>NZ_CP182288.1:0-5779068 GCF_048081605.1 Roseateles sp. So40a | reverse complement strand
GCCTTCGTCGCGCCGCTGATTTGTTGTCAGCAGCGCAGAAGCGAGATTATGAACGATTTCTTTTGAATTCGTCAAGCAGTCAGAGAAATTATTTTCATCGTCGACTGCGAGAATCTCGCCGCCAAATGAAAACCGGGCAAAGCCCGGTTCATCACTCGGCATCCCCAGCAGTTCCTCCGGGGACCGCTGCAAAACATTTGTCTGTGCAGCGAAGACCGCGACTGTAGCACGAGTTTTTCCAGTCGCGCAACTCTCCGTCGAAAGATTGTTTGAGGCCGGCGCCCTGCGCACGCAGAACGGCGTGTTGCCGACCTGCTTTCAGTGCAGGCGCGACTGCGGCGCCAGCAGCTCCAGCGCCACTTTCTCGGGCTCCTCGCTCTCCAGGATGCGCGGCAGCACGGCGGCCAGGCGCGTCCCATCCGCGCGCAGGACACGCTGCTTCACCGACGGGATCTGGGAAGGATGCATGGAGAAACACGTGAGGCCCATGCCCAGCAGCAGGTCGGTGAAGGCGGCATCGCCGGCCATCTCGCCGCAGACACTGACTTCCTTGCCAGCTGCGCGCGCCTGCGCGATGGAGTTCGCCAGCAACTGGAGGACGGCGGGGTGCCAGGGGTCATACAGATGGGCGACCGCCTCATCAGCCCGGTCGATGGCCAGCGTGTATTGAATGAGGTCGTTCGTGCCGATGGACACGAAGTCCACATACTTGAGCAGCTGCGGCAGCATGATCGCGGCGGCCGGAACCTCCACCATCACGCCCAGCATGACCTCGCCATACGGCTGGCCCACTTCATCGAGCTGAGCCTTTACCCGCTTGATGGTCTCCTGGATCTGACGAATCTCCCCCAGGTGGGCCACCATGGGAACGAGCAGTTTCAGTTTCCCGAAAGCGCTCGCTCTATATATGGCCCGCAACTGCTGACGGAACATCGCCGGCTCCGCCAGGCTCCACCGGATCGCGCGCAGCCCCATGGCCGGGTTCAGCACATGCTCATGGCGCAGCTCGTTGACCGACATCCGGTCCAGGGGCTTGTCGGCGCCAATGTCCACGGTCCGGATCGTGACCGGAAGGCCGGCCATTGCCTCAACGGCGCTCTTGTAAGCGACGAACTGTTCTTCCTCACTGGGCAGGTCGCCGTCGCGATTCATGAACAGGAACTCGCTGCGGAACAGTCCCACGCCGGTGGCGCCGGACGCCAGCGCCGATACCGTATCCCCGGGCAGCTCGATGTTGGCGTGCAGCTCGATCCGCTGGCCATCCATCGTGATGGCGGGGGTGTGGCGCAAGCGGGCCAGCCGGGCGTTCTCCAGCTCCGCCTGCCGCTGACGGAAGCGGTACTCCTCCAGCACGATGGGGGAAGGGTTCACGATCACGGTCCCGGCGTCGCCGTCGATGATCACCCAATCGTCCTGCCGGATCAGGCGCGACGCTTCCCGCGTTCCCACCACGGCGGGAATCGCCATGCTCCGCGCGACGATGGCGGTGTGGGACGTCTTCCCGCCGATGTCGGTAATGAATCCCTGGAAGACGCTCCGCTTGAACTGGATCATGTCGGCCGGCGCGATATCCGCGGCCACCAGCAGCAGCGGATCCTCCCCCGCGAAGTCGCGGGCCACGACCGACGCCGGGCCGCTGGGCGAGTCATCCAGCTCGGCGGCCAGCGCGGACAGGATGCGCTCGACCACCTGCTCCAGGTCCGCCTTGCGCTCGCGCAGGTAGTCGTCCTCCATCTCGTCGAACTGGCGCGCGAGGACTTCCAGTTGTGCCGACAAGGCCCATTCGGCGTTGTAGTGCCGGTCCACGATCCAGTCGCGGGCGGCGTCGACCAGCGCCTCGTCGTTCAGCAGCAGCAGGTGCACGTCCAGCAGCGCGTCCAGCTCGTGGGGCGCGTCCTCGGGCAGCTCCGCCTTGAGCGACTGCAGTTCGCGCGTCACCGCGTCCCGCCCGCGGACCAGCCGCGCGTATTCCTGCTCCGCGTCCGCGGGGCCGATGAAGTAGTGCGCGACGTCGACGCGGCTGGAGGCGACCAGCACCGCTCGGCCGATCGCCACGCCGCGAGAAACGGGAATGCCGAAGACCTGAAAGCTCATGCGCTGACTTTAGCAGCGGGGGAGAAGGACCGTGACGGCGCCGCGACTGTCACGGTTCGTTCACCCATGAGTCACCGACGCGTCACCCCGTCCGCTCAGCATGCCGGGCATCACTTGAGCGAGGCTTTGCCATGAGGGATCTGCCGCTGCCCACCCTGCCGTTCTCGGATCTGCGCCCCCCCGAGGCGCCCCGGAGGTCACTTCCAGTCCGATCGCAGGACGTCCCTGAAGAGGCTGCGCGCACTCGCTTCCACGTGGGCTGGGCGCGCACGCAGGAAGAAGTCCGCCAAGCCCAGCGCCTGAGGTATCAGGTCTTCGTCGATGAGATGGGCGCCCGCCTGAGCGTGCCCGCGGGCACACCGGCCGGGCACGACGTGGACCTGTTCGATGCCTTCTGCGAGCACCTGCTGGTCCGCACCCTGGATGCGCACGGCCAGCCTGGCGAGGTCATCGGCACCTATCGGGTGCTGACGCCGGAGGCCGCCCGGCGTGCCGGCGGGCTCTACAGCGAGACCGAGTTCGACCTGACCCGGCTGCGCATGCTGCGTCCGCGCATGGTGGAACTGGGGCGCTCGTGCGTGCATCCGGACCACCGCAACGGCGGCGCGATCATGGCCCTGTGGGGGGCGCTCTGCGAGTTCATGGTCCGCAACGACCTGGACACGATGATCGGTTGCGCCAGCATCAGCATGCGCGACGGCGGCCATTACGCGGCCAGCCTGTGGCGTCAATTGGAAGGCAGCCACATGGCGGACATCGCCTGGCACGTGCGTCCTCGCCTCCCGCTTCCGGTGGATGAGCTGCGCCAGGACCTCGTCGTCGAGCCACCGCCGCTGATCAAGGGTTACCTGCGCGTGGGCGCCCGCATCCTCGGCCGCCCGGCCTGGGATCCGGACTTCAACACCGCCGACCTGCCGATGATCATGCGCATCGCCGACCTGCCGGCGCGTTACCGGAAGCACTTCCTGGGACGCTGACTCCCGGCTGGGCCGGTTTACTGGCCCTCGCCGAACTTGTCGTTGACCAGCGCGGTGATGGCCTCATGCGCGGCCTGTTCGTCCTCGCCCGCGGTCTCGAGCTCGACTTCCGCGCCGATGCCCGCGGCCAGCATCATCACGCCCATGATGCTCTTGGCATTCACGCGGCGGCCGTTGCGGGTCATGAAGACCTCGGCCTTGAATCCCCCCGCCAACTTCGTCAACTTCGCCGAGGCCCGGGCATGCAGGCCCAACTTGTTGCTGATGGTGAGGGTCGACTTGATCATGAGCAGGACGGTTGGGACGAGGAGTTGTTGGAAGCACACGGCGCCACGGCATCGCACAGGATGCCCTGGGTGCCGCCCTGGCTGGCGCGCTGGATCAGCGCGTCCAGGCCTTCGCCGGCATAGCACAGCGAGCGCCACAGCATCGGCACGTTCACGCCGGTCAGCACCTTGACCTGATCCCCCTGCAGACGCAGCGCGGCATTGGTCGGGGTGGCGCCATACACATCGGTCAGCACGAGCGTCTGCGCATGGCCGGAGGCGCCGATCAGCGCGCGGGCCTGCGATTCGACCTCGTCGGCGCTCATGTCCGGCGTCACGTCCAGCACGCTGAGCTGCAGCGAGCAGTGCGGGAAGGTGTGCTCGGCCACCTGCTTCAGCGCGGTGGCCAGCGGAGCATGGGCGATCAGCAGCAAGCCGGACATGGCGCGCATTATCGTTCGGCGCAGCAGGGCTCGGGCGGGGCTCGCACAAACGCGCAATCGTGGGGAGGATGCCCGCCGCGCTCAGGCCGGCAGTTCCACCGATCCGAGGAAGACGTCCCACGCCTCGGCATCGACACGCTCCCCCTGCATCAGCACCTGATAGAGCAGCGCGCCGCGGGAGAACACGGCCTGCCGCACCTGCTGGCGGCCCTGGCCGGAGCCCGCCTCGAACGCTTGCTGGAAGGCCTGGGGGTCCGGGGTGATGCCGCGAACGCCCAGGGGCGCCGAGGCCTGCGGGGCCATCTGCCGCGCGATGCCCTCGTGCATGCGGCGCATGGCGGGCGAAGCCGCGCCAGCGTCGCCCAGGTCGGTCCAGGTGAGGGAGTACTGCTCGCCGCGCGCCTTGCAACTGAGCGTCGTGACGGTGACCGCTTGGCCAGCGGGACCGGGCTGCGAGCGCGACTCCCGTTCCGGCTTGCAGGGAAACATCAGGGTCAGTTGCGCGCCTTCCGGGCTGAGCTTGCGCCAGTTGAGCGCGGGGCTGCAGCCCGACAAGGCACCGCCGATGCCGCCCGCGCCAATCACGCCGATGACGCCGATCACGGCGACGACAAGCCCGCGGGTGAAGGACACCCCGGCGCGGGGACGAGGACGCTCTGAAGAGGGACGCATCGGCAAATTATGGCGGGGCCCGTCATCGGCGCGCACCGCCTGGGGGCGCCCTCTTCCGGCTTCCCCCACAATGCCTCGATGAGCGAAGCGAACCCCTCCCGTCCCTCCGCCATGGCCCTCGCGGGCGTGCGGGTCCTGGATCTCTCCCGCGTGCTGGCCGGCCCCTGGTGCACCCAGACGCTGGCCGACCTCGGCGCCGACGTGATCAAGGTGGAACGTCCCCCCGGGGATGGCCACCCCGGGGGGGACGACACCCGCGGATGGGGACCGCCCTATCTGAAGGACCGCGACGGCGAGGACACCGCCGAGGCCGCCTACTACCTCGGCGCCAACCGCAACAAGCGCTCCATCGCGATCGACATCGCGAGCCCGCAAGGCCAGGCGCTGATTCGTGAACTCGCGCTGCGGGCGGATGTGCTGGTCGAGAACTACAAGGTCGGCGACCTCGCCCGCTATGGGCTGGACGCTCCAACGCTGCTGGCGCTCAACCCCGGGCTGGTGTTCTGCTCGGTCACCGGCTTCGGCCAGACCGGACCCTATCGCGGCCGCGCCGGCTACGACTACGCGGTGCAGGGCCTGGGCGGCCTGATGAGCGTGACCGGCGAGGCGGACGCGCTGCCCGGCGGAGGACCCCAGAAAGTGGGCGTGGCGGTGGCCGACCTGTTCACCGGCATGTACGCGACGGTCGCGATCCTCGCGGCGCTTCGACACCGCGATGCCACCGGTCAGGGGCAGGTCGTGGACATGGCGCTGCTGGACACGCAGGTGGCGATGCTGGCCAATCTGGGCGCCAACTACCTGACCACCGGCAAGGCGCCGCGCCGCATGGGCAACGCGCATCAGAACATCGTGCCGTACCAGGTCTTCCAGGCCAGCGACAGCCACCTGATCGTCGCCGTCGGCAACGACGGCCAGTTCGCGAGATTCTGCGAGCTGCTGGACCTGGCCGAGCTCCCGCGTGATCCGCGCTACGCGACCAACGCCCAGCGCGTGCGGCATCGCGACGCGCTGGTCCTACTGCTCGCCGAGCGCATCGCCACGCGGCCGCGCGACCACTGGCTCGCCGCGATGGAAGCCGCCAAGGTGCCGGGCGGCGCGGTGAACGACCTGTCCGAGGTCTTCGCCGACGAGCAGGTCCTGCACCGCGGCATGGTGGTGGGCATGGACCATCCATTGAGCGACTCGCTGCGGGTGGTGGCCAGCCCGATGAAGCTGTCGCACACGCCGGTGGCCTACCGATTGCCCCCTCCGCTGATGGGACAACACACGGATGAAGTCCTGGCGGAGCTGGGCCACGGCCCGGAGGCGATCGCAGCCTGGCGCCAGGACGGCGTCATCGGATGAACGACACGGAAAGACTTGCCATGAACGACACCCCCGACGACATCACCCGCAAGGACGCCCCCACCGGGGTGGCCATCGTGCTGGTGCATGGGGCCTGGCTGGGCGCCTGGGCCTGGCGGCGGGTGCTGGCGCCCTTGCGTGCGGCGGGCCACCGGGTGTTCCCGGTCACCCTGAGCGGGGTCGGCGAACGGGCGCATCAGCCGCATGAGGGCATCACGCTGCAGACCCATATCGACGATGTGAAGGCCGTCATCGAATGCGAGGAACTGACCGACGTCCTGCTCGTCGGTCACAGCTACAGCGGCATGGTGATCACCGGGGTCGCGGACCAGATGCCGGACCGCATCGCGCGGCTGGTCTACCTGGACGCGGTCGTGCCGGAGCCGGGCGAGTCCTGGTCCAGCCGCCACACGCCGGAGACGCAGGCCCAGCGCCGCGCGTTGATCGCCGAGTTCGGCCACCTGCCGGTGACCGAGCCGCAGGGCATGGGGCTGAAGCCGGCGGACTTCGACTGGATGATGCGTTGCCAGCGGCCGCAGCCCGGCGGCGTCTACGACAGCCCGCTGAGCTTCGACCAGGACGCCTGGCTGCGGCGCCCGCGCACCTTCATCGACTGCAACCGCCCCGCCCTGCTCACCATCGCCGCGGCGCGCGAGCGCGCCCGCCGTCAGCCCGGCTGGGAGCTCTTCGAGATCCCGACCGGGCATCAGGTGATGGTGTCGGCGCCCGAGGCGCTGACCGAGCGTCTGCTGATGCTGGCGGAGCGGCAAGGCCGGGAGGGCTGATCCGGGATTCGCCCCGCCTCCCGCGCGATTCGTGAGCCATTTCACGCCATCCACCCCGGGGGGCGATTGCCCCCGAGTCACGGGATGGCCTCCCCCAGGGGGGCGCGGAACCATGGCGCCTCACCGTCCCGGCATGCCGCCGAGGACCCACAAGAACGAGAGAGCATGTCCCGCCCGCCCCCCACCGTTGCCGCGCCCCTGGCCGCCAATGACATGGTGCCGCGCCCCAGCGATTCGCAATGGGGCGACATCGTCCAGCAGCTCGGCGCCGAGATCGCCGGCCCGCTGAGCGCGGCGCTGGAGCGGATCCATGCCCTGGTCAGCACCGGCCAGATCGATCGCCAGGGCCTGCGCGCGCTGCGCGACTCGGTGGCGCAGGCGCGCGAGGCCGGCATGGTCACGCAGCAGCTCGCGCGGCTGGCCTCGGGCCGCCTGCGGCTGTCGCGCGAGCGCGTCCATCTCACGCAGGTGCTGCGCGGCGTGCTCACGCAGCGCAGCCGCGAGACCCAGGCGCGCGGCATCCAGATCCGCCAGCTGCTGCAACCCATCGAGGTGACGACCGACCCGTCGCTGCTGTTCTCGCTGCTCAACGCGGTCATGGACTGGGCGCTGGCCAACACGCATTCGTCGCTGGAGATGCGCCTCGACCTGACGCCCTGGCCGGCCAAGGCGCGCCTGATGTGCCGCTTCGCGCATCGCTCGCTGGACCTGGGCAGCGCGCCCTCGCAGGCGATCCACGAGGCGCCGGAATCGTTGAACTCGCTGACCTGGCGGCTGATCGAGCAGACCGCGCTGACGCTGGGCGCGCTGCCGCTGCGCGAGGACGAGGCCGGCATCACGATGCTGACGATCGAGATCCCCAACGTCGCCGGCGAGGAACCCGGCGTGCAGCATGCCGAGAAGCCCGTGCTGCCGCCGGACCGCCCCGAGCTCGAGGACCCGGCCCCGTCGCACAACTCCAAGCCGCTAGCCGGCTGCCACCTGCTGATCGTGTCGCCGCGGCGCGAGGTCCGGCAGGAGATCCAGTCCGCCGTGCGCCACATGGGGCTGATCATCGACGCGGTGGGCTCGATGGACGAGGCGCTGCAGTTCTGCGAGGAGGGACTGCCGCACGGCATCGCCTTCGAGCAGTCGCTGCGCGACGCCGATTTCGACCGCCTGCATGCGGACATCACCGCCGAGGTGCCGAGCTTCAGCTTCATCGAGGTGATGGACGGCGACCAGCAGACGCAGTTGTCCACCGCGACGGCGGATCACCTGGCGCGGATCTCGCGCCAGAACCTGCAGGACGCGCTGCCCTCGGTGCTGCTGTTCGAGCTGTCCAAGGCGATCTGAGCCCGCCCCACCCCGCTTGAGCCCGACCGCTTGAGCCCCACTGCTTAAGCCCCACCAAAGTGGCGGGGCAAGGGGCGCGGGCCTACACTCCCCGCCCATGAAGCTGCCTCGCTGGACCGGACTCCTGTTGCTCGTCGCCGCCGTCGGTGTGGGCGCCGGGCTCGCCTATGAAGGGCTCAAGCCCGAGGCCGCGCCGCAGGTGAACTACGTGCTGCTGGACGGCTCCAGGCACAGCTCCGCGCAGGCCTGGACCGGCAAGGTGATGCTGGTCAACTTCTGGGCGACCTCGTGCACGACCTGCGTCAAGGAGATGCCCAACGTCATCGCCACGCACCAGAAGTACAAGGACAAGGGCTTCGACACGCTGGCCGTGGCGATGAGCTACGACCCGCCCGCCTACGTGGCCAACTACGCCGAGACCCGCCACCTGCCCTTCGGCGTGGCCATGGACAGCACCGGCGAGATCGCCCGCAGCTTCGGCAAGGTCCAGCTGACGCCGACCACCTTCCTCATCAACAAGCGCGGCGAGATCGTCAAGCGCTTCGTCGGGGAACCGGACTTCGCCGCGCTGCACGGCACGATCGAGAAGCTGCTCGCCGAGAGCTGAGCCCCGCGCGAGTCCCCTCGCGTTCTGCCCCGACATGCCGCTCCCGAAGCGGCATTTTTCATGGCCGCTCCCCGGGTTAGCCCGGACGCTTTGCGATTCTTTTCGCGGGCGACACCAGCCTGCTGTGGCCAGATACTAGGGTGACGACATCACGCTTCGTCCGCCCGAATGAACACGAACAACAAGCTGCCTCGCGTGCCGGTTTCCGGCGTCGTTTCCACCCCCGCCGCGCCGATGAGCCGGCGACAGCGCGGCCGCGCCGCCCCGTGGATCCTGGGACTGGTCGTGCTGGCCGTCGCGGCCGGCGGCTGGTGGTGGTGGAAGGGCCGAGGCGCTGACGGCGCCAACGGCGGCCCAGGCGGACCGGCCCGCGCGGCCAGCGGCGCCGGTGCTCCCGGCGCCGGGGGCGCGGCAGGCCGCGGCGGCCGCTTCGCCGCCAACCGCGTGCAGCCCGTGTCGGTGATGCCGGCGCGGCTGCAGGACATCCGGCACACCGCCGCCGCGATCGGCACGATCACCGCGTCCAACACCGCGGTCGTGCGCGCGCAGGTCAGCGGCGTGCTGCAGCAACTGCACTTCACCGAAGGCCAGCAGGTCAAGGCCGGCCAGCCGCTGGCGCAGATCGACGCGCGCGCGTTCCAGGCGGCGCTCGGTCAGGCCGAGGGCCAGCTCGCCCGCGACAAGGCCACGCTGGACAACGCCCGCATCGACCTCGCCCGCTACAAGGACCTGCTCGCCAAGGACGCGATCGCGCGCCAGCAGGTCGACACGCAGCAGGCCACCGTCCGCCAGCTCGAGGGCACCGTCAAGTCCGACCAGGCCGCCGTCGACAGCGCGCGCCTGCAGGTCACGTACACCCGGGTGCTCGCGCCGATCTCCGGGCGTGTCGGTCTCAAGCAGGCGGACATCGGCAACGTCGTGCAGACCGGCGACACCAACGGCATCGTCAGCATCACGCAGACGCGCCCCATCGCGCTGACCTTCGCGGTGCCCTCGGCGCTGCTGCCGCAGATCACGGCCGGACTGAAGGGCAGCGCGTCGCTGGCGGTCGAGGCCTGGAGCCGCGACGGCAAGGTCCGCCTGGCCACCGGCAAGCTGGCGACCGCCGACAACGCGATCGACCTCAGCACCGACACGATCAAGCTCAAGGCGCTGTTCCCCAACGACGACGACGCGCTCTACCCCAACCAGTCGGTCAGCGTGAAGCTGCAGCTGGCCACCGAGCAGAACCGCCTGGCCGTGCCCGCCGCCGCCGTGCTGCGCGGTGCGCAAGGCTTCTACGTCTACGTCGTCGCGCCGGACAACACGGTGAGCACGCGCGTCGTGCAGACCGGCGCGGTCGACGGCGACTGGATGGCCGTGGACGGCAAGCTCGAGGCCGGTGACCGCGTCGTCATCGACGGCGTCGATCGCCTGCGCGAGGGCGCGAAGGTCGAGGTGATCGCCAGCGATCCCAAGCAGCGCGCCGGCGCCAACGCCGCGCCGCGCCGCCAGCGCGGAGCGAGCGCGCCCGCTGGGGCAGAGCCGTCGGCGTCCGCGGCCTCCGGGGCGCGCCGTCATCGCGCGGCCTCTGCCTCTTCCTCCTCCGACTGACGGCGCCCGGCCATGGCCATGAACCCGTCCCGTCCCTTCATCGAGCGGCCGGTCGCGACTTCGCTGCTGATGCTGGCCATCCTGCTGGCCGGCCTGCTGGCCTACCGGCTGCTGCCGCTGTCGGCGCTGCCCGAGGTCGACTACCCCACCATCCAGGTCACGACGCTGTACCCGGGCGCCAGCCCGGACGTCATCTCGACGACCGTCACCGCGCCGCTGGAGCGCCAGTTCGGCCAGATGCCCGGCCTGGGCCAGATGACTTCGTCCAGCTCAGGCGGCGCCTCGGTGATCACGCTGCGCTTCTCGCTGGGCCTGTCGCTGGACGTGGCCGAGCAGGAAGTGCAGGCCGCGATCAACGCGGGCTCCAACCTGCTGCCCAGCGACCTGCCGATGCCGCCGGTCTACAGCAAGGTCAATCCGGCCGACGCGCCGGTGCTGACCATCGCCGTGACCTCGCCCTCGCTGCCGGTGATCAAGGTCCATGACCTGGTCGAGAACCGGCTGGCGCCCAAGCTGTCGCAGGTCGACGGCGTGGGCCTGGTCAGCATCGCCGGCGGCCGCCGGCCCGCCGTGCGCATCCAGGCCAACCCGCGCGCGCTGGCCGCGCTGGGCCTGTCGCTGGACGACGTGCGCAGCGCCATCGCCGCGGCCAACGTCAACCAGGCCAAGGGCAGCTTCGACGGCTCGCAGCGCGCGTCCACCATCGACGCCAACGATCAGCTGCGCTCCGCCGCCGAGTACCAGAACCTGATCATTGCCTGGAAGAACGGCAACCCGCTGCGCCTGAGCGACGTCGCCCAGATCGTCGACGACGCCGAGAACCTGCGCCTGGCCGCGTGGGCCGACACGACGCCGGGCGTGATCCTGAACGTGCAGCGCCAGCCCGGCGCCAACGTGATCCAGACGGTGGACCGCGTCAAGGCGCTGCTGCCCAAGCTGCAGGGCACGCTGCCGGCCTCGGTGGACGTGCAGGTGCTGGCCGACCGCACGACGACGATCCGCGCCTCGGTCGACGACACCGAGATCGAGCTGCTGCTGGCCATCGCGCTGGTGGTGGCGGTGATCTTCCTGTTCCTGCGCAGCGGCAGCGCCACGCTGATCCCGAGCGTGGCGGTGCCGCTGTCGCTGGTGGGCACCTTCGGCGTGATGTACCTCGCGGGCTTCTCGATCAACAACCTCACGCTGATGGCGCTGACGATCTCGACGGGCTTCGTCGTCGACGACGCGATCGTGATGATCGAGAACATCGCGCGTTACGTCGAGGAAGGCGATTCGCCGATGGAAGCGGCGATCAAGGGCTCGCGGCAGATCGGCTTCACCATCATCTCGCTGACGGTGTCGCTGATCGCGGTGCTGATTCCGCTGCTGTTCATGGGCGATGTCGTGGGCCGGCTCTTCCACGAATTCGCGATCACGCTGGCGGTGGCCATCCTGATCTCGGCCTTCGTGTCGCTGACGCTCACGCCGATGATGAGCGCGCGGCTGCTCAAGCCCGAGACCGAGCAGAAACACTCGCGCCTGGGCACGTGGTTCGGCGAGAAGTTCGAGGCCATGATCCAGGCCTACGGCCGCGGCCTGGACTGGGTGCTGGACCGCCCGGTGCTGACGCTGCTGGGCTTCGCCGCCACGCTGGTGCTGACCGCGCTGCTGTATGTCGTCGTGCCCAAGGGCTTCTTCCCGGTGCAGGACACGGGGCTCGTGCAGGTCATCACCGAGGCGACGCAGAGCACCTCGTTCGACGCGATGAGCGAGCGCCAGCAGAAGCTCGCCGAGATCTTCCTGAAGGACCCGGACGTCGATCACATCGCGTCCTTCATCGGCGTGGACGGCGCCAACGCGTCGCTGAACACCGGGCGCATGCAGATCACGCTGAAGCCCTTCGCGAACCGGCACGCCTCGGCCACCGAGATCATCGCGCGGCTGGGCGATGCCAACCGCCAGGTGCCCGGCATCACCGCCTACATGCAGCCGGTGCAGGACCTGACCATCGAGGACCGCGTCTCCAAGACGCAGTACCAGTTCCTGCTGAGCTCGCCCGATTCGGCCGACCTGCAGAAGGCCAATGACCAGCTGCTCGCGCGGCTGCAGCAGCTGCCGCAGCTCGCCGACGTCGCCAGCGACCTGCAGAACCAGGGCCTGCAGGCCTGGCTGCAGATCGACCGCGAAGCCGCGGGCCGGCTGGGCGTCACGATCGCGGCGATCGACACCGCACTCTACAACGCCTTCGGCCAGCGCCTGATCTCGACGATCTACACGCAAGCCAGCCAGTACCGCGTGGTGCTGGAGGCCGCGCCCGAGTTCCGCAGCGGTCCGCGCGCGCTCGAGGGGCTGTACGTGCCGGGCAGCACGACGACGACGAGCGCGACCGGCGCGGCCTCGACGACCTCGGTGCAGGTGCCGCTGAGCTCGGTCGCGCAGATCGTGGAACGGCCGGCGGCGCTGGCCATCAACCACGTCGCGCAGTTCCCGGCCGCGACGATCTCATTCAACCTGCCGCCCGGCGTCGCGCTGGGCGACGCGGTGAAGGCGATCAAGGCGGAGCAGGCCCAGCTCGACCTGCCCATCAGCGTGGAGACCAGCTTCCAGGGCGCGGCCGAGGCCTTCAGCAACTCGCTGTCGAGCACGCTGTTCCTGATCCTGGCCGCGGTGGTCACGATGTACATCGTGCTGGGCGTGCTCTACGAGAGCTACATCCACCCGGTCACGATCCTGTCGACGCTGCCGTCCGCGGGCGTGGGCGCGCTGCTGGCGCTGCTGCTGGGCGGGCTGGACCTGGGGATCATCGCGATCATCGGCATCGTGCTGCTGATCGGCATCGTGAAGAAGAACGCGATCATGATGATCGACTTCGCGCTCGAGGCCGAGCGCGAGCAGGGCCTGGAGCCGCGCGCCGCGATCCACCAGGCCTCGCTGCTGCGCTTCCGTCCGATCCTCATGACGACGATGGCGGCGCTGCTGGGCGCGTTGCCGCTGATGCTGGGCACGGGCGTGGGCCATGAGCTGCGCCATCCGCTGGGCGTGACGATGGTCGGCGGGCTGATCGTCAGCCAGCTGCTGACGCTGTTCACGACGCCGGTGATCTACCTGGGCTTCGCGCGGCTGTCGCTGCGCTGGCGCGCGCATCGGGATGCCCGCCGCGCCCAGCGCGCGGCGCAGGCCGAGCGCGGCCCGGACGCGCCGCAGATCGCCGATCCGGCCGATCCGGCGGGACCGATCGCTCCGGTCGCTCCGGGCGGAGACACGCGATGAACATCTCGGCGCCCTTCATCGCCCGCCCGGTCGCGACGACGCTGATCACGATCGGCATCGCGCTGGCGGGGATGCTGGGGTATCACTTCCTGCCGATCGCGCCCTTGCCGCAGGTGGACTTCCCGACGATCTCGGTGTCCGCGTCGCTGCCCGGCGCGAGCCCCGACACCATGGCCGCCACGGTGGCCACGCCGCTGGAGCGCGCGCTGGGCAGCATCGCCGGCGTGACGGAGATCACCTCGCGCTCGTCGCTGGGCTCGAGCAACGTGACGCTGCAGTTCGACCTGAGCCGCGACATCGACGGCGCCGCGCGCGACGTGCAGGCCGCGATCAACGCCGCGCGCACGCTGCTGCCCTCAGGCCTGCCGAGCAATCCGACCTACCGCAAGGTCAACCCGGCCGACGCGCCGATCATGATCCTGGCGCTGACGTCCCGGACGCTGACGCGCGGGCAGATGTACGACACCGCCTCGACGGTGCTCGCGCAGCGCCTGGCGCAGGTGGACGGCGTGGGGCAGGTCAGCGTGGGCGGCGGCGCGCTGCCCGCGGTGCGCGTGGAGCTCAACCCGGACAAGCTCGCGGCCAACGGCATCTCGCTGGACCAGGTGCGCACGGCCATCACCAACACCAACGCCAACCGGCCCAAGGGCGCGGTGGAGCAAGGCGGCCGGTACTGGCAGGTCGGCGCCAACGACCAGGCCCGGACGGCCGCGGAGTACGCACCGGTGGTGCTGTCCTACCGCGACGGCGCCGCGCTGCGGCTGCGCGACGTGGCCGAGGTGAGCGACTCGGTGCAGGACGTGCGCAACTACGGCGCGTCCAACGGCCAGCCGGCCATCCTGCTGTTCATCCAGAAGGAACCGGGCGCCAACATCATCGAGACCGTGGCCCATGTGCGCGAGCTGCTGCCGCGGCTGCAGGCCTCGATCCCGCCGGCCATCGAGCTCAAGGTCATCAGCGACCGCACGCCCACCATCCGCGCCTCGCTCGAGGAGGTGCAGCGCGCGATGGCGATCGCCGTCGGGCTGGTGATCCTCGTCGTGCTGCTGTTCCTGCGCAGCTGGCGCGCGACGCTGCTGCCGGCGGTGGCCGTGCCGGTGTCCCTGGCGGGCACCTTCGGCGTGATGTACCTGTGCGGCTACAGCCTGGACAACCTCTCGGCGATGGCGCTGACCGTGGCCACCGGCTTCGTCGTGGACGACGCCATCGTGGTGCTGGAGAACATCACCCGCTACATCGAGCAGGGCTACGCGCCCAAGGAGGCCGCGCTGCGCGGCGCGCGCGAGATCGGCTTCACGGTGATCTCGATCAGCCTGTCGCTGGTGGCGGTGTTCATCCCCATCCTGCTGATGGGCGGCGTGGTCGGGCGGTTGTTCCGCGAGTTCGCGGTGGTGCTCTCGGCCTCGATCCTCGTGTCGATGGTCGTGTCGCTGACGACGACGCCAATGATGGCCTCGCGCGTGCTCCAGGCTCGCAAGGAACCCGAGCCGGGTTCGACCCGGCGCAAGGGCTGGTTCGCGCGCGCGGCCGGCCGCTTCAACCGCGGTCTGGCGCGCGGCTACCGGCGCTCGCTGATGTGGACGCTGCGGCATCAGCCGGTGGCGCTGCTGTCGCTGGTGGCGGTGATCGCGCTGAACGTGCACCTGTACGGGATCATTCCCAAGACCTTCTTCCCGCAGCAGGACACCGGCGTGCTGATCGGCGGCGTGCAGGCCGACCAGGGCAGCTCCTTCGAGATGATGCGCAAGCGGGTGGACCGCTTCATGGAGATCATCCTGTCGGACCCGGCGGTGCAGAACGTCAACGGCAACACCGGCGGCGGCCAGCGCAACGGCGCCAACTTCTACATCACGCTCAAGCCGCTGAAGGAGCGCAAGGTCTCGGCCGATCAGGTGGTGAACCGGCTGCGCGACAAGATGGCGCATGAGCCCGGCGCCAACCTGTTCATGGTGCCGGTGCAGGACATCCGCATCGGCGGCCGGCAGGCCAACGCGCAGTACCAGTTCACGCTGCAGGCGGACGACCTGGAGGTGCTGCGCGAATGGGAGCCGCGCGTGCGCAACGCGCTGTCGCAGCTGCCCGAGCTCACCGACGTCAACACCGACCAGCAGGACAAGGGCATGCAGACCTCGCTGGTGATCGACCGCGACGCCGCGGCGCGCCTGGGCATCACGGTGAGCACCATCGACACGACGCTCAACAACGCCTTCGGCCAGCGCCAGGTGGGCGTGATCTACAACCCGCTCAACCAGTACCGCGTCGTGATGGAACTGGCCCCGCAATACCTGCAGGGACCGGAGACGCTGCGCAAGCTCTACGTGACGAGCAGCTCGGGCGCGCAGGTGCCGCTGTCGTCGTTCAGCCGCTTCGAGACGACCAACACGCCGCTGTCGGTGAACCACCAGAGCGGCTCGCCGGCCTCGACGATCAGCTTCAACCTGCCCGAGGGCGTGTCCCTGTCGCAGGCCACGGACGCGATCAACAACGCGATGTCGGAGCTGGGCGTGCCGGTGCAGGTGCGCGGCACCTTCGCGGGCACGGCCAACGCGTTCCAGGACGCGCTCAAGTCGCAGCCGTTGCTGATCGGCGCGGCGATCATCGCGATCTACCTGGTGCTGGGCATGCTCTACGAGAGCCTGGTGCATCCGGTGACGATCCTGTCCACGCTGCCCTCGGCGGGCGTGGGCGCGCTGCTGGCGCTGATGATGTTCAACACGGAGTTCTCGATCATCGCGTTGATCGGCGTGATCCTGCTGATCGGCATCGTGAAGAAGAACGCGATCATGATGATCGACTTCGCCATCGCGCGGCAGCGCACGACGGCGCACCTGACGGCGGGCGCGGCGATCTTCCGCGCGGCCAAGCTGCGGCTGCGGCCCATCCTGATGACGACCTTCGCGGCGATCTTCGGCGCGGTGCCCCTGGCGCTGGGCAGCGGCGATGGCGCGGAGCTGCGTCAGCCGCTGGGCATCGCCATCGTCGGCGGCCTGATCCTGAGCCAGCTGCTGACGCTGTACACGACGCCGGTCGTCTTCGTGATGATGGAGCGGCTGCGGCAGCGCGTGATGCGCCGACGTGCCGCCAGGCGCGTGGCCACGCCCCCAACGCCACCGATGAATCCCGAGCCGCCCGCGGCTCCGACCCTTCAAGGCTAAGACATGCCGACCCCGATGACCTCGACCTTCTCTCCTTCTCCCGTCGCGGCTCGCCGTGGACTCGCGCGTCCCTCGGCGACCGCCACTGGCGCGGCCTTGCTGGCGCTGACGCTGCTGATGAGCGGTTGCGCGGTGACGCGCGTGGATCCGCCGGCGCCGGTCCAGGCCCCGGCGCAGTTCAAGGAAGACGGCTTGTGGAAAAAGGCGCAGCCGGCGGTCGCTGAACCGGTGCCCGAGCAGTGGTGGACGCTGTTCGACGACCCGGTGCTCAATGACCTGCAGCACCGGCTGGTGATCGGCAACGAGAACCTGAAGGCCGCGGTGGCGCAGGTGGCGGGCGCGCGCGCGGCGCTGGAGGCGAGCCGGTCGGCGCTGTTCCCGACGCTGTCGGTGGGCCTGTCGGGCACGCGCAGCGCGAGTCCCGACGGGAATGTCTCCAACGGGTCGATCAATCGCGGTCCGACCAACAGCGTGCAGGCCTCGCTGAATGCGAGCTGGGAGCCCGACCTGTGGGGGCGGCTGCGCCTGGCCAGCGAAGGCGCGGGCGCGACGCTGCAGGCGACGGCGGACGATCTGGCCGCGGCGCGGCTGAGCGCTCAGGCGACGCTGGCGCAGACCTATTTCTCGCTGCGCACCGCGGAGGCGCAGGAGGCGCTGTATGACCGCAGCGTCGCGGCGTATCAGCGCTTCCAGGACCTGACGCAGGCGCGATACGAGAGCGGCGTGGCCGCGCGCAGCGATGTGCTGCAGGCGCAGACGCAGTTGCGCTCGGCGCAGGCGCAGTTGCTGGAGACACGCTCGACGCGCGGTCAGCTGGAGCACGCGATCGCGGTGCTGCTGGGCTTGCCGCCATCGGCGCTGGACCTGACGAAGAGCGCGGCCTTGCCCAAGGCGCCCGAGGTGCCGGCGATGCTGCCCTCGCAGTTGCTGGAGCGGCGGCCGGACATCGCCGCGGCGCAACGGCGCGTGGCATCGGCCTACGCGCAGATCGGCGTGGCGGACGCGGCGTACTTCCCGTCGCTGACCTTGTCGGGCAGCGGCGGATATCGCAGCAGCACCTTGAGCAACCTGCTGTCGGCGCCCAACCTGTTCTGGTCGGTGGGGCCGTCGCTGGCGCAGGCGATCTTCGACGGCGGCCAGCGCAAGCTGGCGAGCGCGCAGGCGCGCACCAGCGCCGAGGTCGCGACGTCGACGTATCGGCAGACGGTGCTGACGGCGCTGCAGGAGGTCGAGGACAACCTGATCCTGGCGAACCATCTGCGCGAGGAAGCCGAGCTGCAGGCACAGGCGCTGGATGCGGCGCAGCGCAACCTGGCGCTGGTGACGGACCAGTACCGCGCGGGGACGGTGTCCTTCCTGGAGGTCACGACCGCGCAGAACAGCGCGTTCAACGCGGAAGCGTCGCTGCTGTCGGTGCGCAACCGCCAACTGGCGGCGATCAACCTGCTGCTCAAGAACGTGGCGGGGAAGTGGGCGGCGGTGTGACCCACCTCGAGCACACATGAAAAACGGCTCCCTCGGGAGCCGTTCTTCCTGGAGCGCTCAGCGCCTCAAGCCGCGGAGGCCTTCTCGGCTTCGGCCTTCTCCAGCGCGGCGTGGGCCTGCTGGTCGGCGTGGTAGCTGGAGCGCACCATCGCGCCGACCGCCGCGTGCGTGAAGCCCATCTTGTAGGCCTCTTCCTCGAACATCTTGAAGGTGTCCGGGTGCACGTAACGACGCACCGGCAGGTGGTGACCCGACGGCGCCAGGTACTGGCCGATCGTCAGCATGTCGATGTTGTGCGCGCGCATGTCCCGCATCACCTGCAGGATCTCCTCGTCCGTCTCGCCCAGGCCGACCATGATGCCGCTCTTGGTCGGCACGCCCGGCACTTCTTCCTTGAAGCGCTTCAGCAGGTTCAGGCTGAACTGATAGTCCGAGCCCGGACGCGCTTCCTTGTACAGGCGCGGCGCAGTCTCCAGGTTGTGGTTCATCACGTCCGGCGGCGCCGCCTTCAGGATGTCCAGCGCGCGGTCCATGCGGCCGCGGAAGTCGGGCACCAGCACCTCGATCTGCGTGGTCGGGCTCAGCTCGCGCACCTTGCGGATGCACTCGGCGAAGTGGCCGGCACCGCCGTCGCGCAGGTCGTCGCGGTCCACGCTCGTGATCACCACGTAGTTCAGCTTCAGCGCCGCGATCGTCTTGGCCAGGTTCAGCGGCTCGTCCACGTCCAGCGGATCCGGCCGGCCGTGGCCGACGTCGCAGAACGGGCAGCGCCGCGTGCACTTGTCGCCCATGATCATGAACGTCGCCGTGCCCTTGCCGAAGCACTCGCCGATGTTGGGGCAGGAGGCTTCCTCGCACACGGTGTGCAGCTTGTGCTCACGCAGGATCTGCTTGATCTCGTAGAAGCGCGTCGACGGGCTGCCTGCCTTCACGCGGATCCAGTCCGGCTTCTTCAGCTGCTCCGCCGGAATGATCTTGATCGGGATCCGCGCCGTCTTGGCTTGCGCCTTCTGCTTGGCGGTCGCGTCGTAGTCGGACGCGCTCTTGGCTTCGTGGGTGACGTTCTCGGTTGCCATCAGGCGCTCTCTCGGTTGCCGTGTTCGGGCCTCAGGGTTGGAGTTGGGCGGACAGCCGTTCCCCGAACCGCTGGGCCACCGTGGCCCAGTCCGTGAAAACCCCGAGTGTACCGAGGTCCACCGTTTCAAGCCCTGCGTACCCGCACGGATTGATCCCCCGGAAGGGCTTCAGGTCCATCGCGACATTCAGCGCCACCCCGTGATACGTGCAGTGGCGGCTGATCTTGATCCCCAGCGCCGCCACCTTGCCCAGCCCGCGGAAGGGGTCGGCGGGATCCGCCGGCCCCGTCAGGGCGGCATGCGCCCCGGGGTCGTCCAGCCGCACGTAGATGCCGGGCGCGCCGGCCACGCGGTGGCCTGTGACGCCGAAGCCTTCCAGCGTCTGGATCACGGCGGTTTCCAGCCGGAAGACGTATTCCTTGACGAAGATGCCCAGGCGCTTGAGGTCCACCAGCGGATAGGCCACCACCTGACCGGGACCGTGATACGTCACCTGGCCGCCGCGGTTGGTCTGCACGACGGGGATGCCCTGGGCGTCGAGCACGTGGTCGGCCTGGCCGGCCAGGCCCTGCGTGTAGACGGGGTCGAACTCGCAGAGCCAGAGTTCATCGGGGGTCTCCGAACCGCGCGCGTCGGTGAAGGCGCGCATCGCGTCCAGCGTGGCCGCATAGTCGACGCGGCCCAGGGTCTTGATCAGCATCCCGGCATGCTAGCCGCGATGGGCCTAGCATCCAGCCCATCGGGACATTCAGCCTCAGGAGCCCCGCCATGCGACGTCCCCCGTCGGTCCTCGTCCCTTCCCTCGCCCTCTCCCTCGCACTGGTGCTGCCGCTGGCGACTGGCCCGCTCACGGTCCAGGCTGCGACAGCCACGGCCCCGGCGGCGATCACGCTCGATCAGGCCCTGGCGAGTTATGAACGCGGCGATCTGCGCGCCGCGGAGCGGCAATTCCAGCAGTTGTCCAAGCGCGGACTCCCGCTGGGCGACTACAACCTGGCGATGATGAACATCCGCGGCGAAGTGCCCAAGCCCGACGCGAGGCTGGCCAAGCGGTTGCTGGAGCGCGCGGCCGAGCGCGGCCTGGTGCGCGCCGCGCTGTCGCTGGGCGAGTTCCACGAGCAGGGCATCGGCGGCAAGCCGGACCTGGTCCAGGCCCAGGCCTGGTACCTGAAGGCGGCGGAGCAGGGCAGCGTGGACGCGCAGGTCGCCGTGGCAACGGCGTTCTACCTGGGTCGGGGCGCGGAGAAGGATTTCCCGCTCGCCGCGCAGTGGTACCGGGAGGCAGCCAAGGCGGGCGATGTCGGCGCGCAGTACCTGATCGCGTCGATGTACGAGCGGGGTCTGGGCGTGGAGAAGGACCTGCGCCTGGCGCGGTACTGGTACGACGCCGCCGCGCGCAATGGCGACGACGCGGCGCCGTTCAAGCTGAAGGCGATCGACGCGGAGCTCGCGGCGAGCGCCGGGACGATCTGATTACAGAACCACTTTCACCATCGGGTGCGTGGTCAGCGTGCGATAGAGCTCATCGAGCTGCTCGCGGCTGGTCGCGGTGACGGTGATCGTCAGGCCGAGATAGTTGCCGCCCTTGCTGGGACGCTGCTCGACGGTGGCCGCGTCGAACGCGGGATCGAACTGGCGCGCTACGCTCACGATGGCCTCGAGGAAACCGTCCACATGCGCGCCCATCACCTTGATGGGGAACTGCGACGGGTACTCGATGAGCGACTGCTCGGGCGGGATCGGGGCGTTGTTGAACGTGGTCATGATGGGAAATCCAAATGGAGGCGGTCACAGGCTTTGCAAGACCTTGGCCCGCTGGTACGCCTCGTAGAGCTTCGCGTAGATCGGTCCGGGCTTGCCGCGCAGCGCGCCGTGGCCGACCGGTTCGCGGTCCAGCCGCGTGACCGGCGCGACCTCCTTGCTGGCCGAGGTCAGCAGGATCTCGTCCGCCGTCAGCAGTTCCGATTCAGCGATCGGGCAGCGATTGCAGGCGATGCCGAGCTCCTCGCAGAGCTCCTGCAGCAGCCGCACGCGCACGCCTTCCAGCAGCGTCTCGCCCGGCGGCGGCGTCAGCAGCGCGCCATCGCGCACGATCCAGACATTGCTGCTGGAGCCTTCGGTCACCTGCCCGTCGCGGATCAGCACCGTCTCGTCGGCGCCCTGATCGACCGCCGCCTGCCTCGCCAGCACGTTGCCCAGCATCGAGATGCTCTTGATGTCGCCGCGCTGCCAGCGAAGGTCGCGCGCCGTGACGCAGCTCAGGCCCTGATGGCGCTGCTCGACGGACAGCGCCGGCAGCGGCTGCGTGTACGCGAGCACCGTCGGCTCGATGTCCGTCGGCATCGCATGGCCGCGCGCCGCGACGCCGCGCGTGACCTGCAGGTAGATGGACTGATCCTGGACCTCGGGCAGGTGCGCCACGAGGCTGCGCAGCAGATCCAGCCAGGCCTCGCGCTCGTACGGGTCCTCGATGCGCAGCGCCTTGAGGCTGCGGCCGAGCCGGTCGAGGTGGTCATCCACGCGGAACAGCCGTCGCGCGTAGACCGGGATGGCCTCGTAGACGCCGTCGCCAAAGAGGAAGCCGCGGTCCATGACCGGCACCCGGGCATCGCCCAGGCGGCCGAGGTGGCCGTTCAGGTAGCAGGGCAGATCGGCCCAGGGCATGGTCATCGGTGGCTCCCGCAAGTGGTCACGCCATGGCCACCGACTGTACGCCGCTGGCCCCCCGCGCCAACCCCGGCAAGCGAGGGGCCTTGAGGCGAGGGACCGCGCGGCGGGCGTGCGGGCTGTCCGGCGCTTACTTGATCCAGAGACGGATCGCGTCCCAGGCGCGGCCGAAGATGCCGGCCAGCGGCACTTCCTGCTGCACGACCAGCGGGACCTCGGCCACCGGCGCGCCGCCGGCCGTCGTCACCTTCAGCGTGCCCACGCGCTGGTTGAGCGCCAGCGGCGCGACCAGCGGGTCGGTGCGCTGGATGTCGGTCTTGAGCTTGCCGCCCTCGCCGCGCGGCACCGCGACGAAGACCGCGTCGGCCGCGCCCAGCTTGGCTTCCGGCGCCGCGCCCTTCCAGACCTTGACCGTGGTGATCGGCTGGTTCTTCTCGAACAGGCGCACCGCGTCGAACGCGGCGTAGCCCCAGTTCAGCAGCTTCTGGCTCTCGGTGGCGCGCGCTTCCTTGGACGCGGTGCCCATCACCACGCTCAGCAGGCGGCGCTTGCCGTTGGGCACGTCGCGCTGGGCGCTGGCGGCCAGGCAGTAGCCGGCGGCATCGGTGTAGCCGGTCTTGCCGCCGTCCACCGACGGATCGCGGCCCAGCAGCATGTTGCGGTTGGACTGCTTGATCTTGTTGAACGTGTACTCGCGCTTGGAGTAGTACTCGGCGTAGTACTGCGGATAGTCCTGGATCACGTGCGAGAAGATGACCGCGATGTCGCGGGCGCTCGTCTTGTGACCCGGCTCGGTGATGCCGGTGACGTTCTTGAACGACGTGTTCTTCAGACCCCAGGCCTGCGCCTGCTTGTTCATCATCGCGACGAACTGCTCGACGGTGCCGCCCACGCCCTCGGCCAGCGCGACCGAGGCGTCATTGCCCGACTGGATGATCATGCCGCGGATCAGCTCGTCGACCTTGGGCGTCATCGTGGTGTCGATGAACATCAGCGACGGGTCGCCCTTGCGCTCGTCCCAGGCGCGCTTGGACACGGTCAGCGTCTGGTCCAGCGTCAGGCGCTTGGCCTTGAGCGCGTCGAAGACGATGTAGGCCGTCATCAGCTTGGTCAGCGACGCGGGATCCTGCGGCGTGTCGGCATCGCGCTCGGCGAGCGTCTGATTGGTCGTCAGGTCCAGCAGCACGAAATTGCGCGCCGCGATCTCGGGCGGCGTCAGCGCCTGCGCCGAGGCGCCGGTCGTCATCAGGAAGCTGGACAGGCCCACGCCGAGGGCCAGGGATGCGAGGAATCGTTTCATGTCGAGGGAGGTCCTTAGGCGCGCGCCTCGCCGGCGGCATGCCAGCTGCGCGTCACCAAGCTCTTGAGCAGCGGCAACTGCCCATGGAAGAAATGCCCGACACCGGGCACCACGATGACCGGCAACGCCTGCGGGCGCGCCCAGTCCAGCACCGCGCTCAGCGGCACCACATCGTCCTGTTCGCCGTGGATCACGACGGTATCGGCGGGCACCGTCGCCACGCCGAAGCGGCTGGCCGCGGGGCCCACCAGCAGCAGGCGCTCGGCGGGCTGCTCGAGCCGGAGCGCCGCCTGCGACGCGACGAAGCCGCCGAAGGAGAACCCCGCCAGCGCCAGCGGCAGCGCGGCGTCGCGGAACGCGGCGATCACGGCCAGCGCATCGTCGACCTCGCCGCGGCCTTCGTCCCACGCGCCGGCGGACTGGCCGATGCCGCGGAAGTTGAAGCGCACGGTGCGATAGCCCTGATGGACGAAGGCGCGCGCGATCGTCTGGACGACCTTGTTGTCCATCGTCCCGCCCTGCGTCGGGTTGGGGTGGCAGATCACGACGACACCGCGCAACGGGCCCGCGTCGACCGCGGGTTCATCGATGGCGCATTCGATCTCGCCGGCCGGACCGGCGATCTGCCGGCGCTGGGTCTGAGCGTTCATGGCTGCGGGCTCCGGTCAGCGGCCGACGGAGTCGTCGAGCACGAGGCGGTCGACGACCTCGCCGTGCTTCAGATGGCGCTCGACGATCTCGTCGATGTCGCTGTGGTCGACGAAGGTGTACCAGACCGCGTCCGGGTACACGACCGCCACCGGGCCGCCGGCGCAGCGATCCAGGCAGCCCGCCTTGTTGACGCGCACGCCGCCCTTGCCGGCCAGCTTCTCGGCCTTCACGCGCTTCTTGCAATGGTCGAAGGCCTCTTGCGCGTTGTGCTGCAGACAGGCGTTCTCACCGTCGCGCTGGTTCAGGCAGAAGAAGATGTGGCGTTGGTAGTAGCTGGGGGAGCTCATCGGTCGATTGTAGTTTCAGGGTTTCCACCAAGCGATCGTTCGTGCGATCCGTCACGCGCGGTCACACCGTAGAGCAGCCAGGCCAGCGCCGCGAAGGGCCACAACCAGCCCACCCACTGCGCCAGGCCGTAGAGGTTGACGAAGCGGCCCTGCTCCCAGAACTGGAGGCTCTCGATGAGGTAGGGATCGGAAGGGGCCTCGGCCATCAGCGCGATCAGCGCGGTCAGCACCACCAGGCCCCAGGCCGCATTGGCGCGGCGCGACATGAACGCCGCCAGCAGCGCGAGCACGCCGCCGATGATCAGGCCCGGCGCGGTCGTCGCGGTCAGCCACGCCCAGGCGTGATCGGGACCGAAATTCAGCAGCGTGGACCAGGCCGTCGTGGTGATGCCGATCGCCAGCGCGCCCAGCACCAGCAGCGCGCGGCGCCATCCCGGCCGCGCCACCGACAGCGCCAGCAGGCACGGCGCAAGCAGGCCCATCGCGATGGCGATGGCCTCCAGGCCGGGCGGCAGGGGCAGCTCGTCGGCGAGCTCCTTGGGGACGAGTTCCCACGGGGTGTTCTCGAGCAGCATCTCCGCCCATTCCCGCAGCCTCGGGAAGAGCTGGCCCAGCCCCAGCGGCAGCGGCGCGGGATAGAGCAGTCCCACCGGCCACATCGCCAGCAGCGCCAGCGCGCCGGCGCTGTGCGGCACGAACCAGCGCTCGCGCCAGCCGTTCCAGCGTTCCAGTCCGCCCAGCCACAGCACGGCCCACGCGCACAGCGCGCCGAGCGCCGCACCGGCGCTGTTGAGCAGGAAGTCCGCCAGCGACGGCACGCGGCCGGGCAGGAAGTACTGCAGCGTCTCCATGGAGAACGACAGCAGCGGCAACCCCACCAGCGTCAGCAGCAGCGCGCGCCACAGCCCGCCGCCGCTGCGCACCACCGCCGAGAAGCACAGCAGGCCCAGCGGCCAGTAGCCGGCCACGTTGATCCACACGTCGAAGCGGCCCCAGTAGCGCGGCCAGGGCAGGCCGACGATGCCGGGCCAGGGCAGGCTGGGCGGCATGCGCCAGGGCCAGAACGGATACAGGCTGGCATAGATCACCAGCACGGCGTAGCACAGGGCCAGCCAGGTGGCGGAACTGCGCCTGGGCATCACGGATCAGAACGGTTTGACGACGACCAGGATCACGATCGCCCCGAACAGCAGCACCGAGATCTCGTTGAACACGCGGAACCACTTGTGGCTGCGGCGGTTGGCGATCAGCTCGAACTTGCGCAGGTACGCGCGGCAGACGTGGTGGAACCCGATCGCGAGGACGACCAGCGTCAGCTTGGCGTGCATCCAGCCGTTGCCCGGACCGCGGCCGATGCCGTAATACAACCAGAGGATGCCGCCGAACAGCAGCGCCATCACCATCAGCCCGCTGCTGAAGCGGTAGAGCTTCAGCGCCATCAGCAGCAGCCGCTCGCGTTCGGCGTGGCTGTCGGCGGGGACCATGGCCAGGTTGACGAAGATCCGCGGCAGGTAGAACAGGCCGGCGAACCACGCGGAGACGAAGATGATGTGAAGCGCTTTGATCCAGAGCATCACGGCATTATGGACGGCGCGAAAAAAAACCCCGGCTTCACAGCCGGGGTCGGAAAGCCTTATCGCTGTCATCACGCTAAGGCTCCTGCTCAGGGAGGAAAAGCAGGGAATGACAACCAACGGCTATCATTCAGGAGCGACTTTAACAGATCTGCCGAATTTCTGAATCTACGTCTTTCCACCTAGACGCCCCTCATCCCGGTGGTATTTCTCGGAAACCATGCAACTTCCCGCACCTTATCCCGCCAGCCGCCCCCGTCGCCTGCGTCGCGATGCCTTCACCCGGGCGCTGGTCCGCGAACACCGGCTGCACGCCAGCGACCTGATCTATCCCGTCTTCGTCCATGAGGGCGAGAACCGCGTCGAGCCGATCACCCCCATGCCCGGCGTGTCCCGGCTGAGCCTGGACCGGCTGATCCCGGTGGCCGAGGAATGTGTCGCGCTGGGCATCCCGGTGATGGCGCTGTTCCCGGCGATCGAGCCCGGCCTGAAGACGCCCGACGGCATCGAGGCGACCAACCCGGACGGCCTCATCCCCCGCGTCGTGCGCGCGCTCAAGGAGCGCGTGCCCGGGCTGGGCGTGCTGACCGACGTGGCGCTGGATCCGTACACCAGCCACGGCCAGGACGGCGTGCTCGACGAGCAGGGCTACATCCTGAACGACCGCACCGTGGAGCTGCTCAAGGCGCAGGCGCTGGTCCAGGCCCGGGCGGGCGTGGACATCGTCGCGCCCAGCGACATGATGGACGGCCGCATCGGCGCGATCCGCGCGGCGCTCGAGGCCGACAGCCACATCCACACGCGGATCATGGCCTACAGCGCCAAGTACGCCAGCGCCTTCTACGGCCCGTTCCGCGACGCGGTGGGCTCGCGGACCAACCTCGGCAAGGCCGACAAGAAGACCTATCAGATGGACCCGGGCAACACCGACGAGGCGCTGCGCGAGGTCGGCCTGGACCTGGCCGAGGGCGCGGACATGGTGATGGTCAAGCCCGGCCTGCCCTACCTGGACATCGTCCGGCGCGTGAAGGACGAGTTCAAGGTCCCGACCTTCGCGTATCAGGTCAGCGGCGAGTACGCCATGATCAAGGCGGCCGCCGCGAACGGCTGGCTGGACCATGACGCGGTGATGCTCGAGGCGCTGCTCGCGTTCAAGCGCGCCGGCGCCGACGGCATCCTCACCTACTTCGCGATGGACGCGGCCCGCCTGCTGCGCGACGGCGCCTGACGCCGCCCGACGTCGCATGACGACGCCAGGGAACGCCACCTGCCCGATCGCCCCGATGCGCATCTTCCATCTCGGTGAGGCCACCTACGAGGAGCTCGCCGCCCTGCCCGACGAGCCGCCCGCGGAGGGCTTCCTGTGGATCGGCCTGCCGCGGCGCGAGTTCGAGCTCCAGCTCGGCGGGCTGCAGCAGCGGCTGATGCGCTGGACCGGCGCGCAGCTGCTCGACCTGCATGTGTCGGATCTGATGAATCCGCAACTGCCCTCGCACTTCGACTACACGAGCTGGTATGACCTGATGGTCTTCCGCCGCCTCGCGACGATGCCTGGGAGTCAGCAGTACCTGGGCGAGGACGAGCCCCGCAACGCCGCCGCGGTCAACGAGGCGCTGAAGGCGATCGACACCAGCCCGGTGGGGTTCGCCGTCTTCGACCGCGTGCTGATCACCGTGCATCCGGGCGAGTGCTCGTTGCGCGACTACTTCGCCGGCAAGCTCGGCGCGCAGCAGGAAGGCCGCGACCTGCGCGGCAGCTCGCGGCTGCCGACCAGCCCCGCGGAGCTGATGCTGCGCATGGTCAACCACATGGTGGACAGCTACCTGGACCTGCGCCGGCTGCTGACCCGTCAGCTCACGACGCTGCAGGGCCTGCTGCTGCGCGGCCATTTCCGCGACTGGCCGGTCGTGCTGCACGCGCGCGACACGCTGTCTCGCCTGGAGGACCTCTGCGAGGACCAGCGCAGCGCCGTCCAGGAATGGATCGACGCGCTGGGCGAATGGCCAGTCGGCGACGCCCGCGCCGAGCGCGAGCGCGAGCTGCTTCGCGTGCGGTCGCGCGACGTGCTCGAGCACGTCGAGCGCGTGCTGACCCATGTGCGGCGGCTGGAGACCTCGGCGGAGACCTCGGTGCAGATGCACTTCTCGCTCACCGGCGAGCGCACCAACAACATCATGCGGACGCTGACCGTGCTCACGGCCATCTTCCTGCCGCTGAACCTGATCACCGGCGTGTTCGGCATGAACTTCGACACGATCCCGCTGATCCACGCCGCCACCGGCTTCTGGATCGCGGTGGGCGTGATGGTCGTCACCGCCATCGGCCTGGGCGCCTTCTTCTGGCGCAAGCGCTACCTCGGAACGCAGCAGTAGCGCTCAGCGCTTGTCGTAGGGATCCGCGAAGCCCAGGCCGAGCATCACCTCGGTCTCGCGCGCCTCCATGCATTCGGCCTCGTCGTCTTCCTCGTGGTCGTAACCCTGCGCGTGCAGGGTGCCGTGGACCAGCATGTGCGCGTAATGCGCGGCCAGGTCCAGGCCCATCTCCTTGGCCTCGCGCTCGACGACCTCCGCGCAGATCACCAGATCGGCGGCGACGACCGGTTCATGCGTGTAGTCGAAGGTCAGCACGTTGGTCGCGTAGTCCTTGGACCGGTACTCGCGGTTGAGCGACTGGCCCTCTTCGGCATCGACGATGCGCACCGTGATCTCGCCGGGCAGCTCCAGCGCGGCGCGCATCCAGCGGATCACCTTGTGCCGCGGCAGCAGCGCCTTGTGGCGCGGGTCGGCGAATTGCAGCGACAGGCTCAGTTCGGGTCGGCTCATCGGGCGGCTCCCGGGCGCTTCGTGGCGGCCCGTTTCACCGCGGGTTTGGCGGCAGGTTTCTTCACGGCGGGCTTCTTCACCGCGACCTTCTTGGAGACGACCGCCTTCGCTTTCGTCGCGGTCTTCTTCGCAGCCGGCGCCTTCTTCACCGGGACCTTCTTCGTCGCGGCGACCGGTGCCGGGCGCTCGTCGTCGAAACGCGGCGCGGCCTGGCTCAAGCGCAGCGCTCGCTGGCGGCGCTCCTCGCGCTCCTCGGCGAACTGGGCCTCGCGGGCCTGCTGCTCGCGGGCCTCCTCACGCGCCTGCTCCTCCGCCCGCTCCTCGTAGGCCTGCACGATGCTCGCCACCAGCGGGTGACGCACGACGTCGGTCCGGTTGAAGCGCGTGATGGCGATCCCATCGACGCCGTCGAGCACCTGCTCCGCATCGACCAGTCCGCTGTGCATGCCGCGCGGCAGGTCGATCTGGCTCGTGTCGCCGGTCACCACGCACTTGCTGCCGAAGCCGATGCGGGTGAGGAACATCTTCATCTGCTCGGGCGTCGTGTTCTGCGCCTCGTCCAGGATCACGAACGCGTGATTCAGCGTCCGGCCCCGCATGAAGGCCAGCGGCGCGATCTCCAGCTGCCCCTTCTCGAAGGCCTTGGTCACGCGGTCGAAACCCATCAGGTCATACAGCGCGTCGTACAGCGGCCGCAGATAGGGATCGACCTTCTGCGTCAGGTCACCGGGCAGGAAGCCGAGGCGCTCGCCGGCTTCCACGGCCGGCCGGGTCAGGATGATGCGTTGCACCGTCGAGCGCTCGAGCGCGTCCACCGCGCAGGCCACCGCGAGGAAGGTCTTGCCCGTGCCGGCCGGACCAATGCCGAAGCTGATGTCGTGCGCGAGGATGCGTCGCAGGTAGTGATGCTGGTTGGGCGTGCGGCCGGCCAGGTCGGCGCGCCGCGTGCGCAGCACGAGGCTGTCACCGCCCTCGCCCGCGTCCCCGGCGGCGGCGCGCGCCGGCGCGCTGACGTCATTGGCGGCCTCGACGATCGCCAGCCGCAGCGACTCGCCGGGGATGGCCCGGTCGGCGCGTGCATACAGGGTTTCGAGCAGCGTCACCGCACGCTGCGCCGGAGCGCGCTCGCCCTCAACATTGAAGTGCTCAGCACGGTGGGTGATGCGCACGCCGAGGCCAGCCTCGATCTGGCGCAGGTGCTCGTCCAGGGGGCCGCACAGGTGCGACAGACGCCGGTTGTCGGCGGGGGTGAAGGCGTGGCGCAGGTTCAAGGCGGCACTGGCTCCGTATTCAGGGGGGTTGAGGGCGGTATTGTCGCGCGCCGACGCGCCGCGCGCGTGCCGCGCCTGCACAATCGCCCCCCATGCACCGGACCACAGAACAAGAAGGCATGGCCGCCGGCCGCAGCGACATGGCGTCGTCGCCCGCGACGCAGGGAGCCTCCAGACGCACCGCCGCGGGCGCCGCGATCGCGTTGTCGCTGGCGGTGCCGGTCTGCCTCGCGCAGGTCGCTGGCGCCGCGGTCGCCGGCGCGGACGGCGCCTCGGCCTGGTCCTTCACCACCTTGTGGGCGCGGCTGGCGCCGCAACTGGCCTACGGTCTGCAGTCCGCGCTCGTGCTGATGGCCTTCGCGCTGGGCCTGCTGATCTGGCAGCGCCGCGCGCAGCGCCACATCGCCTGGCTGCTGGCGCTGATGCCGGGCTGGGTGGTGATGGTCGGACTGTCGCCGCTGTCGTCCTGGCAGACCGCGATCGCGGTGATCCTCGCGCCGTGGCTGCTCTGGTGCGCGGTGCACTACCTGATGCGCCGCATGCGCCGGCGCGATCGACGCCTGCATCGCGCGCTGCTGGCCCAGGCCTTCCTCTTCCCGGCCGCGCTGCTGCTGCCGGTGCCGTCCGCGCGCATCGCGGCCTTCGCGCTGTGGTGGCTGGGCGCGCAGTTGCTCGTGGCGATGGCCTGGCACCTCTGGCAGCTGTGGCAGGACATGTTCCTGCCGACGCTCGAGGAACGTTATCCGCGCCCCGATTTCGTCCTGTGCTGCGTGCTGATCGGCTTCGGCGTGCTCGCGGTGCTGGCCGCGTGGTTCCTGCCCGGCAGCGGTCTGGCGGGCATCCTCGGACCGCTGTCGCTGCTGGGACTGGGGCTGCACCGCGTGCGCGAGTTCGCCCGTGCCTTGTCGCAGTCGGAGACCGCCGTGCTGCAAGGCGAACTCCGCCTGCAAGAGCGCATCGCCGAGCTGGAGCGCCATTTCGACCAGGTCGCCGAGGCCAAGCTCGAGCAGGTCACGGAGCGCGAGCGCAAGCGCATCGCGGCGGACCTGCACGACGACCTCGGCGCCAAGCTGCTCACGATCGTGCACACCAGCGAATCGGACCGGATCTCCACGCTCGCGCGCGAGGCGCTCGAGGAAATGCGCCTGTCGGTGCGCGGCCTGACCGGCAAGCCGGTGCAGTTGCTCGACGCGCTGGGCGACTGGCGGGCCGAGGTGGTCTCCCGGCTCGCCCAGGCCAACATCCTGGCCGAGTGGAAATCCCCGGCCGAGGACATCGAGCACACCTTCCCCGCGCGGGCCTATGTCCAGACCACGCGCATCCTGCGCGAGTCGGTCAGCAACATCATCAAGCACAGCGGCGCCACGCATTGCGTGATCAGCTGCTCGGCGCAGGATGGGTACTTCTCGGTGGTGATCCAGGACAACGGACAAGGCATCCCGCTGGAGCTCGAAGGTCGCCTGGACAAGGGACACGGCATGGCCAGCATGAAGGCGCGCGCCAAGCAGATGCATGGCCAGTGCCTGGTCGAATCCGGTCCCGGCTGGGGCACCGTCATCCGGCTCACGATCCCGCTGTGATCGATGAACGCGCGCCGCATGGGCGCTGAATAAGCGCCCCCGGCGTGATCCATTGCCGAGAGCGCCACACTCCGGCGTAGATCAGGATGGTCAGCCCGTCGAGAAAGCCGTACCGTTGCATCGACCCGCCAGGCTTCCCGCCAGGCTTGCATTCCTGAGCAAGAATCCCGCGCCATGAACCACATCCTGCTCCTCGAAGACATTCCCGAAATCCGCGCCTGGCTCAAGGTCCTGGTCAAGCAGGTCTTCGCCAACGCGGTCGTCACCGAATGCTCCCGGGTGCAGGACGCGCTCCAGCAGGTCAACTCGCAGCGATTCACGCTCGCGCTGCTGGACCTGGGGCTGCCCGATGGCTCCGGCGTGGACGTGATCTCCGCGCTGCGCGAGAAGCAGCCCGAGGTCCAGTCGGTCATCGTCACCATCCACGACGACGACGAGCACCTCTTCCCCGCGCTGCAGGCCGGCGCCTTCGGCTACCTGCTCAAGGAGCAGTCGCGTGAGCTGCTCGTCGAGCAGCTGCAGCGCATCAGCCAGGGCGAGCCGCCGCTGTCGCCGTCGATCGCCCGCAAGGTCATCGCCTACTTCACCTCGCAGCGCCGTCCGCAGGCGGCGCAGGTGCTGCACGAGGTCTCGCTCACCGACCGCGAGACCGAGGTGCTGCTGCGCGTGGCCAAGGGCTTCACGCTGCCCGAGATCGGCGTGCAGCTGGGCCTGTCGCGTCACACGATCGCCGACTACGTCAAGCAGATCTACCGCAAGCTCAACGTGAGCTCTCGCGCCGAGGCCGCGCTCGAGGCGCAGCGCCTGGGCCTGTTCGGACGCAACTGATCCCGCGACCCGCCGCTTGCGCGCGGCCTCGGGAAAATACTGGACAAACATCCAGCAAATCGCACGCCAGCCCGTGCCGAACGCGGATAATCCGCGCCCATGATCGGCAAGCTCAGCGGCGTCATCGCGGAAAAATCGCCCCCGCAGGTCCTCATCGACGTGCAAGGCGTCGGCTACGAAGTCGACGTGCCGATGAGCACCTTCTTCAACCTGCCGGGCCTGGGTGAACGCGCCACGCTGCTGACCCACCTCAGCATCCGCGAGGACGCGCATGTGCTCTTCGGTTTCCTGACCGCCGAGGAACGCGCCACCTTCCGCCTGCTGATCAAGATCAGCGGCGTCGGACCGAAGATGGCGCTGTCGCTGCTGTCGGGCATGTCGGTGGGCGACCTCGCGCAGGCGGTGTCGCAGCAGGAAGCGGGCCGCCTGGTGAAGGTGCCGGGCATCGGCAAGAAGACGGCCGAGCGCCTGCTGCTGGAGCTCAAGGGCAAGCTCAGCCCCGACCTGTCGCAGCCGGTGTCCGTGGCCAACGACGCGCAGGCCGACATCCTGCAGGCGCTGGTCGCGCTGGGGTACAGCGAGAAGGAAGCCGGCGCCGCGCTCAAGACGCTGCCGGCGGACGTGGGCGTCAGCGACGGCATCAAGCTGGCGATGAAGCACCTGTCATGATCGGATCCCGACCGAGCCTCCCGACGCGCACGCGCATGCCATGAGCATCCAGACCGACGACTTCACCCCCGCGCCGCAACAGGCCCGCCTGATCAGCGCGCATCCCACCTCGCCCAACGAGGACGCGATCGAGCGCGCGCTGCGGCCCAAGCTGCTCGACGAGTACGTCGGTCAGGCCAAGGCCCGCGAGCAGCTGGAGATCTTCATCGGCGCGGCCCGCAAGCGCCGCGAGGCGCTGGATCACGTGCTGCTGTTCGGTCCTCCGGGGCTGGGCAAGACGACCCTGAGCCACATCGTGGCGGCCGAACTGGGCGTCAACCTGCGTCAGACCAGCGGGCCGGTGCTGGAGAAACCCAAGGACCTGGCGGCCATCCTGACCAACCTCGAGCGCAATGACGTGCTGTTCATCGACGAGATCCATCGGCTCTCGCCGGTCGTCGAGGAGATCCTGTATCCGGCGCTCGAGGACTACCAGATCGACATCATGATCGGCGAGGGTCCGGCGGCCCGGTCGATCAAGCTGGACCTGCAGCCGTTCACGCTGGTGGGCGCCACCACGCGTGCCGGCATGCTGACCAATCCGCTGCGGGACCGCTTCGGCATCGTGGCGCGGCTCGAGTTCTACACGGCCGAGGAGTTGCAGCGCATCGTGACCCGGTCGGCTTCGCTGCTGGGCGCGCCGATCGAATCGGCGGGGGCGCTGGAAGTGGCGCGGCGCTCGCGGGGCACGCCGCGTATCGCCAACCGGCTGCTGCGCCGCGTGCGCGATTACGCCGAGGTCAAGGGCGACGGCAACATCACCCGCGCGATCGCGGAGAAGGCGCTGGCGATGCTGGACGTCGACCCGCTGGGCTTCGACCTCATGGACCGCAAGCTCCTCGAGGCGGTGGTGCACCGGTTCGACGGCGGACCGGTCGGACTGGACAACGTCGCCGCGGCGATCGGCGAGGAGCCGGGCACGATCGAGGACGTCATCGAGCCCTACCTGATCCAGCAGGGTTTCCTGCAGCGCACGCCGCGGGGACGCATCGCCACCCTCGCCGCCTATCGGCACCTGGGCGTGGCCCCGCCGAAGCAGGCCGGGCAGCTTTTCGACAACGAGTGAGCGCCGCGCGGCGGCGTCATCCGCCGCGTTGCACCGCGTTGCGCGAGGCGATCCACCGATCGATCTCAAGCGATCCCAAGACCGGTCGACCAATGAAAAAGGCGCTCCGAGGAGCGCCTTTGTCGTGCCTGTGACCCGTCCTGCCCCACGTTGACACCTCGGGCTCGCTGAAAGGGCGGGATCGATGGATAAGGGGATCAAGAGAACGCAGCGCGATTACACGATGGCCTTTAAGTTGGCGGTCGTGGCGCAGGTGGAGAGGGGGGAGCTGACCTATCGGCAGGCACAGGCCGAGTACGGCATCCAGGGCCGATCGACGGTGTTGAAGTGGCTGCGCAAACATGGTCGCCTGGGCTGGGGAGCTGGGGCATCATCGGCAGCCATGCCGATAGACAAGACCCCCACGCCGCTGACGCCGGAGCAGCAGATCAAGGCGTTGCAAGTACAGCTCAAGGAAGCGCAGCAGAAGGCGCAGCTGTTTGAAGCCGTGATCGATGTGTTGAAGAAGGATTACGGAGTACGCGTCGTAAAAAAGCCTTCAGGCAAGTCCTCGAGCAAGACCTTGTCCAAGGGTTGAGCGTCAGCGGGGCTTGCCGACACATGGGCATAAGCCGTCAGGCTTATTACCAGGACCGCTGCCGCCAGGCAGCGCTGGCGCAGAGGGCGCAGGCGGTGGTGAGTCTGGTGCGGGAGAGGCGACTGAGGCAGCCGCGGGTGGGTACGCGAAAGTTGCATTGCATGCTGCGCGAGCCGCTGGAGCGCCAAGGCATCAGCGTGGGGCGAGATGCGATGTTTGATGTGCTTCGCAACGCGAGGTTGCTGGTGGCGCCGCGCAGGGCGTATCACAAGACCACCGATAGCCATCACCGCTTCAGGCGTCATCCGAACCTGCTCAAGCCTGGGCCGGAGCAGATCAGGCCAACCGGGCCGGAACAGGTCTGGGTGGCTGACATCACGTATCTGCCGACGGCGGGGCGATTCGTTTACCTGAGCCTGGTCACGGACGCGTATTCAAGAAAGATCGTGGGCTGGCACGTGCACGCGAGTCTTCAAACGGAGGAAGTGGCGCAAGCGCTGAAGGTTGCGCTCAAAGGGAGGAAGACCAGACAGCGGCTGGTGCATCACTCGGATCGAGGGATCCAGTACTGCTCGACGCTCTACCAGGAGCTGCACGGACGGCATGGACTGACCTGCTCGATGACAGACGGGTATGACTGCTACCAGAACGCGTTGGCCGAGCGGGTCAACGGGATCCTGAAAATGGAGTTCCTGCTGGACAGGCCCAACGACCTGAAGGAAGCCAGGCGGATGGTGCAAGAGTCGGTCCAGATCTACAACGAGGAGCGACTGCATTTGTCGCTGAAAATGCAAACGCCCGATGCTGTGCATCGGGCGCTACTGGTCGGCTGACGCCGACCTTTACAACCGTCCGAGACTGTCAACGCAGTTCAGGACGGGTCACTGATCCGAGGATCAGAAGTTGTGGCGGACGCCCAGGGCGAACGAGTTCAGGTCACCCTGCTTGTTCGGGGTCGTCGCGTCGACGGCCGTGTAGAACGCGTACACCTTGGTGCGCTTGCTCAGGTTGTAGTTGTAGGCGACGGTCCACTGCTTGCCACCGTTGCGGCCGCTGTTGAACGACGCGCCACCGGCCTTCGTGCCACCGATGTTGAAGTGGTATTCCGACTGGCCCATCGTGTACATCACGGCGGCGCGGCCGATCCAGCGGGTGTCCTTGCCCGGCAGACCCGACACGTCTTCGCGCTGCGCGTAGCCGCCGAAGGTCCAGGCGCCCAGCTCATACAGGCCGCGGACGGCCCACTGGTTGGCGTCGCCTTGCTTGGAGTAACCGGCGCCCAGGTGCAGGGGGCCCTGGTCGTAGTTCAGGGCGGCGTCGTAGCCACGGGCTTCGCCCGGAGCGCCTTCACCGGCATGCACGGTGAACTCACCGTTGAAGCCGCCGATGTTCGGGGTGAAGTAGCCGACCTTGTTGGTCTGCGTGAAGCCGGCGCCCGAGTACAGCTTGTCTTCCGACGTGCCGGTGTCGTGGTTGTGCATCGACACGTAGTCGGCGGTGGCGTAGTAGGAACCGGGGGTCCAGCGGCCCAGGCGGATCGCGCCGAAGTCGCCAGCCAGCTGCACGCTGGCTTCACGGTTCCAGAAGGCCGAGCTGGTCTGACGACCATCGTCCGAGTTCAGGCCGTGTTCCAGGGCGAACGAGGCCTTCAGGCCGCCACCCAGGTCTTCCGTGCCCTTGAAACCCAGGCGGGAATTGTTGTTGATCACCGAAGCGACGCGGTCGCCGCCGTTGGTCTTGATGCTTTCAACCGAGGTGTTGATACGGCCCCAGAGCGTCACGGAGCTTTGCGCGAATGCCGGAGCGGAAAGGGCCGCGACGGCCGCTGCGATTGCAATCTTCTTCATACCCACCTTCATCCAGTTGGAGGTTTCAGCCGGTCTGGCTCAATGGCTTTACTGCAAGGTGTGCGGAGTATAGAAGTGCGTTGCACGCACCCATAACGCCCGACGCGAAATTGCAACAGTTCCCCGTTAGGGGTGGGACGCCCCTCTGGAAGGTGTAAGAAGCCGGGCCGTCAAGACCTGCCCCGCCAGGAGCCCCGCCAGCACGGCGATCTGGCCCAAGGTGCCCAATCGATGCGCGTTCCAGAGGAACAGCGCGACCGCGATCAGCAGCGCCACGAACATCACCGACGCCGCCACCCCGTGCGCAGGGGAAACCCTAGGGTCGAATAGCGCGCGGGCATGGGGGTCGTATCCGGGCGCTATCCGCGCGCCGACACCGGGTTCCCAATGCGCTGGCTCCCACCACAGCCGCAGTTTGTCGCGCCAGCGCGGCATGTGCCGGGTCTTGCTCAGCAGCTTGGCGTAGACCTGGACGTTGGCGGTCCACGGGTTCCAGCTCTGGAGCGCGTCCCGGGTGCCATAGACGCAGGGTTCCGCGTCCAGCTCCTCCTGGAAGCTGCCGAACATCCGGTCCCAGATGATGAGGATTCCGCCGTAGTTGCGATCGAGATAGGGGTCGTTGACGGCGTGATGCACGCGGTGATTGGACGGCGAGCAGAACCAGCGGTCGAACCAGCCGAGCTTGCCAACCTGCTGCGTGTGGACCCAGAACTGGTAGAGCAGATCGATGAGCGCGACCACCGCGTAGACCAGCGGCGGGAAGCCCAGGATCGCCATCGGCATGTAGAAGATCCAGCCCACCAGCCAGCCGCTGCCGGTCTGGCGCAAGGCGGTGGAGAGGTTGTAGTCCTCGCTCTGATGGTGGACGGCGTGGGCGGCCCAGAGCAGCGCTGTCGTGTGTCCGAGGCGGTGGTGCCAGTAATAAAGGAAGTCGTAGAACAGCAGGCCGAGCAGCCACACCCACCAGGCGCTCGCGTCCAGCGACAGCAGCGCCGCGTGCTGGAAGACCCAGGTGTAGATCCCGAGCGTGAAGAGCTTCGTCAGCACGCCCACCACCTGGCTGAGCATGCCCAGCGCGATGCTGCTGATGGCGTCATTGAGCCGGTAGGTGTTGCGGCCGCGGCGCACGCCGATCCAGTACTCCAGCCCGATCAGGGCGAAGAACACCGGCGTCGCGAGCACGATGATCTGTGCGTCGGTCATTTGTCTCCTCAACGGGCGCTCGTCTCGGCGCCTCTGTCGTTCTGATCAGGCCTTGGCGGTCTGCAAGGCCCCCGGCATGAAGCCCGGCACGCCGGGGTCATCCAGCACCAGCCCCTGCAGGTGGTGGTCGTCGTTCCAGCCCACGAGCGTGAACCCCTCCGGCGAATGCAGCAGCCGGTTGATCGCCGCGTTGCCCAGCACCCAGCTGCGCGGCGCCTGCAGCTCGACCCGGGTGGCCGCCCGGTACAGGCAGTCCAGCACGCCGCCATGCGCCACCACGGCGATGGTCTGGCCCGGATGCGCGGCGGCCAGTTCGGACACCGCGCCGACGACCCGCTCGGACAGCGCGGTCAGGCTCTCGCCGCCCTCGGGCGCGTAGCCCGGATCGCGACGCCGCCAGCGCAGCGCGTCCTCGGGGAACGCGGCCTCGATGTCGGCCCAGAGCTTGCCCTCGTGCACGCCGAACGCGCGCTCGCGCAAGCGCGTGTCGATGCGGACCGTCAGGCCATGCGGCCCGGCGATGTGACGCGCGGTGACCGCGGCGCGGTCCAGGTCGCTGGCGTAGACCGCGGCGATCGGCTGATCCGCGAGCGCCGCACCGACGCGTTCGGCCTGGCGCAGGCCCAGCGCGTTCAGCGGCTCGTTCAGATGGCCTTGCAGCCGGCCTTCGCGGTTCCAGGCGGTCTCGCCGTGGCGGATCGCCAGGATCAAGGTCGATTCCACTCAAACGCCCCAGACGACATCGGTGTTGGCGGCCTGCGCCGCGCGCAGCAGCTCCAGCAGCGGCCACAGGCGCTGCCGCAGCGCGACCTCGGGCGCGGGCGGCGGCTTGCGGCCCTCGGCCTGCGCCTCGGCCACGGCGCGCTCGTGCGCCTGCTGCTCCTGGGCGATCGCCGCGTCACCGCGCGCGATCAGCGCGGCCAGGTCGGCCGCCTGGAAGATGCCCTGCGACGAGGGCTCGCGTCCCAGCGCCTGCAGCGCCTGATCGCCATGGGCCGCCAGCATGATGACGTCCGCCCCGGCCTTCGACTTGAACTTGTACAGCACGCGTGTCTCCCGGCCGTCGACGTCGGCCATCGGCGCATTGTGCCGCCCTCGTCGGCGCCCGGGTGGAGAGGTCTCCCGACCTCGACCCCTGCTCCGCTCAGCCGCTCAGCCGCGCAGCAGGTGCACCGAGGCCCGCGCCGCACGAGGTGCCGGCGCGGCCTGTGCCCGGACGGCCTTCTCGGCCTCGGCCTGGGCCGCGATCTGCGCGTGGCGCTCCTCGAAGGCGCGGGTCTCCAGCGCGGGCGCGCAGAGGAAGCCCTGGTACTCGTGGCAGCCGCAACGGGCGAGGAACTCGCGTTGCGCGTCCGTCTCGACACCTTCAGCGATGACCTTCAGGTTGAGCGCGCGGCCCATCTGCACGATGGCGTTGACGATGCCGGCGTCGCTCGCGTCGCCGGGCAGCCCCTTGATGAAACTGCGGTCGATCTTCAGACGCTGGATGGGGAAACGCTTCAGGTAACCGAGGCTCGAATAGCCGGTGCCGAAGTCGTCGATGGCCATCAGCACGCCGAGTTCCGACAGCGCCTGCATCCGATGCAGTGCCTCGTCGGCGTCACGCAGCAGCACGGACTCGGTCAGCTCGAGCTCGAGCAGCGACGGCGGCAGGTCATGGGCGCGCAGCGCCTGCGCGACCTGCTCGACGAACTGCGTCTGCTGGAACTGCAGCGCCGACACGTTCACCGCCACCGGTACCCGCAGGCCCTTCTGCCACCACGCCGCGGCCTGCGCCACCGCCTGCTGCAGCACCCACTGGCCGATGGCGACGATGAAGCCGCTCTCCTCGGCCACCGGGATGAACTCGGACGGCGGCACGTCGCCGCGCAGCGGATCGCGCCAGCGGATGAGCGCCTCGGCGCCGATCAGCTCACCGGTTTCCAGCGACACCTGCGGTTGGAAGTGCAGCCGGAATTCATGTTCCTGCAGTGCCTGGCGCATCGCGTGGTCCAGGCGCATGCGCGACAGCAGGTCCACGTCCTTGCGCGGCTGATGGAAGCGGAACGCGCTGCGGCCGCTTTCCTTGACCCAGTGCATCGCGCGCTCGGCGCTGGCCAGCAGCTCCTCGGCGCTGGCACCGTCGCCGGGGAACAGCGCGATGCCGGTGCTGCAGGTCACGGTGAAGCTCAGCGTGTCGAAGCAGAACGGCCGGGACATCGCTTCCTGGACGCGTCGGGCGGCGTGTTCCGCACCGCGCGCGTCGGCCTGATGGATCAGCAGCGCGAACTCGTCGCCGTCCAGCCGTGCCACGGTGTCCACCTCGCGCAGCGATTCCTTCAGACGCAGCGCCACCTCCTTGAGCACGCGATCCCCGTAGGAATGGCCCAGCGTGTCGTTGATCTGCTTGAAGCGGTCCAGGTCGACGTTGAGCAGAGCGAAGGGCGTCGTCTCGCGGCGGGCCATGGCCTGCGCGTAGTCCACGCGTTCCATCAGCGCGCGCCGGTTGGGCAGCCCGGTGAGCATGTCGTTGTGCGACAGCTCCTCGATGCGCTGGTGCGCGGCGAGCTTCTCGCTCAGGTCGCGGAACGAGTACACGCGGCCGATGGGCCGGCCCCGGCTCCATTGCGGCAGCGACACGCGCTCGAGGACGCGGCCGTCGATCAGCTTCAGGTTGTCGCTGGTGTGCAGCAGCGGTGATTCCTGGATCGCGCCCAGGCGCATCGCGTAGGACGCGCCATCGACGACGCTGCGCCGCATCCAGGCCTGCACGGCCTCGTCGTTGCGATCGTTGAGCAGATCCTCGGGGATGCCCCACAGCGACGCCAGCCGCTGGTTGAAGCTGCGGATCCGGCCGGCCAGGTCGGTGACCAGGATGCCGTCGGCGGTCGATTCGAGCGTGGCGCGCAACTCGGCGAGCAGCGTCTCGCGCTCCTCGTCATGGTGGCGCTGCTGGGTCTGGTCGCGCATGGCGATGAGCCAGAGGCCGTCGCCCTGCGGCTGCGCCACGTGGCTGATGCGACGCGACACCCACAACATGCGGCCGTCGGCGTGGCGCATCATCGTGTCGGTGTGCAGCGGCTCGCGGCGGCCGATGGCGGCATCCATCCAGAACAGCGCGTCCTCGGGCGTGGAGGCCAGCGATTCGATGCTCGCGCCGATCAGGTCCTTGGAGAGCAGCCCCAGCAGCTGCTGCGAGGCGGCATTGACCGCCACCACGCAATGCGTGCGGGCGTCCACGAGCCACACCGCTTCCTGCAGCCCGTCGATCAACGGGAGGAAGGCGGTGTTGAACGCCGCGGGGGTCGCGGCGGCGGCTCGGCTGGACAGGGTCACGCGGCCATCTCCCCGGACGGCTGCGCGGACGTCGGGCCCGCGGATTCGAAGAAGTAGGCGATGCGGCTGCGCGGGCTCAGGTAGTCCAGCGACGCGCGCGGCAGCTGCTGCGGCTTCACGCTGCGGCGGATGCCCAGGTCGGGCAGCTCTTCCAGGTTGAGGACCAGCGCCTCGTCGCGCGGCACGCGGGTGTCGTGGACCATCACCTTGGGCTTGAGCGGCCGCGAGGAGTTGACCGCCACGACCAGCGCGTAGCGGTCGTCGGTCAGCTGCACGGCCGAGCCCGGCGGGTACACGCCCATCATGCGGATGAAGGCGTTGAGCATGGTCGCGTCGAAGCGGCTGCGGCCCTGCGCGAACATCAGCGACAAGGCCTCATGCGGCGTCATCGCCTTGGAGCTGATCAGCGGATTGCACAGGCCGTCGAAACGGTTGACGAGCGCGACGATGCGCGCGCCGATGCTCATGCGGTCGGCGTTCAGACGCTGCGGGAAACCGCTGCCGTCGGCGTGTTCGTGGTGCTGGGCGATGATCAGCAGCGGGCCCGCGCTCACGCCCATCTTCTGGGCGAGCACCACGCCCTTGGCGACGTGCTGCTGATAGGCGGCGACCTCGGCGGCGGTGAAGGCGTCGTCGCGGTGACGGAAGCGGGGCGTGAGCTCCATCTTCCCGATGTCGTGCAGCAGCGCGCCCTGGCCCAGATCCAGCATCTCGTCGCGGCCCAGGCCGAACGCACGGCCCAGCAGCATCGCGATCACCGCGACGTTCAGTCCGTGCGCGGTGCCGCGGTCCCCGGCGCCCTCGTTGAGCAGCCGGATGTTGATGTCGCCCTCGACCAGCATCTTGTCCAGCAGCGCGCGGGACAGCGCGGCGGAACGATCGCGGGCATCGGTCGGTTCGCGGGGCACCTGGTCCATCAGCTCGCGCAGCGCGGTGGCGGCCTCGGCGTACTGGCGCTCGCACAGCAGCAGCGCCTCGCGCTGCTCGGCCAGCAGGCGGCGGTGCCGCTCGCGGACCTCGTCCTCGGCGCCGCGGGCCGCCTCGGCCTCGACCGGCGCGACCACGGCGGCCGGCATCGGGGTGGCCTCGAGCGGCAGGTCGCTCTTGCCCGGACTCCAGCGGACCTGCTTCAGGCCCAGCCGGCGCAGGATCAGCAGCTGCTCCTCCGAACTCAGCTTGAAGCTGCTGAGCGGAAAGGGATGCGACATCCAGCCGAGGTCGAGATGGATGAACATCCCGACTTTCAGCTGGTTCACATCGATGAGCGGATCGGCCGATCTGTCCTTCATTCTTGTAGTTCCGCGCCCCGGTTCAGACGCCCTCGTCAGCAGCATCGGCTGCGGAGGGGCGCAACTTAAATGAAAAGCGCGTCATCCGGACGGCGACACGCATGTTCAAGGAGCGATCGTGCAACTTGTCACAGGTTTTTCCTAGGGGCCCCTATGATCCCCCGGACCTCGCATTCTCATAAATATTCAGGAGACTTTGCATGCACGCGTTCATTTGCGATGCACAACGCACCCCATTCGGGCGATATGGCGGCGCGTTGTCCTCCGTCCGGGCGGACGATCTGGGGGCGATCCCGATCCAGGCCCTGATGGCACGGCAGGCATCGCTGGACTGGGAAGCCGTCGACGACGTGTTCTACGGCTGCGCCAATCAGGCCGGTGAGGACAACCGCAACGTCGCGCGCATGTCGGCGCTGCTGGCCGGCTTGCCGATCGGCGTGCCGGGCGTGACGCTGAACCGCCTGTGCGGGTCGGGCATGGATGCGGTCGGCTCCGCCGCGCGGGCGATCCGGGCCGGTGAGGCCCACCTGCTGATCGCCGGCGGCGTCGAGAGCATGAGCCGCGCGCCGTTCGTGATGCCCAAGGCGGAGAGCGCCTTCTCCCGCGCCAACGCCATCTACGACACCACCATCGGCTGGCGCTTCATCAATCCGCGGATGAAGGCCCAATACGGCGTCGACGCGATGCCCGAGACCGCCGAGAACGTCGCCGTGGACTTCGGCATCGACCGCGAGTCCCAGGACCGCATGGCGCTGGCCAGCCAGACCAAGGCGCTGGCCGCGCAACGCAGCGGCTTCTTCGACGCGGAGATCTGCCCGGTCACGATCCCCCAGAAGAAGGGCGACGCGGTGGTGGTCCGTCAGGATGAGCACCCGCGGGAGACCAGCCTGGAGGCGCTGGCCCGGCTCAAGGGCGTCGTCCGACCGGACGGTAGCGTGACCGCCGGTAACGCGTCCGGGGTCAACGACGGCAGCTGCGCGCTACTGCTGGCCAGCGAATCCGCGATCGCCCGGCACGGCCTGACCCCGCGCGCGCGCGTGCTAGGCATGGCCACCGCCGGCGTCGCGCCGCGCATCATGGGCATCGGCCCGGCCCCCGCCGCACGCAAGGTGCTGGCCCAGGTCGGGCTGACGCTGGATCAGATGGACGTGATCGAACTCAACGAGGCCTTCGCCGCGCAAGGCCTGGCCGTGTTGCGGGACCTGGGGCTGAAGGACGACGACGTCCGCGTGAATCCCAACGGCGGCGCGATCGCGCTGGGTCACCCGCTGGGCGCCAGCGGCGCGCGGCTTGTGACGACCGCGATCAACCAGCTGCACCGGACGAACGGCCGTTATGCGCTGTGCACGATGTGCATCGGCGTCGGTCAGGGCATCGCGGTGATCGTCGAACGGGTCTGATCCCGCATTCGTCTGACTTTATTTCCTGACGCCGATCGGGCGTCAGGTTGTATGACCTCATTTTGGTGCGGGTGCGCGAGGGGTGGCTGAGGCTGTCCCTTGCGCTGTCCCATAGCCAAAAGTTGGGGGCGGTAAAGAAATAGTCATGGGCGCACGTAGGACCACGTAGGCGCCAATCGCACATCGCGTGGGATACTTTGCGGGTTTGATGGCGCATACCGCTCATATATGTAGGGTATGACGTCACAGCATTGATGTCTGACTATTGACGACTTGCTTAGCGACGCTCCGATCGCGGTTTCGCGCACCTACTTCCTGCTGAACGCCCGGACAACACCGCTTTCTTGAGGCGGTGGGGCGTTGCGCGCAGCAAGTGCACCAAATTGATGCACATGGGTGCGATTGGCGGAACAAAACAATTGCCCTGGCAAACATTCTTCACAGGGTTGTCCCTATAGTTTTGGACATCACCTGCTTACGCCCAGCAGATTTGGGCGTCAAACGCACGACACCTCCCCGCCATGTCCGCTGCTCGAGCACACGATGAAGAAATGACCGCCATCCAGGCGGTCGCCCCCTCCCCTGACGCTGAAGTCCGTACCGGTCCGCTGAAACGCGATCTGGTCGCCGGCCTGGAAAAAGGCCTGGCCGTGATCGAAGCCTTCGATCAGGAACGTCCCCGCCTCACCATCAGCGAGGTCGCGGGCCGCACCGGCCTGACCCGCGCCGCCGCGCGCCGCTACCTGCTGACGCTGACCCATCTGGGCTTCGTCTCGCAGGATCGCAAGATGTTCGCGCTGACCCCCAAGGTCCTGCGCCTGGGTCAGAGCTACATGCACTCGGCCCGCCTGCCCCGCATCATCGAACCCGAGCTGCACAAGCTGGCGTACGCGATGAAGGAAGCCTCGTCGGCCGGCGTGCTGGACGGCAACGACGTGATCTGCATCTCGGCGACGAGCGCAGGCCGCGTGGTCTCCCCGACGCTGCAACCGGGCACCCGCGTGCCGGCCTACTGCACCGGCAACGGCCGCGTGCTGCTGGCCGCGCAACCGCAGGCCGAGGTCGATGCCTTCATCGCCCGCCAGGAACTGAGCGCCCTGACCCCGCACACGATCACGCATCCCGAGCGCCTGCGCATCGAGATCGCCCGCGCCCGCGCGCAGGGTTACGCGCTGATCGACCAGGAGCTGGAGCAAGGCCTGCGCTCGGTGGCCGTGCCGCTGAAGAACTACAAGGGCGACACCGTCGCCGCGATGGCCATCAGCGTCCACGCCACGCGCATGAGCATGGAGCAGATGGTCGAGCACTGCCTGCCCCCGCTGCTGCAGGCGCAAGCGCACCTGCGCATGCTGCTCTGAGGCGAATCGGCCTCCGCGCGGTGGTCCAGGCACCGCGTGCCCACGAAAAAGCGACCCGAGGGTCGCTTTTTCATGGCCGCTTCTTCGTGGCCGCTCTTTCGTCGCCGCTGTTTCGTCGCGCGATTTAGGCCCAGGCGCGCTGACGCAGCAGCGGGCTGATGCGGTATCGCTCGCTGCGATAGGCATCGAACAGGCCGTCGAGCAGGTCGACGACCGCGGCCGCGCCCAGTTGCGCGAGCCACTCGAACGGTCCGGCCGGATAGTTGACGCCGAGCTTCATCGCCGTGTCCGCGCCGGCCTCGTCGCACACGCCCTGCCAGACGGCGTCGGCGCCCTCGTTGACCAGCATCGCGATCGTGCGCGCGACCGCCAGGCCAGGCACGTCGCGCAGTACCAGCGGCGCCCAGCCGAGCCGGCGCAGCAGCGCCTCGGCGCGAGCGCGTGCCGCCTCGTCGACATGCGGTGCGAAGGCGATGGCCAGGCCGTCGATGCGATCCGGCGCCAGCGGCCAGTCGATCACCGCCAGTCCCGGCTGACGCCGCTCGTGGGCGAGCTGCGCGGCACAACGGCCCCGCGTGAGGTGCAGCTGCATCCCGTCGATGACGAACCCGGCCCAGTCCGCGGCGGGCTCGCGCGCGGTGTCGGCCTCGCGCTCGAAGGCCACGCCGCGCGTTGTCATCCACACCCCGAGCTGCTCGACCATCGCGCCCTGCCCCACCAGCGTCACGGTGCCGAGGTCCATGTCGTCGCCGGTCGCCGCGTCGACCTGCGCGGCTGCCGGAGTGGCGGCGGGCACGCCGTCATAGAAGCCCTTGCCGGCCTTGCGCCCCAGGCGCCCACCGTCCACCAGCGCCTGCTGCACCAGCGAGGGCTGATAGCGCTTGTCGCCGTAGTTGGCCTCGAACACGGACTGGGTGACCAGCGAGTTCGTGTCATGGCCGATCAGGTCCATCAACTCGCAGGGACCCATGCGGAAACCCGCGCCGCGCAGCGCGCGGTCGAGCTGCGCCGGCGACGCGGCCTGCTCCTGCAGCAGCGCCAGCGTCTCGGCGTAATACGGGCGTGCGATCCGGTTGACGATGAAGCCCGGCGTGGACTTCGCATGCACCGGCGTCTTGCCCCAGCGCCGTGCCAGTTGCTCGATGGCCTGCGCCGCGGCGGGATCGGTCTCCGCGCCCCAGACCACCTCGACCAGCTTCATCAGCGGGACCGGATTGAAGAAATGCATGCCGACGAGCCGGCGCGGATTCGCCATGCCGTTGGCCAGCGCGGTGAGGCTGATCGACGAGGTGTTGGACGCGATCAGCGCGTCCGCCGGCAGCAGCGCGTCGAGCTCACGCAGCAGCGCCCGCTTGGGCTCGAGCTTCTCGACGATCACCTCGATCACGAGCGCGGCGTCGCTGAGCTCGGCGGTCGTGCTGGCCGCGCTCAGGCGCTCGAGGACGGCCTCACGCTCGGCCGCTTCCATGCGGCCCTTGGCCACGAGTCCCTCCAGCGCCTTGCCGATCTGGCCGATCGCCGCGGCGGCCGCGCCCTCGCGCAGGTCCATCAGTTGGACCCGATGCCCGGCCTGCGCCGCGACCTGCGCGATGCCGGCGCCCATCACGCCGGCGCCGATCACCGCCACCGGCGCGTCCGTGGCCGGCGCGCTCGCGACCCGCCAGCTTCCCGTCGATTTCGTCATTGCTGTCTCCGTTGTCTGTCTTGTCCGTCTTGTCCGTCAGGTGATTCGCGCCCGAGGTCTCAGGACGTCGGCACCCAGGCCGCGGCCCGCTTGCCGAGGAAGGCGGCGAAGCCCTCCTTGGCCTCGGCACCCATGCGCACGCGGGCGATGGTCTGCGCGGTGCGCTCGCGCACCTCGTCGTCGATCGGTCCGACCTCGAGCTGCCCGAACAGCGCCTTGATCTCGGCCTGCGCCTCGGGGCCGTTCATCAGCAGCTCCGCGATCCAGCGCTCGACGGCCGCGTCGATGCCGCCGGCGGCGTCGCTCTCCACGACTTCATGCAGCAGCCCGATGCGCAGCGCCTCGGCGGCCGGGATGCCGCTGGCGGTGAGCGCGAGCCGGCGCGCCTCGCGCGGGCCGACCGCGTTGATGACGTAGGGGCCGACCACCGAGGGCAGGATGCCGAAACGCGCCTCGCTGACGGCGAACTGCGCGCCGGCGGCGGCCACGGCGATGTCGCAGGCCAGCGTCAGGCCGACCCCGCCGCCCAGCGCGACGCCATGCACCTGCGCGATCGTCGGTTTGGGGCAGCGCGCGATGCGGTCCAGCATGCCGGCGAAACGTCGCGCGTCGGCGACGTTCCAGTCCTGCGTTGCCTCCGACGCGCGCTTCATCCACTGCAGATCCGCGCCGGCGCTGAAGGCCTTGCCGGCGCCGTTGAGCACGATCACCCGCACCGCCGGGTCCTGGCCCAAGCGTTCGAAGGCGGCGTCGAGGTCCGCGATCATGGCCTCGTCGAAGGCGTTGAACACCTCGGGCCGGTTCATCGTCACGCGCGCCACGCCGCGCGCATCGGTCGCCACTTGCAGGGTGTGCAGGGTTGTCACGGTGCGGGTCTCCGTTGGGCTCCTTGGGATCGGCGGAGTATCGCAGCCCGACCGGTCGGTCGAAAAAGAATCCCTGCGGCGGGCGGGGCGTGGGATCAGTCCGCCCACACCTCGTGGATCAGCTCGCGCAGCACCGACAGCGCGTGATCCGGCGCATGGCCGGGCGCGTGTTCCTGCTGCAGCCAGCACAGCCAGGTCTCGTCCTGCCAGTGCGGCCAGATGCGCAGCTCGCCGGCCTCGGCGGCGGCCTGCGCCTGGTCCTTGCGCAGCACCGCCGCGCCCAGTCCGCTGGCGACCATGCCGCGCACGGCGGCCTCGGTCTCGGCCATCAGGCTGTGCGAGGGCTCCCGGCCGGCGCTCTGGAACAGGCGCTCCGCCGCGGGCCGCAGGCCGCAGTCGGGCGGCGTGCCGATCCAGGGCAGCGACAGCAGCGCGTCCTGCGAGACCGGCCACTCGCGATCGGCGAAACGCCGCGGCACGGCCACGGCCAGTTCCATGCGGCGCAGGCGCTCGACCACGAGTCCATCGGCGGTCTCGCCGTCGTAGAGCACGTAGGCGCAATCGACCTCGCCGCGGCGCAGCGCCTGCACGCTGTGCAGGGACAAGCGCTGCAGCAGTTGCAGGCCGATGCCGGGATGGCGCTCGGCGAGCTTCACCAGCACCTCGCCCAGGCGCAGCGCCAGCGGATCGGTGACGGTGCCCATGCGCAGCACGCCCTGGACCTCGCCGCGGATCTGCGCGGCCGCCTGGCGCAGGCGCTGCGCGGCGTCGAGCGTGCGGCGCGCCTCCTCGGCCAGCTTCTCGCCGGCCGGGGTCAGCGCCATGCCGCGCGAGCTGCGCTCGAACAGGATCACGCCCAGTTCCTCCTCCAGCGCCTTGATCTGCGCGCTGACGGCGGGGACGCTGGTGAACACCTTCTCCGCGGCGCGGGTCAGGTTCCGTTCGGCCACGACGGCCAGAAAGCTCTTCAGCTGGTACAGCTCCATGGGCCGCGATTGTGACGAGTCGCGCCGCGCAGGGCGTTCGGTTTCTCCAAACGCCTGTTCCAAACATGCGCATGGACCGCGCGCCGGGCGATGGCCAGACTGCGTCCCATCGAAGTCTTCACCGCGCCCCGCGCGAAAGGGCCCGTCGCCATGACTCCCAAGAATCCTTATGCCGCCACCGTCGCGATGCTCTTCGCCGCGGTCTCGTGGGGCAGCCTGTTCCTGGTCGGCAAGCCGGTGCTGAGCCGGCTCGACCCCATCTGGTTCACCGCCGTGCGTTACCTGCTGGCCGCCGGCGGCATGACGCTGCTGGTGGTGCTCTTCGGCCAGCGGCCCTGGGCCAAGCTGCGCGCGCACTGGGCGACGCTGACCGGCTACGGCGTGCTCGGCTACGGCTTCTTCGGCGTGCTGGTGCTGGAGGGCCTCAAGCTCTCGCTGCCCTCGCATGGCGCGGTGCTGATGGCCACGATGCCGATGACGACGATCCTGCTGCGCTGGCTGCTCGACGGTCACCGGCCCGGCTGGAACGTGGCCGGCGCGGCGGTGCTGGCGCTCAGCGGCGTGGTGCTGGTGTCGGGCGTGCTGGGCCGCACCGACGGCCCGCCGCACATGCTGCTGGGCGACGCGCTGACGCTGCTCGGCACCGTCGGCTGGGTGCTCTACACCCGCGGTGCGGCGAAGGTGCCCGAGCTCAGCCCGCTCGAGTACACCGGCCTCACCGCGCTGGCCGCGCTGCCGTGGCAGCTGCTCTTCGCGGTGGGGGCGACGGTCATCGGCGGCATCGCCGCGCCGACCTGGCAAGACCTGGCGCCGGTGGGGCCGCACCTGCTCTACATCGCGGCCGTGCCGACGGTGGCCGCGGTCGTCGCGTTCAACTTCGGCGTGCGCCAGCTCGGCGCGTCGCATGGCACGCTCTTCCTGAACGGAGTGCCGGTGTCGGCGCTGCTGATGAGCGTCGCGCTGGGCCAGCATCCGGCGATGCAGGAGTGGATCGGCGCGGCGCTGGTCATCGCGGCGCTGACGCTGAGCACGCGGACCCCGGCGCCGGCCAGGCCCGTCGCGGCGGCCTCCACGACGCGTCAAGACAGCGTGAAGACGCCCACGATGGGCGAGGCGGCGGTGCGCTGCCCAGCCACCTGAGACGCCCGGCGACAAGCTGGAAAGCCCCGGTGCGGCGGCCGCCACACCCCACCACAAGCCGCCGCATGCCTTTTGTCACGGGTCTGTCTTCTGGCATAGGCTGTCGGCTTCGTCGGGCCCGGCCCGCGCTCAAGACCCCGTTCGTGATGAAGAATGCACTCCGCCTCACCACCCTGGCCCTGCTGATGCAGCTGGGCGGCCTCGCGATGGCGGCTCAGCCGCAGTCGGGCCTGGAGCTCAAGAGCTTCGACAAGTCGGTCCGTGTCCAGGACGACCTGTTCCGCGCGGTCAACGGCCATTGGCTGACCACGACGGACATCCCCGCCGACAAGTCGTCCTACGGCGCCTTCACCCAGCTGCGCGACCTGTCCGACAAGCGCGCGCGCGGGATCATCGAAGAGCTCGCGAAGAAGAAGGGCAAGACCGGCAGCGTCGATCAGAAGATCGGCGACTACTACGCCGCCTACATGAACACCGCGGCGATCGACAAGGCCGGCCTCGCGCCGATCAAGCCGGTGCTGGACAGCATCGCCGCGATCCAGGACCGCCGCCAGCTCGCCGTCTGGCTGGGCGCCCACACCGGCGTGCTGGACCTGCCCGTGCCGCTGGGCATCGAGGCCGACTACGCCGACCCGACCATCAACCGACTGCAGACCTGGCAGGGCGGCCTGGGCCTGCCCGACCGCGACTACTACCTGAAGAAGGACGACGAGCGCCTGGCCAAGGCCCGTGGTGCCTATGCGGACTACCTGGTGAAGCTGGCCAAGGCCGCCGGCATCGCGGACCCCGAGGGCAGCGCCAAGCGCGTGATGGCGCTCGAGGAGCGCCTGGCGGAAGTGCAGTGGGACAAGGTCTCGCTGCGCGATCCGCAGAAGACCTACAACATCATGACCCCCGACGAGCTCGCGCAGAAGGCGCCGGGCTTCGACTGGAACGCGTTCTTCACCGCGGCCTCGCTGCCGGGCCTGGACAAGCTGTCCAACTCGACGCCGACCTACCTGACCGGCGCGGCCAAGATCCTGGGCGAGGCGTCGCTGGACGACATCAAGCTCTACCTGAACATCCGCGCGCTGGATGCGCTGTCGGACACGCTGCCCAAGAACATCCGCGACGCCCACTTCGCGTATCACGGCACGGCGCTGACCGGCGCCAAGGCCGAGAAGCCGCGGTGGCAGCAGGCCGTGGACAACGTCAACGCCGCGCTGGGCGAGGCCGTCGGCGAGGTCTACGTGAAGCGCTACTTCCCGGCCGCCGACAAGGCGCGCATGGTGCAGCTGGTGGACAACCTGCTGGGCGCCTACAAGGACTCCATCGACAAGCTGAGCTGGATGACGCCCGCGACCAAGGCGCAGGCGCAGGACAAGCTGTCCAAGTACATGGTCAAGATCGGCTATCCCGATGTCTGGCGCGACTACGGCGCGCTGGACGTCAAGGCCGGCGACCCGATGGGCAACGGCCTGCGCGCCGCGACCTTCGAATGGAAGCGCCAGGCCGCCAAGGCCAGCAAGCCGGTCGACCGCCGCGAGTGGCTGATGACGCCGCAGACCGTCAACGCCTACTACAACCCGACGCTCAACGAGATCGTGTTCCCGGCCGCGATCCTGCAGCCGCCCTTCTACAACACGAAGGCCGATGACGCGGTGAACTACGGTGCCATCGGCGCGGTGATCGGTCACGAGATCAGCCACGGCTTCGATGACCAGGGCAGCCAGTTCGACGGCGACGGCAAGCTGCGCAACTGGTGGACCGACGACGACCGCAAGGCCTTCGACGCGATCGGCGCCAAGCTCGTGGCGCAGTACGAGGGCTACGAGCCCATCCCCGGCAAGCACCTGAACGGCAAGCTGACGCTGGGCGAGAACATCGCCGACCTGTCCGGCCTGCAGATCGCCTACAAGGCCTACCTGCGCTCGCTGGGCGGCAAGCCCGCGCCGGTGATCAACGGCCTGACGGGCGAGCAGCGCTTCTTCATGGGCTGGTCGCAGGCCTGGCGCGAGAAGGCGCGCGAGGAACGCAAGCTGCAGCTGCTGACGATCGATCCGCACTCGCCGCCGGAGTTCCGCGCCAACGGCGCCGCCGTGAACCACGACGGCTTCCACGACGCCTTCAAGACCAAGCCGGGCGACAAGATGTTCAAGCCCAGCGAGGACCGCATCCGCATCTGGTAATTCCAGTGACGATCGCCAAGCGGCGTGGCCGCTTGGCAGCGCGCACGGCCGGGACTTCCCGGCCGTTTTCATTTCCGCTTCAGGCTTCCGGTCCGCACGGAAGGCGCCGTTTCCCATATACGAATTCGGCAGAATTCCCACCCCGGCATATGCATATAAGCAATCATTGCTTGCCAAACGCCGGGTAATCCCTAAGCATCACGGGTTTTCTCGACCCCATCCCGTGATCGAACTTCAAGCCCTCCACAAGTCCTACGACGTCGACGGCCGCCGCGTGGCGGCGCTGCAGGGCGTGGACCTGCGCGTGGAGCCGGGCGAGGTGTTCGGCATCATCGGCGCGTCGGGTGCCGGCAAGAGCACGCTGCTGCGCGTGATCAACCTGCTGGAGCGCCCCGACAGCGGCCAGGTCCGCGTGAACGGCCAGGACCTGCAGACGCTGAGCGCGGAGGCGCTGCGCGCCGCCCGCCAGAAGATCGCGATGATCTTCCAGCACTTCAACCTGCTGAGCTCGCGCACCGTGGCGCAGAACGTCGCCTGGCCGCTGCGCATCGCCGGCTGGGACGCCACCCGCATCGCCCCGCGCGTGGCGCAGCTGCTGGCCCGCGTCGGACTGACCGATCAGGCGGACAAGTACCCCGCGCAGCTCTCCGGCGGCCAGAAGCAGCGGGTGGGAATCGCCCGCGCGCTGGCGCTGGACCCGCAGGTGCTGCTGTGCGACGAGGCCACCAGCGCGCTCGATCCCGAGACCACGCGCTCGATCCTGGACCTGCTGGCCGAGCTCAACGAGGAGCTCCGGCTCAGCATCGTGCTGATCACGCATGAGATGGACGTGGTGCGCCGCGTCTGCGACCGCGTGGCGGTGCTCGAGGCCGGCCGCATCGTGGAGCTGGGCCCGGTGGCGCAGGTCTTCCTGCATCCGCGCTCGGACACGGCCCGGCGTTTCGTGCTGGCCTCGGAACACGTCGATGAAGGCGACCAGCGCGACGACCACGCGCACGTCAGCGGCAGCCTGTGGCGGCTGACCTTCTTCGGCGAACGCACCTATGAACCGCTGCTGGGCGAGGTCGCCCGGCGGGCCAACCTGGATTTCGGCATCCTGTCCGGCCGCATCGACCGCATCAAGAAGCAGCCCTATGGCCAGCTGACCATCGCCATCAGCGGCGGCGACCGCGCCACCGCGCGTCAGCTGCTGGCCGAGCGCGGCGTGCAGGTCGAGGAGCTGCGCGCATGAGCACGACCCCGTCCTTCTTCCCATCCCTCATCGAGACCCTGCGCGCCATCGACTGGCCCGAGATCGCCACCGCCGGCGGCGACACGCTGCTGATGCTGGGCGGCTCGCTGTTGTTCACCGCGCTGCTGGGCCTGCCGCTGGGCATCGCGCTGTACCTGTTCGACCGCGGCCGGCTGGTGGCCTCTCCCAAGGTCTACGGGCTGCTGTCCTTCGTCGTGAACGTGCTGCGCTCGCTGCCGTTCGTGATCCTGCTGATCGTGCTGATCCCGTTCACGCTGCTGGTGACCGGCACCTCGCTGGGCGTGGCCGGCGCGATCCCGCCGCTGGTCGTCGGCGCGACGCCCTTCCTGGCGCGGCTCGTGGAGACCGCGCTGCGCGGCGTGGACCGCGGCATCGTCGAGGCGGGCCTGGCCATGGGCGCCAGCACGCGCCAGATCGTCTGGCAGGCGCTGCTGCCCGAGGCGCTGCCGGGCATCGTCTCCGCGCTCACCGTCACCGCGATCACGCTGGTCGGCTACACGGCCATGTCCGGCGTCATCGGCGGCGGCGGCCTGGGCGACCTCGCCATCCGCTTCGGCTACCAGCGCTTCCAGACCGAGGTGATGGTCGTCACCGTCGTGCTGCTGCTGGTGCTGGTGCAACTGCTGCAGATGCTGGGCGACTGGCTCGTCACGCGCGTGACGCATCGCTGAGCCGTAGCCCGTTCACTCGAATCCCGAATCTCGATTCCCGATTCCCCGCCTCCCCCTTTCATCGCCGTTCGCCCCATGCAGGCGAGCGGCACCGTCCTCCAGAGGAGTTCCTGAGCATGAAGAAGCTGATCACCGCCGCCGTCGCGGCCCTGTCCCTGGCCGCCGCCGGCACCGCCGCCGCCGAGAAGCTGAGCGTCGCTGCCACCGCCGTGCCGCACGCCGAGATCCTGAACCTGATCAAGCCCGAGCTGGCCAAGCGGGGTGTGGAGCTCGAGGTCAAGGTCTTCACCGACTACGTCCAGCCCAACGTGCAGGTCGCCGAGAAGCGCCTGGATGCCAACTTCTTCCAGCACAAGCCCTACCTGAACGAGTTCAACAAGGGCAAGGGCACCCACCTGGTGCCGGTGGTGGCCGTGCACGTGGAGCCCTTCGGCGCGTACTCGACCAAGCACAAGACGCTGGCCGCGCTGCCCGAGGGCGGCACGGTGGCCCTGCCCAACGACCCCACCAACGGCGGCCGCGCGCTGCTGCTGCTGGACAAGGCCGGCGTGATCAAGCTCAAGGACAAGTCCAACATCCTGGCCACGACCAAGGACATCGCCGAGAACCCCAAGAAGCTGAAGTTCCGCGAGATCGAGGCCGCCACGCTGCCGCGCATCCTGCCGCAGGTGGACCTGGCGCTGATCAACACGAACTACGCGCTGGAAGCCAAGCTCAACCCGGGCAAGGACGCGCTGGCCATCGAGGGCGCCGAGTCGCCGTACGCCAACTGGCTGGTCACGCGTGACGACAACCAGAACGCCCCGGCCGTGAAGAAACTGGCGGCCGCGCTGCAGTCCGACGCCGTCAAGCGCTTCATCCAGACCCAGTACAAGGGCGCGGTCGTCCCGGCGTTCTAAGGACGGCTACTGCGCGGGCCGATCTCGGGCCTGCGGTGCTCGCCGTACGGGAGTACGGCTGCGCGCCTCAGACCCGACCTCGACCCGCTCGCAACGCCGTCGATTGCGGTGTTGTTGCGATTAGCGCCCCGCACCTGCGGGGCGCTTGCACTTGGGCCGGAGTTACCGCGCATTTGTGCCGGACGCGTACGTCCGCTTCTTGGCACCATGGCGGCCTCCTCCCATGCCCGGGTCGAGCGCCCGCGCGGGCGCGCGATCCACCCCCTCCGTGTCCGAACTCTCCGCGGTCCTGCCGCAGTTCTTCCTTTTCCGCGACGGCGCCCCGACGATGCTGCTCACCGGCCAGTACGACTGGCCGCTGGTGCTACTGTCGCTGGTGGTGGCGTCGCTGACCTCGGCGCTGGCGCTGCAGGTCGCGGGCATGGCCAAGCCGGCCACGGGCTGGCGCCGCCAGTCCATCCTGGCCACCGGGGCGCTCGCGCTGGGCGGCGGGATCTGGTCGATGCACTTCATCGGCATGCTGGCCTTCCAGCTCTGCGCGCAGATCGCCTTCGACGGCCACATCACCGCCGCCTCGATGATCCCGGCGCTGATCGCGTCCTGGGTCGCGCTGGCGCTGCTGGCCCGCCATCAGCTCGAGGTCTGGCGCCTGATCGTCGGCGGTGTGCTGGTCGGCGCGGGCATCGGCGCGATGCATTACCTGGGCATGGCCGCCATGGAGATGTCCGTGGCGCTGCGTTACGACCCGCTGTGGTTCGGCGCCTCCATCGTCGTGGCCGTGCTGCTGGCGATGCTGGCGCTGTGGATCCGCTTCGGCCTGGCCCGGCGCATCAACCGCTACGCGGCCATCGCGCTGGGCGGCACCGTCATGGGCTGCGCGATCGCGGGCATGCATTACACGGCCATGGGCGCGGCGCGTTTCGTCGGCACGGCCGACGGTCCCTGCAACAGGAGCATCGAGAACGCCGGCTGGCTGGCGCTGGCCGTGACCGTCATGGCGCTGACCATCAGCGCGCTGACGGCCGGCGCCAACGGCCTGCTGGCGCTGCGCCGGCTCAACACCGAGCTGGTCGAGGAACGCGGCCGCATGCTCGCGATGGAGCAGGCGCTGCGCGACAGCGAGACCAAGTACCGCACCGTCATCGCCAACAGCCCCGGCGTGACCTTCCGCTGCCGGCTCGACGAGAACTGGTCGATGCTGCTGATCAACGACGCCGTCGAAGCGCTGACCGGCTGGCCCGCGCAGGACTTCCTGGACGGCCGCCAGCACTTCGCCGCGCTGATCCACCGCCATGACCAGGCCGGCGTGAACGCCGCGGTCGAGGCCGCGGTCGCGGCCGACGCGCCCTATTCGATCGAGTACCGTGTCCACACCCGCGACGCCGGCGAGCGCTGGGTCTCCGAGCGCGGCCGCGCGGTGCGCGATGCCTCGGGCACCGCGCAGTGGATCGACGGCGTCATCCTCGACATCACCGAACCCAAGCGCCTGCAGCGCCAGCTGGAGGAAGCCAAGGAACGCGCCGAATCGGCGGCCGCGGCCAAGAGCGCCTTCCTGGCCAACATGAGCCACGAGATCCGCACCCCGATGAACGCCATCCTGGGCTTCACCGAGCTGCTGCTGGACACCACGCTGACCGACGGCCAGCGCCGTCACCTGACGACGGTGCGGGGCTCGGCGCGCTCGCTGCTCTCGCTGCTCAACGACATCCTGGACACCGCCAAGCTGGACAAGGGCGCGATGGAGCTGGAGGTCGTCGACTTCTCGCTGCGCACCGTCTGCGAGCAGGCGTTGAACTCGCTGCGCCTGCTGGCCCAGCGCAAGAACCTCGCGCTGCACCTGGACTATCCCGACAGCGAATCGCGCTTCTTCAAGGGCGACCCGCTGCGCGTGCAGCAGGTGCTGCTGAACCTCGTGGGCAACGCCATCAAGTTCACCGAGCAGGGCCAGGTCAGCCTGCGCATGCGCCAGGAATCGGGCCACATCCACCTGGCCGTGATCGACACCGGCATCGGCATCGCCGCCGACCGGCTGGATCGCATCTTCGACGCCTTCGCGCAGGCGGACGCCTCGACCACGCGCCGCTTCGGCGGCACGGGCCTGGGCACGACGATCTCGCGCCAACTGGTCGAGCGCATGGGCGGCCGCATCACCGTGGAAAGCACGCTGGGCGAGGGCAGCACCTTCCACGTCTGGCTGCCGCTGCCCGCGGGCGACGCGGCGCGCGCCGAGTTCGACGCCACCGAGGACGCCGTCACGCTGCCGCCGCTGCGGCTGCTGGTGGCCGATGACGTGGCGCAGAACGGCGAGCTGTTGCAGATCGTCCTGACCCGCGAGGGCCACCAGGTCACGCTGGCCTCGGACGGCCTGCAGGCGCTCAAGGCCTTCTCCGACGAGCGTTTCGACGCGGTGCTGATGGACGTCCACATGCCCGGGCTGGACGGCCTGGGCGCGACGCGCCGCATCCGCAACTTCGAGCACGCGCAGGGCCGCGGCCACACGCCGGTGGTCGCGCTGACCGCCAGCGTGCTGGAGGAGGACCGCCAGGCCGCGCTGGCCGCGGGCATGGACGGTTTCGCGGTGAAGCCGGTCGAGCCGGCGCGGCTCTTCGCCGAGATCGCCCGCGTGCTGGGCCTGACGCCGGGTCGATCGGCCGCGTCCGCCGGGCCGGCGCCGTCCACGCGACATGCGCGCGATGCGCGGAACGCGGGCCAGTCGACGGGACCGCTGGACTGGCAGCAGGGCCTGCGCCTGTGGGGCAGCGTGACGGCCTGGCAACGCGGCCTGCGCCGTTTCGCCGAGGAACAACGCGACGGCGTGGCCCGTCTGCATCAGCTGACGCAGGGCCGGCAGTGGATCGAGATGCGCGGCCTCGTGCACCGCTGGCGCGGCGTGGCCGGCAGCCTGGCGATGCCGGAGCTGCTCGCCGCGGCGCAGCCGGTGGAATCGGCGCTGCGCCTGGGCCGGCAGGACGACCTGATGGCGCTGGTCGATGCGCTGGCGCTGTCGCTGCAGCAGGCGGTGGACGCGATCGCCGAGCTGGACGGCACGCCGTCGGGCTTCGCGCCGAGCGCGTCGATGCCGTTGTCTGGCGCAGACGCGGCGGGCGCGACGCCCGATGCGACGCCGGGCCAGACCCTGCGCGAGAAGAAGCTGCTGGTGGACCGGCTGGCCGCGGCGCTCAAGCGCAGCGAGCTGGACGACGAGTCGCTGGCCGCGCTGCGCGCGGCGCTTGGCGCCGAGCGGGTCGCCCCGCTGGCACAGGCGCTGGATGATTTCGACTTCGACGCGGCGCTGACGCTGCTGCAGTCGCTGCGCACGCAGTTGAGCGAGGCAGGCGCATGACCATGGCCATGACCGCGGACCACCGCCCCAAGCTGCTGCTCGTCGACGACGAACCGGCCAACCTGCAGGTGCTGCGCCATGTGCTGCAGGACGACTACCGGCTGCTGTTCGCGCGTGACGGGCAGAAGGCGCTCGAACTCGCGAAGACCGAATCGCCGCAGCTGATCCTGCTGGACATCATGATGCCGGGCTTGTCCGGCCTGGACGTCTGCCGCGTGCTGAAGTCGCAGCCGGCGACCAAGCGCACGCCGGTGATCTTCGTCACCGCGCTGGCCGACACGCGCGACGAGACCGAGGGTTTCGAGGCGGGCGCGGTCGACTACATCGCCAAGCCGGTGAGCCCGCCGGTGGTGCGGGCGCGCGTGCGCACGCACCTGTCGCTGGTGCGCGCGGACGAGCTGCGCGAGACGCGGCTGCAGATCGTGCAGCGCCTGGGTCGCGCGGCCGAGTACAAGGACAACGAGACCGGCTGGCACGTGGTGCGCATGAGCCATTACGCGCAGTTGCTGGCGCAGGCCGCCGGCTGGACCGACGTGGAGGCCGACGACCTGCTGCATGCCGCGCCGATGCACGACGTGGGCAAGCTGGGCATCCCCGACGCGATCCTGCAGAAGCCCGGTCCGCTGACCGAGGCCGAATGGGAGGTCATGAAGCGCCACCCGGCCATCGGCGCGGAGATCCTGGGCGATCAGACGACGGGCCTGCTCGGGCTGGCCCGTCGCATCGCGCTGGGCCACCACGAGAAGTGGGACGGCAGCGGTTATCCCGAGGGGCTGGCCGGCGAGGCGATTCCGCAGGAAGCGCGCATCGTGGCCATCGCCGACGTCTTCGACGCGTTGACCAGCATCCGGCCCTACAAGCCGGCCTGGCCGGTGGAGAAGGCGGTGGAGCACCTGCGCGCGCAGGCCGGCCGGCACTTCGATCCGGCGCTCGTGGAGCTCTTCATCGGCGTGTTGCCGAGGGTGCTGGAAGTGCGGGACCGGTTCCTGGAAGAGGGCTGAGCGGCGCGGATGGCATCCACGCGGCGAGGCGATGAACGCCGCTCCGCACATCGGTGCCCAGGTATTCCCAGAGCTGGTCGCCGAGGCTGTCGTCGGGCAGCTCGGGCACCCGTCCTCCCGGCTCCAGCGCTTGCAACTTGAAGTACTCCACCTGCCGCGTGATGCCGTTGAAGCGCACGTACCGCTGGCCGATGGTGGCGCCGCGCTCGTCCGGCTGCCACGCCTTGATCGTGCCCACGACGGCCTTGCGGCTGGGCAGCGCCGTGCCGATGTACTCCCACTGCTCGTTGTCCTCGCCGTTCGTCGGGAACGCCATCGCGTCTGCATTGGCCGGCAGAGCCACACGCCGGAAGAACTCGGCGCGACCGCTGTGCGGGTTGTCGTAGCGGCGCACGTCTCCGATACGGGGAGCGCCGGCCTCGGGACCGGCATCGGGCTGACCGAGCACCCGGCGCGCCAGGAAGCCCGCGTCCTGCGTCAAACCACGGCGCAGCAGCGCCTCATGGATGGCCGGCCAGAATGCGCTGAGCCGCAAATGGGTGTAGCTGCCCAGGACCAGGCCGACCAGCCGAGGAGGCCGCAGGTCGCGCGACGCCATCAGACCCGACCCGCTCGAGGTCTTCGAGAACGGCACGTCCAGATGGACACCGCTCCGCAGCGAAAGGGCCCGCAGCCCTTCCTTGCTCCAGACCCGGGTGATGCCGTCGGCCGCGGTGCCTGCCGTGGTCAGCAAGAGGTCGTCCACGACGCGATCCGGCACGTCCTCCCCGTTCATCTCGTGCCGCAGGGTCCTTCCGAGCACATCGACACCGGGACCGTCATCGGGCGGAAGCGGGAAATTCCCCAGCTCGAACCTCGCCGGCTCCGCAGCCCGCAGGGCGCGCACCGACCGGTAGAGCAGCGGCCTGTCCACCAGATCGGCATAGATCCGCCCTGACTCGTTGCGGCGGTGGACATACCCGCTGAACAGGGAGATCTCGGGGAGCTGGGGCGCGTTGGCCGCGCTCCGCGGCTCCCCAGGCACCCAGGCGCTCAAGCGCGTGGGCGACTCCTCACGATCACGCAGCAGGCGGGACTCCTCCAGATAGCTGGGCAGCGGCGACGCGCCGGCCTTCATCATCTCGGGCACCGGCTCATCCAGCACCATCAGGGCCAGGAACTTCCCGGGCGGATCGGTTTGCACGCCATCGATCATGCGGCCCGGTTCAAGGACTGCCCACGCCTGCCCGCTGAGCTGGCGACCGGTCGAGCGCTGTCGCATGACCAGCGCATCGGCATGGGTCTGCTCGCGCGTCCCGCCGAGGCAGTAGTAGCTGGAGACCGCGACTCGCGGCGTGATGAGCGTGGCTGAGCAGTCGGCATTGCCCAGCAACCACGCAGGTAGTGCGGAGGCCTTCGCACCGCCCGCCGCGAGCGCCAACGCGCCGGCCAGGGCGACTGCGGCGGCGCGAGGCCGCGGCCGGCTGCGCCAGCGCGATGCGGCAAGGCCTGTGCGGCCGACGGCGCTTCGATCGGACCGACCAGCCGGTCCGGGACCGGAGACGGGGCATGTGTTCATGTGAGGCTCCAACCCTTCCGATGTTGAAGAAGGGCCACGCCATTCTTGGAGGGCATCCTCGGCGGCTCAATGACCCGCTTCCGCAGGGCGCCGCTTGCTCCGTCACTGCCATCGGGACGTCCGCCCTGGTTCAGGTCGAGGCGTGCGCGCGGCGGTCCTGCCGATTCGCACCGGGGGTGCCAGGGTTATGACCGGTCCCTACAAGGTGATGCTCGCAATCCCCAGTCGCGCCAGACCGGGACGCGCGGCGCCGGAATAATGCGCGCCCATGGTGCTGAACTTCATCTGGATCGGGTTCTTCCTGATCGGCTTCGCGGTCGCGCTGGCGCGGCTGGTCCAGGGCGACCTGACCATCTTCACGCAGGTGCTCACCGGCATCTTTGACACGGCCAAGACCGGCTTCGACATCTCGCTGGGGCTGGTCGGCGTGATGAGCCTATGGCTCGGCCTCATGAAGGTCGGCGAGAAGGCGGGCGTCATCCAGCTCTTCGCGCGGGCGATGGGGCCGTTCTTCGCGCGCATCTTCCCGGAGGTCCCGCGCGGCCATCCGGCGGGCGGCTCGATGGTCATGAACTTCTCGGCCAACATGCTCGGCCTGGACAACGCCGCCACGCCGCTGGGCCTGAAGGCGATGAAGGAACTGCAGGACCTGAACCCGCAGAAGGACACCGCCTCCAACGCGATGATCATGTTCCTGGTGCTGAACACCGCGGGCATCACGCTGATCCCGACCTCGGTGATCGCGATCCGTCAGGCGATGGCGGTGGACCAGGGCCTGGTGGGCTTCAACGCGGCAGACATCTTCCTGCCGACGCTGATCGCCACCTTCATCTCGTTCATGTCGGGGCTGATCGCGGTGGCCTGGGTACAGCGCATCAACCTGTTCAGCGCGCCGGTGCTGGTGTTCGTCGGCGGCTTCATCGCGATCATGGCCGCGGTCTTCGGGTGGCTGCACAGCTACCCGCCCGAGGTGATGTCGCAGTACATCGGGCTGCTGGGCAGCGGCGTGATCCTGAGCATCATCGTGATGTTCATCGCCGTGGGCGCGTGGCGCCGCGTCAATGTCTACGAGGCCTTCGTCGAGGGCGCCAAGGAGGGCTTCGGCGTCGCGATCCAGATCATTCCCTACCTGATCGCGATCCTGGTGGCGATCTCGGTGTTCCGCACGACGGGCTGCATGGAGTTCGTCGTGCGGGGCATCGCCGCCGGCGTGGCCGCGCTGGGCCTGCCGACCGACTTCGTGCCGGCGCTGCCCGTGGGCCTGATGAAGACGCTCTCGGGCAGCGGCGCGCGCGGGCTGATGGTGGACGTGCTCAAGACCTACGGCGTGGACAGCTTCGAGGGCAAGCTCGCCGCGATCATCCAGGGCTCGACCGAGACGACGTTCTACGTGCTGGCCGTCTACTTCGGCAGCGTCAACATCAAGAAGACCCGCTACGCGCTGACCTGCGGCTTGCTCGCCGACGTGGTCGGCCTGATCGGCGCGATCGTCGTGGGGTACTGGTTCTTCAAGTGAGGGCGCGGGTCGCGTCGCCGGATCAAGCCACCCGGTTGCGACCGTCAGCCTTGGCTCGGTAGAGCGCCTCGTCGGCCCGCGCCAGCAGCGCGTCCAGGCCCGCGTCGTCGGCCTGCGCCCAGGCGACCCCCAGGCTGGCGGTGCATGGCGGGATGCCGGGCTCGGGCACGTGCGCGGCCAGCGCCGCGCGCACCCGCTCGGCCAGGGCCCGCGCCGCCTCGGCATCGGTGGACGGCAGCAGGATCACGAACTCCTCGCCGCCATATCGGCCCAGGCGGTCGTTCACACGCAAGGCCTGCCGCATGACGGCCGCCGCGGCCGCCAGCACGCGATCGCCGGCCTGGTGACCAAAGCGGTCGTTGACCTGCTTGAAATGGTCGAGGTCCAGCAGCAGCAGCGACAAGGGCTGCGCGTACCGGCGCCAGCGATCGAACTCCTCGCCGCCGGCCTGCAGCACCGCGCGGCGCGTGAGCGCCCCGGTCAACGCATCGCGCGTGGCGAGCAGCTCGAACTCCTCGCGCACGCGCTCGCTGGCCATCAGCAGCACGCCCATGCTCAGCAGCAGCACGCTGAAGCAATAGCTGGCGATGTAGGTCGTCTGCACCGTGGTCATCGCGAAGCGGGAGGACTGCGCGCCGTCGACCCAGAAGGTCGCCAAGCCCCGCCCGATCAGCACCAGCGCCTGCAGCAGCAGGGTGCCCGCGATCAGGCGCGCCGCGAAGCCGTGGCCGTCGCGCAGGATCAGCCGCGCGTGCGCGAGCACGCAGGCCGTCATCGTTCCGGTGAACACGACCACGCGGACGCGATAGTCCGGCCACAGCAGGAACCAGGTCAGCACGGCGAGGCTGATCAGCGCGATGCCGCCCCACAGGCGCCAGGTCACGCGCCGGTCGAAGAAGCGCTGCGAACCGAAATAGAAGAGCCCGCATCCGAGCAGCAGCAGCACGTTGCCGGTCTGGGCGACGGCGAACTCGGGCCAGACGCCCTGCAGCGCGTAGACGCCGGCCGCGAAGGCGCAGGTCATCGGCGCAAGCGCCCAGGGCAGCAGGCCGCGGATCGTCGCGGGATAGTTGCGCCGCACGCCGAGCAGCACCAGCCCCAGGACCGCGGCCATCAGCGCGGTCATGACGGTGATCGATCGCGGGTCAAGCTGCATGAGACCGGCAGTGTAGGCCGGCCTCATGACGGGAGCGCCTCACATCGCCTTGAACAGATGCACGTAGGCGCGGCTCACCGGCAGCTCGCTCGCATGACCGCGCACGCGCACGAACAGGCGGCTGAGCTCGTCGCGGCGCGTGCCGCTGACGTGGTCCAGGTTGACGATGGTCGAGCGGTGCACCTGCCAGAAGCGATCACCGTCGAGTTGCGCGGCGAGCTCGTGGATGGGCGTGCGGATCAGGTACTCTGTCGACGCGGTCTGCACACAGGTGTACTTGTCGTCGGCGCGGAAGAACAGCACCTCGTCCACCGGCACCTGATGCATCAGGTCGCCCTGCGTCGCGCGCACCCAGCGCAGCGGGCTCGCGCCCGGGCTGGCGCCGCCAGCCGGCGCGTGCAGCCGCTGCAGCACCGCGAGCAGCCTCGCGTCGACGTCGGCTCCGGTCGAGACGTCCGGCTCGCCGGCAGCTGGCGTCGCCTTGGCCAGCGCGCGCCGCACGCGCTCGACCGTGCGGCCCAGGCGGTCCGCCTCCACGGGCTTGAGCACGTAGTCGATGGCCTCCTGCTCGAAAGCCTGGCAGGCGTACTGGTCATACGCGGTGACGAAGACCACCCGCGTCGAGCCCTCGATGCCCTCGGCCACTTCCAGCCCGGTCAGACCCGGCATCTGGATGTCCAGGAACGCGAGGTCGGGCTGCAGTTCAGCGATCTGCTCGGCGGCTTCCTGCCCGTTGCGCGCGACATGCACGATGGTCAGCTCCGGCCACACGGCGGCCAGTTGCGCGGCCAGGGCGCGGGCCAGGTGGGGTTCGTCGTCAGCGATCAGCGCGGTGGGAGCGGTCATGGGGTCGTGGCGAAGTGATGAAGTGATGAAGCGGTGAAGGGGTGAAGCGGGGAGGAAACGGCTCAGGCGTCCACGGGCACGCGCAGCGTGACCCGGCAGCCCGGCTCGGCGGGTTCCAGCGTCAACGAGGCGCGATCGCCGTACTGGGCCATCAGCCGCTCGCGCAGGTTGGCCAGCGCGATGCCATTGCCCGCGCGTCGCGACGCGCCGGGGCCCACGCCGTCGTCGCGGATCGTGACGACCAGCGCGCCGTCGCGCAGCGCGGCATCCACGCGCACGCAACCGCCCTCGATCTTGGGTTCCAGCCCGTGATGCACCGCGTTCTCCACCAGCGGCTGCAGCAGCATCGGCGGCAGCGGGAAGGCGCGTGCCTCGGGCGTGGCGTGGATCTCAAAACGCAAGCGGTCCTCCATGCGGGTCTGCAGCACCGTCAGGTAGGCCGAGGCCAAGGCGAGCTCGTCCTCCAGCGGCCCCGTCTCCCGGCGCAGTCCGCCGAGCGAGGCCCGCAGGTAGGCGGTGAACGCGCCCAGCATCTCCTTGGCCTTGGCCGCGTCGTAATCGATCAGCGAGTGCACGTTGGCCAGCGTGTTGAAGAGGAAGTGCGGCTCGATCTGGCCCTGCAGCAGCCGCAGCTGCGCCTCGGTGGCGCGGCGTTCGGCCTTGAGCTGGCGGTTCTTGGAAGCGAACCAGTGGTGCAGCACGAAGGTGATCAGCAGCGACAGCGCCGCGGTGATGCCGATGATCTTGCCGCCCTCGGCCCAGTCCAGCTTGACCCAGCGGGACATGCCGGCCAGCCACATGCCGGGAATCCAGCCGATGACCGTGCCCACCACCGGCAGCCCGGAGAAGAAGACCGTGCGCTTCCAGTCCGGCCACGCGCGAATCCGCGCCCGGCCGCCCACCAGCGGCGTGAGGATGGCGAACAGCGACTGGATGATCACCCCGATGGTCACGCACACGATCACGTTCTTGCTGTACCACCAGCCCCAGGCGCGCGGATCGGTCCAGCGCGCGGTGCTGCTGTTCATCACGAAGCCCAGGATGGTGAAGCCCACCGCCAGCGCGCACGAGAACAGCAGCGTCCAGACCCACTGCATCCAGCCCGGTCCGCTGCTCTGGGCCTCGTTGCTGAGCCAGGCATGCCAGGAGGCGCGCAGCCGGCGCGCGTCGCGCCACAGGGGTCGGGGGGAAGCGGGAGTCATGCGGCGCAGTGTAGGGAGCGGTCCCGGCCGGCCCTCCCGGGGAAACGACCAATCGACAGCGCGCCGGATGAATCGACAGCGCCCCGGGCGGGTGGCCAGCCCATTCGAGCCAAGCCCTGACCTTTGGCAGTGGCATGGGCGGGTGGTGTCCAATGGCCCGCAAACCACCGGAGACCCGCATGAGCTTCATCCTGCTGATCAACGAACCCGTCGGCCAACGCGAGGCCCGCACGCCCGAGGAAGGCCAGGACGCCTACGCCCGCATGACCGCCTTCGCGGATCAGCTGCTGGCGCAGGGCCGGCTGCATTCGGCGCAGTCGCTGCAGTCGGTCAACGGCGCCACGCGCGTGACCAAGCGCGACGGCCGGATGACGGCGATCGACGGGCCCTTCGCCGAGGCCAAGGAAATGGTCGGCGGCTTCTTCTGGTTGAACGTCGCCACCCGCGAGGAAGCCCTCGCGATCGCCCGGGAGTGCCCGGCCGCGGAGTGGTGCACGGTCGAGGTGCGATCGATGGCGCCCTGTTACGAGGAATCCAAGGCCTGATTGTCGAAAACGCCGGGGCTGGGCCGTCGTGCCCATGTGGACCACGACCTCACATCCATCCAGGAGTCACGACATGCGACACAAGCAGATCTTCGTCAACCTGCCCGTCAAGGACGTCGAGCGCAGCAAGCGCTTCTACGCGGCCATGGGCTACGAGTTCAACCCGCAGTTCTCCAACGAGCAGGCCCTGTCGATGGTCATCTCGGACGACATCTACGCGATGCTGCTGGTCGAGGAGTTCTTCCAGACCTTCACGCCGCGCAAGATCTCCGACGCGCACTCGGCCACCGAGGTGCTGACCTGCCTGTCCTGCGAGAGCAAGGCGCAGGTGGACGAGCTGATCGCCAAGGCGCTGGCCGCCGGCGGCACCGTGCCGCGCGAGCCGCAGGACATGGGCTTCATGTACTCCCAGGCCTACGCGGATCCGGATGGCCACATCTGGGAGCTGATGTACATGGACATCACGCAGTTCCCGGGCGCCTGAGCACGGGCTCGGCGGCCACGGCGACGAGAGGCGCCGCAGGCTTGCCAGCATGGCGAGCGGCACCCCGGCCGGCCAGGCCGTACCATCGCGCGCATGACCGACGAGACCCATCGCGCGATCACGACCGTCTGGCGGCAGGAATCCGCCAAGATCATCGGCGCCCTGTCGCGCCTCACCCGCGACGTGCCGCTGGCCGAGGAGCTGGCGCAGGACGCGCTGGTGGCGGCGCTGGAAACCTGGCCGCGCCAGGGCTTGCCGGACAAACCGGCCGCGTGGTTGATGACCACGGCCAAGCACCGCGCGCTGGACCGGCTGCGGCATGTGAAGCTGAGCGGCGACAAGCTCGAGCAGCTCGGTCATGAGCTCGATGCGCGCGAGGCGATGATCGTGCCGGACTTCGTCGACCACCTCGATGACGACCGCGCCGCGCGCGAGATCGGCGACGACGTCCTGCGGCTGATGTTCTGCGCGTGTCACCCGGTGCTGAGCCTGGAAGCGCGCGTGGCCTTGACGTTGAAGATGGTCGCGGGCCTGACGACCGGCGAGATCGCCCGGGCCTACCTGCAATCCGAGCCGACGGTGGCGCAGCGGCTGGTCCGCGCCAAGCGCACGCTGGGCGATGCGCAGGTGCCCTTCGAGCTGCCGCGCGGCGAGTCCCTGACCGAACGGCTCGGGGCCGTGCTGGAGGTGCTCTACCTGATCTTCAACGAGGGGTATGCGGCGACCAGCGGGGATCGCTGGATCCGGCAGGAGCTGTGCGACGAGGCCTTGCGGCTGACGCGGATGCTGGTCCAGCTGGCGCCGCGCGAGGGCGAGGTCTGGGGGCTGCTCGCGTTGATGGAGCTGCAAGCCTCACGCGCGTCCGCCCGGGTGGACGCGCAGGGGCAGCCCGTGCTGTTGCTGGAGCAGGATCGGACGCAGTGGGATGCGCAGGCGATCGAACGTGGCCTGGCCGCGTTGGTGGCAGCGGATGGCCTGGCGGCGGAAGCTGCTGAAGCGGCGGCTGGAACGGACGGGTCGACCGGCGCATCTGGCGTGGGCTTGGGGCCGTATGCGCTGCAGGCGGCGATCGCGGCGTGTCATGCGCAGGCGCGACGCGCCGAGGACACCGATTGGCCGCGCATCGCGGCGCTGTACGAGGCACTGGCGGTGCGTCAGCCGTCGCCGGTGGTGGAGCTGAATCGCGCGGTGGCGCTGTCGATGGCCTTCGGTCCGGCGATCGGTCTGGAGATCGTTGATCGGCTGATGGAGGATCCGGCGCTGAAGCAGTACCACTGGCTGCCGAGCGTGCGCGCGGACCTGCTGGCGAAGCTGGGCCGCAATGCCGAGGCGAAGGAAGAATTCGAGCGCGCCGCCGCGATGACCGGCAACGACCGCGAGCGGGAGTTGCTGCGCCGAAGGGCGCGGGAGCAGGGGCACTGAGGCCCCCTCGGGTTCAGAACACCTCCACGCCGGCGCGCTGCGCCGCTGCGCGAAGTCCCTTGTCGACCGTCGCAATGGCTGCACCGGTCTCTATCGCGAGCGCGAGGTAGTGGGAGTCGAAGCCCTGCACATGATGGTCGAGGGCAAAGCGCACTTGCTCCGACACGGAGCGGCGGTTGCGACGAAGCCGGACTGCATGCCGCACGATCAGATCCGTGGCAGACACCAGCCGGGTGTCACTCCACCGATCTCGGCGACTGCGTCGAAGCAGCGCATGACTGCACTCCGCCGTCATCACCGCAGGCGCGATGAGGGAGTGCGGTGTACTGCGCCCATGTTCGGACACGCGCGCCCCGTAATCCTCGTCCGATCTTGAATGAGGCGCCACCCAGCTCATGGCGACGCAGGCATCAACGACAACCATAGCTGTCCCTCCCTTCGTTGATCCAGTCGGCGGCGCCTTTCGCATCGTCGGGAAGAGGACTCTGCATATCGGGATAGCTGGCCACGTAGGCGGCCATCAGTTCGGCCAGATCGGGGGCTGGAATGCCGTCACCAATCCATTCGGCGTCGTCCACGACCGTGGCACTGACAGGATGCTGTTCATTCACGGGAAGCTCCAAGAGTCGATGAAGAGCAAAAGTCTAGGCACTCCATGGACCACCGGAACTCACACCGATCTGTGTTTCAGGCCGTGTCCCTATCCGCTGCAACCACGATGAATAGGCGCATCTCGGCTATTCGTCGCTATGAAACAGTGACTCGATTCAGTCAGGCGAATCGCCCTCGCCTTCGCTCTCGTCGGTGAGCCAGGTCCCCGCGGTCGACGCGTGCTGGCGCTCGCGCTTGGCCGCGTACATCGCCGCATCACTGCGTGCCATCAGCGTCTCCAGCGTGTCGCCGTCCTCGCGCTGCGCCGCGCCGATGCTGATGCTCACCCGCAGCCCCTCAGACACCGCGTTCCAGTCGTGCCGGCGCACCGCCTCGTCCAGTCGACGGCAGGCCTGCTGCGCGACCTCCTCCGTCGCGCCGCGCAGCAGCAGCACGAACTCGTCGCCCGCCAGCCGCGCCGCCACGTCGTGCTCCCGCACGTGTTGCCGCATCAGCCGCGCGATCTGGCTCAGCACCTGATCACCCACCAGATGCGAGTGCCGGTCGTTGACCTGCTTGAAGTGGTCCACGTCGATCAGCGCCAGACTCACCACCCCGCCCGCCGCCAGTTGCGCCCGCGCGTGATCCTCGAAGCTGCGCCGGTTGGCCAGCTCGGTCAGCGGGTCCTCCATCGACAGCTTCTCCAGCCGCTGCGCCTCATGCGCGAGCTGCACCCGGTCGCGCTCGCTGCGCCGCGCGTCCAGTTGCCATTGCACCGTCGCCTCGCGACTCGCCAGGCTGGCGATGCGCACGCGCGCCTCGCGCTCCCGCAATGCGCGCATGCGCTGCAGCGCGCGCTGCGGCTGCCCCTGCTGTTCCTCGATCTGGCTGGCGATCAGCTCCCCGAGCTGCGCCAGCGGCTCATGCTGGACCAGGTCCGCGTCGGTCACCAGCTGCGCCGCCGCGCGCCGCGCCTGCGGCCACAGGCGCCGCGACCACGCGAGCTCCGCCTGCACCCAGCCCGCCAGCGACGCGAGCCAATGCCGCTCCTGCGCGGGCAGCTGCATCAGCGTCTGCTGCAGCTCCGGCTGCGCGAAGGCCGTCGCGCCCTTCCAGATCTGCGCCATCGTCTGCATCAGCGTCCACCAGCATTGCGACTCCGCGTCGCCTTCGGCCAGCAGATGCCGCGCGTTGATCAGATGGCCCTCGAGCGGCCCTAGCGGCGGCAATTGCCCGCGCTGCTCCCGCTCTCCCGCGTAGGCCAGCAACGAGCCCATCGCGAGCCACAGGCAGGCCGTCAACGGGCTCAGCCGAGGCTTGCACGCGTTCGCGGCATCCACCGCCTGGCGCAACACCTCGGCCGCCTTGTCGAAATTGCGCGCCCACACGTGACAGGCGCCCAGGTCCTGCAGCGCGACGACCAGCGCCGTGCCGTCGCCGCGCAACTGCGCCAGTCGCAGCCCGAGCAGCGCCGCCTCGATCGCCTCCTCGTGATGCCCCGCCAGCGACGCGCTGTGCGCGAGCACCGACAGCGCGCCCGCCTCGCCCGGCGCATCGCCGAGCTGACGGAACATCCGCGCCGCGAGCTCACTGCGGCCGCGGGCCTCGCCCGGCCGGTGCAGCGAGCGATCGCAACGGGCCAGATGCAGCAGCGCCTGCGCCTGCAGCGGCACGTCGCCCTGCTCCAGCGCCAGCAGCAGCCATTCCTCGCCCAGCGGCAACGCAGCGGCGGCATCGCCGGCAGCGAGCGCGGCGCGGGCTTGCGGGGGAAGCGAGGTCAGCGGGTCCAAGACGGGTTCGGAACGCAAGGCGGTTCAGGCGATCGGGGACGAGGACCCAGAGGATAGCGGTAACAGCCGGGGCGCCATCAGTTCCGCCAGCCACTGCATGAAGGCCTGCACCCGCCGCGGCAGCTGCCGGCGGTGCGCGTAGAGCAGGTGGACCGGCATCGGCGCGGGCAGGAAGTCGGGAAGGATCTCCACGAGCCGGCCGTCCAGCACCTCCGCCTCGTGGCCATGCCGCGGCACCTGCGTGATGCCCAGGCCCGCGAGGCAGGCCGCCGCGTACGACCCGGAATCGCTGACGGTCAGCGCGCCGGCCATGGGCTGGAAACGCGTCGCACCGGTGTCGTCGCACCACTCGAATCCCGGGCAGCGCTGGCCCAGCGTCGTCACGTACTGCACCAGCCGATGCCCGGCAAGATCCTCCAGCGTGCGCGGCACGCCGAAGCGCTCGAGGTAGGCCGCGCTGGCCAGGTTGGCCATCGCCAGCGCCCCCAGCGGCCGCGCGACCAGCGTGGAGTCGCTGAGCGGCCCCACGCGCAGCACGCAATCGAAACCTTCGCGCACCAGGTCCACGCGGCGGTCGGTGCTGCTGAGCTCGACCTCCAGCCCCGGGTGCGCCGCCAGGAACTCCGGCAGGCGCGGCACGACCAGGTCCTGCGCCAGGCGCATCGGCATGTCCACGCGCAAGCGGCCGCGCAGCCCGCTGGCGGCCGGCTGGAACATCGTCTGCATGTCGTCGAGGTCGGCCAGCAGGTCCTTGCAGCGCTCGTAGCAGGACTGCCCGTCCTGCGTCAGCTGGACCCGCCGCGTCGTGCGGTGGAACAGCCGCGTGCCCAGGCTGGCCTCCAGGCGCTGCACCGCGGTGGAGGCGCTCGCCTTGGGCAGGCCCAGGCTCTGCGCGGCCTGCGTGAAGCTCGCCAGCTCCGCGACGCGGACGAACACCAGCAGCGTCTCGATCGACGGGGGCGGTGAGGCGGGCAAGGTCTCCGGCAAAGCGCTCATTTGTTCATCCTGAACGAACGGTCAAATCATTATCAGCCAGTTTATGCAAATCCTGCCGATCAATAGAGTTCAGTCATCCGATCCACCCCGTGTTCCACAGGAGCTCTCCATGACGACGACTTCCCCTACCCAAGGTCCTCTCGCGCTGATCACCGGCGGCAGCCGCGGCCTGGGCCGCAACGCGGCGCTGCACCTGGCGCGCAAGGGCATCGACACCGTGATCACCTACCGCAGCCAGCAGGCCGAGGCGCAGGCGGTGGTCGACGAGATCCAGGCACTGGGCGGCCGCGCCGCGGCGCTGGCGCTGGACGTCGGCGACAGCGGCAGCTTCCCGGCCTTCGCCGCCGCGCTGCGCCAGACGCTGCAGACCCACTGGCAGCGCGAGCGCATCGACCACCTGGTCAACAACGCCGGTATCGGTGTGCATGCGCCGCTGGCGGACACCACCGAGGCGCAGTTCGACGAGCTGATGCGCGTCCACCTGAAGGGTCCGTTCTTCCTGACGCAGACGCTGCTGCCGCTGATCAACGACGGCGGCAGCGTGCTGAACGTGTCCAGCGGGCTGGCACGCTTCGCGCTGCCCGGCTACGGCGCCTACGCGACGATGAAGGGCGGCGTCGAGGTGATGACCCGCTACATGGCCAAGGAATTCGGCGCGCGGGGCATCCGCGTGAACACGCTCGCACCCGGCGCCATCGAGACCGACTTCGGCGGCGGCACCGTGCGCGACAACGCGGAGGTCAACCGCTTCGTCGCGTCGGTCACCGCGTTGGGCCGCGTGGGTCTGCCCGACGACATCGGGCCGGTCGTGGCCTCGCTGCTCTCGGACGACAACCGCTGGATCACCGCGCAACGCGTGGAGGCCTCGGGCGGCATGTTCGTCTGACCGTCAACGGCCGCGCGCGTAGGCCGCTTGCGGCTCACGCGCGCGCATGACGACCTCGCCCAGGCAGTCGGGATAGCGGCGCTGCAGGTGCTTCAACCCCGCCTGCCGGCTGGCCTTGTAGTCCAGGGTTTCCTGCAGGAACTGGAGGCGGGCGCGGTTCTCGTCGATCAACTGCGCCCAGGTCACGATGTGCACGGCGTAGTCGAACGGCATGCGCGAATGCAGCTCCTCCTGAAGCCTCGCATGACTGCGTGAGCCCTCCTCGATCTCCCGGCCCACCAGCCAGAACGACCACCTGACGTTCACCGACCGGAAGCGCTCATCCCCGGTGACATCCAGCGCATAACCGGTGATCTGGTTGATCTCCTTGCGCCCGATGGCCACGCGGGGCGCCTTGAGTTCGACCACCAGGTGTTCCAGCGTCGCCGGCTGGTGACGCCTTGTCGCGCGGGAGAACATCAGATCGATGATGGCCCGCTTGCCACCCACCTTGTCGTCGGACGCGTCACGCGCCTCTCCCCCGCCGATCGGCTCGTCGATCTCCACCTCGCTGCCCAGCAACGCCCGGTGCTTGCGCAGCACCTCCGTCAGGGAGCGGTTGTCCACGGACAGCGCGAACTCGTCCCCGAACAGCCAGGGATTGCGCGAGACGATGCGATGGAGCTCGCCGCGTTCGCGGACATGCGGCTGGATCGAATCGTCGAAGAGCAAGGTCTCCAGCCCATCCAGCAACTGCAGCCGCTGCGTCACCACATGCGTCTCGCGGATCACCGAGGCCAGGGAGACATCCTTGAGCAGCTCGGCCATCATCTGCCGCTCCTCGGCCGGAAGGTTCAGCACCTCCGTCAGCAGGAGTTGAAGCTCTTCCGGGCCGCATTCGACCGCTTGCCGGAGCAGCCGGAACTGCAGGGCCACGGCCTCGGGCGACAGCGTCTGGAACACCGGATGGAATCGCGACAGATGCCACGCCACCTGGTCGAACAGCTGGCGCTCCAGCACCTCGACGGAGGTCTCCGGATCCCCGGAGAACGGATAGAGCCCCTGCGCCTGCCACGCCTCGACGGGCGGGCGGTCAGGGGCTCGTGGCGCGTCGGTCGGCGCGGCAGTCGAGTGGTCAGTCGTCATCGTTCCACCTGGATCGGCATGCCCCTCGGAGGGAGCGGAACGCTGACTCTAGGGAAGGCGTCGTGCCGCCACACCGGCCCATTCGCGGTCAACGCGCCGCGAATGCCGACTGCTTCGAGTGAAGTTCTCCCAGATTCCGGTCAGGCGCTCAGTGCCCGCCGCCCAGGTAGGCCGCCTTCACCGCGGGATCGGTCCGGAGCTTCTCCGCCGCGCCGTGCAGCGAGATGCGGCCGTTCTCCAGCACGTACCCGTAGTCCGCCACCGCCAGCGCGGCCGCGGCGAACTGCTCCACCAGCAGCATCGTCACGCCCTGCGACTTCAGCCGCTCGATGATGCGGAACACCTCATCCACCAGGATCGGCGCCAGGCCCATCGAGGGCTCGTCCAGCAGCACGACCTCCGGGTTGAGCATGGTCGCGCGCGCCATCGCCAGCATCTGCTGCTCGCCGCCCGAGAGCGTGCCCGCCAATTGCTGGCGCCGCTCCTTCAGGCGAGGGAACAGCTCCATCGCCTTCTCCAGGTCAGCCTCGACATCGCCCTTGGGCCGCGCGCCGGTGTAGCGCGGGAACGCCCCCAGGCGCAGGTTGTCGGTGACGCTCATCGTGGCGAAGACGCGCCGTCCCTCGGGCGAGTGCGCCAGCCCCAGCCGGGCGATGTGATACGACTCCAGGCCGTCGATGCGCTTGCCGTTGAGCGTGATCTGGCCGGCGCTCGGCGCGATCATCCCGGACACCGCGCGCATCGTCGTCGTCTTGCCGGCCCCGTTGGAGCCGATCAGCGTGACCACCTTGCCCTTGGGCACTTCCACCGAGATGCCGTGCAGCACTTCGACCTTGCCGTAACCGGCATGCAGTTGATCGATCTTGAGCATGTCTGTCCCGCTCCGCGCTCAGGCCGCCTGGCCGCCGAGATAGGCCTCGATCACCTTCGGATCGGCCTGCACCTGGGCCGGTCGGCCCTCGGCGATCTTCTGGCCGAAGTCCAGCACCGACACCACGTCGCAGATGCCCATCACGACGTCCATGTGGTGCTCGATCAGGATCACCGTGATGCCGTGATCGCGGATCTTGCCGATGATGCGCATCAGCTCCTTGATGTCGGGCGCGGTCAGGCCCGCGGCGGGCTCGTCCAGCAGCAGCAGCCGCGGATCCAGCGCCAGCGCCCGGGCGATCTCCAGCAGGCGCTGCTTGCCGTAGGGCAGGTTGCGCGCCTCCTCGAAGGCCAGGTCCGCCAGGCCGACGAACTCCAGCAGGCTCAGCGCCCGCGCGCGCGCCTTCGCGTCCTCGTCGTTGTAGCGCGGCGAGTGCAGCGCCACCTGCAGCAGGTTGCTGCCGAAGCTGTGATGCAGCGCCACCATCACGTTGTGCAGCGCGCTCATCTCGCCGAAGAGCTGCACGTTCTGGAAGGTCCGCGCGATGCCCGACAACGCGATGTCCGCCGAGGTCCGCCCCACCAGCGAGCGATCGACGAATTTCAGCTCGCCCGCCGTCGGCACGTAGATGCCGGTCAGCACGTTCATCATCGTGCTCTTGCCCGAGCCGTTCGGGCCGATCAGGCCGTGGATCGTGCCGCGGCGCACCTGCAGGTCGACGTTGTTCAGCGCCTTCAGGCCGCCGAACTGCATCAGCACGCCGCGCGCGTCGATCAGGAGCTCCTCGCCGCCGCCGGCCGAGCCGGCCGCGGCGATCGCGTCGGCGGGTTTCTCCGCCACCGGACCGCCCTCGCCCACCGGCTTGGCCTTGATGTGCAGCGCGCCGCGCACGAAGCCGACGATGCCGTCCTGCAGGTAGTAGACGACGAACAGCGTGATCAGGCCGAAGATCGACAGCCGCCAGTCGGTCATCGACTGCAGCACGAAGGACAGGCCCGCCAGCGCGACGCTGCCGACGACCGGGATGGCCGCCTGTTTCAGGTCGACCTTGCCGCGGCGATACGCCACCATCGTCACCGCGGTCACGACGATCGCGAAGATCACCGACACGTAGCGGAACAGCTCCAGGTCATCGAGCAGCTTGGGCAGCACCACCACGATCGCCGCGCCCAGCAGCGCGCCGGTGCGGGTCTTGCGGCCGCCCATGATGATGGCCAGCAGGAAGAAGACCGTCAGCTCGAAGTTGTAGGTGTTGGGCGAGATGTACTGCTCGGAGTAGGCGTACAGACCGCCGGCCAGGCCCGCGAGTCCGGCGCTGATCACGAAGGCGTACACCTTGTAGCGGTAGACCGACACGCCCATGCAGTCCGACGCGACCGGACTGCCGCGCAGCGCCTCGAACGCGCGCCCGAGGTGCGAGCGCAGCACGCGATGCACGAAGACCAGCGACGCCAGCAGCAGCACGGCGACCAGCCAGTAGTACTCGTCCTCGGTCATCGTGTGGCCCATCAGCTGGGGCTTGGTGAGCGTGATGCCCATGGGCCCGTGCGTCAGGAAATCCATCTCGTTGATCAGGATCTGGATGATGGTCCCGAAGGCCAGCGTCACCATCGCCAGGTACGGACCGGTCACGCGCAGCGCGGGCAGCGCCAGCAGCGCGCCGAACGCGGCAGTGACCGCCACCGCGGCCGGCAGCGTGACGTAGACCGGCAGGCCCAGCTTCATCACAAGCACGCCGACCGTGTAGGCGCCCACGCCGAACAGGCCCGCGTGGCCCAGCGACACCTGGCCGGTGTAGCCCACGACGATGTCCAGGCCGAACAGCACGATCGCGTAGATCAGGATCGTCTCGACCAGGTGGATGTAATACGGATTGCCGGACACCAGCGGGAACGCGAACAGCGCGACGATCCCGATGACGGCGGCGATGAATTTCTGCGGAGAGATCTTCGTCGTCATGGGGGATCAGACCTTCTTGATCGCGGTCTTGCCGAACAGCCCGGCCGGCTTGACCGCCAGGACGATCAGCAGCAGCACGAGGCCCGGCACGTCCTTGTAGCCGGTGGACAGGTAGAAGCCCGTGGTGGTCTCGGCGATGCCCAGGATGATCCCGCCGACGATGATGCCCATGCCCGAGGTCAGCCCGCCGATGATGGCCACGGCGAAGGCCTTCAGGCCGAGCACCGCGCCCATCGTCGCGCCCGTCAGCGTGAGCGGGGCGATCAGCACGCCGGCGAAGGCCGCCGTCAGCGAGGACAGCGCATACGAGAAGGTGATCACCAGCCCGGTGTTGATGCCCATGAGCTTGGCGGCATCGCGGTCGTTGAAGGTCGCCACGACGGCGCGGCCGTAGATGGAGCGCCGGTTGAAGAGCTCGACGGTCAGCATCATCGCCAGCGCGCCACCGACGACCAGGATCTCCATCGGCAGCACGTTGGCGCCGAGGAACTTGATCGGCGCCTCGGGCAGCGGCGAGGGGAACTTCAGGTCGTCACGGCCCCAGACGTTCTCGGCCACGTTCTTGAAGATGATGCCCAGCGCGATGGTGGACATGATCCAGCCGAACTCGGACTTGATCTTGATGGCGGGTCGCACGCCGATGCGTTCGACGAAGGCGCCCTGCAGCGCGCCGAACAGGCACACGATCGGAATCATGACCCAGTAGTTCACGCCGTGCCCGACGAGGGTCAGGCCGACCAGCGCGCCGAGCATCAGCGCGTCGCCCTGGCCGAAGTTGAGGGTATCGGAGGTCGAGAAGGTGAGCTGGTAGCCGAAGGCGATGACCGCGTAGATCATTCCCAGGGCGATGCCGCTGAACACCAGTTGAGTCAGGATCTGCATACGGCGTCCGGAACTGCTGGAGGGAGCGGAGCGTCGTCGCGGGACGGCGCTCCGGCAGGCTCGGCCCGGGACTGCGGCCGAAAGAGGAACGGCCGCGCGAGGCGGCCGTCATCGGGTTTACTTCTTCTGGGTGAGGGCGCCCTTGGCGTTGACGTCCTTGACCTTGACCTCGGAGGCCGCCTTGAAGTCGGCCTCGTAGGCGTAGACCACGCGCTGGCCCTTGACCTCGCCGAACACCGGGATGTTGGCGGTGATGGCCTCGTGGTCGGTCTTGGTGAAGGGCTTGTTGTAGGTCGTGACGACGCCCTCGACGGGGGTTTTCAGGTCCTCGAGCGCGGCCTTGACCTTGGGCCCCTCGATGCTGTTGGCCTGCTTGATCGCGGCGGCCAGCAGGTAGATCGAGTCATAACCCTGCGCGGCGGAGACCGGCGAGTCGATGCGGCTGTTCTTCGGGTTGAACGTCTTGAGGTAGGAGACGATGAAGGATTGGCGCTTGGGCGTGGTCGGTTCCTGGATGAAGGTCTGCGGCATTCGCGCGCCCTCGCCGCCGGGGCCGGCGTTGTCGATGTAGTTGGCCATGGACAGCGTCCAGCTGCCCACCATCGGCACCTTCCAGCCGAGCTTGGTCATGCCGTTGGCGATCTGCGCGAGCTCGGGCCCGATGCCATAGGTGAGCACGGCCTCGGCGCCGGCTTCCTTGGCCTTGAGCAGCTGGGCCGTCATGTCGACGTCCTTGATGTTGAACTTCTCGACGGCCACGGGCTTGATGCCCTTGAGCTCGAGGGCCTTCTCGAGGTCGGCGCGGCCGAGCTGGCCGTAGTTGGTGGAGTCCGCGAGGATGGCGACCTTCTTGAAGCCGCGGCGGGTAATGGCTTCCTCGACGATCATCGGCGCCTGGATGGAGTCGTGGGCGGCGTTGCGGAAGACGTAGTTTTCCGGCGCGTCCTTGAACTGCTGGGTGATGACGGAGCCGGTGGCCACGTTGTTCATCACCGGGATCTTGGCGTCCTGGTAGAAGCGCTGGGCGGCCAGGGCGACGCCGGTGTTGATGAAGCCGACGGTGGCGACGACCTTCTCGCGGTTGATGAGTTCCTGGGCGATCTGGACGCCGCGTTCGTTCTTGGCCTCGTCGTCGCGTTCGACGAGCAGGATCTGACGGCCGAGGACGCCGCCGTTCTTGTTGATTTCCTGGGCTGCCAATCGCACACCGTCGCGCATGCTGACGCCCATCGACGACGAACCGCCGGTGAACGGGCCTGAGACGCCGATCTTGATGGGGTCGGCCGCGGTGGCGGCGAAGCTGGCGGCGGCCAGGGCGGTAGCGGTGATCCAACGCGCGCTGAACTTCATGTTTGTCTCCGAATGATCTGGGTCCATGAGGGGTCGGAATGCCAACCCTCGAGCGCCGGTACAACAAACAGCCGGACGCACGGCGTCAGCCTTCTCGGTGCATGGTGCATGAAGCGTGTCGAATTGCACGCATGCGATTACGTACTCGCAAACCCCGAGCGCCGCGTTCAGCCTCGTGTCAGGGTGATGGACATCCCGCACAGGTGCGCCAGGGAGGTGCGTGATCAGGCGGCTGCCCGCCACGACAGGAAAGCGTCGGCACGAGGCGAGGCGGGTCGGTTTCCGGTGTGGACGTAGGCGACCAACTCCTCGCTGATGGCGTCGATCTGGGCACCGATGTCGATGCCCTTCTCCGGCGCCGATTGCGGCAGCAGGCAGGCTCGCACCACGGACTTGGCATAGGCCCGCAGGAAGACGCGCTCGATCAGGTGCACGCTGCCGAGTTCATAGAAGGCCACCATGCCGCGGAGGTACTCCGCCTTGTCGACGTCGACGTATGACAGCGGCAGCAGTCCGCTGCCCAGCAGGGGCAGATTGGCGGCGATGCGCGCCGTGCGCTTGTTGCCGTTCGCGAAGGACTGGATGTAGGCCATCCGGGTCAACAGATAAAACGCCGCCTGCACCGGGTGCAGGGTCCTCGCGATGACGATCACCCGCTCCAGCAGCGAGGTCGCATGGCCGGTGCCCGGACGAAACGGCGGCAGGTAGGCCGACTGGTGCAAGCGGACGTCCTCGAACTCGCGGGGTTTGCCTCGCTGCTCGATCGGGAGGAAATGATCGCAGTCACAGACCTCCGCCAGCCCATGGTCATCGGTCAGGAGCGCATGCATCCGACAGACGTTCTCCATCGACAAGGCCCGGTGTTCCCACAGATGTTCCGCAGCCCGTTGATGGTTCAGCGCGAGCACCGCGTCATCCAGGGGCTTGGCGAGATTGCGCTCGCCGCAGGCGAGCAGGGCCGCGGTATCCAGCGAGGAGTAACTGCTCCCCTCCAGGAGGGATGACGCCCAGGTGAAGTCCACCAGGAAGTCGGAGAGAAAGCGTCGATCGGGCGGACAGGCGCCGGACTGGATGCAGGCGCAACGCGCGGCTCGCATCGGGTCGAGCCCTGGCTCGGGATCGAGGAGGTCGTCGTTGAAGGGGACGGCTGGCCGCGCCTGCGCGGGCTGCGCGAAGTAGCGATCCTCCTCGGTCGGTGGCAAGACGGCGAATGGCGATGGCTCGCCAATGATCGGATGAAGGGGCATGGGTCATCTCGCGGGTCGTGAGAGGACGCATTCTTCGAATCCTCGCGCCCAGCGAAATGGCCTAAAGCAGTGTGCTTCGCCTCAAGCCTGCTGCCTCGCCCTCAGCCCCCACGCCGCCCCCGCGGCCACCGCCAGCACCACCAGCGCGTAGCCCGAGAGCGCGGTCCATCCGCTGTGGTCCCAGAACCAGCCGCCCATCGCGCCCAGCGTGCTCGACCCGATGTAGTACGCCAGCAGGTACAGCGACGCCGCATGCCCCTTGCTGCGCCCGCCCAGCGCGCCCACCCACGCGCTGCTCACCGAATGCGCGACGAAGAACCCGATCGTCAGCAGCACGATCCCCGCGATCACCGCCGGCAGCCACGTCGCCAGCGTCAACACCACGCCCGCCGTCGCCAGCGCGATCCCCGACAACAGCGCCGGCGCACGGCCGAAACGGTCCGACAGGCTGCCCGCCGTCGCCGACGCCGCGATGCCGAACAGATACGCGCAGAAGATCAGCCCGATCGCGCTCTGGCTCAGCGAGAACGGCGGCTTCATCAGCCGAAAGCCGGCGTAGTTGTAGACCGCGACGAACATGCCCATCATCAGGAAGCCCATCGCGAACAGCAGCGGCAAGCTCCGATGCGTCAGGTGTCCGCGCCACGCGGCCACGTGCTCCGACAGCGTCACGCCGCGCCGTCGCACGAAGTGCCGCGACGGCGGCAGCAGCCACCAGAAGCCGATCGCCGCCAGCAGCCCCAGCACACTGACCACGAACAGCGCGGGCCGCCATCCGAAGGCGTCGCTCAACACGCTGACGCCCACGCGTCCCATCATTCCGCCGAAGGCCGTGCCGCCCACGTACTGCCCCATCGCGCGGCCCAGGCCGTTCGGATGGATCTCCTCGGCCAGATAGGCCATCGCCACCGCGGGCACCCCGCCCAGCACCAGCCCCTCGATCGCCCGCGCGAGCAGCATCGCGTGCCAGCTCGGCACCACCGACGCGATCAGGTTGAGCACCGCCGCCATCGCCATCGACGCGAACATCAGCCGCTTGCGGTCCATGCTCTCGGACAGCGCCCCGGCGCACAGGATCGCGAAGGCCAGCGCCCCGGTCGCCAGCGACAGCGACAACGCGCTGGCCGCCGCACCCACATGGAACTCCGCCGCGAACAGCGGCAGCAGCGGCTGCACGCTGTACAGCAGCGAGAAGGTCGTGAATCCCGCCAGGAAGAGCGCGAGCGCGATGCGGCGGTAGGCCGTCGTGCCGGGCCGCGCGTGCGTGTGGTCGAGGTCGTGGAGGGTCGACGGGCCGGCGTCCGCGGCCTGCTCGGAGGGACTGCTCATCGAGCGGAACAGCCCGCGCTCAGCGCCGGCCGAACATCATCTGGCCGGCCAGCGCGCGCTTGAGCGGCGGCAGCGCCTGCAGCGCCGCGAGCCCCAGCCCCCGCGCCGCCGGCAGGCCCGGCCATCGCCAGGCAAACGTGCGTGCGAGGAAATCCGTCGTCAGGATCGTCGCCCAGCGATCGGGCGCGCGCTGCCATTCCACGCGCCGCAACGCGGTGTCCACTTGCGGATCGCGACGCAAGGCCTCGACCAGCGCGAACGCATCGCGCAGGCCCAGGTTCAGGCCCTGGCCGGCCACCGGATGCAAGGTCTGCGCCGCGTTGCCGATGCGGATGCGGCGCCCCTCGACCAGCGTGCGCTCGGCGTTCAGGCCCAGCGGGAAACACTTCAGCGGACTGATCGCCTGCAGGCGGCCGACACGCTCGGGCAGTTGATGCTGGATCACGGTCAGCCGCTGCGCGTCGGTCAGGCCGGCGACCTCGTCCTCATCCTGGCCCTGGCACCACACCAGCGCGGCGCGGCGCTGGCCGTCACGATCGGGCAGCGGCAGCAGGGCGAGCGGGCCGCGCCGCGTGAAGCGCTCGTAGGCCACGCCCACGGGGCTGTCCGGCGACAGCGTCACCGTGCCCACCCAGGCGTTCTGCCGGTAATCGTGCGTGAGCGACTTGCGCGCCTGGTCGGAGAACACGCCGCCCTCGGCGACCACCGCGAGGTCGAAACGCTCGGCGATGCCCGCGTCGATCTCGACCTCATCGGGGCGATCCTGCTTGATCGCATCGACCGGCTGACCGAAGCGGCTGATCAGGCGATGGGGTTCCAGCGCGCTCGCCTGCTGCCACGCGGCCTGCAGCGGCGCGACCAGGTGTCCATAGGGCAACACCGCGCCGAGCTGCGGCACCGACTGCTCGGCGGCGGAGATGCGCACCTCCGGCTCGCCCGCCGGCCCGAAGAAGGGACTCGAGAGCGTGGGCGGCGCCTGGCTCACGTGGACCTCGCGGATCGCCTGCGCCTGCGACGCGGGCCACACGCGCAACCGCTGCAGCAGTTGCACGCTGCCCAGCGACAACGCGATCGTGCGGGGATCGCCGGAGACGTCGCGCTCCAGCGGGCGGGCGTCGAAGAGGCTGATCTGCGCCTGGGGCAGGTATCGGGCGGCGAGCAGTGCCAGCGCCAGGCCGGCCGGGCCCGCGCCGATCACGGCCAGCCGCAGCGGCGGAGCATGACCGTCGAAGGAGGCATCGAACGCGTCGGCGTCCGTCGGGGAGGCCGCGTGCGCGGAAGAGTCTGTTGGCTGGGACATGGCGTCGACCCGAAACTGCTGCGGCCGCGTCAGGCGGCCGATGGCGAAGGACTATAGCGCCAGCACCCGGCGCTGCCCCGCGCCCGGCAGCGTGCGCAGCGACTGTCCGACGCCGGCCGTGTACGTCCTGTCCAGGATGGTGCTGACGAAGACCCAGTCGCAGCGGCACTCGGCCGCCGTCGCGGTCACGACCATGAAGCCGCGCCGCGAGGTGTCCGCGTAGACCAGCGGCCCGATCAACTGCGTCAGGTTCGCGGCGAGCTGGGCCGGATCCTGATCCGTCAGCACCGCCTCGAAGCCGGGCGAGCTCACCGAGGAGGTCGCGAACTCCACACCGATCTGCCGGCCGGACGCGTCCAGCAGGTCGCTGGCCCAGGCGTTGTGCGTGTCGCCGGCCAGCACGACGAGGTTCTTGTCGTGCTGCCGCGCAGTGCCGAGCAGCGTTTCGCGCGCCACCGCGTAGCCGTCCCACGCGTCGAGGTTGTAGGGAATGCTGGGCGCGTTGAGGATGGCCAGCTCCTGCGCGGTCAGCGACGCCGGATTGCTCTGCGCCTTCGCCACGATCGCCGCGTACTGCGACACCGTCACGCCGCTGCCCGGCACGTTGACCTCCAGCAGGATCGGCGCGGGAATGTTCATGCGGCCCATCAGTACCTGCTGGCCCAGCAACTGCCAGGTCGCGCTCGAGGCCTGCATCCGCGACTGCAGCCACTGCGACTGCGTCGCGCCGAGCAAGGTGCGATCGGTGCGCGCCATGTCCGCCTGGAACTTCGCGCTATCCAGGCCGGATGCGGACTGGTAGTCGGCGTAGTCCAGCTGCTTGTCGCGCGCGATGACGCGGGTGTCGAGCATGTGCAGCGACAGCAGCGATCCGAAGTCGAAGCCGCGGTAGATCGTCAGCGGGTCGCTGCCGTCGCGCACCGGCAGCCATTCGTGCCACGCCTGCACGGCCGCGGCGCGGCGCGCGGCGTATTCGCCTTCGGTGCTGGGCTGGTGGTTCTGTGCGCCGTCCTTCCACGCGTCGTTGGCGACCTCGTGGTCGTCCCACACGGCGATCATCGGCAGCGCGGCATGCAGCCGCTGCAGGTCGGCATCGGACCGGTACTGCGCGTAGCGGCGGCGATAGTCGGCCAGCGCGATGATCTCCTTCTGCGGCTCGACCACGCGGCCCAGGGCCTGCGCGTTCGTGCTCGCGTACTGGCCGGGGCCGTATTCGTAGAGGTAGTCGCCCAGGTGCAGCGCGACGTCGTAGGCCTCGGCCTCGGCGCGCTTGGCGGCCTCGGCGTAGACGTTGAAGAAGCCCGTCGGATAGTTGGCGCAGGAGAACACCGCCAGCTTCACCTGCGCGACGTTGGCGTTGGCAGCGGGCAGTGTCTTCGCTCGGCCGGCGGAGGAGACCGCGGCGTAGGCCTTGAAGCGATACCAGTAGCGCGTGGCCGCGGCGAGTCCCATCGCGTCGACCTTCACGCAGAAGTCGCTGGCGGCGCGCGCGGTCGCGGTGCCGCTGGCGACGATCGCCGTGAAGCCGGCATCGCTGGCGACTTCCCACGTGACCGGCACATCGCGCGCATCGGCGCTGTCCGCCGCGAGCACGCGGGTCCACAGGATCACCCGGTCGGACAGCGGATCGCCGCTGGCCACCCCATGGCTGAAGACCACCGCGACCTGCGGCGCGTCATTGCCGCCGCCGTCTCCGCCGCAGCCCGCCAGCGGCAGGCCCGCGAGCGCGCCGGCCGCCAGCGCGCCGCGCACCAGATGGCGCCGCGTGTGGTCGATCGACTCGGCGGGGCCGGACTCGGCGTCCTTCTGGATCAGGTTCAACAGGGGTTTCTGGCTCATGGCGATCTCGCGGGTCGGAGGGGGCGCGCTGCAGTCTTGTCGTCAACGGTGACATCACGACGACAGCGAGGACGGGGGCATTCGGCATGCCGACCAGCACCCGTGCGCGGCATCCGCTACGCTGCGCGCCTCTTTGAGGAGAAACGCATGCAATACCGTCGACTGGGCCGCAGCGGCCTGCAGGTGTCCGAACTGTCCCTGGGCTCCTGGGTGACGTATCACAACCAGGTCGACACGGGTTCGGCCGTCGAGCTGATGGCCGCGGCGCGCGACGCCGGCGTGAACTTCTTCGACAACGCCGAGGCCTACGCGCTGGGCAAGAGCGAGGAGATCATGGGCCAGGTCCTCAAGCAGCTGGGCTGGGGCCGCCACACCTACGTCGTGTCCACGAAGTTCTACTGGGGCATCGACAAGTCGGGCACGACCGTCAACTACAAGGACACGCTCAACCGCAAGTACCTGATGCAGGCCATCGACGGCTCGCTCAAGCGCTTCGGGCTGGACGAGATCGACCTCGTCTACTGCCATCGTCCCGATCCGCACACGCCCATCGAGGAGACCGTGCGCGCGATGAGCGACATGATCACGCAGGGCAAGGCGCTGTACTGGGGCACCAGCGAGTGGAGCGCCGACGAGATCCGCGCCGCCTGGGAGATCGCCGAACGCCACCATCTGCACAAGCCGGTGATGGAGCAGCCGCAGTACCACCTGTTCCATCGCCAGCGCGTGGAGAAGGACTACGCCCGCCTGTACGAGGACATCGGCCTGGGCCTGACGACCTGGAGCCCGCTCGCGTCGGGTCTGCTGACGGGCAAGTACCGCCAGGGCATCCCCGAGGGCAGCCGCGGCGCGCTGGAGAGCATGTCCTGGCTGCGCGAGCAGCTGCAGGAACCGCAGCGCAACGCGGCGGTCGGCGAGCTGGCGACGATCGCGCAGGAGCTGGGCTGCTCGCTGGCGCAGCTGGCGATCGGGTGGATCAACCGCAACCCGCGTGTGTCCACGGTGATCCTCGGCGCGAGCAAGCTGTCGCAGCTGCAGGACAACCTCGGCGCGCTGGCGGTCACGCCCAAGCTGACGCCGGAGATCCTCGCCCGCATCGACGCGATCACGCTGCCGCTGGCCAAATAAGCCCCGGGTTTATCCGCAGACCGCCCGTCAGGCCCCTCATTGACGGGGCCTGCGTGTCGCGCCGGTGCCGCAATCCGGCACACCGGGCAGCTAGCATCCTCCGCGATGCTGCGACGACGTGCCCTTTCCCTGCTGCCGAGTCTGTGCACCGCCGTCGCCTTGACCCTGGTCATCGCGTCGGGCGGGGCCGCGGCGTTGCCCGAGCCCTCGCGCGCCGCCTCGGCACCGCTTCCAGCGTCTGAGGTCCCGCTCCTCGCCGAGCCCCGCTTCGAGACCGTCGGCATCGACGCGCCGGTCCCGCTGAATGTCATCTCCGCGCTCGCGCAGGATCGCGCCGGGTTCCTGTGGATCGGCACCGGCGCCGGTCTCGTGCGCTTCGACGGCTACCACTTCCGCCAGCCCGGCACGCCGCTGGAGAACGGCGTGCGCTCCGCCCGCAGCCTGGGCTTCATCCGCTGCCTGCTGGTCGCGCGCGACGGCCGCCTGTGGATCGGCACCGAGGCCGACGGCCTCGCCGCCTACGACCCGCAAAGCGAGAAGCTCTCGCTGTTCCGCTCCGACGCCAATCCGCAGCAGCCGCGCAGCGCCGTGTCCGCCGGCACGATCCGCGCGCTGGCCGAGGACCGCGACGGCGTGCTGTGGATCGGCACCATCGGCCACGGCCTGGACCGCTACGACCCGGTCGAGGGCCGCTTCCAGCACTTCCGTCATCAGGACGGGACGCCCGGCAGCCTGCCCGATGACCGCGTCCAGGCCCTGACCGTGGACCGCGAAGGCAGCCTGTGGGTCGGCACCTGGAAAGGGCTGTCGCGCAAGCGCGCGGGCTCCGACCGCTTCGAACCCGTCTTCTCCACGCCCGGCCAGCCCGGACTCGCCGGCAAGATCGTGCTGAGCCTGTTCGAGGCGCCCGATGGCCGCATCTGGGCCGGCACGCAGCAGGGCGACCTCGTGCTCGTCGACCCGAAGACCGGCCGCGGCCAGTTGCTCGAACGCACCGAGGACGCCGGCAACGGCTCGGTGAACAGCTTCGTCGCGCTGGACGACCGCCACCTCTGGCTGGGCCGCAACGGCGGCCTGGAACTGCGCGACGTCGCCAGCGGCGAGCTGTTGCGCGTGATGAAGCACGACCCGCTCAACCGGGGCAGCCTCGGCGGCAACGAGGTCCGCGCGCTGATGCGCGACCGCGCGGGCTGGATCTGGACCGGCGGCTACGGCGGCGGCCTGCAGCGCCACAACCCCGCCAACACCAGCACCTGGGTGCGCGGCCGCGACCCGGGCAAGCTGCCCCAGCTCATCGATCCGAGCACCCGCGCGATGGTGCAGCTGGACTCCGGCGAGATCTGGCTGGGCAGCAACGAGAGCGGCGTCACCGTGCTCGACGAGCAACTGCGCTCGATCGCCACGCTGCGGCCCGCCCCCGGTCAGCGCGGCGGACTGTCGGGCGGCCGCATCTCCAGCCTCGTCCAGATGAAGGACGGCACGATCTGGCTGGGCAGCGATGGCGGCCTGCACCATTACACGCGCGACCGGCAACTGCTCGGCGTGATCCAGGCCGGCACCGGCCGCGCGCGGCGGCTGCTCGCGGGCCGCGACGGCACCTTGTGGATCGGCACGCAGGACGGCCTCTTCAAGCTCCCGCCGGGCTCCGCGGCCACCGCCACGCCGACGCGGCTCCTGCAGGACGGCGGCCAGCCGCTCACCGGCGACGTCAACGCGCTGTCCGAGACCGAGGACGGCGGGCTGTGGGTCGGCACCGAGAAGGGCCTCTTCCGCCTGGAGGCCGGCGGCACCGAGCTCCTGCCCGCGCGGGCCCGGCCGGGCCGCGACATGAGCCACCACTCGATCGTCGGCCTGCTCGTGGATTCGCGTCAGCGCCTGTGGGTCGACACCGCCGCCGGGCTGCACCTGCTCACCCGCTGGGACGGCCGCGAGGCCGAGTTCGATCGGATCAGCGAGAAGCACGGCGTGCTCGGCCGCGCGTTCGGCGCGAACCTGCTCGAGGACGCCGAGGGGCGCATCTGGTCGCAGAGCTTCGTCTACGACCCGGCCAAGGACAGCTACTACGAGCTGACCAACGCGGACGGCGTGGACATCGGCACCGGCTGGTTCCGCGCCTACCTGAAGACGCGCGACGGCCGGCTGCTGTTCGGCGGCAGCAAGGGCGTGCTCGTCGTGACGCCGGAGCGTTTCGAGGCCTGGGCGTATCAGCCGGCGCTCGTCGCCACCGAGCTGCGCGTGGACGGCCAGCGCCTGGCCGCGGGCAAGCTCCCGCGCGACGGCCTGACGCTGGACGCGAGCAACCGCAGCTTCAGCATCGAGTTCGCGGCGCTCGACTTCAGCGAGCCCGAGCGCAACCGCTACACGTATCAACTCGAGGGCTTCGATCCGGAGTGGATCAGCACCGGCGCGGACCTGCGCGTGGCGGTCTACACCAACCTCGACCCCGGCCAATACCGGCTCCGGGTGCGCGGCACCAACCGCAACGGCGTGTGGAGCCCGCTGGAGCTCAGCATCCCCGTGCGCGTGATGCCGGACTGGTGGCAGACCTGGTGGGCGCGCACGCTGGGCAGCGCGGCGGTGATCGCGCTGGTCTACGCGCTGGTGGCGCTGCGGACCGCGTACCTGCGCCGCTCGCAGCTGGCGCTGGAGATCAAGGTGCGCGCGCGCACCGCAGAGCTGGAACGGCTGTCGGGCGACCTGCAGGCCAAGACCGCGGCGCTGGAGGAATCCAGCCTGTCCGATCCGCTCACCGGCTTGCGCAACCGGCGCTTCCTCACGCAGCACATCGAGGCGGACGTGGCGCTCGCGGTGCGCCGCCATGAGCAGGCGCTCGCGCCGGCCGATGATGCCGACCTCATCTTCTTCCTGCTGGACCTGGACCACTTCAAGGCGCTCAACGACCGGCTCGGCCACGCCGCCGGCGACGCGGTGCTGCAGCAGATGCGCGAGCGCCTCACCGCCGTGTTCCGCGAGGCGGACTATCTCGTGCGCTGGGGCGGCGAGGAATTCCTGATCGTGGCGCGCGACACCTCGCGCCGGTTCGCGGCCGAGCTGGCCGAACGCGCGCGGCGGCAGGTCAGCGGCGCGCCCTTCGACCTGGGCGAGGGCCGGCAGGTTGACGTGACCTGCTCGGTGGGCTTCGCGGCGTTCCCGCTGTCGCCAGCGCATCCGCGCGCGCTGGACTGGGCCGCCACCGTCGCGCTGGCCGACGAGGCGCTCTACGCGGTCAAGCGCGCGGGACGCAACGGGTGGGAGGGCGTGACCGGCACGCAGGACCCCGGGGGCGCATTGCGCCGTGACAACGGCCAATCAATGGCAGACTGGCTGGCGAGCGGCGACCTGACGGTCGTGCGCTCTTCGCCGCCGGCCGATCCCGCCGGCAAGTCCTGACCCTGACGGCCTCAGGCGCGCGTTCCCCGGCACGGTGGACCCGCCGATTGCCGAGCGTGTGACGAGAGCGGCATGAGCGCGGCAAACAGCGCTCCTGCCGAGTGCCGATGACCGGCAATCGGTAAAGCCGACAAGTAAAGGCTGCCAGCGCCTGTCCGTGGCTTGCACGCAAGTCACGGGATTGGGCCGATGATCGGGGGCATCCCCGGCCGGACTGGCCGCCGTCCACGAATCGAGGAGAACCTTCGTTTTGATGAACGACCTTGCGAACTTCCTGCAGTTCAGCACCTGGCCGCCGCGCCCGGATTGGCTGTTCTGGGCCTCGCTGACCATGGTGGCCGCCGGCGTGCTCGGCGAATTCGTCAACCGCCGACTCGGACTGCCGCGTGTGGTCGGCTACAGCGTGGTGGGCATGGTGCTGGCCGCGCTGGGCCACGGCATCTTCGCCAACGGCGCGCTGGACGTGCGGCTGCGGCTGGTGGTGGATCTCGCGCTGGCGCTGCTGCTGTTCGAGATGGGCTCTCGCGTGAACCTGCGCTGGCTGCGCAGCAACAAGGCGCTGCTGGGCGCGAGCGCGGCCGAGGCGCTTGCTTCGTTCGTGGTCGTCGGCTACGGGCTGACGCTGCTGGGCGTGAGCCCCCTGGTGTCGTTCAGCTGCGCGATCCTGACGATCGCCTCCAGCGCGGCTGTCGTCGGGCGCGTGGGCGCGGAGCTGCGCGCGGCGGGTCAGGTCAGCGAGCGCATGCTGGCGTTGACGGCGCTGAACACGATCTACGGCGTGCTCGCGCACAAGCTGCTGCTGGGCTGGTTGGCGCTGGACCAGAAGGGCGACTGGCTCGAGGCCGTCGCGCAGCCGCTGTACGCGTTCATCGGCTCGATCATCGTGGCGGCGCTGCTGGCGCGGCTGACCGCCAACCTGATGCGCCGCCTGGACCTGCGCAACGAGAACTCCGTGCTGATGCTGCTGGGGCTGGTGCTGGTGGCGCTGAGCGTGGCGCGGGTGCTGAACCTGTCGACGCTGCTGGTGCCGCTGCTGGCCGGGATGATCCTGCGCAACACGACCGAGCGTCCCTGGGTCTGGCCGCGCCACTTCGGCACGGCCGGTGGCGTGCTGGTGCTGATGCTGTTCGTGGCGGTCGGTTCCGCGTGGACGCTGCAGGCGCTGGCGACGGGCGCGGTGCTGGCGCTGGCGCTGCTGCTGCTGCGACTGCTGGCCAAGGCGCTGGCGCTGACCGGCATGGCCCGGCTGAGCGGCATCGACGCGCGCCAGGGCATCGCGCTGGCGGTGTGCCTGAGCCCGGTGTCGGGCACGATGCTGGTGCTGTTCAGCGAGGTGCAACTGCATCACCCGCCGGTCGCCGCGATGCTGGCGCCGGTCGTGTTGTCCACGATCGCGCTGATGGAGCTGGTCGGACCGATCGCCGTGCAATGGGGCTTGCGCCTGGCCGGCGAGCATCACCCTGAAACGCCTGTGAAGGAGGCTGCGAAGCGATGAGCCTCGAACCGTTTGCCATCTCGAAACCGTTGACGATGGGCGTGGAGCTGGAGCTCCAGATCGTCAACCGCCACGACTACGACCTGATGCCGGGGTCCAAGGATCTGCTGCGCGTGATGAAGGGCGAGACCGTGCCCGGCGATGTCACGCCGGAGATCACCGACAGCATGATCGAGCTCTGCACCAACGTGTGCACGAACTACGAGCAGGTGCTGGAGCAGCTGACGATCACGCGCGACGCGCTGGTGCGCAGCGCCGACAAGCTCAACCTGGGCCTGTCGGGCGGGGGCACGCACCCGTACCAGCACTGGAGCAAGCAGCGCATCTTCGACAAGCCGCGTTTCCAGGAGATCTCGTCGCTGTACGGCTACCTGAGCAAGCAGTTCACGGTGTTCGGGCAGCACGTGCACATCGGCTGCGAGGGCCCGGACCATGCGCTGCGGCTGCTGCATGGGCTGTCGCGATTCATCCCGCACCTGATCGCGTTGTCGGCGTCTTCGCCCTACGTGCAGGGCAATGACACGGGCTTCCATTCGGCGCGGCTGAACTCGGTGTTCGCGTTCCCGTTGTCGGGGCGCGCGCCGTTCGTGCTGACCTGGGACGACTTCCTGGTGTTCTTCGAGAAGATGACGCACACGGGCGTCGTGAAGAGCATGAAGGACTTCTATTGGGACATCCGGCCCAAGCCCGAGTACGGGACGATCGAGGTGCGCGTGCTCGACACGCCGCTGACGATCGAGAAGGCGTCGGCGCTGGCGGCGCTGATCCAGTGCCTGGCGCGGTGGATCTCGCACGATCAGCCGTTCGCGCTGCACGAGGACGATTACCTGCCCTACACGTTCAACCGTTTCCAGGCCTGCCGGTTCGGGCTGGACGGAACCTTCGTCGATCCCAAGAGCGGCGAGCACCGCAGCCTGCGCGAGGACCTCAACGTGACCTTGCATGCGCTGGAGCCGCACGCGGTGGCGCTGAAGGCGGAGCCCGCGCTGCGCTATGTCCGCGAGGAGATGCGCTGGCAGGGCAACGACGCGACGTGGGCGCGCGGCGTGGTCGAGCGCGAGCAGCTGCTCAACGAGCTCGTGCGGCAGCAGTGCGAGCGCTGGGCCGGGCGGCCGGTGGCGACGGCGCGGTGAGCGCTGTTCGTGGCGACAGGCACATGCCCCTTCGCCGTGGCGAACCTGCGAATGGCGTGGATGCGCTGGCATCCGGTGAACTGAAAGATCTGGCGCGTCGACGCCACAGTGCTTCGCTGCACACACGCCATTTCTAACTCGCAGCTGATCTGCGTCAACTGCGGCTTGGACACGGCCCTTTGATCTGCTTTCGAACAGCCCATCGTGCGAAGGTGTCAGGTCTTGCATGATGGGTGTCTCTCGTGATGGTCAGGCTTTGCGGCTGGACTCGTCTCTGGGGATGCGATGCCGATCCGGACTTGCGACGACCAATGGCATCGCGTTAGACTTCGCCGCAACACACCCGCCACACGTCCTGGTTTTCGGCCAGGGTTCTGCGAAAGCAGACGTGCAAAAGGCGGGTTTTCTATTTGGTGGGCAGCGCGTGTCCCAGCAGAAGGTGTCCTATCTGAAGAAGGCCTCTTCACCGGAGGTGTTGCTCCAGAAGCTTGAGGACCGAGGCTTGGTCGTCAGCAAGTGCACAAAGCGGATAGCACTCGACTTTTTGCGCGGTGTCGGAGCGTACCGGCTGAAGGGCTATTGGCATCACCTCGTCGATGCGAGTTCGCAGCGCTTTCCATCCGGCTCATCGTTTGGTCAGATCATTGATCGCTGTGAATTTGACCGAGAGTTGCGAGCGGCGACTGCGGCCGCGATCGATCGACTAGAGGTTGCGATTCGCACCGCTATTGCAGATGCGCTCAGCCTGAAGCACTCGCCACACTGGTTCTTGCTGCCCGGCATCTTCAAGCCCACTCGCGATTGGGGTATGGGCCATCTCATCCGCAAGATCGAGGAGGAGGTCCGGCGAGCAGAGGGAAAGCGGTTTGTCGAACACTACTTGGCGAAGTACGACGAGCCGTACCTTCCGCCAAGTTGGGCTGTTGCGGAGTGCGTGAGTTTTGGACTGTGGTCGCGTACCTACTCGATCCTTCGCGACGTCAACGACAAGAAGGCCATTTCCAGGCGCTTTGCGATCGACGAACCCGACGTCTTCAAGTCCTGGATCCACAGCTTGACCGTCGTGCGGAATCTGGCGGCGCATCATGGTCAGATCCTTCGCGTGAAGCTGGGTGTCGCTCCCGCGAACTACAAGAAGGCGGGCATCAAGTTCCGCGATCAGAAGAGCTTCTTCGCGACCGCCACTGTGATTCAGTACCTGCTCCGTCAGACTCGCCTGCCCAATACGTGGGTGGAAGACCTCGAGGCGATCTTCTCGAAGTACCCGTCCGTGTCGTCATCGGAACTGGGATTCCCGGCGACTTGGCGATCGGAGCCGGGATGGTCGTAGGTTCGATGCGATCGGCGCTTCGCCCACCGCTTTGAGATCGCAAATTGCGATCTCAAACCGACGAGGCCTCAACCGATGGCGTTCAACTCAGCCAACTGCTCCGGCGCCCCCACATTCGCCCACGGCCCGGTGTAGAGCTCGGCCGTCACGGCGCGCGCGGCGATCGCGCGGTCCAGGCTGAAGCGGATGCGCTGATGCTCTCCCGGCGTCACGCCATCGAAGAACGCGCGCTTGTACAGCCCGATGTTGCTGTAGACCTCCAGGTCGCCGTCAATCGTCGCGAAGCCCTCGGCATCGATGCCGAAGTCGCCCGTCGGATGCCGCGGCTGCTTGGGCACGAACCACAGATGCGCCAGCAGAGGACTCGCCACGAAGGCCGCGGCGGTCGCCGGATCGAAGACGAATTCGGGGATGAAGATGTCCGCCGAGACCGCCCAGAAGGCCTCGTCGCCATCGGCGCACAACAGGTCCAGCGCCGTGGCGATGCCACCGCCCGTCTCCAGCGTGCGGCCGTAGCGCTCGCCTTCATGGCTGTAATGCAGCCGCACGCCGAAGCGCGCGCCATCGCCGAGCGTGGCCTCGAATTGCTCGTGCAGCCAGGCGGTGTTGATGACGATGTCGCGGATGCCGGCGCGGGCGAAGGCCTCGATGTGCCACTCGATCAGCGGCTTGCCGCGCACCTTCAGCAAGGGCTTGGGCGTGTGGTCGGTCAGCGGCCGCATGCGCTCGCCGCGCCCGGCCGCGAGGATCATGGCTCGCATCGAAAACCCAGAAATTTGAGCCCCGCAGTTTAGCGATCGACTCTAGTGGTCCGCCGCGAATCCGATTCGGGATGCACCGCTAGGCGCGAACCGGAGCCATAGCCCGGCTATGGCGAGGATTCGCAACAAAGCGGGGCGCCCGAAGCGGGTTTGCGGAGGATCACTAGAATGCCGGGTTTGCCCCAACTCCCGCCGAGACCAACATGGCTGAGACCAGCGCTGCCGTCGCCTCCCCCAACACCACCCAGATGGCCAACGCCATCCGTGCCCTGGCGATGGACGCCGTCCAGCAGGCCAACTCGGGCCACCCGGGCGCCCCCATGGGCATGGCCGAGATCGCCGTCGCGCTGTGGAAGCGCCACCTGCGCCACAACCCGACCAATCCGCTGTGGCCGGACCGCGACCGCTTCGTGCTGTCCAACGGCCACGGGTCGATGCTGATCTACGCGCTGCTGCACCTGACCGGCTACGACCTGCCGATCGCCGAGCTCAAGGCCTTCCGCCAGATGCACTCCAAGACCCCGGGCCACCCGGAAGTCGGCATCACCCCGGGCGTCGAGACCACCACCGGCCCGCTCGGCCAGGGCATCACCAACGCCGTCGGCCTGGCGCTGGCCGAGAAGCAGCTCGCCAAGGAGTTCAACAAGGACGGTCACGCCATCGTCGACCACCACACCTACGTGTTCCTGGGCGACGGCTGCCTGATGGAAGGCATCAGCCATGAAGCCTGCTCGCTGGCCGGCTCGTGGAAGCTCAACAAGCTGATCGCGATCTACGACGACAACGGCATCTCCATCGACGGCCAGGTCGGCCCCTGGTTCGGCGACGACACCGCCAAGCGCTTCGAGGCCTACGGCTGGAACGTCATCGGCCCGGTCGACGGCCACGATGTCGACGCCGTCGACGCCGCCATCGCGCTGGCCAAGACCAGCAAGGACAAGCCCTCGCTGATCATCGCCAAGACGCACATCGGCAAGGGCAGCCCCAACCGCGCCAACACCTCCAAGGCCCACGGCGAGCCGCTGGGCGCCGAGGAGATCAAGCTGACCCGCGAGGCGCTGGGCTGGTCGCACGAGCCCTTCGTGCTGCCCGCCGAGGTCTACGCCGACTGGGACGCCAAGGCCTCCGGCGCCGCCGTCGAGACCGCCTGGGACGACAAGTTCGACGCCTACGCGACGCAATTCCCCGAGCAGGCCGCCGAGTTCTCGCGCCGCATCGCGGGCGTGCTGCCGGCCAACTTCGCCGACGTCGCCGCGCAGGCCGTCATCGGCGCGCATGACAAGGCCGAGACCGTCGCCACGCGCAAGGCCAGCCAGCTCGCGCTGGAAGCCTTCACCGCTGCGATGCCCGAGCTGCTGGGCGGCTCGGCCGACCTGACCGGCTCCAACCTGACCAACACCAAGAGCACCCCCGCCTTCCGCCTGGAAGAAGACGGCAGCTCCAACGGCGGCCGCCACATCAACTACGGCGTGCGCGAGTTCGGCATGGCCGCGATCATGAACGGCGTCGCGCTGCATGGCGGCTTCATCCCCTACGGCGGCACCTTCCTGACCTTCAGCGACTACAGCCGCAACGCCATCCGCATGGCCGCGCTGATGAAGCAGCGCGTGATCCACGTGTTCACGCACGACTCGATCGGCCTGGGCGAGGACGGCCCGACGCACCAGTCCGTCGAGCATGTCTCCAGCCTGCGCCTGATCCCCGGCCTGGATGTCTGGCGTCCGGCCGACACCGCCGAGACCGCGGTGGCCTGGACCCTGGCCCTGGCCAATGCCCAGCGTCCGAGCGTGCTGGCGCTGAGCCGCCAGAACCTGCCCTACCTGAAGAAGTCGGGCGAGGCCGTGGACGCGATCACCAGCGGCGGTTACGTGCTGAGCGAGCCGGCCGACATCGGCCTGAAGAAGAAGGCGCAAGCGGTGCTGATCGCCACCGGTTCGGAAGTGCAGCTGGCCATCGCGGCGCAGCAGCAGCTGGCCGTGGCCGGCATCGCGGTGCGCGTCGTGTCGATGCCCTGCACGAGCCTGTTCGACCGCCAGGACGCCAAGTACAAGAAGAGCGTGCTGCCGGACGGCCTGCCGCGCGTGGCCATCGAGGCCGGCGTGACGGACCTGTGGTGGAAGTACGGCGTGTCGGCCGTGGTCGGCCTGGACACCTACGGCGAATCGGCCCCGGCCAACGTGCTGTTCAAGCACTTCGGCTTCACGCCCGAGAACGTCGCCGACACGGTGAAGGTCGTGATCGGTCAGGCGCGGCTGAAGGGCTGATTGGGGAAGGGCTGATCGCCCACGCCATCGACGGCGCGGATCCGCTCGGGTCCGCCGCCGTCTCCCTCCAAGGGGTGCCTCTGGCACCCCTTTGTCGTTTCCGCCCGTCGGATCCCGGTCATCACCCCCGAAAGCCCTGAGGCCGCGCCCAAGGTCGCACGCATAGACTGCGCCGCGCCCGGATGACGGCGATCGATCGCCGCGCGGGCACAGGGACAGGACAACAAGGATTCCGATGCCGCACCGTCACATCGCCCCGCTGGCCGGCGCGCTCGCGCTGCTGCTGAGCGCCAACAGCGCCTGCGCGCAAGCCCGCACCGAGGCCACCCCCGCCAGCGAGGCCCAATCGCTCGCTTGCCTGCAACGCCCCGCCGAGCCGCCGACCTTTCCCCCGCGCAGCGATCTGGACCGCGGTTCGCCATGGGCGCGTGTGCTGCTGCGCTTCTCGACACCGACTGCGGCGCCCGAGATCGAGATCCTCGCCAACACCCTGCGCGAGGATCAGCTCAAGGTCGTTCGGCGCTACGTGGACCGCTACCGATTGCCTTGCCTGCAGCCCTCGGATGGCAGTGTCCAGGCCGTGCAGGAGTTCAACTTCAACAACAGCGGCCTGGCTCCGCTGCCCATGCCGCCCGATCGCCCCAGCATTCCGACGGCCTGCATCGTGCAGCCGGCGGACGGCGTCCGCATCGACGAGTCGAGCAGCTCGCGTGACGTCGAACACGTGGTGCTGACCTTGACCTTCTTCCCGACCCGTCAGCCCTCGGGCGGGTCGTCGGACGCCTCGGGCATCCCCGAGGTCAAGGTGCTCTACACCAACGCCTCCCCCGAAGCGGTGCGTGCCACCGTCGCGTGGGCCGCCCGGTCCCGGATGCCCTGCCTGACGGGCGAGACCGACGCGCTCAAGGGCCCCGTGGTGATGCGCCAGCAGTTCACGACCTTGCCCCCCGGTTATCGCGTCTATGCCCTCAACAACGCACAGCTGCCGCTGACGAGATTCCTGGGCATGGTCCAGGACCTGGACACGCTGAAGGCCGATTTCGACTTCGACACCATGAACTGCCCGTTCAAGGTGAACTACACGATCTACGGGCCGCGCCTGCCCAACGAGGTGGAAGCAGGGCAACCGGTCAATCCGAACCGGCTGACCTTCCTGAAATGGCTGGAGGCCCGCGATCTACGCCTCAAGCCCGACAAGATGGCCAACGACCTGTTCGGCCAGACGATCCAGATCGACGTGCCTTGCGGCAAGTTGAAGCTGGGCGATGAAACCACTGCGGTCGCGTCGCCGTAACCTGGTAACCCGCTCGAAACGTCGGGCGCCGACTATCTGTTCAAATCGCACGTTTCCGGCTTTCCGGGCGGCTCCTCCGAGCGGCCTGTCGAGAGCGGGGACACAGAACACTTCGGCGGCGCGACGGCAGGGCGACGGAAATACCGGCCCGGCAGGCGCGTCACCCGACGCCCCCGGGCGACAACGGTTTCATTTCACTCGCAGGAGACTTTCCTCATGACCATCAAGATCGGTATCAACGGCTTCGGTCGCATCGGCCGCATGGTGTTCCGCGCCGCCGTGGCGAACTTCAAGGACATCCAGATCGTCGGCATCAACGATCTGCTCGAGCCGGACTACCTCGCCTACATGCTGAAGTACGACAGCGTGCACGGCCGCTTCGACGGCGAAGTCGCGGTCGATGGCAACACCCTGATCGTCAACGGCCAGCGCATCCGCCTGACCCAGGTCAAGGACCCCGCCGAGCTGAAGTGGAACGAGGTCGGCGCCGACATCGTCGTCGAGGCCACCGGCCTGTTCCTGACCAAGGAAACCGGCGAGAAGCACCTCGCCGCCGGCGCCAAGAAGGTCATCATGTCGGCCCCGTCCAAGGACGACACCCCGATGTTCGTCTACGGCGTCAACGACAAGACCTACGCCGGCCAGGCCATCATCTCCAACGCCAGCTGCACCACCAACTGCCTGGCCCCGCTGGCCAAGGTGCTCAACGACAAGTGGGGCATCAAGCGCGGCCTGATGACCACCGTGCACGCCACCACCGCCACGCAGAAGACCGTCGACGGCCCGTCCAACAAGGACTGGCGCGGCGGCCGCGGCATCCTCGAGAACATCATCCCGTCCTCCACCGGTGCCGCCAAGGCCGTGGGCGTGGTGATCCCCGAGCTCAACAAGAAGCTGACCGGCATGTCCTTCCGCGTGCCGACCTCCGACGTCTCCGTCGTCGACCTGACCGTCGAGCTCAACAACAACGCCACCTACGCGGAGATCTGCGCCGAGATGAAGGCCCAGAGCGAAGGCGCCCTGAAGGGCGTGCTGGGCTACACCGAGGACAAGGTCGTCGCCACCGACTTCCGCGGCGACCCGCGCACCTCGATCTTCGACGCCGACGCCGGCATCGCCCTGGACGGCACCTTCGTCAAGCTCGTGTCCTGGTACGACAACGAGTGGGGCTACTCGAACAAGGTGCTGGAGATGGTCAAGGTCGTCGCCAAGTAAGCGACCCTCGCCCCTCCCCCGAAGCCCCGCCCTGGCGGGGTTTTTTCATGTCCGCTCGCGTCGCGGATACGAACCGTCACCACTTGGCGGGAGGGCGTTCCTCGTTTGCGTGAGAAATCCCCTCTTCAGGGTGAGGTGAGCCCGCAAATGTGTCAGAGGATTAGCAACTTCTTAGCAGCGACCCCCATAAACTGGCTAACCCAGATTTGTGGAGTTCTCGCATGTTCGTGCTGTCTTTGCCGAAGCGCCTGGCGGCCGCCATGGTCGCGGGTGCGATGTTGTCGGGCCTGTTCGGAGCCAGCACCGCGGCAGCGGCCAGCGGCACGGCGGTGAGACCGGACCAGCAGCCCGACTTCGCGCGCGTCATCGTGCGCTTCAAGGCCCAGGCCGACGCGGTCAAGGCGCGCCCGCTCTCCGTGCGCGCGACCGCCTATGAGGCCAAGGACATCGCCCAGGTCCGCGGCACCACGCTGGGCCTGCGCCACGCCGCCTCGCTGCAGGCCCGCGTGAGCCTGGACAGCCGCACCCACGTCTACGTCGCCGCCGGCATGAGCTCGGCCGAGCTGGCCCGCCGCCTGGCCGCCGATCCCGACGTGGAGCTCGTCGAGGTCGACCGCTGGTGGAAACACTTCGCGGTGCCCAATGACCCGCTGTACGCCACGGCCACCTCGCTCAACGTCACCGCCGGCCAGTGGTACCTGAAGCCGCCGGACTCGACGCTGATCTCGTCGATCAACGCGCCCGCCGCCTGGGACAAGGCCACCGGCACCGGCGTCACCGTCGCGGTGCTGGACACCGGCGTGCGCCTGGACCATCCCGACCTGAGCGGTCAGTTCCTGTCCGGCTACGACCTGGTCGGCTACAACAACGGCAACACGGCCACCGCCAGCCAGATCGCCGCGGCCAATGACGGCAACGGCGCCGACAGCGATCCGAGCGACCCCGGCGACTGGGTCAGCCAGGCCGACATCGACGCGGGCCTGCTGGGCACCACGTGCTCCAAGGACGACATCAGCGACAGCTCCTGGCACGGCACGCGCGTCTCCAGCCTGATCGCCGCGCTCACCAACAACGGCCAGGGCATGGCCGGCCTGGCCTACAACGCCAAGATCCTGCCGATCCGCGTGCTGGGCAAGTGCGGCGGCTGGGCCTCCGACATCGCCGCCGGCATGCGCTGGGCGGCCGGCGTGACCGTGCCGGGCCTCCCGACCAACACCAACGTCGCCAAGGTCATCAATCTGAGCCTGGGCGGCGACGGCGCCTGCTCCACGACCTACCAGAGCGCCATCGACGCGGCCGTGGGCGCGGGCTCGACCGTCGTGGTGGCCGCAGGCAACGGCGTGGACAACGACGATCCGACCAAGGCAGGCGGCATCGCCGTCGGCACGCCGGCCAACTGCAACAACGTGATCGCGGTCGCGGGCCTGCGGCATTCGGGCACGAAGGTCGGGTTCTCCAACCTCGGTCCGCAGATCACGATCAGCGCGCCGGGCGGCAACTGCGTCAACACGACCTCGGGCAGCCCCTGCCTCTATCCGATCGTCACTGCCACCAACAGCGGCACGACGTCGCCGGTGGCGGGCAGCAACGCCTACACCTACGGCACGGGCACGAGCTTCTCGACGCCGCTGGTCAGCGCGACGGTGGCGCTGATGCTGTCGGCGAACTCGGGCCTCACGCCCGCGCAGATCAAGAGCACCCTGCAGTCGACGGCCCGCGCCTTCCCGAGCGCGGTCTCCGGCGTGGCCGCCTGCGTCGCGGGCAACAGCACGCAGCCGCAGCTCGAGTGCAACTGCAACACGGCCAACTGCGGCGCCGGCATGCTGGACGCCAGCGCCGCGGTGGCCGCCGTCGCACCGACCACGACCACGCCCACGCCCACGACGCCCACCACCCCGACAACGCCGACCACGCCCACCGACACCTCGTCGGGCGGCGGTGGCGGCGGCGCGATGAACGCGGCGTGGCTGGCCGCGCTCGCCCTGGCGATCGTGGCGCTGCGCTGGCCGGCCAAGCAGCAGCGCCTGGCGCGCATCTCGCGCAAGAGCGCCGAGCGTCGTTCGAAGTAAATCGGAAGGCCGGGCCTGCGGTCTCTCCGGCCGGCCCGGCGCCGGGCTCAGTGCGTGAGCACGTCCCGGTCCAGCGCCCGGCTGGCGCCAAGCAGCGCGGCCTGGTCGGCCTCGTGCACGACGTAGGTCGGAATGGCGCGCAGGTACGAGGTCAGGCGGCCGCAGGACTCGAACCGCGCGCGGAACGGGCTGCGGTCAAACCACTCGCCCAGCCGCGGCACGATGCCGCCGCCGATGTAGAGCCCGCCGCGCGCGCCCAGCGTCAGCGCCACGTGGCCCGCGACGTCGCCCAGCAGCGCGCAGAACATCGTCAGCACCTCGCTGCTGAAGGGCTCGCCGGCCAGCGCCGCCGCGGTGATCGCGGGCGCGTCGCGGCCTTCTCCCGGCGCGAGCTTCAGCCCGCGCAGTTCCGCCAGCGCGGTGTAGAGGTTCTCCAGCCCCGGTCCCGACACCGCGCGTTCCGCCGACACATGGCCGAAGCGCCGATGCAGCAGGTCCAGCACCGGGCGCTCCTCGGGGTCATAGGAGGACAGGGTCGCGTGACCGCCCTCCCCGCCCACGGCGACCATCGTCGTGCCGTCCTCCGACGGCAGCAGGCCCGACACGCCGAGTCCCGTTCCCGGCCCCACCAGCCCCCGGGCCGCGCCGGCGACGGCCTCGCCGCCGCCGATCTTGCGCATGGCCTGCGGCCCGAGCGCGGGCAGCGCGAGCGCCAGCGCGGTGAAGTCGTTGATCACCAGCAGCCGCTCCGCGCCCAGCGCCGATTGCAGCGCGCGCGTGGAGAAGCTCCAGTGGTGGTTGGTCATCCGCACGTGATCGCCGGTGATGGCCGTGGCGATGCCGATCGCGCAGCTGCGCGGGCGCGGCAGGCCCTCGCGATGCAGGTGATAGAAGATCGCGTCGGCGAGCGTGTCGAAGTCGCGGCACACGTAGCGCGCGACATGCTCCAGCGGCTCGGACGCACCGCCCTGGCTGGCGAAACGCACATGCGTGGCACCCACGTCCGCCAGCAGCCGCGACGCCGTCACGTCGCCGGGATCGCCTTGCCTCATGCCCAACACTCCTTCACCCATGCAGTCTGTCCTCACGTGACGCGGCACGAGGCGTGCCCGCCCCGCCCGCTCACGCGGAAGTCCCGCATGCTGCCACAGTCCGGCCGCGTGACCCGGCGACTCCGATGCGCTGGCCGACGAGGGCCAGTGACCGGCGCCGCTCAGAGCCGTTCAGCGTCGCGCGGCGACAGATTCAGCGGCCCGCCTTGAACGCCGTGATCAGATCGCGGTACCAGTGGGCGCTGTCCTTGGCCAGGCGTTCCTGCGTCGCGTAGTCGACGTGGAACAGCCCGAAGCGCTTCAGGTAGCCCGAGTTCCACTCGAAGTTGTCCAGCAGGCTCCAGTAGAAATACCCGCGCACGTCGGCGCCCAGCGCCACCGCCTGGGCCAGCGCCTCGAGGTGGCCGCGCAGGTAGGCGATGCGCGCCGCGTCGGGCACGCGGCCGTCGACGACAGCATCCGCGTTGGCCATGCCGTTCTCGGTGATGACGATGGGCGGCGGCGTGTACTCGCGGGTGATGCGCAGCAGGTGTTGCGTCAGCGCCTGCGGATAGATCTCCCAGCCCATGTCGGTGAAGCCGAGCTCGCCCGGCGGGGTCACGAACTGCTGCTGCGCGTTGAGCACGCTGCGCGTGTAGAAGTTGATGCCCAGGAAGTCCAGCGGCTGCTGGATCAGCGCGAGGTCGCCGTCCTGCACGCGCGGCGCGTCGGCGCCGAGGTACTCGACGATGTCGGCCGGGTACTGGCCGCGGAACACCGGGTCCATGTACCAGCGCACGTTGGTGCCGTCATCGATGCGCGCGGCGCGGCGGTCGTCCTCGCTGAGCGGATCGGCCGGGAAGGACGGCGTGTGGTTGAGCACGATGCCCAGCTGCGCCTTCGACCCGACCGCGCGCATCGACTGCATCGCCGCGCCATGCATCATGAGCAGGTGGTGCGAGACCTGGTAGGCCTCCGCGCGGTTGGTGTGGCCGGGCGCGAACTGCGCGGTCTCGTAGCCCAGCGTCGCCGAGCACCAGGGCTCGTTGAGCGTGGCGATCGTCGAGAGCCGGTCGCCGAAACGGCGCGCGATCTCGGCGGCGTAGTTGGCGAACAGCGGCACCACGTCGCGCGACAGCAGCCCGCCGATGGAGGCGTCCAGCGCCTGCGGCAGGTCCCAGTGATACAGCGTCGCGTTGGGCTTGATGCCGGCCTCGAGCAGCTCGTCGATCAGGCGGTCATAGAAGTCGAAGCCCGCCTCGTTCCAGGCGCCGCGGCCCAGCGGCTGCACACGCGGCCACGAGAACGAGAACCGGTAGGCGTCCAGCCCCAGCCACTGCATGCGCTTCACGTCCTCCGGATAACGGCGGTAATGGTCGCAGGCCACGTCAATGTTGGAGGCGTCCTTGATGCGGCCGGGCTGCGCGCAGAAGTGATCCCAGATCGATTCGCCCTTGCCGTCCTCGCGGGCCGCGCCCTCGATCTGCGCGGCGCTGGTGGCGGAGCCCCACTGGAAGTCCGCCGGCAGCGACTGGATCAGCGAGTGGAAAGTGGCGGTGTCGGCGGCGGGGTTGGCGTCGTTCGCGTGCATGGTCGGCGTCGTGGTCGTTGTTGTCGGGGGGATCGAGGCGATCGAAGGGATCGAGGAAGTCATGGCGGAGGTTCGGTCAGCCGCGCACGGCGCCGGAGGTCAGCCCGGCGACGAGCCGCCGGGCGCTGAAGAAGTACGCCACCAGCAGGGGCAGCATCGCGATGGCGCTGCCGATCATCAGCGCGCCCCATTCGGTGTTGTTGGGCGCCTGCATCGAGCGCAGCGCCAGCGGCAGCGTGAAGTGCTCGGCCGAGCGCATCACCACCAGCGGCGCGACGAAGTTGTTCCAGCTCGCGATGAAGGTGATCAGTCCGAGCGTGCCCAGCGCCGGCGTCAGCAGCGGCAGCACGATGCTCCAGAAGATGCGCAGCTCACCGCAGCCGTCGATGCGCGCCGCGTCGAGCAGGTCCGGCGGGATGGCCGAGCCGATGTACTGCCGCATCAGGAAGATGCCCAGGGCGCTCGCCGCCGCGGGCACGTACAGCGCGCGCGGTTCGTCGATCCAGCCCAGCGCGTCCATCACCATGAAGCTCGGGATCATGTGCAGGAAGGCCGGCAGCATCATCGAGCCCAGCACCACCGCGAAGAGCGCGCGCTTGAAGCGGAACTCGTAGACCGCGAAGGCGTAACCCGCCAGCGAGCACAGCAGCAGGTTGAGCGCCGTCGTCATCGAGGCCACGTACAGGCTCATGCCCAGGTTGCGCCAGAAGGGCAGGCGCTCCTCGAGCAGCGTGAGGTTGGACGCCGCCGCGCCGCCGAACCACAGCGGCGGCGGCGTGTCGAAGATCTCGGCCCGGCCGTGCGTCGCGAAGACGAAGGTGAAGTACAGCGGCGACACCAGCACCAGCGCGCCCACCGCCACGATCAGCCAGGCCAGCCACGGCCGTCCGGCGGGACGCCGGCGACGCTGCCCGTCACGCGCGCGCGGCGCGGGCACCGGTGGCGACGACCACGTCATCTCAGCGCGCGCCATGGCTGCTCCTCGGATCGCGGCCGAAGAGCCGCGCGTTGACCCAGGTCAGCGCGGCGATCAGCACGAACATCAGCCACGACATCGCCGAGGCGGTGCCGAAGTCGCCGTCCGAGAAGGCGGTCCGGTACATGAAGATCGCCGTCGTCATCACCGACGAGGCCACGCCCTTCTCACCGTCCACGAGGATGAAGGGTTCCTCGAAGAGCTGCAGGTTGCCGATGATCGTCAGCGTCACCGCGAAGAACATCATCGGCTTGAGCAGCGGCAGCGTGACGTGGCGGAACTGCTGCCACTCGCTCGCGCCGTCCAGCGTCGCGGCCTCGTAGAGGTCCTTGTCGATGACCTGCAGGCCCGACAGGTAGAGCACCAGGTTCCAGCCGAGGTAGCGCCAGAACACGACGAAGGCCACCGCGGGCCGCGTCACGTCGGCGTCGCCCAGCCAGTCGATGCCGCCCTCGCGCATCGCTGTCAGCGAGGCCAGCGGGCTGCCGATGAAGGGGATGCGAGTCAGCTCCGCGAGCGCCGCGTTGATCAGGCCGTAGTCTTTCGAGTACAGCGTCGTGAAGATCAGCGCGATGGCGACGCTGGAGGTGATGTAGGGCACGAAATACGCGCCGACGATCAGGTCGCGGCCGCGCTTGATGCGGCGATGGATGAAGAAGGCCAGCGGCAGCGCCACGAGGTGCTGCGGCACGCCGGCCACCAGCGCGAACCACGCGGTGTTGTAGAGCGCGTCCCAGAACCACGGATCGGTGAGCGCGTAGCCGTAGTTCTCCAGCCCCACCCAGTGCATCGTGTGCAGACCCTCGGCCGGGTTCCACTGCTGGAGCGACAGGTAGACCGAGAACAGCAGCGGGAAGAGGCTGAAGACCAGGAAGAGCGCGAAGAACGGCGCGATGAACAGGTAGGGTGCGACGCGGCGCGAGCGCGCGGCGGACGCGATCAGCGCGTGCAGGCGCCGAGGCAGGGGCAGGCGGAGGGCGCGCATCGACGGGCTCAGCGGCGGCGCGCGCGGCGCTCGATCAGATGACGCGCATCGGCCAGCGCCTCGGCGATGGCCTTGCCCTTGGCGACGACCCGCTCGAACTCGTCGCGGATCACTGTCGTGGCCAGCGCGTCGAAGCGGTTGACCGGGATCGCCGGGATCCGATCGGCGGTCTCGCGCCACAGCAGGCGCGCGCGTTGGCCACCGAGGAACTCGATGGGCTCGTCCATCACCGGATCGCGGTGGACGGCGCGCATCGCGGGGAAGCTGTCGAGCTGGCGCAGCGCATCGAGCTGCACCTGCGCGTCGGCGGTCATCAGCCGGATGAAATCCCAGGCAGCGGACTTGTTGGCGGCCTTCTTCGGGATCGCGTAGAACGAGCCGCCGTAGGCCGCGCGCACGCCGCCGGGCAGCGGCGCCGATCGCCACAGACCCGCGGTCTGCGGCGCGATCCAGTTGCGCAGTTGACCGACGAGCCAAGCGCCCATCATCTGCGTGGCGATGCGGCCCTGCTTGAAGCCGGCGGCCCAGTCGTTGGTCCAGGCGATCGCGCGCGCGTCCAGCCCGGCCCGCCGCGCGGCCCGCCCCAGCTCGAAGGCGTGGCGGAAACGCGCCGACTCGACCAGCACGCGGCCGTCGGCATCGAAGTACAGGCCCTCGCCGTCCTGCAGCCCCTGGCGCAGCGCGATGTCGCGCAGGTCCGCGGCGTCGGCCATCAGGTAGGCGCCGGTGGCCTTGCGGATGCGCTCGCCCGCGGCGAGGTAGGAGGCCCAGTCGCGCGTGATCTCGGCCTCGCTCACGCCGGCGCGTTCCAGCAGGTCATGGCGATAGATCAGCGTGCCGGGCCCGATGTCGGCAGGGATGGCGACCTGCGCCCCGCCCGGGCCCACGCCCTGCGCGAGCGCGAAACGCACGTAGTCGCCCGCATGGGAGGCGGCCAGGTAGGGCGCCTGGTTGAGATCGACGAAGCCGCCCGAGCCGGCGAACTTGCCGATGTAGCGCAGGTCGATCGCCATCACGTCGGGCAGCCCGGAGCCGGTGGCCAGCGCCGTCGTCATCGACAGGTGGTGATCGGCGTACTGCATCGACGCGAGCTTGAGCTCGACCTCCGGATGCAGCGCGCGCCAGCGGGGCGCGGCCGCGATCGCGGCGCGGTCGAGGTCGGGGAAGGTGGCGACGCGCAGCACCGAGCTCGGTGCGCGCGTCGGGGGAACCGGCGCCGCCGCGGACATCGCGGACGTCGCGGAAGACACGGTCCCGGGGAGCGCGGCCGAAATGCCGGCGGCCAGCAGCGCGCACGCCGCCGATCGCCGATTCATGGAGCCGCTGGGCACGATGCTCAGAAGTTGTAGCCGGCGTTCACGCCGAAGGTGCGCGGCGCCGCGTACTGCGCGGTCCACACCGGGTTGGCGTAACTCACCGAGCTGCCCGCGCTGGTCTTGATCTTCTCGTCCGAGACGTTGCGCACGAAGGCGTCGACGTACCAGTTCTTCTTCGACGAGTAGCGCACCGCGATGTCGGCCGTCGAGTAGGCCTTCTGACGGTCGCCGTCGCCCAGGTTGAAGACCGACAGCCAGTTGGCCGACTGGTAGTGATAGCTGATGCGCGGCGCGACCTGGTCGCCGTTGGCGAGCGGGAACACATGCTCGTACATCAGCTGGATCGAGACCTTGGGCGCGTGCGGCAGCTCGTTGCCGGTGACGTTCAGGCAGGTGCCGCCCAGCGTCGGATCGAAGCAGGTCGGCAGCTGGTAGTCGTTGGACGCGGCGACCAGCTGACCCAGCTTGGTCTTGGTGTACGACGCGGTGAACTGCAGCTTGTCGTCGTTGGTGATCATCCACGCGGTCTCGACTTCCAGGCCGGAGACCTTCGCGCCCTCGGCGTTGGAGTACGCGAACTGGCGATTGCCATTGACGATGACCGGCGCGCTGAACTGGAAGTCCTTGAACTTCATGTGATACGCGCTGATGTTGAACGTCATGCGGCCGTCCAGCAGCGAGGTCTTGTAGCCGACCTCGTAGTTGGTCAGCGTCTCCGGGCCGTAGGGCAGGCCGCCGTCGCCGGTGCCGCCGGACTTGTAGCCGGTGGACACGCTGGCGTAGGCCATCGAGTCCTTGCTGATGTCGTAGGTCGCGCGGGCCAGCCAGGTCGTCTTGCTGCCGGTGTAATGCGCGTCGTTGATGTTGCCCGCCTGGTAGCCGTTGGCCGGATCGGTCGGATCGATCGTCGGGTTGAGCGGGATCTGCGGCGCGGCCGCGTTGTAGGCCCAGGTCCAGCCACGGCCGCCGATGTTCTTGCGATCGTCATGCGTGTAGCGCAGGCCGCCGGTGACATGGAAGGCGTCGGTGAGGTTCCAGGTCGCCTGGCCGAAGGCGGCCTTGGAATCGACCGTCTCCTTGGGCTGGATGAACGAGCCCTGCCAGCTGACGGTGCCCTGCTGGGTGCCGTTCATGATCGGGATGTCGAAGCGGATGCCGTTGTCCTCGGCCGCGTAGTACAGGCCCAGCACCCAGTCGATGGTCTGCTTCTGCGTGCTCTGCAGCGTCAGTTCATGGCTCTGGCTGCGGTAGCTGGTCCAGACGGTGTTGTCTTCCTGATGGGTGGCGCCCGTGGTGAAGCTCGTCGGCATCTGCACGCCGAAGTCCTGGTCGAAGGTGCCCGATCCCTTGAAGTGGGTGTAGCCCGCGACATAGGCCAGCGCCATGCCGCCGAGGTCGTATTCCATGCGGCTGCGGATGGAGGTCGAGTCCCGCTTGAGCGAGGGCGCGGTGTCGATCAGCGCGGACCACAGCTTCTCGCCGGCGCGCGGCGTCTGCATCAGGCTCATCGACGGCGTTCCGCGATCGGCGAACTGCTCCAGCGACAGGTCCCAGCGGAAAGCCTTCACCGGCTGCCACAGGAAACTCAGGCGCGCGGCGGTCTGGTCCTGCGCGTTGTACTTCGGTCCACCGGTGACGAAGAGGTTGTAGTTCAGCGGCTGGAACGGGGGGAAGGTGCCCGCGGTGTTCTGTGCGTTGTACGCGGCCTGCTGCTGCGCCAACGTGTACTGCGTGGGCTTCTGGTAGTCGACGTAGCCGTCGTGCTGCTCGTGGATGAAGGCCACGCGCGCGGCCAGGGTGTCGCTCAACGGGATGTTGATCGCGCCCTTGGCACCGAGCCGGTTGTAGGTGCCGGTGCCCAGCTCGAGGTAGCCCGAGTTGTCCTTGAGCACGGGCTTGGCCGTCTTCATGTTGATCGTGCCGACCGTGGAGTTGCGGCCCCACAGCGTGCCCTGCGGACCGCGCAGCACCTCGATGCCGTCGAGGTCGAAGAGCATCGTGGCCGCGCCTTCGGGACGCGGCGCGAAGACGCCGTCGACGAAGAGCGCGACCTCGGGGTCGGCGTATTCGGTCTTGGCGGAGTCATTGCCGATGCCGCGCAGCGTGATGCTCACGATGCCGTGGTCGCCCTGCCCCGTGCCCTGCATGCTGGGCACGAGGTTGAACACGTCGAGCATGCTCTTGACGTGGTTGTCCTCGATGGTGGACGCGCTGAGCGCGGTCACCGCGATCGGGGTCTTCTGCAGCGAGGTCGCGCGCTTGGTCGCGGTCACGACCACTTGCGGCAGGGCCTTGTTGTCCTTGGCGTCGGGGGATGCGGCGGTGGCGGTGGCGGTGGCGCTCGTGTCGGCCTGAGGCGCCGGCGCGGCGCCCTCGGTCGATTGCGCATGCGCGGCGCCGGCCAGCAGCGCGAGAACGGCGAACTGGACGGGCGTGGTCAGGCCAAGTCGCGGCCGGCGGATGAAGCGGTCAGTCATGTTGTCTCCAGGTGGGCTCTTGAGGTGAAGCTCTGTTCCGGGTCTTGTTCTTGTAGTTTGAGTACATCGTAGGCGGCGCATGACAACGTTGTCAACGCGTCGATTGACATCGTTGTCATTTTGGACCCTATCATTTACCCGTAGTTCGCTTACGACGACCCGACGCGGTCACAGCCCCGATGGACACGGGGCTGTCGCCCGCGCGCCACAACGTTCACGGAGACAAGACATGACCCCGATCCAGGACATCCTCATCGTCGGCGGCGGCACCGCCGGCTGGCTGACCGCCGCCTTCCTCGCGCGGCAGCTGGGCACCGCCACCGGGGGCGTGCGCATCACGCTGGTCGAGTCCAGCGACATCGGCATCATCGGCGTCGGCGAAGGCACCTTCCCGTCGATCCGCGGGACGCTGTCGGCGATCGGCATCGGCGAGGCGGAGTTCCTCGAGGCCTGCTCGGCGACCTACAAGCAGGGCATCCGCTTCGACCACTGGGTGCGGCCGCCCGGCACGCCAGGCGCCGATCACTACTTCCATCCGTTCAGCCAGCCCAGCCAGCGCCCCGGCGCGCCCGAGCTGCTGCCCTACTGGTTGCGCGGCGAGGCCGGCGAGGGCCGCTCATTCGCCGAATCGGTCACCCTGCAGAAGGCCGTCGCCGACGCGCGCCATGCACCGAAGCGCGCCGGCGACGGAGATTTCCTCGGCCCGCTGAACTACGCGTATCACTTCGACGCGGGGCGTTTCGCCGCACTGCTGGCAAAGCACGGCCAGGCGCTCGGCGTGAAGCGGGTGATCGCGACGGTGGACCGCGTCGACCTCGATGAACAGGGCGCAATCGCCGCGGTGCACACCCGCGAGGCCGGCACGCTGCGCGCGGGGCTCTACATCGATTGCAGCGGCTTCCGCGCCCGGCTGATCGGCGAGGCGCTGGGCTCGCCGTTCTCGTCGATGCGCGATGTGCTCTTCGTGGATCGCGCGCTCGCGATGCAAGTGCCGTACGCGCGGGCCGACGCGCCGATCGCCTCGTACACGATCGCGAGCGCCCAGGAGCACGGCTGGATCTGGGACATCGGCCTGCAGGAGCGGCGCGGCATCGGCCATGTCTACAGCAGCCGGCACTGCGACGACGCCGAGGCCGAGCGCACGCTGCGCCGCTACATCGGCCCCGCTTCAGATGCGCTGACCCCGCGCCAGCTCACGCTGCAGATCGGCTATCGCGAGACGCAGTGGGTGAAGAACTGCGTGGCGGTGGGACTCTCGGGCGGCTTCCTCGAGCCGCTGGAGTCCTCGGGCATCGGGCTCATCGAGACGGCCGCCTACCTGATCGGCCAGCTGTTCCCGTTCAATGGCGACACGGCGCCGGTGGCCCGCCACTTCAATGCGTTCATGAGGGAGCGCTACGCGCGCATCGTCGACTTCATCAAGCTGCATTACGGCCTGACGCAGCGCACGGACACGGCGTTCTGGCGCGACAACGCGGACCCGGCGTCCTTCACCGAGTCGCTGCGGGAGAAGCTCGCGATGTGGCGCTGCCGGCCGCCGCAGCGGCTGGACTTCATCACCGACGTCGAGATGTACCTGCCCGCGAGCTGGCAGTACGTGCTCTACGGCATGGAATTCAAGACCGCGCCCGGCGCGTGGGCCGCGCCGTTGACGCGTGGCGAGGAGGCGCGGCGCGAGTTCACGACCATCGCGCAGCTCGGGGCGCATGCGCTGCGGGATCTGCCGCCGCATCGCGCGCTGATCGAGCAGATGCTGGCGCGGACCGGGCGGCGCGCGGCGTGATCGCAAGCTGATCGCGACCGGATCGCGATCAGGCCGCGGCAGACACGTCAGCCGGTCTTCTTCGTGCGCGGCACCGCCTTCGCGCCCAGCGCGGCCGTGGAGTCCCGCACGACCAGCTCGTGCGGCAGCACGCGGTGCCTGGACTTCGGTGCCGACTCGGTGTCCGCCTCGGCGGCGCGCGGCGCGCCGATCAGCAGATCGACCGCGGCACGCGCCATGTCGTCCATCGGCTGGCGCACCGTGGTCAATGGCGGCCACACGCGCGCGGCGGCGGGCGTGTCGTCGAAACCCGCGATCGACAGGTCGCCCGGCACCGACAGCCCCAGGCGCTGCGCCGCGGCCAGCACGCCCAGCGCCATGTCGTCGTTGCTCGCGAAGACCGCCGTCGGGCGCTGGCGCCGGCTCAGCAGCTGATACGCCGCCTCGACGCCGGTATCGAAGGTGAAGTCGCCCTGCACGACCAGGTCCTTGTCCAGCACGATCCGATGCGCCTTCAGCGCCGCTGCGTAGCCTTGGTAGCGGCGCTTGGACGCCACCTGCTCCTTCGCGCCCTTGATGATCGCGATGCGCGTGTGGCCCAGGCTGATCAGCAGGTTGGTGATCTCCTCGGCCGCGTGGACGTCATCCATGCGCACGCTCGGATGGTCAGGATCATCGGCCGCCGGCGAGATCAGCACGCACGGCGTCTGGCTCTCGCGCAACGCGGACAGCACCTGCGGGTTGTCGCACAGCGGCGGGGTCAGGATCATGCCGTCCGGCCGCAACGCCGAGACCATGCGGTCCACCTGCATCGCGAGGTCGGGGGCGTCGTTGTGCAGGGACTCGACCACGAGGTGATAGCCCGCCTCGCGGCAGCGCAGCGTCGCGCCCTGCTGCACACCGCCGACAAACGCGGCCGACGGGTCGTAATACAGCAGCCCGATCAGGAAGGACCGCCCGCCCGCCAGGCTGCGCGCCGACTGCTTCGGCCGGTACTTCAGGTCGGCCACGACCTTCAGCACCGATTCCCGTGTCTCGGAATGGACCCCCGGCTCCTGATTCAGAACCCGGGATACCGTCTTGATGGAAACGCCCGCTTCGCGCGCGACGTCGATGATGGTGGCGGGTTTCGGTGGGGGCATATCCAGTCGGTAAAGCTTGGCCGACTTTGCCACAGCGATTCGTTACGCGTGGAAGGGAGAGCCCGATGTCCGCCGCACATCGCTTCCGTGAGCGGAAAAGAGAAAAGCCGGCTAGAAGCCGGCTTTTCATGTTTGGTGCCCAGGAGAGGACTCGAACCTCCACGGAGTTACCCGCTAGTACCTGAAACTAGTGCGTCTACCAATTCCGCCACCTGGGCTTTCAGGATTTGTTTTGCGTCAACTGCGTTTGCGTTGCAGCGAAGAATTGGACTGTAGCACGATTTCGGAATCTGACAAGCGTTTCAGCCGCCCCAATTCACTTTCCCCAATCGAGCGTGCGGATCCCACAACATCTGTACTCTCCGCGCCCAATCCAGTACACCCGGCTCGACCCGCGCCCAATGCGCCCGATACGCCGCCTGCAGTTGAGGCCCGACCCCATGCTCCGCGCTGATCGATCCGCCCATTTCCGCGACCAGCGCGTACAGCCCCTCGCGGAGGGTCAGTTCTTGCTCGGCGTCCCAGCTCTCTGCCCCCGCCGGCCACACCATGTTGAAGTGCATGCCGCCGTCGCCCAGGTGTCCGAAGTCGGCCAGGCGCAGCGCGGGGAAACGCGACGCCAGCCAGGCCGCGCCCCGCTCGCGGAAGGCCATGAAATGCCGGCGCGGCAAGGACAAGTCCAGCCCGATCACCTTGCCCTGCACCCGCAGGCCCTCGCTGATCCGATGACGCAGGCCCCAGATCGCCTCATCGGCATCGAGCACCGCATCCCGCACCCGCCCCGACTCGAAGGCGGTCTCGAGCCAGCCCTGCAGCAAGCCGTTCAGATCGAGCTGATCTGCCGGCAGCTCGCTGCTCAACTCGATCAGCATCGCGTAGTCGGGCAACTGGCCGTCGAACCAGCGCGTCACGTCCTGTCCATGCAGGCCGGCCTTTAGCGCCGCGCGGCTGATGCCCTCGAAAGCGGACACCAGCCCGCCCCAGCGCTGCATGACCTCCGCGTAGAGCGGGAAGACTTCGTCCAGCGACGCCGGCGCCACGAGCGCGACCGCGCGTTGGCGCGGCAGCGGCGACAGCTTGATCGTGACCTCGCTGACCAGCCCCAGGCTGCCTGAGGAGCCGATGAACAGCTGGCCCAGCGCCAGCGCCGAGTTGTCCTTCTGCAGCCCTTGCCCGAAGCGCACGACCTGACCCGCGGGCTCGGCCAGCACGACTTCCAACGCCAGCGTGTTCGCGCGCACGTCGCCGTAACGCAGCATCCGCGTGCCGCCGGTGTTGTGCGCGACCATGCCGCCGATCGAGGGATCGGCGCTCAGGTCCACCGGGAACCACAGGCCGTGGGGCTCGAGCCGCTCATTGATCTCGGAGAGCCGATAACCGGAGGAGACCCGCAGCGTGCGGTCCAGCGGATCGAGCTCGAAGACCTCGCGCAACCGCTCGGTGCTGAGCAGCACCTCGCCTTGCGCGTCATCGGGCGTGGCCGCGCGCACGAGCCCGGTATGGGCGCCCTGCACGACGACGCGCAGCCCGCAGGCCGCCGCCAGCGCAAGCACCCGCGCCGCCTCGTCGCGACTGCCGGGTCGCACCAGCGCCGCCGCTTGCCCCGCCGCGTAACGCGCGGGCTGCAGGTAACGCGGCTCGATGGTCGCGCCGTCCTGCACGAAGGCCTCGCCGCAGGCCGCGCGGGCCTCGGCGAGGAAGCCGCCGAGCTGGCCCGGGTCGTTCAGCACGCCGCGGCCTCGCCTGCGGTGTCGGCGCCCTTCTCGGCGCCGGCCGTCATCTTGAAGATGCCGGTCGCATTGCCCGCATCGAAGGCCAGATCGAGCGCCCCGGACGCGTCCAGCGGCGCGCGCTGGATGAATTCGTGGAAGCTGCCCGGCACCTCGAGCATCACGCGCTGGCCCCGATCCAGGAACTCGCGCATCACACGCGCCGCCTTGAACGCGGTCTGCCGCACGCGGCCGGTGGCCGAAGTCTCGATCGAGTCCTTGACCGGGCGATCCAGCGCGCGCTGCGCCGCGACGACCGCCTCGATGTCGGCGACGCGATCCGTCGCGTGGTTGAACGCGTTGCCCTCGGTGGCGATCCAGGCCATCTCGGCCGATTCGGCCAGCAGCGCCTGGTAGTCGTCCGCCTCGAACAGCCCGTGCTGACGCGCGAAGCAGCCGATCAGACGCGGCAGCAGCACGACCGCCGCAGCCATCGGCAGCGCGCCGTCGCGGGCGAGCTGCTCCAGCGCGGCGAGGTCCGCCGGCGTCAGCGGATCACGCGAGGTCGCCAGCACGCGCGACACCGCGCCCTGGAAGCTGCCGGAGAAGCGCTCCGGATGCAGCTCGGACACGAAGAACTGCGCGATGTCCTCCGGGAAGTCGGCGTGGCGCCAGGCGCGGCCGGTCATCTTCAGCCGAGGCAGCGGATAGGTCGCGGCCATCGTGAAGCCCAGCGGGCGCAGCACGCGGGTGATCGCGGCCTCGCCCGGCGGCAGCGCGCCGGACGGCCAGGCCACCGTGCGCAACGCGCCGTGGTCGAAAACCAGCTGCTGCCCGTCGCGCTGCAGGTCCGCGACGTAGGCCGCGGCCATCGGCACGCGCTCGGTGACGTCGAGGAACAGGGCCATGTTCAGCGCCTGCGCCAGCTCGGCGCGCGTGACCGACTCGCCGGCCGGGCGCAGCAGCGCCGGCACGACGCGCACGCGCTCGAACGCGGCGCGTGCCGGCTCCTGACCGAGCGCGTCGGCCAGCAACCGGAACAGTCCGCTGCCCGCCGCGATGGCGACCTGCGCGTTCAGCGCGGTCAGCGCCTTCAGCTCCGCCGCCCGCTCAGACATCGAACTTCACGCCCTGGGCCAGGGGCAGCTCGCGCGAGTAGTTGACCGTGTTGGTCGTGCGGCGCATGTAGGCCTTCCACGCGTCGGAGCCGGATTCGCGGCCACCGCCGGTTTCCTTCTCGCCGCCGAAGGCGCCGCCGATCTCCGCGCCCGAGGTGCCGATGTTCACGTTGGCGATGCCGCAATCCGAGCCGCTCGCGCTGACGAAGGTCTCGGCCTCGCGGATGTCGTTGGTGAAGATCGCCGAGGACAGGCCCTGCGGCACGTCGTTCTGCAGCGCGATGGCCTCGTCCAGCGTCTCGTACTTCAGCGTGTAGAGGATGGGGGCGAAGGTCTCGTGCTTGACGATCGCGGTCTGCGCGGGCATGCGCACCAGCGCGGGCACGGCGTAGAAGGCCTCGGGGTACTGCGACGCCAGCGCGCGTTCACCGCCGCTGACCTCGCCGCCCTGCTCGCGCGCGGCGGCCAGCGCGGATTGCATCGCGTCGAACGCGGCCTGGTCGATCAGCGGGCCGATCAGGTTGCCCGGCTCGACGGGGCTGCCGATCTTCAGCTGCGCGCGGGCGCGGTCCAGGCGGGACACGAGCTCATCGTGGACGGACGCGTGGGCGATGACGCGGCGCGTCGTCGTGCAGCGCTGGCCGGCCGTGCCGTAGGCGCCGAACAGGATGCCGCGCACGGCCAGGTCCAGGTCGGCGCTGGGCGTCACGATGATCGCGTTGTTGCCGCCGAGTTCCAGCAGGCAGCGGCCGAAGCGCGCCGCGACGCGCGGACCGACGGCGCGGCCCATGCGGGTGGAGCCGGTGGCGGAGACCAGCGCGACGCGCGCGTCGTCGACCAGGGCCTCGCCGACCGGGGCGCCGCCCAGGATGACTTGCGACAGGAACCGGGGCGCGCCTTCGTAGCGGGCGACGGCCTTCTCGAAGAGCGCCTGCGTGGCGAGCGCGGTCAGCGGGGTCTTCTCGCTGGGTTTCCAGACGCAGGTGTCGCCGCAGACCAGCGCCAGCGCCGAGTTCCACGCCCAGACCGCGACCGGGAAGTTGAAGGCCGAGATGATGCCCACCACGCCCAGCGGCAGGTACTGCTCCATCATGCGGTGGCCGGGGCGCTCGCTGGCGATGGTCAGGCCGTGGAGCTGACGCGACAGGCCGACGGCGAAGTCGCAGATGTCGATCATTTCCTGGACTTCGCCCTCGCCCTCGCTGGTGACCTTGCCGGCCTCCAGCGACACGAGGCGGGCCAGGGCCGCCTTGTTGGCGCGCAGTTCCTCGCCGAAGAGGCGGACCAGTTCGCCGCGCTTGGGCGCGGGCACGGTGCGCCAGGCCAGGAAGGCCTCGTGGGCGCGGCCGATGGCGGTGGTCATGTCGGCGGCGGCCGCGTCATGGACCTGGCCGATCACGGCGCCGTCGATGGGGCTGCGCACGGCGCGTTGGCCGCCGGTGAAAGCAGCGGCCGGCACGCCCAGCGCGGCCAGCAAGTCGGTGGTGGTGGAAGTCATCGAAGCATTCTCTCTCTAAGCAACCGATCTCCCGGCCGTCGCGAGCGGGTGTCAGGCTAGGCGGACGGAGCGCAGGGACCGGAACGTACTTCCTGTACGTGAGGATCCCGAGCACCGCCCAACGACGCCTGGCGCCCGCGCAGTAGGCCGGCTCCTTCAGCCGATGGATTCGACCTGGCGGCTCTGTTGATAGGCCTTGCCGAAGCGGTTGGCGAGGAAATCAGGCAGCGCGACCTCTTCCTGGCGGATGAAGCCCTTCTGCGGCAGCTTGCCTTCACGGAACAGATCGACCGCGGCGCAGATGCCGGCGGCGGTCGTGATCTGGATGGCCGACAAGGGCTGCTCGCCGTCGCGCTCCGCGAAGATCTTGCGGGCGAAGACTTCCTGCATCAGCACGCCGTTCTTCATGCCCGACACGGTCACGAAGACCAGCACCACGTCCTGCATCGTCGCGGGCATGCTCTTGCGCATGATGTCCTTGAGCTTCTCCTGGTCGTTCTTCAGCGCCAGGTCGTCCAGCAGGAACATCATCAGGTCGCGGTGACCCGGATAGCGGACCGTCTTGTAGTCCAGGTTGCGGACCTTGCCGCCCCAGGTCTCGCACAGCGTGCCCAGGCCGCCGGAGGTGTTGAAGGCCTCGTACTCGGTGCCGTCCAGCGAGAAGTGCTCCAGGCCTTCCAGCGGCAGCGCGGCGATGGTGTCGCCGTCATGGATCGCCTCGCAGGGATGGCAGTACTCGTTGATCAGGCCGTCGACCGACCAGGTCAGGTTGTACTTCAGCGCGTTGGTCGGGAAGGCGGGCAGCGCGCCGACGCGCATCTTGACGTCCTGCAGCGTGTCGAAGCGCTTGGCCAGGTGGTGCGCGACGATGCCGATGAAACCGGGCGCCAGGCCGCATTGCGGCATGAAGGCGGTCTTGGCGCCCTCGGCGATGCGCTTGATCTCCTTGGTCGCGGCGACGTCCTCGGTCAGGTCGAAGTAGTGGCAGCCCGCTTCCAGCGCCATGTGCGCGGCGGTGATCGCCAGGTGATAGGGCAGCGCGTTCACGACGACCTCGTTGCCGCGCAGCGCGGCGGCCAGCTGGGCCTTGTCCTCGGTGTCGACGGCCTGGGTCGTCAGACCCTGCGCGGCCAGCAGCTTGAGCGCGCCGGCGTTCTTGTCCATCACGGTGACCTGGTAGTCGCCGCTGCCTTGCAGCAAGCGCGCGATCGTCTGGCCGATGTGTCCGGCGCCCAGCAGTGCCACTTTCATGTCGTGCTCCTTGTGATCCTGGAAAGATGTGATTCGAGAGAAAGGCGAATGAACGCAGTGTCCCGACCCCTCCTGACGAAAGAAAGCGCGAGTTCGACGAAAAACACCCCTATGCTGACGATCCGTCATCCGATTCCGCCATTTCGGCGAGAACGAGGGTAATTCCCGAGGTCTCCTGAACGTCCCCGAACGCCCGCCCATGAACGCCCGCCCATGAACGCTCGCAAGTCCACGCCCGAGAGCACCGAGTCCGCCGCCGCGCCGGCGATGCTGCGCGACCAGATCGACCGCGACCTGATCGCGCTGCTGCAGGCCAACGCGCGGGAAAGCACGGCCGATCTCGCACGCAAGTTGGGCGTGGCCCGCACCACGGTGGTGGCCCGGCTGGCGCGGCTGGAGTCCGACGGGCTCATCGCCGGCTACACGGTGCGCCTGGGCGGCGAGGCGGTGGAGCGCGGCGTGCGGGCCTTCGTCGGCATCACGGTGCAGCCGCGCGCGGGCCGCGAGGTGGTGAAGCGGCTGTCGCGGCTGCCCGAATTGCGGCAATTGGCGTCGGTCAGCGGCGAGTTCGACTACATGGCCCTGCTGCAGGCCGACAGCACCGCGCGGCTGGACGCGTTGCTCGACGAGATCGGCGAGATCGAGGGCGTCATCAAGACCCACACGTCGGTGCTGCTGGCCTTGCGGGTCGACCGGAGCGCCTGAGCGGTCCGATCGCGCCGCTCAGCCGTGAGCGTTGCTTGGCGATGTGAGCCGATGTGACGGCCGTGACGTCGGTCACGGCGGCGTGCGTCGATCGCGTGAAGCACCGGTAACGCTGTGTTTTTCCGCCGGTGGCGAGGTCAACGGGCCGGACTGGCACGCCGTTTGCAAACCATGAGCCGCCAGCTCAAGGAGCGCACCATGTCGAAGCCATCCGTCACTGCCAAGCACGTCCCGCCGATCTTCCTCGGCATGAAAGCCCTCGCGATCCTCGCGGTGGCCTGGGGCGCGGTCTATCCGGCGCTGCTGTGGGGTCTCGGCGCCGTGCTGCCCTGAGCTCGTCGGCGTTCTCTTCCGGAGTTCCGCCATGAAAGCCCCCGCCCATCCCGGCGGCCACGCGCCGCACCTGCCCCTTCCCTCCGTCTCCGCCCATCGCTGGCGCCGCGTGCTGCTGCCCGCGGCCGGCGTCGTGCTGGCGCTGCTGGCGGTGGCGGTCGTCGTGGCTTGGCTCGACCACGCTGAAGGCGACCTGCGCCAGGTCAGCGTGCCCGCCGCGCTCGTGTCGTCGACCGCGACGGCCTGATCTCCCTGGGCCCTGGCCAGGGCCCAGGCTCAAGCTCAGAAACTACGTCGACGCTGCAGCACCAGCAGGGTGAAGCACAGACCCGCGACGACCAGACCACCGACGAACTGCGGGCTGACCGCCAGGTGCAGCACCTGGGGCAGGCTGTCGCGCGCGGCGTCGGGCAGGCGGAACAGCATGTCGAAGAAGTCCTGCATGTCGACGTGTTCCCCCTCGCCCTTGACGATGATGGACATGCCGCCCTCGATCATCGACTGACCGGCGCCCTTGACCTGGTTGCCCAGCAGGTTCCGCAGGCCCTCGGCGGCGGGTTCGCCCTGGTAGATCTTGAGGAAGGCCGCGACCGCGATGAACAGCAGCGGCGCGCCCCAGCGCTTCATCCAGGCCGACGCCGCCATCAGCGCCAGCACGAAGGGTGAGAGCCACAAGGCGGCCATCGCCAGGCCGAGCAGCAGGCGCAGGCCCACCCACAGCGTGGCCTGGAAGAGCGCCGCCCACTGGGTCTGATGGAGCGCGGCCAGGCCGAATTCCTTGAACGCCATCGATGTGCCGACGATGCCGCCGCCGATGATGGCCAGCGCGGTGGCCGCCAGCGGGACCAGCAGTCCGTGGGCCAGCAGCGGCGCGGCCACGCTGGCGGTGTGGGAACCGGGCAGCGAGGCCCAGAACTCGATGGAGCGGTCCTGCTGGTCGCGCCGGGCCACGCCCATCAGCTGATAGCCGGACACGGCCAGCGACAGGATGAGCACCAGGCCCACGGTGATCAGGCCGGCGATCAGCGCGATCGGCTCAGGGCTGGGCACGTCCACGCCGTTGACCTGGCTGAACGGGACCAGCGCGAGCAGCACCAGCACCGGGCCCAGCACCAGGCCGATCCAGGCCCGCTTGTATTGCAGCCACTCGCGCAGCAGCAGGGTGTTGAAGAGCGTCATGGGATGTCCTTGCGGTGGGTCGCGGATCAGGCCTCGCTGGCCTGGCGGGCTTCGTTCTCGGGCTTGCGCGTCAGGGCCAGGAAGAGCTCGACGAGGCCGGGGCGAACGCGTTGGCCGAGGTGGGCCACGGACTGCGGCGGCACGCCGTCGAAGAGCGCCGTGGGGCGCCCCTGCGTGCGGTAGCGCAGCAGCGGGTGGTTGGCGGCGACGGCGTCGGCGGCCTCGGGGTCGTGGGACAGCGCGACGAACCGCTGGTCCATCTCGGCCAGCGAGATGTTCAGGACCAGGCGGCCCTCGTCCAGCATCATGACGTCGGACAGCAGCGACTCGACCTCCTCGACCTGGTGCGTGGAGATGAGCACCGAGCGCTCACCGTCGCACCATTCGTCGATGAGCATCTCGTAGAAGCTCTTGCGCGACATCACGTCCAGGCCCAGCGTGGGCTCGTCCAGGATCATGAGCTTCGCGTCGATGGCGGCGACCAGCGCCAGGTGCAGCTGCGTGACCATGCCCTTGGAGAGGTGGCGCACGCGGTCCTTCTCGGTGACGGAGGTGCGGCGCAGCAGTTGGCGGGCGCGGTCCGCGGAGAAGCGCGGCTGCAGGCCCTCCATCAGGCGGATGAGTTCCGAGACGCGGGCCCAGCGGGGCAGGACGGCGACGTCGGGGATGTAGCAGAGCGAGGTCAGCAGCTGGCCGCGCTGGGTGTGCGGGTCCAGCCCGAGCACGCGGAGCTCGCCCTCGGGGCGCTTGAGGCCGACGAGGGTCTTCATGAGGGAGGTCTTGCCGGCGCCGTTGTGGCCGAGCAGGCCGACGACGCGGCCGGCGGGGATGGAGAAGGTCAGGTCCTGCAGGGCGGCCTTCTTGCCGTATCGCAAGCTGAGGTTGCGGGCCTCGATGAGCGTGTTCATGCGTCCTCCCAATTCAGGTCCTGGGGCCCCAGGCCGAGGCGGCGGATTTTCTCTCTGAGGCGGGGCCATTCCTGCTGGAGGAACTGTTCGCGCTCGCTGTGCAGCAACCGGATGCGGGCGCCGTCGCGGACATACATGCCCATGCCGCGCCGGCTCTCGAGCAGGCCTTCGTCGACGAGGGCCTGGAGGGCGCGGCTGACGGTGAGGGGGTTGATGAGGTATTGGCTGGCGAGGGTGCGCACGGAGGGGAGCGCCTCGCCTTCGGGGGGATCGCCGTCGAGCAGCTGCGACGCCAGACGGTCGGCGAGCTGCTGATAGATCGGCGCTTGATCGTTCCAGCTTTGCATGACGCGAGGCGCCAGGGCGCCGGTGTGTTGCTGATGTAGCACACCATATCAAGCGCCCCTCCCCGCCCCCAGCGTCCGGCGACGAACTGCAGAAAAGGGGGGATGAAGCGGAAACGGGTCAGGAACCGGGTCCAGGAAGCGGGTCAGGAAGCGGCCCCGCCCGAACCCCGCTCCACCGCCCCCGGCACCCGCACCGCCACCCGAGTCGTCCGCTCGTCCACGCGATCGATCGTCACCTGCATGTCGGCCCGGGTGGCCCGGGCGAGCATGCCCGGCAGTCCCCAATGCCCGTGTCGACCGCCGCCGGCCAGCACCTCGGCCGGGATGCCCACGCCGTCGTCCTCCACGCTGACCTGGAGATCCGCCCCGCTGTAATCGACCGTCACCGCGACCCGCGTGCCCTTCGAATGCTGGAAGGCGTTGAACAGCGCCTCGCGCGCGATCAGCCCGAGCTGGTCCCGGAGCTCCGGCGGCAGCACGCGCGGCGTCCCCTCGACGCGCAGCTCGAAAGCGATCCCGTGGTGCCGGGACAGATCCTCACCCAGCGGTCCGAGCATCTCCTCCACCGGCCCGGCCGCGGGCGGCCGGTGCAGGTCGGAGATCCGGTCGCGCCCTTCCACCAGCAAGTCGTCCGCCACCGCCATCAGCCGATCGAGGTCCTCGCTCGTGCGCTCGGGCGCCTGACGCGGCACCGCGCGCGCCACCGCCTGCATGCGCAGCACCAGCCCCAGGAAGCCCTGGAGCAGCGTGTCATGCAGGTCCTGGGCGACCCGGACCCGCTCCTCCAGCCGGGCGCGCAGCCGCTCCTGATCGACGCGGGCCGACGCGCGCGTGCGCCAGCGCACCACCAGCGCGACCGCGACCAGCACCGCCAGCGCGAGCCCCGCGCGGAACGAGGCCCGCTCCGTCAGCGTGGGCTGGATCTCGAGCTCGGCCACCGCCGGCGTCGTGCCCCAGACGCCGTCCTCGTTGCTCGCCACGACCTCGAAGCGGTACTTCCCCGGCCCCAGATTCGTATAGAACGCGCTGCGCCGCGCGCCCGCGTCCTGCCACGCCGTGTCCAGGCCAACCAGCCGATAACGGAAGCGGACCCGCTCTGGAATGGCCAGGCTCGTCGCCGTGTAGACCAGCGTCAGGTCGCGGGTGCCCGGCGACAGCGACAGGCCCGACTTCATGTCGAGGAAGGTCTGATCCGGCGTCGCGACCCGCTGGACGAAAACCTCCGGCGCCCGCTCATTGCGGCGCAGCGTCGCGGGGTCCACCGTCACCACGCCGTTGGTCGACGAGAACCACAGCCGCCCGTCCGGCGTCTCCATCGCCGTGCGCAGCGGCCAGGCCTGCTCGGCGAAGGCAGGCAGCCCGTCCAGCGTGTCGAAGCGCGTGACGGCAACCCGATACGTGGCGTCACCGAGCGCGCGTTGGATCTCCGAGGCCGTGATGCGCGTGATGCCCGTCAGGCCGTTGAGCCACACGTCCCCCTGCGCAGTCTCGACGATGCCGGTGATCCCTTCGAGACCAGCGCCGTCCCGGACCCGGATGGCCGGCATGCCGGGCAGGTCCAGGCGCTGCAGACCCGCATCCCCGCCCGCCCACACATGGGCGCCGCGCGAGGTGATCGACTTGACGGTGCCGACCTGGAGGCCGTCCTTGGCGGTGAGCATCGTCAGCTCGTCGCCGCGCACGCGCAGCAGCCGTCCGCCCAGATAGCCGATCCACACGGTGCCCGTGTCATCGCTGCCCAGGCTCACCGGCGGCTCCTTGGGTACGCCGGGCCGCTGATGGAAACGTTCCCAGCGCCCATGGTCGTAACGGAAGAAGCCCATCCCGTTGCACACCATCCAGACCACGCCCTGAGGGTCGACATGCAGGTTGATGACGGAGAAGTTCCACTCCGGCGCCTCGGGCGGCAGGCGCAGCGTGGGCTTGGCCCCGTCCTTCCATTCCCGCAATCCGCTGCGATATCCCAACCAGCGATCGCCTTGCGCGTCCATCGCGATGTAGGTCGGAGCGCCGGGCACGCCGGTGTCCACGCGCTCGAGGCTGGCCCCGAAACGGAACAGTCCCCGCTCATGCGCCGAGAACCAGGGAACGCCGGACGCGTCCACCGCCATCGACACCGCGGCCGGCGCCTCGGGGAAGGGCACCTGCGACAGGCGCGTGGCCCGGAAGCGGTCCAGGCCGGCGTTGGTGCCGATCCAGACATTGCCCTCGCGGTCCTGCAACGCGCTCAACAGGTAATAGCCGGAGACGCCGCCGGACGAGGGCGCGACGCGCTCGAGCGCGCCGGGCACCAGCGGCCCGGTCGGGGGCGGCGTCACGCGCGCGATGCCATCGCCGGTGCCGTGCCACAGATGGCCCTGCCCGTCGAAGAAGGGCCGCGTGATGCCGCCCGCCACCGGGCGCCAGTCCCGCAGCGGCCCCCAGGCGCCGCCGGCCTCGGGCACGTCCGGAAGTCTCAGGACGCCGCGACCCTGTGCCGCGTCGGACACCCAGACCCGCCCGTCCGGCGCGACAGCCAGTCCGGGGAAGCTCAGGTCCGAGATCGGGACCTGCATGAAGCGGTCGCTCTTGCGGGGTTTGACGAAGAGCCCCTGGTTGGCCGACACCCACACGTTGCCCGCGCGGTCGGCGAGCATCTCCATCGGATGGAAGCCGCGCGGCTCGGGGAGGCCCTCGCTCCAGGCGACCCAGCGCTGTCCGGTGAAGCGCAGCACGGCGCTTCCGTCGACGGCCCAAAGCACGCCGTCCTGGTCCAGTGCGAAACGGCGGGTGCTCGCGGTGCTCAGCGGACTGTCCTGATCGACACGCAGCACGCGGCCGTCCTTGACCTGGGCCGCGCCGCCCTCGACGAATCCGATCCAGAGCGAGTTGTCCGGCATCGCCTGCAGCGCATGCACGCCGCGCGAGGGCAAGGCCTGGCCGGCGAGCGACTCGAAGGACTCGAAGCGGACGCCGTCAAAGCGCATCAGCCCGCTGCCCGTGCCCAGCCAGAGGTAACCGTCGGTGGTCTGGGCGATGTCCAGGACATTGCCCGCCAACCCATCCTTGGCGGTCCAGGCCGTGTGATGCAGGTGCGCGAGCGGCTGCCGGACCGGCGTGGGTGCGCCGACGGTCGAGACCGCGACGGCCGTTTCAGCCGTGGCGGCGGCGACCGGGATCGCGGGGGAGAAGACAGACACGCCGACCCACAGGGCAGCGATGAGCGCAAGGCGCATGGGAGAACCGGGGGGCAGAAAAAGTGGCCCCCGGATTGTGCGAGCAGAACGGGGCCCGATCGGCGGTCAGCGCCCGCAAGGCGGATCGTGGCAAGCAGCCCCTCGCCCGCGGAGCGGGAGAGGGGTTGGGGTGAGGGCTGGTGTCAGGGCACGGTGCCTCGAAGCTCTTCGAGCACCCGGTACTGCGCGTCGATCATCGTGGGATTGGGATCGTGACCCGTTCTCGCCAGCGGGATGAAGCGCTTGCTCGGCGCGATCAGCTCGTCGAAGTAGGCGCGGCTCACCACCGTCGGCGTGACGAGGTCCTCCTCGCCCTGGAGCAGGTAGACCGGCATCGCGAAGCGCAGCCCGAGCCGGCGCAGATCGATGCGCGGCCCCATGCCATCGCCCTTCAAGCCGACGAAGTTCAGGAAGGAGTAATCCTCCCCCGCCTCGTAGGCCGCCTCATACGCCGGCGTGTCGTAGCCGGGGCCGAAGGTGAACCACCCCTTCGGCGCGGGATCGCTGCTCAGCGCTTCGTACTTGCGGGTGATCCGGCGCAACACGCCGAACGCGCGGGGATCGGTCCACGGCGGCGGACCGATCTTGCGCAGCTTGGCCAAGCTGTCCGCATCGTTGGCCGCCTCGGCCAGCGAGAGCGTCCTCGCATGGCTGGCCGCGAGATCGAGTTGATAGTTCACCAGCTGGGCCGTGCCCACGTAGGCCTGGAAGCGCTCGGGCGCGCGCATCGCCATGTGCACGGCCAGCGCCGATCCCCAGGATCCGCCCATCAGGATGACCCGCTGCTTGCCCAGACGCCGCGCGGCGTATCGCGCCACCTCCACACCGTCGTCGGTCAGGCGATCGATGGTGAGCGTCTCGTCCTCGGCGGGCTTGCTTTCGGCGTAGGTCTTGCCGGCGCCGCGCTGGTCCCACTGGACCACGGTGAAGTGCCGGGACCAGTCGCCGAACAGCTGTTTCGCGAAGGGCGTGTTGGGATTGCCCGGCCCGCCATGGACGATGAGCACCACGGGATTGGCGCAGTCCTGACCGTCGATCGTCATCCACTGGCGGATGCCGCCAATCGTGACGTAGCCGGCTTCACGGATGGCCTGACCCGGCGCGGCGCACGCGGGAAGAAGCCCGGTCTCGGCGGCCGGCGCCGCGTGGGTCACGCCGGCCAGCATCAGGAGGGCGGCGAAGAGAGGCGCGAGGCCCATCGATCGGAAGAAGCGTTGCATCGGCGGGACTCTATCGTTGACCGACCATCGCGCCATCCGTCACGCCCCCGTGCAGCAGGGCCCGGTACGCGTTGCGCTTGAAGCGCGCCGCGTAGGGATGCGCGTGGCCGAAGAAGCGCTGCGTCAGCAGCACGGCGGCGATGCCGCGCTGCGGATGGATCCACCACAGCGTGCCGGCCAGGCCGCCCCAGCTCGCCTCACCGGGGATCTCGGGCGGCTCGCCGCGCGCGGCGGCGTCGCGCACCGCCGAGCCCAGGCCGAATTTCCATCCGCGGTTGGGCGGAGCGAGGTCGAAGCGGACATGCAGGCCCGGTGCCAGCTGGTTGCTGAACATCTGCGCGATCGTCTCGGGCCGCAGCAGCGTCGGCCTGCCGGGGCCGGGAATGAGGCTGCGCAGGAACCGGATGGAATCGTCCAGTGTGCTGATCAGCCCACCGCCGCCGGACTCCAGCTTCGCGGGGTTCAGATAGGCACCCGGATAGGGCTTGTCGTCGACGCGCGGCAGGCCGGGCTTGTCGGGGTCCCGCTCGTCCGCGCCCTCGTAGAGCACGGTCAGCCGGTCCCGTTTGGACGGTGGCACCCAGAAGTCGGTGTCGACCATGCCCAGCGGCTCGAAGATGTGCCGGGCGAGGAAGGCGCCGAAGCGCTCACCGCTGATGACTTCGACCAGCCGACCCAGCACGTCCATCGACACCGAGTATTCCCACTGCGTGCCCGGATGGAAGCACAGCGGCAGCGGCGCGAGCGCCGTCATCATCCCGGCGAGATCGCGATCGCGTCGCAGGACGGCGGCGCGGTTGTAGGCCTCGTACATCGGAGAGCCGGGATCGAAGACGCCGTAGGACAGGCCCGAGGTGTGGGTCAGCAGATGGCGTGTGGTGATCGGCGTGCGGGCCGGCTCGACGTCGGCGAGGTCCTTGGCGCCGGGGCGCAGGACCTGTCGATCGGCGAGGTCGGGCAGGAAGCGGTCCACGGGATCGTCGAGCCCGAGCTTGCCTTGCTCGACCAGCAGCAGCACGGCGCAGGCAGTGATGAGCTTGGTGCTGGAGAACATGCGGAAGAGGTGGTCCTCGCGCAGCGGGATGCCGGCCTCGCGATCGGCGGCGCCGTAGCAGAAGCGGTCCACCACCTCGCGTCCGCGTAGGAGCGCCATGCTGACGTTGGGCAGGAACTCGTTGTCGACCTCGGCGCGCAGCGACGCATGGAGGGCGTCAAAAGGGGTGTCGCTCATCGGGGGGATGGGTGGATAGGGGTTGGTACCGGACGCAGCGATGCGAGGAACGTCTCGAAGCTCGGTGACAGGGCCACGAGCTCATCCAGCGTTTCACCGCGATCCCAGAAGTAGAGCTTGCCCGACCAGGGATCCTTCACGCCGAGGAAGACGATGTAGCCACCCGGATCGCAGGCGATGGGGATGAAACCTTCGGGAGCCACCTGCCTGAAGACGGCATGGTTCCGATCCAGGTTGTAGCCGTCATGGCCGGTGTCCAGGCCGTAGAAGATGTGAATGAGGGTGGAGCCCCAGTCTGCAACCTCGAAGAAGCCTTCGACTGGTTCCCCACCGTTGATACGGAGCAGGAAGTGCCTGTACTCGTCGGGAAGTCGCTCGCCGATCTGGCGCTCGAAGGCATCGACGCACCGTTCATCCATCAATGGGAAATTGAACTTCCAGGAAGGCACTTGAACTCCTTGCTCCGGGCATCTCCGCTCAGAACAACGCCTGCAACTTGTCGTCGAAGTGGAAGGCGTTGAGCACCCAGCCCGTCGGGGTGCGATAGAAGTAGAAGTTCCACCGCATCAGGTGCTTCTCGTACCGGCAGATCTGCACGATGCGCATCACGTGCTCGCCCACCTTGTCCTGCCCGATGTACTCCACGCCCACCGGCTTGCCAAAACGCATCTCGAGCGCCGGCAACTGCATCTTCGTCTGGCCGATCAAGGTATCGACCTCGGACTCCGGAATGACCAGATAGGGCTTGGCCAATCGGAGGCCACCTTCGATGTCGCCCTTCACGACCAGCGCCATGATCTGATCGCTCAGCTCTCGATTCGCGCTCGCGTCCTTGAGCCTGGATTGGCTGAAGGCCGGTGCTGCGAGCGTCAAGGCAAGCACCATCGCGGCGACGGCCGGCAGATTGAATTTCATTGTTTTCCTCCCTGTCATCGATCTGTATCGCCGATCTGATTGCGCCGCCGCGATCCCGCGCGGCAAGACTCGATTCTTCGGTCACGCCATGGCCATCTCGCCGTCATGAGGCTCTCACCACCATTCCGATCACGAACGGGATCACCAGGATCCAGAACGCCACCACGATCCAGCGGCGCGTCCGGCCATAAGCGAACGGGTTTGGGGCCTCAATGTCGCGCCTATGGGCTGGCGTCGCTCTCCATACTCTCCATATGACGAACAACGTCCCCACAAGGCCGATTGCGCCGCCCATTGCGGCGATCGCCACGGAAAGCCAGAACCCGATAGGGTGCTCGTGCACCGAGTACAGCTTCCCTCGTCGGCTGAAGCTTCCATGCTCGTAGATGTCGTACGAAACGTAGAGCAACGTGAGGCTCACGCCCAACGAGAAGATGATCAAGAGCGCGGCGCGCAAGGCAAAGCGGATCCCGGTTGTGGTCATGGTGTCGGACGAGATAGGCGCGCGATTATGTTCTCGCCCATCGACAACCATCGACTGCACCCCTGATCGAATCAGCACCAAACTTGATCGGTCGCGGCGCGCGGCCGCGGCGCGCGCTTCCTACACTGGACCTCTCATCCACAGGGACCGCTCATGTTCAATCACATCGTCATCGGCACCAACGACATCGACCGCGCCCGGCGCTTCTACGACCAGGTGCTCGGCGTGCTGGGCGTCGGCGCCGCCATGCCGCATCAGGCCCGCTCCGGTCATCACCGCCTCTTCTACCGCCATGACGGCGGCACCCTCGGCATCGCGCAACCGATCAACGACGAGCCCGCCACCTTCGCCAACGGCGGCACCCTCGCCTTCCGATGCGACTCGCCGGAGCAGGTCCGCGCCTTCCACGACACCGCCGTCGCTCAAGGCGGCGTCTCCATCGAGGATCCGCCCGGTCTGCGCGTCGACTCGCTCGGGCAGTTCTACCTCGCCTATGTCCGCGACCCGGATGGGAACAAGCTCTGCGCCCTCCATCGCGTGAAGAGCTCAGCTTGAGCCGCCGCAACCACGCGATGTCCGCCTCCGGCGCGGAACTCGCGCGGACCCTGCACGTGCGGCCCGGCCTGGGCGTGGCCGCGCATGTGATGCAGGGTGAAGGCCTGGAGATCGTGCGCATCCGCGTGGAGCGTCCCGCCGTGATCCTTGTCGATCGGGGAATCAAGTCCGTGCAGCCGGCATCGGGGCGCGCCGTCCGCGCCCTGCCCGGCCAGATGCTGTTGCTGGCCGGCGGGCAGACCGTCGACTTCCACAACCGCATCACCGACGGCGAACGCTACGAAGCGCGCTGGCTGATGTTCGGCGGCGCGGTGCTGGACGATCCCTACTTCCTCGCAACGGTGCAACGTCTGCCTGCAGGCTCGGCTGACAGCTCGCCGGTGGGCCTGTTGCGGCGCGTGCCGTCGGGGCTGGTCGAGGCCTTCGAGCGCGCGCGCCAGGGCATGGCGCCGGATCCGTCGCGGCCGGAAGCGGTCGTGCGCCAGCAGATGCTGGAAGTCGCGCATTGGCTGCTCGCCGAGGGACTCGTCCTGCGCGTCCCGCCCAATGACGCGCGCATCTCCGGACAGATCCGCGCCATGTTGTCCACGCAGCTCGACGGCGACTGGCGCTCCGAGACCATCGCGAGCTCGCTGGCCATGTCGGAGGCCACGTTGAGGCGGCGCCTCGCGGTTGAAGGCGTCACGCTGCGCGAGCTCATCGCCGATGTGCGCATGGCCTCGGCGCTGGTGCTGCTGCAAGCCACGACACGGCCCGTCTCCGACATCGCCTCGTCGGTGGGATACGACTCGCCGTCACGATTCGCGGTGCGCTTCCGCGACCGCTTCGGCTTCGCGCCCACCGCCGTGCGCGGCCATCTGCGCGCGTCCTCCTGAGGCAGGGGAACTACCAACCGCGGCTCGCCCGAGCGGTGCTCCGCCCTCGACGACCCGGTGGCAAACTCCGCCGACTCATCAGGAGGGCGCATGGGTTTTGTGACGACGCGCAACATGGCGCGCGACTACGACGTCATCGTCGTCGGCTCAGGCGCTGGCGGCGGCCAGACGGCCTACACGCTGGCGCTCGAGGGCGTGAAGGTGCTGATGCTGGAAGCCGGCCGCTACTACGACTTCCGCACCGAGACGCCGATGTTCCAGGCCTCGCATGACGCCCCCTTGCGCGGCGCCAGCACGCCAGACAAACCCTTCGGCTTCTACGACGCGACCGTCGACGGCGGCTGGCAGGTCCCCGGCGAGCCCTACACCCAGGCCTCCGACAACGACGAGCAGCGCTTCGACTGGTGGCGCGCCCGCATGCTGGGCGGCCGCACGAATCACTGGGGCCGCATCTCGCTGCGCAACGGTCCTTACGACTTCAAGCCCCACACCCGCGATGGCCTGGGCTTCGACTGGCCCATCGATTACGAGGAGCTCGCGCCCTACTACGACAAGGTCGAGATGCTCGTGGGCATCTACGGCAGCAATGAGGGCCTCGAGAACACGCCCGACTCGCCCGAGGGCTGCCTGCTGCCCGCGCCGGCCGCGCGTGTCGGAGAACGCCTCGTCGCGCAGCGCGCGGCCAAGCTGGGCATCCCGGTCGTGCCCATCCATCGCGCGGTGTTGACCGCCAAGCTCGACGACGCCCGCATCCCTGCCCTGCTCCACCCCGGCAACCCGCGGGCGCAGGCTTTGGTCGCGCAGTCCATGCGCGAGCGCGCGGCCTGCTTCTGGGCGACGCCGTGCGTGCGCGGCTGCTCCATCGGCGCGACCTACCAGAGCCCCGCGGTGCATCTGCCGCCGGCGCTGGCCAGCGGCAAGCTCGACGTGCTGTGCGACGCGATGGTCTACGAGGTCACGACCAAGGACGGCAAGGCCAGCGGCGTGCGTTTCGTGGACCGCAAGACCGGCAAGCACATCGAGGCCAAGGCACGCGCGGTGGTGCTGTCCGCGAGCGCGTGCGAGTCCGTGCGCATCCTGCTGAACAGCAAGTCGAGCGCCCATCCGCAAGGCCTGGCCAACAGCAGCGGCAAGGTCGGCAAGTACGTGATGGACACCGTGGGCAGCGACCTGTCCGCGCAGGTGCCGCTGCTGGAGAACCTGCCCCCGCACAACGAGGACGGAGCCGGCGGCTCGCACATGTACGCCCCGTGGTGGCTCTACGGCAAGCAGGGCGCGAAGTGGTCCGAGCTGGGACTGGGCTTCCCCCGCGGTTATCACATCGAGCTGGGCACCGGTCGCCGCATGCCGGGCGCGGGCACCGGCGCCAACCTCGAGTGGCTGACCAAGGGCAGCTACGGCGCGAAGTTCAAGCAGGACGTGCGCCGCACCTTCGGTTCCTTCGTCTACTTCGCCGGCCGCGGCGAGATGATCCCCAACGACGACTCGTTCTGCGAGATCGATCCGACGACCAAGGACCGCTTCGGCATTCCCGTGCTGCGTTTCCACTGGCGCTGGGCCGAGCACGAGACCCGTCAGGCCGCGCACATGCAGAAGACCTTCGCCGACATCGTCGCGGCCATGGGCGGCAAGGTGCTCGATGGCGGCCCCGAGTTGGACGGCCGCAAGGCGATCGCGCCGGGCGGATCGATCATCCACGAGGTCGGCGGCGCGATCATGGGCGCGGACGCGAGGACCTCCGTGACCAACCGCTGGGGTCAGACCTGGGATGTGCCCAACCTGTTCCTGTCCGACGGTGCGCCCTTCGCGTCGAACGCCGACAAGAACCCCACGCTGACCATCATGGCGCTGGCGTGGCGCCAGGCCGATCACATCGTCGACCGCTTCCGCAGGAAGGAGCTCTGAGCATGGACCGCAGAACGACCCTGCAATGGATGCTGGCGGCCAGCGCGGCGCTCAGCCTGGACGTGTCGGCGGGCACGACGCCCGCGCGTCGTTCGGGCGCGAAGACCGGCAAGGGCGGCAAGCCCGTGGGCTACGGCACCGACCCCGACCTGACCCGCTCCTACAAGAGCGGCGAGCTGTGGCCGTTGACCTTCGATGCCGCGCAGAACCGCACCGCGCAGGCGCTGTGCGGGTTGATCATCCCGGCCGACGATCAATCGCCGAGCGCCGCGCAACTGCAGGTGCACCGCTTCATCGACGAGTGGATCAGCGCGCCCTATCCGAATCAGGCCAAGGACAAGCCCGTCATCGTGGACGGCCTGGCCTGGCTGGAAGCGGAAAGCGGCCGGCGCTTCAACGGCAAGCGCTTCGATCAGCTCGATGTCACGCAGCAGTCGCGGATCGCTGACGACATCTGCTGGATCGAGAACGCCCGACCCGAGTTCGCCGCCGCCGCGCGCTTCTTCAAGCGTTTCCGCGACCTGACCGCGGGCGGCTTCTACACGACGCCTGCCGGCATGAAGGATGTCGGCTACGTCGGCAACATTCCGTCCGTCACTTTCGACGGCCCGCCGCCCAAGGTCCTGAAGATCGTAGGAGTCACCTGATGCGTCTTGCTCCCCTGGCGGCCACGGCCGCGCTCGTCCTGTCCGCCACTGCCCAGGCTGCCGACATGCCCAACACGCTCACTCCGGAAGAATCCGCCGCCGGCTGGCAACTGCTGTTTGACGGCAAGAGCCTGGAACACTGGCGCGCGAGCGACCAGCCCGGTTCCTTCAGCGTGAGGGACGGCGCGATCGTCGTGCGCGGTCCGCGCTCGCATCTGTTCTACATGGGGCCGGTGCAGCAGCACGACTTCAGGAACTTCGAACTGAAGGTCGACGTCAAGACCTTCCCGAAGGCGAATTCGGGGGTGTACTTCCACACCCGATGGCAGGAGGTGGGATGGCCGGAGCTGGGCTATGAGGTGCAGGTCAACAACTCGCACAGCGATCCCAGTCGAACGGGGGGCCTGTGGGGGGTGCAGGACTACCCGAAGGTGGTGTCACCCGACGGGCAGTGGTTCACGCTGACGGTGCGGGTCGAGGGCAAGCAAGTCACGACGTTCGTGAACAGCGAGATGACCGCGGACTACACCGAGGAGTCCCCGATCGTCCGCAAGAAGGGATTGGAGAAGCGCTATCTCGCCAGCGGCACCTTCGCGCTGCAAGGCCACGACCCGGAGAGCGAGGCGCATTTCAGGAACATCAAGGTGAAGGTGTTGCCGTGAGCGAAGGGCTGCTTCCCCTCAGATGCCGATCGACCAGTTCTGCGTGCGCAGCAGATAGGCCTCCAGTTCCGCGTCTCCATCGGATTCATCCCCATCCCGTTCCTCGCCGTCGGAGCTGAAGCCCGAATCCGAACCACTGTCATCCAGCCACTGCTGGATGGAGAGCGTCCCGGGGTCATCCCGTTTGGTGAAGGCGAACTCCGTGTTGTAGGCCCCGAGTTCCTTGCGTGATCCCGGGTGCGTATCCGGCCGGAAGAAATGGGCCGTGTCGGGCTGCTCGGCGGGACTCACGGACACGTCATAGCCGAGCTGCGGCGCAGTGCCCAGATCGGCCTCCGTCGGTGAGAGGTACTTGTTGGTCCTCTTGAGCCTGGCGCTGCGGTCCTGGGCCTTGTCGGCGAGGAAGTTGCTTCGCGCCATGAGTCGCGCGGTGCCGCCGGGTTCCAGCACCTTGTGCGCCGAACGAAGGAATCGATCGTCCCAGGCCGTGCCGCCGGTCGTGTCGGTGTCGCGGACCAGGCCATAACTGGCCCCGGGCTGCGACCGGTCGCCATAGGCGTTGGCGCCGATGATGCCCTTGAGGCTGCCCTCGGGAAAGTACTCTTCGAGTCGATTCGCATCAACGCCCCCGCGACTGCGGATGCCCGCCTTGCGAGAGTCGCTCAAGAACTTGCCCTTGCCGCCGGCACGGCTGATGTCAGTCGCCATGTAGGACCCCGGGTCGTGCCCGGCTGCCGCGAGATCGCGCAGATGCGTGCTGGCCGACCCCGTGCCGGCCCCGACTTCGACGAACGACGGCAGATTGGCCTCCTTGAGACGCTGTTCCCGGGACGCCATGTTCCGCCGAGTGGCCGTCTTGCGAGGCTGCGCCTCGTCGATGGCCAGGAGGTTGGCTCGGACTTCGGGATCCATGTGGTCATAGGCACCAGGACTGCCGCGGTTGAGCCGATCGACAGCGGCCAGGCGCCGCTTCTCCTCATTGCGCTGCTTCTTCGTCTTCTTCGTCGACTTGTGCTTGCGCTCCAGTTGCACCGGGGCCGAGCCGGCGCTCAGGGCATCGAGGGTCTGGCGCTGCGCTGCCATGCGGGCCGAGCGCTGGATGACCTGGGCGAGCTGAGGGATGCGCGCATTCGGCGTGTCACCCGATGACGCCGTCGCGGCGCTGCGCTGCGCAGCGGTCCTCGCGTTCGAGCGGGCCTGGGGTTCCCGCGCGTCGGGCCTGACGTCGTACGTCTTCATCTGACTCCCCTGGTTGACGCGAATCGCCTCAACTTAGCGGCGATTCAGCCCGGTGGCCATCAGCATCACGCTGAGAAGGGGCTTCCGAAATGCTGAGGGTCGTTGGGGTCCGGATGGCTTGAATGGCTTGAGAAGATGAGCATCAACGATGCGACATGGCGCGGGCTTGGCCGCGACAATGGGGCCATCTGAATTCAAGCGAGGCGCTGAGACACGATGACCTGGATCGCCTTCTCGATAGCCATCCCGTTGGCGGTCCTGGCGACGGGGGCCGCCCTACTGAGCCTGTTGCGGACTGCCTGTCGCTCGCTCCCTGAGACGCATCCGATGCGGAGTCGCGTGGAAGCCGTGTCGGCCTGGTTTCGCAAGAGTCCCCGGCGCACCGGCGTGAGCGTGGAGCTCGTGTGCATGGCGCTGTCGCTGGGTTACTTCGTGGTCTTGTTCGTGCTGTATGGATAAAGCGACGCGGGCCTAGGGGCAGCGCAACAGCGCCGCCACATCGCCGACCAGTCGGGCCTGTCGGCCGGTCAGATCGTCGTATTGCAGCAAGCAGCGCAGCACGGCGCAGAGCGGCGGTGTGGGCAAGTTCTGTGGAAGCTGGCTCAGACGACCCGAGCGTTGCAGTTTGGTCATGTCGCCCGCCTCAAGGTCCTGCAGGCTGTTGAAATCCACCCAAGTGGGCTGTTGCAGCACGCCCCCAGGCGCACCGACAAAGTGGCCTGCACGCGGCGGTCCTTGATTGCAGGCGGGTTCCTCCATCAGCCCATGCGACTTGCTGGTGAACACTGCCGTTACCCAGTCGCCACTGCGAGGGTCCACTGCCAGCACCAGCAGGTACTTGCGCTCGCACTCGCCCGTCGTGCGGTTCAGGTAGTAGCAGTCGTCGCGCCAGATTTGCCCCGGCTGGGCTACAGCAACCGTCGCCATGTCTGGGATCAGCTGGCCTCGGCTTGGCGCGCGGCCAACAGGGCTGCTCGATACTGGGCCTGTTCCTGCGCCAACTCGCGCACCGCGTCCGCGTGCGGGTCGGTCGCGCTGATCGCCAGCTCGTAAGGAATCGCGCGGTGCGCACCCTCGCCGTTCTGCCAGACGCGATCCCAGGCACCGTTCTGCGCGTGGGTGACGTCGATCATCTTCGGCGAGTACGTGTCGTCGTACTGCTTGGCCAAGCCTTCCATGATTCGCAACTGCCGCGGGCTGAACGGTTCCGGATCAAACCCGACGCCGTCGTTGACCTTCACAGCTTGGCGCGCGTAATCGAAGACCTTCTCTCCGACGATATGAACGAGGTTGGCCAGATCAGGGCCAAGGTCTTCCCACTCTTCCATCAGTTCGATAGGCACCGGGCCGAACTTCCAGGCCTGATAGTCCAGGCCGGTCGCACTCTTGCCGGTCTGCCGAAAGTGCTCGAAGTCCAGCAAGTACAGCAGCTTGAACAGCTTGATCTTGCCGCAGTGCTGGGTGTGGGATGCGAAGAACACCACCGCTTGCAGCAGGCGCTGTCGTTCGCTTTGGGTGAGGATCGGCATAGCCCGTGATTATCCTGCCGGGAATCCATCGGGTCAAAACGCGGGCCGGTCGACTTCATTGATCCGAGTTGCGCGACATCTGCTCCACGGCGTCCGCGGCGATCGCCACCCTGGTCAGCGTGGTCAGCCCGGAGATCGAGGACATGATTCGGCGTCACGATGGGGCGTGACTCGCGCGGCGCGCATAGTCCCCAGGCGTCTCACCGATCAAACGGCGGAAGTCCGCGATGAAGTGGGCCTGGTCGAAGTAGCCGAGATCCTGCGCCAGCGCTGCCCATGAAGCGGGCTGTCCGGCCTGAACGCGCGCCACGGCCTCATGTATGCGATAGCGCTTGATGACCCACTTCGGGCCGACGCCGACATGCTCCTGAAACAAGCGCTGCAACGTACGTGGGGTCATGTCGAAGCGGCGCGCGAGCGCGTCGACCGAGTGCAGCTCAAGATCCTCGGCCGCGCTGTCGACGATGCGGCCGGCCAGCAACCCGGGTGCGTCCAGCTCGGGCAGTCGCGCGCGCAGGAAGTCGGAGGCGAGCTCGGCCGCCTGTTCGTCTTCGCATTCCAGGACCTCGTTCAACACGAGCGCGACGGCGCCGAAGATGTCTGCGGTCGGCACCGACCGATCGGCCAGTTCAGACAACGGTCTTCCCAGCACCCCTCGAAACGCGCCCGGCCGAAACTTGATGCCGAACGCCTGGGAGCGGCCCGACAGCTCGCGCGTCCAGCGCGCGGTATGCACGCCCCATGCCGCGGACGATCCGGGTTCGATGACGATGTGGACGTTGGGGTGAGGCAGGGTCTCCTGCACCTGCGGCGCCAGCCCTTCCAGATTCCAGCGCACACGCCAGAAGTGCTCGATCCGATCGGCCAACTCCGGCGGCGGCGCCATGCGCGAATGCGCGAACTCGCCTGCCGGCAATCGATGCAGAACACCACGCACCTCGCGGCTCACGGGCTGTCGCGTTTTTCCAATCGTCGGCATCGGGTTCGTTGATTCAATCCGGGATCGCGGCCATTCACGGCCGATTCGATTGATGATGCCATGACGTTTTCTCGAGCCCTGATCGGCGCCGCGTTGTGCGCCCTACTCGGAGCCCACGTTGCCGATGCGACGCCGGCTGATCCAACAAAGGAGCCTGCCTTGGTTGCCCTGACCGTCAACGGACCGTTCGAGGTCCAACTCTCGCCCCAGCCGCCCACCGAGGCAGCGTCTCAAGCCGGACTCGGCCGGATGACCTTGGACAAGCGATTCCATGGCCCATTGGAGGCCATCAGTTCGGGTGAGATGCTCGCCTTCCGCAGCGCGGTGGACGGCTCGGCCGGATACGTCGCGATGGAGACCGTGCGCGGTACCTTGGCCGGTCAGGCCGGGACCTTCGTGCTGCAGCACAGCTCGACGATGAATCGCGGCATGCCGACGCAGTCGATCACCGTCGTGCCGGACTCGGGCACCGGTGAGCTGGTCGGACTGACCGGCCGCATGACGATCGACATCGCGCCGGGTGGCGCGCATTCGTATCGCTTCGAGTACACGCTGCCGGGCAAGGCGGGTTGAGCTCGCCTGCGCGTCGAAGCGTGTCAGGACGCAGGCCGGCGATTCAGTCCGGCGCCACGACTTCGACCTTGATGCGATCCGGGTCCTCGCAATAGAGCGCGTAGTGATCCCGTCCTCCGGCGTGGGGATAACGATCCGCGTAGAGCGTGTGGACGCCGGCAGTCTCCACCCATCGGGAGAGTTGATCGACGTGCGCCCGGGACTGGCCATGGAACGCGAGGTGATTCAGCCCGATGCGTTGGCGATGAAATCCGGCGTCCAGATGTTCCTTGGCGGTCTGCACGAAACACAGATATGCGGGCCCGTGGCGATAGCTGACCCCACCCGCCCATCGCTGCGACTCTTCGTAGCCGAGCTGCCGCAGGAATGGCGTCCAGAACCGAAGCGAGTTCTCGAGATCGGAGACGCCGTTTTCAATGTGATGGATCACGTGAGCGGGCGGGAAGTGAGGAAGGCGCGAGTATCGGAGCAAGGGCTGCATTGCAGCGGAAACGGACACGCTCGGATAGCATGTGCCCGTCGGCGTCGCGGAACGGTATACGCACCATCACAATGGTCTCCCTTCGGGGAGTGCAGGCTTCGACACCTGCCGCCGACACCCATCACCATGCCCGCTCCCAGCCTGAAGCCGCATGGAGGATGCATCGAGCGGCGCCCCATGCGTCGAAGCGACCTAGCTCCCTACCTCGTGGAGTTCCAAATGTGCCCACGCAACCTCCGGTACGAGCAACACATGGTCAGACTGTCGATTCCAAACGGATGAGGACTCGTTGTCCGCAGTGGAATGACTCCAACCACCGGAAGAACGGGCGACAAACTCGCCGACGGTTGTGGCGCAGGCGGGGGACAGCCTGTATGTGAACTCGAACATCTCCGGCATCTTCCAATAGCGTCGAGGTTCGGCGTGTGGCTCAGGCGAGAAGCGCGATAGCTGTGCCATGAGCCGGCCATCCATGGAACTGGCATCGTCTGCGCTCTCGCAGTTGACGTAGAGGCGGAGAAATAGTCGCGTGGGGTTCATATTTGCGCTGATTCTCAGCGGCTGAAAGTTCCTTGGCTAGCGACGCCTGGGGATACTCATCCACCGACTGCTTCCAGCCTAAAGCCGCCGAGGCATCGCAGCGCAAGCGCTCATTGATGCAGTCGGGCCATCGACGACTTCGTGCTCACACCTTCGCAAGAAAAGCCGCCGCATCCCCTGCATCGCACTTCCAGTCCGCGAAGACGCCGACCAGATTGCATTCCACGCAGTGGCAAGCGATGTAGTACCAGCGCACGTCATGCGTTCCTTCGTACACCGAGACGCCGGACACCAGCTCGAACACCTCGTTCTCGCACACGCATTCGTGCCCCTCGGGTGCGGCGTCGTCAACGTACTCCGCGCTGTCACCCATCAGGTGTTCCTGCCCGCAGTCGGTGCAGGTGCGGATCGCCACACCGGCTTCTTCATCCGTCTGCAGCGCGAAGGTCCGGCAGCCGCAGTCGCATTTGGACGTGGCAAACCGGGTGGCCTCATAGCCATTCGCGACGCTGTAGCTGCGCAGCTCGGCTTGGGTATCGCCCGACGTGGTCCCGTACCAGAACTCGCCCTTCTTCGTCAGTGCCATGGGTGCTGCTCCATTCCTCTGGTTGAGCGCCCGGCAGGCCTGATGCCGGGAAGCTCTGTTCGTCCGGATTCTGCCTTGAGGCCCAGAGCGGCATCGAGTGCAAAGCGCTCGGAAAGGCAAAACGCCTGGCATGAGCCAGGCGTTCGTTTTGGGGAGTGCGCCACCGGCGTCAGCCGATGGATCTCCCCCTCGAAGCAGCGTGACGCTCAGCGCGCCTGCTCGACCCGCTGCGCGTTCAGGCCGTCCGACACGATCAGCTCGAAGCGGCCGCCGGCCGGCAGCTCATGCGTGTCCAGCGTCGCCTCACCGCCCTGCAGGTCCTGCGCCAGGTTCAGGCGGCGGGTGCCGTCCGTCCAGGTCACGCTCAGGAACGGCACTGCGTCCGCATCCCAGCGCAGCGTGACCTTGCCGCCAGCTTCCTTCACCTGCACCTGCGCACGGCCCGCGCCCGCGGCCAGCGTCTTCGCGCGGCCGTTGACCACCTTGGCCTGCGCCTGCGCCAGCGTCGCGCCGTCCTTGATCACGCTGATGCTCGCGATGTTGTCCACCTTCGGCATCAGCACGCTGAAGTGCTGGTTGTCGCCGTCATGGTCCAGCGACTGCGGCGTGAAGGCCTGATCGACGATCTGGCCGGCACTCGTCTGCACGCGCAGCACATACGCGCCCGACGACACGTCCGGCTTCGCGAACAGCGTCTTCGCCGGATTGATCTCGACCTTGCGACCGCTGATGCTGCCGCTGATCAGCAGCACGTCCTGCGCCACCGCCTTGGCTTGAGCCGCCTGCGCCTTCGCCGTGTCCGCCGGCGTCAGGAAGGTTTGCATCAGGCGGTAGTTGTAGTCCGAGAACACCGTGCCGCCGCAGTAGCTCATGATGTCGTGACGGTCCGTCGGGCGCGGGTCGTAGAACGAGTTGGTGTCCGACAGGTAGCTCCAGATGTAGCGGCCCGGCTTGCCCAGGTTGGCGTCCGGGTACGGGTACTTCGGATCCGGAGAACCCGCGCCGCCGCAGGCCGCGTGCGGCAACGAGAAGTTGTGGCCCAGCTCATGCGCGACGACGTCGCGCACCGTGTCGGGACTGCTCGGCATGTCGAAGCCCACCGCCGAGTTGCCCGGCACGTAGCCCAGGCCCGCCAGGCCCCAGGTGCGCTTCGGAATGAAGCCGTAGTAGTAGTCGTGGCGGGCCGCGCCTTCGATACGGTGCAGGTCCGCCAGCTCGCCCAGGATCTTGCCGAAGGCATCGCTCCACTGCGCGTCCGTGGTCGGCATCGTCGTGACCTTGCCCGACACGAAGGTCGGATGCGACTGCAGCGTCACCGTCGACACCGGGAACAGCGCGCGCAGGTGCGCGGTCTGGTCCGCCGGCAGCTGGCCGGTCGTGCCGGCGATGCGCACCGCGATCGGCACGAAACGCATCGGCGTGGCCCCGCCCACGCGCGGCGTGAAGCTCTGCGCCGCGGCGCTGCCCACCGTCACCGTGACCTTCAGGCCGTTCTTCACCAGCTCGGCCGGGATGCTGACGCTGTAGGCATCGTCGAAGGATTGGGTTTCCGACACCGTGGTCGGCAGACCGCGACGCGGCGGCGTCAGCGGCAGGTCGCGGCTCGTGCCGTCGACCGTGTTGGTGATGCGCGCGACGCCGGACGGAATGGCCGTGCCCGCGGGCGCCGTCACGTTGACCTTCAGCAGCGCCGGCTTGTTGCCGACCAGCACCAGCTGGCTGTCGGCGCTGCCGTACAGCATGGACTGCGCGAATTGCACCGAGGCCAGCGTCACCGCCGACGCCACCACCTTGGTGACCTTCATCGACGACATCGCGTCGTTCAGGCCGACGCCGGTCAGGTTGGCGTTGTCCGCCGTCAGCGTCACCGAGCGGCCGCCGAAGTTGATGTCGGCGAACAGCTCCACCTTGTAGCCGGCCGGCACGCGGATGGAGGACACGCGGTCGTTCCAGGTGGGGCCGATCCAGCTCGTCGTGGTGCTGCGGCACAGGCCGGCGCCGGCGTAGTTGGCGTTCTCGTAGAAGCAGACCTGGGGATCGGCCGCCGCGGTGACCGCGCCCGTCGAGGCGGTGCCGGTGCCGTTCTGCTGCGCCGCGGAGACCAGCGCCCCGCTGCCGTCGCTGCCGCCGCCGCATCCGGCGAGCACGCCAGCCACGGCCAGCGACAGGGCCAGCGGGTGCAGGCGGAGTGCGCCGTCCGGGCGCCGGGTGGTGATCGTCATGGAAGCCGTCCTTTGAGGGAGTGTTGTTGCTGCAAGGGCGGCGGATTATTCGAGCGCTCCTCGCACCGCCTGCAACGGGACGCGCCGATTCGTAAGCGAGCGCAAGCCGCTTTCCAGCATTTCCCGCTTTACAAGGCGGACACACGCCCCACGCGCCCGGAACGCCGCAACGCCCGGTTGCATTCGATACGGGCAGCGCGTCGCTGATTCAGGGGAGTTCTTGAAAGCGATTTCAAGAAAGACCACAGAATCGCCTCCCGAACCTCACACCCAAGGGAGCCGCGATGTCACTGTCCTCAATCCGCCGTCCTGTCCTGTCCGGCCTGCTGGCCGCTTTGGCATTGGGCGGTCTCGCCTCGAGCGCCTTCGCGCAGACCAAGGTGGTCGGCTACATCCCGGCGTGGAAGAACCTGCGCGCCGTCGCCGACCGCACCGACCTCACCAAGCTGACCCATGTGAACCTCGCCTTCGCGAATCCGTCGGGTAATGGATCGTTCCTGAGCAACGGCAATCCGAGCTGCATGGACGCGTCCGCCGACGACATCCGGTACGTCGTGCAGAAGGCTCACGCGGTCGGCGTGAAGGTGCTGATCTCGGTGGCCGGCGGCGCGATCCCCGGATGCTCCGGCAACTGGCAGACGCTGCTGCAGCCCGGCAGCCGCCAGGCGACGGTCAACGGCCTGGCGCAGTTCGTGAACACCTTCGGCCTGGACGGCGCCGACATCGACATCGAAGGCGCCGTGCTGACCGCGATCGACCGCGCCGGCAACTACACGCCCTTCATCCAGGCGCTGCGCGCCGCGCTGCCCGGCAAGCTGGTCACCGCCGCCACGGCCTCGTATGAGGGCGGGATGATCCCGGTGTCGTCGATCCCGCATTTCGACTTCGTGACGATCATGTCCTACGACAACGTCGGACCGGGCTGGGGTCAGGTCGGGCAGGAGCACTCGACCTACGCGATGGCGCAGCGCGACGTGGCGACGTGGCAGTCGCGCGGCCTGCCCAAGGACAAGCTGGTGCTGGGCGTGCCCTTCTACGGCTACGGCTTCAACGGGTATGCGTCGGACTACGGCTTCAACGACATCGTCAACCAGTTCGGCGCGGCGGCGGCGCAGAAGGACCTGATCGGGACGCTGTGCGCCAGCTGCGGCTACATCACCTACAACGGCATCCCGACGATCAAGGCCAAGACGCGCCTGGCCGTGCAGCAGGGCGCGGGCGTGATGATCTGGGAGCTGGGGCAGGACGCGAGCGGCGCCAACAGCCTGCTCACGGCGGTCCGGTCGGAGATCGGCACCACGCCGCCGCCCACGACCAGCCGCCTGATCGAGGCCGAGAGCTTCACCAGCCAGGGCGGCGTGCAGACGGAGGCCTGCAGCGAAGGCGGCAGCAACGTCGGCTGGATCGACACCGGCGACTGGATGGCCTACGCCAACATCAACTTCCCGAGCAGCGGCAGCTATCGGGTCGAGTACCGCGTCGCCAGCCCGAGCGGCTCGCGCCTGTCGCTGGACCTGAACGCGGGCAGCATCCAGCTCGGTCAGGTGACGATTCCGGCCACCGGGGGCTGGCAGAACTGGACGACGGTCTCGCACACGGTGACCGTGAACGCCGGCACCTACGCGCTGGGCATCTACGCGCCAGCCGGCGGGTGGAATCTGAACTGGGTGAAGATCACCAAGCTCTGAGCCGCACCTCGCCGTGCGGGCATCGAGCGGGTGAAGGCGGGATCGAGGATTGCCCGTGTGGCCACCTGACGTTCAATGATTCACGGAGTTCAGATGGCTACCAAGAAGAAGTCTCCGGCCAAGGCGAAGCCGGGCCGTGTCGATGCCGCTCATGCCGCGACCACTCCCACCATCAGCCGCGCCGGGGCGACCGGCTCGCAGGAGACGCAGCGCTACGGTGAGGTGATCAAGATGCCGCACGGCCTGTCCGAGGCGGTCGTGAAGAAGAGCGTGGCCTCGCTGAATCAGGTGCTGGCCGATACGATCACCCTGCGCGACATGTACAAGAAGCATCACTGGCAGGTCGTCGGCCCGACCTTCAACCAGCTGCATCTGCTGTTCGACAAGCACTTCGAGGCGCAGGTGGAGCTCGTCGACCTGCTGGCCGAGCGGATCCAGGTGCTGGGCGGCGTCGCGCTGGCGATGGCGCCGGACATCGCGGAGGAAACGCGGATTGCCCGCCCGCCGCGTGGACGTGAACCGGCGACGGTGCAGCTCAGCCGGCTCATCGAGGCGCACACCTTGATCCTCACCTACGCGCGCGAGCACGCCGAGAAGGCCAGTGACGCCGGCGACGCCGGGACGGACGACCTGCTGATCAGCGATGTCGTGCGGACCAATGAGCTGCAGGTGTGGTTCCTGTCGGAACACCTGGTGGCGGCGTCACCGATCTGAGGGAGCCGTGTCGTTACTCGACCTTGGCCTTGCAGCCGGTCGAAGGGACGATGGTTGTTTCATTGGCGGAGAGGAACCCGCCGTTCTGCTCGGCGCGCTTGGCGCTCATGTAGACGGCGACGCAATCGCCGATCTTGAAGATCGTGGCGGTGCGGACCGCGTAGATGCTGTCGTCGTCGAGCTTGAGGCGGTAGAGAGATGCCGGGCCGCTGCCGCCGACCTCCATGAGCATGCCCTTGGCGGCCACCATCGTGCCCCGGGAGCCTGCCAGCGCCTCGGTCGAGTAGACGACGCCCTTGAATCCAAAGGTGTCGTGTGCGGGCCCGGCGCAGGCCATCGACAGGGCTGCGACGACTGCGATTCCAAGGACGGAGCGGAGCGATGCGGTCATCATGGGGAAGGTCAGGCTTCGAGGGTGCCGGATCTTGCCATGTAGCGACCACGTCGCGACGCGAGCCTGAGCAAGACGCCCGCCGCGGCCAGGCAGAGCACGACGGACACGAGCGAGCCTTCGGCGCCGAAGGCCCCGCCCGACAGCCACGCGGGCCCGGTCAGCGTGCCGTGGAGCCAGGACTCTCCCGACTGACCTGAGACCGCGATGGAGAAGACGGCGCCCTGCACGAAGTTCCAGGCGAAGTGCAGCGCGGCGCACAGCCAGATCCGCCGGGTCAGCAGGTAGGCCGCGCCGAACAGCAGACCGAGCTCCAGGCCGAGCAGGACGCCGATCAGCGGCGTCGCTCCAGCGTTGCCCAGGTGGGCGAGGCCGAAGAGGAGGCTCGAGATCGCCAGTGCCCAGGCGGTGCCGAAGGAGCGCTCCAGCAAGCGCAGGAGCACGAGCCGGAAGATCAGTTCCTCGATCAGCGCCCCGGCCGCGATGCGTGGCGCCATGCTCGCCAGCACCGCGCCGAGATCGCCGAGCGTTCCCACGGAGTTGAGCGAATACGCGCCCAGGAGGGTGAGGATGGCCACGACGCCCGAGAAGAGCAGGCCACCGAGCAGCAAGCCGGCGAGCAGCTCAGCGCCAGCGCCTGAAACGGAGAGTTCCCGTGCGGGACGTCGTTCCCAGAAGCGGACGTAGGCCCAGTACCCGGCAATGAGGACCAGCGCCTTGATCAGATTGCGCCACTCCCGCAGGCCCGCATCGGGCATGAAGAGCTTCGTGCCGATGTTGGCGGCGATGAAGGGAAGCGCGATGAACAGCAAGGCGGCGAGCCAGGTCCCTGCGGTCGATGCGCCGACACGCTGAATCCACGGGGCACGGCTCGTTGGCGACACAGCGACGGTCTGTCTCATGCGGGGAAGTCCATGGTGCGACGCAGGGGCTGCGTGGCGAATCAAAGGTGCGCGCACTGTGCCCGATGCGCCGGCCGGAACCCACCATTCGCCGATAGGCTGCACATTGCGTGGCCTGAGCTGCAGCAATCAGCCCCGGGCGCCGTCCAACGCAAGACCCTCGACACAAGTCGGGCGGTCACCTTGCTCCAAGGGCAGCGTCGATGGCGCAAGAGACCGTGCGAACGACCGCTGCGCGCTCTGACTCGTCGTCGACGCGATCAATGTCGCCATCGAGCTCCAGGAACTCCGGGCTGCAGTTGATCGTGGCGAACCAGATCAACACGCCGCCCAGCGGTGTCAGGTCAACGCAGACCTTGAGCAGCGCACCCGCGTTGCGGCCTCGATAAAGGAAATCAACAGCCTTCGAGGTGGACATGACGGGCTCCTGCATCCGGACCAAGGGGAGCGAGGGTGCGCTGGCGGGTCAAGACAGCCAGTCGTCCTCGAGTCGTTCTGGATCGAGTTGATCTCGGATCCCCGCGACGGTCCCTTGTTGAGGGTTCACGGGAAGATCGATGAAGAGCGCCCTTCGGGGAAGGGCGTCGCGCCGCCTGAAGATCAGGACGCCGAGTTCGGACCGGTAGGGGCAGACATAGACCACGTCGAACGACGCGAGCTTCAATCCGCGGAGGCGAGAAAGCTTCGTCTTGACGAACATGTCGCTTCCTTCCGTAGTGCTCCGCAGGGGGGAGCGACTTGGTCCGTCAGCTGTGGCGGCCAGGCGTGCTGGCTGACGCGGAAATCGGACGACCGAGAGGCGCGAATGTCAGTACGCGCATTGAAGCACGTCGAGCTCGCCGGTGCGGGTGTTTATTTCCTGGCCCAGGCCAAGGATCATTGCTTGCCATGCGGGTTAGAGCGCCTAATGGTGCTTCGAAACGGCGTTGGAGATCGCGATGAAGTCTGATCCAGGATCTCAGCCCAGGTCTGGCCCTCCCGTCGAACGTGAGGCGTTGCCTTGCGCGGAGCGCGCAGAGCTCCAGCGCCAGGGCGCCAAGGCGGCAGCGCGAGGCGATGAGACGTCGGAGAACCCGATGACCCAGGCGTCCAACCTCCCCACGAGCACCGGGGAGAGCCGCGGCATCTGGCAGAAGCGCAAGGACGCCTGGCAAAGCGGCCATGAAGCCCAGTCCAAGGCGGACGACAAGTCTCAAACCTTCACGCCGAATGGCAGCGCGAAAGATGAGCATTGACGCCGAGAACGCTGAACAACTTGCGCGGCTGCGCGGGGAGATCAGCCATGCCGAGCAGGCACTGAAAGCGCTTCTGGCGGAGCTTGCTTCTGCGCGCAGCGAGGAGCGTCTGGGGGCGATGTATTGGCTGGTCCTGGAGAACGAGCGGCTGTACGCAGCACTGGAGGCTCAGCACTGCCGCGCGGCTGAAGAGGCGGACTCAGCGCACGCTGCATTGCAGGACGCCATCCGTGTTTCCGAAACGGATCCGTTGACCCAACTGCCGAATCGCGTCGTGCTCTGGGATCGACTGGCACACGACCTGGACCTGGCCAGGCGCCACGGCACCGCGCTCGCCGTGCTGTATCTGGACATCGACGGATTCAAGTCCGTCAACGATCGATTGGGCCACGAGGCCGGTGATCAGCTGCTGCGCCAGGTGGCCAGCCTGCTGAGGACCACGCTACGGGCGAGCGACACCGTGTGCCGCATGGGCGGAGACGAATTCGTCATCGTTGCCGAGGATGTTCAACGCCCGCGCCTGACGCGCTTCGTGGACAAGATTGCTCGCGCCGTGGGGTGCCCCTGTCTGGTGGGGGGCGAGATTCTGGTGCCGGAAGTGAGTATCGGAGCGAGCAGCTTTCCTGAAGATGGCGATCAGCCTGAGGTCCTGGTCAGGCGGGCGGACGAGGACATGTACAAGGTGAAGCGCGCTCGCAAGGATGCGTTGAGGCTTGCTTGAAAGCGGGTCCGTCTCTCAGATCGATTCCATGGCGGAATGACGTCGCCATCGGGCTCGGGACACCATCCACCAGCCCATCGCGACCGAGGCAAGTGCAGTGAAGATCGAGCAGAGCACGGCGTTGAACTGGAACGCCCTGCGTCGTGCGGTCTCGATCGCGGTCCTTGTCAGAACGGGTTGGCCGTCGGCCTCCAGTTCCCAAACCACCGGGTATCCGTCGTCCTTGGACTCGTAGGTGATCCGCGACGTACGCGCCGTTTGGATCGCCGACCACACGAGTTTCGCGTCGAGGCCCTTGTCTCTGAACTTGAACTGGACGGCCGGCTCGCCGATTTCAAACTCGACGCCCCAGATCGTGCCTTTGCTGTAGATCGGCGTTCGTTCGCCAATGGGGCCGCTGACGACTTGCAGGACCTTTGGCCGCAGATCGATCTCGTATGCCTTTGCGAAAGCAATGCCGGCCATCCATAGAAAGAACACGGGCAAGACCGGTGGTTTTGGTTTCATGAGCGCGCCCATGGTACCGGCCCGGAAAACGCCGCATCCTGTGGCCAGTCGATGATTTCCAATGCAAGACGCCTGGCATTAGCCAGGCGTTCTGTTGGGGGAGTGATCCTTGGGCGTCAGCCGATGGACATCCCCATCGAAGCAGCGCAACCGTCAGGGATTACAGCGCCGAGGCGACTTGGACGCCGTCGGCCGACGTATCGCGCTTGCCGGTGATGTAGACGGTCGGCAGTTGCTGACGCTTGACGGTGATCACCACCGGATCCAGGGTCACGATCTGAGCGCGTGCTTCGCGCTGACCTTCAGCGTGCGCGATTCCCAGGCCCATCACCACCGCAGCGACTGCGCCAAATGCGACCGCCTTGATGGTGCGGCTCGTGGCGGATTCGAGGTTGAAGCGGTGGGTCATTTCGATCTCCTGAAGGGGTTGGTTGCGTCGATGGATGTAGTTTCGTCATCGAGCCTTTGGTCCTCCAGCGACAAGCGATGAAGCTGCGGCGCAGCGGCGTGGAATGCAGTTTCTGCGGATGAATGAGGGCGCTCGATGGCGCCTTTGCAGCGAAAGCGGACATCTTTCGCGGAACCAGCAGCCAGTTGGGGTAGCCTCCCATCATGTGGATCCTTCGTCAGCTCTTCGCGCCCGAATGGCAAGAATTTCAAGCGGCAATGGAGGCTGCGGGAAACAGTTATGGGACCTGGTTCATCGACGGGGATATGAGCGATGGCTTGGCGGTGCAGGTCGCGCACAACTATCGGAGCCATTCACTGCTCTTCTTCCTGGGCACACACCCAAAGGAAACTCGTTCCTCGTACTACCACTTTGGACCCGACGGACTGACAGAATTCTCCGAGGTTGATCGTCGTACCGCGACCATTCACTCCTACGGTGTCCCCCTTGATGAGCGGCTGACGTCGGTCGGCCTCGAAATCTGCGATGCGATTCATAAGCTCGGGCCTCGCCTGGATGGCCAGCGCGAAACCGGCCTTCGGGTGGACCTCCGTGATCGTGACCGGATCAAGCGATTCACGCCCACAAACGGTTTGGCTTGAGGACGCGGCTGACTTTTCAGAATGACCGCTTCCAGCCTGACGCAGCCAGTAGCTGCGCCAATTCCATGGAGGAAAAACGGACGTTCAGCGTGCAAGCTCAGCGGGCGGCGAAGGCGTCCGCTGGAGCGAAGGGTTTGGGCAGCAGGAGCTCACTCATACGAGCCGACCGAGAACCCCGCATCCTGTATTTCTTCGGAAGAGGCATTTCGGAACTTCGAGACTGCCTTTCCGGCGCAGCGCGGGCACCGGCAACTCGGATCATCCAGTCCGCCGTAGATGGCGGATTCAAGATTCTTGGGGTCCCGGAAGACCGTACCAACTTCGTCGCAAACCAGTACGACCGCATGGCAATCTGGACATGCTGAGAAGCACAAAGCGCCTTGCCCAGAGCAGCACTCGCAACGAACCCCGCGAAGTGCCCAGGAAGGAGAGTGAACTTGCATGGTGTACGGCCCAAGGTGAACTATGCGAATCGCGAACGATCTCTTCCCCACATTGCAGCACGTGCACTGAGTGATTGACTGGTGAAGTTGCCTTGGACGGACGACGTCCGTTTCCAACCTGAAGCAGACCTCGGCTGAAAAGCAAAACGCCTGGCATTAGCCAGGCGTTCTGTTGGGGGAGTGATCCTTTGACGTCAGCCGATGGATATCCCCATCGATGCAGCGCAACCGTCTGGGATCACAGCGCCGAAGCGACTTGGACGCCGTCGGCCGACGTATCGCGCTTGCCGGTGATGTAGACCGTCGGCAGTTGCTGGCGCTTCACGGTGATCACCACCGGATCCAGCGTGACGATCTGAGCGCGTGCTTCACGCTGGCCTTCAGCGTGCGCGATTCCCAAGCCCATCACCACCGCGGCGACTGCGCCAAAAGCGACCGCCTTGATGGTGCGGCTGGTGGCGGATTCGAGGTTGAAGCGGTGGGTCATGGTGTTCTCCTGGGTCGGTTGGTTGCGTCGATTGATGTAGTTTCGTCATCGACGACCTGGACCTCCAGCGGCAGGAGACGAAGCTGCGGCGCAGCGGCGTGGAATGCATCCGAGACGGATGAATGGGAGTTGCAAGGACGGCTTTGCAGCGGGAGCGGACATACTTCACCTATGCAATTCGACGCGCTTCCTCTTCACGACTCCACGTTGTCCGCCATCCATGTCAGCTACGAAGCTGCGCGATGCGAATTCGTGCTGAACGTTGTGGGCGGAGCCCTTTGTCAACTGGTCTTCGAAGGATTTCGAGGCTTGGTACTTCCGAGGCGGGAGCCCTGGGGCCGTTCCCGATCCGTCAATGCAGGAAGGCAGGTCGAAGCACAGGTTTATGAGGTCGAACTCCAGTCCGGCGATTTGCTTCGGATAGAAGCAGAACGTTGGAGCTTTCAACCTCATCCGCAGTGACCGCTCCCAGCGTGAAGCCGACGTCAGAATGCAAAACGCCTGGCGCGAGCCAGGCGTTCTGTTTGGGGAGTGGTCCTTTGGCGTCAGCCGATGGACACCCCCATCGAATCAGCGCAACCGTCGGGGATCACAGCGCCGAAGCGACTTGGACGCCGTCAGCCGACGTGTCGCGCTTGCCGGTGATGTAGACGGTCGGCAGTTGCTGACGCTTCACGGTGATCACCACCGGATCCAGCGTGACGACCTGCGCGCGTGCTTCGCGCTGACCTTCCGCATGAGCGATACCCAGGCCCATCACCACCGCAGCGACTGCGCCGAAAGCGACCGCCTTGATGGTGCGGCTCGTGGCGGATTCGATGTTGAAGCGGTGGGTCATTTCGGTCTCCTGAAGGGGTTGGTTGCGTCGATGGATGTAGTTTCTTCATCGACCGGCAGGCCTTCTAGCGGCAAGCGATGAAGCTGCACCGGCAGGGCGTGAACTGCATCCATGCCGGATGAGCGGAAGCCGTTGCACGCCCGTTGCTGAAGCGAAAACGCCGACCGGGCACTGGCCAGTCGGCGTTGGGTGTTGCCCCCTCGCCCGCTTGCGGGAGAGGGTCGGGGTGAGGGCCAGAGGCGGTGGCAGTACAGCCGATCAGCGCGCCGCGACACCTTCAGTCGCTGCGCCCTTCGCAGCTTCCTTGGCCGCGAATTGCTGGACCAGTTGCGCGTACTTGGGCGAGGCCTTCAGCTCGGCGTAGCGGGCTTCGGCCTTGGTGCGTTGGCCGGCAATGAGCGCGAAGTCCTCGGTGCGGTCAACCGCAGCCAGGCCCGATTCACGATAGATCTGGAGATCCGCCAGCACTTCAGCGCGGGACTTCTGAGATTGTGTGATCGGGTCGAGGTGGCTGTAGCTCTGAGCGAAGGCCGGCACGGCGGCGGTCGACAGGGCCATCAGGGCGGCGGCGATCAGGGTCTTGGCGTTCATGATGGTTTCCTTTAGAGAGAGCGTTTCGGAGGGGTCTTGCTTCGGTTCCGGCGTCTGCGTTTGCCGATGACTGAAGGTTAGAAGCCGAGTTGCTTCGCATAAATGGCTCTCTTCGGAACGCGTCGTTGAGATCGCAGCAACAATCCCGTACTGCCCAGGGCCCCGGCCCTCACCCCGCCCTCTCCCGCAAGCGGGCGAGGGGGAACAGCCCGCGGCATCAAGTGAGAGGCGCTCGGAAAAGCAAAACGCCTGGCGAGCCAGGCGTTCTGTTTGGGGAAGGATCCTTGGGCGTCAGCCGATGGACATCCCCATCAAAGCAGCGCAACCGTCAGGGATCACAGCGCCGAGGCGACTTGGACGCCGTCGGCAGACGTATCGCGCTTGCCGGTGATGTAGACGGTCGGCAGTTGCTGGCGCTTCACGGTGACCACCACCGGATCCAGCGTGACGATCTGAGCGCGAGCCTCGCGCTGGCCCTCAGCGTGAGCGATACCCAGGCCCATCACCACCGCAGCGACTGCGCCAAACGCGACCGCCTTGATGGTGCGGCTGGTGGCGGATTCGAGGTTGAAGCGGTGGGTCATGTCGTTCTCCTGAAGGGGTTGGTTGCGTCGATGAATGCAGTGTCGTCATCGACCGCATCTACCTCCAGCGACAAGCGATGAAGTCGCGACGGCATGGCGTGAGCTGCATCCACGCAGGATGAGCGGAACCCCCATCGAGCCCGCTTGGCGCTTGTCTCCAGATCGCTGGCGATGGCTGAAACGCCGAGGGAAACACCTCTGGTTCCCCTTGCGCAGCCACAGACAATCCGCCCGCCATGAGTTTGCTGACCACCCTGGCCCTGTTGGGCACCCTGACCGCTGCCCCGGTAATCGCCGCCCAAGACGCCTCCGCCGACGCCACGACACAGACCCGCATTGCCCGCGTGGAGCGCGGTCTGCTGGATCCGGTGGTCGTCGCCGGCCAGCCATGGCCGACGGCGACCTTGGCGGACCGGATGCGGCAACTGCATGTGCCCGGTCTCAGCGTGACCGTGATCGACGGAGGCCGGATCGCCTGGACCCGCAGCTATGGCCTGGCTGACGCCCAAACGGGTCGCCCTTTGACGACGGAGACCGCGCTCCAGACCGGGTCGCTGTCCAAACCCGTGGCCGCGGTGCTGGCGATGCGGCTGCGGGAAACCGGCCGACTGGACCTGGATGCGGACGTGGCGAGCGTGCTGCCGCTCAAGAGCGACCACCCGATCACGACACGCGCGCTGCTGAGCCACACCGCCGGGCTGCCCGGCGGCGGCTTCACCGGCTATGACGCGCAGGGACCGCTGCCCACGCCATCGCAGATCCTGCGCGGCGAACCTCCCGCGCAGAACCCGCCCGCCTCGGTGACTGGCTCGCCGGTCTACCGCTATTCCAGCCTCGGCTACGTGGCGCTCCAGCAGGTCCTGGCGCCATCGGGGGCGGACGACTTCGCGACGTTGGCGCAACGGCTGGTGCTGCGGCCCTTGTCGATGACGCGATCGTTCTTCGCAGCTGCACCCGTCGGCGGGCAGGCGGCCACGGTAGCCCGTGGGCACGACCTGGCCGGCGCGCCGCTGCCAGGTGGCTTCAAGCGGCATCCTGAACTGGCAGCAGCCGGGCTGTGGAGCACGTCCGAGGACATGGCGCGTCTGCTGATCGCCGTGGACCGCGCGTCCCGCGGCGAGTCGCCTGGATTCCTCCGCGCCGAGTCCGCCCGCGCGCTGCTGATGCCGGTCGGCGAAGGCTACGGGCTGGGCTTCGAGCTCGACGGGTCGGGGCTAGCGGAGACGGTGGGTCATAGCGGCTCCAACGTCGGCTACAAGGCGCTGATGCTGATCCATCCGCGCACCGGGCAAGGCGCGGTGGTGCTGACGAATGGCGATGGCGGCTGGCCCTTGATCGAGGCGCTGGTGCGCGCCATCGCCGCCGAGTACCGCTGGCCGGATCGGCAGCCGCTCGAGCGCGCGGTCACCGCGCCATCGCTGGCGTGGTACGACCGGTACGTGGGGCGCTACAGCGTGTCGGGTCTGATCCTGGAGATCTCGCGGGACGGAGACAAACTCATGCTCGCCGGTCCGCCGCTGGGCGACCGGCCGGTGCAGCTGCTGCCCAGCGGCGAGCATCGCTTCTTCATCCGCGAGAAGGACGCGCAACTGCAGCTGGATCCGTCCGACGAGGGATCCGTGCGCACGCTGACCTTCATCGATGGCCGGCCGCGGCCGGGGCGGCGTGTTGAGGGTGCGGCTGCCAAAACCCCCTGAGCATTTCCGCCATTCACGATCGTCGATGCCCAGGCCCTGGCGCGTCAGGATCCCGATTGCCGCTCGGCCTTCTGAACCAGCTCAGAGATATACGCTTCCAGCGTCACCTCACCGCGTAGCGAGTCATCCGGAATGTCCAGCTCGTCCATCGCCACGGCGGTCATGCGCGCGTAGGACTGTGCTGCAGCCTCGGAGAACCCTTGCTGGCGATACGTCGCGACCCACTCGGTCCGAGGGATGACGACGACGTGGACTTCCCGTTGCAACGCCTGTCCGAAGGCTCGTGCCACGTCGTTGGCGCTGTAACGCGCGGGACCCTCGACGTACTGGATGCTCGCGTCCTGCGTTGACGACAGAAGCCGCTGCACGGCGGCTCGTCCGAGATCGCGGGGCGCGGCCATCGGCAGACGCAGATCGGCTGGGAACATGGACACCAGCTCGCCGGCCTGGCGCACGTGCTCCAGCTGCGCATCCCAGTTGCTCATGTAGAAGCCCGCTCGGTTGATCGCTGCCGGTATCGGCAGGCGGGACAGCCCTTGCTCAAGCTCCCACAACACATTCAGGTCGCCCAGCCGTTCTCCTGGACGCGCGCCGCCCGTGGACTGGACCACCACCTTCTCGAGGCCGCTGCCGTCGAGGGCCTCCAGGATGCAGGCCACCGTGTGGCGCTCGACCCGATCGGTGTCGCCATCCACGGGCGCCGGCGGGTTCAGGATGAACGCACGCGTGCCCGACTTGAAGGCGCTGCGCAGCGATTGCGGCGAGGTGACATCGGCCAGGGCCACGCTCCAACCTGCGGTCCTCCACTGCTTGGCCCGCTCCTCGCTGTGGGTCACAGCCGTGACGGGCTGACCGAGTTCGAGCAGCTCCTTCACAACCTCCGAGCCAACGTGCCCGTGGGCACCCATGACGATGAACATGACCGGCCTTTCGCGATGTCTCTCCGCGATGCGGCAAGCGGCCCGCCCACTCCTGGTCTCGCCTGTCCGGCATGCGCATTGCCCAAAGCGGGCATGTCGAACGCGCACGTCAATCGAGCCTGCCGCATCCTGGTCGTCGACGACAACGTCGATGCGGCGGACACCCTGGTCCTGCTGCTCAAGTCGCTGGGCTTCCAGGCATGGGCGACGTATGACGGGAGCGAAGCCGTACTCCTGGCTGAGTTCATTCAGCCGAACCTCGTCATCCTGGACATCCAGATGCCAGGCATGGATGGGTTCGAGACCGCGGCCTGCATCCGCGGGACCGAAGTCGGCGAACGGTCCTATCTGGTGGCGCTGACCGGCAGCGAGGCGGACCTCGATCCGGTGCTCGCCACCTGCATGGGCTTCGACCGCTTCATCACCAAGCCGGTCAGCAGCAGGAAGCTGGCGGAACTGGCCCGCGCTGCCACGCGCTAGGCGCGCGGGCTGCGCTCAATGAAGGGCCACGTTCAGGTGGTCGACGACCACGGCCCAATCCGCGTCCTGCAGCAGGAGTTCCTTCAGGAGGCTCGCCTGAGCATCGGTCCAGAACGGCGCCTCGGTGACCTTGACGTCGCCTGGAAGCGGTCGATGGTCCGAGATGAATGCGCGGATGTCCGCCTCTGAAGAGGGAAGTCCGAGCTGCTCGAACAGTTCGTGGAACTCGTGCTGATTCGATTCCATGGGCGTGCTCCTATTGAAGAGGTGAAGGCCATCGGCCGTCTTGATCATTTCCGCGCTGATCGCGGCCATGAACCTGCATGGCAGTTGGGATGCCAGACCCGTGGCACGGGGCTTGCCCAGCTTCGATATCAGCAATACCTGGAGACCATCATGAGCAACACCTTGATCAGGAACTTGACGCTTGTGGGCGTCTGCGCTGCGATGTCGGTTGGCTGCGCGAGCAGCGACGTGAAGCACGCGGGCGTGGGGGCGGTGGGCGGCGCGGTCGTTGGCGCCGTGGCCGGCGGCAGTGCGCTGACGGGCGCCGTCGCCGGTGCAGTCGCGGGCGCCGTCATCGGACGGCTGATGGTCGACGGCAAGGACCGCGAGGTCTACTCCGACGGCAATGGCGGGCGCTACTGGGTCGACGACAACGGCAATCGCCGGGCGGTGCGCTGACGGCGTACTGCTGAATCCGACCCGAACGCAAGACGCCCGGCACAAGCCGGGCGTTCTGTTTGGGGGTGCCACCATTGGCGTCAGCCGATGGGGCGTCGGGGGTCTTCCCCTTCGCCCGCGGCGCCCCGAGAGAAACACCCCTCTCTGACGCATGGACCCCCGTGATATGTTCCGCCGTCCAAAATTCCGGCCCGTGCCATGCAAGCACCCTGCGCTCGACGATTCCGATCGATGGTCATGGCCGGTCTGGCACTGCTGCTCGCAGTCGCCAGCTTCGCCGCCGAGCCCCCCGCTCCCCCTGCTCCCACCGGCCGGATCACCCTCCCCCAGCTGCTCAAGGAGCAACCGCTCGATCAGCTCTTCCACACCGGCTGGGGCGCCCGCGAAGGCTTCCACGGCCCCGTGATGGGCCTGGCCCAGACCACCGACGGCTACCTCTGGGTCGGCACCTCGCAAGGCCTCTTCCGCTTTGACGGCGTTCGCTTCGAGCGCTTCGAGACCCTCGCCGGCGAGACCCTGCAGAGCAAGGCCGTGCTCAGCCTCTTCGCCACGCCTGACAACGGCTTGTGGGTCGGCTTCATGTCCGGCGGTGCCGCCTTCGTCCGCGATGGCCACATCCTCTCGAGCGAGCCCGCGAAGGAAGGCTTCGGCGCCTCCACCCGTGCCTTCGTCCGGGAGAAGGACGGCACGATCTGGGCCGCCAACAGCCGCGGTGTCTTCCGCCGCGAGGGCGAGCGCTGGAAGGAAATGGGCAAGGCCGAGAACTACCCCGCCGTCGGCCCCGGCCAGTACACGATGGACCTGCAGATCGATGGCGACGGCAACATCTGGGCCTTCACCACCAAGGGCATGCTGGTCCGCCCCGCCGGTCAGACGCGCTTCGTCGACGTGCCCACCCCCAACCGCCGCCCCTCCTACGCCGCGGTCGACCCGCAAGGGCGCATCTGGGCCCGGATGAACGGCCCCCACTACGTCCGGCTGCCGCGACCCAACGTGCCCAGTGACGTCATGGGCAGCGGACGCCCCGTGCACACCAGCATGTTCATGCCGATCTTCGACCGCGACGGCTACCTCTGGTACGGCGCATTCGACGGGATCGTGCGCGAGCGCGTCTCCGATCGGCCCATCGACACGGACGACGAACTGCCCGCCAACGTCGGCGCTCCGCCCCCCATGCCGCTCGTGCCGCTCACCGCCGCGTCCAGCGTCACGCCGGGCAGCGCCGCCCAGGCCTACAACTTCGAAGCGCCAGCGCTGCAGCGCCTCACGCCCAGCCAGGGCCTGACCGGCGACCGCGTGCTCAAGGTCTTCCAGGACCGCGAGGGCTCGATCTGGATCGGCACCAACGCCGGCCTCGACCGGCTGCGTTCCACGCGCGTCTCGACCTTCCAGTTCCCGGTCAGGACCTCGACCCTGGCCATGGCCGCCGGCCCCAAGGGCGACGTCTGGTTCACCTCGCGCCTCGGCGTGCTGCACCTGAACGCCGCTGGGCAGGGCTCCGACCTCGAGCTCTTCCCCAGCGAGAGCATCTCGATGAGCAAGGTACTGGTCGACCACGCGGGCACGGTGTGGGTCGGTGACCAGGCGGGCCTGTCGCGCCTCACCCCGGACGGGCGCTATGTCAACGAGCTCAAGGCGGCCGTCCCCGACTGGAACGGCGGCGTCACCGACCTCATGGAGGACTCGACGGGCACGATCTGGCTGATGGCGCAGATGTTCGGCCCCATGCGCCGCTCGCCCGACGGCAAATGGGAGAAGCTCGCCGGCCAGCGCGGCTTCCCCAACGCCACCTTCCACTGCATGGCGCTCGACCTCCAGGGACGCATCTGGCTGGGCTCGGGCGCCAACCGCCTGTTCCGGGTCGAGCCCGGCGATCAGCTGACGCGCATCACCGAGAAGGAAGGCGTCAACGTCGGCGACCTGATGGCCATCACGCCGGGCAAGGGCCACCTGTGGATCGGCGGCTCCAACGGCGTGCAGCGTCGCGATGACAACGGCAGCTTCCACACGCTGAAGGCGCAATCCGACGAGGCCTTCAACGACGTCAGCGGCATCGTGGAGACCCCCGAGGGCGACCTCTGGCTCAACGGCCAGGCCGGCATCACCCGCGTCCTGGCCGCCGACGTGCGCCGCGCGATGTCCGACCCCACCTACCGCGTGCCGGTGCTGCAACTCGGCACGCAGGACGGCCTGCCGGGCCGCGCGGAAACCTCGTTCCCGCTGAACACCGCGCTGCGCACGCCGGATGGCCGGCTGTGGTTCTCACTGACCAACGCCCTCGTCACCATCGACCCTGCAACGCTGAAGAACGACACCGCGCCCCCGGCCGTCGACGTCCAGCGCGTGATGGTCAACGGCATCGCGCTGCAGCCGACGAAGGCGCACTTCGTGGAAGCTGACGCGGGGACGCGGGATCTCCAGATCGACTACGCCTCGATGTCGCTGGCCGTCCCCGAGCGCGCGCGCTTCCGATACCGGCTGCGCGGACTGGAGACCGAATGGCATGACGCCGGCGCGCGCCGCCAGGCCTTCTATACCAACCTCGGCCCCGGCCGATATGACTTCGAGGTCCAGGCGACCCACGACGACATCGCCTGGAGCGCGACGCCCGCGGCGATGGCCATCGACATCCCGCCGACCTTCACGCAGTCGAAGACCTTCCGCGTGCTGTGCGTGCTGGCGGCGCTCGCGCTGATCGCGCTGCTGGCATGGCTGCGGCTGCGGCAGCTCGAGGGCCGCGCGCTGGAGCGCTATCGCGCCCGCCTGGAGGAACGCACCCGGATCGCGCAGGACCTGCACGACACGCTGCTGCAGGGCTTCCAGGGTCTGCTGCTGCGCTTCCAGCGCGTGGCCTGGGGCATCCCGAACGAGCTGCCCGCGCGCGCCGAGATGGAACGCGTGCTGGATCGCGCCGACGAGATCGTCATCGAGGGCCGGCATCGCATCACCGACCTGCGCCAGGCGCCGTCGGACGCCGGCCCGCTGGAGAGCGCGCTGGAGTCGCTGGGCAAAGACCTGGCGGAGTATCACGACGCGCGCTTCACGATCGAGGTCGAGGGGACCTCCCGTCCGCTGGAGACCTGCGTGCGCTCGGAGCTGGCGCTGGTGGGGCGCGAGGGCCTGTTCAACGCCTTCCAGCACGCGCAGGCGAGCTGCATCGCGCTGCACCTGAACTACGCGGAGACGGGGTTCTCGCTGAGGATCGTCGATGACGGGGTCGGCGTGCCGCTGCAAGTGCAGGAAGAAGGTCAGCGCCCGGGACATTGGGGGCTGAGCGGCATGCGCGAGCGCGTCCTGCGCCTGGGGGGCAGCTTCGAGCTGCGCAGCGCGCCGGGCCAGGGCGCGGAGATCATCGTCAGCGTGCCGGCGGCGCTCGCCTACCCAAGCGCGGTGGACCGACCCGTGCTGTCGAAGCTGCAGCGTGGCGCGCGCGAGATGCTGGGCACCGCGGACTGATTGTTGATGACGTCGGGCGAGCGCGGGCTGCGGGCACCGCGCTTGCTGTGAGGGCGGTGGCGGCGCATTCCTGCGAGGCCCTTCCTTCAAGGTGATCAGCGAATGGCCCTCTCGACGCCTCGCGCCTCCGCGATCCTCGCGGGCTCCACGTCGTCCCACGATCCCGGCCAACGCCTGCGCGAGCTGATCCAGCACGGCCACTCGAACTTGCCGCTGCCGGGCCGCGGACGAACGCTTGAGCGCTGGTCGGCGCTCGCGGCCGTCGCGGCGGAGGACCTGTCGCTCGTGAAGCTCTTCGAGGGCCACACCGACGCGATCGCCATCCTGGCGGAGGCGCGACAGCCCGACGTGATCGATGAGATTGACGACGGCGCCGCCTACGGCATGTGGGCGGCGGAGGCCCCCGGCGCGCGCGTGCTTTTCCGATCCACGGCGCAGGACACCGTCGCCCTGGTCGGCAGCAAGGCCTGGTGTTCCGGCGCCGCCACCCTGGATCACGCGCTGCTGACGGTCTGGCCGGAGCAGGCGCCAGCCGCTGGCGAGGCCAGCGAGGGTCCATGGCTCGCCGATGTCGACCTGCGGCAGCCGGGCGTCGTCATCGACGATTCGCGATGGCGCGCGGTGGGCATGGCGGAGACCGTCAGCGCGACCGTGACGTTCGAGTCGGCGTCCGCTCGCCTCATTGGCCCTGCAGGGTTCTATCTGTCGCGGCCGGGGTTCTGGCACGGCGGCATCGGCGTGGCCGCGTGTTGGCATGGCGCGGCTTGCGCCATCGCGCAATCGCTGCGCACGCAGCTTCGCGCCGCAGGTTCGGAAGCGGCCTGGCATCGGGCGCTGGCGCTCGGCGAGGCCGACCGGCTGCTCAGCGCCAATGCCGCGTTGCTGCGCGAAGCCGCGGCCTGGGTGGACCGACATCCCGAGGACGATGCGCGGGCCTGGGCGCTGCGCACCCGGGCCGCCAGCGATGAATGCGCCCAGCAGGTGCTGCGCGCGACGATGCGGGCGATGGGGGCCGGTCCCCTGTGCCATGACGAGGGCTTCGCGCGCAAAGCCGCGGACTTGCCCGTGTTCATCCGCCAGTGCCACGGCGACCGGGACCTCGTCGCGCTGGGCCACGCTCTCCTCCAGCAGAAGGACATGCCATGGACGCTTTGAGGGCCGCGCACTTCGAGTCCCTGTTCATTCAGGACCCCGACCCCTGGCGCTATCGCACACGCTGGTACGAGCGGCGCAAGCGCGCGCAGCTCCTCGCGAGCCTGCCCTCGGAGCGCTACGAACGCGCCTTCGAGCCCGCCTGCGCCAACGGCGAATTGAGCGCTGCGCTGGCGGAGCGCTGCGATCGACTGTCCTGCAGCGATGGCAGCGCGGCCGCGGTGGCCCATGCCCGGCAGCGCCTGGCAGATCTGCCGCACGTCGACGTGACGCAGGCGCGCCTGCCGACGGACTGGCCGGCGGGAGGCTTCGATCTCATCGTCCTGAGCGAGATCGGCTACTACCTCGATGACGACGCGCTGGGCGACACGATTGATCGCGCAGCGGCCAGCCTGGACGAGGGGGGCACCCTGATCGCCAGTCACTGGCGCCATCCCGAAGGCGACTACACGCGAAGCGGTGACGAGGTCCATCTCCGCCTCGCCAACGCGCTGCAGACCCAACGCGGCTGGACGCGACTGGTGCGTCACGAGGAGGCGGACTTCCTCGTCGAGGTGTGGAGTCCGGATGGCCGGTCGGTGGCGCGGCGCGAGGGCCTGCGGCCATGATCGGCGCCGTCGTTCCTGCCCATGACGAAGAGGCCTTGATCGGCCGCGCGTTGCGCGCGCTGCGCGTCGCTGCCGCGCATCCCGAATTGCTTGGGGAGGAAGTCCGCATCCTGGTCGTGCTCGACGCCTGTCGCGATCGCACCGGTGAGATCGCGAGCCGAGGCGGCGCGCAGTGCCTGAGCGTCGACGCTCGCAACGTGGGCATCGCCCGAGCGGCGGGCGCGCAGGCGCTCATCGAGCAAGGCGCGCGCTGGCTCGCGTTCACGGATGCCGACTCGGTGGTGGCGCCGTGCTGGTTCGCGCGTCAACTGGCCTGCCGGACCGAAGCGGTCTGCGGTGTGGTCGAGGTCGATGACTGGACCGGGTTCTCCGCGGAAGAACGCACCGCCTACGAACGCGGCTATGTGGATGCCGAAGGGCATCGGCATATTCACGGCGCCAACCTCGGCATGAGCGTGCGCGCGTATCAGGAGGCCGGTGGCTTCGCTCGGTTGCGCAGCCGCGAGGACGTGGAACTCGTACAGCGGCTCCATGCGCTCGGCATGCGCATTGCCTGGACAAACACTGTGCGCGTCGTCACAAGTTCCCGGCAGGACGGTCGGGCGCCGGAGGGCTTCGCGTCCCACATGGCGCGCTTGAAGTGCGCCTAGGAGCGATCCATGACCTCATCCGATCCCATCGCCTTCCCCAAGCAGTCCCAGCCATGGCCGGGCCTGGCCCGCGACATGATCCCGCCGCCCGATCACGGCGAGAAGACGTACGTGGGCCATGGCCGGCTCACCGGGCGGCGCGCGCTGATCACGGGCGGGGACAGCGGCATCGGCCGCGCCGCCGCGATCGCCTTCGCGCGCGAGGGCGCGGACGTCGCGATCAACTACCTGCCCGACGAGGAACCCGATGCGCGCGAGGTGATCGAGCTCATCCGCGAGACCGGACGGAAAGGCATCGCGCTGCCGGGCGACCTGCGCGAGGAGGCGTTCTGCGAGAAGCTCGTCGCGGACGCGGTGCGCGAGCTGGGCGGGCTGGACATCCTCGTCAACAACGCCGCGCGGCAGCAGAGCCACGCGTCCATCCTGGACATCAGCACCGAGCAGTTCGACTGGACCTTCAAGACCAACATCTACGCCCCGTTCTGGTTGTGCAAGGCGGCGCTGCCGCATCTCGGCGAGGGCAGCTCGATCATCAACACGGCCTCGGTGAACTCGTACGACCCGGGCGAGAACCTGCTCGATTACGCGACGACCAAGGGCGCGATCCTGATCTTCACCAAGGGCCTGGCCAAGCAGGTCGCCAAGCAGGGCATCCGCGTCAACGCCGTCGCGCCAGGGCCGTTCTGGACCCCGCTGCAGGTCTGCGGCGGGCAGACGCAGGAGAAGCTCCAGAAATTCGGCGTCGACACGCCGATGGGCCGGGCGGGTCAGCCGGCGGAACTCGCGGCCGTCTACGTGCTGCTCGCGTCGTCTGAATCCAGCTACGCCACCGGGCAGGTGTACGGCGCCTCGGGCGGGCGCGGCGATCCATGAAGGATCGCTGATTGCACCGCGGCAGCTCCTGCTGCAGATAATCCCCGCATGAAAATTGTCGTGGCTGTTCATGTCGAGGGTGCGCAGGCTGTGGCCGCCGCCGTGGCTTTCGAGGCGTGGGACGCCGCGGAGGCGACCAAGACCTACGTCTCCCGCATCGCCCAGGTCGAGAAACCCGAACGCGGCGCGCTGGACCTGCGCGAGCTGCCCTGCGTGATGCAGCTGCTGCGCGAGCACCAGCTGACGCCGGAGCTGATCGTCATCGAGGGCTTCGTCCATCTGGATGGCGATGACACGCCGGGTCTGGGCCGTCACCTGTTCCAGGCGCTGGGCGAGCAGGTTGCCGTCGTCGGGGTGTCGAAGAAGCGACTGCCGGGACTGTCGGCGCAATACGAGATCGAGCGCGAGGAAGAGACCCCGCCGCTGGTGGTGACCAGCGCGGGCATCGACATCGGCGCGGCCAAGGTGCGCCTGCGCTCGATGCACGGGCGCAAGCGCGTGCCCACGCTGATGAAGCTCGCGGCGCGGCTGGCGAAGAACGGGGAATGAGCGGCGATTGAGCAGCGATAGCGCGGCACGGGTCCGTGTCGATCCCGCGGGTGGTCGTTCGTCGTGACAGGTGCGGCGGTTTGCCGCGCCATTAACCGGAGAACCGCAATGGACTACGTGGATGGATTCGTGCTCGCCGTGCCGAACGCCAAGCGCGAGGAATATCGCAAGCTCGCGCAAGAGGCGTCGGCGGTGTTCAAGGACCACGGCGCGCTGAGCGTCGTGGAGTGCTGGGGCGACGACGTGCCCGAGGGCAAGGTGACCTCGTTCCCGATGTCGGTGCAGCGCAAGGAAGACGAGACCGTGGTGTTCTCGTGGATCGTCTGGCCGTCGCGCCAGGTGCGCGACGAAGGGATGAAGAAGTCGATGGAAGACCCGCGCATGAAGCACGATCCGAAGGACATGCCATTCGACGGTCAGCGCATGATCTTCGGCGGCTTCGAGAAGATCGTCGACGCCTGAACGCGCTGTCCGGGCCTCCCGGGATGGGAGGCCGGGCGGGCGCTCGAAGCGCCTCTTCTGTCAGCAGGCGCTGGCGGGCATGCCCGCAGGATCCATCCACAGCGCCGCCCACATGTGCCCGTCGGGATCGGCGAGGTCGCGGGTGTACATGAAGCCGTGATCCTCCATCGGGTTCACGTCCGCCTGCCCGCCGTGCGCGGCGGCGGCCTCGTTCATCGCGTCGACCTCGGCGCGGCTGTCCAGCGACAGGGACAGCATCAGCGCGCACGAGCCGGCCGGCGGGAACGGGCGCTGGGTGAAGGTCCGCCACTTGGCGTGCGTGACGAGCATCACCTGGATGGACTCGCTCCAGACCATCGCGGCGCCGTCCTCGCCGCTGAGCTGAGGATTGGGCGTGAAGCCCAGGGCCTTGTAGAAGGCGGTGGAGGCGGCGAGGTCGCTGACCGGCAGGCTGATGAAGAGGCTCTTGGCCATGGTGGGCTCCGTGGTCGATGGAAACGAGCATCCCGCGTGTGCAGGACGTGGACATCATGACGACGATCGGGAGGCGGGGGAATCGACAGCGTCGCCGGGGACCTATATTCCCGCGCATGCACGCATCGCCTCAATTGCGCCCCGGAACACCACAGGACGACACGACCATCGCCGCGCTGGCCATCCAGGTCTATCTCGACACCTACGCCATCGAGGGCATTCGGCCTGACATCGCGCGTGAGGCGCTTCGCGACCATTCGCCCCAGGCCTACCTGGCGCGGCTTCAACGCGCCGGCAGCCGCTTTGTCCTCGCGGAGATCGGCACCGGGCTGGTCGGTTTCGCGGAAGTGGACCTGACGGCCGAGCCCGGCCCCGACACCGGGACTGACGGTGCCGAGCTGGTCCGTCTGTATGTACAGCCGGCGTTCCAACGCGCGCGCGTGGGCTCGATGCTGCTCGCGGCGGCGGAGGACGTGGCCAGGGCGTCGAAGGCGCCCGCACTGTGGCTGACTGCCTGGGAGGGCAATCAGCGCGCACGCGATTTCTACGCGGCTCGCGGCTATGCCGATGTCGGCGAGACCTTCCACGTCATCGAAGGCCAGCGCTTCGGGAACCGCGTGTTCCGGCGTTCGGTCTGATTCACGCTTGAACGAAAACCTCCGAGGCCCCCATGCGACGTCACGCCCTGCTCTTCGCTTTCCTGCCTGCGCTTGCAGCCCTCGTCATGGGCGCCAGTCACGCATCGGCCGCCAGCACCAACGACCCGCAGACCCTGCGTGCGATGCAGTCGCACCTGGGCGCCATCGAGACCTGGCGTGTGGCCCCGGAGACCGTGGCGCGCCATTGCCGAAGCCGGGACCCGGAGGGTGTTGCTGACCGCGAGGCCAGGATCGCTGTCTGGCAATCCGAGCAGGCCGCCCTGCGCGCCGATGCCGAGGATCGATTCAGTCGCCTGGTGCCGTTGACGCTGCCGGCGTCCTATCCGCCGGACGTGGTGCGAGCCGGCGTGAAGGTCGAGTTGCTGAAGATCATCTTCCTGGGCAGGACGCCGGAGGAGGCGACGACGATCTGCCGTTCCTTCCCGCATCCTGACTTCCCGCTCTGGAGCGCCAGTCGCATCGAGAAGGTCCGCGCCGCGATCAAGGCGCTGGACGAATGGGCCGCCAACGGCCCGCGTTGAAGCGGACGTACGATGTGCGGCCCCGCTCGTGATCGGCTGGACAGCCTGTCCCGCTCACCGGCGGGTGCTGCCTGATCCTTCATGACCGACGCTCAATACACGACCCTGCCGCAGTGGCCCAACGCCTATCCCGTGAGCGGCGCCAGCGCCACGCTGAAGCTGCTCAACGAGGACTTCCTCGTGACCGAACTGCCGCTGCAGTTGCCCTCCGGTGAGGGCGAACACATCTGGCTGGACATCGAGAAGAACGGCGCCAACACCGCCTTCATCGCGCTGCAGCTGGCCGACGCCACCGGCGTGCAGGAGCGGGACGTGGGCTATGCCGGTCTCAAGGACCGCTACGCCATCACGCGCCAGTGGTTCAGCATCTACCTCCCCAAGGGCGAGACGCCCGACCTGACCCAGCTTCAACATCCCGAGTTCAAGGTGCTGAGCCAGAGCCGTCACGTGAAGAAGCTGCGCCCGGGCGATCTGCTGGGCAACCGCTTCCGCATCGTGCTGCGCGAGGTGACCGGCGACCGCGATGCCATCGAGTCCAACCTGAAGGCCATCGCGGCGCAGGGCGTGCCCAACTACTTCGGCGCCCAGCGTTTCGGCCACGACGGCGGGAACGTCGAGCAGGGACGGGCGATGCTGGCGCGCGAGATCCGCGTGCGCAACCCGAAGAAGAAAGGCATCTACCTGTCGGCGGTGCGCTCGTTCATCTTCAATGAGGTGCTGGCGCTGCGCATTCAGCAGGGGCTGTGGGGCAAGGCCCTCACGGGCGACGTGATGGACGAAGCGGGCCGGCCGACCGGACCGATGTGGGGCCGAGGTCGCGTGAGCACCACCGATGAGGCGCAGGCGCTGGAGAACGGCGTGGCGGGACGTCACGCGACCTTGTGCGACGGCATGGAACACGCCGGCCTGGACCAGGAGCGCCGCGCGCTGGTGGCGAGCCCCGCGGACCTGACTTGGGAATGGCCGCAGGCGGATCAGTTGGTGCTCTCGTTCTCGCTGCCCGCCGGGAATTACGCGACGTCCGTGCTGAACGAGATCCTCCGCACGACGGAGCCTGATCGGCAGGTCGAGGGTGAGGGCGAGCCTGCGGTGGTGGAGTGAAGGGGAGCGGCGCTCAGCGCTTCTTCATCGTGTCCTGAAACCACTTCTTGCCCTCGGCGTCATACCGCGCCGATGAGAACCTCAGGGCGTTGACTCCGCGTGGGGTGCCTTGGAACAGGGAGACGTTCACGCCATCCGGGCGTGCCCAGTCTCTCGATTCGGTGACGTACTGCTTGCCGTCGAGATCCTTCTGCGGCATCGAGCGAATCCGCTTCGAAGCGCCGTACTTGCTCTCCAGCGCGGCCGCGATCCGTTGGTACTCGCCGGGCGCGAACTCCAGCTTGAGCAGGTCCAGGGTGCCGTCCTCGCCGACGAGCACGAGCACCTTGGCCGGCGTGCCCTCCACGGACGTGGTCCCGGTACATCGCAGCCCACTGTCGTTGCACTCCAGCCGCCAGGCCTTTCGGACGCCGTCGAGCTTCGCTTTCTGACCAGGCACCAGGCCGGCGAATTCAGTGGCGGGTGGCGCGGCGACAGCGGCGGCTGACGCGAGTCCGAGGAGGAAGGCGGCAAGGATTTTCATGCCGCGCATCTTCGCATCGCGCTCAGCTCGACCAGCCCTCAGAGGATCACCGATTGCAGCCCGCCTGCAAACGGGGGACATGCATCGAGGCGGCCATTGGGGTTCCTCCGCCTCGGCGCGGCCCGGTCGCCTGATGAGCATGCCGACCACTTCCACAGTCAGCCTTTCAGGAACCCGCCCATGGACATGACGGTCAATGCAGCCCAAGCGGACATGCGACGCGGCTATTACAGCGGCGCCACGGGCATCCTCGCCTCGGCCATCGAGCTCGTGTTCGCCGCGCTGGCCATCCTGCAGCACCGCCGATGGGCGCGTCCGGACGGAGCATCTGACCTGACGGCGATTCAGGGCGCGGCTTGAGATGGCCTTCAACCTGACCCATCGCCACGGCGACATGTCCCCGGGCAACGAGCGCACGGACTTCTCCGCCTTGCTGCGGGAACTCGACGATCGCCCCGAGGATGAGGAACACAACTCGGTCGCCGTCACCCATGAATCGGAATGGTGCCTCTCGGTCTCGCGCGGCGGCTACGTCGTCTTCGAGCATCTGGAAGACGGCGGCGAGCGGCACATGCGCGATGTGCCCGCGAGCCAGGTGATCGCGCTGTGGCGCAGCCTCGCCGCGGGCGACATCGCCCAGCTGGAATCCGAGCCGTGGATCCAGGGCTATTGATCGACGCAGGCTGACTGCCCTCCGTGGTCTACTCCGCCCCAATCGCGAGCCGCGAGGCGCTCGGCGAGGGAGGAGAACGGATGAGTGAACTCAAGCTGCGCCATCACCGTCTGGGGGCATTGGCGTGACACCCGGCCCGGTCACGCGCGCCGAAGCCTTCCGGTTCTGGCTCAAGCTCGGCTTCCTCAGCTTCGGCGGCCCCGCCGGCCAGATCGCCCTCATGCATGAGGAGCTGGTCGAGCGCCGCCGCTGGATCTCCGAGCAGCGCTTCCTGCACGCGCTCAACTACTGCATGGTCCTGCCCGGCCCCGAGGCGCAGCAGCTCGCCACCTACATCGGCTGGCTGCTGCATCGCACCTGGGGCGGCATCGTCGCGGGAGCGCTCTTCGTGCTGCCCTCGCTGGTCATCCTGATCGCCCTGTCCTGGGTCTACATGGCCTACGGCAACGTCCCCGCCATCGCCGGCGTGTTCTTCGGCATCAAGCCCGCGGTCACGGCCATCGTGGTCCATGCCGCATGGCGCATCGGCACCCGCACGCTCAGGAGCCCGTGGCTGTGGGGCATCGCAGCCGCGGCCTTCCTGGCGATCTTCGCGTTGAACCTCCCCTTCCCGCTGATCGTGCTGGCGGCCGGCCTGACCGGATGGCTGGGCGGCCGCTACGCGCCGGCGCATTTCCGGGGAAGCACCGCGCACAGCGCCAACGCTTCCGCGCACGGACCGGCGCTGATCGACGACGACACGCCGACCCCACCCCATGCGCGCTTCAGCTGGGCCCGCGCATTCCGCGTGCTGGCCACCTGCCTGACACTGTGGGCAGTGGCGATGGGCGCCTTGATCGCGCTCTTCGGCTGGTCAGGCGCATTGGCGCAGATGGGCTGGTTCTTCACCAAGGCCGCGTTCCTGACCTTCGGTGGCGCCTATGCGGTGCTGCCCTACGTCTACCAGGGCGCTGTCGAGCAGTTCCATTGGCTGACCGCGCCGCAGATGATCGATGGCCTGGCCTTGGGCGAGACCACGCCCGGCCCGCTCATCATGGTGGTGGCCTTCGTGGGATTCGCCGGTGGATGGAATCACGCCCTCTTCGGCGCCGACGCGTTGCTCCTGGCCGCCGCCGTGGCGGCCTGCGTGGTCACGTTCTTCACCTTCCTGCCGTCGTTCCTCTTCATCCTGCTGGGCGGCCCCTTCATCGAATCGACGCACGGCAAGCTCCAGTTCACCGCACCGCTGGTCGCGATCTCGGCCGCCGTCGTCGGCGTGATCGTGAACCTGGCGGTGTTCTTCGCGATCCACGTGCTGTGGCCGCAAGGCCTGCAGGGCCGCTTCGAATGGATCGCCGCCGCGATCGGTCTGCTCGCCGCGGTGGCGCTGTTCAGGTTCAAGGTCAATGTGATGGCTGTGGTGATCGTCGCGGGCGTGGCGGGATTGCTCGTGCAAGGCCTCCATGGAATCCAAGCGATGCCCTGATCGGTCCATCGCGCAGCGGCTCACCGCCTCCTCATCCTCACCCTCACCACCGTCCCCTTCCCCGGCGCGCTCTCGATCACCAGCCGCGCGCCCAGCGCCTGCGCGCGCTCGCGCATCGACGCCAATCCCAGGTGCCCCGGCCTTCCATGCGCGGCCAGCTCCGCGCTCATGCCCGTGCCGTCGTCGCGCAGCTCCGCGCGCAGCCACCACCAGCCAAACCGCCAGCGCATCGTGATCCGCTGCGCATGCGCGTGCCTGAACGCGTTCAGCAGGGCCTCACTGAAGATCAACCGCAGCTCGTCCTGCACCGCTGGCGCCAGCCGACGCTCTCGCCCCCGGACCTCCATCCGGAACTCGCCGTCGTAATCGCGCGCCAGCTGCGACGCGATGTCCTCCAGCGCCCTCGTCAGGCTGCCGCCGCCATCGCCTGTCCCGCGCAGCGCCATCACGCGGCGCCGGCTCTCGTCCAGCACCTCGTCGGCCATCGCCAGGTCCACATGCATTGCCGCGCGCACCGGATGGTCCGGCGGCAGCTGCGCCGAGTGCGCCTCGATCCGCAGGATCAATCCCTGCACGCCCTGCAGCAACGTGTCGTGCAGCTCCCGCGCGATGCGCTCGCGCTCGGCCATGCGCGTGCGGACCTGCTCCCGCGCACGCCGCGCCGCCTGTCGCAGCCGCAAGCGATGCAGCGCCCAGATCAGCGCCGCCGCCGCGACCACGCACAAGGCGCGGAATGCCGCCGTCTGATACCAGGCTGCCGGGATGACGATGTCCTGCACCGCCTCCTCGCGCGCCGCGATCCCGTCGTTGTTGATCGCCAGCACCCGGAAGCGGTAACGCCCCGGCGCCAGGCTGTTGTAAACGGTCTCGCGCCGCGTGCCCGCATCGCGCCACCGTGTGTCCACCCCATCCAGTCGATACCGGAAACGCACCCGCTCCGGAATCGCCAGGCTCGCCGCGGAGAAACGCAGCTCCATCATGTCCGCATGCCGCGGCAACTCGATCGTGCCGCCCGGCGCGTGATCGACGCCGTTGGCCCGCAGCCCAGTGATCCGCACCACCGGCGCCACCGCGTTGCGACGCGGCTGCTGCGGATCCAGCCAGGCCACGCCCGTCGTGCCGGCGAACCACAAGCGCCCATCCGCCGCCTCCACCACGCTGGGCTGCGGCCAGAACGAGGTCGCGCTGCCCGGATAACCGTCCAGCGCATCCAGCACCTCCGCCCGCAGCGGATGCCGCGTGTCCGCCAGGTAGAGCTCGAGATCATCCCGGCGCACATGCACCGCGCCCTTGCGCGCGTTGAACCACAGGTCGCCATTGGCCGTCTCGGCGATGCCCGACACCCCGGCCAGCGTCTCCTGCCCCTCGGCCTTCAGCGGCAGGAACCGATCGCCCCGCAGCAGGCTGACACCGCCATCGCCCGCGATCAGCACCCGTGATCGGCCCGCGAAGACCAGCCGCACGTCACCCACGTCGATGCCGTCAGCGGGTCCGAAGCGCCGTGTCTCCTCACCGCGCCAGCGCCACAGCACGTTGTCCTTCAGGCCGAGCCACACCGTGTCGTCGGCGCCCGCGGCCACCGCCGCCTCCGCCGAGGCCTCCACGCCCGGAAGCACCACCGGCTGCCAGCGCGCGCCATCCCAGCGCTGCACTCCCGCGCGCTGGAAGGCCACCACCACGCCGTCACCCTTCGGGGCGATGCCGTTGACCCAGCGTTCACCGACGGCCGACGGACGGGGGATCTCCTCCCATCGCGCGCCCTCGCGCCGCCACAGACCGGCCGGACCCCCCATCCACAAGCGACCCGCGCGATCGCGGCCCATCGCGTTGATCTGCGCCCCCGGCCCGGCCACCGGCTCGCGCACCGACGCCGTTCCCGCCACGCGCCACACTGTCGAGCCCACCGGCGAAAACGCCGCCACCGTCACCGCGCCGTCGGGCTCGGCCGACAGCGCGTAGTTGCTCGTCGCGCGCGGCATCGGCGCCGGCACCAGCGGCGCGCGCCGGAAGCGGTCCAGCCCCGACTTGGTCGCCACCCACAGGCTGCCCTCGGCATCCTCCAGGATCATCATTCCGAAGTCGCCCGAGAGCCCCTCGGGCGCCGCCATGCGCTCGGACTCGGCCTCCAGCGGCAACCGATCGCCCTCGGGCGGCCACGGCAGCTTGCGCCGGCACAGACCGGCCGGGCAGAACACCGTCCACAGATTGCCTTCACGGTCCGCCACCGTCGACGACCCACGCCGCGTCGCCAGCAGCGGATTGCGCGTGACGGGCACCTGCGACAGCGCCGGCGCCTTGCGCATCTCTTTCGGATAGACCAGCCACAACTCGCCGCGCAGGACCTGCAGGCTTTGCGCGCCGCTGCAATCGCCGCCGTCGCGGAAGTGCGTCTCGCCCTGCGGCAACGCCTTGAGCCGGTTGTCGTCGCAGACCCAGACCGTGCCGCGGCCATCGGCCTGGATGCCCGAGATCGACGTCGACGCCAGTCCCTGCGCGGCACCCATGCGGTCCCAGCGCTGGCCGTCGAAGCGGAACAGCTCCGACGTCCCGCCGGCCCACACCGTGCCGCCGGCGCCCTCGGTGATGTAGCGGATGCGCGCGGCGCCGGCCGGTTCGGATGCGGGCACGCGCCACGCCTGGCCGTCACGGATGCGCACCAGTCCGCGCGGGAAGAACGCTGCCCAGAGATCGCCGTTGGACATCGACACCAGGCGCCCGACCGCGGTCGAGGGGAACAGCTCCGGCGACACCGGCCGGAAGCGCTCGAAGCGCACGCCGTCGAAGGACGTCAGACCGTTCGGTCCGCCCATCCAGAGCAGGCCGTCGGGCGTCTGCGCCATCGCCCAGGTCTCCATCGGCACGCCGTCGGCGGCATTCCAGGAGCGGTGATGGAACTGGTCCAGGCGCAGGTCCCGATCCAGCGCCCGCGCGGGCATCGCGACCAGCGCCAGCGCCATGCCCGCCGCAGTCGCCACAGCCGCCATGGCAGCCGCCAGCGACGTCCCGAGCCGCGATCGCCAGGCACGTCGCGGACGCGGTCGGGCCGCATCGAGTCCGGGAGGAAGGGCGGAAGTCACACGGGGAGTCGGCATTCGAAAGAGGGAGCCGGGGAGGCATCGCCCCACCCGACCGGGCGAGACGCTAGCAGAACTTTGGAAGGCGCACGCGGCGACCGCGCGACGAGCGGAGCTAACTCTTTCGAGGGAGCCGATGGCCGGTCACTCGACCCGGACTGGCGGGTCGGGCTACGCTTCGCCCCTGGCATTCCTTGCCCGAGCCTGTGTGACCGACCCCGCCCTGCCCCTTTCGCCCATCACCGTGATGGCCGTCGACGACCATGCGCTGATGCGCAGCGGCATCGCCACGGTCATCGACGCCGAGCCCGACATGCGCCTGGTCGCCGAGGCGTCCACCGGGCTGGAGGCCGTGTCGCGCTTCCGCCAGCACCAGCCCGACGTCACCTTGATGGACCTGCGCATGCGCGACATGGACGGCATCGAGGCGATGACTGCCATCCGGCGCGAGTTCCCTCAGGCCCGCATCGTCATCCTGACGACCTTCCCGGGAGACTTCCAGGCCGTGCGCGCGATGAAGGCCGGCGCGGCGGGCTACCTGCTCAAGGGCCTGCTGCGCACCGAGCTCGTCGAGACCGTGCGCAACGTCCACGCCGGACTGCTCATGATGCCGCCCGTCATCGAGGCCGCCATCGCCGAGCACGCCGGCAGCCGGACGCTGTCGCTGCGCGAGACGCAGGTGCTGCGCCTCGTCGCGCTGGGTCACGCCAACAAGGAAGTGGCCGAGAACCTGTCGCTCACCGAGGAAACGGTGAAGGTCCACATGCGCACGATCCTGGGCAAGCTCTCCGCCAAGGACCGCACGCACGCGGTGACCATCGCGCTGAAGCGCGGAATCATCGAGCTCTGACATCGAGCCCTGAGCGACACGGGCCTCGCGAACGAGGCCCGCATCGATCACCGCGCTGCGCTGCGGATCACGCCACCGTGAAGGCGACCTCGATGTTGCCGCGCGTGGCCAGCGAGTACGGGCAGATCTGATGCGCGCCGTCGACCAGCGCCCACTTCTGCGCCTCGGTCAGGCCGGGCAGCGTCACATGCAGCTTGGCCGCGAGCGCGAAGCCGCCGTCGGCCGTCGTGCCCAGTGAGATGTCGGCCTGGATCGAGGCGTCGTCGGGCACGCGAATCGGCTCGGCGGTCTTCACGCGGCGCATCGCGCCCATGAAGCAGGCAGACCAGCCCACGGCGAGCAGCTGCTCGGGATTGGTGCCGGCGCCGCCGGAGCCCGGCAGGCTGAGCCTGACGTCCAGCGCGCCATCGCTGGACTTGCCGGTGCCGTCGCGGCCGCCGGTGGTCAGCGTGGAGCCGGTGTAGAGAACCTTGTCGATCGTGCGGGTCATGGAGAACTTCCTGATTCAATGAAATGCGTGAGATGCGGGAGGGGCAACAAGCCGCGCGCGGCCTGGGCCGCGCGCGTGCCGATCACCACTGGGCGACGTCGATGACCGCCTTGGCGAAGTCGACCGGGGCTTCCTGCGGCAGGTTGTGGCCGATGCCGCCGGTCAGCTCGCGGTGCTCGTACTTGCCGGTGAAGCGCGACTTGTAGGCCGCCGCGGGCGGATGCGGCGCACCATTGGCGTCGCCTTCCAGCGTGATGGTGGGCATGCCCACCGTCTGCACCTTCGCCAGTCGCGCCTCCAGCGCCGCGTACTGCGGATCGGGCTCGGCCGCGCCGATGCGCAGGCGATAGTTGTGCACCACCAGCGCGACGTGGTCCGGGTTCACCAGGCTCTCGGCGCAGCGGTCGAAGGTGGCGTCGTCGAAGTTCCACTTCGGCGAGGCCTGACGCCAGATGAATTTCGCGAAGGCCTTGAGGTTCTTCTCGTAGCCGATGCGGCCCCGCTCGGTGGCGAAGTAGTACTGGTACCACCACGAGAACTCATCGGCCGGCGACAGCGGCTTGAGCGCGCTGCTCGGATCCAGCACCAGGAAGCCGCTCACCGACACCAGCGCCTGGCAGCGCTCGGGCCACAGCGCGGCCATCACGCAGGCGTTGCGCGCGCCCCAGTCGCAGCCCGCGAAGATGGCCTTGCGGATGCCCAGCGCATCCATCAGCGCCAGGCCGTCGGCCGCCAGCGCGGTCTGTTGCGCCGAGCGCGGCGTGGCCGCCGACAGGAAACGCGTCGTGCCGTAGCCGCGCAGGTGCGGCACGATCACGCGGAAGCCTCGCGCCGCCAGGATCGGGGCGACGTCCTCGTAGCCGTGGATGTCGTAGGGCCAGCCGTGGAACAGCAGCACCGGCGTGCCGTCGCGCGGGCCGATGTCGATGTAGCCGATGTTGAGCGGGCCCGCGTCGATCTGACGCAGCGGGCCGAAGGCGCTGCGTCCTGCCGACGAGGGCAGGGGCGAAGCGGCCGAAGAGGTCGCCGAAGAGGTCGCCGGCGAGGCAGCAAACGCCTGGGCGCTCAGGCCCGACAGGGCCAGGCCGGCGCCGGACGCGGCGGCCAGCGACAGGAAGTCGCGACGGTGGGTATCGGTGGTCATGACGGGCTCCTCATTCAGCGGACTTGGCCGCGGTCTCGATCAGCGCCGCGACCTCGTGCGCGTGGCTCACCATCGCGACGTGCGACGCGTTGGGAATCACGACGGTGCGGCGCGCATGGGCGCGTTCGGCCATCCACGCCATCGCGGCGGGCGGGATGTTCTTGTCCGCGCTGCCGTAGACGAAGTACACCGGGTGGTCCTTCCACGCGGTGCCCTGGCTGGGCTCCTTCAGCGCGGCCTCGGCCACCGGGCGCTGGCCCACGGCCATCAGGCGCGCGGCGTCCGGCTTCACATCGGCGGCGAACTGCTTGCGGAACTTGTCCTGGTCGATGTACAGGTCCACGCCGCCCTCGGGCAGCGGCACCGGCGCGGCCAGCGCCTCGCCCAGCGTGCCGCCGGGGAACTTGCCGGCCAGTTCGACGACGGACTCGCCCTGCTCCGGCGCGAAGGCCGACACGTACACCAGCGCCTTCACGCGCGTGTTGCCCACGGCGGCGGCGCTGATGACCGAGCCACCGTACGAGTGCCCGACCAGCACCACCGGACCGGCGATCTTGTCCAGCAAGCTGGCCGTGTAGCGCGCGTCACCGGAGACGCTGCGCAGCGGGTTGGCCACCGCGACGACCGGATAGCCCTTGCCGCGGAGCTCGCCGGCCACGCCGTTCCAGCTCGAGGCGTCGGCGAAGGCGCCGTGCACCAGCACGATCGTGGGCTTGGCGGCGTCCGCCTTGGACGCGGCGGGCTGGGCGTCCTTCGCGAACGCGGGACCGGCCGCGGACAGCGCGGCGGCAAGCGTCAGCGCGGAGAACGCGCCGAGCGCCGCCAAGGGAAACGCGCGCGGGGCACGCGTGGGACGGGAAGAAGATGAAGTCATGGGTCGCCTCTGCGGGATGCGGGGTGGATGCCGGCGGGAACGCTCTCCCGCCGCCTGTCCGCCATCAGAGCAAAGCGCCCTCGCCCGGCAAATTGAACCCGGGGGGTCCCGGCGGCATACCTTGGTAGGGGGCCCGCGCCGGTGCCGCGGGACTGCGGACAACACGGTTGCCGCTGCGCGGGACGGTGCGTATGATGTGGCCATTCATGTAGCGATCACTACATGAAAAGCATCAGGACAGACATGGTTCAGAAGAAGACTCCGGCCGTGCGCGGCACCGGCGTGCGCGAGGCCGCCGCCCAGGCCACCCGCGACAGCATCCTCAAGGCGGCGACCAAGGTGTTCGCGCGCTACGGCTACGACGGCGGCAGCATCGAGAAGATCTCCAGCACGGCCAAGACGCACGACCGGATGATCTATTACTACTTCGGCTCCAAGGAGGGGCTGTTCATCGCGGTGCTGGAGGGCATCTATCACCGCATGGACGAGGCCGAAGCCACTTGCGCGCCCGATCCCCAGCGGCCCGAGGAGGCGCTGCGGACCGTGATCCGCTTCAAGATCGCCTACTACCGCCGTCACCCCGAGTTCGTGACGCTGCTCAACACGGAGAACCTCCACAAGGGCAAACACGTCGCGAAGTCGGAGAAGGCGACCGAGTACTCCTCCCACGCCGTCGACCTCATCCGCGACATCCTCGAGGCCGGTGCCGCGCAGGGCCTGTTCCGCGACGACCTGCGTCCGCGCGACGTTTACCTGCTCATCGTCTCGGCGGCCTATTTCTTCACGTCCAACCGGCACACGCTGTCAGCCTTCCTCGGCGAGTCGCTGGAGTCCGACGGTGCCGTGGACGACTGGGAGCGATTCGTCACCGACAGCGTGCTGCGCGTGGTGCGGGCCGAGAAGTCCGACAAGCCCGGGAAGGTCTCTGTTTAGCGCAACGCTTCATCGCTCGCCCACGGCCTCGCGTTTTCCCTTGCGCGCTACCCCGTTCGAGGTAGCAGATCACCGTCGCCATCGGTGATGCGCCCGCATGGGAGAGGCAGTCCGGTCCTCGACTTGTAGGATGAATTCATCTGGTCCGGCCTCAGCGCCCCGATGAACTACTTCCGACCCACGTCCCTGGCGGACGCGCTTGCCGCGCTCGCCTCGCCCGCTGACAGGGGCTCGCCGCCGCCGCGCGTGATCTGCGGCGGCACCGATGCCTACGCCGATCCCGCCGACCGCTCGCCGGCCGCGGGTTGGATCGACATCGGCCATCTGACCGAACTGCAAGGCATCGCGCCGCGCGATGGCGACCTGCGCATCGGCGCGGCCACGCGATGGGACGTGATCGCGCGCTCGACGCTGATCCCCGAGGCGCTGCGCGAGGCCGCGCGTCAGGTGGGATCGCGGCAGATCCGCGTCGCGGGCAGCGTGGGCGGCAACCTGTGCCAGGCCTCGCCCGCGGCCGACGGCGTGCCGCCGCTGCTGACGATGGACGCCCGGGTGGAGCTCAGCAGCCGACGCGGCGTGCGGCGGCTTCGGCTCGATGAATTCCTGCTCGCCCGACGCCGCACCGCGCGCGCCGCCGATGAACTGCTCACCGCCGTCGTGCTGCCCGCCGCCGACACCGCCGGGCGCTCGGCCTTCGAGAAATGCGCCAATCGCGACGGCACCGCGCTGGCCGTGGTGTCCGCGGCCGTGCGCCTGCGCTGGAGCGATCGCGGCGTGATCGCGCAGGCCGCGATCGCGATCGGCGCGGCCTCCGAGGTCCCGGTGCGCCTGCGCGCGCTGGAGCAGCGCCTGGAAGGCGCGCGGCCGGAGTTCCTCTCGCGTCTGATCGACGAGGCGCGCTGGTCCGAGCTGACGCCGATCGACGACGTGCGCGGCTCCGCCGGCCTGCGCCGGCATCTGGCCCGCGTCGCCGTCGAGCGTGCCTGCGCGCGTTGCCTGCCGGAGGCCGTCCATGGATGAGCGCTGGATCGAGGTCAATGGCCGGCGCCATGCGCTGCCGGCGGACCCCGCCCGCACGGCGATCGACTTCCTGCGCGAGGACCTGCGCCTCACCGGCACCAAGGTCGGCTGCGGCCAGGGCGATTGCGGCAGCTGCACGATCGTCGTCGACGGCGAGCCGCGTTACGCCTGCGTCACGCCGGTCGCGCAGCTCGACGGACGCCGCGTGACGACGGTCGAGGGCCTGCCCGCCGCGAGCCCCTGCGGCGCGCGCTTGCAGCAGGCCTTGCTCGCGCATCAGGCCGTGCAATGCGGGTTCTGCACCCCAGGCATGCTGATGGCGGCCTCCGCGGCGATCGACGCGGGCGAGGTCCGCGATCGGGCCAGCGCCTGCGCCGCGATCGACGGCGTGCTGTGCCGCTGCACCGGCTATCGCAAGATCGTCGACGCCGTGCTGGAAGTCGGCACGGGCGCGCCCGCTCGCGCGCTGACGCCTCCGCCGCGCGCCGGCGAGGGCATCGCCGTGGGCCGCCCGTTGACGCGGCTCGACGGCGTGGAGAAGGTCGATGGCAGCCAGCAGTTCGGCGCTGACGGCATTCCCCCGGACAGCCTGTACCTGCGCGCGGTCCGCAGTCCGCATCCGCATGCCCGCTTCGTGCTGGGCGATCTCGACGCGTACGTGCGCGCGCATCCGGGTCTCCATCGCGTGCTCACGCATGCCGACGTTCCGGGCCGCAACGTGCATGGCATCGCGCCCGCCTACGCCGATCAGCCGGTGTTGCCCGCGGGCGAGGTCCGGCATCACCTGGAGGCGATCGCGCTGATCGCGGGTGAGCGCGAGGCCGTCGCCGCGCTGGATCTCTCGGCCTTCCCGGTCGAGTGGGAACCGCTGCCGGCCGTCTTCTCGATCGAGGACGCCGCCCGCGCCGGTGCGCCGCTGCTGCATCCGCAGCGCGCGGGCAACCTGCTGGTCGAGGGCCGCGTGCTGCGCGGCGACGCGGCCGCCGCGATCCGCGACGCGGCGCATGTCGTCACCGGGCGCTTCAGCTCGAGCTTCGTCGAGCACGCCTATCTCGAGCCCGAGGCCGGCTGGGCCCGCCGCGTGGGCGACACGATCGAGGTGCATTCGCCGACCCAGGCGCCGCATCCGCATCGCGAGGACCTCGCCCGCGTGCTCGGCGTGGCCGAGGAGCGCGTGCGCGTCGTGCCGACGGCGGTGGGCGGCGGCTTCGGCGGCAAGCTCGACATGACCGTGCAGCCACTGCTGGCGATCGCCGCCTGGCACCTGGATCGGCCGGTGGCGATCGTGTTCACGCGCGAGGAGTCGATGGCCTCGTCGACCAAGCGCCATCCGGCGCGCATCGTCTCGACGATGGCCGCGGACAGCGATGGCCGGCTGCGCGCCGTGGAATTCGACGGCGACTACAACACCGGTGCGTTCGCCTCCTGGGGCACCGCGGTCGCCAATCGCGTGCCGGTGCACGCGGGCGGGCCGTACCGGCTGGCGCATTACGCGGCGCGCGCCCGCGCGATCCACACGCACATCACACCGGCCGGCGCGTTCCGCGGTTTCGGCGTGCCGCAGACGACGATGTCGCAGGAGCAGCTCATCGACGAGCTGGCGCTCAAGGCGGGCTGGGACCCGCTGGAGTTCCGCGCGGTCAACGCGCTGCGTCCCGGCGACACGCTGCCCACCGGCCAGCTGCTCGACGACAGCGTCGGCCTGATCGAGTGCCTGGACGCGCTGCGCCCGCGCTGGGCCGAGGCACGTTCCCGCGCCGCGGAGCGCAACGCCGCCGCGCCAGCGCACCTGCTTCACCTGCGCCATGGCGTCGGCATGGCCGCCTTCTTCTACGGCTGCGGCAACACCGGCACACCCAATCCGTCGACGGTGCGCATCGGGCTGCGGCCCGACGGCACGCTGGTGCTGCATCAGGGCGCGGTCGATGCCGGCCAGGGTTCCAACACGGTGATCCCGCAGATCGCCGCCGACGCGCTGGGCGTGCCGATCGGCCGGCTGCACATCGTTGGCCCCGACACGCACCTCACACCTGACTGCGGCCGCACCTCGGCCTCGCGTCAGACCTTCGTCACCGGCCGCGCGGCCTTCCTGGCAGGCACCGCGCTGCGACGCCGCATCCGCGGCCTGCTGGACGCGCCCGAGGACGCCCCGGTCGTCTTCGGCCCCGGCTGGGTCGGCGTGGGCCGGCCCGGCGCCGTCCTCGACGCGAGCATCGCGATGAACGCCACGACGGGCACCACGATCGACGAGGACCACGAGGTCATCGCCCGGCTGTCGCTGCGCGAGCTCCCACTGGACGCGCATGGCTACGCGCTGTGCGCCGAGGAACGCTTCGATCCGCCGACGCGCTCGCTGGACATCACCGGCCAGGGCCGCCCCTATGCCACCTACGCCTTCGGCGCGCAGATGGCCGAGGTGGAGGTCGACCTGGAGACCGGCCGCGTGCGCGTGCGCCGCGTGGTGGCCGCGCACGACGTGGGCCGGCGCGTCAATCCGACGCTGCTCGAGGGGCAGATCGAGGGCGCGGTCGCGCAGGGCGTGGGCCTGGCGCTGATGGAGCAGTACCTGCCCGGACGCAACAACAACCTGCACGACTACCTGATCCCGACCGTGCACGACGTGCCCGAGGTCGAGACGCTGTTCGTCGAGGCGCCGACGCCCATCGGTCCCTACGGCGCCAAGGGCATCGGCGAACCCGCGCTCGTACCGACCGCGGCAGCGATCCTGAACGCCATCCACCACGCCACCGGCGCGCGCGTGCGCGAGGCGCCGGCCACGCCCGAGGTCGTGCTGCGCGCGCTGGCCGCGGCCGGGCGCAGCTTCCCACGCCAGGACGCCCGCTGATGCCGTCCGATCACGGCGCCCGCCCCCGAGGAACTCCGATGCGCCTGCACCGCTGGCTGGCCCTGCTGCCTGTGATCCACGCGCTGATCGGCGTGATCGCGGCCAACCGCGTCCATCCCTTCGTGGCGGGACTGCCCTTCTTCATGGCCTGGATCATCTCGGGCGTCATCCTCACCGCGATGGTGATGGCGCTGGTCTATCGGCTGGACTCGGCCAATCGTGCCGACGCTGATGCCGACGTTGATGCCGCGGCCAAGGCCGATGCCGATACCGGCAAGGCGCACCGATGAACGCGGCCCCGCTCGTCATCCTGCTGGTGCTGGCGATCGCGCTGTGGACCGGCCTGCGCGCGCGCCGCGGCGTGAAGATGGACCTCGCGCAATGGAGCGTGGGCGGGCGCGGTTTCTCGGCGCTGCTCGTGTTCGTGCTGATGGCCGGCGAGCTCTACACGACCTTCACCTTCCTCGGCGCCAGCGGCTACGCCTACGGTCACGGCGGCGCCGCGCTCTATATCCTCGTCTACACGACGCTGGCCTTCGTGATGTCGTACTGGCTGCTGCCGCCGATCTGGCGCTTCGCGCGGCAGCACGGCGCGATGACCCAGCCCGAGGTCTTCGCCCGGCTCTATGACAGCCCCGCGCTGGGCCTGCTCGTCGCCGCGGTGGCGCTGCTGGCGCTGGTGCCGTATCTGATCGTGCAGATGAAGGGGCTGGGGCTGATCGTGGAGCTGACCTCCTACGGCGCGCTGTCGCCCGCGGCGGCGGTCTGGATCGGCGCGAGCGTGATGACGGTCTACGTGATGCTCTCGGGCATGCACGGCTCCGCGCTGACGGCCGTCGTCAAGGACGTGCTGGTGCTCGCGGTGTGCGTGTTCCTCGGCCTGTACCTGCCCTGGCACCACCACGGCGGACTGGGGCCGATGTTCGAGCGCATCGAGGCGCTCAAGCCGGGCTTCCTCGCGCTGCCCGGCGAGGGCCGCAACGCCGTCTGGTTCGCGTCGACGGTCGCGCTGTCGGCGCTCGGCATGTACCTGTGGCCGCATGCGTTCAGCGCGGTCTTCACCGCCCGGTCCGAGCGCACCTTCCGCAAGAACGCCGTGGTCATGCCGCTCTACGCGCTGGTGATGCTGTTCTCGATGTTCGCCGGCTACGCCGCGGTGATGCAGGTGCCGGGACTCAGCGGCGGGCAGATCGACCTGGCGCTGCTGAAGCTGTCGCTGCAGACCTTCGATCCCTGGTTCGTCGGCGTCATCGGCGCGGCGGGCATGCTCACCGCGCTGGTGCCGGGCTCGATCATGCTGATCTCGGCCTCGACGCTGCTGGCGCGCAATCTCTATCGGCCGCTGTTCCCGGGCAGCAGCGACGCGCGGCTCACGCAGGTCTCGCGCCTGGCCGCGCCGGTGCTGACGCTCGTGGCGGTGCTGCTCACGCTGGGCGGCGGCGCCAGCATCGTCGCGCTGCTGCTGATGGGCTTCGGCATCGTCACGCAGCTGGCGCCGGCGCTGTTCGTGGCGCTGATCGTGCCGGGCCGCGCCCATCGCGCGGGCGCGATGCTGGGCATCGCCACCGGCGTGGGCTTCGTCGCGTGGACCGTGCTGACCGGCGCGACCACGCGCTCGCTGCTGCCGGGCGCGCCGGGCTGGGTGCATGACCTCAACGTCGGCCTGGTCGGCCTGGCCTTGAACCTGGTGGTGATGGCCGCGGTCACGCTGTCAATGCGCGCCGCACCCAGGCTTCGAGTTCTCCCGCGTCGACCGGCTTCTCGATGACGCACAACGCGCCCTGATCCAGCGCGCGGCGGCGCACCGCCTCGGAGGTCAGCGCGGTGATGAACACCGTGGGCACCGCGATCCCGTCCTGCTGCAGCCGCGCGAGCAGCTCGATGCCGTTCAGGCGCGGCATGTGGATGTCGCAGACCAGGCAGGCGATCGGGGGCGGCGCCTCACGGCCGGACTGCGCCTCCAGGAACTCGATGCCCGAGGCGAACGCGCGCGCCTCCCAGCCCACCGCGCGCAGCAGACTGCAGGTGGCCGCGCGGACGAAGGGGTCGTCGTCGACGATGGCCACGAGCTCGCGCGACGGCGCCGCGTGGTGGCCCGGCGTGGCCATCAGGCGGCCTCGCGGATGACGCCGATGGCCTGCATCTTGCGGACCAGCTCCGCCACCGAGCGCGAGCGCATCTTGCGCATCGCCTGCCCGCGATGGATCTTGGCGGTGATCTCCGCGATGCCCATCTCGCCGGCGATCTGCTTGTTCATGCGGCCCGTGGCGACATGGCCCAGCACCTCGCGCTCGCGCGGCGTGAGCGAGGCCCAGCAGCCGCGCACATCGTCCAGCGCGCGGTCCACGGCCAGACGCCGCGCATCCGCCTCCAGCGCGGCGACGACGGCGTCGATCATGTCCTGGTCGCGGAACGGCTTCTCGAGGAAATCCCGCGCGCCGGCCTTCATCGCGCGCACCGTCATCGGCACGTCGCCATGGCCGCTCATGAAGATCACCGGCATCGCGCCCAGCCCGCGGCTGGCCAGCGTCTGCTGGAACGCCAGGCCGCTCTCGCCGCGCAGGCGCACGTCCAGCACCAGGCAGGCCGCACCCGGGTTCTTGGGCGCGGCGAGGAAGGCCGAGGTCGTCGCGAAGTCGCGCGTCTCCAGCCCCATCGAGCGCAGCAGGCTGGCCAGCGAGGTGCGGATCAGGTCCTCGTCATCGACGATGTAGACGGTGCGACGCGCGGCGACGTCCGGCGTCGGCACGACGGCATGACCGGTCCGGGCCGGTGGGGAAATCAGGGACTGCATGACGGACACCTCGATGCGCTGGCGCGCAAGGTAGCAGAACAAACGGCGACAGGGACGCCCCGAAGGGCGTCCCTATACGCATGGATGAGGCGGTGCGCGCGCGTCGCACCGCCTCCTGCCGCAATGACGGCGATGGCAGCGATCTCAGCCGAAGGTGAAGGCATAGGCCCGCACGCCCGGGTCGAGGAAACGGATCTCGATGCGGCGGTCGCGCACCGTGCCGCGCTGCCGCACCAGCTGGTAGAGCCGGCTCGCGTCGACGCGCCCGTTGCCCTGCGCGTCCACGTCCAGCCCGTGCTCGTCGCCCGGCGGCTGGCCATCGAGGGTCAGCACGAAACGCGCGCCGTCCGGCGGACCGGCCATGACCAGGTGCGCGTCCCGCGCGTGGAACTTCAACGCGATCGCCCCGTCGGCATCCCGTGCCTGCGCGAACTCCGGCCCCACCGTCCACACGCCCGACAGCGCCCATTCGTTCATGCCCAGGCGGCCCACCGAGTAGCGCCGCGGCTGATCGCGCGCCAGCGCCTCGGGCGACGCCATCGCGCTCGCCTGCGCGTAACCGAGGTAGCTCTCGGGCGAGCGCAGGTTGTCCAGGTCCGCCGGCATGCCGATGCCGCCGAGGTCCGTGGCCACGGTGCCCGCGGGCATCGGTGCCTTGGCCTCGCGCAGCAGCGCCTGGATGACCTGCTCGGTCTGTGCCGCGCCGTCCTCGCCGAACTGGTGGTGACGTACGCGCCCCTGCGCGTCGACGATGTAGATCGCCGGCCAGAAGCGATTGCGCCAGGCCCGCCAGACCTGATAACCGTCGTCCAGCGCGATGGGGTAGCTGAGCTTCAGGTCCTTGATCGCGCGGGTGACATTGGCCGGGTCTTTCTCAAAGGCGAATTCCGGCGTGTGCACGCCCACGACCACCAGCCCCTGCCCCGCGTAACGCCGGGCCCAGGCGCGCACATGCGGCAGCGTGCGCAGGCAGTTGATGCAGGAGTAGGTCCAGAAGCTGACCACCACCACCTTGCCGCGCAGCCCGGGCAGGCTCAGCGGCGGGGTGTTGAGCCAGCCGGTGGCGCCGGTGAAGCCGGGCGCCACGCCCTCGACGGGCGGGGCCCCTGACGCGACTGGCGCGACTGATGCGCCTGGCACGCCCGGCGCGTTCTGCGCCGCGGCGGGCACGCCGGCCCCAAGACCGATCAGCATCGCGACCGCCGCGAACGAGCGCCGCGGACTGGCGGCGGCGCAGGCGCCGGCCGCGAGTCCGAGCGCCAGCGCGCAGGCACCGAGGGCGAGCAGGGCCAGCGTCTGCATCGCGTTCAGCCCTGTCCGCCCAGCGCCATCACCAGCGTCTGGTAACGGCCGTCGCGCTTGAGCTCCTCATACCGGGCGCGCGCGGCCTGGTGCGCTTCGGTGTTGGCGGAGGGCTCACCCTCGCTGCGGTCGAACGCGGCCAGGCCCGACTCGCGATAGATCTGCAGGTCGGCCAGCACCTGGGCGCGGGTCAGGGGCTTGTCCATCATGTCCATCATGGTCAGGTGGTCGTAACGCGCCTGCGCGGCGAGCAACGCGGCGGACTGGTTGGATTCCTCGCCGTCGCGGCGTTCCGCGTCGGCCAGGCCGGAGTCACGATACGCCTTCAGGTCCTTGAGCACGTCGGAGCGGCTCAGCGCCTGCATCTGCGCCACGGGCAGGCCGCGCAGCGCGAGGTAGCGCCGACGCGCCTCGCGCCAGGCGGGCGTGCCGACCTGGGACTGCGAGTCGTCGCGCTCCAGCGCGGCCAGGCCCGACGCGTTGTACGCGGCGAGGTCCTGCTCGACCTGGGCGCGCGTGAGCTGCGCCGGGGCATGCGCCGGGGCGCTGTCCTCGGTGGCGGCCGCGGCGTCGCCGGCGAAGGTCACCGACATCAGCCCGGCCAGCAACGCGCCGCCCAGCGTCACGGCCAGGACGAAGCGTTGCGAGGGCAGGCGCGCGGTGAGGCGCGAGGTCTGTTGCGATGTGGGGCGCGAACGGGTGATCAATGGGGACGGGTTCATCTTCAACTCCTTGGATCGTGACGCCCGGCGGCACGGGCCCGCCACCCTGTGCGGCGGCCCGCCGTCGGGACGGCGGATCGCGATGCGGGCCCGGGGGCGCCGTCTTCCGCGATGGGATCGATCGGACCAGAGCGCGCCCGTGGGGCCCATCCTCCCCGCCGGTGGTGCCGGCCATACCTCGGTTTCCCCCGCCTCATCCTCGTGGCGGCGCGTCCGACGCGCGCAGGCCGCCGTCCTCATGCGTCCGCCAGGGCCTGCTCATCCGACGGTTCACCCGCCGAGGGCGGCTCCGGGCCGTCGCCGCAGGCGCCGAAGCTCGGCAGATGCAGCGTGACCCGCGTGCCGCCCTCGCTGCCGGGGGCGAATTCGAGCGTGCCGCCATGCGCATCGACGATGGACTTGCAGATCGCCAGGCCCATGCCCATGCCCTCGGACTTGGTCGTGAAGAAGGGCTCGGTGAGCTGCCCGGCCGCGTCGGGCGCGATGCCGGTGCCGTGGTCCTCGATCTCGACGCGGATCAGGTCGGGCCGCGCGACGCCCCAACGCATCGTGAGGAGACGCTGGCCCACCGACGTGTCGACCATCGCCTCGGCGCCGTTCATGAGCAGGTTGATCGCGACCTGCTGCAGCTGCACGCGATCGCCGCGCACGCGGCACGGGCGCGCCGGGCCGATGACGCGCAGCGTGACGCCGAGCTCCACCATCGAGCCGCCCACCAGCGACACGCATTCGCGCAGCGCGTCGCACAGGTCGATGTCGGCGAACTGCGGCTCGGCCTTGCGGGCCATCGCCCGCAGGCCCTGGATGATGCTCTTGGCCCGCTTGGCGCTGAGCCGCACGTGCGAGACCATCGCCAGCGCCTCGACGATGTCGGGCTCCTCGCGCTCCAGCCAGCGCGACGCGGCGCTGGCCGACGTGTCGATGGAACTCAGCGGCTGGCCGATCTCGTGGACGATCGAGGCCACCAGCTCGCCCATCGCCTTGAGCCGGCTGGCGCGTCCGAGCTCGGCCAGCGCGGCGCGCAGCCGTTCCTCGGCCTCGGCGCGCTGGCGGTTCTGATCGACGAGCGCCTCGTACAGCCGCGTGTTCTCGAGCGAGAACGCCGCCTGCGACGCGATCACCTCCAGCAGCTCGGCCTTGGCCGGCGTGAACACGCGCGGCGCCAGGCTGTTCTCCAGGTACAGCACGCCGATCAGGCGCGCGTAACGCATCATCGGCACGCACAGCAGCGAGCGCGGACGGGCGCGCTTGACGTACTCGTCCTGCCCCAGCGCCGCGGCCTCGCGCGCGTCGTCGTACTGCGCCGCGTGCTGCGTGCGCGCCACCGCGTGCGCGATGGACACGGGCAACACCTCGCCGCTGAAGGCCGCCGGATCCTGCGTCACCGCGATCTGGCCGCCGACCATGCGCGCTCGCGCCCGCACGGTCCATTCGCCGTCGCGCCACAGCGCCAGCGCGCCGTAGTCCGCGCCCGCCGATTCGAGCGCGGTGCGCATGGTCGTCTCGACGATGCGCTCGGGCACGATGTCGCTGGCCAGCGCGTGGGTGATGCGCAGCACGGCCTGCACGTCGAGTTCATGCAGGCGGCTCGCCGGTCCGCTGATCTCGACGTCCTGCAGTTCGGGATGCCGTTGCTGGAGCTGGCGCGCCTTGGCCGCCGCGCCCCAGCGCTGCCACGCCGCGAGCGCATGGCGCAGGTAGGCGCGGCGTTCGATCTCGCGACCCAGTCCCGCGTGGAAGGACGCTGCGAGTTCCGCCGCGAGCGCCTCCACCTGCGTGAAGCCGTGGCGGCGCGCCTGCGCCACCGCCGCGGCGTAAAGCTCGGCGGCATCGGCTGGCTTGCCGCGCACGCGGGCGAGCTCGGCATTGGCGAGGTCGCGCCGCGCGCCGAAGTTCTCCGGACACTCCGCGGCCCAGGCGCCGAGCGCGAAGAGATGCCGCTCCAGGGCGGCGTCCTGCGCCACGTCGCGCTCGCGCAGTTGCAGCAGCGCCAGCGCGCCGTAGAAGGCGAGGTCGCCACATTCGGCGAACTTGCGCGCGACGGCCACGCAGGCCTCGGCGCGGCGCCGCGCCTCGATCGCCTCGGGCAGATCGCCGAAGAGCAGCCCCACCTGCAGCCGGTGGACCCAATAGGCGAGGTCCACGAGCGTGACCGGCGCGCCCTCGATGGGCTCGGCCATCTGCTCGATCCGCTGATCCCCGCGCGGCTCGCCGTCCTGCAGCGCCGCCAGCAGCGAGCGCTGCGCCAGCACGGCGTTGACCACCAGCTGGAAGTTGGCGTCGCGGGCCCGTGCGAGCGCGCCGTCCACGGTCTGGCGCACGTCCTCGAGGAACTCCCCGGCGAACAGCATGCCGGTGGCCTGGTTGCGTCCGCAGTACAGCGCGAAGGTGTGGTCGCCCTCGCGGGTGGCGATGTCGAAGGCGCGCACGAAATACTCGCGGGCCGCGCGCGCGGGCTGGGTCCAGGGCACGACGAAGGTCGCGTAGGTGTGCAGCACGCGCGCCCGGTAGCGGCGCAGGCCGCGCGTCTCCACCAAGTGCAGAGCGAGCTCGCCGAACGCGCGCGAGCCGGCGAAATCGAAGTAGCGCGCGCCCAGCACCTGGATCAGGCAGACATAGCCGTTGGCCGACGCATCGCAGTGGCCGTGCGCGATGGCCAGCCGCACCATGCGCAGCAGCATGAAGTCCACGAGCTGCTGGTCCGAGTACATCGCCGGGGGCAGCAGGTCGGCAAAGATGTCCACGCAGGCGCGGCGGCGCGGATCCGCATCGATGGGCCAGTTGCGCAACGCCGCCACCCCGTGTTCATCGAGCCACGCCCGCAGCAGCGCGTATTCCGCGTCGACCTGCGCGGGGGTCGGATGGCGCGGGATGTCGATGGCCGCGGCGCTGGCGAGGAAGGCCAGTCCGATGTCCAGCGCCAGGTCGAAGCGCCCCAGCGTCGTGTACAGCGCCACGCGCAGCCGCGCGACGTCGGCGCCGAAGCTGGCGTCGCCGCCCAGTCCCTGCAACGCGGACAGACGCATCTCGGCCGCTTCGAGCGCGCCGGTCATGAACTCCGCCTCGCCGCACAGCAGGCTGGCCTCGAGCGCCTCCGGGCTGGTCTGCTCGTCGCCGAACCAGCTCAGGGCCCAGCCGAAGAAGTCCAGCGCGGCGTGGTGCGCGGTGGCGGCCTTGGCGCGCTTGCCGGCTTCCAGGTTGATCAGCGCGAAGGCGCGGCGCTCGGACGCGGTGTCGACCGCCGACAGCGCCTGGTTGGCCTGGGTCGCGACCAGGAACGGCGCGACGCGTCCGTCCTCGGACGCCGCGGCGACGCGCAGCCGCCGCGCGATGCCCAGGTGTCGCGCCGCGCGCTGCGCGGCGGGCACGCCAGCGTGCACGGCTTCACGGACGTGGTCGTGCGTGAAGGTCCAGTCGCCGCGATCGAGCGCGACGAAGCCGGCGGCGATCGCCTCGGCGAGCGTCGCGGCGAGCGCGCGCTCGTCCTGGTCGGCGGCCAGCGCCAGCAGCGCGGGCGCGGCGCGGTCGCCCAGGCTCGCCAGGGTGCGCAGCAACGCGAGGGTCGCCGCGGGCAGTTCATCGAGTTCACGCACGAGCAGCTCCCCGACATCGTGGATCACCGGACACGCGGCGATGCGTTCGGCAAACCACGCCCAGCGCGAGCTGGCGGCGTCGTAACCGAGCAGGCCCTTGCCGACCAGCCGCGCGAGCAGCCGGCGGATGAAGAACGGGTTGTGGCCGGTGAGGTCCCGGACCATCGTCAACAGCGGACCGAGTTCATCGGCTTCCTGACCCAGCACCTGGCGGATGAGCGCGCGGACGGCGTCGCCGTCCAGCGGCTGCAGGTCCACGTGCAGCGCGCCCGGGCGCGTGCACAGCGCCGAGGCCCGCAGCGGATGCGGTGATTGGGCGTCGCTCGACCGCATCGAGCCGGCCAGCAGCAGCGGCGCGTCCTCGAAGTCGATCAGCAGACGCTCCAGCACGCGCAAGGTGTCGACGTCGGCCCACTGCAGGTCGTCCAGCAGCAGCACCAGCGGTTGTTCAGGGCGGGCGAAGGCGGCGAAGAGTCGCGCCATCGCGCGCAGCACGATCTCGCGTTCGAAGATCAACGCGGTGTCGCCGGGCGCGGGCACCGCGGGCGCTTCATCGAGCCCCAGCACCGCGCCGAGGCCGGGCACCCAGCCGGCGAGTGTCGCGCCCACTGGCGCGGTGGCCTGGCCCAGGCGATCGCGCCAGGCCTCGAACTCGAGATCGGAACTGCCGAGCACGCCTTGCAGCAGGGGCTCCAGGGCCCGGGCCAGCGCGTCGAACGGCACGCCGCTGCGCGCGGCGTCGCACTTGCCGCTGGCCACGCGCGGCGCGACCGGCAAACGCATGCGGGCGACGGCCTCGCGCAGCAGGGCGGACTTGCCCAGCCCCGCGCCGCCCCACACCCACGCGGTGCGGGCGCCCTGGCCGTCGGCCACCGCGCGATACAGCGTGGCGATGCGCTCGAGTTCGTCCTCGCGTCCGACGACGGGGCCGGCGTCCCGCGCCGCGGCGAGCGCCGCGCCGGCGTCGAGCGCGAAGTCGGGGATGGTGCCGTGGCGGCGCAGCAGTTCGTCGCAGCTGCGCAGGTCCGCGAGCAGCCCGCTGGCCTCGGCGTAACGGCGGTCGGGGGATTTCTGCAGCAGCCGCAGCACGATGCGCGACAGCTGCGCGGGGACCTCGGGCCGCAGCGCGTGCACCGGCATCGGCAGGCGCGTCGCGTGCGCATGGATGCGCGCGGCGGCATTGGGGCCGTCGAATGGCGGCGCGCCGGTGAGCAGCTCATGGAAGATGCAGCCCAGCGCGTAGAGGTCGGCGCGGGCGTCGACGTCGACATTCATGCGGGCGCCGAGCTCCGGCGCCATGTAGTCGAAGCGCGCGTCGTCCCAGGCGAGCGATTCCTCGCCGCGCGGCGGGACCTCGCCCCGGCGCTGCGCGAAGCCGAAGCCGGTGATCGCGGCGGCGCCGGTGGCCTCGTCGACGAGGAAGCAGTCGGGCGCCAGCGCGCGGTGCACGATCTGCGCGGCGTGCATGCCGGCGACGGCGGCCGCGAGCCCGCGCGCCACGCGCAGGAAGGCCGCGGGCGCGAGCGGCTGGCGGCAGGCCTCGCCGAGCAGGCGGCCGCCGGGGTCGCGCAGCAGGAGGACGACGCCCTCGCCGCTGGGCTGGAGGGCCTCGGGCACGGCGGCCCAGTCGGGGTGGAGGGTGGCGCGCAGGGCGTATTCGCGCTGGAGCAGCGCGAGCGCGGCGGGCGCCTGGCTGCCGCGGCCCGCCACCAGCACGGACGGACCGCGCTGCGGATGAGCCCGGTGCAGCCGGGTCCCGCGCGGGGTCAGCTCGAGGAAAGGGAGGCGGGCATGATCATTCATCGGGAGTTTCAATGTAGGGAACACTACATGAACTTCCATGATATGAGCCGACCTCGACACCCGCAAGACGACATGCGGTAGCGGCCTCCCTCTAAAGAGTTAGTTCGAGGGTTTGGGAGGGGGTGTCCGTGCGTGGAGGCGATCGGACGGCGGGTGATCGCGGGTTTCGGCTCCCCCGGAGGGACGATGGGCGCCAAGTGCCTGACTTGAACAAGGCAGGCAGCCAGTCAATTGAGCAATTGGCAATGTCGGGCGCGATCCGAAGAATCGGCGCCTTGCTCATCCAGGCCGTTCATCGCCCCTTCCCAGCAGGACCCTCACCATGACCAGCGAAGTGCTCATCCTCAACAAGAAGGCGGTCGTGATCGGCGCGGACAGCGCCGTGACCACTTCTCACGGCGCGGATCACCCGCGCTACTCGAAGTCCGCCAACAAGATCTTCGAACTCACGCAGCAAGGCTCAATGGCCGCGGCGATCTACGGCACGGCGAGCATCGACGGTGTTCCCTGGGAATTGGCCATCAAGCTCTTTCGTTCGCACCTGGCTGCCGGGAGCTTCAGTCGGGCCAGTGACTACGCGGAAGCGCTGGTCTCTTTCCTCAACACCAATGAGCGACTGTTTCCGAAGGCACTACGCGATCAACGCGAAGACGCGCACTTCGACGCAGCCATCAAGGAGATCACGCGGCACATCCGCAGCGTCGACGCCAGCATCCTTGATCCCGAACGGGACTTCGAAGAGCGACGGGCGGCATGGTCCACGCAAGCAGGCCGTCTGCGTGAACAGCTCATCTCGACCGGCGTCTCGCCGCCCCTCTCGGAGTCGGCGCTCGGGGCGCTTCTTGAAGATCTGGAGGTCTGGACGATGCGAGCGAACGACCAGATCCGGGAGACGCCAGAGTTTGCGGCATTTGAAGGTGCGGAGCTTGCCGAGCTGGGCCACAGGCTTCGATACGCGGTGCCGCACATCTTGTTGCCGCGAACGGGCCTCGTCGTTGCGGGCTATGGAGAGGATCAGATCTTCCCGGCCTATGAGCAGCTCGAGGTGTTCGGCCACGTCGGCGACGAACTCTTCTACCGTTCAAAGAACAAGTTCGAGGTGACCCATTCCGGTATCGCGATGATTCAACCGCTGGCTCAAACATCCATGATTGACGCCTTCACCGATGGGTTTGGCCGATCGTTGGAAGACATCATCGAGACGCAAAGCCGGATCGCGTTCTCTCAGGTCTTCGAGCGCTTGAGCGACGCGGGCATGCCGGTGCCAGACGATATCCGGAACGGGGTGTCCAAGGCCTGCCATGAGGACTTCATGGTCGCGTGGAAACGCCTGAACTGGCAGAACAACTTCTCGCCGCTCGTGGATGTGCTCCAAAGCCTAAGCGTGCAGGAAATGGCTCATCTTGCGGAGTCCCTGCTGGGACTCGAGTCCTTGAAGGAGCGCGTCACGGCTTCCTCGGAATCAGTCAGCGGTCCGATAGATGTTGCGGCGATCACCAAGGGCGAAGGTCTGGTCTGGATCCGTCGCAAACACTACTTCGACCCTGCGCTCAACATGCGCTATGCCGAGCGTTTGAACCGGTCCTTCAATTGATGGAGAAGACATGAACACGATCAAGCAATCCTTGCCAGTTGAGGCGCCGCTCAGTCGAATCGAAGAAGCTCTTCGCAGCCTGTCTTGTGAACAGATGAGCAGGGTCGAGGTCCACCAGCGCTTTGCCGCGGCGCAGCGTGAGGAGGAAGCCCGGCCCGACCGAGCACCGATGGTGCTCTGGGCGAAGCGCCACTTTCAAGAGAGCACTGTCGATGCGCCTCGACCGGGCCTCGGCGCGTTCATCCCCTGATCATCGAAGCGTCGGGATTCACCGATTGACCATCACGATCCCCGCCGCCAGCCCGGCGAGGGCGAGCATCAACCGCGGCGCGATCGGCTCGCCGAGCAGCAGCGCTCCAGCCAGCAGACCGAACAGGGGCGTGCTCAGCGTGAAGCTCGACAGCTTCGTCGCGGGGTAATGACGGATCAGCCAGAACCACAGCAGGTAACTCGCGAACGACACGATCACCGCCTGGAAGCCGAACAGCCCCGCCAGCCGCCAGGACCAGTCCAGCGGCAGCACCTCGCCGGTCGCCACCGCGCCCGCCGCCAGCGCCACCGCTGACACCGCCAGCTGATACAGCAGCGTCTTCTCCGCACTCGCCAAAGACAACTTCGTCGCCCGGATCGCCAGCGTCGTCCCGCCCCAGAGCAGCGCGGCCAGCAGACCCAGCGCATCGCCCAGCCATTGCAGGCGCTGACCACTGCCCTGCAGCCCCTCGCCGAAAGCGAAAGCCACCGCCGCGAACGCGATCAGCAGCCCGATCGCCTGACGCCGCGACAGGCGCTCCGCCGGCGAGATCAAGGGCATGCCCAGCGCGACCACGAACGGCGAAAGGTAGAGGAACACCACCATCCGCGACGCCGTCGTGTACTGCAGCCCGACGAAGATGCAGGCGAACTCCGCGGCGAACAGCAGACCCGCGAGCAGCCCGCCCGGCAGGCTGCCGTCAGGACGGAACAGCGCGATGCCGCGCACCGCGGCGAAGGCCCAGACCAGCAGTCCGGCCAGGCCCGAGCGCAGCGCGGCCTGCCACAGCGGGCCGATCTCCGTCAGCGCGGCCTTGGCCGCGACCTGATTCAAGCCCCACAGCACGCAGCATCCCAGCAGGATGACCACCGCCGCGCCGTCGAGATGCTGCTTGCGTTCCATGGCGCCGGATCATGCCCGGCGGCGTGTCCAGGCCCGCGCGGCCAACGCACACAGCAGCGCCGTCGCCACGCCGGCCACGAGCCCCGTCAGATGCGCCAATGGCGCGATCGCGATGCTCCAGCCGTCCCAGTGCCGCAGCGGCGGTCCGGACAAGGGCCGCTCCGCCGCTACCTTCGCGATCAGGCCCAATCCGATCAGCAGACCGATGACCCGCTCGCGGCCATGCGAGGCCCGCATCCGCATCATCCCGATCGCCGCCACCGCCACGCCCGCATGCAGCACGCCGGACGCGCCGCCGAATCGCGTCAGCGAGGGCTCGATCAGCAGGCCCAGTTGCGTCAGCGGCCACGCGAGCAGCCACGCCAGCGCGTCGCGCGCGCTCAGCCGGGCCGCGACGCCCAGCAAGCCCACGACGGCGCAGCCCGCCAGGTTGGCGATCAGGTGCTGCGGGCTCCAATGCAGCCATGCGGCGCTCAGCGCGCGCCAGGGCTCGGCGGCGGCCCGCTCGGGCCGCCATTCGAGCGCCGCCTGCACGGACGCGGGCTGGATCCACGCGACCATCGCGCCGATCGCCAGCGCCATCGCCACCAGCAACCATGCGCGTCCTGGCATCGAGGATCTCCTTGAAGCAACTACGGCGAATACAACGAATGCGGCTGATGCGGCGGATGTAGCGGCGGTGGCTGCGGATGCGGCGTTCAGCCGAAAACGGCCCGCCACAGCGCCAGCACCGCGTCACGCTGCGGCGCGAGCGCCTCGGCGGCTTCGCCCTCCAGCGCGGTGGCCTGCTCGTTGAGCCGCGCCCGGTGCTGCACCCGGCGAAGCTCGCGATAGGCATCGGCCGCCGCGCGACCGACGTCCGCCGGCAGCAGCCCCGCGGCCTCGGCGCGCTGCAGCAGCGCGATGTTGCCGGCGTTGGCCAGCAGATCGGGCAACTGCGCCGAGTGCGCCAGGATCAGGTACTGCAGCGCGAATTCCGCGTCGACCATGCCGCCCGGGCTGTGCTTCACGTCGAAGAAACCGGCGCGCACGGCCCGCGCCGTGCGCAGCTTCTCGCGCATCGCGACGACTTCCTCGCGCAGCGCCGCCGGATCGCGCGGCGCGGTCAGCACCGCGCGGCGCGTGGCCTCGAAGCGCTCCGCCAGCGACGCATCGCCGGCGCAGAAGCGCGCCCGCGTGATCGCCTGGTGTTCCCAGGTCCACGCCGTGTTGCTGCCCCGGCCGCCCTGGTAGTTCTCGAAGGAGCTGATCGACGTCACCAGCAGCCCCGAGTTGCCGTTGGGCCGCAGCGCGGTGTCGATGTCGAAGAGCTCGCCCGCGGCCGTGCGGATCGTCAGCCAGGTGATCAGCTTGCGCACGAAGGCGCCGTAGATCTCCGCGGCGTTCTCGTCCTCGTCGTCGAAGAGGAACACCAGGTCCAGGTCGCTGCCGTAGCCCAGCTCCTTGCCGCCGAGCTTGCCGTAGGCGATCACCGCCAGCCGCGGCGTGTCCCGGTGCTTCTGCTTGAGCCGGTCCCAGGCCCAGGCCAGCACGCATTGCAGCGTCGCGTCCGCGAGCAGCGACAGCTCGTCGGCGACCTGCTCCACGCTGATCTGACCCTCGACGTCGCGCACCAGCGTGCGGAAGACCTCGGCGTGATGGGCGCGACGCACGCTGTCCAGCAGCGCGTCCTCGCTCGCCTCGCCGTGCTCGGCCCAGGCATCGTGCCGCGCCTGCAGGTCCTGGATGAAGGCCGCGCCATCGAAGCGCTCGTGCAGCAGCCGCGCGTCGGCCAGCTCGTCGATCACGCCCGGATGCTGCATCAGGTAGCGCATCGGCCAGCGCGCCAGGCCCAGCAGCCGCAGCAGCCGGCCCTGCACCGCCGGTCGCTCGACCAGCAGCGCGAGATAGCTCTCCCGGCGCAGCAGCGGCTCGATCCAGTCCACGAAACGCAAGGCGGCGTCCAACGTGCATTCGCCCTGGCGCACCGCCAGTCCCGCGCGGCCGACCAGCTTGGCCAGCCGCAGCCGCGACTCCTCGCGCAGGTTATGCACCCGCGCCTGCTGCGCCCAGCGGCGCACGTTGGCGGCCAGCTCGGGCTGGAGCTTGTCCAGGAACTCCTCGCTGTCGATGGGCAGCGGCGGACCGCCGCACATGCCGTTCTTGCAACTGCCCTTGCCCGGCGCGACGCCGTCGTGCAGCAACGCGTCGAACTCGGTGGCGACCAGCTCGCGCACCTCCATCAACTTGTCCATCAGCGGACAGGCGTGGCTGTTGCACGTCAGGCACAGGCTGCGGGCGATCCAGCCGATGTCCTCATCGGACGCCGGCAGGCAGTGCGTCTGCTGGTCGTCCAGGTACTGGATGCGGTGCTCGACGCGGCGCAGGAAGTCGTACCCCTGCGCCAGCGCCGCGGCGGTCTCGGGTTTCATCAGCCCACGCGCGGACAGGCGCGTCAGCGCCTTGAGCGTGGACCGGGTGCGGATCTCGGGGAACTGCCCGCCGCGCACCACCTGCAGCAGCTGGACGATGAATTCGATCTCCCGGATGCCGCCGCGCGACAGCTTCACGTCGTTGGCGCGCTCGGGCCGGCCGGCGGCGCGGCGCTGGGCCTCGTCGCGGATCTTGCGGTGCAGTTGCCGCAGGCCCTCGAAGACGCCGTAATCCAGGTAGCGGCGGTAGACGAAGGGCGTCACCAGGCTGCGCAGCTGCATCGCGCGGCCGTTCTTGACGCTGGCGCGCGGGGCGACGACGCGGCTCTTGAGCCACGCGAAGCGCTCCCACTCGCGGCCCTGCACGAGGAAGTACTCCTCGAGCATCGCCATGCTGACCGCCGGCGGCCCGGAATTGCCGTTGGGCCGCAGCGCCAGGTCCACGCGGAAGACCTGGCCGTCCTCGGTCACATCGCCGATCAGCGTGGACAGGCGGCGCGACAGCTGCGCGAAGTATTCGTGGGCGGAGATCTTCTGGCGTCCCGGGCCGGCGTCGGCCCCCTCGGTGACGCCGTCTTCCTCGTAGACATAGATCAGGTCGATGTCGGAGGACACGTTGAGCTCGCGCCCGCCGAGCTTGCCCATGCCGACGACCCAGAAATCGATGTCCTGGCCGATCGCGTCGCGCGGCGCGCCGTACTGCGCGTCGAGTTCCTCGCGGCAGTGCGCGACGCCGATGTCCAGCGCGACCTCCGCCAGGTGCGTCATCGCCTGGGTGACGTCGGTCATCGGGGCGCCCTGCTCGACGTCGAGCACCGCCAGGCGTTCCATCACCAGCTGGCGCATCACCCGCAGCGCGGCGGGCAGCGGGCGCCCGGCTTGCCGGAGCTGCTCGACGACGGCGCGCATCACCGCGTCGTCCGGCAGTCCCGGCGGCAGCAGGGGCAACTCGGCCGCGTAACGGCGGCGGATGCGCTGAACGAATCGGCTGTGGTCCGCGGACGCGGCGGGTGTCGGAACGCCCGTCGGGTCGGAGGTTGCCGAGGCAACTGAATCCATCGGTAAAGAAAGCTCTCGCTGGCTCATGCCGGAAATGGCTGTGCTAGATTCGGCGACCGCCGTCCCCTCTTACATGTCTTCGTCCGCCGTCACCAGTTCTGACTCCGGTTCCGCGGTCGCGAAGCGACGCTGGTGGGCACGTTGCGCCCTCTGGCTGGGACTGACTTCGCTGGGGGTCTTCTCCCTGCTGATCGCGGCCTGGCTTGCATTGCACTGGGCGATTCTGCCGCACATCGACGACTGGCGACCCCAGCTCGAAAAGCAAGCCACCCAGGCATTGGGGGTACCCGTTCGGATCGGCGCGATCCATGCCAGTTCCTCCGGCTGGATCCCCACGCTGGACCTGCGCGACGTCCGCGTCATCGACACCGCCGGCCACGAGGCCCTGCACCTGCCGCGGGTCAGCGCCTCGCTCTCGCCGCGCTCGCTGCTGGTCTTCGAGTTGCGTTTCTCCCAACTGCTGCTGGACAGCCCCGAGCTGCTGCTGCGCCGCGACGCCCAGGGCCGCGTCTTCATCGCCGGGCTCAGCGTGGACGGTCCGTCGGACACGCAGGCCTCGGACGCCGCCGCCGACTGGTTCTTCGAGCAGCATGAATTCGCCATCCTCCACGGCCGCATCCGCTGGGTCGACGAGCTGCGGGGCGCGCCGCCGCTGGAGCTCTTCGACCTGAATCTCGTGCTGCGCAACGGGCTGCGCCGCCATGCGCTGCGCCTGGACGCCACCCCGCCGGCCGGCTGGGGCGAGCGCTTCACGCTGCGCGGCGAATTCACCCAATCGCTGCTGGACCGCCCCGGCGCGGTGCAGCGCTGGAGCGGCCAGCTCTACGGCCACCTGCCGCGCACCGACGTGAGCGAGCTGCGCCGCTACGTGGACCTGCCCTTCGAGCTCAACGAGGGCGACGGCGCGTTGCGCGCCTGGCTGGAGCTGGACCGCGGCCAACCGCGCAGCCTGACGCTGGACATGGGCCTGCGCGCGGTGAAGCTGCGCGTCGCGCCGGGCCTGCCCGAGCTGGCGCTGGCGCGCATCGGCGGCCGGCTGGTGCTCAAGCAGACCCCGCAATCGCTGTCTCTGGAAGCGAAGCAGCTCGGCTTCCAGGCCGGCGACGGCCTGGACTGGCCGCGCTCGGACTGGGCGCTGGACATCAAGCGCGATGCCAAGACCGGCGCGCTGACCGGGGGCGACTTCCAGGCCCAGCAGCTGGATCTGGCGCTGGGCTCGCAGATCCTGGCGCGCCTGCCGCTCGCGGAGTCGCAGCGTCAGCTGATCGCCGACATGAAACCCGGTGGCCTGCTCCAGGCGGTGCAGGTCCACTGGGAGGGCCCGCTGGACGCGCCGCGCACCTACCGCGCCAAGGGCCAGCTCCAGGGCCTGCAACTGGCCGCCGCCGCGCCCGAGGCGCCCGCCGACCCGGGATCGGCGCCGCCCGCGGGCCGGCCTGGCGTGCGCAACGCCTCGCTGCAATTCGAGGCGAGCGACCAGGGCGGCACCGCCACCGTGTCCATCGCGGACGGCGACGTGACCCTGCCGGGCGTCTTCGAGGAAGCCACCCTGCCGCTCAAGCAGGCGCAGGCCTCGCTGCAATGGCGCGCGATCCGGCCGGTGGCTCCGGCGGCGGCCTCCGCCCCCCGCGCGCGCTGGTCGGTGCAATTCAACGACGTGCGCATCGCCAACGAGGACCTGCGCGCCGAGGTCCAGGGCAGCTGGCAGAGCGGCGAGGGCAAGCATCCGCATGACGCGGGCAGGCTCGACCTGACGGGCCGCATCGAGGAGATCCGCGCGCCGCGCGTGCTGCGCTACCTGCCCGCGTCCATGGGCCATGACGCGCGGCGCTATGTGCGCGACGCCATCCGCGACGGCAGCGTGCAGAAGATCCAGGTGCGGCTGCAGGGCGACCTGGCCGAGTTCCCCTTCGACGCGCCCCGCAGCAAGGGCCAGTTCCGCGTGTCGGGCCAGGTGCGCGGCCTGACGCTGGCCTATGTGCCCAGCCACCCGGCGGAGGGCGAACTGCCCGCGTTCCAGTCGCCCTGGCCGCAGATGGACCAGCTCGACGCCGAACTCATCTTCGACCGCGCCGCGATGAACATCCGCAACGGCAAGGCCAAGCTCATGGGCGTGGACCTGGTCAACGTGCAAGGCGCCATCGCCGACCTGTATCACCACGCCCCGGTGCTGGAGATCGACGGCCAGGCGCGAGGCGCGCTCGTCGACGCGCTGCGCTACGTGAAGAGCTCGCCGGTGGCGGCGCTCACCAGCCACGTGCTGGACAACACGACGGCCACCGGCCCGATGGCGCTCAAGCTCAACCTGCGGCTGCCGTTGATGCACATCGACGACACCACCGTGAAGGGGCTGGTCACGCTGACCGGCAACGACGTCCGCATCCGCCCCGACACGCCGCTGCTCGGCCAGGCCAAGGCGCAGGTGAGCTTCGACCAGAAGGGCCTGCAGATCCGCGGCGGCCAGGCGCGCGTGCTGGGCGGTGACGCGACCTTCGACGGCGGCAGCCAGCCCGACGGCACGATGCGTTTCGCCGCGCAGGGCACGGTCACCGCCGAGGCGCTGCGCAACGCGCCGGAACTCGGCCTGCAGCAGGCCGCCTCGGTCATGACAGGCCAGACGGCGGTGCGCTTCGAGCTGGGCGTGCTCAAGGGGGGACAGACCGAGGTCGCGATCACCAGCCCGATGCAGGGCATCGCGGTGACGCTGCCTGCGCCGATGCACAAGGCCCCCGAGGACCCCTGGCCGCTGCGCATCGCCACGCGCGCGATCGCCGCGCCGGCCGGCGCGCTGCGCGACGAGCTGCGCGTGGAGGCCGGCCCGCTGCAGGCGCTGTACCAGCGCGACGTCACGCACGAGGCCAAGGTCCTGCGCGGCGCGATCGCGGTGCGCGACAAGCTCCCCGATCTGCCGGCGCAAGGCGTCGTCGCCCGCGCGAGCTTCGATCAGTTCAACGCCGACGCGTGGCAGACCGCCCTGCCCGGACTGAACGGCGGCAAGAGCGTGGAGCTCGACGCCAGCGCCGAGGACGGCTACTCGCCGACGCAGCTGACGCTGAAGGCGCAGACACTGCAGGTCTCGGGCCGCACGCTCAATGGCGTGACGGCGGGCATCTCGCATGACGTCGGCGCGGGGTGGCGCGTGTCGATGGACGCGCAGCAGCTCAGCGGGCTGATCGAGGTCCGCCCGGCCAAGCCCAATCAGCCGGGCCGCGTCTACGCGCGGCTGTCGCGGCTGTCGGTGCCGCGCAGCGACGTCGACGGCGTCGAGCAGTTGCTGGACAAGCAGCCCCGCTCGGTGCCGACGCTGGACATCGTCGTCGAGGACTTCGAGTTGCGCGGCAAGCGCCTGGGCCGGCTGGAGATCGACGCGCAGCAGCAGAGCGACGCGCGCGACTGGAAGCTCAACAAGCTGGTGCTCAAGAGCGCGGACGCGACGCTGAGCGCCTCGGGCAAGTGGGCGCCGGAGCCGGGTCAGGCGGTGCGCCGCACCGACCTGGACTGGAAGCTCGATGTCGCGGACGGCGGCAAGCTGATGGAGCGACTGGGCCAGGGCCAGGTGCTGCGCGGGGGCAAGGGCGCGCTGTCGGGCAAGGTGTCCTGGTCGGGATCGCCGCTGTCGCCGGATTACGCCAGCATGAGCGGCCAGCTCAGCGTGGAGATGGCCTCGGGTCAGTTCCTCAAGGCCGAGCCCGGCGTGGGCCGGCTGCTGGGCGTGCTCAGCCTGCAGTCGATCCCGCGGCGGCTGATGCTGGACTTCCGCGACGTGTTCTCCGAGGGCTTCGCCTTCGACAACGTCACCGGCGACATCCGCATCGCCAAGGGCGTGGCGCGCAGCGACAACCTGCGCATGCGCGGCCTGCAGGCGGCGGTGCTGATGGAAGGCAGCGCGGACCTTGCCGCCGAGACGCAGGACCTGCACGTGCTGGTGCTGCCCGAGATCAATGCGGGCGGGGCCGCGCTGGCCTACGCCGCGGTGAACCCGGCCATCGGGCTGGGCGCCTTCCTGGCGCAGTGGCTGCTGCGCAAGCCGCTGGCGGCGGCCAACTCCGAGGAATTCCGCGTCACCGGCACCTGGTCCGATCCCCGCATCGAGCAGTTGCCGCGACGCGCGCAGCCGCAGGGCAGCTACAACAACGCCACCGCGCAAGGAGAGTCCGTCCAATGAGCCCCTCCGTGACCGTCGCTGCGGTGCAGCTGGTGTCGAGCACCCGGCTCGAGGACAACCTCGAGCGCGCCGCCCATTGGATCGGCGAGGCGGCGCGCCAGGGCGCGACGCTGGTCTCGCTGCCCGAGTACTTCTGCCTGATGGGCCATCGCGACACGGACAAGCTGCCCTTCGCGGAACGCCCCGGCGACCTGGACGCGCCGATCCAGGGCGCGCTGAGCCGCGCGGCCCGTGCGCACGGCGTGTGGATCCTCGGCGGCACGCTGCCGATGGCGATCGACGGCGAGCCCGAGCCCGCCGCGCGCGTGCGCAACACCACCTGCGTCTTCGCGCCGGATGGCTCGATGGCCGCGCGTTACGACAAGCTGCACCTGTTCTGCTACGACAACGGCCGCGAGCGCCATGACGAGGCGCGCGTGCTGCAGGCCGGCGAGGCGCCGGTGACGCTAGCCGCCGCGCTGCCGGGCGGACCCACGCTGCGCGTCGGGCTGTCCATCTGCTACGACCTGCGCTTCCCGGAGCTGTACCGGGCGATGAGCTTCTCCGGCGATCGGCCGCTGGACCTGATCAGCGTGCCGGCGGCCTTCACCTACACGACGGGACAGGCGCACTGGGAGCTGCTGCTGCGCGCCCGCGCGGTCGAGAACCAGGCCTACGTCATCGCCGCGGCGCAGGGCGGCACGCATGAGAACGGCCGCCGGACCTGGGGCCACAGCATGGTCATCGACCCCTGGGGCGAGGTGCTCGCCTGCGTGCCCGAGGGCGAAGGCCTGGCGGTCGCCCGGATCGATCCCGCCCGCATCGCGCAGGTCCGCCAGCAGCTGCCGGCGCTGCAGCATCGGCGGCTGTAATCAGCGGTTCTGGTCGGCGGCCTTCATCCATGGTTCCGATCAACGGCTCTGATCCACGGCTCTGAGCGGGTTTTCAGGGTCACATCGCCCGATGCCCGCCCGCCGCGCCCAGGCAAGATGCCCGGCATGATCGACCGTCGCCCCGCCCCTTCCCGTTCCGCGCTGGCCTCGCTGGCCGCCGCGGCCTGCGCTTGCGCGCTGATGGCGGGCTGCGGCACGCCGGCCCGGCCGCTGGAGTCCTCGTTGACGGACATGGAGACGCTGCAGCTGCGCTCGTGGCTCAGCCCCCAGCTGCGCCGCAACATCGATCTGCTGCCGGTGACCGGCGGCGAGGAGACCTCGCGCTGGTGGGGCAGCCGGATCAACGGCATGACGCTGAACCAGACCTATCAGGAGTCGCTGCGGCGGCTGGGGCTGATGCCCGACGTGCCCGACACGGGGCGTTATCAGCTCAAGGTCGAGGTGCTGGCCCTGGCGCAACCCAATGTCCCGGTGCTGCCGGAAGTCGCGCTGTCGGTCCGCTACACCCTGACCGAACGCGCGGCCGGCGGCGGCAAGGTGCTGTACCAGCGGGTGCTGCGCACCTCGCAGAAGGCCGGCATCGACGACAGCCTCAGCCCCACGGAACAGCTGCGCATCGCCACCGAGGGCGCGCTGCGCAACAACATCGGGGAACTCGTGCGCGAGCTGGCCTCGCTCGCGCTGCCCGCCTGACCCCTTGAATCGCTGAACGTCTGCGCGCTCGAGCTCTGGCGCGGGCGTCCGCGCTCAGCGGCTGGCGCCCGATCCCGCAGCCGATCCGGAGGCCGCCGCGCTGGCCTCGGCCGGCGCCGAGGACGCTTCCACGGCGCAATCCTTGCGCTTCTCGCCCCAGGGGGGATTGGCCAGCGCGTTGAGCTTGCCGGTCTGCACGCCGTCCAGGCGCGAGAGTCTCAGCGTGGTCTGCTGCAGCGGTTCCTGCAGCCGCAGGACGCGCAGACCCTTGTAGGCGCGCTTGGTCATGCCGTCCAGCGCGGCCTGTGCCGCCGCCTCGCTGTCGTGCTTGCTCAGCACCAGCGTGGGTTGCTCGTCGGGGAAGCCCTGCAGCGGCTCGAAGGCGATCTTGGCGTTGCGGTAGGTCTCTTCCTTGCGCTCGCGGAAGTCCTTGCTGGGCATCTTGATCGTGGCCAGTGCCCAGACGCCGCCCGTGTCGACCGAGCGCGACTCGATCGCGGCCGACGGGATGCCGGCCGCGGCCAGCGTGGCGTTCGCGCGCTTGAGCAGCTCGTCCCCGATCAGCGGTCCGAGCTCCAGGCAGGACCGCGCGGCCAGCGCCGTCACCGCCTTCTGGTTGAGCAGCGACAGGCGCTCCGGATGGATCTGCTGATCCAGCCGCGGCGCGGACGATGACGCGCCCGCGATCCAGCCCTTGTTCCAGGCGAAGACCAGCACGTTGGCGACGAACAGCAGGATGACCGCGGCGCGCAGCATCTGGGCTTACCCCTGACCCGCGCCGAGCCGCACGCTGACCTCGCCGCCGCTGACCGTCTGCCGGCCTTGCGCGGTATCGATCAGCAGCTCGCCGCGTTCATTGACGCCCGCGCCGATGCCTTCCAGCAGACCGGCGGTGAGGGCGCGCCCCTGCAGCAGGTCGCGGGCGGAGAAACGCTCGCGCCAGGCGCCGAAGCCCTCGCGCGGGAAGGCCGCGAGCGCCTTCACCAGCGCCGGCGCCAGGCGGGCCAGCGCCTCGGGCGGCGTGATGTCGGGGATCAGTTCCTGCAGGCAGGCGAAGCCGGTGCCCAGTTGCGAGTCGGCGACCCGGGCCCGGTCCGACACGTTCAGGCCTACGCCGACGACGGCCATGCGCGAGCTGCCCGCGGGGACCGTCTCGATCAGGATGCCGCCGAGCTTGCGCTCATCCAGCCAGAGATCGTTGGGCCACTTCAGCGCCAGGCGGCGACCTTCGGGGTCGAGCGCCTCGGCGATGGCCGCGCCCACGACCAGCGACAGGCCCGACCAGTCGGCGACCTCCAGCGGCAGCGACAGCGAGAAGGTCAGCGACGCGCCCGCCGTGCTGTGCCAGGCGCGGCCCTGACGGCCCCGGCCGTGGGTCTGGTGCTCGGCGATCAGCAGGCAGGGGTGCAGGTCGTGCTGGCGGCGGCCGTAAGGCCGATCACCCGGGCGATCGCCGCCCCGGGCGGCGGCGCTGCTCGGCGGCGTGGCCTCGTCGCGGCGCACGCGCTCGACCAGCGTGGCGTTGGTCGATTCGACGCGCGCCAGCACCTCGATGCTGAGCCCCGGGAGCAACGGCTCCAGGTCTTGCCAGAGGGCTTCGGCGCCCCAGTTCTGATGTTCTTGCATCGCCGCGAATGTGATCCTGCGATCCGGTCTTGGTCTTCCCGACGCGTCGCCGCGCCGGTGGTGGGAATCCCCCGAGTCTAGAGGGAAGCCGGGGGGGATGTCAGCGCTTGGGCGCGAGCATCGTGCCGCGGCAGCCCGCCGTGCCGCACCGGCACTCGAAACGCTTCTTCAGCTTGGGCGTATAGCGCTCATCGATCACCAGACCATAGTCGTAGAACAGCTCCTCGCCCGGAGAAATATCCGTCAACGCGTGGATGAACACGCGGCCGTCCTTCTCGCGGGCCTCGCAGTTGGGGCTGCAGGCGTGGTTGATCCAGCGCGCGTTGTTGCCGTCGACGGCGGCGTCGATCACGCCGCCGGTCTCCAGGTGGAAATAGAACGTGTGGTCCGGCTGCGTCGGATCGTGCGGATGACGGCGCAGCGCCTCGTCCCAGTCGATGCGCTGGCCCTTGTATTCGATGAGCTTGTCGCCGGCCTGCAGCGGCACCAGCGCGTAGACACCGCGTCCGTGGACCCCGGAAGCCCGCACCGCGATGCGGGCGCCGCGCTTGCCGGCCGGCTCGGTGGAGGGAAAGACCTTCGAATCGGGACGCTGTTGCGGCATGGAGCGAGTCCGGTACATTGAATTCATGGGTGCGCGCGCGTGTACACGTACGTAGGTGCGTGGGCGCGCGCGAGGCCGGATTGTAGGCAGGCGTTCACGAGGAATCGGCGCGCCTGGACGAAGACGACGAAGAGACGAAAGAAACAAGCGCAATGAGCAAGGCATTGGTGATCGCGGAGAAGCCGTCGGTGGCGCAGGACATCGTCAAGGCGTTGACCCCGCTGTCGGGCAAGTTCGAGAAGCACGACGAGTATTTCGAGAACGACGATTACGTCGTGAGTTCCGCCGTGGGCCACCTGGTGGAGATCAAGGCGCCGGAGGAATTCGACGTCAAGCGCGGCAAGTGGAGCTTCGCCCACCTGCCGGTGATCCCGCCGCACTTCGATCTGAATCCGATCGACAAGAGCAAGGGCCGGCTCAACGCGCTGGTCAAGCTGATCAAGCGCAAGGACGTGACCTCGCTGATCAACGCGTGTGACGCGGGCCGCGAAGGGGAGCTGATCTTCCGCCTGATCGTGCAGTACGCCGGCACGTCCAAGGCGCAGGTGACCAAGCCGGTGAGCCGGCTGTGGCTGCAGTCGATGACGCCGCAGGCGATCCGCGACGGCTTCGAGGGCCTGCGCACCGACGCGCAGATGCTGCCGCTGGCCGACGCCGCGCGTTGCCGCTCCGAGGCCGACTGGCTGGTGGGCATCAACGGCACGCGCGCGATGACCGCGTTCAACTCGCGCGATGGCGGCTTCTTCCTGACCACCGTCGGCCGCGTGCAGACGCCCACGCTGTCCATCGTCGTGGAGCGCGAGGAGAAGATCCGCAAGCACGTCTACCGCGATTACTGGGAGATCCGCGGCGCCTTCGACGCCGAGGCCGGCCAGTACGAGGGCAAGTGGTTCGACACGGCGTTCAAGAAGAACCCCGAGGATCCCGAACAGCGCGCCGACCGCGTCTGGACGCAGGCCGAGGCCGATGCGATCGCCGCCGCCGCGCTGGGCCAGCCCGCCACGGTGACCGAGGAATCCAAGCCCAGCACGACCGCGAGCCCCGGCCTGTACGACCTGACCACGCTGCAGCGCGAGGCCAACTCGCGCTTCGGCTTCTCGGCCAAGACGACGCTGGGCCTGGCGCAGGCGCTGTATGAGAAGCACAAGGTGCTGACCTACCCGCGGACGGACTCGCGCTACCTGCCCGAGGACTACCTGATCGTCGCGCAGGACACGGCCCGCATGATCGCCAACGCGGACCTGCCCGGCCCACTGCGCGCGCTGGCGCCGCACGCGCGCATGGCGCTGGACAAGGGCTACATCAAGCCGACCAAGAAGGTGTTCGACAACACCAAGGTGTCGGATCACTTCGCCATCATCCCGACGCTGCAGGCGCCCGGCAGCCTGACCGATGCCGAAGCCAAGCTCTACGACATGGTCGTCAAGCGCTTCCTGGCGGTGTTCTTCCCGCCGGCCGAGTTCCAGGTCACGACGCGCATCTCGACGGTGAAGACCGCGGAGAAGTCGTATGCCTTCCAGACCAACGGCAAGGTGCTGGTGAAGCCGGGCTGGCAGGCCGTCTACGGCAAGGAAGCCACCGACGAGAACGCCGAGCCGGGCACCAGCGGCGCGATGCTCGTGCCGGTGAAGGCCGGTGAGGTCGTGCGCACCGAGGGCACCGACGTGAAGGCGCTGCAGACCAAGCCGCCGGCGCGCTACACCGAAGCGACGCTGCTGTCGGCGATGGAAGGCGCGGGCAAGCTGGTCGACGACGACGAGCTGCGCGAGGCCATGGCCGAGAAGGGCCTGGGCACGCCGGCCACGCGCGCGGCCATCATCGAAGGCCTGCTGGCCGAGAAGTACATGCTGCGCGAAGGCCGGGAGATGATCCCCACCGCCAAGGCCTTCCAGCTGATGACGCTGCTGCGCGGCCTGGGCGTCGACGAGTTGTCCAAGCCCGAACTGACCGGCAACTGGGAGTTCCAGCTGTCCGAGATGGAGAAGGGTCGCCTCAAGCGCGAGGACTTCATGGCCGAGATCGCCGCGATGACCGAGAAGGTCGTGCGCAAGGCCAAGGAATACGACCGCGACACCATCCCCGGCGATTACGCGACGCTCAAGACGCCGTGCCCGAAGTGCGGCGGCGTGGTCAAGGAGAACTATCGTCGTTTCACCTGCACCGGCAAGGTCGGCAACGGCGACGAGTGCGGCTTCTCGATCCCCAAGATCCCGGGCGGCCGCAGCTTCGAGCTGCACGAGGTCGAGGCCTTCCTGCGCGACAAGAAGGTCGGGCCGCTGGAGGGCTTCCGCTCCAAGGCCGGCTGGCCGTTCACGGCCGAGCTGGCGCTGGTCTTCGACGCGGAGATCGACAACTGGAAGCTGGAGTTCGACTTCGGCGAGGACGCCAAGAAGGCCGAGGAGAACGGCGAGCCGGTGGACTTCAGCGGCCAGACCTCGCTGGGCCATTGCCCCAAGTGCAACGGACGCGTGTTCGACTTCGGCAGCAACTACGTGTGCGAGCACGCCGTGGGCGACAAGATCACCTGCGACTTCAAGAGCGGCAAGATCATCCTGCAGCAGCCCATCGAGCCCGAGCAGATGGGCAAGCTGCTGGCGACCGGCAAGACGGACCTGCTGGAGAACTTCGTCTCCAACAAGACGCGCCGCAAGTTCAAGGCCTTCCTGACCTACGACAAGAAGGAAGGCAAGGTGATCTTCGAGTTCGAGCCGCGCGCCGCGAAGCCCGGCGCGAAGCCTGCCGCCAAGGCAGCTTCGAAGACCGCTGCTGCGAAGGCCGCCGACGACAAGCCCGCCACCAAGGCGCCGGCCAAGAAGGCCGCGGCGAAGAAAGTCGCGGTGAAGAAGGCCGTCGCCAAGGAGTGATCGCCAGCCGGTGACACCACGATGAGGGGCCCTGCGGGGCCCCTTCTCATTGGCGCGGAACGCGTGGTCTCAGCGCAGGAAGGCCTCGCCGGCGAGCACCGGCTGCGCGCGCAGGCGCTCGGCCATGTGGTCGATCAGCAGGCGCAGCGTGGCCGGCACGCGCCGTCCTGCCGCGTGCACCAGATGCACCGGCGCGGCGGGGATTTCCTGATCGGCCAGCACGATGCGCAGCCGGCCCGCCTGCACGGCCTCGGCGGCCTGGTAGACCTGGCAGCGCACCAGCCCGACGCCCGCCTCGACCGCGGCGATCGCCGCCGCGCTGTCGTTGACCATCAGCGTCGGCGTCAGCGCCTGCATCCCGTCGCGGAACCGCCAGGGCGTCATCCCCTGGCCGTCGAAGTAACCCGCGACGATGCGGTGCCCGACCAGGTCGCGCGGTGCCTCGGGCTCGCCGGCTCGCGCGAGGTAGTCCGGCGACGCCACGATCACGCGCCGCATCGCCCCCACCGGCACCGCCGTCAGCCCGGAGTCGGGCAGATGGGCGATGCGCACGGCCAGGTCCTGCGCCTCCTCCAGCAAGGACACGACGCGGTCCACCAGCAGCAGCTTCATGCGCATGCGGGGATGGCGCTGCAGAAACTCCGCCGCGAGCGGCGCCACATGCATGCGCCCGAACATCGACGGGGCCGTCATCGCCAGCACGCCGGCCGGCTCCGCCTGCGCGCCGGCCGCCGCGGCCTCGGACTCGTCGAGGTCGCCCAGGATGCGGCGGCAGTCCAGCACGAAACGCTCGCCCGCCTCGGTCATGCGCACCGAGCGCGTGCTGCGCTGGAACAGCAGCACGCCCAGGCGCTGCTCCAGCGCGGCGATCGCCCGCGTGGCGGCCGGCGCGGAGAGGCCCAGCCGGCGCGCCGCGGCGGCGAAGCTCTGCGTGTCAGCCACGGCGACGAAACAACGCAAGCGGTCGAGGTGATCCATGAGGGGCGCTCATCATTTCAATGGCTGCAATTCTGAATGATCGTCTTCGGTGATTCCAGTCGCGCGCTGCAATGGCTACGGTAGAGGCCTTGTTGACGCCCCCTGATGGAGCCCCGATGAACGCCCCCGCCGCCACCTCGATCCCCACCGCCAACTCGACCGCCGACTCGACCGCGACGTCGACCCCAACGTCGACCGCCAGCCGCGCCGCCGGGCCGATCCGCCTGCACCGGCTGGCCGCGTCCGGCCATTGCCACCGTGTCGAGCTGCTGTTGTCGATGCTGGGCCTGCCGTACGAGGTGATCGACCTCGACCTGCGCCGCGGCGACCAGCACCTGCCGGACTTCCTGACGCTCAATCCGCTGGCGCAGGTCCCAGTGCTGGAGGACGGTGACGAGGCCCTGCCCGAGAGCAACGCCATCCTGGTCTACCTGGCCACGCGGTACGCCCCCGAGTCCGGCTGGCTGCCGCGCGACGCGAGCGAGGCGGCCTGGCAGGAGCGCTGGTTCAGCTTGTCGGTGAGCCTGCTCGGCCCGGGCGCGGCCTCGCCGCGCTACCGCGCGCTGACCGGCCAGCCGGTGGACGCGGCGTCTCAGGCGATCGGCCATCGGCTGTTCGCGCTGATGGAGGCCCAGTTCGCGCGCAGCGCCTTCCTGATCGCCGACCGGCCGACGCTGGCCGACCTCGCGTTCTACGGCTACACCTCGCAGGCGCCGATCGGCGGGGTGTCGCTGGAGACCTATCCGCAGCTGCGGAGCTGGCTCGCGCGCATCGAGGCGCTGCCCGGCTTCGTGCCGCTGACCGATCAACTCTGAGGACCGTCATGGACACGACCCCGACCCACGCCGGAGCCCGCGCCGGTGACACGACCTGGCACCCCGGCGAGCAGGCGCTGCAGGCACGCCTCGGCATGCGCGAGCGCATGGCCGAGATCGGCCCGCAGGTGATCCGCGACCACATGCCCGATCAGCATCGCGAGCTCTTCGAGAAGCTGCCCACGATGCTGCTGGGCGCGCTGGACGCGAGCGGCCAGCCCTGGGCCACGATGCTGGCGGGCCGGCCGGGTTTCGTCGCGACGCCCGATGCCCGCACGATGGCGATCACGTCGACGCTGGACGCGCAGGACCCCGCGCTCGCCGCGCTGCGCGCGTCCGGCCCGGGCGCACAGGTCGGCCTGCTCGGGCTGGAGCCGCACACGCGCCGTCGCAACCGCATGAACGGGCGGCTGGAGGCGATGTCGGACGGCGCGCTGCGGGTCGGTGTCGTGCAGAGCTTCGGCAACTGCCCGAAGTACATCCAGGCGCGCGATCCGCTGCGCTGGGACGACGCCCCGCCCGCGCTGGCGCAGCCGCTGGACGCGGCGCTCGACGAAGCCGCGCTGGCGCGCATCGCCGCGGCGGACACCGTCTTCATCGCGAGCGCCTCCGCGCCGGTGCCCGGCGACGGGCGCGCCGAGGGAGTGGACGTCTCGCACCGCGGCGGCCCGCCGGGGTTCGTGGCGGCGCATCGCCGGCTGGACGGCGGCATCGAATTGCTGATCCCCGACTTCCCCGGCAACCGCTTCTTCATGACGCTGGGCAACCTGCTGCGGCATCCGCGCGCCGGGCTGCTGGTCCCGGATTACGACACCGGCGAGCTGCTGCACCTGACCGCCGAGGCCTCGGTGCTGTGGAGCGACGAGGCGCGCGGTCTGCGGCTGCGCGTGACGGCGGGACTGCGCCGTCCAGGTGCGCTCGCGTGGCGGTGGAGCCCGGCGCTGCTCGCGCCACAGTTCGATCCCTTCGCCTGACGAGCCCTCCCGCGGGGCGCTGCCGGGCACTACGGCCGCTCTCACTTCTGGAGCACCGCCATGTTCGGCATGCCACCCACACGTCCCGCCGCCAACGCCGCGGAGGCCGCTCGCGCCGAAACGCCGTCGATCGCCGATCAACGCCGGGATCGCGTCGAGCGGCAACTGGCCGCCGCCCGTGTCAACCTCGTCGCCCTGGATCGATTCGCGAATCGGGCGCCCCTGTCGCTCAGGCACGAACTGACCCCGCGCCTGACCCGTCTCCGGGCCATGGAGAAGGATGCGGCCGAGCAGCTCAGGCAGCTTCGGGCGGTCGACTCCCCGACGCTGCCCATCCTCGGCGCGCTGCTGCAGGACGAATCGGACGCCTTGCTGGCCCTCGGCGAGAGCCTCACGCCTCAAGCCTTCACCCACCATCTTCAACAGCGCGAGGCCCTGGACGACCGTTGCCGCGAAACGCTGCGCCGGCTGCCACGCCACGAGTGGCCCCGGGAAGCCCTCAGCGCCTACTCCGAGGCCTTGAGGCAGCTCGACACGACGGATGACGCCTGGCAATTGCCGGACGCACTCGCCGATGTGCAATCCGCCCTCGACCAGGTGTGCGCCCTGGTCGCTGCCCGGCAGGGCGCGCCTCGGGGATCCGATCCCAGGCTCCGCAACCCGTGAAATCCTGAGGCCCCTCCCCAATCGGAACGACAAGGGCCGGCGCGCATTTGCGCGACACTCGACCGCAAACAACGTCCGAGTCAGGAGAGGGCATGCGGTCATGGGCCGATCGACGCTGAGCATCCAGACGCGGCTGGTCGCCGCGCTGAGCCTCAGCGCCACGGTGCTGGTGGGCTTGATCGGCCTGTACTGGGTCGACCGCCACGAGCACGAGCTCAACGAGGCGCTGGTCGAGCGCCAGCAGCGCATGTCGCAGCTGGTGGCGCGCGGCTTCGCCGAGCCGGTGTGGAACCTGGACAGCGCCGCCTTGTCGGAGCTGCTGGACGCCGTCATGGCCGACCCCGAGGTCTACGCGATCACGCTGACGGCGCCGGGCCTCGAGACACTGCAGCGCTCGCGCTCCGAGCCCGCGGTGCGGCCGCTGACGCTGGAGTTCGAGCTCAGCCATCGCTCCGGCGCGCAGGGGCCGGCCGGCGCGCTGGGCCGCGCCACGCTGGTGTACACCCGAAGCTACATCGACCAGACGCTGGGCGAGACCCGGCGCCTGGTGGCCAGCCTGCTGGCCACGGTGCTCGTGGCGATCGCGCTGACGAGCTACTTCCTGGTGCGGCGGCTGGTGGAGCGCCCGGTGTCGCGGCTGCGCGGTCTGGCGCAGCGCGTGGCCAGCGGCGAGCTGGGCGCGCACATCGAGCCCGAGCACGCCGACGAGATCGGCGACCTGACCGAGCAGCTCAACGCGATGAGCACCAAGCTGCGCGTCTTCGCCGAGGGACTGCGCAGCAGCGAGCAGCGTTACCGCAGCCTGTTCGAGAACGCCGCCGAGGGCATCTTCCAGGCCGACGGTCATGGGCGGCTGCTCGGCGTGAACAAGGCGCTGGCGCAGATGCTGGGCCTGGGCCGTCCCGAGGACGCGCAGGGCGCGACGCTGCAGCGCATGGTGCGCATCGAGCGCGACGAGTACCGGCGGCTCGCGCGCGCGCTGGAGCGTCACCGGCTGCTGCAGCAGGTGCCGCTGCTGGTGACCACGCGCGACGGGCGCGACCTGTGGGTCGAGCTCAGCCTGCATCTGGTGCTCGACGGCGCGCCGCGTATCGAGGGCCTGGTCAGCGACATCACGCTGCGCCGCCTGGCCGAGCAGGAACTGACGCAGCACCGGGACCATCTCGAGGAGCTGGTCACCGAGCGGACCGTGGAGCTGTCGCAGGCCAAGCAGCGCGCGGAGGCCGCCAACCAGGCCAAGAGCCGCTTCCTGGCGACGATGAGCCACGAGTTCCGCACGCCGCTGAACGCGATCCTCGGTTTCGCGCAGCTGCTGCAGATGGACGCGTCGCTGAACGACGCGCAGAAGCAGCGCATCCGGCTGATGCGCGAATCGGGCGAGCACCTGCTGGTGCTGATCACCGACCTGCTGGACGTGGCGAGCATCGAGGCGGGCAAGCTCACGCTGCAGTTGAATCCGCTGGACCTGCGGGCGCTGCTGGAGATCTGCAGCGAGTCGATGCGACCGCGCGCGGCCGAGAAGGGCCTGGCGTTCGATGTAAAGCTCGATCCGCAGCTGCCCACGCGGGTGCGCGCGGACGGACAGCGGCTGCGGCAGGTCCTGCTGAACCTGCTGTCCAACGCGGTGAAGTTCACCGATCACGGGCGGATCGGTCTCGCGGTGGACGTGGTCGCGCAGGGGCCCAGCAGCCTGATGCTGCGATTCACGGTGTCGGACACCGGCATCGGCATGGCGCCCGAGCAGATGGAGCGGCTGTTCCAGCCTTTCGAGCAGGTGGCGGACCTGTCGCGCCGGGCGGGCGGGACCGGATTGGGACTCGCGATCAGCCAGCAGCTGGTGCGGCTGATGGGCGGTGAGATCTCGGTGCAGACCTCGCCCGACGCGGGCAGCTGCTTCAGCTTCGCGCTCGAGTTGCCACTGGCCTCGTGAACTCCCTCTCCCGCTTGCGGGAGAGGGCCGAGTCACTCGCCTCATGAACTCCCTCTCCCGCTTGCGGGAGAGGGCCGGGGTGAGGGCCAGCGGCGGCGGCAGTAGACCAGTGCCAAACGCAGTGCGGGCCGCGCCCTATCTCGTGATCGGCTTCGGCATACTCCCCGCCCATGACTGCCGTCCTGTTCTACAAGCTGCTGGCGATCTTCATTGCCGCGGGCATGGGCTGGTTCGTCGGCCACATGCGCTGGCTGGGCAAGGCCGGCGGAGAGAACGACCCGGCGCGCATCCTGTCCAACGTCGCGTTCTATCTGTTCGTGCCGGCGCTGATGTTCCGCACGACCGCGCGGGTGGAGTTCTCCGCGCTGCCGTGGCTGACGGTGGCTGCGTTCTTCGCGCCGGTGGTGCTGATGCTGGTGGCGGTCTACCTGTACGAGCGCAAGCGTCATCCCGAGAGTCCCGCGGCACCGGCGGTGCGCAGCATCACGGCGAGTTTCGGCAACACGCTGCAGGTCGGCGTGCCGCTGGTGGCGGGCGTGTTCGGCGAGAGCGGCCTGGCGGTGCACATCACGGTGGTGAGCCTGCATGCGCTGACGTTGCTGACGATCGCGACGGTGCTGGTGGAGATGGATCTCGCTCGGCACACGGCGGGCGGGGCGCACGCGGTGAGCCTGAAGCGCACGATCCTGACGACGCTGCGCAACACGGTGATCCATCCGGTGGTGCTGCCGGTGCTGTGCGGTTTCGCGTGGCACCTGACGGGGATTCCGTTGCCGGCGGTGCTGGACGAGGTGCTGCAGATGCTGGGCAGCGCGGTGGTGCCGTTGTGCCTGGTGCTGATCGGCATGTCGCTGTCGTATTACGGGTTGCCGCGCGGGGCGATGCGCACGCTGCTGGGGCTGGCGGCGCTGAAGCTGCTGGTGCTGCCGGCGCTGGTGCTGGGGATCGCGCACTGGGGCTTCGGGCTGTCGGGCATGCCGCTCGCCGTGATCGTGATGATGGCGGCGCTGCCGCCGGGTTCCAACGCGATGATGTTCGCGCAACGCTACCGGACGCTGGAGGCCGAGGCCTCCGGCGCGATCGTGCTGGGCACGCTGCTGTTCGCCGCCACGGCGCCGATCTGGCTGGCGATTCCGGCGTGGCTGACCTGACCTGACCTGATCTGATTCGCCTCGGCTTCGGATCACCTGGATGACAAGGACGACAAGGACGACATGACGGCACCGACTTCTCCTTCGACCCCGGCCACCTTCGACGCGTTGTCCTTCCTCCGCGCCGACGAACTCGCCCCCGAGCTGCTGCACGCGACCTTCACGCGGGCCTTTGCCGATTACCTCATCGGTCCGTTCCAGATCCCGGTCGCGCAGTGGCCGATGTTCCTCGCGCGCCAGGGCGTGGACCTCGCGCTGTCGCGCGTCGCGATGGACGCCGCCGGCGCGCCGCTCGCGTTCGCCTTCGTCGCTCCGCGCCCCCTGCCCCGCCGCTGGCGGCTCGCCACCATGGGCGCGACTCCGGAGGCGCGCGGCTCCGGCGCGGCGCCCGCCCTGCTCGACGACCTCATCGCCCGCGCCGCCGCGGCCAGCCAGCACGCGGTCGAGCTCGAGGTCTTCGCCCAGAACGAGCGTGCCCGCCGGCTCTACGAGGGACGCGGCTTCCGCAAGATCCACGACCTCCTCGGCTACGTCGCCGACGCCGGCACGATCGCGCCGTCGGTCCCAGGCATTGGCACCGGCAATGGCGAAAGCGCGCCGCGCTCCGTCGACATGCCTCAGTTGCTCAGCTGGCTCGAGGCCGCCGAGCATCGCATCGCCGACCTGCCGCTGCAGGTCACCGCGACCGTGATCCGCCATGGCGTCGATTACCGCGGCTGGCAGACCGCCGACGCGCAGATCGTGTTCAGCCTGCCCGACGAGACCGTCATGATCCACAGCCTGATCGCGCCGCAAGACACCGACGCCCGCGCGCTCATCCGGGCGCTGGTCGCCGTTTATCCTGAGCGCCGCCTGCGCGTGCCGCAGCTGCAACGCGAGGACCTCGGCGGTGCCGCGCTGCGCGCGCTCGGCGCCGTGCCGCAGCCGCTGCACCAGCAACTGATGCTGCGGCCGCTTTGACGCGGCCTTGACGGCCAGCCCGCCCCTTCGCGGGGGCGAGCGAGCGAAACCTTGATCTTCCGGAGTTCCGGCACTTGTGAGGCCCGCCCGCTTTGGATAGCGTGCCCCGCATCAACTTTGAAGGGAAGCATCCCACCATGCGATTCAAGCCCGCGGCAAGCGCCGCCATCACGCTGGCGATCCTGACCGCCCTCGGCGGCTCTGCCCTGTCCACCTCCGCCCTGGCCGCACCGGCCGCCGCCGGCACCAGCGCCATCTCGGCCACCGGCGACGCGCTCAGCGTCAAGCTCGAGAAGGTGAAGCTGCCCAACGGCTTCGAGCTCATCCTGGTCGAGGACCATCGCCTGCCCCTGGTGGCCTTCAACCTGTGGGTGCATGCGGGCCCGCGCAACGAGGCCAAGGGCCAGACCGGCTTCGCCCACCTGTTCGAGCATTTGATGTTCGCCGGCACCCGCCACATCCCGCGCGGTCAGGCCGACAAGATCATCGACGCCGCCGGCGGCACCGACTCCAACGGCTCCACCGACTTCGACCGGACCAACTACTTCTTCACGTTGCCCTCCAACCAGCTCGAGCTGGGCCTGTGGCTGAAGTCGGACATGCTGGGCTACATGATCGACGAGGTCGATTCGGTGTCGCTGGCCAACCAGCAGGACGTGGTGCGCAACGAGCGTCGCCAGTCCGTCGAGAACCGCCCCTACGGCATCGTCGAGGAAGCGCTCTATCAGGCGCTGTTCCCCGAGGGCCATCCGTACCGCGCGACGGTGATCGGCTCGCATGCCGACATCCAGTCGATCAAGCTCGACGACGTGAAGGCCTTCGCGCGCAGCTACTACCGGCCCAACAACGCGACGCTGGTGCTGGCCGGCGACTTCGATCCGGCGCAGGCCAAGAAGCTGGTCGAGAAGTACTTCGGCCCGCTCAAGGCCGGCGATCCGGTGCCGCCGGTCAACGTCGCGCAGCCCAAGCTGACGTCGGAGAAGCGCGTCGAGGTCACCGACCGCATCGAGCTGCCGCGCCTGGACATCGCGTGGCACACGCCCGCGGTGTTCCAGCCGGGTGACGCCGAGCTCGACATCGCCTCGCACGTGCTGGGCGGCGGCAAGTCCAGCCGCCTGTACAAGACGCTGGTCTACGACAAGCAGCTCGCGCAATCGGTGCAGGTGCAGCAGTACTCGCTGTCGCTGGGCTCGGTGTTCTCGGTGGAGGTGATCGCGCGTCCGGGCAAGTCGCTCGACGAGATCCAAAAGATCGTCGACGACGCCGTCGCGGAGCTGGCGATCAATCCGCCCACGCCCGAGGAAATGGCCCGCGCCCGCGCCTCGATCGAGACCGGCACGCTGTCGCGGCTGGAGAAGGTCCAGGCGCTGGCCGACCAGATCAACTACTACAACCAGCAGGCGGGCGATCCCAACTTCATCGGCAAGGACCTGGCGCGCTACAGGGCCGTCACGTCGGAGAAGGTGCGTGACGTGGTCGCGCAGCAGCTGAAGAAGGATGCGCGGGTCGTCGTGGTGGCCACACCGGGCGAGCAGAAGCTGGCCGCGGAGATCCCCACGCCGCCGATGCCAGAGAAGGCCGCCAAGGGCGAGCGCGAATCGATGAATCCGGACGTCGCATGGCGCAAGACGCAGCCCAAGGGCGGCAAGGCCAAGGCGCTGTCGCTGCCCGAGGGCCAGCGCCTGACGCTGGCCAATGGCCTGACGCTGATCCATGTGCCCAATCCGGGTCTGCCGCTGGTGAGCGCGACGCTGGTGGTGCGCGCGGGTCAGACGGCGAATCCGTCGACGCAGCCGGGGCTGTCGAGCTTCACGGCGGGCATGCTGCAGCAGGGCACGCAGACGCGCACGGCGCAGCAGATCGCCGACGAGGCGGCGGCGCTGGGCGCGGCGATCAGCGCGGGCGCGGGCCGCGACGAGGCGCGCATCGAGGCGAGCAGCCTGAAGCGCAACTTCGCGCAGACGCTGGCGCTGGTGGCGGACGTGGCGCTGCATCCGGCCTTCGACAACGGCGAGATCGCGCGCATGCAGAACCAGCGCCTGGCGGCGCTGCAGCAGCAGCGCGAGCAGGCGCCGGCGGTCGCCGGCGTGGTCGCGAATCGCGTGATCTACGGCGAGGGCCATCCGCTGGCCAAGGCCGCGATCGGCGACGAGGCCTCGATCAAGGCGACGGACGCGGCGGCGCTGCGTCAGTTCTGGTCGACGCATTACCGGCCGGACCAGGCCGCGCTGGTGGTCGCAGGCGACATCTCCGCGGACGAGCTGAAGGCGCTGGCCGAGCGGCTGTTCGGCGGCTGGGAGCGTCCGAAGACCGCGGCGGCCGCGGTGGACGCGACGCCGCCCAAGCCGGTGGCCGCGCGCGTGGTGCTGGTGGACAAGCCGGGCGCGCCGCAGACGGCGCTGAGCGTGGTGGCGCCGGGACCGAAGGCGGGCACGCGCGACGCGGAGGACATCAAGGTGATGAACGCCGCGATGGGTGGGCTCTTCACGTCGCGGATCAACACGCAGCTGCGTGAGGTCAAGGGCTACACGTACGGGATCTACTCGGCGTACACGATGAACCGGGACAGCGGTCTGTTCGGCATTCGCGGCAGCGTGCGCACGGACGTGACGGGCCCGGCGCTGACCGACATGTTCAAGGAGATCGACGGCATGCGCGCCAAGCCGATGGGCGCGGACGAGCTGAACCGGGTTCGCAACGCGCAGCTGCTGGCGCTGCCGGGGCTGTTCGACACGAACCGGGTGGTGGCGTCCAGTTATGCGAGCGAGTGGGCAGTGGGTGCGCCGGCGGACAGCATCACGTCGCTGCCGCGCAAGTACGCGGCGGTGAACGCGGGCAGCGCGTACAAGGCGACGAAGACCTACGTGGAGCCGGCGTCGCTGATCGTGGTGGCGGTGGGCGACAAGGCCAAGGTGCTGCCGCAACTGGAGGCCCTGGGCCGCAAGCCGCTGGAGATCCGCGACCCGCAAGGCGCGCCGGTGGACGTGACGGCCCCGTCGATGCCGGCATCGGCGGCCAAGCCGTGATGACGCGCTGAGATCAGCCGATCAGACGGGCGCTTCGGCGCCCGTTCTTCATGCCGCCGAGCTCAGAAGCCGGGCGTGCAAATCAACAAGCCAGCCTTGCAAGGAACAGCAGCGTGCCGCAAGACCATCGTCGCATCGCCGAACCCATGTCCGTCAGTCAAGCTCGAGCGCTGGTGGACGACCTGGTTGCCGAAGGTGTGTTGCTCGTCGTACCCGCCGTGTCGTTTGAGACATCAAACAGACGACTGGGCTCGGTCACGCAGGAGTTCTTCTCGCGATACGGCGGGATGAAGACGCGCAACGGCGGGTTCGAGGTCGCGGCAGCAGCCGTCGGGGACTCGGACTACGCGGCCGGCTTCCTCTCGATCACAGCGAAGACTGGGATGTCGTGCAACGTCCTGGTGAGGACGAGGTCTTCGTCATCGAAGGTTCTGAGGTCGACGAGGCAGACATGGATACGCGCTTCCCGAGCATCTATCACTTGTTGGTGGATGAAGCCGAGGCAGGTTCGGCAGGTATTCGTTGAATGCAGCGATGCGACTCGATCGGCGCATTCACCCTGCTGCTCGGCTATGGTTACGTGCTGTTCGTGCAGATCATCCTGACGGCCTTGCAGCTTTTGGGGCTGGTCAGCGTCAATACAGAAACCTGGGGAGGTTCTCGATGAAACACAAACTCGTCGGCGCGATCACGCGCCTCGGCGCAGCAGCACTGCTGAGCGCCACTGGCATCACGCTGAGCCTCGCGGCCGAGCCACCGAAGGACTTCTCCCAAGCCAGGGCGAATTGGGAAGCCCACAAGGATTCGGCCGAGTATCAAAAATACGCCGATGAATTTGTCCAGTTCAACAACCACTTCCACCTGGACGAAAAGGGCGGCTGCTATCAGCTGTCGCCAGGCCCGGTGGAGCTGATGCTCGTGATCACGCACACCAAGGGCGATCAATTCGCCACCATCGAGCGCGTGATCTCCGACTCGGACAGCGCGAAAGCCCAATGCTTCAAGCGGACCTATAAGGGCATTGCGACGAAGGTCCCGCCGTACTTGCCGTTCGTCTTCTCAATGCGGATGGGGTGAACGCGCCCTGGCGCGCTCCTCACCTCGTCAAAGGCAACGCCAGCCCCATCGCCGCGAAGAGCGTCCCGCACACGCGGTTGAAGCCCTTGCCGGAGCGCTCGAGCCACGGGCGCACGCGGTGCGCGAGGCTCGCGATCAGGAACTCCACCACCGCCTCGACGATCACGAAGGTCGCCGCCAGCCACGCGAACTGCACCCACAGATCCCGCTGCGGATCAATGAACTGCGGCAGGAACGCGCCGTAGAACAGCAGCACCTTCGGGTTGGACACCGCCGACAGCAGGCCCTGCCGGAACAGCACCCGGCCTCGCCCCTGCGCCGCCGAGCCCGACGCCGCCGTCAGCTGGATCGCCGGCGCGCGCCACAGCTGCACGCCCAGCCAGATCAGGTAGAGGCCGCCCACGACCTTCAGCACCAGCAGCGCGCTCGCCGTCGTCTGCAGCAACGCGCCGATGCCCAGCATCGACAACGCGATCAACGCCGCGAAGCCCGTCGCGCCACCCGCGATGGTCCACAAGGTCTTGCGGCTGCCATGCGCCGCGCCGTGCGCCAGCACGAGCAGGCTGTTCGGACCGGGCGTCAGCGACAGGCCGATCACGGCCAGGAAGTACAGGGTGAAGGTGTGCAGGGCCATGGCGGGCGATTGTGCGCCTTCGCCGCGCCGCCCTTGTCGCTGCGTCTGCCGCCCGCGCCTCAGGTCGGCGTCAGGTGATCCAGCGCTTCCTCGACACGACCGCGCTCATGCGTGGACAAGCCACGGGCTGACTGGCGATAACGCGCGATCAGCGCGGCATCCGGCGGCATCCGCTCGGCCAGCGACACCAGCACCTGCGCCCGCTCGAAGTCGCCTCCGATCGAATCCACCGCGCCCAGCACGCTCAGCGCCAGGTCGCGGTCCACCGCCGGTTGCGCCTCGATCAGCGCCGTGATCGCCGAGCGCTTCTCGAAGTCACCCTCGATGCCCTGCACCGCCTGCTGCCACGCGCTCACCACCGCCGCCTCGCGGCTCATCTGCGGCGACAGCGCCTCCAGCACCTCGCGGCGCTCGAACGCGCCCTGCATGCCGGCCGTCGCGGTCAACACCTCGCGCTGCAGCGCCGGGGTCAGCGTCCGGTGATTGATCACCGCGTCCAGCGCGCTGCGGCGCTCGAAGTCGCCGTCGAGCTTGGCGCCCACCGCGATCAGGCGCGACAAGGTCGCGTCGTCCTGCGGGCCCGTCGACAGCAGCGCCTCCAGGCGGCTGCGCCGGACGAAGGCATGCGGCGAGCGCTCGATGTCCGCCAGCACCAGCGCCGTGCCGCCGCGCTGCAGCAGCCGGCGCGCGCGGTATTCGCTGCCATGCGCCCCCTCGGCGACCAGGCCGATCTGACCGGTGAGCCACTTGCGACCCTCCGCGTCCAGCGGCTTCTCGTCGCCGTCGACCCAGTAGCGGCGCGTCGTGCCGCCCTTCCCGTCGGAAGCGATCACCGCGCGGCGCGTCACGCCCAGCAGCGTCTCGGAGATCTCCAGCTTCTTGTCCAGCGACACCACGTCGGTCTCGTCGTCGTTGAAGACGACGTCGCCGTCGTAGCTCGCGCGCTGCACGTGGCCGTTCTCGTTGTTCTCGAAACGCGTGACGTGGCGCTCGCCCAGCACGGCGCCCAGGTCGATGCTGATGCGCGGCACCTTGCCGATGACCAGCATCGGCACGGCCAGCGCCACGGTGCACAGCCCGGCGGCCAGCGCGATGCGGCCCGCGCGGCGGCGGGCGGGGGTGGATTCGGACATGGGGGACTCCTCCAGCAGCGCGTGCATGCGCGCCATCAACGGGGACCGGGCCGCGGCCATCGCGCTGGCCAGCACCGGCATCGAACGGGCACGCTGGCGCGCGGCGCGGCGCTCCTGTCGCGTGGATGAATCGGACGTCGCGCTGGCCGCTGCGGCACTCGCGGCGGCCGCGGTGTCCCGGGCGCAGACGTACAGGCCCTGCGCCAAGGGCATCGCGCCGGCTTCCTCGGCCGCCCAGGCATCGCAGGCCAGTTCGGCGAGCAGATCCAGGCGGCGCATCGCGAGCCGGTTCAGCGGCTGCAGCCAGCCGAGTTGCGCGACCAGCCGCGCGGCCAGCCGCCATGCCAGGTCGCGACGACGCAGATGCGCGATCTCATGCGCGAGCACGGCCACGCGCTGCTGGCCTTCCAGCGAGCGCATCAGCCCCGCGGGCAGGCAGATCTGGCCGCCGGGCGCGACCAGCGGGCTCGGCCACAGCGCGCTCATGCGCAGCGTCGGCACCGCGACGCCCGCATTGCGCGCGAGCTCGGTCGCTGCCTGCGTCAGCTCGGCGTCCTCGCAGAGCGCGAGCGCGCGCACCTGCCGCCGCAGCGCCAGCCAGCGCAGCAGCGTCATCGCCAGGCCGGCGAGCGCCACCAGCGGCCACGCCAGCAGCAAGGCGGCGGTGGCCTCGCGCACGGTCTCGCGCCGCTGCTCGGCGGCCTCGTCGGTCAGGCCGATCGAGTGGCCCGCGCCCAGGGCCAGGCGGGGCGTGTCACGCGCCGTCGGGGACGGGGTTGTCGGCTCGGCGTGGGACGCGTCGTCCGATGTCTTCAGCGTCGTGGTTGTGGCGGCTGCAGGGGACGTCGCCGCGTCGGCGTCTTCCTCGGCGGAAACGTCATGAGCAGCCGAAGCGAGCGGCGCCAGCGGGGGGAAGAGCTCCGGCAGCACGATGCGCGTCGCCTGCGTCAGCGGCTGCGCGCTCGCGGTCAGCACCGCGCCGAAGAAGGCCCAGCGCCAGAAGGCCTCGCGCCAGGTGCGCTGCGTCAACCAGCCCGCGCGCTCCAGCAGCCACACGCCGCCCAGCAGCACCGTGCTGTGCAGCAGGTAGTTCAGCAACCAGCCGGTGAGGATCTCAAGCATCGCCGCCTCCCCGCTTCTTCAGGAGCGCCCGCATCTGCGCGAGGTCGTCATCGCCGATCTCGCCGGCTTGCACGAGGTGGTTCAGCAGCGCCGCGGGTTGCCCGCCGAACAGGCTGCCCAGCAGGCCCGACACCATCGAGCGCTGCACCTCGGGTTCGCTGACCGCGGCACGGTAGACCAGCGATCGGCCGTCACGCTCGCTGGCGATCAGGCCGCGTTTCTCCAGCCGCGACAGGAGCGTCGCCACGGTGGTGTGCGCGAGCGGGCGTTGCTGCTCGCGCATCGCCTCGGCCACCTCCGCGGTGCTGGCCTGCCCGCGCGTCCACAGCACGCGCATCAGCGCAAGTTGCAGCTCGCTGAGCGACACCTCACCCTTGCCGTCGTCGTTGATCGACTCGTCCATCACCGGATCCTGAAGTTCTACATCTGTCGTACTACGACTGTAGAAGATCAGTGGGGGAAGCCGCAAGCGACGAGTTCCGGGGACAAACCCTCAGATCACGAAGGGTGGGCTTTCTGCTCGCGATGGCCCCGAGAGGAGGGAGCTCGCGGGGCATCAGTCAGAATCTCCGGTCTATGACCGACCTCAACGCCTACATGACCGGCGTCGGCGAGGCGGCCCGCGCGGCCGCGACGCTGATGGCCGCCGCGCCGACCGCCGCGAAGAACGCCGCCCTGCTCGCGCTCGCGCGCCGCCTGCGCGAGGCCGGCCCCGCGCTGACCCAGGCCAACGACCGCGACCTCGCCGCCGCCACCGAGGCCGGCCTCGACGCGCCGATGGTCGACCGCCTGCGCCTCACCGCCAAGGTCCTGGCCACCGTCGCCGAAGGCTGCGAGCAGATCGCCGCGATGCCCGATCCCATCGGCGAGATCACCGGCGTGAAGCGCCGCCCCACCGGCATCAGCGTCGGCCAGATGCGCGTGCCGCTCGGCGTCTTCGGCATGATCTACGAGAGCCGCCCCAACGTGACCATCGAGGCCGCCTCGCTCGCCATCAAGAGCGGCAACGCCTGCATCCTGCGCGGCGGTTCCGAGGCGCTGCACAGCAACCTCGCCCTCGCCGCGCTCGTCGCCGACAGCCTCGAGGAAGCCGGCCTGCCGCGCGACGCCGTGCAACTCGTCAACACCACCGACCGCGCCGCCGTGGGCCTGCTCATCGCGATGCCCGCCTACGTGGACGTCATCATCCCGCGTGGCGGCAAGGGCCTGATCGAGCGCATCAGCCGCGAGGCCCGCGTCCCCGTCATCAAGCACCTGGACGGCAATTGCCACAGCTACGTCGATGCCGAGGTCGACCTCGACCTGGCCGTCACCGTCGTGGACAACGCCAAGACGCAGAAGTACAGCCCCTGCAACGCGACCGAGTCGCTGCTGGTCCACAGCGCGCAGGCCGCCGCCTTCCTGCCCCGCATCGGCATGGTCTTCGCCGCCAAGGGCGTGGAGATGCGCGGCTGCGAGCGCACGCTGGCGCTGCTCGAGGCCGTGCCGCGTGACCTGCTCAAGCCGGCGACGCCCGAGGACTGGGACACCGAGTACCTCGCCCCGGTCATCAGCATCAAGGTCGTCGATGCGCTGGACGAGGCCATCGCGCACATCAACCGGCACGGCTCGCACCACACCGACGCGATCCTCACGACGAATCACGTCCACGCGATGCGCTTCCTGCGCGAGGTGGACTCCGCCAGCGTGATGGTCAATGCGAGCACGCGTTTCGCCGACGGCTTCGAGTACGGCCTGGGCGCGGAGATCGGCATCTCCACCGACAAGTTCCACGCCCGCGGCCCGGTGGGCCTCGAAGGCCTCACCTCGATGAAGTGGGTCGTGCTCGGACAGGGCGAGATCCGGACCTGATCCGAAAGGAAGCCCCTCGCCCGCGTAGCGGGAGAGGGGTTGGGGTGAGGGCTCCCGGTCAGGACGCGGTCCCCAACGGCCCATGGCTCAGCGCATGCCGCTGACCCGCGCGTCCTTGGGCACGCTGATCTTGTAGACCGCCTGGAAGTTCTGCGCCGCGCCCGGCGCCAGGCTCAGTTCCCACATCTGCAGGCCGGGCTGCTCGCGCCAGTTGGACTCGGTCACCGGCGGCGTGAAGCGGGTCTCCACGCGGATGTCCTCGTGCTGCGACACCGGCGCCGCCTCCAGCACCTGCAGCGTGATCGGACGCTTGCCCAGGTTCTCCACCAGCCACGGCCGCGTGATCTGCACGTCGCGGCGCGCGCCGATGAAACCGGCGTCATTGCCATCGCGCTTCTCTGGATCGACGCGCACGCGCAGCCGCTCGTCCTTGCCGAAGGGCAACCACGCCGGCTTGGCGTTGATCGTCAGCCCGTTCATCTCGCCCACCAGCGTCCCGTCGCGGAACAACTGCACCGGGCCGCGCGGCCAGGAGCCCTCGGGCCGCGTGAACTCAGCCAGCAGGTAGGCCGCCGTCGGCTCCGCGCCCGGCGTGACGCGCGAGAACACCCGCGCGCTCACCGTCTGACTGCCGAGGTTGACCGTCGTGCCCTGGCCGTTGCCGCGCAGCGTCACGCGCTGCGGCAGTTCGTATTCGGTGGCGAAGTCGCCCTCGAAGACGCTGGCGTCGAAACGCACCGCGTTGCCGGTGACCGCCACGCGCTGAGGCGCGGGCGCGGGCGGCGCCGGCGCCGCCATCGGCATCGGCGTGAACTGCGCGCGTGCTTCCGCCTGCACCGGTGGCAGCAAGGCCAGCGTCCAGGGCGACACGGTCAGCGGCAACACCCGCTGGCGCGGCTGCGCCGTGGACAGCCGCAGCCGGACCTGCGTCCAGTCCTCGCCGCTGTTCTGCGCGATCTGGGCCAGACGCTCCAGCTGCAGCGCCCCCGAGCTCGTGTCCAGCCGCGCGCGGTACTGCGGCGTCCAGCCGCTGTCCGGCACGCGGTAGCGCAGTTGCAGTTCGCCGGCCTGCGTGGCGGACAGCCGCAACTTCAGGACCGACACCTGCCCGCCTTCCACCTGGCCGACGTCCGCCTTCGCGGCCGCGAGTTGGGCGTCGAGCTCGGTCATCCTCAGCTTGAGCGCGTGCTGCCGCGCGATGAGCTCCTGCGCGTTGCGGCGCAGCGAGTCCAGCGTCGCGCCCAGCGCCGCGCCGCCCTTGGCGCTGTTGTCGGACAGTCCCTTCAGATAGCCCAGCGACACGTCCACGCCGCCCTGCTCCGCCTCCAGCGCCGCGCGCTGCGCCTCGAGCTCACGCACGCGCGGGTCCACCTGTCGGCACTCGGGCAATTGGGCGCGGGGCACGGTCTCGATCTGCAGCTCGCCGAGCGCGATCTGCGCCGGCGCCTGCAGTTGCACCGATTCGCGCTCCAGCGTGGCCGGCAGGCAGGCCAGCCGCAGTTGGGTCGCCCCTGCCGCCACGGCCAGCGTCCGGTCCACCTGCGCGCCGCCCGGATACAGCAGCACCTGGGAAATCGTGGACGCGGTGGCCGCCGAGCCGGTCTGCGCGGCGGCACTCGTCGCGGCACCCGCGGTGACCGCAAACGCGGCGGCGGCCGCCATCAAGGAAACGACACGGCGCGAGCCCGTCCGGCCGCGCGCGAGACACCATCGTTGCATTGCTTTTCCTCCTGAGGCCGACGACGGTAGCACGGTGCTGGCACACTTCCGGCCTGCTGATTTCCTTGTCTACCGCTGGTCTGCCATGTCCGACGCCGCTTCCGCCGCCGCCCCCATTCCCGCCGTCCACGCCTCCCGCCGCAAGGCGCTGGTGCTGTTCTCCGGCGGCCAGGACTCCACCGCCTGCCTGGCCTGGGCGCTGGAACGCTTCGCCGAGGTCGAGACCCTGGGCTTCGACTACGGTCAGCGCCATCGCGTCGAACTGGACTGTCGCCAGACGGTGCGCCAGCAGATCGCCGCGCAGTTCCCGCACTGGGCGCCCAAGCTCGGCGAGGACCACCTGCTCGACCTGAGCCTGCTGGGCCAGATCTCCGACACCGCGCTCACGCAGGAACGCGCCATCGAGCTCCAGGCCAACGGCCTGCCCAACACCTTCGTTCCCGGGCGCAACCTGCTGTTCCTGACCTTCGCCGCGACGCTGGCCTACCGCCGCGGCGCGTCGGTGCTGGTCGGCGGCATGTGCGAGACCGATTTCTCCGGCTACCCCGACTGCCGCGACAACACGCTCAAGGCGCTGCAGGTCGCGCTCAGCCTCGGTCTGGACACGCCGATGACGCTCGACACGCCGCTGATGTTCCTGACCAAGGCGCAGACCTGGTCGCTCACCGAGGAGCTCGGCGGCGAGGCGCTCAACGACTTGATCGTCGAGCACACGCACACCTGCTACCTCGGCGAGCGCAAGACCCGTCACGCCTGGGGATGGGGCTGCGGCCACTGCCCGGCTTGCGAGCTGCGCGCCAAGGGCTGGGTCGAGTTCCAGCGCGGCAAGGCAGCCGTCGCGGCGCCCGGGTCTGGAGCCGCACCCTGAACGCCGCCGACGCCATGCAGTGGCATTGGAACTGGGGCGCGTGGGCGCTGGCCGCGGTGCTGGTGTTCTGGTGCATCGGCGCCTACAACCGCGTGATGCTGCTGCGCAATGAGATCGGCAAGGCCTTCGCGCAACTGGACGACGCGCTGACGCGGCGTTTCGCCCATGGCGATCTGCTGCTGGAGCGGCTGCGCGAGCGCCTGCCCAGCGAGCAGGCCAGCCTGGACGCGCTGGCCGCCGCGCAGACCGAGGCCCGCGCCGCGACGCAGGCGGTGCGCGGCCGGCCCTACGCGGCGGATCCCGTGGCGACGCTGGCCGTGGCCGCCGCCGTGCACGGCGCGGCGCTGACCCGGCTGGTGTCGCTGGTCGAGCACAACGTCGAGCTGATCGTCGAGCCCGACCTGGCCGCCGCGGTGGACGAGCTCAAGATGATCGAGCGCCAGCGCGCGTTCTCGCGCCAGGTGTTCAACCAGGCGGTCGAGGCCTACAACGCCGCGATCCGCCAGTTCCCGACCCGCGTGCTGATGAGCTTCGTCGGGTTCACCGAGGCGCGCAGCCTCTGAGCGCGGACCCGGCGTCCGCGCGCGGGCCTCAGCCCTTCTTCTTCATCAGCGCGAGGAACTCCGCGCGCAGCGTCGCGTCCTTGAGGAAGGACCCGCGCATGACGCTGTTGGTCATCGTCGAGTCCATGTCCTTGACGCCGCGCCAGTGCATGCAGAAGTGGTCCGCGTCCATCACGATGGCCAGCCCGTCGGGCTTGACGCGGTCCTGCAGCTCGTTGGCCAGCATCACCACGGCTTCTTCCTGGATCTGCGGGCGGCTCATGATCCATTCGGTCAGGCGCACGTACTTGGACAGGCCGATCAGGTTGGAATGCTCGCTGGGCAGCAGGCCGATCCAGACCTTGCCGATGATCGGGCACAGGTGGTGCGAGCAGGCGCTGCGCACCGTGATCGGGCCGACGATCATGAGCTCGTTCAGGCGCTCCGCGTTGGGGAACTCGGTAACCGGCGGGGGCGGCGCGTAGCGGCCCGCGAAGACTTCCTTGACGAACATCTTGGCCACGCGCTTGGCCGTTTCCTGCGTGTTGTGGTCGCTGTCGGTGTCGATCACCAGCGCCTTCAGCACCTCCTGCATGCGCGCCTGGACCTCGGCCTGGAGCTGGTCGAGCTCGCCCGCCTCGATGTAGGGGGCGATGTTGTCGTTAGCGTGGTGGCGGCGGCCCGCCTGGACCAGCCGGTAACGGATACGGTCCGACGCCGGCAGCGCGGCCAGCTCGTCGGGGCTCAGGATCGGAGTACTCGTCATGGGGCGGGATTGTCGCGCCCTTTAAACTCCCGCGGTGTCTACCCCCTCATCCCCCAAGGCCGGCGGCGCGCCGCCGCTGCACCGCCTGCTGGCCAACGCCGCCGACGCCGTCCAGGCCGTGCGCGAGGGCCACTCGCTGACCGACTGGCTCTCCCGCTGCCCCGCCGACATCCGCCCCGGCGTGCAGGCGCTGAGCTTCACCGTGCTGCGCCGCCTGGGTGCCGCCCAGGCCGTGCGCGCGGCGCTCGCCCCGAAGAACCCGCCCCCGCGCGTGGACGCCTTGCTGGTCACCGCGCTCGCGCTGCTCTGGCCCGGCGAGACCGCCTACGCCGATCACACGCTCGTGGACCAGGCGGTGCACGCGGTGCGCCAGCGTGCGCCCAACAGCGCCGGTTTCGCCAACGCCGTGCTGCGCCGCTTCTTGCGCGAGCGCGACGCGCTGGTCGCCGCCGCCGAGGCCGACCCGGTCGCCCGCTTCAATCATCCGCGCTGGTGGCAGGACCGCTTGCGCGCCGACTGGCCCGACCACTGGCAGGCGCTGCTGCAGGCCAACCAGCAGAAGCCGCCGATGACGCTGCGCGTCAACCCGGCGCATGAGGACCTCCCCAGTTACCTGGCCCGGCTGACCGAGGCCGGCATCGGCGCCCATCCCGCCGGGTCGCTGTTCCCGCAGGCGGTCGTGCTCGACGAGCCTCGCCCGGTCCAGGCCCTGCCCGATTTCGATCGCGGTCATGCGTCGGTGCAGGACGCGTCCGCCCAGCTGGCCGCGCCGCTGCTGCTGGGCCGGGTCCGCCCGCAAGACCTGTCCCCGGACGAGGCCTGGCCGGAGCTTGGCGCCGGCGCGCGGGTGCTGGACGCTTGCGCCGCGCCGGGTGGCAAGACCGCGCACCTGCAGGAACTCGCCGGCAACCGCCTCGATCTGCTGGCATTGGACGCCGATGCGAAGCGTCTGGAGCGCGTGCGGCAGAACCTGCAGCGCCTGGCGCTGGAGGGCACGGTGAAGGCCGCGGACGCCCGCGCCACCGCCGACTGGTGGGATGGCCGCCCCTTCGACGCGATCCTGCTGGACGCGCCCTGCAGCGCGTCGGGCATCGTGCGCCGCCACCCGGACGTGCGCTGGCTGCGCCGCCCGGAGGACATCCCGGCGCTCGCCCGCATCCAGGCGGAGCTGCTGGACGCCTTGTGGCCGCTGCTCAAGCCGGGCGGCCGGCTCGTGTATGCGACCTGCTCGGTCTTCAAGGCCGAGGGCCAGGACCAGATCGACGCGTTTTTGCAACGCCATGGCGATGCGCGGGCGCGTCAGTTCGACCGAGGGGCCGGGCATCTGCTGCCGCTCGCGGAGAATGCCGGACAGGACCTGGCACCCGGCGCCGCCGCCGTCACCGACGGCTTCTATTACGCGCTGCTGCACAAGTCCTGATCATCGAACTTCCCGCCTCACCCTGCCCGCCTGCCTGCTCGCGTGTCTCCGCCATCCCGTCCCGTTTCGCTGCGTTCCCGGTGGCAGCGCCTGACCCTGGTCGGCGCGCTGCTGGTCCTGCACGGCTGGGCGATGGCGCAAGGCGTGGCGCTGCAACTGCTGAACGCGGAGCGCGCCGAGGACGGCCTGGCCGTCAGCTTCAGCACCCGGTTCGAGTTGCCCCGGCAGGCCGAGGAGGCGCTGCTCAAGGGCGTGGCCATCTATTTCGTGGCCGAGGTGCAGGTCCTGCGCAACCGCTGGTACTGGCGCGACGCGCGCGTCGCCCAGGCCACGCGCACCTGGCGTCTGACCTGGCAGCCGCTGACCCGGCAGTACAGAGTCAGCACCGGCGGCCTGCATCAGAGCTTCGATTCGCTGGGCGAGGCGATCGCGTCGCTGCGCGGCGTGTCGGGCTGGCGCGTGGCCGATGCCAAGGAGATCGAGGACGATGGCCGCTATTACCTGGAGTTCAGCTACAAGCTGGACACCGCGCAGTTGCCGCGTCCGCTGCAGATCGGACTGGGCGGGGCGCAGGGCTGGTCACTGAGCGTGGACCGCAACCTGACGCTGCAGCTCGAGTCCCCCGCCGCGCCGCCCGCCAGCAAGCCGCAGCCCTGACGCCGCGCCTCGTTCCCGACTTCCCACTGACCTTGCAAGGATCCTGACCCGTGACCAAGTCGGCGCGCCTGGCGTGGTTGATCTCCGTGGCCGCGATCGCGGGCGCCAGCGGCATGCTGGCCTTCCTGCTGTCGATCAGCACGACCGCGCAGCGCGGTTTCCTCGAGCGGCATTACGAGTGGCTGTTCTGGGTGAACGTCGCCGTGGCCACGGCGCTGATCATCGTGATCGGCGTGGCCGGTACGCGGCTGGCCCTGCGCGTGCGCCGCGGCCGTTTCGGCAGCGGCCTGCTGCTCAAGCTGGCCGGCATCTTCGCGATCGTGGGCGTGGTGCCCGGGCTGCTGATCTACACGGTGTCCTACCAGTTCGTGAACCGCAGCATCGAGAGCCTCTTCGACCAGCGGCTGGCCAGCGCGCTGGAGGCGGGTCTCGCGCTGGGGCAGGACACGCTGGAGAACCTTCGCACCGAGCAGACTACCCGCACGCGCGCCGCCGCGGAGCGCTGGGAGGATGGCGCGCTCGCGCCGCTGGCGCTGGAGCGGCTGCGCGACCAGATGGGCGCGCGCAGCGTGGCGCTGATCGCGGGCAACGGGCAGGTCCTGCTGTCCGCGGGCGGGGAATCCAGCGAGCTGCCCGAGCGCCCGAGCGCCGCGCTGGTCACCCAGGCGCGCAACAACGGCGTGGCCTCGCGGCTGGAGGGGCTGGAGGACGAGCAGACCGCGGCGCTCGGCGAGGCCCGCATCCGCTCGCTGGCGCTGCTGCCCAGCAGCGCGCTGCAGCTCACCAACAGCGATCGTTATCTGATGGTGGTCAAGCAGATCTCGGGGAAGGTGATCAGCAACGCGCTGAACGTGTCCGCGGCGAACCAGGAGTACCTGCAGCGCTCGCTGCTGCGCGACGGGCTGCGGCGCATGTACCTGGGCACGCTGACGCTGGTGCTGATCCTGGCGGTCTTCGCCGCGCTGCTGCTGGCGGTGGCGCTGTCCAACCAGCTCGTGCAGCCGCTGCTGCTGCTGGCCGAGGGCATGCGCGAGGTGGCGCAGGGGGACCTGAAGGCCAAGCCGGTGTTCCGCTCCCGCGACGAGCTCGGCGGGCTGACGCGGTCCTTCGCCGACATGACGCAGCAGCTCTCGGACGCCCGCGAGCAGGTGGAGCTGAGCGTGATGCAGCTCGAGCGCGCGCGCACGCAGGTGCAGACCATCCTCGACAACCTGACCGCGGGCGTGATCGTGTTCGACGCGGACCGTCGCATCGAGAGCGTCAACCCGGGCGCGACGCGGATCATGAAGCTGCCGCTGTCGGCCTACGTCGGCCGGACGCTGGACGAGTTGCCGGCGCTGTCGGCGTTCAGCAAGGACATCTGGCAGCGCTTCGAGCTGCAGGGCGGCGAGGCGGGCGAGCGCGAGCACTGGCAGGATTCCTTCGAGCTGCAGCTCGACGAGAAGACCGCGCTGACGCTGCTGGTGCGCGGCGCGCCCTTGCCGCAGGACGCGCGGCTGCTGGTCTTCGACGACATCAGCGAGGTCGTGTCGGCGCAGCGCTCGGCGGCGTGGAGCGAGGTCGCGCGCCGGCTGGCGCATGAGATCAAGAACCCGCTGACGCCGATCCAGCTGTCGGCGGAGCGGTTGCAGTTCAAGCTCGAATCCAAGCTCGAGGGCACGGATCAGGCGATGCTGGTGCGCTCGGTGGGCACGATCGTGAACCAGGTGCAGGCGATGAAGCAGCTGGTCAACGAGTTCCGCGACTACGCGCGGCTGCCGGCGGCCAAGCTGGGGCCGCTGGATCTGAACGGACTGGTCAGCGAGGTGCTGACGCTGTACGCCGAGGCGCAGGAGGCGGGACGCCTGCACGCGGACCTGGCGGCGGATCCGCCGCAGATCCTGGGCGACGCGCCGCAACTGCGGCAGGTGATCCACAACCTCGTGCAGAACGCGCTGGACGCGGTGAGCCAGTCGCCCGAGGGCCGGGTGACGGTGCGGACGCAGAAGTCGCTGAACGAGGCTGGGGAGCTGCGGGCGTTGCGGCTCGTGGTGACCGACAACGGTCACGGCTTCGCGGAGAACGTGTTGAAGCGAGCCTTCGAGCCTTACGTCACAACCAAGTCCAAGGGGACGGGACTGGGGCTGGCGGTGGTGAAGAAAATCGCCGATGAACACGGCGCGAGGATCCGGCTGGTGAATCTCCCAGCATCCAGCGGCGGGGATCTACCGCCGAGCGGCGCACAAGTTTCGTTATCATTTTCAAAACTCGCGACTGCACCGAGCCCTGCGCAGGACGCGCCTCGGCCCGCGTGAACAGTAGGCATACATGGCAACCATTCTTGTTGTTGACGACGAATTGGGCATCCGCGCCCTCTTGTCCGAAATCCTCTCCGACGAGGGGCACACCATCGAACTCGCGGAGAACGCCCAGCAGGCGCGGGCGAGCCGCGAGCGGTCCCGACCGGATCTGGTGCTGCTGGACATCTGGATGCCTGACGTGGACGGCATCACGCTGCTCAAGGAATGGGGCAGCACGGGACAGCTGACGATGCCCGTGATCATGATGAGCGGCCACGGGACGATCGACACGGCGGTCGAGGCGACCAAGTTCGGCGCGATGGCGTTCCTCGAGAAGCCGATCACCTTGCAGAAGTTGCTGCGCGCGGTGGAGCAGGCGCTGGTGAAGACGACGCCGCGTCCGGCGCCGCCGGCGGCGCCCGTGCCGGGGGTGGCGGGCATCGGCACGAGTTATCCGCGTCCGGAGGCCTTGCCGCCGATGGTGCCCGGCACCCTGCCCCTGCCGACGGCGGGACTGGCGCCGGTGGTGCCGATGCCGCATCAGGGCCTGGTGTCGGAGCAGATGTTCGAGCTGGACCGTCCGCTGCGGGAAGCGCGTGACGCGTTCGAGAAGAGCTACTTCGAATTCCACCTGGCCAAGGAAAACGGCTCGATGACACGAGTGGCCGAGAAGACGGGGCTGGAGCGCACCCATCTGTACCGGAAGCTGAAGCAGCTGGGCGTTGATCTTTCAAGAAACAAGCGCGGCAGCGGAATTTAGTGTTATAGTCGCGGTCTTCGTTGCTCAGCACGGGTCGCCAGACTCGGAACGGCGAAGACGGAGACCCAGTCTCAAGGCCAAGTAGCTCAGTTGGTAGAGCAGCGGATTGAAAATCCGCGTGTCGGTGGTTCGATTCCGCCCTTGGCCACCAGATTCAAGAAAGCCCGGCTCTGCCGGGCTTTCTGCTTTCTGGACGACGCGCCGCGCGCGTCGGTTCAGGTCATGGCGACACAGCCGCCTGCACCATGCCCCACGTGCCTCGCCCCGGCAGCAGCAGCGCCTGCTCCAATCGCTTGTCTGCGTCCCTGCCCTGGTACAACGTCGGTCTCAGTCCTTGAGCACCCCGCTCATCGCGAGCCATCAACAGCAAGCCATCGCGATCGCGCGCCGCCATGAGGACGTCGCCCGAGGCGGGAAAGACCACCGCTGCCTCCCCAGGTCGCAACAGCTTCACCGCCTCTCGCAGACGGTGTTCGCCGGCGGACCTTTCACTGGACATCTTCGGCGGACACAACCCGCGTCGCGAAGGCGGAAGGTCGCTCCAGCCCCTCGTCCAGCAGTTGGCAAACACGGACACCCTTTCCGGCGGCATGCCGAGCACATAACGCACCGGCATGCCACGGTCGACCATCCCAGCCACCAGTTCAGGAATCGCCCGCGACTGGTCATCGAAGAGCATCGACGGGCCGCTGCCACGCGCCACAGCGTGCCGAGCAGCCTCCTCGAAACCCGCGCCTCCTCCCGTCAGCAGGAACTCGAAGGCTGCGGTCGCCATCTCCTCGACAGGCACTTGCTGGGCGTGCCCTTGCGCCAGACGATCACGCAGCGCGTGAAGCCGCGCCGAATCGAATCCTGCCTGCGCCGTCGATGCGGACACCTCGGGGCCGGGCGCCCCCGCTCCAGCGGCAGCAACGTTCTGCGAGTACATGGACATCTCCTGGAAAAGCGAAGATGCGCCAGTACCGCGCCTCGGCGCTGAGGTTCCACCCCAGCCCCAGCGCGTTCCCACATGCCTATCGCGTGATGATGTCCCGATGCATCGGCGCGAGCAGCGCCAGCAAACGGTTCTGCACCGCGAACGGCACCTTCGCGTCATCCATTGCCAACTGCAAATCCTCGACCAACGCATTGAAGTCGGCCTTGTCCAAGGCCAGCTGTGCGTGGGAGTTCTTCATCGTCTCGCCGTCGTACACGCAAGGCCCGCCGCTGAGCTGACAGAACTGCTTGCGGATCGATTCGTTGAGCGCCTGTGGCTTCACGCCGTCGAACTTCTTCTTGATGCGATCGTCCGCGTAAGCCCGCGACAGCATCCCATCGACGATGCGCGCGATGCCCGCCTCGCCGCCCAAGGCTTGATACAGCGCGTCGTCGTCCGCTCCAGCCGTGGACAGCCCGCCTACACCGATCAGCAACGCCAGCGCGACCCGCACACCCCATCGTCGAATGACTTGCATCGTCAGAGTCTCCTCGTGGACGCGATGGCGATCGCGATCAATAGGCGAATTGGATGGACCCGTACACCCCGCGCTGGCGCCGCGGCTGGATGCCCGGCACGATCCGCCCCAGGTCCACATAGGCCGCCGTCAGCGACACCTGCTTGGTGGGCGCCCAGACGACGAACACATCCTTCCAGTCGTCCTCCCGCAGCGCGTCGCCCAGGGTCGACGGATTGAGCTTGTCGGGCTTCACGCGATACTCGGCGCCGATCGCCCACTGCTTGCTCAGCAGGTAGGCCACCGAGATCTCCGGCACCAGCGAATAGCCGCCGCTGCCCGCGCCACCGAAACCCAGCAACCCGTTCTGGTTGGCCTTGGTCGCGCGCAGGGTGACGTTCACCAACGTGCTCTGCGCCAGGAAGAGCTTGGTCGCGCTCAGGTAGACATCGACGCCATGGCGCTTGGCGCCCAGCACGTCCAGCGTCGGCGCGAGACCGCCCGCATCCAGGCGCTTGACCTCCACGCCCAGCGCGACCTGCGGCATCCACGTGTCGGCATCGAGCACCGCATCGCCACCCAGCCGCAGCTTCGCGCCGAGGATGGCCTGCTTGAGCCGCAAGCCCGGCAGCCCCAAGGCGGCGCCCGTGCCGCCGGCGCTGAAGTCCTGACGAGCGATCGAGAGTTCCGCGCGCTCGCCGAAGGCCACCGCGGCGCCGTAACCGGTCAGGGCGTAGTCCTGCACCGGCAATCGCGTGAGGTAGGCGCTCGCGCCCACCTGCCCGCTCGTGGCATAGCTGCCGGTCAGCGCCCACGGCGACAGGCCGCCACCAGCCGCGCCGTCGATGCTGCTCACGCCGCCGGTCAACAGCAGCTTGCCCTGCGCCTGCGCGGCGCAAGCGAGCGGCAGCGCCATCAGGACAGGAAGCAGGAGTCGCGGCAGGCCTGGTGTCATGGCGGCGGTGGACGCCTTACCAGGCGCCGACGTTGGGCATCGAGATCCAGGGTTCGGCCGGCGGCAGCGCCGGTCCGTCCTGCAGCAGTTCGACGGAGATGTTGTCGGGCGAGCGCACGAAGGCCATGCGGCCATCGCGCGGCGGGCGGTTGATCATCACGCCGGCGTCCATCAGGCGCTGGCAGGCCGCGTAGATGTCGGGCACGGCATAGGCCACGTGGCCGAAATTGCGGCCACCCGTGTAGACCTCGGGGTCCCAGTTGTAGGTCAGCTCGATCTGGGCGTCCTCGTCGCCGGGCGCGGCCAGGTAGACCAGCGTGAAGCGGCCCGCCTCATGCTCGCTGCGGCGCACCTCGCGCAGGCCGAGGGCCTCGCCGTAGAACTGGAGGGAGGCATCGAGGTCGGTCACGCGGACCATGGTGTGCAGATACTTCATGTGCGATCGGCGGATGGCGTTGGAAAGGAAGGAACGGGTGAATGACGCATTGTGGCTGCCGACGCGCGGCCGCGCCTGCGCCAAAAGAAAAGGCCCGCGGATGCGGGCCTTCGAACGGACAACGCGAGCCGACGATCAGGTCGCCTGCGGCGCGGCGTCGCCGCCCTGCGCCTGCTGGGCGGCCTGGGCCAGGCGCAGCGTCAGCTCCTTGCGGAAGCGGTTCAGCTCCTGGACGCTGGCGAAGCTGCGCTCCATCAGCAGGCTCATGTTGTGCAGGATGCGCTCGACGACCTTGTTCTCCCAGACGCTGTCGAACTGGATCTGCTTGTCGAGCCAACGCTCCAGCCATTCCGGATCGGGCAGACGGCTCTGGATCGTGTCGCGCGGGAAGAGCTTGGCGTTCACATGCAGGTTGGTCGGATGCAGCGCCTGCGCCGTGCGGCGGGCGCTGGCCATCAGCACGCCGACCTTGGCGAAGGCCGCCTTGGCTTCATCACCGAACTTGACCATCGCGCGCTTCATGTAGCGCAGGTAGGCGCCGCCATGGCGAGCCTCGTCGCGCGACAGCGTCTCGTAGATCGCCTTGATGACCGGCTCGGTGTGCCATTCGGCGGCACGGCGGTACCAGTGGTTCAGGCGGATCTCGCCGCAGAAGTGCAGCATCAGCGTTTCCAGCGCCGGGGCCGGATCGAACTCGAAGCGCACCTCGTGCAGCTCGGCCTCGGTCGGCACCATGTCCGGACGGAAGCGGCGCAGGTACTCCATCAGCACCAGCGAATGCTTCTGCTCCTCGAAGAACCAGACGCTCATGAACGCCGAGAAATCGCTGTCGTCCTTGTTGTCGCGCAGGAACATCTCGGTGGCAGGCAACGCCGACCACTCGGTGATCGCGTTCATCTTGATCGTGCGCGCCTGGTCGTCGGTCAGCTTGGACGCGTCGAACTTGTCCCACGGAATGTCCGTGTCCATGTTCCAGCGCACGGCCTCGAGTTGCTTGAAGAGTTCGGGATAAAGCATCTGTCTGCGTCCTGTTAAGCGCGCCGGATTCTACCGGTCGCACCATGACAATCCCTTACGCCGTCGGCTCGTAGGGCGATCTGGCCTAATCGCGCTTCCGACGAACCTCACGCCGCGTTCGCTTCTTGCGCAGTGGCGCGCGCCACGGATTCACCGATCCAGGAGACAACGACATGACCCCATTCCTTGGTTCCTTCCTGCGGCGCGCCGCCGCCACCACCGCGACCGTGGCCGTCGCGCTGATCGCGACGCTCACCACCGGCGCGGCCTCGACGGCGATGGCCGCCCCTGCCGCCGAAGCGGCGGGCACGACGTCGGGTGCGGCCTGCCCCGAGCTGCTCAACCGGCAGATGCCGCGCCTGCAGGACGAGAAGCCGCAGGCGCTGTGCCAGTACGCGGGCAAGGTCGTGCTGGTGGTCAACACGGCCAGCTTCTGCGGCTACACGTCCCAGTACAAGGCGCTGGAAGCGATCTCCGCGCGCTATGCGGACAAGGGCCTGGTGGTGCTGGGTTTTCCGTCCGGTGATTTCGGCAACCAGGAGTACGGCAGCAACAAGGAGATCGCCGAGTTCTGCGAGAACACGTTCAACGTGAAGTTCCCGATGTTCAGCAAGAGCAGCGTCAAGGCCGGAAAAACCGACCTGAATCCGCTGTTTGCCGATCTGGCCAAGCGCACGGGCCAGTCGCCCAAGTGGAACTTCCACAAGTACCTGATCTCGCGCGACGGCAAGCAGGTCATGAGCTTCGCGTCCGGCGTGAGCCCCGACAGCGACACCTTCACCCAGGCCGTCGACAAGCTGCTCGCTCAGCCGAAGTGATCGGAGCCGTGCGCGGCAGGTTCGAGCAAACCTGCTCCGATGTCGCGCACAGCGCTTGAAAAGTCGAATCAAACGGCGCGGGAGTTGGCAATCGGCACGCCTGTGGCGGAGGGCCTTCATCCCGCTGAAAACTGTCCCGGCTAGCCGGGACAGCGGTGACAGTTGCTCACTTTTTCGTTCATCGGCGGGATGACATCGGCCCCGATGCGCTGCACCATAAGGGCTCGTTCAACAGATCGCCGGGGTTTCACCCCGAGGTCATCGAGCCCTAACAGCGCAGGCTTTGAGCACGCTTAAATCGGCCGGATGGCGCAGCAGCGTCGGAGGGCATTCCGGGTTTTCACCAGTCCCATCCCTGATGGGAGTACAGTCGATGCAACCACTTTCAGCCGCAAGACCTGCTTCCTCGTGAAGCTGCAATCCCGAGGCCTTTCTCCTCCTCCTCCCTCCCTCCCTCGTTGGCCAGGGGCGTCTTGAGGCTACTTTTCTACCCAGGGCTTCCGCTTCGCGGAAGCCCTTTGTATTTGCGCCGGAGGAACGCGGACGAGACCTTCGCTGACGGCGACTCCCGTCGCCGCGAGAGCCGCGCTCAGGCCAGCCAGCCCTTGCGCCGGAAGTAGATGAACGGCGCCGCCACCGACGCCACCATCAGCCCGATGGCGAAGAAATAGCCGTACTTCCAATGGAGCTCCGGCATGCCCTCGAAGTTCATGCCGTAGACGCTGGCGATCAGCGTCGGCGGCAGCAGCGCGACGCTCGCCACCGAGAAGATCTTGATGATCTTGTTCTGGTTGATGTTGATGAAGCCGACCGTGGCGTCCATCAGGAAGTTGATCTTGTCGAAGAGGAAGGCCGTGTGCGAATCGAGCGAATCGATGTCGCGCAGGATCTGCCGGGACTCCTCGAACTGCTCCGCGTTGAGCATGCGGCTGCGCATCATGAAACTGACCGCGCGGCGCGTGTCCATCACGTTGCGCCGGATGCGGCCGTTCAAGTCTTCCTCGCGCGCGATCGCCGACAGCACCTCGCCGGCCTCGTTGTCGTTGACGTCCTTCTTCAACACGCGCGCGCTGACCTTCTCGAGGTTGTCGTAGATGCCCTCGAGCACATCGGCGGAATACTCCGCGTCCGCGTCGTAGAGCTTGAGCAGCACATCCTTGGCATCCTCGATCAGGGCCGGGATGCGTCGTGCCCGCAGGCGCAGCAGGCGGAACACGGGCAGGTCCTCGTTGTGGACCGAGAACAGCACGTTGTTGAACAGGATGAAGGCCACGCGCACGTTGCGCGGCGCCTCGGCGTCGTCGATCAGGAAGTCGGAACGGATGTGGAGCTCGCCGTTGTCCTCCTCGTAGAACCGCGCCGACTCCTCCAGGTCCTCGTCGACGATGTCCTCGGGGATCACCAGGCCGAAGCGCTCGCGGATCCAGTCCTTCTCCTCGGCGCTGGGGGATTGCAGGTCGACCCAGACCGGGTGGCGGTCGGCGCCCGCGACCGAATGCAGCTCGGCGGCGGTCGAGATCTCTTCCTGCACCATGCCGCCCTTGAGGCGGCCGTTATCCAGCGTGAACACATTGAGCATGCAGATCCTTCGTCGGCATTGACGCGCTCAGGCGAACGCACCAGCCGGGAGACGCGTTGACGGGTCCATCCGGATCGTCGTGGCGCGTGGGTATCGGGAGCAGGCGGCGCCATCTGCGGCGCGACGCCAAGGGGGTCGAAGGGGACCGTCTCGCTCCGGACAAGCCTCACGGCAGCGCTGACGGGCGATCGCTCGGAACGCTCAAGGGCTGCGGCGGATTGACGCTGGAGAAGACGGCCACCGAGGGTGGTCGCTGTCCAAGGAGGACTCCAGTAATCGGGACGCGGGATTATCACATCGCGCCCTTCACAGCGACAAGGCGAAGTACCCGTCTGGGGGCCCGCCGCGCAACATCCAGCATTCCAACATGGACCTCGCCATGTCGCAAGGCGGGAATATTCGCCCCCAAACCTTGCTTTTGATCACTTGCCGACGCTCCGGATCGGGAGCAGACTGGGTTCGTCTTCTTCATTGATTTCGCCTCAGAACCCGCATTCCATCGGCCCTCGCGGCCTTCCGGGCCCCTCGCGGACCGCTCACTTCCACGCCTCATCCGATCCCCCATCCGCTTTCCTCCACGCCTTCGGCATCCGGCTGACGGCGTGTCCTTCGACCCTCAGAGATTTCCTGACACCCCCAAGACCCCACTCGCTCTTTTCCCCGCGGGATCCCCCGCCGACTCCGACTCTTGTTTCCGACCAAGCCCTTGTGAAAGGAGGCTTTATGAACCTGACCATCAGCGGCCACCATCTCGAAGTGACACAGGCTCTGCGCGAATACGTGCTGAACAAGCTCAGCCGGGTGCTCCGCCACTTTGACCAGGTCGTGGACGTCAACGTCCTGCTGACCGTGGAAAAGCAGAAGGAAAAGGATCGACGCCAACGCGCTGAAGTCACGCTGCATGTGAAGGGACGGGAAATCTTCTGCGAGAACTCGCACGAGGACCTCTACGCGGCCATCGATGAGCTGATGGACAAGCTGGATCGCCAGGTCTGCCGCCACAAGGATCGGGTGCAGAACCATCACCACGAATCGGCCAAGCGCATGGACCTGAGCGCCGGATGACCGGCCGGGGCCTCCGGTGCCGGCCCGAGCGGCCCGCCGGAGACCCTTCCGGGCCTGGGGATTTCCCCGAGGCCCTCGCCCCAAGGCGGCCATCGGGCCGCCTTTTTGCTGTCAAATGTTGCAATGCAACACCAAGGGCGACGTTTTCACAGGAGCGTCGCATCCGTCACACCCCCTGTCGGTGGCGGGATTCCTATAATCTCGACCTTCAGTCCTCGAATCTGCGCGCCGATGGTGCGCAGGCTGCTTCCCCAGCCCGTCGGCCCCTGCAGGCCGGCACATGCCCGATGAACCGTCTCGCCGCCATCCTTCCCGCCAGCAACGTGCTGGTCGATGTGGACGCTTCCAGCAAGAAGCGGGTCTTCGAGCAGGCCGGGCTGCTTTTCGAGAACAACCATTCGATCTCGCGCGCCGCGGTCACGGACAACCTCTTCGCCCGCGAGCGTCTGGGCTCGACCGGTCTGGGTCATGGCGTCGCGATCCCCCATGGCCGCATCAAGGGCCTGAAGAATCCGCTGGCCGCGGTGTTGCGCGTGCAGCAGCCCATCGGTTTCGACGCGCCCGACGACGAGCCCGTCACACTGCTGATCTTCCTGCTGGTGCCCGAGGCGGCCACCCAAAGACACCTCGAGATCCTGTCCGAGATCGCCGAGATGCTGTCCGACCGCGAACTGCGTGAACGGCTCAAGACCGAGTCCGAAGCCGCCACGGTGCATCGTCTGATCGCCGACTGGGAACCGCTGAAGTCGGTCGCCTGATCGACGCGGCGACGGGAACACTCTCTTCCACCGATACGGTCCGCCCCACTTGAAAGCCACCTCGATCAGCGCGGACCGGTTGTTCGAGGAACACCGCGAAGCCTTGCGTTGGGAGTGGATCGCCGGCCACGCCCATCCCGAACGCCGCTTCGACGAAGCCGCGCTGCGCGACGCGCAATCGGCCGCCGACCTGGTCGGTTACCTGAACTACATCCACCCCTACCGGGTCCAGATCGTGGGCCGGCGCGAGGTCGCCTACCTGAGCCAGGCCTCGGGCGACGTGCTGGATCGCCGCATCTCCCGCATCGTGACGCTGGAGCCGCCGGTGATCATCGTCGCCGACGACCAAGTCCCGCCGGACCGGCTCGTGGCGATGTGCGACCGCGCCGAGATCCCGCTGTTCACCACGGCCGAGAGCGCCGGCCACGTCATCGACCTGGTGCGCGCGTACCTCGCCCACGTCTGCGCGAACCGGACGACGCGCCATGGCGTGTTCATGGACATCCTGGGCCTGGGCGTGCTGCTGACCGGCGAATCCGGCCTGGGCAAGAGCGAACTGGGTCTGGAACTGATCAGCCGCGGCCACGGTCTGGTGGCCGACGACGCCGTGGACTTCTTCCGCATCGCGCAGACCGCCATCGAGGGCCGCTGCCCCGAGCTGCTGATGAACCTGCTGGAAGTCCGCGGCATCGGCCTGCTCGACATCAAGGCCATCTTTGGCGAGACGGCCGTGCGCCGGAAGATGCGGCTCAAGCTGATCGTCCACCTGGTCCGCAAGGAAACGATGGAGCGCGACTTCGAACGCCTGCCCTACGAGCCGCTCTACGAGGACGTGCTGGGCATGCCGGTGCGCAAGGTCGTCATCGCGGTGGACGCGGGCCGCAACCTGGCCGTGCTGGTCGAAGCCGCGGTGCGCAACACCATCCTGCAGCTGCGCGGCATCGACACCTACCGCGAGTTCGTCGAGCGCCATCAGCGCGCGATCGAGCAGGGCCTGAACGACGGGAGCTGAGCGCTCAGCGCGCGGTCTTGTTCGGGCAGTCCTTCTTCACGCAGTTCGCGTAAAGCGCCAGCGAGTGCTCCTGCAGCTGAAAGCCGCGCTCCTGCGCGATCGCATGCTGGCGTTCCTCGATCTGCGGGTCGTAGAACTCCTCGACGAAGCCGCAGGTCAGGCACACGAGGTGATCGTGGTGATGGCCCTCGTTGAGCTCGAAGACCGCCTTGCCCGACTCGAAGTGGTTGCGCGACAGCAGCCCCGCCTGCTCGAACTGCGTGAGCACGCGATAGACGGTCGCCAGACCGATGTCGGCGCGCTCATCGAGCAAAGCTTTGTAAACGTCCTCCGCGGTCATGTGACGCTGCTTGGCGTTCTGGAAGATCTCGAGGATCTTGATGCGGGGCAGCGTGGCCTTGAGGCCGCTGTTCTTGATTTCGTCTGACCGGTTCATGGGGTTTGCGCCTGCGGAAGAGCGTGGGTGCGTGCCGCTAGAATCTCGCGATCATAGCCCTAGCGCCTAGGCCGACCCGCGCCATGTCATTGAATTCCCGTATTGCCTCCATCGCCCGTCGGAACGCCTCCGGCGTCGCGACGGCCGGCCTGGTTGTTGGTCTCCTGGCGCTGGGCGGTTGCTCGCAGATGCCCAAGTTCGACGCGTTCTCCGTCAGCGGGGACAAGGTGCTGGGCCTGGTGACGCCCTACCGCGTCGAGATCGTCCAGGGCAACGTCGTCACGAAGGATCAGCTCGCCGCGATCAAGCCCGGCATGACCCGCGCGCAAGTGCGTGACGTGCTCGGCTCGCCGCTGCTGACGGACGTCTTCCACGAGGCGCGCTGGGACTACGTCTTCACGATCCGCCGCCAGGGCGCCGCGCCGCAGAACCGCCACATCCTGCTGACCTTCGACGGCGACTCGCTGTCCAAGATCGACGCGCCGGATGACCTGCCGACCGAGAAGGAATTCATCGCCTCGATCAACACGCTGAAGGTCTCCGGCAAGGAACCCAAGCTCGAGCTGACCGAGGAAGAACGCAAGGCGCTGCCGCCGCCGGTCCGGCCGGCCGCGACGACCGCCGCCGCCGAACCCGTTGGCCCCACGCGCGAGTACCCGCCGCTGGAGCCGCGTCGATGAGCCGTCTGCGGATCGCGATCACCGGCGCCTCCGGCCGCATGGGTCGCATGCTCGTCGAGGCCGTGCTGGCCGCCGACGACCTGGAGCTGAGCGCGGCGCTGGATCGCGACGGCAGCCCGTCGCTGGGTCAGGACGCCGGCGCCTTCCTCGGACAGACCACCGGCGTGGCGATCTCCAGCGACGTCCGGGCGGGGCTCTCCCGGTCCGACGTGCTGATCGATTTCACCCGCCCCGAGGGCACGATGGCGCATCTGGCGCTGTGCGCGGAGCTGGGCGTGCGCACGGTCATCGGCACCACCGGCTTCAGCCCGGATGAGAAGGCAAAGATCGGCGAGTATGCACAACGCGCCGCGGTCATGATGGCGCCCAACATGAGCGTGGGCGTCAACGTCGTGCTCAAGCTGCTGGCGCAGGCGTCCAAGGCGCTGTCGCACGGCTATGACATCGAGATCGTCGAGGCCCACCACCGTCACAAGGTCGATGCCCCGAGCGGCACCGCGCTGAAGATGGGCGAGGTCGTCGCCGAGGCGCTGGGCCGCGACCTGAAGACCTGCGCGGTCTATGGCCGCGAGGGCGTGACCGGTGAGCGCGATCCGTCCACGATCGGTTTCGCGACCGTGCGCGGCGGCGATGTCATCGGTGACCACACCGTGATGTACCTGGGCATCGGCGAGCGCATCGAGATCAGCCACAAGGCCTCCAGCCGCGCCACCTTCGCCCAGGGCAGCCTGCGCGCCGCGCGCTTCCTGCGCGAGCGCAAGACCGGCCTGTTCGACATGAACGACGTGCTCGGCATGGCCTGAACGCAGGCCGCGCGCGGACTGCAGCACGATCACCGGCGAGCGACTGAACGACGCGATGACCGAACTCACCCATCTCTGGCAAGCGGGCGACGGTGTCGCCCGTTTCGTTTCCCTGCTGCTGCTGGCGATGTCCGTCTGCAGCTGGGTGCTGATCTTCTGGCGCAGTTGGACGCTGGCGCGCGCCCGGGCCGCCCTGGGTCGCGGCCTGCCCGTGTTCTGGGCCGCCGCGGACCTCGCGCAGGGACGCGATCAGCTGCGCGCGCTGGACCGCGGTGGGCTGATGCTGCCGCTGATCGACGCCGCCATGCGCGACAGCGCCCCCGGCTCACTCGCCGCGGCCGCGCGCCAGACCTCGCAACTGACCCGCCGCCTGCGCGACGCGCTGCACGCGGTGCTGGGCGGCCTGAGCCGCGGTCAGGTCGTGCTGGCCACCATCGGCGCGACTGCCCCCTTCGTGGGGTTGTTCGGGACCGTCTGGGGGATCTATCACGCGTTGCTGAGCATCTCCTCGTCGGGCGATTTCAGCCTGGACAAGGTCGCGGGACCGGTCGGCGAATCGCTGATCATGACCGCCGCTGGCCTGGCCGTCGCGATCCCCGCGGTGCTGGCCTACAACCTGTTCGGCAAGTGGGTGGCGGGCTGCGAGGCCGAGCTCGAGGGCTTCGCGCACGACCTGCGCGAGCTGCTCGGCGGCGCCTGAGCCTTTTACCCCCCTGCCCCCTGCCCCCGGACGCGATCACCATGAAGTTCGGCCGCCTGGAACGCCGCGAAGCGCCCAAGCCGATGGGCGAGATCAACATGACGCCGCTGATCGACGTCATGCTGGTGCTGCTGGTGATCTTCATCATCGCCGCGCCGCTGATGGGCCGCGCGCTCAAGCTGGACCTGCCCCGGAGCGACGCGGCCGCGCCCACGCCCGGCGCCCGTTTCATCGCCCTGGCGATCACCCCTGAGGGCGACTACCTGCTGGGCGACGACAAGCTCGATCCGAAGGCGCTGCGCGAGCGCCTCGCCCAGTTGGCACAACGCCAGCCCGACGCCGAACTGCGCCTGAGCGCGGATCAGACGGTTCCCTACGGCAAGGTGGCGCAGCTCATCGGCTGGGCTCAACAGGCGGGGCTGAACCGCATCGCGTTCATCGCCCAGACGGGCGAGTCCGAGGACACGGCGACGCCCCCGAAGCGCTGATTGCTCACCCCCGCAGGGTGGCGCCCACCGGGAGGATGGGCGACGGCGCGCGGCCTCCTACAATCGGCGGCTACGTTGCCCGAGCCACCATGAACGAGAAATACGCCCCCTCCGAGGTCGAACAGGCCGCCCGCGATCACTGGAACGCCCGCGACGCCTACCGCGTCGTCGAGGACGCGTCCAAGCCGAAGTTCTATGCCTGCTCCATGCTGCCCTACCCGAGCGGCAAGCTGCACATGGGCCATGTCCGCAACTACACGATCAACGACATGTTGACGCGTCAGCTGCGCATGAAGGGTTTCAACGTGCTGATGCCGATGGGCTGGGACGCCTTCGGCCTGCCCGCGGAGAACGCGGCGATGAAGAACAAGGTGCCGCCGGCCGCGTGGACCTACGACAACATCGCCTACATGAAGTCGCAGATGCAGGCGATGGGCCTGGCGATCGACTGGTCGCGCGAGATCGCCACCTGCAAGCCCGACTACTACCGCTGGAACCAGTGGCTGTTCCTGAAGATGCTGGAGGCCGGCATCGCCGAGCGCCGCACGCAGGTGGTGAACTGGGACCCGGTCGACCAGACCGTGCTGGCCAACGAGCAGGTCATCGACGGCAAGGGCTGGCGCTCGGGCGCGACGGTCGAGAAGCGCGAGATCCCCGGCTACTACCTGAAGATCACGGACTACGCCGAGGAGCTGCTCGCGGCGGTGGCCGATCCGGCCGATCCGAACTACCTGTCGGGCTGGCCCGAGCGCGTGCGCCTGATGCAGGAGAACTGGATCGGCAAGAGCGAGGGCGTGCGTTTCGCGTTCCCGCATGCGATCACTGGCGAAGACGAAGGCAATGGCGGCCAGCCCATCCAGGGCGGTCTGCTGTACGTCTTCACGACGCGCGCCGACACGATCATGGGCGTGACCTTCTGCGCCGTCGCGCCGGAGCACCCGCTGGCCGCGCACGCCGCGAAGACGAACCCCGCGCTGGCCGCCTTCATCGAGGAATGCAAGCAGGGCGGCACGACCGAGGCCGAACTGGCGACGCAGGACAAGAAGGGCCTGGCCACGGGCCTGTTCGTGACGCACCCGCTCACCGGCGAGCAGGTCGAGGTCTGGGTCGGCAACTACGTGCTGATGAGCTATGGCGACGGCGCGGTGATGGGCGTCCCGGCCCATGACGAGCGCGACTTCGCGTTCGCGAAGAAGTACGGCATCCCGATCAAGCAGGTCGTGGCGGTGGACGGCGAGGCCTACTCGACCGACGCCTGGGCCGAGTGGTACGGCGACAAGCAGCGCGGCGTCTGCGTCAACTCCGGCGCGCTCGACGGCCTGACGCACAAGCAGGCCGTGGACAAGGTGGCCGAGCTGGTCGGCACCAAGGGCCTGGGCGAGAAGAAGACGACCTGGCGCCTGCGCGACTGGGGCGTGAGCCGCCAGCGCTACTGGGGCACGCCGATCCCCATCATCCATTGCGACAGCTGCGGCCCGGTGCCGGTCCCCGAGAAGGACCTGCCGGTCGTGCTGCCCGAGGACTGCATCCCCGACGGCAGCGGCAACCCGCTGAACAAGCGCGCGGACTTCCTGAACTGCAGCTGCCCGAAGTGCGGCGCCGCGGCCAAGCGCGAGACGGACACGATGGACACCTTCGTGGACAGCTCGTGGTACTTCATGCGTTATTGCGACGCGACCAATCCGGAGCAGATGGTCGCCGGCGGCACCGACTACTGGATGCCGATGGACCAGTACATCGGCGGCATCGAGCACGCGATCCTGCACCTGCTGTACGCGCGCTTCTGGACCAAGGTCATGCGTGACCTGAAGCTGATCAAGTTCAACGAGCCGTTCACCAACCTGCTCACGCAGGGCATGGTGCTCAAGGGCGCCTTCTTCCGCAAGCCGGAAGACGCCGGCAAGCACTACTACTGGGAACACGAAGTCGACGTCATCCGCAACGAGCACGGCCAGCCCACCGGCGGCACGCTGAAGGCCGACGGCCTGCCGCTCGAGTACGAGATGACGACGATGTCGAAGTCCAAGAGCAACGGCGTGGACCCGCAGGCGCTGATCGACGAGTTCGGCGCCGACACGGCCCGCCTGTTCGTGATGTTCGCGTCGCCTCCGGAGCAGACGCTGGAATGGAACGATGCCGGCGTCGAGGGCGCGCACCGCTTCCTGAAGCGGGTGTGGGGCTTCGGCGCCAAGCAGGCCGAGGCGATCAAGAGCGGCGGCGCGGACTTCGCCGCGCTGAACGACGACGGCAAGGCGCTGCGCCGCGAGGTGCACCTGGTGCTCAAGCAGGTCTCGTACGACTACGAGCGCATGCAGTACAACACCGTGGTCTCCGGCGCCATGAAGTTGCTGAACGCGCTCGAAGGCTTCAAGGCGGAAGGTCAGTCGGCGGCGGTGCGCGAGGGCTTCTCGGTGCTGCTGCGCGTGATCTACCCGGCCTGCCCGCACATCGCGCACGCGCTGTGGAACGAGCTGGGCTTCGCCGCCGAGCTCGGCGAGCTGCTGGACGCGGCGTGGCCGCAGGTCGACGAGGCCGCGCTGGTGCAGGACCAGATCGAGCTGGTGCTGCAGGTCAACGGCAAGCTGCGCGGCTCGATCAAGGTCGCCGCCTCGGCGGACAAGGCCGCGATCGAGGCCGCCGCGCTGGCCAATCCCGAGTTCGAGAAGTTCGCCGAGGGCAAGACGCCGAAGAAGGTCGTCATCGTCCCGGGCCGTCTCGTCAACGTGGTGGTCTGACGCCATGAAGCGCCGCCAACTGCTGTCGTTCGCCTCCCTGGGCGCGCTGGGCGCCGCCGGCCTGTTGTCGGGCTGCGGCTTCGAGCTGCGCAAGGAGCCGGTCTACCACTTCAAGACGCTGGCGCTGACCGGCTTCGTGCCGCACTCGCCGCTGGCGCAGGAACTGCGCCGGCAGGTGCAGCGCAGCACCGTGCGCCTGGTCGAGGATCCCAACCGCGCCGACGTGATCATCGAGGCCGAACGCGAGGTGCGCGACAAGACCTCGGTGGCGACGACGGCCGCGGGGCAGATCACGGAATGGCAGCTGCGCCTGTCGCTGGACTACTCGCTGCGCACGGCGGGCGGCGACATCCTGCTGCCGCGCACGGAGCTGCGCCTGACCCGCGACATGAACTACAGCGAAAGCGCGGCGCTGGCCAAGGAACAGGAAGAGGCTTCGTTGCAGAAGGCGATGCAGGTCGAGGCCGTCGGCCTGCTGCTGCGCCGGCTGGCGGCGGTCCACCTGGCCAACTGAGCGGGACACGCGTCGATGCAGATCAAGGGCGATGCGCTGGCCGGCCATCTGGCCAAGGGGCTCAAGCCGGTCTACGTGGTGCACGGCGACGAGCCGCTGCTCGCGCAGGAAGCCGCCGACGCGCTGCGCGCCGAGGCCCGCAAGCAGGGCTACAGCGAGCGCCAGGTCTTCATCGTCTCCGGCGCCTACTTTGACTGGGCGCCGGTGATCGCGGCCTCCCAGGCGATGAGCCTGTTCGCCGACAAGCAGCTGATCGAGATCCGCATCCCGGGCGGCAAGCCCGGCAAGGACGGATCCGAGGCGCTGCAGCGCTACGTCGACGGCCTGCCGCCGGACGTGCTGACGCTGGTCACCCTGCCGAGGCTGGACAAGACGCAGCTCAGCAGCGCCTGGTTCACCGCGCTGGACAGCGCGGGCGTGTCGGTCAAGGTCGACCCGGTGGAGCGGCGCGAGCTGCCCGCCTGGATCGCCCGGCGCCTGCAGCAGCAGGGGCAGTCGGTGGCCGCGGGCCCGCAGGGTCAGCAGGCGCTGGAGTTCTTCGCCGATCGTGTCGAGGGCAACCTGCTCGCCGCGCACCAGGAGCTGCAGAAACTCGCGCTGCTGCATCCGCCGGGCGAGCTCAGCCTGGAGCAGATCGAGGCGGCCGTGCTGGACGTGGCGCGCTTCGACGTGTTCAAGCTCAGCGAGGCGCTGCTGGGCGGCAAGGTCGGCCGCGTGCTGCGCATGCTCGACGGCCTGAAGGCCGAGGGCGAAGCCGCGGTGCTGGTGCACTGGACGATGGCGGAGGACATCCGCGGGCTCAAGCGGGTCCACGACGCCGTGGCCGCCGGCAAGCCGCTGCCGATGGCCCTGCGGGAATCGCGCATCTGGGGCCCGAAGGAGCGGCTCTTCGAACGCATCGTGCCTCAGCTCCAGGGCGCGGCGCTCACTCGCCTGGTGGTGGCGGCGCAGACCTGCGACGGCATCGTCAAGGGGCTGAGACACCCCGACTGGCCCACCGATCCGTGGGAGGCCCTGGGGCGATTGGCCCTGATGCTGGAGCAAGCCCTGCGTCCGCCGGCCCAGAAAACCCGCTATGGTTGACGCCATGTCGTCTTCCTGGCGCCGCCGATGAGCCTGCACCGTGCTTTCACGCTCCTGACTTCCGCCTTGATCGCTCCGCTGCTGGGCGCCACGTCGGCGCTCGCGGCGGACTGGACGATCCAGGTCCGCGACGCGGCCGGCGCGCCGGCGCCCAACGTGGTGGTGGCGGTCGAGCTCAAGGGACAGCCGGCCAAGCCGGCGGTCGGGGCGACCGCCACGATGGCGCAGCGGGATCGGCAGTTCCAGCCGCAATTGCTGGTCGTCCAGACCGGCACGTCGGTGAACTTCCCCAACTTCGACACCGTGCGGCACCACGTCTATTCGTTCTCGCAGACGAAGAAGTTCGAGCTCAAGCTCTACGCGGGCACGCCGGCCGAACCGGTGGTCTTCGACAAGCCGGGCGTGGCGCAACTGGGCTGCAACATCCATGACCGGATGACCGCCAGCATCGTCGTGGTCGACACGCCGGCCTTTGGCATCACTGACGCCAAGGGCGAGGTGAAGCTGAACCTGCCGGCCGGCGACCATCGATTGAGGCTGTGGGCGTCGCGGCTGGGCAATGCCGCACCGACCTCGCAACCGCTGGCGGTGGGGTCGGCCGCGACCGGGGTGCTGAAGGTGGACTTCAAGGACTGACGCCGCGATGCGCTGGCCGGACTTCCTCAACCTGCGGCGACTCGAAGGGCGCATCGTCGCGCTGTTCCTGGCCTTGCTGCTGGTGGTCCAGCTGCTCAACCTGCTGCTGATCAACGAGGGCATCGGGCGCAACGCCCGGGCCTCGGTGGCTGAGGAACTCGAGGCCGGTGAGCGCATCCTGGTCCAGCTGATCGAGGAAGACAACGAGCAGCGCGGCCTCGTGGCCGATCTGCTGCAGTCGGACTACGGGCTGCGGCAGCTGGTGGCGGCGGGGATCCAGGGCGAGGAACTGCGGGCCATGCTGCAGGACGTCTTCGCCAACCTGAGCGCGCGCGGGGACGCCTCCTTCATCGGCTACGCGGACGACAGCTTCAAGCTGGTGACCGCGACCGACCCCATCGCGGCGAAGGTCACGCCCCTGCTGCGCGGCGTGACCCGGCAGCAGCAGGGACGCACGCAGAGCCAGCTGTTGCTGCTGGACGGCCGGGCCTACCAGGTGGTGGTGGCGCGCATGCGGGCGGCGGGACTGGGCGGCTGGATCTTCACCGGTTTCGAGATGAAGAGCGACCAGCTGCAGGAGCTCAAGCGCATCGTGCACATCCAGGGGGTGTTGCTGGCGCAGTCCGCGAGCGGGCAGTGGCAGGTCCTGTCGACGGTGCTGGATCCGGAGAACACCGCGCGCGCAGTGCAGGCGCTGCCGGTGCTCGGCGCCGCGGATCACGAGGTGCGGAGCTTCCATCTGGAGCTCGACGGAGAGCAGTTCCAGGCCCGCCTGCAACCGCTGGCGCACGGGGGCGACACCGACAAGTCGGTGGCGGTGCTGCTGCTGCGCTCGGTGGACGAGGCGCTCGCGCCCTATCGCCGGCTGCAGTGGATGCTGCTGGGACTGAGCGCGGCGGGCGTGCTGCTGTTCGCGGTCGGCGCGGTGCTGACCGCGCGGCGGATCAGCGGACCGGTGAAGACCTTGGCAAGCGAGGCCCATCGCCTCGGTCAGGGCGACTACGCGCGGCCCGTGGTGCGGCCGTCCAGCGATGAGATCGGCGATCTGGCCGAGGCCTTCGAGGCCATGCGCCAGGGCATCCGCTCGCGCGAGGAGGAGGTCAACCGGCTGGCGTTCTGGGACCCGCTGACCGACCTGCCCAATCGCGAGCAGTTCCATCAGGCCCTGGCGCGGCGCATGGCCGAGAGCGACGTGCGTTTCTCGCTGCTGATGCTGAACCTGGACCGCTTCAAGCATGTGAACGATGTGCTGGGCAGAGCCTTCGGCGACCGGCTGTTGCGCGCGGTGGCGGACCGCTTGCAGCACCTGCTCAAGGACGAGGTGCGGCTGATCGCGCGGGTCGGCGGCGACGAGTTCCTGCTGCTGATCGAGGGCGCCGGCGCGACGCGCGCCGAGACGATCTGCAAGCGCATCCAGCGCGACTTCGAGCGCGCGCTGAGCATCGACGATCAGACGGTGGACCTGTCCGCGGGCATGGGGGTGGCGCTGTATCCGCAGCATGGGCGTGATCCGATGCTGCTGCTGGCGCGCGCGGAGCTGGCGATGCACGCGGCCAAGCGCGGTCAGAGCGGCTGCGAGGTGTATTCGGCGAGCATGGATGCGGCGAGCCAGGAGTCGCTGTCGCTGCTCAGCGAGTTGCGGCATGCGATCGACGCGGGGGAGCTGCGGCTGTTCCTGCAGCCCAAGGTGGATCTGCACGGGCAGAAGATCGCCGGGGCGGAGGCGCTGGTTCGCTGGCAGCATCCGACGCGGGGGCTGGTGCCGCCGATGGAGTTCATCCCCTTCGCGGAGCAGACGGGCTTCATCCGCCAGATCACGGCGTGGATGCTGCATGCGTCGGCGCAGGCGTGGATGGGGCTGCAACGGGAGGGTCTGTCGCTGCCCATCAGCGTGAACCTGTCGACGCGCGACCTGATGGATCAGGACCTGCCGATCAAGGTGGCGGACCTGGTGGCGGGGGTGCCGCCGCCGGCGCTGTGCCTGGAGATCACCGAGTCCGCGATCATGGACGATCCGCAGCGGGCGCTGCAGACGCTGGAGCAACTGCACGCGCTGGGGTTCAAGCTGTCGATCGACGACTTCGGCACGGGGTACTCGTCGCTGGCGTATCTGAAGCAGTTGTCGGTGGACGAGTTGAAGATCGACCGCAGTTTCGTGATGAACATGGAGCGCGACATCGACGACGCGAAGATCGTGCGATCGACGGTGGAGCTGGCGCACAACCTGGGTTTGTCTGTGGTGGCGGAGGGGCTGGAGACGGCCAAGCAATGGACGCTGCTGCAGACGCTGGGATGCGATCAGGGGCAGGGCTATTTCCTGTCGCGCCCGATGCCCGCCGAGCAGTTCGCGGACTGGCTCCGCGACTGGCAACCGCCCGACCTCGGCGACGCGCGCGCGAGCACGATCCTGGCGGGGTTGTGAGCCTCAGCGCGCTTTAGGCGTGGCGGATGGTCTCCCCTTCCGGCGTTGGCGCCAGATACGAAGTCCACCGATGACGAGGTGGAACGCGGTCATTCCGAGCCCGAGCCAGATGGCCGGTCCGGGCGCCATGCTTCCCAGTGTCATGAGCCCGATGGCACAACCACAACCGGCGAAAACAGACCAGCCGATCAGCGATGGCCAGGTACTGGGATGCTTGTTCGGCCTGTCATTCATTCACGCGTTCCTCGTCGTCGATGGTTCATCTCTGCGGAGCCTGACTCCGCGCGACGAGTTCAGTTGAGCGCGCAACTTGAAAGAGTTCGATGTACACCCGGCGCTGATCGCAGACGCGATGACGCCGATTGCCGACGCTAGCGCTGTCGTGTTGTCAGCTGCGTCCCCCGCTTGTTGGGGATGCTTGCTCCCCCTACGATGTGATTTCCTTTTGCAGGCACGACCGAGATGATTCACGCAGACCTGGGACCCGAACTGGAGGCCATCGTGCTGGATCTGATCGAGAGCGGAAAGTATTCGTCGCGCACGCAGGTGCTGCGTGACAGCGAGGAATTGCGGGGTTGGCGTGAAGCCAGGCTGAAAGCCTTCGAGGACTCCTTCGCGGAAGGCGTCGCAGAAGCCGCCTCCGGCGGTGGGGAGTCGGTCGAGGAGGTTTTCCTGCCCCTCATCGCCAAGTACCAGGCAATGGCCGACAAGAAAAAATGATCGTTCGCCTTCTGAAGAAGGCGAAAGCGGATCTGACAGCCATTGGCGACTACATCGCGCGGGACAACCCGAAGCGGCCGCGCTCAGCTATCCCGGTCCTCAAGCGCATCACACAGCGCCTCCAGCCCCGCGCGCACCGTGCGGGCGCGGACCTCGTGGCGATTGCCGGCGAAGTGTTCCTTCCACACGCGGATCCGCGTGCGGCCATGCATCAGCGCCAGCCACACCGTCCCCACCGGCTTCGAGTCCGTGCCACCGCCCGGACCCGCCACCCCCGTCACCGCGATCGCCCAGTCGATCGGCGCATGCGACACCAGCCCCCGCGCCATCTGCTCGGCCACCTCGCCGCTCACTGCGCCATGCAGCCCGATCAGCGCCGCGGGCACGCCCAGCAACTCCGTCTTCGCCTCGTTGCTGTAGCTCACCACCCCGCGCTCGAACCACTGGCTCGATCCCGCCAGGCTCGTGCACGCCGCCGCGATCAGCCCGCCCGTGCAGGACTCCGCCGTGCCCATGCGCTCCTTGCGCTGGATCAGCGCCAACGCGATGCGTTCGATCAGTTCAGACTCGTCGGGAAACAGCATGGGGATCTCCTCGTCGATGGATCGATCAATGCAGCAGCGCCCTCGCGCCCGCCAGCACCACGAGCGTACATCCGGCCGCCACGAGATCGTCGAACAAGATCCCGAAGCCTTGCCACACCGTCACCGGCCGCCCCGGCTCGATCTTGAACAGCGCGTCGGCCCAGCGCACCGGCCCCGGCTTGGCTGCGTCGAAATAGCGGAACACGCCAAACGCCGCCAGCTGCCACCAGAAGCCCGCCGGCATCAGCACCCACAGCACCAGCCAGATCGCGATGATCTCGTCCCAGACCACCGAGCCCGGATCGCAGGTCCCGAGATGCCGCGCCGTCACCGTCGACGCCCACCAGCCCACCGGGATGCTCGCCGCGATCAGCAGCGCCCATTGCATCGGCGTGAGCCACAGGTTGAGCACCACGAACGCGGCCCAGCCCCACAAGGTGCCCACCGTGCCCGGCGCCTTCGGCGACAGCCCGCTCCCGAAGCCCATCGCGATCCAATGCGCCGGATGGCGCAGCATGAAACCCAAGGTCGGACGAACGGCGCTCATGACTTGAAGTGATCGAAACTCTGCAGCGTGCCCTGCAACGGCTGGCCCGCGCCATCCACGACGCGCAACCCCGGCGCGTCCTCGACGCGCCCGACCCGGTACACCGGCGTGCCCGACATCCGCCCCGCCTCCAGCACCCGCGCGTGCGCATCGGCCGGCGCGGTGAAGACGAGCTCGTAATCGTCGCCGCCCGTGAGCAGGCACAGCCGCTGGATGTCCTCCGGCATCGCGCCCAGCACCGCCGAGCGCGGCAGGTCCGCCAGGCGCAGCGTCGCCCCCACCTGCGAGCGCTGCAGCACATGGCCCAGATCACCCGCCAGTCCATCGGACACGTCGACCGCGCTGGTCGCCAGGCCGCGCAGCGCTCGACCGAGCGCGACGCGCGGCTCGGGCATCTCCATGCGCAGCCGGACTTCGTCGAATTGATGGGCGCTCAGCGACAGCGTGCCGCGGAACACCTCCAGCGCCAGCCGCGCGTCGCCCAAGGTGCCGCTGACCCAGATGTCGTCACCCACGCGAGCGCCGGAGCGCAGCAGGGCCTGCCCCGCCGGCACCTCGCCCATCGCGGTGATGTTGAGATTGAGCGGCCCCGCGGTGGTGTCGCCACCGGCCAGCACGATCTGATGGGCGTCCGCCAGTTCGAAGAGCCCCTGGGCGAATCCCGCCAGGAAGCTCTCATCCACACGTGGCAACGCCAGCGACAGGAAGAAGGCCCGGGGCGTCGCCCCGCAGGCGGCGAGGTCGCTCAGGTTCACGGCCAGCGCCTTGTGGCCCAGCCGTCGCGGCGAGACCGTGGACAGGAAGTGCCGGCCCTCGACCAGCATGTCCGCCGTCACCAGCCACTGGTGCCCGGCGGTCGGCGTCAGCACCGCGCAGTCGTCGCCGATGCCCAGCGACACCACACCCCCTTCGGTGCGACCGGCCCGCCCCGTGCGGCCGAAGTAGCGCGCGATCAGGTCGAACTCGCCCAGCGGCTGCCCGTCCCGTCGATCGCGCGGATCTGAAGAATCACCCATGGGCGGCATTGTCGCCGCGCAACAGGTTGGACAGCTCGACCGCGGACTTCACGTCCATCTTCTCGAACACCCGCGCGCGGTGCACTTCCACCGTTCGCACGCTGATGTTGAGCTGATCGGCGATCAGCTTGTTGGGCAGCCCCTGCACGACGAGCTGCATCACCTCGCGCTCGCGCTCGGTGAGATCGCCGACGCGGCTGCCCAATGCCGCCTTCGAGTCCCGCGCCTCGATCGCCGCCGCGCTCTGCGCCAGCGCCTGCTCGACGCGGTCCACCAGCGCGTTGTCGGAGAACGGCTTCTCGACGAAGTCGTAGGCGCCCTGCTTCACCGCGGCCACCGCCGTCGGCACGTCGCCGTGACCGGTCAGGAAGATCACCGGCAGCGTGTCCAGCAAGCCGCGCTCGATCAGGCGCTCGAACAGCGCCAGCCCGCTCATGCCAGGCATGCGCACGTCCAGCAGCAGGCAGCTCGGCGCCGAGGGCCAGTCCCGTCCGCTGCGGGGCAGCGCATCCAGCATCGACTCGAAGGCCTCGGCGCTGCCGAATCCTTCCGACAGCAGCCGACGCGAGCGCAGCAACCACGCGAGCGCGTCGCGCACCACCTCCTCGTCGTCGACGAGATAGACCATCGGCAGGGACTGCGGCTTCATGTGGAGGACTCTCCGGATCCAATGATGGGGAAGCGATCGGCGCCCGGTTTCGGCGCCGTGCCGGACGCATCCTCGCACGGCAGGCTGAAACGGAACTCGGTGCCGGTGGGCGACGCGGGCGCCACGCGGCTCTCGAAGTCCATCGCGCCGCCGTGCTGCTCGATCACCGTGCGGCACAGGCTCAAGCCCAGGCCCATGCCCTCGCTGCGTGTCGTGAAGAACGGCGTGAACAGCTGACGCGCGACCTCGGGCGGAATGCCGGGCCCGTGGTCGATCACCGCGAAACTCAGCCACTTGGGCTGCAACCGCTTCACGCGCAGGATCAGCGCCCGGTCGGCCAGCGGCGTGGGCCCGTCCATCGCCTGGATCGCGTTGCGGGTGAGGTTCAGCAGCACCTGCTCGACCATCGTCCGGTCGCAGCGGACGCGCGGCAGGTGGCGGGGCACGTCCATCTCGATGCGCGCCCCGCTCTTGCGGGCCTGCAGCCGGATCAGCGGCAGCACCGCGTCCAGCAGCTGCTCGACATTGACCCACTCGCGCGCCGCCTCGCGACGGCGCACGAAGTCGTGCACGCTCTTGATCACGCGACCCGCGCGCTCGGCCTGCTCGGCGATGCGCGTCACCGCCTGGCGCACCATCGCCGGCGTCTGCGGATCGTCGGCCTCGCGCACCATCAGGTTGATCGACGCGGTCGCGTAGCTCGCGATCGCCGCCAGCGGCTGGTTCAGCTCATGGCTCAGCAGCGAGGCCATCTCGCCCACCGTCGCCAGGCGCGCCGTCGCCTGCAGCCGGTCCGACTGCTGACGCGACAGCTCCTCGACCTTGCGCTGCGCGCTCAGGTCCAGCACCGCGCTCATCCAGCCCGTCTGCTGACCCTCGGCGTTGAGCAGCGGCGCCTCGTAGATCATGACCGGGAAGCGCTCGCCGCTGCTGCGCGCGAACACGGTCTCGAAGCCCTCGCGCGGAGGCAGCCCGGCTTCCCAGCGAGCCTCGCGGTCGTGATGGCGGCGCCAGTATTCGTCGGTGAACTCCGGCGGCCAGTACGGCGGCGCGTTCGGCGGCCGGCCCGTGCCCACCAGTTCCTCCGCCGGATAGCCCACCATCGCGCAGAACGCGGGGTTCACGTAGCTGATGTTGCCGTCCAGGTCGCGCGCCCGCAGCCCGGTGATCAGCGAGTTCTCCATCGCCTGGCGGAACGCGAGCGACTCCGCCAGCGCGTGCTCGGCCTGGGCGCGCTTGCGCGTGTCCCGCGCCAGGATGATGACGAGCGCGAACAGCGCCAGCGACAAGCCGATCACCAGCGCGGTGGCCAGGTTCGGAATCAGCTGCGGCCGGCCGGTGGCGTTGTCCACGCGCAGCTGCAGGCTCAGGCCCGGCAGGTCCAGCAGGCGTTCCGACAGATAGAAGCCGCTGCCACGCGTCAGCCCGGTGCGCGCCAGCCGCGTGCCGTCGCCCTCGACGAAGGACATCTCGAAGCGGCGCGCCTGATCCTGCGACACCGATTCCTCCAGCAGCGGCCGCAGCCCCATCGTGGCCACGACGTAGGAGCGCGGCTCCCCGGCGCGCACGCGGGGCAGGCAGAGGTCGGCCACTTCCATGCCCTCGCCGCCCGGACCCGGCACGAAATACGAGCGCGAGAACAGCGGCGTGCCCTGTCTCAGCGCGGCGATGCAGGCGAGCTCGGTCTCGATCTGGAGTTGTTCGCGCGCCAACGTCGAGAACAAGGGCGGCGCATACGGCGTGTCCACCGCGCGGCGCACCTGGCGCTCGGCGTCGCGCAGCTCGATGCGCAGCAGCACGCGGGTCTGGCGCAGTTGCGCCGCCGCGTTGCCGCGCCAGTCGTCGTCCTCGGCCCACATCAGGCCCTGCAGGCCCTGCAGGTCGCGGCCGATCAGCTGCTTGGCGCGCGCGGTGACCTCGGCGGCCGCGAGATCGGACGCCTCCTGCGCGCGCGCCGCCTCATGGCTCAGCGTCAGCGACAGCAGCAGCGACTGGGCGATCAGCAGCAGCCCGACCAGCGTGCCCCAGAGCAGCGCGCGGCGCCAGCGGCGCGGCCGGGCGCCCGGCGTCAGGGGATGGGTGGACGCGGCGGGCAGCATGAAGGTCGGAGAAGGCATGCGGGGCGAGGAGTATGGCGCCGCCGGGCAGGCCCGGCGTGCGCAGTTTCGCGTATGCCCCTGCGGCCCGGACGACATGCAGCATACGCATAGTCCGCACTGTCGCCGTCGGGACGGACTCCTACAATCGCCGACCCGGCCCACGACGGCGGACCGGTTTCAACCTGAAGAGTCCCCCATGTCCACGTCCGAAGAAAAACGTGCGCAGCTGCGCCAGGCCGCTCTCGAATATCACGAGTTCCCGACCCCCGGGAAGATCGCCATCGCGGCCACCAAGCAGCTGATCAACCAGCGTGACCTGGCCCTGGCGTATTCGCCGGGCGTGGCCGCGGCGTGCGAGGAGATCGTGGCCGATCCGGCCAACGCGTTCCGCTACACCTCGCGCGGCAACCTGGTCGCGGTGATCTCCAACGGCACCGCCGTGCTGGGCCTGGGCGACATCGGTCCGCTGGCCTCCAAGCCGGTGATGGAAGGCAAGGGCGTCCTGTTCAAGAAGTTCGCCGGCATCGACGTCTTCGACCTCGAGATCGACGAGAAGAAGGACCTGGACAAGCTGGTCGACGTGATCGCCGCGCTGGAGCCGACCTTCGGCGGCATCAACCTCGAGGACATCAAGGCCCCGGACTGCTTCTACGTCGAACGCGAGCTGCGCAAGCGCATGAAGATTCCCGTCTTCCACGACGACCAGCACGGCACGGCGATCGTCGTGGCCGCCGGCCTGCTCAACGGGCTGAAGGTGGCGGGCAAGGACATCGCCTCGGTGAAGCTGGTGACCTCGGGCGCCGGCGCCGCCGCGCTGGCCTGCCTGAACCTGCTGGTGAAGCTGGGCCTGCCCAGGTCCAACATCTGGGTCACCGACCTGGCCGGCGTCGTCTACGAAGGCCGCACCGAGCTGATGGACCCGGACAAGGCCGTCTACGCCCAGCCCACCGAGCAGCGCTCGTTGCGCGAGGTCATCCAGGGCGCCGACGTGTTCCTGGGCCTGTCCGCGGGCGGTGTGCTCAAGCAGGACATGGTCGCCTCGATGGCCGCCACCCCGATCATCTTCGCGCTGGCCAATCCGAATCCGGAGATCCAGCCCGAGGACGTCCATGCGATCCGCAACGACGCGCTGATGGCCACCGGCCGGACCGACTATCCGAACCAGGTCAACAACGTCCTGTGCTTCCCCTACATCTTCCGGGGAGCGCTGGATTGCGGCGCCACCACGATCAACGACGAGATGGAGATCGCCGCCGTCCACGCGATCGCTGAACTCGCGCAAGCCGAACAGAGCGAGGTCGTGGCCGCCGCCTATGCCGGCGCCAACCTGAGCTTCGGCCCCGAGTACCTGATCCCCAAGCCCTTCGACCCGCGCCTGATGATGAAGATCGCGCCGGCGGTGGCCAAGGCGGCGGAAGCCTCTGGCGTGGCGCTGCGTCCGATCCAGGACATGCCCGCCTACCTGGAGAAGCTGCAGAGCTTCGTCTACGCCTCCGGCACGACGATGAAGCCGATCTTCCAGATCGCGAAGAAGGCCAAGCACAAGCGCGTCGCCTACGCTGAAGGCGAAGAGGAACGGGTGCTGCGCGCGGTGCAGGTTGTCGTCGACGAAGGCATCGCCCGTCCGACGCTGATCGGCCGCCCGCAGGTGATCGCGCAGCGTTGCGAACGTTTCGGCCTGCGTCTGCAGGAAGGCCGCGATTACGACGTCGTGAACACCGAGTTCGATCATCGCTATCGCGACTACTGGCAGACCTACCTCGCGATGACCGAGCGCAAGGGTGTCACGCAGCAGCTGGCCAAGATCGAGATGCGCCGCCGCCTCACGCTGATCGGCGCGATGATGCTGCACAAGGGCGAGGTCGACGGGATGCTCTGCGGCACGTGGAGCAACACCGCGATGCACCTGCAGTACATCGACCAGGTCATCGGCAAGCGTCCGGGCGTCAAGAATTTCGCCTGCATGAACGGGCTGATCCTGCCGGGTCGCCAGGTCATGCTGGTCGACACCCACGTCAACTACGACCCGACCGCCGACCAGATCGCCGAGATCACCATCATGGCCGCCGAGGAAATGATGCGTTTCGGCCTGCGACCGAAGGCGGCGCTGCTGTCGCACAGCAACTTCGGCTCGAGCAACTGCCCGTCCGCGGTGAAGATGCGCGACGCGCTGGCGCTGATCAAGGAGCAGGCACCCTGGCTGGAAGCCGACGGGGAAATGCATGGCGACGCGGCGCTGGACCCGCACTACCGCGAGCAGCTCGTCTCCAGCAGCACGCTGACCGGCGAGGCCAACCTGCTCGTGATGCCCAACATCGACGCCGCCAACATCAGCTACAACCTGCTGAAGACGGCCGCCGGCGGTGGCATCGCGATCGGCCCGGTCCTGCTCGGCGCGGCCAAGCCGGTCCACGTGCTCACCCCGTCGGCCACCGTTCGCCGCATCGTGAACATGACCGCGCTGACGGTCGCGGACGCCAACGCCGCACGCTGACCCGGCAGCCGGGAAGCCCTCCCAGTGCCCCATTCCCGGGCCGCGGAGGGCTTTCAATCCCGACCCCGGAACCGGCCTTTATAAAAAGTTTGTAGTGGCTCACCAGCCGATTTCTGCTGGATGACTACTCATAGTTGCTAGCGATACAGCAAAAGTATGCACACGCTCACAATGCCGCTTTTTATGGCATTGTGGTAGCCCCTGGCTTGAGCATTTGGGCCCGTTTCTGTACCATCACGGTCTCAGAGTTCAGGGTTAACCCTCTCTGACCCACCCACACCCCGAAGATTGCAGGCCCCGCAGCGGGTGCTGTCCGGTGGCGTGGTTTGGGCTGGACATGAACTCGGATACCCCATCTAGGAGGAACGCGACAATGCTTTTGCAGACAGTCCGTCCCAACATCGTGCAGGCGATCAGAGCCTACCGGGTCGAGGACTTGATGCAGGCCGCGCAGGACGCCGGCCAACATTTCCTGTACGCCGACCTGTCTCCAGCGGAGACCAAACAGGACGTACTGGAATTGATCGCCAGCAGCTTCCTGTTCCCGGCGCATTTCGGGAAGAACATGGACGCGCTGTACGACTGCATGACCAATCTGGTCCACAAGTCGGGCGCGCAGCCAGGATTCGTCGTGGTTCTCGACCAGCTGCCGGATCATGCCAGGTTCGACCGCGAGGCCCGCGAACAGCTGCTCGACGTCTTCCGTGAGGCCGCCGACTTCTGGGCGGAACGGAAGATCTCATTCAGGTGTTTCTATTCTTTTCAGTAGCCCGCTCTCAAGACAACGTGTCCTGGGAGCGGGCGACTGAAACGGCCCCCGAAGTGAAGCCGGTGATCAAGAGCACCAAGGCGAATCCGAACCCCAACTTCGGCGTGAACATGCCGATGATGTGCAGCGCGTTCGATACGTCCATGTGGCTCAGCGCCGCCTGACGAGTTGAACGACGGGCACCGCGAGGTGTCCGCTTCTGAAGCTCGACGCCCCATGCAAAAGGCCTTCCGGCGACGGCGGGCCTTTTTCTTTGGCCGCTCAATGCCCGTCGAAGGCCACCAGCGTGAACACCTTCAGGCCGCCATCGCGCAGCCGCTGCGAGCCGCCCAGCTCCGGCAGGTCGACGATCGCCGCGCCTTCGATGACCTCGGCGCCCAGACGCTCCAGCAGCCGCTTGCCGGCCATCATCGTGCCGCCGGTGGCGATCAGGTCGTCGATCAGCAGCACGCGATCACCGGCCTTCACCGCATCGGTGTGCATCTCCACGGTCGCGCTGCCATATTCCAGCTCATAGGTCTCCTGCACCGTCGTGAACGGCAGCTTGCCCTTCTTGCGGATGGGCACGAAACCGACATTGAGCTCATACGCGAGCACCGACCCGATGATGAACCCCCGCGCGTCCAGGCCCGCGACCGCGTCGGGCCGGACATCGAAGTAGCGATGCACGAACTGATCGATCAACACGCGGAACGCGCGCGGGTTGGACAGCAATGGCGTGATGTCGCGGAACTGCACGCCCGGCTCCGGCCAGTCCGGCACGGTGCGGATCTGCTGCTTCAGGAAAGCGATCGGGTCTTGGGTGTGGTCGGCGGGCTGCATGGACGCGATTGTCGCGCTCCACGCGTCGACCTGGCCGCCGCGCTCAGAACGCGTGAGATCAGGCCGTCTGTTGCTGGCAGATCAGCCGGGCGCGCCCCGCCTGCTTGGCCTCGTACAGCGCAGAGTCCGCGGTCTGGATCAGGCGTTGCGCCGCCTCGCCGGTTTGCGGCACGAAGGCCGCGACGCCGATCGACAGGCTGACCGACCGTCTCACCGGCGAACCCACATGCTCGATCGCGGCCAGCCGCACGCTGTCCAGGCAGCGTTGCGCGACCACCTGAGCGCCGGCGAGATCCGTGTCCACGAGCAGCACGGCGAATTCCTCGCCCCCGTAGCGGCAGACCGACTCCCCGCCCCGGCCCGCGCAGCTGCGCAGCAGGGTGGCCACGCGGCGCAGGCAATCGTCGCCGGAGACATGGCCGTAGGCGTCGTTGTATTGTTTGAAGTGATCGATGTCGACCATCAGCAAGGCCAGCGGGCGATTCGCGCGGGTGGCGCGGTGCCATTCGGTCTGCAGCAGCTGATCGAAGAGCCGCCGATTGCCGACGCCCGTCAGCCCGTCCGTGGTCGACTGCCGCGCCAGCAGCTCGTTGGCGCGCCGCAGCCGCTCTTCCTGACGCTTGCGTTCGGTCAGGTCGGTGACGATGCAGACGTAGAGGTGGATCGTGTCGGTGCGGACTTCCGCGATCGCCAGCTGCAGGTGCAGCGCTTCGCCGCTGCGATGCCGCGCGGTGAACTCGCGCGGCTGACCCAGCAGCGCGCGCGGATCCAGCGGCGCATCCGGCGGGGTGCCGGACATCGCGTTCGGATCCGGCATCGCGGCCGAGGACGCGCCCAGCAGCATGCCGATGTGCACGCCCTGCAGCTCCGCCGCGGTGAATCCGAACAGCAGCTCGCAGCTCGGGTTGGCTTCCAGCACGTGGCCGCCGGAGTCCAGCGTCAGGATCCCGTTGGCGGCCGACTCGATCGTCGCGCGCAGTTGCGCGCGGCTGGCGGCCAGGTGCTGCTGCTCATGGATCAGGTCGGTGACGTCCATGCGCACGCCGACGATGCCGCCCGATGGCGTGCGTGACTCGTAGATCCGCAGCCACATGTCGTCGTGCACGCGCTGCAGCAGCGGCGAGGTCTGCTTGCCGCGCGCCTGCTTGCGCTCCTCCAGCCACTCGGGCTCGCGGCCGCGGGCTTCCGGCACGCCGCCGCGCGCGAGCGACTCCCGCACCAGGTCCTCGAACGTGCACTTGCGCTGGAAGTGGCGCAGCATGTGCGGGTAGATCTCGACCAGGCGCCGGTTGTACGCGATCAGCCGGTCGTCGGCGTCGAAGATCTCCACGCTGGCGGGCAAGGCGTCGATCGCTTCTTCCATCGTGCGCTGGGCCAGCTTCGCGCGCGCCTGCGCCCGGGCCAGTGTCGACACCACCGCCACCGCCAGCAGCACCGTCAGCGCCAGCGAGGCCATCCCGATCCACGCCAGCCAGCCCTCCACCGCATAGCCGCCCAGGCTGACCGTGAGCACGATCGCCTGCAGGCCCACGAGCAGCGCGAACGCCAGCAAGGGCCAGGTGCGGACTTCGGCGAAGCGGTTCATCGCGGGCATCGGCGCTGAAGCAGCGTCCAGGAAAAAAGGTGGCTGATCCTAGCCACCGGTTTCCGTGATGAATACCGCTCTCCGGGGGGAGACACCAGTTCCGGCGACGTCCCCTCGTTGGAGCGATGCCACGCTTTTGGGGTGACGGTGTACGAAAGTCCTCAGCCGCCGCGCGTGACGGGCATGTCGCCCGCGTTGGGCAGCGTCATGTGGCGTGCCAGCTCCAGCTTGGCCAGCGAGTTGCGATGCACCTCGTCCGGACCGTCGGCGAAGCGCAGCGTGCGCTGGCCCGCCCACATGTAGGCCAGCGGCGTGTCGTCGCTGACGCCCATGCCGCCATGCACCTGCATCGCCCAGTCGATCACCTGGAGCGCCATCGACGGCGCCACGATCTTGATCATCGCGATCTCGGCCTTGGCGACCTTGTTGCCCACCGTGTCCATCATGTACGCGGCCTTGAGCGTCAGCAGGCGCGCCTGCTCGATGCTGCAGCGCGCCTCGGCGATGCGCTCCTGCGTCACGGTCTGCTGGGCGATGGTCTTGCCGAAGGCCACGCGCGAGATCGCGCGCTTGCACATCAGCTCCAGCGCGCGTTCCGCCGCGCCGATCGAGCGCATGCAGTGGTGGATGCGGCCCGGTCCGAGGCGGCCTTGCGCGATCTCGAATCCGCGGCCCTCGCCCAGCAGGATGTTCTCCACCGGCACGCGCACGTTCTTGAGTTCAATCTCCATGTGGCCGTGCGGCGCATCGTCGTAGCCGAAGACGCTCAGGTGGCGCTTGACGGTGATGCCCGGCGTGTTGGCCGGCACCAGCACCATCGACTGCTGCTCGTGGCGGCCAGCGTCCGGATTGGTCTTGCCCATCACGATATACAGCGCGCAGCGCGGATCGCCGGCGCCCGAGGACCACCACTTCGTGCCGTTGATGACGTAGTCGTCACCGTCGCGTTCGATGCGGCACTGGATGTTGGTCGCGTCCGACGAGGCCACGTCGGGCTCCGTCATCAGGAAGGCCGAGCGGATCTCGCCGCGCAGCAGCGGCTCCAGCCAGCGGTCCTTGAGCGACTCGCTCGCGTAGCGCTCCAGCGTCTCCATGTTGCCGGTGTCCGGAGCCGAGCAGTTGAAGACCTCCGGCGCCCAGTACACGCGGCCCATGATCTCGCACAGCGGCGCGTACTCGAGGTTGGACAGCCCTTCGGGCGCACGCGCCGAGCGCGGCAGGAACAGGTTCCACAGTCCGGCGGCGCGGGCCTTGGGCTTGAGCTCCTCGATCACCTTCGTCGGGATCCACGCGTTGCCCGCGCGGCGGTTGGCCTCGATCTCGGCGTGGTAGCGGTGCTCGTTGGGATAGATGTGCTCGTCGAAGAACGCCAGCAGGCGCTCGCGCAGCTGGTCCACCTTGGGGCTGTAGTCGAAGTTCATGAAGAGGTCTCGCGTTGGCTGCGATAGCGGAGGTACTGCGCGAACAGCGCCTCCATCGTGGTGGACCGCTCCTCCGCATGCAGCGGATGGGTCGGGGCGAAATTGCAGACGCGCAGCAGCCAGTCACCGGGCAGGTCCCCGGCCGGCGGCGCGACGTCCAGCACATTGATGCAGGCCGGCGACTGGACCCAGCTGCCCAGCATCACACGCTGGCCGCCGGTCACCGCGTGCGACAGCAGCGCCGCGTTCACGACGCCGTGCAGCACGAGCAGCGCGCAGTCCCAGTCCGGATCGGCCTGCAGCCGGGCGACGCCGCCGAGCACGCGGTCCAGCAGCTCGCCGATGCTCTCGCCGTTGAGGAAGCGCTGGGACTCGGCGACCGGGCTGCGCTGCAGGCCGGTGAAGGCCTGCGCGAGCTGGTCTTGCGGGATGTCGCCGAGGCGGCCGCCGCGGATCTCCTGCCACTCGGGCCAGACCTGCGGCGCGAGATCGGATTGGCCCGCGTGACGCAGCACCAGGTCCGCTGTCTCCACGGTGCGCGGCAGGCCCGAGACGATCACGCGATCGAAGCGCACGCCCGCGGCGCGGAAGGCGTCGCCGGCGGCCCGCGCCTGCGCGATGCCGTCGTCGTTGAGCCGGACCTGCTCGGGCAGCACCGGACGGCCGGTCGTGCCGTCGAAGTAGGTCACCGCGCCGTGGCGCATCAGATAGACGCGGCGGCGTTGCGGGCTGCGGGGCAGGGTGTCCAACATGGGCGGCAGTGTGGCGCAAGGGCACGGGGCGCACTGTCACGCAGGCGGCAGGCCACAATCCGTCGCTTCTCCCGCCCTGCCCGACCTGACGCCTTGGTGACAAGCCCCGCCCCGAACACCTTTCATCTCCCGCATGGGCCGCAGACGGCCGGCGAGGTCCCGCTGCGCGACGACATCCAGGCGCTGCGCGCGATCGCCGTGCTGTGGGTACTGCTGTATCACGCGCAGATTCCCGGCGCCTCGGGCGGCTACCTGGGCGTGGACATCTTCTTCGTCATCTCGGGTTTCCTCATCACCGGGCTGATCCGGCGCGCGCTCGCACGCGGCGCTTTCAGCTTCCGGGCGTTCTATGGCCGGCGAGCGCGCCGCCTGTTGCCCGCGGCGTATGTCGTGCTCGGCGCGACGCTGCTGGCCGTGCCGTGGGCGCTCAACCGCAGCGAGCAGATCGACTTCGTGGGTCAGCTGCTCGGCGCGCTGGGCTTCGCCAGCAACGTCGTGCTGTGGAAACAGACCGGCTACTTCCAGGGGGCGTCCGATCTCAAGCCGCTGCTGCACTTCTGGTCGCTGGCACTGGAGGAGCAGTACTACCTGCTGTTGCCGGCCCTGCTGGTTTTCAGCCCGGCGCGATGGCGCCTGGGCATGACCGTCGCGGTCACCGCGGCGAGCGTCGCGCTGATGGTCCTGTGGCAGCCGATCGATGCCAGCGCGGCCTTCTACCTACTGCCCGCGCGTGCCTGGGAGCTGGGCCTGGGATCGATCGGCGCGATGCTGGTCGCGAACCACGAGGGAACGTCCACGATGGCCGGCGCGGCGAGACTGCAAGCGCTGCTGCGCTGGATGTCCTGGCCGGCCTGGGCCTTGTTGCTGATCGTGCCGGCGGCGCCGCAGTGGTTCGGCGCCGCGCATCCGGGCCCGGCGGCGCTGATCGTGGGCCTGGCCACGCTCGTGCTGCTGATGCGCGAGCCGGCCCGGCTGCCCCGTGTGGCCACGCCGCTGGTGCGCATCGGTGATGGGTCCTATGCGCTGTACCTCGTGCATTGGCCGCTCATCGCGTTCCTGCACAACGCGTGGGTCGGACTGAAGGCCGATCCGCAGGGGCTGATGGCCTGGCGTGTCGGCGCGGCGCTGCTCGCGTTCCCGCTGGCGTGGCTGCTGCATCGCGGCATCGAGCGGCCGGCGAAGGCGCTGCTCACCGGGCCTCGTGGTGCCTGGATCCTGGGCGGCGGCACGGTGGCGCTGGCCGCGGGCGGCATCGCGCTGGCGCTGCACAAGCCACCGCCGGGCGCGGTCGACTTCGTCGAGCTGCGCAAGCCCAACTACGGCCTGTCCGCCAACTGCGACGCCGAGGAACCCTTCGACGGCCGCGAGGATTGCCGCACCCGGCCCGGCGCCCGCTGGCTGGTGTGGGGTGACTCGTATGCGATGCACCTCGTCCCCGGGCTGGTCCGCGTGGCCAGCGATCAGGGACTCGTGCAGGCAACGAAGTCCTCGTGCGGCCCGTTCCCGGGCCTGACGCCGGTACGGCCCGGACTGGGCCGCGGTCACAGCTTCGCCTCCCCGTGGATCGAGCAGTGCCAGGACTTCAACGCCTCGGTGCTGCGCTGGCTCGCGCGTCATCCGGAGATCGACACCGTGGTGTTGTCCAGCCTGCTGACGCAATACCTCGATGCGTCGACCTACGAGTTGCAGCGCACGCGCGGTGGCGTGGGCGAGATGCGCGTGCGCGGCGAGGCGCCGATGCGCGAGGCCCTGCTCGCGGACATGGCCGAGACCGTGCGGCGGCTGCGCGCGATGGGCAAGCGGGTGATGGTCGTCGCGCCGCCGCCGTCAGCGCCCTTCGACGTCGCGGGCTGCCTGGAACGGCGCCAGGCGCGGCGCTGGACCATAGGCGCGACGCCGGGCTGCGTGATCGATGTGAAGGACGACGAGCGGCGCCGCGCGTCGGAGCTCGCGTTCATCGCCGCGCTGGCGAAGTCGGATGCGCGGCTGCCCGTGCTGCGTTTCGAGCCGCTGCTGTGCGACGCGACGACCTGTCAGGTCGAACGGGACGGCGTGCCGATGTACCGCGACCAGGGCCACCTCAGTCGCGAGGGTTCGCGCCTGCTCATGCCGGCGGTGATGTCGGAAGCGACCGGAGAAACACAAGTGGCACTCGCCCCCCTGATTGGAGACCCTTTGGCTCCCTCGCCCGCGAAGCGGGAGAGGGCGGGGGGTGAGGGCTCTTCGAAGGGCACCGTGCCCTCATACGAGCCCTCACCCCCACCCCTCTCCCGCTCCGCGGGCGAGGGGAGGAAGAGGGATCAGCCCACCAGCAGCCCGTGTTCCGCGCGCGCTAGCGCCTCGGGGGTGCCCGAGACCACCAGCGTGTCGCCGCCCTGCAGCACGAGGTCGTCGCTGGCCTCTCTGACCGCGCCGTTGGGCCGGCGCACCGACACCACGCTCACGCCCCAGGTCGCGACGCCGATGTCCGCCAGCGTGCGGCCTTCGAGGATGCTCGCCAGCGGCAGGCTGATCGACTGCAGCCGCGCCTGATCGCGCTCTTCCGCGGTGTCGTCATCCGCGCCGTGGAAATACCCGCGCAGCAGCCCGTAGCGACGGTCCCGCGCATCGCGCGCGATGCGCAGCACCCGGCGCATCGGCACACCGACCAGCGCCAGCGCGTGGCTGGCCAGCATCAGCGAGCCCTCGATCGCCTCGGGCACGACCTCGGTCGCGCCGGCGGCGCGCAGCTTCTCGAGGTCGGTGTCGTCGATCGTGCGGACCACCACCGGCACATGCGGCGCATGTCCGCGCACCTCGTGCAGCACCTTCAGCGCGGACGCCGTGTCGTGGTACGAGATGACCACCGCGCTGGCCCGCGTCAGGCCGGCCGCCATCAGGCTGGGCAGCCGCGCGGCGTCGCCGAAGACCACGCTCTTGCCGGCCGCCGCGGCCTGCCGCACGCGATCGGGATCCAGGTCCAGCGCCATGTAGGGGATGTGCTCGGCCTCCAGCAGCGTGGCCAGGTTCTGCCCGCTGCGGCCATAGCCGCAGATGATCACGTGCGCGTCGGTCTTGATCGACTTCTTGGCGATCGTCGTCAACTGCACCGACTGCAGCAGCCAGTCGCTGGCCGACAGCTTCATCACGATGCGGTTGCTGTGTTCGATGATCAGCGGCGTCATCAGCATCGACAGCACCATCGCCGCCAGCACCGGGCTCACCCACTGCGCGGCGATCAGGTTGTGCTGCGCGCCCAGCGTCAGCAGCACGAATCCGAATTCACCGGCCTGCGCCAGGTACAGGCCCGTGCGCAGGGCCACCCCGGTCGGCGCGCGGAAGAGCTTGGCCAGCCCCGCCACGAGCACGAACTTCGCCATCGTCGGCACCAGCGTCAGGATGATCACCAGCGGCCATTGATAGACCAGCGTCTGCCAGTCCAGCCGCATGCCGATGGTGATGAAGAACAGCCCGAGCAGCACGTCGTGGAAGGGCCGGATGTCCAGCTCCACCTGATGCTTGTATTCCGTCTCCGCGATCAGCATCCCGGCCACGAACGCCCCCAGCGCCAGCGACAGGCCGGCGTGCTCGGTCAGCCAGGCCAGGCCCAGCGTGACGAGCAGCAGGTTCAGCATGAAGAGCTCCTGGCTCTTGCGCCGGGCCACCAGCGTCAGCCAGCGCCGCATCACGTGCTGGCCGCCGGTCAGCAACAGCACCAGCAGCACCACGGCCTTCAGACCCGCCCAGCCCAGCGATTCGATCATCTGCGTGCCGCTGCCGCCCAGCGCCGGGATCAGCACCAGCAGCGGCACCACGGCCAGATCCTGGAACAGCAGCACGCCGATCACGCGCCGGCCATGCTCGCTCTCCAGCTCCAGCCGCTCGGCCATCAGCTTCACGACGATCGCGGTGGAGCTCATCGCCATCGCCGCGCCCAGCACCAGCGAGCCCTGCCAGCCCAGGTCCCAGGGCCAGCCCATCACGCCGAACAGCCAGCGCAGGAAGACGTTGCCCGCCATCGTGCCTCCGATGGTCACCACGACCTGCAGCAGTCCCAGCCCGAACACCATGGACCGCATGCTGTGCAGCTTGGGCAGGTTGAACTCCAGACCGATCGCGAACATCAGGAAGACGACGCCGAACTCGGCCAGGTGCTGCACCCCGGGGACGTCGCTGGCCAGCGCCAGCGCGTTGGGCCCGATCAGCACGCCCACCACCAGGTAGCCCAGGATCGGCGGCAGCTTCAGCGAACGGCAGACCACCACGCCGAGCACGGCGGCGATCAGGTAGATGAGGGTCAGGTCCAGCGCGGAAAGCATGCCGGCGATAGTACTGGCCGGCGCGTGCCGGCAGGCCGGGGCGCAGTGGGGTTTGCGCAACCGCGCGCCCGGAGCGCCCCCTCCGGAGCGAGGCGGGGCCCACGTGCGGGGGAACCCGGTCTCGCCCATCGGGGGCTTGGCTTAGGTCACGTGACAGGCGCAAACTACCCGCCTTATGCACGGGGCGCATGCCCGCATGTGCACTCGGCTTTGCCGGACGTGGCGGACGGTCAGGGCTTCGGGGTACCGTTCGCGCCACCGAAAAGTTACGGAGCATTTCATGCCCAACCTGTCTTTCGTTTCCCCCACGCGCAACAGTCCCTGGGGCACCTACCTGTCCCAGATCGACGCCGTCGAGCCCTACCTGGGCAAGCTGGCACGCTGGGTGGAAACGCTGCGCCGGCCCAAGCGCGCGCTGATCGTGGACATCCCCATCGAACTGGACAACGGCACCATCGCCCACTTCGAGGGCTATCGCGTGCAGCACTCGCTGACCCGCGGCCCCGGCAAGGGCGGCGTGCGCTACCACCCCGACGTCACGCTGGAAGAAGTGATGGCGCTGTCGGCCTGGATGACGGTCAAGAACGCCGCCGTCAACCTGCCCTACGGCGGCGCCAAGGGCGGCATCCGCCTGGACCCCAAGACGGTGTCCATGAAGGAGCTGGAGAAGATCACCCGCCGCTACACCAGCGAGATCGGCATGATCATCGGCCCCACGCAGGACATCCCCGCGCCTGACGTGAACACCAACGGCCAGATCATGGCCTGGATGATGGACACGTACTCGATGAACGTCGGCGCCACCGCCACGGGCGTCGTCACGGGCAAGCCCATCGCGCTGGGCGGCTCGCTGGGCCGCGTGGCCGCCACCGGCCGCGGCGTGTTCGTCGTCGGTCGCGAGGCGATGCGCCGTCTGAACATCAACATGGAAGGCGCCCGCGTCGCGGTGCAGGGCTTCGGCAACGTGGGCTCGGTCGCGGCCAAGATGTTCTGCGCCAACGGCGCCAAGGTCGTCGCCGTGCAGGACCACACCGGCACCATCCTGAACGAGAACGGCCTGGACATGGGCTCGCTGCTGGAACACGTCGCCCACACCGGCGGCGTCGGCGGCTTCAAGGGTGCCGACCGCATCGACAACGAGAACTTCTGGGACGTGAAGTCCGACGTGCTGATCCCGGCCGCGCTGGAAGGCCAGCTGTCGGGTGAGCGCGCCAAGCGCGTCCAGACCCGCCTGGTGCTGGAAGGCGCCAACGGCCCGACGACGCCGGACGGCGACGCCATGCTGGCGGACCGCGGCATCATCGTCGTCCCCGACGTGATCGCCAACGCGGGCGGCGTGACGGTGTCCTATTTCGAATGGGTGCAGGACTTCTCGTCCTTCTTCTGGACCGAGGACGAGATCAACGTCCGTCTGGACAAGATCCTGGTCGGCGCGTTCAAGGGCATCTGGGACACGGCCGAGCAGCACAAGATCCCGCTGCGCACGGCGGCCTTCACCGTGGCCTGCACGCGGGTGCTGGAAGCGCGCGAGGAGCGCGGCCTGTACCCCTGATCCACGGTTCGGGACACCGCGCGAAGCCCCTCGGGTTTCGTGCGGTTACCAGCCGATCAAGCACGATCGGCAAAGCACATCGGGCCCCTCGGGGCCCGATTTTCATTGGGGGTGACGGACGCCTCGCGGACGTCTCGCGGACGCCTCAGCGCGAGCGCGGGCGCATCCACGGGGACGCGACCATCGCGAGCGTCCAGCAGATCCAGGCGGTCCACATCGTGTGGCTGGGGTAATGCGCGCCGCGCGCCATCTGCGCGACGCCATACATCACGCCCAGCACGACCACCGCGCCCAGCGCCAGGCGGGCCTGCGTCGGATACGCCCGGCGCAGCATGAAGAACAGGCTGAAGAACGCGAACGCGGAGCTCGCATGGCCGGACGGGAAGCAATGACCCGGGCCGCCGTCGCGCACGCCGAAACTCCAGTGCGACACGTAATGCGCGACCCCGCCGAACTCGGCCAGGTCCCAGGGGCAACTCGTCGTGCTGCCTTGCTTGAGCAGTGGAATCACGGTCAGGCTCACCGCCGTCAGCGCCACGGCGCCCCAGCGCTCGCGCCGGGTCAGGCCGGGCCACAGCGGACGCACCGCGTTGATCAGCAGCATCACGGCCAGCCCGGTGGCCAGCCAGCGCCCGCCCTGATGCATCAGGCCGGAGGTCAGCCAGTGGTCGCGCAGCGCGAAGCCGTGCAAATCCCCGAACAGCCGCACCACGGCGAGGTCCCAGCCCGCGGCATCCCACGACAGCAAGGCCGCCAGGCCCGCCAGCGCGAGGATCCAGCCTCGGCGCAGGTCGGGCAGCGACATCGCCCCGACGGGCGACAACGCGGGCGAAAGCGTGGACGTCGACGCGGCACCGCCCCCCACCGAAAGGGTCGGCGAGAGGGAGGAGGACAAGGAAGACGTCAGCGAGGAGAGGGGGTTCGGCTTCACGACGCGCAGTGGGCGCCTTGGCGCTGAAGTCCTCCTGAAGCTAAGCTGAAGCCCGGCTGAAGCGCGCGGGCGCTTCTCACGTCCATTCACACGCCGTCCAGCGCCCGGCACGAGTCAAGGGTGCCGGTACCATCCTTCGGCTCGACGAACCGGCCCTCGGGGCCCCAAGAGATTCCATGCGACTGCTGCTGCTCGAGGACGACGAACTGCTGGGCGAGGGTCTGCGCGACTTCCTGCGCGCCGAGGGCCATCAGGTCACCTGGGCGCGGCGGCTGTCGGACGTGCTGCCCCGGCAGCACGAGGAATTCGACGCGCTGCTGGTCGACTGGCAGTTGCCCGACGGCTCCGGCCTGGATTGGCTGCGCGGCCTGCGCCAGCGCGGCGTGTCGACGCCGGCGCTGATGCTGACCGCGCGTGACCTGCTCGCCGACCGGCTGCAGGGTCTGGATGGCGGCGCCGACGACTACCTGGTCAAGCCCTTCGCGCCGGAGGAACTCGCGGCCCGGCTGCGCGCGGTCAGCCGCCGCCATGTCGGCGCCAGCAGTTCCCAGCGCCGCCATGGCGATGTCGTGCTGGACCTCGCGGCCAAGCGCGCGTCGCGCGCGGGTCATCCGGTGGAGCTCACCGCGCGCGAGTGGGCCGTGCTGGAGGCGTTGGCGCAACGCGCCGGACGGCTCTATCCCAAGCGCGACCTCGAGCTGCAGGTCCTGGGCGATGACGCCGAGGTGCTCAGCAACGCGCTCGAGGTCCACGTGTCCAGCCTGCGCCGCAAGCTCGGGCGCGAGCTCATCGAGACCGTGCGCGGACTGGGATATCGGCTCGGTCCGGAGGCCGCGTGAGTACGGCGGCTCCCGGACCGCGCCGCCCCACCATCGCCGGGCGGCTGGCGCGCCAGCTGCTGCTGATCTCCGCCTTCTGGGCGGTGCTGGCCGGCGTGAGCGTGTGGCTCGTCGTGCAGGAGGAGGTCGACGAGCTGCTCGACGAGACCCTGCAGGCGTCCTCGCAGGTGCTGGGCCAGCTGCTGCGCCAGGGCAGCGCGATGCCGGCGGAGATCGCCGACAGCGACGACCTGAGCACCCATTTCGCCTGGCAGCTCGTCAGCCCGCGCGGCGAGCTGCTGCACCGCTCGCCGCTGGCGCCGGTCAAGGCCTGGAAGCTGCCGCCCGGCTTCAGCGACTGGGTCGACGACGGCAGCGACGGCGACGACTGGCGCGTGCATGTGCGCTCGATCCCCACGCCGGCGGGCCAGTGCTGGCTGATGGTGGCGCAGACCAGCGCCGAGCGGAAGGAGGTTCGCAGCCGCGTCGGGCTGGCGAGCGCGTTGTCGGCGCTGCTGGTGGGCGGCCTGTGCATGTTGTGGATGACCAGCCGGGCGCGCGCCGAGCTCGCGCCGCTGGCTGAGCTGGCCGGCGCGGTTGCCCACTACGACCCGCTGGACACCCGCCAGCTGCTGCCCGAGCAGCATCGGCGCGAGCTGGCCGAGATCCGCGGCGCGGTGCTGGACCTGGGTCAGCGCCTGGCGCAGCGCGTGGCCAACGAGCGCGCGTTCAGCGCGCACGCCGCGCATGCGCTGAGAACGCCGTTGGCGGGCATGGACGCGCAACTCGCGATGGCCTTGCGCGAGGCGCCGCCCGAGGCGCGCGGCCGCCTGCAGCGCACGCGCGAGGCGGCGGATCGGCTGCGCCGCGTGGTCACCGCGCTGCTCACGCTGTTCCGCACCGGCATGAGCCTGCATTGGCAGCGCATCGACCTGATCGAGCTGGTCTCGCTGCTGCCGCTGCCAGACGGCCTGGCGCTGGACCTGCCCGAGGATCAGGACGGCATCGATGCCGACCCCGACCTGCTCGCCGCGGCGCTCCTCAACCTGATCGACAACGCGTTCCGGCATGGCGCGTCGCGCATCACATTGGCGCTGACGGCGCAACCTGACGGCGGCCGGCTGATCGAGCTGCGGGACAACGGTGACGGCGTGGCCGACTGGCAGCGCGTGGACCTCAATGACGCGCTGGAGCGGCAGCAGTACGAAGGCCGCATGGGACTGGGGCTCATGATGGCCGACCTGGTGGCTCGCGCGCACGGCGGCGACCTGCGTCTGCCGCCGATGGCGGCGGGCTTCTGCGTGGCGATGCGACTGGGTCCGGCGCCGGACTGAATCGACCCCGGCGGCTACACTTTCGCCCTTATGACGACTCACGCCGCCCTTACCCATTCCCGTGTGCTCGACGTCGCGCGGCAGGCCCTGCAGGTCGAGGCCGACGCGCTGCTCGCGCTCGGTCCCCGCCTGGGCGACGCCTTCGTCCAGGTCATCCACAAGATCCTGGACTGCCAGGGGCGCGTCGTCGTGATGGGCATGGGCAAGAGCGGCCATGTGGGCCGCAAGATCGCCGCCACGCTCGCCTCCACCGGCACGCCGGCCTTCTTCGTGCATCCCGGCGAGGCCAGCCATGGCGACCTGGGCATGGTCACGCCCGCGGACATCGTGCTGGCGCTGTCCAACTCCGGCGAGAGCGACGAGCTCAACGCCATCATCCCGGTGCTCAAGCGGCTGGGCGTGACGCTGATCGGCATGACCGGCGGCCTGTCATCGTCGCTGGCCCGTCACTCGGATTTCGTGCTGGACTCGCGCGTCGCGCAGGAAGCCTGCCCGTTGAACCTCGCGCCGACGGCGAGCACCACCGCGCAGATCGCGCTGGGTGACGCGCTGGCGGTGTCGCTGCTGGACGCGCGCGGCTTCCGCGCCGAGGACTTCGCGCGCTCGCATCCGGGCGGCTCGCTGGGCCGCCGGCTGCTCACGCATGTGCGCGACCTGATGCGCAGCGGCGACGCGTTGCCGCGCGTGGCCGCGGACCTGCCGCTGCTGGACATGATGCGGGTGATGTCCGACAAGGGCCTGGGCTGCGCGGTGCTGACCGACGCGGAAGGCGGCGTCGGCGGGATCTTCACCGACGGCGACCTGCGCCGCCTGATCGAGCGCGGCACCGACCTGCGCGGCCTGACCGCCGCCCAGGTGATGCATGCGAATCCGCGCACGGTCTCCGCCGACGCGCTGGCCGTCGACGCGGCCGACCTGATGGAGCAGGCGCGCATCACGCTGGTCCTGGCTGTCGACGACGCGCAGCGTCTGGTCGGCGCGATCAGCATCAACGACCTGATGCGCGCGAAGGTGATCTGATGAGCGGCACGCCTTCCTACACCCCCAGCGGCGCCGCGGCGGCCATGCCGGCCGTGGTGCGCGAACTGAAACCAGCGCTGTCCTTTCCGCCCGAACTGCTGCTGAAGGCGCAGGGGCCGGCGCTCGGCCTCAAGGCCGCGATCTTCGACGTCGACGGCGTGCTGACCGACGGCCGCATCTACCTGAGCGAAGCGGGCGAGATGATCAAGGCCTTCGCCACGCTGGACGGCCACGGCATGAAGCTGCTGGCACAGGGCGGCATCGTGCCCATCGTGATCACGGGCCGGGACTCACCGGCGGTGCGGCGCCGGGTGGCCGATCTCGGCCTGCCGCACGCCGTCTACGGCGCGAAGAACAAGCTGGCCGCGGCGCAGCCGCTGCTCGATCAACTGGGCCTGCACTGGGACGAGGTCGCCGCGATCGGCGACGACTGGCCCGACCTGCCGTTGATGGTGCGCGCCGGCTTCGCCTGTGCCCCGGCGCAGGCGCATGCCGAGGTCAAGGCCGTGGCGCACCACGTGACCGCGGCCGCCGGCGGCCACGGCGCGGCGCGCGAGTTCTGCGACCTGCTGCTGATGGCGGCCGGCCAGTACGCGCGGCTGCTGCACGGCCACCTCGAGACGCTGGACGGGAGCGGCGCCTGATGGCGGCGCTCGTTCCGCCGCCGGTCGGCGTGCGCCGCCGCGCCCAGCCCCTGCTGTGGCGCCTGCAATCGATGCTCGCGAGCTACGTGCCGCTGCTGTTGATGGCGATGCTCGCGGGCTTCACCTGGTGGCTGATCAAGAACACGCCGCAGCTCGAGGCGCCGCGCGAGAAAGCCGCGCCCAAGCATGAGCCGGACTACCGGATGAATGGCTTCGAGGTCGAGCGCTTCAGCAGCGACGGCCGGCTCACGGGTCGCATCATCGGCACCGAGATGCGCCATTACCCCGACAACGACACGCTGGAGATCGATGCGCCGCAGCTGCGGGCCTACGGCAAGCAGGGCGAGCTGCTCGTGGCCGACGCCGCGCGCGGCCTGGCCAACGGCGACGGCAGCGAGGTCCAGTTGCTGGGCGACGTGAAGGTCAAGCGCTACCCCGACGGCGACCCCGCGAAGACGCCCGATCTCGAGCTCTACGGCGAGTTCCTGCATGCCTTCGTGCCGCAGCAGCAGATCCGCTCTCACCTGCCGGCGCGGGTGGTCGGCATGGGCGGCGAGATGCAGGTCAAGAGCTTCGTCTACGACCAGCTAACCGGCCGGCTGACCTTCAGCGGCGGTGGCCGCGCGACATTCTCGTCGAGACCCGGCGCCCGCGTTCCGGCCGTCGCCAAGCCCGCCACGGCGGCCCACGCTGCCTCCACGCCCGCCGCGGCCACTCGCAAGCCATGAATCGACTCGTCTACATCACCGGTGCCTCCAGCGGCATCGGGCAGGCGCTCGCGCTCCAGTACTACCGCGAGGGCTGGCACCTCGCGCTGGTGGCGCGCCGCGTCGAGGAGCTCTCCGCCTGGGCGCAGGCCCAGCAGCTCGATCCGGCGCGCTGGCGCGTGTACCGCGCCGACGTCAGCGACATCGAGGCCATCACGGCCACCGGCCGGCAGTGCATCGCGTCGCAAGGCCTGCCCGACGTCGTCATCGCCAATGCCGGCATCAGCATCGGCATGGACACGGCGATCTACGAGGACCTGGCCGTCATGCAGCGCCTGTACGCGACCAACAACGTCGGACTGGCCGCGACCTTCCATCCCTTCGTTGCGCCGATGCGCGCGCGACGCAGCGGCACGCTGGTGGGCATCGCCAGCGTCGCGGGCATTCGCGGCTTGCCGGGACATGGCGCGTATTGCTCGAGCAAGGCCGCGGTGTTCAGCTACTGCGAGAGCCTGCGCGGCGAATGCCGGCCGGATGGGGTGAAGGTCGTGACGATCGCGCCGGGCTACGTGGACACGCCGCTCACGCGCGAGAACCGCTACAGCATGCCCTTCCTGATGCAGCCCGAAGACTTCGCGCGCAAGGCCTACGCGGCGATCGACGCGGGGGCTCGCGTGCGCTTCATTCCCTGGCAGATGGGCGTGGTCGCCCGCGCGATGCGGCTGCTGCCGGGCGCGGTCTTCGACCGGCTGCTGGCGGGTCGCCCGCGCAAGCATCGCCAGGGCGAGAGCTGATCGGCTCCCACCGCGACACCAACGAAAAAGGCGCTCCGAGGAGCGCCTTTCTTCATTGCGAGGCGGGGATCAACCCCGCCGTGGCTCAGTAGCCGCCGCGACCGCCGCCGTAGCTGCCGCCACCGCCGCCGCCGTAGCCACCACCGCCGCCGCCACCGTAGCCGCCGCCGCCGCTACGGCCACCGCCGTAACCGCCGCCGCCACCGCTACGGCCGCCGCCGCCGCCGTAACCACCGCCGCCGCCGCCACCACCGTAGCCGCCGCCGCCGCTACGGCCACCGCCGTAACCGCCGCCGCCACCGCTACGGCCGCCGCCGCCGAAACCACCACCGCCGCCCGGACGGTCTTCACGCGGACGAGCCACGTTCACGACGATCGCGCGGCCCTCGAGGGGCTGACCGTTCATGCCGTCGATGGCGGCTTGCGCCTCCGCGTCGGTAGACATTTCCACAAAGCCGAAGCCCTTGGAACGGCCGGTCTCGCGGTCCATCATCACCTTGGCGGAGATGACCGTACCGAATTGCGAGAACGACTCCTGAAGCGACTCATCTCGCACGCTGTAAGCGAGGTTGCCCACGTATAGCTTGTTTCCCATGGGGGAAGCCCTTTCAAAACCAAATAACCCAATGTGCTGCTTCAACCCATCGTGAACCACTCATACGAAGGCGCTGCATTCAGGCGATCCGATTATGTGTGACAGGATTGGCGGTTCGCAACGCGTCAAGCCGGTTGTTGTTTTTCAGCTTATGCGAGCAAACCCGGAGCAGTGTCGGAGGCGTTCAACAATCCGCACCTCCGGCTTGCCGACGGGGCAAAACGGACTCCCGACACCCGCCGCCCGCGCTCAGTGTTTTCCACTATGCGGGTGAACCCTCCTGAAAATCGCCCTTTTGTGTTGCCAAACGCCCAATTCCCCATGAATGAAGCGGGCTCCGTCAAGTCTGGCGAGCTGCGCATCGTATCGCTCGTGCCCTCGGTGACGGAGTTGCTGTTCGCCCTCGGACTGGGCCCCTGGGTCGTCGGACGCACCGGTTTTTGCATTCATCCCGCGCCGGCGGTATCAGCAATATCAAAGATAGGCGGAACGAAGGATGTGAACCTCCCCAAGGTGAGGGCCCTGGCCCCCTCGCATGTGGTGGTCAACATCGATGAGAACCGGCGCGACACCGTCGACGCCCTGCGCGAATTCCTACCCGAAGTGGTGGTGACCCACCCCTGCACGCCGGCCGACAACCTGTCGCTCTTTCAACAGATCGTCGACATGGTGGCGAAATTTGCCGCCGGTTCGGGGGTCAGGTCTGAACCCATCCCCGCCCCTATCGCCCCTTTGGGGGATTCCTCGAATTCCCCTTCGACCGCCCCGTCCGCGCTGCCGTCTGTCCCCGATCTCTGTGACCGCGCCGAAGCGCTCGCCGACGAACTTCGCGCCGCACTCGCCGCCTGCGAGGACTTCCGCGCACGCCTCGCTCCGTCCGCCTCCGCGCCGCGAGCGCTCTACCTGATCTGGCGCGACCCCTGGATGACCATCGCGCGCGACACCTACATCTCGCGCATGCTGGCCGAGGTCGGCTGGATGAGCTGGCCGCCGGTCGAGGGCGGCCCGCACGGCGCGGCGCGATATCCCGTGCTGACCGGCGACGAGCCCTGGCTCGCCGACATCGACGAGCTGCTGCTGAGCTCGGAGCCCTACCGCTTCGGACCCGAGCATCTGGCCCAGGCCCAGGCGCTGTGCCCCAACGCCCGGGTGAGGCTCGTCGACGGCGAGCTGATCAGCTGGTACGGGCCGCGCGCCGCAGCGGGCCTGCGTTACCTGCGCGGACTGGCCCAAGCTCCGCGATGATCGCGCCCATGACGATGACTGTTTCCCCTCGCGGCCCGGCCGCGGCCGTGCTGCTGCTCGAGGACGACCCCGCCATCGCCCAGACCGTGGGGTTCGTGCTCGAGCGCGAGGGGTACCGGGTGCGCGTCTGCGGCTGGCTGCACGAGGCCCGCGCCGCGCTCGCCGAGACCGCGCCGGACCTGGCGATCCTGGACGTCGGGCTGCCCGACGGCAACGGCCTGGACCTGTGCCGCGAGCTGCGCCAGGGTCCGCACGCCCGGCTGCCGGTATTGATGCTCAGCGCGCGCGGCGAGGAAGCCGACAAGGTGCTGGGCCTGGAGCTGGGCGCCGACGACTACCTGGCCAAGCCGTTCAGCAACCGCGAGCTGGTGGCGCGCGTGCGGGCGCTGCTGCGCCGCGCGCAGGTGTCGGCCGAGCCCCCGGCGCCGGCGGTCGCCGGTTTCGTCGTCGAGGCCGAGGGCTCGCGCGTGCGCTTCCATGGCGAGCTGCTGCCGCTGACCCGGCGCGAACTCGGCCTGCTGCTGCGCCTGCTGAAGGCACCCGGGCGCATCCACAGCCGCGACAGCCTGCTGGACGCCGTCTGGGGCATGGACGCCGACAGCAGCGACCGCACCGTGGACACGCACATCAAGACGCTGCGCGCCAAGCTGCGCCAGGTGCGCCCCGAGCTCGATCCCATCCGCACGCATCGCGGCATGGGCTACTCGCTGGAGTAAGCGCGCATGCGCCTGGGCCTGCGGCTGTTCCTCGGCTTCTTCCTCGTGGCCGGGCTGAGCGCCTTCATCCTGCTGCGGGTCGTGCTGGGCGAGTTCAAGCCCAGCGTGCGCGAGGTGATGGAGGACATGATGGTCGACACGGCCAACCTGGTGGCCGCGCTCGCGCGCGACGAGCTGCAGGCGATGCCGCCCGGCGGCACACTCGTGGGCACGCCCTTCGCGCGCCGCGTCAAGGAGTACGCCGAGCGCCCGATCAACGCGCGCATCCTCAGCGCGAGCAAGCGCACGCTGGACTTCCGCATCTACGTGACGGACGCCAATGGCCGGGTCGTGCTCGACACCAGCCCCTCGCCGGCGGTGGGCCAGGACTATTCGGGCTGGAATGACGTCGCGCGCACGCTGCGCGGCGAATACGGGGCGCGCACCTCGCCGGAACAGCTCACGCCCTACGGCAACGCGGGCGACCTGGGCAACGGCAAGGACGCGCAAGGCAGTCCGATCATGTATGTGGCCGCGCCGGTGCGCGCCGACGGCCGCACCATCGGCGTGGTCACGGTCGCCAAGCCGGCGGCCGCGGTGCAGCAGATCATCTACCGCGCCGAGCGCCGCATCTGGATCGCGGGGCTGTCGCTGCTGGCGGTGTCGCTGGCGGTCGGCGTGGCGGTGACGGCCTGGATGATCACGACGGTGCGACGCCTGCGCGGTTATGCGCAGGACGTGCAGCTCGGCGAGCGGCGCCCCCCGCCCAAGGTCCCCGGCGAGCTCGGCGACTTGGCGCAGGCGATGGACGCGATGCGAGAGCGGCTCGACGGCCGCGAGCGCCTCGAGCACATGGCCCGGGCGCTGACGCATGAGCTCAAGAGCCCGCTGGCGGCGCTGCGCGGTGCCGGCGAGCTGCTGCAGGATGACCTCGGTGCGGCAGATCGCCAGCGCTTCGCCGCGCAGGTCGTGTCGCAGAGCGAGCGCATGACCGAGCTGGTCGACCGCCTGCTCGCGCTGTCGACGCTGGAGTTGCGGCGCGGGCCCGAACACCCGCGCCGGGTGGGCCTGGTCGACGCGGCCGACGAGGTGATCGCGCAACTGGGCGACCGGCTCGAGCAGCAGTCGCTGCGCGTGCGATGGCTGCGGCGCGAGGACGTCACGCTGCAGGCCGATGCCGAGATGCTCGCGCTGGCCATCAGCAACCTGCTGACCAACGCGATCGACTTCGCACCGGCGGGCTCCGAGCTCCATCTGTCCGTCGGCGTGGAGGCCGACGCCGACGCTGGCGCTGGCATCGCTTTCCTGGAACTGCGCGACCACGGACCCGGCGTGCCCGCCGCGGCCTTCACGCAGCTGGGCGAGCGTTTCTTCTCGACCGCGCGCCCGGGCAGCCTGCGCAAGGGCTCGGGCCTGGGACTGGCGATCGTGCGCCAGATCGCGGGCCTGCATCGCGGCGAACTCCGCTTCTCGCCGGCCGAGCCCGGCCTGCGCGTGCGCCTCGTCTTCCCGCACTTCACCGTCGCCACACAAACTTCGTCCTGAGCTCACCCCGCCTGACGAGACTGCCGCCTTCTCGACGTGTCCCATGGAGGAGGAACGATGCAGATCAAGGCGCTGTGGTGGAAGCTGGTGATCCTGGGCGGCGTGACGCTGCTGTTGCTGTTCGTGCTGCTGCGCATCGGCTGGCTGGTCGACGAGCGACAGCAACGCCAACGCGCCGCCGAGGCGAGCGTCGCCGCGGCGCAGGCCGGACCGCAGGTGCTGCTGGGGCCGGTCGTGCAACGCAGCTGCTCGGAGGAGTGGACCGTGATCGCGCCCAACAGCGTGTCGGGCACGCAACGACGCGACTTCATCCTGTCGGCGATGCCCTCGGACCTGGTGGTCGACGGCACGCTCAATCAGGAGACTCGCCGACGCGGCCTGTTCAAGGTCAACGCCTACGCGGCGCAGGTGGGCCTGCAGGCGCGATGGGGGTCGCTGACGGCGCTCGAGCCGCCCGCCCCCCGCAAGGAGGGCAAGGTCCAATGCGATGACCCCCGCGTGGTGGTGGCCGTCAGCGATTCGCGCGGATTGCGTCAGGTGACGATCCGGCAGGGCGCCTCGGCGCTGACGGTGCGCCCGGGTACCCGCAATGACAGCTATCCGCGCGGCCTGCATGCGGCGCTGCCTGCCCAGGCGCTGGACGCGCCGCTCGCGCTCACGGTCCAGCTCGATGTGATCGGCATGACCGACTTCGGCCTGGTGCCGGCCGCGGCTTCGACACAGATGACCCTGCGATCGGATTGGCCGCACCCGAGCTTCGGCGGCCGCTTCCTGCCGGCCACGAGCAGCGTGCGCGACACCGGCTTCGAGGCGACCTGGAAGGTCTCCGAGCTCGCGACCACCGCGCTGCGCGACGTCGCGGCCGGTCGAGGCCTGCCCGCGGTCGATCGGGATCCCGAGGCGGGCGGCTACCAGCGGCCGCAGGCGGGTGAGGAGAAGAACGCGTTGATCGCCGACACGCTCGCGTTCTCGATGATCGACCCGGTGAATCCATACGTGATGAGCGACCGCGCGATCAAGTACGGGCTGCTGTTCATCGTGCTGACCTTCGTCAGCGTCGGCCTGCTGGAACTGCTCTCGCGGCGGCGTGTCCATCCGGTGCAGTACCTGCTGGTGGGTCTGGCGATGACGCTGTTCTTCCTGCTGCTGCTGAGCCTGTCGGAACATCTGAGCTTCGCGCTGTCCTATGGACTGGCGGCGGGCGCGGCGATCGGGCTGCTGAGCTTCTACGGCGTGTCCATGCTGGGCACCGTTCGACGCGGACTGGGCTTCGGCGCGCTGGTGGCCGTGCTGTACGGCGCGCTGTTCGTTCTGCTCAACCTGGAAAAGGCGGCCCTGCTCGTCGGCGCGACGCTGCTGTTCGCGGTGCTGGCGGCGATCATGGCCCTGACCCGGCGCATCGACTGGTACGCGCCGAACGGGCGCACTGCGGACCAGCCGGAACCGGCGACGGCGGGGACCCCGTGACAACGCGCTTGTCGCCGCTGCATGGCTCGGTCAGCATGGGTCATCACAGACCCGTCACGACAAGAGCGACATGGGCGGAGACAAGCGCATCGATCCTCGCGAGGCCGCATCCGGCGGCTTCGACTACATCATCGTGGGCGCCGGCACGGCCGGCTGCCTGCTGGCCAATCGGCTCAGCGCCGATCCCGACAAGCGGGTGCTGCTGCTGGAGGCCGGCGGCCGCGACGACTACCACTGGATCCATATCCCGGTCGGATATCTGCATTGCATCGGCAATCCGCGCACGGACTGGATGTTCAAGACGGAACCCGACGCCGGCCTCAACGGCCGCAGCCTGCGCTACCCGCGCGGCAAGGTGCTGGGCGGGTGCTCCAGCATCAACGGGATGATCTACATGCGCGGCCAGTCCCGCGACTACGACGGCTGGGCCGCCGCGGCCGTTGACGATGCCTGGCGCTGGGACGCGGTGCTGCCCTTCTTCCGTCAGCACGAGGACCACTGGCGCCTGGACGCCAATGCCGAACGGCCGCCCGGTTTCGACGCCGCGCAGCACGGCCACGGCGGCGAGTGGCGTGTCGAGAAGCAGCGGCTGCGCTGGGCAGTGCTGGACGCGTTCGCGTCGGCCGCGCAGGAAGCCGGCATTCCGGCGACGCCCGACTTCAATCGCGGCAACAACGAAGGCGTGGGCTACTTCGAGGTCAACCAGCGCGCCGGCTGGCGCTGGAACACCGCCAAGGCCTTCCTGCGACCGACCTGCTATCGGCGGCCCAACTTCGAGATGTGGACCGGCGCCCACGCGCAACGACTGCTGCTCGACTCCGTCGACGGCGTCACGCGCTGCGCGGGCGTGCGGGTGCGCACGCCTCAGGGTCTCGAGGAGGTGCGCTTGAACGACGGCGGCGAGGTGCTGCTCGCGGCGGGCGCGATCGGCTCGCCGCAGTTGCTGCAGCTGTCGGGCCTCGGACCGGCGGCGCTGCTGCAGCGCCTGGGCATCGAGGTCGCGCGCGACCTGCCCGGTGTCGGCGCCAACCTGCAGGATCATCTGCAGATCCGCGCGGTGTTCCAGGTCGATGGCGTGAGCACGCTCAACACGCTGGCCTCGAGCTGGTTCGGCAAGGCGCGTATCGGCCTCGAGTACGCATTGCGCCGCTCCGGTCCGATGAGCATGGCCCCGTCGCAGCTGGGCGCGTTCGCGCGCAGCGGTCCGGACAAGGCCTGGCCCGATCTGCAGTACCACGTGCAACCGCTGTCGCTGGACGCCTTCGGCGAGCCGTTGCACACCTTCAACGCGTTCACCGCGAGCGTGTGCAACCTCAACCCGACGAGCCGCGGCACGGTCGCGATCCGCAGCGCCGATGCAGCCGATGCGCCGCTGATCGCGCCCAACTACCTCAGCACCGCCGAGGACCGAGACATCGCCGCGCGCAGCCTGCGCCTGACCCGACGCATCGTCGAGCAGCCCGCGCTGTCGCGTTACCGGCCGCGCGAGGTCAAGCCCGGCGTGCAGTTCCAGACCGATGAGGAGCTGACCCGGCTGGCCGGCGACATCGCCACGACCATCTTCCATCCGGTGGGCACCTGCCGCATGGGCCGGGCCGACGACGACGGCGCCGTCGTCGACCACCGTCTGCGGGTGCGCGGCGTCAGCGGCCTGCGCGTCATCGACGCGAGCGTCATGCCGACGATCACCAGCGGGAACACCAACTCGCCCACCCTGATGATCGCGGAGCGCGCGGCCGCCTGGCTGCGCGCCGGGGAGTGATCACGCGCTGAAGCGTTCCTCGAGATAGGCCAGCAGCGTGCGGATCGTCTGCGCCTCACCGCCCACCGGACGGCCCGGGCGCGCGATGTCGTTCCACGCGAACAGGTCGATGTGCAGCCAGTCCTGCTCGGCCGGGATGAAGGCCTCCAGGAACAGCGCCGCGTTGATCGCGCCAGCCAGCGCGCTGCGACCCGTGTTGACGATGTCGGCGATGCTCGACGTGATGCCTTCCTTGTAGGGCGCCCACAGCGGCATGTGCCACATCGGGTCGTCCACCTTCAGGCCCAGGTCCACGAGGTCACGCGCGGTGTCCATGTGCTTGGAGAACAGCGCGGGCAGCTGCGCGCCCAGCGCGATGCGCGCCGCGCCGGTCAGCGTGGCGAGATCGATGATCAGCTCGGGCTTGAACTCGGTCGCGTAGGCCAGCGCGTCGCACAGGATCACGCGGCCTTCGGCGTCGGTGTTGCCGATCTCGATGTGCAGGCCCGCGCGCGTCTTGACGACGTCGCCCGGCCGGTAGGCGTTGCCGCTGATCGAGTTCTCCACCGCCGGGATCAGCACCTGCAGGCGCACCGGCAGCTTCAGCGCCATGATCAGCGTGGCCAGGCCCAGCGCGTTGGCGGCGCCGCCCATGTCCTTCTTCATCTGGCGCATGCCGTCGGCGGGCTTGATGTCCAGGCCCCCGGTGTCGAAGCACACGCCCTTGCCGACCAGCGTCAGGCGCGGATGCTTGTCGCTGCCCCAGTTCAGCTCGATCAGGCGCGGCGCGCGGTCGCTGGCGCGGCCCACGGCGTGGATGGCCGGGAAGTTCTTCTTGAGCAGGTCGTCACCGACGATCTCCTTGAACTTCGCGCCGTGCTGCTTGCCGACGACGGCGGCAGCCTTGGACAGCTCCACCGGGCCCATGTGCTCGGCCGGCGTGTTGACCAGGTCGCGCACCGCGCTCATCGCGGTGGCGATGGCCAGGCCGCGCTGGCCGTCCGCGCTGCTCTTGATCAGCAGTTGCGCGGGCTGGCGCTTGCGCGGCTTGTAGAGGTCGAACTGATAGCAGCCCAGTTCCCAGGAGAGCGCGGCGGCTTCGTCCTGCAGCGGCAGCCCGTCGGCGGACAGCGTGTAGTCGCCCTCGGGCAGCGCCAGCGGCAGCGCCGACAGCGCGAACGGGTGAGCGGCGTGGGCCACGCCGGCGAAGACCTGCGCCAGCTTGCCGTCCTCGCCCGGCACCAGCGCGAAGGTGTCCGGCGCCGCGGAGAAGCCCAGCGTCGCCAGCCACTGTTGCGTGCGCTTGGGCAGCTTGGGGGCGAGGGCCTGGTAGGAGGCGCGGTCCAGCGCGAGGATGGGCGTGGCGCGAGCCACCGAGTTCTTGAATTGGACGTTCATCGATGCACCGGACGCCGCGGGTGACGCGGGCCTCCGGCCTAGGGTTGGCGGTGGCGCATTCTCGCTCGCCATCCCCGGGGCGGGGCGCTCAGCGGACGTTCGGCGGACTTCCGGTGGACCGTCGGCGGACGCTCAGCAGCTCTGTCGCAGGCGCGACAGCAGCGCCTGCGCGGCGGCCGTGCTGCCGGCGGGTGCCGTCGGGCTGGCGGCGGACATCGAGGGGTTGTCCACCGCGGCCTGGATCAGCCGTTGCGCGGCGGCCGGGCTCGGCAGCACCGGGCCGATGAAGCAGAGCCGGTCGGCTTGGCCGATCAGCAGGGTCGGGAAGGTCTCGACCTCCAGGTCGTCGACCAACTCCGAGTCGTCCTCGATGTCGACCCACAGGAAACGCGCCTGCGGGAACTGCTGGCGCAGGGTCGCGAAGTCGTCCCGGTAGGTGTCGCAGGTGCGGCACCAGTCCGCGCACAGGCAGGCGACCAGCAGTTCGGCGGCCCCCTCCAGAGAGGGCGTGGACGCGACAGGCGAGGGGGTCGGCTCAGGGGAAACGGAGGACGCGGGGGGCATGGGGCGCGAGCTTAGCCGAGTTGGCCCCGTCACGATTTTGTTCGCAATACGTCCAAAGCACCTCATTGGTGCAGCATGCGTGAGCGTGGCGCGAGCTTTGTTCACTTTTGTGAGCAAGCTGTCAACGGCATCCCAAGGGGCTGCGTTAGCTGGCACAAAGCGGTCATCCCCCGCTTCAGCCCCTGAAAGGCCAGAAGGTCCCCGACCATGATGAAGTTCCAAACCCGCACCGAATCTCAACCGCGCCGCCTCCCGATGCCGGAACTGGCGTCGCAGGACAAAGGCCGCAAGCACGAGGCGTTTGAAGTCGCCAGCCTGGGCTGCGACCGCCGCAGCGTCGCTCGCGCCCTGCGTTTCGACCGCAAGCGCTGATCCGCGCCGCGAGGCCGCCCCGAGTCCGGGGGCTGGCCTCGCCGGATCCGAGCCGCCGCTCAGTCCTCGTCTTCCGACGACTCGAGCGGCGCCAGCAGCCGATCGATCTCGTCGGCGCTGAATTTCTCCAGACCGTCCCCGCCGTCGTGGCCGAGCAGACCCTCCGCCAGCGCGCGCTTGCGGGCCTGGAGTTCGAGCATCCGCTCCTCGATCGATCCCTCGATCGCCAGCTGGTGCACGAAGACCGGCCGCGACTGGCCGATCCGATGCGCCCGAGCATGTGCCTGCGCATCGACCGCCGGGTTCCACCAGGGATCGACCTGGATCACGGTGTCCGCCGCCGTCAGCGTCAAGCCGACGCCGCCGGCCTTCAGGCTCACCAGCATCAGCGGCGCCTCGCCAGCCTGGAAGCGCCGCACCACGTCGCCGCGCCGCGCCTCCGGCGTCTCTCCTGTCAGCTTCATCAGCGGCACGCCCGCCTGATGCATGGCGTCCTCGATCAGCGCCAGCATGCCGGTGAACTGCGAGAACACGAGGATCGTGCGCCCCTGCGCGATCATCTCGGGCACCTTCTCCCGGATCCAGTCAAGCTTGGCGGACTCCATGCCCGCGGGCAGCTCGATGCCGGGCACCAGGCGTGGATCGCAGCAGACCTGCCGCAGCTTGAGCATCGCATCGAGCACCGACATCAGCCCTGACCCGAAGATCTCCGACTGCTTGAGCAGCCGACGGACCAGGTGATCGGCACCGATCCGGACGCTTTCGTACAGCTGACGCTGACGCCCATGCAGAGGGATGCGCGCGGTCAGGACGGTCATCGGCGGCAGGTCCCGGGCGACCTCCTGCTTGAGACGTCGCAGGATGAAGGGGCGGACCCGCGTCGCCAGCTCACGCGCCCGGCGGGCGTCCCCGGTCTGTTCGATCGGCTTGCGCCAATGTCGGGCGAACGAGCGCGCCTCGCCGAGATACCCCGGCATCAGGAAGTCGAACTGGGTCCAGAGCTCGCCCAGATGGTTTTCCAGCGGCGTGCCGGTGAGCACAAGGCGCTGGTCGGCCTGGAAACGTCGCAGCGCCCGCGCGGCCCGGGATCGCGGGTTCTTCACGGCCTGCGCCTCGTCCAGCACGAGCACCGAGAACCGTTGCCTGGCGAGGGCGCGCACCTCACGCCAGGCCAGGCCGTAGCTGCACAGCAGCAGGTCGATCTCCCCGAGTCGCTTGAGCACGTCAGCGCGGGTTTCGGGGTCGGACAGCGACGCCACGCGCAGACCCGGGGCGACCCGCGCGGCCTCCTGCGTCCAGTTGAAGATCAGCGAGGTCGGCGCGACGACCAGCGCCGGTGCCTCCAGCCGCCCGGCCTGTTTCTCCATCCACAGATGGGCCAGCGCCTGGGCGGTCTTGCCCAGGCCCATGTCGTCCGCGAGGATGCCCCCGAGCTGCTGGCGCGCGAGGTACTGGAGCCACGCGAGCCCCTGCACCTGGTAGGGCCGCAAGGTAATCCCCAGACCGTCTGGCGGGGTCGGAATCACCGGCGGTCCCGCATCCCGCAGGCGCACCCACATCGCGCGGAGCTTTTCGGCCCCGTAGACCTGCCATCGGCTGTCCGGCACGTCGAGCGCTGCCAGCCGCGCCGCTTCCCAGGAGGTCAGCTTCACCGGCCCGCGCCGCGAGCGCTGCGCCACCAGCACATCGAGCAGGTTCAGCATCAGCCGCTTCAGCGGCGCAGCCGTCGTGTGCAGGCGGCGACCGCCCGGCGCCTTGAGGCTGATGATCGCGTCGTCGTCGATGTGCGAGATCGCATCGGCATACAACCAGCGGCGATCCTTGCGCAGCAGGTCCCAGATCATCGGCGCGAGGTCCACACGCTGCCCTTGCACCGTCACGCCCAGGCTCAACAACCAGGAGCCCTTGCGCCGCGAGAGCGACAGCGGCGCCAGACGATCGGGCGGGCTGACCGGCTCCTCGATCGGCGAACCGTCCTCGGGCTGGATCTCCAGGGACCAGGCGTCGATGGCGACGCTGTGGTGCGCGAAGCCGGGGAGGAACTCGATCTCCCAGCCCAGCTCGCGCAGACGAGCGACGTCATCGGCGGCGAAGTCGGCGAACAGCTCCTCCTGCGCCAAGGTCCAGCACGGCGTCAGGCCGTGGCCGAAAGACGCATCGCGCCACTGCAGCATTTCCGCGTCGACGGCGTGCAGGGGCAGCGACTGCCACTGCGCGAGCGTCTCAGGATCTGACGGCCAACGCGCCAGTCGCAGCAAGGACACTCGATCGCCACGCGGCCCGAGCTTGCCGTGCGGCCGCAGACCGAGCAGTCCGTCGCCGCGGGTGAGCGTCTGCAGGATCAGCTTGGGCGGCAGCGGCGAAGGCGAATCGGTCATCGGGCGGGATTGTCGTCGCCGCCACGAGGACCGTCGGCGTGGCGTCAGCCTTCCTTCTGTTCCTTGGCGTCCCTGGGCGCACGCGGCTTGGGCAAGCCGGTCCGGGTGAAGTCCGCGGGGACCCGCATCAGCGCCGCGTCCGGCTCGGCGCGACGGATGTTGCGCAGCTGATAGTTCTGCTCACCGCTTCTGGGATCCTTGGACTGCGCGCTGACCGTCACCTTCAAGTCCGGCGAAGTCCAGACCTCACGCGAGATCACGATCGGCTTCTCGTTGCCGATCTTGCCGGCCGGGATGGTGCGCTCCGCCCGTCCGCCGGTGACCTTCAGCCCCTCGATCTCCTTGGGCGGCAGGTTGTTGAGCGGCGTGTCCTGACCCGGCACGGTCAGCGGTTCCAGGCGCAGGGACAGCGCCACCGGGATCGGCGGCATGGGCGCGGTGGGGCTCATCGGCGTCTCGATGCGGATCACGCGTACCTCCTGACCGCCTTCACCGGGAGCGATGACGACCGGCGTCGGCGCGCGCGGCGCGTTGGGCACGGCGGGCACGGTCGGGTTGGCCGGCGGCGTGGCGGGCCGGGTTCCGTCCACGCGGGGCGCGGCGGTCTCGCCATGGCTGAAGTTCTCGCGCGCCCATTCGCCCATCTTGCGACCGTACTCGCGCACCTTCGCGTTGTACTCGCGCATCTTCTCCTGGTACTCGCGCATGCGTTCACCGTACTCGCGCTGGGCCTCCGCGCTCTGCCGGCCGCCGCCCAGGTAACGCGCGGTCTTGCGGTCGGGGTCGAGCAGCCAGTTCTCGCCGCTGACCGCATCGCGCAGATAGACCATCTTGCGGCCCTGGCGATCGACCTCCTGTCGCGTGCGCCCTTCGCCGTCCCGGCAGAGCTGGCTGGTCTGCTGATGAACGATGCGGTTGCCGTCCGCCAGCGGCTGCACGGTTTCGTGCACCGCCTGCGCGCAGTACGGTGCGCCCTTGACGACCCGCTCGTTGCTGAGGATCTGCGTCGCCACGCCGGACTCGGCGATCAGCTCGGCGACGTCGGGCACGGCGGGCGCTGGCGGCGCCGGCGGCACGGGAGGCACCAGCGCGGGCATGGCGGGGGGCGTCGGACGCGGCGTCGCGCCGGGCTCGGGGCTCGGCTGCGCCTGGACCGCGGCGGCGGCCAGTGCCAGGACGAGTGCGGTGGACGAGGTCTTCATGGCGGTCTCCAGCGAGGGATTCGAGAACAGGGACTTGGAAGGAATCACGGCATGACCCGCATCGCGAGCACGTCGCCCGAGGCATGCACCAGCAATTCGGCGCGGACCGGCGCGGCGGCATCTGCAGGGTCGTAAGGCAGACCGAGCAGGGCCAGCCGTTCACGCGGCACCTCGGTCGGAACGAGCCACGCGGTGCTGGCACCGGCCTTCTCGTAGGCGGCCCAACGATCGGCGGACACGAGCACGATGAAGCCGCTGCCCGAACTGCCCATCACGGTCGCGCCCGATTCGCCGGGAGGCGCCGAGCCCAGCAGCCAGACGCAGGCCACCAGCACCGAGGCGCAGAGCGCGGGACCCGCGAGGGCCCATCGCCAACGGCCGGCCCGGCTCGATCGCTGGCGGGCGGCGAAGCGCGCCTGCATGGCCGCGAGCACGGCTTCGTCGCGGTCCGGCTCGGGATGGCGTTGCCGCAGGTCCTGGCCGACGGCCCACAGCCAGTCGGCCAGTCGCGCGGTACGGGGTGGGGAGGTGTCAGAGTGGGTCATCATGCGGACTTCGATGAGCGTTCGGACGCGGGCGGCTGTTCGTCGCCAGCCGGTTTGGCGGCAGCGGGGGGCGACACGCCGGGACTGTCTTGCGCCTGCAGCACCGCGAGCAGCCGGGCGCGGCCCCGATGCAGGCGGGTGCGCAGCGTGTTGAGTTCGACGCCGGCGATCCGGGCCGCCTCGACATAGACGCGCTCCTGCAGATCGACCAGCACCACGGCCTCGCGAAAGGTCCACGGCAGTGCCTGCAACGCCGCCCACACCCGGGCCTGGTCCTGGGCGCGGACCAACTGCTGCTCGGGGGCCTCGGCGTGATCGCCAGCCTCCTCGGCGTCGTCCATCGCCACCGGTAGGTCTCGCCACCGCGCCAGCAGGTGATGCCGGGCCATGCCAGCCAGATAGGCGCCGAGCGTGCCTCGACCCGCATCCCACGCCTCGGGCCGGCCGGCGAACTGGACGAAGGCTTCCTGCATCGCATCGGCCGCCCAGTCGCCCTGGCCGCACAGAGCCATCGCATAACGGAACACGCCGGGCGACTCGCTGCGATACAGCGGCTCCAGCGCGCTCGCGTCGCCGTCGCGCAGGCGTCGCACCAGCGCTTCGCTGGTGACGGCGTTCGTGGCGGGCGGCGAGTCGGTCTCGCCGCCTGCGGCGGGCGGCGGGCGGTCACGGCCGGCCAGGCGGGTCCAGAAGCTCATCGGCGTTCGGCGGAAGGTGGCGTCGGTGGCGGGCGCTGACGGTCGGTCGCCCGGGAAATTCAACGGCGGGATCGCAGATCGCATCTCGCAGCATGACCGTATTGCGCGAGCGGCTTCAAAAGTTCCCGGCACCAGGACACCGCCCCCCATGTTTCAGGGGAATGACACCTCCACGCCACACCGGGCGACCATCGCCCGAGGGTCGAAGTCAGTGCAGCGTGCGATGTTCGCAAATCGTTTTCGTCGGGGCCATTTCGCGCAAGTGAGGGCCGGCTAACCGTTCCAAAATGGTGCATTCGCCGAGTGAAAACCCCAAGTGCGTGCATGGGGGCCGAGTCCTAGCATCCACCCCACTCGACGCGACACCCGTCCCGCGCTGGTCACGACCGGCGCACAAGGGGGTTGCCTACGGGGGCTGAGGAGACAAACAGATCAAACCAACACCAACGAAATGCAGTGACACTGTCACAATTCGCGGGCACCTGGATCAGGTGCCCGTTTTGTTTTCGTGGCCTGGTTTTGCGCGCTCCCCGCGATCGTTCTCGGCCCGTGTCCGCGGCCCGGCGGCTGACGCCCGGGCCGTTCTTGCGAGTCGTTGCAGATGATCGAGTTGTTGACCGCGGCCGGTGCGTCGCTCCTGGCTGGTTTCGTCGATGCCGTCGTCGGCGGAGGCGGGCTGATCCTGGTGCCCGCGCTGTTCAGTCTGTACCCGAACGCGGCCCCCGCCACCCTCTTCGGCACCAACAAGGGTGCCTCCATCTGGGGGACGGCCTGGGCCACCCACCAATACGCCAAGCGCGTGACCCTGCCCTGGCTGGCGCTGATGCCGGCCGCCGCGGCGGCGCTGATCGGCAGTTTCGCCGGGGCCTGGGCGGTGACCCAGGTCGACCCCAGCGGCCTGCGCAAGGCCTTGCCGCTCATCCTGCTGGGCGTGCTGCTGTACACGCTGGCGAAGAAGGACCTGGGCCGCCACCACGCCCCGCGCCACGACGTCGCCACGCAGACCGCGATCGCCAGCGCCATCGGCGTGGTGATCGGCTTCTACGACGGTTTCTTCGGTCCGGGCACCGGCAGCTTCTTCGTGTTCCTGTTCGTGCGGCTGCTCGGGTTCGACTTCCTGCACGCGTCGGCCACCGCCAAGCTGATGAACACCGCCACCAACTTCGCCGCGCTGGTGCTGTTCGCCGCCAAGGGCCACGTGTGGTGGCACATCGCGGCGGTGATGGCCGTGGCCAACGTGATCGGCAGCCTGGTGGGCACGCGCATGGCGCTGGCCAAGGGGGCCGGTTTCGTGCGCGGCATGTTCGTGATCGTCGTGTCGCTGCTGATCCTCAAGACCGGCTACGACGCCTTCCTGCGCTGAACCTGACGCCGCTCCCTCCTTCAGGCGCCCACCGCCCCCCGGGCGTGCCAGCCGCACGCTGAACAACTCGTCACCGCGCGTCCGCCAAAGGCGGGATGCCGGTGCCGGGCCGGCCGGGCTACCATCCGTCCAAACAACCGCACACCACCATGCCCGTCGATCCTCAACTCCGAGCGCTGGACATCGAGATCCCCACCCAGCCCGAAGTGCTGGTCAAACTGTCGCTGCTGATGGCGGACGAGGACATCGATCTGCAGGCCGTCTCGGCGCTGGTGGAGACCGACATGGCGCTGGCCGCCGCCGTGCTCAAGGCGGTGAACTCGTCGCTGTACGGCCTGCGCGGCCGGGTGCAGACGGTGCATCAGGCGCTGACCTACCTGGGCATGCGCGAGGTCGCCGCGATCACCTTCGAGATGGGCCTTCGCGCGGCCTTCCCGCCGGCGGCCGAGCTCGAACCGGTCTGGGCCCGCGCGGCCAAGCGCGGCCTGCTGATGGGCCGCATGGGCCAGATGCTGGGCGTGGACCCCTGGGCCGCCCACTCCGCGGGCCTGTTCGAGGAATGCGGCAAGGCGGTGCTGTATCGCCACGCGCCGGGCCATTACCCGGCGATGCTCAGAGCGGCCGGCAGCGACAGGGAGCTGGTGCAGCTCGAGCACACGGCCTTCGGCGTGAGCCACGACGCGCTGGGTGCCGCGCTGTGCGAGAGCTGGGGGCTCGCGCCCGCGGCCGTGGCCAGCGTGCGTTTCCACGTGCAGGTCCAGCATGAGCTGCTCATGCCCGAGGCGATGCAGCGCCGCGGCGTCGGCGCGATCTCGCTGGTTGCCTGGACGCTGATGAACAAGCCGGAATCGCTGGACGAGACGGTCATGGAGATCGCCCCGCAGGCGCAGCTTGACGAGACGCTGATGCTGCGCGCCGCGCGCCGCGTCGAGGAACAGCTGCAGCAGGCGGAATCGCGCGGCCGCTGATCGCCAATTCTCGATGCGCCCTCGGCGCGCCGACCAGGCGCTCTCGGGACGCTCTCCAGACGCTTTCAGGACGCGATGCAGAGCCGGTCCCGGCCCATGTGCTTGGCGAGGTAGAGCGCCTCGTCGGCGGCCTGGATCAGCGCCTGGGAGCTCAGGTACGGATGCCCGGGCTGCGAGGCCGCCAGCCCGGCGCTGATCGTCACGATCCCTTCGCCCGGCGGCTCGTCCGGCAGCGCGCCGTGCGGCACGGCCATCGCGCGCCAGTCCTCGCGCAGCACCTCCAGCAGACCCTGCGCGGACTCGGCGTCGAAACCTGGGAGCAGCACGACGAACTCCTCGCCGCCCAGCCGCGCGACCACGTCGGTGTCGCGCTGGAAATGCTCCGCGAGCCGCCGCGCCAATCGCCGCAACACCTCGTCGCCGGCCGCACGCCCGTGGCGCTCGTTGAACGGCTTGAGGTGGTCCACATCGATGATCGCCAGCGCGAGCCGGCCCTGATCCCGCTGCGCGCGCTTGAACTCCCGCCGCAAGGCGTCGTCGAACGCGCGCCGGTTGCCGATGCCGGTCAGCGCGTCATGGCGCTCCATCGAGGCCAGTTCGCGCCGCTTGGCCTCCAGCGAGCGTTCCGCTTGCTGGAGCGCGCGATGCTGACGCGCGATCTCCTCCTGGAGCTCGCGGCCGCGCGACTGCTCGCGATGCAATTCATCGCCCAGCGAGGTCCGCACATGATCGATGGCCTGCTCGAGTTGCAGCAACTCGCGCGGGCGCGGCTCGCCGGGGTCATCCCAGCCCAGCGCCGGCAGCCCGGGATCGAAGCGGCTGGCCTGCTCGGACAGGCGATGCAGGCGCCGCAGCAGCCAACGATCCAGCAGCAGCGCGGCAACCAGGCCCAACGCGGTGGCCAGGGCCAGGTGGATCAGCGTCGAGCGCAGCAGCGGATCTCGACGCAGCGTGTCACCGACCGTCGCGGCGGCGGCCTGCAGGCGAAGCTCGCCGGTGTCGGCCAACGAGAACTCGGCGCTCTGCCCGGGCTCGCTGTCGTCATCCGACAGCGCGCGGAACTGCTGGCCGTCATGCGTGCGCAGCTCCACGCGGCGCAGCTGATGACGGGTCAGGATGTGGCGCAACAAGCCATGCAGCGCCTCGGGTTGCTGCAAGCGCTGCTGCAGGCTGTAGGCGAGCGGACCCGCATACATCAGCGGGATGGCGCTGAGCTCGGCATCGGTCTCGGCGGCGCGGCGTTGCGTGGTCTCGCGGAGCTGCCAGCCGCTGGACAGTGCCACCAGCAGCAGTCCAAACGCGAACAGCGCCAGCAGGGGGCGGGTGCCGACCGAGATGCGCAAGGCCTTGTGGGTCATGGGGTGGGATGCCGAGCCTGCGACGAAAGTCGCGATGTACAGCGTCAAGTCACCGTCGGACCATTGTGCCGAGCCGCGCTCGCTGGTTTCCCCGGGGAAACTCCAAGCCGGGGCGGCCCTCAGAATGGCCCCCCACACCTCCGGGGGGAGCCATGACACGCAAGAGACGACACATCGCCGCACCGGCACTGGCCGCGGCGTTGGCGCTCGGCGTGGGGTCTGCCCGCGCCGACCCCGGCTACTACCTGGTGCGCCCGTACAGCGAGGCCGGCCAGACCACGCTGGATCTGCGCTACTGGCATGTGAAGTCGCCGGACGAGCCCGCCACGCTGTGGCCCGAGGCCGGCATCCGGTACGGGGTGAACTCGCGCTGGAGCACCGAGTTGCTGCTGAGCTGGATCGGTCCGACGCTGCATGAGCAGACGCTCAGCTCGATCAACTGGGTCAACCAGTTCCTGCTCACGCAGGGCAAAACGCCCTACGACCTCGGCCTGCACCTGCAGCTGATCCGCAATCGGGGTCAGGGGAACGCCGTCGAGGTGGGCCCCATCTTCCAGACCGAATGGGGCCTGGCCCAGTTCAACCTGAACGTGTTCTTCAGCCACGATGCGGGCTCGCGCCGGCAGAACCAGACCAAGCTGCAGTGGCAGGCGCTGTATCGCTGGCAGCCGGGATGGCGCGCCGGCGTGCAGGGCTTCGCTGAACCGGCCTCCTGGCGCGGCGGGCCCACCGTGAAGGTGGACCTCGGCGCGGGGGCCGAGCTGTCGGTGGCCTACCTCTGGGGGAACACCTACCGCAGCCGGGGGGACATGCTCAGCGCCATCCTCCAATGGGGCTTTTGATCGCCACCTAGAATCCGACCCGCTCGGATGCGCCTTCCCTCGAAGGGGCGACGAGCAGCGTTCTCAGGGCGGGGTGAAAGTCCCCACCGGCGGTATCCGGGGCGCGGTCCACAGACCGATGACCCCGGGAGCCCGCGAGCGCCCGGCACCGCCCTTGTGGTGCCGGGGTCAGCAGACCTGGTGAGAGGCCAGGGCCGACGGTCACAGTCCGGATGAAAGAGATCGCGTCCATCGTCGGCCCGCGGGCCGGCGCAAGCGTTCGCGCCTGCGCCGGAGGTGGGCCGCGTTGTGCGTGCGCGCCCTGATTCATCGTTCCACCTGAAATGGTTCACATGAATCAGACCCCCCACTCCTCTCCCTACTCCGCCGCCGTTCCGCGCGTGGCCATCGTGTCCGCGAGCTGGCATACCGATCTCGTGGGCCGTTGTCGAGAGTCCGCGATCCGCGGGCTCGAAGCCGGCGGTCCCGTGCGCGTCGAGACCTTCGAGGTCCCCGGCGCGTTCGAGATCCCGCTGCATGCGATGAAGCTCGCGCGCAGCGGACAGTTCGACGCGGTGCTCGCGTGCGCGCTGGTCGTGGACGGCGGCATCTACCGCCACGACTTCGTCGCCCATGCGGTCATCGACGGGCTGATGCGCGTGCAGCTCGACACCGGCGTGCCGGTGTTCTCGGCGGTGCTGACGCCGCAAGCGTTCCATGAGCACGCGACGCACCACGCGTTCTTCCACGAACACCTCGTGGCCAAGGGCACGGAGCTCGCCAGCGCGTGCCGCGCGACGCTGACGGCGCTGCGCAAGCTCGATGCGCTGACGGCTTGATCTCGCGTCACCCTCTCCCGCTTCGCAGGCGAGGGGCTATCGGGCCAACTGGAGCGAGGTCACGAACCTCCGCGGCTGACCGGTCACCGGGTCCATGAACGCGATCTTTCGAGCGAGCAGTTGGAGCGGGCGGGTGAAGTCCACCTGCTCCTCCACTGGCTGCAACACAGGATAGATCCGGTCGCCCTCGATGGGCAGGCCCAGCGCGCACAGCTGCGCGCGCAGCTGATGCTTCACGCCGCTGTGCGGCCGCAATTCATACCGCGCGCGATCGGCGTCGAGTCGCTCGATCAACGCGATGCGCGTGCGCGCGTTCGGCTCGCCCGCCACCGTGCGCATCTGCATGAAGTCCACCGGGTGTTCCTCGAGCCGGCTCTCGTACTCGAAGGGCAGCCGCGCGCCCACGTCCTCGCGCCACGGCGCGATGGCCTCGTAGACCTTCTCCACATCGCGCTCGCGGAACAGGCGCTGGTACGCGTCACGCGTGGCCGGCTGCACGGCAAACATCGTCAGCCCCGCCGTCTCGCGATCCAGACGATGCACCGGCGTGAGGTCCGCCAGCCCCGTCTCGCGCCGCAGCCGCGTCAACAGGGTCTGCTGGACATACCGGCCCTTGGGCGTCACCGGCAGGAAGTGCGGCTTGTCCGCGACGAGCAGGTGCTCGTCCAGATGCACGATGCGCGCGTCGAAGGGCACGACCGGCTCGTCGGCCAGCCAGCGCCAGTAGTACAGGCGGCGCTGCGCCCGATAGGGCGCGTCCGGATCGAGCGCAAGCCCGTCGTCATCGAGGACATCGCCCCGCGCCATGCGCTCGGCCCAGTCCTCACGCGCGACCAGCGGCAGCCGTTCAGCGAGGAAGTCCAGCACCCGCGCCCACGGTCCGGGCGGACAGGCGAGCGCGCTGGCGGCGACACCGTCGCGCAGCGGCAGGGCGAGCTTGGGCGGACGGGCCATCGGAACTCCAGCCGATCACTCGATCTGCGCCGGACCTTTCGCGCGTTCGTCGAGGAAGCGGTTCAGCTGACGCTGATCATCGGCGTCGATCGGCGAGCCATTGCGCCACGCGCGGATCCACGCGTCGCGCTGCGGATCGGCCGCGAGCTGCCGCACCGCCTGGTCGAGCGCCTCGATCGCGCGGCGGCCCTCGGGCGTGCGGCTGCAGCCGGCTGTCGCCACCAGCGTGCTGCGGCCCTCGGCCAGCGGCAGCTTGACGAGTTCAGGCCCGCCGGGGTGATTGGCGGTGTACTCGTCAGCGGCGGTCGGGTACTCGAGCGTGTAATCCATGCGCCGCGCGCGCAGCATCGGCAGCAGGTTGGCGCCGCGGCCCGCGACGATGGAGCGCGGCGCGCGATCCGGCGATGCGGCCAGCAGACGGTCGATGCGCGGCCCGAAGCTGCGATCGCGCGGCAGCAGCCCGGTGAGATCGGTGCGGCGCATCAGGTCCGCGAGCTGCAGCGGCTGGCCGTTGGACTCGAACTTCGCCAGGTCCTCGCGGCGCACGATCACATGGATCTGCCGCGACAGCATCGGCGGGAACAGCGTCGTGAAGTACAGCCATTGCAGCCGTTCGAGCGTGCGCACGTGCAGCACGGAGCAGATCGTCTCGCCCTGGCGCACCTGCGCCTCGAAGCGCGGCAGACTCAGCTCGATGAACTCGTGCCGGTACTGCGGCATGCGCTCCAGGACGAGGCGCAGGAAGCCGTCGACCTCGCCCTGGCCCAGATCCTCCGCGCGTTGCGGTGGCTTGCCGTCGCGATAGCTGAAGTGCGGCGGCATGTCCTGCACCAGCCAGTGCAGGACGGGCTGCACCGACTGCGGCTGCGGCTGCGCCACGACCGAGCCGGCAAGGCTGGCCAAGGCGGCCGAACCCGCCGCCAGCAGCCACGCGGCCAGGCCGTGGGTCAGTCGCCCTCGACCCATTCCACCTTGGCGCCGAGGCGGGTGATGTTCTCGGCGAATTGCGGATGGGCGCGGCGGACAGGAGTCGCGTTGCGGATGATCGACTTGCCGGGAATACTGGCCGCCACCATCAGCAGCGCGATGGCCACGCGGATGATGTACGGGCTCTCCACTTCCGCCGGGCTCAGCGTCTTGCCGCCGAAGGTCACCATGCGGTGCGGGTCCGACAGGAAGGCATGGGCGCCGAACTTGGACAGCTCGGTGGTCCAGCCCATCGCGCCGTCGTAGACCTTGTTCCAGAACATCACGCTGCCTTCGGCCTTCACGCCGAGCGCGACGAAGATCGGCAGCAGGTCCACCGGCAGATAAGGCCAGGGCGCCGCCTCGACCTTCTGCAGGATGTTGCGGGTGAAGGGCTCCTTGACCTTGAGCTTGCCCTCGACGACCGAGCGCGACCAGCCATCCTCGTGAATGATCTGGACGCCGAACTTGGCGAAGGTGCGGTCGATCAGCGGGAACTGCTCGGGCTGGGAATTCTTGACCCGCACGTCGCCGCCGGTGATCGCGCCCAGCGCGAGGAAGGTGACGATCTCGTGGAAGTCCTCGGCGAAGGTGAACTCGCCGCCGCCCAGTTCCTTCACGCCGTGGATGGTCAGGCGCGAGGTGCCCAGGCCTTCCAGCTTGGCGCCCAGCAGCTGCATGAACTGGCAGAACTCCTGCACGTGCGGCTCGCTGGCGGCATTCATCAGCGTGGACGTGCCGTGCGCCAGCGCGGCGCAGAGCACGAAGTTCTCGGTCGTGGTGACCGAGGCATAGTCGGTCCAGTGGTCATTGGCCTTGAGCTGGCCGTCGACCTGCACCAGCAGGCCGTCGCTGGCGCGCTCGACCTGGGCGCCGAAACGCTGGAAGACCTCGACGTGCGGATCGATCTCGCGCGCGCCCAGCGTGCAGCCCTTGACGTCGTCCTCGATGCGCGCGGCGCCGAAGCGCGCCATCAGTCCGGGCACCAGCATGATCGAGGAGCGCATCTCCTCGGGCAGGTGGTCCTTGGCCGGATCGAAGTGGGTGTCCTTGTGATGCAGGTCCAGCACACCGGTCTTGAAGTCCACGGTCACGCTGCTGCCGAGGTTGCGGAAGACCTCCAGGATCTTCTTGACGTCGGTGATCTCGGGCACGCCGTGCAGCCGCACGGGCTCTCGCGTCAGCAGCGTCGCGCACAGGATGGGCAGGACGGCGTTCTTGTTGGCCGAGGGGACGATGCGGCCCTTCAGGGGCGAGCCGCCGTGGACGATGAGATTGGACATGGGCTTGCGCGAAGCGCGCCAGTGGGATTCGATGGACGAGCGCGAATTATCAATGTTCCTAGGGAAGACATGGGCGCCAGCGCGGTTACGGCTCGCGACAATCCCGGCCCATGTCCCTGCCCGTCGATCCGTCGCCCACGCCAGCCCCGGTGCGCCCGTCCACGCCTGCCAATGAGGCGCCGCAGGACCCGCGCGACTGGATCACCCCCGAGGACCTCAACGTCGCGCCCGCGCTGCTGGGCCTGCCGCTGGCCTCGCCCTGGCAGCGCGCCAAGGCCATGGGCGTGGACATCGCGCTGGTGACGATGCTCTCGAATTTCGGCAACACGGCGCTGCTGGGCGGCTTCATCTGGGTCGCGCTGAAGTGGCACAAGCAGCAGCGCGCCTCGCGCGGCGAGGTCGTCCGGGAACAGGGCTGGCTGGGCTGGGCACCGGCCTTGTGCCTGGTGGCGTTCGGGCTCTACGGCAGCACGATGTCGCACCTGGAGGACTCGCCCAAGCGCTCGCGCAAGGCCGTGGCGAGCGCGGCGTCCGAGGCGCAGCGCGACGCCTCGCCCGATGAATCGTCCGAGTCGACCGATGCCGCCGAGGACATCCGCACGCTGGTGAAGACGGCGGTGGCGACGGCCGCCTCCGCGGCCTCGGCCGGCGGCTCCAACGGGATCGAGCACGCGGTCGAGCAGCTCGAGAAGGACCAGGCGCTGCAGCGTCAGGCCGACAAGATCCGCATCAAGTCGCTGGAGGCGCAGGTGCGCCAGCTCAAGGACGAAGCCAGGCAGACGCCACTGGAGAAGCTCAAGCACTGGTGGGAGCTGGTGGGCCTGAACCTCGCCTGGGCCTTCACGTATTTCGTGGCCTTCCCGCTGATCTGGCCGGGCCAGACCCCGGGCAAGAAGCTGATGGGACTGCGCATCGTCGAGCTGACCGGCAAGCCGCTCAAGCCGATGTTGTGCGTGCGCCGCTACGGTGGCTACGCGGCCGGCGCGACCACGGGCGGCATGGGTTTCCTGCAGATCCTGTGGGACGCCAACCGCCAGGGCCTGCACGACAAGGCCGCGCACACCGCCGTCATCGACACGCGCAATCCGCGCCGGCTGCGCCTGACCGAGGATCTGACCGGCTGAGCCCGCAGGGTTCAGCCCTTCGGATCGAGGCGCTTGGCTCGAGCCAGGCGCCAGGCCTCGGCCGGATCGTCGCCATAGACGTCCTCGGCGGTCGTCGAGGTCTCCTGGCGATGCGTGTCGATCGCGATGCGCTTGTCGAAGACGAAGCACTCGCCGCGCCAATCGGCGTCGGCATCGGGCATCTGCTCGAAGTAGTTGAGGATGCCGCCGTCGAGCTGCCGCACGGTCAGCCCGCGATCGCTCATCCAGCCCGAGAGCTTCTCGCAGCGGATGCCGCCGGTGCAGTACATCGCCACGGTCTTGCCCTCGCGCCGCCAGGCCTCGGCGTGGGCATCGATGTAGGCGGGGAAGTCGCGGAAATGGCGCACGCCGGGATCGACCGCGCCCTCGAAATGGCCGAGCTCGAATTCGAAGTGGTTGCGGTTGTCCAGCACCACGACGTCCTCGCGCCGGATCAGCTCGCGCCACTCGCGCGGCGACACATGGGTGTCGCGCGTGTCGGCCAGGCCGGTGACGCCGTCCAGCCCGAAGGCGACCAGCTCGGGCTTCTCATGCACCTTCAGCAGCGTGAACGGGCGCGTCGCGCAGAAGCTGCGCTTGAAATGGAGATCGGCGAAGGGCAGCTCGGCGCGCAGCGCGGCCTCGAAGGCGTCCAGCGCGGCGAGCGGCCCACCCAGCGCCCCGGTGATCCCTTCCGGCGCCAGCAGCACGTTGCCGCCCACGGCGTGACCCAGCGCGACGTTGAGCTCGCGCAGCCGCTGGGCGAGCGCGGGCGTCTCGTCCAGGCGGACGAACTTGTAGAAGGAGCTGTGCTGATGTTCAGCAGGCTCAGGGCGCAAGGGGGACTCGGGGGGCTCGGGGGCAGCCATGAGAGGGATCGCCAGGGGCAGAACGGAGAGGAAAGCGCGATGGTACCGAGGTCCCTCGGCAGCCCGGGAGCAACCCGGGTGCGGGACTCGTACTTGCCCGCCTAGAATCCGCCACCCTTTTTCCCGCCCTTTCGGGGGCCCACCACCGTGTCCGATCGCCTTGCCGTCCTGCCCCAGTACCTGATGCCCAAGCTGGCCATGACCCGGCTGGCGGGCCGTCTGGCGGGCTCGGAACTCGGCGGATTCACGACCTGGACGATCAAGCGCTTCATCGACCGCTACGGCGTGAACATGGCCGAGGCGGCCGAGTCGGATCCCGCCGCCTACGCGACCTTCAACGAGTTCTTCACCCGCGCGCTCAAGCCCGGCGCCCGCCCGATCGCCGACGCGCCGCTGATCTGCCCGGTCGACGGCGCGATCAGCCAGTTCGGCCCGATTCGCGCGGACCAGATCTTCCAGGCCAAGGGCCACCAGTACTCGACCGCCGCGCTGGTGGGCGGCGACCAGCAGCTGGCCGCGCAGTTCCGCGACGGCCACTTCGCGACGATCTACCTGAGCCCGCGCGACTACCACCGCATCCACATGCCCTGCGCCGGCCGGCTGCTGCGCATGATCCATGTGCCGGGCGAGCTGTTCTCGGTGAACCCGACCACCGCGCGCGGCGTGCCGGGCCTGTTCGCGCGCAACGAGCGCGTGGTCTGCGTCTTCGAGGGCGAGCACGGCCCCTGGGTGCTGGTGCTGGTGGGCGCGACGATCGTGGGCTCGATGGCCACGGTCTGGCACGGCGTGGTGAACCCGCCGCGCCCAGGCCGTCCGCGCACCTGGCATTACGACAAGGAACACTTCAGCTACGCCAAGGGCGACGAGATGGGCCGCTTCCTGCTCGGCTCGACCGTGGTGCTGCTGTTCCCCAAGGATCTGCCGATGACGTTCAACCCGGCCTGGCTGCCCGCCGGCCCGGTGCGCCTGGGCGAGCCGATGGCCTCGCCGGGCTGACGCCCCCCGGCTTTGCGGGACAATCGCCGTTTTGCGAAACGACGGCGATCAGCGCCCGACCAGCCCATGACCTTGCGCGTCCTGACCGGCATCACGACGACCGGCACCCTGCACCTCGGCAACTACGTCGGCGCCGTGCGCCGTGCCATCGCGGCCAGCCGCGAGCCCGGTGCCGAGAGCTTCTTCTTCATGGCCGACTACCACGCGCTGATCAAGTGCGACGAGCCGGCCCGCATCGAAGCCTCCCGCCTGCAGATCGCCGCGACCTGGCTGGCCGCCGGCCTGGACACGAGCCGGGTCGTCTTCTACCGCCAGAGCGACATTCCCGAGATCCCCGAGCTGACCTGGCTGCTGACCTGCGTCACCTCCAAGGGCCAGATGAACCGCGCCCATGCCTACAAGGCGTCGGTGGACGCGAACCTGGCCGCGGGCGAGGACCCGGATGCCGGCATCACGATGGGTCTGTACAGCTACCCCATCCTGATGGCCGCGGACATCCTGATGTTCAACGCCCATCGCGTGCCGGTGGGCAAGGACCAGGTCCAGCACATCGAGATGGCGCGCGACGTCGGCCAGCGCTTCAACCACATGTTCGGCAACGGCCAGGACTTCTTCGTGCTGCCCGAGGCCAGCATCGACGAGGAGATGGAACTGCTGCCCGGCCTGGACGGTCGCAAGATGTCCAAGAGCTACGACAACGTGATCCCGCTGTTCGAGGGCGGTGAGAAGGCGCTGCGTGACGCGATCTCCAAGATCGTCACCGACTCGCGCCTGCCCGGTGAGCCCAAGACGACCGAGGGCTCGCACCTCGTGCAGATCTACGACGCCTTCGCCACGCCCGCGCAGCGTCAGGCCTTCCGCGACGCGCTGCATGGGGGGCTCGCCTGGGGCGAGGCCAAGGACCAGCTCTTCACGCTGATCAACGCCGAGATCGGCCCGATGCGCGCGAAGTACGAGGCGCTGATGGCCAACCCGGAGAAGATCGAGGAGATCCTCACCGAAGGCGCCGCCAAGGCACGCGCCATCGCCGCCCCGCTGCTCGCCCGCGCCCGCGAGGCCGTCGGCCTGCGCCGCTTCAAGCCGCTCGCCGCGCCCGTCGCGACCGCGGTGAAGACCAAGTCCGCCGCGCCCGCGTTCAAGCAGTACCGCGAGTCCGACGGACTCTTCTACTTCAAGCTGCTCGCCGCCGACGGCACCCTGCTGCTCCAGAGCACCGGCCTGCCCCAGGGCAAGGAAGCCGGCCAGTGGGTCTCGCGCCTCAAGCGCGAAGGCGCCGCGGCGCTGAGCGAAGCGCCCGTCACGCGTGAGGCCGCCGACGCCGTGCTGCTGCCCGCGCTCGACGCGCTCGTCACCGCCGAGCTCGAAGCCGCCGCGGCCAAGGGCTGACGCCCCCTGCCTCGAGCCCGTCAGCGCAAGCGGCCGCGCGCCTGAGCCCACGCTCCTCACGCTCGCTCAAGGGCTCAGGCGCGCAACCGCTCGCGCTGACCCTCCGTTCGGGACACTTTGCGCCTGCCGGACGCTTCGGCGTTTCCAACGGAAACGCTGGAGTAGGGTGCCAAGTCGATCACGATCATCGAAGAAACCCGCTCGTTCGCCGACGTCAGGCGGCGTAGTCTCCACAGCTGATTCCGTCCAGTTTCAGCACACCAACAACAAGGAGACCCCCCGATGTCCACGACCCGCCTGCCGGCCGATTCCCTCGCGCTCCAACGCCTCTACGCCTGGGAGCTCGACACGCCGAACCGGGTCACGCTGCGCCAACCGATGGGCGGCGGTGTGCTCAAGGACTTCACCTGGCAGGAAGTCGCCGATCAGGCCCGGCGCATGGCGGCCCACCTGAAGACCCTCGGCCTCGAACAAGGCTGGGAACCCGGCGCCCGCGTCGCGATCCTCTCCAAGAACTGCGCCTGGTGGCTCATGAGCGACCTCGCCATCTGGATGGCCGGCTACGTCAGCGTGCCGCTCTACCCGACGCTCGCGCCCGACACCATCCACCAGATCCTCTCCCACAGCGAATCCAAGCTGCTGTTCGTCGGCAAGCTCGACGGCTGGGAAGGCATGCGCCCCGGCGTCCCGCTGGGCCTGCCCTGCATCTCCTATCCGGTCTCGCCCGAGGAAGCCCAGGACGCCTACGACCACTGGGACGCGATCTGCGCCGAGACCCAGCCCCTCAAGGGCCGCCCCACCCGCGCCGCCGACGAGCTCGCCACCATCATCTACACCTCCGGCACGACCGGCACGCCCAAGGGCGTGATGCACTCGTTCGGCAACTTCGCCTGGGCGATCAACGCCGGCCTCAAGCGCATCCCGCTGACGGAATCCGACCGCATGCTGTCCTACCTGCCGCTGGCGCACGTCGTGGAACGCGCGCTGGTCGAGCACGGCTGGCTGCACACCGGCATGACCGTCTACTTCGCCGAGAGCCTGGACACCTTCGCCGCCGACCTGCAACGCGCGCGTCCCACCGTGTTCTTCTCGGTCCCGCGCCTGTGGACCAAGTTCCAGCAAGGCGTCCAGGCCAAGCTGCCGCAGCGCAAGCTCGATCGGCTGCTCGGGCTGCCCTTCATCGGCAACCTGGTCCGCAAGAAGATCCTCAAGGCGCTGGGCCTGAACGAATGCAAGTTCGCCGCCGGCGGCGCCGCGCCGATGCCGGTGGCGCTGCTCAAGTGGTACCGCACGCTGGGCCTGCCGATCAACGAGGGCTACGGCATGACCGAGAACCTGGCGCTGTCGCACATCACCGTGCCGGGCCAGAACCAGATCGGCAGCGTGGGCCCGGCCTACGACGGCGTGCAGGTGCGGCTGGACCCGATCACCGGCGAGCTGCAGATGAAGAGCCAGGCGCTGATGCTGGGCTACTACAAGCAGCCCGAGCTGACCGCCGAGACGCTCACCGCCGACGGCTGGCTGCACACCGGCGACAAGGCCGAGATCAGCGACAAGGGCTCGCTCGCGGGCTGCGTGCGCATCACCGGCCGGGTCAAGGACCTCTTCAAGACGAGCAAGGGCAAGTACGTGTCGCCCGCGCCGATCGAGGACCGCCTGGGCACGAACCCCGCCATCGAAGCCTGCGCCGTGACCGGCGCCAACCTGGCGCAACCGGTGGGCATCGCGATGCTGTCGCCTGAGGCCACCGCGCGCGATCGCGCCGCGCTGGAGGTCGAGCTCGCCGCCCATCTGGACAAGGTCAACGCGCGGCTGGATCCGCATGAACAGCTGGAATGCCTGATCGTCACGGCCACGCCCTGGACGGTGGACAACGGCCTGATCACGCCGACCTTCAAGGTGCGCCGCAACCGCGTCGACGAGATCTACGCCCCACGTCTGGAAAACTGGATCGCGCAGCGCCGGAAAGTCATCTGGGCTGATTGAGGCAGACCCCCGGCGCGGGGCGCATGATGCGCGGATGAAACGCGGATCCCTCAAGCGCTGGGCCGCCCTGCTCAAGGGCGAACTGCTGACCGTCTTCTACGCGGCACGCGATCCGGAGGCGCCCTGGCTGGCGCGCTTCGTCGCGATCGCGGTCGCCGCCTACGCGCTCAGCCCGATCGACCTGATCCCGGACTTCATCCCGGTCCTGGGCCTGCTGGACGACCTCATCCTCGTGCCGCTGGGGTTCTGGCTGGTGCTCCGGCTGATGCCGCCCGCGGTGATCGCGCGCGCGCGGCTGCGCGCTGCCGAGCAGCGCGGCCGGCTGCCGCGCAACCTCAAGGTCGCCGGCGCGATCGTCGTGTTGTGGGTGCTGCTGATGGTGCTGCTGGTCGTGTGGCTGGTCGGACGCGGCAGCGCGACTGCGGTCGGCAGCGTCTGAGCTTAATCCGGGCCCAGGCCCTTCTTCGCCAGCGTCTCAGCCACCCACTCGATGAACACGCGCATGCGCGCCGACACGTACCGATTCGGCGAATAGACGAGGTAGACCGGCACCGCGTTGTGATGCCAGCCGGGGAACAGCGGGATGAGCTCGCCGCGTTCGAGCTCGTTCTGCACCGCGTACTTGGCCAGTTGCACCACGCCCAATCCCGCCAATCCAGCCGCGACGTAGGCATTGCTGTCGTTCACGTCGAGTCGCCGGCGGCCCTCGATCTCGACGCGTTCGTCGCCGCGATGGAAGACGAACGGGAACACGCGCCCGGTGCGCGACGAGAAGTAGCCCACCGCCTGATGCGGCTCGCGATCGAGGTCCTCGGGCGTTTCGGGCGTGCCGTGTTTCTCGAGATACGAGGGCGCCGCGCAGGTGCAGAACTGGATCTGCCCGACGCGCCGCGCCACCAGCCCGGCGTCCTGCACCGCGCCCACGCGCAGCACGAAGTCGACGTTGTCCACGAGCAGGTCGATCGCGCGGTCGCTCACGCCCAGCGCGATCTGGATGTCGGGATAGCGCTCATGGAAGTCGGCCAGCGCCGGGATCAGCACCCGCGAGCCGGTCAGCGTCGTGACGTCCACGCGCAGGCGCCCGCGCGGCTTGCTCTGGTCGTGGAGCATGCCCTGGTCGATGGCCTCGAGCTCGCTGAGCAGCGCCATCGTGCGCTCGTAATACGCGGCGCCGTCCTGCGTGACGGTCACCTTGCGCGTGGTCCGCGTCAGCAGTTGCACGCGCAGCCGCGCCTCCAGCGCCTGCACCAGACGCGTCAGGCTGGCCTTGGGCAGGTCCATCGAGTCGGCCGCCTTGGTGAAGCTGCCGGTTTCCACCACCCGGGCGAACGCCCGCATTTGCACGATCCGGTCCATCCGATGTCCTCGATCTCGCGGCCCGGGGAATGGAACTGCTGACAGGCCGCCGGGCGATTCTCTTTGAATCCGCACGGTCGTGCGCGCTGCATCCCGAATTCGCCGCCAATGACCCATCCCGGGAGGGATTGGGCGAATATCGGCAGAGTATTTCCTCTCCCGTTCGGGGTATGTGAATGGATTTGTCCGCGGATCCGGATCGCGATTTCCTCCTGGGAAAAAGAAAACCCCTCGGCGAGTCGTGGCTCATCCGAGGGGGTATAGGCGGTCGTCGGCGGTCAGGAGGAGGAGTGCGGAGGACCCGCCGGCGACCAGGGCTTTCGCCCTTGACCTCAAAAATACGCTCTCAACTATTGTTCGAGTTCTTGCTCTCTCAGGGGGATTCAGGCGTCTCTTGCAGGATCTCAGCGGCCGGCGACGGCGGTGGCCGGGGCGCTGCCGCCGAACTTCTTGACCAGGGTCGCGTAGTACGGGGAGGTGCGCAGCTCGGCGTACTTGGCCTTGGCGACGTCACGGCGGGCGTTGTCGTAGCCGTAGGTTTCCGACTGCTCGACGGCGGCCAGACCCGATTCACGGTAGATCTGCAGGTCGGCCAGCACTTCGGCGCGGCTGACTTGGCTCGGGGTGTTCACCGGCTGGGTGTGGGGGTTGTCCTCGGCCATCGCGGAGCCGGCCACCAGGGCGGCGGAAGCGAACAGGACGGAAGCAACGATGTTCTTGGCATTCATGATGGGTTCCTTTCAGATTCGGTCCCAGGGCATTCTGCGAAGGGGCACGGGTTGACTCGAAGTGAGTATTCGGCCCGTCGATCCGTATTTCTGGAGGGGGTTTCCGGAAGCGGTTTCGATGTGTCGATGGGCTGAACTATGAGCGATAAGGGTTGACCCTTAAACCCATCCCGTTGCAACAGACCGTTGAAAAGATCGGAACAATCGCCGCGCGCGCTGCGCCGCAGGCGCGGGCGGGACAGGCATGATGGCGACCTTTCCGGAGACGCCTTCCATGCTCGGCACCCACGACCTCGGCCTGTTCATCGCCTCTGGCCTGCTGCTCAACATGACCCCCGGCCCCGATTCGCTGCTGATCATGGCCCGCAGCGCGACGCAGGGCTTCCGCGCCGGGTCGGCCGCCGCACTCGGGATCGGCGCCGGCACCTGCGTCCACGTGCTGGCCGCGGCGCTCGGGCTGTCGGCGTTGTTGTCGGCCTCGGCCGCTGCGTTCACCGTGGTGAAGCTGCTGGGCGCGGCCTACCTTGTCTACCTCGGCATCGGCCTGCTGTTCAAGCGTCGCGCCGCGAAGACCACCCAAGAGAGCGACGCTTCCCCCGAAGGTCTGCCCCCCTCGGCCCCGCCGGCGATGCCCTTGCGCAAGATCTTCGCGCAGGGCTTCCTGACCAACGTGCTCAACCCGAAGGTGGGGCTGTTCTTCCTGGCCTTCGTGCCGCAGTTCATCGCGGCGGACGCGCCCAGCAAGGCCGCGGCCTTCCTGTTCCTCGGTGCGGTGTTCAACGTGAATGGCATGCTGTGGTGCCATCTGCTGGCGTGGTCCAGCGCGGTGGCGGGAGCTCGCGCGCGCGGCCGCGGCTGGGCGCGCACGGTGGGCGGATGGCTGAATCGCGGCATCGGCGCGCTGTTCCTGGCCTTCGGCGTGCGATTGGCAATGGCCGAGATGGGCTAGCCCACGCGACGTGCGCGTGGCGTTCGGTTTGTCCGAACCGCGTCTGCGGGTTTTCCATCGCGGGAGTAGTCTGTCGGGCATGACTGCCAAGACTCCTCCCCTGTCCGCCGCGACGCCGGCGTCCGGCACGCCCGGGCACTACACCGCGCACGAGAAGCGCGATCGCATCCTGGCCATCGTCGGCGCCTCGTCCGGCAACCTGGTCGAGTGGTTCGACTTCTACGTCTACGCGTTCACGGCGATCTACTTCGCGCACGCGTTCTTCCCGAAGGGCGACCCGACGGTCCAGCTACTGAACACCGCCGGGGTGTTCGCGGCGGGCTTCCTGATGCGCCCGATCGGGGGATGGCTGTTCGGCCGCATCGCCGATCGCAAGGGCCGCAAGACGGCCATGATGATCTCGGTGCTGATGATGTGCGGCGGTTCCTTGACCATCGCCTGCATGCCGACCTACGAGACGATCGGCGTGATGGCGCCGACACTGCTGCTGCTGGCGCGTCTGTTCCAGGGGCTGTCGGTGGGCGGCGAGTACGGCACCAGCGCGACCTACATGAGCGAGGTCGCGCTGCGCGGACAACGCGGCTTCTACGCGTCGTTCCAGTACGTGACGCTGATCGGCGGGCAGTTGCTGGCGGTGCTGGTGGTGGCGGTGCTGGAGCAGACGCTGACCGACGCGCAGATGCATGCGTGGGGGTGGCGCATTCCGTTCGTGGCCGGCGCGGCGACGGCGGTGATCGCGTTCTACCTGCGCCGCTCGCTGGCGGAGACGGCCAAGGCCGAGCAGCTGGACGCCAAGGAATCGGGCTCGATGCGGGAGCTGTTCCGCAAGCACACGCGCGCGTTCCTGATCGTGCTGGGCTTCACGGCGGGCGGCTCGCTGGCGTTCTACACCTACACGACCTACATGCAGAAGTACCTGGTGCTGAGCGTGGGCATGGACAAGAAGGTGGCGAGCACGGTGATGACGGCGGCGCTGTTCGTCTACATGTGCATGCAGCCGCTGTTCGGCGCGTTGTCGGACCGGATCGGGCGCAAGACCTCGATGCTGTGGTTCGGCATCCTGGGGACGCTGTGCACGTGGCCGATCCTGTCGGCGCTCAAGAGCGTGCAGAGCCCGTACGCGGCGTTCGGGCTGATCATCGTGGCGATGGCGATCGTGTCGCTGTACACGTCGATCGGCGGGCTGATCAAGGCGGAGATGTTCCCGCCGGAGATCCGCGCGCTGGGCGTGGGGCTGTCGTATGCGATCGGCAATGCGATCTTCGGCGGTTCGGCGGAGTACGTGGCGCTGAGCCTGAAGACCTCGGGGTTCGAGAGCGCGTTCTACGTGTACGTCTCGGTGATGTGCTTCTTCGCGTTCCTCGTCTGCTTCCTCATCCCCGACCTGCGCAAGCACGGGCATCTGAACGAGGTGCATTGAGAGGATGGAAGCCGCCGCTGCAACACCCTCTCCCGCTTGCGGGAGAGGGCGGGGGTGAGGGCTGAGAACTGGGGCAGGACGGTGGTCAGCCTTGGTCCTGCATCCCCAGATGGTGAGACAGATACACCCGCCCGCGGAACCACGATTCCCACTGGCTGTCCTTGAGCCGGTCCAGCACCGGCCCCTTGACCTCGCTGAGATCCAGCCGACGGCCCTGCCGCTCCAGCGTCTCGTGCAACTCCTTGAGCGCGCTCAGCCCGCTGAAGTCGATCGTGTTGACCGGCGACATCTGCAGCAGCACCCGCCGCGTCGACGGATGCGTGTCCAGATGCGCCTGCACCACGTCCGCCAGGCTGCGCCCGTTCAGGAACAGCAGGCTCTCGTCGATGCGCAGACCCAGCACCAGCGGGTCCAGCTCGACCTGATAGCGCTCGACGTTGCGGTAATGCTCGGTGCCGGGAATGCGCCCGATCAGCGCCACATGCGGCCGCGCGCTGCGTTGCAACAGCAGCGCGATCGACCCCGCCACGCCGAGTCCCAACGCCGCGGTGATGCCCACGAACACCACGAGCAGCGTGACCGCCGCCATCAGCAGCGCCTCCGGCCGTGCATACCGCCACGCGTCTGCATAAGGACCGAATTTCAGCCCCGACAGCACCGCGACCATGATGCTCGCTGCCAGCACCGGCTTGGGCACCCAGGCCAGCAGCGGCGACGCCGTCACCAGCGTGAGCCCCATCAGGCTCGCGACGAAGACGCCGGTCATGCGGGTGCGGCTGCCAGCGTCGCTCATCAGCACGCTGCGCGAGAAGCTCGCCGCTGCCGGCATGCCGCCTGACAACGCCGCCGCCAGGTTGGCGCCGGCCAGGCCCATCAGCTCACGGCGCGCGTCGACGCGCTGCCCCACACGCCGCGCCAGCGACTCCGCCACCGCCAGGCTCGACACGTAGCCGAGCAGCCCGATCAGCGCCGCACCCGGCAGCATCGCCATCCAGAGCTCCGCGTCCAGCCGCGGCAGCGTGAACACCAGCGCCAGCGGCGGCAACTCGCCCACGCGCGGCAGGCCCTGCGGATCCCAGCCCCACGCGACGCCCACACCGATCAACAGCACCGCCAGCGGCGCGATGCGCGACATGAACCCCTTGGGCAGCCGCCGCACCGCGACCAGGGCCACGAGCGACACGACGCCGAACAGCGCCGCCACGCCGCGCCAGTCGAAGCCATGCGCCATCAGCGAGCGCGCGAGCTCCGGCACCGTGCCGCCCGTCGCGGCCGAGCCGATCAGCACCGGCAACTGACTCGCCGCGATCGCGATCGTGGCGCCGGACTCGAATCCATGCAGCACCGGCACCGACAGCAGCGCCGCCAGCGCATGCAGCCGCAGCAGCGCTGCCGCGCCAAGGAACATACCCACCTCGGCGGCAAGCACCAGCGCGGCCTCGCTCGGGCTCACGCCCGCGGGCGCGAGGCCCAGCGTCTGCATGATCATCAGCGCGAGCACCGCCACCGGGCCGATGTTGAGATAGGGACTGGAGCCCAGCGCCGCGTAGACCAGCGGCGGCAGCAGGCTGGCGTAGAGCCCGACCTGCGGCGGCAGGCCGGCGAGCATCGCGTACGCCAGGCTTTGCGGAATGAGCAGCACGCTGACCACCACCGCGGCGACGAGGTCGTCGCGCAAGGCGTCGCGCAGATAGGGCCGGCAGGCGGCAAGGGACGGCAACGTCGGCATGGGCAGGGAAGCCGCGGCAGCAGCGCGGCGCGCGGCAGTATAGGCGGCGCATGATGGGCCGCCATCAGGGGCCGCATCACGCGTGACGTCAGAGGATCAAAGGCCCGCCCGGTCCGCCGACGCCATCCGCCGAGCCCGCCGTCCCCACCGCCAGGCGCGGCAGCGGCGGCAGTCTCGGCGTCATCAGGTCCAGGCTCAGCTGCAACTGCAGCTCCTCGCCGCGCGGCAGCGCCACCAGCCGGGGCGAATCCGCCGTCATCAGCCGCAGCTGCACCCAGGACCGCGTCGCATGGCGTTCGTAGCCCAGCGTGTCCAGCGGCGCCGAAGCGCGCGCGAGCACCATGCGGCCGCCCGCGCCGCTCAGCGAGGCCAACCCGCACCACGGATCCCGGTGCTCGACATGACCGCGCCCGGGCAGCCGCAAGGCGTCGAAGCCCTCGTCCAGCCACACGGCGCCGGCGAAGTCCTCCGGGAAATGCAGTTGCCATCCGAATCTCGCCGGCAGCGCCAGGCGGCTCAGGTTGCGCACCGACAGCGACCACTCCAGCCGCTGTTCCTCGAGCCTCAACGTCTGGCTCGCCTGGAAGCCCCACGACCCCGGCGCCCCGCCGCCCGGGTGCAGCATCAGCGTCACGCGGTCGGGCACCCACTGCGTGACCTGCCAGCCCGCGTTCAGGCAGGCAGGATCGGGCACCTGCTGCTCCAGGCCCGCGAGCGGGCTCGACGGGCCGAGCAGCATCACCCCGGCGCCGCCCAGCGCCGTGCCGCGCTCGATCAGCAACGGGCGCAGCCAGGGCTCCCGCCCTTGGGGGCTGGTCTCCCCCAGCCATCTCAGCCGGCCCCCTCGGTCGGGTGACACCACCGCGCGCCAGCGCCCAGCCTTCAGTTCCACATCGCGACCCACATGCACCCCCCGTCATCGAAAGGGGCGGAGTCTGCGCGCGAGGCGGGCGCTCATGGCCCACCTAAAGGAAGGCCGCTCCCCGCAGGACTGACGCATCGGAGGGGTCGACCCTGCAAGCCTTTGCTCAGGCCCGGCGTCAGGCTCAGGAGTTCGCGGCGATCAGCGTGGCGATGCGCTCGTCGGACAGCCGGATCGGCGACGCGTGCGTGGGCAGCAGCGCCACCACGGCGTGGTCGTCGCGGCTGCTGTCGCGCAGCACAGGCGTGTGGCGCGGCTCGCCGTTGGCGTTGGTCAAGACCGAGACCATCGGCCGATGCGCCTTCTCGCCGTTGCGCACGACCAGCCCGACCTCGCCGCTGGCCAGGCGCACGACGCTGCCCGGCGGGAAGATGCCGAAGGCCTTGATCAGCGCCGCGGCCAGCGGACTCTGCGCGGCCATCTGGTGGAGCTCGCGGCCGGCCTGCGCGGCGCTCATCGCCGGGCGGTTGGCGCGGCTGCTCAGGCGCGCGGTGTAGATGTCGGCATAACGGAGCATCTCGGCCAGCTCGCCGATGTCGCTCAGGCCATGCGGATAACCGCGGCCATCGGGCGTCTCGTGATGCTGCAGCACCGCCTCGAGCCAGTCCGGCTCGTCGATGCCGGCGGCGCTCAGCATCGCCACGCTGCGGATCGGATGTTCATGGATGGCCTCGCGCTGCATCGCCGTCAGCGGCGACACCTGGCTCGACAGCCGCGCCTGCAGGTCCAGCATGCCCAGGTTCATCGTCAGCGCCGCCTGGAAGGCACGCCGTTGATCGTCCGGCCCCCAGCCCAGATAGCGGGCCGCCGCGTGGCAGGCGGTGGCCGCATGCAAGGAATGGGTAACGCCGTAATGCCCGCTAGCTGATTCAGGTTGGCGAACCACCTGAGCGAGTGCGACCTCCGGCGAGCTGTCGATCAGCGACAGCAGCAGCGACGTCGCCCCGTCGAGCGCCTCGGCCATGCGGTCCGCGCCGGCGGACAGCGCGTTGCGCACGTCCTGCAGGCCGCGGTCCCACTCCTCGGGCAGGCGGTCGCGCAGATAGGCCGCCGACCGCGGCTGGCCGACCGGCTGGCGCATCGCCTCGGCCAGCTCGTGGACCTCCACCAGCGCGCCGCGGTTCATCAGCGCGTTGAGCTGCGCCTCGTCGGCGATCACCTGCCCGCGCGCGAGCAGCAGCGTCCGGTCGGTGTCGCGCACGCTGAACGCGAGCGGTTGACCGAGGACGATGCGGTTCTTGACCGATGACAGTGAACAGACACGCATGACAGGCGCGGTGAGCCAAGGAAGGGGCGACCGCGCGGGGATTGTCTGAAATTTGTAACGCGGGCGGCCCGCACTCTACATCGTCCGTTCGGATGACGATCTGAATGGCGGGGGAGGCATTTCCCGGCTTTTCTCCCCTGTCGCGCCGCGGCACGCCCATTCCGTCACGAATGGGCGCGAGCGACCGGGCGCATTCACTGGATCAGCGCGCCGCCGTCGAGGTCGATCACCGCCCCGGTCATGAAGGCGTTGTCGATCGCGAACAGATAGCCGGCGGCCAGGTCGGACGGCTGGCCCACGCGCCCGGCGGGCAGCGACGCGGCGGCCTTGGCGAGCATCGCCTCGCGGGCCTCGGGCGCCAGGCCGGCGTAGGCCTCGGTGTCGGTCAGGCCGGGGCTGACCACGTTCACGCGCAAGGGAGCCAGTTCGCGGGCGAGCAGCTTGGCGCTGACCTCGAGGGCGGCGTTCATCGCCGTCTTCACGAAGGCGCCCGGCACGGTGCGGCGCGCCAGGAAGCCGGAGGTCAGCGTCAGCGTGCCGCCCGGGCGCAGATGCGGGGCCGCGGCCTGCGCCACGGCGATCGCGCCCCAGAACTTCACGTCGAACGCGGCCTTGGCGGCGTCCAGGTCCACCGCCGTCACGGCGCCGCCCGGTGCCTGCGAACCCGCGGTGACGACGACGTGGTCCACCGGGCCGAGTTCGTCGAAGAACGCGCGCACGGCGTCGGCGTCGGCGACGTCCAGTCCCGTGGAAAGCCCCGCGACGACCACGCGTCCAGGTCGTTGGCCGAGCGCTTGCGCCACCGCGCGGCCGATGCCGGAGCTGCCGCCGATGACGACGCTGACGGTGTCGGGCGTGAAGGCGGCAACGGGGGACGAAGAAGTGGAGGAGGAAAGGGCAGCGGTCATGGCGTTCTCCAAACCTGTGTTCCAGGTGATTTGATGAACGAAGTTTGGAAGCCCCGCGAGCGCCCTTGACGGGGCTGGTCAGCGAAGGTTTTTCAAAGAAAATCGAACAATGACCCGGATCGCCGACCTCGAACTGCTGGTGCGCATCGCCGATCTCGGCAACCTCACGGCCGCGGCCAAGGCGCTGGACTGGTCGCCCGCGGCGGCCAGCGCGGCGCTCAAGCGGATGGAGGAGCAGCTCGGCGTGCCGCTGTTCGTGCGCAGCACCCGCAGCCTGCGCCTGTCGGCGGAAGGCCAGCGCTACCTGCCCCACGCCCGGGCGGCGCTGCGCGCGCTGACCGAGGGCCGCGACGAGGCGCTCGCCGGCCGCGAGGCGCTGGAGGGTGAACTGCACCTCACGGTGCCTTCCGATCTCGGCCGCCACGTGCTGCTGCCGTGGCTGGAGCAGTTCCAGGAACGCCACCCCGTGCTGACGCTGCGGCTGCAGATCGGCGATCCGCTCACCGACCTGTTGCGCCGCCCGGTCGACGCCGCCGTGCGTTACGGCCCGCCCAGCGGCGGCTCGCACGTCGCGTTGCCGCTGTTGCCCGACTGCCGCCGGGTGCTCGTGGCCGCGCCGCATTACCTGGCGTTGCGCGGCACGCCGGCCTCGCCCGAGGACCTGTCGCGCCACGAGGCGCTCCGATACCTGGTCGCCGACGAGGTGCCGACGCATTGGCCAGTCGAGATCGCCGGCGCCGCCGTGGCCTTGCCGCTGAGCGGGCGGCGGGTCGCCGATGACGGCGAGGTGGTCAAGCGCTGGGCCCTCGCCGGACTGGGGCTGGCCTACAAGTCCTGGCCGGACGTGGCCCAGGAACTGGCCAGCGGCCAGCTGATCCATGTGAATCCGCACTGGCGGGGCGACCTCGCGCCGCTGAACCTGATCGTGCCCGGCCGCGCGCAGCTGTCGCCGGCGCTGCGCTCGGTCCGGGACGAACTCCGGCGGCGGCTCGAGACCTTCGCCGAGGCGATGCCGCGCTGAGCGCCGCCCGGCGGATCAGCCGAACATCGCGCGGAACTCGTCGCGCGACGGCGCGTCCGAATGGCCGAAGCCGATGAAGTCCGGCGCGATCACATCTCCGGTGATGTTCGGGCGGCTGCATGTGCTGCCGACGGTCACGGGCTTCCTCGACGCCTATCCGGACGTCGCGGTCGATCTCTAGCTGACCGACCGCATCACCCACTTCCTGGACGACCAGATCGACGTCGCGCTGCGCATCGGCCAGTTGCCCGACAGCGGGCTGGTCGCGACGCGGGTCGGCGAGGTCCGGCATGTGGTCTGCGCCGCGCCGGCCTATCTGGCCACGCACGGCGCACCGGCCACGCCGGACGACCTGGCGCGCCATCGGGTGATCTCGTTCGAGAGCGTGTCCGTGGGCAGCGCCTGGCCGTTCCGCCAGGACGGCGTGGCGAGGACCGGCGCGTTCCGCTCGCGGCTCAGCGTCAACACGGTCGATGCCGCGCTGGACGCCGGACGCGCCGGTGCGGGACTGGTGCGCGCGTTGTCCTACCAGGTCAACGAGGACGTCCGCGCCGGCCGCCTGCAGCTGGTGCTGGAGGACTTCGAGGCCGCGCCGCGGCCGGTGCAGCTGGTCTACGCCCCGCAGGGCCGGCTGCCGCTGAAGCTGCGCGCCTTCATCGATTTCGCCGTGCCGCGTCTGCGCGAGCGCCTGTCGCGGGCCGCGCTGCCGTCGTCGGCGTAGCGTCCGTCGCACCCGGGTGACACGCGCAGGCCTCGCCGTGCGCGGCGGACACCAGTTCCTCGAGGATGCCGCAGGCGTGATGGTCGTGGTCGGCGTCGCAGCGTTTCTGCAGCGCCACCAGCTGTGCTTCGAGCGCCTGCATGCTCTTGAGCCGGGCGCGCACCTTGCCGAGTTGCGACGCCACCAGCGCGTCCACCTGCACGAGTGCGTCGGGATCGCGGGTCTGCAGGCTGTCGAGCAGCAGCGTCACGTCGGCCAGCGACATGTCCAGCGCCCGGCAGTGCCGGATGAAGGCCAGCCGCTCGAGATGGGCATGCGCGTAGTCGCGGTAGCCGTTGTCGCTGCGGGCGGGCGGCGGCAGCAGGCCGCTCTTCTCGTAGAAGCGGATGGTGTCGATGTCCACCCCGGTGGACTTGCTCAATTCGCCGATGCGCATGAGGTCAAGGATAGCCGCTTGACCTTGGAGCCGCTCCAGACTATCCAATCCACCTCCATGGCACATCAGGCACACGATCACCGCCCCGCCGCGCCCGACGCGGCCACGTCATCCTGCGGCGGCTGCTGCGGTCACACGGCCGAGGTGGCGCTCTCGCCCGCGCACGGTCATGCCCAGGCTCATGGCCACGACCACGACCACGACCACGACCATGATCACGGCGCCAGCTGCGCCGCGCCCGTGGCCAAGGCGCCCGCGCCGACCGCCGAGGCCCTCGCCGGGACCACGCGCCAGCGCTACTTCATCGCCGGCATGGATTGCCCGACCGAGGAAGGCCTGTTGCGCAAGCAGTTGCAGGGCAAGCCGGGAGTGGTCGCGCTGGAGTTCGACCTGATCAACCGCCTGCTGGATGTCCATCACCGGCTGGACGACGACGCACCGCTGCGCGCGGCGATCGCGTCGGCCGGCATGAACGCCGAACCTGTTCAGGCCGAGGCCCCGCCGCCCGCGCCGCCGCCGGCGATCTCGACCGGCCTGAAGTGGCGGATGGCCATCGCCGGCATCGCCGCGATCGCGGCGGAGACGCTGGCGTTCTCGGGCTTCGACGAGTCCGGCCCGCTGGTGATCGCACTGGCGCTGGCCACCATGCTGCTGGGCGGCCTGCCCACGCTGCGCAAGTGCTGGATCGCGCTGCGCAGCGTCACGCTCAACATCCACCTGCTGATGAGCCTGGCGGTGATCGGCGCGATCGTGCTCGGCCAATGGCCCGAGGCGGCGATGGTGGTGTGGCTGTTCGGGCTGTCCGAGATGATGGAGAGCCTGAGCCTGGCGCGCGCCCGCGACGCGATCCGCGCGCTGACCCAGCTCGCGCCGGAGACCGCGCAGGTCCGCGACGCCGAGGGCCGCTGGTCCACGGTGCCGGCCGCGGACGTCGCGATCGGCGCGACGGTTCGCGTGCCGCCGGGCGAGCGCGTGCCGCTGGACGGGCGTCTGGTGACGGGCCGTTCCAGCCTGAACGAGGCCGCGCTGACCGGCGAGGCCATGCCCGTGGACAAGGCACCCGGCGACGCGCTGCTCGCCGGCAGCATCAACGGCGACGGCCTGCTGGAGATGACCGTCACCGCGGCCAAGGGCCACACGTTGCTGGACCGCATGGCCGCCGCCGTGCAGCAGGCGCAGTCGCAACGCGCGCCGACGCAGGCCTTCATCGACCGCTTCGCCCGCGTGTACACGCCGGCGGTGGTGCTGGTGGCCGTCGCGCTGGCGGTACTGCCGCCGCTGCTGGGTCTGGGGAGCTGGAGCGACTGGATCTACAAGGGCCTCGTGCTGCTGGTCATCGCCTGCCCGTGCGCGCTGGTGATCTCCACGCCGGTGACGGTGGTCAGCGGACTGGCCGCGGCCGCGCGCCGCGGCATCCTGATCAAGGGCGGGCTCTACCTGGAACGCGCGCGGCAGCTCCGCACGCTCGCCTTCGACAAGACCGGCACGCTGACCGAAGGCCGGCCGCAACTGGCCGCGGTGCAGCCGCTGGATCAAGCGCCCGGCGCGGCGGGCGCGACAACGGCCACGGCCGCGATCACCGCCGATGACGCCCTGCACCTGGCCGCCCGCCTGGACGCCGGCAGCACGCATCCGCTGGCGCAGGCCATCGTCGCGGCGCACACGCAGCGCGTGGGCTCAGCGCTGGAGCCGGTCGAGGACCTGCTCAACCTGCCGGGCCTCGGGCTCACGGCGCGGCTCGACGGCGAGGACTTCGCGCTCGGCAACGAGCGCCTGGCCGAGCAGCGCGGCGCCGTCGATGACGCCGCCCGTGCCGCCGCCCGCGCGCTGCAGGCGCAGGGCCACACGCTGGTCTGGCTGATGCGCGGGTCCCGCACGCTGGCGCTGCTGGCGTTGTCGGACACGCCCCGGCCCGAAGCCGCCGAGGTGCTGCGCACGCTGCGCGGGCGCGGGCTGTCGCTGACGATGCTCAGCGGCGACCAGCGCGCGAGCGCTGTCGCGATGGCCGCTCGGCTCGGACTGGCCGAGGACGCCGTGCGCGCGCCGCTGCTGCCGCAGGACAAGCTCGATGCGATCGCCCGCCTGGCCGATGAGCAGGGGCCGGTCGCGATGATCGGTGACGGCGTCAACGACGCACCGGCGCTCGCGCGCGCCGACATCGCGATCGCCATGGGCGCCGCCGGCAGCGCCACGGCGCTGGAGACCGCCGACATCGCGCTGATGCAGGACGACCTGCGCAAGCTGCCGGAGCTGATCGGGCTGTCGGAGCGCGTCGCCACGGTGCTCAAGCAGAACATCGTCGTCGCGCTGGGCCTGAAGGCGGTGGTGGCGGCGCTGACGCTGGCGGGGATCGGCTCGCTGTGGCTGGCCGTGCTGGCCGACGCGGGCGCGAGCCTGCTGGTGGTGCTCAACGGGCTGCGGCTGCTGCGCGAGGAGCGCTCGTGATGTGCGCGGCCGCCTGAGGGCGGCGTTCGGCACCTAGGGTGATCCCTCATCCCGCCGGGGCGGTTGCAGCTGACCTTTCGCTGACAATGGCGCGCCTGCCGCTGGCGGGCCCCAAGGGGATCGATCGATCCGGGGCCTGAACCAGCGGCAAACGCGTTCTGATCCCTGGAACGCGACTTTCCATGACCCGGAGCGCGGGTCATCGATCCATCACGGAGCGTCGTTTGAACACAATTCAAACTCCCGGAGCGCGGCAGACCATCCTCGGCCAGCCCAACAGCCTGTTCGTCCTGTTCTTCACCGAAATGTGGGAACGGTTCTCCTATTACGGCATGCGGGCGCTGCTCGTGCTGTTCCTGATCTCGGAAGCCTCCAAGGGCGGTTGGGGCTGGACGCGCGAGCAGGCCACGAGCCTGTACGGCACGTACACGATGCTCGTGTACCTGACGCCGATCATCGGCGGCTACATCGCGGACCGCTTCCTCGGAACGCGGCGCTCGGTGGTGCTGGGCGGCTTCATCATCGCGGCAGGCCACATCTCGCTGTTCTTCGACTCGCAGCTGACCTTCTACATCGGCCTGGGTCTGGTGATCATCGGCACGGGTCTGTTCAAGCCGAACATCTCGGCGATCGTGGGCCAGCTCTACGGCAAGGACAACGAAGGCCAGCGCGACGGCGGCTACACGCTTTTCTACATGGGCGTGAACGCGGGCGCGTTCTTCGGCATCTCGCTGTGCGGCTACATCGGCGAGAAGATCGGCTGGCATTACGGTTTCGGCCTGGCCGCGGTCTTCATGATCCTGGGCGCGGTGCAGTTCTGGCTGGCGCAGGGCATCTTCGGCGACATCGGCGGCGTGCCCAACAAGAACGCGCCGATGGTGGATCCCAGCGAGAAGCTGGACGACACGCCCGGACACATCGTGCGTGACCGCCTGATCGCGATCGTCGTGTTCTCGTTCTTCACGATCTTCTTCTGGTTCGCCTTCGAGCAGGCCGGCGGATCGATGACCATCTTCGCGGCCGACTACACCGACCGCGCGCTGGTGGGCACGAGCGGCCTGATCTTCAAGATCGTCAATTCGCTGATGACGCTGATCCCGGTGGCGATCCTGAGCTGGCTGCTGATCAAGCTGACGCGTAGCACGGAAGGGCTGTACAAGCTGTCCAACCTGCTGCTGGCGGTGGCGCTGGCGGTGATCTGGGGCCTGTCGCTGTGGATGCTGGGCCGCGAGTTCGCGCTGGAGCAATCGGAGATTCCGGCCACCTGGTTCGGGGTGCTGAATTCCTTCTTCCTGGTGATCCTGGCGCCGATGTTCAGCAAGATGTGGGAGCGTCACTGGAACCCGAGCGGTCCGGTGAAGTTCGGCGTGGGCCTGGTGCTGCTGGGTCTGGGCTTCGCGGCGCTGTCGTACGGCGCGTCGGGCATTCCGGCGGGCGCGAAGACGGCGCAGGTCAGCATGATCTTCCTGACGCTGGCGTATCTGCTGCACACGATGGGCGAGCTGTGCCTGTCGCCGGTGGGTCTGTCCTACATCTCGAAGCTGGCGCCGGCGCGGCTGCTGGGTCTGATGTTCGGCGTCTGGTTCGTGAACGCGGCCATCGCCAACAAGATCGCGGGCGCGACGGGCTCGTACATCGACGCGATCTCGTCGACGTACTCGATGTCGACGTTCTTCCTGATCTTCACGATCATCCCGGCCGGCGCGGGCGTGCTGCTGATGCTGCTCAGCCCCTGGATGAAGAAGCTGATGCACGGCGTGCATTGAGGGCTCCGCCCTCCCCAACAGGCGCTTCGCGCTGAATGACGAACCCGGGCGTTGCCCGGGTTTTTTCTTGCCCGACGCGATCTCGCCCAAGACTCAGGGGAACTCGCAAGATACATAAACTTTAGCTATGGTGTATGCATCCTGGACCCTCTACCCTTCGGAGTCGTTATGCCTACCGTCGTTTCGAGCCAGCAAGCGCTGAAGCTGAATTTCAAGGAAGACACGCTGACCACGGTGTCGAGAGATGCCCTGAAGGCGATGGCCAAGAAGCTCGGCTTCAACGAGACACAGACGATCCTCTTCGCCCTTGCCAGGCTGAGGGACGAGATATTCAACGATCAGGAATTGGAGAAGTTCATGCCGCTGACCAAGAAGCATCACGAGGAAATCGCCAAGGCCGAACCGCGTCGCCGCGGCAAGGTGCTGGACTCGCTGCTGTGAGGACGCATGTAGCGACGCCTCCACGCCGCGATCGTGGAGTCCAACACCTCGCGTGCACGCGAGTCCTGACGGCCACCGCGCCCCCTACCTTCGTTCACCCCCCTCATGCCTGAGGCCGAGTCCCGGGTGCACCGTTCCGGCTCAAACGCGCCTCACGGAGGCGCCATTCCCGCACCCGCCTCGAACATCGCCAACTTCAATCCCTAGGAAAGTCCAACCCGTACGGGGGCCCACTTTTCAGAGGAGATCCTCCTTCCTGCTGACGCGTTCTGGCAGCCTCTCCCGCGAGACTTGTTCACAGTCCCGTCCTGCGGTCAATGAAGCCCTGGGTCAAAGGGACAGGTATTGCCCTCGGCACTGGCCGGTCATTCATGTACCGCGTACATTCCGCCGCACGCTGCGGTGCAACAGATGCCGTGGGCGTTTTCGGGAGTGATGCATGGCTGGACCGTCTTTCAATCGCAACGCTGTCGCCACCGCCTTCATGGCGCTGCTGGTGACCGCCTGTGGCAAACCACAGGATCAACAACAACAACACGGCGGCCCCCCGCCCGTGACGGTCGCCCCGGCGATCACCCGCGAGGTCCAGGACTTCGATGAGTTCACCGCGCGCCTCGAGGCGCCCGACACCGTCGAGATCCGCGCCCGCGTCGCCGGCACCCTCGACAAGGTCCACTTCCGCGAGGGCCAGGTCGTCAAGAAGGGCGATCCGCTCTTCACCATCGACCCCCGCCCCTTCCAGGCCGAGGTCAGCCGCGCTGAAGCGCAGCTCGCCGCCGCGCGCACCGCCGCCGACCTCAGCAAGGCCGACCTCGGCCGCGCCGAGAAGCTCGTCGCGATCCAGGGCGTCAGCCAGCAGGAGATCGACCAGCTCAAGGCCGCCGTCCGCAACAACGACGCCAACATCCGCGCCGCGCAAGCCGCCGTCACGCAGGCCAAGCTGAACGTCGAGTTCACCCAGGTCCGCGCCCCGGTCACCGGCCGCAGCTCGCGCGCCAACGTCACCGCCGGCAACCTCGTCAACGTCGGCGAGCCGGTGCTGACCACCGTCGTCTCCGCCGACAAGGTCTACGCCTACTTCGACGCCAGCGAGGCGACCTTCCTGAAGTACGCCGCGGCCGCCCGCGCCGGCGGCGCCCAGCGCGAGAAGGCCAACAAGGTCTACCTCGGCCTGGCCAACGAGCAGGGCTACCCGCACGAGGGCCGCATGGACTTCGTCGACAACCGCCTCAACCCGGCCACCGCCACCATCCGCGGCCGCGCGGTCTTCGACAACAAGGACGGCGCCTTCACCCCCGGCCTGTTCGCGCGCGTCAAGCTCGAGGGCACCGGCTCCTACACCGCCACCCTGATCCCGGACCGCGCCATCGGCACGGACCAGGCCAACAAGGTCGTCATGGTCGTCGGCGCCAACAACATCGTCGCGCCGCGTCCGGTCGTCGTCGGCGCCCAGTTCGACGGCTACCGCGCCGTGCAGGGCATCAAGCCCGGCGAGCTCGTCATCATCGACGGCCTGCAGCATGCGATGCCCGGCGCGCCGGTCACGCCGCAGCAAGCCAAGCTCGACGACAAGGGCCGTGCCGTCGCCCCGCCGCAAGGCGCCGCCCCCGCACCCGCCGCAGCATCGGCCGCGTCGAAGTAACCCGGCGCGAGGCCATCCATGGACATCTCCCGCTTCTTCATCGAGCGGCCGCGCTTCGCGTCGGTCCTCTCGATCTTCATCTTCCTGGTGGGCCTGCTGGCGATCTTCCGCCTGCCCATCTCCGAGTACCCCGAGGTCGCGCCGCCGCAGGTCGTCGTGCGCGCCCAGTTCCCGGGCGCCAACCCGCGCGTGATCTCCGAGACGGTCGCCACGCCGCTCGAGGAGCAGATCAACGGGCTGGAAAACGTCCTGTACTTCGACAGCCAGGCCACCGCCGACGGCGGCATGACCCTGACCGTCACCTTCAAGATCGGCACCAATCCGGAAGCCGCGGAGACGGCGGTGCAGAACCGCATCAACCGCGCGCTGCCCAGGCTGCCCGACATCGTCCGCCAGATCGGCGTGACGACCGAGAAGTCCAGCCCCAACCTGACCATGGTCGTGCACATGGTCAGCCCGGACAACAGCCGTGACGCGCTGTACCTGCGCAACTACGCGCAGCTGCAGGTCCGCGACGAGCTGCTGCGCGTGCAGGGCATGGGCTCGGTGCAGGTGTTCGGCTCGGGCGACTACGCGATGCGCGTCTGGCTGGACCCGGCCAAGCTCGCCGGCCGCGGACTGACCGCCAGCGACGTCACCAACGCGATCCGTGAGCAGAACACGCAGGTCGCCGCCGGCGTCGTCGGCGCGCCGCCCGCGCCCAAGGGCACCGACTTCCAGTTGCAGATCAACACGCAGGGCCGCCTCGTCACCGAGGAGGAATTCGCCGACGTCATCATCCGCACCGACACCGCCACCGGCGGCCTGGTGCGCGTGCGCGACGTGGGCCGCGTCGAGATGGGCCCCGGCACCTACGCGCTGCGCAGCCTGCTCAACAACAAGGAAGCGGTCGGCATCGGCATCTTCCAGGCCCCGCAGTCCAACGCGCTCAACATCTCCAAGGATGTGCGCGCGACGATGGAACGCCTGAAGGCCAACTTCCCCGCCGGCGTCGCCTACGACATCGTCTACGACCCGACGCGCTTCGTGGCGACCTCCATCGAGAAGGTCATCCACACGCTGATCGAGGCCGTGCTGCTGGTCGTGCTGGTGGTGATCATCTTCCTGCAGACCTGGCGCGCGTCGATCATCCCGCTGCTGGCCGTGCCGGTGTCCATCGTGGGCACGTTCGCGATCCTGCTGCTGCTGGGCTACTCGATCAACACGCTGACGCTGTTCGGGCTGGTGCTGGCCATCGGCATCGTGGTGGACGACGCGATCGTGGTCGTGGAGAACGTCGAGCGCAACCTCGCCGACGGACTCACGCCGCACGACGCGACGGTCAAGGCGATGCAGGAGGTCTCCGGGCCCATCATCGCGATCGCGCTGGTGCTGTGCGCGGTGTTCATCCCGCTGACCTTCGTCCCGGGCCTGTCGGGCCAGTTCTACAAGCAGTTCGCGATCACGATCGCGATCTCGACGGTGATCTCGGCCTTCAACTCGCTGACCCTGTCGCCCGCGATGGCGGCCTTGCTGCTGCGTCCGCACGACGCGCCCAAGGACCCCATCATGAAGGTGATGGACAAGCTGTTCGGCCGGTTCTTCCACTGGTTCAACTGCTTCTTCCAGCGCCGCAGCGAGGGCTACAGCCGCGGCGTGACCGGCATCCTGAAGCGCAAGTCGGGCGCGCTGGTGGTCTACGCCGTGCTGCTGGGACTGACCGCGCTGCTGTTCACGCGCATTCCGTCGGGCTTCGTGCCGGCGCCGGACAAGCAGTACCTGATCGGCATCGCGCAGCTGCCCGCGGGTGCCACGCTGGACCGCACCGACGAGGTCATCCGGCGCATGAGCGACATCGCGCTGAAGGTGCCGGGCATCCGTGACTCGATCGCGTTCCCGGGCCTGTCGATCGCCGGCTTCTCCGCCGCGCCCAACGAAGGCATCGTGTTCTTCGGCCTGGACGACTTCGAGAACCGGACCTCCGCCGACCTGTCCAAGGACGCGATCCTGGGCAAGGTCAACGGCGCGATCCAGCAGATCCAGGGCGCGCGCATGTTCGTCGTGCCGCCGCCCGCGGTGGACGGCCTGGGCAACGCCGGCGGCTTCAAGGTGCAGGTGCAGGACCGCTCCGGCCTGGGCGAGCAGGCGCTGTTCGGCGCCGTCTGGGGCACGCTGGGCCCGATCTACGGCGACCAGAAGTCGGGCATCGGCACCCCCTACTCGACCTACGACATCAACGTGCCGCAGCTGTTCGCGCACGTCGATCGCGTGAAGGCCAAGCAGATGGGCGTGAAGCTGCAGGACATCTACGACACGCTGCAGATCAACCTGGGCTCGCTGTACGTCAATGACTTCAGCCGCTTCGGCAAGACCTATCAGGTCATCGTGCAGGCGGACGCGCCCTTCCGCGCCAACGCCACCGCGATCACCGACCTGAAGACGCGCAACGAGAAGAACGAGATGGTGCCGCTGGGCGCGCTGATGAACGTCGATCCGACCTTCGGACCGACGCGCGTGACGCGCTACAACGGCTTCCCGAGCGCGGACATCAACGGCGCGGCCAAGCCGGGCTTCTCCAGCGGCCAAGCCGAGGCGGAGATGGAGCAGCGGCTCAAGAACCTGCCTCGCGGCATGACCTACGAGTGGACCGAGCTGACCTACCAGGACCGCCTGACCCGCGACATCAAGGCGGGCGGTTTCTCGATCCCGACGCTGGGCGCGGTGCTGGCGATCTCGGTGCTGCTGGTGGTGCTGGTGCTCGCGGCGCAGTACGAGAGCTGGACGCTGCCGCTGGCCATCATCCTGATCGTGCCGATGTGCATCCTGTCGGCGCTGTTCGGGGTCTGGCTGTCGCACTTCCCGCCGTTCGCGCAGGCCGGGGACCTCAACATCTTCACGCAGGTGGCGTTGGTGGTGCTGGTGGGTCTGGCGTGCAAGAACGCGATCCTGATCGTGGAGTTCGCCAAGGAGCTCGAGGAACGCGGTGAAGCGCTGAGCGACGCCATCATCCACGCCTGCCGCATGCGGCTGCGTCCGATCCTGATGACCTCGATCGCGTTCTGCGCGGGCGTGATCCCGCTGATCCTGGGCTCCGGCGCCGGCAGCGAGATGCGTCGCGCGATGGGCATCGCGGTGTTCTCCGGCATGGTGGGCGTGACGCTGTTCGGCATCTTCCTGACGCCGGTGTTCTACGCGCTGCTGCGCAAGGGCACCGAGAAGCAGCGCGCCCATGCGGTCGAGCTGCGTCATCAGATCGATGCCGCGGCCCATCCGTTCCACGCGGGCATCGACGATGCCGATCCGCCCAAGGGCCACACGCCGAAGGGAGGCGCATGATGTTTTTCCGAGTCTCTCTGATGGCCGCCGCGGCGGCCGCGACGATGGGCCTGAGCGGCTGCTCGACGGCCCCGGCGCCCAAGGCGTCGGAGGTGCCGCTGGCACCGGGCTTCGCGAACGCGCCGCAAGGCGACGCGGCCACGCTGGCGCAGGCGCCGGTGGGGCGCTTCTGGCAAGGCTTCCATGACGCCGGGCTGGATGCGCTCGTGCAGCGCGCGCTGCAGGCCAACACCGACCTGCGCGTGGCCACGGCCAACCTGCGCGAAGCCCGGGCGCTGTCTCGCCTGGCGGACGCGCAGCTGTTGCCGACGGTCGATGTGAACGCCGGCGCGGCCCGCGTGCGGGCGCCGGACTATCAAGGTAATCCGCAGACGAGCAACGCGTTCTCGGTGGGCTTCGACGTGCGGTGGGAGGCCGATCTCTTCGGCCGCCTGTCCGACGAACGCCGGGCCGCGGCCGCGGATCTGCTGGCGGGCGAAGCGGGTCTGCGCGCGGCGCAGGTCAGCGTCGCGGCCGAGGTGGCGCGCAACTACTTCGAGCTGCGGGGTCTGCAGGAGCAACTGCGCGTGGCGCAGCAGTCGCTGGACACGCAGCAGGGCGCGCTGAAGCTGGTGGCGGGCCGACAGGAAGCGGGCCGCGGCACGGGCTTCGACACCGAGCGCGCCCGCGCGCTGGTGCAGAGCACGGCGGCGACGATCCCGGCGCTGGAGATGACGTTGGCGCGCACGCGCTACCGGATCGCGGTGCTGACGGGTCAGCCGCCGACGGCGCTGGACGTGGAGCTGGCCGATGTGCGGCCGCTGCCGGGTCTGCAGACGATCGCGCTGGACCGGATCGGCACGCCGTCGGACCTGCTGCGTCGGCGTCCTGACGTGCGGGCGGCGGAGGCGCAGGTCGCCGCGGCGGCGGCGCGTGTGGGCGTGGCGAAGTCGGCGATGTTCCCGAAGATCACGCTGGGCGGCACGATCGGCCAGAACGCGACGCGGGTGGGCGCGCTCAACGATGGTCCGGCCTACGCCTACAACCTGGGCGCGCAGCTGGTGTGGAACCTGCTGGACTTCGGCCGCATCCGCGCGCAGATCGCGGCGGCGGACGCGCGCAACGAGGCGGCCTTCGCCAGCTACGAGCGCACCGTGCTCGCGGCGCTGGAGGAAACCGAGGGCGCGCTGGTGACCTACAACCGCAGCCAGCAGCAGGCGCAGGCGCTGTTCGACGCGGCGGTGTCGGCGGAGAAAGCGGCCAACATCGCACGTGAGCGCTTCAAGGTCGGCATCAGCGATTTCCTGGCCGTGCTGGACGCGGAGCGGGAGCTGCTGACGGCTCGCAATGCGCTGGCGCAGTCGCAGACGCAGGCGGCGACCTCGCTGGTCGGCGTCTACAAGGCGCTCGCCGGCGGCATCGAGGCGGACGCCCCCGCCACGACAGCGTCGCGCTGAGCGCTGCGATGGCGTCGCGTTCGGCGCGGCAATGGACCGACTGCTGAGGTCCAAGCGAAAAGTGTGGGCTCTTTCAGGCCCCCTCGCCTGCGAAGCGGGAGAGGGCGGGGGGTGAGGGCTCTCCGAAGGCCACTGCGCATTTCCACCAGCCCTCACCCCATCCCCTCTCCCGCTCCGCGGGCGAGGGGCTTTCTGGCTGGCTCCGCAGAGCGGTGACATTGGTTTCCCGTCTAGCTCGGAAGAACGGCAACATTGGCCCCCTCGCCCGCGAAGCGGGAGAGGGCGGGGGGTGAGGGCTCTTCGAAGGGCATCCTGCCCTCTCACGCACGCCGCTGTTCCAACCAGTGCAGGATGGCCGTCAGCACCGCCTCGGTCTCAAGCAGCGCCTCTCGATCGGTGAAGCGCATCACGTGGAAGCCATGCGTGTTCATCGCAGCCGTGCGTCGATCGTCAGCGGTCGCGCCTTCCGCGAAGAAGTGCTGGCCGCCATCCAACTCGACGATGAGATTCGCTTCAATGCAAGCGAAGTCAGCGACATGCCCAGCAATCGGATGCTGGCGTCGAAACTTGTAGCCTAGAAGTCGTCGATCGCGCAGGCGAGTCCATAGCGCCCGTTCCGCGTCAGTGCCAGCGTGTCAAAGCTCTCGGACGGCGTCTTTTGCTCGAGGACCCTTGGATCGAACCATGTGTCTGGGAGAGGAGTCGGGACATGCGCAGAGCCCTCACCCCCACCCCTCTCCCGCTGCGCGGGCGAGGGGCTCCAAGCGCCGCCGCATTGGCAGCGTTGAGCGCCCTGTCCGGCCTCTTGTGCCCTTCGACCACGTCGCGGTTCAAGCTCACCAGCTTGACCCATCAGCTCATCAGCTCATCAGCTCATCAGCTCATCAGCTCATCAGCTTCATCGGCGCCAATAGCCCCTCGCCCGCGAAGCGGGAGAGGGGTTGGGGTGAGGGCTCGCGAAAGTACCTCGGCTCACTGCCCCTTGAACAGCCCCTGGAACTGGCGCGACACGGGCAGCTTCTCCTCGCTGCCCTTGAGCGAGAGCTGCATCGTGTTCTCGTCCACGCGCGTCGCGCTCGTGATGAAGCGGCTGTTCACCAGCACCGAGCGGTGCACCTGCCAGAACACGTCCGGATCCAGGTCCGACAGCAGTTCCTTGAGCGCCGTGCGGATCCACGCCTCGCCGTCCCGATGCACCACCCGCGTGTAGCGGCTGTCGCTCTGGAAGAACAGCACGTCCTCCGGCGCGATCAGCTGGATCTCGCGCCCCTGGCTGGCCTGGATCGGCCGCATCGCCGGTCGCTGGGCCGGCAGCAGCTGGCGCAGCAGGTCCAGCGTCGCCGCGGACATCGCCGGCGGCACCAACGCATCGGATTCCCCCGCCTCACCCATGTCCCCCGCGCCGTTCGCCGCCTGGCGCTGCCTCAGCCGCTGCAGGCATTGCTCGAGCCGGACATCCTCGACCGGCTTCATCACGTAATCGACCGCGCCGGCCTCGAACGCCGACAACGCGTGATCGCCATACGCGGTCACGAACACCACCTGCGGCGGCTCGGCCAGCTGCGCCAGCCGCTGCGCGACCTCCAGCCCCGACATGCCCGGCATGCGGATGTCCAGGAAGCACAGCTGCGGCTCGTGCTCCAGGCAGTCGTCCCACGCGTCGCAGCCATTGACGCTCGCCGCCACGATCTCCAGCTCCGGCGCCAGCCGGGCCAGCGCCGCGCGCAGTTGCTCGCGCGGCCCTTCCTCGTCGTCCGCGATCAACGTGCGGATCTTCATCGTCATGGGTCTCTCCCTCGTTGGTCTTCTGAATGCTCAGGCCGATGCCGATGCAGCCGATGCCGGCACCTCGCGCGGCACCTCGATCCAGGCCAGGCAACCCGGGCCGGGCTCGGGCGCCGGATCCAAGCCCAAGCGGGCGCGTTGACCGAACTGCGCCTGCAGCCGCTCCCGCGTGTTGGCCAGCCCCAGCCCATCACAGGCGCCGGGCATCAGCCCCTGGCCGCCGTCCTGCACCTCCAGCCGCAAGCGATCCGCCACCGCCTGCACCCGCACCGCGATGTGCCCGCCGCGCAGGCTGGGCTCGATGCCATGCGTGATCGCGTTTTCCGCCAGCGTCAGCAGCGTGCCCGGCGGCAGGCTCGCGCCGACGATCGCGCGCTGCGCGTCGTCATCCATCTCCAGCGACCAGCTCAGGCGCTGGCCCAGTCTGGCCTGCATGATGTCCAGGTAGCTGCGCACGATCTGCAGTTCCTGATCCACCGGCAGCCGGTCCTGCTCGAACATCGGCAGCGTCGCGCGCAGGTAGCGGGTCAGCGAGCGCAGCATCGGCCCGGCCCGGTCGTCGCGCGTGTCCACCCAGTGCTGCAGCGAGGCCAGCGTGTTGAACAGGAAGTGCGGCTGGATCTGTGCCGTGGCCAGGCGCTGCGCCATCGCCACGCGTTCATCTTGCGCGTCCAGCTCGGACAGCCGCGCGCTGAGCTGCTGCGTGCGGTACAGCGTCAGGAACCACCATGACGACACGATCAGCGTCATGCCGCCCGCCACGTAGGGCATCAGGTCCCGGGCCTGCTCGCGCAGCCCCAGCTTCACCATCACCAGCGTGATCAGCACCATCAGCACGCTGAGCGCCACCGTCGCCACGTTGAACCGCGTGCGGTTGGGCTGGCGCCAGAGCCAGCGCGCCACGCTCAGGCCCAGCGAGGCCAGGGCCAGCCCGCCGATCAGGATCACATGCGCGTAATGGCGCGGCAGCATCGTGTAGAACACCAGCCCCAGCACCAGCACGTTGCTCATCACGTAGCAGTCGATGGCGGTGGACCAGGTCTTCAGTCCGGAGCGCTCGATCTCGGCCTCGCTGAAGACACGGCGCGGCCCCGGGAACAGCCACTGCGTCCAGTCGACGGGGACAGTGCCGGCGGCCGGTTTGGCGTCTTCGGAAGGCTCGAGAGCCGCCGGGGCCGCGGCGCGGGCGGCGGCTTCGGCGGGGACGGGGGCGCTGGGCGTGCTCATGGGGCGGAGTCTAGGCGAGCGGCCCGGACGCACCCGCCGGATGCGGCGAATGGCGGCTGGCGGGGACGATTGGCGTGGAAATCCGCGTCAGCAGAGCGGTTCGCCGCCCACGAAGACCTTCAAGGTGCCCGGTTCGATCGGCACCCAGGCCTCGTCGCGCGTCAGCGGCTCGGTCGCCACGATGGCGATCCGGTCGTCCGCCGTCGTCTTGCTGGACAGATCGATCGTCAGGTCCTCGTCCTGCAGCGTCACCGGGCCGAACGGCGGCTGGCGCAGCAGGTAATGCAGCTTGGTCGAGCCGTGCGCCCACAGCGCCTGTCCATTGGACAGCAGCATGTTGAAGGTGCCGTGCCGGTTGAGCTGCGGCAGCAGCTCGCGCAGCGTGTGGTTCAGCTCCTCGATCGCCGGCATGTCGGCATGCGCCTTGGCCAGTTCCTGCATCAGCCAGCAGAAGGCCTGCTCGCTGTCCGTCTGCCCCACCGGCTTGAACGCCGCGTGCAGCCGCGGCGCGAAGCCCTTCAGGTCGCCGTTGTGGGCGAAGACCCAGTAACGCCCCCAGAGCTCCCGCACGAAGGGGTGGGTGTTCTCCAGCGACACCACCCCTTGGGTGGCCTTGCGGATGTGGGCGATGACGACGTCGCTGCGGATCGGATAGGTCTTCACCAGCTCCGCCAGCGGCGACACCCGCGCGCTGTGGTGGTCGACGAAGTGGCGCAGCCCGCGGCCCTCGAAGAAGGCAATGCCGAAGCCGTCCTTGTGTTCGTGCGCCCGCGTCGCCAGGCCCGCGAAGCTGAACATCACATCGGTGGGGCGGCGGGCGTTCATGCCCATCAGCTGGCACATCGCGGTCTCTCCAGGATCAGGCGGCGGTCGTTCGGGCCATCGGGCGCGCGCTCACTCGAGGAACAGGCGGCTCAGGCCCTTCAGGCTCACCAGGTTGCCGGGGTTGCTGGTCTCGTTGAGCACGCCGCTCATGCGCTGCAGCAGCCGCGGGCTCTTCTTCGCGCGCCAGATCAGCAGATCGGCCAGCCACGGGAAGCGGTTCACGCGATTGCCGCGCTCGTACAGGTCGTACTTGGGCTGCAGCGCGCGCAGGCCCTGCTCGTACTGCGCGCGCGCCTTCGCGTCGTCGCCGCCGTGCGCCAGGATGGCCTCCGCCGCCAGCAGCCCGGTCTCCATCGCCTTGCCGATGCCCTCGCCGGTGAAGGAGTAGGTCGCGCCCGCGGCCTCGCCCGTGACGATCAGCCCCGGGCGGCTCCAGCGCGCGCCCTTGAGCGTGCAGCGCAGCGGCGCGCCCTTGAGCTCACCGATCAGTTCGCCCTCGGTCATCAGGCGCTTGGCGGGCGGGTAGTGCTCGACGAAGGCGTCGAAGATGGCGCGCAGGTTGACGTCCTTCTTCTGGCCCTTGCCGGCCAGGTCCTGGTGGCTGTCGGTGACGCCCACGCCGATGTTGAAGCTGCCGTCCGGCGCCGGGAAGATCCAGCCATACCCCGGCTGCACCGCCTTGCACCAGACCACCTCCAGCGCCTTGATCTCGCCCACCAGCGCGGGCGCGCGCACGTAGCCGCGCAGCGCCACGCCGCTCGGCGTGTGGCGCTCGCACATGCCGGCGGCCGTCAGCGCCTTGGGCACCGCGCCTGTGGCCAGGATCACCCAGTCGGCGCTGATCTCGCGCGACTCGCCGTCGATGCTGAACCGCGCGCCGCGCACGCGGCCTTGCGCGTCCTCGAGCGGCGCCTCGAAGCGCGCCGGCGCCAGGAATCGCGCGCCGGCTTCCTGGGCGCCGAGGTTCAGGACCTCGTCGAGCTGCTTGCGCGGGAGCACCGCCAGGTGGCCGGGCACGTCGATGCGGCCGCCGCGCGGCCCCACGCAGCCCACATGCGCCGAACGCTGGGCCTTGGCCATCACGCGGTCCAGCAGCCCCAGGCGGTCCAGCGCCTTGTGCGCGTCGGGAATCAGGCCGTCGCCGCAGACCTTGTCGCGGCCCAGCGGGTGCTGGTCGGCGAGCACCACGTCCAGCCCGGCCTTGGCCAGCCAGCGCGCCGCGGCACTGCCGGCGGGACCCGCGCCGATGATGAGGACCTGGCAATGGGTGGGCACGGCGCGCAGCGGTTCGGACATACGGGGCTCAGAGCGGTTCAGACAACGTGACAGGGACGTCGACAAAGAAAAAGGGCCCCCGAAGGGGCCCTTGGATTGTGCTCGGAAATTCGAGACGGATCAGAAGTCGTACGAGCCGCGGACGTAGAAGGTACGGCCAGCCGCGTCGGTGTAACGCGGGTCGTAGCCGGCCTGGAAGACGGCCTGCTGGTACGACAGCGGGGGATCACGGTCGAACAGGTTGCGCACGCCAGCGGTCAGCGACAGGCTCTTGATCGGCTTGTAGGCGCCGAACAGGTCGAAGGTCGTGTACGACGCGACGCGGTTGGCGGCGCCTTCGTCCGTCGACGGATCATCCGCGTAGCCGGTCTTGTAATGGGCGGTCAGGCCCACCGTGTACTTGTTCGCGTAGCTCCAGACGGCGCTGACCGTGTGCTGCCAGCGGAAGACCGGGCCCGCGCCGGCGTACACCGACACGTTCTGGTTCCACGGACCGTTCTGGTATTCCTGGAACTCGTACTTGGTGACGTACGTGCTGTTCAGGCTGAAGTTGACGTTGCCGTACGAGGTGCGCAGGCGGTAGTTGCCGTTCAGGTCGAAGCCGTTGGTGTTGGTGCCACCCAGGTTCTGCTGACGCACGTCGATGTAGCCGCAATCCGCGCCCGGGCAGGCGGTGCCGTCCGTGGACAGCTGGCCGGCCGGGTTGCGGTGGAAGTACTGACCGAACTGGCCGTAGTTGGCCGGGTCGTACAGCGAGGCATCACCGATCACGCCGATCAGGTTCTTCAGGCGCAGCCACCAGAAGTCGATGCCGAAGCTGGCATCGGCGATCGGGGCGAACTGGAAGCCCAGCGTGGCGCTCTTGCTCTTCTCAGGCTGCAGCTGCGTGTTGCCGCCGTTCAGGACCTGGAACTGCGTCTTGCACAGCAGCGGGCTGCCGGTGCCGGTCGGGCACAGCTGCGGGTCGCTGACGGTGCTCGAGTTGGTGAAGGTCTGCGCGGCGTTCAGCTCATACAGCGACGGGGCACGGAAGCCGGTCGAGTACGAACCACGCACCAGGACTTCCTTCGTCGGCTGGTAACGGAAGCTGAACTTGGGGTTGGTCGTGTTGCCGAAGTCGTTGTACTTGTCGTAGCGGACGGCGGCGGTCAGGTCCAGGTCCTTCAGCACCGGCACGTTCAGCTCGCCGTAGAAGGCGTAGACCTTGCGGTCGCCACGGCTGTTGGTGTTCGGGTCGACGCCGGTGGAGGCCACGACGATCTCGGCGTAGTCGGTGTTGGCGACCTGCGAGAACTTCTCCTTGCGGAACTCGGTGCCCACGGCGATGGCGGCGGCGCGGCCGGCGCCGAACCAGTCACCGACTTCACGGCTGGCGTGCGCGTCGATGTTCCAGGTCTCGCCCTTGCCGGTCATCAGCGTGCCCGCGGCCGCGGCGCTCTGCGCCAGGGCCAGGCCGGCAGCGGTCTGCTCGCCGAACGGGTTGATGATGCCGTCGGCCACGCCCTTGGTGATGATGTTGCCGTCGGCATAGCCGTGCGTCAGCTTCTCGGTGACCTTGTTGACGTTGTAGCTCGCGCCGACCGAGTAATCCCAGTTGCGCACGGTGCCGTCAGCGGTCAGCAGGAAACGCTGCTGCGTGTTGACGTTCTCGTCACGGCGGGGGCCGTTGACGGTGTCGCGCCAGCGCACGGTGATGTCCTGGCCGCCCAGGGCCGGGTTGTTCGGGTAGTACGGGTTGGTCGAGCTCATCGACAGCGCGCCGTACGGCACCGGAGCGATCTGCGTGCGGACTTCGCTGCGGGTCACGAAGTATTCAGCGCCGATCTGGTGATCGTTGTTGAGCTTCAGGGTGCCCTTGATCATGCCCGACGCGCGTTCGCTCTCGGGGATGTAGTCCACGTACGGCGAGGTCGTGATGTAGCACGAGGTGTTGTCGCCGGCGGGCAGCAGGTTGTTGCCCGAGCAGGCCGGACCGGCCGGGTTGTAGACCGTGACCGTGTCAGCGGCGGTCTTGGGCGGGACGTAGTAGTTGGCCGGGAAGGTGCTGGCCGACAGACCGCCGGGGTAACGGCGGTTGAAGTCGCGCTGGTTGCCGTTGATCGAGTCCTGCTTCTGCAGGTCGACGAAACCGAAGACGTTGAAGCCTTCCTTGTCCAGGTCGCCGTAACCGAAGCCGGCGTTGGCGTTGCGGGTCTTGCCGCCGGCGTGCTGCGGCGAGTCGAAGCCCAGGCTCACCGAGCCGCCGGTGTAATCCTTGCGGGTGATGAAGTTGATCACGCCGCCGATCGCGTCCGTGCCGTACAGCGACGAGGCGCCGTCACGCAGGACCTCGATGCGCTCGATGGCGGCGATCGGGATCATGTTCAGGTCGGGCGCCGAGCCGTCGAAGGCGTTGTTGGCGATGCGACGGCCGTTCAGCAGGACCAGGGTCTTGTTGGCGCCGATGCCGCGCAGGTCCGCGAAGGACGCGCCGCCGGTGGACGAGCCCACGGCCTGGCTGGTGCCCAGGCTCGACTGGCTGGCCGTCAGCTGGCCCAGGATCTGTTCGACGGTCGTGAGGCCCTGCTCGCGCAGGTCGCTCATCTTGACGGTGGTGACCGGCACCGACGACTCGGCGTCCAGTCGCTTGATCGCCGAACCCGTCACGACGACGCGCTCGAGCTGGGTTTCTTGTTCCTGTGCCAGCGTCTGGAAGGACGCGGCCGCGAGGGTGGCGGCGACTGCCAGGCTCACCGCGTTCAGCTTGTACATCTGCAACTCCTAAGCGTTAACAGCGCGGGTAGCGCCGTGGCGGCGCGATGGCGCCGCGATCCGTCCACCGTTCACGTCTGTCGTGAGGGTGTCGCCGGGGCAGTGTGCAGAGGTGCGTGTTTCCCGATGTTGCTCCCGTGCGCAATGCGGGTCGTTTCCCGTTTAAGCAGGGTTAACCCGATGCGACAGGCGAATGACAGTGGTAGCAGGGCAACGGAAGCGCACCGGGAAGGTGCGACGGCAAATTCGACTCCTGGGTACCCCTTGAAGGCAGGGGCGAAATGCGGACGCGGCTCCGGGGAAACCCGGACCCTCATTCACATTACCGCCACATCCATGTTGCTTGTGACCAACGACACCCGGGTGTCGTCGGTCATCCCAGGCCGGAAAAACATCTTTACAAAGCAACAATGCTTCAAGTTGGTGCGGACAAAATATTTAATCAAATCAACACGTTAACGATTTTCCTCTGGCGCAGGCGAACACAAAACGTATCTTTACGGGCTTCCAACAGCGGGACGCATTAGGCGCTTACCCGAAGGATTCGGGCGGAGGTGGCTCCCCACAATCGGTCCGCTCAAGTCGCCGACGCGGCCGTGGGACCTATCCGACCTGGAGGGGCCGCAGCCGAGCCAGCGGAGAGGTCTACAAGCCCCACGCATCCTTCGGAGAAGTCATGCACCATCGTTCCAAGATTGCCCTCGCGGCAACCCTCGCGCTCGGCAGCCTGGCCGGCGAAGCCGCCCTGGCGCAGCAAGCGCAACCCACGCAGATCGAACGCGTGGAGATCACCGGTACCCGCATCCGCCAAGTCGATGCCGAGACCGCCCAGCCCGTCCTGAAGGTGACGGCTGAGGACATCCAGAAGAGCGGCCTGACGACCGTCGGCGACATCGTGAACGCGCTGGCCTCGGCCGGTTCGCCCGACTTCTCCAAGGGCGCCGTGCTGACCTCCAACCGCGAGCAGGGCGGCCAGTACATCAACCTGCGCAACCTGGGTTCGCTGCGTCTGCTGGTGCTGGTCAACGGCAAGCGCTGGACGCAGACCGTGGGCGGCTACTCCGACGTGTCGACCATCCCCGCCTCGATGATCGAGCGCGTGGAAGTGCTGAAGGACGGCGCCTCGTCGATCTACGGCTCTGACGCCATCGCCGGCGTGGTCAACTTCATCCTGAAGAAGAGCATGACGGGCGCCAACGCCAGCGTCTATTACGGTGAGAACTCGAAGGGCGACGGCAAGACCGAAGCCGGTTCGTTCACCGTCGGCGCGGGCGACGACAAGGCCTCCATCATGGTGGGCTTCAACTACAACAAGCAAGGCACCGTCTGGGCCAAGGATCGTCCGGAAACCGCGACGACCTACGGTCCGGAAGCGCCGACCGCCAGCCTGGGCCTGGGCCCCTGGGGCCGTTACCGCGTGCTGAACGCCGCGGGCGCCCCGACGGGCAGCACGTTCGTGCTGAACCACACCGGCTCCTACATGGGCGACGGCACGGGCACGGATTCGCGCAACCCCGCGAACTACCACGTCGGTGCCACCACGGCCGACAACTTCAACTCGACCAGCCAGATGATGTTCACGTCGCCGACGGAACAGAAGTCGATCTTCACCAAGGCTGGTATCGATCTGTCGGACGCCGTGCGTTTCAACACCACGGCGATGTACTCGGACCGCTCGTCGACCCGTCAGGTCGCCGGCTATCCGCTGCAGTCGACGACGCAGGCGTCGTACCCGGTCTACATCGACAAGGACAGCTACTACAACCCGCTGGGTTCGTCGGTGGTTGGCGCCGGCAACGGTCAGAACCTGTTCTTCCAGCGCCGCACGATCGAAGTGCCGCGCGTGACGTCGAGCAACAACAAGACCTACCACATGGACGGTAGTCTTGAAGGCGACGTGACCATCCTGGGCAAGGCCTGGAATTGGAACGTCGGCTACAACTACAACAAGACCGGCGGCACCTTCCTGAGCACGGGCAACATCAACCTGCTCAACCTGAAGAAGGCCCTGGGCCCGTCGTTCAAGAACGCCAACGGCGTCGTGCAGTGCGGCACCGCCGCCGCGCCGATCGCGCTGGTCGATTGCACCCCGTTCGACATCCTGGGCGGCCCGTCGGCTTCCACGGCTGACGCGCTGAACTACATCATGTCGACCGGCCAAGGCACGTTCGGCTCGGTGGTCAAGAGCGCCACCGCCGACTTCGGCGGCGAGCTGTTCAACCTGCCGGCCGGCGCCGTCGGCCTGGCGGGCGGCTTCGAGCACCGCAAGGTCTCGGGCTACGACCGTCCCGGACAGTTCGAGCAATCGGGCTACTCCACCGACCTGGCCGCCAAGTCCACGTCCGGCAAGTACTCGGTCAAGGAAGCCTACGTCGAACTGAACGTTCCGCTGCTGAAGAACCTGCCGGCCATCGAGCTGCTGAGCATCAACCTGGCTTCGCGCTACTCGGACTACAGCAACTTCGGCGACACGACGAACAGCAAGTTCAGCTTCATGTGGAAGCCGGTGCGTGACCTGCTGGCCCGCGGCACGATCGCCGAAGGCTTCCGCGCACCGACGCTGTCTGACACCTTCGGTGGTGGCAGCCAGACCTTCGACACGATCCTGGACCCCTGCGACACCGTCTACGGCGCCGCCAAGGACGCGTCCGCGACGGCCATCCGCGCTCGCTGCGCGGCAGCCGGTGCCGGCGGCAACTTCCGCCAGCTGAACCAGAGCGGCTCGCCGATCACCGCGACCGGTGGCGCGCAAGGTCTGTCGGCCTTCCAGAGCGGCGCTGGCAACAGCGCGCTGATGCCGGAAACCTCGCTGTCGAAGACCGCCGGCCTGGTGTACAGCCCGTCGTTCGTCAATGGCCTGACCCTGACGCTGGACTGGTATGACGTCCGCATCAAGGACCGCATCACCGCCGTGTCGGCCAACTACATCCTGGGCCAGTGCTACACGCAAGGCGTGCAGAGCTTCTGCTCGTCGCTCAAGCGTGATCCGTCCACCGGTCAGCTGACCAACCTGGCTCGCGGCAACGCGAACCTGGGCCAGCTGCAAGTGTCGGGCTGGGACTTCGGTGTGGCCTATCGTCTGCCCAAGACCTCGTTCGGTCAGTTCAGCGTGAAGTCTGACTTCAGCTACACCGACAAGTACAAGATCAAGAGCACGAACGACGCCACCTCGCGTTGGATCGACTACGGCGACGAGTACCCGGTGTACCCGGTCAAGGGCAACGTGCAAGTCGACTGGAGCATGGCTCAGTGGTCGGCCACCTGGACGGCTCGCTACTACGGCGCGACCAAGAGCACCTGCGGCGCGACGGACAACCAGTGCAACCGTCCTGACGGCTACTTCCAGGGCACCGAAGGTGCTGGCTACAACCGCCTGGGCACGCAGATCTTCCACGACATCAGCGTCGGCCTGAAGACGCCTTGGAAGGGCCAGCTGCTGGTCGGTATCAACAACGCGTTCAAGAAGAAGCCGCGCTTCAATGGCGATGCCGACGCGAGCGCCTCGCTGGTGGATCCGGATCTGCCGATCGACCGCTTCTTCTGGGTCCGCTACAACCAGTCGTTCTGATCTCCTGATCAACGCCTGACACGAAAGCCCCGCGCAAGCGGGGCTTTCTTCATTGGGCGCCGCATTCAGGCGGACATGAAAAAGCGCGCCGAGGCGCGCTTCTTCATGAGCTCAAGGAACCTGATCCGCTCAGGGTTCCGCGCCCGGAGGCACGCCGCGCGGGTACATCTCGGCGAGCATCTGGCGCTGCTCGTAGACCAGCGCGCGCAGGCGCGCGTCGATGACGGAGGCCTCGATCTGATCCGAATCCCGCGCGCGCGACTGACGCAGCGCGGAGCGCAGCCGGTCGATCGCGCCGTTGATGTCGCCGAGCGCGGCACGGGACTCGCCTTGCGCGCGCACCGAGCGCAGCGGCTGGCCCAGCTGCTGCCACAGCGTCGAGATCTCCTGCCAGCCCAGCGCGTCGTGGCCGTGCAGGCTCAGGTAGGTCTGCAGCGATTCGGCCGCCTCGCGCTTCACCTCGGGCCGCGGATCGGCCTGCGCGAGGTCCGCGCGCAGCATCAGCATCGGCCGCGAGCGCTCATTCTTCAGCGGCTCCAGCGCCGCGAAACCCGCGGCCGAATTGCCGCGCGCCAGTTCCAGCTCCGCATGCGCGTAGACCAGCAGCCGTTTGGCGCCGGCGTCCGCGCCCAGCAGCCCGGCAAGCGCGTCGGCGGTCTTGAGCGTGGCCTCGGCGCGCGCGAAGTCGCGCAGCTTGATCGAGGCCAACGCGCTCGTGTAGCGCGCCGCGAGTTGATCGATGTTCTTCTCGCCCTGGCGCGATCCCGCGTCCAGGCCCTGCAGCACCCGCCACGGGTCGGTGCGCTGATCCATCAGCACACGCGCGCGAGCGGCCATCAGCGCGTGCTCGGACGTCCCCACGAGCTTGGTGTCGCCGGACGTGCCCAGCCGCGCGCGGGCTTCGCCGATGCGCTCGCTGGTCAGCGGGTGGCTGCGCAGATACGGGTAGGCGCCCGAATCCATCAGGTGATAGGCCTGTTCCATGCGCTGGAACATGCTGGCCATGCCCGCGGGCTGGTAGCCCGCCTGCGTCATGACCTGGAAACCGACCCGGTCGGCCTCGCGCTCCATGTCGCGGGAGAAATTCAGCTGCGCCTGCGCGGCCGCGGCCTGGCTGGTGACGATGGCCGCCTGCGCGCCGTCGACGCTGCGGCTCTTGGCCGCGGCCAGGATGCCCAGCAGCAGGCCGGCGGTGGCGAGCAGGCTGGTGCGGGCGTCGCCGACGATGCTGCGCGCGATGTGGCGCTGGGTCACGTGCGAGAGCTCATGGCCCAGCACCGAGGCCATCTCGTCTCGGGCGCCGGTCATGGCGATCAGGCCCAGGTGCAGGCCGACGTAACCGCCGGGCAGCGCGAAGGCGTTGACCGACTTGTCGCGCACGAGGAAGAGCTCCCAGGCGAAGCGATCGCTGGTGTCGTCGCTGATGTTGCCCAGGCGGCGCGCGGCGTCGACGAGCGGCTGCCAGGTGTTCTGCGCGTACTCGAGCAGCAGCGGGTCGTCGAGGTAGTCGGGGTCGATGCGGATCTGGCGCATGACCTGGTCACCGAGCTTCTTCTCGGCGCCGATGCTGACGTCGGCGGACACCGAGTCGCCCAGCGCCGGCAGGTTCACCTGCGCGTAGGCGCCCACGAAGGCGCCCTGGCCGAGCAGCGCCACGCTGACCAGCGCCGCGACGCAGCGTTTGCGGAAGGGGATGGGTTGCGGTCGGTTCAAGGGATCTCCAGGGACCAGAACTATGATGCCGGCTCTACGGTTTCGCGATTGTTGCCGCGCCCATGAGCTCGCCTCTGACCCATTTTGACGCCGACGGACAAGCCCACATGGTGGACGTCTCCGGCAAGGATGTCACGCATCGCGTGGCACGCGCCTCGGGCCGCATCCGCATGAAGCCCGAGACGCTCGCGCTGATTCGAGATGGGAACGCCAAGAAGGGCGATGTGATCGGTGTCGCCCGCATCGCGGCCATTCAAGCCGCGAAGCGAACTTCGGACCTGATCCCGCTGTGCCATCCGCTGCCGATCACCCGCGTGGCGGTGGAGTTCGCGCTGGACGAGGCGGCGGTGGCGGTGGTGTGCACCGCGCAGGTGGAGACGCACGGACGCACCGGCGTCGAGATGGAGGCGCTGACCGCCGTGCAAGTGGGCCTGCTCACCGTCTACGACATGTGCAAGGCCGCGGATCGCGGCATGGTCATGGAGCAGATCCGCGTGCTCGAGAAACACGGCGGCAAGTCGGGCGACTGGCACGCGGAGGTTTGAGCCGTCGGCATGGGTGCACAGATTGCTTCTTAGCGGACTGTTGGGATATGTCTAGCCGTCCAAGCAACGGGGGCAGACATTCTTGTGGACAGTCCACTCTGACGCAGATAGCTAGGGAATCAATCCACAGGGCGCGACGCAGGCCATCACGCAGCCTTCGGTGCGGTGGGCTGCGTTGCCATTGGCGGACAGCGATTGCAAAGCTGCACGGCCTTCAATTTCCACTGCTCTTTCGAATCCTCGCCGTCCGCCCAACCCAAGAGAACCGCGTGCTCGTTGAAGTTTTCCATCGGAGCAGCTTCGCAGGTGAGGCCTGCATCCATTGCGGCTGAAGTCGCGAAGTCCACTCGGCCGTAGAACGTCTTGTCGGTCCTAACGGTGCTCCCCAAATGCCACACGCGTTCGTCAGACGCTTCATCGCGCGAGCAAACAGAGGTTTCAAGCCGGTCGAGGAAGCGTTCGGGGAAGAACAAAGCCGGCTTCGGCCTCAAGGTCTGCTTGTTGACGTTTGCGCTGGCGTAAACGAATCGAGCCAGTTGCTGGGGAGGCTCGGCACCAGTTGAGCTAATGTGAACGTTCGCACCAGCATCGTTTTCAAACTGGCTCTCATTCGCCGGATTAGACTGCGTGAATCGAACGGAAGGAATCGAGGCTCGCTCGGATCCCTTCTGGGAGTTCAGCACTGAGCTGAACAGTCCCAGAAGTCGGTTTAAAACCGATCTCAGCTGCATAGACGATCCTCCCTTGCGGTCCCACGCTCACTGAGACCATGCCATCGTTGCCATCCCAATCAAAAGCGATTTCCCCATCGGGGTCGACAGAAATCTCTGGAGGTTGCACATCTGGGGGGAGCAACAGTGCAAACAGGATCGCCTTCGCCAGTGCTCGCATGCTGACTTCGTCCGCCTCGGCTAGGCCGAGCAACTCGTTGGCAACTGGGGATACTCCGCCGGCGATACCCCATTTTATACTCTTCACAACGTCATTGGTTTGACGTTCTGCTCGCTTAGCGAAGTCACTTGCACCTTTGGATATTCCAAAGGACGAGAAGCCTAAGATTGGCATCAAAAGGGTGCTCATTCGTACCTTCCAAGAGTTTTTTCCGTGAGATAACGGAAAAAAACTTCATTCTTGAAATTCCGCAATCGATCTGCAATCTCTCGAATTCCGCCAACATCGAGAGGATCCATCGAGCACGGACTAGCCACTTCAATATCGAGCAATACGCTAGCTTCACTGCCATCAGGTGTCAGCCCCTCAAGGACCTGCGTGACATTCGCTAACATATCATCCTGTCCAAAGCTAACTCTGGACATGTACCCGCGAAGCATTTGAGGCAAACCATCCGGAATATCCGGAGGCGCCACCAAATACTCTCTGAAATCGACAATCGGCAACGGCAACTGGATGGCGTTGATGTATCGAACTGCAATCTGGTCGACACGCGCCATAGGAACTGATCTAGCAAACCCACTCCAGCATTCGAATGCTGGAGTGGCCATGCTTTCCCAATTTTCGTATCCAGCCAGCCTGCTAAAGGTCAACTCACGCGCCTTCAACTGCACGACATCGCGATGCTTGCCAATAGGTAGGTCAACCCGCTTGCCAACGCGAGTCGCGGAATGCAGTGAATTTGGCTCCCCTTCCGCAGCATCAAGCTTAAAAGTAACCTCTCCATCCCAAATGTCATTTACTTGGGAGCCAGAAACTGCAATCTTGTTCGCATAGGCGACCACAAGATCAATTGGAGACTTCGGTGTTTCGCACCGAATGTCGATCAGCGCTTCACGGATTGGAGCGTTGCGAAGATGCCGTTGTGTTGCCATTGAAATCTTCTGTGGCGAATGCGTCTTGCAGGTAGAAGCCACTTCGTGACTTTAAGAACATTACCGATCACGCAGAGCTTGAAGCTGTTCCTGACCCACGAACAGTGGGTAGACGAATATAGCTGCAATATGGACCTCGTGTGCGGTCTTCTTCATTCTTCCTCTTCGGGCAGGTACAAGAACGGGCAAGAGTTTTCACGCACGGTGCGCATAGCTGCCGAAATCGCCAGCTTTTGTCCAATCCACGTCGACAGGGGTCTGAGTTCGGCGCATTGCCGTTCGTTCGTGGGAACCAAGTGGGCTTACTCAGTGCCTGCCTCATGCGCAGGACCCAGGATGACAGCAAGGCAGCTCAGCGCAGCTCGCGGAAGCTGTACTCGCGCTGCGGCGGCTCGCACTGGAAGGGCTTGGCCGCGGCGCCGAGATCGGCGACCTCGTCGCATTCGCCCAGCCATTCCTGGCTCGCGTTGTTGCGGAACTCGCGCAGGCGGGCGACCACGTAACGCGCCTTGTCGGTCTCGCCGACCGCGTTCAGCGACCGGGCCCACGCCATCATGAGCCGCGTGTCGATCAGGTGGTGGCCGGTCTCGCGCGCCGCCAGCAACGCCACGGCACCGGGCGGCTGCACGGTGGCCTCGGCGTAATCGGCCTGGAGCGCGAACAGCGGCGAGCGCTGGCCCGAGAGGATGCGGTCATCCAATGAAGCCGCCCCCGCCGGCGGCGCGTAGATGTGCACGATGCGCAGATAGTCGGCAACGACCAGCGGCACCAGCGCCGCGACGATCACCCCAACGGCGGCCAGCATCGGTCGACGAATACCCGCCTCAGGGGGAACCGCGGCGCGGGTCGCCGCGGATGGCTTCTCCGACTCCCCCACACGGGCACGGCACAGGCCGTAGGCCAATGCGGCGGGCAGCAGGAAGTAGGCATACCAGAGGGGGTACTCGAACTGGCTGTGCAGGCCGATCATCGCCACCAGCATCGCCGCGCAGCGCGTGGCCGCGCTGCCGCGCACCGCGCCAGCGAACGCGCGCCACAGGCCCGCGGCCAGCAGCGCCAGCGTCACCAGGCCCAGCGGCAGGCCCATCTCGACCAGCAACTGCAGCTCCAGGTTGTGCGTGTGGTCGAAGAACGCGACCGGACGGTCCGGGAACGGCGTCATCGTCCAGGCGAAATTGAAGTCGCCCCAGCCTGAGCCCGTCAGCGGATAACGCTGCAGCAGCCCGATCGCGTTCTTCACGATCGCGATCCGCGACGGCGATCCGGCGCCCTCCTCGGACACGCGCGACTGCGCGCCGAAGGCGTGGTGGCTCATCGAGGTGTAGAGCTCCAGCAGCGCCCAGCTGATCGCGAACATCACCAGCGTCGAGCCCAGCGCCCAACGCACGCTCGGCGTCAGGCGGCGGTCGACGAGGCCCCAGACCGCGAGCATCGCCACGCCGATCATCCCGGTGCGCGAGGCGCTCAGCAGCACGCAGAAGACAAACAGGAACAGCAGCCCGTGCAGCGCGATCGTGCCGCGCATCGCGCTGCCCAGCCGCCGAGCCAGCCAGCCGCCCTGCGCCAGCCAGACCGACGCGACGCAGGCCCACATCAGCAGGCTGGCCAGATGGTTGGGTTGGCGCATGTTGCCCACGGCGCGGCCGGCCAGGCCGGAACGAGCGATGAACGTGCCGTCGGCGATCGACGGGAAGAACATCTGCACGATGCTGACGATCACGCTCAGCAAGCCAGCACCCACCAGCGCGATGCAGAACATCGTCAGCACCGGATCGCGCTGCGCCGGTGACACGGCCTGTCCGGCCTGCACGGCCAGCAGCGCGCCCAGCAGCATGGCCAGGCTGGTCAGCGACATCGACCAGGGCAGTCCGTGCGTGAACGGCGCGGCCAGGGCGACCACGGCCATCAGCGCCAGGCCCAGCGACACGCCGTCCCACTTCAGGCCCGCGACCAGCGAGCGTCCCCAGGCCAGGCCCGCGACGAGCAGGCCCAGGCCGGCGAAGGCCATCAGCTGGTTGTACAGCGTGGCCGACGGCGTCTGGTTGTAGGCGATCAGCGGTGCCAGCGTCACGCCCAGCAGCAGGCCGAGTCCGGTGAGGAACTGGCGATGCGGCGCGGCGGTCGTGGCGGGGAAATCGGCGGCAGGCGCCGTCGCGGCGAGCGTCATGGACGATCCGGGTCGTGAGGACAGGGCGGAACTCTACCGCCCTTGCCGGCACTTGCCGCCCGTCAGATCGGAAACAGCAGGAACGCTCAGAAAGCGTCGATCGGCGCGAAACCGACGGGTTCGCCCGTCGTCTTGTCGATCAGCACGGACCAGTCGGTCCGGCGCGCGATCATCGGAATCACCGCGAGCTGCTCGACGGGCCGACCCGTGCGGGCGATGGCGGCGTCGAGCGCGGCCCGATCGGTGGCGCGCGACATCAGCGGCGCCAGCTGATGGGCCACCTTCAGCGCGTGGCGCCGGCCCTCGTCGCCCCAGGGGCGCCAGAACAGCGGCCGCGCGCCGATGTCCGCGCCCTCGAGCGCCTTGAAGATCACGTCGCCGCGCTGCGCGTCGGTGGGTTCCGCGGTGTCGACCAGCCGCGGGCCGTCCAACGGCAGCGACCGCAGGCCCTCGACGGCCTGGGGCAGTTCCTCGGCGACGACGTCGTGAGCGATGGTCAGCCGGAAGCGCTGCGTCTCCAGCGCCAGCACGGCCGGACGCGCGATGTAGACGGTGTGCAGCCCGTATCCGAGCGCCGCCAGCTGCAGCATCACGATGATCGCCAGGTCGCGCTTGAGCTCGCGCATCGGCTTGCGGATGTCGAAGATCGCCAGCGTGATCAGCGGGCCCATGACGATGTCCACGCCCATCACGAGGAACAGCAGGCTCTCGCCGCCGGAGATGATCCGGTAGGGCCAGGGATACCAGACCAGCAGCACGACCGTCGCGACGATGGCAGCCACGGCCAGGCAGCTCAGCAGGTGGACGCCGGCAGCGCGCGCGCGGCGGCGCCATTCGAAGGGGGCTTTCAGGGAAGTCGACATCAGAACCAACCGTGAGACCAGAAACGCGGCGTCAGGGCCGCTCGACCGATGGACATTTTCATCGCTTCGCCTGTGTGAACGTGGGGCACGTCGTCCGCCGCCTCGACGAAGGCCTGCCCCGTCGCGACGACGATGGCCGTGAGGACCACCAGCCGCGCGGCCAGACCGGTCCGCGTCCGGGGTGCTCGCTGCGCGTCACCGGGACGCAGACCGAGCAGCAGCGCGATGAGCACCGCGATCCAGAGCTGCGAGATCGGCATGACCCAGTTGCCGGAGAACGCGCTGTCGACCAGCATAGCGGCCGTGGCGGCCAACAGCGCGCCGGCCAGGGCGGTGTTCGACGACGCCACTCGACGCAGATCGGCGAAACGTCCCCGCAGGAAGACCACGCCCAGCACGACGATCAGCGCGCAGGCCGGGGCGCCGCACTCGGACAGCAGCTGCAGGTAGACGTTGTGAGGATGCGCGGCCACCGGATTGACGGTCTGCGCGAAGTGCATGGGCCCCACGCCCAGCCACGGCGAGCTCAGGAACAGATCGACGGCCTGGTCCACGAGCACGTTGCGCCGGTGCGTGTGCAGGACGTTGTCGATCATGGGCACGGTCAGGTGGCGCAACCACAAGGTCCAGGCCAATCCCATCGCCAGGGCGCCAGCGCCCAGCGCGGCGCCCGTGCCCGCGACGTAACGCCAGGCCGGCCGGCCCAGCACGCAGGCGGCGACGATCGCGCCCACCAGCAGGCCCAGCGTGGTGGCCCGTGCCACGTACAGGGAGAGCAGCGCACCGGCCGTGATCAGGGCGATGGCGGCGGCGGCACGTAGCCAGCGCGAGCCCCCCTGCCGCATGAGCACCACGCCGATCAGCGGCAGCGCGATGGTCTGCGCATGGTTCAGGAACCGCGGGTTGTCGAAACCGAAGACCAGCTCCCAGGGCGTGAAGGGCTCGCTGGAGAAGCAGGCGGCGACCAGCATCGCCGCCCAGATCGATCCATGGATCGCGGCACCGACGGTGATCACATCCAGGAAGCGGTCGCGGATGGCGTGGTCTGACAGCGCCAGCGCCAGAGGCCGGGCCAGCAGCAGCACGCTGCCCAGCAGCAGCACCTCCCGCACCGCGATCAGCGGATGGACCGCGGTCAGGCAAGAGGCAAGGATCAGCAACCCCAGCGTGGCGAGCGCCGCCGATGTCCAGGAAGGCGTCGCGCGCGATCCGGTTGTCCGCTGGGTTGGCGACGTCGAGAAACCCGTCGGAGACAAGGCCCAGATCGCCGCGCCGGCCACCAGCAGCACCAGCTGCGCGATGCGCGCGACATCGTGCGGGCCCAGCCGAGTGGGGATCGCGTTGTAGAGCAGCGGCACGGCCCACAGCGCGCCAGCGAGGCCGATGGCCAGCCAAGCCTGAGGGAGGGAGCGGGTGGAGGCGTGTTGCAGGTTCAAGGCGGCCAGATGGTAACGCCGGAGACTCGGCCTCCAACGGGCGGCCGAGTCGCCAAAAAAAATGGAGCCCGGAGGCTCCATTCATTGATGACGCCCGCGAGGGGCGTCAGCCGAGAGGCTCAGGCTCAGGTGCCCTTGCACGAAGCCGGCAGGTACTTGGCCTGGATGGTGCCCGTGCAGGCCCAGGTCACTTGGTCGGTCAGCGTGCCGCCGTTGGTGACGCGGGTGCCGGTCAGGACGATGTTGTTGGCGTCCACGCCGGTGCCGATGGCTTGAGCCGTGGCGGTCAGGACAGCGGTGGTGCCGCCGGTGTAGGTCATCGCCGACACGTACTTGGTCGGGTTGAATTCCAGGCCCAGCGTGGCTTGGTCAGCCGGGAACGAGCCCTTGACCGACAGCCATTCCTGAATGGCGGCCTTCGGCTGGCTGGCAACGCCAACGACTTCCGAAACCTTGGACTTCTTGATGTAGTCCGAGTAGGCCGGCAGGGCCACGGCAGCCAGGATGCCGATGATCGCCACGACGATCATCAGTTCGATCAGGGTGAAACCTTGTTGAACGCGCTTCATTGAAAAACTCCTAGGAGAGAGAGTGAGGTAGAGACGAGCCTTCTGTACGCAGGGCCCGTGCCAGCCCGTTTGCTTCTGCAAATCGTGAACGACATCACGCCTCATCGGGGCATCGTGCGCTGATCGCCACGGACGACTGACGCTTTTTGTCAGCCCACCTGCCCAGATTTGTCACCCGCCGCCGGCCTGACAAAGTTTGTCGCCCCCCATTCCGGTGAACTCCCCCGTCCGAGGGCAACGCTGAAAACAACACCGCCCGCGGTGGATATCCAGCGCGGGCGGCGGGGGAGATCGTCAAGAAGCCGTCAGCCCAGCGTGAACTCCTGGAAGTTCTCCAGCGCGGAGATCCGATGCGTCGTCTTGATCGCCGTCACCGCCTCCATCACCGCCGCGCGCTCGCCCGGCTTGATGTGGGTGATGTGGACGTCGATCGCGCCGTTCAGCTTGGCGAGCTCCTCGCGCAAGGTCGTCGGGCACAGGTGCTTGCTGATGCCCGCCAAGCCGCATTCGTCGTCGCCGAACGCGCATTCGATGATCAGGTGAGCCACGCGGATCTCCGCCAGGCGCTGCCACAGCGCCGGATTCGGGCCGGTGTCGCCGGTGAACACCCAGTGGCCGCTCTCGCCGCCATCGACCGCGAAACCCACCGCCGGCACCGTGTGCGCGGCGCTCAGCACCTCGACCTGTCGGCCGCGGCCCAGGTCCAGGCGCTCGCCGACGGCAAATTCATGGAAGGTCAGCGCGGGGCGCTCCCGCGTGGGCAGCCGGGTGAAATCGGGCCAGATCACGCCGTTGAACACATGGGCGCGCAGGGCTTCGAGGGTCTCCGGCAGCGCATGAACCCGCACCGGCGGTCGACCCGCCTGCGCGCGACGGCGCTGCACGGTGTCCGCGAGCAGGCCGATCGCCAGCACGTGGTCCAGATGGGAGTGCGTGACCAGGATGTGATCGACCTGGACCATCGCATCGACGGTGAGCTCGGCCACACCGCTGCCGGCGTCGATGAGCACATCGTCGTCCAGCAGGAATGAGGTGGTTCTGTAGCCAGCCGCCAGGGCGCCGGCGCAACCGAGCACGCGAATCTTCATGCGCTGCACTGTAGAGGCAGCGCCGCACCGCGCTAAGCGCCGAATCCTCGAACTGGGGACTTATTGCCGTCGCTTACGCGACCCCGCCGGGATGCCGTGAAAACCTGCACGCGTGTCGGCAATCGCCCGACAGAACGGAAGCATCTCGATACATCCATGACAGCCCGGAAGGCCCATGGCGACGGGCATCGGGCGCGTCACCGTGCGTCGTCAGACCTGCACGAACTGCATCTGCGTGCCGGCCAGCTCGATCACATCGCCGTTCTTCAGCGGGACCGATTCCGCGGTCAGCGGCGCGCCGTTGACCACTGGCCGGGCATTGCCCTCGACATGCGCGAACACGTAGCCGCTGGGACGCTTGGTGATGGAAGCCACCTGCACGCCGGGCTTGCCGACCGTCGTCACGACCTTGGTCAGCGTGACCTCGCGGCCGGCCGCCGGGCCGTTGAGCACCTTGATCGCCGCCGGCGAGGTCGCCACCGGCGCCGGGCCGAGGCCACCGAACGAGGAAGGCAGACCGAAACCGCTGCTCGGGGCCGTGCCCGGGCGCAGGATCATCGTCTTCTCGTAATCGGCGTTGTCCTCGACCAGGTACTTGATCTTGTACTTGCCGACCTCGATCACATCGCTGTGCGAGAGCAGCTGCTTCTTGATCGCCTTGCCGTTGATGTACGTGCCGTTCGTCGAGTTCAGATCCTCGATGAACACATCGGCGCCAACCATCTGCAGCACGGCGTGTTCGCCGCTGACCGCGAGGTTGTCGATCACGATGTCGTTATACGGCCGACGGCCGAGCGTGGTCTTGTCCTTGGTGATCTGCACTTCCTTGATCACCACGCCGTCCAGCGACACCACCAGCTTGCCCATGCTTGACCTCGAGTCCTGTCTTTATTTGTAGTGGGCCGCCTCAGCGGCGCCCATTGTTACGACTGAATGGCCACCACGCCCATGGCTTGGTGCGACTTTCCGCGCGAACCAGAACGATCGCAATATTATCCTTGCCGCCCATGTCATTGGCTGCGTCCACCAGCGCCTGCGCCGCTTCGGGCAGGTCACTGTGGCTTTGCAACACCTGTGCCACGCTGACGTCATCGACCATGTCGGACAGTCCGTCACTGCACAGCAGGATCTGATCACCCGGCAGCAACTCGTGCTGATGGACCTCGAGCATCACCGTGTCCTCCACGCCGACCGCCCGTGTCACCAGATTCTTGTTGCTGCTGAACACCGCTTCTTCAGGTGTCAGTAGACCCGCATCGATCTGCTCCTGCAGCAACGAATGGTCACGGGTCAGTTGCACCAGTTGCCCTTCGCGATATCGGTAAGCGCGCGAATCGCCGACATGGCCCAGCAGCAGGCTCTGTTCCCGGAACACCGCCAGCACCAGGGTCGTCCCCATCCCGGCATACCGCGGATTGGTGTTGGCCGCGTTGAAGATCGCCCGATTGGCGTTGTCCACGCAGATGTCCATCGCGCGGCGCACGTCGATGTCGGTGGCATGCTGGCCCGCCTCCGACAGCCAGCGTCCGAGTTCGGACTTGATGAAGGTCGTCAGCATCTGGCTGGCGACTTCCCCGGCGTTGTAGCCGCCCATTCCGTCCGCGAGAACCGCCAGCCCGACGCCCGGCTCCAGGGCGACCGAGTCTTCATTGTTGTCGCGCACACGTCCGGTGTCGGTGGCGCTGAAGAACTCCAGGGTCATGTCTTGCTGGCGGGATCGGCTGGGGGAAGGGGATTGTGCACTGCGCCCTGGGACTGTAGCCGCAAAGTTTGCTCGAATGCCTGTCCCGCCGGTGGGGGGGGTGTGGCGCCAGTGCTATTGGCCAGTTCGACCGGAATCTGGCTCAGCACGGCCTCCAGGTCCTGTGCCAGCACGTCGCCGCGCTGGTAACGCAATTCGGGACGTTTCTCCAACGCCAGCGCCACCACCAGGGCCAGCGATTCGGGCAGCTCCGGACGGAGCTGGCGGACATCGGCGGCGGTCTGATTCATGATCTGGTGCATCAGGGTCGCCATGGACTCGGACTGATGCGGCAGATTGCCGGTGAGCAACTGGAACAGCATGGCGCCCAGCGAATAGAGATCGCTGCGGCCATCGACCTGCAGTCCCGCGAGCTGCTCGGGCGACATGTACGACGGCGTGCCCAGCACCAGGCCGGTCCGCGTCCGGCTGCCGTCGGCGACCCGGGCGATGCCGAAATCCATGATCTTCACGCTGCCCGAGGCGCGCTCGAGCATCACGTTGGCCGGCTTGATGTCGCGATGCACGACCCCGTGACCATGGGCGTACTGGAGCGCTCTCGCCAGACGCGCGCCCAGCAGCAGCACCTCTCGCAGCGGCAGCAGCTGACCGGGGCGGGTGTGGTGGCTGAGGTCCTGGCCCACGACGTATTCCATCGCGATCCAGGTGTCGCCCGCGCATTCGCCGGCGTCCAGCACCCGCAGGATGTCGGGGTGATCGAGGTGACGCGCGGCGCTCGCCTCGCGCATGAAGCGGTCGCGGACATCGACCAGATCGTCCGGCGAGAACTCGCGCTGCAGCGCCAGCCGCTTGATCGCGACGGTCACGCCGCTGCGCCGGTCGACGGCGCGATTGACCACCGCCATCGCGCCGCGACCGATTTCCTCGCCAATCTCGTAGTTGTCGAGCGCCACGCCCGCCGATCGCGGCATCGGCTGCGTCGTCGGCAATGAATCGGGCGCGGCGAAGCCTTCGTCGTCAGACGCACCCCGGCCCAGCAGTCGCTTCAGGAAGCCGGAGGCGCTCATGACATGGCGGGCCTTTCGTCAGGCTTGTGCCGGCTTGCGAGCGGCCAGCAGCTTGCCGACCGCCAGCACGAACAGCGCGCCACCGACGCCCAGGGCGTAATAGACCTGCGGCAGGACCTCGGTCGTGCCCGGCTTGCTGCCCGCCTGCATCGGCACCCAGCTGTTGAGCGCGGGATCGGTGACCACCATCGTCCCGGCGATCCAGCCCAGCAGCATCGCGCCCAGCGTGATGACGATGGGGAACTTGTCCATCAGCTTGATCACGAGCTGGCTGCCCCACACGATGATGGGGATCGACACCAGCAGGCCGAAGATCACCAGCGGCATCTGGTGATGGGAACCGGCACCCTCGGCAGCGCCGGCGATGGCGATCACGTTGTCCAGGCTCATCACGAAGTCGGCAATGATGACCGTCTTCACGGCGCCCCAGAGCTTGTCGCTGGCTTCCATCTTCGAGTGGTCATCCTCCGCCTCGGGCAGTAGCAGCTTGATGCCGATCCACAGCAGCAGCACACCGCCGACCAGCTTCAGGAACGGCAGCTTCAGCAGCGTCAGCGCGAAGAAGATCAGCACGACGCGCAGGACGATGGCACCCGCGGTGCCCCACAGGATGCCCTTGGTGCGCAGGTTCGGTGGGAGCTTGCGGCAGGCAAGCGCGATGACGACGGCGTTGTCGCCACCCAGCAGGATGTCGATCAGGATGATCTGGCCGACGGCGAGCCAGAACTCGGGGCTGGAGAGCATGTCCATAGATGGGGGTCCGCGCCGGGACCTTGCGCGAACAAGGGCCCAGTCTAAAGCGTTGGAGGGTTGAACGAACGAAGGGGCCCGTCGGGCCCCTTCTTCGGTTCGGGGAAAGCGAACGGATTGTCCGCTTTCACCCCCCGGAACCGCAGTGCGTGAAATTACGCAGCGGCGGTCTCCAGCATCAGGTTTTTCCTGCTACTTACAGCAGGCCCTTCAGCAGCTTGCCCATTTCGGACGGATTGCGCGTCACGGTGAAGCCGCACTCTTCCATGATGGCGAGCTTCGCATCGGCGGTGTCGGCACCACCCGAGATCAGCGCGCCGGCGTGGCCCATGCGCTTTCCGGGAGGGGCGGTGACGCCGGCGATGAAACCGACGACCGGCTTCTTCATGTTGGCCTTGCACCAGCGGGCGGCTTCAGCCTCGTCCGGGCCACCGATCTCACCGATCATGATGACGGCGTCGGTATCCGGATCGTCGTTGAAGGCTTGCATCACGTCGATGTGCTTCAGACCGTTGATCGGGTCGCCACCGATGCCGACGGCCGACGATTGGCCCAGGCCGATCTCGGTCAGTTGGGCGACGGCTTCATAGGTCAGCGTGCCGGAGCGCGAGACCACGCCGATGCGGCCCTTGCGGTGGATGTGGCCGGGCATGATGCCGATCTTGATCTCGTCGGGCGTGATCAGGCCGGGGCAGTTCGGGCCCAGCAGCAGCGTCTTCTTGCCGCCGGCCGCTTCCTTGGCCTTCATCTTGTTGCGCACTTCCAGCATGTCACGGACGGGGATGCCTTCCGTGATGCAGATCGCCAGATCCAGGTCGGCCTCGACGGCTTCCCAGATCGCGGCGGCGGCGCCCGCGGGCGGCACGTAGATCACCGAGACCGTCGCGCCGGTCTGGGCCGCGGCTTCCTTGACGGTGCCGTAGATGGGGATGTCCGAGAACTTCTCGCCCGCCTTCTTGGGGTTCACGCCGGCGACGAAAGCGTTCTTGCCGTTCGCGTAGGCCTGGCAGCCCAGGGTGTGGAACTGACCGGTCTTGCCCGTGATGCCCTGGGTGATGACCTTGGTGTCCTTGTTGATGTAAATGCTCATGTCGTATTCCTTGGCTGGGTCGGCGGCTTACTTGACGGCGGCAACGATCTTCGTCGCGGCTTCGGCCATGGTGTCGGCGGCGATGATGGGCAGGCCGGACTCGGCCAGCATCTTCTTGCCCAGCTCTTCGTTGGTGCCCTTCATGCGGACGACCAGCGGCACATTCAGGTTGACGGCCTTGCAGGCCGTGATGACGCCTTCGGCGATGGTGTCGCACTTCATGATGCCGCCGAAGATGTTCACGAGGATGCCCTTCACCTCGGGGTTCTTCAGCATGATCTTGAAGGCCTCGGTGACCTTCTCGGCCGTGGCGCCGCCGCCGACGTCCAGGAAGTTGGCCGGCTCGCCGCCAAACAGCTTGATGGTGTCCATCGTGGCCATGGCCAGACCGGCGCCGTTCACCAGGCAGCCGATGTTGCCGTCCAGCGAGATGTAGGCCAGGTCGAACTTGGACGCTTCGATCTCAGCCGGATCCTCTTCGTCCAGGTCGCGGTAGGCGACGATTTCCGGGTGACGGAACAGGGCGTTGGCGTCGAAGTTGAACTTGGCGTCCAGGGCGATCAGGTTCCCCTTGGAGTCGCAGTTCAGCGGGTTGATTTCCACCAGCGACGCGTCGGTGTCCATGTAGCACTTGTAGAGCTTGGCGAACAGGTCGACGGCCTGGTCCACCGAGGCGCCGGTCAGGCCGATGGCCGCGGCGATCTTCTTCGACTGCTCGGTGGTGATGCCGGTCAGCGGATCGATGTACTCGGTGATGATCTTCTCGGGGGTCGAGTGCGCGACTTCCTCGATGTCCATGCCGCCTTCGCTCGACGCGATGAAGGCCACCTTCTGGGTGCCGCGGTCGGTCACCAGCGAGATGTACAGCTCGTTCTTGATGTCCGCGCCTTCCTCGATGTACAGGCGGCGGACCTTCTGACCGGCCGGGCCGGTCTGGTGCGTGACCAGCTGCATGCCGAGGATCTGCTCGGACAGCGCCTTCACGTCGTCCAGGCTCTTGCCCAGCTTGACGCCGCCGCCCTTGCCGCGGCCACCCGCGTGGATCTGCGCCTTGACCACCCAGACCGGGCCGCCCAGTTTCTGCGCGGCTTCAACCGCTTCTTGCACCGTGAACGCGGGAATGCCGCGCGGCACCGGCACGCCGAACTGGCGCAGGATTTCCTTGCCCTGGTACTCGTGAATCTTCATAGGGAGGTCTCGCTTGATGGATGGATCAGGAAGAGGCCGCCAACGCCGCGAACAGTCCGCGGTGCCGGCGCAGAGAGGAGGTTTGCAGTGCAGGAATCAGCCACGCCAGCGCCTCGGATCCCCCGTCTTCGCGGCCATAGGCACGCGCGTCGACGGTGCGACGGAGGTGCGGCGGATGGCGCTCGGGGGAGGCGGTGGAAGACATAAACCGGTGCAAACACGCAAAAACACGCCCGCGGACAACGTCAGCGGGCAGATTTGCGAAGCCGAAAATGTAGCATGCTGCGCTGCATCAGGCCTTTGGCGCGGTTGCGACGCGCACTGGCGTAGGCTTGTCAGCGGCCCGCAAGCTGCGCGTGGCGCACGAAATTACGGGCAGTTTCAGCGCTAGCGGGCGCCGATCACCGCGTGTCACCGCTTCAGGTGTCAGGCCCGGCGGCCACGCGGCGAACCGCCCGCCGGGCCAGCTCCGGACCGAATCCGCGACCGATCAGGAAGCGCAGGCGTTTGGCCTCGGCGGAGGCGTCCTCGGGCGCACCCTCTCCGAACCTGCGACGCAGCAGCTCGCAGGCACGGTCGAGCTCACCCGCTGACAACGCCGCGCGTTGATCCGCGTCGAGCGCCAGGCCGTGCTGCGCCAGCTCCTGTTCAATGCGTCGCTGGCCGAAGCGCTGCGATCTCACGTGCAGGCGGGATTCGACGAACCGGGATTCGTCCAGGTAGCCGTTGGACAGGAGCCAGGCGATCACGGCGTCGACTTCTTCGCCCAGATCCGGGACGTCCTCCTCCGAGGAGCTGGACTCGACGCCATCACTGCCCGCGGCCTGTGCCGACCGGTCTCGCGCGATGCGCAGCAGCTTGCGCCGCAACTCCATCGCGCTGTGCTCGCGCTGGGCCAGCAGCGCGACCGCTCGCGCCTTCAGCGACAAGGGCTGCGAGGCACGACCCCGCCGGCCTTCGGTCGGGGTCATGCCGTGGGTGCCCCGTGCTTATTCAGCGTCGCTGGTCGCGCCGCCCAGCAGCGGGATGCCCAGCGAGTCGCGGATCTTGTTCTCGATCTCGACCGCCAGATCCGGGTTCTCACGCAGGAACTCGCGGGCGTTGTCCTTGCCCTGGCCGATCTTCTCCCCGCTGTAGGCATACCAGGAGCCGGCCTTCTCGACGATCTTGGCGGTGACGCCCATGTCGATGATCTCGCCCTCGCGGCTGATGCCTTCGCCGTACAGGATGTCGAACTCCGCCGTCTTGAACGGGGGCGCGACCTTGTTCTTCACGACCTTGACCTTGGTCTCGGAGCCGATGACCTCCTCGCCCTTCTTGATCGAGCCGATGCGGCGGATGTCGAGGCGGACCGAGGCGTAGAACTTCAGCGCGTTGCCGCCGGTGGTCGTTTCCGGGCTGCCGAACATGACGCCGATCTTCATCCGGATCTGGTTGATGAAGATGACGGTGCAGTTGGTCTTCTTGATGGTGGCGGTCAGCTTGCGCAGCGCCTGGCTCATCAGGCGGGCCTGCAGGCCGGGCAGCGCGTCGCCCATCTCGCCCTCGAGTTCCGCCTTGGGCGTCAGCGCCGCGACCGAGTCGATGATGATCAGGTCCACCGAGCCCGAACGCACCAGCGAGTCCACGATCTCCAGCGCCTGTTCACCGGTGTCGGGCTGGCTGATCAGCAGTTCCTGCAGGTTCACGCCCAGCTTCTGCGCGTACTGGACGTCCAGCGCGTGTTCGGCGTCGATGAACGCGCACACGCCGTCCAGCTTCTGCATCTGGGCGATGACCTGCAGCGTCAGCGTGGTCTTGCCCGAGGATTCCGGCCCGTAGATCTCGATCACCCGGCCGCGCGGCAGGCCGCCGACGCCCAGCGCGATGTCCAGGCCCAGCGATCCGGTGGAGACGACCTGGATGTCCTCGATCTTCTCGCCTTCGGCCAGCCGCATGATCGAGCCCTTGCCGAACTGCTTTTCGATCTGGGCGAGGGCGGCCTGCAGGGCCTTGGCTTTTTCGGTGTTGGCGTTCTTCACGGGGGCGTCCATGCAATCTTCTCCTGTTGGGCTGCGGCGGATTATGGCGCAATCTGTATATCTGTACAGTACTTTGTCGAACGGGCCGATCCGCGTGGCGGCTTGCTTGAGGTCCGATGCAGCCATCTTAGGCAGCGGGTGGCTCATGGGATGAGCCAGCACGGCGCGATCCCACCGATTTCCACCATCAGCGGGAGACCTCCCCCGACGAACCTGTCGCGGGCCTGACCCGACGCCCCCTGACGGGTGCCCTCGCATGGCTCGGAAACGCCTAGGGAACACGCGCAGGCGGCTCCCTAGAATGTCTCCATAACCAGAGGGGACGACACATGCGCATCCTGATCGCCGAAGACGACCAAGTCCTGGCCGACGGCCTGCTGCGCTCCTTGCGCGCATCGGGCTGCGCGGTGGACCAGGTCGGCAGCGGCAGCGAGGCCGACGCGGCGCTCGCGTCGCATGAGTTCGACCTGCTGATCCTGGACCTGGGCCTGCCCAAGCTGCACGGGCTGGAGGTGCTGCGGCGGCTGCGCTCGCGGGGTTCCTCGCTGCCGGTGCTGATCCTGACCGCGGCCGACAGCATCGAGGAACGGGTCAAGGGGCTGGACCTGGGCGCGGATGACTACATGGCCAAGCCGTTCTCGCTGCAGGAACTGGAGGCGCGGGTGCGCGCGCTGACGCGCCGCGGCCTGGGCACCGCCTCCAGCGTGATCCGTCATGGACCGCTGACCTTCGACGCCACCGGACGCGTGGCCTACATCAACGAGCAGATGGTGGAGTTGTCGGCGCGCGAGCTGTCCTTGCTCGAGGTGCTGCTGCAGCGCGCCGGCCGGCTCGTCAGCAAGGACCAGCTCGTCGAGCGCCTGTGCGAGTGGGGCGAGGAGGTCAGCAACAACGCGATCGAGGTCTACATCCACCGGCTGCGCAAGAAGATCGAGCAGGGGCCGATCCGCATCGCGACGGTGCGCGGCCTGGGTTACTGCCTTGAGAAGATCCCGGGCTGAGCCCGCTCGGCGATTGGCGCGCCCTTCCGTTCTGACCCCGCATCACGACCGCACGCGGCATGGCGTCTGAATCGTCCGGCCATCGCTCGCTGTTCGGCGAGATCCTCGACTGGATGCTCGCGCCGCTGCTGGTCATCTGGCCGATCAGCGTCGCGCTGACCTGGCTGGTGGCCCAGGGCATCGCCAACAAGCCGTATGACCGCGAGCTGGACGAGATGGCGCGTACGCTGGGCCTGCAGGTCGTGACCGAGCCGGCGCCCGGCGACGCGACCACGCGCAAGGGGCGTTCGAGGTATGCGCTCGCGCCCGAGGCGGCGGCGCTGCTGCGCGCCGACGAGACGGACACGGTCTATTACCAGGTGCTGGGTCTGCGCGGGGAACTGCTCAGCGGCGACGCGCTGCTGCCGGTGCCCGAGGTGGAGCCCCCCATCGTGCCGTGGGAGGTCAACCGGCGCTTCGACGAGGTGAACAACGAGGCGGTGCGGGTGTCCTACCTGTGGGTGGTGCCCGAGGGGATGGCCGGCGGCGACAAGATGATGCTGGTGCAGGTCGCGGAGACGCTGGGCAAGCGCTCGCGGCTGACCAACGAGATCATCAAGGGCGTGATCCTGCCGCAGTTCGTGATCCTCCCGCTGGCGGTGCTGCTGGTGTGGCTGGCGCTGGCGCGCGGCATCGCGCCGCTCAACGACCTGCAGCGGCGGATCCGCTCGCGCGACAGCTCCGACCTGAGCCCCATCGATGAACAGCGCATCCCGGACGAGGTCGCGCCGCTGGTGCAGGCGATCAACGACCTGCTGGAGCGGCTGGACCAGTCCATCCGGGCGCAGAAGCATTTCCTGGCCGACGCGGCGCATCAGCTCAAGACGCCGCTGGCGGGTCTGCGCACGCAGGCCGAGTTGGCCCAGCGCGAGATCGACGAGGGCCGGAGCTCGCCGGCGGAGCTGCGCCGCTCGCTCAAGCAGATCGCGGTCTCGAGCCAGCGCGCGGCGCACATGGTCAACCAGTTGCTGGCGATGGCGCGGGCCGAGGACCAGGAGCACGCGGCGCGGCGCAGTGAGGTGAACCTCGCGGTGCTGGCGATCGAGACGGTGCGCGACTTCGTGCCGCGCGCGATGGAGAAGCGGCTGGATCTCGGGTACGAGGGACCGGAGGCGAGCCAGGCGGGGCTGCGGATCCACGGGCATCCGCTGCTGATCCGCGAGCTGATCCGCAACCTGGTCGACAACGCGTTGCTGTACACGCCCAGCGACGGGACGGTGACGGTGCGTGTCGTCGAGGATCCGTTCGGACAGGTGTGCGTGCTGCAGGTCGAGGATTCGGGGCCGGGCATCGCGGAGGCGGAGCGCGAGCAGGTGTTCCAGCCGTTCTATCGCGCGTTGGGCACCAACGTCGATGGCTCGGGCCTGGGTCTGGCGATCGTGCGCGAGATCGTGCAGCAGCACGACGCGGAGATCTCGGTGGACGACACCCGCGCGCGGCGTCAGGCGGAGGCCGATGGGGGCGGTCCGGGCGCGCGCTTCACGGTGCGCTTCGCCGCGCATCCGCTGGCGAGCGGCGGGAGCTGATCACCGCTGCGTGCCCCCGCGGCTCTTCGCGATCGACATCAGCATGCCCAGCGACAGCCCCAGCGTCACCATCGCCGTGCCGCCGTACGAGATGAACGGCAGCGGCACGCCCACCACCGGCAGGATGCCGGTCACCATGCCCATGTTCACGAACACGTAGGTGAAGAAGCTCAAGGTGATCGCGCCCGCCAGCAGCCGCGAGAACAAGGTCGGCGCCTCATGCGCGATCGCCAGTCCGCGCAGGATCAGCGCCGTGAATCCGATGAGCAGCCCCGCAGCGCCGATCAGCCCGAACTCCTCGCCATAGGCCGCGAAGATGAAGTCGGTCGTGCGTTCCGGGATGAACTCCAGGTGCGTCTGCGTGCCCTTCATGAAGCCCTTGCCCGTCACGCCGCCCGAGCCGATCGCGATCTCGCCCTGGATGATGTGGAAGCCCTTGCCCAGCGGATCCTTCGTCGGGTCCAGCAGCGTGCACACGCGGTCCTTCTGGTACTCCTTCAGCACCACCCATTTCACGTCGGGCTGACAGATCTGATCCTCGCTGAAGACCAGCGCCGTGATGCCCGCGCCGGCCAGCACCAGCGCCGGAATGATCAGCTTCCAGGACAGCCCCGCGAAGAAGATCACGTAGAGCCCCGCCCCCAGCACCAGCAGCGAGGTGCCCAGGTCCGGCTGCTTGGCGATCAGCCCCACCGGTACCACCAGCAGCACGAACGCGGCGATGAAGTCGGGCAGGCGCAGCTGACCCTCGCGCTTCTGGAACCACCAGGCCAGCATCAGCGGCACGGCGATCTTGAGCATTTCCGAGGGCTGGATCACCACACCGATGTTGAGCCAGCGCGTCGCGCCCTTCTTGCTGATGCCGAACAAGGCCACCGCCACCAGCAAGGTGACACCGATCCCGTACAGCGGCAGCGCCAGCTGCATCAGGCGCTGCGGCGGCACCTGCGCCGTCACGAAGAGCACGCCCATCGCCAGCACCATGTTGCGCGCGTGATCGACGAAGCGCGTGCCGTGGTCGTAGCCCGCCGAATACATGCACATCAGGCCCAGGCCCATCAGCCAGGCCATCGCGAGCAGCAACGGGACGTCGAAACCCTGGAACAGCGGCTTCACGCGCTGCAGCAGGCTGGGTTTGCTGAAGACGGCGCTCATCGTGAGGCTCCCAGGTTGCGGCGCGGCGCGGACGCTGCGGCGTTGCCAGTGGCCGCCGGGGCGCTCGAAGCGCTCGAAGCCCCTGAAGCCGCGGATTCCGGCGCGCTCGCGGCGGCGCCCGGCAAGGCGATGTCCTCGACGCGGCGCGGCGTGCCGATCGGCGCGCCGACCTGGCCCACGCGCACCTTGGCGATGTCTTCCTCGCTCGGATACGTGCCCGTGAGCACGTAGTCGAACACGCGACGCGCGATCGGCGCGGCCGATTCGGAGCCGAAGCCCGCGTTCTCCACGATCAGCGCCAACGCGATCGTCGGCGCCTGATAAGGCGCGAACGAGATGTACAGCGAATGGTCGCGCTTGCGCTCGTCAGCCTTGATGCTGCTGTACGTCTGACCCGCGCGCAGGCCCACCGCCTGCGCCGTGCCGGTCTTGCCCGCGCTCTGGTACTGCGCGCCCGCGAACACCATCCGCGAGGTGCCTTCCAGCGTCACGTCGTGCATCGCGTTGCGGATCACGTCCACGTCGGCCTTGCGCAACGCCAGCGGCGACAGCGCGTCGCTGGCGGTGCGGCGCTGGGCATGCTTGACCACGTCCTCGATCTCACGCACCAGACGCGGCCGATACCGTTCGCCGCCGCTGGCCAGCGTGGACATCGCCGTGGCGAGCTGCAGCATCGTGAAGTTGTTGTAACCCTGGCCGATGCCCAGCGAGATCGTCTCGCCGGCGTACCATTTCTGCTGCTCGGGGCGCTTGTAGGCGCGGCGCTTCCACTCGGTGCTGGGCAGGATGCCGGTGACCTCGCCCAGCAGGTCGATCTCGGTCTTGCGGCCGAAGCCGAAAGGCTCGAGCTGGTCATGGATCATGTCCACGCCCATCTCGTTGGCCAGCGAGTAGAAGTAGACGTTGGACGAGGTGACGATCGCCAGCCGCATGTCCTTCGCGCCGGCACGGTCGCCGGTGGCGCTGCCGAAGACGCGCCCGCCGAAGCTGTAGGTCAGGTTGTCCTGCACGACGACGTTCGCCGCGCGCTTGCCCGTGTTCAGCGCGGCCATCGCCATGTACGGCTTGAAGGTCGACCCCGGCGGATAGGTGCCACGCAGCGCGCGGTTGAGCAGCGGCTTGTCGATGTCCTCGTTGAGCTCCTTCCAGCTGTCGGCGTCGATGCCGTCGACGAACAGGTTGGGATCGAAGGTCGGCTTGGAGACGAAGGCCAGGACCTCGCCATTGCGCGGATCCATCGCCACGAGCGCCCCGCGGCGCTCGCCGAAGAGACGTTCCACCAGCGCCTGCAGCTTGATGTCGATGGACAGGTGCAAGGTGTTGCCCGGCGTCGGCGGCCGGTTGCGCAGCCGGCGCACGGCGCGGCCGCCGGCGCTGGTTTCCATTTCCTCGAAACCGGTCTGGCCGTGCAGCTCGCGCTCATAGGCCTGTTCCAGGCCGAGCTTGCCGATGTACTCGGTGCCGCGGTAGTTGGCGACGTCCTCCTCGGACCAGTCGTCCATGGCCTTCTTCTCGGCCTGGTTGATGCGGCCGATGTAGCCCAGCAGATGCGCGCCGACATCGCCCAGCGGATAACTGCGGAACAGCCGCGCCTTGATGTCGACGCCGGGGAAGCGGAAGCGCTGCGCGGCGAAACGGGCGACCTCGGTGTCGGTGAGTTTCGTGCGGATGGGCAGCGACTCGAAGTTCTTGCTTTCCTCCATCAGCCGCTTGAAGCGGCGGCGGTCGCGCGGCTGGATGTCGATGACAGCGGTCAACGCGTCGATCGTGCGTTCCAGGTCGGGCACCTTGGAGGGCGTGATCTCCAGCGTGTAGGCCGAATAGTTGCTCGCCAGCACCACGCCGTTGCGGTCCACGATCAGGCCGCGGTTGGGCACGATGGGGACGACGGAGACGCGGTTGATCTCGGCGCGCTCGAGCAGCGCGTCGTGCTGCGTGATCTGCAGGTAGACCAGCCGCGCCACGAGCAGGCTGAAGCAGAACAGGACGAAGATCGCCGCCGCGACCAGCCGCAGCCGGAATCGGCTCAGCTCCGCCTGGAGGTTCTTGATGACCGTCATCGCGGGCCTGTCCTGGGCGCGCTCAGAGCGGGCGGTGCGCGTCGGGATCCGGCGCGCGGCGCTGCGGCGCCAGCAGCAGGGCGGCGGCGATGGGCCACAGCGCGGCCTGCAGCAGCGGCGCGAGCACCAGACCCCAGCCTGGCCACATGCCGCCCACCATCAGGCGCACGATCACCGCGATCGCGGTGGCCAGCACGAACAGCGGCAGCACATGCAGCGCCTGCGCGCCCAGCGAGAACCACAGCAGCCGGCGATGCAGCGCGACCGCGCCGAAGGCCAGCAGGCTGTAGGCCAGCGCGTGCTGACCCAGCAGCGCGCCGTGGTGCACGTCGATCATGAGACCGAACACGAAGGCCCAGCCCACGCCGACGCGGCGCGGCTGATGGACGTTCCAGAACACGAGCACCAGCGCCAGCACGTCCGGCATCCAGGGCTGGCGCCCGACGGGGACCATGTCGATGAGCAGGCCGACGATCAGGCTGAAGGCGATGAACAGGGGGTTGGCGGGCAGCAGCAGCTGGCTCGCGCCGCGGGGCATGATCATCGGTTGCCTCCCTTGGGCGCGGACGCGGCGGCCGGGCGTCTCGGACGGGCCTCGGCGGCGGCGGCGCTCGCGGCGCTGGCGGCTTCCTGCGCGGCCTCGGAGCGCGCGTCCTCCTGGCCCTGGAGCGGCTCCAGCACCAGCACGTGACGGGCGTTGTCGGGCTGCGCGACGGGCGCCAGGCCGACGCGCGCGAAGCTGGTGTCGCCGCGGCGCTCGACCTCGGCGACCTTGGCCACTGGCAGTCCCGGCGGATAGAGGCCGTCCAGGCCCGAGGTGGCGAGCGCGTCGCCGGCCTTGATGTCGGCGTTGGCGGCGATGAAGCGCAGCTCCATCACGCCGCGTTCGCCGCCATAGGCGACGCCGCGCTGCTGGGTGCGGGTGTTGAGCACGGGAATGGTGGCGTCGCGGTCGGTGAGCAGCGTGACCTCGGCGGACAGCGGATAGACGCGAGTGACCTGGCCGAGCACGCCGGCGTCGTTCACCACGGGCGCGCCGAGCCGGACGCCGCGATGGCTGCCGCGGTCGATCACGATGCGGCGGGAGAAGGGATCGGGCGCCTCGTAGAGGACCTCGGCGGCGAGGCCCTTGACGGGCAGCGCCTCGCGCAGGTCGAGCAGGCCGCGCAGGCGGGTGTTCTCGGCCTGCAGCTGCGCGGCGCGACTGAGGATCACGGCTTGCGAGGCGAGCTGCTGGCGGGCCTGGTTCTCCGCCTCGGTGGCCTTTTCCATGCCTCGGGCGTAATCGCCGGCCTGTTCCCAGGCGTCGACGGGCGCGAGCAGCGCGCGTTGCAGCGGATGCAGGGCGAGGGCGAGGCCGGCGCGGGCGGGTGCGGTGATCTGGAAGCGGGAGTCCGCGACCATGAGGAAGACGGCCAGGGCTGCGCAGAAGGCCAGTTTCGTCAGCGCGGACGGGCCTTCGCGGAACAGTGGTGGCGGATTGCGATCCAGGGTGCCGAGCGGCATGAGAGGGATCTCAGACTTTCAAGAGACCGACGACAACGCTTGTTGACAACCTATCGGCCGTAGCGAGCGGGTGTCAGGCTAGGCGGACGGACCGGAGGAACCGGAGCGTACTTCCTGTACGTGAGGATTCCGAGGACCGCCCAACGACGCCTGACGCCCGCGCAGTAGGCCCGCTCTTACTCGTTCGTGAAGATGGAGCCGAGGCGTTCCATGCGTTCGAGCGCCATGCCGCAGCCGCGCACGACGCAGGTCAGCGGGTCTTCGGCGACCAGGACGGGCAGGCCGGTTTCCTCGGCCAGCAGGCGGTCCAGGTCGCGCAACAGCGCGCCGCCGCCGGTCAGCATCATGCCGCGCTCGGCGATGTCGGCGCCCAGTTCCGGCGGGGTCTGCTCCAGCGCGTTCTTCACGGCCGAGACGATCTGGTTGAGCGGGTCGGTCAGCGCTTCCAGGATCTCGTTGGACGAGATCGTGAAGCTGCGCGGCACGCCTTCGCTCAGGTTGCGGCCCTTCACTTCCATCTCCTTGACCTCGGAGCCAGGGAAGGCCGAACCGATGTTCTTCTTGATCGCTTCCGCGGTCGGCTCGCCGATCAGCATGCCGTAGTTGCGGCGGATGTAGTTGATGATGGCCTCGTCGAACTTGTCGCCGCCGACGCGGACCGAGCCCTTGTAGACCATGCCGCCCAGCGAGATCACGCCGACCTCGGTCGTGCCGCCGCCGATGTCGATGACCATCGAGCCCGACGCTTCCGACACCGGCAGCCCGGCGCCGATCGCCGCGGCCATCGGTTCCTCGATCAGGTAGACCTCCGAGGCGCCCGCGCCCAGGGCGGCGTCGCGGATGGCGCGCTTCTCGACCTGGGTCGAGCCGCAGGGCACGCAGATGATGATCCGGGGCGAGGGACGCAGCAGCTTGGTGTCGTGCACCATCTTGATGAACTGCTTGATCATCTGCTCGGTGACCACGAAGTCGGCGATCACGCCGTCCTTCATCGGGCGGATCGCCTCGATGTTGCCGGGCACCTTGCCCAGCATGGCCTTGGCTTCGTGGCCCACGGCCTGGATCGTCTTCTTGCCGTTGGGACCGCCTTCATGACGGATGGCGACGACGGACGGTTCGTCCAGCACCACGCCTTTTCCGCGGACGTAGATCAGCGTGTTGGCGGTGCCCAGGTCGATGGCGAGGTCGGTGGAGAAATAGCGGCGCAGGGAGGCGAGCATGTGTGTGGGCTAGGCCAGGACAAAACGCTTCGGCACCTGGAGCCGCCAGTCAACGTCGAACTACACGCAATCGGCGGCATTCGACGGCATCAGGCGGCGTTCGTCTGCGTTCTGTCCGGGCGGCTGCGATTCGGGGCGATTCGGGTCGGGTAACCGCGCGGACCGGCGGCGTCCGCGCGAGCGAGATTCCTTGCCATAAGCAACGAGGCTGCAATGCAGCCCCGGCGCCATGGAGATAAGCGGGGATAATAACTGATCACCCCCTGGTTTGGCCCCTCTGCAAGCCCTCCGTCAGCGTTCGTCGAATGTTTCGCGCGCCCGGCGGACCGCTTGCCCGACCGGCCTTCGAAGACATTCCCATGGCACTCACCCAAGACGACGTCAGCCGGATCGCCAAACTGGCCCGGCTGCAACTTTCCGGCGACGAGCAGGCCGCCCTGCTGCCGCAGCTCAATGGCTTCTTCTCGATCGTCGAGCAGATGAGCGCGGTCGACACCAGTGGCGTCGATCCCCTCTACACGCCGCTGTCGGCGGTCCAGGAAGTGGCCCTGCGGCTGCGCGAGGACCGCGTCACCGAAACCGACCAGCGCGCGCTCAACCAGCGCAGCGCTCCCGCCGTCGAGGACGGCCTGTTCCTGGTCCCGAAAGTCATCGAATGAGCGCGCCCCTGCATCACCTCGGCGTGGCCGAGCTCGGCCGCGCCTTGCGCGCCAAGACGGTCTCCAGCACCGAACTGACGCAACATCTGCTTGCGCGTGTTGCCGCAGCGAAGGATCTCGGCGCGTTCCTGCACGTCGATGAAGCCTACGCGCTGAGCAGGGCCAAGGACGCCGACGCGCGCCTGGCCGCCGGCGAGGGCGACCAGCCCGGCGGCGCGCTGATCGGCGTGCCGCTCGCGCACAAGGACATCTTCGTCACCCGCGACATGCCGACCACGGCCGGATCGAAGATGCTCGAGGGTTACCTGAGCCCGTTCGACGCCACCGTCGTCGAGCGGCTCAATGCCGCGGGCACCGTGTCGCTGGGCAAGCTGAACTGCGACGAGTTCGCCATGGGTTCGGCCAACGAGAACAGCGCCTACTTCAAGGCGCTCAACCCCTGGGACCGCTCGCGCGTGCCGGGCGGCTCGTCGGGCGGCTCGGCCGTCGCGGTGGCGGCGGGCCTGGTGCCCGCCACGACTGGCACCGACACCGGCGGCTCAATCCGCCAGCCGGCCAGCTTCTCGGGCATCACCGGCATCAAGCCGACCTATGGCGTGTGCTCGCGCTACGGAATGATCGCGTTCGCGTCCAGCCTGGACCAGGCGGGCGTGTTCGCCCGTTCGGCCGAGGATTGCGCGCTGCTGCTGTCCACGATGAGCGGCTTCGACGAACGCGACGCCACCAGCGTGCAGCAACCGCCGCAGGACTTCGGCGCGCAGATGCTGGCCGCGCGCGACGGCGCCAGCCCCTCGCAACCGCTGAAGGGCCTGCGCATCGGCCTGCCGCGCGAGTTCTTCCCCGCCGCGCTGTCCTCGGACGTGAACGCGGCCGTGCGCGCCGGTCTGGCGGAGCTGGAGAAGCTGGGCGCCACGCTGGTGGACGTGTCGCTGCCGCGCACCGAGCTCGCGATCCCGGTCTACTACATCATCGCCCCGGCCGAGGCGAGCTCGAACCTGTCGCGCTTTGACGGCGTGAAGTTCGGGCACCGCGCCAAGGACTACGGCAACCTGATCGACATGTACGAGAAGACCCGCGCCGAGGGCTTCGGCGCCGAGGTCAAGCGCCGGATCATGATCGGCAGCTACGTGCTCTCGCATGGCTACTACGACGCGTACTACCTGCAGGCGCAGAAGCTGCGCCGCATGATCGCCGACGACTTCCAGCAGGCCTTCCAGCACTGCGACCTGATCGCCGGCCCGGTCGCGCCGACGGTGGCGTGGAAGCAGGGCGAGGGCGCGGACGATCCGGTCAAGGCCTACCTGGCCGACATCTTCACGCTGCCGGGCTCGCTGGCCGGCCTGCCCGGCATGAGCGTGCCGGTGGGCACCGGCGACGGCGGCATGCCGGTGGGCCTGCAGCTGCTGGGCAACTACTTCAAGGAAGGCACGCTGCTGCACGCCGCGCATGCGCTGCAGCAGGCCACCGACTGGCATCGCCAGACGCCGGTGGGGGTGTGAACGTCATGAGCAAGAACAGCAAACTGGTGCGGGGTTACGAGGTCGTGATCGGCCTGGAGAACCACGTCCAACTCTCGACCGAATCGAAGATCTTCAGCGGCTCGTCGACCGCGTTCGGCGCGGCGCCCAACACGCAGGCCAGCGCCGTGGACCTGGCGCTGCCGGGCACGCTGCCGGTGCTCAACCGCGGCGCCGTCGAGCGCGCGATCCGCTTCGGCCTGGCCGTGGGCGCGAAGGTCGCGCCGCTGTCGATCTTCGCCCGCAAGAACTACTTCTATCCGGACCTGCCCAAGGGCTACCAGATCAGCCAGTACGAGATCCCCGTCGTGCAGGGCGGCACCATCGAGTTCTTCGTCGGCGACGAGAAGAAGACGATCCGGCTCACGCGCGCGCACCTCGAGGAAGACGCCGGCAAGAGCCTGCACGAGGACTACCACGGCCAGTCGGGCATCGACCTGAACCGCGCCGGCACGCCGCTGCTGGAGATCGTCTCCGAACCCGAGATGCGCTCGGGCGCCGAGGCCGTCGAGTACGCGAAGACGCTGCACGCGCTGGTGATGTGGCTGGGCATCTGCGACGGCAACATGCAGGAAGGCTCGTTCCGCTGCGACGTGAACGTGTCGGTGCGCAAGCCCGGCGAGCCCTTCGGCACGCGCCGCGAGATCAAGAACCTGAACAGCTTCCGCTACCTGGTCGACGCGGTGAACTACGAGGTCAACTGGCAGATCGACCAGATCGAGGACGGCCTGGAGATCCAGCAGGCGACCGTGCTCTACAACCCGGACACCGGCGAGACGCGCTCGATGCGCACGAAGGAAGACGCGGCGGACTACCGCTACTTCCCCGACCCGGACCTGCCGCCGCTGATGATCGGCGCGGACTGGGTGGAGCGCGTGCGCGGCGAGATGCCGGAGCTGCCCACCGTGATGGCCGCGCGCTTCCAGGACGTCGACGGGCTGCCCGCCTACGACGCGACGATGATGACGCAGAGCCTGGCGATGGCGCGCTTCTATGAAGCCGCCCGCGAGCTGTGCGGCGCGCCCAAGCTCGTGGCGAACTGGCTGATGGGCGAGGTCTCGCGCCGGCTCAACACCGAGGAGCGCGACATCGAGAGCGCCCCGGTGAGTCCGGCCCAGCTCGCGACGCTGGTGCAGCGCATCCAGGACGGCACGATCAACAACAACTCGGCCAAGCAGGTCTTCGAGGCGCTGTGGACCGGTCAGGGCAGCGAGGTCGACGCGATCATCGACGCCAAGGACCTGAAGCAGTCCAACGACACCGGCGAGATCGAACGCATCCTCGACGAGGTGCTGGCGGCCAACGCCAAGTCGGTCGAGGAGTTCCGCGCCGGCAAGGAGAAGGCGTTCAACGCGCTGGTCGGCCAGGTGATGAAGGCAGCCAAGGGCAAGGCCAATCCGGCCACCGTCAACGAGCTGCTGAAGAAGAAGCTGGGCGCCTGATCCTCAGGCCCCAATGAACAACGCCGGTGGAGCGATCCACCGGCGTTTGTCGTTTCAGGGTCTTCGGCGGCTCAGCGTCCGCTGGCCGGCAGCGCCTGGGTGGGCGGCTTGTCGAGCTTCTCCAGCGAGCCCGGCGCCGCGCCCGCCCACAGGCGCTTGAGCTTGGCCAGCTCCTCGTCGTAGATCCTGTTCACGCGCACCATCTCCGCCTTCTGGTTCTCGATGGATTCGCGCTGCGCGGCCGCCGCGGCGTCGTTCATGTCGATCTGATGCTGCAGCTTCATCGGGACCCGCTTGCCCTTGTAGAACTCGGCCTCGTCCATCATCGGCTTGCGCTCGACGGACAGGGCCTGCAGGCGCTTCTCGGACTGCTGCATCGCCTCGCGGATGTCGTCCAGCGCGGCCTCGCGCGCGCGCTGGTGCGCGGCCTGATCGGGGTAGCGCTGCAGCAGGTTGCGGTCACGCCGCATCGCGTCCTGCTGCGCGGCCCGCTGCACGTCTTCCTGACGCTTGCGCTGGTCGGCCGCGGTCTGCTCCTCGGGCGACATCGCCGGCGGCAGCGTCTTGCGCATCGAGCCGTCGGAGTTCAGCACGCGCTGCTCGCGGGTCTGGCACTCGGGAATCGGCCGGTCGGAGGTGACGCGGCGGCCGTCCGGGGTCGTGCACATGTAGATGCCACCCGACGTCGGATTCTTCGCCTGCGCCCACACGGCGCCCACCGGCGCGAGCGTCAGGGTCAGCAGGGCGGCGCCCGCGACGGACGCGGCCGATCGGGACAGCTGGCGGCGAGAGACGGGAGGACGCATCAGACTCCGTAACGGTCTCGGTAGGCATGGACCGCCGCCGCGTGAGCGGCGACGGCGCTGCTGCTGGTGGTTTGCAGGTACTGGAGCAGGTCGGACAGGCCCGCGATGGCCACCACCGGCAGCTTCAACTGGTCACGCACGTACTGTACCGCCGACCACGGCAGGTCCTGTCCGTTCTCGGCCGCCTTCTCCTGGCGGTCCAGCGCGATGGTCACGCCGCAGGGCGTGGCGCCGGCGGCCTGGATCATCGCGATCGATTCACGCACCGAGGTGCCGGCGGAGATCACGTCATCGATGATCAGCACGCGGCCCTGCACCTTGGCACCGACCAGCGTGCCGCCCTCGCCGTGGTCCTTGGCTTCCTTGCGGTTGTAGGCGAAGGGCTTGTTGTGGCCCAGGCGCGCGAGCTCGATCGCGACGGCCGCGGCCAGCGTGATGCCCTTGTAGGCGGGGCCGAAGATCATGTCGAACTCGACGCCCGAGGCCAGCAGGCGCTTGGCATAGAACTCGGCCAGCTTGCCGACCTTGAGCCCGTCATCGAACAGGCCGGCGTTGAAGAAATACGGGCTGAGGCGGCCCGCCTTGGTCTTGAACTCGCCGAAGCGCAGCACGCCGGCGTCGACGGCGAAGGCGACGAAGTCCTGGGCCAGGGCGTCCTGGGAATCCTGGCGGGAAGCGGCGGTGGTCATGGGCGGCGCGACGTCGAGACGTGACAGTGAAACTGGGGCGGAATTGTAGGGCGCCGGTCGCGGCCACCCCGTGGGTGACACAACGTGTCATGTCGCCTGAATCCAGCCATTCAAGCAAGAAGAAGGCCTGCTCCGTTGCCGGAAGCAGGCCTGGAATTTGCAAGGCGGCCCGCGGGCCGCTGCAGGGTGTCAGCTCAGCCGATCAGAAGATCGCCTTGAACTGCACGCCGTACGTGCGGGGATCGTTGATGAAGCCCGTGTTGTTGTTGAAGTCGATCGCGCCGGTGACGCGGATCTGGTTCGTGATGTTGCGGACGAAGGTCGCGGCCTCGTACTTGCCGTTGCCCCAGACGTAACCCACGCGCAGGCCGCCTTCGGTCAGCGCCTTGCCGGTGAACTCCTTGGCCTCATACAGGAAGAAGTTGACCTTCGAGCGGTAGGCCCAGTCGGTGTAGATGTAGAACTCGTTGCCCGCGGCGGTCGGGATCGAGTAACGCGCGGTCAGGTTGGCCACCCACTTCGGCGCGTTCGGCAGCGGATTGCCGTCGATGCTGTAGTTGGTCGTCGACCCGGCGATCAGCGGATCCGTCATCGTGCAGCCACCACCGCAAGCGGGCAGCGACAGGCTCGGGTCCTTGATCTTGGTGTTGTTCAGGCTGCCGCCGACGGTGATCAGCAACTGATCGACCGGCAGCACCTCCAGGTTCAGCTCGACGCCGTTGCCCGTGGCCTTCTTGGCGTTGAGCAGGCGGTTGGCGTTGTTCTGGCCGCCGACCGCGGTCAGCTGCAGGTCCTTGACCGTGTAGGTGAAGGCGCTGGCCGACAAACGCGCGCGACGATCCCAGAAGTCCGACTTCACGCCCACTTCGTAGGACGTGACGTTCTCAGGCGCGGCCTGCGACTGGCCGGCGAAGCGCGACGCGCCCTGCACCGACGACGCGCGGAAGCCCGTGGCCACGCGGGCGTACAGGTTGGTTTCCTTGGTCACGGCGTAGGTGCCCGACACGTCCCAGTTCCACTTGGAGTCGCCGGTGTTGGCCGAGACGCCGGTGCTGGTGTTCAGGTCGGTGTAGCTGCTGGTGACGGCCACGTCCTTCTTGTCGTGCGTGAAGCGCAGGCCGCCACGCAGCTGGAAGTCGCTGGTCACGGCGTAGTTCACCGAGCCGAAGGCCGCCCAGGCGGTGTTCTTCTGATAGGTGTCGACGTAGCCGGCGGCCGCGCCGGTGGCGGTCGTGTAGTCGGTGCTGCGCGCGGTGTAGCGCTCGTCGAAGAAGTACAGGCCGCCTTGCCAGCGCAGCGGGCCCGCCGCGGCGGACTCGACGCGGAACTCCTGCGTGATCTGGCGATGGCCGCTCATCGAGCTCGAGGACTCGGCCGGGAAGGTCGCCTGGCCTTCCTGCGTGTAGGGCTTGGCGCCGAAGTAGACGTAGCCGCCGTCGACGTCGCCGCGGCTGAACGGGCGCACCGACTCGTAGCCGGTGATCGAGTACAGGTTGATCGCGCCCAGGCCCCAGCGCAGGCGCGCGCTGCCGCCGGTGGCGTGCAGGGTCTGCTCGTTGACGCCGTCGGTGTAGGCCTTCTCGGGGTCGAAGCCGTCGATGAGGTCGTTGGTGCCGGTCTTGATGATCGACGAGCGGAACAGGCGGGCGCTGCCCTTCAGGTCACGGCCGTGGAAGTTGAACAGCGCGCTGAAGTCCTTGTGCGGCTGATACAGGGCCTGCAGGCGCAGGGCGCGGTCGTCATAACCTTCCATCTCGCCGGTCTTGCCGGTCGGGACCTGGTTCTTGACCCAGTCGTCGCGGTGCTGGACCTGCGCCGAGATGCGGGCGGCCCAGTCGCCGGTCAGCGGCACGTTGGCGGCGCCTTCCAGGCTCATCGTGCCGTAGTTGCCGTAGGAGACGTTCAGATAGCCTTCCTGGCGCTGCGACGGCTTCACGGAGTCGAACTTCACCACGCCGGCCGGCGTGTTGCGGCCGTACAGCGTGCCCTGCGGGCCGGCCACGACTTCCACGGCGGCCAGGTCGAAGGCGGGGAAGCCCTTCAGGATGGGGTTCTCCTGCACGACGTCGTCATAGACCAGCGAGACCGGCTGCGAGGCGTTCAGGCGGAAGTCGGTGTTGCCGTAGCCGCGGATGTAGAAGCGCGGGAAGGCACGGCCGAACGACGATTCGATGTTCAGGCTGGGCACGCGGCCGGACAGGAAACGGATGTCCTGGCCGCTGGAGTTCAGCACGTCGAGCTTCTCGCCGGAGATCTTCGTGACCGCGTTCGGCACTTCCTTGATGTTCTCGACACGGCGCTCGGCGGTGATGGTCACCGTCTGCAGCTGGCCCTTCTCGGCGGGCGCGGCGTCGGTGGCCTCCTGGGCCAGCGCGGGCCAGGCGAGCAAGGCCAGCGACACGGCCGCGGCGGCCTCACGCAGGGCCGGGACGGCGGCGCGCTGGGTGGCGATTCGATTCATGGAAAAACTCCGGGGAAGGATGAGAAACCGGGGGGAATCCGACCAGGCACTCGGGGGGTGACCCGGTGTCGCAGACGGCAAAAATGTGGGCGCAGGTCAGCGCGGTGGACGCGAATCTAGCAAGTTCGTCATAAACACGTCACCCTGCGCACCAGCTCGGTGCGTTTTGTGTTGCCCAAACACCGCACCCTTCCGAGGGTCGCCCGAATGGGCGTCGACGGCGCACGGCGCGGGCGGTAGCTGGTGCGCCGCTGCCCGGCCTCGGCGCGCCGCCAAGGCGCTCCCAGGCACGCTCCTCCTCGCCCGCTGCTGCCAAGCCGGGAACGCGGCTTTGCGATACTGCCGCCCTCTTTCAGGGTCCCTCCATGCGCTTCATCACCCTCAACCTCAACGGCATCCGCTCGGCCGCCACCAAGGGCGCCTTCGACTGGCTCGCGCCGCAGCAGGCCGACGTGCTCGGCGTCCAGGAACTGAAGGCGCAAGCCGACGTCGTCGAGTCGCAGTTCGCCGGCTACGACAAGCTCAGCGGCCACTTCCATTACGCCCAGAAGAAGGGCTACTCGGGCGTGGGTCTGTACACGCGGGAGACGCCCAGCGACGTGATCGTCGGCTTCGGCAGCAGCGAGTTCGATCACGAGGGCCGCTGGATCGAGAAACGCTTCGACAAGCCCGGGCGCAAGCTCAGCCTGATCAGCTGCTACTTCCCCAGCGGCTCCAGCGGCGAGGAGCGCCAGGCCGCCAAGTTCCGCTTCCTGGCCGAGATGTACCCGTACCTGATGGCCCTGCGCGCCGAGCGCGAGTTCATCCTGGTGGCCGACGTCAACATCGCCCACAAGGAGATCGACCTCCGCAACTGGAAGGGCAACCAGAAGAACAGCGGCTTCCTGCCCGAGGAACGCGCCTGGATGACACGGCTGCTGGAGCAGGACGTGGGCCTGGTGGACGTGTTCCGCACGCTCAACGACAAGCCGGACCAGTACACGTGGTGGAGCAACCGGGGTCAGGCCTGGGCGAAGAACGTGGGCTGGCGGCTGGACTACCACCTCGCCACGCCCGGCATGGCGCACCTGGCCACGCGCGAGTCGATCTACCTCGACCAGCGCTTCAGCGACCACGCGCCGCTGACGATCGATTACGACTTCAAGATCTGAGGTCGAGGCAGCGAGCTTGTCGACGAGCCCTCACCCCCACCCCTCTCCCGCTCCGCGGGCGAGGGGAGTCTGAGGGCCAGCGGCCGCGTCAGTCCACCTTCGCGCCCGAGGCCTTGACCACCTTCGCCCATTTCGCCGTCTCGCTCGCGATGAGCGCGGCGAACTCGGCGCTCGATCCGCCGCCGGGCACCGCGCCCTGCGCGGCCAACCGCTCCTTCATCACCGGCGTGGCCAGGGCCTTGGCCGCCTCCCGCTGCACGCGCGCGACCTGATCCGCCGGTTGCGAGCTCGGCGCCAGCAGCCCGAACCACGACGAGGCCTCGAAGCCCTTCAACTCCGGCACGCCGCTCTCCGCGATCGTGGGCAGGTCCGGCAGCGCCTCGCTGCGCCGCGCGCTCGTCACCGCGATCGCCTTCAACTTGCCCGACTTGATGTGCGGCATCGCCGAGGGCAGGTTGTCGAACATCAGATCCATGTTGCCCCCCATCAGGTCGAGCAGCGCCGGCCCGGACCCCCGATAGGGGAAATGGATCATGTAGGTCCCGGTCAGGCTCTTGAAGAGCTCCCCCGCCAGATGGATCGATGTGCCGTTGCCGCTGGAGCACATGTTCAGCTTGCCCGGATTGGCCTTGGCCACGCGGGCCAGGTCGGCCACGCTGTTGATGCCGTACTTCTGCGCGTTGGCCGGATTCATCACCAGCACGTTGGGCACCGCCGCCACCAGCGTGATCGGGCTGAAGTCCTTGACCGGGTCGAAGGGCATCCTCGGATAGAGCGACTGGTTGATCGCATGCGTGCCCACCGTGCCCATCAGCAGGCTGTGGCCGTCGGTCGCATGCGCCACGTCGGCCGAGCCGGTGTTGCCGCCCGCGCCCGGCTTGTTCTCGACGATCACCGGCTGGCCCAGCGCCCGCTGCAGCTCCGGCGCCATCGCCCGCGCCATCAGGTCGGTCGTTCCCGCCGGCGGGAAGGGCACCACGATGCGGATCGGCCGTGATGGCCACACCGATTGCGCCCGGGCCCCGCCCGACAGCGCCGGAAGACAAACCATCGAGGAAAGCGCGAGCATCGCGCGTCGATTCAGGCTCATGTCGTCTCCTTCGTTGTGTGCTCAGGCGGCGGCTTCAGGCACCTCCGGGGGCTCGGGGCCCAAGATGGTCTGCAGCTGCACGCGCTCGGACGTGCAGGCGGCATCGAAGTCCGCCTCGATCTGGATCAGCGCCTGCGCGTCGCCCGCGGCCACCGTCACGATGCCGCGCGCGCGGTTGCGCCCCTGCGACTTCGCCGTGTAGAGCGCCATGTCCGCCCAGTTCACCGCCTGCTCCCAATGCAGCGCGAGCTGCGCCGGCGGGAGCGGGAAATGCGCGAAGCCGATCGAGCACGTCACGCGCAGCGCGCCCGCGGGCGTCTGCACCGGCTGCTCGCCGACGATGAACAGGATGCGCTCGGCCAGCAGCTGCAGCTGGTCGGGCGCGACGTTGCGCGCGAAGACGAGGAATTCCTCACCGCCCCAGCGCACCACGAGGTCCTCGGAACGGACCGCCTGCGCGATCCGGCGCGAGACCTCCACGATCACCGCGTCCCCGGCCGCATGCCCGTGCCGATCGTTGACGTGCTTGAAGTGATCGATGTCGATCATCAGCAGCGCGCCGGTGAACATGTCCTTCGCATGCCGGTCCATCACGGCCAGGAAGTGGCGGCGATTGGCCAGGTCCGTCAGCGGATCGCGCTCGCTCTGCGCGCGCAACAGATGCTGATTGGCCTTGAGCTTGCGGTTGGCCTCGCGCACGCGGGCCAGCATCACGAACATCAGGATCAGCGACAGGCCCAGCAGCACCGCCAGTCCCACGCCCACGTACTGCGCCAGCCGCCGGTTGCCGAGCTCGCGATCCTTGAGCGTCTGCTCGCGGCGCAGCAACTCGAGGTCGCGCTGCTTGGCCTCGCTGTCGTACTTCAGGCGCAGCTGCTGCAGCGAGGACTCGCGGTTGCGGCGCGCGGTCTCGGCGCTCAGCGCGCGCTCCTCGTGATAGAGCCGCAGGGATTCCTTCCACTGCCCGACCGACGCGTACGCCTCGCCCAGCTCGCGCAGCTGCAGCGCGCGGCGCACCGGGTCGGCATCGCCCTGCGCGAGCTCGAGCACGCGCGCGATCTCGCGCTTGGCGGGCTCGAACTGCCGCTGCTGCACCAGCGCCACCGACAGGTTGTGGCGCAACGTGCGCTCGACCGTCTGGTCGTTGTAGGACTGCACGACCGGCAGCGCCAGGCGCGCGAGCTTCACCGCCTTGGCCGACTGGTCGGTGTGGATGTAGGCGTCGATCAGGTTGTTCTGCAGCAGCGCGACGTCACGGCGCGCGCCGGACTGCTCAGCCAGTCGCAGCGCGTCCTCGAGCGCGCTCATCTGCGCGCCGCGGTCGCCTCGCCGCGAGGCCACCATCGACTCCACCATCTTGGCGCGGCTCATCGACGACACGTCGCCCTGCGACAGCTGCCACGACTGCGCCAGCCACTGCTGCGCGGCCGCGGGTTCATCGCGGATCTGGCTGTTCAGCGCCAGCGAGCCCATCAGCGAGCTGGTGGCGCTGTGGTCCTGCAACGCCTGCGCCAGGGCCAGCGCGCGCCGCAACGCGCTCTCGGCGAAGGCGTACTCGCCGCGAGCGCCCTTCGCGCGGGCGATGGTGCGCAACGCCTGGATCGCCAGGCGCGCGTCGCACTCCGGCGGCAGCGCCTGGTTCGGCAGGACCGGACAGGCGGGCGAGATCTCGTCGAGCGCCTGCTGCGCCATCTCGCCCGCGCGCCCGATCTGGCCCAGGCGATCCTGGAGCTCGGCCAGCAGCACGCGCGACATGACCCGGCCACCGGGCTTGGCCTCCAGCTCGGCGGCGATGCGGCGCGCGGCGTCAGGGTGACCGGCATCGACCTCGTTGCGGCCGATCGAGTATTCGATGCGCAGCCGTTGCGCCGCATGCGCCGGATCGGCGAGCAACGCGCGCAACTGCTGCCCGACCTTGTCGGGCTCGTTGTAGCCGAAGCGATCCAACTGGGCGAGCTGCGCGTCCAGCGCGCGATCGGGGTTCTCCGCGCGCGCAGCGGCCGGCAGCAGGCTGGCCGTGGCCATGAGCAGCGCCGCGAGCGACGAGACGAGCCGGGACGCGATCGCCGCGATCGACGTGTTCATCGAAGACAGCAGACGCCGCGTCATGCGCGTCCTTCCTGCACCGGGCCGAGCAGGCTCACGAGCTGGACCTGTCCCTGATGCCAGGCAGACTCGATGCGTCCGGCCAGCGCGAGCAGCTGATCGTGGTCCTTGGCCTGCATGGCGGCGACGCCATAGGCCTTGTTCCGCCCATGCGCCTTGGCCATGTACATGACGGTGTCGACGAGGTCGATCGCGCGTTCCCATTCCAGCGTCAGGTCGTGCGGCGACATCGGGAAGCTGGCGAAGCCGATGGACGCGCTGATCGGGATGCGCAGCGGGCCGTGATCGACCGGCTGCCCGCCCATCTGGTCCAGCAGGCGCTGGCCGAGCACGCGCGCATCCTCGGTGGACTCGGAGTTCACGAGGATCAGGAATTCCTCGCCGCCCCAGCGCACGACGAGGTCCTGCTCGCGCAGCACGCCGCGCAGCCGTCGTGCGACCTCCACGAGCACCGTGTCGCCGGCCGCGTGGCCCCACTGGTCGTTCACGCGCTTGAAGTGGTCGATGTCGATCAGGAACAGGCTGCCGCGCAGCCCGCCCTCGCGCGTGCGTTGCGCGATGGCCTGCTGGAAGTGGCGCCGGTTGGCCAGCCCGGTCAGCGGGTCGCGCTCGCTCTGCACGCGCAGCGATTCGTTGGTCTGCGCCAGCGCCGCATTCGTGCGGCGGATGCGGCGATAGGCCAGCGCCAGCAGGGCGCCCGACAACAGCACGCAGCCGCCGACTTCCGCCCACAGCTTGAGCTGCAGGTCGCGGGTGAGGATCTGCTCGGCCTTCAGGCTGTTGTCCTGGTTGAGCAGGCGGATCTCGCGCTGGCGCTGCTGATCCTCGAAACGGGCCTGCGCCTCGAGCACCGCCTTGCGCGTCTCGTCGCGCAACACGGCGTCGAATTCCTTGCGTGAGCGATGGAAGGCGTCGACCGCGCCGGCCAGGTCGTCGAACTTCTCGAGGTAGCCGCCCAGCTCCAGCCACGCCTCGGCGGTGTAGCTGCCGGCCTCGCGCTGCGCGTCCATCGTGATGGCCTGGAACACGTCGCGCTTGCCCTCGTCGAGCTTCTTCAGCCCGATCTTGGCGATGCCCATGTTGTGCCGCGCCAGGATCTCGGTGGAGATCTCGCCGCCCTCGTGCGCCAGCGCCAGGCTCTGCGTGGCCATCTCCAGCGCCCGCGCGTAGTTGCCGCTGCGCAGCTCGTAGTCCGCGAGGTTGCCCAGCGCCAGCGCCTGCAGCCCGGGCGCCTGCGCCTCGCGCGCGTACTGCAGCGCCTGCTCGCGGGCCTGCTGGCTGAAGCGCGGGTCCTCGTCCTGCGAATGCACGATGCCCAGGATCGTGTGGACCGTGTACATCAGCACCGGGTCCGGGTCCTGCTGCGCCACCGTCAGCGCGTCGCGCGCGGTGCGCGTCGCGTGGTCGAACTGCTGGCTGCGGAAATAGTTGAACGCGAGCGTCGCCTCGGTCGTCGCGGCGCGCCAGCGCGCGTCCATCGCGCGCGCTTGCTCCAACGCCTTGAGCCCGCTTTCCACCGCCGCGTCGACCTCGCCGTAATCGCCCTGCATGTAGGCGCGCAGCTCGGTGGCTCGCCACAGCAGCCGCTTGTCGGCGGTCGCCAGGTCGATCTCCGACAAGCCGCCCAGCAGGCGCACCCCGGCGCCGAGCTCGCCATTGGCCTTGAGCCACTGCGCGCGCGCCAGCATCAGCGCGAGCGGCACCTGCGCGCGCGCCGGCGAGGCCTCGGGCCAGGCCTTCATCGTCTCGATCGCCGCCTCGTGGCCGCTGCGGTCGCGCAGTTGCGCCAGCAGCGCGGTGCGCAGGCTCAGCGCCTCGAGCCGCTCGGCGCTGCCCGGCGCCGCCCGCGATTCGATCGCCTGCAGCTCGCGGATGTGCTCGCGCGGATGCGCCTGCGCGATGCGCTCCTGCTGTTCGAGCTCGGCCTGCAGCGCGCGATCCTGGACGCCGGACGACGTCTTGGCGCGCGTCTCGGTGTCGCCGCCCTGCGGGCCGCAGCCGCTCAGCAGCGGCGCCGCCAGACCGCAGGCGAGGGCCAGCATCGCCGCGCGCGCAAGCAAGCCGACCGCGCTTGGCGGCGACTTCAACGGATCCCTTGCTCGCGACAACCCAACCATGCTCATCGTGCTGATGCCGTGTTGTACGTCTCGTTACGTGTTGATCGATCCACCGGATCGCGGGAAGCGTGCACGAGTTGGCGCCCGGGCACGCGGCGTGGGGTCAGTCCGTGCGCGTGGGCCTCAGCACCGCGTGCAGCAGGATGGCGCCGAAGGTCGCGGTCCCGATGCCGCCCAGGGTAAACCCACCCAACTTCAGCGTGAAGTCACCCGTGCCGATCACCAGGGTGATCGCCGCCACCATCAGGTTGCGCGGATCGCGGAAGTCGACCTGATGGTCGACCCAGATGCGCGCGCCCGCGATCGCGATCAGGCCGAAGACGACGATGCTCACGCCGCCCATGACGGCCAGCGGGATCGCCTGGATCAGCGCGCCGAACTTCGGCGAGAAGCCCAGCAGCAACGCCATCACCGCCGCGATCACGAACACCGCCGTCGAGTAGATCCGGGTGGCGGCCATCACGCCGATGTTCTCGGCGTAGGTCGTGACGCCGGTGCCGCCGACCGCGCCGCTGGCGATCGTGGCGAGGCCGTCGCCGACGAAAGCCCGGCCCAGGTACGGCGACATGTCGCGGCCCGTCATCGCGCTGACGGCCTTCAAGTGGCCGAGGTTCTCGGCGACCAGGATCAGCGCGACCGGCGCGATCATCAGCATCGCCGAGCCGTCGAAGACCGGCGCATGGAACTGCGGCAGCCCGATCCACGCCGCGGCTGCGACCTTGGACAGATCGATCGGTGTGCCCAGCCCGAAGCCGTTGGTGAGCAGCGCATAGATCAGGCTCGCCTGGATCAGCCCGGCCAGGATCAGCAAGCGCTGCAGCATGCCGCGTGCGTAGACCGCGACGACGGCGACGCTGACGAAGGTCGCGGCCTGCATCCATGCGTCGAAGGGCGTCGGCGCCATGTTCTTGATCGGCACCGCGGCGAGGTTCAGGCCGATGACGGCCACGACGGCACCGGTCACCACCGGCGGCATGAGCCGTTCGACCCAGCCGCTGCCGGTGGCCGAGACCACGAGCCCGATGGCGGTGTACAGCACGCCGCACGCGATGATCCCGCCCAGCGCCATCGGCAGGTTGGGATTGGGGCCGCTGCCGGTGTAGCCGGTCGCGGCGATGACCACGCCGATGAACGCGAAGCTCGAGCCGAGGTAGCTCGGCACGCGGCCGCCGGTCAGGAAGAAGAAGAGCAGCGTGCCCACGCCGCTCATCAGCACGGCGACGTTGGGATCGAAGCCCATCAGCAGCGGCGCCAGCACGGTGGCGCCGAACATGGCGATCACGTGTTGCAGGCCGAGCGCCGCGGTCTGCGGCCAGGACAGGCGTTCATCGGGAGCAATCGCCTTCTCGGGGCCGACGGTCACGGGCCGCCAGCGCATCAACCACGCCATGGACTTTCCTCAATGGGACAAGCCGCCGAGTGTACGGAGGGCGCATGGCGACGCCACTCCGGCTTATCCCGTGACCGGGTGGCTCAGAAGAGCACCATGTCGCGGTTGTGCCGCGGCAGCATGCGCAGCAGACGCCGCCAGGAGGCCCAGGCGCGCCACAACGCGCCGCCGGTCAACACGCTCAGGATCAGCAGGATGGTCATGGGGAAACTCCTTCAGGCAACAGGATCAACAGGAAAAACTGCATCGGGCACGCGGGGCGCAAACTTTCGCACGAGCGTGCGAAATACAGGGAAACAAGCGGGCTGAAGAACGTCATGTCGTCGGCCTCAGGGGGTGAGTGAAGGGGCGGCGGGCAACGAGGCCCCGAGCCGCAGTGGCGCCATCAGGCGGGTGTAGCTGGTCCAGGCCCGGTCGACCGCATCCGGCGTGCGCAGGAAGCGGACCTCGCGGACCAGCGCGGTGAACAGCCCGTCGAGCTCGAAGATCAGCTGGTCCAGGTCGGTGTCCTCGCGCAGCTGACCGGCGTCCAGCGCCTGCACGAGCGTGCGCCGCAAGGTCGATCGCCAGCGACGTACGCCGTCCAGCAGCCGTTCGCGCATCGCGTCGTTGTCGCGGTCGTCGTACTCGAAGGCGCCGGCCACGTAGAGGCAGTTGCCATGCGGCCCGTCGACGCGGCGCAGCCACGCGCGCACCATCGCGTCCAGCCGGGGCAGTCCGCGCGGCTCGCGCAGCGCGGGGAGGATCACGTCCTGCTGGAAGGTCTTCTCGAAAGCGTCCAGCACCGCGGCCTGCAAGGCCTCGCGCGAACCGATGCGCGAGAACACGCCGCTCTTGGACAGGTTCAGCCGCTTGGCGACCTCGCCGATGGACAGGCTGTCCAGCCCATCCAGGCGCGCCATTTCCAGCGCGACATCGACGATGGCGCTCTGCGTCAGCTCGCTGCGGGCGGTCTTGGCTTCCATGCGGCGCAATTTAGCACGGTCGTGCGAACAGCGCTGACGGCCTCAATGGCGGGGACGGCGGCCGGGTTATTCGTCGGCTTCCTCGGGCGCATCGCCGACGAACCCACCCTCGCCTTCGTTGCCTTCGCTGCCCGCCACCGGCGGGCGTCCACGGCGCGGCGCCGGCGACAGCGCCGGCTTGATGCCGCGCCGCTTGAGCGCCTCGCGCAGCAGCAGCTCGATCTGCGCATTCGATGAGCGCAGCTCGATCGCGGCCAGGCGCTCGATCTCCTCCCACAGCGCGGGATCGAGCCGCAACGGGAACTGCTTCTTGCCGGGACTGCCCATCGTCGCGTCGCTCCGTCGTCAGCGACCGGGCCGGCGTTGCGGCGCGCGCGATCTCGGGCCGGCCACCGGCGCGGCGGTCTTCGGCAGCGTGAAGCTGCGTCGCAGCTCGATCACCCACACCGTCAGCGCCGCGACCCACACGACGCCCACCCCGATGGGCAACGCGTCCGGCACCGCCCAGTGCAGCGTGGACGCCATCACCATCGCATGGCCGCCGGCCTGCACCGCGAGGATCAGCAGCCCCAGCGGCCACAGCGCGCGCGTCAGACGCGCCAGCGTCGCTTCGCGTCGCTCGGGGGCGAGCCAGTAGTCCTTGTTGGGCAGGTTCAGCCCGAACTGCAGATGGCGCGCGATCAGCGCCACGCCCCAGGTGCACATCCACGGCGCGAGCACGCTGTGGAAGAGCGTGATCGCGAGGTAGGCGTCGCGGCTCCAGGTCTTGCCGCCATGGTGTTCATCGACGACCACCGCCGGCAGCCAGTCCGCGGACACCACGACGAACACCAGCTGCGCGACCCAGGCTGCGAGGAACAGGACCTTCCATGGCGTCCAGCCGTTGTCCGCCGCGGTCGAGTGCGCGGCTTGTCTTGGCGTGTTCATGTCGACGGCCTCGCGCGATCAGTTGTAGAGCGTGCCCGCGTTGACGATCGGCTGCGTGTCCTTGTCGGAGCACAGCACGACCAGCAGGTTGGACACCATCGCTGCCTTGCGCTCGTCGTCGAGCTGCACGATCTCGCGCTCGCTCAGGCCCTTGAGCGCTTCCTCGACCATGCTGACCGCGCCGTGCACGATCTTCTTGCGAGCGCTGATGATCGCCTCGGCCTGCTGGCGGCGCAGCATCACCTGCGCGATCTCGGGCGCATAGGCCAGGTGCGTGAGCATCGCCGTCTCCACGCTCACGCCGGCCGGTTGCAGCCGGGTCGCCAGCTCCGCGGTCATCGCGGCCATGACCTCGTCGGCACCGGCGCGCAGCGTGATCTCGCGGCTGTCGAGGTCATCGCCCTCGTCATACGCGAACTGCGAGGCCACATGGCGGATCGCCGCCTCGGCCTGGATGCTGACGTACTGCTCGAAGTCGTCGACCTCGAACACCGCGCGGGCCGTGTCCTCCACCCGCCACACCACGGCGGCGCCGATCTCCACGGGGTTGCCGCGCTTGTCGTTGACCTTGAGCGTGGGCGCGTCCAGGTTGCGCGCGCGCAGCGACAACCGGCGCTTCATCATGAACAGCGGGATCGTCCAGCGCAGGCCCGACACGCGGTCCGTGCCGACGTAGCGGCCGAACAGCGTCAGAACGCGCGCCTCGTTGGGCTGCTGGATGAACAGCCCCGACAGCAGGATGATGCCGGTCAGCACGAGCGCGAGCTGCGCCAGGCCGATCGCCTGCTCGTGCAGCACCGCGAAGCGCCAGACCGCCACGACCAGCAGGCCCAGGCCGATCAGCAGCGCGGCGTAACCGTTCGCCGCCCCCGCGCGGCGCTCCAGCGGCGCCGACGTCGCGCCACGCGACAAGGGGGTCTTCGGGACTGTCGTGCTCATCACCAACTCCTCCAAAAAGGTGATATCACTTTAAGTCCCGATCTCAGGTTTGTGCAAGCCCTGCCCCCCGATCTCCCCTAACGGGGGGAGCCAGAAAGCAGAAAGCGCCCACGAGGGGCGCTTGCGCAGGATCCCGCCGGACTCCCTCGCCCGCAGCGCGTGAGAGGGTGGGGATGAGGGCTCGCGGCAGTCGCAGCGCTCAGGCGCCCTTGCGTGCCAGCGGCAGCAGGAAGTTGGCCACGGCGATGCAGCGCTGGCCAAGCTCTTCCTCGCTCACGCGCTGACCGAAACCGGCCATCGCCGGCGAGGTCAGGTAGCGCCCGCCGATCGCGACGGTCGGCACGCCGTCGATGTTGTACTGGTCCTGCAGCTTCGTCGCCTGCTGGCACTTGGTCTGCACGGTGAACGAGTTGTAGGTTTCGCGGAACTTGTTGGCGTCCACGCCCAGCGGCGACAGGAACTTCACCATCGCGTCGATCTCGGTCAGGCTCTGGCCGCCGCGATGGATCGCGTTGAAGATGGCCGGACGCACCTGCGCTTCCTTGCCCATCGCCTCGAGCGTGAAGAACAGGCGCTGGTGGATCTTCACATTCTCGCGGAAGGCCACATGCACCTTGCGATAGACGACGTCGGCGGGCAACTGCTTGGCCCAGGCCTCGATGGTGGGCTCGAAGACGTAGCAGTGCGGGCAGCCGTACCAGAAGAACTCGATCACCTCGATCTTGCCCGGCGTCGAGCCCGCCACCGCCGTGGTCAGGCGCTGGTACTGGCGTCCCTCGACGGGACCGCCCTGGGCCTGCGCGGGCGCGCCGATCAGCAGGCCGCTCCCCGCGGCGGTCGACAGGGCCGTGAGGGCGTTGAAATCGCGACGCTTCATCTTCTGTTCCTTGGTAGTTCCGCGGGAAACCGGCGCCGCGGCGGCCGGCCATCCTAGAAAGTCAAACTTAGGGCGGCATTAACTCCGCCACCGCGCCTCAGCGCTGGATCGCCACGAGGTTGGCCTCGATGCCGGCGCCCTCGAGCTTCTTCTGCTGCGCCTCGGCCTCGTCACGCGACTCGAAGGGGCCCAGGCGCACGCGGAAGACGGTGCGGCCCGACTGCTCGCGTTCCATCACCTTGGCCGAGAAGCCCTGGATCGCCAGCTTGGCGCGCTGCTGCTCGGCGTCCTCCATGCGCGTGTACGCGCCGGCCTGGACGAAGAAGCTGCCCTTGGAGCCATCGGCCCGCGTGCCGTCGGCGGCGCGCGTCTCAGCGGCCCGCTGCTCGGGCTTGGCCGTGTTGGCAGCCCCCGTGGTCGCGGCGGGCGCGCGGTCCGCCGGGCGGCCCTCGACGGCCGGCGCGGCGGTCGATCCCGCCGTCACCTGCGGCGACTGCGTGGTTTGCGTGGCCTGAGCCGCCGGCGGCGTCACCGCCGGAGTCACGACACCCGAGGCGGCCTTGGCGCCAGCGCGGCCGGCCAGCGGCGCGTTCGGGTCCCAGTTCCGGTTGCGTTCCGCTTCCTGGGCATCCTGCTCGGCCGTGCGCTGCGGCAGTTTGTTGACGAAGGGCACCGGGGCCTTCGTCACGTACAGCGCCACGCCCAGGGCGATCCCCAGTCCCAGCAGCAGGCCCACGATCAGGCCCATGGCGAATCCGCCGCGCTGCTTCTCTTTGCTCATTGCTGCTCCTGCGAGTCACGTTCCATCGCGTCCGGGGCCGACACCCCCAGCACCGCCAGCGCGTTGCGCACCACCTGCCGCGTCGCGGCCAGCAGCGCCAGGCGCGCGCGCGTCAGGGCCGGGTCGTCGCCCAGCACGCGTTCGGCGCCATAGTAGCTGTGCAGCGCGCCCGACAGGTCGCGCAGGTAGAACGCCACGTCGTGCGGGGCCAGGTCTTGTGCCGCCGACGCCAGCATGCGCGGATAGTCCGCCAGCTTGAGCATCAGCGCGAACTCGGTCGGCGCGGTCAGCAGCGACAGGTCGGCACCCGCGAGCGAGGCCTCGTCATGTCCCTTCTCCGCCGCGCCCTTGCGCAGCACCGAGCAGATGCGCGCATGCGCGTACTGCACGTAGAACACGGGGTTCTCGTCGTTGGCCTTGAGCGCGAGGTCCACGTCGAAGATGAACTCGGTGTCGGCCTTGCGGCTGATCAGGAAGAACCGGACCGCGTCGCGGCTGGTCCATTCGATCAGGTCGCGCAGCGTGACGTAGCTGCCGGCGCGCTTGGAGATCTTGACCTCCTCGCCGCCCTTCATGACCGTGACCATCTTGTGCAGCACGTAGTCCGGGAAGCCCTCGGGGATGCCCACGCCGGTGGCCTGCAGGCCGCCGCGCACCCGGGCGATCGTGCCGTGGTGGTCGGTGCCCTGGATGTTGATGCACTTGGAGAAGCCGCGCTTGAACTTGTTCACGTGGTACGCGACGTCCGGCACGAAGTAGGTGTACGTGCCGTCGGACTTGCGCATCACGCGGTCCTTGTCGTCGCCGTACTCGGTCGAGCGCAGCCACAGCGCGCCGCCGTCCTCGTAGGTCTTGCCGTTGGCGACCATGCGCGCCACCGCGTCCTCGACCTGACCGCCGGTGTATAGCGAGGACTCGAGGAAGTAGTTGTCGAAGCGCAGTCCGAAGGCTTGCAGGTCCAGGTCCTGCTCGTGACGCAGGTAGGCCACGGCGAACTGGCGGATGCTGTCGATGTCCGCGATGTCGCCCGACGCGGTGAACTCGCGGTCGTCGGCCTTGACCGTCTCCTTGCGCAGGAAGGCGTCGGCGATGTCCTGGATGTAGTCGCCGTTGTAGGCGGACTCGGGCCAGCCGTCGTCACCGGGCTTGAAGCCCTTGAGCCGCGCCTGCGTGGACGCCGCCAGCGTGCCGATCTGCACGCCCGCGTCGTTGTAATAGAACTCGCGGCTGACCTTCCAGCCCTGGGTCGCGAACAGGTGGCACAGCGAGTCGCCCAGCGCGGCCTGGCGCGCGTGGCCGACGTGCAGCGGACCGGTCGGGTTGGCCGAGACGAACTCCACCAGCACCGAGGTGTCGCGCGCGGGCTGATGGCCGAAGCGCGTCGTGTCGGCGAAGACCTCGCCGACCACGGCCTGCTTGGCGGCGGGCTTGAGGCGGATGTTGATGAAGCCCGGACCGGCGATCTCCAGCGCGTCCACCCAGCGCTCGAACGCGGGCTGCGCCTGCAACTGGGCGATCAGCGTCTGCGCCAGTTCGCGCGGGTTCTTCTTCAGCGCCTTGGACAGCTGCATCGCCGCGGTGCAGGCGAAGTCGCCGTGGGAGGCTTGCTTGGGGTTCTCGAAGGCGGCCACAGGCGCGGCGGCGATGGTGCCGGCGGCGACGGCCTCCTGGCTCAGGCCCTGGAGCACGGTGCCGAGGGCGGCGAGCAATTCCTGCTTGGCTTGGATCATGGTGTCGCATTTTAGGGGACCTCCCCTGTAAGAGACCGTAGCCCCCCTTGTCGAGGGCCGCCCCCTGGGGCAGGATCCCCCTCCGATGAGCGCCCCCGCCGACCCTCTACCCGCCAGCTTCCCCGACTCGACGCTGGGCGGGCTGGGCGACCTGCCGGAGCAGATCGGCAAGTACCGCGTGCTGCGCAGACTGGGCGAAGGCGCGACCAGCGATGTCTTCCTGGCCATGGACGACTTCAAGGGCCAGGAGGTCGCCATCAAGCGCATGCGCGCCTGGACCGCGGGCGGCCAGACCGAGGAAGACACGCTCAGCATCCGCTTCTTCGCCTCCGAGGCCGCGCTCGCCGGCCGGCTCCAGCATCCCAATGTCGTGCAGATCCTGGACGCGGTGCAGGACGGGGATCTGCCGTATCTGGTCATGGAGTACGTCCATGGCGTGACCCTCAAGCACTTCTGCCGCAACGACCGGCTGCTGCCGCTGGACCAGATCGTCGAACTCGGGTTCAAGTGCGCGATGGCGCTGTCCTACGTGTTCCGCCAGGGCGTCGTGCATCGCGACATCAAGCCCGCCAACCTGCTGGCCGTGCTGGACAACCAGGGCCAGGTGACCGACGTGAAGGTCAGCGACTTCGGCAGCGCGCTCAACCTGAACGCCGACATGACGCAGGTGCATCGGGTCGGATCTCTGGCCTACATGCCGCCCGAGCAGATCGAGGGCGGCGACGTGGGCGCGCAGGCTGACATCTACTCGCTGGGCGCGGTGCTGTATCACATGGTCAGCGGCAGACCGCCGTTCGACGCGCCCAACCAGATGGCGCTGATGCATCAGATCTACCACCAGGCGCCGCAGTCGCTGATCGGCCAGCGCGGCGGCGTGACGTCGGAGCTCGACGCGGTGATCCAGAAGGCGCTGGCCAAGCATCCGCATGAGCGCTACCCCGACTGGGAGGCCTTCGGGCTGGCGCTGTCGGAGCTCGTGGCCAAGCAGCTCGTGCCGCTGGCGCGGCTCAACGAGGTCAAGGACTCGGAACGTTTCAACCTGCTGCGCGGGCTGGAGTTCTTCGCGGGCTTCGGCGACGTGGAGCTGTGGGAAGTGGTGCGGCGGGCGCGCTGGCGGCGTTATCCGCTGGAGTACCTGCTGTTCAAGAAGGGCCAGGAAGGCAACACCTTCCACATCATCACGCAGGGCGAGGTCGAGGTCTGGCGCGATGGCGCGCTGGTGGCCACGCTGGGCACGGGCACCTCGGTCGGCGAGATGGCCTACCTCGCGCCGAATCCCGATCTGCGGCGTCACAGCACCGACATCCGGGTGACCCAACTTTGCACAACCGTGTCGTTCACGCCGGACTCGCTGGGGCAGCTCAGTCCCGAGTGCCAGCACCGTTTCGACCGGGCATTCATACAGGTTCTGGTCAGGCGACTCCATCTGGCGCATGAGGCACTGGCTTCTCCGCGCCGAATCATGTGAGTCAGGGGCTGACAGGTCTCAGGAAGCGCGTCCCCGATTCGCGCCAACTGGGGCGAGTCACCCAAACGCTTGACGTCGGTCAACCGCTATTGAGAGCCGGTCGTTGGTGTGCTCCACTGGCCGCGAGGTCCTCGATTAACCCCCTGTAGCCCCGTAGGAGAGAGTGATGACACGACTGACCCCGATCCCGTTGATCGCCGGTGCGATGCTGGCCCTGGCCGCGCTGGGCGCGCATGCCGCGGACGACGCGAAGGCGAAGAAGGAACTGACGCCGCAGCAGCAGCGCATGTCGGACTGCAGCAAGCAGTCCAAGGGCATGGGCAAGGACGAGAAGAAGACCTTCATGAGCGCCTGCCTGAAGGGCGAGGCCGCTTCGGCGCCCACGGCCATGACACCGCAGCAGACCAAGATGAAGACCTGCAACGCGGACTACAAGGCGTCCGGAAAAACCGGCAAGGCCGAGCATGACAAGTTCATGAAAGAGTGTTTGTCCGCCAAGTGATCGTGGCCTGAAGGGCAGGCGCCCTACTTGACCAGGACCCCGCGCGCGAGCATCACCGCCGCGATCGGGATCAGGATCAGCAGGTGCGCCTGCACCATCACCAGACGGCGCGTGGCGCGGATCTCGGATTCCGCCGGGAGCGCGCCCGTGCCGTCCAACGCCTTGAGCCAGCGGCGATAGGTCAGCGTCGGCTTGATCGAGATCAGCCCGATCACGACGAACATCCCGAACTTGAAGTGCAGCAGCGGCTGATGCCAGTACCAGCCCAGCCCCTTCATGCCCCACCACGTGCGGGCGAAACCGGTCAGCAGGACCGCCACGGCCGTCAGGCCGTAGATCATGTCCAGCCGCGAGAGCCGGCGCACCACCGCCGCGTTCATCCATTCGCCGCGGCACAGCGCCGCCTGGCTCGCCAGGAAGACGACCAGACTCAGGATGGCCACGATGTGCAGGCCGGCAAGCAGGGCTTCAAGCGTCATGAGGTCTCCAGTCATGTGGGTTCCCAGGTGGCGGCACGCGTCCAGTAATCGGCGCTGCCGTAATGCTCTTTCAGGAAGTCTATCCAGAGCCTCACCCGCAACGGCAGGTGCTTGCGCTGAGGGAGCACCGCGAAGATGCCATTCGGCGGCGCGGCGAAATCGTCCAGCACGCTGACCAGCTCGCCCGCGCCGATCGCCGCGGCCACCTCCCAGGTGCTCCGCCACGCCAGCCCCAGCCCTTGCCGGCACCAGTCGTGCAGCACCTGACCGTCGCTGCAGTCGAGCCGCCCGCTCGGGCGCAGGTGCTGCACCTGCCCATCGATGCGGAAGGCCCAGCCGCGCGTCTGGCTCGCGTCGGAGCTCAGCGTCAGGCATTCGTGCCGCATCAGCTCGGCGGGATGGCGCGGCGTGCCCGCGCGCTTCAGGTAGGACGGCGCGGCCACGCACAACCGCCGGTTGTCCGCGAGCCGCGTGCTGATCAGGCTGGAATCGCTGAGATCACCGACACGCACCGCGCAGTCGAAGCCCTCGTTGACGATGTCCACGACGCGGTCGCTCAGGTTGAGCGACACGCTCACCTCCGGATGCCGCGACAGGAAGACCGGCACCAGCGGCGCCACGTGCCGGCGTCCGAAACCCGCCGGCGCGGTGATCCGCAAGTGCCCCGTGGCCTTCACGCCGCCCGCGCTCACGCTCGCTTCGGCGCTGGCGAACTCGCCCAGCAGGCGCTGGCAATCCTCCAGGAAGGCGATGCCCTCGTGCGTCAGGGTCAGCTTGCGCGTGGTGCGCAACAGCAGCTTCACGCCCAGGCGGGCCTCCAGCGCGTCCAGCCGACGGCCCATCACCGCCGGGGCCACCCCCTCCGCCTGCGCCGCGGCCGTGAGGCTGCCCTTGGTCGCGACCAGCACGAAGGACTCGATCTGTTTCAAGCGGTCCATGGCCGCCGATTGTTGGACCGTTGCATCGTTCGACGCAATGAATGGAGGCCCTGGTCGTTGTTATTTGTGCAAAAAAGTCAGGGATCTCCGACCAGGGCCGACATGAATCGGCGGGGGCTCCCGCCCTAAAGTCGGAGCATTCCGTCCTTCATCCCCCTCTTTGGGAGCCGCCATGAGCGCACGCAGCCAACATCACCGCCTCCAGGTCGACGCCGAACTGGCCCGCTTCATCGAGACCGAGGCGCTGCCCGGCACAGGCATCGAACCGGCCGCGTTCTGGCAAGGCTTCGATGCGCTGGCCCATGAGCTCGCCCCGAAGAACGCCGCGCTGCTGGCGGAACGTGACCGGCTGCAGACCGAGCTCGACGGCTGGCATCGCGCCAATCCAGGCCCCATCCGCGACATGGCCGCATACCAGGCCTTCCTGAAGCAGATCGGCTACCTGGTGCCGCTGCCGGCCGACCCGCGCGCCACGACCGCGAACGTCGACGCCGAACTGGCCGTGCAAGCCGGCCCGCAGCTGGTGGTGCCCATCCTGAACGCGCGTTACGCGCTGAACGCGGCCAACGCGCGGTGGGGCTCGCTGTACGACGCGCTCTATGGCACCGACGCGATCCCCGAGACCGACGGCGCCGAGCGCGGCGGCGCCTACAACCCGGTGCGCGGCAACAAGGTCATCGCCTTCGCGCGCCAGGTGCTGGACCAGGCCGCGCCGCTGGCGGGCGCGTCGCATGCGGACTCGACCGGCTACCGCGTGGACGGCACCGCGCTGGCGGTGTCGCTGAAGGACGGCCGCACGGTGGCGCTGGCCGATCCGGCCCAGTTCATCGGCTATCTGGGCGATGCCGCCGCGCCGACCGCGCTGCTGCTGCGTCATCACGGCATCCACATCGAGATCCAGATCGATCGCGCCTCCGCGATCGGCAAGACGGACGCGGCGGGCGTGTCAGACCTGCTGATGGAATCGGCGCTGTCGACCATCCTCGACCTCGAGGACTCGATCGCCGCGGTCGACGCCGAGGACAAGCTGCTCGCCTATCGCAACTGGCTGGGCATCCTGCGCGGCACCCTGACCGAGGAAGTCAGCAAGGGCGGCCGCAGCTTCGTGCGCCGCCTCAATCCGGACCGCGTCTACAAGTCCGCCACCGGCGGCGACGACGTCGTGCTGCCGGGCCGCTCGCTGCTGTTCGTGCGCAACGTCGGCCACCTGATGACCAACCCGGCGATCCTGCTGGAGGGCGGCCGCGAGATCCCCGAAGGGATCATGGACGCGGTCATCACCACGCTGATCGCGCTGCATGACCTCAAGCAGCTGTCGGGCTCGGGCCTGCGCAACTCGCGCCAGGGCTCGATCTACATCGTCAAGCCCAAGATGCACGGCCCGGCCGAGGTCGGCTTCGCCGATGAGCTGTTCGGACGCGTCGAGCAGCTGCTGGGTCTGCCGGCCTCGACGGTCAAGCTGGGGATCATGGACGAGGAACGCCGCACCAGCGTTAACCTCGCCGCCAGCATCGCCTCGGCGCCCAGCCGCGTGGCCTTCATCAACACGGGCTTCCTGGACCGCACCGGCGACGAGATGCACACCGCGATGCTCGCTGGCCCGATGCTGCGCAAGGGCGACATGAAGACGAGCGCCTGGATCCAGGCCTATGAGCGCGCCAACGTGCTGGTGGGCCTGAGCGCAGGACTGCGCGGCCGCGCGCAGATCGGCAAGGGCATGTGGGCCATGCCCGACCTGATGGCCGCGATGCTGGAGCAGAAGATCGCGCACCCCAAGGCCGGCGCCAACACCGCCTGGGTGCCCAGCCCGACCGCGGCCACGCTGCATGCGCTGCATTACCACCAGGTCAGCGTCGCGCAGGTGCAGCAGCAGATCGAATCGGAGGCGCCCGGCGTCGACCGCGCCGAACTGCTGCAGCGCCTGCTGACCATCCCGGTGACCGACACGCCGAACTGGTCCGACACCGAGAAGCAGCAGGAACTGGACAACAACATCCAGGGCATCCTCGGCTACGTGGTGCGCTGGATCGATCAGGGCGTGGGCTGCTCCAAGGTGCCCGACATCAACGGCGTCGGCCTGATGGAGGACCGCGCGACGCTGCGGATCTCCAGCCAGCACGTGGCCAACTGGCTGCATCACGGCATCGTCAGCGAGGCGCAGGTGCGCGCGACCTTCGAGCGCATGGCCGCGGTCGTCGACGGTCAGAACGCCGGCGATCCGCTGTACCGCCCGATGGCCGGCCAGCCCGACAGCATGGCGTATCAGGCCGCGCTGGACCTCGTGTTCAAGGGCATGTCGCAGCCCAGCGGCTACACCGAGCCGCTGCTGCACGCATGGCGCCGCAAGCTGAAGGCCAGCGCGAACTGAACGCGCGCTGAGCGCGGTCTTTACCCTCGCTGAGCGCGAGGACCTCGGCGAGGCTCAGTCCTCGCCGAGCACCCGCAGCAGATCCTCGCCGTAGGCCTCGAGCTTCTTGGCGCCGATGCCGCTGATGCCCGACATCTCGTCGAGCGAGCGCGGCTGCGCGCGGGCCAGCTCGGCCAGCGTCACGTTCTGGAAGATCACGTAGGCCGGCAGGCCGTGCTCGCGCGCGACCTCGGCGCGCCAGGCCTTGAGCGCGTCGAAGCGCGCCTGGGCGGCGGCATCCAGGTCGGCCTCGGCTTCCGAGCGCCGCGAGCTCGAACCGCTGGAGCGGCTCGTCTTGCCGCGCCGCGTCGGCACCGCGGGCTGACGCAGCATCATCCGCACCTCGCCGCGCAGCACGGCCTTGGCGCCCTCGCCCAGCGACAGCGTGTTGTATTCGCCCTCGGTCACCGCGTAGCCCAGCGCGATCAGCTGCCGGATCACGGCGCGCCATTGCTGCTCGCTGAGCGCGGCGCCCACGCCCCAGGTCGACAGCTCCTGATGGCGGTACTGGTTGACCTTGTCAGTCTCCTTGCCGCGCAGCACGTCGATCAGATGGCCCGAGCCGAAGCTGAACCCCGTGGCCTGATGGAAGCGGTAGATGCACGACAGCGCCATGCGCGCCGCCTCGGTGCCGTCCCAGGTCGCGGGCGGATTCAGGCAGTTGTCGCAGTTGCCGCAGGGCTCGCTGTCCTCGCCGAAGTAGGCCAGCAGCCGCACGCGGCGGCAGTCGATGGCCTCGGCCAGCGCGAGCAGCGCATCGAGCTTGCCGCGCTGCACCTGCTTGAACTCGTCGGTGGACGGGCTCTCGTCGATCATGCGGCGCTGCTGGACGACGTCAGCGAGCCCGTAGGCCATCCAGGCCTCGGCGGGTTCGCCGTCGCGGCCCGCGCGTCCGGTCTCCTGGTAGTAGCCCTCGATGTTCTTGGGCAGGTCCAGGTGGGCGACGAAGCGCACATCGGGCTTGTCGATGCCCATGCCGAAGGCGATGGTGGCGACCATCACGATGCCGTCCTCGCGCAGGAAGCGGTCCTGGTGGCGCTTGCGCTGGTCCTGCTCCATGCCGGCGTGGTACGGCAGCGCGTTGATGCCCTTGGAGCGCAGCCATTCGGCGGTCTCGTCGACCTTCTTGCGGCTTTGGCAATAGACGACGCCGGCCTCGTCCTCGTGCTCGTCCTGGATGAAGCGCAACAGCTGCTCGCGCGGGCTGTCCTTCTCGACGATCAGGTAGCGGATGTTGGGCCGGTCGAACGAGGCGACGAAGACCTCGGCCTCTTCCAGCTGCAGCCGCTCGATGATGTCGGCGCGGGTGATGTCGTCGGCGGTGGCGGTCAGCGCGATGCGCGGGATGTCGGGGAAGCGCTCGTGCAGCAGCGACAGCGACAGGTACTCGCTGCGGAAGTCGTGGCCCCACTGGCTCACGCAATGCGCCTCGTCGATCGCGAAGAGCGCGAGCAGGCCGCGCTCGTACAGCGACTGCATCTGCGCGATGAATCGCGCGGTGTTGACGCGTTCCGGTGCGGCGTACAGCAGCGTGAGGCGCCCGGCGAGCATCTCGCGCTCGATGCGCTGGGTTTCCTCCAGCGACTGGGTCGAGTTGAGGAAGGCGGCATCGACGCCGGCCTCCTCGAGGGCGCCGACCTGGTCGTGCATCAGGGCGATGAGCGGACTGACGACCACGGTGACGCCATGGCCGGCGCGCTGGCGGGCGATGGCGGGGATCTGGTAGCAGAGCGACTTGCCGCCGCCGGTGGGCATGAGCACCAGGGCGTCGCCGCCGCCGGTCACATGGTCGACGATCTCGGCCTGCTGGCCGCGAAAGGCGCTGTAACCGAACACCTCTTGCAGGATGTCGAGCGGGCCGGGATGATGCTTGGAGGAACTCATGGAGCCCTCGATTGTCCCGCACATCGGCGAGGGGTCGGTTCAGCGGTCCTGGCCGGTTTCATGAGCGCTTCGTTCCCCCCGCATTGGCAGAGAGTTCGACATGATCGCTGCGCCCTTGCCCGACGACGAGAACGCCCGCCTGTCCACGCTGCGCGTGCTGCAGGTGCTGGACACCGATCCCGAGGAGCGTTTCGACCGCCTGACGCGCATGGCACGGCGCCTGTTCCAGGTGCCGATCGCGCTGGTGAGCCTGGTGGACGCGGACCGGCAGTGGTTCAAGTCCGCGCAGGGGCTGGACGTGCGCGAGACGCCGCGCGACATCAGCTTCTGCGGCCACGCGATCATGGCCGAGGACATCCTGCTGATCCCCGACACGCATGCCGACCCGCGCTTCGCGGACAACCCGCTGGTGACGGACGGGCCGCGCATCCGCTTCTACGCGGGCTGCCCGGTGCGCGCGCCCAGCGGCCATCGGCTAGGCACCTTGTGCCTGATCGACCGGGTGCCACGCGGCTTCGACGAGGACGACCAGGCCACGCTGCGGGACCTGGCGTTCATGGTGGAGCAGCAGTTCGCCGCGATGTACATGGCGATGGTGGACGAGCTGACGGGGCTGGCGAACCGGCGCGGTTTCGAGTCGCAGGCCGGGCATGTGCTGGCGCTGTGCCGCAGAAAGGAGTGGCCGGCGACGATGCTGTATTTCGACCTCGACCAGTTCAAGCGGATCAACGACCGCTACGGGCATGCGGAGGGCGATTGGGCGCTGAAGTCCTTCGCGGACATCCTGCGTTTCTGCCTGCGGGCGTCGGACGTGATCGCGCGCACGGGCGGGGACGAGTTCGTGGTGCTGCTCAGCGGCACGGCGACCGTGCAGATGGCGCCGGCGCTGGACCGGGTGCGCACGCAGGTGGAGGCGCTCAACCTGCGGGCGCAGCGCGGTTACCAGGTCGGTTTCAGCGCGGGGCACGCGGAGATGGCCGCCGACCGGCCGCTGACGCTGGACGAGCTGATGCAGCAGGCCGACGCGGCGATGTACGCGGAGAAGCTCGGCCGCCGGAAGATGGGCTGAGACCGGGAGGTCCTCACGCCCGGGCGAACGGGGCATCGCTCCCCGGAATCGGTGAGCGGCTGCCCGGGATGAGGCAGCGGATCGGCGTTTCCGAGGAATGTCGGCGGGAATGGGTGGGCGGCATAATCCGCCCCCTGCGCCGCGTTTCCGGGCGAACCGGAACGAGCTCGAGATCGGGCGATTGGCGGCGCGAAGTTTCCCTTTTCGAACATTCAACGACACGCAAGCGAAGGCAACCATCATGGCCTCGGTCAACAAAGTCATCATCCTCGGCAATCTGGGCCGTGATCCCGAACTGCGCTACACGCCGAGCGGCAGCGCGGTGTGCAACGTGAGCATTGCCACGACGCGCAACTGGAAGAGCCGCGAGGGCGGCGAGCGTCAGGAAGAGACCGAATGGCACCGTGTGGTGTTCTACGACCGCCTGGCGGAGATCGCGGGCGAGTACCTGAAGAAGGGTCGTCCGGTGTATGTCGAGGGCCGTCTGAAGACGCGCAAGTGGCAGGACAAGGAAGGCAAGGACAACTACACGACCGAGATCATCGCGGAGCAGATGCAGCTGCTGGGCGGCCGTGACGGCGGCGATGAGATGGGTGGTGGCGGTGGTGGCGGCTACAGCCGTGAGCGCTCGCAGGAGCGCAGCGGTGGTGGCGGTGGCGGCAGCGGCCGTGACAGCGGCGATTTCGACGCGCCGCGCGCGCCGGCCCCGCGTGCCGCGGCGCCTCGCGCTCCGGCTCCCGCGCCGAAGCCGGCGACCGGCTTCGATGACATGGATGACGATATTCCGTTCTGATCGCCTTGCGGCCAGATGCGCGAAGCCCGCCGATCGGCGGGCTTTTTCGTTTTCGGGTCAGAGGCGAAGGCCGGCGCGGGCTTCCCGATTGCCAGCAGAAGAGGTCTCCCACCCGCTGCAACGAAGACGACGGATGTCAGGTCGTCGAGGTGGCTGTAAACGGGCCAGCACTTTCCATCCGTTCGTGCATGGCAGGACCGACGTCGGCGCGGCGAAGCCGTGAATGCCGATCAGCAACACGACGACGCGGCGGGCGGGAGACTCCTGCGCCTCAGCCGGTCACCGCCACCGTCAGGTCCAGCTCCACGCTCGCCCCCTTGGGCAGCGAGAGCACGCCGACCGAGGTCCGCGCATGCGGACCGGACTCGCCGAGGATCTGCACGATCAGATCCGAGGCGGCGTCCGCCACCTCGCTGTGCTGCGTGAACGTGTCGGCGCATTGCACGAAGACATTCATCCGCAGCACCTGCTTCACCGCGTCGAGCGAGCCCAGCGATCGCTGCAGCAGCACCAGCGCGCGCATCACGCAGATCCTCGCGGCGAGTTGCGCGCGGGCGAGGTCCACATCCACGCCCACACGACCGGTGACGACCACCGTGCTGCCCACGCGCGGCACCTGGCCGCTCAGGTAGACCGTGTTCCCCTCCCGGGTGATCGGCACGTAGTTGCCGCCGGCCTTGATCTCGCCGTCGAAGTCGTAGCCCAGTTGTTGGGCAGCATCGGTCAGGGCCTGGTCGCGTGTCATGGTGTCGTCCTCGTCAAATCGTCGAGGCGCCATTCTGGACGCCAGGCCCCGCCTCACGCCTTGTGATCCGCCCTCACATCCATCACGACCAGGCCGGCAAGCATCACCAGGGGTAATAGCAGCGCCAAGAACTTCCACGCCACGAACGCGAACGCTCCCGACAGCGCGCCGATCGCGAACGCCGCCACCGGCCAGATGAAACGGCCCAGGCGCTCCCGCACCTCCGGTCCCGCCGCGCCGCGCAGCAGGTCGACCCCGTCGATCACCACCTGCGTCACGTTGCCCGTCATCACCGTCGTCGGCGTCAGCGCCGGCCAGGCCAGCCGGCCCGCCGCGTTCTGCACCCCCATCGCCGCCGTCATGAACAGCCCCGTGGCCATCGCCCACGGCGCATCCGGCGCCAGCGCCACGCCCGCCGGCACGCTGCACACCAGCGCCACCACCAGCAGCACCGCCTGCATCAGCAGCAAGGGCCGGCTCGCCACCGTCTTCGTGCGCTCGCAGCGCAACGCCACCATCCGCGCCGCCGCCACCGCCAGCACAAACGTCGGGAACACCAGCAGCTTCAGCAGCACGCTCGCCCCGCTCGAGCGGCTCAGCTCCGCGCCGATCAGCACGAAGTTCCCCGTCACGTGCGCCGTGAACAGCCCGAACAGCGCCACGAAGCCCACCGTGTCGACATACCCGCCGATGAACCCGAGCGCCAGGCTCGCCACCAGCAACCGCTTCGCGCCCGTCATGCCAGCACCTTTCTCTCCAGCACCGAGAGGCGCGCCACGCACGCCAGCCCGCAGATCAGACCGAGATGCTCGAAGAACGCGTTTTTCGCCATGAACCTCGCCTGTCCGCTCATGTCCCAGAAGTTGTTGGCCACCGCCATCGCCACCAGCGTCAGCACGCCCAGCGCGCCCGCGGCCAGCCAGGTCCAGCGATCGACGATCAGCAGCACCGCGCCGATCAGCTCCACCGCGATCGCCAGCACCGCCCACAGCGCCGCCGGCTGCAGGCCGAAATGCGCCTGCTCCGCCACCGCGCCCGGGAAGTCCATCGCCTTGTCGATCCCACCGATCAGGTAGGCCGACGCCAGCCCCACCCGCAACACCACCCCAAAGGTGGGCCATTGCAGGATCGTCTCCACCCACCGCGGGGCGGCGGGGGAGAACAGTCGTGTCGCTCGGAATTCGCTCATCAGGGGACTCCTCGCTCACACCGCCCAGCACGCGCAACCCAGCGCGCCCCAGAAGCTCTTGAGATCAGACGCCGGCACCTCCGACGCCCACGCATTCGCATGCGCGTGGCCATGCACCCCGCAGGACGTGTCGCAGCACGCCACGCGCTGCATCGCCGCCTGCAGCGGCTTGCCTTCCGCGCCCCAGGCGCCGTAGCCGCCATATCGACGCACCGGCGACCAGTCCGGCATCGCCGGCGGCGGCGCCGATTCATCCAGCGACGCGAAATCGCCCGCGCCCCACACGACCTTGCCGCCCACCATCGTCAGCAGCGCGCTCGTGTCGGCGATCTCCGACTCCGGGCAGCCGAAGAAATCGCGGTCCGGCACGACCAGGTCGGCCAACTGGCCCGCGGCGATCTGGCCCTTGTTGCCCTGCTCGTTGGAGAACCACGTGACGTTCTCCGTCCACATGCGCAGCGCCGCCTCGCGGTCCAGGCAGTTGCGCTGCGGCGTGATCTGCAGCCCGCCGACCGTGCGGCCCGTCACCATCCACGACAGCGACACCCACGGGTTGTACGAGGCCACGCGCGTCGCGTCCGTGCCCGCCGAGACCTTCATGCCCCGGCGCAGCATCTCCGCCACCGGCGGCGTCGCCTCCGCGGCCCGCGCGCCGTAGCGCTCGACGAAGTACTCCCCCTGATAGGCCATGCGGTGCTGCACCGCCACGCCGCCGCCCATCGCGGCGATCCGGTCCATCGAGCGCGTCGAGATCGTCTCCGCGTGATCGAAGAACCAGTTCAGCCCGTCGATCGGCGTGTCGCGATGCACCTTCTCGAAGACATCCAGCGCGCGCGAGATCGTCTCGTCATACGTCGCATGCATGCGCCACGGCCAGCGGTTCTGCACCAGGATGCGCACCACCTCCTCGAGCTCGCCCTCCATCTGGTCGGGCATGTCCGGACGCGGCTGGCGGAAGTCCTCGAAGTCCGCCGCGGAGAACACCAGCATCTCCCCCGCGCCGTTGTGGCGGAAGTAGTCGTCCCCCTGCTTGTAGGTGACCGACTTCGCCCAGTTGAGGAAGTCGTCCTTCTCCTGCCCCGCCTTCTGGGTGAACAGGTTGTAGGCCAGGCGGATCGTCAGCTGACCGGCATCGGACAGCTGCTGGATGATCTGGTAGTCCTCGGGATAGTTCTGGAAGCCGCCGCCGGCATCGATCGCGCCGGTCACGCCCAGCCGGTTGAGCTCGCGCATGAAGTGGCGCGTGCTGTTGAGCTGGTACTCGGGCGGCAGCTTCGGGCCCTTGGCCAGCGTCGCGTACAGGATGGACGCGTTGGGCTTGGCCAGCAGCAACCCGGTCGGATTGCCGGCCGCGTCGCGCAGGATCTGTCCGCCCGGAGGCTCCGGCGTCAGGCGCGTGTAGCCGACGGCGCGCAGCGCCGCCGCGTTCAGCAGCGCGCGGTCGTACAGGTGCAGGATGAAGACCGGCGTGTCCGGCGCGACGGCATTGAGCTCGTCGATCGTCGGCAGGCGCTTCTCGTGGAACTGGTGCTCGGTGAAACCGCCCACCACGCGCACCCACTGCGGCGCGGGCGTGATGTCGACCTGCGCCTTGAGCATCGCCATTGCGTCGGCCAGGCTGCGCACGCCGTCCCAGCGCAGCTCCATGTTGAAGTTCAAGCCGCCGCGGATGATGTGCAGGTGGTTGTCGATCAGGCCCGGCAGCACGCCGCGGCCCTTCAGATCGATGCGGCGCGTCGCGCCGCCGGCCAGCGCCAGGATCTCGTCATTGGCGCCGACGGCCAGGAATCGGCCGTCCTTGACGGCCACCGCCTGGGCGCTCGGCCGCGTGCGGTCCAGCGTCGTGAAGCGGCCGTTGAACAGCACCACATCAGGCGTCACCGAGGTGGTGGCCGAAGTGGTGGCCGAGGGGGTGCCGGAAAGATTCTTGTCAGGCATCGCGGGGCTCCTGGTTCGCCGACTTGGACTTCTCACAGCCGGGCATCTCGCCAAACATGTGCGGACGCACCTTCTGCTCGATCCAGCTGACCTGCGCCGGATCGCGGTGCAGCCACTGCCGCACCAGCGGCGGGATCTGCTCGCCCGCGAGGATGCCCAGCAGACCCACCAGCGCGATCACCGGCGGTGCCGGCGATCGCACGTTGAGCACGCCGTAGAGGATGCCGACGACCAGACCGACGACGGCCGACAACACATATGCATTCATGACAGCCGCCTTTCAGGGGGTCGGTGGGGTGACCCGCGGGTCACCCGGGTCGTCTTCAGCCCTCGTGGGCGTTGAACATCGTCTTGGCGTAGTTGATGCCGATGCCGTAGGCGCCGCCGACCTTCTTGGCGATGCCCGTGGTCATGTCATAGGTCTCGCCGCGGGCCCAGTCGCGCTGCAGTTCCAGCAGGTACTGCAGCGAGGTGATCGGCTGCGCGCCGGCCTGCACCATGCGCTCCACCGCGCGGTTGTGCGCTTCCAGCGACACGTCGCCGCAGGCGTCGGTGATCACGTAGACCTCGAAGCCCTGGTCGATCGCCGACAGCGCCGGTCCGACGATGCACACGCTCGTCCACAGGCCGGCCAGCACGATGCGGTCCTTGCCGATGCGGTTGATTTCCTCGATCACCGCGACGTCTTCCCACGTGTTCATCGAGGTGCGGTCCAGCATCTTCTTGCCGGGGAAGGGCGCGGTGACTTCCTCGAACATCGGGCCCGAGAAGCTCTTCTCGGCGACTGTGGTCAGGATGGTCGACACGCCGAATCCGGCGGCCGCCTGGGCCACCAGCGAGGCGTTGGTGCGCAGGTTGGTCGCATCGATTGAATGCGTGGCGAAGGCCATCTGCGACTGGAAGTCGATCATGACCAGCGTGTGGTCCTTCGGGTTCAACAGCTTGGCGCCGGGAACGGCCTTGGCGAGCTTGCTCATGGGGATCTCCTCAACAGGAAACAGGGATCGAAATCAGGCGTCGCGGCCGATCCGCGCCAGGCGGGTCATGCCGCGACAACAAGGGTCACGCGGGGATCAGGACTTCGCGAACGCGAGCAGGTCGGCGTTGAGCTGATCCTTGCTGGTGGCGGCCAGGCCGTGGCTGCCGCCCTTGTAGACCTTCAGCGTGGCCTTGGGCGCCAGCTTCACGGACAGCTCGGCGGAGTTGCCGATGGGCACGATCTGGTCGTCGTCGCCGTGGATGATCAGCGTGGGAACGGTGATCTTCTTCAGGTCCTCGGTGAAGTCCACTTCCGAGAACTGCTTGATGCAGTCGAACTGCGACTTCAGCGAGCCCTGCATGCCTTGCAGCCAGAAGCTGTCGCGCATGCCCTGCGTCACGGCGGCGCCGGGACGGTTGGCGCCGAAGAACGGCGTGGTCAGGTCCTTGTAGAACTGCGAGCGGTCCTTCTGCACGCCGGCGCGGATGCCGTCGAAGACTTCCTTGGGCAGGCCGTTCGGATAGGCGGCGGACTTCATCATCGTCGGCGGCACGGCGCCGACCAGCACGACCTTGGACACGCGCTTCACGCCGTGACGGCCAACGTAGCGGGCGACCTCGCCGCCGCCGGTGGAGTGGCCCACCAGCATCGCGTCCTTGATGTCGAGCTTGTCGAGCACCGCGGCCAGGTCGTCGGCGTAGGTGTCCATGTCGTTGCCGTTCCAGCTCTGGCTGGAGCGGCCATGACCGCGGCGGTCATGGGCGATGACGCGGTAGCCGTTCTGGCCGAGGAAGAGCATCTGGTCTTCCCAGGCGTCACCGCTCAGCGGCCAGCCGTGGGAGAAGACGACGGGTTTGCCGCTGCCCCAGTCCTTGTAGAAGATCTGGGTACCGTCCTTGGTGGTGACGTAGCTCATGGGGGCTCCTGGTAGGGCGTGTGTGGAAGAAGGGGAAACGGTCTTGGCCAGGGCGTTGTCGGCCAGGGCCAGCGGCAGCGACGCGGCGAGCGCGAGCTGACCGCCCAGCGCGAGCACGTCGCGCCGGGTGAGGTCCGAGGGGGTCGAAGGATTCGTCATCGAGGGTCTCCGAGGGATGACGAAATCCTAGGAAACCCAGCCGATGCGCAACAGCCGCCGATGGCGCAGCCGGTGCTCTCCCGTCAGAGGCAGACGGGCGTGACGTTTGGTTGCGGTGGCGTCACAGCCGCATCACAGCGGCGTCACAGACGCAGGAGACCGCGCTTGAGCGCGAGCACCACCGCGTGCGTGCGGTCGCGCGCGTCGAGCTTGGCCAGGATCATCTTCACGCGCGCCTTGATCGTGTCCTCGGACAGCGACAGCAGTCCACCGATCTCGCGGTTGCTCAGGCCCTGCGCGATGTGCTCCAGCACGTCGATCTCCCGTCCCGAGAGCTGTTCCTGGCCGGCGTGCGCGGCGATCTCCTGCGCGACCTCGTTGGGGATCCACCGATGGCCGCGGTGCACGGACCGGATCGCGTCGAGCAGCTCGGTGCGCAGCTGCGTCTTGAGCAGGTAACCCGACGCGCCCAGCTTGAGCGCCTGCCAGGCCTGCGCGTCGGCCTTGAACGTGGTCAGCACGATCACGCGCGCGCTCGGGCTCAGCGCCCGCACCCGCGACAGGGCCTCCAGCCCGTCCATGCCCGGCATCTGGATGTCCATCAGCGTGACATCGGGGCGCAGGCGCTCGAAGGCCTGCAGGCCCTGCCAGCCGTCGGCGGCCTCGCCCACCGGGGCCATGTCCGGTTGCTCCTCGAGCACCGCCGCGATGCCTTCTCGCATCAGCGGGTGGTCGTCGACCGTCAGGACACGGATGGGTTCGAGCGTGGGCGCCATGGCCGCGATCATAGGGGGGCACTCCGGCGGGCGTCCCTCTTCCCGGGGGCCGCCACCCTTTCGGGTAGTGGGCATCGACTCGACCGGGGCTATCGCACTGCAGCATGGATTCCCGATGATCGGCGCAGTCGCCAGGCGCCACCACCGCCACGAGAGCGACACCGTCGCCTTCCTGGCCCCCTCGCCCCTCACCGACCCTCGGGAGCTGTCCATGTCCCTGCTTGAGCGACCCCACGCCTCGTCCGATGCCGTCCTCGACGCCGTCGTCCTGCACCGCAATCCGCTGCTGCGCGCCGGCATCGCCACCGCGCTGTCGCCGTTCTTCCGTGCCCACGAGACCGCCGATGCCGCGCTGGACGGCGCGAGCGCGACCTGGCCGGCCCGGGTGGCGCTCGGCCCCAACGCCCGCGAGGAACCGGTGCGGCTGGTCGTCGCCGACCACGAGGGCGCGCTGCTGGCGCTGTCCGGCCTGCCGCGCCGCAGCGCGGCCTCGGGCGCCCTACCCGGCCCGCAGTGGCTGGTCGTGAGCCCCGTGACGCACGGCGGCCGGGTCCGTCAGGCGATGGCCGCGGGCGTGCTGGGATACGTCCACGCGGCCTGCGCGCTGGAGGAGCTGCGCGACGCCGCCCGCGCCGTCGCGGCGGGTCGCCGTTACCTGTGCCGCACGGCGGCGGGCGCGGTGGCCGAGGGCTGGCTGGGCGACGACCTCACGCCGCGCGAGCACGACGTGCTGCGGATGCTGTGCCTGGGGCTGGACAACAAGTCCATCGGCCTGCGGCTGGGCGTGGCGGCGGGCACCGTCAAGACGCATGTGAAGACGCTGCTGCAGAAGCTCGGCGCGCGCAGCCGCACGCAGGCCGCCACCGAGGCGCTGCGCCGCGGCCTGATCGAGGACGAACCCGTCCGTGACGACCCTGTCCCGGTGCCCGCGCGCGCGCTGTCGCCGCGCGCGGACGCGCGGGTCGCCGCCTGATCGCGGCGCGAGGCGTGACTCCGCGCATCGTCGCGCGCCTGCTGGGCACGCTCGTCGGCGGGATCATCCTGGCCGTCACGTCCGGGCACGCCGTCGCCGCGGCCGCCGCGCCCGCCCTCGACTTCCCCGACTTCTCCCATCGCAGCTGGAGCGTGCGCGAGGGCGCGCCGGCCGACGTCTGGACGCTGGGCGGCGGCCGCGAGGGCGTCCTGTGGCTGGGCACCGGCATGGGGCTGTACCGCTTTGACGGCCTGCGCTTCGAGCGCTACCGGCCGGGCGGTCAACCGCTGCCCGCGCTCAACATCAACGCGCTGCTGGTCGACGACGACCGCAGCCTGTGGATCGGCCTCTACGAAGGCGGCGTGCTGCAGCTGCGCGACAGCGGCGTCGTGCGTTACGGGCCGGCGCAGGGACTGCCCGGCGGCCGCGTGCTGCGCCTGGTGCGCGCGGGCGGCGTGTTGTGGGCGGCGGCGGGCCGCGGCCTGGCGCGTTTCGACGGCGAGCGCTGGCACCGCGTCGGCGAGGCCGACGGTTATCCCGAAGCCGGCGCCGAATACCTGTTCCGCGATCGCCAGGGCACGCTCTGGGTCAGCTCGGGTGAGCGGCTCTACCGGCGCGCGGCCAATGCCGAGCGCTTCGAGACCACCGGCGTGTCGGTCGGGCGCAGTGCCGTGATGACGCAGGACGGTCAGGACCGCCTGTGGCTCGCGGACGGGCGCGGCGGGGTGAGACCGCTGGGCCTGCCCGGCTCCTGGCGCTCGTGGAGCAGCCTGCCCGACACGGCGCCGGCGCCCGGTCCCGTGCGGGTCGACGACCTGGCCGCAGCGCCGTTCTCGCCCAGCGTCGTGTCCGCGCGCGACGGCCAGCCCTCGACGCTGGTCAAGCAGATGCTCTTCGCCAGCGACGGCGGGCTGTGGGTGACGGTCAACGGGCGCGGCGTGTTCCGCACCGACGCGGCCGACGCGGCGCGGCTGCTCGCGGGCCAGCAGCTGGACTGGTCGCGCGGGCAGTGGTTCACCGTCGCGGACGGGCTGGGATCGTCGATCACCGTGCCGCTGCTGGAAAGCGACGACGGCGAGATCTGGATCGGCACCAACGCCGGCGTCAGCAGCCTGCGCCAGCATCGCATCCGCCGCGTGACGCGGCTGGACGACGCCGCCTCCACCGGCTTCAGCGTGCAGCCCGACGGCAGCGGCGTGCTGTTGTCGAGCTCCTCGGCGAACTGGCGCGTCGACCCGCCCGGCGGCGCGCTGCGCGAGAACGGCGTCGATCCCCGTCCCGCCTCGCGCCGCCCGGCCACGCAGGCCGTGCGCGCCACCGATGGCTCGCTCTGGTTGTGGGACAACGAGACCCTGTGGCGCTCGCCGCCCGGCGGCCGCTGGGAGCGCTGGCCGCTGCCGCCGGGCCAGCCGGCGCCGGGCACGCAGGTGCCGGCCAACGCCATGGCGGCGGACCCCACCGGCGGGCTGTGGCTGTCGCTGCACGAGGCCGGCGTCTTCCATGCGACGCGCGCGGGCGTCGTCCGGGTCCAGGACGCGGAACTGGATGGTGTCGCGCCGGATGCGCTCTCGGTGGACGCCGACGGCGCGGTCTGGTTCGGCCATGACGGCGTGCTGCTGGGCATCGATGACCTCGGCCAGCAACGGCGCTTCGGTGCCGAGCAGGGCCTGCGCGTGGGGCGGGTGCTGGCCGTGCTCAACACGCGGCATGGGCTGGTCGTCTCAGGCGAGAACGGGGTGGCGCTGGGCCACGACGGCCGTTTCTCCACGATCACCATCGACCGCGATCCGGCCTTCGGCCGGGTGTCGGGCATCGTCGAGTCCTTCGACGGCGACCTGTGGCTCAACGGCGGGCGCGGCCTGGTGCGGCTGGCCGCCGCTGAGGTGCCGGCGCTGTTCGTCGAATCGGCGCGCCCGCTCAGCTACCAGCTGCTGGATGCCGCCGACGGGTTGCCCGGCATCGCGCGGCAGGCCTCGGCCACGCCGACGGCGGTGCGCGACGCCCGCGGCCGGCTGTGGTTCGTCACCAACCTGGGCGTGGTGTGGCTGGATCCGGCGCGCACGCCGCGCAACTCGCGCGAGGTCGGCGTCGACGTCCAGGCCCTGATGGCCGGCGGACAGAGTTATCCGGCCGCGCAAGGCCAGCAGTTGCCGCAGGGCACGAACGCGCTGACGCTGCGCTACGCGGCGCGCGTGCTCAGCAAGGCCGAGCAGGTGCGCTACCGCTTCCGCCTGGTGGGCGTGGACGCCGACTGGCGCGACGCCGGCACGCAGCGCGAGGCCACCTACGCCAACCTCGGCCCGGGCGATTACCGCTTCGAGGTGCTCGCATCCAACCCGGACGGGTTGTGGAGCCGGCGGCCCACGGCGCTGTCCTTCCGCATCGCGCCGGCGCTGCACGAATACGCCGCCTTCCGATGGGCCATCGTCCTGGCCTTGATCGTGGCGATCTGGGGCGGTTACCGCCTGCGGGTGCGCGCGCTGCAGGCCCGGCTGCGCATGCGGCTGGAGGTGCGCCACCGCGAGCGCGAGCGCATCGCGCGCGACCTGCACGACACGCTGCTGCAGGGCTTCCAGGGTTTGCTGCTGGGGCTGGATGCCAGCGTGCGGCGCGTGACCGACCAGGCGCTGCGGCACAAGATGGAACGCGACCTGACCCGCGCGGAGGCCTTGCTCGCGGAGGGCCGCGACCGGGTCGGTCAGTTGCGCCAGCGCATCGACGACGAGGACGCGGCGGAACGCCGTCGCGGCGCGGACGGGGATGACAACAGGGGCGGCGACAGGGGTGGCGACCGGGATGACGATCGCGATGGTGACGGCTCCGACGGGGGTGATCGCGGCAATGGCAGCGAGGGAGGCCGGGCCCGGCGGCTGGCCGAGAGCCTCGCCAAGGCGGGCCAGGACCTGATCCGGCCGCCGGGCCAGTTCCGGCTCCGTGTTCACGGCACGGCGCGCGCCCTGTCCGACGCCATCGAGGACCAGCTGCTGCTGATCGCCCGGGAAGGCCTGACCAACGCCGATCGCCATGCGCGGGCCACCGAGGTCACGCTGGAGCTGGACTACCGCGCCGAGCGCCTGATGACGATGACGCTTCGGGACAACGGCGTGGGGCTGGCGGCGGACTGGGAGGAGCGGCAGGCCGGCGGTGTCGTGCGATACGGCATCTGCGGCATGAGGGAACGCGCACGGCTCATGAACGCGAGCTTCACGGTGCGCAACGCGCCAGGCGGCGGCACGGCGTTGACGCTGCGGGTGCCGGACCTGCGCCCGAGCGGCTGGCTGGCGCGCTGGCGCCCGTCGCGGGCCGCTGTCTCCCCGTGAAGTCCCGGAGGGTCAGGGCAAACCCGTCTCCCTAGAATCCGCGCGCAGTCGAGGTTTCGACGATTCACGAGGGATGAGAGATGAAGAAGTTTGCCGCGTTGTCCGCGCTGTGCCTGTCCTTGGCCGCCGCGCTGCCCGCCTTCGCCGATCCGGCGCCGGTGCCCGATTCCGCCCAGGCGCAGACGCTGCGCGACGCCGTCCGTGCCGACCGCAAGGGGGTGGTGCTGAAGGCGCTGTCGCTGGACGAAGCCCAGACCAAGCGTTTCGTGCCGGTCTATGAGGCCTACGAGCGCGAGCTGGCGGCGCTGAACCGCCAGTTCACCCGCATGTCGGTGGAGTACGTGCAGATCGGCGACAAGCCGAACAACGCGCAGTCGAAGTACTTCTCGAAGGGCTACCTGGGCTACGTCGATGCGGAGCAGAAGCTCTACAAGAAGTACCACCCGCGCGTGGTGAAGGCCATCGGCGAAGTGGGCGCCGCCCGCTTCCTCAGCGTCGAACGCCGCATTCGCGCCCTCCAGGACTACGACCTCTGGATCTGATTTAGATCCAACCCAGGTCGATGGCTCTGAGGACCGCCTGCGTGCGGTCCCGGACGCCCATCTTCGCGAAGACCGCGGAGCAGTGGTTCTTGATCACGCCCTCGCTGTTGCCCAGCAGCGCAGCGATCTCGGTGTTGCTGCGCCCGCTGGCCACCAGTCGCAGCACCTGCAGCTCCTTGGGGCTCAGCGGCTCGGGTTCGGGCGTCGCCGCGAAGGCGCGCTCCACCGGCGCGCGCTCCATGCGCTCGGTCAGCAAGGGCCGCAGCGCCGTCGATCCGCCCACCACGTCGCGCAGCGCCTGCACCAGCGTGTCCGGGCTGATCGCCTTCAGCAGGAATCCCCGCGCCCCCGCCCGCACCGCCTCGTCAAAGGCCGAGGTGTCGTCGAAGGTCGTCAGCAGCACGACCGGGATCTTCAGCGCCCGCGCCGCCAGCGCCCGGATCAGCCCGATCCCGTCCAGCCGCGGCATGCGCATGTCCGACAGGATCACGTCGGGCTGCTCGCGCGCCAGCAGCTCCAGCGCCTCCGCGCCGTCCGACGCCTCGCCGATCAGGCGGATGTCGTCGTGCAGCGCCAGCAGGCCCTTCAGCCCCTCGCGCACCAGTTGCTGGTCTTCCACCAGCAGCAGCTTGATCGTGTTCTCGCTCATGTCCTCTCCTTCCTGGATGGCGCCGGCCCGGTTCAGGCCCGCCGCGGGCAGTTCAGCTCGATCAGGAACCCGGGGTGGTGCCGCAGCACGTGCATCGTCCCGCCCAGTTCCGCCATGCGTTCCTGCATGCCCTTCAAGCCGTTGCCCTCGCGCAGCTTGCGCGTGCCCCGGCCATTGTCGTCAACCCGCACCCGCACCTGCGGACCGGATTCCTCCACGGCCTCCAGGCTGACGCGCACCCGCGTCGCCCCGGCATGCCGCACCGCGTTCGTCACCGCCTCCTGCACGCAGCGCAGCAGCGCGTGCGCGCAGCGCGGCGTCAGGTCCTGGGCCACCGGATCCAGCGCCAGCTCGATCTGCGTGCTGGCGATGCCCTCGGCCAGCGTGCGCAGCGCCGCCTCGAGGTTGATCCGCTGGCTCTCCCGCTCGCGCGACACCGCCGCGCGCACTTCCGCCAGCAGCCCCGCCGCGCCCAGCTTGGCCTTCTCCACCGCCTGCGCCGCGCCCGGCTCGTCGTGCCGCTGCAGCAGCGCCTCGCTGAGCTGCAGGTGCAGGTTGAGCGCCGTCAGGTGGTGGCCCATCACGTCATGCAGCTCACGCGCCATGTGCATGCGCTCGGCATAACGTAGCTGCTCGATCTGCAGGCGCTCGCCGGATTCCTTCTCGGCCAGCATCGCCTGGAACCAGCGTCGCCGCTCGGCCTCCGCGGCCACCAGCCGGCCCAGCCCGAAAGCCATCCCGTGCAAGGCCACCATGGACATCGCCAGGCCCAGGCTGTTCAGCCACCACGGCATGTCCGGCTGGACCTGCTCCAGGCGCTGGGCCTCGCTGGGCAGCAGCCAGTACAGCGCGACGTTGATCACCACCTGCGTCAGCGCGAAGCTGAAGGCGCGTCTCACGTTGAGCAGCAGCGCCGCCAGCACCGTCACCAGGAAGGGCAGGCCCGGCGTGACCAGCAGCGCCAGTCCGTTGAGCAGCACCACCCGCGCCAGCGCGTCAGGCGGCGGCAGGTCCAGGTACTGCTGCCGCGCCAGCCGCCAGAAATGCCAGGCGAAGAGCATGACCAGCGCCAGGCAGGTCAGCACGAACGGTGCGTCGTGCGTGGTGCCGCCGGTGCGCCGGTACAGGCTGGCGAGCACGCCGTCGTAGGGCTCCGTGACGTTGCCCATCAGGCCCCAGACGGCCGAGCCCAGCTCCAGCAGGCAGATCGCCAGCGCGGCGATGCGCAGCACGAAGGCGGGCTGGGTGATGCGGGCGAGCAGACGATCCAAGGGGAATCCAGACAACACGGCAAACCGCCAGCGTGCCACAAGGCGACGTCCGGCAGGGGAGGTGCGCATTGTCATGGGAGGCCCCTCAGGTCGCGCCCGTCATGCGACGAGCGCCCCGAATGCGCGGATGAGCTGCCGGGGACCGCGCGCGGATGTTCAGGCGATCGCCTCGGCGATCACGCCGCCGCCCAGGCAGACCTCGCCGTCGTAGAGCACGGCGCTCTGGCCCGGCGTCACCGCCCATTGCGGCTGCGGGAAGTCCAGCCGGATGCGGCCCTCGCCCGGCGTCAGCGCGCAGGGCGCATCGGCCTGCCGATACCGCGTCTTGGCGCCGAAGCCCTCGGAACCGGTCGAACTGGTGGCAGCCGGCATCTCGTCCGTCCAGCTCAGGTCCTGCGCCACCAGTGCGCGGCTCTGCAGCAGCGGGTGGTCGTGGCCCTGGACGGCGATCAGCGTGTTGGTCTCCAGGTCCTTGCGGGCGACGAACCACGGCGCGTGCTCGCCGCCGCCGCGTGGCGCGCCCTTGTCCTTGACGCCGCCGATGCCCAGCCCCTGGCGCTGACCCAGCGTGTAGAAGGACAGCCCCACATGCTCGCCGAGCTTGCGGCCGCGGTCATCCTTGATCGGGCCGGGCTTGTGGGAGAGATAGCGGTTCAGGAACTCGCGGAACGGGCGCTCGCCGATGAAGCAGATGCCGGTCGAGTCCTTCTTCCTCGCGTTGGGCAGGCCGATCTCCTCGGCCAGCCGGCGCACCTCGGTCTTGGGCAGATCGCCCACCGGGAACATCGTCTTGCGCAGCTGCTCCTGGTTGAGCCGGTGCAGGAAATAGCTCTGGTCCTTGAGCGGGTCCAGGCCCTTGAGCAGCTGCGTGCGGCCCTGCGGCGTCTCGCGCACCCGGGCGTAATGGCCGGTGGCGATCTTCTCGGCGCCCAGGCGCATCGCGTGGTCGAGGAAGGCCTTGAACTTGATCTCCGCGTTGCACAACACGTCCGGATTGGGCGTGCGGCCGGCCTGGTACTCGCGCAGGAACTCGGCGAACACGCGGTCCTTGTACTCGGCGGCGAAGTTGACGTGCTCGATCTCGATGCCGATCACGTCCGCGACCGCGGCCGCGTCGACGAAGTCGATGTTGGAGGAGCAGTACTCGCTGTCGTCGTCGTCCTCCCAGTTCTTCATGAAGATGCCGACGACCTCATGGCCCGCCTGCTTCAGCAGCCAGGCGGACACGGCGGAATCAACGCCGCCGGACAACCCGACGACGATGCGTTGCTTCTTGGGATTCATGGCGCGGGATTGTCCCAAAGGTCGGCATCACCCGTCCGGAACGAGGTCACCCCCGAGGTCACACCCTCCCGGGCGTGACGAATTCCGCATCGGTGACCGGCTCCTCCCCCATCTCTCCCATTGCTTCTTTCGTTTCTCCCCCGCCTGTAAGGCTTGGCTGACAAGGGTTTGCGCTCGGGCGTACAGCGTCTGCCGTTTTCGCCGACTGCTCCGCGCTGGGGCTGCGTCGGAAACTGGATGCAACAGGGAGAACCGATCATGAACGTTGTCATCGTTGAAGGATCCTTCACCGTCCGCGCCCAACTGCAGGCGCTGCTGGCCCGGGAGCGCCGCATCCGCGTCGTCGGCGAGGCCGCCGACGAGCAGACCGCGATCGAGGTGATCGCCCAGACCCAGCCCGACGTGGTGCTGATGGACCTCGCGCTGCAGCCCGGCAGCGGGCTGCGCGTGCTGCGGGCGATGCGCCAGCTGGGCGTGGGCGCCCGGGCGATCGTGCTGAGCAACAGCTACTACGAGGAGATGCGCCGGGCCTGCGCCGAGCACGGCATCTCCGGTTTCTTCGACAAGGGCAGCCAGGCCGAGGACGCGCTGGCCCTGCTGCGCAGCTGGCTGGCGCCGCTGCAATCCGACGAGGAAGAGCGCCAGGCCGCCGTCGAGGCCCTGGACCTCGAACAACCCGGCCCGAGCGCCTTCGACGAACTGGCCGACCTGGCCTGCGACATCAGCGGCGGCGCGATGGCGGCTGTCGCGCTGGCCGACGGCAACCAGCTCAAGCTGATCGGCACCTCGGGGCTGAACGTGCGCCGCATGCCTCGGGCACGCGGGTTCTGCTCGCACGTGATGCATCACGGCGGGCTGCAGGAAGTGCCCGACACCTGGCAGGACTCGCGTTTCCTGGACCATCCGCTGGTGCAGGGCGCGCCGTACGTGCGCTTCTACGCGTCGGTGCCGCTGTCGCTGAACACCGGCGAGATCGTGGGCAGCCTGTGCGTGATGGACCGCCTGCCGCGCCGGCTGCGCGAGCGTCAGCGCGAATCGCTTCTGACCCTGGCCCGCTGCGCGATCAATGAACTGGAGTCCTGCCGGCGCCTGCCGCGCCACCTGGAGCAGGCCGTCAGCGCCGCGATGACTCTCTGAGGCTTTGCCCCCTCGCCCGCGGAGCGGGAGAGGGGCTTTCAATGGGGCCAGGCTTTCGGCGCATACAGCGACGAATGCGCCTGCACCGCGTCCAGCGGCAGCCTCCGCCCGGCGGCGTGATCCTCGATGCATTGCAGGATCAGCGGGCTGCGATGGCGATCGCGGCTGGCGCGGATCTCCTCCAGCGTCATCCACAACGTACGCTGGATCGGCTCGTCGAAGGGCCGTCCCGGAATCTGATCCCCGACCCGGCCCGTGAAGGCCAGGCGCACGTAGGTGACGTCATCGCCGCGGTCCGGCCGCAGGAAACGCGACAGGTAGACGCCGAGGAAGGCGTCCGGCGTGAACGGCCGGGCGGTTTCCTCGAGGACCTCGCGCACGACGGCGTCGATGGTGGATTCGCCTTGCTCCAGATGCCCCGCCGGGTTGTTCAGCAGCAAACCGTCCCGGGTGAGCTCCTCCACCATCAAATAGCGGCCGTCCTGCTCGATCACGGCGGCCACGGTCACGCTCGGCTTGAATCGTTCGGTCATGGGTCCTTCCTGAAGTGCGGGCCGCATTGTGAACGCCGAAAATGAAAAACCCCGGCAAGCCGGGGTCGTGTCGTCTGGATGAGGGAGGGGGATCAGCGTCCGCGGCCGTGACCGTGGTCGTCGTCGCGGTCCCGATCCTTGTCCTTGCCCTTGTCCTTGTCGTGGCCGCGGCCGTGCCCATGGCCCGGACCGTCATCGCGGTGATCGTCCCGGCGGTCATCGCGCCAGTCGCGACGGCCGTCCGCGTACCAGCGGTATTCGCTGTGATCGCGGCGGTACTGTGGCGCGTAGACATCGCGATACCAGCCATCCCGCACGAAATAGACAGGCCGGCCGCACGCGTTGTAGCGCGCGCAATGCTTGGCCCAGTTCTTCTGATGGCCCGGGGGCACGCGCAGGTAGACCGCGGGCAGCGGCGCGGGCACGCGCTCGACCAGCACCGGGCGCTCGTACACCACCTGCGGGCGAACGTTGCCGATGTCGATCTGTCCATAGAAGCCCGGCTCACCGATGGTGACCGAGACACCCACATCGGCGGCCTGCGATGCCATCGGCACCAGGGCGGCCACCGCCAACGCACTGCTGAGAATGATTTTCGTGATCATGGTGTGACTCCTTCGGGGGTCATGAAACGCCTCCATTTAACGCCGCTTTCACTCCCTGGGAGGACTCTAGTTCACCATTCGAAACACGTTTGCCCCTCCATGTCCGAGGGGTTTCTCCTGGTGAAAACCCCTGTCGCGGGCGAGGCTCGCCCCGGGCGGTGGCCCGGTTAAGCTCGCCCGACCCTGATTCAGGCGGAGGGATTCCAGATGCTGATCGGTGTGCCGCAGGAAACCGCGGCGGGGGAAGCGCGCGTCGCCGCGACGCCGGAGACCGTCAAGAAGCTGGTCGCGCAAGGCCACGTGCTGCGCGTCCAGCATGGCGCGGGCCTGAACGCCAGCGCGACCGACGAGGCCTACGCCGCTGCCGGCGCGGAGCTCGTCACGCGAGACGCCGCCTTCGCCTGTGAGCTCGTGCTCAAGGTCCGGCCGCCCGACGCGGCGGAGCTGGCCTTGTTCCAGCCCGGCGCGGTGCTCGTCGGCATGCTCAACCCCTTCGACCGCGACGGCCTGCAGCGGCTGGCCGAAGCGCGGCTGACCGCCTTCGCGCTGGAAGCCGCGCCGCGCACCACGCGCGCGCAGAGCATGGACGTGTTGTCCAGCCAGGCCAACATCGCCGGCTACAAGGCGGTGATGCTCGGCGCCTTCCATTACCAGCGCCTGTTTCCGATGCTGATGACCGCCGCCGGCACGATCAAGGCCGCGCGCGTGGTCGTGCTGGGCGTGGGGGTGGCTGGCCTGCAGGCCATCGCCACGGCCAAGCGGCTGGGCGCGGTGATCGAGGCCTCCGACGTGCGGCCGTCGGTGAAGGAGCAGGTCGAATCGCTGGGCGCCAAGTTCATCGAGGTGCCCTATGAGACCGACGAGGAACGCCAGGCCGCCGAGGGCGTGGGCGGCTACGCCCGGCCGATGCCGCCGAGCTGGCTGCAGCGCCAGCAGGTCGAGGTGGCCAAGCGCGTCGCGCAGGCTGACGTGGTCATCACCACCGCGCTGATTCCGGGCCGGCCCGCGCCGGTGCTGGTCACCGAGGAGATGGTCCGCGCGATGAAACCCGGGTCGGTGATCGTCGACATCGCGGCGCCCGCCGGCGGCAACTGCCCGCTGACCGAGCCCGGCCAGACGGTGCGCAAGCACGGCGTGACGCTGGTGGGCGAGATCAACCTGCCCTCGCTGGTGGCGGCGGACTCGTCTTCGCTGTACGCGCGCAACGTGCTGGACTTCCTCAAGCTCGTGCTGACCCAGGAACGCGGGTTCGCGCTGCCCGCCGACGACGACATCGTCACTGCCTGCCTCGTCGCGCACGAGGGCCAGGTGACCCGCAAGGCCTGACGAGGAGCCCCGCATGGACGCCGTTTCTCCCACCCTGATCAACCTGACGATCTTCGTGCTGGCGATCTACGTCGGTTACCACGTCGTCTGGACCGTGACGCCGGCGCTGCACACGCCGCTGATGGCGGTGACCAACGCGATCTCCGCGATCGTCATCGTGGGCGCGATGCTCGCCGCGGCGCTCACCGAGACGCCGCTGGGCAAGTTCATGGGCACCTTCGCCGTCGCGCTCGCGGCGGTCAACGTCTTCGGCGGTTTCCTCGTCACGCGGCGGATGCTGGAGATGTTCAAGAAGAAGGAACGCAAGACGGCCGCCACCGACGGTAACGCCAACAGCAACGGCAACGGCAACGGGAAGGGCTGAGCTCATGTCGATGAACCTGGTCACCCTGCTGTACCTGATCGCCAGCGTCTGCTTCATCCAGGCGCTCAAGGGGCTGTCGCATCCCACGACCTCCATCCGCGGCAATGTCTTCGGCATGGCCGGCATGACGATCGCCGTGCTCACCACCGGCGCGCTGATCCTGAAGCTCGCCGGCGGGCAGACGCTGGGGCTGGGCTATGTGCTCGCCGGGCTGGTCGTCGGCGGCGGCATCGGCGCGGTGATGGCGCAGCGCGTCGAGATGACGAAGATGCCGGAGCTGGTCGCCTTCATGCACAGCATGATCGGCCTGGCGGCGGTGTGCATCGCCGGCGCGGCGGTCGTGGAGCCCCATGCCTTCGGCATCGCCCCGCGTTACGAGCCCATCCCCGGCGGCAACCGCGTCGAGCTCGCGCTGGGCTGCTTCATCGGCGCGGTGACCTTCTCCGGCTCGGTGATCGCCTTCGGCAAGCTCAGCGGCAAGTACAAGTTCCGGCTGTTCCAGGGCGCGCCGGTCACCTTCGCGGGGCAGCACTGGCTGAACGCGATCCTCGGCCTGGCCGCTGCGTTCTTCATCTTCGGCTTCTGGCATTCGCAGAGCGCGACGGACTTCATCCTCGTCGCGCTGCTGGGCTTCGCGCTGGGCGTGCTGCTGATCATCCCGATCGGCGGCGCGGACATGCCGGTGGTGGTGTCCATGCTGAACAGCTACTCGGGCTGGGCGGCCGCGGGCATCGGGTTCTCGCTCAACAACAGCATGCTGATCATCGCGGGCTCGCTGGTGGGCAGCTCGGGCGCGATCCTGAGCTACATCATGTGCAAGGCGATGAACCGGTCGTTCTTCAACGTGATCCTGGGCGGCTTCGGCGCCGAGGGCGCGACCACCGCCGCCGCCGCGCAGCAGCGCAACGTCAAGAGCGGCAGCGCCGACGACGCCGCCTTCATCCTGGGCAACGCGGAGAGCGTGATCATCGTCCCCGGTTATGGCCTGGCCGTGGCCCGCGCGCAGCACGCGGTCAAGGAGCTGGCGCAGAAGCTGATCGAGAAGGGCGTCACCGTGCGCTACGCCATCCATCCGGTGGCGGGTCGCATGCCGGGCCACATGAACGTGCTGCTGGCCGAGGCCGAGGTGCCCTACGACCAGGTCCACGAGATGGAGGACATCAACGCGGAGTTCGGCCAGACCGACGTCGCCATCATCCTGGGCGCCAACGACGTGGTGAACCCGGCCGCGCTGCAGAAGGGCAGCCCGATCTTCGGCATGCCCATCCTGGAGGCCTACAAGGCGCGCACCGTCATCGTGAACAAGCGCTCGATGGCCGCCGGATACGCGGGCCTGGACAACGAGCTCTTCTACATGGACAAGACCATGATGGTCTTCGGCGACGCGAAGAAGGTCGTCGAGGACATGGTCAAGGCGGTCGAGTAAGCGGACGGACAGGCGGCCGGGAAGGCGGGCCCACAGTCAGGTGATCGCGATGCGCCGGCTCGCGCTGATCGTCGCGTTGCCGCTGCTGCTGCTGATCGCGGTCCATCTGCTGTCGCAGCAGTACGGCACGGCGATGCCCTCGCAGGTCCTGCGCATGACCGAGGCGCGCCTGCTGCAGGGCGACGCGCATGACCCCGCGCAGGTGCTCGGGGCCCTGCCCACCGCCGGCCCGCCGGTGGGGCAGCCCGTCGAGCTGCCCGTGCAGATCCACGAGACCGACGCGCCCGGCGCGCTGTGGTTCGCGCTGGACTTCCGCCTGGCCCAGCACGCGGAGTCGCCTTATTGGCTCGTCATCCAGCATCGCCCGGCGGCGAGCGTCTACCTGGACGGGCAGCTGATCGCCAACTCCGGGCCGGGCAACGGCTCGGTGGCCGAGGACGAGGACGACCTCGCGCAGCGCGGGCTGCTGCTGGCCGGACGCCGGCTGCAGGTGAGCATCCCGCCCTCGCTGCTGCCCGCCGGCGAGCACCGCATCAGCCTGCGCCTGGCGCGGCCGGGCTTCGAGGGCGCGGGGCTGTCCGCGCCGCTGCTCGGCCCGGCCGGGCAGATCCGCGCGCTGCAGGAGGGCCGGCGCTTCTGGCAGGTGCTGCGCGTGACGACCGCGCTGGCGGGCCTGGTGATCGGCCTGTTCATGCTGATGGTGTGGCTCGCGCTGCGCCAGGAATGGCTTTACGGCGTCACCGGGCTCTTCTGCCTGTGCACCGCGCTGCTGCTGTCGCCCTACCTGCTCAACGGCGCGCTGTTCCCCGCGCCGTGGTGGCGCGTGACGCTGGACCTGGCCGACGTGGTGTCCAAGGCGGGTCTGCTCTTCCTGGTGGCGCGGCTGTCGGAGATCCCGGCACGCTGGGCCGAGAAGATGGCCGTGACCTACCTCGTGCTCGGCTGCGTCATCGATGGCACCGCCGCGTTCCTGGGTTGGAGCTGGACCGACTTCCACCACCCCTGGCCGTGGTGGGCCCTGGGCAGCCGCACTGTGGTGCTGGCCGCGGCGGCCGTGCTGGCGGCGCGCGCGGCGCTCGCGACCCCGCGCCGCGCGCACCTGGTGGCCGCCTGCGCGGTGGCCTTGTCGGGCTGGGTCTGGCTGTATGTGAGCTGGTTCGCGCTCGTGCTCTCCCGCCAGATGAGCGTGGTGGACATCAACGTCGTCGGTCACGGCGTGCTGATCACCATGGCGGGCGTGGCCTTGCAGCGGCGCTTCGTGGGCTCGCTGCGGGACGAGGCGATGGCGCGAGTGCGGCTCGAGCAGGCGCTCGACGCCCGCACGCGGGAGCTGCAGGACCGCTGGGAGGACCTGCAGGACAGCGAGCGCCAGCGCACCGCCGCGCAGGAGCGCGAGCGGCTGCTGCAGGAGATGCACGATGGCTTGGGCTCGCAGCTGGTGACCGCGCGGCTGTGCGCGGAACGCGGCGTGACGTCGCAGTCGCTGGTGGGGCTGCTCGACGACTGCATCCGCGAGATGCGGCTGACCGTCGACGCGCTGGCCGTCACCGATGGCGACCTGACGCTGCTGCTGGCCAACCTGCGCCATCGCATGGCGCCGCGGCTGCAGGACGCGGGGCTGGAACTCGACTGGCAGCTGTCGGACGTGCCGCTGCTGCCCACGCTGCGCGGCACCGGCGGGCGCGAGCTGATCCGCATCGTGCAGGAGGCGCTCAGCAACATCATTCACCACGCGGGCGCGACGCGGGTGCGCTTCTCCACGCGCGTGGACGAGGCGCGGGGCCAGGTCTTGCTGTCCATCGTCGACAACGGCCGCGGCCTCGCTGCCGACCTTCGCCAGGGTAACGGACTGCGCGGCATGCGCCGGCGCGCCGAACGCATCAGCGCGCAGATCGAGTGGCGCATTCCCGAGGACGCCCCGGTGGAAGGCGGCACCGAGCTGCTGCTGCGGCTGCCGCTGGACGCGCCCGCCTGAGCCGATGTTCGCCAGTGTGTCGTCTGTGTCTCGCCGATCTCGCGTTCGCGGCGCGATCCTCGCGAACCCGACGCATCGAGCCCCTTCCCGGTGCGTTCTGGAGGTATCTCTCCACTTTGTGCGCTCTATCGAATCCCCTGATGGGGGGCGCATGGCGATCAGCGAGAATCCGCGCCGTACCTTGGAGACAGAACAATGGAGAAGAACTGGCTGAAGCACTATCCGGCCGGGGTGCCCGCCGAGATCGATGCGGATGTCTATCCCTCGCTGGTGGAGCTGATGGAGACGGCGTTCAAGCAGTTTCCGGAGCGTCCCGCCTACAAGATGCTGGGCAAGTCGATCAGCTTCGAGCAGATCGACGAGGCCTCCCGCGCGCTGGCCGCCTACCTGCAGGGCCTGGGGCTGGAGAAGGGCGATCGCGTCGCGATCATGATGCCCAACGTGCCGCAGTACCCGGTGGCCGTCGCCGCCGTGTTGCGCGCGGGGTTCGTCGTCGTGAACGTGAATCCGCTGTACACGCCGCGCGAGCTGGAGCACCAGCTCAAGGATGCGGGCGCCAAGGCGATCGTCATCATCGAGAACTTCGCCGCCACGCTGCAGCAGGTGCTCGCGAGCGTGCCGACCAAGCACATCGTGCTCGCGTCGATGGGCGACATGCTGGGCTTCGCCAAGGGCATGGTCGTCAACTACGTCGTGCGCAAGGTCAAGAAGCTGGTGCCGGCCTTCGAGCTGCCCTCGGCGGTGCGCTTCAATGACGCCGTCTCCAAGGGACGCGGCCAGCGCTACACGCGCCCGGACGTCGGCCCCAACGACATCGCGGTGCTGCAGTACACCGGCGGCACGACGGGTGTCTCCAAGGGCGCCGTGCTGCTGCATCGCAACCTGGTGGCCAACACGCTGCAGTGCGAGGCCTGGTACCAGCCCGCGCTGAAGAAGAAGCCGGCGGACGAGCAGCTGATGAGCGTCTGCGCGCTGCCGCTGTATCACATCTTCGGTTTCACCACGAACCTGATGCTGTCGATGCGCGTGGGCGGCTGCAACGTGCTGATCCCCAATCCGCGCGATCTGCCCGCGGTGTTCAAGGAGCTCAGCCACCACAAGATCCACAGCCTGCCCGCGGTCAACACGCTCTTCATGGCGATGGCCAACCACGCGCAGTTCAACACCGTGGACTGGAGCGGCCTGGTGATCTCGGTGGGCGGCGGCATGGCCGTCCAGCAAGCCACCGCGCGCCTGTGGCTCGAGAAAACCGGTTGCCCCATCGTCGAAGGCTACGGTTTGTCCGAAACCTCGCCGGTGGCGTGCTGCAACCCGACGGACAGCACCGCGTACACCGGCTCGATCGGCCTGCCGCTGTCGAGCACCGAGGTGACGCTGCTGGACGACGACGGCAACGAGGTGCCCTCCGGCGGCACAGGCGAGATCGCGATCAAGGGCCCGCAGGTGATGGCGGGTTACTGGCAGCGTCCGGACGAGACGGCCAAGGTCATGACGGCCGACGGCTTCTTCCGCACCGGTGACATCGGCACCGTGGACGAGCGCGGCTTCTTCCGCATCGTGGACCGCAAGAAGGACATGATCCTGGTCAGCGGTTTCAACGTGTACCCGAACGAGGTCGAGGACGTGCTGACGCAGATGCCGGGCGTGCTCGAATGCGCGGCGGTCGGCGTGCCCGACGAGAAGGCGGGCGAGGCGGTGAAGGTCGTGATCGTGCGCCGCAACCCCGCGCTGACCGAGGCTGACGTCAAGGCTTACTGCGAAGCCAACCTCACCGGTTACAAGCGTCCGCGCATCATCGAGTTCCGCAACGAGCTGCCCAAGACGCCCGTGGGCAAGGTCCTGCGGCGTGAATTGCGCGACAAAAAGTAGCAGTCCGTAGCAGTTTCGGGGAATGTTCGCGGGCGCAAGTCGCCCGCCACGGCCTACAGTTCGCCCCTCCTGAGGAGGCAAGGCCGTGCTCGAAGAACGTTATGAAAAGACAGAGGCCGGGAGGGCGGAGATCAAGTCGCGCGCGCTGGTGCAGGCACGCGTGGCCCGCAACCTGTTGCTGGTGATCGACGCCAGCAAGACCGGCGCGGATTGGGTGGGGATGGTGCAGGGCGCCGCTCCCGCCGACCTGGAACTGCTGCTGCAGCATGCGCTGGTGAAGGCGACCGCCGGTGCGCCGCTGTCGCGCCCGATGGGTCCCAGCTCGATCGCCACGCCGATGGGCTCCGGTCCCGGATCCAGCAGCGGCCCCGCTTCGCGCGTGAGCGGCGCCTCGCTGTCGCGGCCTGCGCCATCCCGTCTGGCCGGCGCGCCGACGTCCTCGCTGGATTACGCCGGGCTGTACGCCGCGCTCAGCACCTTCGCCAAGCAGCAAGGCCTGCTCAAGGGCTACAAGCTGGCCTTGGAGGTCGAGCAATGCGCCGACATGAACCAGCTGCAGACCCTGGCGTTGGACATCATCGATCGCGTTCGCGCCAGCAAGGGCGATGCGTCGGCTCACGAACTGCGTGCGACACTGGGCTTCAACTGAACCGAACCACCTGACGCTGCGGAGGGTGGTTCTTCCTTTGTTGGGAGCACTCTCATGTCCTCGTCCTATCGTGTCGCGGTGCTGGTCGGCAGCCTGCGCAAGGCCTCGTTCAACCGTCAGCTCGCCCTCGCGCTGGCCAAGCTCGCGCCTGCCGAGCTGAAGCTGGAGATCGTCGAGATCGGCCAGCTGCCGTTCTACAACGAAGACGACGCGGCCGAGCCGCCGCAGGCCTGGGTGGATTTCCGCAACACGATCAAGGCCGCCGACGCGGTGATGTTCGTGAGCCCCGAATACAACCGTTCCATCCCCGGCGTGCTGAAGAACGCGCTGGACGTGGGGTCGCGTCCGTACGGCCACAACGCGTTCGACGGCAAGCCCGCTGCGGTGATCACGCTGTCGCCGGGCGCGCTGGGCGCCTTCGGTGCCCATCACCACCTGCGTCAGGTGCTGGCCTGCCTGAACACGCCGGTGCTGCCGTCGCCCGAGGTCTACCTGGGCGGCGCGGGCGACATGTTCAAGCCCGACGGCAGCCTGGCCAAGCCCGAGACCGAAGCCTTCCTGGGCAAGGTGATGACGGCCTTCGCGGCCTGGGTGCACAAGCTCAAGGGGTGAAGGTTGGCGGCAAGGTTGTATGTCGAGCAGCCGCTGGACGCGGCGGGGCTCGAGGCTGAACTGGCGTTGCCGCCCGGGGCGGCGCGCCATGTGCAGGTGCTGCGGCTGCAGCCCGGCGACGAGATCACGCTGTTTGACGGCAGCGGCGACGAGTGGACCGCCGCCGTGACGGCGATGGGCCGCAGCGAGGTGCGGGTGGCGCTGAAGTCGCGTCAGGCGGTCGATCGGGAGATGCGGCGCGCGGTAACGCTGGCGGTGGTGATGCCGGCCAATGATCGGATGGACGGCATCGTCGAGAAGGCCTGCGAGCTGGGCGCGGTGGCGATCCAGCCGCTGATGAGCGAGCGCTCGGTGCTGAGGCTGCAGGGCGATCGCGCGGAGAAGAAGCGCGCGCACTGGCAGGGCGTGGCGATCGCCGCGGCGGAGCAATGCGGGCGTTCGAAGCCCTTGCAGGTCGCGCCGGTGAAGACTCTGGCGGCTTGGCTGGCCGAGCTGCCGACGGATGCTGACGATCAGCGCTGGTTGCTGAGCCCGGTGGCCGCGCAACCGCTGTCGGCGCTGACCGCGACGTCGACCGAGGCGCAGCGCGTCACGGTGCTGAGCGGCCCCGAAGGCGGCCTCAGCGACGCCGAGGAGCAGTCGGCGCGCTCACGCGGCTTCACCGCCGCCAAGCTCGGCCCGCGCATCCTGCGGGCGGATACGGCACCGTTGGCGGTGTTGGGGTGGTTGGCGCTGGGTGAGGGTCACTGAGCTCACTCATATCGGAGCAAGAGCGGATCCGTGTCGCGAGACGTGTGGAGAACACGCACCACGTGGACCACGTCCCGCGCGACATCGGCGATGTAGAAGATCTGGTAAGGCTTGTGGACTCGCCTCCGCAAGCCACTCGCCGCATAACGAGGCAACACGCGGAACGACTCCGCCATCGACGACAGCCCGTTGATCTTCTGCAGCAGCTCGTGAATGAAGCTGCGAGCTCGACTCGGGTTGCTCTTGCGGATGTAGTCCGCGATGCCGTCCAGATCGGCCGATGCCTCAGACAAGAGGCTGACTCGCATCCTGGTCGGTCACCGCAGATCGGGGTACTTCTCGAACAGTCGCTCGAAGGCCTCCTCCGCTGGGATCCCTCCGCCTGCCTTGATCTCCGCGATACCGCGCTCGATGGATGCATCGAACGCACGCAGCTGCGTCTCTCGCCAGTCCTTGAACTCCACGCTCTCGCGCAGCACTTGCGCGCGAGACGAGTACTTTCCGCTCTCGATCAGATTCAGCACGATGGCCTCCAACTCGGGTCCTAGATCGGCGTGAATCATCTCGGTCGCTCCCGCAAAAGGAAATCGCATCGTCGGGGGAGGCACCTCCCCATCAGGAGGGCCCTCCTTCGGCGGAGTCACTCGTCAGCGTCGGCGTTCGCGGCGTCCTGCTTGCGCGCGGAACCCGCCACCAGGTCGAACCTGAACAGGCGGCATTCAATCGGACCGTTCCACATCGGGATGCGGCGCGATTCCTTCAGGCGCATCTTGCCCGGCAGCTTCATCTCCGGGCACAGCAGCCACGCGGTCCATCCCGCGTCGTGCTGCGTGTACGCGCGCTTCCAATGCGCCGACAGCCGCGGGAAGAAGTCGTCGCCCGCGTCGCGCTCCTCGGACAGCGCGCCCGCGTCCATCCGATGCGAACCGGCCTTGCCGCGCACCTCGATCCGCTCGCCGTAAGGCGGGTTCAGCATCAGCGTGCCCGGCACGTCGTCGGGCAGCTTGGGCGCCGGACGCTCCAGCGCGTCACCGCCGTTGAACTGGATGTATTGCGCCACGCCGGCACGCTCGGCGTTGCGGCGCGCGAAGTCCACCATCCGGAAGGACACGTCGCTCGCGAAGATCGGCACCTCGGGCGGGTGTTCCGCCGCGCGCGCCTCGTCCTTCATCGCGCGCCACGCCGCCAGCAAGGGCTGGAACGGCCGCAGCTTCTCGAACGCGAACCGGCGCTGGATGCCCGGCGCGATGTTGCAGGCGATGGTCGCGGCCTCCACCGGGATCGTCCCCGAGCCGCAGCACGGATCGCTCAACGCGCCGCCGGCCTCGCGCGTGCCCTTCCAGCCCGCGGCCGCCAGCATCGCCGCGGCCAGCGTCTCCTTGAGCGGCGCATCGCCCTTGTCCTCGCGCCAGCCGCGCTTGAACAGCGGCTCGCCCGAGCTGTCGACGTACACGGTCGCCAGGTATTCCGTCAGGTGCAGCTGCAGCGGCAGGTCCGGCCAGCGCGTGTCGACACTGGGCCGCTCGCCACTGTCCTCACGCATCACGTCGCAGACCGCGTCCTTCACGCGCAGCGTCGCGAAGTTCAGGCTGTGCAGCGGCGAGCGCTGCGCCGTCGTGTCCACGCGCAGGGTCTGGCGCGGCGTGATCCAGCGCGTCCAGTCCACCGTGCGCGCGATCGCGTAGATGTCGTTCTCGTCGCGGTATTCCTCGCGGGCGACCTCGATCAGCACGCGCTGCGCGAGCCGGCTGTGCAGGTTCAGGCGCATCACCGCGGCCATCGTGCCGTACAGGCCGACCCCGCCCCGGAAGGCCTTGGGGCCCTCCAGGCATTCGTCGGGGCCGAGGATCTCGCGCACCTCCGCCTCCAGCCAGTCTTCGACGCCGGCGGCGCAGGGCAGGAACAGGTGATAGGCGGAATCGGACATTTTGGGCGGAGGGAGGATCAAGCGGGGGATTGTCCCACCGCCATTCGATTGGCGCCGACGCACGTCGACCGCCACTGGCCCTCACCCCCACCCTCTCCCGCAAGCGGGCGAGGGAGTTCCACCCTTATCGGGCCTTGCGCAGGTTCGCGGGCGCGAGCTTGAGCGCCTCGCGGTACTTCGCGACCGTGCGCCGCGCCACCGTGATGCCCTGCTCGCCGAGCATCGTCGACAGCTGGCTGTCCGACAGCGGGCTCGCGGTGTCCTCGGCAGCGATGAACTGCTTGATCAGCGCCCGCACCGCCGTGCTCGATGCGTTGCCGCCGGCCTCGGTCGACAGACTGGAGCCGAAGAAGTACTTGAGCTCGAAGGTGCCCCACGGCGTGGCCATGTACTTGGCCGTCGTCACGCGGGAGATGGTGGACTCGTGCAGGCCCAGCTCATCGGCGATCTCGCGCAGCACCAGCGGCTTCATCGCCAGCTCGCCGTGGGTGAAGAACCCGCGCTGGCGCTCGACGATCGCCTCGCTGACGCGCTGGATGGTGTCGAAGCGCTGCTGGATGTTCTTGATGAACCAGCGCGCCTCCTGCAGTTGCCCGCCCAGCGGCGAGTTGCTGACGCCGCCCCGCGTGGCGCGCAGCGCCTGTGCGTAGAGGTCGTTGATGCGCAGTTTGGGCAGCACCTCCGGATTGATCGACACGCGGAAGTTGCGGCCCGACTTCTGCACGATCACGTCCGGAATCACCGGCCGGTTGTCGCTCTTCGCGTAACGGCGGCCCGGCTTGGGCTCCAGGCCCGCGATCAGCGACTGCGCGTCGCGCAGCAGCTCCTCGTCCGCGCCGGTCAGCGACATCAGGCGGCGCCAGTCCCGCTTGGCCAGCAGGTCCAGATGGCGCCGGCAGACAACGATGGCCAGCGCCTGTTCCGGCGATCTGGGCAGGACGCGCAGTTGCAGCTCCAGGCATTCGCCCAGGTCGCGCGCGCCGACGCCGGCCGGCTCCATCGACTGCAGCCATCTGAGCGCGACCTTGAACCGGTCCAGCAGGTCCTCGCGCTGCTCGAGGTCCGCGTCCTCGCCGAGGATCGCCACGACCAGTTCCTCGATCGGATCCTCGAGGTAGCCGTCGTCATTGAGCGATTCGATCAGCGCGAGCAGCGCCGCGCGGTCGACCGCGCTGAGCGTCATGCCGGGGATCTGTGCCTTGAGCACGTCCTGCAGCGACTCCGACGGCGCTTCAGTCTCGGGCCGGTCGTCGTCGTCGCCCGACGAGGCGGGCGCGCTGCCCGGCGTCTCGCGGATGCCGTCGAAGTCGTCGCCCTCGGTGCCGTTCTCCCAGTCGTCGCGCTCGGTGGTGCCGAATTCCTCGGCCCGCATCTCCTCGCCCGCCGGCGCGTCGCCGCTGCTGCTGTCGGACTCGGTCTGCGCGACGCGTTCTTCGCGCTCCTCGCGTTCGGTCAGGCGCTCCTGCGTCGCGGTCGGCAGCGGGGCGTCGAATTCCTCGTCGGTCTCCAGCAGCGGGTTGCTCGCGAGCATCTGCTCCACCTCCTGGTGGAGCTCCAGCGTCGACAGCTGCAACAGACGGATGGACTGCTGCAGCTGAGGCGTCAGCGCAAGATGCTGGGACAGGCGAACCTGTAGCGTCGGCCTCATGTCGCGTCCCGGGCTTACATCTTGAAGTGTTCGCCGAGATAGACCCTGCGCACGTCCTGATGCTCGACGATGTGCTGGGGCGTGCCTTCGGCGAGCACCGCCCCTTCGCTGATGATGTAGGCGCGGTCGCAGATGCCCAGCGTCTCGCGCACGTTGTGGTCGGTGATCAGCACGCCGATGCCGCGCTGCTTCAGGAAGCGGATGATCCGTTGGATCTCCAGCACCGCGATCGGGTCCACGCCAGCGAAGGGCTCGTCCAGCAGGATGAAGCGCGGCTGCGTGGCCAGCGCGCGGGCGATCTCGACGCGGCGGCGCTCGCCGCCGGACAGCGCCGGCGCGGGCGTGTCGCGCAGCTTCTCGATGGAGAGCTCGTTGAGCAGCTTGTCCAGCTCTGCGTCGATGCGCGCGGACGGCCATGCCTTGCCCTTGTCGTCGAGTTGCAGCTCCAGCACGGCGCGGATGTTCTCCTCGACGTTGAGCTTGCGGAAGATCGACGCTTCCTGCGGCAGGTAGCTCAGGCCCATGCGCGAGCGCTGATGGATGGGCAGGTTCTGCACGGGTTGACCGTCGATCTGGATCTCGCCGGCATCGGCGCGGACCAGCCCCACGATCATGTAGAAGCTCGTCGTCTTGCCGGCGCCGTTGGGGCCGAGCAGTCCGATGACCTCACCGCTGTGCAGATCCAGGTGGACGTCCTTGACCACCTTGCGGACCCCATAGGACTTCTGCAGCCCCCAGGCCTGCAGGCGGCTCCGGGAGGAGTTCGTACGGGCTTCGCTCATTGCTGGGACGACTGGCGGGGGGCGAGGTTGATGCTCGGGCGCAGGGGCAGTGGCGCGCTGCTGGCGGGCGGCGGCTCGCTCGCGGCGTTGCGCGGCATCAGCACGACGCGGCCACGACCACTGGGATGCGGCGACGTGGCGCCCGTCTCGACGACCAGGCGTTCGGTCCGGTTGTCGTAGTTCAGGGTGGCGCCCGACAGGGCCTGCTTGAGCTGATCGCCCTGCATCACGCGCGCCTCGGCGTTGCCGACGAGGCGGATCATCTCGGTGCGGGTGTCGTATTCGATCTGGTCGGCGCGGCCCTCGATGCGCTCACCGGGGGTGTCGCGGTCCTGGCGGAAGTGGACCTGCTTGGCGGCGGTGCCGTTGGCGTAGGCCTGGTAGTAGCCGTCGCTCGTTTCCTGCACGTCCATGCGTTCGGCGCGCAGCTCCATCGAGCCCTTGGTCATGATCACGTTCCCGTTGAATTCGGAGCGTTGCTTGACCTTGTCGATCGCGCCCTCGCGGTCAAAGACGAGATTCAGGGGCTTCGCGCGGTCGTCCTTCGATGCCCACGCTCCGGGCATGGCCAAGGCCAGCGCGAGCGCGGTCGAGAGCAGCAGTGGGCGGCGAAGCGACATGGGGGATCCTGACGGCACAAAACTTGCTGGCCATTCTAGCCATCGCTTCCGGAAGCCACAGGAGGTGTCCCCGCATGTGCGCGGGGACCAAGCTTCGTCTTGTGGAAAGTTCCCTTTTGGTGCAGGGGTCGGGAAGAGCGCGGGGCTCAGGCGCGAAGGCCCAAGGCACGCAGCCACGCGTCGACTTGGCCGAACGCGTCAAGCTGCCATTGCTCGGGCGTCCTGTCTTCCAGGATTCGACTCTCTTCGACGAAGCGGCGAACACAGGTCGGCCCGAATCCATCGGTCACATCGAACTTTCCGTCGATGAAGCTGAATCCGATGCGCGCCTCCTGATGATCGAGCAACGGTCGACAAGCTTGAGCGAGCGCATCGATGCCACCGGGGTAATTGCGCACGCAGTAGTAGATGTCGTAGGCGTCCTTCTGCTTGTACCGGTTCGCGATCGCGTGACCCTTCATCGCCAGCAGAGCGGGGATCGAGCAGACCGTCACTTCGACTCGGTTGCTTCCTCCATCGGGCATGGGTCCCGACACCGCGACGAGTTCGTTGTATCGGAGCGCCAGTTCGGCCCCGCTGGCCCGCTGAACGGCGAAGCCGTCGACGAGCGGCGGATGGTTCTTGATGATCACGGCGTCACGCGGCATCAGGAAATCGACGATGACGTCAATGGCCGGTCCGCCGTCCCGCGGCGCAGTCTGTCGAACGAGTTGGAACCGGCGCAACGAGGACCGTTGCGCGTAACCATGCGCCATCAGCGATTCAACGAGACTCGCGTAAGCGCCGTCGCCGAGGGCTTCCGCGTCCAGGCTGAGGTCGAGATCCAGCGTGCCGACGTGACGCATGTCGCTGCGTGAATCGAGCAGGAGCCAGGGCACTGCGCCGCCGACGATCGCGAACTTCCCCTTGAACTCCCCGAGGATCTGGCCGATCTCGACCAGTACCGACTTCACTGCGGCCGTGGTCCGCTCGTCATACGCCTCGGCGTGCTGCGCCTCACCGGGCGTCAATCCTGCCATCGCAGCCTCTCTCGTCGAAGATGTTCCGCCGCCTCCTGGCCTCGCTCGCCGGAGGCGCAGAGGTCGAGGTAGGTCTGAACGACACTGGTGCAATGAATGCCGGACGCGGGTTCGATGGCGTCCCGCAAGAGTCCGGTGTCCTCCACGATCGCGATCTCCACGTTCGAGCCCCGCCCGGCGGCCACCAGCCCGAGCACGCGACGCAGATGGTCGGCACCCTTCGCATCCGCGTAGAAGGAGCAGGTGCTGGTTCGTCCATACGGCGCGAGCCATCTCGCCGCCGAGAAGCCCGACAGGATCGCGTGGCCTGAGGCGGACGACGCGGTCGATTCAGCCCTCAGGACGTCATCCAACGTCGCGCCGTGCAAGGTCGTGTAGAACTCCTGACGCACGGCGGCTGGAGGCTCGTAGGCATCGCGCCACGCATCCAGCAAGGCATCGGGCTGGCTCAAGCGCAGGCCGCCTTCGGACACCTCAGCCCACTCCCGATCGAGAAGACTGGTCCGCACATTGCTGACGTGTCCAAGGCTGACCGATGTCTCGCTCGAAAGCTCGGAGACACGCCATGCCCGCGCTGGCTGGCGCAGCATGCATCGCAGCACTGCTGCTGACTTCGGCTTGAACAGCGAACGCATCTCGCGCCGCTCATTCGCCGGTTTGCCGGCCGTTTCCCGGAACAGGAAGAAGCCGGGGAACACAATGCGCGCGTTGCCTTGGAGGTCCAGATAGCTCGCGCCACTGTCCACGCACAGGTCGCGCACCCGCTCCGACAGGTAGGGGGCGACGACCAGCGGGATGACGCCGGGGCTTTGGGTCTCCAGATAGCGCTTGAGCTGGAAAAGCGCTCCTTGGATATGGCGAGGCTGTCCACTCGAGTTGACCTCGCCCGCCAAGAGTTGCTCGCGTCCTTGGAACACCAGTCGACAGAGGAAGTCGATCGAGGCATCCGCACCGCCACGCGTGTCCTGGATGTCCACCCGATCCAGTCCGGGAACCTCCGAAAGCACCCGCGCCAGCGCATCCCGCGCCTGGCCCTCGACGTTCACCGAATCATTAGATTTCAGCATTCGCTGAAACTATCGAATCCGGTGAAATCTGTCAAAGTATTTCACTGAAATTGTTGTTTTCAACAGGTGTTGAAAGCACCAAATCCAGTGAAATTCGGTCCCAACGTTCAGGCCACGCTGGTGGCAGGCGTGTCGTGCCCCTGATATCCCCGGGGCACGGCGCCCAGCAGGCGCTTCGTGTACTCCTGCTTCGGCGCGGCCAGCAGCGCGCGCGCATCCGCCTGCTCCACGACGTCGCCGTGCTGCATCACCAGCACCTCGTCGGAGATGAACTTCACCACCGCCAGGTCGTGGCTGATGAAGATGTAGCTCAGGCCGAATTCATCCTGCAGGTCCTTGAGCAGGTTCAGCACCTGCGCCTGCACCGACACGTCCAGCGCCGACACCGCCTCGTCCAGCACCAGCACTTCCGGCTTGAGCGTCAGGCAGCGCGCGATCGCGATCCGCTGGCGCTGACCGCCGGAGAACTCGTGCGGATACTTGTGCAGCGCCGTCTCGTCCAGGCCGACCTTGCGCAGCAGCGCGCTCGCCGTCGCCAGACGCTCGTCATGGCTGCCGCCGATGCCGTGGATCTCCATCGGCTCCAGCAGCGTCTGCGCGATCGTGAAGCGCGGATTCAGCGAGGCATACGGGTTCTGGAACACCACCTGGATGCGCCGGCGCATCTTCTGCCACTCCGGCCCATTCATCGTCAGCAGGTCCTTGCCCTCGAAGAGCACCTGCCCGCCGGTGGGCTCGTGCAGCCGCAGCAGCGTCAGGCCCATCGTCGTCTTGCCCGAGCCGGACTCGCCCACCACGCCCAGCGTGTGGCCCTTGCGCAGTTGGAAGTCCACGCCCTTGACGGCCTTGAACTCGGTCTTGCTGAACAGCCCGGACTTGAAGAAGAAGCTCTTCTTCAATCCCTTGACCTCCAGGATCACCGGCGCGGCCGGATCCTTGGCCTTGCCCGCGCCCTGCGCCGAACGTCCGGCGATGTGATCGTCGATCACCATCAGCCGCGCGGGGTTCTCCGTCAGTGACGGCCGGCAGGCCAGCAGCGCCTTCGTGTACGCATCCTTCGGGCTGTGGAAGATGTCCGCCACCGGCGCCTTCTCGCGGATCTCGCCATGGCGCATGACCACGACCTGATCGGCGATCTCGCCCACCACGCCCAGGTCATGCGAGATGAACAGCATGCTCATCTTGTGCGTGTCCTTGAGCTTGGCCAGCAGCTCCATCACCTGGCGCTGGATCGTCACGTCCAGCGCGGTGGTCGGCTCGTCGGCGATCAGCAGCTTGGGATTGCAGGCCAGCGCCACCGCGATCATCACGCGCTGCTGCTGGCCGCCCGACATCTCGTGCGGATAGCTCTTCAGGCGGCGCTTCGGATCGGGGATGCCGACCTCGTTGAGCAGCTCCTCGGCGCGCACCAGCGCCTGGCGCCGGCTCATGCCCAGGTGCTTCATCAGCGGCTCCATGATCTGGTCGGCCACCTGGAACACCGGATTGAGCGAGCTCATCGGGTCCTGGAACACGCACGCGATCTCGCGGCCGCGCACCGACTGCAGCTCGCGCAGCGAGGTCTTCAGCAGGTCGCGTCCCTGGAACAGGATCTGACCGCTGCGCTCGGCGTTGTCGGGCAGCAGGTTCAGGATGGACATCGCCGTCACGCTCTTGCCCGAGCCCGACTCGCCCACCAGCGCCACGGTGCTGTTCTCGGGGATGTCGAAGCTCACGACCTTGACGGCCAGCTGGCGCTGCATGACGCCGTCGACCTTGCCCATGCGGAAGGCGACCTTCAGGTCTTGAATGCTCAACAGCATGGCTTACTCCAGACCGCGCAGTTTCGGATCGAGCGCATCGCGCAGCGCATCCGTGAAGAGGGCGAACGCGGTGACGAACACCGCCATGAAACCGGTCACCGCCGCCAGCTGCCACCAGTAGCCCAGGATCAGCTCGCTTTGCGCCTCGGCCAGCATCGTGCCCCAGGACACCTGGTCCACGCTCACGCCCAGGCCCAGGTAGGACAGGATGACCTCGCTCTTGATGAAGCCCACCACGTGCAGCGACAGCTGCACCAGCGCCACGTGCGACACGTTGGGCAGGATGTGCTTGAACATGCGCGAGTTCTTGCTCGCGCCGATGGCCTCGGCACTGCGCACGTACTCGCGCACCGAGTGCTTCATGAACTCCGCGCGCACCAGCCGGTAGATGCCGGTCCAGCCCGCCAGGCCCAGGATCATCACCACCGGCATCACGCCCCGGCCGAAGACGACCGCGAACGCGAAGATCAGCAGGATGTTGGGCATCGCCGTGAAGACGTTGTAGACCCACTCCAGGAAGTCGCCGACCTTGCCGCCGTAGAAGCCCGACAGCGCGCCCAGCACCGTGCCGATGACCGTGGCCACCAGCGCGGCCAGCAGGCCCACCATGATCGAGATCTCCGCGCCCTTGATCGCCTTGGCCAGCACGTCGCGGCCCAGCCGGTCCGCACCGAAGGCCAGCGTCTGCGCGCGCGGCGCGTCCTCGGTCTTGTACTGCTTGGCGCGCTCGCTCCATTCAGCGTACTTGGGCGCCAGCGGGTCGATGTCGCTCAGGTCGACGTTGGGACCCTTGGGCTGGGCGATCGCGCCCATGTCCTCGGCCGGCGCCGGACCCATGAAGGTCGGCGGCGCGTTGGGCACGCCGGTCTCCTTCTGCCAGTCGCCGGCGACCAGGCCCACGCCCGCCGCCAGCACCAGCAGCAGCGACAGCGCCACCACGATCATCGAGAACACGCCGAGCTTGTCGGACTTCAGGCGCCGCCACGACGCGGCCCACACGCCCTGCGAGCGCTTGGGCGCCACGGCCACGGGTTGATTCGACAGCACTGCGCTCATTTGAGGACCACCCGCGGATCGACGAGCTTGTAGAGAAGGTCGGTGACGAGGTTCACCACCATCGTCAGCGCCGCGATGTAGATCGCGAACGCCTGGATCACCGGATAGTCGTTGCGGTTGACCGCCAGCAGGATCTCGCGGCCCAGGCCCGGGATCGAGAAGAAGACCTCCAGCAGGAACGAGCCGACGAACACGCCGGGCAGCGCCACGGAGATGTTGGTCATGATCGGGATCATCGCGTTGCGCAGCACGTGCTTGAGCAGGATCGTCTTCTCGGTCAGACCCTTGGCCCGCGCGGTGCGCACGTATTCATGGCCGATCTCGTCGAGGAAGAAGGTGCGGTACAGCCGCGTGTAGGGCGCCAGCGCCACCGCCACGGCCACGAACACCGGCAGCGGCGCGTAGGTCGTGAGGTTGGTCCACAGCGAGTCGCTCCAGCCCTGCACCGGGAACCAGCCCAGCCGGAACGCGAAGACGTACTGCGCGACGATCACGTAGACCAGCAGCGAGATCGACACCGCGACCGTGGTGAGGATCATCACCGCGCGGTCCGTCAGGCTGCCGCGCATGTAGGCCACGGCCAGCGCGAACGGGATCGCCAGGATCACCTCGAGCACCAGGATCGGCAGCATCACCGTCAGCGTGGCCGGCATGCGCGTGGCGAAGAGGTTGGCCACCGACTCGTTGGTCGCCCAGCTCTTGCCCCAGTCGAAGGTCACGATCTGCTGCAGGAAGATCAGCAGCTGCTCCCACACCGGCTTGTTCAGCCCGAGCTGCTCGCGGATGGCATCGATCTGGTCCTGGCTGGCGTTCTGGCCGCCGAGCACCTCGGCGGGATCACCGCCAAACCATTTGAAGAGGAAGAACACCAGCAGCACGACGCCCAACATCGTCGGGACCATCTGCCACAGGCGCCTGATGAGATATGCCGCCATGCCGCGGGACTCCAAGCAAGCGCCGCCGGGTGCGCGTGAGCGTCCGGCGGCCGATAAAGACAGACCCCGGACGCTTGTGACGGCCGGGGCCTGCGGGTCGAAAAATCACGCGCGAGTCTACGTGAGCGACCCCACCCCCCGCACCGGCATTTGCCCTGAATCCATCGAAGAAAACTGATGATGCATGTCGGTAGAAGCAGGGCCTTCCATCCACAATGCGCCCTCCCTCGCGATCGCGCGCGCGGTCTCGGGGTTGTTGGCATGGCGGGCGCGGACATCGCCCACTAGACTGGCGCGCTTTCGAATTCAAGGACGGCATCCAGATGCGACGCGGCACGGCCGGGACACAATCCCAGGCGCTCTTACTTTCGGCATCCCTCGCGGCGCTGGCGATGTTCACGGTGATCCCGTCGACCGCCCGCGCTGCCGATGAACAGGCCACTTCCGCGCCCAAGGTGCTGCGCTATGCGATCCGCGCGGCGGAGACCGGCTTCGATCCGGCGCAGGTCACCGACCTGTACTCGCGCAACGTCACCGCGGGCATCTTCGACGCGCCGCTGCGCTTCAGCTACCTGAGCCGTCCCTATCGCCTCGAGCCCGCCATCACCGACGGCATGCCCGAGATCAGCGACGACGCGCGGCGTTTCGTCTTCAAGCTCAAGCGCGGCGTGCTGTTCAGCGACGACCCGGCGTTCAAGGGCAAGAAGCGCGAGCTCGTCGCCGATGACCTGATCTACACGATCAAGCGCCACTACGACCCGCGCGTGAAGAGCGGCCATCTCTACCGCTTCGAGGGCGCCAAGATCCTGGGCCTGTCGGAGGTCCGCGCCGAGTCGCTGAAGAACAAGACGCCGTTCGACTACGACCGCCCCGTCGAAGGCCTGCGCGCGATCGACCGCTACACCGTGGAGATGCGCATCGCCAACAGCGATCCGCGTCTGCTGTACCACTTCGCCGATCCGATGGTGGGCATCGTCGCGCGCGAGGTCGTCGAGGCCTACGGCGACCGCATCATGGAGCACCCGGTGGGCACCGGCGCGTGGAAGCTCGGCGAATGGCGCCGGTCCTCGCGCATCGTGCTCGAGCGCAATCCCAACTTCCGCGACGAGCGTTATCACGAGGACGCCGCCACCGCCAAGCCCGAGCTGGCCGACGCCGTGCGCCGCCTGCAAGGCCGCAAGCTGCCGCTGGTCGATCGCGTCGAGATCGCCGTGATCGAGGAAGCGCAGCCGCGCTGGCTGTCCTTCCTGCGCAAGGAATTCGACATGCTGGACGACCTGCCGTCGGAGTTCGCGCCGATCGGCATGCCGCAGAACAAGCTCGCGCCCAACCTCGCCAAGGACGGCCTCAAGGCCGTGCGCTACGAGCGCGCGGACGTCGCGATCTCCTACTTCAACATGGAAGATCCGGTGGTCGGCGGCTACACGCCCGAGAAGATCGCGCTGCGCCGCGCGATCGCGATGGGCGTGGACCTCGACCAGGAGATCCGCCTGCCGCGCCGCGGCCAGGCCATCCCCGCGCAAGGGATCATCTCGCCCGGCGTGACCGGCTACGACAACGCCTTCAAGTCGGAGATGAGCCAGTTCGACCGCGCGCGCGCCAAGGCGCTGCTCGATCTGTACGGCTACGTCGACAAGGACGGCGACGGCTGGCGCGACCTGCCCGACGGCAGCCCGCTGGTTCTCGACTATTCGACGCAGCCCGACGGCCAGAACCGCCAGCTCGCCGAGCTGTGGCAGAAGAACATGGACGCGCTGGACATCCGCATCCGCTTCAAGATCGCCAAGTGGCCCGAGAACCTGAAGGCCGCCAACGCCGGCAAGCTCATGATGTGGGGCATGGGCTGGAGCGCCGACGTGCCGGACGGCGAGAACTTCCTGGGCCTGGGTTACGTCGGCAGCAAGGGGCAGTCCAACAAGTCCCGCTTCGACCTGCCCGAGTACAACGCGCTGTACCGCCAGCAGCACGGCATGCCCGACGGTCCCGAGCGGCTCGCCGTGATGACGCGCGCGCAGAAGCTGCTGATCGCGTACATGCCCTACAAGGTCCACGTGCATCGCATCTTCACCGACATGACCCAGCCCTGGGTCATCGGCTACGACAAGAACCTCTATCAGCGCGACTTCTACACCTATGTCGACATCGACACGGACGCGCTGGCCAAGGCCCATGTCAAGAAGTGAGCGAGTGACCTGACATCGTGACCCAGCCCCGCGCCCGTTTCCTCCTGTCGATGCTGCGCGGGGCCGTCCTCGCCTCCGCCCTGGCTGCCGTCGGCCTGAACACGGCCGTCGCCGCAAATGCCGAGCCGAAGGTCCTTCGCTACGCATTCCGCGTCGCGGAGACGGGGTTCGATCCGGCCAAGATCAGCGATCTCTACTCGCGCATGATCACGCCGCACATGTTCGAGGGGCTCTACACCTACGACCAGCTCGCGCGTCCCGCGAAGTTGAAGCCGCTGACCGCGGCGTCGCTGCCCGAGTCCAGCGACGACTACAAGGTGTGGACTGTCAAGCTGCGCCCCGGCATCCGCTTCGCCGACGATGCCGCGTTCCAGGGCAAGCCGCGCGAGCTGACCGCCGAGGATTACGTCTACTCGATCAAGCGCTTCGCTGATCCGGCGGTCGCCTCGCCGGCCTGGAGCGAGATCGAGGAGCTCGAGCTGATCGGCCTGAACGAGTACCGCGAGCAGATCCGCAAGGCCGGCCAGCGCTTCGACTACGACAAGCCCATCGAGGGCCTGCGCGCGCTGGACCGCTACACGCTGCAGTTCAAGTCCAGGGAGACGCGGCCGCGCATGATGGAGGTCTTCGCGCAAGGCGACCTCTACGGCGCCGTCGCGCGCGAGGTCATCGAGGCCTACCCCGGCGACTCGATGGCGCATCCGGTGGGCACCGGGCCCTTCGTGCTCAAGCAGTGGCGGCGGAGCTCACTGATCGTGCTCGAGCGCAACCCGCTGTACCGCGTGCGCGTCTACGACCAGGAAGTGGATCCCGCGCCCGATGACGCCGAGGGCCAGGCGCTGAAGGCGCGTTTCCAGGGCCGGCGCATGCCGATGATCGACCGCGTGGAGGTCAGCATCATCGAGGAGAACCAGCCGCGCTGGCTGTCCTTCCTGAACGGCGAGTACGACTTCATCGAGCGCACGCCGGAAGACTTCATCACCCAGGCGATGCCCAACGGCAGGATCGCGCCCAACCTCGAGAAGCAGGGCAAGCACGCGTACCGGACCGTCGCGTCGGACGTGCTGTTCACCGTGTTCAACATGGAGGACCCGGTGGTGGGCGGCTACACGCCCGATCGCATCGCGCTGCGCCGCGCGATCTCGCTGGCCATCGACGTCGACCGCGAGCTGCGCCTGGTGCGCCGCGGCCAGGCGGTGCAGGCGCAGTCGCTCTACATGCCCGGCACCACCGGCTACGACGCCGCGTTCAAGAGCGACATGAGCAGCTTCGATCCGGCGCGCGCCAAGGCGCTGCTGGACCTGTACGGCTATGTCGACAAGGACGGCGACGGCTGGCGCGACAAGCCCGACGGCACGCCGCTGACGCTGGAGAGCCTCACGACGCCGGATCAGTTCCAGCGCCAGATCGACGAGATCGTCCAGAAGAACCTCAACGCCATCGGCGTGCGCATCGCCTTCAAGCCGGCCAAGTGGCCCGAGAACCTGAAGTCGCTGCGCGCGGGCAAGTACCAGATCTGGTCGCTGGGCACGTCCGCGTCCAAGCCCGATGGGCAGGACTCGCTCTCGCGCATGTACAGCGGCCAGATCGGCGCGCAGAACTACGCGCGCTTCCGGCTGCCCGCCGTCGACAAGCTCTACGACGAGGCCTCGCACCTGCCCGACGGCCCACGCCGCCAGCAGATCTTCGACGAGACCAAGCGCTACGCGGTGGCCTACATGCCGTACAAGTACCGCGCCCACCGCTTCATCACCGACATCGCCCAGCCGCAGCTGATCGGTTATCGCCGTCCGCTGTTCTGGCTGCACTGGTGGGAGTACGTGGACATCGATCCCGAAGCCGCCGCGAAGTTCAAGCACTAGGTCCCATCGATGCGTCCGAGCCGCCTTGCCTCCCTTGCCGCGCTGATCCTCGGCGCGGCCTCGCTCGCGGCGAATGCCGCGCCGCCGCCGCAGGGCGCGAAACCGACGGCGCCCGGGAACGGCAGCTCGGCGCCAGCGTCGGCATCGTTGGCCGCGCAGGAAAAGACGCTGCGCTACACCTTCCTGGTGGCGGAGACGGGCTTCGATCCGGCGCAGATCAGCGATCTGTACTCGCGCATCGTCACGTCCCACATCTTCGAGTCGCTCTACAACTACGACTACCTCGCGCGGCCGTTCAAGCTCAAGCCCAACACCGCGGCGGACATGCCCGAGGTCTCGGAGGACTTCCGCACCTGGACCATCCGGCTGCGGCCCGGCATCTACTTCTCCGACGACCCCGCCTTCAAGGGCCGCCGGCGCGAGCTCACCGCCGAGGACTACGTCTACAGCCTCAAGCGCTTCTACGACCCGGCGACCAAGGCGCCGCTGTACTCGTCGTTCAAGCAGGAAGGCATCCTCGGCCTGGAGGAGTTGCGCGCCGAGGCGCTCAAGACCAAGAAACCGTTCAACTACGACAAGCCCATCGAGGGCCTGCGCGCGCTGGACCGCTACACGCTGCAGTTCAAGCTGGCGGAACCGCGCCCGCGATTCATCTACAACCTGGCCGGCGGTGACACCTACGGCGCGGTCGCGCGCGAGGTCATCGAGGCCTACGCCGGCAAGGCGATGGAGCACCCGGTGGGCACCGGGCCGTTCATGCTCGACCGCTGGCGGCGGGGCTCGCTGATCCGCCTGGTGCGCAACCCGAGCTATCGCGACGTCTTCTACGATGCGCAGCCCGCGGCCGACGATGCCGAGGGCCAACGGCTGCTCGCGCGCTTCAAGGGCCGCAAGCTGCCGATGATCGACACGGTGGAGATCAGCATCATCGAGGCGGGGCAGCCGCGTTGGCTGTCCTACCTGAACCGCGAGTTCGACCTGCTCTACCTGCTGCCCGAGGAATACGCCGACGTGGCGATCCCGCACGGCAAGCTCGCGCCCAACCTGGCCAGGCAGGGGATGCAGCAATACAGCGTGCTGGCCAGTGACCGCACGATGTACTACTTCAACATGGAGGACGCGACCGTCGGCGGCTACACGCCGGAGAAGGTCGCGTTGCGCCGCGCGATCGGACTCGCGACCGACGTGCCCACCGAGATCGCCACCACGCGCCGCCATCAGGCGGTGCCCGCGCAGTCGGTGGTCGCGCCGGCGACCTGGGGTTACCAGGACGACTACAAGAGCGAGAACAGCGATTTCGACCTGGCACGCGCCAAGGCCCTGCTCGACACCTATGGCTATGTCGACAAGGACGGCGACGGCTGGCGCGACAAGCCCGACGGCAGCCCGCTGGTGCTGGAAGTCGCATCGACGCCGGACTCGCGCTCCAAGCCCTATGACGAGCTGTGGAAGCGCGACATGGACAAGCTCGGCGTCCAGATGAAGATCCGGATGGCGCAGTGGCCGGAGAACCTGAAGTCCGCGCGCGCGGGTCAGCTGATGATCTGGCAGCTGGGGTTCAACAGCTCAACGCCCGATGCGCAGCTGGGGCTGGAGCTGCTGTACGGGCCGGCGTCGGGCGGGCAGAACCTGGGCCGCTTCAAGCTGGACCGCTACGACGAGATCTACCGCCGCATGCTGGTGCTGCCCGACGGCCCGGAGCGCGCCGCGCTGCTGCGCGAGGCGCAGAAGCTGCTCACGGCCTACATGCCGCAGAAGTTCCGCGTGCATCGCATCGTCACGGACATCGCGCAGCCGTGGCTGATCGGCTTCCGGCGCCCGTTCTTCAACCAGATCTTCTGGCCCTACGTCGATATCGAGACGGACAAGCTGCCCAAGCGTTGAGCTTCTCTGGCCCCCTCGCCCGCAACGCGGGAGAGGGCGGGGGGTGAGGGCTCTGCGAAGGGCACCGTGCACTCACCCGAGCCCTCACCCCAACCCCTCTCCCGCTCCGCGGGCGAGGGGCTTTTGGCGGGGGTGTGGGCCGAGAACGTGGGCAGGCAGCAGCTGCCAAGCGGTCACGTGCGTGACGACGCGGAGCGCTGATTCCCGCTACCGTCGCGAGACCCGAGAAGGAGTCCCCGCATGACCCCGACGCCGCAGATCGATCACTACCGCCGCTTCCTGCACGAGCAGCGCGGGCTGGTCTTCGAGGACTACGCCTCGTTGTGGGGCTGGTCGGTGACCGAGCTGGACGCGTTCTGGCGCAGCATCTGGGACCACTTCGACCTGCGCTCGGCCACGCCCTTCGAGGCCGCGCTCAACGAGGAACGCATGCCCGGCGCGGTCTGGTTCCGCGGCGCGACGCTGAACATCGCGTCGCAGGCGCTGCGCCACACCGATGCGGCCGAGGCCGCCGGCCATCCCGCGATCGTCCATGCCGACGAGGCGATGCTCGCGCGCGGGGAGCTCGGCGAGCTGCGCTGGCCCGAGCTGCGTCGACAAGTCGGCGCGCTGGCCGCGTCGCTGCATGAGCTCGGTGTGCGGCGCGGCGATCGCGTCGTCGCCTACCTGCCCAACGTGCCGGAGACCGCCGTCGCCTTCCTCGCCGTGGCGAGCCTCGGCGCCGTGTGGTCGGTGTGCTCGCCAGACATGGGCCCGGTGGCGGTGCTGGACCGCTTCCGCCAGATCGAACCCAAGGTGCTGATCGCTGCCGACGGCGTGCGTTACGCCGGCCAGGACATCGACCGCCGCGCCATGCTCGCGCAACTGCTGGCCGAGCTGCCGACCGTGGGCGATGTCGTCCTGCTGGGCAAGCTCGATCCGCACGCGGATCCAGCCTCGCTCGCGCGGCATGCGGACGCCGGCAAGGGCGCGCGGCGCGCGCATCGCTGGACCGACCTGATCGCCCACGCCCGCATGCGCGAGCCGGAGCCCGTGCCCTTCGACCATCCGCTGTGGATCGTGTACTCGAGCGGTACCACCGGGCTGCCCAAGCCGATCGTTCACGGACACGGCGGGGTGTTGCTGGAGATGCTCAAGGGCTCGATCCACAACAACGTCGGCGCGACGGTGGACACGGGCGACCGCTTCCACTGGTACAGCTCGACCGGCTGGATCATGTGGAACTGCCAGGTCGGCGCGCTGATGGGCGGCACGACGATCTGCCTGTTCGACGGCAGCCCGGCCGGCCCCAAGGACGCGCCGGACTGGAGCACGCTGTGGCGCTTCGCGGCGCTGTCCGGCGCGACCTTCTTCGGCGCGGGCGCGGCGTTCTACGCGAGCTGCCTGAAGGCGGGCGTCACGCCGATGTCGCACGGCGACCTGAGCCGGCTGCGCGCGATCGGCAGCACCGGCAGCCCGCTGGCCGACGAGAGCTACGACTGGATCTGGGCGAACTGCCCGCGGCCCGGCGGCGAGCCGATCTGGATCTGCATCATCAGCGGCGGCACCGACTTCGCCGGGGCCTTCCTCACCGGTCTGATCACCGAACCGCTGGTGCGCGGGCAGATGCAGGTGCGCAGCCTGGGCGCGGCGGTGCATGCGTTCTCCGAAGCGGATGCGCAGGGGCAGGGCCATCCGCTGATCGACGAGGTCGGGGAGCTGGTCTGCACGCGGCCCATGCCGTCGATGCCGCTGTACTTCTGGGGCGATCGCGACCATGAGCGTTATCTGTCGAGCTACTTCGACATGTATCGCGGCCCCCACGGAGAGGGGATCTGGCGCCATGGCGACTGGTTGCGGATCACCCCGACGGGTGGGGGGATCATCTACGGCCGTTCGGACGCGACGATCAACCGGCATGGCATCCGCATGGGCACGGCGGAGCTGTATCGCGCGGTGGAGACGCATGAGGAAGTCCTGGACAGCCTGGTGGTGGACCTGGAGTACCTGGGCCGGCCGAGCTGCCTGCTGCTGTTCGTGCAGTTGCGCGACGGGGTGACGCTGGACGCGGCGCTGCAGCAGCGGCTGCGGGAGTCGATCAAGAAGGCCCTGTCGGCGCGTCACGTGCCGGACGAGATCCATCAGGTCGAGGCGATCCCGCGCACGCTGTCGGGCAAGAAGATGGAGCTGCCGATCAAGAAGCTGCTGCTCGGCGCCGCCGCGGAGCAGGTCATGAAGCGCGACGCGATGGCGAATGCGGACGCGGTGGCTTGGTATCAGGCGTTCGCGATGGGGCGGGGATGAGCGCGCCGACGCCTAGAGGGATGCGCACTGCAGTCAGTCCATACGCTGGTGGCCAGCCTCAACTGGAGGCAAAGCATCCGTTCGGTGAGACGTAGCTCGAGCCTGTAGTCCGCCTTGACGCGAAGTGATCGCTGTTGCAACAGATGCTGTCCGATCCGGCGCGAGCATTCCGCCAGCTCCAGCGCGCAAGATGGATGCGGGTTCAAGAGCCGACTGATCAGCCTATCGTGGACCCCATGTCGCCCTTGATCGTCGCCTTTCATGTGTAGTCCCTGCTCCCAGGTCTGGCACCGATGGAAGGCCGCATAGTAGGCGCGACTGATCGCTGTTCGGCGCCAAACCTCGATGTCACGGTCCATCGAACGCGCGATGTCGAGGAACTCCTGGCTGCTGATGCCCATGTCCATCTCCTTTGAAGCGATCCGGATCGATCACCCCATCGAACGACCGCAGAAGTTCACCATGAAGAAACCTTTGAGCAGGTCCTGGTCAGAGAGACGCGACAGGAATCGCTCGTCCCATACCAGCGACTGTTCTGGTGTCATGTCGAGGGGAACTACATAGACGGCACCAGCCGCCACGTCCTCGACACAGGTGATGTCCAACCAAGGGGGGCCCGCGAGCCGCAGCGAGTGACGACGCGCGAATCGCGCTGCGCGCCGCAGGATCAATGCGGGATAGTCGACCGACGCTTCGTGAAAACGCAGCACCTGCTGCAACATTCCCGGGACACTTTCCCAGGGCCCGTCCTCGCATTCCGCCTCGAGATTGGCGTCGGCCATCGCGCCGAAGATCGACTTGAGAAATCGCATCGCCATCGACAGGTCCTCGAGACTGGCTTGTTGTTCGTGCATTTGCATGTTCAGCTCCAACGTGTCGGGCATGACAACCCGGAAAGCCTTCAGTCTCAATCTCAGACGGTCGCCTGTCTTTCCTCCAAACTGCGGAATCCAGAGGGCCCCTGATCGGGGGAAGTCAGTCCCCCCACGCATCCTTGCCACACCCACGAAACCATGACGCGCCCGCGTCGGTTTCGCGACACGCCCCCGCTTCCAGGGACGGCACCCGCGCGAGCAATTCACGCGCCCGGCTTCGACATCGACCGTTCACCGGACTGTCACCCCGGGCTCCGAACATGCGCCGCGTTTCCCTGCGTCCTCGCTTCGACAAAACCTGACCCCATCAGCGTCGGCGCGGCACTTCCTTCCGCAGATTCCTGGAGCTCCCCTCATGCGCAAGCCCTTCGCCCGCAACTTCCACCGCGTCGTCCAACGCGTCTTCCAACGCGCCTGCCTGCCACTGCTGCTGGCCGTGGCCGCCCCCTTCGCCTCGGCCACCGTCGTCACCTTCGACGACCTGACCGACGACGGCCTGGTCCCGGCCCACTACGCCGGCCTCGACTGGTCCGCCAGCTCCTGGTTCCAGTTCTCCGGCGAGCAGTCGCCCTACACCGCCCACTCCGGCGACCGCCGTGCCACGCTCGGCTTCGACGGCAGCAGCGCCACCAGCGCCATCGGCTTCCTGACGCCCAGCACCTTCCAGGGCGCGTGGTTCGCGGGCTTCGACGGCGTCAACGTCGCCATCGACCTCTACTTCGGCGGCTCGCTCGTCGCCTCGACCACCACGCTCGGCCTGAGCGACAGCCCGACCTTCCTGTCCAGCGGCTACGCGGGCCTGGTCGACCGCCTGGTCTTCCGCAGCAACGATCCCGCCTTCTTCGTGATGGACGACCTGACCTTCAGCTCCGCCGTGCCCGAACCCGCCTCCGGCGCGCTCGCGTTGGGCGGCCTGGCCGTCGCCGCGCTGGTGATCCGCCGCCGCAAGGCCTCGTCCGCCACGCCGTCGTCCACCGCCGTCTGAGGAGCCCGCCATGACGCAAGACCACACCCCGCGCCGCCAGTTCCTGCGCGCCGTTGCCGGCGCGGCCGGCGCCACCGCCGCGATGACCAGCTTCCCGCCGGCCATCGCCCGCGCGCTGTCCATCCGCGCCAACGTGCGCACCGGCACCATCCGCGACGTCGAGCACATCGTGATCCTCACGCAGGAGAACCGCTCCTTCGACCACTACTTCGGCACGCTCAACGGCGTGCGCGGCTTCGGCGATCCCTTCCCCGCACCGGTGGCCGACTCGGCCAACGTCAAGGGCCGCTCGGTCTGGGTCCAGCCCACCGTCAACAACGCCGCGCCCGGTGCCATCGCGCCCTTCCACCTGAACACCGCGCAGAACTTCGCCTTCATGCGCGTCAGCGGCACGCCGCACTCGTGGACCGACGCGCAGGCCGCCTGGGACCACGGCCGCATGAACAACTGGCCCAAGGCCAAGCAGAACCATTCCATGGGCCACTTCAAGGCCCAGGACCTGCCGTTCCAGTTCGCGCTGGCCAACGCGTTCACGCTCTGCGACGCCTATCACTGCGCCACGCAGACCGGCACCAACACCAACCGTCTGTTCCTGTGGACCGGCACCAACGACCCGCTGCGCCTGGGCAACGGACCGTCCACCGACAACAGCCACGACTGGTTCAACGCCAACCCGCTGGACGACTACACCTGGACCACCTACCCCGAGCGCCTGCAATCAGCGGGCATCAGCTGGCAGGTCTACCAGAACATGGCGGACAACTTCACCGACAACTCGCTTGCCGGCTTCAAGGTGTTCCGCGACGGCTGGTACAACCGCCCGGGCTACTCGCAGGTGCTCAAGGATCGCGGCATCTCCACGCGTGACCTCGACCTGCTGCGCAACGATGTCGTCAACAACCGCCTGCCGCAGGTGTCGTGGATCGTCGCGACCGCCGAGGGCTCCGAGCATCCCGGTCCGTCGAGCCCCGCGCAGGGCGCGGACTACACGGCCAAGGTGCTGGACGCGCTGACCGCCAATCCCGAGGTGTGGGCCAAGACCGTCCTGTTCATCAACTTCGACGAGAACGACGGCTTCTTCGACCACATGCCGCCGCCGGCCGCGCCGTCCTATCTGAGCTGGAACGCCGACCCGGCGCAGGCCACGCTCGCGGGCGGCTCCACCGTCGCCACGACGGGCGAGCACTGCGAGATCCTCAACGGCGCCTCGCCGACCTACCTGCACCGTCCGTACGGCATGGGTCCGCGCGTGCCGATGTATGTCGTGTCGCCGTGGAGCAAGGGCGGCTGGGTCAACTCCCAGGTGGCGGACCACACCTCGGTGCTGCGTTTCATCGAGGCGCGTTTCGGCGTGATGGAGCCCAACATCGGCCCGTGGCGCCGCGCGGTCGCGGGCGATCTGAGCTCGTGCTTCAACTTCGCCGATCCCGAGGACAGCGAGTTCTTCTCCAAGCTGCCCAACACCGTCGCGCTGGCCAACAAGGCGCGCGCGCTGCCCGGCACGACGACGCCGCCGATCCCGGGCGCGCTGCAGCTGCCCTCGCAGGACACCGGCGTGCGGCCCGCCCGCCCGCTACCCTACGACCTGCAGGCGACGAGCACCGTGACGCCCGGCGCCGGTCCGAACGGGACGACGGTGGCGGTCAGCTTCCAGAACACGGGCGCGGCCGCCGCGGTCTTCCATGTCTACGACCGCACGCGCCTGACGGAGATCCCGCGTCGCTACACGGTCGAGGCCGGCAAGCAGCTCAGTGGCAGCTTCGCGCCGCAGTCCACGGGCGCGTATGACCTGTGGATCCTCGGCCCCAACGGCTTCCATCGTCACCTGACGGGCAACGCGCGCCGACCCGCCGCGGCGGGTCAGCCCAACCCGGACGTCGTCGCCCGGCACGCGCCGTCGACCGGCGAGCTGGTGCTGACGCTGGTGAACACCGGCCCGGTCGCGGCGAGCTTCACCGTGTCGCACAACAAGTACCAGTCCGTCGCGGCTCGCACGGTCAACGTGCCGGCGCGCAGCAGCAGCGAGGTCCGCGTCGGCGTGGCGATCGCGGCGCATTGGTACGACGTGTCGGTGCGCGTGACGGGGCAGGCGGACTACCTGCGCCGCTTCGCCGGCCACATCGAGACCGGCGCCCCGTCGATCAGCGATCCGGCGATGGAAGGCGTGGCCAAGGCGGACCAGTACCGCGTGCAGGGCTGATAACGCGGGGGCAAGAGGCGGGAGCGCCTCTTGCCCAAACGGGACCTCCCCATGACTTCACGGAGGTCCTCATGCCCGACATGCGTCTTCGTCGACTCCAACAACGACAGACCTTCCTGGCCGGATTGGCGCTCGCCCTGAGCGTCGCCCCGGCGTTCGCGCAGACCGGCGGCGTGCCGCGCGACGCGGCCGGCTTCACCGAGTACGTCGCCACGCAACTTCGCCCGCAACTGGGCGGTGAGACGGTGGTGGTTCGCGAGCCTTTGGTCATCGGCATCGCCAGCCAACGCACCCGCATCGACAAGCTCTACGCGGGCTGCGAGTCCAATCGCAGCAATTGCGCCGACGACGTGAACGCGTTCGTGAAGACCACCGCGCAGCAGTTCCGCGCGGGCACGATCCCGGCCAAGCGCGAGTCGCTGCGGCTGGTGGTGCGCACGGCCGCGTCGGTGCAGCAGGCGCAGCGCGACATGGGCGGCGATGCGTCGACCTTCCGCCCGCGCGCGTTCGTCGGCCCGCTGGTGACGGTGCCGGTCTTCGACACGATGCGCGCGTCGCGCCTGATCGCCGAGCAGGACTACAAGACGCTGGGGCTGTCGGTGGATCAGACGCGCGAGACCGCGCGCAAGAACACCTATGACGCGCTGCCGCAGGTGCTGCAGACCGCCAAGCCGGTGCCCGCGGGCGAGGTCGGCAAGATGGACGGCGCGGTGCCCCAGCCCAGCCGCCTGATCTTCATCGACGACTGGAAGCCCCTGGCGGATGCGCAAGGCGGCAAGCTGATCGTGGCGGTGCCCGCGAACGACACGGTGCTGTACGTCGGCGACGACGACGCGGCCACGCTCGACGCGCTGCGCGCGCAGGTGCGCGAGATCATGGGCAAGTCCGCCACGCCGCTGTCGGACGTGCTGCTGCGCTGGTCTCCGTCGGGGTGGGTGCCGCTGAACTGATCGCGAGGGTCCGGGACACGCGCGGGATACTCGCGCCATGACCGAAGAGCCGCCGCGTCCGTCCCGCTCCCCCGATCCCGACCGACCCGCCGAGCCACCACCCTCGGCCGCCCATCCGCACGCGGAGCCCGACTTCCTCGCCGCCGTGCGGGAGGACCTGACCGATTGGCGGCAGTGGCTGGCGCGCACGGTGGTGCTGTCCTTCGCGGTCGCCGCGGGCCTGGCCGTCGTGCTCTTCACCTGGGTCAGCGATGTGGCGATCAACGGATTCGCGGCGCTCAGGGCCTGGTCACCCTGGGCACCACTGATCTGGACGCCTTGCTGCACGGCCGCCCTCGTCTGGATCACCCGGCGGTTCGCGCCAGGCGCCGCCGGATCGGGGATCCCCCAGGTGATGGCCGCGCTGTCGCCCCGCGTCGGACCCGCGCATCAGGGCTTGTTCGTGTCGCTCAAGCTCAGCGTGTCCAAGCTGCTCCTGGTCTCGGGCGGACTGCTGGGCGGACTGGCCATCGGCCGCGAGGGCCCGTCCGTGCAGATCGCCGCCGGGGTGATGCAGCACGCGCAGCGCTGGCTCCCGAAACGCTCACCGCTGAACCACGACGGTCTCCTGGTCGCCGGGGGCGCGGCCGGGATCGCCGCCGCCTTCAACGCGCCGCTGGCCGGCGTCATGTTCGCCATCGAGGAGCTGACCCGGAAGATCGAACAGCGCAGCAGCGGCCTGATCATCGCCGCCATCGTGCTTTCGGGCCTGATGGCGGTTTCGGTCTTCGGCAACGCGAGCTACTTCGGCCGCCTGCGCGTCGACCAGCTGACCTGGAGCCATCTGCTCCCGGGACTGCTGACCGCGCTCGGGTGCGGGCTGCTGGGCGGCGTGTTCTCGCGCTTGCTGCAACGCAGCCTGCTCGGTGGGAACGATCGATTCAGCCGACTGCGCGCCAGGTACCCGGTCCGGTTTGCCTTCTCCTGCGGCGTGGCCATCGCCGTGATCGGATTGGTCAGTCAGGGCGCCACCGACGGCAGCGGCTACGAGTACACCCGGCGCCTGGTCGAGGGCCACCTCGACCTGCCCGTGCTCTACGTCACCCTGCGCATCATCGCGACCTGGCTGGCCGTCTGGTCCGGCGTTCCTGGCGGCATCTTTGCCCCGTCGCTGGCCATTGGCGCGGGCATCGGCAGCGACATCGCGCAGTTGACCCATACGACCGAAGGCGCCGCCGTCATGATCGCCATCGGCATGACCGCGTTCCTGGCTGCCGTGACGCAAGCCCCCGTCACCGCCTTCATCATCGTCATGGAGATGGTCGACGGCCACTCGATGGTGCTCAGCCTCATGGCCGCGGCGCTGCTGGCCAGCGTGGTGTCCCGCTGGATCAGCATCCCGATCTACCACCGGCTGGCCCAGGCCCAGCTCGCCCGGCTGCCTGATCCGAACCCGGACGGCGCGAGAGCCCTGTCGAAAACCGTTCATCTCTGAACTGACCCTGTCGGGGGCCAGTCCAGCGGCGAGACCGCGCTCGTTGATCCTTGGCGGCTCACATCAATGAATCACTCGGTGAGCGGCTGCTATATCTGCGTCTATTGGCCGATGCCGAGTTGCTCATGGCAACGGTAAGCGAGTTGGTAGGCCTCGTCTCGGAGGGGAAGGTGAAGATTCAGGTCGGCACCGTGCTTTCCCTCTCACGGCCGGCCGAGGCGCATCGCCTATTGGAAGGCCGCAGGACGACCCGCAAGGCTTTGCTTCAGCCCTGGGCTGACTAAAACATTCGCATGTCCGCAGATACGGAGAACTGACTCCGGCTCGCTCGGGCCGGAAGGTGCTACCTCGCTCCGGCGGTCCGGGCCTCTGCTCTAGAGATCAACAAGTCCGGATCGGCACCTACACCCGGATCCTCCGCGCCTCCCGGTCAAGTCTCTCCAAGCTCACGACTAGTTTCGGGGAGGTGCAGCTCAGCTTCCGGCGGCAAGGCCAGCGACGCCAAAATCGCTTTTCGTGCAGCCGTCAGAAACTCCTCTGCGAGCGACGAATCGTCCGGGCAAGCCCGAGACATGACGATCGCTCCCACCGCGTGAGAGAGCACGGCCAGCACCCTGGCTCGCGTCTCGCTCGCGTCTGCTGACTCGGCGCCAACGCCGTCGCAGCGACTCAACGCCGTCACCAGGTTCTCAATGCCCGCCGCAAAGGCGGCTCGGACCGAGTCGGGCTGACGGGCCGCATCTCCACCCAAAGCGGCCATCGTGCAGCCGGTGCCACGATGGTCGCGATGCTCGCGAGACAGGTACTGCCTCACGAACTCGGCCGGTGATATGCCATCCGCGGTCAGCGCCACTGTCTGGGCGATGCCACAAGCCGCCGATTCGGCAATCAGGTCGGTTTTGGAGCCGAACTGCTTGTAGAAGCCGCCGTGCGTGAAGCCGGCGGCGGCCATCAAGTCGGCCACACCTACCCCGTCATAGCCGCGCTCACGAAACAGCTCGGAAGCTGTCTCCACCACATGCGCCCGATTCGCCTGCGCCTGCGCCTTGGTGATCCTCATCGATGGCCTGCCTTGGTCTCTCACGTGTTGGGCAGCATTCTATATTGATGACGAACATCATTAAAGTGTTGACATGTTGGATTATGACCGTCATCATTGATGGACCGGAACCGCATTCCGCCTGTCGTTCGAACTCATCGGACAAACGGCAGGCGCCACTCAGGACCCACAAACATGACCACCCTCCCATCCGCCCTCATCACCGGCGCATCCAGCGGCATTGGTGCAACCTACGCCGAGCGCTTCGCACAGCGCGGACATGACTTGGTTCTCGTCGCTCGCGACGAACGCCGGCTCGACGCACTGGCCGCCCGCCTGCTCAAGACCCACAACGTGAAGATTGAGGTGCTGCGGGCAGATCTCACGCAGCAAAGTGACCTGGCAGCCGTAGAAGCCCGCTTGCGCGATGACCCGCGGATCGGCGTGCTGATCAACAACGCGGGCATGGCGCAGTCCGGCGGATTCGTCCAGCAAGGCGCGCAAGACATCGAGCGGCTTATCACGCTCAACGTCACGGCCTTGACTCGGCTGGCTGCAGCGATCGCTCCGCGCCTGGTTCAGGCCGGCGCAGGTGCCATCGTGAACATCGGCTCGGTCGTGGGCTTGGCACCCGAGTTCGGCATGACGGTGTATGGCGCGACCAAGGCTTTTGTCCTGTTCTTGTCGCAGGGACTGAACCTTGAGCTCTCGCCCAAGGGCATCTATGTCCAGGCTGTGCTACCGGCGGCCACCCGCACCGAGATCTGGGAGCGCGCCGGCATTGACGTCAACACCCTCTCCGAAGTGATGGACGTCAACGAACTGGTCGATGCCGCACTAGTCGGCTACGACCGCAGGGAACTCGTCACGATTCCGCCGCTCCATGTGGCCGAGCGCTGGGACGCACTGGACGGCGCGCGCCAGGGCCTGCTTTCTGACATTCGACAGGCGCACGCCGCCGACCGTTACCGCGCCCAAGCCTGAGCTTCCCTGGTCCATGCCCCTCGGAACCTTGTCATGTCGAACCCATCCATCAAATCGACCTTTTACGCGCTGGCGCTGGCCGGCATCCTGGCGGCTTCCAGCGCATGGGCAGCCAATGCCACCGCCACCGCTGCCGGTGACGCCCGGAACCCTGCGCAGCAATCGCTGCCGGTGACGTGGAAGAACGTGCGGACCCAAAGCGTCGCTGCGGGCGACGTGACGTTCTCCTACCGTGAACTGGGGCAGCAGAACGGCGGCACGCCCGTGATCTTGCTGGCACACCTGGCCGCCGTGCTGGACAACTGGGATCCGCGCGTCGTGGACGGGTTGGCCGCCAAACATCACGTGATCGCGTTCGACAACCGGGGCGTGGGCTCTTCTACTGGCAAGCCGGCCGACACCATCGAGCAGATGGCCGATGACGCGATCAGATTCATCAGGGCCAAAGGGTTCAAGCAGGTCGACTTGTTCGGCTTCTCCATGGGCGGCATGATCTCCCAGGAGATCGTGCTCAAAGAGCCCCAGCTGGTTCGCAGAATGATCCTGGCGGGCACGGGCCCCGCAGGCGGCGACGGCATCAGCGCGGTGGCAGGTGTCGCAAATCAGGACCTGATCCGTGCCAAGCTCACCGGTCAGGATCCCAAGCAGTACCTGTTCTTCACGCGCAGCCCTAACGGCATTGAAGCCGGCAAGGCCTTCCTGGGGCGCCTTCAGGAACGCACCGACGACCGTGATGCCGAGATCGCCATCTGGACCTATGTGTCGCAACTGCAGGCACTGAGCGCCTGGGGGCAGAAGCGTCCTGCCGACCTGTCGGTGATCAAGCAGCCGGTGCTGGTGGTCAATGGAGATGACGACCGGATGGTGCCCGCCCGCAATTCCTTGGACTTGGCGAAGCGCCTACCGAACGCGCAGTTGGTCATCTACCCGGACGCCGGCCACGGCGGCATCTTCCAGTACCACAAGGACTTCGTGCCCAAGGCACTGGCCTTCCTGTCCGACTGAGTCCAGAGGCAGCCTGAGCGACAGACACTACACCACGCTCCCCGCTTCATCGCCGCTCGGCCCTCCACGCCGCGCAGTTCCAATCCCAGCAGCGCTTCCTCCGCCACGGAGTTCAGTTACTCGGCGAATGACGTCCGGTGACACCCCGCTCATCAAACCGCCTGTCTCTTGAAGATTGCATCAACGAATCTTGCAGCAAGCGCCCAAAACGCGCTCAGCGTGAACGCGATGGCAAGCTCACGCGAAAAACGGCCCCTACCCTGGCATCCCCAGGAACAAGGAAGAAAGCATGAAAGCGCTCACCTTCAAACGCTACGGCAAGTCCCCCGACATCGGGTTCGCCAACATCGACCGCCCAACGTTGCAACCAGACGAACTGCTGGTCCAGGTGCACGCGGCGGGCGTGAACCCCATTGACAACATGGTCCCGGTCGGCACGTTCAAGCCCGTCCTGCATTTCAAGCTGCCGGCCGTCCTCGGCAGCGACTTGGCCGGCGTAGTGATCGAGGTTGGCAGCCGCGTGACCCGCTTCAAGCCGGGTGACGAGATCTACGCCAGTCTCTTCGACCTGGGCAAGGGATCCATTGCAGAGTTCGCCGCTGTACCAGAGAGCGCAGCCGCGCTGAAGCCGACCAACTTGGACTTTGTGCAGGCCGCCTCGATCCCGATGGTCGCGCTGACGTCCTGGCAGGCGCTGAAGGAGCGCATCAGCCTGCGCCGCGGTCAGAAGCTGTTCATCCCCGCAGGCTCTGGCGGCATCGGCACGTTTGCGATCCAGTTGGCTCACGAACTCGGCGCCAAAGTGGGAACGACTGTCAGCACGGGCAATGTCGAACTTGTCAGCGGCCTGGGTGCCGATGAAATCGTGGACTACAAAAAGCAGGAATTCGACCAGGTTCTGCGCGGCTACGACGCCGTGCTGGGCACGGTGCGCGGCGATGCCATCGAGAAGTCGCTGAACATCCTGAAACCGGGCGGGCGGGTTGTTTCTCTCATTGGCCCGTTGGACGCGGCCTTTGCTGAAGCAAAGAAGCTGAACTTCCTCCTGAAGTTCGTGTTCGGCATGATGAGCCGCAAGATCCGGAAGCTGGCCACGAAAAAGGGCATCAGCTACGCCTTCCACTTTGTGCGGCCTGATGGGCGGCAGCTTGCAGAAATCGGATCGCTGCTCGAGTCGGGGCGCATCCGACCGGTCATCGACAAAGTGTTCCCGTTCGACCAAGCCAAGGAAGCCCTGGACTACCTCGCGCTCGGTCGCGCCAAGGGCAAGGTCGTCATCAAGATCAAGTGACGAGGCTTCCTCGCTGCCCGCTCGCACTCTATTCACCCGCCGTTTCAGGCTCACAAACAGTCAGACCATGCTCCTCCAACCTTTCACCTCCTCGTCGCTTCAACTCGCCAACCGCGTCGTCATGGCCCCGATGACGCGCAGCCGCGCGGTCGATGCCAACACGCCCAACGAGCTGATGGCCGAGTACTACGGCCAGCGTGCCACGGCCGGACTGATCATCACCGAGGGCACATCGCCGTCGCCCAACGGTCTCGGCTATGCGCGCATCCCCGGACTGTTCAGTGAAGCGCATGTGCGCGGCTGGAAGTCTGTCGTTGAAGAGATTCATGCCAAGGGTGGCAAGGTCTTCGTGCAGCTCATGCACACCGGCCGCGTCAGCCATGCGGCCAACCTGCCTGCAGGAGCCGAGGTCCTTGGCCCCATGGCCGAAGTCTGTCCCGGGGAGATGTACACCGATGTGCAGGGCATGCAGCCGCACAGCGCAGCTCGCGCGATGTCCGCAGCCGACATCGCTCACGCTGTCGGTGAATACGCAAAGGCCGCGCAACTCGCCATCGACGCAGGCTTCGACGGCGTCGAGCTACACGCGGCCAATGGCTATTTGATCGAACAGTTCCTTAATGCGAACGTGAACCGCCGCACGGACGGCTACGGCGAAGGCATCGAGGGCCGCAATCGCTTTGCGGTCGAGGTCGCTCGCGCAACTGCGGCAGCGATCGGTGCGCAGCGTGTCGGCATCCGTCTCTCGCCCTACGGCGTTTTCAACAGCACAGGGCCCTTCGCTGATGTCGACGCGCAGTACTTGGCACTGACACAGCAGTTGTCGGAACTCGGCCTCGTCTACATGCACGTGCTGGACCACTCGGCCATGGGCGCGCCGGCCGTTCCCGCCGAACTCAAGGCAGGCATGCGCTCTTCATTCAAGGGCCTCTTCATTCTGGCGGGCGGCTACGACAAGACCAGCGCAGAAAGCGCGCTCCAAGCTGACCACGCGGACCTGATCGCATTCGCTCGCCCCTTCATCGCCAACCCCGACCTGGTCAAGCGCATGCGGGCCGGCGCTACTTTGAATGCCCCAGACCCGACGACCTTCTACACGCCAGGGTCGCTGGGCTACACCGACTACCCCACCCAAACGGCCTGAGCCAAGAATGCAACGAGGCGATCCTGGATTGGAGGATCACAGCGTGCGACCGCTTCCGAGAACTGCAGCCGTTCGGCGTGGCATCTGATGCAGATCCCGTTGAAGTCGCGGGCCCAGCTATCCCGAACTAGCAACTGAATCCGGGCTTAGACGCTTTTCAGCAGGGGTTGCTGTCTCCTCCCGATGGCATAGCACCCAAGAGTACGTGGCTGCACCCCTAGGGTCCGGCCGAGGGCGAAGTAGGCGACTGTGAGGCCTGCCTGCCGGAAGGCTTGCTGCGACCTCGCGCGCCTCGGTGCGTCCTAGACACGCCCTTATGACGCTTGACCTCGCTGCCCGGCAGGTGCAGGCGTGCCTGGGCGCCGGCCCGGTTCAGCTGCGCCAGGTCCAGCAGCTGCGCCGGCGCCGTAGCGGCGTCGATGAGCTGGAGCGCGCCAGGCGGCGCGCGGTCGATCTGGCCAGCCCTCGAGCTGGTCGAGGGGGCTGTGGTCGCTTCAGCGGCCCGCTAGGCGCGTGGATCTGCGCTGGCTGGGACCAGTGCCTGCGATCGAGCTGAGGGCCATTGACCAGCAACCCTGACGCCTTCGGGTGGCGCCACCATCCTCCGTTCCGGCTCCCCCTTGACGTCCTCCGCCTGGCTGTATTACTGTACTGATACACGCCGACGATGACCGCTCGGCGCCACTCGCCGCACGATGGACTCCGACCTGCTTTTCAGCATCAACCCCGGCTCCCCCGAGCCGATCTACCGCCAGCTGGTGGAGCAGCTGCGCCGGCGCGTGGCCAGCGGCCAGCTGGTCGCCGGGCAGGAGATCCCCTCGGTGCGGGAACTGGCGCAGGCCCTGGCGGTCAATCCGATGACGGTCTCCAAGGCCTTCGGGCTGATGGAGGCCGAAGGCCTGGTCGAGCGCCGCCGCGGCCTGCCCATGGTGGTGGCCGCGCAGCACCAGCGCGCGATGAGGACACGGGGCCGCGTCGAGCTGTTGCGGCCGGTACTGGAGAAGGCGGCCGCCGAGGCTCGCCAGTTGGAACTGCCGCCCGAACAGGTCTTGTCCCTGTTCAAGGCGCTGCTCGAGGACACGGGAGAGACGCGATGAACCAGACGATCACGATCGGCCAGGCGCCGGCCATGGTGGACGACGCCCTCGGGGCGCCGCCCGTTCGGGCGACCGGCCTGCGGGTCGATTTCAAGGACCAGCCCGGCGTGATCGCCGGCCTCGATTGGACGCTCGCCGCCGGTCAGGTCGTCGGCCTGCTCGGCCGCAACGGCGCGGGCAAGACCACGCTGCTCGAGACCCTGCTCGGCCTGCGCGAACCGCAGGCCGGCGAGGTCCGCCTCTTCGGCCAGTCCGCGCTCACGCCCGACGACGCGCTGCGCGAGCGCCTGGGCTACGTGCCCCAGCACGCGGCGCTGTTCGAGGACTTCGTCGTCGGCGACCTGCTGCGCTACTTCCGCAGCTTCTATCCCCGATGGAGCGACGCCAAGGTCGACGGCCTGATGTCGCGCTGGGACATCCCGCGCGATCGACGCATCTCGAAGCTCTCGCAAGGCCAGCAGCAACGCCTGTCCATCGTGCGCGCGCTGGCCCACGAACCCGACCTGCTCGTGCTCGATGAGCCCGTGGCCAGCCTCGACCCCGCCGGTCGCCGCGACTTCCTGCGCGAGCTCGTCGACCAGGTGATCGATCGCGGCACGACCGTCGTGTTCTCGACGCACATCCTGTCCGACCTCGAGCGCGTAGCCTTCAACATCGCCTTCCTCAGCCGCGGCCGCATCGCGCTGCAAGCCCCGCAGGATGTGCTGTCGGACGAGGTCCGCCTGCTCGCCGGCCCGGCCGCGCGCCTGCAGGCCACGGTGGACGCCTTCAGCGGCCAGGTGCTGAGCCGGCGTGAGCTCGGCGATCAGGCTCGCTGGCTGGCCCGCTTCCCCGATGGCCGGCTGCCGCAGGGCGATGCCACGCTGCGCTGCGAAGCGCTCAATCTCGAGGACCTCTTCCTGGAGCTGACGCAATGAGCGCCGCGTCGCCCCGCCCGGGCCTGCCCGGGCTGCCGCGATCACCCGGACTGCCCGGTGTCGGCGGCCACATGGCGGTGCTGCGGACGACGGGACGCAAGGTGGGCCGCGTCTGGTGGCTGGCGCTGCCGGTGCTCGCCCTGACCGCGTTGGCGACGACCAGCGCGCGTCCCGATGCAGTGGCCGGGACCTTCTGCGTGTCCGCCGCGATCGCGCTCTTCCTGACCTGGTGGGCCGCCGGCAGCGCGCTCATGGGCTTGAACGATCCGATCTCCGCGCACCTGATGCCGGGGCAGCTGCGCCGCCTGCGCGAGTGCGCCGTCAGCGTGTTCCTGGCCCTGGCGGTGGCGATCGGCGCGCTGATGGGCCTGGCTTTCGGACACACGCTGGTGTTCATCATGGTCGCCGCGGTCGGCATGCTGGCCTTCGCCGCCTGCCTGCGCTGGCCGATGCTGTGGATCCCGTTCTGGGTGCTGCCCTGGCTGGTGATGCCGCCGCTGCGCGATCAGCCGCTGACGCTGTCGCTGCTGGACATGCTGTGGGCCTGGCATCAGCGCCAGCCGCTCACGCAGACCTCCGCGATCCTGCTCGCGTGCGCGGCGGGACTCTGGCAGCTCTTCCAGGCCGGCGGCGCGACGCATGACCGCTCCTGGCGCCAGGCGCAGCGCATGCGTCAGGTGATGTCCCTGCATGGCGGCGCGAAGGCGCCGTCGCCGACGGGCCCGTGGGCGCCGCTCACGCGCCTGTTCCAGTGGGGGCATCCGCTGTGGCGCGAGCACCTGCTGCGCACGGCGCGCCCCACCGCCGCGAGCGTCACCGCGCGCGCCGATCTCGCCGTGTTGCGCGGCCTGCACTGGTCGGCCACCGGGTCGACGACGGCCCTGCTGTTCGCCATGTTCCTGCTGGCGGAATTCGCGCTGATCGCGATCTGGCCGGAGAAGGCGGGCCGGGTGATCCGCTCGGCAATGCCGGGGCTGTCCATCGGCCTGATCAGCGCAATGCTGAGCCCGCTGTTCGGCCTGGCGTCGACGCTTCATCAGACGCGGCGCGAACAGGCGCTGCTCACACTGGTGCCGGGACTGCCGCGCGGCGAGGCCATGAACAGCCGCCTGGCGATGCGCTGGATGCGGCACTTCGTGCTGGCGTGGTGCGCGGGCGTGCTCATGATCCTGCTGATGGCGGCGCTGGCGCCGGGGGTCACGAGTCCCTTCGGAACGCCGGACCATCCGATGCTGGGCCTGCACTTCGCCGCCGCGGCGCTGCCCGCGGGGCTGCTGGTCTGGCGCGACTGGTCACGGCAGTCGCCGCCCACCGGCGCGCGCGTGGCGATGCTGACCTTCAGCGTGCTGATCGGCATGGGCGCGTGCGTCGCCGCGACCAACTTCTGGGGGTTCTCGCCGATCTGGCTGGTGGCGGGCTCCGCGGCCTTGACCGCCCTCGTCACGGCGTGGCGCTGGCACGCGATGCGCCGCCTGCCGGCCTTCTGGCCCGTGGGGCGGCACGCCGGTGAATGAGCGGATGCGGGAATGAGCGGCTGAGCGGCGGCTCAGCGTCCGCTCAGATCGGCAGCTCGGTGTAGTAGCGGCCGCCGTGGAAGATCAGCGGCTGGGCGTGCTCGGCGCGGGAGCAGGCCTCGACCTCGCCGACGAAGATGACGTGGTCGCCTTCCTCGTACTGGCTGCGGTTGGCGCATTCGAAGACGGCCGCGCAGCCTTCCAGCACCGGCGCGCCGCCGCAGCCCTCGCGGAACTTCACGCCGGCGAAGCGGTCGATGTCGCGCGTGGCGAAGCGCTGCGCGAGCTCCTTCTGATCCGCGGCCAGGATGTTGATCGCGTAATGCGAGCCGCGGCTGAACACCGGCATCGATCCGGCGCGGCGCGCCAGGCTCCACAGCACCAGCGGCGGCGTCAGCGACACGGAATTGAACGAATTGGCCGTCAGACCGACCAGCGTGCCGTCCTCGGCGCGAGCGGTGACGATGGTGACGCCGGTGGCGAACATGCCCAGCGCGGCGCGGAACTCCTGGGGGTCGAGCGGCGAGGTGGCACAGGCCGGGGACGGCGTGATCAAGGGCGGCTGGGACATGATGGGGGCCATTGTCGCCTCCCTAGAATGCCGCCATGGCTGATGCTGATTTCTCCCTCGATGCCGACATCCACCTGCCGTCGGCGCCCACGTATGGATTCGGTCGCTGCGACTGCAGGAGCTGCGGTCCCGCTGACGCTGACCGCGCGCCGCGACAACCCGCGCGGCGGCTGTTCACCGGGCTGCTGGCCGCCGGAGGACTTGGCGCGCTGACGCCGGCCTGGGCCCAGCAACAGCAGCCCGCGCGCGAGGGCGTCGATGTCGGCCGCACCAGCCGGTTCACCAGGTTCGTCTCGGCCGAACAGATCGAGGCGGCCGCCCAGCAGCAGTACACGCAGATGCTCAGGCAGGCCCAGGCGAAGAATGCGCTGGCCGGTCCCAACGAACCTCAGCTCCTCCGCCTGCGCGCGATCGCGCAGCGCATCGTGCCCTTCGCCGAATCCTGGAACCCGCGCGCACGCCAATGGCGCTGGGAGGTGAACCTGATCGCCAGTCGCGAGCTCAACGCCTTCTGCATGCCGGGCGGCAAGATCGCGTTCTATTACGGGATCCTCCAGCAGCTGCAGCTCAGCGACGACGAGGTCGCGATGATCATGGGCCACGAGATGGCCCATGCGCTGCGGGAACACGCCCGGGAGCGCATCGGCAAGGACATGGCCAAGAACGGCCTGATCGAGCTCGGCGCCGCCGTGTTCGGGCTGGGCAATGTCGGACGGGGCATCGCGCAGATCGGTGGGCAGCTGGCCTCGCTGAGCTTCGGCCGCGAGGACGAGAGCGAGGCGGACCTCGTGGGGATGGAGCTCGCGGCCCGCGCCGGCTACGACCCGCGGGCCGGCATCTCGCTGTGGGAGAAGATGGGCCGCGCCAGCAAGGGCGCGCCGCCGCAGTTCCTGTCGACGCACCCGTCAGGACCGACGCGGATCAAGGACATCGAGCGCACGCTGCCCCAGGTGCAAGGCCTGTACGCCCGCGCGCCCAAGCCGGCGCAGCGCTTCCAGCCGCCCGCCGCGAAGTCCTGATCGGGCCGGGAATCCCGTGTCCATCGGGCCTCCCACGAGTTAGGTGTCTGGCACATTGATTGCCGAGGCGTCCGATGAGGTCCACACTGGCGCCTCGTCCACCAGGGGGCGTCATGACACGCAAGGACTCCGCGCACGGGCCGGGTGCATCCTCCGCACCTGCCGCACCCGATGAAGGCGTCGCGCACGTCGGCGCGGCGCTGGACTACGTCACCGACGCGGTGATCCTGCTCGCGTACGACTGGAAGATCGAGTTCGTGAACGTCGCCTTCGAACGCGCGAGCGGGCGCTCCCGCGAGGCGGTGCTCGGCCGCGACTTCTGGGCCACGCTGCCCGGCGTGATGGGCGCCCGCTTCGATGTCGAGGCCCGCGCCGCGATGCAGTCGCGCACGGCCCACATCTACGAGGAATTCAACGCCCGCATGGGCAAGTGGTTCGAGTGCCGCTCCTTTCCCTGCGAGCACGGCCTGGTGGTGCTGTTCATCGACATCACGACGCGCAAGGCCGATGAGCTGACCCGGGTGGATCTCGAGGAGAAGCTGATGCGCATCCAGCGGATGGAATCGCTGGGCACGCTGGCGGGCGGCGTCGCGCACGACTTCAACAACATCCTCGCGGCGATCCTGGGGCACGCGGGGATGATGCTCGACGAATTGCCGGCGACGTCGCCGCTGCGCGGTCACATGCAGCAGATCAAGCGGGCGGGTGATCGCGCGCGGGACATCGTGCAGCGCATCCTGGCCTACGCGCGGGGCAGTTCGCACGAACTGGCTCAGCACCGGCTGCGCCCGCTGGTCGAGGACAGCATCGGCCTGCTGCGATCGACGCTGCCGGCCACGGTGCGGCTCACGGTGGATCTGCACGACGACAGCGTGGCGACGGTGGACCCGGCGGAGGTGCAGCAGGTGGTGATGAACCTGTGCACGAACGCGTGGCAGGCGATGCCGGGCGGTCACGGCCAGCTGACCATCGCGCTGCGCGAGGTGCAGTTCGATGTGCCGCATGCGTTCACCATCGGCCGGGTGGCGCCGACGCGCTACGCGGAGCTGAGCGTGCGCGACGACGGACACGGCATGGGCGAGGACGTGATCCAGCGCCTGTTCGAGCCCTTCTTCTCGACCAAGCCGCGGGGGCAGGGCACGGGGCTGGGGCTGCACATCGTCAACGGCATCGTGCACGCGCACGGCGGCGCGATCGATGTGCAGTCGCGGCCCGGCATGGGCACGCTGTTCGCGATCTACCTGCCGGTGACGGCCGGCGAGGGGGCGCCGCTGGACACGGCGGCGCTGACCAAGGTGGCCGAGCCGGGCGAGGGCGAACACGTCGTGTACGTGGACGACGACCCGATCGTGCTGCTGATGGTGGAGGCGCTGCTGAAGAAGGCGGGCTACGACGTCCGGACCTATGCCGAGCCGACCGAGTGCCTCGGCGACGTGGAGCAGGGCCGCGCGCCGATGCAGTTGCTGATCACCGACTTCAACATGCCCGGCATGAACGGGCTGGAGCTGGCGCTCGCGGTCCGGGCGGCGCTGCCGCGAGTGCCGGTGATCATCACCACCGGCTATATCGGCGACGAGCTGACCGACGCGGCCGATCGCATGGGCGGGGTGGCGGTGCTGCAGAAGGAGCGCAGTTTCGAGGAGCTGGTGGAGCTGACCGCGCTGGCGCTGCGCGGATTTCCGGAGTCGCGCTTCCTGGACACGGGGCTGTCGCCCTTGTGAGCGGGGATGAGCGGGGCTCAGCCCCAGCGGCCACCGACGAAGGGATTCGTGCGGCGCTCCTCGCCGAAGCTGCTCTCGGGGCCGTGGCCGGGGATGAAGACGGTGTCGTCGCCCATCGGCCAGAGGCGCTCGTTGATCGAGCGGATCAGGGTGTCGTGATCGCCACCGGGGAAGTCGGTGCGGCCGATGCTGCCGGCGAAGAGCACGTCGCCGACGAAGCAGCGCTGCGCCGATGCCGAGTGGAAGACGACGTGACCGGGCGTGTGGCCGGGGCAGTGGCGGACCTGCAGCGTTTCGTGGCCGATCTGGACGGTGTCGCCGTCCTCGAGCCAGCGGGTAGGGGTGAACATCTCCGCGGGCGTGAAGCCGAACATCGCGGCCTGCTGCGGCAGCGCGGTGATCCAGAACTGGTCGCCCTGATGCGGCCCGACGATGGGCAGGTCACGAGTGCGGGCAAGTTCGCCGACGCCGCCGGCATGGTCGATGTGCGCGTGGGTGAGCCAGATGGCCTTGAGCGTCAGGCCCAGGCGCTCGACCTCGGCGAGCAGCCGCGGGACTTCACCGCCCGGATCGATGACGGCGGCCTCACGCGTGGCGTCGCACCAGACGATCGAGCAGTTCTGGTGGAAAGGGGTGACGGGGACGGTTTGGTAGCGCAGGGGCATGGGGACAAGCGGTTCATGCGCGGTGATCGGCGATGGGCGGATTGTCCAACGTCAGACGATGCGCGCGAGCCTCGCAGAGCTGGCGGAATTCATGGCTCAGACGCGCATCCTCGGCGGCGGTCCGCCAGAAGCAGCGTGCGGCGGCCTCGACGCGCTGGATCGTGGCATCTGTCGCTGCCTCATCCTGCCCCGCGCTCAGGCTGACCGATCGCTCGACAGGCAGCGAGCCATCGCGACGCGGCGCCAGCCCCATCGGCAGCATGTCGTAGATCGGCGCGAGCTCGAACGCCGCGTGTCCATCGCGCTGGATCGGACGGAAGGACAGATTGCCGTCGTGCATGTCGTTGTTGGCGATCAGGCGGCCGAAATGCCAGACCTGCTCGATGACCGACTGATCGCCCTCGCTCAGCCAGCCCCGGTCGACCAGCGGCCTCACGGCCTGATGCCAGGGCTGGCCCGCGGTGCCGATGAAGGTCGCATTGAGCGCGAACCACGACACCACCGGGGACCGGCCGACCGCCCCGTGGCGATCGAAGCGATCGATCTCGAGGAAGGTCCGACCGCCATGGACATGAATCCGGGACGTCGCGGCGGGAATGCGGAGCTGCTCGACCAGCACGCGCGAGGCCAGGTGCTCGCAGACCAGCAGATCGGCCCAGCGGCGAGTCGCTGGCGAGTCGTCATCGGCGGTGAACTTCACCAGCACGTGACGCAGCGAGCCATCCGGCATCCGGCGCATCGTCGTGAACTTGGGGAACTCGCCGCCGGCGGAGGATCCCGGCAAGCCATCTGTCAGGACGAGACGGGCCAGCGAGGGAAACGCGGCGGGGACGTCGTCATCGCTGATCCCCGGCGGGGTCTGGCCGGCGTTGAAGAGGCGCAGGTGCTCCAGCCATTGCGCGCAGGCACGCTCACCGACGAGCAGGTCGCCCGGCGTGTCGCTGCCCAGCAGCGAGATCGCATGCAGCGCGTCGTCGTCGGACCACTGGTGGGGATCGGTGCTGACCTGCAGCACCGGGGCGTAGAAGCGCGCGAAGTAGCGCCCGAGAAAGCCCTGTGGGCGCATGTCCTGCAGCGGGTAGGGCAGGCCCTCGAAGCGGCCCTCGCGCATGGCGGCATCGAGCGGCCAGCCGAAGGGGGCGAGAAAGTCCATCTCGACCCCGTCGGGATGCAGCAAGCGCATGTCTGCGATCCGATGCGGCTGACCTTGCCGATCGACACGCCAGAGCGGCAGGGGTGCGACGGAGCCTCGCAGGGGTCGGAAGGCTGTGCTCGGCATCATCCGTGACTCCGTCATTCACGCCGCCGCGAGATCCGCGAACGACGCGAACTTCATGTCGTAGCGGTTCCGCGCAAGCGTGGCCTTGAACTCGTCCGCCTCGGACACGCTGATCAGCTCGGCCTGGATGCATCGCTTGATCAGCTCCTCGGTCCGAAGGAGTCGATGTCGTCCCAGAAGCTCGTGGGCGATGCGCCCCGCGTTCCCCTTCTCGTCGGTCGCCACGGACTGGCCGCGCACGCATGCAATCGCAATGCAGGCGGCCTCGCCCGATTCGATCCGCTTGAGCAAGCTGCTGTAGAGCGCGGATATCTCCACATCCGAGGCCTCGCAAGGATGAAGCTCGCCCGCTTCAAGCGCCGCCGCCAGTGCTGCCGCCTGAGCCTCCCAGGTCACTTCGTCCATCACCTGTTGGGGAACCTCGAAGCGCAGTTCTGGCACCCGACCAAGCAACCCGAGCTGTTCGATGCGAAGGAAATTGATCAGCACGTTGGTGTCCGTGACGACAACCCCAGGGGACAGGCGAAAGGTCTTGGCGGTCATCACGCATCACTCCAGCCCAAGAACGTCGACGATGCGTTCCACCGTCTCACCATCCACCCCGATCGCACCCGCGATACCGATCAACTTCCGGTGAGAGATCTGATTCAGCCGGAACGCCTCCAAGGCCAGCCCAACCATGCGGCCTCGACATTCCCGTCGGCTGTCCCCGTCCGGTGCATTGAACAGCCCCAGCATCGTCGAGTAGGGCGCGCCGTCTCCGCGGAGTTCCGCCGCCAGCAGCGTCTGGTACTCGGGATCACCGACCAGACCCAGCTGCCGGGCCCGGCGGAGCGCGGAACGTCGGCTGACATCGAAGGCCTGCGCGACCGCCGCGATGTCGAGCATGCCCACCGGCTTGCCGCCGCCCTCGATTCGCGCGCCGACCCGGTCCATGTCCAAGGTGTCTTGCACACCCGCCGCCGGCATGAGCAGGGCGGCGGCAAACGCGTTGGCTCGGACCTCGACCAGATCGTCCACCGAGCCCATCGTGCTCAGCGACGCCAGTCGATGACGATCCATCAGCACGTGCCCGTACTCGTGCGCCAAGGCGAACCGCCGACGCGTGCGGGCGTGTTGCGCGTTGAACAGGATGAAGGCGCCGAAACGCGCATCGAACAGCGTCATCCCGCAGACGTGTTCCGGCAGTTCCACCGCCACGCTGCCGACCCCCTGGGTCTCGAAGAGATGCGGCAGACGCTCTAGCCGCTGATCGCCGACGTTCAAGCGGATCCGCTCCGCGGCCGCGACTGCCTCGCCCTGCTCGATCGCCTCGCCGACATCGCCGGGTTCCGGCAAGTCGAACGCCTCGCGCAGCAAGTTCCTGCGCTCAGCGCCCACCTGCTGCTCCAGCAGCGCGAATTGCAGCGCGTACGCGATGCCTTCTTGCAACGAGCAGCTCAACTGGCTCTTGTCGATGCGCGTGGGGCCCGCGCGGAACAGCGCGCTCAGCGCGCCGTCGTCGACGAAACGGTCCTCCGTGAACTCCCAGGTCTTGCGCCCCACCGCGTAGGCAAGGCGCCCCATCTCACGCGCCCCGATGGGACGCTCGCCACCCTCGATGGCGGCGATGTCCTCGACCGAGAGATCGGTGAACTCGCTCAGCTCCTGCTGGCTCAGGTGAAAGCGCTCACGCGCGACGCGCACCCGCTCACCGATCTGTTGCTGCGTGACCGTCATCTGCTGGCTCCCCATCAGGGTGGAAAGCCAGTAATGCTGCGCGTGAACCCTCACGCGCTCCATGGCTCAATCAAGCAGGGCTCCGGTCAGCTCCCACTTGTTTGAGGAGCCATCCTCACTCGAGGTAATGCCCCATCCGCCTGCGCTTGGTCTCGAGGTAGCGCTCGTTGTGCGGGTTGGCGGCGATGCGCAGCGGCACCAGTTCCTCGACCTCCACCCCGCCCTCGACCAGCGCGTCGCGCTTGACCGGGTTGTTGGTGATCAGCCGCACGCTCTTCACGCCCAGCAGGCACAGGATGTCGATCGCGTCCGCGTAATCGCGCTCGTCCTCGGCGTGGCCCAGGCGCAGGTTGGCGTCGATCGTGTCCGCGCCCGCTTCCTGCAGCGCGTACGCGCGCAGCTTCTCCACCAGGCCGATGCCCCGGCCTTCATGGCCGCGCATGTAGATCACGATGCCGCCCTCGTCCTTGAGCAGGTCCAGCGCGCCTTGCAGCTGCGGACCGCAATCGCAGCGCAGCGACTGGAAGACGTCGCCGGTGAGGCACTCGCTGTGCACGCGCAGCAGGCCGCCGCGCTCCTTCAGCGGACCCACCGACAGCACCAGGTGCTCCGAGCCGGTCACCGGACTGCGGAACGCGCGCGCCTGGAAGTCGCCCAGCGTCGACGGCAGGTGCACCACTTCCCACTCGGTCGCCCCTTGCGTTCCCAACGGGATCTTCTCGCAGTGATTCACAGCCATCTCTCCAGCAGTCGCCTCGGCGTCCTCGCGGACCGCCTTGTCATTGAAGTCGTGCGACGCGCCCCCGGATCGGCTCCGGACGCGCGCGCAAGGGCAGCAATTTAACCTGTCTCAGGGTAAACGCGCTGTGCCAGCGTGGAGAGGCCTCTCGGTCGCAGGGGCCTGGGCATGCAAAATCGGCCGCACCGACACCGTCCCTGGGATGCCCATGACCGCTCTCCCGCCCGCCGGCCCGACCACGACGACGACCACCGCGACGATCCCCACGCCGGTTTCCGCGCCCGCCCCCGTCCCCCTGCTGCCCACCCCGCGCTTCGACGAGTTCCCGCGCTACGAGGCGCTCACCCAGCTGCTGTTCAGCTACGCCGAGGCCTGCCCCAACCTGGTGTCGGTGCGCTCCATCGGCAAGAGCTTCGAGGGACGCGAGATCTGGGTCGTCATCCTGACCAACACCGCCACCGGCGTCGACGTCGAGAAGCCCGCCTTCTGGGTCGACGGCAACATCCACGCGGCCGAGCTCACCGCCTGCACCACCTGCCTGTACTACCTGCACGATCTGCTCTCCAAGTACGGCACCGACCCGCAGGCCACGCACCTGCTGGACACGCGCACGATCTACATGGTCCCGCGCCTGAACCCCGATGGCGCCGAGCTCGCCCTGGCCGACCGGCCGCGGCACATCCGCTCCTCCACGCGCCCCTATCCCTTCGACGAGGAGCCCGTCGAGGGCCTGAGCGTCGAGGACATCGACGGCGACGGGCGCATCCTCACGATGCGCATCCCCGACCCGCACGGCGGCTACAAGAAGCACGCCGACGATCCGCGGCTGATGGTCGCGCGTCAGCCCGGGGAATTCGGCGGCGAGTACTACCGGCTGATGCCCGAGGGACTGGTCGTCAACCACGACGGGCTGACCATCAAGGTCAACCGGGACAGCGAAGGCCTGGACCTGAACCGCAACTTCCCCGCCGGCTGGCGCCAGGAGTTCGAGCAGGTCGGCGCCGGTCCGTATCCGACCAGCGAGCCCGAGGTGCGCGCGATGGTCGACTTCATGGTCGGCCATCCCAACATCGGCGCGGCGATCAGCTTCCACACGCACAGCGGCGTGATCCTGCGCCCCTGCGGCACGCGCAGCGACGACGAGATGGCGCCGGAAGACCTCTGGGCCTTCCAGCGTTTCTCCAAGCTCGGCGAGCAGCACACCGGGTATCCCGCGGTGAGCATCTGGCACGAGTTCAAGTACCACCCCAAGGAAGTGATCACCGGGACGCAGGACTGGGTGTACGAGCACCTGGGCGCGCTGTTCTGGGTGGTGGAGCTGTGGTCGCCCAACAAGGAGGCCGGCATCACCGGCTACAAGTGGATCGACTGGTTCCGCGATCACCCGGTGGAGGACGACCTCAAGCTGCTCAAGTGGAGCGACGAGCACTGCGACGGCAAGGCGCATGTCGAGTGGACGTCGTTCATGCATCCGCAGCTCGGGCCGGTGGAGATCGGGGGCTGGGACAAGATGAACTTCTGGCGCAATCCGCCGCCGCATCTGCGCGAGCGCGAGGCCGCGCGTTTCCCGGCGTGGATGAACCAGATCGCGCTGAGCCTGCCGAAATTGGAGCTGCTGCGCACGGAGGTGCGGGCGCTCGGGCCGGATACGTGGCGCGTGCGGATGGCCGTGGGCAACAGCGGCTGGCTGCCGGCCTACCTGACCAAGCAGGCGCTGGCGCGCAAGCAGACGCGCGGGGTGATGTTCGAGATCTTCCTGCCGGTGGATCCGGAGGTGGGGCTGGTGAGCGGCAAGCCGCGGATGGAAGGGCCTCAGCTGGAAGGCCATGCGCCCAGGCAGACGCAGCTCGCGTTCCTGCCGGAGCGGGACATCACCGGGGATCGCGCTTACGGCGAATGGGTCGTAAGAGCGCCGAAGGGGACGCGGCTGAGCCTCGTCGCCTGGGCGGACCGCGCCGGCACCGTCAGGACCGAGGTCACCCTCGATTGAATTGACCCCCTCTCCCGCTCCGCGGGCGAGGGTGCCTCAATGCTTGGGCTCGTTCTTGTCCGCCTCGGCGGCGGCAAGCACCGCCTCGCGCCAGAGGCGCGCGGGAATGAAAGTCCTGAGCTGCTCCATCGCGCGCTCGATGAGTTCCGGATGCAGCTCATGCCCGACCTTGGGCAGCACGTCCGCGGTGATGTCCGCGCCGAGCGACATCAGCTCCCGCGCCGCGTTCAGCAGCGCCGGATACGGCAGCTCCGCATCCTCCTTGCCATGCAGCAGGTGAATCGACACATCCTTGGGCGCATGCTGCGGCCAGTAGGCATACGCGCCGCCAAACGCCAGCACACGTCCCGCCAGCTGCTCTTCCTGCTGCAGCGCCTCCAGCGCCAGGATCGCGCCCTGCGAGAACCCGCCCAGCGCGACGCGCTCCCAGCTCATCTCGAGCTTCTCCGCCCAGCGGCGCACCAGCGCGATCAGCGCCGGCACCGCCTCGGTCAGGCGCGCGGCCTTCGCCGCATCGTCGCCCTGCTCGGAGTACCACTGGAATCCCGCCCCGCCGCCCGGAATGGCATCGAAGGGCTCGAAGCCCTCGGGCAGCACCAGCGCGGCGCGCGGGTACTGGCGATGCAGGGCCTCGGCGAGCGGGCGCATCTGCTCGATGTCGGCGCCGGCACCGTGCAGCAGCACGAACAACAGGTCGGGCGCTCCGTCCTTGGGGAGCAGCACATGGGCTTGGGTCATGGGGCGCGATTGTCCGTCAGGCCCCGTCGATGCGTTCCAGCGCGGCCCGGATGTCCTCAGCGTTCGTGGGCCTGACCAGCCGCTCCACCTCCACGCCGTCCTTCATGAAGATCAGCGTCGGCCACAGCTTGACCTTGAACGAGCGGCCCAGCGGCTGACCCTTGCCGTCCTCGACCTTGATGTGCTGCACGCGCTCGTGCCGGCCCTCGAAGGCCCGCACCAGCAGCGGCTGCGCGGACTCGCAGATCGGGCACCACGAGGCGCCGAACTCCACCAGCAGCGGATGCTCCCGCGACAAGGCATCCACCGCGTCACGGATCGGTTCAGTCAACGCGTAATGGGCATTCATCGGCATGTCGACACTCCTTGATCGGCTCAGGCCGCCGTGCGGCGCAAGCTCATCTCGAACACCACCCCACCCGGCACATTGAATGCCCGGATGCTGCCATCCATCTTGGCCAGGTAGGTCTTCGCCACGAAGAGCCCCTGCCCGCGACGCTCTCCACTGGCCTGCGGCGCGGTGTCGGACACGCCGTACTCGAAGATCTGCTCCAGCATCGCCGCGTCGATCGGCGGCCCCTGGTTGTGGATGCGCAGCAGCACCACACCGGGCTCGCCCGCCTCCAGCGTGAGGGCAATGGGCGTGCCCCCGGGCCGGTAGCGATCGGCGTTGCGCAATACATGCGTCACCGCGTCCTCCAGCGCGTAAGCCTCGGCGCGCACCGGCAGCGGCTCGGGCAGCGCGCTGGCGAAGCTCACATCGTCGATGCCGGCGTAATGCGCGTTGGCCGCGATCTCGCGACAGAACGCCGCCAGGTCCAGCGCCTGCGGATTCAGATCGGCCGAGGCCAGCGCCTCGCTCGGCGGCGCGCTGCCATACAGCACCTTCACCGCCTGCTGCATGCGCTGCACGTAGCGATGGCTGGCGTCCTCGGGCGCACCGTGCAGCACCATCAGCGACTGCAGCGGCGACATGATCTCGTGCCCCACCGCATGCCACATCTCGCGCTCGCGCTCGGCGCGCAGCTGCTCGCGACGCAGGCCGTCCTTCACGCGGCTGAGCGCATCGGCGAGGCTGCCGGCCAGGATGCCGAGCTCATCCCGGCCGCGCAGGTCGGCGACGTCCAGCTCGCCGATGCGCTGGTCCGCGCGCGCGTCCTGCATGTTGTACGAGACCGCCGCGGCGCGCTTGGTCAGCACCGCGATGCCGCGGATCAGGCCCAGCTCCACCATCAGCCACGCGAGCGCCACCGCCGCGAGCATCGCCGCCGCCAGCCACGCCAGCGGGCGCGCCTCCAGCGCGAGCTGGCGATCCAGGCTGCGCAGGTCGCCGCGCAGGTCCAGCCGATACCGGCCGCTGGCGGTCTGGACCTCGTCCGAGGCCGTCAACCACCGGACGTCGGCGGCGTCGCGGTCCGCGCCCACCCCCAGGATGTCGCCCTGCACCGGCAGGCGGCGCATCACATGGATCAGCCAGGGCAGCGCGCGCTCGGACAGCTCCGGCCCGCGCCGCTCCGCCAGGGTCTGAGCCTGCCGGCCCAGGCGCTCGATGCGCAGCGTCTCGCCCGGCTGCAGCGACGCGCCGATCCGATCGAGCGACTGCGCCAGCGACGCGCCGGGCCGGCCGCTGTCGAAGAGCGTCGTCGGCGTCGTCGGCGTTTCAGCCTGCCCCTCCACCGCCTCGGCGGGCCCCAGCAGCTCCACCCGCACGCGCGCCTGATCGAGGTCCAGCGGCGGCCACACCGGTCGCGCGCGCCGGCCGTCGGCATCGAACAGCGCGTCCTGGAAGGCCTCCACCGGCAGGCGGATCGAATAGAAGGTGCGGCGCGGGCAGTCCGGCCCGCTGCGACCCTCGCTGCAGGGGCCTTCGCGCCAGAGCCAGCCGCGGAACTCGCGCACCGGGCGCGACTTGCCGGGCAGCTGCGGCCCGCCGCCGAGGAAACCGGTCAGCCGCCCGCGTTGCGTGCCGTCGGACGCCGCGGCGCCCTCGAACGGCGCGATCCAGGTCTGCGTCTCGCCGCGCAGCTTCAGCGTCACGCGTGCCCGATGCACGCCGGACAGATCCAGCGCGCCGTGCTCGCGCCCGATCAGCGGGCCGCTCTCCAGACTGCCGACCAGGTAGACGAATCCACCCGCGTAGGCATTGGCGCCGACCGCGACGCACAGGCTCGCGCCATCGGGCCAGCGCAGGCCGCAGCCGGCCATCTCGACCGCGCGCTGGGCCTTGCCCTGGTCATCGAAGTCGATGGCCGAGAACGGCAGCAGCACCGGCGCCTGGCCGTCGCGATCGCCCGCGTTCATTGTCGGATTCAGCAGCGCGAGCTGCCCGTTGGGATGGCGCAGCGTCAGCACGATCTCGGCCAGCGACTGGCGGAAGCCCTGCGCGTAGCGCTGATAGGCGCGCTGCTTCTGGTCGATCAGCACGGTGAGCACCAGGCCCACCGTGGCCAGCGCGAGCAGCAGGAAGGCCAGGTGGACGACCGCGCGCCGGCGGAAGGCCGCCAGGCCCAGCCTTGGCACCGCCAGCGCGGGCAGCTCGACCGGACCGAGCTTCATGCGCCGCCCCTCACGGACCGCGGGCTCATCGCGGACCGGACCAGCGGAAGCCGCGCATCGGCACGTTCTCGATCGCGTCGAAGGCGGGATCGACCTCCTTGAGCGCCTCGCGCAGCGTGGAGACGTGCTTGCGCACGTTGTCGCGCGTGCGGCCGCTCTTGACGACGTCGTAGAGCTCCTCGTACGACACGACCTGCGGCGCGCGCTGGTAGAGCGTGGCCAGGATGCGCTGCGCGGTCAGCGGCAGGTTGATGCGCTGGCCCTTCCACAGCGGACTGCGCTGCCACAGCGGATCGAGCTGCAGCGCGTCCGGCGCGGCCGGGGCGGGCTCGGCGGGCTCGCGCGAGCGGGCGGCGCGCAGGATGTCGAGGAAGGTGTCGATGAACTCCGACTCGTCGAAGCTGGTCTTCTGCAGGTAGTCCCACGCGTCCAGCGCCTTCATGATCCCGCGGTAGATCGCCGCGGGCATCGCCGACACCACCAGCACCGGCGTGCCGGCGTTCAGCTTGTTGATCTCGTTGATCAGCGCGATGCCGGCATTGCGCTCTCGGCCGAGCTCGATGTCGAGCACCACCATCTCGTAGCGCTCGCGGGCCAGCGCGGCCTCGGCGGCGTCGCGGTCGAACCATTGGTCGACCTGCAGCTCGGGCCGCGCGGCGCGGATCCAGCCGGCCAGTTGCTCGCTGGTGGGGCGGTCGTCCTCGATGACGGCGACCTTGTTCCTGGGGGTGACCATGGCGCCGGATTATCGACAGCCCGGCCCACCGCGGCGCGCCCCGCGTGTGAGGGTTTCTTCCGGACCGTGAAGGGACCCGCCGGCGGCCGCATTGAGGCTTCCGGCCCGGCTGCGGACCATGAGCGACATCCCAACACCCGAACGACGGGAACCCCGGAGGACTTCATGAACGACCGCCTGCAATCGATCCGCAACGCCGCCGCGCGGCTCAAGGCGCGGCTGCCCGGTTTCCCGCGCCGCCGCGCCAGTGCCGGCGTCCTGCGCGCCCTGCCCTGGCTGGCGGGTCTGAGCGCCGTGGCCGGCGCGGTCGCCCTGCTGGTCACCCATCCCCCGGTGCACGAGGTGCCGCGTGGCGCCGTCAGCCTGCGGACCAACATGCTCACCGGCGGCGTGACCGAGGGCCGTTCCGGATCGATGCTCGCGCTGCCCGGCCTGCACGACGTGCGCGACCTGCCGCTGCGCGACCGCAGCTATCACCCCAAGCGCTTCGCCCGCGCCGACGGCGAGGCCCCGCTGCAGTCGCTCGAGGGCCTGTCGCTGGGACTGGACCTGACCGTGCGCTGGACCGTCGACCCGAACCGCCTGGCGCAACTGGCCGTCTCGCTGCCCGACGACATCGAAGGCGACGTGATCGCGCCGGCGCTGCAGGGCATCGTCTATCGCCAGGTCGCCACGCACACGGTGCGCGAGATCTTCTCGACGCAGCGCGGCCCGATTCAGGCCGCGCTGGAGTCGGAGCTGCGCCGCAAGCTGGCCGTCGACGGCATCGTGCTGCGCGGCCTGGAGATCGGCAACGTGGACCTGCCCCAGGAGTACCGCGAAGGCCTGGAGAACCTGCTCGCCGAGGGCCTGGCCAGCGAGAAGATGCGCTACACGCTGGAGCTCAAGGAGAAGCAGGTCAAGCAGACCGAGCTGGAGGCGGCCGCGGAGAAGGTGCGCCGCGAGACGGCCGCCGAGGCCTCGGCCCGCGAGCAGATCATCGCCGCCAAGGGCCAGGAGGAGGCGATGAAGCACGTGCTGCCGTTCAAGCAGCGTCAGGTGGAGCAGCGCCAGCTCGAGGCCGAGGCGGAGCGCGTATCGCGCATCAAGCTGGCCGAGGGCAGCGCGCAGGCACGCGGCATCGAGGCGGACGGCGAAGCCAAGGCCCGCGAAAAGCTCGCCGACGCCGAGGCCTATCGCCAGACGCGCATCGGCAAGGTGGCCGTGGACCAGATGGCCGCCGAGGGCGCGTTGCTGAGCCGCCATCCGCTGCTGATCCAGAAGGCCATGGCCGACAAGCTCTCCGACAAGGTGCAGGTCATCATCGCGCCGCCCCCGTCGGATGGCGGCTTCATCGGCAAGACGCTGCTCGGCACGAAGCAGGAACCCGCGCAAGAACAGGGCGCGCAATGAAGACCGTCCAGGACATCCCCAAGGAGATCGCCATGAGCCGCATGAAGCTCGTGATGGCCGCCGCCATCGCCGCCGTCGCCGTCCAGTTGCTGTGCGTCCACTCGGCCAGCGCCGCCAGTGGCGCCGACGCCGCGAATGCCGCGGCTGATGACACCGCGCCCAAGCCCCCGATCAAGGCGGGTGGACCGGGCGTCTCACCGGACGACACCGCGCCGCGCACGGCGATGGTCGTGCAGGACAACGTCGCGATGCGCGCCGCGGCGAAGGACTCGTCGCCCGCGCAGGCCCAGCTCTGGCGCGGCGAGGCGCTGGAGATCCGCGGCGAGCGTCCGGATCATTTCCAGGTCTACGACTACCGCCGCGAGCGCGGCGGTTTCGTGCGCAAGAGCGCGCTGTTGCCGCTCAGCGGCGCGGCCGCCCAGCCGGCGTCGCTGCTGGCCGCGTTGCGGGTGGTGCGGCAGCAGCCGGGCATGGAGTCGTTGGGCGTGGGCCTGGCCGCGGCCTATGTGCAGGCCGCGAGCGTGGCGCAGATCAACGGCGTCGAGGGCGCCGAGGCGCTCGATGCGATGGGCACGCTGGCCGAGCGTCTCGCGGAGCGCGCCTCGCGCGTGACGCCGCGTCCGGACGGTGCGGCCACGGCTGCGGAAACGCAGGTCGCCGCGCAACTGGACGTCGCCGCGCGTTACGGCCTGCGCTTTCGCACGCTGGAGCGCGAGGCCGGCGCGATGCAGCTCTGCTACGACGGCGAGGCCTTCCGCCGCGTGCTGGCGATGCCGGTGGCGTCGGCCGAGCAGAAGGCACGCGCGGCGCTGGCGCTGACGCGCGTCGACTGCCTGGACCCGGTGGCCACGCCGCCCCAGCGTGAGCAGATGGACCAATGGCGCGCGGACGTCCTGGACAAGGTCGACCTGCGCGATCCGCTGCTGACGACGTACTGGCGCAACCGGGTGCTGATGCGCCAGACCGGCGTGTGGAGCAGCCTGGCGTTCATCCGGGCGCGGCGCGCCTCGGCCAGCGCGGCCCCCACGATGCCGGCATCGACATCGGCCCAGTTGCAGGTGGACGCGGCGGGGGCGGCCTCGCGCCGCGCGCTGGAGGCCTTCGCGCGCGTGGTGCCGGCGGAGCTGTCGGACGACGATCAGCCGGCCTACAACGACGCCGCGATGCGCGGCAACGCGGCACGCTGGCTGGCGATGCCGTCGGGCCCGTCGGAGCAGACGCTGGGCGGTTTCAAGCTGACGATTGCCTCGGGCCAGCCGGGCGAGACCTGCGTGACGCTGGCGCTGAACGGCGCGCGTGAGGGTAGCGCGGCGCAACTGCGCCATTGCGCCTGGGGCCTGGTGATGCCGGCGTCGGCGCGGATCAACCGCGAGGGCAACGCGATCACGATCGCCTCGGTGCCGGCGGACGGCTGGCGCGAGCTGTGGGTGCTGCGCCGCACGGCGCAGGGCTGGCGCGTGGCGGTGCTGCCGCCGGTGGCGGCTCAGCCGGGCCTGGGTTACGCGGAATTCGCCGGCTGGGTGCCCGGCGGCAAGGAGCTGCTGGTGGCGCGCGAGTCGCGCGCCGAAGGCCGCTACAAGCGCAGCTACGAGCTGGTGGACCTGGACACGCTGGAGACGAAACGCCAGGCCGGCGACGTGACGATGCTGGGCGCCTTCCAGCGGTGGCAGGCGGCGGATTGGAAGGGGATGTCGCTCAGTTTGCGGTGAGCGCTGCGTCGACCGGGGCGTTGAGCGGGGCGCTCAGTCGAACTCGCGCAGCCGGGTCTGGATGGTGTCCAGCACCCGCTGCGCGAGCGGCGCGCCCACGCGGTCCTGCCGCACGACCTCAGGCAAGGCGATGCCTTCGACGGCAACCCGCAACACGTTCAGCAACCCGTCAATGACCGTTTGCGCATCGGAGACCCTCAGGTCAGCGATCGCAGCAAGGGCCATGAAGTCCGCACGCCGCAGGCGTTGATCCTTGCCATTGAGCTTCAACGCCATCGCATCGTGCTGCAGGCCAGGGAACACCCGCGTGGTCAGCGTGTCGTAGACGGGAGCGAAGCGCACGCTGCGGAAAACCTCGTCGCCCGCTTGCGCCGACTTGAGCATCGCCATGTTCTTGAGATGCATGTCGCCGTCGGCGATCAGCCATGCGAAGAGGGCGCGCCGGAGCACCACGAGCAGGTCCTCCTCGGGCGAGGTCGACAGCGCGCGCACCGCCCGCGAGACCCGTTCCATGGTCCCCTTGTATTTGTCCCTGGGCTCGAGCTCGAGCACCGAGCACAGGTCCTCCATCGCGAGCCATCGAGCGTCGGCCACCGCGAGGTCGGTGCTGCGGCGGATGTCGAAGCGCTCGACGATCAGCGCCAGCGGCAGGCCATCGGGCATCGGGACCAGCGCGTGGTCGGGCACTTCGAAGCCGACCGCGCGCGACAGCGTCAGTCCGAGCCACTCCGCGACCGGCAGTCCTTCGAAACCGGACGCGCCCGCGGGCTTGAGGATGTGGGAGAACGGCAGGTGCGTGGCGATCACCAGCGTGCCGTCCGCGGTCAGGTGCATGGGCGCCTTGATCTGGACACCAGACAGTCGCGGCGTTTCCTGGTTCGCGAAGAGCTGCGCGAGCCGATGCGCGAAGCCGTTGTCCATCGCGTCGGGCCGCGGGCCGGCGTAATGGCCGATGAACAGGCCGTCTCGGGTGAAGTCGGCCAGCGCGGTGCTCACCTTGTCTTGAGGCAAGGCGGCCAGTCCCGCCTGCCGCTCCGCGATCGTGATGTTGGACATGTAGCGCTTGCCGTGACGCAGCAGCTCCCGATCGCTGGTCTCCCTCAGCACCGACTCCAGCCAGCCCTCCGGAAGCAGGGACACGATGAACGGCGGCAGGCGCCCGGGCGTCGTCTGCCGGATCAGGGGCGGCAACCTGGGCCCGGTGTCGGCGGCCTTCCAGCGCCATTCGGTGCCGTCATGGTCCAGCTCGCCGAGCAACAGACCGTGCCAGGCCACATCCAGGGCGAAAGCGGCTTCATTGCGCGGCAGGTGCTCGGGGCTTTGCTGCTTCAGGAAGCGTTCAGCGCCTTCGCCCTCGCGGTACCAGTCGTTGCCGCGCGCCAGCGTCCAGAGCGCGTCAGCGGCTCGTGTCGCATCCCCGTACTCCTGCACCAGCCGCGCCGCCAGTTGCGCGCGCATGTCGACATCGATGGCCTGGGCGTGCTCGCTGCGGACCCTGAACGCCTCCAGGAAGCGTTGGCGCAAGGACGAGACGGGCACGGTGAGCTCGCCCCATCCATCCGCCACGACCGCGTCCACCGTGGAAGGTTGACTCGGTGCGCGGTTCTGGACGATCTCCAGCCCTCGTAGCCGGGTGCGCTGGTTGCGCTGCCCCGAGACATACAGGCGGCCATCCCGGGTCGGCGCGAGCAGCACGGCGCTGGCCGACGACAGGTAGGCGCGAGGGTAGAGGTAGCGGGCGATGCGCACCGCATGGCGAAGGATGAGCGCATCCGCATCGTCGTCGGCATCGACATAGATGCCGCGCATCAGCGGGATCAGTTCGCCGGTCGACGCCAGCCGGTGACCCCGGGCGGCGTCGAGGTTCTCTCCGACCAGATACAAGCCCATGATGAATTTTCTCGCACTTCAAGTGCGTGAAAATTACCATTCAGTGGCTTCTATTGCAATGACAAGGTCATGTTAAAAATTTTCCCGCACTTCAAGTGCAAGAAAATTGCATCAGCCCGCGGTGAGCTTCACCAGCACCTGCCGCAGCCGCTGTGCGTCGATGGGCTTGGTGAGGAACTCGTTCATGCCGGCGTCCAGCGCCTCATCACGCTCCTGGACCAGCGCCGCGGCCGTCAACGCGACGATCGGCAGCTGGCCGTGGTCATAACGCTGGCGCAGCTGACGCGTCGCCTCATGCCCGCTCATCACCGGCATCTGCACATCCATCAGCACCGCGTCGAAGGGCTTGCCCATGCTGGCCGCCGCGGTCACCGCCTCCACCGCCTGGCTGCCATCGCTCGCCTGCGAGACCTCCGCGCCCCACTGCTCCAGCATCGCCACCGCGATCAGCATGTTCACCGGGTTGTCCTCGACCATCAGGATCCGCCGACCCGACAGCTCCGCGTCATCGGCCGGCGCGCGGCGTTGCGCGCTCACCGGCGCGGGCGCCGCCGGCAGCGGCAGCTCGGCCCAGAACGTGGCCCCCGCCCCGGGCTGGCTCTCGACACCGACCTCCCCGCCCATCAGCGTGGCCAGCTCGCGGCAGATCGACAGGCCCAGTCCCGTGCCGCCGTAACGCCGCGTCGTGGACTCGTCCGCCTGCGTGAAGGGCTCGAACAGGCGCCCCTGCATCGCCGCCGGAATGCCGGGCCCGGTGTCGCTGACCTCGATGCGCAGCCGGCGCTCGTCCTGGCGCCGCACCCGCACCGACACGCTGCCCTGCTCGGTGAACTTCAGCGCGTTGCTCAGGAAGTTGCTCAGGATCTGGCGCGTGCGCACCGGATCGCCGATCACCCACGCGGGCACCGCGTCCTCGACGTCGATGCCGAACCCCAGCCCGCGCGCCTGCGCCAGCGTCAGGTAGCCCATGCGCATCGTGGCGAGCATGTCGCGCAGCGCGAAGGGCACGGTTTCCAGCGTCAGCCGGCCGGCCTCGATCTTGGACAGGTCCAGGATGTCCGACATCAGCCCCGACAGGCTCTCCGCGCTGTCCACCATCTGGTCCAGGTAGTGGCTGCGGGTGTCGCCGCCCAGGTCGGGCTGCTGCAGCAGCCGCGCCAGGCCCACCAGGCCGTTGAGCGGGGTGCGGATCTCATGGCTGATGTTGGCCAGGAAGGCGCTCTTGGCGCGGTTGGCCGCCTGGGCCTCGTCCTTGGCCTGGGCGAGCGCCGCCTCGACCCGGCGACGCTCCGTCACGTCTTCCATGATCCAGATCGTGCCGCCGCGGCTCGGATGGGTCGGGTCGACCGCGCGCGCCAGGATCCGGCACAGGAAACGGCTGCCATCGCGCCGGCGCATCAGGCGCTCGACCTCGACCTGCTCACCCGCCGCCAGGCGCGGGCCCAGCTCGCGACCGACCGCCTCATAGTCCTCGGCCCCCGGCCACACCACGCCGCCCGGCTGACCGATCAGCCCGCCCGCGGGCCAGCCGAACATCTCCTCCACCAGCCGGTTGGCCTGCACGAAGCGCTGATCCCGCGTCAGCGCGATGCCGATGGACGCGTTCTCCAGGATCGCCGCGTGCACGAGCCGCGTGCGCTCGGTGTCGGTCACGTCGCGCGAGTTGACGACCAGGTAGGACACCCCATCCAGCACGAAGGGCGCGGCCGACAGCAGCATCGGAATGGGCTGGCCGCGCCGGTTCACGAAGGTCGCCGGCATGTCGGCCACGCGGCCGTGCTGTTGCAGCGCCTCGATCAGGCGCTCGCGATCGCCGATGTCCTGCCAGATGCCGACTTCCTCGGCGCTGCGGCCCAGGACCTCGTCGGCGGTGTAGCCGCTCATCGTCTCGTAGGTCTTGTTGACCATCACGTATCGCCCGCTGACGGTCTCGGTCAGCGTGACCACGTCGGGGCTGGTCGCGAACAGGTGCGACAGCAGCGCCTCGGAGCGCCGCAACGCGTCCTGCGCGCGCGAGGTCTCCGTCTGGTCGATGAAGAAGGACAGCGTCGCCGGCCCGGTGGCCGCGTCCACGCGCACGCTCGTCGCCTGCACGAGCCGACGCCGGCGCGACAGCGTGCGCAGCCGGAATTCCGTCATCGGCAGCATCGCGCCCACGGGCAGCGCCTCGATCTTGGCGGCGCGCTGGCGGGCGCGCTCCTCGTCGCCCGGCTCGTAATGCGAGAACAGGTCCTGACCGATCATCGACGAGCGCTGCGTGTAGCCGAACATCGCCATCGCGGCCGGATTGGCGTCCATCACCCGGCCCCAGCGGTGCAGCACCAGCGGCGAGGGCGAGCGCCGGAACAGCTCGCGGTACCGCGTCTCGGTGGCCACCATGGCCTGCTCGGTCTGGACCTCGTCGGTCACGTCGCGGCCCACGCCCCAGTAGCCGCGGAAATTGCCCTTGGCGTCGAAACGCGGCTCACCGCTGACGGACACGTAGCGCAACGTGCCGTCCTCGGACGTCCGGCGCATCACCAGCCCACGGAACGGTCGGTGCGATTCGAGGTCGGCGCGATGGGCGTCGAGTTCCTCGTCCGACAGCCCCAGGTGCTCGATCTCCCACGGCGCGCGGCCCAGCCGCTCGGCCATCGACAGGCCGGACGATCCCGGGTTGTGCTCGGCCAGGTGCGTGAAGCGGAACTGGCGGTCCATTTCCCAATACCAGTCCGCGGCCATGTTGAGCAGGTGGCGGAAGCGCGAGTGGCGCTCGTTGACCTCCTGCATCGCGCGGCGGATCAGCTTGGCGGTGCCCAGTCCGACCACCAGCCCGGCCGTGAGCAGCAGCAGTTGCGTGAGCAGGCGGGCGGTCAGCCCGACCGGCGCGGTGTTGACGTGCAACCAGCCGCTGAGCTCGGCGGACGCCAGTCCGCCCAGCACCGCCAGGCCCAGCCCGAACAGCGACAGCCCGGCGCCCAGCCCGATCATGCTGGTGCCCAGCGCGACCATCAGGCCCATGATGCCCAGGCTGGCGGCGTTCAGTCCGAGCTGGCGCGACACCGCCAGCGACAGCGCCGTGGCCATGGCCAGCCCCATCAGCGCGAGCGTGGCCGAGGGGCCCCGGTGCGCCGGCAGCCGCCACAGCATCAACAGGCCGGTGGAGGTGGTGACGAGCGCCAGCACCGGCGGCACCAGGCCGCCCAGCGGTTCAGCGGCACCGGCGCTGGCCAGCAGCAGCAGGCCGGCCAACCCGGACAGGAGCACGCACGCGGCCATGAACAGCCGCGCGGCGCGCCATTGCAGCTTCGCGGGCAGGCTGTCGCCGCGCGACAGCTCCTGCCCCACCAGACTGCTCAGATCGTCCTGGGAATCCTTGCTCACTCGACCCCGCCCAACTCGTTATGCCTGAGGACCCTGCGCGTCGCTCTTGCGGCGACCGGTCCGGGCAGTGCGCGTGCCTACATGGCGCGCGACAGCCTCGGATTGCAACGTCCGGTAACGGAGTCTCGGCCAGAGGGGGCCGATCTGGAGAGTCGAGGAATCCCGAAACGCGCCCAGTTCGGTGCGCGCCCGGGGTTTCCGCGAATTAGTTGGCGGGCGTCAGGGGGCGCCGCTCAGGCGCCGGCGGCCGGGCGCAGGGCTTCGCGTGTCGCCAGCGCCACACGGCGGGCGGCGGCGGCGAAGTCCTCGCCGGCGGACGCGTACAGCACGGCCCGGGAGGAATTCACGATCACGGTGCCGGCGTCCTGGCGCCAGCCCGCGGCCACGGTGGCGGCGGCATCGCCGCCCTGGGCGCCCACGCCCGGGATCAGCAGTGGCAGCGTCGGCGCCAGCGCGCGCACGCGCTCGATCTCCTGCGGATAGGTCGCCCCGACGACCAGGCCCAGCTGGCCGTTGACGTTCCAGTCGCCCTGGGCCAGCGCGGCCAGGTGCTCGAACAGCCGCGGCTGACCCGGCACATCCGCCAGGCGCTGCATCTGCCAGTCGTCGCCGCCCGGATTGGACGTGCGGCACAGCAGGAAGGCGCCCTTGTCGGGGTAGCGCAGGTAGGGCTCGACGCTGTCGCGGCCCATGAACGGGGACAGCGTGACGGCGTCGGCCTGGTAGCGCTCGAAGGCCTCGCGGGCGTACTGCTCGGCGGTGGCGCCTATGTCGCCGCGCTTGGCGTCCAGGATCACGGGCACATGCGGCGCGTTGCGCTTGATGTGGGCCATCAGCTGCTCGAGCTGGTCCTCGGCGCGGTGGGCGGCGAAGTAGGCGATCTGCGGCTTGAAGGCGCTGACCACGTCCTTGGTGGCGTCGACGATGGCGGCGCAGAAGTCGTAGATCCGGCCGGCATCGCCCTTCCAGTGGGTCGGGAACTTCGCGGGATCGGGATCCAGCCCGACGCACAGCAGGGAGTCGTTCAGGCGCTCGGCGGCTTGCAGCTTCGACAGGAATTTCATGGGCGGTATTCTCCCGCTTTTGCTGGCGAGGCCGGCGGCGCGGGGCGCCCGGACGCCCAGGGAGTCACGGATGGATGTGTTGAAGACGGCGCGGCTGCGGCTGCGGTGGTTCCGGCAATCGGACGCGGCTTTCGTGCGCGGGCTGCTCAACGAGCCGGCCTGGATCGAGAACATCTACGACGCGCAGGTGCGCACCGACGAACAGGCGGCGGTCTGGATCCGCGAGCGGCTGGAGGCGCGTTACTGGCTGCTGGGCTACGGCTTCTGGGCCGTGGAACGGCTCGAGGACGGCGAGCTGCTCGGCCTGGCCGGCGTGATCCACCGCGAGGGGCTGCCGCATCCCGACATCGGTTACGGCTTCCCGGCGCGCTTCTGGGGCCACGGTTACGCCCGTGAGGCGGCGGCCGGCACCTTCGACTACTGCCGCCAGGTGCTGGGCATGCGCCACGTGATGGGCACGACGGCCCCGGACAACCATTCCTCGGGCCGGGTGCTGCTGGCGATCGGCATGACCGACGAGGGCAACCAGCAGACCGAGGCCCACGAGGGGCTGTCGCGCGTCTACACCTGGCACGACCCGGTCGAGCGCGGCGACGCCGAGGAGATCGACGCGCTGCGCTTCAGATGGCAGGCCGCGCTGCGCGGCCCGGCGCGCGCGGCGCTGACGGCCTGCGTGACGCCCGAGACGCTGGACCGCGTGATGGCCGCCCGCACCGATCTCTCGCCGCAGGCGCTCGATCACCTGGCGCAACGCTGGGCGCCGCTGGCCGACGATCCCACGCTGCGGGCGGTGCGCACGCCCGCGGGCTGGCGGCTGGATGTGCCGGCGGACCGCTGATCGCTGGCGCTGAACGCCGATCGCCGGCACTCTGGACGCGCGCGCATGGGCGCGTTCCTTTAAGCGTGGCTGAAGTCGACCGGGGGCGGGCTCGCCTATGCTCGCGGCCATGGACATCTCAGCTCAGAGCGCCGCGCGCATCCTGTTGATCGAGGACGACGAGCGCCTGGCGCAACTCGTCGCCGACGCGCTGCGCAAGGCCAACTACGCGGTCACGGTCTGCGGCGACGGACTGGCCGGCGAGGCGCTGATGCGCCAGGAGCCCTTCGATCTGGTGCTGCTCGACGGCCATCTGCCCGGCAAGGACGGCTTCGACGTGCTGCGCGACACGCGCCGTGATTTCGCGGGCCGCATCGTGATGCTGACCGCGCGCGACGACGACATCGACCAGGTGCTCGGGCTGGAAGGCGGCGCGGACGACTACATCGCCAAGCCGGTGGCGCCGCGCGTGCTGCTGGCGCGGCTCAAGGCGCTGCTGCGGCGCGACGCGCTGCCCGCGGCGCATCCGGTCGGCGAGGCGCTGCACTTCGGTCCGCTCACGCTGCTGCCGCAGTCGCGTGAACTGCGCCTGAACGGCGAGCCCGTCGCGCTGACGACGGCCGAGTACGAGCTGCTGAACTTCCTGGCGCAGCGCGCGGGGCAGGTCGTCAGCCGCGACGACATCATGCAGGGCCTGCGCGGGCTGGAGTTTGACGGCCTGGATCGCGCCATCGACGCGCGCATCTCGCGCCTGCGCAAGAAGATCGGCGAGGACGCGCAGGCGCCGGTGCGGATCAAGACGGTGCGCGGCCAGGGCTACCTGCTCGCGATCGACTGATGGCCGCGATGACCTTGCGCGCCTCGCTGCTGCGGATGGCGCTGGGGCTGGGCCTGGCGGTGCTGGCGCTGATCCTGCTCGTCGAGGGCCTGGTGCTGATCGGCGCGTCCGAGGTCACCAACGACTACGTGCGCAACTTCATGCGCGGCACGGTGGACCTGCTGGTGCGCGATCTCGCGCCGCTCGATCCGCCGGCCCGGCGCGAGCGGGTGCGGGAGCTCGACGCGCAGTTCGACTACCCGGTGCGGCTGATCCGCACGGACCTGGCCAATCTGAGCGCCGACCAGCGCCGCCGCGTCGAGCGCGGCGAGGTGCTGGTCACGGGCTTCAATCGCCGCATCTACGCGGCGCTGCCCGGCGAGCCCGATCAGCTGCTGCTGCTCGGGCCGCTGGACTCCAAGCGGGGGGGCGAGCTGCCCAAGGAGCTCGCGGCGCAGCTGGGCGTGGCGGTCGTGATCGCCTTCGCGGTCGCGGTGATCGCGTGGTGGCAGCTCCGGCCGCTGTGGCGCGATCTGCGCGGCTTGCAGCGCGCGGCGGAGCGCCTCAGCGCGGGACGGCTGGACACCGAGCTGCCGCCGCTCAAGAGCCGGCTCTTCGCGCCGGTGGCGGCGGCCACGCGCGCGATGCTGGAGCGGCTCGCCGCGGCGATGGCCACGCAACGCGAGCTCACCGGGGCGGTCTCGCACGAATTGCGCACCCCGCTGGCGCGGCTGCGTTTCGCGATCGACGCGCTGGTCGATGAAGAGGACCGCGACGCGCGCGAGCAGGCGGTGATGGCGTGCGAGCGCGACATCGCCGAGCTCGACGAGCTGATCGACGCGAGCCTGACGCTCGCGCGTCTGGACATGGGCGCGCTGCAGCCGCACCTGGCGCAGGGCGACCTGGGCGAGATGCTGGCCCGCGAGGCCGCGTCGCTCGCGCCGCTGCTGGACGGCAAGGCGCTGGACACGGACCTGCGGCTGCCCGATGCCTTGCCCTTCGACGAGCGCCTGCTGCCTTACGCGGTGCGCAACGGACTGCGCAACGCCGCGCGTTACGCGAAGGGCCGCATCCTGCTGTCCGCGTGGGTCGAGGCGGGGCAGTTGTGGCTCGCGATCGACGATGACGGCGAGGGCGTGCCGCCGCCGCTGCGCGAAGCGGCGTTCGAGCCCTTCAAGCGCTTGGAGCGCAAGGGCCGCGGGACGCGTGGCTTCGGGCTGGGGCTGGCGATCGTGCGCCACGTCGCGCACGCGCATGGCGGGCATGCGAGATTGGGCGAGGCGCCGCGGCTGGGCGGTGCGCGGTTGCTGCTGTATTGGCCTGCGTCAAGCGCGGGCGCTGCGTGAAGCTTCGTCAAGCGGCTTGTTGACGGCTGTCAAAGACCGTCACAGAAGCGCTCAACTCGGTCCACAGACAGGGCGGGGTCGAATTCCCAGAATGAGCTCCATGTCGAACGAGCCTGGCGGTTGTCCAAGGCAACACCCGGACGACATCGATCAACAGCTCTGAAGGAGTTTCGAATGAACCGCAACAACAATACCGCTCGCACCTCGACCAACGGCAAGAAGGCCGGCCTGCTGGCGGCTGCCGCGATGGCGCTGACCCTGGGTGTGGGTGTGGCGCATGCCGACCCGGTGACCCCGTACTACATCGGTGGTGACGTGGGCAAGACGACGCAGCGTGTGGATGGCAACTCGCAGAAGCGCACGTCGGACAGCTACAGCATCTTCGGCGGCTACAAGTTCAACGAGAACTTCGCGGCTGAGATCTCGTACGCGGACCTGGGCAAGGTCGAGTTCGGCGGCGTGACCGCGAAGAACAAGGTGTACTCGCTGGACGGTATCGCGCGTGCCCCGCTGGGCGCCGGTTTCGGCGTGTACGGCAAGGTGGGTCTGGCGTATGCCGAGCGCGACTTCAACAACGGCCTGGGCGACAAGGACAAGACGGGTCTGAAGCTGGGCGTGGGCGCGGACTACGCGCTGACGAAGAACGTCACGCTGCGTGCCGAGGCCACGCGCTACAACAACATGCCGCAAGCCAACGGCTTCGACAAGAAGGACGATCGACTGAGCCTGGGCGTGGCCTACCAGTTCTGATCGACCTCACGGTTGACCGGTGCCGATTCCCCCCGGCACCGGCGCCTTCCGGGACTGCTCCTGAGCGACACCCGATTCCCCCAAGACCGGAAGGGCGAGGGCAGTGCAGCGATGCACTGCCCTTTTTTCGTTTGGGCTCGCGCCGCGCGTGTTCCTTCGGGTTCGCCCGAAGCGACATGACCAATCGAGGTCATGGCCGCCCGTTCCTCGACGCGCTCGAATGTCCGCTTTCTCGCGAACGGAACGGATGACGATGCGGCGACTCTCTCGATCTCCCCTTCGACTGCTTCTTCGGCTCCTGCTGCGACTGCTGGCCGGCGCCGCATTTGGGGCGGCCATGCTGGCGCTGCGCGCGTGCTGCTCGCAGTGGTCCTACCCGGCGTTGTTCATGGCGATGTACGTCGCGATGGGCGTCATGGTGATCGCCATGGTCGTGGGCGGCCGCGGCATGGATCGCTGGCTCGATCAGCGTCAGAACCGCCAGAACGACAAAGGCCCGGCAGAGCCGGGCCTTTGAGCGTCATCGACCGAGGGTCGACGGCGATGCTCAGATCTTCTTCGCCAGCGCTTCCGCCTTGCCCGTGTAGTTCCCCGGCGTCATCGCCAGCAGGCGTTGCTTCTCGGACTCGGGCAGCTCCAGGCCCTGGATGAACTGCTGGATCGACTCGCGCGTGATCGTCTTGCCGCGCGTCAGTTCCTTCAGCCGCTCGTACGGGTTGGGCAGCGCGTAACGGCGCATCACCGTCTGGATCGGCTCCGCCAGCACTTCCCACGACGCGTCCAGATCCGCGTCCAGCGCCGCCTGGTTCAGCTCCAGCTTGTCCAGGCCCTTGCTCAGCGAGTCATACCCCAGCAGCGCATACCCCAGCGCCACGCCCATGTTGCGCAGCACCGTCGAGTCCGTCAGGTCCCGCTGCCAGCGCGAGATCGGCAGCTTCTGGCTCAGATGCGTCAGCACCGCGTTGGCCAGACCGAAGTTGCCCTCGGCATTCTCGAAGTCGATCGGGTTCACCTTGTGCGGCATCGTCGACGAGCCGATCTCGCCCGCCTTCGTCTTCTGCTTGAAGTAGCCCAGCGACACATAACCCCACACATCCCGCGACCAGTCCACCAGGATGGTGTTGGCGCGCGTCACGGCATCGAACAGCTCGGCCATGTAGTCATGCGGCTCGATCTGGATCGTGTACGGGTTGAACGTCAGACCCAGCTGCTGCTCGATCACCGACTGGCTGAACGCCTCCCAGTCCTTCTCGGGATAGGCCGACAGGTGCGCGTTGTAGTTGCCCACCGCGCCATTCATCTTCGCCAGCAGCTTCACCTCGGCGATCACCACGCGCGCGCGGCGCAGGCGCGCCACCACGTTCGCGATCTCCTTGCCCACCGTCGTCGGACTCGCCGTCTGACCGTGCGTGCGGCTCAGCATCGGGTTGGCCGCCATCGCCTGCGCCATCTCGGTCAGCTTGCCGATCACGCGGTCCAGCGCCGGCAGGATCACCTGATCGCGCGCGGCCTTCAGCATCAGGCCGTGGCTCGTGTTGTTGATGTCCTCGCTCGTGCACGCGAAGTGCACGAACTCGCCCGCGCCCTCCAGCTCCGCCTTGCCGGCGAACTGCTGCTTGATCCAGTACTCGACCGCCTTGACGTCGTGGTTCGTCGTCTTCTCGATGTCCTTGATCGCCTGCGCGTCCTTCTCCGAGAAATTCGCGACCAGCGCCCGCAGGAATTCGCGCGACCCCGCCGACAGCGGCTTCAGCTCAGCCAGGCCGGCATCGGACAGCGCGATGAACCACTCGATCTCGACCTGCACGCGGCGGTGCATCAGGCCGAATTCCGACAGCAGCGGGCGCAGCGCGGCCATGCGCGACGCATAGCGGCCATCCAGGGGCGACAGGGCGGTGAGGGCGGAGAGATTCATGGCGCGCTGCGGCCGGAACCGGCCGATCTGGGGGTGGGACAAACCCGCGGATTCTACAGAGCGGGTCACAATGGCGCCCGCTCCGGCAAAGGGCCGGGCGAGGGAAGGCATGCAAAAGAGAAGTCAACGCAAGGGCACGGTCTGGGTGACCGCCCTCACCGCCACGGCGTCCGCCGTCACGATCTCGTTGCTGGGCGGCTGCAAGCCCGCCGGCGACGCGCCCAAGCAGCTGGCGCCGCTGGAGGCCGCCTCGGCCAGTCCCACCGTCAGCGCCGCGCTCGTCAAGCAGAGCGATGAGCTGCTCGCCCGCTACCGCCAGATGATCGTGCTGATGGACGGCGAGTCCTCGCTCAAGCCCGCCGAGCGCGAGGCCGTCCACGCCGTGGGCCTGATGCTCTTCCATGACCTGCAGGACAGCACCCGCGCGCTCGCCGACACCGCCGGCAAGAGCGGCGATCCCGCCGGACTGGCCGCGCTGTCGGCCCTGCTGGACCGCATCGAGCAGGAACCGTCGTGGTTCGATGCCGACCGGCTCGCGTTCAAGGAGTTCCTGACGCAGCTCGCGCAGCAGTTCTCCACCTCGCAGAGCCTGGCCGGGCTGAAGCTCGCCAAGCGCGCCGGCGAGGACCTCGCCGTGCTGGCCGACATCGAGGGCACCTACGCCCAGGAACTGCGCGACACCTTCGGCCGCTTCGCCCAGCGCGGCATCGTGCCCAAGCGCGAGAAGTGGACGGACTACGTCGCCAAGCTCAAGGCGCTGTACACCCGCGAGCGCATCCTCAAGGACTACGCGACCATCCTGCCCGACCTGCAGGCGCGCCCCAGCGCCGATGCGGGCGATGACGCCCCGCCCGCCACGCAAACCGCCAACGCGCAGGCCCCCGCCACGCGCGGCCCGTCCAAGCAGGAACGCGAGTTCTTCGGCCGTCAGCTGCCGCCCAAGACCGTGCTGCTGACCTTCGACGACGGCCCGCATCCGCGCTACACCGACGAGATCCTGGAGATCCTCAAGCGCTACCAGGCGCCCGCCGTGTTCTTCGAGCTCGGCCGCAACCTGGGCAGCGTCGACGCCAAGGGCAACGTCAAACCCGGCCCGGGCAGCGAGGTCGCCAAGCGCGTGCTCGCCGCCGGCCACCCGATCGCCAACCACAGCTTCAGTCACGGGCTGATGTCCAAGTTCGAGCTCGACAAGGTCCGCCAGGAAGCCAGCACCACCGAGGCGCTGCTCGACGCCGCCGGCCGCGATGGCCAGGCGCTGTTCCGCTTCCCTTACGGCGCGCGCAACGATGCCGCGCTCGGCGCGATCGAGGCGCTCAAGCTGCGATCGATGATGTGGAACGTCGACTCGCTGGACTGGTCCGATCCGATTCCGAAATCGATCGCCGCGCGCGTGCTGGGCGAGCTCGGCAAGCAGCAGCGCGGCATCGTGCTCTTTCACGACATCCACGCCCGCACCGTCGAGGCGCTGCCGCTGGTGCTCGACCAGCTCAAGGCCGAGGGCTACAAGTTCGCCGCCTGGAAGGACGGCAAGATCGTCGCCGTCGACACGCCCGCCGCGGATGCCGCCCCGCCCGAGCTGGCCGGCGCGAACCTCTATCGCGACAGCGTCGCGCTGGTGATCGGCATCGACCAGTACAAGAGCTGGCCGCGCCTGCAGCACGCGGTGCGCGACGCCAAGGCCATCCAGGAGACGCTGCAGACGCAATTCGGCTTCCGCCCGGAGAACGTCACCACGCTGACCGACGGCGACGCCACGCGCGCCAACATCCTGCGCGCGCTCAACGCGATGGCGCGCAAGGGCGGCGACGGCAAGCTCAAGCGCGATGACCGCGTGTTCGTCTTCTTCGCCGGCCACGGCAGCACGCGCAAGCTGCCCAGCGGGCGCGACGTCGGCTACATCATCCCGGTGGACGCCGGCACCGACGACCTGCAGACGGACGCCATCGCGATGCCGCAGTTGCAGGAGCTCAGCGAGGCGCTGCCCGCCAAGCACGCGTTCTTCGTCATCGATTCCTGCTATTCGGGACTGGGCCTGACACGCGGCGGCGCGCCGGGCGGCAGCTCGAACTTCGTGCGCGACAACGCGCGCCGGCTGGGCCGCCAGATGATGACGGCCGGCGGCGCCGACCAGCAGGTCGCCGACGACGGTCCCGGCGGCCACTCGGTCTTCACGTGGACGCTGCTGCAGGCGCTCTCCGGCAAGGCCGACCTCAACGGCGACGGCCTGATCACCGCCACCGAGCTCGCGGCCTACGTGGCCCCCGCCGTCTCCGCGATCGCGCATCAGACGCCCGCCTTCGGCAGCCTGCCCGGCAGCGAGGGCGGCGAGTTCATCTTCGAGCTCGCCTCCGCGCAGGAGCAGGCGCTCAGCGGCGACAGCAACCAGCTCGACGCCAAGGCCAGCGCGCTGGCCAAGCAGGCCGACGACGCGCGCAACGCGCAGCTGCAGCCGGTGGCGCAGGCCCCGGCTCCCGCGGGCACCGCGCCCGGCGCGACCCCGGCCAGCGCGACCGCGGTGCAGGTCACGCTCAAGGGACTGGACGGCAACGACACCGCGATCGCCACGAGCGCCGCGCCCACCGCGGTGTCGCCGCGCGTGGCCGCGCAGCGCGCCAACGACCGCGGGCTGCAGCTCTACAAGGAGCGTCGCTACGACGAGGCCGAAGCCGCGTTCACCGAAGCGCTCAAGCTGCAACCGAAGTTCGCGCTGGCCGCCAACAACCTGGGCTTCATCTACTACAAGCGCGACAAGCCGGCCGAGGCCGCGCGCTGGTATCGCAAGGCCATCGAGATGGACGGCACTCGCGCGCTGGCCCATCTCAACCTGGGTGATGCGCTACTGCGCGCGGGCGACGACGCCGGCGCGCAGGTGGCCTATCGCGCGTTCATCGAGCTCTCGCCCAAGCACGCGCGCGCCGGGGAGCTGAAGGCCTGGATCGAGCGTCCCGACAGCGCCAAGCGCCCGGAACCCCCGCTCTGATCGGGGTTGCGAGCGATCGCCACGGCGCTTGCCGGCGTTGGAAAGCGCCGACGGCAGGCGGGTTGTCCCTGATGTGAGGGGCGTCCCGCTTGCTGCTTAATCCGGCCTTTCCCGCTCGGGTGACGCTTGGTTACCGCTTCGTTCGATGGTCCCGCTGGCTTCCGATGGCGCCGCACCGCGCCTGATCCGTGTGCATCAGATCGACCCCCTCGCCTGGGCGCCGCTGCTCGCGGCCAGCCAGCAGGAAGGCTGGCAGATGCTGCGACGGCTGATGGACGAATGGCGCAGCGGCGCCAACCGCTACGAGCAGCCCGGTGAATCGCTGTGGGCCTGGTTCGACGCGAACGGCCAGGCCATCGCGGTGGGCGGGCTCAACGTCGAGCCGCCCCCGGGGCGCCCCGGCACGGGCCGCATGCGCCGCTTCTACGTGCATCCGGACTGGCGTCATCACGGCCTGGCCAAGCGCCTGGTCAACGTGGTGCTCGCCAGCGCGCAAGGGCACTTCAGCCGCCTGCACGTGAACTGCGAGGGCGCGGAGTCCGCCACCTTCTGGTCGAGTTGCGGCTTCGCGCCGGTCGTCGCGCAGCATGAGCTGATCGAGCGGCCCGCGCGCTACACCCACGTGCGGCTGCTGCCACAGTATCTGGCGGCCTGATCAGATCACCGCTTCGCCCCCCACGATCACGTGGAACTGCATCGTCGGACTGAGCTGATTCAAACGCGCCTCCAGGCTGTCCAACGGCACGGCCACCCGATCGATCTCGACGCGGTCATCCGCGTCCAGCCGGATCGTCAGCATCTTCTCGCCCATCGCGCTCAGCGCGGCACCGGTGACCCGGAGCGTGTTGGCCTGACCGTTCTGCAGCCACAGCTGCTCGACGTGCTTGACGCCGCCGTCCATCAGGCTCATGTCCAGCGTCGCCGTGCCCGAGACATACAGCGTGTCCTGACCCGCGAGGCCGTCGATGCGCTTCAGGTCCTTCTCTCCCGAATAGGTCAGGACGTCGTCCTGCACGGATCCGATCAGGTTCTGCGGTGAGGGCGTGCTGTTGTCCTTGGCCAGGTAGACGAGGAACTCGTTGTACATGACCTGTTGGAAGGTGCCGTCGTTGTTGCCGCCGTCCGTGGATGGGAGTTTCCATTGCTCCGTCGTGCTGAACTGATGGGGCAGCGAGCCGTCGGAAGCGAGCTTGCGGCCGTTCTGGAAAATGGCCTGCCGGGCGTCCGTGTGATTGAGCTCTGGCGTGCCCGCACCCGGGTTGTCGCTGTGAGCTTCGAAGACCAGGTGGTTGGCCACGTCGGTGAGCGCTTCAGGCTTCTCGGGGCGCCAGTCCAGCCGGGAGCCTGCGCCATTCATGACGTCGAAGGAGTAGGTGCCGTCCGGCGAGAACGGGTAGAACGCCTGCAATCGATCGCCGTTGCCGCCCAGGTTGAACAGCACGCCGCGCGCGCGTCCCTCTGACTGCACCTTGGCATGGATCACCACGCTTCGCCAGTCGCTGGCCGACTCGCCGAGCGCGGCCATGGTGTCGGAGTTCTTCCCGTTGCGTCCGGCGTTGAAGCTGATGGCGGCCGAGCCATCCGCCTGCGTGACGAGCTTGCCCCCGTCGACGATCACGCCCTGCTCCGCGGGCAGGGAGGACATCAGGTCGCGCTGGTGGCCGGACTGGTCATACCAGCGCGTCACGTAGCCCTTGGCTTCGGTGCCCCTGCCGACGAAGTCCTCCAGCTGCTTGACGTTCAGTTGACCGTAGACATCGAAACCGATGTCCTGTTCCTTGCTGTCGGACGAGCGGCGCACGCGGATCGCCGCGCCGTCGAGCTCGCTGTTCAGATCGCGCAGACCATAGGCCGCCTGCAGCCGATGGACATCGACTTCATGGATCGTGCCCGTGGCCTCGGACCGCGCCAGCGTCCCGCCTTGCGGCGCGTGGAGCTTGATGAACACCTGCTCATCGGCCTCCCTCAGGTGATCCCCCTTGAGCGACAGCCGAATGAACTGCTGAGACTCGCCGGGCTTGAAGGCGACGACGCCCTGCCAGGCGCCGCCCAACTCCTCCTTGGAGAGGGTCCCGGCATTCGCCTCGAGCGTGTAGCCGACCTGCCCGCTCTTGCTCGTGTCACCGGAGCGCCGCACCAGGAAGACCAGTTCCCGCGTGCCCTCATTCGCTTCGATGACGTGCGCCTCGGACACCGAGAAGGTGGTCGGATCCAGTGTTGCGGTCTTGTCGGTGGTCTTGTCGGTGGTCTTGTCGGTCGTCTTGTCGGTCGTCTTGTCGGTCGTCTTGTCGGTCGTCTTGTCGGTCGTCTTGTCGGTCGTCTTGTCGGTCGTCTTGTCGGTCGTCTTGTCGGTCGTCTTGTCGCCAGTCCCGGCTGGCGCCTTGTCGGTCGTCCTGTCGGTCGTCCTGTCGGTCGTCCTGTCGGTCGTCCTGTCGCCCGTCCCCGCCGGCACCTTGTCCGTCGTTCTGTCCGTCGTTCTGTCCGTCGTTTTCTCTGTCGTCCTGTCAGTCGTGTGGGGCCAGGTGACCTTCTCCATGGCGGTCCGGTCGCGTTCCGACTTGACGCCGGTGCCGATGGCGATCGCGCCGATGAGACCCACGGCGCTGAGCCCGATGCCGGCCTCGATCAGGGACGGCGACGACTGGGCTGGCTGGTCCGGACCCGGCGCCCCCGCGCCTGGGGCGGCGTCCGCAGACGCGGCGACGGTCCATTCCTCCAGCAGGTCGCCGGCCGCCGCGTCGGCGGTCGACTCGCTGGCGTCGATGGCGTCGGCAACCTCCGACGACGGCGACTCCGTTGCGCTTGCGGGTGTGTCCTCGCCGTCACGACGGCGGCGTCGAGCATGGCCTTGCGCCGGGCGATGGGCCATCCCGGTGGTCGATTCAGTGGTGCGCATAAGCGTCATGAAAGAGAGTCATTGAACACCCCTCTACTGTGAGCAGATACGCGCGCTCACGAAATCGCAAGGAGACGCCACGCTCCGCGGCTCGACGCCAACTGATGCAGGGTTGCACCAGTCCTTTCTGCGTGTGCTGTTCTCGTTCCGAAAGCCCAGGCGCGCACGCCCCTTGACCGGTGCGTTAAGTTCATGCCGGCTTCGGAGGCCAATGCAGGGCACAGACCTCGGCGACCACCGGCAAGGCTTCGATGCGCTGGAGCAGCGCGAAGAACCCGGGCCGGTGTTGCTCGAGGTGCTTGCGTGAGCCCGACCACTTCGAGACGATCACCGCCATCGCATCGAGCGCGCCCGGCGTCGCGCCGCTCAGCCAGGGCTGACCGGGGAACATGTCCGCGAAGATCTCCCAATGCTTGTGCAGCCGCGCCTTCGTGCCGTCGATGATCGCGTCGTGGTCGGCCTTGTCCGCGCTCGTCGTGTAGCGCGCGGGATAGTCGATGACGCTGATGCAGCTGTAGCAGTTGGCCGCGATGTAGACGAGGCCGCGCAGGATCTGGTCGCGCTGTTGCGAGCTGTCCCCGAGCAGCTGCGCATCCGGGAACCGCAGGCCGAGGTGCAGCAGGATGGCGCCGCTTTCGGTGAGCACCTCGCCTTCCGGCGTGCGCAGCGTCGGAATCTGCATCAGCGGATTGAGCACGCGCAGCGCCTCCTGCTCCGAGCCGCCCTCCCACGAGGACGCGTGCACCGTGCGGTAGTCCTGGCCGCACCATCGCAGGCCGATCTCCACGATCGCCGAGCCGGAGCCCTTCGTGCCGTACAGGACGTAGCCGTCACCGGCCTCGGCGCCGGAAGCTGCTGGGGATGACATGGTCGCGCTCTCCGTGGGAGGAAGCGGCCAGTGTAGGAGCGCCCAGGACCTCGAGGTTCAGCGCTCGAAGAAGCGCTTGCGCTCGTCGTCCGACGGGTGCGTGCTGAAGGCGATGCTGATCAGCTCGCCCGCGCCCTCGCGCACCTGCTTGTCGACCTCGCGCGCCAGACCCGCCGGTTCGGACGCCCGCCTGGCCCGCGCCGCGGCGACGCGTTCATCGCGCCAGGCATCGAGACGGTCGAACAGGGTGATCATCACGCGCGGGGACCGGCCGCTGTCGATCAGCAACTGCCTGGCCTGTGCATCGGCCTCGCGCTCGAAGTCGCGCGAGTAGCTCGTGTGCAGCAGCACCGCGGGGGCCGCGGCCAACAGGCTGGAGAAGTCGCCGAGCACGAAACCCAGCAGGCCGCCCACCAGGCTCGCCCGGATCGTCAGCCGCATGCCGTGCTGCCCGCGCACATGGCCCAGCTCATGCGCGAGCACGCCCAGCACCGCGTCGGGATCATCGCGCAACAGCGTGAGCAGCTCGTCGGTGACGACGATGTGGCCGCCCGGCAGCGCGAACGCGTTCGGACCGATGCGCTTGCCCGCATCGCGGAAGTGCAGCGTGTAGGCCGTCATCTCGCCGGGCTGGCTCGCCACCATCGCGGCGAAACGCTCGCGCCATTGCTGCTGGTCCGCCGCGCTGACCTTGGACGGCTTGAGCATGACCTCGTCGAGCTGCTCCAGCGATTCGTCGCCGATGCGCTGCTCGATGGCCGAGGGCAGGTAACGCGCGATGCCGTCGGCGGCCGCGGGCACGCCCCATTGCCAGGTCGCGCCGCCCACGGCGACGACCACCGCCAGCGCCACCAGCGTGTGGCGCCAGCTCGAGAACCAGCGCACCGCCAGGCCGCCGCCCAGCCCGCGGCCCATCGTCGACGCGTCGGCCCAGGCGTCCCAGTCGCCGGTGTCCTTGGCCACGAGCAGCCCGCCATCGGGCAGTTGCGCCTGTCGCTGGCCGTATCGTGTGCGCTCCGGCCACAACACGTCGCGGACCGGGTAGCGGCGCTCGACCACGTCCAGGTCCTGGTCATGCACGACCAGGGACGCGCCGTCCAGCCACAGCCGGACCGGCCGCGCCCGGCCGCTGCGGCCATCGAAGTGGTCCGCCAGCAGCGAGGGCGCGCCGGCTCCGGTCTCAGCCTGCATCACAGACCCATGTCGATGCCGAAGAAGTCACCGGCGAACTCGCCAGTGGCGTCCTGGTTCGCGGCGGTCTCACTGGCCACCCAGGCTTCGGGATCGCCATCCACGGTGAGGCTGACCGCCTCCAGGCGCAGTCGCGTGGTGTGCACCACGGCGAACGGACGGTACAGGCCGATCGTGACCAGCATCAGCAGCCAGTTCTTCAGCGTCAGCCAGGCCAGCGGCGCCAGGCGCAGCTGGCTGTCGAAGCGCAGCTCGTCGGACGAGGTGCCGTTCCAGACCATGTTCTGCAGCCGCGCCGTGAAGAACGGGCCGATAACGACGAAGAACACCAGGTAACCCAGGCCCACGCTCGCCACGCCGGTGATGGCGGTGGCCAGCACCGAGCGTCCGAACACCGCGGTCACGCCGGCCGTCACGCCCACGATGATCCCGGTCACGAGCATCGTCAGCAGACCCAGGCCCAGCGCCTTCAGGCACAGCCAGTACACCGACCCGCTGCCCAGGCGCAGCTCGCCCTGCTGCGAGGCGATGCGGTATCCGTTGTGCTGATAGCGCTTGATCGCGGCCAGCACCCACGGCATCACCACCACCATCAGCAGGACCACGCCGCCCATCAGGAACGGGAGGTAGGAGAACTGCTGCATGACGCGTGCGGCGTCCTCCGGCCGGTCGCCGGCGAGCTGGCCGATGACGACCCCGAGGGTCACCAGCGATCCCGACAAGAGCCACAGCGGCAGCATCGGCACATAGGCGCCCTTGAGCGAGCCCGAGAAGCCGAATCTCATGCCGCGCCAGCTCGTGTTGCCGAGCCGGAACTGCATGCCCGCGCGCCACAGCGCCGGCCAGATCAGGGCCATCAGCACGAAGGCCACCAGCGCCGCGACCGGCGAGAAGTGCCCCGCCGCCGAGTACACGCCCGACAGCACCAGCAGCAGCACATGGCCGCGGAACATCTTCCACGGGTCGCCGTGGAAGGCCAGCGCGTGACCGTCCACGAGCGTGTTGGCGTAGAAGTAGCGGATGCGGCGCGCCTTGGCGAACGGCCAGTACAACGAAGCCGTGACGATCGTCAACAGCAGGTTGACGATCCAGATCCGGAAATACTCGCTGCCCGATCCGGTGAAGCGGATCTCGAGCTTGCGCTTGCGGAATGACGAATGCGGCCAGCCGGTCAATCCACCGGTGCTCGCATCTCCCTCTTGCTGATGCATGGTTTCCCTCTCGTGTGGCCTCGATGCGGCCTGTGTTCGTTGTGCGCGCGTCGAAGGTTCGACACGCAGTCGTCGGCCGGTGGCCGCGGCCCGCTCATGTCGGGCGGCGGCAAGTGTGCGTCACCGGCGCAGGGGACGGCAATCCACCCAAATGAGGGCATCGCACCTGTGGCGTCCGGGCGTCGTCGCCGGAAGTCGACTCGGTAGAATCCCGCGACACCATGAAGCTCATCGGATCCCTCACCAGCCCCTACGTCCGCAAGGTCCGCATCGTCATGGCGGAAAAGAAGCTCGACTACCAGTTCGAGCTCGAGGACGTCTGGGGCAGCGACAACATCCTCAAGATGAACCCGCTGGGCAAGGTGCCCTGCCTGGTCATGGAGGGACAGGATTCCATCACCGGCGCGATGTTCGATTCGCGCGTCATCGTCGAATACGTGGACACGCTGTCCCCGGTGGGCCGCCTGATCCCGGATCGCGGCCGCGAGCGCTGCGAGGTGCGGACCTGGGAAGCGCTGGCCGACGGCCTGATCGACGCCTGCGTGGCCGCCCGGCTCGAGGAGACCTGGTCCGGCCGCTCGCCCGCCGAGCGCAGCGACGCGTGGGTCCAGCGCCAGATGACCAAGGTCCACGCCTCGCTGCAGGCCATGGGGCTGGGCCTGGGCGAGAAGACCTGGTGCTCGGGCAACCACTTCACGCTCGCGGACGTCGCGCTGGGCTGCGCGCTGGGTTACCTGGACTTCCGCTTTCCGCAGATCGACTGGCGCGCCGGCCATCCCAACCTGGCCCGTCACTTCGACAAGCTGATGACGCGCCCCAGCTTCCAGGACTCGCTGCCGCCGGCCAACGCCTGACCGCAGGACTTTCCCTTCCCGACGCCCGGCCCCATGCCGGGCGTCCTGCCTTGTGGGGTCTCCGGGCTCGAGACGACCGCCGGCCTCCCTCTGATGGGCGAGGGCGGCGTTGACTTTTCGCTGCACTTGAAAACTGGGCTCACAATCGCCGGGTCCGGCTGCGGATCCGATCCGGGTCCGAGCTGTCCTGACATTCCGTTGACGAATCCCGGGAGGATTGGATGGGTGTGAAGCGGGCGTTGGCGCCGATCGGGCGCTTGTTCGGCAAGCTGTGGTGGTTCCTGGACGGCACGCGACGCGTGGTGTTCACGCTGCTGTTCTGGCTGATCGTGATCGCAATCGTGTGGGCGGCCACGCGCGGCAACAAGCCGCTGCAGGAGAAGACCACGCTGGTGCTGGACATCCGTGGCGATGTCGTCGAGCAGTTCTCCGGATCGCCGCGCGATCAGGCGATCGCGCAGATCAAGGGCGAGGCGCGCGCCCAGACGCGGCTGCGCGACATCGTGCGCGCGCTGGACGCCGCGGCCAAGGATGACGCGATCGTGCAGGTCTCGCTCAACCTCGACGAGATGGGCGGCGCGACGCCGGCCACGCTGCATGAGATCGAGGCCGCGATCACGCGCTTCAAGGCGAGCAAGAAACCGGTCGTCGCCTACGGTCAGAACTTCGACCAGCGCTCGTACTACCTGGCGGCACAGGCCACCGAGGTCTACGTCCACCCGATGGGCAGCGTGATGATCGAGGGCTACGGCCGCTATCGCAATTACTACAAGGACGCGCTGGACCGCCTGGGCATCTCGCCCAACGTGATGCGCGTGGGCACCTACAAGAACGCCGTCGAACCCTACTTCGCCAACGGTCCGTCCAAGGCGACGCTGGAGGCCGAGGGTTATCTGTACGACGAACTCTGGGCCCGCTACCAGACCGTGATCGAGACCGCGCGCAAGCTGCCCAAAGGCTCGATCCAGAAGGCGATCGAGGAGCTGCCGCAGCGCCTGCAGGCGGTCGGCGGCGACAGCGGCAAGTTCGTGCTCGCCGAGAAGCTGGTCGACGGCCTGAAGACCGTGGACCAGGTCGACGCGCTGCTCGAGAAGCGCGGCGCCAAGGACGAGAAGCGCCTGCGTCAGATCAACCTGGGTGCCTACGTCGCCCAGCTGCCGGCCAAGCTGCCCAAGCCCGAGGGCCAGGTCGGCATCATCGTCGCCGAAGGCGAGATCGTGGACGGCAACGCCGGCCCGGGCAAGATCGGCGGCGAGTCGATGTCCAAGCTGATCCGCCAGGCCCGCGAGGACGACAAGATCAAGGCGGTCGTGCTGCGGGTGAATTCGCCCGGCGGCAGCGCCTTCGCCTCGGAACTGGTGCGCCGCGAGCTGGAGCTCACGCGCGCGGTCGGCAAGCCGGTGGTGGTGTCCATGGGCGGCGTCGCCGCCTCGGGCGGCTACTGGATCTCGATGTCCTCGGACGAAGTGATCGCCGATCCGTCGACGATCACCGGCTCGATCGGCGTGTTCGGCATGCTGCCCACCGGCGAGAAGCTGATGGACAAGCTGTCGCTGCACACCGGCGGCTACACGACGACGTGGCTGGTCAATGGCTACGACCCGCGCCGTCCGCTGGATCCGAGATTGGCGCAGGTGGTGCAGAGCTCGATCGAGCACATCTATGCCGAGTTCACCGGCAAGGCCGCGCAAGCCCGCAAGAAGACGCCGCAGCAGATCGATGCCGTCGGCCAGGGCCGGGTGTGGACGGGCGCGCAGGCGCTCGAACGCGGCCTGATCGACCGCAATGGCCTGCTGGCCGACGCGGTGACCAGCGCCGCCAAGCGCGCCAAGCTCGGCGACGAGCCGACGGTGCGTTACGTCGAGCCGGACCGCAGCACCGTCGACCGCCTGCTGAGCAGCGTCGGCGACGCGGCGGCCCCGTCGCTGCGCGGCATGGTGATGCACGCGCTGGGCGGCATTCCGGCGATGCCGGCGCCGCTGCGCGAGGCGCAGGTCGACATGGCCTGGCTGGCCGAGCAGGCCGAGGCCGGACCGGCGGGTTCCAAGCCGCCGGTGCGCGCGATCGTGCACTGTCTCTGTACCGCCCCCTGACGGGGGCTGGGCGGGAGGCCTCGGTATACTCCCGCCCCATGGCGCCGATTTGTCCGGCTTGCGGGCGCCCAAGAAATGCAGCTAAAGAGGGACACCCGATCCACGGATCGAGACCCGGTGTTCCGCTTCCAGCAGCGGCGCCGGGTTTTGTTTTTTGGGGTGTTCCATGGGATCTGTCGGTGACGTCACACCGCAGCGGCTGTTGTTCGATGAGCCGCTGAAGCTGCGCAGCGGCGCGAGCATCGCCGGGTACGAGTTGATGGTCGAGACCTACGGCCGGCTCAACGAGGACAAGTCCAACGCGGTGCTCGTGTGCCACGCGCTGAACGCGAGCCACCACGTGGCCGGCACGCACGCCGGCGTCGACAAGAGCGAGGGCTGGTGGGACAACCTGGTCGGGCCGGGCAAGCCGCTGGACACCGACCGCTACTTCGTCATCGGCATCAACAACCTCGGTTCTTGTTTCGGCTCCACGGGGCCGATGCACCTGAATCCGGACACCGGCCGCGTCTACGGCAAGGATTTCCCCGTCGTCACCGTGCACGACTGGGTCGATGCGCAGGCGCGGGTGCTGGACCGCTTCGGCATCCAGCAGCTGGCGGCGGTGCTGGGCGGATCGCTAGGCGGGATGCAGGCGCTGGACTGGTCGCTGCGCTACCCGCAGCGCATGCGCCACTGCATCGCGGTGGCGACGGCGCCCAACCTGTCGGCGCAGAACATCGCGTTCAACGAGGTCGCCCGGCGCGCGATCATCACCGACCCCGAATTCCACGACGGCTTCTTCTACGAGCACGGCGCGATCCCGCGCCGCGGCCTGCGCGTGGCGCGGATGATCGGCCACATCACCTACCTGAGCGACGACGTGATGGAGGAGAAGTTCGGCCGTCAGATGCGCGCGGCGGAGCTGGGCTATTCGACCTCGGACATCGAGTTCCAGATCGAGAGCTACCTGCGCTATCAGGGCGACAAGTTCAGCGAGTACTTCGACGCCAACACCTATCTGCTGATCACGCGGGCGCTGGACTACTTCGATCCCGCGCGCGAGCACGGCGGTGATCTGAGCCGCACCTTCGCCAGCGCGCTGTGCAAGTACCTGGTGGTGAGCTTCACGACGGACTGGCGCTTCTCACCGGCGCGCTCGCGCGAGATCGTCAAGGCGCTGCTGGACAACAAGCGCGATGTCTCCTACGCGGAGATCGATGCGCCGCATGGTCACGACGCCTTCTTGCTGGAGGACCCGCGTTATCACGGCGTGCTGCGCGCGTACTTCGACCGCATCGCCCGGGAGCATGAACGGCCGTTGCCGGGCAGCGGGGCAGCGGGCGGCTCGCATCGGCTCACGGGGGTGGCGGTATGAGCGACCGCGCCGTGATGGACATGATCGCCGCGCTGGTGCCGGCGGGCTCGCGCGTGCTGGATCTGGGCTGCGGTACGGGGGAGTTGCTCGCGCACCTGCAGGCGACCAAGGGCTGCACCGGCTACGGGGTGGAGCTGGACGACGCCAACGTGCTGGCCTGCGCGCAGCGCGGGGTGAACGTGATCCAGCTCAACCTGGAAGAGGGGCTGGCGATCTTCGAGGACCAGAGCTTCGACGTGGTGCTGCAGCTGGAGACGCTGCAGAACCTGCGCAACACCGAGGCGATGCTGCGCGAGACCGCGCGGGTGGGGCGCATCGGCATTGTGAGCTTCCCCAACTTCGCGCACTGGCCCAACCGGCTGCAGGTGCTGTCGGGCCGGATGCCGGTGACGCGCGTGCTGCCGTACCAGTGGTACGACACGCCCAACATCCGGGTCGGGACCTACGCCGACTTCCACGTGCTGGCGCGCAAGTGCGGGCTGCGCGTGCTGGACAGCTTCGGCGTGCAGGACGGCCGTCAGGTCCGCGTGCTGCCCAACCTGCTTTCGAGCATGGCGGTGTTCAAGTTCGATCGGGATTGAGGGCGGGCGAGATCGCGACGGCGCTCCTCAAGGCTCGTAGCGCCCCAGCCTCACCATCGTCTGCCCCGCGACGCCTGCTCGGCGCGACGGCATGATCAGCACGCAGTCGTCGTGCGGCGTGACCCAGCGACGCGCACCGTCCTCCGCCAGCGGCGTGCCGGCCGCGGGGATGACCATCAGGTGATGCGTCGGCAGCAGGAAGCGGAACCCCGCCGACTGCGCCGTCACTCCCTCGCCCACGCGCACCAGGCGCTGCAGCTCCGGCGCCGGCACGCGCAGCCGCGCCTGCGCCCACGCCGCGTCCACCATGCCGAGATGGCGAAGGAACCGCACCGTGACGTCGATCGCCATCGCCGCGCTCGCCGGCTCCCAGTGAGCGCCGCATTCGACCAGCACCGCCTGCCGCGCGCTCCTCGGGTCGGAGAATCCGCCTCGGTCGATCATCCGCAGCCCCGCCGCATGGCCGGTGTCCACCAGCAGGGTCTGCGGTTGACCTAGCGCCCGCGCCAGAGGCACGCTCTTGTCGGACATGCCGCAGATCGTCAGCGCCGGCGCACCGGGCTCCTGCATCGAATGCAGGTCCAGCAGCGCGTCGGCGGCGTCGACGAAGGGCGCCAGCTCGCGCGCGCGTCGGAGCTCTTCCGATGTCCGCGCGCCGTCGAGAACCGCCGGATCCCACACGCGATTCATGTCCTCGTCGACGCATCTCGAAGAGAACGGGTCCAGCGCCTGGAAACGCCCGAAGGCCTCGGTGTTGGCGAAGGCCAGGACCAGCCGGCCACGCTGCGGCTTCACGCCTTGCGCCAGCAGCCAGTCGAGCGCGATCGCGCCGCACAGTTCGTTGCCATGGATCAGCGCCACCACCATCGCGGTGGGGCCGGGCTCGCCCGAGTCCAGGACATGGACGAATTCCACGTCGGTGCCGGTGCCGCGCCGCCATCGCTCGATCGGCGGGGGCTGCAGGCCCACCTCGGGGTGGAACGGGGGGAAGGACTCGAGCAAGGCTGGCGTCATCGTCGTCGGAACGTGGGGCGTACCCACGGCGGGCGGACAGGTCGGGCGATCCTACACTTCGACCCCATGAAGACTCTGACCGGCCATGACGGCCTGCCGCTGCATTGGCGGGAATGGGGCGCCGACCTCTCGCTGCCCACCCGAGGGACCGTGCTGATCGTCCACGGCCTGGGCGAGCACATCGGCCGCTACGAAGCCGTCGCCGAGCGCCTCAACGACTGGGGCTGGCACGCCGCCGGCTTCGACCAGCGCGGCCACGGCGCCTCCGGCGGCCCGCGCGGCGACATCCCCCAGCGCGACAGCCTCCTGCTGGACCTCGCCGCCGCCATCGACAGCCTGCGCGCCGACGAGCGCAAGGGCCGCGGCCCGCTGATCCTGCTCGGCCACTCGATGGGCGGCGCCGTCGCGGCCCGCTTCGTCGCCGGCGCCCTGGAGAACGCCCCCTGGTCCCGTCCCGTCGACGGCCTGGTGCTCAGCTCCCCCGCGCTGGACGCCGGCCTCTCCGCCTTCCAGCGCGGCCTGCTCGGCGCCACGCTGCCGCTGGCGCCCCACCTCGCCGTGGGCAACGGGCTCAACCCGTCCTGGGTCTCCCGCAGCGCCGAGGTCGTCCAGGCCTACAAGGACGATCCACTCGTCCACGACCGCATCACCCCGACCCTGGCCAAGATGATCGCCACCTTCGGTCCCGAAACCCTGCCGCTGGTGCCGCGCTGGACCATTCCCACGCTGCTGATGTGGGCGGGCGCGGACCGCTGCGTCTCGCCGGCGGGCAGCGCCGCCTTCGCCCAGGCCGCCCCCGCCGGGGGCGCGGTGCAGGCCGTGCCCTTCCCGGGACTGGCACACGAGATCCTCAACGAGCCTGAGCGCGAGCAGGTCTTCGCCCGGCTGCGCGCCTGGCTGGGCACACGCTCCTAGAATCGCCCGATCCATCCCCCCATCCGCCCGGACCGGAGGCCCATCGGCCCCGGCCCCAGCCCAGCGGCCCACCCGCCGCGCAGGAGATCCGCATGAACGCCCGAGACCCGTCGTTCCCGCTGCAAGCCGATGACATCAGCGCCCTGGGCGCCTTCGCCGAGAAGGTCTGGGACGAGGAGATCGTCCCCGCGCTGACCGACTACATCGCCATCCCCGCCAAGAGCCCGATGTTCGACGCCGATTGGGAATCCAACGGCTACATCGACCGCGTCGTGCGCGACGCCGCGCAATGGGTCGAGAGCAAGGGCATTACCGGCCTGAAGCTCGAGGTCATCCGCCAGGAAGGCCGCACGCCGGTCATCTTCTTCGAGCTGCCCGCGACCAAGGCCGACAGCACCGACACCGTCGTCCTGTACGGCCACCTGGACAAGCAGCCCGAATTCAACGGCTGGCGCGCCGACCTCGGCCCCTGGACGCCCAAGTACGAGGACGGCAAGCTCTACGGCCGTGGCGGCGCGGACGACGGCTACGCGATCTACGCCTCGATCACCGCGCTGATGGCGCTGGACCAGCAGGGCATCCCCCGCCCGCGCTGCGTCGGCCTGATCGAGGCCTGCGAGGAGTCCGGCTCCTACGACCTGCCCGTCTACATCGACCTGCTCAAGCCGCGGCTGGGCAACGTCTCGCTGGTCGTCTGCCTGGATTCGGGCGCCGGCGACTACGACCGCCTCTGGATGACCACCTCGCTGCGCGGCATGGTCTCGGGCGTGCTCAAGGTCGAGGTGCTGACCGAAGGCATCCACTCGGGCGACGCGTCCGGCGTGGTGCCCTCGTCCTTCCGCATCCTGCGCCAGGTGCTGGACCGGCTGGAGGATTCCAAGACCGGCCGCCTGCTGCCCGAGTCCTTCCACTGCGAGATCCCCGGCGTGCGCTTCGAGCAGGCGCAGGCGACCGCGGCGATCCTCAAGGAAGAGGTCTACAAGCGCCTGCCCTGGGCCTGCGGCGCCGACGGCGGCCCGGTGCTGCCGGTGACCCAGGACCCGGTCGAGGTGCTGCTCAACCGCACCTGGCGCCCGACGCTGTCGGTGGTCGGCGTGGACGGCTTCCCCGAACTGAAGAACGCCGGCAACGTGCTGCGCCCGTACACCGCGTTCAAGCTCTCGCTGCGCCTGCCGCCGCTGATCGACGGCAACGAGGCCGCGCTCAAGCTCAAGACGCTGCTCGAGGACAACGCGCCGTACAACGCCAAGGTCAGCTTCGTGCCGGACGGCCGCGCCGGTGCCTTCGGCGCCACCGGCTGGAACACGCCGGAACTCGCGCCCTGGATGAGCCAGGCGCTGGACGCCGCCAGCCGGGCCCACTTCGGCCAGCCGGTCGGCTACATCGGCCAGGGCGGCACGATCCCGCTGATGAGCATGTTGCAGAAGGGCTTCCCCGCGGCGCAGATGATGGTCTGCGGCGTGCTGGGTCCCAAGAGCAACGCGCACGGCCCCAACGAGTTCCTGCACGTGCCCTACGGCAAGCGCCTGACCGCCGCGGTGGCGCAGGTGATCGCCGCGCACCCCTGAAGTCATGACGAGGCGCGCCGCCGCGCACCGTCGCGGCCGCCGCCCGGAGGAGACGGGATGGATCAGGTCAAGGCCATGCGGGTCTTCACCCGCGTGATCGACGAAGGCAGCCTCGCCGGCGCCGCCCGCGCCATGGACCTGGCGCCCGCGGTGGTCACGCGGCTGGTGGCGGACCTCGAGGAGCACCTGGGCGCACGGCTGCTCAACCGCACGACGCGGCGGCTGTCGCTGACCGATGTCGGCGAGGGCTACCTGGAGCGCTGCCGGCGCATCCTCAGCGACATCGAGGAAGCCGAGGCGCTGGCCTCGGCCGCGACCAACGAGCCGCGCGGCAACCTGCGCGTGCTGATGCCGCCGGCCATCGCGATCCACCAGCTCGCGCGTCACATGCCGCGTTTCCACGCGCTGCATCCGCTGGTCAGCGTCGAGCTGGTCGCACCGGGTCCGGTGGACACGCTGGACGAGAGCTTCGACATCACCGTCATCTCGACGCGCAGTCCGCTGCAGGGCGACTTCATCGCGCGCAAGCTGGCGCGCACCGAGGTCATCATGTGCGCCGCGCCGGAGTACCTCGCGCGGCGAGGCCGGCCGCAGCATCCGTCGGAGCTCAAGCAGCACGACATCATGCTGCCGCCCATCCACGAGCTGTCGCGCGGCGTGACCTTCGAGCGCTGCGGCGCGGACGGGCTGACCGCCGAGAGCTTCTTCGCGATCCCGTCGCGGCCGGTGATGACGACGTCCTCGGTGGACACCAAGTACGCCTGCGCGCTGCACGGGCTGGGCATCGCGGGGCTGCCGTCCTTCGTCGTCGGCGACGCGCTGATGGAAGGGGCGCTGGAGCGCGTGCTGTCGCAGTGGCGGATCTACAGCTACCAGCTGTGGGCCGCGATGCCGACGCGCAAGTTCGTCCCGGCGCGCACCCGCGCCTTCATGGACCTCCTGGTGGAGATCTTCGGCGGTCGCGACGAGGATCCGTGGCTGGCCGCCGCGGGTTGCCCGTCGTACCGCGCGGCGCAGGAGCTGCTCGCCGCGCAGGCGGCGAAAGCCGCCGCGGCCGGCGATTGACGGACCCGCTCAACGCAGCGTGAAGCCCGTCTGCGTGAACTGCGGTTGCAGATCCTCGATGAGGCGCAGCAGCGGGGCGAGTTCCACGTAACGCGTGGCCGTCTTGACCACGTAGGCGTAGAAGCGGGGCAGGTCCTGCACGTACTGCGGCTTGCCGTCGCGGTGCTTGAGCCGGCAGAAGATCCCCAGGATCTTCAGATGGCGCTGCAGCACCGTCCATTCGAGCCGGCGCCAGAACAGGCCGAAGTCCAACGCCATCTCGTGCGGATCCTCGCCGTTGGGATCCATGCCGAAGAGGCCGGCCCGCTTGGCGCCTTCCCAATAGCGCACCGCCCAGTCCAGCTCCTCGGCTTCCTCCCAGGAGATGAACGCGTCGCGCAGCAGCGAGGCGATGTCGTAGGTGATTGGGCCCATCACCGCGTCTTGGAAGTCGATGACGCCGGGCGACGGCAGGGGGTGTTCCGCGCCGCCGTTCCAATCGGTGTCCCGGCCCCAGGGTTGTCCGCAGATCAGCAGGTTGCGTGGCATGAAATCGCGGTGCATCGGCACCCGCGGCTGCGCCGCGATGTTGGTCGCGAGCAGCGCCACCGTGCGATCCCAGTAGCCGCGCTGCTTGTCGTTCCACTGCTTGCCGTGGTGGGCCTGCACGCACCAGTCCACGAAGATCTGCAGCTCGCGCCGCACGAAAGCCTCGTCGAAGACCGGCAGCGCGCCGTCTGCGCGGGCCGTCTCGCTGGTTTGCCAGCGCAGCAGCGCGTCGGTGGCGTCGCGCATCAGCAAGCGCGGCTGGGCCTCGTCGCCCGCGCGCTGCGCGTCCTGCAGCGCCGCCAGGTAGGACTGCTGGCCGAGATCCTCCATCAGCGCGAATCCCAGACCGACGTCATGGGCGATCACCCGCGGCACATGCAGACCGCGCTCGGCCATCAGCGCGCCCACGTGCAGGAAGGCGGCCAGCTGATTCGGCATCGCCGGATCGTCCATGACGATCAGCGAGTCGCCGTCCTCCGTCTCCAGGCGCAGGTAGCGGCGAAAGCCCGCATCGCTGCTGGCGGCGGCGAGCGTCTCGAGCCGCAGCGCCAGCGGCTCGACCAGCGGCGCGATCCAGGCTTGGAAGCGCGCGGCCCGGTCGGCGTCGGGCCAGGTCGGGGGGAGCGCGGCGGGGGAAGCGGGAGCGGTCATCGGCGAAGGCTCGGGCAGGGATCGCGGGCGGGCCGCGCGGTCGGACGGCGCGGGCGGCGCTCGGGTGGGAAGCGAAAGGGCCGCTGCGCGAGCGGCCCCGGGGTCGGTGACAAGGTGCCGGGGGCGGTCCAGCCGGCCGGCGAGCCTCGTGGATAATGATTCTACAAACCCCGGGCAGCGCGGCGCGACCAACGCGCGGCCGCCTGACCTCTGCAAGACGCTGCCCGCCCGATGCGCCCTTCGGTTTCCCGACCCCGCCCGATCTCCCTGGCCGCCGCACTGGCGGTGGCGCTGCCCGCGCTGTCCGCGCACGCCCAGGAATCGGCCGGCCAGCCGCTGATCCTCAAGTCGGTCAAGCAGCTGCACCAGACCAAACGCAAGGACGCCCGCCCCGCGATGGCGCTCAGCGCCGACCGCATCACCAGCGAGATGGACCAGACGTCCACCGCCGAGGGCGACGTCCAGCTGCGCTACGGCGGCATGCTGCTGAAGTCCAAGACCCTGCGTTACGACTATCCGCAGGACCTGGCCACCGCCGAGGGTGACGTCGAGCTCAGCCAGAACGGCGCGGTGCTGCGCGGACCGAAGCTGGAGCTGTTCGTCGACAAGTTCGAGGGTGAGCTCCAGAGTCCGACCTATTTCTTCGCGGCCACCGGCGGCAGCGGCAGCGCCAAGGCGCTGCACTTCCTCGGCGACCAGCGCATGCGTGCCGATGAGGCGACCTACTCGACCTGCCCGGTCTCCGAGAAGGGCGAGCAGGACGCCAAGGACGCCAAGGACGGCCGCAAGGGTCAACGGGATTGGGAGCTGGTCACCAGCAGCCTGAACCTGGACTTCGATGCCGGCGAGGGCGTGGCCAAGAACGCCGTCGTGCGTTTCCTCGGCGTGCCGATCCTGGCGGCGCCGTCGCTGAGCTTCCCGCTGGGCGACCAGCCCAAGTCCGGCCTGCTGCCGCCCAACGTCAACATCGACAACCGCAGCGGTTTCGAATACGGCCAGCCCTTCTACTGGAGCATCGCGCCCAACCGCGACGCGACGATCACGCCCTACGTGATGACGCGCCGCGGTCCTGGCGTGGACACGCAGTTCCGCTACCTCGAGCCCGGCCATCGCGGCCAGATCGACTACGCGCTGCTGCCACATGACCGCGTGACGGGCATCTCCCGCTGGGACCTGCGCCTGAACGCCGACGGCGACATCCGCCCCGACTGGACCTACAACGTCCACACCGAGCGCGTCTCCGACGACGACTACTGGAAGGACCTGCGCAGCCGCATGCTGTCGCAGACGCCCCGCCTGCTGTCCACCGACCTGCGCACGCAGCGGGAATTCAGCTTCAACTGGGGCGAGATGCAGACCTACGCGCGGGTCCAGAAATGGCAGCCGCTGCAGGTCGCGCAACTCGAGGACCGCTTCGCCTCACCGTATCAGCGCTCGCCGCAGATCGGCGTGCGGCTGCAGACCGGCGCCGACGAATCGGTGCTGGCCGGCTACCTGCCCACCGGCCGCCGCGCGCGGCTCGAGGGCGGGCTGGAGCTCGAGTACAACCGCTTCGACCTGCCCGGTGGCGCGCTCAGCACGCAGACGCAAACCGGCGAGCGCGTGCACCTGCTGGGCCATGTCAGCCTGCCGTTCAGCGGCGCGGCCTGGTGGGTGATCCCCAAGCTGTCGGTGAACGCGGCCAGCTACAACCTGGACCAGCCCATCGACGTCACCGGCAAGCGCTCGATCAGCCGCACCATTCCGACCTTCAGCGTCGACCACGGCTGGATCCTGGAGCGCAACACGACGCTGTTCGGCAACGCGATGCGCCAGACGCTGGAACCGCGCCTGCTGTACGTGAACACGCCGTACCGCGACCAGAGCGCGATCCCCAATTTCGACGCCGCGCCGCGCGACTACAACTTCGATTCGGTGTTCGCCGAGAACCAGTTCTCCGGCGTGGACCGCGTCAACGACGCCAACATGCTGGCCTTCGGCGCGACCACGCGCTGGATCGAGGACGAGAAGGGCGAGGAACAGCTGCGCCTGGGCATGGTCCAGCGCTACCTGTTCCGCAACCAGCGCATCACGCCGGACGGCACGCCGCAGACGCACAACCTGTCGGACGTGGTGCTGCTGGCCTCGGCGCACTTGAACCAGGCCTGGTGGACCGACAGCACGCTGCAGCTGAACTCGTCGGACGGCAAGGTCGAGCGGACCGTGCTGCGGCTGCGCTACTCGCCGGGCCCGTTCCGGACGATCAGCGCGTCGTACCGGCTGGCCCGCGGCCAGAGCGAGCAGGTCGAGCTGGCCTGGCAATGGCCGCTGTTCGGTCCGGACCGCAAGGCCGTGGCGGGAGGACCCGGCTGCGCCGGCGCCTGGTACGGCGCGGGCCGCCTGCAGTACAGCATGCGCGACAAGCGCTTCACTGACTCCGTGATCGGCGCCGAGTACGACTCGGGCTGCTGGATCCTGCGCATCGGCGCGGAACGCCAGGCCACCGGCCGGGCGGAAACCAATACCCGGCTGATCCTTCAGCTGGAGCTGGTCGGCCTGTCGCCGCTCGGCTCCAATGCGCTGAAGGTGTTGAGAGACAATATTCCGGGTTACCGTTCGCTGAGCTCCGAGCGCTCGGCCTTTGGCACTTATGACTGAACTGCGTTCGATGCGACAACTCAAGCCGGTGGCGGCCACCCTCCTGACCCTGAGCGCCGCCCTGGCCGGCTCGGCATCCCTGGCGCAGACCGCGCCCGCGGCAGCAGCGAAGCCGGCAGCCGCCGCCTCCGCGCCTGCCCGCCCGCCCGTCGAACAGCGTCAGCTCAAACCCGGCGACTACATCGCGGCCGTGGTCAACACGGACATCGTGGCGGCCTCGGAAGTGGTCCAGCGCACCGAGCGCATGCGCGAGGAAGCCCGCCAGCGCGGTCAGAACGTCACCAACGAGCTGCTGCACAAGCAGGCGCTGGACGGCCTGATCGACGAGCGCGTCGTCGTGACCTACGCCCGCGAGAACGGCCCGCGCGTGGATGAGCCCGAGCTGGACCGCGTGGTCGGCAACGTCGCGACGCAGAACAAGCTGACGATGCCGGAGCTGCGCCAGCGCCTGGCCGCCGAGGGCATCGACTTCAAGCGCTTCCGCGAGAACCTGCGGGACCAGATGCTGAGCGAGCGCGTGCGCGAGCGCGAGGTGCAGGGCCGCATCCGCGTCACCGACGGCGACATCGACAAGTACCTGGCCGAGCGCCAGGCCGCGCTGCAGGGCCGCGCGCAGCTGAACATCGCGCAGATCCTGGTGCCGGTGCCTGAAGGCGCGGGCCCGGTCGTCGTCAGCGAGCGCAAGGCGCGCGCCGAGGCGGCGCTGGCGCGCATCGTGGCCGGCGAGGACTTCGCCAAGGTCGCGCGCGAGGTGTCCGAGGACGCCAACAAGAATCGCGGCGGCGAGATCGGCCTGCGCGCCGCTGACAAGCTGCCCGATGTGTTCGTCGACGCGGTCAAGGACCTCAAGCCGGGCGAGACGCGTCCCGAGCTGCTGCGTTCCGAAGCCGGATATCACGTGCTGAAGCTGATCGATCGTCAGGCCGGCAAGGCCTCGATCAACGTGGTCGTGCAGACGCATGCGCGCCACATCCTGCTGCGCCCGTCGGAGCAGCTGAGCCCCGAGCAGGCCACGCGACGGCTGGTGGAGTTCAAGCGCGCGATCGAATCCAAGCGTGCCACCTTCGAGCAGCTGGCCCGCGCCAACTCCGAGGACGGCAGCGCGACCGAAGGCGGCGATCTGGGCTGGGTGTCGCCCGGCGGTTTCGTGCCCGAGTTCGAGCAGGCGATGGACGCGCTGCCGCTGCAGGGCATCTCCGACCCGGTGCCCTCGCGTTTCGGCATCCACCTGATCCAGGTGCTGGAGCGCCGCGACGTGGTGCTGGACACCAAGCAGCTGCGCGAGCAGGCCCGCACCGCGCTGCGTGAGCGCAAGTACGAGGACGCCTACAACGACTGGATGAAGGAAATGCGCGCGCGCGCCTTCATCGAGACGCGCGAGTGGCTGGATTGAGCGGCCGGGACTGAGTTCATGGGACATGTCGCGCGCAAGCGCTTCGGCCAGCACTTCCTGACCGACAAGGCCATCATCGACGGCATCATCGACGCGATCGCGCCGGGTGAGGACCAGTCGATGGTGGAGATCGGCCCCGGCCTGGGCGCGATGACGCTGCCGCTGCTGCAGCGCCTGCCGGCGTCCAGCCAGCCGCTGACGGTGGTCGAGCTGGACCGCGATCTGGCGGCCCGCATGCGCAAGCGCGGCGACGTGACGGTGATCGAGTCGGACGTGCTGAAGGTCGACTTCGTGGCGCTGGCCGCGGAGCGCGGCCGCAAGCTGAAGGTGGTCGGTAACCTGCCGTACAACATCTCGTCGCCGATCCTGTTCCACCTGCTGGGCGCGGTGGATCACGTGGTCGATCAGACCTTCATGCTGCAGAAGGAAGTCGTGGACCGCATGGCCGCGTCGCCGGGCAGCAAGGACTATGGCCGCCTGAGCGTGATGCTGCAGTGGCGGTATGACGTCGAGGCGCTCTTCGACGTGCCGCCCGAGGCCTTCGATCCGCCGCCGCGCGTGATGTCGGCGATCGTGCGGATGGTGCCGCTGTCGCAGCCGGCGAAGGTCGACGAAGCGCTGCTGAGCGAGCTGGTCGCGTCGGCGTTCTCGCAGCGCCGCAAGCTGCTGCGGCATTCGCTGGGCAAGTGGCTGGAAGCTCGCCGCTTCCAGGGCGAGTTCAACCTGCAGCGCCGCGCCGAGGAAGTCCCGGTGGCGGAGTTCGTCGAGCTGGCGTTGGCGGTGCAGGCGCTGGGCTGATCGGCCGCTACCGCGCGTGTAGCGCGTGCAGCCCCTCCTGCGAGCTCATTTCCCGATACAGAACCGGCTGAAGATCTCGCCCAGCAGGTCGTCGGCGGTGAACGCGCCGGTGATCTCGCCGAGCGCGTCATGCGCCAGCCGCAGCTCCTCGGCCATCAGGTCCAGCGCGGGCGGATCGATCTCCACTTGCGCGAGCGCCCCTTCGATGTGCTCGCGCGTGCGGCGAAGCGCCTGCACATGCCGCTCGCGCGCGATGAACAGGCCCTCCGGCACCGCGTGCCAGCCCACCTGCTCCAGCAGCCTTCGACGCAGCGCATCCAGGCCCTCGCCGGTCTTGGCCGACAGCGTCAGCGCGCCTTCCGCCAGTCCCTGCGGCGCGTGCGCGTCCGCCTTGTTGTAGATCTGCAGGATCCGCGCCGGATCGACGCTCGCGAGCCGCCCGCGGATCTCCGCGTCCTCGGCCTCGTAGTCCGCATGCCCGACCCGCGTCAGGTCGTGCAGGAACAGCACCACGTCCGCGTCCGCGATCGCGTCCCAGCTGCGCGCCACGCCGATGCGCTCGACCTCGTCGTCCGTGTCGCGCAGCCCGGCCGTGTCGCTGATGTGCAGCGGCACGCCCTCGATCTGGATGGTCTGGCTCAGCTTGTCGCGCGTCGTGCCCGGGATCGGCGTCACGATCGCGAGCTCCGCGCCGGCCAGCGCGTTCAGCAGCGAGCTCTTGCCCACGTTGGGCTGCCCCGCGAGCACGACCTTGATGCCCTCGCGCAGGATCGCGCCCTGGCGGCTGCGGTCCAGCAACGCTTCCACGCGTGCCAGCAGGCGGCGGAGCTTGCCCAGCGCGTCGGCCTGCTGCAGGAAATCGATCTCTTCCTCGGGGAAGTCCAACGTCGCCTCGACCAGCATGCGCAGCTGGATCAGCGCGTCGCGCAGCCCGCCGACCTCGCCGCTCAGCGCGCCCGCGAGCGCCCGGCCCGCGCTGCGCGCGGCCGCCTCGGTGCTCGCGTCGATCAGGTCGGCGACCGCCTCGGCCTGCGCCAGGTCGAGCTTGCCGTTGAGGAACGCGCGTCGCGTGAACTCACCCGGCTCGGCCAGGCGCACGCGCAGCGTCGGGTCCGCCTCGAGACAGCGCGCCAGCAACAGCTGCAGCACAACCGGACCGCCGTGGGCCTGCAGCTCGAGCACGTGCTCGCCGGTGTAGGAATGCGGCGCGGGGAACAGCAGCGCCAGTCCGTGATCGATGGCTTCGCCCTGGGCGCTGCGGAAGGGCAGGTAGGTCGCCTCGCGCGGCTTGAGCGCGCGGCCGCAGATCGCGCTCACCAGCGCGCCGAGGTCCTGGGGCGCGGACACCCGCACGATGCCCACCGCGCCGCGTCCGGGGGCAGTGGCGATGGCGGCGATGGGATCCTGATGTCGCGACAGCATGGGCGCGATTGTCTCGCAGGCCCCCATGAAAAACGGCGATGCGCCGTGGGGTCGCATCGCCGTTGTCGTGGATGGCGCGGGGCAGGCCTTGTCGCCCGCTCTCGTGAGCCGGCGTCTCGCGCCTCCGGTCCCCCACCGGCGTGAGCCGGATGGAGAAGCGATCCCCGCATGCCTCGATTAAGCGCCTTGAACGGACGAAAAAAAGCCCCCGGGGTGCGGGGGCTCCTGCAGTGACCGTGAGGAAATGCGCGCCAGGCGCACTTCGATCACGGGTTCACCGGATCACTTCTTCGCGGTCGTCACGCCGATCTGCTTGTTGATCATCCATTGCTGGGCGATCGACAGGATGTTGTTGACCAGCCAGTACAGCACCAGGCCCGACGGGAAGAAGAAGAACATCACGCTGAAGGCCAGCGGCATGATCCACATCATCTTGGCCTGCACCGGGTCGGCCGGTTGCGGGTTCAGCCAGACCTGCAGCAGGCTGGACGCCGTCATCAGCAGCGGCAGCGGGCCGATCGGAGCGCCGAACAGGTGACCGAACAGGCTGTCGGGCTTGGACAGGTCGTGGATCCACATGACCCACGGCGCGCCACGCATCTCGACGCTGGAAAGCAGCACCCAGTACAGCGCGATGAAGAACGGCATCTGCAGGAAGATCGGCAGGCAGCTGCCCAGCGGATTGATCTTCTCTTCCTTGTAGATGCGCATCATCTCCTGCTGCATCTGCTGCGGCTTGTCCTTCAGGCGCTCACGCATCTCCTGGATGCGCGGGTTCACCGCCTTCATCTTGGCCATGCTGCGGTAGGCGCTGGCGTTCAGGCCGTAGAACGCGGCCTTCAGCAGCACCACCAGCAGGATGATCGCCCAGCCCCAGTTGCCCAGCAGCGTGTGCAGCACGTCCAGCAGCCAGAACAGCGGCTTGGACAGGATCTTGAAGATGCCGTAGTCCTTGACCAGCTCCAGGCCCGGGGCCAGGACTTCCAGCTTCTTCTCTTCCTGCGGACCGACGTACAGCACGTTGTCCAGCTTGGCCGACGCGCCCGGCGCCACCGCGGCGAAGTTCATCACCATGCCGGCGGTGTACAGGTCCTGGTTCAGCGGACGGACGTTGAACTCACGCGGACCCGGCTCGTTGCGGATCCACGCGCTGACGAAGTAATGCTGGACCATCGCGACCCAGCCGTCGTCGGCGTTCTTCTCGTACTCGGCCTTGCCCTTCTTCAGGTCGTCGAAGGCGAGCTTGTGGTACTTCGCCTTGTCCGTGTAGAGCGCGGGACCCGAGAACGAGGTCGGGGCGAACGACGGACCGGTGTGGTCGATGTGGCCGTCGCGCACCAGCTGCAGGTACAGCTGCGGCGTGACCGGCGCGGCACCGGTGTTGGTCACCTCGTGGTTGACCGCCACGGCGTAGTCGCCGCGCTTGAAGGTGTAGGTCTTGGCCAGCTTCACGCCGCCTTGCTCGCCTTCCAGGCGCACGGTCAGGGTGTCCTGGCCGTCCTTGAGCTCACGCGGGCCGTCGACCAGCGTCAGCACGGTCTGGTCGCTCGGGGCGTTGGGGACGTTCAGCAGACCGGAGCGGGCGCTGTAGTTGCGCAGCGGGTCCAGGACCACGACGTGGCCGCTCGGGTTGGTGTCGTCGGCGTGCTTGAGCAGCTCGACGCGCACCAGGCTGCCGCCACGGGTGTCGATCGTGGCCTTGACCACGTCCGTGGTGAAGGTGACCAGTTCATTTTTGATGACGGGGGCAGCGGGCGCACCGGTGGTCGCGCCGGAAGCGGCCACGGCCGGCAGCGCCGCGGCGGAAGCCGCCGAGGCCGGACCGGCCGGCGCGCTGGCGACGTTCGCCGGGGCCGGCGAGAACATCGACGGCTGGCCGTTGTGCCGCTGCCAGCCGTCCCACAGAAGGACCAGCGACATCGTGAACACCACCCACAAGATGGTGCGGCGAATATCAGTCATGGGAAGCTTTTGGATTGGCGGTTGAAGAGGCTGCCCCCGCCGGACATCTGGAGGGACGCTCGGTGAACCGGGTGAACAGGCGGGGCGGATTGTCGGGCACGGGATCGTGTCCGCCCAGACAGAAAGGATTGCAGCGCAGGATCCGTCCGACCGCGAGATAGGTGCCCGCGGCCGCGCCGTGCTGGCGCAGCGATTGCATGGCGTAAGCGGAGCAGCTCGGGCTGTAGCGGCACCCGGCGCGGAGCCAGGCGCTGAACAGCAGCTGATAACCACGCACCAGCCCCATCAGCAAGCGCGTCGGCAGGCCGGGGCGGGCGTCCATGATCGTGTTTCCGAACCGGCGGGCCGGTCAGCCGGCGGATGCCGGCGGGGGCGACTGGGGCGGCCGGGCCAGCTTGCGCGTCAACTGCAGCAGCTCGGCGCGCGCGACGGCGCGCAGCGCGTCCGAGGACGCGCTGGGGAACTGCTTGCGATCGAACGGCATGCGCAGCCTCACCACCCACAACCCGGGCGGGAGCTCGGGAAGTTCCCCGAACACCGCGCGGATCTGCCGCTTGAGCAGCACCCGCGTGACGGCGCGCTTGGCGTGCCGCTTGGGCACGACATAGCCCAGCCAGGCCTGTTCAGGCGCGGCGGGGACCGTTGCGGCAGGAGTGGGCGCCACATTCGCGGAGGGCGTTTCATCCACAGGCTGGGGATGAATCGGTGCATCACCTGTGGACAAGTCGACCGTTCCTGTGGATGGACGGCGCTTCGGCAGCGTGGGGCTGGCGAGCAGGTGGTGCACGGCGAAGTGCGCGCTGCGCGCGCGGCTGGGCGTACCCAGCACGCGCTCGAAATCGGCCGATCGCACGATGCGGCCGATCATGATGCGAGCGAAGTCGTCTGGCGTGGTGCTCAGACGGCCAGGCGCTTGCGGCCCTTGGCGCGACGAGCAGCGATGACGGCCTTGCCGCCACGCGTCTTCATGCGGACCAGGAAGCCGTGGGTGCGGGCGCGACGGGTCTTGGAGCCTTGATAAGTGCGTTTCATGTTCAACCTCTTGGAAATCTTCGGTACTTCCCGTCGCCTCGCGCCACCTTGGCGCCGCGGACGGTGGACATCTCAGGTTGATGTCGGAAGCCGCTCAAAAAAGGAGGCCCACGCAGCAACGTCCGGGCGTCCGGAAAACCCGCGATTACAGCAAAGATTTGCGTCAGGGTCAATCCGGATGCAAGTCGCCACGGGGATTACCTGCACTTGACCGGGGGAAAAAATCTGTGGATAACCCAGACTTCGCGGCTTCGGATCAGTACAATCCGGCCGCTCGAAGAATAAGTTTTCCACAATGAGCGCAGACTTGTCAGGGGCGGCACTGTGGCAGCGCGGCTGCGAACGCCTGGCCGCCGAACTGCCTGAACAGCAATTCAATACCTGGATCCGACCGCTCCCCCCCGCGGAAGTCGCCCAGCAGGACGAGAACGGCCATGAGGCCGTGCTGGTGTCCCTCCGCGTCCCCAACCGATTCAAGCTGGACTGGATCCGCAGCCAGTACGCCGGCCGCATCGAGGCCATCCTGACCGAGCTCGCCGGCAAGCCCGCGCGGCTGGAGCTCTCGCTGGCGCCGCGCGAGGCCATCGCCCCGCTGCCGCGCACGCAGCCCTCGAGCATGACCATGGGCCAGGTGCTGAGCCAGCACGGCCTGGGCGCGCCCGCCGCCGGCCGCCCCGCGATGCCCGCAGCCGCCCGTGCCGCCGCGCCGGTGGCCGCCGCTGGCCAGCCGGCGACCCACGCCGCGCCGGCGGCTCCGGTCACCGCCGCCAGCCTGATCCAGTCCGCCGCGGCGCCGAACCTGCCACCCAGCGCCACGCGCCACCGCATCAACACCAGCCTGACCTTCGACACGCTGGTGCCGGGCCGCGCCAACCAGATGGCGCGCACCGCCGCGCTGCACGTCGCGGGCGCGCCGGGCCAGATGTACAACCCGCTGTTCATCTACGGCGGCGTCGGCCTGGGCAAGACCCACCTGATCCACGCGGTCGGCAACGCGCTGCTCAAGGACCGCCCCGATGCCCGCGTGCTGTACCTGCACGCCGAGCAGTTCATCTCGGACGTGGTCAAGAACTACCAGCGCAAGACCTTCGACGAGCTCAAGGCGAAGTACCACTCGCTGGACCTGCTGCTGATCGACGACGTGCAGTTCTTCGCCGGCAAGGACCGGACGCAGGAAGAGTTCTTCAACGCGTTCGAGGCGCTGCTGGCCAAGCGGGCGCACATCATCATGACCTCGGACACGTATCCGAAGGGCCTGGTGGACATCGACGAGCGCCTGACCAGCCGTTTCGACGCCGGCCTGACGGTGGCCATCGAGCCGCCGGAACTGGAGATGCGGGTCGCGATCCTGATCAAGAAGGCGGAGGCCGAGAGCGCGCCGATGCCCGAGGACGTGGCCTTCTTCATCGCCAAGAACGTGCGGGCGAACGTGCGCGAGCTCGAGGGCGCGCTGCGCAAGGTGCTGGCGTACAGCCGCTTCTCGCACAAGGAAATCAATATCCAGCTGGCGCGCGAGGCGCTCAAGGACCTGCTGTCGATCCAGAACCGGCAGATCTCGGTCGAGAACATCCAGAAGACCGTGGCCGATTTCTACAAGATCAAGGTCGCGGACATGTATTCGAAAAAGCGTCCGGCGAGCATCGCCCGGCCGCGGCAGATCGCGATGTACCTGGCCAAGGAACTGACGCAGAAGAGCCTGCCGGAGATCGGCGAGCTGTTCGGCGGCCGCGACCACACCACGGTGCTGCACGCCGTTCGCAAGATCGGCGGAGAGCGCCAGAAGAACACCGAGTTGAACCAGCAGTTGCATGTGCTGGAGCAAACGCTGAAGGGATGAGAGAAAACGCCTTCGCCTTCAGCGAAAATGCCGCGTTCGCCCGTACAGCCAACAGTGGAGAGAGGTTGACATGATCGTGTTGAAAGACAGCCAGGACAAAGTGCTTGCCGCGCTGCAGGCGGTGTCCGGCATCGTGGAGCGGCGCCACACCCTGCCCATCCTGGCCAACGTGCTGGTGCGCAAGCAGGGCAAGCAGGTGGAGCTGACCACGAGTGACCTGGAGATCCAGGTCCGCACGACGGTCGAGTTCGACGGGGATGACGGGGATTTCTCCACGACGATCGGCGCGCGCAAGCTGATCGACATCCTGCGCTCGATGCCGTCGGACCAGACGGTGAGCCTGACGTCCAACCAGAACAAGATGACGCTGCAGGGCGGCAAGAGCCGTTTCACGCTGCAGACGCTGCCGGCGGACGATTTCCCGCTGGTGCAGGAAGCCGCCGATTTCGGCCCCGTGTTCAGCGTGCCGCAGAAGACGCTCAAGGGCCTGATCAACCAGGTCCACTTCGCGATGGCGGTGCATGACATCCGCTACTACCTGAACGGCATCCTGTTCGTGGCCGAAGGCAAGATGCTGACGCTGGTGGCGACCGACGGTCACCGCCTGGCGCTCGCGCAGGCCGAGACCGACACCGAGATGCCCAAGCAGGAAGTCATCCTGCCGCGCAAGACGGTGCTGGAGCTGATGCGTCTGCTGAAGGACGGCGGCAAGGGCGACGACGAGAGCGCGCCGATCGAGATGCGCTTCGCCGGCAACCAGGCCAAGTTCAGCTTCAGCGGCATGGAATTCGTGACGAAGCTGGTCGAGGGCAAGTTCCCCGACTACAACCGCGTCATCCCGAAGAACCATCGTTTCCATGTGATCCTGGGCCGCCAGCCGCTGCTGGCCGCGCTGCAGCGCGCCGCGATCCTGACCAGCGAGAAGTTCAAGGCGGTGCGCCTGTCCTTCGAGCCGGGTCTCCTGTCGATCGCGTCGAGCAACGCCGAGCAGGAAGAAGCGAAGGAAGAACTCGAGATCGATTACGGCGGCGACCAGATCGAGACCGGCTTCAACGTGACCTACCTGATGGACGTGCTGTCCAACATGTCGCAGGACATGGTGCGCGTGGACCTGAACGACAGCTCGTCGAGCGCGTTGTTGAGCATCCCCGAGCACACGGGCTTCAAGTACGTGGTGATGCCGATGCGTATCTGACGCCAACCAGTTGAACGAGCGGGCCACGGCCCGCTTCAGCGCTTTTGAAGGCCCGTGAGCCATCGCCTCGGCGAGCACGGCCAGCAGTGAGAAGAGAGAGTTTTTCGATGACCGATCCTCAGCAGAATCCCGACCAGCAGCCTCAGCAGCAGAACGACGGCGCGGGGTACGGCGAGTCCAGCATCCAGATCCTGGAAGGGCTGGAGGCGGTGCGCAAGCGCCCGGGCATGTACATCGGCGACACCTCGGACGGCACGGGTCTGCATCACCTGGTGTTCGAGGTTGTGGACAACTCGATCGACGAGGCGCTGGCGGGTTACTGCGACGACATCGTCATCACGATCCACACGGACAACTCGATCTCCGTCATCGACAACGGCCGGGGCATTCCGACCGGCGTGAAGATGGACGACAAGCATGAGCCCAAGCGCTCGGCGGCCGAGATCGCGCTGACGGAGCTGCACGCGGGCGGCAAGTTCAATCAGAACAGCTACAAGGTCTCGGGCGGCCTGCACGGCGTGGGCGTGTCCTGCGTGAACGCGCTGTCCAAGACGCTGCGCCTGACGGTGCGCCGCGAGGGCAAGGTCCATCAGCTGGAGTTCAGGAAGGGCATCCCGCAGGATCGCGTGATCGAGCTGCGCGACGGCTTTGAGACGAGCCCGATGAAGATCGTCGGCGAGACCGACAAGCGCGGGACGGAAGTGCACTTCCTGCCCGACACGGAGATCTTCACGTCGAACTCCGAGTTCCATTACGACATCCTGGCCAAGCGCCTGCGCGAGCTCTCGTTCCTGAACAACGGCGTGAAGATCCGCCTGGTCGACGAGCGCAACAACAAGGAAGACAACTTCGCCTTCGCGGGCGGTGTGCGCGGTTTCGTCGAGTTCATCAACAAGGGCAAGACGCCGCTGAACCCGAACATCTTCCACGCGCAAGGCGACAAGATGTCGGAGCAGAACACCAACGTCGGTGTTGAAGTCTCGATGCAGTGGAACGACGGCTTCAACGAGAGCGTGCTCTGCTTCACCAACAACATCCCGCAGCGCGATGGCGGCACCCATTTGACGGGTCTGCGCGCGGCGATGACGCGGGTGATCAACAAGTACATCGAGGACAACGAGCTGGCCAAGAAGGCCAAGGTCGATGTCACCGGCGACGACATGCGCGAAGGCCTGGCCTGCGTGATCAGCGTGAAGGTGCCGGAGCCGAAGTTCAGCTCGCAGACGAAGGACAAGCTGGTGTCGAGCGAGGTGCGCGGCCCGGTCGAGGAAATTGTCGCGAGCAAGCTGACGGACTGGCTGCTGGAGAACCCGACGGACGCCAAGATCATCTGCGGCAAGATCGTCGAGGCGGCGCGTGCGCGCGAAGCGGCGCGCAAGGCGCGTGAGATGACGCGTCGCAAGGGCGTGCTGGACGGCATGGGTCTGCCGGGCAAGCTGGCGGACTGCCAGGAGAAGGATCCGGCGCTGTGCGAGATCTACATCGTGGAGGGTGACTCCGCAGGTGGATCGGCGAAGCAGGGTCGCGACCGGAAGTTCCAGGCGATCCTGCCGCTGCGCGGCAAGATCCTGAACGTCGAGAAGGCGCGCTACGAGAAGCTGCTGACCAGCAACGAAATCATCACGCTGATCACGGCGCTGGGGACGGGCATTGGCCGCGGCGCGGGCAGTGACGACTTCAACCCGGACAAGCTGCGTTACCACCGCATCATCATCATGACCGACGCGGACGTGGACGGTGCGCACATCCGGACGCTGCTGCTGACCTTCTTCTACCGGCAGATGCCGGAGCTGGTGGAGCGCGGTCACATCTACATCGCGCAGCCGCCGCTGTACAAGGTGAAGGTCGGCAAGCACGAGCAGTACCTGAAGGACGGTCACGAGCTGGACGGTTTCCTGCTGAAGGTCGCGCTGAACGATGCCGAGCTGCACACGAACGGCGTGGGCACGGGTCCGGTGCTCAAGGGCGAGGATCTGGAGACGAAGGCGCGCCAGTACGTGGCGGCGCAGAACGTGATCGAGCGTCTGTCGGCGTGGATGGACGGCGAGGCGCTGCATCTGCTGGCGTCGGGTCTGACGCTGGGGCTGGACACGAAGGAAGCGGCGGACATCTCGGCGACGGCGCTGCAGTCGGCGCTGCATGACGCGGTGGTGAGCGCGGAGACGGATCCGCGGACGGACAAGCTGTTCCTGAAGATCAGCCGTCGTCATCACGGCAATGTGCGCTCGAGCATCATCACGGCGGACTTCGTGCACGGGGCGGACTATGAAGTCCTGGCCGAGGCCGGCAAGACCTTCAAGGGTCTGGTGGGCGAGGAAGCCGTGATCAAGAAGGGCGAGGGCGAGAGGGCCAAGGAAAGCAAGGTTGGCGACTTCCGCGCGGCGATGGCCTGGCTGATGACGCAGGCGGAGTCGAGCGTGGGCCGTCAGCGCTACAAGGGCCTGGGCGAGATGAACCCCGAGCAGCTGTGGGAAACGACGATGGACCCGACGGTGCGGCGCCTGCTGCGCGTGCAGATCGAGGACGCCATCGAGGCGGACCGCGTGTTCACGATGCTGATGGGTGACGAGGTCGAACCCCGCCGCGAATTCATCGAGTCGAATGCGCTGAGGGCGGCGAATATTGACGTGTGAGCGTCGATTCGTTCAATCTGGCTGGTCGCTGACAAAACGACCGGCAACGAGTGGCTCATCCTTGGCGGGATGGGCCATTTTTACTTGTGTCGGTGATGTCGAATCGGCTGGGTTTCAGCAGACTGCTGCGCAAGAGATGAGCGTGGAGACCGAAACATGAGCGCAGAACGCGTTTCACCTGAGATGGTGTTGTATTCAACAGAAGACGGTACGGCCCGCTTCTTCCTTCGCGCGAGCGCGGGCTCCGTGTGGCTGACCCAGGTCGAGATGGCTGAACTCTTCGAGACCACCGTCCAGAACATCAATCTTCATGTGAACAACGTGCTCGACGAGGGCGAGCTCTCTTCAGCGGCAACTATCAAGGAAGACTTGATAGTTCGTTTGGAAGGATCTCGACAGGTGAAGCGGTCGATCCGGCTGCACAACCTTGAAATGATCCTGGCCATCGGCTACCGCGTGAAGTCCCCGCGCGGCACGCAATTCCGTCAATGGGCCACGACCCATTTGAAGGAGTACCTGCTCAAGGGATTCGTCATGGACGACGAACGTCTGAAGGGGTCCGATAGCGCGGACTACTTCGACGAGTTGCTCCAGCGCATCCGGGACATTCGGTCTTCTGAGAAGCGCTTCTATCAAAAGGTCCGAGACCTCTTCTCGCTGTCGATCGATTACGCGGACGACGAGCAGTCGACCCGCTTGTTCTTTGCCGAAGTCCAGAACAAGATGTGCTTTGCCGTCACGGGAAACACTGCGGCGGAGCTGGTGGTGAACCGCGCGGATTCTGACCATCCGCAGATGGCATTGACCTCCTGGCAAGGCAATCGGATCCGGAAGGCCGATGTCACGATCGCCAAGAACTATCTGCATGGCGACGAACTCGAACATCTGAATCGCATCGTCAGTCTTTTCCTGGAGTTCGCGGAGTTGCGTGCCCAACAGCGCAAGACCCTGCGCATGGAGGATTGGCACAAGTACGTGGACAGCTTCCTCGAGTTCAATGAGCAAGCCAAGCTGCAAGGGGCCGGCAGCATCAGTCACCAAGCCATGACCCAGATCGCGCACGAGCGATATCAACGCTTCGACGATGCACGCCGTCGAGCCGAGGCTGCGGACGCCGACCGCGTGGAGCTGAGCCAGCTGACCCAGATCGAGAAGACCTTGTCGAAGCGCTCCAAACACTGAATCTCCGTGACGCTCTCTGCGGCCTTCGCGATATAAATCGCCGCCCAGGGAGAAAAGATGTCAACGGAAAACTCGCTTTCAAGCGAGCCGGTCGCTTGCCATGGCGAGTGACCTGTCTCGAATCGATCGTCGTGCTTCAGTTCAAGCCGCGCTCGACGAATTCGTGTCGCTTGGACGCGCTGCATTTCTCGCCAAGTACGGCTTCGGCAAATCGCGCGACTTCCTGGTGTTGGATCCAACCACAGGAACGCCATGCGACTCGAAGGCTATTGCGGGAGCGGCTTTTGGCCATCAGTTTCCTGATGAAGGGCCGCTCGAGGCAGCCGACTTCTCCGGCGGTGAGGCTACGGTCGTACCGACGCTTGAACGACTTGGTTTCCAGGTCGTCCGTATCGGCGAAGACTGGAACGATGCCGAGGTCACGGCAACCGTCGATTCCTACTTTGAGATGCTGCGCCTCGAGGCATTGGGGCATCCCTTTCGCAAGACCGAATTCAACGAAGCTCTGCGTGCCCGACTCCGCGGTCGGAGCAAGGCGTCTGTCGAGCTCAAGTTTCAGAACATCAGCGCCGTGTTGTGGGCGCTCGAGCTCCCGTTCATCAATGGCTACAAGCCGCGCGGCAACTCCCAGTTGCTGCTTCGACAGGTCGTCCAGAAATTCCTCAGCGATCAACAGTCCTTGATCCGACAGATCGCTGATGCCTTTGAAGAGGTCAGAACACCAGACCAGCAAGGGTTTCATGCGCGCGTGGTCGACCCGCCAAGCGTGCAGATGGTCGATCGCAGCGGGGAAGCGGCGACCAAGTTGCGCCTCCCACGGCATGTTGATTTCGCTGCCAGGGACGAGGCCAACCGTCGGCTCGGACGAGCAGGCGAGCAATGGGCCATCGGGTATGAACACATCCGCCTTCACCGCGAGGGATTGGAAGACTTGGTCCAAAGTCTGAAGTGGGTTTCAGAAGACCTCGGCGACGGCGCTGGCTATGACATCGAGTCCTTCGACGCGCCAGGCGCGCCTCGTCTCATCGAGGTGAAAACCACCAATCGCGGACATGCTTCATCGTTCTCGATCAGTCGCAACGAACTCGAAGTCTCGCGAGAACGCGAAGACGCCTATTGCCTATATCGCATCTTCAATTTCAGAGAACAGCCTTCGCTTTATGTCCTGCGCGGGGACATGACCAAGCATCTCCATTTGCAGCCCATCGATTTCCGCGCTTCGTTCAAGAGATTCATTGGCGAGTAAGGCGGATACCCGCTCAGTCGGCGCCCCACAACCGCCACATGACCTCGGTCATACGTGCCCCCTCCACAGGCTTCAAGCCCGCTCGACTTGGAGCGGCGCCCGCATCGAGACTTCGCCTCATCGTCCCCTAGCGGACATCCCCGAGGCCTCCCCATGCGCTTCTCCGCGATCCTTCGCACGTCGCTCGCCGTCACGGCGGTCCTGGCCGCAGCGTCCCCCACGCTCGCCCAATCCATCTCCGTCAAACCCGGCCTGTGGGCCAGCGCGAGCGTCAACACGCTCAACGGCAAGCCGCTCCCCACCATCTTCGACATCAAGGGCGCGCTCACCCCGCAGCAGAAGAGCAGCCTCTCCGCCGCGATGGCCAGGGCCGGACTCCCGACCGGCGGCAATCCGCACCTCGACTGCCAGCAGTCCTCCGAGTTCGCCCTGCCCAAGCCCCAGTCCGTCGACGACTGCACCACCACCGTGAAGCCGGGCGACGCCACCAGCGGCTCCTTCACCATGAGCTGCAAGAGCGCCACCGCCTCCGGCACGGGCACCGGCACCTACCAGGTCACCGACAAGTCCTCCGCCACCATCAAGGTCGCCTTCAAGGGCTCGACCGCCCAGGGCATGCCCATCGCCTACGAGTCCACCTCCGTCCACAAGTGGATCGGCAGCGACTGCGCCACCCCGCCGCCCGGTATCGACCCGTCGCTCATGGACCTCATGCGCTGATCGCCCACGGACCGGCGCCGCTGTCCCCGATGACGGCGGCATCCCGCCGCCGCGCCTTGGAGGAAGGCCTCGTATGACCTTCGTCCGTTCCCCCTGCCGCCGCCCCAAGCTCAGAATGGTCGCTCGCCGATGCAGCCTTCGCGAGCGATCTGGAGTTCCATGACCACGAGCCTCAACCCGTACGACCCGGACGTCGAATCCATGGCGCGCGCCTTCGCCGACCGCGCCGCCTCCGCCCCTGACGAGGCGCTCAGCCAGTGGCGCGCCGACAGCGTCTCGCTCACTCCCGTCCAGCGCGCCACCACCGCGCGTCTCGCTGCTTCGCAGCTCAGCTGGCGCGCGAGGGCCGCTCTCAGCGGCTCATCCTCCGGCGCCACGCTACTTGTGGAATGGGACAGAGACCGCCTCACTGCGCCGTACGTCCCGCAGCTCCCCCTGCTCACGGCCCGACAGACGTATGCCTATTGCGCGGGCATCGTCCTGCAACGCGGCACCTCGGCCGCCGTCAACGCGCTGAAGCAGGGACGCATGATCCTCGTCGGCCTGCGCCGCGAGACCTCCACCCTCGCCAACCGAGGCCGCGGCGTCTACGACGACCACATCGTCGTGCTCAACGGCGGCGACGGCCTGCGCACGGCGCGCGTCTTCCCCGCCTGCACCGAACCCGGCGCCCAGTATTCGCAGCGCGCCGCTCCGAAGGGCACCGGTCGCGTCGATGCGCGATACAACGACGTGATCTACAAGCACACCGAAGGCTTCGATATGAACAACGACGGCATTCGGGAAGTCGGCCGCCTTCGTGCCGGCACCTACTTCTTCGGTGAAAAGCCCAAAGGACACTTGAAAGCCCGCGCCTTCCAAGCCACTCGCGCCCAAACGGCCGAACGAGACACCGACGGCGACGGCCGCTTCAACGCGATGGACCCCTACCGGATTGACCCGACCACCGTCGGCACGACGATGTACATCCACCGCGGCGGCACGCAGGCATCGGGCAACACCTGGTCCGCCGGCTGCCAGACCATTCCCGACAATGTCTATCCCCGCTTCCTGGCGTCGATGGGCCTGATCTCGTCGTTCCACTATGTCCTCGTCGATGGCTATTGATCACCGCCTGCGCAACGCCGCGCTGCTCCTCGCGACCACCAGCTTCGCGACGCTGGCAAGCTGCGCGGGCGCCGGCGAGCCCCATACAGCCTCGTCGCCTTCCGTCACCGGATCGGTGGCCAGCACGTGCAGCTTCGGTGCCTTCGTCGCCGAGACCGATCCCGCCGGACTGAACGTCCGCGCCGCGCCGAGCGCCACCGCCAAGGTCCTCGGCAAGCTCCCGGCCACTATCGTCGAAGCCTCCATGGGCTACGGCGTTCGCGTCGAAGTCGAGGTCATCGGCGCGCGCAACGGATGGTTCCTGATCCGCAACGCCCGCGACAACGAGGCCTTGACCAACAGTCCCCCACGACCGATGTACTCGGGTGAAGGCTGGGTCAGCGGCAGCAAGCTGACGGTGAAGTCGCAGGCTGACGTCGGACGAGCTCAGCCAAACTTGAAAGCGAAGCCCGTGCTGCGAGTCGGCGACGACGAGACCTTCGACAACGACATCCTCGTCGAGGCCGGACGTCTCGCCGATTGCACCGGCAAGTGGGCTCAGGTGGAATTCGCCGATCAGCGCTTTCCCCCTAAGGATCGGAGCACGCTGAAGATCGACGCGACTGCGCGCTCCGGCCTGCCAGCCGGCCGATTCCGCGCCTGGGTAAATCGGATCTGCGCGATCCAGGAAACCAGCTGCGACGGCCTCGCCAATGACAACGACGTCAACACCGACATCGACATCAAACCCTGACAGCGCTTGCGCAGGCTACGGGCCGATGGCCAATGACTGGAACCCCCGCGTCGCGTCGTCGCTGATTCGACTGGCGCTGATCCTCTCGACCGGCGTCGCGCTTTGCAACGCCGCGAATGCGTCCGGTGGCCCACTAGAACCCACCTCCCGCAACTTCGCGGCGTTCGTCGAGGAAACCGACCCTGCCGGACTGAACGTGCGCGCTGAACCATCGGCCTCGGCGAAGGTCCTCGGCACGCTTCCCCCGATCTGGACCGATGAATACGGCATGCGTGCCCGCGTCTTCGTGAAGGTCACGGCCAGCGCCAACGGCTGGTTCCGTGTCCGCGAAGCCTTCGAGGACGAAGCCCTCACCGGCCATCCCGCCCGCCCGGTGTACGACGGCGAAGGCTGGGTCAGTGGCCGCAAGCTCGTCGTGAAGGCGCAAGCCGGCATTGGACGCACCCGCCCCGACGCCAAGGCACCGGTCGCCGTACGACTCAAGGACGGCGTTCACTTCGACGGGAGCAGCACCATGGCGGCCGGCCGACTGGTCGATTGCAAAGGCAGCTGGGCGCTAGTCGATTACGAGGAGTCGAAGCTCTCGAAGGACCTCCTGCCCTATCTGGAGATCAAACCGGCCGCGCGCGCCGGGCTGCCCAAGGGCCGCTTCCGCGCTTGGCTCGACCAGATCTGCGGCATCCAGGAGACGACCTGCGACGGGCCGTCCTCACTGGACACCCAGTAAGCCTCAGCCCGCCAGATCCGGCCGGATGGCCTTCAGGATCGCCGGTGGCATCTTGCGGCTCTGCAGGCTGCAGCCGAACTCGGTCAGTTGCTCGTCGTGCTCCTCGATGAGCAGCACCCGCTCGACCGTGCCCGGCTGCGGCGGCTCCTCGTTGGCAGTCACCATCGCGCGGAAGCCGTCATCGGGACGCTTCTCCGTCCACACCTCGCTGCGCACCAGCGCGGGTCCGCCCTCGCGCAGGCGCGAGGCTTCCCAGATCAGCGGCTTGAAGCGCTTGGCGACCTCGGCCGGCTTGCCCTTCACGAGGAAGCCCCAGTAGTGCAGGTCCAGCATGCCGGGCACACCGTTGTTGTCGTCGTAGAAGCCCACGACCTCGAGGCCCTCGACCATCACCGATCTCGAGAACCGCACCGTCGGCACGTGATCGCCCTCCGGTTTCACCTCGAAGATCGCGGTGCTGCCGCGCTTCCTCATCGGCGCCAGCGCCTGGAGCGCCTCGGCCTGCGCGCCCAGCGCGTTGAAGAAGCCCGCGTCGCAGCGGGTCAGCTCGGCGATGGGCAGACGGGGCTCGGCCGATTGCGCGAACGCCGCGCCGCACAGCACGGTCAGGCCGGTCATCAGCGAGCCGGCGAGCAGTCGGGAAACAGGCGTCATGAGGAGCTATCCGTCAGCAGAAGTGAGGCTGCGCACGATACCTCAGCCCGCCTCCGCGTCGATCTCCTTGAAGACCTCGGCGGCCGAGCGGAACGCATCGATCGCGGCGGGCACGCCGCAGTAGATCGCCGTCTGCAGGAAGACCTCCTTGATCTCGTCGCGCGTGAGCCCGTTGTTGAGCGCGCCCCGCACGTGGATCTTGAGTTCATGCGGCCGGTTCAGCGCGGTCAGCATCGCCAGGTTCAGCAACGAGCGCGACCGGCGATCCAGCCCCGGCCGATTCCACACATCGCCCCAGCAGTACTGCGTGACCAGCTCCTGCATGTCGATGTTGAAGTCGGTGGCGTTGCGGATCGACGCATCGACGTAGGCATCGCCCAGCACCTCGCGGCGCGTAGCGAGGCCCTCGTCGAACAGGGCCTGGTTCTTCGGGGCGTAGGGACGGGTCATCAGAGGCTCCGGCAATGAATGGAATGGAGGTTCATCGGGACGTGTCGGGATCAGCGGTCGACGCGGCGGCCCAGAAGGTCTCCGCCGCCACGCCCATCGCGCCGCGGTCGCGGTGCAGTCGGATGTCGAGGTCGAGCTGCCAGTCCTCGCCGGCCGCGAGCACCAGCCGGCCCGCCTCGAGGTCCTCACCGATCAGCATGCGCGGCAGCCACGCCAGCCCGCGGCCATCGAGCGCCATCGTGCGCAGCACCGACGCCAGATGCGCCGTCAGCACCGGCTGCGCGCTGAGGCGCTCCAGCGCCTGGCCCTTCACCTCGCGCAGGATGCGGCCCAGGCCCGATTCCGAGCTGTAGGCGAGCAGCGGCACCGGGCTCGACCGCGCGGGCCGGCCGTCGGTGAGCGGATGCGCGGGGGCGCCCGTCGCGTCGGGCGCGCACACCGGCAGCAGCTGGTCCTGGCCGACGACCACGCCGGGAAAACCGGCCTGGTCAAGCGGTCCCTGCACCTGGCGATGACCATGCGAGAGCACGAACTGCACCTGACTCTGTTGCAGCAGCGCCTCGCACTTCTGCTGCGTGTCGGAGACGAGGTTCACCGGCCCGACCGCGGTGCGCGCCTCCAGCGCGCGCAGCCAGCCCGGCATGAACGAGAACGACAGCGCATGCGTCGCCGCGAAGCGCAGCGTCTGCGAGCTGGCCTCGGCGACGGCGCGCGCCTCGCCAGGCACGCGCGCGACGTGGGCCTGCAGGTCCTGCGCGGCCTTGCGGAACCACACCCCGGCCTCGGTCAGACGGGCGGGCTGCGAGCTGCGATCGAAGAGCTCCACGCCCAGCCAGTCCTCCAGCGCGCGGATGCGGCGGCTGAAGGCGGGCTGCGTCATGTGGCGTTCCTCCGCGGCGCGCGAGAAGTTGCCGCTGGCCGCGAGCACCATGAAGTCGTCGATCCAGCTCAGGTTCAGCGTCATCGGGTCAGAGGCGGTGCTCGCAAAGCATCAAAGGCTAAGAAAACTGAATTGGCCTTGCGCGGGGTCTCGGCCGGAACATGCGATCCATTCCCAGCCAAACCCGAAGTGGAGTCCCCGTGAAGATCGTCGAGATCCGTGAGCAGACGCTGCCCATCAGCAGCCCCATCCGCAATGCCTACATCGACTTTAGCAAGATGACCCTGAGCCTCGTTGCGGTCATCACCGATGTGATCCGCGACGGCAAGCCGGTCGTGGGCTACGGCTTCAACTCCAACGGGCGCTACGGGCAGGGCACGCTGATGCGCGAGCGCTTCATCCCGCGCATCCTCGAGGCCGACCCCGATTCGCTGCTGGACAGCCGCGGCATCCTGGACGCGCACAAGGTCTGGGACGCGATGTTCAAGAACGAGAAGCCGGGCGGCCACGGCGAGCGCTCCGTGGCCATCGGCACCATCGACATGGCGGTGTGGGACGCGGTCGCGAAGATCGAGGACAAGCCGCTGTTCCAGTTGCTGGCCGAGCGCTACGGCACCGGCACGCCGGACCGCAAGGTCTTCGTCTACGCCGCGGGCGGCTACTACTACCCGGGCCAGGACCACGGCAAGCTCAAGGACGAGATGCGCAGCTACATCGACCGCGGCTACACGGTGGTGAAGAAGAAGATCGGCGGCGCATCGCTGGACGAGGACCTGCGCCGCATCGACTCGATCCTGAGCGTGCTGGGCGACGGCCAGAAGCTGTGCGTGGACGCCAACGGCCGCTTCGACCTGGACACGGCGATCGCCTATGCGAAGGCGCTGTCGAAGTACGACCTGTTCTGGTACGAGGAAGCGGGCGATCCGCTGGACTTCGAGCTGCAGGCGACGCTGCGCAACTACTACGCCAACCCGATGGCCACGGGCGAGAACCTGTTCTCGATGCAGGACGCGCGCAACCTGATCCGCCACGGCGGCATGCGGCCGGACCGCGACTGGCTGCAGTTCGACTGCGCGCTGAGCTACGGGCTGGTGGAGTACCTGCGCACGCTGGACATGCTCAAGGAACACGGCTGGTCGGCGAGCCGCTGCATTCCGCACGGCGGGCATCAGATGTCGCTGAACATCGCCGCGGGGCTGGGCCTGGGCGGCAACGAGTCCTATCCGGACCTGTTCCAGCCCTTCGGCGGCTTCCCCGACGGCGTGAAGGTCGAGAACTCGTATGTCACGCTGCCCGATCTGCCCGGCATCGGGTTCGAGGGGAAGGCGGATCTGTATGCGGTGATGAAGAAGCTGTCGGCGTGAAGACCTGACCCCTGCGCCGTGATTTCCGTCCGCGTTGCGCCGGGCGGATGACGCCCTTTCATCTCGGGCACCGCCCGGCGCAGGCAGAATCCGCCCGCCGGCCTTGATGCTGGCCGCTCCCTCGAGGACGGGAGTCGACACATCGACGGCCCGCGTGGACGGGTCGTCGTCAGGGAGGTTCTCATGACGATTCGAATCGCGCGCGGACGGCTGTCCGCGCTGCTGGGCTGCGCGCTGTTCGCCGCGGCCGCGTTGACGGGCTGCGGCGGCGGAGGCGGCGATACACCGGACGCCTCGCGTCCCACCGTCAGCCTCTCGCCGATCCGGGCCCTGGGCGGCATCGGCGAGTCCGACATCACCTACGGACAATCCGTCGGCATCTCGGTGTCGGGCAAGGTGCTGGACCCCAATGCGTTCTCCGGCGCCGTCTACGCCGTCGTCATCGACGACAAGGGCATCCTCAACGGCCGCGTCGAGATCGGTCCGTTCTCCTCCAGCGGCGGCTTCACCGCCTACCTCTACACCAGCACGTCGATCAAGGCCGGCCGCTATACCGGCAGCTTCGAGGTGCGCCTGTGCCGCGACACCAGTTGCAGCTCGCAGTTCCCCGGCTCGCCGGTGATGCTGCCCTACGACATCCGCATCAATCCGCGCCCGATCTCCACGAGCGCGTCGACGAGCATCGTCACCGTGCGCCAGGGCGCGTCATCGCCGGTCGTCACCGTGACCGGCAACCTGCCCGCCGGCACCACCTGGTCGGCGACGCCGCTGTCCAGCTGGATCACCGTCACGCCCGCCTCGGGCACCGGCAACATCAGCACGCAACTGCGCTTCGACACGGCCAAGCTCGCGCCCGGCAAGTACGCCGCGCAGATCGGGTTCAAGACCAGCGACGACAGCACCTCGTCGCAGCTCATCACCGTGGACGTGCAACCGCCCGCGTTCACGTTCTCCAACGGCAACGCCGTGTTCAACGTCATCAACGGCGCCCCGATCCCGGCCCAGACCGTGAACCTGAGCCTGGAAGGCCTGCCGGGCAGCGCCTGGTCGGCGTCCGCCGATCAGCCCTGGATGTCGGTCACGCCGACCAGCGGCGTGTCGCCCGCGGATATCGCGCTCAAGCCCGATCCGTACACCACGCGGATGGCCTCGGGCACCTACACCGCGAAGGTCCGCCTGACCTCACCCGGCGCCGTGGACGCCTCGCTCCCGGTGACGTTGAACCTCACGCCGGCCACGCTGACCCCGGGCGTGTCGTCGATCACGCTGGGCGGCGCGCTGGGGCGCTCGCCGCTGACAGGCTCGACGACGCTCGCGCTGGACACCGGCACCAACAGCTGGCCCTACGCAGTCACCGGCCTGCCGGCCTCGGTCGCCGTGCCCGCCGGTTCGGTCAACGGCAGCGGCACCACGCTGCAGTTCTCGCCCAGCGGCACCTCGGCCACGCCCGGCACGGCCACGAGCACCGCCACCATCACCGCCACGGTCAACGGTGAGACGCGGACCACCCCCCTGCCGGTCACGGTGAACGCCGACGCCCGAAAGCTGCTGCCCTCGCGCTGGGGCCTCGGACTGTCGAGCACATCGATGGGCCAGGTGCTCAGCCGCTCGGTGACGATCTCCACGAGCTACGGCGGATCGGCCAGCTGGAGCGCCAGCGCCGATGTGCCCTGGCTCACGACCGCGGTGTCGGGCAACACGCTGACGCTGACCGCCAATCCCGCGACGCTGGCGTCCAACGCCGTGAGCTATGCCAACGTCACGGTCAGCTCGACGGACACGGGCGTCGCGCCCGCCACCATCCGCGTGGCGATCTGGAAAGGCGGCACCTCCAACATCCCGCACTCGCTGAGCGGTCAGTTCCGAGGCCTCGCCGCGGACCCGATCCGGCCGTGGATCTATGTGCACGGCGGCACGTCCGTCGGGAACATCACCAACGTCCACACCGGCGCGCCGGTCGGCACGTTCTCGGTGTCGGGCGCCGCGCTGGGCGCGATGGCGGTGTCCTCGGACGGCAGCAAGCTCGCGCTGCTGGACAGGTCCACCGGCACCGTCACCGTGCTGCGCCTGCCCGACCTGAGCGTGCTCACGCGCCTCGCGCCGGTCGGCACCAGCCGGCCGACGAGTCTCGCCTTCAGCCGGGTCGCGGGCAAGGAGGTGCTCTTCGCTGGCGCGTCCACGCGCGTGGTGAACGACGACGGCACCACCGGACCGCTGGTCGGCGGCCGCGTCGACGTCCTGGCGGCGAGCCTGGATGGTCGCAACGCCGCCTCGTTGACGGCCCTGCTGACGCAGGTGGATGCCAGCGACGTCCAGGGCGGTTACCTGGAGCCCGGCGTGTCGACCGCCATCGTGGACCGCAATCGCGGTGGCGCCAACGACGTGGCGTTCTCGGCAGACGGCAGCCGCGTCTACGGCGCCGCGTCCAACGGCGGGGACGCCGGTCACTTCTGCAGCGTCAGCGACGCCTCGACGGGCGCCTTCATCGGCACGTTGGCAGGCGGCGCCTCCGGCATCAACAACGTCGAGGTCACCGCGGATGGGCGGGTGATTTGCGGCGTCGCCAATGCCGCCTCGAGCGCTGACTTCTGGGTGCACAGCGCCTCGGGCACGCTGCTTCAGGCCTTCCGGGCCGCAGACACCGGCCAGACCCTGCAGCCGCGTCAACTGATGGTCAGCGCCGACGGCGGCATCGTCATCGCGTTGACCAGCGACCTGAAGCTGGTGGTGATGCCGATCGGATACTGAGCATCACCTCCTGATGCCCCCGGCCCGCCGGGATCATCGGGAAGCAGTTCTGCGCCGGCGCGACGGCCACGTCCAGGAAGTACGGCCCCTCGCTGGCCAGGCATTCAGCCAGCGCGGCGTCCAGGTCCTCGCGGCGCGCCACCCGCGCCGCGCTCCAGCCGAATCCCCGCGCCACCGCGACGAAGTCCGGCATGCAGGCGTTGTAGCTGTGGCTGTAGCGCTCGCCGTGATGCAGCTCCTGCCACTGCCGCACCATCCCCATGTGGCCGTTGTTGCACAGCACGACCTTCACCGCCGCGCGGTGCTGTCGCGCCGTCGCCATCTCCTGCAGGTTCATCAGGATCGACGCGTCGCCGCTGACGCACACGACCAGCCTGCCCGGATGCGCCACCTGCGCGCCGATCGCCGCCGGCAGGCCATACCCCATCGTCCCCGCGCCGCCCGAGGTCAACCAGCGCCGCGGACGCTCGAAGTCCAGATGCTGCGCCGCCCACATCTGATGCTGGCCCACGTCCGTTGACACGATCGCGTCGCGGCCCGCCAGTTGCGCGCCCAGCCGCCGCATCAGCGCCTGCGGCGCGATGACTTCAGCCGTGTCCTCGAAATCCAGCGAACGCTGCGCCCGCCATCCGTCGATCCGCGACCACCACGCCGCCAGCCGTTCCACCGGCAGGGCCCGACGCGCCAGCGCGCGCCGCAGTCGAGGCAGCAGCGCCCGTGCGTCGCCACGCAGAGCCAGGTCGGCGCGACGCACCTTGTCGATCGAGCCCGGGTCGATGTCCAGATGGATCACCCGAGCGCCAGGCGCGAACTGGTCCAGCCGACCCGTCACCCGATCGTCGAAACGCGCGCCGATGCAGACGATCAGATCAGCGTGATGCATCGCCAGGTTGGCCTCCAGCGTGCCGTGCATGCCCAGCATCCCCAGCCAACACGGCGACGACGCCGGCAGCGCGCCCAGTCCCATCAGCGTCAGCGTGCACGGCGCGCCGGCCAGCGCCACCGATGCGGCGAACTCCGCGCAGGCCGCCTCGCCCGCGTTGATCAGGCCACCCCCGCCGTAGAACACCGGCCGACGCGCCGCGGCGATCCAGTCCGCCGCCTGCTCGATCGCAGCGGCCTCCACCACGGGCATCTCCGCTGCGCCGACGCGCGTCCGCGGTCGGCCGCCCGGCGCGGGCGACACGCACGCGAGCTGCACGTCCTTCGGCACGTCCAGCAGCACCGGCCCCGGCCGGCCGCCCAGGGCGATGTCCACCGCCTGACGGACAGTTGCCGCGACATCGCCGCCGGGGCGCAACTGCGCGTTCCATTTCGTCACCGGGCGCGAGATGCCCAGCGCGTCGCATTCCTGGAACGCGTCGGTGCCGATGGCGGCGCTGTTCACTTGGCCGCTGATGCACAGCACCGGCACCGAATCGCACAACGCGTCGAGCAGCCCCGTCGTCGTGTTGCTCATGCCGGGTCCCGAGGTCACCAGCACCACACCCAGCCGGCCGGTGCTGCGCGCGTAGCCCTCCGCGGCGTGCACCGCCGCCTGCTCGTGCCGGACCAGCACATGACGCAGGCGCGGCTCGCCATGCAGCGCGTCGTACAGCGGCAGCACCGCGCCACCGGGATAACCGAACACGGTGTCCACCCCGCAGGCGACCAGCGTGTCCAACAGCGTTTGCGCGCCATTGCGCGGCAGGGGATGCGTGACCGGTGCGGCTTCGTGGGCGCGCACGGCGACGGCTTCGCTCATTGCATTCATGCCATCCAGTATCCCGAGCCCGCCGCCGAAAAGGCTGCCGTTCTTGCCTCCTAGAATCGCCTTCACAGCAAATCTTGCTTCTGAATCGCCATGGAACAGGAAATCAAGCTCGATAAGTTCGACCGCGCCATCCTTCGCGCCCTGCAGCGCAATGCGCGCGCCAGCCTCCAGGAGATCAGCGACGAGGTCGGCCTGACGACCTCGCCGTGCTGGACGCGCATCAAGCGGCTGGAGGAATCCGGCGTGATCGAGGGCTACACCGTCCAGGTGAACGCCGAGAAGGTCGGACGCCCGGAGCAGCTGATCGTGCAGCTCACGCTGAACAAGCACACCGATGCCGCGATGGCCGAGTTCGCGCGCCATCTGCAGGCCATCCCCGAGGTCCTCGACGCCTACCTCGTCTCGGGCGACTACGACTACGTGCTGCGCCTGTCGGTGCGCGACACCCGCGACTACGAGCGGCTGCTGCGGGAGAAGCTCTACAAGATCCCCGGCGTGCGCCACAGCAAGTCCAGCTTCGTCCTGCGCTGCCTGAAGGCCAGCGCGTTGCCGCTGTGAGAACTCTGGGAAGAGTCCGTGCACGCACACGAGCCCTCACCCCAACCCCTCTCCCGCTGCGCGGGCGAGGGGCTCCCGGCGCCGGATGCTCGACCGCTGCGCCTACCGCGGCGTCTGCTGCCCCGCCTGCCGCGGCAACACCTCGGGCTGCTTGAGCAGCCGCAGCATGTAGGTCCGCGATGCGGCCACGTGGCGCCGCACCGCCTCGATGCCGGTAGCGGGATCAGCATGCGTGATCGCCTCCAGCATCGCCCGGCCCTGCACGGGCAGGACCTCGAGCTCCGCGGCCCACAGCTCGAGCCGCGCGCGCCGGAAGGCCTCCAGCAGCCGCCCGCGCGAAGCCTGGAGGCGATGCGCCTGATCGTTGCCACCCAGCCGGCCCAGCTCGTCCTGCAGCGCCTCATCCGCGGCGAGCAGCTCGCCCACGCGGACCTCGCGCGCGGCGTCCTCGGCCGCCGCCAGCAGGCCATGCACGCGCGCCGGGACGGGTGACACCGTCAGGCCCGTACCGGCCGGGCGACAGGCCCGCACGATCAGCAAGGTCTGCAGCGCCTCGCGGATGTCGAAGAACTCCTCGATGAATCGCGCATCGACGGCACGGACCACGGCGCCCTTGTTCATCCGCATGTCCACCATGCCGTCACCCTGCAACTGCAGCAGCGCCTCGCGCACCGGAACATTGCTCACGTTGTAATGCGCGCTCAGCTCATGCAGCGTCAGATGCTGTCCGAGCCGCCAGCATCCGCCTTCGATGTCGGTGCGGATCTGGTCGCGCAGACGCAGGTAGGTCGGCGCGTTGATCGGGTAAGGGGAACGATCCATCGAGGCACTCCGTCCGGGATTCGGCGGTGGAAGGGAGGCCCACTCTACGAAGCCGCCCCAGCGAACGCTGAGGCGGATGGGGGGAGTCGCCGAGCTTCTTGCCCAAGCGCAAGAACAGCGCGCGACTCGCGGTGAATCACTGGCTCATCGATGGATCCGTGAGGCGATGACCTACCAGAACCGGTGGGCACGCTCCCATGAAGCAAGGAGCGGGCGTGTCATTCACGCATCATTGACGGAAGCGTCTGTCAGGAACTCCTCGAACGCCATCCGCAATCCCTTGCAGGTGCTTCTCGCCAACGCTTTCCCACGGTTCTTCTCCAGCATCGCCGTCAGGCCATGCAGGCCGCCGGTCTGCGTCACGTGGCGATTGAGCGTCTCGCGTTGTCGGCTGGAAAGATGATGGAGCGCGTCCATGGCCGCCATCGCCGCCAGTTCCTCCGTCGCCGCCTGGCGTGCGCCCGGCAAGGCGTGGGCCGGCCGCGGGAACAGCCGCTCGTACTCGAGCATCTGCTTCTTGAAGCCGTCGCCGTCGAGCGCCTGCGTGAACTCACGCATCGCGCGGCGAGCGCCATAGCTGTCCTCGGACTTGAAGACCTTGAGCGGCCCCGCGGGTCGAGACCGGGCCAGGTCCTGGATCATGGTGCTCACGGTGCGTTCAAGCGCGCGCTTGGCTTCGTCGGGCACCCGGGTCGGGATGATGGACTCAGTCTCGGTCTCGGACACGGACACGGCGCTCGCTGCTGCTGCGTCCATTGCCGCTTCCGTTGTGCTGCCGTCCAGCCTGACCTGCGGCTGAGGAGACGGTGAGCGCCCCCGGCAGGGGGTTGGGGGGGGCCTGTCGGCGGGCGGCTCCTCGTACGCAGCGCACTCCTGGAACGCAGCGAGCTCCTCGAAGGTCGCGGGCCCCCTGTAATTGGCCGTCCTGTCGGGATCGACGGACGAGTAGATCACCTGCTCTTCCGGCGGGGTTCTCGAAGCTGCCTGCTGCTTGGCGTCCTTATTCGGTCCCACCTCGACGTAGATCAGCTGCTTGACGCCTGGCTTGGGCGGGATCGGGGGCCTGGGCTTGAGCTCGGACTTGGAATCAGGCCGGTAGGCGGACGCTTCGAGATTCGCGTACGGGGATGCGTCTCGGTCGGCACGACCGCCCTCGATCAGCTCGGGACCTTCGGGCTGCGGGAGGACGTGGGTAGGGTGAGCGGGCAATCTGAACATGGCGTCCATCGGGAAGTTGAGGGCAAGCCCGACATCCGCGATGTCGAGCCCGCCCTCAGTTCCGACGGGTCCGCCGGGGTTCCGCTCACCAGATCCGGCAGCGCTCCACGTCCGGCTTGACCATCTTCTGGCCGGGCTTGCAGCGGAAGGCCTGTTCGAATTCCGGCATGTTCACGGCCACGCCGTTGATCCGGTACTTGCCCGGCGAATGCGGGTCCGTCAGCGCGTGCACGCGCGCGTATTCGGGGCGCGCATGGCTGCAGTCCCACTGCGCGAAGCCGATGAAGAAGCGCTGCTCCGGCGTCAGGCCATCGCGGTCCGCGGGCTGCGGCTTCATGTCCGCGATCTGCGCCTTCCACGCCGCGTGCGCCAGCACCAGGCCGCCCAGGTCGGCGAGGTCCTCGCCCAGCGTCAGCTTGCTGTTGATGCGGATGTCGTCGACCACGACGTACTTCGCGTACTGCCGGGTCACGCAGGCGGCGCGCTGCTCGAAGGCCTGGCCGTCCTTCTTCGTCCACCAGTCGCGCAGGTTGCCCTTGGCATCGAACTGCCGGCCCTCGTCGTCGAAGCCGTGGATCAGCTCATGGCCGATCGTCCCGCCGGTGTTGCCGTAGTTGGGCGCGTCGTCCATCTTCGGATCGAACAGCGGCGGCTGCAGCACCCCGGCCGGGAAGTTGATGTCGTTCATCTGCGCGTCGTAATACGCGTTGACCGTCTGCGGCGTCATGCCCCATTCGCCGCGATCCAGCGGCTGGCCGATCTTGGCCAGCTGACGCTTGAGCTCGAACGCGTTGCCGCGCATCACGTTGCCCGCGAAGTCGTCACGCGTCACGGCCAGCGCGCCGTAATCGCGCCAGCGGTCCGGATACCCGACCTTGTTGACGATCGCATGCAGCTTCTCGACGGCGCGCTGCTTCGTGGCGTCGCTCATCCAGGCCAGCGACTGGATACGCGCGGCCATCGCGTCCTCGATCTGCCGGGTCATCGTCAGCGTCTTGTCCTTCAGGTCGGGGCTGAAGTTGCGGTTGACGAATTCCTGACCCAGCGCCTCGCCGAGCTGCGCGTCCACGAGCTCCACGCAGCGCTTCCAGCGCGCCTTGAGCTGCGGCACGCCTTGCAGCGTCTGGCCGAAGAAATCGAAGTTGGCCTGCACCACCGCGCCGGACAGCGTCGGCGCCTGGCTGCTGACGAGCTGCCAGCGCAGGTAGTTGCGCAGCTGCGCCAGATCGCGCTGGCGCAGCTCGCGCGACATCGCCTTGAAGAACGCCGGCTCGGTGACGTTGTAGGCGGCCTGCGGGTCCAGGCCCAGCGCGCGCTGGTACGCGGTCCAGTCGAAGCCGGGCGTCAGCGCCTGCAGCTGCGCGGCCTTCATCGGATGGAAGCCCTTGTAGGGATCGCGCTTGTCGACGCGGCTCAGCGAGGCCCGCGCCAAGGCGGTCTCGAAGGCCATCACCTGCCTGGCCTGCACGCGCGCCGCTTCGGGCGTGTCGCCAAGCAGCTCGAAGCTGCGCGCGATGTGGGCCACGAACTGGTCGCGCAGCGTCTTCGATTTGGCGTCGTTCTTGAAGTAGTACTCGCGGTCGGGCAGGCTCAGGCCACCGGCGTAGGCGAACGCGATCACGCGCGTCGAGTCGGCCATGTCCTGGCCCGAGCTGAAGTGGAACAGCACCCGCTCGTTGTTGGTCGCCAGGTGCAGCGCGGCCAGCAGGCCGGGCAGCTCGCGGCGGTCCTTGAGCGCGTCGATGCGCGAGAGCAGCGGGCGCAGCGGCGCCAGCGCGTGGCGGTCGGCGGCCGATTCGTCCATGCACGCGGCGAAGTAGTCGCCCATGCGCGCCTGGTTGGCGCTGCGCGACGGATCGGCGGCGGCGAGCTTGTCCAGGATGCCCCACAGGTAGCGCTGGTTCTCGTTGGCCATCTTGGCGTAGACCGACCACCGCGCCTGGTCAGGCGGGATCGGATTGGCCGCCATCCAGCCGCCGCAGGCGTACTGGTAGAGGTCCTCGCAGGGATCGACGCTGCGGTCCATCGCGGCGGTGTCCAGGCTGGGCGTGTAGGGCAGCTGGTCCAGCGGCTGTTCCGGCGTGGCGCCGGCGGCCGGGCCGGCGCCGGTCGTGGGCACGGCGGTCTGCGCGCCGGCCACGGTGGCGGCGCTCATGGAAACGGCCGCGACGAGCGCGGCCGCGGCGGTGCGGGCGAGGAGGTGACGGGTCATGCTCGACAGCGATGAGTTCTTGCTGCCGCGGATTCTCCGTCAGCCGATCGCTGGCGCGAGGTGCCGGACGACACCTCGGGAAGACCCGTCTATCCGTCCAGCCTGCGCCCGGTCCGACGGGGTCGGCGCGCCCTCTCAGGACCCGGAGGACTGGCGTCGTGCCTCGTTCGCGACGCTCAGCAGCACGGACAAGGTCATGTCGCCAGGATGGCCCTGGCCGCGCTCGTCCAGACGCATCCTTCCGCCGCAGTCCGCCACGTTGCCGGCCGTCGCGCGCTTGAGCCACTTGTCCTGCACCGCCTGGGGAAGTTCAACGAAGGCGCTCTTGAGCGCCTCGTTCAGCACGAGCATCTGCGCGACATCCTTGTGGACGCCCGATGTGCGGTTGGCCTCGGCAGCGTCCAGTTGCAGGCTCTTGAACATCTCGCGATGCCGCGCGCCTTCGGCGAGCCACACCGCCTGATGGCAGGCCTTGCCGGCCCCGTAGGCGAAGGCCGGGGCAATGAACTTCGCGGGTCCAGCGGGATAGTCGGCGCAGAACGCCTTGATCAGGTCCTTGGTGAACTGCTCAAGATGCACGCCGCGCTTGCCGTCGTTCGGATTGGCCCAGGCCCGTGCCACCGACGACGTCAGGAAGTCTTTCATGGCTTGGTCCTGATGGGCTCTCATGCTGAGCGGCCGCTCCGCCACGCCGACGGTTTCATAGTCGCCGAGTCCCGCGGATGCGCCTTGCAGCTCGACGTCCTCGTAGGCGGATTCCGACGCTTTGCCAACGGCGCCGCTCGCCGAAGCGAGACCGTGGATGGCTGAGCCCTCCGACGCTGCGCGCTCATGGAGGTGGTCGTCACGCTCGTCCTGGCCCGGCTTCTGGACAGCCGTGTAAATGGCCCCGTTGGATGCCAGGTAATGGGGAATGCTGCCGATGGTCATGCGTGGTTCCTCGAGACAAAGAGACGCGCGGCCGACATCGGCCGCGCGTCGCTCAGTGAAGGACCACGCGGACCGGACGATCCGGCTTTCCGGTCAACACCGCTCGGGGGAATCAGCGCCGCGCCTGCTCCGGCCGTTCAATCGGCCTTCGGTCCCCGCACCAGCAGCACCGGCACCTCGGCGTATCGCACGATGAGTTCGGCGTCACTGCCCAGCAGCGCGCGCGACAGACCGCGTCGGCCATGCGTGCCCAGCACGATGACCTGTCCGCCCCAGGCCTTGCACTCCTCGGTCACGAGGTCGCTGATGCGAGAGGACAGGCTCTCGCTGAGCTGCGTGGACACACGGATGCCGACGGCGCTGACGCTGGCCGACGCATCGTCGAGCACCTTCTTCCCGCCGGCGCGGATCTGCTCGAAGTTGTCGGCGGTGATGCCGAGTCCGGCACTGGACATCATCGCGAAGGCCTGCAGGTCCAGCGCGTGCAGCAGCCGGATCTCGCCGCCGCTGAGCCTGGCCAACCGCACCGCCTCCGCCAGACCGGCGTTGGAGGTGGGGCTGCCGTCGACGGGAACCAGGATCTTGTCGTACATGGTCGTCGCTCCATCGAATGGGATGGGGCCATGCTAGTCCGTAACGGTGAGCCGCGCGCCGCCTGCCGTGCGCGAGGCGGAAGCGTCAATCGACGCGCCGCTTCGCCAGGAACGCGGTCAGCTCGCTGTTGACGGAATGGAACCGGGTCTTCTTCTCGTCACCGCCAGCGACAGGCGACACGGTGGCGCCTTGTGTCCGGCCTGGCTTCAGGTGCTGCGGCGGAGGCGGCGGGGGCGTCCTCGGCCGAACCGGGCGCTGCAGCTGGTCATGGACGAAGGTCCTGGGCGGCTTGGCCGGCGGCGACGGTGGCGTCTTGCCGGTCTGGACCTGAAGCTCCAGCTCGAAATACACGCCAGGCTTGGACGGCTTGGCCGGCAGCGGTGGTGGTGTCTTGTCGCGGAGCGGCCCGGGCAACTCCGGCGTCGAATAGATGCACTCGAGGTCCGGCGAGGCGACCGGCCGTTGCGGCAGCGGGTGGTTGGCGGGCGCTTGTCCGAAGCAGCGCGTGTCCCTGGGCAGGTCGACCTGCTCGTAATCCGACGTCGGCGTCCTGAACCGTGGGGACCTCGGGCCGACGTCCTCGTAGTCCAGCGGCGGCGTGGGAGGAAGCGGCCGTTGTTTCCCGCCCAACGCCAGGGCCAGATCCGTTCGGCTGGAAGCGGAGTCCATGCCGTAGACGTCCTGCGGCGCGCGGTGGAGATGGTCGTTCAGCGTGGAATACGGGCTATACGGGCTCTCAGCAGGCGCGCCACCCACACCGCTTTCGGGCGGCGTGTTGCCCGGGCGGCTGACCTCGGCGTAGAGGTCCCCGTTCGGCGCGGTGGTATGGGGAATGAAGGAACGAACAGACAGCATGTGATCTCCAAAGCGGCGCGCGGTCTGAACGACAGAACCGCGCGCCTCGTCAGTGGAGCTCAGCCGGGAAAGCCCTCCCGGGCTTTCCGGTCACTGCGCGCTGAAAGAAGCGAGCGCCTTCGGGAACTTGAACAGCCACAGGTGCGTGAGGCGATCCACCTCGTTGCCACGCGTCACCCGCACCGAGCTCGCACCCGACGCGCAAGTGCCGTCCTGCGCGATCACGCCGTTGACGTCGACCGTGCACTCGGTCGGATCGCCGGCGACGAGCTTGCCCTTGGCATCGACCAGCGTGGTCTTCAGACCGAAGTCGTTGTCGTTGATCAGCGCCAGCGTGTTGGCGTCGACGATCGCCAGGCCCTCGGCCTTCTCGGCCTTCCAGCCCGCGGCGTTGAGGTCCAGCAACACCGTCTTCTTGAGCTTCACCACGTTGGCCCAGGTCACCGACGACGCGGTCACGCCGTCGATGCTGTTCTTCTCCAGTTCGATGCCGATGGCGGCGATGTCGGTGGCCGTGGCCGGCACTTCCACCAGCATCAGGAAGTTGCGCACCACGCCATTGGCGTCGGCGCCCTGCTCGATGACGATGAACTTGCCGTTGCCCAGCGACACCAGATCGCCCAGCTTGGCGCTGCCGGTGCGGTTGCGGTCCCACTTCTCGCTCTTGGCCGCCAGCGGGTAGCTCAGCGGATAGGCGTAGAGCTTGGACGTCTCGGTCTTGGGATCGAACTCGATCCAGCGCGCGAACTGCGCGAAGTCACGCACCTTGACCTTGTCCGTGTTCTTGCCATCCTGGTCCATGTCGGCGCTGTCGACGACCTCGATGCTCTTGCCGGCGGTGTCCACCGGATCGATCGGGCTTTGCAGGAAGCCGTGCAGCTTGCCGCTGCCGGTGTCCATCGCCAGGCCTTCCATGCCGCGATTGGCGCGGCGGTGCTTCAGCACCTCGGGCAGCGAACCCGCCGTGGTGCCCGGCGCGTAGCGCTTGGCGATCTGGAAGGTCGCCGCGTCGATCTTGACGATGAAGGGGCCGTACTCGTCCGAGGTCCAGAAGGCCTTGTTGGCCTGGTCATAGACCAGCGTCTCGCTGTCCAGGCCGTTGGCGTCAAAGGCGCCCTTGGTGGCGTCGTACTTCAGCGTGTCCGACAGCGGCACCTCGGCGCTGCTGCCGATCGAGCCGAAGGGCAGCGGACGGCCCGACACGGCCGAGCCGTTGGGGTTCTTCAGCGGATTGAGCGCGGAGATCACCGCGCCGTTCTTGCCCAGCGTGATCACGCCGATCGACGGCGCGAAGCTCGGCGCCGGGAACATCTTGGTCGTGACGACCGCGCCGTTGTCCGGACGCGGCGCGCTGGGGCTGTCGCCGTTGGGGCCGCGGTCGGTGATGCCCCAGAACTCGAGTTCGCCGGCGGTGTTCTTGCCCTTGAACACCAGGCCCGAGCCCACGGCCGGGTAGAAGCCCTTGGGGAAGTCCTTCTTCGCGTCGGCGTTGCTGCCCTCGTAAGGCACGAACTGGTTGTCCGCGGCCTTGATCTGGAACTTGGTGATCGCCACCGCGCCGCCGGCGGTCGTCTGCGTGGCGGTGCTCGTCTCGCTCTTGCCCAGCAGCGTGGCGAGCGTCGATTCGTAATGCTCGACGGCGGCGGCGCGGCGGTTGGCGCTCATCGCGCGGGCCGCGTAGGCCTGGCCGTAGACGTCGTTCTGGCCCGCGGGCAGCAGCGCGGCGAAGGCCTTGTCGAAGTCGGCGGCCGCCGCGGCGAAGTCCAGCGACTTGCCGGCGAAGGCGTCATGGACCGCGGCCGTGATCTTGATGCCGTTGGTCGGATCGTCGTCCTCGTCCAGCGCCTGCAGGAACACGAGCCGGTTGGCGAGCTTGTCATCGGTCAGCGTGGTCGTGCCCGACAGGTCGCCGATGGCGATGGTCTCGCCGCACTTGGCGCTGCCCAGCGCGACACCGCCGACGGTGAAGCTCACGGTGTCGCCGCTGGCGCACATGAAGAGGCCGTCCGCGGCCGTCTTGCCCTTGGTGCCGCTGGGCGCGAGCGTGAAGCTCACGCCTTCCACCGGCGCGTCCACCAGGCGCGACTGGATCGCGGGGGTGGCTTCGTCGTCGCTGCCGCAGGCGGTGAGCGCGGCGGCAGCGCTCAGGGTCATCAACGGAATGGCCAGGTGACGCAGGGTCGCGGTGCAACGGGCGCTTGTCTTCTTCATGTCGTTCTTTCGTGGCTCGAGATCCGGCGCCGCCCTCGCGGCGCCTCGGGACAGGCGGCACGCTAGGGCCCGTGCGTGACAGCGCCGTTAAGCACCGACACCCGGGTTCACGAATCGACACGAATACGACAGAAAGCCCCGGCACCGCGTCGCGAGGACGCGGGCCGGGGCCCCGGTCAGACGGCTGCAGAGGAGGAGATCAGCCGTTGACCTTGATGCGGTTGTTGACCGACTGCACGCCCTTGGCGGCCAGCGCCATCGAGCCCGCGCGGTCACGCGCCGCCAAGTCCGGCGCGGTGCCGTCCAGCGTCACGTGGCCATGGTCGGTGTCGACCTTCACATCCAGCGCGCTCAGCTTGGGGTCGCCGGCCAGCGCGGTCTTGATGGAGGTGGTGATCTGCGCGTCATCGATGGCCGCGCCCGCCTTGTCGGCCGAGCGTTCCATCTTCTGGCCCATGTTGTCCATGGCTTGACGGGTGTCCTGCTTGGCGGCCTCGGACTTCTGCTCCATCTTGGAGATGCCGTCATCGAGGCGCTGGCCGGCGGTGCGGCCATCATCCTCGCGACCGCAGGCGGTCAGGGCGACGGCGGCCACCACGGCGGGCAGCAGGAGGGCGAGTTGGGAGGTACGGGAAGCGTGCTTCATGGCGAGGCTCCTTTCGAGGGAAATCGCGGTGTCGCGGACATTCCGCGGTGGTCCGCGGATCCATGCAGCCACTCTAGACAAGCCCCCTCGCGGGCCGGGTCGGCGGGCACCGGAAGCGGGGGTCCCACGCAGTCCCGGCCGGTCGTAGGAGCCGGCCTACAGCCCCGCCGCGCGCGTGATGGCGACGCTCCGGCGCCTCGGCTCAGAGCCCTCCGCCCACCGGCGGCGCACCGCCGCCAGTCGGGCCGGTCTGGCCGGGGTGCCCCGGTATCGGGAAGTCGATCCGGGGGATCTCCGCCTCATCGCGCGCCTCGCGCTTGAGCGGCAGCCAGGCCCGCACCTCCGTGCCCTGTCCCGGCGCGCTGCGCAGCCGCAGCTGGCCGCGTTCCGCCTCGACGCGGAATCGCATGCCCAGCAGGCCGTGCGAGCCCAGCGCCAGCCGCTCGGGATCGAAACCCTGGCCGTTGTCGGTCACGGTGACCATGGCCTGCGCGTACTCGCGCTCCAGCGACACGCTGACCTCGGTGGCCTGCGCGTACTTGGCCATGTTGGTCAGGGCCTCCTGGACGAGCCGGAAGGCGGTCAGCTGCGCGCTCGGCACCAGCTCCACCGCGGGATCCAGCGTCACGCGGATCGGCACGCCCAGGCGTTCCGAACTCTCCCGGCACAGGATCTCCAGCGCCGGCACGAGGCCGAGCTGGTCCAGCGTGGACGGGCGCAGGTCCTCGATGATGCGGCGCTTGAGCGCGATGCCGCTGTTGAGCGTCTCGGTCAGGTGATTCAGCCGCTGCATCAGGTCCGGCGCCTCCGCCTGCAGCTTGGGACGCAACCGCGCGACGTCGAGCTTGGCCGCCGTCAGCAGCGCGCCGAGCTCATCGTGCAGGTCGCGAGCCAGGCGCGCGCGCTCGTCCTCGCGCGCGGTCTGCAGGTGGCGCGCGAGCTGGGTCAGCTCGGCCGTGCGCCGCGCCACCTCGACCTCGAGCCGGTCGCGCTCGGCGCGCACTTCCTGGGCCTGCTCGAAACGCTGCTCATCCAGCGCGCGGCTCTTGCGCACGAACAGCATGAACACGATCAGGCTGAGCAGCGTCATCCCGGCCACGCCGATGCGGCTGAGCATCAGCGTGTCGTAGACCTGGCCGGTGCCCAGCGCGATGCGGCGGTTCTCATCGGCCAGCAGCTCGGCCGAGCGGCGCCGGATCTGCTCCATCTGGTCGCGGCCGATGTCGGTCATCATGAGCTCGCGCCCGGCGGACTCGCGGCCGCCTTCGTAGAGCTTGAGCACTTCCTGCAGCTCGCTGAGCTTGGCGCTGACGGCCGTGGCGATCTCCTTGCTGCGGCGCTGGGCGTCCGGCGCGTTGACCTGGGCATACATGCGTTCCAGCGCGTCCAGGCCCTGCGAGGCGTCCTCGGCGGCGAAGCGGTAGGGATCCAGGTATTCGGGGCGGCGGGTGATCAGGTATCCCCGTTGCCCTGACTCCGCGTCGGTCACGCGGGCCATCAACCGGAGGAGCTCCATCCGGGCCCGTCCCAGCGTGTCCAGGCGGTCCATTTGCGACACCGCGCCGAAGTAGGCCAGTTCGCTGATCAGGATCATCAGCAGGGCCACGAATACGCCGAGCGGCATCGCCCAGGTCTTGCGACCCAGGTTCGTGACGGTGTCCTTCAGGCTCATCCTCTACACTCCCCGAGCGATTTCGCTCACTTGACCATCGCCACCATGATTCGAATCGCCATCGTCGACGACCACGCGATTGTCCGTGCCGGACTTCGGCAATTTCTTTCCGAGCAGGTCGATCTGCGCGTCAGCGGCGAAGCCAGCTCCGGGCGCGAGGCCCTCGACCTGGTCCGCGCCGGCGACGTCGACGTGATGCTGATGGATCTGTCGCTGCCCGACCAGAGCGGCGTCGAGACGCTCGCCGCGATCAAGGCCCGCAAGCCGGAACTGCCGGTGCTGATCCTCAGCGGCTTCCCCGAGACGCACTACGCGACCACGCTGCTGCGCCAGGGCGCCAGCGGCTACCTCAACAAGGAATGCGACCCCGAGGAGATCGCCACGGCGATCCGCACCGTCTTCCGCGGCCGCAAGTACATCACGCCCGCCGTGGCCGAGTTGCTGGCCGAGGGCCTGGGCGCGCCGGTGGACCAGGCGCCGCACGAGACGCTGTCCGAGCGCGAACTGCAGGTCTTCCTGCGGCTGGCGCGCGGCGAGACCGTCGGTCACATCGCCGACGGCATGTCGCTGAGCGTGAAGACGGTGTCCACCTACCGGTCGCGGGTGCTGGAGAAACTCGCGCTGAACACCAACAGCGAGCTGACCTATTACGCCCTCAAGAACGGGCTGATCGAGTAGTCGCATCGCGTTGGGCCGAATCGGCAAGACCGCCGCAGTAGGCCAGCAGGTCCTCAAGCTCGGCGGACTTGTCGAACACCTTGTCGGCGCCCAGCGCCAGGCAGCGCTGGCGCATGTCGGGCGTGGCGTAGTTGCTGAGCACGACCCGCCGCGCCGCGGGCATGCGCTCGCCGGCGGCCCTCAGCACGTTCAGGCCCGTGCCCTGCGCCAGGAAGAGGTCGATGATGACCAGGTCGCAGCCCGGGTGGGATTCGGACATCCAGTGGATGGCGCCGTTCTCGTCCACCGCGTGGCCGAGCACGCGCATGTCCAGCATCTCCTCGAGCGTCGCGACCAGGTTCTCCCGGATCACGGCGTTGTCCTCGACGAGGAAGCAGGTGAGAGCGGCGCTGGCGGGCGGGACTTCCATGACAAGGCTCGGGTACGGCTCGGGACCCACAAGCGGGTGCGCGCGAACGGACGAGATGCAGGGGCACCCCGTCCGTTCGCGCGGACGCCCGGCAGCGGTGGGTCAGTCCGCCGCCGGGCGTTCGGTCAATCGCGCATCAGTTGCGGATGGCGATCTCGTTCTTCACGCGCTTCACGCCCTTGACCTCGCGGGCCAGACGTTCGGCATCGGACTTCTCGGTGGCGTTCTTGGCGAAGCCGGTCAGCATCACCTCGCCTTGCAGCGTCTCCACGTGAATGGAGCTGGCGTCCACGGTCTTGGCCTCGACGAACTTGGACTTCACCGCGGTGGTGACGGCCGCGTCGTCGACGTACTCGCCGACCGAGGATTGACCGCGCGTCACGGCGCAGCCCGGCAGCAGGGTGAGAGCGCCCACAGCGGTGGCCAGGGCGAGAACGGTGGCTCGAATCATCATGTTGATCTCCTTCGATTGATGAAAAGGCTCGGACTCACGCGGCGTGACGGTCTGTCGACACGACGGCAGGGGCCGGCTCGGCGAACGTGGCGGGGGCGTGGTCCAGCAGATAAGGCAGTGCCGCTTCCAGACCCAGCACCGAGTCCTGGTCGCCGACCGCGGTCCACTGGACCTGGCAGGCGATGTCATGAACGTGCAATGCGAGGGAATGGTGGTCAGCGATGCCCATCTGTCAGCTCCTTGTGCACCCCGTGGTGCGCTGGAATTGACTCTACGTATGCCGAACAGTCCGGCCTGTCGTCCGCGTCCGCGATGTTTTGTAGGACAAGCGGAGATGGCGTGCCCCGTGGCGGGAATGAGGTGTTGTCCTACACGCGGGCGCGGGGGGACCTCACACCACCGGGAACGGCCCCTGCCTAGGATGCCGCTCATGGAAACCCTGGAACGTGTGAATGCCGAACTCCTGCTGTCGACACCGCTGACGGTGGTCGTGCGGGCGCGGCTGTCCTATCTGGACACCGATGGCCTGGCGGCGCAGGACGAATTGGCGCTGGTGATCCCGCGCAGCCGATGCGATGGGGATCGTCCCTACTGGCCGGCGCTGCTGTCCGCGGCGAGCGAGCACTGGCATCGATGCCCGGGACGAGCGTCCCGGCTGATGGTGTGCATCGACGGCGAATGGGAAACGCTGCTGGACGCCCAGGCGGCGCATTGAGCGCCCCGGCGGCTCAGCGGCCCCTAAGTTCCCGGAACTGAGGGCACGGATAATCCGTCGCTGGCCGACCTCGGCCCGACGACACGATGATCCGACGCCTCTTCCCCGATTGCTCCGCTGCCCGACGCCCGATGCGGGTGGTACTCGCCGCCGCCATGGCGGCGACGCTGATGGCGGGCTGCGGCAGCTTCGGCGGTGCGCCCGCCCACAAGAACTCCGTGTATCAGAGCGAGCGTTTCGCGTCCGACGAGACTTTCTCGCGGCTGTTCGACGCGAGCGTGCAGGACACCTGCGAGGCGGCGCGACGCGCGTTGCTGAGCCAGGGTTACGTGATCAACGCGGCCTTGCCGGACTCGATCTCGGGCACGAAGCGCTTCCAGCCGGAGGGCGAGGTTCATGTGGAGATCAGCTTCACGATCGTGTGCGTGCCGGAGGGTGGCGGCGGGAAGCTGGCGACGGCGTACGTGTCGGCGCTGCAGGACCGCTACAACGTCAAGCGCAGCGCGAATTCGACGAGCCTGGGGGTGAGCGCGATCGGATCGATCTCGGTGCCCTTGTCGTCGACATCGGAATCGCTGGTGAAGGTCGCTTCAGAGACCATCCCGGCCGGCCAGTTCTACGACCGGTTCTTCGCCCTGATGCAGCGGTTGATTGCGCAGCAGGGGGTGGAGGAAACGCCGGAGGCGGAGAAGGCGGGCGGGTGACGGTTCTGAAATGACGCGGGGCGCCTCGATGGGCGCCCATTGATCAACTTCGGTTGAAGACCCACCTTCGGGCGGGTCCCTCTCCCCCGAATTACTGTGGCGTCGACGCCTGCGGCTTGCCCGCCGTGCGGGTCTTCTCGATCACCAGCCCGCGGCGCTCCAGCAGCGGCTGGATCTGCGGCTCGTGACCCACCACCCCGCGGAACAGCGTCAGCGCGTCCTGGCTGCCACCCTGCGACAGCAGCTTCGCGCGGAACGCATCCCCCAGCTCGCGCTTCAGACCGCCATTGGCCTTGAACCACTGCACCGTGTTGGCGTCCAGCACCTCCGACCACACGTAGGCGTAATACCCCGCCGCGTATCCGCCCATGATGTGGCTGAAGTAGGGCGTGCGATAACGCGGCGGCACCGCGTCATAGTCGTAGCCCTCCTCGCGCAGCGCCTTGGCCTCGAAGGCCATCACGCCATCCGCCGCCGGGATCTGGTCCAGCGGCAGCTGATGCCAGCGCTGGTCCAGGCTCGCCGCGCTCAGGTACTCCGTCGTCGCGAAGCCCTGGTTGAACTGCTTGGCCGCCAGCACCTTGTCCAGCAGCGCGCGCGGCATCGGCTCGCCCGTCTTGTAGTGCTTCGCGTAGTTGGCCAGCACGCTCGGCCAGTCCGCCCACATCTCGTTGACCTGCGACGGGTACTCCACGAAGTCGCGCGGCACCTTCGTGCCGGCCATGCTCGGGTACTTCACGTTCGAGAACATGCCGTGCAGCGCATGCCCGAACTCATGGAACATCGTCGTGACCTCGTCCCAGGTCAGCAGCGTCGGCTTGCCGTCCGCCGGCTTGGGGATGTTCAGGTGATTGGCCACCACCGGCTTCTGGTTCAGCAGACCGCTCTGGTCGACGTACGCGTTCATCCACGCCCCGCCGCGCTTGGACGGCCGCGCGTACATGTCCGCGATGAAGATCGCCAGCTGCGATCCGTCCGCGTTGAACACGTCATAGACCAGCACGTCCGGGTGGTAGACCGGCAGGTCGTGGCGCTCCTTGAACTTCAGGCCGTAGAGCTGGCCCGCCGCGTAGAACACGCCGTTCTCCAGCACGTTCTTCATCTCGAGGTAGGGCTTGAGCTGCGACTCGTCGAAGCCGTACTTCTCCGAGCGCAGCTTCTCGCTGTAGAAGCTCCAGTCCCAGGCCGCCAGCTTGAACGACGGCTGCTTGGCCGACGCCTGCTCGCGGTCGATGATCGCCTGCAGCTCGGCGCCCTCGCGGCGCGCCGCGCCGACCGCCGCCGGCGCCAGCTGGCGCAGCATGCCGTTGACCGCCTGCTGATTCTTGGCGGTCTCGTCCTTGAGCACGAAGTCCGCATGCGTGGCGAAGCCCAGCAGCTTGGCGCGCTCGGCGCGCAGCGTGACCACGCGCGACACCAGCGCCGTGTTGTCGTACGCATTGCCGCGCGAGCCCCGCACCACGGAGGCCTCATAGATGCGCTGACGCAGCGCGCGGTTCTCGAGCTGCGACAGCACCGGCTGTCCGGTCGTGTTCAGCAGCGCGATCAGGTACTTGCCCTCCAGGCCGCGATCCTTGGCGGCGGCCGCGGCGGCGGAGATCTGCTCGTCGCTCAGGCCCTTGAGCTCGGCCACGCTGTCCACGACCACCGCCGAGTCGTTCACCTCGGCCAGCACGTTCTGGTTGAAGCGCGCGCCCAGCTGCGCCATCTCGGCGTTGATCGCCTTCATGCGCGCCTTGCCGTCGTCATCGAGCTTGGCGCCCGCGCGCAGGAACTGGTTGTACTGGCGCTCGACCAGGCGCTGCTCCTGCGCGCCCAGGCCCAGCGTCGCACGGCGCTGATACAGCGTCTCGATGCGCGCGAACAGCACCGGATTCAGCTGGATCGCGTCGCGGTGCGCGGCCAGCTTCGTCGCGTAATCGGCCTGCAGCTTCAGGCGCGCGGGATTGGCGTCCGCGCCGGTCAGGCTCATCAGCAGCGTGGTCGCCCGGCCCAGCGTGCGGCCGCTGCGCTCCAGCGCGACGATGGTGTTGTCGAAGGTCGGCGCCGCCGTGTTGCCGGCGATGGCGGCCACCTCGGCCAGGTGCTCGGTCATGCCCTGGTCGATCGCGGGACCGATGTCGGCATCACGGATCTTGTCGAACGGCGGGTACTGCAGCGGCAGGGTGCTCGGCGCCAGCAGCAGGTTGACGGCGTCGGCCGCCGGCGTGGCCTGGGCCGAGGGCGCGGCGGTCTGCGCCAGGACGGTCGAGGAGGTCGCGAGGTTCGCGGAAAGCGCCACGGTAGCGGCCAGGACGAGACGGATCCTCATGGGATTCTTGGGAGTCATGAGAGACGGGGCCCGGCTGTTGGCGGGCGCTGGCAGGTTGTGCGAGGCCGTCACCTTAGCCGATGCGGCCGCCGAAACCGAAGGCCACGGGCGCCGTCCGCCCCTGCGGCGAACCCGCCCCGGGACAACCCTGAGACCCGCGTCGATCGCCCCGCCGCCGCCCGTCCACCCGGGCGTTTAGCATGGCCGCCATGTCCGACCGCAGCTTCCACTGGGCCCTGATCGGCCCCGGCGCCATCGCGCACCGCTTCGCCGACGCTGTCGCGCGGCTCGAGGGCTGCCGCCTGCACGCGGTCTGCGGCCGCGACGCCCACCGCACGCAGCAGTTTGCCGATCGATGGTCCCGGCCCGGCGAGCCTGCCGTGCTCGCGCACACCGATCCGGCCGCGGTCATGAGCGATCCGGCCGTCGATGGCGTCTACATCGCCACGCCGCATGGCCAGCATTTCGAGTACGTGCTGGCCGCGCTCCAGGCCGGCAAGGCCGTGCTGTGCGAGAAGTCGCTGGTGCCCAACCAGGAGATGGGGCGGCGCCTGGTCGAGGCCTCGCGCCAGCACCGCGCCTTCCTCATGGAAGCGGTGTGGACGCGTTTCCTGCCGGCCTATCAGGCGCTTGCCGCCTGGTTGCGCGATGGCCGCCTGGGCGCGCTGCGCGGCATGCAGTCCAGCTTCTGCTTCCCGGCGCCGTTCGACCCGGACAGCCGCATCTTCAATCCGGCGCTGGCTGGCGGCGCGCTGCTCGATGTCGGCATCTACAACCTCACCGCGACCCGCTGGGTGCTGCAGCACGCGCTCGGCGAGGTGCCGCCGCTGGTGGACCTGACCGTGAAGGCGCGGCTCGCGCCGACCGGCGTCGATGCGGGGCTGGCGGTCACGCTGGACTTCGGCGATGGGCTGGTGTCGCAGTTCCAGTGCGCCGTGGATACCTTCGCGCCCAACACGATGCACATCCTCGGCGATGCCGGCGCCATCGTGCTGCCCGAGACCTTCTGGGAAGCGACGCGCCTCCAGTGGCTGCCCGCGCGCGGCAACGCGGAGACGCTTGATCGCCCCTTCGAGATCAACGGCTTCGAGGGCGAGATCCGCGAGACGATGCGCTGCGTGCGCGCCGGCGAGATCGAGAGTCCGGTCGTCCCGCACGCGGAGACCCTGGCCGTGCTGGGCTGGATGGACCGCATCCGCGCGCTGGCCGGCGTGCGCTATCCCTTCGACGACGACTTCCCGCCGCCGCGCTGACCCCGCGGCCGGCGCACCGCCCGATCCCAGGACCGCGACCCCCAACGAGAGCCGAAGAGCCGCCATGGAGACACAACCCGCCGACTTCACCGAATCGATCCCGGTGCCGCTGCCCGACACCCCGGCGCTGCGGATCGAGCGCGCCGCGCCCGACGACCTGCCGCGGATCGAGAACCTCATGCAGTTCTACAACTACGACCTCAGCGAATGGACCCCGGTCCCGTTCGCGCCCGAGGGCCGTTACCTGCTGCGTCCCAAGGCGCCGTACTGGGCGCAGCCGGACGTGCACCCGTTCCTGATCTCGGTGGGCGACGAACTGGCCGGCTTCGCCGTGGTCGACGGCGACTGCGAGGATCCCGAGGCCGACCACAACATGGGCTACTTCTTCCTGGCGCGCGGTTACCGCGGCCACGGCCTGGCCGCCCGCGCGGCGGGCGAGGTGCTCGCGCGTTTCCCCGGTCGCTGGGAGGTCTACCACCTGATGGCCAACACGCCGGCCGTGCAGTTCTGGCCGGGCGTGATCCGCGGCCGGGCCGCCGGCGAGATCGTCCGCGAGGTGCGCTCGCTGCACGGCGACGAGTGCTGCCTCTACCGCTTCGACGTCGCGCTGCCGCCCGGCGCCTGATCGCCCCACCGCCTCGCCACCGCCTCCCCACGCCAAGGAAACGCCATGCAGCTCATCGGCATGCTCGACTCTCCCTACGTCCGCCGCTCGGCGATCGCGATGCTGCTGCTCGGGCTGCGTTTCGAGCACCGCTCGCTGTCGGTGTTCCGCACCTTCGACGAATTCAGCCGGATCAATCCGGTCGTGAAGGCGCCGACCTTCGTCTGCGACGACGGCACGGTGCTGATGGATTCGACGCTGATCCTGCAGTACGCGCAGTCGCTGTCGCCCGGACGCGCGCTGCTGCCGCCCAGCGATCCGGCGCTCAAGCGCGCGCTGCGCCTGACGGGGCTGGCCCTGGCCGCCACCGACAAGAGCGTGCAGGCGGTCTACGAGCAGCAGCTGCGTCCCGACGACAAGCAGCACGCGCCGTGGCTGGACCGCGTCGGCGCCCAACTGCGCGCGGCGCTGATCGAGCTCGAGGCGGAGATGGGCAAGGCGCCGCTCTCGGCCGAGCGCGACGCGATCGGGCTGGCGGGCGTGACGATCGGGGTGATGTGGGAATTCGCGCGGGAACTGACGCCGGAGCTGCTGCCGCCGGCGGAGCAGCTGCCGACGCTGATCGCCTATGCGACCGAGGTCGAGCAGCTGCCCGAGTTCCGCGCCGCGCCTCACGGGGACGGCATCGTGCAGCCCTGCGGGGGCTGAGCGTGAGTTTGACGGCGGGGCCGCTCAGCGCGCGAGCGCTGTCGGCGTGCCCGCGCTGGGCAGGCGCTTGATCAGGTAGTTCAGCACCAGCGCGATCACGATCAGCACGGTGAGGCCCAAGGCCCAGCCGATCCACACCAGCGGCACCAGCCAGCCGATCGCGGTACCCGCCATCGGCGCCCCGGTGCCGGCCATTTCCAGCAACCACTGCACGAGGGCCTGCACCGCCTCCAGAAGGCCGGTGTCGAGGAAGGGTTCGGTCCAGGCGGGGAACTTGAATTCGACCGCGGTCTTGCCCAGTTCCGCCGCGCGGCCGGTGGAGAGGGCCTCCACCGTCCAGCGCACCAGCCCCGCCGCGGCCCAGGCCAGCCCGCTCCAGATCAGCGCGAGCAGCCCGGTCACGGACCAGAGGAAGGTCTTCATCGCGGCGTCAGTCGTCGCTCGAGCCAGCGAAGCCGAAGATGCTCAGCAGGCTGGTGAACAGGTTGAACAGCGAGACGAACAGGCTGACCGTGGCCATCACGTAGTTCCGCTCGCCGCCGTTCACGATCATGCTGGTGTGGAACAGGATCATGCCCACCGACAGCAGCGCCACGACGCCCGAGACCACCATCGCCAGCATCGGCAGCTGGAAGAACAGGTTCGCGAGCGACGCCAGGATCGCGATGATCATCCCGGCGAACAGGAAGCCGCCCATGAAGCTGAAGTCCTTCTTGGTCGCCAGCACGTAGGCCGACAGCACCAGGAAGGTCGCGCCGGTGGTGCCCAGCGCCAGCGCGATCGTGTTGCCGCCGCCGGGCAGCGTCAGGATGGCGCTGAGCAAGGGGCCCAGCGTGTAGCCCATGAAGCCGGTCAGCGCGAACACGAGCGGCACCGAGGCGGCGCTGTTCTGCGTCTTGTGGATCGCGAACAGCAGGCCGAAGTAGCCGACCAGCGTGAGGATCATGCCCGGGGCGGGCAGGCGGTACGCGACCGCCGCTGCCGCGACCGCGCCGCTGAACAGCAGCGTCATCGACAGCAGCGCGTAGGTGTTGCGCAGCACGCGCGCCACGTCGGCGCGCTGGGTGAAGACCGAATCGCCGCCGTGACCGGTGGCGGGCGTCCAGGCCGAGGGGGACGCCGGATGTCGTTGGTAGTCGCTCATGACTGGTTCTCCTGGATCCGAGTGAGCCGTTGGACGGGAAGCGCGCTCGCGCGCGCACGAGGTGCGGACCTTAACGCCGTCACAACATCGAAGAAACCTGCATCTTCCTCACTCTGCTGAAGCAATTTCCGATTCGCTGTCGATGTCCGCCATCTGCATCGGCATGCCGCGACGCTGCATCAGCTTGGCGACCAGCGGGTGGTTCTGCCCGCGGCGCGAGTAGATCGCGTGCACGTCCTCCACGACCTCGGTCTGGCCCAGCAGGTGCAGGCCGGCCATCATCGAGAGGTCGTCCGCGCCCAGGCGGCTGACCGGGAACACGCCCAGGCCGCGGGCGGCGAAGACGCTCATCAGCGCGCTGTCCTCGAACTCGCCCACGATCTGCGGACGGATGTGGTGCTGCTCGAACCAGCGCTCCAGGCTCGCGCGCAGCGAGGCGTGGCGCGTGGGCAGCAGCACGGGCAGCGTCTCCAGCACGTACGGGAAGCCCTTGTTCGGCGCGCGGCGCGCGCGCTCGACCAGCTCCGCCGGGCCGTACCAGTCCACCGAGGTGCTGGCCAGCAGCTGGCTGGTGATGCGCAGCGTCGGATTCACCGGCGCCGGCTGGTCGGTCAGCACCAGGTCCAGGTGATGGAGCGCCAGCTCGCCGATCAGCTGATCCATCTCGCCCTCGTGGCAGACCAGGCGCAGTTGCGGCGTGTCCAGCACTGGCGCGAGCAGTGCGTGCGCGGCCAGCTTGGACAGTCCGTCCGACAAGCCCACCGACAGGCGCTGCACGCGCTGGGTGGCGGCCTCGTGGACCTCGTGCGGCACGACCTGGCCGATCTGGAAGATCTCCTCGGCGCGGGCGAAGGCAGCTTGGCCGGCCTCGGTCAGCACCAGGCCGCGGCCCTCGGGCTTGAGCAACTGGTGGCCCAGCGAGCGCTCGAGCTCGCGCACCTGCGCGCTGATGGTCTGGACCGCCATGCCCAACCGGTCGGCCGCCCGGGCGAAGCCGCCCTCCTTGGCGACGACCCAGAAGTAATGCAGATGACGATAGTTGAGGGCGGACATGGCAAGGCCTCCGAAAGAAACGAACCCGAATGATAGAAGCGCTTCGCTTAAACGGAAGTTAAGAACGTTCTAACGAAGGTTTTTCCGACAGCCGCATCGACGCGACCGGGTGGAGTCGGGGCCCCTCCCGGTTCAGTTCGACGCGCGATTCAAGCGCACATCTTCACGCATTCTTAACGGGTTGCTTCGTTTCTTGTGCGGAAAGCAGTTCGAAAAAGCAGAACGCGCCGGAGGCCTCCCGGCCCCGGCGCGTTTTTTCAAGCGATTCGGACGGGCGTCAGATCGCGGCCAGACCGGCCTTCAGGTCGTCGCGCAGGTCCTCGATGTCCTCGATGCCGGCGGAGATCCGCACCAGCGAATCGGTGATCCCGAGCCGGGCGCGGGTCTCGACCGGGATGGACGCATGCGTCATGAGCGCGGGCAGCGAGATCAGGCTTTCCACGCCGCCCAGGCTCTCGGCCAGCGAGAAGATCCGCACGCGTTCCAGGAAGCGACGGGCGCCGGCCAGGTCGGTGTCCAGCTGCACGCTGATCATCCCGCCGCCGCCGCGCATCTGCTGCCGCGCCAGGGCCTGCTGCGGATGGCTCTCCAGGCCCGGGTAATGCACGCGGCGCACCTTGGGCTGCGCTTCCAGCCAGCGGGCGAGCTCCAGCGCGCTCTCGTTGTGGCGCGCCATGCGCAGCGCCAGCGTCTTCAGCCCGCGCAGCGCGAGGAAGCTGTCGAACGGACCGGCGATCGATCCCACCGCGTTGTGCAGGAACTCGAGCTGCTCGCGCAGCGCGGCCTGGCGCTGCTCGCCACCGACCACGACCACACCGGAGATCACGTCGCTGTGTCCGTTGAGGTACTTGGTCGCCGAGTGCATCACCGCGTCGAAGCCCAGCTCCAGCGGGCGCTGCGCCCAGGGGCTGGCGAAGGTGTTGTCGGCGATGGCGAGCGCGCCATGCGCGCGGGCGATCTTTGCGACCGCGGCCAGATCGGTCAGCTTGAGCAGCGGGTTGCTCGGCGTCTCGATCCAGATCATCTTCGTCTCGGGCCGCAGGGCGGCGCGGACCTGCTCCGGATCGCTGCTGTCGACGTAGGTGACCTGCAGGCCGGCGCTGCGCTTGCGCACGCGCTCGAACAGCCGGTAGCTGCCGCCGTAGAGGTCGTCGCCGGCGACGATGTGCGCGCCGGCATCCAGCGTGTCGAGCACCGTGGCCATTGCCGCGAGTCCCGACGAGAACGCATAGCCCTGCACGCCGCCCTCGAGGCTGGCGATCGCGCGCTCATAGGCCTGGCGCGTCGGGTTGTGCGTGCGGCCGTACTCGTAGCCCTGGTGCACGCCGGGGCTCTGCTGGCGGTAGGTCGAGGTCGCGTAGATCGGCGGCATCACCGCGCCGGTCAGCGGATCGGGGTGCTGGCCGCCGTGGATCGCGCGGGTATCGAAGCGCAGGTCGGCGTCGGCGGGATGGTTCTTGTCGTTGTCGGAGGCGTGGCTCATGACAAGCCCTTTCGCAGGTGGTTCAACAGGTCGAATCGGGTGACGAGGCCATGGAAGCCGCGATCGTCGGCGATCACGGCCACCAGGCCCTTGCGCAGCTGCGCGATCAGATCGGACAGCGGCGCGCCCGGAGGCAGCGTCTGCACATCATGACTCATCGCGCTGTCCACGCTGTCCTTGAAGTGGCGCGCGTCCATGTGCATCTGCGCGAGCAGGTCGGACTCGTCCAGCAGTCCGACGAGCTTGCCGTCCTTGAGCACCGGCAGTTGGGAGACCTCGGCCTGGCGCATGCGCGAGAAGGCGGTGGCCAGCGTGTCCTCGGGGCTGACGCTGACGACGGCGCCTTCCTCGGGCAGCCGCGCGATCAGGTCGCGCAGGTCGCCCTTGGTGGCGCGCTTGAGCAGGCCCTGGTCGAACATCCACGGGTCGTTGTAGACCTTGGACAGATAACGCGTGCCGGTGTCGCACACCAGCGTGACGACGCGCTTGGGCGTGGTCTGCGCGCGGCAGTACTTCAGCGCCGCCGCCAGCAGCGTGCCGGTGGACGAGCCCGCCAGGATGCCCTCGGCGCGGTAGAGGTCGCGCGCGGTGGCGAAGCTTTCCTCATCGGTGATCGAGTAGGCGTGGCGCACGCCGCTGAGGTCGGCGATCGGCGGCACGAAGTCCTCGCCGATGCCCTCGACGGCCCAGGAGCCGGCGTCGCCGTAGCTGCCCTTCTCGATGAAGTCCTTGAGGATGGATCCGGCCGGATCGGCCAGCACCACATCCAGGCCCGGACGCACCTTGGCGAAGAAGCGCGACAGCCCGGTGATCGTGCCGCCCGATCCCACGCCGCAGACCAGCGCATCGATGCGGTGGCCGATCTGCTGCCAGATCTCCGGCCCGGTGGTGGTCTCGTGGGCGAGCGGGTTGTTGGGGTTGTTGAACTGGTCGGCGTACCAGGCGCCGGGGATGTCCTGGACCAGGCGCGCGGCGCGATCCTGGTAGTAGTCGGGGTGGCCCTTGCCGACGTCGGAGCGGGTGATGTGCACCTCGGCACCGAGCGCCTTGAGCTGCAGCACCTTCTCGGCGGACATCTTGTCGGGCACGACCAGCGCGACGCGATAGCCCTTGGCGCGCGCGACCAGCGCCAGCCCCAGCCCGGTGTTGCCGGCGGTGGCCTCGACGACGGTGCCGCCGGGCGGCAGCAGGCCGTCGCGCTCGGCGGCCTCGATCATCGACAGGCCGATGCGGTCCTTGATCGAGCCGCCGGGGTTCTGCGATTCCAGCTTGAGGAAGAGCTGGCAGGGGCCGGTGTCGAGCCGGTGGACGGGGACCAGCGGCGTGTTGCCGATCAGGTCCAGCACGGCGGGGCGGTCAGGCCGCTCGCGGCGATCCAGCGGGGGGTGGGAAGCAGTCGTCTCCGTGGCGGTCATGCGCGCTCCTTGTGATCCTGGTGGGATGGGTCGGGCGTCGCGGCCGGCGAGGGTCACGCCGGACGCGGGCAAACCGCGCAGCCTAAGGGCCGGGAGCCGGTCACTCCAAGCGCGGTTGTCGCAGCAGCTTATCCGCGGAACGCATGAGCGGCCATGGCCGAACGTAACGACCCCGGCGCCTTCCGGGGACGTTCACGGCAGCACCGCCGCGCCCAGTTCGGGGAAGACCTTGCCGACCTTGCCCATGAGGTACTCCCCGTAGGTGCCGCTGAACACGTGGACATTGCTCGCGTCCCAGCGCGAGGCGCTGTCGTCCTCGGCGGCCGCCAGTCCGGCGATCGGCGAGACGCGGCTGTCGAAGGCGGGGTCGAGGAACAGCGGGATCGACAGGCGGTCGCGCGCGCCGCGGTTGAGCTTCACCCGATGCGGCGTGCTGCGGTAGAGCCCGGCGGTCATGCGATCGAGCATGTCTCCGATGTTGCAGACCAGCGTGCCGGGCAGCGGCGGCGCCTGGATCCAGCCGCGGCGCGTGCGGACCTCCAGCCCGCCGCTGTCGTCCTGGTACAGCAGCGTGAGCAGCCCGTAGTCGGTGTGCTCGCCCACGCCCCAGGGCGCCTGCGCATCGTCGACGTCCGGCGCGACGGCCGGATAGTTGAACAGGCGCAGCAGCACCAGCGGATCGGCGGTCCAGCGGCTGCGGAAGTAGTCCGCCGGCAGGTCCAGGCTCAGCGCGATGCCGCCCAGCACGCGCTGGCCCACGGCCGTGACTGCGTCGAGATAGCTCAGCACCGCCTCGCGCAGACCGGGCACCTCGGGCCACAGGTTGGCGCCGTGCAGCGGCGTGCTGGCGCGCACGCGCGGATCGTCCGAGGGAAGTTCGGTGCCGAGGTACAGCCCCTCCTTCCAGTCGGGGCGGCCCGAGGTCAGCTCGCCGCCGGTCTGGAAGTAGCCGCGCCACGCGCGCCCGCCGTCGCGCATCGGCCATCGCAGCTTCTCCGCTTCAGGCAGCGCGAAGAACTCGCGCGCGAGCCGGTCCAGCCGCGCGATCAAGGCCGGGTCGACACCGTGATGGCTCACGTAGAAGAAGCCATGCGCACGGCAGGCCTCGCCGATGCGCGCCGCCGCGAGGCGGCCGGCGCTCGAGGGCGGCTCGGCCGAGGCTGGGTCGGGCAGGCCGGTCAGGTCGATGACGGGCACGTGGTCGTGGAGCAGGCTCATGCGGCGAAGCATGCCGCAAGCGCGAGACCGCGTCGGCATCGGGGACGTGCGCCGCCGCGCGAAATCCGCGCTTGGATATGCCCATCGCTTCGTTCGTCGCGAGGCGGCGTTTTCCTAAGCTGGCGTCCATCGAGAACCACCGCTCCCACCCGGAGCCCGACGCCATGACCCTCACCGTGACCCGCCGCGCGCTGCTCGTGATCGCCACCTCCGCCGCCATGATGGGCCTGGCCCACGCGGACCAGCTGGACGACATCCGCAAGAAGGGCGAGCTCGTCGTGGGCGTGCTCGGCACCGATGAGCCCAACAGCTTCGTCGATCCGAAGACGCGCGAGATCGTCGGCTACGAGGTGGACCTGGCCAAGGCCGTGGCGCAGAAGCTCGGCGTGAAGCTCAAGCTCAAGCAGCTCGCGGTGGCCGCGCGCATTCCCGAGCTCCAGCAAGGCCACGTGGACCTGCTGGCGGCGAGCCTCACGCACAACAAGGAGCGCGAGGCGGTGATCGACTTCTCGCTCACGACCTTCGTCACCGGCCAGAAGGTGCTGGTGAAGAAGGACAGCGGCATCACCGCGCTGAACCAGCTCGCCGGCAAGAAGGTCGTGACCGTCAAGGGCGGCACGCAGGAGCCCAACGTGCGCAAGGCCGTGCCCAGTGTCGAGGTCGTCACCTTCGACACCGGCCCGCAGGCCTTCCAGGCGCTGCAGCAGGGCAAGGGCGTGGGCTTCGTCAACGATGAGGTCTCGCTGCTGGACCAGTTCGCCAAGCTCGGCCCGGCGGCGGCGCAGTACGAGATCCTGCCGGCCAACCTGAGCGTCGAGCCGCTCGCGCTGGGCCTGCGCAAGGGCGAGACCAAGCTCAAGGCGCAGGTCGACGGCGCCTTGCGCGAGCTCGAGGCCAACGGCACGGCGGCGCAGCTCTTCAACAAGTGGTACGGACCGACGACGCGGCTGAAGTTCCAGACGCGCAGTTTCAAGATCGACAGCGACCAAGTGGAGGGATGAACACGACCCAGATGAACTGATCACCTTGTCATCCGATGCGAGCACGCCCCGGCTTCGGCCGGGGCGATGTTTTTTCCGGACGCCGATGTCATGCCTGAACTCGATTTCACACCGCTGCTGCACGGGCAGTTCCTCGATTGGCTCGCCGCCGGCGTGCGGCTGTCACTGACGCTGACCGTGCTGGCGCTGGTCCTGGCGTTGCCGCTGGCGACGGGCGTGGCGCTCGCGCGACTCGCGCCGTCCGCACCGTTCGCGCCGTTGCGGTGGCTGGCCACCTTCTTCATCGAGGCGGTGCGCAACGTGCCGCTGCTGGCGCACATGCTGTTCTGGTACTTCGCGGTGCCGGAGCTGCTGCCCGACGGGCTCAAGGCCCGGCTCTACGCGGGCAACGTCGAGGCGGCCGCGGCGCTGGCCGCGCTGGTGGTCTACACCGCCGCCTACATGGCCGAGGACATCCGCTCGGGACTGCGCTCGGTGCCGGCCGGGCAGTGGGAGGCGTCACGTGCGCTGGGCCTGGGATTCATCGCGGCGCTGCGGTGGGTCGTGCTGCCGCAGGCGCTGCGTGCGACGGTGCCGCCGCTGATCTCGCAGACGCTCAACCTGTGGAAGAACACGAGCATCGCGACGGTCGTCGGCGCGGCGGAGCTCATGTACCAGGCGCAACGGGTGGAGTCGGCGAGCTTCCGCGGCTTCGAGACCTTCGCGCTCGCGACGGCGACCTACCTCGGCGTGTCGCTGCTGATCACCGCGCTGGGCGCGCTGTACCAGCATCGTTTCCCCGCGCGGCCGGCGGCGCATTGAGCGCCAGGGAGACTTCGCCATGTCCATCGCCGAGATGATCGACACCTACTGGCTGTACGTGCTGATAGGGCAGTACCCGAACGGCCCGCTGGGCGGGCTGGCGCTGACGGTGCTGCTCGCGGCGCTGGGCCTGATGCTGGCGCTGCCGCTGGGCATCGCGCTGGGCGTGGCTCGGGTCAGCGGTCGCGCCTGGCTGCGGCGGCCGGTGACGGCGCTGGTGTACGTCGTGCGCGGCACGCCCTTGCTGATGGTGGTGTTCTGGGCCTACTTCTTCCTGCCCGCGGTGACCGGGCACAAGACCGACCAGTTCAACACGATGCTGACGGCGCTGGTGATCTTCGACGCGGCCTACCTCGCCGAGATCGTCCGGGCGGGGCTGCAATCGCTGCCACCGGGTCAGCGGCTGGCGGCCGAGGCATTGGGCATGACGCGGGGCCAGTCCTTGCGCCTGGTGCTGCTGCCGCAGGCGCTGCGGCACATGCTGCCGTCGCTGGTGAATCAATTCGCGTCGACGATCAAGGAGACCTCCATCGGCACGATCATCGGCTTGTCGGAGCTGTCGTTCATCGCCGGGCAGGTCAACGCGCAGGTGCTGGTGCAGCCGGTGGCGGTGTACGGGACGCTGGCCGGGTGCTACTTCGTGCTGTGCTTCGGCCTGTCGCGGATCGCGCAGGCGGTGGAGCGGCGCAGCGGACCGCGAGGGCCAGGTGTTGCCATGCGTGCGGTCACACGGTCATCGTGGACAGACCGCTTCCGCGCATTCATGCGAGGCGGACTACGGAATCCAGTGAGCTCCTTGAGCAGGAGAGCAAGAACCAGTCAGTGACGAAGATCGTGCGCAAGAGCAACCTTGCGGCTTCGCGATCCGATGTGCGTGTCGAGTCACCGAAGGGCTTCGGTGGCAACGCCACGGAGCGATCATTGAACGGGAATGCCATGCTCGATCTGAAGCTTTACCACCGCGCGCTCCAACTCTCCGACGAACCGCTGAGTCCGGAGGAGATGGTGACTTTGGCAATGAAGACCTACATCGCCATCCAGGCCGCCCATCGATTGGGCGAACTTGGTGGCTGTGCGCCCGACATGGAAGACATTCCGCGCCGCCGCTGGGATCCGGAAGGGGCTGCCGAATGAACAACAAGATCGTTGTCGACTCGTCCGTCTGGATCGACCACTTCAGCAGGCGCAAGCCAGTGCTGCTGGCGCGACTGTCGCCCGCCAATCAACTCACCGCTGCATCCCCCACCGCCTGACCGTGGCCTGCTCGACGGTGCTGAACACCAGCCGCTCCACGAGCCAGCCGATCAGGATCACCAGCGCCAGACCCGCGAAGACCCGATCGGTCTGCAGCTCGTTGCGGTTCTGGAAGATGTACCAACCCAGCCCGCCCTGGCCCGAGGACGCGCCGAAGAAGAGCTCGGCCGCGATCAGCGTCCGCCACGCAAAGGCCCAGCCCACGCGCAGCCCCGAGAGGATGGCCGGCAGCGCCGCCGGCAGCAGGATCTGCGCGACATACGCCGGACCCTTCAAGCCGTAATTCCGCCCCGCCATGCGCAGCGTCTCCGGAACCGAAGCGAACCCCGCCGAGGCCGCCAGCGCCAGTGGCCACAGCACCGCATGCACCAGCACGAAGATCAGGCTGCCTGAGCCCAGCCCGAACCACAGCAGCGCCAAGGGCAGCAGCGCGATCGCGGGCAGCGGATTGAACATCGCCGTCAGGCTGGACAGCAGATCCCGCCCCCAGCGCGACGAAGTCGCCAGCGCCGTCAGCGCCAGCGCGAGCACCACGCCCAGCGCATAGCCCTGCAGCAGCAGCTTGAGCGAGATCCCCGCGCGCACCAGCAACTCGCCGCCAGCCAGGCCCTCCCACAGCGCCCGAGCCGCCGAGGTGAAGGTCGGGAACAGCAGGTCGTTGTCGGCCACGCGCGCGGCGATTTCCCACAGCCCGGCCAACAGCGCGAGCAGCGCCACCTGGCGCCACGCGCTGGAATCGAGCGCGCGCTTCCAGAGCGGGAGCACGGCCAGCTCCGGCGGCGCCGCGGCGCCGGACAGAGAGAACTCGCGCTCGGCGCGCACGGGAGGATCCAGCGGCCGAGCGGTCGGCAGCACGGTGACGGTCATGGCGATGTCCAGGTCCAGGCGGCGACGCGCTCCGCCGCCACCGTCTCATCGACGGCCGGCGCCGCCTCGGAGCCGGGCACGGTCGCGGTCGCGTCGTCGCCGAACAGCAGTTGCTCGATGCGGTTGGCCTGGCGCGCGCGCTGCGACGGCGTCAATCCCTGCGCGTTGAGCTCCGCGCGCACGCGCCCCGGATGCGGCGACAGCACCAGCACGCGGTGGCCGACGATCAGCGCTTCCTCGATCGAATGCGTCACGAACAACAAGGTGAAGCGCTCCTGCTCCCACAGCGCGAGCAGTTCGTCCTGCATCCGGCGGCGCGTCAGCGCATCCAGCGCGGCGAAGGGCTCGTCCATCAGCAGCACGCGCGGCTTCATCGCCAGCGCACGGGCGATCGCCACGCGCTGCTTCATCCCACCCGACAGCTGATGCGGATACGCCGACGCGAAGTCCGCCAGCCCCACGCGCGCCAGCCAATCCCGGGCGCGCTCGAGCGCCAACTTGCGCGATGCTGCGCCCGACGCGATCAATGGGAACGCGACGTTCTCCAGCACCGTTTTCCACGGCGGCAGCTGATCAAATTCCTGGAACACCGCGATGCGGTCCGGACCAGGGCCGCTGACGGGCGCGCCGTCCACGAGGATGCGCCCCTCGGTCGGTGCGATGAAACCGCCGACCGCCTTCAGCAAGGACGACTTGCCGCAGCCCGACGCCCCCAGCAGCACGAAGCGCTCCGACGGCATCACGTCGAAACCGACCCGATGCGTCGCGCGGACCACGCCGCGGTCAGAGCGGTAGTCCAGGCTCACGCCCTCGACGCGCAGACGCGCCCGGGCCACGTCCTCACGCGCGCCCGCCTGGCCGCCGGCACCGCATGCCTCGCAGGCCTCCGGGACCGGCACCGTGTCGACGGCGTCCAGCACGGCGCTCATGCTCAGCTCCCGGCCGCGTTGTGCGCGTCGTCGAAGAAGTAATCCTGGGCCGACGCCGGCTTGTTCTTGATGGCGCCGATGCGATGCATGAAGGTCGCCAGCGCGAAGGTGTTCTGCGGCGTGATCTTGAACTGCACCTCGGGGTTCTTGATCACCTTGAGCAGCAGCTCCTTGGGCACCTTGGAGTTCTCGTTGCGGATGTAGATGTCGGCCGAGCGCTCCGGGTTCTTCGCGATGAAGTCCGCCGCCTCGGCCAGCGCGCCGACGAACGCCCGGTAGGTCTTGGGGTTGTCGCGCCGGAACTTCTCCGTCGTGTACAGCACCGTCGCCGAGGCCGGACCGCCCAGCACCTCGTAGCTGTTGAGCACCACATGCACGTTGGCGTTGCCCGCCAGGCCTTGCTCCTGGAACGGCGGATTGCCGAAGTGCGCGTTGATCTCCGTGCCGCCCTTGATCAGCGCGGCGGTGGCTTCCGGATGCGGCAGCGCCACCTGCAGGCGGTCCAGCTTGTTGAACTGCGCGTCGCCCCAGCGCTTGGCCGAGGCCAGCTGCAGGATGCGCGACTGCACCGACACGCCCACCGCCGGCAGCGCGATGCGGTCCTTGTCGCTGAAGTCGTCGATGGACTTCACCGCCGGGTTGCTGCTGGTCAGGTAATACGGGAAGTTGCCCAGCGAGGCGATGCCGCGCACGTTCTGCTTGCCCTGCGTCTTGTCCCACAGCGTCAGCAGCGGACCGACGCCCGCGCCCGCGATGTCGATGCTGCCCGACAGCAGCGCCTCGTTGATCGCCGGCCCGCCCGACAGCTGCACGCGCTCGACCTTGATGTCGACGCCGGCGGCCTTGCCGTGTTTCTCGATGAGCTGCTGGTCCTGCGCCACGTTGAGCAGCAGGTAGACGATGCCGAACTGCTCGGCGATGCGGATCTTGCCTTCGGCGTGCGCGGCGGTCGACGCCAGGGCCACGGTCGCGGCCAGCGCGCCGTTGAGCAGCAGGGAGGAGAGTTTCAGGAGCTTCATGCCGGGACGTCGCCTTCGATGGTGGTGCGGTGGAGGTGGCGGCGCAGGTGGTCCGGGCAGCCGGCGGCGAGGTGCAGCAGCGAGCGGTTGTCCCAGAACACCAGGTCGTGCGGCAACCAGCGGTGGCGGTAGACGATGCTCTTGCGGCTGCTGTGCTCGAAGAGTTGAGCCAGCAGGTCGCGGCTCTCGTCCTCGGGGACGTCGAGGATGCGGGTCGTGAAATGCTCGCTGACGAAGAGGGCGCGCCGGCCCGTCTCCGGATGCGTGCGCACGACCGGCTGCGGCACCGGCTTGACCTCGGCGATCTGCTCGGCGCTCAGCTTGGGGCGCCACGGATTGCGCGCGCGCAGCTCCTCGTACCTCGCCAGGTAGCTGTGCTCGGCGCGCTTGCCGGCGATCGCGGTCTTCAGCGCCAGCGGCAGGCCGTCGTAGGCGTGGTGCTGGTTGGCGAAAAGCGTGTCGCCGCCCTCGGCCGGCAGCTCCTGCGCATGCAGCAGCGAGCCCAGGCTGGGCCGCTCCTTGTACGAGAGGTCCGAGTGCCAGTACTGCCCGGCGTCGCCCAGCCCGACCGGTTGTCCCTGCGCGTCGCGCACGTTGGACACCTGCAGGATCTCCGGATGTCCGGGCAGCTGGAAGTTGCGCAGCACGTGGATCTGCAGCGGCCCCCACCGGCGGCTGAAGGCGACGTGCTCGGCCGGCGTGATGCGCTGGTCTCGGAAGACCAGCACGTGGTGATCCAGGTGCGCGCGGTGCAGGCGGGCGAAGTCGGCGTCGTTGAGCGGGCGCGACAGGTCCAGCCCCACCACCTCGGCGCCCAGCGGCTCATCGAAGGCGTGGACCTGGAAGTCCTGCGAGGGCGCGTCGGACCAGGGCGCGACCCCGGTGGCGCCGGTCGGCGGCGCGGCACGGGAAGTGGTCCGGGAGGGGGCGGGGAGGACTGTCATGCTGGCCGACTCTAGGCAGCCCGCGACCGCGCGGGAACGAAGGTCCGGGCATGTCCAAGCATGCTCCGCGCATAAGGCCGGACGTCACCTGTTTCCGGTCGCTCCTCGCGCGTTCGGCGCGATGACAACGGTCACCGAACTTGGGATAGCCCCGTTAGCAATCCAGATACATGCTGCTGCGTATAGTGAAGTAGTTCCCTAAGCGAAAAAGGGACGTCGAACAATGAACAGCCATGGAGCAGAGGACCCCGTGAAACAAGTGATTTGTGTGAAGTGGGGGACTGCCTACGGCGCTGAATACGTCAACCGTCTTTACGGAATGTTGCGTCGGCATGTGACCGGCGATTTCCGCCTCGTGTGCCTGACCGACAACGCCGAGGGCCTGCGGCCCGAGGTGGATGCCTACCCGCTGGAAGAGCTGGGCTGCGAGTGGCCCAAGAAGTCCCTGGGCAAGTGGCGCAAGCTGGTGATGTGGAGCGCCGATCTCGGGACCAAGACCGGCCTGTCCGGCCCGGTGCTGTTCATCGACCTGGATTCGGTCATCGTCGACAACATCGACGGTTACTTCACCCACGGTGATCCCGACGACGTCGTGCTGGCGCGCAACTGGGCCAAGCCGATGCAGCGCCTGGGTCAGACCTCCGTCTTCCGTTTCCCGGTGGGCAAGTACCCGCACATCATCGAGAACTTCCGCGCCAATCCGCAGGCCGTCGCCGACAAGCACGGCTTCGAGCAGCATTGGGTGACGGCCTCGGTGCCGGGCGGCATCAAGTTCTGGCCGCACCTGTGGACGCGCCATTTCCGCCTGCATTGCCTGCCGGCCTTCCCGCTGCGGTACTTCATGCCGGCGCGTCTGCCCGCGGGTTCGCGCATCGTGACCTTCCCCGGCGGTCCCAACCCGGCCGACGTCGCGCTGGGTCGCTGGAACACGCAGGATCCGCCGCACGAGAAGCCCTGGGATCACTTCCGCGCGGCGTTCTCCAGCGGCGTGAAGCACCGTTGGCGCCATCTGCGCAGTTTTGTCCTGCCGCCCCCCTGGCTCGCCCAGTTCTGGGTGGAGTAAGCCGATCAGCCCCGATCAATGGGGCTTTTCTGGGCCTGCGAGATCCTGGATCACTTCCAGCGCGGTCTTGACCTTGAACGGCTTGAGCATGATCCGCCGCACCTGCAGCTCCTTGTAGAGCTGCGCGGTGGACAGGTCGCAGGCCTCGGCGGTCAGCGCCACCGGCGTGGCTGGCGAGCAGCGCAGCGCGCCGGCCCGCACGCTCTGCAGCAGCGCCAGCGCATCCAGCCCCTGGCCGATGTCCAGCAGCAGCCCATCCATCGCCTGGTGTTCCAGCATCCGATGGGCGGCTTCCAGGCTGCTGGCCTCATGCACCTCGGCGATCTGCAACTGCCTGGCGACCATCGCGAGCGTGCGCCGGAAGAGCGAATGCGGATCGACCAGCAGCAATTGGCGAGGGGCGGCGCGCATCATGCGGCCGACTCCGCCGTTTCCCCCTTCAGCTCCGAAATGACGAGGTCCCGCAGGCTCATCAGGATCGCGAGGTCGGTGTCGTCCAGCGTGCGGCGCCGGCGGTCGATCAGGCACAGCGTGCCGATGCGCACCCCGGGACGCACCTCCAGCGGCGCGCCCGCGTAGAAGCGGATGTGCGGGTCGCCCAGCACCATCGGGTTGTCCACGAAACGCGGATCCTGCGTCGCGTCGTTGACCACCATGACCTCGGACACATGGATCGCGTGACCGCAGAAGCTGGACTTGCGGTCCGTTTCGCACACGGCCAGTCCGAATCGCGCCTTGAACCACTGGCGGTTGTCGTCGATCAGGCTGATGAGCGCGATCGGCACGCTGAATTCCTCGGCCGCGAACTCGACGATGCGGTCGAAACGCTCCTCCGGCGGCGTGTCCAGGATCAGCAACTCGCGCAGGGCCTGCATCCGCTCGGCTTCGTTCTCGGGAATCGGGGCATTCATCATGGAGGCGCTTCCTCACCACGGCGGCCTGTCAGCCTAACGGAGTTGCCCGCAGCTTTCCACCGGCGGAGATGCCGCTTCTGCCACTGTCATCACGGCTACCGTTGCTTTCACCATATGAGCCCGCCGACGCTGCTCACGCGAAATGCGTATTGGCGGCGATGGGCGCCTGCGACCAGACTCCGTTCCACGGGGCGCGCCCATGTCGCCCCCGCCGGCGGCGGCAGTACGGCCGCCGGGAAGGCATGGTGAAAGCCCAGGTCGCGACCGGGCGCCGCCCTCGGGGTCTTGGGGGAGGCGCTTTCGGCGGAGCCCCGTCGCGGTCCTGGCGCCTTTCAACCACTCGCCACCGCTTGTCCCCACCGCATATTCAATATGCGAGATAAGCAAATGCTCAAACAATCGTTCCTGGAATAAGGACTGTTTGGCAAGCTTCGCAGCCCGACCTTCAACGTCGCCGGCCCACGCCTGCTTGCCCTGTCCGCCATGAACCAGAACAACGCTTCCAAGAACCGCCCCCTGTTCTCCGCCTCGCGCCGCCAGGCGCTGATGCTGGCCGCGGCGGTGCCGCTGCTGGGCGTGCCGATGCTGGCCTCGGCGGCCGATCAGCCCACGACGCTGCTGAACGTCTCCTACGACGTGGCGCGCGAGCTCTACAAGCAGGTCAATCCGGCCTTCGTCGCCGCCTACAAGGCCAAGACCGGCCAGACGATCACGGTGAACCAGTCGCACGGCGGCTCGTCCAAGCAGATCGGCTCGGTGATCGGCGGCCTGGAGGCCGACGTGGTCACGATGAACCAGGCCACCGACGTCGACACGCTCGCCGAGAAGGGCCTGACCGGCGCCGACTGGCGCGCCAAGTTCCCCAACGGCGCCGCGCCGTACAGCTCGACGATGCTGTTCCTCGTGCGCAAGGGCAACCCGAAGGGCATCAAGGACTGGGCCGACCTGGCGCGTCCGGGCGTCTCGGTGATCATTCCCAACCCCAAGGTCACCGGCAACGGCCGCTACGGCTACCTGGCCGCCTGGGGCAGCGTCATCGCCAAGGGCGGCAACGACGCGCAAGCCAAGGACTTCGTGGCCAAGGTCCTGGCCAACGTGCCGGTGCTGGACGGCGGCGGCCGCGGCGCCACCACCACCTTCACCCAGCGCGGCATCGGCGACGTGCTGCTGACTTTCGAATCCGAGGCCGAGCTCATCGAGAACGAATTCGGCAAGGGCAACTTCGAGGTCGTCGCGCCGAGCATCTCCATCGAGGCCGACGCCCCGGTGGCCGTCGTGGACAAGGTCGCCGCCAAGCGTGGCACGGCCGCGCTGGCCAAGGCCTACCTGGACTTCCTGTGGACGCCCGAGGGCCAGGAAATCATCGCGCAGAACAACTTCCGTCCGCGCGATCCGGCCATCTTCAAGAAGCACGAGAAGCGCTACGCGCCGATCAAGCTCTTCACCGTGGACCAGACGCTGGGCGGCTGGGCCAAGGTCGGCAAGACGCACTTCGCCGACGGCGGCACCTACGACCAGATCATGGCCGCGCGCCGCTGATCGGCTCGCTATCTCAGCCCGCCTGATCTCCGACCTCGAGCTCCCGATCCGACGATGAACACCGCCGTGCTTCCCGCGACACAGGCCGCTCCGGCCCCTGCCCGCAAGCGACGCCGCGTGCTGCCCGGCTTCGCGCCGACGCTGGGCTTCACGCTCTTCTACCTCTCGCTGCTGGTGCTGATCCCGCTGTGCGCGGTCTTCCTGAAGTCCGCCAGCCACGGCGTCGACGCCTTCTGGGCCGCGGCCACCTCGCCGCGGGTGCTCGCGTCGTACCGGCTGAGCTTCGGCGCGGCGCTGCTGGGCGCGTTCATCAACGTGATCTTCGGCTTCATCCTGGCGTGGTCGCTGGTGCGTTACGACTTCTTCGGCAAGAAGCTCGTCGACGCGCTGATCGACCTGCCCTTCGCGCTGCCCACCGCCGTGGCCGGCATCGCGCTGACCGCGCTGTACGCCCCCAACGGCTGGATGGGCCAATGGCTGGAGCCGCTGGGCATCAAGGTGGCGTTCACGCCGCTGGGCGTGCTGATCGCGCTGATCTTCATCGGGCTGCCCTTCGTCGTGCGGACCGTGCAGCCGGTGCTCGAGGACCTGGACACCGAGCTCGAGGAAGCCGCCGCGTCGCTGGGCGCGCACCGCTGGCAGGCCTTTCGCCTGGTGGTGCTGCCGATGCTCACGCCCGCGCTGCTGACCGGCTTCGCGCTGGCCTTCGCGCGCGCGGTCGGCGAATACGGCTCGGTGATCTTCATCGCCGGCAACATGCCGATGGTCAGCGAGATCACGCCGCTGATGATCATCACCAAGCTCGAGCAGTACGACTACGTCGGCGCCACCACGATCGCGGTGGTGATGCTGGTGTTCTCGTTCGTGCTGCTGCTGGGCATCAACGGACTGCAGGCCTGGAGCCTGCGCCGCAACGGACTCGACGGGAAGCGCTGACATGGCCGGATCCGCCGCCACCCTCGGCCGCGCGCGCAGCGCCGGTCACTACCAGGGCAACCCCGCCACCGCCGAGAAGCGCTGGGTGCGCTGGACGCTGCTGACGCTGGGCCTCGCGTTCTTCGCGCTGTTCCTGCTGCTGCCGCTGGCCGCCGTCTTCACCGAGGCGCTGCGCAAGGGCTGGGACACCTACCTCGCCTCGCTGATCGAGCCTGACGCGGTCTCCGCGATCAAGCTCACGCTGATCGCCGCGGTGATCTCGGTGCCGCTGAACATCGTCTTCGGCGTCAGCGCCGCCTGGGCCATCACCAAACACGACTTCCGCGGCAAGCAGCTGCTGATCACGCTGATCGACCTGCCGTTCTCGGTGTCGCCGGTGGTCGCGGGCCTGATCTACGTGCTGATCTTCGGCGCGCAGGGCTGGTTCGGCCCCTGGCTGCAGGAACACGACGTCAAGATCATCTTCGCCGTGCCCGGCATCGTGCTGGCCACCGTGTTCGTGACCTTCCCCTTCGTCGCGCGCGAGCTGATCCCGCTGATGCAGGCGCAGGGCCGCGACGAGGAAGAGGCCGCCACCGTGCTGGGCGCCAGCGGTTTCAAGACCTTCTGGTACGTGACGCTGCCCAACATCAAGTGGGGCCTGCTGTACGGCGTGATCCTGTGCAACGCGCGCGCCTTCGGCGAGTTCGGCGCGGTGTCGGTGGTGTCGGGCCACATCCGCGGCCAGACCAACACGCTGCCGCTGCAGGTCGAGATCCTCTACAACGAATATCAATTCGCCGCGGCCTTCGCGGTGGCATCGCTGCTCGCGCTGCTGGCGCTGGTCACGCTCGGACTCAAGCAGTTCGTCGAGTGGCAAGCCTCGCGCAATGTGATCAAGGAAGAAGCATGAGCATCCAGGTCCGCAACATCCACAAGTCCTTCGGCAGCTTCACCGCGCTGGGCGACGTCAGCCTGGACTTCCCCACCGGCGAGCTGACCGCGCTGCTGGGCCCGTCGGGCTGCGGCAAGACCACGCTGCTCCGCATCATCGCGGGCCTGGAGACCGCCGACCGCGGCCAGGTGCTGCTCGATGGCGCCGACGCCTCCGACACCCACGTGCGCGAGCGCGAGGTCGGATTCGTCTTCCAGCACTACGCGCTGTTCCGCCACATGACGGTCTTCGACAACGTCGCCTTCGGCCTGCGCGTGAAGCCGCGCAAGCAGCGTCCGCCGGAGTCCGAGATCAAGCGCAAGGTCCATGAGCTGCTGCAGCTGGTGCAGCTGGACTGGCTGGCCGATCGCTATCCGCCGCAGCTGTCCGGCGGTCAGCGTCAGCGCATCGCGCTGGCGCGCGCGCTGGCCGTCGAGCCCCGCGTGCTGCTGCTCGACGAGCCCTTCGGCGCGCTGGACGCCAAGGTCCGCAAGGAGCTGCGCCGCTGGCTGCGCCGCCTGCATGACGAGCTGCACATCACCAGCATCTTCGTCACGCATGACCAGGAAGAAGCGCTCGAGGTCGCTGACCGCGTCGTGCTGATGGACCACGGCCGCGTGGAGCAGGTCGGCTCGCCGACCGAGGTCTACCAGCGCCCGGCCACGCCCTTCGTCTATGGCTTCCTCGGCGCGGTCAACCGCTTCGAGGGCCGCGTGGACAGCGGCATCGTGCGCGTGGGCGACCAGACGCTGGCGCAAGGCGCCGCTGCCGCCATCGAGGGCGCGCAGCACGGCCTGGTGCAGGCCTACGCGCGGCCGCACGAGCTGGTGATCATCCCGACGCAGGACGCGCCGGGCCTGCCCGCCACCGTCGAGCGCGTGCTGGCATTCGGCGCCGCTGCGCGCGTCGAGCTGCGCGGCGCGCAGGGCGAGCACCTGGAAGCCGAGCTCAGCCGCGAGCAGGCCGAGGCGCTGCAGTTGTCCGCCGGCCAGCGCGTGCGCCTGCAGGCCTCGCGCCTGAGCCTGTTCGGCATCGACCAGGCCGCCTGATCCCCGATCCACCGCGTTCCGACCAGCAAGCCGCAGAGCGGGCAGTCCCGACATGAACCTCCAGCAATTGCGCATCGTCCGGGAGGCGGTGCAGCAGAACTTCAACCTGACCGAGGTGGCGGCCGCGCTGTTCACCTCGCAGTCCGGCGTCAGCAAGCACATCAAGGACCTGGAGGACGAGCTCGGCGTCGAGCTCTTCCAGCGCCGCGGCAAGCGGCTGCTCGGGCTGACCGAGCCGGGCAAGGAGCTGGCGGTCGTCGTCGACCGCATGCTGCAGGACGTGCGCAACATCAAGCGCCTGGCCCAGCAGTTCAGCAGCGCCGACCAGGGCCAGCTGACGATCGCCACGACGCACACGCAGGCGCGCTACGCGCTGCCGCAGGTGGTGGCGCGCTTCAAGGCCGCCTATCCGCGCGTGCACCTGGTGCTGCATCAGGGCAGCCCGTCGGAGATCGTCTCGCTGCTGCAGTCCGGTGAGGCCGACATCGGCATCGCCACCGAGGCGCTCGGCAAGGACGACGCGTTCGTCACCTTCCCGTTCTACGAGTGGCGCCATGCGGTCGTCGTGCCCGAGGGCCATGTGCTGACGCGCCAGCCGCTGACGCTGGAGACGCTGGCCGAGCAGCCGCTGATCACGTACCACGAGGGCTACACCGGCCGTGCGCGCATCGATGCGAGCTTCGCGGCCGCGGGGCTCGCGCCCGATCTGGTGATGTCGGCGCTGGACGCGGACGTCATCAAGACCTACGTGCAGATCGGCCTGGGCGTGGGCGTCATCGCGGCGATGGCCTTCGAGCCCGGCCGCGACGCCGGCCTGCAGCTGATCGATGCCAGCCACCTGTTCCCCGCCAACACGACGCGCATCGCGCTCAAGCGCGGTCACTACCTGCGCGGCTTCGCCTACCGCTTCCTGCAGGAATGCGTGGCCGAGCTGACCGAGGACGCGGTGCGCGAGGCGATGGATCCGGACGCCTGAGGGCGTTCCGTCATCCGCTCAAGACCGCCACTCAACGCGACTCAACGCGGCGGATTCGCGCCGGGCTTGGCGTAGAAGTAGAAGGCGTCGATGCGCGGACCGTAACGCGCCTTGGCCTCGGGGCTGAGGTGGGTGAAGAACTCGTCGCGCAGGAACTGGCGCGCCTGTGGCGTGCCCAGCACGCGTTCGGCCTGGTCGATGGTGCGCTTGCCCCACGCGGTGCGCGGGCAGGCGATGCCCGAGATCACCGGACTGCTGAAGCCCTCGATCGGCACGCTGACCAGGTCCGCGGTCGACACCTTGCCCGCGCCGCCGCCGGCGCCGGCCGCGGCGCGCAGTTCCTGCTGGTGCGCGAGCACGAAGTCGTATTCGATCGTGTAGTCCGCGCGGCCGATGGCGATCATCGACAGCATGTTCCCGCCGAAATCCGGCGTGGTGTACTCGTCCATCACGCCCGCCGGCCGCTTGGCCAGCAACGCATCCAATCCCCGGCCGTAGCTGCGCCCCGCGACGATGGCGCCACGCAGCTGCCGCTCGGCCCAGATCCGTTCCAGGTCGGCGTCCCCGTCGGTGTAGCGCGGCAGCTTGGCCAGCGCGGCGCGCCGAATGATCAGCTGGTGGGGCGGAATCAGATGCGTGTCGACGAAATAGGCGACGGCCTCGCGCTCGGGCGTGCGCAACACGCCGAGGTGGCAGGCCTGCTGGCCTTCCTCGACCATGCGCCAGCTCCGCTTGACGTTGGCGATCAGCACCTCGTGCTGCGCGGGCGAGCCCCAGTGCGCGGCCAGGTAGTCCGACAGCGGCTGGGCCAGGCCGCGCCTCGCAGGCGCGGAACCGGCCGCGGCACCGGACGCCGAACCGGGTGCCGCATCCACCTCGGGCATCAGCCACACGATCTTGTCGGCGGCCTGGGCCATGGCGGGCGGGACCAGCGCGAACGCGGTCGACAGGGCGATCAGGGACGGGCGGAACAAGACTGGGAACTGCATGGTGATCGGCAAGGTTCGCAGCATAGGCCTTCTATGCACATGCATCGGGCGCGGGATTGCTTATCGGTTTTTGTTGGAGGACATGGGCGTCGCGGATTCGAATAATCAATCCGCATAAGCAAGCCGCTTTCCCGCACTTCTCCGCACTTTTCCGAAGTCCGCCGATTCCTGTCCGGTGCCCATGGCATCGGCCTCACCGCCTCCCCCCGATGAACTTCCAACAACTCCGTTCCGTCCGCGAGGCCCAGCGCCGCAACTTCAACCTGACCGAGGTGGCGCAGGCGCTGCACACCTCGCAGCCCGGCGTGAGCCGGCAGATCCGCGAGCTCGAGGACGAGCTGGGCATCGATATCTTCGTGCGCGCCGGCAAGCGGCTGACCGGACTGACCGAACCCGGCCGCAACGTGATGCCCATCGTCGAGCGGCTGCTGCGCGAGGCCGAGAACCTGCGCCGCGCCGGCGAGGATTTCGCCCGCGCCGACAGCGGCCACCTCCGCATCGCCGCCACGCACAGCCAGGCGCGTTACGCGCTGCCGCCGGCGGTGCGCGATTTCCGCGAGTCGCATCCGGAGGTCAGCCTGCAGTTCACGCAGGGATCGCCGCAGCAGGTCGCGCGGCTGCTGATCGACGGCGAGGCCGACGTGGGCATCGCCACCGAGGCGCTGGCCCTGCATCCGCAGCTGTTGACGCTGCCCTGCTACCGCTGGACCCACACGGTGCTGGTGCCGCCGGGGCATCCGCTGGAAGTCGAGGCCGCCGCCGGCACGCCGCTGACGCTGGACCGTCTGGCCGAGTTCCCGGTCATCACCTACGAGACCGGCTACACCGGCCGGTCCCACATCGATGACGCCTTCGCCAGCGCGGGGCTCGATCTGAACGTGGTGCTGGTGGCCATGGACGCGGACGTGATCAAGACCTACGTCGAGCTGGGGCTGGGCGTGGGCATCGTCGCGGCGATCGCCTACGACGAGGAACGCGACCGCCACCTGCGCGCGATCGACGCGCGCCATCTCTTCGCCGACAACCTCACCCGGCTGGCGGTGCGGCGCGACGCCTACCTGCGCGACTACGTCTACGCGTTCATCGAGACCTTCGCGCCGCCGCTGTCGCGCGAGCTCGTCGAGCAGGCGCGCGTCGCGCCCAACGGCTCCGATTGAAGAAGGCCCCCGACGCGCACCGCGCACCGCGCACCGACGCTGGGGGTGCCGAAAGAAATTCCGCATGAGCATCCGCGTGCTGCACGGGTTAACAAAGCTGAAATCCTTGGTTCAGCGATCGGGAGGCGCTTCCTAGAGTGACGGGCTCACCTGTTCACTCCCACAAGGACGTCTCTTGAAGCAGTTTGTCGAGCACGCGGCCCGCCTCACCGGATCGGCCGCCACGGTGGCCGCGGCGATCGCCGCGGCCTTCCCCGCCTCCGTCGCCTTCGCGCAGGGCACCCCGCCGATACCAGCCGCGAGCGCCGCTTCAGCCACGGTCCCCGCGCCCGCGGCCGACACCGCCAAGGACGCGCCCTTGCCGTCGGTCGTGGTCACGGGCTCGCGCATCTCGCGCGTCAACGCCGAGGGCCCGAGCCCCGTCACCGTCATCAAGTCCGAGGACCTCGACCGGCTGGGCTACAAGAACGTCAGCGACGCGCTGGGCAGCCTGACGCAGAACACCGGGTTCACGCAGGGCGAGGACTTCGGCAACACCTTCACGCCGGCCGCCAACGCGATCAGCCTGCGCGGCCTGGGCCCCAACCACACGCTGGTGCTGGTCAACGGCCGGCGCGTCGCCGACTACCCGACCGCCTACGAGGGCTCGGTCAACTTCGTCAACATCGCCAACATCCCCTCCGCGCTGATCGACCGCATCGAGGTGCTCAGCGGCGGCGCGTCGTCGGTCTACGGATCGGACGCGATCGCCGGGGTCGTCAACATCGTGTTGAAGAAACACGTCGATGGCGTCACCGTGAACCTCAAGGCTGGCGGCACGCAGCGCGGCGGCGGCGAGAACGCCCGCGCGCAGATCACCGGCGGCTTCGATGCCGGCGCGTTGCAGGGCGTGTGGGGCGTGGAGCTCAGCGGGCGTGAGCCCATCTGGAGCCGCCAGCGCGACTTCATGGCCGACACCACGCTGCAGGGCGCCGCGCCCACCGTGGTCATCGGCCGGCGCAACGCCACCGGCGGCGCCTACCTCACGCCCACCGACGGCTGCGCCGCGGCGGGCTCGCTCTTCGAGGGATCGACCTCCGCGTACACCGCGCGCACCGGCACCTACTGCGGCAGCGGCCGCGCCTCGCCGACCTACTGGACCACGCAGACCGGCAACCGCAGCGCGCAGGCGGCCGGCGCGCTGAACTGGCAGTTGACGCCGGGGCTGGAGCTCTTCGCCGAGGGCCAGTTCGGCTGGGCGAGGACCGAGAACAACACGCGCGGTCCGAGCTGGACCTCGGACGCGGCGGGGAAGGGCTACTTCCGCAATGCCAACACCGGGTTGCTCGAGATCTGGACGCGGCGCTTCGCGCCCGAGGAGCTCGGTGGCGTGACCCGTTTCAATCGCAAGTGGCAGGACTCGACGCACAACGTGGCCGTCGGCGCGCGCGGCGAGCTCAGCGGCAGCTGGACCTTCGAGGTCGCGGCCAACAGCTCTTATTACTTGAACCGCACCACGACGCCGAGGCTGCTCGCAGGCATCGACCAATTGCTGCTGGGCCAGCGCGTGGGCACCGACGCCAACGGCGTGGCGGTCTACGCGGCCGATCCGGCGCGGCTCTATCGGCCGCTCACGCCGCAGGAGATCGACAGCGTCACCGGCCGCAGCTGGACGCGCAACGCGAGCTGGAATCAGCAGCTCAGCGCGTCGGCCAGCGGCGAGTGGTTCCAGCTTCCGGGCGGTCCGGTGAAGGCCGCGGTCGTGGCCGAGGCCGGCTCGCAGGGCTTCCGCAACGAGGCCGACGATCGGCTGGGGCAGGGCGTCTTCTACAACACGAGCGCGTCGCCCACCGTACGCGGCACGCGCGAGCGGCTGGCGCTGGGTGGCGAGCTCAACGCGCCGATCACGAAGCAGCTCACGGCCACCGTCGCCGCGCGCCATGACCGCTACGAATTCGCCGGCCGCGGCGAGGGCAGCACGACCTACAACGCCGGCCTCGAGTTCCGCCCGCTGCCGTCGCTGCTGCTGCGCGCGCAGCACGCGACGAGCTTCCGCGCGCCGGACATGAATTACATCTTCGCGCAGCAGACCAAGGGCTATTACTCCTCGTCCACGGATTACTACCGCTGCGCGCAGGCCGGTCAACCGCTGTCGAGCTGCGATTTCGCGGGCGTCTCGCCCGGCTTCAACTTCGTGCGCACCGGCTCGGCGGACCTGAAGTCCGAGCGCGGCCGCTCCTGGGGCCTGGGCGCGGTGTGGCAACCGGCGGCGTCCTTCGACGTCTCGGTGGACCTGTGGAAGATCGCGATCCGCGACCTGGTGACCGACCTGAGCGCCGACGGCGTGCTGCGCGCCGAGGCGGACTGCCGCACCGGCGTGAAGGACATCAGCTCGCCGACCTGCGCGGACGCGATCGCCCGCGTGGTGCGCAATCCGCTGAGCGCGGTCGTGCGTCCGGGCGAGGTGTCGGAGATCCGCGTCAATCCGATCAACGCGGCCAATGAGTCCACCTGGGGCGTGGACGTCGGCGCGCGCTACAGCTGGGCGCCGGCCGGTTGGGGCCGTTGGACCGCGGACGCGAAGTACACCCGCGTGAAGAGCTTCAAGTACCAGCAGTTCGCCGGGGATGAGAACCGCAACGTGGTCGGCACGCCGGATTTCGGCGACTGGCCCAGCAAGCTCAACGCGAGCCTGGTGTGGCAGCTCGGCGACTGGACGCATGCGGTCTCGGCGCAGCGCAACGGCCGCATCGCCAGCGAGGACCGCGAGGGCTGGCTCGGCCCGTACTGGAGCTTCAACGCGAGCACCGCGTGGCAGTTGGGCAAGCGCACGCGCGTGAGCCTGATCGTCAACAACGTGTTCGACAAGATCCGCCGCGACGCGAGCGCGACCTGGCCGTATTACCCGGTGGGCTACTACCTGCCGCACGGTCGGCAGGGCTGGATCGAGCTGGAACACCGCTTCGGCGGCTGATCGTCCCCGGTCCCGACGGCGATCCTGCAAAGCAAAGCAGATCTTCTTGGTTCACGTGGAGAGGGCGGCTGCCTACATTGAGCGCTCCCCTCCACCCCCGTTGATGAGAAGAATCCCGTGAACGCCATTCGACGCACCGTCTCGCTGCTTGCCACCGCTGCCTTGCTGGGCGGCGCGCTGATGCCCCTGGCCCACGCGCAGGGCGCGGTCACGCTGCTCAACGTGTCCTACGACCCGACACGCGAGCTCTACCAGGACTACAACGCCGCCTTCGCCAAGTACTGGAAGGCCAAGACCGGCGAGACCGTCACGGTGAAGAACTCGCATGGCGGTTCGGGCAAGCAGGCGCGCTCGGTGATCGACGGGCTGGACGCCGACGTCGTCACGCTGGCGCTGGCCTACGACATCGACGCGCTGCACGACCACGGCAAGCTGGTGCCGGCGGACTGGCAGAAGCGTCTGCCGAGCAACGCGTCGCCGTACACGTCGACGATCGTGTTCCTGGTGCGCAAGGGCAATCCCAAGCACATCAACGACTGGCCGGACCTGGCGCGCAGCGGCATCGACGTGATCACGCCCAACCCGAAGACCTCGGGCGGCGCGCGCTGGAACTACCTGGCGGCCTGGGCGTATTCGCTCAAGCAGCCGGGCGGCAACGCGGATTCCGCGAAGGCTTTCGTCAAGCGCATCTACGCCAACACGAAGGTGCTGGACTCGGGTGCGCGCGGATCGACGACGACCTTCGTCGAGCGCGGCATCGGCGATGTGCTGATCGCGTGGGAGAACGAGGCCTACCTGGCGGTGAAGGAGCTGGGTCCGGACAAGTTCCAGATCGTGACGCCGAGCCTGTCGATCCTGGCGGAGCCGCCGGTGTCGGTGGTGGACAAGACGGTGGACCGCAAGGGCACGCGCAAGGTGGCGCAGGCGTATCTGGAGTACCTGTACTCGGCCGAGGGCCAGGAGATCGCCGCGAAGAACTACTACCGTCCGCGTGACGCGAAGGTGGCGGCGAAGTATGCGAAGCAGTTCGCGCCGGTGAAGCTGGTCACGATCGACGAGGTCTTCGGCGGTTGGCGCAACGCGCAGAAGACGCACTTCGACGATGGCGGCGTCTTCGACCAGATCAACGAGAAGCGCTGAAGCAGCGCCTCGAATCCCGACACACGTTTGTCTCCTCGGTCGGTCTCGGAAGGCGCGCGAGCGCCTGATCAGGCAACCTGACCGTTCGCTCTGTGCGAGCAGCCCCGCCAACGCTGGTTGGCGGGGCTTTTTTTCGTCGGTCAGTCGAGCGCGCGAAACGCCCCGCCGATCAGACCGGCCAATTCCCAAGCGGACTTGAATGTGTCGGTGATCCACGAACGCTTCGTCCTCGAGGAGACGAAGCCGGTAGTTGTGGGGGGCGTCTGTCAGCGCCGCGCGATAACTGGCGGGATGTAGGCCGTTGCGGCGCATCTGCAACTGGATGGGCTCCGGCGCGTCGAAGAAGACCACGGATGGATGGTCAACGGTGAAGAAATCCCAGAGGGTCATCGCACGTGTCTGTCATTGATTTTGGCGGGACGTTTGGCGGAATGAATCGTGACCGTTCAACGCCGCTAAGCCACTGCTGCACAGAGAATTTTTTGCCTTCGGGCTCGAGAATTTCGAGCAATTTGGCGGATTGATTGGCGGGTTGATTGGCCACTTGCTTTGAGCACTGCAATGCCCTGGCGGTGCAGCACATCCCCCACCGAATCCCCGCCGCCAGTGACCAATCACCGCTCCTGCGGTCCCACGCGAGGCGGTCGGCGAGAAGCGCCGCCGGTGTTCCCCGTATGCTGGGCAGCGTGAAGTGCCCCGTTTCGCTGCCCGCGCGCTGCCGGCCCGTCCTGTTGCCCCTGACTGCCTGCCTGGCCCTGTTGGCTGGCGCGCCGGCGCACGCTCTAGGTGGTTCGTCGGGCTCGAACGCCACCGCGCCGGGCTCGCTCCCTGCCGTCACCAAGATCACCTGGCTCGCCTCGGACCACTCGCCACAGCTGTCGGGCACCGATGCCAGCGGGGTCACCGGCCGCGTCATCGAGTACCTCGGCAAGCAATGGCCCGGCGTGCAGCACGAGATCGTCTTCGCCAACGCCAAGCGCAGCTGGCAGATGATCGAGAACGGCGAGCCCGTCTGCCGCGCCAACATGGTCCGCACCCCCGATCGCGAGAAGTCGGCCTACTTCATCAACACCCAGCTCACCCCGCCGCCGCAGCTCATCGTGCGACGCGACAAGCTCCAACGACTCCCACGCAACGCCGCCGGCGAAGTGCTGCTGCCCAAGCTGCTCGCCGACACCGCGATGCGCGGTGCGCTCATCGACGGCCGAAGCTACGGCCCGGTGCTCGACGACATGCTCGCCGCCCGGCCTGTGGACAACTCGGTCTCGCGGTATTCGCCGAAGGACTTTGGCGCCCGGCTGCTGCAGATGCTCAGCCTGGACCGCGCCGACTACACCGTCGAGCTGGACATGGCCCTCGTCATGGCCAACAACCCGCCCGACCTGATCAGCGTGCCCATCCAGGGCGCCAGCGACCTCGTCATGGCCGGCGTCGCCTGCGCGCGCACGCCGTGGGGACTCGCCGCGATCCGCGGCATCGACAAGGCCTACGGCCGGCCCGAGGGCGCGGCGATCCTGCGCCAGGGCCTGATGCGCTGGCTCACGCCCGAGACCAAGGCCCACTACGCCGCCCGCTTCGACGCGTTCTATCGTGAGCGCGCCAAGCCCTCGCGCATCGATCCCTGAACCGGGGCCACGCCCCGAGCGCCGCGGATCGCTGATTCAGGCCTGACGCTCTACCCGGTTGCGCCCGCCGTCCTTGGCGCGGTACAGCGCCTGATCGGCACGGCCGAGCAGCTCCTCGACCCGCAGATCCTCCGGCCGCAACGCGGTCACGCCAAAGCTCGCCGTCAGCGACGTCGGCGCCGATCCCGCCTGCAGGTCCAGGCCGCTGGTCTCGATGTGATGGCGCAGCCGCTCGACCAGATGGGTCGCGTGATCGAGCGAGGTCTGCGGCAGCAGCAGCGCGAATTCCTCGCCGCCAAGCCGGCCCAGCAGATCCTGCTTGCGCACGATGTGCGCGCACAGCTGCACCAGGTGGCACAGCGCCGCATCGCCGCGCGCATGGCCCAGCGTGTCGTTGATGCGCTTGAAGTGGTCGACGTCCATCATCACCAGCGACATCTCCAGCCCATAACGTCGGCTACGCGCGAGCTCCGCCTCGGCGTGCTCCAGGAAGCAGCGTCGATTCGCCGCGCCGGTCAGCGCATCCGTCGTGGCCAGGCGCTGCAGCTCCAGCTCCAGCCGCTTGCGGTCGGTAAAGTCCACCAGCGTGCTCAGCACCGAGGACGCTCCGTCGTACATCACCGGCACCATCGACAGCAGCATCCAGCGCTCGCCGCCATCGGCCGCCATCAGGCAGACCTCCTCGCCCTGCAGCCGGCCTTCGTCCTTGAACTTGGCCTGCATGCGCTCGCGGTCGCCCGGGTCGCGATAGAAGCTGATCGCCGGCTTGCCGACCAGGTCGTCCAGCGGCCGGCCGACGATCAGCCCCGACGGCCCGTTGGCGTACACGATCAGCGCGTCACGCTCCCGCGTCACCACCATCGGGATGGGCGCGTGGTCCAGCACGGCGCGCAGGCGTTCCTCGCTGTCCGCCAGTTCACGCGTGCGTTGCGCGACGCGGCGTTCCAGGCTCGCGTTGAGCTCCTGCAACTCGGCCACCAGGCGCGCGTTGTCCACCGCGTTGACGACGTTGGCGCAGAGCAGCTCCAGGAAACTCACCCGCGCCTCGGTGAACACGCCCGCCGCGACGGCGTTCTCCAGATACAGCGCGCCGACCGTCTGCCCCTGCTTGAGCAGCGGCAGCGCCAGCACCGAGCGCGGCGGCGCGGTCTGACGCTGGAAGTAGTCCTCCATCGTGGCCAGGCCGCGCGCATCGACGATCAGCTCGCGCCGGCCATCGCGCAGCACACGCCCCATCAACACCAGCGGCAGCTGTTGGCCGGCGCGCTCCAGCGGGATCTGCTCGATCAGATGCAGCTTGGGCAGCTCGCCCAGCGAGGCTTCGGCCTGCAGCACCCAGCGCGACGCGCCGGTCGGGCCGCTGGCCAGCACGATCGCCGCGCGCTGCGCCCCGGCGTTCTCCGCCACGACCTCGAGCAGGCGGCGCAACAGGCGCGGCAGGTCCGGCTGGCTGCTGATCGCCTGCACCGCCTTGGTCAGCGTGCTCAGATCGGCGGCATCGGCGCGGATCTCGCCGCGATCGCCATGATCTCCGGCCAGGCCGTGGGGCGCTTCCCCGCTGCCGATCGCGAGCGCATCTTCCGACTCTGCGAGGGCGACATCGCCCGCCAACGCCGTCACGCCCCAGGCCCGCCAGGCCTGCTGCAGCCGCAGCCGCGCCTGATCGGCGCGCAGCGGTTCGCGCTCGCGCCACCAGTCGACCTGCGCGCGCAACACCGCCGCCGCGTCAAGCGGCGTGCCATGCGGCCCTTGCGCCGATTCCAGCGCGCGATCCAGCAGGCGTTCGATCTCCACGTCCGGCGCGCCCGCCAGCATCGCCTGCTGCGCGCGAAGCAGTGACACGCGGTCCTGCAGATGCCCCGGACCCGCGTCGACCCAGCGCTGCAGGCGTTGCAACGCGTCGTCCTCCAGCGCCTGATCGCGCGGCCCGCCGGCCAGCGCGACGCGTTGCGCCGCCCAGCCCGCGATGAACAGCAGCAGCGACTGCGCATGCATGCCGCGGCCCGCGGCGAAGAGCGCGCGCGCCTCCTTGGCCAGGCGCAATGCGGGTTCCGGCCGATCGGCGACGAAGTGGAGCACCGCCTGCCATCCGTGCAGGAACATCAGCCCGGTCTGGTCCTGGCGCTCGCCGTAGGTGCGCGCCAAGGCGTCCAGTCCCTCGAATCCTTCATCGGGCAGGCGGCGCTGCTGCAGCGCGCGCACCAGCGCGAGCAGCGCGTCCTCGTAGTCCGCGGCGACCGGCTGGCGCATCGCGCGCAGCCGTTGTCCGTGCGTGACGAGCTGCTCCTCGAGCAGCCGCAAGGGCGTGCCCACGAGGAAGGCATGCGCGTCATGGACGTACAAGCCCAGGCCCGCGTGACGCAGGTTGCCGAATTCCAGCCCGTTGCGATGCGTCTGCATCAGGCCGTCCATGCTCACGCGCAGGCCCTGCACCCAGTGGCTGAGGAAGGCGTGGAAGGAGAAGCCCGCATGCGCGAACACCTGCATCCAGCCATGGCGCTGCACCAGCGCCGTGGACATGCGGCCCAGGTCGTGGGCGAAGCGGTAGTCACCGAGGAACTCCGCGCACATCAGGCCCAGCACCGAATACGCCGAGAGCGCCTGCGGCACATGGCCGTGGTCGACCATCAGCCGGACCTGGAACAGGGTCAGCAGCGGCAGCAGCGCGGGACGCACGATGTAGGCCGCGGCGGTCATCTTCGCGGCGATCGAGATCAGCAGCAGCCGCTGCTCGTCGCGCATCGGGGCGCGCTCGGCGAGCTCGTCCAAGCCGATGGCCGCGATCTCCTGCTGCAGCTCGGCCAGCAGCTGCATCACCCGCGCCATCGCGTCCGCGCCGCTGGCGCGTGGCAGCTCCGCCCCGAGCAACAGGAAGAGCTCCAGCCCCAGGTCCACCGTCTCGGCCAGCCGGCCCTGCGCGTAGAAGGCCTCCATGCGGACCTCCAGCAGGCGGGCGCGTTGCGCGTTGTTCTCTGCGTCGGCCAGCGCCGAATCGAGCAGCGCGTCCATGCGCGCGGGACGGCCCGCGAGATAAGCCATGCGCGCCGCGTGATGCAGCCAGGCGCCGCGGTCGGCCGAGCACGGCGCGAGTTCCAACGCGAGTTCCGCGTAATCCGCGGCGGGCTCGAACGCCGCGGCGTCCATCGCATGTCGCGACGCCAGCGCGTTGAAGATCGCGAGCGCCTCGCGCTCCGCCGCGTGGCTGACGCCGTCCGGTTCATCGATCAGCAGCAGCCGCGACGCGTTCAAGTGGTGCAGCACCGTGTAGGGCAGCGGCTGAGCGGGATGCGCGGCCAGATGACCGTCGCGCAGCAACCGCCCGATGCGCAGCTGCAGCGCCGGGCGCTGGTCCGCGGGAATGCGCTGCAACGCCGCTTCCTGCACGCGGTCGTGCGCGAAGGCATACCGCACGGCCTCGCTGGCGTGGCCCTGCAACTGCGGCGCGTAGCGGTAGAGCGCGCTCGCCGGCACCAGCAGCTGCGCCTGCAGCGCGGGCAGCAGGTCATTGGCCAGCGCATCCGGCGCGACGTCCAGCGCGGTGGCCAGGCTGTCCAGCGCGAAGCCCGCGCCCAGCAGCGCGGCGACGCTGAGGGCCTGCCGCGTCGCATCGGGCAGGCGCTCGAGCTGCTGCAGCATCAGCGCCACCACGTTGTCCGCGGTGCGCGTGGCCGCGATGCGTTCCAGCGCGTGGTCCCAGCGCTGCGTCGCCGCGTCGTAATGGATCAGGCCGCGGCGGACCAAATCCTCGAGCAGGCGGCGCAAGAAGAAGGGGTTGCCCGCCGTGCGCGTCTGGCAGAGCCGGGCGAGTTCATCCAGCCCGGCGTCCGGCGCCTGGGCATCGCGATGCAGGCTGTCGGCGATCAGGCGGCGCGTGTCGTCCAGTCCCAGCGGACCGACGCGCAGCGGCACGAAGCGCTCGCCGAGCTGCTGACGCAGCTCCGCCAGCTCCTGCGCGATCGGATGACCGGGCGGGATCTCGTTGTCGCGGTAGGCCAGCACGATCAAGGTGTGACGCAGCGTCGCGTCGTGCAGGCACTCGCGCAGCAGGCGGCGCGAGGCGCGGTCCGCCCATTGCCAGTCATCGAGGAACAGCGTCTGCGGCTCACCCTCGCGCGCCAGCGCGGCGAAGCCCTGGCTGACGCTGCGCAGGAAACGGTTCTCCGCCTCGGCCGGTCCCACCGGCATCAGCGGCGCGTCCAGCGTCAGCAGGGGCTCCATCTCGGGCAGCGCCTGCGCCAGCAGGGCCGCGTTGGCGCCCAGGCGCTCGCGCAGCCGCTCACGCCAGATCGCCTGATGCGCCTGGCCCTGCGCGAGCACTTGCGCCGCGCGCTGCTGCAGCAGCTGCAGCAGCGGGCCATACGGGCGGTCCTGTCCGTACTGGTTGAACTTGGCCGCGGCGAAGTGGCCGCGTTGCGCCAGCAGGCTGCGTTGCGCTGCCAGCACCAGCGCGGTCTTGCCGATGCCGGAGAAGCCCGACACCGCGACCAGTCCCGCGCCATCGATGTCGCCGAGCGCGGCGGTCTCGAAGGACTCGCCGAGCTGGGCCTGCGCGGTCTCGCGTCCGTACAGGCGGCCGCTGGGCTGGAAGCGCACGGCCGCATCGCCCTGTCCGGGCTCGAAGCCCGGCAGTCCGCGTCCCTGCTGCAGCGCGGCCTGGCACAGCTGCAGGTCGTGGCGCAGGGCCTGGTGGCTCTGATAACGCCCCTCGGGTTCCTTGTGCAGGCAGTGCGCGACCACCTGCGCCAGCGGCGCGAAGACCTGGTGGTTGCGCGTCGTGGCCATCGGCGCCGCCAGCGCCAGATGCGCATGCACCGCGCGTGCGGGATCGTCGATGTTGAACGGCGGCGCCCCGGTGAGCGCCTCCAGCAAGGTGGCGCCCAGGCTGTAGAAGTCCGCGCGGTAGTCGACGTCGCGGCTCATGCGGCCGGTCAGCTCCGGCGCGAGCGTGGCGAGCGAGGCCTCGATCAGCTCGGCGCGCTGCACCAGCGGCCGCTCGCGTTCGATCTCGGCGGCCAGGCCGAGGTCGGCGATCAGCGTGCGGCCGGGATCGCGGCCCGCGCCGGGCAGCAGGAGGATCTGGCCCGGACCGAGGTTGCGGTGGATCAGGCCCTGGCCGTGCAGGTGCTGCAACGCCTCGACGAGGTCCAGCGCCAGCTGGATCAGCTCATCGTTGTCCAGCGTGCCGCGTTGCAAGCGGTGGCGCAGCGTCTCCGCGCCCAGGTCGGGCAGCAGCAGCGCGGGGCGGCGGTCATGCTCGATCAGCGCGCGCGGGCGCAGCACGAAGGCGGGATCCAGGCGCTGGGCGAGCTCGAATTCGCGGCGCAGCCGGGCAACGTCGGCGGGATCGGCGCGCGCGTCGCGCAGCCGCTTCAGGACCGCGGAAGCTCCACGGCCATCGCCCACGAGGACCACCTCGCTGCGACGTCCCTGGTGGAGCGTGCGCTCCGCCTGCCAGGCCCCGGTCTCGGCCGCCTCCCACGCTCGTCTGTCCGTCATCCCGTCCGCTCGCTGTTGTTCACGGACTGTAACGGTTGAGCTTGACGCGACCGCGTCACGGGGCCGTCAAGGCGACGACGAAAGCGGGGAGAAGCGGAAGAAAGCGACAGATGCCCGCCGCTTCGTGGTGCCCGGGGCACACCCCGAGTGAGGGGTATCAGGCCGTGGACACCTGGTTGGCGCGATCGGCCCGGTCCGCCCGCAGGCGCAGGAACAGCGCCAGCGCCGAGGTGATCACTGCCAGGCCGCACACGCCGCGCCAGCCGAGCCACTGCAGCGCCATCGCGCCCAGCCACGCGCCGCTGGCCATGCCGATGAACATCGCCCCGATCAGCACCGCGTTGAGCCGGCTGCGCGCCGGGGGCTCCAGGCCGTAGACGATGCTTTGATGCGCGACGAGGCAGGACTGCACGCCGAGGTCGAACAGCACCGTGCCCGCCACCAGCACCCACAGGTTGCCGGGCATCAGGCCCATCGCCAGGAACGAGACCAGCACGAGCATCGCGCCGAGCCGGATCACCGCACGGGCGCCGCGCTTGTCGGCGACGCGGCCCGCGAGCGGCGCGGCCAGCGCGCCGGCGGCACCGGCCAGGCCGAAGGCGCCGGCCGCCGCGCTGCCCAGGTTCATCGACTGGTGCAGCATCACCGCCAGCGTCGACCAGAACGCGCTGAAGCCCACGGCCAGCAGCAGCTGCGTCGCCGCCGCGGTGCGCAGGGCCGCGTGGCGGCGCGTGAGCGTGACCATGGAGCGCAGCAGCTCGCCATAGGGCATCCGGTTGGTGGGCGGCATTCGCGGCAGGCCGCGTTGCAGCGCCAGCCCGAGACCCAAGATGCTGACCGCCGCGATGCCGAACACCCAGCGCCAGCCCAGCGTCTGCGCGAGCGTCCCGCTGACCACGCGCGACAGCAGGATGCCCAGCAGCAGGCCGGTCATGACGGTGCCCACGGTCTGGCCGCGTTGCGCGTCGGGCGCGAGCGTGGCGGCCGCGGGCACGAGGTCCTGCGCCAGCGACGCCGTGATGCCGATGCCCACGCTGGCCAGGCACAAGGCGATCAGGTTGGGCGAGGCGGCCGCGGTCAGCAGCGCCAGCAGCAGCGCCACGCTCTTGTAGGCGATCAGACGGCGGCGCTCGATGCGGTCGCCCAAGGGAGAGAGCAGCAGGATCGCCACCGCGTAGCCGAGCTGCGTCAGCATCGGGATCAGGCCGATCTGCGAGGCGCTCGCGTGGAACTCGGTGGACAGCAGGCCCAGCATCGGCTGGGCGTAATACAGCGGCGCGACCGACAGGCCGGCGCCGACCGCCAGCAGCAGCACCAGCGCGCGTGACATCGGCGCGGTGGGCGCCGCGGCGATGACGGGCGCCGTCGGTGCGGAGGAGGAAGAAGTCATTGAGGACAGGCGCAAAGACGCGATTGTCCTCAGGTCGCCGCTGCCCGTGGGCGAGCAGCGGCAAAGCCCTTCATCGCCGGATGTTCAGCGTCTCATCGGCGCATGGACGGCGATCAGCCGCCGTACTTGATCGAGCAGCCGTAGGGCTTGGTGCTCGCATGCGTGATCTTCTTGCCGGCGGCCAGCTCGCCGAGTGCCGTCTTCACGTAGGGATCGGCCTTGGGGATGTCGTCCACCTTCGCGGTGGCGATGCTGTCGATACCGCCCTTGTAGACCAGCACGCCTTGCGGGTTGACGATGAACAGGTGCGGCGAGGTCTGCGCGCCGTAGGCCTTGCCCAGTTGACCGCTCGGATCCAGCAGCACTTGCGTGGGCACGGCGCCGCGGTCCTTGTTGAGCTTGAGCGCGGTGGCGCCGTCGACATGGCCTTGCTGACCCGGCGCCGACGAGATCACCTGCAGCCACACGACGCCCTGCGCGGTCGCGTCCTTCTGCAGCGCGGGGATGTTGCCGCTGCCGTAATGCTTCTTAACGAAGGGGCAGTCGTGGTTGGTCCACTCCAGCACCACGGTCTTGCCCTTGTAGCTGTCCAGCGTGACGGTCTTGCCCTCGGCGGTGGTCGCGCTGAAGGCTGGCGCGGGCTGGTCCACCTGCGCCTGCGCATGGGCCAGGCCGGTCATCCCCAGCGACGCCACCAGCGCGGCACCGGCCAGCATCACGCGTCGCGAAACGTGGCCACGACGCGAGGACGTTGTCGCGGCAGGGAAGCTTGAAGCAGTCATCCGGGTGTTCATGTCGAGGTTCTCCACAGGCAATGAGACGGGGTTGAAAAGTGGCGCGTTCAGCGCAGCGGAATCATCGAGATCAAGCGGGTGCGCCGCGCAGCGCGGCCGTCACGATGCCGGGCGTCAGCAGTTGCGGCAGCACCTGCGCGTCGCTGCCGGTCCCGGCGGGATAGAACAGATACAGCGGCACGCCGCTGCGGTCGTGTTGGCGCAGCAGCTCGGTGATGCGCGGATCCTGCCGGGTCCAGTCGCCCTTCAGGTAGGTCACGCCCTGTCGCGCGAAGGCGTCGCGGACCTCGTCGGTGGACAGCGCGACGCGCTCGTTGACCAGGCAGGTGATGCACCACGACGCGGTCAGGTTCACGAACACCGGCTTGCCTTGCGCTCGCAACTGCGCCAGCCGCTCCGGCGAATAGGGCTCGTGATCGACGCTGGCGCTTGTGGAAGCGCTGCCCGGAATGCCCGATGACGACGAGGGTCCGATCGATGCGCCTGCGTTTGCGTCGCTGCTCACGGCGTTGAGCGCCGGCACGAGCGACGCTGCGGCGAGCACCGACATCAGCGCCGCACCCGCGCCGGTCCACTGCCAGCGCGGCGACGCGAATCGGCTGACCGTGCGAAGCCAGGCCGCGAGCGCGAGCAGCCCCATGCCGGCGAGCACCACCAGCACGCCCATCGGACCCGCCTGCTGCGCGATCACCCACACCAGCCAGATGGCCGCGGCGAACATCGGGAAGGCCAGCGCCTGCTTGAGCACGTCCATCCACGGTCCTGGCCGCGGCATGCGCCGCTGCAGCGCCGGCCACCACGACAGCGCGAGGTAGGGCAGCGCCAGGCCCAGGCCCAGCGACAGGAAAACCGCCATCAGCGCGGGCGCGGGCTGCGCGAGCGCATATCCCATGGCCGCGCCCATGAACGGCGCGGTGCAGGGCGTGGCCACGACGGTCGCGAGCACGCCGGTGAAGAAGCTGCCGGTCAGTCCCGGTTTCTCCGTGAGACCCTGGCCGAGGCCGGCGAAGCCGGCGCCGATCTGCACCACGCCCGCCAGCGACAGGCCCAGCACGAACATCAGCCACGCCAACAGCAGCACGAACAGCGGCGAGTGGAACTGGAAGCCCCACCCGACGCTGCCACCCGCGCCGCGCAACGCGAGCAGCGCGGCGCCGAGTGCCGCGAATGCCGCGAGCACACCCAGCGTGTAGGCCACGCCGTGCCGGCGGTGCTCGCCCGCGCTGCCTTGCAGGAAGCCGAGTGCCTTGATGGCGAGCACTGGGAACACGCAGGGCATCAGGTTCAGGATCAGGCCGCCGACCAGCGCGAGGGCCATGGCGGTCCACAGCGTGAGATCGCCACGCGCCTCGGCGCCCGATGGCGCGCGGTTGTTGGCTGGACTCGGCGCTGGACTTGTCGCCGGACCGGTCGCGTTCGACGGCGACGTGGCCGTCGCGCCGGACACCGGCAAGCTGACCTGCCACGCCTTGCCATCGATGAGCAGCAGCCCGGACAGCGGTTGACCGGCGGTGGCCGGTTGCTCGCCGACGGGCATGCGCAGGCGCCAGTCCGCGCCATCGCGGTCGAGCACCGGTTTGGCTGCGTGCTGGATGCGGCCCCAGTCGTCGGGCATGAACAGCGCCTGGCTCACCTCGACACCGATGACCGCGGGCCAGGTGACGACGAGATCGCGTCCTGCCAGCTTGGCGCTCGCGTTGAAGGGCGCTTTGGTCGGGAGCGCCGCGCGGGCTGTGGACAACATCGCCGCGTCGGGCGATGCCTTGGCCGTGGCCGAGACGGGCAGCGACAGCGAGAGCGTCGCCTGCTGCGGAATGCATTCCTCGCGGCAGACCAGCCAGGTCGCCTCGGCCTGGATGGCCGCGGTCGATCCGGGCGTCAGGTCTTGCGGCAGCCGGATCTCGGTGAGCAGGAGGACCTGGTTCTCGTAGCCGTAGTTGGTGATGGGTCCGACATCGAAGCGCTTGGGCGCGGGCCAGAGGATGTCGCTTGAGGAAGCGCCCTTGGGCAGCGACCAGTCGATGCTGGTGGGTTGACCGGAGTCGCCGGGGTTCTTCCAGTACGTGTGCCAATGCGGCGCGATGCGTTGCTCGAGCGCGATCAGCAACGTCTGGCCTGGCGCGACATGCGATGACGCGCTGATCAGGCGGACCTGCACTTCATCGGTGGCGGATCGATCGGTCTGCGCCTCGGCGGGCCCGATGGCCACGAGGAACGCGGCGATTCCAGCGATGGTGATGAAGAGGGATCGCTTGATCATCGAGAACATCGAGAACATCGAGGGAAGCGGGTTGGCGGTGGTGACGCGCATGGGCGCGATGCTAGGGAATGGCAAAGACCCTCACAAGGCATCGTCGCCTTGTTTCCTTACTTCCTGGATTCGAAGAAACCGGAACGACGCGACTCCGGGAGGAGGGGCTTCCGTGCCACCACGGATGCCGGAAGACAAGGGAAGTCAGCGAGAGCGGGTGGGGCCGGAATAGGGCTTGGGGTTCCCGGACGGGATGCCCCATGCCCTGTGGAGAGCCCGCGCTTGGCGAAACGGGGGAGGGCGGTTTTGAAAGTGCCTCAACCCGCTGAAAACGGATGAAAACGCCTCGAAAAAATCAGCAGAGCCTGACACCCCCTGACAGGAAAAGGCAGTTCAGGCGCCGCTCGGAATTTCAGGTTCGACGAGTTGGGTGAGCAGCGTCAGGGACTCTTGCCAGCCGAGGTGGCAGGCCTGCGAGGGGATGACGTCGGGGATGCCTTCCTGGGTGATCTGCATCTCGGTGCCGCAAAAAACAGCATTCAGGTCGATGGTGGTCGTCATGACGCCGGGCAGGTTGGGGTCGTCGAACTGGCTCGTGTAGCGCAGCTTGCGGCCGGGTTCGAGCTCGAGGTATTCACCGCCGAAGGTGTGACTCCCGCCGCCGGAGAGGTTGTTGAAGGACATGCGCCAGGTCCCGCCGACCTTGGGGTCCATGTGATGCATGGTGCCGGTGAAGCCGTGCGGCGGCAGCCATTTGCACATCGCCGCGGGGTCGGTGAAGGCGCGATAGACGCGCTCCGGCGGGGCTTTCAGGACGCGGTGCAGGCGAAGGGTGAAGGGCATTGAGGTCTCCTTGTGGCGTGCGCGTCTCGCGCGAAGGAGATCGACCATAGCCCGCCCTCGTGTCGGGCGCGAGACTCCGCGCCCCTGACAGGGATTCCCCGGGTCAGACGGAGAAGGACCACTCCAGGATGCTGGCGCGATCGGGTCGGCGCTCACGCGCGGCGCGGGCACGCGCGGCCTCCACCCAGCGCTTGGCCAGCGGGAAGGGACCGAAGCCGGCCTCCGAGTTGATGTGCCCGACCAAGCCGATGTTGCTGTAGCTGCTGCCCCAGCGCGTGGCCCAGCGCAGCGCGCTCGACGCGCTCATCCACGGGTCGTTCTGACTGGCGATCAGCGCGGTCGGCCGGCCCAGCCGTTGATGCGGCAGGCTTTCGGCGAGGCCGAACTTGTCGGGCTCCGCCGGCGCGACCAGCAAGGCCTCGCGCACCGGCGAGTCCGGATGACGCTGCAGGTGATGCGCCAACGCCAGGCAGCCGAAGCTGTGCGCGACGGCGATCCATTCGCCAGGACCGGCGTTCTCGATGCGCGCGTGGATGCGGTCGGACCAGCGCTCCAGATCCGGCTGGCTGAAGTCGCGCTGTCGCACGCGATGGGCGTCGCGATATTGCTGCTCGAGCCAGCTCTGCCAATGCGCCGGGCCGCTGTCGTGCAGGCCCGGGATGATCAGCAGGCGAGGTTCCGCGCTGCCGTTGCGCTGCGTCGCGCGAAGAGGGTAGAGCGCCATGGCGATCTCCTGCGTGTCCTGATGACGCTGCTGGTACGTCCGGTGCCGGTCCACCCGCTCACAGCGTGGCGATCGACACCTCGGTGGACTTCACCAGCGCCACCACTTCCTTGCCGACGGTCAGCTGCAGTTCCTTCACCGAGCGCGTGGTGATGACCGAGGTGACGATCAGGCCACCGGCGGTCTGCACGTCGACTTCGGAGACGACCGGGCCTTCCACGATCTCCTTGATGGTGCCGCGGAACTGGTTGCGGACATTGATGGCGGTGATGGTCATGCGAGGGTCTCCAGAAAAGGTGAGGGTCAGCTTAGGGAGCAGCGCTCATTTGCCGAACGAAGCGCTTTGCCGATGCACATGCGGTGGTCGCATAAGGGCGTTGTCATGCGCCGCCGTGCACAATTCGCGCTTCCCCTGCCGGCGCGCAAGGCGCCGGCGCATCGTTCGACACGGGTTCCATGTCATGACCAAATCGTTTGCGCGCGGCCTGGCCGCGTTGTCGCTGCTGGCCGCCTGCTGCGGTCAGGCCTTCGGCTTCGGCGCCGTCGGCCACAACACCGTCGGCGAGATCGCCGCCCAACTGATCAAGGGCCATCGGGCCGAAGTCGAGGTCAAACGCATCCTCGGACCGGTCTCGCTGCGCGACATCGCGGTCTGGGACGACTGCGTGAAGGGCATCGACACCGGCAACGACTTCAAGTACGCCGTGACCGGCCGCTTCGCCGAGTGCGCGGTGTTCGAGAACAACGCCGAGGAAGAAGCCCGGATGCGCGATTACGTGAAGCGCAACTTCGAGCAGTGCCAGCCCAAGCCCGGCGAGGAGTCCTGCAACAAGCAGTACCACTACGCCAACGTCGCCATCCAGCGCGGCCGCTACGTGGCGGGGGCGATCGGCACGAGCGATCACGATATCGTGCCGGCGCTCAAGGCCGCGATCCTGGTTCTGAGAACCGGCAAGCAGACGCCGCCGATGGACTTCAATGAGCGCGATGCGCTGGCGCTGGTCGTGCATGCGTTGGGCGACATGCATCAGCCGCTGCACATGGGGTCGCTGTACCTGGACGGCGAGGGCAAGCCCTACGACCCCGATCAGCAAGGTGCGGATGCGCAGACCCACACGGTGGGCGGCAACGCGATCACGATGCCGCGTCCGGATGGCACGCCGGGCGGCAACCTGCACAGCTACTGGGATGGTCTGCCGGGTCGGCTGAGCGCTGAACAACTGGCGGCAATGCCCGCGCTGGCCAAGGCGGTGCCTCCGGCCACGGGCAACCCTGATGACTGGCCCGTGCTGTGGGCCAGCGAATCGCTGCTGGGCGCCAAGGATGCGTTCGAGGGCATGAGCTTCGGCGCGCGTCAGCAGAGCCTGCGCGGTCCGCGCTGGATGGGCACGCCCCCGGCCGGCTACGAGGCTCGCAGCCTGGAGCAGACCCGACAGAACGTGATCAAGGGCGGCGCGCGCCTGGCGCAGCTGCTGGAAGCGATCTGGCCGGACAAGCGCTGAGGGTCAGCGGCCCGCTCGAGCTGACAGCGGTCAACAGGCCGAAGGACGAAGCCCCGCGATGCGGGGCTTCTTCGTTTCTGGCGCGGGCCGGCCAGGCTAGGCGATGAGCGCTTCGACGCCTTTGGACTCCACCAGCTGCAAGAGTCTCAGCGCCGTGCCGGTGGGCTGCTTGTTCGCCTTGGGCGACTCCCACTTCTGAACCGTCGACACGCTGACATTCAGGAATCCGGCGAAGACCGACTGGCTCATCTTCGCGACGCGCGTCCGGATACGCATGATCTGCTCGCAGGTGTACGCGGGTGGCGGAGCGCAGAGCGAGCGAATCTTGGCCATGCTCGACTTGGACATCAAGCCATACGAGTTGAGGTCCTCAGCGAATTCGAGCAGGTCGCGCAGCATGCGCGCTTCTTCAGGGTCCTTTGCGGCCATGGCAGATCTCCATCAAACGGCCGTCCCGGATCGTCTCGGCCAAATCACACATCGTCAGTCGCTGCAGGTCCAGTGCGGTCTGTTTCGCGACTTCGATAACGGAGGCAGGAAAGTCTGACTCCGATTCGTTCTTCTCCCTCCCCAGCACGAAGAAGATGGCATCGGCATGTCGCTTCGCAACTAGCGCCCGCAGCCCACCGCGCTTCCCTCGCCCTGCCACCGCGATCCGCTTTTTGCAGAGCCCGTGTCCCAAGTCAGCCTCGAAACGCCCGTCGCAGATGTCGCGCGCCGCCAAGCAAAGTAGGCAATCCGGGACCAGCTTCTTCGCCCACCGATCAAACGACCGGGTCTTGAAAACTCGCTTCACATGATCTCCAAACTGTAGCACCAGGTGCAATAGTCTGGAGATCGGGTCCGCGGCTGTCTCTGGCTCAAACCAGTGTTCTTGTCTTGATGATTCGGCCTGTGCACAACCCTGGGGATGGCCGTTGAACAACTTCATGGTTGTCCACACCCGATCGACCGCGCGAAAAGTTGTTGTCTCTTCGTCCCGTCGATCACCCGGGTTCGGCCCACACCGTTGCTCCGATCGCAAGTCCTTGTCACCACAAGCAAAACGGTGGTTGTCCACACAAACACCCAAACACCTACCAATACGACCAAAGAGATATTCAATACAAAGAAGATAAGAAAACCGAGCGTGTCACACTCTCGGGATGTCTCTTTCTCCTGCTTCCTCAGCGTCCACGGCGCCGCCTTCGGCACCGGCCTCGCTCTACACCGCCTCCGCCGGATTCGAGTCCGCCTGCCAGATCGACGCACTCCCCGCCGGTCATCGCGCCCGCGGTCTGCATGGCCACAGCTACCTCGCCACCGTCCGGGCCGAATTGCCCGCCGGCTGGGCGCCGTTCCCCGGCGGGGAAGTCAGCGCGCTGCGCGACTGCCTCGAGCGCTGCATCGCCCCGCTGGACCACGCCCTGCTGAACGCCCACATCGCGCAGCCGACCGACGAGAACATCGCCCGCTGGATCCGCCAGCGTCTGGAATCCGAGTTCCAGGTGCCCGGCATCACCCAGGTCGGCATCCAGAGCACGACCCACTCCGGCGTGGACCTCGACGCCAATGGCCACGCCCATGTCTGGCGCCGATACCGCTTCCAGGCCGCGCACCAGCTGCCCAACGTCCCGATGGGCCACAAGTGCGGCCGCATGCACGGCCACGGCTTCGAGCTGATCCTGCACGCCAACCAGGACCTCGGCGAGCGCGACCTCAGCATCGACTACGACCACCTCGACGCGCTCTGGGCCCCGCTGCATGCGCAGCTCAACTACCAGTGCCTCAACGAGATCGAGGGCCTGTCCAACCCGACCAGCGAGCTCATCTCGTCCTGGCTCTGGGCGCGGCTCAAGCCGCAGTTGCCCGAGCTGAGCTGGGTCACGGTCTATGAGACCGGCTCCAGCGGCGCCAACTTCGACGGCGAGCGCTACCGGATCTGGAAGGAGTTCACCCTGGACAGCGCGGTCAAGCTCAAGCGCGCGCCGACCGGGCATCCGCTGGCCGGCATCCATGGCCACACCTTCACGCTGCGTCTGCATCTGAGCGCCGCGCTCGACCAGGTCTATGGCTGGGCGATGGACTTCAGCGACGTGAAACTGCTGTTCGATCCGCTGTTCAAGGCGATGGACCACCATCCGCTGCATGAGCTGGCCGGTCTCGAGGACTCCGACACCGCCAGCCTGGCGGCCTGGGTACTGCGCCAGGCCAAGGCGCAACTCCCGCCCCTGGAGCGCGTGGACCTGTACGAGACCCGCGGCAGTGGCGTCATCGTCAGCCATGGCCCGTTCGAGGAGCTGATCCCGGTATGACCTACGCCGTCAAGGAAATGTTCTACACGCTGCAAGGCGAGGGCGCCCAGGCCGGCCGCGCGGCCGTGTTCTGCCGCTTTGCCGGCTGCAACCTCTGGTCGGGCCGCGAGCAGGACCGCGCCACCGCCGTCTGCAGCTTCTGCGACACCGACTTCGTGGGCACCGACGGGCAGGGCGGCGGCAAGTTCGCCTCGGCCGATGCGCTCGCCGAGGCCATCGACGCCAAGTGGCCCCGGGATGAGCACGGCCGCAAGACCGGCACGCCCTACGTCGTGTGCACCGGCGGCGAACCGCTGCTGCAGCTGGACGGCCCGCTGATCACCGCGCTCAAGGCCCTCGGTTTCGAGATCGCCGTCGAGACCAATGGCACCCAGCCCGCCCCCGAGGGACTGGACTGGATCTGCGTCAGCCCCAAGGCCGATGCGGAGATCGTGCTCACGCGCGGCAACGAGTTGAAGCTGGTTTATCCACAGCCTTTGGCCCAACCCGAACGCTTCGCCGGCCTGGACTTCGAGCACTTCTTCCTGCAGCCGATGGACTCGGTCCTGCAGAAGCAGAACACCCGGGCGGCCATCGCGTATTGCATGGATCACCCGCAATGGAAGCTGTCGATCCAGATGCACAAGGTGGTCGGCATCGACTGATGCCGAAGCGCGGACCGGGTCCGGTTATCCCCATCAGGACGCGCGCTAGCGCATTCCGGTCCGAGCTGTAAAGCCAACAACGCTGTGGAAAACTTTCTGGCAAGTGGCCGGTTCTCCACAGCCCGACCCCTGTCGCCCAACGTTGTTGATGTTCCATGCAAGTCCAAACAGGCCCTTCGCGCACAAGGTTGTGATCGACACAAGTCATTGTCCGGATGGAGAAATTTCGACTTGTCCACAAAAAAGTGGCGCCTCTACTAAGACGACCAAGGATTTAAATAAAACCTTGATGTTGAAAAGAGAGGCAAGAAAATTCTCCGCGGCGTTGCTGTGGGGCTCTTGCCTCGCACACGGCGCTTGAGCCGGCATCGCCTGGCTTGCACACTGCCGACCCATGGACACCAACGACCTCCAGCGACGGCTGCGCGATTTCGCCGCGGCCCGCGACTGGGACCCCCATCTCACGCCCAAGAACCTGGCCATGGCCCTGGTCGTGGAAGCGGCCGAGCTCGTCGAGATCTTCCAGTGGAAGACCGCCGAGGAATCGCAGCAGCTGTCCGCCGAGGACCACCAGCACCTGGGCGAGGAGATCGCCGACGTGCTCATGTACCTGCTCCAGATCGCGGACCGTGCCGGTGTGGACCTGGCCGCCGCGGTCGATCGCAAGATCGCGATGAACGCCTTGAAGTACCCCGCTCCCACCGCATGAAGCGCACGATCGCCGTCATCGACTTCGAGACCACCGGCAACGCCCCGCAGGGCGGCGGCCGCGCCACCGAGATCGCCGCGGTGCTGCTGCGCGACGGCGAGATCGTCGGCCAGTACCAGAGCCTGATGAACACCGGCGCGTGGATCCCGCCGATGATCGAGCGCCTGACCGGCATCAGCAACGAGATGGTCGAGGACGCGCCCGACGCGGCCCGCGTCATGCGCGAGGTCGCCGAGTTCACCGAAGGCTGTGGCTTCGTCGCGCACAACGCGAGCTTCGATCGAGGCTTCTGGTTGAACGAGCTCCAGCGCGCGGAGGCCGCGCCACGCATCGCGCCCGAGTTCGCATGTACCGTGAAGCTGGCTCGTCGGCTCTATCCGGAATCACCCAACTGCAAGCTGGGCACGCTCGCGCGGTACCACCGCCTGCCGGACAACGGCCGCGCGCACCGGGCGCTCGCCGATGCGATGACCACCGCGCAACTCGTGCAGCGCATGCAGCGCGACATCGGTCTTGAACTGGCCGAATTTCTCGGTGAACTGAGCGTCGAACATGAGCTGCTGCTGCGATTGCAAGCCGTCGCGCGGCCGCAGTGGTCCCGCGCGGCGACCGGTTTCGCACGCGATTTCAGGCGTCATCTGCAAGCGTCCCTGGTCTGACAAAGCGCCGAAGCACAGCCCCGGAAGTTCGAATGTCGTGACGTTGCGGCGATCCGGCACGGCGACGAGATCGACTCGATCCGAAGGTCGTAAAACATTTGCTGTCAAGGTGCCCGTTTGGCCGCATTGACTGGGACAATCCCGCCCTTTCCCCGATTTGCGTTTGTTCTCAGGTATGTCCAGTATTCAGGTTCGCCCGGCCACGCTGCGTGATGCCAAGGCCATCGCCCAGATCCAGGTGAGTTCCGCTCAGGACGCGTACAAGACGTTCTGGCCCGATACCGCCCTGAACGGGCTGTCCGTCACCCAACGCCAGGCCTACTGGCGCGAGGCCATCAACATGTGCGAGCCGCAGGTGCTCGTCGCTCACCTGGACAACGAGGTCATGGGCTTCGTCGGCTTCGACCGTTCGCGCGACAAGGGCACGCCCTCGACGACCGGCGAGATCTGGGCCATGTACGCCGCGCCCTCGCATTGGGACAAGGGCGTGGGCCAGGCGCTGGTCGAGGCCGCGCAGGAAGGTCTGCAGGAAGAGGGCTGCACGCGCGTGACGCTGTGGACCTACAAGAACAACGACCGTGCGATGCGCTTCTTCGAGATCGCCGGTTTCAAGGCCGAGAACGACAGCGTCAAGGCCGTCGACGTCGAAGGCAAGCCGCTGGAGCAACTGCGCCTGCAGCGCTCGCTGGTCTGACGCCGTGCTGGCGAAGCTGACGTCCAAGAACCAGCTGACCCTGCCGAAGAGCGTGACGGACCAGCTCGGTCCGGTGCAGTACTTCGAGGTCCAGCTCCAGGCGGGCCAGGTCGTGCTCACGCCCGTGCGCATCCAGCGCGGTGACGCGGTGCGGGCCAAGCTCGCGGAACTCGAGCTGGGCGAGGACGTCGTCGCTCAGGCGATGGCGTTCGCCGCCAAGGCGGCCCGGCCTGGGAAGGTCGCATCGAAAGCGGTGGTGGCGAAGAAGCCCGCGCTCAAGGTCGCCCCGAAGGTCGCTCAGAAAGTGGCCCGCAAGGTCGCCAGCAAGACCGCTCGCAAGACTGTCCGCACGACCGCATGACCCGACGAGTCAAGCCGGCGTTGCCGGCGATCGCGGTCATCGATCCCGCGTTGATCCTGCAGGCGTTGCTCAGCTCATCGGGCGAGCCCCGCGGCCTGCGTCGCGCGTGGGAGCAGGGATTGCTGCGTCCGCTGGTCAGTCCCGACGTGGCCGCGACGCTGATGCGCGCGCTGGCCTTTCCGAAGCTCTCGTTGACCGCGGCGCAGCAGCAGGAGTTGCTGGCCGATTTCCTGCCCTATGCGGAGGTCGTCAAGCCCTCGCGCCGCGCGCGCATCGCGGCCTTGTCGGAGCACGCGCAAGCGCTGGTCGATCTCGCGCTGCACGGTGGTGCGTCGCTGCTGCTGTGCGACGAGACGGTGCTGCTGGATTGGTCCGCGAACAGTCGCAGCCAGGTGGCCCGGCAACTCTGCACGGTTCGTGCGATGTCTGCATGGTTCCAGGTGTTGCCCCCCTCCCAGAGGGACACGCTGCTTTGCTAGATTCCGCGGTCGCATATGGGCAGCTTCCACGACCGCATCCCGACGAACATGTGGCGCGTGGTGTTCTACGAACGCCGCGGCAACCGTGTTCACCTTGACCGCACCGGACCCTGGCTTCCGGAGAAATCGCTCGCCCGCGGGTGGGCCGAGTGGTTCAAGACGCAGGGCTATCACGTCGCTTTGCAGGACCAGAACGGCGGGCTCGAGAAGCTCCACATCGGCATCCCCTGCTGAGCCTGTGCACTTCCGGCGCCGCTGCGAGCGGCGCGTTCAGTCCGCTGTGCGATACCCCTGACGCTCCAGCGCCCAGCCCTCGGTCGCGGCGAGGTGGCTCTGCACCCGGACATTGCTCAGCTGCTTGCGCGCGGCGCGCTGCACGAGCTGCTCGGCCTGTTCCGGGGTCAGTTGTTGCGCGAAGTGGGTCCAGCGCTTCTGCAGCAGCGGGTCGCGCCAGGCGTCCTCGAGCGCCCACCGGATCTCCATCGGATCGGTCAGCGACTGGCAGCGCAGCACACGCGGCACGAGCGCCAGCACGAACTTCGAGAAATCGGCGCGCAGCGGCGTGTCCATCAACGCCTCGAGTCGCGTCAGGCGCTGGCTCCAGCCCGGCGTCGCCAGCTGGCGCGTGACCAGCGCCTGCAGCGCCTGGACCGGATTGAACAGGCGCAGCCGGTTCGGCGGCAGCACCAGCATCGGCAGCTGCGCGGCGAGCTCATGCGGCATCGGCGTGACGAAGCTCGCCAGGACGGCCATGCGTTCCCAAGCATCCGCGTTCAGGCCGCCGGCCATGGTCATCGGTCCCTGACGCAGGCTCTGCGCCATCGCCCAGCATGGTTGCCAACCGCGGTCCAGCTTGGCGACGTTGGCCGCGTGGCTGATCAGCGCGAGGTTCCCGGCGGCGTAACCCGCGTCGTCACGCACCCGGTCGATGGATCGGCGCTGCGGATGGTCGGCCTCGTCGCTGAAGGGCAGGCGGCTGACGGGGCAGTGCGTCGTGTCGAGCTGCTGCAGGTAATTCGGCGTCACCAGCAGCGTCTCGAAGCTGCGTCCGCGCTGCCAGGCGTGCAAGCGCAGTGAGAGCCAGAGCTGGGTGTGGCGCTGCGACTTCAGCGTGCGCGCGCCGAAGGTCGAGCGGCCCAGCTGCCAGCCCTGCTGCAGCGGCGATTGGCGGAAGAGCTGCTCCACCGGCGGCGTCTGACCGTGGTGCGCGTAGTCCCAGCCCAGCTCGAAGCCCACGCGTTCGTGGCTGGACGCCGAGGCGTCCTGGCGCTCGTCCAGGTCCTCGACGGCCGTCATCGGCAGGGCGAGTTGCTGAACGGTGATGTCGTCGGCGTTGCGGTGGATGCTGGCGGCCATGGGGCGCTCCTTGATGACTTGAAGAAAGGGCCAAGTGCTTCAGGCTTGGGATCAAGTATTCAAGGCAGGTGGCTCATAGAATGAGCCACCCTGTCGTCGACCAACAGAAAGTTGTGGTCGACCCACCGAAATCTGTCAGGAGGCCCTGGATGGACCGGACCGAGCGCTTCTACAAGATCGAGATGTTGATCCGCAGCCGCGGCTGCGTGAGCTTCGCGGCGCTGCGTGAGCAGCTGGAGGTGTCGCCGGCGACCCTCAAGCGGGACCTGCAGTACTTGCGCGAACGCATGGACGCGCCCATCGAGTACGACGCCGCGGAGAACGGCTACCGCTTCGGGCAGCAGTGGCGCGGCCAGCGCCATGAGTTGCCGGGGGTCTGGTTCAGCGAGAAGGAACTGCACGCGCTGCTGACCATGCATCAGATGATGGCCGGGCTCGACGAGAACGGCCTGCTGAGCCGCCACCTTCAGCCGATGCTGGACAAGCTCACCGGCATGCTCGGCGGCGACGAAGCCGAGGCGCAGGAGATGACGCGGCGCATCAAGCTGATCTCCACGGCGCGGCGCCGGGTGCCCTCGGAACACTTCGAGACGGTGGGCAGCGCGGTCGTGAAGCGGCGGCGGCTCAAGCTGCGATACCGCAAGCGGGGGCCCGGCGGCGGCTCGGTCAGCGAGCGAGAGGTGTCCCCGCAGCGGCTGGTCCATTACCGCAACACCTGGTATCTGGACGCCTGGTGCCACGCCAGCGACGGGCTCAGACGCTTCGCGCTGGATGCGATGGAGGATGCGGCGGTGCTGGACGATCAACCGGCGCGCAGTCTGCCGCTGAAGGCGCTGGAAGGGGAACTCGACCAGGGCTACGGGATCTTCGCCGGCGGGGATCCGCAATGGGCGACGGTGATCTTCAGCGACCAGATCGCCGCCTGGGTGTCGAGCGAGGAATGGCACGCGTCCCAGCGCAGCGAATGGCTGCCGGACGGCCGCTGGCGCCTGGAGCTGCCGTTTGTCGATGCCACCGAGCTGCTGATGGACCTGCTGCGGCACGCGGGCCAGGTCGAAGTGGTGGAGCCGCCCGCGCTGCGCGAGGCCTACGCGAAGCGGCTCAGGTTCGCCGCGGCCGCGGTGGTCTGATCAGGCGTCCGCGGCCTTGTCTGCTGACGTGCTCTCCGCCTCGTCCTCGGCGGCGTAGCGCGCCAGGCGCTCGCTCTTCCAGTAGACGTCGTCACCGCCCTTGCCATCAAGGTTGGCGCGATTGAGCACGCGCGCCAGCACGAACAGCAGGTCCGACAAGCGGTTCAGGTAGTGGCGAGGCGCGGTGTTGATCGTCTCGTGCGCGGCCAGCGTCACGACGGCGCGTTCGGCGCGGCGGGCGATGGTGCGGCACACATGCGCGATCGCGGCGCTGCGGGTGCCCGCGGGCAGGATGAACTCGGCCAGCCGGGGCAGGGCGGCGTTGTGGTCGGCCAGCGCCTGGTCCAGGTGCAGCACGGCGGCTTCCTTGAGCAGGCTGTATCCCGGCATGCAGAGCTCGCCGCCCAGGTTGAACAGCTCGTGCTGGATCGTGACCAGCAGCTCGCGGACGTCGTCGGGCAGCGGCTCGGCCAGCAGCACGCCGATCTGCGAGTTCAGTTCATCCACATCCCCCATGGCCTGCACGCGCAGGTGATCCTTGGGGACGCGGGTGCCGTCGCCGAGGCCGGTGGTGCCGTCGTCGCCGGTGCGGGTCGCGATCTGGGAAAGTCGATTGGCCATGGCGGATGCCGCGCGGGCTGCTGAAGTGCAAACCCGGCATCTTGCCGCATCTCGGCGCCCGAGATCAGTTTCTGCTGCCGCTGCGGTGGAAGGCCGGCCGGTGATGCGTCATCGCGCCCGTGTGGCCATGCACGTCGTGCACGGCATGCCGGGGGATACCGACCGGACGTGGCGTGTGATGCGCGTGGCGAGTGCCGGGTGCGCTGGTGTCGGCAGGGGAGCCGGGGTCGATGTCGCTGGGGGCATCGCCGGGCATTGCCCGGAGCTGGTCCATCCACCAGACCTTGAGCCAGTCCAGGCGCAGCGTGGCCAGGGCCAGCAAGGCCAGCAGCAGGACAAAGAGCGCCCATAACCACAGGTGGGACATGGCGGCCTCCTCGAGTCGCGCGCACGGCGGCGCGGAACCTTCATGCTGTCACTGTGCGGGCCGCGGCGCAAGCGCCAGGATGCAAGCGCCGGCAACACGCGGTCTTCCTAGAATCCACCGCAGTCCCCCCACCCCGATCAACGATCCATCGGCCGCCAGCGTCTTCACCGCGCGGACCGCTGGCACCAGGAGACAGCGATGACCGCGCACCAGCCCATCCACGCGCCACGGCCGATGCCTGCCGAGATGCTCGAGGCGCTGCGCGCCCGTTTCGGTGATCGCTGCAGCACGGCGCTGGCGGTGCGCGAGCAGCATGGCCGGGACGAGTCCCCTTTCGACGTGCCGCCGCCCGAGGCGGTCGTCTTCGCCGAGACCAACGAGGACGTGGCCGCGGTGCTCGCACTGGCCAACGCGCACCGCGTGCCGGTGATTCCGTACGGCGCGGGGACCTCGCTCGAAGGGCACCTGCTGGCGGTGCACGGCGGGGTGAGCCTGGACCTCTCGCGGATGAAGCGCATCCTGAGCATCAACGCCGAGGATCTGACGGTGACGGTGCAGGCCGGCGTCACGCGCAATCAACTGAACGCGGAGATCCGTCACCAGGGGCTGTTCTTCCCGATCGATCCTGGCGCGGATGCGTCGATCGGCGGGATGTCGGCCACGCGCGCGAGCGGCACGAACGCGGTCCGCTACGGGACGATGAAGGAGAACGTGCTCGGGCTGACCGTCGCCACGCCCGATGGCCGGCTGATCCGCACTGGATCGCGGGCTCGCAAGAGCAGCGCCGGCTACGACCTGACGCGGCTGTACGTGGGCAGCGAGGGCACGCTGGGCGCGATCTGCGAGATCACCTTGCGCCTGTATCCGCTCCCGGAGGCGGTGTCGGCGGCGGTGTGCTCGTTCGCGACGATCGACGCGGCGGTCCGCACGACGATCGCGATCATCCAGATGGGCGTGCCGATCGCGCGCTGCGAGTTGCTCGATGCGCATGCGGTGCGGGCGGTCAATCGACATGACAAGCTGACGCTGCGCGAGGCGCCGATGCTGCTGATGGAGTTCCACGGCTCGGAGGCGGGCGTGGCCGAGCAGGCCGCGACGGTGCAGGACATCGCCGCCGAACATGGCGGCACGGACTTCGAATGGGCGACGACGCCGGAGGAGCGCACGCGCCTGTGGACGGCGCGGCACCACGCCTACCTGTCCGCGCTGCAGATGAAGCCGGGCTGCCGCGCGGTGACGACGGACACCTGCGTGCCGATCTCGCAACTGGCGGCGTCGATCAATGCGTCGGTGGAGGAGGTCGAGGCCAGCGGGTTGCCGTACTTCATCGTCGGTCACGTGGGCGACGGCAACTTCCACATGGGGTATCTGATCGATCCGGAGATTCCGGCCGAGCGCGAGACCGCGGAGCGCCTGAGCGCGCGGATGGTGTCGCGTGCGATCGCGCTGGAGGGCACCTGCACCGGGGAACACGGCATCGGCCTGCACAAGCAGGGCTTCCTGCTGGAGGAAGCGGGCGAGGGCGCCGTCGATCAGATGCGCGCGCTCAAGCGCGCGCTCGACCCGAACGACATCATGAATCCGGGGAAGGTGTTCAGCGTTTCGATCTGATCGCCGCGACGCAGGTGCGCTCCTCAAAGTTGTGGAAGCTCACCGGGAAGTGACTTGACTGAGGCATTGCGGAAAGCGGGGCTTCTGGGGAGACTCGTAGAATTCCGGTCTTGCCCTGGAACACGTTGGAGTTGCCATGTTGAATACGAACACTGAATCGAAAGCTGCGGCGGACGCCAAGCAGACGGTGCAGACGCAATTCAGCCACTTCTACAAGGTGATGGGTGGGGCCGCGAATCAGCAGAACAACGCGCTGGAGATGCTCCAGCGAAAAGCGCCACCCACACCTGGCAACGGCCAGCAACGATAAGGAAGAGCCACCGAGAGGTGGCTCTCTTGTTTCATGCGCCCGCTTTACGACCAACAAGACTATGCAAGGCAGCTGACAGAAGTAGAGGAGTGGGATGTTGGAAGGTCGCCATTCAGGCGGGACTACGGCCGACTTCTACACTCCGCGACCTTTCGCCGATTGCAAGGAAAGACGCAGCTCTTTCCCGGTCACGAGTCGGACTTCTTCCGCAATCGGCTGACCCATTCGCTGGAAGTCGCGCAGGTGGCGAAGGGTTTGGCGCAGTTGCTGAATACCCGGGATCTCGCGAAGCATCAACACAAGATCGATCTGGATCTGGTGGAGTTCGCCGGCCTTGCGCATGACCTCGGCCATCCACCTTTCGGGCACAACGGCGAGCACGCGTTGGACGAGTGCATGAAACGCTTCGGGGGATTCGAAGGGAATGCACAGACCCTCCGCATCCTGTCCCGCACCGAGAAGAAGAGTTATCGGCGAGGGCAGGCTGACGATGGCAGCTGCGGGATCGCCAGGAACGGTGAGGATCGGCGGCTCGGTATCAATGCGACCTATCGCAGCTTGGCTGCCGTCCTCAAGTACGACGCTGAAATCGAGGCGCAGCGCCTCCCCACGGCGAAGTTGGCCAAAGGCTATTACCGGAGCGAGCAGGATCTGGTGGTGGCCATCAAGCGGCATGTGGGCACACCACCCGACGGCACGGCATTCAAGACGCTGGAATGTCAGATCATGGACATCGCCGACGATATCGCGTATTCGACGTATGACCTCGAGGATGCGATGAAGGGTGGATTCACCCATCCGATGAAATTGCTTTCTCAGGTCGTCGGCGATCAACGACTGGTTGAAAGGCTTCGCGAGAAAGTCGCCAAGGAAGTCGATGGACTTCGGGACGAGGAACTCTATGAGTCCATCAGCGATGTGTTCAACGTCTTCGACTTGAACCAGGGGCCGCTCGAGATGTATACGCAGTCCAAACTGATTGCGTCGGACGGCCACCATCGATCTGACTTCTCGTCAGCCATGATCGGTCGGTTCATGCGAGGCATCAGCCTCGAGGTTCCAGCGAGTGGGGACCTGCGTTTCGCCAAGATCGCCGTCGAACGCAACATCAAGGTGGCCATCGAGGCGGTGAAGCATTTGAACTACCTGCTCACGATCATGTCGCCGCGGTTGAAGATCGTTGAGTTTCGAGGATTTGAAGTCGTGCAGACGATCTTCGAAACACTCGCGAACGAGGAGCAGAACGGACACCATCTCCTTCCAGACGATCTACAGGAGATGCATGGGCGCCTGGTGTCCGAAGGGGACCGCAAGCGCCTGATCTGCGATTTCGTGGCCGGAATGACGGATGGCTATGCCGTGGATTTCTACAGCCGGTTGAAGGAGACCGGCACGACCATCTTCAAGCCGTTCTGAACGCAGGCCAATCAATGCGCCGGCGCCGGCACGCTCCAGCGCCGGCTGACGTCCCCGCGAGCGTTCACGCTTTCCAGATGGACGCCGAAGCCCCACAGCCGCGCGACGTGCTTCAGCACCTCCTGCGCGTCGTCGTGCAGCGGCCGGTCCAGGTGCTGCTGATGGCGCAGCGTCAATGAGCGGTCGCCCCGCAGGTTGACGTTCCACACCTGGATATTCGGTTCCCGTGTGGACAAGTCGTACTGCCTGGACAGCGCCTGCCTCACGTACTGATACCCCTGTTCATCGTGGATCGCGGAGATCTCGTACTCCGCCTGGTGCTCGTCGTCCAGGATCGAGAACAGCCGGAAGTCCCGCATGATCTTCGGGCTCAGGTACTGCGCGATGAAACTCTCGTCCTTGAAGTTGCGCATCGCGTGATCCAGCGTCGGCAGCCAGTCGCTGCCCGCGATGCCAGGGAACCACTCGCGGTCCTCGTCGGTGGGCTTCTCGCAGATCCGCTTGATGTCCGTGTACATCGCGAATCCCAGCGCATAGGGATTGATCTGCGCCATCGGCTGCTGCGCCACCACGTTGGTGTGCGACTTCAGCCACTCGATCATCATCCCGTCCGACAGATAGCCGTCGTCGTACATGGTGTTCAGCAGCTTGTGGTGCCAGAACGTGGCCCAGCCCTCGTTCATCACCTGCGTCTGGCGCTGCGGATAGAAGTACTGCGCGATCTTGCGCACGATGCGCACGATCTCCCGTTGCCAGGGCTCCAGCAGCGGCGCGTTCTTCTCGATGAAATACAGCAGGTTCTCCTGCGGCTCGCTGGGGAAGCGGCGCTTCTCTTCTTCCTTGGCCTCGTCCTCCAGACGACGCGGCAGCGTGCGCCACATGTCGTTGACCTGCAGCTGCGCATAGGACTCGCGGTCCTTGCGCAGCGCCTGCTCCTGCGCCAGGGAGAGCTTGGCCGGACGCCGGTAGCGGTCCACGCCGTGATTCATCAGCGCGTGGCACGAGTCCAGCGTCGCCTCCACCGCGTCCAGGCCATGGCGCTGCTCGCAGTCGGCGACGTAGTTTTTCGCGTAGACCAGGTAATCGATGATCGACGACGCATCGGTCCACATCCGGAACAGGTAGTTGTTCTTGAAGAAGCTGTTGTGGCCGTAGCAGGCATGCGCGATCACCAGCGCCTGCATCGCCATCGTGTTCTCCTCCATCAGGTAGGCGATGCACGGGTCGGAGTTGATGACGATCTCGTAGGCCAGACCCATCTGGCCGCGCTTGTAATGGCGCTCGGTGGCGATGAACTCCTTGCCGTAGCTCCAGTGCCGATAGTTCACCGGCATGCCCACCGACGCATACGCATCCATCATCTGCTCGGCGGTGATGACCTCCAGCTGGTTCGGATACGTGTCCAGCCCGTAGCGCTCCGCGGTCTGGCGGATCACGTCGTGGTACTGCTCCACCAGCTCGAAGGTCCAGTCGCTGGGGGAGGGCAGCGGATGCTCGGGCCGCTTCTCCAGCGGTCGCATCGCCGTCAACGGCGCCCGCACGCGGCGGCCGCCGTATTCGTTGACCCCGACCCCCACGCCGACATGGCGGCGGTTTTCCAGGCTGCTCATGGTGCTGTCCTCCGGCGCGCCGCTCATGCGGTCGCCCCTTCCTTCTTGAACAGGTCGCGGAAGACCGGATAGATCTGCGCGACCTCCACTGCCTTGCGCATCGCGAAGTGAGGCACGTCTTCCTCCAGCTTCGCGTACTCCTCCCACAGGTTCTGCTCGGCCTCGGCCACCTGCACGTAGGCGTAGTAGCGGCACAGCGGCAGGATCTTGTCGGCGAGCAGCTCGCGGCAGCGCCCGCTGTCGTGATGCCAGTTGTCGCCGTCGCTGGCCTGCGCGCCGTAGATGTTCCAGTCCCCGGCCGGGTAACGCGCGCGGATGATCTCCTCCATCATCACCAGCGCCGAGGACACCACCGTGCCGCCCGTCTCGGTGGCATGGAAGAAGTTCTGCTCGTCGACTTCCTGCGCCTGCGTGTGGTGGCGGATGAAGACGACGTCGATCTTCTCGTAATGGCGCGTCAGGAACAGGTAGAGCAGGATGAAGAAGCGCTTGGCCAGGTCCTTGCGGCTCTCGTCCATCGAGCCCGACACATCCATCAGGCAGAACATCACCGCGCGCGTCGTGGGCTGCGGCACCTTGATGCGGTTGCGGAAGCGCAGGTCGATCGGATCGAGGAAGGGGATGTTGGACAGGCGCTGGCGCAGCAGCACGATGCGCGCCTCGGTCTCGGCGATCAGCGCCTGGATCTCCGGCTTGCGCGTGTCCTCTTCCTGCGTGAGCGTCTGCAGCCGCGCCTCGAGCTCATGCAGTTCGCGCCGCTTGTCCATGCCCAGCGCGATGCGACGGCCCAGCGCGCCGCGCATCGAGCGCACCACATGCAGGTTGGTCGGCGTGCCGTCGGTGACGTAGCCGGCGCGCACCGTCTTGTACTCCGGCGTCTCGGCCAGCGTCGTGCGGGCCAGGTTGGGCAGCGCCAGGTCCTCGAAGAAGACCTGCATGAACTCCTCCTTGCTGAGATGGAAGACGAAGTCGTCCTCCCCCTCGCCGGAATCGCTCGCCTGGGAGCCGCCGCCACCGCCCTGACCGCCTTGTGGCTTGCCGATGCGGTCACCCTTGATGTGCTCGGTGTTGCCGGGCCGCACCACCTCGCGGGTGCCGCCTTCGCCGTGGCTGAAGACCGGCTCGCTCAAGTCGCGCTTGGGGATGTGGATGTCCTCGCCCTGCTGCATGTCGCGGATGCCGCGCTTGTCCACGGCGCGGCGCACCGCGTCGCGGATCTGATCCTTGTAGCGGCGCAGGAAGCGCTCTCGATTCCCGATCGACTTGTTCTTGCCCGACAGCCGGCGATCAATGATCTGTTGGAGGCCTGTCATGAGGGACCTTTCCGCTGGCGTTGGCTGGATCAGCTCGACTTCCGCACGCGCAGGTACCACTCGCAGAGCAGCCGGACCTGCTTGGGCGTGTAGCCCTTGTCGACCATCCGCTGCACGAAGTTCTCATGCTTCTTGGCCTCGTCCGCGCTGGCCTTGGCGTTGAAGCTGATCACCGGGAGCAGCTCCTCGGTGTTGGAGAACATCTTCTTCTCGATCACCGTGCGCAGCTTTTCGTAGCTGGTCCACGTCGGGTTCTTGCCCGCGTTGTTGGCCCGCGCCCGCAGCACGAAGTTCACGATCTCGTTGCGGAAGTCCTTCGGATTGCTGATGCCCGCGGGCTTCTCGATCTTCTCCAGCTCCGCGTTCAGCGCCGAGCGATCGAAGACCTCGCCGGTGTCGGTGTCGCGGTACTCCTGGTCCTGGATCCAGTAATCGGCGTAGGTGACGTAGCGGTCGAAGATGTTCTGGCCGTACTCGCTGTAGCTTTCCAGGTAGGCCGTCTGGATCTCCTTGCCGATGAACTCCGCGTACCTCGGCGCAAGCACCTCCTTGATGAAGCCGACGAATTTCTGCTCGGCTTCCTGAGGGAACTGCTCGCGCTCGATCTGCTGCTCCAGCACGTACATCAGGTGGACCGGATTGGCCGCGACCTCGGTCGAGTCGAAGTTGAAGACCTTGGACAGGATCTTGTACGCGAAGCGTGTGGAGATGCCGGACATGCCCTCGTCGACGCCGGCGTAATCGCGGTATTCCTGGAGGGACTTGGCCTTGGGGTCGGTGTCCTTCAGGTTGTCGCCGTCATAGATCTGCATCTTGCTGAAGGCGCTGGAGTTCTCCGGATCCTTCAGCCGCGTGAGCACGGCGAACTGGGCCATCATCTTCAGCGTGCCGGGCGCGCACGCGGCCTCGGCCAGCGAGGAGCCGCGGATGAGCTTCTCGTAGATCTTCACTTCCTCGCTGACGCGCAGGCAGTACGGCACCTTGACGATGTAGATGCGATCGAGGAAGGCCTCGTTGTTCTTGTTGTTGCGGAAGGTCTTCCATTCGCTCTCGTTGCTGTGCGCCAGCACGATGCCGTCGAAGGGAATCGCGCCGAAGCCCTCGGTGCCCTTGAAGTTGCCTTCCTGCGTCGCCGTCAGCAGCGGATGCAGCACCTTGATCGGCGCCTTGAACATCTCGACGAACTCCAGCAGCCCCTGGTTGGCCAGGCACAGGCCGCCGGAATAGCTGTAGGCATCGGGATCGTCCTGCGCGTAGGTCTCGAGCTTGCGGATGTCGACCTTGCCCACCAGCGAGCTGATGTCCTGGTTGTTCTCGTCACCCGGCTCGGTCTTGGCCACGCCGATCTGCTTGAGCACGCTGGGCAGCCGCTTCACGACCTTGAACTTGCGGATGTCGCCGCCGTACTCGTCGAGCCGCTTGACCGCCCACGGGCTCAGGATGCGATTGAGATACCGGCGCGGGATGCCGTATTCGCGCTCCAGCAGCGGGCCGTCCTCGATCGGATCGAAGAGCCCGAGCGGGCTTTCGTTCACCGGGCTGTCCTTGAGCGCGTAGAAGGGCACGTGCTCCATGAGCTGCTTGAGCCGTTCGGCGATGGAGCTCTTGCCGCCGCCGACCGGGCCGAGCAGATACAGGATCTGCTTCTTTTCCTCCAGCCCCTGCGCCGCGTGGCGGAAGTAGCTGACGACCTGCTCGATCGCGTCCTCCATGCCGAAGAACTCGGCGAAGGCCGGATAGATCTTGATCACCTTGTTCTGGAAGATGCGCGACAACCGCGGGTCGTTGCGCGTGTCCAGCATCTGCGGCTCGCCGATGGCCTTGAGCATGCGCTCGGCGGCGGTGGCGTAGGCGAGGGGGTTGCGCTTGCACTCGTCGAGGTACTCCTCCAGGGTGAGTTCCTCGACCTTGCTGCGTTCATAACGAGCCGCGAAATGGCTGATGACATCCATGCTGACCTCCGGAGTAGTTCGTGAGGAGGCGATGCGCGTCCGTGTGCGACCACGGATCCCGCATCGTCCAGGAAGTTCTGGCGACGTCCATGACTCAAGGCGTCATCAGAGCTTTCCGGGCTCAGCAAGTCATCAGCAAACGACCAGCCCATGCTGGCTCAAAGTCCGCCGTCTGGTGTGAGGTCCCGATCGACAACCTCGTGGGCGGTGCGGCTTTGCGGGTCCATGCTACGCCCATCAAGAGCGATGCGCGATAGCAAGACGTGACCCCGTTGTACTCCCTCAGGCAACGTCTGTGAAGCATTGCCGTTGACGGCCCCCGCATGTGGGGCACCTGTGGGAAGTACGCAGAAGACAGCACGCATCCCGCGTGCCATCCTTGCGAATTGATCAGCGGGCGGTGCCGCTGCGACGAATCACTCGTCGGCGCCGGTCGGCCGCAGCTTTTGCAGCAAGCCGTTCAACTCGTCCAGCGAGCCGAAGCTGATCGCCAGCTCGCCCTGCTCGCCGCGTTTGGTCTTCTTCTTCACGCGGATCTCGACCTGCGCGGTCAGCAGATCAGAGAGCTCTTCCTCCAGCCGCAACACGTCGCGACTCTTGTTGGCCTTCACGCGCAACAAGGGGGCCTGACGACCCGCGCCCTGCTGGCGCTGCACGAGCTTCTCGGCGTCGCGCACGCTCAGCTTCTTGGCGGCGATCTCGGTGGCGCTGGTGATCTGATGGGCGCCGTCCAGGGCCAGCAGCGCGCGCGCGTGGCCCATGTCGATGTCGCCGGCCATCAGCATGTTCTGCACCGGCTCGGCCAGGTTGAGCAGCCGCAGCAGGTTGGACGCCGCGCTGCGCGAGCGGCCGACCGCCTGCGCCGCCTGGTCGTGGGTCAGGCCGAACTCGTCGACCAGCCGCTTCAGGCCTTGCGCTTCTTCCAGCGCGTTGAGGTCCTCGCGCTGGATGTTCTCGATCAGCGCCATCGCCGCGGCGGCCTCGTCGGGCACCGGCTTCACGAGCACCGGCACCTCGGCCAGCCCGGCCAGGCGGGCGGCGCGGAAGCGGCGTTCACCCGCGATGATCTCGTAGCGGACCGCGCCGTTGGGCGCGATCGGACGCACCAGGATCGGCTGCATGATCCCCTGCGCCTTGATGCTCTCCGCGAGCTCGTAGAGCGAGCCCTCGTCCATGCGGGTGCGCGGCTGGTACTTGCCGGCCTGCATCTGCGCCAGCGGCAGCACGCCGGGTTCGCCTTCGCGCACCGCCGGTGCGCCGCTCACTTTGGGGCCGAGCAGGGCCTCCAGGCCCATGCCCAGGCCCTTGGGTTTCTTTGTCGCCATGGGGCGCGATTCTCCGTGATTCCGGCGCTCAGTCGGCCAGCCGTTTGAGCAGCGCCCGGCCTTCGGGCCAGGCGCCCAGGCCTGACGCCGTGTTGAGGTGACCCAGCGCGCCCGCGATCATGAACTCCGCGCCCCAGTCCGCGGCCATGCCGGCGGCGCGCTCGGGCCGGCAGAAGGGGTCGTCGCTGGACGCGACCACGATCGCCGGGAAGGGCAGGCGGGGCCGGCGGATCGGCTGCCAGTTGTGCAGCTGCGGAGGCATGTCCTCGCGTTCGGTGTCGGGCGGCGCCACCAGCAGCGCGCCCGCCACGCGGGCCGTGTGCGCCGAATGCTGCGCCCAGCTCGCCACCAGCTGGCAGCCCAGGCTGTGCGCCACGAGCAGCGCCGGCGTGGCATCCAGCCGGGCGTCGTTCTGGAGCACCTCGTCCAGCCGCGCCATCCAGTCGCCGCGGCGCGGCCATTCCCAGTCGTTCTGCTCGACACGCACGTCGCCGTGGCGGCGCTCCCATTCGCTCTGCCAGTGATCGGGGTCGGAGTTCAGCCAGCCCGGCAGCAGGTAGACGGGGCGGTCATTCATCGCAATGGTGGGGCTGGACATCGGTTGGCCTTATGCTTCGCGCTTTCTTGGACGCCATCGGGGACGGGCCCCGGCGGCAGCGGATTTTGCAGGAGCGGCGATGAAGTACGCGGTGTATGTCGACGGGCAGGAAGGCACGACCGGCCTGCGCATCAATGAATATCTGGCGCAGCGCGCCGACATCGAGGTGCTGCGCATCGACGCCGACAAGCGCAAGGATTCCGCCGAGCGCGCCCGCCTGCTCAATGCTGCGGACGTGGCCTTCCTTTGCCTGCCGGATGCGGCCTCGCGCGAGGCGGCGGCCATGATCACGAACCCCAAGACCTGCCTGATCGACGCCAGCACGGCGCATCGCACGGTCCCGGGCTGGGCCTTCGGCCTGCCCGAGCTGAGCAAGGGCCAGCGCGGCCTGATCCGCGAGTCCAAGCGAATCGCCAACCCCGGCTGCCACGCCAGCGCCTTCATCCTGGCGGTGCGTCCGCTGGTGGACGCCGGGCTGCTGTCGCCGGACGCGCTGATCACCGCGACGTCGATCACCGGCTACTCCGGCGGCGGCAAGTCGATGATCGCGGAGTACGAGGCGGGCGGAAATTCGAAGCTCGACGCGCCGCGGCCGTATGCGCTGGGCCTGGCCCACAAGCATCTGCCGGAAATGATGGCCCACACCGGCCTGAAGACCGCGCCGGTGTTCATGCCCATCGTGGCGAAGTTCTACAAGGGCCTGGCCGTCACCGTGCCGCTGCACCTGAGCCAGCTGCGCGCCGGCACGACGCCACAGCAGGTCCGCGACGCGCTGGCCGCGCATTACGAGGGCGAGCGCTTCATCCACGTGAAACCGCTGCGCGACGAGGACACGCTGGCCACCGGCTTCTTCGACGTGCAGGCCTGCAACGACACCAACAATGTCGACCTGTTCGTGTTCGGCAGCGAGCAGCAGATCCTCGTGATGGCTCGCCTGGACAACCTGGGCAAGGGCGCCAGCGGCGCCGCAGTCCAGAGCATGAACGTGCATCTGGGCGTGGACGAGTCGCTGGGCCTGACCGGTCCGGACGTCAACAACATCTGACGCGGCGGATGCCCGTCCAGCAGCAGGGCAGGGACTGGCGCCGGGATGGCGCGGTCTCTCCCGCCGATCTCGAGGCCATCCGCGACGGCGTCACCACCCATGGCCGCCAGCAGGCGCAGGGCAGCGACGCGCGGGACATCGCCGTGGCGCTCTACGACGGCGATACGCTGATCGCCGGCGGCTACGGCCGCACCGAGTTCCAACGGCTCTACGTCAACTACCTGTGGGTGGACGCGGACCATCGCGGTCAGGGGCTGGGTGGGGACTGCCTGCGCCAGCTCGAGGCGATGGCGCTGCAGCGCGGTTGCGTCGATGCGCTGATCGAGACCTTGCTCGACGATGTCGCCGAGATCTACGAGCACCTCGGCTACGCCTGCATCAGCCATGTGCACGACTACGTGCCGGGCTTCACCCGCCACACGCTGCTGAAGGTCTGGCAGGCGCGGGATTGATGGCCTGAGGCCCACCCGGGCGAGCGCTCAACTCCAGGCGCGCGGGTCGTCGCTGCGGTAGTGGTAGCGATAGGCCTGCAGGAAGCCCAGACGGGCGTACAGGCGCTGCGCGGAGGCGTTCTCAGCCCCGACCTGCAGATACGCCGTCGAGGCGCCCTGGCGGGCCGCCTGGGCCAGCAGCGCGGCGCACAAGCGATACCCGTGGCCCTGACCGCGCTGGTCCTCGGGCGTGAAGATGTCGAAGAGTCCGGCCATCGGTGCGGCTGCTTCTCCAGGCGTCGCTGACGGCCGGTCGATCGCCACCTGTCCACAGGCGAGCAGCACCCCGTCGCGCTCCAGTTTGAAAGCCTGATGCGGCACGCTGGCCTCGGCGAGACGCCGGGCGTGGCCGTCGATTTCCTCAGGACTCGAGCCCCGCAGCGCGCCGATCAGCGCGGCGTAGTCGGCGGGCGAGAGCGGCGTCAGTTCATCGCTGGTCGCGGGCCCGGGTCCGTCGGCGAAGGCTTCCAGCGAGGGCAGCACCATCACGTCCGCCGGATCGAAGCTCGTCCAACCCATCGCGGCCAGGCGATCGTCGAGGTCTGCGGGTTGGCTGAACGGGGTGAGGCGCAGGATCAGGGGCAGGCCCGCCTGCTCGAAGCTGATGCGGCAACGGCGCAACAGTTCTTCCAGGGGAAGCGAGCCCCCCGCCAGCGCGTTGACGCAGCGGGAGCGTTTCGCCTTTCCGGGGGAGAGCCGCAGCAGCCAGCCCTCTACGCGCGCTTCACGTGGCGCCGAGGCCGCATTCAAGCCGGCCAGTTCCGCACGGCGAGCGAGGGCCTCGAGCTCCGGCGACATCGCGCGGCGGCGCTCAGCGCATCGCGCCGACGCGCTTCACCATTTCCTTGGCGAAGTCGATGAAGGCATGCGCGCCCTTGGAGCCACCATCGAAGACGACACCCGGCAGGCCGTAGCTGGGGGCTTCGGCCAGACGCACATTGCGCGGGATGACGGTGTCGAACACCTTGTCGCCGAAGTGCGCCTTGAGCTGCTCGCTGACCTGCTGCTGCAGCGTGATGCGCGGATCAAACATCACGCGCAGCAGACCGATGATCTGCAGGTCCGGATTCAGGTTGGCGTGGATCTGCTTGATGGTGTTGACCAGGTCGGTCAGGCCTTCCAGCGCGAAGTATTCGCACTGCATCGGCACAACCACGCCGTGTGCCGAGCACAGGCCATTCAAGGTCAGCATCGACAGCGACGGGGGGCAGTCGATCAGGATGAAGTCGTAATCCTCGGCGGCGGAGGCGAGGGCGGTCTTGAGGCGCTGCTCGCGACGTTCCAGCTCCACGAGTTCCACCTCGGCGCCCGCGAGTTCACGGTTGGCGCCCAGCACGTCGTAACCCGCCTTCTCGCTGCGCTGCTTGGCCTCGGCGATGGTAGCGGACTCCAGCAGCACGTCATAGACGGTCAGCGACAGCGCGCGCTTGTCGATGCCCGAGCCCATCGTGGCGTTGCCTTGCGGATCAAGGTCGACCACCAGGACACGTTGCCCCACCTTCGCCAGACCGGCGGCCAGATTCACCGTGGTGGTCGTCTTGCCGACGCCACCCTTTTGGTTTGCAACGCAGAAGATCTTGGCCATGAATGCTGGGACGACGTGGAAGACGAGCTCGGGGAGAGGGGCGGAGCTTAACCGACGGGACGGATCCAGAGCAGGCAGCGTTGCGCGTCGAGCCCAGGAACTTGCAGCTGTTCCACGTGAAACACCGACAGATCCGGTGCTCGTTTCGCCAGCTCGGTGAGTTCTTCCGCGGGATGCTGGCCCTTCATGGCGGCCCACACGGCGCCCGGCTTCAGGTGCATCCGGGTCCATTCGGTGAAGTCGGCCAGCGACGCGAACGCCCGCGAGGTGATCACATCGAACGGTGCCGTCTTGAGCTGCTCAACCCGCGAGTGCTCCGCATGCAGGTTGGGCACGCCGATCTCGGCGGCGACCTGGGCGATGAAGAAGGCCTTCTTGCCGACGGTGTCCACGCAGGTGACGTCGATGCTCGGATCGCAGATGGCGATGACCACGCCTGGCAGGCCACCACCGCTGCCGACGTCCATCAGCCGCAGCGGCTGACCGGCCGCATGGCGGCGCAGCGGCGGAATGAGGCTGAGGCTGTCGACCAGATGCTGGGTCAGCATCGCTTCCGGATCGCGGACGGCCGTCAGGTTGTAGACCTTGTTCCACTTCGACAGCAGCCCGAGGTAGGCGATCAACTGGTCGAGTTGCTGATCGTTCAGGCCGAGGTCCAGGGTCTGGGCGGCGGAGGCGAGTCGGGCGCGGAGGTCGGTCATCAACAGAGTGGCGAGGAAACGGTGGCGAAGGCGAGTCCGCGCGGACGGTGGTCCGCTGGCTCGGCGCGATCAGGCGGCGGAGGGTTCCGCTGCGGCATCCTGTTCGGTGAAGCCCTTGAAGCGGCCCTTGCGCAGGTGGATCAGCAGCAGCGAGATCGCCGCCGGTGTGATGCCCGAGATCCGGGACGCTTGGCCCAGGGTCTCCGGACGATGCTTGTTCAGCTTCTGGCGGGCCTCGAAGGAGAGGGCGGTGACCAGGCCGTAGTCCAGGTCCTCGGGGAGCTTCAGGTGTTCGTAGTTGGACGCGCGTGCGACGTCCTCCTGCTGCTTGCTGATGTACCCGGCGTACTTCACGCCGACCTCGAGCTGCTCAATGACCGCGTTCGCGAGGTCCGTGCCCAAGGCGTCCGACAAGGTCGAGCGCGACACGCCCGCTTCGGGCCGAGCGATCGCGGCGACTTCCGAGATCGTGTCGAAGGTGACGCCCGGTCGGCGCAGCAGGTCGATCAGGTTGTACTCGCGCTCCAAGGCCTTGCCGACCAGACGTTCCGCATCGGCCGCAGGCAGGATGTTGGGATTCACCCAAGTCGATTTCAGCTTCTGTGTTTCACGTGAAACAGCATCGCGCTTGCGGTTGAAGGCACCCCAGCGCGCGTCGTCCACCAGGCCCAATTGGCGGCCAGCTTCGGTCAGGCGCATGTCGGCGTTGTCTTCACGGAGCTGCAGACGGAACTCGGCGCGACTCGTGAACATGCGATACGGCTCGGTGACGCCCTTGGTGATCAGGTCGTCCACCAGCACGCCTAGGTAGGCCTGGTCGCGGGTCGGCAGCCAGGCATCCTTGCCCTGGACCTGAAGCGCAGCATTCAGCCCCGCGAACAGACCTTGGGCGGCCGCCTCTTCATATCCGGTCGTACCGTTGATCTGTCCGGCGAAGAACAGGCCGCCGATGGCGCGAGTCTCGAAGCTGGACTTCAGTTCACGCGGATCGAAGTAGTCGTACTCGATCGCGTAGCCGGGGCGCAGGATGTGCGCGTTCTCCAGGCCGGGGATGGACTGGACCGCGGCGAGCTGGATGTCGAAGGGCAGGGAGGTCGAGATGCCGTTCGGGTAGTACTCGTGCGTGGTCAGGCCCTCTGGCTCCAGGAAGATCTGGTGCGAGTCCTTGTCGGCGAAGCGATTGACCTTGTCCTCGATGGACGGGCAGTAGCGCGGCCCGACGCCTTCGATCACGCCGGTGAACATCGGGCTGCGGTCGAAACCGGAGCGGATGATCGCGTGCGTGCGCTCGTTGGTGTGGGTCGTCCAGCAGGGCAGTTGCTTCGGGTGCTGAGCGGCATTGCCCATGAAGCTGAACACCGGCACCGGGTCCAGATCGCCGGGTTGTGCCTCGCACTTGGAGAAGTCGATGGTGCGGCCGTCCAGGCGGGGCGGGGTGCCGGTCTTCAGGCGTCCTTGTGGCAGCCGGAGTTCCTTCAAGCGGCCCGACAGCGACACCGCGGGCGGGTCGCCGGCGCGGCCGGCGGCGTAGTTGTCCAGGCCGATGTGGATGCGGCCATCGAGGAAAGTGCCGGCGGTGAGGACCACGGCACGCGCGCGGAAGCGCAGGCCGGACTGGGTGATGGCGCCGACGACGCGATCGCCCTCGACCATCAGGTCATCGACGGCCTGCTGGAAGAGCATCAGGTTGGGCTGGTTCTCGAGCCGATGGCGGATCGCGGCCTTGTAGAGGATGCGGTCGGCCTGGGCGCGGGTGGCGCGCACGGCGGGGCCCTTGGAGCCGTTGAGGATGCGGAACTGGATGCCGCTCTCGTCGGTGGCGGCGGCCATGGCGCCGCCCAGCGCGTCGACTTCCTTGACGAGGTGGCCCTTGCCGATGCCGCCGATGGACGGGTTGCAGCTCATCTGGCCGAGGGTCTCGATGTTGTGGGTCAGCAGCAGCGTGCTGACGCCCATGCGGGCGGCGGCCAGCGCGGCCTCGGTGCCGGCATGGCCGCCACCGACCACGATCACGTCGAACTCTTTCGGATAAAGCATGGCAAGGCGTCCAGCGGATTCGGCGGTCTCGACGATCGAGGCCATCGGCGACGCGCGCGGAGCGCGGTTCAGGCGATGGACAGCCGGCTGGCGTTCAGATGAGGGAAGGGCGCGATTTTACGCGGGCCTGTGGATAAGTCACTGCTTCAGGGGCATGGGAGAGCGGGACAATCACCGGCTCCATGAACTGCCGCCCCCACTGCGCCGCCTGCTGCATCGCCCCGTCGATCAGCAGCCCCATCCCTGGCATGCCTCAGGGCAAACCGGCCGGCGTGCGCTGCATCCAGCTTGACGACGCGCTGCGCTGCAAGATCTTCGGACACCCGGATCGCCCCGAGGTCTGCGGCTCGCTGCCGCCTTCCGAGGACATGTGCGGCGATTCCCGCGAGCAGGCCATGCGCTGGCTGGGCTGGATGGAGGAGGAGACCGCGCCCCGCGGACCGACAGCGCGCTGAAAGCGCGCCGCCGTAGAGTCGGTGTTTCCAGAAGACCACATCGGAGACACCGCATGACCCCCACCGACGAGGACCGCCGCCGCTTCCTCCTCCAATCCGCCGCGCTCGGCGCCGCGGGCGCCACGTTCGGCGCGCCGATGAGCGCCTTCGCGCAGACCGCCTGGCCCTCGCGCAACGTGCGCCTCGTGGTGCCCTTCGCGCCCGGCGGCAGCAGCGAGATCGTCGCCCGCGCCACCGCCGCGGAGCTCACCAAGACGCTCGGCCAGTCGGTTTACGTCGACAACAAGCCCGGTGGCGGCGGCAACATCGCGATGGTCGAGGTCGCGCGCGCGGAGGACCAGCACACGCTGATCCTCGGCCACATCGGCACGCTGGCGGTGAACCCGTACATCTACGACAAGCTGCCCTACGACCCCAACCGCGACTTCAAGCCCATCACCCTGCTGGCCAAGGTGCCCAGCCTCTACGTTGTCCATCCGGACGTGCCGGCGAAGACGCTCAAGGAGTGGGTCGCGCTCGTGCGCAAGAACCCGGGCAAGTTCAGCTACGGATCGGCGGGCAACGGCAGCGCCGGACACCTCGCGATGGAATATCTGAAGATGGTCGCCGACCTCTTCATCCTGCACGTGCCTTACCGCGGCACGGGGCCGCAGCTCACCGATCTGCTGGCGGGCCGGCTCGAAGCCGCGTCGGTCGGCGCGCCCGCGATCATGCAGTTCATCAAGGCGGGCAAGCTGCGCTGCCTGGCCACGGGTTCCAAGGAACGCCTGCCCCAGCTGCCCGATGTGCCCACCGTGGCGGAGCAGGGCTTCCCCGGCTTCGAGATGACGCAGTGGTATGGGCTGTGCGCGCCGGCGAACCTCGCACCCGCCAACGTCGAGAAGCTCGCCGTGGAGTCGGCCAAGGCGATCCGGTCGGTGTCGGCCAAGGAGCGCCTGAGCCACGATGCGGCCGAGGCCGTGGGCAACACGCCCGCGCAGTTCGCCGCGTTCATCGCGCAGGAACAGCAGCGCTGGAAGCAGGTCGTGACCCGCGCCAAGATCAAGCCGGATTGAGCGCGAGGTTCAGGCTCAGCGGTGCTGGACCGATCGCAGGTCCTGCACCACGCGGCCGCCCTGCAGGCTGACGACACGCTGCGCGGCCGCGATGGTTTCCGGCCGATGCGCGATGACGATGCGCGTCAGCGAAAGGTGGCGCAGGCTCGTGTTGACCTGGCGCTCGCGCTCGATGTCCAGCGCGCTGGTGGCCTCGTCCAGGAACAGGAACTGGGGCCGCTTGTACAGCGCGCGCGCGAGCAGGATGCGCTGGCGCTGACCGCCCGAGAGGCTCGAGCCCATGTCGCCGATCAGCGTCTGGAAGCGCATCGGCATCGCCTCGATGTCCTCGAGCACGCACGCGCGGCGCGCGCATTCGCGCACCCACTCGGGGTCGACCTGCAGGTCGAAGAAGCTGATGTTGTCGGCGATGCTGCCGGCGAAGAGCTGATCGTCCTGCATGACCGTGCCGATGCGCTCGCGCCAGGCATGCGTGCCGAGCTGGGGCAGGGCGACGCCGCCGATGCGGATCTCGCCTTGCTGCGGCGCGTGGATGCCCAGCATCAGCTTCATCAGCGTGGTCTTGCCGCAGCCCGACGGCCCCACGATCGCGACCGATTCGCCCGGCTCGATGCGCAGCGTGCAGCCGGCGATGACCTCGGGTTCGCCGTCGGCATAACGGAAGCGCAGCGCGTCGAGTTCCAGCGCCGCCTCGCGGGGCACGGCGCGTCCGGGCGCGTCGAGGTCGGGTTCCGGCGCGGTCAGCACGATGTCGGCCAGGCGCTCGCCTTGCAGGCGCAGCATCTTCAGCGCGACAACCTTGTCGATCAGCCCGGCGATGCGCTGGCTGAACTGGTCCTTGTAGGCGAGGAACGCGAAGAGCATCCCCACCGAGAGTTCCTTGTCCAGCACCAGCATCGCGCCCAGACCCACGATGGCCACGCGTTCCAGCCCGAACAGCAGCTTGTTGCCCTGCGTCATGCCGAGCTCGAGCTTGCGCCCGGTGAGCGACGCGTTCATCTGCTCGACGATCAGGTTGGCGAAACGCGCGCCGCGATCGGCCTGCGCGTTGAAGAGCTTGATCGCCTGCGCGCCGCGCAGCGATTCGAGGAAGTGCGAGTTCTGGCGCGCCTCGTGGGTCAGCGCTTCTTCCTGCGCGGCGCGCAGCGGTTTGAAGCAGGCCCATCTCAGCAGCGCGTAGCCGCCCACCGCGGTCAGCGCGATCAAGGTCAGACGGCCGCTGTACAGCGCCATCATGGCCAGCGTCAGCATCACCATCAGCCCGTCGAGCATCGCCTCGATGAAGCTGCCGGTCAGCGTCTTCTGGATCTCCTGCACGCTGGAGAAGCGCGACCAGATGTCGCCCAGATGGCGTTTCTCGAACCAGGACAGCGGCAGGCGCAGCAGGTGCGAGAACACGTTGGACAGCCACTGCAGGTTGAGCGACGCCGACAGGATCATCACCGCCCACGAGCGCAGCACCCCCACGCCGACCTGCAACAGCACGAGCAGCGCGAAGCCGATGCCGAGCGTGACCAGCAGGTCGCGGTCGGCGCTGACGATGACGCCGTCCACCGTCCATTGCAGCAGGAAGGGCGCCAGCAGGCCGAGCAGTTCCAGTCCGAGCGCCAGCGCCAGCACCTGCGCGATCGAGCGCTTGAGCCCGCTCACATGGCCCAGCAGTTGGCGCCACTTCGGCGCGGGCGCGGCGGCCTTGGGCGCGAAGTCCATGCCGGGGCGCAGCTCGAGCGCGACCCCGGTGAAGTGCTTGGACAGCTCCGCCAACGGCACGCTGCGCTCGCCCAGCGCGGGATCCAGGATCACCGCGCGGTCGCCGTCGACGCGGTCCAGCACGACGAAGTGGTTGAAGTCCCAGTGCAGGATGCTGGGCGTGTGGAGCTTGTGCAGCGTGTGGGGCTCGGCGCGCAGCGCGCGGGCGGTCAGGCCCAGCTGCGCGCCCATGCGCACCATCGTGGCCATCGTCAGGCCCTGCATCGAGATGTTGAATCGATCGCGTAGCTCGCCCAGCGTCCAGCGCTGGCCATGGGCCGCGGCCACCATCGCCAGGCAGGCCAGGCCGCATTCGGCGGCCTCGGTCTGGAGGATGACGGGGCGGCGTCGACGCCAGCCCAGGTTCAGCCGCGAGAGCAGTCCCGAGGACAGACCGGGGACCGGCGGCGGCGAGCCCTGCGGCGCGCCGGAGGAAGAGGCATCAGACACGGCGGGCGAGGCTCAGCAGCGGTTCGAAGATCCATTCGATCAGACGGCGCCGCTCGAGCAGCACGTCGGCCTCCAGCAGCATACCGGGGCTGAGCGTCTGGTCCTGCCCGTAGGCCTCGACGGATTGGCGCTGCAGCTGCACGGTGATGCGGTACATCGGCTCGCCTTGCGCCATCGCGGCGGGCAGGCCCAGCTGCGCGAGCTCCGCGGCCTGCAGCGGCGTGCGCGAGACCTGCAGCACCTCACCATCCTGCTGACCGAATTTCTGGTACGGGAAGGCCTGATAACGCAGCCGCACCGCCTGATGCGGACGCAGGAAGCCGACGGCGCTGGACGGGGCGTAGAGATGCGCTTGAAGCGGCGTGCGGGCCGGCAGCAGCGCGGCGAGCTGGGTGCCCGCCTGCACGACCTGGCCGGGCTCGGCGAGCACGGTGCTCATCTGGCCGTCGCTGGGCGCGCGCAGCACGAGCCGGCGGCGCGCCTCGTTCTCGGCGCCCTGCGCCTGCAGCGCGGCGATGTCGCGCGCGAGTTCCCCCTGCTGCACTTGAGCGCGCAGGGGGATCGCCTGCAGCTCGGCCTGCAGGCCCAACGCCTCCCGCTGCAGGTTGTCGCGCTCGCGCGCGAGGGCCTGCCGTTGGGCCTGCAAACCAAGCAACTCCTCCCGCTTGGTCTGGACCTGGGCACTCGACACGTACTGGTCTTTCGCCAGCGATTCGAGTCGGCCCAGGCTCTGCTGCGCCAGCGCCTCGCGCTGGGCATGCAGCTGCAGCTCGGTCTCCGCCTGCTGCAGTGTCGATGTGAGCGTGGCGATGCGCGCCTTCAGCGACGCCGCCTGGCTCGTCGAGAGCTCCCGCTGCTGCGCCTGCGCGGCGCCCAGCGACTGCTCGCGTTCACGCAAGGTCCGGGACAGGCTGTCGCCGGTGGGGTTCGCGCTGTCCAGCGACAGCACGAACAGCACATCGCCTTCGCGCACCTGCTGCCCATCCTGGACGGGCCGTGCCACGACGGTCGCGCTTTGCGGCACGCTCAGCCGCATCACGCCGCGCTCGGGCACCAGCAGGCCGTTGACGCGGGCCTTGCGGGTGTATTCGGTGCTGAACAGGAATGCGCCAACGGCGACCACGCCGCCCAGCGCCAGGATGCTCAGCCATCGCAAGGTGGCGGGCCGATGCAGCTGCACCGATCCCAACCAGGCCTGCTGCTGCGAGGCCTGGGCTTCGGCGCGAAAGAGCGCCACCACGATTGCTACGCCTTGTTGCGAACCTGACGGCTCGCAGCTTCAGTGGAACGGCTTACCACGTGCCCTTGGGCGTGGGTTCGACGCCGGCCGTGGCGACGACGGTCAGCTCGCTGACCACATCGCCGACCAGCCACGTGCCCTTGGGCGTGCCGCCGCCGACATGGGTCAGGCATTCGAGATCCAGCTCGACCAGACCTTCTTCGACGGATTCGACGGCGACGGTGTTCTGTTGGGCGTTCATGATGAAAGGCTCCAGATTCGGTGACGTGCTGCGGATTCGGTGAGCACGGAACGAATTGAAGCAGCGCCGGCAGCGCCTTGTAACTGTCAGCTCTTACAGTGTTTACAGCTGCGGCGAGCGGGCAGCATCAGCGAATCAGGCCCAGGCGCAAGGCCTTGAGCACGGCCTGATGCTTGTTCGTGCAGCCCAGCTTGTGCATCGCATTGTTGATGTGCAGCACTGCCGTGCGTTCGGTGATGCTGAGGATGGCCCCGACTTCCCAGGCGGTCTTGCCTTCCATCGTCCAGTGCAGGCATTCGAGCTCGCGCGGCGTGAGCCGCGGCGCGTCGACATCGGCCATCGTGGGCGCGGGCAGCAGCAGACGCATCGCGGCATCCACCGCGTGCACCGCGAAGAGCTGCAGGTCCGCGACCATGCGCGTGAGCGCGGTCGGATTGGTCGGCAGGCCCTGCTCGCGATTCACGCCGAGCACGAAATGACGGCCCTCGGGCAGATGCAGCGCCAGCGAGATGCCGACCTTGTAGCCGAAGGGCGCCTGCGCTTCCCAGAGCTCCGGCGCGTCGTTGGTGACGTAGGTGTCCTGGTTCCACACGATGGGGACGCTCTGGCGCTTGCAGTGCTGCATCACCGGATCGCGCTTGCCCAGCCGCGGGTCGTTGAAGATGTCGGAGAAGCCGTCCGGTGCGTTCTCGACCGCGATGAAATCGGAGTTCCCGATCGCATGGTCGACGACCAGGATCGCGGAGAAGCGCTCGAATTCGAGCCCGCGCGCGAAGCGCGTGATCTCGCTCCGGAACTCATCCCGGGAACGCGCTTCCAACACTGATTGATAACCGCCTTGCAGCATCTATCGCTCCGGCCATCGGGGGCCGTCCCTGGTGACTCGTCGCGGGGGCTGCCCCACCGCGCAACATTCACGCCCCTGCTAGGGTTTACAGCTGGCGAGACCCGCCGGTCATGTCCACACTTCAGCTCATGGGGAGAAGCGCAACCGCCGAACCGCAATATCCAAACTCAACAATTCTGACAATGACACCAGCCTGGATTGTGTACGCGTGGCCGCGAATATTGTGTGATGTACAGCGTCTACCTCGCTTGCAGTTCGCGCATTTGAGCACGCGCGTGTTGGTCGCGGGAGACGAGGATCACCCGGCCATGGGGCAAACCCTGTGGAGCGGCGAGTCCGAGTACGGCGCCGCGGGGGTGGCCTGGGACTGGGTACGCATGCCTTACGGCATGGTCTCGATGGTCGACCCGATGGCCCTGGTCACCAACCTGCAGTTCCTCAACCGCTCCGGTGAGGTGCTGGCGCCGATGGAATCGGTGATCCAGCTCAACGGCATCGTGCATACGCTGCCGTGGCAGGAGCAAGTGCAGCGCGCACTCGCCACCCGCCACTGACACGCTCAGCGCGCCACCGCGGCGCGCATCGAGCGCGCCACCAGCGTCAGGCCCGCGACCGACAGGGCGATGCCCACGATCACCGTGGGCATCACCTTCGCGAAGGTCAGCGGCTCACCCTTGAGCACCAGCATCATGAGCTGGTTCTGACCGAGGCCCGGCACCCACAGGTGCCAGGAGGCTTCCCCGCCCGGATTCACGATCGCCACCATCGGCGTCAGCGCGATGGCGGTGATCACGAGTGTGGTGCTGGCCTGCGCCTCCTTGAAGGTCTTCGTGCGGATGGCCAGCGCCATCAGCACCGCGGACAGCCCCATGCCCAGCGGGATCTGGAGCAGCAGGAAGCGGATCGCCTCGCCCCAGCCGAACTGGAACATCGCGGCCAGCGCGTCGCTGCGCATCAGCATCTGGCCGGGCAGGAAGCTGAGGTTGGACAGCACCGCGACCAGCATGCCGGCCATCACCACCGCGGCCCACTTGCCCGTGACGATGGCCGAATGCGGTGCCGGATTCACCAGCAGCGGCTCGAGCGAGCCGCGTTCGCGCTCGCCGGCCGTGCTGTCCAGCGCGGCGGTCAGGGCGCCGTAGAGCACGGCCATCATGATGAACATCGGCAGCATCTGCGTGAGCCGCACGGAGCGCGCCTGCTGGCTGGCGAGATCGCGCTCCTGCACGTCCACCGGCTTGAGCTGCGGCGCGCCGATGCCGTGCATGGCCAGCGTCAGCGTCGCGCGTTCGTTGCCGAAGCCCGAGAGCAGCCGGTTGACCGCGCCCACGCCGGCCTCGGCGCGCTGGTTGGCGCTGTCGGTCACGACCTCCACGCGCGCGGGTTCACCGCCGGCGAGCATCGTCTCGAAGTCCGCCGGCACGAGCAGTACCGGATCGGCGAGCTTGCCCAGGCGCAGCTGTTCCTCATAGTCCGCCGGGGCGGTCTTGATCGTGTAGGTCTGACGCTCGATGTAGTTGCGCAGCGTGGGCGCATGCTCGATGCCCACAACGAGCACCTCGCGCTGCTCGGCGCGTTGCTGCAGCGAGGCGGCCAGGCTGGACATCAGCAGCAGCATCAGCGGCCCCATCAGCACCGAGGGGATCAGCAGGCGCAGCAGCGTGCGCCGGTCACGCAGGGCGTCGACGATCTCCTTGGCGAAGACCGTGCGGAAGGCTTTCAGGAAGGGACCGTTCATGCGGACTCCAGGTGGCGCGCCTGCGCCGCTTCTTCAGGGAAAGCGAGGTCGACGAAGGCGTCCTCGAAGCGCTCGCGGCCGGTCTGGGCAAGCAGCCCGTCGACGGTGCCGGTGGCGACCGAGCGGCCATGGGACATCACCACGACCTGGTCGCAGAGCTGTTCCACCTCCTGCATGATGTGGCTCGAGAAGACGATGCACTTGCCGCCGCCCGCGGGCGAGCGCAGGTGGCGCAGCACCTCGCGCAGCGCGCGCGTGGCGACGACGTCCAGGCCGTTGGTCGGCTCGTCGAGCACGATGTTGGCCGGGTCGTGCACCAGCGCGCGGGCCAGCGCGGTCTTCATGCGCTCGCCCTGGCTGAAGCCGTCGGCGCGGCGTTCCATGATCTTGCGCATGTCCAGCAGCTCCGACAGCGCGTCGGCGCGGGCTTGCGCCTGGTCCATCGGCATGTCCTGCAGGCGCGCGAAGTAGACGATGTTCTCGCGCGCGGTCAGCCGCGGATACAGGCCGTGGGCGTCGCCCAGGATGCCCATGCGCGAGAGCGCCTGACGCGGCTGGGTCAGCACGTCGATGCCGTCGACATCGATCGTGCCGCGGTCCGGCGGAAACAGGCCCGCGAGCATGCGCAGCGACGTGGTCTTGCCCGCGCCATTGGGGCCGAGCAGGCCGGTGATGCGGCCGTCGGGGGCGTTGAGGTCGAGCTGCTCGACGGCGACGACGGTGCGCGCCGCCTGGCGCTTGCCCATGAGCCGGGCGAGCGTTCCGCCGCTGCCGCCGCCGCGGGTCTGGAAGGTCTTGTGGAGGGCGTGCAGGCGGATCATCGCTGGGACTCCCGGGCGGCGGAGGCGGCGGCCGCGATGGTCGCCGGGGTGGGGGGCAGGAAGGCCGGCGGGCGCGGCACGTCCTTGGCGCAGCTGGTGTCGACGGCGAGCGCGTCGGCGTCCTTGGGCGCGTCGATGAAGCGATAGATCACGTCGCGCATGCACGGCAGCGTCATGGCCACGCCGTGTCCGGCGGCATTGACGACGACATGGCGCGCCTGCGGTCCCAGCGCTTCCGTCACGCGCTGGCCGTGGCGCTGCGGGGTGGCGGGATCGATGCCGCCGCTGGTGACCAGCACGGGGGTCTTGGCCTTGGGGATGTCGTAGAACGCGGCGGGCACCTCACCGCGCGGCCAGCCCGAGCACACGCGGGCGTAGAGGTCGCGGTCGACGGTGCCGAAGTCGGCGGCGGGCGCGTCGGTGGCGCCGGCGATGCGCGGGCCGTCCTCGGCGCAGATCACCGAGAAGTGCATGCCCTCGAAGATCCGCATCGCGCGCGATCCGCCGCCCATCTGGCCGGCCAGACCGGCCAGGGCGCCGAAGCGGCCGAGCGAGGCTTCATGCAGGGCCGCGGGCAGCGCGGCGACCAGGTGCGGCGCGTAGAGCGTCGGGCGCACCAGGTTGAGCAGACCCTCGCGCGTGAGCGTGGCCTCCTCGGGCCGGCCGGTCAGCGGATGGGTGAAGCTGACCTTGCGCGGCATGCTCTTGAGCAGCCCCTGCCATTCGCTCTTCAGCGCGGGATAACGGGCGTTGCAGTCGGGCGAGGCGGCGCAGGCGGAGAAGGTCATGTCGAGCGCGCGTTGCCCGTCCTGCGAGAAGCTCACCGGCAGGACCATGTCCGGCGGCGCGACGCCGTCGATCACGCTGCGGCGCACGCGATCGGGGAACTGGCGCTCGTACTCGAGCGCCGCGCGCGTGCCGTAGGACGCGCCGATCAGGTTCCAGCGTTCCACGCCGAGCGCGGCGCGCACGGCGTCCATGTCCTGCATCGCGATCGTCGTCGTGAAGAAGCGCAGGTCGCCGTAAGGCAGCTGCTTGAGCGAATCGCGGCACTGCTCGAGCAGCTTCACCTTCGCGCCGGGCTGCAGCAGGTCGTCCAGGCTGCGCGAGGCGTTGTCCGGGCAGGACAGCGGGGCCGAGCGGCCGGTGCCGCGCTGGTCGATGAAGACGAGGTCGCGGCGGTAGCTCAGCCGGGAGAGCCTCGGCAGCACCGAGGCGGTGAGCGCGGTGGCGCTCTGGCCGGGACCGCCGGCAAGCAATAGCACCGGGTCGGGGAACTTGTTGCGCGCCATCGCGGGCACGACGACGTACTGGATGTCGATCTTCACGCCATCGGGACGGGCGGGATCGAGCGCGCGGGGGAGGCTGCCGCACAGGACCTCGGTCGGCACGCCCTCGACGCGGCAGGGGCGCAGCGGCTTGCCCGGCGTTCCGGTGGGGGCCGCCACCGCGGAGGCGCTCGTGGCTGACGAAGCCTGCGCCAGCGCCGCGGGCGCGGCGCCGAGGAGCGCCAGGGTGGTCAGCGCGGCAAAGGCGGCAGGGGCCGCGGTGTGCGGGGCGGGTCGTCGGACCGCGCGCGGTCGGGATCGGGGGGCAGGTGTTGCCCCGGGACGCATCGTCATGAGATCGCTCCTCCGTGTGCCCGGCGATTATGGCGAGCAGGAGGCGCGCGGCAGGGTGCCTTCGGTCAGCTTTGGGGAGACTCGGGGCCCGGGCTTTCCCTGCGTCCGAACATGCCCCAGCCCTCCATGCTCATCACGGCTTCGTCCTTCTGGTTGAAGACCTCCCAGCCCGAACGCACCAGGCCGATCTGCGGGCGGCTGCGGCTGGGCTTGATCTCCAGCACGGTCATGCGCACGCGCAGCGTGTCGCCGGGCCGCACCGGCTTGAGCCAGCGCAGGTTGTCGATGCCGGGCGATCCCTGGCTGGTGGAGTCCAGCAGATAGGCGTCGCACATCATGCGCATCACCAGCGCGCAGGTCTGCCAGCCGCTGATCGACAGGCCGCCGAGGACCGAGGCGTTCGCGGCGTCCTCGTCCAGGTGCAGCGGTTGCGGGTCGTAGGCGGCGGCGAAGGCGAGGCCCTCCTCGCGATCCACCAGGCGTGAGCCGAACTCACGGACCTGGCCGACGCTGAAGTCCTCGAAGGCGTAGGTCTTGCCTGAAGCAGGGGCGGCGGGAGAAGCAGGAGCGCTCATCGATCATCCTCATGCGGCGGTCGCGACGCGCCGACTGTAGGCGCGACCTGCTGGATCGATTGGCGCGATCGCGACATCCCCTCGGGATGTCCCCGGCATTGCACGGGTGTACGCGGGCGCGTATGGTCGCCGGGTTTCGCCCCCCCAAAGGAGACCCCATGAAGCTCTACTACAGCCCCGGCGCCTGCTCGCTGTCGCCCCACATCGTCCTGCGCGAGGCCGGCCTGGCCTTCGAGCCCGTGCTCGCCAGCACCAAGACCCACAAACTCCAGGACGGCACCGACTACTACGGCATCAACCCCAAGGGTTACGTGCCGCTGCTGGAACTCGACGACGGCGAACGCCTCTCCGAAGGCCCGGCCATCATCCAGTACATCGCCGACCAGGCCCCCGACAAGCAGCTCGCCCCGGCCAACGGCACGATGGCGCGTTATCGCCTGCAGGAGTGGCTCAACTTCATCACCACCGAGCTGCACAAGACCTTCAGTCCGCTGTTCAACCCCGGCATCAACGACGAGGCGAAGACGGTCTTCCGCAACAAGCTCCACGAGCGCTTCAAGTGGGTCGACGAGCAACTCGCCGGCAAGCAATACCTGCTCGGCGATCAGTTCTCGGTCGCGGATGCCTACCTGTTCACCGTCTCCAACTGGGGACAACACGTCGGCGTCGACCTGGCGGGCTACCCGAACCTCGTCGCCTATCGCGCCCGCGTGGGCTCGCGGCCGGCGGTTCAGGAAGCGATGAAGGCCGAAGGGCTCGTCAAGTAATCGATCTCGGTTCTTTGACTGCTCAGAGCCCTCACCCCAACCCCTCTCCCGCTGCGCGGGCGAGGGGCTTTCGCGAAGTGAGGCCATGAGGCCCCCTCGCCCGCGCAGCGGGAGAGGGCGGGGGGTGAGGGCTCTTGGAAGTCCTCAACCTTTCTTCTTCAGCAGCGACTCGCAAGCGCCCTTGTCACCGGCGTCCTGCTTCGCGCACACGCCATCGAGCTGCGTGCGCAGCCGACCCAGCGCCGCGTCATGCTGCCCATTCGCGTTCCACGCGACCAGCTGGCTGCCGACCTTCTGCAACGAACGCGCGCTGCGCTCATAGAAGGCCCCCTTGTCCTTCTCCGCCTCGGCCAGCAACTGCGCGGCCGCCTTCTCGATCCGCGGCGCATCCTGCGGCGACAGCTCCACCAGCGCGCTCAGGTAATTCGATCCCCACTGCAGACGCGTGGCCGGACCTTCGCTCTTGTTGAAGGCCTCTTCGTACCACTTCAGCGCCTCTTCCTTCTTGCCCTGCTTGCGCGCATTGCCGCCCAGCGAGCTCATCAGGTAGTACGGGCTGTGGCTCTTGGCCAGACTCGACTTCAACAACGCATCGCTGTCGGCCCACAAGCCCGCGCGTCCGAGCAGGAACGCCGCCGACGTGATCACCGCCTGGCGCTCATACCCATCGGTGACTTCCTTGTCGACCTTGGCGGCATGGGCCTTGACCTCGGCCAGCAGCGGCGCCGGCAGTTTGGGCGCGATGTCGTCCTTCTTCTGGTCCAGCCGCGCCAGCTCGACCCGCGCCAGCAGCGACTGCAGGCGATCCGCGCGCGACAGGCTCGCATCGGCCTCGAAACGCTTGAGCGCCGCATCGAACTTGCCGATCAGCGCCTGACGATCCGCACCCGCGGTCGGCGCGAGCGCGCGCACGATGTCATCGCCGTTGTTGCTCAGCACGTCCATCTGCGCACGCGCGGCGGCCGGATCGGCCAGCACCTTCTCGACGCGGGCACGCAGCGCCGCATCGGCCTTGAGCGCGCCGCCGCCCTCGGTGGCGGCCAGCGCCTTGAGCCACAACCGGGTGGTGGTTTCCTCGTCGACGCCCTGGCTCGCGGCGGCCAGCTTGGCCAGCAGCGCCGGCCGTTGCGCGGCGGGCACGAGCTGCTGCTCGTCGGTTTCCCAGGAATAGAAGCCCAGCAGCTTCCATTCATTGGCCGCCAGCTTCTTGCCGGCCTGCGCGTCGGCGAGCACCGTCTTCACCGGGCGGCCACCGGCCAGGCCCAGCTGCAGCACGCGCAGCACCTGCGGGGCGTCGACCTCGCCGGGCAGGCGGGTGATCTCCTGGCCGTCGTTGCCGAACAGGATCATCGTGGGATACCCGCGCACCTTGAAACGCGCGCCCAGGCGCTGGGCGCCGGGGTTGTCGCCGTCGATGTGGACCGCGACGAAGGCGCGCGACTGCTCGATGAAGTCGGCGCGGTTGAACAGCGTGGCCTTGAGCTGGTTGCACGGCGGGCACCACTTGGCGCCCCAGTACAGCAGGACCGGCTTTTTCTCGCCGCGGGCCTGGGTGAACGCGCGTTCGATGTCGGCATCGCCGGAGGCTTCCTGCCAGGCGACCGAGGCCGACGCGCTCGCGGCGGTGGCCACCGGCATCAGCGCCGGGAGCGCGCCGATCGTGGACAGCGCGGCGGCAAGGACGGTCAGGCGGGCGGCCGAGCGCAGGCGCCGGGCGGTCGAGGTGCTCAAGGTCATGGCAGGGATCGCGGCCTCGTGAGCCGGTCGATGTCGAGGAAAGCCGGCATTGTGGCGCCGAGACGGCCTCCCCGATATGCGGGACGCTTCTAACCTTGCTTGCCGCGCAGGATCGCGCCGCGCGCCAGGCTTTCCGGCGACCAGACGTCGGGCACGCGGTAGTACTCGGGTACCGCGAGCGCCTCGGCGGGCAACTGCACCCACGGCTGCTTGGAGGCCGTGAAGATGTGGATGTCCGGGGGCAGGCGGTCGGGCTCGTCGAGCGAGCCCACGCGCACGAAGCGCACCGCGTCACCGCCGCCGGCGTAGTTGCTCCAGACGGCGATCGCGCAATTCGGGCAACGCCAGATCTTCTGACCCTTGCCGCTCTCGCTCGGATTCATGAACGGGACCGGCTCGCCGGCGAGCAGCTCGACGCGGTCGGCCTCGATCATCGCGTTGAGCGCGAACGCGGCACCGCTGGCGCGCTGGCACCAGCGGCAATGACAGCAATGCACGATCAGCGGCCGGCTGGTCATGCGGTAGCGGACCTGGCGGCAGTCGCAGCCGCCTTCGAAGGTCTCCTGGATCTCGGTCATCGGCGGTCTCCCCCTGGATGCGAGCGCGCAGGATAGCTGTCCGGAAACAGCGAGCCGATGACCAAGGGCATGCGCGCGCGGCGAGCAACGGGGACGACGAAGGTCACGGGCGATCGTGCCGCAGCGTGGGCAGGCCAGGTCATCGAGGAGGGTATTCAATCCTCGCCGAGCAAGTCCTGAGCGTCGTCCAGCGGTGGCGATTCGGGCGCCGCCTTCGCCAGCGTCATCCAGGTATTGAAGTCGGGCTTCATCGCCCGGCGCGGTGCCGGCCGGCCGAGCTCGAAGCGAAAGCCGGCCGCGTGGTCGGAGCCTGTCGCTCTGGGCAGCTCATGCGCGAAGAGCACGCCGAAGGCGGGCGGGATTTCCTCGACGGTGGCGATGCCGGCGCGCAGCACGTACCAGCACTGGCCGCCAAGCGCGAGGTAGGCCTGCGCCTTGGCCGGGCGGCGCAATTCGGAAAGCAGGTCGGAGCGGCTGACCTTGATCTCATGAACGGCGGGTTCGAGGTAGTCCTCGACGGTGGTGTTGCGCACCGAGTAGACATCGGGCATCGCGTTGACCCAGCGCATCCGCTCGGGGTCGTCCTCGTGCGGCAGGCCGGCGCGCAGCGACAGGCCGCGCCACACGATGCGGCCCGCGCGTTGCAGCTCGGTGGCCATGCGGGCGACGAGGTCCTCGTGCCGATCGCGCGCGGCGCGATTCTTCTGCAAGCCGATGTGGAGGACCTCAATGCCTGGTGCGGTGAGCCGCAGCGTCTCGCGGCCGTGCGCGTCCTGCTGGCGCTCGAGCCAGCCCAGCGCGAGCAGTTCGACCTCGAGCATGTCCTGACACGGCCACCCGGCCGAGCGCCACAGCTGGCGCAGCCGGCGAACCTGGATCACGGTGGGGCGGGGCGGGGACATGCGCGCATGTTGCCGCAGCGGGCTGACGGGGGGCGTCAGTAGGATCAGGAAGAATGCCCTTGACTGGCGCTGGCATCGTGTGCAAATAATCGTTCCCATGGGAACCGTTAAAGCCAATAAAGGGTCTGTTCAGACCCCTAAAGTCGAACGTCCTGTGCCGCTTCCAGCGTCGAGGGCGATGACGAAGCTGGGCGAGGACCTGAGCCGCGCGCGCCGGCGCAGAGGGCTGACACAGCAGTCCCTCGCGGAGCGCGCGGGGGTGGGCATCAGCACGCTCAGACGGCTCGAAGCGGGTGATCCCCGCATGCAACTGCATGTGCTGGCGCGCGTACTGCACGTCTTCGGCGACATCGATCGCCTCGACAAGCTCATGGATGCCGGCGTGGATGACATCGGGTTGGCATTGATGGATGAGCAACTCCCCAAGCGGGTTCGTCCTCGCAAGGGTTCCAACGCCTTCTGATCTCTTCATGCCTGCCACGACCAGCAAATCCCTTTCGACGAGCACCTTCGAGGTCTGCCTCGGCGACGCCTGCATCCCGGTGGGACAGTTGAAATACGTCGTGCAGGGGCGTCGGGAACTCGCGCAGTTCTCGTATCACGCGAGTTGGCTCGATCACCCGGCCCGTTTCGAGATCTCGCCGGACCTGCCACTCCAGGCGGGATTCTTCTCACGCAAGGCGCCCGGCGATCGCGAATCACCGTTCTTCTTCGCATTGGCCGACACCGAGCCGGATGCGTGGGGCCGGCAGGTCATCGATCGCGCGCATGCGAAGGCGCGAAAGAAGGACGCGTCCTTGGGGCCGCTTCGAGAGGTCGACTACCTGTGCGCAGTCGACGATTTCAGCCGCGTGGGTGCCTTGCGTCTGATGAAGGACGGTGCCGCATTGCGCGCCGTCGCAGCGGGCGAGCGGAGCACGCCCCCCTTCATCGAGTTGGAGCGCATCTATCGGGCGACGCGCGCCGTCGAGCGCAGCAAGGAAACGCAGGAGGACCTGCGATACCTGCAAGGCAAGGGCACCTCGCTCGGCGGGATGCGACCCAAGTGCACGATCCTGGACGAGTCGGGGCGCCTGTGCATCGGAAAGTTTCCGAGCATCGGGGACTCGACCAATGTGACGCGCGGCGAAGTACTCGCCCTTCGTCTGGCCGCCGACGCCGGCATCGATGTGCCGCGTGCGCGCGCTGTCGACGTGAACGGAACGGCCGTCGCGGTCATCGAGCGCTTCGACCGGACGCTTGAAGGCGGGCGCATCCCCTATCTGTCGGCCGCCTCGATGCTGCAGGCGGAACGACCGTCCCAACGGGCCTATACCGAAGTCGTCGACGTCCTGATGCGCAAGGGCGCGGAGCCGGAACGCGATGCCCGGCAACTCTGGCGACGCCTGGTGTTCAACCTGCTCATCACCAACACCGACGATCACCTGCGCAATCTCGGCTTCCTCTATGCAGCCAATGACCAGTGGCGCCTGGCACCCGCGTTCGATCTGAATCCGATGCCGGGCAAGCTGCGTGAATCCAAGACCTGGCTCAGCGAGGATGCCGGCCCCATCGAGACCGTGACCCAACTGCTGGACGCGTGCGGCTCCTTCTTGCTGACGAGGCAGGAAGCGCTTCGTGTCCTTCGAGAGGTCGCCTCAGCGGTGACGCGCTGGCGGGAGGTCGGAGCTGCATCGGACGTGGGTCTGAGCAAGACCGAATTGAAGGCCTTCGAAGACGCCTTCGATCACGATCAGATGCGAGAAGCGGTGAAGGCGAACTGAACGAAAAAAAGGCCACGCCTCGTGAGAGGACGTGGCCAACAGGGAGGTGGTGTCACCGGGCTTCGGTCGCCAGGACCGCCGCGCTCGGCAGGGGCGTTCAGTCGCCCGGGGCCGGGATCTGTTCCCGGCCCAGTCGTTCAGGTCATCAGTTGGACGAGCGCTCGCGGCGCAGCGAACCGACCATCGCCGTGCTGTCGCCCATCACGAACACCGTGTAGACGTAGCCCGCCTGGATGTTCAGATCGCTCAGGCTGTACACCGGCGTCGTCGACGACGGCGAGTTCACCGTCAGCAGCGCCGACGTCGAGGCCGGCGTCGTCGCCGGCGTCGAGCCCGTGCCCGCCACCACGTTGGACGCCAGCGCGCTGTAGTCCACGTTCAGCGTCAGGCCCGTCGCCGCGCTCGCCACGCCGTTGACCAGCCGGATCTTCGCGCTCGTCGTGTAGTTCGTCGGCAGCTTGTTGTCGTCGGTCAGCACCGCCAGCTTCGGATCGGCCGCCGTGCCCCACACCATCAGCGTGTAGTCCGCACCCGCCGCCAGCGTCGGCTTCGCGAACGACATCAGCGTGCCATTCACGTACACCGCCAGATCCGCCGAACCCGACGTCACCGTCGTGTAGTCGCCGATCGTCGGCGCCACCGACGTGGGCATCAGCGAGGTCTGGCCGATCGAGCCCGACACCAGCGCGCTGCCGCCCACCGCGGCCACCAGACGGGCGCGCGAGGTCGAGTTCGGGAAGTTGGTCGTCGCGCCCTGCTGCACCAGCTGGATGCCGTTGACCAGCACGCCACCGCTGCTGCCCGTCAGGATCAGCGTCGACACACCGGCCGACGGCAGCGTGATGCTGGGGATGTCCAGCCGCAGGTCGCTCTTCGTGCCGGCCGCGGTCATGCGCACGCGGAAGGTGCCGCTGTTGAGCGTGATGTAGCCGCTGCCCGAGCCCGTGGCGATGCTGCTCGCGACCGTCGAGGCCGCGTCCAGCGTCTCATCGGCGCCCGTCACGTAGACGTCCATCGAGCCCGCGTCCGGCGCCAGGTTCAGCACCAGCAGCTTGGACTTGCCCGAGGCCGGCACTTCCTGGTCTTCCTGCAGCAGCGTCGTGCGGATCGAGCCCGCCGCGCCGTACGCGATCATCGTGTAATGGCTGCCCGCGGCCAGCGACGGCGTCGACGACACCAGCGTGCTGCCCACGTTGTTGCTCTGCACCTCGGTGCCGGTGGCGTCGGTCTTGACGTCGGCATAACTGCCCACCGCCGCGTAGGTCACGCCGGAGTTCACCGTCGTGCTGTCCACCGCCATGTCCAGCGAGGCATAACCAATGCTCGCGTTGAGGAGGCGCATCTGCGCCTTGCTGTCGCTGCTGCCGCCGCCGCAGGCGGCCAGCAGGGCCGCGGTGGCCACGCTCAGGCCCAGGGCCCAGGTCTTGAATCGCATCGTCCGACACTCCGATTGAGGATGCGGCGATTGAACGAGGCCCGTGTTGCTGCGGCTTGTGGCCGCTTGCCAGGTTTGTGAACTTCAATATCAAGACCGACACACGGTTGCCACTTGGTGTGCCTTGCATGAAGGGCGCGACGCGGACACGCCCAAGCCCGGCAAGCGGGCCTCAGGGAAATCCCGCGTGGTCGTTGCTCTCTAATCCCGCGCGAGGGACGGCGCTAGCATCCGCGCGATGAACGCCTACCCGCAGCTGCTGTCGCCCCTGGATCTCGGCTTCACGACCCTCAAGAACCGCGTGCTCATGGGCTCCATGCACACCGGGCTGGAGGACTCGCGCAAGCACATCGGCCGACTGGCCGAGTACTTCGCCGAACGCGCCCGCGGCGACGTCGGCCTGATCGTCACCGGCGGCTACGCGCCCAACATCGCCGGCTGGGCCAAGCCCTTCGCCGGCACGCTGATGACCGGCGGCGCCGCGCGCCGCCATCAGGCCATCACCGGCGCCGTCCATGCCGAGGGCGGCAAGATCGCGCTGCAGATCCTGCACACCGGCCGCTACGGCTACCACCCGTTCAACGTCGCGCCGTCGAAGCTGAAGTCGCCGATCTCGCCGTTCACGCCGCATGCGCTGAGCGAGCGCGGCGTCGAGCGCCAGATCCGCGCCTTCGTGCGCTGCGCCGTGCTCGCGCGCGAGGCCGGTTACGACGGCGTCGAGGTGATGGGCTCCGAGGGCTACTTCATCAACCAGTTCCTCGTCGCCGCGACCAACCAGCGCGACGACGCCTGGGGCGGCGACTTCGCGCGCCGCATGCGGCTGCCGGTGGAGATCCTCACCCGCATGCGCGAGGCCGTCGGCCCGGACTTCATCATCATCTACCGCCTGTCGATGCTCGACCTGGTGCCCGACGGCGGCAACTGGGACGAGGTGCTGCAGCTCGCGCGCGCGGTCGCCAAGGCCGGCGCCACCATCATCAATACCGGCATCGGCTGGCACGAGGCCCGCATCCCCACGATCGCCACCAGCGTGCCGCGCGCCGGTTTCGCGTGGGTGACGAAGAAGCTGCGCGACCAGCTCCATGCCGAGGGCATCCGCACGCCGCTGGTCACCAGCAACCGCATCAACACGCCGGAGGTCGCCGAATCGGTGCTGGCCGACGGCTCGGCCGACATGGTCTCGATGGCGCGCCCGCTGCTGGCCGATCCGGCCTTCGTGCGCAAGGCCTCGCAGGGCCGCGCCGACGAGATCAACACCTGCATCGCCTGCAACCAGGCCTGCCTGGATCACGTGTTCAAGCAGGAGGTCGCGTCCTGCCTCGTGAATCCGCGCGCCGGTCACGAGACGCTGCTGCGCATCGTGCCGGTCGCGGCCGGTCAGCCGCGCAAGCGCGTGGCAGTCGTCGGTGCCGGACCCGCCGGACTGGCGGCCGCCACCACGCTGGCCGAGCGCGGCCACGAGGTCACGCTGATTGACGCCGCCACCGAGATCGGCGGCCAGTTCAACCTGGCCAAGCGCATCCCGGGCAAGGAAGAGTTCCACGAGACGCTGCGCTACTTCAAGCGCCGGCTGGAGCTGCTGGGCGTGACCCCGCAGCTGGGCCGCCGCGTCGGCGCGCAGGAGCTGATGGACTACGACGAGGTGCTGCTCGCCACCGGCGTCACGCCGCGCGATCCGCGCATCCCTGGCCAGGCCGACGGCGTCGCGCGGGGCCAGGTCTTGACCTACCTCGAAGTGCTGCGCGGCGAGAAGCCGGTGGGCCGCCGCGTGGCGGTGGTCGGCGCGGGCGGCATCGGCTTCGACGTCGCGGAGTTCCTGCTGGAGCAGGGCCACTCGCTGGCGCTCGACGCACCGGCGTGGCGCAAGCACTGGGGCGTGGGCGATCCGCAAGAGACCCGCGGCGGCCTGGCGCGTCCGCAGCCCGAGCCCGCCGAGCGCGAGGTCACGCTGCTGCAGCGGCGCGCGGGCAAGCTCGGCGCGGGCCTGGGCAAGACCACGGGCTGGATCCATCGCGCCGCGCTCAAGACGCACGGCGTGCGCATGATCGGCGGCGTGCAGTACGAACGCATCGATGAACACGGCCTGTGGATCAGCCAGGGCGAGGACCGCACCGATCCCGAGCGCATCGACTGCGACACCATCGTGCTGTGTACGGGACAGGAGCCGCTGCGCGAACTCGAGGCGCCGCTGCGCGCGGCGGGTCGATCGGTCCATCTGATCGGCGGTTCGGCGGAGGCCAAAGAATTGGACGCAAAGCGTGCAATCCTGCAGGGAACCCAGGTGGCGGCCTCGCTGTAACCCCTAGCTACAAATTCCGCCGGACGTCGATACTCCGGCAGTCGAGCAAGAGGGAACGTCCGCCACCCGCGCACGTCGCCGACACGGGGCCAGCTGTTGCCCCCGCCATTCGAACAAGAAAAGCCTGGTGATCCATGCGACTTCGCCTGCCCCGTCGTTGGGACTGCTTTGCCGTGTCCGCGTTGATGCCTGCGTGCCTGAGCACGCCGGCATGGGCGGACGCGTCGGTGCATGCGTCCGCGCCGGTGCCTTCGGCGACCGCGTCGATGGTGCCGCACCTGCCGGCCTGGATCGATTCCGGATCGACGGTGTTCTGGCTGGGCGCGGGTTGCGTGATCGGCGGCCTGACGCTGGGCGTGATGGTCAGCCTGTTCCTGCAGCAGCGCGGCCGACTGCAGCGCCGCCGCGAGGAACTCAAGCGCGTGCGCCGCGAGCGCGCCCGGCTCAGCGCGTTGCTCAACGCGATTCCCGACCCGATGTATTTCAAGGACGCCAACGGCGCCTATGAGGGCTGCAATCCGGCCTTCGAGCGCGCCGTGGGCCTCACCGAGCAGGAACTGATCGGCCGCCGCGACGCCGACCTGCCCAATCCGCCGGGCTGGGTCGACACCCAGTCCGATGGCCGCAGCCTGACCTGGCGCGAGGGGGACGAGGGCGTCGGACGCTGCCTGGACGTGCTCAGCGCGCGAGTCTTCGACGACGACCAGTACCTGGGCCAGGTCGCCATCGCGCGCGACGTCACCCAGCTGCAGCAGGCCACCGATGCCGCGCGCCGCGCCGCCACGGTGTACGAGCACTGCGGCGAGGGGATCATGGTCATCGACCACAACCTGCGCATCGTGGACGTGAATCCGGCGCTGGTGGCGATGGTCGGCCATGACCGCCAGACGCTGCTGGGCAAGCGCCCGCTGCTGCTGCGCGAGGCCGAGCAGGATCCCGACAAGCTGCGCCAGCTCTGGGCGGACATCGCCAGCGTGGGCAAGTGGAGCGGCGAGGTCACCGAGCGCCACAAGAACGGCGAATCGATCCCGATGTGGGCCACCTTCGTGAAGGTGCCGTCGCCGTCGGGCGACCCTGACCAGGTGCAGTACCTGAGCGTGCTGACCGACATCTCCCGCATCAAGCAGACCGAGGCCGAGCTGCTGCACCAGTCGCTCCACGACAGCCTGACCGGCCTGCCCAACGCGGCGCTGCTGCGTGACCGCATCGCGCGCCAGGTGGGCAACGCGCAGCGCGAGCACACCTGCGTGGCGGTGCTGTACATCGACCTGGACGGCTTCCGCGACGTCAACGACATCGCCGGCCATGCCGCCGGCGACCAGGTGCTGCTGACGGCCGCGGCGCGTTTCGCCAACGTCACGCGGCTGAGCGATTCGGTGGCGCGCGTCGGCGCGGACGAGTTCGTCGTGGTGCTGTCGGGCCTGGTCGACGAAGAGACCGCGATGCGGCTGGGCGATCGCCTGATCCAGGCGATGGACGAGCCCATCGTCATCGACAACCACCGATTCAATGTCGGCGCGAGCGTCGGACTGGCGCTGTTCCCGGCCGACGGGACGCACGTCGACGAGCTGCTGCGCAATGCCGAGGTCGCCATGGTGCGCGCCAAGCTGCACGCGCGCGGCTCGGTCCAGGCCTACCGGCCGGAGCTGACGCAGGCGGTGCAGCAGCGCTTCGAGCTGACGCACGCGCTGCGCCAGGCCAACGAGGCGGCGCAGTTCCGCCTGGAATATCAACCGCAGGTGCGGCTGAGCGACGGTCAGCTGATCGGCGCGGAAGCGCTGCTGCGCTGGCGTCATCCGACGCGCGGCCCGATCTCGCCCGCGGACTTCATCCCGCTGGCCGAGGAGACCGGGCTGATCATCCCGATCGGCCGCTGGGTGCTGGAGCAGGCCTGCGCGCAGGTGGCGCGCTGGCAGGGCCAGGAAGGCAAGCCGCAGCAGGTCGCCGTGAACGTGTCCGCGCGTCAGCTGCGTCAGCCGGACTTCATCGAGACGCTGGACTTCATCCTGGGCGAGACCGGCTGCCCGCCGAGCGCGCTGGAGCTGGAGGTCACCGAGAGCCTGCTGCTCGAGGACGCCGAACAGGCGATCAGCCTGCTGACGCGCATCTCCAATCGCGGCGTGCGCGTGGCCATCGACGACTTCGGCACCGGTTATTCCTCGCTGGCCTACCTGAAGCGCATGCCGGTGAGCACGCTCAAGATCGACCGCAGCTTCGTCAACGAGCTGAGCAGCGACGCCAACGTCGCCGCGATCGCGCGCACCGTGATCGTGCTGGCGCGCAGCCTGAACCTGGATGTGCTGGCCGAGGGCGTCGAGACGATGGAGCAGGCCGAGTGGCTGCGCCGCGAGGGCTGCGACTGGGCGCAGGGCTGGTACTACGGCCGCCCGATGCCGGCCGAGGACTTCGTGCTCACGCCACCGCCCGAGCCGCTGCGCCGCGCGCCGGCCAAGCGCCTGCAGCTGGCCTGATCAGCCCACATCAGCGGGCGTCAGCCGTCGCCAGCCTTCGTCAACCGTCGTTCTCGCCGTTCACGCGTCGTCGCGGGGCTGTCGGCGGCGAGGGCTCGCTGTCCCATAGCCGCCATTCCTTGGCGCTGAGCTCGCGGACCTCGAGGCCTCGGCGCAGGATGTAGCTCGAGTCATACCAGCTCTCGACGGGCCCGGCCGCGCCGCGCCGCCGGGGCGGCTCGAAGCCGAAGTCGGAATCGCCGAAGCTGCTGCCGTTGTCGGCGAAGCGGCTCTCGCCGTGGCTGAAATCGCTGTCGCCGTAATGGCTCGGATACTGGCTGTCGGATCCGCCGCCAACCGCCAGCGGCCTGAGCGCCGGCTGCGGATGCTGTGGAAGGGAGGACCGGTACTTCATCGGGGGACTCCGGGATCACGGGAAGGGGCACTCCATGGTGATCCTGTCGGACCTTGTACGGCAGCCCGCAAATGGAGGGGCCGAGGGGGGAGGACATCTCCCCCTTGAATCCGCTTGCCCACGTCGGCGGTGGGCGGATCTCACAGGGGTAGCGCTGTCGTGTGCTTCACTTCCTCCATCACCGCGTAGGTCCGCGTCTCGCGCACGCCCGGCAGCGTCCAGATCACCGCGCCGATGAACTCCCGGTAGGCCGCCATGTCCGACACCCGCGTCTTCAGCAGGTAATCGAAACCGCCCGCCACCAGGTGGCATTCCAGGATCTCCGGCCGGGCCTGGACCGCGGCCCGGAAGTTGTCCATGACGTCATGCACCGTCCGGTCCAGCAGGATCTCGATGAACACCAGCATCTGCGCGCCCAGCTTGGCCGGGTTCAGCCGCGCCTCGTAACCCAGGATGAAGCCGTCGCGCGTGAGCCGGCGCACCCGCTCCAGCACCGCCGTGGCGGACATCTGCACCTCCTCGGCCAGCTTCAGGTTGCTGATCCGGCCGTCCTGCTGCAGCAGGCCCAGGATGCGCCGGTCGATCTTGTCCAGGTCCTGAAGGTCGCTCATGCTGGATTCCGTGCGGTGGAAGCTCTAAACATTGGAGATTAATTCGGACCTGTCCTTTTTACACTCCCGTCATTCGCTAGGGGAACGCCCCTCGCACGAACATCCGAGGACACCATGACCGCCTTCCCCCTCCCGCCGGAGACCTCCCGCCTGCCCGACCCGTACCGCGAGGAGTTGCCGCTGGTGCGCGCGCTCGCCGCCGAGCTGCGATCGCTGAACTGGCCCGCCGTGATCGACCTGGCGCGTCCCTGGGTGCAGCAGGTGCGGTCCAATCCGGCGCCGTTCTGGGCCATGGAGTCGCTGCTGCGCGAGTACCCGATCACCAGCGCCGAGGGCCTCGCCCTGATGCGCCTGGCGGAGGCGCTGCTGCGCGTGCCGGACGCGGAGACCGCGATCGCGCTGACCGCCGACCAGCTCGGCCGCGCGGACTTCGACGGCGCTTCCGACGGCCCGCACAAGATGCTGGCCGGTCTGGCCGCCAGCGCGATCTCGCTGTCCAAGAAGTTCCTGCCCGACGCCGAGGCTGACTCCGGCCTGATGAAGCGCCTGGGCGCGCAGACGGTGGTCGCCGCGACGGTGCGCGCGATCCAGCTGCTGGGCCGCCAGTTCGTGCTGGGCCGCAACATCCAGGAAGCGATGAAGGAAGCCGATGCCGCCCGCAAGGTGCAGGCACAGCTGCGCTTCTCCTACGACATGCTGGGCGAGGGCGCCCGCACCGAGCGCGATGCCGAGCGCTATCAGGCGTCCTATCTGAACGCGATCGCCGCCATCGCCGCGGGCCGCAAGGCCGAGTCGCCCGAGGGCAGCGACGGGATCTCGATCAAGCTGTCCGCGCTGTTCTCGCGCTACGAGGTGCTGCAGCGCGAGCGCGTCTACGCCGAACTGCTGCCGCGCGTGTGGCAGCTGGTCGAGAAGGCCGCGCAGGCCAACATCAACCTGACCATCGACGCCGAGGAAGTGGATCGGCTGGAGATCTCGCTGGAGCTGCTGGACGCGCTGGCGGCCCGCATCGCCACGCACTTCCCGCAATGGCGCGGCTTCGGCCTGGCGGTGCAGGCGTATCAGACGCGTGCCCGCGACGTGGTCGAGGCGGTCGCCGCGATCGCGCGCAAGCATGGTCTGAAGTTCATGGTCCGCCTGGTCAAGGGCGCCTACTGGGACGGCGAGATCAAGCGCGCGCAGGAGCAGGGCCTGCCGTGCTATCCGGTCTACACGCACAAGCCGCACACCGACGTTTCCTACCTCGCCTGCGCGCAGGCGCTGCTGAAGCACCACGACGTCATCTATCCGCAGTTCGCGAGCCACAACGCCGGCACCATCGCCGCCATCCTGCAGATGGCCCGCGCGCTGGGCGCCAAGTTCGAGATGCAGCGCCTGCATGGCATGGGCGAGGGCGTCTACCGCGAGGTGCTGAAGGACGGCTCCATCCCCTGCCGCGTGTACGCCCCGGTGGGCGAGCACCGCGACCTGCTGGCCTACCTGGTCCGCCGCCTGCTGGAGAACGGCGCGAACTCGTCGTTCGTGCATCAGCTGGCCGATCCCACGGTCGCACCCGAGGAGCTGCTGGGCTCGCCGCTGGACGACATCCACGAGGAAGCCGCGCTGCCGCTGCCCATCGACCTGTACCGCGATGCGTCGGGACGTGGCCGCGACAACTCGTCGGGCCTGGACCTGGCGGTGCCCGAACAGCGCCAGCCGCTGCTGGACGCGCTGGCCGCCTGCACCGTGCCGGTCATGAATGAAGCCTCGCCGGAGGCGGTCGACGCCTCGATGGCGAGCCTCCAGGGCGGTTTCGCCGCCTGGAACGCGACGCCGGTGGCCGAGCGCGCCGCCGTGCTGCGCCGCGCCGCCGACGCGATGCAGGAACAGCTGCCGCGCTACTGCGCGCTGCTCGTCAAGGAGGCCTACAAGAGCCTCGGCGACGCGATCAGCGAGGTCCGCGAGGCCATCGACTTCCTGCGCTACTACGCCGACGAGGCCGAGCGCCTGGCCGCGGACGGCGTCGCGCTGAACGGGCGCGGCGTGTTCGTGTGCATCTCGCCGTGGAACTTCCCGCTGGCGATCTTCGCCGGCCAGGTGGTGGCCGCGCTGGCCGCGGGCAACGCGGTCGCCGCCAAGCCCGCCGAGCAGACCCCGGCGGTCGCGGCCGAGTGCGTCGCGCTGCTGCACGCGGCGGGCGTGCCGCGCGATGCGGTGCAACTGGTGCATGGCCGCGGCGAAACCGTCGGCGCGCGCCTGGTGGCCGCGCCGCAGACCGCGGGCGTGTGCTTCACCGGCTCGACGCAGGTCGCGCAGATCATCAACCGCCAGCTCGCGGCCAAGCCCGGCGCCGCCGCGCTGCCGCTGATCGCCGAGACCGGCGGGCTGAACGCGATGATCGTGGACTCGACCGCGCTGCCCGAGCAGGTCATCGACGCCGTCGTGCAATCGGCCTTCCGCAGCGCGGGCCAGCGTTGCTCGGCGCTGCGCCTGCTGGCGGTGCATGAGGCGGTGGCCGATGGCGTCATCGAGATGCTGCGCGGCGCGGTCAAGGAACTGCGCGTGGGCGACACCTCCGACCTGGCGACCGACGTCGGCCCGCTGATCGACGACGAGGCCTTCCAGGGCGTGTCGGCCGAGGTGCAGCGTCTCAAGCGCGAGGCCACGCTGATCGCCGAGGCGGTGTCGGCCGACGGCTGCCCGCGTCTGCTGCCCCCGGTGGCGGTGGAGCTGCCGACGATCGCGTCGCTGAAGAAGGAGATCTTCGGCCCGGTGCTGCACGTCGTGCGCTGGAACGGCGACGTGGACGGTGTCGTGCGGGAGATCAACGCGCTGGGCTACGGCCTGACGCTGGGCATCCAGACCCGCATCGACAGCCGCGCGCTGCGCCTGGCCTCGGAAGCCCGCATCGGCAACGTCTACGTCAACCGCAACATCATCGGCGCGGTCGTCGGCGTGCAGCCGTTCGGCGGTGAGGGCATGTCGGGCACCGGCCCGAAGGCGGGCGGTCCGCACTACCTGCTGCGCTTCGTCGCGCAGCCCAAGGTCGAGGTGCCGATGACGGAACCGGCGCTGGCCACGACCGGCGCGGGCGCGGACCTGTCGCCGCTGTTCACCGCGCATGAGGCCTGGGCCGAGCGCCCGGTCGACGAGCGCGCCACCGCGCTGGAGCGCTCCGCCGCGGGCCAGTCGCCGGCAGTGGCCGGCGCCTGGCGCACGCTGGGCACGGCCGCGCGTCGCGCGCTGGTGAACATCACGCTGCCCGGCCCGACCGGCGAGAGCAACGAGCTGCGCCTGCACGGACGCGGCGTGATCGCGGTGCTGGCGCAGGGCGCGTCGGCCGAGGAACTGGCGCGCGCGCTGGGCGCGGCGCTGGTGGCGGGCAACGCGGTGGCGATCGTTGGCGGCGGCGACACCGCGCAGGAGCTGCGCACCGCGCTGATGCGCGGCGGCGTGACGGCGGCGGCGATGCAGACGCTGCCGGCGGATCAGCTGGGCGCGGTGCTGCGCGCGACGAAGCTGGCCGGCGTGATCGCTCCGGCGGCGCTGCAACTGCCGGTCCAGCGCGAGCTGGCCAGCCGTGACGGCGCGATCCTGCCGGTCGTGCCGATGGTGGAACTGGCCGATGCGCGCCAGCTCTATCGCCTGGTCGCGGAGCAGACGCTGACGATCAACACCGCCGCCGCGGGCGGCAACGCCGCGCTGCTGGCCGGCGTGCATTGAGCGTCGACGAGGGCCTCAGCCGCGGCAGCTGATCCGGCTGGCCGGATCGCGCGAGACGCGGCTGTCGAGCCGCCACCAGGTGGTGCGCGGCACGACCCAGACCTGGCCGGCGCGGAAACGCCGCGGCTGTGGCCAGCAGTGGTCGGCCCACAGCGAGGGCGTGTCCTCGACGTCGATCACGCCCGCGTGGACATGGACCACGGTGCCGCGCGGGAGCCTGAGCATCAGCGACTGCCCGACGGGCAGGGTGTGTTCAGCGGGCGCGCCGGATTCGGTGGCGCGGCCCCGTGGGCGGCGCCCGGCAGAACCGGCAGAAGCCGGCGACTTCGCGGCCTGCCAGGGCCAGGGGACGGGCAGGGCGCTCAGGACAGCGGAAAGGAACATGACGGTGTCGCCCGGGAGGGCGCCTCGATACGACTGGCCTCCAGTGTTCCGAGCCGCGCCTGCGGGCGACAGGCACAGCGGCGCCTTTTGTTCTGCGGAACAGCGGGTTCGCGCGTGCTGTTCCGTATCGGCTGAGCGCCCGCTGTTCCGGTGCCTCGCGCGCACGCGGGCGCAGAATCGCCGCCATGGATGCTTCGGACCCTCTTTACGCGCAGGTCGCGGCGCATTACCGCCAGGCCATCACCGCCGGCACGATGCCGCCGGGCAGCCGGATGCCCTCGGTGCGCACGCTGATGGGGCTGCACCGGGTGAGCCTGAGCACCGCGCTGCAGGCCTGCCGGCTGCTGGAGAGCCAGGGCCTGCTGCAGGCGCGGCAGCGCGCCGGCTACTTCGTGCGGCCGCCCCGGGCGACCCGGCTGGCGCGCGCGGCCGAGCCGCGCCAGACGCAGGCCGATCCGGCGCGATTCGTCGGGGTGCATGAGCGCATCTCGGAGATCCTGACCCGGGGCATCGCCGCGAAGGCCGAGGTCAACCTGTCGGGCGCATGCGCGCATCCGTCGCTGTATCCGACCCGCGCGCTGGCGCTGCACGGCCAGCGGCTGCTGCGCCGGCGGCCCGAGATCCTCGGCGTGCAGCCCGATCCGCAGGGGCTGCTCGCGTTGCGCCAGGGCTTGTCGCGGTTGGCGCTGAACGCGCAGATCCAGCTCGATCCGTCGCAGCTCGTCATCACGCATGGCTGCACCGAGGCGCTGGGCATCGCGCTTCGCGCGGTGACCTCGCCGGGGGACGCGGTGGCGGTGGAGTCGCCGACGTATTACGGCCTGCTGCAGCTGCTGGAGAGCTTCGGGCTGCGGGCGCTCGAAATCCCCACGAGTCCGCACACGGGGATGTCGGTGGAGGCCTTCGAGGCGGCCGCGGCGCGCGAGCCCCGGCTCAAGGCGGTGGTGGTCGTGCCCAACCTGCAGAACCCGCTGGGCGCGGTGATGCCCGATGCGGCCAAGCAGGCGCTGCTGGCGGTGTGCGAGGCGCGCGATCTGGCGCTCATCGAGGACGACACCTACGCGCTGCTGTGCGACGCGCCGCAGCGCGCGATCAAGTCCTGGGACACGACGGGGCGGGTGATCTTCTGCTCGTCGCTGCACAAGACGCTGGCGCCGGGCATGCGCGTGGGCTGGATCGCGGCGGGGCGCTGGCAGCCGCGGGTGGAGATCCTCAAGTACGCGCAGAGCCGGCCCAACGAGATGCTCGGGCAGGCGATCCTGGCGGAGTTCCTCGCTGGCGGGCAGATCGAACGCCATCTGCGCACGCTGCGCGCCAAGCTCGCGACGCAGCGCGAGCAGATGGCGGCGGCGCTCTCCGACGAGCTTCCTGCGGGCACGCGGTTGAGCCTGCCTCCGGGCGGGCCGAGCCTGTGGGTGGAACTGCCGGAGGGGTTGTCGTCGCTCGCGGTGTTCCACGCGGCGCTGGACAAGGGCGTGCGGCTGGGACCGGGGCTGATGTACTCGAACTCGGACCGCTTCGATCACTTCATCCGCATCAACGCCGGCAACCCGATGGACGACGCGCAGCGCCGCGCGATCGCGACGCTGGGCGAGCTGTGCGCGTCGATGTTGCGAGTGCGCTGACTCCCTCGCCCGCTTGCGGGAGAGCAACGTTGCCAATCGGTGCGCATTGGGCCCCCTCGCCCGCGAAGCGGGAGAGGGCGGGGGGTGAGGGCTCGGGGCAGGGCTCGCTGTCGATCACGAGCCCTCACCCCTCCCTCTCCCGCTTCGCGGGCGAGGGCGATCGGTTGGCGCTGTTCAGACTCCCTCTCCCGCTTGCGGGAGAGGGCGGGGGTGAGGGCCAGAGGCGGTCAAAGTAAACTGCCTGCATGAGTTCCTGCATCGCATTCATCGGTGGCGGCAACATGGCGAGCGCCATCGTCGGCGGCCTGCGCCGGGCCGGTTATCCGGCCGAGGACCTGCTGGTGGTCGAGCCCTTCGAGGCCCAGCGCGAGCGCCTGGCCGCCGATCACGGCGTGCACGCGCTGCCCGCGGCCGATGCCTCGCTGGCCCGCGCCCGCGCCGTCGTGTGGGCCGTCAAGCCGCAGCTCTTCCAGGAAGCCGCGAAGCCCGTGGCACCGCACGTGAGCAACGCGCTGCAGCTGTCGGTGATGGCCGGGCTGCGCGCCGATGCGATCGCTCAGGCGACCGGTGCGTCGCGCGTCGTGCGCGGCATGCCCAACACGCCAGCGCTGATCGGTCAGGGCATCACCGGACTGCATGCGAGCGCCGCCGTGACCGCGGATGACCGCGCGCTTGTCGATCAACTCCTCCAGCCCACGGGCCGCACCGTCTGGGTCGACCGCGAAAGCGACCTCGACGCCGTCACCGCGCTGTCGGGCTCGGGCCCGGCGTATTTCTTCTTCCTCGTCGAGCACATGGTCGCCGCCGCGCAGGCGCTGGGCCTGGACGAGCCCAAGGCGCGCGAGCTGGCCCTGGCCACCTGCGGCGGTGCCGCGGCGCTGGCGCTGCACTCGGGCGAGTCCCCGACCGCCTTGCGCGAGAAGGTGACCTCCAAGGGCGGCACCACCCACGCCGCGATCGAGAGCTTGCAGGCCGACGGTGTCGGCGACGCGATCGAGCGCGCGGTCAAGGCCGCGCATCGCCGTGCCGGCGAGCTGGGCGATGAATTCGGCCGCGCCTGATTCGACCGATGGGGATTGCCGACCGATGGGGCCTGCGCGCGTGGTTGCGCGCGCCGGGCTCGCTGAGCAAGCGCCTGGCCGCCACCGGCCGCCGTTATGAGGTGCGCGTGCTGCGCCAGACCGTCGCGCCGCTGCGTCCGCAGGAGCGCGCGGCGCTGGGCCTGCCGGCGCGCGGGCTGACCGTGGTGCGCGAGGTGATGCTGTATGTCGATGGCGCGCCGCTGGTGTGGGCGCGCTCCGCGGTGCACGGGCACGCGCTGGCCGGGCCCTGGAAGGCGCTCAAGGGCCTGGGCAGCCGGCCGCTGGGGCATCTGCTCTACGACGACCCCCGCATCCATCGCAGCGAGCTGCAACCCCGGCGCGTGACGCGCCACGGCGCAACGCACCGCCAGATGCAGCGGCAATGGCGAGAGGCGACCGGCACCGAGGCGCCAGCGCTGATGCAGTGGTCGCGCAACTCCGTCTTCACCCGGCATGGCCAGCAGCTGCGGGTGATGGAGATGTTCGTGCCCGAGGTCGCCTCGCGCGACCCCGGTCCGCTGCGTCGCAAGACGAGGTCCAGGCGATGAGCAACGCGCGCTGGCGGGACGCGATGCACGCCTGGCTGCAGGCCCTGCGGCCCGCGCCGATGCGGGTCGACGCGGGCGAGCGGCTGCGCGTGGTGGCCGGCGCGATCGCCGGCCTGCTGGCCACGGCGCTGCTCACAGAACTGCTGTCGCGACATGCGCCCGGCGTGCCGTGGCTGATCGCGCCGCTGGGTGCAAGCGCGGTGCTGGTGTTCGGCGTGCCGGCGAGTCCGCTGGCGCAACCCTGGGCCGTGGTGATGGGCAACACGGCCTCGGCGCTGGTGGGCATCGCCTGCGCGCATCTCTTCGGCGGCGTGCCGGAGCTCGCCGCGGCGATCGCCGTGGGCGGGGCGATCGGGCTGATGTTCCTGCTGCGCTGCCTGCATCCGCCCGGCGGCGCCGCGGCGCTGCTGATGGTGCTCAGCGGCGTGCAGGACTGGCGCTTCGCGCTGGACCCGGTGCTGCTGAACTCGGCGCTGATGGTGCTGACGGGCATGGCCTACAACGGGGTCACCGGACGTCGTTACCCGCATCCGCAGGTGACCCTGTCGACGCCCACGAGACCCTCGACGCCCGCGGCCGCTGGGGCGGGAGGGACAGCCTTCCAGGGCAGCGACCTGGACGCGGTGCTGGCCCGCTACAACCAGGTGCTGGACGTGCCGCGCGACGACCTGCAGGCGATCGTCGACGAGGCCGCGCTGCTGGCCGCGCGGCGGCGGATGACGACGCTGCGCTGTGGGGACGTGATGTCGCTCGATGTGAAGACGGTGGCGTGGGGCACGCCGCTGCAGGAGGCCTGGTCGCTGCTGCGCGAGCATCACATCAAGGCCTTGCCGGTGGTGGACCGGGCGCGTCGCGTGGTGGGCATCGTGACCCTGGCGGACTTCATGCGGAGCGCGCCGCTGGACCTGCACGAGGACTGGGCGTCGCGGCTGCGCCGCCTGATCCGGCCGACGCCCACGACGCACAGCGACAAGCCGGAGGTGGTCGGCCAGATCATGAGCCGGCAGGTGCGCGTGGCCAGCGCGGACCGGCCGCTGGCGGAGCTGGTGCCGATGTTCGCGGACACCGGGCACCACCACATCCCGATCGTCGGCGACGAGGCCCGGCTGGTGGGCATCCTGACGCAGTCGGACCTGGTGGCCGCGCTGGCGCGCATGGACCGGCTGTAAGCCGCGGGTGGGCCGGCGTACAGGTCCCGCTCAGGTTCGCTCGGTATGCTGAACCGATGGACCTCGACCCCGAAGAACTCATCGAGAACGCCCGTCAAGCCATCGAGCGCCCGGAGGCGTCTTCCCCGCCGCAGTCGCGGCTGAACGTGTCGGTGGCGCTGACCGTGGCGCTGCTGGCGACGTTCATGGGGATCTGCAAGATCAAGGACGACAACATCAACCAGGCCATGCAGCAGGCGCAGGCCGACAAGATCGATCACTGGGCCTTCTACCAGGCGCGCAACGCGCGCGAGGAGGTGGCCAAGGCCACGCTGACGCAGCTCAAGCTGCAGGCGCTAGGCGCGCCGGAATCGGCGGCCGAGGGCTACCGTGACGCGATCACGCGTTACGAGACGCTGGCGGCGGAGCAATCGCGCAAGAAGGACGAGCTGCGCCAGCAGGCCGAGGCCGACGGGAAGCGCTACGACGCGCTGAACTACCGGGATGACCAGTTCGATCTGTCCGACGCGCTGCTGGCGATCGCGATCGCGATGCTGGCGGTGACGGCGCTGACGCAGCTGTGGTGGCTGTACGCGGCGGCGCTGGTGCCGACGGCGTTCGGCGTGGTGATGGGTCTGGCAGGGCTGGGCGGCTGGCCGCTGCATCCGGACATGGTGGTGCAGCTGTTGTCCTGAGGGTCCGCGCCGACAGCGCGCCTGGGCGGGCGCGGGCACAATCGCCGCGCGATCTCCACCACCTGCCCGCCCATGCCCGATCCTCAGCTCGAGCCCTTGCTCCGGCCCAGCCTGGACGCTGAATCCGTCCGCGTGCGTCCGCCGCTCTCCTCGACCACCCAGTTCCTCACCGCCTTCCTCGGTGGTCCGCTCAGCCTGCTCTTCTGCCTGGCGATCAGCATCCATCGCCTGCGCCGCTGGCGTCAGGACGCCGCCTTCCTCGCCGGCATGACCGTCGTGCTGATCACCGTGGCCCTGCTGCCCTGGACGAATCTCGGCGCGCCGGTCCGCGACGCGTGGCTCGCGCTGCTCGGGCCACGCAGCCTGCACCTCTGGGTCACGCTGGTCGCGTCGCTGGCGTCCCTCATGGCCATGCACCGCCATGCGCGTGAACGCCGCGCCGCCGACCTGATGGGCGTGAAGAGCGAATCCTCCCTCGTGCTCGGCGTGATCCTCATCCTGGCGGGCTACGGCCTGACTCACGCCTTCGACGTCTACATGGGAGCCGTCTGATGGGCCCTTTCGATCCGCAAGACCCGACGTCCGCTCATGGCGGCGCCCAGCCGCCCGACGTGGAGACCCTGCTCGACCGCGCCTCGGTGATGATCGAGCGCTCTCGCTGGGCCGAGGCCGAGCGGCTGCTGGGCGAGGGCCTGGCGCTCGAGCCCCGGCATCCCGACCTGATGACCGAGCTGGCCCGGGTGCGCTATCTGCAGGACGCCTACACCGAGGCGCTCCATCTGCTGCGCGGCGTGCTCGCGCAGGAGCCGTCGCACCTCGAGGCGCGCCATCTGCTGAGCATGACCTTGAGCGCGCTGGAGCAGTTCCCGGAGGCGGAGGCGGTGATCCTGCAGCTGCTGCGCGACTATCCCGGCAGCGCCACCTTCCTGGCCACGTACGCGCGGCTGATGCTGCGCACGTTGCAGGTGGACAAGGCCCGGGCCCTGGTCGCCGAGGCGCTGCGCCGCGATCCCGACAACCGCTCGGCCATCCACGCTGCGGCGCTGTCCGACATCGTCGAAGGCCCGGGCAGCGGCAACAGCGCCTTGCAGCGATTGCTCAAGGAGCATCCCGACAGCCACACCACGCTGTCGCTGGTGATCGGCAGCATGCTGCAGCAGGGCCAGGTCCGCGAGGCCTATCGGCTGTCGAAGGACGTGCTGCGGGCCTCGCCCGACGATCCGGACGCGTTGCAGCGCGTGAAGCTGCTCGCGCGGGAAAGCCATTGGGCGCTGATCCCCTTGTGGCCGCTCCAGCGCTGGGGATGGCCCGGCGCGGTGGGCTGCTGGGCCGGTGCCATCGCCATCGGCCGCCTCGTGGACGTCCGCGCGCCGGAATGGTCGGACACGTTCTGGCTCGCGTGGCTGGCCTACGCGGCCTACAGCTGGATCGCGCCGCCGCTGGTGCGCCACTTCACGGCGCGTTGAGCGCCCCTGACCGCTGACCCTGGAACGGATTCATGCAGGACCTTGAACAAGCGCTGCTGAAGGCGCCTTTCGATCTCGAACTGCGGGCCCGCTACGCGCGCGCGCTCATCGAGGCGGACCGTGTCGACGAGGCCGCCGTGCAGGCGGGGCTGCTCGCGCAGCAGCGTCCCGGCGATGCATCGACGCTGGTGATCCAGGCGCTGTGCCGGCTCACCGACGCGCCGGCCGAGGCGCTGGACCTCTATCGCCGCGCGCGTCAGGCGCCTGGCTTCGAGACCGAACCGGCACTCGAGGATCTGGCGGCGCGCGCGCAACCGGTGCACGCCGAGCCGACCGCCGCCGAGACGCCGCGGCTGCAGCTGGTCAATGGTGGCGCGAGCGCCAAGGTCGCCGCGATCCAGCAGGTGGCCGAGGAGAAGGTGCGGTTCTCCAGCATCGTCGGCATGGACGCGCTGAAGAAGACCATCCGGCTGAAGATCATCGAGCCCTTCCTCAAGCCCGGCCTGTTCCAGCGCTTCAAGATGAACAGCGGTGGCGGCATCCTGCTGTACGGCCCGCCGGGCTGCGGCAAGACCATGCTGGCCCGCGCCGTGGCCAACGAGTGCAACGCCGAGTTCATCTCGGTGGGCGTCTCGGACGTGCTGACGATGTGGCAGGGCGAGAGCGAGCGCAACCTGGCCGCGATGTTCGACCGCGCGCGCAGCCAGACGCCCTGCGTGCTGTTCTTCGATGAGCTCGACGCGCTGGCCTACGCGCGTTCCAAGTCCAGCAGCGCCGGCACGCGCATGGTGGTCAACGAGTTCCTGTCGCAGCTCGACGGCATGGGCCGTGACAACCAGGGCGTGCTGGTGCTCGCCGCGACCAACATGCCGTGGGACGTGGACGACGCGATGAAGCGCCCGGGCCGGTTCTCGCGGCAGATCTTCGTGCCGCCGCCGGATGCGGCCGCGCGCGAGGAGATGCTGCGCATCAAGCTGACGGGCGTGCCGGCCGAGTCGCTCGACCTGGGCAAGCTGGCGGCGCGCACGCCGCATTGCTCGGGCGCGGACATGGACGGGCTGATCGAGCTGGCCAAGGAATCGGCCGTGCTGGACGGGCTGTCGGGCACCGAGCGCGGGCTGCGCATGAGCGACTTCGAGGAGGCGCTCGGCACGCTGCAGCCGACCACGCTGGAATGGCTGCGCACGGTGCGCAACGTCGTCAAGTACGCCGGCGAGGACGCGAGTTATCGCGAGGTCGGCGCCTACCTGAAGCAGCACCGCATGCTGTGAGCGCTGCGAGCGCCGGGCCCGGGTTCAGCGCAGCGCGAGGTCGGCCACCGTGCCGGCGAAGACCGCGAAACCGACCCAGTGGTTCTCGCGGAAGGCCTTGAAGCAGCCTTCGCGGGTTCGGTCCTTGATGAGCGTGTAGTGCCAGACCACCTGCGCCGCCGCGACGGCGAGGCCGGCCAGGAACCAATGGCCCATGCCCAGGCGCAATCCCAGCCCCGCCCACAGCGCGAGGAACACGACGTAGAAGGCCATCACGCCGATGACGTCGAAGCGGCCCAGCGTCAGCGCCGAGGTCTTGATGCCGATGCGGATGTCGTCGTCGCGGTCGACCATCGCGTATTCGGTGTCGTAGGCCAGCACCCAGAACAGGTTGGCCACGAGCAGGCCCCAGGCGGCGACCGGCACGGACGCGGCGATCGCGGCGAGGCTCCATTCCCGGCCGCCCAGCGCGGCGGAGAACGCCATCGGAATGCCGAACGAGAAAGCGACGCCCAGCACCGCCTGCGGCATCGAGACCCAGCGCTTGGTGAACGGGTAGAGGATGGTCACGGCGAGCGCCGCGAAGGACAGCAGGATGGTGGGCGGGTTGGTCGTCAGCACCAGCGCGAAGGCGATCAGCGACAGCACGGCGCCGAGCGTCAGCGCCTGCTTGACGGAGATGAGGCCGGCGGTGACGGGGCGCTGGGCGGTGCGCTTGACGTGCTTGTCGAAGTCGCGATCGGCGACGTCGTTGACGGCACAGCCGGCGCTGCGCATGAGGAAGGTGCCGAGGGTAAAGACCAGCAGCAGGTGCCAGCCCGGCCAGCCGTCGGCGGCCATCCAGAGGGCGGCGAGCGTCGGCCACAGGAGCAGGTAGGTGCCCGCCGGCCGATCCCAGCGGATCAGGTTCAGGTACAGCGACAGACGCGACGGCGCGGCGGAGGAGGGGGCGGCGGGAGTCATGGCGGGGATTGTCGCGCCGCCCGGGCCCGGTCCGCTGTCACCGCACCTCGGCCGATCCGTCTGCCGCCATGCTCGATAAATCGAGCCTTATCGCGATACGGCTCGATTTAACGAGCATCTGCATGACCAAGGGCAAGGCGGAAACTTGAAGGAACTTGATTCAGGAGTTCCCGCGGCCCGATAATCCACCGTCTATGCACAAGGTTGTCCACAGCGAGAACATCAAGGAGGCCCTTGCCAAAAAGGGTTGGACGCAGAAGCAATTGGCGGACGCGCTCGAGGTTTCCGCTCAGGCTGTGACGCTGTGGCTCAAGGGCGAGGGGCTCCCTCGGCCCGACAAACTTCTCAAGCTGTCGACCGCCTTGCAGTTGTCGCTGGCGCAGTTGATCAAGGCGGATGATCCGGATCGTCCGGTGATTGCATTCCGCAAACGCGCGGCGACGAAAACGACCCAGCGACACGTGGACGACGCGGTGACGCGGGGCAAACTGCTGCGGGCGTTGGTCCCATCATTGCCCGAACTCAAGGCGCTGCGCACAGAGTTGCCAAACCCGAGCCTGGCCTATGCGGATCTTCAGCGCGCGGTGGGCCAGACACGAGCCAAGCTGGGCCTTGGCGAGGATGCCCGGCTCTCCTACAGCGCGCTGATCAGCGAATTCGCGGCGAACGATGCCTTCATCGTGCCGGTTCTGTGGGGCGACAAGAGTCGACATGAGAACGCGCTGCACATCCTGTTGCCGGCCACCCGGGTGACGTTCATCTACTTGAATCTCGACGTCCGAATCGAAGACTTCAAGTTCTGGATGGCGCACGAGTTGGCGCACGTCTACACGCCGACCCTGTCGGGGACGGAGCAAGGTGAAGACTTCGCCGACGCCTTTGCGGGAGCGCTGCTCTTCCCGCAAGCACTGGCTGATAAGGCGTGGTGGGAGTGCAGTCGTTGCAAGCGGAAAGGGGAGATCGTCGCGACGCTGGCCCGCCATGCGGCCGATCATCAGATTTCCCTGTTCACGGTTTATCGGCAAGTCCAGGCATTCGCTGGCGCCCTTGGGTTGGAACCGTTGTCGTTGGACGAACGTTCCGACATTCACGCTGTCCGGCATGCGATACGCGGCAGCACGGTTGCGCAAGACCTGTTCGGCAGCGCTCCTCCCGAACCGGCCACCTACATCGGTGTTGCGAACAACGTGTTCCGGAGCGAGTTCTTCCCGTCGTTGCAGCGCATGTTGCTGGCGCATGACACGGGGCCGGCGTATGTTCAGCAGATCCTCGATCTGCCACTCGCGGACGCCATGTCGTTGCACGCCGCGTTGTTGAGGTGAAACGCGCCGATGCTGCTGTTGCTCGACGTGCTGCATGGCCACGAGCTGCTGGCCAAACTGCGCACCGCGAAGATGATCGATAACGCACTCGTGGGAGAGATCTACGAAGCGCTCGAGTGCAATGGCGACCTTCCGGCCACCTGGAGGGCGGCCAAACACAAGGCGTTCGCCAAGGTGTTTGGCCCGGAAGTCAGGAAGCCTTCCTGAACCGCTCCCACAACGCCCCCGCCTCACCGACTAGACCGCGGCGGAAGGCCAGCACGCACAGGATGAAGATCAGCCCGGTCACCAGGCTCACCGACTCGCCCAGGCCCGTGAACCACTGGATCCCCGTCACGCCCGCCAGCCATTGGCCCAGGTCGCCGATCTTGTTCTCCAGGGCGATGATCACCAGCGCCCCCACGATCGGGCCCACCATCGTGCCCATGCCGCCCACCAGCGTCATCAGGATCACCAGACCCGACGTCGTCCAGATCGCATCCGTCAGCGTCGCGAAGCCGAGCACCAGCGTCTTGGTCGCGCCCGCCAGTCCGGCCAGTCCTGCCGACAGCACGAACGCCATCAGCTTGAACCGCGCCGCGTCGTAGCCCAGCGAGGTCGCCCGCGCCTCGTTCTCGCGGATCGACGTCAGCACCTGCCCGAACGGCGAATGCACCGTGCGGTAGATCAGCCAGAAACCGAAGATGAAGATCGCCAGCACCAGGTAGAACAGCGCCGTGTCGTTCTCGAGGTTGATGCCCAGCAGGCTGCCGCGCGGCACCGACTGCAAACCGTCCTCGCCGCCGGTGAACGGCACCTGCAGGAAGTAGAAGAACAGCATCTGCGCCAGCGCCAGCGTGATCATCGAGAAATAGATCCCCGATCGCTTGATCGCCAGCAGTCCGAACACCAGCCCCGCCAGCGCGGCCATCAGCGTGCCGAACGCGATGCCCAGCAGCGGCGGGAATCCCCACACCTTCAGCGCATGGCCCGCGGCGTAGGCCGCCGCGCCGAGGAAGGCCGCGTGACCGAAGCTCAGCAGCCCGGTGAAGCCGATCAGCAGGTTGAAGGCACACGCGAACAGCGCGTAGCACATCACCTTCATCGCGAAGATCGGATAGACGCCCAGCAAGGGCAGCAGCGCGATGCCGATGAACAGGGCGACGTAGCCCAGCGGTTTCTTGTTCATTTCTCTTTGCCGAACAGGCCGGCGGGACGCACCAGCAGCACCAGGGCCATGATGACGAACACCACGGTGTTGGAGGCCTCGGGATAGAAGACCTTGGTCAGGCCCTCGATCACGCCCAGCCCGAGGCCGGTCAGGATCGAGCCCAGGATGGAGCCCATGCCCCCGATCACCACCACCGCGAAGACGACGATGATCAGGTTGGACCCCATCAGCGAATTCACCTGCAGGATCGGCGCCGCGAGCACGCCCGCGAAGCCCGCCAGCGCCACGCCGCCCGCGTAGGTCAGCGTGACCAGCCGCGGCACGTTCACGCCGAAGGCCTGCACCAGCTTCGGGTTCTCGGTGCCGGCGCGCAGCGTCGCGCCCAGCGAGGTCTTCTCGATCAGCACCCACACGCCCAGGCACACCACCAGCGACGCCACCACCACCCACGCCCGGTAGTTGGGCAGGATCATGAAGCCGAGGTTGGTGGCGCCCTGCAGCGCCTCGGGCGCCGAGTACGGCTGCCCGCCCACGCCGAAGAACGAGCGGAACACGCCCTCGATCACCAGCGTCAGCCCGAAGGTCAGCAGCAGCCCGTAGAGGTGGTCCAGCTTGTAGAGCCACTGCAGCAGCAGCCGCTCGATGACGAGCCCGAACACGCCCACGATCAGCGGCGCCAGCAGCAGCATCGCCCAGTAGTTGATGCCCAGGTACTCCAGGCCCATCCAGGCGAGGAAAGCGCCCATCATGTACAGCGCGCCATGGGCGAAGTTGATGATGTTCAGCATGCCGAAGATCACCGCCAGTCCCAGCGACAGCATCGCGTAGAACGAGCCGTTCACCAGGCCCAGCAGCAGCTGGCCCAGCAATGCCGGCAATGGAACTCCGAAGACCTCAGACATAGGAGACGCTCTTCCTGCGGCTCATGCCGCACATCGGACGCCGCGCGGGCCGTCCCTCGCCGGGACCGCGCCGCGCGGTGGGGTTCAGATCACTTCTTGACCAGCGGGCACTTCGAATCGGCCAGCTTCGTGAACGCGTCGTCGCCCGGGATGCGGGTCACGACCTTGAAGTAGTCCCACGGCTCGGTGGACTCCTTGGGCGACTTCACCTGCAGCAGGAACATGTCGTGCACCGCACGGCCGTCTTCCTTGCGGATCGTGGCCTTCGTGTAGAAGTCGTTGACCGGCGTGGCCTTCATCTGCGCGACGATCTTCTCGCCGTCATCGGTCTTGATCGCCTCGACCGCCTTCAGGTAATGCGACACCGCCGAGTAGTCCGCCGCCTGCAGCGACGACGGCATGCGCTTCATCTTCTCGAAGAAACGGCGCGACCAGGCGCGGGCCTCGGGGCTCTGGTTCCAGTACCAGCTGTCGGTCAGGTACATGCCCTCGGTGGTCTTGAGGCCCAGCGAATGCACGTCGTTGATGAACATCAGCAGGCCGGCCAGCTTCATCGTCTTGGTGATGCCGAACTCGTTGGCCGCCTTCACCGCGTTGATGGTGTCGCCGCCCGCGTTGGCCAGACCCAGGATCTGCGCCTTGGAGCTCTGCGCCTGCAGCAGGAACGAGGAGAAGTCGCTCGCGTTGAGCGGATGCTTCACCGCGCCCAGCACCTGGCCGCCGGACTTGGTCACCACCGCCGAGGTGTCGGACTGCAGCGAGGTCCCGAACGCGTAGTCCGCCGTCAGGAAGAACCACGTCTTGCCGCCCGCCTTGGTCACCGCCGCGCCCGTGCCGTTGGCCAGCGCCACCGTGTCGTAGGCGTAGTGGATGGTGTAGGGCGTGCATTCCTCGTTGGTCAGGCGCGAGGTGCCCGCGCCGATCGAGATGAAGGGCTTCTTCTTCTCGGCCGCGATCTTGGCCATCGCCAGGCTGGTGCCGGAGTTGGTGCCGCCGATCAGCAGGTCCAGGCCTTGGGTGTCGAACCACTCGCGCGCCTTGGACGCGGCCACGTCGGCCTTGTTCTGGTGGTCGGCGAACACGAGCTCGATCTTCTTGCCCGCGGCCATGCCCTTGGCATCGGCGATGGCCAGGCGGATCGCCTCGACGCCGCCGGCGCCGTCGATGTCCGCGTAGACGCTGGACATGTCCGTGATGATGCCGATCTTGACGACGTCTCCGGAGATCTGCGCCTGCGCGCCGAAGCTGCCGCAGGCCAGCACCGAGGCCAGGGCAAGGGTCTTGAGAGAGGTCTTCATCGCTTGTCTCCTTTTCTAACGGCCTCGTCGGGCCACGCGGGTTTCAGACTCGAAGCTCTGGAAATTTCTGGATCGATCCGCTCGTGCGGGCCACGCTCAGACGCTGAGCAGCTCGTCGAGCAGCGTGCGCTTGCTCTCGAGCTGCGCGGCGGCGAAGGACTCGACCACCTGGCCGTGTTCCATCACGACGAAGTGGTCCGCCAGCGGCGCGGCGAATCGGAAGTTCTGTTCCACCATCACGATGGTGAAACCCTGCGCCTTGAGCGCGGTGATCATGCGGGCCAGCGCCTGGACGATCACCGGCGCGAGGCCCTCGGAGATCTCGTCCAGCAGCAGGATGTCGGCGCCGGTGCGCAGGATGCGGGCCACGGCCAGCATCTGCTGCTCGCCGCCGGACAGCCGCGTGCCCTGGCTGTGCCGGCGCTCGGACAGGTTGGGGAACATCGCGTAGATCTCGTCCTCGGACATGACCTTGCCGCGCCCGCCCTTGAGCGCGGGCGGCAGCCGCAGGTTCTCCTCGGTGCTGAGCGAGGCGAAGATGCCCCGCTCCTCCGGGCAGTAACCCAGGCCAAGCCGCGCGATGCGGTGCGTGGGCAGGTGCACGGTCTCCTGGCCGTGGACCTTGATCGAGCCGGTGCGGCGGTCGGTCAGGCCCATGATCGCGCGCAGCGTGGTCGTGCGGCCGGCGCCGTTGCGGCCCAGCAGCGTCAACACCTGACCCTGCGGCACGGCCAGGTCGATGCCGTGCAGGATGTGGCTCTCGCCGTACCAGGTCTGCAGGTTCTTGATCTCGAGCGCGTAGGTCATCTCAATGCGCTCCCTGCAGCTCGGCGGCCTCGGAGCCCATGTAGGCCTCGAGCACCTTCGGATGACGCGACACCGTGGCGTAGTCGCCCTCGGCGAGCACCGCGCCGCGCGCCAGCACGGTGATGCGGTCGGCGATGCTGCTGATGACCTTCATGTTGTGTTCCACCATCAGCACGGTGCGGCCCTCGGCGACGCGCTTGATCAGCGCGGTGACGCGGTCGACGTCCTCATGGCCCATGCCCTGCGTGGGCTCGTCCAGCAGCATCAGCTCGGGCTCCATCGCCATCGTCGTGGCGATCTCCAGCGCGCGCTTGCGGCCGTAGGGCAGGTCGGCGGCGCGCAGCGCGGCCATGTCGCGCAGGTCCACGAGCTCCAGCAGCTCCAGCGCGCGGCCATCCAGCTTGGACAGGCCGCCCAGGCCCTTCCAGAAGTGATAGCTGGTGCCGGTGAAGCGCTGCAGGCCGATGCGCACGTTCTCCAGCACGGTCAGGTGCGGGAAGACCGCGCTGATCTGGAAGGAGCGGATCACGCCGCGCCGCGCGATCTGCGCGGGCTTCTCGCCGGTGATGTCGGTCCCGTTGAAGAGGATCTGACCGCGGGTCGGGGTCAGGAACTTCGTCAGCAGGTTGAAGCAGGTTGTCTTGCCGGCGCCATTGGGGCCGATCAACGCGTGGATGTGGCCACGCTGCACTTGCAGGTCGACAGAGTCCACGGCGGTGAAGCCCTTGAACTCCTTGGTCAGTTTGCGTGTCTCCAGGATGAGGTTGCTCATCGGCGCAAGGGTGGGCGCCGTTGTCCGGAGCCTCGGTAGTGGAGCCAGGAATTTAGGGCTCCGGCTGGTGCCCGCGACAGCGTAAAACCCTTTACGCAGCATTGCGCAAGGGCTAACCCTCGGAGTTGAGCGAATGCAAATGACCCCCTCGAATCTCCTGTGGGAGAACAGTGCTTCTTCCGATCGGGATGGGTGTCCTGCGAACACCGTGGCTATGCTGCGCGCCACTCGACACCACCATGACATTCCCAGGAGGTTCTCCATGATCCGTTCCGCCAAGTTCGCCGTTCTCGGCCTCGCGCTCGCGCTGTCCGCCGCCGGCGTGTCGGCCGCCGCGCCACAGGTGAAGACGCAGGCGCCGGGCTACTACAGGCTGATGCTCGGCGACTTCGAGATCACCGCGCTCAGCGACGGCACCGTCGACCTGCCGGTGGACCAGCTGATGGACAAGGCCAAGCCGGGCACCGTGAAGGCGGCGCTGGCGAAGAGCTATCTGAAGCCGCCGGTCGAGACCTCGATCAACGGCTACCTGATCAACACCGGCACCAAGCTGGTGCTGATCGACACGGGCGCCAACGGCGCGTTCGGTCCGACCACCGGCAAGCTGCTGGCCAACCTGAAGGCCGCGGGTTATCAGCCGGAGCAGGTCGACGAGGTCTACATCACACACCTGCATCCGGACCATGTGGCCGGGATCACGAAGGATGGCCAGGCGGTGTTCCCGAACGCGGTGGTCCGGATGGACCAGCATGACGCCGATTACTGGCTCAACGCGGACAACGCGGCGAAGGCCGCGGCGGGTCACAAGGACTTCTTCGCCGCGGCGATCGCGGCGCTCAAGCCCTACAAGGACGCGGGCCGTCTGAAGCCGTTCAATGGCGAGACCGAGCTGGTGCCGGGCATCCGCACGCACGCGGCCTACGGCCACACGCCGGGCCACACGGTCTACATGGTCGAGAGCCAGGGCCAGAAGCTGGCGGTGTGGGGCGACCTGATGCACGTCGCGGCGGTGCAGTTCGCCGACCCGACGGTGACCATCAACTTCGACAGCGATTCGAAGGAAGCGATGCCGCAGCGTCGCAAGGCCTACGCGGACGCGGCCAAGCAGGGCTACTGGGTCGCGGTGGCGCACGTGTCCTTCCCGGGCATCGGCCACGTGGCCGCCGACGGCAAGGGCTACCGCTGGGTGCCGGCGAACTACAGCATCAAGCCTTGATCGCTGGGTCGACGGGCTCGGCCTGATCGGCCTGATCGGCCCCGGTCTGCGCCGCCACCTCGGCGGCCAGGCCGGCCACCAGCGCCTCGAACACGACCCGGCACCGCGGACTGTCCCGCAGGTCCTCGTGCATCGTGATCCAGGTCTCCAGCGGGATGCTGAAGGCCTGCGCCAGCACCCGGCGGATCGCCGGGTCGCGCCGCGCCAGCCCCACCTGACACGTGCCCACGCCCGCGCCCGCGCGGATCAGTGCGAGCTGCGCCAGATCGCTGTCGGCACGGATCGCCAGGCGCTCCCGCTCCAGCTGCGGATAGCGCTGGGCCGACGCGCGCACGTACGGCGGCTGATCGTCGTATCCGATCAACGCATGGCCGTCGTCGACCAGCGACTGCATCGATGCCGGCTCCCCGCGAGCGTCCAGGTAGCGCGCATGCGCGTGAAGCCCGATCTCGATGACTCCGACCCGGCGCGCGATCAGCTGCTCCTGCTTCGGCGGGGTCATGCGGATGGCCAGATCGGCCTCGCGCCGCAACAGGTCCTGGACCTTGTTGGTCAGGACGAGCTCAACGACCAGGTGAGGATGCCGCTCGCGCAGCGCCGCGACGACGGGCGGCAGGATCTCGACGCCGACCACCTCGCTGGCGCTCACCCGCACCACGCCGCGCACGCCGTCGCCGTGACTGCGCGCGGTGCGCTCCAGCGCTGCGGCCGTGCTGTCCATGACCTCGGCGTAGGGACGCAGCGCCAGCGCCGCGTCGGTGGGCAGCAGCCCGGCGGGCGTACGCACGAACAGCGCCTGCCCGATCTGCGCCTCCAGCGCCGACACGTGCCGGCCCACCGTCGGCTGCGTCAGATCCAGCGCCCGCGCCGCGCCGGACAGGGAGCCCTCGCGCAGCACCCCGAGGAAGGAGCGATACCACTCCCAAGCAATCGTCGAAGTCATACAGAAATGTATAGCCGATGGTCGATGCTCGGTAATTTTCAGGAAAGCCGCGCTTTTCCAGAATCCGTCCCATGCCCCCCGCCACGGCGGGCACCTTCCCCCCGAACCCCCGATGGTTCGACCCCCCGGAACCGATGCGGTTCCCCCTCAGGAGCGGACGATGGATGCGATGACCTCGATGGATGCGAGCGGCCAACTGGCGGCGATGACGGCCGTGACGCGGCGCACGGCGCTGGTGCTGGGCGCCAGCGGCGGCATCGGCGGCGCGGTGGCCCGCGCGCTGCGCGATGCCGGATGGACCGTGCGCGCGCTCAAGCGCGGCCTGGCCTCGGAGGCCGAGCACCGCGACGGGCTCCATTGGCTGCGTGGGGACGCGCTCGAGGCGCTGGACGTGCAGCGCGCCGCGCAGGGCTGCAGCGTGATCGTCCACGCGGTGAACCCGCCGGGATATCGCGGCTGGGCGGAGCAGGTGCTGCCGATGCTCGACAACACGCTGGCCGCGGCCGCCGCGCGGGGCGCGACCGTCGTCTTGCCGGGCACGGTCTACAACTTCGGACCTGACGCCTTCCCCCGGCCGGGCGAGGATGCCCCCCAGCGCCCGCTGACCCGCAAGGGCGCCATCCGGGTGGAGATGGAGCGCCGCCTGCGCGAGGGCGCCGAGCAGGGCCGATTCCAGGCCATCGTGCTGCGCGCAGGCGACTTCTTCGGACCGGGGGCGGCCAACAACTGGTTCTCGCAGGGATTGGTGACGCCGGACCGGCCGGTGACGCGCATCCAGCAGCCGGGCGCCGACGGGGTCGGCCACCAGTGGGCCTACCTGCCTGACGTGGCCGCGGCGATGACCGCGTTGATCGAACGTCGCGAGCGCCTGCCCCAATTCGCCCGATTCCACTTCGAGGGCCATTGGGACGCGGACGGCCGCCAGATGGCCGAGGCCATCCTGCGCGTGGTCCGGCGTCGGACCGGGGCGGTGCCGCGCCTGACGCGGTTCCCGTGGTGGGCGGTGCGCCTGGCCCAGCCCGTGGTGCCGCTGTTCCGCGAGCTGGCCGAGATGCGCTACCTGTGGCGCGAGCCGCTGCGCATGGACCAGGCGCGCCTGGCCGCCGAGCTCGCCCGCGACGGCGGCGTGCCGCACACGTCGCTGGACCTCGCGGTGGAGCGCACGCTGGAATCGCTGGGTTGCCTGCCCGCGGCGGCGGTCGATGCCTCGGCCGCCGGGCGCGTCAATCGAAGTAGTGCTGCCGCAGCCGCTCGTAACGGCCATCCCGCCTGAGGCGGTCCAGCGCCATCTGCAGCTTCCGGGCGACCGCCGGGTCGCTGTCCAGTGGCAGGCCGTACCAGTAGGACTTGTCCACATCCAGAGACAGCACCGGCGTCAGCGTCGCGTAGGGCAGCTTGAGCGCGCGCAAATGCCACGCCGCAGCCCAGTCCAGCAGCACGATCAGGTCCATGCGGCCGGCGAGCAGCTTGCGCAGGTTGGTGGCGTCGTCGAGGCCGAGCTCGAGCTCCTCCGCCCGCACGCCCTCAGCCTGCAGATGCCGGGCCGCCGCCGAGTCCCGCGACACGCCCAGGCGCCAGCCGCCCAGGTGCTTGAGGCTCGCGGGCTGCACGTCGGTGCGGTGGCTCAGCCGATACACGAGGATGCGGCGCGGGCTGATCGGACCGACCCAGCGGTATTGGGTCTCGCGTTCGGGCGTGCGGGTCAGCGAGAACAGCACGCTGTCCGCGCGTCGCGCCGCCTCCTGCACCGACCGCTGCCAGGGCAGCACCTCGACGCGCAGCCGCAGGCCGGCCTCCGCCGCCATCAATTGCAGCAGCTCGCTGCTGAAGCCGCGCGGCTTGCCGTCCTCGGCGTAGTTCAGCGGGGGGAGGTTCTCGGTGTACGCGACGAGGTCCGTCGGGCTCGCGACCGCGACCCGAGGCGCGGCGGCCTGTGCCGTGCCGGCGGCGCCCGAGGCCGCCATCGCCGGCGTCAGGATCGACGGCAAGGCGCCCCCCAGCAGACTGGCGCCCAGCAGGCGGCAGCACTGACGGCGCTCCGGCTGGGGCTCGATCTCGGTGGGCATCGGCGCAGTGTAGGAAGCCGCGATGACAGACCGACAACGATGTCGGACGCGAAACGCCAACAAGGTCACGGCTTCGAGTCCGGGGAAGCCCTTCCCACCGAAGAGGGGGCGAGGGGTCAGGTCTGTCCCCCGGGCGATAGGCGCCGCTATCCTGCGCCCCGCCGTGTGCGCGGAGCGCCGCGCCACGCACCTCGCATCACAGGGAGAACACCACATGAAGAAGTTGTTGGCCGCCAGCCTGGCGACCGCTCTGGTCAGTCTGACCGCTCTGTCCGGCTCGGCCCTCGCCGCACCCGCCGCCGATGAGCGGCTCATCTATGCCTCGATCGGCGTGGGCGGCGTGGACGGCAGCCAGGAGTCCTACCGACGCGATGGCTCGCAGCTGTCGATCGGGTACTCGCTGGGCTATCGCTTCACGTCGAACTACGGCGCCGAGGTCTACGCCCGCAGCCTGTCCTTCAAGCCGCTGGGTTCCAACGGCAGCTACGCCTATCCCGATCACCACGTCGGCATCGCCGCCGTCGGCCGCTACCCGGTGGCGCAGTTGCTCAGCCTGACGGGGCGCGTGGGCCTGGGCCGCACCAAGATGTCCCGGGACGACGGCAGCAACCCGGCCGACAAGACCAGCGTGACCGCCGGCGTCGGCGCGGCGATCGAGTTCGGCCCGCACCTGGCGCTGACCGCGGGCTACGAGCGTTACTCGGGCATCAACAGCGGGCTGTGGCTGGTCAGCTGGCAGCTGGCGTTCTGACGCCTCCGCCAAGGCGCCTGAGACCAGGCGCCCGCGGCGGACTCACGCGTCCATCTGCTTCTGGAAGACCAGACCCGCGTGCTCACGCAGCGCGTGGAACTTGATCTTGGGCCAGTTCTCCTGCATCGCGCGGAGCTCGCCTGCATATTCCAGCAGCACGGTGGGCGCGTTCACCGCGTCCCAGGCGACACGGTGCGCGTTGTGGTCGATGAAACGACGCAGTTCCTTCTCGCCGCCATCGGCCTCATCGCAGGTCACCCAGCGCGCCACGTTGTAGCGCGCGGGCATGACCCGGGCCTTGACCTTGTACTCGTGCTCCAGGCGGTGCGCGACGACCTCGAACTGCAGCTGACCCACCGCACCCAGCAGCAGCACGCTGCCAGCCTCGGGACGGAACACCTGGATCGCGCCTTCCTCGCCGAGCTGGCGAAGCCCCTCGCGCAACTGCTTGGTCTTGAGCGGATCCGCCACTTCCACCGAGCGGAACATCTCCGGCGCGAAGAAGGGCAGGCCCGTGTACTGCAGCGCCTCGCCCTCGGTGATCGTGTCGCCGAGCTGCAGCACCCCATGGTTGGGAATGCCGATGATGTCGCCGGCGAAGGCCTCGTCCAGCAGCTCGCGGCGCTGCGACAGGAAACTCACCACGGTGTTGGGCCGCAGCTCCTTGCCCGAGCGCACGACCTTCAGCCGCATGCCGCGCTCGAAATGGCCCGACGCCACGCGCAGGAACGCGATCCGGTCGCGGTGCGCGGGGTCCATGTTGGCCTGGATCTTGAAGACCACGCCGGTGAACTTCGGCTCCTCGGGCTGCACCACGCGCTGCATCGAGGCACGCTCCGCCGGCGCGGGCGCCAGCTCCACCAGCGCGTCCAGCACCTCCTGCACACCGAAGTTGTTCACCGCGGAGCCGAAGAACATCGGCGTCTGCTTGCCCGTCAGGAAATCGTCGAGATTGAACGTCGGCGCCGCCTCGTTCACCAGCTCGATCTCGCCCTGCGCGTTCTCGTACTGCATGCCGAATCGCTCGACATACGCCGGGTTGTCCAGCCCCTCCAGCACCTCCTCGGTGCCCGCCACGCGATCCTCGCCCGGCGAGAACACCCGCATGCGCTGCTGGCGCAAATCCATCACGCCATGGAAATGCTTGCCCATCCCCACCGGCCACGTGAACGGCACCACCGTCATGCCCAGCTCACGCTCGATCTCATCCATCAGCGCCAAGGGCTCCTGCACCTCACGGTCCATCTTGTTGACGAACGTGAGAATCGGCGTGTTCCGCGCACGGCACACCTGCAACAGCCGCCGCGTCTGCGGCTCCACACCATTGGCCGCGTCAATCACCATCAGCGCCGCATCCACGGCCGTCAACACGCGGTACGTATCCTCAGAAAAATCCTGGTGACCCGGGGTGTCCAACAGATTGATCACGCAGTCGCGATACTCCATCTGCATCACCGACGACGCCACCGAGATGCCCCGCTGCTTCTCAATCTCCATCCAGTCCGACGTCGCATGCCGCGACGCCTTGCGCGCCTTCACCGAACCCGCAATCTGAATCGCACCGGAGAACAGCAGCAGCTTCTCCGTCAGCGTGGTCTTGCCCGCGTCAGGGTGGGAAATAATCGCGAAGGTGCGGCGGCGGCGCACTTCAGACTGAATACGGCTAGGCTGATCGGTGGACATGACGGCTCTCGGACGGCGAACCGGCGATTATCGCAGTGGCGCCGTCGGGCGGGGCGCTCCGTCTCCCGCAGGGTGCTACGTCACCCGCAGGGGGCCCGGGGGAAGTGCCCGATGCTCGCAGGTCCCTTCCCCCGGGCCCCCTGCGGGTGACTCCGATCTCGCTGTCCGCAACGATCACGTCGGCGTCATGAACGGGCCCACCCTCGCCAGCAAACGCTCGACGTACTCGTCCTTCTCACCCACCGGCGCCGCATAGGTCAACGCCTCTCGCGTCGCCTCCTCGCCAGCCTTGCTCCACATCAACCACGCCGCCAGGTACTGCGACGACAGGCATCCTCCCGACGTCGCCACCGGACCCCTCGCATGGAAGGGCTCGTCGAGCACGCGCACCCCGGCTTCGACCAGCCACGGCCGCGTCGACGCATCCGTGCACGCCGGCGCATCGCCCAGCAAACCCAGCCTCGCCACGAGCAACGCACCCGAACACTGCGACGCAATCAGCTGACGCGTCGGATCGATCTGCAAGCGATCCAGCAGCGCGGAGTTCTCCGCGATCGCCCGCGTGTAGATGCCCGAGCCGAACCACACCGCGTCGGCCTCGTTGGCCCATTCCAACGGGTGCTTGAGCTGCACCGTCACGCCATTCATCGACGTGACCGTCGGCCCCGGACCGCACAGCTCCGCGGACCAGCCCAGCGGCTTGAGCCGGTTCAGCAACCCCAGCGGAAGGAAGCTGTCGATCTCGTTGAAGCCGTCGAAGGAAAGAATGGCAATGCGCATGGACGGTCCCGCAAGGCGATGCGCCCCACTGTAGCGCCGCCGCCCGCCAGGCCCAAGCCGGTGGGGTTATTGCACCGGGCCGGTCGATCCGCTTGATCCGGTCGCGGTGCCCAGCGTCCCGAGCTGCGTCCCGATGCGCGCCAGCAAGTGATGCCGGACCCGATCAACGATCTGCGCCGCATCCGTTGGCCCGAGTTCCTCGGCCAACTGGGTCTGCACCTCGTAATGCAGGTAGAGCATGCCGCGCAGCTTCTCGAAACCGCCCTCATGACCCGAGGTGCACACGCGCAGGTCGTTGTCCAGCACGCGTTCGATCACCCCCGGGTCCAGCAGCCGGATGTGGCACATGATCGCCAGCTGCGCGATCTCCAGGTCGACGTCCTCGACCCGCTTCTCCCATTCCTCGGCGCTGTAGCGCTGCTTGGGTGTCCTCATGGCGATTCACTCCTCCCCGGCCAGCAGCCGGAACGTGTGGCGGGCCATCATGAGCTCCTCGTCGGTGGGGATGACCCAGGCCTCGGACCGACTGTCGACGGTGCTGATCCGGCGCTCTGACGGCCCGTCGCGATTGGCGCCGTCCTGCACCGACACGCCCAGCCATAGGCAGCGCGACAGCACGCGGCGCCGGATCTCGGCCGCATGCTCGCCGATGCCGGCCGTGAACACCAGACCATCCAGGCCGCCCATCTCCGCGGCCAGCGCGCCGATCTCACGCGCGACGCGGTGCACGAAGACATCGATGGCGAATCGCGCCCGCGGCGCGTCGCTGGCCAGCAGCTGGCGCATGTCGCTGGACACGCCCGACAGCCCCAGCAGCCCCGACTGCTTGTAGATCAGCGTCTCCAGCGCGCGCGCGTCGAGCTTGCGTTCATCCATCAGGTAGAGCATCACGCCGGGGTCGACCGCGCCGCAGCGCGTGCCCATCGGCAGGCCGTCCACCGCCGTGAAGCCCATGCTGCTGGCGATGCTGCGGCCGCGGTGCAGCGCGCAGGCGCTGGCGCCGTTGCCCAGGTGCAGCACGACCGTGCGCCCATCCGCCAGCCGCGGCGAGAGCACCGGCAGCCGCGAGGCGATGTACTCGTAGCTGAGACCGTGGAAGCCGTAGCGGCGCACGCCGGCCTCGAAGAGTTCATAGGGCAGGGCGAACGCGTCGGCCACGTCGGACTGGCCGCGATGGAAGGCGGTGTCGAAACAGGCGACCTGCGGCACGCCGGGCAGGATGTCGATGCCGCGGCGGATCGGCGCGAGGTTGTGGGGCTGGTGCAGCGGCGCGAGCGGCACCAGCGTCTCCAGCTCCTTCAGCACCGCGGGCGTGACCACCACCGGGCGGTCGAAACCGGTGCCGCCGTGCACGACGCGGTGGCCGATGCCGAGCATCGCGATGTCGGGGAACTCATGGGTGACGAACTCGATCAGGTGATCGAGCGCGCCGTCGTGGTCCAGGCTCGCGCCGACCAGCCAGTCGCGCGCGCCGGCCCGGCTGCCGTCCGCATGCGTGGCCTCGAAGTGCGGGGCACTGGTGCCCAGGCCCTCGACCTGTGCGCGCAGCTCCAGCCGCAGCGGACCGAGCACGCGGTCGTCATGCAGCGAGAACATCGACAGCTTGATGCTGGACGAGCCCGCGTTGACCACCGCGATGAATTCGCCTTCGAGTCGTGGATCCATCGCCTTCACCCCATGATGTGATAACCGCCGTCGACGTAGAGCGTCGTGCCGGTGATCAGTCGCGCATGATCGGCCGCGAGCATCGCGGTCGCGTAACCGACGTCATCGATCGTCGCCAGCGCATGCGCCGGGGCGCGCGCGGCCGCATCGGCCAGCAGCTGATCGAATTCGTCCAGGCCGGAAGCCGCGCGCGTGGCGATCGGCCCCGGCGAGATCGCATGCACGCGGATGCCGGAAGGTCCGAGCTCATGCGCCAGATAGCGCACCGAGGCCTCCAGCGCCGCCTTGACCGGCCCCATCAGGTTGTAGTGCTCGACGACCTTGCTGGCGCCCTGGAAGCTCATCGTGAAGAGCGATCCGCCGCTGGCGCGCATCAGCGGCTCGGCGAGCCGCGCCATGCGGATGAAGCTGTGGCACGAGATGTCCATCGCCATCGAGAAACCGGCGGCGCTGCTGTCGACCAGCCGGCCATGCAGGTCCTCCTTCGGCGCGAACGCGATCGAATGCAGCGCCGCATGCAGCACGCCCCAGCGCTCGGAGATCGCGGCGAAGACCGACTCCAGCGCCTCGGGCTCACGCAGGTCCAGCGGCAGCAGCAGCTCGGCGTCGAGCTCTTCCGCGAGCGGGCGCACGTGCGGCAGCGCCTTCTCGTTGAGGTAGGTCAGCGCGAGATCCGCGCCCATCGCCCGGAACGCGCGGGCGCAGCCGTAGGCGATGGACTGGTCGTTGGCGATGCCGGTGATCAGCACCTTGCGGCCGGCGAGGAGCCGGCCGAACTGCACGGCGCCGGACGCGTTCATGCGACCGCCTTGCGGCGCCGGGGCGCCGCGATCGAGACCGTCGCCGCCGCCGCCGCCGGGGCCGACAGCGCGAGCGCCATGTCGGCCACCCGGACCGGGTCCACATGAAGCAGCTCGTGGACATATCGCGCCGCCGGTGAGTTCGGATCGGCCAGTTCCGACTCGGCCATCAGCACGGCGCTGGCCAGCGCGAGCGCCTGTTCGCGATCCTCCAGCGTGGGCAGCAGATCGGGCAGCGCGGCCATCGCCTCGTCGGGCGCGAAGGTCACGATCAGCGCCTGCCGGTGCAGCAGCGTGGCCCAGTCCTCGGCGGGCGCGGCGGCCACCGCGTCCTCGGCCTCCGCGGCCATGCGCCGGTGAGCATCGGCCAACAGCTGTCCGAGGATCAGACCGCGGCGCTGCAACACGCCACGGTGCGCCAGACCGGCGAGCAGGATCCGGCAGACCGCGTCGGCGAAACCGCCTTGGTGCACCTGCTCGAGCGCGACACGGCGTCCCTCGCGTTCATCGGCCAGCGCATGGGCCTGACCGGAGGCGCGGTCGTCCTCGCGCGGCGGCAGCCACGCCCCGAGGCCGGCCGGGCCATAAACGGCCTCGACCCAGTGGACCAGCGTCGTGTCGCGTTGATGGCCGACGCGGTCCAGTGATTCGCTGATCACCCGCGATCCCAGCTGCTCCCACTTCAGCCACGGGTTGTCGGGCTCCGCCAGTTGACGCCGTGCGCGGACGCCATCGGCGGCGTGCTTGATCCAGGGCGCCCACGGATGCAGGTCGGACAGCGCCAGGTGCTGCTGGCGCAGCGGATGCATCCAGCGCAGCCATTCGCCCAGCGGCTTGTTGCCGATCGCGCGCACGGCCGGCTGCAGCCACTGCCGATAGCGCCGCATGTTGGCTTCCGACACCTGCGCGATCGTGCTGAAGAGCGCCTCGTCGCGACGGCATTCGGGATTGAGCGCGCGCAGGTCGTCGACGGTGCGGGTCTCGAAGCTGACCGAGTAATCGCCCGATTCCAGCGCCGCCAGCGCCGCGTCGGGATCGCGCGCGTCGATCTTCATCTCGTAGAGGCCTGGCGGCAGCGCGACGATCTGCTCGAGCGTGTCGAAGATCTGTTCGTGTTCGCGCCGGGCCACGGCGCCGCCCACGAAGATGCCCAGGTGCCCGATCCGCGGATGCAGCATGTAGACGATGGTGCGGCCCGCCTTCACGAGCGCCTTCTCGCTGCCCCAGACGTCGATGATCCAGTCCAGCGCCTGCTGCGGCGGGGTGATGTTGTCGCCCCAGGACGCGAAGATCACCATCGGCGCCGAGATCTGGCGCAGGTCCAGCCGGTAGCCCTCCATCTCGATCTCGCCGCGCGCCAGGCGGTTGCCGATGAACAGGTTCTCGACGATCGCTTCGATCTCCTCGCCGGTCATGCGGAAGTAGCCGCCCCACCAGCGCTCGAAGTCCAGGAAGCGCTCGCGTTCGCCGTCGACGTTGGCGTAGAGGTGGTAGTACTTGTCCCACCAGGTGTTGGCAAGGTTGAGGTTCTCGAAGTTGGAGACCAGGTGCGCGCCGTCGAAGCGGTCGCCGCTCAGGTCGGCGGAGAACGCCGACAACCACGCGCCGCCGAGCGCGCCGCCCGCATAGCGCATCGGGTTCTGCTCGGGCGAGCCGGCCCAGTACGACAAGGGCGCGCCGTTGAGCACGATCGGGCCCATCAGGTCGTTGCGCACCGCGGCCAGCGCCGCGACGGCCCAGCCGGCCTGGCAGTTGCCGATGACCGCGGGCAGACCGGGCGCTTTCGGATGACGGCGCGCGACCTCCTCGATGAATTGCGCTTCGGCCCGGGCGACGTCGAGCAAGGTCTGACCCTCGACCGGTTCCGGTTCGAAGGTGATGAAGTAGACCGGGTGGCCGGCGCGCAGCGCCACGCCGATCTCGGAGTCCGGCTTGAAGCCGCCGATGCCCGGACCGTGTCCGGCACGGGGATCGATGACGACGATGGGGCGGCGCTTCGGATCGACCACCTCGCCGTCCGGCGGCAGGATGCGCAGCAGCGCGTAATTGCAGGGCTGCGCGAGATCGCGGCCGTCCAGGAGCAGTTCATGCTCGAACTTGAGCAGCGCGGGCTTGCCGGCGTGCAGGTGGTCGATGAAGACATTGCCGCGCTCGCGCAGCGTGTCCAGCGTCAGCACGCCGCGCTGCCAGGCGTCGGTCGCATAGGTCTGCCAGTCGTGGATCCAGTCGGACGTTCCGGGCATGCGCGCTCCTTGCGAGGACCGCGTGAAAACGCTTCACGCGGCTTGATTTGTTGCAGCGCAGCATGCATCATCGATCGCGACTCGTCGTGAAAGCCCGAGGAAGAAACAGGGTCAAGAGCATGACGAACATCAAGGACGTCGGAAAACATCGTCGGCCGCGCGGTGGGAGGGACACTGCGTCGTCCTGCAGCACAGGGAGTTCTCCGTGATCACGTCATTGCGTTCCGCCGGAGTGCCGGCCGCCAATTCATCGGCGTCCGCGCCGGTTTCCGTGCCGGCGACCGGCCCGCATCCCCCGAGCGCCCATCCGCATTACGACCGGCTGATCGAGGCTGTCCGTCACCTGCCGCCGCTGCGCATGGCGGTCGTGCATCCGTGCAGCGATGTGTCGCTGCTCGCGGCGACGGAGGCGGCGTCGCTGGGCCTGATCGAGCCGGTGCTGATCGGTCCGGCGGGCAAGGTGTCGGAGGCGGCTGCGGCGGCGGGCGTGGACCTGGCGCGGTTCACGCTGTTCGATGTCCCGCACAGCCATGCGGCAGCCGAGATGGCCGTGGCGATGGCGCTCAAGGGCAGCGTGGACGCGGTGATGAAGGGCAGCCTGCACACCGATGAGCTGATGGGCGCGGTGGTGCGGCGCGAAGGCGGGCTGCGGACCGCGCGGCGGATCAGCCACTGCTTCGTGATGGACGTGCCGGGCCATCCGCAGCCGCTGATCATCTCGGACGCGGCGATCAACATCGTGCCGACGCTGGAGGACAAGGTCGACATCGTGCAGAACGCGATCGACCTCGCGCATGCGCTGCGGTTGCCCGAGGTGCGGGTGGCGCTGCTGTCGTCGATGGAGACGGTGAATCCGAAGGTGCCCTCGACGATGGACGCGGCGGCGCTGTGCAAGATGGCCGATCGCGGCCAGATCACCGGGGCGGTGCTGGACGGTCCGCTGGCGATGGACAACGCGATCGATCCGGAGGCGGCGCGGATCAAGGGGATCGTGTCGCCGGTGGCGGGCAAGGCCAATGTGCTGATCGTGCCGGACCTGGACGCCGGCAACATGCTGGCCAAGAGCCTGAGCTTCCTGGCCCAGGCCTACGCGGCGGGCGTGGTGCTCGGCGCCAAGGTGCCCATCGTGCTGACCAGCCGCGCCGATTCACGCACCGCGCGCCTGGCATCGTGCGCGCTCGCGTCGATGCTCGCGGAAGCGCGCCGGGCGGGGCGGATCAAGGCGGTCGGCTAGAAACGGCGACGGGGACCTCTCGGTCCCCGTCCTCATCAGATCGCATCGCATCGAAGGCACGCCCAGGCGCGCCTCGGCGATCACTCTTCCAGCAGCGAGCGCAGCATCCACGCAGTCTGCTCGTGCACCGTCAGGCGTTGCGTGAGCAGGTCGGCCGTCGGTTCGTCGCTGGCCTGGTCGACCAGGTCGAACAGCGCGCGCGCGGTGCGGGCCACGCCCTCATGGCCATCCACCAGGATGCGCACCATGTCCAGCGCCTTGGGCGGCGTGGCCGGCGCGTCCGGCAGCGAGCTCAACTGCGCGAACTGCGCGTAGGAGCCCGGCGCCTTGTGGCCCAGCGAGCGGATGCGTTCCGCCACTGGGTCCACCGCGTTCCACAGCTCGGTGTACTGGGCCATGAACATCGCATGCAGCGAGTTGAACATCGGCCCCGTCACGTTCCAGTGGAAGTTGTGCGTGGTCAGGTACAGCGTGTAGGTGTCGGCCAGCAGCTTGGACAGGCCTTGCGCGATCGCGGCGCGGTCCTTGTCGCTGATGCCGATCTGGATGCCGGGGGCGCCCTTGCCCGTCGGCTTGACGGACGGCTTGGCGGTGGACTTCACGGGAGAGGGGCTCTTCTTGGCCATCGAGGCACTCCTTCAGGATGGGAAGACAAAAGACGCCGCGCAGCCTAACCGATCCAGGCCGCGCCGGCGTGACGGACTTCAGGCGACGCTGTGTTGCATCCAGTCGACCAGTGCCTGCGCGTTCAGCGCGACACCGGCCGCGGTCAGCAGCCAGCCCAGCGTGCGTTTTGCGGTTCGAGGGGTCATGTCTTGCTCCTTGCAGCGGGATGCGGGCGGTCGCCGACGTCGTCAGACGGTGAATTCGATGTCGAGCGCGCTGAGCGCCGCCCGCACCACCTGGCCGTAGGCCGGATCGGCCTTGTCGAAATGGCCCAGCTGGCGATCGACGATGAACGCCGGCACACCGCGCATCGACTCGGCGATGTTGCGCCCCAGCCGCTGCTGCTGCGCCTCGCCCAGCAGGCGGAACAGCGCGCCGGGCTGCGCGTAGTCATCGTTGCCCTCGCGGTGGTCGAAGCGCGCGGCGTCACCTTGCAGGCGCAGTGGGGGCTCGGCCACCGATGGATCCTGCGTCGCGCCGCCGAAGCTGTTGGGCTCGTAGTACGCGTCGGCGTTGCCGGTCGGTGTACGGAAGAACTTCATCGCGCCGTCCTTGTGGTAATGATGGACGGGGCACTTGGGCGCGTTCACCGGCAGCGCCTCGTAATGCGTGCCCAGGCGATAGCGGTGCGCGTCGGCGTAGCTGAACACGCGCGCCTGCAGCACGCGGTCCGGGCTGAAACCGATGCCCGGCACGATGTTGCTCGGCGAGAACGCGGCCTGCTCGATCTCCTCGAAGTAGTTCTCGGGATTGCGGTTGAGCTCCAGCACACCGACCTCGATCAGCGGGTACTCGCCGTGCGGCCAGACCTTGGTCAGGTCAAAGGGGTTGTAGGCGGTGCGCTGCGCGTCCAGCTCGGGCATCACCTGCACGTACATCGTCCACTGCGGGAAGTCGCCGCGGCCGATCGCGCCGAAGAGGTCTTCCTGGTAGCTCTCGCGCGACTGGCCGATGACTGCGGTGGATTCCGCGTTGGTCATCGTGCGATGGCCTTGCCGGGTCTTGAAGTGGAACTTCACCCAGAAGCGCTCGCCGTCGGCATTCCAGAAGCTGTAGGTGTGGGAACCGTAGCCGTTCATGAAGCGCGGGCTGACGGGGATGCCGCGGTCGCTCATCAGGATGGTGACCTGATGCAGGCTTTCGGGCGACAGGCTCCAGAAGTCCCAGGCCGCCGTTGCAGAGCGCAGGTTGGACACCGGATGGCGCTTCTGCGTGCGGATGAAGTCGGGGAATTTCAGCGGATCACGGATGAAGAAGACCGGCGTGTTGTTGCCCACGAGGTCCCAATTGCCTTCGTCCGTGTAGAACTTCAGCGCGAAGCCGCGGACGTCACGTTCCGCGTCCGCCGCGCCGAGCTCGCCCGCGACGGTGGAGAAGCGCGCCAGCATCGGCGTCGTCTTGCCGACCTCGCCGAAGAGGCGCGCCCGGGTGAAGCGGCTGATGTCCTGGGTGACGGTCAGCGTGCCGAAGGCGCCCCAGCCCTTGGCATGCACGACGCGCTCGGGGATGCGCTCCCGGTTCTGATGCGCCAGCTTCTCGATCAGCTGGTAGTCCTGCAGCAGGACCGGACCCCGCGCGCCGGCGGTCAGCGAGTTCTGGTTGTCGGCGATCGGCGCGCCGGCCGACGTCGTCATGACCGGGCACTGGGCGGGGTGGGGGGCTTTGGCGCTCATGCAACTCCTCATGCAGGGAAACAGGTATTTGTAGGGGCCCGCCGTTCGGGTGTCGTCTCCCGGAGGGGAGGGGGCGGGCCTGCATGAAGAGGGACTTTAGGGATTCGCTATCGATTGCGATATTTGAATAGCCTAAACGCGACCATAGTGAAAAACAACGGCGCAGCCTAAAGGGAGCGCCAAAGCAAAAGGCCGCCCGAAGGCGGCCTTGAAGGGATCCGGGACGAGGCCGGATCAGTTGGCGCGGCGGCGGCGGTTCCAGCCCAGGGCCAGCAGGCCCAGGCCGGCCAGCGCGAAGGACGCCGGTTCCGGCACCGCGTTGGCGTTGATGAAGTCGCGGTGGATGCTCACCGGCACGAAGCCGTTGAACTCGCCGAAGCTGCTGTTCAGGCCGGTGCGGATATCCCCCCAGGCCGTGCCGAAGCTCAGGCCGAACGAGGTCACCGACGACACCATGCCGTTGATGAACTGCGGGCCACCCGAGTCGCCGCCGGCCGAGGACACCTCGTCCGCGCCCAGGCCGGTGTTGCAGTACTTGGCGCTGGCCGGCAGGCCCAGGCCGTCGACGGCGATGTTGCAGGCCAGGTCGTTGGCCGGCAGACCGTTGTCGAAGTCCGACAGGTAGGTGTACTCGATCTGCTCGGCGGGCTCGCCCAGGATGTCCGACCACACGCCGCCGAATTCCTCGTCGCCGAGGCGGAATTCATAGCGGTTGTCGCCTTGACGCAGACGGCCGGTGCCCAGGTTGGCGCCGACGTTGCCGCCGGTGTCCGAGCGGCCGCCGTAACCCGCGATGTTGAATTCCTTGCCGGTCAGGTCGTCCCCGCCGTACAGCTCATGCGACTTCACGGACCAGTCCACCAGGCTGTCCAGCGTCAGCACGGCGATGTCGTTCTGGTCGATGACCTGGCCGGTGTAGGCCGAGTGCACCGCGTAGTTGCTGACCGTGTAGGAGAACGTGGGCTGGTTCCAGGTCACGTTGTCCGGATCGCTGCCGGTATAGAAGTACACCGACGTGCTCAGCGGACGCGCGCTGGTGCCGTCGCTGACGCAGTGCGCGGCGGTCAGGATGGAGCGCTGGTTGGGCAGCAGGGTGCCCGAGCAGATGAACTGGCCGCCCGAGCCGTAATCCATGATCAGCGTGGCCACGCCGCTGTACTGCGAGCGGGGCGCGAAGTAGCGCGGATCGCCGCCGGCCGCGGCGGTCGACGTCGGGGTGACGCCCACGATGGTGCTCTGGGCGGTCCAGCTCAGCCCGTTGGCGGAGCCGGAGACGGTCGTGGGCGCGGCGTGCGCCACACCGGCGGCCAGCAGCGCGGCAGCCAGGAATGTCAGACGAATGGTCACGTGGAGTCCTCCCTTGAAACGATGGATCGGCGGGTCGCGTCGCTCGGGTCGTGTTCGGCGCGCCACCTCGATGGCCGTTAAGGCCACGTCAATGCCAGCGAGGCTAACAATGTGTCAGGCGTGACATATTCACGCTAACCCTGACGACCCTCGTTTCAGGGGGGCAGGTCTTGCGGACCCGCCGGATCGACGCTCAGGACAACAGCGTCACGCCGCGCAGCTCGCAGGCGTAGACCGCGTTGCGCAGCGCCGCCACCGCCTCGTAGCGGGTGAACGTGCGGCGCCAGGCCAGCACCACGCGGCGCGTGGGCGCGGGGTCCTCGAAGGGCACGTAGCGCAGGTGCGGCGGCACGTGGTCGGGGACGCTCAGCGCAGGCACCACGGTGACGCCCATCCCGGACGCCACCATGTGCTTGATCGTCTCCAGCGAGCTGCCCTCGAAGCTCTTGCGGATGCCCTCGGCATCGGTGGAGAAACGCGCGAACTCCGGGCAGACCTCCAGCACGTGATCGCGGAAGCAGTGGCCGTTGCCCAGCAGCAGCATGGTCTCGGCCTTGAGCTCCTCGGCGCTGATGCGTTCCTTCTTCGCCAGCGGATGCACCGCGGGCACGGCCACGACGAAGGACTCGTCGTACAGCGGCGCCACCGCCAGGCCGGCATCGGGGAAGGGCTCGGCCATGATGGCGCAGTCCAGCTCGCCGGTGCGCAGCATGTCCAGCAGCTTCTGCGTGAAGTTCTCCTGCAGCATCAGCGGCATGCGCGGGTAGAGGTCGATGCAGTGCTTGACCAGCTCGGGCAGCAGGTAGGGCCCGATGGTGTAGATGATCCCCAGCCGCAGAGGACCGTCCAGCGGGTCCTTGCCGCGCTTGGCGATGTCCTTGATCGCGCTGGCCTGCTCGATCACCGACTGGGCCTGGCGCACGATGTCCTCGCCCAGCGGGGTCATCGTGACCTCGTTGGCGCCGCGCTCGAAGATCTTGACGTCGAGTTCCTCCTCGAGCTTCTTGATCGCCACCGACAGCGTCGGCTGCGACACGAAGCAGGCTTCCGCCGCGCGGCCAAAGTGGCGCTCGCGGGCGACGGCGACGATGTAGCGCAATTCGGTCAGGGTCATGGGCCGGCATTGTCCTCAGAAAGCGGCATCCTGGCACCGTCCCGGTACACTGCCGCCCCACCCCAGGGACCTCCCCGGACCTGCCTCCAGGGGACACGCATGACCGAACCGACCTCTCCCTACGCCGCGCCGAAGCCCGATGCGCCCGATGCGCCCGCCTCGGCCGCCCCAGGCGCCGGCACCGCCCCCGATCGCAAGCCCGTCACGCTGCAGCGCCTGCTGGACATGCATGCCGCCGGCGAGAAGATCGCCATGCTCACCGCCTACGACGCCACCTTCGCCCACGCGATGGAAGCCGCCGGCGTGGATGCGATCCTGATCGGCGACTCGCTGGGCAACGTCGTTCAGGGCCTGCAGACCACGGTGCCGGTCACGCTGGACGCGATGGTCTATCACACCGAATGCGTCGCCCGCGCGCGCCGCCTGGCGTGGATCATCGCGGACCTGCCCTACGGCACGTACCACGAGTCCCCGCAGGTGGCGTGGCGCAACGCGATGCGGCTGGCCCAGGCCGGCGCGCACATGATCAAGCTCGAAGGCGGCGGCTGGACCACCGAGACGGTGCGCTTCCTGACCGAGCGCGGCATCCCCGTGTGCGCGCATCTGGGCCTGACGCCGCAGACCGTGACCGCGCTGAGCGGCTTCAAGGTCCAGGGCAAGGACGCCGAGAGCGCCGCGCGGATCAAGGCGCATGCGCGCGAGCTGGTCGATGCCGGCGCGCAGATGCTGCTGCTGGAGATGGTGCCCGCCGCGCTGGCCGGCGAGCTGACGCGCGCGCTGGGCGTGCCGGTGATCGGCATCGGTGCCGGTGCGGAGTGCTCCGGCCAGGTGCTGGTGATGCACGACATGCTCGGCGTGGGCGGCGGCCGCAAGCCGCGTTTCGTCCGCGACTTCATGCAGGGGTCGGCCTCGGTCGGCGAGGCCTTCGCCCGCTACGTGGCCGACGTCAAGTCGGGCGCTTTCCCCGCGGCCCAGCACACCTACTGATCATGAAGATCCATCACGACATCGCCGGCCTGCGCGCCGCGCTGGCGGGCCGAACGGTCGCCTTCGTGCCCACGATGGGCAACCTGCACGACGGCCACCTGGCGCTTGTGCGCCAGGCCCGCGCTGCGGTGGGACCGGACGGGCTCGTCGTCGCCAGCATCTTCGTCAACCGGCTGCAGTTCGCGCCGCATGAGGACTTCGACCGCTATCCGCGCACGCTGGCGCGTGACGCGGAGCTGCTGGAGGGCGCGACCTGCGACCTCGTCTTCGCGCCCGACGAGCGCGAGATGTACCCCGAGCCGCAAGGCTACAAGGTGCATCCGCCGACCGAGCTGGCGGACATCCTGGAAGGGCACTTCCGGCCCGGGTTCTTCGTCGGCGTCTGCACGGTGGTGGCCAAGCTGTTCCAGATCGTGCAGCCGGACGTGGCCGTCTTCGGCAAGAAGGACTACCAGCAGCTGATGGTCATCCGCCGCATGGTGGACCAGCTGGCGATGCCGATCCGCATCCTCGCCGGCGAGACCGAACGCAATGCCGAGGGTCTGGCGCTGTCCTCGCGCAACGGGTATCTGAGCGATCAGCAGAAGCAGGACGCGCTGCTGCTGTCGGGCACGCTCAAGACCGCGATCGCGCGCTGGAACGGCGGCGAGCGCGATGTGGACCGCATCGAGGCCGACGCGCTGCAGGTGCTGCGCGACGCGGGCTGGGCGCCCGACTACGTGACGCTGCGCCGCCGACATGACCTCGGCGCGGCGCGCGAGGGCGAACCGCTGGTCGCGCTCGCGGCCGCCCGCATCGGGCAGACGCGGCTGATCGACAACCTCGAGTTCTGAGCGCCCTGCAAGCAAACGTGTCTTTGGGTTCGCGATCCTGAGCACTTTCGAGGGTGCTCGGTGATGTGCTTCACCGAGTGAAGACGGCGTTAGGGAAAGCCCCGCCTCTTGGCGTGCGGCGCGCGCCCATCGCGCATGCGCCATGTCGGACACGACACGATACTTCGCGCTTCTTTGCCAGAAGCGGGAGCCACAAGCTCCCATAGCGAGTACTGCGAGCCTCCATGAAGACGACCTCCACCAAGAATTTTCCCAAGCTGGCGGCCCTGACCGCCGCCCTGGGTGGCGCCCTGATCCTGGCCGCTTGCGGCGGCGGTGGCGATGACAGCGGTACCCCCGTCGCTGCGCCCAAGTCCAACCCGGTGCCCAACCCGCCGACGCTGGCCTGCAGCACCGCCGGCGTGGCCGCGGCCAACGGCATCACCGGCAACGTCGTGTGCATGCTGACCAGCGATGGCGAAGTCGTCATCGCGCTGGACGCGCGCACGCCGGTCACCACGGCCAACTTCCTGAAGTACGTCACCGGCAAGTACTACGACAACACGATCTTCCATCGCGTGGTCCCGGGCTTCGTCGCGCAAGGCGGCGCCTACAGCCCCGGCTACCTGCCCAAGAACACGACCATCGGCGGCACGATCAAGCTGGAGACCAACGTCGGCGTGTCCAACGTGAAGTACACGATCGGCATGGCCCGTACCGCCCAGCCCGATTCGGCCACCAGCCAGTTCTACTTCAACAGCGCCGACAACAGCGCCAAGCTCGACTACAAGAGCGCCGCGGAGCCCGGCTACGCCGCCTTCGGCCGCGTGATCTCGGGTCAGGCCACGATCGACAAGATCAACGCCGAGCCGATGCTGACCCCGGTGTCCGAGTACACCGCCACCGAGGTCCTGGTGTACTGGGCGATCCAGCTGAAGTGATCCACTTCGGGCGTCACGCGCCAGTGGATCGCCCTCTCCCGCGAAGCGGGAGAGGGGGTAGAACCCTCACGCCTTGAGGTACTCGGTCTTGTGACCGAGCCATCGCTCGACCTGCAGCCGCGCCGCGCGCGGTTGCTCGTCGAGCAGCTTGGGTGCGAGCGCGCGAGCCGCGCTCAGCAGCGGCGCATCCTCCTGCAGATCGGCGAAGCGCAGCAGTTGCGCGCCGCTCTGACGCGCGCCCATGAACTCGCCCGGGCCGCGGATGTCGAGGTCGCGACGCGCGATCTCGAAGCCGTCGGTGGTCTCGGCCATCGCGCGCAATCGCGACTTGCCGGTGTCCGACAAGGGCCCCGTGTAGATCAGCACGCACACGCTGGCGACCGAACCCCGTCCCACGCGTCCGCGCAGCTGGTGCAGCTGCGACAACCCGAATCGCTCCGCATGCTCGATGACCATCACGCTGGCATTGGGCACGTCGACGCCGACCTCGATGACGGTCGTGGCGACCAGCACCTGCATCTGCCCGCCGCTGAACAGCGACATCACCGCCGCCTTTTCCGCCGGCGGCATGCGGCCGTGCAGCAGCCCGACCATCTTGCCGGGCAGCGCCGCGCTGAGCTCGGCATGGGTCTCGGTGGCGTTCTTGAGGTCCAACGCCTCGGACTCCTCGATCAGCGGGCAGACCCAGTAGGCCTGGCGTCCATCCTCGACCGCGGCGGCGATCTTCTCGATGACGTCGTCGCGTCTGCCGTCGGCGAAGACCCGCGTGACGATGGGGCTGCGCCCGGGCGGCAGCTCATCGATCGTGGACACGTCCAGATCGGCGAAGTAGGTCATCGCGAGCGTGCGCGGGATCGGCGTGGCGCTCATCATCAGCAGATGGGGCTCGAGCGGGCCTGAACCGGGCGGGACACCCGGCGCGCCGTCGGCCTCGGCGCTCCCCGCGCCGGTGCCCTCGGCGAGCTTCTTGCGCAGCGCCAGACGCTGCGCGACGCCGAAGCGATGCTGCTCGTCGATGATCGCCAGCCCCAGCCGGTGGAAGCGCACCTTGTCCTCGATCACCGCATGCGTGCCGACGATCAGCGTGGCCTCGCCCGAGGCGGCGGCGTCCAGCATCTTCTGGCGGGCCTTGCCCTTGACGCTGCCGGTGATCCACGCGACGCGAATGCCCAGCGGCTCCAGCCAGCCGATGAGCTTGCGGAAATGCTGCTCGGCCAGGATCTCGGTGGGCGCCATCAGCGCGCACTGCCAGCCCGCGTCGATGGCCACCGCGGCCGCGATCGCCGCGACCACCGTCTTGCCCGAGCCCACGTCGCCCTGCAGTAGCCGGTGCATCGGCTGCGGGCGGGCGAGGTCGGCGGCGACCTCCTCGCAGACGCGCTGCTGGGCGCCGGTCAGCGCGAAGGGCAGGGCGGCGAGCAGGCGTTCATGCAGTCCGCCGGCCGCGCCGCGCAACGCCGGCGCGCGCAGATGGGCGCGCTCGCGCTGCGCGCGCTGCTGGCTGAGCTGCTGCGCGAGCAGCTCCTCGAACTTCAACCGCTGCCAGGCGGGATGGGTGTGGTCCTCCAGCGTGGCCAGGCCGGCCGACGGCGGCGGGTGATGCAGGAAGTTCAGCGCGTCGCGCAGCGCGGGCAGGCCCTTTGGAACGAGCGCCAGTGGCAGCACCTCGTCCAGCGGCGCGCGGCGCAGGGCCGAGGCGACCGCCTTGCGCAGATAGGCCTGCGGCAGTTGCGCGCTGGTCGGATAGACCGGCGTCAGCGAGGTCGCCAGCGGCGTGTCCGCGTCGACCTTGCGGAAGTTGGGGTGGACCATCTCGCGGCCGAAGAACCCGACGCGGATCTCGCCGCGCACGCGCACGCGGGTGCCCACCGCCAGCGTCTTCTGATGCGAGGGATAGAAGTGCAGGAATCTCAGCGAGAGCAGCGCGCCCTCGTCGTCGCGGAGCTTCACAAGGAGCTGGCGTCGGCCGCGCATCTCGATGCGGCTCTCGATGACCTCGCCCTCGGTCTGCAGCGTGTCGCCGTCCTGGGCCTGACCCAGCGGCGTGAGGGTGGTCTCGTCCTCGTAACGCAGCGGCAGGTGCAGCGCGAGGTCGATGTCGCGCGCCAGGCCCATCTTCTCCATCGCCTTCTGCGGCGCGGACTTCGCGGCGGCCTCGCCCGCGCGGTCGGCTTTGCCGGCGCCGCCGGCGGTGGGCGAGGGCGGCGAGGGGGACGACGGGACGGAACGGGCCTCGGACATGGCGGCGATTTTGCCTCGGGGCATCGGGCGCGCAGGAATCCCGGGCGGCCGTGATCGATTGCCGCCCGACGACGGCGGCATCGCGCCGGGGTGGGGTCTGACAGGGCAGACGGCGGCGCCCTTCGGCTGCTAGTCTGGTCACGGACTTCCGTTCGCCGCCCGCCATGACCTCTCGCCGTCACAGCCTTGCCTGGCTTGCCGCCGCCGCCCTGCCGGCGGGATTGGTGCTGCCCGCGCGAGGGGCCGACGCGCCGGTCCGGCTGGTCGCCACCGAGTTCCCGCCCTACACCGGCAGCACGCTGCCCGGCGGCGGCATCGCCTGCGAGATCACGCGCGCCGCGCTGCGCCAGGCGGGCCTGTCGATGGAACTGAGCTTCCGCCCCTGGGCGCGGGCGCTGCTGGAATTCCATCGCGGCGATCACGACGGTGTCATCGGCGCGTGGCGGTCGGCAGAACGCGAACGCACGATGCGCTTCCCGCAGCCGCTGGGCATCCTCAACCAGGTCGGCTTCATGGGGCGCATGGACCGCAAGCGCCGCGTGGACGACCTCGCCGCGCTGCGCGGCCTGCGCATCGGCGTGGTCCACGGTTACGCCAACCCGCCGGCCTTCGAGGCCGCGCAGCTCAGCGTCGAGACCGCCGTCGATGACCTGGCCAACCTGCGCAAGCTGCTGGCCGGCCGCGTGGAGCTGGCGCTGATCGACAAGGGCGTCGGCGCGCACCTGCTGGAGACCCAGCTGCGCGAGGGCGCGGGCAAGCTCGCCTGGCTGGAGCCGGCCGTGTCGGAAGTGCCGCTGTACACGGTGTTCTCGCGGACCCGGCCCGAGGGCGAGCGCCTCAGCACCGCGCTGACGCGCGGCATGGGCGAGCTGCAGGGCAGCGGCAAGCTGGCGCTGCTGCTGCAGCAGGGGGCGCGCTGGCAGTGAGCGCGCCGTCCGCGGGCGGCGTCGCGAGGACCGTCATGGGACAATCGCGACCTTCCCTTCCTTCGATTGGCACGGGTCCGTCCGGCCCTCAACGCGCATGTCCCGTCATTACACGGTGAGCGATTTCGACTTCGCTCTGCCCCCCGACCTCATCGCCCAACACCCCGCCGCCGAGCGCAGCGCCTCGCGCCTGCTCGACGGCCGCGCCGCGCCGCCGGTGGATCGCGTCTTCCGCGAGCTGCCCGACCTGCTCAACCCCGGCGACCTGCTCGTGTTCAACGACACCAAGGTCATCAAGGCGCGCTTGTACGGGGCCAAGGCCAGCGGCGGCGCGGTCGAGGCGCTCGTGGAGCGCGTGCTGCCCGGCACGCGCGAGGTCTGGGCCCACATGCGCGCCAGCAAGAGCCCGAAGCCGGGCGCGGTGGTGCGCTTCGCCGATGCGTTCGACGCCGAGGTCCTCGGCCGCTGCGGACCGGACGACGGCCTGTTCCATCTGCGCCTGTCGGGCGACCCGTTCGAGCTGCTCGAGCAGCACGGCCACGTGCCGCTGCCTCCCTACATCGAGCACGGCGACTCCGCCGACGACGTGCGCCGCTATCAGACCGTCTTCGCGCGCGAGCCCGGCGCCGTCGCGGCACCGACGGCCGCGCTGCATTTCGACGAGGCGCTGCTGGCGCGCCTGGCCGAGCGCGGCGTGGGCACCGCGCATGTGACGCTGCACGTGGGCGCGGGCACCTTCCAGCCGGTGCGTGTCGAGTCCCTGGCCGAGCACAAGATGCACAGCGAGTGGTTCCAGGTCACGCCCGAGACCGTCGATGCGATCGCGCGCTGCCGCGCCTCGGGCGGCAAGGTCACCGCCGTGGGCACGACGACGCTGCGCGCGCTGGAGTCCGCGGCGCTGGGCGGCGGCCTGAAGGCCGGCGCGCGCGAGACCGACATCTTCATCACGCCCGGGTTCGACTTCCAGGTCGTGGACCGGCTGGTGACCAACTTCCACCTGCCCAAGAGCACGCTGATGATGCTGGTGTCGGCCTTCGCTGGCTACGAGCCCATCATGGCGCTGTACCGTCACGCGATCGCCGAGCGCTACCGCTTCTTCAGCTACGGCGACGCGATGCTGCTGGAGCGGGGACATGGCTGACGATGCCCGCGCGCTGCGCTTCGATCGGGAGCACGCGCGCTCGTTGCGCGCGCTGGCCTATCGGATGCTGGGTTCGCGCGCGGAGGCCGAGGACATCGTCCAGGACGCCTGGCTGCGCTGGGCCGAGGTGGACGAATCCACCGTGCGGCATGACGGCGCCTTCCTGTCGCGGCTGGTGACCAACCTGTGCCTGGACCGGCTGCAATCGGCGGCGATGCGCCGCGAGCAGTACGTCGGCACCTGGTTGCCGGAACCGCTGATCGACGAGTCAGGCGACTGGTCGCCCAGTCCCGAGACGCAGGCCGAGTACGCGCAGGACGTGTCGGTCGCCTTCATGCTGGCGCTGGAGCGCCTGTCGCCGCTGGAGCGGGCCGCCTTCCTGCTGCACGAGGTGTTCGAGCTGGACTTCGACGAGATCGCCCGGCGGCTGGACCGCAGCGCCGCGGCCTGCCGCCAGCTGGCCAGCCGCGCGCGGCAGCACGTCAAGGCAGACTACGCGCGCCACGAGGTCGAGGACGAGGCGCGCCAACGCCTGTTCCAGGCGTTCATGGGCGCGCTGCAGTCCTTCGATGTCGAAGGATTGGCGCAAGTGCTGACCGAGGACGTCGTTTTGCTGGCCGACGGCGGCGGCAAGGTCTCGGCGGTGCGGACGCTGGAGGGCGGGGCGCTGGTGGCGCGCACCTTCGTCGGCTTCGTGAAGATGCCGTCCAGCCGCGACTGGCGCATCCGTCCGGCCCGGGTCAACGGCCTGCCGGGATTCGTCGTCTATGGCGCCAGCGGCGCGCCGATCCAGACCGTGGCGCTGCGGCCCGCCGCCGAACCCGGCCGCATCAGCGCGATCTACGTGCAGCGCAACCCGGACAAGCTGGCCCATCTCTTGCATATCGAACCGAGCCCGTCGGATGTGGTGTCCCCCCACGGGCGCGGGGGGTTGTGAATCCCTATCTTTAGGGACAATCGGGACCACAAGACCAAATCCTTTCTGCTCGGGAAAACCATGACGCTGTTCGCACGCTCCCTGATCGCCACCGCCGCCGCGCTGTGCAGCGGCCTCGCTTCCGCCGCCGCCATCGACGGGCTGGTCAACACCGGCGCGGGCCTGGGCGCCGGCGCTGCCGACAGCCATTACTCGTTCAGCGTGATCGCGGGCGAGTCCACCGGCCTGAGCGGCAACGGCCACGTGACCAACGGCAACGACGCGCCGTTCCCGAACTGGATCAGCAACACGGGCAGCTCGTCGTGGCTCATCCCCACGGCCACGCAGAGCGATGTCTATGACACCGGCTCCACCTCGGGCGTGTTCAAGTGGACGCTGACCTTCAACCTGACCGGCTTCGACGCCAGCACCGCGGCGTTCACCGGCCGCTGGGCGGCGGACAACAACGGCACGGTGCTGCTCAACGGCAACGTCATCTCGACGCTGGGTGCCGACAAGGGCTTCCTGGACTGGACCTCCTTCAGCGCGACCACCGGCTTCGTGGCCGGCGTGAACACGCTGGAGTTCGTGGTCAACAACACGGCCACCGCCGGCGGCAACTTCACGGGCGTGCGCGCGGAGTTCCTGAGCTCCAACGTCAACCCGTCGATCGCACCGGCCGTGCCGGAGCCGCAGACCTACGCCCTGATGCTCGCCGGCCTGGGCGCCCTGGGCTTCATCGCCCGTCGCCGCCGCGGCTGATCCGCCGTCGCGGCCCGGGTCGCTGACCGCGCCCGGGGTCGAAGCCTCATGGAAGCCCCTGCCTGTCAGGGGCTTTTTCTTTGGGCATCGCGCAATGCGCGCAAGAACGGCGACTGCAACACGCCGATGTCACGGCCCAGCGTGCACCAGTGATCCGCGCGCTCAAAACCGGTGATGCCATTCACCGCCCGATGGGGCTCACCGCAGATCAGCGGATAGACACGTCGCTTCTCGCGCCGGGTCAGGTCCACATCCTTGGCCTTGCTGCAGGTGCGGCCGTCCGTGGAGTGGCACATCGGCGTGCCGTTCGGCGTGGTGGCCAGCAGGTAGCCGACGCCGTGGGGCGTGAAGTCCACCCAGTCGGCGAAGAGCGTGGCATAGACCGTGTTGCACCAGTGATCGGGCTGCTGGTAGCCGTCGTTGCCACGCCAGATGCGCGCGTGCGGGGCGCCGCAGGTCAGCACGGGCTCGACTTGACGCAGGGCGCTGAACGCGGTGACGGGCCAGACGCGCAGCGACCATGCCGCGACGCGTCCGGCGGTGGAGAAGTCCCCGCAATCGACGCCGTTGTCTGACTGGCAGACGAGATCGCCGGACGACGAGAGGCGGTAGCGCGCGTCGTGCCATTGGAGCCACCCGCCGGCCTTGGCCACGGGTGCCTCGGCGGGCTCGGCGGCGCGTCGCTGCTCGAGCGTCGGCGGGGGCCCGACCTCCTCGTCGTCGATCCAGAAACTGGCATGGACGGCCGGCGCCGCGATCAGGCACAGGCCCAGGGCGCACGCGCGGAACAGACCGCGTCGGAGGTGGCAGGCGCGCAGGCGGGGGGAACGAACAAGGCGCATGTCGGTTTCTCCTGGGAAGTTGAAACCGTCGAGTGCATCCCTGTCGCTGCCGGTGCATGCGACTGCACACCGATGTGCCAATGAAAAAAGCCGCCCCGGGGGGCGGCTCTCACGAGGAACCGGAGCGCTTACTCGTCGCCGCCGGTCAGCAGCGGGATCGAGCCTTCCGAGTTCTTGCCCAGCAGGCCGCTGCGGCTGTAGACGCCGAGCTTGTCGCGGGTGTCGGCGATGTCCAGGTTGCGCATCGTCAGCTGGCCGATGCGGTCCGCCGGTGTGAAGGCGGCGTCCTCGACCTTCTCCATCGACAGGCGTTCCGGCGCGTAGGTCAGGTTGGGGCTGACGGTGTCGAGGATCGTGTAGTCGTTGCCGCGGCGCAGCTCCAGCGTGACCTCGCCGGTGATGGCGCGGGCGACCCAGCGCTGGGCGGTCTCGCGCAGCATCAGGCATTGCGGGTCGAACCAGCGGCCCTGGTACAGCAGGCGGCCGAGCTTCATGCCGTTCATGCGGTACTGCTCGATCGTGTCCTCGTTGTGGATGCCGGTGACCAGGCGCTCGTAGGCGATGTGGAGCAGCGCCATGCCCGGGGCTTCATAGATGCCGCGGGACTTGGCCTCGATGATGCGGTTCTCGATCTGGTCGCACATGCCCAGGCCGTGGCGGCCGCCGATGCGGTTGGCTTCCATGAACAGCTCGACCGGGCTGGCGAAGGTCTGGCCGTTGAGGGCGACGGGGACGCCTTCCTCGAAGCGGACAGTGACCGTCTCGGCCTTGATCGCGACGTCGTCCTTCCAGAAGGCCACGCCCATGATCGGATTGACGATGTGCATGCCCTTGTTGAGGAACTCCAGGTCCTTGGCCTCGTGGGTGGCGCCCAGCATGTTGGAGTCGGTGGAGTAGGCCTTCTCGACGCTCATCTTGTAGTCGAAGCCGTTGGCGATGAGGTATTCGCTCATCTCCTTGCGGCCGCCGAGTTCGTCGATGAAGGTCTGGTCCAGCCAGGGCTTGTAGATCTTGAGCGCCGGGTTGGCCAGCAGGCCGTAGCGGTAGAAGCGCTCGATGTCGTTGCCCTTGAAGGTCGAGCCGTCGCCCCAGATGTTGACGCCGTCGTCGCGCATGGCGACCACGAGGGCGGTGCCGGTGACGGCGCGGCCAAGCGGGGTGGTGTTGAAGTAGGTGGCGCCGCCGCTCTTGATGTGGAACGCGCCGCACTGGAGGGCGGCAATGCCTTCGGCGACGAGCTGCGCGCGGCAGTCGACGAGGCGGGCGATCTCGGCGCCGTAGGCCTTGGCCTTGCGGGGGATCTCGTCGTAGTCGCTCTCGTCGGGCTGGCCGAGGTTGGCGGTATAGGCGCAGGGGACGGCGCCCTTGCCGCGCATCCAGTGCACCGCGGCGCTGGTGTCCAGGCCGCCCGAGAAGGCGATGCCGACGCGCTCGCCGGCGGGAATCTTTTGGAGGATGGTTGCGGCCACGGGCAGTCTCGCGCGGAAGTGGGGGAAAACAGCCCGCGATTCTAGGCTGCCAGCAGCTCCAAGGCTTCGCGGATGGGCGATGGAGGGGTCAATCCAACCACCCGATCCGCCCTTGCCCCGCCTCGTTGAGCCGCGTCATGAGCGCGTCGGCGGCGGTCTCGGGCAGGCGCAGCGTGGCCTCGACGAGCGCGCCATGGCGCACCTCCACCAGCTCCGCGCCGGCCTTCTCCGACTCGCGTCGCAGCAGTCCTTCCTGCGCGTAGGGCAGGGTGCAGCGCAAGGTGCGCAGCCGCACGACGGGGATCTTCTCGGCCTGCAGCAGCGCCTGGGCGACCGCGTCCGTGTACGCACGCACCAGCCCGCCCGCGCCGAGCTTCACGCCGCCGAAGTAACGCACCACCGTCGCCAGCACGCCGTCCAGGTCCTGGTGACGGAGCACCTCCAGCATCGGCCGGCCCGCCGTGCCGCCGGGCTCGCCGTCGTCGTTGGCCGCCGACTGACCGCCCGCCATCAGCGCCCAGCACACATGCGCGGCGCCGGGGTGCGCGGCGCGCAGCTGTTCCACGCGAGCCAGCGCCGCGGCGCGGTCCGGCACCGCCTCGACGCAGCCGATGAAACGGCTCTTCTTGATGATCAGTTCGGCGTGGACCGGCGCGCTCAGGCTGTGGGGCATGGGCGCGATTGTCGCGGGAGCGCGCGCCCCAGCGTCACGGCGTCTCCGACAGATCCCCCAGATGACGGCGCTTGTAGGTGTCGATCGTGCCGTCCTTGAGCATCTCGTCGATCGCGTGGCGCATGCGGTCACGGTCCTCCTGCGAGACCCGTTCGCGCGACAGCGCCAGCGCGCCAACGCTGCGTTCATGAGGCGCGTACGACAGCGCCGCCATCCCGGCGAAGGCCGGATCGGCGCGCCGCGCGCTGGCCAGGCTGTGGGCGCCCAGCACCACCGCGTCGCCCCGGCCCGCCTTGAAGATGCGCACGGCGGTGGGCTGGTCGGGCGCGTCGTCCACCCGGCCCTGCACCCGCATCGTGGTGATCCAGGCTTCCAGCGTCGGCGTGAAGGCGTAGCCGCGCACGACCACCACGCGCCGCTTGCTGTCGGCCAGGAAGGCCGCGGGCGTGGTGAGCTTCGCTGCCAGCGCGGGGCGCATCACGACGAACTGGCGCGACTCGATGTAGGGGATGAACTCGACGATGAGCTCGCGCTCGCGTGTCATCAGCGCGGAGACGGTCATGTCCATGTGTCCGGTGCCGATCTGCGCCCAGATGCGCACCCGGGATTCGGTGCGGGGCAGCAGCTTGCAACCGGTGCGCCGGGCAAGCTCGTCGACGACGTCCTTGTCGATGCCGGCCCAGCGGCCCTGCGCGTCGCGGTAGTACAGCGCGCTGTACTCGTACAGGCCGACCGTGTACGGCCCGCAGGCCCAGGCGGGCGCGCCGATGCAGGCGGCCGACGCGACCAGGGCGGCGATCCAGGACCTCAAGATGCTTCTCCCGGGAGTCTGCGCTCCCCATGGGACGGGAGTCTACGTCCGCGCCTGCCGCCGGGTCCCGGCGCCCCATTCGAACCGGGGGCCCGATAATCGCGCCCATCATGCTGAAGTTCGAACTGCTCAAGACCGAGGGCCGCGCGCGTCGCGGCGTCATGACGCTCAACCACGGCGTCGTGCAGACGCCCATCTTCATGCCGGTGGGCACCTACGGCACCGTCAAGGGGGTGATGCCGCGATCGCTCGAGGAGATGGGCGCGCAGATCATCCTGGGCAACACCTTCCACCTGTGGATGCGTCCGGGCCTGGACATCATGAAGCAGTTCGGCGGCCTGCACCGCTTCGAGAGCTGGAACAAGCCGATCCTGACGGACTCGGGCGGCTTCCAGGTCTGGTCGCTGGGGGAGATGCGCAAGATCACCGAGGAGGGCGTCAAGTTCGCCTCGCCGGTCAACGGCGACAAGCTGTTCCTGACGCCGGAGATCTCGATGCAGATCCAGACGGTGCTCAACAGCGACATCGTCATGCAATTCGACGAATGCACGCCCTACGAGTCCAAGGGCCAGCTGACGACGGAGCGTGAGGCGCGTCTGTCGATGGAGATGAGCCTGCGCTGGGCCAAGCGCTGCCAGGACGAGTTCACCAAGCTGCAGAACCCCAACGCGCTGTTCGGCATCGTGCAGGGCGGCATGTTCGAGAACCTGCGCGACGTGTCGCTGGCGGGGCTCAAGGAGCTGGACCTGCCGGGGTATGCGATCGGTGGCCTGTCGGTGGGCGAGCCCAAGGCGGACATGCTGCGGGTGCTGGACCACATCGCGCATCAGCTGCCGGCGGACAAGCCGCGCTACCTGATGGGCGTGGGCACGCCGGAGGATCTGGTGGAGGGCGTGCGCCAGGGCGTGGACATGTTCGACTGCGTCATGCCCACGCGCAATGCGCGCAACGGCCACATGTTCACGCGCTTCGGCGACCTGCGGCTGCGCAACGCGCGCTACAAGGCCGATGAGAAGCCGGTGGACGAGACCTGCAGCTGCTACTGCTGCCAGAACTTCAGCCGCGCGTACCTGCATCACCTGGACCGTTGCGGCGAGATGCTGGGCCCGATGCTGACGAGCGTGCACAACCTGCATTACTACCTGAACCTGATGAAGGAAGTGCGCGAGTCGCTGGATGCCGGCGACTTCGAAGGCTTCCGCCAGCGCTTCCTGTCGGATCGGGCGCGAGGGGTCTGACGGACCGCGGGGGCCGCGGCCTTCAGAGGGTTCTAAGGCGGGGCGTGCAAAGATCGCCCGATGCTGAAGCTGCTCTTCACGCCGTTGCGATGGCTGTTCCGGGTCGTCCTGGCCGTCGTCATCCTCTTCGAGGAATGGGGCTGGGAGCCGCTGCAGCGCGCGATGGCCGCGGTGGGGCGCCTGCCCGTGCTGCGGCAGCTGGAGGCCGTCGTGAGACGGCTGCCGCCGTATGCGGCGCTGGTGGTGTTCTTCCTGCCGGGGCTGTTGCTGCTGCCGATCAAGCTGCTGGCGTTGTGGCTGATGGGGATCGGCCGGCCGGGGCTGGGATTGGCGGTGATCGTGCTGGCGAAGGTGCTGGGCACGGCGGTGGTGGCGCGGATCTTCGCGCTGACGCATCCCGCGCTGATGACCCTGCCGTGGTTCGCGCGGCTGTATGCGCGCTGGACCGTGTGGAAGCAGGGCCTGCTCGCCTGGATCCGCGCGAGCGCGGCCTGGCGCACGGCTCGGGCGATCAAGTTGCGGGTGCGGCGGGTGTTGAGGCGCACGCGGAGCGCGTGAGGCACGGACTAGCCGAAGTGACTTTGGGGTCTGGGCCGCCCGCCCGAGCTTTTCTAGACTGCGTCGATGAGACCCGGTCACCATGTCATGTCGGCGCACCGCATCGCCATCGCTGCGACCTTGTGCGTGTTGATGTGCTCCGCGCTGGCTGCGCCCGAGCCCTTCAACTGCCCGACCCAGATCCCGCTGACGGATCAATCGCTCGCCGCGGTCCCGGACGGCTGGGACGCCACCACCGCCGGATCGGAGCGCACGCAACATCAGCTGACCGGATTCGCCGTCAACGGCGGCCCGGTCGGCTCGCCCGACGGCGAGATCTACGACTCGGTCGATGAACGCAAGGACGACCAGGGTGGCGTCACGCAGACACTGCGATGGAACCTCAAGGGGTTCTCCGAAGGGCGTGTCGCCATCTGCAGCTACTTCCGCACGCGCGTCGAGTTGGCGCGCTCGCTCGACGGCTATTCGAGCTGCGAGGTCGTCTACAAGCGTTCAAAGAACAGCGACTTCAAGCTGGCGTCGGCGAGCTGCCGTTGATCACACCTTCACCGCTTCCGCCCCCATCACGCCTTCCGTACCGAGCAATCCCGCCACGCGCTCGCGCAGCAGCTCGGGCGTCACGTCGCGCGCCGGGATCGGGGCTTCGGCCACCAGGCCCACGCGGCTGAACAGGCCTCTGCGGAACGGGCGCACCATCGCCTCACCCTTCTCCACGCGCGAGAAGAACGAGCCCCACAGGTTCTGCAGCGCCATCGGCACCACCGGCATCTCCGGCCGCCCCTCCACCAGCTTCATCACGCCGCCCTTGAAGGGCTGCAGCGAACCGTCCTTCGTCAGGCCGCCCTCCGGGAAGATGCCCACCAGCTCGCCATCGTCCAGGACCGCCTGCGCCGCGGCGAACGCGGCCTCGTAGGTCGCGGCGTCCTCCTTCTGCGGCGCGATCGGGATCGCCTTGGCCAGCTTGAACATCCAGCCCAGCACCGGGACGCGGAAGATCCGGTGGTCCATCAGGAAACGGATCGGACGCGGGCTCGCCGCCATCAGCAGCACCGCGTCGACGAAGCTCACGTGGTTGCACACCAGCACCGCCGCGCCCTGCGACGGAATGTGCTGATCACCGCTCACCTTGAAGCGATAAATCAGCCGCGACAGCACGAACGCGAAGAAGCGCAGCAGGTATTCCGGCACCACCAGGAAGATGTAGAACGCCACCACCGCGTTGGCGATGCCCACCACCAGGAACAGCTCCGGGATCGACAACCCCGCCTTCAGCAACGCACCCGCCAGGATCGAGCTCGCGATCATGAACAGCGCGTTCAGGATGTTGTTGGCCGCGATGATCCGCGCCCGGTGCGACGGCTGCGCGCGCATCTGGATCAGCGCGTACATCGGCACGCTGTACAGACCCGCGAACAGCGCCAGCAGGCCCAGGTCGGCCAGCACCCGCCAGTGCGCATGCTGCGCCAGGAACGTCCCCACGCCCATCGCGTCCGACGGCGGCAGGCCGCGCGACGCGAAATAAAGATCGATCGCGAACACGCTCATGCCGATCGCGCCCAGCGGGACCAGGCCGATCTCGACCTGACGGCGCGACAGCACCTCGCACAGCAGCGAGCCCACGCCGATCCCCACCGAGAACACCATCAGCAGCAGCGACGCGACCTGCTCGTTGCCATGCAGCACCTGCTTGGCGAAGGACGGGAAATTGGCGAGGAACACCGCGCCGAAGAACCACATCCACGAGATGCCCAGCAGCGAGCGGAACACCGCCAGCTGACCGTGCGCCAGCCGCAGGTTGCGCCAGGTCTCGGTGATCGGGTTCCAGTTGATGGCCAGCTTCGGATCGGTCGACGGGCTGGCGGGAATCGCCTGCGCCGTCGCGCGTCCCAGCACCGCCACCACCAGGCAGGCAATGGCCACATGCTGCGGTCCGACGATCGGCGTGGCCACCAGCAGGCCGCCCGCCAGGTTGCCCAGCAGGATGGACACGAAGGTGCCCATCTCCACCATGCCGTTGCCGCCGGTCAGCTCATGCTCGTCCAGGTGCTGCGGCAGATAGGCGTACTTCACCGGCCCGAACAGCGTCGAATGCAGCCCCATCAGGAACACGCAGGCCAGCAGCACCGGCACGTGGACCGCGTAGAAACCGTAGGCGGCCAGCGCCATGATCACGATCTCCAGCGACTTCACCAGCTGCATCAGCCGCGCCTTGTCGTACTTGTCGGCGAGCTGCCCGCTGGTGGCCGAGAACAGCACGAACGGCAGGATGAACAGCGCCCCGATCGCCAGCCCGGCCTGCTCCGGCGGCAGCCAGCTGACGCTCAGCTGGTAGGTCACCAGCACGGTGAACGCGAACTTGAACAGGTTGTCGTTGCCCGCGCCGAGGAACTGCGTCCAGAAGAAGGGCGCGAATCGACGCTGGCTGAGCAGCGCGAACTGGCTGGTGTGGGAGGAGTCGCTCATGGGAGGGGCTCGTGGTGGTGGTCGGGGAGGGCGAAAGCCGGCGAAGGAGGGGGGTAGTCAGCGCCGGGTCAGGGCGTCGGCGCCCGGCTCACCGGCTGGCTCACCGCTTGAGGCGCCTGGCCGTATCCGGTGCGCGCCAGCCAGCTGAAGATCGTATCGGCGGTCGTCGTCTCGATGTGTCCGGAGAAACGACGGGCGCTCGGATGGTCGTCGAACGCGACGTTGGCCATGCCGATGCGCGCCCCCAGCCGCTTGGCGGTGGACAGGCGCAGGTCCGACGGCTGATAGCCCTGGCGCTTGAGCCAGTCCTGCGCCTGCGGGCGGTTGAAGACCTCGCGCGGCGCGGCGGCCGAGGCCAGCGTTTCCAGCGCCCATTGGTTGCTCTGCTGGTACTGGACAGACCAGGGATAGGCCACCATGTTGTAGTCCGGCGTGTGCAGCTGCGCCGCCCGCGCGTTCTCGCGCAGCATCGGCAGCAGCGCCTGCTGCAGCTCGGGCTTGAGCACCGAGAACGCCGCCTCGTAGCGGAACGGGTTGTCCATGAAGAACTCGCCCAGCCCCTGGCGGTAGAGATCCGCCTGCGCGATGCCGCACTGGTTGAGCTTGTGCATCACGCGCCAGACCGGTTTGGCGTCGGCACCGCTGCCCACGGTGTCGCGGTAGACGAAACCCACATGCGACCAGCGCAGGCCGTACTCGGACAGGTTCTGTCCGGCGCGCGCCAGCAGCACGACGTCCGCGCCGCTGCGGTCCAGCGCCGCGGCGGTGGCCTGGGCGAGGTCCATGCCGCGGCGGATCTGGTCGACGGTGGGTTGCTTGTCCTCGCAAGGGCGGCCGGCCAGGGCCGGCCCGGCCGCGAGGAACAGACCCGCGGTGCCCAGCGCCGCGGCGGCGATCGCGCCCCTCATCGCGTCACGCGGTCCTTGTTGGTCACGCGCTCGTTGTGCAGCAGCGAGGCGCCGATCTCGTTGGGGATGAAGGCGATGGCCTCGCCGGCGGCCGAGAGCACGTAGCCGGTGCTGATCGCGGTGACCACGACGGCGGTGCCGACGGCGGTCGAGGCGCCGGTGACGACCTTGCCGGAGAACTCCACGCTGATGCGCACGCCGTCCGAGGCGCGCTCCAGCACCCAGACAGTGCCGCGGGCGGTGGTCTCGATCGCGACGATGACGAAGCTCGCGCCCAGGGTCAGCACCGCCGACGGCGCGACCACGGAGATCGCGACCGGCACGGTGGACAGCGCGATGCTCGCGTCGCTCGGACCGCCGTGGGCCGAGGCGGGGGCGGTGCCGCAGGCGAGGGCCGCGGCCAGGGCGGCGGCGATCAGCGCGGACTTCTTGGGGAAACGGGCAGTCTTCAAAGAGCGGGCTTGCATGACGGAACTCCTGAGGGTCAGGGAACGGGCGGTCATCGAGAAGGGGCGGGGCGTCGAACGGCCGAGATTCAGGCCGTGGTCGTCGGGAAGGACTCGCGCGGGGTGTCGCGCTGGGCATCCCGTTGCGCCTCGCGGCGGCCCTGGAGGCGGGCGTCGGCCAGATCGGCCTCGTGCGCGTCGCGCAGCATCTTGGCCAGCGTGAACACGTTGGAGATCAGGTACAGCCAGCACACCAGCAGGTAGGCCTGCCAGACGGGCTGGATCTCCATGCGGTACAGGCCCCAGCCGGTCAGGCCCATGGCCAGCGCGAAGCCGCTCCACACGACGACGCCCCACATCGGGGTGTCGCTGCGGCCGGCCTGGTTGTCGCGGATGTATTTGGACAGCGCGAAGGCGGTGGACAGGCAGAAGACATAACCCATGACCATGAAGGCGCGGTCCAGGTCGGCGCCGGGCAGCCAGGCCAGCCCGATGGCGCAGAGCGCGACGCTGACGCCGAAGGAGATCCACACCTGATAGCGCCAGGCACGGGTGTCGCGCTGGATGCGGATGTGCGGGGTGGTCATGATCGGTTTCCTCCTGTGGGCCGGCCTGTGGCCGGCGGGTTGCCTGGGTGGCGATGGCGCGACTGTCGTGGCGACCGCTTCGTTCCCCCGGGCTGTTTTGCGGCGAGTATCGCCCGCTGCCTGGGGTGGTATCGATCGGTGCTACCGCTGGGCCCGTGCCGGTTCGCTGCGCTGGCAGCCCGGCGCCTTCACGCGTTGCTCACGGTGAAATGCCGGGCCGTGGCATAGACGGCCGGGTCCAGCGCGTCGCCCTGCCAGCGGGCCAGTCGCTTGAGGGCGAGATCAAACATCAGCGGATGGTGGTCGCGCAACGCCCCCAGAGGGGCGACATGGGCGGGGTCCAGGACGCCTGCCCGGACCAGCTGGGGCAGCCGCACGAGGGGCAGCACCCCCGGCAGCGGGTAGTCCGAGCCGTGCAGCAGGCGAGGGTGCCAGTCCCGCCGGCGCAACACGGTGCGCCAGACCTCGGGGCGGCGATTGAACTGGAACATCGCCGAGACGTCGCCCAACAGCAGGTCACGCCAGGCGGGCTCGTCCATCAAGCGGGCGAACAGGTCGAAGGCGGGCGCGGGACGCGGGCGGGGGAGGTCCAGGTCCATCGCGTGGCCCAGCGACGCGCAGTGCGCCGCGATCACACGTACGCCGTGGCGCAAGGGCTCGCGCAGCAGCAGCGGGTTGCCGAGGTCCTGGCGTCCGGCGCCGGGGACGGCGTGCTCCTCGCCGCAATGCACGATCAGCGGCAGGCGCGCGGCGGCCAGGCGGTCGTAGAAGGGCCGCAGGCGGCGGTCGCGCAGGTCGATCGCCATGCTGCTGGGCAGCCACTTGAGCGCCAGCGCGCCGCCGGCGATCGCCCGATCCAGCCGCTCGAGCGCGTCCTCGCGCTGAGGATGGATGCTCGCGACCCAGCCGAAGCGGTCAGGCCGCTCGGCGGCCACGGCGCGAGCGTAGGCGTCGGGGACGTGGAAGGTGGTCCAGTCCGGGCGGCGGCGGCCGGTGTCGTCGACCGCCTCGTCGAAGGCGAAGAGCAGCCAGCGCGCCCCGGCGGGAAAGGCATCCGCCAGCGCCGTGAGGCGGCGGACGTAGGCGCGGTCGATGTCGGCGGCGGCGATGGCTCGGTCATCGACGCAGGCGCCGTTGAGGATCGCGTGCTTGCGGGTGAGCTCCACCGGATGCCACCACTGCGACAGCGTCGGCGAGATCCAGCATCCGGAGCCCGAGTCGCCGGTGCCGATCAGATGGGCGTGGACGTCCCACAGCTGCGCCGGGTCGAGGCCGTCCCAGATCCGCGCGAGCCAGTCGGGATCCACGCCGGGGATGGGCGCCTGCGGATGCCCGCAGGGATTGCGCAGCGGACCGGCCTCGGAGGCGAGCGCGCTGAAGAGACCCGCCGCGGCAGCGGCGCCGCAGCACAGGAGATGACGTCGTCGGAGCATGGTCGGCGCCCGGAGCAGTGGAGACGGCGTGATCCTCGCGAGCCGCGTCACGGCGCAGGCGATCGGGATGCCGCGGTGCCACGGGGTGAACCCACCCGGCTCGCGCGCCGCTACCGCTCACAATGGAGCCCCGCTGCCGCTCCATCCGGAGAATTCATGACGATCCTGTTTGCCGCGGCCCTCTCCGACTGCGTCGTGATGATGGCCGACGGCCGCCGCGCGATGTCCGTCGCGGTCCGCACCGATGTCGCCGAGAAGGTGTTGCCCCTGAACGCGCAGGTGACGCTCGCTGTCGGCGGCGCGCAGGCCGGCACCGACTACGCCGCGGGCATCCTTCGCAACGGCCTGCCCGATTCAGCATCGGGCATCGAACGCCACCTGAAGCTCGTGACCCGTCTGGCCGTGCAGCACGTGATGAACCAGCTGACGCCCGAGGCCATCGCCCAGACCAGCGTCGACGTCGCGCTGCTCGTGGCCGGCTTCGATGCCGAGGGGGCCTTCATCGTCGGCGGCGCGCACAGCAACCGCATGGCCGAGCCGATCGCGCTGAACCGGCAGGTCAGCGTGCTCGAGGGCGAGCAGTTCGTGGTGTGGGGCGGCGAGGACAGCAACGCGCAGGCCTACTTCCTGAAGCGGCTGGTGGTCGAGGTCCGGCGTCTGGGCGAGCAGGCGGGCCAGCGGGTGCCGTTGATCGAGGCCATCCTCCTGGCCGGCAAGAAGACGATCGACCACTTGTCGAGGCGTCATCCCGGCATCGGCGGGCACATGCAGTTCCGCGTCGTGTTCCCGGATCAGGAGCCGATCACCGGATTCCGCTGAGGTGCGCAGAGATCCGCTGAGGTCCGCGCGAGGAGGCGCGGGCGCCGACTTGCGCTAACGTCCGCCCCCATGGCGAGCACCCAGACCCTCATCGACCTCATCAAGGCCGAGCTCAAGAGCGCCGGCATCAGCTACGCGCAGCTGGCAACGGCGCTGGATCTGTCCGAGTCCAGCGTCAAGCGCATGTTCGCCGTCGGCGGCGAGATGCCGCTGTCGCGCATCGACGAGATCTGCCGCGTGGTCAAGACCGATTTCGCCGAGCTCTCCCAGCGCCTGGCGCAGACCCAGCCGCTGCGCCGCGAGCTCACGCTGCAGCAGGAACGCGAGGTCGTCGCCGATGAGCGCCTGCTGCTCACCGCCATCTGCTGCCTCAGCCAATGGAGCTTCGAGCAGATCGTCACCACCTACCGCATGAGCGAGGCGGACGTGACGCTGATGCTCGCGCAGCTGGACCGGCTGGGCATCATCGAGCTGCGCCCGCTCAACCGCTATCGGCTGCAGGTCGCCAAGACCTTCCGCTGGCGGCCGCAGGGGCCGGTGATGAGCTTCTTCCGCGAGCACGTCATGCAGGACTTCTTCGCCGGCGGCTTCGACAACGACGGCGAGCTGATGCTGCTGGTCCACGGCAGGCTCAGCCCTGGCATGGCGCGCGAGCTGCGCGACCGCTTGCAGCGGGTCGCCGAGGACTTCGCCCGGCAGCACCTCGTCGATCAGAAGCTCCCCGAGGACGAGAAGCGCCAGTACACGCTGGTGATGGGCATGCGCTCGTGGCTGTTCGAGCGCTTCAAGCACCTGCAGCGCCCGCCCGAGGTCATCCGGGCGATGCAGCGCTGAGCGCTGAAGCCGTTGTGCACTCACGGCCGGCGCGTCACCAGAACTCCCACCGCCCGCTGGCGACGACCCAGATCCCGAGCACGCCGTTGGTGACCGCGTGCGCGATCACGGCGCACCAGAGCTTGCCCGTGCGCTTGTAAAGCCACGCATAGGCCGAACCGGCCACGATGGCCGCCAGCCACAAGGTGTGCGCGAGCATGAAGACGAAGGTCGACAGCACCAGCGCCCGCAAGCCGGCCGCGCGCGGATCGACCGACTCGAACTTCGGATTGGCGATCCAGCGCATCAGGAAGCTGCGCCAGAAGAGCTCCTCCATCACCGGCACGAGCAGCGCTGCGCCGACCCACCGCACGGCGATCAACGGCCAGTCCAGTCCGCCGTCGGGCGTCCTCGGGACGAAGGGCGCGGTGGGATCGCCCAGCTGCATCCATGGCGCGTCCAGCGTGATCCACAGACCGAAGACGATGAGCCCGACCGCCACGCTCAGGCCGGCCTGCTTCGCCGAGGGGCGGTTCTGCCGGTTGAACTCGCCGTACTCGCGCCAGAACCACGCGAGCGCTCCGCCGACCACCGCCAGGTTCAGTCCATAGATCCAGCGCGGGTCCAGCCCCCACGCGTTGTCCGCCGGCACGACGCCCCGCAGCGCCAGCAACAGCATGAACAGGGCGAAGGGGACGATGCGGGCCCAGGCGGCTTGACTCAATGGCATCCGGCGAATGTACCGGCCGCGCGTGACGCCGCCCTGCGGGCTAAGCCTGAGGCTCGCTGCGGAAACCCGCGAACGCGTGGCGCAGCGCCTCGATGGCGTGGCGCACCTTGGCCGGCTGCGCGTCGCGCTGCGGCGTCATCACGTACACCGGCAACGCGGGCAGGGTCCAGCCCGGCAGCAGTGGCAACACCCGGCCCTGTGCCTGCGCTTCGTCGACATCCTCCGCGCTGAGCATCGCCAGCCCCATGCCCGCCTCGCAGAACTGCTGCAGGCTGAGCTGGTTGTTGCTGCTGGCGCGCGGGCTGACCCGCAGCATCTCCTCGCGCCCCTCGGGCCCGACCAGCGACAGGCTCTTCAGCGCGCCGCTCTCCGAGCGCAGGAACAACCAGTCATGCCGCGTGAGGTCCGAGACCGAGGTCGGCACGCCGCGCCGCGCCAGGTAGGCGGGCGCCGCGTACAAGCCGACCGTCTTCTGCCCGATGCGCTGCGCCACCCAGCTGCTGTCGGGCAGGCGGCCGAATCGCACCGCGAGGTCGATGCGCTTGGCCACCAGGTCGGTGAAGCCGTCGTCGACCTCCAGATGCAGCTCCAGCGCGGGATGCGCGGACAGCAGTGGCGCGAGCGCCGGCCCGATCTGCCGCGCCGACCCGACCGGCGCGCAGATCCGCAGCTCCCCCTCGGGGGCATCGCGCAGGTGATGAAGCTGCGTCTGCGCCTCGCGCGCCGCGGACAGCATCGCCTGGCACCCCTGGACGAAGCGCTCGCCGGCCGGCGTCAGGCTGATCCGGCGCGTCGAGCGGTGCAGCAGCGTGACGCCCATGTCGCGCTCCAGCGCGCGCAGCTGCTGGCTCACCGCCGAGGTCGTCGTCTGCAGTTGCCGCGCCGCCGCGACCAGGCTGCCCTGTTCCACGACGGTCGCCAGCACGGCCATGCGGCGCAATTGATCCAACATCGCAGCGATTGTGAAGCTGAGCTAAAGAATGAAGGCGGATTCTGAGGACTTCTGCGGAGATTGTGAAGTTTCTACAGTCCGATCCATCGCGACATCCCGTCGCATCCCCCGAATCTCTCGGACCCCTCCCTCGAAAGGATTCCCCATGAAGGTCGCCCTGATCGGACCCACCGGCTTCGTCGGCAAGGAAGTGCTCAAGGAACTGCTGGACCGCGGTCACCAGGTCGTCGCCCTGGCCCGCGACCCGGCCAAGCTCGAAGCCCGCGCCGGCCTCACCGTCGTCAAGGCCGACGCCAAGCTCGCCGACCAGGTCGCCGCCGCCGTCGAAGGCACCGACGCCGTCGTCAACGCCTTCAACCCCGGCTGGGGCGTCGCCGATATCCACACCGAATTCCTCGAAGGCACCCGCGCCATCTACGACGGCGTCAAGCGCGCCGGCTTGAAACGCCTCCTCGTCGTCGGCGGCGCCGGCAGCCTGTTCGCCGCTCCCGGCGTCCAGCTGGTCGATACCCCGGAGTTTCCTGAGCAATGGAAACAGGGCGCGCTCGCCGCGCGTGAGGCGCTGAACCTCATCCGGCTCGAAACCTCGCTGGACTGGACCTTCCTGTCCCCCGCCGTCCATCTCGAACCCGGTGAGCGCCGCGGCAGCTACCGCGTCAGCCTCGATACCCCCGTCATGGACGCCAACGGACCCGCCCACGTCTCCACCGCCGACCTCGCCGTCGCCATCGTTGACGAACTCGAACGGCCGCAACACATCCGGCGCCGCTTCACCGTCGGCTACTGATCGCGGATCAGACCGGCACCCCCCTCCGCTCCCGAGCCTCCGCACGCTCGGCAGGTCGCTCCAGGGGGTACCGGTCTTCACCGCTCCAACCGAGCACCATGAAAAACGCGCCCCGTGGGGCGCGTTGGCGTTGGGGCGTGGGCGTCAGGCCGACTGCTGCTCCAGCAGGTAGTTGGCCTCGTCGTACTGGCCCAGCGTGTCCACCAGCGTCGGCAAACATTCGGCCAGACGGTCATGCAGCACGAACGGCGGATTCACGATGAACATGCCGCTGCCCATCATCCCGAAACCCCGCTCGTCCGCCTGCGCCACCGTCAGGCGCACGTGCAGCCATCCCTTCTTGGCCACCGGCTCGGACGCCGACTTCAGGCGCTGCACCAGCTGCGCCGACTCCACCGTCTGCAGCTGCGGATACCAGATCGCGATCGTGCCGTCCGCGAAACGCTGCAGGCCCTCGCGCAGCGCCGCCACGACCTTGCCGTAATCCGCCTTGATCTCGTACGGCGGATCGATCAGCACCACCCCGCGCCGCGACGGCGGCGGCAGCTCAGCCTTCAACGACGCGAAGCCGTCCTGCTGGAGCACCTGCGTGTTCGCCCGGTCCTCCAGGTAGCTGGCCAGGATGCGGTGGTCGGTGCCGTGCAATTCGTAGCAGCGCAGGCGGTCATCGAAGCGCATCAACATGCGCGCGATGGCCGGCGAGCCGGGGTACTGCTCCAGCTTCTTGCCAGGATTGAAGTCATGCACCAGCTGCACGTATTGCTGCAGCGGCTCGGGCAGGTCCTTGCGGGCATACAGGGCGGCGATGCCGCCGGCGTGCTCGGCGTTCTTCTGGGCGTAGCGGCCGTCCAGCGCGTAGCCGCCGGCCCCCGCATGGGTGTCCACCACGGTGTACGGCTTGTCCTTCTCCCCCATGTAGCGGAGCACTTCGGCCAGCACCAGGTGTTTGAGCACGTCGGCATGGTTGCCGGCGTGGAATGCGTGTCGGTAAGCGAGCATGGGCGGGACTTTACCCGTTGCCGGTCGGCAGGCCGCTGTCCATGGGCCTCAAGCCGCGGACCTCACACCTGGAACGCCCCTGGCGAGTACGCCGTCCCGGCCGGCGCTTCCTTCAGCGCGCACGGATGCTGGTACTGCATCGCCGGCCGCATCGACTGCCCATCCACCACGCCCGGATCCACCGCCCGCCCGATCAGCGGCGAACCCGCGCGCAGGCGGAAGTCGTAGCGGTCGGGGTCGACGAAGCTGTCCAGCTCGACGAAGTAGTTGTGATGCTGCTCGCGGTCGGGACCGCCGGGCAGCTCGTGCTTGCCGCACAGCAGGTTGTTGATGAGCCGCAGCTTCTGCGCCTGCTGCGACATGCGCAGGTAGACGCCGCCCGCCGGCCGCCGGTCGACCAGCGTGTTGTTGATCAGGTGCAGCTCGTTGCGGCGATTCGTCAGACCCTCGCTGCCGTAGGCGATCAGGTGGAAGTTCTCGGTGGTCGCGCTCTGCTGGATCACGTTGCCCATGACCAGAGCGACGCCGCCGTTGGGGAACTCCAGCTCGAAGCTCGCGCGGCCGGTCTCGTCGGTCAGCCGGTTGTAGAAGATGTGGTTCACCGCCGCGCGGGTCTTGAGCAGATGGCCCGAGGCGCCGTGATGGAAGTAGCTGCCGATCACCGTGAGCCGGCCGATGCCGCCGACGTAGCAGTTGTGGGTGCGGCCCTCGCCGGGCGCGATGGTGCCGAAGTCGCAGGCCTCGATGCGCAGCTCGATCGAGCCGTCGTTGGCGGCCAGCAGGCCGTTCTCGTTGTCCTGGAAGCGGCAGTCGCGCAGCGTCAGCGAGCCGCGCTCCAGCCGGATGCCCGCGCCGTTGCGATCGGGCACGCGCGCGCCGACGAAGTCGAAACCCTCGATCGTCATGCGCTTGCCGGTGGTGACGAAAATGCCCTTGCCCTGCGCGTGCGCGCCCTTGGCCAGCATCCGCACCCGGCCGCCGACCGCGCGCAACGTCAGGTCGTCAGCGCTCCAGAGGGCGACATCGGCGGCGTAGTCGCCGGCCTGGACCTCGATCGTCTGACCCGCCTTGGCCTGCGCGGCCGCGGCGGCCAGCGTCTTCAGCGGGTGATCGGGGCCCACGCGCAGCACCGCGCCCGAGGCGACGCCCTGCGCGCGTGCGCTGGGCAGCCCGGCCGGGAGCAGCAGCGCGGCACCGGACTGGAGCAGCCAACGGCGAGGGATCGCGGAACCGGTGGTCATGGAGGAACTCCCAAGCTGGGGCCGGGCGAGTGTAGCCAAGCGAGCCCGGGCCGGACGGGCCGCGCGGCAAGTCCCCAGCGCGCGTCCGGACTGTCGCCAAGGCGCTGCGGCGCGGGAGGAGGCTCGCTAAGCTGCGCTCCATTCCTGACGCGGCTTCGTGCCGCGTCGTTGTTCCCGTTCACGTTTCCTGGATCCTCATGCCCAGTCTCTTCGACCCCTTGCAAGTCGGCGCCGTCTCGCTGGCCAACCGCATCGTCATGGCGCCGCTGACGCGCAACCGCTCCGTGGGCCTGGTGCCCGGCCCGCTGGCGATCGAGTACTACCGCCAGCGCGCCAGCGCCGGCCTGATCATCAGCGAGGGCGCCCAGATCACGCAGCAGGGCCAGGGCTACCTGGACACCCCCGGGATCCATTCGCCCGAGCAGGTCGCCGCGTGGAAGCAGGTGACGGACGCCGTCCATGAGGCCGGCGGCAAGATCGCCGTGCAGCTGTGGCACGTGGGTCGCATCTCCCACACGGACTTCCAGCCCGAGGGCGGCAAGCCGCTGTCGGCGACGGACCGCCCGGCCAACAGCAAGACCTTCACGAAGGACGGTTTCGTCGATGTGGCCGCGCCGCGCGCGCTGACGATCGAGGAACTGCCCGGCGTGGTGGAGTCCTATGTCCACGCGGCCAAGGCCGCGATGGAAGCGGGCTTCGATGCGGTCGAGGTGCATGGCGCCAACGGCTATCTGCTGGACCAGTTCCTGCGCGACAGCATCAATGACCGCAAGGACGCGTACGGCGGCTCGATCGAGAACCGCGCCCGCCTGCTGCTCGAGGTGATGCGCGCGATCGCCGACGCGATCGGGGCGGATCGCACGGGGCTGCGCCTGTCGCCGGTGACGCCGGTGAACGACGCGGGTCAGGACAGCGACGCGCAGGCGCTCTTCAACTACGTGGTGGAGCAGCTCGCGCCGATGGACCTGGCGTTCCTGCATGTGATCGAGGGCCACACCGGTGGACCGCGCGACGTGGCGCCGTTCGACTACGACGCGCTGCGCGAGCGTTTCAAGGGCGTGTACATCGCCAACAACGGCTACACGCGGGAGATGGCGATCGACGCGGTCGCCAAGGGCCATGCGGACGCGGTGGCCTTCGGCCGCAGCTTCATCTCGAATCCGGACCTGGTGCGTCGTCTGAAGCTCAACGCCCCGCTGCAGAAGGCCCACTCGGCCACGATGTACGGCGGCGGCGCCGAGGGCTACACCGACTACCCCGCGCTCGCCGATTGAGAACGTTCAGCGCTGTCCCTTGGACTTGAAGATCTCGGCGACGCTGACTTCCCGGGGCCCGGGCCTGACGGTGAAGGATTGGCCCGCCGAGATCGTGCCGGGCTGCCTGACCGCGAGGTAGAAGCCGCACCAGCCGCTCTGCGTCATCATCTTCGCGGCCTTGTTGAAGCCCATCACGGCGTTGAACTTGAAGCACGGATAACGCGGCTCGCTCACGGCGAGCTCGCAGTCCGGAAACACCAGCACATCACCGATCCACGCGTCGTTCTCGACAAGCCCGGAGATCGTCAGGTTCTCGCCCATCGCGCCCCAGGGCAGCGGGTCGTCCCAGCCGGCGGCCTGCGCCTGCGCGCGCACGGTGCGCCAGAACTCGTAATGCTCGGAGGGATAGGCGTACACGGCCTTGGACAGGCCGCCATGAACGCTCGGGTCGGCCTGCTCGTCGCCGTCCAGACCCAGTGGTCGCACCTCGAGCGTGTCGCTCACCGGCCGCTTGCGGATGCCCGACATCACCGGGCGCCCATCGATGAGCATCGCCTCAGCGCGGGCCGTGTTCAGACTGATCAGTTGCATCGGGCGATTCTGCCGCAGGCCGGGCCGCGCTCGTGGGCCGGAAGGCCGCGGGCGAGGTCTCGGCCAACCCGGCCTCGCAGCGCTGCAGCGCATCGCGCAGGTTCTCCAGTTCACGCGCCTGATGGCGCTCGCGCAGCAGGTGGTCCAGCGCGAAGGACAGGTCGCCCGCCATCTCGTCGAGCAGCCCCATCACCTGCGGATCGAAGAAACCGGGTTCACCCGCCAGCAGGCTGAGCGCGCCGACGACCTCGCCGCCGCGGCGCAGCGGGAACGCGGCCATCGCCTCCACGCCGGGCGGGATCATCGGCGCGCCGGGCGCGGCCAGGCTCTCGTCCTGCAGCGCATGGTTGCTGACCTGGTGCGTGCCCTGCGTGATCGCGCGCGAGGCCATCGAGCTGCGGGCGAAGGGCGCATCGCGCCGCCAGACCTTGGGCGCGCCGGGCATCAGACGGTCGCCGGGGCCGGACTCGGCGACGCGCTCGAATTCGTCCCCCTCCACCAGCACCACCGCGGCGAAACGCGCATGGCCGGTGTCGACGCAGATGCGGCACAGCTCCTGGAAGAGCTTGAGCTCCGCGTCGGCGTCATCGAAGGCGCCGGCCTCGCGGCGCACGATGAGCTGGTTCGTTTGGGACAGCGCGACGTACAGCCGCTGCAGGCGCTGGCGCGAGTCCTGTCCCTCGCGGCGTTCGTCGTCGTAGCGGGTCCACACGGTGCACACGACGACGCTGCACAGCCCGGCGGTCAGCAGCACCAGGAGCAGGCCGAGGTGGGCGGCGCTGGTGGCGGTCTCCTGCGCGCGCTCGGCGTCGACGCGGGCCTGGCTCAGCTGGAAGGCGATCAGCTCGTCGAGCATCCGCATCGTCGCGAGCCGGCGCTGGTTGAGCTCGCGCAGCGTGTCGGGCGAGGGCGGGGCCTTGGCCGTGAGCGCAGCCCAGAGCTGGTCCAGCAGCGGCTGGGTACGGGCGATCAGGGCGGTCTCGGCCGGCACCATGCGGGTGGCCAGGTAGCGGGACCAGAGCTGGCGAGTCTGGTCGGTCAGGCGCTGCCCGGCGGTGTCGAGCTTCTCGGCATCGGGTTGCTGGGCCTGGGAGATGAGCAACGCGCCGAGCTGCTGCGCGCCGAGTGTGTGTTCGAGCTCGCGCAGCAGGTCGACGGGGAGAAGGCGATCGTCGTAGAGGGACTGCGCGATGGCGGCCAGCCGCTTGGACTGCCACCAGCCCAGCAGCGCGGAGGACGCCACCAGCGCGAGCGCCAACGCCAGGACCAGGTACAGGCGGGCGCGGAGGCTCAGACCGGTGGGAGCGGACATGGGGCGATGGGGACCTCGCGGGGAGGTCCCCAGCATAGGGGCATTCCGACGGGGGGCAGATCCCCGAAGCGCTGGGGGTTGCCCACCCCGAGGTCACCCGGGGTCACCCCGGAGTCATCCGGTCACTGCACGAGCAGGTGCTGGTCCTTGCCGCGATAACGCACGCCCATGAGGAACACCTCACCGCTCGCTGCCCATTTCCGGCAGCTGTCGATCAGCCCGCCATTGAGCTGCATCAGCTCGTCGACGATGGGCGCGTCCATCGCGTCGACATGGGCCTTCGCCAGCGTGCGGTCCGACAACTCGCAGCCGTTCATGAAGAAGCGCTGGCGATTGCCGACGTCCGCCCAGCGGGCCGCGATGACGTCGACGGCGGCGCGCCAGGCGTCCTTCTTGAAGCGCGGGTCGAGGTTGACCAGCTCCCCCTCGTTCTCGGCGACCCAGAACGCGCGGGCGTACAGGCCTTCCTCGCGCGCCGGGCCGTCGATGGCCGCGATCCTGTCGAGCAGGTCCAGCATCGCGTCCTCGCTGCCACCCCACTTCGGGGTGAGGGCGCGCATGCGCGTCAGGTAGAGGGGGTGGAAGTCCGGGAAGCGACGGACGCCTTCCTCGAACAGGGCGGACAGCTTGTCCGAACCTTCGCCAAGCTCGTTGGCTACGGTGGTGCGCTGCGCCCACCAGATCGGCGAAATGGCCAGCGTGGCGCTGCGCTTGTCCAGCGCGGTGCGGGCGAGATCCATCAGCTGACGGAAGGAATGGCGCTGCGACGCGGGCACGTGACTCGCGTAGCCGCCGCCGCGCACGAGCCAGGCCCGCGCGTGCAGGGCCTGGACATACAGGAAGACATCGGCCGGGCGCTTCTCGGCGCGCTGGCGCAACGTGGTCAGCAGCTTGTTCCAGAACGCGTCATCCCCGGCGCGGGTTTCCATCAGCGCCCGCTCGAACTGGATGTAGGTCTCGTAGCCGCGCCAGCTGCCGTCGGGCAGGCGCGTCGCCTTGGCCAGATCGGCATCGGCCCGGGCGACGATGTCGCCGTAGCGGCCGGCCAAGGTGAGCTGGTCGAGCTCGATCTTGAGCGTGTTGCGCGCGGGGTCGTTGTTGACGGCCGGAGCCGCCGAGACGGCCGCTGTCGTGGCGGCCAGCGCCGAGACGGCGAGCAGCACCGCGGTCAGGCCGCGGGCGAACGGATGGGTCATGAGGTCCTCCCAGGTCATTCGATCACCACCGTCTCCGGGGCTTGGCCCCGGCGGTGATAACGCATCACGAAGCCTTCGCCCTGCAGCAGCCAGCTCAGGCAACTGGCGTACAGCTCGGCGTCCTCGGCGCTCACCCGGCCGGAGACGGGTCGCCGCAGCGCGGGGACCAGTTGCTCGCTGCGAGCCCTGTCGGCCAGCGAGCAACGGGCCACCAGGAAGGGCTGCACGTTCCATTGCACCGGATAGCTGGCCACGATGCGGTCAATGTCGGCGTTCATCCGCTCGAGCTTCACGCGCGGATGGCGGACCAGGGGATAGCCCTCCCGCTCGGCAAAGAAGAGCACACGTGCATAGAGACCCTCTGCAAGCACCGCCGGGTCGTCGGACCGGGCAATGTCGTCCAGCAGGTCGAACATGGCCGGCTCGGAGCCGCCCCACTTGGGCGTCAATTGCCGCATGCGCGCGAAATAGATGCCTTGATTGGCCGGATGGCGCAGGACGCCTTCGACGAACCAGCGCCGCCGCGCCGATTCAGGTTCGCCCGCCTCGGTGGCGAGATGCAGGCGCAGGGCGTACCACTCGGGCATCTCGGCAAGTTCGGCCTTGTGCTGGTCCAGCGTCTTGGCCGCCTGACCCAGCAGCGCCTGGAAGCGCGCCTGCTGCGCTGGAGTGACCGATCCGGCCATGCCGTCGCCGCGGGCCTGCCAGGCCTGCGCGACGTGCGCGTGAGCCACCAGAATCCAGGCGTGGGGCTGCTGCTCCGCCAGGCGCTCCAGCTGCCGCTGCATCGCCCGCCAAGCCTCGTCGCCATAGATGACATGGCTCAGGGCCTCTCCGTAGTAGATGGCGGCCCATCTCGACTGCGAAGAACCGTCGGGCAGGCGCGTGGGGGTGTCGATCAACCGCAGGATGTCGACGTGTCGGCCCTGCGTGGTGGCGCGATTGACGCGTTCGCGCAAGTCGCTGAGGGCGGCTTCCGTGAGCGCCTCGGGCGGTGCGCTGCCCATGTGGGACACGACCGCCCCGGGAGCTGGCTCCCGGGCCGTGTCCGCGTCGACGCCAGGCTGCGGCTGGGGCTGCGATTGCGACTGGGCAAATGCCGCAAGCGCGGCCACGAGCAGCGCGGTCAAGCGGAGACCGCGCGCGAGCGAAACAGACATGGATCCTCCCTGATCCGGAACTCTTGTGCCGCGATGCTAACGACGCTCCGGGACAAGGAGGTTTCAAGACGTCGCCCCCAAAAGCAGGAAGCCCGGCAGGGCCGGGCTTCTCATTCTGGTCGCGGAGGCGATCAGGCTTGCTTGCGGCGACGCAGCACCAGGCCCATGCCGCCCAGCGCGGCCAGCGCCAGCGCCAGGCCGGTCGGCTCGGGCACCGAGCTCGCGTTGGCGGTGAAGCGCGTCACGTTGGCGGCAGCGCCGTTCGAGACCAGCAGGAAGGTCAGCGAATGGATGTTCGTCAGGCTCAGGGCGTTCGAGCCCGTGCCGATCGTGCCCACCACGCCGGTGTCCGTCAGCCAGTTCAGCGCGCCTTGCGTCAGCGTGAAGTTGCTGACGTCGAACGCGCCGCCGCCGGTCATCGACAGCACCCAACGGTTGGTCGTGACGTTGCCGTAGTTGGAGTGCAGGAACACCGAGCTGCTGTCGCTCAGGTTCTCATGGAAGTGACCGTCCGGACCGACCGCCAGGAATTCGAAACCTTGCGCCACGTACAGCGACGGGCCGTTGCCCGAGCCTGTCGGGTTCGAATACACGCCGCCTTCAGCAGCCTGGGTGAAGTCGACGACCGCGGCTTGGGCGGACGACAGGGCAGCGGCCAGCGCAATGGCGCCGCAGGCCTGGGCGGCCTTGGAAATGAAGCTCATGGATTCCCTCGGGATGAATGGATCTAGTTGTTCTCCGCGCCGACCGGGTGACCCCCTGGATCGGGCGGGACGCGCTGTTCGAGGCCGACGTCGTCGCCGGCGGATTCGAGCGCGGGCGATCTGCAAGCAGAATCCAGGCCAGTTCGCATCATCCCGATAAGTCGTTGATTTGAATCGGCTTTTTCTGAGGACCCATTTTTATGGGACAAGCGATGTAAGGAAAACCGACAGTCAATGCAGGTTTGGGCATGCGGTTTGCCTACCGCCGCCCCCGCCCACATGCCGGACCCGGCATCAAACCATTCCAGAAACGCATAACCCCGGCGAGCGCGCGAGTTACGGCGTGATTACATTGGAACCAGTGTTCGGCGAGGCACCCGCCATGGCGTGCGGCATTGGGTCAGCTCCGCGGTCTTCTCCTCTGTAGCCACAGCGAGAAGCCACCGGAACGGAGCTGACCCAATTCCGCTTTTCATATCCTCAAATTGGGAACCGCCATGAACCAACCCGTAATGGAAGGCTTGCGCCTGAACGTACCGGCCTACGTCAAACACCAGCGCCTGATCGCCTGGGTCGCGGAGATCGCCGCGCTCACCGAGGCCAAGGACGTCTACTGGTGCGACGGCAGCCAAGCCGAGTACGACCGCCTGTGCCAGCAGCTCGTCGACGCCGGCACCTTCCAGAAACTCAACCCGGCCAAGCGCCCCAACAGCTACCTCGCCTGGAGCGACCCGAGCGACGTCGCCCGCGTCGAGGACCGCACCTTCATCTGCACCGCCGACAAGGCCGACGCCGGCCCGACCAACAACTGGATGGCCCCGGCCGAGATGCGCACCCTGCTGCAGACCGGCGAGCAGGCGCTGTTCAAGGGCGCCATGCGCGGCCGCACGCTGTTCGTCGTGCCGTTCTCCATGGGCCCGATCGGCTCCCCGATCGCCCACATCGGCGTTGAACTGTCCGACAGCCCCTACGTGGCCGTGAACATGCGCATCATGACCCGCATGGGTCGCGCGGTCCTGGACACGCTGGGTCAGGACGGCGAGTTCGTGCCCTGCGTCCACACCGTCGGCGCGCCGCTCGAGCCGGGCCAGGCCGACGTCAAGTGGCCGTGCAACAAGACCAAGTACATCGTCCATTACCCGGCCACCCGCGAGATCTGGTCCTACGGATCGGGCTACGGCGGCAACGCGCTGCTGGGCAAGAAGTGCTTCGCGCTGCGCATCGCCTCGACGATGGGCCGCGACCAGGGCTGGCTGGCCGAGCACATGCTGGTGCTGGGCGTGACCTCGCCCGAAGGCAAGAAGCACCACGTCGCCGCCGCCTTCCCGAGCGCCTGCGGCAAGACCAACTTCGCGATGCTGATCCCGCCCACCGGCTTCGAGGGCTGGAAGGTCACGACCATCGGCGACGACATCGCCTGGATCAAGCCGGGCAAGGATGGCCGCCTCTACGCGATCAACCCGGAAGCGGGCTACTTCGGCGTCGCCCCCGGCACGAACGAGAAGACCAATCCGAACTGCATGGCCAGCCTGGACAAGGACGTCATCTTCACCAACGTCGCCCGCACCGACGATGGCGACGTCTGGTGGGAAGGCATGACCGACAAGCCGCCGGCGCACCTGACCGACTGGCAAGGCAAGGACTGGACCCCGGAGATCGCCAAGGAAACCGGCGCCAAGGCCGCTCATCCGAACGCGCGCTTCACCGTGGCCGCCACCAACAACCCGGCCCTGGACGCGGAGTGGGACAACCCCGCCGGCGTCGCGATCGACGCCTTCATCTTCGGTGGCCGACGCTCGACGACCGTGCCGCTGGTGACCGAGGCCCGCGACTGGACCGAAGGCGTCTACATGGCCGCCACGATGGGGTCGGAAACCACCGCCGCGGCCGCCGGCCAGCAGGGCGTCGTGCGCCGCGACCCGTTCGCGATGCTGCCTTTCATGGGCTACAACATGGCGGACTACTTCCAGCACTGGCTGTCGCTGGGCGCCAAGCTGGCCCAGTCCGGCGCCAAGCTGCCGGCGATCTTCTGCGTGAACTGGTTCCGCAAGGGCGCTGACGGCAAGTTCGTCTGGCCCGGCTACGGCGAGAACATGCGCGTGCTGAAGTGGATGCTGGAACGCGTCGACGGCCAGGGTCACGGCGTGGAACACGCCTTCGGCACCAGCCCGCGTTATGAGGACCTGAACTGGCAAGGCCTGGCGTTCACGCCGGAGCAGTTCAAGACGGTCACGCACATCTCCAACGACGACTGGGCCACCGAGCTGAAGCTGCACGACGAGCTCTTCGTGCAACTCGCCCAAGGCCTGCCGGCCGAGCTGCCGGCCACCAAGGCCAAGATCGAACAGCGCCTGGCCCAGGCCTGATCGCCCGGAATCCTCCTGGATGCCGCCTCGCGAGAGGCGGGTCCGGGAGGTCCCGATCCGTGTCGTCCAAAAGACAACGCCCGCTCGAAGCAATTCGAAGCGGGCATTTGTTTTGCTCGGCCTGACGCGCGATTCAAGGAGAGCCTGCGCTCACCTCCAGCACGAGATCAGTCCTTGCTGCCGGGCCTGTACAGCACCCGGCGGGGGTCGGCGTGTCAGCCGTTGCGACGGGCGTTGGCGGCGCGCAGTTCAGCGGCGAAGGAGGGCATGCTCTCTTCGTACTGGGCGGCCAGGGCCAGCAGCTCGCGCTCGGCGCGGGCCATCTTGGCCGACTCGATGCGGGCCTTCACGTTCGTGATCGTGCGGGCCCAGACGCGGGCACCGATGGTGGCAAACGTGCCGCCGCGACGCACCGTGCGGCTCAGCGGCAGACCGAAGGTTTGGGTAGCGACGCTCATGGCGATTTCCTTTGATTGGCTTGTTTTGGCGGCTCTGTAGAACCGACGGAACGAACTATAGGGTTTCCCCTAGGCATTACGCCAATGAAAGGTGGGCATTGAATGTATGAATGCTGTGCATATCATTGGGCGGACCGCGACCGGATGTGATCCGCGTCACGTTGTGAGGCCCGGATCGCGAGCAAACGCGCCAATCCGGGCCGCATTTCCCTGTGATCTCCGTGAAAAAGTGCCAATCCTGAGCGTCCGACGATGAGCTTCCGCAACCTGGATCTGAACCTCCTGAAGGTGTTCGACGCCGTGATGGCGGAGCGCTCGATGACCCGCGCGGCCGAGCGGCTCTCGATGACGCAGCCCGCCGTGAGCCATGCGCTCAAGCGGCTGCGCGAGGCGCTGGGCGAGGACCTGTTCGTGCGCCAGGCCTTCGGCATGAAACCGACCTCGCGGGCCGAGGGCTTGTGGCCCGAGGTGCGTGCCGCGCTGACCCGGCTGCGCGTGGCGCTGGACCCCGGCGACTACCAGCCCGCGTCCGAGGAATACACCTTCCGCCTGGCGATGGCGGACGCGACGGCGGCGCTGATCCTGCCGCCGCTGATGCAGCAGCTGGAGCGGCTGCGGGCGTTGGCCAACGTCCATGTGCTGCCGCTGACCACGCGCGACCCGCGCTCGCTGCTGGAACAGGGCGAGGCCGACTTCGCGCTGGGCTACTTCCCGACGGCCGTCGCCGCGCTGAAGGGGCAGGGCGACATGGCGTCCATCCGCCAGCAGCGGCTCTACGACTCCTATTACGTCTGCGTGATGCGACGGGGGCACCCGTTGGCTGACCAGGAACTGACGCTCGATGCCTTCTGTCAGGCGCATCACCTGCTGGTGAGCTTCTCGGGGCGGCCCTATGGGTTCGTCGACGAGGCCCTGGCCGCGCTCAAGCGCAGTCGCCGGATCGCGCTGACGGTCAACCAGTTCTTCACCGCCGGACGGGTGGTGGCGCATTCGGACCTGCTGACGGTGCTCCCCCAATCCTTCATCACCGCCACCGGTTATCAGGAGTCGCTGATCTACCGGCCGCTGCCGATGCAGCTGTCGCCGGTCCACGTGGACGTGCTCTGGCATCTGCGCAACGACGACCGCAGCGCCCAGCGCTGGATGCGGGAGCGGCTGATCGAATCGGGCGCGAGCGGCGACAATCGCGCCCCATGAGCATTGCCCACGACCTTTCCGACGCCGAGTTCGACGAACTCGACGACCTTCTCGCCGCCACGCCGGCGCCGCTCGAGCCGCTGGACGCCTCGATGCTGGACGGCTACCTGGCCGGCGTGCTGGTGCAGCCCCGCCTGATCCCGATCGAGGAATGGCTGCCCCCGGTCTTCGATTACGAAGGCCGCCCGCTGCCCGACGACATCGATCCCGCCTGGCTGGCCCGCATCCGCGGCCTGGTCGAGCGCCGCTTCGCCTCGCTCAACCACAGCATGCTGGAGCAGGGCTGGTTCTACCCGGTGGTGCTGGACCTGGACGCCGAGGAGGCGGAAGGCGACGAGAACGCGGAGGCCGGTCAGGGCGCTGACGCCGAGACGGCCGCCACCGCCGATGCGCCTGCCGAGGCCGCTGAGAGCGCGGAAGGCGTGGAGAGCGCGGACGGCGCCGACCTGCCGACCGATCCGATCACCCGCTCGCTGCTGCCGTGGGTGGGTGGCTTCGAGTACGCCGCGGTCACCTTCCCCGACCTGCACGAGCAGGCCGACGACAACGTCAACGCGCTGCTGGCCCGCCTGTATCGCCACCTGCCGGCCGAGACGCCGGAGGAGAAGGAGATCGTCGAGCTGATGGATCGCGAGCATCCGCTCAAGAACCTCGACGAGGCGATCGAGGACCTGATCCTCACCGTCGTCGACCTGCAGGAAGCGACCGAATCCCAGCGTTATCACGTCGAGCAGGTGCGTCGCGACGTGCCCAAGCTGGGCCGCAACGACCCGTGCCACTGCGGCTCGGGCAAGAAGTTCAAGAACTGCCACGGCGCGGCCTGATCCCAGGCCATCGCCTCGCGATGAACGCCGGCCTCGAGCCGGCGTTTTTCATGGGCGGCGCTCGACCCTTCGGCGCTCGACCCTCATGCGCTCAATCCTCGGGCGTGACATCGTCGATCGACAGCGTGCGCAGCGCCTCATCGAAGCGGGCGAGTTGCGCGGCACCGCCGCCGAGCAACCGGCTGGCCTCGCGCGCGGCGCCGAGCACCGCGCGGCAGGCCGCGGCCATCGTCTCCGGCGGCGACAGCCTCACCCGGGGCCCCGACACCGCGATCGCGCCATGTACCTGGCCGTTCACGCCGATGACCGGCGCGGCGACCGAGGCCGTGTCCGGCTCGCGCTCGCCGTACGACGCGGCCCAGCCGCGCGCGTGAACCGTCTCGAGGCCCTCGCGGCCGTCGTCCGAGAACGCGCACAGCACCTTGCCCGAAGCGCCTTGCCGCAGCGTGTACTGCTGGCCCACGGCGACCGCCGCGCGCACCGACCGCGCCGGTTCCCAGCGATAGAGCGCGACGCGCGCGTCGCCATGGCGGACGTAGAAGGAGGCGGTCTCGCTGGTGTCCGCGCTGAGCTGCTTGAGCAGCGGCTCCACCACCGGGCCCACCTGGAAGGAGCGCTGATAGATCGTCGCCAGCCGCAGCGGCGCCGGTCCGATCGCGTACTGGCCGTCCGGAAGCCGGCGCACGAAGCCGCCATGCTCCAGCGCGCCGAGCAGCCGCAGCACGGTGCTCTTGTAGAGATCGGTGCGCCGCGACAGCTCGGCCAACGACAGGCTGTCGTCATCCTGACCGAAGGCCCCCAACAGGGCGAATGCACGGTCCAGCACCGCCACGCCGCTGGACTCGGGGCTGCCGTCCTGGGCGCTTTGGCGGGCGGTGTCGTTGGCAGCGTCCTGGGCAGGTGGGCGTTCGGAAGTGGGCATGGGCAGGTCTCCAGAGCTGGTCAGCGCGGCCGGCTCGGCCTATAGTTCTATCAGACAACTCGTCGTTCCGCCAGATAGAACAATGAATCTTGCTCCGCTGCGCGGCATCCGCGTGCTAGATCTCACCAACGTGCTGGCCGGCCCCTTCGCCTGCCATCAGCTCGCGCACCTGGGCGCCGACGTCATCAAGGTCGAGGCCCGCGAGAGCGGCGACCTCGCCCGCCAGCTCGGCGCCGACACCGCGCTCAACCAGGCGCACATGGGCGCGTCCTTCCTGGCGCAGAACCCGGGCAAGCGCTCGATCACGGTGGACCTCAAGCGCGACGCGGGCAAGGCGGTGTTCCGCCGGCTGGTGGCCAGCGCCGACGTGGTCGTCGAGAACTTCCGGCCCGGCGTGATGCAGCGCCTGGGCGTGGGCTTCGACGAGCTCCGCCGCGAGCATCCGCGGCTGGTCTATTGCGCGATCTCGGGCTTCGGCCAGGACGGTCCCTTGCGCGACCTGCCCGCGTACGACCAGATCATCCAGGGCATGTCCGGGATGATGAGCCTCACCGGCGACGCCGCCACCGCGCCCTTGCGCGTCGGGTATCCGGTGGCCGACACGATCGGCGGGCTCACCGCCGCGATGGCGATCGCCGCGGCCCTGGCCGATCGCGACCGTCAGGACGCGACCTTCATCGATGTCTCGATGCTCGAGGCGGCGATGGCGACGATGGGCTGGGCCGTGTCCAACCTGCTGGTGGCCGGGCGCGAGCCCCAGCCCCTGGGCAATGACAACGTGACGGCCAGCCCGTCGGGGACCTTCCGCACGGGCGAGGGCCTGCTCAACATCGCCGCCAACAAGCAGGAGCAGTTCGAGGCCGTCTGCGAAGTCGTGGGTCATCCCGAGTGGACGACCGACGCCCGCTTCGCCGATCGGCACGCGCGGCTGAAGCACCGGGCCGCGCTGACGCACCTGCTGGAGGCGGCGCTGAGCGAGCGGCCGGCGGTCGACTGGTGGCCGCGCTTCATCGACGCGGGCGTGCCCGCCGGGCCGGTGCTGTCGGTGAAGGAGGCGCTCGCGCAGCCGCAGATCGCCGGGCGCGGCCTGATCGGCAGCTTCGAGGACGTGCCTGGCGTGGGCCGCGATATCCGCGTGCTGCGCACCGGATTCAAGCTCGACGGCCAGGCGCCGCGCGTGGCGACGCCGCCGCCACGGCTGGGGCAGCACACCGACGAGATCCTGGCCGAGCTGGGTTATGGCGCTGACGAACGCGCCGCGCTGAAAGAGGAGAAGGCGGTATGAGCGACGACCCGCTGAGCAACGACCTGCTGAGCGACGTCCGGCACGATCCCCGCGTGTCGGACTGGTGGCGCACGTCCATCATCGAGATGTCCCCGGGCGTGATCCGCTACCGCGGGCATGCGATCCAGGACCTGATCGGTCAGGTGAGCTTCGCGCAAATGATCTGGCTGATGACGCGGGGCGAGCTGCCCGGCGCGGAGCAGGCCAAGCTGCTGGACTGCGCGTTGATGGCGGCGGTCGATCACGGGCCACAGGCCCCGAGCATCGCGATCGCGCGCATGGCCGCGACCTGCGGCGTGGGGCTGAACAACGCGATGGCCTCGGCGATGAACGTGCTGGGCGATGTGCACGGCGGCGCCGGCGAGCAGTGCGTGGAGATGCTGCAGGCGATCGCGACGCGGATCGACGCGGGCGCGGCGCTCGCCGACGCGGTGGGCGCGGGCCTGGACGAGGCGATCGCGCAGCGGGGCAAGTTCGTGTCGGGCTTCGGGCATCGCTTCCATCCGGTGGATCCGCGCGCGCCGCGTTTGCTGGACCTGGTCGACGAGGCGGCCGGGCTGGGCGTCGTGTCCGGCCGGTTCGCCGGGATCGGCCGCGCGGTGGAGGCCGAGCTGCAGCGGCGCAAGGACGGGCGGCGCATCCCGATGAACATCGATGGCGCGACCGCGGTGATCTACGCGGAGCTGGGCTTCCCGGCGCCGCTGGCGCGCGGGTTGTTCTGCCTCTCGCGCTCGGTGGGCATCCTGGCGCATGCCTGGGAGCAGACGCAGCAGGGCGGCCGCAACAAGGGGCCGATGCCGCGCGAGTACCTGTGGACCTACGACGGCCCTCCGCCGGTCAGACCTCGATGACCAGATCGGGCCGGTAATCGGCCTGCTCGCCCTTGTTGGCGTAGCCCAGCGGATTGGCGACCACGCGGCAACGATGCGGGAACTCGCCGCGCGGGCCGGTGGGGGTCTCGACGACGTAATCGTGGGCGCAGTGCAGGTGGCCGTGCAGCCACAGGTCGGCGTAGGGCAGCAGCTCGTCCAGCGCGTTGCAGAAGCCGGCCGTGCCCGGCGTCTCGCCATAACGCGGATCGGCGCTGCGCAGGCTGGGCGCGTAATGCGTCACCGCCACCGTCTTGCCTTCAAAGGGCCGGGCGAGCGCCTCGCGCAGCCAGGCCTGGCACTCGAGGGCGAGCTCGCGCTGCTGATCGGCCAGCATGTGCTGCCCGTCGACCAGCGTCGAGTAGCGCCGCAAGTAGAAATTGGCCGCCCGGAAGGCCTTCTCGCGCGCGGCGAGCTGCTGGGTCATGGTCGTCTCGCGCGCGGCCAGCGCGTCGAAGTCCGCCCAGAGCGTCGTGCCGACGAAGCGCACGTCGCCGATGACGATCTCCTCGCGGTCCAGCCACTCGATGCCGAGCTCGGCGCAGGTCTGGCGCAGCCGCGCCTGCGCGGTGGCGAAGTCGATGCCGTCGTACTCGTGGTTGCCCGGCACGTACAGCACGCGCCGCCAGGGAGCGCCTTCGCGCGTCGGGGAGAAGCGGCCCAGCCCGAAATCGTCCGTCACCAGCCGCGAACCGGCCTGATAGGAGCCGACGTCGCCCGCCAGCACCAGCAGGTCGACGTCCGGCGCGGCGACGGTCTGGAAATCGGTCTGGCGTTCGAGGTGTAGATCAGAGATCAGTTGCAGACGCACGGCGTGACGGCGCGACAGGCACCGCGGGGACTGGGAAAGGGCGCATTGTCCAACGTCAAGGCAGGCGCGGCCTGCGGCGCCGATGCGGCTTTCCGGAAGGCGCCTTGTGACACACTGGCCCGCGGCCGGTCGTCGGCCGCACTTGCTTGAGGGAGTGAACGATGAAGATCCTGGTCGCCGTCGACGGCAGCGTGTATTCCAAGCGCATGCTGGCCTACCTCTCCGCCCACGACGAGTGGCTCGGAGGCGCGCATGACTACACGGTCGTGCACGTCGTCGCGGCGGTGCCGCCCCGCGCCGCCGCCGTGCTCGAGAAGGCCGTGCTGGCCGAGTATTACCAGGAAGAAGCCGAGAAGGTGCTCAAGCCGATCCGCACCTTCATGGACAAGCGCGGCATCAAGGCGCAATACGTGGTCAAGACTGGCCACGCGTCGGACGCGATCTCGGCCGTGGCCGAGAAGGGCCGTTTCGACCTGATCATGATGGGCTCGCACGGCCACACGGCGCTGGGCAAGCTGGTGCTGGGATCGGTCGCCACGAAGGTCATGGCCCACACCGATGTGCCGGTGCTGCTGATTCGCTGAATCCCTGATTCGGCTGATGCGGCGGATTGGGCTGATCGGGCTGATGCGCTGACCGCGCTTCGCCAACAGCAAGGCGCCCCGCGGGGCGCCTCGTCACATCAGCTGCGGCGGGCCATCCAGGACAGCGGCGAGGCCACCGTGGGCCGGGGCTCGGCCTGGGACTCCAGCCCGTAATCGCTGCGCCGGAAGTCCTCGTACTCGCTTTCGTCGCCGAAGCTGGCTTCCATCCCGAACGCGGTCCCCATATCGGCCGGTTCGGGCTCATGGGCGCTGGGAGTGTTGCGGCGGAAAAGGCTCAGGGCGGAAGCGATGCGCATGATGGACCTCGTCGGAAAGCACGGGTTGTCCGCCGCGCGATGCCGATGCCGCACCGCGCGTTGAGCCACAGTTTGCGCGTCTTCGTCTTCGGGAGAATCCCCAGATCGCGGGTGCCTCGGAATCGTGTTCACAAATCCACACAGACTGGTGCATGCCCACCACATCTTTGGCGGAATAACCACGCACCCCACTTAGGTGTGATGCCCCCCGAAACGTGGGGTGACTATGCTCCGCACCTTCCCTAATTCACGGATTCGGTTGTTTCCTCATGTCTCCGTTGATCCACAAGTCGATGACCTGGGCCATTGTTGCCAGCGTGGTGCTGATTTCTGCCTGGTTGGCCAGCTCGGTTCAAGACAAACACGAACGCGGTGGTTTCAGGATGCGTCTCGCGGCCCAGACCGCGGTGTCCGCACCTGAGCTCCCCGCGACGGCTCCGGCAGCCGTCCACGCGCAAGCCAAGGTGCAGGTGGCCTCGCTCAAGCGCTGAAGTTGGCGCCGAGCGCCGCCCGGGCACCCCGGGCCAGCGCTTCCCCGATCTGATCCAGCAACGCCGGAGGCGCTCCGCCCTCCGGCGTTGCCGTTTTCGGACGCGGCGTGTCGGACGCGGCGGCGTCGCCGCCCAGCTTCCACTGGTGCCAGTACAGGGCGACCTCGACCTGAACGTCGGGCCTCAGCGCCACCAGTTCGCCGCTGGCCAGCAGCGGCCGGACCTGCAGCTCCGGTGCCACGCCCACGCCCCAGCCCATGCGGACCGCGTTGACGTAGCCCTCGCTCGACGGCACGTAACGCGCGTTCAGCCGGGCCGAGCGCAGCCCCATCGCCTGACGGACCCACTGCTGCTGGGCGTCGTCCTTGCGGTTGAAGACGAGAAAAGGCACCTGCGCGAAGTTCGCGGCCCCCAGCCCGTCGGGGAGCATCCGCGCGACGAAGTCCGGGCTGGCCACCGCGATGTAGCGCATCACGCCCAGCGGCTGCGCGATGCAACCGCGCAGCGCCTGCGGCACCGTGGTCACGCAGCCGAGCACCTCGCCCTGGCGCAGCCAGTCATGGGTGAAATCCTGGTCGTCGACGACCAGTTCCAGCCCGAACCCCTCCCGCAGCCCGCGCTGGACCAGCGGATCCAGCGCCGGGAGGACCCAGGTCGCCAGGCTGTCGGCATTGACGGCGATCGGCAGCCGTTCGGTCTGCGCGGCCTGCACGCCCAGCTCGCGCACCACGTCCGCGCGCAGCGCCGCCAGCTGGCGGGCGTAACGGAGCAGCCGCTTGCCGGGCTCCGTCAGCCGCAGCGGGCGCGAGCGCACCACCAGCAGCTGCCCGACCTGCGCCTCCAGGCTGCGCAGGCGCTGCGACACCGCGCTCTGCGTGATGGCCAGGGTCTCGGCGGCGCGCTCGAAGCTGCGCTCGTCGGCCAGCGCGGCCAGACAGTCCAGGCCGGCGGCGTCCAGATCCTTCATCGCTTGTCTCCCGGCGCTGCCGCGCCCCATTCAATTATTAGCAGACCTAATGTATTCGCTGAGATATTAATCCCGCTTCATGGATTGACGGCGTCTGCCCACAATCCGGCCCTTTCGACCCCCATTCGTCCATCCCCCCGATGTCGTCCCCCAGCGCGGCCCTGTTGCAAGGCTGGCTCACCGGAGCCGGACTGATCGTCGCCATCGGCGCGCAGAACGCGCTGGTGCTGCGCCAGGGCCTGATGCGGCAGCACGTGGCGCCGGTGGTGTTCGTGTGCGCGTTGTCGGACATGTTGCTGATCTGGCTGGGCGTGTTCGGGCTGGGCCGCCTGATCGACGCGAGCCCGCTGCTGATGGAAGTCTTCCGCTGGGGCGGTGCCGCGTTCCTGCTCGCCTATGGCGCCAAGGCGGCGTTGCGGGCGATCTCGCCCAAGGCCGGCCTGCAGGCGCAGGCGGGCAGCGGCTCGTTGTCGGCGGTGCTGGGCAGCACGCTGGCGATGACCTATCTGAATCCCCACGTCTATCTGGACACGGTCGTGCTGCTGGGCACCGTGGGCGCGCAGCAGAGCCCGGGCCTGCAGCTGCCGTTCGCGGCGGGCGCCTCGGTGGCGTCCTGGATGTGGTTCTCGCTGCTGGGCTTCGGCGCCGCGGCGGTGGCGGTGCCGTTGCGCCGCCCGGCGGTCTGGCGCAGCATCGATGCCTTGATCGCCCTCGTGATGGCCATCCTGGGACTGCAGCTGATCCTGCGCCCGCTGGCCTGAAGCCCGTCACGCTGCACGCAAGCGGAACCACAAGTTCACCTGGAGCTCCCCCATGAAGGTCATCGTTCTCGGCGCCGGCATCATCGGCATCCACACCGCCTGGTACCTGCTGGACCAGGGTCACGATGTCGTCGTCGTCGACCGCCAGCCCGACGCGGCGCTGGAGACCAGCTTCGCCAACGGCGCGCAGATCTCGGTCTGCTTCTGCGAACCCTGGGCCAACGCCGGGGCGCCGTTCAAGGTCGCCAAGTGGCTGCTCAAGGACGACGCGCCGCTGCTGTTCCGCCCCCGTCTGGACCCGGCGCAGTGGCGCTGGGGCCTGTCCTTCCTGGGCCAGTGCACGACGGCGGCCTTCGAGCGCAACGTCGAGCAGCTCGTGCGCCTGGGCCGCTACAGCCACGAGTCGCTGCAGTCGCTCGTCGCGGAGACCGGCATCCAGTACAACCGCCTGCAGAAGGGCATCCTCCACTTCTTCGGCAGCGAGGCCGACTTCGAGGCCGGCGCACAGGGCGCGGAAATCATGCGCCGCCACGGCGTCGACCGCCGCGTGCTGAGCCGCGAGGAAGTGCTGGCCATTGAGCCCGCGCTGCGCAGCGCGCAGCAGGCGGTGTTCGGCGGCACCTACACGCCCAGCGATGAATCGGGCGACGCGCGCGTGTTCACGCAGGCGCTGGCCAAGCTGGCCGAGAAGCGCGGCGCGCAGTTCCTGTGGAACCACGACATCGTGACGCTGCAGCCGCAGGGCGAGCAGATCGCCGGCGTGCAGGTCCAGTCGCGCGAGACCGGCCAGACGCAATGGCTCAAGGGCGACGCCTACGTCGTGGCGCTGGCCTCGTACGCGCCGGGCCTGACCAAGCCGCTGGGCGAGCACCTCAACATCTATCCGGCCAAGGGCTACTCGGCCACGCTGCGCCTGAAGAAACCCGAGCTGGCCAGCACGGTCAGCCTGCTGGACGACGCCCGCAAGATCGCGATCTCCCGCCTGGGCGATTTCGTGCGCATCGCCGGCACGGCGGAACTCGTGGGCCTGGACACCAGCCTGGACACGCCGACGTCCAAGGTCCGCTGCGAGTCGCTGATCCGCCGCTACGAGGAGCTCTTCCCCGGCGTGGCCGATCTGACCGAGCCCAACTACTGGACCGGCCTGCGCCCGAGCACGCCGACCAACGTGCCCTACATCGGCCGCAGCCAGAAGGCGTCCAACCTGTGGATCAACGCCGGGCACGGCACGCTGGGCTGGACGCATGGCGCGGGATCGGGCCGCGCGCTGGCCGAGCTGATGAGCGGCAAGCGTCCGGATCTCGATTTCGCCTTCTATGGCGACGCGCTTCCGGACAAGCAGATCCGCAATCTGCAACCGGCCTGACCAGCGCTGACCAACGGGGCAAAGCCCCAAAAACGAGGGCGCGGCTAGAATCCGCGCCCTTTTTGCATTTCCGAGCGACGCGCCATGTCTTCCTTGCCCACCGACCTGCCGCGTGACTTCTGCGCCATCGACTTCGGCACGTCCAACTCCGCCGTGGCCGTGCCTGACGAGGCGCGTCCGGGCGCGATGCGCCTGGTGCCGCTGGAGGGCGACAAGGTCACGATGCCCACGGCGGTGTTCTATTTCGCCGAAGGCCGGCACGACGCCGACGGTCCGCCCAGAGCGTTCGGCCGCGCGGCGATGTCCGCCTACGTCGAAGGCGCCGACGGCCGGCTGATGCGCTCGATGAAGAGCATCCTGGGCTCGAGCCTGATCGACCAGGTGACGGACGTCGGCGGCGGCCGCGGCGTGAAGTACATCGACATGCTGTCCGGCTACCTGAAGCGCCTGCGCAAGCAGGCCGCGCAGCAGGGCCATGAGCCGCGTCGGGTGGTGCTCGGCCGGCCGGTGTATTTCGTCGACGGCGAACCCGAACGCGACGCCGCGGCCCAGGCCTCGCTGACGGCGGCGGCGCGCGCGGTCGGTTTCGACGACGTCCAATTCCAGTTCGAGCCGATCGCCGCGGCCTTCGACTTCGAGCAGCACGCCGATCGCGAGCAGCTGGTGCTGGTGGCCGACATCGGCGGCGGCACTTCGGACTTCTCGGTCGTGCGGGTCGGCCCGGATCGCGTGCAGCGGCTGGACCGCCGCGACGACATCCTGTCCAACCACGGCGTGCACATCGCCGGCACGGACTTCGACCGCCACATCGAGCTGACCGGCATCCTGCGTGAATTCGGCTATCGCGCGCTGGGGCCGGCCAAGCCGGGCCAGACGCCGCGCGAGGTGCCCAGCGGCGTCTACTTCGACCTGGCGACCTGGCACCTGATCAACACCTGCTACAGCCCGCAGCGCGTGATGGAGCTGCGCAACATGAAGAGCTTCTATGGCGACGCGCGTCATCACCAGCGGCTCATGACGGTCCTGGAGGAACGCCTGGGCCATGAGCTCGCGAACCGCGCCGAGGAGGCCAAGATCGAGGTCGCCGGCGGCGGCAGCTGCACGATCGACCTGGGGCTGATCGAATCGGGCCTGTCGGTGGCGCTGTCGGACACGGCGGCGATCGACGCGCTGCGCGGCGACATCGAGCGCATCGCGCAGGCGGGCCGCGAGACGGTCGAGCGCGCCGGACTGAAGCCGTCGGACATCGACGCGCTGTACTTCACCGGCGGCTCCACCGGCCTGACGGTGCTGGCCGACCGCATCGCCGCGGACTATCCCGATGCGCGCCCGGTGCGCGGCGATCGCTTCGCCTCGGTGGCGACCGGCCTGGGCCTGCACGCGGCGCGTCTGTTCGCTGCGTGATTCACGCGTGAGGCCGCGAGGCCCGAACCTGGGGATCACCCGGGGGGCTGACGGACGACATCGACAGAGGGCGCTGCTAGATTGCCGCCTTTGCTTTCTGAACGGTGTCGATCCATGCCCAAGCCGCGCGCCTCGTCCTTGATTCCGCTGGCCCTGTCCCTGTCCGCCGCGTTCGGCGGTTCCGCCGCGAGCGCGGACCCGGCGGCCCAGTCCACGCAGGACGGCGCGTCCACGACGGCGCTGTCCGCGCCGGCGACGCTGGCGCAGATCTACCAGCAGCCCTCGCCCGCGATGCGCGCGGTGCTCGATGCCCCGGGGCTGCCGGTCTACCAGGTCTCACCGGACCAGCGCACGCTGGCCATCGTGGTGAACCGCAAGCATCGGGAGATCGCAGAGCTCGCGCGCCCGGTGCTGCGCCAAGCCGGCATCCGCTTCGACCCCGCTACCGACAGCCCGCAGCTGATCGTCGCGATCGAGTCGCTCTCGCTGCGCCCGCTGACCGGCGGCGTCGAGGGCACCGCGCGTCCGGTCGCGCTGCCGCCGGGTGGCGCCTTCCATCACCTGCGCTTCTCGCCCGACGGGAAGCGCTTCCTGCTGAACCGCCGCACCGACACCGCGGTGGAGCTGTGGGTCGGCGATGTCGCGACGGGCAAGCTCAAGGCGGTGCCCAAGCTCAAGCTGCACACGATGCTCGAGAACGACGTCGTGTGGCTCAACGACCATGAGCTGCTCACGCTGACGGTGCCGGCCAAACGCGGCGCGGCGCCGACCTTCAGCGCGCCGTCGGGTCCGGCTATCCAGGAATCCATCGGCCGCAACTCGCCGGAGCGCACGCAGCAGGACCTGCTGACCAACGCGCAGGAAGCAGCGGTCTTCGCGCATCACGCGACCTCGCAGCTCGCGCGCATCGACCTGACGACCGGCGCGGTCCGCCCGGTCGGCGAGCCGGGGCTGTTCAGCCACCTGGAAGCGCTGGGCACGTCGGGTCAGGTGCTGACGATGCGGCTGCTGCCCCCGTTCAGCTACCAGGTCGGCTGGGACGATTTCGCGGCGCAGGCCGAGGTGCGGAGCCTGGACGGCAAGGCCGTGAGCGTGGGCCGCGTCAAGCTCAAGGAAGGCGTGCCCGTCGAAGGCGTGATCACCGGCCCGCGCCACTTCTTCGCGTCGCCGGGCGCGGACGCCGCGGTGTATTGGGTCGAGGCGCTGGATGGCGGCGACACGCGCGCCCCGGCCACGCATCGCGACCGCGTGATGCGCCTGGACGCGCCCTACACCGGCGAGGCCCGCGAGGTGCATCGCGTGACGCAGCGCCTGGCGCGGATGGAATTCCTCGAGGGCGGCAAGCAGGCGCTGGTGCAGGACTTCGAGCTCGCCAAGATGCGGACCTCTACCGAGCTGGTCACGCTGGACGGCACGACGCCCGCACAGCGCCTGATCGAGCGCTCGCTGCGTGACCGCTATCGCGATCCGGGCCAGGCGCTGCCGCGCATGCAGCCCACGGGCCGCTCGGTGGTGCGCGTGGATGGCGGCGCGATCTGGTACTTCGGCGCGGGCGCGAGCCCCGAGGGCGACAAGCCCTTCATCGATCGCCTGGTGCTGGCGGACAACAAGAAGTCGCGGGTGTTCCAGTCCGGCGCCAACGGCGTCATCGACGACAAGGCGCATTACGAGCGCCCGCTGGCGGTGCTCGATGGCGAGGGCACGCGCGTGCTGACCGTGCGCGAGAGCCTCAACGAACCCGGCAACGTGATGCAGCGCAGCGGCGCGGCACTGGGCACCATGCAGGCGCTGACGGACGTGAAGGATCCCTCGCCGCAGCTGCGCGACATCCAGCGCGAGTTCGTGCGCTTCAAGCGCGCGGACGGCGTGGAGCTGTCGTTCTGGCTGTACAAGCCGCCCGGCTACAAGGCCGGCGAGCGCCGCCCGACCTTCGTCTGGGCCTACCCGCTGGAGTACACGGACGCGTCGACGGCGGGTCAGGTCAGCGGTTCCAGCAACCGCTTCAACACCTTCGGCTCCTCGAGCCCGTTGATGCTGCTGCTGGACGGCTATGTGGTGCTGATGGACGCGACGATGCCGGTGGTGGGCGATCCCAAGACGGTGAACGACAGCTTCATCGCGCAGATCACGTCCAACGCGCAGGCGATCATCGACAAGGCCGTGGAGCTGGGCGTCAGCGATCGCGAGCACATGGTGGTCGGCGGCCACAGCTACGGCGCGTTCATGACGGCCAATCTGCTCGCGCACACCCACCTGTTCAAGGCGGGCATCGCGCGCAGCGGTGCCTACAACCGCAGCCTGACCCCGTTCGGTTTCCAGAGCGAGCGCCGCACCTACTGGGAGGCGCAGGACGTGTATCAGAAGCTGTCGCCGTTCAACTACGCCGACAAGCTCAAGGAACCGCTGCTGCTGATCCACGGCGAGGCGGACAACAACTCCGGCACCTTCCCGCTCCAGAGCGCGCGGCTGTACCAGGCGCTGGCGGGCACGGGCGGCTCGGTGCGCTACGTCACGCTGCCGTTCGAGTCGCACGGCTACTCGGCGCGCGAGTCCATCGGTCACACGCTGTGGGAAATGAGCGAGTGGATGAAGCGCCAGACCGGTCCCGGCGCGGCGATTCCCGCGACGACCGGCGCCGGTAACTAACGCGGCCGACGCTGCGGCGGACCGCCGCGGCGCGGTCCGCCGTGGCCGCCCGGGCCCCCGCGCTGAGGCGGGCGGGCGGCGGGCCGCGGCCGCGACACATCGGCCAGCAGCAGCGTGGCGCGCACCAGACATTCGACGGCCTCGTCGAGCTCCTCGGGCGGTTCCAGGCTCTCGATCTCCTCGAGCAACGCGTCCGCGTCCTCGAGGTCCTCGGGGTCCAGGTGCATGTAGAGCTGGGCGAGCGGCTCGGTGAGCTCAGTCTCGTCCAGGTTCATCAGCGCGGGGAAGAGGTCGGCGGCGAGCGCGAAGCCGGCCACCCACGGCAGCACGGTCTCGGACGGCGAGGCCTCCTCGTCGAGCTCGAAGACCCAGGGGTCGAACCACTGGCGGTCGTTGATCGCGAGGCGCAGCTCGTGCTCGCGGCGCTGGACCAGCTGCAGCAACGGGCGGGCGTCATAGCGCGCGGGCGCGGGCCGGCCTTCCTCGGAGTCGAGCACCCAGCGCCACCAGTCCGACATCGGCACCGGCTTGGGTTGCAGGATCACCGCGGCGAGGAAGCCGTCGAGCATCGAGACATCCAGCGGTTCCAGCGGCGCGGGGACTTCGTCGAGCAGCGATTGCAGTTCCTCGAGGTCGTCGTCGCTCCAGCCTTCGGGGGGCGCGGACGGCGCCACGTGCACGGGCGGACGCTGAGGCGCGCCGCCGCCGGCAGGACGCGGACCGCGCGCGGGCGCGCCGGGCGTCCGGGCGGGCGAGCCCGAGGACTTGGCGGCGGGCGAGCGGGGCCCGGACTTCTGAGGAGGCTTGGACGCGGTCATGGGGCGCGATTATCCGGGTCGGCTGGCGACGAGGTGAGGCGCGTGTCCTCTGTTCGGTAGCGAACGGAAGTCATGGGGCGGAGCGTGACGTCCGTCGTGTTTTCCCGTAATGCGGAGTCGCGCTTACACCTGCTGACCATTTTCCGGGCCTCTCCCACCTTGAGGGGATGCCGCGTGGTCAGGGTTCGCCCTAGAGTCCACCTCACGCCCTCCGACGGCGAGGCCGACAGGCCCCGAAGGAGCGCACCGATCCCAACGACGTCCTTTCTAGGACTTGCAACGCCCGGTCAGCCTCGCTGGTCGGGCGTCCTTTTTTGCGGGGTTGGATTGGCGGTGAGCCTGCACCCTTAGGATCGCCGGCCATGTCACTGCACGTCTTGCCTGCCGGAACCGATGTGGCCGAGATGGCCTTCTTCGACACCGACGATCTCCCGATGCCAACAACGGTCGATCGTGAGGTGATCGAGGCACTGGAGGCTGCGCAGCGGCTCATCAGCTTGCCCACGGGGTCTGACGGGAGCTACCTGCTGCACCTCTACGTCGACGAGACGATCCCGGCCAACATCCAGCGCTATTGCGCCACCAGTGACGCCAAGGCCGGTGTGTTCGTGGCGGTGCGCGGTCACGTGGCCTTTGGTGGACTCGAGTCGGCGCATGCGGCGTTCGAGTCGAACCCGAACGTCCGATCCGATGCGACGATCCCTGCGGGTCGCTACGACTACCGCGCTTTTCGCACCGACTTTCCCGAGGCGGTGGTGCGAGCGGCGATGAAGGTGGAGCGCACAGCGGCGGAGCGCTGGATCAGCCGCGCTCCCAGCTTCGCCCTCCTGACGGCGGCGGGTCTGGCGATCGCCATGCTCGCGTGGCCTTCGCCGCTGGCCGCGTTGCTGGTGATGCTCGCCGGCGTGGTGCTCGCCATCTGGCTCTGGCGTTCTCCCCTGGCCAGCGAGCTTCGAACGCGTCGCGAGGAAGCACAGCTCGACTTTCCGAATGTCGTTCTGACGCTTCAATCGACCCCGCCAGGGCCAAGAGCGGCCGTTGCTTCTACGATGCCGGGATGACCGAAGAAGCCACATTCGATCCGCTCAATGCCATCACTGGTGAGCGCCGCTTTCTATTCCTCAACGCCAGCGCCCGCCTGCCGGGCGTGATCGGCAACACCGAATGGCTGGCGAAGCGCGCCGCGCGGGCGCTGCCGACCGGCGTCGAGCAGCAGTGGCTGCGCATGGCCGATCTGCCGATGTCGCCGTTCGAGGACCATCGCCATGGCCGCGGCACCTATCCGATGCCCGAGGGCCATGAGCGCACGCTGCTCGACGCGACGCTGGCCGCCACCGACCTCGTGTTCGTCGCGCCCGTCTACTGGTACACGGTGCCGGCCCATCTGAAGCTCTACCTCGATCACTACAGCGCGTGGATGCGCGTGCCGGGCCTGGACTTCAAGGCACGCATGGCCGGCCGGCGCCTGTGGCTGGTCACGACCAGCGGCGACCGCGCCAAGGCGCAGCCGATGATCGATACGGTCCGGCTGTGCGCCGAGTTCATGGCCATGCAGTGGCAAGCCCCGCTGTGGGGCAAGGGCGGACCGCCCGCCGCCGTCGAATCCGACACCGACGCGATCACTCAAGCCGATGCCTGGTTCCGCTGAGTCCGTGTCGTTCGGCGGCGTGGGGACGCTCGGCGCGAACGACGGCTTGCTGTACGCGATCGCCGAAGCACCGATCGCCTGGGCCGGCGTGCTGTTCCTGCTGCCGCACCTGCTGGGTGGCGCCTATGTCCTGTGGGCGACCGCTCGCAAGAGGGTGCTGCTCCGACAGCTCAACGGCACGCTCGCGATGGCGCTGCAGCTGGTCTTCGGCGTGCTCTTCTTCGGCGTCGCGTTCGGCGCACTGGTCAACGGCACGCGCAACACCTACGCCTGCCGCGATCTCGCCGCCTCGCCCGAGCTGAAGACGGTGTCCGGCCCGGTCGTCATCGAGGACCGCTTCTACAAACCCGGCAGGGCGAAGCTCACCTTCTCCGTGGGCGGCGAGACCTTCACCACCGCCACCATGGGCCTGGACACTGACTGCGGGACGCTCGTCCCGCTGGGGAAACTCGTCACCCTGAAGGAGGGGCAACCGGTGACGATCACCCATGTGGGCGATGTGATCGTGTCCCTCCGACGGGTGCAGGCGCCGACGCCATGAGCGGCTCGGTGGAGCACCACCACCTGCGCCGGATGGGCTGACCCGTTCAATCCCGGCGCTTGCGCGCCGCGTGCATCTTGCAGCCGTAGTCGGCGAGCGACATCAACCCCAGCGTCGCCCGGTTGCGCTCGATCTCCTCGAGGTTGCCGATGCGCTGGCCGCTCAGGTCGGCGCGGGCCCAGTCGTTCTGCGTGCCGAAAAGCTGCGGCTTGCCCTCGCGCACATGGACGCGGTCGGTGAACTGCGACAGGTCTTCCGGTGAGAACTCGCCCGCCTGGAAGCGGGTTTCGAACTCGCTCAGGAACGCGCGTTGCACGCGCGGATGGCTGTCGGCGTGATGCACCAGCAGCCACAGCAGATGCAGGCCGTACTCGCCCACCGACGCCACCGTCGGGAAGCCGTGCTGACGAACCTCGTCCGTCATCCAGCCGAAGTTGTCGTCGTCCACGCGCTGAACGACCGCGAGATCCCGGGCATTCCGGCCGTTCAGGTAGTCGCGCCGAGCCTTCTGGTCCGCGTCGAAGCGGCGCTGCAACTCGGTGACCAGCTCGGGCCGCGTCAACGCCCGCCCCGCATCGCGTGCCTGCATCGCGCGGTAGTGCCGTTCCGGGTGACTGGCCTCGAAAGCGGCCGCGCCCGGACAAGCGGTTTCCCAGTCCTCCGGCAAGGCCTGGCCCCAGGCGGTGACCGCGGAAACGGTCATCACGGCCAGCAGGCCGGCACGAGTGAAACGACGGACGCGCGTGAAGCGCGTGGCAGGCATGAAACGGGTGGCGCGAGGCATCGGATCAGTATCCCCCGCCCATCACCCCCTTGAGGTGCTCCACCAGCAGCCTCACCCCCTGCGGGGTGTGTCCGCTCCAGGGATGGATGGCGTAGATCGCGTCGCCGAAGAAACCGACCGCGCGCCAGTCGGGCAGCACCTCGACCAGCCGCCCGTCGCGCAGCGCGTCCCGCGCGCTGAAGTCCGGCAGCAGCGCGATGCCCAGGCCCGACAACGCCGCATCCCGCAGCACCTCGCTGTTGCTCGCCCGGAAGTGCCCTTGCACCGGCACGCGGATGCGCTCGGGGCCGCGCTCACGGCGATCACGGGCGTCCGCGACGCGTTCAAAGAACCATTGCGCCGGGCCCGGCCGCAGGTAGGGCAGGCAACGATGCTCCGCCAGTTCCGCCGGATGCTGCGGCTTTCCGGCGCGCGCGAGATACGCCGGGCTTGCCGTCAACAGCGCGCGCGAGGCGCAGAGCTTGAACGCCACATGCGTCTCGGGCGGCGCGCTCGTGTGCCGGATCGCCAGGTCGAAGCCCTCCTGCGCCAGCGGCACCAGCCGATCCGACAGGTCCAGCTCGATGCGCAGTTCCGGATACCGCTCGAAGAAGGCCGGCAGAGCCGGCGCGACATGCTGACGCCCCAGTGCCACCGGCGCCGTCACCCGCAGCACGCCGCGCGGCGCGCCCGCCGCCTCGCGGGCCTCGCTCAGGCTGCGGTTCAGCAGCGCCAGGCCGGGTTCAGCCTGCTCGACCAGCCGGGACCCCGCGTCGCTGAGCCGCACCGAGCGCGTCGTGCGCTGCACCAGTTGCTGGTCGAGATGACGCTCCAGGTCGGACACGCGCTGGCTGATCGCCGCTTTCGACAAGCCCAGCCGCTGCGCCGCTGTCGTGAAGCTGCCCAGCCGCGCCACGGCGATCAGCGCCTGCAGCTGCGACCAGAGCAGCTCATCGCGTGCTTCCGCGCGCGGGGCAAGCCCCCCAACGGCGGCAGCCGTATCGGGGAGGTGAGGTGAAGGGGCGGGGGTTCGCGAGGCCATGATTGTTCAGTCTATCGAACAATGTGATCGCCCATCTGGGCTAGGCAGTCCAATGGGGGATGCCTAGACTGGCTCGCATCCCGAGAAAGACCCGCCATGGCCAGCACCCCCATCAACGCGACTGCCGCGTTCACCGACACCGCCGACATCACGCATTTCATCGCCGGTGAACGTCGCCCGGCCAGCTCGGGGCGCAGCCAGGCGGTCTACAACCCGGCCTCGGGTCAGGTCGCGCGCCAGCTGCAGCTGGGCAACGCCGAGGACGTCCAGACCGCCGTGGCCGCCGCCCAGGCCGCGTTCCCCGCCTGGGCGGATGCGCCGCCGCTGCGCCGCGCCCGCGTGATGTTCAAGTTCCTCGACCTGCTCAACCAGAACCGCGACCGGCTCGCCGCGATGATCACCGCCGAGCACGGCAAGGTCTTCACCGACGCGCAGGGCGAGGTCACCCGCGGCATCGACATCGTCGAGTTCGCGTGCGGCGTGCCGCAGCTGCTCAAGGGCGACTACACCGAGCAGGTCTCCACCGGCATCGACAACTGGACCACCCGCCAGCCGCTGGGCGTGGTAGCCGGCATCACGCCGTTCAACTTCCCCTTCATGGTCCCGATGTGGATGGCGCCGATTGCCGTGGCCACGGGCAACGCCTTCATCCTCAAGCCCAGCGAGCGCGATCCGTCGCCCAGCCTGCTCATCGCCGAGCTGTTCAAGCAGGCGGGTCTGCCGGACGGCATCTTCCAGGTCGTGCAGGGCGACAAGCAGGTCGTGGATGCCTTGCTGCATCACCCCGATGTCCGCGCGCTGAGCTTCGTCGGATCGACGCCGATCGCGCAGTACATCTACGAGACCGGCGCCCGCCACGGCAAGCGCGTGCAGGCGCTGGGCGGCGCGAAGAACCACATGGTCGTCATGCCCGACGCCGACATCGACCAGGCCGTCGATGCGTTGATCGGCGCGGCCTATGGCTCCGCGGGCGAGCGCTGCATGGCGATCTCGGTGGCGGTGCTGGTCGGCGACGTGGCCGACAAGATCGTGCCCAAGCTCGCCGAGCGCGCCCGCGCGCTGAAGATCAAGAACGGCATGGCGCTGGATGCCGAGATGGGCCCGATCGTCACGCGCGAGGCGCGCGACCGCATCGAGGGCTGCATCGCGCAGGGCGTCGAGGAAGGCGCGACGCTGGTCGTCGATGGCCGTGGGCATCAGGTCGAGGGGCTGCCCGGCGGCTTCTTCACCGGCGGCACGCTGTTCGATCACGTGCGGCCGTCGATGCGGCTCTACAAGGAAGAGATCTTCGGCCCGGTGCTGGCCTGCGTCCGCGCCAGGGACTTCGGCGAGGCGCTGGATCTGGTCAACGGCCATGAATTCGGCAATGGCGTGGCCTGCTTCACCAGCGACGGGAACATCGCGCGGGAATTCGCGCGTCGTGTGCAGGTCGGGATGGTGGGCATCAACGTGCCAATCCCGGTGCCGATGGCGTGGCACGGCTTCGGCGGCTGGAAGAAGAGCCTCTTCGGCGACACGCATGCCTACGGCGAGGAGGGCGTGCGCTTCTATACGAAGCAGAAGAGCGTCATGCAGCGCTGGCCGGCCAGCATCGCCAAGGGCGCCGAGTTCGTGATGCCGACGAGCCAGTGATCGCGCGCGCGCGATCGGGTCGCCCGATCGGCTACGCTTGCCGGATGTTTCCGAGTGGTGATGCCCCTTCCGACCCGATCTCCCCCGCAGCGCTCGACGGCGTGCCGTTGAGCGAGCTGCTGGATCGCGCCCGCCTCGCGCAACAGCAGGCGCGGCTCGAGGACGGGCTCGCGCTGGCCGATGCCGTCTGGGATCGCGCCGATGCCGAGGGCTTCATCAACGAGCAGGCCGAGGCCGGCAAGCTGCGCAGCTTCTTCCGGCTGCGCATGGGCGACCTGCCCGGCATGCTCGACGCGGGCGAACGCGCGCTGCGCCTGATGCGCTCGCTGGGCACCAGCCCCGCCACCTGCGAGCTGTTGCGCTGGATGAGCCTCGCCGCCTGCGAGCTCGGCGCCTACGAGCAGGGCCTGGCCTGCGCGCACGAGGCCCTCAAGCTGGCCGGAGAGCTCAACGACCCGCGGCTGCACGCGGTCGCGCTCAACGGACTGGGCGCGTGTTTCGAGCGCATGGGCGACCCCTGGCAGGCCGAACGCCTGATGAGCGAGGCCGCCGGGCTGCTGCGCGCCAACCCCACGCCCTACGAGCGCGTGGTGACGCTCACCAACCTGTGCACGGTCGCGCTGGGCGCGCATCACCTGCAACGCGACGGCGCCGCCCCGCAAGAAGCCAACCGCACGCTGGAGCGCGCGCTGGAGCTCGCGCGCGAGGCCCGGCCGTTCTCGCTGCAACTGGGCGACCGCTACGGCATCGCGCTGACCGCGTCCAACTTCGGCGAGACCTTGCTGCTGATGGGCCGCCTGGACGAGGCCGAGCCGCTGCTGCTCGAGGCGCGCGCCGAAAGCGAGCGCGCCGGTTTCCGGCTGCTGGACTGGCGGCTGCGCTGCATGCTCGCGGAGCTGCATCTGGCGCGAGGTCAGTCGACCGCGGCCTGGCAGCAGCTGCAGGACCTGCGCGAGGAGACCGAGCGCGCCACCGCGCTGGGCGCCGCGTCCGCGCCCGATGCCGACGCGCCGCATCCGCACGAGGTGCCGCTGTTCCTGCGTCTGCGCCTGCACCACGCGAGCTACCGCGCGGCCAAGGCGCTGGCCCTGCTCGGCCCGGCGCTGTTCCACCTGGAGCAGGCCCGCACGCTGGAGCGCCGCCGCGCGGTGTCGCAGCTGACGGCCCAGTCGCAGTACTTCGTCTCGCGCATGGAAGCCGAATTCGCCGCGGATCCCGCCGGGGCCGCCGCGCGCGACGCGGCCGAGTTCAAGGACCCGCTGACCGGCCTGGGCAATCGCCGCTGCATGGAAGCTCGGCTGCCGCCGATGCTCCGCGCGGCGGAGCAGGAAGGCCGACCGCTGACCGTCGCGCTGATCGACGCCGACGGTCTGCGCAACATCAACGAGCGCCACGGCCATGAGATCGGGGATCGCGTGCTGCAGGAGCTCGCCCAGCTGCTGCGCGAGAACACGCGCGGCTCGGACCTGCTGCTGCGCTGGAGCGGCGAGGAGTTCCTCGTCGTGTTCCCCGACACCGTCGCCGATCGCGGCTTCGAGGTCTGCGAACGCATCCGCGCCAGCGTCTCCGTGCATCCATGGAGCGAGCTGGCGCCGGGCCTGGACGTGACGCTCAGCATGGGCCTGGCCAGCGCCCCGCCGTACGCGACGGACCTGCTGGTCGCGCGGGCCAACGCGGCCGTCGAGCGCGCCAAACACCTGGGCCGCAACCGCGTCGCGCTGGCCTGAACGCCGAAGCGCGGCGACGTGGTCGCATCGAAGACCGCACGGGGTGGCAGGTTTTGCCTGAAACCCCACACCGTCTGTTTCTACAATGAGAACAGTTCTCATCTGGCGGGTAAATCACCGCCGATGAGCGTTCCGCCGGCAGCGCCGCGTCGCGATCCAGAAGATCCGCGCGTGACCGCCGCCCACGTGCCAGCCTGATCCCACGCTCCTCCGCGCCCCGCAACGCCTGTTGCGCGCGTCGCGCGATGCCGGAGCCCCCGGACCCGCGAGCCTCCCATCCATCTCCCCACCGGGGCCGGTGCGCTTGCGCTCGCCGGTACGCGGGCCCGTCCCCACGGGCGGCCCGCGCGTTGCTGCTCTTTCACATGTTCCGTTCAGTCCGTTCCCCCGTCGCGGCCGCTGTCGCGTTTCTGTTGTCCACCGTCGCCGTCGCGCAATCCGATTCCCCGTCCGATGCGCGCGCCGTGTCCGAGCTGGACCGCGTCACCATCAGCGCCGCGCGCAAGAAGCTCGAGGGCGCGAGCACGCGCCTGCCGCTGACCGCGCGCGAGACGCCGCAGTCGATGAGCAGCCTCGACGCGAGCCGGATCGAGAGCGAGACGCTGATCAGCATCAATGACGTGATGCAGACCATCACCGGCGTCAACGTGTCCTTCTACGACACGCAGCGCCCGCTGTACTTCGCGCGCGGTTTCCAGATCACCGACTTCCAGATCGACGGCGTGCCGACCTACAGCAGCAGCACGCAGCAGGAGTACGACACCGTCTTCTACTCGCGCATCGACGTCGTGCGCGGCGCCAACGGCCTGACGACCGGCGCGGGCATCCCGTCGGCGACGGTGAACATGGTGCGCAAGCGCCCCGAGAAGACCTTCTCCGCCTACGGCGGCCTGGTGATGGGCAGCGACGCCTTCCACCGCGTGGAGACCGACGTCAACACGCCGCTGACGCGCGACGGCCGCGTGCGCGCGCGCTTCATCGCGTCGGCCCAGGAACGCGACGGCTTCCGCGATCGCCACAGCGAGACCAAGACCGCGTTCATGGCCACCGTCGAGGCCGACCTCACCTCGAGCACCACGCTGACGCTGGGTTATCAGGACCAGAACAACGTGCCCAAGGGCGCGATCTGGGGCACGATCCCGCGCTTCGCGTCAGACGGCTCGCTGGCCGGACTGCCGCGTGAGACGAGCTTCTCGCCCGCGTGGGCGCGCTGGTCGCGCCAGAACGGCACGTTCTACGCGCAGCTCGAGCAGAAGCTCGGCGACGACTGGACGCTCAAGGCCATCGCCAATCACAGCGAGGGCAACACCTTCCGCCTGACCACCTACGCCAGCGGCTACGCGAGTCCGACGACCGGCGCGGGCCTGCGCCTGCTGGCCGCGGTGGGCAAGAGCTGGGACCGCCGCGACAGCCTCGATCTCTACGCCTCGGGCACGGTCGAGCTCTTCGGCCGCAAGCACGATCTCGTGATCGGCGCCAACGGCGTGAAGACCACGACCGTCACGCCGACGCTGACCGGTGTCGCCAACTGGAGCTACGCGATCCCCGACATCCGCACCTGGGATGGCTCCGCGCCCGCGCCGACCTACACCGCCACCGGCGCCAAGCGCGTGGCCGAGACCGAGCAGAGCGGGATCTTCGCGATGGGCCGCTGGAAGCTGCTGGAGCCGCTCGCGCTGGTGACCGGCGCGCGGCTGAGCCAATGGAAGACCGGCACCGACGCGTACAACACGACCGGCGCCTTCACCGGCCGCAGCGGCAACTTCAAGGTCACGGACGAGGTCTCGCCATATGTGGGCGTGGTCTATGACGTGACGGACGCGGTGTCGCTCTACGCGAGCTACACCGATCTCTTCAAGCCGCAGAACTACAAGGACAAGAACGACCAGCTGCTCGCGCCGATCCGCGGCAGCAACACCGAGGTCGGCATCAAGGGAGAGTTCCTGGACAAGCGGCTCGCCGTGTCGGCCGCGATCTTCGAGGCCAAGCAGGACAACTTCGCGGTGCGCGACTCGTCGGTGGGCGAGGGCACGCTGCCCGACGGCAGCTCCGCCTACATCGGTGTGAACGGCACGAAGACCAAGGGCTTTGAAGTCGACATCGGCGGGCAGCTCGCCCCCGGCTGGACGATCAACGCGGGTTACGCCAACACGCGCATCACGCGCAACGCGCTGGACCTGATCTACGCGAACCTGCCGCGCCACACGCTGCAGATCAACACCAGCTACCGGCTGCGCGGCGGCTGGGAGCGGCTCACCGTCGGCGCGGGCCTGAACGCGCAGAGCTCGGTCTCGGGATTCGGCATCCCGCATCCGACGCTGGGCACGGTCACCGTGACGCAGGGTGCCTACGTGCTGCTGAACCTGAACGCCAACTACCAGCTCAACGAGCGCTTCAGCCTGGGCCTGTCGGTGCGCAACGCGCTGGACAAGACCTACTGGGCCAACCTGGACTACCCCAACTACGCCGACCCGCGCAGCGTGATGCTGAGCGTGCGCGGCCGCTTCTGAGCATGGCCGCGCTCACCTGGCGTTATCGCTGGGCCGTGGCCTCGCGCGCGCTCGCGGCGCTGGGGGGCGGCTATCTGCTGGCCTCGGCGCTTGCCGCCGCGGTCGGCGCGCACCTGCAGCCGCTGCTCTCCGACAGCCGCTCCGAGGCCGCCGTGGCCGGCGTGATGCTGGGCTTCGTCGCCTATGCGATCGCGTTCATGACCGCCTTCGCCACGCGCAACGCCTGGCGTGCCTGGGCCGGGGTGCTCGGACCCGCGCTGGCGCTCGGCGCCACCGTGCTCGTGCCGCGCTGGCTGGGCTGAGCGGCGCGCACGACACGTTTTCCGGAAAGGAACACCGATGAGACCCGACGGCGCACGCGAGGGCTTCCGCCAGGCGATGGCCTGGTTGCACACCTGGACCGGTCTGGTGCTGGGCTGGTTGCTGTTCGCGATCTTCCTGGCGGGGACCTTCGCGTTCTTCAAGCAGGAGCTCAACCTGTGGAGCCGGCCCGAGCTGCACGCGCTGCCGCCGGCCGGCCCGCTGAGCGCGTCGCAGCTGGCGCGCGCCGAGCACACGATGCAGACGATCGCGCCGAAGGCGACGAGCTGGCGCATCACCGCGCAGGACGAGCGCCGCCCGCAGGCCTCGGTGTTCTATCGCGAGGCGCCGGCCAAGCCCGGCGAGCGCGCGCGTTTCGTGCAGCGCTGGTTTGATCCCGCGACTGGTGAGGCGGTCAGCACCCGCACGACCTTCGGCGCCGGGGAGTACTTCTATCGCTTCCACTTCGAACTGCGCTCGGCGCAGCAGAGCAAGTGGATCCTGGAGGGCCGCTGGGCCGTGGGCCTGGCGACGCTGCTGATGCTGGTGGCGCTGCTGACCGGGGTCGTCACGCATCGGCGGATCTTCAAGGACTTCTTCACCTTCCGGCCCAAGGCCAAGGCGGCGCAGCGCTCGTGGCTGGACGCGCACAACGTGTGCGGCGTGCTCGCGTTGCCCTTCTACCTGGTCATCACCTTCAGCGGCTTGATGACGATGCACAGCCAGTACCTGCCCGCGGGCATCGCGGCGGCGTACGGCGCGCAGGCCGCGGCGTACTTCGGCGAGCTCAGCGGCGACGGCGTGCCCCGGGCGCGCATGCGCGACGGCGAGGCGCAGACGCCCTTGCCGACGATTGGCGAGGCCGGTTGGGCCACGCTGCTGCGCGACGTCCGCCAGCGCATGCCCGATGGCCGCATCGAAGGCATCGGCCTGCAGCGCGAGGGCGCGCGCACCGTGATCGAGGTGCTGCCCAACGACGGCGACCGCCTGCAGTACCGCGGCCCGCGGCTGTTCTACGACGCCTCGACGCTCGCGCTGATTCGCCAGGCCGACAACGACCGGCCCGCGGCCAAGACCTATGGCGTGCTCTACGGGTTGCATGTCGCGCGTTTCGCTGATCTGCCGCTGCGCTTCGTGATGGTGGGCCTGGGCCTGCTGGGCACCGCGATGATCGCCACGGGGCTGGTGCTCTGGAGCGTGAAACGACGCGCGGACGCGGAGCGCAAGAAGGTCGCGATCGGTGTCGGACACAAGCTCGTCGATGCGATGAACATCGGCGCGATCGCCGGCCTGCCGATCGCGATGGCGGCCTTCTGCCACGCGACGCGCTGGCTGCCGCTGGAGATGGCGGAGCGGCCCGACGCGGAGATCAAGGTGTTCTACGGTGTGCTGGCGCTGGGCTTCCTGGCCGCGGCGCTCGGTGCGCGCTGGCGGCATCTGTTCACCGCGGGCGCGCTCGCGTGGGCGGCGCTGCCGGTGATGGACATCGTCGGCGGCTGGCCGTTCTGGCAGGCAGGCGCGACGGTGCAGGCGGTCAACGGCGGGTTCGTCGTCGTGGCCACGCTGCAGGCCGTGCTGGCGTGGCGCTGCAAGCCGGGCGCGGCGCCGCTGTCGTTGAGGAAGAAACCGCCGAGCCCCGTGGGCGTGGCGCGGACGGAGGGCGCGTGATGGAGCTGCTGCATCCGATGCTGTGCTCGTTCACCGCCTTCGCGGCCTTGTGCCTGGCAATGGAGCGCCACCATGAGGACGCGCTGGCGCATGCGCCCAGCGCGCGGCGCGTGCGGCGCCTGCGCGTGGTGGCCGGGCTGGCCTTCCTGGCGTCGTGGTGGACGGTGCTGCCGCGCGTCGACTACGGCATCGCTTGGACGATGTGGACCTTCCAGCTGACAGCGGGCGGCTTCGCGGTCGTGGCCCTCGCGACCTGGTGGCCCCGGCGCCTGCCCGCCGCCGCGGTCGCCGTCGGCGCCGCGTCGGTGATGCTGCTGCCCTTGAACGCGCCGGTGTGGCGCTAGGCCTCACGGGCGCGTCGCCGGCTCCAGCTCCACCGCCTGCACCACGTTGCGTCCCTGCGCCTTGGCGCGGTACAGCGCCTGATCGGCGCGTTTGAGCACCTCGGCCGCCGAGTCGTCCACCGAGGCCGACTCGGCGATGCCGAAGCTCGCGGTCAGGCCCCAGGCCTGGCCTTCCCACGCGAACGGATGCGCCGCGAGCAGCGCCCGCATGCGCTCGGCCACCAGCGCCGCGCCGGCGATGCCGGTGTGGGGCAGCAGCACGCAGAACTCCTCCCCGCCCAGCCGCGCGAGCTGATCCACCTCGCGCAGGCACGGGCGCACCACGGCCACCAGCGCCTTCAGCGCCGCGTCGCCGGCCGCGTGACCGAGCGTGTCGTTGAGCTGCTTGAAGCGGTCCATGTCCAGCAGCACCAGCGCATACCCCAGGCCGCGCATCTGCCGTGAATGCTCCAGGTCCACCGCCTCGGACAGCGCGCGCCGGTTGAGCGCGTCGGTCAGCGGGTCGCGCTCGGTCAGCCGGCGGATCTCCAGCACCAGCTTCATCAGCAGCAGGAAGGCGATCCACCCGTTGATCAGCAGCGCCAGCACCAGCGAGGCCCACAACCACGCGATGTTGAACGCGTTGGCCGCGTCGATGTCGTCGGTGCGTCCGGGCGCGAGCAGCGCCTCCGCCGGCCGCGCCAGCAGCAGCAGCCCCACGATGACCAGCGGCGAGGCCAGCACCAGCGCCGCTCGCGCATTCAGCCCGCGCGCGCGCATCAGCCGCCACGCGTCGAGCGCCGACAGCAGCGCCAACGCGCCCATGCCGCCGTACAGCAGCAGCTTGTGCGGCAGCGACTCCGGCCCGCCGGTCAGCGTCGAGATCACCACCCCGACGACGACGACCGCCACGAACACGGAGCGCCACGGCGCGGGCCGCTCGCCGATCAGCGGCACCGCCAGCCGCACCAGGCCGAACGCGAGCAGCGACAACAGGTCTGACCACCAGGCGTGCGTCGAGGACACCAGCCCGAGCGCCTCATGCACGAGGAACGAGGCGCCCAGCGCCGCGTTCGCGCCGGCCAGGCTCGCGCACGCCCACGGCGACTCGCGCAGCCCGCCGGCGATCATGAGCCAGACCACCGCGGCGATGCTGAACAACACCACGAGGGAGGCGATCAGCGTGACGGGATCGGTGGGCGGCAGGTTCATGCGAACTCCGCCTCGCCCGCGGCGCGCAGCACGCGATTGCGGCCGCGCGCCTTGGCCGCGTACATGGCCGCGTCGGCGCGGGTCAGCGCGTCCTGCCCCTTGCTGTCGCCGGCGCGCATCGTGGCCACGCCGAAGCTCGCGCTGATCGGCCAGAGCTTGTCGCCCCAGGCCAGCGGTTGCTTCTGAAGCAGATCGCGCAGGCGCTCGGCCACGAGCATCGCGCCATCGAGGTCGGTGTCGGGCAACAGCACGGCGAATTCCTCGCCGCCCAGGCGCCCGAAGCAGTCGGTGTCGCGCAGGGTCTCGCCCAGGACCCGCGAGAGGTGCTGGAGCGCGGCATCGCCGCCCGCATGGCCGAGCTCGTCGTTGATGCGCTTGAAATGGTCGACGTCCAGCACCAGCACGGCATTGGGCCGGCCGCGCTCGGTCTTGGCCTGGAGCCGGGCGAGGTGCTCCTCCAGCGCGCGGCGGTTGAGCAGGCCGGTGAGCGCGTCGCGCCGGGTGAGGTGGCGCACGCGGGCGATCAGCCGCTGCATCACCAGCGCGACCAGTCCGGTCGCGATCGCCAGGTCCACGATCAGCCGCAGCATGGCCAGCGGCGCGTTCGCGCCCAGGCCCGCGAGGTTGAAGCCCGGTGGCACCCAGCCCAGCAGCCCGGCGGTGCGCCAGAAGCAGCCCGCGGCGAGCACGCCGTAGGGCAGCACGAGCACGGTCGTGAGCCGCCCGCGGAAACCCGCGCCGACGGCGACGTCCCACGCCGCCATCAGCGCGAGCGCGCCTCCCGCGATGTTGGAGACGGCGCGCGCCGTGGACAGGTCCGGGTCGCCGGCGGTGAAGGCCGTCGCGACGAGCCCGAAGGCGACGATGGCGACGATGTCCCAGGCCTCGTAGCGCACGCGGGTCAGGCCGCGCACGCCGGCGGTGAGCAGTCCCGCGGAGATCACGTCCAGCGGCAGCGCGACCAGGCGCTCCATCGATTCGGGCAGGGCGGGCCACCAGGCCAGCGCGCACAGGCCGTGGTAGGCCGACAGGCGCCGGGCCGCGCGCGGCGCGATGCGCAGACCCTCGCCCAGCGCGAGCCAGACGACGCACGCGACGACATCGATCACGGCGATCACCATCAGCAGCGTGGCGGCGTCCAGCGGCGGCATGCGGGTCATCATCGCAGGGCGATGACGGGCACACAATCGCGCCCCGTCACCGGCCCCGGCTTCCTTTCATCGGGGAAAGGACGCCGGCCGACGCCCCGGCCGGCAGGGGCAATCGGCGTGCGGGTCGAGGTCGGTCAGATTGACCGGTCGGGTCTTGGTCCGACGCGCGCGGCGGCGGTGCGCCTCAGCGGCGCTCGACCAGCACCGGCGTGAGCGACATGGCTGTGCGGACGCGGTCGGCCGCGGCGCGGGCGTCCTCGCGCGAGGCGAAGGGACCGGCCTGCAGCCGGTGCAGGTTCTTGTCCTTGAAGATGGTGAGCATGGGCGCGAGCTCCTCCATGCCGCGTGTGAACTGCTCGCGCAGCTGCTCGGCGCCTTCCAGCCGCGAGAACGCGCCGAACTGCAGCCAGAAGCCCTGCGCGGCGGCGAGCTTGATGGTGGGCACCGGGGCCTGCGGGTCCGCCGCGGCGATGGCGCCCGCCGTGGCCGTGGCCATCGCGTCGGCCTTGGACTGGCCGGGTGGCGGCAGGTCGCTCCCCGGGGGCAGGGCGGTGATGGGGATGGGCGTCATGCGCGCCGCCGCTGTCGTCGCGGTCGTCGCGGGTACGCTCACCGGCGCGGGCAGCGGCACCTGCGCCGCGACCGGGGTGACCGGCGGACGGAGCTGCGCGGTGGTCGTCAGGTCGGGGGCGCCGCTGGGCGTGGCGGCCGCGAAGACGGGGGTGTCGGGGGCGACCTTGGGATCGGGCGAGAGCGTGTCGCGGTCGCGCGTCCAGGCACCGGTGCGGATGTCCTCGTAGGTGATGCGTTCGATCTCGACCGGCGCCACGCCGTTGAGCACGTCCAGCTTGAGCGCGGCGGTGTAGCTCAGGTCGATGATGCGGCCCTTGTGGAACGGACCCCGGTCGTTGATGCGCACGATGATCTCGCGGCCGTTCTTCGGGTTGCGCACGCGGGCGTAGCTCGGGATCGGGATGGTCGCGTGCGCCGCGGTCATCGCGTACATGTTGTAGATCTCGCCGCTGGAGGTCGGCTTGCCGTGGAACTTGCGGCCGTACCAGGACGCCAGCCCCTTCTGCACCAGCGGCTTGTCGTCGGCGATGGGCTCGTAGCGCTCGCCCAGCACCTCGTAGGGCTTGTTGGGACCGCCCTTGCGGATGGATTCCAGCTTCGGGGCGGCGTCGGGCACCTTCTGCAGGTCGGACGGGACGACGGCCTCGGGGCCGTCGCGGTCGGGCCAGGAGGACACTTTGGGACCGCCCGGCGAGGGGCGGCTGGGGGTGGGACCACGGCTGGCACAGGCGGCCAGGATCAGGGCACACGTCAGGACGGCCAGGCGCTGGCCGGCGGGGCGGGCTTCAAACATGGGCGCAACCCTAGCAATGCGGCGCCGATTTGCCAAGGTTATGCTCCGCGATCGCTTCTTCCCTTTCACGATCGTTTCGATCGTTACGTCCGCACCGTCATGAGCACCTACCTCTTCCCCCCAGCGCCCCAGGCCGCGGTGGCCGTGCGCGGCACCGACGCGCTGTATGCCGTCAGCCGCATCTTCTGCGTGGGCCGCAACTACGCCGCCCACGCCCGCGAGATGGGCAGCGATCCGGACCGCGAGCCGCCGTTCTACTTCACCAAGCCGGCCAGCGCGCTGGCGCCCTCGGGCGGCACGATCCCCTACGCGCCGGGCACGAAGAACCTGCATTACGAGATGGAGCTGGTCGTGGCGATCGGCAAGCCGGTCTTCAAGGCCACGCCCGAGCAGGCTGCTGACGCGGTCTGGGGCTACGGCGCCGGGTTGGACATGACCCGTCGCGACCTGCAGAACGAGGCCAAGGCCATCGGCCGTCCTTGGGACCTGGGCAAGGGCTTCGAGCATTCGGCCGTCATCACGCCGTTGGTGCCGCGTTCGGAGCAGGGCGATCTGAGCCAGGGCGCGATCACGCTGGCCGTGAACGGTGTCGAGAAGCAGCGCGGCGACCTGTCGGACATGATCTGGAGCATTCCGGAGCTGGTGGCCAACCTGTCGCAGTTCTATCACCTGGAGCCGGGCGACCTGATCTACACGGGCACGCCCGAGGGCGTGGGTCCGGTCAAGCCGGGCGATGTGATCACCGGGGTCATCGAGGGCTTCGGCGAGTTGTCGATCACGATCGGCGACGCCGAGTAACTGCAAGACCGCGACGATGTTCGACCACAACGAGACCCTGGACGAGGCCCGCGCGCGCAACATCCGCGATGCGCTGTTCGAGGACATCGGCATCAGCGACTGGACCGCGCGGCTGGTGCCGGCGGACCGGCGCGTGAAGGCGCATGTGCGCGTGCGCGAAGCGGCGGTGCTGTGCGGCCGGGACTGGTTCGAGGGCGTGTTCCTGGCGCTGGACGGGTCGTCGCGGATCGAGTGGCTGTACGACGAGGGCGCCGACATGGCCGCCGACACGATCGTGTGCCGGATCGAGGCGGACGGGCGCTCGCTGCTGTCGGCGGAGCGTCCGGCGCTGAACTTCCTGCAGCTGCTGTCGGGCACGGCGACGACGACGCGGGCCCATGCGCGCGCGATCGAGGGCGCGAGCCCCAACCCGCGCGGCTGCGCGGTGCTGGACACGCGCAAGACGCTGCCCGGATTGCGGCTGGCGCAGAAGTACGCGGTGCGCGTGGGCGGCGGCGCGAATCAGCGCCTGGCGCTGTACGACGGGATCCTGATCAAGGAGAACCACATCGCCGCGGCCGGTGGTGTGACGCAGGCCTTGCAGCAGGCGCAGGCCTTGAATGCGGGTGTCACGATCCAGGTCGAGGTGGAGACGATCGAGCAACTGCGCGAGGCGCTGGCGGCGGGCGCGGTGAGCGTGCTGCTGGACAACTTCAGCGAGCCGATGATGCGCGAGGCGGTGGCGATTGCCGGAGGGCGAGCGCTGCTGGAGGTGTCGGGCGGGGTGGCGATCGACCAGCTGCGCTGGATCGCCGCGACGGGCGTCGACCGCATCTCGGTCGGCCGCCTGACCAAGGACGCCAAGGCGGTTGATTACTCCATGCGAGTGGACGACTGAGCTCGGTAGGAAAACCAGCCTCCCACACTGATCGGCGCCATTTATGGCGCCGAACTTCTTTCTGACACTGCATGTCTTCTCAACGAAGGAATCAGCAATGTCAGCGAGTGAGACTTCATTTCCGACCGACTTCATTGGTCGACGGCTTGCACTCGTCAGGGATCTGAGGGAGCGCTTCCTTGACGAACAAGATCACGAGCGGCCAGCAATCCTGGATGCCATCGGGTGCAACCTCTGGCTCTTCGGGCCGGACTTCGACGCCCGCCCATTCAAGTCTGATGAGCGGATCACTGTCGAGGGCTCCAGTTGCTTCTCGCCCCCTCCGCAGCGGCTGACTGAATCTTCGACGTGGTCGCAGGTCTGTGTCGACTTCCGTGCCTTGAGGCGGTCCAATCCGTATGACAGCGACTACGGGGTCTCGCAACTGGTGATCGTGGCGATTCCGCCATTCGATTCCTGCTCCGGCCACCAGGAGCACTCGATGATCTGGCAATGCGCCAAGCACCTCCGCCTGAAAGGGCGCATCAGGGAGGACGCGCGCGTCACGGGCTTCATCTTGAGCCACCTCTTCGAGCCCTATGAACACGAAAGCTCGCAGTACGGGGGGCATACCTCGGTCCAGCCGCGATACATCCACATGATGCTGGATGCGGCAGAGCATCGGCTGAGCCACATGCGCTGATCGGCGGGCACCGCCCCAGTGCCCGCCACACCAAGCTTGTGCGCAAGGACGGTGCACGATCGTCGCCAAGACTTGCATACAAGACAGATGAGCCTGTGATCACCGGCGACACGGGCGCTGGCACGGAAGCTGCAAAGCCCCATGCATGGGCACCACCGCCACCGACATCAGCCAGCGCATCATCGACGCCGTGCTCGCGCAGAAGCTGGCACCCGGCACGCGTCTGGGAGAGCAGCAGCTCGCGCTGCTCTTCGATTGCAGCAGGACCATCGTCCGCGAGGCCCTCACCCGATTGGCCGCTCGCGGCATCGTCACCGTCAGCGCGCGCCGCGGCTGGTACCTGATCGCGCCCTCCCGCGACGAGGCCCGCGAGGCCTTCGAGGCCCGCCGCGTCATCGAGCTCGGCCTCATCCGCGGCCGTCGACCGCTCGATAAACCCGCGCTCACGCGCCTCAGGAAACACCTCGCGCAGGAGAAGGCCGCGCTGCGCGGCGATGACGTCGGCGCGCGCAGCTTCCTGCTCGGCGACTTCCACGTCTGCCTCGCTGAATGCCTCGGCAACAGCCTGCTCGCCGACACGCTGCGCGACTACACCGCCCGCACCACCTTGATCGCGATGCTCTACCAGTCCTCGCACGACGCAGCACAGTCCTGCCAGGAGCACGTCGCCATCGTGGCCGCGCTCGAGGCCGGCGATGCCGCCCGCGCCGAGGCGCTGATGGCCGAGCACCTCGCCAGCGTGCAGGCCGGGCTGCAGCTCCAGACCCCGACCGACGACCCGCTGCATCAATTGCGGCAGGCGCTCACCCCGCTGCCGACCGCCGCGGCCTCCGTTTCCACCGCGCCGAAATCGACGCGCGCGCGCACCGCTCGCGCCGCGGCCCTGTCGGACACCCCGGATCCCGCCCCCGCCTACCTAGGAGCCTTGTTATGAGCCACGCCGTCCGTTCCTCCGTCCGCGCGCTGCCGCGCCGTCTGCTGCTGGCCGCCGGCCTGGGCCTGCTCGCGCTGGGTGCCCAGGCGCAGACCGCGCTGGACACGATCACGAAGACCAAGACCATCAAGATCGCGATTCCGACCGACTACCCGCCCTACGGCTTCGTCGGTCCCGACATGAAGCCCCAAGGCCTGGACGTCGCGATGGCCGAGCTCATCGCGGCCAAGCTCGGCGTGAAGGTCGAGCTGGTGCCGGTCACCAGCGCCAACCGCATCCCCTACCTGCAGACGAAGAAGGCGGACCTCGTCATCTCCACGCTCGGCAAGAACCCGGAACGCGAGAAGGTGATCGCGTTCAGCTCGGCCTACGCGCCGTTCTATCAGGCCGTCTTCGCACCCAAGGCGCTGCCGATCAAGAGCTTCGCGGACCTCGCCGGCAAGACCGTCGCCGTGACGCGCGGCGCGATGGAGGACCAGGAGCTCGCGAAGGTCGCGCCGTCGTCGCTGGAGTTCAAGCGCTTCGAGGACAACAACGCCACCATCGCCGCGTTCGCCGCCGGACAGACGCAGGTGCTCGCCACCAGCGCCGCCGTCGCCGGCAACCTGATGCAGCGTCAGCCCGGCCTGAACATCGAATACAAGCTGCTGCTCAAGGACAGCCCGTGCTTCGTCGGTGTGGCCAAGGGCGAGGACGCGCTGCTGGCCAAGGTCAACGCGATCATCGCGGCGGCCAAGCAGGCGGGCGAGCTCGAGGCGCTGTCGAAGAAGTGGCTGGGACGCGGCGCGGGCGAGCTGCCGCTCTGATCGCCGTTACCGCTGTCCATCGGCCATCCCGGCCATCCCGGCCCTTGCCGACCCTGCCGCGCTCCTGGAGCCGCCCATGATCGACTTCGACTTCGGAGCCGTCCTCGCCGAATGGCCGCTGCTGTTGCGCGGTGTGGCCTGGACGGTGGGCCTGACGCTGGTGGCCGTGCCCATCGGGCTGGGCATCGCTACGCTGGGGGCGTGGTCGCGTGCCTGCGGTCCGGCGTGGTTGCGCCGGCTGGTCGGCGCGTACGTCGAGCTGCTGCGCAACACGCCGTTCATCGTGCAGCTGTTCTTCGTGTTCTTCGGCCTGCCGTCGCTGGGCGTGAAGCTGTCGCCCGAGGCCGCCTCGCTGATCGCGATGACGCTGAACCTGGGCGCCTACGGCACCGAGATCCTGCGCGCCGGCATCCAGGCCGCGCCCAAGGGCCAGTGGGAAGCGGCGCAGAGCCTGGCGCTCGGGCCGACGCAGGTCTTCACCCGCGTGATCCTGCCGCCGGCCTTCAAGCGCGTGTGGCCCGCGATGACCAGCCAGATCGTGATCGTGATGCTGGGCTCGGCGGTGTGCGGGCAGATCTCCACCGAGGAGCTCAGCTACGCCGCCAACCTGATCCAGAGCCGCAACTTCCGCGCCTTCGAGGCCTTCATCATCGCGACGCTGATCTACCTCGCGCTGTCGATGCTGGCGCGACGCGCGTTGCTGTGGGCCGGCCCGCGCTGGTTCTTCGGCGGCGCGAGCCTGCCGGTGCGTCCACCGCTGTGGCGCCGCATGACCAGTGCCGGTGCCGGCGCGGGAGCCTCGCATGATTGAGTTCACCCTCTGGGACATCGTGCGCAATCTCGGGCTGGCGGCCCGCTGGACGGTCGCGCTGTCGCTGATCGCCTTCGTCGGCGGCGGGTTGGTCGGCGGCCTGCTGCTGTGCCTGCGGTTGGGGCTGGGCCGCAAGACGCAGCGCCTGATCGGCGCCTACATCGCGCTGTTCCAGGGCACGCCGCTGCTGATGCAGCTCTTCCTCGCGTACTTCGGCCTGGCGCTGCTGGGCATCGAGGTGTCGGCCTGGACGGCGGCGTCGCTGGCGCTGACGCTCTACACGAGCGCCTATTTGGTGGAGATCTGGCGGGGCTGCGTCGAGGCGGTGCCGCGTGGGCAGTGGGAGGCCGCGCGCAGCCTGGCGATGAGTTTCGGCGAGCAGCTGCGGCACGTGATCCTGCCGCAGGCCGCGCGCCTGGCGATCGCGCCGACGGTGGGTTTCCTGGTCCAGGTGATCAAGGGCACCGCGCTGGCCTCGGTGATCGGCTTCGTGGAGCTGACCAAGGCGGGCGGCATGATCGCCAACGCGAGCTTCAAGCCTTTCCTGGTCTTCGGCTGCGTGGCCCTGTTCTATTTCGCGCTGTGCTTCCCCGTGAGCCTGGCCGCCCAACATCTGGAAAGGAAACAGCATGGCCGTGCTGCCTGAGCCTGTCGCCGTCGATGCACCGACGGCCCGCACCGTGGCCGCGCCCGGTGTGCCGATCGTGCGCATCACCGCGCTGCGCAAGTCCTATGGGACGAACGAGGTGCTCAAGGGCATCGACCTGGACGTGATGCGCGGCGAGGTGATCGCGCTGATCGGCAAGAGCGGCTCGGGCAAGAGCACGCTGCTGCGATGCATCAACGGGCTGGAGCGATTCCAGGAGGGATCGCTGCGCGTGGCCGACAAGCCACTGCTGCACGACAGCGCGATGGCGATGCGCGCGCTTCGGCAGCAGGTCGGCATGATCTTCCAGAGCTTCAACCTGTTCCCGCACTTGAGCGTGGGCCGCAACGTGATGCTGGCGCCGACGCTGGTGAAGCGGCGCTCGGACCGGGAGGCCGCGGAGCAGGCGCGGGCGCTGCTGGCGCGCGTTGGGCTGGCGGAGAAGTTTGATGCGATGCCCGATCAGCTGTCGGGCGGTCAACAGCAGCGCGTGGCGATCGCGCGGGCGCTGGCGATGGAGCCGCAGGTGCTGTTGTGCGACGAGATCACGTCGGCGCTGGATCCCGAGCTGGTGGGTGAGGTGCTGCGGGTGGTGGAGTCGCTGGCGGAAGAGGGCATGACGCTGCTGATGGTCACGCACGAGATGAACTTCGCGCGCAAGGTGGCGGACAGGGTGATCTTCATGCATCAGGGACGCGTGCACGAGATCGGCCCGCCGGCGGATCTGTTCGGGTCGCCGCGGACGCCGGAACTGAAGCAGTTCCTGAAGTCGCTGGACGATTGATCTCCTGCTGAAGGGGGCGCCCGAAAGGGGCGTGTGGTCGCGGCAACATCCCCGCCGCGGCTCTTCGGCGAGCGGGCGAAGCGTTCCTAAACTGCTTCGTCATGAGCCAACGTCATTCCCTCATCGGTACCGGTCTTTACAGCATTGGTCGCGCCGCCCAACTGGTGGGCGCGGACCTGCGCAGCGCGCGCCGCTGGCTGAAGGGCTATTCGCGCAAGACCAGGAATGGAACGACGACGTCCGCGCCGCTCTGGCTGCTGCAGTACTGGGACGATGAGGAGATCGGTGACGACCACGTGCTGGGATTCAAGGACCTGATGGAGTTGCGCGTGGTGACGCGCTTCATCAAGCAGGGTGTGCCATTGCAAACGGTGCGGGCGACGATCGCGATCGCGATCGCGACGGAGACGCTCGGCCGCTATCCGTTGCAGTCGAAGCGCTTTCTCAGCGATGGGAAGCGCATCTTCATGGATGCGATCGAGGGCTCGGGCCAGCGCGGCAAGCTGCTGGATGTGCGGGGCCGCCAGTTCGTCTTCGGCAGCGTGATCCGGCCGTCGCTCTTCGACGATGTCGAGTTCGATGCGAATGGCGATTCGTTGCGATGGTTCCCGGTGCCGAAGAAGCGGCTGATCGTGGTCGACCCCAATCGGCAGTTCGGGCAGTCGATCATCCGTCGGACCGGCGTTCCCACCGACACCATCTACGACTCATTTGTCGCCGAGAAGGGCGATCTCGACTTCGTTTCCAGGTTGTGGCGATCGACCCCGCAAGAGGTGCTGGCCGCCGTGCATTTCGAGCGCAAGGTCGCGGCGTGAAAGTGCTCTTCGACAACAACCTGTCCGCTCGCCAGCTGGCTCCGTGTCGGCAGAGCGCGCATGGATAGACTCCGGTCCATCTGAAAAGGGGAGCACATGCCCAACCGCCGCTCGACGCTTCGATCCGCTCTCGCGCTGACTGCTGGCGCGTGGGTGGGGTCTTCAATGGCCGCATCGACCGCCACCAGACCCGTGCCCGCAGACGCGGCGTCCGCGGTTCGTGAGGCCGAAATCGCCTTCGCCGCCACCATGGCCAAGCGCGACTTCAAGGCCTTCGCGGAGTTCGTCGCGGAGGACGCGGTCTTCATCAACGGCAACAAGCCGATGCGCGGCCGCGCCGCGGTGCTCGCCGAGTGGAAGCGATTCTTCGAGGGCGCCGAGGCCCCGTTCTCCTGGACGCCTGACCTGGTCGTGGCGCTGCCCGACGGCCAGCTCGCTTATTCGACCGGGCCCGTGCATGTGAAGGGCAAGCTCGTCGCGCGCTTCGCGTCGACCTGGCGCCGAGATGCCGATGGCCGTTGGCGTGTCGTCTTCGACAACGGCAGCGATGTCTGCGATTGCAAGGGCAGCGCCTGATGCCGTTGGATCTGGATCTGCGACTGGATCGTCAGTCGTCGGCGCTGGAGGGTGCGGGCCTGCGGATGTCGATGGGCATCGTGCCCGCTGCCTTTGCCGCTGCCGTTGCCGCTGCCGCGGTCTTTCCGGCGACCGGCTGGGCGGCCGAGAGTCGCTGCTTCGGCACCGTCGCCCGAGGCAGCATCACCGACAGCGTGCGTCTGCCGATGAGCGGCCCCAACTTCTCCGCGTACAGCACGATGGCCGCCGGCATCGGCCGCACGCATGTGCACTCGACGGTGGCGCGCATCGTCGTCGACAGCTACCGGGCGATGGAGACCTCGCTGCCCGGCACGGTCTTCGTCTATGGCGAGACCGGCCTGTCGGAGGGCGGCCGATTCAAGCCCCATCGCACCCATCAGAACGGCACGTCGGTGGACTTCTTCGTCCCGGTGCGGGATCCCAAGGACCGCTCGGTGCCGTTGCCCACACCGATCACGCAGCGCTTCGGCTACGACATCGACTTCGATGCCAACGCGCGGCATGGCGAGTACCGCATCGACTTCGAGGCCATCGGCGAGCACCTCTACCAACTCGATGCGGCGTCGAAGGCGGCGGGCACCGGCATCACGCAGGTCATCTTTGATCGCGCCTACCTGCCCCGACTCTTCGCGACGAAGCGAGGCCCCTGGATCGAGCAGCACATCCGCTTCATGCGCACGACGCCCTGGGTGCGACATGACGAGCATTACCACGTCGATTTCGCGATCCGCTGCGAGCCGCAACGCGCGGTCAAGCCGAGCTGAGAGCGCTGCGCGGCGCGCTGGCCGTGGGCATGTCCCAAGGGCTTGCCGGTGCTCGCTCGGCTAGCATCCGCCGGACAAGACATCGCCTGGGAGGGCACCATGAGGACTCGACTTCGACGCCTGGCCGCGACATCGATCGGAGGCGTCGCGCTACTCTCGGCGGGCATCGCCCTCGCGCAGGATGCTGGATCCCCCGCGAAGGACTCGACCGCCCGCGCCGCCTCGGCCCCGGCCGAGACCGCCTCACCTGCCGAGATCGAGGCCCGCAAGCAGCGCGAAGCCGCGCAGCGGATCCGGCTTGACGCCGGTTATCTGTCCATCAGCTCGCGGCGCTTCGTTGACGCCGAGCGCCAGTTCGCCGACCTCGTCAGCGAGATCGAGGCCGAACCCCGCAAGCCGGATACCGATTACTACTGCGCCCTGTCCCAGGCCGAAACCCTGACCTACCTGCTCAAGGCCGCCGCCAACCCGCAGAGCAAACGCGACGCGGTGGTGCTGTCGTCCGTGCTTTGCCAGGCCATGTACGGGCGCGCCTACGCGCTCGTCGAGCTGCGCCGCATCCCCGAGGCCCGAGACACGCTCGAGCGGCTGCTGCGCATGGCGCCCTACAACGCGCAGTTCCTCATCGAGTATGGCAACCTGCTGTCACGCCTCCGCGAGCCCGCCAAGGCGCTGCCGCTGTTCAAGCTCGCCGAGGACAACGCCAGCCTGATGCCCGAAGGATCGCAGGCCACCTGGGTCGCCACCGCGCTGCGCAGCCAGGGTTACGCGCTCGTGGAACTCGGCCGGCTCGACGAGGCCGAGGCGGCCTATGTGAAGTCGCTGCAGTCCGCGCCCGGTCATCGCGGCGCGCTCGCCGAGATCGAATACATCCGCGGCCGCAAGAACGGCACGGTCAAGCCCTGAGCGGCAGCGGCACCGGAAGCGGCACCGGAAGCGGCACCGGACGAGGTGCCGGACAAGGTGCCGGACAAGATGCCGATCGCGGCTCGCTCACGCGAACCAGTCGTCGTCCGGCAGCTGCTCGAAGACGCGCTTCAAGCCGCCGCCCCAGCCCTGGCTGACCTTCACGAAGTAGGGATCGTCCTTGGTCACGCGGTGCGGCTCGGCCGGCGCGAAGCTGTCGGTCTTGTACAGCAGCACGTCGATCGGCAGCCCCACCGACAGGTTGCTGCGGATCGTCGAGTCGAACGAGATCAGCGCGCACTTGGTGGCCTCGGCCAGCGAGCTGTCGAAATCGATCACGCGGTCGATGATCGGCTTGCCGTACTTGGACTCGCCGATCTGCAGGTAGGGCGTGTCCTCGGTGGCCTCGATGAAGTTGCCCTGCGGATAGACGTGGAAGATCCGGGGCGCCTCGCCGCGGATCTGCCCGCCGACGATGAAGTTCGCGCCGAAATCCACGCCCTGGTTCAGCTGTCCCGGTCCGTCGCTGTCTCGCGCGACCACTTCCTTGAGCGTCTTGCCCACCAGCTCGGCCACGTCGTACATCGACGTCAGGCTCATCAGGTGCTGTCCCACGCCCGCCGAGCGCTGACGCAGCAGGCTCACCACGCTCTGCGTCGTCGCCAGGTTGCCCGCATTGAGCAGCGTGATCAGGCGCTCGCCCGGCTGCTCGAACAGATTCATCTTGCGGAAGGTGGCGATGTGATCCACACCCGCGTTCGTGCGCGAATCCGACGCGAACAGCAGGCCGGCGCGCAGCCGCATGGCAACACAGTAAGTCATGGACGGAAGGTTAGCGCATCAAGCTGTCCACGCGCCGTCGTGGTGCGCGCTCATTGTTGATCGGCCGTGCCGGGTTTCACGAGCACCTCGGCCCGCATCGTCTCCATGCCGCCGCCGGTCCGCACGCCGCGCACCGGACAGGCATCCAGGTAGTCCGCGCCGATCGCCAGCTTCACGTAGCGGCCATCGGCCAGGCACTGGTTGCTGATGTCGTAACCGAGCCATCCGCCGTGCATGCCGTGCGAGCCCTGCAATCCGTGCGATGCATCACGGCTGTCCGGTGACGAGGTCGCTTCTGAAGCCGGCATGTCGGGCAGCCGCACCTCCGCCCACGCGTGGCTGGCGACGTGCTCGAAGTCCGTCGCGAGATAGCCCGACACGTAACGCGCCGGCAGCCCGAGCAGCCGCGCGCAGCACACGAAGACCTGTGCGTGGTCCTGGCACACGCCGTGGCCGGTCTCGAAAGCCTGCGCCGCGGGCGTGGCCGCATCGGTGTAGCCGCGCACGTAGGGCATGCGCTCGCCGATGGCCGACATCAGCGCCAGCAGCGCGCCATGCGCGTCGGCCTGGGCCGCCTGCGCGAATCCCGCCGCGAACTCGCGCAGACGCTCGTCCGCGCGCGTGAGCGGGCTGTCGCGCAGGAACAGCGGCGCGGGCAGCTCGTCCTCGGGATCGGGCGCCGGCGGCGCGTCGTCGGTGGCGACCTCACCGACGGCGCGCAGCACGATGTCGCGACGCGGGCCATCCAGGCTCAGCACATGCATGGTGTTGCCGAAGGCGTCCTTGCATGCGCTGGCCGGGGCCGGCAGCTCCAGGTTCCAGTGCAGCACGCGCAGCCCGCGGCCCGCGCGCGGCGTCAGGCGCAGGTACTGCGTGCTGCGCGCCACCGGCGCGTCGTAGTCGTAGACCGTCTCGTGCGAGATATGGAGGTGCATGGCCTTGTCTCCGGCGCCGCTGTCATTGCGCCTCGAAATACGCGCGCTGGATGTCCAGGCTCAGCCGTGCCGAATCCTCCAGGAACCCGGTCAGCCACGGATGCAGGCCCTGCTCGAGGATCTCGTCCACGGCGCCGTATTCCAGGCGCAGCGCGAGCTGGCCGGCGCTCTGCTTGACGCAGCGGCCCGCGTCCTCGGCGCCGCCGCGGGCCTCGATCTGCGGCAGGATCGAGCGGATCTCGTCGCAGCACGCGCGCAGCGAGCGCGGCACGTCGGGTCGCAGGATCAGGAGCTCCGTCACGCGGCGGCCGTTGAGGCTGTCGCGATACGCCGCATGGTAGGCCTCGAAGGCCGACAGCGAGCGCAGCAGCGCGTTCCAGGCGTAAAAATCGGGCGCGCTCTCGCTGGGCGCGTCGACGGGCGCGAGCGTGTCCACCGCCGGCGCGATCAGCTGCGATTTCACGTCGAGCAGCCGGGCCGTGTTGTCCGCGCGCTCGACGAAGGTCCCCAACCGGATGAAGCAGTAGGCGTCGTTGCGCTGCAGCGTGCCGTAGGTCGCGCCGCGGAAGAGGTGCGAGCGTTCCTTCACCCAGTCGAAGAAGGATGAGGGCTCGGCCACGCCCTTGCGCGCGAGCTCGCGCGCCTCGAGCCAGCTCGTGTTGATCGCTTCCCACATCTCGGCTGTGATCTGGCCGCGCACGGCGTGCGCGTTCTCGCGCGCCTGCCGGATGCACGACAGCACCGAGGCCGGGTTGTCCAGGTCGATGCCCATGAAGCGGAAGAGCTGCTCGGCGCTCAGGCGCGGATGGCGTGCCTGATAGGCCTCCAGCGTGCCGGTGACGGCCAGCGGCGCGGCGAGCTCCGTGGCGGCGCCGCGCGATTGCGGCAGCAGCGACAGCGAGTGGGTCACGTCGAGCATGCGCACGAGGTTCTCGGCGCGCTCCAGGTAGCGGCTCATCCAGTAGAGCTGTGCGGCGGTACGGCTGAGCATGATCAGTTCTCCAGGATCCAGGTGTCTTTGGTCCCGCCGCCCTGCGACGAGTTGACGACCAGCGAGCCCGCCTTCAGCGCCACCCGCGTCAGGCCGCCGGCGACCATGTTGACCTCGCGGCCCGACAGCACGAAGGGTCGCAGGTCGATATGGCGGGGCGCGATGCCGCGCTCGACGAAGGTCGGGCAGCTCGACAGGCACAGCGTCGGCTGCGCGATGTAGTTGGACGGGTTGGCCTTCACGCGCTCCTTGAAGTCCGCGACCTCCGCCGCGGTCGAGGCCGGGCCGACCAGCATGCCGTAGCCGCCCGCGCCGTGGACTTCCTTCACCACCAGCTCCGCCATGTTGGCGAGCACGTGATCGAGGTCCTGCGGCTTGCGGCATTGCCAGGTCGGGACGTTGTGCAGGATGGGTTCCTCGCCCAGGTAGAAGCGGATCATGTCCGGCACGTACGGATAGATGGACTTGTCGTCCGCCACGCCGGTGCCGATCGCGTTGGCCAGCACCACGTGCCCCTGCTTGTAGACCGACAGCAGCCCCGGCACGCCGAGCATCGAGTCGGCGCGGAACGCGAGCGGATCGAGGAACGCGTCGTCGATGCGCCGGTAGATCACGTCCACGCGCTTGGGACCGACGGTGGTGCGCATGAAGACGAAGCCGTCCTTGACGAAGAGGTCCTGGCCCTCGACCAGCTCCACGCCCATCTGCTGCGCGAGGAAGGCGTGCTCGAAGTAGGCCGAGTTGAAGGGGCCGGGCGTCAGCACGACGACGGTCGGGTTCTCGGCGGGGCTGGCCTGGCGCAGCGTGCCCAGCAGCAGCGCGGGGTAATGGGCCACGGGCGCGATCGAGTACTTCGCGAAGAGCTCCGGGAAGAGCCGCATCATCATCTTGCGGTTCTCCAGCATGTAGCTGACGCCGGAGGGCACCCGCAGGTTGTCCTCGAGCACGTAATACCCGCCGTCTGAATGCCGGATCAGGTCCACGCCGGTGATGTGCGCGTAGATGCCCAGCGGCAGGTCCAGCCCCTGCATCGCGGGCTGGTACTGGGCATTGGCGAAGACCTGCTCGGCCGGGATGAGGCCCGCCTTCACGATCTCATGGTCGTGATAGATGTCCCACAGGAAGCGGTTGAGCGCGGTGACGCGCTGGCGCAGGCCGCGTTCCAGCATCCGCCAGTCATCGGCGGGCACGATGCGCGGGACGGTGTCGAAGGGGATCAGGCGCTCCGCGCCGGCCTCGTCGCCGTAGACGGCGAAGGTGATGCCGACCTTGTGGAAGAGCAGATCGGCCTCGGCCCGCTTCTTGGCGAGCGCGTCGGGCGTCTGCGCGTGCAGCCAGTCGGCGAAGGCCTGGTAGCTGGGCCGGATGGCGCCGCTTTGCAGCAGCATCTCGTCGTAATGGCCGGCGGCCGGCAGGGTCAGCGCATGCATGGGGTCTCCAGGGACGGACCGCCTCCGGGCGGCGGTCAGCGGGCGCAGATTGCAAGGCGCGTGCCCAGCGTGGCGGCGCTGGACGGCCGGCCAGGCGGTCAGCCTGACCGGTTTTGGTGCGTCTGTACAGACCGCCCCGGGGCGGTGCTGCTGGAGCGTCGGTCATTGCCCGGGGCTGGTGCAGTGGCACTATCCCGTGTTGCGTACGGCGGGGCGTCTCGATGAAACTCTCGCGATGCCGAGTTCCCATGCCTTGCCCCCGACCCCTGCCGCCCCGAATCCGGGCGGTGCGTCCGCCGCCGACGAGGGCTTCGTCCCGCCGCGGGGCTCACGCGCCTCGCTGGGGCGCTGGTTGGCGGCGATGGTGCTGGCGGCCGTTGCCGTGGCGCTGCTGATCTCGGCGCTGCTGATCGAGAACTTCGCCCGGGCCCATGCGGAGCGCCGCGCGGTCGAGTCGCTGCGCCAGGTCGCCGTGGACTTCCGCGACGCGCTGGACCGGGGCATGGCGCAGCAATTCAAGGAAGTGCGGGTGCTGGCGCAGCTCGAGCTCTTCCGTCGATTCGACGACCCGGATGCGATGCGCCGCGCGCTGGACCAGGTGCAGGTCGGCTTCGATCACTTTGCGTGGCTGGGCGTGACCGACAGCCAGGGCAAGGTGCTGGCCGCGGCGGGCGGCCTGCTGGACGGGGTGGATGTCTCCAAGCGGCCCTGGTGGCAGGGCGCCAGAACCGGTCAGCCCTTCGTGGGCGACGTCCACGCCGCGCTCCTGCTGGAGAAGCTGCTGCCGCGGCAGAACGAGCCCTGGCGCTTCGTGGACTTCGCGATCCCGCTGCTGGACAGCCGCGGCCAGCTGCAGGGCGTCTTCGGCACGCACCTGAGCTGGGGCTGGGCGCGGCAGATCAAGAGCGAGCTGATCGACGCGACGATGGCGTCGCATCAGGCCGATGCGCTGGTGCTGGGCAAGGATGGCGTGGTGATCCTGGGTCCGACGGACCTCGAGGGCAAGAAGATGCCGCTGGGCGCGGAGAGCGGCCAGGGCCTGCGCCACCACGAGGCGGGCGGCGTCGAGTACTTCGCCGTCAGCGTGCCGAGCCAGGGTTACGGGCCTTATCCCGGCCTGGGCTGGACCGTGCTGGTGCGCCAGCCGGTGACCGTCGCGCTGACCGACTATTACCAGCTGCGCCGGCAGATCGTGCTGAGCGCGGTGCTGCTGCTGGCGCTGTCGGTGCCGCTGAGTTGGTGGCTGGCGCGGCGCATGAGCCGGCCGCTGCAGGAGCTCTCCAACGCGATCGCGCAGCGGCGCCATCTGAGCGAGGACAGGCTGCCCACGATCGGCGGTTATCGCGAGGCGGCGCTGCTGTCGCACGCGCTCAACGACCTGGCGCATCGGCAGGCGGAGCAGGACCGGTCGCTGGCGGAGCTCAACGCGTCGCTGGAACTGCGGGTGCAGGCCCGCACGATCGAGCTGCATGACGCGATGCTCCAGCAGGAAGCGAGCGAGCGCCGCCTGCGCACGATCGCGGACAACCTGCCGGTGCTGATCTCCTACATCGACGCGCAGCAGCGCATCCAGTTCCTCAACGCGACCTTCCGCGTGTGGATGGGCATGGCGCCGGAGGAGGCCTTGGGCCGACCGCTGGCGGAGGTCATCGGGCCGGTGCTGCACGAGCAGCGGCTGCCGTTCCTGAAGGGCGCGCTCGCGGGCGTGCGGCAGCGTTTCGAGACGCGCTCGGAGAGCAACGGCGTGGCGCGGGACATGCTCGCCGAGTATGTGCCGGACGTGCGGCCCGACGGCAGCGTGGCGGGGGTCTACACGCTGGCCACCGACATCAGCGCGTTCAAGCAGGTGGAACGCGAGCTCGACCAGCTCAGCCGGATCGATCCGTTGACGGGCTTGCCGAACCGGCGGCAATTCGAGTCCAGGCTGTCGGAGTCGCTGGCGCGTGCGCGTCGCAGCGGGCGGCTGCTGGCGCTGATGTTCCTGGACCTGGATCACTTCAAGCAGGTTAACGATGCCTTGGGTCATGCGGCCGGGGACGCGGTGCTGCGCGTCTTCGCCGATCGCGTGCGGGGCGCGATCCGGGAGACGGATCAGCTCTGCCGGCTGGCGGGCGACGAGTTCGTGCTGATCCTGGAGAACCTGCATTCGACGGAGGCGGCCACGGCGGTGGCGCAGAAGGTGCTGACCGCGGTGCAGGCGCCGCTGACCTTGCAGAACCAGGAACTGCGCCTGTCCACCAGCATCGGCGTCGCCTGTCATGACGGCGGGCAGGAGGGCGAGGTGGGTCTGCTGGGGCGGGCGGACGATGCGCTGTACGCGGCCAAGGCGGCGGGGCGCGGATGCTGGCGGCTGGCGGATTGAGCGCCGAGGTGTAATGCGCGCCATGGTTGCCCGATCGACATCGTCCTCTCCGCGTTCTCCTTCCACAACGCCCTCCGTGGCGCCCGCCGACGCGAAGCCCGCGCTGAAGCTGCGCATGCGCGTCACGATCGGCGACGTCATCGCGGTCGGACCGGGAAAGATCGATCTGCTGGAGGCGCTCGACGAGACGGGCTCGATCACGGCAGCGGCGAAGTCGCTGGACATGTCGTATCGACGAGCATGGCTGCTGATCGACGAATTGAATCGCTCGTTGAAGGAGCCCGCGGTCGCGACGGCGGCCGGCGGGGCGAAGGGAGGCGGGAGCGTCCTGACGGACACGGGCCGATCGTTGATCGCGCTGTACCGCGAGATCGAAGCGACCGCGCAGGAGGCTTGCAAGCCGGAGATCCGGCAGCTGATGAAGCTGCTCGTCGTATCCTGAGATATATTGCGGCGCTTCACCTCCGACTGGTCCTCGAGAAGGAAGACGCCATGCCCGCGATCCCGATGAAGCTTGCCCGCCGCGCGGCGGTGTTGACGTTCGCGCTGATGGCTGCGGGCCTGGCGCAGGCGGCGGATGTGACGGTGTCGGCCGCGGCCAGCCTGACGAATGCGTTCAAGGAGCTGGCGCCGGCCTTCGAGGCGGCGCATCCTGGCACCAAGGTGCTCTTCAACTTCGCGGCCTCTGATGCGTTGCTCGCGCAGATCGCCAAGGGCGCGCCGGTGGATGTGTTTGCCTCGGCGGACCAGGAGACGATGGACAAGGCGCAGCAGCAGAAGCTGCTGGTCGACGGCACGCGCCGCAATTTCGTCAGCAATGCGCTGGTGGTGATCACGCCGGCCGAGGGCGGGGTGGTGCTCAAGGGCCTGGCGGACCTGCAGCAGCCCGTGGTGAAGCGCATCGCGATCGGCAAGCCGGAGGGTGTGCCGGCGGGCCGTTATGCCAAGGGGGCGCTGGAGAAGGCCAACCTGTGGTCGGCGGTGGAGCCCAAGGCCGTGTTCGCGCAGAACGTGCGCCAGGCACTGGACTACGTCTCGCGCGGCGAGACCGAGGCTGGATTCGTCTACGCGACGGATGCTTTCGTGCTCAAGGACAAGGTCAAGGTCCTGTTCAGCGTGCCGACCGAGACGCCGATCTCCTATCCGATCGCCGTGACGCACGGCGGCACGAACGTGGAAGGCGGCAAGCAGTTCCTGGACTTCGTGGCGTCGGCCGCGGGTCAGGCGGTGCTGGCCAAGTACGGCTTCCAGAAACCCTGATTCAACCCTGATTCACTCCTGAGGACTGGCATCGCCCGTGGAAGCAGCCTGGATCGCACTGGCGTTGTCGTTGAAGGTCGCGGGCTGGGCGACGGCGCTCAACCTGGTGCTGGGCGTCGCGGCGGGTTTCGCGCTGGCGCGCTGGCGCTTCCCCGGTCGTGAGCTGCTGGACGCGATCCTGACCTTGCCGATGGTGCTGCCGCCCACCGTGCTCGGCTACTACCTGCTGGTCGTGATCGGCAAGCGCGGCTGGCTGGGCAGCTGGTTGTGGGACACCTTCGGCATCAATCTGATCTTCACGTGGCAGGGCGCGGTCATCGCCGCCACGATCGTCGCGTTTCCGCTCGTGATGAAGTCGGCGCGTGCCGCCTTCGAGGGTGTGGATCCGCAACTGGAGCGCGCCGCGCGCGTGCTCGGGCTCAATGAATGGGCGCTGTTCTTCCGCGTGACCTTGCCGATGGCGTGGCGCGGCGTGCTGGCCGGCGTGCTGCTGGCCTTCGCTCGCGCGCTCGGTGAATTCGGCGCCACGCTGATGGTGGCGGGCAGCATCCCGGGCAAGACGCAGACGCTGTCGGTGGCCGTCTACGAGGCCGTGCAGGCCGGGCAGGACGACACCGCCAACCTGCTGGTGCTCATCGTGTCGGTGACCTGTGTCGTGGTGCTGCTTGCCGCCGGACGGCTGGCCGGACCGAGGGTGGGCGCATGAGCTTCGAGGTCCGCATCCGCAAGCAGGTCCACGCCGCCGGCCGCCATTTCCAACTGGATGTCGCCTTCGCCACCGACGCGCGACGCACGGTGATCTACGGTCCCTCGGGCGCGGGCAAGAGCCTGACGCTGCAGGCCATCGCGGGGCTGCTCACGCCGGATGAAGGGACGATCTACGTCGATGGCCACCCGGTCTTCGACAGCGCGTCGCGCATCGACGTGCCCGCACGCGATCGACGGCTGGGCTACCTGTTCCAGGACTACGCGTTGTTCCCTCAGCTCACGGTGCGGCAGAACATCGCGTTCGCGCTCAAGCGGGGCTGGCGCAATCCTTCGCGCCACGAGGCCAGCGACGCGGTCGATCGCTGGATCCAGGCCTTCGAGCTGGAACGCGTGGCGCAGCAGCGCCCGCATCAGCTGTCGGGCGGCCAGCGCCAACGCACCGCGCTGGCCCGGGCCCTGGTCAACGAACCGCGGGCGCTGCTGCTCGACGAGCCCTTCTCGGCGCTGGATCCGGAGTTGCGGGGGCGCATGCGCGCGGAACTCGACACGCTGCTGGCGCGCATCGGCATGCCGATGCTGATGATCACGCACGACCCGGAGGACGTGGCGCGCTTCGGGGATCACCGAATCCTGTTGCGGGACGGGCGGGTCGAGGGCGCATTGACCCCGGCGTCGCCCGGGGGCTGAAGTTCTGAAGAAGAATGCGCCTGCAACTCCAGGGGCGCGAGTGACGGAACAACAGGAGGGCGCGGTCCATTTTTGCGACCTCGTCATGAAGGGCGGCGTGACCAGCGGCGTGATCTATCCGCGGCTGGTCGCGGCCTTGTCCGGCAGATACCGGTTCAAGAACATCGGCGGCACGTCCGCGGGCGCGATCGCGGCCGGGGCGAGCGCCGCTGCCGAGCTCGGCCGCCAGCGGGGCCAGGTCGGTGCCTTCGATCTGCTCGCGCGACTGCCCGAGGAGCTCGGGGCCGAGGTGCCCATCGGCCCGACCGGCCGAATGGGCCAACGCGACGGGCGCGGCCCGAGCCGCAGTCGCCTGTCCACGCTCTTCCAGCCGGTGCCGGCGCTGCGTCGTCACTTCGACGTGCTGATGGGCGCGTTGGGCCAGCCTCGGGGACGGGCCGTGCTGTCGGTGATCGGCGGCATGGTGGCCCAGCATGCCTGGGCCATGGTGGCCGTGGCGGGCGTCGGCGCGCTGCTGCTGTGGCCGCACGCGCGGCTGCTGATTGCTGCGGCGGATGGGGTGACGTTGGACGGCGGGTCCACGCTCGCGGTGGTGAGCTCGGTCATCGGCATCGCCGTGGGCGTGGCGCTGGTCGCGGCGTCCGGTGTCGCGCTGGCGGCTGCGCTGTTCGCGCGCGGGCTGCTTCGCGGGCTGCGAGCAAACGGCTACGGACTCTGCAGCGGGCTCACCCCGCCCGGCTCGACGGGACCCAGCGCGCTGACGGACTGGCTGCATGGCTACTACAACCAGCTGGCCGGCAAGAGCATCGATGGTCCGCCGCTGACCTTCGGGGAACTCTGGGGACCGGACCCGCGGCAGCGGCGCATCCACCTGGAAGTGATGACGAGCGCCGTCAGCCAGCAGATGGTCTACAGCATCCCGTTCCGCGCGGGAACGCCGCCGTTCTATTACGACCCGGAGGAGTGGGCCCGACTGTTCCCGCCGGCGGTGATGGGCGCGCTGGCCGAGTCCGGCGGTGACGGCGGTGACGGCGGTGAGGACGGCGAGCCCTTCGCGCGCCCGCGGGTAGAGAACGCGCAGGGTCGCCTGCTGCGTCCGCTGCCGCGGCATGGCGAGCTCCCCGTGGTCGTGGCGATCCGCATGAGCCTGAGCTTCCCGCTGCTGTTGTCGGCGGTGCCGCTGTACGCGGTGGACTGGTCGCGCGACGGCAATCAGCGCACGCAGGCCGCCGCGCGCGCCGTCGAGACGGACGACGAACGGCGATTGCTGCGCTTGAGAGCGACACGGATCTGGTTCTCCGACGGCGGCATCGGCAGCAACATGCCGCTGCATCTGTTCGACCAGATGTTGCCGAGTCACCCGACCTTTGCGGTCAACCTGAAGCGGCCGCATCCGGACCACCCCATCGCGTCCGAGGACGCCAGCAACGCGGGCGGCCGCATCTACCTGCCCGGCAACGATCGTGGCGGACGGCTTCGCTACTGGCCCGAGCCCGACCTGGTGGATGGCTGGGAGCGGCTCGCGCCGAATGCGCGCGAGAAGGCGCCGGCCGCCGGTCTGGCGTCCTTCCTGTGGAGCATCGTCACGACGATGCAGAACTGGCGCGACGAGAGCCAGTTCCCCACGCCGGGCTTCCGCGATCGCATCGTGCAGATCAGCCAGGCCGCGCAGGAAGGGGGGCTCAACCTCGCGATGCCGGCCGGCACGATCGCCGCGTTGGCCGATGCGGGCACGATGGCCGCCCAGCGGCTGATCGCGCGCTTCCATCCGGCGGGCGAGGAGGGCGGGCTGGGATGGACTCACCACCGCCGCGCGCGTCTCACCACCTTCCTGGGCACGATGCAGCCGGCGACGGTGAGCCTGACCGCCGCGGTGGGGCGTCCCGCGGATTGGCTGACGCTGCTCGAGACCGACACGCGTTACCTGCGATCGAGCGCGATGCGCGACGAGGCCGCACGCTTCCTCACTGGCCTGCGCGACCTGGGCGCCGACACGCCGATGAAGCGGTCAGGCCAGCCGAGGCTGCTGGACGTGGGATCGCTCAAGCCCATTCCGCAGGTGCGGCTGGTGCCGAGGATCTGAGGTCGAGATTCGTGCGGCGTGTACTTGCCGTCCACGCGGCGTTGGTGCCGCGTTGGCCTTGAACGCCGATTTCATCGGGGTTTGACCCGTTCTTGATGCTGCTTACAGCCCGATACCGAGGGCCACCGAAGGGGGTCAACGAGGGCATGGCGAGCGCGTTGGCCGGACATGTTCCTCCCATCGAAGGCCCCCCATGCGTCCTGCTCTCCGTCTCCGATTCACCGCGGCGGCCACGACCGCCGCGATCACCGCCGCAGTCAGCGTCTCGGCGCTCCTGGTCGGCTGCGCGGCACCGCGGCACACCTCGGTCCAGGCTGATGTGCGCGTCGCACCGGGTTGGACACCGCTGCCTACCCCACCGCCTCCGCCTCCACCCGCGCCCGTCGTCAGCGTCTACGTCGAGCCGCCGCTGGTGCAGCCCGAGCCCGTGCTGATCGACGTCGCCCCGCCACCGATGCTGGTGGAGGTGCCACCGCCGCAACCGTTCCCTGGCGCCGTCTGGACCGGCGGCTACTGGGGCTGGCAGGGTCGGTGGGTATGGTGCTCGGGCCGGTGGAGCCCGCCACCACGGCCGGACTACGTGTGGGTGCAGCCGTATTACGAGCATCGTGACGGCGCGGTCGTGTTCGTGTCGGGCTTCTGGGCGGCGCATGGCGTGGCCTTCGTGCCGCCGCCGCCCGGGCTGCACCTGTCGGTGCAGGTGGCGATCGGCGGCGGGGTGAGGCCGGTCGGACCGATGGGGGTGTTCGTTCCCCCGCCGCCGGGATCTCGCGCGGGCCTGATCGTGCCGGCGCCCGTGGGCACGCCGCCCGCGGTCGTCGTAAGCGCGCCGCCCGTGACGCGGGTCGGCATGCGCGTCCAGCAGAACTCCACGATCAACAACGTCGACGTGCACAACACGACCGACGTCCGGAACGTCACGAACATCACCAACGTGACGATCGTGGCGCCGCCCGGGACCACGGCGAATGGACAGGCCTACGAAGGCCACGTTCCCGCCGCCGCCCATCTGGCCGCGGCGATGCCGACCGCCGAGCACGCGCCACGCGCGCCCGTGCCGGTCACGGCTGCACCCGCCTCGAACGCGCCGCCCGTGCCGATGGGCCGTGCCCAGCCGGCGCCCTCGCAAGCGCTCGCGCCGCCGCATCAATCTCAACCGCAACCGCAGCCGCAGCCGCAGCCGCAACCCGTGGCCCACGACCCCCATGCGCAGGACTGGCATGCAAGGGAAGAGCAACGCGCGCAATCGCAGGACCGGGAACGAAGGGAGCAGCGCTACGAGGAGCGGAACGAGGAGAAGGCAAGGGCGCGGGAGATGGGTCAAGCCAATGCGCAAGCGAAGGCACAGGCCAAGGAACAAGCCAAGGAGCGCGACAAGGAGCACGAGAAGCGCAAGCGCCAGCAGGAGGAACGCGAGCGCGAGGAGGGTCGTGTCCATCCCCAGCAATGAGGGGATGCCCACGTGACGCCTCGCCCGGCCGGGCGGTGGCGTCGCCCGGGCCGAAGTGACAACATGGCATCGGGCGTCGCGAACCGATCTCCCTTCGGACCGGCGACCGAGGAGCCAACAACATGATGTCCAACGCGAATGCTCGCGGGTCCATTGGGCGACGACTGGGTCTGGTCCAGTCGGGCGTGCTTGTCATCGCGCTGATCGGATCGGCGCTGGGGTACTGGGGCCTGAGCCGCGTCGCGGCGCAGACCGAGGCGATGTACCGCGACGCGATCGTCACCGAACGCGTCGCCTCGGACTGGTACCGGAACGTGTTCAACGGCACGACCCGAACGACCGCGATCGCGGTCAGCGCCGACCCCAACCTGGCCACCTTCTTCACGCAGGCCGCGGCCACGTCGACCAAGGTGTCCACCGAGCTGCAGGAAAAGCTGGACACGCTGCTGACCTCCGCCGAGGAGCGGTCGAGCTTCGAGAAGGTCAGCGAGCGGCGCAAGGTCTATCTGCAGGTGCGCGACAGCATCACCGAGGCGAAGAAGCAGGGCGACATGACCCGCGCCCGGCAGCTCTTCGACGAGCAATTCCAGAAGGCCTCGGGCGATTACCTGGAGGCGATCCGCACGGTGGTGCAGATGCAGCGCGACCAGCTCGACGCCGCGATGGCCTCGGTCGCCGCGACCAATCAGCGGGCCCGCGTGGCGCTCGTGGTGTTCGGGCTCGTGGCGCTGGCCGCGGGCGGCGCGCTGGCGATGTGGCTGTCGCGCTCGATCACCCGGCCGCTGGGACAGGCGGCGCAGGTTGCCGACGCGATCGCGCGATTCGACCTGAGCGGCCGCATCGTGACCACCGGCTCGGACGAGACCGGGCAGCTGCTGCGCTCGCTGGATGCAATGCAGGGCTCGCTGCTGAAGCTCATCGGCGAGGTGCGCGGGTCCACGGACAGCATCAGCACGGCGAGCGCGGAGATCGCCACGGGCAACATGGACCTGTCGGCGCGCACCGAGCAGACGGCGTCCAACCTGCAGCAGGCGGCGGCCTCGCTGACGCAGCTGACCGGCACGGTGCGGCAGGCCGCCGATGCGGCCACGACGGCCAACCAGCTCGCCGGGTCGGCGGCCGAGACCGCGCAGCGTGGCGGATCGGTGATGGGTCAGGTCGTGGCGACCATGGGCGAGATCAGCGACAGCTCGCGCCGCATCGCCGACATCATCGGTGTGATCGACGGGATCGCCTTCCAGACCAACATCCTGGCGCTGAACGCGGCGGTGGAGGCCGCGCGGGCGGGCGAGCAGGGACGGGGATTCGCGGTGGTGGCCGGCGAGGTGCGCTCGCTCGCGCAGCGCAGCGCGGAGGCTGCCAAGGAGATCAAGACGCTGATCGCCACGAGCGTCGACCGGGTGGAGTCGGGATCGAGGCTGGTCAGCGATGCCGGGTCGACGATGACGGACATCGTGACGAGCGTGCAGCGGGTGACGGACATCATCGCGGAGATCCGCGCTGCCTCGCAGGAGCAGAGCGACGGCATCAACCAGGTCAACGCCGCGGTGGGTCATCTGGACCAGATGACGCAGCAGAACGCTGCGCTGGTCGAGGAAGCGGCGTCCGCGGCGGAGAGCCTGAAGGATCAGTCGCAGCGCCTGTCTGCGGCGATCTCGGTGTTCAGGTTGTCGTGATCGACGCGGGATCCATCGCCGGCTTCGGCCCGGCGAGGATCTCGGCCTCGCGCGAAGGCGGGAGCGTGGCCACGAGCTTGCTGTCGTCCCAGCCGGGTTCGCGCGGTGCGCGGGCCCAGGCGAGCGTGTCGGCCACGGTGTCGTCGATCGGACGGGTGGACAGACCGGCTGCCACCGCGCGCGACGCATCGCCCAGCAGCATGCCGCCGAACGTGGGATCGTCCTCGGGCAGCCACAGCGGGAGTCCCGTCCAGGGCGCGACGCCGAGGACCTGCAGCATCGCGTCGGGTTTCCAAGACAGCCGGGCGTTGCTGTCCGGAGCCGTGCGTTGGCACGCGTCGAGCAAGGCCGCCATCGTCAGCGGAGGACCCACCGCGTTGAAGGTTCCGCGGATTCGTGATTCCGCCAAGGTCAGGCAGAACACTGCGAGATCTCGGGCATCGATGACCTGGACTGGGCGTTCCGGTCTGCCGGGGGCGAGGACCTCACCGCCGCGGGCGATGCGCATCGGCCAGTAGGTGAAGCGGCCGGTCGGATCATGCGGGCCGACGATCAGTCCGGGCCGCACGATCGCATGCCGCTCGGGCAGCGCGCGGGTGAGGGCTTCCTCGGCACGCGCCTTCAGCGGCCCGTAGCCGTCGTGGCCGGGCGCGAGCGGCGCGGATTCGTCGAAGACCTGATGCGGCGGGAAGGACGCATGCGCGGAGATCGAGGAGACGAACACGACGTGCGGCGTGCCGGTGTCCAGCGCCGCGAGGCTGCGCTCGATTTGCGCTGGGTTGAACGCCGAGCAGTCGATGACGGCATCGAAGTCACGGCCGCGCAAGGCGCTCATGTCCCCGTCCCGATCGCCGATGAGGCGCTCGACGTCGGGGAACAGGCCCGCGCCATGCCGCCCGCGATTGAGCATCGTGACCGTGTGCCCGCGCGCGAGCGCGGCGTCGATGACGTGGCGACCGAGGAAGACGGTGCCGCCGAGGAGGAGCAGGCGCATGGCAGGTGGGCCTCAGGTCCGGGAGGGGGCAGTATGCGCTGGGCTGAGGGGTCGGAGTCAGAAGGGCAGGGCCATCCCACTGGCCCTGGCGGTGTCGAACAGTTGCCGCGCGAGCTGGAAGTCGCTGAGGTCCGCGTCCTCGCTGGTGACGCAGAAGTCGTAATCGTTGTGCTCGGCGTCGCGATAGATCAGCACGAACTGCGTACAGCAGTCACGGCTGTTCTGAGAGAAGAGAAGTCGGGCGGAGAAATCCTTCTCCGTGCAGAAGACGGCATCGAAGTAGTCGTACTTCCAAAGCAACTCGCTGGCTTCGGTCCGCCGCACCAATGCAGCGACGAAGTGTCGGATCTTTTCAGGAAACATGGGGTTCACTCCTACCTGAGATCAGGTGCTCAAAGGACTGCTTGACCTTCAGGGAATGCTCCTGGATCTCGGTCAGCACCCGCTTTGACAGGCGGGCCTGTCGATCGTTGGATCGGATGGCGCCTTGAAGGTGCGCCTCGAGTTCACTGAGCTCCTCGCACAACGCATCGGCGGCGGCGCTGGGCGGCATCGCGCGAAGGAAGGACCGACGCGCCTGTTGAACGCACTGGAGCGCCGTGTCTCGCCGGTTGTCGATGAGGTCGTCGTTGATGCGATCGATCAGCAGCAGGCATTCGCTGAGCAGTGCCGCCGAGCCATAAGCCAACCGGATCCAGTTTTCCTTGAGCAGTTCCATTCAACGACCTCCGAGCTGACGCGATGTCGACGCCGCACATGCCCAGACAGGTCATGCGTGACGGCGAGGGGAGGAACTCTAGGGAAATGCGCCCGGCGTTCAATCGCACAAATGGCGGCGCTCGATGGAGGGAATGTGCAGGTGCGATGACCACCATTGGAGGGTGGTGCCCGCCGTCGGGGCGGCCAACTGCCCGCGGACTTCCAGACAGCCAATGAAAAAGCCGGTTGTCACTCGTCGTGACAACCGGCTTCTCGGTGTTCTGGTGCGACCGGCAAGAATCGAACTTGCGACTAAGCCTTCGGAGGGCCCAATGATATCCACTTCACCACGGTCGCCATGGGAAGCGCGCATTCTAGCCTCGTTCTGGACCTCGCCGCCCCAAACCAGTCTCGCAGCCTGAGATGGAACGATCGCGAACCGCAGCGCGACGTTCGCGCAACACCTGCCCCGCCGACGTGCCGACCTTGACGAAAGCCCCAGGGTGGGGCGACAGGGGGCTGCGTATACTGCGCCGACTTGCTGTCCCCCCGTCCGCTTTTCCGAGGGCCGCCCGGTTCGCCGAACCCCTCCGAAAAGCGGACTCGCTTCTGCCGTAGTCGATTCGATCCACGAGGAATTCATGAGCGGAACCCAGGACCACGCCCACGCCCAGGACTCGCACGCTGAAGGTCACGATGCCCACGAGGGCCCGATCAAGACGCCCAAGCAACTCGCGGTCGCGGTCTTCTTCGCGTTCGTCATCCCGATCCTCGTCATCGTGATGCTCGCCAACTACGTGTCCAGCGAGATCAAGCCCGGCGCCGGCGGCTCGGGCCTCGAGCCTCAGGCCGTCGCGGCCCGCATCCTCCCGGTGGGCAGCATCGAGCTCAAGGACCTGTCCAATCCCGCCGCGATGAAGACCGGCGAGCAAGTGTTCCAGGCGCAATGCGCGGCCTGCCACGCGACCGGCGCCGCCGGCGCTCCCAAGCTGGGCGACCACGACGCCTGGGGCCCCCGCGTGAAGACCGGCTTCGACACCCTGGTGCACTCGGCCCTCAAGGGCAAGGGCAACATGGGCCCGCAGGGCGGCGGCGACTTCAGCGACTTCGAGATCTCCCGCGCCGTCACCTACATGGCCAATCAGGGCGGCGCCAAGTTCGACGAGCCCAAGCTGCCCGCGGCAGCCGCCTCCGGCGCGGACGCCGGTGCGTCGGCACCGGCCTCGGCCGCCTCGCAGTAACGCGGGTTCGGAGTCTCGGGCCTGCGGGCCCGACCTGAGCGCCTCAGGCTGAACCCTTCAGCCTGAACGCTTCAGCCTCAGCGCGACCCCGGCGCCGCTGGCTCGAGCATCACCCCGAAGCGCGCGATGAGCGCTGCATGCGTGGTCGACGTCATCGCCCACTGCCCGCGTTCGATCGCGTCAGCCGCCGGCCCCATGTCCTGCGTGTGGACCAGCCCCAGGCCGAGATCGGCCTCCAGGAACAGACGGTCGTGTTCATCGAGCACCGCGGCGGACACCTGCGCCTCGCGCCCGGTGTGGCTGAGCACGCGCCCATCCGGCTGCAGGCGCCAGACCCAGGGCGCCGCCTCCAGCTGCACATAGACCCGTTGCGGTCCGTTCTGGAAGAACCACGCGCCCTGATCGTCCACGGCGTAATTGCGCTCGATGAAGCCGATCAGCTTGTCGTGGAGGATGCGGCTGCCCTTGACCTGCGGGAAGGGGCCCGCCGCCTGGATGCGCTCGTCGCGCATGTACCAGTCGCCGCGCGCGTCCAGCGCCAGCCAGCCGTAGCAATGCGGCACGTTGGGCCACTTCTTCAACGCGGCTTCGACGATCGCGTCCATCTGTTGTCCTTTCCGTCGCGGCGCCAGTCGCCAGTCGCCACTCGCGCTCAGAGCCGCATCGCCAGCCAGTCGGTCACCCGCTCCGGCATCGTGCGCACATGACCCGGCGGCCGCCCCGAAGGGAAGCCCACATGTCCGCCCTCGCGCGGCTGCCACAGCGTCACATGGGCACCTACATGGCTCTGCTCGGGCAAGCTGTGCGCCGGCACGAACGGGTCGTTGCGCGCGTTCAGCACCAGCGCCGGCACGCGGATGCGGGCCAGATGCGGCTTGGCCGACGCGCGCAGCCAGTAATCGTCGACATCCCGGAAGCCATGCAGCGGGCCGGTGAAGAGATTGTCGAACTCATAAAGATCGCGCACCCGCCGCATCCGCTCCGCATCGAAGAGCCCCGGATGCTGCTTCAGCTTGTTCATCGCCTTCGGCATCATCGTGCGCAGGAACATGCGGGTGTAGACCAGCCGGTTGAAGCCCTTGCCGATCGCGTGGCCGGCGGCGGTCAGGTCCAGCGGCGAGCAGATCGAGCTCACCGCCCTGACGGTCTCGGCGGCGGTCTCGCCCGCTTCCTGCGCCCAGCGCAGCAGCGCATTGCCGCCCAGCGAGACACCCGCCGCGATCATCGGACCGCGGTGCCGCGCGCGGAACTGCGTCAGCATCCAGCCGATCTCGGCGTAATCCCCCGAGTGGTAGGCCCGCGGGGCGAGGTTGATCTCCCCCGAGCACCCCCGGAAGTAGGGCATCGCGAAGGCCCAGCCGCGCCGTTGCGCGACCGCGGCGAAGGCTTGCACGTACTGGCTGTCGACCGAGCCCTCCAGGCCGTGGAACAGCACCAGCAGCGGGCGCTCCGGACCTTCGGCGGACGTGATCGGGCTATCGTCGGCGAGCCATTCGACGTCGACGAAATCGCCATCCGGCGTGTCCCAGCGTTCACGGCGGAAGCGCGGTGCCGCGCCGTCGAAGCGGCGCGCGAACAGCACGGGCCAGATCGTCTGGGCATGGCCTCCGGGCAACCAGGGAGGCGCCTGGTACTGCATCAGCGGACCTCTTTCAATGCAGGGTCGTCGGTGCGCCCACGGCCACGATCGACAGTTCCTGCTTCACGTCCTGCGACGTCCCCGGGCTCGCGTGGTGCGCGACCATGCGCCAGCCCAGCGCCGTCTTCAGATAGACATTGGTGGCGACGACCCAGGCGCTCTGGGTGCCGTCCTCGTCGGTGATCTCCACGCGCTCCAGCACCTGGTGGATCGCGGTCTCGCCATTGACGAGTCTTCGCTGGCACTCCGGGTGGACCGGGATGGAGCCGCGCGCGAAGATCTGCTCGAAGCTGGCCCGGATGGCTGCGACGCCGACAACGCGCGGCCCGCCCGGATGGACGCAGCAGATCTCGTCCTCATCGCCCCAGACGGCCATCAGCCGTTCCAGGTCGCCGGCCTGCAAGGCCTCGTAGAACTGCGCTTCGGTGTCCTCGGGAGTGGCCAGCAGCAACGCGGTCTGAGGCTTGCGCACCATGTCGTTCCTTGTCAGGAGAGCGGGCTGTGACACGGCCCCCTTGAGGGGGCCGCGGGGAATCAGTGACCGGAGGGCAGGTGCTCGCCGGCCTTGAGCTTGTACTGCGTGCCGCAGTACGCGCAGGTGCCTTCACCGCCGTGGCTCAGGTCGATGTAGACGCGCGGGTGGTTGCTCCACAGCGGCATCTTGGGATTGGGGCAGAAGACGACGCCCGGACCTTGCAGGTCCTGCGCGGTGACTTCGACGATGGCCTTGGGGGCGGTGGTGTTGGTGCTCATGATCTTGTTCTTGAAGGCGGGCTGCCGCTCGTGCGGCGGGCTGGCGGCGGGGTGGCGGAGGGCGCTAGGGGGAAGAGTCAGACCAGCGTCAGCCAGTGCGCGTACTTCGGATTGCGCCCGTTGACGATGTCGAAGAAGGCCGACTGGATCTTCTCGGTGATCGGGCCGCGGCTGCCGATGCCGAGCTCGATGCGGTCGAGCTCACGGATCGGCGTGACTTCCGCGGCGGTGCCGGTGAAGAAGGCCTCGTCGCAGATGTAGACCTCGTCGCGGGTGATGCGCTTCTCCACGAGCTTCAGGCCCAGGTCCTGGCAGATCGCGAAGATGGTGTTGCGGGTGATGCCGTTGAGCGCGCCCGCGGACAGGTCCGGCGTGTACACGACGCCGTTCTTGATGATGAAGAGGTTCTCGCCGGCGCCCTCGGACACGAAGCCCGACGCGTCCAGCAGCAGGGCCTCGTCGTAGCCGTCCTCCGTCGCTTCCATGTTGGCCAGGATCGAGTTGGTGTAGTTGGACACCGTCTTGGCCTGCGTCATCGTGATGTTGACGTGGTGGCGCGTGTAGCTGCTGGTCTTGACGCGGATGCCGCGCTTGAGGCCTTCCTCGCCCAGGTAGGCGCCCCAGGCCCAGGCCGCGACCATCAGGTGGATCTTGTTGCCCTTGGGGCTGACGCCCAGCTTCTCGCTGCCGATCCAGGTCAGCGGCCGCAGGTAGCAGCTGGCCAGGTTGTTCTCGCGGACCACGGCCTTCTGCGCGTCCTCGACCTGCTCGATCGTGAACGGCAGCTTCATGCGCAGGATCTTGGCGCTGTTGAACAGGCGCTCGGTGTGCTCGCGCAGCCGGAAGATCGCGGTGCCCTTGTCGGTCTGGTAGGCGCGCACGCCCTCGAAGGCGCCGCAGCCGTAATGCAGGGTGTGGGTGAGGACGTGGATCTTGGCGTCGCGCCAGTCCACGAGCTCGCCATCCATCCAGATCTTGCCGTCGCGATCGTCCAGGGACATGGGGCTTCCTTTTCGGCCGCGTGGGGGCCGGGGTGCTGCGAAGTCGCGGATTTTAAGCGGCCGGGGTGTCGGAAGGCGACTCCGGCTCGGTCGACTGGGCGCGGATCAGCGTCCAGCTCGCGACCGCGCCCTGGGCCATCACGACGTCCACGGCGTCGCCGCCGGTGTCGGTCCAGCGGTAGGTGTTGTCGTCGACCTTCACGCCCAGCGAGCGGCACAGCCGGATCAGGTCCACGAGCTTCATGCCGGCCTGCAGCTTCGCGTTGAGCATGATGGCGCTGGCCACATGGCCCAGCGGCGCGTTCTGTGCGGTGCGCATGACCTTCATCAGCTGCGAGAACTGCATCAGCAGGAAGAAGACGATGCAGGACAGGCCCAGGATCGCGCCCTTCCAGCCGAAGAAGACGGCGCCCACGACGATGGCGGCGATGGCGAGGAGGATGCCGGCGAGGCGGTTCATGCGGGGGGAACTCCGAAGGGGGAAGGGGTCAGGGAAGGCCGGGATCGGGCGGAACGCGCATTGTCGTCGGCCCACCGCGCCGGCGGCTGCGGCGATTGCGGATGGCGTGCCCGTCCCCGGTCACATCCCGCGCAGGACATCGATGGCGTCCTCGATGCGCGCGACCGCGTGAACCGTCAGGCCCTCGATCGGCTTCTTGGGCGCGTTGGCCTGCGGCACGACCGCGATCGAGAAGCCCAGCTTGGCCGCTTCCTTGAGCCGTTCCTGACCGCGGGGCGCGGGCCGGACCTCGCCGGCCAGGCCGACCTCGCCGAAGGCGATGAAGCCTTTGGGCAGCGGCTTGCCGCGCAGCGAGCTCTGGATGGCCAGCAGCACGGCCAGGTCGGCCGCGGGTTCGCTGATGCGCACGCCGCCGACCGCGTTGACGAAGACGTCCTGGTCCATCGTCGCCACGCCGGCATGGCGGTGCAGCACGGCGAGCAGCATCGCCAGCCGGTCGCGTTCCAGGCCGACGGACAGCCGCCGCGGGTTGGGCCCGCCGCCGTCCACCAGTGCCTGCAGCTCCACCAGCATCGGCCGGGTGCCCTCCAGCGTGACCAGCACGCAGGAGCCGGGCACCGGCTCGCCGTGGGTGGACAGGAAGATGGCGCTCGGGTTGGTGACGCCCTTGAGGCCCTTCTCGGTCATCGCGAAGACGCCGATCTCGTTGACCGCGCCGAAGCGGTTCTTGATCGCGCGCACCAGGCGGTAGCTGCTGTGGGTGTCGCCCTCGAAGTAGAGGACGGTGTCGACGATGTGCTCCAGCACGCGCGGGCCGGCCAGGGCGCCCTCCTTGGTCACGTGGCCGACCAGCACCATCGCGCAGCCGCTGGACTTGGCCGTGCGGGTGAGCTGCGCGGCGCATTCGCGCACTTGCGCGACCGAGCCGGGCGCCGAGGACAGCTGCTCGGAGTAGAGCGTCTGGATCGAGTCGATCACGCAGAAGTCGGGCCGTTCCACCTCGATGGTGGCGAGGATCTTCTCCAGCCCGATCTCGGCGAGCACCCGCACCTGCGAGCCGTCCAGGCCCAGGCGCCGGGAGCGCATGGCGACCTGCGCGCCGGATTCCTCGCCGGTCACGTACAGCACCTTCATCTGCTTGGACAGCGCCTCGATGGCCTGCAGCAGCAGCGTGGACTTGCCGATGCCGGGATCGCCGCCGATCAGCACGACGCCGCCGGTGACGATGCCGCCGCCCAGGACGCGGTCCAGTTCCTCGAGCGAGGTGGGAGTGCGGTCGAAGTCGCGGGCCTCGATCTCGGAGAGCGTGGTCACCGGCTGGCTGCGGGCCAGGGCCTGGAAGCGGTTCTTGCCGCCGGTGGGCTCGGCGGCGGTCTCCACGAGCGTGTTCCAGGCGCTGCAGGAGGGGCAGCGCCCCAGCCACTTGGCGCTGGTGGCGCCGCAGTCGGAGCAGACGTATTGGGATTTCGGAGCAGCCATGGGGCGCGATTGTCGCCGCTCATGCTGTGGACAACCCTGTTGAGAAGCCTGTGGATTCGCCGTGAGAGGGGTGTGGACGACGTGTGGGTGATCTGGGGGCGATCTGTGATCAAACCGCCTGCCGCTGGGGATAACCGGCCGGTCGCGAACCTGCCCACAATCCCCCGAAAGTCAGCGCGGCGTTCACCAGCAGCAGCTCCAACCCCATTCGGTAGGCCCCGAAGAGGGTGTCCTGATGGGCGTCGATGACCCAGCACAGGGCGGGCGCGGCCAGCGCGATCCACGGCAGCACCCCCGAGCGCAGGTGGCGCGTCGTCAGGATGCCGAAGGCGAACAGGCCCAGCAGTGGCCCATAGGTGTAGCCGGCCAGCTTGAGGATCAGACCGACCATGCTCGGGTCGTCCAGCCAGCGGAAGCCCAGCGTCAGCAGCAGGAACAGCGCGGCGTAGCCCAGGTGCACGGCCTTGCGCACGCGGCGCTGACGGGCCTCGTCCCAGTCGCGGCGCTCCTGGATGCCCAGCAGGTCGATGCAGGTGCTGGAGGTCAAGGCGGTGATCGCGCCGTCAGCGCTGGGGAAGAGCGCGGAAATCAGCGCCACGACGAAGATCAGCTGCACCCAGCCCGGCAGGTGGCCCATGACGACCGCCGGGAAGAGCCGGTCGCCGTGCGCGGCGATGCCTTGCTGCTGTGCGTACAGGCTCAGCAGTCCGCCCAGGAACAGGAACAGCAGCACGACGACGGTCATGATGGCCGCCATCACCATCATGTTCTTCTGCGCGTCGGCCAGGCGCTTGACCGAGATGTTCTTCTGCATCATTTCCTGGTCCAGACCGGTCATCGCCACCGCGATCGCGGCGCCCGCCAGCAGCTGCTTGGCCCAGTGCGAGGCGCTCGTCGGGTCGGTGACGAAGACCTCGGCCAGGCCCGCGGCGCGCATCGCCGACCAGCCGCCCGCCAGGTCCAGGCCCATCGCGTGGAGCAGGAAGACGACGCAGATCACCAGGCCGCCGAGCATGCCGGTGGTCTGCAGGGTGTCGGTCCAGACGATGGTCTTGACGCCGCCTTCCAGCGTGTAGAGCAGGATCATCACGAGCACCAGCCCCGCGCTGAGCCAGAACGGCATGCCGAACTGGGCCAGCACCAGGTCCTGCAGGATGCGCACGACGAGGTAGAGCCGCGCGGTGGCGCCCAGCGTGCGCGACAGGATGAAGAACCCGGCGCCGGTGCGGTGCGCCGCCAGGCCGAGCCGAGCGCCGAGGTAGCGGTAGATGGAGCTGAGCTGGAGCCGGTAGTACAGCGGCAGCAGCACGAAGGCGACCACCGCGTAGCCGGCGAACTGGCCCAGCATGATCTGGAAGTAGCTGAACGCGCCGGTGCCGACTGAGCCCGGCACGCTGATGAAGGTCACCCCGGAGAGCGAGGTGCCGATCATCCCGAACGCCACCAGTCCCCAATGGCTGTTGCGGTTGCCGATGAAGAAGCTGTCGTTGTCGGCGCGGCGCGAGGTCCACCACGCCACCGCCAGCAGCAGCGAGAAGTAGGCGACGACGACGGCGAGCAGGACGGAGGCGGACATGGCGCGGGATTATTGAAGCGTCGCCGCCCCGGCCGCATTCCGAATGCGGCGAAGGGCATAACCGGCGGAAGACCCGATGACGACGGCTTCGGCGTTAACCCTGACCTTCGTCGGACGAGGGGCGGCGTGCTACAACTCGGCTCCTTCGAAGGAGTCGATCATGGAGTTGTCAGTCTGGCTGGGGTTCTTCGCAGCCTCGTGGGCCATCAGCCTGTCGCCGGGCGCGGGTGCCATCGCGGCGATGAGCGCCGGGCTGAATCACGGCTTCCAGCGCGGCTACTTCATGACGATCGGCCTGATCCTGGGCATCCTGACCCAGATCGTGGTGGTGGGCGCGGGACTGGGCGCGCTGATCGCGGCCTCCGAGCAGGCCTTCGCGGTCGTCAAGTGGGCCGGCGTGGCCTACCTCGTGTACCTGGGCATCCAGCAATGGCGCTCGCCGGCCAAGCCGCTGGTGGCGGAGCAGTCGGACGCGAAGCAGATCTCGCGCCGGGACCTCGTGCTGCGCGGCTGGGGCATCAACGCGGTCAACCCCAAGGGCACGGTGTTCCTGCTGGCGGTGGTGCCGCAGTTCCTGAACCTGCACCAGAGCCTGACGCAGCAGTACGCGGTGATCGGCGCGACGCTGGCCTTCACCGACGCGGTCGTGATGGCCGGTTACACGCTGCTGGCGGCGCGGGTGCTGCGGGCGCTGCGCTCCGAATCCCACCTCAAGGCGATGAACCGCATCTTCGGGTCGCTCTTCGTGGGGGCCGGCGCGCTGCTGGCCACCTTCAAGAAGGCGGCCGACTGAGCGTCCGCCGCTGACCGTTTCCACAGGCCGCCCTCGGGCGGCTTCTTCGTTTCTCCGCCCTCTACACGATGTCCACCGTTTCCGACCGCTCGCTCTTCTGGGGGCCCACGCTGATCTGGGCCAGCACCTGGCATGTGATCCTGTACCAGTTGGGGTCGGGGGTGCCGATCCTGAACTCGGTGGGCTGGCGCTTCGGGCTGGCCGCGCTGATGCTGGCGGCGTTCGCGGTCTGGCAGCGGCAGTCCTTGCGGCTGCCCTTGTCGGCGCACGGGCTGATGCTGGCGACGGGGATCGTGCAGTACAGCGGCAACTACTTCTCCGTCTACGAGGCCGAGCGCCACATTCCGACCGGCCTGGTGGCGGTGCTGTTCTGCCTGATGGTGTTCGGCAATGCGCTGTCGGGGCGGATCTTCTTCGGCCAGCGGGTGTCGGGCCGATTCCTGTCGGCGTCGGTGGGAGCGGTGGCCGGGGTCGTGATGATCTTCTGGCCGGAGATCGCGTCGACGGGGGCGCGGCCGACGGCGGCCTATGGCCTGGCGATCGGCCTGGCGGCGGTGCTGGCCGCCTGCGTGGGCAACGTGCTGACGCTGACGCTGACCCGGCGCGGGCTGCCGCTGGTGCCGGTGCTGGCGTGGAGCATGGGGTACGGGTCGGTGTTCCTGCTGGGGATGTCGGTGGCGACGGGGCAGGGCCTGAACTTCGCGTGGACCTCGTCGTATGTGCTGAGCCTGCTGTACCTGGCGGTGTTCGGCTCGGTGGTGGCGTTCGTCCTGTACTTCAAGCTGGCGCAGCGGCAGGGGACGGCGCGGGCGGCGCTGACCGGGGTGGTGATCCCGGTGATCGCGCTTGGGATCTCGGCGATCTTCGAAGGCTGGCGCCCGACCACGCTCGCCATCGCCGGCATGGTGCTGTGCCTGGGCAGCATCTACGTGGCGACGCGGCCGCAAAGCTGATGCCGCCCGCCGCCTGACCACGTCCTGACGAGTTCCCGCTGAAGCGGGGACCTCGGATGTGTCTTGCGCATTCGCAAGGCGCTGATTCCTCACCGGTCTCAGGCTTCGCTCCTCGACAAGGAGCTTTGAAATGAAATGTCCAGCCTGCGGGTTCGCCAAGACTGTCCACGGGGTCCGAGACGTGGAGCATGTCTACAAGGGCGAGACGCTCGTCATCGCCGGGGTCACAGGGGACTTCTGCCCGTCCTGCGGCGAAGTCACGATGGACATGGAGGAGTCCGGCCGCGTGATGCGGCTGATGCGAGACTTCTCCAAGCAGGTGAACGCCGCGCAGGTCGACCCGTCGTTCATTGCGCAGGTCCGCAAGAAGCTCTCACTCGATCAACGCGAGGCCGGTGAAATCTTCGGCGGCGGTGTGAATGCCTTCTCTCGCTACGAGACCGGCAAGACGCAGCCGCCGCTGGCGCTGATCAAGCTGCTACGCCTGCTCGACCGGCACCCGGACCTGCTCGACGAAATCAGGACCTGATCGCGCGCTTGCGGCGGGCCATCACGCCGATCACCCCCACGCCGGCCAGCATCAGCGCGTAGGTCGACGGCTCGGGTACCGCAGCGACCGACTGCGTGACCGACGTGACATGGGCGAAGCCCGTGAAGCGCGTGCTGCTGACCGCGCCGTTGGACGCCACGTAGGTGTCGCCCAGGTTGAAGCGGACGCACATCACGCAGGTCGATCGCGCCAGCTGGCTCACGAAGTAGTCGAGCGACTGCGCATCGTCATAGTTCGCGACAGTGCCGGCAAAGCTGGCGCTGGCGCTCAGCGTCATGAGGCGCTCGAAGGTGCTGCCATCCGCGGCCTGCCAGCGCTGCGTGCTCTGCAGTGTCCAGATCTCATTCGACTGGAAGACCTGCCCGCTGTCCGACCACACGCTCACGGTCCGGTCGCGGAAGGCCGAGGTGGTGACCGTGCTCACGGCACCCGCGACATCCAGGGGATTCGCCGTGGGCGCGAACAGGGGCGGCACCTGCGCGGCGGTCGGGTCCGTCGTCACCCAGTTGGCGTAATGCTGGGTCGCCGACAGGTTGTCGTAACGGCGCCCGCTCGCCGGGTCGATCATCGAGCTGGTCTGCGTGGAGAAGCTCGGTTGACCGGGGGTGACGCCGTTCTCGAAACTGAACGGCTGATTGAAGGTGCGGAACAGCAGCCCGAGATCGCGCGTGTAGCCCGAGCAATCGGCAGCGGGCGCAGGACAGCCCACCGTCTTCAGGCTCGTCATGTAATAACCGTCGAGCGTCGCGTCGACGGCCGCCATCGCTGCCGTTTGAGCCAACCCGAGGCTCAGCACCACGGCCGTTGCTTGCTTGATCATCTCCGGAACTCCCTGTTGGTCGATGAATCTGTTCGTTGGCGGTGGCCGCTCCCGCGGGCCGGGGCGAGCCTCAGGCCGACTTGCGTCGCCGGCGCGCGGCCATGCCGATCACCGCCACGCCCGCCAGCATCAGCGCGTAGGTCGACGGTTCCGGCACCGCGGAGGCGCTGAGCACGCGCGCGTTGAACGCAGTGAGCTCGCCGAAGTAATAGAAGTTCCTGCTGGACGAGTCGTTGCCCGTCGAGGCATTCACGATCAGCGAATTCAGGCAGCCCGTGCACCAGAAGTCGCTCTGCAGCCGTTCGACGAACTGGCGCGTCGTCAGCGCCTCGCCCACGTTGCCGACCGTCACGGGATAGGGCATCCAATGGAATAGCTGGACGCTCTGCGCCACGTACGAGCCGTCCGCCTGCAACCAGGTCTGGCTGCGATAGGCGTCCCAGACATCACGACGCTGGTCCGGCGCGGCGCCATCGGGGTAGGTCGTCAGCATCCGCGTGCGGCGCGCCGCGATCTCTTCCGCTGCCGGGCCGCCTGGCAGCGAAGCCCCTGCCCAGGACAGCAGTTCCGCCGGGGCGATCGAGGCCGGTGCGATCCCCGACCGGTTCGTCTGTCCCATCGTCTGCGCGCCGTCCACGTTCCACGTGTCCCGGCCGTCGATGTCCAGTCCCGGGTACTCGTAGACGGACGTGCCGCTGATGTTGGCGGCGCCGCCGATCTCGATGATCAAGGTCTGGGAGAAGCTGAGCGGTGTGATCAGCTGCTCGACCGGCGCCGGGATCTCGCAGCCCCAGCAGGACATGGTGGACCAGCTGCCAGTGAGCGTGCCGGTGAAGGTCAGCTCGATACGCTCGGCCATCGCTGGCGCGGATATCCCGGCGGTCATGACGGCCACGGCCATCGCGGCGAGCGTGCGCCCATTCAACTTCTTGTGCATTGATTCCTCCCTGAGCGGGCGGAATTCTCTGCGTGTCAGCTTTGCAAAGCGGCCGGGCACCCCCGCATCCGCAGGGGGCGCGTGCAGACTGTTACTTCGTCCAGCCGATCTCCGCCGCCGTTTCCGGGCCGATCACCGTCTGGCGCAGGCTGGCCGGGATCCGCGCCTCGCCCTCACGAACCGGCACCCGCCCGCCCATCAGCTCCGCACGGGCCTGTGGATACCGGGGCTCCTGGCCCGGATCGGCATAACCGGCCGGGTACACCGGGAGCAGCGTCGCCGGGTCGTACTTGTCCGTCGCGCCGAAGGTGTGCAGCGCCTCGTGCGCGATCACGACCTCGTTCTGCGCCTGCTGCGCCCGGGACGCGAACAGGTGCACCAGCCCCAGCCGGCCCTTCTCCAGCCCGATCGAGTGCGGCACCGCGCCCTCGAAATCCGGCGGGTGATAGATCAGGAAGAGCTTCACGTCCGGCCGCGGCGAACTCGGGGGCGTCTGGCGCCAGGCCCACCAGCGCATGCGCAGGCTCCAGGAGATCGCCCCGATCGGACCGGCGTCGCGCGGCGCCGCTGGCGGCAGCACCTGGACGCGGCGGCCCAGCACGACCCGCACCGGCTCCGCCAGCGGCAGCCCGTAGCGCGCGGCTTCCGCCTGGAAGTAGCTCGACAATCCGGCGAAGGCGGCGTCGTCCAGCCGATCCAGGTAGGCCTGGGTCGCCGCGTCGCCCTGGGCGCTGATCGGGTAGAGCGTCACCACCTGCGGCCGCTTCCACGACTGCGACTGCCAGCGCGCGATCAGCGTCGTGCCCGCCACCGTCACCAGGATCCCGAGCAGGACCAGGATGCGGAATGCCTTGAACATGGATCTCCCTTCAGTCCAGGCGCACCTTGCCGCGCCCGGCCTTGATGTCGCCGCGCTGAGTCTTGGCTTCCAGCCGGCGCTTCTGCGAGCCGTAGGTCGGTTTCGTCGCCCGCCGCGGCTTGGGCGTGTGCGCCACGCTCTGCGCCAGCGCGATCAGCCGGGCGACCGCGTCGGCGCGGTTCTGCTCCTGGCTGCGCGACTCCTGCGCCTTGATCACCACGACGCCCTCGGACGTGATGCGCTGATCGTTGAGCGCCAGCAGCCGCGCCTTGATCACCGCCGGCAACGTCGAGCGCGCGATGTCGAAGCGCAGGTGCACCGCGCTGCTCACCTTGTTGACGTTCTGACCGCCCGGGCCGCTGGCGCGGATCGCGGTGATCTCCAGCTCCCAGTCCGCCGGCGTCCAGTCCAGCTGCATGACGCCGGCCGGGCGCTCAGCCCAGGGTCTCGAGGTGCACCGGCACCCGGCGCGTGATCGCGCACATCAGCTCGTAGCCGATCGTGCCGGCGGGCTGGGCGACCTCGTCGATCGGCAGCACCGAGCCGCGGGGGCCCTGGCCCCACAGCGTCACCTCGCTGCCGACGCCCTCGTTGGGGTGGTCCGTCAGGTCCACCGCCAGCATGTCCATGGACACCCGCCCCACCGTCGTGCTGCGCTGACCGCCCACGAGCACCGGCGTGCCGTGCGGCGCGCTGCGCGGGTAGCCGTCGGCATAACCGCAGGACACCGTGCCGATGCGCATCTCGCGCGAGGCCACGAAGCTGCTGCCGTAACCGACGCTGTCGCCCGCCTTCAGGTGCTGGACGGCCAGGACCTTGGCGCGCAGGGTCATCGTGGGCTTCAGATCCCAGTGGGCGATGTCGTGCGCGGGGAAGTCCGGCGCGCTGCCGTAGGTCATGATCCCCGAGCGCACCCAGTCCGCGCGCACCGCCGGGTCCTGGCTGTGGCGCAGGATCGCGGCGCTGTTGCTCAGCGAGCGTGCGCCGGGCAGGTCGGCGGTGGCCTCCGCGAAGGCGGCCATCTGGTGGTCGATGCCGCGCGGACCGTCGGCATCCGAGAAATGCGTCATCAGCGAGATCTCGTCCACCTGGGGCAGCGCGTTCAGGCGCGTCCAGGCCCCGCGGAAGGCGCTCGGCGTGAAGCCCAGGCGGTTCATGCCGCTGTTGAGCTTGAGGAACACCCGGTGCGGCTCGTGCGTCTTGTGCATCGCCAGCCAGTCGACCTGCTGCTCGTGATGCACCGCATGCCAGAGCTTGAGCCGCGAGCACAGCTCCAGGTCGCGCGACTCGAAGCAGCCCTCGAGCAGCAGGATCGGGCCGCGCCAGCCCAGGTCGCGCAACCGCTGGGCCTCGTCCAGGTCCAGCAGCGCGAAGCCGTCGGCGCCGCGCAGCGCGTCGAACACGCGCTCGATGCCGTGCCCGTAGGCGTTGGCCTTCACGACGGCGAAAACCTGCGCGTCCGGGGCCAGATCCCGGGCGCGGGCGATGTTGTGGGCCAGCGCGGGCTGGTGGACGATGGCTTCGATCGGACGCGGCATGAGGCGCATTGTGCCGCGCATGAACGGTGTCACGCCCCGCCGAGGTGCGAGGGGGGAGGGCGCCGGACGCACGGAAAAGCGGTGCGAAATAGCACAGAGACGTCAGCCCGTGAAGGTCTGTTACGAAAACAAGCGCGTGCTATAAACCCGCCGCAGCGCTGCCTTTCCCCACCCCGTGGACCCAGCGTGATCACCGCAGTTCCAGGTATGCCGGGTCGATGAAAAAAGGCTTCTACACCATCATGTCAGCGCAGTTCTTCAGCTCGCTGGCTGATAACGCGTTGTTCGTCGCCGCCGTGGAATTGCTCCGCACCAGCGGCGCCGCTGAATGGCAACGCGCCGCGCTGGTGCCGATGTTCGCGCTGTTCTACGTCGTGCTGGCGCCCTTCGTCGGGGCCTTCGCCGACGCGGTACCCAAGGGCAAGGTCATGTTCATCTCCAACACCATCAAGGTGCTGGGCTGCCTGAGCATGCTGGTGGGCGTGCACCCCCTGATCGCCTACGCCATCGTCGGCCTGGGCGCCGCGGCCTACTCGCCGGCCAAGTACGGGATCCTGACCGAGCTCCTGCCCCCGTCGCAGCTGGTCAAGGCCAACGGCTGGATCGAGGGCCTGACCATCGCCTCCATCATCCTGGGCGCCGTCTTCGGCGGTCAGCTGATCGGGGACAAGGCGTCGGCGGTCCTGCTGGCGATCGACGTCCCGTTCATCGACACCGGCATCGACACCGCGCCCGAGGCCGCCATCGCCTTCATGGTGGTGCTGTACTTCATCGCGGCGCTGTTCAACCTGCGCATTCCCCGGACGGACTCGCCGCTGCAGCCGATCGCGCACAGCGCCACCGACCTGGTGCGCGAGTTCGCCGCCTGCAACTCGCGGCTGTGGCAGGACAAGCTGGGCCAGATCTCGCTGGGCATGACCACGCTGTTCTGGGGTGTGTCGGGCAACATGCGCTACATCGTCTTTGCCTGGGCCGCCGCGGCGCTGGGCTACGGCACGACGCAGGCGTCGGCGCTCGCGGGCGTGGTGGCCATCGGCACCGCGGTCGGCGCGGTGGTCGCCTCGGTGGCGGTCAAGCTGGACAAGGCCACCAGCGTCATCCCGCTGGGCATCGGCATGGGCCTGCTGATGCTGGTGCTGAACTTCATCGACAACCTCTACCTGGCCATCCCCTTCCTGATCCTGCTGGGCGGCATCGGCGGCTACCTGGTGGTGCCGATGAACGCGCTGCTGCAGCATCGCGGGCACAACCTGATGGGCGCGGGCCGGTCGATCGCGGTGCAGAACTTCAACGAGCAGGCCTGCATCCTGGGCCTGGGCGCGCTGTACACGATGCTGACCCGCTTCGGCACCTCGGCCTTCGGCTCGATCACGATCTTCGGGCTGCTGGTCGCCGGGATCATGTGGGTGGTGGGGCGCTGGCATCAGCACAACAAGGTCGAGCACCGCGAGGAACTCGAGCGCCTGCTGGCCATCGCGCGCAGCGACAAGCATTGAGGCGCCAGGGGATCCCCCGAAAGTCCTCCCCAGAATTGACGACGGCTCCCTCGGGAGCCGTTGTTGTTGGTGAACACCGGGGGGCAACCCCCTGCGCTCAGCGCCGGGCGCGTCCCCGGCCGCTGGGGGGCGTCGCGACGACGAGCCCGCCGGTGGTCAGCACCTGCTCGATGTGTTCCGACCAGGCGCGGCCGATCTTCAGGCAGCCGCTGTGGTTGAGGTGGATCTCGTTGTGCCAGTCGCCGCTGATGCCACTGGCGCCAGGCGCGGCCGCGGCCAGCGGCACGGCGGTCGAGTCGAACACGAACAGGCCCGGGAACTGCTCCTTGTCGGCCATCGCCGTCTTGAGCAGCTGCGCCAGGTGCATGACCATCAGCCGGCTGACCGCCGCCCAGTCCGCCGCCGGGATGGCGTAGGCCTTCAGCGCGGGATAGAGCCAGGGACCGTGACCGGCATCCTCGGCCCCGGCCGGGCGGGGCATCGGCACGGCGTAGCAGTGCATGAACAGCGGCTTGCCCGCCGACGGGCCCTGGTCCCGCAGCGACAGCAGGTGCCGCACGTTGGCCTTGATGTAGGCGGCGTAGGTCTCCCAGCCGGGCTCGGAGAAGTAGCGGCCGACGCCGGCGGAGGGCGGGCCCCACTCGGTCTGGCGGCGCAGCAGGCGCTGGTGCAGCGGCACCTCGGCGCCATCGATCTGCGTGGGGGTCTGGGCGGCCTTGATCAGGTCATTGCCGCCCACGGACAGCAGGATGCCGTCCCAGACCGGGGCGTCCGCGGCGGTGAGCAGCCGCACGAAGTCGGGGGCGGATTCCAGCTCGACGACCTTGGACAGGCTCTCGCGCTGGCCGGCGCAGTTGATCGCGACGGTGGGTTTGGACAGCACCAGCTCCTGGAGCAGGTTCGCATGGGCGCTGAGCTTGGCCTGGGCGGTGGAGAACCAGGAATCCCCCTGCGCCAGCAGGCGCCATTGGTAGTTCTGCAGGTCGGGGCCTGAGGCGGACTGCAGATCCTCGGGGGCGAAACAGGCCAGGTGATCCAAGAGAAGCTCTCCCTAGTTTGGTGGACGGGTCACACGCGACAGGGTAGGCCACGTGCATGACAGGCGCACGGCGCCCCGATTGGAGGGCAGGGTCAGTCCTTGCGCCATGCTACAAACCCTGGGAGTTCTTGTCGCCTCCCCCTCTGTCCCTTCCCTGTTCCCGATGCCGATCCTCGCCCTGATGCTCAACGCCACCATCTGGGGGCTGTCCTGGTGGCCGTTCCGCCAGTTCGAGGGGGCCGGCATGCACCCCCTGTGGACGACGGTCATCCTCTACACCCTCTCGTGGGTGGTGGTGATCGCGAGCCAGCGGGGGGCGGTGTCCGAATGGCTGCGCTCGCCCGGTCTGTGGCTGGTGACGCTGGCCGCGGGCATGACCAACACGGCCTTCAACTGGGGGGTGTCCACCGGGGATGTGGTCCGGGTGGTGCTGCTGTTCTATCTGATGCCGCTGTGGGCGGTGCTGCTGGCGCGGGTGGTGCTGGGCGAGCCCCTGACCGCGATGGCCGGGCTGCGGATCGCCCTGGCCCTGGGTGGCGCGGCGACGGTGCTGGCGCCCTCGGGCGGCGGCTGGCCGCTGCCCTCCAGCCTGCCGGACGTGCTGGGGCTGGTCGGCGGCATGACCTTCGCGCTCAACAACGTGCTGCTGCGCCGGGAGGCCGCGCGCAGTCCCGGGGCGCGGGCGCTGGCGATGTTCTCCGGCGGCGTGATGGTGGCCGGCCTGTCCGCGACGGCGATGGCCGTGGGCGGCCTGGCGCCGTGGCCGTCGCTGCCCGGGGCAGTCTGGCTGTTGCCGCTGGCGGGGATGGCGCTGCTGTTCTTCGTGTCCAACCTGTCGCTGCAATACGGGGCGGCGCGGCTGCCGGCCAACGTGACGGCGGTGGTGATGCTGACCGAGGTCCCGGTGGCGGCGATCTCGGCGCTGCTGCTGGGCGGCGGCACGCTGGACGGCCGCACTGCGGCGGGCGGCGCGGCGATCCTGGCCGCGGCGATGCTGGCGGCGCTGGAGCGCCGGCGCGCCTGACGCGGCGGGTCGCGCTAGGATGCATCCCGGCCCCATCGGGCCCCAACGAGGAGGTCCCCCCATGAGCGCCAATGGCAAGACTGCCTTTGACTTCGAAGCCACGAGCATCACCGGCGAGCCCGTTGCGCTGTCCCAGTACCGGGGCCGTGTGCTGCTGGTCGTCAACACGGCCAGCGAGTGCGGTTTCACCCCGCAGTTCAAGGGTCTGGAGGACCTGTGGCGCGACTTCCAGGCCCGCGGGCTGGTGATCGTCGGCTTCCCCAGCAATGAATTCGGCGGCCAGGATCCCGGCAGCAATGACGAGATCGCCTCGTTCTGCCAGCTGAACTACGGGGTCAGCTTCCCGATGATGGCCAAGGTCAAGGTGAACGGCGGCGAGGCCCACCCGCTGTGGCAATGGCTCAAGGGCGAGAAGCCCGGGATCCTGGGCACGCAGGTCATCAAGTGGAACTTCACGAAGTTCCTGGTCGGCCGTGACGGCCAGGTGCTCAAGCGCTTCGCGCCCAACGATTCGCCGGACTCGATCCGCGGCGAGATCGAGGCGGCGCTGGCCAGTTGAGCACCGAGGCCGACATCGAAGCGATGGATGAGGCCCTGGGCCGCATCGCCCACCACTTCACCCGCTTCGCCGAGATCGACGGTCAGGACGACGCGCTGTACTGCGCGCTCGCGGCCGCGATCGCCGACGATCGCGCGCTGATGACGCTGCTGCTGGACGCGCCGGCGACGCAGCGCAAGCCGGTGCTGTTCTTCGCGGCGCTGCACGATCAGATCCTCGCCGGCGCAGCGGCGGGCGACTCGCATCCGCTGGCCGCGTATTACGCGAGCGTCGGCGGGACGCGGGCCCCGGACGCCGAGCTGCCCGGCGCGCTGCGCGACTTCGTGCGACGCGAGGAGCCGGCGCTGCGCGCGCTGATCCGCGATCGCACGACCCAGACCAACGAGACCGGCCGCTGTGCGGTGCTGCGTCCGGCGCTGCAGGCGCTGGCAACACGGTTCGGCGGCACGGAGCATGCACCGGTCGAGCTCGCGCTCTTCGATTTCGGCTGCAGCGCGGGCCTGAACCTGGGCGTCGACCGCTATGCCTATGACGACGGCGTCGACTTCACGCCTGGCATCGACGACGACGCGCCGGTGATCTCGACGGTCTGGCGGGGCGAGCGGCCTTCGGCGCTGCTCGGCACGCCGCGTTGGCGGGCGCCGCATCGGATGGGCGTGGACCTGCAGCCGATCGACCCTGCGGACGAGAGCGCCGCGCGCTGGCTGCGCGCGTGCCTGTGGCCCGGCGATGCTTCCCGGCGCGAGCGGCTGGACCGGGCGCTCGCCGATGCGCGACGCCACCTGGTGCCGCTGCGGCGCACCGGGGACGGCCTGGGCGAGCTGGAGCGGTGGATGGACACGCTGCCGTCCGGCGTCACGCCGGTGATCGTCAACGTCTGGGTGCTGTTCTATTTCGATCCGCCGGCGCTGCAGGCCTACACCGAGCGCATCGGGCAGCTGGTCCGCGATCGCGGGCTGGTCTGGATCAGCGGGGAGCTCGCCAAGCGCTCGCCGCTGGCTTCGGCGCCGAGCGCGCCGCCGGGCGAGCCCGCCGATACCGGCACGCTGTGGACGCTGCAGTGGCGCGATGACGGCGAGGTTCGGACCGAGGCGCTGGCCTGGTCGCATGCGCATGGGCGCTGGATCGCTTGGCTGGACTGACACCCTCTCCTGCGGAGCGGGAGAGGGAGGGGTGAGGGCTCTTCGAAGGGCACCGTGCGCCGCCACGAGCCCTCACCCCAACCCCTCTCCCGCTTCGCAGGAGAGGGGCTATGGCACCACCCGCAGCTCGTTGACCACGGACTCGACATCGTCGATCTGACGGACAAGCTGCTCCAGCGCGGCGGCCTCGTCGGCGTCGCGCACGCAGCCCTGCAGCCAGACCCAACGCCGTTGGCCCAGCGCCCAGACGCTGGTCGTCGCGTCGAAGCGCCCGTCCGCGGCCACCGCCTTCTGCACGCGCGGGATGATCTCCTTGTCGTAGAGATACGCGTTGGCCAGCCGGCAGCGGCCGCTCTGGAAGCAGCTCGTCCCACGTTCGATGCGGCCATGTGCCTGCGCCTTCGCCTCGGCGTCGGTCAGCAGCGGGCCCGGCGGCACCGGGCAGGCCGAAGGCGGGATCGCGGAGGTCAGCTGCACGAAGGGGTCGTCGAAGACGTTGCGGCGGACCTCCTCGGCGAGTGCCGCCGCGCTAGCCAGCGTCAGGCTCAGGCACAGCGCGATCCGAGCGGCCGCCCAGCGCCCGCTGCGTGCGGGAGCGCACGGTGGCGGGGCGATTGGCGGCGGTCGTCGCATGGGCGCGAGCTTGCCCCATCGCTTTCGAGCCTTCAAGCCGCGCGCGATGCTGGCTAGGATGGCCCGTCGCCCGCTCCGGCGGGGCGCGGCGCCCCTCACAAGAACGCTTGGAGACCCCGATGTCCGTGTCGATGACTGCTTCCTTCCCTCGACTGCGCCCGGCCGTGCTCGCGGTGGCCGCCATGGCCGCGATGGCCGCCACCAGCGCTGTCGGCGTCCGCGCCCAGACCGTGCCCGAACTGCAGGCGCTGGCCGCCAAGGAGCAGCCCGTGCTGCTCAAGACGCTGCAGCAGCTCGTTGAGATCGAATCCGGCAGTTCCGACCGTCAGGGCCTGGACCGCATCGCCGGGGTCATCGCGCAGCGGCTGCGCGATCTCGGCGGCCAGGTCCAGCTCGTCGATCCCGACACGACGATCGCGTCGCCGACCTCCGATGCCGGCGACGGTCCGGCCAAGGTCGGTCAGATCGTGCGCGCCTCCTTCAAGGGCGGCAACGCCAACGGCAAGCGCCTGATGCTGATCGCGCACATGGACACCGTCTATCAGCGCGGCGGCCTCAAGCAACAGCCCTTCCGCATCGACGGCAACCTGGCCTATGGCCTGGGCATCGCCGACGACAAGCAGGGCGTGGCCACCATCCTGCATGCGCTGGCGATGCTCAAGGCGATCGGTTTCAAGGATTACGCCGAGATCACCGTGCTCATCAACGGCGACGAGGAGATCGGCTCGCCGGGCTCGCACGCGCTGATCACGAAGCTGGGCGGCGAGCACGACGCGGTGCTGTCCTTCGAGGGCGGCGGCGGGCCCAACACGCCGGACACGGTGCGGCTGGCCACCAGCGGCATCGCCTCGGTGGACCTGAAGGTCAAGGGCCGGTCCTCGCATGCGGGCGCGGCGCCGGAGCGCGGCATCAACGCGTTGTACGAGATGGCGCATCAGATCCTGCAGACGCGCGATCTGTCCGATCCCAAACGCGGCCTGCACCTGAACTGGACGATGGCCAAGTCGGGCTCGGTGCGCAACGCCATTCCCGAGCGCGCCGAGGCCAACGGCGATGCGCGCGCGGATCGGGTCGCCGACTTCGACGGGCTGGAAGCGGAGTTGCGCAAGCGCATCCAGAACAAGCTGATTCCGGATGCCGAGGTCACGCTGACGTTTGACCGGCGCCGTCCGCCGCTGCAGGCCACGGACGCCTCGCGCGCGCTGGCGGCCAAGGCCAAGGCGCTGGCGGAGGAGCAGAAGCTGGAGCTCGTGGTGCGCGACCGCCCGACGGGCGGCGGCACCGATGCGGCCTACGCGGCGCTGGCCACGAAGGCGCCGGTGATCGAGGGATTGGGCGTGCGCGGTTTCGGCGCGCACAGCAGCGACAGCGAGTACGTCGTCGTCGACGCCATCGCGCCCAAGCTCGTGCTCGTCACGCGGCTGGTGATGGCGATCGGGAGCGGCAAGGCGCTCTGACGATTGCCTCGGTGGCTCAGGGACGGCATGGCTTGGGGTTTTGCCGCTGGCCGGCAAGGGCCCATGCCATGGCGGCCAAGCGCTCCGAAGGTGGCAGTCAGGCCTTCGGGTACAGGACCATCTGCGTGCAGCGGAACAGCGCGATGGTCTTGCCGTTGTGGGTGACGGTAGCGTCCCAGACCTGCGTCGTGCGGCCCATGTGCACGGCCACGGCGGTGCATTCGATGACGCCGTCGCGCGCCGTGCCCAGGTGGTTGGACTTGAGTTCCACCGTGGTGAAGTTGCTCGCGCCCTCGGGCAGCGACGCGATGCAGCCGTAGCCGCAGCAGGTGTCGGCCAGCGTCACGACGCTGCCGGCGTGCAGGTAGCCGTTGGGCGCCATCACCTGCTGGGCCACCGGCAGTCGCGCGAAGACGCGCCCCTTCTCGACCTCGACGATTTCGATGCCCATGTGGCCGGGCAGGCAGGCCGCGCCGCGCGCGTTGAAGTCCTGGATCATGTGATTCTTGAATGCATGTGCATCGGGTGATGCGAAGCCGGCATTGTCGTCGGGCTGTATCGGTGCGCGGCCGCCAGGGCTGTTCCGGTGCGCGCGCACGCGGCTGGGGATAATGGCCGGCGCCGCGCGGCTGTCGCCACGGGGCCTTTGTCCACCGTGGAGTTCCCAGCATGTTCCAGCACGTCGACGCCTACGCGGGCGATCCCATCCTGAGCCTCAACGAAGCGTTCCAGAAGGATCCGCGCACGCAGAAGATCAACCTGTCCATCGGCATCTACTTCGATGACGACGGTCGCATCCCGATGCTGGATTCGGTGCGCCGGGCCGAGCTGGCCGTGGTGGAGCAAGCCGGCGCGCGCCCCTACCTGCCGATGGAGGGCGCCGCCAACTTCCGCACCGAGGTGCAGAAGCTGCTGTTCGGTGCCGACAGCGAGGCGCTGAAGTCCAACCGGGTCGCGACGATCCAGGGCGTGGGCTCCTCGGGCGGCCTGAAGGTCGGCGCCGACTTCATCAAGCGCTACTTCCCCGACAGCGCGATCTACCTCAGCGACCCGACCTGGGACAACCACCGCGCGGTCTTCGAGGGCTCCTACATCGAGTGCCGCAGCTACCCGTATTACGACGCCAAGACCGGCGGCCTGCGTTTCGACGCGATGCTGCAGGCGCTGTCCGAGGCGCCCGCCCGTTCCATCGTGCTGCTGCACGCGTGCTGCCACAACCCGACCGGCGTGGACCTGACGCAGTCGCAGTGGGACGCGCTGATCCCGGTGCTCAGGGAACGTGAGCTGATCGCCTTCCTCGACCTGGCCTATCAGGGCTACGGCGACGGCCTGGAGCAGGACACCTTCGCCATCCGCGCGCTGGCCGCGGCGGGCCTGAGCTTCTTCGTCGCCAACAGCTTCTCCAAGAACATGAGCCTGTACGGCGAGCGCTGCGGCGCGCTGTCGGTCGTGTGCCCGGACGCGGCGCAGGCGGCCAACGTGCTGGGCCAGCTGAAGTTCACCATCCGCCGCAACTACTCCAACCCGCCGATGCATGGCGGCCAGGTCGTGGCCAAGGTGCTGGGCGATCCGTCGCTGCGCGCGCTGTGGGAAGGCGAAGTCGAGGAGATGCGTGAGCGCATCCTGGCCATGCGCAACGCGCTGTTCGAGGTCATCACGGCCAAGATCCCCGGCCGCAACTTCGACTACTTCCTGACCCAGCGCGGCATGTTCAGCTACACCGGCCTGACGCCGGAGCAGGTCGATCGCCTGCGCGAGGAATTCGGCGTGTACATCCTGCGCTCGGGCCGGATGTGCGTCGCGGGTCTGAACACGCGCAACGTCGAGGCCACCGCGAACGCGATGGCGGCTGTCCTCTCTTGAGGATCTGAGGATCTGAGGATCTGAAGAGGAGCAGGGACCGCGGCCAGGAGGCCTCGGTCCCGCCCCGGGCACCGACAAGGCGTCCGATGAGGCGCCCGATGAGGCCTCGGGCTCAGCCCCGCGCCAGCAGGGGCTTCAGGTAGCGCCCGGTGTGGCTGGCCTCGCACTCGGCCACCTCCTCGGGGGTGCCGGCCACCAGCAGGCGTCCGCCGCCCGAGCCGCCCTCGGGGCCCATGTCGATCAGCCAGTCGGCGGTTTTGATCACGTCGAGGTTGTGCTCGATGATCACGATCGTGTTGCCCGCATCGCGCAGCTGGTGCAGCACCTTGAGCAGCAACGCGATGTCGGCGAAGTGCAGCCCGGTCGTCGGCTCATCCAGGATGTAGAGCGTGCGGCCGGTGTCGCGCTTGGAGAGTTCCAGCGCCAGCTTCACCCGTTGCGCCTCGCCGCCCGAGAGCGTCGTGGCGCTCTGGCCCAGCTTCACGTATCCCAGGCCCACGTCCATCAGCGTCTGCAGCTTGCGCGCCAGCGTCGGCACCGCGCTGAAGAAGCCCAACGCGTCCTCCACCGTGAGCCCCAGCACCTCGGAGATGTTCTTGCCCTTGTAGAGCACCTCCAGCGTCTCGCGGTTGTAGCGCTTGCCGCCGCAGGTGTCGCAGGGGACATAGACGTCGGGCAGGAAGTGCATCTCCACCTTCAGCACGCCGTCGCCCTGGCAGGACTCGCAGCGGCCGCCCGCGACGTTGAAGCTGAAGCGGCCGGCGCCGTAACCGCGCTCGCGCGCGGTGGGCATCTCGGCGAAGAGCTCGCGGATCGGCGTGAACAGGCCGGTGTAGGTCGCCGGGTTGGAGCGCGGCGTGCGCCCGATCGGGGACTGGTCGACGTTGATGACCTTGTCGAAGGCGTCCATGCCGTCGATCTCGTCATGCTCGGCCGGCTCGGCGTGGCTCTGGTACAGCTTGCGCGACACGGCCGCGTACAGCGTGTCGTTGACCAGCGTGCTCTTGCCCGAGCCCGACACGCCGGTCACGCAGGTCAGCAGCCCGACGGGGAACTCGGCGGTCACGCCCTTGAGGTTGTTGCCGCGCGCGTTGACGATCTTCAGCGTGCGCGGATCGGCGCTGTCCGCGAGCGCATGGCGCTTCTTCGGAACCTCGATGCGCTCGACGCCGCTGAGATAACGGCCGGTGGACGACTCCAGATTGGCCGCGACTTCCTCGGGCGTGCCTTGCGCCATGATGCGGCCGCCGTGCACGCCCGCGCCCGGACCCAGGTCCAGCACGTGGTCGGCGGCGCGGATCGCGTCCTCGTCATGCTCGACGACGAGCACCGAGTTGCCCAGGTCGCGCAGGCGGCGCAGCGTGCCGATGAGCCGATCGTTGTCGCGCTGGTGCAGGCCGATGCTGGGCTCGTCCAGCACGTACATCACGCCGGTCAGCCCGGAGCCGATCTGCGACGCGAGCCGGATGCGCTGCGCCTCGCCGCCCGACAGCGTGTCGGCGCTGCGGTCCAGGCTCAGGTAGTTCAGCCCGACGTCGTTGAGGAAGTGCAGCCGCGAGGCGATCTCGCGGATGACCTTGTCGGCGATCTCGGCCTTGGCGCCCTTGAGCTTCAGGCCCTCGAAGTAATGCAGCGCCTCGCGCAGCGTGGCGTGCTCGACCTCGTAGATCGGCTTGCCGCGCTCGCCGTCGGCGGCCTCGGCCGGTTGCAGCAGCACGTTGCGCGCCTCGCGGCGCAGGCGCGAGCCTTCGCAGTGCGGGCAGGGCTTGGCGCTCTGGTACCGGGCGAGCTCCTCGCGCACCGCGGCCGAATCGGTCTCGCGGAAGCGGCGCTGCAGGTTGGGCAGGATGCCCTCGAACGGGTGCGAGCGCTTGACCGTGCGCTTGCGCCCGTTGGCGCCCTCGGCCTGGTAGGTGAAGCTGATCTCGTCCTCGCCGGAGCCCTGCAGCAGGACCTGTCGGGCCTGATCGGGCAGTTCCTCGAAGGGCAGCTCGATGTCGAAGTCGTAATGCTTGGCCACCGACTCGAGCATCGAGAAGGTGTAGGCGTTGCGCCGGTCCCAGCCCTTGACCGCGCCGCTGGCCAGGCTCAGCGTCGGGAAGGCGACCACGCGTTCCGGGTCGAAGACGGTGACCTGACCCAGGCCCTCGCAGGACGGGCAGGCGCCCACCGGCGAGTTGAACGAGAACAGCCGCGGCTCGAGCTCCGGCAGCGAGTAGCTGCAGATCGGGCACGCGAACTTGCTGGAGTAGATGGACCCGGTGCCGCTGTCCATGTTGAGCACGAGCGCGCGGCCGTCGGCCAGGCGCAGCGCGGCCTCGAAGCTTTCCGCCAGGCGCTGGCGCAGCGAGTCGGCGCTGTCATGGCGCAGCTTGATGCGGTCGACGACGACGTCGATGTCGTGCTTCTCGGCCTTCTTCAGCGCGGGCAGCTCGGCGACCTCGACGGTCTGGCCGTCGACGCGGAAACGTACGTAGCCCTGCGCCTGCAGGTCCTGGAAGAGCTCGATGAACTCGCCCTTGCGGTCGCGCACGACCGGCGCGAGCACCATCAGCCGGGACTCGTCGGGCATGGCGAGCACGGCGTCGACCATCTGGCCGACGCTGGACGCTTCCAGCGGCAGGTGGTGGTCGGGGCAGAAGGGCGTGCCGGCGCGGGCGTAGAGCAGGCGCAGGTAGTCGTGGATCTCGGTGACGGTGCCGACGGTGGAGCGCGGGTTGTGGCTGGTGGCCTTCTGCTCGATGGAGATCGCCGGCGACAGGCCCTCGATCACGTCGACCTCGGGCTTGTCCATCAACTGCAGGAACTGGCGCGCGTAGGCGGAGAGGCTCTCGACGTAGCGGCGCTGACCTTCGGCGTACAGCGTATCGAAGGCGAGCGAGGACTTGCCCGAGCCCGACAGCCCGGTGATGACGACCAGCTGGTTGCGGGGCAGGTCGACGTCGATGTTCTTGAGGTTGTGGGTGCGCGCGCCGCGGACGCGGATCATCGGCGCCTCGCCGACCGCTCCGGTGGCGCGGCCCAGGGCCTGTGCCATGTATTTCCCGGCGTCGTTATCCGGACGATCGGAAGTCGGACGATCGGAAGTCGGAGGAGCGGCGGGCGGGACGGACGTGGGCATGGGCGAACGGGGCGGACGGGCGCGAGCGCCGGGACTGCGGAGGCGAACTCGACATGATAGGCCTGCCGTCAAGATCGCGCTTCGCACGGTCTCACCCCGAAGGGTGTGGCGCGGGGGCCGACGGGGGGCCCTCCGAAGGCGGTTTCTCAGGGTTGTCACCCCGGTGTCACAGGGGAGGGGCCCTCCACAATCGCCGGTCCGGCAGAGCCGGATCAAGACGTTGGAGATGGAGGACAACGAGCAATGCGAACGAAGTATCTGCGCCTGACCCTGGCGCTTGCCGCGGCCCTGGGCGCCGCGACCCCCTGGGCCACCGCCCAGACGACTCCGGCCCCGGCCGCCGATGCCAAGCCGCCGATCGCGGATTTCTTCCGCCAATCCCAGATGAGCCGCCCGATCCTGTCTCCGGACGGCAAGTTCATCGCCACGGTGGTGCGCGGCAAGGACGAGAACGGCGTGCTCGCGATCATCGAGCTCGACAACCCGCGCAACGTGAAGGTGGTCGCGGGCTTCGGCGACGCCGGCATCGGCACCTACGCCTGGGTCACCGACGATCGCCTGATCTACACCGCGGGCGCCACCGACAAGGGCAACGAGCGCCAGCTGCAAGGCGGCGGCCTGTGGTCCGTCAAGCGTGACGGCAGCGACACCCGCCCGCTGATCCATGCCAAGTTCGGCCAGCAGGGCGAGACCGGCTCGCGCACCGCGCAGCGCATCCTCGATCCGGACTGGGCGTACGCCGGCCTGATCGCCGATGGCAGCAACGACGTGCTGGTCATCAACGCCAAGGGCAACATGCGCGGCGAGCTGGAGAACGTGCGACTCGCGCGCCTGAACGTCGAGAACGGCATTCGCCGCTTCATCGACGAGGGCGCGCCGCCCAACGCCGTGGGCTGGCAGGTGGACGTGACCGGCAAGCCCTGGGGCCTGATCGTCAGCCGCGATGACCGCATCGCGACTTACGTGAAGGACGCCGACGACAAGTGGGTCGTGCTGCAGGAAGGCACGCAGAGCGAGCCGCCGGTGTCGCCCGCGATCTCCGATGGCAAGGACCTGCGCCTGATCTCGGCCCGCATCAGCAGCGACGAGGCGTCGCTGTACAAGATGGATCCGGTCACGCGCAAGATCGAGAAGCAGCCGCTGATCTCCGCCAAGGGCTACGACATCAACCCGACGCCCATCGTGGACCGCGACACCAGGCAGATCCTGGGTGTGGACTACGACACCGATGCGCCTGGCACCGTCTGGTTCAACGCCAAGCTCAAGGACTGGCAGGCGAAGATCGACAAGCAGCTGCCCGGTCGCGTCAACATGCTCCAGTGCGGCGCGTGCCTCACCACGTCCCGCGTGCTGGTGACCTCGTTCTCGGACACCAATCCCGGCGAGTTCTATCTGTATGACGGCGCTGCCGACAAGCTGCAAGGCCTGGGCGCCAGCCGTCCCTGGATCAAGCCGGCGCAGATGGGCCAGCGCGACATGGTCCGCATCAAGGCGCGCGACGGCATGGAGTTCCCCGTCGTCGTGACCATGCCGCGCGGCAAGGCCACGGGTCCTCGCCCGGCGGTCGTGCTGGTGCACGGCGGTCCCTGGGTCAAGGGCACGAGCTGGGCCTGGTCGCCCGACGCGCAGTTCCTGGCCTCGCGCGGCTACGTCGTGATCGAGCCCGAGTTCCGCGGCAGCGAGGGCTACGGCTACAAGCTCTTCCGCGCCGGCTGGAAGCAGTGGGGCCTGGCGATGCAGGACGACGTCAGCGACTCGCTGAAGTGGGCCGTCAGCAAGGGCTGGGTGGACCCGCAGCGCGTGTGCATCGCCGGCGCGAGCTACGGCGGCTACGCGACGCTGATGGGGATGATCAAGGACCCGGACCAGTACAAGTGCGGCATCAGCTGGGTCGGCGTGACCGACATCGACCTGCTGTTCGACATCCACTGGAGCGACTCGTCCGACTCGAGCAAGAAATACGGCATGAAGGCGCTGGTCGGCGACCAGAAGGCCGACGCCGAGCAGTTCCGCAAGACCTCCCCGGTCAAGCGCGCTGCAGAGCTCAAGCAGCCGCTGCTGCTGGCCTATGGCGCCAGCGACGACCGCGTGCCGCTCAAGCACGGCACCGACTTCCGGGGCGCCGTCGAGTCCGCCGGCAACAAGAACGTCGAGTGGGTCGTGTATTCGGACGAAGGCCACGGCTGGCGCAAGCTGTCCAACAACGAGGACTTCTGGGCTCGTGTCGAGAAGCTGCTCGCCAAGACCATCGGCACCGCGCCGAGCGCCGCCACCCCGGCGCCGGCTCCGGCCACCGGCCAGTAAGGCACCCCGGCCGGCTCCCCGCCGGTCCGGGTCTTGCCCGTCGGCAACCGATCCACCCGCCCCCCCGCAGTTCGGGGAGCAAACACGATCGGCTGCTGACTTTGCCTCGCCGTCCCGGGTTTCCTGGGTTCGGCGGGGTGCCCCGAATCTCCTTCGGGGTGCAGAATCGTGCGGATCCCCGTTCCCCCGCCGCACGCCTTGATCAAGCTCCACGTCCCGTCCCTGTCCCTGCGCAGCGTCATCCTGCTGGCGGTGGTCATCGGGATCGCGGCGCCCGCGCTGGCGCTCGTGGCCTTCAGCGACGCCTTCATCCGCCGCAGCATGGAGCCCGTGCTGGAGGGTCAGCGCGCGGCCGTGCTCACCCTCGCCGCCAATGGCCTGGCCGAGCCGCTGTGGACCGTCGACAGCCCCGCCGTGCAGCGCGCGCTGGATCAACTGCTCTCTGACGTGAACGTCTGCGCCGTGGAGCTCAGCGAGGAGCGCGCCGACACCCGTGACATCGTGCGCACCAAGTGCAGCGCCGGTTGGCCCACGGTCACGCTGGCCGCGACCATCCAGCGCGAGGGCCAGGTGCTGGGCAGCCTGCGCGTGCAGTTCGACGACGCCGCCCAGGAACGCATGCTCGAGGAAGGCCGCCGCCAGACCGCGCTGATCGTGGCCGTGCAGGTCGCCGTCGGCGTCGGCATCGTGCTGCTGGTCTTCTACCTGCGCATGGTCCGCCCGATCGACCGCCTCAAGCGCCTGGCCAGCGCGATCGCCGAGCGCCAGCCCGTGCCGCGGCTGCGCTGGAACCGCAAGGACGAGCTGGGCCAGCTCGGCGTGCACCTCGATCAGATGGGCCAGCAGATCGCCGGACTGCTCGCCGACATGGAAGGCAAGAACGCGCAGCTGCATCAGCTCGCGATGTACGACCACCTCACCGGCCTGCCCAACCGCACGCTGTTCCGCGAGGTCTTCCTGCACGAGGCCGCCGTGGCTCGGCGCGACCAGACGCACCTGGCGCTGCTCTTCGTCGACCTGGACCGCTTCAAGGCGATCAACGACTCGCTGGGCCATGCCGCGGGCGACCGCATGCTGCTGCAGGCCAGCGAGCGGCTGCGCCAGGCGGTGCGTGAATCCGATCTCGCCTGCCGCGTCAGCGGCGACGAGTTCCTGCTGCTGATGCGCGATTCGAGCGAGCACGTCGCGCCCGCGGCGCAGCGGCTGATCGAGGCGCTCAACGCGCCGCTGCAGCTCGAGGGCGGCGTGGCGAGCGTGTCGGCCAGCATCGGCATCGCGCTCTTCCCGCGCGACGGCGAGGACTTCGACACGCTGGTCCGGCATGCCGACCTGGCGATGTACCGCGCCAAGCAGCTGGGGCGCTCGCGCTACAGCTTCTTCCAGCAAGACATGGACGCCGCGGCCGTGCAGCGCCTGGAGCTGGAACGCGAGCTCAAGCTCGCGCTGGAGCGCGACGAGCTGCTGCTGCATTACCAGGCCGTCGTCGACGCGCGCACCGGGGCGTGGTCCGGGCTGGAGGCGCTGATGCGCTGGCAGCATCCGCAGCGCGGGCTGGTCATGCCGGGCCACTTCATCGAGCTGGCCGAGGAGACCGGCCAGATCCTGGACCTGGGCTGGAGCACCATCGAGCAGGCCTGCGCGCAGCTGGCGCGCTGGAAGGCGACGGGGCGGCATCCGGGGCCGATCTCGATCAACCTGTCGGCGCTGCAGTTCCGCGAACCCCGCCTGGCCGAACGCATCGCCGACGCGATGCGCCGCCACGCGGTCAGCCCCGGCGAGCTCGCCATCGAGCTGACCGAGAGCACGCTGCTGACCGACACCGACACGGTGCTGCACACGCTGGCGCGGCTGTCGGAGCTGGGCCTGAGCCTGTCGGTGGACGACTTCGGCACCGGATATTCGTCGCTGGCCTACCTGAAGCTGCTGCGTCCGGCGCGGCTCAAGATCGACCGCGCGTTCGTGCGCGACCTGCCCGCCAGCGCCGACGACCGCGCGCTGGTGCGCGCCATGATGGGCATGGCCGAGGCGCTGGGCATCGACGTGGTGGCCGAGGGCGTCGAGACCGAGGCCCAGCGCGACGCACTGCTGGCGCTGGGCTGCTGGCAGCAGCAAGGCTATCTGTACTGCCGGCCGCAGCCGGCGGCGGCGCTCGCGGAGCGGCTCGCGCCCTGGCCGGCCTGATTGGCCTGATGGTCCCGGCGGCGCTGCCGCCTTTGCGGTCCCGGGGCGCCCGGCCTGCTGCAGACCCCCCCAAACTTCCATTCAGCCCGTCGAGCGGCATTTCGGCGCGCGATTGCGGCAATTCGTCGCCTGCCCGTGGTGAACGCGCGGGGCGGCGCGCACAGTCCATCCTCATCGATCTTTCCCAGGACAGGAACGCACCGCAGGGGACCACCATGAACGACGCCGCCAAGACCTTTCTCACCGCCCTGACCGCCGTGGCCAGCGCCGCCGTCATCGCCTTGTGGCTGGCGGATGTGAACGAGGCCATGCGTCCTTCACCGACCCTGCCGCTGCACTGGGCCGAGCAGACCGTGCCGGGACCTCAGGCCGAAGAGGCCAGCAAGCCTCGCGGTTGACCGCGGGACCTGCGCTCCGAAGACGCCACGCTTCCCCCCGGCATTTCGAAGCCCGCCTGACCAGCGGGCTTCTTTTTTGTTTCGGAAGCCCGCCTGACCAGCGGGCTTCTTTTTTAGAGCTTCTCGAGCGCGGCGCGCAACTGCCGCACGTCGATCGGCTTGAGCCAGTAATCCTGGAATCCGACGGCGCGGGCGCGCTGGCGCTGGTCGTCCATCACGTCGGCCGACAGCGCGATGCAGCGCAGCGACGCCAGCCGGGCATCGGCGCGCACCAGCGCCATCAGCTCCAGGCCGTTCATGTCCGGCAGGTTCATGTCCATCAGCACCAGCGTGGGCGTGATACGGGACAGCATCTCCATCGCCTGCGCCCCGGTCTCCGCGACATCCAGCGTCCAGCCGGGCATCAGGCGGAAGACTTCCTCCATCAGCACGATGTTGATGCGGTCGTCCTCGACATACAGGACGTGGCGGGCGGCGGTGGGGGACGACATGGTGACTGCAGGCGGGAGACTGCGCACGATACCAGCGAATCCCCGGGCTGCCAGCGTTGTCCATGCCACCGGTACTTTTACCGGCGGTGTGCGATCTGTGAGATCCCTGTGACAAAAACCACGCTCGCACACACCCTCGGCTGAGGGGGAGGCCCGGAGGCGTCGGGCTTGCGCTCCCTACACTGCCGCCAACCCTCGTCACATCCGGTGATTCAAGACAACGGATGGATACAGGGATGACTGCCGGCAAGGCTTGACCCCGAGGAGATCCTCTCCCGGAGGCGGCCGCCGAAAAAAGAGAACTGTCATGTCGTTGGTGGCTGCGATTGCGATGGCCGCGTCCACGGTGACGCTGCCGAACTGTTCCTGGGACCGCCCGGGCGTGAATCCCTTCATGGGGGATCTGGTCGCGGCCGTGGATCGCTACAAGGACATCCCCGCCGCGACCCGCGCCAAGCTCAAGGCCCGCATGACCGCGCGCCAGTACGACGAGATCGTCGACATCCACCGCGACAGCATCGTCGGCCGCTACGAGTACGGCAGCGAGATCCGCGACATGCACTTCGGCGCCGGCTCGGTCTGCAAGACGGTCACGCGCTCGAAGTGGACCGAGCAGACGCTGGAACGCGGCCTCGTGTACTGCGAGGACGGCCAGTGCATCCTCGTGCCGACGGTGTGTCGCAACGTCAGCCGCATCGCGCGCGGTGCGCTCAAGCCGCCCGCCGGTGGCGCGCAGACCGCGAAGAACGAAGAAGAACCGCTGATGTTCGAGCCGCCCGCGGCCGGTGCCACGGACGGCGGCGGCGGCGATCCGGGCAGCTTCTCGCGCACGGCCGGCCTGCCGCCGACGGCGACCTCGTCCTCGGGCGCCAGCCTCATCACCCCGGGCAGCGGCGGGAGCGTGGGCACCAGCCCCGGCCCGACCGTCACCGCGCCGCCGGTGATCACGCTGCCGCAACTGCCGCAGGGCGGCAATGGCGGCGGCATCGTCGTGCCGCCGATCACGCCGGGCGTGCCCGAACCCCAGACCTGGCTGCTGTTCGCGCTGGGCCTGGGCGCGCTGGCCGTCGCCGCGCGCCGCCGCGTCGCGGCCCGCTGATCGCGTAGAGCGTCCGCAGGACGCGCTCGCCGGGCATCGCCCTTGCGAGCATTCAACAAGGTTATGGATCCCGGCGCCGCTTTCATTGGCTGACGCCGGCCCGAATCCGTACCCTCCCGGACCATTCAAGAATGATTTCGTCCGGGATGAAGCAACTCGTCGTGATCGGTGGAGGCGTCGTGGGCGTCACCACCGCCTGGGCCCTGGCGGAGGCGGGGCATCGGGTGACGCTGGTGGAACGCGATGCCGCGCTGGCCACCGGCGCGAGCCGGGCCAACGGCGGGCAGCTCAGCTACCGCTACGTGTCGCCGCTGGCGGACGCGGGCGTGCCGCTCAAGGCGCTGAAGTGGCTGCTGGATCCCGATGGACCGCTGCGTTTCAAGCCCGACGGCACGCTGACGCAATGGCGCTGGCTGATGGCCTTCCTCGCGCATTGCCGCGGCCCGATCAATCGCCGGACCACCGAGCGGCTGCTCGAGCTCGGCGCTTTCAGCCAGCAGTGCTTCGCTGAACTGCAGCGGCATGCGGCGCTGGATGCGATCGCGCTGCGCTCGCCGGGCAAGCTCGTCGTGTACCGCCAGGCGGAGGAATTCGCCCGCGTCGCCGCGCGCACCTCGGCCGGCGGACCCGAACGCGCGCTGACCCGCGAGGAATGCCTCGCCATCGAGCCCTCGCTGGGCGACGGCGGCGCGGAGTGGCTCGCCGGCGGCATCTTCACCTCAGGCGAGGCGGTCGCCGATTGCCATGCGCTCACCGTGCAACTGGGCGAGCGGCTCGCGCGTCATCCCAACTTCCGGGGTCTGGTGCAGGCGCAAGCCACCGACTTCGTCGTCGAGGGCGATCGCGTCGTAGCGCTGAGGACGGATAGCGGCGAGCTCGGCGCCGAGGGCTTCGTGCTGGCCGCCGGCCTGCACAGCGCGGCGCTGGCGGCGCGCGTCGGCGTGCGGCTGCCGCTGTATCCGCTCAAGGGCTACAGCCTGTCGGCGCCGATCCACGGCGTGCATCGGCCGCCGACGGTCAGCGTCACCGACTTCGAACGCAAGACCCTGTACGCGCGCATCGGCGACCAGCTGCGGGTGGCCGCGATGGTGGACCTGGTCGGCGACGACACCCGCATCGATCCGAAGCGCCTGGCCGCGCTGCAACGCAATGTGCGCGAGACCTTCCCCAAGGCCGCCGACTACGACCGCGCCGTGCCCTGGGCCGGGCTGCGGCCGGCCACGCCCAGCGGCGCGCCGATGCTCGGTCAGACGCCGCTGCGCGGCTTGTGGCTGAATGTCGGCCATGGCGCTCTTGGTTTCACCTTCTCCTTCGGCTCGGCCCGCATCGTGGCCGACCTCGTGTCCGGCAAGCCCAGCCCGATCGCGCTGGACGGGCTGGCGCTGCGTCCGGCCTGAGGCCGCGCGATGACCCCACCCGCGACACCCGCGATGCCTGCGATGTCCGCGGCCGCGCTCGCGCAGGCGATGCGCGAGGCGGTGCTCGCGCAGGACTTCGGCGCGACGCCCGACTCGCAGGATGAGGGTCGTCCGATCCGGCACTTCCCCAGCATCGATCTCGCCGTTGTCGCGTTCCCCGAGCAGGGGCCGCCGGTCGCGGCGAACGTGCTGTTCTCGCGCGAGTTCCCGCAGGGCCTGATCGCCGAGCTGCCCGCTGATGCAGGCGCCGCGCGCAACATCCGCTATCTGGCCGATCAACGCGATGGCGAGGGCCACTCGATCGCGTGGCGGCCCGACAGCGACTGGTCCGCTATGCGCTGGACGCCACTGGCCGGCGAGGCCGGTCCCGGCGGCGGGCGCGTTGTCGCGCCGTATCCCGCGTCGCTGCTCAAGCTGATGCTGCTGGTCGGCGTGGGCCGGCTGGTCGATCAGGGCCGCGCGACCTGGTGGCAGCCGCTCACGTATGGCGGTCGCGAACGCGTCGTGGCCGACTGGGCCTACGACATGGTCACCTGGAGCAGCAACGAAGCGACCTCCGCGTTGGTCACGCTGATGCACGCCGCCGGCGCCATTCGGCGGGATCAAGGGCGTGAGGTGCGCAACGAGCTGCACACGCTCTTCGCGTCGCTCGGGCTGACGACGCTGCGATTCGCCAACACGACCGCGGAAGGCGGTTGGGGGAACGGGTCGGGATCGGGTGTCGGTCAGATCCAGATGACGGCCTGGGACACGGTGCGGCTGTTGTGGTGGCTCGATCCGACGGCGCCGGCCGCGCCGTGGCTCGATGCGAAGGCACCGCGTCTGTCCGCCGAGAGCCGCAACCAGGCGATGCACGCGCTGCAGGACCAGGCGCTGCACGAGGTCTTGTCCAGCGGCGCGCTGGGCGGCGTGCCTGGCTGGATCCCCGGCATGCCGGCGCGCTTGCCCGACCGGTGGCTGCAACCCGACGGCTCGCTGCATGCGGGCGAGGTGTCGAAGTCCGGTGACCTGCGCCGTTTCGCCAGCGGCGGCGAGGTCTGGTTCGCCCACAAGACCGGCAACACGGAGAACTACACGGCCGACGCCGGCATCGTGCACGGCATCGCGCCGCGGCGTCGTCACTATCTGATCGCGCTGCTGAGCAACCTGGGCGCGCGCTACGCGCCGCATCCGGCCTGCGCGACGACCTGGCGCATTCCCGCGCTGGGCGCGGCGATCGATGCGCGGCTCGCGCGGTGGCTGGAAGGCAGAGCGCAGCATGAAGCACCTGATGGAGCGCCGCATGGCTGACGATCAAGTGCTGTTGCCGCCGCTTCCTGAGCATGCGTGCCTGGGCGTGATCGCGCCCGCCGGTCCGCCGCGCGAGGGCACGCTGGAACAGGTCGTGCCGATGATCGAGCGGCTCGGATTCCGCGCGAAGGTGTTTCCCGGATGCGCGGGTCCCGCGTTCCTCGGGCATCTGGCGGCGGACGACGCGCGCCGGCTCGCCGACCTGCATGAAGCGCTGGCCGATCCGCAGGTCGATGCCGTCATCGGCCTGCGCGGCGGCTACGGCTGCATGCGGCTGCTCGATCGCATCGACCGCGCGACGCTGCGCCGTTTCCCGAAGCCGCTCATCGGCTACAGCGATCTGACCGCGCTGCACGCGCTGCGGCAGCAGCTCGGAATGGCCGGCTGGCATGCGCCGATGCCGGCGTCCGACTGGCACAAGGGCGAGGCCGCCTGGGACGATGCGCGCGCGCTGGCCGATCGACTGCGCGCGGGCTTGCGCGTGGGGGATGCGCTCGGTCCGGCGCTGCCCGGTCATGCGCTGTATCGCGGCCATGCGCCGGTGCGCGGCGTGTTGAGCGGCGGCAACCTGGCGGTGCTCGCGGCGCTGCTGGGCACGCCCTTCATGCCGGACTTGCGCGGTGCGATCCTGTTCCTGGAGGACGTCGGCGAGGATCCGTACAAGATCGATCGGCTGCTGTGCCAGCTGCGATTGAGCGGCGCGCTCGACGAACTGGCCGGCGTCCTGCTGGGCAGCTTCAGCGACGCGGACGCGCCGGACGAGGTGCTCGCCGACTACTTCGGAGAGCTCGGCGTGCCGGTGCTCGCCGGATGGCCGAGCGGCCACACGACGCCGAATTTGCCGCTGCCCATCGGGCTCGCGGTGACGCTGGATCCGATCGCGCGCACCTTGCGCGTCTGATGCGCGCCTGAGCACGGACGCAAAAAAGCCCGCGCGAGGCGGGCCTTGTCCTGAACGCGAAGGGCCTGACGGCCCCGCGTTCAATCCTTCAGATGGCTGTTGATCAGACGGGTCATCTCGAACATGTCGGCCTTGGCCTTGCCGAAGATTTCCTTCAGCTTCGCGTCGGCATTGATGACGCGCTTCTGCGCAGCGTCTTGCAGGTTGTGCTTCTTGATGTATTCCCAGACCTTCTTCACCACGTCGGTGCGCGGCAGCGGCTTGTCGCCGACGATCGCGGCCAGCGCGGGGCTGGGGGTCAGGGCCTTCATGAAGGCGGCGTTCGGGGTGCGCTTCTTGGCGGGAGCGGCGGCCTTCTTGGCCGGGGCCGCCTTCTTCGCCGGAGCCGCTGCCTTCTTCGCCGGGGCCGCCTTCTTCGCCGGAGCGGCGGCCTTCTTCGCCGGAGCCGCCTTCTTCGCCGGAGCCGCCTTCTTGGCGGGCGCGGCCTTCTTCGCAGTTGCCATTTCGATTCTCTCCATCAAGGGTTGTTGATGTGCCGGGCCCTGGTGAAGGTCTGACGCCTTCGGTACTCGTTGGCACCCTGCGCGGGCAATGGTACTGCGCACCTCTGCCATTGAGAAGGCTTTACCAGGGGAGAAAAGCCCCTCGAGTCAACGCCGCGGCCCGTGTTTGTCGCGCTCGCGCATCAATCGCCGCATGTCCGACACGCCTATGGCATCGCCGCCTACGGGGTTCCCCGTGGTTCGTCGGGGCAGGGCAGTGGGGTGGCCGGACGGCTCAGTAGACGTCGCGTCGATACCGGCCGTCACGAATGAGCGCATCGACCTCGGCCTCGCCGAGCGTCTCGCGCAGCACCGCGTCGACCGCGCCGGCCATGCCTTGCAGGCTGCCGCAGACGTACAGCGCGGCACCGTCCGCGACCCATTCGCGCAGGCGCTGCGCATGTCGCGCGAGCAGGTGCTGCACGTGGATGCGCTCGTCCTGATCGCGGGAGAACGCCCAGTCGGCATGGGCGATCAGACCGTCGCGCTGCCAGGTGTCGATCTCGTCGCGGTAATGCGCGTCGTGCGCGGACTGGCGTTCGCCGAAGAGCAACCAGGCCGGGGCCGGCGACACGTTGTCCGCATGCGCCGTGTTCATGCGGGTTTGCGCGCGGGACTTCAAGTGCGCGCGCAGACCGGCGAGTCCGGTGCCGTTGCCGATGAGGATCAGCGGCCGCGCCGCGTTGGCGCCGATACGGAAGCTCGCATGGGCGCGCAGCCGCAGCGCGACCGTGCCTTCCAGTGCCAGCTGCTCGGTGAGCAGCCCCGACGCGCGCCCCGGCGCACCGTCCTCACGCGAGGTCCGTCGCACCATCAACTCCACCGCGCCATCGGCCGGCAGTGAACAGATCGTGTACTCGCGCGGCCGTGATGCGTCGGCGTCGCCATCACCACTGGCATCCGCATCGGCATTGGCGTTCGCCGCGGGCAGCACCTGGACGAGATCGCCCGCTTCCCAATCCGGAAGCGGCGATCCATCCGCCGGCGTCAGCGCGAGGTGGAACACCGGTCCGCCCTGACTGCCTGGATTGAGATGACGCCGCACGCGCAATCGCCACGGCGAGAAGACCGGCGCCTCCCATTCGGCCAGGTCGGCGGTGCCCGCGAAGTGGCTCAGGTGCTGTCGCCAGGTCGCGAGCGCAGCCGGATCGGAACGGTCGGCCTCGATGCGATCGAACATCGACTGCGCGCCGCGCTCGCGCAGCCACGTGTCGAGCGCGCGGCCGAAACCGCAGAAGTGGGTGTAGGTCGCGTCGCCGAGCGCGAGCACGCCGACCTGCAGCGCCGACAGGTCGATCAACGCGGTGGCATCGTCACCGTCGCCGGCCGCCATCAGGTCGCGCGCGAACGGCGCGGCGCTGTCGGGCGCGTCGCCCTCGCCGTAGGTCGAGGCGATGAACAGCGCATGGCGCGCGTCCTTCAATGCCTGCGCATCGATCTCGCCGAGCGCGGCCACGCGCACCGGCATGCCCGCGAGGTGCAGCGCCTTGGCGGTCTGCCAGGCGAGTTCCTCCGCCTGACCGGTCTGGCTGGCGTGCAGCACCAGCACCGGAGGACCGGAATCCGCCGCGGGCAGCAGCGCGGCGGATTCCGCGGCGGCCAGTTGCTGACGGCGGCGATGGCGCCACCACACGGCGACGCACATCAGGGCATAAAGCGCGAGCAGCAGCAGCGCCGCGGCGGGTCGGGACAGGATCGCAGTCATCAAAGCATCAGCGCGCGCATCGCGGCGGAGAAGCGCTCCTCGAAGCCGCCGCCTTCCTCGGGCGCGCGGCGGCGCACCAGCATCGCGGCCAGGCCGAGGCGATCCGCGAGCGCGAGGCCCTCGTCGGGGCCCAGCACCATCAGCGCGGTCGACCAGCCATCGGCCCACATCGCGCTGTCATGCACGACGGTCACCGACGCGAGGCCGTGGGCCACCGGTCGCCGCGAGCGCGGATCGATCGTGTGGGACATCCGGCGGCCATCGGCCCCGGCGAAGAATTTCCGGTAGTCACCCGAGGTCGCCACCGACAGACCGTGCAGCGCGATCCGCACCGGCGCGAGGCCGCAATCCGGCGCGGGCGGTTCCAGGTCGACCCACCACGGCTGACCTTCCGGCTTGAGCCCGGCACCGCGCAACTCGCCGCCGATCTCCACCAGGTGATCGGGCAGGCCGATCGCGCGCAGCACCGCCGACACGCGATCCACCGCATGGCCCTTGGCGATCGCCGACAGGTCCAGCGTCGCGCCGCCCGGTTGCGTCAGCACGCGTCGCGCGCTGTCCCAGGGCAGGGCGTTCCAGCCCAGATGCACCCGCGCGCAGGCCTCGTCGGAAGGCGCGCGGAAGTCCGGCGCGTCATGCCGTGGCGACAGCGCGGCGTCGCCCGACGCGCCGAATCCCCACAACGCGACGAGCGCGCCGGCGGTGGGGTCGTAGGCGCCGCCGCTCTCGGCCGCGACATGCAAGGCCGCGTCGACGACCGTCGCGAAACCCTCGGGCAGCGGATGGGGCGAGCCCGCCGGTGCGCGATTGAATCGGCTCAGCGTGGAGTCGGACGCCCAGTGGCTCATCTCGGCGATGACCTCGTCGCAGGCGTGCGTGATGGCCGCCTCGATCGCGGCCCGGCGCAATCCGGCCGGACCGACCGCGCGCACCGACCAGGTCGTGCCCATGGTCTCGCCGGCCAGCGCATGCACGACCTGGCCGAGCGCGGGCGGCTCGCCGTCGATGCGCAGCGGCACCAGCACGCGCGGCTCCAGCACCGGGCTCGCGCCCGGGGCCGTCTCGCGCAGGCGGGTCCCGCCGGCCGCCATCACTTGGGCAGCACCTCGAAGGTGGCGCTCACGCTGGCGCGCTGCACCGGCGCTTCACGCGTGCCGGCCGGCGCGTTGGGGCCACGGGCCGGGCCCGCGCTCGCGCCGAGGAAGTAGCGTCCCGCTTCGGTCCACTGGACGGTGAACTCGCCCTTGGCATCGGTCTTGAGCTCGACCTCGCCGAACTTGTAGCGGTAGCGGTTGCCTTCGCGGATCAGCTTGAGCTGCACGTCGGCCGCCGGCTTGCCGTCCAGCACCAGGCGGAACTTCGTCTTGTCGCCGTGGCTCAGGTCGGTGACCGGGCCCAGCGGCAGCAGCTCCAGGCCGTCGCCTTCGGGCTTGAAGTCGACCTTGCCGGCGTCCTCCTTGCTGACGAAGGTCTGCTGGCGGTTGGTCATGACGGTCAGCGCGGTGATTTCCGCATCGGCCGGCACGTCCTTGGCGAAGGTCTCCTTGGTGCCGCGGAAGCGCTTGGTCTCGCCGCCCTGCTTGTACGAGCCCATCAGCGACTGGCTGACGTTGCTCACGCGCCAGGTGCCGTCCTGCGTGAGCTTGACGTCGAAGCTCTCGCGATGGCGCGCGGCGCTGCGGTTCTCGGCCTCGACGGTCTTGCCGTCGGGCGCGGTGATGCGGACCGTCTCCAGCTTGAGCGCGCGCTCGAAGTTGAAGAGGTCCTCGGAGACCGCGGCGTCAAACGACGCCACCGGCTCCTTGCCGTCGAAGGCCGCCTTGTTGGGCAGCAGCCAGGTCATGTGCGCGTGCGCGGCCATGGGCAGCAGCGCGGCGATGGCCAGGGCCACCGGGGCGACGCGGGTCGAGAAGCGGGCAGCGATCGAAGTGTTCTTCATGGTGAGTTCCTCCGGGTCTTGTTCGCGGGAGCTGATCGGGATCAGGGCTTGACGGTCAGTTCCAGCGCGCCGAGCTCATGCTCGCCCTGCGCCTTCTCTGTCGCGGCGGCCTTCACCGGCCAGTTCAGCGGCAGGCGCTGCACCTCGCGGCCGCCCGCCTCGCGGCTGGACTCGACCACCAGCTCGTACTTGCCCGGGGGCAGGGCGGCCAGCGCGGGATGCGTGTCCAGCGAGATCGCGTGCTCGCCCGGCGCGCGCGTGGCGGCGCTGACGCCGTCGGCGGGCACGGTCAGGTTGCGGCCGCCCTGGCGCCACCACTGGCGCATGTCCTTGAGCCACTTGGTGCCGGCGTTGTTCTGCTTCTTGGTGTCGTACCAGACGGCCAGTTGCGCCACGGCGGGACCGGACTCGCCGGCCTTCTCCACCCAGACGGCGATGTAGGGGCGGTGGTACTCGGCGACGTTCAGGCGGGGCACCTCCAGCTTGAGCTGCACGGTGGCGGCCCAGGCGGACGAGCCGGTGGCCAAGGTGGCCAGGGCACCGATCTGGAGAAGGGAACGACTTGCGGAGCGATTCATGGTCGAGTCTCGGGTTGGAGGTCGGGAGGATCCTGGCGGCGGCTCGGAACGGAAAACAACACGGTAAGGAAACAAGGCGACGCGGCCCGTCGCAAGAGGCGACGAGCTCGCGTCGGGTCGGTCAATGGATCAGCAGCAGCGCCAGCAGCGCCGGGATCACCAGTCCCAGGCCGACCAGCGGCCAGGTGCTGGGCCGGCTGACCGCGTGGAACTTCAGGATCAGCAGACCGGTGATGGAGAAGATCAGGCAGGCGACGGCGAAGATGTCGATGAACCAGCTCCAGGCCACGCCGGCATGGCGGCCCTTGTGCAGGTCGTTGAGGTAGGAGATCCAGCCGCGGTCGGTGTCCTCGAATTCGATCTCGCCGCTGTCGCGCGCGATGCGGACCCAGGCGTCGCCGCCGGGACGGGGCATCGCGAGGTAGATCTCGTCGCGGTTCCATTCGGCCTCGCGGCCGTCGATCGCGCGGCCCAGTTCCTTGGTCAGCCACTCGCGCACCGGCGCGGGCACGGCGGCCTTGCTGTCGGCCTCATTGGCCGAGCGGGGTTTGAGCGGCGCGGCCAGCTCGGTGGGCAATTGCGCGGTCTTGCTGACGATCGCCGGCTTGGATTCGATGTCGGCGGCGTGGTTCAGCGTGATGCCGGTGACCGCGAACAGGATCATGCCGATCAGGCACATCGCCGAGCTGATCCAGTGCCATTGATGCAGCTGCTTGAGCCACGCGGCGCGCGCGGCGGGTTTCTTCTCGCCGCTCATGTCTCGGCCCAGAGTCGCAGGAGGTTGTGATAGTGGCCGGTGAGGGCGGTGGTCTCGGCGTCGTCACCGAGCCGGCCGCGCAGCTTCTGCACCGTCTGGTCGAGCTCGAACAGCATCGCGCGACGCGCGTCATCGCGGATCAGGCTCTGCGTCCAGAAGAACGAGCACACGCGCGCGCCTCGGGTCACCGGCGTCACGCGGTGCAGGCTGGTGCTCGCGTAGACGATCAGGTCGCCCGCGGGCAGCTTGACCTCGTGCGTGCCGTAGGTGTCGATGACCTCGAGCTCGCCGCCGTCGTACTCGTCGGGCTCGCTCAGGAACAGCGTCGAGGAGACGTCGCTGCGCAGCGGCTGGTCCGAGCCCTGCTGGCGCATGATCGCGCCGTCGATGTGGAAGCCGTACTGCTCGCCGCCCTCATAGCGGTTGAACAGCGGCGACAGCGTGCGCAGCGGCAGCGCCGCGGAGATGAACTGCGGATGGCGCGCCAGCACCTGCCGGATGTGCGCGCCGATCTCGAGCGCGGCCGGGTGGTCCACCGGCAGCTGGCGGTTGTGCTTGACCTTCGCGCCCTGCTCGCCGACGGTGGCGCGGCCATCGGTCCAGTCGGCGGCGTCGAGCAGCCGGCGCATCTCGCGCACGTCCTGCTTGGAGAGCACTTCGGGAATGTGAAGAAGCATGTCCGGAACGATTCAATTCAAGAGGCCAGGACGGACGAAGGCCCGCCCCCGCTAGGACGGGGACGGGCCATGCGCACGACGGTCCGTACGCTACCTCAAACCGGCGTGGATCCGTTCAGAAGCCGATGTTGGCCATCAGCGTGACCGCGCGCGGAGCGCCCAGCACCAGTCGGCCACCGCCGTTGTTCAGCGAGGACATGTAGTCCTTGTCGAACAGGTTGGTGACGTTCAGCTGCAGCGAGACGTTCTTGTTCACGCGGTACGCGCCCATCAGGTCGACGACGGTGTAGTCAGGCAGCGTGCCCAGGCCCGTGGCGGCCGGCTGGCCGACGGTCACGACACGCTTCTGCTCCGCGACGTGGCGCACGCCGCCGGCGACGGTGATGTCGTTCCACTGGTAGGAGGTCCAGACGGTGGCCGACCACTTCGGCGTCCAGCGGATGCCGTCCGTGACCACCTGGTTGGGGTTGGTCGCCGTGGAGGCCGCGCGCTGGTTCAGCGCCTTGGCATCCATGGTCTGCACGCCGGCGGTGACTTGCCAGAAGTTGGTCAGCTGACCGACGGCGGCCAGTTCGATGCCCTGCACGCGCACCTTGCCGCCTTGCGTCGACAGGTTGGTGATGGGGTCGACGCTGACCACGCCGTCGTTCTCGCTGCGGTACAGCGCGGCCGTCAGGTTCAGGCGCTTGTTCAGCAGGTCCCACTTCGTGCCGAGCTCGTAGTTCTTCGTCTCCTGCGCGTCGGCGGTGCCGGCTTGCTGGCCGGTGGCCGACAGCACGAAGTTGCCGCTGCCCGGAGGCGTCAGCGAGTTGGCGGCGGCGACGTAGGCGGTGCCGTTCTCGGCCAGCTTGTACAGCGCGGCGGCGTTCCAGCTGGTGATCCACTTGCCGGCGGAGAACTTCGTGGCCGTCAGGCCGCCCGTGGTGGCCACGGCGGTCGTCGTCGTGCGGACGTTGTAATGCTCGGTGCGCAGGCCCAGCGTGAGCTTGAGCGCGTCGGTCACCGACAGCGTGTCCAGCGCGTAGATGGCGGTGGTGGTGGTGCTGCCCTCGTTGCCGGAGCCGTTGCGCACCGGCATCGGCAGCGCGTCGTTCGGGTTCGGGTTGTAGAGGTTGGCCGCCGGGATGGTGCCGGTGGTCGTGAAGTTCAGCGTTTCCTGGCGCTCGTACATCAGCTCGACGCCGGTGCTCAGGTCATGCTTCAGGCCGGCCGTGCGGAAACTCGTGTTCAGGCTGGTCTGGTTGGCCAGGATCTCGTTGGTCTGGTCCACGCCCTGACGCGAGCGCGCGATGGTCCACGTGTCGCGGTTGGTCGGGTCGACGGCGGTGATGCCGATGATGCCGGTCAGGATGCGGTCCATGTGCGTGCGGCCGTAGCGCGAGATGTTGCGCACGGTGGTGTCGCCGCCCAGGTCCATCTCCAGCTTGGCCGTGACCATGTCGGCCTTGACCTTTTCCTTGTCACCGTAGCTGCCGTAGAAGTTGTCGCGATCGACCTTGGGCGCGACGGCCAGCGCGGCGGCGCGGTCCTTGTCCAGCTGCGACGCGGTGGCCGCGGGGGCCGCGACCGAGTACGCCGGCCAGCCGATGGCGGGCAGGCCGCCGTCCGGACGGCCGTCCTGGCGCACGTGCTGCGAGTACAGGAAGAAGCGCGTCGCGGTGTTCAGGCCGAAACCGATCGACGGGGCGACGCCGTAGGTCTTGCGCTCGATGGCCGAGCGTCCCGGCACGCCGTTGTCCTGCCACACGGCATTCAGGCGCACGGCGGTGTTGTCGGCGACCTTCTGGTTGACGTCGACCGAGGCGCGCTTGCGGCTCGCGTCGCCGACGCTGATCGTGCCGTCGATCGAGTTGTCGATCTGCGGCAGCTTGGTGATCAGGTTGATGTAGCCGGCGGACGCGCCGCGGCCGGTGTCGGCGCCCGCCGGGCCCTTCACCACTTCGATCTGCTCGAGGTTGAACACGTCGCGCGTGACGGCGCCCAGGTCGCGGATGCCGTCGACGAAGGTCGAGGTGCTGGCGCTGAAACCGCGCATCTGGAAGGTGTCGCCGGCGGAGGTGTTGCCGTTCTCGCCCAGCTGCATCGTGATGCCCGGGGTGTTCTGCAGCGCCTCGATCAGCGAGACCGCGCCCTGCTCGCGCAGCACTTCCTTCTTGATCACCGAGATCGTCTTGGGCGTTTCCAGCAGCGGCTGGGTCAGCTTGGACGAGGCGCTCTTGTCGGCCTTGTAATCGGACTGGGCGCTGCCCTCGATCTTCACCTGGGGGAGGTAGGGGGAAGCGGCCGCGGCGGCCGTCGTCGAGCCGGCATCCGCCGTGGCGGGGGCGTCGGCGGCGTGCGCCACGGGGAAGGTCAGGGACGCGGCCAGCGCAGCCAGCGGGGCCACCGCATGTTTGCGGCTCTTGATGTAGCGGGACATGGATTCGAGCTCCGAGGGAGAGATTCTTGTGGGTTCTGGCTCGGCTGGCTGGCGCGTCGGCGGCGTCGTCCCGACGCATCACGGCGCACGGTGGCGGGCCTCCTCCCTGGTCGCGCGTGGCTGGCAGTGGCGGGTGATTGAGGCCGGAGGGGACTCAAAGGCCGCAAATGCTAAGCATTCTCATTTGTGTGTGTCAAAGATTTGCTGTTCCGCAGGCTTTTCCGCGTGGCGAACGCGCGACGCTCAAGTTGCTGCTCTGTAAAGCAGAAGACCCGCGGACGCTGTCACGTCACACGGGTCTTGGGAGGAACGGGCCCGCTCAGCGGGCCGTCAGCGCAGGAATCAATGCGCGGCCGGTTCGTCCTGGCGGTGCTCCGGCAGCTTGGGCGCGGTGCGCAGGCTCCAGATCATCGTGATGGCCAGGATCGCGATCACCACACCCAGCGAGAGCAGCACCGGGATCTTGATGACGTCGATCAGCATCATCTTGGCGCCAATGAACACCAGCACCACGGCCAGGCCGTAGCTCAGCAGGTGGAACTTGGACGCCATCGCCGCCAGCAGGAAGTACATCGCGCGCAGGCCCAGGATGGCGAAGATGTTGGAGCTCAGCACGATGAACGGATCGTTGGTGATCGCGAAGATCGCCGGGATCGAATCCACCGCGAAGATCACGTCGGTCATGCCCACCAGCGCGATCACCAGCAGCATCGGCGTGGCGATGCGCTTGCCGTTCTCCAGCGTGAAGAAGCGTTCGCCGTCGAAGTTCTTGCTCACCGGCAGCACGCGGCGCAGCAGCTTCAGCGCGGGGTTGTCCTCGAGGTCCGGTTCCTTGCCGGCCGCCCACCACATCTTGATGCCGGTGATCAGCAGGAAGGCGCCGAAGAGGTACAGGATCCAGTGGAACTGCGCGATCAGCCAACCGCCCACCAGGATCATCACCGTGCGCAGCACGATGGCGCCGATGATGCCCATCATGAGCACCCGCTTCTGGTACGCCGCCGGGACGGAGAAGTAGGTGAAGATCATCAGGAAGACGAAGATGTTGTCCACCGCCAGCGATTTCTCGATGAGATAGCCGGTGATGAACTCCAAAGCCTTCGTGTTGGCGAGGGGTGTGTCGCCGGTGCCGTCCTTGACGGCCCACCACAGCAAGCCCATGAACGCCACGCTCAGCGCCACCCAGACCAGCGACCAGTTGATCGCCTCCTTGACGCCCACTTCGTGCGCGCCCTGCTTGCGCAGGACGACGAAGTCCAGGAAGAGCGACACCACGACGATGCCGACGAAAACCACCCACAGCCAGGTGGGCACGATGGTGCTCATTTGCGCTCCTTGCAAGAGACGGACCGGCAGCATGCCGTGTCCCGGGTTCTACGACAACGCGTCGTTCCTCGGGGAACGACGCGGCCGAAAGGTCTTGCAAGGCTGACGGGCCGCTCGATCAGGCGATCTCGCGAGTCCGGTGTCAGGTGCAGGGCCCGGCTGCCTTCACGGCAACGTCTTGACGGGCGCCTGCCGCGGCCTGGGCCGCGCGGCTACTCCCCTTTCGGAAGGTTCGGATTATCTTGTTTGGTTCGGCATTTCAAGTTCGGAAAAAACTGATGAAACGTGCCGCTATGCTGGAGGCATGAAAACGCTGACCCGTTGGCTGCTGCTGGCTGCCGCGTTGCTGCTGGTGGCCCACCTCTATCCTGGCGTCCAGGTGAAGGGCTTCGTCACCGCGTTGATCGCGGCCTTCGTGCTGGGCTTGTTCAACACGATCCTGCGACCGGTGCTGGTGCTGCTCACGCTGCCGGTGACGCTGCTGACGCTGGGCCTGTTCCTGTTCGTCATCAACGCGCTGCTGTTCTGGGCGACCGCCACGGTGCTGGACGGATTCACCGTGAACGGCTTCAGCGCGGCGCTGATCGGCTCGCTGATCTATTCGCTGTGCGGGATGGGCATCGATGTCGTGATCGAGAGACTCTTCCCCGACTCCGAGTGAACGAGGAATGAAAAAAGCCCGCCGGAAGGCCGGCGGGCTTTGCTCGTTCTGCTCGGTCAGGCCGGTCCGGCCCGCCGCGATCAGAAGAACTTGTAGTCGATGCCCAGCGTGAACGAACGGCCGCGGGGGTCCGCGACGCGCGGTTCCCACGAGCTGCCCGAGCCGGTGTTCGTGTCGTAGCTGTTCGCGAACGGCGGGTCCTGGTCGAAGATGTTCTTCACGCCCGCGGTGATCGTCAGGTTCTTGATGCCGCTGTAGGCGACGCTGACGTGGTGCAGGTAATAAGGCTTGACCCACGGATCGAACAGCGGCGCCGACGCGTTGCCGTTCGCCACGCCCGGCGGGACGTAACCGTAATAGCCGCTGCTGTACTGCTGGCGCAGCGAGTACGCCCAGTCGCCATACGTGTAGGTGACGTAAGCGCTGTGCTTCCAGCGGATGCCCAGCTCGCTCGAGCGCGTGAACTGGCCGATCTCGCTCGGGCCGAAGGCGACGTTGTCCAGCAGCTTGGAACGCTTCTTCAGCAGGTAGGTGCCGTCCAGGCCGGCGGCCAGGCGGCCGCCGTTCATCGGCGTGCTGCCGCGCATCGACAGTTCCAGCCCGCGCGTCTGCGTCTCGCCGGTGTTGACCCAGCGCGTGTCCACGGTCTGCAGCACGCCGTTGGCGTCGCGGATGAAGGCTTGCGGGAACAGCTGGTAGTTGTTGAGGATCTGCGTCAGCGTCAGGCTCTGGATCTGGCCGTCACGACGGATGTCCCACAGGTCGACCGACCCGCTGAAGTCCTTGGTCGGCTGCCACACGAAGCCGATGTTGGCCATCTTGGACTCTTCGGGCTTCAGGTCCGAGCGGCCGCCGAACAGCGTGTTGAAGGTCACCGCCTGGCAACCCGCCGTGTTGCTGACCACGTTGGACGGGCAGGTCGCCGGATCGGGCACGCCGGCACCGGTGTACGGCGACTCGGTCACGCCGTTGAACAGCTGGTTGAAGGTCGGCACGCGGAAGCCGGTGCTGTAGGACGCCCGGAACACCAGGCTGTCCAGCGGCTGGTAGCGGATCGAGGCCTTCGGGTTGGTCGTGCTGCCGAAACCGGTGTACTTGTCGTAGCGCACCGAGAGGTTCAGGTCCAGGTTCTTGACGATCGGGATGATCGTCTCGCCGAAGATCGCGCCGACCTTGCGCTTCACGCCGCTCAGCGCGTTCACGTTGTCGAACGGCGCGTTGAAGATCCAGGTGTTGATGTCGTTGGTGTTGACCGTCTGGTTGCCGTCGAAGCGGTACTTCTCGATCCGGTAGTCCACGCCCACCGCGCCCATCACGTCACCGGCGGGCAGCTTGAACAGCGGGCCCGAGGCGGTCGCGTCGTACTCGTCGGTCGTGTACTTGCCGCCGTAGAGCTTGGTGCCCTCCGCGGAGATCGCGTCCAGCGCCGCCAGCGCGGCCGGGGTCTGCGACTGGCCGGCCAGCAGGAACGGGTTGAGCACGCCGGTGTTGATCAGGTTGGCCAGGCCGACCCAGTTCTGATAACCGGAGCCCAGCACCGAGTTGCTCTTGCTGAAGGCCTGCGAGGCGCCGACCTTGTAGTCCCAGTCCTTGAGGAAGGGCAGCGGGCCGTCCATGCTGAGCAGGTAGCGGCCGGTGTCGGTGGTGGTCTCGAACTCGCGCGAGCCGCATTCCATGCAGCGCCAGCGGAAGGCCAGCGGCTTGCCGGCCTGCGAGGCCAGGCCCGGGAATGTGCCCACGAGCGCGTTCCACACCGTCTGGTAACTGGCGCCGGTGGACGGATAGGCCAGGCTGCGGAAGGGGCTGGGCACGGCCGTGCCGTTGGGCAGCGTGATCGTCGCCGTGGCGCTGCCGCTGCTGATCTGGTTGGCCGAGAAGATCTTCTGCGACTCGGACTTGCCCAGCAGGACTTCACCGGTGAGGGTGTGCTCGCCCAGCTTGAGCATGCCGCGCGTCACCAGGTTGGTGTTCTTGACCGGCTGCTGGATGACCGCGGCCTTGCCCGAGTCCCAGGCGCAACCGAACTGGTTGGCCGGCGAGGCGGCGGCGGAGTTCCACAGCTTCTCGGCATACGGGGCCATGCCCGGCTGCGAGGCGCAGCCCGCGCCGCCCGGCAGGTCCAGGATGTTGGCGCTGGTGATCGTGGTGCCGTTGTAGGTCGGCGCGGTGATCGTGGGCGAGAAGAAGACGGTCGCGAACGGCGTGCCGCGGGTGTCGGGGGACAGGCCGCGCTCGGGCTGGAAGCTGTTGACGAAGTCGCGTTGCGAGCCGTCCAGGCGCTTGTTGTCGGTCATGGACAGGACGGCCATGACGTTGAAGCCGTCCTTGTCGAGGTTGCCGACGCCGCCGGTCACCGAGCCGCGATAGATGTTGCCGCCGCCGTGCTGGGTCACGTCGGTGAAGCCGCTGACGGTCAGGCCGGTGTAGTCCTTGCGCAGGATGAAGTTGATGACGCCGCCGACGGCGTCGGTGCCGTAGGTCGACGAGGCGCCGTCCTTGAGGACCTCGACGCGCTCGATGGCGGCCATCGGGATCTGGTTCAGGTCGACGACGCCGCCGTTGAGGCCGTGCGCGGCGATGCGGCGGCCGTTCAGCAGGATCAGCGTGGCGTTGGCGCCCTGCAGGCGCAGGTTGGCGGAGGTCGCGCCGTTGTTGCCGCGGGACTGGCCCGAGACCACGTCCGCGTTGGAGGCCAGGTTGTCCAGGCCGTTGCCGTTGGAGGTCAGCGTGGCGATCAGCTGCTCGGCCGACACGATGCCCTGGCGGTCCAGGTCCTTGCGGGAGATCGTCTGCACCGGCAGCGCGCCCTCGTCCTGGATGCGCTTGATGCTCGAGCCGGTGATCTCCACCCGCTCGATCTTCTGGACTTCCTGCGACCAGGCCGCCGCGTGGGCGCCCAGGCCCACGACGACGAGGCAGCGGGCGAGTTGATTCAGTTTCACGACCTTCTCCTTGTTAACCGGACCGGCGTCCTGGAACGCCGCCAACGACCTTGATGCGACCGATGCATGGCCGACGTGTTGCGAGCTGTGAAGGATCTTCAAGCACGAGACCCTTGCACCGTCATAGGAACGTCACCCATTTGTTGCATCCGTCCCGATGAATGCTTGTCTCGCGCGTATAACCTGTGGGAATGCAACGGGGCCGGGACTATACAGTCGCGACACATGCGATCGATCACCGCCTCCGCCGTCCTGGCCGTCGCGCTCGTCACGAGCGGATGCGCCACCCTCGTCGACACCCCGCCCGCGCCCGTCGATGCCGCCTTGCGTGAGGCGGGCGTGCCGATGGCGTCGATGTCGGTCGTGGCCTATCCGATGGACGCGCCGGGGACCGGCCTGCGGATCAACGCCGACCGCCCGATGGCGCCGGCCTCGACGATGAAGACGATCACCGCGGTCGTCGCGCTGGACCGGCTCGGACCCAACAGCCGCGGCCAGACGCAGCTGCTGGCCGCGGGCGAGATCCGCGACGGCCGGCTCGACGCGCCGCTGGTGCTCAAGGGCGGCGGGGACGCCGACCTGGACTGGGCGTCCTTGTGGTCGATGCTGCGCGAGTTGCGCGAGCGTCACGGCCTGCGCGACCTGGCCGGCGGCATCGTCGTGGACCGCGGCCTGTTCAATCCGGCGCGGCTGGACATCGGCGCGCCGCGCTTCGACGAGCAGGCCGAGTTCCCCTACAACGTCATTCCGGATGCGCTGCATCTCAACGGCAGCCTCCTGCAGTACGACCTGGCGGCCGACGCACGGAGCCTGACGGTGCGCCCGTTCCCGCAGTTCGGCGGGCTGGCCATCGACACGAGCGCGGTCACGCTCAACGACAAGCCGTGCAAGGACTGGGATGACGGCTGGATGCCCTCGCGCTTCGAGGCCCTGCCCGGCGGCGGCGCGCGGCTGACGCTGGCCGGCGAGTTCCCCCGGGACTGCCGCGTGACGCAGTCGCTGAACGTGCTGGACCGGCAGTGGGAGACGGCCCAGGCGCTGCGACAGCTCTGGATGGCGCTCGGCGGCACGTTGTCGGGCGAGATCCGCGAAGGCGCGACGCCCGAGGGGGCGACGCTGCTCGTCCAGCACCGCGACCGGCCGCTGGCGGAACTGCTGCGGCCGATCATGAAGGCCTCGGACAACGCGTTGGCGCGGATGCTCTACCTGCGCCTGGGCGCGTGGGCGGCGCAACCCGGCGAGGACACGCGCGACGCCGCCGCGCGCGTGGTGCGCGAGTGGTTCGCCGCACAGAAGATCGACACGGCCGGCCTGACGCTGGAGAACGGCTCCGGCCTGTCGCGCAACGAGCGCGCCTCGGCCGCGCAGATGGCGGCGATGTTGCGGGCCTCGGCCCGCGGCGCGCATGGTCCGGAGCTGCTGGCCACGTTGCCGGTGGCGGGCGTCGACGGGACGCTGTCGCGCCGCATGAAGGGCACGCCGGCCGAGGGCCGCGCCCGCATGAAGACCGGCACCTTGCGCGACGTGGTCGCGCTGGCGGGCTACGTGCCCGATTCGACCGGGCGGACCTGGATCGTCGTGGCGATCGTCAATGACGATCAGGCGATGAAGGCGCGTCCGGCGATTGATGCGCTGGTGGCGTGGGTGGCGGGACGCTGAGCCTGCGGCGCGCGATCCGGGGACCGGCCCACCGCACGAGCAGCCACATCGCGAGCGCACCAGCGACGCCGCTCAGGAACCGTCCCCAGTTCGCCGACTCGACGGTTCCCTGGCCCTGGCTCCAGTAGAGGTCGTGGCCGACCCAGTCGCCGGCGTCGTCCATCTTCTTGGCGTGGGACGCCAGTTCCTTGACCGGCACATGGTCCGCCTTGGCGGCGTAGCGCTGCGTCAGGAACACGCGATGGCCCTCCGCGCGGTACTCGCGCCGGTAAGAGAAGGTGGGCGTGTCGAAACGCTTTTCTTCGCTCTCCTTGGCCAGCGGCGTCCAGTCGGACGGCACGCGTTCCTCGACCAGCATCAGCAGTTCCTCGCGCCGCGCGAGGCTCAGCGGCTGCTTGCGCATCGTCACGTCGGGCTTGCGCAGCACGTCGTGCATCTCCGGCGACGGCAGTCCGGCCATCGTCGGACGGCCTCCCTTGTCGCGCTCCCACGGGTCGTCGTAGTCATAACGCTCGCGGGTGGTGACGACGTTGGCGGCCTCGTCGTCGTCCCACTCCATCGGCGCCGTGCTGCGAATGCCCGCCAGCCGCTTGAAGCCCGCGTAGTACTTGAGCGCGTCATTGCCGTATCGCGTCAGGTCCTCCGAGAAGTTGCCGTTGCGCATGTCCTCGGCGGCGCGTCCCTCGTAGCGCGTCGTGACCTCGAAGCCGGCCCGGTGGCCCGGGCCCTGGCTGAGGTCGAAGAGGACATTGATCTGCCGGCGGTGCTGCGCCGCCGGACCGACGTCCATCGACGCGAGTTCGGTGGTGTCGGGCGACAGCACGAGGGCGCGGCTGAAGTCCGCGGGCGCGATCGCGTCCAGCCGAGCGCGCTTGCCCGGGGTCCGCGCGAGGATCGCCCGACCTAGGGTCAGCTCAGCGCCGGCGTCGGCGGCCGCGCAGTCCGTCGCGATCCTCGTAGCGATTCGCGCCCTTCTTCTTGCGCGACGGCCAGTCGCAGCTGCAGCAGTCCCCGCAGTCCGCGAGTGCGCACACGGCGCGCGGACCGATGCCGCAGCCGTCGCCCCGCGGGCCGGACGGACCGTCGCAGGCTGCACAACCGTGATGGCCATCGCAGGGCAGGTCCGGCGCGCAGCCGAGGTCGCAGTCGCCGCGTTGCGCGGCAGGCGGGCGTCGATATGCCGAGCCGGCCGCCGCGTTCGTCGCGAGGTCCGCCTGCCGTCGTCGGTACGCGTCATGGACCGCGCCGCAGCGTGCCATGCGCTCGCGCAGCAACGGCAGGCCTTCCCACACGCCGAAGCGCCGGATCACGCGGTGGCCGAGCGCCGAGCAGCCCGCGCAGCCGGTGTGCACGCGATAGGCGCAGTGGAACCCCTTGTACGGCGAGATCCAGCGCTGGTAGCCGCGGATGGCGGCCAGCGCGACCTGACGGAAGTCCATCAGCGCGGCGATCCTCAGACCACCGCCGGCGTCAGCAGCCGCACCGTGCCGGCGCGGGCGTCCATCTCGGCGGGCTGGCCGACCGGGACGGTGAACTTGCGCTTGATGTGGCCGATCATCGCGCCGCGATAGACGGGCACGTTCAGCGGCAGGAAGTAGTCGTCGAACACCTCGTCCAGCGTGAGCGTGCCGAAGTTTCCGTCGCCCGGGCCGCACTGGGTGAACTTGCCCAGCACCACGCCGGCCAGCCCATCCAGCGCGCCGCACAGCCGCAGCGTCGAGAGCATGCGGTCGACGCGGTAGATGTACTCGTTGATCTCTTCCAGGAAGAGGATCGCGCCGCGCGTGTCCGGGAAGTACGGCGACCCGGCCAGCGAGCTCAGCACCGCGAGGTTGCCCCCGATCAGCGGCCCGCGCGCGACGCCGGGGCGCAGCGTGCTGATGCGGTCCTCGCGCTGGATGACGTGGGCGCCGCGCTCGCCCTGCGGGTTCTGCATCAGCGCGGGTTGCGCGTCCATCGCCACGGCGCGGAAGTGCTGCAGCGAGAACTCGTTCCACTCCGATCCCGCCACCGGGCAGTGGAAGGTGATCAGCCCCGTCTGCTGATGGATCGCGTTGACCAGGCTGGTCAGGTCCGAGAAGCCGCCGAAGAACTTGGGCTTGCGCCGGATCAGTGCGTAGTTCAGCTTGTCGACGATGCGGTTGCAGCCCGAGCCGCCGGTCAGCGCCAGGATGCCGGCGACCTCGTCATCGGCGAAGAAGTCGTTGATGTCGGCGGCGCGTTGCACGTCGGTGCCGCCGAACTGGCCGTAGCGTCCCCGCACGTTGGCGCCCAGCTTGACCTTGAAGCCCAGCGCCTCGAGCGACTCGACGGCGATCTCCAGCGGCTCGCGTTCATAGGTCGCGTTGGCCGGGCTGACCAGGCCGATCGTGTCGCCCGGACGCAGCCGGCGCGCGCGCTGCGCGGGCGGGGCGGCGTCGGGGCCCGCGGGCCGGCCCGATCGTCCGGGACCGCCAACGGCGGTCTGCGCCTGCGCGCTGCCGGCACCGACCGCGAGCGCGGAGGCAGCCGCGGTGGCGGCGCTGGCGAGGATCTGGCGGCGGGAAGCGGTCATGTCATGTCTGCGGGTCAGAGCACCAGCGGCAGCTCGCTTCGGACGCGGTCGCGATCGCCGAAGTCGAAGTGCCACCACTCGGTGCTGATGGTCTGGAAACCGGCGTGGCGCATCGCCGCGCGCAGCCAGCCGCGATGGCGCAACTGGTCGGCGGTGAGGCCGCCGGCGGCGAGCTGCTCGGCCTCGAACTCGGGGTGCGAGGCCGGGGTCATCTCGTCAAAGCCGGTGCCCATGTCGAGCTCGCGGCCGTCGGCGTCGAGCAGCGTCACATCGACGGCCATGCCGAAGGAATGGATCGAGCGCCGTGCCGGATGCGCCAGATACTTGGTCAGCGGCGTGCCCTCGAGTTCCTTCCAGAGCGCCTCCTGCACGCGTTGCGGGCGCAGCGCGTCGAGCACGACCAGCGTCACGCCCGGGCAATGGCGGGTGAGCCACGCGGCGGCCTCGGCGATGGCTCCGGCGCTTTCCCGGCGCAGGAACGCGCAGTCCAGGCCGCCGTAGACGGCACGGCCGACGAAGTTGTCGGGCGTGGCGTAGCGCAGGTCCACGGCGATGCCGGGGATCGTCAGCAGCGAGCGGAACTCGGGATGCGCGGCGATCTCCTCGCAGGGGATCGGGGCAGGGGCAGGCGTCACTCCAGGCTTTCGAGGTTGGCGCGGGCGGCATCCCGCAGATAGCCGACCAGGCGCCGCGCCGCCTGCGCGAGCGGCGCGCTGGCCGAGGTCAGCAGGTACAGATGGATGCCCATCGGCGGCGCCAGCGGACGCACCTTCACCCGCGAGCGGTCCGCCGACGCCGCGGTGAACGGGTCGACGACGGTCATGCCCACGCCCGCTTCCACGAGCGCGCGGGCGAGCTGGTAGGTCTGCACGGTGATGCGGCTGTCCAGGTGCCGGCCCTCGGCCTCGCTGGCGTTGTGCAGCATGTGGCCCAGCGGATCGTCCTCGGCCATGGCGATCAGCTCGGACTGGATCTCCTCCAGCGGCAGCGGGCCCGAGCCCTGCGCCTCGGGGCTGTGCATCGGGCACAACGCCATCAGCGTGCCGCTGGCCAGCACCTCGGCCTTGATGCCGGGATGGCGCGGGTCCTGCAGGCTGAGCGCCAGGTCGGCCTCGCCCAGCAGCAGCGCGGAGACGATCTCGCGCGTGTGGTTGGTGCTGAGCTGGCATCGGCTGCGCGGGAAGGCTTGCGCCCAGTGCGTCATCGCCGCCGGGATCACCGCGGCGCCCAGCGTGGGCGTGGCCATCAGGCGCAGTGACTCGGATTCGCCGCTGCGCAGGTTGGCCGCCAGGCGCCGGATCGCGACGAGGTCGCGGTTGAGCTTGTCGATCTCGACGAACAGACGCTGGGCCTCGGGCGTCGGATAGAGCTTGCCGCGGACGCGGTCGAAGAGCGGCATGCCGAGCTGCAGCTCGCAGTGCTGCAGCACCTTCGTCACGGCGGGCTGGGAGATGTGCAGCAGCTGGGCGGCGCCGCTGATCGTGCCCGCCTGCATGATCGCGTGGAAGACTTCAATGTGACGGAGACGCATGGTCACTCGCGGTAGACGTTCTCGAACACCACCCCCCCGTTGGGCTGCATCTTGAAGCCGCGCAGGTCCTTGCTGGTGGGGATGTAGACCGTCGAGTGTGCCATCGTGATCCACGGGCGCTCGCGCTTGAAGATCTCCTGGGCCTTTTCGTAGAACTCGATGCGTTTGGCCTGGTCGGGCGTGGCGCGGGCCGCGTCGATGAGCCGTTCGAAGTCCTGATTGCAGAACTTCACGCCCGACTTGTTGGTGGCGCAGCTGAGGTTGGGCGTCAGGAAGTCGTCGGCGTCGCCGCTCTCGCCGGCCCAGCCGCTCATGTAGACCGCGTGCTCGCCGGCGTTGGCGCGCTTGAGGTACTCGCCCCATTCATAGGTGCGGATCTGCGCGCGCACGCCGATGCGGGCCCAGTCCTGCTGGATCAGCTGGGCCATCAGCTGGCCGTTGGGATTGGTCGGACGCGTGACGGGTAGCGCCCAGAGGTCGATGTCCAACCCGTTCGGATAACCGGCCTGCGCGAGCAGCGCCTTGGCGCGCTCGGGGTTGTACTCGTTCCTGAGCGCCTTGTTGTAGCCGGGGATCGCGGGCGGGAAGGGGTTGACCGCCTGCATCGCGTCGCCGCGCGGGAACAGCGCGCGGAAGATGGCGTCGCGGTCGACGGCGATGTCCAGCGCCTCGCGCACGAGGCGGTTGTTGGTCGGCGCCTTGCGCAGGTTGAAGGACAGGTAGGAGATGTTGAGCGCCTGGATCTTCTCGAGCCGGATGCGCTCGGGATGGCGGTCGATGGCGGCGACGTCGATGTCGCGCAGCGGCGAGGTGATCTGGCATTCGCCGGCGAGCAGCTTCTGCACGCGGACCGGGGCCTCGCGGCTGATGGTGAAGATCAGCTTGCGCGTCTTCTGCGGCTCGCCCCAGTAATCGGGGTTGGCCTCCATGCGCACGACGTCGTCCTTGGCGTAGCTGCGGAAGCGGAAGGGGCCGGTGCCGATGGGCAGGCGGTTGATCTGCGCGGCCTTGTTCTCGCGCAGCAGCTGGGCGCCGTACTCGGCGGACTGGATGCCGGCGAAGGCCATTGCGAACCAGGTGACGAAGGTGACATTGGGCTGCGAGAGCGTGAAGCGGACGGTGCGGTCGTCGAGCTTCTCGAGCTTCGTGATTGCCTTGGCCAGGCCGAGGTTCTGCGGGTAGATGAAGTTGGCGGGGAAGGCCTTGTTGAACGGGTGCTCGCGGTCCAGGAATCGGCCGAAGGTGAAGAGCACGTCGTCGGCGTTCATCGGCCGGGTCGGGGTGAACCAGGGCCGGGCGTGGAAGCGGACGTTGTCGCGCAGCGTGAAGGTGAAGACGCGCGCGTCGGGGCTGATGGTCCAGGCGGCGGCGAGGGCGGGCTGGAGCGCGGTGCCGCCGCGCTCGAAGCGCACCAGCCCCTGGAACATCTGGTTGTTGACGTTGTTGGTGCTGGCGGAGTCCCATAGGCCAGGGTCGAAGCCCTCGGGGCTGGCGTCGGTGCAATAGACGAGCGGCTTGGGCGCGGCGGCATCGGCAGCGTTCGCGACCGGGAATGCCGCGAGCAGGCACGCGGCCAGCGAGAGGGAAAGGGCAGGGCGCATCGGGGGAGGGCTAGCCGGCGCATTGTCGAAACGCGGGCTCCACGGTCACAACTGAAATGGGCGGGCTGGACCATAACACCGGGTTATGCGGGGGCCGCGAATGCCGGGAAGCGATGTGCCTCGCGTGTCAACGTCGAATGCGTCAATCGCTCGGATATCTCGCGGTCGATCAATGCAGGCCGACGCGCACCATCCGAGCTTCGTCCCACGAGCTCACAAAGGCGTAGACTCCACATTTGTGGCTACAACGTAGCTACGTTTGCGCAGGAGAACGCACATGAGCCTGGCCATCAAATCCACTGAACTGCGATCGCGCGTCGAGCCCGAGCTGAAGGATTCCGCCGCCGAGGTGCTGGCCCAATGCGGCCTCACCTTGAGCGATGCCATCCGACTCTTCCTGACCCAGGTGGTCCTGCACAACGGCTTGCCGTTTGAGGTCAAGGTGCCCAACGCGGAGACTCGGGCCGCGATGGAAGAGGCTCGTTCGATCACGCGCGCTCGCTTCGGTTCCGGCAAGGAACTGATCGATGAACTTGAAAAAAAGGTCCGCCCGCGAAAAGCGCGCTGAGCCTCCGCGTCTCACCGACTACGCGCCGAAGTTCCTTCGCGACTGGGAGCGCCTCTCGCATTCAGGCCGCTACGACCTTCGCCGCTTGAAGGAGGTCATGCTCTTGCTCATCGCCAACGATGGGCCTTTGCCGCCTGAATACAAGGATCACGCGTTGGCAGGGGACATGCAGGATCATCGCGAGTGCCACGTCGGGGGCGACTTTCTCCTGATCTACCACCTGCGAGAGAACATGATCGTCTTCGTGCGCGCTGGCACGCACGCGGAGCTCTTTGGTCGCTGAGCCGACGCACAGTTCAAATCACATCACACGCCACCCGCCGTCCGTCGATCTCGCGGAGTTCGGGGCGGACCTCGGCGCAGCGGGGAATGGCCATCGGGCAGCGCTGGTGGAAGGCGCAACCCGTCGGCGGCGACAGCGGGCTGGGCAGCTCGCCATGGATGCGGATGCGCGCGCGGCGATCCGCCGGACGCAGCGCCGGCGTCGCGCTGATCAGCGCCTGCGTGTACGGATGCAGCGGCCGCGCGAACACCTGGCGTTTGTCGCCGTGCTCCACCACCCGGCCGAGGTACATCACCATCACCTCGTCCGCCACATGCTCCACCACCGACAGGTTGTGAGAGATGAACACGTAGCCCGTGCCGAACTCCTCCTGCAGGTCCATGAACAGGTTCAGGATCTGCGCCTGGATCGACAGGTCCAGCGCCGAGGTCGGCTCGTCGGCGACCACGATGCCCGGCTGCATCACCATCGCCCGCGCGATCGCGATGCGCTGGCGCTGGCCGCCCGAGAACATGTGCGGGTAGCGCTGCAGATGCTCCTGGCGCAAGCCCACCTTCGCCGCCAGCGCCTCGATGCGCTCCCGGCGCTCCGCGCGGTCCAGCCGCGTGTTGATCACCAGCGGCTCCGCCAGCGTCGACGCGATCGTCTTGCGCGGGTTCAGCGCCGCGTACGGGTTCTGGAACACCATCTGCACGTCGCGCCGCAGCTCCTGGCGCGCGGCCGGATCGGCCGCGTCCCGGCCCTGGATGCGCAGCTCGCCGGCCGTCGGTGTCTCGATCAGCGTGAGCGCCCGTGCCAGCGTCGACTTCCCGCAGCCCGACTCGCCCACGACCGCCAGGGTCCGGCCCGGCGCGAGCTCGAAGCTCACGCCATCGAGCGCGCGCACCGTCGCCTTCGGCGCGAACCAGCCGCGGCTCACGCGGTAATGGCGCGCCAGGTCGCGCGCCTGCAGCAGCGGTGCGCTCATGGCGAGGCCTCCATCGATGCGGGCTCGGCCAGCGGGAAGAAGCAGCGCACGCCGGCGTCGACCGCGGGCCGCTCCACTCGGCAGCGATCCTGCACCCGCGGGCATCGCGGCGAGAACAGGCATCCGGCCGGCCGGTCCAGCGCGCCCGGCACGATGCCCGGCAGCGCCTGCAGGCGTCGCGCGCCGCGGTTGTGCTCGGGGATCGCCGCCATCAGCGCGGCCGTGTACGGATGCCGCGGCGAGGCGAAGACCTCGGGCAGCGTGCCCGTCTCCACCACCTGTCCCGCGTACATCACGGCCACGCGCTGCGCCATCTCGGCCACCACCGCGAGGTCGTGCGTGATCATCACCAGCGCCATGCCCTGCTCGCGCTGCAGCCTCAGCAGCAGATCCATGATCTGGGCCTGGATCGTCACGTCGAGCGCGGTCGTCGGCTCGTCGGCGATCAGCAACTTGGGCGAGCACGCGATCGCCAGCGCGATCATCACGCGCTGGTTCATGCCGCCGGACAGCTCGTGCGGATAGGCCTTCAGACGATTGGCCGCGTCGGGGATCTCGACCTGCCTGAGCAGGTCCAGCGCGCGCTGCCGCGCCTCAGCGCCGCGCAGGCCCAGGTGGGCGCGCAGCACCTCCTCGATCTGGTGGCCGACGGTGTAGCTCGGATTGAGCGACGCGAGCGCGTCCTGGAACACCATCGCGATGTCCTTGCCGACCAGCCGCCGCCGGCGCGACGCGGGCATGCCCAGCAGGTCCTGCCCCTGGAAGCGCATCGCCGAGGCGCTCACCTGGCCCGGCGGGTCGATCAGTCCCATCAGCGCCATCATGCTGACCGACTTGCCCGAGCCCGACTCGCCGACGATGCCCAGCACCTCGCCGGGCGCGACATCCAGGTCCACGCCCTCCACCGCCGGGAAGGCGCCGAAACGCACGCGCAGATCGCGGATCTCCAGCATCACGAGACCCTCTTCAGGCGCGGATCGAGCGCGTCGCGCAACCCGTCGCCCATCAGGTTGACGCTCAGCACCGACACGAGGATGGCCAGCCCCGGCAGCGTGACGACCCAGGGCGCGCGCACGATGTAGTCGCGCGCGGAGGACAGCATCGTGCCCCACTCCGCCATCGGCGCCTGCACGCCCAGGCCGAGGAAACCGAGCCCGGCCGCTTCCAGGATCGCAGCCGAGAAGCTCAGCGACGCGTTGACGATCAGCGGCGCCAGGCAGTTGGGCAGCACGGTCGAGAACATCAGCCGCCACGTCGACGCGCCCGCCACGCGGCTCGCGGTGACGTAGTCCTTGCCGAGTTCCGACAGCGCCGCGGCGCGCGTGAGCCGGACGTATTCCGGCAGGCTGCCGACCGCGATGGCGATCACCGTGTTCATCAGCCCGGGGCCGAGCACCGTGATCACGCAGATCGCCAGCAGCAGGCCGGGCAGCGCGAGCATCACGTCCGTCACCCGCATCACCACCGGCGCGAGCAGCCGTTGATGGAAGGCCGCCAGCAGCCCCAGCAGGACGCCGGGGATCAGCGACAGCACGACCGAGGCCAGTCCGATCCCCAGCGACACGCGCGCGCCGTGCAGCAGGCGCGACAGCAGGTCGCGGCCCAGTTCGTCGGTGCCGAGCAGGAACCGCGCCTGACCGCCGTCCATCCAGAGCGGCGGCGTCAGCATCGCCTCGCGGTACTGCCGCACCGGGTCGTGCGGCGCGATCCATGGCGCGAACAGCGCCGCCAGCGCCAGCAGCGTGAACACCACCAGCGCGACGAGCGCGCCGCGGTTGGCCGAGAAGCCGTGCCAGAACTCGGCCAGCGGCCCCGGGGGCGCGGTGGGCCGGGTCGCGGCGGGCGTGGGCGTGGGCTTGGGGGTGGAGGGCAGGGCGCTCATGTCGATGTCATCCCTGCTTGCGGATGCGCGGGTTCACGACGCCATACAGCAGGTCCACCAGCAGGTTGACCGCGATGAAGGTGCAGGCCGAGATCAGGATGCCCGCCTGCACGACGGGATAATCGCGCCGCGCGATCGCATCGATCAGCCACTTGCCGATGCCCGGCCAGCTGAAGATGGTCTCGGTGAGCACGGCACCGGCCAGCAGGCTGCCGACCTTCAGGCCGATCACCGTGATCACCGGGATCAGCGCGTTGCGCAGGCCGTGCACCAGCACCACGCGCGACGGCGACAGGCCGCGCGCGCGGGCGCTGCGCATGTAGTCCTCGCGCAGGACCTCGAGCAGGCTGGAGCGCGTCATGCGCGCGATCACCGCTGTCGTGCTCGTGCCCAGCACCAGCGCCGGCAGCAGCAGGTGACGCAGCGCCGAGCGCCAGGCGCCGGGCTCGTCGTGCAGCGCGGCGTCGATCAGCATGAAGCCGGTGACGCGCTGCACGTCGTACTCCACCGCGATGCGGCCCGACACCGGCGTCCAGCCCAGTCCGACCGAGAAGAACATGATGAGGATCAGTCCCCACCAGAAGACCGGCATCGAGTAGCCCACCGTGGCCACGCCCATCACGCCCTGGTCGAGCAGCGAGCCGCGCCGCAGCGCCGCGCCGGTGCCCAGCGCCATGCCCAGCACGATGGCCAGCAGCAGCGCGAAGAGCGCGAGTTCCGCCGTGGCCGGGAACAGCGCGAGGAACTCGTGCGAGACCGGCTCGTGCGAGACCAGCGAGCGCCCCAGGTCGCCGTGCAGCAGGCCGCCGACGTAGTCCGCGTACTGGCGCCACAGCGGCTGGTCCAGGCCGAGCTCATGCATCAGCCGCGCATGGGTGGCCTCGTCCAGCGCGCGCTCGCCCATCATGATCGCGATGGGGTCGCCGGGCACCAGCCGGATCAGGCCGAAGGCCACCAGCGTCACGCCGACGAGCGTCGGCAGCAACGTGGCCAGGCGGCGGAGCAGGAAGTTCAGCAAGGCGGATCAGAAGTCCGAACGGGGTTGCGAATCGGCCGCGCGCGGCTGCTTCATGAGCATGCCGCCGGGCGTGGTCACGACCTCGAGCAGCGCGGCGGTCTCGGCATCCATGTCGCCCGCGTAGTTGGCCGGGCGGTATTTCATCTGGAAGGTGCTGATGACCTCGCGCGTGGCGACGTCGAAGACACCGGTGCGCGGCGTCTGATAACCGACCTTGGCCAGGCGGTCCTGGAACCAATTGATGTCGGGCACCGGGCCCAGCTCGTAGATGGCGCGCTTGACGTCGACCTGCACGGCATCGGGCCAGGCGATCAGGCCGGCCTCGGCGAAGCGCTTCCACGGGAACTCCGGACCCGGGTCCTGCTTGCGGCCCGGGGCGATGTCGTTGTGGCCGAGGATGCGGTCCGAGCGGATGCCGTTGCGCGCGACGATCTCCTGGCTGAGCTGGATGACGTCGTCCATCTGCGCCTTGGGGTAGGGCGCGTAGACGCGGCCCAGCGGCGTGTCGGTGAAGCCGGGGTTCACGATCTCGATGCCGATCGAGGCCGAGTTCAGGTTGGTGGCGCCGGCCCAGAAGCTGACGCCGGCATGCCAGGCGCGGCGGTTCTCGTCGACCAGTTGGAAGACCTTGGACGGGTTGTCCTGCACCAGGTAATGCGCGGAGACCTTGCCGCCGGTGGTCAGCACCTTCATCGACTTGTCGAAGTCCAGCACCGTGTAATGCAGGATCAGGAACTGCGCGCGGCTGTCCTGGTTCTGCGAGACATGGGTCTTGTCGATCTGCAGCGTGGGCGAGGCGCAAGCCGCGAGCAGCGCGGCGGCGGCGAGGGTCAGGAGCTTGGTCTTCATGAGGCGTGCGCGGCGCGCCTGGCGGCGGCCCCGGCGGTGTCGGGTTGTTGGACGGAGAAGGGCAGGTCGGGGGGCAGCGCCGCGCGCAGTCCCGTCTCGATCGCGGGATGCAATTGCAGCACACGCCCGGCGGCCGTGACGGGACGCACCCCCAGCCGGCGCAGCAGCGCCAGCGGGAGTCGCGCAAGTTCCGCGCCGGCCCGGCGCAGCAGCGCGAGCGCGTCGGCGTCGCCCTCGTGGGCGGCGCGGCCGACGGCGAGCGCGAGGCGGCCGATGGCGCCGCGTCGCGTGGCGCTGTCGCCGCCGTACATGAAGGCGCGGGTCGTCGGCCAGTCCGGGCCGCCGAGTTCGTCGAAGAGGTGGCGGGCGAGCGTCGATCGCGCCCAGGCGCCGGGGTCGTCGTCCTCGCGGCGCCAGACCAGCGCGAGCGCCTCGCGGGCGATCCACTGGCCGCCGCCCTCGTCGCCGAGCAGCGGACCGCGGCCGCCGGCGCGGTGCATCGCGCCGGAGTCATCGATGAACGCGGCGATCGCGCCGGTGCCGGCGTAGACGAGGTAGCCCTCGCCCGGACGATAGAGCGCGTGCCAGGCCTGGGCGATGTCGCTGTCGCAATGGATCTGGGCCGGTGAAAGGCCCAGGTGTTGCGCCAGCAGCGAGCGCAGCGCGCGGCCGGCGGGGCCGTCGGGTTCGCCCAGTCCGGTGATGCCGGCCTGCAGCCCCCGCAGCGTGCCCGGTGCGGCATGCGCGAGCACCGCGGCGGCGAGTGATTGCAAGGTCTGCGCGAGCGCGACACGGCCGGCGCTGGTGTCCAGCAGCAGCGCGCTGAATCCGCCGACCTCACCGCGAGCGACGAGCGCGCCATCGCGGTCCGCGAGCGCCCAGCGCGTCTGCGTGCCGCCGGCGTCCAGCCCCAGGCCCAGCGCGATGCCGGCGCGCGCGCTGCCGGGACGGGCGGGCGCGCGGGGATCGGCGAGGGCGGCGGGCGAGAAGCCGGAGGGCGAGAGGCTCATGACGGGGAGGCGTGGCGCGCGGAGCTTACGAGGGGCGTTGCGCGCCCGCCATTGTCAATGCGCGGGGCGGGTATGAGTTCGGCTCATGGGCGGCGTTGACCGCTTGGCGTCGCCGGGCGTGCGCGGACGAAAAAAAACCGCGCCGGGTGAGCGGCGCGGTTCTTGGTTCTGGCGGCGGGAGCCGCCAGGGGAGCGAGGACTTAGAAGTCGGCGCTCAGGTTCATCGACACGAAGCGCGGGGCGCCCAGGTAGTAGAAGACCGTGCTGGCGTTCTGCGTGAACGGCTTGCCACCCACCGTGGTGGTGTACGGCAGGGCGTTGGTCACCGTGCCCGAGCTCGGGTTGCGGTAGGACGCGTTGCCGATGTTGCTCACGTTCAGACGCAGCTGGACGTTCTTGACCCACTCGTTGATGTTGCCGAAGTTGTAGCCGGCGTCGACGTCGCCGACCCAGTACGCCGGCACTTCCTCGTCGTTCATCAGCGTGGCTTGCTGCTTGCCGGTGCGCTTGACCTTCACGCGGGCGTAGAACGGGCCGTAGGTGTACTGCACCGAGCCGCCCAGGATCATGTCCGGCGTCAGCGTCATCTTGTTGCCCTTGGTGGGCAGGTAGACCTGCTGGTAGACCGGCGCGGCCGTCGTGCCGACGTTGACGCGGCCGATGGACATGTCGTTCTGGACTTCGCTCTTCTGGACCGTCAGCGAGCCGTAGGCCGAGAAGCCCTTGAACGTGCCCGTGCCGGCTTCCAGCTCAAGACCGCGCGTCTTGACCTTGCCCACGTTCATGTAGGTGGACTTCTGCTGTTCCCAGTCGAAGGCGTTGGCCTGACGGTCCTTGAAGTTCACGTTGAACAGCGTGGCCGACAGCGACAGCTCGCGGCTCTGGAAGCGATAGCCCAGGTCCGTGTTGATCGAGGTCTCGGCCTTGGCTTCACGCGCCAGCGCGGCCTGGTTGTTGACCACGTTCACGTTGGAGCCGGTGAACGCGAAGTTCGGCGGCGCGCGGAAGTTCTTCGCGACGTTCAGGAAGACCTGCTGGCTGGTGGTCAGCTGATAACGGACACCGACCTGGGGCAGGATGTCGTTGTAGGTCTTCTTGAACTGGTAGTCGACCGGCACGCCTTCGTTGGCGGTGTTCTTGACGTCACGCTTCACCCACGGTGCGCGGAAGCCCAGGGTCAGCAGGCCCTTGTCGTCCATGAACGACCAGGCATCGCTCGCGTAGAACTGGCCCGAGGTGCTGATGGATTCCCAGTCGCGGCCTTCGTAGCGCGTGCCGTCCGGACGGGTGATGTAGCTGGTGTTCAGCCAGACGCTGGCGGGGTTGCCGGCGTTGTCGACGGTCACGGCGGGTTGGGTCTGGCGATGATCGGCGCGCTCGTACCAGAGGCCGACCTTCACGAAGTGGCTGCCCAGCTGCGAGTTGACTTCGGTGGTCACGCCCGGACGCGAGGTGCGGGTGACGCTGCCGCGGGCCACGATGATCGTGTCCAGCGTGTCGCCGTCGCCGTTCAGGTCCTTGCTGGCCGTCACGGTGCTGGTGGCCGGGTTCAGGAAGCCGCCCGATTCACGCAGCGTCGTCTGCTGCACGCCACCGTTGCCGAAGCCGTACCACAGGTAGGGCTGGACCTTCAGGTAGGTGTCCTGGGCCAGCTTGAACGAGCCGGACATCGACACGACCGCGTTCTCGAACGGGTTGTTGGCCAGCTTGTAGTACGCGGGCGAGGGCAGGTAGCCGGTCGCGCCTTCGTTCTGCGCCGTGCCGCCGACCGGGGTCAGGTGGCCGGGGAAGGAGGTCGAGAAGTCGAAGTTGTAGCCGTTGGCCCGGAGCTGCGCCAGGCTGATGCTGTTGATGTTGTTGTTGATCGCGCGGTTGTAGAGCACCGAGCCCAGGATCACGTTGTCCTGGTCGATGTCCCAGCGGAAGGCCGCGTCGATGTGGTCCTTCTTGGCCTGGCCCTCGCCCTTCCACTTGTCAGCTTCCGTGTGCGAGTAGCTCACGAACACCTTGGCGGCGTTGTTGAAGAAGCGGCCAGTGTCGTAGCGCAGGAAGGTGCGGGTGTAGCTCAGTTCGCCGAAGCCCTGGCTCACGCGGATGCGCTTCTTGTCTTCCGGATCACAGCTGGTGACGGTGATGTTGCCGCCGGTGGCGCCGCCGTTGGGCGAGTCCACGTCCGGGGTGCCCTGGGCCAGCGACTGCGTGCACAGGTTTTCCTGGTCGGCGTATTCCTGCGGGTAGACCGCGAAGTTGCCCGAGTCGTTGACCGGCACGCCGTTGATGATCATGCCCATCTGGTCGGCGCCGAAGCCGCGGACCGTCAGGCCGCCGCCGAACAGGCCGGTGGCGTCGTAGTTGAACGTGTTCACGCCCGGCAGCAGGGCCAGGGCCTGGAACGGGTTGCCCGACGCGCGGTCCTTGTCGATCGCTTCACGGGTGACCGTGCTGCGCGACTTGGCGCCGTCTTCGTTCAGCATCTGGCCAGCGCCCAGCTTGCCGCCGCTGCCCACGATCGTGATCGTGCCCAGACGGACCTTGTCTTCCTTGGCGCGCGGCGCGCCGTCATCGGCGGACGTGTCCGCATCCTTCTTGGCTTCCTGGGCCATGGCCGGCATGACGGCCACGAGGGCGGCGGCAGCGGCCAAGGCCGTCTTGCTGAAACCGATCCACTTCTTCTGATTCATTCCTGCGCTCCTGTGCGACGAGACCTAACTCAACAAAACCGTGACCACGCGACGCGCTGGGGAAAGCTTCCCGCCCTTCCGCCGGCAGATGTCTCGCGCAACCGTTTTCGCTCACCAAAGCTCGTGCTTCTCGGAATCCGCAAACGTTTTACGACGATTTTTCCGGCCCAGGAAGATCTCCCGGCCGTGACCTGCTCGAACCAGCCCGCCTGTTCGGGGAGCCGTTCGAACGCGGCTCCTCCTTCATCTCAAGCAAAAAGCCTACCAGTCGAGACAGCCCCCAGCAATGCGGCGAAATCCGCCATCCAGGGGGCTTTCCGCGCGGGTGGGCCCTGTTGCTGGGCAGATTCCGGAGGTCCCGGATCCGCCCTTTTCGATGCACGGACCGCAGTCTCTTTGCGGGATGTTGTGGGTTTGTGACAAGGAATGACAGGGGCGAACGCGCTCCCGGCGGTGTTCCTTCACAACCACGCAACGGGCGGAAGGCGCCCGAAATCGGGGCCCGAACGGGCCATCGGCGCACCAAAGCGGCTCAGGGTTTACACGGGGGTCGGGCGCGCCCGGTCGAGGCGGCCACGTTGCGCGGAATCGACAGATTTCAGCGGGTTTCGTTCAAATTACGAACGTCTTGCGCGAACCTTCCTGATTGATCGCGTTGACCGCCGACGCGCTCACGAGGCTCCCCGCGGGCAAGCCATCGAGGTCGCCGGACGGCCCGATGAGTTCGAATCGCCATGGCGCGTCCGCGCTTCGCGCCTCGCGGTGCCAGACCGCGAAAACGCGCGCGGGCGCGCCTTCCCGGGCGACCAGTCGCAAGCGGCCGTCGGCCAGCCGTTCCAGCATCACCGGGCCGCAGGCCGGCGCGCTGAGCCACGGTGTTTCCGGCGGAAGCGCGGATTCGACGTAAGCGCCGGCTCGCAAGGCATCCGCAATGCCGCGGCGATTCTTGAGCAACGCCACCATGCTGAAGTGCAGGTGCCCGCCGGTGGATGGCGCGCTGCGCATGATCTCGACCTGGGCCGGGATCTCGTCGAGCGGCCAGCCGTCGGCCTCGGTGCCGGCGCGGCTCGTGAACAGGCCGGGCCAGATCGGGCGTCCCAGCGGATTGACGCTCTGCCAGGCCCGCAGCAGCGGCTCGAAGGCTTGTGGCTTCTGGGCGCGCGGCCAGTAGAGCTGCGGGGCGAGGTAGTCCAGCCAGCCCATCGCCATCCAATGCTCGACATGGGCATAGAGCTTGTCGTACTGCGAGAACCCCGTGATGCCTGCCGGCCGCAGGTCCGGCCGCGGCAGGCCGAAGGGGCTGATGCCGACGCGCGCGGTCGGCCGCAGCTCGCGGACGAGGTCGTACATCCGGCGGACCAGCTGATCGACGTTGTCCCGCCGCCAGTCCGCGCGCGACAGCGCACCGCCGCCTCGCACGTAACGCAGCCAGCTCGGATCGTCGGGGAAGTCGATGTCCTGCTTGGCCGCGTCCTGCACGGGGTAGGGATAGAAGTAGTCGTCGATGTGCAGGCCGTCGAGCTCATAACGCGTGAGCAGATCGCGGCACACGGCCAGCGTGTGCTCGGCAGCGCCGGCTTCTCCGGGATCGATCCAGAGCTGATCCCCGTACTTCCTCACCCACTCCGGGCGGGTGCGGCTCAGGTGCGTCGCGGAGGCGACCGACTTCGCGCCGCTCTGCTTCGCGCGGTAGGGATTCAGCCACGCGTGCAGCTCGATCCCGCGCGCGTGGGCCTGCGCGATCCACAGCGCGAGCGGGTCATAACCCGGCCCCTGGCCCTGCACGCCGGACAGGTACTCGCTCCAGGGCTCCAGCTCGGAGCGGTACAGCGCATCGGCGCTGGTGCGCACCTGCAGCACGATCGCGTTCAGGCGCAGCGCGCGGGCGTTGTCCAGGATCGCGTGGATCTCGGCGATCTGGGCCGCGTCGCTGAGACCGCGCCGGCTCGGCCAATCGATGTTGGCGACCGTGGCGACCCAGGCGGCGCGGAACTCGCGCGGCACCGGCGGCGGCGTGAGGCCGCCGGAACCGCCGCTGCCCGCGGGCGCCTCGGGCAGCGCCTGCGGCCCCCCCGTCGAGCATCCCGGCAGCGCCGCGGTCAAGGGGCCCAGCACCGGAGCGGCCAGGGCCGCTGTCATCCACTGTCGTCGTCGCATCGAAGGCTCACCCGGCGGCGCCGCGTGGCGGGCCGCTCACACTTTCACGATCCAGCCGCGCCGCCACATCGCCCACGCGATGCCGTAGAACACCGCGACGAAACCGGCGGCGAACAGCAGCGACGCGAAGCGGGGATCCACCGGCAGCGCGCGCAGCGGCGCGACGAGCCAGGCCTTGAGCGAGACGCCTTCGGCCACGTGGATCAGACCGAGCAACCGGGCCACCAGGCCCGACAGCGCGAAGAGGAACAGCGCGTTCATGCCGAACACGACCAGCGGCTGGAAGCGCCGCGCCATCGCAGCGCGCAACCTCGGGAGCGGGGCGGCAGCGAGCAGCCAGTAGAACACGCCGAACACCAGGCATCCCCAGCCCGTCGTGAGGAAAACGAAGGCCGGGGTCCACAGATTCTTGTTGATCGGCAGCGTCCAGGCGTCCAGCACCTGCGCGGCCCACAGCGCGAGCAGCCCTGCGACCATGAACCACATCGCCTTCTCCGCCGGATCGCGGCCGCGCAACGCCAGCCACCGTCCAGCGAGCAAGCCGGCGATCTGGCTGGCCACCGCGGGCAGCGTGCTCAGCAGGCCCTCGGGGTCCCAGGTCTTGCTCTTGGCCCAGAGGTGGCCGGACAGCAGCGTTCGGTCCAGCCAGGCGCCGACGTCCTCGCCGGGCGCCAGCGAGCCGCGATGCCACACGCCCTGCGCGTCGGGCACGGCCACCAGGGTCTGCACCAGCCCATAACCCGCGAGCAGCGCGACGAACCACGCCAGCTGCGCGCGCCAGCCACACCACAGCGCGATCGGCGCGGCCAGGAGGGTGATCAGCCCCAGGCGCTGCAGCACGCCGGGCAGGCGCACGGTCTCGAAGTGGAAGAACGGGAACAGGTTCAGCAGCACGCCGATCAGGATGATCGTGGCGCCGCGCCGCCAGGTGTGGCGCAGCAGCGCGAGCCGATCGGTGGGGCCCTCGACGCTCTGGGCTCGGCGCGCCAGGCTGAAGCTCATCGAGATCCCGCTGATGAACACGAAGAACGGGAAGATCCAGTCGGTGAAGGTCCAGCCGTGCCATGCCGCGTGCTCGAGCGGTCCGTACAGCGCAGACCAGTCGCCCGGGTTGTTGACCAGCAGCATCGAGGCGATCGCGAAGCCGCGGAACGCATCGAGCGACAACAGGCGATCCGCGCCGGGGCGCGCGGTGCTCATGCGTCGGACTCCTTGCGGCCGAAGCCCTCGGGGACGCGGATCAGCGCGGTCATCGCCAGCGAGGGGATCGTCGCGATCAGCACCCAGCCGAAGAAGTGCAGGTAGCCGAGCTGGTCCTGCAGCCACCCGCTCCACATGCCGGGGATCATCATGCCCAGCGCCATGAAGCCGGTGCACATCGCGTAATGCGCGGTCTTGTGAGGGCCGTCGGCCACCAGGACCATGTACATCAGGTAGGCGGTGAAGCCCAGGCCGTAGCCGAACTGCTCGACGGCGAGCGCTGCGCTGATGACGGCGAGGCTGCCCGGATGCGACCACGCCATCGCGAGGAACACCACGTTGGGCACGTGCATCGCCAGCACCAGCGGCCACAACGCGCGCCGCAGCCCCACGCGGGAGATGATCCAGCCGCCGAGCAGCCCGCCCAGCGTCAGCGCCACGAGGCCGATGGTGCCGTAGGCCAGGCCGACTTCCTGGTTGCTCAGCGCCAGGCCGCCCTGGTCGACGCCATCGAGCAGGAAGGGCGTGGCGAGCTTCAGCAGCTGCGCCTCAGGGAAGCGGTACAGCAGCAGGAAGCCGAGCGTCACGAGGATCCCCGGCTTGCGGAAGAACGCGATGAAGATCGACAGGAAGGCGGATCCGCCGCGCTGATCCGGCGGCACCGCGCGGTCGATCGCCGGCCGCGGCAGGCGCCACAGGTGATACGCGGCCAGCAGCAGGAAGCTGCCCGCCAGCACCGCCATCACGCCTTGCCAGGCGAGCGTCCAGTCGCCGCCGCGGTCGTGCAGTTCGCCGGCCAGCCAGACCAGCCCGCCTTGACCGCCGATGTTGGCCACGCGGTAGAAGGTCGAGCGGACACCGACGAAAGCGGCCTGTTCGTGCTGCTCGAGCGCGAGGAGATAGAAGCCGTCCGCGGCGATGTCATGCGAGGCGGACGCGAACGCCATCAGCCAGAACACTGCCAGAGACATCTGGAAAGCGCGTTCCATCGGCAGCGTGAGCGCGACCATCGCCAGCGCCGCGCCGACGACGAACTGCAGCGCCACGATCCACAGCCGCTTCGTGCCGACCATCTCGATCAGCGGGGCCCACAGCGGCTTGATCACCCAGGGCAGATAGAGCCAGCTGGTGTAGAGCGCGATGTCGGTGTTCGAGATCCCCAGGTTCTTGTACATGATGACCGACAGCGTCATCACGACGACGTAGGGCATGCCTTGCGCGAAGTACAGCGAGGGGACCCAGGCCCAGGGGCCGCGCGCGCCTGCGGCGGGGGAGGAGACGGAAGAGGACATGGCGCGCAGTGTCGTTGGAAACGCCGGACCGGGCGTCGGTGCAAACGTCGATGCGCGGTCCGCTCGTCAGTCCTCGGCCAGCGCGCGCCGCACATCGCCGTCGTGGCGGGCGAGCAGCGCCTGCGCGGCGTCGGCGGACAGGCCGCGGCGCAACATCACCGTGGCCGTCTTCACATGGAAACCGCAGTGGTCGAGCGCCTCGCGCGCGGCGGCATCGTCGACCTCGGCTGCGCGCATCGTCAAGGCCACGGCGCGCCGCACGAGCTTGGCGTTGGTGGCCTTCATGTCGACCATGAGGTTGCCGTAGACCTTGTGCAGCTTGACCATCAGCGCGCTGGAGAAGCTGTTCAGCGCGATCTTCTGCGCGGTGCCGGCCTTGAGCCGCGTGCTGCCGGAGATCACCTCGGCGCCGGTGTCGAGCAGGATCGGATGGTCGCTGGCGGCGAGCACCGCGGCGCCCGGGTTGTTGGCCAGCGCGATCGTCAGGCAGCCCGCCGCGCGCGCGGCCGCCAGCGCGCCCAGCACGTAGGGCGTGTGCCCCGACGCGGCGATGCCGATCAGCACGTCGGCCGCGGTGGGCGACAGCGCCTCGACGTCGCGACGGCCTTGCGGCTCGTCGTCCTCGGCGCCCTCGACGGCCACGAACATCGCGCCTTCTCCACCGGCCAGCACGGCCACCGCGCGTTCGCGCGGCCAGGAGAAGGTCGGCACCAGCTCGACGCTGTCCAGCACGCCCAGCCGACCGGAGGTTCCGGCGCCGGCATACAACAGACGCCCGCCCGAGGCGATGCGCGGCAACGCGGCGTCGACCGCCGCGGCCAGTGCCGGCGCGGCCGCGCGGGCCGCGGCCACGGCCTGGTGCTGGTCGTCGATGAGCACCTCCATCAGCCGGGCGCTGTCATACAGGTCCAGGTCTTGATGCTCGGTGCTGGGGGTTTCGGTGTTCAGAGGCGGGGGCATGACTCGATCGCGGCTGGATCATGGCGAGAAGAGGCCCGCCAGGTGCGGCCTACTCTAGTGGGACCGGCGACCCGCTGCCAATGAATCGCCGCGTCGGCGCCATAACCTTCGGTAATCGGGAGGGCCCCTTGAGGGACCCCGGCGTCTCAGCGCAAGCGGGCCTCGGCCGCCAGGACCGCGTCGATCACCTCGGCCAGCGCCACCGGCGTCGGGCCGGCGTCCAGCTCGACCAGCACCATGTAGCCGCGGTCCCGGCCCTGCGCGGTGAAGGCCTGCAGCAGCGCGATCTGGTCGCTGTGCGCCATCGTGCCGTCCGGCGCCCAGTACTCCATGGCCACCAGGCAGCCATCGGAAGGCGTGCCCGGGTAGTAGCGGCTGCCGGCGTAGTAGCGCGGGTCGATGGTGCTGCCGTGCATCAACATCTCGTCGCGCCCGGCGCGGCCGGCCAGCCAGGCTTCCTGGATCGGCGCGAAGTCGCGCCAGGACACCGGCAGCAGCGCCCGGTAGCGGTCCAGCGTCCAGGCCGGGTCGTTCGGGCCGGCGGCGCGCTGTTCGTATTCGGCGACGCTCGCCTCGCCGGGGACCTTCGTGTGCAGATAGGGGGTCGGGCCGATCCAGATGTTGGAGGCCGCGCGGCCCGCGCCCTGGATGGTGAACAGGCCCTGCGGGGTGTTGCCCAGCGTGATCGTGCCGGGCAGCCCGCTGCTGGACAGCGCCAGCTGGCCGATGTTGAACAGGCCGCCGTCGGCGCGGCGGACGAATCGGCCGTCGGCCTGCCGCACCAGGGCCAGGCCCATCTGCTGGCGGCCCGGCCGCTGGAAGCTGAAGACGACCGGGAAATCCGGCCGCACGCCGAGCAGGTCAGCCAGCGGCGGCCGCGTCGGCGAGGCGCCGCCTTGCGCTGTCGTCACGGCCAGCGCGAGCGCCTGCAGCCGGGGTTCGTCCCGGTCTCGCTGGGCGAGCTGGGCCTGGATCAGCGCGAAGTCCGACGGCTGGCGCGTCTGCATCAGCGTGTAGGCCGCGATCGAGAACTCGCGCGGCGAGCTCAGCGTGGGCAGCAGCGGCCGCAGCAGCGGCGCGGCGTCGACGGCGTAAAGCGTGTACGCGGCGGTCAGCAGCGGACGCTGGATGTCGGTGGGCTGCCGATCCAGCCCCGGCAGCGCGGCCAGCAGGGCGGGGCGGGCGAGGTCGATGTCGGTCCGGTAATGCGCGACCAGCCGCAGCGCCTGGGCCAGCTCGCGCAGCGCCGCGGCGTCCTGGGGCGCGGCCAGCGCCTGCGTCGTCGCGGCCCGGATGCGCTGGCGGTCGGTCGCCAGCCGATCCTGCGCGGCGGCGGCGCTGCCCACCGTCGACTGGAACTGCGCCGGGCGCAACGCCTGCAACGCGGCCGGGCTGAACGGATTGCCGGTGGGCGGAGGGGGTGTCGTCCCGGGCTGGGGCAGTTGCGCGCAGGCCGCGAGCAGCAGCGGCGCCGCCATCGCGATGACCTGGGCCCAGCGGGGCCAGGGCTTGCCCGGGCCGGCGGCGCGGCGGGGGCGGGCGGTCGGGACCGGCGGAACGTGCAAGGTCGGCGTCTGCATGGCGGCGGATTCTAGGGAACGCCGTTTGCCGACGAATCCGTCCGATGGAATCAGGGGGCGTGTTCAAGATGATGGCGATCAGGGAGTGGCGGCGACGGCTGGCGATGGCGATGACCTTGGCGACGGCCGTGCTGGCGGCGTTGATCGCCGCGTTGCCCGAGGAGGCCGCGGCGCAGGTGGCGGCCTTGCCCGCGCAGAACCCGGCGATGGTGGCGGCCGCGTCGGCCAGGACCGCGGCGGATTGCGCGGCGATCGCCGACAACGACGCCCGGCTGGGCTGCTACGACCGGCTCAACGGCCGCGTGCCGGATGCGGCGCCGCCGTCCGCGGCGGCGCAGGTCCGCCTGCAGCCGGTGCCCGCGGCCTTGCCGGTGGCCGCCGCGGCGAGCGCTCCGCGCGTGGATGATCCGTGCTCGCGACTGCCGGAAGCGGCCGGCAGCGCGCGCAACTACCTCGGATCCACGCTGTCTGAGCGTTGGGAGCTGTCCTGCCGCGACCAGATGCCGCGATTCCTCCCGCGTCCTTACCGACCGGTCTACCTGCTGCCGGTCTCGTGGACCTCGCGTTCCAACGGCCGGCCGGGGCCGTCGTCGGAAAGCCCGGACAACGGCGTGGTCCAGGCGCTGGACCTGGACAAGAACGAGGCCAAGTTCCAGATCAGCCTGAAGTCCAAGATCTGGTCGCTCGATGACCACGGCACGCTGTCGGTGTGGGGCGCGTACACGCAGAGCTCGCGCTGGCAGGTCTACAACGGGCGCGAGTCGCGGCCCTTCCGCGAGACCAACTACGAACCCGAGCTGATCCTGACGCACGGGACCGACGTGGCGCTGCCTTTCGGGTGGAAGGCCAGCATGGTGGGGCTGTCGTTCAATCACCAGTCCAACGGGCGGGCGGAGCCGCTGTCGCGCAGCTGGAACCGGGTGATCGGCGAGCTCAGCCTGGAGCGCGGCGAGACCACCGTGAGCCTGCGGCCGTGGTGGCGCATCCTCAACACGGGCAGCGACGACAACCCGCGCATCTCCGATTACGTCGGGCGCGGCGAGCTGCTCGTGACGCAGAAGCTCGGACGTCACGTGCTGGCGGTGACGGCGCGGCACAGCCTGCGTTCCGGGGACCGCTCGCGGGGCTCGGCGCAGCTGGAATGGGCCTTCCCGATCGGAGCGGGCCTGCATGGCTATCTCCAGCTGTTCAGCGGCTATGGGGAGAGCCTGATCGACTACAACTTCCGCGAGTCGCGCGTGGGGCTGGGGGTCTCGGTCATCGAGTGGCGCTGAGGCGCGGCTGGCGGCGGCGGGCGGCCGGGAGCGCGGACTTCCGTCACGGGTTCGGCGAGATCCCCCCTCGCGGGCCGGCGTTTCGATGAATATGGCGCACCTCGCGCGGGCCGCCCCCATCGTCAGCGCGGGCCGACTCGCATAGGCTGCGCGGATGTCCGCTTTCATCGACACCTGCGTCATCTGGGTGGTGGGATACCGCCTGGACGGGCTTGACCGCCAATGGGTCCGCGCGCTGCCGCCGTCGGCGGAGGCGGCCGTGCGCGCGCTGCTGCTGGAGGAGCTCGACGAGCTCTATGGCGCGCGCGCGGAACTCGTGTCGTTGCGCCAGGCCGCCGAGTCCGAACGCGGCGCCTTGCTCGCGGGCGGCCTGCCGATGTGCCCGGTGGATGTGCCGCCGGACGGCACACCGGACTGATCCTCGCCGCGGTGGCGGCAAAACGACAGCGCGGGGCGGCCTCGCGATCGGGCCCTGGTTTCATCGCGGTTACGGCCCCCGCGGGAACAAGCCTCACGAGAGAATCCGGCGCTTCCCCGCGGTGCGCCGCGGCGCCCGCCTTCCTCCGCCGCCGCCATGTCGTCCGCACCGTCCGCACCGTCCGCCTTGCCTGCTCCTCGCCTGTTCTCGCTGGCCTGGCCGTTGTTCCTGGAGCTCTGCCTGGGCATCGCCATCGGCGTGATCGGCACGATGCTGGCGGCCCGGATCTCGGATCCGGCCGGCGCGGCGTTCGCGCTGGCCAATCAGATCGCGGCGACCCTGTTCATTCTGTTCCGCATCATCGGTGCCGGCATCAGCGTGGTCATCACGCAGGCGCTGGGCGGCGGCCGGCGGGCCGTGGCGGACGCGACGGCCCGCGCGGCGCTCGGCGCGAGCACCTGGCTGGGCGGCGTCACGGCGCTGATGGCGCTGGTGTTCGCAGGTCCCCTGCTGCGCCTGATGAATGCGCCGGCGGAGGTGCTGCCGCTGTCCCTGCCGTTCCTGATGGCGCTGGCGCCCGCGATGATGATCGACGCCTGGAATGCCTCGATGGCCGGCGTGATGCGCGCGCATCTGCGCAGCCGCGACACGCTGATGGTGCTGGTGGCGATGCAGGTGGCGCAGCTGCTGCTGGCGATCTGGCTGATGCCGCACCTGGGCCTGCCGGGGTTCGCGCTGGCGCTGGCGGTGAGCCGGGCATTCGGGCTCGGATTGCATGTGTGGCTGTGGCGCGAGCGGCTGAGGCTGCGCCCGAAGGCGTCGGACTGGTGGCGGCTGCCGCGTGTCGAGCTGGCGGCGGTGCTGCACATCGGGCTGCCTGGCGCGGCGGAGAACATCGCCTATCGGCTGGCCTACATGGTGAGCATCGCGGTGGCGGGGCACCTGGGGGCGTCGGCACTGGCGGCGCACAGCTACACGTCGCAGCTGATGTATTTCGTGCTGCTGCCGGGGCTGGCGACGGGCTTCGCGGCGGAGATCGTCGTGGGTCACCTGATCGGCGCGGGGCAGTTGCATCAGGCGCACCGGCTGGTGCGACGCGCGCTGGCGCGCGGGCTGGCGATCAGCGTGGTGGTGGCGGGCGCGGCGGCGGCGGCGTCGCCGTGGCTGCTGCGGATGTTCACGCACGACGAGGCGATCCTGGCGAGCGCCGTGGTGCTGATGTGGATCACGGTGGTGTTGGAGCCGGGGCGGACCTTCAACTTGGTGGTGATCAACGCGCTGCGCGCGGCGGGGGACGCGAAGTACCCGGTGATGGTGGGCGCGGGGTCGATGCTGGTGGTGCTCGCCGGCGGGAGCTGGCTGCTGGGGGAGGTGTGCGGGTTGGGGCTGGTGGGGCTGTGGATCGCGTATGCCGCCGACGAGTGGATCCGCGGTCTGCTGATGTGGCGCCGCTGGGCCCGCCTGGGCTGGGTGCCGCAGGCGAGGGCGGTGCATCGGAAGTTGAGGGTGGCGCCGCAGGGCTAGGGCGCCGCCCGCGGCGCTTTCAGTCGCGCCAGAGCGGCAGGGACGACCAATCGTCAGGGAAGCCGGCGGCGCGCAGCGACAGTCCCGACGCCTGAGGGAAGGTCGCTGCCAGCCGTCGGATCTCCCTATGCCAATGACAGTCCGGGGCAATGGTCCGGATCATCCAGCGCATGCAGCTCAGGGTGCCGAACAGTCGCGTCTTGGCATGTTCGTCTCGATGGAGGAAGGCGAGATCAGGGCACACGCTCCCGGGTGGAAGCAGCGGGATCTTGGTCGTTGTCCTATTCCAGACGCGCACGTGGTGAGCAGCACGGTTGCGAGCGATGTTGAACATGTGCATCCATGATTGAAGCACCACCGGATGGTCGAGGCCGAAGCCCTCTGACAACGCCTTCGCGTCGCGGAACTGCAAGCCGCGAATGAGCTTTGAGAGAAGTCCGAACTCGAGCACTTCCATGGCTGCCCAGATCGGCAATCGGCCTGCGTAACGACGGCGATGGTGCTCGACGAATTCCTCCTTGGACTTGGACACCAGATCGTCGAAGCGACGCAGCCATTCGTCATGCAGGGAACAGGACTCACCAGGCAGTCGGTTGGTGAAGCGTCGATCGAAGAGGTCGGGACGACGGTGAGCCTCGACGTCCAGTGGCCCGAGGCGCCTCACGACCGCGGCGCGGACCGCGATCTCTATCGTCTCCAAGCCATCGAGCATGAGCGCCCGCAAGGACCGGTCGAAGTCTCCGAGGTGAACGATCTGCTTGAACGACGCGTTGGCGCGATACCCCGAATCGAAAGAAGGAACGGATCGGCGAATTGCTTTCAGGGAATGCGCGTATCCCGAGAAGCGGAAGTAGCCGATGAGCCGAAGGACGTTGTGAGCTTCGGCTTCGTCCTGAACGGTCAACCCACGAGCTTTGAGCAGAGCGATTTGCTGGCTCACGCTGGTGAATGGTTTGGGGGGACGCGGCGTCTTGCGCGGCGAGTGGAAAGAGAAGTCCCCCACTTGAGATCCCGCGCTTTCGCCGGGCACAGAGGTGGGGGAACTATTGGCATGAATCATAGCGAGCCTCCAGGACTTCGGAATCGCACAAATCAGTAGACATCGGGCGCATCGATCGCGACCGCCAACGACGGTCCGAGCTCGAGCGAGGCGGCAGCATCGAGGCTCGTTTCATGGTGCGCGTTGATCGATCGCAAGGCTCTTCAAGGTGCTCCTCTTGCGTGGCATCGCCGCCACCGACGCTTGACTCGACCTCCCGCGATGTCGACGAAATTGACACTCCTGAACAGCGTCTCGCGAGCCCCGCGAAAAAGCTCAATCGCCATCGCCACTTGCCGTGTTGGCCCGGGCCTTGCTGCGTGTTCATGAGCGGCGTGCGAAGCACATGCCGTCAGCTCGCAGGGGGGTGACCATCCGCCCGCGAACGCGGCCTGTCGTGCCGCGTCGTCGCGCGCGGCAAGGGGATCGCCATGTCCGTGCTTGCCTCGTTCGTCCTGGCCGCCGCCGCGGCTTCGCCCACCCCCATCGCCAAGCCCCCTTGCGCTCCAGCGCGCCCGTCGCTGCTGCGCGCGGACCTCGCGCCCGCGCAAGGCCTGGAGCGCTACACCGACCTCAGCCCCGCCGTGCGCGACGCACTGGCCCGACGCATCGCCCAGCTGCGCGTGGACGACCTCGTGATGCTCAGCCGCACCGGCGTGCGCGGCCAGTTCCGCTACGACGACGAGATCCGCCATGCGCTCGTCGGCGGTCAGCTCTGCGACCGGCTCGATCTCTCCGCCTGGAAGCCCACCGAGGAGGCCAGCGCCCTCGTGTTCTGCGAGGGCGACACCTGCGTTGCGATGACCGTCGAGGGCCGCATGCTCGCGCGACTCATCCGCCGCAAGCCCGATGCCTTCGACGCGCTCGCGCAGGCGCTGCGCGTGCGGCCCGGTGGACCGCAGGCGGAGCTCGATCTCCCGCCGCCCGCCGCGGGCACCGCCAATGGCTGGGCGCGGCAACGGCTCATCGTGCAGGCCCGCGCGGGACTCGATGACAAGGAGCTCGCGAAGATCCTCGCGCCGCACGGTGGCAAGGGCCGGCGCATCGGCCGATCGCAGCTCAGCATCGTGGACCTGCCGCCCAACGCGTCGGAGACCGCCATCGCGATGCTGCTGGCGCGTCACCCGCAGCTGAAGTCGGCGGAGCTCGACATGCGCATCGCCCCGGCCATGACGCCCAACGATCCCTACATGGGCAGCGAGTGGCACCTCGCCCGCATCAACGCGCCGCAGGCCTGGGACACGGCCCAAGGCGCCGGGATCAAGATCGCCATCCTCGACACCGGCATCGACGCCACCCATCCCGACCTGGCGGGCCGCGTCATCGCCGGATGGAATTTCTATGACGGCAACGCCGATGCGAGCGACGTCCACGGCCACGGCACCGCGGTCGCGGGCGCGGCCGCCGCGGCGATGAACAACAACGTCGGCGTCGCCTCGGTGGCCGGGCAGGCGCAGCTGATGCCCGTGCGCATCGCCGATCCCAACGCGTATGCCTACTGGAGCACCGTCGCGCAGGGCCTGACCTGGGCCGCCGACCAGGGCGCGCGCGTGGCCAACATCAGCTACGGCGGCGTGGCCGGCAGCTCGGCCGTGCAGAGCGCCGCGGACTACATGCGGAGCAAGGGCGGGCTGGTCGTCGTCTCCGCCGGCAACAACGGCATCGACGAGGGCATCACCCCGACCGCCAGCATGATCCCGGTGTCCGCCACCGATGAGACCGACAACCGCACCAGCTGGTCCAGCTACGGCAGCTTCGTCGCGGTGGCCGCGCCCGGTCAGAACATCTGGACCACGCAGCGCGGCGGCAGCTACGGCGCGTGGTGGGGCACGTCGCTCGCGAGCCCCGTCGTCGCCGGCACCGTCGCGCTGCTGATGTCCGCCCGGCCCACGCTCAGCAACACGACGATCCAGAACGCGCTGTTCAGCACGGCCGTGGACCTCGGCGCCGCCGGACGCGATCCGTATTACGGCTGGGGCCGCATCAACGCCGCGGCCGCCGTCCAGTCGGTGCTCGCCGCGCCGGCGCCCGACACGCAATCGCCCAGCGTGACGGTCAGCGCGCCGCTGGGCGGGGCGCTGATCAGCGGCCTGGTGGCGATCGACGTCGGCGCCAGCGACAACCAGGGCGTGGCGCGCGTGGACCTGCGCGTCAACGGCACCGTCGTGGCTTCCGACACCTCGGCGCCCTACGGCTTCAGCTGGGATTCCACACGCGTGGCCAACGGGCCGGTGACGATCTCGGCCACCGCGGTCGATGCCGCCGGCAATGTCGGCAGCAGCGCGTCGGTGACGCTGTCGGTGTCCAACGTGGCCGCGTCCGACACGCAGGCCCCGGTCGTCGCCTTCTCCAAGCCGGCGAACAACACGCGGCTCAGCGGCAACACGGTGAGCATCACCACCAGCGCGAGCGACAACGCCGGCACGGCAGGCATCCGTCAGACGCTCTACATCGACGGCGCCCAGGTCGCCACGACCACTGGCGCGACGCTGAGCTACACGTGGAACTTCAAGAAGGCGTCCGACGGCGCGCACACCTTCCAGGTCGTCGCGCGCGACGCGGCGGGCAACACCTCGCAGGCCACCACCAGCGTCACGAAGTGATCGAACGAGGGGCGGCGCGGACCTGGCGACGGTCCGTCGCCCCGCCCCGCGCCGCTCGATTCCCAGCCTTCTTTCATGCAACGGGAAAAGCCCGCCGAAGCGGGCTTGGGTCTTGCGGGATCTGGACGTCTCAGCGCGCGGCGCGCGTGAACCGCGGCAGCACGCGGCGCGACAGGCCCGCGGCCAGCGAGGCGATCGCGATCAGCGCGAGCGCATCGGGCTCCGGCACGTTGCCGCCACCGCCGGCACCCCCGCCCCCCCCACCACCGCATCCGGACGTGCCCTGGATGCAGCCTTCAAACTCATAGGACTGGCCGCGCGTGCCCACGCTCTGGAACTTCGAGCCGTACGGGCTGGTGAACGTGATGCCCGAGGTCATGAAGTTGTTGCCCGCGCCGGTGGTCAGCGTCAGGTTGAAGTTCGAGATCTCGTTCTCGCCCAGGCCGCCGTTGGCACCGCCCGCGCAGTTGTTGCCGCCCCAGATGCACAGGTCGATGTTCTGGAACGACGGCAGGTTGGTGTCGATGGTGGCACCCCAGCCCGAGTTGGCGCTGGTGCTCGCGCCGGTCAGCGTGGGCGACACCGCGGTGATGCCGAACGCCGTGAACCGGTTCTGGCCCGGACCGAACGAGTTGTTGGTCAGGACCATCGCGAAGGTGGCGCTCGTGGCCGTCCAGGAACTCAAGGTGAACTTCACCGTGACGTTCAGGGTGGCCCCGTCCTGCACCGTGCTGAACAGGAGGGTCTCCGAGTCGCTCAGCGAGTCGAAGGTCACCGCGGCGCCGTGGGCCTGGCCGCAGAGCACCATCACCGCAGCCGCGGCGGCCCAACGAATCTTGGTTGGCTTCATGACCGTCCCCTTTCCGGGTGCGATGCACGTGGCTTGTTGTTCATCCCTGCGCCTGATGCCATGCATAACGCGGGCCAACGCGGCAAGTGCCTGATTCGCCGATCAGTTTTCAGAAAGACGATAAAACTGATCGTCAATCTGTAAAAAACGTCGACACCCGCCTGATCCCCGCTTGATCCCCGCCACATCCCCGCTGACACCGGATCCGGCCCCTATGATCCCGCCCGCGATGAACTACCTGCTCAAGCGGCTGGCCGTGCTGGCCCTGACGCTGCTGGCGGCCTCGGCGCTGATCTTCGGCGCGCTGGAATGGCTGCCCGGCAACGCCGCCCAACTGATCATGGGCCCCGAGGCGCCGCCCGAGGCCGTGGCGGCGCTGACCCGCCAGCTCGGCCTGGACCAGCCCGCCTGGCACCGCTACGTCGACTGGCTCGCCGGACTGGTCCGCGGCGATCTGGGCTTGTCTTACGCGTATGGCGCGCCGGTGGCCGACCTGATCGTGGAGCGGCTGGCCGTGACCGTGCCGCTGGCGCTGCTGGCGATGGTGTTCACCGTCGTGCTGGCGCTCGCCGCGGGCTGGTGGGCCGCGAGCCAGCAGGGCCGCGCGGGCGACCACCTGGTCATGGGCCTCACGCAGCTGGGCCTGGCGGTGCCGAGCTTCTGGCTGGGCATGCTGCTGGTGCTGTTCTTCGCGGTGAAGCTGCAGTGGGTCGACGCGGGCGGGTTCCCCGGCTGGCGCGAGGATCTCGGCGGTGGCGCCTGGCCCGGACTGCGCGCGCTGCTGCTGCCGGCGCTGTCGCTGGCGCTGGTCCAGGCGGCCATCCTGGCGCGCATCGCGCGCTCCGCCCTGCTGGACATCGCCCGGGAAGACTTCATGCGCAGCGCCCGGGCCAAGGGGCTGTCGCGCCGCGCCGCCCTGTGGCGCCACGGCCTGCGCCACGCGGCCATTCCCTTGCTGACGCTGGGCGGCTTGCAATTCGCCAATCTGCTGGCCGGCACCATCGTCATCGAGAACGTCTTCACGCTGCCCGGCCTGGGCCGGCTGATGGCGCAGGCGATCGCCAATCGCGACCTGATCGTCGTGCGCAACGGCGTGATGGGACTCGCGGCGCTGGTGCTGGTGCTGAATTTCGCGATCGACCTGCTGCATGGCTGGATCGATCCCCGTCTGCGCACGCGCGCGGTGGCGGACATGGATGCCGAGATGGACGCCGCATGAAAGACGCCGCATGAGACGCGCCGGATTCCTCGCTGGCGCGATCCTGACCGCGCTGATGCTGCTGGCGGCGCTGGTGTCGCTGGTCTGGACGCCGTGGCCGCCGGACCAGATCGACATGGCGCGCCGGCTCGCCGCGCCAGGCGCCGCGCACTGGCTGGGCTGCGACCAGCTGGGCCGGGACGTCCTCAGCCGCCTGATGGCCGGCGCGCGCAGCGCCTGGCTGGTGGGCGTGGTGGCCGTGGGCATCGGCCTGATCGCCGGCACCGCGCTGGGGCTGATCGCCGCGGCGCGACGGGGCTGGGTCGAGGCGCTCATCCTGCGCGCGTCCGACCTCGGCTATGCCTTCCCCGCGCTGCTGCTGGCGATCCTGCTGGCGGCCGCGCTCGGGCCCGGAATGACGGTGGCGATGGCGGCCATCGGGCTGCACGCGGTGCCGTCTTTCGCGCGGCTGGTCAACGGCAGCGCCAAGAGCTGGTGGGCGCGCGACTTCGTGCTGGCCGCGCGCGTCGCGGGGCAGGGGCCGGTGTCGATCACGCTGCGCCATGTCCTGCCGCAACTGATGCCGCTGCTGATCGTGCAGGGCACCACGAGCTTCGCGCTGGCGATCCTGGCCGAGGCGGGACTGTCCTACCTCGGGCTGGGCACCCAGCCGCCGCAAGCGAGCTGGGGCCGGTTGCTGGCCGAGGCGCAGACGCTGATGTTCGAGGCGCCCCAGCTGGCCGTCGCGCCCGGCGTGGCGATCACGCTGGCGGTGCTCGGCCTGAATCTCCTGGGCGACGGGCTGCGTGATCGTCTCGATCCGAAGGAGCTGCCGCGATGAGCGCCCCGCTGCTGGAAGTCCGCGACCTGCATGTGCACTTGCCCGGTGTCGGCGGCGCGCGGCTGCACGCGCTGCGCGGCATCGATCTGAGCGTGGCGCGGGGCGAGCGGCTGGCCCTGATCGGCGAGTCGGGCAGCGGCAAGACGCTGACCGCGCTGGCGATCATGGGGCTGTTGCCGGACGGCGCGACGACCACCGGTCATGTGGCGCTCGATGGACGCGATCTCCTCACGCTGGACGAGGACGCCTGGTGCGGTCTGCGCGGCCGGCGGGTGGCGATGGTGTTCCAGGAGCCGCTGACGGCGCTCAATCCCTTGCAGCGCGTGCTGGCGCAAGTGATGGAGCCGATCCGGCTGCATCGGCTGGCGGCCGACCGGTCGCAGGCCCGCGACCGCGCGATGGCGCTGCTGGCCCGCGTGGGGCTCGACGACCGTCAGGCGCGGGCATATCCGCATCAGCTGTCCGGCGGTCAGCGGCAGCGGGCCCTGATCGCGATGGCGCTGGCCGGCGAGCCCGACCTGCTGATCGCCGACGAACCCACCACCGCGCTCGATGCGCGGCTGCGTGTACAGGTGCTGGATCTGCTGGGGGAACTGGTGGCAGAGCGCGGCATGGGGCTGCTGCTGATCTCGCACGACCTGGCGCTGACGGCGCGTCGCGTCGATCGGCTGCAGATCCTGTACGGCGGCCGCGTGATGGAGCAGGGCGACGCCCCGACGCTGCTGGCGCAGCCGCGTCATCCGTACACGCAGGCGCTGTGGGCCGCGCGTCCGCGGCTGGGCGCGGGCCGTGATCAGCCGCTGCATCCGCTCAAGGGCAATGTGCCGGCGCTGACGCAACTGGGCGAGGGCTGCCCGTTCGCGCCGCGCTGCCCGCTGGCGACGGCGCGCTGCGTCGATCAGCCGCCGCTATTCGACGGACGGATCGCCTGCTGGGAGGTGTCGCCATGAGCGATGCATCGACCGCCACCCCGCCGCTGCTCGAGGTCAGCGGGTTGGGGCAGCGATACGGCGGACGCACCGTGCTGCGCGACGTCCACTTCCGCCTGCCGGCGGGGCGCTCGCTGGGCGTCATCGGCGAGTCGGGCGCGGGCAAGAGCACGCTGGCGCGGCTGGTGATGGCGCTGGAGCGCCCCAGCCACGGCCAGGTCCGATGGTCGGGCCGGGACGTGAACGCGATGCCGGCGCGCGAGCGGCGCGCGCTGCGTCCGCACGTGCAGATGGTCTTCCAGGACCCCTACGGATCGCTGGATCCGCGCTGGCGCGTCGGGCGCAGCATCGTGGAGCCGCTGTCGGCGTTGCCGATGACGGAGTCGCAACGCCTGGCGCGGCTGGCCGAGGTGCTCGAGGCGGTGGGCCTGGAGGCCGATGCGGCCACGCGCTTCCCGCACCAGTTCTCGGGCGGACAGCGCCAGCGCCTGGCGATCGCGCGAGCGCTGGCGACGCGCCCTCGTCTGATCGTCGCGGATGAGCCGCTGTCCGCGCTGGACGTGTCGGTGCAGGCGCAGATCCTGGCACTGCTGCGCGAGCTGCAACATCGCGAGGGCATCAGTCTCGTCATCGTCAGCCACGACCTCGCGGCGGTGGAGGTCCTGTGCGACGAGGCGCTGGTGCTGCGCGGCGGCGAGGTGGTGGAGCAGGGCGCGGTCGAGCGCGTGCTGGGCGAACCTCGGCACCCCTACACGCGGGACCTGCTGGCCGCTTTGGCATGATCCGCGGCCATGGACACCTCCCTGGACCGCCGCCGTTTCCACCTGCTCTCGCTGGGCGCCGCGGGTGCGACCCTCGGGGCCACGCTGCCCGCGTGGGCCCAGGGCAACGCCTCGCGCCCGCTGGTGCTGGGCATGACGCTCGAGCCGCCGGGCCTGGACCCGACCGCCGGCGCGGCCGCGGCGATCGGGGAGATCGTGCTCTACAACGTGCTGGAGCCGCTGACCAAGGTCGCCCAGGACGGCTCGGCCACGCCGCTGCTGGCGCTGCGCTGGAACGTGTCGGCCGACCAGAAGACCTGGACCTTCGCGCTGCGCCCCAACGTGCGTTTCCACAACGGCGAAGCCTTCGACGCGAAGGCCGTGAAGTTCAGCTTCGAGCGCGCCGCCGCGGCCGGCAGCCTGAACAAGGACCGGCGCATCTTCGAGAACATCGCCGCCGTCGCCACCCCCGATCCGCTGACGGTCGTGCTGACGCTCAAGCACCCCGAACCCGACCTGCCCGCCATGCTGGCCCAGTCCACCGCGGTGATCGTCGAACCCAAGAGCGCTGCGACCAACGCGCAGACCCCGGTGGGCACCGGGCCCTACCGCGTGGCGCAATGGCAGCGCGGCGCCAGCCTGACCGTCGTGGCCTGGCCCGGCTACCGCGACGCCGCCTCGATCCGCATCCCGCGCGTCCAGTTCCGATTCATCGGTGAACCCGCCGCGCAGGTCGCCGCGCTGCTCGCCGGCGACGTCGACCTGTTCCCCCGCGTCGCCGCCGCCCGCGCGCTGTCCCAGTTCAAGGCGCAATCCAAACGCTTCCAGGTGATCTCGGCCTCCTCGCGCGCCAAGACCATCCTCGCCATCAACCACCAACGCGCCCCGCTGGGCGACGTCCGCGTGCGGCGCGCCATCGCCATGGCCATCGACCGCAAAGCCCTCATCCAGGCCAGCGCCGACGGCTACGGCGTGCCCATCGGCAGCTTCGTCACCCCCGACACCCCCGGCTACGTCGACTGCACCGCGATCAACGCCTACAACCCGGCCGCCGCCAAGGCCCTCCTCACCGAGGCCAAGGCCACCGGGCTCTCCCTGTCCCTCAAGCTCCCGCCCGTGCCCTACGCCCGGCAAGGCGGCGAACTCATCGCCGCCCAGCTCGCCGCCATCGGCATCAACGCCCGCATCGAACAGATCGAATGGGCCCAGTGGCTCTCCAGCGTCTACGGCTCCAAAGCCTTCGACCTCACCGTCATCTCCCACGTCGAACCCCACGACTTCGGCAACTTCGCCCGCGCCGACTACTACTGGGGCTATCGCAACCCCACCTTCAACGCGCTCTACGAACGCATGCAGAACGCCGCGGATCCGGCGCAGCGCCTCAAACTCTTCGGGGAAGCCCAGCAACTCGTCGCCAACGACGCCGTCGCCGCCTTCCTCTACCAACCCCAATGGATCACCGTCGCCCGCGCCGGCCTCCAAGGGCTCTGGACCCGCACCCCACTCTTCGCCAACGATCTCTCCGCGTTGAGCTGGAACTGATCCCCCACCTACCGAGCGCCCGAGTCCCGGACCGGGTGCCCCCCTCCGCGCCCGATGCCCGCAGGTCGCTCCAGGGGGCACCCGGTCCGGGACTCTCCCGTCACACCCTCTCCCGCTTGCGGGAGAGGGCAGGGGTGAGGGCCAAGGGAAGTTGCATGCGGCGGTTCAGAGGCGCGTAGCGCACTCGCCATGACCCTCTTTACTGGGACGGCCGCACGGCCCGTCGGCTCGCCGTGACCGGCCATCCAGCCGTCACGGACCAAGAGGGCTTTTCCTCTACAGTCTCCCGCCCAGCCGGTGTACCGTGAACGGTTTGGGGAGGAGTCGGAGAGCCGCATGCCGTTTGATTTGCCAGAAACCCTGCAGCCATTCCTGCTGCCATTGCTGATCGTCGTCCCGCTCGCGATCCTGATCATCATCATCACCGTCCGCCGTGGCGACTACCACGACGTCGGCGCACCCCCGCCCTCTCCCCGCCCCCTCCCGCCCGGCCCGGCACCCCGCCAGACCACCCCGGTCACCCCGCCCGCCGTGCCCGCCGCCGGCCCGGCCACACCCGCCGAACGCCTGCCGCTGCTGGTCGTCGACGACTCCGCCGTGGTGCGCGCCAAGCTGCTCAAGCTCTTCAGCGAAGCCGGCCATGAAGTCGTCGCCGCCCGCGACGGCGTCGAAGCCCTCGAGCTCCTCGGCCAGACCCGCTTCGGCGTCCTGGTGACCGACCTCGAGATGCCCAACATGGACGGCTTCGAGCTGATCCGCGCCGTGCAGGGCGCCCTCGCCACCGAGGATCTGCCTATCATCGCCATCAGCGGCCACGAGGAACTCCACGCCCGGCTGCATCAGATCCAAGGCCTGTATGGCATGTTCCACAAGCCGTGGAACGACCGCGAGCTGCTCAAGCGCGTCGAGGCGCTGTCCCACCTGCGCCAGCCAGCCGTCCGCCCATGAGCGCCGGTCGATGGCTCAAGCGCGGCGCCCTCACGGTCGCCGTGCTGGCGGTGCTGGGCGGCGCCGCCGCGGCCTGGCACCTCCACCAGAAACTCCCGCAGCGCGACGGCGAGATCCGGTTGTCCGGCCTCGTCGCTCCCGTGACGGTGCGCTACGACGAGTGGGGCGTGCCCCACATCGACGCGCGCAACGAGGATGACCTCTATCGCGCCCTGGGCTACCTCCACGCCCAGGACCGCCTGTTCCAGATGGAAATGCTGCGCCGGCTCGCGCGCGGTGAGCTCGCGGAAGTGCTCGGCCCCAAGCTCGTGGACACCGACCGGCTGTTCCGCACGCTGGGCATCCGCCAGCGCGCCGACGAACTGGCGCAAGCCTCCGCCGCCATCACGGCCCAGCCCGGCGCGGTCCGCGCGCTGTACGCCTACCTCGACGGCGTGAACCAGTACCAGGCCACGCGGCCCGCGCCGCTCGAGTTCGAGATCCTCGGCATCCCCAAGCGGCCGTTCACCGCCACGGACACGTACAGCATCGCCGGCTACCTGGCCTACAGCTTCGCCGCGGCCTTCCGCACCGAGCCCGCGCTGACCGCCGTGCGCGACCAGCTCGGCCCCGAGTACCTGCGCATCTTCGACCTCGACTGGCGCCCCTCGGGCGCGCTGTCCATGCAGGCGATGAATGCGTCATCGGACCCGTCACCGCGGGGATCGCCGGCCCGGTCGGCGGGCGCGAACCGCTTCGCCGACGTGGCGCCCGTGCTGGCACGCGTGGCCGCGCTCAGCGAGCGCGCCGCGTCGCTGGCGGGTGTGCCGCAATTCGAGGGCAGCAATGCGTGGGTCGTGTCGGGCAGCCGCACCGCCAGCGGCAAGCCGCTGCTCGCTGGCGATCCGCACATCGCCTACTCGGCGCCGGCCGTGTGGTGGGAAGCGCATCTGCGCACGCCGCAGTTCGAGCTCTACGGACATCACCTCGCGCTCAATCCGATGGCGCTGCTGGGACACAACCAGCGCGCCGGATGGAGCCTGACGATGTTCCAGAACGACGACGTGGACCTGATCGCCGAGAAGGTGAATCCGGCCAATCCGAACGAGGTCTGGATCAAGGACCGCTGGGTGCCGATGACCGCGCGCCAGGAGGTCCTCAAGGTCAAGGGCGAGCCCGATCAGGTGCTGACCTTGCGGCGCTCGCCGCACGGGCCCATCGTCAACGACGCGGTGCCGGGCGATCGCGGCGAGCGGCCGGTCGCGATGTGGTGGGCCTTCCTGGAGACCGAGAACCCGGTGATGGACGGCTTCTACCAGCTGGGTCGCGCGAGCACGCTGGACCAGGCCCGAGACGCCGCCAGCAAGATCCACGCGCCGGGCCTGAACGTGGTCTGGGCCAATGCGTCGGGCGACATTGCCTGGTGGGCCGCGGCCCGCCTGCCGCAGCGCCCCGAGGGCGTCAATCCGAGCTTCGTGCTGGACGGCTCAACGGGCGAGGCCGACAAGCTCGGTTTCCTGCCGTTCTCGGCCAATCCGCACGAGGAGAACCCGGCGCGGGGCTACATCGTGTCGGCCAACTTCCAGCCGCCGGGCGAGGTGCCGGTGCCGGGCTACTACAACCTGGCCGAGCGCGGACGCCGCCTGGACGGCCTGCTGAATCAGGGCAAACGCTGGGACATCCAGAACAGCCAGGCGCTGCAGCTGGACGTGCAGACCGACTACGGCCCGCGCGTGCTGCAACCGATCATCCCGCTGCTGCGCGGCGCGGCCTCGGCCGAGGAGCAGCCGCTGGTGGAGGCGCTGGTGCGCTGGAACGGCGCGTACAAGGCGGACGCGGTGGCGCCGGTGCTGTTCCAGCAGTTCGTCGCGGAGCTGCTGCGCGCGACGATGAAGGACGAGCTCGGCGAGGCGCAGTTCGAGAACCTGCGCCGCACGCGGGCGCTCGATCACGCGTTGCCGCGCCTGATCGCGGACAGCGATTCGCCGTGGTGGGACGACCGCAGCACGCCGCAGCGCGAGACGCAGGCGGACATGGTGCGCCGCGCCTGGAAGGCGACGATCGCGCATCTGCAGGCGACGCTCGGCGCCGACAGCGCGAAGTGGCGCTGGGACGCGGTGCACACGCTGACGCATGAGCATCCGCTGGGCAAGCAGAAGCCGCTGGACAAGCTGTTCAACGTCGGCCCGTTCCCAGTGGCGGGCGGGCATGAGGTGCCCAACAACTTCGCGCAGCGCAACGGCAGCGGGCCCTGGCCCGTGGTCTACGGACCGTCGACGCGGCGGCTGATCGATTTCGCCAAGCCGCAGGAAGCGCTGGGCGTGAATCCGGTCGGCCAGAGCGGCGTCTGGCCCGACGCGCATTACGGCGATCAGGCCCCGCTGCTGGCCAAGGGCCAGTACCGGCGCGAGTGGCTCAACGAAGCCGACGTGCAGGCGCACTCGCGAGGCCTGCTCGTGCTCAAGCCCTGAAGCTGGTCAATACCAGGGCTGCGGCAGCTTTTCCGTCTCGATGGCGCGCAGCAGCGCGGGACGCTGCGCCATGCGCTCGAGGAAGGCGGCCAGCGCCGGGCGGCTGCGGGCCGGATCGCTGAAGTTGCGGGTCCAGCGGCAGAGCATGAACGCGAAGGGATCGAGCGCGGAGAACTGCTCGCCGAGCAGGAAGGGGCCGCCGTGGCGCTCGAACTCGGCGGCGAGCAGGTCCAGCTGCGCCGCGGCGCGGATCTGCGCCTGGGCCTTGACCTCGGCGCTGCCGGCGGTGTTGCCCGGCGCGACGAAACGGTCGGGGTAGTAGTAGGTGATGACGGTGGGCTGCAGGGTGTTGGTCAGCCACATCAGCCACTTGTAGGCCTGGGCGCGCTCGGGTGTGCCCAGCGGCGGGAGGAGTTTGGCGTCGGGGTGCGTGTCGGCGAGGTGCAGCAGGATCGCGGCGGTCTCGAACATGACGAGCTCGCCGTGGCGCGTGTCGCGCAGCGCGGGCAGCAGGCCGTTGGGATTGATGCGGAGGAACTCGGGCGACTTGTGCTCGTCCTTGTCGCGGTCCACGAGGCGGAGCTGGAACGGAACGCCCAGTTCATGCAGGAGCACGTGGGGGGCGAAGCTGGCGTTGCTGGGGTAGTAGTAGAGCTCGATCATGGCGGGGGAGGGGGAAGCAAAGGAACTTTACCCCGGCGAAACGCCCCTCCGTAGACGGGGTCGCGGGAGGCGGCGTTGAATAGGTCCATCTGGACTTCCTGGGCGCCGCGTCCGCGGCGCGAGCCGATCATGAGCAAGCTTCGTTGGTTGATTCCCGTCGCGCTGGCCCTGACCGCGGGGCTGGCGTCCGCGCAGCACCACGGCAACACGCGGGTCGACATCGGCCTGCGTTTCGACAGCCGTTATCACCATGACCATTACTACCCGGCGCCGGGCTATGTCTCGCGCGGCCTGCCGGGCGGGGCGGTGTTCGTGGGCAACCGGTACTGGTATCACGGCGGGGTCTGGTACCAGCCGTGGGGTCCGAGCTTCCGGGTGATCGCGCCGCCGATCGGCTTCGTGGTGCCGATCCTGCCGAGCGCGTATGTGACGCTGCGCATCGGCGGCCTGCCGTACTACTACGCCAATGGCGCGTATTACGCGGTGGCCGCGCCGGGGCCGGGGTACGTGGTGGTGGCACCGCCTCCGGGCGCCGATGCCGCGACACCGGCACCGGTGGCGCCGCCTCGGCCCGATCCGATCATCTATCCGCGCAACGGCCAATCGGCGTCGCAGACGGAAGCGGACCGCCAGGACTGCAACCGCTGGGCGACGACGCAGCCGTCCGCGATGAACGACGCGGGCATCTTCAACCGCGCGGTGGAAGCCTGCATGGACGGGCGGGGGTACAGCATGCGGTGAGCGTGCTTGCCACAGATCCGATCGCGTGAATCCGAAATCAGCCGATGGCGGGCAGGAATGCCACGCTCCGCGCGAGCGACGCCATCGATTCATGACGCAGGACAAGCTGGATTCGGATTGGGCTGCGGGGCAAGGATGACAAGGAGGGGCCAGGCCTAGACTGGCCCGTCCACCTTCTCTCCTTGAAGCCCTCATGAACCCGATGCCCATGCCCGCGCAGCCGGGCTTTCCGTTTCCCGTTTCCTCATGTCCACCGCTCGGTGCGCAGATGCCGCCCGGTGACCACGCGCCGCCGCCGAAGCGGCGTGTGCGTTATGGCGTCCTGAAGGGCCACATCCGCGTGGCCGAGGACTTCGATGCGCCGCTGCCCGCCGCGGTGCTCGCGGGATTCGAAGGCACGCAATGACCCTGCTCCTCGACACGCACATCTTTCTGTGGGTGGTCGAGGACTCGGATCGCCTGAAGTCATCGACTCGTCAGCTCATCGACAACGCCGATGCGGTCTTCGTCTCAGCGGTATCGATCTGGGAGGTGGCGATCAAGGCGAGCCTCGGACGAATCGACGTCGACCCCGATCGCTTGGTTCAAGCCATCGGGGAATGCGGCTTCGTGGAGTTGCCGATCAGCGCTGATCACGCGGCTATCGTGATGGTGCTTGCGCTTCATCACCGAGATCCGTTCGATCGCATGCTGATCGCTCAGGCGATCAGCGAGACCGCGCATCTGGTCACTGCAGATGGACAGCTTCCCCAATACAGCGAGTTGATCGTGCAAGCTTGATCGCCTGTCGCTCGCTGGCCAGCACGAGTTGCGTGATTTCGCGCAGCGCCTGCCGGACTGCCATCCCTACCTGCGCCATGACGCCTCCTTCTGGCGCGACGGCTGGTGGCAGCTGCATTGCGAGCTGCGCCTGACACGCGAACCCCGCATCACGCTGGAATCCCGCATCGCCGACGATCGATTCCTGCGCCTGCTCGAGCGCACGTGGATGCTGCAGCAACTGCCGCCCGCGCTGCTGCTGTACGTCGCCGGCGGTTGGGCCTTCGTGTGCTGGGGCGTGTGCGCGGATCTGCGCCGGCGCGACCCCTCGCGCGGCCCGATGGCGGTCAGGGCGTCCTGAACGTCCTGTCGCTACACCACGCAGCCCGCCTCGCTCCCATCCCCCGGCGCGGCGCTGCTGGTGAGCTGCACCCCGTAACGCTCCGCGGTCATGTGCGCGAGGATGGCCAGCGCGATCTCCGGCGGCGTACGCGCGCCGATGTGCAGCCCGACCGGTCCATGCAGCCGGTCCAGCTGCGCATCCGTCAGATCGAAGTGCTCCTTCAACCGCGCCCGCCGCTTGGCCTGGTTCACGCGTGAGCCGATCGCGCCGACGTAGAACGCCGGACTGCGCAACGCCTCCATCAGCGCCAGATCGTCCAGCTTCGGGTCGTGCGTCAGCGCCACGATCGCCGTGTGTCCGTCGGGCTTGAGCCGCATCACCACGTCGTCGGGCATCTCCCGCGTCAGCGGCGCGGCGATCAAGGTCCACGGATAGTCGTCCCGCGGATCGCAGACCTGCACCTGGTAATCCAGCGCCAAGGCCATCTGCGCCAGGTACTGGCTCATCTGTCCGGCCCCGATGATCAGCAGCCGCCACTGCGGCCCGTGGTGCGTCACCAGCCGGTCCGCGCTCAACACCAGCCGATCCGCCCCGTCACGCGAATGCGCCGGCGGCTCCGACAGCGTCACCTCGCCCGTCGCCAGCTCCAGCGTGCGCAGCACCCGCTCGCCGCGCGAGAGCCGCTCCAGCAAAGGCTCGATCGCCGACTGCGAGCCCAACGGCTCCAGCATCAGCTCGAGCGTGCCGCCGCACGGCAGTCCGAACTGCTGGGCAGCCTCGGCCCCCACGCCATAACGGATCAGCTCCGGCACTCGCAGCGTCAGCGCGCCCTCGCGGATCTTGGCCACCAGGTCATCCTCGATGCAGCCGCCCGACACCGACCCGGCGATCAGCCCGTCCGATCGCACCGCGACGATGGACCCGACCGGCCGCGGCGCCGAGCCCCAGGTCCGCGTGATCGTGCCCAGCACGGCGCGCTGATCCGCCGCCATCCATTGCTGCACCTGACGCAGCACCTGCAGGTCCATGTTGTCCATGCGCGCACCATAGCGAAATTCGTCCGAACGCGCCGGGCCCCACAATCCCGCCCATGCCCACGCTCGCCCTCAACGACGACCTCGTCCTGCCCGTGCCCCAGTCGCTGGCCTGGCAGACGCTGCACGATCTGGCCCTGCTCGCCGACAGCCTGCCCGCCGACGCCCGGCTGCAGGCCGGACCCGCGCCGCGCTCCTTCGCGCTGGCCCTCACCGGCTTCGAGGGTCAGCTGCTGCAGCTCGACATCGAAGCGCCCAGCCGCCTGCGGCTGAGCTTCGAAGGCCGCGGTCCGCGCACCGGCGCCGTCAGCGGTCAGGCGCAACTCCGCCTGGAGACGCTGGGCGACGACCGCGTGCTGCTGCACGTCGCGCTGGTCATCCAGGCCGAGGGCGCGACGCCGTCGAAGGTCGCCGGCCTGATGCTGCTGCGCGAGCGCCTCGCCGCCTTCGCCGCGGCAGTCGAGCGCCGACACCCGTCCACGCGCCCGCTGCCGGTCAAGCCGCCGCCCAAGCCGTGGTTCCAACGCCTCGTGGACTGGTACCTCGGCTGGTTCGCGGCGATCTTCAACGGCACCTTGTTCCCCCCGCCGAAACCGCGTCAGCGCGGGCCCCGGCGGAAACCCTGAAGGTCTGGGCGTCAGGAGACTGCCTTGTCGGCGAAGTTCCGCATGAGGTACTCATCGAACATCGGCACCGTGAAGGCGATATCGCCATGCGACGGGCTGTAGATCATTCCCTTGCTGATGATCTGCGAGCGGCGCGGTCCCAAGCTCTGCACCTTCTCCCCGAGCGCCACGGCGATGTCCGATGAACGATAGGGGCCGGGCCCCAGCCTGGCCATGGCGATCACGTACTCGCGCTCCTTGGGCGTCAGGCGATCAAAACGCACCTTGAAGAAGCCCTGGTCGAGACGGCGCGTCGCGTCGCGTGCCGCCTGGTTGGCATCAGCGGCCTCGATGGTGTCGCCCAGCGCGATGTTCCAGCACTGGTAACCCCATTCCTGGAGAAAGTAGGGGTAGCCCTTCGTCGTCTTGAGGATCTCGCTCAAGGCCTCGTCGGTGATGCCTTGCCCTTCGCCTTCGACGGGCTGCCGGATCGCTGTCCTGGCGTCGGCCTCATTCAAAGGCCCCACCGCGGGGTAATGGAACAGTCGCTCGGCGTAGGACTTCGCATCTCCTGACAGCGCCGCCACCTGTGGCAGTCCTGCGCCGAAGAACAGGACTGGCAACTCCTTCTGGCGGATCTTGTGCAGGGCAACGATCAGCGCCGACAGGTCGGCCTCGCGCAGGTATTGCACCTCGTCGATCAACAGCGTCCATGCCTTGCCCGCCGCCTTGGCGGCCTCGCCGACTCGGACGAAGAGTTCGGGCAAGTCGTTTTCCAGATCGCCGCTGTCCGCCACGCCAACCTCGGGATCCACCGACACGCTGGCATCGCCGTAGGAAAACTTGAAGGCTGACGCGAAGGAGCGAAGCGCGCGCATCGCCGCATGAGCCTGCGTCCTGGCGGTCTCGGCCAGGGAGAGCTTGCGCAACACCTGGTTGAGCCTCGGGATCAGCAGCTCGCCCAAAGGCCGGCCTTCCGGGGCCTCGATGAACGACGTCAGATGCCCTTCCTGCTCCGCCATCTCCTCGATCTTGCTGAGCAGCACCGTCTTGCCGACACCACGCAGGCCCAGCAGCATCTGGGATCGACTTTGCTTGCCCAGCAAGGCGCGTTGGATGGCCACACGGGCATCCTCCAGGATGGACTCGCGACCCGCGAGTTCCGGCGGCCGGCTGCCGGCGCCAGGGGCGAATGGGTTGCGGACTGGATCCATGAAAGCTCCGATGCTAGGGACTTGTAGCAATGTATAAGCCCGTATAAGCGCAAGTCAATATACATGGATATCAATTGATAGAAATTTGATCAATCCCCAGTCAATTCCGGATCGATCGGTCCACTTGCCGGGCGAAAAGCGGGCTCCTCAAATGTGTTCGAAGATGTAACTTGTTGATTTACTTATAGAATCGGCGCATTCAACGGCCACCTCGCGGTGGCCGCTTCGCTTTTCGCCGAACGCGGGATCCCTTCGAATCCGCCCTCGGCGACCGCTGCTCTTCGCGGATTTCCGCCGATTTCCGATGGCTTCTCGCCTCTTCCCGCTGGACGCGCTGCGCGCGGCCGCCGCGCAATTGATCGTGCTGCATCACCTGTCCGTCTACGGACCGATCGCCGAGGCGATGCATGCGTTGTTCCCGCTGCTCACCGGTTGGCTGTACGACTACGGCCGCATGGCCGTGCAGGTGTTCCTCGTGCTGGGCGGTTACCTCAGCGCGCGCGCGCTGTCAGCGCAAGAGAGCCAGCTGCACCGATCCGCCCCCGCGCTGCTCGCGCAGCGCTACTGGCGCCTGGTGCCCCCGTTCATGGCCGCGGTCGGCCTGACGCTCGCCGCGTCGTGGCTGGTGGCGCCGCTGCTGCCGGAACTCGTGCCCCAGCAGGTCCACCTGACGCAGGTCCTGGCGCATGCGCTGCTGCTGCACGACCTGATGGCCGTCGAATCGCTGACCGTCGGCGCCTGGTACGTGGCGATCGACTTCCAGCTCTTCGCGCTGCTGCTGCTCGTGATGTGGGGCCTGAGCTGCCTGCCCGTGCGCCGTGCCGCGCGCCAATGGCTCGCGCCGGTGGTGGTGGGCGCGCTCTGCGCGGCCTCGCTGCTCAAGTTCAACCGCATGGCCGACCTGGACGCCTACGCGATCTACTTCTTCGGCGCCTACGGCCTGGGCGTGCTGCTGTGCTGGTGCCAGGGCTGGGCCCCGGCCGCGCGCCGTGCCGGACTGCTGGCGCTCGGTGCGCTGATGCTGGCGGCGCTCGCGCTGCAGTTCCGCGAGCGCCTCGTCGTCGCCGCCCTGACCGCCGTTGTCATCGTGCTGTGGCGCCGCGGCACGCTGCCGGCGTGGTTCCAGCGGCACGGGCAGGCGCCGGTACAGACGCTGGCGCGTCACGCCTACGCGCTGTTCCTCGTCCACTTCCCGGTGTGCCTGCTGGTCAACGCGATCTACGAGCACCGCGCCGAGAGCCCCGCGCCGATGCTGGACGCGCTGGCGCCGCTCGCGCTGGTCGCGGCCTGGGTGCTGAGCAACGTGGCGGCCGTGCCCTTCCACCGCTGGATCGAGGCGCCGCTGCTGCGCTGGCGCCCGCGCGCCACGGCGCTGCCGCAAGGCGTCGCGGTGCGCTGAGGCGCGGCCTCAGGCCCAGTTCTCGCGCGCGTTCTCGCGTCGCTGCAGGTCCGCGAGCGTCTTGCCGGGCTCGTCGCGGAAGCGCTCCTCGAGCACCTCCAGCTGCTGCATGCGGTCCACGCGGAAGCTGCGGAAGTCCCCACGCAGCTCGCACCACGCCGAGAAGGTCCACACCGGACCCCAGAAGAAACACGCCAGCGGACGCACCACCCGGGAACTGGTCTGATCGCTCAGGTCCAGGTAATGCAGCCGCAGCTTCGTTCTCGACTCGGTGGCCTGGCGCAGCTGCGAGAGCCGCTCGCGGGTGGCGTCGTCCAGGCCGCGCTGCGGCGCGTAGACGGTGAGGCTTTCCGCCGCGGCGCGCGCCGTGCCGGGCAACACCGCGAAGATCTTGCCCAGCGCCTCCTCGGCGCGCTGGCCGAGCACCGCGTCGAGTTGCGGCTGCGCGAGCCGCACCGCGGCCACCAGCGACTGCGCTTCCTCCGCGCTGAACATCAGCGGCGGCAACTCGAAACCCACCCGCATGCGGTATCCGACGCCGGCCTCGCCGTCGATGGGCACGCCCTGCTGCTGCAGCGCCGCGACATCGCGATAGACGGTGCGGATCGAGACCTCCAGCCGCTGGGACAGGAACTCGGCGGTCGTGAGACGTCGTCCCCGGATGAGTTGGACGATCTGGAACAGGCGGTCGGCGCGGCGCATCGGGCGATTGTCAGCCAAGCGGGCAGCCTATCCAGGTCGTCATCCCCGCTACGATGTCCCGCATGGATGACCCTCATGCGCTTCCCCATGTCGTGATCGTCGGATGCGGATTCGGTGGCCTCGAAGCCACCAAGGTCCTCGACGGTGCCCCGGTCCGCGTCACGCTGATCGACCGCAGCAACCACCACCTGTTCCAGCCGCTGCTGTACCAGGTCGCCACGGCGGGGCTCTCCGCGCCGTCGATCGCCTCGCCGATCCGCCACATGCGGCGTCACCAGCGCAATCTCACCGTGCTGATGGCCGACGTCACCGCCATCGACAAGACCGTCCGCGAGGTCGTCCTGGCCGACGGCCAGCATCTGCGCTACGACCACCTGATCGTCGCCGCCGGCGCCACGCACAGCTACTTCGGCAACGACCAGTGGCAGGCGCACGCGCCCGGCCTGAAGACGCTGGCCGACGCCTTCCAGCTGCGCGCCCGCCTGCTGAGCGCCTTCGAGCGCGCCGAGACCCTGCCCGACGACGCGAGCCGCGCGCCGTGGCTCAACTTCGTCGTGATCGGCGGCGGGCCGACCGGCGTGGAGATGGCCGGCACGCTCGCGGAGATCGCGCGCCACACGCTGCGCGACGAGTTCCGCCGCATCGATCCCAGTCGCGCCCAGGTGCTGCTGGTGGAGGGCTCGGACCGGGTGCTCGCGGCGTTCAAGCCCGAGCAGTCGGCGCAGGCGAAGGCGCAGCTGGAGCGCATCGGCGTGCAGGTGCGCACGGGCTGCCGCGTCGTGGGCATCGACGAAGCGGGCGTGGACGTGCTGACCGCCGACGGTCGCACCGAGCGCCTGGCCTCGCGCACGAAAGTCTGGGCGGCGGGCGTGGCGGCGTCGCCGCTGGCGCGCACGCTGGACGTGCCGCTGGACCGCGCCGGACGCGTCGTCGTCGACGAGCACATGAACATTCCCGGCCATCCCGAGGTCTTCGTCGTCGGCGACATGGCCGCGGCGACCAGCCTCGAGAAGGACGGCACGCGCAAGCCGGTGCCCGGCGTCAGCCCCGGTGCCAAGCAGGCCGGCCGTCACGCGGCGCGCCAGATCCTGGCGCGGCTGCAGGGGCGCTCGGAGCCGCCGTTCCGATACCGCGACTACGGCAATCTCGCCACGATCGGCCGCAAGGCGGCGGTCGCGGACCTGGGCTCGATCCAGTTCAGCGGCTTCGCCGCCTGGCTGTTCTGGCTGTTCGTGCACGTCTACTTCCTCATCGGGTTCCGCAACCGGGTGCGCGTCTTCGCGGACTGGGCCTGGGCCTACTTCACCTTCCAGCGCCACGCGCGCATCGTCGTGGAGCCGCAGGCCGGCGGGCGAGACGAGGCCTGATGGAGGCCTGACCGGGGCCCGATCGAGACCCGGCCGCCGCGCGATCAGATCGGCGTGCACAGCTCCACCAGCGCGCCATCCGGGCAACGCACGTAGGCCACGACCTGGCCCCAGGGCTTGGTGATCGGGGGCGTGAGGCCCTGCGCGCCGGCCGCCAGCGCCCGCGCGTAGGCGGCGGGCACGTCCTGGGTCGACAGCCCGATCTCCATGCCCAGCGGCGCGCCGTCGCCGGCCTTGCGGTAGTCCTGGCCCAGGTTGCCGCGGGCGATGTCGTGCCGCGCGAAGGACAGGGTGGTGGCGCCGGTCTCGAGCTCGCCATAGGCGCCGGACTCGTGCAGGAAACGCCGCGTGAGACCGAAGGCGCGCTCGAAGAAGTCCAGGGACGCGCCGACGTCCTCGACGTAGACGATCGTGTAGGCGAAGTGCAGGGCGCTCATGACATTCCTTCCGATGGGTGATGAAGAGGGACAGCCGAAGAGGGGACAGGCCGTCCCCCCTGAATGGGCGGAACGGCGGGTCGGCCTGTAGGACGATGTCGCGCCGATGATGCGGACCCGCTGCTGACAGCGGATTGGCAGCTAGGATGCCGGCCATGAGCGCGTCCACGCCCGCCCCGACCCTTGAGCCACAGCGTCTGCCCAACGGCCTGCTGTGGCTGGCCCGCCCCGTGCCGGGCACGCAGGCCGCGGTGCGGATCGTCTATCGCTGCGGTGGCCGCGACGATCCGACGGGCCTGAGCGGCCTGTCCCACCTGACGCTGCGCACGCTCGCCGCGGCCAGCCGCAACCTCGAGCCCGGACAGTTCCAGCGCCTCATCGCGAGTGCCGGTGGCCGCAGCCGAGTCGAGATCGATGAGGACTTCGCCGCCCTGCAGACGGTGGTGCCGGCGCACCAGCTCGAACGCGTGTTGTGGGCCGAGGCCGAGCGCATGAGCAATCCGCGCTTCGATGCGACGGCCCTGACCTTCGCGCGACAGCAGCTGCGCCAGGCGGTCCAGGAGCCGCTGCTGCATCCGTATGCGCGGCTGGACCTCGCGGTCCAGCGCCACGGCTACCTCACGCATCCGTATCAGCGCGGCGCGCTGGGCGACCCGGACCAGCTCAAGGACGTGGACGTCGACACCGTCCGTGCTTTCCACGCGGCGCGTTTCGGCTGCGACCGCGCGCTGCTCGTGGTGACGGGCGCCTTCGACGAGGGCGCGCTGGCGCGCTGGGTGCAGCACTACTTCGGGTCGATCCGTACGCCGATGCCGATGATGACGTCGTCAGCGCCCTCGACGCCGGCGTCGACTTCGGCCAACGTATCCACGGCGCCAGCGGACGCCGTGAGCGAGCTGCGCGAGTCGCGCCGCCCGCAGAGCCAGACCTTGAAGCTGTCCCTGGTCCGGGCGCCGCTGCCCGCGGCCGCGCTGGTCTGGCAGGTGCCGCGCGCCGACGACCCGTCGACGCCGACCTGGCTGCTCGCGCATGCGCTGCTGGGATTGGGTCGCTCGGGTCGGCTGATCGACACGCTGGTCGACGAGAAGGCGCTGGCGCATCAGCTCAGCCTGAGCCTGGACCAGCATCGCGACGCTGGCCTGCTGGTCGCGCAGGCGCTGGCCGCGCACGGTCAGACCGCCGCCCCGCTGGCGCAGGCACTGCTGCAGGAAACGCTGCGGCTGGCCGATGAACCGGTGACGGATGAGGAGCTCGACAAGGCCAAGGCGCTGCTGCGGCGCCAGACGCTCGCCGCCGAATGGACGGCCGATCGGCTCGCCACCGCGCTCGGCACGGCCTGGGCGGTGCGCGGCGACGCGGGCGCCCCGGCCAAGGACATGGCCGCCTGGAGCAAGCTCAGCGGCGCGGACGTCCAGCAGTTCTGGCGCAAGCAGATCGTGCAGGCACCGGTGCTCACCTTGCTGGCGGACATCGGCGCCGCGGCGGGAGTGGCCGCATGAACGCCCGCTTGAATCGCCTCTGGAATGGCCACTCGAATGGCCACGCGAATGGCAACTTGGATGGCCACGTGATCGTCGATCACCGACGCCGCGGCCTGATGCTCGGCGCGGCGGTGGCCTCGGGCGCGGCGGCCTGGCCGGCACTGGCACAGGATGGTTTCGACCGCCCGCCGGAGGCGCCGCCCGCGCCGTCGTTCGGGCCGTTGGCCATCGAGCAGGCCAGGCTCGCCAACGGGCTGCGTGTGATCGTGCTGCCGCGTCCTGGCGCGCCGCGCACCGCGATCCGGTTGATCAGCGAGGGCGGATGGCTGCGGGATCCGGCCGGCAAGGAAGGTTTGTCGGAGGTCGCGCTGGCGATGCTCGCGCAAGGCGCCAGACGTGCCGGCGAGGAGATGGAATCGGCCGACATCGCCTATGCCGCCGACCTGCTGGGCCTGCCGCTGCGCCTGGAGCTCACGCCGAGCACGGCCGAGATCGCGCTGGAAGCCGTGCCCGATCAATGCGACGACGCGCTCAACCTCATCGCTGATCTGACGCAGCGGCCGGCGCTGGCCTTCGAGGCGTTGGAGCACATCCGCAGCCGGGCGCTGGATGCGGTGGTCCTTCGTCGAGCCGACGCGCTGCAGCTCGCGCCGTGGGCGGCGCGCCGGCAGTTCTGGGGTCGCGCCGCGCCGGTGTCGACCTCGGGCAGCCTCAAGCGGCTGCGCCGCGAGGACGTGCTCGGGTTCCATCGCCAGTACTGGCGGCCGGAACGCGCGGTGCTGGTGTTCGCCGGTGACCTGACGCTGTCGGCGGCAAGAGCGCTGGCCGAGGACGTGCTCGGTGACTGGCGGGTGGCCAAGGGTCCCGCGGCCCCGCCGACGCCGGCCCTGACGCTGTCGACCACCGCGCCCGCCGCGGTGGTGGCGCAGATCCTGCCGTTGCCGCAAGGGCAGGGCTGCCGGCTGGTGCTGCAGACGCCGGTGCCGCGCGGCACGCCGCCGGCGGTGCGCGAGCTCGCCCGGGTGCTGATGCAACAACGCCTGTCCGCGCGCTGGCCGTGGGCGTGGGATGCCGAACTGGAGTCGCTGGGCGGCGCGTTCAGCTGGCGCCTGGGCACGACCTTGCCGGTGTCGGCGGTGCCGGAGCTGCTGACCGCGTTGCGCGAGCAGCTTCCGCAGATCGCTGCGGAGCTCGTGACGCCGGAGGACCTCGCGATGGCGCAGGCGCTGGCGGTGGGCGAGGGAATGGCGCGGCTGGCCGAGGCGCCGGATGTGGCCGTGGCCCAGGCCGTGTCGAGCGCGGAACTGGATGATCTGGCCGCGTGGCCGCAGCGGGTGCGCGCGGTCAGCGCGCCGGTGCTGCAGTTGCTGATGGCGGCCAGCTGGCGTGACAACCGCACGCATCTGCTGCTGCTGGGCGATGTGGGACCGGTGGAAACCGTGCAGCGCGCCTGGCCGGGATTGGCCGTGGCTACAATGCGCGCTGTCATTGGGGAGTAGCCGCTGCACCCCGCCCGTCGCCCGACGGGCCCATTCAGCAGACCCGCGTCAACAGACTTGAGCCTCGGCTCATGGCGTGAGGTAGCCAGGAACCTGCGGGTTCCCAGCCTGGCGAGACCTTTGACCATGCCCCCGGTATTGCGGCCGGCGGCGGCATGGTCAATGGTTCGTCTCGGCCGCTGAGTCTTTCATGGAAGCCTTCCTCATCTCCACCGGCCTCGTGGCCCTCGCCGAAATCGGCGACAAGACCCAATTGCTGGCCTTCATCCTGGCGGCGCGTTTCCGCAAGCCGGGGCCCATCGTGCTGGGCATCCTGATCGCGACGCTGGTCAATCACGCCTGCGCGGGCGCGGTGGGCAGCTGGATCACGACGCAGGTGTCGCCGCAGATCCTGCGCTGGGTGCTGGGGGTGGGCTTCATCGCGATGGCGGTGTGGACGCTGATCCCCGACAAGATCGAGGAAGAGGAGACGGGCGGCAAGTTCCGCATGGGCGTGCTGGGCACGACGATCGTGGCGTTCTTCCTGGCCGAGATGGGCGACAAGACGCAGATCGCGACGGTGGCGCTGGCGGCGCGGTTCAACGACCTGTGGCCGGTGGTGGCGGGCACGACCTTCGGGATGATGATCGCCAATGTGCCGGCGGTGCTGGTGGGCGACAAGCTCGCCCACAAGCTCCCGGTGCGGCTGGTTCACGGCATCGCCGCGGTGATCTTCGCGGTGCTGGGCATCTTGACGCTGGTCGGTGCCGGGGAATCCTTCGGGTTCTGAAGACCGGGCGTCAGCGGTATCGCGCACGCACCCGAGGGAGCTCGCCGACAGATCGGAGATAACTCTCGACCACAGCCTCGCCGATTCCGTCGTTCATCTCCTTGATGGTCAGCGGGCGCCCCAATGGACTGACAAGCGGGCCGTCGATGGGTGCGGACTTGCGTCTGATATGGAAGAGGAACTCGTCGTCGCTGAGCGACGAGAACTCCACCTGGTCTCCGGGCTCGAGGTGAAACTCCTTGAGCACCGAGTCAGGGATCGTGACGCGGTTGCATTCGTCGATGGTGGCAAATGGACCGATCTCACGGAAGTCGAAATCTGGCATTGGGGGCCTGGTTCTGAAAAGAAGAAGCCCGCAACTCTAGGCACACCGATCTCGTCCCGCACTTCCTCAAATCAGTCATCGATGGGGGATGAGCCCACCCTCCGATGAGGGACCTCCGACGAGGGACGTCAACGACCTCAACGCGCCGACGCCTGCCTCACCGCGCGCTCCCACTGCGCCATCAGCGCCTCGGCGCGATCGCGCGACATCGTCGGGCGGAACACCCGTTCCGCCTGCCAGTTGCGCCCGATGTCCTCGAGGTTGCCGTACACCCCCGCCGTCAGGCCCGCCAGGTACGCCGCGCCCAGCGCCGTCGTCTCGATCACCTTCGGCCGCACCACAGGAATGCCCAGCAGGTCCGCCTGGAACTGCATCAGCAGGTCGTTCACGCATGCCCCACCGTCCACGCGCAGCTCGCTCACCGGCGCGCCCCCCGCGGCCACCGCGTCACGGCTCATCGCCTGCAGCAGCGCCGCGCTCTGGAACGCGATGCTCTCCAGCGCCGCGCGCGCGATGTGCGCCACCGTCGACCCCCGCGTCAGCCCCACGATCGCACCGCGCGCCTCGGCGTCCCAGTACGGCGCGCCCAGCCCCGTGAAGGCCGGCACGAACATCACTCCGCCCGCGTCGGGCACGCTCTCCGCCAGGCCCTGCACCTCGCCGCTGGCCTTGATCGCATTGAGCCCGTCACGCAGCCACTGCACCACCGCGCCGCCGATGAAGACGCTGCCCTCCAGCGCGTACTGCGGCGTCGCGTCGATCTGCGCCGCGCTCGTCGTGATCAGCCCGTTGTCGCTGGTCTGGAAGCGCGGCCCCGTGTGCATCAGCATGAAACAGCCCGTGCCGTAGGTGTTCTTGGCCATGCCCGCCTCGAAGCAGGCCTGGCCGAACAGCGCGCTCTGCTGATCGCCGCCGATGCCGCCGATCGTCAGCGCCGCGCCGAGATGCTCCGGCGCCGCGCGGCCGAACTCGCTCGCCGACGGCTTCACCTCGGGCAGCATCGCCGCCGGGATGCGCAGCAGCGCGAGCAGCTCCTCGTCCCACCGGTTCTCGCGCACGTTGAACAGCATCGTGCGCGACGCGTTGCTCACGTCGGTGACATGCACCTCGCCGTTGGTGAGCTTCCAGATCAGCCAGCTGTCGATCGTGCCGAAGGCGAGCTCGCCGCGCTCGGCCTGATCGCGCGCGCCCGCGACGTGATCGAGGATCCACTGCAGCTTCGTGCCTGAGAAGTACGCATCGACCACCAGCCCGGTCTTGCGCAGGATGGTGGCGCCGTGCCCCTGCTCGCGCAGCTCCGCGCAGCGCGGCTCGGCGCGACGGTCCTGCCACACGATCGCGTGATGGATCGGCCGCCCGGTCCTGCGGTTCCATACCAGCGTCGTCTCGCGCTGGTTCGTGATGCCCACGGCCTTCACGTCGTCGGCCTTCAGCGCGGCCTTGGCCAGCACCTCGCGCGCGACGGCCAGTTGCGTGTCCCAGATCTCGTCGCCGTCATGCTCGACCCAGCCCGGCTGCGGGTAGATCTGGCGGAACTCGCGCTGCGCCATCGCGACGATGCGCCCCTGCGCGTCGAACACGATCGCGCGTGAACTGGAGGTGCCCTGGTCCAGGGCCAGCAGATAGGTCATGGCTTGTCTCGACTTGTCTCGATGGAGTTGTTCTGGAAGGCCGGGCGCCTCGCCCATGCTACGGCGCGACGACGAGTTCCACGCCCGCGTCGGCCATCAGCGCGGGGAAGGGCGCGGGCGGCGCCTCGTCGGTGAACAGCGCGTCGATCTGGGGCAAGCGAGCGACCTCGGCCATCGCCGGCCGGTTGAATTTGGTCGCGTCCGCGGCCACCCACACCTCGCGCGAGTGCTCGACGATGGCCCGCGCCACCATCACCTCGCGGTAATCGAAGTCGCGCAGGCTGCCGTCGGACTCGATGCCCGAGATGCCGATCAGCCCAATGTCCACCTTGAACTGGCGGATGAAGTCCACGGCCGCCTCGCCGACGATGCCGCGGTCGCGATGACGCACCGACCCGCCCACCATCACCAGCTCGCAATCGGGGTTGTCGCTCAGGATCATCGCGACGTTGAGGTTGTTCGTGATCACGCGCAGGCCCTTGTGATGCAGCAGCGCATGGGCGACGGCCTCGGTGGTCGTGCCCAGGTTCAGGATCAGCGAGCAGCCCGCGGGAATGCGCGCCGCGATCGCGCGGGCGATGCGCGCCTTGCCGTCGGCCTGCATGGCCTGGCGCTGGCGGTAGGCGATGTTCTCGGTGGTGGAGGAGGGCACTCGCACGCCGCCGTGGAAGCGCTGCACCAGGCCGGCCTCGGCCAGGCGCTGCACGTCCCGGCGCACCGTCTGCAGCGTCACGCCGAACTGCTCGGCCAGCGCCTCGACGCTGACCGATCCACGCGCGCGCACCTCCTGCAGCAGATCGTTCTGGCGGGGATTGGGATTCATGGCGCGCAGGCTAAAGGAACCAAAACGAACATCTGATCGGGTTAACCCTCGGGTGAAACGCGCGCATTCGCGCTAAAAAGAAAAAAGAAGAACAGAATTGCGAACTTCGCGGTCCCGCCGAGGCGGTGCCGCGCCGATTCGCGCCCAAGGAGACTCGACCTTGAATTCCGTCCCGTCCACCCCTCTCGCCGGCGCCAGCGCCGATGCCACTGCCGACAACGCTGCCGCCGCTGCGCCTCACGGCGACTGCGACGTGCTCGTCGTGGGCGGCGGCATCAATGGGGCCGGCATCGCCCGTGACCTCGCCGGGCGGGGGTGGAAGGTGGTGCTGGCGGAAGCCTCGGACTTCGCGGCCCACACCTCCTCGTCCTCGACCAAGCTGATCCACGGCGGGCTGCGCTACCTGGAGTACTACGAGTTCTCGCTCGTGCGCAAGGCGCTGCAGGAACGCGAGGTGCTGCTGCGCAGCGCGCCGCACATCATGTGGCCGCTGCGCTTCGTGATGCCGCACGACGCGGCCATGCGCCCGGCCTGGATGATCCGCATCGGCCTGTTCCTCTACGACCATCTCGCCCGGCGCGAGGTGCTGCCCGGCTCGGAGGGCGTGGACCTGCGCCGCTCGCCCTATGGCGAGCCGCTGAAGTCGGACTACACGCGCGGCTTCGTCTACTCCGACGGCTGGGTGGACGACGCGCGGCTGGTGGTGCTCAACGCGCTGGACGCGCGTGATCGCGGCGCGGCGCTGCACACGCGCACCACGGTCACCGGCGCGCGCCGCCATGCCGACCACTGGACCGCCACGCTGCGCTGCGCCGACGGCGAGCGCACCCTGCGTGCCCGCGCGCTGGTCAACGCGGCGGGCCCGTGGGCGGAGGGCTTCCTGCGCGAGGTGGCGTCGCCCGCGCGCGGCGAGGCGCTGGCGACCAAGAGCCTGCGGCTGGTCAAGGGCAGCCACATCATCGTGCGCAAGCGCTTCCAGCACGACCACGCCTACATCTTCCAGAACCCCGACAAGCGGATCATCTTCGCGATCCCCTACGAGGACGACTTCACCCTGATCGGCACGACCGACGTGGAGCTGCCCCAGGAATCGCTGGCCGGTTTCGGCAAGGCGCGCATCGACGAGCGCGAGATCGCCTACCTGTGCGAGCAGGCCAGCCGCTACTTCCGCGAGCCGGTGCGGCCCGAGGACGTGGTGTGGACCTACGCCGGCGTGCGGCCGCTGCTGGATGACGCCTCGGGCGATCCGTCGGCGGTCACGCGCGACTACCTGCTGGAGACCCACGCCACGGACGGCGCGCCGCTGCTCAGCGTGTGGGGCGGCAAGATCACCACCTTCCGCAAGCTGGCCGAGGATGCGGCCGATCTCGTCGGCACCCTGCTGGGCGACCGGCGCCGCGCCTGGACCGAACATTCGCACCTGCCCGGCGGCGACCTGCGCGACTGGATCGGCGCGCCGCAACGGCCCGACACCGATTTCCAGCGGCTGCTCGCGACCATCGGCCAGCGCCATCCCTGGTTGCCGCCCTCGCTGGCACGCCGGATGGCGCGGGCCTACGGCGCGCGCATCGGCCGGGTGCTCGGCGGCGCGGAACGGCTCGAGGACCTTGGCCCGGAGATTGCCCCCGGCCTGCACCAGGCGGAACTCGAATACCTGGTGCGCGAGGAATGGGCGCGCGCCGCGGACGACGTGCTGTGGCGTCGCTCCAAGCTGGGACTGCATTACACCGAGGTGCAACGCATGGCGGTGGTCCAGTGGTTCGCCGAGCGCGAACACCTCTGGAGCCGGCCCGCCGCGGCCTGAGCCCCCCGAGAAGAAGAACGACCGAAGTGACCGACAAGAAGGATCGAAGGGACATGCGAGACATCCGAGACATCCGAGCCATGCAAGACATGCAAGGCATGCGACCAGGCCGGCGATGCGACCCCGCGATGGAGCCGACCTCATGGAACTGAGCTTGCGCGGCGTGAGCCACAAGGTCGGCGCGCAGCAGCACCTGTATCCCATGGACCTGCGCCTGGCGCCCAACGCGGTCACCGTGCTGCTGGGCGCGACGCAGGCCGGCAAGACCACGCTGATGCGCCTGATGGCGGGCCTGGACCGGCCCACCGACGGCCAGGTGCTGGTCGACGGCACCGATGTGACCGGCTGGCCCGTGCGCAAGCGCGACGTGGCCATGGTCTATCAGCAGTTCATCAACTACCCGTCGATGACGGTGCGCGACAACATCGCCTCGCCGCTGAAGCTGCGCGGCAAGCTGGACCGCGCCGCGATCCGCGCGCGGGTCGATGAGCTCGCCGCCAAGCTGCACATCGAGATGCACCTGGACAAGCTGCCCGCGCAGCTCTCCGGCGGTCAGCAGCAGCGCGTGGCGCTCGCGCGCGCGCTGGCCAAGCAGGCGCCGCTGATGCTGCTCGACGAGCCGCTGGTGAACCTCGACTACAAGCTGCGCGAGGAACTGCGCGAGGAACTCGGCGCGCTCTTCGCCGCCGGCGAGTCCACCGTCGTCTATGCGACCACCGAGCCGGCCGAGGCGCTGCAACTCGGCGGCTACACCGCGGTCATGGATGCCGGCGAGCTGCTGCAGTACGGGCCCACCGCCGAGGTCTTCCATCGTCCCGCGTCGCTGCGCGTGGCGCGCGCATTCAGCGATCCGCCGATGAACCTCGTCATCGCGCAGGGCGTGGGCGACCGGCTGCAGCTGCGCCCGGGCCTGGAACTCGCGCTGCCGGGGCAGGGCGGCGTCACCGTCGGCGTGCGCGCCAGCGCGCTGCGCGTGTCGGCGCGGCCTGGCGACATCGCGATCCGCGGCGAGGTCGAGCTCGCGGAGATCTCCGGCTCCGACACCTTCGTCCACGCGCGCACCGAGATCGGCGAGCTGGTCGCGCAGCTGACCGGCGTGCACGACTTCGAGCTCGGCGCGCCGCTGACGCTTCATCTCAACGCGGCGCATGTGCACGTCTTCGACGCGGCCGGCCTGCTGACGCGCGCGCCCGAGCGCCTGGGAGCCCGCTGATGGCCCGCATCGACCTGGACCTCGCCCACGCCTATCGGCCCGACCCGAAGGACGACAACGACTACGCGCTGCTGCCGCTGACGATGACCTTCGAGGACGGCGGCGCGTACGCGCTGCTCGGGCCCTCGGGCTGCGGCAAGACGACGATGCTGAATATCGTGTCGGGCCTGCTCAAGCCCTCGCACGGCACGGTGAAGTTCGACGGCCGCGACGTGACCGCGCTCACGCCGCAGCAGCGCAACATCGCGCAGGTGTTCCAGTTCCCCGTCATCTACGACACGATGACGGTGGCCGAGAACCTCGCGTTCCCGCTGCGCAACCGCGGCGTGCCGGCCGACCGCATCAAGGCGCGCGTGGGGAAGATCGCCGAGATGCTGGAGCTCAACGGGCAGTTGAACCAGCGGGCCTCGGGCCTGTCGGCGGACGCCAAGCAGAAGATCTCGCTGGGTCGCGGCCTGGTCCGCGAGGACGTGTCGGCCGTGCTCTTCGACGAGCCGCTGACCGTCATCGACCCGCATCTGAAATGGCAGCTGCGGCGCAAGCTCAAGCAGATCCACAACGAGCTCAAGCTCACGCTGATCTACGTCACGCACGACCAGGTCGAGGCGCTGACCTTCGCCGACCGCATCGTCGTCATGACGCGCGGCCGCGCGGTGCAGGTCGGCACCGCGGGCGAGCTGTTCGAGCGGCCCAGTCACCGTTTCGTGGGCCACTTCATCGGCTCGCCGGGCATGAACTTCCTGCCCGCGGCGCTGGAGGACGGCGGCGGCCTGAGCGTGGCCGGACAGCCGGTGGCCGGGCGGGTCGATCCCGCGTCGGGCGCGGCGCTGTCGCGCGCGGAGCCCTTCATGCTGGGCATCCGGCCGGAGTACGTCGACGTGGACGATGTCGGCGACGGCGTGCCGGCGCTGCCCGGCACGGTGACCGGCGTGGTCAGCCAGGTGCAGGACATCGGCACCTACTGGCTGCTGACCGCGCGCATCGGCCCGTACACGATCAAGGCGCGGCTCCACGCCAACGCGCGACCGCCCGCGGCCGGCGCCACCGTGGCGCTGCGCGTGATGAGCGCCCACACCTGCTTCTATGGCGCTGATGAGCGGCTGATCGCCGCCGCCGCGCCGACGATGGCCGACGCGGCCCTCGGTGCCCCGGAGGGCCGCGCATGAAACCGATCAACCAGAAGGCCTGGTTCCTCGTCCTGCCCGTGTTCATCTGCGTGGCCTTCTCGGCCATCCTGCCGCTGATGACGGTGGTGAACTACTCGGTGCAGGACATCATCTCGCCCGAGCGGCGCGTCTTCGTCGGCGTGGAGTGGTTCGCCGCGGTCATGCGCGACGAGGAACTGCACGGCGCGCTGCTGCGCCAGCTGGGCTTCTCGCTGGCGGTGCTGCTGGTGGAGATCCCGCTGGGCATCTGCCTGGCGCTGTCCATGCCCGCGACGGGCTGGAAGGCGTCGGCGGTGCTGGTCATCGTCGCGCTGTCGCTGCTGATTCCCTGGAACGTCGTCGGCACGATCTGGCAGATCTACGGCCGTGCCGACATCGGGTTGCTGGGCGCCACGCTGCAGGCGCTGGGTGTGGACTACAACTACACCGGCGACGCCACCGATGCGTGGCTCACCGTGCTGGTGATGGACGTGTGGCACTGGACGCCGCTGGTGGCGCTGCTGTGCTTCGCCGGCCTGCGCTCCATCCCCGATGCCTACTACCAGGCCGCGCGCATCGACGGCGCGAGCAAGTTCGCCGTCTTCCGCTACATCCAGCTGCCCAAGATGCGCGGCGTGCTGATGATCGCGGTGCTGCTGCGCTTCATGGACAGCTTCATGATCTACACCGAGCCCTTCGTGCTGACCGGTGGCGGGCCGGGCAACGCGACGACCTTCCTCAGCCAGTACCTGACGCAGAAGGCGGTCGGCCAGTTCGACCTCGGCCCGGCGGCGGCGTTCTCGCTGATCTACTTCCTGATCATCCTGCTGCTGTGCTTCATCCTCTACAACTGGATGCAGGCGCTGGGCACCCAAGACAAGACGGAGAGCGCTCATGGATGAACGCCGTTTCCGCAAGCGCACGATCTTCCTGATCGCGTATCTGCTCTTCGCGCTGTTGCCCATCTACTGGATGGTCAACATGAGCTTCAAGACCAACGACGAGATCCTGTCCAGCTTCAGCCTGTGGCCGAAGCACTTCTCGCTGGCCAGCTACCAGACCATCTTCACCGACCCGTCCTGGTACAGCGGCTACATCAACAGCCTGATCTACGTGGCGATCAACACGGTGATCTCGATCACCGTGGCGCTGCCGGCGGCGTACGCGTTCAGCCGCTACTCGTTCCTCGGCGACAAGCACGTCTTCTTCTGGCTGCTGACCAACCGCATGACGCCGCCGGCGGTGTTCCTGCTGCCGTTCTTCCAGCTCTACACGACGCTGGGCCTGATGGACACGCACATCGCGGTGGCGCTGGCGCACCTGCTGTTCAACGTGCCGCTGGCGGTGTGGATCCTCGAGGGCTTCATGAGCGGCATCCCGCGCGAGATCGACGAGACCGCGTACATCGACGGCTACAGCTTCCCGCGTTTCTTCCTCACGGTGTTCCTGCCGCTGATCAAGGCGGGCGTGGGCGTGGCGGCGTTCTTCTGCTTCATGTTCTCGTGGGTGGAGCTGCTGCTGGCGCGCACGCTCACCAGCGTCAACGCCAAGCCCATCGTCGCGACGATGACGCGCACGGTGAGCGCCTCCGGCATGGACTGGTCCACGCTGGCCGCGGCCGGCACGCTGACCATCGTGCCGGGCGCCATCGTGATCTGGTTCGTCCGGCACTACATCGCGAAGGGTTTCGCGATGGGCCGCGTCTGAGCGTTCAACGGGTTCAAGGAGTCGACGATGTTCGATTGGATGGTGTGGACCACGCCCGTGGCGGTCTTCTTCACCTGCGTGGTGCTGATGCTGATCGGGATGACGGTCTGGGAGATCAAGTCGCCGACGACGCTGCGCAAGGGCTGGCTGCCGATGCGCACGACGCGCGGCGACCGCCTGTTCATCGGCCTCCTGACGGCCGCGTACATCAACCTGGCCTTCGTCGGGCTGGGCGCGAGGATGGCCGAGTGGTTCAAGCTCGAGGCCGAACCCAGCGTGTGGATCAGCTTCGTCGCATCGATGCTGGTGCTGGGCCTGATCCTGCGCAAGGGATGAGGCCGCCGGGCAGGTCATTGAAGCTTCAAGGAATTCGGCTTCCCGTTCCCCCGGAGCCGCGATTCGTCCTCATGCAGGGGGAGATTCGACAGACACAGGAGACAAGCGTGAACAAGAGCAAGTATTCCGCGCTGGCCGTGGCCGCACTGCTGGCGCTGGGAGCGACCGGCGCCTGGGCCGGCGAGGCCGAGGCCAAGAAGTGGATCGACAGTGAATTCCAGCCCTCGACGCTGTCCAAGGACAAGCAGACGGCGGAGATGAAGTGGTTCATCGAGGCGGCCAAGAAGCTCCAGGCCAAGGGGGTGAAGGAGATCTCGGTGGTGTCGGAGACGATCACGACGCACGAGTACGAGTCCAAGGTGCTGGCCAAGGCCTTCACCGAGATCACCGGCATCACGGTCAAGCACGACCTGATCCAGGAGGGTGACGTCGTCGAGAAGCTGCAGACCTCGATGCAGTCGGGCAAGAGCATCTATGACGGCTGGATCTCCGATTCGGACCTGATCGGCACGCACTTCCGCTACGGGAAGATCATGAACCTCACCGACTACATGGGCGGTGCGGGCAAGGAGTGGACCAATCCGGGTCTGGACCTGAAGGACTTCATCGGCACCAGCTTCACGACGGCGCCAGACGGCAAGCTGTATCAGCTGCCGGACCAGCAGTTCGCCAACCTGTACTGGTTCCGGGCCGATCTCTTCGCGCGCAAGGACCTGCAGGACAAGTTCAAGGCCAAGTACGGCTATGACCTGGGCGTGCCGCTGAACTGGAGCGCGTACGAGGACATCGCCGAGTTCTTCTCCAATGACGTGAAGACCATCGACGGCAAGCCGATCTACGGTCACATGGACTACGGCAAGAAGGACCCGTCGCTGGGCTGGCGTTTCACCGACGCGTGGCTGTCGATGGCGGGCGCGGCGGACAAGGGCATCCCCAACGGCATGCCGGTGGACGAGTGGGGCATCCGCGTGGCCGACGACAAGTGCACGCCGGTGGGCGCGTCGGTGGCGCGCGGCGGCGCGACGAACTCGCCGGCGGCGGTCTACGCGCTGACGAAGTACGTCGACTGGATGAAGAAGTACGCGCCCAAGGAGGCGACCGGGATGACGTTCGGCGAGGCCGGTCCGGTGCCCGCGCAGGGGCAGATCGCGCAGCAGATCTTCTGGTACACGGCGTTCACGGCGGACATGACCAAGCCGGGCCTGCCGGTGGTGAATGCCGACGGCACGCCGAAGTGGCGGATGGCGCCGGGACCGAATGGTCCGTACTGGAAGGCGGGCATGCAGAACGGCTACCAGGACGTGGGCAGCTGGACCTTCTTCAGCGGGCATGACGCGAACCGGACGGCGGCGGCGTGGCTGTACGCGCAGTTCGTGACGGCCAAGACGGTGAGCCTGAAGAAGAGCATCCAGGGGCTGACCTTCATCCGCGACAGCGACATCCGCAGCGAGTACTTCACCAAGAACGCCAACAAGTACGGCGGGCTGGTCGAGTTCTACCGGTCGCCGGCGCGGGTGGCGTGGACGCCCACGGGCACGAACGTGCCGGACTATCCGAAGCTGGCGCAGCTGTGGTGGAAGAACGTGGCGCAGGCGGTGACGGGCGAGAAGACGCCGCAGGCCGCGATGGACACGCTGGCGGACGAGATGGACGCGGTGATGGCGCGTCTGGAGCGTGCGGGGATGGCCAAGTGCGCGCCCAAGCTCAACAAGAAGGAAGACCCGAAGAAGTGGCTGAGCGACAAGGGCGCGCCGTGGGCCAAGCTGGCCAACGAGAAGCCCAAGGGCGAGACTATCGCATACGAGAAGCTGCTGGGCGCATGGAAGGAAGGCAAGGTGCGTTGAGCTTGAACTCCCTCTCCCGCTTGCGGGAGAGGGCCGGGGTGAGGGCCAGCGGCTTAAGCAGGACATAAGCCCCGGGCCCTGCCGCATGCCACCATGCGGGCATGTTCAAGTCGCTGATGGACCTTTTCGACACGCTGGCGCCGGACGACGCGTTCGGGCGCTCGCGGGGCGGCACGCCGTCACTGCCCTTGTCGGCGGCGGTGCTGCTGGTCGAGGTGATGCGCGCGGACACGGATTTCTCCGACCTCGAGCGCGGCGCGGTGCGTCGCGCGCTGACCGCGCTCTTCGCCTTGTCCGACGACGAAGCCGACGCGCTCACCGCGCAGGCGGAGTGCACTGCCCGCACGGCCTCGGACCTGTTCGCCTTCACCTCCCCGATCGACGAGCGCTGGGCGATGCCCGAGAAGCTGCGCCTGGTCGAGCTGATGTGGAGCGTGGCCTACGCCGACGGCAAGCTCGGCGACATCGAGCGCCACACGATGTGGCGCATCGCCGATCTGCTGCACATCCCGCAGGGCGCGTATGTGCACACGCGGCTGCGCGCGAAGGCGGCGGCCGGCCTAGGCGACGAGGACTGAGGCGCCTCCCGCCGACCCTGACCCCGCCCTGTGTCTTCAGCGCGGGTTCTGGAACACCACCCGTTCCGCCAGCTCGCGCGGACGGATCGCCACGGTGCGCTGGATCTGGTCCAGCACCTGACCGGCGCGCTCGCAGCTGATCGGCGCGTTGCCGGCCTTGCCGTCGGTCCACATCTTCGAGAACGCACCCACGGTGACCGCGCCCACGGTGCGTGTCACGACCTCGAGTTCCAGCGCAGTCGGTTCCGGCGCGCGCGTGCGCGACGGCGGCGGCTCGTCGGCGGCGTCGATCAGCCATTGCGCTTCCCACGCCATGGCTTCCTCGGGCAGCAGGCGACGCGGCACCGGCGACCCCGACAGCCACGACTGGCAGGTGTCCGTGCCCAGCGCCTGCGCGGCGGTCAACTGGCCGCGCAGCACCTGCAGGTAACGGCGGCGCAGATGCGCGGAGCCGCTCAACAGCATGTCGCGCACATACGGCGACAGCACGCTCTGCGCGGCGATCTGCGCGCCGGCGGCGGCGTGCTCGGAGTCGCCCAGCGCCATGTGCGCGGCGCGCATGCGGCCCGCGGCTTCCTCGATCAGGCCGGGGAAGCGCTGGTCCAGCTTGAACCAGGCGTCACTCGCGCGCAGCGAGTTCACATATTCGCTCTGCGGTGCGTACTGGCCGGGCTTGTCGCCTTCAGGCAGCGCGACGTCCAGCGTGCGCGGCGCTGGCTGGATCAGCGAGTGCCGTACCAGGTCCTCGGGCGACGGGTACCACATGCGGCGGGCCGGCGTGCTGAGCGTCTTCTCGATGAAGTCCTCGGGCAGCTGCATGCGGCGGTAGGTCCGGGCGAGCTCCTGATTGGCGATCTCGTCGAAGGCCGGGTTCATCGTGCCGCTGCTGGCGCGATGGAAACCGAGCTGCGCGCCCGGCATCAGCTGGCGCTTGCTGCCGGCCAGGAACACCAGCGTGCAGGCGCTTTCGCAGTTGCCGACCGCGCGCATGCCGACGCCGCGCTTGCGGATCAGCTCGACCATGCGTTCGGCCTCGGTGACGCGGCCACCGGGCGAGGCGACTTCCATCAGCTTCACGGCCGGAGACGATTCCAGCAGCGTTCCGAGGCGGCGCGCATCGCCGGCACCGATGGGGCCGTTGAACTGCAGCGTGCGGCCGTCGGCGCTGACGCTGAGCTTGACGTTGCCGATCGGGTCGATGCCGCGGGCGAGCTTCCACAGCTCGGGGAACTCGCTGAAGACGCCCAGGAAGAGCGAGAACGCGATCTGCAGGAACGAGAGCAGCAGCGACAGGCGAGCGAGGCCCGAGATCAGATGGGAACCGCCGGCCTCGACGTAGCCGCGCACGGCGCGCCAGGTGCCGACGGCGCTCCAGATTTCCACGAGGATCAGCAGCGGCCAGGCGATCAGCAGGGCGATCGCGACGCCTTGCAGGCCGTCGCTCTTCGTGGCGAGCCAGGCGACGAGGCCTTGCACGCCGGCGGCGACGGGCCAGGTCAGCAGGACGTGGTTGATCCAGAAGCTTTGCGCGAGGCTCTGCTCGCCGCGCCAGTGGCTGGCGATGTAGCCGATCAGCAGGCCTTCGCCATTGGCGGGGGCCGGGCGGCTGCGCTCGACGGCGGTGCGCGAGAGGCGGTCATGCCAGGCGCGGCCTTCGGCATCGAGGCGGGCCCACCAGAAGCCGGCGAAGAGCGGGACGGCCGAGATGAAGTAGCCGAGCCAGCGCAGCAGCGACTGGACGGGTGACGGGCGTTTACCGCTCTGGGCGTCGACGACCTTGATGCCGGCGACGAGCTTGCCGGGGGTGGCGCCTTGCCAGGACCAGAACACGACGCACACGACGAGCGGCAGCAGCCAGTTGATGGCGAGCGTGGCGGGGCGCAGGTCGTCCCATTTGGACACGGGGCTGCCGTAGACGGCCCACATCAGCAAGGCACTCGCGGCGATCATCAGCACGCCGTCGATGGCCATGGCCATGGCGCGGGGCGCCAGGCCGACGGATTGATTCGACATCCTCTTCTCTCCCTCTCGGGCGGGGAGTGTAAGGAGCGTGTACGTCAATGCATCGCGATGTGAAGTGCAGGTTGCTGACCTGTATTGAATCCGTCACAGCACAGCGGGTGGGGATCCCCCTTTGGGAGGAGCCCTGGATGCGCGATCAGTCGTCCCACAGGAATCGCCGATCCGGGTAGACCACGCTCTGCGAGGTCCGGACCACGATGCCCTTCTTGAAGTGGACGTTGAATCGCAGCAGGTAGCCGTTCATCTCGGGCTCGATGTTCCAGTCCCAGACGTCCTCGCCGCTGAGCTTGAAGAAGACCCGCGTGCGCTCGCGCCCGAGGATCCGATTGACCTGCTCCGTCGTCAGCCCCGGCACGATCCGCGCGCGGCTCGCCGCGGACAGACCGTCCACCGTGCCCACGTAGCGGTCCTGCGCATCGAGCCGCACCATGTAGCAGGTGCGCCCGAAGGGCTGCGTCGCGTACTCCAGCGTGCGGCCGCCGTCGGCCTCGGGCCACTCGCGCGTGGGCGCGCCGTAGTACTGCTGCACCTCGGCGCCCGAGGTCACGCCGGGCTTCATCCGCTCGTCCTTGAGCGGCGTGGCGCAGCCCGCCAGTCCCACCGTCGTCACCACCGCCACGATCGCCGTCATCGCCGGACCCAGGGTCGTCCACTCGCGCATCGTTGTCTCCAGCCAGTCGGAACGGCCATTGTGCGGCGAGCCCGCCAGCGCACAATCCGCCCCATGCCGAGACCGCACAACCGACAGGTACTTCCGATCGCCGCTCTCGCGGCCTGCGCCGCCATCGCGTCGTTGGCCGCGGTCAGCCCAAGCGCGATGGCGCAATCGGCGACGGCCCCATCGGCGGTGGCCTCAGCGCCTGCGCCCACGGGCGCGCCCTGCGTGCTGATCTTCGGCCAGGGCCGCAACTTCGACCCGGAGCAGCCCGCGGCCAACCGCCGCTGGGACGAGATCAACGGCGCCTTCAACCTGGCCGCGCGCGAGCCGCTCGTGGCCGCGGGGCTGCCGGTGGTGAACGTGGTGTTGCCGGTGTCGGCGACGGACCTGCCGCGCAACCTGCAGGGGCTGCTCGCGGAGGTGCAACGACGCGGATGCACGCGGGTGCTGGAAACGGCGGTGTTCGCCGATACCGCGCAGGGCCTGCTGGTGGCGCGGCTGCGGGTGTATCCGGTGCTGGGGCTGCTCGGGCCGCAGATGACCGGGAATCAGCCGCGCATCGGCGCGATCGCCTACACGCAGCAGAAGGAATTCGCGCTCGACGCGCGTGTGATGGATCGGGTCAACCCGTCCCGGCTGGGACGGGGGATGGCGGAGGAGGCGTTGGGGGCGCTCGCTCCGCCGACCGCGCGCCCGTGAAGGTTAGCGGCCTGGGCGCCTCGCCTCAGTTCTCGCAGCTCGGCGGTTGCGTGGCGTCGTTGGTGACCTGCGGATCGGTGCTCGGGTAGAGGTTCTCCACGATGCCCGCGTTCGAGAAGAGCAGCACGACGCCCTTGGTGATGGTCTGCGTCAACGGCATCGAGAAGCTGATGGTGTTCTCGTCGTCCGCCGGAGCGAAGTTGCTCGCGTTCATGCCGGCGGGCGAGCCGATCGTCTTGAACGTCGCGCCGATGAGCATCAGCTGCGTCGTGTCAGCCTGGGCAAAGATGCACTCGTTGGAGCCGCTCCAGATGCTGATGTCGGACGTCGGGTACTCGTCGGTACCGTCCTGGTTCTTGAAGTACCTGCAGGCGGCGAAGTTGCCGTCCTCGCTGATCTGCGCTTCGACGTAGATGGTGGTCGGGATTCCCATGATGTTCCTCTCCTTGACTTGACTGTGGACTGATTGGAAGTCGGGTCAGGAAGGAACATCCGCGCCTCGATCGCGCCGCAGCCACTTGGCCGCGCGCTGGACATCTTCTCTTTCTCCCTGCCCCAGGCAGGATTGGGCCTCAACCCAGCCCTCGGTGATCTGCTGATGAACCCCGATCGCGGGCGCCATCTTCACCAGGATGTCACGGATCTCCTCGCACAACGCGGTGCGCTGCGGCAGCCGCGATGCGGGGATCAGGGTCAGGGTTTGCCGACGCAGCTCGACGTAGGCGGTCACGTAGCCGAGGTCTGAGGTCCGGCCCTCGCGAGCCGCGGTCTGCTTGTCGCGCATCTCCTGCAGCAGGGCCAAGGCCTCGTCATATCGCTTGAGTTCCGCCAGCGCGCGGGCTCGCATCCAGGCCAGTCGAGCCCAGTTGTCGACCTTGGGGCTGTTCTTCGCCGTCGACAGGAACTGGTCGACCCGCTGCGCCAGCTCGCGGCCCTCGGCGATCAACTGCTCCGGCGGCATGCCGAGGCGGGAACGGATATCCAGGTCCAGGAGTTCATGCACCATCAGGTTGAAGTGCCATTGATTGTTGGCGGGATCGGAGGCCTGGAGAGTGCGCAGCATGTCCACGGAAACGCGTGACTCCCGCGCGGCTTCCGAGACCTTTCCTTGGCGCAACAAGGCGTCGGCCTGCCAGCGATGCATTACCGCCTCCCGATACGCCCACTTGTTGTCGGACGGCGCGTCGCGGCGCACGGCCGCAATCATCTGCGCGCCGTCGGTGAACATGCGCGCCGCCGCGACATCCAGGCCTTGGCCGAGGTACGTCGACCCCAGCCAGCTCAGGCTGTCGGCCAGATCCATGCGCGCGTTGACGTCCGCCTTGGGGTCGCTGGCGATGTTCTCGCGCTTGAGCTCGATCGAGCGCTCGAAGTAGCCCGCCGCGCCCGGCAGGTCGATGCCCAGCAGCCGCGCGGTGCCCAGGTTGTTGTACGCGTAGGCCAGCTCGAGTCGCGCCTCACGGTTCTGGGGCTCGGCGTCGACCCAGGCCTGCTCGCTGTCGCGATAGGCGAGCCAGGCCACCGTCGCCTGATCCATCTGACGCAGGTTGTAATGCGCATGCCCGACCCAGAACGCAGCCGCGCCTTGTGTCTTGAGCCATTCCCCCGTCAACGCCGGATCGGGCGGTGGTCCCGCCACCAGCTTGCGCGCCGCTTCCAGCGGCGCCAGCGCATCGGCCACGTCGCGCTTGAAGACGCGCACCTCGCCGATGACGATCAGCGCCTTGGCGCGCTTGATCCGCTCCGCGGGTGTGGCGCGCTCTTCCTCGGCCAGGTAGCTCAGGGCCTTGCTGCCCACGCTGTCGAGCAACTCCAGCCGCCCGATGGGCCGCAGCTTGTCAGCGAACTCGCCCAGCATGTAGCCCAGCAGGTCGTCCGCGCGCTGGCGACGCTGTTCCGCCTGCTGCTCCGCCCGTTCCGCCCGATGCGCCTGCAGCACGCTGACCCCCGTCAGCCCGACCAGCGCCAGCACCGCCGCGCTGCTGGCCGCCACGCTCCAACGGTGCCGCCGCACGAAGCGGCTCAGCACATACAAGCGCGTGTCCGGCCGTGCCGTGATCGGCTCATGCGCCAGCCAATGCCGCAGGTCCACCGCCATCGACTCGGCATTCGCATACCGCTCCGACGGCTTCTTCTTCAGCGCCTTGGCCACGATCGTGTCCAGGTCGCCTCTCAGCAACTTCGCCTGCCTCGCGATCACCGGATCCAGCTGATCCTTGGCCACGTCCGACAGCCGCTTCGGCACCAGCTCCACCACCGCGCGCAAGCGATCCAGATGCGTCTGCGTGTCGTCCGCCGTCGGATGCCGGCCGCCCAGCAGCTGGAACAGCAGCACGCCCAGCGCATACACGTCCGTGGCCGTCGTCACGTCGGCCTGCTGCACCTGCTCCGGCGCCGCGTACTGCGGCGTGAACGCGCTGCCCGCGCGCTGCGTCAGCTCCGTCGCCACGCCCGCGTGCGTCGCGTCGTCCAGCAGCTTGGCGATGCCGAAGTCCAGCAGCTTCACCTGCCCGTCATGCGTCACCAGGATGTTGCTGGGCTTCAGGTCCCGATGCAGGATCAGCCGCGAATGCGCGTGCGCCACCGCCGCCAGCACGTCCAGGAACAGCGCGATCCGCGCCTCCACGTCCAGCGCGTTGATCTGGCAGTACCGGTCGATCGGCAAGCCGTCGACGTACTCCAGCACCAGATAGGGCTGATGCCCGTTGTGCACGCCCGCGTCCAGCAGCCGCGCGATGTGCGGATGCGAGAGCCGCGCCAGGATCTGCCCCTCGCGCTCGAAGCGGCCGCTGTCTCCCTTGCCGAACAGCCCGGACTTCAGGAACTTGACCGCCACCGACCCCTCGAAGCGGCCGTCGGCGCGATGCGCCAGCCACACCGCGCCCATGCCGCCCTGACCGAGCTCGCGCTCAAGTTCGTACGGACCGAGCGACTCGCCCTGGAGATCGAACATCGGCGAGGCCGCCGGCACCGGCCCCTGCAACGCCACCGCCGCGGGCTGCTCGAGGAACTTGTCCTCGTCCAGCGCCGCGTCGCGCGCGAGCAGCGCTTCCAGGTGCTCGGCCATGGCCTGGTCGTCGGCACGGATCTCCGCGAGGCGGCGTGCGCGATCGGGGACCGCCAGGTCCAGCAGCTCGTCGAGCAGCGGGCTCAGCGCGATCCAGCGCTGTTTGTCGAGTGCGTCCATCGTGGGGCGGCTTCTGCGTCTTGTGCGTCCAGGCGTCTTGGGGCGGCCTCGAGGACGCGCCACGCGCGGGCGCACCCGCGGGGTCAGTCCTTGAGGCTCATCGAAAGCAGGATTCTCGCCTTCTGCCAGTCCCGTTGGACAGTGCGCTCGGTGACGCCGAGGGCTTCCGCGATTTCCTGCTCAAGCAGCCCGCCGAAGTAGCGCATCTCCACGACCTGCGCCAGCCGGGCATCGATCACGGCCAGCTCCTGCAGCGCCTCGTGCACGCGCAGGATCTGCTCGTCCGACTGCGGCGTGCCTTCCACCACCGCGGTGTTGAGGGTCAGGTCTGGCGTGTCGCCGCCGCGGCGCTCGGCCTGGCGCGCGCGCACCAGGTCGATGACGACGTGACGCATCGTGCGCGCCGCGTAGGCCAGGAAATGGCGGCGGTCCGGGAAGTTCTGGCCCTGCGCGCCGGCCAGGCGCAGCCAGGCCTCGTGCACGAGGGCGGTGGTGTCGAGCAGCGTCAGCTCACCCGCTTGCCGGATGCGTTGGCGGGCCAGGCGCTGAAGGTCGCCATACAGCTGCGCCACCACCTGATCGGCGGCCGCGCGGTCTCCCTGACCCGCGTCGTGCAGCAATTGGGTGATGTCCTTCATGGCTCGGACTCTAGCGGCGTCGTATGACCTTGTTACAGGGGACGGGGCGAGCGATGACCCGTACGACGTCGTCCGGACGTCAATCCAAGGGTTTGCACCTAGAAGATTTTTGTTAGCGGATGTCGGGAGCCACGTCGGGAATCCGTTTTAGATAGATGAGGACACGGCTGGTCAATGTGGCAAGGGAGGCCGGCATGGATCGGGCTGCTTCAGCAAGTCGTGTCCTCACCCCATCATTCGCACCCTCGCGGGCGGCCCAAGGCGGCGCGCGGGCGTGAGCACGTCCCAGTCAGGAGCAGTCGCGCATGAGCCCATCCACCGCCACCGTTGCGACTGCCGCCGTGGAGGAGATGCGCGCCGAGCGCGGCAAGCCGCCGCGCCAGACGCCAGCCCTGTGGGTGCCTCGCGTGGACTCGCTGGCCGAGTTCGGCCTGATGATCTCGCGCCAGCTCACGCAATGCCGCCGCTATGGCGGTCATCTGTCGGTGCTGTGGATCGAGGCCGACCTGGAAGCCAGCGCCGTCCGCGCCGATGCCACCGCGTTCGCCGACCACGACACCTCCCCCGATGCCACCGCGCTGTCCGCGGCGGAGACCCGGTCGGAGCTGATGCTCGCGCTGGCCCGCCGGCTGCGCAGCCGCGTGCGCGGGACCGACATGGTCCTGCAGGTCGGCGAGACCAGCTTCGCGGTGCTGCTGCTGGACGCGGGCCATCCGGAGGCGCTGCTGGTCCAGCACCGCCTGTCGGTGGCGCTGAACGGACCCTACGGGGTGGCGTCGCGCATGCTGCACGCGCGCCTGCAGATGGGCGTGGCCGCGTTTCCGGAAGGCGGCGTGCGTGGCGCCGATCTCGCCGAGAGCGCCCGGCAGGACCTGCGTCGACGCGTGGGTTGATCAGAAGTCCTGACCGTAGATCAGGAATCCCTTGTGTTCCGCGACGCGGTCGTAGAGGGCCCGGCCCGCGGCATTGGTCGTGTGGGTCTGCCAATAGAGGCGATGCCCGCCGCGCGCCTGCACGGCGGCGGTGACCGCGGCGATCAGCGCGCGTCCGACGCCGCGGCCCCGCACGTCCGGCGCGGTGAAGAGGTCCTGCAGGTAGCAGGTGTCCTCGATGCGTGTCGTGCTGCGGTGGAAGAGGTAATGCGTCAGGCCGACCAGTCGTCCGTCGAGTTCCGCGACGAAGGCGTGCACCGGTTCGCGCTCATCGAAGAACCGTGACCAGGTCGAGGCGGTGACCGCCTCGGGCAGGGCGGTCTCGCCCTCGCGTCCGTAGAACGCGTTGTAGCCGTCCCAGAGCGGGCGCCAGGCGGCGAGGTCGGACGGGGCGATGGGGCGGACGAGGATCTCAGCAGACATTCGGTGGTTGAGCCTTGAAGGTCAAAAGCTCAACATCTTTAGCTTTTTGCCGCAAATGCTCAAGATGTTGATCACGCCCGGTACGCTCAGGGCCGCTCCATCACCCGCACCACCTCGCTCCACGGCACGAGCTTGAAGTTCTGGCGGCCCATGGGCCAGCGCTTGTGGCCGTCCTGCACCACGAGCAGTCCCTCGCCGTACTCGCCGCCCAGCGACGCCGACGTCACGTCCAGCCCGTCCGTCTCCGATGCCGCGTCGATGCCGCGCGCCGCATTCAGCCCGACCCGGAATCGACCCTTCACCGCATGCGGCGCATCGGCGTCCAGCACGACGTAGCTGTCATTGCCCTGCGCGGACACCACCAGCCACGCGCCGCGCGGCCCGCGATGCACCGCCATGCCCTCGACGTCCGCGTGCAGCAGCTCGCCCACCGGCAGGATCAGCGTCGACTCGCCGAGCCGGCCCTCCGCGTCCAGCGCCACGCGCCACAGGCCGCGCTTCTCCTCGCCGACAAAGAGCTGCTTGCCGGCTTCGTCCGCGACACAGCCCTCGGGCTGAGAGTCCAGCTTCATCGACGCGACCGTCTGGCCGATCCACGCGCCACCGCGGCGCGACACGCGCAACTGCACGAGCCGCCCATCCTTGTCATTGACGAACACATCCAGCCCGCCCGTCGGCGCGCGCGCGCTGCAGATGCCGTAGACCTCGTCCAGCCCGGTGGGGAGCTCCGCGAGCGTCGACACGCGGCCCTGACCGTCGATGCCGAACAGCACCACGCTGCGGCGATCGCGCTGCGTCGCCACGGCCAGATCCCAGGCGCGGCCTGCGCTGTCCACGCGTACACGCTGGCGCAGGTCCACGTTGTTCACGCGTCCCACCGGCAGGAACTGCGTCTCGCGTCCCTGCAGGTCATACACCGCCAGCCCGCGCTTCTTGTCGGTGCCCAGGATGCGGCTGCGCGCCGGCTGCGTAGGGTGGACCCAGATCGCCGGATCGTCCGCCGCGTCTCCGCCGCCATGCACCGGCTCGGTCTGGGCCGACGGTGTCGCCACCGGAATCACCGCCGGCGACTTCGCCGCGCTGGCGGACAGCCACAGGGCCATGTCCTGCGGCGCCAGGCCCGGCGCGACCAGCGCGCGACTCGCGCGTTCGGGATCAGCGTTGAAGGCCCACAGCCCCACGCCGGACTCCGCGACGTAGAGCGTGGCCTCGTCGTCACGCACGACGCAGCCCTTGGCGTCGGGCACCGTCGCGAGTTGACGCAACACCTGACCCGGCCGCTCCACAGGGGAAGAGACCTTGGCTCCCGCTCCGGCCTTCGACGCCACCACGCCCGACGCCCCCTCCAGCAGCCATTGCTCGGCCAGGCCGTCGCTGCCCAGCAGGAAGACCTGCAGGGTCTGCTGGCGCGGCTCCAGGTGCAGGCACAGCGCCTCCACGTCGAATGCCGGGCCGGTCCACCGCGCGCGCTCGCGCAGCTGCTGGCCGCGGACCTCGATCAGGCGCAGCGCGCCGCTGTCGGCGTCCTGCAGCAACGCCACCGCGCGGCCATCGGCCAGCACCCGGCGATCCCAGCGCTTGGCGCGCACGGCGAAGTCGTCCAGCGGCCTGCCGGCGCCGTCGAGCAGCCGCAAGCCGCTCTTGCCGAGCTCGAGGACGGTGGCAGGTGACGCGGCGTCCTCCGCCGCCCGCGCCGGGCCGCCCAGGCCGAGCGCCAGCATCACGGCCACGCAGAGCGCGGCCGTCTTCATCGTCATCGTCATCGTCTGCATCGTCTTGCGCATCGCGTCCGCCTCAGAACATCGCCAGCTTCAGGCTGAGCTTGTAGGCGCGGCCGTACTGCTCGTACTGCGTGTTGAAGGCCTTGCTGCCTTGATAGACGTAGTAGCGCTCGTTGCCGAGGTTCAGCGCCTCGAACTGCAGCTGCAGCTGCTTCGTCAGCTGGACGCGCATCGATGCGTCGATCTGGTTCTGGGTGTCGACCTTGCGGTCCTGGGCCGCGTCCAGCACGTTGCCGACCTCCAGCAGATACGGCGACTTGTGGTTCAACGCGACGCGCGCGCCGAAGGCGGGCGACTCCCAGCCCACGCTCAGGTTGACGCTGCGATCGGACTGGCTGGGCAGCGCGATGCGGCGGCTGACGAATCGACCCTCGTCGTAGCCGCCGATCGTGGCCCTCGACTTCACGAAGCTGCCGTTGGCCCCGATCACCAGCCCGTTCCAGGGCGCCGGCAGCGTGCTCAGCGCCTGGCTCCAGGACAGCTCCAGCCCGCGCACCGTCGCCCCGCCGCCGTTGGCGAACGCCTCCACGTGGCTGAAGTCCTGCCAGCCCGGCGATCCCGCCAGGTCTGTCTGGAAGGCGAAGTCGCGGATCTTCTTGTGGAACACGTAGGCCGACACGGCGCCATCGCGACCCAGGCGCTGCTCCAGGCCGAGATCCAGGTTGCGCGCGCGCAGCGGCTTGAGCAGCGGGTTGCCGACGGTGGCCTCGTCGCCGTCGACGGTCACGCCGGGGCTCAGCTGGCCGAAGGCCGGCCGCACCACCGAGTTCGTCAGCGCCGCGCGCAGCACCAGTCCCTCGCTCAGCGATTGGCGCAGCAGCACCGCCGGGAGCCAGTGGCGAGAGCTCGTCTGCGCGTGGGTCGGGCTCAGCGTGCCGTCCTTCCACGCCGTGCCGTCGGCGGTGAAGCGCACGCGCTCGTGGCGCACGCCCAGCAGCCATTGCGTGCCGCCGCTTTCCAGCGTCGCCTGCAGGTAGCCGGCCTCGGTGCGCTCGCGCATCGTCGTGTCGTTGACCGCCGAATCGACCGCGTCGCGGAACGCGGTCAGGTCGTAGGCGCCGTACAGGCCGTTCAGCTTGCCCGCATCGATGCCGGGGCCGAACGAGGTCCACGGGTAGTCCACCGAGCCGCCGCCCAGGTAGTTGCCCAGACCCAGCTGCGAGGACGGCACGTTGTAGGGCGCCTTCTTGAGCACCTTGGCGCTGGGCGCGTAGGTCTCCTGCTCGTTGTCCTTGTCGCGGCGCGTGGCCTTGAGACCCGTCTTCACGTCGACATCCCACCCCGAGATGTCGAAGCTGCGCTGCACGTCGGCCTTGAGGTGACGCACGCGGTCCGAGGCCTCGCTGCGTTCGATCTTGGCCTTGTTGAAGCTGTAGAGCGCGGCGTCGCCCAATCCCGTCGTGGCCAGCGGCATCGGCTTGACGGTGTCGGTGTAGCCCAGCCCGGAGAAGTCCGCGGTGAACGAGGACGACGCGAGAGTGTCGGGCTTGCGCTCGCCGGCGCGTCCGGCGCCGGCCTCGGCCCAGAGCTTCCAGTCGCCGCGCGTGAGCTCGGTGCCGAGCACCGCGGCGCTGGAGGTGTTGATCTCCTTGCGCGCCTTCAAGCCGCGGCTGACGGTGCCGTCGCCGGTCTCGCCGGGCGCCTGTGCCTCGTCGAACTCGATGGCCAGCGACTGGCGCACCTCCTGGTCCGTGAAGCGGCTGGTGAAGCTGCGCAGGTAGACCAGCGAGCTCTCGTCGGGCTTGAAGTCGAGGTTGAGCGCGGCGCCGGTGCGCTCGCGGGTGATCGTGTAGCGGCGCAGCTCGAGGCTGTTGAGCTTGGCGCCGTCCCAGTCGCCGCCGGTCTCGACGTTGTCGCTGGCGAAGCGGCGCTGGTCGCTCGAGACCGCCAGCGCCACGCCCAGCGTGCCACCGGCGAAGCGGTCGGCGAAGGCCACCGAGCCGCGCGGGCGGGTCTTGCCCGCGTTGACGTCGTGATTGGCGCCGACTTCCAGCGTGAACAGCCGCCCCGGTTGGTCGAAGGCGCTGAGCGTGCGCACCGTCACCGTGCCGCCCAGCGAGTTGGCGTCCTGATCCGGGGTCAGCGTCTTCTGGACTTCCAGCGAGCGGATCAGGCCCGCGGGCACCAGGTCCAGCCCGGGCGCGCGGCGATCGGATTCGGAGGCCGGTGTCAGCGCGCCGTTGATGTTGACGGCGTTGTAGTCCGGACCCAGGCCGCGCACGCGGATGAAGCGGCCTTCGCCCTGATCGCGCTCGACGGAGACGCCCGGCATGCGCGCGAGCGCCTCGGCGGCGTTGTTGTCGGGGAGCTGGCCGATGCCGTCGGCATGCACGACGTTGACCACGCCGGTCGCGGCCGTCTGCTTGTCCAGCGCCGAGCGCAGCGCCGCGGCCTGGCCCACGGTGACGACGGTGTCGAGCTTGCGGGTGGCCGCGGCGTCCTTGTCATCGGGCTTGGTCTTGGAGTCGGATCTGGCGTCGGCTTTCGCGTCGGATTTGTCGTCGCGCTTCGCCTCGGCGGCCTGCTGGGCCAGCGCCGGCGCGGCGGTGAAGAGGGCGGACAGGCACAGGGCGAGCAGGGGGGGGCGGGGCGGCGTGCGCATGGTGAGGGCCGGTGAGTCAGGAATGCGGCGCACGTTAGGAACCGCGCATGGCGGGTCCGTGACAGTGCGGCACTGTCGACACACCCGGGCGCGGACGGCTCCGCGCCCCGGGGTCCCATGAGCCGATATGACCCCCTCGGCACCGGCTCACCGGCGCGTCAGCGCGCGAGTCAGAACACCTTCTTCCACGCCTTCTTCAGGCGCTCACCCATGCGCTTGTGCCAGGGCTTGCGGGGCTCGTCCGGCGTGGTCGCTGGCGGATCGCGGTGGCTGATGCGCTCCGGTTCCTCCACGCCGGTGCGGTTGGAAAGATCCGGCGAGACCTCCCCACCCGGGACGAGCGGGGGAGGGGCCGGCGGCGGGTCGATCGGCAGGGGCCGGACACTGTCGCTGGGTGGTACCCACGGGCGCAGGTTGCAGGTCTTGGCCGGTTCACCGCCCGGGTTGCGCGTGTTGCCCGCCTCACCGAAGGTCCTGCCGGGCTGACTGGGGATTGGCGCGTCGATCAGGCACTGGGTCGGGTCCGCGGTGTTGAAGTCGTTGTAGACGAAACGAAGGTCGTTGATCGTCGTGCTGGCCGCATCGTCGCCGGTGACGGGCTGGGTGACGTGGATCACGGCGTTGGTCAGCTCGTTCTTGTTGACGACCGTCTGCTTGGTCGGCCGCTGACTGCTCGAGTCGGGACTCAGCAGCAAGGGCACGCGATCCATCCGGTTCCAGGCGACGCGGCTGTTCTGAGGCGCCACGAGCTCGAGGACCGCATCCGCCGTGCCGGCCGCGCCCACGGTCGTGAAGCGGTTAGCCGCCAGCGTGAGACCCTGGCTGTCTCGCACCCGGGCCGCCCATTGGGGGCCGCTGAGGGACGTGCTGACGCTGTTCACCGCGATGTCGTTGCTAAGGATCCTCGTGTCGGTGGTCCGCCCAACCCGCAACGCCTCGGTGAAATGACCGCGGCCCTGCGAGGCCACGGCGCCCGCACCGATCGGCGCGGTCAGCAGGGACATCTGCTTGATGAGCCGCCGCGTGCGGGCCTGGACGTCCTTCTTGAGGCCGCCGATCGGCCCGCTGAGCGTCGCACGGGGGTCGTCGATGCCCAGCAGGTTGCCCTCGATCCGTGCGCCGGTCCCGAGCGGGGCGCTGATGCCCTCGCCGGGAAACGCGGCTTCGCGCCACAGCACGTTGCCCAGGATCTGATCCGCGCCGATGGTGGAGATCTGCGGATTCGCGGAGCGCGTGCCGAGCAGGCCGTTGTAGCGGGCCACGCTGGTGCCTGCATGCAGGAACTGGATCGCGATGTTGTCCAGCACCAGGCCCTCCACGAGGATCGTCTTGGCGCTGTGAAGCGTGTGCGTGATGGCGGTCGTGGCCGGCTGGTCATTGATGAAGTGGGCCACGCCCGAACGGCTGCCCACCAGCACGTTGCCCGTGCGCAGCTCAAGGCTCCCGCGCACGACGTACTGGCCTTGCGGGAAATACAGGCCGGATTCGCTGCTGATCAGCGACTCGAGCGCCGCGCGGATCGCGTCGCCCTGGTCCCGTCCCGTGTCGGGCGACACGCCCTTGTCCAGCGCGCATACCAGCGTGTAGATGGGCTCGATGGCGGGCATCGGCTCGTTGCCGCACATCGTCGGCGTGGGAGGGGCGATGGGGGGGGCGGTGCGGTTGACGAAGGGGTCGCTCGTCGCCGTTGCGCACAGCGGCACCAGCAGGACGGAGAGGGCAGGCAACAGGCGGGGTCGGAAGGAAGGTCGACGCATGAGGCGCTCCGGGGAGTGTGGCGAGCCACGGGGCGCAATGAGTGGGGGGCGCGGGGCGTTCGTGAGCCGATCCGACCCCGGGCGGCCGCGTGTGACAGCACCGTCACACAAGCCACCTAGCATCGCGCGCCATGAAACTCGTGCTGCCCCGACCGGCGCTGGTGCTCGCGCCGGTGGCGGGATCGCGCCATTTCGGCCACGTGCTGCTGCTGGCGATGGCCGCCATGACCTGGGCCTTCGGTTACTGGGCCGTGGCCAAGCCGCTGGCGATCTGGCGCTGGATCGACATCCTGGGCGAGTCGCTGATCGTGGCGATGCTGGCGCTGTGGCTGGTGCAGCTGCGCGCGAGCCGGCCCGCGGGCCGCGTCACCACCTGGTTGTGCCTGGGCCTGGCGGGCATGCTGCTCGGCGGCTGGGCCGATCTGATGGACGAATTCTGGAAGCTGCCGCGCGCGTTCACGCTGCTGATGGGCATGGAATCGGGCTTCCACGTCGTCGGCATGGGCGCGCTGACCTTCGGGCTGCACCTGTGGCGCCAGGAGCAGCTCGCGCTGAACGCGCTGCGCGCCGGCCGCGAGCGCGGCTATCGCGAGCACACGCAGATCGATGGCCTGACGCAGCTGGGCGATGCGGCGTATCTGCTGGATCAGATCCGTGCCGAGCAGGCGAGGAGTCCGGGCGCTCCGGGATCGTCGAGCTCATCGGGCGCGACCCTCGTGATGCTCGGCTGGCAGGACCTGCCCGCGTTGGCGCGCCAGCATGGCCTCGCGGAGGCCGACCGGCTGCTGCAGGCCACGGGTCCGCTGCTGCTGCTGCAGTTGCGCGACGGCGACCTGCTGTGCCGCTACGCCGCCGATCGTTTCGTGGCCCTGCTGCCCGACGCCGATTCGGCGCTGCCGGGCGACCTCCTCGCGGCCTTGAGCGCGCATGTGCATCCATGCGCCGATGGCCGCACGCGAGCGCGACTCGGCGCGCGCATGGCCAGCGCGATGCTGGATCCGGTCGAGGATCCCGAGCGGCAGCTGCTGCGGCTGCTGGAGCGGCTGCGATGAGCGCGCCTGGCCTGGACATCGGGGATCCCCACGATTCGAGCGACGCCCTGACGGCCTTGCGTCACGCACTGCCCTCGCGCGCCGCGCCGCATTACGGCGCCGATCACGCCGTGCTGCCCTGGGCCTACCAGGGCGCGCTGCTCGCGGAGTTCGCGCGCAGCCGGGGCCTGGCGCCGTCGGAATGGCTGGACCGCTGCGGCGTCACGCCCGGTCAGATGCTGTCGCCGCGGCAGCTGCTGTCGATGCTGGCGGCCTTGCAGCCGCTGGCCCGCGATGTGGGCTTCGTCGTCGGGCCGTTGAGCCTGCCCGGGCATTACGGGCTGGCCAGCCAGGCGCTGCAGCAGGCCGGGGATCTGCGCCAGGCGCTGCGCGTGCTGTGCGAGTGGCCGGCGCGGCTGTCGCCGCTCCTGACGCCGCGCCTGATCGAGACCGCCGATGAACTGGTGCTCGTGTGGACCGAGGCCAACGGCGCGCCGGCCAGTCTGCAGCCGCTGCTCGTGGACATGCAGATGAGCGCCGTCGTCGCGATGGCGCAGTGGCTGGGCGGCGGACGGACCTTGCCATGGACCTTCAGCTTCAACCGCACGCGGCCCCGGGAGTTGTCGCAGCACGCGGCCTACCTGGGACCCACGCTGCATTTCGGCTGCCAGGTCGACGCGATGCGCCTGCCGCTCGCGGCCGCGACGACGCCCTGGCCCGGCGCCGCGCCCGGACGGCCCGCGCTGGCCGCGGGCGCGCTCACGCAGGGCGCCGACCCGGACGCGGGCCGCCGCGGCCTGCTCGCGGCGCTGTACGACCACCTGCTCGCCGAGATCGGCGGGGATCCCTCGCTGGAGCGCAGCGCGCGTCGCTTCGGCGTCAGCCCGGCGACGCTGAAGCGGCAGCTGGCGCAGCTCGGCACCCATCACCAGGCGCAGCTCGATCAGGTCCGCGTGCACGCGGCGCTCTACCTGATGACGCTGCGCGGCCAGCGTGGCGAGGCGGTGGCGCGCTCGCTGGGCTTCAACGACAAGAGCAACTTCCGGCGCTCGTTCAAGCGCTGGACGGGGATGACGCCGGGGCTGCTCTGAGCGCGGGCGCAGCCGGCATTCCCCAGCAACGAAGGCTGGCCATGCGGTCTCGCCAGGGCGCGGGCATAGACTCGCGCCCATGCCCAAGGTGTTCGAGCATCCCGAGGATCAGGCCCAGTACCGCCGCCCCGCGCATCGCGAGGGCGTCGAGCTCTATCACGCCCGGATCCTGCGCCACAGCTTCGAGCCGCACACGCACGAGGCCTACGGCCTGGGCGCGATCACCGGCGGCGTCGGTCGCTTCCGCTGGCGCGGCGGCGAGCATCTGGCGCCGCGCGCCACGCTGATGCTGATGAACCCCGAGGACATCCACACCGGCGAGGCCGCCACCGAGGACGCCTGGGGCTATCGCATGGTCTACCTCGACGAGGGGCTGCTGTCCGAGCTCTACGGCGGCCCGGCCTGGCGTTTCGATGCGGCCGTCGCGCACGACGCGGTGGCGGCCACGCGTGCCGCCGAGCTGATCGCCACGCTCTGGCAGGCGCGCGAGCCGCTGGCCTTCGACAGCGCGTTGCTCGATCTGGTGCAGGGCCTGAGCCGGCACGCGCATCGCGCATCGGTGCGTCCGGACGGCGCGGCGCCGCGTTTCGAGGCGGTCATCGACCACATGCGCGCGCACCTGGACGAATCGCTGGACACGGGCCGGCTGGCCGCTGTCGCGGGCCTCAGCCCCTTCCACTTCCTGCGCAGCTTCAAGGCGCAGCACCATGCGACGCCCCAGCAGGCGCTGATGGCGCTGCGGCTCAACGAGGCCAAGCGGCAGCTCGCCGCCGGACACGCCCCGGCGCAGGTGGCCGCCGCGGTCGGGCTGACCGACCAGGCGCACCTCACGCGGAGCTTCTCGCGGCGCTACGGCGTGACGCCGGCCCGCTACCAGCAGCAACTCGGTACAAGACGCCGGGGCTGAGCGCGCGCGACACTGCGCGGATGCTGTCCGGATTTCTCTTCGCGCTCGCCGCCGGCCTGATGTGGGGCCTGGTGTTCGTCACGCCGCTGCTGCTGCCGGACTACCCCGCCGCCATGCTGATGGCCGGCCGCTACCTGGCCTTCGGGCTGCTCGCGGTGCCGCTGGCGCTGTTCGACTGGCGCGAGCTGCGCCGGCTCACGCGCGCGGACTGGCGCGATGCGATCCAGCTCAGCGCGATCGGCAACTTCCTCTACTACCTGACCCTCGCCGCGGCGATCCAGCGCGCCGGCGGGCCGCTGCCGACGATGATCATCGGCACGCTGCCGGTGGTCATCGCGCTGTGCGCCAACCACCGCAACGCGGCGCGCGACGGGCATTACCGCTGGCGCGACCTGGCGCCCGCGCTGGTGCTGATCGCGCTGGGCATCGGCTGTGTGAACCAGGTCGAGCAGGCCGCGCTCGCGCCGCAGGACCTGAGCCGCTACCTCCAGGGCGCGGGGCTGGCGCTGATCGCGCTGGCCTGCTGGACCTGGTATCCGATCCGCAATGCCGACTGGTTGCGCGCGCACGGCGATCGCAGCCCGCGGGCCTGGGCGACCGCGCAGGGACTGGTGACGCTGCCGATGGCCGCGCTGTCGTTCGCGGTGCTGTGGATCGCCGACGGCGCGGGCTTGCCGCTGCTGCCGGCCGGTTTCGACTTCCCCACGGGCCCCCGCCTGTGGCCCTACGTTGGGCTCATGGTGGTCGTGGGCCTCTTCGCCTCCTGGCTCGGCACGCTGTGCTGGAACGAGGCCAGCCAGCGTCTGCCCACGACACTGGTGGGTCAGCTGATCGTCTTCGAGACGCTCGCGGCGCTGGCTTACGCACAGTTGCATCGCGGCGAGTGGCCGCCGCTGCTGGGCGCGGCGGGCGTGGTGCTGCTCGTGGGCGGCGTGAGCTGGGCGCTGCGCCTGAAGCCGGTGCCCCCGACGCGGGAACGGGATCTGCCCCGCCCGGCGGCATGACGCTTGTGCAGAATCGACGAATGGATCTCCTTTTCCTGAACGACGCGAATGACCTCTCCCCGACCCGGCGCGCGCTGCTGCGTGCCTCGGCGATCGGGCTGGGCGGTGCGGCGCTTGCGCTCTCGCCGTGGCGCGCGGCCTTCGCCGCGGAGCCTGGCACGGCGGGCACGGCTGGCATCACGCAAGGCAGCTTCCGGGATCAATCCCGGCTGCGCGACATCCCCTGGCGGCTACGCTTGCCCGAGGGCAATGGGCCGGTGCCGCTGGTGGTGTTCTCGCATGGGCTGGGCGGCAGCCTGGATGGCGGCACCGAATGGGCGCAGGCCTGGGCCGAGGCCGGCATCGGCACGCTGCATCTGCAGCACGCCGGCAGTGACCGCGCGATCTGGCGCGGCGGGCTGCAGGGCGTGAAGGCCGCGGCGAGCGCCGAGCAGCTCATCGAACGCGGCCACGACGTGCAGTTCGCCGTCGAGCAGCTGCTCAAGCTGCAGAAGGACGGGCAGGGACCATGGGCCCGGGTGCGGCCCGAGGCGCTGGGGATGTCGGGGCATTCCTTCGGCGCCCAGACCACGCTGGCCGTGGCCGGACGCGATTTCCAGGCGCGCAACGCGCCCGATCTCAACGAGCGGCACTTCAAGGCCTTCGCGGCGTTCAGCCCGTCGGCGGGGCACTTCGCCGGCGGCATCAAGGGCATCACGCGGCCGATGCTGTGCCTGACCGGGAGCCTGGACGGCAATCCGCTCGGTCAGGAGCGCGACGGGCGTTATCGCCGCGCGGTCTACGACACGCTGCCCGCCGGCGCGAAGGCGCAGCTGTGGCTGGAGGGCGCCGATCACATGAGCTTTGGCGGCGGCGGTGAGCGCGGCGCGGGTCTCGGCCAGCGGCTGCTGGGCCGTCAGCGCGACGGCGTGCCGGAGAAGCTCGCCGCGCACCACGAGGCCGTCATCAAGTCCATCACGACGGACTGGTGGCGCTGGCGCCTGCTGGAGGACGAGGCCGCGATGACGCGCCTGAAATCGCCCAAGGGGCTCAACAGCGACGACGAATGGCTGCAAGGATGACGCGTTTGAGGCGTTGACGCGTCAGGCGGCGAGCTCTTCAGGTGGGTTCATCAGAAGCTGCCTCGCAATCGCCCCGATGCGGCTCAACGCCTTCGGATGCTCCGGGCCCCACTTGCCGCCGACGCCCAGCCGCACGCAGTTGCGCACGCGCGGGCTCGCCGAGAACATCATCCCGGGCGCGATCACGATGTGCTCGGCCAGGCAGGCCTCGTAGAGCTGCGCCGCGTCCAGCGCCTCGGGCAGCTCCACCCACAGGATGAATCCCCCGGCCGGATCCGACACCCGCGTGCCCTTGGGGAAGCTGTCGGCGATCAGCTGCCGCGCCTCGTCCACGCGCGCGGCGATCGACGCGCGCAACTGCCGCAGCGCCGCGCCGCCGCCGGCCTGCGTGAGCAGGTCCGCCAGCGCCAGCTCGAGCACGCTGGTCTGCGCGCCCGACTGCACCGCCTTGGTCTGACGCAACACCCGGCCCCAGCGTCCCGCCTCGACCCAGCCCATCCGCAGCCCCGGCGCGATCGTCTTGGAGAAGGACCCGCAGATCATCACGTGCCCCGTGGTGTCGAAGGACTTCACCGCGCGGCGCTTGTCCTCCTGCTCGGACAGGTCGTTGTAGAGCACGTCCTCGATCAGCGCGACGTCGTGCCGCGCGAGCATGCCCGCGAGGCGCCGGCGCTCGGCCACCGGCATGCTCGCTCCCAGCGGATTGGACAGCGTGGGCACCATCAGCACGGCCTTCACCTGCTGCGTGTCGAAGGCCAGCTGCAGCGCGTCCAGCGACATGCCGTGCCGCGGATGCGTGGGGATCTCCAGCGCGCGCAGGTGCAGGCTCTGGAGGATCTCCAGGAAGCCGTAATACGTCGGCGACTCCAGCGCCACCACGTCGCCGGGCTTGCACACGGCGCGCAGGCACAGGCTGATCGCCTCCAGGCAGCTGTTGGTGAGGACGACCTCATCGGGATCGAGCACGCAGCCCAGGCCCAGCGCATGGCGCGCGACGGCGCGCCGCGTCTCCTCCATGCCGGGGCCGATCGGATAGGTGCACAGCAGGTCCCGGTGCCGCATCACCGCGCGCGCCATCGCGCGCCGCACGCGGTCCTGGTCGAACAGCTCCGGCCCCGGACATGCCGCGCCGAACGACACGAAGGCCGGGTCCTGCGACAGCGCCATCACCTGGGCGCCGAGCTGGTCGAGCTCCACCATCCGCGAGGCGTTGTCGGGCCGCGAGACGCGGGGCTCGGGCAGACGCGGCGGCCGCGCCGCGACGAAATACCCCGATCGCGGCCGGGCCTCGATCAGCCGGGCGTCCTCCAGCCATCGGTAGGCCTGTACCGCCGTGGACAGCGACACGCCATGCTGGCCCGACAACTCCCGCACCGAGGGCAGCCGCTCGCCGCGCTTGAGCGTGCCCGCCCGGATCGACCGGGCCATCCGGTCAGCGAGTTGCATATACAGCGGTAACAACGGCGCGTCCATGCGTCGATTCTGTGTGTTTCGCCCCGGCGCTGACCAATACAGATCAGCGGGAAGCCGGCCAGCACAGGTCTCGGCTGTGCGCGGGCTGTATGCCTCGCCTCGGCTCACGGCTGTGGATGGAGCGCCACACCGCGTTTTTTTATCGTGACGGCATGCAACCGCTCCGCCTGCTCCCCCCGCCGTTCCGGCTCCGGCTCTGGCCGGCGCCGACCTTTGTTCCGCCCGGGCCCGGCGCCGACGCCGTCGTGCTGCCGACCGACGGCCGCCCGGTGTCGTTGCGCCTGCGACGCGCCGTCCGGCTGCGGGTTTTCGGAGGGCGCGTGTGGATCACCCGCGTCGGCCGACCCGAGGACCATTGGCTCGAACCCGGTCAGACCCTGGACCTGCCGGCCCCGCCCCATTGGTTCGGATGGCGGATCGTCGCCAGTGGCGAAGGCGCATCACTGGTCACCCTGAAGGCGGAACTGCTGATTTAGGCCAGTCGTCTCTTCCACAAATACCGCTATAAATCGGCCCTTCGGTAGGTTGCTGGTGTCCCCCAGGGGGTGTCACCGCAGACACAAAAGCATGGACGGCAGTCCTTCGAGGGAGTTGAGATGAAGCGAACCGCGATCTTGCGGGTGGCGCGCCTGGCGGTGGCCGGCGCGATCGGGGCCCTGCTGCTGAGCGCCTGCGGCGGCGGCGGCGGCTCGGCGGGCACACCGGTGGTCGGCAGCGGCGGCGGCAACTCGGGCGGCGGCAATTCCGGTGGCGGCAGCGGCGGCGGTGTCGGCGGCGCGCTCGGCCCCAGCGCCAGCTACGCCCAGCAATGCGCGCCGGGCAACCCGGAGGCGAGCTCCCGCAGCGGTTCGCTGACCACCGAGAAGAACTGGATCCGCGCCTACTTCGATGAGGCCTATCTCTGGCGCGAGGACGTCCCGGCGGTGGACGCCTCGGCCGCGGCCTACAGCAGCAGCGATGTCGAGCGCTCGCTGAGCAACTACTTCGATGCGTTGCTGTCGCCCGCGATCACCAGCAGCGGCAAGCGCAAGGACCAGTTCAGCTTCACGATGAGCACCCGCGAGTGGAACGCGCTGTCGCAAGGCGGCGTCGAGGTCGGCTACGGGATCGAATGGACGATGAAGTCCCCCACGCCGCCGCGCAGCCTGCGCGTGGCCTTCGTGGAACCCGGCAGCGCGGCGGACCGCGCTGGCGTACGCCGCGGCGACACGCTGGTGACCGCGGACGGCGCGAGCGCGGATGCGTCCGACGCGGCCGGCGTGGACACGCTCAACGCGGCGCTGTTCCCCAGCACGTCCGGCGCGAGCCATCGCTTCGCGCTGACGTCCATCGGCGGGCTGTCGCGCGACGTCACGCTGGTGGCGGGCAATGTCACCAAGACGCCGGTGCCCACCAGCCAGGTGCTCACCGCGTCCGATGGCGGCAAGGTCGGCTACATGGTCTTCAACGACCACATCCTGACCGCCGAGGCCCAGCTGATCAGCGCGATGCAGACCTTCCGCTCGGCCAACGTCAGCGACCTCGTCGTCGACCTGCGCTACAACGGCGGCGGCTACCTGTTCATCGCCAGCGAGCTGGCCTACATGATCGCGGGCAGCACGGCGACCTCGGGCAAGACCTTCGAGCAGCTGCGCTACAACAGCAAGCGCAGCGCCGAGACCAACAGCGAGGACGCCAAGACCCCGTTCTACAGCGCGTCCTGCCTGATGGTGGGCAACAACTGCAGCTCGCAGCAACCGCTGCCGGCGCTGAACCTGCGCCGCGTGTACGTGCTGGCGCAGTCGGGCACCTGCTCGGCCAGCGAGGCGCTGATCAACGGCCTGCGCGGCGTGGACATCGACGTGGTGCTGGTCGGCGGCACGACCTGCGGCAAGCCGTATGGCTTCACCGCCAAGGACAACTGCGGCTACAGCTACTTCCCGATCGAGTTCGTCGGCACCAACAACAAGGGCTTCGGTGATTACGCCGACGGCTTCGTGCCGGCGGGATCGGGCGCGACCGGTGTCAAGGGTTGCGCGGTCTCGGATGACTTCGAACACGCGCTGGGCGATCCCAACGAGGCGATGCTCGCCGCCGCGCTGCAGTTCCGCGTCAACGGCACCTGCCCGGCGGCGCGCGCGTCCGACTCGGGCATGGCGCGAGCGACGGCGAGGGCCATCGGCGCGGATGCGGTGGAACTGCGACTGCGCAAGCTCGCCGCGCGCAGCAACCGCATCGTCGGTGTCCCGCGCTGACCTGCCCCGGGGTTCCGGCCCCGGTCTCGCGACAGACAGCAAGCCGCCTTCGGGCGGCTTTTTCGTGGAGGGACGGATGAACCGCCCATGAGACATGTTGACCAACGCAACCTCTTTCACAAGCGTCGAGCGGTCGACGGGATGTCATGCAAGAAGTTCGAATCGGCGGCGAGCGGCGCCGCCCTGTGGCGGTCGCGATGACGCTCCTGGGTGCGGTGGGCGCGATGGCGCTCTCGGGCTGCGAGGAGTTCGCGCTGAAACCGAGTTCCGAGGCGGCGGCGCTCGTGGCGCAGCAACTGCGCGAGGACCTGGCATCGGTCCGCGGGGCGTTGCTGAAGGAGTCGAAGCCGCCAGAGGGTGCGCGGGGCCGGGACGGCCGGGACGGCCGGGACGGCCGCGATGGACGGGACGGCCGCGACGGGCGGGATGGGCGTGACGGCCGCGATGGTCGCGATGGTCGCGATGGCGGGGACGGGAACAGCGGCGGCACCGCATCGCCCACCGGCGCTGAGGCGCTGCCGCCCAGCAGCGCCTTTGCCGGCCAATGCAGTCCGGTCAACACGCAGGCCGATTCCGCGCAGCGCACGGGCAGCCTCACGATTGAGAAGCGCTGGATCCGGTCCCACCTCGATGAGGCCTACCTCTGGCGCACCGAGGTGCCGGTGATCGACCCCGCGCTGCCCGAGTTCAGCGATGGCGCGGTGGAACCGGCGCTTGTGCGCTACTTCCGTTCCCTGCTGACGCCGGCGAGCACCGCCAGCAACAAGGCGCGGGATGCCTACAGCTTCATGGTGCGCTCGGCAACGGCGAAAGCGTTCGTCGATGGCCTGGGCCGGCCAGGGGACGGCATCGATTGGTCCGTGTCGTCCTGGGACGCACCGCGGCGCATCCACGCAGCGTTCGTCGAGTCGGCCGGCCCGGGCGTCCTGGCCGGCGTGAGGCGCGGCGATCGCGTGACCGAGGTGGACGGCGTGGCGATCGACCTGGTCGCGCGGGCAGTGCTGCAGGCGGCCTTGTTCCCGGCCCAAGCGGGGCACAGTCGCCGATTCACCCTGACCTCGCAGGAGGGCGTGTCGCGCGAGGTGACGCTCACGAGTGCCCTCGTGGCCAAGGATCCGGTCCCTGCCCACACCGTGCTGACGGGCACGGATGGCGCCGCGGTCGGTTATCTGCTGTTCAACAGCCATGTCCCGAAAGCCGAATCCACGCTGATCCAGGCGGTGAAGACATTCCGGGATCGATCCGTGCGGGACCTGGTCATCGACCTGCGCTACAACAGCGGCGGCCTGATCTACCTCGCCAACCAGCTCGCCTACATGGTGGCGGGCCCCACGCAGACCGCCGGCCGCCTGTTCGCCAAACTCCGCACCCACCGCGCCGATCCGGCCGAGCGCATGCCATTCCTGGCCACGAGCTGCGACTTTCAGAACACGGCCTGCACCACGGCGCGGCCGTTGCCGACGCTGGGCCTGAGGCGAGTGTTCATGCTCACGACGGGCTCGACCTGCTCGGCCAGCGAGGCCTTGATCAACGCCTTGCGCGGGATCGGCGTCGAGGTGGTGCTGATCGGGGGGGCCACCTGCGGCAAGCCCTACGTCTTCTCCGGCCGCAGCAATTGCGGCTACGACTATTTCGCGGTCGATGGACAGATCGCCAACGATCGCGGCGTCTCAGACTATGCCGATGGCTTGGTCCCGGGCGGCACGGCGGCGAATGGCGTGACGGGCTGTCAGGTGGAGGAGGACTTCGCCCATGAGCTGGGTCATGGCCAGGAGCGCCTGCTGGCCGCCGCGCTGGGGTATCGCGTTGACGGCCAGTGCCCGCCGAGCAGGCGCAGCGCAGGGCGAGGGTTGGTCGCAGGGATGGGGGCTGCCGCGGGCCGCGCGCGCGTCAGCAGCGGCAAGCCGCCGATCGAGGAGGCCGCGATCCTCACCGGGCCGCGCTGAGGGGCTGGGGCGAGGTCCGGACCTGAGCTCGTCAGAGCTTCGGAATCCGGATCCGGCTGATCATCAGCGAGCCGGAGATCGCGAACAGCAGCACCAGCGGATGCAGCGTGAAGCCGCCCAGCTTGACCGAGCCGAACCAGAGCGCCTCGCCGATCGCGCCTTGCCAGGCGGCGACCCAGAGCACGATCACCAGCAGCAGCGAGGTCGGGATGGGTGTGCCTTCGAAGTACGCGACCTTGTCGCTGCCCGCGGACAGCGATTCGGCGGTGATGTTGTAGCGGGCCAGGCGCGAGACGCCGCAGGCGACGAAGAAGCCCAGGATGACGCGGTCCCACAGGCCCTGCATGCCGCAGCCGTAGGCGATGACGGCCGGGGCGACGCCGAAGGAGATCACGTCGGCCAGCGAGTCGAGCTCACGGCCCATCGCGGAGCTTTTCTGGCGCCAGCGGGCGATGCGTCCGTCGAGCACGTCGAAGACGAGCGCGGCGGGGATCAGCGCGCAGGCGTAGAACAGGTGCAGCGCGAGCCCGGTCTGCAGGTAGGTCATCACCGAGAACAGCGCGCCTACGCCGCAGAAGGCATTGCCCAGGGTGAACCAGTCCGCCAGATGGAACTCGCGGATCATGGAAAAAGGCTTGGGTCGGTTCATGGGGTGGGAGCATAAGCGAAGGCCCCCACCGTCCCGGCAAAGCCCGGACCCGGGTCTCGATGGCGCCCTCTCCCGCTTGTGGGAGAGGGAAGGGTGAGGGCCAGCGGCGTGGGCAGTCAGCGATCGCCAGCGGGTTTGCCCGGCGCATCCACCTGAGGCGCCTTCGGCGCGGCGGTCATGCGCGACCAGCTCTTGCGCGCCAGATGCAGAGCCAGCAGCCCGAACGGCATGCGCAACCAGTGCGAGCGCACATACAACGCGCCCTCGGCCAGGTCGTGGCCCGGCAGCCGGCAACTGTCGTGGTCGGGCCGCAACGCACGCGCGTAGCTGAAGTCCAGCAGCCGGAGCGCCAGCGCGCCCGGCGGCGGGCCGAGCTCGTCAGGCAGCGAATCCGGATACGGCGTGTCCAGGAAGGACCGGGTGTAGCGCAACGCCAGCCACAGCGGTCTCGTCAGTCCGATGCGGCGAGCCCGTGCCGCCAGTCGCGGCCAGAAGCCCTCGATCGCGCCGAACTCCCGCAGCAGGGCGTCCAGGTCGAACAGGTCGCGCAGGCCGTTGTGCAACTCGCCCTCGTGGAACAGATGCGCGGCGCTGTGCAGCAGCATGTCCTCGGGCGGCAGCACGAACACGCCCGGCAGACCCGGCAGCGGCCTTGGCGACTCGAACAACGCCCGCGTGTCCAGCGGCGTGCGCGCGGTCGGCGGCAGCAGCGTGTGATGCACGTCCAGCGAGGTCCCGCGCCGCTCGTGATGCAGCGGCGGCAGCTCGTGCATCCACTCGCGGTAATAACGCTGGTCGTAGGCGTCGAGCTCGTCGTCGAAAGCCCATCCGTGCACCAGCAGCGTCGTCTCGCAGCGGGGCAGCTGCTCGGAGGGGATCAGCAGATCGATGTCGCTGAACAGACGCCCCAGCGCCGCCGCCTGCCCGCCCAGCGCATAGGCCGCGCCCTTGAGCAGGATCAGCGGCCCGGGCAGCTCGGCGAGCGTCTGGCGCAGCAGGTCCACCTCGCGACGCAGCATCTGCACCTGCCGGCGCGACAGCAGCAGCGCGGATCGCAGATGCGGCTGCACGGGCTCGGGCAGCGTGTCCAGCCAGCCGCCCGCGTCCATCTGCTCGGCCAGCTTGCCCGCGAGGTTGGCGCGTCGCGCCTGGCGCAGCAGCAGGTCCCAGTCGTTCAGGCTGAGCCCGGCCGCCACGGCGGGCTGCAGCAGCACCCGCACCAGCAGCGGACGGCGGCGATCGACGCTCACGAGGCCGTCTCCGTGAACGCGTCGAACAGCGCGACGGCCTCGTCCAGCCGGCTGTATTCGAAGTGCAGGCACTCGCAGCCGTCGATCATCCTTCCCAGCGCCTGGAAGCCGGCCTGGCCGTGGATGTCGTAGTTGAAGGACTGCTCGGCCAGGTCCATGAAGGCGCGGGCCCGCTCGATCGGGGTCAGGCGGGCGGGGGCGTCGGCGCGCCAGCTCGGCAGCACGACCCAGGCCGGGAGTGCCGGCGTGAGCCGCGCATCGATCGCGTCCTGCGGCGCGCGCACCAGCGCGACCGTGCCCTTGGCGGTGTTGGGCATGGACGCGCTGAAGACCGCTTCCGGCGCGAAGGACTTGATGACGGGGATGGACGCGTTCTTGAGGTTGATCGGCCGCGCCATGCCATGGATCAGCCCGGTGCGCAGGTCCAGCAGACCGAGCTCATCCGACAGCAGCCGCCAGCCGCGATGCGCCAGCGCTGCGCACAAGGTGCTCTTGCCCGACCCGGGCGGGGCCGGCATCACCAGCGCGCGGCCGCCGCGCTCCAGCACTGCCGAATGGATCAGCAGGTATTGATGGGCGTGCGCGGCGATGCACCAGTTGATGCCCCACTCGAGCATCGCCAGCGCCTGCGCCGCGGGCAGCGGCGTGAACGAGCGCTGGCCGTCGAACCAGAATTCCGCGCGGCCCTGCAGCCGGCTCAGCCAATGGGGGCTGCGCAGCACGGCGACATGGAAGTCGACGAACTCGCGCTCGTCGACCAGCTCGAAGTCGCGGTACATCGTGGCGATGTCGTCGGCCAGGTGCGGGATGTCCGAGCGCACGCGCACGGTGAACGGCGACAGGCGCAGCGTCACGCCGCCGTCGCGCATCCGGGCGCGCAGCCTGGGGGTGTCGATGTCCTGCAGCCTCAAGCGGACGGCTCCTCCGCCAGGGCCTCCACCGGCGTCGTGGCGGGCGATTCAGCGAGCAGGTGAATGTCGGCCAGCCGATGCAGGTGCGAGTTCAGCAACTCGGCCAGGGCCTCGGGCGAGGGCATTTCGTCCCAGTCCACGTCGTGGGTCAGGCGGTGCAGCAGCTGGTCGCGGTCCATCGGCTCGACGGCCAGCCACTCCGCCAGTTGCGCGCCAAGCGCGGCGATCAGGTGGGTGTCCCCGGTTTCGAGGTCGAAAAAGACAGCGTGCTGCTCACCCTCCCAGGTGAGCAGCACGTCTTGGATCGGTTGCCGGCAATGCCAGACCGGCCCGGGCATCAGCTGACCCGTGCGATCCAGTTGTCGCTCAGGTACTGCTGGATCTCGGCCGTGGTCCAGGCCGCGCCCGAGGAGTTCGCCGGCTTGAAGTTCGGCTTGGACATCTTGTCCAGCATGTCGCCGCTGGTGGTGAAGGTGCACTGCTTGATCTTGTCGGCGCCATCACCAGCGAACAACGTGTTCAGGCGAGCGACGCACATCGCCGCGCCGTACGAGTTCGGGCTGCCGCTGATCAGCGTGAACACCTTCGTCGTGCCGACAACCCCATTCAGGCCGCCCGGGTACAGCTGGTTGACCTTCAGGTTGTCCTTGGCGTACTGGTAATCGGTCGCCGACTTGGACGTGAAGAACTTCGGATTCACGAAGCGCCACGGCAGCGTGCCGCCGCAGACGATCGACCGGCCCGTGTTGTTCTTCCAGTCGGTCACGTACCAGCACTCGTTGTCCTGGACGATCTTGGCGGCCGCGCGAGCCTTCACGCTGGCGCCGCCATCACGCAGGATGGCCGAGCCCCAGGCCGACGTCGAATTGCAATGCCAGGCCATCGCGGGCCGGCTGGCGAGCGTCAGGCCGATCGGCACCGCGCCGGCCTGGATGAAACGGCGGCGGCGCTGCGAGACGACGGAACCCTTGACCGGGGTCGGGGTGGCCGAAGACTGCGGGGTGTTGTCGCTGCTGTTGTCCATATGCTCAGCTTTCATGGGGGCCGTGCCCTTCAGGGGCGGACGCTCAAGCCGATCGGCGCTCCCGTCCGACCTGCCAGCGCAGTGTTCCATACAAGCACCGCCCGGCAAACCCCGCCGAACCCCTTGAACGGGTGGCGTGCGGCGTCCGTCACACTGCGGATAAGTCAGCGCCGGCTTACGCGGAATCCTCTGCCGTTGTTGACACGTTCATCACATGACTCGCCGCCGATGCGCTGCCATGAGGCGGACGGGCCACATCGACGCCCTGTTCGGGGGACTCGTCCTCGACCAGGAAGCCCCCGCTTTGGTGCGCCCACAGCTTGGCGTACAGCCCACCCTGGGCCAGCAGCGAGGCGTGGTCGCCCTGCTCGACGATGCGGCCCTGGTCCATGACGATCAGCCGGTCCATCGCGGCGATGGTCGAGAGCCGGTGCGCGATCGCCACCACCGTCTTGCCCTCCATCAGCCGGTACAGGCTGCGCTGGATCGCGGATTCCACCTCGGAGTCCAACGCGCTCGTCGCCTCGTCCAGCAGCAGGATCGGCGCGTCCTTGAGCATCACCCGGGCGATCGCGATCCGCTGGCGCTGGCCGCCGGACAGCTTCACGCCGCGCTCGCCGACATGCGCGTCATAGCCCTGCCGACCCTTGGGGTCGGTCAGCCCGTCGATGAAGTCGGTCGCTTCCGCCCGTTCGGCGGCGGTGCGCATCTCGTCCTCGGTGGCGTCGGGCCGGCCATACATCAGGTTGTCGCGCACCGAGCGGTGCAGCAGGCTGGTGTCCTGCGTGACCATGCCGACCTGGCGTCTGAGGCTGTCCTGCGTGACGCCGGCGATGTCCTGACCATCGATCAGCACCCGGCCCTTGTCCACGTCGTAGAAGCGCAGCAGCAGGTTGACCAGCGTGGACTTGCCCGCGCCGGAGCGTCCCACCACACCGATCTTCTCGCCCGGACGGATCGTCAGCGTCAGGTCGTGCAGCACCGTCTTGCGGCCGCCGTAGCTGAAGTCCACATGATCGAAACGGACCTCGCCGCGCGTCACGTCCAGCGCCTTCGCTTCCCCGGCGTCCTGGATGGCGATCGGCCGCGACAGCGTCGTGATGCCGTCCTGCACGGTGCCGATGTTCTCGAACAGGCAGGCCATCTCCCACATGATCCAGTGCGAGATCCCGTTCAGCCGCAGCGCCATCGCCGTGGCCGCGGCCACCGCGCCGATGCCCACCTGGCCCTGCGTCCACAGCCACACCGTCATGCCGGCCGTCGAGGCGATCAGGCCCATCGACAGCGCGTGGTTGACGATCTCGAAGCCGCTGATCAGCCGCATCTGGCGGTAGGCCGTCGCCAGGAAGTCCTGCATCGCGCCGCGCGCGAAACCGGCCTCGCGGTTCGAGTGCGAAAACAGCTTGACGGTGCTGATGTTGGTGTAGGCGTCGGTGATGCGGCCCGTCATCAGGCTGCGCGCGTCGGCCTGCGCGGACGCGGCCTTGCCCAGGCGCGGCACGAAATAGGTCAGCGCGACGATGTAGCAGGCCAGCCAGCCCAGGAAGGGGATCAGCAGCGTCAGGTCGAAGCTGCCGACCACGCCCAGCATCGTCACGAAGTAGATCGTGATGAAGACCAGGATGTCGGTGACGATCAGCCAGCATTCGCGCACGGCCAGCGCCGTCTGCATCAGCTTGGCCGAGACGCGTCCGGCGAACTCGTCCTGGTAGAAGCTCATGCTCTGCGCGAGCAGGTGGCGGTGGTAGTTCCAGCGCAGCCGCATCGGGAAGTTGCTGGACAGGCCCTGGTACTTGCTCAGCGACTGCAGCGCGATCAGCAGCGGGCTGGCCAGCAGGATGCCGGCGAGCATCAGCAGCTTGTCCTTCTGCGTGGCCCACCACTGCGAGGGCGGCACCTGGCTGAGCCAGTCCACCACGGAGCCGAGCATCGAGAACAGCAGCGCCTCGAACGCGCCGATGGCGGCCGTCAGGACGATGAGCACCACCACCAGCTTGCGCATCCCGTGCGAGCCGGCCCAGACGAAGGCGAAGAAGCCCTTGGGCGGCTGAGGCGCCGGGCTCTGCGGAAACGGATCGACGAGTTTTTCGAACCAGCCAAACACGGCGGTCTCCCTGTTTACTTCTGCGAGACCGACGAGCCTACAGGACCCACGTGACCCGCGCACCCCACCCCCGCTTCGGTGGCGGGTGGGTGCGGTGAATGGGGGGATTGGGCGTTCGGATGGGGGGCGTTGCCCGCCCGCTGGCTTACTTCGCCGGCAGGGGCAGCACCTGGCCCTGGGCTTGGCGCGGCGACGGGATGTGCAGGATGGCCGACAGCGTGGGCGCGAAGTCCGCGATCTCCACGCGCTGCTCGATGCGGCCCTGGCTGACCCAGTTCGGGCCCCAGGTCAGCAGCGGCACGTGGGTGTCGTTCTCGTACGGGCTGCCGTGGGTCGTGCCCACGAGCCGCGATCCGAACATCCAGCCCGCCTTCGGCACCACTTGCAGCGGCGCGGCGATGCCCGGGTACCAGGACTTGCGCATCTGCGCGAGGTAGGGTGTCGTCGTGTCGGTGCCGGCCAGCTGGGCGCGGGTGAACGCGACCTGCACGCCGTCGACCTGCTCCACGAGCTGCTTGGCGGCGGCGTAGACGGCGTCGGCGTCCAGTCCCTTGGCCTTGATGGCGGGCTCATCGAAGATGAAGCCGGTGCCCGACATGCCGATCACCCAGCGGCCCTCGCCGAACTGTCTGGCCAGTCCCGCGTTGACGAAGCCCACCGCCTGCGCGGGGTTGATGCGTCCAGCGTCGCGGCCCTGCGACTTCGCCCATTCCGGGGTGTCGGTGAAGCCGTGGTCGGCGGTCAGCACGGCGATGTAGTTGTCGCGGCCGACCTTGGCGTCCAGGTACTGGAACCACGACTGCAGGTAGGCGTCCAGGTGCAGGAAATGGTCGTGCGACAGGCGCGACTCCGGGCCGAACGCGTGGTTGATGTAGTCGTGGCTGGACAAGCTCACCGACAGGATGTCGGTCTGGTCGTCGCTGCCCAGGCGCTCGCCCTCGACGGCGGCGCGGGCGAAGGCCAGCGTCAGCTCGTCGCCGAAGGGGGAGGGCAGGATGTTGCCGTAGAAGCGCGGGCCGGGGCCGTCCATGCCGGCGCCGAGCACCGCGGGCAGCTTGTTGCCGTTGCCGCTGGTGGCCTGCCAGGGTTGGCCGTCGGGCACGCTGCGGGCATAGGCGGACTCGGGCAGCATCGGCGCCCAGGTCTTGCCGAAGAACTTGTCGGCGGGCTTGGCGGCGTTGAACGCGTCGACCCAGGCCGGGTGGCTGGCCATGTAATAGGTCGACGACGCGAATTGACCGGTGCCGCCCATGTACATGTAGGCCGTGCCCTTGTGGCCGGCGGGCAGGATGGCGCCGCGGTCCTTGCCCGAGATGCCGATCACCTTGGAGCCGGGCTGCAGCGTGCGCAGCACGTCGCCGACGGTCTCGACCTTGTAGTTCTCCGGGCTGGTGCCGGCCAGCGGCTCGGTCTTGTTGCCGATGTACTGGTAACGCGGATCGGCGGTGTTGTACTGCGGCGTGCCGGTCATCGGGTCGCGCCATTCGTTGCCGATGATGCCGCTGCGTTGCGGATAGGCGCCGCTGAGCATGATCGAGTGCCCCGCCGCCGTGACCGTGTAGCCGTGGCCGTAATACGCGTTGGCGAACCAGGCGCCGCGGTCCAGGAAGCGGAGGAAGCCGTCGGGCTGCAGCTGGTCGCGATAACCGAGCACCTGGCGGATGGGCAGGCCGTCCACGACCATGAACACCACGAGCTTGGGCGGCTTCTTCGCCGCGAACGCCGAGGGGCCAGGTGTTGCCGGGGCGGCGGACGTCGAGGCCGCGGGCGTGCTGGTCGGCGTGCTGCTCGGCGGGCTGCTTGGCGAATTGGCGCAGGCGGCCAGCGCGGCCAGGACGGGCACGAGGAGCCAGGTGCGACGGGTCAGGGTCATGGCGGATCGGGCGTCGGGCGACGCCGGCTGCAACAAATATGACAGCGGAGTATCCGCGTCCGACCCGGCGCGCGGGGCGGATGACGACCGATGTGCTCGTCCTGCGTGACGGGGAAACCCTGAGCCATGGAAAAAAGGCCGGTGCCCACGCGGGTACCGGCCTCTTTCGCTTTCTGGTTGGATCGCTTGACGCGCTCCCCTCCTGTTATGGGAGGCGATTCTGCGGGCCGCAGGCAATGGGCATGCCCGGGTTTGCCCGCAGTGGGGCGATTGATGTGAGAACTCCTCCTCAAGTGGGAAGGGTTTGCGCGTCGAGTGATGCGTCCGCGCGACGCTCAAGATCAAGCGCGGGCGTGTTCCACCCATTGAGGCGGGTCGGTGATCTCAGGTGCCGAGCGCGTCGTCCAGCACCTCGATCCAGTGGCGGACCGGGACGTCGCTGCCGGCTTGCAGGTGCTGGATGCAGCCGATGTTGGCCGACACGATCGCGCCGGCCTCGAGCGGCGCGAGCGCGGCGAGCTTGCGCTCGCGCAGCTGCTTGGACAGCACGGGCTGCAGCACCGAGTAGGTGCCGGCAGAGCCGCAGCACAGGTGGCTCTCGCTGGGGGCGGTGGCGATGTCGAAGCCGAGCTCGCGCATCAGGCCCTCGACACCGCCGCGCAGTTGCTGGCCGTGCTGCAGCGTGCAGGGCGGGTGGTAGGCGAGCCGGGGTCCGGCCGGGCGCTGGGCGCCGAGGCGTGAGCGCAGGGCCGGGGCGAGCGCGGGCAGGAACTCGCTGAGGTCCCGGGTCATCGCCGAGACGCGCGCGGCCTTCTCGGCGTAGTCGGGGTCGTGGGCGAGGAGCCGACCGTAGTCCTTGACCTGGACGCCGCAGCCGGACGCGTTCATGACGATGGCCTCGACCTGGGCGCTGTGCCCGTCGACCATCGGCCACCAGGCGTCGATGTTGCGGCGGGCATCGTCCAGGCCGCCGTGGTGGTCGTTCATGTGGGTGCGGATCGCGCCGCAGCAGCCGGCCTCGTCGGCCACCAGGGTCTGCACGCCGGCGGCGTCGAGCACGCGGGCGGTGGCCGCGTTGATGTTGGGCATCATGGCCGGCTGCACGCAGCCCAGCAGCATGAGGACCTGTCGCGGGTGGGTGCGTTGCGGCCATTGCTGCGAGCGCGCGTCGGGCGCCGGCGGCACCTTGTCGCGGAGCGCGGCGGGGACCAGCGGGCGGAGCGCCTGGCCCAGGCGCAGCGCGGGCTTGAACAGCGGCGAGGTCAGGCCTTCCTTGAGCAGCCAGCGCTTGACGCGTTCCTCGCGCGGGCGTTCGACCTTGGCATCGACGATCTGACGGCCGATCTCCACGAGCTGGCCGTACTGCACGCCGGACGGGCAGGTGCTCTCGCAGTTGCGGCAGGTGAGGCAGCGGTCCAGGTGCTGCTGGGTGGTGGCGGTGGGGGTCTCGCCCTCGAGCACCTGCTTGATCAGGTAGATGCGTCCGCGCGGGCCGTCGAGCTCGTCGCCCAGCAGCTGATAGGTGGGGCAGGTCGCGGTGCAGAACCCGCAATGCACGCAGCGGCGCAGGATGGCCTCGGCGGTCTCGCCCTCGGGCGTGCCTTGGAACTCGGGGGCGAGGTGGGTTTGCATCGGATCGGCTGGCGCTCGGCTTGCGAAGGGGACGGGTCAGGCATCCGGATCAAAGGTCCGGATACAAGCGCCCCGGATTGAAGATCCCCCGCGGATCGAACTGCTGCTTGAGTTCCTTGTGGATCTTCGTCAGCTGCGGCCCGAGCGGCGAGAACACGCCCGCCGACTTGTCGCCCGCATAGAACTGCGTCGCATGGCCGCCGGCCGCCGTCACCAGCTCGCGCAGCTGCGCCGCCGCCATCGGCGTCACCACCCAGCGCTGCGCGCCGCCCCATTCGATCAGCTGCTCGCCGTGCAGCGACATCGCCAGCGTCGTCGACGGCACCGCGATCCGCCACAGCGTCGCGCCGCCCTGCACCGCGCGCCGGGCCCCCAGGAAGAACTCGTCGCTCTGGTCGCGCAGCCCCTGCCAGAACGGCGCGGCCATCGCCTCCGGAATCACATCGCCGCCCAGCCGGCGCGTCGCCGCGGTCACGGCTGCCTCGGCGCCCGACAGGCGCAGCACCAGCGCGCCATCCCACCACGCCGTCGCCGACACCGGCAGCGGCTGGCCGCCCCAGCGGTTCATCTCCAGCAGCGCTTCCTCCTGCGAGGCCTCGAAACGCAGGGTCACCGAGGCCACCGGTCGCGGCAGCACCTTCAGCGTGACCTGCGCGATCAACCCCAGCACGCCCATCGAGCCCGCCATCAGCCGCGACACGTCATAACCCGCGACGTTCTTCATCACCGTGCCGCCGAAATGCAGCAGCTCGCCCTTGGCGTCCAGCAGCGTCAGCCCCAGCACGTGATCGCGCACCGCGCCCGCTGTGGCCCGCGCCGGGCCCGACAGACCCGTGGCCACCATGCCGCCCACCGTGCCGGTGCCGCCCGAGGCGGCGCCCATGAATCGCGGCGGCTCGAACGCCAGGTGCTGGCCGTGCTCGGCGAGCAGCGCCTCGACCTCCGCCACCGGCGTGCCGGCGGCCACGGTGATGTAGAGCTCGCTGGGCTCGTACGCGAGCACGCCGCTCAGCGCCAGCGTCGACACTGCTTCGGCCTCGCCCAGCGGGCCGCCGTAGAAATCCTTGCTGCCATGACCGGTCAAGCGCGCCGGGCCGCCCTCCCGGAATCGCGCCGCCAAGGCCTCGAGCGGGTCGATCAAAGTCGTCGCGGGGACGAAGGCCGTCATCAGAAACGCTCCAGTTCAGGGAAGGACAGGGCGCCCCGCTTCACATGCATGCGGCCGTACTCGGCACAGCGCTGCAGCGTCGGGATCACCTTGCCGGGATTGAGCAGTCCGCGTGCGTCGAACGCGCGCTTGAGCGCCAGCATCGCCTCGCGCTCCTGCGGCGAGAACTGCACGCACATGCTGTTGAGCTTCTCCACACCGACGCCATGCTCGCCGGTCACCGTGCCGCCCATGGCGACGCTGGTCTCGAGGATGTCCGCGCCGAAGCGCTCGCAGCGGTGCAGCTGGTCGGGATCGTTGGCGTCGAAAAGGATCAGCGGATGCAGGTTGCCGTCGCCGGCATGGAAGACGTTGGCGCAGCGCAGCCCGTACTTGCGCTCCATCTCCTGGATCGCCAGCAGGATGTCGGCCAGGCGCTTGCGCGGGATGGTCGAGTCCATGCACATGTAGTCGGGGCTGATCCGCCCCGACGCCGGGAACGCGTTCTTGCGGCCGCTCCAGAAGCGCAGCCGTTGCGCCTCGCTCTCGCTGACCTCCAGCCGCGTGGCGCCGCTGGCGCGCAGCACCTCGCTCATGCGGCCGATCTCTTCCTCGACCTCCTCGGGCGTGCCGTCGCTCTCGCACAGCAGGATGGCTTCGGCGTCGAGGTCATACCCCGCGTGCACGAAGTCCTCGACCGCGGCGGTCATCGGCTTGTCCATCATCTCCAGACCGGCCGGGATGATGCCCGCGGCGATGATCGCGGCCACCGCGTCGCCGGCGCGGCGCAGGTCGTCGAAGCTGGCCATGATGCAGCGCGCGAGCTGCGGCTTGGGCGTGAGCTTGACGACCACCTCGGTGACGACGGCCAGCATGCCCTCGCTGCCGATGACCACGCTGAGCAGGTCCAGCCCCGCGGCGTCCAGCGCCTCGGAGCCGAATTCGACCGGCTCACCCTCGACGGTGAAGCCGCGCACCTTGAGCACGTTGTGCAGCGTCAAGCCGTACTTCAGGCAGTGCACGCCGCCGGAGTTCTCCGCGACGTTGCCGCCGATCGTGCAGGCGATCTGGCTGCTGGGATCGGGCGCGTAGTACAGACCGTGCGCCGCGGCCGCCTCGGAGATCGCGAGGTTGCGCACGCCGCATTGCACGCGCGCGGTCCGCGCCAGCGGGTCGATCGCGACGATGCGGTTGAACTTGGCCAGCGCCAGCGTCAGGCCCTCGGCGTGGGGCATCGCGCCGCCGGACAGGCCGGTGCCGGCGCCGCGTGCCACCACCGGCACGCCCAGCGCGTGGCAGGCCCGCAGCACGGCCGCCACCTGCGCCTCGGTCTCGGGCAGCGCCACGGCCAGCGGGCGCTCGCGATAGGCCGTGAGGCCGTCGCATTCGTAGGGCCGCGTCTGCTCGTCCTGCGACAGCACCGCATGCGCGGGCAGCACCGTGCGCAGCGCGCGGACCAGCGCCGCGCGCCGGTCCGCGCGGAATGCGGCCAGCTGGGCGGCCTGCTCGCCAGGCGGCTCGTGGGTGGCAGGAAGGACGGCGGTCATGGCGTCGAACTGTAGCCGCGCGACGGGGCGGTGGGCAGCGGCCACCACAGCGCCTTGCGCTCCAGCGGCGTGCGCGGCGGCAACAGCGGGTTGCGCAGCCGCAGCACCCGCCGCTGGTCGATGCGATGGCGCCGGACCAGGTCGCCGAACAGCTGGCGCGAGAGCCGCTCGAAGCTGCCGTCGGCGATCAGCGCGTCCATGCCGCGCGTCAGATCGGCGGCCAGCCGCGGCCGGCCGGGCCGCACGAACATGTAGAGCGCCGCCGGGTAATGCAGCAGCAGGTGCGGATCGATCGCCAGCCGCTGCTCGCTGAAACTGGCCAGTTCGGCGTCGATCTCGAAGATGGACCGCGGGAAGTAGTCGAAGCGGCCCTGCGACAGCATCTGGAACAGGCCCTGGTAATGCGTGCTGACGGTCACCGGCAGGCCGTTGGCCCGCAGCACGGCGGTGTCAGGCCAGTCATGCATCTGCCCTGCGGTGAGCCGCGCCAGGTCCGCCAGGTCCATCACGCCGCGCAGCCGGTCGCGGTCCTCGGCGCGGGTCAGGCACAGGCGCCAGCCGATCAGCCCGCGGTCCAGCGGCACGCGGATCGGCAGCAGCGTCTGCTCGCGCTGCGGGTCGGTCATCGTCCAGAAGACATCGATGCCGGGATCGTCGCCGGCCATCTCCAGCAGCGCGCGGCTCTGCACCATCTCCGACTGCGTCTGGACCAGCGCGTAACGCGTGCCGCTGCGCTGCAGCGCGGCGTGCAGCAGGCTGATGAAGTAGTCGACCTGCTTGTCCTGCTGCGGCAGATGGCGCGGATAGATGACGGTGGTGGGCTCGGGCGGCAGCACCGCCGGGGCCGCGCGCGACGCAGCGACCGCGGGGCGCAGGCCAGGCAGGCCGGGCAGGGCCCCCGTCAGCGCGGACGCCGCCGCGGCCTGCAGCAGGTGGCGGCGGGCGGGCATCAGGACTCCAGGAAGACGGTCAGGACGCCGGTGTAGCCGTGCAGCCGGGCGTGCGCGATCTCCCCGTTGGCGAAGAAGCCGGCCAGGGGCACCTCGCCCAGCGCGTGCTGCACCCACTGGAGTTCCGCCGACGGCGCGCCGAAATGCGGCCCGCCGCGCCCGGTGCAGCTGAAGTACAGCGCGCCGGCCATGCGCGCGCCGCGTTCCTCGGCCTCGGCGCGGATCTCGGTGCAGATGCGCACCAGGTCCCGCCGCGCGGCATCGGGGTGGCGTTCGCAGAAGCTCAGCAGCTCGCCCTGGCGCACCTGCTCGGCGACGGCGACGCCGCGCTTGGCCGGATCCAGGCCGACCAGGTGACGCACGCGCACCTCCGGGCCGTACTCGCGCCGGGTGCCGGGTTCGTCGTTCAGCCCGACCAGCGTGCGGCGGAACAGCGGCATCGCCTGGCGCAGGCTGCCGGATTCGCCGGTGTAGGCGGGCAGCTTGAGGTCCTCGAGCAGCGCATCCAGCGCCGGCTGGCCGTCCAGCTCGGTGACCAGCGGGCCGTCGCACGCGGTGACGCGGCGTTCACGGCCCAGCGGCTGGCAGCCCTGGCTCACGCGGGAGATCCAGCGCAGGTCGGACCCCAGCGCGAGCCCGGACAGACCGCCCTCGAAGACGCCGTCGGCGATCTGCACCGCCGCGTCGCCGCCGCTGACCAGGCCGCCGAACAGGTAGCCGCTGCTGCAGCGCTGGGCGAGCTCGCCGATCAGCTCCTGCAGGTCGGGCGTGGCGCCGTCCGCGTGCAGCAGCAGGCTGCGGGCGTCGCACTCTGGCGTCAGCGGCTGGCGGCCGGAGAAGATGCGCCACTGGTCCGCCGGCAGGTCGCACAGCATGACGACGAGCGCCGGTTCATCGAAGTACTCCACGCCGCTGGCGCTGACCGCCAGCGCCGACGCGCCGACCCAGCCGCAGCCCGGCCAGCGCAGCCGGACCTCGTCCAGCAGCGCCTGCGCGTGGGGCACGTAGGGGTGCGTGAGATAGAGGAAGCCGAGCGTCGGCGTCATGCCGGCGCGCTGGCCGTCGAGCTGCGCGCCGACCAGCGCGAGCGCCATGTGCGGATCGGGATGGGTGGCGTGCGCCTGGATGAAGCGAGGCATGAACGGCCCTCGGGGAACTGCGGGAGGCTCAGGAGGTCTTGCGCTTGGCGGCGGGCTTGCGCGCCGGGGCGGCCTTCTTGGCGGCGGGTCTGGGTTTGGCGGCGGTCGCGGTGGACTTGGCCGCGGCCTTGGTGGCGGCCTTCTCCGGCGCGCTGGTGCTGGCCGCCGCGGCAGCGGTGGTTGCGGCGGTGGTCGCTGCAGTCGCGGCGGTGGCGGCCGTCTGCGCCGTCTTCATCGCATTGGCCGCGACCTGCGTGAATTGCTGGGTCAGGGCATTCCACCACTGCAGGGGATCAGCCCCGGCGGGCTTCTCCGCGGACGGATCGGGGCGCTTGTCCTCGCCGGCCGGAGCGGACGGGGCGGCGGGCGCCACGGGAGGCACCTTGGACTTCAGCGCTTCCTTCAAGTCGGCCATCGGCACGTTCATCGCATGCAGCGTGGACAGCGTCATGCGCTGGACCTCCAGCGACTGGATCGTCGCGGACAGCAGGCGGGCGTTGTTCTCGAGCCAGAACTGCACGGTGCGCAGCTCGTCGATGCGCTTGTCCAGTTCCGCCGGGTCCAGCGTCGGTGCCACCCACTGGTTGAAACCGGGGATGGCGGCGCCGGCGTTCTTCATGAGCCCCTGCAGGAAGTCGAAGCCGGGAACGAATTTGCTGAAGTCGGTGTCCGCCATGGTGTCTCCTCGGGGCAGGCCGGTGGGCCTCAGGTCGGGATGTGGTTCAGGTCGGCCCAGCCGGACCACAGGATCTGGATGCCGATGCACAGCAGCACGAAGGCCATCAGCCGCATCATGACGAGCGTGCCGACCTCGCCCATCTTCATCAGCAGCCGGCCGCCGTTGCGGTAGATCAGGTAGACGACCGCGGCGGTGATGGCCGCGCCGATGGCCGCGATGCCCGCGCCCATCACGTAGGGCACCGGCGAGCGCGGGATCTGCGCGCCCAGCGCGATCGCCGCGGCGATGCTGCCCGGACCGGTCGTCAGCGGGAAGGTGATCGGGAAGAAGCTCCGGCGCACGATCTCGCTCTCGCTGATGTCGCCGGGCGAGGCGTGCACGACCGCGGTCTGCACGTCGTCGGTCTCGTTGCGGGTGAGCATGACCCACGCGCTGTAGGCCACCAGCAGGCCGCCGCCCACGCGCACCACCGGCAGCGAGATGCCGAACAGGTCCAGCACGTAGGTGCCCACCAGCAGCGACACCATGATCACGACCCAGCCGTTGATCGCGACCTGGCGCGACAGACGCTTGAGGACCTTGTCGTCGCCGCCGGCCGCGCCGATGACGATCGGGGCCACGCCCACCGGATTGATGATGGGCAGCAGCGTCAGCGGCACCAGGAACAGCTGCTGGAGGAAGGACGGCAAGGGGTCCAAGATGCGGGCTCCGAAGGAACGGGTCGGGACGACGGGTGACAGAGCGGCTCAGTGTGCCGCAACTCCGTCACCGCGATCCGGAAGGCGGCATCAGGGTTACCTCGAAGCCCTGCTGGCGCAACAGAGCCGGCAGCGCCTTCGGACCGGTCATGTGCATCGCGCCGACGGCCACCAGCAGCGACTGGCCGCGCTGGTGCAGTTCGGAGATCCGTTGGGCGAGGGCCGGATTGCGGCCATCGTTGATCCGTTGCAGCGCCGCACGGTCGCTGGCGTCGGTGACGCAGTCGCACCACTCGGCGTAGCGGTTGAGCCGCGCCAGGTCGCCGCGGTCATACACGGTCACCATCGTGTCCAGCGTGCGCAGCAGCGCTTTCGGCCGCTCGAGCTGGCGCAGGTTGGCGCGCAGCTCGTGCTTCGCGGCCTCGGGATCCGACGGCAGCAGCGCCTCGAGCTGACCTTGCAGCGTCTCCAGCGCCAGCACCGGCAGGCCGCGGTCGCGCGCCCACTGGCTGAGCAGCATCTCCTGGCCGTACCGGGTGTCCAGTCCCAGCGCCCGGGCCCGGAACAGCATGTAGGTGCTGGTCTGCAGCAGCGGATGCAGGCCGGACAGCGCGTTCGGGTCCAGGCACACGGCGGCGGCCTGGGCGTCCAGCCGCTTGCGCAGCGAGGCGTCCAGCGGCAGCGCCGGCATCGGGGGCATCTTCCAGCTGTCGCGGTCCAGCGGGTCGAGCTCCAGCGCCACCGCGTCGACGGCGCTCAGCGCCCGCAGCAATCGCGGACCCGGCGCGGCCCAGGACGGCTTGCCGACATGCAGGCTGGCGTACAGATAGGACGTCCGTCCGTCGCGCTGCAGCGTCCACATCAGACCACGGTCCCGGGCCTGCGCGGCGAGGCTGGCGTCAGACAGCGCGGCGGGCTGGGGCGGGCAACTGGGGGGTGCGGCGGGCGTGGCGAGTGCGGCGGTTGGGGCGGGTTTCGCGGCGGCGGCCGGTTTGGCGGGTTGGGCCACCGCGGCGCTCGCGCCGGTCAGCAGCGCGGCGATCGAGACGAGGACGGTGGCCGCCGCGCCCTTGGCGGCGAGGCCCGTCCGGCGGATCCGCGGGACGGACGCGGTGCGGGGGGAGGGTGACATGACGGAGCTCTGAAGCATGTGGGGCACGATGCCACAGAACCGGACCAGGGTCAGGCCTTGCCGGCGCGGAAGCCCATCTCGCGGCGCTGGCGCACCTCGGGTTTGACGCGATGCTCGGCCTCGAGCAAGGTCATGAATTCCGCCGGGGAGAGCGTCTCGCCCAGGATCTCGGCCTGCTGCCGCACTGCGGCGAAATCGCCCAGCGTCAGGGCATCCAGCGCGTCGAGACGCGCCAGCAGCGCCTCCTCGATCCCCGCACCGGCCGGGCCGGCCGGCTCGTCGAACGCGCCGAGCTCGCGCTCGAACATCGCGCGGCGTTGGTCGGGTCGCAGCGGCTTGAACCGGATCTTGAAGCTGAAACGCCGCAGCGCGGCCTCGTCGAGGTCGTCGAAGGCGTTGGTCGTGCAGATGAACAGGCCCGCGTAGCGCTCCATGCCGGCGAGCATTTCGTTGACCTCGCTGACCTCGTAATGGCGCTCGGCCATGCGACGGCTGCGCAGGAAGCTGTCGGCCTCGTCCAGCAGCAGCACCGCGCCCTCGGCGGCGGCGGTCTCGAACATGCGCGCCATGTTCTGCTCGGTCTCGCCGACGTACTTGGACATCAGGTCGCTGGCCAGGCGCACCATCAGCGGCCGCTGCAGCTCGGCGGCGATGTGCTCGGCCAGGGCGGTCTTGCCGCTGCCCGGCGGACCGTGGAAGCACAGCGTGCCCATGCCGCGGCGACGCAGCGCCTCGATCAGGCGCGGCAGCGCGAATCGGCTCTCGCAATGGATCAGGTCCAGCGAGTAACGCGTCGACGACGGCCTCACGCGCGGCGACGCGTCGCCCTGGCCCAGCGCCTTGTCGGCGTGCAGCAGCTGGCGGCTGACGAGGCGTTCGTTGGCCTCGGCCGGCGCGTCCTCACCCGCGAGCCTCGCGAAGCGCACCGCGGTGCGGATCTGCGCCGGCGTGAGCCCTCGGCGCTCGCACAGGCGCTCGGCGAAACCGTCGGGGACGGCGAGGTCCTCCAGTGCCTTGCGCACCAGGCCCAGCCGCGCGCCCGGCGGCGGCGACTTCAGCTCCAGGTGGTACTGGAATCGCCGGCGGAACGCGGGATCGATGTGCTCGATGCGGTTGGTGATCCACAGCACGGGGACGGGGTTGCTCTCCAGGATCTGATTGACCCACGCCTTGCCGTTGACCGCCATCGGCGCGGGCATCTCCAGCGCCGCGTCCAGTCGCGCCATCAGATGGGCGGCATCGCCGCTCAGGTGCGGGAACACGTCCTCGACCTCGTCGAACAGCAGTGCCACGTCTCGGCTGGCCTTCAGGAACACCTGGCTGATCTGCAGCGAGCGGTAGCGGTCGCGACCCGACAGCGCGTTGCCGTCGCGGTCCGCGTACTCGACCTCGTAGAGCGCCAGGCCCGCCTCGCGCGCGACGACCTTCGCGAACTCGGTCTTGCCGGTGCCGGGCGGGCCGTAGATCAGCACGTTGACGCCGGCCTGCTGCTGCGCGACCGCGTTGCGCAGCAGCGTGGCCAGCAGCGTCAGGTCCTCGCCGATGAACTCGAAGTCGGCGCGCTGCAGCGGGCTGGGCGTGACCGGGCGGGTGAACACCGCCATCAGGTCCTGCGGACCGTCGTAGGCCCGCATCAGCACCGGCGGCAGTTGCTCGCTGACCTTCATGAGGTCGGACAGGTCGGTGATGTTGTGCTCGGCGATCAGGTTCTCGATCATGCCCACGCGTTCCAGGCGCGAGCCGGCGCGCAGGGCGTCAGCGACCTCGTGCGGATCCACGCCGGCCACCTCCGCGATCGCGGCGAAGGCCTCCTGCGCGGTGTTGACCTTGAACTCGACCAGCGCCCCGCGCAGCTCGCGCTGGTAGCGCGCCAGGGTGCCGTACAGCAGCAGCGCGCGTTCCGCGGCGTTGAGCTGCAGCAGGCGACCGAGCACATCGATGTTCTGCTCCACCAGCGTGGACTGGCTGCGGAGTTGCTGGTCGAGCGCGTCGCAGGTGCAGGACAGCAGCGCGAGCAGGTCCTTGGGTGCGTCCTTGATGTACTCGTCGAGATAGAAGAACAGCGTGCCCTCGGCGAAGGGCCCGCGCCACACGCCATGCCGGGCGAGGAAGGTCGCGTCGGCGAGGCGCTCGTGGCCGGCCCACAGCGCGTGGCCCTGGCAGCGGCGCGCGAGATAGCCGCGAACGCGCGACAGCACCTGCGGCGGCCACACGAGGTGACGCGCGGTGAGCGCGAGCAGGCCGCTCAGGTCACGGCGGGGATTGAAGCGATTGGCATGGCGGACCGTCAGCGTCAGCACGAAGTGCGAGCACATGCGGTCCAGCACCGGACTCTCGGACAGGCCCGGGGACACCAGCGGAGGCTGCGCGCGCTTGGCCATGGTCGATCGGCAACGAGCTCCGGGACGAGCAGTGAGGACATGGCCCCGAACTCGGGCGCCGCCGGCCGCGCGCGCCTGGCAGGTGCGCGACCGCACGATCTTGGCGCAGCGGTGGGCGCAGGACAAGCCCCGGGGTGACGGGGCCGGGGGTCAGCGTGGGTGGCGGGTCAGTGCATGACCACGGGTTGCTGGCCGAGGTTGGCGTATTGGGCGATGAACGCGTCGAGGTCGTCGACGTCGGGGCCCTGCTCGATCAGCGCCTCGACGCCTTCCTGGAAGGTCTGCGCCAGCGCGCCCTCGATGAAGATTTCCTTGCGGGTGAACTTGTCGACGATCTCGAAACCGTCACGCTGCAGCGAGGGCAGGTTCGTGTGCTCCACGAGCGCGGCGTGCGCGGCGTCGCCGGGCGAGGGATCGACCGGCACATCGAACTGGACAACGATGTAGCTCGGCGAGTCGTAGAGCATGTGCATGAAAGACTCCTTTGCATGAGGAGTTATGGCCTGCCGCGAGGGTTTCAACCCCCGCTCCCAACCAGGCCATGACCCCATGGTGGCAGAACTGTCCGGGCCGGACGCACCGGGAACCAAGCATTTGTGGTGCCAACCGCACAGGGTTTCACGTTTTCATCGATCGACGCGCGCGCCCACGGGTTCACTCCAGCAAACGGAGCGCCCACTGCTCATCGTCATCCAGGCTGAAGCTCAACTCGACCGGCAGGAACGCCCGCTGCCCGTCCAGCCAGGCCGTCCATGCCAGCGCCGGACGCCCCGCCGCGGCCGGCCGCTCGCGGCGCAGCAGCCAGCGGTCCCCCTCCCGGGCGGCGACCTCGAAATCCCAGTCGATCGCGCCCTGCGGGCCGGCGACCGGAATGCGCAGGCGCAGGCCCAGGTGCAGGTCGGGCTCTGCCGCCATCAGCGCCGACAGCTGCAACCACCAGGACAGCCGATCCTGCGTGCCCGCCGACAGCGCGTAGGCGCGTGCGCCGACGAGCAGACGCGGCGTGTCGGCGTCCCGGTCGAACACGATCAGCTCGCGTTCCCGGCCCTGGCGCCGCACCCGGTGGCGTTCCGGCATCAGGCCTTGCGGACCGACCCGGCCTTCGCTGTGCCAGGACGGCAGGGCGCGATCGCCGGCGCGACGCTCCAGCAGCAGGTCATACCGGCCGTCCTCGACGCGGAAGCTCAGCGAGGCCTCGCCGGGCTGCCCGTTGACCGTCAACGCGTAGGTGAGGGACCCCGCGCCGCGCAGCGGCAGCGCGAGCAGCGCCGGCACGGGCCGGGCGTCCTTGGCGGACTGAACGGCCGCGGCGGTCGATGCGAGGTGCCTCGGTTCAGCCGGGGCCTGGACCTGGGCCTCGAGCTCGGGCGTGTTGACCGATGCTTTCCGTGGCGGTGCAGGTGACGGCGAGGGCGGCGTGGTGGTCGCCTCTTTCGGTGGCGGGCTCACCATCCGGACGGCGACCGCCGAGGCCTCAACCGCGCGCGGCGGCGTCGGCGGCGCGCCCATCAGCGCCCAGGCGTGGAGCGCCAGCGCGCCGGCGGTCGCCGCCGCCAGCGCGATCCGGTCCTGGGGTGACAATGCCGCCACCGCTCGCCCGACGATTGACTGTCCGTTCACCACAATGAAACTTGCTACCTACCGCGACGGGTCCCGCGACGGCCAACTGGTGGTCGTGTCCAAGGACCTGAGCCAGGCATGCTATGCCAACGGCATCGCGACGCGCCTGCAGCAGGTGCTCGACGACTGGAACTTCATGGCGCCGCAGCTCGAGACGCTGTCGCTGGCGCTGAACCAGGGCCGCGCGCGGCACGCCTTCGCCTTCGACCCGAAGCAATGCCAGGCCCCGCTGCCGCGGCTGGCCGGATGGATCGCCGGCGAGGCCTATCCCGACCAGGGCCAGGGGCTGCGCGAGCGCGGCCTGGCCTGGCCCGAGCGGCTCAGCGCGCCCTTGCTGCGCGCCGGCGGCGCCGAGGCGCTGCTCGGGCCGGCCGACGTCCTGGACCTGCGCGTCCCCGGCCTGGAACCCGAGGCCCAGCTGGCCGTGATGACCGGCGATCTGCCGCAGGGCGCGGTCCCGTCGCAGGCGCTGGAATCGGTCCGGCTGCTGATGCTCGTCAGCGACTGGGTGCTGCGGCCGGTGCAGCAGGAGGAACTCGCCAACGGCTGGCCGGCCTGGCACAGCCGCCCGGCGCTGCAGTTCGCGCCCGTCGCGGTCACGCCCGATGAACTCCCCGGCGCCTGGTACCTCGGCCGCGCCGCGCTGCAGCTGCAGATCATGCGCAACGGCCGCAAGCAGGCGGTGCTCGACGCGAAGGCCGGCATGCAGTGGAGCTTCGGCGACCTGCTCGCCGAGGCCGCCCGGCATCGGCCCCTGCGCGCCGGCACGCTGATCGGCGCGGGCATGCCGGCGCTGGCCAAGCCCGTGGTGCTGGAGCAGGGCGACAGCCTGCGCATCGAGTTCAAGCTCGGTGACGGTCCCGGCCCCTTCGGCGCCATCGACATGGACCTCGCGGAGTCGGAAGATGCAGAGACCGCCGCCGAGAACGACCCTGCGCCGGACGCTGCCGGCGACGAATCCCCGGACGCCGCCCCCGATGGCGACGCCACTGCCGATGCTGAACAAGGAGACCTCGATGAAGCTGCTTCGCCGTGACCTGATCGCGCTGCTGGGCGCGGGATGCGCCTCGCCCTGGGCGATGGCGCTGAGCCTGAGCGAGGGCGACGCCGCGTCCGGCGTGCGCGCGGCGCTGGAGCGTGGCGCCCAGGCGGCGCTCACGAACCTGGGGCGCACCGACGGCTTCCTCGGCAACCCGCAGGTGCGCATCGAGCTGCCGGGCGCGCTCAAGGACGCCGCGCGGCTGCTGCGCACCACCGGCCAGGGCAAGCGCATCGACGACCTCGTGACCTCGATGAACCGTGCCGCCGAGCAGGCGATGCCCGAGGCGCGCCAGCTGCTGGTCAACACGGTGCGCAACATCAGCGTCGAGGACGCGGTGCGGATCGTGCGGGGCGGCGACAACGCGGTGACGCAGTTCTTCGAGGAGAAGACCCGCTCGCCGTTGACCACGAAGTTCCTGCCCATCGTCACGAAGGCCACCGAGCGCCAGTCGCTCAGCGAGAAGTACAACGCCGTCGCCGGCAAGGCCTCGGGTTTCGGCCTGATCCGCAAGGAAGACGCCAACCTCCAGTCCTACGTTACCGACAAGGCGCTGGACGGGCTGTACTTCATGATCGGCCAGGAGGAGAAGAAGATCCGCCAGGACCCGGTGGGCACCGGCAGCGCGATCCTGAAGAAGGTCTTTGGCGGTTGAGAAGGGTGGCGCGGGGCGCGGTTTTCTACAATCGCGTCCCATGAACGCCCCGATCCAGACCCGTCCCGCCGCCGCCTACACCCGCGGCGCCGCCTTGCCCGCCATCCTGGCGAAACGCATCGCCGTCCTGGACGGCGCGATGGGCACGATGATCCAGCGCTACAAGCTGACCGAAGCGGACTTCCGCGGCGCGCGCTTCGCGGATCACCCCAAGGACCTGAAGGGCAACAACGACCTGCTGGTGCTGACCCGGCCCGAGGTCATCAGCGAGATCCATCGCCAGTACCTGGACGCCGGCGCCGACATCATCGAGACCAACACCTTCGGCACGACCACCGTCGCGCAGGAGGACTACGGCCTGGAAGCCTTTGCCTACGAGATGAACGTCGCCGCCGCGCGGCTGGCCCGCGAGGCCTGCGACGCGTTCAGCACGCCGGGCAAGCCGCGGTTCGCGGCCGGCGCGCTCGGCCCGACGCCGCGCACCGCGTCGATCAGCCCTGACGTCAACGACCCCGGCGCGCGCAACGTCGACTTCGACACGCTGCGCGAGGCGTACTACGAGCAGGCCAAGGGCTTGCTCGAAGGGGGCGTGGACCTGTTCCTGATCGAGACCATCTTCGACACGCTCAACGCCAAGGCGGCGATCTTCGCCGTCGACCAGCTGATGGAAGACACCGGCGAGCGGTTGCCGGTGATCATCTCCGGCACGGTGACCGACGCGTCCGGGCGCATCCTGTCTGGCCAGACGGTGACCGCGTTCTGGCACTCGGTGCGGCACGCGCAGCCGCTGGCCATCGGCCTGAACTGCGCGCTGGGCGCGGCGCTGATGCGGCCCTACATCGAGGAACTCTCGAAGGCCGCGGGCGATACGCCGATCTCCTGCTATCCCAACGCGGGTCTGCCCAACCCGATGAGCGACACCGGCTTCGACGAGACGCCGGACGTCACGGGCCGGCTGGTCGGCGAGTTCGCCGCGGCGGGTTTCCTGAACATCGCCGGCGGCTGCTGCGGCACGACGCCGGACCACATCCGCGCGATCGCGCAGAAGGTTTCCGCCTATCAGCCGCGCCGCTGGGGCCAGCCGATCTTCAGCGCTCTGATCCCCGAAGAGGCTTGAGCTTCAAGACCCCCTCTCCCGCGTAGCGGGAGAGGGCGGGGGTGAGGGCTCTACGAAGGGCTCCGTGCCCTCACACGAGCCCTCACCCCAACCCCTCTCCCGCTTCGCGGGCGAGGGGCTTCCAGGGTCAGCGGCCTGGGCAGTCCCATTCAATACAGCTTGAGCATCGCATCCATGTGGATGCGCAGCCGGATCTCATGCGGCGCGAGGCTCGCGGTGACCGCTTGCGCCGGCAGGCGCGTGTCGCGCAGCACCGGCACGGTCAGCGGCGTGCCGCTGCGTCCCACCAGCGACGCCACCAGCGGCTCGCTCGCGGTGTGGCCGCGCTTGAGCACCATGCCCTCCTCGCCATTGGCCAGCCGCACCAGCGATCCCGGCGGATACAGCCCGATCGCCTTGATCAGCGCGGCGCCGGCCTCGTCGGGCTGCTGCGCCTCGTCCAGGTAGACCGCGCGCGCCGCCTGCGCCGCGGACAGGGCCCGGCGGCTGCGCCGCGGACTGAGCCGGGCGCCATAGACATCCACGCGACGCAGCAGCCTCGCCATCAGCTCGCCATCGGACCGCCCGGCCAGCGGGCCCGGTCCGGCGTCGTGATGCAGGCGCACCGCGATCAGCCAGTCGTCGTCATCCACCCCGATCGAGCGCAGCGTCGCCGCGGCGCGGTCGCCATGTCCGGCGAGCTGCTCGCGGTGCGAGTCTCCCAGCGATTCCGGCCGCAACGCGTGCTGATCCTGCAGCGCGCCGCTGTCCAGGTTCATCGTCAGCGCCGCCATGCCCAGCGTGCGCCGGCGGCCCTCTCCCCAGCCGAGCTGCCGGGTCGTCATCTCCGCCAGCGCCAGCGACAGCAGCGCGTGCCGCGCGCTGTACTGCAGCGGCTCCTGCGCCGCGTCATGCACCAGCACCGCCAACGAGGCGTCGGGCTGCTGCGTCAGCCGCGCCAGCACCTTGTCCAGCAGCTCGGTGAGCCGCATCAGGAAGTCCGGCCGCTGGGCGTCGCGCAGCACCTGCTGCGCATGCCACTGCAGGTCGGCCCAGATGGCGGTGTGCGCCGGTCCCGTCGCGGCGGCGATCGGCATCGGACGGGTGGGTTTGTATTCCGCCTTGGCGTTGGCGAGCGCGGACAGCGACGCGCCCTGCAGCATCATCGTGTCGAGCTTGTGGGCCAGCGCGCGCTGGTACTCGCGCGTTTCGTGCGCCTGCACCCAGGGGCCGCGCGCGATCAGGTCGCGCACCTGCGGCGTGTCGGGCAGCGGATGGCCGGCGGCGAACAGCAGATGACCCGCCGCGTCGCGCAGCGAGAACGTCAGCACCTGTCCCACGCGCAGGCTGTTGGAAGGCAGTTGGACCAGATCCACGTCGGCTTCCCGGCGACTCGCGGTCGCTCCTCGTTGTCGTTTGCGGTCGAGCATACGGGCGCGGGTGTCGCCGGGAGGCTTCCGGCACGAACAAACCAGGCCCCGACCGGTAGAATGCACGCCGTTTCCGCTACCAGCAAGGCCGCGTTGGCGGCACGCCATGTCCGCCTCGCAATCCTCTCCAGTCTCCCCGATGAAGCTGTCCGGCCTGGAGCCGGTGAACATCGGCGCCGGCACCTTGTTCGTCAACATCGGCGAGCGCACCAACGTCACCGGATCCAAGGCCTTCGCGCGGCTGATCCTGAACGGCGAGTTCGAGGCCGCGCTGAGCGTCGCCCGCCAGCAGGTCGAGAACGGCGCCCAGGTCATCGACATCAACATGGACGAGGCCATGCTCGACAGCAAGGCCGCGATGGTGCGATTCCTCAACCTGATCGCCTCGGAACCCGAGATCGCGCGCGTGCCGATCATGATCGACTCGTCCAAGTGGGAGGTGATCGAGGCGGGCCTGAAGTGCATCCAGGGCAAGGGCATCGTCAACTCGATCTCGCTCAAGGAGGGTGAGGACGAGTTCCGCCGGCAGGCGAAGCTGATCCGCCGCTACGGCGCGGCCACCGTCGTGATGGCCTTCGACGAGACCGGCCAGGCCGACACCTACGAGCGCAAGATCCAGATCTGCGAGCGCGCGTACCGGATGCTGGTCGAGGAGATCGGTTTCCCGCCCGAGGACATCATCTTCGACCCCAACATCTTCGCGATCGCCACCGGCATCGAGGAGCACAACAACTACGCCGTCGATTTCATCGAGGCCACGCGCTGGATCAAGCAGAACCTGCCCGGCGCCAAGGTCAGCGGCGGCGTGTCCAACGTGTCCTTCAGCTTCCGCGGCAACGAGCCGGTGCGCGAGGCCATCCACACCGTGTTCCTGTACCACGCGATCCAGGCCGGCATGGACATGGGCATCGTCAACGCCGGCATGGTCGGCGTGTACGACGAGATCCCCGCCGACCTGCGCGAGCGCGTCGAGGACGTGGTGCTCAACCGCCGCGAGGACTCGACCGAGCGGCTGCTGGAGGTGGCCGAGTCGGTCAAGGGCGCGGCCAAGGACGACAGCGCCAAGCTGGCCTGGCGCGCGGGCGACGTCGGCGCGCGGCTGTCGCATGCGCTGATCCACGGGATCACCGATTTCATCGTCGAGGACACCGAGGAAGCCTGGCAGGGCATCCTGGCCAAGGGCGGCCGGCCGCTGCACGTGATCGAGGGCCCGCTGATGGCGGGCATGAACGTCGTGGGCGACCTCTTCGGCGCGGGCAAGATGTTCCTGCCGCAGGTAGTCAAGAGCGCGCGGGTGATGAAGTCCGCGGTGGCGCACCTGGTGCCCTACATCGAGGAGGAGAAGCGCCAGCTCGCCGCCTCGGGCGCGGACGTGCGCTCCAAGGGCAAGATCGTCATCGCCACGGTGAAGGGCGACGTGCACGACATCGGCAAGAACATCGTCACGGTGGTCCTGCAGTGCAACAACTTCGAGGTCGTGAACATGGGCGTGATGGTCCCGTGCCAGGACATCCTCGCCAAGGCGAAGGTGGAGGGCGCGGACATCATCGGGCTGTCGGGCCTGATCACGCCCAGCCTCGAGGAGATGCAGCACGTCGCGGCCGAGATGCAACGCGACGACTATTTCCGCGTCAAGAAGATCCCGCTGCTGATCGGCGGCGCGACCACCAGCCGCGTGCACACGGCGGTGAAGATCTCGCCCCATTACGAAGGCCCGGTGGTCTACGTGCCGGACGCGTCGCGCTCGGTGGGCGTGTGCTCGGAGCTGCTGTCGGACGAGCGCGCCACGCGCTTCATCGATGAGCTGAAGTCCGACTACGAGAAGGTCCGCGAGCTGCACGCCAACAAGAAGCAGACGCCGCTGGTGACGCTGGCGCAGGCGCGCGAGAACAAGCAGCGCGCGGACTTCACGACCTACACGCCGCCGGTGCCGCGCTTCATCGGCCGGCGCCAGTTCCGCAACTACGACCTGGCCGAGCTGGCGCAGTGCATCGACTGGGGTCCGTTCTTCCAGACCTGGGACCTCGCGGGCCCGTTCCCGGCGATCCTCAAGGACGAGGTCGTGGGCACGGAGGCGCAACGCGTCTTCAGCGACGGCAAGCGCATGCTGCAGCGGCTGATCGAGGGCCGGTGGCTGAGCGCCAGCGGCGTGCTGGGGATGTACCCGGCCGCGCAGGTCAATGACGACGACATCGAGATCTACAGCGACGAGTCGCGCACCGAGGTGCTGATGACCTGGCGCGGTCTGCGCATGCAGTCCGAGCGGCCGGTGGTGGACGGCGTGCGCCGGCCCAACCGCGCGCTGGCGGACTTCATCGCGGCCAAGGGCTCGGTGCCGGACTACATCGGGCTGTTCGCCGTCACCGCCGGGCTGGGCGTGGACAAGAAGGAGCGGCAGTTCATCGACGACCTGGACGACTACTCCGCGATCATGCTGAAGGCGCTGGCGGACCGCCTGGCCGAGGCCTTCGCCGAGCGGCTGCACCAGCGGGTGCGCCAGGAGTTCTGGGGCTATGCGTCGGATGAGGCGCTCAGCAACGAGCAGCTGATCGCCGAGGCCTACCGCGGCATTCGTCCGGCGCCGGGTTATCCGGCCTGCCCGGATCACCTGGTCAAGCGCGACGTCTTCCGCGTGCTGCAGGCTGAGGACATCGGCATGGCGCTGACCGAGGGCATGGCGATGACGCCGGCGGCGAGCGTGAGCGGCTTCTATTTCGCGCATCCCGAGTCGACGTACTTCAACGTCGGACGCATTGGCGACGATCAGGTGGCGGACTGGGCCGCGCGCATGGCGCTGGACCAGAACGCGGCGCGCAAGGCGCTGGCGCCGCTGCTCGGCTGACGCGGGCGCGCAACGAAAAACGCAGGACGCGGCCTTGTCCTACAGGCCGCGTTTCACCCATTTACAAACGGAACGAAAACTGGCCCCCGCGACTTGTAACAGCGTGGCATTCTTCGCCCATCCCCCGAGCTAGGGGAAAACCATAAGAGGTGAATCATGGCGATGACTACCAATCACAAGATCGCGGCGGGAGCCGTTGGGGCGGCCGTGCTGGTCGTGGCGGCCTTCTTCGCGGGGCGCCATCAGTCGGCTCCGTCGATGCCGGACACGCCGCTCGCGGCGGCCGAGCAGTCCGGCAACATCGTGGATCGCAACGGCGCGAACGCCGCGGACGAGGCTCGCGCGGCACGCCGCTCGGGCGATGACGCGGTGCAATCGCAGCGCTCGAACGACTCGCGTCGCTCGCAACCGGCGCAGAACTCCCGCGATGGCGGCTCGACCGGTTATGCGGACAACACCGGCTCGTCGGGCTCGGGTCAGGCGGATTCGCGTCTGTGCTCGTCGTGCTCGACGGTGCTGGGCGTGCACACGGAAGCCCGCCAGGGCCAAGGCACGGGCCTGGGCGTGGTCGGTGGCGCGGTGGTCGGCGGCCTGCTGGGCAGCGCGGTCGGCGGCGGCACCGGCAAGAAGATCGCCACGGTGGGCGGCGCGGTCGCGGGCGGTTATGCCGGCAACGAGATCGAGAAGCGCCAGCGCAGCACGACTGTCTGGGTCGTGAAGCTTCGCAACGCCGATCAGAGCAACCGCACGATGACGTTCAGCCACGACCCGGGCGTGCAGAGCGGCGACATCGTCCGCGTGAGCGACGGTCAGCTGGTGCGCCAATGACCGCATGCTGATCGCGCACTGATGGCGTTGATCGGGATCTGATCTCGATCACTGCGTTGAAGAGGAATGCCGGCGAGAGCCGGCATTTTTCATTGAGGGTCACGAATGGCGCCCGATCACGACTCCCGCCCCGGCAGCGCCCGTCGCCACTGGATCGCCTCGCTGACGTGGATCGGAGCGATCGTGTCGTTGTCGGCGAGATCCGCGATGGTGCGAGCGATCCGCAGCACGCGGTGGAAGCTGCGCCCGGACCACGACAACCTCGCCGAGACCCGATGCAGCAGGCTCAGCGCCTCGTCCTCCAGCCGCAGGTGTTCATCGACCTGCCCGGCGGAAAGCTGCCCGTTCGCGCAGCCCTGTCGATCCACCGCGCGTTGCCGCGCCTGCGCGACGCGCGCCGCCACCACCGCGCTCAACTCGCCATCCGCAGAACCGGTCAGCGTTTCCGGGGGCAGCACCGGCACTTCCACCGTGAGGTCGATGCGATCGAGCAGCGGCCCCGACAGGCGGTTCTGATATCGCCTCACCTGATCGGGCGAGCACTGGCAAGGCTTGTGCGGATTGCCCAGATGACCGCAGGGGCAGGGGTTCATCGCGGCCACCAGCTGGAATCGCGCCGGGAATTCCGCCTGATGCGCTGAGCGCGAGATGTGCACCCTTCCGGTCTCCAGCGGCTCACGCAGCGCTTCCAGCGACAACCGTTGAAATTCGGGGAGCTCGTCGAGGAACAGGACACCGTGCTGGGCGAGCGTAATCTCGCCGGGACGCGGCGGTGAGCCGCCTCCGATCAAGGCCGCCGCGGAGGCGCTGTGATGCGGCGCGCGAAAGGCCCGCCGTGCCCACATCGCCGGCCGAAACTGCCCATTCGCGCTGAGCAGCGCGGCGGACTCCAGCGCTTCCGCCTCTGACAAGGGCGGCAGCAGGCCGGGCAGGCGCTGAGCGAGCATCGACTTGCCGGTGCCGGGCGGGCCCACCAGCAGCAGGCTCAGTCCACCGGTGGCGGCGATCTCCAACGCCCGCTTGGGGCCGGACTGGCCCTTGATGTCGCGCAGGTCGAGCGTGGTGTCGCAGGTCGGCGGCGGATCGCGCTGGATGCGCGGCAAGGGCTGGTCGCTGCGCGGTTGCAGTGCATGGACGAGGTCGATCAGATGCGCGGCCTCACGCACGACCAGGCCTTGCACCAGCGCGGCTTCCTCCGCGCATCCGCGCGGCAGGATCAACTCGCGCTGCAGCTTCGCCGCGCGCAGCGCGAGCGCCATCGCCAGGGCGCCCTTCACCGGACGCAGCTCGCCGGACAGGCCGAGTTCACCGGCGCATTCGAGGTGGGTCAGCAGGTCGGTGTCGATCTGGCCGCTCGCGGCGAGCAGCCCCAGCGCGATGGGCAGGTCGAAGCGCGCGCCTTCCTTGGGCAGGTCGGCGGGCGACAGGTTGACGGTGATGCGCTTGTTGGCGGGGAACTCGAGGCCGGCGCTCTGCAGCGCGGCGCGCACGCGCTCGCGGGTATGCCTGACAAATCAGTCCGAACAGCAACAACTAAGTCCGAACACGCTCATCAATGAAATCAGTCACTTGCATGAGAGCACCAACGGCTACTCCGAACAGCTCAAAGTCTCCCGAACTTGTGCGTCTGGGCGTCGATGGAGAGGGCCATGTCTAGTCTGAAGCGCGGCGATCGCATGGTGCCCTTTATGCCGCGGTTCTTGGCGCCAACCGAAACCTTGTATTCCTTGTGCTCGCGCTACGCGCATCTAACGGGCAACCCCGATAGTCAACCAATCAGCCGTGCCTTGCTTGGCCATCGGCGCGCGTCATGTCTCCATGCCATGCCGGCGGGGCTTGGTCATCTCTGCGAGATCTCCGTTGGACTCGTGGTGTTGGATGCAGATTTGCTGCGAAGACGAAGCGGCTTAGCTGCCCTCTGGCCGTTTCTCGATCAGCGAAAGAGACAAAGTCTGCTCGAACAAGCAGCCTCGCCACCGCTCAAAGGCACGAGGCAGCCGAGCGGCCTTCAATGGAACGTTCTTCCCAAAACCGTCTTTCTACGTCATTGCTCCCACTGTTTGCGAAAGGATCTCCAAGAGACGGGGGTACCGATCTGGCGCAACGAGCATCAGCTCCCCGGCGTCTGGATCTGCTTGGAGCACCGTACCCGTCTGTCAGCCGTAGAAGTGCCGGCCGGCTGCAACCGTTGGGCGCTTCCAGGTAATCAGCGGTCTGTGGAAACGGCAGTCTCTATCGACTGTTCGCCGGAACTGGCGAATTTGGCCAAGGCCATGAGCTGGATCAGTGAGAAGGACTCCCTGTCGAGCGTCGAGCTGTCCGTCATGGTTCGCGGGCGCCTAGCCATAGCCGGATTCTCAAGAACCGACATCACGATCGCCGACGAGGATCTCGCAAGGTTCAATGTAAGTCAGATCATGCCGCTCACTGCGGCTGGCTGCCCGGATCTAAAAAACCTTCCAAGGGATCCTCGCTGGATTCGTGAGGTGCTTGCCGATCGACGCGCACTTCATCCAGCTAAGTGGGGCGTGCTTATCGCAACCAGCGGAGATTGCGAATTCAACGCTCTTGATCGCGATTTGCGTGAAGCGCAGACGCGTGTGAGTCCTATGTCATTACCGGGCACCGCCAGAACGCGTCGCACTCGTGCCCCTGATCGCCTGTATGAGGCGCTTCAGAAGCATCGATTACTTTCTGACGCGTGCTCGGCCTGCTTGATGACTCTCAGCGAGGGCAGAGCGTGGATGCGCCGCGATGGTGAACTTCAGATGGCTTGGAGTGCCGCCAAGATCGCCAGACGGCGTGAGCACTCTCGATCCGCCGTTCTGAACTACTTGAAAGACCATCCAACAGCTCTGCGGAGCGAGCTGATTCACCGCTGCGGTCGGCATGTCAGATGGCTATTTCTCCACGATCTCGCGTGGATTGAAGGCGTACTCCCACGTGCTTTGGGGCACTTGGCTAGTCAGCGCGAGCTGGGCCTTTGAGGCCTATAAGCGACAAAGCACTCGTCATCTTTAGCGCGCCACAAAATAGTACCAACACAATTTTTTTGATGCCCGAATGGTGTATGAAATATCAATACGACCATTTGGTCGCTGCTGCGCAGAAATGCAATGGCGTATGAGATATCACCATTCATATTTTTTGACTACGTGACGCCGCAGACGCGATCCGATAAACATTGACAGAACGCCGGCGTCGCCCCAAAACTCTCCAAGATCAGTTGGGACTCGCCTATCCGCGCTCATCGCGCGCAGATAAGAACTGCAAAGCAACGATGTCTCAGATGCACCTGAAAAAGACCTCTACGGCCCAAGAAATCAAGCGCGACTTCCACAGGCGGGGAGTCTCCATCGCGGACTGGGCGAAGAGTCGAGGGTTTGACGCAGACTTGGTCTACGTCATCCTCGGCGGGAAGCGTAAATGTCTACGCGGCGAATCCCACCGGATTGCCGTCGCCCTTGGCCTCAAGTCTGAGGAGGAATAACCCTCAAAGTCGATAAAACCAAAAGCTGAAAAAAGGCGACTGCCCGAGAGCTGATACCTTTCGAGCAGTCTATCTACACCCAGCGGGGAGCTATGGCGGAGACTGAGTCGTCATGGTAGCGCGCGTTCGCGCGCGGTCAATCCCCACTGAGTATAAATATGTTAGATCGCGTTAGGCGAGACTCAGCCACGCCTGTGCGTTACGGGGAAGTATTCCATGCATCTAGATCGCTCCGTCGAAACTGGACTATGGCGATGAGACGCCGAAATCAGAAGCGCGGCACTGGTCATGGCGCCGCGTACGAGGCGTATATACAGGTGACACGAGGCGACTTCAGTTCTCGTGGACGCTCTCACGTGATTCCCAGCCCGCTGCACGCAGGACGTGCACATCACGTATTGAGCGACTTGGAGCGCAATGTCTTTCTCGCTCTGCTCACATTCAGACCGGTGGACGTGCGAGAGCAGTATCCGCTGATGTTGGAGTCGGGCATTGATGTTTTGCTTCTGCCACCGGGTCTGCCGGAGTTGTCATTTGGTCCGGGCACGCTTGCCATAGCGAAGGAGCAGAGGATTAGACATCCGCCGCATAAGGGATCGACTGCGCACATGACGACTGATTTCGTCGTCACCCTTGGCGATGGCTCTATCGTAGCCGTTCATTGCAAGTGGGCGGCCGACCTAGCGAAGATTCGGAACATCCAACTTCGCAAGCTGGAGGAGGAGTACTGGCGCCAGCGGGACGTTCGGCTGGTGGTCGTCACAGAAGTTTCCATGCCGCGGCGTCTCGTCAACAATCTGAAGTGGGCGCTATCTGCCATGTCGTCCGACGCGAACTACCGCGCCAACAATGACATCCCGTCCAATTGGATTCGGGACGTTTTCGATCTGAACGCGTCGAAACGCTTTCCGATGCGCGGAATCCTCGAGCGCCTGGCGCTTACTTATGAAGTAACTGTTGAGCAGCAAGTGGTGTGGCTGAAGAAGGCCGTCATGTTCGGTCTCATTCCGGTCGATCACAGCACTACCGACCTCCACTTGGCTTCGCCTTGGAAAATGCTCAATGGTCCGGCCGCCGCCATCCATTTGCTCGGTGGTGCGTGATGACAGATGAGACGCATCACCTTAACGCGAACACCGCGATTCATGTTCCTGAACGAGTGGCGGACGAGGTCGGACTGCATGCCGGCGTCTTCATGGTCGCTTATGTGCATCGACTAAGCGACGGAGCCTACCTGCTAGCTTTGGGCGATCCCAAGGCACATGTGGGACTAGATGGGCGGTCTCGCAGAAGCGAACCGGCCGGCAAACCTTCCCGCGTTCCGCTCTCGTTGATCGAGCGACATCTAGTAAGAGGCGCCATCGGCCTTGTCTCAATCCTGAAATACGAATGGCAGACTTCGTATGCAGACAAACTAACTGAGTGCCAGCAGCGCCATGTCGACAAGTGGACGCGGGTGCTGCGAGATATCATCGATAACCATCAATTGGAACGGATGTTTGTTTTCGGCCGCTTCTCAGAGATCATCACTAGCGTCGTTAAATTGTATAGGGTCAGCGAATCAAGTGTGAAGAAGAAGCTGGTCCGATATTTTCTATCAGGCGGAAGTCTGGAAGTCGCCTGCATGCCCACCCATGGTTTGCCGCGAACGCAACTCAGGAAGGTAAGTAGAAAGCTCGGCGCGAAAAGCAAGAAGTTCAAGGCTCGTGAAAATCCGGAAGACGAGGGCTTCAACGCTACGGAGGAAGCGAAATTGGCGGTGGCGACGTTCCACCGAACGTGTGCTGAACAGGTCAACCGTGAGGCGCCGGGAACAACGCGCAACACCCCGGTTTCTAAGCATTGGCGTGACTACCTCACGCAATATGTCGATGTGCCGGAAGAGATCGGGCCCGACGGCAGGGTGAATATCGGGACGAACCCCACTTTTGCACTTACCGAGCGGCAATTCCTCTACTACTGGAGGAAAGAGGAAAGCGCTCTGGCAGAAGCCAAGCGGCGCGCCGGGGAGTTGCGCTGGGCAAAAGATAGAAGGGTCATTACGTCACACGCGCGGGTGGAAGACCTGTTCCCTGGATCGACCTACATCATTGATTCGACGATCGCTGATGTTTACTTGGTCTCATCCCTCGGTAGGAAACGATTGATTGGCCGGCCTGTCATCTACGTGGTGCTTGATGCCTTCTCGTACTTGATCTTAGCCGTGCATGTCTGCTTAGAGGCCGCGAGCGCCGATCAAGCGAAGATTGCTCTTTATCAGGCAGTCACTCCCAAGGAACGATCGGCAGAGGCGCTGTCATTGCGGCCGCAGGTCGCTGAAGGTCTTGTTGCCGGCGTGATCCCGCAGACTGTGTTTTCGGATCGAGGCAGCGACGTGCTGTCGATGAAGGTCCGAGAGGCCAACGGGGAGGCAGGCATCATCCATGCGGTTGCTGCCGCATATCGTGCAGACTGGAAGGCGCTCGTCGAACGTTATTTCAAGCTCCAGAATGACGCCGAGATCCATTTTCTGCCCGGCGCTACGAAGGGGCGGCAGCGCGAGCGCGGCGACCGAGATTGCCGGCTTGACGGCAAGCTGACCCTCGCCGACCTCAAACGCCTGCTTCTGGCGCTGGCCGCCGAGTGGAATTTGACCCACGACTGTTCGGAGCACGTTCCAAGAAGTCTCAGCAATTGCGGCGAGGAGTTCCTCACCACACCGCTCGGTCTTTATGAGGCTGGTCTTCGTTGGCTCCATGGCTCTGCGGCCTACATGAGTCGAGACGAAGCCGTCCGTACATTTCTTGCTCCTCTCAAGGGACATGCGCGCCGTGACGGCATCACGCATGAAAAGACGCGGTACGTCGCGAGCTGGATGATCGAGAACGCGTGGTACTTCCACCGCATGCAAGACGGGCAGCTCACCGTCTATCGGGACCCGGACGCCCAGACCCGCTGCTTCCTCTTCGGGGAACACGGCGAGCGATTAGAGGCGGCGATCTTGGATCGTCGAGGCGACCTTGCGGGTGATGTGTTTCTAGACGATCACGCCGATGCGGTGGCCCATGCCACATATGACGCAGATGACATTCAAAAATCCCTCGCGGGGCAGAAGAAGGCCCTGACGCACATCAGGAAGCAGGAGGTCGAGGAGGCTATACGGCAATCCGAGTTTGCGCAGGCAAATGACTCTCGACCAGCGTCCCAAAAGTTGGGCGACCTTCGAGCTAACCGGGCCGCCGAGATGGCGCATCAGCAGGGCGCCACTCCCCTCCTCCTGCATGCCGCTCCTGGGAAACGTTCAAACCCTGCACGTTCGACAGAGCCTTCCGTCGACCTCTCCGAGGCCGAGGAGATGCGACAGATCCTCAGGGCGATCGAATGACTATCAATTACTCCGACCTACAACCTGCTCTGCATCGAGGCAATCCGCTCATCGAAGCGCTGCCGCCCATCACGGCCGATCGTGCGACTCTGACTAAGGAATTGCAGCTTGGCCCAAGGATGTCGATGGAAGCCTGCAGAGCTGATCCGCTTCACCTGCGCGTTCACAACGTCCACACCCTGGACTCCGTCTACTTACCGACTCCAGTGTCTCTGAGGATTGCTGATGCAACGGACGAAGCGCTTAGAGCTGCTTATGTACCCCGCAATCCCATGACCCGGGACGGAGAGCACTATCGGTATCAGGATTTTGACCCATCCTGGTCTCCGATCTCCAGCGTCGCATCTCTTGGATGCCTCTACGCAGAGGCAGAGAGCGGCCTCGGAAAGACCACCATGTTCAACCGCATACTTGCGCGCTATCCCCAGGTGATCATCCATCAAGCGTATAGGGGCGTGCCCTTTCACCAGACGCAGCTAGTTTGGATCAGAGTTCAAACCCCCAGAGGCGGAGCGACGATTCAGCTGCTATGGGATCTGCTGGGAGCGATCGACCAAGCGTTAGCGGCTCATGGAATTCAGAGTTCATTCCGGCCGTCTCAAAAGAAGGGCGATCTAATGGATCGACTTAGCCGTGCGGCCAGGACGCTCTTTCTTGGGCTGATTCACATAGACGATGTTCAGCAGTTCTGCGCGAGCACACGCGGGGAAGATGAGGTCCGGGGATTTTTGGTCAGGCTAACTGAGGTGGTCAAGGTGCCGTTGCTGCTCACCGGTACTCTAGAGGCCACTAAGTTCTTCGGCGGCGGTTTTGAGGTTGCGCGGCGTGCGTGCTCATTGGGAGCGTTCGAGATAACTCGGGCAAAGAGCGCGAGCGATTCGATTTTTGATGCTCTTGCCAGACACCTACTGAGCTTCCAATTGGTGGATCGCCCGTTAGAGGTGACCTCCGAGTTGGTACAGGAACTCTACGATATGTCGAAGGGTGTGACCGCAGTACTGAAGAAGCTGCACATCGACGCACAAAAGATCGCAATGAAAGCGCCGCATGTAAAAGCCGGTTCCGTGTCGTTGACGCTCGCCCATTATAAGGCGGCAGCTGCCTCATTGAAGGTGCTCGCCGCGCAGCTCCGAGACCTCAACCCCAAGCTTTCGGAAGTCGAGGCTTTCGCTCAGGCCGCCTCTTCCGAATTGCACCAGTGAACGTCAATCTACTCAAAATCGCCGCTACTTGGCCAAGACAATGGTGCTTCATCCGTCCTATCGACGATGAATGGGTCGTCGGTCTACTTGGGCGTGTGCATTGGTTAGCTTGCGTGCCCCCGGCGCGAAGGTTCTTTCCCGAGTTCCTTGGAACGTCCGACTTCAATGGTTTGGAAAGTACGGCGCGCCATGCCATTGCTTCGGGCCTGTGGGGGGAGCCCGAGATGGCCGCCAATAGTTATGGGTTCCCTAACTACTTTCGGCAGTTCCTGGGGGGACTTGACGGCGGTAAGTTTCCGGAGCGGGCGGCCGACTTATGGGTTACCGGGCGCTGCAAAAAGGAGGGTGGACTTGCTAAGCCAATGCTGCATTCGCAGATGCGCGCCTGCGAAGAGTGTTGGGACGAGCAATATGCAGTCCACGGATTTAGAACGTGGCTGCGTTCTCACAATTTGCCTGGCGTAACTGCGTGCTGGAAGCATTGCCGGGCACTCGCCGGCATGAGTTGGGATCCAACCGGGGCGATGCTTCCACATCGCCGACTGTCATGGCCGTCGCGTTTGGCCAGCACCGAAGAGATCTGCTTTGCCAACATCTCTCATAACGCGCTATTTGCGGAAGGTGCAGGCCGCCACTTTGTGCGTGGACTACGAAGCTCGAAGTCGATAAAGCACCGAGAATGGAAGACGAAGCTTATCGCCGATGCAATTCGCGAAATGCAGCCGCCTAGCTTCCTCCAGGCTCTAGGGCTCAACGATCGTTGCTTGCAATCCTGCTTGGAGGATATGTCGCAAGGGACGTTGTTTGCATCGATCGGCTATACCCCTCTTATCCTCGTTGCATCGATGGCGATTGCAGGGGGGCCGCTGTCAGAGAGACTTGAGCTTGCGGAAGGAGGGGAAGGGGGGCCATATCTATTAGAACGATGGGGACGTGGGCCCAACGAACCTTTCGGACGAATGAGTGACCGTTTTTGAACAGGAGGCTTTTGCGCCAACGTCCCGCCCCGAGGCTAAGCCGTGTGTGCTCGCCATCGGTTGACCCAAAACCTCTACCCACCCCGCGCCATCTGCTTGGAGTTTCATAGAGGGCGCCAAGGCCGTTAATGCATTCTATGAAACGCATAAGCGCAGCGGTTCCCAATCCACCTGCCGTAGCGGACTTGGCTGCTCAACTGGGCAAGCGGATACGCTCGGCCCGCATCCGGCGCAAGCTTCGCCAGCAGGACCTGGCCGACCGAGCCGGCCTCAGCCGCACTGCTATCGAAGCGGTTGAGTCAGGCAAGCTCTCCACCGGCCTGGGAACGTACCTGCAGGCCCTGTGGGCGATGGGCTTGGCCGACGGCCTAGGCTTGGTAGCCGACCCGGGACTGGACCGCGACGGGCTGGCCTTGGAGCTCAACACGCAAAGCATGCGAGTGCAGGTGCAGAGGAAGGTCGACAATGACTTCTGAGCGCGATCAGGTGTACGTTTGGGCTTTTCTCCCGGGCGACGTCGAACCAACGATTTGCGGGCGTCTGACCGTAAGCCGTGAGGCGGGTGGCGCCACAGTGGCGGAGTTCATCTACGGCAGCAGCTACCTGTCTCGTGACGACGCGGTGGCCCTGGACCCAATTCGCCTTCCGCTGGGAAACGCGGTGCAAAGAGCCGTAAGCACGCCACAGGGAGGGGACCCCGACGTGTTCGGCGTCATCGCCGACGCCTGCCCCGATGACTGGGGGCGCTACGTCATCAACCGCCGCCATGGCGAACAGCGCTTCCCGACGGGCTACCTCCTGAGCACCCAGGAGGACCGCGTGGGCAACCTCTGCTTCTCGCGCAACGTCGCAGAAATGCCTGCCATTGGCGAGCCGGCCAACATCGAGTTGCTGGACGACGCCTGGTCAGTGGTGCTGGGCCTGGACACCGGAAAGCCGCTGCCGCCTGACCTGGAGAAACGCGTGCGCGCCAACACCGCGATCGGCGGCGCGCGCCCCAAGCTCACGATCAGCGACGGGCAAACTCAGTGGCTCGCCAAGTTTCCGTCAAGTCGCGATGACAGGCGCTACGCGCAGGCGCGACTTGAGGCGGCAACACTCGACCTGGCCGCCCGGTGCGGCATAGACGCCTCTAAGGCCGAGCTGCGCGAGGTGCGGGCCCACGACGGGCAGGAAGGCGTCGTGGCGTTGATCAAGCGCTTCGACCGCACCCGCCACCCCAAAGGCCGCGGCTGGCTGCGCGAGGCCTACGTGAGCGCACGCACGGTACTAACTTCCGAAGCATCGAGACGCTCCGGGCAGTACATGGGCACCTATCCCGAGCTGGCGAGCCAGTTGCAGCGATGGAGCGGCCATGCCGCCGCCGACCGCTTCGAGCTCTACCGGCGGATGGTCTTCAACTGCTGTGTGTCCAACACCGATGATCACGAGCGCAACCACGGGCTGCTGGCCGACGATGCCGGACACCTCCGTCTTTCGCCAGCATTCGACATCGTGCCGCGTCTGAGTGGCACTAGGCGGCGCGAGCAAGCCATGGGCATTGGCGCCGAAGGCGCCCCGGCGACCGTTGACAACCTGTTGAGCTGCGCGGCCGACTTCGGCATCGGAGCGCGGGATGCGCAGGCGGTCATCGACGACGTTCAGCAGGTCGTCGCGCTGCACTGGAGAAGCTGCCTTCAGGATCGCGGCATGACTGCGGAGGAGGTCGCGCTACTGGCACCCTGTTTTGACGAGCTTCCCCGCGATGGGGTGTCGATCAAGGCCGATCCTGAGTGACAAATCATTGATATCAAACAACTTATCCTTCAAACGCGCTTGTTTTGGTGTCCCGCATTCAAATAGATGCGACTTGGTCGAAATAATTGCGACTGAAGTTCGGCCTGTAGGTAGTTCGCGTCCTCTCGGAAGTCACGGACCTTTGGCCTCTATTTGCAGTCAGCGGATGTGCACGCCCCCAGTGGATGTCTGTGGCGTTGTCGAGGTCTCTCGCCCGTCGCACGACCCTTTTTTGGCGGGAAGTTGCTCGATCGCCTAGATCGCAAACATCGGTTTCTTTTTGCGAAACTTGACTAGCGTTATGGAAAGTTGATTTTCCCGTCGCCGGTAGTTACGAAGCACCCGCGCGGGCGGCAGTTGACTGCCCAGCTTCGACCTGGGATGCCGACGAAGTGGGTGGCGCGGCGGCAATTGGACTGCCGCGAACTTGGAGGAGTGGATCAGCGCTGTGCCTGCCACCGCAAGCGCAGCGCGATCACCTTATGGATCACACCTTAAAGTCTTCTCGCCGGCGTCCTTGCGACTCGTAGTCCGCGAGCCACCTGGGCGCACGTCCGCGGCCGGACCACGTACTGGTCGGATTTGCGGGGTCGCGGTACAGGATCTGCGCGGCGCCGCTGACAGCAGCACTCCTACGTTTGGCGGAAGCAGCGTAGGGCTGCAGCGCCACCATAGCTTCGTCGACCGTAAATCCAGCAGCCTGTACCTTCTTGGCGAAGCCGTCGACGATCACCTTGAGCTCCTCTTCGCGCTTTGCCTCGATCTGCCGCTCAAGTTCCTTGCTCAGCTCTATCAATTCGGCGTACGAGAGCTTGGACACATCAACGTTGGGCATCGAATGCATGGGAGAGTCAATTTGGGCCATATCGTACCCGCGCCACCCGCCGGCACGCACGGAGCCGACCGAGCGGCGGCACCATTCCTTGTTGTGCTTGAAAGGACAGCTACATGAAGATGTTTTCTACCTGCATGGAATGCTTGAAGGAGCTAGGACACCCAAGCTTCGAGCCGATGTACGTTGACTATTACGATGACCGCGTAGGGAGCGTTATGTGCGCGCGCGGCCATAAGAGCCTGCTCATGCTCCAAAGCCAAAAATTCGAAGTGCTTATGGAATCCGGCGCAAATGCGCTGCTTGAGGGTTTCACCCTTGAGGCCTGCAGTAGCTTCGCATCCGCACTCGAGCGTGCGATCGAGTTCGCCTTGCGAGTGCTGTGCACAGCACGAGGCATGTCGTCCGAGGCGTGGACTGCGACGTATAGCGAGATTGCCCGCCAGTCCGAACGGCAACTGGGGGCATTTATCGTCGAGCACACCCTTGCCTTTGGGAGCCCTTACAAGCCTCTGAAGAAACTTGTGGAGATTCGCAATCGGGTCATTCACAAAGGCGAGATTCTTAACTTGAAGGAGGCGTCGGGGTTCTGCGCGCTCGCGTACGAGGAGATCGTAAAAATCATGAGCAGCCTTAAGCACAAGTTTGAGAGCGCGGTCCAGGAGTGCGTCCGACATGATGTCGCGGAGCGGTCAAAGAGTCTTGAGCCAGGCCCGCGGGCACACGCGTCCGGTTGCAGCTTCTACAGTCTCACGTGTGAAATTGATCCAAGGCCATTCAGCGACGCATTGACGCAGCATCGAAAGGCTTTGGAGTTAGTCAGGGGCGCGGAGGAACCGATGCGCGCGCTGTTTGCAGCGTTGGGGGGAACACCCGCCGCGTGACGACGCCAATCCTTTTCGACGACCCTGTCCAGTTGTCTGGACGTACCTAAACGATTTGCAATCCCGGACCGCTTTGAGAGGCGGGGAACTGTTTGCGCCGTAGGAAGTGCGTTCAGCGCTTGCGGTTCGACTGCGCCACGACGGTGGCAGCGAGCGTCTTCGTCGTAGTGGATGACCGCGCGTTGTCGAGCGCACCGCCAGCTTTCGCTTCCGTTTTTGCTCCGGTCTGCGCTGCTGAGCCGGCTTGGCGCAGTGCGGAACCCGCCAGCGAACGCTGCAGCACACTGGCGGAATCGCTCTGCAATGTCTTGCCAGCGAGAGAGGCGACCCGAGGGGACGTCTGCTTGATGTTCTTGCTCATGAAGGCTCCTAACGAGACGGGCTGATGACTGGGATTAAATCCAGTTTTACCACTATAGGTAGTGGGCGATTTGAGTTCAAGGCCCTACATCTAGTGTTTTTACTGACCCAGGCGGCCGCGCAGCCAAGCAGGGTGGCAGGCAAAGTCTGATATCCTCAGTTCATGGCCCGCACGCCGGCCTGCCCGCCCACGAGGCGAAGTCGTATCGACAGCGTGATCTTCAAGATGACGAGACAGGCTTTGACCATCCACTGGTCGCCGCCGGCTCGGTGTGTGGGCGCATCTGAGCTGCCGCGACCGCGGAGTCAAGCCATGACTATGTCCTTCCCTCCCGCCCAACTCGGGCGCTTCCGCCGCGAAGCCAAGAAGCTTGGCCGCGAGGCTTTCATCCCGCACAGCGAAGCGCTGGATCGCATCGCGGTCAAAAACGGCTTTGCTAATTGGTCTTTACTGGCCAAGCACAGCAACAGCGCGGAGGTCCTTCCCTCGCGCGCTCGAACGCCAAAGCCTGAGTCACCTCGCCGCATCCGGTACTACCTGCACGGGGACATTCGTGAAACCGATCCATCGCAGTGCTACTGCGCGCGCTGCGACGTCTTCTGGCCGCACGATCACCTGCTACCCGTCAGCCACCACGCTGATGGGAGGGACGGCGAGCGGTTCCTTCAAGACTTGGCAAGCTGGAACGCGCTGACCAAGGACGAGCGCGGGCTCAACTTTCGGCCTCAAGCGGCTCCCAACATCCTGTCCGCCCTGGCGACGGCCGCGCGCGACGCGCGGGAGGCTGCGCGGTCGCCGTTCCACCGTTGGCTGGACCATCAGCGCCGTCGCAACGATCCGGTCGGTGACTTAGCCAGCGACATCCTTCGCGACGCTGCCTTCCCCATCGGCTTGGCTACCCGTCGCGAGCTCGAAGAACACCTCGACATCTATGGCTCGCATGTGAAGAAGGCACTGCGACAAGCCTGGCGCGAGTTCAAGGGTGGGGATCGTTTGGCGTGGACACGCGCGGATGCACGCGACCGAGCTCAAGATTTCCCGTGAAGAGGCGCAGGAACTGGTCGACGTCGAACCGATTGAACTGACCGGCCACAGCGGCGACGGAACTTACGGCTACGAGTTCGACTTCTCCAGCCACGCCTCGCCGGAGCTGGCCGCAAAGCTGATGCGCAAGCATCGGTCTTTGACCCTCCGGGTGGGTCCCTGGTTCTACGACGGCATCGAGGGCAGCGAGTTGCCGCGCTGACCTTCCAGACCCAAGGCTGGTGGCATGCCGCCGCCAGCTCGAACTTCAATCAAGGGACGGGCCCCACATGACGTGGGACTCGTGCCAAGGATGGCAGATTCGTCTCCGTAGCATTTCTGAGTGGCAGCCCTCGAGCGAGGGAGGTACGTCTTACGTATCGGAAACGTCGGGAAGCATGGAGTCATATGAAAACGCAATCCAGCGGGGACACGTCCCGCCCCTCCCGTTCAAATGTTGCTGAGGGAGAGCCGCTTGTCGTGGCGGTGCTCAAGCTGCTGTCGCCTCGCGTGCGCGAACGATTCTGTTATGTCGCCCTGGCCGTGGGTTTTGCCGTGTTCGTTCTCGGACTCTACTTTGCGCCTGGGACCACGATCACCTGCGCCGGTGCGGCCGCGGTAGGCAGGCTCAGCAGCTGGATCGGGCATTGAACTAGGTCACTCACCGTGTCGCCGCGTTGAGCGCGCGATCACGCGATTACGTCATTGCCGCTGCTCGTGGAACACCGGCGCAAAGAGGTCGCGTATCGGTACCCCAAGGGCCTGAGCCATGCGCTCAATGTTGTCCAGCGACGCATTCCTGCGCAGTCGCTCCACATGAGCGACGAAGGTGCGATGAAGCCCACATTCCAGTGCGAGCGCTTCCTGTGACCACCCCTTTTGTGCTCGCAGCCGGATGAGGTTGAGCGCCAGCTGCTCACGCGCGCTGACGGCAATCTCCTTGGGCTGGTGACGAGGTGTGGACACGTGTGGAAGTCTTCACACCCATCGCCTATACGTCACCCGCTTTTAAGTCACAATCGCCACGCATTCAGTCAAGCGATCATGAACTTCAAAGAAGCTGCGCTCGCCAATGGCCAGAGCATCCGCATTGCCACCATGTCGGGCACCGTGCTCGACTCCTCCGGCTCTACCGGCGCGCCACGCAAAAAAGGCGGATTCTGGTTGCTCGATAGCGAGGGCAAAGAGAGCTTCATGCGCTCCGCCGGCCTTGGCATCGCCGTTCGACCTAGCCATCGCGTCTCTCTCGTGTACGGCGCTCCGTCTGCGCAGGTTGATGGCGTGATGTTTGGCGCGATGAATCACACGACCGGTGAGGTGGCCTGCGACATCATGGTGGCGGGGCAGGCACTTCGGAGTTGGCGACTGGATGTGGCCGAGGGGAAGAGCTTCTTGATCTGGGCTTTCACTTCTTGCCTCGCCCTTGCTCTGCTTGCCTTCGCCTCCCCCGCCACGCGGCTGGACAACAGGATCTTCGCCGCCTTCTGGGGCGCCATCGGTGGGTTCATCCTAGGTAGCGTGGCCTGGTACTTTGTCGGCTTCCGAATTGGCCCACAGGCGCGCCTCGGCGAGTTGGCGGCACAGATCAATGCGCTCGGGGTGGCCGCCCTCCTGCAGGCTGGCGATTGAACCGTCCGGTTTGAGCCACTACCCTTGCCTGGATTCGCCGCCGGCGGGCACCGTGCTCAGGAGGGGCTGCAGTTGCGGTGAAGAGTCCCTTTCGCGGCGTCACTGCTATTCGGATTTCTCGAACCACGTTGGTCGAGCGGATCCAGGAGAAACGCGCCAGCCGCTGCTCGGGCCCTGCTGTCCTAGGACCATGAACTGCCAACTCCCCTGACGCCCCAAGGGAGGCGAGCCGCCACGCCGTCCGTTCATCAGCAACCTTGAGGATGACGCGCTGCTGAAGAGTTGGATGCTGTGAGCCCTAGGAGGCCGCCATGGACTATCCGTTTACCGATCTGGGAACCCACGACGAGTGGCTTGCGTTGGGCCAACGATGGAACAAGCCGCGCCATCCGTTGATCGCGATTTCATCGCTTGACCCACGGACGCTGCTTGGCAAGGAAATTTGCATCTACACCCTGAACACCGACCGCGAGCAGCGGGACTTCGGGCTCGTCAAACCTGTGGGAACCACGACGCCAACGTCAAACACCTATTTTTGGATCCACGGGATCAACTCATATCGCTAGCGGCACTAAGGAGGATCGCCCTCATCGCCATGGCCTGTCGCACAGCGAGTGGGACAAGCGGCCGCCAAAGCTATCTCCGCGGGAAGCCAGCTGGGTTCAGTGGTGCAGTCCGGGGAAGTTGGCCAAAGCGGGGGCGATCCGGTTGACCCGTGTCTGCTCTGCCCAGTGCTTCAGGCTCTGGTCCGCCGACTGCGCAACTTGCCGAAGAGCGATGTCGACGCGACAAAGCAAGGACGTGGACTGACGTGCGATTGCTTCATCAATCCATTGGTCAACGGTGGGTTCCTGTCGCATGAACAACTGGAAGATCGAGAAGGTGATCGCTTCCACGATGCCCGCGGCACTGCACACCATCGAGCCGACACTGGGCACATCATGAGTGGGCACCGCGACGACATCGGGGCTTCCTCCGGGTCTACGAAGAACGACATCAGCGGAACCGACGACGAGAGCGAGCTCATGATCCAGCCGTCCTGCCGCGTCCTCGTTCTCTGCGATGAACGGAACGCCGGCAAGATGAGAAAGGATGAGCCATTGCTCGAGGTGCTCGTATTCAAGTCCCGACGCGTCATCTTCTAGCTGGATGACGCGCTGCTTGCCCTCCTTGACCACTAACATCCTCCCTCCCTCAAGGACTGTCATCTCAATGAGCACTCCGTCGGGATCCAGCGTTAGCACGCTCCTGCCAACTGCCGGCGCGCCCCTTGTCGGCGGCGTGCTCAACAAGCTATCGATCACGTCGTAGGGAAGCTTCCCATTCGTCCCCACAGCATCGAGGACCGCTTGAGCAGCAACGACGTCCCCCAGGTGCAAACAGTTGGCCATGCTGGCGAGCCACGCAGCAGCCTTGCCTGCGTCTTGTTGAGCAGTCTCCGTAAGCTGTTCAGCGAGCACGATGGCCAGTTCGCTCGCCAGCAGTTCTGGCAGGCGAATTGAGATGACTGCATCGCTCGCGTCACTGATCGATTGTTTTGCAAGACCGTGCTCAGATAGCCAACGGAGGTCGTGCACGTCGATGTGCGACAGCAGTACGGCGCGGCGGATGCTGTAAGCCTGGAGCGATCGAAGAATGAGGGGTTTTGGACGCTTTCTGTCCGAAGCTTCGGCCTGCACCGCTCGCGCCACGGCTCGAAAGATTCGCCGAAGCTCAGGATCAGAAAACCGTGTTCGCGCGCGGCGGATCAGATCGAGACTCAGCAAAGGAGGAATGCCAGCGAAGGCCCCTTCGGGCGCCTCTCCAAGTTGCTCCTGAGCCGTGCTCACTAGGGACCGCAGTATCCATGGCTCACGCAACTCAAGTGAGTACTCCGCGCCCTTCATGATTTGGATCCGCCGAGAGGACAACAGCTCAACTGCCCTCGTGAACTCAACGTTGCTCAGAGCCTCCACACGCATGCGAACAGCCCGGCGCCCGATCGTCGAATTGGCACGGGCGTTGAGCTTCTGAGTCAGCGCGTCTGCAGCGGTGTCGTCGAGCGATGCAACGATACCGAGCCCTGCGCCGAACGCCGTTGAGGTAAGGACTTCGATCATTTCGCGCGACGACGTGTCGCTCGGGTCGAGTCCATCGATGACCAGGACGAGGCGACGCTCAGGCTCAGCAGACTGGGAAAGCCTCCTCAGCCAGGCTCGCACCTCGTGCACCGTCAGATCCCAATGGAGTTCGCGGCTGAGTGCATCGGCCACGGCCTGCAGGATGCCCGAGCCAGAACTAGCCTCCACATACAGCGCGGCGAGGTTTTCACTCTCGCTGGTTCGCACGCAAAGTTCGCGCAGCACATTGCTCTTGCCACAAAGCGGATGCCCATCCACCAGAACGAGCTTCTCGCCTGCCAGCAAAGCCTTCTCCAAGCTCTCAGTAACGTCGCGCGGGATCAAGAAGTCGCGAGCAAAAGGGCTCTGGAGATGCTCCTCTGCTGTGCATATCTCCTCAAGCGTCTGATCACTTACCGCGCGTATTGCTTGCATCCAGACCGTGGGCACCAGGCCCATCAACGTTTCCACAGCATTCTTGAGATCCGCGGCGGCGAGCTTTGAAGCGCTTGCGATCAACTGGTGGAACGCCTGCTCAGATGCTTGTGTCGGCAACCACGGCTTGCCCGTGTAGGTCTCGATGAACCTGATGTCCTTGCCATTGGTCACGACCACCAGCGGCGGCATCGCAGTCAAAAGGCGCGCGTAGGACAGGCCTTGCGCGTCGTCATCCTCAGTGAGCTCGATGCCCTCCCGTTTAAGTTCCAGAACGGCCAGCGGATCGTTCCCGCTGTAGAGGATCACGTCCGACCGCCCCTTTACCCACTCCCTCTCCTGGTCCCCAACCATGATTCTTCGACCGCCGAAGGTGAACGAGAAGCTTGTCTGATGACGGACTGCCCCTGAAGGTAGCCACGGGAAGGCCAACGCGATCGCGCCATGAATGGCAGCTTCCAGATCAGATTCGGTGGACGTGGTGGTCAGTTGTTTGGAGGGCATGCAGAGTTCGCTCAGGCGAGATGGATGAGTCTTCCAGAGGCGTCCATTCTTGGGCCAACGAGACGCATGCTCGTGGGCAAATTTCTCAAGAATCGTGTGAGCTGTTCAGCCGCCGCGCGACATTCCTGTGCTTCGATGCGCTGCGTCCCGATATCCCGCAGCACCATGCTGCAGCGGATCGTTCTTTTCCGAGAGCAGCGCTGGAGGCGGCCTCCAACCGATTCGAGCTCTACGGCGACATTGAACCAGAGCGAGCTGGAGTCGAGCTGACGCAGGAATTGCGCGAGCAAGCTCGGGGAAAAGCCGTGCCTCGAAATCATGACGGCGGCGCTATCCTCCGAAGCAGAGCGGCAAGAGGGAGATTGCGCTCGCCCTAGATTGGGCCACCAGGGAGGCCCTGCCTAATACCTATTAGAGGAAAATCGTGGCAAGTAAACCGAGTTCGAACTCGTCAAAATCCAGCGGTAGCGGGAAAACCGCCACCAAGAAAACTCAGACTTCAGCCAAAGCAAAGAGTGCGACTGGCGCCAGCGCGCAAAAATTAGCTGTCAAAACTCCACCATCTAAGTTGCGACAGATTTTCGAAGGGGCCGGATTCAAGCATGTGAACGCCGACAACATCCATTTTAAAGTCGACGACCGAACCGGGGAAATCGATCACATCTTTGTTTGGGAAAACGTAGTCGTCCTGTGCGAGGAGACAACAGAAGCGCACCCCACCGGCCACTGCACCAACAAAATATTCTTCCACAACAAGATTGCTCAAAATCCGGCGGCATTCTGGACAAAATACACAGTATTAAATCCAGCATTGCCACAGTCAATTGGTGACGAGTATGCCTTCGCCGACCTGGAAATTCGGCACGTCTACTTTTCTGAAAAGGCAGATGTCTCACCGCTGGGAGACTCTGCGCCGCTCAAAATCTTGACGCGTGCTCAAGCAGAGTATTTCGCGTCCTTGGCGCAAACGATTCAGCGTTCCGCCAAATACGAATTATTGAAGTATCTGGACGTGAAATTAGCGCAGATCGGAGAGGCGCGCACTGCCGGGTCGGAAGTGGCATTGAACACCTTCTCCGCATTTGCCCTACCGGCCGCGCACACGAGCTATCCAACTGGCTTCGCGGTAGTCTCGTTTTACGCGGATCCCATGGCATTGATCCAGCGCGCTTATGTGATGCGAAGAGATGGGTGGGAAGACCCAGACCTTTCCTACCAACGATTTGTCAGAGCGGAAAAACTTCTCGAGATGCGCGGGTATCTCGCCGACAACGGCAAAGTATTTATCAACAACTTGGTGGTGACTTTGCCGCCGACGGCATTGATTACCGCAAAGGATTCGGTGCACGCCATCGATGTCAATTCTCTGGCGGCAAAGAGTTCCGTTAATTTGCTGCTGCCTCTAGAGCTTGGAACGGTCGGAATCGTGGACGGGCAACATCGAATCCTGTCCTACTATGAAGGGTCCGATGCCACGGAACCAGCAATTAAGAAGCTCCGGGGTAGACAAAACTTGCTGGTGACGGGAATCATTTTCCCACCGTCTTACACGCCGGAAATGCGCGCGAAGTTTGAGGCGGAGATATTCCTCGGGATCAACGATAACCAGACGACGGTTCACACGCAGCTGCGACAAGATCTGCAGCGGCTCATCAACCCGGAAACTCCTTTGGCCATCGCGAGATCGATCATTTTGCGGTTGTCCAAGGACGGGCCACTGAAGGGAAAACTCCAGATGTCCCAATTTGATCCGTCAGACTTGATTTCCTCCGGATCGTTGGGTCCGTATGTAGTCAAGACGCTTATCCGGCGGAGCGGCCCTTTATACAAGGCATGGGATAGCGCTGGCGCGCGCGACTTCACGAATGCGCAGGACCGACAAGACTTCATCGACTTTTGCGTCACTCAGCTGCGGGAGTTGCTCTCCGCCGCAGCGAGTCTCTTGAAGAGTCGCTGGGCCTCAGTGCCGAATAAAGGTGTCCTGTCGACTACCGCTGTAGGCGGACTAATCCTGCTGCTGGAGCACTTTCTCAAGGAGGGCAAGCCCCTGTCCTCCATCAACTTCAAGAAGCGGATGGCAAACATCACCACCTTTGCATTCGACGAATACACGGGCAGCAGTTGGCGCAAGCTGGCAGAAGATCTGCACGCGGCGCTTTAAGGCCATCGGGCGGCCATCGGCCTAGCCATCAATAGCCAGCAGTTGGCGCAAGGTCGGCTTCAGAAGCCGGCCTTCTTCAAGCCAGCACAACTTCCAGCATGGAATCCGACGACGCAAAATTCGGAGGACGTCGCCCCACAATAGACGTCGGGCTAGGTTGATGGACCGCACGGTCCACGGGCCGAAAGCGAGCCACGCCGGCCTGCGCATCCTTGATGCGCGACTTGCCCACGTTGACGTAGTCTTCCTCAAGTTCGGCGCCGAGGAAGACCCGCTGCTCCAGCACCGCAGCGACTCCACTGGAGGCAACTCCGCAGAACGGATCCAGCACCACGTCGCCAGGCTTGGTCAGTGCGCGCACGAGGCGCTGGACCAGCGCGACGGGGAACTGGCACGGATGTTCCGTCTTCTCCACGTGGTTGGAATTGACGTTAGGGATGTCCCACACATCCCCAGGATTTTTCCCCGCTGGGTTGCCGCTCGGTTGACCCTTCTTGGGCCCGCTGGTGTGTTGCTTCCCCGGATACTTCTGGGGCACGCGTACGGCGTCCAGATCGAACGTGTAGTCGTCGCCCTTCGTGAACCAGAGCACCGTCTCGTGGCGGCCGCTGAAGCGGGTGCGACAGTGAAGACCGTGTCCGAACGTCCAAGCAATCCGGTTGCGCAGCTTCATCCCATCGATGCGCCGCATGATGTCGTAGACCAAGTAATCCAACGGCGTGGAAACGCCGTCCTGAACGTGCAATCCCACCTGCCAGCACAGGCTGCCGCCAGGCTTGAGCAGTCGGCAGGCTTGCGGAAGGATGAGTTCGTGATTGGTGACAAACTCTTCGATGCCATCGCTGCGCCGCTCGTACGCCTTGCCCATGCAATAGGGCGGTGATGTGACGATGAGGTCCACCGACTCTTCGGGCAACGCGGCAAGCAGTTTCTCGCTCATGCCCTGAAAAAGGGCCGCGGAGCCAGCCGCGGGCGACGCAGCAAGCCAGTGCGCTGCACGGCCTGCAGTCTGGTAGGTGGATACCGTCGGCGATGCGACGGGAGCAGTAGATCTCTTCATTTGCTTCGGATCATAGATCTCCGCAAATCGGGGAGCAACCGTCCGGTGAAATCGTGGCAATTTCCCATCGACCAACACCTGCGTCGTTCGGCACGTGCGGGCGCAGTTGATCCCAGGTGAGCTCGACCAAACGGGCCTCGTGCATGATCCAACAATGTAGAACCCATGCGTCTGGGCTCCGGGAACCTACCTCCCACTCGTTTCGGGAGAGGAAGACCACGGGAGGCGTCGCGCGGCTCGACTTGACCTCGATGTACTTGGGTGCGATTTGACCGCCCCGCTGGCACGATGACAGGATGTCATAGCCCGCAGCGTTGTTGTCGAGTGCGACCCACACTGGTGGTTGCGCTCCTCGGATTGCGGCACAACGTCGGCGCTCCACCTCGAGCGAGAGGCGCTCGGCCTTGCGAGCAGAATCCATCCGTTCCAACGCATTCCAGCCCCGCGCCAGCTGCGCAAGCTGGTCCAACAGTTCGACCGCCTGGTCGTCTGGATGGCCGTCAAGAAGGCCGGCTCGCGCAAAGCATCCACGCGCGTCGACATCAAGCACGGATTCGAGGAGCATCCGCCCCCGTGGGATAACGCTCAACCAAGATGGCCGCTCCAACTTGGCCACAGCGCCAATCAACGCCCTGTAGCTTGCCTGCGGGCCGTTCGGCGTCGGCCCAATTTTCTTCAGCACGTCCGCGGCGGCCTCGTAGTCGAAGCCAGATCCGACGTAAGCGGTGCGTTGTTTGGCAATTTCCTCTTCGGCAACGAACAGCGAATCAGCATGCAGCCGCGCGCTAAGCCGCCGCCACCCGTCAATCACCGACGGGCGCAGCCAGCGCATATCGGGAGCGCGGGCCGAATCTCGGCCCGCATTGATCATTCCAACCCCTCCTCATCGAGTGAACTGCTCGGCGATTCGATTTCGCAGATCAAGTCATCCACGTCGCGCCAGTCGATCGAGTCTTCAATGCTCGCGCCCATCGCCTCTTCGTCGAGTGCTAACTCATGGAGGTCCGGATCCCCCAAGAGTTGCTCCATGTTCCGAATCTTCTCGCCAAGTCTGCGAGCCACGGACAAGTCAATGGAGCCGACATCGGCAGGGAGTCTATTTTCGAGGACGTGCACACGTGTCGTCGTGTTCGGCGGCATGTCGAGCCGGTGAATGCGATCGATGGATTGCAGGTAGTGCGTCGCGTTGTAGCTTCGATCAACGTATATGGCGTCATGACAAACCTTGTGCAGGCTCATCCCTTCAGAAGCGGCTGCAGGGTTGGCAAGCATCACCAAACATTGGGCATCGGTCTTAAATCTGCGGATCTGACCCTGGCGCGAATCGGGATTCTCTTCGTCCCCGACGGTGGTCGAACCATCGATCACCGCGGGTGCGAGATCCTGCAGCAGGTCTTTCAGCTCGTTCAACGAGCTGCGGAAGTTGGTCCAAAGCAACGATTTGCGGCCCTGCGCAGCGAGCGCTCGAGCCAGATCCGCAGCAGCCCTCAGACGGGCTGATGGACCTTCTGCCATCACGCGGTCGAGCAGCTCTTGCTGCTCCGGGACAAGCGCGTCGGCAAATTGCTTGGCCACGAGCAACGGATTAACAGCAGCAAGTAGTAGCTTCAGGACTGAACGGCGAGCACGTATCAGTTCAACTGCTGAGCGACCGCGACGCAACGCGCTTGCCTGTGCATGCACGTCCTTGGAGAGCACGCCGTAGAACGCCAAGTGCGCGTCGGTTAGATCGACACGTACTGGATGGCGCTCGCGAGGGCCAAGTCCAAGCTCTTTCTTCGTGGTGCGCACGTAAAGGCGCCCGAGTACATCACGCGGGTTCTCTCCGTTTCCGATGCGGACACCCAAACCTGAACCGGGCCAGAGAAAGTCCAGTTGCGATTGGAGATCCGCAGGCCGCTGCGGCATCGGCGTACCGGTGAGGATGTCACGGCGTATGGGCATTGATGCGATTCTCAAAAGGGCGCTGCCGCTTCTGGTGGCGGAGCCCGCCTTCATCCGATGTGCCTCATCAAGCACGAGATGCACGCGTTCCCTTGAAAGCAGTTCTTCAACGATCGGCAAGACCCTGATCAGCTGGCCGTACGTGATGAGCAGCCGCTTGGGTTGACTCTTCAGCGCCTCAAGGATGCGCGCCTCACCATCCACAAGTTGGACGAATGGCGTTCGAACGCTGGGGCTCGCCGACGGCAGTAGGCATTCGTCGATGACCTCTTCCCAGGCCATGAACGCGTTGCGCGGAGCGACGACCAACAGTCGGTCCGTCTCGCCAGCAAGCAGGTGTAGCGCAAACGTGACCGTCGTCTTCCCAGCGCCGGGCACCGAAAAGTTCGCGCCGTTAGGCAGCGAGAGAAGGGCTCGGAGATTTTCCGATTGGTACTGAGCGTGACTTCGTCTGGTCCGTCATCAGCAACGCTTGCGACATCCGTCCCATGACAGTCACTCCAAGCAGCCGCGGACGGTCTTCAAGGGACTTGCTGGGCGGGGGCAAGAGTAACCGAAGGTTTGAAACTCGACCTATCCGAGGTTTGCTCTCCCCTTATGTCGGGGATCGAAGTACCGGTTTTCTATCGCCGCCGCGTGATCTGCCCATGCGTACAAATCTCTCAGCGATGGTTACGCCGTGAATCTGTATCGGTTTCGATTCGAGCCGCCAATAATGGGGCCGTCGGAGCCTTTGCATATTCGCAGCATGACGACGCGCTCCGATTCAATGCACGATCGGTCCCATCGCCGCCGCAACGCGCCAAGCAGACGATCGACGCAGTGCTTCCTTGACGACATCGGGATCCGGCTCAAGGTCCTCGCTCAAGTCCACGCTGAACAGGCGACAGTGCAGGGCCTGAGCGCAAATGCAGATGTCGCGCACGAAGCGATCTGAATCCTTGACTCTTGCGTCGAGTCTGGCGATCACCTCCAGCTCGCCATTTCCCCAGAGTCGAACCTCGACACGGTGGCCCAGGTCGGTCCCATAGATGCGCCAGCCGGCGAACGACATGTTGCTGCCCAGTCCTTCGACGAGCATCTCCAACACGTCGGCCTGCTCGGTGAGGGCTAGGCGCCCAGCGGCACGCTCGACAAGCTCAACACCTTGTTGGCTACCCAGCGAAAGCGGCAGCACCGCGGCGAGCTGGTCCACGGCAGCTTGTCTGCCTTGTTGATGAGCACGCCAAGTGCCACCAAATTGAGATCAGCGCCGCTTGAGCTCCGTCACCGTCGCCTTGCCCTTGATCATTTCGGCCTGGAACTCGACTTGATCGCCGACCTTGAGACCGTCGAGCAGCTTCTTCTCTGCAACGTCAAACCCCATGGTCATCCCCGGCATCGCGAGATTGGGAATGTCGCCATGCCGCAGGACGACTTGGCCCTTGGCGAGGTCGACCTTGCGCACCTCGCCCTGCACCAGGGGCATGGCGGCCGACGCAGCGTTCTTGCTCGGCATCGGCATGGACATCGTGCCAGACGAGCCCTGAGCATGAGCCTGCATCCCGGCGAGGGCGAACAGCGCGGTGGCAAGCATGTTGATGGTCTTCATCGATGAAACTCCTTCAGAGTTGCGTGGGTTGGACAGGTGAAACGATGGGAGGCGAGTCGGAGACTTGCGGCGCCGCGGTGCGTCGACGCCGTAGCAGGTACCAGGCGGCCGGAACGACGAGCATGCTGAGCAGCGGTGCCGTGACCATGCCGCCCACCATCGGCGCGGCGATGCGCCCCATGACTTCGGATCCCGTCCCGCTGCCGAGCAGGATGGGCAGCAGTCCCGCCATCACCACGGCGACGGTCATCGCCTTGGGTCGCACGCGCAGGACGGCGCCTTCGCGGATTGCCGCGAGCAGCGTGGCATCGTCGTCCGGCTCGCCCGCCGCCAAGCGCTGCGCATGCGCGTTCTTGAGGTAGACCAGCATGACCACGCCGAACTCCGCCGCCAGGCCGGCCAAGGCGATGAAGCCCACGGCGGTGGCTACGGACACCGCATGGCCGAGCGCCCACACCAGCCAGAAGCCGCCCACGAGCGACAGCGGCACCGCCGCCATCACGAGCAGCGCGTCACCCGCCGAGCGGAACAGGAGGTAGAGCAGCACGAAGATCACGACCAAGGTTGCCGGCACCACCACCTTCAACCGTTCGGTGGCGCGCTCCAGGTACTCGAACTGACCGGACCATGACAACGCATACCCCGCCGGCAGAGCCAGGCGCTGCGTCACTGCCGATTGCATGTCGCGAACCACCGAGCGCAGGTCCCGTCCGCGGACATCGACGTACACCCAGCCGGACAGCCGGGCGTTCTCGCTGCGCAGCATGGGCGGCCCCTCTTCGACAGTCACGCGCGCCACGTCCTGCAGCAGCACGGTCGCGCCCTGGTCTGTCACGAACGGCAACCGGCGCAGTCGCTCCAGCGAATCCCGGATCTCTCGCGGGTATCGAACGTTGATGGGGTACCGCTCGCGTCCCGCGATCACCTCGCCGACGTTCTCGCCGCCGATGGCTGTCGAGACGATGGCCTGCACCGCGGCCACGGACAGTCCATACCGCGCCGCGGCCGCGCGATCGACATCGACATCGATGTAGCGGCCGCCCGTCAGCCGCTCCGCCAACGCGGACGACACGCCGGGCACTGGCTTGACGGCCGATTCGATCTGCGTCGTCAGCCGGTCCAACGTGGCCAGGTCGGGACCGGACACCTTGATGCCGACGGGGCTCTTGATGCCGGTCGCCAGCATGTCGATACGGTTGCGGATCGGTGGCACCCAGACGTTGGACAAGCCGGGGACCTTGACGACACGGTCCAGTTCCTCGGTGAGCTTTTCCGGCGTCATGCCAGATCGCCACTGCGCGCGCGGCTTGAAGCGGATCGTCGTCTCGAACATCTCCAGCGGCGCCGGATCCGTCGCGGTGTCCGCGCGACCGGCCTTGCCGAAGACACGCTCCACTTCGGGCACCGTCTTGATGAGCCGATCGGTCTGCTGCAGCAGTTCCGCCGCCTTGGACGCGGACAGCCCGGGCAGCGCCGAGGGCATGTACAGCAGATCGCCCTCATCCAGCGGCGGCATGAACTCCCCGCCAAGTCTCATCAGCGGCACCGCCGTCATCGCCAGCACCAGCGCCGACGCCACCAGCGTCGCCTTGGGGAATCGCAGCACGGCCTCCAGCGCCGGCCGGTAGATCGCGATGAGCAGCCGGTTGATCGGATTGGCGGTTTCCCTCGGGATGCGGCCCCGGATCAGATAGCCCATCAGCACGGGCACAAGCGTCACGGACAGGCCGGCGGCCGCAGCCATCGCATAGGTCTTGGTCAGCGCCAGGGGCGAGAACAGCCGCCCCTCCTGCGCCTCCAGCGTGAACACCGGCAGGAAGGACAGCGTGATCACCAGCAGCGAGAAGAACAGCGCCGGGCCGACCTCGACGGCGGCCTCGGTGATCAGCGCCCAGCGCTCGGCGATACAGGCCGGCCGCCCCTGTCGCGCCTCGAAGTGCTCCAGATGCTTATGCGCGGCTTCGACCAGCACCACGCTCGCGTCGACCATCGCGCCCAGCGCGATCGCCACGCCGCCCAGGCTCAAGATGTTGGCGCTCAGACCCTGCCAATGCATCACGATGAAGGCCGTCAGCACCCCCACGGGCAAGGTCACGACCGCGACCAGCGCGGAGCGCAGGTGGAACAGGAACACCGCGCAGACCACCGCCACGACAATGAACTCCTCGATGAGCTTGTCGCGCAGATGGTCGACCGCGCGATCGATGAGGGTCGACCGGTCGTAGGTCTCCACGATCTCCACACCCGGCGGCAGACCCGGCTTGAGTGCGGCGATCCTGGCCTTGACCGCCTCGATCGTCGTACGGGCGTTCTTCCCCGAGCGCATGACGATCACGCCGCCGGCGACCTCGCCCTCGCCGTCCAGCTCCGCGATGCCGCGGCGCATCTCGGGACCGACCTGCACGAAAGCAACCTCCCGCAGCATCACCGGCGTCGCCCGGGCGACGCGGATCGGGATGTCGCGGAAGTCGTCCAGCGACTTCAGGAAGCCGCGCGACCGCACCATGTACTCGCTCTCCGCCATCTCCACGACGGAGCCGCCCGACGCCTGATTGGCGTTGCGCAGCGCGGCCAGGATGGCCTCCTGCGTCACGCCGAGCGCGCGCATCCGATCCGGATCGAGCACGACCTGGTACTGCCGGACCATGCCGCCCAGGCTGGCCACTTCGGCCACGTCCGGCACCGTCTTGAGCTCGAACTTCAGGAACCAGTCGTTGAGCGCGCGCAGTTGCCCGAGGTCGTGCGCGCCCGTGCGATCGACCAGGGCGTATTCGTAGATCCAGCCCACGCCGGTCGCATCCGGACCCAGCACCGCGGTGGCCCCCGGCGGCAAGCGTCCCTGCACCTGACCGAGCGCCTCGCTCACCCGGGATCGGGCCCAGTACGGGTCGGTCCGATCGTCGAAGAGCACGTAGACGAAGGAGTCGCCGAAGAAGCTGTACCCGCGGACGGTCTTCGCGCCGGGGACGCTGAGCATCGTCGTGGTCAGCGGGTAGGTGACCAGGTCCTCGACCACCTGCGGCGGCTTGCCCGGGTAGCTGGTTCGCACGATGACCTGTGTGTCCGACAGGTCGGGCAAGGCGTCCACCGGCGTGCGTGCGACGGACCACAGGCCCGCGGCGACCAGCATTGCGGTGGCAATGAGCACCAGGAAGCGGTTGCCGATGGACCAGCGGATGAGCGCGGCGATCATGGCGCGCCTCCGATCCTGCGCACCGACACGAGTTCCCACTCCATGGGGCCGCCTTGCCTGAACTCGATACGGACCTTGTCGCCGGGCTTCACGTCGGCGAAGGCATGGGGATCAGGCTTACTGAAGCCCATGGTCATGCCAGGCCACTTCAGGGCCGGCACGGGGCCGTGCGACAGGGTGATGCTGTCGGCATCGATGCTCTCGATCGTGCCCTCTGCGCGATACGTGGTCGCGGCGACAGCGGATTTCGGCGTTGCGACAGGGCCGGAAGCCATCGACGCCATAGAGGCGGAAGGCACGGCCGGCGCCGCGCTCATCGTCCCCAGCGAGGACTTCAAGTTCGCCTCGGAATCGATGAGGAACTGGCCGCTGGCCACCACCTCCTCACCGGGACGCACCCCATCGAGGACCTCGACGTCGTTGCCCAGATCCACCCCCAGCTTGACCTCCCGCGGCTCGAAGGTGCCGCCCTGTTGGCGAACGATGACGACGGCGCGTGCTCCGGTGCGGATCACGGCCTCGGCGGGCACAACGAGCCGTGATGCGGTCGCGCCAGCGATCCGCAGGCGCAGCAGCATGCCGGGCACCAGCTTCCCGCTCCGGTTGTCGACCTCGAAGCGCGCCTGCAGCGTGCGCGTGTCGGCATTGACCTGCGGAAGGATCTCTTTCAGTTCGCCGTTGAACACCTGTGCGGCGTCGGACTGCAGCGTCACGCTGACCTTCTGGCCGCGAGCCAGGTGGACAGCCTGGACCTCCGGCACCTCGACCACAGCCCACACCCGTTCCAGCCCGGCGATGCGAAAGAGCGTGGTTCCTGCCGCCACCGCCACACCTTCGCGAACGCCCAACTCCGCCACCACGCCGCTCGCGGGCGCATCGAGGGTGAAGCGCGCCTGGGCCGTTCCTGCCTCCTCGCTGTGCCGAACCAAGGTCTCGGGAATGGACATCGCCTTCAGGCGATCCCGTGCAGCTGCGATCAGTTCCGGCGCGGCGCCGGCACGCTTTAGCGCGAGCAGTTCGTTCAGGGGTCCCAGCCAATCCGGCGCGAAGATCGTGGCGAGCGGCTGCCCCTTTTGCACCGTGGACATGGGCGCCCGCACAAGCAGGCGTTCGACGTAGCCCGCGACGCGCGTCTGCACGGCGACGTTGAGCCTCTCATCGAACTGCACCGCGCCGACCGCGTCGAACGACGACGACACGTCGGCCATCTTCGCGGCGACTGTGCGTACGCCCAGGTTCTGCTGCACCGTGGCGCCGATCTTGACGCCGGCGTCCGCGGCTTCGTCGGCGTACACCGGCACCAGCTGCATGTCCATGAACGGGGACTTGCCAGGCTTGTCGAATCGGCGCCCCGGCACCATGGGGTCATGCCAGTACAGCACCTTGCGAACATTCTCGCCGGGAGAGGCCGCTGCGAGTCGCCCATCGTGCATGGGGGCGGAGCCGTTGACCGCTCGTCCCAGGTAGAAGCCACCCAGCGCCAGCGCGACGCCGATCGCCACCAGCGAAACAACGATTGCTGCGCGCTTCATGGACGGTCTCCTTCGAGGCTGGCTTTGAACGCGAGCGACGCTTGCGCCCTGGCCAGATCGCGCTGGAGCGCAAGGAGCTTGCGCCGCGCCTCCAGTTCGGCGTGGCGCGATTCGAAGAGCGTGGTCAGCGGCACCTGGTTCGAACGATAGGCGGCCATTGCCACGGCGGTGCGCTGCTGCGCCGGCAGGACGACCGCCGTCCGATAGCGGTCCACGCGTCCGGCCAGGCGCGCCGCTTCGGCGGCAAGCATGCGGTACTCGCCGGTGGCCATGCGGGTCGTCTCCGCGAGCTGTGCCTCAGCCTTCTCCGCGAGGGCGAGCTTGGCCGCGAGCTCGCGGTCCTGGCGTTGCGCCGGCGCAATTGCGAGCGGGATGCTGATGCCCACCGACACCATGTCCGGATAGCGCGACCGCTGTCCGTAGCTCACCTCCCAGGACCAGTTCGGGTGGCGATTTGTTCGCGCCGACTCGGTGTCCGCGCGAGCCAGATCGACATCCCGCTCCGCAGCGATGACGGCAGGATGATTCGCAACGTACGCGGACTCGGTGGGCGCCAGCAGCGCCTCCGGCGCGGCCAGGTCATCGACGGAAGCTCCGATCCAGCGTGTCAACGCGACACGCGCCACTTCCAATTGCTGACGCGCCTCGGCGGTCTCGTCTTCCGCCATGCCGCGCGCACCGGACAGTCCAAGCACTTCCTGGCTGGTCGCCGTGGCCGAAGCGAGCCGCGCGCGGGCGGCCTCCAGCTCATCATGGGCGTGATGTTCCGCCTCCGTCACCAGGTCCAAGGCAGAGCGCGCGAAGTAGACGTCCAGGAACGCCAGCCCGGTCTGCAGGCGTACGTCGGTCTGCGACGCCCGCGCGACGGCGGCCTCGCGTTGGACTGCGGCATCCACGACGGCTTGTCGCGCAGCGCGTTTTCCGGCGGACAGCCATTCCTGGGAGATGCCGACACGCTTCATGGTCATCGAATCCCGGCCGCTGAAGCGGTCGCTGCCAGAAACGGGCAGGTTGTCGATGCCCGCGCGCAGCACGGGATCCGGCAGTTGGGCGGCGACGCGCGCGGACTCGACCGCGCTTGCGACGCCGGCCCGGGCGGACCGGGTGGCTTCCGATCGCTGGACTGCCAGTCTCATGGCCTGGTCAAGCGTGAGAGGGGCGCCCTGACTAAGCAGGGGCAGCCATGCGGCAGCCAAGGCGGCGGCGCGCAGGGTGATTCTTGGGTTCACAAGAGCTCCGAAGACGAACGACATCAAGGCCGGGTGGCGGATATGCCGCACCGGCGCCGGTCAATCGACGGAGCTGATCAGACTCGGAGTCTGAGCGTGGAAAGGAAAAGCGGATCGGGCGGAGGTCGATCCTCGGCCGGCGTCGTCACCGAAGCCGTCAGTCGGCCGTCGTCGCCGACGTCGAAGGTCAGCTCCAGGATCGACACCACTAGGGCCGGCGCGAGAGTCGGCAGCTTGATGGGCTCGAACGACTGGGGCGTGTTGGACGAGTGCTCCGCGCACAGCGCGGGCTGGTCCATGTCCATGCCTTCGCACGGCGTGCCGGACGCCACCATCTCGGCCATCGCCGCCATGTCCTGCTCCTGCGGGCAGACGTAGTTGGCCAACGCCAGCTGCGAGAACAGCAGCGACAACGCCACGTAGCACGTGACGGTCAGGCGGTGGGCAAGGCGGAGAAGCATGATCGTCTAAGTGTAGTAGCAACCTTTGCATGGCCGCACGCGACCCACCATGGGGCCCCTTCAGCTCAGCGTGCAGATGCCGCATGGACGGCTCGTACTCTCTTCCGTTCACGCTTCAACGTGCCCGGCCAACAGGTGCGCACGCCTGGACGTCTGCCCACGGAGTGGCTGGAGCGCCTCATCTTGTTTGCCCTCGTCGGCCGGGCTCTCCCGACTTGGGTCACCGATGGTGCTGCTGCATCCAAGCATCGAGCTGCGCGATCTCCTTTGTCTGGTCGTCGATGATCTTCTGGGCCATCGTCTTCAGGGGCGCAGATCTTCCTTGCTGGACTTGAACCTTCGCCATCTCAAGCGCCTGTTGATGATGCATTTTCATCATCATGGCGAAGTCCATGTCGGTATCACCGCTGAGCTTCATCCCTTGCATCGATCGCATGCCCGCGTCCATCGACTTCTTGAGTTGTTCCGAAGCGGGGTTCGACGACTGCGCAAAAGCGGCAGCGGCGCTCAAGGCGGCGGCGATCGCGATGAGACCGAGCTTGCGAAAAACGTGGATTGAGTTCATGAGGCGCTCCTGCGAAAAGGTTGAAGGACCAGCCCGATCACGATGTGAAATGGCTGGCTCTCAAGGGCAAGAGGCAATCCCAATGCTAGGGCGCATGCCAGTCCATGACAGCTTCGTAATGGTCTCGACAGGCCTTTGTGGCTGCCAGATTTCTACAGTGATTCCATGGCGATCAATCTCGACGCCAAGGCCCCGAGCGCCGCCTGCCAAGGGGGCGCTCGTGAGACAAACCTACAGGAGTTCATCATGTCCCGCATCGTCACCCCCTTCGCATTGGCTGCCGCTGCAGCGCTCGTTGCGATGGCTACCCCGGCGCTCGCCGACAGTGGCTCCACGCAAAGCAACAGCGAATCGGGAGGTTCTTACCACCTCATGCCGTCGACCAAGACGCGGGCGGACGTCATTGCCGAGCTGCAACGGGCGCGAGCCGACGGCTCGTTGGCCAAGATCAACAGCGAAGCAGGCTACGCCCCGGAGTTTGAAACCAACGGTCGCCAAGCCGTGCGCGCCAAGGCATCCAACGCCGCTGCGGCTGGCCAGATGGCACCGCTGCAGTTCGACGCACCTGCCGCCGGAGGCGGCCGGACTCGCGCCGAGGTGATCGACGAACTCCAGCGCGCCAGGGAAGATGGCTCGCTGGCCAAAATGAATAGCGAGAGCGGCTATGCCCCTGAGTTCGAACCGGCGCCGGCCCGCCGCGTCCCATCGAAGGAAGGTCTGTCGACGTCGGCGGCGCAGACGCAAAGCAGCGCATTGCAGTTCGAGGCGCTGGCAGCTGGAGGACTCAGTCGCGCAGAAGTCCTGGAAGAGTTGCGTGTGGCTCGTGAGAACGGCACCCTTCGACGCATGAACACCAACCGCGGCTACTGAACGGCAAGCGTCTTGTGCCGGGGTGTTGGCATGGGTGGCGACCGGCCCGAGGTTGGTCGCGCACCAGCTCGCTCAGGCTTGCAAGGCTGCGTATCTTCACTGAAGTCGATCATTCTCCTGCGCTGGCGCGGCCTGTCGCAGGCGCAGGGAATTGAATACCACGCTGACCGAAGACAAGCTCATGGCGAGCGCCGCGATCATCGGCGACAGAAGCCAGCCCGTGAAGGGATACAGGACACCTGCGGCCAAAGGAACGCCCAACGCGTTGTAGAAAAAGGCGAAACCCAGGTTCTGACGCATGTTGGTCACTGTCGCGTCTGAGATCTCCTTGGCCCGAGCGATGCCGCGCAGATCTCCCTTGACCAGCGTCAACTGCGCGCTGTTCATGGCCACGTCGGTGCCCGTACCCATGGCCACGCCCACATCGGCCTTTGCTAGCGCTGGAGCGTCGTTGATGCCGTCTCCCGCCATGCCCACGACGCGACCTTCATCTTGCAGACGCTGCACAAGCGCAAGCTTGTCTGCGGGCTGCACTTCGCCGTGCACCTCGTCGATTCCCAATTCGCGCGCGACTGCCAGCGCCGTTGTGAGACCATCACCGGTTGCCATCACGACCCGCATACCTGCCGCATGCAATGAACGTAGCGCTTCGGGTGTGCTTTGCTTGATGGGATCAGAGACGGCCAGCAAACCCATCAGCACTTGGTTGCCGGCCAGGTACATCACGCTGCTGCCATGGGCCCGAAGCACTTCAGCAGACTTGCGCAGCGGGCTCACATCAACACCGTCCTGTGCCATCAATGCCGTGTTGCCAAGCGACAAGCGTTGGTCAGCGACTTGGCCGCGCACCCCGATGCCAGTCGATGACTCGAAGTTCGTGGCGGCTACGAGCTCCAGCTGCTGAGCCCGCGCGGCTTCAACGATCGCTTGGGCCAGCGGGTGCTCGCTGCCCTGATCCAAGCTTGCGGCCAAGCGCAACACCTCCGCTTGGGTTTGGCCGGGAACCGCTATGACCTGCTCGAAGACCGGTCGACCTTCGGTCAACGTGCCGGTCTTGTCGACCACCATCGTGTCCACGCGTCGCAGATGTTCAATGGCAGAGGCGTCCCGGAACAAGATTCCTTGAGTGGCCGCCTTCCCCGTGGCCACCATGATGGACATCGGCGTGGCCAAGCCCAACGCGCACGGGCAAGCAATGATCAGCACACTGACCGCGTTGATCAAGCCGTACTGCCATCCTTGCTCCCCACCCAGCAGCCCCCAAGCGAGGAACGACAGCAGCGCCACTGCGATGACAGCCAGCACAAACCAGCCAGCGACCTGGTCTGCCATCCGCTGCATAGGTGCTCTGGAGCGCTGGGCCTGGGCGACCATCTGTACTATCTGAGAAAGCATCGTCTGGGACCCGACACGCTCCGATCGCATGATCAGCGCGCCTGACGTGTTGATGGTCGCGCCGATCACCCGATCTCCAACCCGCTTGGTCACAGGTACAGGTTCACCCGTCAACATCGATTCATCGATCGCGCTTTGTCCCTCCTCGACGACGCCATCCACCGGCACCTTCTCGCCACGTCGGATGCGCAGGCGATCCCCCACATGCACCTGGGTCAGCGGTACATCCTCCTCACTGCCATCTGAATCGATTCGTCTGGCGGTTTTGGGAGCGAGGCCGAGCAGCGACTTGATCGCCGCGGAGGTCTGCGAGCGCGCGCGCAGTTCCAGCATCTGGCCGAGCAGAGTCAGCGAAATGATCACCGCCGCGGCCTCGAAATACACGCCAATGCGGCCATGAGCCATAAAGCTCGATGGGAATACATGGGGCACCATCGTGGCGACGATGCTGTAGGCAAAGGCGGCGCCGATCCCCAGGCCGATCAAGGTCCACATGTTGGGGCTGCGCAGCTTCACCGACTGTACGCACCGCACCAAGAACGGCCAACCCGCCCAAAGAACGATTGGCAACGACAGCGCAAGTTCCACCCAGCTCTGCCTGGCCGGTGAGAGCCACCCCACTCGATGACCGGCCATGGCCAGGACCGTCACGGTCGCGGTCAGCGGCAAGGTCCACCAAAAGCGTCGCGCGAAGTCGCGAAGTTCAGGGTTGTCATCGTCTTGAGCGGCCTCAGGAATGAGGGGCTCCAAGGTCATGCCGCACTTCGGGCAGCTACCCGGGTGATCCTGCCGGACTTCCGGATGCATGGGGCAGGTGTAGATCATCGAGGCCTGTGCGGGCAAGCCTGGAGCTGAGGCCTGCGCTGACGGCTCAAAGTCAGATGAAGCGAGATTGGAGCAGCGATGGCCCGATCCCTGATACGTTCCTGCGGGTGCAAGGTTCTGGCCGTTGTCGCCGGCTGTCTGGATCAGCTGCATGCCGCACCTCGGGCAGCGCCCGGGACCATCTTGATGGACCTCGGGGTGCATGGGGCAGGTGAACTGAGGCACAGCTGAGGCGCCACTTGGCGCGGTCTGCGCGTGACGGTAACCCGAAGCTTGATCGCTGGCGTCTTCGCTCATTTTTCTGCTTCCGCTTGTTGGGACATGACGGTGTGGATGCATCGCGCCACAGCCTTACAGGCAGGCGACGGCCTCGCGCAACCTCTGGCTCGCACTACCAATGGCAATGCGGCTATCGGCAACCGCCGCAGCAGCTGATGCCGTTGCCCTCGGCGCCGGCCCTCAGCGTGACTTGTGTCTGCACACTGGGGGTGTATCCCACCTGAGCGATGGCCGCGCTGAGCTCCTCCGGCGCCGTCCCGGTCGAGTCGACTCGCACGCGCTTGGAAGCCAGGTCCACGTCCACCTGCGCCTGGGGATCCACCTCCCTGATCGCCTTGCTGATCTTGCCGGCGCAACTGCGGCAGCTCATGTCGGGGACTTCAAACTCATGCATGGGCTATTCCCTATCAGACCGGAACGTTCCGCCAAGTGCCACTTTGAAGCCTCCCACCGTGGGAAGGTCCAGCACTTTCTGGTAGTCCCTACCCAGAACTTGCGCATTCCCGGGTTCGCTCGAGAACGTTCAGAGTTCCTCGCAACAGACACGGTATGGGCGCTACCGATGGCCCCCTGCCCAGGAGCGCGGTCCCTCTGGCCTGTGCTCTGACCGATGCGCCGGCCTATGCGCTGGCCGCTTCAGCCATGCGACGACACTCGTCGGCGCAACGCCGACACGCCCGCGCGCAGGCCGCGCAATGGTCCATCTCGTGCTGCCCACATTCCTTTGCGCATGCTTCGCAGATGTCCGCGCAAAGCTTGCAGATCGAGCCGGCGTGCTCGCTGTTGCGAGCCATCGCGGCCGACGCGAGCTGGCAGATCGCGGCGCAGTCAATGTCGAGCGCGATGCAGCGTGACATCGCGTTCACGTCCGTCTCTTGGACACAGGCGCTGGCGCAGTGATTGCACGCAGCCGCGCAGTCGTCGCACGCGTCGATGCACAAGTCGAATTCCTGATGAGCCATGATCTTTCGCTCCATATGTTCGCCGGCGATTCGGCCAATTCAGCGAGCAAATCACGCACCCGGCGACGCGCGGTTGAGTTCCACCGGACCGCTCCGAATCAAGCCGAAAAACGCGCACGCCCCTGCCTGCCTGCCTCAACGGGGCAAGTCAGGCAAAGGTGTTTGCAAGATGTGCTGTCGCAGTGACGTGATCTACATCGTGGTTTGTTGCGCGGCGCCGCCGGGGTGGCTCAAGGGACCTTTCGCAGCGTCGCGCGCGCTGTCACAGCTGCCTTGGACTTGTTGGACCACATCCAGCAGTAGTGCTGATCGCTGGGAACGTCGAGTAAACCTTCGGACTTGCTCGCCGCATCCTGTTTGGCGGGAAAGCGCACCTCTTTTCCCTCGTGGTAGTGCACGTTGAAGTTCAACGGCGCGTCGGCGTCGAACCGCCACTGGACTTTCTCCCCTGGACGCAACTGAGTGCACCACTCGGCAAACTTGCCCGGGGCGATCTGCCACTCGCCCTGCGCCGTTGCGTCCGCCTGCCACGGCACGTCAACAAGGTCTGCGTGCGCTGACGTGGCCAGGACCGAGATCACGGCGAAGGCAATGACGGCCCAGCGCGGCCTCACTTGGCGGCCTCGATGCGCGTGACGACCAGGGCGCCCGCGCGCTTCTCGGCGGCGAAGCGCACCTTGTCGCCCACCTTCAATTTCTCTAGCGCGGATGCGTCCTCGACCTGGAACACCATGGTCATGGGCGGCATCTCAAGGTTCTTGATCTCGCCGTGCTTGAGGGTGATCTTTTTGTTGGCAGCGTCGATGCGCCGGACTTCGCCGTCGGTCATGGCCGACGCGTCGGCCGTCGAGGCCTGCGCCGAGGCGGACAGGGGCGGCTGTTGCAGGGCTTGATCTCCTGCTGCGTGGGCCCAGCTGGCGGCCATCAGTGCCAGCGCGGTCAGGGTGCAGCGCACAGAGTTGGACTTCATGAGAGCTCCTTTGGTCAACGGTGATAGGACTGGAGAACGCGGGTGGTGCCGTCCTTGAGAACGAGCAATACGTCGTAGGGCTGTGTCTGGTTGTCAAAATCCGGGCCATCCATTCCGGGGCTGCCCAGCGGCATGCCGGGCACGGCCAGCCCGACTGCGGCGGGACGCTCCTTGAGCAGCCGCTTGATCTCTCTGGCCGGTACGTGCCCTTCGATCGCGTAACCATCGATGCGGGCGGTGTGACAAGAGCCGAGTGCCAAGGGGATGCCAATGGACTTGCGCACGTCGGTGTTGCCAGTGTTGTGCACCGCGCCGACGTTCAGTCCCTGTGCTTGCAAATGTGAGAGCCAGGCTTTGCAGCAGCCGCACTCGGGCGACTTCCAGACTTCCAAGGACACGGCAGCCGGCGACGTCCGGGCGACGGCAGAGCCAGCCGCTGCGAGCGTCAAGCCAAGACCGGCCCATACGACGTCCCGGCGGTTCACGAAACTGGTCATGGCTCGGTCAGTGCGCGTGGTCCGCGTGTCCGTCCGCCTTAGACCCGGGCTTGTTAGAGGCCGCCTTGGAGCCCGACTTCGCGACCGTGACCGCCCCCTTCATGCCCGCGTCGTAGTGACCGGGCTGCAGACATGCAAAGTCGACCTTGCCAGCCTTCGTGAACTGCCAGATCACCTCACCGGTTTTCCCGCCAGCCAAGGTGATCATCTGGGGATCTTCATGCTCCATCTCCGGGTTCTTGAGCATGACCTGGTAGTGTTCCTTGAGCTCCTGCTCGGTGCCCAGCACGAATTCGTGTTTGACCTGACCGGAGTTTTTGACCTTGAAGCGGATCGTCTCGCCTTGCTTGACGTCAATGCTGGCAGGCGTGAAGCGCATGTTGTCGGTCATGTCCACGTTGACGGTGCGCGTGACCTGTTGTGCCTTGCCGGGCTTGCCGATGGCACTGTCTTCATCGCCATGCGCGTGTGTGCCGGCGTGGTTGCCAGAGGCAAATGCCGCGCTGGTGGCAATGGCGACGAGAGTCGCCACGAATGTGTGTTTGATTTTCATGATGCTTCCTTCTAGAACGTTTTTTGCTTGGGAGTTGAGAGTGAGATTGGCAGTCAGTGGTTGTCGTGCCCGCCGCTGGGCTTGCGCACGCGCATTTCGACGTTGCTCGCCGGTTTGCGCGCCAGTGGCATGGACTGGCCGCCAGCGCTGAACGATCGCGCCGGCTCGGGCAGTGCACCGGTGAACTCGTACGCCACCTCGCCCTTGGGATGCTGGTACCAGCCCGGATCCTTGAAGTCGCCACGCTTTTGGTCGGCGCGCACCTTCAGCACGGTGAACATGCCGCCCATTTCCACGGGGCCGAACGGGCCTTGCCCAGTCATCATGGGCAGCGTGTTGTCGGGAATCGGCATCTCCATTTCCGCCATGTCGGCCATCCCTCGCTCGCCCATGGCCATGTAGTCAGGGATGAGGTTGTTGACCTGCTTGACGATGCCGGTGTGGTCGACGCCGATCATGTTGGGCAGACCGTGGCCCATGGCATTCATCGTGTGGTGACTCTTGTGGCAATGGAACGCCCAGTCCCCCGGTTCGTTAGCGACGAACTCGATAGCACGCATCTGACCGACAGCCACATCCGTGGTCACCTCTTCCCAGCGGGCACTGTCTCGAGTCCAGCCGCCGTCGGTCCCCGCGACCACGAATTCATGTCCGTGCAGGTGGATGGGATGGTTTGTCATCGTGAGGTTGCCCACGCGGATGCGCACGCGCTCACCTTGGCGTGCCACCATCGGGTCGATTCCCGGGAAGACGCGCGAGTTGAAGGTCCACAGATTGAAGTCGGTCATCTCGCTCACCCGCGGGGTGTAACTGCCCGGCTCGATGTCGAAGGCCGTCAAGATGAAGCCGTAGTCGCGATCGACCGGCATGAACTTCGGCTCTTTTGGATGCACGATGAACATGCCGTACATCCCCATGGCCATCTGCACCATTTCGTCAGCATGCGGGTGGTACATGAAGGTGCCGCTTCGCCGCACGACGAACTCGTACACGAAAGTCTTACCCGGCTGAATGTGCGGCTGCGTGAGTCCGCCCACGCCGTCCATGCCGTTAGGAAGCCGCACGCCATGCCAGTGAATCGTCGTGTGCTCGGGCAACTTGTTGGTCACAAACAAGCGAACCTTGTCGCCTTCCACGAGCTCGATGGTCGGCCCCGGCGAGCTACCGTTGTAGCCCCAGAGGTGAGCCTTCATCCCGGGAGCGAACTCTCGCACCACAGGCTCGGCCACGAGGTGGAACTCCTTGACGCCGTTATTCATGCGCCAGGGCAAGCTCCAGCCGTTGAGCGTCACCATCGGGTTGTAGGGACGGCCCGTTGTGGGATGAAGCGGTGCGGCGGACAAGGGGTTGGATTGATAGACCGGCTCGGGCAAGGCGGCCATCGCCACTTTGCTCACGGTCGAGGCCGCCAGGGCGGCGCCCGCGGCCGCGGTTCCCGCCAGAAATCGGCGTCGGCTGTTTGTCATGGAACTCTCCGTGGAAATCAGTGGCCTGCGTCGCCGCCGGTCGGGGCAGCGGAGGGAGATTGGAAGGCGATGGGTCCTGCGGGCTTGCCGATCAAGGTGGCTTGAAGCGCCGCATCTGCCAACCAGAAGTCGCGCTGCGCTTCCAGTGCTTGGTTGACGCTGGCGACCTGGTCGCGCGCGTCGGCTATGAGCTCGAACACCCCGATCAACATGCCGTTGTAGCGAAGCTGGTTCTCTTCCGAGATGGTTTTGCGCAGCGGCACCACTTCGTCCATGTAATGCCGGGCAACGTCGAATGAGGTTCGATAGGCACCGTAGGTCTCGCGCACTTGCGAGGTCGCGTCCACGGCCAACTGCGCGGTGCGATTGACCGCGGCCATGTAGGTGGCCTGCGAACGCGCACGGACCGCGTCGCCAAAATCGAACAGCGGAATCGGCAGTTCAAGCTCAAACCCTCTTTGCGGCGGCTCGCCGGTCTCGCGGTTGCGCACTGCTGCGACATGGAGTCCGTTGATGACGCTGGTCACGCGACTGAGTCCAAGTTCACGGGCCGTCGCTCGAAGATCGGCCTGCGCCATGCGCACGTCGAGTCGCTGCTCGATTGCCTGCTGCGCGACCTGGGCCTCATCGCGCGGAGTTTTGGGCAGGTCCGGCAGTCGCTCCGGCAGCTTGAGCTGGCGCGCCTGCGCGGCATCCAGCCCCAGAGTGCGCACAAGCGCTTCGCGGCTGCTTTGCGCGCTTTGCCGCGCACGGGCCAGTTGTGCCACCGCCTCAGCGGCAAATGCCTGCTCCCTGGCGCGCTGGAGCCTGCTGAAGTTGCCCACGGCCTGCATGCGTCGAGCGAGTTCAGCGCTTGCGTCGGCCGCGGCCTTGACCTGCTCTGCGTACTGGACCTGCTGCTGTGCGGCAACTGCGCGGACCCAGTTCTGCCTGGCGTCAGTGGCTGCCTGAACGACGTCGCCGGCGAGTCGCAGTTGGATCTGCTGCTGTTGGAAGTTGGCGATCCGCATGCGGCTTGGCAGCAGCAAGAGGTCGAAAACGGAGATGCCCAGCGACCGACCGATGTCGAGGTCTCGATCGGCCCCTTGTCCTCGCACCAGGCGCTCGAAGGTGAACACCGGGTTGGGTAGCCTGGCACCTTGAGCGGCCGCGGCGGACGCAGCCGCGCTGTCGTAGAGCGTGGCCTGCAGCGCCGGGCTGTAGGCCAGCGCAAGACGTACTGCGTCGTCGGCGCTGAGGGGCTGGGCCAAGATCGACTGCACTTCCTTGGAGGCCTGCTCGCGAGCCTCAGGCGAGCGCAGCCATTTCACTTCGGCGCCGAGTCGGCTCTGCGCAAGGAGCTGCACGTCATTGAAGTTGCTGTCGATGGCGGTGCTGGCGCAACCGGCCAGCAACGTTGCGGCTAGCGGAACGACCGCCCAGGTAGTGCGCCGCGGGACGCGGCTGTGCCGGCTATTCATGCACGGTCTCCAGTAGTTCAGTGATATTGGGGATGGCTGCCTCCGGCCTGGCTTGCAGGCGCGGCGGCTGGCTGCGCTGCCTTGGCGGGTGCGCGACCCGCAGCGTTGGCTGGCGGTATTGCCATCTCGGTCTGCTGCGAGGCATTTGTCGCCGTGGCAGTGTTCGGACGCGGCGAGTTCGCACTCGGCTGCTCCGGCTTCGCTTCATGACCGGCATGCCCTTGACGATCGGGAGACTGCTGCTCCGACACGCCCGAGGCCTCCTTGGCGTAGGCGCGCCAGCCCCCGATCTGGCCCACCCGGTCGTTGGCGGCCTTCCAGGATTGAATCGGTTCGTCGGCGAACCGGCGGTAGCTCTCGAAAGTTGGGAGGTGGCGTAGGTCGTTTGCGGCTGTGCCTGGCGCCGCTTCTCCAGTGCCGGCGCCTTGACCAAGTGCAAATGCCGACACCGCGGCCTGCGACTTGGGAGTCGATCGGGCAGGCACTGTATTGAGCGCGGTGCCGTGGCCCGGATGTTGGGCGAATGCGGGCGTCGCAAGGGCCAGTGCCCACGCGCCAAGGGTAGTTCGGGAAAACATGTCATTCCTCGTGAACGCCGTCCTGGGGTAGGACAGACTCGCCACGCCTCGAACAGGTCCGAAGGCATAGCAGCTCAACTCGACGCGTTCAACCGGGGTCCGCGCTCAAGACGAGCGGACCCGGCGTCGCATACGGCGAACGTCGTCAGAGGAAGGAGGTTCGTGGGGGCCGCTCAGGGCCGCTTGTCGTGAACTCCGCGTCAGGAGCGACCGACGCGCAGTAGCGATCCTTTTCGGTCGCGACTTGGATCACGGTTGCGGCGCGCGACGGCAGCGCGGCGGCGCCACAGCAGGACGCGCAGACGTTGCATTTGGCCGAGGCCTTGGCTGCCCCGGACTGCTTCAGGTCCCCGTGCGAAAGCCCGTGGTTGTGCGCGGCGCTGGAATCAACTCCGTGAACTCTTGGCTGCGCATGACCGTGACCGTCTTGCAAGTGCTCATCCAGGACGTCCGAAGGGGCGGATTGGTCATGATGGTCGTGGCCCGCGTGCTCCTCGTCGAGCGCGGTGTCAACTTGATGGTGTTCCATTCCGCAGCAGCGCATGGCCGCAGCCACCGCACCCTGCAAGGGGATGGCGACGGCAAGCAAGCAAACGAAGACGGTTCGGACCAACAGGGTCATGGCGTCAGTGTAGGGGCGCAAAGGCCAGTTGTGAAAGTGGGGCAATCGGTGAACCGGGAGGTTCTACAAGGCGGTGTAGCGCTCGGAATCGGTGCGGCAAGACTCAGGGAAACCACTCACTTTTGCAGCTCCGTGATCTGGATCGTTCCATCCACTTTGTCAGCCTTGAACCTGATCTGGTCGCCGACCTGGAGCTGCGCCAGGACCGACGCGTCAGCCCGAAAAACCATCGTCATGCCCGGCATGCCAAGGTTCTCGATGGGGCCATGCTTGAGCGTCAACTTGCCTTGGCCAGCATCGATCCTTTTGACCTCGCCCTGGGCGAAGCTGCTGCTTGACGATGCCTTGGTCGCAGTGCCGCTGACCACCTCGTTGGCCGCCACCGCGACCCACGGTGCGACAGACGCGGCGCCGGCCAAGGCGATCGAGACCACAAGGGTGCGCAGACTCATGACGTAGCTCCTGAAGGAAGAGCTACCTGCAGGGCGTTCGCAAGTAGCTTGGGCGCGACTGTACAAACCCTGTCCCCACGGCGCGGGGACAGGAACATGACAGACCGGTAATGTGGCTGTCCTCGTGCGGAAGGCCGTCCTGCGTCACACTTTGGTCATGAGAATCTTAGTGATCGAGGACGAGGCCCGCTTGGCCAGTTACCTCAAGAAGGGCCTCACGGAAAGCGGCTATGTGGTGGATTTGGCCGGCGACGGGATTGATGGGCAGCATTTGTCCGTCGAAGGTCAGTACGACCTCGTCGTACTTGATGTGATGCTGCCTGGCATTGACGGGTTCGAGGTCCTGCGCCGGCTAAGGGAGGACAAGTCCACGCCGGTGCTGATGCTCACAGCGCGCGACAAGGTGGAAGACCGGGTGCATGGTCTCAAGGTTGGCGCGGACGATTACCTGATCAAGCCCTTCGCCTTCACTGAGCTTCTCGCTCGCATCGAAGCGCTTCTTCGCCGCGGCGCCACGCATGCCTCCCAACCCTTGACCTCGCTGCGCTTGGGGGACCTAGAGGTCGATCTGTCCCGACGCAAGGTGACGCGGGCGGGCAAGCGTCTGGATCTTTCGCCCAAGGAGTTCACCCTGTTGTCCGTCATGCTGCGGCGCCACGGCGAAGTCCTTTCCCGAACGGTGCTCGCAGAGCAGGTCTGGGATCTGAATTTCGATAGCGAGACCAACGCGATTGATGTCGCGGTACGTCGGTTGCGGGTGAAACTTGATGAGGGTTTCGACAAGCCCTTGCTGCACACGGTCCGCGGCATGGGGTATGTGCTGGAGGATCGCGGTTGAGGCGAGACCATCTCTCACTGCTCGCCCCCTCGTGGCCGCGAAGTCCCTTGCGGTCGATGGCTCAGCGGCTGACGCTTGCAATGACTTTGCTGGCCGTTGCCGTTTTCGTCGCAGTCGCACTCCTTCTTCACAGCGGTCTCAAGCGCGAGATCGAGCGGGCCCGGGAGCATGACCTTGAGGGCAAGATCGACGTGGTCGAGCATCTGTTGGAGGAAGTGCGCAGTCCCGCAGATGTGCCGGCGCTGACGCATCACCTCAACGACGTATTGATCGGGCATGGACAGATGCGCATCTGGCTGGTGGGAGAAAACGGCCGCAGCCTCTATGGTGGAAGTCAGCCGCCAGTCCTTGCGAAGACGGCCAATCAGCTCGAAGTCGTTCGGGAGGACGGGCTTGTGATGCAGGCGCGGCAAGTGTCCATCCCGGCCCACCCGGTACTTGGACATCAGGCGTTGATCGTCGCGATTGACGCTCGCGATCAGGAAGCGATGTTGCGTCGCTATGGCAACCGCCTCGCAATTGTGTGTGGTGTGGGCGTTGCGCTGATCGTCTTGATCTCCGCGTGGGTCGCGCGCAGATCGCTTCGTCCGGTACGTCAGCTTTCAGAGGAGGCGGCGGCGCTCAACCCGCGGTCGCTCTCTTCACGACTATCGCCGGTCAACACTGCAGAGGTGCAGGAGTTGGTTCACGCGTTCAACAGCGCGCTTGGCCGTGTCGAGGCGGCCTACGGTCAACTGGAAGGCTTCAGCGCAGACGTCGCGCATGAACTACGCACGCCGCTGGCCACCATGATAAGCAGCACCGAAGTAGCGCTGATTCGAGATCGTCCTGCAGCTGAACTGCGCGAAGTGTTGGGAACGAACCTGGAAGTTCTGCGGGAACTCTCCAGCCTCGTCAATGACATGTTGTTCCTGTCCAAGGCTGATCAAGGGCAGCTCGCCGATCGCCTCGATCCGCTCGATCTTCGAGCACAGGCAGAGCACATCGCCGAGTACTTCGAACCCATGCTCGAAGAGCAAGGCGTTCGGTTGCGCATCGAAGGCAATGCCAAGGTCCAGGGCAACGCCGGTCTGATTCGGCGGGCGCTTGTGAATCTTGTCGGCAACGCGGCCCGGTACACGCCGCGCGGCGAGGCGATCATCATCGAGTTGAAGATGCTTGAATCAAACGCCGTGAGTGTGTCCGTGCGGAATCCGGGGCCCGCCCTTGCTCCGGAACTGCTGCCGCGACTCTTCGATCGCTTCGTGCGAGGCGATCCCGCGCGTGAAAAGTCGGGCAGCCATCACGGGCTGGGTTTGGCCATCGTCAGGGCCATCGCAGTCATGCATGGCGGGCGCGTTTTCGCCGGATCACAGAATGGCTGGACCGCTGTAGGCCTTGAATGGCCAAATCAGCGAGCCTCTGCCCCCAGCGCCTGAACCTCTCGGGAGGAGAGCCTACGACGATCATCACGGCGTCGGAGACATTAAGTCCTGCCACACCTGGGCTTCTCGGGAAGCGCCCGCTAATCGCTCATCAGATGGTCCATGCTTATCGGCCCCAGCTTTTTCGCTAGCGGCGAGTGCGCGTTCATTCTTGGAATTCAGCGCATCCTGAGGCGCATCGATGTGGCGAAGCGCTGAGTTCACGTCGCGCCACCCTCATGTTTCATATCTTCCTTCAGATCCACCCATTGGCGCGCCCCAGCCAGCGGAGCCGCAGCGTAGTCATAGTTGGAGTAGGCGTCGGCCTTAGGAATGCGTTGCAAGAGTGAGGGCTTCGCCTGGCTGGCCATGTGTTTACGAGAGAGGTTCCCGGGCGATGGGCAAAGCGGCCGAGCAGGGAGGGCGCGGAGTGTAGCGGCCTCATTGATTTCTTCAAGGCCGGGACCTTGCGGATAATTACAAGTTTTGTTGTAATTATTGCCATGGACAAGACAACAGCCCTTGCTGGCCTCGGCGCGCTGGCGCATCCGATTCGTCTCGACGCATTTCGCGCACTGGTCGTCGCGGGAGAGGACGGCCTCACACCGGGCGCCCTCGTCGAGATGCTGGGGGTGGCCTACGCCAAGCTGGGCTTCCATCTGAAGGACCTCAGCGAAGCAGGACTCGTCACCTCGGAGCAATCGGGCCGGCATGTGATCTATCGCGCCGTGTACCCGCAGATGAACGCGCTCCTGGCCTACCTCACCGAAAACTGCTGCCAGGGCACCGCCTGCGCCGTGGAACCCACATCGACCAACTGCGACTGCTGAAAGGAAACTGGCATGACATCGACGGTCTACAACGTGCTGTTCATCTGCACGGGCAACTCTGCACGGTCCGTCCTCGCCGAGGGCTTGCTCAACCACCTGGGGAATGGCCGCTTCCAGGCGTATTCGGCAGGCAGCCACCCCAAGGGCGCAGTCCATCCGCTGGCCCTCAAGGAGCTCAGCCAACTGGGCATCCCCACGGACGGGTTCCGTAGCAAGAGCTGGGAGGAGTTCGCTCAGCCGGGCGCTCCCGAGATGGATTTCGTGTTCACCGTCTGCGACCAGGCCGCTGGCGAGGTTTGCCCGGTGTGGCCCGGCCAGCCGCTGACCGCGCATTGGGGCATGCCGGACCCTGCGGCTGTCGAGGGCAGCGAAGACACGAAGCAGCAAGCCTTCCGCGCCGCGGCGGTCACGATGAAGCGCCGCCTCGAACTGATGATGTCCTTGCCGCTGCAGAGCCTGGACGCCATGGCCATCCACAAGGAAGTCAAAGACATCGGGACCCGCTGAGCCATGACCACCAACGTTCTCATCCTGTGCACCCACAACTCGGCGCGAAGCGTGCTGAGCGAGGGCATGCTGAACCATTGGGCCCAGCGTCTGGGCAAAGACATCAAGGCCTTCAGCGCCGGTAGCGCGCCGAGCGGGCGCATCAATCCCTATGCCCTCCAAGCGCTGGGCGACGCAGGCATCGACACGAGCGCCTATCGCAGCAAGAGCTGGGACGAGTTCGTCACCGATGGCGCGCCCGAGATGCGCGTTGTCATCACCGTGTGCGACAGCGCCGCGGCTGAGCAGTGTCCCTACTGGCCCGGCAGCCCCGTCAAGGTTCATTGGGGCTACGCCGACCCGTCGAATGCGCCCGAGGCGGACAAGCCGCAGGCCTTCGAGCTCACGCGGCAGGCCATCGGGTACCGAATGCTCCAGCTGGCACAACTGCCGCTGGAGACCATGTCCAACGCCGAGCTCCAGCGCGCGCTCGATGCCATCTCGAAGTCCTGACGTCCGGCCATGACTACCGCAACTCTCAAGCCCGTCGCCGCCGCGGCCAAGCCGGCCATCAGCTTCTTCGAACGCTACCTCAGCGTCTGGGTAGCCCTGTGCATCGTCGTGGGCGTCGCGCTGGGTCAGTTCTTTCCCGGCGTATTCAAGGCGGTCGCCTCCCTCGAAGTGGCCCAGGTCAACATTCCTGTAGGCCTGCTCATCTGGGTCATGATCGTTCCGATGCTGCTGAAGATCGACTTCGCGGCGCTCGGCCAGGTCAAGGCGCACGCCAGGGGCATCGGCGTCACGCTGTTCATCAATTGGGCGGTGAAGCCCTTCTCGATGGCGCTGCTCGGCTGGATCTTCGTCCGCCACCTGTTCGCCGCGTGGCTTCCGGCCGATCAACTCGACAGCTACATCGCCGGGCTCATCCTGCTTGCTGCGGCGCCGTGCACGGCCATGGTCTTCGTGTGGAGCCAGCTCTGCAAGGGAGATCCGTACTTCACGCTGTCGCAGGTGGCTCTCAACGACGCGATCATGATCGTCGCCTTCGCACCCATCGTCGCGCTGTTGCTGGGCCTGTCCTCGATCACGGTGCCGTGGGACACGTTGATGACCTCGGTCGGCCTCTACATCGTCGTGCCAGTCATCCTGTCCCAGCTGTGGCGCGGACAGCTACTCAAGCCTGGTGCCGCGCACTTCCAGGTAGTCGCCACCAAGCTGGGCCCGCTTTCGATTGCTGCGCTGCTGCTGACGCTCGTGCTGCTGTTCGCCTTCCAGGGCGATCGCATCATCGAGCAACCGTTGGTCATCGCCTTGCTGGCCGTGCCCATCCTCATCCAGGTCGTGCTGAACTCGGGCCTGGCCTATTGGCTCAACCGCAGGATGGGCGTTCAGCACTGCGTCGCCGGTCCGTCGGCGCTGATCGGCGCGAGCAACTTCTTCGAGCTGGCCGTGGCCACCGCCATCAGCCTCTTCGGCTTCCAATCCGGCGCCGCCTTGGCCACCGTGGTCGGCGTGCTGATCGAAGTGCCGGTGATGCTCGCAGTCGTCGCCATCGTGAACCGCTCGCAAGCCTGGTACGAACAAGGAGCGCAACGTGCTTGAGCTCGATCCGACTTTCCCGGCACTGCAGTCCGACCTTTTCGATGTGCCGGATCAGCAGCGGCTGACGGTGCGCGAGCCGTCGAAACATCGTCCGCGATTCCTGATGCTGTATGGGTCGCTGCGTGTCCGGTCCTACAGCCGTCTCCTGACCTTTGAAGCGGCACGGCTGCTGGAGGCCATGGGCGGCGAGGTGAAGATCTTCGATCCGTCCGGTTTGCCGCTGCCCGACGATGCGGCCGACACCCATTCCAAGGTCCAGGAACTGCGCAAGTTGGCCGACTGGTCCGAAGGCATGGTGTGGTGCTCCCCCGAGCGCCACGGCGCGATGACCGGCGTGATGAAGTCGCAGATCGACTGGATCCCGCTCACGTCGGGCGCCGTGCGTCCGACGCAGGGCAAGACGCTGGCGGTGATGCAGGTCTCGGGCGGCTCGCAGAGCTTCAACGCGGTGAACCAGATGCGCGTGCTCGGCCGTTGGATGCGGATGCTGACCATCCCGAACCAGTCGTCCGTCGCCAAGGCTTTCGCGGAGTTCACCGAGGAGGGACGCATGAAGCCGTCCTCGTACTACGACCGCGTGGTCGACGTGATGGAAGAGCTGTTCAAGTTCACGCTGCTGACGCGCGATCACGGCGACTACCTAGTCGATCGGTACAGCGAGCGCAAGGAGACGGCGGAGAAGCTGTCCGAACGGGTCAATCAGAGCGCCATTTGAGCGCGAGTGCGGGGCTGCGGCCCCGATCTCTCCAAAGCCTGTCCGTCGAGCTTCGCCGCGAGGTCAGCTGCACGGCGCGGGAAACGGCATCCTGACTATCGCCAAGGGGACGCTTCCGCTCGCGGTTGCCCACGGGTACGGATATCGGCAGGGAGTCTTGAGGGTGCCTGCGCGAATCGCGCAAGCGCTGGCGCCTTGGGCTTTTGGTCTGGCCGTCGATGTATGGGGAGCGGGTGCGCTCGCGATCACTGCCGGACTCAGCACCCTGGCTCTTGCTAGCCTCTTCTTCCTATCGCTGGAAGTGCGGACCACAGCTCGGCATCCCTAGGCCCGCCGAGTGTTGCATGCCGCTCGGTCCGCTTCAATGAGCGCGCACCGCTTTTGATCTTGCATTTCGCAGGAAGAAGGCCAGGACGAGCAGAAGAACGGCCCCCTGGGCGGTCAGGCCGATGACCGATGGATAGACCCCCAGAACTTCGAGACGCGGAGCGGACAGCGCGCTCGGCGCGATCCAGCCAGCCTCTTGCAGGGCGGCCACGCCCTTGCCCGTCAGGACCACAGCGAGGATGGCCACGAGCCACGAACTCACGGAGAAGAACTTGCCGATCGGAAGCCGGGCGCTGTACCGCAGCAGGAGCACCGTGATGAGCACCAGGAAAAGCACCCCGACGCCCAGACCCGCAAGAATGGCACCGTCGTTTCCCTGGCCCCACAATGCGGCGTAGAACAGGATCGTCTCAAACACCTCGCGGTAAACGGCCACGAAGGCCAGACCGAACATGAAGAAGGCCGATCGTCGGTTCAGCGCTGCGGACATGCGCTCGCGGAGGTAGGCCTGCCATTGGCCGGCCACGCTCTTCTGATGCATCCAGATGCCAACGCTCAGGAGCACGATGGCCGCGAACAGGCTCGACAGCCCCTCGGTGACCTCACGGTTGGCGCCGCTGATCGACACCGCATACGTCGCGATGGCCCAGGTGACGCCCCCGACCGCCAGGGCGCCAATCCAGCCTGCATGAACGTACGGCAGCACGTCGGGACGCTTGGCCTGTCGCAGGAACGCGATCATCGCGACCACGACCAGCAGCGCTTCGATGCCTTCGCGCAGCAGGATGGTCAGGCTTCCGAAGAATGCGGCCGTCGAGTCAGCGCCCGCGGATGCCAGCACTTGATCTGCGGCGTCGAACAGCCCGTCAATCTTGGCGGCAGACGCTTCGATTACTTGAAGCGGGGCTTGGGATGCGATCAGCGAGCGGTACTGGCCCATCGCCACTTCGATCTGGTCCTTCAGGGAGCCTTCACGGGCTGCCAGCGCTTGCTCGTAAGGTTCCACGCCGTCGAGATAGGAAGACAACGCCAGCTCGGCGGCGTCCTTGGGCTTGCCCGCCTTGAACGCGTCAACGCTTTGATGCAACCGCTCGCGCGCCAGCGTGAGGCTGTTCGCGCTCGGCGCCGCAAGTGCCTCCGGGTGCGCATGGAGATAGGCCATCGTCGCCGCAGCTTGGGCCTCCCCGAGGGCGCCCGCGAGTTCGGATTCAGTCAGGCGAACGAAGTGATCGATCCCGCTGACCTCGCTGCGCGCCTTATCGGATTCCTTCCAGATGCGCTGTCCCTGCTCGCGCTGCTTGTCGTCATGGGCGAAAGTGCCCAAGTACATCGCGACCGCCCAACGATCTTCCTCGGAGAGCTGACCAAACGCAGGCATCGCGGTTCCGGCGATCCCCTGGCTGGCCGCTTGGTACAGCGCGAACACGCTGCGCTGGCGAGCCCGGTCGTGGTCAGTGAACGCGATCGGCTTGGGATCGAGCTGCTTGGCCAGAGGGCCGTCGCCGTTGCCCGACGCTCCATGGCAGGCCGCGCAGTTCGCCGCGTAGACCGAGGCGCCCAGCTTCAGGTCAGGCAGCGCGGTGGGTGCGAGCGGGACCGGGTAGACCGCGATCAGGTGATTCGCCAACGCCTTGGCCAAACCACCGACCTTGGTGGCATCGGATTTGGCAGCAATCTCCGCTTGAAGGGCCTCGCTTTCGCGCAGCAAGGTCGCGCGTTCGGGCTTGTCTTCCAAGGCAGCGATCTTGTCGTGCGCGGTCTTGGCGAACTCCCGCATCTCGTCGTACTCGGACTGCGCAACGATCTTGCCGTCCTGTACCGCACCCGAATAGTCGACAGCCAAGTAATCGAGGATCTGCCATATGCGGCGCACGTCAGCCTCCGCGGCACTCGCAGCGCCGCTCACCACCATGCTGAAGAGGATCAAGCCCGCTGTGAGGATCTTGCGCGCCATGCTGAGACCGGCATGTAGAACGCCGTGAGTGCGACTCATTGTTGTTCCCGAACGAAAAGGCGGCCCGTCGAGCGGGCCTAAAGATTGCGTTAACTACTGCTTAGGCGAGCTAACGATTGGGCAAAAAGGATTGGGTCAAGCGCGAAGCGGTTTGAGAAGTCGCAGCCCGTTGAACACCACCAGCAAGCTGGCTCCCATGTCGGCGAACACGGCCATCCACATGGAGGCGCTGCCGAACACCGCCAAGACAAAGAAAACGGCCTTGATGCCCAGCGCGAGCGTGATGTTCTGCCAAAGGATCGAGTATGTCCGCTTCGAAAGCCTGATGGTTTCTGCAACCTTGCGGAGGTCGTCGTTCATGATCAAGACGTCGGCGGCTTCCTTAGCGGTGTCCGTGCCCGCAGCGCCCATGGAGAACCCCACCGAGGCGGCGGCCAGCGACGGACTGTCATTGACCCCGTCGCCGACCATGCCTACATCCTGAGCCGCAGCGGTTTGGGTCACCCATGCCTGCTTGTCTTGGGGCAGCAAGTTCGCGCGAACCTCGTCGACGCCGACCTCCTGACCAATCGCCTTGGCCGTCGCCTCGTTGTCCCCGGTCAGCATGACCGTGCGCACGCCTACGGCCTTGAGTTCGGCGATCGCCTGGCGGCTTGTGTCTTTGGTGGTGTCTGCAACGGCAAACATCGCGAGCACTTGGCTGCTGCTGGCAAGCAGGGAGAGCGTGCGGCCTTGCGACTCGTGCTTAAGCAGGGCCGCCTCCAGCTCGGCCGAACACTGTCCGCGTTCGTGGATCCAGCGGTGGTTGCCCAGGACGTACTCGACACCGTCGATCGTGCCGTGAACGCCTTTGCCCAGTTCAGCGCCGAAGGCCGTCACCTCAAGGGGCTCGCCGGCCAGACCGTCCACGACAGCCTTGGACACCGGATGATCGGATCGGGCCGCCAGGCTCTTGGCCAAGCGAAGGACCTTGCCCTCGTCGCCGCTGTCAGCAACGACCTGGCTCGCCACCAACTTGGGCCGTCCCTCGGTCAGGGTGCCGGTCTTGTCCAGGCCAAGGACGGAGAGTTTGCGGGCATGCTCCAGGTAGGCGCCCCCCTTGATCAAGATGCCGCGGCGCGCAGCAGCTGCGAGGCCGCTCACAACAGTCACCGGCGTGGAGATCACCAGCGCACACGGGCAGGCGATGACAAGCAGCACCAGTGCTTTGTAGACGGCGGTCATCCAGTCCCAGCCAAGCAGAAGCGGCGTACCCAGCGCCACCGCGAGCGCCAATACGAAGATCGCCGGTGTGTAGACGGCGGCGAACTTGTCGACGAACCGCTGCGTCGGCGCGCGTTGGCTCTGGGCCTCTTCGACTGCGTGGATGATTCCAGCAAGCACCGTGTCGCTGGCCGGCTTGGTGACGCGGAACTCCAGCGAGCCGCTCTGGTTGATCGTTCCCGCAAATACGTCGTCGCCTGGCGCCTTGTCCACCGGCACGCTCTCGCCCGTCACCGGCGATTGGTCCACGGCGCCATGGCCAGCGCTCACGCGGCCGTCCAGTGCAAATCGTTCGCCAGGCTTGACCCGCACGAGCGAGCCGACCTGGACAAGCTTGGCTTGTCGGAGCGTCCAGGACCCATCCGGCTGCTGGACTTCCGCTTGGCTGGGTGAAAGCGACAGCAGCCCTGCGATGGCGTTTCTTGCCCTGTCGACCGAGCGGGCTTCGATCAGCTCGGCCAGCGAGTACAGGGCCATCACCATGGCGGCCTCAGGCCACTGACCAATGAGGAAGGCGCCGATCACGGCCACGCTCATCAGCGCGTTGATGTTGAGCTGCCCGCGCAGCAGCGCGGACAGCCCCTTCTTGAAGACAGAAAGGCCCGAGAGAGCAATGGCCGCAGCCGCAGCGCCCATGCCGACTACCTTCCAGACGGTGGTGTCGGGAGCGAAGAAATGGAAGCCTTCCGCGAGGATGGCCACCGCCAGCGCAGCGATCAACCGCGTCAACTCGGCGCGTTGGGATTTCGCAGTCAATTCGGCCGACGGTGGCTCGCTGAGCACCTCAGACTTGAAGCCGGTTGCCAGCAGCGCCTGCACCACGGCATCCTTGGCCCAAGCCGGCGCGTCCACCGACAGTGTGCGTGCGGGAAGGTCGAACTGTAGGCGACGGACATCTGGGACCCGCTCAAGCGCGCGTCGAATCTGCGCCTCCTCGGTCGGGCAATCCATCGCTGGCACGCGTAGCAGCAGGCCTGCGAAGGCGGTGCCGCCGTGCGGCGCCGCCTCGCTGGAAACGGCGATCCGCTCCGAGCACGAGGGGTCGCGACATGCCGTGGCGCCAGCGGACACCGCGCCCATCTCGACGTGCGTCTCAGATGCCGACTCGGGCGATTGCGCCGCAGGAACCGTAGCGAAGCCCAAGCCGTTGATGGCCGCGATCACGTGCGGCCACGCGTCTTGAGGAGCGTCGACAGCTAAGCCGCGCTGAGCCAGATCGAACCGCATGTGCCGAACGCCGGCGATCTTTTCCACCGCTGCTCGAATGGGACGCTCCTCGTTGGGGCAGTCCATGGAAGGGATGTGCAGGTCGAGGACGCTGGTGTGTGCGCTGGCGAGCGCCGACGCCTTGGGGGCCTCGGCCTGGTCACCGCAGCCTGACGAGGAACAGCTGCCCGCGCAGGCGGCTGTGCCTACCGTAGCCTTGGAGGCAGTGATGTCATTCAGCGAAGAGGTGCTCATGCCCCGATTGGAAAACCTATACCGACTACAGAGTCAACCCAATGACCCCTAAAATCGAGATGACTTATCCGCTGCCGGGAGCCCCATGAAGATTGGCGAACTCTCCTCCGCCGCATCGACGCCGATCGAAACGATCCGGTTCTATGAACGGGAAGGTTTACTTCCGGCGCCGGCGCGGACCTCCGGAAACTTTCGGATCTACGAAGCGGCCCACCTGGATCGCCTTCAGATGATTCGGTACTGCCGTAGCCTGGACATGTCTTTAGACGAGGTGCGGGTGTTGCTTCGTTTTCGTGATGAGCCCGCCGCCGCGTGCGGCGACGTAAACGCGTTGTTGGACGAGCACATTGGTCATGTCTCAAAACGCATCGAGGAGCTGCGTCTGCTGGAAGAGCAGCTCGTGGATCTGCGCAGGCGATGCGACGACGAGCGTACGGCCCAGCATTGCGGCATCCTTGCCGGGCTGAACGAAGCTTCGCAGGAGGGGCTCTCGACGGCCGTTCCCAAGCGACGCGCCGTTCACGGACACTGACCTTAACTCGCCGCACCCACCGCTATCTACCAGCGCGCCGCCGCCGCCTTCGGATGGGCTGACAGCTGTCATGAACGTTGCACCTGAATATGCCGCCTCAGCACTGCAGGAACAAGTTGTAGGGTGCGTAGAACGGGATCTAACATCTCAGCCAGGCTCCTCATTCTCACGACCCACGGCAGCTTCCAGCTGCAGCTTCACTGGCTATGGAATCTGGCGAGGCGCTTGGAAGCGGCAACTGCAATTCATCGAGTGCGCCCGCCCTGTCAGAGCATGACAGGGCTGCGGGATGGCATCGCGAGGCTTCCCGGTCATAGCCAGCGGCTCGCAAGCACCGCAGCCCAGACTGTCGCAGCCAACGCGATGGCGAGCAAGACAGCGGCGCTGCCCATGTCTTTGGCCCGCTTGGACAACTCGTGACGGTCAAAAGAGATCCGATCAATCGCGGCTTCAAGAGCTGAGTTGAGCAGCTCCACGATAAGCACCAACCAGATCGACGATATCAGCAGCGCCCGCTCAACGCCGTTTCCTCCCAACCAGAGCGCAAGCGGCATCAGCACGATGGCGACCGCTACCTCCTGTCGGAAGGCGGACTCGCCGACAAACGCAGCTCGAAGGCCTTGCAGCGAATACCCAAACGCATGTACGAGCCGATCGAGGCCCGTTCGGCCCTTGTGGGGATTCACCGCTTGCCCTTCACGTGACCTTCGAGTTCCGCGAACGACGGACGCTCGGTCGAATAGAGCACCTTGCGACCGAACTCGATGGCCACTTGCGGCGCGTAACCCTGCATGGAAGCCAGGAGCGTGGTCTTGATGCACTGAAGCTCCTTGCCGGCCTCGTCCACCTTGGATTCGAGCGCGCCGGCCAACGGCTCAGCGAAGGCGTAGGCCAGCAGGATCCCGAGGAAGGTCCCCACCAGCGCCGAACCGATCATCCCGCCCAGCACCGCCGGCGGTTGGCCGACCGAGCCCATGGTGTTCACCACGCCCAGCACCGCAGCCACGATGCCGAAGGCCGGCAGACCGCCCGCCAGGCGCTGCACCGCGATCACGGCGAGGAAGGCCTCGTGATGATGCGTGTCGATCTCAGCGTCCATCAGGGACTCGATCTCGTGCGCATTCAGGTTGCCCGAGACCATCATCCGCAGGTAGTCGGTGATGAACTCGGTGACGTGGTGATCGTTGCCCACCGCCGCATATTTCTGAAACAGTGGCGAGCTGTGCGGATCCTCGACGTCCTTCTCGATGGACATCAGGCCTTCCTTGCGAGCCTTCTGAAGGATGTCGTACATGAGCGCCAGCAGCTCCATGTAGCGCGCCTTCGTGTACTTGCTGCCCTTAAAGCAGGCTGCGAGACCCTTCACCGTCGCCTTCATGACCTTGGGAGGATTGGTCGCCAACATGGCGCCGATCGCCGCGCCGAAGATGGTGGTCATCTCGAACGGCAAGGCTTTGAGCACGACACCGATATTGCCCCCGTGCGCGATGAACACGCCAAAGATGCAAGCCAAGGCGAGCGCCCACCCGATGGCTATGAACATTGATCAATCTCCAAAATTGAGGTGCTGCGCGTCGACGATTTCGCCGTGACGGCCACGGCGCAGAGGCCGCGACCAAAAGGCGCGGCGAGTTGATGAGGTGTCATGCCGGCTTCGCGTGCGCGCGCCGCGTTGGGCAGCGTCCCGCGATTCATCCGGCCGGCCCTGCGCGGACCAGCAGGACATAGCCATCGGCATCGAAGAGCACATGCAGCTGGGAGCGGCGGCCCTCGGACAGGGAGCGCCAGGACTTCTCGGTGGTCACCAGGAACTCGTGCTCGTGAAGCGGACCGAGCTTCGGATCCCGGCGAAGCCAAAGGTCAAGCTCTTCGTCCTTGACCACGTCGTGCGCCTTGCCGCCCGTGTAGAAACTGGCGGAGTACGGCAGCGCATTGAGGAACGACACTTCCGAGGCTTTGTGACCGCCCGACAGCAGCGGGAGCAGCACGCCAGATGCTGATCGGATGGCGCCAATCGCCCCTTGGCTCAAGAGCAACGCTGCGGCCGCACCGGCCAGGATGACAAGTCCAGTCGCGACAAGCCCGTGAACAACGCGTTGCCGCGAATCTCGTGCAAGCCAGCGCCCGGCAAGAATCGCCAACGCAGGCGCGGCCGGAAGCACGTACGTCCAAAGAATGTTCCTCGACGCCGAGAACAGCAGCGCTGGCGTCAACGCCCATGCGACGAGTAGCGCCGTGTCCGGAGATCTCCCCGATCGCGTACCGCCGGCGATTTGTCTCGCGGCCCCGCGCCTGCCGATCAGCAGCCAGGGCAGAAGCAGGCTCCAAGGCAAGAATCCGACTGCCTGGTATGCCCAGACGATTCCCCTGGCCTGCTCGTGCGCGGTGCCATAGAGGTCACCGGTCCATCCCGGCTGCGTGAACCGGCTCCAGTGCTCCCCGACAAGGAAGTATTCAAGGAACCCTGGGCTGCGAAGTTCCGCCAGCGCGTACCAAGGTCCAGCAATGCTCAAGACCAGCAGTCCCCCCTTGAACCAGGGCAGCGCGGTCACATCTCGGAAGGCACCGCGACAGCTCAGGCCATGCACGACGACCGGGACCAAAGATAGAACAAGCGCCACCGGACCCTTTGCCAGCAGTCCCAAGGCGAGCCCCACAAAGAACGCCAGTGCGCCTACACGCACTCTGGTCAGGTTGGTCCCGGAGATCGCCCACCAGAAGCCGCCAATGCTGAGCGTCACGGCGACGGTCAGAGCCATGTCGGTCATCACTGCGCCCGCACTCACGAAGAACACCGCGCTGCTCCACAACACGGCGACGCCAAGGATGGCCTCGCGGGAACTGGAGTCACGCAACCATCTCCAGACGATCAGCGTGGCCATCATGGCGAGCACCAGCATGGGCAGGCGAGCACCCCACTCGTTGGCGCCGAGAGCCAGTTGACCGGTCGCGGAGAACCAGGTCGACAGCGGCGGCTTGCCCCAGAAGACGACATCCCCAGGCAGGTGAAGATTGATCCAGTCGCCGCCCGACATCATGATTCGAGCGATCTCCGCGTACCGGGCCTCGGTGTTGTCCGAGAGCGGGTAGGTTCCCAGCGTCAGGGTGCGAAGGCCGATGCACAGCGCCAACAAGACGACCACCCAGAACGTGGTCGATATCGCTCTGGGAGGTGTGTGAGACGCTTCGAGTACATCCAAGGCGCGGTTCACCACGGCCTGGCTCCAGCGACCCACAGGGGTGGCGAGGACACCGCGGGACGGAACTCTTCGATCAGGTACAGCGGCCTGGCTTTGGACTCGATGAAAAGACGGCTCACGTACTCACCGAGGATGCCGATGGCCATCAGCTGAAGTCCGCCGAGGATCAGAATGCTGATGATCAGGGTCGGAAACCCATGTATGGGCTCGCCAAACAGCGCTGTCTTCGCGAGGAAGTACACCGCGTAGAGGAAAGACGCGACAGCGCAGGTCAGGCCCACGTAGGTGGCCATCTTCAACGGCACCGTCGAGAATCCGACGATCCCCTCCACCGCGAAGCGCCAGAGCTTGCGAAAGCCCCACTTGGTGTGGCCTTGGTTTCTCGCGTCCCGGTCATAGTCGATCGTGACAGCCTTGAACCCGACCCACGCAAACAGGCCCTTCATGAAGCGGTTGCGTTCCGGGATCCGATTGATGGCGTCAACAACGCGACGGCTCAGCAGGCGGAAGTCCCCCACGTCGGGCGGCATGGAGGTATCCGACAGCATGTTGAAGATGCGGTAGAACGCGAACGCCGAAAACGTCTTGAGCCAGCTCTCTCCGGCGCGCGACCTCCGGCGCATCGTGACGACATCGGCGCCTTCCTCCCAAGTACGAATCATCTCGGGGATCAACGCGGGAGGATCTTGGAGGTCGGCGTCGATCAGGATCACCGCTTCGCCGCGCGCCAGATGCAGCCCCGCGGTCATGGCCGCTTCCTTGCCGAAATTTCGGCTGAAGGCTGCGACACCCACGCGAGGGTCTAGCGCTCGGAGCGCGTTCAAGGCGTCGCGCGTCCCGTCAGTGCTGCCGTCGTCGATGTAGAGGATCTCTACGCGTCGATCCAGAGACAGCAGTGCTAAGCTCAGTCTTTCGTGGAATGCCTTCAGGCTGGCCGCTTCATTGAAGACCGGCACGACGACGGAAACTGCACCGGCCATCTGGCGCATTGGCGCGGCGGGGACAAGTTGAAGGGGAGCCGGGGACCAGGCAGTGTTGAACATCTCAACCAAGCTCCTCTCCCTCGTGCCCCATGGCTGCATCCAGCTGCAACTTCACTTGGCGGGCCCATCGAGGTCCACCGCGCATGGCATCCAACTCGTCAGAACTCGCCTTCGCGAAGTAGAGAGACTCAGACAATCCGTGGTTGTCCAACGCCTGCTTCAATCTGGCCGCGCGATGCCGGAGCTCGATATCACGAGGCCCAGAGCCCTGCACGCTGCCATCAGCGAGGTAGCCCGCGCTGCGCTTCAGTGTCTGCAAGGTCGAAGAGGAGAGCGCAGGTATAGCCCGCGGAGAAGACAGCCTGGCATGTTGGATGAACGGGTTCTTCCCCACGACCAAGCCCCATGGCCGCAGTCCTTCGACGATGTCTACGGTCATGGCTTCGAGCTTGGTGAGACCAAAGTCCCTTGCCACCCTCAACCGTGCGGCCAAGGCGCCGTTGGTCTTCGCGACTTCGAAGATGCCGCGCGCAGCGTCGGACTCGCAACCTTGAACCGGGAGGATTAAGGTGCGGATCAGTCCCTGGGCTTGGAAGTCCTGAGACTGCGAGGCCAGGTACAGCCAGTGCATCCCTTGTTCAGCATCGCGTAGGGATGCAGCGGCGCGCAGGATCGTTGCGCCCAGCCGGCGCTGCGCTGAGACGTCCCCGCTCGCTGCAGCCTTCTCCAAGAAGAAGCGCGCCATCGGAGGATTGGCTACGGAGCTGTGGTTGTTGGCATGCAGTTCGTAGAGCCGGGTCCAGGCTTCGCCATACCCAGCGTCGGCTGCCCGCATGAGCAAGGCAGAAGCCTTGCGCCTGTTCGGCGCCGGCACCAGCATGTCCCAGTCAATCGATCCGACGTTGTTGCCGCTCAGCGCCTGGCCCAGCAGTAACGCCGCGGCACAGTTCCCGCGATCAACGCAGTCATCGAGCAACACCTCGATGGCCTTCGTATCGACCGTGATCCGCACGTCGGGGATCGACTTGGCAAAGCTGATCGCCGCGTACACCTGATCGGCCAGGGTCGAGTTGGATAACTGCCCGAGGGCCAAGCTCACCGCGAGGGCTCGCAGTAGAAGGCGCGGCTCCTTTCTAACCAGCGCCCGCTCCATCGCCAACGCGATCAGCTCGGGCCATCCAATCTTCGGGACCCCCAGCAGCGCCTTTACACGCACCACCGCCGCATCGTCGGAGTCAACCGCGGAGGCCGGCAGCGTCAGCGCGTCCTTTGCTCCGACCTGACCAGACCTCGCAGCAAGCCCAAGCCAGCCCATCGCCTCGCGTTGATCGACCTGCGTGAGCAGATTCCAGATAGCGACTCTGAGCTGCGCTTCTCCGCTACCCAGGCGTGCCGCCCGCTCAAGGGTGGCGACGCGTCCGTGAACAGCGATCTCATGCAAATCGAGCGCCTCAACGATAAGACGTTGAGCCTCTTCTTCCCTGAGAGTCTCGACATGACTCAGGTACTCAAGTCCAAGCGGCACGTGCCGCGGGAATCCCTTCATCCCTTCCAAGTACATGCGCCCCGCCTCGAAGCAGGCCGCAGCATCTCCTCGTCTTGCCCTGGAAATCAGTTGAATGTCTTGTCTTCTCATCGAGCGCCTTTCTTCGCACTGGCGCATTTGCCGAGCATCCTCGGGACACTCGCATCGCCGGAACATCGCGAGCAGACGAGAGACTAGAGATCAGGCATTGACCAACAACTGACCGTCTGATTACCGGTTCGTCAGCTTCGATGGCGATGGCGTCGGTCGTTCCCGGACGTGTCGAACATGTGACCTCGCATCAGAAATTTCCTGCTGCTTCGGCTGTGTCCTCAGCGACACGCCTCACGACCGTTTGGACCACCGTGCGCGAGCACGCACCCGCTCAATCGGTAGAACTCGTGGATTTCCCTTGCTCTTCTCCCTAGCCTGCGTCGTGCTTGAGGCGAATCGCGTCTCTATGCATCGACCATCGAATAGGAGAAGTTCATGAATAAGCCAGTCCTCTTGGCATTGGCATGCAGCGCGCTTGCCGGCTCGGCCTTCGCGCAAACCTCGTCCGTGACGCTGTTCGGCGTCGCCGACGTTGCGGTCCGCCAGGTGAAGAACGGCAACGCGGGTACGGTCAAGGGCGTGACGTCCGGTGCCAACACGACTAGCCGGCTGGGCGTTCGTGGCGTTGAAGAACTGGGCGGCGGTCTGTCGGCTGGCTTCCACCTGGAGTCAGGCATCGATCTGGATACCGGTACCTCCAACGCGAGCAAGTACTGGAACCGCCGCTCGACGATCAGCCTGATGGGTGACTTCGGTGAGGTCCGCCTGGGCCGCGACACGACGCCGACCTACAACAACGCGCTAAATGATGAGTTCGGCATCGTGGGTGTGGGATCTCGTGGCATCTTTGTTTATGGCAGCGGCGCGAACCTGGGCAGTGGTGCAACCACGATCCAGCGTACAGACAACGGCGTGAGCTACTTCCTGCCGAAGAACCTGGGCGGCGTCTACGGTCAGTTCCATGTCGCCGCAGGCGAGGGGAACACCGTGGGCAACAAGTACTACGGCGGCCGCATCGGCTACGAAGACAAGAGCTTCCTGGTGGGCGGTGCCTACGGCACGACGGATGTCGGCGCCAACCTGTCCAAGTTCAAGAACTACAACCTGCTGTTCAACTACAAGTCGCCGTGGGGTGTGTTGCACACCCTGGTCGACGTGAAGAAGTGGGGCGAACGCAAGTCGACCGAAATCTCGCTGGGCGCGACCATCCCGGTGACCGTCGGCCAGATCCGCGTGGGCTACACCAACGCCAACCGCTCCGGCGGCGCGGTGGGTTCCGACTTCGCCGATGGCGACGACAGCACCCGCCTGGCGCTGGGCTACGTCTACGACTTCTCGAAGCGCACGGCGCTCTACGGCACCGTGGCTCGCGTGACTAACAAGGGCGCCGCTCGCAGCTCCGTGCTGTACACGACGCCGGCGGGCATGCTGGGCGGCCAGAACTCCTCCGGCGCGGAAGTGGGGGTGCGCCACAGCTTCTAAGGCTAGGCTCATTGCAAGGTAAAGGCGAAGGGGATGCGCATCGCGCATCCCCTTTTTTTACCGGCCTACCATCTGGCTTTCAGAAGCAAACACTGAGCGGGAGAGCTCATGGACGAGAGCTGGGTTCCGAATGTTGAGATCGTGCGCAGCGAATCCGGCCGTTTTGTGGCCGTGCTTGTGCTCACCCCGCCGCCGGAGCTGGGACCACCCGTGCGTGTGCCGATCGCTGGAGAGCATGACCGCCCGGAGCTCGCCGAGGAAGCTGCGCTCGACACCTTCGCCGCGATGACCCGAGGCGACTGAACCGCGCCGAAGCACATCTACATGCCTGCCGCGAGTGGATCAGCCGTCAACCACGCTTCGTGGGCGACGCGGCGTTTGGCAGAGCAGCTGCCTGTTTGAACTCCGTGGCCTCGTCGTCCAACGAGGCCATCGCCAGGGTGTACAGAATCGTGTTGCGAGCGAACTCGGCCTGCTCGCGCTCGACCTCTACGGTGTTGCCATCGATGCTGTCTTGCAACGGCTGTCTATAGCCAGCAAACGCCAGCGTGCTCGCCGGTATGAGCGGCACTTCACGCGCCGTCCCAATTTCCTTGCCATCCTGGTCGATGAGTTCCTCGGCTTGGCTTGATGCCCGCAGGACGTCTGCGAACGAGATGTCGCGCGCCTTGTAGTTGGGCGTGTCAGCGTTGGCGATGTTGCTCGCCAGCATGGCTTGGCGCTTTCCGCGAAATACCAGCGCCTGCGCCCGCCACTCATCCGATTCCTGAGCCTGCTTGGCCGTGGCGGTGCCGAACCTCGCGTCCTTGATCCCATCCATGGCATCCCCCAAAGAAGCGAAGCCGCTATTGCGGCTTCGTGGGTTTCAGGCTCGTTCGCCTTCGTTCTTGTCGACGTAAACCTTGAACGGCTTGCTTGCGAAGCCCGCCGGGGCGATCTTGGACAGGTCCACCGAGCGGTGGCCGACGACGTCGAACTTCCAGGCGAAGGTCTTCCCGCCTTGGCGGAATTGCACGGTTTGGCCACATTCGATGTTGATGGCCCGGCGCGAATCCAGGTCAACGACGAAGTCCGTCTTCTGCCCCGCGAACGGCACGCCGTAGATGGAATTTCCGTTCATCAGGCGTTCGGCCGTCTGTGCTGCGACCGGCGAGTTGAGGCCTGCGAACAGGCTGGCAGCGACAGCGATCATGGCAACGGTTCGGTTCATACAGATCTCCTTGTTCCGGTGGAGCCGTGCTCACCAAGAGCATCAACCGCATCCACCATGAACAGCACTTTAGAAATCTGCCGCTTTCAACGGACCTGTCGTAGCGATGACAAGTTTGTTAGCTCGCGCCCTTTGTTCATCGGGATTCCACGCCCCAAGGACGCGCCAGTTCCGGGATGAACAAGACAGACATCGAGCGGAGAATGGAGCGATGGAGGTGCGAAGGTGAACAACGACATCGCATCGGGCTACACGCCCGAACAGGACGACGTGCTGAAGACGCTGGGGTTGGCGGTGGTGGCTGGACAAGGCGTGGAGCGCCTGATGAGCACCTGCCTGACGTTTGTGCTCCGGGACGAGCCGCTCGTGTCGGAAGCACAGCTGGAAGGAATCCTGCGACGCCACAGCAAGGCGACGCTTGGCCAGCTACTGCGCATCTTGCGGGAGCGGGTGGACCTGCACCCCAGTTTCGACGAGCGCTTCGAGCGCTTTCTAGAGAGCCGGAACATCATCGCTCACCGCTTGTTCGACGTGCCGGGAGGCTTGGATCTTCATTCGGATGATGGGAGGAAGAACCTGAAGGCCTTCTTGTTGCGCTTCATGGAAGATGGCCAAAGCCTTTCGATGATCTTCCTTGGCGTGATCCGAAGCTGGTCTCAACAGGTCGGCATCGACCTTCCCAGCGTAGACGCCCACGCCTCGAAGGCCATGCTGGACCACGTCGATGAGAACGTGATCCCTCATCTGAGCACCCTCTTGAAGGAGAAGACCCCCGCCGCGGGCAGCGACTAGTCTGCGTATCGCAAGGGTTACGCGCCTTCGCCACGTAGCGCGATGGCAATGTTTGCGTGCAGCTGATTGCCCAAATCCGAGAGCAGCCGCGTGGCGAGCTGCGCGCTTAGAGACAAGCGCGACTTGGATGCGAGCTGGACAAAGGGGCGAACAGACCTGGCCAGATCGTCGGACGCATCGAGCACCTCCGAAAATGGACGATCCAGAAGGATCGTCAACATCAGCACTGAGCTCAACGACTTCATCGCCTCAGCTTGCCGCTTCAACGTGGCGACTTTGCAGTGCGCCAACATCGAAGGAAGCGCAAGGATCAGCTTGTCCAGATCCCGCAGCTCCCTCGTAACCCGGACGGCTGCCTGCTCAGGCATGCGCAGTCCGGCGTCGGTAGCGCTCCCGGATTCTTCAGGCTTCAGCATCGTTCAGATTCTTGCGCAGGCGCCGTAGGGGCGCATGCCGGAGGGGCGCATGCGCCCAGGCCCGAATTTTGGCCCAGTCGTGGCAGGCAGTCCTCCTCCGAGTCGGCAGCGTTTTGGCCAATCACATGGGCACCGCGCTGGAAGAGATCGTGAAGCCGATGCGCGTTTTGCCACCCTTAGACGCAGCGGTCGCCTTGCCTCCATGCATGCGCGCAATCGCAGCGACGATGGAGAGCCCAAGACCGTGATTCTTGTTGGCGCTAGTGCGAGAAGGATCCACGCGGTAGAAACGGTCGAAGAGCCTTGGCAGGTGCTCCGCGGGGATCTCCTGCCCCTCATTGATCACGCCGATATAGATCTCCCTGCCACGAGGCTCGATTTCAACCACCACGTCAGTCCCATGCGTCGCATAGCGGCGAGCGTTCCCCACCAGATTGGCGATCGCGCGCTGCAACAGGCCGGTGTCCACACTGGCTCTGGCACGCCCTCGCACGACGCCGCGAACACCCGCTTCCTGCAGCGAGCCTTCGTGATAGTCCAGTACCTCGGCACAGAGTTCTGCCAACTCCGTGACCTCATCGCGGCTGGCCTGGGCGCCGCGCTGTGCATTCGCGAGAAACAGCATGTCAGCGACGATCCTGGCGATGCGACGAAGCTCCTCGAGATTGGAATGGAGCGTCTCCTTGAGCTCGTCGGGCGAGCGAGGGCGCCGGATCGCGAAGTCGCAGCTGTTGATGAGAATCGAGAGCGGGTTGTTCAGCTCGTGTGCGACATCAGCGTTGAACGACTCCATCTGCCTGTAGGCAATGGCGAGGCGATCAAGCAGATCGTTCGTTTGAGCGATGAGCGGCTGCAGTTCTTCGACCTGGTCGCGGCCGTCGAGCCGCAGCTCCAAACGATCCGCGCTCACTGCAGCGGTCTGTCTGACAAGTGCACGAAGGGGCGCGAGTTCGCGCCTGACCCCAAAAGCCGCCGCTGCCGAGAGCACCAGGGAGCCGCCGACAGCGGCGAAACCGAGCGTCCATGCGAGCCGCAGGAGCAGCTCTTTGTCCTTGCTCTGGTCGAAGGCAAGCGACGCTGTCCCCGCGCCCCCCAGATCGGGAGGCAGCGGCACCGGGAATCGCTCGACCTTGACGTCGGCGCTCGCCGCGCGTTGCGGCGGAAGAAAGATGTGGCCCGAGTTGTCCGCCACGCTCAGCGTGAGCTCGTCGTGCCCAGCGAGAAAGTCGTTCAGCAGGTGCCGCACACTGTCCAGATCGTGCGCGCCACGACCTTCCCTCAGGAGATGCTCAACGGCCTCGCGCTTCATGTCTAGGGTCTGGTTCTGGCGCTGATCGAGCGTCAGGAAGATCACCACGTAGACAGCCACGCACACGACGCCGAGCCCCGCCATGGACTGCAGAGCGAGTCGACGAAGGAGCCGTGCCCGAAGGCTTCCCGCATGCATTGCGACGCTCATGCGGGCCGGTCTTCGATGACGTAACCCATCCCACGCACGGTGTGGATCAGGGCTCGATCGAAAGGCTGATCAATCTTCACGCGCAGTCGGCGTATGGCCACCTCGACCACATTGGTGTCACTGTCGAAGTTCATGTCCCAGACCTGCTCCGCGATCTCTGTCCTGGAGAGCACCTCGCCTTTTCGACGCATCAAGAGCGCGAGGAGACCAAACTCCTTGGTGGTGAGGTCAATCCGCTGACCGGCGCGGCTGACCTTGCGACGGATGGGATCCACCTCCAGATCGGCCACACGGTACACGGACTCCTCGGTCACCTGTCGACCGCCCGTGCGCCGGCGCAGGAGAACCTGCACCCGGGCCACGAGTTCGGAGAACGCGTAGGGCTTGGTGAGGTAGTCGTCAGCGCCGCTTTGCAGGCCCTTGACGCGATCTTCGACGCGCGAGCGTGCCGTGACCATCAGGATGGGTACATCGCTGCTCTGACGGATCGCGCTCAGCATGGCGAGCCCATCAATGCCCGGCAACTGCCCGTCAAGGATGAGCAAGTCGTAGTTGTTGACCGAGGCCATGTGCAGTCCGTCGACGCCGTTGTGGGCGACCTCCACGGAGTAGCCCTCCTCGGTGAGGCCCTTGCGAAGGTACTCAGCGGCCTTTTCCTCGTCCTCGACGATCAAAAGTTTCATGGGCGGATCTCGTTGTTGTTCGTCGATCTCATGCGTCCGACGCCTTCTGGTCGCCGTAGGCGAGCAGGCGAAGCGCGTTGATGACCACGATGAGGGTGGAACCCTCGTGGAACAGGACCGTGGTGCCGATATTCAAGCCGAAGAGCGTGGCCGGAATCAAGACCGCCACGACGCCCAGGGAGACCCACAGGTTCTGCCGGATGACGCCGCTCGCCCTGCGGGAGAGTCCGACCACGAACGGAAGCTTCGAGAGATCGTCCGCCATCAAGGCCACGTCAGCCGTTTCCAACGCCACGTCCGATCCGGCCGCGCCCATGGCAATTCCGACCGTTGCACTGGCCATGGCCGGAGCATCGTTGACGCCGTCCCCGACCATCGCCACCTTGCCCTCATTGGCGCTGAGCTGCTTGATGAAGCCGACCTTGTCGTCCGGCATCAACTCCCCCTTAGCCTCGCTCAGGCCGACGGACTTTGCCACCGCGTCGGCAACCCGCTGGTTGTCCCCCGAGATCATGATCAAGTCCTTGACCCCAAGCTTCTGAAGCTTGCTCATCACGTCCGCGGCGGCCGGGCGCGGCGTGTCCATGACGCCAATGACACCCAAGAAGCGCGCTCCGCGCTTGACGATCATCGTTGTGCGGCCCTTCTCGATCAGGTGCTGATCGATGCCCGCGACTTCCGGCGGCAGGCCGCCAACATCTTCCACGAAGAGCTTGGCCTTGCCAATCCAGACGTCGTCGGCGCCGATCCGTCCCGTGACTCCCTTGCCGGTGACGCTGTGAACATCTTCCGCGTTCAAGGGCTGATCCGTCCCCTGCATCCGCTCTTTCGCGCCGGACACGATGGCGGCTGCCAGCGGGTGATCGCTGTGACTTTCAATGGCGACAGCCACGGCCAGCAGTTCATCCTGATCAACGCCAGGCGCAGCCTGGACATCCACGAGCTTGGGTTTGCCTTCCGTGAGCGTGCCCGTCTTGTCGAACGCGATCGCGGTCAAGACGCCCAAGTTCTCCAGCGGCGCACCGCCCTTGATGAGAACGCCACCACGCGCCGCCCGTGCAACGCCGCTCAGAACGGCGCTGGGGACCGAGATGGCAAGCGCACATGGGCTAGCAGCCACCAACACTGCCATCGCACGGTAGAACGTGGCACTGAATGGCTCGTCGACGATGAAACCCGCGAACAGCAACGCACCGACGAAGCCCAGCACCGTCGGCACGAAGATGCGTTCGAACTTCGCCGTGAACGACTGGGTGGGTGACTGCTGCTGCTGCGCCTCGGTCACCATCTTCACGACGCGCGCCATGGTGGATTCGGTGGATCGCTTGGCGACCATCACCTCCAGTGATCCGGTGCCGTTGATCGTGCCGGCAAAAACGCGACTCGTCGCTGCGACGCGATCGAACGCGGCAAGCGCCTGCTGCGCGTCTTCCACGGGCTGCTTCTCCACGGGAATACTCTCCCCGGTGACAGGCGCCTGGTTCACGCTGGACTTGCCCGTGATCACAAAGCCGTCGGCCGGCATCCGCTCGTTGGGCTTGATCACAACGATGTCACCGGGCTCCAGTTCGGCGATTGGCACCTCTTGCGTCGTGCCGTCGCGCTTGCGAAGCGCGGTCTCGGGCGCCAGCTTGGACAACGCCTCGATCGCCCGTCTTGCGCGGCCCATCGCGTAGTGCTCAAGGGAATGTCCGAGACTGAAGAGGAACAGCAGCAAGGCGCCTTCAGCCCATTCGCCGAGCGCGGCCGCGCCGGCTGCGGCAACGAGCATCAGCGTGTCGATCTCGAAGCGCCGCTTCCGGATGTTCTCCACCGCCTCGCGCAGCGTGAAGAAGCCGCCGAAGACGTAGGCCACAACGTACAGGCTCGTCTCCAGCGTGGACGAGAGCAGTTGATACTTGCCGAGCAGCCACCCCGCCAACAACAGCGCACCGCACAGCAGCGAGAAGATCAACTCCGAGTTGCTGCCGAAGATGCCGCCCTCATGGCCATGATCGTGATCGCCATGGTCCTCGGCGGCCTCGTTCCCGTGGTCATGCTTCTCGCCCTGCACATGCTTGTGATCCGGCGACGGAGGAGTCGACGCGCTAGGCGTGTCGAACTCCAGCGACTGGGACTTGGCCTGTTCAGAATTTTTTGGTTCAGCCATCTGGTTCTCCGGCTTTAAGTGCATGGGGGCGTCGGCGACCTACCGTCGCTTCTTCCTGGACCTCTTCGCAAGCCGCTCGGCTCTTCTCGCTGCACGACGATCCTTCAGCGACATGTAGTCCCGGATCGAGGTGTAGGTCAGGTAAACGAGCGCGACTCCCCAGCCGACGATGGCCAGGTACTTGAACATCACATGGAGGGTTTCGTGAGAGCCCGAGCTCATCTGAGACTTTCGCTCGCGAACGCTCACGCCCGGGCTCATACCGATGACCCAAGCAAAGCATCCGCATTCCTTGATTTACCTGGAGGCCTTCAAAGCCTTCTCCGCAAGCCCGGTGCGCGGCTCAACCCAGTGGTTCTGATCGAGTGCGTCGCTGCAAGCCTCGGTCTCCATCTGCAAGGTGACGTGAGCAATCTCGAACTGCTCCTTGAGCATCTGACGCAGTTGGGTCAACAGCGGACCCACGGAGACCGAGCCCTCGTGCACAACATGCGCGCTCAGACTCGTCTTGCCGCTGGACAGCCCCCAGATGTGCAGGTCATGGATCCCCGTGACGCCGGAAGTTGCGGTCATCGCGGACTCGATCGCTGTTACGTCCACCCCGTCAGGCACGCCTTCAAGGAGGATGTTCAGGCTCTCACGCAGGAGCACCCAGGTCCGAGGCAACACCCAAAGACCGATGCCCACGGCGACCAGACTGTCGACCCAGGCCCAGCCGGTGAAACGAATGACGATGGCCGCAACGATGACGCCGACCGATCCCAGGAGGTCGCTCCAGACCTCCAGGTAGGCGCCCTTGACGTTGAGACTTGAATCCTTGCCGCCCATGAGCATGCGCATGCTCACGATGTTGACGATCAGACCGAGCGAGGCGATCACCAGCATGCCTACCGACTGAACCTCAGCAGGCGAGTTCAACCGCTGCCAAGCCTCATACAGGATGTAGATCGCCACCCCGAAGAGCAGCAAGGCGTTGAACGCCGCGGCGAGGATCTCGAAGCGGTGATAGCCGAAGCTCCTCTTCTTGTCTGCCGGCCGTCTGGCGATGCGTATGGCTGCCAGCGCGATTGCGAGGGCGGCCGCGTCAGTGAACATGTGGGCGGCGTCCGAGATGAGCGCCAAGCTCTTCGTCGCGATACCACCGATGACCTCGGCGATCAGAAAGCCGAAGGTCAGCGTGAAGGCGATCCAGAGCGAGCGCTCATTTCCTCCTGCCGCGGCAGAGTGGTCGTGGTCCTTGGACATGGGTCATCTCCTTGTTCGTTTTGAATCCCATCCTCGGCAACAGCGATACCCAGCGGCCCCACACCCGGCTCTTCAGCCTTGCGCGGGACCGCCGGCGCTCAATGGGCGCTGCCCTGCTCGACAGCCACGGAGCGGCTCTCAAGTTGCTCCTCCTCCTCGTCGCGCCGGTGTGCCAGGCGGTAGAGGATGGGGAGAACCAGCAGCGTCAACGCCGTCGAGGACAAGATGCCCCCGATCACCACGGTGGCGAGCGGACGTTGCACCTCGGCGCCGGTGCCGGTGGCAAGCGCCATCGGAACGAAGCCAAGCGAGGCCACGAGCGCCGTCATCAGCACCGGACGCAGACGCGTCAGCGCGCCTTCGTGGATCGCCTCGTCCAGTCCCTTGCCCGACTCGCGCAGGTTGCGGATGAACGAGATCATCACGAGCCCGTTGAGCACCGCCACCCCGGAAAGCGCGATGAACCCGACTGCCGCGGAGATCGAAAGGGGGATGTCTCGCAACCACAAGGCCACGATGCCGCCCGTCAAGGCGAACGGAATCCCGGTGAAGACGATGAAGCCATCCTTCATGTTTCCGAACATGGCAAAGAGCAGCACGAACACCAGCAGCAATGACACCGGGACCACGATCTGGAGACGTTGAGTGGCAGACTGCAGGTTCTCGAACTGGCCGCCCCAGACCATCCAGTAGCCGGTCGGAACCTGGACCTGCGCGCCAATCAACTGCTGGGCCTCGGCGACGAAGCTGCCCAGGTCGCGACCACGCACGTTCGAGCTCACCACGATGCGGCGCTTGCCGTTCTCGCGACTGACCTGGTTGGGACCCGGTGCAGTCGTGAAGTCAGCGACTTCACTGAGCGGGATGAAGCGGCGCGCGCCATCAGCCCCGACTGGCATCGGGATAGGCAGTCGCTTGATGGCCTCCACGTCGGCGCGCAGCACTTCGGGCAGTCGGACGAGGATGCCGAAGCGGCGATCGCCTTCGAACATGATCCCCGCGTCACGCCCGCCGACTGCCGTTGCGAGTGTGTCCTGCACGTCTTGAACGTTGATCCCGTAGCGCGCGGTGCGCTCCCGGTCGACAGTCACGCTCAGCATCGGAAGGCCGGTGGTCTGCTCCACGTTCACCTCGGACGAACCCTGGATGCCTTGCAGCAAGCCCTGGATCTTCTGAGCCGTGGCGTTCAGGACGTCCATGTCGTCGCCGAAGATCTTCACCGCGACGTCGGAACGCACGCCCGAGATCAGTTCGTTGAAACGCAGCTGAATCGGTTGCGAGAACTCGTAGTTCTGACCCGGCAGCTTGGCCGCCTCGGCCTGCACGGCGGCCAACAGGTCGTCACGCGTGCGCTTCGGATCAGGCCACTCGTCCTGCGGCTTGAGCATCACGTAGCCGTCCGAGATGTTCGGTGGCATCGGGTCCGACGCGATCTCGGCGGTACCGGTTCGAGCGAAGACACGGTCGATCTCAGGGAACTTGGCCTTCAACGTCGACTCCAGCTGCTGCTGCATCGCCAGCGACTGCGTGAGGCTCGTGCCCGGAATTCGCAGCGCTTGGATCGCGAAGTCGCCCTCGTTCAGGCTGGGGATGAATTCGCTACCCATGCGCGCGGCGATCAGGCCCGTCAGCACGATCATCACTGCTGCGAACGCCAACACCACCGCCTTGGCACCCATCACGTAGTTGAGCAACGGCTCATACGCGCGGCGCGCCCAGCTCATCAGCCAGTTTTCTTTCTCAGCAACCTTCTTGCCGATGAACAGCGCGACCGCTGCGGGAACGAACGTGATCGACAGGATCATGGCGCCGACCAGGGCGATCACGACCGTGAAGGCCATCGGATGGAACATCTTCCCTTCGACGCCGGCCAGAGCAAAGATCGGCAGATAGACGATCATGATGATCAGCTGCCCGAACAGCAGCGGACGACGAGCTTCCCGCGAGGCGAGGAACACTTCATGGAAGCGCTCCGATCGCGTCAGCAGCCGTCCCTTGTGCTCCTGCGCATGCGCCAGGCGCCGTACGCAGTTCTCGACGATCACCACCGCACCGTCGATGATGATGCCGAAGTCCAGTGCCCCCAGACTCATCAGGTTGGCGCTGACCTTCTGATTCACCATGCCGGTGAAGGTGAACAGCATCGAAAGCGGAATCACCATGGCCGTCAGGATGGCCGCACGGATGTTGCCCAGGAACAAGAACAAGATGGCGATGACGAGCACAGCGCCTTCGATCAAGTTCTTCTTGACGGTGGCAATCGCCTTGTCGACCAGCTTGGTTCGGTCGTAGACCGTGACCGCATGGACGCCCTTGGGCATGTTCGCGTTGATCTCGGCCATCTTCTTGGCAACCGCTTGCGAGACCGTCCGGCTGTTCTCACCGATTAGCATGAAGACGGTACCGAGCACGACCTCGCGGCCGTTGTCGGTCGCAGCGCCGGTCCGCAACTCACGGCCGATTTCGACCGTGGCGACATCGCGCACGCGCACCGGGACGCCGCCTGCGTTGAGCAGGACGATGTTGCCGATGTCGGTCATCGAGCGCACCTGGCCCGGGGCTCGGATCAGGTACTGTTCACCGCGGCGCTCGATGTAGCCCGCGCCGACGTTCGCGTTGTTGCGATCGAGGGCAGTCACCACGTCGCTGAGCGTCAGGCCGTACGAGGACAGCTTGGACGGATCGGGGGCGACGTGGTACTCCTTGGCGAAGCCGCCAATGGAGTTGATCTCAGTCACGCCCGTCACGTTCTTCAGCTGCGGCTTGATGACCCAGTCCTGAATCTCGCGCAGGTCTGCCGGCGTATACAGCTCACCATTGGGCTTCTTCGCGCCCGGCTCGCTCTCGACAGTCCAAAGGAAAATCTCACCCAACCCCGTCGAGATCGGCCCGATGTTGGGCGTCACGCCCTCGGGCAGCTGAGACCGCGCGGACTGGATTCGTTCGTTGACGAGCTGGCGGGCGAAGTAGATGTCCGTGCCGTCGTTGAAGATGACCGTCACTTGGGACAGCCCGTAGCGCGACAGCGAACGGGTCTGCTGCAGGCCAGGCAGGCCGGCCATCACCGTCTCGATTGGATAGGTGACGCGCTGTTCGGTTTCCAGCGGCGAATAGCCTGGCGCACCGGTGTTGATCTGCACCTGCACGTTGGTGATGTCCGGCACGGCGTCGATGGGCAGCTTCTGATAGCTGAACACCCCGAGTGCGGCCATCCCGAAGACGGCAAGCATGACAAGCCATCGGTGCTCGATGGCGAAGCGGATGATGCGTTCAAACATGTTGCGTCATCTCTTTAATGGGCGTGGGAAGCCGTGGACTTGCCGGCCTCGGCCTTGGCAACGAAACTGCCCACAGCGATGTAGGGCACACCGGCCTTCAGACCTTCGACGATCTCGACCCGCTTGCCGTCCGTGCGGCCCACCTTGACGGGCTGGGCGACAAAGCCCGAACCGGTCTTGACGAACACGACGGGCTTCTCTTCCATCGTCTGAACGGCTTCAGAGGTCACGGTCACCGCCGCGTCGAAGGTCTCACTCTTCATCTCGACGTTGACGAACAGGCCCGGCCGCCACGCGGTTTTCGGGTTCTCCAGGGTCACGCGCGCTTGAGCCGTGCGGGTCGACTCGCCGATGAGGGAACCGACGTAGGCGACCTTGCCGATCGCGGACTGCTCGAACGCCGCCGCGCGCACGACGACGTTGTCGCCGACGCGCACCAGCGGCAGGTCCTTGGCGGGCACATTGATCTGGGCCCACACGGTGCGCAGGTCGGCGACCGTGAAGACATTGGCGTCCTCGCGCACCTGCTCGCCGAGCGCGATGTGCTTCTCGACGATCGTGCCGTCAAACGGCGCGCGCAGCTCATACCGGTTGAGGGCGCCGCTTTCCAGCGTGGCGCCGACGGCCTGGAGCTTCTGCCGGGCGTTCGACACCGCGATCTCCGCCTCGCGCATGGCTTGCTCGGCGATCTGAACATCCTGCTGCGGCGAGATCTTCGCCTCGTACAGGCTCTTCTCACGCTCGTACGTGATCTTGGCCAGTTGCAGGCGCTTCTGCGCACCTTGCAGGTCGGCACGCTGGTCGGAGATCGACGTGCTGTTCACCACTGCCAGTACCTGGCCCTTGCGAACCATCTGGCCCAGCGCCACCGGCACGGATTCGACGACTCCGGCCACGCGTGGCACCACGTGGGCGGTGGTGTCCTCGTTGAACTTGACCTCGCCGGGCAACTGGTAGCTGGCCGCCAGCGAAGCGGCCTTGGTGGCCTCGACCACGATGCCAGAAGACTTCTGCTGTTCGGCGGTCAACGCGATCACGCCTTCGCTGGGCGAGAACGGGAACGACTGGGTCTGACCGCCCACCACGACCTGAATGACGCCCTCAAAGACATGCGGCTCTTCAACAGGTTGGGCGCTGACAAGCGCGTCCTTCTGAGCCGCGAACGTCAGCTTCTGCTCCTCGCCGCCCGGACGCTTGATCTGCGCAGTCACCTGCAGCTGACCCGGCGCGACATCCTTGCCTGCCTGAGACACCCAGATCTTGAGGCGCGGAGTACCCTGATCCTCGGACAGCAGCGCCTCGACGGTCACGTTGCCCTTGGAGATCAGCTCACCACCACGGCTGCCCTTCTTGGCTTCTTCGTGGTGTTCGCCGTCCCCATGACCCTTGGCGTCGTCGTGGCCCTTTTCGCCACCGGCCTTGGCTTCCCCGTGATGTTCGCCGTCGCCATGGCCCTTGGCTTCTTCGTGTGCGTGCGACTCTTCGCCGCCAGACTTCCCGCCCGTGGTCATCAGCCCGACGGCGGCTGCGGCGCCAAGCGCCAGCACCACGGCAATGGCGATCGCCTGCTTCTTGCCGGCGCCGCTGCGCAGGCGTTCCTTGAGTTCGTTCTTGGATGTCATTTGGAAACTCGTTGATGGATCGTTGTTCAGGGACGAGCGTCGGCGCTACCGAGCCGGCGATCGATCTCCGCGGAGAGGCGATGGGCTTGAGAGAGCGCGGTGAAGTACTGCCCGCGCGCCTGCAAGAAGGTGCGCTGCGCATCCAGCACATCCAGGAAGCCGAACTTGCCCAGCTCGAAGCCGCGGCGCGCGGCCTCGTAGGCGGTCTGGGCCCCGGGGAGCACATCGCGACGTAGTGCCTCGATCTCGTCGGTACGCGCGTCGAGCTGGTCGACGGCCTGCAGCACCTCGGAACGCAGTCGCTGCTCCTCCGCTTGAGCCATCGCCTGCGCCGCGTCGCGCTTGCGCAGCGCCTGGAATTGAGCGCCCTGATTGCGGTCGAACAAGGGAATCGGAATCGAGACGCTGATCAACGGCTGCGTGCGGCCGATGTCGGGGGCGCGTTGCGCGCCAAGGCCGAACGTGACATCGGGGACGCCGCGAGCGCGTTCCAGATTGAAGGCGGCTTCCGCGCGCTGGACCTCCATCTGCGCCCGACGCAGGATCGGAGAGCCCTGGATGCGGTCCCCAAGGGTCTCAGCACCAGGCAGTGCCGGCAGCGCGTCAGGGCTGCCGTCGACCAGCGAGATCGACCCCTGAGGCACTCCCATCACTGCGCTCAGCGCTTTCAGGGCTGCGGTCAGGTCCGCCTGTGCCAGCCGTTGCTCGATCCGCGCCGTGGACTGCGCAACACGAGCCCGCGTCTCTTCGGTGGGAGACACCTTGCCCGCGGTCACACGACGACCAACGGCGTCCGCGCCGTTGGTGGCGATGCGCTGAGACTCTTCGGCGACCTTCACGCGTTCCTGCGCGATCAGCACTTCGAAGAAGGCCTGGATGGCGCCGGCGCGAGTTTCAGCACGCTGCGCCTCCAACTCCAGCGCTGCGACATCGCGGGTGCGCTGAGCCAGTTCGACGCGAGCGGATCGCTTGCCTCCCAGCTCGATGGTCTGGCTGAGCGTCAGCTGCGTCGTACGCGTGGCCTTGCGGGTGTCCTCAGTGCTCAGGCCGAGCGTGGGATTCGGGATCAGGCCCGCCTGTCGAATCGCGCCGTCGTTGGACTCGAGCTCGTAGCCGAACGATCGCAAGAGCGGATTCTGACGCAACGCCGTTTGCACGGCCGCATCGAGCGTCAGTCCAGATTGAGGATAGATAGTTCCGGCCGAGGAACCAGCGACAGATGCCGCGGCTTCAGGGGTTGCGGGACGGGTTTCGCCAGCTTGGGCGAAGGCTTGAACTTGGAAGAGTGCCGCACAAGCAAGCGGCACAAGCAATCTGCGCATCGAAAACTCCAGGGTTGTGGAAACAACTCGAAGGATTCGACGAAGGCAGCGCGGCTCAAGCCGCTAAACGAGGAACAGGAAGGAACCCGCTGCGATCGCCGAATCAGGCGATGCGCCAATTGGGGCGTTCTGGATGATCAGGAGCCCGAGTCGAGAAGACTTGCTCGTTTAGGCCACGCATGATCTGCGCGCTGAGATCCGCGAGCGCCATGCTGGTGCTGGAGACCGGCTTGGCACCACTGAGATGACACGCACCGCAGTCGTTGTCCAAGCTGGCTTTTCCGAGCTTGGTCTTGTCGCTGGGCTGTGGCTTTTTGCCCTGAGCCTGCTGCCCAACATCGGCGTGCGAATGCACGTGATGACCGAAGTGACTGGCCTCCCTCGAACTCTCGTGCTCGCAATAGGCTGCCGCTGCTCCCCAGGTGAACTGGAAGGGCAGCAGCACCAGCAAGAAGATTGAGAGCCAGCGACGCATATGGCGCAGTCTAGTGCGGTCAACGGTTCAGAAGAGCCGTTGACCTAGCCTTTAAGGGACACGTGTAGGCAATCGGGCACAGCCCGACCGGGCTTAACTGCCTTCGGACTCGTTGCGGCCGACGTAAACCGTGAAGTTCGTGTTAGCGAAGCCTTCCGGTGCGATGACGGGCAGGTTCACGGCGCGATGTTGCGCCGAGTCGAACTTCCAGGTGAAGGTCTTCGCACCGTCACGGAACTCGACGATCTGGCCGCAGTCGACATTGACGAAGCCGCCTTGTTTGACGTCGACCACCTTGTCGGCCTTCACGGCGGCGACGGCCACGCCGTGGGGCGAGCGGCCGTTCATCATGAGCTCCGACTGCGTTGCAGCTTGGGCGCCGGCAGTCAGCGTCAGGGCGGCAACTGCGGAGAGGATCGACATGGAAACCTTCACTTTATGTACTCCTTGTTGGTGAACGTGACCTCCGACGGAGGCGACATGACGTTCATCGCGGAGTGAACTTTAGAAGTCGGCACCTTCCAGCAAACCGTGCGTCTTGATTACAAAACTGTCAGCTTCTGAGGGTGCCTCTGTCCGCCACAGGCGCACCTTGAGCACCTGCGGGCGTCCCTTCATCGTCGGTGCGTGCGACCTCCTTCAGCGGCGCCATCCAGCGCAGCGTGGCGTAGGTGACCAGACTAAGGATCACGGCGATGTCGTACAGGCCGTATCCCACCGCGCCACCGACCGCGCCGGTCGCCCAAAGGCTTGCCGCAGTCGCAGTTCCCGAGGCGCCGGCAGAGTGCTTCAGGATCGCTCCACCTCCGATGAAGCCGACGCCGGTGATGAGACCTTCCAGGATGCGAGCCTGACCGATCGACTCGATGCCCAGCACGCGGATGGCTACCAGGACGAAGCCACAACTGGCGATGGCCACGAGAGGGAAGGTGCGTATCCCGGCGCTGCGCTCCTTGCGTTCCCGGTCCCAGCCGATGGGCAAGGCGAGCGCATAGGCGATCGCCAAGTCCATCACGTGGGAGGCGATCTCGACCCAATTCACTTGACCCGTCATGTGTGGCTCCTGGCCGTTTGATAGTGAGAACGATCGGCAACGCGGCGAGCGCCAAGCATTCCTGACAACACCGTAATCGCGCCGTCAGCGGCTTGCCCGCAGCGGCAACTCATCATGGCGACGCACTGGGCAGCCACATGGCCCCCAGCCCGCCAACCACGATGTATCGGAGCGACCATGTCCATTCTTCGCCGCCTGTTCAGCGGTCACCACAGCGGTGGCCACGGACGAAGTGATCACCACGGCGGGCATCGCCGTCTCGGCGACCCGAGGTACGACTCTCATGGGAGTCGGAATCCGGGATGGTCTGAACCGTCGCAGCCGCCAGTGGCGCGCTCCAACGAACAAACCATCGCTTGCATGCGCTGCGGCGTGAGCAATAACGCTGCAGGACGCTTCTGTACCCAGTGCGGTTTTTCGCTGCGCCCGATGGCTTGCGGCAAGTGCGCCGAACCGCTGGGCACGGAAGGCAAGTTCTGCCCAAATTGCGGCACGCCCATTCCCGCTTCAACTCCCGCTTCATCTGGTTGAACTCCGCTCATCCGGGCGTTCGACCTGCAAGAGCGATGACTCGCCTTGAGCGAGTTCTTCGATCGGTGCTTCGCAGGACCGTGGCTTGACGAAAACGAACCGAGGGTCTGATATCGGTCGGGTCGTTCCCGCCGGCAGCAGCAGGATCCAGCCCCGATGGTTGCTCCGGTAGCTGGCCATGGCATAGGGCGCGGTCGTGTCTTCGGGTCGGCGGCAATCCAGCGACGCAGCCGGCACCTTGAACTCTGCCGCGGGGCGCACCGCCCAAAGCGTCGCAAGACGCCAACCCTGGCTTTCGAGGTGAGTCTGCACCCCTGGCGTCGTACATCCCCACAGGAAGAGCGCCAGCGTCACCAGGACGATGCCCCAGTGAGGCCGGTGCCGATCGATCTGCTTGGCTCGCCCCATTTCCACCACCCTGTGCCCGTCGATTGCCGAGAAGGGTCGAACTGTGGAACTGCCAGCCCCGCCAAACACTGACCGCTGGATTACAAGACTGACAACTTCCGATCGTTCGAGGTCCCAGCTCCTCACGATCGGACCAAGGAACTCTGATGACGACACGCATTTCCCCTCGGGCCGGCGAGCCGGCGCGCGAGGAGGACCTCATCGATGTGAGCGCCCTGCGGGGAGCCTATTTCTCACTGATCCCCAACTCCGAAGACCCACAGCAACGCGTGCGGTTCGGCACCTCTGGACACCGCGGCTCGTCCTTGGATGGCTCCTTCAATGAGCGGCACATCTGGGCGATCACGCAGGCCATCTGTGACTATCGAAAGAGCGTGGGCACGACAGGCCCACTCTTCCTTGGCATCGACACGCATGCGCTTTCCCTACCCGCGCGTACGAGTGCCCTGGAGGTTCTCGCGGCCAACGGCGTAGATGTCCGTGTGGCGCCGTCAGGCCAGTTCACGCCAACGCCCGCTGTTTCCCTCGCGATCCTCGACTTCAACCGGATGCACGCGCCCGGCCCGCTGGCCGACGGCGTCATCGTGACGCCCTCCCACAACCCACCGCGAGACGGCGGGTTCAAGTACAACCTTCCCCACGGAGGGCCGGCCGACAGCCACGCCGCCTCGGTGATCGAGGAGCTGGCCAACCAGCATCTTGCCGAGCACTGCAAGCGCGTAAGACGCGTTGAAGTTGCAAGGCCTTTGGCCTCTGGCGCCGCGCGCCCCTACGACTTTCTGCAGCGCTACGTGGTGGCGCTGAGTCACGTCATCGACCTTCAAGCGATTCGAGACTCAGGGGTTCGCATCGGGGTCGACCCGATGGGTGGCGCCGGCGTCATGTATTGGGAAGCGATCGCCGACCGGTATCGCCTCCCGTTGACCGTGGTCAACGCCAACATCGACCCCACGTTTTCGTTTATGCCGCTGGACTGGGACGGCCAGATCCGCATGGATCCGTCTTCCCCATTCGCCATGCAGGCGCTCACACGTCAGTGTTCCTTGTTCGACGTCGCGTTTGCCTGCGACACGGATCATGACCGGCATGGCGTCGTATGTCCGAGCAGCGGTCTGCTGCCGCCCAACCATTTCCTCAGCGTCGCGACGGACTATCTGTTGATGCACCGACCCCAATGGCCCATGGCGGCGGCGGTGGGAAAGACGGTGGTGACCACGTCCATGATCGACCGCGTCGCGCAGGCCATGGATCGCCGCGTCCTGGAAACTCCGGTGGGCTTCAAATGGTTCGCCCAGGGGCTCCATGACTGCCAACTGGCAGTGGCATGTGAAGAAAGCGCAGGGGCCTCGTTCTTGCGACGTGACGGTTCGGTGTGGACAACGGAGAAGGACGGAATCGTGGCGGGGCTGCTCGCCGCGGAGATCACCGCCCGTGCCGGTGCAGATCCCGGGCTGTACTACCGCACTTTAAGCGCGACCCAGGGTTCGACCTGGTCAGATCGCATCGATGCACCCGCTACTCGGGATCAGCGAGCTCGGTTGGCCAACGCGAAAGCCGAAGACTTTCAGCAACGCGTGCTCGCCGGCGATGAGATCACGCAGGTGCAAACGCGAGCGCCAGGCAATGATCAACCGATCGCCGGCATCAAGCTGACTTCGCGACGCGGCTGGGTCGCGATGCGTCCCTCAGGTACCGAGGACGTATACAAGGTGTACGCGGAGAGCTTCGAAAGCGAGGAGCATCTTCAGAAGCTGCTTTGCGATGCACTGTTGCTGGCCGACGGTGCGATGGCGAATGCGGACAGCTGACTCGCGGTCGCCGCGCTCGGAACCTGCGCAAGATCTCGGTGCGTCGGCCGATCTCGCCGTTGATCACACGCTCGCAGCTGCGGCGAACGCTCGCCCGCTACGCTTCCTTCTGGTTGGCGTCGCTGCCACTATGGTTCACTGGGTTGTCGTCGCGGCCACCGTCTCGACTTTCGGTTGGGAGCCTTTGAGGGCAAATCTGGTGGCGTGGTTGACAGCCGCGGGCGTGTCGTTCATCGGCCACCAACGCTGGACGTTCGGTTCAAGGCGAGCCGCCACGAGGAGCGCGGCCCCAAGGTTTCTGGTGGTGTCACTCGCCGGCTTCGTCCTCAACCAAGTCATGTTCGCATCGCTGCTGCGATGGACCGAATTTCAGTACGGCACGGCACTCGCGGTGGTGTTGCTGCTTACGGCGAGCGTGACCTATCTCGCCAGCAACTTATGGGCCTTCTCTGCTCCGTTGGGTCGACCATAACTGCTGCCGACGTACGGACTTCCGCTGGTCTTGGCGCATTCCGCATCTCGACTAGACCTCAGTTGCCACCGTTAGTCTTCTTGAACTCAGAAGCTCTCGCGAAGCGGGATGCCCGCCAACCGGAGTGCCTGACGCTTCAAAGCATCCTTGCGTGACCACTCGGGCGTATTGTGGTGATCACCGCGCTGCACCTCCTCCACGTAGGTCACGTAGCCGGCTTCGTTGCATACGACAATGTCAAGCTCACAGTTTTGCACGTACATCCAGTCCTCAGCGCTGAAGTGCGGCTTGAGCGCTCGCACGTCGACCAGACTGCGCATCGGATAGTTGGGAACCACAATGGAGCTTGGCAACTCGGCGCGAATCCGATGGAAGGCGTTGCACTCGGTATTTGACCTGAACAATCGCGTCGACGTTGCCTCCGGTGGGAGGGAGGATTCGCCTTGCAGAAAGTAAGGATTGAGCACAAGCCGCCCGCGAGTGCTGCGGTGAAGCGCCTCACACATCCATCCCGAGCCTTCGGCATAAAGCTGCACGCTGGCGCCGTCTACGACGAGGGTGATGGCCTGCTCGGAGACTTCCAGATGGCGAACGCCAGGAGTATCTAGTACTGCGCTGGTCAGCCAAACTGCCGCTTTATCCAAGGCCTCCGTCGCTTGCTCGTCGTGTAACCAGCGCTTGGTCTCGGAGCTCCAGATGGGCCACGGCGCCGCTGTCATCAGCTGTTGGAAGGAGTGGCACTCAGGCAGCCACTCTTCAGTCACCCGATAGATCAGCCTGTAGCGTTCGGCCAGACCGAGAATTTCGTTTTTCTTCCCATTGTGCTTGCTCAGGTACATGTTCAAGCAGTTGAGAAAATCGTCCCCGTCTTTCGGTTTGAGCTCGATCAAGGCCCGTAGGGCCTTGTTGGGGTCGTTCTTGTGGAGCACCCAGTCCCGGCGCATACGGTCCTGATCCGGTGTCGGCTCTTGATGCATCTTCAGGTGCTCCAACTCCCTCTCGTAGGTTGACATAGCTCTGGGTGATTCGTCAGCGACAAGCTGGCGCAGGTCGGAGGCGAGGCGACTGTTCAAGGCAGCGCAGAAATGACAGTCGCACGACTTCGACGAGACTCTCGCGTCCGTTGTGTCCAAGCTGTGTCGGCAACGTTGGCAACTGAACATGCCGCGGAATAGCAAGGCTGGGTTGGCGACGTCTAGCGTCTTGAGGCGATAGCTTCCGTCCTCGCCGCAAGCAGGACAACGAACCTTGGCTTCAAGTCCAATGTCCAGGGACGCGAGATTCGCGAAGCTGATGCTCTTCGCGTTCTTCCACGGGGACATGTTGCCGGTCTCGAGCATCATCCGCAGCGCTTCGAGGCCCGCCAATTTTGAAAAGGCTAGGCGAAGCGTTCGAGCCTGTGGCTCCAGTGGACCGTTGGCGCCGTTTCCGAAGACGGGCGGCCGTACAACGGACTTGGCCGCCGTGGCCGTTCGTTGGTCCAATATCTCCGAGAGGTAAGTCAGGACAGCGTCGCTTTGCTCTGGTGTGCATGCGGCAACCAACTCAGCGACGGCGGCGTGAATGACAGGCTGCAACATGCTATCCAACGCAGCCTGAATCTGCTCTCGATCGAGCGACACTTCTGCCCGGTGCCGATGGTGAAGGCGAGCAAGCCTCTCCCTTCCGGCATCAGAAATCAGTTGGATCTCGTGCGCGCTGGAACGCCACCTCATGAGCCGCATGGTCACCTCAATCTGCGAAATCGTAGATCGAAGTTATCTCACAGACCTGTTCGTACGCGCTTCCTGCAAAGCTCCTGCTCCCTCACACGCAGCACGAGTTCTGCGCTTCCAGTCGCGCTCCGGCGGCCTTGAGCAGCTGCCCTGATCCGATCACCGCGGTGAGCGGTGCTTAAAGGTGTCCGGGCCACAGGCCGTTCAGGTGGCGATGCGCCAACATCCGAACGCTGGCCCCGCGCCAGCTCATCCAGGACAGAGCAATCGAAGGGCATGGAGCCGTTCGCCCCGCTTCATCGCTCGCTCAGCTTCCTTGCCAGTTCCAGTGCGCGTGCGCGCGAGGCCTCTCGGGCCTCCGGATTTGACTTCTCGGTCGACGGCACGTCATCGAGGATCGCCTCTGCGCGGATCTGCTCAAGGTCACCCGGATCTGACGCAGCCAAAATGGGCTTGATCCATGCTTCGAACTCGTCGGCTAGGACGCTCGTCGGCGCACCTTCGGTGGACCACCGGACGTCGCCAGGGTAATTGCGAAGAAGTCTCTCCACGACCAGTCGCGGCAAACCCGATCGCTCGGCGGCCTCGGCCGCTGTGATCCAACGGGCGTCGTCTGTCGGCTTCATGTTGACCTCGCCACGGTTGCCGGGCCACTGCATCTATCGCTCAAGATCTGACTAGCGCTTACGAGCGCCTTTGGGGCCAAGCAGCACACGGACGCTTCTTGGCTCCCGCTCGATGGTGGCGTCAAATTCTGCTTTCGTGGGCATCCGTATGCGAGCCGCCTTTTCGAACAGTTCCGGGCGGACCACGACGAATTTTCCCGGTGCTACCTTCACGCGCTTCATAACGCACCTCTTTGGCATCGAACCTACTTGCACCGCCGCGTTGGCGGCCATGCGCTACCGTTGACCCAAGCGATCCGTCAGGCGAGCCAAGATCCACGAGCGGTAGCTCTCGGGCATTTCGAAATCGTTGGCCAGGTTCACACTGAATTTTTCCAGCATCTGCTCCGTCGTCAGAGCTGCGTACTTGGGCTTGAGCGCCTTCTCTCGAAGGAAACCCACGGCCCAGTCAACCACTTCGCAACAGCGCAGGAAGTCCCCAGCCCGTTCCTCCGGCAGGGAGCCAGGCTCGTGAAATCGGCCATCGGGCCCTCGCGTCAGGCTGAACTTGAGTTGCATGCCGGACAGCGATCCGCCGAAGGGCGGGTGAGGGAAGTCGTCTGGAACGGCAAGGGTCATGGCTTCGCTCCTTCAACAAACTGTGCGGCCACGGTTGCCCGACTCATGCGAGCTGCGCTTGGCCCGTCGAGCTCGCCAGGCACCACGACCTCGAGCTCGCCGTCCCCGATGATGGCCGTGATGCCACGCAACCCTACCCCTACGGACTTGAAGCCCTGAGATCGCCACACCTGCAACTGGTCCTCGAAGCGCCACCGCGCATCGTGAAGGTGTCCGTGCGCAAGCAGACTCACCCCTAGCGCGCGCGCCAGGTCGTCCAGGACGGGGAACCCGTACGGGTGATATCCGCTCGCCTCATGGGTCACGAGAATGTCTGCCCGCTGCCGCTTGAGCCGCTCGAAGTCTTCGGGGTAGATGGTGCCCCAGTGCTTGAAGTGAGGACCGTCACCGTAGCGATCCTGACGAGGTGTTGAACGCGCATGTTGGCGCATGCTGCTGAAGCTTGGCGGTGCGCCAGCGGTGCCGCCGGCTCCCTTGGGCAGCCAAACACTGCCGCGGAATACGTTCCCCAGGCCCGCGATCCTTCGCCCATCCTCGAGCTTCACAACCCGGCCATGCAGGTTCCTATCCGCCAGCCGGCTCTGCCAAGTGCGCTCGATGTCGACGATCCGATCCGAGTCATGGTTCCCCGGGATCCACCATACGCGCTCGGCCACCGGAGCTAGGACCGTCTCCAGGGGAGCGTCAGGCTCCATGTCTCCTAGGAGGATGACGGCGATGGGATCGATCTTGCTTGTCGCTTCAAGGATGTGGATGAACTGCCCGTGAGGATCGCCGCAAAGTAGGATGGGTCGAAAGGTCATGAGACAGGCGCTGCGCCTCGCATTTGACGCGCTTGGTCGAAAGGCAGGCCGGGAGGCGCATTCCTTGCCGGACTGCATGCGCGCGCTCGGGGCAATGTTGAGGGACGGGTTGGTTACGATGTTCTAACAGCTAAACCGGTGCCGGACAACGTAGTCACAGAATGCGTCAAGCCTCTCGCGCACTGGCGTTTGAGCTGGTAAGGATACTGAGCAAGCGAGAAATGGTTGCGGGCTCGAGAGAATCAGGCCCGGGTACGTTGTAGATGCGCCGCGAAGAGGCTCGGCCAGTGAAAGACGCCTGGCCGCAGCCTCGGCGCGGGATCAATTGTTGAAATGGTGCTCGACAATCAACTCCGAACAGAAACGTTCGGAGTTGCCTCCTAGGTCCAGGCCTCAAGGGCGCGCGTAAGTCCATGATTTCGCATCCTTCCCTGTTCGGACTGATTTGTTGACGACAGCGGGATTCCTTGACCTCGAGGTCGGCCAGGCCGACGAGCGTGAAGCTGGGGAGGCCATTGGCCAGGTGCACTTCCACCTCGACCGCCGGCGCCGACAGCCCGTCCAGCGCCCGGCTGTGGATGATCGCGAGGGACATCGCCATGACGCCGCTCCGCTCAACGCTTGGGCGGGCCCTTGAGCACCGTGCTGAAGGCTTCGGTCATGGTCATTCCCCTTTCTGTCGTGGATGCGTGTATTCATCGGGATCGCCGACGGTCAAGCAACTGTGCATATCGAAAGTCCAGCAAACCGCGAGGCACCCAGAGCGTCTTGACGATCTGGTCGACGTTTCTCATCCAACCGCTCGTCACGCACCACCGCAACTTCTCCGTCGGAACCAGCAAGCTGGCAGCGAAGAGATTTGCCGCCCGATCCCGAGGATCCGGCGCATCGTTGGCGAATGAATTCCAGACTTCCAGCGGCGGGTTGTCGTGTCGCAGCACGATGTGACCCAACGCATGGGCGATGGCGAATCGCTGACGGTAAGCGGAGTCCTTCAGGTCCACGACGATCCGCAGCTGCCCATCCGGGCCGGCATAGGCGGAACTCCGATCCTCCTCAGCGAGCGCCAGCACCTTGATGCCCATCTGCTTGGCGATCCGCTCCGGCAGGATCGGCATCGCGCCATCCCCATACCTCGCCACCACCCATTCCGCCGCGTCCTCCGGCCGCATGTGCGACAGGTCCACCGGCCAGGCCACCTGAACCTCTGTCTTCACCTCCACCTTCGCGTCCTGCATTCGCTTCCCCCGTGCACCCACTCGGGTCATGAGGCCGGGAGTGTCGCCAGCGGCGGATTTCACGGCTAGCACCCTGTTGGGGCGTTTCAAGGGTTAACCAATCCCCCGTCCGCGCATGCTTTTGGTGCGGGTTGACGCTCCACGGGGCGACTTCGGCAACCGTTCGTCTCGCGATGAGCCGGAATGGGGCTCTTTCGGGGGAAGGCGGCGGCTTGGCACAAAAGCTGCAAAGCCCCGTCCGGAAGCAGTTGCCCAGAGTCGCCCCCACAAATCAGGAGCCCCCGCGCATGAAGCCCATCGCCGCCGCCATCCGCGCCGCAGCCGTCGTCGCCACCGTCGCCACCGCCTTCCCGGCCCTGGCCCAGGAGGCCAACCCGCTGTCCTTCAACGTCAGCGTCACCTCCGACTACCGCTATCGCGGCATCTCGCAGTCGCGCCTCAAGCCCGCGCTGCAGGGCGGTGTGGACTACGCCCACGCCAGCGGCTTCTACATCGGCGCCTGGGCCTCCACCATCAAGTGGATCAAGGACAGCGGCGGTGACTCCGACGTCGAGATCGACACCTACGCCGGCTACAAGACCGAGGTCGGCGGCGGCGTCACCGTCGACGTCGGTTTCCTGCGCTACAACTACCCGAGCAACAAGCTCGCGACCAGCGCCAACACCAACGAGCTCTACGGCGCCGTCTCCTTCGGCCCCGCCACGCTGAAGTACTCGCACAGCGTCAGCAACCTGTTCGGCTTCGCCGACTCCAAGAAGAGCGGCTACCTCGACCTCAGCGCCACCTTCGACGTCGGCGGCGGTTTCACCCTGACGCCGCACATCGGCCATCAGAAGGTCAAGAACAACGGCGACTTCTCCTACACGGACTACTCGCTGACCGCCAACAAGGACTTCGAGGGCTTCACCTTCGGCCTGGGCTTCGTCGCCACCAACACCGACAACTACATCGGCGGCAAGGGCAAGGACCTCGGCAAGAACGGCATCGTGCTGTCGGTCAAGAAGGTCTTCTGAATCTGAATCCGGACGACGCGGCCGGCCCCGTCCCCCGCCCGGCGCGTCGCGCATCGAGGAGAAATCGTCATGAAACTGATCACCGCCGTCATCAAGCCCTTCAAGCTGGATGAAGTGCGCGAGGCCCTGAGCGCCATCGGCGTCCAGGGGCTGACCGTCACCGAGGTCAAGGGCTTCGGCCGCCAGAAGGGCCACACCGAGCTGTATCGCGGCGCCGAGTACGTCGTCGACTTCCTGCCCAAGGTCAAGATCGAGGCCGCCGTCGCCGACACCGTCGTCGAGCAGGTCATCGAGGCCATCGAGAACGCCGCGCGCACCGGCAAGATCGGCGACGGCAAGATCTTCGTCTCCCCGCTGGACCAGGTGATCCGCATCCGTACCGGCGAGACCGGTCAGGACGCGCTCTGATTCCCGCCCCCAAGACCCAACGAAAAGAGTCCCGACCATGAAGAAACTGCTCGCCTGCCTGGCCCTGGCCACGGCAGCCTTCACCAGCCTGGCCCCCGCGGCCATGGCGCAGGACGCGGCCTCCGCGCCCGTCGCCGCCGCCAGCGAGACCGCGGCCCCCGCCGCGGCGCCCTCGGCCCCGGCCATCGCGCCCGCCGCCTCGGCCCCCGCTGAAGCCGCCTCCGCTGCCGCCGCTCCGGCCCCGGTCCCCAACAAGGGCGACACCACCTGGATGATGGTCTCCACCCTGCTGGTGATCCTCATGACCGTCCCCGGCCTGGCGCTGTTCTATGGCGGCCTGGTCCGCAGCAAGAACATGCTGTCGGTGCTGATGCAGGTGATGGTGACCTTCTCGCTGATCGTGGTGCTGTGGGCCCTGTACGGCTACAGCCTGGCGTTCACCGAGGGCAACAAGTTCATCGGCGGCTTCGACCGGCTGTTCATGAGGGGCATCTGGGACAACGTCGCGGGCACCTTCGCCAACGGCGCGACGTTCAGCAAGGGCGTCGTGATCCCCGAGATCGTCTTCGCGGCCTTCCAGGCCACCTTCGCCGGCATCACCTGCTGCCTGATCGTGGGCGCCTTCGCCGAGCGCATCAAGTTCAGCGCCGTGCTGCTGTTCATGGTCCTGTGGTTCACCTTCAGCTACACGCCGATGGCCCACATGGTCTGGTTCTGGATGGGTCCGGATGCGTACACCTCCGCCGCGGTCGTCGATGAGATGAACGGCAAGGCCGGCCTGATCTGGCAATGGGGCGCGCTGGACTTCGCCGGCGGCACCGTGGTGCACATCAACGCCGCCGTCGCGGGCATCGTCGGCGCCTTCATGGTCGGCAAGCGCATCGGCTACGGCAAGGAAGCGTTCACGCCGCACAGCCTGACGCTGACGATGGTCGGTGCCTCGCTGCTGTGGGTGGGCTGGTTCGGCTTCAACGCCGGTTCCGCGCTGGAAGCCAACGGCTTCGCCGCGCTGGCCTTCATCAACACGCTGTTCGCGACCGCCGCCGCCGTGCTGGCCTGGTGCATCGGTGAAGCGCTGCTCAAGGGCAAGGCCTCGATGCTGGGTGCCGCCTCGGGCGCCGTGGCCGGTCTGGTCGCGATCACCCCGGCCGCCGGCAACGTCGGCGTCGGGGGTGGCCTGGTGATCGGCCTGGTCGCCGGCTTCGCCTGCCTGTGGGGTGTGTCGGGCCTGAAGAAGCTGCTGGGCGCGGACGACTCGCTGGATGTCTTCGGCGTGCACGGCGTGGGCGGCATCGTCGGCGCGCTGCTGACCGGTGTCTTCAACTCCCCGAGCCTGGGCGGCCCCTCGGCCGTCGGTGACTGGGTGACCGCCACCGCGATTGCTCCGGATGCCTACTCGATCGCCGCGCAGGTCTGGACGCAGCTCAAGGCCGTGCTGCTGACCATCGTGTGGTCGGGCGTGGTCTCGGTGATCGCCTTCAAGATCGTCGACCTGGTGGTCGGTCTGCGCGTCTCCGAAGAGGAAGAGCGCGAGGGCCTGGACATCACGTCGCACGGCGAGACCGCGTATCACAAGTGATCTGCCGATAAGACTTCAGTCTCCTGCAATGCTCAGGCCGCCCTTCGGGGCGGCCTTTTTTCTGGTGCTTCGATGTCAGGGCGAGATGCAGCCCGTGGGGGAGATGCCGCATCCGAGCAGCTCAAGACTGGCCGGGGGCGTTGCCCTGCCGTCCCACATGAGGTTGACGCCATCGATGTCGCGCTCGGAGACGCGAATATCGGCGGGCGTCAGGGCCCGCAGATGGACGCCGTGGAGCGACTCGAAGTACACGCGATGCTCCGCGACCATGACCGATGGCTCGTCCAGGTCGAAGTCAGTCGCCGGGATGATCACGCTGAAGTTGCCGGCCGGCTGATCGGCGCCGCCTGCCGTGGTGTGACCCAGCCCGAGCGCGTGGCCGAGCTCATGCCGCACGGTCAATGCGGCGAGCATGTTGGCGTACTCCCCGAGCGAGGTGACGTTGGCGTCGAGGACGCCGCGCTGCACCAGCTCGCTGTAGTTCAGCACGGCGCTCTCGACGATGTTGGACGGGGAGATCGTGATCTCCCGCGTGTGTGGAAGCACATTGGTCCAACCCAGCGTCGTGGATTGCGCCAGCGCGCCTTGGCGGATGCGAACACTCGGCACCTCGTCGCCCCGGACTTGTCGGACAGGCACACGGGATCGGTTCCATTCGGTCATGGCCTGGGTGATGAGGGGGCGGAGACTGAGGGTGATGGCCGTTGCTGGTGCGCTGTCGAGCGACGACATGTCGGCGACGCTGGAGGTGAAGCTGCCCATGGACTCGATCGACACCAGGAAGTTGCCATTCCACTTGTCACGAAATCGTGGGGTGCTTCCGTCGGCGCCGACCTCGCCGCGAATGGTGTGGACGTCGCGCCGGGCTGGGCTGGGCTGGGCGAATGCCTCGATGGCTGCGCCGGACAATCCCGCCGCGACCGTCATCTCCAGCGCTCGTCTCAAGACCTCGCGCCGGGCTAGGGATCGGATGGAAGTTGTCATGCCGGGCTCCTGGCAGTGAAGAAGAATTCAGTTGGGATCGTCCTCGCAATCGTTCTGCGCATCCGCGACAGTTCAGATGCCTCGAAAGCACAGGCGAGCCATCTCGGCCTCCCATGCGTTGCGCTTCCATAATCGGCGCACGATGCAAGCCACTCCCACCCCCGATCGCTGGCAGTTCTGGATCGACCGCGGCGGCACCTTCACCGACCTGGTGGGGCGTGCGCCCGATGGCGCGCTGCGCACGCTCAAGCTGCTCTCCGAGAACCCCGAGCACTACCGCGACGCCGCGGTCGAAGGCATCCGCCGGCTGCTCGGCATGAAGCCGGATGAGCCCATCACCGCCGAGCGCGTGGACTGCGTGAAGATGGGCACCACCGTGGCGACCAACGCGCTGCTGGAGCGCCGCGGCGACCGCACGCTGCTGGTCACCACGCGCGGATTCCGCGACGCGTTGCGCATCGCCACGCAAGCCCGGCCCAAGCTCTTCGAGCGCCACATCCAGCTGCCCGAGCTGCTCTATGAGCGCGTCATCGAGGCCGACGAACGCGTCGACGCGCAGGGCGTGGAGATCGCGCCGCTGGACGAGGCCGCGCTGCGCGCGGACCTGCAGACCGCCTTCGACGCCGGCCTGCGCGCCTGCGCGATCGTGTTCCTGCACGGGTGGCGCGCTCCCGCGCACGAGCTCGCCGCCAAGCGCCTGGCGCAGGCGATCGGGTTCACGCAGATCTCGGTCTCGCACGAGGTCAGCCCGTTGATGAAGCTGATCCCCCGCGGCGACACGACGGTGGTCGACGCCTACCTGAGCCCCATCCTGCGACGCTACGTCGACCAGGTCGCCGCGGAGATGCCCGGCGTGCGGCTGTTCTTCATGCAGAGCTCCGGCGGCCTGACCGAGGCGCGGCGCTTCCAGGGCAAGGACGCGATCCTCAGCGGCCCGGCCGGCGGCATCGTCGGCATGGTGCGCACCGCCGAGGCGGCCGGACACGACAAGGTCATCGGCTTCGACATGGGCGGCACGTCCACCGATGTCAGCCACTTCGCGGGCGAGTTCGAGCGCGCCTTCGACACCGAGGTCGCCGGCGTTCGCATGCGCGCGCCGATGATGAGCATCCACACGGTGGCGGCGGGCGGGGGCTCGGTGATCGCCTTCGATGGCGCGCGACTGCGTGTCGGGCCGGCGTCGGCCGGCGCGAACCCCGGACCGGCGAGTTATCGCCGCGGCGGTCCGCTGGCCACGACCGACGCCAACGTGATGCTGGGCCGAATCCAGCCGGCGCATTTCCCCAAGGTCTTCGGCCCGGGCGCGGATGAGGCGCTCGATGGCGAGGTCGTGCGCGCGCGCTTCGAGGAACTGGCCGGGCGCATGTCCGCGGCCGGCAAGCCGATGAGCGCCGAGGACGCCGCGGCCGGCGCGCTGCAGATCGCCGTGGGCGCGATGGCCAATGCGATCAAGCGGATCTCGGTCGCTCGGGGCTACGACGTCACGGGCTACACGCTGCAGTGTTTCGGCGGCGCGGGCGGTCAGGCCGCGTGTCTCGTGGCCGACGCGCTGGGCATGACGCGCATCCTGGCGCATCCGTTCGCCGGCGTGCTGAGCGCCTATGGCATGGGCCTGGCCGATCAGACCGCGATGCGCGAGGCCTCGATCGAGCGGTCATTGGACGGCGACGGCCTGGGCGCGGCCCGCGAGATCGCCGCGTCGCTGGCGGCGCAGGCGGGCGGCGAGCTGGTGTCGCAGGGCGTGGCCGAGGCGGACCTGCGCACGATCGCTCGGGCGCAGGTGCGTTATCAAGGGACCGACACCGCGCTGACCTGTCCGCTGCCGCTGGACGGGCCGGCGACGGCTGCGATCGCGGCGATCCGCGAGGCCTTCGAGCAGGCGTACCGGCGGCGTTTCGCCTTCCTGATGCCGGACCGCGCGCTGGTGATCGAGGCGGTGTCGGTGGAGGCGCTGGCGGCGGGCGCGTCGCTCGCCGCGGTGGACGGGGCGGCCGAGGCAGCCATCGCCAGCACGCATCGTCCCGAGCCGCTGGAGCGCGTGCGCATGTACTGCCTGGCCGACGACCAGCCCGCCGGCTGGCGCGACGCGGAGCTGCACCACCGCGAATCGCTGCGGCCCGGCGCGCGCATCGACGGCCCGGCGATCGTCGCCGAGCGCAACGCCACCACGGTCGTGGACGCGGGCTGGCGCGCGGAGCTGCAGTCCTCCGGCGACCTGCTGCTGACGCGGGTGCGGGAGCGCGCGCGCAGCCGCGCGCTGGGCACCGAGGCCGATCCCGTGGTGCTGGAGGTCTTCAACAATCTCTTCATGAACATCGCCGAGCAGATGGGCCTGCGGCTCCAGAACACGGCGCACTCGGTCAACATCAAGGAGCGGCTGGACTTCAGCTGCGCGCTCTTCGACGGGCAGGGCCAGCTGATCGCCAACGCGCCGCACATGCCGGTGCATCTGGGCTCGATGAGCGAGTCCATCCGCTCGGTCATCGCGCGCAACCCGGCGATGCGCCCCGGCGATGTCTACGTGCTCAACGACCCGTACCACGGCGGCACGCACCTGCCCGACATCACCGTCGTCACGCCGGTGTTCCTCGACGGCGAAGCCCGCCCCGGCTTCTTCGTCGCCAGCCGCGGCCACCATGCCGACATCGGCGGCATCACGCCGGGATCGATGCCGCCGTTCTCGCGCGACATCACCGAGGAAGGCGTGCTGATCGACAACTTCAAGCTGGTCGAGCAAGGCCGGCTGCGCGAGGCCGAGCTGCACGCGCTGCTGCGTTCCGGGCCGCATCCCAGCCGCAACCCGGCGCAGAATCTCGCGGACCTGCGCGCGCAGGTGGCCGCCAACGAGAAGGGCGTGCAAGAGCTGCAGGCCATGGTGGCGCAGTTCGGCCGCGCGACCGTCGAGGCCTACATGCAGCACGTGCAGGACAACGCCGAGGCCTCGGTGCGGCGCGTGATCTCGGTGCTCAAGGACGGCCGCTTCACGCTGCCGCTGGACAACGGCGCCCGCATCCAGGTGGCGGTGACGGTGGACGCGGCGGCGCGCCGCGCGACGGTGGACTTCACCGGCACCAGCGCGCAGCAGCCCAACAACTTCAACGCGCCCAAGTCCATCACGATGGCGGCGGTGCTCTACGTGTTCCGCACGCTGGTGGATGACGCGATCCCGCTCAACGCGGGCTGCCTCAAGCCGATCGACGTGATCGTGCCTGAGGGCTGCATGCTCAACCCGCGGTATCCGGCGGCCGTCGTCGCGGGCAACGTGGAGACCTCGCAGTGCGTGACCAACGCGCTGTACGGCGCGCTGGGCGTGATGGCCGCCGGCCAGTGCACGATGAACAACTTCACTTTCGGCGACGCGACGCACCAGTACTACGAGACGATCTCCGGCGGCTCGGGCGCGGGCGACGGGTTCCCCGGGACCTCGGTGGTGCAGACGCACATGACCAATTCCAGGCTGACCGATCCCGAGGTGCTGGAGTTCCGCTTCCCGGTCCGGCTGGACAGCTACACGATCCGGCAGGGCTCGGCGGGCGCGGGGCGCTGGCCGGGCGGCGAGGGCGGGGAGCGCCGCATCCGTTTCCTGACGCCGATGACGGCGTCCATCCTGAGCAACGGGCGGACCTCGGGTGCCTTCGGCCTGGCCGGCGGCGCACCGGGGGCGGTGGGCGAGAACGTGGTCGAGCGGGCGGACGGCCGCGTCGAGCCGCTGGGCCACATCGGCCAGGTCGAGATGGCGCCCGGCGATGTCTTCGTCATCCGCACCCCTGGGGGGGGAGGGTACGGCACCCCGTGAGGCCCCCCTTGAGTTGGGGCGGATAACCCCAATGTGGGCGTGCCTAGAATCAGAAGACCCGCCCCAAAGGCTGTCCAGGCGCCGCTCATCATGGTCCCTCACCTCATCACCGCCCTGACCGGGCCCATCAATGAACTGGAGCAGCGCGTGCTCGAGTCGATGCCGGCGATCGAACGCTGGTTCCGGCTCGAGTGGATGGAGCACACGCCGCCGTTCTACAGCTCGGTCGATCTGCGCAATGCCGGTTTCAAGCTGGCGCCGGTGGACACCAACCTGTTCCCGGGCGGTTTCAACAACCTGACCCAGGACATGCTGCCGCTGGCGGTGCAGGCGGCCATGGCGGCGATCGAGAAGATCTGCCCCGAGGCCAAGAACCTGTTGCTCGTGCCCGAGGCGAAGAATCGCGGCAGCTTCTACCTGTCCAACCTGGCCACGCTGGTGCGCATCTTCTCGATGGCGGGCCTGAACGTGCGGCTCGGCTCGCTGGACGAGTCCGTCAAGGAGCCCACCACGCTGGCGCTGCCCGACGGGTCCTCGCTGACGCTGGAGCCGCTGGTGCGCCAGCGCTCACGGTTGATGCTCAAGGACTTCGATCCCTGCACCATCCTGCTCAACGACGACCTGTCCGCGGGCGTGCCCGACGTGCTGACGCATCTGCATGAGCAGTACCTGCTGCCGCCGCTGCACGCGGGCTGGGCGCAGCGCCGCAAGAGCCAGCACTTCAAGGCCTACGAGGAAGTCTCCAAGAAATTCGCCAAGCTGCTGGGCATGGATCCGTGGCTGATCTATCCGCACTCGGTGGGCGTGGACGGTCTGGACTTCAGCACCGGCGCCGGCCTGGACGCGCTGCAGGCGCAGGTGGACGCGACGCTGACGCGCACGCGGCGCAAGTACAAGGAATACGGCATCCAGGAGAAACCCTTCGTCGTCGTGAAGCCGGACGCCGGCACGCATGGCCTGGGCGTGATGACCATCCGCGACGCCAAGGACCTGGACGTGCTGGCGATCAAGGCCCGTGACAAGCTGGCCAAGCTGGAGGGCGTGCCCGCGTTGTCGCAGGTGCTGGTGCAGGAAGGCGTCGTGACGCACGAGCGCATGCATGACGCCGTCGCCGAGCCGGTGGTCTACATGATGGACCGCTACGTGGTGGGCGGCTTCTACCGCGTGCACGCGGACCGCGCCGAGGACGAGAACCTCAACGCGCCGGGCTCGAGCTTCGTCCCGCTGGCGTTCGCGCATTCGTCGCACCTGCCCGCGCCGGGCGAGAAGCCGGGCGCGAGCGCGCCCAACCGCTTCTACATGTACGGCGTGATCGGCCGCCTGGCGATGCTCGCGGCGAGCTACGAGCTCGAGACGACCGATCCGGACGCCGAGGATTACGCCTGACGCCTACGCAGCGCGTCGGACAGGCGCGTCATCGCGTGGCGGCAGGCCCCACGCGTGGCATGCCAGGCGTGCTGCAGCGGTGCGGCCACCCGCACCGCGAGAAGTTGCCTGAATCGTCGCGCGCGGCTGGGTGCCGGGGGCTGCCGCTCGGGGAGCAGGGGGACGCGGGCCTCGCTCAGCGAGGTGGTCTGCGGTGGCGCCGTGGGTGGTGTCGGCGGCATCGGCGCGGGACGGGTCTTCGGTGTCAAGCGGCTCGCCGCCGCGCGATCTTCGGCCGTGATGCGTTTGCGCAGCGACTCGGTCGCGATGCGCTGGAGCAGCTCCTCGGACTTGGGCGGCACCGGTGGTTTCGAGGTCGGGCGTTGAGTCAGCGCGTCCAAGAAGTGCTTTTGCTTTCGCGGTGGAGGCGTCGGGGTGCTGGCACCCCCGGTGCAAGAAACGATCGGGGAAGGGGCGAGAGACATGGTTGCTGGCATGAGGACCTCCAGACACCGCGGGACCGTCCCGCGGAAGGGTCGATCAGTTGCTGTTCGCCGGGTCCGGTTCCGTTGACAACTGGATGTGCGCGATGAGGCCGCGAAGGCCCGCGCCGTGATCACTCGTCGCCGTCAGGAGAATTCGCGGCCTCGACCAGCCAATGCTTGAACCGTTCCACGGCCTCGACCTGCGCGTCGGGCAGATGCCAGATGCCCATCGGGCCGAAGCCCAGGTCGACCGGGTGCGGCAGGATGACGACGACGCCGCGTCGCGCGGCGACCATGGCCATGTCGTGCGCCATCACGGCCACCAGCGGCATGTCCCGCATCAGGCTGAGCGCGAGCATCGCATCGCCGCTCTCGATCAGGTCGGCCGGCGGCGCCAGGCCCATGTCCTGCCAGAAGCGGTCCATGCGCAGCCGCGTGCGGGTGCCGGGCAGGTGCCAGATCCAGCGTTGGCGGCTCAGCGCTTCCCAGCCCAGGTTCGGCGTGCCGGCCAGCGGGTGATGGGCGCTCATCGTGAGCACTTCGGGCTGCGGCACCAACGCGACGCGCGCCAGGCCCAGCGGCTCGTCCTGCGGCATCGCGCGCGCGACGACCAGGTCCAGCGTGCCTGCGTGCAACTCGGCGAAGAGCGATCGCAGCGCATGCGTGCGCACGCTGAGCGTGACGCCCGGGTTCTCGCGTTTCATCGCGGTGATCGCCCGCGGCAGCAGCCGGGCGAGCGCCGCATTGGTCGCGCCGACGCGGACCTCGCCTGAAGCGCCGCGCACCAGCGTCGCCACATCACCGGCGGCGCGTTGCACGTCCGCATCGAGCTTGCGCGCCAGCGCGAGCATCCGCCGGCCCAGCGCCGTGGGCAGCAGATGCCGGCCCTGGCGCAGGAACAGCGTCTGCCCGAGGCCTTGCTCCAGCTCCGCCAGCGTCTTGCTGACGGCCGGTTGCGTCACGTGTAGCCGCTCGGCCGCCGCGCTCAGCGTGCCGGTGTCATGCAATGCCAGCAGCACCCGGGCATGCCGCAGCGACATGCGGCGCAGCACGAAGTGTTCGGCGGACTCCTGGGACGGTGCTGCGGGCGGGGTCATGGGCCGGAGTATCCCGTGCGCGTCTGCGTCGTTGTGCGTCAGCCGTCTCGTTGGCCGGGAAGGCGGCGCGGCAGTAGAAGTGGAACGCGCACAGCGCGCCGAGGTCCATGTCGCTGAACGACGCGTGCGGCGCGAGGTCCACGCAGGCCTGGATGACCGCCCGCTCGACGTCCTCGTGCAGCAACCCGGCTTGCGCCTGATCGAGCAGCCGCCCCGCGACCAGGAGCGTCTCCTGCAGCCAGGATCCGAAGGGCGCGTAGACCTTGACCGCCTGATCATGGCGCTTGATCTGGCGGATCAGGCGCAGCAGGTCATGCAGGTCGCCGGGCGCCAGCGTGCCGTCGATCAGGCCCACGGTGACCTCCGGCGGGCGGTGCAGCGGCAATGCGCTGGGCCGCGCCTGCAGATGCAGCCCGTGGCCCTCCGATGCTCGCAGCACCAGACCCACCGGCGGTTGATCCACCGGCGGCGTGCCGAGCTGAAGGGCCAGCGCCTGCGGGGCCTGCCGGTGACGGGCGGTGTCCAGCAACGGGACCAGGCGGCCCCCGGTGAGCTGGAAGGCCTCCAGCGCCTCGCGCGCCCGGTGGTGGGCGCGTTCAGCGGGAGACGTGGAAGACGGGGGAGCGGCGTTGAAGGGGAGCCAGCGGGACAGGGACGGCAACAGGGACGGACGGGACATGCGACAGGAACAGGGTTCCGCGGGACCTCCCCGCGGTTCGGGGCGGTCAGTGGCCACGTCCGGGAGCCGGGACGGGGGTGTCGTGTCGAGCCGGGCGCCGGTTTCATGGGAATTTTCCGGGCTCAAGCGCAACCGCCGCCTGCCGTCAACCCCGCCCCCGCAACGGCGGGAGGCGGCCATTGACGCACCGCACAATGGAAGGCAGACAATACGCACTTTCGACTTCCGGCGGCCCGGGTGGCCGCCGCGCCCTTCGTGAGTTCACACAATGCGCCCCGCTCGCCGGCCGTCCTGGCCGGTCTGACCATCGGCGCCCTCGGTGTCGTCTACGGCGACATCGGCACCAGTCCCCTCTACGCGCTGAAGGAAGTCTTCCACGGCGCGCACGTCCCCATGACGCACGACAACATCCTCGGGGTGCTGTCCTTGCTGTTCTGGACGATGACCGTCGTGGTCTCCTTCAAGTACGTGCTGCTGATCCTGCGCGCGGACAACAACGGCGAAGGCGGCCTGATCGCCATGCTGGCGCTGGCCACGACGGCGGTCCGCGAGAAGCCGACGCTGCGCCGCGGGCTGATGCTGGTGGGGCTGTTCGGGACGGCGATCTTCTTCGGCGACGCGGTCATCACGCCGGCCATGACGGTGCTCTCGGCGGTCGAGGGCATCGAGGTCTACGCGCCGCAGTATCACGACGCGGTGGTGCCGATCTCGCTGGTCGTGCTGGCGGGGCTTTTCGCGGTGCAGCGTTTCGGCACGGCCGGCGTGGGCAAGGCTTTCGGGCCGGTGATGCTGGTGTGGTTCACCTCGCTGGCGCTGCTGGGCATTCCCAAGATCGTCGGCAATCCGCATGTGCTGCAGGCGCTCAACCCGATCTGGGCGATCGAGTTCTGCACGCATTACGGCTGGATCGCCTTCGTGGCGCTGGGCGCGGTGGTGCTGGTGGTGACCGGCGGCGAGGCGCTGTACGCCGACCTGGGCCACTTCGGCAAGCAGCCGATCCGCATCGCCTGGTACAGCTTCGTGATGCCCGCGCTGACGCTGAACTACTTCGGCCAGGGCGCGCTGCTGCTGGACCGCCCCGAGGCGATCAAGAACCCGTTCTTCCTGCTCGCGCCGAGCTGGGCGGAGATCCCGCTGTTCGTGCTGGCCACGCTGGCGGCGATCGTGGCGTCGCAGGCGCTGATCACGGCGGCCTTCTCGGTGACCAAGCAGGCCGTGCAGCTGGGCCTGCTGCCGCGCATGCGCATCGTGCACACGTCGGTGCGCGACACCGGCCAGATCTACGTGCCGTTCGTGAACTGGGGCCTGTTCGCCTTCGTCGTCGTGGCGGTGGCGTTCTTCGAGTCCTCCAGCAAACTGGCCGGCGCCTACGGCGTGGCCGTCACGATCGACATGACCATCACCACGGTGATGACCTTCTTCGTGATCCGCTTCGGCTGGCGTTATCCGCTGTGGCTGTGCATCGCGGCGACCGGCGTGTTCTTCGTGATCGACGCGACCTTCCTGGCGTCCAACCTGCTGAAGGTCCTGCACGGCGGCTGGTTCCCGCTGCTGATCGGCTTCGGCATGTTCACGCTGATGCTGACCTGGAAGCAGGGGCGTCGGCTGCTCTCGGACAAGCTGCGCGAGGACGCGATCGACCTGAAGAGTTTCCTGGAAGCGGTGTTCATCAACCCGCCCACGCGGGTGCAGGGCAGCGCGGTGTTCCTGTCGGCCGAGCAGGGCGTGACGCCCAACGCGCTGCTGCACAACCTCAAGCACAACAAGGTGCTGCACGAGCAGAACCTGTTCGTCAGCGTCAAGCATCACGAGGTGCCGTGGATCGGCTTCGAGAGACGCGTCGAGGTGGAGAGCCTGGACAACGACTGCTGGCAGGTGACGCTGCACTTCGGCTTCAAGAATGAACCCGACGTGCCGGACGCGCTCAAGCTGCTGGAGCAGCGCGGCGTGCACCTGGACGAGATGGAGACGAGCTACTTCCTGTCGCGCGACATCGTGATCCCGACGATCGGCTCGGGCATGGCGCTGTGGCGGGAGAAGCTCTTCGCCAGCATGCACCGCAACGCGGCAGCGGCGGCGGACTTCCTGCACCTGCCCACCAACCGCATCGTGGAGCTGGGCTCCAAGGTCGAGATCTGAGGGCGCGCGGTCTGCGCCGCGCACGGTCTTGCGGCCACTTGTGGGATGCTCTGATCCCATGAAACGCTGGCTGCAAGACCTGTCCCTGTCCGCCGCGGTCGCGGGTTTCGTCGCCGTGCTGGTGGGCTTCACCAGTTCGGTGGCGATCGTGTTCCAGGCCGCGCAGGCGCTGGGCGCGACGCCCGCCCAGACCAGTTCCTGGATCTGGGCGCTGGGCCTCGGGATGGGGCTCACGAGCCTGGGCCTGTCGCTGTGGACCCGCCAGCCCATCCTCACCGCCTGGTCCACGCCCGGCGCGGCCTTGCTGGCCGGCGTGTCCGGTGTGACCATGCCCGAGGCCGTCGGCGCCTTCATCGTCTGCGGTGTGTTGATCCTGATCGCCGGCGCGACCCGCTGGTTCGAACGGATCATGGACCGCATCCCCATCGCGATCGCCTCGGCGCTGCTGGCCGGCGTGCTCGCGCGATTCGGCCTGGACGCGGTGCTCGCGACCAAGACCGCGCCGGCGATGGTGCTCGCGATGGCGCTGACCTACGTCCTGGCGCGCCGTTTCCTGCCCCGCTACGCCACACCGCTGGTGCTGGTCGCCGGGGTGATCGTCGCGGCCGCGCAGGGCCGGCTGCACCTGGAAGCCGTCGAGTGGGGCTGGGCCCAGCCGGTGTGGGTGACCCCGGCGTTCTCGTGGACCGCGCTGATCGGCGTGGCGCTGCCGCTGTTCCTCGTGACCATGGCCTCGCAGAACCTGCCCGGCGTCGCCGCGCAGCGGGCCTCGGGCTACCAGACGCCGGTGTCGGCGAGCATCGCTGCGACGGGTGTTGCCTCGGTCGTCTTCGCGCCGTTCGGCGGCTATGCGTTCAACCTGGCGGCGATCACCGCGGCGATCTGCATGGGGCGCGAGGCGCATGAGGATCCCGCGCGCCGCTACACCGCGTCGGCGATGGCCGGGGTGTTCTACATCGCCATCGGCCTGGCCGGCGGCGCGGTGGTGGGGCTGCTGACGGCCTTCCCGCGCGAGCTGATCGCGGCGGTGGCCGGATTGGCGCTGCTCGGGACGATCGCGGGCGGGCTGTCCGCCGCGCTCAAGGACGAGGCGCATCGCGACGCCGCGATCCTCACCTTCCTCGTCACGCTGTCGGGGCTGAGCCTGCTGGGCATCGGCTCGGCGTTCTGGGGCGTGGTCGCCGGTGCGGTTTCTCTTTTGGTGCAACACTTCCGGGCTCGTTCCCGCTGAAAGCTCCGCCCATGAAACTGCTGTTCCTCGCCGACCCGCTGTCCACCTTCAACACCTACAAGGACTCCACCTTCGCGATGATGCGCGAGGCCGCCCGGCGCGGTCACGAGCTGTGGGTGTGCGAGGTCCCCGATCTGCTGTGGGTCAGCGGCGGCCGCGTGACGGCGCATGCCGCGCGCCAGCTGACGCTGACGCCGGACGCCGTGGCCAGCCAGGCTGGCACGAAGCTGGCGGTGTGGCACGAGGTCACGGCGACGCAGGACCTGGCGCTGGCGGATGTCGACGCGGTGCTGATGCGCAAGGATCCGCCCTTCGATTCCGAGTTCTTCTACGCCACGCACCTGCTCGAGCAGGCCGAGCGCGAGGGCGCGCGCGTGTTCAACAAGGCGGCGTCGCTGCGCGATCACCCCGAGAAGCTGGCGATCCTGGAGTTCCCGCAGTTCATCGCGCCGACGCTGGTGACGCGCTCCGCCGCGGCGATCCGCGCGTTCCACGCGGAGCATCAGGACATCATCCTCAAGCCGCTGGACGGCATGGGCGGGATGGGCATCTTCCGCGTCAAGGCCGATGCGCTGAACCTCGGCAGCATCATCGAGACGCTGAACAAGAACGGCGCGCAGTCGGTGATGGTGCAGCGTTTCGTGCCGGAGATCGTGCAGGGCGACAAGCGCATCCTGCTGATCGGCGGCAAGCCGGTGCCGTACTCGCTGGCGCGGATCCCGCAGGGCACGGAGGTGCGCGGGAACCTCGCCGCGGGCGGCAAGGGCGTGGCGCAGCCGCTGACCGAGGACGACCGCCGCATCGCCGAGGCGCTCGCGCCGGTGCTGGCCGCGCGCGGGCTGCTGCTGGTGGGGCTGGACGTGATCGGCGACAAGATGACCGAGCTCAACGTCACGAGCCCGACCTGCTTCCAGGAAATCATGGAGCAGACCGGATTTGACGTCGGCGCCGTGTTCATCGATGCGCTGGAAGCGGCGGTCGCCGCGGCGCGCTGACTCGCGTGCATGACAGGCAGTACCGGACGATCACGATGAATCACGAGATGGACTTCGAATTGCTCAGCGAGCACGCCAGCTTCGGCGGCGTGCAGCGTTTCCACCGCCACGACTCGACCGAGATCGGTCTGCCGATGCGTTTCGCGCTGTACCTGCCGCCGGGCGGGACACACGCGGTCAAGGGGCTGCTGGTGTTCCTGGCGGGCCTGACCTGCACCGAGGAGACCTTCACGATGAAGGCCGGCGCGCAGCGTCGCGCGGCGGAACTCGGACTGGCGCTGCTGATGCCGGACACCAGCCCACGGGGCGAGGCGGTCAGCACCTTGCCGGGCGCGACGGCGTCCTGGGACTTCGGCATCGCGGCGGGGTTCTACCTCGATGCGACGCAGGCGCCGTGGTCGACGCACTGGCGCATGGAAAGCTATCTGATGCGGGAGTTGATCCCGCAGGTGCGGGCGGCGCTGGGGCTGGACGCGGCGCGGACGGGGATCGCGGGGCACTCGATGGGCGGACACGGCGCGCTGACCTTGGCGCTGCGGCATCCGGGCGCGTTCGCGTCGGTGTCGGCGATCGCGCCGATCTCCGCGCCCAGCCGCTGCCCCTGGGGCGTGAAGGCCTTCACCGGCTACCTGGGCGAGGATCGCGACGCCTGGCCCGCGCACGACGCGAGCGCGCTGATGCAGGCGCAGCCGCGGGTGCCCTATCCGGCGGGCATCCTGGTGGATCAGGGGCTGTCGGACAAGTTCCTGGTGGAGCAGCTCTATCCGGAGGCGCTCGAATCGGCGTGCGCGGCCATCGGCCAGCCGCTGAGCCTGCGCCGGCACGACGGCTATGACCACGGGTACTACTTCATCGCGTCGGTGATCGACGATCATCTGGCGCATCACGCGCGGGCATTCGTGGCCTGATCCCAGGCCGACCTCGAGCGGCGCGTGAACGGGGAGCCCCACATGCGCATCGCCTTGTTATCGGACATCCACGGCAACCTGCCCGCGCTGGAGGCTGTCGTCGCGGACCTGCGCGCGCGAGCTGTGGATCGCATCGTCAATCTGGGCGACATCCTGTCGGGGCCGTTGTGGCCGCTGGAGACGGCGCGTTACCTGATGGCGCAGGACTGGCCCACGATCGCGGGCAATCACGAGCGGCAGCTGCTGTCGATCACGCCGGCCAAGCCGGGCGGTGCGTCCGATCGATTCGCGCGCGAATGTCTGGGCGATGCGGAGCTGACTTGGCTGCGGGCCTTGCCCGCGACGATGCGGCTGAGCGACGACGTTTTCCTGTGCCACGGCACGCCGCGGCGGGACATCGAGTACTTCCTGGACTCCCAGGTCGGGGAGCGTCTGGTGCTGGCGACGGCGACGGAGGTCGCGGAGCGGCTCGGCGAGGAGCGCGCGACGCTGGTGTGCTGCGGCCACACGCACATTCCGCGGGTGCTGCGCAGCGCGCGGGGCCAGTGGCTGGTGAATCCGGGCAGCGTGGGCCTGCAGGCCTGGGACGACGATCACCCCGAGGTGCACGTCGCGGAGATGGGATCACCGGACGCTCGCTACGCGATCGCGGAGCAGTCGGAGCGGGGCTGGGTCGTGCAGTCGATCAGCGTGCCCTACGACCACGAGTCCGCCGCCCGGATCGCCGCTCGCCACGGTCGCGAGGACTGGGCGAGGTGGTTGAGGACGGGTTATGCGGCGGCCAGCCCGCTTGGCCCGATCCGCTCGTAGATCAGCGCGGCGGGGATCGTGAGGTCCAGCGACTGCAGATGGAGCGGCGCGTCGCCGATCGACGGGTGACACGACCAACTGCCGTCGGGCTCCCGACGATGCAGATCGATGCGGCGGCGGCGGTGATCGACCAGTACGTACTCCCGCAACGAAGGCAGCCGGAAGTAGGCCTGCGCCTTCTCCGTCCGGTCGAAACGTTGCGTCGAGATCGACAGCACCTCGATGACCAGGATGGGCGCCAGCAGCCATTGCTGACCGATGTCGATCGGCTCGCACGTGACGACCACGTCGGGATAGAAGTGCGTGCCGGCCGTCTGGTTCACGGCTGCATCCGCGGCGAACACGCGGCACGGCGTTCCCCTCAGATGCTGATGCAGCGCTGCCGCGAGATTCATGCCGACCGTGCCGTGGTCGAGAAGCGCGCCTGTCATCGCACGGATGCGACCATGGAAGAATTCATGCCGTCGCGACTGCTTCGCTTCCCAGGCGCAGAACTCATCGAGGGTCAACGCGGGATCGTCCCGGTCAAGCCCTCCGAACACATCCGCCACGGCCACCGTGATGCCGAGCGCATCGAGCCTCAGGTCGAAGTCCGTCGCCAGTCGTTCGACGGACCATGTGCCGGGCCCGGTCCGGCGTTCCACCGTCACCGTCCGCGTCTCCCGGTCGACGATCACGAGCTCCAGCAGCGTGGCGATGCGACGCTGCGCATCCAGTCGACGACGGTCCGCGATCCGGCGCGTCGTCGCGGGAATGGCGAGGGCAACCCGCGGGGAATGGCACTCGCCGATGCGTGCGACGAATGCGTCCGGAAGAAGGACGTCGTGATCGCTGACCACCAGGGGACAGTCGCTCAGGGAAGTCTCCCAGTCCGCGCGCTCGCCGCGCTGGCCCTGGATCGCCGATGTCAGGTTGACCAGCAGGCGGAAGAACACCCGGTCACGCGGCGGCAACGGATGCAGGTGACCGGCGATGAGCTCATGCGGGACCTCCTGAAGGGCCTGCCACTGAAGGTAGTCGTCCGCGGTCATCAATTGCTCGACAGGCATGTAGGACATCGCCACTCCTGCAACTTGGTTGGGGAAGTTGGCGATTCTTGGCAGACGGCGTGTCGCCGTCTGTCGCACCGATCAGTGTGAAATCCCGTCCGACTCCCTGATGGAAGGGAGGTGGGTGACTGACACCGGGAGGGCGGCTCCTGCCCTCAAGGCGTGGACGTCTGCCGATGCCCCGCCGCCGCCTTGTAGCGCTTCACGAAGGCCTCGACCTCGGCCGGGTCGATGACATCGGCCAGGCGATCGAATCCCTCCGGCGCGCGTTCCTCGACCATGTCCAGGATGTAGTCCAGCCCCTCCTGCCGGTTGAGCTCCACGATCCGCGCGCACATCGGTCGGCGCTCGGCCTCGTAGTTCGCCAGCGCCGTCTCCACGCGCCGTTCCTCGCGCAGCGCTGTCGCGATCGAGGCCGCGTCCAGGATCGCCTGCGTCGCGCCGTTCGAGCCGATCGGGTACATCGGGTGCGCCGCGTCGCCCAGCAGCGTGATCCGCCCGTGCCGCCAGCGCGGCAACGGATCGCGGTCCACCATCGGCCACTCCAGCAGCTGCGTCGCGCCCTGGATGACGCCGGGCACGTCCAGCCACGGGAAACGCCAGCCGCCGAAGGTCGGCAGCAGGTCCTCGATGGATCCCGGCTTGTTCCAGTCCTCGCGACCCGGCGCGGTCAACCCGCCGCCCAGGCCGTCCTCGCGCAGGCGGCGGTCGCAGATCCAGTTGATCAGCTGCAGGCCGTCCGGCCGCACCGGCGCGATCGGATAGACCACGAACTTCGCGCGCCGATGCCCCGCTTGCACCATCGTGCGGCCATCCAGGAAGGGCTTCGCCAGCGAGGTGCCGCGCCACATCATCATCCCGTTCCAGCAGGGCGCGCCCTCGTCCGGATAGAACTGCCGCCGGATCGCCGAATGGATGCCGTCCGCCGCGATCAGCACGTCCGCCCGGCGCGCCACCGGCGCGCCCGAGGCGTCCACGCCCTGCGCGATCACCGCGGCGCCATCGAGCCGCGCGCCCGTGACGCGCCAGCCGCTGATCAAGCGCTCCGCGCCGAGTCGCGCCGCGGCCTCGCGCCACAGCATCAGCTGCAGCTCGCCGCGATGCACGCTGAACTGCGGATGGCTGTAGCCACCGGCGATGCCCCGCACGTCCTCGTAGATCGTCTGCCCATGCCGGTTGGCGAAGACCAGCGCCGAGGTCGGCACCGCCATCGCCTGCAGCGCGGGCATCAGGCCCAGCTCGTCCAGCACCGCCACCGCGTGCGGCAGCAGGTTGATGCCCACGCCCAGCGGCTTGAGCTCGGCGGCCGCTTCGCACACGGTGACGCGGTGGCCGTCGCGGTGCAGCGCCAGCGCGGCGGCCAGTCCGCCGATGCCGCCGCCGGCGATCAGGATGTCGAGGGCCATGGGGACGCTCCGGCTTGAAGGGAATCGCGGGGGATCGATCGGGTCAGGGTAAGCGAGATAGTTGCGCTATGCAACAGTATCTAAGCTGATCCGGATGAGCCGTTCCACGCCGCCCAAAGTCGTCCCCGAGCCGCCCGAGGCCCCGCTGCTGCCCGTTCCCGGGCTCGATTACGGCGTGCTCGACGACCTGCTCGGTTACGCGCTGCGCCGCGCGCAGAACGCGCTCTACCTGGACTTCTACCGCGCGACGGCCGCGCTCGACGTCAGCCCGCAGCGCTTCGCCGCGCTGGTGCTCGTGGGACGCAATCCCGGCATGCGCCAGGGGCTGCTCGCGCAGGCGATGGGCCTGCATCGCAGCGGCGCGCTGCGCCTGACGGACTGGCTCACCGGCCGCGGCTGGGTCGAGCGCCGCGAGGATGCGGAGGACGCGCGCAGCTGGGGGCTGCATCTGACCGCGACCGGCAAGCGCAAGCTCACGGCGCTGGAGCGCCTCGTGCAGGCGCATGACGCGCGGCTGATGGCGGGACTGGGCGAGCGCGCCGCGGCGCTCAAGGCCGACCTTGAGCGGCTCGCGGCCATCGCCGGTGGAGAGCGTCCGAACGACAACAACGACGGAGACAGACCATGAACGATGACGATCGCAAGTTCTCCCGGCGCGAGGCCGGCCTGCTGCTGGGTGCGGCGATGGCGGGCCTCGCAGGACCGCTGCGCGCCCAGGCCGTGGCGATGCCGCGCATCCTCGTCGGCTTCCCGGCCGGCGGCTCGGTGGACGTCAGCGCGCGGCGCGTGGCTGACGCGTGGCGTGGCCGGCTCGCCGAGCAGGTGCTGGTCGAGCAGCGCGTGGGGGCCGGCGGCCGGCTCGCGATCACCGCGCTGCGCGATGCGCCGGCCGATGGCGGCACGCTGCTGATGAGCCCGTCATCGATGTTCACGATCTACCCGCATGTCTATCGCAAGCTGGCCTACAAGCCGGACACCGATGCGATCGCCGTCTCGCCGATCGCCAACGCGACCTGCGGCTTCGGCGTGGGGCCGATGGTGCCGGCCACGGTGAAGACGCTGTCCGACTTCGTCGCCTGGGCCAAGGCCAATCCGCAGCAATCGTCCTATGCGTCGCCGGCCGCGGGCGCGATGCCCCATTTCCTGGGCGATCAGTTCAAGCGCGCCGCCGGCATCACGCTCACGCATGTGCCGTATCGCGGCGCCGCGCCCGGGCTGCAGGACCTGATGGGCGGACAGATCGCCTCGGGCTGCTTCATCCTGGGCGACTTCCTGCCGCACCTGCCCGGCGGGCGCTTGCGCATCCTGGGCGTCACCGACCACGAGCGCTCGCGCTTCGCGCCCGACGTGCCGACCTTCGGCGAGCAGGGCTTCAAGGGGATCATCGGCGTGGAGACCTACGGCCTGTTCCTGCCGCCGCGCACGCCCGCATCCATCGTGGACAAGGTCTTCGACCTGGTGCGCGTCGCGCTGCGCGAGAAGGCGGTCGTGGACGGGCTGGCCAAGCTCGGGTTCGAGCCGCTGGCGATGGCTCCGGCGGACTACGCGCGCCGGCTTGCGGCCGAGCGCACGCAATGGGGGCCGATCGTGGCGGCGTCCGGGTTCTCGTCGGACGATTGAACCGCGCGGGGAGGGGCCCCGCGCGGACCGCGCGATCTCACTGCACGCGGCGGACCTTGATCTGGAAGGCCAGGCCCTCGACGCTCATGTAATACGTCGCGCCGAGGAAGCCGGACTTGATGGTGACCTTGGGGTCTTTCAGCGGCCGTCCGGAATTGCCGGGCGACTCCTCGGTCACCTGCCAGACCTGGCCGTTGGACAGCTTGACGCTGGTGTTGCGCTGCCATTCGCTGAAGTCGCCGACGATCTGGCTGCTCATGGCCTCGGGCGCGCGGCGGCCGGTCTTGCCGAAGTTCTCGGCGCGGGGCGCGTCGTCCTGCGGCGCGGCCGCGGCCACCGGAGCGGCGGGCGCCGCTGGCGCAGCCTTGCCGCTGGCGCGCGCCGCGCGCAGCGCCTGGGCGTTCTGATCGAAGCAGGCCAGGCGGGCCGTGCTGTCGCCGACATCCAGGCAGCGCAGCACGTCGGCTTCGCTCTGGGCGTGGACCGGCAGGACGGCGGCAGCGCCGGCGAGGAGGGCGGTCAGCAGGGAGGTGGACAGCTTCATGGCGTGCGCGACGGACTCGGGATCGAAGTGGCGCAGCTTATCGGAAGGCGGCCCCCTGCGGAGATCGGGTCAGCCCCACTCGATGCAGCCGGTGCAGTTGGCGCCAGGCGCTCAGCGCCAGCGGCACCGCCAGCAGCGACAGGCCCAGGCACAGGCCGCCGGCGGCGCTCCAGCCCCAGCGCTCGATCACCGCGCCGGCCAGCGGTGGGCCGATCAGCGCGCCGGAGGCGCCGAACTGCGTCAGCCGTCCGCTGGCCAGGACCAGCCGGTCCGGCGTCCGCGCGGCCAGCGGCAGGAGCGCGAACACGAGGCTCGGGAACACGCCCGACGCGGCGTTGATCGCCACGGCCAGCGGGGCCTGCCACGCGGGCAGCCCGGCGTCGCGCATCACACCCAGGTAGAGCGCGCCAGACAGGCCCAGCGAGATCGCCATCGCCACCGCGACGGCGTTGCCGGTGGGGCCGTGTCGCCGCAGCAGCCAGGCGCCCAGCGCGCTGGCCGGCACGTTGGCCAGCGCGGCCACCGCGGTCCAGGTGCCGGCGCTGGCCAGCGTCATGCCGCCGCGCGTGAGCAGGCTGGGCAGCAAGGCCAGCAGCGCGACCTCGGCGATGGCATACGCGCCGAAGGCGGCGACCAGGGCCCAGAGCAGGGCGCCCGTCGGCCCCGGCGGCGTGGCGGGTTCGGCGGCGGCGCCCGCGCCGTCGGACGGCACCGCGCGCAGGCCGATCCAGAGCAGCACGCCCGCGACCACGCTGAGCGCCTGCGCCGGCCGCCAGCCGGCCCAATCCGCCGCATGCGCGAAGGACCAGGCGCCCAGCGCCATGCCCACCGGCACGAAGGTGCTCCACAGGGCCATCGCGGCCGCCTGATGCCGGCCGTCCGCGGCGCGCGCGATCAGCACCGGCGCCGCGACGACGATGACCAGGTAGCCGAGGCTCTCGACCAGCCGGGCCAGCGCGAGCGTCACGACATCCTGGGCGAAGGCGGTCCCGGCGGCACCGGCGGCCAGCGCCAGCACGGCCAGCGACAGCGCCGGCTTCAGGCCGACACGCGGCAGCCAGCGCCCGGCCACGCCGCCCAGCGTCGCGCCGCAGACCTCGAGCAGCGAGGTCAGCGCGGCCATCGCCGCCAGGCCGAGCTGGAGCTCGCGCGCGATCGGCGGCGACAGGGCCGCGAGCTTGCCCAGCTGGGCCGCGGCGAACACGCCGCACAGGTAGTACAGGACAATCCTCACTTCGCTTCTTTCCCGTCGATGGGCGCCGCGGCGCGCGCCTGTTGCCGATGATCACGATCCGCCGCCCCGCCGGAGTTCCCGCCATGAACGATTCGCCCCTGCTGTCCTGCGATGCCCGCCAGCTCGGCCGCAGCCTGCGGCAGTGGCGCGCGCTGCGCCGCCTCAAGCAGGGCGCGCTCGGCGCCGAGCTGGGCGTGTCGCAGACGACGGTCTCGCGCTGGGAGTCCGGCCAGGCCGCGCCGTCGCTGGACGAGCAGCAGGCCTTGCGCCGGCTGATGGCCGCGCGGCTGGACAGTGCGGCGGACTTCGAGCTCGGACGCCTGGTCGAACGCGCGCCGGGCGCCGTCCACCTGATCTGCGACCTGAGCCACCGGCTGCTCGCGATGTCGCGCGGCCGCGAGCGCCTTTGCCGGCTGCCGCGGACCGAGCTGATCGGGCGCGCGCTGTGGTGTTACGCGACGCCCGAGATCGTCGCGCAGGAGTCTCGGCTGGATGCGCTGGGCTGGTACGAGCCGTCGCCCGACGCGGTCGAGTTCGACTCCGGCGCGGCGACTGAGCAGGACATGCCCATCCTGCCCAGCCGGATGCGCTGGGTGCGCTTCCAGCTCTCGGACGGGACCTTCGTTCGGTTGACCGAGACGGTCGAGAGGGCGTGAGCGGAAACGGCGGCGCGAGGACATGCCCGCCACCGTAGGCGCACGCGCGCGCCGCGTCCACGAATAAAAGATTCCGCGCGCCTTGGCCGCCTATCGGCGCGGTGGCGGGCGGGGCGACAGGCGCAGCCGCAACGGCGTCTCGGGCCGCAGCGTGATGTGCAGCGCCGGCCGTGGCGGGGGCGCGCCGGGGATCGGCTCCAGCCGATGGCGCTGCAGCACCATCGCGGCGATCAGCGTGATCTCCATCAGCGCGAAGTGGCTGCCCAGGCACACGCGCGGCCCCGCGCCGAACGGCATCCAGGCGCCGCGAGGGATCTCGCGGTGGCCCGAGGCCGGATCGAAACGCTCGGGCAGGAAGGCGTCCGGGTCATCGAACCAACGCGGGTCGCGATGCATCAGGCCCGGCGTCAGCCGCAGCATCGCGCCGCGCGGAAGGCGCAGGCCGGCGATCTCCAGCGGCTGCGTCGTGCGGCGTGAGAAGAGCGCGGGCGCGGGCGGATACAGGCGCAGGGTCTCCTTGATGCACAGGCTCAGCCAAGGCAGACGGGTGAGATCCGCCGCGCTCGGCGCGCGCCCACCGAGCACCGCATCGACCTCGTCCGCGGCGCGCTGCTGCGCCTGCGGGTGCGCCGCCATGCACCAGCCCCACCAGGTCAGCGCCGCAGCGCTGGTCTCGTGGCCGGCGAGGAAGGTGGTCATGCATTCGTCGCGCAGCGCGGTGTCGTCCAGCGGCTCGCCGTGTTCGTCACGCAGGGACATCAGCATCGCCAGCAGATCCTCGGGCGCGGCGTCGCCGCGGCGGAGCAGCTCGCGGCGGCGCCCGAGATGGCCGTGGATCAGCGCGTCCAGCGTGCGCAGCGCGCGCCGCTTGCCGCGCTTCCACGGCGCCCAGGACGGCGCGCTCACCGGCACGTACATCTCGCCCATCGCGACGCGGCCGAGCTCGTGGACGGACCATGAGGCCTCGGCCACCACCTCGTCGGCGTCGCCGCGGGAGAACAGCGTGCGCAGGATGACGTCCATCGTCAGCAGCGTCATGCGCTGTTCGAAGTCGAGGTCGAAGGCGTCGTCGGCGCTTCGAGCCGGGCGGCTGCGGTCGAGCGCGCCATCGAGCGCACGCTCGGCGGCCTCGACCATCAGCGGCACGAAGCCCGTCACGCGCTGCGGCGAGAAGCCCGGCTGCAGCAGCTTGCGCTGGCGCTGCCAGGCGGGACCCTCGGCCACCAGCACGCTCTGGCCGTGCGCATCGGCGAAGACCTGCGTCGCGCGCTCCCAGCGGATCATCCCGTCGTGGCCGGCAATCAGCAGCTCGCGCACGTGGTCCGGGTGGAAGAAGCTGTAGTCGTCCAGGCCGAGCAGGCGCTGGTGGACGACGTCGCCGTATTGCTGCTGCAGGCGCCACAGGTGGCCCAGGTAGTCGCGCTTCAGGGCGAGGACCTCAGGCAGCCCGCCCCAGCGGGGACGTGGGCCGGGGACGGCTTCGGGGAAGGAGAGGACGTGGCTCATGAGGGCAGATCGTCCGTGTCGCCGAGCGCGGCGTCTTGAATCGAAGCGACATCCTCTGACTGCAGCGTCGTCCGCCTAGACTGCGGCGCATGGACGCTTCCCTGCATCCCGCCACCGTGGCTCAACTGCGCATCCCGCCGCGTGCGCTGGAAGGCTGCCTCTACGCCTATCTCTGGCGAGATCTGTCGGCGGCGGCCGCGCAAGGCGAGCGCCTCACCGACGCCCAATGCCAGAGCTGGTTCCCCGCGACGCCGCTGTGCGGCCTGAGCTGGGCGCTGAGCGGCCGCGTGCGCGAGATCGGCCCTGATGGCGAACCGCTCGACTGGCTGCCCGCCGGCGTGATGGGCGGTCCCCGCAGCGGCCCTCGGCGATTCCAGTCCACGCCCGATGGCCGCGCCTTCATGGTCGCGATCCGGCCCGAGGCGCTGCAGGCGATGACCGGACTGGACATCACCGCGCTCAAGGATCGGATGGTGCCGCTGTCGTTGATCGACGATCCCGCCTGGCACGCGCTGGACGCCGCGATGCAGGCCGCCGGTGATGAGCCCACCGCGCGACGCACGCTGGAGGACTTCCTGCTGCCGCGCTGGCGCGCGGTGCGCGAGGCCGTGCTCGCCGACGATCCACCGCCGCGCGGTTACGCGGGCTGGATGCAGCACCTGGCGCTGCGCGCGATCGCCGCCGGCCACGGCCGCAGCGTGCGGCAGGCCGAGCGCCGCATCAAGCAGTGGAGCGGGCAGAGCCTGCGCGCGCTGCGGCTGGTCAGCCGCGCGGAAGCCGCCTTCCAGGACGTGCGCCGGCTCGACGAGGACGAGGGCGCCGTGATCTGGAGCGCGCTGGCGCAGGACCACGGCTACGCCGACCAGGCGCATCTGTGCCGCGAGACCCGCCGCCTGAGCGGCTTCAGCCCCGAGGAACTGCGCCGGCGTGTCGCCGAGGACGAGGCCTTCTGGGCCTACCGCGTCTGGGTTTGACTCCCTTTCCCGCTTGCGGGAACGGGCAGGGGTGAGGGCCAGCAGCGATGGCAGGCAAAAAGGGTCCCGCGCGCCATCGAGGACAATCCCCCCATGGCTGTCCTTTCCCTCTCCAACGCCCACCTCGCTTTCGGTCACGTGCCGCTGCTCGATGGCGCCAATTTCTCCCTCGAGACCGGCGACCGCGTCGGCCTGATCGGCCGCAACGGCACCGGCAAGTCCTCGATGCTCAAGGTGCTCGCCGGCATCGAGAAGCTCGACGACGGGCTGCTGCAGCTCGAGAAGGGCCTGACCAGCGTTTACGTGCCGCAGGAACCCGAGCTCCGCCCCGAGGCGTCGATCTTCGACGTCGTCAGCGAGGGCGTCGCCGAGGCCAAGGCGCTGCGCGCCCGCTACGAGGCGCACGACGAGAACGACGACCTGGGCTGGGTCCAGGAACGCATCGAGCAGATCGGCGCCTGGAACTGGGAACAGCGCGTCGACGAGACGCTGCACCGCCTGGACCTGGACGGCTCCCGCAAGATCGGCGAGCTCTCCGGCGGTCTGAAGAAGCGCGTCGCGCTGGCCCGCGCGCTGGTCGCGCAGCCCGACGTGCTGCTGCTGGACGAACCCACCAATCACCTGGACCTCGACGCGATCCGCTGGCTCGAGGAACTGCTGAACGGCTTCAAGGGCTCGCTGCTGCTGATCACCCACGATCGCGCCTTCCTGGACAACGTCGCCAACCGCATTGTCGAGCTCGACCGCGGCCAGCTGCGCGGATATCCCGGCAACTTCGCCGCCTTCCAGGCCGCCAAGGCCTATGAGCTGGAGAACGAAGCGCTGGCCAACGCGCGCTTCGACAAGCTGCTGGCGCAGGAAGAGGTCTGGATCCGCAAGGGCGTCGAGGCCCGCCGCACCCGCAGCGTCGCCCGTGTGCAGCGCCTGCACGAGATGCGCAACGAGCGCCAGGCCCGCCGTGACGTGCAGGGCAAGGTCCGGCTGGATGTCGCCACCGGCGACTCGAGCGGCAAGATCGTGGCGGAACTGGAGAACGTCTCCAAGCGCTTCGGTGATCGCGTGATCGTCGACAACTTCACCGGCACCATCCTGCGCGGCGACAAGGTCGGCCTGATCGGCCCCAACGGCGCCGGCAAGACCACGCTGCTGAAGATGATCCTCGGCGAGCTGCCGCCCGACAGCGGCTCGGTGCGCCTGGGCACGAAGATGACGGTCGCCTACTTCGACCAGATGCGCGACGCGCTCAACCTCAACGCCACGCTGGCCGACACGATCAGCCCGGGCAGCGAGTGGATCGAGATCGGCAACCAGCGCAAGCACGTCAAGAGCTACCTGAGCGACTTCCTGTTCTCGCCGGCCCGCGCGGAATCGCCGGTGTCCAGCCTTTCCGGCGGCGAGCGCAACCGGCTGCTGCTGGCGCGCCTGTTCGCGCGTCCGGCCAACGTGCTGGTGCTCGACGAACCGACCAACGACCTCGACATCGAGACGCTGGAACTGCTCGAGGAACTGCTGGCCGAGTACGACGGCACGGTGTTCCTGGTCAGCCATGACCGCCGCTTCCTGGACAACGTCGTGACCTCGACGATCGTCAGCGAGGGCGCGGGCAAGTGGCGCGAGTACGAGGGCGACATCGAGGACTGGCTCAAGCAGTCGCAGCGCGCCGCGGAGATCCGCGCGCGTCAGGCGCCGGCCGCCGCGCCCACGCCCGCCCCGGCGCCCGCGCCGGTCGCGGCGCCGGTGGTCGCCACCAAGCGCAAGCTCAGCTACAAGGAGCAGCGCGAGCTCGACGAGATCCCCAAGCAGATCGGCGCGCTCGAGACCGAGCAGAAGCACCTGCAGGCGCTGCTCAACAGCACCGAGCTCTACCAGCAGGGCGCCGCGCGCATCACCGAGGTGACCAACCGCGCCGCCGAGATCGACGACGAGCTGCTGACGCTGATGACGCGCTGGGAAGAGCTCGACGCGAAGTGAGCACTAGGGCCGTGGGCCCCTGAGCCCCTGGGCCCGTTAGCCAGTCAGGCTCAGGCGCGGACGGTGAGCTCGCCCCGGCCCTCGTAGCGGGCGGTGACCGTCGCGCCCTTGGCCAGCTTCGTGGCGACGCGCCAGGAGCCCGTCGTCACGACGCTGCCGGCCGGCACCGTCTGACCGCCGCGCGTGGCGATCTGCAGCCAGCCCGCGATGACCCAGGCCGGGTCGTTCAGGCCGTGGCCGCCGATGCCGGTCATCGGCGCCTGACCCTCGACGATCAGCTCGCAGGGCTGGTTCGCCCAGTCGTGGCCCGGCTTCCAGGCCATCCAGGGGCCCAGCGCAAGCGCGCCGTGCGTCTGCGCGTCGGCGAGCCGCAGCGTGTTGTCCGCGCCCAGGCCGCGCTGCCAGCGCGAGCCCAGCCATTCCACGGCGACGCACATCGCGTCGATCAGGTGCTCGGCCTGACCCGGCACGAGCGCGGCAGCCATCTCCGGGGTTACGTCCTGACCGAGGCGCAGGGCGATCTCGGCCTCGGCGCCGACCAGGGTGAATTCGCTGAAGTCCCCACCGTTGCGCAGGCCGCGGACCTCTCGCGCGCGCAGCGGCGGCAGTGGCGAGCTGCCCAGCGCGCCCTCGCGCGACGAGCCGCCGCACTTCCAGAATTGCACCCGTCCCGGCGACAGCCAGTCCAGGCGCCGTGCGAGCTCGGCCTGCGCGGCGTAGGCGGCGGCCTCGTCGGGCAGCGACCACGCGGCGTCGTCGAGCAGCGTGTCGTCGGTCCAGGCCTGGGCCAGCGCGGCGCCCAGGTCGGCGGGGGAGGAGGAGGGTGAGGTCGTCATGAGCGCGGATCTTAGGCGTCACCCGGTCCGGACCGGGCGCTCAGCGCCTGAGCGCCTCCCGGGCCCGTTCCAGCGCGTGCCAGAACTTCGGATCCTGCGAGGTCGCGAAGTTGATGCGCATCAGCGTGCCCGGCGTGCGGGTCGGGCTGAACAGGATGCCCGGCGCGATCAGCCAGCCCTGATCCATCATCGCGGGCGCGAGCCGCTCCGTGTCGACCCCCACGTCGACCCAGCCGAAGAGCCCCGCCGGTGTCGCGGCGAAACGGCAGCCCGCGTCCTCGGCCAGGCGCACGCAGCGCTGGCGCGCCGTGGCCAGCCGCGACGCGATGCGCTCCGCGTGCTTGCGCAGCAGGCCCTGCTCCAGGCACAGCGCCACCGCCCGGTCCATCAGCGGACTGGTCGTCAGCGAGGCCAGCAGCTTCAGCTCCGTCAGCCGCGCCATGCGGTCGGGGCTCGCGGCGACGAATCCCACGCGCCACGCCGGCGACAGCATCTTGGAGAAGCCCGAGACGTAGATCGTGCGCCGCAGCTGGTCCAGCGCCGCGAGCCGCGGCGCGTGATTGGGCGCGAACAGCGCGTAGGTGTCGTCCTCGACGATCAGCAGGTCGTGCTCGTGCGCCAGCTGCAGCACCTGGTGCGCGTGCGCCAGGTCCAGCGTCGCGCCCGTCGGGTTGTGCAGCACCGACACCGTCACGTACATCCGCGGCCGGTGTTCCTCGATCAGGCGCCGCATCACCGCGATGTCGGGGCCGTGCGCGCCGCGCGGCACCGGCAGCAGCCGCATGCCGGCCTGCGACAGCCGCGCGTACTCGATCGCCCAGCCGGGATCGTCGACCAGCACCGCATCGCCCGGTTCCAGGAAGGCGCGCGTGATCAGGTCCAGCCCATGCGTCGCGCCGACGGTGCTCATGATCTGGTCCGGCGCGGCCTGGATGGCGATGTCCAGCAGCCGGCGCGACAACGCGCGCCGCAGGCGCTCGTCGCCCATCGGCTCGCCGTAGCCCGACAGCAGCGCGTCGTCGGCGTTGGCGGCCAGCCGGCGCAGCGTGGACTGCAGCAGCCCCAGGTCCAGCCACTCCGCCGGCAGCGTGCCCAGTCCCGGCGAGCGCCGCGCATCGGCCTGGAACATGCCGCGGATCAGCGCGCTGGCGTCCACCGGCGGGGGCAGCGGCGTGGGTGCGGCCGGGGCGAGCGGCGAGCGCGTCGGCAACGGCCGGGTTTCGCGAACGAAAAACCCTCGCTTCTTCCGGGCTTCCAGCAGCCCCTGCGCGAGCAGCTGGTCGTAGGCCGCGACCACCGTGTACGGGCTCACGCCGTGGTGGCGGGCGCAGTCGCGCACCGAGGGCAGCCGGGCGCCCGGCAACAGCAGCCGCTGCTGGATGCGCGCCGCGAATCGCTGCGCCAGCTGCTGCGCCAGCGGCTGGCTGGCATTGCGGGAGAGCGTGACCGGAGCGACATTGGCGCTCGTGGACGCGGACAGGCTGCCGTGTGCTGTGCTGGTGTCCATGCCGATACAGATGATGCGGTGGTATGGCTCAGTGTATTGGTTCTGTGCTGGTCGACCCCTTAGACTGGCCCGCTCAACCGGAGACAACCCCCATGAACCGCAGTCCCTGGACGCAAGCCCGCCGTGCCGCGCGCATGAACCCGTCCATCATCCGAGAGATCCTGAAGGTCACCGAGAAGCCGGGCATCCTGTCCATGGCCGGCGGCCTGCCCAGCGCGGACACGTTCCCGGTCGACGCGATCAAGGCCGCCTGCGACCGCGTCCTGAGCCAGAACTCCAAGGAAGCCCTGCAGTACGCCGCCAGTGAGGGCTTCGCGCCGCTGCGCGAGTGGGTGGCCGCCAAGGTCGCGACGCTGGGCATCCATTGCTCGCCCGACCAGGTGCTGATCACCAGCGGGTCCCAGCAGGGCCTGGACCTGGTGGGCAAGCTGCTGTGCGACGCCGGCGCGCCCGTGGCCGTCGAGACGCCGACCTACCTCGGCGCGCTGCAGGCCTTCACGCCCTACGAGCCGATCTTCGCCAGCCTGGCCAGCGATGAGCAGGGCCCGCTGCCCTCGGCCATCGAGGCGCTGCCGCATGACGCGCCGGGCACGCGCTTCGCGTACCTGCTGCCGAATTACCAGAACCCCACCGGCCGCGTGATGGGCGCCGAGCGCCGTCAGGCGGTGGTCGCCGCCGCGCGCAAGGCCGGCGTGCCGATCGTCGAGGACAACCCCTACGGCGACCTGTGGTTCGACGAGGCTCCGCCGCAGGCGCTCAGCGCGCTGTGGCCCGAGGGCAGCATCTATCTGGGGTCCTTCTCCAAGGTGCTGACGCCGGGCTTCCGCCTGGGTTACCTGATCGCCCCCGCGGAGATCTACCCCAAGCTGCTTCAGGCCAAGCAGGCGGCCGACCTGCACACGCCGGGCTTCAACCAGCGCGTGGTGCACGAGGTCATCAAGGGCGGGTTCCTCGACGAGCACGTGCCCAAGATCCGCGCCCGCTACAAGGCGAACCGCGACGCGATGGCCAAGGCGCTCGAGCAGAACCTGCCCGCGGGCTGCGAGTGGCAGAGCCCCGAGGGCGGCATGTTCTTCTGGATCCGCCTGCCCGAGGGCCTGGACGCGATGGCGCTGCTGCCGCTCGCCGTCGAGGCCGGCGTGGCCTACGTGCCTGGCGCCGCGTTCTACGCGCACCAGCCCGATCCGCGCACGCTGCGGCTGTCCTTCGTGACGCTGACGCCGGAGCTGATCGCCGAAGGCGTGGACAAGCTCTGCCGCGTGCTGCACGAGGCGCTGGCGCTGACCACGGCCGAAACCGCGCCCTGATCCGCTGACGTCCGTCGCGGCGCCCACCCGGCGCGCCGCAGCCGGCCTGTCCCCTGTTCCTGGCTCCCGTCACCGCCCTGTCAGGCGGTGCGGATCGACTCGTCCCTGCCCAACCCGAGGCCTCGCATGTCCGCTTCCCCCGCCGAACTCCGCCGTTTCGTCCAGGTCGACGTCTTCACCGCGCAGGCGCTGCGGGGCAACCCGCTGGCCGTCGTCGTCGACGGGGCGGGCCTGGACGAGGCCACGATGGCGGACTTCGCCAAGTGGACCAACCTGTCCGAGACGACCTTCCTGCTGCCGCCGACCGATCCGGCCGCCGATTACCGCGTCCGCATCTTCACGCCCGGCGGCGAGCTGCCCTTCGCGGGCCATCCGACGCTGGGATCCGCGCATGCGTGGCTGGCCAGCGGCGGGGACCCGAAACAGCCGGGCGAGGTGGTCCAGGAATGCGCGATCGGTCTGGTGCGCGTGCGACGCGACGGCGCCCGGCTCGCTTTCGCCGCGCCGCCGTTGCGGCGCGAGGGTCCGGTCGAGCCCGAGCTGCGCGCGCAGGCCTTGAAGGCCCTGGGCATCGAGGATGCGGCGCTGCTGGACCTGGTCTGGGTCGACAACGGCCCGCAGTGGATGGCGGCGCGTCTGGCCTCGGCCGAGGCGGTGCTGGCGCTGCGACCGGACTTCGTCGCGATGCGCGGTCTGAAGCTGGGCGTCGTGGGCGCTTATCCTGCGGGTTCGCCGCAGCAATTCGAGGTCCGGGCCTTCGTGCCCGGGCTGGGCGTTCCGGAAGACCCGGTGACGGGCAGCCTGAACGCGGGTCTGGCACTATGGCTGCAGGGCGCCGGTCTGGCGCCCGACCGCTATGTGGCCGCCCAGGGCGCCGCCCTCGGGCGCGCCGGCCGGATCCATGTGGCACGCGAGGGCGCGCATTGCTGGATTGGCGGCGATGTCACCCCATTGATCCACGGTCAGGTGAGGTTGTGAAGCCATGAGCATGGAAGTCGATCATCTCGTTGTCGCCGCGAACACCCTGGAGGAGGGCCGCGCCTGGTGCGAACGCGTCCTGGGTGTCGCGCCCCAACCCGGCGGGCGCCATGCGCTCATGGGCACGCACAACCTGCTGCTCAACATCAGCGCGCCGCCGACGTATCCGCGCTGCTACCTGGAGATCATCGCGATCGATCCCGAGGCGCCGGATCCCGGCCGGCCGCGCTGGTTCGACCTGGACCAGCCCGCCGTGCGCGAGCGCCTGCGGCAGGACGGACCCTCGCTGCTGCATTGGGTCGCGCGCGTCTCGAGCCTGGATGCGACGCTGGCCACCTGGTCGGGCGAGGGCGTCGATGCCGGCGAGGCGGTCGAGGCCGCCCGCGGTGACCTGAGCTGGCGCATCGCGCTGCGCGAGGACGGCCGCCGCCTGCGCAAGGAAGGCCTGCCCGTGCCCATCGAATGGAAGGGCGACGCCCATCCGACCGACAAGCTGCCCGACAGCGGCGTGAAGCTGCTGGGCTTCGAGGCCCGGGACGGCCTGCGCGCGCAGCTGTCGACGCCTCGCGGCCTCGTCGAGCTGGAAGCGATCGAGGGCACGCTGTCCGATGCACCGACGCAGTCGGGCGACCTCGACGAGGTCCTGCCGGCGGCGAGCTGACACGGCGACAGGGAAGCGATGAGCACGCAGGATCTGTTTCGTGAGGACGCGCATCTGCGCGAATGCGAGGCGACGCTGTTGCGCGCCGACGAGCGCGGCCTGCTGCTGGACCGCACCGTGTTCTATCCGCAGGGCGGCGGGCAGGCCGGCGATGCCGGCTCGCTGACGCTGCCCGGCGGGCGCGTGCTCCGCATCGCGGACACGCGCAAGGGCGAGGGCGGCGAGATCCTGCACGTGCCCGCGCCGGACGAGGACCTGAGCGGTCTGTCCGAGCTCCCCGCGGGCACGCCGGTGACGGCGCGCATCGACTGGGACCGGCGCCATGCCCACATGCGTTTCCACACGGCGACGCACCTGCTGTGCGCGCTGGTGCCGCATCCGGTGGATGGCTGCTCGATCACCGCGGGTTACGCGCGCCTCGATTTCCACATGACCGATGCGTTGGACAAGGACACGCTGAGCGCGGGCATCGCGCGGCTCGTGGCCGAGGCGCATCCGGTGAGCCACAGCTGGATCAGCGATGAGGACCTGGATGCCAATCCGGGACTCGTGCGCAGCATGAGCGTGCAGCCGCCTCGTGGCACGGGCCGCGTGCGCGTGCTCAAGATCGACGGCGTGGACCTGCAGCCCTGCGGGGGCACGCACGTGGCCAACACCGCGGAGATCGGTGCGGTCGTGGTGACCAAGATCGAGAAGAAGTCGGCGAAGACGCGTCGCGTGGTGCTCGGCTTCCTGCCCGCGGCCACCAGCGCGGCCGCTGGCGAACCGAGCGCGGCATGAGCGCGTTGCGCGTGCTCGGACGCGCCGCGTCGATCAACGTGCGCAAGGTGCTGTGGACGGGCGTCGAACTGGGCCTGGACCTCGCGCGCGAGGACGTGGACGTGAAGGCCGATGCCTTCCGCGTGCTCAACCCCAACGCGATGATGCCGGTGCTGATCGACGCGGCGGGCGCCGCCGCGGCGGGCGACACGCCGTTCTCGCTGTGGGAGAGCAACAGCATCTGCCGCTATCTCGCGCGACGCGAGGGCCGCGATGATCTGTTGCCCGACGAGCCGCAGGACCGGGCGCGGGTCGAGATGTGGATGGACTGGCAAGGCGGCGAGCTCAACAGCAGCTGGCGCTACGCGTTCATGGCGACGGTGCGCAAGAGCGCGCTGCATCAGGATCCGGCGCAGATCGAGTCGGGTGTGGCGAACTGGAACCGGCACATGGCGATGCTCGATGAGCAGCTCGTCCGCTCGGGCGGCCCGTTCGTGCTGGGCGCGACCTTCACCCTGGCCGACATCGTGCTGGGGCTGTCGGCGCATCGCTGGCGCGCGGCGCCGATCGCGCATGTCGAGCTGGCGGCTGTGGAGGGCTGGTACCAGCGTCTGCTCACCCGTCCTGGTTTCGCCGAGCACGGCCCCGCGGCCGGGCCTTGAGCGCGATGGGGTGCGAACTCGACGCCATGTCCCTCCTGGATGGCCGCCTCTAGCCGAGGTGCTTGATCGCGGAGACGGTCTCGCTACACTCGCCCGCTGTGGATACCCCTGACATACGACTGATCTGCCCCGATTCGCCCACGATGTGGGAAGAAGCGCGCGTGATCATGCGCGAATACGCGCAGAGCCTGGACATCGACCTCGACTTCCAGGGCTTCGACGAGGAACTGGCCTCGCTGCCCGGCGAGTACGACGCGCCTCAGGGCGCGATGCTGCTGGCGCTGGTGGATGGCCAGGTCGCGGGCTGCGGCGGCTTCCGGTCGCTGGCCGATTCTGACTACGCCAACGCCTGCGAGATGAAGCGCCTGTTCATCCGCCCCGCGTTCCGCCGCTTCGGGCTGGGACGGACGATGGCCCAGGCGCTGATCGACCGCGCCACGACGGCGGGCTACTCGAGCATGCTGCTCGACACGCTCGACGACATGGAGGCCGCGCGCGATCTGTACGAGAGCCTCGGCTTCGAGGAGATCCCCCCGTACTACTTCAACCCGATCGCCGGCGCGCATTACCTGAAGGTCGACCTGGCCTGAGGGCGGCTCTGCGCGGATTCATCGGCGCTTATGGGGTTCGCGGGTTTCGCGAGGTTACGGGCATAGCATCGGGGCATGACCTCGCCCACCCCTGCCGCCTCGTCGCCGTCCGCGGACGCGTTCTTCCAGCTCGAACCCGCGACGACCACGCCGGCGCTGCTCGGCGAATCGCCGTTCTGGCATCCGCTAGAGCAATGTCTCTATTACGTCGATATCCCGGGCAAGGCGTTGTGCCGGCTCGACAACGGCGCGGGCACGCCCACGGTCTGGCCGCTCAATGACGAGCCGGGCTGCGTCGTGCCGCTGCAGGGCGGCGGCCTGCTGATTCCGCAGCGCAACGGCCTGTGGCGCTTCGATCCGGCCACCGGCGCCTATGAGCAGTTGCTCGCGCCGCCGTACGACGCGAGCAAGCGCCGCTTCAACGACGGCAAGGCCGATGCGAAGGGGCGGCTCTGGGTCGGCACCATCGACGACGCGCGCCAGCCGGTGTCGGCGCTGTACTGCCTGCGCGACCGCGCTTTCACGCCGATGCGCGACGGGATCACCACGTCCAACGGCCTGGGCTGGAGCCCGGACGGCCGCACGATGTACTGGTCCGACACGAAGGCGCACGAGATCTACCAGCTGCCGTTCGACGCCGAGTCCGGCGAGATCGGCGAGCGGCGCGTGTTCGCGCGATTCGAGCCGCGCGGCGCGGACCAGCCGCTGGAGACCTACGGCGGCCGGCCCGATGGCGCGGCGGTCGACGTCGAAGGGAACTACTGGGTCGCCATGATGGAAGGCCAGCAGCTGTTGCAGCTCGCGCCGTCGGGCGAAGTGCTGCGCCGCGTGCCGCTGCCGGTGCGTTGCGCGACCATGCCGACCTTCGGTGGTGCGGACATGCGCACCCTTTTCGTCACCACCGCACGGGAAAAGCGCAGCGAGGCGGAGCTCGCCGCCCAGCCCTGGGCCGGCTGCGTGTTGAAGATGCGGGTGCCGGTGGCCGGCCTGCCGGTGCAGTTCGCCACCTGGTGATCGGCGCGCGGGCCCGTGGGGCCGGGTGTTGCGCCGCCGCCTCGCCGGGGCGGCACGGCACTTGCTCGGAAGGCCCATGAACAGGGCTCGGGAGAGCCCTATGCGGGGTTCGCACGCCCTGTCAAGTCGAGCTGTATGGGCGGACGCGACGGCCTGTTAAGGGTCTGTAAGGTCGGAGCCCCTATAATCTCGCGGTTTTGCTGATCGCCCTCCGACGACGTGAACCCCGATCCAGCGCGCGCACCTGGTGCGCCGCCCGCCGAGCCCAGCCAGCGTGTCCCTGACGCGCGCGGCGCCGCCAGCCAGGATCGCTGGGATGACCCGATCGACGGAGATACGGGCAGCGAACCGGCTTTCAAGCCTCTGACGCGAGAACAAGCGCAGGACTTGCGAGCCCGGCTTCCGACGATGTCGGCCTGGTCCTTGTTGACCTGGCAGGCGGCGGCGGGGGCCGTGATGGTCGCGCTGTGGGGGCTGCTGTCCCTGCAAGGCGACAAGACCTGGTCGGCGCTGTTCGGTGCCGTCTCGGTCGTCGTGCCGAACGCCCTGATGGCGTGGGGCATGACACGACGCTCCACCGTCGAGTCCGGCAGCCCGTTGCTGTCGTTCATGGTGTGGGAGCTGGTGAAGATCATTCTGGCGGTCGCCATCCTGGTGGCGGTCGCCGCGGGTTTCCCGTCGTTGAGTTGGGCAGCGCTGCTGTCGACCCTCGTGGTGACCCTGAAGGCAAATTGGCTGGCCCTGCTTCGGCGGGGTCGAATCAGAAAATAGCATCGGAAAGCAACCATGGCAGCAGAAGGGCACGCGCCGTCCTCGGGTGAATACATCACCCACCATTTGCAGCATTGGCAGAAGAATTTCGCCTTTGAAGACGTCAAGCAGACGGGTCTCGTCGACTTCAGCGTCTTCAATTTCGATTCGCTGATCTATTCGACGGTGCTGGGTCTGCTGGCCGTCTTCATCCTGTGGCGTGCCGCACGCAAGGCGCATGCCGGCGTGCCGGGCCGCTTCCAGGCCGCCGTGGAAATCCTGGTCGAGATGGTCGACAACCAGGCCAAGTCGGTCATCCACAACGAGAAGAGCCGCAAGATCATCGGACCGCTCGCCCTGAGCGTGTTCGTGTGGATCTTCTTCATGAATGCGATGGACATGTTCCCGGTGGACTTCCTGCCCTGGATCTTCTCCAACTACATCGCCCACGACCCGCACCACGCCTATCAGCGCGTCGTGCCGACGGCGGACCTGTCGACGACGCTGAGCCTGTCGACCTTCGTCCTGCTGATGGTCTTCATCTACAGCATCAAGATCAAGGGCCTGGGTGGCTGGGGCCACGAGCTGATCGCTGCGCCCTTCGGCGACAAGTGGTTCCTCTACCCGGCCAACTTCGCCATGCAGGTCATTGAGTTCATCGCCAAGACGGTGTCCCATGGCATGCGACTGTTCGGCAACATGTTCGCCGGCGAACTCGTGTTCATGCTGATCGCCCTGATGGGCGGCGGCTGGGCCCTCACCGGAACCGGCATCGGCCTGGCCATCGGCCACGTCCTGGCGGGCACGGTGTGGACGCTGTTCCACATCCTTGTGATCACGCTGCAGGCCTTCATCTTCATGATGCTGACGCTGATCTACCTGGGCCAGGCGCACGACGCGCACTGATCCGGACGGACAGCCGCGATCTCTCAAGTTACCCGTTTCCTTTTCCCTTTCCCTTTTATCTAACTCTCTCAGGAGCAAAACATGGAAAACATCCTCGGTCTGGTCGCTCTGGCTTGCGGCATCATCGTTGGTCTGGGCGCGATCGGCGCTTCCATCGGCATCGCGCTGATGGGCGGCAAGTTCCTGGAGTCGTCGGCTCGTCAACCCGAGCTGATGAACGAACTGCAAACCAAGATGTTCATTCTGGCTGGCCTGATCGACGCGGCCTTCCTGATCGGCGTCGCCATCGCGCTGCTGTTCGCGTTCGCCAACCCGTTCGCTGCGACCCTGCTGGCCACCGTCGCCCGCTGATTTCGCCCGACCCCTTTCACGACTGAAAGGATCGTGCCGTGAATATCAACGCTAGCCTCATCATCCAGTGGATCCCGTTCTTCATCCTGATGTTCGTCACGGTGAAGTTCATTTGGCCACCGATCGTGAAGGCCCTGGACGAGCGCGCGGACAAGATCCGCGCCGGTCTGGCAGCCGCTGACCAGGCGAAGGCCGAACTGGCCACCGCCAACAAGAAGGTCGACGAGCAACTGGCGCAGACCCGCAACGAAACCACGAAGCTGCTGTCCGACGCTGAGAAGCGCGGCGCCGCCATCGTGGACGAAGCGAAGAAGCGTGCGGAAGACGAAGGCGCCAAGATCATCGCCGCTGCCAAGGCTGAAGCCGAGCAGCAGTCGGTGCGTGCCCGCGAGGCCCTGCGTGAGCAGGTCGCCGCGCTGGCCGTCAAGGGCGCCGAGCAGATCCTGCAGCGCGAGGTCAATGCCGGCGTGCATGCCGAATTGCTGAACCGTCTGAAGACGGAGCTGTAATCATGGCTGAACTCGCAACCATTGCCCGTCCCTACGCCGAAGCGCTGTTCCAGGTCGCGTCCTCGCAGGACCTGAAGGCCTGGAACGAGCAGCTGGCCGCGCTGGCGCTCGTCGCCGGCGACAGCCAGCTGCGCCAGTTCGCCGAGGACCCGAAGGTGAGCACCGAACAGGTGTTCCAGGTCATCTCGGCGACCAGTCAGCAGACGCTGCTGCCCGGCGTGCAGAACTTCCTGCGCGAGGTGATCGCCAACGGCCGCCTGTCGGCGCTGCCGGCGATGGTCCAGCAGTTCCACGACCTGGCCAACGCCGCTTCCGGCTTGTCCGACGCGCACATCTACAGCGCCTTCCCGATCGAGCCGGCCCAGCTGGCCGACGTGATCGCGGCGCTGGAGAAGCGTTTCGGCCGCAAGCTGCAAGCGAACGTTGAACTGGAGCCTGGCCTGATCGGCGGTATCCGTGTGGTGGTCGGCGACGAGGTGCTGGACACCTCGGTGAAGGCCCGCCTGGAACGCATGAAAGTGGCGCTGACGGCCTGAGGCGCAAGCCTCAGCCTCAGCCCGACTGCCAAGATCCCCCCGATTCACCCTGGTGTCCCGCTTCGGCGGGATGCCGCTGGGAGCAAGCAATGCAACTGAATCCCGCTGAAATTTCCGAACTGATCAAGAGCCGCATCGAAGGCCTTGGCGCGTCCACCGACGTGCGCAACCAGGGCACCGTGGTGTCCGTGTCTGACGGCATCGTGCGCGTGCACGGCCTGTCGGACGTGATGCAAGGCGAAATGCTGGAGTTCCCCGTCGCCGCCGACGGCTCGCAGACCTTCGGTCTGGCGCTGAACCTGGAGCGCGACTCCGTCGGCGCCGTGATCCTGGGCGCCTACGAGCACATTTCCGAAGGCGACACCGTGAAGTGCACGGGCCGCATCCTGGAAGTGCCGGTCGGCCCCGAGCTGATCGGCCGCGTCGTGAACGCGCTGGGTCAGCCGATCGACGGCAAGGGCCCGATCAACGCCAAGATGACCGACGTCATCGAGAAGGTCGCCCCGGGCGTGATCGCCCGCAAGTCCGTCGACCAGCCGGTGCAGACCGGCCTGAAGTCGATCGACTCGATGGTGCCCGTCGGCCGTGGCCAGCGCGAGCTGATCATCGGTGACCGCCAGACCGGCAAGACCGCCGTGGCGATCGACGCGATCATCAACCAGAAGGGTCAGAACATGACCTGCGTGTACGTCGCGATCGGCCAGAAGGCTTCGTCGATCAAGAACGTCGTGCGCGCCCTGGAAGCCGCCGGTGCGATGGAATACACCATCGTCGTCGCCGCCTCCGCGTCCGAATCCGCTGCGATGCAGTACGTGTCGGCCTACTCCGGCTGCACGATGGGCGAGTACTTCCGCGACCGCGGTCAAGATGCGCTGATCGTGTACGACGACCTGTCCAAGCAGGCCGTCGCCTACCGTCAGGTCTCGCTGCTGCTGCGCCGTCCCCCGGGCCGCGAAGCCTTCCCCGGCGACGTGTTCTATCTCCACAGCCGTCTGCTGGAGCGCGCCGCTCGCGTGAACGCCGAGTACGTCGAGGCCTTCACCAAGGGTGAAGTCAAGGGCCAGACCGGCTCGCTGACCGCGCTGCCGATCATCGAGACGCAAGCCGGCGACGTGTCCGCCTTCGTTCCGACGAACGTGATCTCGATCACCGACGGCCAGATCTTCCTGGAAACGAACCTGTTCAACGCCGGCATCCGTCCCGCGATCAACGCCGGTATCTCGGTGTCGCGCGTCGGTGGCGCTGCCCAGACCAAGCTGATCAAGTCGCTGTCCGGCGGTATCCGTACCGACCTGGCCCAGTACCGTGAGCTGGCTGCGTTCGCGCAGTTCGCTTCCGACCTGGACGCCGCGACCCGCAAGCAGCTGGACCGTGGCGCGCGCGTGACGGAACTGCTGAAGCAGGCCCAGTACAGCCCGCTGTCGATCAGCCTGATGGGCGCATCGCTGTACGCCGCCAACAAGGGCTTCATGGACGACATCGAGGTCAAGAAGGTCCTGTCGTTCGAGCACGGTCTGCACCAGTTCCTGAAGACCTCGCACGCGGCCCTGCTGTCCAAGCTGGAAAGCGACAAGGCCATGGACAAGGACGCCGAAGCCGAACTGAACGCCGCGATCACGTCGTTCAAGAAGTCCTTCGCCTAAAGCAACCATGACCGGGTCTCGCTGAATTCAGGCAAGACCCGGCCCTCACTGGAGAAATCATGGCAGCAGGCAAGGAAATTCGCGGCAAGATCAAGTCGGTCGAGAACACCAAGAAGATCACGAAGGCCATGGAGATGGTCGCCGCTTCGAAAATGCGCAAGGCGCAGGATCGGATGCGCGCGGCTCGTCCCTACGCGGAGAAGGTCGGCAACATCGCCGCCAATTTGTCCAAGGCCAACCCCGAGTACCGTCATCCGTTCATGGTGTCGCATCCCGACGCCAAGACGGCCGGTTTCGTCGTGGTCACGACCGACAAGGGTCTGTGCGGTGGTCTGAACACCAACCTGCTCCGCGCGACAACCGCCAAGCTCAAGGAACTTGAGACGGCGGGTCAGAAGGCGGAAGTGGTGGCGATCGGCAACAAGGGTCTGGGCTTCATGAACCGGATCGGCGCCAAGGTCGTCGCGCACGCGACGCAGCTCGGCGACAGCCCCCAGCTCGAGAAGCTGGTTGGCCCGGTCAAGACGCTGCTGGACGCTTACGCGGAAGGCAAGTTGTCGGCGGTCTATCTCTGCTACACGCGCTTCGTCAACACGATGAAGCAGGAGCCGGTGGTGCAGCAGCTGCTGCCGCTGACGGCCGAGTCGCTGGAGACGGATGCCGCGGGTCACGCATGGGATTACCTGTACGAACCCGACGCCCCGACGGTGATCAACGAGCTGCTGGTGCGCTACACCGAAGCCCTGGTCTATCAGGCCGTGGCGGAGAACATGGCGTCCGAGCAATCGGCGCGCATGGTGGCCATGAAGGCCGCGACCGACAACGCCGGCACGCTGATCGGTGAGCTGAAGCTGGTCTACAACAAGACCCGCCAGGCCGCGATCACGAAGGAACTGTCGGAAATCGTCAGCGGCGCGGCCGCCATCAGCGGTTGATCTCGCGATCGATCGCAGGCAACAGATTTGAATTGAAGGAACGAAGAAATGGCTAACACTCAATCGGTGGGCAAGATCGTTCAGTGCATCGGCGCCGTGGTCGACGTGGAGTTCCCGCGCGACCAGATGCCCAAGGTGTTCGACGCCCTGAAGATGGAAGGCTCGACCCTGACGCTGGAAGTCCAGCAGCAGCTGGGCGACGGCGTGGTCCGCACCATCGCGCTGGGCTCGTCCGACGGCCTGCGCCGCGGCAGCGAGGTCTACAACACCGGCGACATGATCCAGGTCCCGGTCGGCCAGCCGACGCTGGGCCGCATCATGGACGTGCTGGGCAACCCGATCGACGAGCGCGGCGACGTGTCGCGCGCGCAGACCGCGTCGATCCACCGCAAGGCCCCGGCCTACGACGAGCTGAGCCCGTCGCAGGAGCTGCTGGAAACCGGCATCAAGGTGATCGACCTGATCTGCCCGTTCGCCAAGGGCGGCAAGGTGGGTCTGTTCGGTGGCGCCGGCGTGGGCAAGACCGTGAACATGATGGAGCTGATCAACAACATCGCCAAGGCTCACTCGGGTCTGTCGGTGTTCGCTGGTGTCGGCGAGCGTACCCGTGAGGGCAACGACTTCTATCACGAGATGTCGGACGCGGGCGTCGTGAACCAGGAGGACCTGAGCAAGTCGAAGGTCGCGATGGTCTACGGCCAGATGAACGAGCCCCCGGGCAACCGTCTGCGCGTGGCGCTGACCGGCCTGACGATGGCCGAGTCGTTCCGCGACGAAGGCCGTGACGTGCTGTTCTTCGTGGACAACATCTACCGCTACACGCTGGCCGGCACGGAAGTGTCCGCGCTGCTGGGTCGCATGCCGTCCGCGGTGGGCTACCAGCCGACGCTGGCCGAGGAAATGGGCCGTCTGCAAGAGCGGATCACGTCGACGAAGGTCGGCTCGATTACCTCGATCCAGGCCGTGTACGTCCCTGCGGACGACCTGACCGACCCGTCGCCTGCCACGACCTTCGCCCACTTGGATGCCACCGTCGTGCTGTCGCGTGACATCGCGTCGCTGGGTATCTACCCGGCCGTGGACCCGCTGGACTCGACGTCGCGTCAGATCGACCCGAACGTCATCGGCGAAGAACACTACAACGTGACGCGTTCGGTGCAGTCGGTGCTGCAGCGCTACAAGGAACTGCGCGACATCATCGCGATCCTGGGCATGGACGAGCTGTCGCCGGAAGACAAGCAGGCCGTGGCCCGCGCTCGCAAGATCCAGCGTTTCCTGTCGCAGCCGTTCCACGTCGCGGAAGTGTTCACCGGCGCGCCCGGCAAGTACGTTCCGCTGAAGGAAACGATCCGCGGCTTCAAGATGATCGTCAACGGCGAGTGCGATCACCTGCCGGAACAAGCGTTCTACATGGTTGGAACGATTGACGAGGCTTTCGAGAAAGCGAAGAAGATCCAGTAATGAGCTGTCGATGGCGCGCCGTGAAAGCGGCGTTCCATCGATCTCTGAACGGACTTCTCACTTCTCGATCAAGGAAACGCAATGGCAACCCTCCACGTGAACGTGGTCTCGGCGGAAGAGCAGATCTTCTCGGGCGAGGCGAAATTCGTGGCGCTGCCGGGCGAAGGCGGCGAGCTGGGCATCCTGCCCAAGCACACTCCGCTCATCACCCGCATCAAGCCGGGCGCGGTGCGCATCCAGCGTCCTGACGGCAACGAGGAATTCGTCTTCGTCGCCGGCGGTCTGCTGGAAGTGCAACCCGACGTCGTGACCGTGCTGGCCGACACCGCGATCCGCGGCAAGGACCTCGACGAGGCCCGTGCCGAAGCCGCCAAGAAGGCCGCCGAGGACGCGATGAAGAACGCCAAGAGCGACATCGACTTCGCCAAGGCGCAAAGCGAATTCGCGGCCATGGCCGCGCAGATCGCCGCGCTGCGCAAGTTCCGTACGAAGCGCTGAGCCTCTTCGGCCGCCCACCGGCCTCGCCGGTGCGACGTCCCCACCCACTGCATCGGCAGGACTGCGAGAATCTCGCACTCCTGCCGATTCTCTTTTTGGGCGAGCCTTCAGCATCCCCCGCCCGCTCCACCTCCCCATGAGCCAACCGATCGCCATCACCCGCCACCAGGGCCTGGAAGCCCTCGAACTCCGCGCGCCCGACGGCGCACGCGCGACGCTGCTGCTGCATGGCGCGCATCTGGTGTCCTGGGTGCCCGCCGGCGCTGACGAACAGCTCTTCCTCTCCCCCAAGAGCGCCTTCGCCACCGGTCAGGCGATCCGCGGCGGCGTGCCGGTGATCTTTCCCCAGTTCGCCACGCGCGGTCCGCTGCAGCGCCACGGCTTCGCCCGCGGCAAGCCCTGGCAACTCGTCAGCGCGGAATCCGGCAAGGACGATTCGCTGGCCGTGCTGCGCCTGACCGACGACGGCGCCACGCGCATGGTCTGGCCGCATGCGTTCGAAGCCGAGATCAGCATCCGCATCGCCGGCCGCGTCCTGGAGATGGAACTGGCCTGCGAGAACAAGGGCGACACCCCGTTCTCCTTCAACGCCGCGCTGCACACCTACCTGCGTCTGACGCAGATCATGTCCGCGTCGGTGCAAGGCCTGTCGGGCCTGGCCTATTGGGACTCGACGATCGACCGCGCCGCGACGCAGCACGAGGACCTGCTACGCCTGGACGGCGAGACCGACCGCATCTACCAGGACGTCAAGCACGACCTGACCCTGCGCGACGGCGATCGCCGCCTGATCCTGCGCCAGCAAGGGTTCACCGACGCCGTGGTCTGGAATCCCGGCCAGGAGAAGGGCGACGCGCTCGCCGACATGCCCGAAGGCGGCTGGAAGCAGATGTTGTGCGTCGAGGCCGCCCAGGTGCTGCGGCCGATCGAGCTGCAGCCCGGCGAGAGCTGGGCCGGCATGCAGACGCTCGAGCTGCTCTGATCGATGGAACACGGCCGACGCACCGTGACGCCGTGACGCCCCCGTGAACGTGGGGCGTCCTGTCGTATCAATCCCGACACACGGGTTCGCATGCTTCGCGCGAGCAGCGCCCTGGGCAAGAATCGCTCCCGCCAATTCATAACGATTCGAGTCCTAGGGAGGAAGCATGCGAAGCTCCATTCGCGCCCTGGCCGTGCGCACCACCGCACTGGTCACCGCCGTCGCGTTCGTCACCGGTTGCGCCACCGCGTCGAAAGACATCAGCGCCACCTACGTGTCCCCGGCCCAATACGCCAGCTACGACTGCCCGCAACTGACCGCGGAGACGCAACGCCTGCAGGCGCGTTACGTCGAGCTCGGCGGCCGCCTCGACCAGGCCGCCACCAACGACAAGACCATCATGGGCGTCGGCCTGATCCTGTTCTGGCCGGCGCTGTTCGCGCTGGGCGGCACCAAGTCGCAGGAAGCCGAGTACGGCCGCCTGCGCGGTGAATACGACGCCGTGCAGCAGACGCTGATCCAGAAGCGCTGCGCGACCGGCGCCAACCTCGCCGCCGCACCGCAACCGGGGGTTGCCGCGCCCGCGCCGCTGGGCGCCGCCCCGGCCGTGGCCACCGTCGCTTCCGCCGATCCGGCCGCCTCCGCGCCGATCCCGCTCGACGCGGCCGCCAGCGCGGTCCGCTGATCTCCCCCCGCTTTCATACCAAGGCCGTCACACGGCCATTTCTTCTCAGAGGAGTACCTTCATGTCGTTCATGCATCGCGCCGCCCAGACGGCCGCCCTGGCCGCCGCCGTCCTGCTCGTGGGTTGCGCCAGCCCCGCCCGTACCGACCAGATGCAGGTCAGCAGCTCGCTGCAGACGCGCACCGCGGTGTCGCAGTCGGAGCTGAAGGAGAACATCGGCATCAAGGACGTGACCGGCGGCAAGGACACCAACCCGATGTGGGTGTCCAACGTGTCGAGCTCGGACTTCGAGCGCGCGCTGGAAGCTTCGCTGAAGGACGCCGGTCTGCTGTCGGGCAACCGTCAGGGCAGCAAGTACACGTTGACCGCCGACCTGAAGAAGCTGGACCAGCCGCTGTTCGGCGCCAGCATGACGGTCACGGCCACCGTGAAGTACACGCTGGTCGAGCGCGCCACCGGCAAGGCCGTGCTGGAGCGTGACGTCGCCGTGCCGTTCACCGCCGAATGGAACGCCGCCTTCCTGGGCACCGAGCGTCTGAAGCTGGCCAACGAAGGCGCGATCCGCAGCAACATCTCGCAGCTGATCAACGACCTCGTCGCTCTGAAGGTCGCCGGCGCTGGCGTTCAGCTGGCCAAGTGAGGCGTTGCGCCGACGCGCGCGATCGGGACGATCGCTGCGCGCGGCGCTAAGCTGCGGGCTCCCTCAGCGAAGGAGCCCGCATGCCCGACAGTCGAAAGCTCTCCAAGTCCGACTACCTGGACCGCCTGCAACCGATGCAGGTGGAGCTGAACAACCTGGCCCGCTGGCTGCAGCACACGCGCAAGCGGCTGCTGATCCTCGTCGAGGGTCGCGACACCGCCGGCAAGGGCGGCGTCATCAACGCGATCTCCGAGACGCTCAATCCCCGTCAATGCCGCACTGTCGCGCTGGGCAAACCCAGCGAGCGCGAGCAGGGCGAGTGGTACTTCCAGCGCTACCTCACCCATCTGCCGGCCGCCGGTGAGATCGTCCTCTTCGACCGCAGCTGGTACAACCGCGCCGGCGTCGAGGCCGTGATGGGCTTCTGCACGCCCGAGCAGACCGATGACTTCCTCGAGCAGGCGCCGCGCCTGGAACGGCTGCTCGTCGACGATGGGCTGCTGCTGTTCAAGTACTGGCTGACCGTGGATCAGGCGCTGCAGGAGGAACGCTTCGCTGAGCGCGCCGAGGATCCGCTCAAGCAGTGGAAGCTCTCGCCGATCGATCTCCAGGCGAGGGAGCATTACGCCGACTACGGCAAGGCGCGGGATCGGATGCTCAAGCACACGCATACGAAACATGCGCCGTGGACGCTGGTGGATTTCAATGATCAGCGTCGCGGTCGGCTCACGCTCATTCGCCATCTGCTCGACCATCTGCCCGATGTGAGCGTGCCCGCCCAAGCGCTGACCTTCCCGCCGCTCACCGGCAAGACGAAGAAGGAACGCTTCGAGGGGAAGCTCAAGCCGATCAAGAGCTTGTAGCCCCTCTCCCGCTTCGCGGGCGAGGGTGAATTCAGAGCACCACGACGGCGTCGGGCAACTCGTTGCGAGGCGGCGAGCCCGGCTCGACCGGGAAGTGCTCCGCGAGCAGCGCCTCGACCGCGCGGATCGCCTCGATCAGGCCCTGCTCGAACTGGCCGCCGCGCAGCGACTGCCGCAGGCTCTCGACGATCGCCTGCCATTGCGCCGCCGTCACCCGCCGGTTGAGCCCGCGGTCCGCGACGATCTCGATCGCGTGTTCCGCCAGCAGCAGATAGATCAGCACGCCGTTGTTGTGCTCGGTGTCCCACACCCGAAGCTTGCCGAACAGCGCCAGCGCTCGCTGCCGCGCGGTCAATCCGCGCCATAGATAGCTCATCGGCAGGCTGGCCTCGACGCACAGCCGGATCTCGCCGACATGGCGCAGCTCGCTCTCCGTCACCCGCGCCGACAGCCGCGCCAGCGCCGCCGCCGGCAGCACGCGCCGCACGTCGGCCTCATCCCAGAAGCGATGGCGGAAGAATCGGCCCAGCCGACTCGTGTCGCCGGACACGCGGATCTCGTGATCGCCGGGTCGTTCCATCACCAGTCTCCCGAGGCGCCGCCGCCGCCGAAGTCGCCACCGCCGCCGGACGAGAAGCCGCCGCCGTCGCTGCCGCCCCAGCTGCCGCCACCGCCTCCACCACCACCCCAGATGATCGGTGGCGAGACGCCGCCATGCGCGCTGCGCCGATACCCACCGCCGGACAGGCTCGAGCCCGAACGCCGCGCCGCGCCGATGCCCAGCAGCCCCACGAGCACCAGCGAGCCGAGCGCCGCGCCGATACCCAGCAGCAGGCTGCCGCTCAGGCCCCAGCCGACCGCGCCGGCGCCCGCGCCCGTGACCACGCTGCCGAGCTTGCGCCCGAACATCGAGGTCAGCAGCGCCCCCGCCAGCGGCACGCCGAGGAACGCGATCATCGCGATCTCGCCGAGGTCGATGTTGTGCCCGCGCGCGCCGGACCCCGTGCGCTGGGTCGGCGCGGGCAGGTGCTCGCCGCGGATGCGCGCCTGCAGCGAATCGATCGCGCGGTTCAGCCCGCCCGCATAGTCGCCGGCCTTGAACGCGGGCGTGATGTCGCGCTCGATGATCTGCCGCGCGGCCAGGTCCGGCACCGCGCCTTCCAGCGCCTTGGCGGTCTGGATGTTGATGCGCCGGTCGTTCTTGGCCACCACGATCAGCAGGCCGTCGCCGACATCGCGCCGGCCCAGCTTCCATTGATCGCCGACCCGCTGCGCGTACGCGGCGATGTCCTCGGGCTGGGTCGTGCCAACCATCAGCACGACGATCTGCGGCCCGGCCTCGCGCTCGAACGCGGCGAGCTTGGCCTCGATGCCCTGCTTCTGCGCCGTGGTCAGCGTGCCGGTCTGGTCGATCACGCGTGCGCTGAGCGGCGGCACCGCCTGCACGTCCTGCGCGCGCACGCGCGGCAGCAGGCCCAGCGTCATCAGCAGGCCCATCACGACCAGCGCGAGGGCCCGGAGCGAGACCGCCCGCATGCGCGCGGCCTCAGTTCGAGGCGGGCGAGGCCGCCGGTGCCGGTGCCGGCGTGGTCGCCGGCGCCGTCGCGGGCTTGTCGAAGTTCACCGTCGGCGGCGCGGAGATCGCGGCCTCGTTCTGCACGGTGAAGTTGGGCTTGGTCTCGTAACCGAAGACCTTGGCCGTCAGGTTGGTCGGGAACTTGCGCGTCAGCACGTTGTAGTCCTGCACCGACTTGATGTAGCGGTTGCGGGCCACGGTGATGCGGTTCTCGGTGCCCTCGAGCTGCACGCGCAGATCGCGGAAGCCCTGGTTGGCCTGCAGCTGCGGATAGCGCTCGCTGACCACCATCAGCCGGCTCAGCGCGCCGGACAACTCGCCCTGCGCGGCCTGGAATTTCTGCAACGCGGCGGGATCGCGCGCGAGCTCCGGCGTGACCTGGATGCTGGTGGCCTTGGCGCGGGCCTCGACGACCTTGGTCAGCGTCTCCTGCTCGAAGCCGGCCTCGCCCTTGACCGTGTTGACGATGTTGGGGATCAGGTCGCTGCGGCGCTGGTACTGGCTCAGCACCTCGGACCAGCTGGCGTTGACCTGCTCGTCCAGGCTCTGGAATTCGTTGTAGCCGCAGCCGGTGAGCGCCATCGGCGCGCCCACGATCAGCGTGGCGGCCGCGGCCGCGCGCAGCGTGTTCATCAGACGGGCCGCGGGCGCGCGGGTGTGGCGGGTGGGGGTGGTCAGGGTCATCGTCGAATCCTCCGTGTGCGCACCGGCATATCGTGTGCCGGCCTGTTGAATTCAAGAGCCGCGAGAGCCCGGAAGCCCCGAGGATAATCTCCCCCCCATGAGCGCCCCCCTTCAGAATGACGTCTTCCTGCTCGCGTGCCTGCGCCAGCCCACCGAATACACCCCCGTCTGGCTGATGCGCCAGGCGGGACGCTACCTCCCGGAGTACCGCGACACCCGCGCGAAAGCGGGCAGCTTCATGGGGCTGGCCACCAACAAGGACTACGCCACCGAGGTCACGCTGCAGCCGCTGGAGCGCTATCCGCTGGACGCCGCCATCCTGTTCAGCGACATCCTGACGGTGCCCGACGCGATGGGCCTGGGCCTGTCGTTCGCGCAGGGCGAGGGCCCGAAGTTCGAGAAGGTCGTGCGCGATGAGGCCGCCGTCAACGCGCTGGCCGTGCCGGACATGGACAAGCTGCGCTACGTCTTCGACGCGGTCAGCTCGATCCGCTCGGCGCTGGGCGGTCGCGTGCCGCTGATCGGGTTCTCGGGCAGCCCGTGGACGCTGGCCTGCTACATGGTCGAGGGCGGCGGCTCCGACGACTACCGCCACGTCAAGAGCCTGATGTACGCGCGCCCCGACCTGATGCACCGCATCCTGTCGATCAACGCCGACGCCGTCGCCGCCTACCTGAACGCGCAGATCGACGCCGGTGCGCAAGCCGTCATGCTGTTCGATTCCTGGGGCGGCGTGCTGGCCGACGGCCAGTTCCAGCAATTCAGCCTGGCGTACTCCCGCCGCGTGCTGGCGCAGCTGAAGTCGGAACGCGACGGCCGCCGCATTCCCAAGCTGCTCTTCACCAAGGGCGGCGGCCTGTGGCTGGACGAGATCGCCGCGGCCGGCGCCGATGTCGTCGGCCTGGACTGGACCGTCAACCTGGCCCGCGCCCGCGCGCAGGTGCAGGACCGCGTGGCGCTGCAGGGCAACCTCGATCCGAACGTGCTGTTCGCGCCGCCCGCCGCGGTCCGCGAACAGGCCCGCGCGGTGCTCGACAGCTTCGGCGCGCCGCAACGCGCCGATGGCGGCTGGGGCGGCCATGTGTTCAACCTCGGCCATGGCATCAGCCAGTTCACGCCGCCGGAGAGCGTGGCCGAACTGGTGCACGAAGTGCATGAGCATTCGCGCAAATCGCGCTTGCCCGCCGGCCCATCCACGACCTAGTTATCCCCAAATCCGTGCATGTCACCCAAACGCAGCACAAGCGGTGACGCCGAGCTAGGGCTTTCCCCGATGGGCGCGTAAGTCGTTGATTTCAAAGGGGGCTCGGTATTTCCCCGGAATTTGACGCCGGCAGGGCGCCCTGGCGGCAATCCCGTCGGACCCGAAAAACCCCCGCCGTTTCCCACAAAGTTATCCACAGGCTTTCGACCCCGTTGTGAACACCCTTGGAAATCAGGCACTTGGCGAGGTTTCCTCATGGCCGATGACGGCCGTGGGGGACACCGAGCCGGGCCGCGCCAAGCCGGGGAGGAATGGCCGATGAGCGAACCGACGCCCCTGCGCCGCTTGCGCGTGGCCGTGGAAGCGCCCCAGCACAGCGGGCTGACCGGTCCGCTCGACTATCTCGGCCCGCAAGACTTGACCCCCGGCACGCTGGTGCACGTGACGCTGGGCCGGCGCGACGTGATGGGTCTCGTGTGGGACGACCTGGCCGAGGGCCAGGCCTTGACCGACGACGAGCCGCTGCCCGAATCCGAACTCCGCCCGGTGGGCGAGGCGCTGGACGCGCTCCCGCCCTTGTCCGATCGCTGGCGTCGGCTGGTCGAGTTCGCGGCGGGGTACTACCAGCGCAGCATCGGCGAGCTGGCCCTGGCGGTGCTGCCCCCGCAGTTGCGCGAGCTCGACGCCAAGCAGCTGCAGGCCCGGCTCAAGAAGCTCGACAAGGCCGACGCGGAAGCGGCGAAGGCGGCCGCCGAGACGCCCGCGGTCGTGCCGGAACGCCCCGCGCTGACCGCGCAGCAGCAGCAGGCGCTGGACGCGGTACTCGCGCTCGCCGACAGCGCCACGCCGCAGCCAGCGCTGCTCTGGGGCCTGACCGGCAGCGGCAAGACCGAGATCTACCTGCGCGCCGCCGAGGCCGCGCTCGAGCGCGGGCAGCAGGTGCTCGTGCTGGTGCCGGAGATCAACCTGACGCCGCAGCTCGAGGCACGTTTCGCCGAGCGCTTCGCGGGTCATGCGATCGTGTCGCTGCACAGCGCGCTGACGCCCGCGCAGCGGCTGCGCCACTGGCTCGCCGCACACCTGGGCCGCGCGCAGCTGGTGCTGGGCACGCGGCTGGCGGTGTTCGCGTCGATGCCTCGACTGGGACTGATCGTCGTCGACGAGGAACACGATCCCTCCTACAAGCAGCAGGACGGCGCGCGTTACTCGGCGCGCGATCTCGCCGTCTACCGCGGCCACCTGGAGAAGGTGCCGGTGGTGCTCGGATCGGCGACGCCGTCGCTGGAGAGCTGGCAGCACGCGCTGGGCGGGCGCTACCGGCGCATCGACCTCACCGAGCGCATCGGCGGCGGCGCGCTGCCGCGCGTGCGGCTCTTCGACATGAACCGGCTCGAGCGCAAGAAGGGCGTCACCACGACACTCTCCGTGCCGCTGCTGGACGCGCTGCGCAAGCGGCTCGACCGCGGCGAGCAGAGCCTGGTGTTCCTCAACCGCCGCGGCTACGCGCCGGTGCTGCACTGCGACCAGTGCAACTGGAAGAGCGACTGCCCGCATTGCAGCGCGCATCAGGTCTTCCACAAGGAGGACCGCACGCTGCGCTGCCACCATTGCGGCGTGAGCACGCGCGTGCCGCGCGCCTGCCCGTCCTGCGGCAACCCCGACATCGCGCCGCTGGGCCGCGGCACGGAACGGCTGGAGGAGCAGCTCGCGCAGGCGCTGCCCGGAGCCCGCGTGGCCCGCATCGACGCCGACACCACCAAGCTCAAGGGCAGCCTGGAATCGCAGCTCGCCGCGGTGCACGAGGGCGATGTCGACATCCTCGTGGGCACGCAGATGGTGGCCAAGGGGCACGACTTCAGACGCATCACGCTGGTGGCCGCGGTGAATCCGGACGGCGCGCTGTTCAGCAGCGACTTCCGCGCGCCGGAGCGGCTGTTCTCGCTGCTGATGCAGGCCGGCGGACGGGCGGGCCGCGACGCCGCGCAGGCCGCGGCCAGCGAGATGTGGGTCCAGACCTGGTATCCCGAGCACGCCCTCTACCAGTCGCTGCAGAAGCACGACTACGAGGCCTTCGCCGGCAGCCAGCTGCATGAGCGCATGACGGCCAACCTGCCGCCGTTCGCGCACCTGGCGCTGGTGCGCGCGGAAGGCCGCACCGTGGAGGCCGCGCGCGACTTCCTCGTCGCGGCGCAGGAGGCGGCGCAGGCGCTGCCGCTGTCGCTCGGGCTGCTGCTCTATCCGCCGGTGCCGATGGCGGTGGCGCGGGTGGCGGACAGCGAGCGATTCCAGATGCTGATCGAGGCCGGCAGCCGCGCGCAGCTGCAGCGTTTCCTGCGCGCATGGCTGCCGGAGCTGCACGCGCTCAAGCGCCGTCAGAAGGGCCTGACGCGCTGGGCGGTGGACGTGGATCCCCTGGCGATCTGAACGCGCGGCGCGCGCTCAGGCTCAGAGCAGCCGCGCCAGCGCCTCTTCCAGCGTCGGCCAGGCCGCACGCACGGCCGCGAGCGCGTCCTCCGAGCCATGGGCCGCGTCCTGCGCGTCCAGCTCGAGTTGTCGCGCCACGCCCGCGGCGTCGGTGTGGCCCAGCGTCAGCAGCACGCTCTTGAGGCTGTGCGCGAGGTGGCGCATCTTGACGTGCTCGCCGTGCTCGCAGGCGGCGCGTCCGGTGGCGATGTCCAGCGGGAACTGCACGCGGCAGCGCGCCAGGAAGGCCTGGTACAGCGCGGCGTTGCCGCCGAAGTACTGCTCGATCGCCGCGCGATGGATGGAGGGCAGGGCGGCCGGCGCCGGCGCGTCGCGCAGGCCGTCCAGGCAGGACTGCAGATCCGCCAGCGAGCAGGGCTTGGACAGGAATCGCGTGACGCCCAGCGCCTCGAGCTGCTCGCGCACGGTCGGGTTCAGGCCGGCGCTGAACACCGCGAGCCGCGCGTTGCCGCGCAGTTCCGGCCGCTGCTTGAGCGTCTGCAGCAGATCCAGCCCATGCCGGCCCGGCAGCATCAGGTCGCTGATGACCAGGTCGAAGCTCTGCGTGGCCAGCGCCAGCAGCGCCTCGTCGACGGAAATGCAGGCCTGCAGGCGGACCTCGTCGTCCTCCAGCGCCATCGCCACGAACCGTTGCAGGGTGGTGTCGTCCTCCACGAGGAGGACCCGCACGCGACTGGCCATGCTCAGCCGGCGAACTGCGGCTGGCGGGCCCGGATGCGCTGGATGGCCGCGGCCAGCAGCGGCGGCAGGTCGGTGACGAGCCGCGGCTTGTGCACCAGCGGCAGACCCGCCAGCGCGAAGGCGTAGGGCGCGCGCTGCTGTTCGTCCAGCGCGGTGACGAAGATCAGCTCGCTGCTCGCGAACTGCGGCTGCGAGCGCAGGCTGGTGACCAGCGCCGCGCCATCGATGCCGGGCAGCAGGATGTCCACCAGCAGGATCTCAGGCTGCAACTGGCCGTACATGACCAGCCCGCCGATCCCGTCATTGGCGGTATGCAGGTCCAGGTCAGGAAACTCCTGCTGCGCCAGCAACATGACGAGGTTCTGGTAATGAACTGAGTCCTCGATCAGCAGGGCCTTCAGGCGCTGCGGCGTGCCGTCGAGCGGGGAGAGGTCCGCCGGCTTGGTGGGCGCGAGGCCGCGGCCGGTGAGCCACGCGTCGAGCGACGCGCGCAGGATGCGGCGGTGGCCGCCGGGCGTGCGCCAGGCTTGCAGCTCGCCGCGGTCAACCATCAACTGAACCGACCGCACGGCCATGCCGAGGCGCTGCGCGACTTCTCGCGTGCTGAAGTCCTCTTGCATGTCGTCGGGTGTCCGGGCAATAGCAGTCATAGGTCGATTTTGCCGAATTTCCCAAACTTATAGGTGGGCAATATCCCCACTTATAAGCGATAAAAGTGATATTCGATGTGACATCGGTGGGACATGGTGGCTTCCCTCGCGGTCGGCCCGGGCGATCTCTGGTGCAATCCGGGTCCGAGGAGATGCGATGACGAAGCGAAGGACCCGATCAGCCCTGCCCTTGTTCCTGGGTCCGACCCTGGGTCTGTCTCTGGGCCCGGCTCTAGGTCTGTCCCTGTGCCTGTTTTTCTGCCTGTCCATGGCGGGCAAGGCGCTCGCCCAGGGCTCGGAGGTCTTGCAGCGCGTGCAGGCGGCGGGCGTCCTGCGCGTGTGCATCTGGCCGGACTATTACGGCATCACCTATCGCCATCCGCGTGACGAGACCCTGTCGGGCCTGGACATCGACCTGTCCAACGAACTCGCCAAGGACCTGGGCGTGCGGCTGCGCTACGTCGAATCGTCCTTCCAGCGCCTGATCCCGGACCTCGATGCCGATCGCTGCGATGTCGCGATGTTCGCCGTGGCCGTGCTGCCGCAGCGGCGCGCGGCGCTGGCCTTCACGCAGCCCTATCTGCAGAGCGACATCTACGCGATCGCCAGCCGCGCCAGCCGCGTCGTCAAGCGCTGGGAGGACATCGACCAGCCCGGCGTCGTCGTGGCCGTGCAGGCCGGCACCTTCATGGAACCGGTGATGCGGGACGCGCTCAAGCGCGCCCGGCTGCAGGTGGTGCAGCCGCCGGCCACGCGCGAACGGGAGCTCGAATCCGGCCGCGCCGATGTGTTCATGACCGATTACCCGTACAGCCGGCGCCTGCTCGACAACGCCGACTGGGCGCAGCTGATCGCGCCGCCCAAGCCCTTCCACGTGCTGCCCTATGCCTACGCGGTCAAGCGCGGCGATGCGGCGTGGCTGGCGCGGCTGGACGAATTCGTCGCGCGGATCAAGCGCGATGGCCGCCTGCGCGCGGCCGCCGCGCGCCACGGCCTGGCCGCCATCGTGGTGCCCTGAGGCGGAGTCGCGACGATGCTGGGTCCCGCCGTCCGATCGCTCCAACGCCTGCGCCGGGCCGCGCTGTGGGCGGGCGTGGCCGTGGCCGCGGGCACGCTCGCGGGACTGATCGGGCCGGCCTGGGTCGGCCGCCAGGAGGCGATCGACGAGGCCCGCGTGCGCGGCGCGCTGCTGGCGCAGGTCCTGGAGAGCGACGCCAGCCGCACCGTGGAGACCGCGTCGCTGTCCCTGCACGCGATCGGCGACGGCTTGATGCGCTCGGTCGACGACCCGCATGAGGTCGAGCACCTGGGCGATCACTTCAGCCATGTGCTGGTCGGCCTGCCGTTCATCCGCAGCGTGTCGCTGCTGGACACCCGCGGCCGGGTGCTGATCAGCACGAACGCCGATGACGTCGGGCTGGAGGTGCCGCTGGACGACTTCGGCCGGCTGCCCGGTCCCGACCGCGACCTGCTGTTGCCGCTGCGGCCCGGGCGTGGGCTGGCGGACCTGGCGCGCGGGCGCGCCGCGCGCGGCTCGCCGGTGGGCATGTTGCCGCTGCTGCTGCAACTGCCCGCGCCGCCCGGGGTGAGCGAGGCCACCTCCGCGCCCACCTCCGCGCCCACCTCTGCGTCAACCGCCGCGTCAACCGCCGCGCCCGCCGACGCCGCCCCCGTCGCGCCCGCCAAGGACGGCGACCCGCGCTGGCTGCTGGCGCTGATCAATCCGGACGCGCTGACGCAGGTGCAGCAGCGCGCGCTGCCCGCGGGGCGAAGCGCGGCATGGCTCGCATCGACCGACGGCCAGCTCCTCGCGGCGATGGAGACGCTGCATCAGCTACCCGGCCAGCGCCTGGACGGTCATCCCGCCTTCGATGCGCTGCGCCGCGGACGCGAGCACGGCACCTACATCGGCAGCGGCGCCTTGCCCGGCGAGGTCGTCGTGGCCTACCGCGCGGCGTCGCGGCGCCCGCTGATGGTCGGTGTCGAGCAATCGGTCGAGGAGGTCCTCGCGCGCTGGCATGCGGGCCTGCGCTGGCTGCTGCTGATCGGCGCGCTGGCGCTCGCGGTGATCGTGCTGGCCACGGTCACCGTGCGCCGCAGCCTGCAGGCGCGCGCCGAGGCGATGGAGGCGCTCGAGGGCGCGCATGAACAGCTCGCCGATCGCGAGCGCGACATGCGCGTGCTGCTCAAGAGCGTGCAGGAGGTGATCTTCCGCACCAACCCCGGCGGCACGCTGACCTTCGTGAACGCGCGCTGGACGACGCTGCATCGCGGCCGGCCCGATGAGGCGGTGGGCCGGCGGCTGGCCGATCTCGCCGAGCCCGCGGACCGCGACGCGGTCGACTCGCTCTTCGATGGCGACGAGGGCGTGCGCAGCATCGAGGCCACGATCCGCAACGGCGAGGGCGCGCCGCGCCGTTATCAGATCGCCATCGTGCCGCTGCGCCGCGACGGCGACCTGCTCGGCTACGCCGGCAGCGCCGTGGACATCACCGAGCGCGCCGCCGCCGAGCGGCTCACGCGCCAGGCGCGCGACGCGGCCGAGGAAGCCTCGCGGAGCAAGACGGAGTTCCTCGCCAACATCAGCCATGAGCTGCGCACGCCGCTGCAGTCCATCCTCGGCTTCTCGGAGCTGGGCATCGCGCGCAGCGGCGGGCAGGAGCGGCTGCAGGCGATGTTCTCGGACATCCACGGCTCCGGACAGCGCATGCTGGCGCTGGTCAACGACCTGCTGGACGCGTCCAAGCTCGACGCCGTCGGCGCGCTGGAGCTGGAATCACGCGACCTGCGCGAGCTGGTCTCCACGGTGACGCGCGAGCTCGCGCCGCTCACCGCCAAGCGCCAGCTGATGGTCAGCGCCGAGCTGCCCGAGCCCATGCCCGCCCGCGTCGACCCGCTGCGTTTCCAGCAGGCCGTGCGCAACGTGCTGGCCAACGCGATCAAGTTCGCGCCGCAGGGCGGCACCATCGAGGTCCGCGGCGGACGCACGCCCGAAGGCGATCTGCACCTGTGCGTCGCCGATCGCGGCCCGGGCATCCCGGTCGATGAACTGGACCGCATCTTCGAGCCGTTCATCCAGTCGAGCGCGACCAAGGACGGCTCGGGCGGCACCGGCCTGGGGCTGCCCATCAGCCGGCGTATCGTCGAGATGCACGGCGGCCGTCTCTATGCGGCCAACCGCGATGGCGGCGGTGCCGAGTTCCACCTGGTCCTGCCGATCCACGGCGAAGCGATGAATTGAGCTGAATTGAGGAGCACACCATGAAGTGGGAAGGCGAACGAGAGAGCGACAACGTCGAGGACGCCCGCGGCGGCGGTGGCGGCGGTGGCGGCGGTGGTGGCGGTGGCGGGCTGCCGATCGGCGGAAGGGGCCTGGGCGTCGGGGGCATCGTCATTGCGCTCATCGCGTCGTGGATCTTCGGCATCAACCCGCTGACCGTGCTCGGCGTGCTGGACGGCAGCAGCGTGCAGACCGGCGGCCAGCAGCAGCGCGTCGTCGATCCGAGCCATCCGACCGATGCGCCCGCCAAGTTCGTCTCCGTCGTGCTCGCCGACACCGAGGACGTCTGGACGAAGCTCTTCCAGGCCGGCGGCAAGACCTACCAGGCGCCGCGCCTGCGGCTCTTCGAGGGCCGCGAGCCGACGGCCTGCGGCATGGGGCAGGCGGCGATGGGGCCGTTCTACTGCCCGGGGGACTCGAAGGTCTACATCGACCTGAGCTTCTACCAGACGCTGCGCGACCGGCTGGGCGCGCCCGGCGACTTCGCGCAGGCCTACGTGATCGCGCACGAGGTCGGCCACCACGTCCAGCACCTGCTGGGCATCACCGAGAAGGTCGATGCCGCGCGGCGTCGGCAGTCGGAGGCCGCCGCCAATGCCACCAGCGTGCGCGTGGAGCTGCAGGCCGACTGCTTCGCCGGCGTCTGGGCGCACCACTCGCAGCAGGGCAAGGGCTGGCTCGAGGCCGGCGACATCGAGGAAGCGCTCAATGCCGCCGCGCAGATCGGCGACGACACGCTGCAGCGCAACGCCGGCCGCGGCGTCGTGCCGGAGAGCTTCACCCACGGGACCAGCGATCAGCGTCAGCGCTGGTTCAAGCGCGGGATGGCCCAGGGCAACGTGCAGGACTGCGACACCTTCGCGGCGCGCCAGCTCTGATCACGGGGCCGAGCCGGCCCCCTGGCGCGGCCTGGCCTCGGCGCGCGGATCGCCGACGCAGCCCTTGAGCCACTGGCTCATCTCCCACTGCACCTGGCCGGCCGATTCGCGCGCGGAGTAGCCGTGCGCCTCGAAGGGCAGCAGCACGTAACGCGCCGTGCCGCCCAGCCCCGCCAGCGCCTGGTACAGGCGATCGCTCTGCATCGGGAAGGTGCCCGAGTTGTTGTCCGCCTCGCCGTGGATCAGCAGCAGCGGATCCTTGATCTGGTTGGCGAAGAGGAAGGGCGAGAGCTTCAGGTAGACGTCCTTGGCGTCCCACAACGAGCGGCGCTCGCTCTGGAATCCGAAAGGCGTCAGCGTGCGGTTGTAGGCGCCGCTGCGGGCGATGCCGCAGCGGAACAGCTTGGTGTGGGCCATCAGGTTCACGGCCATGAACGCGCCGTAGCTGTGGCCGCCGATGGCGACGCGGCGCGCGTCCACCGTGCCCAGTTCCTCGGCCTTGTCGACGATCGCGCGCGCGTTGGCGGTGATCTGCTCGACGAAGCTGTCGTTCATGTTGCGCGCGTCGCCGACCACCGGCATCGTCGCGTCCATCAGCACGACGTAGCCGTCCATCAGCAGGTTCAGCGGACTGATGCCGGAGAAGCTCATGTACCGACCCGGCGAGCCGCTGAGCTGACCCGCGATCGCGGCGTCGGTGAACTCCAGCGGATACGCCCAGACCAGCGCGGGCCGCTTCTCGCCCTCGCGCATGTCCGGCGGCAGGTACATCCAGAACGACAGCTCCACGCCGTCGTTGCGCTTGAAGCTCACCAGCTCGCGCCGCACCGATTTCAGCTGCGGCGTCGGGTCCTTGATCCGCGTGAGCGGCGTGGCCTTGCCGCTCTCGCGCAGCACGAGGTTGGCCGGTTCATGCTCGGTCTCGCGCTGCGTGACCAGGCGCCGGTCCTCCAGCATCGCCACGGGCAGCTCGTACACGCCCTCGGCCGACTGGAACAGGCGTTGCGTGGACAGGTCCTTCAGCGAGAGCTTGTCCAGGAAGGGCCGGTCGCCCTTGGGCCCGGCGCCCTGGCCCGACAGCAGCAGGTCGCCGCCCAGCGTCTGCGCGACCTGATGGCCATTGCTCAAGGTCCGCATGAACGGATAGCCCGGATGCCGATAGCGCTCCCGCACCGAGTGCTCGAACAGCGGCCGGCTCTGCTTGCCGTTGAGCGGCAGCAGGTAGGTGCGCGTCCAGCCGCGGCTGCGGTCTTCCTCGGTCAGCAGCCCGTGGATGCCGTCGTCCAGGAAACGCAGCCGCGTGAAGCGGTAGGGCATGCGCTGCACCTCGGCGGGCTCGCCGGTGTACGGCGGATCCAGGCGCATGACGCGATCGCGGAAGGCGGCGCGGTTGGCGGGGTTGCCGCCGTCGAGCGCCTCCACCCAGTAGATCGCCGCGTCCTTTGTCGGCGAGGGATAGAACACGCGCGGTCCCTGCAGCGCGCCGTCGATCGCCACACCCTGCTTGAGCGGCATCTTCGCGAGCTCGCGGATGACCTTGCCGTCACGCTGGCGGACCTCGACCACCGTGGGGAAGTCGTCGAAGGTCAGGTTGTAGCTGAAGGGCCGCACCAGCCGCTCGGTGAGCAGCGCCTGGCCGTTGCCGACGCTGGACACGCTGGTGAACAGTCCCGGCGTGCCGATGTCGCGGCTCTGGCCGTTGGTGATGTCGATCAGCGTGAGCTGCGAGCGCGCGAAGTGCTCGAACAGGTCCTCGTCGCGCGGATTGCGCAGCAGGTCGGGATAGGTGCGCTCGGGCGACGCCTTGCCGTGGGTCTCCTGGATCGCCGGACCGGTCTGCGGCCGGCTCGGGACCGGGCCGCGGTTGTCGGGCACGGTCAGCACGACGGCCTCGCGCGGATTCAGCCAGGCGATGTCGTCGGCATCGACGGCGTTGTTCAGCCGCACGTTGTAGATGCGCCAGAGCTGCCCGTTGGACGTCGCGCCCGCCCAGAGCTCGTCGGCCGAGTCCGTGCGCCGCGACAGCAGGAAGCGCTGCCCGTCCGGCGCCCAGACGAAGTTGTGCCAGGTGCCGCCGGCCGGGAGCTCCACGTCGCGCTCGGCGGCCTCGGGCTCCAGCAGCGAGCGCAGCCGCACGCGCTGCACCGCCAGCAGGTTCTGCTGGCTGGCGTTGCGCGGATCGAATCGCGCGCCGGCCAGGCGCAGCCCCGGCCGCGCGAGTTCCTCCAGCGGCGTGTAGCGGCGCTGCTCCACCAGCGCCAGCGACTGGCGGTCCGGCGAGGGCAGCAGCCGCGGCAGCGACGGCGCGTCCAACAGCTCGCGGATCGCCGCGGAGGGCTGCTTGTAGGGGGAGGGCGCGGCGTCCGCCGCGGCGGGCAGGGCGACGAGCGCCAGCAGCGACGACAGGATCGCCAGCGCGGATCCCGCGGCCCCCACCCAGGCAGGGGGGGCACCGACGGGCGGGCGGCTCGAACCGACAGAGGGGACGCGGGAGGGCATGGGTGCGAAGTATCGCTGCGCTAGGATTCGCGCCCATGATCGAGCCGACCGCCCCGCACGTTCCCGCCGCAGCCGGCGAGGGGGCGGCGCGCGCGCTGCCGGCCATCGGCGAGCGGCTGGGCGTCTGGCGCGTGGCCGCCGAGCTCTTCGAATGCGCGTCGGGCTTCTGGTATCGCGTCGAGCACGGCAAGGCCTCGGCCCAGGCCGGCATGGCGCTGGTCTATCGGCACGACGCCGACGCGCAGGCCGTGCTGATGCGCTTCGCCGAGGACTCCGAGGCGCTGGCGCGTTTCCAGTACCCGGTCTACGGCGCGCCGCTGGACAGCGGCCTGAGCCCCTCGGGCCTGCCCTACCTCATCGTTCCCGCGATGGACGGCGCCCCGCTGCTGCGCGTGGCGATGGCGCTGCCGCTCAAGCGCCGCATGCAGCTGCTGCTGGACCTGATCGCGCTGCTCGATGCCGCGCACGCGCAGGGCCTGGTGTTGCATGAGCTCGACCCCGGCACGCTGTGGCTGAGCCCGGCCCAGCAGCTGCACTGGCTGGGCCAGGGCCTGGCGCCGCGCGACAGCCAGGCGCCGGCCGCGCTGGTGCGGGCCGCCGAGCCTCTGGCCAACGCGCGTCAACGCGCGGGCGGCCGACCCGACGCCAACAGCGAGACCCATGCGCTGGGCCGCCTGCTGGGCCTGCTGGTCAACGGACGCCTGCCGCGCCGCGAGGCGGGCGACGCGCGTGACGACACCGTCGAGGAGGAGGCCGAACCCGGCACCACGCCGGTGGCGTCGCTGCAGTCGTGGCTGTCGCTGACGGCGGCGCAGCGCGAGAGCCTGGACCAGTTGCTGGACCGCGCCATGATGGACGGCCGCTCGTTCACCGATCGCGAGCTGCTCGCGCAGGCCGTGCGCGACTGGATCGACTTCGAGCCGCCTGCCGCCGCGCGCGGCGCTGGCGCACCCGCCTCCGCGCCGATGCCCTTGCTGCCGCCCCCGCCGCCGCTGGAGACGAAGGCCGACCGGCCCGCGACCTTGCCCGCCTCCAGGCTGGAACGTCTGTCCAGCCTGGCGCTGGTGCTGGCGCTGGCGGCCGTCGTGGTGTGGCTGCTGTTGCGCTCGGGCTGAGCTCGGGTTGAGCTCAGGCTGAGCGCGCCCCGCGGAGCGGTCGTCGACCGACCTCGATGCGCTAGTTCCCTTGCGGGATCCCGCGAGGCGGGTCGCGCCGGACCCAGGCGAAACCACAAGTTCTCGGCGGGATCCGACCTCGACAAGTCACGCGCGCGCCGATCGAGGCGAATTGTCCTCACCGGGGCCTGCTGCCTACGATCAACCTCCTGTCGCCGCGGATGGCGACGCGAGGAGATGCGCGTGAGTTTCGAAATCCAGCCGATGTCCCTCGACGATTGGCGGGCGTGCTGGCGGGACGCGGTGACCGACCCCGAATGCTCGCCGTGGTTGAAGGGCGTGCTCGAGAGCTGCATCGACGGCAAGAATGCGCACTGGATCCGCCTGTCGGTGCGCCGGGCCGTCGACGCCGAGACCGGCGACTACCTGGTGCGGCTGCCGTCGCTGATCGGCCGGCAGCTCTCGGACCATTACTGCGCCCGCGTCGGCGAGCGGGTCTACGGCCTGTGCGGGCTGGGCGTGGGCGAGGCGAAGGTGTACTTCGCGGGCGGCTCCTCGCCGTCGTACGACACGATGGCCCATGTCCACGCGGTGCTGACGGCGGCCTTCGGCGTGCATGGGTCCTACGCCGAGGAGATCGGCCGCGATCCGATCCGGGTGCCGATCTTCATCCCCGGGGCGCTGATGCCGGAAGCCCTCGCCGCGGAGACGCGCAGCCGCTGAGCGGCGCGGGCTCGGGGCGTGGCGGCGCGGCGCCCGCGTCCTGTGGGAAACCCCGTGAGGCAGGGCTGCCGGCAGCGCGATGGCGCGCCTATCATCGGCCCTTCATGGATGCCCTGCGCCGCCACCTGCTCCGCCATGCCGCGCTCGGCACGATGGCGCTCGGTCTGACGACCGCGGCCACCGCCCGGACCACGCCGAAAGGCGCGCCCTCCGATGTCGGCCGGCCCCGGACCGCGCAGGTGCTGGTCGCGGGCACGACCTTCGCGCGGCTCTTCGAGCCGGGTGCGGACGGCGGCAAGCCCCGGGGCCTGGCGGTCGATGTGCTCGACGCGATCCTGCTGCCCGCCGGCCATCAGCCGCGCTACGACTTCTACCCGTGGCTGCGGGCCCAATCGATGATCGAGCACGGTCCGGCGCAGATCCTCGTCGGCCCGTATCGCACGCCCGAACGCGAGAAGACGATGCGCTTCTCGCGCCAGGCCTTCTACGAGGACGCGCTCGTCTTCTACGCGCGCCGTCGCGAGGAGGGGCTGTGGTGGGGCGACTTTCAGGCGCTGCAGCCGCTGCGCGTGGCCACGGTGCAGGGCTGGGTCTACGGCGAGCGCTTCGAGCAGGCGCGCGCCACGCTCAACGTGACGCCGGTGCGCGACCTCGCGACCGCGCTGCGCATGCTTCAACTCGGCCGCGTGGACCTGATCGCGGCGAACCAGCGCAACTCCGAGCCCGTGATCCAGGAGCTGGGCCTGAACGATCAGGTCGCGCTGTGCGCGCCGCCGTTCGCGCAGTTGCGCGGGCACTTCGCGTTCAGCCGTGATCCGGCGGGCGAGCCCTGGCTGGCGCTGATCGACGCCGGCATGCAGCGACTGCGCGCCAGCGGCGAACTGCAGCAGATGGCCGCGCGGCGCGGCGTCGCGCTGCCGGATTGAACCGGGCTCAGCCCGGAGGCTCAGCCCAGCGGCTCATCCCAGATACAGCAGCGCCAGGCCGATCGCCGCGGGAATGGCCTGGATGTAGAGGATCTTGCGACTGGCCGTCGCGGCGCCGTACAGGCCGGCCACCAGCACGCAGGCCAGGAAGAAGACCTTCACCGGACCGCCCGCGGCGCCCAGCACCAGACCCCAGATCAGGCCCGCGGCCAGGAAGCCGTTGTACAGGCCCTGATTGGCCGCCAGCACCTTGCTGGCCTGGGCGAACTCCGGCGTCAGTCCGAAGGCCTTGCGCCCCTTGGGCGTCGTCCAGAGAAACATCTCCAGCACCAGGATGTAGACATGGATCAGCGCGACGAGCGCGACAACGACGTTGGCAGCGAGGGCGGTGGTGGTGTTCATGGTTCGCACTGTACGTCCCGCTATCATCCCCGGCCCGCCCGTCGTTCCCTGTCCCGCACGTTCCATGTCCAAGACCACGCTCAATCCCGCCCAGCTGGCGGCTGTGCATCACCTCGCGGGACCGTGCCTGGTGATCGCGGGCGCGGGTTCGGGCAAGACCAGCGTGATCACGCAGAAGATCGCCAAGCTGATGTCCGAGGGCTACCGGCCGAAGAACATCGCCGCGATCACCTTCACGAACAAGGCCTCGCAGGAAATGCGCGAGCGCGCTCGTCATCTGGTGGGCAACAAGGCCGGGTCGGAGCTGGTGGTGTCGACCTTCCACTCGCTGGGGGTGCGCATCCTGCGCGAGGACGGCCGCCACCTCGGGCTCAAGGAGCAGTTCTCGATCCTCGACTCGGACGACGTGCTGTCCGTGCTGCGCGACGCCGGCGGGACGACCGACGCGGCGACGGCCAAGTCCTGGCAGTGGACGATCTCGCTGTGGAAGAACCAGAACCTGAGCGCGCAGCAGGCGCTGGCCTACGCCAAGGACGACATGGAGCGCGCCGCCGCCGTCGTCATGCAGCGTTACCAGGAGCGGCTGACCGCCTATCAGGCCGTGGACTTCGACGACCTCATCGGCATGCCGCTCAAGCTGCTGCAGACCAACGAGGAAGCGCGCGGCAAGTGGCAGGAAACGCTCAAGTACGTGCTGGTCGACGAGTACCAGGACACCAACGCCGTCCAGTACGAGCTGCTGAAATGCCTGGTGGGCGAGCGCGCGATGTTCACCGCCGTCGGCGATGACGACCAGTCCATCTACGGCTGGCGCGGCGCGACCATCGAGAACCTCAAGAAGCTGCCGATGGATTACCCGCAGCTCAAGGTCATCCCGCTGGAGCAGAACTACCGCTCCACCAGCGCGATCCTGCGCGCGGCCAACAACGTCATCGGCAGCAATCCCAAGCTCTTCCCCAAGACGCTGTGGAGCGAGTTCGGCGAGGGCGACCCCATCACGCTGATCGAGGCCGACGGCGAGGAACACGAAGCCGAGCGCGCCGTCGCCCGCATCCAGTCGATCCGCGCCAATCACCCGACGACCAAGTTCTCCGACTTCGCCATCCTGTACCGCGCCAACCACCAGGCGCGCGTCTTCGAGCAGGCGCTGCGCCGCGCGGAGATTCCGTACAAGGTCTCCGGCGGCCAGAGCTTCTTCGACCGCACCGAGATCAAGGACCTCTGCGCCTGGCTGCGCCTGCTGGTCAACCAGGACGACGACCCCGCGTTCCTGCGCGCCGTCACCACGCCCAAGCGCGGCATCGGCCACCAGACGCTGGGCCACCTGAGCGAGTTCTCGGCGAAGTGGAAGCTGTCGATGTTCGAGTCGCTGTTCGCCGAGTCGCTCAAGGCGACGCTGTCGAGCAAGGCGCTGCACGGGCTGCACGAGTTCGGACGCTACGTCGTCGACCTCGAGTACCGCGCGCGGCACGCCGTGGGCGCCGAGGAGGGCAAGGCGCTGATGATGGAATGGCTCAAGGACATCGCCTATGAGCAGTACCTCGTCGACCAGGAGGACAACGAGAAGGTCGCGCAGGCCCGCTGGGGCAACGTGCTGGACTTCGTCGACTGGGTCGCCAAGCGCTGCGGCGGCGAGATCTCCACCGACGGCGGCATCACCACCGAGAGCCCGCGCCAGACGCTGCTCGAGGTCGCGCAGACGATCAGCGTGATCCTGTCGCTGGCCGAGCGCCAGGAGGAGCAGGACCAGGTCGTGCTGACCACGCTGCACGCGTCCAAGGGCCTGGAGTGGCCGCATGTGATGCTGGCCGGCGTGAACGAGGGCCTGCTGCCGTTCAAGGCCGAGAACGACGAGCTCACGCCGCAGCGCGTCGAGGAGGAGCGCCGCCTGATGTACGTGGGCATCACGCGCGCGCGGCGCACGCTGGCGGTGTCCACGCTGCGCCGGCGCAAGAAGAACCGCGAGACCGTCGTGGGCGTGCCCTCGCGCTTCATCGCGGAGATGAAGCTCGACGAAGGCGGCATCAAGGAAGACCCGCGCGAGAAGCTCAAGCGCATGCGCGAGCAGCTGGCCGCCAAGGCCGCCGAGTCCGCGGCCAAGCAGGCGCAGGCGGCCAAGAACGATCGCTGAGCCGTCATTGAACGGACCGCGCCTGGCGTGGTCGAACGATTCTTACTGGTTCGAGTCATTTCGCGGCGCTCGACGCCTTCCTAGCATCCGGTCCCTCTGCGCTCGCCGAGGAGACCGCCCATGCCCGACGCCCCCGTTCCCCATCCCTCTTCGCTCACCCCTTCGCTACCCCCTTCGCCGCCCCCTTCGCTTCCCTCTTCGCTTCCGTCTTCGCTTCCACTCCCGCCGCCCGTCTACCGCGAGGTCCGCTCCTCCGCCGAGCAGGCCGCCCGCCGCCGGCTGATCGACGCCATCGCCCGCGAGTTGCGCAAGGCCCACTGGGACCAGGTCACGCTGCCGGTCAACGCCTGGGACATGGCCGAGGGCGCCGGGGTCGAGGTCCGGACGCGCGGCGGGACGCGCGAACCCGGTTATCCCTACCGCGGCCGCCTGCTCTACCTGGATGGGCGCCCGGTGATCGAGCTCAACGACGACGAGGACCCGCCGCGACAGCGGCTGGTGCTGGCGCACGCGCTCGGGCACCACGTGCTGGGACATGGACCGGTGCCGCCGGAGCTGCCGCCGACGCTGACCGTGGCCAATCCGCGTCCGATCGAGCAGGAGGCCCAGCACTTCGCGCTGGAGCTGCTGATGCCGGACTTCGTCGTCCAGCGCCTGATGAACCAGGGCGTGATCAACGCGCGCAAGCTCGGCGATCTGTTCCTGCTGCCCGAAGGCGCAGTGCGCGAGCGCCTGCAGGCGCTGCACCAGCGCTGCGATTACCTCTGAACGCGTCGTCGTCGAGCGCTGATCGCCCACTCCGGGGCAACCCTGTAAGGTCTGCCATGTCACCCGGAACCGGGCGGTAGGTGTCGCCGGCAAACGGCAGAATGCGGGCGCATGACCGCCTCCCCCGCCAAGCCCGTCCCCCGGTGGACCGCTGCCCTGCCGCTGCTGACCCTGCTCAGCGCGGTCGCGGCCATCCTCGCGCTGTCCCAGCCCGCGCAGCTTCCGCCGGGGCTGGGGTTCGTCTTCAAGCCGCTGACGACCGTCCTGATCCTGCTCCACGCCTGGCCGCGCGGCGCCGATCGTCCGAGGCTGGCGCGCTGGTTGCGCGCCGGCCTGCTGTGCTCGCTGGTCGGTGACATCGCGCTGCTCTGGCCCGAGCAGGGCTTCCTGCCCGGGCTGGTCAGCTTCCTCGCGGCGCACGTCTGCTACATCGTCGGGTTCTGCACGCGCCAGCGGCTGGGCGCGGTGCGCTGGCCCTTCCTGATGTTCGGCGTGATCGCGGCGGCGGTGCTGGGCCGGCTCTGGCCCAACATCCCCGCAGCCTTGCAGATCCCGGTCGTGGTCTACGTGGTGTGCCTGTCGGCGATGGCGGCGCAGGCCTGGGCCTGGTGGCGGGCCAGCGTCGGTCAACCCGATGAGCCGCTCGCCCGGTGGGCCGCCTGGGGCGGCACGCTGTTCGTGCTGTCCGATGCGATGCTGGCGATCAACAAGTTCGCCGGTCCGCTGGACATGGCCAGCTTCTGGGTGCTGGCCAGCTACTGGCCGGCGCAATGGTGCATCGCCAGCAGCCTGGGACGGGCGCGCGCATGAAGTTCGTCCTGCCTCGACGTCCGCTGTCCTGGATGCTGCTGGCGGGCAGCCTGGGCTGCGCCGTGCTGGGCCTGTGGCTGGTGCGTCACTACCCGGTGCAGCCCGTGGCCGCCTGCGCGCTGTGGACGGCGATCGCCGTGGGGTCCTTCCTCGGCTGGCGGGTGCTGCCGCTGCTCGTGCCCGCGCTGGTGCCCGTGATCGGCTTCGCGCCGTGGACCGGCTGGATCACCTTCGAGGAGCTGGACCTGCTCGTGCTGGCCGTGGCCGCGGGCGGCTACGCGGCGCTCGCGATCACGCAGCCCGCGCGCAAGGCGGTGCCGTGGCGGTATCGGACGCTGCGCTGGCGCGCCGCGGTGCGGGTGCTGATCGCGGTCTTCGCGCTGTCGGCGTTCATCGCGGTGTGGCGAGGCTTCGAGCACTTCGGCGGCGTGCAGTTCGGCTTCTGGCAAGGCTTCCAGGAGCCGATGAACAGCCTGCGCGCGGGCAAGAGTTTCTTCCTCGTGCTGCTGCTGCTGCCGCTGTGGCAGAAGGCCTCGGACCTGCGGCCCTCGTCGGTGACGCGGCTGTCGCGCGCCGCCTGGGTGATCGTGCTGGTCGCGACCTCGCTGGGCGCGTTGTGGGAGCGCTGGATCTACACGGGGCTGCTGAACTTCTCGACCGACTACCGGACCACCTCGCTGTTCTGGGAGATGAACGTCGGTGGCGCGTCGCTGGATGGCGCGCTCGCGCTGAGCCTGCCGTTCGCGATGCTGTGGGCCTTGCGCGAGCGCCGCCCGCTGCGCTTCGTGGCGGCGCTGGCGGTGCTGCTGCTGGCCTTCTATGCGTCGATCACGACCTTCTCGCGGGGCGTCTACCTGGCGGTGCCGGCCGGACTGGCGCTGTGCGCGCTGCTGTGGGTCGCGCAACGGCGCGAGGACCAGGACACCGCAGGCGACGGATCGATGCCGGCCGGTACGAATCCGGATCGCGTGCCGCTGGGCTGGGCCGTGGGCGTGATCGTGGGCACCGCGGCGGCGGCCTGGGTGCTGTTCGGTGCCGGCGGCTACCGCGCGCTGCTCGCGCTGGCGGGCAGCGTGGCCGTGCTGATCGCGATGCCCGCGACGCGCGCGTCCTGGCCGCGCGGCCAGCATCGCACCTTGCTGCTGCTCGCGCCGCTGCCGGCGGTGCTGCTGGCAGTGGGCGGCGGCCTGCTGATCGATGTCGTGCCGAAGGCGGCGTATGTGATTGACGGCGTCACGGTGCTGTTCGGCCTGGCCCTGGCGTGGCGCTGGCGCGGCGGCTTGACGCAGCCGACGCAGGCCTTCGTGCTGGCGATGCTGTGGATGGCCTCCCTCGCGGCCACGGCGCTGGTGGCGGTGCAGTGGGGCAACGGGCGCGAGGGCGGCGTGATCGCGCTGGTGCTGGCGGTGCTGGCGGCGCTCTGGATCGTGACGCAGTGGTCGCCGCAGGTCGGCGCGGACCTGCGCAGCGCCGGGTGGCGCGTGCGGGGGCTGGTCTGGACCGGCAGTCTGCTGATGTGCGCCGTGGTGGCGTCGCTGGGCGGCGGGGCCTACATCGGCCAGCGCATGTCGACCGGGCAGCAGGACTTCGAGGGCCGTCTTGAGCATTGGCGCGTCGGCCTGGGGCTGCTCAAGACGATGGACGGCTGGCTGCTGGGGCAGGGCAGCGGACGCTTCCCTGCGAGCTTCGCCAACGGCGGACCGTTCGAGGAGCGCGTCGGCGACTACCGGCTCAACGCGCCGCGCACCGAGGCGGCGGCTTCGGCCTTGCCCGGCGCGGAGCCGGCGCCGGGTCCGACGGTCACGCTGACCAGCGGGCTGCACCAGATGGGCAACGGCGAGATGTTCCGGCTCAGCCAGCGCGTGCCGGCGGTGGCGGGCGAGGTGGCGGCGACGGTGCGGCTGCGCACGCAGTTCAAGACCCGGCTGCGTGTGGAGGTCTGCGAGAAGTTCCTGCTGTACCCGCTGCGCTGCGTGGACAAGGAAGCCGAGATCCAGCCGATGAATGGCGCGTGGCAGTCGGTGGACCTGAAGCTGGGCCAGGCGCCGGAGGACTTCGGCGGTCCGTCCTGGGCGCCGAGGCGGCTGGTGGCGTCGGTGACGCAGAACTGGCGCGGCGGGGTGCTGGAGATCGCGTCGGTGGGGATCGTCGACAGCGTCCACGGGCCGTTGCTGAGCAACGGCGACTTCACCGAGGGGCTGGCGCGCTGGTACTTCTCCAGCGACCGGTATCACATGCCCTTCCACATGAAGAGCCTGCCGGCGCACGTGCTGTTCGAGCAGGGCCTGTTCGGACTGGCGCTGTGGTCGGGGCTGCTGGTGACGGTGCTGGTGCGGTTGACCTTCGGCGCGGGGCGGCGGCATCCGCTGGCGCCGGCGGTGGTGGGCGGGCTGGTGGCGTTCGGCGTGGTGGGGCTGTTCGACAGCCTCATCGATGCGCCGCGGATCGCGTTCCTGTTCTACGCGATGCTGGCGTTGGGTCTGGGGCTGCGCGCGCCATCCCGGCGTCCGCGCGGCAGCGGCGGCGACGACTCCGGCCATGGCCTGGAGACGGTGCTGCCGGAGATGGATTCCGACTTCGAAGGCGCGCCCGAGGTGCGCCGCGCGATGAAGGCGGCGGGCGTGAAGCTCAAGGGCCCCGCCCGCTAGCTTTCCCTCTTTCCCCTCGCCCGCGGAGCGGGAGAGGGGTTGGGGTGAGGGCTCGTGGCGGACCTCAGTGCCCTTCGACGAGCCCTCACCCCCTGCCCCTCTCCCGCTCCGCGGGAGAGGGGGGTAGGAAGAGCGTCACATCCCCTTGAAGAGGTGGGTGTAGCTGCGGCTCACCTCGAGTTTTTCCTCGAGCCCGCGCACCCCCACCAGCTGACGCCCGCGGAAGTCGCGGCTGATGCCGTTGATCGCCTTCACGTTGACCAGCGTGGAGCGGTGGATCTGCCAGAACACCTTCGGGTCGAGCTCATCCACCAGCTCCTTGATCGGCTTGCGGATCAGCGCTTCCACGGTGGGCGTCTGCACGCGCGTGTACTTCTCGTCGCTGATGAAGAACAGCACGTCCTCGACCGGGATCATCTGGATGGTCTGGCCGACCGAGGCCTGGATCCACTGCAGGTACTGCGGCGAGCCGCCCGTGTTGTTGACCCGCGCCGACAGCGAATGCAGCAGCTGCTGCAGCGTGCCGTTGCTGGGGCCGTCGGGTTCGACCTCGCCGCTGCGCTGCGCCAGGCGCTTCTTGATGCGCTCGACGGTGACCTGCAGCCGCTCGCGCTCGGCGGGCTTGAGCACGTAGTCGCACACGCCCTGCTCGAAGGCCTCGACCGCGTACTGGTCGTAGGCGGTGATGAAGACGATCTCGGGCAGCGCCCAGTCCTCGTCGTCGGGCAGCTGCGCGATCTGCTTGGCCGCCTCGACACCGGTCATGCCGGGCATGCGGATGTCCAGGAAGACCAGATCGGGTTTGTGTTCCTTGACCAGCTCGACCGCCTCCAGGCCGTTCTTGGCCTCGGCGACGATCTGCAGGTCGGGCCAGACCTCGGCGATGCGGCTGCGCAGTTGCTCGCGCATCAGGCGTTCGTCGTCGGCCAGGACCGCGCGGGGGGCTTGAATGGTGTCGCTCATGAGGGGCGATGTTAGGTCATCGGTCATGCTCGGACCTCAGGCGCGGAACGAGGGCTCGGTGGGCGTGGGCGCGACCGTCGCGGCGGGCGCTTGCGCGGGCATCGGCTGGACCGGCTGGGCCGGCGGATGGCGCGGCTTCTTGTCGCGCACCAGCAGCCAGACGATGAGCCCGATGAGGATCAGCGGCGAGCCGACCACCGCGCCGACGCCCAGCAGCGCGGCGATGCCGGCCAGCGCGAGCGCGCCCAGGATCAGCAGCGGCAGGCCCAGCCCGAGCAGCAGCACCAGCGGCACGACCAGGCACATCACGCCGATGGTGATGACGAGGCCCAGGCCCGCGCCCAGCGCGTCGAAGAGATCCAGGCCGGACCAGATGACCTCGTCGCCGTTGACCTGCAGGTGGACGCCGGGCACGTCGCCGAGCACGTGGATGGCGCCCCAGCCCAGCAGCACGGCCAGCGCCACCAGCGCGAAACCGACGAGGAAGAAAGCCTTGAACAGCGTTTTCATGCGTGTGCTCCTTGTTCCGGGGCGTGGTGGGCGGACGTCCGGTAGGGGACGGTGATGGTGACGACGGTGCCGGAGGGCTGGTTCTCGGCGACGGTGAGGCTGGCGGCCTTGCCGTAGAGCAGCGTCAGGCGCTCGCGGATGTTGGCCAGGCCGACGCCGGTGCCGGAGGTCGCGGCGCGGCCGAAGCCCAGGCCGGTGTCGGCGACGGTGACCTGCAGCTTGCCGTGCACGATCTCGGCCTTGAGCGTCAGGCTGCCGCCCTCGGCCTTGGGTTCCAGGCCGTGCTTGATGGCGTTCTCGACCAGGCTCTGGATCATCATCGGCGGGAACTCCGCGGAGAGCAGTCCGTCGGGCACGTCGATGCGCGAGACCAGGCGTTCCTCCATCCGCACCTGCAGGATCTCGAGATAGGGCCGGATGACGGCCATCTCGCGGCCCAGCTCGCGCACGCCGCCGTTGGCGTTGGCTTCGCGCATGGTGGGCATGGAGGCCCGCAGCAGCGCGATCAGGTTCTTCTGCATCTGCGAGGCGCGGGGCGGGTCGGTCTCGATCAGGTGGTCGATGGAGGCGAGCGTGTTGAACAGGAAGTGCGGCTCGACCTGGGCCTGCATGGCGGCCATGCGGGCCTCGACGACCTGGCGGCGCAGCGATTCGGCCTCGGCGGTCTCGGTGGCCTTGGCGGCCTTGACCTCGGCCTGCAGCCGGCCCTTGTAGGTGGCCTTGAGCAGCGCGGAGGCGAAGACCACCAGCAGCGCGAGCTTGTCCAGGAAGTCGCCCAGGTGGACGGTGCGGTAGCGGGTCTTGCGGGAGGTCTCGCGCTGGGCCTGCTCGAGCTCGTCCTTGGCTTCCTCGGCCTCGGCCTTGGCCTGGCGGGCGTCCTCGGCGGCTTCCTCCAGGGCGCGCCTGGCGTCGGCGGCGGCGGTCTTGACGGCCTCGCGGATGGCCTCGCGCTGCTTCTCGTTGGGGATGCGGATGTCGATGGACGGCAGGTTCGGGTCGACGGGTTCGGCGGCGGACGCGGCCGCGGCGGGCGTGGCGGCGCTGGCGGAGCCCAGCGGCGGGCGCGGGACGATGCGCACGCCGCGCGAGTCGATCTGGACCTCGTAGCGCAGGCCGTCGCCCTCGACGCCCGACGCGGTGTGTTCGGCGGAGGAGCCGGCGGCTTCGGAGGTGGCGGCGGTGTCGGCCTTCTCCTTCTCGGCGCGTTCCTTCTCGGCCTTGGCGCGGGCCTTCTCGGCTTCCGCGGCGCGTTTCTGCTCGCGGCGGTCGGCGTCGCGATCGCGGCGCAGGTCCTTGGGCGGATGGATGATCTCGGTGGTCTCGAGGGGGATCTGCCAGCTGAAGGAGAAGGGGGGGAGGGTCTGCAGGATGTTGGCGCCGATGATGAGCATCACGGCGAGCAGCGCGAAGCGCTTCCAGGTGATGGACACCAGCCAGCTGCCGTAGGCGTGGAAGCCTTGCTCGGCCTGCTGCATGAAAGCCTGCCAGCGTTGGCGCGGGGTGGGGGAGGCGGGAGTCGGCGCGTTCATGAGGGGGACCTGTCGTATGGAGCGGACTGTACGCAAGTCCCTTTCGCGCCCAGGGGGGCGGGCGACGCGCCGTGCGGAAGGTGGGATGGACTGCACCGATCGGCGACAGGCCGGAGGGGCGGCGGGGTGGTGTCCGGGCCTGGACCGACGGCCAGTCGGGATCGGTCAACTGGCAGGTGTGAAGGGGTTCACGACTCGCGGGCGGGTGGTCGGCGCCGACGGACGATAGGCGCTTCACGCCCGGTGGTGCTGGAAGTGCCGGGGTCGCAAGGCGACCCAGAAAGCTCAACGCCACCCGAGGGTGGCGTCTTGCTCTGTTGCTGCTGTGGGCATCACCGGCTTGGGGACCTGCGTGCAGGTGCGGGAGTGGGATCCACAGTGCCTACGGGGCGGGAGAGTAACGAGCCGAGCCCGATGAGTCAAACCGTTCAACAACCGCTGCCGTCTCCCTTGATCACTTCGACGTCGAGTTCGACGGCGAGCGTGGCGCAGGTGCTGGATCGACTGTCGGCTGCGCGTCTCGTCCCCTATGGCGCCGCCTTCACCCCGAACTCGCCGGAGGCCAGGCTCGGGTGCTACTTGTGGGCCCAGGCGCTGAGCGCGAGCCTCCACCCGTTCGTGGGCTTGATCGAGGTGGTCCTGCGCAACGCCATCCACCAATCGCTGTCGCTGCAGGTGACCGCCCGTGCGAGCGTCTCCGCCGCCTGGTACGACCGTGCAGTTCCCGGCGCCATCGCCTTGAAGGGCAAATCGCTCGAACGCATCGAGCAGCGGTTGTGCGAAGGCACACCACCGACGCGCCGACTGATCCAACCGTCTCCCGATGCGGTCGTGTCCGGAATGTCGTTCGGGTTCTGGCCGAACCTGCTGGAAGGCCTGTCCAACCGCCACGCGCCGCGCACGTTCACCGACGTCTTCCCGCACCATCCACACTCCAAGCCGCCGTATTGGAGCCGAGAAGCCAACAAGCTGGCGGCGCTGACCCAGGTCAAGCGACTGCAGCAGCTACGGAATCGGGTCTGCCATTTCGAGCCCATCTGGAAGCCGCACGCCATCTCGCCGGGACATGGATCGCCGCGGCACTGGAGCCACGCCGTGGCAGCGTTGCGGAAGTTCCACGCCGAGATGCTGGACGTGTTGGTCTGGATCTCGCCGGAGACCGCTGCGGCCTACCGGGCCTCCTTCGGGTGGGACTGGTTCAACAAGCTCTGCACCACCCATGCCGTGAATGGATTCCTGTCGGATCACACCACCAGCGCGCGGCTGCTCTCCATGGCTGCCGCGCAACCGGTCACCGGATCCCCATGACGCCCGCCACAAACACGAAAGGCCCGCTTTCGCGGGCCTTGCGGCATCGGGTGTAAAGGATTCCCGGGGGCTTACTGCTTGATGGCCTCGACCTGGATCACGACCTTCACTTCCTTCGGGAAACCATACGCCACGCCGTAGTCGGCACCGAACGCGGTGCGGTCGAACGTCGTCTCGAAGTCGCCACCGCACACCTCGCGCTTGTTCAGCATCGGGCTCTCGTAGCAGTTGAAGTTCACCGCCTTCAGCGTCACCGGGCCGGTCTTGCCCTTCAGCGTCAGCTCGCCGTCGATCGACGCGACCTTGTCACCGGTGAAGTTGAACTTCGTGCCCACGAACTTGGCCGTCGGGAACTTCGCCGAATCGAAGATCTCGGCGCTCTTCAGGTGGCTGTCGAACTTCGAGAAGCCCGTGTCGATGCTGTTCATGTCGATGGTGATCTCGACCTTGCCGGTCTTGGCCGCCTTGTCCAGCTGCACCGTGCCTTCCTTCTTGTCGAAGCGGCCGCGGTTGGTCGAGGTGCCGAAATGCTTCATCTCGAACGTCGCGTACGTGTGCGTCGGATCGATCGCGTACGTCGCGCTTTGCGCTTGCGCCAGGCCGGCAACGGCGATCAGGGAGGCGAGCAGCAGGGCTTTCTTCATCATGGTGGGGTCCTGTCGAACAGTGGGTGAGGAAGGAACCGGGCGAGGACCCGGACCGGTTGGAGAAACTTGGGATCGGACATCGACGACCCTTACGGCCGTCGCGGTCCTCATGTCGGGTTTACAGCGGCGCCATGCCGGTGAACACCAGCTTGAACTTCACCTGCACGTCGTTGGCGACCATGGAGGTGTCCTTCCATTCGCCCTCGCCGATATTGAAGTCCAGCCGCTTGATCGCGAACGCGCCGGTCGCCGTCGTCGTGCCGCCGGCCTGCGCCAGCGCCACCGGCACCACCACGTCCTTGGCCTGGCCCTTGATCGTCAGCTTGCCGGCCGCTTCGAACTTGCCGCCGCCCAGCGCCTTGATCGACGTGCTCTGGAACGTGGCCGTCGGGATCTTCTTGACGTTGAACCACTCGGGCTTGACCAGCTCGGCGTCCGTCGCGGCATCGCCCAGCGTGGCGCTGCCCAGCTCGATCGACAGCGTCACCTTGCCCGCCGCCGCGTTCTTCGGATCGAAGGCCAGTTGGGCATCGAACTTCTTGAAGTGGCCATCCACCGGCACGCCCATCTGGCGGAAGGTGAAGGCGATGTCGCTCTGCGCCGGCACCAGCTTGGGCGCGGCCGCCGCCGTCGCCGCGGCGGGTGCGGCGGCCGGCTTGGTCTGCGCCATCGCCGGCGCGGCCAGCAGCAGGGCGGCGCTCAGCACCGACAGCGCGGTGATCGAGAGATGGGTGGCCAGTCGTGCGGTCATGAAGTCCTCTGCGGTCGTTGTTCTGAACGGGTCTGATCGGGTCTGAACTCGGGGTCAGGTCTTGTTCGGGTGCCAAGGGGCGTGCCGCTCAGGCGCGGCCCGGGAGCATGCGTCGCAGCAGCCCGTCCTTGTCGAGGACGACGTGCTTGACCACGGCGCCAAGATGGGCAAGCACCAGCAGTCCCAGCCCGTAGGCGAAGAACTGGTGCACCTGCTTGAGCGTCTCGGCGAGTTCCTTGTCCTTGGACACGAAGTCGGGCAGCGGCAGCACGCCGAACCACACGATCGGGAAACCGGCCGCCGAGCTGTAGGCCCAGCCGCTCAGCGGCACGGCGAAGAACGCCGCGTAGAGCAGCCAGTGCACCGCGTGCGCGCCCAGCTTCTGCCAGCCAGGCATCGGCAGATCCGCCGGCGGGCGATGCGTCAGGCGCCACAGCAGCCGCAGCGCCGACAGCGCCAGGATCGTCACGCCGGCCCACTTGTGCCAGTTGAAGAGCTTGAGCCGGGTCAGCGAGAACGGCAGGTCCGCCATGTACCAGCCCACCGAGAACGCGCCGATGATCGCCAGCGCCAGCACCCAATGGAACACCATGGCCACCGCGTCGTAGCGCGTCTTGACCGGCCGCGGCGCGGGCATCGGCACCGCGGCCGCCGAAGCGACCGGTGCGACCGGATCACCGAAGGCCGCGCCTTCGGCCGGCTGGGTGGGCGCGTTGAGGGGGTCGTGGGACAGGGGGTCGTGGGGGCTCATGTCGGGCTCGCGTCCTTGGGAAAGTCCTGGGGCGTCGGGATGGCGCATTCGCGATGGGAGCAAGTGTCCGCGTGGGTTCTGCCTCGTCGGTTCACCGGAACTGAGGCCACTGTTCAGTCCATTTGAATGAGAACCCCGGCGACGCTTCATAGATCCGTCATGGGCCGCATCGAGACTGGCGCCCGCTCCGACCCGGAGCGATGGCTGGGAGTCGACATGGACCTGATCGCCAAGATCGAAGCGGTGTTTCACCGCCGCGGTCATCTGCAGTACGGCGACGAGCGCCGGGAGCCCGTCACCGCGTTGGAACACGCGCTGCAATGTGCCCAGCTCGCCGAGTGGGCCCACGCGGAGCATAGCCTTGTAGCCGCTGCGTTGCTTCATGACATCGGCCAACTGATGGACGGTGCTTCCACAGCTCCTCTGCGGGATGACGAACATGAATTGACCGCGTTGCCGCTGCTGCGCGCGGGCGGTCTCGGGCCCGCGGTGCTGGAGCCCATCCGGCTGCATGTCGCCGCCAAGCGCTACCTGGTGAGCACCGACGCGGCCTATGGGCCGAGCCTGTCGGACGCGTCGCGCCACAGCCTGGCGCTGCAGGGCGGGCCGATGAACGCGGAGGAGCGCTTGCTCTTCATGGCGCATCCGCACGCGAGCGCCGCCTTGCAGCTGCGCCGCTGGGACGACCTGGCCAAGCGCCCGGGCATGCGCACGCCGCCGCTGGCGTATTACCTCGCGCTGCTGGAGGAACTGCTGCGCGAGGTGCAGGCGCCGGAGCGGGTCCGCATCGCCTGAAGGGGTGACGCATGTCCTGACTTAAATGCTCCGTATGGCCCGAAAGTTCCATGCCATCGAGGGATTCCCACTTGAGGGGGATATCGGCGACTGACTTCGATTTGCATACTGGGCACCGATCGCGCGCTGCCTGGACCTCAGCGTTGTGATCAAGGGGAGGAGTGCTATGCCGACCTACCAAAACCTCGTTGGAGGTGGCGGTGGTCGGCATAGTTTTATCCGCGATGCGCTTTTTAGCCTTTCTGGCGATTTGGTGACGTCAGCCGCTGCGGCTTTTCGCGCTTCGACGCGGTGCCCGCGATCCTGGGGCGGGATGCCTAGGGACGGCACTTGGGCGGTGGGGATCCGCAAGATATATTGCCGCCCCATAACAAGCTTTACACAACCCATGCATCTCCCCTCGCGGCAGCGGCCAGGCGCTGTCCCCTCCGGCCATGGCGGGTGAGCGCAGCGCCGAGCAGTCGAGCGTCGAGCTCGAACTGCTGCGCCTGATCGGCAAGCAGGGCCGCCGCGTCCCGTACCCGGTGAGCATCGCGGCGCTGATGATGGCGGTGATGGCGGCGCAGGTGATGTCGCCGTGGCTGGCCTACGGCTGGCTGGTGGCGGTCTTCGCGGTGCTGGGCCTGCGGTGGGCCGTGCTGGGCCGGCTGCCCGAGATGCATCACCGGCCGCTCGAGCAGCGCCTGGACTGGGCGGTCTGGCTGAGCCTGGCCAACGGGATGGTCTTCAGCGCCTCGCTCGTGGCCGCGCCGCACCTCAGCGACTTCCAGCGCATGGTGCAGACCATCGTGCTGCTGGGCCTGTGCGCCGGCGCCGTGGCCACGACGGCCGGACACCGCGTGGTCTTCCAGGTCTTCCTCTGGCCGGTGACCGTGGCCAACGCGCTGGCCTGGGGCCTGTTCCACCAGGCCGGCGATCACCGCTGGCTGGACTGGGTCCTGGCCGTGCTGATCGTCTTCTTCGGCCTGATCCTGACCGGCCTGGCGCGGGACACCTATCGCGTCTTCGCCGAGTCCGTGCTGATCCGGCTGCAGCAGAACAAGAGCAACCAGCAGCTGCGCCAGGCGTTGTCGCAGGCGGAATCGGCGATGGCAGCGAAGACGCGATTCCTCGCCTCTGCCAGCCATGACCTGCGCCAGCCGATGCACACGCTGTCGCTGTTCGGCGCGGCGCTGGACAAGCGCCCGATGGACGATGAGGGCCGCGTCATCGTCACGCAGATGAACCTGGCGTTGCAGTCGCTGTCGTCGCAGATGGACGCGCTGCTGGACATCTCCAAGCTGGACGCCAACGTGGTGCCGGTCAACAACCAGGTCTTCGCGCTGCAGCCCTGGCTCGCGCGGCTGCAACGCGAGTTCCAGCCCGCCGCGCTGCGCAAGCAGCTGCTGCTGCGCCTGGACTGCCCGCCCGAGGCCTGCGTCGAGAGCGACCCGGTGCTGCTGGAGCGCGTGGTCCGCAACCTGATCGACAACGCCATCAAGTACACGATGCGCGGCGAGGTCGCCATCGAGGTCAACCGCGGCCAGGACGAGGAAGTCTGGCGCCTGTCGGTGCGCGACACCGGCATGGGCATTCCCGAGCACGAGCAGCAGCGCATCTTCGAGGAGTTCTATCAGGTCGGGAATCCCGAGCGCGACCGCGCCAAGGGCCTGGGCCTGGGGCTGTCGATCGTCACGCGACTGGTGGACCTGCTGGACCTGCACCTGGGGCTGCGCTCGGCGCCGGGACATGGGTCGAGCTTCATGCTCAACGTGACGGCGGCGGACATCGCGCAGGTGCTGCCCGGCGCGACGCCGCAGCACGGACCGCGCCTGCCGCCGATGCGCGTGCTGGTCATCGACGACGAGGAACCGGTGCGCATCGCCATGCATGCGCTGCTCACCGCGCATGGCTGCCAGGTCCTGCTGGCCGGCAGCACGCGCGAGGGCCTGCTCAAGAGCATGGGTCAGCAGCCCGATCTGCTGCTGACCGATTTCCGCCTGCGCGGCGGCGAGGACGGCATCAGCGCCGTGCGCTCGCTGCGCAGCGCGTTCCCGGGACTGCCGGCGCTCATCGTCAGCGGCGACACGGCGCCCGAGCGCCTGCGGGAGGCCCACGAGGCCGGCCTGACGCTGCTGCACAAGCCGGTGACCGAGGAACTGCTCATCAACGCCATGCAGGCCGCGCTGGCCGAATATCGGAGGGAGGGTGCCGATGTCTCGCCCGTACGAGGAGGCGCCGCCAGCCCCGTCTGAGGCCGACGCCACGTCATCGGCGCGGCCCTTGGGCACGCGCTGGTTGTCGCGTCCGCTGGAGGACTGGATGGCCGCGCGCCTGGCCGTGCCCGCGCCCGGGCCGGCGGTGGTGGATGTGCTCGTCGTCGGCAGCGGCTACGGCGGCGCCGCCGCGGCGCACGCGCTCGCCGGCCGGCGGGACGCGGACGGCCGACTCATCGACGTCGTCGTGCTCGAGCGCGGCCGCGAATACCTGCCCGGCGCCTTCCCCAGCCGCTTCGCCGATCTGCCGGGCCATGTGCGGCTCACCACCTCGGGCGGCTCCGCGCCGACGGGCCGCCGCGAGGGGCTCTTCGACCTGCGCCTCGGGCCGGATGTCTGCGTCGCGCTGGCCAACGGGCTGGGCGGCGGCTCGCTGATCAACGCGGGCGTGATGGAGCGGCCCGACCCCGCGGTGTTCCGCGAGCCTGGCTGGCCGCAGGTCTTCCTCGACGAGGACCTGAGCCCGTGGTTCGAGCGCGCCGAACGCCTGCTGGGCGTGCGCGACGACGCGGGCGACAACACCATCGAGCGGCTGCGCGCGACGCGGCCCGCGTTCCAGACGCGGCGGCTGGAGGCGCTGCGCGCGCTGGATGGCTCGAACGCGCGCGCGGCGCGGATCCAGGTCGCGATGGACGATCGTCCGCGCGGCGCGGCCGACTGGGCGCATCAGGCCTGCATCGCTTGCGGCGACTGCGCCACCGGGTGCAATCACGAGGCCAAGCAGTCGCTGGACACCGGCCTGCTGCTGCAGGCCTGGCGCCAGGGCGCGGAGCTGGTCTGCGGCGCCAGCGTCGAGGACCTCGAGCCCGTGCCCGGCGTGGGCTGGCGCGTGCGGATGCAACACACCGACGAGCTGCTGCGCGATCGCCAGGGCGAGCCCTTCGAGGTGATCGCGAAACGCGTGGTGCTGGCCGCGGGCACGCTGGGCTCGACGGAGATCCTGATGCGCTCGCGTGAGCGCGGGCTCGGGGTGTCGCGGATGCTGGGGCAGGCCTTCTCGGCCAACGGCGACGTGATCGCGGTCGGCCATGAATGGCCGCGCGCGCTGCACGCGGTGGCGGACGAGGACCAGGCGCCGGCGGCGCGTCAGGTTGGCCCGACGATCACCGGCCTGCTGACCGCGGGCAGCGACCACGTCGTGCAGGACATGGCGATTCCCGGGGCCTTGCGTCCGCTGTTCGAGGAGAGCTTCGCGTTCGCCGCGACGCTCGACGGCCTGGCGCGCGCCAACGGCGGGCCGCACGAGGAAGGCGCGGACTTCGATGATCCCTTCGCGGTGCGGCCCTCGGTGACCGAGCGCCAGTTGCCGATGGCGATCATCGGGCGCGACAGCGGCACCGGGCGGCTCACGCGGCGCGCCGGTTTCGAGGAGGCCGGCGGGCTGCAGGTCGACTGGCCGGGCCTGCGCGACGAGCCCGCGATCGCGCGGCGCCACGAGGCGCTGGAACGCCGGCTGGCAGGGCAGGGCGCCCGGCTGCTGCGCAATCCGCTGTGGCAGCTGTTGCCGCCGGAGATGGCCTTCCTGACGGGCGACGCGCGCGGACCGATGGTCAGCGTGCATCCGCTGGGCGGCTGCGCGATGGGCGATCGCGGCACCGACGGGGTCGTGGATGACCTCGGGCGCGTGTTCGCCGGCGATGGCGCCGCAGTGCATGAGGGGCTGGTCGTGCTCGACGGCGCGATCGTGCCGGGCTCGCTCGCGATCAATCCGGCGCTGACGATCAGCGCGCTCGCGCAACGGGCGCTCGATCGGCTGATCGTCGCGTGGGGCCTGGGCGACGCGCCGCTCGTCGCGCGGCGGCGCGAGCCGACGCGGCCGGTGTTCCGTCGGCCCGCGTCGGAGATCGCAACGGCGGCATCGACGACGACATCGGCATCGGCATCGACGGCTGCATCGGCGTCGTCGTCTGCCGGGACAGCCACGACGCCCACCGTCATCGAAGTGCGCGAGCGCCTGGGCGGTTTCGTGCGCTGGCCCGGCGCGTCGGGCTCGCCGGTGAAGTACCTCGAGCTGTGCGTCACCTACCGGCCCAAGGCCTTGCAGGAGCTGCTGCGTCCGGGCGCGGAGCGACGACTCGAGGTCGCGCCCGGCAGCCGCCTGCGCGTCTTCGAGGCGCGCGAGAAACGTCCCGGTCGTTACGAGGTCGTCGGACCGGAACCCGGCGATGGCCGCCTGTGGTCGCATGAGGAGCGCGGCGACGAGCACGCGCTCTTCACCGTGCCGCTGGCCGAGGGCGAGCTCACGCTCTTCCAGCGCGAGACCTCGGGCCCACTGCGGCGCCACCTGCGCGGACTGTGGGCCTGGGCGATCAACCGCGGCGTGCGGGACTCGTGGCAGGGCCTGATCGACTGGGCCGGGAATCGCAGCGCGCCGCGGCTGCCCGGCGCGCCCAAGGCCGGCCTGCGCGCACGCGCGGTCAACGCCTGGCACCTCGCGGGCCATGCTGGCGAGGCGCGCTTGATGACCTACCGCGTGCGGTTGCGCGATGACATCGAGGTCCCGCCATGGGCGGTCGGTCTGCGCGGATCGCAGCTCGAGGGCCGCAAGCGCATCAGCTACACGCGGCGCGGCAATCCGTGGACGCAGCTCAGCCGGCTGGTGCTGACGCCGGTGGCCGGCATGGCGCCGCCGCCGGGCGCGCGCGAGATCGCGCTGACGCTGGATCTGCACCATCTCGCCCGCGAGCGCATGCCGCTGCTGCGGGTGCGTCAGGCGCAGGACATTCCGTCGGCGGTGCGCGACCTCGGCGCGCTGATGGCCTACATCGCGCGCATGACGGTGGGGCTGCACGCATGGACCTTCCGCAAGCCCGACGAGGCGCCGCCGCGGCGCATCTCGCGCCTGCCGGGCGCCGTGCCCGGCCTGCCCGAGCCGGTGGTGATCGAGATGGCCGCGGGCTGCTGGGGCGATGCCGGCCGGCAGCGCCAGGACCTGGACCGCACGCCGTGCGACGACGATGCCCAGCCCGTGCTGATCCGCCTGACGCGTTACGGGCGGCCCGGCGGCGAGCCGGTGCTCATGATCCATGGCTACAGCGCCAGCGGCACGACCTTCGCGCACCACTCGGTGCGGCCGGGGCCGGCCAAGCTGCTCTGGGACGCGGGTTACGACGTCTGGATCGTGGACATGCGCACCAGCGCCGGCCTGCCGACCGCGAAGCTGCCGTGGACCTTCGAGGAGTCCGCGTTCAACGACATCCCGCTGGCGATCGACCGCGTGCTGCGCGAGACGGGCCGCGAGCGGCTGCACGTCTTCGCGCACTGCATGGGCTCGGTGATGCTGCACATGGCGCTGCTGGAGCCGCGCGAGCAACCGTGGGAGCGCTTCTACGCGCTGCGCGCGGGGCTCAAGGACCGGATCTCCAAGCTGGTGATCTCGCAGGTCACGCCGATCATGGTGATGTCGCCGACCAACAGCCTGCGCGGCGTGCTGATGCAATACGTGCGGCCCTACCTGCCGATGGGCGATTTCTCGTTCCGGCCCGAAGGACCACCCGCGCTGTTCGATCAGCTGCTCGACCGATTGCTGGCGAGCCTGCCCTATCCGGACGAGGAATTCGATCTGGAGAACCCGCCGCCGTGGCCGCCCTGGCGCATGAAGCGCACGCCCTGGACGGCGACGCGCCACCGCATGGACCTGCTCTACGGCCGCGACTTCGCGATCGGCAATGTCGCGCCGGCGGTGTTCGACTTCATCGATGACCACTTCGGACCGCTGAACATGGACACCGTGGCGCAGGCCATCCATTTCGCGCGCTGCCACGAGATCACCGACTGGCAGGGCGCGAGCGTGTACCTCGACAGCCTGGCCAAGAGCCTGGCGCTGCTCAAGGCCTTCCCGGTGATGTCGCTGCACGGCGAGGACAACGGCCTGTGCAGCGCCGACAGCGCGGAGCTGCTCAAGGACTATTACGACCAGGCGGCCCCGGGGCGTTATCGCTATCGCGTGATCGCGGGCCATGGCCATCAGGACTGCCTGATCGGCCGCCATGTCGCGACGCAGGTGTTCCCGCATGTGCTGGCCTTCCTGGCCGAGGAGGACCCGGCATGAACGCCGTCGCCAGAAGATGGTCGATCCGCGCGGCGCAGCGGGCCGCCGTCAACGCCTTGCTGATCGGCGCGCAGGCGCCTGGACATCGCGTGGAGCACGCAGCGCCGGAGCATGGCCGCGTGCCGCTGCTGAGCGCCTTGCGGCCGGAGCGCGGTTGGCCGCATTGGCTGGTGTGGGTGCCGATGCGCTGGCGCGGTGACTGGGCCTATGAGCGGTTGTCGCTGCCGTGGCGGCTCGAGGACTTCGTGCCGCCGGGGCAGGGACAACCGGGTGCGCCGTGGCGCTTCTCGATGCCGGTGGAGGCCTTCCCGGCGCCCGCGATCGTGGCGGGGGAATCGCTGTTGCCCGGGCCTGAACCCGATGACGAGCGCTTCCCGGGCATGCCGCGCGATGTCGAGATGAACGGGCTGCTGCTGGTCGCGCTGTATCTGGAACCGCGCGCGCTGGCGATGGAGGGCGAGCACTACGGCGTGATGCATCGGCTGGGCGAGGACGAGTTGCGCCTGCAGGTGGAGGGCGCGCTCGATCAGTTGCTGAGCGAGCCGGCACATCGTTGGGCGCATGGCTTCGTGCCCTCGCCGGACGAGCGCGATGCATCAGCTGCATCGGCGCGGACCGAGGCGTCGGCCGAGGAGGGCGTCTGCTTCGCGCTCGCCGCGTGCCAGTACCCGCCGGGCATGCTCGATGTGAGCCCGGGTTGGGAGCTCGATGCGTCGCAGGCGGGGCCGGCGCTGGCCGCGATGGCGCGGCTGCATCGATTCACGCGGTCAACGGCGCGCGGGCGGGATTGCTCGCTGGTGCTCTTCGCGGGCGATCAGATCTATGCCGACGCGAGCGGCGGCATGGCCGATTCGCGCAGCGGCGTCGAGCGCTACGCGCGCGGCTACGGCGAGTTCAAGGGCGGACCGGCGCGGCTGTTGCCGCCGACCGTGGCGCGCGTGGTGCATGCGGCCGATGACCACGAGATCGTCGACAACTGGGAGCCGAGCCCGGGCGCGAGCCACGGAGGCCTGGGCCCGTGGTTCGAGGTCGCACGCCAGGCCGCGTGGGATCACCGCTGGGAAGCGGGGCCGCGCGTGGGCGGCCCGCATCTGCTGTGGCACGACTTCGCGTGGCACGGCGCATCGTTCTTCATCGCCGATGCGCGCTGCGAGCGCGAGGCGCGGCGGGTCGCGAACTGGTCGAGCGCGCGCATGTGGTCGACGGCCCAGCGCGACGCGTTCGGCGACTGGCTCGCGCGCAGCGCCGGGCGGCCGCGCTTTGTGATGAGCGGCTCCTTGCCGCTGCCGCGCAAGCGCATGACCGCGGAGCACGCGTCGAGCTGCCTGCGGTCGGACGCATGGGACGGGTATCCGCACAGCCTGCACGAGCTGCTCGGTGCGGTGTGGCGACATCGCGCGTCGGGCCTGGTGTTCCTGTCGGGCGACGAGCATCGGTCGGGTTGGGTGAGCGCGAAGATCTCGCGTGTCGATGGCGATCCGGCGCGGGACGTGGCACGGGATGTGGTGCGGGTGCATTCGGTGCACAGCTCGGCGCTGTATGCGCCGTGGCCGTTCGCGATCACGGCGGCCGAGGAGCTGGCCGCGCCGGACGTGTTCGAGTTCGACGGCCCCGATGGCGAGCGGCTGCGGTGCGTGGTGAGCGAATGGACCGATCGCCCGGGTGACGGCTTCACCGTGCTGCGTGTGCGCGGCGACGAGATCGAGCTCTGGTTCGATCGCGCCGGCCCCGAGGCGGAGGCGCCGGATGGGGTGTTGGCGTGTGTCGCGTGCGACACTGCCCCATGAACGAAATCGAGCTGCGTTTCCAGATCCCCGAATCGCGATGGCCGGAGGTGCGGCAGTGGGTCGCGGGCAGCGGCGCCTCGACCGCGACGCAGGAACGCCTGCAGGCCGCCTACTTCGATACCCCCGATCGCGATCTCGCGCGCGCCGGATTCGCGCTGCGCCTGCGACGCGAGGGCGAGGTCTGGGTCCAGACCCTCAAGGGCGCCGCACCCGACGGCATGACCCGGCTCGAGCACAACGTGCCGCTCGGCGCCGACACCCCCACCCTCGATGTCACCCGCCACGCCACGCATCCCGCCGGCCTGGCCCTCCAGACGCTGCTCGACACGCTGCCGGCCGATGCGCTGCAGGCGCTCTTCCGCACCGACATCACGCGCCTCTCGCGTGCGATGGAGACGCCGTTCGGTGTCGTCGAGCTCGCGCTCGATCACGGCGCGTTGCTCGCTGGTGACGGCGATGCGTCGCGCTCGACGCCGGTGGCGGAACTCGAGATCGAGCTCAAGGATGGCGAGCCGCGCGCGGTGCTCGAGGTCGCCCGCGAATGGGCCATCCAGCACTTCGGCCTCTCCCTGGAGCTGCGCACCAAGGCACTGCGCGGCGACCTGCTCGCGCGCGAAGTGGCCGTCGCGCCGGTGGCCCCGGCCTCCGCGTTGCGCTGGCGTGCCGACCTCACGCCCGACCAGGCCCTGCGCGCGCTGCTGCGCGCCAGCATCGAACCCGTGATCGGCAACGCGTCGCAGATCGTCGCCGGCCGGCATCTGCCCGAGCACCTGCATCAGATGCGCGTCGGCCTGCGCCGCCTGCGCGCGGGTCTGCTGCTGCTCGCGGGAGACGACGATCACGCGTTGCTCGCGCTCGCGGCCGGCGCGGGTCAGCTGTCGCGACAGCTCACCGTCGCCCGCGATGCCGATGCCCAGGCCGAAGCGCCGTGGCAGAAGGCGCTGCGCAAGGCCTGGCGCGCCGAGCGGCCCTCCGCCGATGTCGAGCCGCCGTCCACGCCCCGCGTCGATGTCGCCGCGCTGCTGCTCACGCGCGAGACGCAGGGCTGGTTGCTCGCGCTCATCGGGTGGCTCGCGCGTCCGAAGCCGGACACCGCGCAGGCGGACCTCGGCCACGTCCATGCCCGCATCGATGCCTGGCGCGCGGAACTGGACGGGCAGATCAAGCGCTTCGAGCGGCTCGACGCCGAGGGCCGCCATCACCTGCGCCGGCGCCTGCGTCGCCTCAGGCTCGCGATGGAGCTCGCCATCGCGGTGCCTGACGCGCAATCCGGCAGCGAGGGCGCGAAGGTGTCCAGGAAGGTCTCGGAAGCACGTGGGCATCGCCTCGCGCGGGTGCACGCCGCGGCGCAGCAGCTGGGCGCGCTCAACGATCTGGAAGTGGGCCTGACGCAGGCGCGCGAGCGGTTGGCGCTGGCGATCGCGGCATCGGACGTGAGCGCCGCCGCGCAGGCGGGCTTCGCGATCGGCTGGTTGAGGCCGCGTCAGCAACGGGCCCTGGCCAAGGCGGCCAAGCTCGTCGCGGCGCTCAGGAAGGGTTGACGACGGCGCCAGGGCCTGAGGGCCCGGCGCGAGGCATCGCCTTCTCGCGCGTCAGGTGCTGAGCCCGCCACCGCCCAGCGTGTGCGCGGCGCCCAGCATCTCGTGCACGTCGTGCGCCATCACCGCGAGGAAGGCAGCGAGGCCGAGGTAGTAGGCCGCGTACTCGATCTTGGTCTTCAGCGGGACCGCGTAGTAGGTCATCGCCTCCTCGCTGTCGGCGCGGTACTTCCAGGCCTTCATCAGCTGCGGCGCGGCCAGCACCGCGATCAGCAGCAGCAGCGGACTGGGCCGCAGGATGAAGAGCCCCACCAGGATGGGCACACCCGCGAACCAGATCCGCGGCGACAGCACCGCCGTGATGCGGCCGCCGTCGAAGGGCGACAGCGGGATCAGGTTGAACAGGTTCAGCATGAAGCCCGCGTACGACACGGCCAGCAGCCAGTCCACGTTCCAGCTGCGCGCCAGCAGGTAGCAGGCCGTCGCCGCGACCGTGCCCAGCAGCGGACCGCCCAGTCCGACGAAGGCCTCGGTCTCGGCGTCATGCGGGGCCTTGTCGATCGTGGTCCAGGCCCCGATGAAGGGCACCAGCATCGGCAGACCCGCCGGGATGCCCCGGTGCCGCGCGGCGAAGAAGTGGCCGAGCTCGTGCAGCACGATCATCACGACGAACCCGACCGCGTAGCGCCAGCCGAAGACCATCGCGTACAGCGCGATCGACAGCAGCATCGTGCCGCCGCTGGCCAGCAGCTTGCCGAACTTCAGCCCGGAGAACAGCAGGAAGAGCAGCTTGGTCATCGGCTCAGGACTCCGCCGCTTCGCTCTTCTTGCGGCCCAGCAGCTTCATGATCGCGCCGCCGAAACCGACGACCGCCAGCACGATGATCTTGGCGAACTTCAGGAAGAACGCGCCGATCACCGCCAGCAGGCCCAGCTTCTTGGCGCCCACGCCCAGCACCAGCGCGGCCAGGCCGTACTCGGCGACGTGGTCGGTCTTGGCATTGAAGTCGCTGTAGCGCTTGCCGTCGTTGAACTCCAGCGCGCCCAGCAGCTGCTTGGCGTCGCCCTGGTACTTGGGCAGCGCGTCCAGGTCGGTGACCAGGTTCAGCGACATGTAGCCCTCGCGGCCCAGCGCGTAGGTGTTGTAGTTGACGCCCTGCGGCTCGCCGGCCGGTGCGCCCACCTCGCGCGACTTCATCGCCCAGACCAGGCGATGCGTGTCCGCGGCATAGGCGGGCTCCTGCGCCCAGCCGGTGATCTCCAGCGCGCGGCCGCCCATCTTCTTGCGCTCGTCGTTGCTGGCCTCGGTGCCTTCCTTGAAGCTCTTGAGCATGTCGGCGGCGTCCCAGTGCTTGGCGTCGTCGTCCTTGATGTAGCCCGATTTCTCGAAACGCAGCGTCGCGAACCAGTCGCCGTCGCCGCGCGGGAAGACCACGCCTTCCAGGTCGCTGTAATCGCCGGGGTTGCCCATCGCGCGCATCAGCTTGGCCGCGTGCGGCTGCGGGATGTAGACCTTGCCCTCTGGCAGGTGCAGCACGGCCTGCGTCGACAGCTTGATGTCCTGCGGGCCCTTGACGATGTCGTTCTGGGCCGCGGCGATCACTTGCGCGAAGGCGTTCTGGCCGGTCTCGGCGCCCTGTGAACCCTCGGCGAAGGCCGGCGTGGCGCCGAGGAACATCGCGCCCAGGCAGGCGACGGCGAAGGCCCGCATCCAGCGGGTGGGGGTGGTGGTCATGGAGAGCTCCCTCGAAAGACGTGACGAATCCGGACGGCCTCTTCGGGCCGAAGGGTGCGAGTCTATCGATGTGAGGGATCCGTAAAACCGAACTTCCCCCATGAGGGGGCGTCGCGTCGCGCACGAACGCCAAACCTCGCACGCCTGAAGGAACCACGGCCCGCCGGGCGGGTGCCGGGCGGGCCGTGGGGTGTCGTTCTGAGGGTCTTCAGGCGATCAGGTGACCGCCCGACCGATCAGGCGAGTTCCTGCCAACGCTGCTTGAGCTGGTCCCACTTCAGGCGGGCGGCCTTCACATGGCGCTCCTTGACGTGGCCGTAGCCGCGGATCTCTTCCGGGATGCGGGCCAGGTCAACGGCGGTGGCCAGGCGGTCGGTGCTCAGGCCCTTGGCCAGGATGGCCTCGATCGTCGCGCGGTAGTCGGCGATCAGCTGGCGCTCCATCTTGCGTTCCTCGGTATGGCCGAAGGGATCGAAGGCGGTGCCGCGCAGGCCCTTCATCCTCGCCAGCACGCCCATCGCCGGACGCACCCACGCGCCAAAGGCGCGCTTCTGCAGATGGCCGTGGTCGTCCTTCTTGGCCAGCATCGGCGGGGCGAGGTGGTGCACGACCTTGAAGTCGCCCTCGAACTGGCCCTTGATCTTGTCCAGGAACTTGGTGTCCGTGTGCAGGCGGGCGACCTCGTACTCGTCCTTGTAGGCCATCAGCTTGAACAGATAGCGCGCGACCGCCTCGGTCAGGCGCGTGCCGCCGACCGGCGTCTCGGCCTGGCGGACCTTCTCGACGAAGGCGCGGTACTGCTCGGCGTAGGCGGCGTTCTGGTAGCCGGTCAGGAACTCCACGCGCTTGGCGATCAGCTCGTCCACGCCCTGGCGCTTGACGAAGTTGATCACCTGCTGCGCGGCGAACAGCGACTGCACCGCGGCCAGGTCATGAGCGCAGCGGCGGCCCCATTCGAAGGCGGCCTTGTTGTTGTCGATCTGCACGCCGTTGAGCTCGATGGCGCGCATCAGCGCGGCGTGGCTCAGCGGCACGCGGCCCTTCTGCCACGCGAAGCCCAGCATCAGCGGGTTGGTGTACAGCGAGTCGCCCAGCAGCTTCACCGCGACTTCCTCGGCGTCGAACATGCCCAGGTGCGAGGCGCCGACGGCCTTCTGCACGGCGGCCTCGCAGGCGGCGCCGGGGAAGGACCAGTTGGCGTCATTGACCAGCGTGGCGGTCGGCGAGCCATGCGTGTTCAGCGCGACGAAGCTGCGGCCCTCGCGCATGACGGCCAGCGTGGTCTTGTTGGCCGCGACGATGGAGTCGCAGGCGATCACCAGATCCGCTTCCGCGGTGCCGACCTTCGTGCAGTGGATCGCGTCCGGGCTGTTGGCGATCTGGATGTGGCTCCAGGTCGCGCCGCCCTTCTGCGCCAGGCCCGCGGCGTCCTGCGTGATGACGCCCTTGCCCTCGAGGTGCGCGGCCATGCCCAGCAGCGAGCCGATCGTGATCACGCCGGTGCCGCCGACGCCGGCCACGACGATGCCCCAGGCCTCGACCGGGTTGGGGACCAGCGGCTGCGGCAGGGCCGGCAGCGACGCGTCGAACGGGCTGATGCGCTTGTCCTTCTTGGGCTTCTTCAGCTCGCCGCCCTCGATGGTGACGAAGCTCGGGCAGAAGCCCTTCACGCAGGAGAAGTCCTTGTTGCAGGTGTTCTGGTTGATCTGGCGCTTGCGGCCGAACTCGGTCTCCAGCGGCTCGACCGACAGGCAGTTGGACTGCACCGAGCAGTCGCCGCAGCCTTCGCAGACCAGCTCGTTGATGACGGTGCGCTTGGCCGGATCGACCAGCTTGCCGCGCTTGCGGCGGCGGCGCTTCTCGGTGGCGCAGGTCTGGTCGTAGATGATGACCGAGGTGCCGGGGATCTCGCGGAACTGGCGCTGCAGCGCGTCGAGCTCGTCGCGGTGATGCACGGTGACGCCGGCGGCCAGCGGCTTGCCGTCGTACTTCTCGGGTTCGTCGGTGACGATGATCAGCTTGGCGACGCCTTCGCTGATCAGGCTGTTCATGATCTGCGTGACGCTGTGGCCCTCGGGGCGCTCGCCGACCTGCTGACCGCCGGTCATCGCGACGGCGTCGTTGTAGAGCACCTTGTAGGTGATGTTCACGCCGGCCGCGATGGACTGGCGGATCGCGAGGATGCCGCTGTGGAAGTAGGTGCCGTCGCCGAGGTTGCTGAAGATGTGCTTCTCGTCGGTGAACGGCGCCTGGCCGACCCAGGGCACGCCCTCGCCGCCCATCTGGGTGAAGGTCGCGGTGTTGCGGCCCGGCATCCAGGTGACCATGTAATGGCAGCCGATGCCGCCCACGGCGCGCGAGCCGTCGGGCACGCGCGTGCTGGTGTTGTGCGGGCAGCCCGAGCAGAACCACGGCGTGCGGTCGGCGCCGCCGGCGGTCTTTTCCTCGGACTTGAGCGATTGCTCCTTGGCGTCGATCAGCGCGACGCGGGCGTCCAGGCGCGCAGCGGTGTCGGCGTCCACGCCGAGCTTCTTGAGGCGCTTGGCGATGGCGCGCGCGATGATGGCCGGCGTGAGGTCGGCCTGCGGGCGCAGCAGCCAGTTGCTGCTGGGGTTGGGGTGGCTCCACTCGCCGCCGCTCTGGTCGCCGTCGGTCTCGTCGAACTTGCCCAGCACGTTGGGGCGGACGTCGGGGCGCCAGTTGTACAGCTCTTCCTTGAGCTGGTACTCGATCATCTGGCGCTTCTCCTCGATGACGAGGATCTCCTGCAGCCCGGTGGCGAAGTCGCGGGTGATGGTCGCTTCCAGCGGCCAGACGACGTTGACCTTGTGCAGCCGGATGCCCAGGCGGCGGCAGCTGTCGTCATCCAGGCCCAGGTCGTGCAGCGCCTGGCGGGTGTCGTTCCAGGCCTTGCCGGAGGCGATCAGGCCGATGCGGTCGTGGGGCGTCGCGATGACGTTGTGGTTGAGCTTGTTGGCGCGCACGTAGGCCAGCGCGGCGTACCACTTGAAGTCCATCATCCGGGCTTCCTGATCCAGCGGGGGATCGGGCCAGCGGATGTGCAGGCCGCCCGGGGGCATCTGGAAGTCCTCGGGCATGAGGATCTGGACGCGGTCGGGGTCGACGCTGACGCTGGAGGAGGACTCGACGATCTCCTGGATGGTCTTCATGCCGGACCACAGGCCGGAGAAGCGGCTCATGGCGAAGGCGTGCAGGCCCATGTCCAGGATTTCCTGGACGCTGGACGGGAAGAAGACGGGGAAACCGACGGCCTTGAAGACGTGGTCGCTCTGGTGGGCGGCGGTGGAGCTCTTGGCGATGTGGTCGTCCGCGGCGATGGCGATGACGCCGCCGTGCCTGGACGTGCCGGCCATGTTGGCGTGCTTGAAGACGTCGATGGAGCGGTCGACGCCGGGGCCCTTGCCGTACCACATGCCGAAGACGCCGTCGAAGCGGGCCTTCTCGGGGAAGAGGGCGAGCTGCTGGGTGCCCCAGACGGCGGTGGCGCCGAGTTCCTCGTTGACGCCGGGCTGGAAGACGATGTGCTGCTTGGCGAGGTGCTTCTTGGCGGCCATCAGGGCCTGGTCGTAGCCGCCCAGCGGGGAGCCGCGGTAGCCGGAGATGAAGCCGGCGGTGTTCAGGCCGGCGATGGCGTCGCGGGTGCGTTGCAGCATCGGCAGGCGGACCAGCGCCTGGACGCCGCTCATGAAGGCACGGCCCTCGTCGAGTGCGTATTTGTCATCGAGCGTGACCTTCTCGAGGGCGCGCAGGATGTGTTCGGGCAAGGGGGCGTTCATGCGGGGAGTCTCCTGATGGGTGGCTGACCTCCGGTCCTCGCTTGTGGCGAGGCCGTGTGCCGTGGCTGCCGACGCAGCGCCAGTATGGGCGCGCGCGGAAAACGCAGCGAACAGTGTAGGAAACAATGCCCGGCGAGTGCTTGCTCGTTCTGCCCTGCGGGCGGTCAATTGAGCAAGAATCTTTCCCGAAATGGGTAGTGGAGATCGTATGGCATCGAAAAACGGCGTCTCAGGGAAAACCATGAGGGCGACGGCGGGTTCCGCGGCGTCGGCGGGGGCGGAGGATTCCGAGGACGGTGGCGGCGGGTCGGGGGGCTCGGCGAGCGGGGAGCTGGACCGGTACCACGTGGCGATCCTGGCGGAGTTGCAGCGGGAGGCGCGCTTGTCCAACGCGGAGCTGGCGACGCGGATCGGGCTGTCGCCGGCGCCGACCTGGCGCCGGGTGCGCTGGCTGGAGGAGCAGGGCTTCATCACCGGCTATCGGGCCGAGATCGACCGGCGGCGGCTGGGATTGGGCGTGCTGGCGTTCGTGCGGGTGGACGCGGATCGGAACAACGGCGCGGCGACGAAGGAGCTGGAGGAGGCGATCCGGCAGCTGCCGGAGGTGATTGCCTGTCACTACATCAGCGGCGCGGGGACCTTCGAGCTGGAGGTGATGGCGACGGATCTGGATGCGTTCAGCCGGTTCTCGATCGACACGCTGCTGAACCTGCCCAACGTGAAGGACATCCACACGAGCTTCTCGCTTGGCGAGGTGAAGGCGGGTGGCGCGCTGCCGTTGGGGCATCTGCGGCCGAAGGGGTGAGGGGGAAGGCGTGAGGGAGGAAACAGCGCAGAGACTGTTTATTGCGTTTACAGCCTTTGATTGGTATTCTCTGAAAACAGCTCCTATGCTGTAAACCGAATAAACAGCCCATAGTCTGTATGCCGAACTTCCCCGTCAGGACACCCGATCAGTTGCCGGCGTTGCTGCAGGCCTTTCGCAAGGAGGCCGGCCTGACGCAGAGCGAAGTGGCGCTCCGTCTGGGCGTGACGCAGCAGACCTACTCGGCCCTGGAGCGCAACGCCAACACGGTCGGCGCGGCGCGTTTGCTGAAGCTGCTGAACATCCTGGGGGTCGAGTTGACCCTGGCCAGGCCGTCGCCGGCGACGCGGGGTGGTTCGGGCGACGGTCAACCGGAGTGGTGAGGCCATGGGACGCCTCGCACCGACCCGCACGCTCGGACTCTGGATGAACGGAGCGCGCGTGGGCACCTGGACGCTTGCCAGGAATGCGCAGGACACGCTCCAGTACGACCCTGCCTGGGTCGAATCAGCGGAGGGGCGCCCCCTTTCCCTGTCGCTGCCCTTCATGCCGGGCAATGCGCCGCATCGAGGCGAGAAGGTCCACGCCTATTTCGAGAACCTGCTGCCGGACAGCAGGGAGATCCGTGAGCGCCTGGCGCGTCGCTTCAACACGGGCTCGATCGATGCCTTCGACCTGCTGGCCGAGATCGGGCGGGACTGCGTGGGGGCGCTGGAGATCCTCCCCGAGGGAGACGTGTCAGCCGGCCCGGCGGAGGCGCAGGCAAGGCCTCTGAGCGACGCCGAGGTCGCGCAGGACCTGCGCGCCGCGACGACGCCGCAGACGCTGAACTGGGGGGCCGACGAAGATGAGTTCCGCATCTCCATTGCCGGCGCCCAGGAGAAGACGGCGCTCCTGCGATTGGACGACCGTTGGTGTCTGCCTCGAGGCAGCACGCCAACCACGCACATCTTCAAGCTGCCGCTGGGGCTGATCGGCGGCCTGCAGGTGGACATGCGGAACTCCGTCGAGAACGAATGGCTCTGCGCGCAGATCCTGAGGGAGTTCCGGCTGCCGGTGGCGGCCTGCGAGGTCCGGCATTTCGAGGATGTGAAGGTCCTTGTGGTCGAGCGGTTCGACCGCGTCTGGCGAACCTCGCGGGAGGGAATGAACCGGTTGATCCGCCTGCCACAGGAAGACATGTGTCAGGCGCTCGGAGTGCCTCCGGGCGCGAAGTACGAAGCGGATGGCGGGCCGGGGATGGATCAACTCCTCGATCTGCTCGACGGCTCCATCGCGCAAGAGGAGGACAAGCGCGTCTTCTTCAAGGCGCAGTTGATCTTCTGGATGCTCTGCGCGACCGACGGCCACGCCAAGAATTTCAGCCTGCACCTCCGGCCGGGGCGTCGATATCAGCTCACGCCGCTCTATGACGTGCTGTCTGCCTACCCCGTGCTGGGAGAAGGGCGGGGCAAGCTGTCGTCGCACAAGGTCAAGATGGCCATGGCGGTCCGGTCGAAGAATGCGCATTGGAAGATGCGAGACATCCTCCGACGCCACTGGGTCGTGCTCGGCACCAGGCATGGTGTCGTCACGGAAGACGGTCGCGATATCGGGGCGCTGATCGATGAGGTGGTGGCGCGCACGCCGTCGGTGATCCAGGCCGTGCGAGCGCAGTTGCCGGACGATTTCCCCGCGGAGGTGGCCGAGGCGATCCTGGATGGGCTCCAAGCGGCGGCGGATCGGTTGGGCGTTGGGCGGTGATCCTCCAGACGACCTGGCGTCGTGCTCAAAGCTCGAACCATCCGGCAAGGATCGCGCTGATCAGCAGCGTGATCGACAGGAAATGCAAGGCACGGCCGATCGGCGTGATCTGGAATCTCTCCTGCCGCAAGATGAACTGCTTGAGATTCATGGGGCGAGTCGGATCGATCAGATTGGCCGTGGCGATAAATCCAAGGGTTGCAGATCCACCGAGTAATCCCATCGCGACCCGATGGACCGAGAGCCAGTGACAAGCCAGGAAAAAGCTGAGAATCGCGATGAGCAGGCAAACGACTCGAAAGATATTGACCATGCCGAATTCTCCATATATGAAAGTCGAGGAGGGCGTCCCCTCCAATTTCGTCGACGAAATATGGGGCTTCCTTAGAAGAGGTTGAAGTCCATCAGGTTGTCACCCTGGTGATTCGCCATGTCCGACAGGACGGTTCCAAAACCATAACCGGCCGCGCCGGCCCCCATCGCGGCACCCCAACCGGCGGTGTCGCCGAGCGCCACCCAAGCCGAGATCAGCAACGGGATCCCTCCCGATACCTGATCGAGTTCGTGGTCTTCGAGTTCACGCATATCAATCTCCTCCATGGATGGTTAATGCGTCCATCCTTCCGCTTCGAGCCGAAGTGCTCGAATTCCCTTCAAGTCAAACCCATGCCTTCGTGAATGTCGGCCTAGGCTCAAATGGCTTTGTCAGTCGACTTGAAAGCCATGGGATGAAGGTTATTCGCGTCGAGGAGTAATTTTTATTGGTGGAAATTCCATCATGTGAATAGATATTGGGGCGCCCAGGCGTAATTGGTGCGGTGAGCTTAAATAGTTAATGCTGACCATTGCCAATTCCATGACGTCTCTGTACCGGTCACACTCCCAAGCCCCTGTACCGCTTGGCCCCGACCCCTCGCTGGCATAGTCAGCGATCCCCCCGCTCGCCCTGGCCGCCATGACGCTCCCGCTCCGCCATTTCCTGCTCGCGCTGTCCGTGGTCGCCATCTGGGGGAGCAACTTCGTCGTGATCCGCTGGGGCCTGAACGCCTTCCCGCCGCTGCTCTTCGCCGCGCTGCGCTTCACCTTCGCCGCCATCCCCGCCGTCTTCCTCGTCCCGCGTCCCCAGGTCAGCTGGCGCAACCTCGCCGCCTACGGCGCGCTCGTCGGTGTCGGCCAGTTCGGCCTGCTCTACCTGGCGATGCGCTCCCAGATCTCCCCCGGGCTGGCCTCCCTCGTCATCCAGACCCAGGTCTTCTTCACGCTGCTGCTGGCCATGCGCCTGAGCGGCGAACGCGTCCAGGGCTTCCAGTGGCTGTCGCTCGCCATGGCCGCGGCCGGCATCGGTGTCATCGCTTCCCACACCGACGGCTCCACCACCGTCCTGGGCCTGGCCATGGTCCTGCTGGCCGCGTTCAGCTGGTCCAGCGGCAACATCGTCGGCAAGCGCGCCGGCGCCGTGAACATGCTCGCCTACGTCGTCTGGAGCAGCGTCTTCGCCGCGCCCCCGCTCTACGCGCTCTCCCTCGTCGTCGAGGGCCCCGCCCAGATGGGCGACGCGCTCCGCCACGCGGGCCTGGGCGCCTGGGGCGCCGTGCTCTGGCAGTCCGTCGGCAACACGCTCTTCGGCTACGGCGCGTGGAGCTTCCTGCTCTCGCGCTACCCCGCTGCCACCATCGTCCCGATGGCGCTGCTCGTGCCCGTCTTCGGCATGAGCTGCTCCGCGCTGCTGCTCGGCGAGGGCCTCCCGCCGTGGAAGCTCGCCGCCGCCGCGCTCGTCATCAGCGGCCTGGCCGTCAACCTGCTCTGGCCGCGCGTGCGCGGCGTGCTGCGCGCCGCATGAGACGCCGCGTCGCGCACCTGGCCGCGTGGATGCTCCTGAGCGCGTCCGCGCTCGCCCAGTTCGTGCCGGCGGAGAAGGGCAGACCTGCCGCGCCCCCGGTGCGCGATCAGGAGATCGCCCAATGCCTGCCGGGCGAAATCCAGACCTGGGGTGACGGCAAGGATCGCCCGATCGCGACGCGCTCGCTGCGCTTCGCCTATCGCCATGACAACGCGCCGCCCTGGTTCACCGAGGCCCAGGTCCTGGCGCTGGTGAAGCGTTCCGCCGAAGCCTGGTCCGAGTGCGGCATCCAGCTGCGCGTCATCGCCGTGCCCATCGGCCAGTCTCCGCCCGAGGACGCCATCCAGATCCTGTGGAGCGACGTCGGCAGCCGCGGCCAGTTCGCGCTGGCCAACGTCACCGCGCGCAGCCTGTCCATCGGCCCGGGGCTCTTCGCGCTGCTGCGCGAGCGCAATCCGAAGCACCCCGCCGAGCAGACGCTGCAGATGGTGCTGTCGCACGAGATGGGCCATTTCCTCGGGCTGATGGCGCATTCCCGGCGCTGCGTCGACACGCTGTCCTATTACGACAACGGCAAGGGCGAGCGCTGCGCGCTGCGCGATCCCAAGAGCTGGGGCAGCGTCGTCGAGTACCGCTCGATGCTGCCGACCGCTTGCGATATCCAGCGGTGCAGGGCGCTCAACAAGTAGTCGGAGCCGTGGCGCGCGACCGTGACGGCATCGCGGCGTATGCTGGCGCGATGCAGCACCCTCGCCGAACCGCTCTTGTCGTCCTGTTGGCCGCGTGCGCCGGGCTCGCCGCGACGGCCCACGCGCAGGGCCCCAAGCAGAACCTGCTGGTCGAGCTCCGATGGGTCGAGTCCGAGCTCAGCGGCACCGCCGTCGCCGGCATCCGCGATGGCAGCACCGTCGTCAGCACCGGCGGCAGCGTCTCGCCGCGCGGCGGCGTCACGCTCTCCACCGAGAACCGCGAGCAGCGCCAGCAGCTCTTCCCGCGGCTCATGGTGCTCAACGGCTCGCAGGCCTCGTTCACGATGACCGAGTCCACACCGGTGCAATGGGTCGACGTCGCCGTGGACCGTCAGCAGAGCGAGCGCGACCGCGTGGTCGTCGTGCCTCGCCAAGGCATGGCCGAACGGGTGCGCGGCATCGTCGTGCGGCCGAACTGGCCGGGTGGCCGCAGTCCGGTCAATGTCGAGGTCCGTGCGTCGGATCAGTCCCAGCTGCCGCAGGGCGGCGCCTACGGGACCTCGCTGCCCGACGCCCACCAGCGCCCGAGCACCGACGTGCTCAGCACCGTGCAGGCGCCGCTGGGCATCTGGGTCACCATCGCGCGCACCGGCAGCGTCAGCTCGAGCGCCAGCCGCAACACCTACAGCACCCGCGACGCCGAGGTGCAGAAGCTCCGGGAACTGCAACTGCGCGTGGACGTCGCTCCTTGAGCACGAGTCCTTCCGCGAGCCCTCACCCCCACCCCTCTCCCGCTTCGCAGGCGAGGGGAGTCTGGGATCTGGACTCGAACAGGTTTCTTCGAAGCGGCTCAATCAGTCTAATTGGTATTTGACTGGTGTTAATTCGAGCGGCGATCCGCTAAGCTGCGGCGTCCCTTGGAGACCCGCATGTCCGTTCGCGTCCTGTCCCGTGTCCGCAACCCCTTGAGCACCACGCTCACGCTGTGTGGCGCGATCGCCGCCTCCGCCGCGATCGCTGCGACGCCGACGCCGGCTCCCTCTCCGGCCTCCGCGCCCGCTGCCGAGGCGCCCGGGTACGCGCTCTTCGGCGGCAAGCCCGTTGCGTTCGAGCGCACCGGCAACAAGGTCGTCGGCGTGTACGTTCCCAACTGGGAACCGGTCGAGCTCATCGAGCGCGTGCCGCCGCAGAACCTGACGCATGTGCTCTACGCCTTCCTGCGCCTGTGCGGCCCGGGCCAGCTGGAGAAGGACGCCGCGAAGTGCGTCGGCAAGAAGGACTTCGAGATCGGCACCGGCCCCGTCGACGAGCGCTTCAACGCCGCCTTCCTGCGCTACAAGCAGCGCGCGCCGCATCTGAAGATCGTCGCGTCGATCGGCGGCTGGGGCGGGTCGGATCCGATCTTCCACCTCGCGGGCGACCCGGCGCGACGCGCCGTGTTCGCGGCCTCCGCGCAGCGATTCCTGCGCGAGCATCCCGCCTTCGACGGCATCGACATCGACTGGGAACACCCCGGCAACAACGGCGCGCCCAATGGCGTGCAGCTCGGCACGCCGCAGGACGGCCAGCATTACGCCGACTTGATGACCGACCTGCGCCAGGCGCTGGACGCGCTCACCGCCGAGACCGGCCGGCCCTACCTGCTCACGACCGCCGTCAATCCGATGGACTCGATCGTCGGCAAGATCAACTTCAAGGCCGCGTCCAAGCCGCTCGATCTCGTCTTCATGATGAGCTACGACTTCTACGGCATGTGGTCGCCGGTGGCCGGGCATCACTCGACGCTGAAGTCCTCGTCGGCGCAGGCCGATGACAGCCTCGAGCGCGCGGTGCGCAACCTCGAGACCGCCGGCATGCCGCGCGGCAAGCTGGTCGCCGGTGTGGCGATGTACGGCCGCGGCTTCACCGGCGTGGCCGCGACGCAGGCCGGCACGGCCAAGACCGGTGCCTATCCCGGCGCCGAGGGCGCGCAGGGCTATCGCGAGATCGCCGGGCGCATCCTCGATGCCCAGGGGCAGGGCCGCCAGGGCTATGAATCGCGATGGGATCCGGTGACGCAGTCGTGGTCGCTGTACCACCCCAAGCTCAAGCTCTGGATGGGCTACGACGATCCGCGCGCCGTGCTCGCCAAGGGCCGCTTCGCCCGCGACCTCGGCCTGGCCGGTGTCTTCGCCTGGGAGCTGAGCCAGGACAACGGTGACCTGCTCAACGCGATGAACCGGGGCGTGGGCAACCTGCCGCTCGATGCAGGCACCGCGACCGCGCCGGCCAAGGCTCAGAAAGAACCGCGCCGGTAACTCGGGCGGCGCCTCCCGGGCCTACGATCGCGGCCATGAGCTCGACCCTGACTTCCATCGCCGTCCCGGCCCCCACGCCGTCCGCGCGCCTGCGCATCGCCCTGATCGCCCACGACGGCAAGAAGGACGAGATGGTGATGCTCGCCACCGAGTTCGCCGACTTCCTCGGCGGCTGCGAGCTCGTGGCCACCGGCACGACCGGCACGCGGTTGAGCGCCGAGGTCGGCCTGCAGGTCGAGCGCATGCTTTCGGGCCCGCTCGGCGGCGACCTGCAGATCGGCGCGCGGCTGGCGGTCGGCGGCGTCGACGCGGTGGTCTTCCTGCGCGACCCGATGACGCCGCAGCCGCATGAACCCGACATCAACGCGCTGGTGCGCGCCTGCGACGTGCACAACGTCGCCTGCGCCACCAACGTGACCAGCGGCCGGCTGATGCTGCGCTCGCTGCAGGCGCTCGGCGCCCCGGCCTCGCGGGAGTAGAGTCATCGGTCGAGGCTGCGGCGCGGGAGCGCGCCGGCCCCAGACAAGGAGACTCCGATGCAACGACGTACCTGGATCGCGGGCACGGCTTCGCTCACCGGAATGAGCGCGATGACGGCGCTGACCGCGATGACGACGGTCCTCACGCCGGCCCGCGCGCAGACCGCGACCGCGCCGCGCTGGTGGTTCATCTTCCTGGAGACCGGCAAGCCGGTGCCCGACGACAAGGCGGCTGTCGAGGCGATGCAGCGCGGGCACATCGAGAACTTCAAGAAGCTGTTCGGCGAGGGCAAGCTCTTCGCCGCCGGCCCGATGCGCGATCCGGCGCGGCAGAAGCGCGGCATCGTCGTCGTGCAGGCGCCGGACCGCGAGACGCTGCTGAGCTACTTCCAGCCCGACGAGTACGTGCGCGAGGGCTACATGGTCGTGAACGCGCAGCCCGCGACCGTCCATCAGGCGCTGCATCACACGGGCATCGATCCCAACGGCATCGAGGAGAACCGCATCGTGCTGTTCACCCGCGCCGAGGCGCAGGACAAGGCGGCCGTGCCGGTGTTCCTCAAGCGCGCGCTGGACGACGGCGCGATCGGGGCCTGGTACTCGCTGGAGGACGGCCCGATCGGCGAGGTCGCCTTCATGCGCGGCACGGACGAGACGGCGCTGCGCAAGACGATGGCCGAGTACCCCGGCCTGTCCGATCAGCGCGTCACGATGAAGATCTGGGGGCAGTGGCTGGGGAAGGGCGTGCTGCGCTGATCCCTCAGCGCCACGCCCTCAGCGCCCTTCCTCACCGCCCTCCGTCACCTCGACAGCGGCAGCGGATAACTCGCCAAGCTGGCGTGTCCGGACTTGGACACGGCCTGCACGCCGAAGATCAGGTTGTCCTTGGACAGGGGCAGCGTCACCGTCGTCACGTTGCCCACGTCCTTGGCGCCTTCCCACATCTGCGACTCGCTGCGGCGCCACACCACGCGGTAACCCGCCAGCTCCGGATCGACGCTGGCCGTCCACAGCAGCGTCGTGTCGTTGGTCAGCTCGCGCGCGTCGATGCGCGCGCCCTTCACCGGCGACGGCGCCCATGCCAGCGTCGCCAGTCCTGCGAGGTTGATCCGCGCCACGTCGGCCACGTAGCCGAAGTCCACGAACTCCGGCAGGTCGCCGTACACCACGCCGTTCTCGGTGCGCAAGTTCTGATGCTGGTGGCGGAAGTCCTCGAAGGGCTCGGAGAAACGCACCGCCGCATACCCGCGCTCCAGGAACGGCAGGTGATCGCCGCCGCGCAGGTAGCGATCGCGGCGCTCGATCAGGTCCACGCGGAAACCGGGCAGGTACTGCTCGCCCACCGCCTTCAGGTGGCGGCCGAACTGCTGCGTCGGCAGGTCCGCGCCGCCGCCCGCCACCGCCAGCGGCTGCAGCTGCGCGCGGATCGCGGCGTTGGTCTTGACCTCGTCCTCGGTGGCCGCGCTGTTGGCGCTGGCGTTGACCAGCAATCGCAGCAGCGGATCGAAGCCGTCGGCGAACAGCCGCAGGCGCTTCGGGTCGTACTCGCCCTTGTCGCCGCGCGAGCTGCCGATGATGTCGTTGGTGATCATGCCCTCGACGTTCAGCCCCTGCGCACGCGCACGCCGCGCCCAGTGCCGAGCGCCCAGCAGGCCCTGCTCCTCGCCGGGCACCGCCATGAACACGAGCGTCGCGTCGAAGCGCTGCTTCGCCGCCGCGCAGGCCATCTCCATCACCGCGGCCGTGCCCGAGGCGTCGTCATTGGCGCCCGGCGCCTCGCCCTTGGCGTCCATCACGTCGGTGTTGCGCGAGTCGTAATGCCCGCTCACCACCAGCACGCGCTCGCGCGGCGTGCCCGCCGACGCGCCGGGCAGCGTCGCCACGACGTTGACCAGCTCGGTGGGCGCGGACAGCCGATTGCCCGCCGGCTCGATGAACGCGTCCATCGTGACCTGCAGCCGGCCGCCGGTGCGCGCGCTGCAGTCCTTCAACTGGCGCTCGATCCAGCGACGCGCGGCACCGATGCCGCGCGTGTCGCTGACGGTGTCCGACGCCGTGTGCCGCGTCCCGAAGGCCGCGAGCTTGCGGATCGTCGATTCAATGCGTTCGGCGGAGATGTCCGCCAGCATCGGCGCGACGCGCGGATCCAGCGGCGGCGGCGCGGTCTCGGCGGCCGCCCGAGCGGTGGCCTGCGCCGGTCCCGAGGCCGGCGTGGTCTGGGCGAAGGCGGATGTGGCGATCAGCGCCCAGACAGCGGCGGCGGTGGGAATCAGGGCAGGGCGTAGGCTCATGGCGGCGTCAGGCGAGGTGTTGTTTCAGGAAGTCGAGCGTGCGGGTCCAGGCGAGTTCCGCCGCGGCGGCGTCGTAGACCTCGGGCCGCGTCTTGTTGGAGAACGCGTGGTCGGCCTCGTAGCGGTGGATCACCGGGTGCTTGCCGGCGGCGGTCATGCGCGCCTGCAGCGCGTCGACCTTCTCGGGCGTGCACCAGTCGTCGCGCGTGGCGAAGTGGCCGAGGAAGGGCGGCTCGATCCGGGCCGGGTCGGCGAACTCGGTCGGCGGGATGCCGTAGTAGCAGACCGCGGCCTGCAGGTCCTTGACCAGGACGCCGGCCGCGATCGTCAGCGCGCCGCCCATGCAGTAGCCCATCACGCCGACCGGGCCGCAGCCCAGGTGCTCGCGCAGGTGGGTGAGCGCGCCCTGCAGGTCCTGCGTGGTGGCGTCGCCGAAGTCCAGCCCGTTCATCATGTGGCTGGCCTCGTCGGCGTCCGCGGCGATGCGGCCGCGGTAGAGGTCGGGCGCGAGCGTGGTGATGCCGGCGGAGGCCAGCCGCTCGGCGATCTCCTTGATGTGGGGTTTGAGGCCCCACCATTCCTGGATCAGGATCATGCCCGGGGCGCCGTCACCGGCGCTGGCCAGGTAGCCTTCGGTGCGGCCGCCGTCGGGGCGGTCGAATTCGATCATCTGTCCCATGTGGAACTCCCAGTGCGAGAACGAAGGATGAGAGGAAGAATCGGCCCCCTCGAAGAACACCATGGACGGCCGCTGCGGGCGGTCGGATCCTCAGGGAGGAAGCTGTGAGTCTGCACGAGCAGTTGTACCAATGGACGGCCCGGCAGGGCCTGGATGCGAGCAGCGCACGCCGCTTGCGGGCGCTGGCGGGCCTGGACGCACCGCCGGGCGATCCGTGGACGCCGTTGCGCCGCGGCGCGGGCGCGCTGGCGGCGGGGCTGGTCGGTTTCGGGCTGATCCTGTGGGTCGCGGCGAACTGGGACGACTTCGGCCGGGCGATGCGCTTCGGGCTGCTGCAGGCGGTGACCGCCATCAGCCTGCTGGCCGCCGCGCTGCTGGCCGCCTGGCGCGCACCGCTGACGCTGGTGGGACTGCTGACGCTGGGCGGGCTGCTCGCCTATTTCGGCCAGACCTACCAGACCGGTGCCGATCCCTGGCAGCTCTTCGCGCTGTGGGCGGCGCTGGGGCTGCCGCTGGCCTGGGTGGCGCGCTCGGACCTGGTCTGGACGCCCTGGGCGCTGATCGCGGCGACCGGCATCGGCCTGTGGATGGAAACCTTCGGCGGACACGGCTGGCGTTTCGACGCCGCCACCGTGCCGGTCCACGCGATCGGCTTCGTCGCCTACGGCGTGCTGTGCGCGGGCCTGGCCTGGCGGCCCGGCGCGGCGACGCAGCCCTGGGCCTGGCGGCTCGCGGTGCTGGCGTCGGTGATCGCGATCTCCGGAGCGGCCATCGGCGGGCTGTTCGCGCGCCATGTGGCGCCGCAGTTCTACCTGGGCCTGGGCGTGCTGGCCATCGGCGGCGTGCTGGCCTGGCGCCGTGCCGAGGTCTACGCGCTCAGCGCGCTGGCCTTGGCGGTCGACACGCTGCTGGTGCTGGCGCTGGCCCGGCTGATGCTCGAGCAGCGCGCGGACATCGGCGGTTTCCTGCTGATCGGCCTGACGGCCTGCGGGCTGTTGGCTGCGAGCGTGAGCCTGATCATGCGGCGCGTGCGCGCAGTGCAGGAGGCGCGATGAACCCCACCGACTGGATCGCGCAGGCCCGCGCCGAGGGCCTGGTCCCCGCGGAGTCGGGACCACCGGGTCGTCCCTGGCCCGTGGTCGTGCTGACCGCGCTGGGCGCGTGGCTTGCGGTGCCGCCGTTCATCGCGATGTTCTGGATGCTGTTCGCGCAGGCCTGGGACAAGGGGCCGATGCCCTATGTCGAGGGCCTCGGGCTGATGGCCCTGGCGCTGGTGCTCTTGCGCGGGCGGACGACGCCGCTGTTCCTCGAGCAGGCGGCGGTGCCGCTGCTGCTCACGGGCGGGGTGTGCCTGGGCTTCGGGCTCGCCCGCGACCTGCCCGAGGCCGGCGCGGCCGCAATCGGACTGGCGATCGGGGCGGGGCTCGTCGTGCTGCTGCCGCAGGCGTGGCTGCGGGTGCTGGTGGGCCTGGGGATGGCGGGTCTGACGGCGTATCTGCTCCATCTCAGCCTGAACGATGTGCTGCCGTTCGCCTGGTACCGGCGCGGCGGCGGGCAGATGTTGTCGCAGGCCGCGGCGCTGCTGGCGATCGGCGTGCTGGCGATGCTCGTGCAGCATCGGGCGGGGCAGTCGGCGCGGACCGCGTCGGTGGCAGCCGCGCTCGAGCCCGCATTGAGCGGCTGGTGGATCGGCGTCCTGGCGCTGCACGCGATGGCGGCGGGCCAGGCCTTCGGGGCCGTGGGCGCGATGGGCGGTGGCGGCGGATTCATGACCGTCACGACGGAGATGGTGACCGAGGGTCATCGCGTGGCGATGGCGTGCGCGCGGGCGTTGTCGGCGTTGCTGGCGCTGGCCGGAGCGTTCTGGCTGTGGTCACGCTGGCGTCCCGCGGATGCGCTTCGTCTGGTGCCGCCGGCACTGGTGCTGGTGAGCCTGGCCGCGCTGATGCCGGCCCTGGGCGGCGCGTTGCTGGTGCTGGCGCTGATGCTGTCGACCCGGCGCTGGGCGCTGGCAGCGCTCGCTGGCGCGGCGGCGGTGTGGGCGATCGGAGCGCTGTATTACGAATGGAGCCTGCCGCTGGCGCACAAGTCCTTGGCGCTCGTGGTGGCCGGTGTCGTGCTGGCGGCCTGGGTGCGGTGGCTGGCCTGGCATCCGGAAGCGCCTGCGTCAGGGGCCGCGTCGGAAGAGCCGGCGCCCCGCTTGGCGATGCGGGGGGCGGCGGCGGTGCTCGTGGGTGCGGCGGTGCTGGCGTTGATCCTGGTGAACGTCGGCATCGCGGGCCGCGAGCGGCTGATCACCGAGGGCCGTCCGGTGTACGTGAAGCTGGCGCCGGCGGATCCGCGCTCGCTGATGCAGGGCGACTACATGCGCCTGGCCTACGAGCTGCCGGGGACGCAGGGCATCCGGTGGATGACGCGCAACACGGCCGCCGACGGCTCGCCCTTGTGGGGCGCGAGGCCGCGCGTGGCGGCGACGTTGGATGCGCGTGGAGTGGTCGTGGCGGCCCGGCTGCTCGCGCCCGGCGAGGCACCGCCGCCGGGGACGCAACTGCTGGAGCTCACGCCCAAAGCCGGCGGATGGACCTTCGTGTCCGACGCCTGGTTCTTCCGCGAGGGCGAGGCGCAGCGCTGGCAACCGGCGAAGTACGGCGAGTTCCGCGTGACGCCCGACGGCAAGGGCCTGCTGGTGGGCGTCGTCGGGGAGGACCTGAAGCCGTTGTGAGCCTCAATCGCCGTCCAGGCCTTCCGGTTCGCCGCCATCGACCATCAGGTCGATGAGTTCCTTGAGAAAGGCGAGGGCTTCCTCGGAGGTGGCAAAGTAGTACTCCCCGCCGAGATCGGCGGCGTCGCCATCCGGGCCGACGTGGACGACGGACCAGCCCTCCGCGCCGCCCCCGATCGCGCAGATCCCGAAGCTGCCCGGCGCGAGATCCCGCGCCGAGCCGGCGGTGACGAAGATGTCCTTGCCCCGATGGGCGAAATAACGTTTGAACACGAGGAGTTGGAATGAAGGCAATCTGGAACGGCGAAGTCATCGCCGAGAGCGACGACACCGTGGTGGTCGAGGGCAACCATTACTTCCCCATGGCCGCGCTCAAGCGCGAGTTCACCACGTTCAGCAACCACCGCACGAGCTGCCCCTGGAAGGGACAGGCGCACTACTTTAGCCTGCTGGTCCACGGCGACATGAACCCCGACGCCGTCTGGTACTACCCGACGCCCTCCGACGCCGCCGCCGAGATCAAGGACCGCGTCGCCTTCTGGAAGGGCGTCCAGGTCACCGAGTGAGCGCTGCGGCGCCCGTCCTCGCGGTCTACGGCTGGCGCGGCCACAGCACCCACAGCCGCAGCGGCTGCTTCATGCGCCCGGCCTGCGCCTCGGCCTGCTCGCCCCAGCCCCAGAAGTAATCGGCCCGCACCGCGCCGACGATCGCCGCGCCGGTGTCCTGCGCCATCACCAGGCGGCGCATCGGCGTGGCCGACATCGGCTCGGTCGTGTCCATCCACACCGGCGTGCCGTAGGGGATGCTCGCCTTGTCCACGGCGATCGAGCGCTCCGGCGTCAGCGGCACGCCCTGGCCGCCGCGCGGCCCCACCGCCAGGTCGGGCAGCGGTTCCTCGCGGAAGAAGACGTAGCGCGGATTGGCCCACATCGCTTCCTTGAGCCGCTGCGGATTGCGCCGCGCCCAGTCCTTGATGCCCGGCCATGAGGCCTCCGTCGCCCGCAACTCCCCCTGCGCGATCAGCCATTGGCCCATCGAGCGGTAGGGCTGCTCGTTGTGCCCCGCGAAGGACAGGCGCACCCAGCGCCGCGTCCCGTCGCGCTCCGTCACCATCAGGCGGCCGCTGCCCTGGATCTGCATCACCAGCGCGTCCAGCGGATCCTGCACCCACGCCAGCCCGAGGCGGTCCAGGGCGGCGTTGGACTCGATCTGCTGGCGGGTGTCGTAGGGCTTGCGTCGCGCCAGGTCCTGCGGCGGCGCGAGCAGCGGCACCCGGAACTCGCCTTGCGACTGGCGACGCGCCTGCAGCTGCGGTTCGTAGTAGCCGGTGATCAGGCCCTCGCGCTGACCCTCGGGCGATTCGACGCGATACGGCTGCAGCGTCTTCATCAGCCAGACCATCGCGTCCCAGTCGTCGCCCGGCTTGAAGGCGCGCGCCTGCGCGCACACCGTGGTCCAGCCGGGCATCGGCTTCTCGCAGCCGCGCAACAGCGCCGGCCACCACGCGAGCATCCGGTCCTGCCCCCAGCCGGGCAGCTCGCTCCAGGGGGCGGCGACCCAGCGGGCGCGCTCGCGCTGGAGCACGCGGCGTCCGGCCGTGTCGTCCTGACCGTTGAGCAGCTGGGCCGGATCCAGCGAGGCGCTCCGGGCCGGCGCGGCCGACAGCGCCATCAGGACACTCGCCGCGGCTGCCAGGATGGGCGCGCCTAGAATCGCCAGCGCCGCGTTCCTGCGGCGAGTTCTGCAACGGATCGGACCACGAATCATGGGCGTGATTTTGCTGGAGGCGCTCGGCGCGCTCGCGCTGCTCGTGTTCATCGTCTGGTGGACGATGTTCTCCGGGCGCAAGGGCGGCGAGCGGCCCGACGACCGCGATCCGGCCTGAGCCCCCGCCGTCGGGCGATCAGCCCTTGGGCGGCACGAGGAAGCTCAGCGGCTGGCGGCCCATGCGCGCCCAGATCGCCGCGCGCACGCGCTTCTGATCGGCCAGGCGGATGCCGCGCGAGCGCAGCGCCACCTTGAACGCGAGGAAGAAGCTCACGCCCACGTTCAGCACGCCGGTGCCCAGGATGCTGATCACGCACAGCCAGAACGGCCAGTGCTTGAGCACGTCCCACCCCAGCGCGCCCGCCGCCGCGGCGAGCTGACCCGTCGACAGCGTCACGTGCCGGACCTCGATCGGCAGTCCGAAGAAGCCGAGCAGCGCCGGCACCAGCCCCAGCATCAGACCCAGGCTGATGTTGGCGGTCAGCCCCGAGATGTTGTCCCGCCACCATTGCGACCAGCGCTTGGCCCGGCTCGCGCCGAGCGTCGCCACGATGCGCGGGTTCCACGCGATGGCGCTGTCCAGCCGATGGAAGACGAACCAGTTCTCGACCCAGCCCGCGATCAGGCTGGACGCGAACAGCAGCACCCCGGTGAACGCCGCGAAGAACAGCGACGGGCCCAGCACCGTGAGCGCGTGCAGCACGTGCTCCGCCTCCTTCGCGCCGACCAGCGGCTTGCCCAGGGCCAGCCACGCCGCGAGCTGCACCACGAGCACCATCGGCGCGGCCAGCGCGAGGTTGCCCAGGATGCCGGCGGCCTGCGAGCGGAAGAGATGGGCGACCTCGTCGACGAAGGCCTGCAAGCCGGCATCGCTGTCGATGTGGCGCAGCTTGTCGGCCAGCGCCGGCGCGGTCATCGCGGGCTGCTTGGTCGCCACCGTCCAGTGCAGCAGCAGGATGATCACGAAGCTCACCGCGTAGTTCACGCCGGCCCAGAAGCCGCCCCAGAACGCGGACAGCCCGATGGCCGCGATCGCGAACTTCATGAACGTGGTGCCCGCGATCACCAGCCCGCCGCCGCCGGCGCGGCGCAGCATGTCGCCGTACTCCTCGCGGTTGCGGGTGATGTAGTGCTCGCCGGTTTCCGCGCTCCGCTCGGCGACCTTGCGCGCCAGCAGCGAGTAATGCCGCGCGAACAGCGTGCGGATGCTGCGCCGGTCATGCACGACGGCGACCAGGTCGGCCACCAGCCGCAGCAGCTCGCGCTGCGGATGCGGCGCCAGCAGCACCGCCAGCAGGTCCTCGACGCGTCGCAGCCGCGCCTGCATCTGCTCCACGCCGAACATCAGGTCCACCGACACGCCGTGTTCTTCCAGGTGGTCCGGCACCGACCGCACCGCCGCGCGGCATTCGTCGAGCAGGCCGCGCAGGTACTGCAGCCGGCCAGGCAGGCTCGCCCGGTCGTCGTCGACCAGCGCATGCTCGACCTGCTCCCAGGCCGTGGCCAGGTTGCGGAAGGGCCGGCTGACGAGCTTCTGCGGATCCATGCGCACGCGCAGCGCGCCGGACAGCCCCGCCGAGCGCACCGAGCTGACCAGCACCGTGATCGCCGCGCGCATCTCCTCGCGCCAGTCGCCCTCGGGCGCCCCCGCGAAAAGCAGGCCCAGGCGGCGCAGCAGCTCATCGTCGACGGCGTTGATCCACTGCTCGTCCGCCTCGTGCGGGAACAGCAGCTCGAAGAGCTCGGCGAGGTCGCGGGTGTCCGCGCTCAGCGGCAGCAGCCGCCGACGCAGGCGTCCCAGGAATTCGTTCCACAGGGCCATGCGCGGCGCGAAGCCGACCTCGGCGAACAGGCTGATCGCGTCCACGTCGGCCCACACGCTGGCGATGACCTCGGCGAAGGCCCGGGCGTGTTCGGGGTGGCGCTCCAGCAGGTGGAGCAGGTACTTCAGCCGGCGCACCGGCAGCGGGGCGGAGGGCGCGGCCGGCTCAGCGGCCACGACGTCCTTGCCGGCGTCCTTCGCCGTGTCCTTGCCCGCTTCCTTGTTGGTCGCGTCCTTCAGCGGCGCGTGCCGCAGCCACTCGATCAGGCGCACCAGCCAGAGGTTGCGCTCGGCCAGCGGCGCTTGCGGATGCGCGGCGTTGAGCAGCGCGGTGAGGTCCCAGCCCTGGCGTCGTCGGATCAATGCAGCGACCCCGTGTCGGCGAGGAGGAACTCGGGCACGTCGGCGTAGAAGACCTCGGCGTGCTCGGTGACGCACAGGTAGCGGCCGCTCATCGTGCCGTGGCGCGTGCCGATCTGCGCCCAGGAGCTGTACTGGAAGCGCTCGCCCGGCTGCAGCAGCGGCTGGTGGCCGACGACGGCCAGCCCATGCACCTCCTGCGATTTGCCTTCGGCGTCGACGATCGTCCAATGCCGCCCGATCAACTGGGCGGTGACGTCGCCGCGGTTCTCGATGGTGATCGTGTACCCGTACGCGAACTCGTTGCGATCCGGGAAGGTCTGGTCGGCGAGGGGCTCGACGGCCACGCTGCAGTGGAAGTGCGGATGTGCCATCGGGGGATTTTAGGCGTCGCCTCGGCTATGCTGGCTACCGCACACTGTGCCAACAATCAGAACCCGCTCGAACGGACCACCAGCACGCGGCCGGCACGCATCCGGACGCCATCCGTCATGGAGACAAGGGCAGGACACCCGCCGGCGCTTCCTCACCCCAACCGGCGTCAGGCCGTGGCGCGCGGCTGCGCGTGGCTGGGGCTCGCGGCCGGCCTCGCCACCGATCCCGGGGACATCGCGCACGCCGCGCCGCAGGGCCCCGCGCCGCCGCCGGGTGCGACCAGCGGCGGCTCCGGTCCGTTGACGCTGCGCAGCGCCGCCCAGTCGGGGTCGCCCGCGAAGTACGCCTCGGGCGATCCGCAACGCCCCGGTCTGTGCGGCGAGATCGCCGCGGCGGTGCTGCGTGCCGATCCCGACCTGCGCATCCAGGGCCTGGACCAGATGGTCCCGCTGCGGCGGCTCGAGCTGATGCTCAGCACCGGCGAGCTCGACGTGTTCTTCTGCCTGCTCAAGTCCGAGCATCGCCATCCGCTGATGCGCTACCTGCCGGTGCCGCTGTACCGCGTGGCGCATGTGCTGGCCACGCGCGCGGGCGATCCGCCGGCGCCGCGGACCTGGGACGAGCTGCGCGCCTTCGCCCGGCGCCAGCCCGTGCTGCTGGCGCAGGGGACCAAGCTCGCGGGGACGCTGCAGGAGGCCGACGTCGCGTTCCAGGAGTCGGCGCGCAGCGATCGCGAGGCGCTGCAGATGCTGGTGAAGGGCCGCACCGCGGCGGTCTACGGACAGGACATCAACCTGCGCCAGGCCGCGCGGCTCACCGGTCTGGAGTCGCAGGTGCGCATCGGGACGCAGGTCTTCGAGGAGGAAACGCAGTTCGTCGTCGTCTCGCGCCAGCTGCCCGAGCCGGTGGTGGAGCGGCTGACGGAGCGGCTGCGCCAGCTGAACGCTTCCGGCGAGATCGCACGCCTGACGGAGCGCTACCGATGACCCGGGCCGCCGCGACTGCGGAGGCCTTCCTACAATCGTCGACTTTCCCCGCCAACGCCCGCCGCGCGTCCCGCCATGAACCCGCCCATCTCCCGCATCGCCCCGAGCATCCTGTCCGCCGATTTCGCCAAGCTGGGCGAGGAGGTCCGCAACGTGCTGGCCGCCGGCGCGGACTGGATCCACTTCGACGTGATGGACAACCATTACGTGCCCAACCTGACCTTCGGGCCGATGGTCTGCGAGGCGCTGAAGAAACACGCCGTCAAGCCCGACGGCACGCCCGCGCCGATCGACGTGCACCTGATGGTGCAGCCGGTGGACAGCCTCGCCCAGGCCTTCTGCCGCGCCGGTGCGGACCTGGTCAGCTTCCACCCCGAGGCCAGCGCGCACGTGGACCGCACGATCCAGCTGATCAAGGGCGAGGGCGCCAAGGCCGGCCTGGTGTTCAACCCGGCCACGTCGCTGGACGTGCTGGAGTGGGTCATCGACAAGGTCGACCTCGTGCTGATCATGAGCGTCAACCCGGGCTTCGGCGGCCAGAGCTTCATCCCCAGCGCGCTCAAGAAGCTGCAGCAGGCCAAGGCGATGATCCTGGCCAGCGGCCGCGACATCCGCCTGGAGATCGACGGCGGCGTGAAGGTCGACAACATCCGCGAGATCGCCGATGCGGGCGCGGACACCTTCGTCGCGGGATCGGCCATCTTCGGCAAGCCCGACTACAAGAGCGTCATCGACGCGATGCGCGCCGAGCTGGCGCGCTGATCCACGCAGGCGCCTCGAACCGGTGACCCGACTGCTGCTGGTCTGCGCGGCCAACGTGTGCCGCTCCCCGATGGCCGAAGCGGTGCTGCGCCTGCGCGCACGCGAGCTCGGCCTGAGCGAGGTCGCCTCGGCGGGCGTGTTCGCGTCCTCGAGGCCGCACCCGGTGGACAAGCGCGCGCTGACCGTGCTCGAGCAGCGCGGCTACGGCATGGACCGACGCTGGCGCTCGCGCAAGGTGACGACCGAGGACTTTGATCGCCACGACCTGATCCTGGCGATGGACCGCGCGGTCCTGCGCGGATTGAAGGCGATGCGCCCGGCGATCTCGCCGGCGAAGCTGGGGCTGTTCCTCGCCGGCATGACGGGCCTGGGCCTGGACGAGGTTCCCGACCCGTACTACGGCTCGGGCAGCGGCTTTGTGCAGGTGCTCGACCTGATCGAGGCCCGGGTGCACACCTGGCCGCGGGACCCCGCGACCTTCGGCAAGGACGCCGGCTAGGCGCCGCTCAGTTCGCCGCTTCCCGCATCGCCGGGCTCGCAGGCTTGGTCCCGCCGTCCAGGGCGCTGCCGATGGCGGCGGCGATGTCCTCCCGGGAGAACGCCAGGCTATTCATCGCCGTTTGCAATCGTCGGGCGCATTCAGCGGCTTCCTGCCAGAGTCCGGCGTCCAGGGCCGAGCGGATCGCTCGGCAAGGCGTCTGGACCTGCCGAGCCTCCAGGCCCTCCAGGCCTCGGCCATCGCTGGTCAGACCAGCCAGTCGATTCAGCATGTGGCGGCGCAGGCGCCGCTCCCGCGCGGCCTCGGGCGTCGGCGGACCCAACCGCAAGGGCTCGGCGCAGACTTGGATCCGATTGCTGTTGAGCCGTGCCTCCCAGATGTCCGCTGGTGACGCTGATCTTGGTGAAGCCGCTGATGCCGTGACCTCCGCGCCGTCCGGGCGCACGCGTTCGGTGAGGGCGGCCGCGGCGTCGTCTTCCGGGATCTCGCCCTTCAACCATCCCTTGAGGATCCCTGCGTACCAGAACCAGGCAGCGGACGACCATGTCTCCCACTCCTGCGCGCTTTCCGGCATGCGCGTGGCGGCTGCCGGCAGGCTGCCCAGGGCTTGCCGCAGATCCTCGCGCGAGAGCAGCTTGCGCTGAGACGCCTGGATCGCCGCCTCGACATATCGCTGCAGCGGCGGGGCGGCGGTCTTGGACAGGAGGGCTCGCTCGATCAGCGCGAGCGGCAGCGGTGGGGCCGCCTGGGTCGACGGCACCTGCGCCGGACCGAGCAGCAGCGCGCGGCAGGCCTCAGCGGAAAGCCGGTCTTCGCCGGCGGGCTGCAGCGCGAAGCGCAGCAGTTGCCCCAGCGCGTTCGAGTTGAACTCGGCCAACAGCGCCGGCAGGCCGCCAGGGGCCGCGTCGGGTTCAGCGAGCCGCTCGAACAGGCGCTCACCGCGAAGCAGGCCATCGCGCCGCAACTCGGTCAGGCCTTCCAGCAGCACATGCACGAGGTCCTGATGCGAACCGGTCAGGGCTTGCACCAACGGCGGCCGCGCGTCGCCCGTGGGGGTCATCAAGACCTCCAGCAGCTCGTCGCCGGTCAGGCGCGGCGGATCCGCGCGCATCGCGCTGCCGACCTCGCCCCACCACAGCCTCAAGGGCTGGACGAAGGGCATGACGCGGGCCCTTGGCAGTCCGTCGCCAGGGGCGCGCCCGGGCTTCCGCAATGACAAGGTCAGCGCCAGCAGCGCGCTCAGCCCCTCGCGCAGCGCCGAGGGCAAGGGCTCGCCCGGTCCGCGCTGGTCGAACAGCCGGCTGATCTGCGACGGATCGAGCGACTGCGGCCCCGTCGCATCCGTCCAGCTCAGCCGTCCGGGCAGGGGCCGGGAAGCCGCCGGCGGCGTGCGGGTCTCGGTCCACAGCGCCTGCAGCTCCTCGTTCCAGGCCGACGAAGCCCGCACGCGGTCGAGGAGCGCCGGCGAGCTGTTCAAGAGGGCCGTCCGCACCATGGATGTCCGCAACTCGCCGCGCGGCACGCGGGTGAGGTCCTCCGCGTCGAACGGGCGCCGCAGCCCGTTGTCCTCGACCCAGACCAGGTCGCCGCGGGACCGGATGCAAGACCGGGCCGCAGGCAGGTCGTCGGCCAATGGCTCCGACCAGGCTGCGATCGTGCTCGCCTCGCCGCTTGCGGCGAGTGAGCCGGCCGTGCCCATCACATCGAGGAAGTAGGCCGCCACGAGGGTGGCGTCGGTCAGGCACTCGCACTGACCGTCCTCGCCCTCGCGCAGCAGCGCGCCGCTGGGCGGCGGCGGGCCGAATTCCTCGGCCAGCGGCTGCAAGCAGTCCTGGATCTGCGTCACTGTCGGTGAAGGCAGCGCCCGGGCGTCCAGGGAGGACGGGCGGGCAGCGCCTCGCGACCCGATCCGCTGATGCAGCGCGCAGGTGAAGCGCTGCAGGTAGTCCTCCGCCAGCAGCAGCGCGATGGCTTCCGGCGCGAGTCTCGGCACCAGCGAAGCGGCGCACCGCTCGACCAGCGGCTGCTCATGATGAGAGTGGACGAACGGGTCTTCCGGCAGGCGCCACGGCAGTTCCAGCCGGTCGTAGAGTTTGCGCTTCAGCCCCGCGACGTAATGCCGTTGAGCCAGCCGAGCCTCGGACAGCTCGTCGGCGTACTCGGTCTCGACCGTGTCGATGGCGACCTGCTCGACGATCTGCTCGACGCGGCTGCGGAAGAGACCCGGCAGGTCGTTGCGCGCGGGATCGAGCCGGCCGAGGCAGCAGTGCAGCGCCTCGACGGCGCCGCCCGCGCACACGGTCAGCTGCGGGGCGAGCTGGTCCAGCTCCAGACGTCGGCTCGCCAGGCTGAGCCGGTCGTCGAGGATCAAGCGGCTCAGCTGCGTCAGACCGCGCGTGACCTCGCCGTACATCAGCGCCGCTTCTCGCTCGCTGTACTGCAGATGGTTGCCCGCGTCGTCGATGTCGAACAACTTGCTTTGACACATCGCGAGATTCGTGACGGTCGGCGCGGCGCCAGCGGCGAAGGCAGACAGCGTGGCGAGCTCACGCTCGACCCGCGCCCGGAACGGACCGAAGTCCGTATGTCGCACGAAGTCCGCAGGCCTGCCGTGGCGCTCAGGGCAATACGTGAGGGCGGGGGTGTCGGTCGGGGCGGCTTCGGGGGGCGTGTCGGAGGCGCGCTCCGTCAGGAAGCCGGGCGAGTAGAGTTCGTGAAGGGTGGGCATGGGGCTTGAGTCGGCGAACCGCGGCATCAGGCCGTCGACTGCTGCCAGTGCGGCGCAAGGTTCGCGGTGAGAATCGAGCGACTTGAATGGCGACCCCGGAGCGACGATGAGCGAACGACTGGCGCAAGGCCCGGATGGCCAGTGGCGCTGCAAGTGGTGCGAAGCCCCCGGCTTCGACATGTACCGCGACTATCACGACCGCGAGTGGGGCTATCCCGTCGACGAGGACCGCCGGCTGTTCGAGAAGCTCTGCCTGGAGGGTTTCCAGTCGGGCTTGTCGTGGCGGACCATCCTGGCCAAGCGCGAGAACTTCCGCAAGGCGTTCAAGCAGTTCGAGATCGCCAAGGTCGCGCGCTTTGGCGAGGCCGACGTCGCGCGGCTGCTCGCGGACGAAGGCATCGTGCGCCACCGCGGCAAGATCGAGGCGGCGATCCACAACGCCTCTCGCGCGCTGGAACTGCAGAAGGAAGCCGGCTCGCTGGCCGCGTTCTTCTGGCGCTTCGAGGACCCGGAGGAGGGCGGCGATGTGCGGCCGACCTCGGAGATGTCGGTGAAGCTCTCCAAGGAACTGAAGAAACGCGGCTGGAAGTTCGTGGGCCCGACGACGGTCTACGCGTTCATGCAGGCGATGGGCTTGATCAACGACCACGCGCCCGGGTGCATCGGGCGCGAGGCCGCGGCGCGCGAACGCGGGAAGTTCACGCCACCGCGTTGATCTCCGCCTGCGCGACTTCACGCGTGTCCGGGCCCTTGCCGCTGAAGCGGTCCAGCGCGAGGTAGATCACCGGCGTGATGTAGAGCGTCACGGCCTGCGACAGGATCAGCCCGCCCACCACCGCCAGGCCCAGCGGCTGGCGCAGTTCCGCGCCGGCGCCCAGGCCCAGCGCGATCGGCAGCGCGCCCATCAGCGCCGCCATCGTCGTCATCATGATCGGACGGAAGCGCAGGATGCAGGCCTCGCGGATCGCCTGCGCCGGCGTCATGCCGCCGTTGCGCTGCGCGTCCAGCGCGAAGTCGATCATCATGATCGCGTTCTTCTTGACGATGCCCACCAGCATCAGGATGCCGATGGTGGCGATCACCGTCAGCTCCATGCCCGCGAGCTGCAAAGTCAGCAGCGCCCCCACCGCCGCCGACGGCAGGCCCGCCAGGATGGTCAGCGGATGGATGTAGCTCTCGTAGAGCACGCCCAGCAGCACGTAGATCACCGCCACCGCCAGCACGATCAGCAGCACCTGCCCGCCCTGCGAGTCCTTGAACACGGCCGCGTCGCCGCCGTAGCTGGTGATGATCGACGGCGGCAGGCCGATCTCCTTGGTGAACTGGTCGATCTTGCCCGTGGCGTTGCCCAGCGGGACATCCGGCGCGAGGTTGAAGCTGAGCGTGATCGCCTGCAGCTGACCCTGGTGGTTGACCGCCGTCGGCCCGAGCTCGCGCTTCACGCTGGCGAAGGCGGTCAACGGCACCATCGTGCTGTTGCGCCCGCGCAGGTAGATCTTGTCGAAGGCGTCCTCGCTGAGGCGGTCGCCGTCGGTCGCTTCCATGATCACCTGGTAGGTGTTGCTCTCGGCGTAGATGCTGGACACCTGGCGCTCGCCGAAGGCCGAGTACAACGCGTTGCGCAGGTCCTGCATCTGCACGCCCAGCAGCGTCGCGCGCTCGCGGTCGATGACCAGGTTGGCCTGCAGCCCGCGCAGCTGCGAGTCGCTTGTGACGTCGCGGAACACCGGGTCATTGCGCAGCTTGTCCTGCAGCTTCACCGCCCAGCTGTTGAGCTCGCCGGTGCTCACCGACTGCAGCGTGTACTGGTAGCGGCTCTTGGACTGGCGGCCGCCCAGCTGCAGGTTCTGCACGGGACGCAGGTAGACCGCGATGCCGGGCACCGCGCGCAGCCGCTTGCGCAGGTCCTCGAGCACCCGCTTCATCTCGGGCCGCTCGGCGCGCGGCTTCAGGTTGATGAACAGCCGGCCCGTGTTGACCGCGCCGCCCCCGCCGCCGCCCACGGCCGCGGCGACCGAGGCCACCGCCGGATCGTCCTTGACGACCTGCGCGACCCGTTCCTGCAGCACCGTCATCGCGGCGAAGGAGATGTCCTCCGAGGCCTCGGTGCTGGCCTGGATCTGGCCGATGTCCTCCTCGGGGAAGAAGCCCTTGGGGATCGCGATCCACAACCAGGCGCTCGCCACGAAGCTGGCCAGCGCGACCGCGCCCACCACCCAGCGGTGCCGCAGCGCCCAGTCCAGCGAGCCGGTGTAGCGGTCCAGCACCCAGGTGAAGCCCGCCTCGAACGTGCGGCCCAGCGCGTTCTCCTCAGTCTCGTGGTGATGGCTCAGGAAGCGGCTGCACAGCATCGGCACCAGCGTCAGCGACACACCCGCCGACACGAGGATCGCCAGCGACACGACCACGGCGAACTCGTGGAACAGCAGCCCGATCACGCCGGGCATGAAGAAGATCGGGATCAGCACCGCCACCAGCGAGATCGAGATCGACACGATGGTGAAGGCCATCTCGCGCGCGCCGCGGATCGCGGCGTCGAACGGCGCCATGCCGTCCTCGACGTGGCGCACGATGTTCTCGAGCATCACGATCGCGTCGTCGACGACCAGCCCCACGGCCAGCGTGATGCCCAGCAGCGAGATGTTGTCCAGGCTGTAGCCGAGCGCGAACAGCAGCGTCACCGCGCCGATCAGCGAGATCGGCAGCGACAGCGTCGGGATCAGCGTCGCCACCATGCGGCGCAGGAACAGGAAGATCACCAGCACCACCAGCGCCACCGTCAGCGCCAGCGTGAAGTACACGTCGTGCAGGCCTTCGCGGATCGACACCGAGCGGTCATTGAGCGTGCTCATCTGCACCGAGGCGGGCAGTTGCGCGGCGAAGCGCGGCAGCATCGCCTTGACGGCGTCCACGACCTTCACCGTGTTGGCATCGGGCTGGCGCTGCACGGCCAGCACGATGGAGCGCTCGCCGTTGTAGTTGGAGAAGGACTTGACGGTCTCGTAGCTGTCCTGGACATCGGCCACGTCGCGCAGGAAGACCGGCGCGCCGTTGCGCGTGGCCACGACGATCCCGCCGAAGGCGTTGGCGTCGCGCAGCTGCTTGTTGGCCTGGATGGTCAGCGTCTGGCGCGATCCGTCCAGCGTGCCCACCGGCGTGTTGGCGTTGGCGCCCTTGACGGCGGCCTGCAGCTCGTCGAGCGTGATGTTGCGCTGCTGGAGCAGCTCGTTGCGCGCCTTGATGCGCACGGCGAAGCGCTTCTGGCCGTAGATCGACACCTGCGCCACGCCGTCGATCGTCGACAGGCTGGGCGTGATCAGGTTCTCGGCGTAGTCGTTGAGGTCGGAGAGGTTGATCGACGGCGAGGTCAGCGCCACCAGCAGCACCGGCGCGTCCGCGGGGTTGACCTTGCGGTAGGACGGCGGCGTCGTCATCTCGGTGGGCAGCGCGCGCAGCGAGCGGAACAGCGCCGCCTGCACGTCCACCGCGGCGGCGTCGATGTCGCGCGAGGGATCGAACTCCAGCGTCAGCGAGCTGTTGCCCAGCGTGTTGGTCGAGGAGATCGTCGTGATGCCGGCGATCGTCGAGAACTGTTTCTCCAGCGGCAGCGCGACCGAGGAGGCCATGGTCTCGGGGCTGGCGCCGGGCAGCACGGCCTGCACGTTGATGACGGGCGTGTTGAAGCTGGGCAGCGCGGCGACCGGGATGCGGCTCCAGGCGGCGATGCCGGCGACGACCAGCGCCAGGTTCAGCAGCACGGTCATGACCGGCCGCCGGATGAAGAGTTCGGTGAGGTTCATGGCAGCGTCCGCGTCGGATCAGGGGGCGGCGACGTCGGTGGCCGAGGCGCCACCGCCGGCCGCGGCCGAGGCGGCCGCCAGTCGCGCGGCGGCGGCCGGGTCCACCGCGGCGGGCTGCGTGCGCACCGGCGTGCCGGGACGCAAGTTCTGCTTGCCGTCGAGCACGACCATCGCGCCCGCGTCCACGCCGTCCACCACGGCCATCTCGCCGAAGGTGTAGCGCAGCTTCACGGTCTTGAGCTGCGCGGTCTTGTCGGGGGCGACGACGTAGACCTGGCGGTCGTTGCCGCGCAGGATGATCGCGGCCTGCGGCACGACGACGACGTCCTTCATGCTGCGCAGCGTCATGCGCACGCGCAGGTACTGGCCGGGCCAGAGCTTCTGAGCGCCGTTCTCGAATTCAGCCTTGAGCTTGATCGTGCCGGTGGTGGCGTCGACGAGGTTGTCCACGAAGCTCAGCCGGCCGCGCGCGACGGCGTCCGCGGACTTGCCGCCCTTGCTGTCCTTGCCGTCCTTGCTGGAGGGGCCGCCCTCGATCCGCGGCAGCACGACCTGCACCTCCAGCGGCGTGGCGGTCGAGGGCTTGGCGCCGTCGGTGGGGCGCATCGCCTCGAGCACCGGCGCGAGCTCGGTCTCGGGCAGGTTGAAGCTGATGGCGATCGGATCGATCTGGACGATGTTGACCAGCGGCGTGCCGGTGGCGCTGGCCTGCACGAGGCTGCCCGGCCAGACGTTGACCGCGCCGGCACGGCCGGCGAAGGGGGCGCGGAGCTCGTTGTAGCTCAGCGCCACGGAGGCGGCCTGGACCGCGGCGGCGTCGCCGTCGACCAGGCTGCGGCCGGCCTCGAGGTTGGCCTGGGCGGTGTCCAGCGCGCTCTGGGCGACGAACTTCTGGGCGAGCAGGTCCTTGGCGCGTTCGTACTGGCGTTGCAGGTCGGCGAGGCTGGCCTTGTCGCGGGCGAGCTGGGCGCGGGCCTTGTCGAGGTTGGCGCGGTCGGCGCGCTCGTCGAAGCGGAACAGCGACTGGCCCTTGGCGACGGTCTGGCCGTCGTGCACGAGCACGTCACGCACGGTGGACGTGGTCTGGGCGCGGATGTCGACCTGGTTGATCGGGGTGACGGTGCCGCTGGCCTCGACGGTGACGGGGACGTCGCGGCGCAGCGCGGTGACGACGCCGACCATCTGCGTGCCGCCCGGGCCGGAAGCGCCGCGGGCGGGCGCGCCGGCGGCCTCGGCGGTCTTGCCCTCGGTGGACCGTGCCTTCCACCACCAGCCGCCGCCGGCGACCAGCAACAGGACGATCAGGGACAGGGCAAGGGACTTGCGGCGCATGAACACGTTCTCCAACGACAGTCTTCGAGGGGGCGCGGAAGCTTAGGGCGCGGTCCGACGACGATTGTTTCGTTCAGGTTAATCCTGCGCGAGCGTCAGGAAAACCTGTGCGATAGGAACGTGAATGAGCGTTGCCGAGAGACCGAGACACCCCTCACCCCCGCCCTCTCCCGCAAAGCGGGAGAGGGAGCAAGGCGGCGCAGTCGGAATGGTCCTACTGGGGCAGGAAGGCACCCTCGCCCGCGCAGCGGGAGAGGGCGGGGGGTGAGGGCTCGTGGAGCGTCAGCGGTCCTGCAGGAGCGCCTTTGCGAGCGCCGCGCCGACCGTGGCGTTGTGCTTGACCAGCGCGATGTTGGTGACGAGGCTGGCCCCGGCGCTGAGGTCCTTGATGCGCGCGAGCAGATACGGCGTGACCGCCTTGCCGCTGATGCCCTGGGCCGAGGCCTCGGCCAGCGCCTGCGCGATGTAGCCGTCGATCACGGCCGACGGCATCGCATGCTCGACCGGCACCGGATTGCTGATCACCGCGCCGCCGCCCAGCCCCAGCGCCCACTTGGCGCGCAGGAACCTCGCCTGATCCGCGGCCGCGTCGATCCGGAAGTCGGCCTTCAAGCCGCTGTCTCGCGTGTAGAACGCGGCGAAGTTCTCCTGTCCCACGGACAGCACCGGCACGCCGTGCGTCTCCAGGTACTCCAGCGTCAATGCCAGGTCCAGGATGCTCTTGGCGCCGGCGCACACCACCGCCACCGGCGTGCGCGCGAGCTCCTGCAGGTCGGCGGAGATGTCGAAGGAGGTCTCCGCGCCGCGATGCACGCCGCCGATGCCGCCGGTCACGAAGACCTCGATGCCGGCCAGCCGCGCGCAGATCATCGTCGCGGCCACGGTCGTCGCGCCCACGCGTCCGGTGGCGATCGCGAACGGCAGGTCACGGCGGCTCAGCTTCATCGCGTCGGGCGATTGCCCCAGCAGCTCCAGCTGCTCATCGTTCAGGCCGACGCGGATCTTGCCGTCCAGCACCGCGATCGTCGCGGGCACCGCGCCGTGCGCGCGCACGATGGCCTCGACCTCGCGCGCGGTCTGCACGTTCTGCGGATAGGGCATGCCGTGCGAGATGATGGTCGACTCCAGCGCCACCAGCGGGCGTCCCGACGCGCGGGCCTCCGCGACCTCGGGCGAGAAGTCGATCAGTTGACGGTCGATCAGGTCTTGCGTGTTCATGGGCGTTCTCTCGGAATTCAGGACATCGGGAACGGACCTCAGACCAGCAGCGCCGGTCCCAGGGCCTCGCTGACGGTGGCATCGCTCTGCAGCGTGAGCGCCGCCAGGCGCAGGCCCAGCGCGCAGGCGCCGCGCAGGTCCTCGGGATCGCGATGCAGGCCCGCGGCGATGCCGGCGGTCATGGCATCGCCGGCGCCGGTGACCTCGCGGATCGACGCGGGGTCCAGCGCCGGGGCGGGCAGCACCGCGAGCGCATCGCCGTCGGAGAACCACACGCCGCGCGCGCCATCGCTGATCACGAGCTGCTTCAGGCCGGCCTCGCGCAGCGCGCGCCAGGCCTGCGCCAGCGCGTCCTCGTCGGGCAGGTCGCGGCCGACCAGCGTCTGCAGCTCGCCGCGGTTGAGCACCAGCAGCGACACGCCGCGCAGGTCCGTGCCGAGCCGGCTCATCTTGGGCTCGGACACCGCCACCAGCAGCAGGCGCTGATCGCGCAGGCGGGCCTCGGCGCGCAGGCCGTCCAGCGTGTCGCGAGGCAGGTTCAGGTCGGCGACCACCAGGCTGGCGGCGGCTCGCCGCGGCGCGGTCTGGCGCAGGAACGCGGCATCGAGGCGCTCGGTCAGCGCCATGTGGGCCAGCGCGAGCACCAGATCGCCCTGCGGATCGAGCACCGCGGTGTAGCTGCCGGTGGCCTCGTCGGGCGCCTGCAGGCTGCCCGCGCTGTCGACGCCGAGCGCCTGCAGCTGGTCCAGCAGCGACTGCCCCGCCGCGTCGCGGCCGACGGCGGTCAGCAGGTGCACGGGCAGGCCCAGGCGGGCGAGGTTCTCCGCGATGTTGCGCGCCACGCCGCCGGCCGATTCATGCTGGCGCGCCGGATTGGAGCTGCCCATGTGCAGCGGCGCGATCGCCCGGAGCTTGCGGTCCACATTGGCGCCGCCCATGCACACGATGGGCTGGCGTTGCGGCAGCACGTAGGCGCGGCCCAGGATGCGGCCGTCGCGGGTCAGCTGCGCCAGATGGCCGGCCACCGCGGAACGCGACAGGCCGAGCTGGTCGGCCAGTTCCTGCTGGCCGATGAAGGGGTTGGCTTCCACCAGCGCCAGCAGCTGGGCCTTGGAGGACAGGTCCTTGGACGTCGTCATGGCGCCGCATTCTAGGCGCCTCGCACTGTCGATGCAAACAAAAGTCTGTTAAACAGACAATTGTTCGCATCATTTGGTCGACGATGGCCGGGAACCTCAGAAGAACCCGAGCTTCTGCTGCGAGTAGCTCACCAGCAGGTTCTTGGTCTGCTGGTAATGGTCCAGCATCATCTTGTGGGTCTCGCGGCCGATGCCCGATTCCTTGTAGCCGCCGAAGGTCGCATGCGCCGGATACGCGTGATAGCAATTGGTCCACACGCGTCCGGCCTTGATGCCCTTGCCCATGCGGAAGGCCGTGTTGATGTCCCGTGACCACACGCCCGCGCCCAGCCCGTAGGGCGTGTCGTTGGCGATGCGCAGCGCTTCCTCCTCGGTCTTGAACGTCGTCACCGCCAGCACCGGTCCGAAGATCTCCTCGCGGAAGATGCGCATGTCGTTGGTGCCCTTGAACAGCGTGGGCTCGATGTAGTACCCGCCGGCCAGGTCCCCGCCGAGCTGCGCGCGTCCGCCGCCGATCAGGCACTGCGCGCCTTCCTGCTTGCCGATCTCGAGGTAGGACATGATCTTGTCGAGCTGCATCGAAGACGCCTGCGCGCCCATCATCGTGTCGGTGTCCAGCGGGTTGCCCTGCTTGATCGCCTTGACGCGATCGATCGCGCGGGCGATGAAGCGGTCGTAGATCGATTCATGGATCAGCGCGCGCGACGGGCAGGTGCAGACCTCGCCCTGGTTGAACGCGAACAGCACCAGGCCCTCGATCGCCTTGTCGAAGAGGTCGTCGTCGTGCGCGGCGATGTCGGGGAAGAAGACATTGGGGCTCTTGCCGCCGAGCTCCAGCGTGGCCGGGATCAGGTTGGTCGCCGCGGCCTGCGCGATCACGCGTCCGGTGGCGGTCGAGCCGGTGAACGCGATCTTGGCGATGCGCTTGCTCTGCGCGAGCGGCATGCCCGCTTCCTTGCCGTAGCCGTTGACGATGTTGAGCACGCCCGGCGGCAGCAGGTCGGCGATCAGCTCGGCGAGCACGAGGATGCTGACCGGTGTCGATTCCGCCGGCTTGAGCACCACCGCGTTGCCCGCGCCCAGCGCGGGCGCGAGCTTCCACGCCGCCATCAGGATCGGGAAGTTCCACGGGATGATCTGCCCCACGACGCCCAGCGGCTCATGGAAGTGATACGCGATGGTGTTGGCGTCGATCTCGCTGAGCGCGCCTTCCTGCGCGCGCAGGCAGCCGGCGAAGTAGCGGAAGTGGTCCACGGCCAGCGGCAGGTCCGCGTGGAGCGTCTCGCGCATCGGCTTGCCGTTGTCCACGGTCTCGGCGTAGGCCAGCAGCTCGAGGTTCTGCTCGATGCGGTCGGCGATGCGCAGCAACACGTTGGCGCGCTCGGCGGCCGGCGTGGCGCCCCAGCGCTCCGCGGCGGCATGCGCGGCGTCCAGCGCGAGCTCGATGTCGGCCGCGGTCGAGCGCGCCGCCTGCGTGAACACCTGGCCGGTGATGGGCGTGATGACGTCGAAGTACTGGCCGTCGCGCGGCGCGGTCCAGCGTCCGCCGATGAAGTTGTCGTAGCGGGGCTTGAACTGCAACGGGGCACCGGCCGCGTTGGGCTTGGCGTAGATCATGGGTGTGTCTCCGTGGATGTCTTGGACGACGTGCAGGTCATGGAGGTGTCCGTGCGCGGCACGCCGCTGCGTTCATTGCACGCGCCGTGCCAGCGCGCGTCTTGCGCGCAAGACCCTGCGGATCGGAGGAATGCCCCTTCCCATCGCGACAGGCTTTGGTCAGGATCGGCACACAGACTGGTCCTGGCACCGCCGCGACGGCACAGGTGTTCCGCGATGGAACACCCCGGCGCGGATTCCGGCTCGAATCGGCCGCTGTCCTCGTGACGGCGCGCCATCGAGCCACAAGGAACGGCGGGTCGGGCCCGAGGAGACAGACCGATGGTGAAAACCCCGAGCGGCGCCGCGACGGCGCCGAAGCTGCTGCGCGCCGCGCGACGTGAGTTGCTCGACACCGGCCGGCTGAGCGCCGAATGCCTCGAGGAGGGCCTGAGCCGCAGCTGGTTGCGCAGCCGTGACTTCGGGCTGAGCCCGGTGGGCCGACCACCCGGCGCGCCGCATGCGTCGGGCGCGCAGTTGCGCCGCGCGCTGGAGCGTCAGCATGAACTCGTCGCGCATGCCCGCCCGGTGATGGAAGACCTGTTCGAGCAGACCCGCGACGGCGATGCGCTCGTCATCCTGGCCGACGCGCAGGGGCTGTTGCTGGGGGCGCTGGGCGATGGCCGCTTCGTCGATCGCGCGCAGCGCGTGGCGCTGCGACCGGGCGCGATCTGGGACGAGCGTTGGCGCGGGACCAACGCGATCGGCACCGCGCTGGCGGAACAGCGACCGGTGTCGGTGCTGGGCGGCGAGCACTTCCTCGAGCGCAATGCCTTCCTGAGCTGCACCGCGGCGCCGATCCGCGATCCGCAGGGGCGCGTGCTGGGTGTGCTCGACCTGTCGGGCGAGCAGCGCGGCTTCCAGCGCCACACGCTGGCCCTGGTGCGCTCGGCGGCGCGGATGGTGGAGCACCGGCTCTTCCAGACGCGCCACGCGGACGGGCTTCGGCTGCACCTCCACCTGCAGCCCGAGGGGCTGGGCACGCCCACCGAAGGGCTGCTCGCGCTGAGCGAGGATGGCTGGATCCTCGGCTGCAACGAGGCCGCCCAGACGTGGCTGGGGCCTGACGCGATGCGGCCGATCCCGCTGGAATCGCTGCTGCCGCTGCGCTGGGCGGAGCTGATGGATTGGGCGCGCCGCGACGCGGAGGGCGCTCGGTTGCTCATGCGCGATGACGCCCCCGCCTTGTGGTTGCGCGTGTCGGCGCCGCGCGGCTGGCAGCGGCGCGAGGTCCGCGCGGTGATGGAGACGCTTTCCACGTCCTCCGCGTCCACCGCGTCCACCGCGTCCACCGAGCCCGAAGCGCTCAACGCGCCTCGGTCCCTACCGCCCTTGGCCATCGATGCCTTGCAGGCCCTGGACCTGGGCGACGCCGCGATGCATCAGGCGGTGCAACGCGCGCGACGCGTGATCGACAAGCCGATCCCGTTGCTGCTCCAGGGCGAATCGGGCGTGGGCAAGGACCTGTTTGCCCGGGCCGTGCATGACAGCGGGCCGCGCGCGACGCGGCCGTACGTGGCGGTGAACTGCGCGGCGCTGCCCGAGGCGCTGATCGAGGCGGAGCTCTTCGGTTATCGGCCGGGCGCCTTCACCGGCGCATCGCGAGAAGGAGCGCCCGGACGGCTGCGCGAGGCGCACGGCGGGACGCTCTTCCTGGACGAGATCGGCGACATGCCGCTGGCGCTGCAGGCGCGGCTGCTCCGCGTCCTGCAGGACCGGCTGGTGCAGCCGCTGGGTGGCGGGCCGTCGGTGGCGGTCGACTTCCAGCTGATCTGCGCGAGTCACCGGCCGCTGCGGCAACTGGTCGCTGAAGGGCTGTTCCGCGAGGACCTCTATTACCGGCTCAACGGATTGACGCTCGTCCTGCCGCCGCTGCGTGAGCGGCAGGATCAGCCGCGGCTGATCGAGACGCTGCTGGCCGCGATCGAGGCGGAGCGCGCCGTGACGATCGATCCCGAACTGTCGCGCGAGTTCGAGCGCTACGGCTGGCCGGGCAACGTCCGCCAGCTCGAGCAGGCGTTGCGCATCGCGTGCGCGCTCATGGAGCCCGGCGAATCGGTGATCCGGCGCGGGCATCTGCCGGATGACCTCGTGGAGGAGCTGGACCTCGGAGCCGCGCAGGTCCCGGAGCGCTCGCCGACACGAACGGATCTGGAGGGGGTGGCCGAGGTGGCGTCGGGGCCGTTGCTGAGGTCGTCTCGGAGATCCGAGCCACCGGAGGCGATCACGGGCACGACCACGATGCTGCGGGCGCAGGCGATCGCGCACGCGCGGCGGGTCCTCGCGGCCTGCGACGGCAACCACTCCGAGGCGGCGAGGCGCCTGGGCATCGGACGCAACACGCTGTACCGGATGCTGCGATCGCCCGGCGCGTAGGGCATTCCCTCACATGCCGATCAGCAATCGGCTGAAGGTCCGGTGTGGAAAACGAGGCTTCCGGGGGAGCGTCCGGGTCCGTATTCTTTCGGTCATGCGGTCCAGGTTTTTGGTGGTGGATTGCAGAGGCGCAAGCCGGACGTCAATGGGTAAGGCGGGCATCCGAAAGGATGTCCGCCTTCGTCTTTGGGGCGTGCTCAGCCCGTGAGCTCGCGGATCGCGCGGCCGACCCGTGGCGTGTGCATCAGCGCTTCCAGCTCCTCGACGAGTTGCCCGCCGTTGTGACAGGCCATGCTCATCTCGTCGTAGACGATGCTGACCAGATAGCCGCCGTCACGGCTCGGATCCCAGCCCGCGATGATTCGCCCTCGAGTCTTGTCCGTGGTGCTGCGCACCACGAGTCGCTGTTTCAGGTCGGCGATGCTCATGACCTTCTCATCCTCGGGATGGTCGAACTCACCGACATGCAAATGCGCATTGCCCAGTGTCACGGTCCGGATCTCCGAGTCGAGTCGATCCAGGATGCTACGGATCTCGGCGCGCTCGCATTCGGCGTTCTCTGCGGCCAGCAAGCCGCGTGCAATGTGAGGAGCGAAGTTCGTCATTGAGAAGACCTTTCCAGGTGGCCCACGATGGGGAGGTGGTCGAAGCAGCGTGAGGGGATGGAAGCCCCATCCGGAAGAAGCGGCAACTGGACGACACGCGTGTTGTCCTCGTTGAGGCGCCAGCCGGAACGGCCCGAGACCAGCGGCGACGACACCATCAACTGGTCGAAGGTGTGCCAATCCGAATGAGGCGCTTTCGGATAGAAGTGGGTCCCGGGATCGCCGTGTCCAGGCGAATCGCCCTTCGGTCGGAACGAGCTCAGGTGCCGCCAGAACGGGTTGTAGAGCAGGTCCTTGCGGCGCCGAACCTTGCCGCTGTCGCGGCTGGACAGCAGGTATCGCTCCACCCCTTCGTCGAAGGGTTCTTCATTGAAGTCGCCCACGAGCACGACGTTCCTTTGCGCGAGACCATGGAGGTGGTCCGACATCCAGCGCCGGAGATGCGCTGCGATGTGAGTTCGCTCGCTGTCGAAGCGGCCGAGGTGCAGACGACTCGGCCAATGGGAGGCGATCAGATCGAATGCGCCTCCACCACCCTCGACCTGGACGCGGAAATGCAGCCCGACCCGTCGGTGTCGCGCGTCATGTTTCAAGACGATGGAGGCGCCGGCCCACACAGACAGCCGATGCCTCATACCGAGCACACAGATCGAGAAACCGCTGCGCCCTGCCTTCTCGAAGGCCGGCAGCCAGTCACATTGCTCGCGCGCACGCGGGCAGGCGGTCCTCAGCGCCGCGAGAGTGCTGTGGCACATCTCGCCTAGCACGATGAGATCGGCGCCCACCTCATTCAGGAGGTGGTCCAGGACATGGGCCGCTGCGTCGATAAGCGTGTTGGTTGGCTCTTCATCCGTGGCGCCTGGCGCCAGCCCGGTGTTCCACCAGACGATGCGAAGCCCGGGGTCGGGCGATGGAGTCAAAGGTTTCATGGCCGCTTACTTCCTCGGCAATGGCGAAGGGGAAAAGGCCGGGGCATGCGCGCCGGCGGGTGCTGCTCCGCGTGGTCTCGCGGGGAACTGGTCACTCTATGCGGCCGCCTCCACCCAAGCCAGCGAATCGACGCTCTCCGATTGGTGGACTTCGCATCGATCCACCCGTGCATGAACTAGCGCGCCCACTGGAATCTGTAGGTCGCCTTCCGCCGACTCGATCGAGGCCTTCGCGGCGCGCGTGGCGCTGCAGCCACGCTTGACGCCTCCGATCGGCCTCGCATCTCCGGGAAACCCCGATGAAATCGGCCCTCGAGGGCCTCGGATCCCTATGTTGTCAGGCGCGCGTCCGCGCCGAACGGCGTAGCCTTCGCGGCGTGGATGGCGGGAAGGATGGCCAGCGATGGCCAGGGAGACCCACATGGACGACACCGCTCGAGAGCGCCCCTCATCGGTCGCGGCCGCCGCGCTGCTCGGGCAGATGAAGCGCGCGATCTTCGACGGGTCCCGGATCGCCGTGATCCAGCGCGACCTCGAGAACCACGTGCTCTACGCCAACGCCGCGGCACTCGCGATGAGCGGCGTGGCCCACGTCGAGGACCTGCGCCTGGACCTGCTCTTCGCGGGCGAGGCCGGACGCGTGCTCGATGACGAGACCCGCGGCCGCCGCAATGGCGAGCTCGGCGCCTACCGCGTCACGCTCACCCGCCAGGACGACCCCTCCCGGCAGGTCGCCGTCGAGGTCACCGGGCTGCCCCTGATGGATGCGCGCGGACAGGTCGTCGGCTCGCTGGGCTTCTTCCGAAGCCTGCAGCATCAGGTGCTGACCGACCGCCTGCGTGAACTCACGCTGCGACACGCCGGCCGAGCCGACCTGCTCCCGAGCATGGCCGAGGCGCTGCGTGCCGAGCTGCCCTTCGACCTGATGCTCGTGTCGCGCGTGGTGGCCGACGAGCAGAGCTGGGAGTCGGAGATCGTCTTCAACCATCCGCCGTTCCAGCAGGACGTGCCCACCGCCTGGTATCCGCTCAACGAGGCGCAGCGCGTCTACATGGAGACCCACGACGGAGGCTTCCACGACTTCGAGACCGCGATGAGCGAGGCCCCATGGGCCGAGATGGCCGATGAGCCGATCTGTCGTCAGATGCACGCGATGGCCCTGAAGTCCAGCATGTGGCGCCGCATCACGCGCGGGCAGGGCGATGACGAACGCACCGTGGCCACGCTGACGCTGCTCAGCCGCGAGCGCGGCGCCTACGACGAGACGCAGCAGGCGCTGTTCAACCAGCTGCCGCTGGTGGAGACCGTGCTGTGCGCGCTGGACCATGCCGCGCAGCAACGCGACGAGCGCCAGCTTCGACTGTTCCGCGATCTGAATCGAAGCACCGACATCCAGGGCGCTTGCCGCTGCCTGGCCGACGCGCTGGTCGAGATCTTCGACTGGGCCCATGTCGCGCTGTTCCGCGTGGACAGCGCGCGCGACGCGATCGTGCGGGTGGCCTCCGCGCGACGCGATGCGATGGGCCATGCGGTGGACACCGGCGCCATCTGGGGCGACGACGTGCGCGACATTCGCCAGGGTGTGCTCGGACACGTGGTCGAGTCGATGAGCGCCGTCAACGTGCCCGACACCACACGCACCGACGCGTTCGGCCCGCCGCCCGAGGATCTGTCGATCCGCTCGGTGCTGGCCGTGCCCATCCTGTTCGACGATGCCGAGCGCGTGCGCTTCATCGTCCACGTCGACGATCCGCGGGTGAATGCGTTCTCGCGCGACCACGTGGCCCGCTTGACGGGACTGGCCGCCGAGGTCGCCGGCGCGATGCAGCGCATCAGCGACCTGACGCTGCTCGCGGAGTGCGTGGACAACGTCTCCGATCCCATCATCGCGACCGACGCGCGGCTGCGCATCCGTCGCGTCAACCGCGCCGCGGAGCAGCTCTTCGACCGCAGCCGCCAGCAACTCGTCGGCCAGAGCCTGCTGCCGCTCTTCGAGGACCCGCAGCCGCTGGAGGCCCTGCTGCGCGGCACCGAGGCCGGCGAGCGCATCGGTGAGATGCGCGTCGCCCGGCCGCCGTGCGAGTCGACGAGCGGCGATGCGGGTTCGAGCGTCGAGCCGGCCGCAGCGGCAGGCGTGAGCGGGGCCGCCGAGCCGCCGCCGACCTCGGTCTTCGTCACGCGTCGCGACTTCCCGGGGCAACTCGGCGGCCACGTCTTCATCGCCCGCGACCTGCGTCCGATCCGGCGCTCGGTGCAACTGGAGTTCCTGGAGGAGACCGCCTATGAGCTGGCCGTCGAGACGCAGGCGCCGCTCGGGTTGGCGATGTCGTGGCTGGAAAGCCAGCTGGAAGCCGCGCACGAAGCCACGCAGAAATCCGCTGGCCGCGGCGACACCACCCGCATGCGCGACCTGCAGGCGGTGCTGCGCCAGCTCGGCCGCGTCAAGCACGCCTTCACGCGCCTGGCCATGTACAACCGCGAGGCCCGCAACCGCTCGCGCCTGCCCTGCGTGATCCGCCTGGACAGCGAGCTGCAGGCGCTGCTGGCGAGCCTGACCGTGTCGGAGCGGGCCAAGGTCGAGTTGAAGGGTTTCGAGCAGGCTGTGGAGATCGAGGCCGACCACACCCAGCTGCACATCGCGGTGGAGAGCCTGCTGTCGGTGCTGCTGCGCGCCTCGCCCGAGACGGGCCGCGTGCTGCTGACGCTGGTGCCCGATGACGACGCGGTGTTCCTGCGGCTGCGCGGCAAGCTGCCGCCGGCGCGGCGACAGGGCGCGCGTTTCGGCGCACCCGAGGCCGCGCAGGCCGACCTGCGCCTGGCCAACCCGTTGATCGCGCGGCTCATGAAGAGCCAGAACGGCAGCTTCAAGCTCAACGCGCTGCCCGACGACACCACCGAGTTCGTGCTCGGCTTCCCGCACCGGAGGCCCCATGGCTGAGTTCCTCCTGGTGCTCAACCGGCTGCAGGTCGGCATCGACGACGAGCCGATCAAGAAGCAGCTGCGTCAGCTCGGCCCGCACACCGTGCAGCAGGAGTTCATCGCGGAGACCGGGCTGCAGCTCCTGCAGCAGCAGCGCATGGACTTCATCATCGTGGGCAGCCGCCTGGCCGCGGACTCCGGCGCGGTCGTCGAGGACGGCGGCGGGCTCGCCTTCTGCCGCCAGGCGCGGCTGGTGACGACGGCGCCGATCATGCTGCTGGCGCCGGCGCTGACCTCGGAGCTGGTGCGCGAATGCGCGCGCATCCCCGATGTCACGCTTTATGCGGACCCCGCCACCGCCGGCAGCTTCGCGCTGGACCTGCTGCGGCCGGACCGTGTCGTCGAGCCGGGCCTGCAGATCCGCGTGCGGGCCCGGGCCCGCGACTGGCACTTCGAGATGAAGGGCGTGGGCTTCCGCTTCAACGGGGACGGGCCCTTGTCGATCAGCGCGGCGGCGTCGAGCCGCTGGGTCATGAACCTGCTGCGTCCGGACTGGTATGCGGAGTTCTCCGGCATCGGCAAGAGCATCCGCATCGCGCTGTGCGAGGACAACCCGCCCTTCCAGCTGCAGCGTGAGAAGGCGCAGTCCGAGGCGATCGCGCAGCTCGGCGACGCGGGTCGCAAGCTGCCCGAGCATCTGATCTTCGACGTCTCCGAGGACTGCTACCCGCTGATGCTGGAAGCGGTCTTCGATCCGTCGCTGCTGCCCGAGCCCTGGCTGGCGCGGGCCTCGTCGGTGGCGCGGCGACTGCTGGAGAGCGAGGCGGATCCGTCGGTCGACCTGTTCTCGGGATCACCGGCCGCGCGGCGCGCGCTGCTGATCTGCGCGGACACGCATGGCAGCGTCTATAGCGACAAGCTCGCGGGCGGCATGGTGCGGCTGGACCCGCTGACGCTGGTCCGCATTGAATGCGAGCGGGTGCGGCGCCTGCTGACGACGGTGGCGCCGCGGACCGGACAGCCGCTCTTCTACGCGGACAACATCCAGGTGCTGGGGCTGGACGGGCCGGTCACGCGCGGCGCGCTGGAGGCCGCGTTGCGCGATGGCAGCTGGGATCTCATCCATTTCGCGGGACACACGTATTACCAGCCGCTGGGCGCCGAGCAGAACGGCGGCACGGGCTTCCTCTTCGTCGGCGCGCCCGACGCGCCCGAGTGCATCGACTTCGGCGACGTCGTCAGCTACATGCGCGCCGCGCGCTTCGTCTACCTGAGCAGCTGCGAGAGCGGCAACTCGGGCTTCGCCGCGTTGGCGGCCGCTGCCGGCATCCACGCGGTGCTGGGCTATCGCTGCCGCGTCAACGACCGAACCGCGGCGATCCAGGCGCGGCTGTTCTACCGCATGCTGCTGCGCAGTCACTCGCTGGGCGCGGCCTTCGGGCTGGCGCGCCGGCGCATCTATCGGCGCTACCGCGAGCGCGACAACGCGTGGGCGTCGGCGATGCTGGTCACGCCGGAGTTCCGCGCCTGAGGTTCGCGACCGATCCCCGCGCTAGAGCCGGCGCGGTCGATGCATCACGACGCGGCACCGCTGAGCAGATCCAGCACCAGGCCTGATTCCGGCGACTTCGGATAGACGGGCGTGTAGCGATGCGTCTCGCGCAACGCGGGATCGTCCCACGGTGCGGTGCGATCGGAGCGGTAGTTGAAGAGCAGGCGCTGGCCGCGCGCGCGCTTCACGATCGCCGCCACCGCCTCGGTGTCCGGGTGGTTGAACAGGTTGCCGTTGGTGGAGATCAGCCAGGTGTCGCAATCCACGCGGCTCAGCAGCGTCTCGTCGAGGTTGGCGATGGAGCCATGGTGGGCGAGCTTGATCGCGTCGAGTCGCACGCGGGGCTCTCCGAGCGAGGCCGCCAGGCGCGCCAGCGAGTCGGACAGCGTGGGTGCATGCGCGTCGCCCAGCAGCGCGAGGCGCCGGCCCTGGTACTCGACGATCGCGGCGATGCTGGACCCATTGGCGACGGCGTTGTCCATCGGCGCCGCGGCCAGCGCGGCCGAGGACAGGATCTCCGCCGGGGTGGGGCGCCGCGACGGATCGGAGCCGCGCAGCGCGGTCTTGGCGTCCAGCCGCGCCCGCAGCGCCTCGGTGTCCTCGGCATCGATCGAGGCCTTCGTCAGGGCGCGCTCGTAGGCGGTGCGCAGCTTCTCGAGCTTGGGCAGCGTCGGCGACAGCAGCGTCCATCGCAGGCCGCCGGGCAGCTCGCGCACGGGCAGCGGCCCGCGTGCCGGCACGAAGACGGGCGCGCCGCCGAAAGCGGCATTCCACTGCCGTCCATCGATGCGCACGCTGATCTCCATGCCCTGCATCGGACTGCGCTGGCCGGGCGGCGGGGGCGTGGCGAGCGCGTAGGCGCTGCCGTCCGGCTCCCTGAGCTGCTGACCGACATGGGGCCAGCCGTTGAACCAGATGTCGCGGAAGGTCGCGAGCTCGCCGTGGTTCAGCAGCTTCAGGCAGCCCTCGATGTGATCGGCGTCGACGTGGGTGATGACGAGCAGATCGAGCTCGCGCTGGTCGGCCGGCAGCGCGTCGAGTCGCGCCGACAGCGCGTTCCAGGCCCCGATCGGGCCGCCGTCGATCAGCACGCGATGCGGCCGGGCGGCGTCGCCGTATTCGAGCAGAAGGCAATCGCCGTGCAGCGCCGGCAGCATCTCGATGCGGAAGACGTCGGCCATCGGCGTCGCGTGCGCTGGGGCTCAGTGCAGCGCGTGGTCCGCGTAGGGCCAGGCGGGTTTCTCGGCGAGGAAGGCCACGTGCGGAGCGCGTGAGCGCACCGCGGCGTCCGTGACCGCGTAGCCCCAGTTGATGAGCTCGCACTGCTCCTGCTCCTTGAAGCGATCCAGGCGTGTGCGGATCGCCGCGAGGTCGGCGATGCGTTCCGGGGCCACGCGCAGCGCGGGCAGCTCGGTCGCGGGGTAGTCGCCGGGATCGGTGTCGATGGCCCAGAACGCCCCCTTGGCATCGCCTCGCGCGTAGGCCGCGATCAGCATGCGCTTGCGCAGGGACAGGGCCTGATTGAGCCCGATGTCCATCGCGCGCAGGATCTGACGCGGCGCCAGGGTGCCGATGCCGGCGTCGATGTCGAAGGGCTTGCCGGCGTCGCTGACCAGCACGGTCTCGTAACGGCCCCAGACGGTCTCCAGGCCGAGGTTGTCGTAGACGCCGCCGTCGGCCAGCATCAGGCGGCGGCGATAGTCGATCTGGTCGTAGAGATCGGCGCCGTCGACGCGCGCGAAGTCCTCGGGTCGCACGTCGATCTCGATGGGCGCGAGCACCGGCGGGAACGCGCTGGAACAGGCCACGGCGGTGGCGACGTCGAAGGCGGGCTTGTGGATCAGACCGATGCGGTAATCGCCGGCATAGGGCTTGGAGAATCGGAAGCTCACGCCCGTGGCGTAGTTGGTCGCGTTGAAGACGAAACGTGGCGTGTCGGCCAGCGTCTGCAGCGAGACGCCGAGGCCCAGGCGTTTGCGGTACTCGTCGGCGACGGCCTCGCCGGCGGAGCGGAAGGGGTTGAAGGCGCCGGCGAGGACCGAGGCCACATCGATGTTGCGGGCGCAGAACTCGCGCAGCGGGGCGACGATCTCGTCCTGGAATCGCGCGGATCGGCCGTTGGCGTCGAAGGCCAGCCGCGGCCATCGCACGGCGAGGACACCCGCGGTGATGGAGCCGCCGGAGACGCTGGAAAAGCGCGCGATCCGGCCGAGCGTGCCGAGCTCGTTGAGCCGCCACAGCACGCCGACATGGAAGAGGACGGCGCGGAATCCGCCGCCCGAGAGCGCCAGCGCGATGCCGCTGTCGCGCGCGTCCTGATCGAAGGGCATGGCCGTCTCCCCGTGATGTCGATCGATCAGCCTAGGCGCCCGGGCAGGGCGTCGCAAGGCGTCAATCGTGGGGGCGGGTCGACCCGAAGCGTGCGCTTGTGACGCCAGACGGTGTCCGTTAGCGGCCAGGGCCTTCATTGGCGAGACGTTCTGGCCGATAAAGCCGGATGGCCCTTGAAGGGCCGGTCCCGTCCGCGTGCGCGGATGCCAGCCTCCTCCTGCCCATGAAACTCAAGACCCGAATCCTCTTCCTGTGCCTGGCCGCGTTGATCGGCATGCTGGTGCTGGCGGCGGTGTCGCTCACGACGCTGCGTCAGACGATGATGAAGGAGCGCACCGCGCAGCTGTCCACGCTGGTGGTGCTGGCGCATTCCGCGCTGGAGAAGCTCCATGCGCAGGAGGTCGCGGGGCAGATCACCCGCGAGGAAGCGCAGAAGCAGGGCAAGCTGATCATCGGCAGCTTCCGCAAGGACGAGCTCTACTTCTTCGTCCGCGGCTACAGCGACGACGTGAACCTGGTGCATCCGAATCCGAAACGCGTCGGCATCGTCGACGCCAAGGGCGGCAAGGAAGCCGGCGAGCGTTACCGCGCCGCCCTCAAGGGCGAGAAGGTGGGCACGGTGATCGCCCCCGGCACGCGGCCCAACACCAAGGACCCGGTCGAGAAGCTCTACGCGGTGACCCGCTTCGAGCCCTGGGACTGGATCATCGGCTTCGGCGACTACATCGACGACATCGACAACGCGTTCTGGCGCAGCGCGGTGGTGCTGCTGTCGCTGGGCGCGCTGCTGATGGCGGTGGTGGGCGTGCTGGGCTGGAACATGGCCCGCAGCATCTACCGGCAGCTGGGCGGCGAGCCGGCCTATGCGTCCGACATCGTCCACCGCATCGGCGGCGGCGACCTGAACGTGGCCGTGGACCTGCGCGGCGCGCATCACGACAGCCTGCTCGCGGCGATGGACCGCATGCAACGCAGCCTGTCCACGACCGTGTCGCAGATCCGCGGCTCGACGGACACCATCGCCAGCGCGGCCGGCGAGATCGCGATGGGCAACCGTGACCTGTCCTCGCGCACCGAGTCCCAGGCCAGCGCGCTGGAGGAGACCGCCGCGTCGATGGAGGAGCTGACCGCCACCGTCAAGCAGAGCGCCGACAACGCGCGCCAGGCCAACCAGCTGGCGATGTCGGCCTCGGAGATCGCGGTCCAGGGCGGCCAGGTCGTGGATCAGGTGGTGGCGACGATGACGTCGATCAGCACCTCGTCCAACAAGATCGTCGACATCATCGGCACGATCGACGGCATCGCCTTCCAGACCAACATCCTGGCGCTGAATGCCGCGGTGGAAGCCGCGCGTGCCGGGGAGCAGGGACGCGGCTTCGCGGTGGTGGCCTCGGAGGTCCGCACGCTGGCGCAACGCAGCGCCGCGGCGGCCAAGGAGATCAAGGCGCTGATCGGCGATTCGGTGGAGAAGGTCGAGGCGGGTGGGGCGCTCGTGACGCGGGCGGGCGCGACGATGTCGGAGATCGTGGCCAGCGTGAAGCGGGTGACCGATATCGTGGGCGAGATCTCGAGCGCGAGTCAGGAGCAGACCGCCGGCATCGAGCAGATCAACCAGGCCATCGCGCAGATGGATCAAGCCACGCAGCAGAACGCCGCGCTCGTCGAGCAGGCCTCTGCCGCGGCCGAGTCGCTGGAACAGCAGTCCCAGTCCCTGGTCACGGCGGTGGGGGCGTTCTCCTGATCGTCATGAGGCGCATGCCGGCGGTGGCGAGTGCCGCTTCACGGGGCGTTCCCTCCGCTTGATCGCGCGGTTGAGGCACGATATCTGGATGCGATACGACCTCAACCTGCTGCCCGTCTTCCTCGCCGTGATGGAGGAACGCAGCGTGACGCGCGCGGCGCAGCGGCTGGGCATCACGCAGCCGGCGCTGTCCAACGCGCTGACGCGGCTGCGCGCGATGCTGATGGACCCGCTGTTCATCCGCGAGCGCTACGGCATGCAGCCCACGCAGAAGGCCGAGGAGCTCGCGCCGGTCATCGCCGCGGCGCTCGCGAGCCTGGACGCGGCCATCCTCGGCCAGCAGGACTTCGATCCGCTGAAGTCCACGCAGCTCGTCACGCTGGCGCCCAACAGCTACGTGGAGCTGGTGCTGGTGCCCGCGATCGTGGCGCGGCTGCGCCAGCGCGCGCCCGGCATGTCGGTGCGGCTCACGCCGTATGGGACGGACCTGGCGGAGACCGGCGTGGTGTCAGGCTCCACGGCGATGGTGTTGGGGCGGATCGTCGAGCCGCCGGACAACCTCGTCGTGCAGCATGTGATGGAGGACGGTCTGGCGTGCATCGTGCGACGAGGCCACCCGACGGTGGATCGCAAGATGACGCGCAAGCAGTACGAGCAGCTCAAGCACGTCAACGTGGTGCCGCCGGGGCGGTTGCGCGCGGGGCTGTTCCAGGCGCTCGAACGGCAGGGGCTCAAGCGCGATGTGGCGGTGTCGGTGACGCACTTCCTGGCGGTGCCCGAAGTGATCGCAGTGACCGACTACTGCGCGACGCTGCCGGCGCAGATCTGTCGAAAGCTCGCGTCGGACAAACGGTTGACGGTGTTGCCGTCGCCGGTGGATCTGGGCACCTTCCCGGTGCAGATCGCCTGGCATGTGAGGTATCGCGACGACCCGGCGCACCGCTGGTTGCGGGCGCTGGTCGCGGAGGTCGCGGCCGAGGTGGCCGCGGCCGGTGCGGAGCAGGCGCCGGGCACGAAGCCCGCGCGCCGCCCCTGAGCGTCAGACCACGCGGATGTTGGTCGCCTGCAGGCCCTTGGGGCCTTCCTTGGTCTCGAACTCGACCTTGGCGCCTTCAGCCAGCGTGCGGAAACCGCCGCTGCTCTGGATTTCGCTGTGATGGGCGAAGAGGTCCTTGCTGCCGTCGGTCGGCGTGATGAAGCCGAAGCCCTTCTCGTCGTTGAACCACTTCACGGTGCCTTGCTTGCTCGACATGGTGTTTCCTTCTAGGAATTGGAATGAACAGGAAAACCCGGGCGGCACGAAGCGGACCGGGACAGAAACACTCAAGAGCCGTCAGCGGGGGGTGATGCTGGAACAGGCCGCTCGCAATAGGTCCGGAGAGGACCCGAGGGGCCGCAGAAAAAGACCTCAGAAGAAAGGTCTTGCGCGAATCTATGGGGCTGCACTCTAGCATGCGCGCCTGACATCACCCGATATTCCCCCCACACCTGACGGACCCGCCTGTGCTGCATCCCACGCCCACCGCCTTCATGATCGATCTCGACGGCACGCTCGTCGACACGCTGGGCGACTTCGTCGCCGTCCTCCACCGCGTGACGGCCGACCTGTCGCTGCCCGCGGTCTCGCGCGATTTCATCGAGCACACGATCGGCCAGGGCAGCGAGCACCTGATCCGCAGCGTGCTCGCCGAGGTCGGCGCGCCGCAGGACCGCTACGAGGCCGCCTGGGCGCTCTACCAGCGCCATTACGAGGTCCTCAACGGCGAGCACGCCGATGTCTTCCCCGGCGTCATCGAGGGTTTGGACGCGCTCAAGGCGCTGGGCCTGCCGATGGCCTGCCTGACCAACAAGCCCGCGGCCTTCGCACGCGAGCTGCTCCAGCGCAAGGGCCTGGCGCCTTACTTCGACCGCGTCTTCGGCGGCGACGACTTCGAGCGCAAGAAGCCCGACCCGATGCCGCTGCTCAAGACCTGCGAGGCGCTGGGCAGCGCGCCTGCGACGACGTGGATGATCGGGGACTCGAGCAACGACGCGCGCGCCGCGCGCGCCGCGGGCTGCCCGATCGCGCTGGTGAGCTACGGCTACAACCACGGCGAGCCGATCCGCGGCGTGCCCGCGGATCGACATCTGGACCGGTTGGACGAGCTGCTCGGCTGAGCGCCCGTCGCGTGCGGATCAGCGGCTGCTGCCCGCCGCGTTGCGAGAGCTCGTGGGCGCGGCCTTGCCGCCGCCCAGCAGCGCGACCTTCAGGTCGCTGTCCGCCGGGGACTTGCCCAGCCAGATCTTCAGCAGCACGTTGAAGAAGTCCTCGCCCTTGATCGGCTCGCCGGGAATCAGCTGGCCGTTGACGAAGACCACGGTGCCCGTGCCCGGGATGTAGTCCACGCCGAAGCTCTCGCCCGTCTTGAGCTTCTTCTTCTGCACGAAGATCTCCGACATGCGCAGCACGCCGGTGATGGACCGCCCGAATTCCTCGCGCGTCGCGTTCTGCTCCATCCCCTTGGTGAAGAGCTTGCCCAGCTCCTCGCCGTCGATGTCGCGCAGCATCTGGATGTGGATGCGCTTCGGGCCGGTGTTGGCGAGCACCGTCTCGGGCGTCGCCGCCCTCGCGTTCAGGTACAGCCCGGCCGTGTAGACCTTGAAGATCGCCTTGTAGCGGATCCCCGCGCCGTTGAGCACGAGCTTCTGACCCGCCACCTCGACGTTGCCGTCGTACTTGACGCCGGCCACCTCGATCGGTGCGGCCGGCGCGGCGGCCGAGGCCGCTGTCGTCGTCTGGGAGAACGCCGCGGGCGGCGTCAGCATCGCGGCCGCGAGCGCACCCGCAGCCATCAGGACCTTGCGCTTGGACATCGTGTCTCCTTCCCTCCAGGAGGAACGGCCGGCTCCACGGCCGACTCTGGGCGCGCAGTATCCGCCATGCGCCCGGCGCCAGGCCATCGGGGATCGTCCTGCTACACTCGCCCGCACCATGTTTATCACGCGCAAGCACATCAAGGGGTCGAACGACCGGGGAGCCTGGCCCTGGCGATCCTGGCACGACTTCACCTGAAGCCGCCTGCTGCTTGCCACCCGCCGTCCACCCTCACCCCCGGGCGCGGGACACCGTCACATATCCGCTGCACCCTACCGTACGGGGCAGGTCCAACAGGCGACCTGAGTTATGCGCTTGCGCGCGCGCCGGGACCACCGCGTCACTGACGGCACGCCGCAACGGACATGAGGTTTGACGACGTGATCACCGAACTGGAATTCCAAAGCCTGGCCGCCGACGGCTACAACCGCATCCCGCTGATCAGCGAGGCCTTCGCGGACCTTGAAACCCCGCTCTCGCTCTACCTGAAGCTGTGCGCCGGCAACGGCCCCGGGCGCCACAGCTTCCTGCTGGAATCCGTGGTCGGCGGCGAGCGCTTCGGGCGCTACTCCTTCATCGGGCTGCCCGCGCGCACCGTGCTCAAGAGCGAAGGCCCCATCACCCGCGTGATCCGCGACGGCGACGTGGTCGAGACGCACGAGGGCGATCCGCTCGCCTTCATCGAGTCCTACCAGCAGCGCTTCAAGGTCGCGCTGCGGCCCGGCATGCCGCGTTTCTGCGGCGGTCTGGCCGGGTACTTCGGCTATGACGCGGTGCGCTACATCGAGCCCCGCCTGGCCGCGTCGACGCCCGAGGGCGGCCTGCCCACGCCCGACGTGATGCTGCTGCAGTGCGAGGAGCTTGCCGTCATCGACAACCTGTCGGGCAAGCTCTACCTGATCGTCTACGCGGACCCCGCGCAGCCCGAGGCCTACTTCAAGGCCAAGAAGCGGCTCACCGAGCTCAAGGACAAGCTGGGCTACTCGGTGGCGGCGCCGCGCGTGGTGCGCGGTCAGGCGCATCCGGTCGAGCGGGAGTTCGCCAAGGCCGATTTCCTCGCGTCGGTCGACAAGGCCAAGGCCTACATCGCAGCGGGCGACTGCATGCAGATCGTCTTCGGTCAGCGGCTCAAGAAGCGCTACACCGAGTCGCCGCTGAGCCTGTACCGCGCGCTTCGCTCGCTCAATCCCAGCCCCTACATGTACTTCTACGACATGGGGGACTTCCAGATCGTGGGCGCCTCGCCCGAGATCCTGGTCCGCCAGGAGCAGACGCCCGACGGCCGCAAGGTCACGATCCGGCCGCTGGCCGGCACCCGTCCGCGTGGCGGCACGCCCGAGCAGGATCAGGCGCTGGAGGTCGAGCTCAAGGCCGATCCCAAGGAACGCGCCGAGCACCTGATGCTGATCGACCTGGCGCGCAACGACATCGGCCGCATCGCGCAGACCGGCAGCGTCAAGGTGACCGATGCCTTCGCGGTGGAGCGCTACTCGCATGTGATGCACATCGTCAGCAACGTCGAAGGCCTGCTCAAGCCCGGCGTGGCCAACATGGACGTCTTCCGCGCCAGCTTCCCCGCGGGCACGCTCTCGGGCGCGCCCAAGATCCGGGCGATGGAGATCATCGACGAGCTCGAGCCCGTCAAGCGCGGCATCTACGGCGGCGCCTGCGGCTACCTGAGCTTCGGCGGCGACATGGACCTGGCCATCGCGATCCGTACCGGCGTCGTCATGGACCAGGTGCTGTACGTGCAGGCCGCCGCAGGCATCGTGGCCGACTCGGTCCCGGAGCTCGAGTGGAAGGAGACCGAGGCCAAGGCGCGCGCGCTGCTGCGCGCCGCGGAGCTGGTCGAGGAAGGTTTCTGAAGCTGAAGACGGAGAACGACATGCTGCTGATGATCGACAACTACGACAGCTTCACCTTCAACCTGGTGCAGTACTTCGCCGAGCTCGGCGCCGACGTGAAGACTGTCCGCAACGACCAGATCACGCTGGACGAGATCGCCGCGCTCAACCCGACGCACCTGGTGCTCTCGCCCGGCCCGTGCACGCCCAAGGAAGCCGGCGTGTGCGTGCCGGCGATCCAGCGCTTCATCGGGAAGCTCCCCATTCTTGGCGTGTGCCTGGGCCACCAGAGCATCGGTGCCGCGCTGGGCGGCAACATCGTCCGCGCGAAGGTGCAGATGCATGGCAAGTCCTCGACGATCGCGACCGACACGCAGGGCGTCTTCAGCGGACTGCCCGAGCGCTTCGACGTGATCCGCTACCACTCGCTGGCGATCGAGGAATCGACGATCCCGAAGGAGCTCGAGATCAGCGCGCGCAGCGAGGACGGCGAGATCATGGGCGTGCGTCATCGCGCGCTGGCCGGCACGGCCACGCCGCTCGAGGGCGTGCAGTTCCATCCCGAATCCATCCTCTCCGAGCACGGCCACGCGATGCTCAAGAACTTCCTGGAGTTGGCACGATGAACGAAGGCAGCAAGGCAAGCGGTCCATCCGGCGCGATCGTCGATCTGCGCAGCGACACCGTCACCCAGCCCACCGCCGGCATGCGCGCGGCGATGGCCGTGGCGCCGCTGGGCGACGACGTCTTCGGCGACGATCCCAGCGTCAACGGGCTGCAGGCGGCGCTTGCGGAGCGGCTCGGTTTCGAGGCCGCGCTGTTCATGCCCACCGGCACGCAGAGCAACCTCGCCGCGCTGATGGCGCATTGCCAGCGCGGCGACGAGTACATCGTCGGCCAGTTCGCCCACACCTACCGCTGGGAAGGCGGCGGCGCGGCGGTGCTCGGTTCGATCCAGCCGCAGCCGCTGAACCACGCGCCCGATGGCTCGCTGCCGCTGGCCGACATCGAGGCCAGCATCAAGCCCGATGACGCGCACTTCGCGCGCACCCGGCTGCTGGCGCTGGAGAACACCATCGGCGGCAAGGTGCTGCCCATGGACTACCTCGCCGCGGCGTCCGGGCTCGCGACCCGCCACGGCCTGTCGCGCCATCTCGACGGCGCGCGGCTGTTCAACGCCGCGGTCGCGATCGCGGCGCGCGAGGGCGGTGACGCGTATGCCGCCGCGCGGCGCATCTGCGCGCACTTCGACAGCGTGTCGGTGTGCTTCTCCAAGGGCCTGGGCGCGCCGGTCGGCTCGGTGCTGTGCGGCTCGCGCGAGCTGATCAAGAGCGCGCACCGCTGGCGCAAGATGCTCGGCGGCGGCATGCGCCAGGCCGGGCTGCTCGCCAGCGCCGCGCACTACGCGCTGGACCACCAGGTCGCGCGCCTGGCCGAGGACCATGCGCTGGCCCAGCGGCTGGCCGAGGGGCTGCAGGGCCTGCCGGGCCTGACGGTCGAGGCGCCGCAGACCAACATCATCTTCTGCGACGTCGACAAGGACATCGCGGCGAAGCTGGTCGCGCACCTCAAGGGCGAGGGCGTGCTGACGACCGGCCTGTACAAGCTGCGCTTCGTCACCCACCTCGATGTCGACGCCGCGGGCGTCGATCGCGCGATCGCGGCCACGCGCCGCTTCTTCAACGCCTGAGCGGGAGAGTCACGATGCCCATCACCGACAACGAGGCGCTGACCCGCGTCATCGAGCACCGCGAGATCTTCCACGACGAGATGCTGGCGCTGATGCGCCGGATCATGAGCGGCGACATCTCGCCGGTCACCGCGGCGGCCATCCTCATCGGGCTGCGCGTGAAGAAGGAGACCATCGGCGAGATCACCGCCGCGGCGCAGGTGATGCGCGAGTTCTCCGTGAAGGTGCCGATCGAGCCCGGCCCGCACCTGGTCGATGTGGTCGGCACCGGCGGCGACGGCGCGCACACCTTCAACATCTCGACCTGCTCGATGTTCGTCGCGGCCGCGGCGGGCGCGCAGGTCGCCAAGCACGGCAACCGCAGCGTGTCGTCCAAGACCGGCAGCGCGGACGTGCTGGAGGCGCTGGGCGTGACGCTGTCGCTGTCGCCGCAGGCGGTGGCCGAATGCGTGCGCGAGTCCGGCATCGGTTTCATGTTCGCGCCCAACCACCATCCGGCGATGAAGAACATCGCGCCGGTCCGCAAGGAACTGGGCGTGCGCACGATCTTCAACATCCTGGGCCCGCTGACCAACCCGGCCGGCGCGCCCAACATCCTGATGGGCGTGTTCCACCCGGACCTCGTCGGCATCCAGGTGCGCGTGATGCAGCGCCTGGGCGCGCAGCACGCGGTCGTGGTCTACGGCAAGGACAACATGGATGAGATCTCGCTGGGCGCGGCCACGCTGGTGGGCGAGCTCAGGAACGGCGAGATCCGCGAGTACGAGATCCATCCCGAGGACTTCGGCATGCCGATGGTCGCGAGCCGCAACCTGCGCGTGAGCGGTCCCGAGGAGAGCCGCCGCATCCTGCTCGGCGTGCTGGACAACGAGCCCGGCGCGGCGCGCGACATCGTGCTGCTGAACGCCGGCGCGACGCTGTACGCGGCCAATGTCGCCGAGTCCATCGCCGATGGCGTCGCGCGAGCGCGCGTGGTGCTGGAGTCCGGCGCGGCGCGCGCCAAGCTGGACCAGTTCGTCGCCCAGACGCAGCGGCTCGCCGCGGCGCAGGGCTGAAGAGGAATTCCATGTCTGACATCCTGGATCGCATCAACGCCGTCAAGCGCGAGGAAGTCGCCGCGGCGCAGGCGCTCAAGCCGCTGAGCGCGCTGCGGGCCGAGGCCGAATCGCGCGCCGAACCCACGCGAGGTTTCGAGGCCGCGCTGCGCGCCAAGATCGCCGCGGGCCGCAGCGGCGTCATCGCCGAGGTGAAGAAGGCCAGCCCGAGCAAGGGCGTGCTGCGCGAGGACTTCCGTCCCGCCGACATCGCCCGCAGCTACGAGCAGCACGGCGCGGCCTGCCTGAGCGTGCTGACCGACGCACCGCATTTCCAGGGCTCGGTCGCCTACCTGCAGCAGGCGCGCGCGGCGTGCGCGCTGCCGGTGCTGCGCAAGGACTTCATGATCGACCCGTACCAGGTCTACGAGGCCCGGGCGATGGGCGCGGACTGCATCCTCCTGATCGCCGCCAGCCTGGACGACGGGCAGATGGCCGAGCTCGAGGATTGCGCGATGGGACTTGGCTTGGACGTCCTGGTGGAAGTGCATGACGGCGCGGAGCTGGAACGCGCGCTGCGCCTGAAGACGCCGCTGGTGGGCATCAACAACCGCAACCTGAAGACCTTCGAGGTCACGCTGGACACGACGCTGGCGCTGCTGCCGCAAGTGCCCGCGGACCGGCTGCTGGTGACGGAGTCGGGCATCCTCGGCCCCGACGATGTGCAACGCATGCGCGACGCGCGGGTGAATGCCTTCCTCGTCGGCGAGGCCTTCATGCGCGCGCCCGATCCGGGCGCGGCGCTGTCGGCGCTGTTCCGCTGATGTCCGCGACGCTGAAGGCCCTCGACTGGTCGGCCGGGGACGGCTGGCAGCCGCTCATCGACGCGTGGCGCGTGAGCGCCGATGGGCAGCGCATCGAGGCGCTGCTGAAGACGCGGATCGCCGAGGGCGCGGTGATCTATCCGCCGGATCCGCTGCGCGCGTTGCGGCTCACGCCGCTCACGAACGTCAAGGTCGTCATCGTCGGCCAGGACCCGTATCACGGGCCGGGGCAGGCGGAAGGGCTGTCGTTCTCGGTGCCGGTGGGCGAGAAGCTGCCGCCGTCGTTGCGCAACATCTTCAAGGAGCTGCAGCGTGACCTGGGGCAGCAGCCGGCGATGTCGGGTCATCTCGCCGAGTGGGCACGGCGCGGCGTGCTGCTGCTCAACACCAGCCTGACGGTGGAGGACGGCGCGGCCGGTTCCCATGCGAAGAAGGGCTGGGAGTCGCTGACCGACGCGTTGATCGCGGCGACGGCGAAGGATCCCGCGCCCAAGGTCTACCTGCTGTGGGGCGCGCACGCGCAGGCCAAGGCCGCGTTGATCGAGGCGGCCGGGCACGGGCATCTGGTGCTGCAGGCCAACCATCCGTCGCCGTTGTCCGCGACGCGCGGACCGGCGCCCTTCATCGGCTGCGGGCACTTCTCGGCCGCGAGCGAGTGGCTGCGAGGGAAGGGCGTCGAGCTCGGTTGGTCGCTCGACTGATATCGAGCCCCGCCCAGAGCCCTCACCCCAACCCCTCTCCCGCTCCGCGGGCGAGGGGCTACCCGAGGCTCCCTCGCCCGCGGAGCGGGAGAGGGCGGGGGGTGAGGGCTCGTCGCAAGCCGCCCTACGTGGTCCTCCCGATCTCCGCTGAAACCATAACTGGTACGGTGGTGGTCATAACCTCCAATCCCCGCGCAGCGCGTCATCGGCATCAGGGTTAAGTCCAGTGCGCTACCAATTGACGCTCTGCGTTTTTTGGTACTAAACTGGTATTAATCATGACAAGCCACCCCCTGGCGGACGCCTGGTCCGCGCCCTTGCAGCCGCGCTTCGCGGCCGTTCGCTTCCTGGTGGGGGTGGATGGCGGCGGCACCGGCACGCGGGTCCGGCTGAGCGATGTCCACGGACGGCTGCTCGGCCAGGGATGGGCCGGTCCGTCCGCGCTGGGACAGGGCATCGCCCAGGCCTGGCGCCACATCCAGATGGCCGTGCAGGAAGCCGCCGTGAAGGCCGGCATCGACCGGCTGCCGCTGGCCGAGACCGCCATCGGCCTGGGCCTTTCCGGCGCCGGCGTCGCCGCGCAGGCGCAGGCCTTCATCGCGCAGCAGCCCGGTTACCTCCACATCGAACTCGTGAATGACGGCACCACCTCCGTCATCGGCGCCCATGCGGGCCAGCCCGGCGGCGTGATCGCCGCGGGCACCGGCACGGTGGGCGAGGCGCTGCGGGCCGACGGCTCGCTGGTGTGCGTCAGCGGCTGGGGCTGGATCGGCGGCGACGAGGGCAGCGGCGCCTGGCTCGGTATCCAGGCGATGCGCCTCGCGCAGAAGGCCATGGACGGCCGCGTCGAGGCCGGCCCGCTCGCGCAGGCCGTCTGGGGCGCCGCCGGCTGCCAGAACGAACAGGACCGCGACGCGATCAACGCCTGGGTCGCCCAGGCCGGGCAGCACGCGTACGCGCAGCTGGCGCCGCTCGTGTTCGAGCACGCCGGATCGGATCCCGCCGCGGCCGCGCTCGTGGCGCAGGCGGTGGCGGAGCTCGAGCAGCTCGCGCTCGCGCTGGACCCTTCGCAGCAACTGCCGCTGTCGCTGGCGGGCAGCGTGGCGCAGCGGCTCGCCGCGCTTTTCTCAGGCAACATTCGGGCCCGTTGCGTGTCGCCTCAAGGCGACTCGGCCGACGGCGCGCTGCGGCTGGTCCGCGGCGCTCTCTCCGAAACCCGTTGAGACGCAGAGAAGCCCGATGAGCACCAAGCTGCCCTTCCAGTTCAAGCCCGATTCCGAAGCCGCCTCGCCGCTGTACATGCAGCTCGCGCACAAGCTGGCCCAAGCGATCCGCGAGGGCCAGTACCAGGCCGACGAGGCGCTGCCGTCCGAGCGCGTGCTGTCCGAGTCGCTGGACCTGTCGCGCGTCACCGCGCGCAAGGCGATCGACCGGCTCGTGGAACAGGGCCTGATCGTGCGCAAGCGCGGCTCGGGCAACTACATCGCGCCCAAGCTCGAGCAGCCGCTGTCGCGCCTGACGAGCTTCTCCGAGGAACTGCATCAACGCGGCTTCAAGCCGAGCAGCCGCTGGCTGACGCGCGGCTTCGCCATGGCCGCGCCCGATGAACAGCTGTCGCTGGGCCTGACGACCGGTCAACGCGTGGCGCGCCTGGAGCGCCTGCGCCTGGCGGATGCCGTGGTCATGGCCTATGAGCTGTCGATCCTGCCCGAGGCCGTGCTGCCCGATCCGCAGAAGGTCGATGCCTCGCTGTACGAGCACCTCGCCCAGCATGGCGGCGCGCCGGTGCGCGCGCTGCAGCACATCCGCGCGATCAACGCGGACTCGCGTCTGGCGGGGCTGCTCGAGGTGCCGGTGGGTCAGGCCGTGCTCTTCATCACCCGCGTGGGCTACCTCGACCAGGGACAGGCCGTGGAGCTCACGCATTCCTACTGCCGCAGCGACTACTACGACTTCGTCGCGGAGATGAGGCGAGACGGATGACGGCCCAGCACATCGACGGATTCATATTGACACCTGGCGGGTTCATCCGCGGTGTGCTGGAACATGAAGGCGGGCGCATCACCCGCATCGACGGACACGCCGCGCCGGAGCACGAGGCGCGTCACGGCGCGCAGGACCTGCCGCTGATCCTGCCCGGCTTCATCGATACCCACGTGCATGGCGGCGCCGGCCGCGACACGATGGAAGGCGGCGACGCCGCCGCGCAACTCGCCCGGCTGCATGCGCGCTACGGCACGACCTCGCTGCTGGCGACCACGATGACGGCGCCGCTGGACGAGATCCGGCACGCGATGCGCGACCTCGCGCCCACCTGCGCCGAACGCCCCGCTGGCGGCGCCCGCGTGCTGGGCGTGCACCTGGAAGGGCCGTACATCAACCCCGGCAAGCTGGGCGCGCAACCCGACTTCGCCAAGGCCGCGTCGATCGCGGAGATCCGCGAGCTGCACGCGCTCGCGCCGATCCGGCTGATCACGCTGGCGCCGGAGCTGCCGGGCAACCTCGAGCTCGTCGAGCGCCTGAGCGAGGCCGGTTTCCGCATCCAGATCGGACACACGCTGGGCACCTACGAGGACGGCGTGGCCGCGCTGGGCCGCGGCGCCGGCGGCTTCACCCATCTGTTCAACGCGATGACGGGCCTGCACCACCGCGAGCCCGGCATGGTCGGCGCCGCGCTGGCACACGCGCAGTACGCCGAGATCATCCCGGACCTGCTGCACGTGCATCCAGGCGCGATCCGCGTCGCGCTGCGCAGCATCCCGCACCTGTTCTGCGTCACCGATTCGACAGCCGCGGCCGGCATGCCCGATGGCGAGTACAGCCTGGGCCGCCACCGCGTCACCAAGTGCCTGGGCGGCGTGCGCCTGCCCGACGGGACGCTCGCCGGATCGACGCTGACGATGGACCAGGCGCTGCGCAACCTGGTGCTCAAGCTGGGCCTGCCGATCGAGGATGCGTCGCGGCGCGTCTCGACGAACGCGGCCGATTACCTGGGTCTGGACGATCGGGGCCGACTGGCTCCGGGCGCCTGGGCGGACTTTGTGGTGTTGGACCGTGGCTTGCAGTTGCGCAGCGTGGTCATCGAAGGAGAAGCAATTGACCTCGCGAATGCTGGATGAGGCGCTGAGCGCGCCGCAGGTGGTGGCCCGTCAGCTGGCCGCCGATCAGAACGCCTACGCGGCGCTGGGACACGCGCTGCGCGAGCAGCCGCCGAGCTCGCTGCTGACCATCGCCCGCGGCAGCTCCGACCACGCGTCGCATTACCTCGCCTACCTGATCATGGCGCGCCTGGGCCGTCTGGTGACCTCGCTGCCGATGTCGCTGATCACGCTGTACCAGAGCAAGATCGAGAGCAAGGGCCTGATGTCGCTCGCGTTCTCGCAGTCGGGTCAGAGCCCGGACCTCGTGTCGCCGACGCAGTACTTCCGCGCCAACGGCGCGCGCACCGTCGCGTTCGTCAACGCCGACGGCTCGCCGCTGGAAGCCGCCGCCGAGCACGTGTTCCGCCTGCATGCGGGCGTCGAGCAGAGCGTGGCCGCGACCAAGAGCTACATCGCACAGCTGGTGGCCGGCGCGCGCGTCGTCGCCGCCTGGCAGGGCGACGAGGACCTGGCCGCCGCGCTGCAGTCGCTGCCGCAGGCGATGGAGCAGGCCGCCAAGCAACGCTGGGACGTGGCCGTGGACGTGCTCAAGGGCGCGGACAAGCTCTTCGTCATCGGCCGCGGCACCTCGCTGCCGATCGCGCTGGAAGCGGCGCTGAAGTTCAAGGAGACCTGCGGCATCCAGGCCGAGGCCTTCTCCGGCGCCGAGGTCAAGCACGGCCCGATGGCGCTGGTGGAGGAGGGCTATCCGCTGCTGGTCTTCGCGCCGCGCGGTCCGGCGCAGGCGGGGCTGATCGCCCTGGCCGAGGAGATGCGCGGCCGCGGCGCGCGCGTGCTGCTGGCCGCCCCTGAAGGCACGCCCGGCGCCGAGCTGCCGCTGACCTGCACCGGCAACGAGGACCTCGATCCCATCGCCGCGGTGCAGAGCTTCTATCCGATGGTGGAGGCGCTGGCGCAGGCGCGCGGTCTGAACCCGGACCAGCCGCGCCATCTGGCCAAGGTCACCAAGACCCACTGATCCCGACCCACCGGTCTTCCCATCCCCAGCCGTCGACCCGCGGGCCAGGCAGAAGAGAGCGACATGAGCGAGCAAGTTTTCCATCCGGGCCGGCTGGTGATGGTGGACATCCAGGGCAAGACGCTGGATGCAACCACCGCGGCCTTCCTGCGCGACAACCAGATCCGCGCGGTCTGCCTGTTCCGCAAGAACCTGGGCACCGAGGCCGAGGTCCGCCAGCTGACGAAGGACCTGCGCGAGGCCATGGGCCCGGACGCGTTGATCGGTCTGGACCAAGAGGGCGGCTCGGTCGTGCGGGCGACCTTCCTGCCGCAACCGCCCTCGGCGATGGCGCTGGGCGCCGCCGGTGACGAGGCGCTGGCCGAGCAGGTCGGCGCGGCGGTGGCGCGCGGGCTGCGCGGCATCGGCATCAACTGGAACTTCGCGCCGGTCACCGACATCAACAACAACCCCGCCAACCCGGTGATCGCCGAGCGCAGCTTCGGCGAGACCGCGGACACCGTCACGCGGCTGGCGGGCGCGTGGATGAAGGGCTCGATGGACGCGGGCGTGGCCTGCTGCATCAAGCACTTCCCCGGCCACGGCGACACGCATGTGGACTCGCACCTGGACCTGCCGACGGTCGAGAAGACCCGCGCCGAGCTGGACGCGCTGGAGCTCAAGCCGTTCAAGGCCTTGCGCGACGCGGCGCCGTCGATCATGACCGCGCACATCGTCTATCCGAAGATCGATCCGCAGTACCCGGCGACGCTGTCGAAGACGATCCTGGGTGGGATCCTTCGCGACGAATACGGCTACGACGGCGTCGTCATCACCGACGCGCTGATGATGAAGGCGATCGCGGAGCGCTACGGCTACGCCAAGGCGGCGGTGCTGGCGATCAACGCGGGCGCCGACATGATCCTCGCGCAGGGCTCGCTGGACGAGCAGGCGCAGGCGATCCTCGCCCTGCAGGACGCGCTGTCGCGCGGCGGGCTGAGCGTCGAGCGCGGCCGTCAGGCCGAAGCGCGGCTGGACAAGCTGGCCCGCGATTTCCCCGTGCGCTTCGACGACTACGCGGGCGCGCGGCGCGAGCAGGACGACGTGCTGATGCGACGCGCCTGGGCCGCGGGCCTGAGCGCGCTGCGCGGCGCGACGCCGCCGTCGGCCGATCGCGCGATCCGCGTGCTCGTGCAGGACGAGGTGCCCACCGACGGCGTGTCCGAAGCGGGACCGACCGGCGCGCAGGTGAGGGCGCTCTTCGAGGGCTACCGCGATGTCGAGTTCGTCTCGCTGACCGACATCGCCGCGCTCGACTGGGCGACGGTGCCCGCCGATGGCCGCTTCACGATCGTCGCGTCGACGCACCGCGCGCGTTACGGCGAGCACGCCGCGGCGTGGCGGCCCGATCTGCACCTGGTGTTGTGGAATCCGTTCCAGGCGCTGGATGTCAGCGGCCCGACGGTGATCAGCTGGGGGTATGCCGACGGCGCGCTCGCCGCGCTGGGCGCCTGGCTGCAGGGCCGCGGCCAGGCCGGCGGTCAGTCGCCGGTGACGCTCGCGGCCTGATTCCGCGCCACGCAACGCATCGCATCGAGGCCTCCCCCATGAGCTCTTCGCCGACTCCCGCCGCCAACACGGCGAGCCCCGCGCGCAACCCGATCCGCTGGGTGCCCAGCCTGTACTTCGTGCAGGGCATGCAGTTCTTCGTCGTCATGCTGATCGCCGGCCTGATGTTCAAGAACATGGGCGTGGCCAACGACCAGATCGCGCGCTGGACCGGCGTGCTGGGCTTGGCCTGGGCCTTCAAGCCGCTGTGGAGTCCGTTCCTGGAGCTCGCCCGCAGCAAGAAGCTGATCGTGGTGGCGATGCAGTTCACCGGCGCGGCGGGCCTGGCGCTGATGGTCGTCGCGTTGCAGCTGCCGATGTGGTTCGCCGCGAGCATCGGCGTGCTGTTCCTGCTGGCGTATGCCTCGGCCACTCACGACATCGCGTGCGACGGCCTGTACATGGCCTCGCTCGACGACAGGCAGCAGGCGGCCTACGCCGGCTGGCAGGGCGCGTTCTTCAATGCGTCCAAGTTCCTCACGCTGGGCGGCCTGCTGGTGCTGGCCGGTTACCTGGAGCGCGGCATCGGCGTCATGAACGCGTGGTCGGTGATCTTCGGGATGCTCGCCGTCCTGCTGTTCGTGCTCGCCAGCTACAACGCCTATGCCCTGCCGGGCGCGCTGAACACGGAACATCGCGACCTGACGGTGAGCGGCGTCTGGAAGACGCTGGTGGAGGTCGTCGATGACTTCCTGAACAAGCCCGGCATCTGGCTGTCCATCCTGTTCATCGTGATGTTCCGCTTCGCGGAGGGCCAGGTGCAGACGATCGGTCCACTGTTCCTGATCGAGGCGCGCGCCAAGGGCGGCCTGGGGCTGACGACCGAGCAGGTCGGCGGCATCTACGGCACGGTGGGCACGGCGGCCTTCCTGGTGGGCAGCATCGTCGGCGGCTACTTCACGAGCTGGATGAGCCTGCGCCGCGCGATGCCCTTCCTGATCGTGGCGATGGCCGTGCCCAATGCGACCTTCTACTACCTCGCGGTGACGATGCCGGCGGACCTCTGGCATGTCGGCGCGGCCGTCGCGATCGAGATGCTGGGCTACGGCTTCGGTTTCGTCGGGATGATCCTGTACATCATGCAGGCGGTCGCGCCGGGCCGATTCCAGACGGCGCATTACGCGCTGGGTTCGGGCGTGATGCAGCTGGGCTTCATCCTGTCCAAGACCATCAGCGGCGACATCCAGATCAAGATGGGCTACGAGCACTTCTTCCTGTGGACCATCGCCTGCGGCGTGCCCGCGTTGCTGCTGCTGCTCTTCGTGCGCATGCCCGGCAAGCAGGCCAAGGACAGCCAGCACGGCAAGGGCAACGGCAATGGCGCCGGAACGCCGGCCGAAAGCGCGACATGAAGCGCGACATGAAGGGCGCTCTCCTCGCGGGCGCGTTGCTGACGATGGCGAGCGCGCAAGCCGCGGCGCCCCAGTATTTCTTCGACGACTTCAGCTATCCCGACACGGCGGCGATGTTCCAGCAGGGCTGGACGCCGCGCAGCGCCGCGGGCCATCCCGGGATTCCGGGATCGCGCTGGGCGCCCGAGGGCCTGAGCGTCGTCGACGGCAAGCTGCGGCTGAAGGGCACGACGGATGGCACCGGCGCGGGCACGACGCAGGTGCAGGTCTGTCACCAGCGCAAGTACCTGGCCGGCACCTATGCCGCGCGCATCCGCTTCAGCGACCAGCCGGTCAGCGGCGCCGATGGCGATCCGGTGATCCAGACCTTCTACGCGGTCAGCCCGCTCAAGCACGACTTCGATCCCGAGTTCAGCGAGCTGGACTGGGAGTACCTCGCCAACGGCGGCTGGGGCAGCGACAAGACGCGCATCTACGGCATCACCTGGCAGACGGTGCGGCTGGATCCGTGGCTCGCCTTCAACCAGCAGCACGAGGAGTTCGGCGCGCTGGGCGCGCCCGGCAAGGACTGGCACACGCTGGTGATGCAGGTCGCCGATGGCCGCACGCACTGGTTCATCGACGGCCGCAAGATCGACGAGCACGGCGGCCGGAACTATCCGGTGGTGCCGATGTCGATCAACTTCAACCTGTGGTTCTCGCCGAATGGGCCGCTGCCGCAAGGCGCCGCGGGCGGTGCGCCGCGCGTGTATGAGCAGGACGTCGACTGGGTCTTCCATGTGAAGGACACGGTGCTGAGCCCCGCGCAGGTCGATGCGCAGGTGGGGCGCTGGCGCGCCGGCGGCGTTGCTCGCCTGGATCAGGTGCCGGCCGCGCAACCCGCGCTCGAGAGCCGCTGCGACTTCTGATTCCTTCGAGTCCTCCGTTCCCGTTTCCGCTTCCGTTCCTGCCGCCATGAACGCTCCCTCTCAACGCATCGCGTCGGTCGACGCGCTGCGCGGTCTCGCCGTCGCCGCGATGCTGCTGGTCAACAACCCGGGCGACTGGGGCCATGTCTACGCGCCGCTGGAACACGCGGCCTGGAACGGCTGGACGCCGACCGACTTCGTCTTCCCGTTCTTCCTGTTCATCGTGGGCGTGTCGCTGTCGCTGGCGATGGGCGCCAAGATCGAGGCGGGCGGCGGCGATGCGCTGCGCGGTGTCGTGATCAAGCGCGCGATGCGCATCCTGCTGCTGGGGCTGGCGCTGCATGTGCTCGCCTGGCTGGTGATGGGCAAGCCGGCCTTGCGCATCCCCGGCGTGCTGCAACGCATCGGGCTGTGTTTCGCGTTCACCGGACTGATCGCGATCCACTGGCGCGCGACCGGTCAACGCGTGTGGCTCGCCGTGCTGCTGCTGGCCTATGGCGGGCTGCTGCTGTGGGGCGGTCCGTTGGACAAGGCCGGCAACATCGCCAGCCGCGTCGATGCGTGGCTGCTCGGCCCGCATGGCTATGAATGGGATCCGGTGACCGGACTCGGCCACGACCCCGAGGGCATCGTGTCCACGCTCGGCGCGCTGGCCACGACGCTGCTCGGCTGGCGTTGCGGCGAGGCGCTGCGCGCGGGCGCGCTGACGCGCCTCGCGACGATCGGCCTGCTGGCCGCGGCGGCCGGCTTCGCGCTCGACGCGATCGGGCTGATGCCCATCAACAAGAACCTCTGGACCCCGGCCTTCGTGCTGTGGACCGGTGGCCTGGCCGCGCTGGCGCTGCTCGGCGCGCACGCGCTGATCGATCGCGCCGGCTGGCCGCCGCTGTTTCGCAGCTTCGGCGTCAACGCGATCGCCGCTTATGCGGGCGCGTGGATCTGCACCGTCGTGCTCGAAGGCCTCGGCTGGATGGGCCCGGTCTACGCGCATGGCTTCGGCTGGCTGGATCCGCTGGTCGGCCCGTATGGGCGCTCGCTCGCCTTCGCGCTGGTGTTCGTCGGCGTGTGGTGGGCGATCGTGCGCGTGCTCGACGCGCGGCGCGTGTACATCAAGGTGTGAGCTTCAAAGCCTGAGCATCAAGGTGTGAACCCCGACGCGCGCCGAGGCGCGCGGACGGACAATCGCGCGATGAGCTTTGCCATCCGCATGCCGCCGGACGTCCAGTCCATCGACCTCGCCGGGCAGCAGGTCCTGCTGATCGATGATTTCCTCGAGAACCCGCACGCGCTCGTGCAGGCCGCCTGCGACAGCCGCTTCGATCCTTGTCCTGGCGCCGCGGAAGGCAAGGGCTATCCGGGCATCCGCGCGACGGCTCCGGAGGCCTATTCGCAGGAGCTGATCTCGCTGCTGGATCCGCTGATCCGTATCAACTTCCAGATCGACGAGTCGCTGCCGCTGCGCAAGACGCCGTGCATGTTCTCGCTGACGACGATGCCGCCGTCGCAGCTCGGTCCGCTGCAGCGCATTCCCCATTTCGATTCGAGCGCGCCGCGCTACATGGCCGCGCTGCTGTACCTCTGCGACGGGCGCCATGGCGGCACGGGCTTCTATCGCCACAAGGCCACCGGGCTGCAGCGCATCGGCGCCGCGGACACCGAGCGGTATGCCGCCGCCGTGCGCGAGGAGCTGGCGCGGCGCGCGCCGCCTCAACGCTACTTCGACGCCGGCGACGAGCACTTCGAGTTCCTCGGCATGGTGCCCGCGAAGTTCAACCGGCTGGTCGTCTACTCGGGCGGGCTCATCCACACCGCCTGCGTGAACCCCGGCCTGAGCATCAACGACGACCCGCGCGCCGGCCGCCTCACCGTCAATACCTTCGTCGACTTCTAGGCGCACCGCCGCGCGCCGCGGCACGCCGCCTTCCCGCGCGGCCAATAAAAAAGCCCGGCCGAAGCCGGGCTTGAAGAGGAGCTTGATGCTCCTCGGAGATGTCCTGGAATCAGAACTTGGCGTTCAGGCCGATGCGGTAGGTGGTCTCGCCCAGGAAGGACCAGGCCGGGTAGCCGCCCTTGAGCGACTGGCGCAGCGTGGTGCTCGAGCCGGCGGCGCCGTACTGCACGTCGTCTTCCTTGGTCAGGTTGATCGCCTCGAAGCTCAGACGGATGTTCTTCGTGACGTTCCAGCCCAGGCTCAGGTCCAGCGTGCCGTAGTCGTCATGCATCCGGTTGCCGTAGTAGCCGGTCTCGCGGACCATGTACTTCGAGCGCCAGTTGTAGGCCAGACGCGCGCTGTACACGTCGTTCTCGTAGAAGCCCACGAGGTTGACGTTGTGACGCGAGGACAGCGTGAACATGTTCAGCTCGTCCTGGTAGCTCGTCTTGGGGGCCTTCGCGTCGGTGAACGTGTAGTTCGCCACCACGCCGAAGCCGTTGTCGAACGAGTGGTTCAGCTGCGTCTCGATGCCGTTGATCTTGCCGCCGCCCGCGTTGATGTAGCGGTTCACCGTCCAGTTGTCCAGGCCGGTGTCCGGGCTGATCAGGCCGATCTTCTGGTTGATCTGCGTCGAAGTGGTGATGAAGTTGTCGATCTTCTTGTGGAAGATCGCCGCCGACACCAGGTTGCCGCGACCGTAGTAGTACTCGATGCCCAGGTCGAACTGCTTGGACGACTGCGGCTTCAGGTCCGGGGTGCCGTAGTTCACCGTCTCGTTGTTCTTGACGGTGTCGTTCCAGCCCTGCGTCGCGCCGGCGAACATGTTGTCGTAGTTCGGACGCGTGATCGCCTTCGAGGCCGCGAAGCGCAGCAGCGTGTTGCGATTCAGGTCGTACACCAGGTTCAGGCTGGGCAGCCAGTCGTTGTAGCTGGCGTTCTGCTGCTGCTTGTTCTTGCTCCAGCCCACGTTGGCCGCCACGTCGCCGGCCGCCAGCGGCGTGCCGTCGAAGACGTAGGCGTCATTGCTGGCCTTGGTGCGGATGTAGCGCAGACCGAAGTTGCCGTGCAGCGCGTCCTTCTCGAAATTGAACATGCCGTACAGGGCGGTGTTCTTTTCCTCGATCTGGCCGTAGCCGCCGCGCGACTGCACCCAGCTCGCGACGTTGGCGTTGGCCAGCGCGAACATGGCGTCCAGGTTGGGCTTGGGCACGCTCCAGCCCGGCGTGCCCATCGGGATGGTGCCGCTGAACAAGCTGTCGGTGCTGGCGCTGACCGGCGTGGTCGTCATGATCGGCCGGTACTCGTCCTTCGTGAACGTGTGCTTGGTCGCACGCACGCCGGTCTTGAAGCCGGTCAGGATGCCGTAGTCCATGTCGATCGTCAGATCGGCCTGGGCGAAGTCCTCCTTGTCCTTGTTGGGACCGCGAGCGGTGGCCCAAGATTCCGGCTTCGACGTGGCGGGCAGGGCGCTCAAGGGGACGCTCATGTCCTGTCCCGGGCTGATCGAGATCTTCTTGCCCGTGGCGTCGGTCGAACCCCACCACTTTGGCAGGCCTGGCGCGTTGTCCCAGCCGATGTAGCTGTAGTTGGTCGTCAGCGAGGTGCCGCCGTCGGCCTTGGTCGTGCCGGCCGAGCCCTCCAGCTTGAAGCCGTCGCCCTTGAACGAGCCGTCGGCCACCAGCGTGTCCGAGGTCATCTTGGCGGCGCGGGCCCAGGTCTGCAGGAAGGTGCTGGTCGCGTTGGCCTGCGTGATGTTGGTCTTCTGGCACAGCAGCGCCGGATCCGGGCTGGGCTGCACGCAGGCGCCGGTGTCGGCGTAACCCTTGCCCGGGTCCTGCAGCGTGAACAGGTAGTGCGTGGTGTTGGATGCGTTGGCGTCGTATTCCAGGCGGGTGTAGGTCAGGCCCAGGTCCACGCCCTTGGTCGGACGCGCCTGCAGGCTGACGTTCAGCGCCTTGCGCTCGCGTTCCTGCACGAAGGTGCCCGGCGTCACGTCGCCGGACCAGCGGCCGTCGGCCTCGATGCCGCGGCGCATGTAGTCGCCACGCTCCAGCGCGCCGGAGACCAGCACGCCGAACATCTTGGCGCTGTCACGCCAGCTGTACAGGCCGGACACTTCCTTGGTCCAGTCCTTGCTGACCGTGCCCTTGCCGCCCTTGACGCTGACGAAGACCGCGTTCGGGTCCAGGTCCAGCGGCTTGCGGGTCTTGACGATCACGGTGCCGCCGATGCCGCCTTCGGTCAGGTCGGCCTGGGAGGACTTGTAGACCTCCATGCCGCCGATCAGCTCAGGCGGCAGCAGCGAGTAATTGAACGACCGGTCGATAGCCTTCTGGTCATACCAGCCGGTCGAGGCGACGCTCTGGCCGTTCAGCGTGGTCAGGGTCATCTGCGGGTCGGTGCCGCGGATGGACACCGAGGCGCCCACGCCGAAGTCGCGGCCCACGGAGATGCCGGGGATGCGGCCCAGCGCCTGGCCGACGTCGGCGTCGGGCAGCTTGCCCACGTCCTCGGCGGACACGGCATCGACCACGGCGCTGGCGTTCTTCTTGATGTTGGCTGCGCTCTGCAGCGACGCGCGGATGCCGGTGACGACCACCTGCTCCAGCTGCGTGCTGTCGTCCTTCTTCTGTTCTTGGGCCTGCACGGCGAACGCCGCGCTCAGCAACGTCAGCGTCACTGCCGCCGCGATGGGGGTCTTGTTGACCTTCATGATGAACTGCTCCTCGAGTGGCCAGGGAGTTGTTGGCCTGGATGAAGACTTGGCACCCGACATCACGACACCCTTCGGCAAAGTGGCATGCAGCTGGCGCCCCCGAATACACCTCAATACAACCAATGCCATGCCACTATAACGGTCGGTAAAGCCACTTTGCTACCAGTTCAAGGACCGTGTTTTCCCTGCTGTGGCATCGCCGCGACCCGCATGGACAGCGGTGTCCGCGCGTTTCCCGCAAGGCGGACGCGGCGGCCGCGCCAGGCGTCCGGCATGAGACCACTTGGTCGCAAATTGGTATTACCAGTGGTCCGCGCGATGACCGTTCTGAGCGTGTGTCAGGCCACTTTGGAAGGGGCGCGGCCGGCGATTGCGGGCTGGGGGTGAGCGGAGCGTTGAGTCTCTCCGGCCGGCGAGCGCCAATCGCACGCCAGAAGTTCCCCCAGCAAAAAGTGTTTGCGCCAAAAAATAACGGTGCTATAGTCGTGGGCTTGCCTCGGAGGGGTGGCCGAGTGGTTAAAGGCAGCAGACTGTAAATCTGCCCGCTAACGCGTACGCTGGTTCGAATCCAGCCTCCTCCACCAAGGCAAACAGATGCAAGGGCAACGAAGCGGGTGATCGACACCCGCTTCGCGGTTCAGGCAGCTGGAATTGGAAAGCTCCCGGGCGGGAGTAGTTCAATGGTAGAACCTTAGCCTTCCAAGCTAATGACACGGGTTCGATTCCCGTTTCCCGCTCCATCGGAAGTCCAAAGGTGTCGTGTCGAGATGTCGACACAGGTTTGCTGATAAGGTCGCCAATCCTGTGTCGATGCCCATGTGGCTCAGTGGTAGAGCACTCCCTTGGTAAGGGAGAGGTCGCGCGTTCGATCCGCGCCATGGGCACCAACCTCATTTCTCGTTTCTTGATCTGTTCGCCAGGAGCGCAAGATGGCAAAAGGCAAGTTTGAACGTACCAAGCCGCACGTGAACGTGGGCACGATTGGTCACGTTGACCACGGCAAGACCACGCTGACGGCTGCGATCGCGACCGTGCTGTCGAAGAAGTTCGGCGGCGAAGCCAAGGCCTACGACCAGATCGATGCGGCGCCCGAAGAAAAGGCGCGCGGCATCACGATCAACACCGCGCACGTCGAGTACGAGACGGCCAACCGCCACTACGCGCACGTTGACTGCCCGGGCCACGCTGACTATGTGAAGAACATGATCACGGGCGCGGCTCAGATGGACGGCGCGATCCTGGTGTGCTCGGCCGCTGACGGCCCGATGCCCCAGACCCGCGAGCACATCCTGCTGGCGCGTCAGGTCGGTGTGAAGTACATCATCGTCTTCCTGAACAAGTGCGACATGGTGGACGACGCCGAGCTGCTGGAGCTGGTGGAAATGGAAGTCCGCGAGCTGCTGAGCAAGTACGACTTCCCCGGCGACGACACCCCGATCATCAAGGGTTCGGCCAAGCTGGCGCTGGAAGGCGACACGGGCGATCTGGGCGAGCAGGCCATCATGCGCCTGGCTGACGCGCTGGACACGTACATCCCCCAGCCGGACCGTGCCGTTGACGGCGCGTTCCTGCTGCCGGTGGAAGACGTGTTCTCGATCTCGGGCCGCGGCACCGTGGTGACCGGTCGTGTCGAGCGCGGCATCATCAAGGTCGGCGAGGAAATCGAGATCGTCGGTATCCGCGAAGTCCAGAAGACCACCGTCACGGGCGTGGAAATGTTCCGCAAGCTGCTGGACCAAGGTCAAGCCGGCGACAACGTGGGCATCCTGCTGCGCGGCACCAAGCGTGAAGACGTCGAGCGCGGCCAAGTGCTGGCCAAGCCCGGCACGATCAAGCCGCATACCCACTTCACTGCTGAGATCTATGTTCTGAGCAAGGAAGAAGGCGGCCGTCACACCCCGTTCTTCAACAACTACCGTCCCCAGTTCTACTTCCGCACGACGGACGTGACCGGTGCCGTGGAGCTGCCGAAGGACAAGGAAATGGTCATGCCTGGCGACAACGTCAGCATCACCGTGAAGCTGATCGCTCCGATCGCCATGGAGCAGGGTCTGCGCTTCGCCATCCGTGAAGGCGGTCGTACCGTCGGCTCGGGCGTCGTGGCGACGATCATCGAGTAATTCAAGTCAAAGGCCACAGGGGCATAGCTCAATTGGCAGAGCGTCGGTCTCCAAAACCGAAGGTTGGGGGTTCGAGACCCTCTGCCCCTGCCAACGATCAGCGATAAGCGAACGTTGGTCCTAGTGGTCACGCCAAGCCCGCGGGAGTCATCTCGGCGGGCTTTGCTGCTGGTGGGTTCGCCTCGATCAATCTAGGCGGGCAAAGGTCTCCGCGATGAGCGGCGACACGGAAGTGAGTTCAATGTCCAATCCTCAAGTCGAAACCGTGACCACGGGCGCCGACAAGGTCAAGCTGGCCGGCGCAGTGTTGCTGCTGGTCGCGGCCATCGTGGCGTTCTATGCGTTGAGCAAGCAGGGGCCCTGGGTGCAATGGGGTGCCCTGCTGGCGCTGCTGGCTGCCGCGGTCGCCGCGTTCTTCACGTCGGAGTCCGGCAAGTCGCTGATCGCCTACGGTCAGGACTCGTACAAGGAAGTGGGCAAGGTGGTCTGGCCGACCCGCAAGGAAGCCGGCCAGATGACGTTGTACGTGTTCGCGTTCGTCGTCGTGATGGCGCTGTTCCTGTGGCTCACCGACAAGACGCTGGAATGGGTGCTGTACGACCTGGTTCTGGGTTGGAAGCGCTGAGCGGGAACGGATAGGGACCAAGATGAGCGAAGATCAAAACGTCGTTGCGACCGAGTCGACCGCGCCCGCTGGCCCGGCCAAGCGCTGGTATGTCGTGCACGCCTATTCCGGCATGGAGAAGGCGGTGGAGCGCAACCTGCGCGAGCGCATCGATCGCGCCGGCATGCAGGACAAGTTCGGTCGCATCCTGGTGCCGACCGAGGAAGTCGTCGAGCTGAAGAACGGCAAGAAGGCCGTCACCGAGCGCCGTTTCTTCCCCGGCTACGTGCTGGTCGAGATGGTCATGGACGACGACAGCTGGCATCTGGTCAAGCACACGTCCAAGGTCACCGGTTTCGTCGGCGGCGCGAAAAATCGCCCGGCGCCGATCTCGGAAGCCGAGGTCATGAAGATCGTCAACCAGATGCAAGAAGGCGTCGACAAGCCCAAGCCGAAGGTGGAATGGATCGTCGGCGAGGTCGTGCGCGTCAAGGAAGGCCCGTTCACCGACTTCAACGGCAGCATCGAGGAAGTCAACTACGACAAGTCGAAGCTGCGCGTCTCGGTCACGATCTTCGGTCGTGCGACGCCGGTCGAACTGGACTTCGCGCAGGTCGAGAAGGTCTGATCGCTCGCGACTGGCATGGCGGCCCTGGCCGCCATCGGCCGTTCCAGCGCAAGAACAAGAGCCCGATGGTGCTCGCCGGCGAAAGCCGGCGCAACCGTCCGTGAACAGTCCGCAACGAGAGGCGGGCAAGAGGAGCCAGGGTACGTCCTCCGGACCAGCCCCTGGCGTTAGCACTCAGGCGAAACGGCGTGGCCGTCGTCTCGCCATCAGGAGAAAACATGGCCAAGAAGATTGTCGGCTACATCAAGCTGCAAATCCCGGCTGGCAAGGCGAATCCGTCGCCGCCGGTCGGTCCCGCGCTGGGTCAGCGCGGCCTGAACATCATGGAATTCTGCAAGGCGTTCAACGCCCAGACGCAGAGCTATGAGCCGGGCATGAAGCTGCCGGTGGTGATCACCGCCTTCGCGGACAAGAGCTTCACCTTCATCATCAAGTCGCCCCCGGCGACCGTGCTGCTGAAGAAGGCTGCCAAGATCGAGAAGGGCTCGCAGCGCCCCCACCTGGACAAGGTCGGCAAGCTGACCCGCGCCCAGCTCGAAGAGATCGTCAAGACCAAGCAGAAGGACCTCACCGCTGCTGATCTGGACGCCGGCGTTCGCACGATCGCTGGTTCGGCCCGCTCGATGGGCATCATCGTGGAGGGTGTCTGACATGGCCAAGCTGACCAAGCGTCAACAAGCCCTGCAGGGCAAGGTGGAATCGACCAAGCTGTACGCGTTGTCCGACGCGATCAACCTGGTCAAGGAATGCGCCACCGCCAAGTTCGATGAAGCCATCGACGTGTCGATCCAGCTGGGTGTCGATGCGAAGAAGTCGGACCAGGTCGTCCGTGGCGCCGTCGTGATGCCCAACGGCATCGGCAAGACCAAGCGCGTCGCCGTGTTCGCCCAAGGCGCCAAGGCTGAAGAAGCCAAGGCCGCCGGCGCCGACGTCGTCGGCATGGAAGACCTGGCCGAGCGCGTCAAGGCGGGCGACATGCCTTTCGACGTCGTGATCGCCTCGCCGGACACGATGCGTATCGTGGGTACCCTGGGTCAGATCCTGGGCCCGCGCGGCCTGATGCCGAACCCGAAGGTCGGCACCGTGACCCCGGACGTCGCCACCGCCGTCAAGAACGCCAAGGCTGGTCAAGTCCAGTTCCGCGTCGACAAGGCCGGCATCATCCACGGCACGATCGGCCGTCGCTCGTTCGACACCGACAAGCTGGAAGGCAACCTGCGCGCTCTGGTGGAAGCCCTGAACAAGGCCAAGCCGGCCTCGAGCAAGGGTATCTATCTGCGCAAGGTCGCTGTCTCGTCGACGATGGGCGTTGGCGCCCGCGTGGACGTCGGCACGATCAACGCCGCCGCTGCTGCCTAAGCACGCCTCGGGCCGCGTCCGCGGCCCGATGCTTCAGATGAGGCGTCACGCGAGTCTGGCGTGATGCTGATGAATTGGTGGGCTGGCCGGAGCAATCCGGCCAGGTCATCCAAGACCGCTGGCGAGAGATCCCGCAGTTGATGGGGTGATCGCTTAATCGGGGATTTCGGTCCTCGGCCAGCGCAGATGGCGGTCCCGCTGAAAGGATTCGACTCGCGTTTCGACGCGATGGGTTCCTGACAGAAGGTCGCTGATTCCGGTGCCCGAGAGGCGATGCGCGAGCAGCGCTTCGAGGGCGTAATGTGAGGAGTAGACCTTGAGTCTCAATCGCAACGAGAAAGCAGCCGTCGTGTCCGACGTGGCAGCGCAAGCCGCCAAGTCCCAGACGCTGGCGTTGGCTGAGTACCGTGGCCTCACCGTTGAAGCCCTGAACAAGCTGCGCGTCACCGCGCGTGCCCAAGGCGTGTACCTTCATGTCCTGAAGAACACCCTGGCTCGCCGTGCTGTCGCCGGCACGTCGTTCGAGGCTGCTTCGGATGCCATGGTCGGCCCGCTGATCTACGGCTTTTCGGAAGACGCTGTCGCGGCTGCCAAAGTCATCGCTGACTTTGCCAAGACCAACGACAAGCTCGTCATCAAGGGTGGTGCCTACGGCGGCAAGGCTCTGGACGTCAACGGCGTGAAGGCGCTGGCGGCTGTCCCGAGCAAGGAAGTCCTGCTGTCGCAGATCGCCGGCCTGCTCAAGTCGCCGGTGCAACGCACCGCGGCCGTGCTGGCTGCCCTGGCTCAGCAGAAGGGTGGCGGCGAAGTCGCTGCTGCCGAAGAAGCTCCTGCTGCCGCCTGATCGACGCTGCATTCGCGCAATCAAAACACTCTGTATTTAGGAACCTATCATGGCATTCGACAAAGACGCTTTCCTGGCTGCCCTGGACAGCATGACCGTTCTGGAACTGAACGACCTGGTCAAGGCGATTGAAGAGAAGTTCGGCGTGTCCGCCGCTTCGATGGCCGCTCCGGCTGCTGGTGGCGCCGCCGCCGGTGGCGCTGCCGCCGCTGAAGAGAAGACCGAGTTCACCGTGGTCCTGGCTGACGCCGGCGCCCAGAAGGTCTCGGTCATCAAGGCCGTTCGCGAAATCACCGGCCTGGGCCTCAAGGAAGCCAAGGACCTGGTCGACGGCGCTCCGAAGCCCGTCAAGGAAGGCATCTCCAAGGCCGACGCCGAAGCTGCCAAGAAGAAGCTGGAAGAAGCCGGCGCCAAGGTCGAACTCAAGTAAGACCTTGCGGGGATCCGGTGACTCGTTCACCGGGTTCCACACCGAGAGAGGGGTGGTCCCATGGGGCCTCCCCTTTCCTCGTTTCAGGGTTTGTCCCTGGATGTCTTCGGTTGACAAAGAGCAATCGAAAGCATCGTGCGGTATCATGCACGGTTCTTTCGAGTGTTCTCTGATCCGACTGCAGAGAACGGTTTGGTCGGACCGCGGTCCAATCGTGCGTCAAGCGTGGGGTGCAACGCCCTCCTTGCCGCCCGGTGATCGGGGTTGTCCGCCAGCGGTTGGTAGTGGCCAACCACCAAGCTTCGGGTGCAACGCCCGAACAGCCAGTCGCCGACGCAGCGCGCCTCACGGCCAGTGGCGCGCTCGACACGGAGTCTTTATGGCGCAAGCAACCCCCTACAGCTACACCGAGCGCAAGCGTATCCGCAAGAGCTTCGGCAAGCGCGTGAGCGTGCTCAACGTTCCGTACCTGCTGACGATGCAGAAGGAGTCGTACGTCGACTTCCTGCAAAAGGATGTCGCACCGCTCAAGCGCAAGCCGGAAGGCCTGCAAGCGGCGTTCCTCTCCACCTTCCCGATCGTGTCGCACAACGGGTTCGTGGAAATGAAGTTCCTCGAATTCAACATCGCCAAGCCGCCGTTCGACGTTCGCGAATGCCAGCAGCGTGGTCTGACCTTCGCCGCCGCCGTGCGCGCGAAGCTGCAGATGATCATCTATGACCGGGAAAGCCCCCAGCCGAAGACGGTCAAGGAGATCAAGGAGCAAGAGGTCTACATGGGCGAAGTGCCGCTCATGACCGATTACGGCTCGTTCATCATCAATGGCACCGAGCGTGTCATCGTCTCGCAGCTGCACCGCTCGCCCGGCGTGTTCTTCGAACACGACAAGGGCAAGACCCACTCGTCCGGCAAGCTGCTGTTCTCGGCCCGCATCATTCCCTACCGCGGCTCGTGGCTGGACTTCGAGTTCGACCCGAAGGACATCCTGTACTTCCGCGTCGACCGCCGCCGCAAGATGCCGGTCACGATCCTGCTCAAGGCCATCGGCCTGAATCCCGAGCAGATCCTGGCGCACTTCTTCGTCTTCGACAATTTCCGCCTGATGGACTCGGGCGCCCAGATGGAGTTCGTGGCCGAACGCCTGAAGGGTGAAGTCGCGCGCTTCGACATCACCGACAAGAGCGGCAACGTGCTGGTCGAGAAGGACAAGCGCATCACCGCCCGTCACGTGCGTCAGCTGGAGCAGTCCGGCACGCAGCACGTCACCGTGCCGGAAGACTTCCTGCTCGGCCGCGTGCTGGCCAAGAACATGGTCGACCCGGACACGGGCGAGATCATCGCCAAGGCCAACGATGAGCTGACCGACTCGCTGCTGAAGAAGCTGCGCGGCGCCGGCATCAAGGACATCCAGTGCCTGTTCACGAACGAGCTGGATGAAGGCGCGTACATCAGCCAGACCCTGGCCTCGGACGAAACCGCCGACCAGCTGGCCGCGCGCGTCGCCATCTACCGCATGATGCGCCCCGGCGAGCCGCCGACGGAAGACGCGGTGGAAGCGCTGTTCAACCGCCTGTTCTACAGCGACGACACGTACGACCTGTCGCGCGTCGGCCGCATGAAGTTCAACGCCCGCGTGGGCCGCGACATCCCGACCGGTGCGATGACCCTGTCCAACGAGGACATCCTGGACGTCGTCAAGATCCTGGTCGAGCTGCGCAATGGCCGCGGCGAGGTCGATGACATCGACCACCTGGGCAACCGTCGCGTGCGTTGCGTCGGCGAACTGGCCGAGAACCAGTACCGCTCGGGTCTGGCGCGTATCGAGAAGGCCGTCAAGGAACGTCTGGGCCAGGCCGAGACCGAAGCCCTGATGCCGCATGACCTGATCAACTCCAAGCCGATTTCCGCGGCCCTGAAGGAGTTCTTCGGTGCGTCGCAGCTGTCGCAGTTCATGGACCAGACCAACCCGCTGTCGGAGATCACGCACAAGCGTCGTGTCTCCGCACTGGGCCCGGGCGGTCTGACCCGCGAGCGCGCCGGCTTCGAAGTCCGTGACGTGCACCCGACCCATTACGGCCGCGTCTGCCCGATCGAAACGCCGGAAGGCCCGAACATCGGTCTGATCAACTCGCTGGCGCTGTATGCGCGCTTGAACGAGTACGGCTTCCTGGAGACGCCGTATCGCCGCGTGGTCGATTCCAAGGTCACGGACCAGATCGACTACCTGTCCGCCATCGAGGAAGGCAAGTACGTGATCGCCCAGGCGAACGCGTCGCTGAACGAAGGCGGCCAGCTGGTCGACGAGCTGGTCTCCGCGCGTGAGAACGGCGACTCGGTGCTGACCTCGCCCGAGCGCATCCAGTACATGGACGTGGCGCCGACGCAGATCGTGTCGGTGGCGGCGTCGCTGGTGCCGTTCCTGGAGCACGACGACGCGAACCGCGCGTTGATGGGCGCCAACATGCAGCGTCAGGCCGTCCCGACCCTGCGTCCGGAAAAGGCCTTCGTCGGCACGGGCGTCGAGCGCGTCGCCGCGAAGGACTCGGGCACGGTGGTGGCCGCACGCCGCGGTGGCGTGGTCGATTACGTCGACACGAACCGCATCGTGATCCGTGTGAACGACGATGAGACCGTGGCCGGTGAAGTCGGTGTCGACATCTACAACCTGATCAAGTATCAGCGTAGCAACCAGAACACCAACATCCATCAGCGTCCGATCGTCAAGCGTGGCGACCGCGTCGCCGCGGAAGACATCATTGCTGACGGCGCCTCGACCGACCTGGGTGAACTGGCTCTGGGCCAGAACATGCTGGTCGCGTTCATGCCGTGGAACGGCTACAACTTCGAAGACTCGATCCTGATCTCCGAACGCGTGGTGGCCGAAGACCGCTACACCTCGATCCACATCGAGGAACTGGTGGTCATGGCGCGTGACACGAAGCTGGGCAGCGAGGAAATCACCCGCGACATCCCGAACCTGAGCGAACAGCAACTGGCTCGTCTGGACGAATCCGGCATCGTGTACATCGGTGCGGAAGTGAACCCGGGCGACGTGCTGGTCGGCAAGGTCACGCCCAAGGGCGAGACCACGCTGACGCCGGAAGAGAAGCTGCTGCGCGCGATCTTCGGCGAGAAGGCCTCGGACGTGAAGGACACGTCGCTGCGCGTGGACCAGGGCACCAACGGCACCGTCATCGACGTGCAGGTGTTCACCCGTGAAGGCATCCAGCGCGACAAGCGCGCCCAGCAGATCATCGACGACGAGCTGAAGCGCTTCCGCCTGGACCTGAACGACCAGCTGCGCATCGTGGAAGCCGACGCGTTCGACCGCGTCGAGAAGCTGCTGGTGGGCAAGGTCGCCAATGGCGGTCCGAAGAAGATCACCAAGGGCACCGTCATCGCCAAGGACTACCTGGCCGAGGTCGAGAAGTTCCACTGGTTCGACGTCCGTCCCGCTGAGGACGACATCGCCAACCAGCTGGAGTCGATCAAGAACTCGCTGGAGCAGACCCGTCACAGCTTCGACCTCGCCTATGACGAGAAGCGCAAGAAGCTGACGCAAGGCGACGAGCTGCCCGCGGGCGTGCTGAAGATGGTCAAGGTGTACCTGGCCGTCAAGCGCCGCCTGCAGCCTGGCGACAAGATGGCCGGCCGTCACGGCAACAAGGGTGTCGTGTCCAAGATCACCCCGATCGAGGACATGCCCTACATGGCCGACGGCACGCCTGCCGACATCGTGCTGAACCCGCTGGGCGTCCCGTCGCGGATGAACGTGGGTCAGGTGCTGGAAGTGCATCTGGGCTGGGCCGGCAAGGGCATCGGCCAGCGCATCGGCGACATGCTGCAGCGCGAAGCCCGCGTGGCCGAGCTGCGTGACTTCATGGACCAGCTGTTCAACCAGAACGGCGGCAAGTCCGAGGACATCGCCCAGCTGAGCGACGACGAAGTCCTGGGCATGGCCCGCAACCTGCAGCATGGCGCGACGTTCGCGACGCCCGTCTTCGACGGCGCGAAGGAACAGGAAATCCGCAACATGCTGAAGCTGGCCTACCCGGACGACATCGCCGCGAAGAAGGGCCTCACGCCCAGCCGCACGCAGGCCTTCCTGTATGACGGCCGCACCGGCGAGCAGTTCGAGCGCCCGACCACGATCGGCTACATGCACGTGCTGAAGCTGCATCACCTGGTCGACGACAAGATGCACGCCCGCTCGACCGGCCCGTACTCGCTCGTCACGCAGCAGCCGCTGGGTGGCAAGGCGCAGTTCGGCGGCCAGCGTTTCGGTGAGATGGAAGTCTGGGCGCTGGAAGCCTATGGCGCCTCGTACATCCTGCAGGAAATGCTGACCGTGAAGTCCGACGACGTGAACGGCCGTACGAAGGTGTACGAGTCCATCGTCAAGGGCGAGCACTCGATCGAAGCTGGCATGCCCGAGTCGTTCAATGTGCTGGTGAAGGAAATCCGTTCGCTGGGCATCGACATCGAGCTCGAGCGCAACTAAAGAGAACAGGAGAATCGTATGAAGGGTTTGTTGGACCTGTTCAAGCAATTCACGCCGGACGAACATTTCGACGCGATCAAGATCGGGCTGGCCTCGCCCGAGAAGATCCGCTCGTGGTCGTTCGGTGAAGTGAAGAAGCCCGAGACCATCAACTACCGGACGTTCAAGCCGGAACGTGATGGCCTGTTCTGCGCCAAGATCTTCGGCCCGATCAAGGACTACGAGTGCCTGTGCGGCAAGTACAAGCGCCTGAAGCACCGTGGTGTGATCTGCGAGAAGTGCGGCGTCGAAGTCACCCAGACCAAGGTGCGCCGTGAGCGCATGGGCCACATCGAGCTGGCCGCTCCTTGCGCGCACATCTGGTTCCTGAAGTCGCTGCCGTCGCGTCTGGGCATGGTGCTCGACATGACGCTGCGCGACATCGAACGCGTGCTGTACTTCGAGGCGTACGTCGTCGTCGACCCGGGCATGACCCCGCTGAAGAAGTTCAGCATCATGTCCGAGGACGACTACGACGCGAAGCGCGTCGAGTACGGTGACGAGTTCATCGCGCTGATGGGCGCCGAAGGCATCCAGAAGCTGCTGGCGGAAATGGATCTCGATGTCGAGATCGACCGTCTGCGCAACGACATGACCGGCTCCGAGCTGAAGATCAAGAAGAACTCCAAGCGCCTCAAGGTGATGGAGGCCTTCAAACGCTCGGGCATCAAGCCGAACTGGATGGTGCTGGAAGTGCTGCCGGTGCTGCCGCCGGACCTGCGTCCGCTGGTGCCGCTGGACGGCGGTCGTTTCGCGACCTCCGACCTGAACGACCTCTACCGTCGCGTCATCAACCGCAACAACCGCCTGGCCCGTCTGCTCGAGCTGAAGGCCCCTGAGATCATCGTGCGCAACGAAAAGCGCATGCTGCAGGAAGCCGTCGACTCGCTGCTGGACAACGGCCGCCGCGGCAAGGCGATGACCGGCGCGAACAAGCGTGCCCTGAAGTCGCTGGCCGACATGATCAAGGGCAAGAGCGGTCGCTTCCGTCAAAACCTGCTGGGCAAGCGCGTCGACTACTCGGGCCGTTCGGTCATCACCGTGGGCCCGACGCTCAAGCTGCATCAGTGCGGACTGCCCAAGCTGATGGCGCTGGAGCTGTTCAAGCCTTTCATCTTCTCGCGCCTGGAAGCGATGGGCATCGCGACCACGATCAAGGCCGCGAAGAAGGAAGTCGAGAGCGGCACCCCCGTCGTCTGGGACATCCTGGAAGAGGTCATCAAGGAACACCCGGTCCTGCTGAACCGCGCGCCGACGCTGCACCGCCTGGGCATTCAGGCGTTCGAGCCGGTGCTGATCGAAGGCAAGGCGATCCAGCTGCACCCGCTGGTCTGCGCGGCGTTCAACGCCGACTTCGACGGTGACCAGATGGCCGTCCACGTGCCGCTGTCGATCGAAGCGCAGATGGAAGCCCGCGTGCTGATGCTGGCCTCGAACAACGTGCTCTTCCCGGCCTCGGGCGAGCCGTCGATCGTGCCGTCGCAGGACGTGGTGCTGGGTCTGTACTACGCGACCCGCGAGCGCACCAACGGCAAGGGCGAGGGCATGATCTTCACGGACATCCCCGAGATGATCCGTGCGCTGGAAAACGGCGCGGTGGAGATCACCGCCAAGATCAGCGTCCGCCTGACCGAGTACAGCAAGGACAAGGACACCGGCGAATGGGTCCCCGAGACCAAGCTGACCGACACCACCGTCGGTCGCGCGCTGCTGTCCGAGATCCTGCCCAAGGGCCTTCCCTTCTCCAACATCAACAAGGCGTTGAAGAAGAAGGAAATCTCGCGACTGATCAACACGTCCTTCCGCAAGTGCGGCCTGAAGGAAACCGTGGTGCTGGCAGACAAGCTGCTGCAATCCGGTTTCAAGCTCGCCACGCGCGCCGGCATCTCGATCGCCATCGACGACATGCTGGTCCCGAAGCAGAAGGCCGAGCTGATCGACCGCGCCGAGAAGGAAGTCAAGGAGATCGAGCAGCAGTACGTCTCGGGTCTCGTGACCGCCGGCGAGCGCTACAACAAGGTCGTCGACATCTGGGGCAAGACCGGTGACGAGGTCGGCAAGGTCATGATGTCGCAGCTGTCGAAGGAGAAGATCCTCGACCGCAACGGCAAGGAAGTCGAGCAGGAGTCGTTCAACTCGATCTACATGATGGCCGACTCGGGCGCGCGGGGTTCCGCGGCGCAGATCCGTCAGCTGGCCGGCATGCGCGGCCTGATGGCGAAGCCGGACGGCTCGATCATCGAGACGCCGATCACGGCGAACTTCCGCGAAGGCCTGAACGTTCTGCAGTACTTCATCTCCACCCACGGTGCTCGTAAGGGCCTGGCGGACACGGCGCTGAAGACCGCGAACTCGGGTTACCTGACCCGTCGTCTGGTGGACGTGACGCAGGATCTGGTCGTGACCGAATCCGATTGCGGCACCGACAACGGCATCAACATGCGCGCCCTGGTGGAAGGCGGTGAGGTGATCGAGTCCCTGCGTGACCGCATCCTGGGTCGCGTGGCCGCCATCGACGTCCTGCACCCGGAAACGCAAGCGACGCTGCTGACCGCCGGCAACATGCTCGACGAGGATGTGCTGGACGTGCTGGAAGCGGCCGGCGTGGACGAGGTCAAGGTCCGCACCCCGCTGACCTGCGGCACGCGCTTCGGCCTGTGCGCCCGGTGCTACGGCCGTGACCTGGGTCGCGGCGGCATGGTCAACACCGGTGAAGCGGTCGGCGTCATCGCCGCCCAGTCGATCGGTGAGCCGGGCACGCAGCTGACCATGCGGACGTTCCACATCGGTGGCGCGGCCTCGCGTGCAGCGGTGGCCTCGAGCGTCGAAGCCAAGTCGGACGGCATCATCGGTTTCAACGCCACGATGCGCTATGTCACGAACGGCAAGGGCGAACTGGTGGTGATCTCGCGTTCCGGCGAAATCATCATCACCGACCCGCACGGCCGTGAGCGCGAGCGTCACAAGGTGCCGTACGGCGCCCTGCTGAACATCAAGGCTGACCAGACCATCAAGGCCGGCACGATCCTGGCGACCTGGGACCCGCTGACCCGCCCGATCATCACGGAATTCGCCGGTCAGGCGAAGTTCGAGAACGTCGAGGAAGGCGTCACCGTGGCCAAGCAGGTCGACGAGGTGACGGGTCTGTCCACGCTGGTCGTGATCGACCCGAAGCGCCGCGGCGCCGCCAAGGTCGTCCGTCCGCAGGTCAAGCTGCTGGATCCGAACGGCCAGGAAGTGAAGATCCCCGGCACCGATCACTCGGTGACGATCGGCTTCCAGGTCGGCTCGCTGGTGCAGATCCGCGACGGACAGGAACTGGCTCCGGGCGAAGTCCTGGCGCGTATTCCGGTGGAAGGCCAGAAGACCCGCGACATTACCGGCGGTCTGCCGCGTGTGGCGGAACTCTTCGAAGCCCGTTCGCCGAAGGACGCCGGCTTCCTGGCTGAGCAGACCGGTACGGTCTCGTTCGGTAAGGAAACCAAGGGCAAGGTCCGCCTCGAGATCACCGATCCGGAAGGCCGCAAGCACGAGCTGCTGGTGCCCAAGGAAAAGAACATCCTGGTCCACGAAGGCCAGGTGGTGAACCGCGGCGAACTGGTCGTCGACGGCCCGGCCGATCCGCAGGACATCCTGCGTCTGCTGGGTATCGAAGAGCTGGCCCGTTACATCGTCGACGAAGTGCAGGACGTGTACCGACTCCAGGGCGTGAAGATCAACGACAAGCACATCGAGGTGATCGTTCGCCAGATGCTGCGTCGCGTGCAGATCACGAACCCGGGCGACTCGTCGTACATCGCTGGCGAGCAGGTCGAGCGTTCGGAGCTGCTGGACACCAACGACCGCCTGCGCGGCGAGGGCAAGATGATCGCCACGCACGCCGACGTGCTGCTGGGCATCACGAAGGCCTCGCTGTCGACGGACTCGTTCATCTCGGCGGCGTCGTTCCAGGAAACGACCCGTGTGCTGACCGAAGCCGCGATCATGGGCAAGCGCGACGAACTCCGTGGTCTGAAGGAGAATGTCATCGTCGGTCGTCTGATCCCGGCCGGTACCGGCATGGCCTTCCACCTGGCGCGTCGCGCCAAGGAAGAGATGGACGACGCCGAGCGTCGCTCCATCGCCATCCAGGAAGCCGAGGAAATGGCCGCGGTGCAGCTGTCCGCGCTCGACGCGGCCAGCGACGCCGCCACTGGCGAGTAAGCCGGCTGATCCGATCGTGCCGCCCGCGGCACGATCGACGTCGCCTCAAAGGCTGCCGTCCCGAAAGGGCGGCAGCCTTTTTTTCTTTGGTGACCCGTCCTGCCCCACGTTGACACCTCGGGCTCGCTGAAAGGGCGGGATCGATGGATAAGGGGATCAGGAGAACGCAGCGCGATTACACGATGGCCTTTAAGTTGGCGGTCGTGGCGCAGGTGGAGAGGGGGGAGCTGACCTACCGGCAGGCACAGGCCGAGTACGGCATCCAGGGCCGATCGACGGTGTTGAAGTGGCTGCGCAAACATGGTCGTCTGGGCTGGGGAGCTGGGGCATCATCGGCAGCCATGCCGATAGACAAGACCCCCACGCCGCTGACGCCGGAGCAGCAGATCAAGGCGTTGCAAGTACAGCTCAAGGAAGCGCAGCAGAAGGCGCAGCTGTTTGAAGCCGTGATCGATGTGTTGAAGAAGGATTACGGAGTACGCGTCGTAAAAAAGCCTTCAGGCAAGTCCTCGAGCAAGACCTTGTCCAAGGGTTGAGCGTCAGCGGGGCTTGCCGACACATGGGCATAAGCCGTCAGGCTTATTACCAGGACCGCTGCCGCCAGGCAGCGCTGGCGCAGAGGGCGCAGGCGGTGGTGAGTCTGGTGCGGGAGAGGCGACTGAGGCAGCCGCGGGTGGGTACGCGAAAGTTGCATTGCATGCTGCGCGAGCCGCTGGAGCGCCAAGGCATCAGCGTGGGGCGAGATGCGATGTTTGATGTGCTTCGCAACGCGAGGTTGCTGGTGGCGCCGCGCAGGGCGTATCACAAGACGACCGATAGCCATCACCGCTTCAGGCGTCATCCGAACCTGCTCAAGCCTGGGCCGGAGCAGATCAGGCCAACCGGGCCGGAACAGGTCTGGGTGGCTGACATCACGTATCTGCCGACGGCGGGGCGATTCGTTTACCTGAGCCTGGTCACGGACGCGTATTCAAGAAAGATCGTGGGCTGGCACGTGCACGCGAGTCTTCAAACGGAGGAAGTGGCGCAAGCGCTGAAGGTTGCGCTCAAAGGGAGGAAGACCAGACAGCGGCTGGTGCATCACTCGGATCGAGGGATCCAGTACTGCTCGACGCTCTACCAGGAGCTGCACGGACGGCATGGACTGACCTGCTCGATGACAGACGGGTATGACTGCTACCAGAACGCGTTGGCCGAGCGGGTCAACGGGATCCTGAAAATGGAGTTCCTGCTGGACAGGCCCAACGACCTGAAGGAAGCCAGGCGGATGGTGCAAGAGTCGGTCCAGATCTACAACGAGGAGCGACTGCATTTGTCGCTGAAAATGCAAACGCCCGATGCTGTGCATCGGGCGCTACTGGTCGGCTGACGCCGACCTTTACAACCGTCCGAGACTGTCAACGCAGTTCAGGACGGGTCATGGAGGTCGCCCCAGCGTTTCAGCAGGAGGCGGGGGAGGGCGCCGGTCAGCCGGCGTGGAGCTTCAGCCAGGCGGCCGGAGAAAGAATCGGCAGACCGAGCTTGGCGGCCCGCTTGGCCACTTTCAGCACCGCGCGGTCGCGGGAGATCAGCCAGATCGGCTGTGTCGGCGCCAGCGCGAGGCCGAGATCGATGAACTTCTGATCGTCGGTGTCGCTGCAGCGCGGGCGCGCCATGCTGAGGACGGGCTCGGGGACGACGTGGCAGTGTTGGTCGAAGGCTGCGTGCACGCGCGCGACATCGGGGGCGTACCGGGCCGCGACGCCGCGTCCGATCACGTGCAGCAGCTCGGCCTTCATGGCTTCAGTCGCTGTCCAATGTAAGTGCCGGCTCTCAACGGCAGCAATGAGCGGCAACAGGCTCGCTTCGTTGAACACCAGCCAGTCCATCACGATCTGCGTGTCGAGGATGACCCGGCGAGCGGGCGCGACTGCGTTCGCCGGCTCCGGCGTCGAGGGAAGGGAAACAGCGTCGTGCATAGGGTCCGCGAGCATAGCGCCTTGTGCGAATTCGTCGAACTCGCCTACAATCGCCGGCTCTCCAGCATGTCTTGATGCGCCTGGGGTCCAGGTTTCGAACCGGATCCGGGGTTGATCCGAGCGTGGTGCCGCAAGGTGCTGCGCTTTTGTCGCTTGTGGAGCGCCCCGATTTCACGCGGTGCGCGCAAGGCCAGGACAAGCCGGGGATGTGACTTCAAACGGGAACAAGTTACTTATGCCAACCATCAATCAGCTCGTTCGCCACGGTCGTGAGACCGAGGTGACGAAATCCAAGTCGCCGGCCATGCAGTCGTGCCCGCAACGTCGTGGCGTCTGCACCCGCGTTTACACCACCACCCCGAAGAAGCCGAACTCGGCGCTTCGTAAGGTCGCCAAGGTGCGCCTGACCAACGGTTTCGAGGTCATCTCGTACATCGGCGGTGAAGGCCACAACCTGCAAGAGCACAGCGTCGTGCTGGTGCGCGGCGGCCGGGTCAAGGACTTGCCCGGTGTGCGTTACCACATCGTGCGCGGTTCGCTCGACCTGCAGGGCGTCAAGGATCGCAAGCAGTCGCGTTCCAAGTACGGCGCGAAGCGCCCGAAGAAGGCTTAATCAGCCAAGGTCTTGGTGGCCGAGAGGTCATCGAATTTTTGCGGCCCAGATGCTGGTGCACTGGCAGCCGAGTAAGTGGATCCCCCCAGATGTCGGTGGTGATCCGCGGCGGGGCGAGAGCCCTGACCAACTGAAGCATTGAAGGAAAAATCCCATGCCACGTCGTCGCGAAGTACCCAAGCGCGAAATCCTGCCGGACCCGAAGTTCGGTAGCGTCGATCTGTCCAAGTTCATGAACGTCATCATGGAATCGGGCAAGAAGGCCGTTGCAGAGCGCATCATTTATGGCGCCCTGGAGCAAGTCGAGCAGAAGTCCGGCAAGGATCCGCTCGAGATCTTCATGATCGCGATCAACAACGTGAAGCCCATGGTCGAAGTGAAGTCCCGCCGTGTTGGCGGTGCGAACTACCAAGTTCCCGTGGAAGTTCGCCCCGTCCGCCGTCTGGCCCTCGCCATGCGCTGGCTGAAGGAATCCGCGCGCAAGCGCGGTGAGAAGTCGATGGCCCAACGTCTGGCCAACGAACTGCTGGAGGCCTCCGAAGGCCGCGGTGGCGCGATGAAGAAGCGCGACGAAGTCCACCGCATGGCAGACGCCAACAAGGCGTTCTCGCACTTCCGTTTCTAATCAAGACCTCTCTGGCCGCCTCGGGTTTTCACCGACCCGATGGCGGCTCCATGCATTTGGAGTGACACCATGTCCCGCAAGACCCCCATCGAGCGCTACCGCAACATCGGTATCTCGGCGCACATCGATGCCGGCAAGACCACCACGACGGAACGCATCCTGTACTACACCGGTGTGAACCACAAGATCGGTGAAGTGCACGACGGCGCCGCCACGATGGACTGGATGGAGCAGGAACAAGAGCGCGGCATCACGATCACGTCGGCCGCGACGACCTGCTTCTGGAAGGGCATGGACATGTCCTACCCCGAGCACCGTTTCAACATCATCGACACCCCCGGGCACGTCGACTTCACGATTGAAGTCGAGCGCTCGATGCGCGTGCTGGACGGCGCGTGCATGGTCTATTGCGCCGTCGGTGGCGTGCAGCCCCAGTCGGAAACCGTCTGGCGCCAGGCCAACAAGTACAAGGTGCCCCGTCTGGCGTTCGTCAACAAGATGGACCGCACCGGCGCGAACTTCTTCAAGGTCGTCGACCAGATGAAGACCCGCCTGAAGGCCAACCCCGTGCCCGTGGTGATCCCCATCGGCGCCGAGGAAAACTTCAAGGGCGTGGTGGACCTCTTCAAGATGAAGGCCATCATCTGGGACGAAGCGTCCCAGGGCATGAAGTTCACCTTCGAGGACATCCCGGCTGACTTGGTCGAAGTGGCCCAGGAATGGCGCGAGAAGATGGTCGAGGCGGCTGCCGAGGCCACCGAAGAACTGATGAACAAGTACCTCGAGACGGGCGACCTGACCGAGGAAGAGATCAAGGTGGCGATCCGCAAGCGCACGATCGCGACCGAGATCCAGCCGATGCTGTGCGGCACCGCCTTCAAGAACAAGGGCGTGCAGCGCATGCTGGACGCCGTCATCGACTTCCTGCCCTCGCCGCTGGACATCCCGCCGGTTGCCGGCACGGACGAAGACGACCAGCCGATCACGCGTGAGCGTACCGACGAGGAGAAGTTCTCGGCGCTGGCCTTCAAGCTGATGACCGACCCGTATGTGGGTCAGCTGACTTTCGTGCGTGTGTACTCGGGCGTGCTGCAGTCGGGCGCGACCGTCTACAACCCGGTCCGCGGCAAGAAGGAACGTATCGGCCGGATCCTGCAGATGCACGCCAACCAGCGTGAGGAAATCAAGGAAATTCTGGCGGGCGACATCGCGGCTTGCGTGGGTCTGAAGGACGTCACCACGGGCGAAACCCTGTGCGATCCGGACAGCATCATCACGCTGGAACGCATGGTGTTCCCGGAGCCGGTGATCTCGCAGGCCGTCGAGCCCAAGACCAAGGCCGACCAGGAAAAGATGGGTATCGCGCTGGGCCGTCTGGCTGCCGAAGACCCGTCCTTCCGTCTGCGTACCGACGAAGAGTCGGGCCAGACCATCATTTCCGGCATGGGCGAGCTGCACCTGGAAATCATCGTCGACCGCATGAAGCGCGAATTCGGCGTGGAAGCCAACGTCGGCAAGCCGCAGGTGGCCTACCGTGAAACCGTGCGCAAGTCGGTCACGGACGTCGAAGGCAAGTTCGTGCGTCAGTCGGGCGGCAAGGGCCAGTACGGTCACGTCGTGTTCTCGCTGGAACCGCAAGAAGCCGGCAAGGGCTTCGAGTTCGTCGACGCCATCAAGGGCGGCGTGGTGCCTCGCGAGTTCATCCCCGCGGTTGAGAAGGGTGTCATCGACAGCCTGCCCAACGGCGTGCTGGCCGGCTACCCGGTCGTGGACGTGAAGGTCACGCTGACCTTCGGTTCGTACCACGATGTGGACTCGAACGAAAACGCGTTCAAGATGGCCGCCTCGATGGGCTTCAAGGAAGCCTGCCGTCGCGCCAGCCCGGTCATCCTCGAGCCGATGATGGCCGTGGAAGTCGAAACGCCGGAAGACTATGCTGGTACGGTGATGGGCGACCTGTCCAGCCGTCGCGGCATGGTGCAGGGCATGGACGACATGGTCGGCGGTGGCAAGATCATCAAGGCAGAGGTTCCTCTGTCGGAGATGTTCGGCTACTCGACCTCGCTGCGTTCCGCCACGCAAGGCCGTGCGACGTACACGATGGAGTTCAAGCACTACAGCGAAGCTCCGAAGAACGTCGCCGACGCGATCATCACCGCTCGCGCGAAGTGATGAATGGAGCCGGTGCCCTGGGTGCCGGCTCTTCTTGTTCTCGATCATCGAATCGTCTTCGCAGCGCCTCCTCCCGGTTGCCGGTCGCCGGGGTTCCAGGACGCTGCGGAAACGCTAAACCAACAGACCGGACAGATGCTCTTTTTGGAGAATTGAAATGGCAAAAGGCAAGTTTGAACGTACCAAGCCGCACGTGAACGTGGGCACGATTGGTCACGTTGACCACGGCAAGACCACGCTGACGGCTGCGATCGCGACCGTGCTGTCGAAGAAGTTCGGCGGCGAAGCCAAGGCCTACGACCAGATCGATGCGGCGCCCGAAGAAAAGGCGCGCGGCATCACGATCAACACCGCGCACGTCGAGTACGAGACGGCCAACCGCCACTACGCGCACGTTGACTGCCCGGGCCACGCTGACTATGTGAAGAACATGATCACGGGCGCGGCTCAGATGGACGGCGCGATCCTGGTGTGCTCGGCCGCTGACGGCCCGATGCCCCAGACCCGCGAGCACATCCTGCTGGCGCGTCAGGTCGGTGTGAAGTACATCATCGTCTTCCTGAACAAGTGCGACATGGTGGACGACGCCGAGCTGCTGGAGCTGGTGGAAATGGAAGTCCGCGAGCTGCTGAGCAAGTACGACTTCCCCGGCGACGACACCCCGATCATCAAGGGTTCGGCCAAGCTGGCGCTGGAAGGCGACACGGGCGATCTGGGCGAGCAGGCCATCATGCGCCTGGCTGACGCGCTGGACACGTACATCCCCCAGCCGGACCGTGCCGTTGACGGCGCGTTCCTGCTGCCGGTGGAAGACGTGTTCTCGATCTCGGGCCGCGGCACCGTGGTGACCGGTCGTGTCGAGCGCGGCATCATCAAGGTCGGCGAGGAAATCGAGATCGTCGGTATCCGCGAAGTCCAGAAGACCACCGTCACGGGCGTGGAAATGTTCCGCAAGCTGCTGGACCAAGGTCAAGCCGGCGACAACGTGGGCATCCTGCTGCGCGGCACCAAGCGTGAAGACGTCGAGCGCGGCCAAGTGCTGGCCAAGCCCGGCACGATCAAGCCGCATACCCACTTCACTGCTGAGATCTATGTTCTGAGCAAGGAAGAAGGCGGCCGTCACACCCCGTTCTTCAACAACTACCGTCCCCAGTTCTACTTCCGCACGACGGACGTGACCGGTGCCGTGGAGCTGCCGAAGGACAAGGAAATGGTCATGCCTGGCGACAACGTCAGCATCACCGTGAAGCTGATCGCTCCGATCGCCATGGAGCAGGGTCTGCGCTTCGCCATCCGTGAAGGCGGTCGTACCGTCGGCTCGGGCGTCGTGGCCACCATCATCGAGTAAATCTTTTGCTGGTACCCGCTGGGTACCGATGAGAGGCGCCGCCCGCTTCGGTGGGTGGCCCGCTCGGTGCTCGGCGGCGCCATCGCTGCCTCCGCGATGCCTCTGGCATTGCGTCGCTCTTTGAAGGAAAAGTCATGTCTACCAAGCAAAAGATCCGCATCCGGCTGAAGGCCTTCGATTACAAGCTGATCGACCAGTCCGCCCTGGAAATCGTGGAAACCGCCAAGCGCACCGGCGCGATCGTCAAGGGCCCGGTGCCCCTGCCGACCCGCAAGGAGCGTTTCGACATCCTGCGTTCGCCGCACGTCAACAAGACCTCGCGCGACCAGTTTGAAATCCGCACCCACCAGCGTCTGATGGACATCGTCGATCCGACCGACAAGACGGTCGACGCGCTGATGAAGCTGGACCTGCCGGCCGGCGTGGACGTCGAGATCAAGCTGCAGTAATGCGGCCAGGCTGCCGGAGCGATCCGGCCGCTTCCCGGAAGGCGACCCTCGGGTCGCCTTTTTCATGCGCGCGCCCAGCGCCCCGCTTGCGGGCTGAGTAGGGTTGACGCTATACTCGCCAGCTTTTCCGCGCCGGGGTTCCCTGGTGCGGCTTCGTCGCATCGCCGTCGAAGAGGGTTCGGGGCCTTTACCCCTGTCCTCGACGAAGGAGCGATGCTTTGTCGGCCCGGCCAATCGATGTCGGGTGTGTGAAATGACTTCAGGCGCGAACGGTGTCTCCGTTCTTGCGTTCGGGGTCAGGAGAAAACCATGAGTCTTAGCAATCGTCTCGGATTGCTGGGCCGCAAGGTTGGCATGATGCGTGTGTTCACGGTCGACGGTGATACCGTCCCCGTGACCGTGCTGGACGTGTCCAACAACCGCGTGACCCAGATCAAGACCGAAGAGTCTGACGGCTACAGCGCCATTCAAGTGACCTACGGTGCCCGCAAGGCGTCCCGCGTCACGAAGCCGGAAGCGGGTCACCTCGCGAAGGCTGGCGTCGAAGCCGGTGAAATCATCAAGGAATTCCGCGTGGATGCCGCGGTCGCCGCCGAATACAAGGCTGGCGCTCAAGTCCCCGTGACGCTGTTCGCCGCCGGCCAGATGGTCGACGTGCAGGGCACCTCGATCGGTAAGGGCTTCGCAGGCACCATCAAGCGCCACAACTTCGGTTCGCAGCGCGCTTCGCACGGTAACAGCCGCTCGCACAACGTTCCTGGCTCCATCTCGATGGCGCAGGATCCGGGCCGCGTGTTCCCGGGCAAGAAAATGTCGGGCCACCTCGGCGACGTCACCGTGACCGTCCAGAACCTGGACGTCGTCCGCATCGACGAAGCCCGCCAGCTGGTGCTGGTCCGTGGTGCCGTTCCTGGCGCGAAGGAAGGATTCGTCGTGATCCGTCCGGCCGTCAAGGTCAAGGTCAAGAAGGGAGCCAACTGATGCAACTCGAGCTCCTGAATGAGCAGGGTCAGGCGACGTCGAAGGTCGACGCTCCCGACACCCTTTTCGCTCGTGATTACAACGAAGCCCTGGTGCACCAGGTGGTCGTGGCCTATCAGGCCAACGCTCGCCAAGGCACTCGCGCCCAGCTGACCCGCGCTGAAGTCCGTCACTCGACGAAGAAGCCGTTCCGTCAGAAGGGCACCGGCAACGCCCGTGCTGGTATGACGTCCTCGCCGCTGTGGCGTGGGGGCGGTCGCATCTTCCCGAACAAGCCTGACGAGAACTTCTCGCACAAGCTGAACAAGAAGATGTACCGCGCCGGCATGGCCGCGATCCTGTCGCAGCTGGCCCGTGAAGGCCGCCTGGCCGTGGTGGATTCGATCTCGATCGAAGCCCCGAAGACCAAGCTGCTGGCCGCCAAGCTCAAGGGCATGGGTCTGGACCACGTGATGGTCATCTCCGACCAGGTTGATGACAACCTGCTGCTGGCCTCGCGCAACCTGCCGAACGTGCTGGTCGTCGAGCCGCGCTACGTCGATCCGCTGTCGCTGGTCTTCTACAAGAAGATCCTGGTGACGAAGGCCGCGATCGAGCAACTCCAGGAGATGCTGGCATGAGCGCCCCCAAGTTTGCTGATGGCCGTCTGGCCAAGGTGCTGCTCGCTCCGATCGTGTCCGAGAAGGCCACGATGGCTGGCGAAAAGCACAACCAAGTCCTGTTCAAGGTCCTGCGCGACGCGACGAAGCCTGAAGTCAAGGCCGCCGTTGAACTGATGTTCAAGGTCGAAGTCGAGGCGGTGAACATCGTCAACGTCAAGGGCAAGACCAAGCGCTTCGGTGGCCGTCTGGGCCGTCGCGACCACGTCAAGAAGGCGTACGTGTCGCTGAAGGCTGGCCAGGAGCTCAACTTCTCCGGGGAGGCTGCGTAATGGCCGTCGTTAAAGTCAAGCCGACTTCGCCTGGCCGTCGTGGCGTGGTGAAGGTGGTGCACAAGCACCTGCACAAGGGCGCTCCCGAGGCTTCGCTGCTCGAGCCCCAGAAGCAAAAGTCGGGCCGTAACAACAACGGTCACATCACGATGCGCCACAAGGGCGGTGGTCACAAGCACCACTACCGCGTGGTCGACTTCCGTCGCAACAAGGACGGCATCCCCGCGAAGGTCGAGCGTATCGAGTACGACCCGAACCGCACGGCTCACATCGCTCTGGTGTGCTATGCCGACGGCGAGCGTCGCTACATCATCGCCCCGCGCAACCTGGAAGTGGGTTCGACGATCCTGAGCGGCGCTGAAGCTCCGATCAAGGTCGGCAACACGCTGCCCATCCGCAACATTCCCGTGGGTTCGACGATCCACTGCGTGGAACTGCTGCCGAGCAAGGGTGCCCAGATCGCGCGTTCCGCCGGCACGTCCGTCGTGCTGATGGCCCGTGACGGCATGTACGCCCAGATCCGTCTGCGCTCCGGCGAAGTCCGCCGCGTGCACATCGACTGCCGCGCCACCATCGGTGAAGTGAGCAACGAAGAGCACAGCCTGCGTCAGTACGGCAAGGCCGGCGCCATCCGCTGGAAGGGCATCCGCCCGACCGTGCGTGGTACCGCCATGAACCCGGTCGACCACCCGCACGGTGGTGGTGAGGGTCGTACGGGTGAAGGTCAGGCCCCTGTGTCGCCGTGGAACACCCTGACGAAGGGCTACCGCACTCGCAACAACAAGCGCACGCAGACCTTCATCGTCTCGCGTCGCAAGAAGTAAGGGGTTGACCACATGACTCGTTCCCTCAAGAAGGGTCCCTTCGTGGATCACCACCTGATGGCCAAGGTCGACAAGGCCGTTGCCATCAAGGACAAGAAGCCCATCAAGACCTGGTCGCGCCGCTCGACGATCCTGCCCGAGTTCATCGGTCTGACGATCGCCGTGCACAACGGCAAGCAGCACGTGCCGGTCTATGTGTCTGACCAGATGGTCGGCCACAAGCTGGGTGAATTCGCTCTGACCCGCACCTTCAAAGGCCACCCGGCCGACAAGAAGGCCGGCAAGAAGTAAGGATGACGACGATGGAAACCAAAGCAATCGTTCGTGGCGTCCGCCTGTCGTTCGATAAAGGCCGCCTGGTGGCGGACCTGATCCGCGGCAAGAAGGTGGATCAAGCGCTGAACATCCTGGAATTCACCCAGAAGAAGGCCGCGCTGATCATCAAGAAGGCGCTGGAATCGGCAATCGCCAATGCTGAGCACAACGACGGTGCCGACATTGACGAGCTGAAGGTCACTTCGATCTACGTGGAGCAGGGCACCACGCTGAAGCGGTTCTCCGCGCGCGCCAAGGGCCGCGGCAATCGCATCAGCAAGCCGACCTGCCATATCTACGTGACCGTCGGCAACTGAGCCTGAAGGAAGACTATGGGACAGAAAATTCATCCGACTGGCTTCCGCCTGCCCGTCACCCGTAACTGGGCGTCGCGCTGGTACGCGAACAACCAGAACTTCGCCAGCATGCTGGCCGAAGATCTGCAAGTGCGCGACTTCCTGAAGGCCAAGCTGAAGAACGCCGCCGTGTCGCGCATCCTGATCGAGCGTCCGGCCAAGAACGCTCGCATCACGATCTTCTCGGCTCGTCCGGGCGTCGTGATCGGCAAGAAGGGCGAGGACATCGAGAACCTGAAGGCTGAGCTGACCAAGCGTCTGGGCGTGCCCGTCGCCGTCAACATCGAAGAAGTGCGCAAGCCCGAAATCGATGCTCAGCTGATCGCCGACTCGATCACCCAGCAGCTCGAGAAGCGCATCATGTTCCGTCGTGCGATGAAGCGCGCGATGCAGAACGCGATGCGTCTGGGCGCGCAGGGCATCAAGATCATGTCCGCCGGCCGTCTGAACGGCATCGAAATCGCTCGTACCGAGTGGTATCGCGAAGGCCGTGTGCCGCTGCACACCCTGAAGGCTGACATCGATTACGGCTTCTCCGAAGCCAAGACCACCTACGGCGTGATCGGCGTCAAGGTGTGGGTGTACCGCGGTGACCGCCTGGCCAATGGCGAGGCCCCCGTGATCAACACCCCCCCGGGTGCCGAAGATGATCGCCGTCCCCGTCGCAACGCCCGTCCGGGCGCGCCGGGTGGCCGTGGTCGTGGCGACAAGCCTGCCGAAGGCGGCGACAAGCCTGCTGCGAAGCGTGTGGTGCGCAAGCCCGCCGCTGACGGCGGCCAGGCGTAAGGAGAACTCAACATGCTGCAACCCGCTCGTCGCAAATATCGCAAGGAGCAAAAGGGCCGCAACACTGGTGTTGCGACCCGCGGCGCGACCGTCGCTTTCGGTGACTTCGGCCTGAAGTCCACGGAGCGCGGCCGTATCACGGCCCGTCAGATCGAAGCGGCTCGCCGCGCCATCTCGCGTCACATCAAGCGCGGTGGCCGGATCTTCATCCGCATCTTCCCGGACAAGCCGATCTCGCAGAAGCCCGCCGAAGTCCGGATGGGTAACGGCAAGGGCAACCCGGAGTACTACGTGGCTGAGATCCAGCCCGGCAAGGTGCTCTACGAGGTCAATGGCGTGCCCGAGGCTCTGGCGCGCGAAGCGTTCACGCTGGCCGCTGCCAAGCTGCCCCTGCGTTGCACCTTCGTGACTCGCCAGCTCGGCGCCTGATTGGAGAACACCCCATGAAAGCATCTGAACTGCGCGCAAAAGACGTGGCTGCCCTGAAGAAGGAAGTCACCGACCTGCTGAAGGCCCACTTTGGTCTGCGCATGCAAAAGGCGACGCAACAACTGACCAACACCTCGGTGCTGGGCAATACGCGTCGCGACATCGCCCGCGCCAAGACCATCCTGGCCGAGAAGAAGGGAGCCGCGAAATGACGCAAGCTCAAGAGAAGAACACCCGCACCCTGGTCGGTCGCGTCGTCAGCGACAAGCGCGCCAAGACCGTCACCGTGCTGGTCGAGCGTCGTGCCAAGCACGAGCTGTACGGCAAGATCGTGGCCCGTTCCCGCAAGTACCACGCCCATGACGAAAAGGGCGAGTACAAGATGGGTGACGTCGTCGAGATCGCCGAAGGCCGTCCGCTGTCCAAGACCAAGAGCTGGGTCGTGACCCGCCTGGTCGAGAAGGCTCAGCTGGTCTGATCGCCCGCGCCGCCCTCGAGGCGATGCACGCCTGGAGCGGGCAACCGCCCTGAGGCCTGAATGGCTGGTACGCCGGTAATCCCGGTGTCCAGCCATTTTTCATTTTTCGCGGCACACTCTGCCGTTTCCTCTCATCGACAACAGCAATCAGGAGCACGTCATGCTGAAAGTAGGCGATCGTCTGCCGGCCGGCAATCTGCAGGAATTCATCGAAGTCGAGGGCGACGGCTGCTCGCTCGGCCCGAACACGTTTGACATCGAGAAGCTGACCGCCGGCAAGACCGTCGCGATCTTCGCGCTGCCGGGAGCCTTCACGCCGACCTGCTCCGCGCAGCATGTGCCCGGCTACGTCGCCGAAGCCGACGCGCTGAAGGCGGCGGGCGTCGACGAGATCTGGTGCGTGTCGGTGAATGACGCCTTCGTGATGGGCGCATGGGGCCGGGACCAGAAGACGGCCGGCAAGGTCCGCATGATGGCCGACGGCAGCGCCGCGTTCACGCAGGCCACCGGTCTGACGCTGGACCTGGTCGCCCGCGGCATGGGCCTGCGCTCGCAGCGCTACTCGATGCTGGTCAAGGATGGCGTCGTCAAGACGCTGAACGTCGAGGCGCCCGGCAAGTTCGAGGTCAGCGATGCCTCGACGCTGCTGAAACAAGCGCAATCGAACTGAAGTCATTCCCTTCAGTTGACAGGCGGATTGTGCTTGACGCATAATCCGCAGCTTCGCCGAATGGTGGTTCCGTCGCTCGACGGTGTTTCGTGACCCGCTCTCGAAACGCGCCACCATCGGTTCTAGGTTTCTTGCCCATTTAGGCCAGACGCGGGTCGCCGCAAGGTGACAGGTGATTGGCTTACGGGCCCAAGACTGACCGCTCTCTGGATGGCTGCGATGGTCGCAGTTGCCTGAGCGGGAAAAGTTGGGGACAGACATGATCCAAATGCAATCGCGACTCGACGTCGCGGACAACACTGGCGCCAAGTCCGTCATGTGCATCAAGGTGCTTGGTGGTTCCAAGCGTCGCTATGCACACATTGGCGACATCATCAAGGTCAGCATCAAGGAAGCTGCTCCGCGCGGCCGCGTCAAAAAGGGCGAGGTCTACAACGCGGTGGTCGTGCGCACTGCCAAGGGTGTGCGCCGCCAAGACGGCTCCCTGGTCAAGTTCGACGGCAATGCCGCCGTGCTGCTGAACGCCAAGCTGGAGCCCATCGGCACCCGCATCTTCGGCCCGGTCACGCGTGAACTGCGTACCGAGCGCTTCATGAAGATCGTGTCGCTGGCGCCTGAGGTGCTCTAAGCCCCGCTCAGACAAAGGTATTGCCATGAACAAGATTCGCAAAGGCGACGAGGTCATCGTTCTGACCGGCCGCGACAAGGGTAAGCGCGGCACCGTGACGCTGCGCGTGGACGCTGATCACGTCGTCATCGACGGCATCAACGTCGTCAAGAAGCACGTCAAGCCGAACCCGCTGAAGGGTACGACCGGCGGCATCGTCGACAAGTCCATGCCCATCCATCAATCCAACGTGGCGATCTTCAACGCCGCTTCCGGCAAGGCCGATCGCGTGGGCATCAAGCTCGGCGCCGATGGCAAGCGGGTGCGCGTGTTCAAGTCGACCGGCGAAGAGATCAAGGCCTAAGGGGTAAGACATGGCTCGTTTGCAAGAGTTCTATCGCGAGAAGGTCGTCCCCGGTCTGACCGAGAAGTTCGGCTACAAGTCCGTGATGGAAGTGCCGCGCATCACCAAGATCACGCTGAACATGGGCGTGAGCGAGGCGGTCGCTGACAAGAAGGTCATGGACCACGCCGTGGGCGACCTGACCAAGATCGCCGGCCAGAAGCCCGTGGTCACGAAGTCGAAGAAGGCGATCGCCGGCTTCAAGATCCGTGACGGTGTGCCTATCGGCTGCATGGTGACCCTGCGTGGCGCCACGATGTACGAATTCCTGGACCGTTTCGTGACCGTGGCCCTGCCGCGCGTGCGTGACTTCCGCGGTATCTCCGGTCGCTCGTTCGACGGTCGCGGTAACTACAACATCGGCGTCAAGGAACAGATCATCTTCCCCGAAATCGAATACGACAAGGTGGATGCTCTGCGTGGTCTGAACATCAGCATCACGACGACGGCCAAGACGGACGACGAAGCCAAGGCACTGCTGGCTGCGTTCAAGTTCCCGTTCAAGAACTGAGGTGACCCGTGGCAAAACTCTCGATCAAGCAACGTGAGCTGAAGCGCGCCCAACTGGTCGCCAAGTACGCCAAGAAGTACGCGGAACTGAAGGCCATCATCGACGACAGCAAGAAGTCGGACGAAGAGCGCTATCTGGCCCGCCTGGAGCTGCAGAAGCTGCCCCGCAACGCCAACCCGACCCGCCAGCGCAACCGCTGCGAGCTGACCGGCCGCCCGCGTGGCACGTTCCGCAAGTTCGGCCTGGCCCGTAACAAGATCCGTGAGCTGGCCTTCAAGGGCGACATCCCTGGTGTCGTCAAGGCCAGCTGGTAATCGGCAGGTTTAGGAGATTTCGTATGAGCATGAGTGATCCTATCGCCGATATGCTGACCCGCATTCGCAACGCCCAAAGCGTTGAGAAGGCTACCGTGGTGATGCCGTCGTCGAAGCTGAAGGTCGCGATCGCCAAGGTCCTGAAGGATGAAGGCTATATCGACGATTTCGCGGTGCGTGGCGATGCAGCCCGTCCCGAGCTCGAGATCGCGCTGAAGTATTACGCCGGCCGTCCGGTGATCGAGCGCATCGAGCGCGTGAGCCGTCCCGGCCTGCGCATCTACAAGGGCCGCCACGACATTCCTCAGGTCATGAATGGCCTGGGCGTGGCGATCGTCACGACCCCCAAGGGCGTGATGACCGATCGCAAGGCACGTCAAGCCGGTGTCGGCGGCGAAGTGCTTTGCTACGTCGCGTAAGCCAAGGAGAGACAGACAATGTCCCGCGTTGGAAAAATGCCGGTCGTCCTCCCGCAAGGCGTGGAAGTGACGATCACCGCTGAGAAGATCAGCGTCAAGGGCGCCCAAGGCACCCTGTTCGTGGCCGCGAATGCGCTGGTCACGGTCAAGCTCGAAGGCGGCAAGCTGACCTTCGTTCCGGTCAACGAGTCGGCAGAAGCCGATGCGATGAGCGGCACGATGCGCGCCCTGCTGGCCAACATGGTCAACGGCGTCAGCAAGGGCTTCGAGAAGAAGCTGAACCTGGTTGGCGTGGGCTTCCGTGCCCAAGCCCAAGGCCAGAAGCTGAACCTGCAGATCGGTTTCTCGCATCCGGTCGTCAAGGACATGCCCGCCGGCATCAAGGTGGAATGCCCGACCCAGACGGAAATCCTGATCAAGGGTGCGGATCGCCAAGTCGTCGGTCAGATCGCCGCTGAAGTGCGCGCGATCCGCCCGCCGGAGCCCTACAAGGGCAAGGGCATCCGTTACGCCGACGAGAAGGTCTCCCTCAAAGAGACCAAGAAGAAGTAAGGAGCCGCGCCATGCTGAACAAGAAGGAACAACGCCTGCGTCGTTCGCGTCAAACGCGTGCTCGCATCGCTCTCCAGCGCGTGGCCCGTCTGACGGTCTTCCGCTCGAACCTGCACATCTACGCCTCGGTCATTTCCGAAGACGGTCAGCGCGTGCTGGCCGCCGCCTCGACCGCCGAGAAGGAAGTGCGTACCCAGCTGTCGGGCAAGGGTGGCAACGTTGCCGCCGCGACCCTGATCGGCAAGCGCATCGCCGAGAAGGCGAAGGCTGCTGGCGTCGAGAAGGTCGCTTTCGACCGCTCGGGCTTCGCTTACCACGGCCGTGTCAAGGCCCTGGCTGAAGCCGCTCGCGAAGCCGGCCTGCAGTTCTGACGCTCAAAGGATTAGGAAATGGCAAAGTTTCAACCCCGCGCTCAGACCGAAGGCAATGACGACGGCCTGAAGGAAAAGATGATCGCGGTCAACCGCGTCACGAAGGTTGTGAAGGGTGGCCGTACGCTGTCCTTCGCCGCTCTGACCGTGGTCGGTGACGGCGATGGCCGCATCGGCATGGGCAAGGGCAAGGCCAAGGAAGTGCCCGTCGCCGTGCAAAAGGCGATGGAATCGGCCCGCCGCAACATGATCAAGGTCGCCCTGCGCAATGGCACCATCCAGCACAACGTGGTGGGTGAGCACGGCGCGGCGCACGTGATCATGGCTCCGGCCCCGGCCGGTACCGGCGTGATCGCCGGCGGCCCGATGCGTGCTGTCTTCGAAGTGATGGGTGTGACCGACATCGTGACCAAGAGCCACGGTTCGACCAACCCCTACAACATGGTCCGTGCCACGCTGGACGCGCTGAAGCGCTGCTCCACGCCCGCCGAAGTGGCGGCGAAGCGCGGCAAGACGGTTGAAGAAATCTTCAACTGAGCGCCAGGAGATCGAGATGTCTGACAAGAAAACGCTCACGGTCAAGCTGGTCCGCAGCCCGATCGGCTGCCGCGCCGATCATCGCGCGACGGTCGTCGGCCTGGGTCTTCGCAAGCTGAACAGCACGAAGACGCTGGAAGACACGCCCGCGGTGCGCGGCATGATCAACAAGATCGCCTACCTGGTGCAGGTGCTGTAAGCACAGCATCGACGAGGAATAGAAGATGCAACTCAATACCATCAAGCCCGCCGCTGGTGCCAAGCACGCCAAGCGTCGCGTGGGCCGTGGCATCGGCTCGGGTCTGGGTAAGACCGCCGGCCGTGGTCACAAGGGTCAGAAGTCGCGTGCCGGTGGCTTCCACAAGGTCGGCTTCGAAGGCGGCCAGATGCCGCTGCAGCGTCGCCTGCCCAAGCGTGGCTTCAAGTCCCTGGCTCGTCCGTTCAACGCGGAAGTGACGCTGTCGGAACTGAACCAGCTGACCGGCGAAGAGATCGACCTGCTGACGCTGAAGGCTGTCGGCCTGGTGTCCGAGCTGGCGAAGTCGGTGAAGGTCATCAAGTCCGGCGAGATCACCCGCAAGGTGTCGATCAAGGGTCTGGGCGTGACGGCCGGCGCGAAGGCGGCGATCGAAGCCGCCGGCGGCTCCGTCGCTTAATCAGCCAAGCACAGGACTAGGCAGCAGTGGCAAGCAACGCATCCCAGTTGGCCAAGAGCGGCAAGTTCGGCGACCTGCGTCGTCGGCTGGTGTTCCTGGTCCTTGCGCTGGTCGTGTACCGCATCGGGGCGCATATCCCCGTGCCCGGTATCGATCCGGCGCAGCTTCAGCAGCTGTTCAAGGGCCAGCAGGGCGGGATCCTGAGCCTGTTCAACATGTTCTCGGGCGGTGCGCTGTCGCGCTTCACCGTCTTCGCGCTGGGCATCATGCCCTACATCTCGGCCTCGATCGTCATGCAGCTCATGACGTACGTGGTGCCGAGCCTGGAAGCGCTGAAGAAGGAAGGCGAGGCCGGCCGTCGCAAGATCACGCAGTACACGCGCTATGGCACCCTGGGCCTGGCGATCTTCCAGAGCTTGAGCATCGCTTTCGCCCTGGAGAGCTCGCCCGGTCTGGTGCTTAGCCCTGGTTTCGGTTTCCGCGTGACTGCGGTGACCAGCCTGGTGGCCGGCACGATGTTCCTGATGTGGCTCGGTGAGCAGATCACCGAGCGCGGTCTGGGCAATGGCATCTCGATCCTGATCTTCGGCGGTATCGCCGCGGGTCTGCCGGGCGCCATCGGTGGTCTGCTCGAGCTGGTGCGTACCGGCGCGATGAGCGTGATCTCCTGCCTGGTCGTGATCGCGATCGTGATCGCCGTGACCTTCCTGGTCGTGTTCGTGGAACGCGGTCAGCGCAAGATCCTGGTGAACTACGCCAAGCGCCAGGTCGGGAACAAGGTCTACGGTGGTCAGAGCTCGCATCTGCCGCTGAAGCTGAACATGTCGGGTGTGATTCCGCCGATCTTCGCGTCGTCGATCATCCTGCTGCCCACCACGCTGGTGAGCTGGTTCGCAACCGGTGACAGCATGCGTTGGCTGAAGGACATCGCTGATGCGCTGCGTCCGGGACAGCCGATCTACGTGCTGCTGTATTCGGCTGCGATCGTGTTCTTCTGCTTCTTCTACACGGCGCTGGTGTTCAACAGCCGTGAGACCGCAGACAACCTGAAGAAGAGCGGGGCGTTCATCCCCGGGATTCGTCCCGGTGACCAGACGGCTCGGCACATCGACAAGATCCTGTCCCGGCTGACGCTGGCAGGTGCGGTGTACATCACCGGCGTGTGCCTGCTGCCTGAGTTCCTGACGTTGAAGTACAACGTTCCGTTCTATTTCGGTGGCACGTCGCTGCTGATCATCGTGGTCGTCACGATGGACTTCTGGGCCCAGGTCCAGTCCTATGTGATGAGCCAGCAGTACGAGTCGCTGTTGAAGAAGGCCAGCTTCAAGGCCAACTGACGCACCAGGCTATGTAGAAATTCCGACCCGATTCGGCAAGTATCGAAGGTATGGCGAAAGATGACGTCATTCAGATGCAAGGCGAGATTCTTGAGAACCTCCCGAATGCAACCTTTCGAGTCAAGCTGGAGAACGGTCACGTCGTTCTCGGTCACATTTCCGGGAAGATGCGCATGCACTACATCCGCATCCTTCCCGGCGACAAGGTGACTGTAGAACTGACGCCGTACGATTTGAGTCGTGCTCGCATCGTGTTCCGGGCGAAGTGAGCTTTTTAGCAACCCCCCGGATTAACGCTGATTGAGCGAACAGAGTAGGTCAAGGAGCAGACCATGAAAGTTTCGGCATCCGTCAAGAAGATGTGCCGCAATTGCAAGATCATCCGTCGTAATGGCGTGGTGCGTGTGATCTGTACCGATCCCCGCCACAAGCAGCGCCAAGGCTGATTGGCCTCACGACTGCAAGCGAATTAGAGGACGCACATGGCACGTATTGCTGGTATCAACATTCCGCCGCACAAGCACACCGAGATCGGTCTGACCTCGATCTACGGCATTGGCCGTACGACCGCGCAGAAGATCTGCAACAGCTGCGGCATTCCGCTGGACAAGAAGGTCAAGGACCTGAACGACTCCGATCTGGAAAAGATCCGTGAGGAAGTCGGCCGCCTGACCATCGAAGGCGACCTGCGTCGCGAGATGTCCATCAACATCAAGCGCCTGATGGACCTGGGTTGCTATCGTGGCTTCCGCCATCGCCGTGGCCTGCCGGTGCGCGGCCAGCGTACCCGCACGAATGCGCGTACCCGCAAGGGTCCGCGCAAGTCTGCGGCGACCGGCAAGAAGTAATCCGCGGCATCTGAAGAAAGCAAACCATGGCAAAAGCACCCAATAACTCGGCTGCCCAGCGCGTTCGCAAGAAGGTTCGCAAGAACGTTGCCGACGGCATCGCCCACGTGCACGCTTCGTTCAACAACACCATCATCACGATCACGGATCGTCAGGGTGGTGCGCTGTCCTGGGCCTCCTCCGGTGGCCAGGGCTTCAAGGGCTCGCGCAAGTCGACCCCCTTCGCTGCCCAGGTGGCTGCTGAAGTGGCCGGCCGCGCTGCTCAAGAACAAGGCATCAAGAACCTGGACGTCAAGATCAAGGGCCCCGGCCCGGGTCGCGAATCGTCGGTGCGCGCCCTGGCTGCGCTCGGCATCCGCATCAACTCGATCTCTGACGTGACGCCGGTGCCGCACAACGGCTGCCGTCCGCAGAAGCGTCGCCGCATCTAAGCGGTTACGCCACGCGATCAGGATCAGTGCGATAATCTCTGATTCGTTCAGAACCAGCCGGCTGGCGCGCAAGTGCCAGCCGGCCGTTTTGCTGAGGTTGGCGCTTGCGCCACCTCGGTGCGAGCGGGTGGAGACACCCGCCCGGTGAAGTCTCTGACTTCTTGAAGCCCACCGTCCGAGCCGACAAAAACACTGGCCGGACTCGCGCGTTGCACGGAATGTTTCCATGCTCGCGTCAGATTGATGAAGGACACGCAAAGTGGCACGTTACCTCGGCCCGAAGGCCAAACTTTCCCGCCGTGAAGGCACCGACCTGTTCCTGAAGAGCGCCCGCCGCGCCATCAGCGACAAGGCCAAGTTCGACACCAAGCCGGGTCAGCATGGCCGCACTTCGGGTCAGCGCACCTCGGACTTCGGTCTGCAACTGCGTGAAAAGCAGAAGGTCAAGCGCATGTACGGCGTGCTGGAGCGTCAGTTCCGCCGCTACTTCGCCGAAGCCGAGCGCCGCAAGGGCTCGACCGGCGTGAACCTGCTGGTCCTGCTGGAATCGCGCCTGGACAACGTCGTCTATCGCATGGGCTTCGGCTCGACCCGCGCGGAAGCCCGCCAGCTGGTCTCGCACAAGAGCATCACCGTGAACGGCGAAGTCGTGAACATCGCTTCCTACCTGGTGAAGGCCGGTGACGTCGTCGCCGTGCGCGAGAAGTCCAAGAAGCAGCTGCGCATCATCGACAGCCTGAAGCTGGCCGAGTCGATCGGTCTGCCGGCCTGGGTCGCTGTGGACGCCACCAAGCTGGAAGGCATCTTCAAGAAGACCCCGGACCGTGACGAGTTCGGCGCCGAGATCAACGAATCGCTGATCGTTGAGTTGTACTCGCGTTAATTCTTTCGTGCCTGCCGAGCGGCCCCGCAGGGGCCTGCTCGGCTTTTCCTCGTCCGGGCGTTGCCAGCTGTATTGGGGCGCGCCTGGTTGGTCCCTCAGCCTTATCGGTGTAACGAACCGAGGGTATTGAAAGAAAGACCTCATGCAAACGAATCTGCTCAAACCCAAATCCATCACTGTGGAGCCCCTGGGCGGTCATCGCGCCAAGGTGATCCTGGAGCCGTTCGAACGCGGCTATGGCCACACGCTGGGCAACGCCCTGCGTCGCGTGCTGCTGTCCTCGATGGTGGGTTATGCGCCGACGGAAGTGACGATCGCGGGCGTGCTGCACGAGTACTCCGCCATCGACGGCGTGCAGGAAGACGTGGTTCACATCATGCTGAACCTCAAAGGTGTGGTGTTCCGTCTGCACAACCGTGAGGAAGTGACCCTGGTCCTGCGCAAGGAAGGCGAAGGCCCGGTCACGGCCGCCGACATCCAGACCCCGCACGACGTCGAGATCATCAACCCCGATCACGTCATCGCCCACCTGTCGCAAGGCGGCAAGCTGGACATGCAGATCAAGGTCGAGAAGGGCCGCGGCTACGTCCCCGGCAACATGCGCCGCTACGGCGACGAACCGACCAAGGCCATCGGCCGCATCGTGCTGGACGCTTCGTTCAGCCCGGTCAAGCGCGTCAGCTACGCCGTCGAGAACGCCCGCGTCGAGCAGCGTACCGACCTGGACAAGCTGGTCATGGAAATCGAGACCAACGGTGCGATCAGCCCGGAGGAAGCGATCCGTGCCTCGGCCAAGATCCTGGTCGAGCAGATGGCCGTGTTCGCGCAGCTGCAAGGCACCGACCTGGTCGACGTGTTCGATCAAGCGCCGGCTGCCCGTTCCAGCAGCTTCGATCCGATCCTGCTGCGTCCGGTCGACGAGCTCGAGCTGACGGTGCGTTCGGCCAACTGCCTGAAGGCCGAGAACATCTATTACATCGGTGACCTGATCCAGCGCACCGAGACCGAGCTGCTGAAGACCCCGAACCTGGGTCGCAAGTCGCTCAACGAGATCAAGGAAGTGCTCGCCTCGCGCGGCCTGACCCTGGGCTCGCGTCTCGAGAACTGGCCGCCCCAAGGTCTCGACAAGCGTTGATTTTTTGAACATGGACGGGTCATCGACCCGTCCGGTGCCCCCGGCAGTACCTGATCCGGCTGCCGGCAATAACTGAAGGAAAGGAAAGCACCATGCGCCACCGTAACGGTCTCCGTAAACTGAACCGCACCAGCGAACACCGCGCCGCGATGTTCCGCAACATGGCAGTGTCCCTGCTGCAACACGAAGCGATCAAGACCACGCTGCCCAAGGCGAAGGAACTGCGTCGCATCGTCGAGCCGCTGATCACGCTGGCCAAGGAACCGACCCTCGCGAACCGTCGTCTGGCCTTCAACCGCCTGCGCGACCGCGACATCGTCGTGAAGCTGTTCAACGAACTGGGCCCGCGCTTCGCCACCCGTCCGGGCGGCTACACCCGCATCCTGAAGATGGGCTTCCGCGTCGGCGACAACGCCCCGATGGCGTACGTCGAGCTGGTCGACCGTCCGGAAGCGGCCGAAGGCGACGCTGAATAATCTCAGCGACTCGCATCCGCGCATGAAGGCCAGCAGCAATGCTGGCCTTTTTTCTTGTGTATCCGCGATACGCGCAAATCGGCAGGGCCATGGCACCTGTCGAACGTCATGCGGTCGTGCTTGGCGCTAAGCTTCGCGCCTTTCCGATCTCTCGACGACGCGCGGGCCACGAGTCCGCACGCGTTCCGCGCTTCATGACTCCTCTTGCCCTGATGCGACGCCTGATGCCGGCGTTGTTCCTGCTGATGGCCTTGACCGCTTCCCTGGTCTCGGGCCTGGCACGCGCCGACGATTTCCTCGACCCGGAGCAGGCCTTCAAGGTTGACGTGCAGTTGGTCGGCGACCGCGAGTTCCAGGTGAACTTCACCATCGCGCCCGGTTATTACATGTACCGCGACCAGTTCAAGCTGGAGCCCGCCACGGGCAGCTTGGGCGATATCGCCTGGCCGACGCCCAAGCGCAAGTTCGACGAGACCTTCCAGAAGGAAGTCGAGACCTATCGCGACCGGCTGAGCATCAAGGTGCCGGTGACCGCGCTGCAGGCAGCGCCGCTCAAGCTGGTGCTGACCGGCCAGGGCTGCGCGGACAAGGGCCTGTGCTATCCGCCGATGAAAAGCGAGCTGACACTGGGCCTGAAGGGCTTCGGTGGCGACGGCGCGGTGAAGATCGGCGCGGCGCCGGATGCGCTGAGCGGCTTCGGGGTGTCGAACGCGGTGGCCTCGACGGCGGCGGATGCGGCGCCCGCCAAGGCTGAAGCGGTGCCTGCGGTGGCAGCGCCCGTGACCGCCAGCGGCAACCCATTGGATGAGGTGCTGGCCTCTGGCCGCTTGTGGCTGGTGATCGGCGCGTTCTTCGCCGCCGGCGTGCTGCTGTCGCTGACGCCCTGCGTGTTGCCGATGCTCCCCATCCTGTCCTCGATCATCGTTGGCCAAGGCGGAACGCCGTCTCGAGCGCGCGGATTCTTCCTGGCGTTCAGCTACTCGCTGGGCATGGCGCTGCTGTACACGGCGCTCGGCGTCGCGGCCGGACTGGCTGGCGGCGGCCTCGCGGCCTATCTGCAGAAGCCGTGGGTCCTGGCGCTCTTCGCGCTGCTGCTGGTGGGCTTCTCGCTGTCGATGTTCGGTGTCTATGAGATCCAGTTGCCGAGCCGCTTCACCGGCGGGGTGTCCGATGCGACCCAGCGCTTGCCGGCGGGCAAGTTCTTCAGCGTCTTCGTGATGGGCGGGCTGTCGGCGCTGATCGTGAGCCCCTGTGTCGCGGCGCCGCTGGCCGGCGCGCTGCTCTACATCAGCCAGACGGGCAACGTGGCCATCGGCGGCCTGGCGCTGTTCGCGCTGGCCTGGGGCATGAGCGTTCCGCTGCTGCTGCTCGGCTTGTCGGCCGGGACGCTGCTGCCTCGCGCCGGTCCGTGGATGGAGACGGTGAAGTACTTCTTCGGCCTGCTGTTGCTGTCGGTGGCGCTGTGGATCGTGCAGCCGGTGCTGCCGGCTGTCGTGGCGCAGTTGCTGTGGGGCGCGCTGCTGGTTGCCGTGGCCGCGTTGCTGGGGCTCTTCCAGCGCGTGGAGGCCAACACGCCGCGCGTCTGGCTGCGCCGCAGCGCGGCAGTGGCCGCCATGGTGTTCGGCGTGGCGCAGTTCATCGGCGTGGCCGCTGGCGGCACCGATACCCTCAAGCCGCTCGCGGGCGTGATGGGGGGCAGCAAGTCCGCGGCGACGTCGGCCGCATCGGCCGAGGCTGCTGCTGTGAACTTCCGCAAGATCAAGAGCGTCGCGGAACTCGACGAGGCGCTGCGTACGGCCAGCAAGCCGGTGATGCTGGACTTCTACGCCGACTGGTGCGTGTCGTGCAAGGAGATGGAGCGCTTCACCTTCACCGATGCGCGGGTGCAGGCCAAGCTGGCGGGCGCCGTGCTGCTGAAGGCCGACGTCACCGCGAACAACGCCGAGGACCGCGAACTGCTCAAGCGCTTCAAGCTGTTCGGCCCGCCGGGCACGATCTTCTTCGACCCCAAGGGCGAGGAGCTGACAGGCGTTCGCGTGATCGGCTTCCAGGACGCGGACCGCTTCCTGCAGTCGCTCCAGGCGGCCGGCCTCTGATTCCTTGAAAGACTGTCGTCGAATGTTGAGGCGATAGTCCATTCCGTGCTACACTCTCTTTCTTCGATCGCGGGGTGGAGCAGTCTGGTAGCTCGTTGGGCTCATAACCCAAAGGTCGTCGGTTCAAATCCGGCCCCCGCAACCAGAACATCGAACGCTGTCTACGGACAGCGTTGTTGATGGGATCGACACGAAGGCTTCTGGCAACGTGCGATCCGATCAACACGGCAAACAGCCGCGGGGTGGAGCAGTCTGGTAGCTCGTTGGGCTCATAACCCAAAGGTCGTCGGTTCAAATCCGGCCCCCGCAACCAATCAGGTCGCAAGACCCGCAAACCCGCTCCAAGCCTCGCTTGCAGCGGGTTTGTGCTTTCTGCCCCGGTGAATCGCCCCGGCATAATCTGCCTCTTCTTTCAGATGTCGGCACGGGCCAGAGGTGGGGCGCGGAGCCACCCTCTTACGCGATATGTTCCAGAACATCCAGGCTCTGCGGGGCATTGCCGCGCTGCTCGTCGTGCTCCACCACTTCCTGCTGGTGAACCGCGGCGGCGGCTCGTCGATTGCGAACTACCACCATCTCGCCGAACTGGGCGCCGTTGGCGTGGACCTGTTCTTCTGCATCAGCGGCTTCGTGATGCTCAGCTCCATCGACCGGGGGCGGCACTTTGACCCCAAGGCCTTCGCTCTCGCGCGGTTCCGCCGAATCCTGCCGGCCTACTGGATTGCGACCTTGCTGTTTGTGACCGTCGTGGCTGCCTCCACGATCGCCAAGGGCGGCGTCAGCGCCTTGAACCAGCCGCTATTCGATCCGGCGTTCCTGCTGTCCAGCATCTTCCTGATCCCGGTCGTCCATCCAGTCACGCGCGAGATCCAACCCTTCCTGCATCAGGGCTGGACTCTGAGCTACGAGCTCTACTTCTACGCCTTGCTCATCCTGGCAGCGGCATGGACGAAGGCGCGCCCCTTGTTCACCGCGGTGGTGACCACCGCTTTGCTGGCGCTTGTCTTGGCTGCGACCCGTGGCGGCGGAGGCGTGCTATCGCAGTTCGCGGCCAACGACATCGTGCTGGAGTTCGGTTTCGGCATGGTGATCTATCTGCTGCGCGGCCACCGGCCCAGATTGGGCCTGATCGCCTGCCTGATGGGTGTTGCACTGCTGGTGCTGTCCGTGTTCACCTACGACCCCGCCTGGCGACTTCTCATGTGGGGCGTGCCGTCGGCGCTGATCGTGTACGGGCTGGTGGCGATGGAGGGCTCGTTCCAGGTGGGGCGGGCGCTGCGCGCCATGGGCGACAGCTCGTACTCGCTGTACCTGACGCACGGCGTGATCGTCTACGTCTACGCGGGCCTGATCAAGCGCGGATGGTTTCATGAGCCCTTGCAGCGCGATGGCGGCATCCTGATCTGGACGCTGGCGACACTCGCGCTGGGCTGGCTGTTCTATCGCCTGGTCGAGCGGCCGCTGACGCGCAAGCCGGCGTCAACCGATGAGCGCGCGGCGACGGGCGCCCGCGAGCTCGAAGGCAGAGCTTGAGCCTCGGCGTCCAGTTGCTGGATCAGCGCACGCGCAACGCCTCGTTCCCGTCCGCCGCGATGACGCGGCCGATGACCGATGCCGCTTCGAAGCCGTGGCGCGCGAAGATCGCGAGCACCTCGTCGACCGCCTCGGCGCTGCACGACACCAGCAGGCCGCCGCTGGTCTGTGGGTCGCTCAGCAGCGCCTGACTTTGCGCCGGCAGGGCGGCGCTCAGGCTGATCTCCGCGCCGTAGGCCGCCCAGTTGCGCCCGGAGGCGCCGGTGATGAAGCCTTCGGCGGCAAGCGACGGCACGCCGTCGAGCACGGGCACCGCGGACCAGTCGATCTCGACCGCGCAACCCGACCCGCGCGCCAGTTCCAGCGCGTGCCCGGCGAGCCCGAAGCCGGTGACATCCGTCAGCGCGTGGACGCCCTCGAGCGCCGCGAGCTCGGGCCCGGGGGTATTCAGCTTCGTCGTCGAGGCGAGCATCCGCCGATAGCCGTTCTCGTCGAGCTGGCCCTTCTTGAGCGCCGCCGACATCACGCCGACACCGAGCGCCTTGCCCAACACCAGCACGTCGCCGACGCGCGCGTCCGCGTTGCGCTTCACGCGCTTCGGATGCACGAGCCCCAGCGCGACCAATCCGTAGATCGGCTCGACCGAATCGATCGTGTGCCCACCCGCGATCGGAATGCCAGCTTCTCGGCAGATGGAGGCGCCGCCCTCGAGGATCCGGCCGATCGTCGCGGTGCTCAGCACCGCGATGGGCATGCCCACGAGCGCCAAGGCCATGATCGGCTTGCCGCCCATCGCGTAGACGTCGCTGATCGCGTTGGTCGCGGCGATGCGGCCGAAGTCGAACGGGTCGTCGACGATCGGCATGAAGAAGTCGGTGGTGGCGATCAGCGCCTGCTCGTCGTTGAGCTGATAGACCGCGGCGTCATCGGCGGTCTCGATGCCGACGAGCAGCTCGGGCGGGATCGGCAGCGCGCTGGTGCCCTTGAGGATTTCGGCCAGGACCCCCGGCGCGATCTTGCAGCCGCAGCCTCCGCCATGGGACAGCGAGGTCAGGCGCGGTTCCGCCGGCGCTGAAGCAGACGGGGCGGGCGGGACGGAGGCGGTGGATGCGTTCATGGGCGGGCAGCTTACCGCGCCCCGGCCTGACCAGGCGGGGGAGGGTGCTTGGCCAGCGCTTGCTGCAAGGCGATGAACTCGTCCATCGCCTCCCACAAGGGGGCGTAGCGTGCGGCGTCGTCGTCCAACTGCGTGAGCGCGAGTGCGCAAGCCTCCAGCGTGCTGCGCTGCGAATCCGCCTGCGCGCGTCGGATGGCGTAGCGAGAGGGCGGCGGCGTGTCGAGCGCGAGCCGGGGCAGCGACCGCAGCCACGGGTTCTCATAGAGCAGGCGGCGGCTGCGTCGCCAGGTGCCGTCCAGGACGATCAGCGTGATGGGTGCTTCGCTGATTCGCCCATCGGTCGCCGTCGGCATGGGCGCAGGCTGGGGCGCAGGCGCGGGCCGCGCCACGTCGCCCGCAGTCTGCGGGTACAGCAGGACGAGCCCCGCCGTCGAGGCAGGCGGGTCGAAGCGCTCGCCGACCCGAAGTTCCACACGAGACAAGCAGCGCGCGAGCAAGGCGGCTGTGCCTTTCGCCTGTCGGCTCTCATCGGGATCCTGAAGGATCAGCAGCGGTGTCGCGTTCTGAACCTTGCGCACGCAGGCGCACCAGCAGCCCGCCAGCGGACGGGCGCACGCGCCGCAAAGCGGGCGGCGCCCACCGGGGCCGCCACTCGCGGGTGGCGTGGGGGCAGCCATCGGTGGGAGCGCGTCAGCGCAGGGTCAGCTCAGGATCAGCGCTCAGCGCGGCTGACGCGGTGGCTTGCGGCCGTCGTTCGGTCGGCCTTGGCCCTCGCGGCGGGGGCGATCACCGCGATCGCCGCGATCCCCGCGATCACCACGCGGACCTTGCCCGGGGCCACCCGGCCGGCCTTCGCCACGGGGGGCGCCGCGACGATGTTCCTGTCCTCTGGGCGGGCGGTCCTGGCGTTCCGGCCGCGGAGGTTGCTGGGCTTCTTCCTCGCGGGCCAGCTTCAGCTGCGCGTCGAGCGCTTCCTGGGTCAGGCCCTTGAGCGCGCAGAAGTTGGCCGGCGTCAGCGTGGTGCGGGAGAAGTCACGCAGCAGCTGGGCGCGCTCCAGGCGACCGCGATCCTCCTCGGCACGGCGTGCGTCGGTGATGCCGCGACGCCGCGTCAGCTCTTCCTGAGCGGCGGCGCGGTGTTCGTCGGTGAGCTCACCGGCGGGCTGGCCGTCCAGGTCGAAACGGGTTTTGGCCCGGGTCAGCGCGATCAGGTAGCCGGTGCCGCCGGTGTAGCGGCGCAGAAAGGCCGACAACTGCGCCTTCGTGAACTGGCCGGGAGCGCGCTGCTGGATGTCGGACTGGACGCGCAGCTTCAGCGGCTTGACGCCGCCGCCGAACAGCGCGGGGAACAGTTCCTTCAGCTTGGCGGCCACGGCTTGCACGTCGACGCGGCCGCCTTCGGACGCCTTGGCCTGGCCTGGCGCCCCTGCGGTCGATGCGGCGGCCTCGTCGGCCACCGGCGTGGCCTCGGCGCTGGCGTCATCCGCTTCTTGGGGCAGCGCGTCGGCGCCGGCTTCCGGCGCTGTCAGCGCGGCGTCGGTCGTCTCGGTGGCGGTGGCCTTGGGATCGGGAGACACGGGAGAGGTCACTTCGTCTTGCGACGGGGTGCTGGAGGACATGCATCAAGCGGCGCGGGGCCGGCCTTCGGGAAAAAGGGGGATTGTGCCCAAGGCCGCGCGGGCGTGGCAATTCGCACCGATCAACGGCGACAACCCGTCCTGCCTGAGGCGGGCCCGCCGAAGGGGAAATCAGGTCTTCGGTTCGCAGGCGGGCTTGCAGATCAGCTCGGTGCGGCCCAGGATCCGTTTCGATTGCAGGCTGCTGGGCGGACGGTGGCGTCCGCACTTGAAGCAGGAACGGGTCTGGCCGCTGCCCTGGAACGGCGAACCGCCCAGCTTGGATTCATAGCGCAGGCCGTTATCCCGAACGGCGGTGCAGGTATCTTTGCTCATGGTCTCGCTTCGCGTGGCGCTCTTGTTCGCGCCGGCGAGCTCGTAGCCCGTCGGCGCCTCGATTCCCTCGCAGACCATATTAGGTGGGGCGTATGACGCCCCGCTACATCGCTTGCCCGGGGGTGAAAGCACTGCCCGACGAACGGCGGCGTTTGCGCCGACAATCGCCCGCTGCGCGCTGCCGCGGGCTCCAGAGAACCATGGCCAAACTGTTTTTCCGCTATGCCGCGATGAATGCCGGCAAGTCCACCGCCTTGCTGCAGGTGGCCCACAACTACGAGGAGCGCGGCCATGCGGTGCGCCTGTTCACCGCGGGCGTGGATGACCGTTACGGCAAGGGCCTGATCACCTCGCGGCTGGGCCCGCAGCGGGTGGCGGAGGTGTTCAACGCGGAAACGGACTTCCGGGCGCTGATCACGCAGACACCCAACATCGCCTGCATCCTCGTCGATGAGGCGCAATTCCTGACCAAGGACCAGGTCTGGTCCCTGCACGAGATCGCGCACATGCGCCACGTGCCGGTGATCGGCTACGGCTTGCGCACGGACTTCCGCGGAGAGTTGTTCACCGGTTCGGCGGCGCTGCTGGCGCTGGCCGACGAGATGGACGAGATGAAGACCATCTGCGACTGCGGCCGCAAGGCGACGATGAACATGCGCGTCGACGCCACCGGCCGCAAGCAGACCGAGGGCGCGCAGGTCGAGATCGGCGGCAACTCCCGTTACCGCGCGGTCTGCGGACGCTGCTTCAGAGCGTCCTGAGGACTGGGCGTCCCCAGGACCTGGCGGCGCAAGGCCGCCGGTAAGCCTGGGCTTACTTCTTCGTCGCCAGCTGCTCTTCCAGTTCCTTGCAGGACGGAGCGCAGACCGGCTGGGACTTGCCCAGCAGCTTGCGGGACTTCAGCAGTGCCCGGGGGCGATGCTTGCCGCAGAGGAAGCACGACATGGTCGCCGCGCCAAACGAAGAGGTCGCCGCGAAGGGCGAACCGGGAGCTTTAGAGCGATAGCGCAGACCATCGGCTTCGATGGTCGTCTTGGTCGTATCCTTAGCCACGCTGTTCCTGATCCTGATAAGAGTATGAAATGCCGCGCCGCCGGCCCCAAGTTCCCCCCAGGGGCAGACGGCGAAACCCGTATTTTCCTATAAGCCGGGCCCTCCCCGTACCGGGGCATCGCTAATGACCTCGCGCGAAGGTCGCCCGAATCGGCGGCAAGTGACATTTCCCACTTCGGAGGGCATGTAACACAGGCCCTGGGCACCTTGGCATGATCTAGGGAAAACACCTAGAATCGCGCCCGCGCCGTTTCACCGTGGCGTCCAAGACAACGACACATCAGGGAGCGAGCGCGTCGATGGAAAGGATCGAAGGGCTGTTTGCCGCCATGCGGGCGGCCAGTCAGGACATGGAATGGCCGGCGACCGAGGCCCGCGACAGCGGCCTGGAGAGCGTGGGCGAACTGGCCGAGCGCTATGCGCAGGCTGTCAGCGCGGCCCTGTGCGGACACTTCCGCAGTTCGCACGCCAGCCTGTGGTTGCTGGATGGCGAGCCCGGCGAGTACCGCCTGCGTTGCCTCGGATCCCACGCGATCGATGGCCCGAGCCATCAGCGCCCGGTCTGCGAGCAGCGCGCCTATCCCGGCTACTTTGACGCGCTGCTGAGCGAGGGCGTCTTCCACTGCGCCGATGCCCGGACCGACCCGCGTCTGTCCGCGCTCGAGCCGCCGCCCACCTGGCGCGCGATGCTGGATGTCAGCGGCCAGATCAACGGCAAGACCTTCGGCGTGATCGCGCTGGGACAGCGCGACGAGGCCCGCATCTGGAGCAAGCGCGAGGAGCTCGATCTGCGTCGTGCCACGGCCAAGGCCTGTCTGCACCTGCACGCGCTGCGACACGAGCTGGAAACCGTCTGACGCCTCGCGTCAGCGTCCCTGGAAGCGCGGCGCCCGCTTCTCCTGCCAGGCGCGCAGGCCCTCCGCCTGGTCTTCCGATGCGTTCGACATCTCCAGGTCCGCGCGCAACGCGTGAAGGTCCAGCCGCCCGTTGGCGATCGCGTTGAGGTGCTTCTTCATGCCCGACAAGGCCAGCGGCGCGTAGCCGCAGAGCCGCTCGCACAAGGCCTGGGTCGCCGCGTCCAACCCGTCCTCGTCGTCCAGCAACTGGTCCAGGAATCCGCTGTCGCGCATGGCTTGCGCGTCGAGGGTCTCGCAGGCGAGCAGCACCCGCTTGGCCATCGACAACCCCAGCCGATTCACATAGCGCTCCATGCCGCCGCGGTAGAAATGCAGCCCCAGCCGCGCGGCGGGGACGAACATCTCGCAGCGGCGCACGCCCAGTCGGAAATCGCAGGCCAGCGCCAGATCGGTGGCGCCGCCATACACCCCGCCCTGGATCGCGGCGACGGTCACCGGCCGCGCCTGCTCCCACGCATCGGTCAGCGATTCGAAGAGCGCGCCCGCGTCGACGCCGGGCGCCGCATGGATGTTGAAGCCGCTGCAGAAATGCCGGCCCTCCGCCTGCAGCAGCAGCACGCGGACCTCAGGCGTCCCGTTGACCTGACGCAGATGCGCTTCCAGCGCCTGCAGGTCGATCAACTCGAGCCGGTTGGCGACATGCGGTCGCCGCAGGGTGACCCGGGCCAGCGGGCCGTCGATCTCCAGCGCAGGGATGTGTTGAGGCATGGCGGCGCAGTCTAGCGAAGCGGCGCCTAGCACAAACCCGCCGTTTGAGCCTTAACTTCGACCGACCGGTCGGATTAACGTCTTGCGAAAAGTCAATGCGGCATCCACTGACGGTTTCCTGAACGCTTCCCGCTAGAGTGGGTTTCACGTCGCAATGGACGACCAACCCCCGGGCGATGGCCTTCGGAGCGGTCGCGACGTCGTCGGCACGCATCGGCGACGCGCGGTCAACGGCCACGCCCGGCACCACGACAGGAGACAAGGTGGACGGGGCGATTGCAAGCATCCTCATGCTGGACGGGGTGACCAACGGCGCGATCTACGCGTTGCTGGCGCTGGCCCTGGTCCTCGTGTTCGCGGTCACACGGGTGATCTTCATTCCCCAGGGGGAGTTCGTCGCCTTCGGCGCGCTGACGCTGGCGGGACTTCAACTCGGGCACACGCCGCTGACCATCCACTTCCTGATCGCGATGGCGCTGCTGGCGGCGCTGCTGGACCTGGTGGCCGCCATCCGCGCCCGGCGCGTCTCGGCCGAGCTGGCGCCGATCGCCTTGCGCGCCTTGCCGGGAGTGGCGATCGGACTCTGCGCGCTGTGGCTGGCGCCGATGAAGCTGCCGCTGGTCGCGCAAGCAATGCTCACGCTGGCCGTGGTCACGCCGATGGGCGGGTTGCTGTATCGGCTCGCCTACCAGTCGCTGGCCGACGCCTCGGTGCTGGTGCTGCTGATCGTCTCGGTCGGCGTGCACTTCGCGCTGACCGGCCTCGGCCTGGTGTTCTTCGGCGCCGAGGGCTCCCGCAACCCGAGCTTCTGGGACGCGAGCTACACGGCCGGTCCGCTGATGGTCTCGGGTCAGACGCTGATCATCGTGCTGGCGTCGGCCGCGCTGATCGTCGGCCTGTGGCTGTTCTTCGAGAAGAGCCTGTACGGCAAGGCGCTGCGCGCGACCGCGGTGAACCGGCTGGGCGCGCGGCTGATGGGCATCTCGAGCACCTCGGCGGGACGGCTGTCGTTCACGCTCGCCGCCTTCATCGGCGCGCTGTCCGGCATCCTGATCAGCCCGACCACGACAATCTTCTACGACAGCGGCTTCCTCATCGGCCTCAAGGGATTCGTGGCCGCCGTCTTCGCCGGGCTGTCCAGCTATCCGGGCGCGGCGCTGGGCGCCTTGCTGGTGGGCCTGATCGAATCGTTCAGCTCCTTCTGGGCCAGCGCCTTCAAGGAGGTCATCGTCTTCACTTCCATCCTGCCGGTGCTGCTGTGGCGCAGCTGGCGCGACCCGCACCATGAAGAGCATTGACGTGAGCACCGATCCCGCCGCCATGAAGTCCGCGACCAACGCTCCATTGCCCTCGGCCGCGAAGGCGCATCCGTGGTCCCGTCGCATCGTGCCCGCGCTGCTGTTGGCAGTGCTCGCAGTGCTGCCGCTGCTGCCGGTGCCCGAGTTCTGGATCACGCAGCTGAACTACATCGGCATGTTCGCGCTCGTCGCGCTGGGGCTGGTGCTGCTGACCGGCGTCGGCGGGCTGACCTCATTCGGCCAGGCGGCCTTCGTCGGCGTGGGCGCCTACACGACGGCGCTGCTGAGCGCGAAGTACGGGCTGTCGCCCTGGATCGGCCTGGCGGCCGGACTGGCGATCACGCTGCTGATCGCACTGGTGCTGGCGCTGATCACCTTGCGCATGTCGGGCCATTACCTGCCGCTCGCGACGATCGCGTGGGCGCTGAGCCTGAACTTCACGATCGCCAACATGGAGACGCTGGGCAAGTACGACGGGCTGCTGGGCGTGCCGGCGATCGAGCTCTTCGGCATGAGCCTGGCTGATGGCCGCGCGATCTACTACCTGATCTGGCTGTTCGCGATCCTCGGCGCGATCGCGGTGCGCAACCTGCTGGACTCCCGGCCCGGACGCGCGATCCGCGCGCTGGGCGGCGCGACAGTGATGGCCGAATCGATGGGGGTCTCGACCTTCCGCTACAAGGTCGTGATCTTCCTGATCGCAGCGCTGCTCGCGGCGGTCTCGGGCTGGCTGTTCGCGCATGTGCAGCGCACGGTGAACCCCAGTCCCTTCGGGCTGAAGATGGGCATCGAGTACCTGTTCATGGCCGTCGTGGGCGGCGTGTCCAGCGTGTGGGGCGCGTTCGTCGGCGCGGGCGTGTTCAAGATCATCGAGGACCAGCTCAAGGAGCTGCTGCCGCGACTGCTGGGCAGCAACGGCAACTTCGAGATCATCGTGCTGGGCGTCGTGCTGGTGCTGATGCTGAAGTACGCGCCCAAGGGCCTGTGGCCGTCGATGCAGGGCGCGCTGTCGCGCTGGTGGCCGGTTCGGCCGCGCGAGCGCGACTGGGACGGCGCGGCCCCGCTGGCCACGCGCTCGAAACCGCAAGCCGGATCGGTGCTGCTGAAGGTCGACAAGCTGCGCAAGCAGTTCGGCGGACTGGTCGCCGTGAACGACGTGAGCTTCGAGCTGCGCGCCGGCGAGATCATGGGCCTGATCGGCCCGAACGGCGCGGGCAAGTCCACGACCTTCAACCTGGTCTCGGGCGTGCTCGGTGCCACCAGTGGCGAGCTGCGCTTCGCGGGCGAGCCGATCACCGGCTTGCCCTCGCGTGAGATCGCCCGCCGCGGGATGTCGCGCACCTTCCAGCACGTCAAGATGATCCCGGACATGACGGTGCTCGAGAACGTCGCGCTTGGCGGCTACCTGCGCGCCAGCAGCGGCACCGCGCGCGCGATGCTCCGCATGGATCGCGCGGAGGAGAAACGCCTCTTCGCCGAGGCTGAATCGCAGCTGCGCCGCATCGGCATGCAGGACCATCTGAACGAGCTCGCCGGCAACCTCGCGCTGGGCCCGCAACGCCTGATGGAAATCGCGCGCGCGCTGTGCAGCGACCCGTCGCTGCTGCTGCTCGACGAGCCCGCCGCGGGCCTGCGCCACAAGGAGAAACAGGCACTCTCCGATGTGCTGCGCCAGCTCCGCGCCGAAGGCATGAGCATCCTGCTCGTCGAGCACGACATGGACTTCGTGATGGGCCTGACGGACCGCATCGTCGTCATGGAGTTCGGCACCAAACTGATCGAGGGCACGCCCGCCGACGTGCAGGCCAGCCCCGAGGTCCGCGCGGCCTATCTCGGAACGGAACACTGACATGAGCGAGCTGTTGAACGTCAGCGGACTGCACGCAGGCTACGGCCGCGCTGAAGTCCTGACCGGCCTGAACCTGCGCCTGCGCCAGGGCGAGGTCGTCACCGTCATCGGCCCCAACGGCGCCGGCAAAAGCACCACGCTCAACGCGCTGATGGGCGTGCTGCCCGCGCGCGGCCAGATCATCTTCGACGGCGAGGACGTGAACGGCCTCGGCCTCGAAGATCGCGTGATGAAAGGCCTCGCCCTCGTGCCCGAGAAACGCGAGCTCTTCACCACCATGTCCGTCGAGGACAACCTCATCCTCGGCGGCTTCCGGCCGATGCGGCTCGGCATCAAGGCGTGGCGCGATGAGCTTGAGCGCGTCTACGCGCTCTTCCCCCGTCTGAAGGAACGGCGCACGCAGCTCGCCGGCACGCTCTCCGGCGGTGAACGCCAGATGCTCGCCGTCGGTCGCGCGCTCATGGCGCGACCCAAACTCCTCATGCTCGACGAGCCCTCGCTCGGACTCGCACCGCTCATCGTCAAGGAAGTCTTCCGCATCGTCGCCCAACTGCGCGACGCCGGCGTCTCCATCCTGCTCATCGAGCAGAACGCCCGCGCCGCACTCGAAGTCGCGGACTACGGGTACGTGCTCGAGACCGGCGACATCGCCCTCGAAGGCAAAGCCGCCGACCTCGCCAAAGACCCCCGCGTCATCGAGACCTACCTCGGGGCGAGTCGCAAACAACATTGAGCAAGGATCACCCCGACCGGGTGCCCCCTTCTCCATGTCCTCCTTGGGTACCCTCTCCGGGTACCCAATTCCCCCCAATACTTCCGAAGGGGGCACCCGGCCGGGGTGATCCCGATGCGCTCTGGCAGCGGGTGTCGGGCGCAGTCAGTGGGGTTGGCCCTCTGCGAACATCTTGGCGAGACGCTCCTTCAGCTGCGACTCGGACACATCCTCCTTGTGCGTGGACACCATCCACTTGTGTCCGTACGGATCAGCAATCACACCCATCCGGTCACCCCAGAACTGGTCCGCCACAGGCATCTCCACCTTCGCGCCCGCACCCTCCGCCGCCTTCACCGTCGCATCCACGTCCGGCACGTAGATCACCACCGTGATCGGGCTGCCGTTCAGGCTCAACGGACTCAGCGCCCCACAGTTCGACCGCTCCTCGGTCAACATGAACTTCGCGCCCCCCACATTCAACTCGGCATGCATCACGCCATCCGGCGCATCCAGCCGCAACTCCACCTTCGCGCCAAACGCGCGCTGATAGAAATCGATCGCGCCAGCCGCGTCGCGAATCGTCAGATACGGCGTCGCGCCATTGGCAGCCGGCACAGCAGAAACAGCAGTCATCACAATCTCCTTCGGTGGTGAATCAACATCGGTACGACGTACAGCCGTCACCAGATTCGACACGCCCAGCCTGCCAGTCCGTGACAGGATCGTCGCTCCCTCGTCCCGCGTTCGCCGGACACCCCCTTGACACCCCGCTGACACCCCGATTCCGGGGGGCTCTCCGTGACGTCCCCGAAACACGCCCCACCGCCTCGCCCACCATAATCCGCCGACCCTCCACCATGGCGCTCCTGTCCTCCCTCCGCAAACTCCTCTCCGGCTCCGGCGATACCCCGTCGGCCGGTGGAGCGTCCGCCATGGGAACAGGCGCGCGAAGCGCGTCGCCCGCCACGGTGCCCACCGCACCTCCGAGCCCTCCCGCCCCGGTCTCGCAACCGCCAGGCACGGCGTACTCGCAAGGCCCGAGCATGGTCTCGACCCAGACCGCCGTGTACAGCGGGGGCGATCTCGTCTTCCCGACGCTCGACGCCTCTCCCGAATGGCTGCAGTTCAGCACCCGATTGCTGGGCCTGTCCCGTCTGAAGGACGTTCCGCCGTCGACCGGCGAGCAAGGCCTGATGCAACGCCTGCAAGCCCAGCGCGGCTCGCAGTGGGCCGACCTGCTGCCCCGGCTGCCCGCCGTGCTGCCGCAACTGATGCGCCTGGTGCGCCGCGAGGACGTGGCCGGGTCGGAACTCGTGCAGCTGCTGTCGCGCGATCCCAGCCTCGTCGGCGAGCTGATGCGCTTGGCCAACTCGCCGCGCTATCGCACCGAGCGTGAGATCACCGACCTCTCCGGCGCCGTCATGGTGCTCGGCCAGCAGGGCCTGAACCAGCTGGTGATGAGCGTGGCGATGCGCCCCATCTTCCACCAGGGCAAGGGCCGCTACGGCAGCCGCGCCGGCACGCTGCTCTGGGACCTGAGCGAGCGCACCGCGTTCGCGACCCTGCGCCTGGCCAACGCCGGCGACGACGAGTTCGCCGCCTACCTCGCGGGCTTGAGCTCGCAGCTGGGACTGATGGCCCTGCTGCGCGCGCTGGACGCGATGTCCGCGCCCTCGGTGCCGCCGATGGACCGCGAGGGCCTGCATCGTCAACTGCTGCCGCTCACCGCCGCGTGGTCGGCGCAGATCGTCGAGCACTGGGGCTTCCCGGTGAAGGTCGCCGAGGCGCTCGTGCCGCGTCCCGGCCGCAGCGCCGAGTCGACGGTCCTGGCTCAACTGGTCCGCCAGGCCCAGGCCGTCGCGTTGCGCCAGCTGATGCAGCCCGGCCTGCAGCCGGCGCAACTGGGTGATTGGTCCGCCGCGCAGCAGCGCTGCTACGCCGAGCTCGACCGCGAGTTCAGCGGCACCGGCGCCGCGGTCTGATCGCCCGATCCGGGCAGATTCGATCTGATCCTCAGCCGCCGCGGCGCCTGGTCAGCCGCCAGGCCGCGAGCCCGAATGCACCCTCGAGCAACAACGCCAGCGCCGCCGCCGGCAGCGCCCCCGCGAGCAGCAAGGTCTGATCGTTCAGCGCGAGTCCGGTGACGATGCGCTCGCCGTAGCCGCCCGCACCGATGAAGGCCGCCATCGTCGCGGTCCCGACCGAGAGGCTCGTCGCCGTGCGCAGTCCCGCGAGCATCACCGGCAACGCCAGCGGCAGCTGCACGCAGCGCAGCACCTGACCGCGCGACAGCCCCAGCGCCCGCGCCGCGGTGATCAGGCCGTCGGGCACCTCGCTCATGCCGACCGTGCAGTTGCGAAGCACCGGCAGCAACGCGTAGAGCGTCAGCGCGACGAGCGCGGGCACCGGCCCGATGCGGTTCATCGCCCAGATCAGCAAGGCCAGCATGGCCAGCGACGGCACCGTCTGCAGCAGCGCGCAGACCGCGAGCAAGGCCTCGCGCCAGCGCGGCCAGGGATGCAGCGCCACCGCCAGCGGCACGCCGATCAACGCGGCCAGGGCGACTGCGCCCAGCACCAGCGAGAGGTGCTGCCACGTGAGCCGGCGGAGGTCCGGCCCAGTCAGCCGCGCCCACAGGCCGCCGGAGGATGCGGCGTCCGTAGAGGCAGACGCTGACGCCACGGACGCCCCCGAGGTCGATGCCGCGGTCGAGGAGGGCACCGATGCCGACGCGGTGTGCCGCGCGAGGAAGTCTCGAGCGATGGCGTCGAAGGGCCGCTGCTTGTTCTCGGCCTGCGCGTTCATCGCGATCATCGCGGGCTCGTCGATGCGGCCCTGCAGCGCCTGCATCGCCGCCCAGGCCCGAGGGTGTCTCGCCGGCAGGTCCAGTCGATACAGCAGCACCGCGTCATATCGCGGGAAGAAACCCGCGTCGTCCTTCAGCACGGTCAGCGCGAGGCCTTCGATCTGCGCATCGGTCGTGTAGACATCGGTGACGTCGATCTGCGCGTCCGCGAGCGCGCGATACGCCAGGCCGTGGTCGAGCCCTGTCGGCGACTGCGGCAGGCCGTAGCGCCGAGACAGGCCGGGCCAGCCGTCCGCGCGGCCGAGGAACTCGTTGCTGAGCCCGAATCGCAGCGACGCCTGGCCCTTGAGCTGGGACAGCGCGGTGAGGCCGAGCTCGCGCGCCTGCGCCGAGCGCATGGCCAGCGCGTAGCCGTTGTTGAAGCCGAGCGGCACGCCGATCGCGAGCCCCAGCGGTCGCAACTCCGCCTGCAGCTGGGCCAGCGGCGCGCCAGTCGCGGCGTGGCCCAGGATCTCGCGCTCGATGGTGCCGAGGTATTCAGGATAGACGTCGATCGCGCCGGACTTGAGCGCCGCGTGCACGATGGCCGTGTTGCCCAGTCCCTGTCTGACCTCGACGACGGCCCCGGGATCGCCGGCCCGCGCCGTCTGCGCGAGGATCTCGGCCAGCACGTAGCTCTCGGTGAAGCGCTTGGAGCCGATGCGCAGCGGCTCGGCCGCCCAGGCGCTCGCGCTCAAGGCCATCTGCGCGACAACCGCCATCAGCAGCAGTGGCAGCGGCAACCGCAGCAGCAGCGGCAACTGCAGCGGCACGAGACGAAGAAGGGGCCGCAGCCAGCTCAGCGACATCATCGGCGCAGCATAGTCGAGCCACCCCGGCTGCGCGCCAGCGTGCGCAACACCTGGCCCGCGAAGGCCTGGGCCGCGGGCGAGGCCGCGGAGGCCTTGCTCCGCATCAGCACCACCGACATCGCCGGCAGCGTCGTGGCCGGCGGCAGCCCATGGCGCTCGTCCAGCAGCTCCATGCCCTCGGGCACGCTGCATCGCGTGAACAGCGCGATGGCCAGGCCGCTCTCCACCGCGGCCAGCATGCCCGCGGGGCTCGCGCTGTCGCACACGATGCGATACGGCCGCTTGAGCGCGGCCAGCGCCGCGAGCGCCGCCTTGCGAGCCAGGCTGCCCGACTCGTACACCGCCACCGGCAGCGGGGTCTGGCGCCAGGCCTCGAAGCGCGGCGCGCCGAACCACGCCAGGGGCTCCTCGAACAGCGCCTGTCCGCGGCCGGCGCGGTCGCGCGTGACCACCGCCACGTCGATCTCGCCGCGCGTCACGCGCGGGATCAGGACCGTGGACTGCTGGCATACCAGCGTCAGCTCCACCGCCGTGTGCCGCCCGGCGAAGTCGCGCAGCACCGGTGTCAGATAGGGCACGGCGTAGTCCTCGGGCACGCCGATGGTCAGGCGGCCGTGCAGAGTCTCGCGACGCAGGGCCTGCACCGCCTCGTCATGCTGCGCGAGCACTCGGCGCGCATGGCCGAGCAGCTCACGCCCCGCCGGCGTCAGGTCCAGCCGCCGCGGGCTGCGCACCAGCACGGGCTGGCCGACCGCGTGCTCGAGCTTGGCGATCTGCATGCTCAGCGCGGACTGCGAGCGATGCACCAGCGCGCCGGCCGCCGTCAGCGACCCCGCATCCACCGCCGCGACGAACGCGCGCAGCCAGTCCAGTTGAAGATCCGTCGACGCCATGTGATCTCCCGCCCATCGGGGAACCATTCGAATCCGTGATGCTAAACGTGATGAGGAATCGCTTTGCGGGATGAGGTCGGGAGGCCAGACTCGGCGCATGAGTTCCTCGTTGTCTCACGTTCAGGACGCCTCGCTGGCGTCGATGCCCGCCGATGCGCGCCGTCTGCGCGAGGGCCAGGCGCTGATGATCGGCGGCGGCCTGCTGCTGGGCACCATCGGCGTGTTCGTCGAGGAAGCGGCGCAGGACCCGGCCACCACCGTGTGGTTCCGCTGTGTGTTCGGACTGGCCGCGTTGCTGGCCTGGGGTGCGGCGCGCGGGCAGTTGGGCGAGCTCGCGCGATTGCGAGGAAGCGCGCTGGCCGCAGTGATCGCGGTCGGTGCGCTCACGGTGCTGAACTGGGGGCTGTTCTTCGCGGCGATCCCGCGCTGCTCGATCGCGGTGGCGACGGTGGTGTTCCATGTGCAGCCGTTCTGGTTGATGGCGATGGGCGCGTTCTGGCTGCGCGAGCGCGTCACCGGCGCGCAGTGGGCCGCGACCGGCGTGGCCTTGCTCGGCCTGACGCTGGCGACCGGCATCGCCGACGATGCCTTCGGCGCCACCGCCGCCGGCAGCGCGCGGGCCTTGCCCGGCTACGCGGCCGGCGTTGCCTTGTGCCTGCTGGGCTCGATCAGCTATGCGGCGGCGAGCTTCATCGCCAAGATCCACGCCGAGCGTGCGGGGTCGTTCGCGCTGTCGGCCGGGCAGTGCGTCGTCGGCACGCTGGTGCTGCTGCCGTGGCCGCTGATGCAGGGACTGCCGGCGGCCGGCCCGGCCTGGGGATGGCTGGCCGGACTGGGCGTGCTGCATACCGGACTGGCGTACGTGGTGCTCTACGCCGGCATGGCGCGGCTGGGCACCGGTCGGATCGCGGTGCTGCAGTTCGTGTATCCCGGCAGCGCGGTCGTCGTTGACTGGCTGGTCTATGGCCGCGCGCTCGGTCCGGCGCAGATGGCCGGCGTCGCGCTGATCGGCGTGGCGCTGTGGTCGCTGCGCCGGCGGGCGTGAGCCCGCTCAGCCCCAGGCGCGCGGATCGTCCGGCTCGGCGAGCATCGTGCCGTCGAGCAGCAGATGGGCGCGGCCCTCCCGGCTGTCGCCATCCGCGAGATCGACCCGCACCGAGCCGTCCAGCGCGAAGCTCGCGGTCACCGCGCCCGTCGGCGTGTCCAGTTGCACCGGGCCGGGCCGCAAGCGGCCCAAGTGCGCCAGCGCCGCGATCACCGCGATCACCACGCCCGGTCCCGCGGGCGCCGGTCCATCGGCATCCAGGAACAGCACGCCGGCCAGGCTCCCGGGCCGCTCGGGCTCGGTCAGCAGCGCCACCCGCGTGCCCGGCGCGCTGCGCGGCGGGCCGCTCAGCGCCAGCCGCCAGGCGTCATGCCGCGCGCGGAAGTCGGCCAGCCGGTCCGGCATCGTCGCTCCGACGAGCGCCGGCCCGCCGCTGGCGACGATCCGCGTGAGCAGACCCTCGACATGCGCGTCGATCAGCCGGATCGGGTCGGACAGGAAGTTCATGCGATGACCTGTTGCGTGAAGGCGCGCAGGTGATCCATCAGGGCATCCGAGGCCTGCGCGGCCGCCTCGCCATCCCCGCTCGCGATCGCCTCGGCCAGGCGCTGATGCGCCCGCGCCCCGCTCGCGACGTCGCCCAGGTGCCGGTACGCGTACCAGAAGCGCCGGCACTGGATGATCATCGGCAGCACCGCCGCCACCGCGTAGCGGTTTCGGCAGGCGGCGTGATTGACCCGGTCCAGCGCCTGGTCCACCCGCATGTAGGCCTCCAGGTCGCCGCGCCCGGCTGCCTCGGCCATTCGCGCGGCGCAGTCCCGCAACGCGGCGCGCTGCGCGGGCGAGGCCCGCCGCGCCGAGCAGCACGCGATCAGCCGCTCCAGCGGCCGGCGCGCCTCCAGCAGGTCCAGGTGCTCGGCCAGCGGCATCGCGCTGACCAGCAGCCCGCGCCGCGGCTGCTGCGCGATCAGCCCGCTGGCCACCAGCCGCATCAGCGCCTCCCGCGTGGGCGTGCGCCCCAGGCCGATCCTCGCGATCAGCTCGGACTCCACCACCGGCGCCCCGGGACGCAATTGCAGCGTCGCGATCAGGGTCTCGATCGCGTCATAGGCCTGGTCCGCCTGGCGGCGTTTGTCGACGTCCTGCTGCTCGAGGGTGTCTGAAGTCATGGGCGCGCATCATCGCAGGTCCGGCCGGACCGCGATCCCGCACGCTAGGTGATTGAGTTTGCGCAGGTCAACCCCAGTTAAATCCGCGTCCGGCGGCCGCCGAGCCTGCCGGACGGGCCGCATACAATCACCGGTTCTTCCGTACGCCCGGACCCCGTGTCCGGCGGCGCCGAGGCCCTGAGGCCGAAGCCAACGCATTTCCTGAGGGATATCGACGTGTTTATTTCCAACGCTTTCGCGCAGACCGCCGGCGCCGCTTCCACGAGCGCCACGGCCGGCTTCATGCAGATGCTGCCGCTGGTGGCCGTGTTCGTCGTCATGTACTTCGTGATGATCCGCCCCCAGATGAAGCGCCAGAAGGAGCACCGCGCCATGGTCGAGGCCCTGGCCAAGGGCGACGAGGTCATCACCTCGGGCGGCATGCTCGGCAAGGTCAGCAAGATCGATGAGCAGTACCTGAGCGTCGAGATCGCCAGCGGCGTGGAGATCAAGGTCCAGCGCACCGCCGTGGTCCAGGTCCTGCCCAAGGGCACCGTGTCGAAGTAAATCGACGTCCCCACCCGGAGCGCGCCGCGCCCAAGGCGTGACCGCTCCCTGACGACCCGGCCCGTGCCATGCACCGGCCGGGTCGGCTTTCAGAGGTGCCCGCCCCGCGAGGCGCCTGGTTGTCAGAGGATCTCCTCATGAACCGTTATCCGCTGTGGAAGTACGCGCTGCTCGTCGTGGCACTGCTGGTCGGCCTGATCTACACGCTGCCCAACCTGTTCGGCGAGGCGCCGGCAGTGCAGGTGTCCAGCGCCAGGGTCACCGTCAAGGTCGACGACGCCGTGCGTCAACGCGTCGAGCAGGCCATCGCGCAGTCCGGCGTCACGCCGGACTTCGTGCACCTGGAAGCCGGCTCCGTGCGCGCCCGCTTCCACGACACCGACGCCCAGATCAAGGCCAAGGACGCGATCGCCAAGGCGCTCAACGGTGGCGAGACCGCCGACCCGACCTACATCGTCGCGCTCAACCTGGTGTCGCGCAGCCCGGAGTGGCTGACCGCGCTGCACGCCTTCCCCATGTACCTGGGCCTGGACCTGCGCGGCGGCGTGCACTTCCTGATGCAGGTCGACATGAAGGCGGCGCTGACCAAGAAGGCCGAATCGACCGCCTCCGACGTCCGCACCACGCTGCGTGACAAGAACATCCGCCACGCCGGCATCAGCCGCGAAGGCAACGACGTCGTCATCAACTTCCGCGACGAGGCCACCCGCACGCAGACGCTCAACGTGCTGCGCGACCAGGTGCCCGACTTCGCCTGGGTGCCCTCGGGCACCGGCACCGAGCTGCGCCTGACCGGCTCGCTCACGCCCAAGGCCGAGATCGCCGTCCAGGACGCCGCGATCAAGCAGAACATCACCACGCTGCACAACCGCGTGAACGAGCTCGGCGTGGCCGAGCCCGTGATCCTGCAGCAGGGCCGTGACCGCGTCGTCGTCCAGCTGCCCGGCGTGCAGGACACCGCCAAGGCCAAGGACATCATCGGCCGCACCGCGACGCTGGAACTGCGCATGGTCGACGAGAGCGCCGAGGCCTCCGCCGCGCTGGCCGGCACCGGCCCCGTGCCTTTCGGCACCGAGCGCTTCACCGAGAAGGACGGCAGCACGCCGATCATCGTCAAGCGCCAGGTCGTGATCACCGGGGACAACCTCAACGACGCCCAACCGAGCTTCGACGAGAACCACCAGCCCGCCGTCAGCCTGAAGGTCGACGCCAAGGGCGCCCGCATCATGAAGGACGTGTCGCGCGAGAACATCGGCAAGCGCATGGCCATCATCCTGTTCGAGAAGGGCAAGGGCCAGGTCGTGACCTCGCCCACGATCCGCGGCGAACTGGGCAACACGTTCTCGATCAGCGGCGGCAGCATGACCACGCAGGAAGCCAGCGACACCGCGCTGCTGCTGCGCGCGGGCTCGCTGGCCGCCCCGATGGAGATCATCGAGGAACGCACCATCGGCCCGTCGCTGGGCAAGGACAACATCGACAAGGGCATCGCGTCGGTCACGTGGGGCTTCGTCGCCGTGGCGATCTTCATGTGCCTGTACTACATGATGTTCGGCGTGTTCTCCGCGGTCGCGCTGGGCTTCAACCTGCTGCTGCTGCTGGCGGTGCTGTCGATGCTGCAGGCCACGCTGAGCCTGCCCGGCATCGCGGCCATCGCGCTCGTGCTGGGCATGGCCATCGACGCCAACGTGCTGATCAACGAGCGCGTCCGCGAGGAACTGCGCGCGGGCCTGGCGCCCCAGCAGGCAATCCACGCCGGCTACGAGCGCGCCTGGGCCACCATCCTGGACTCCAACGTGACGACGCTGATCGCGGGCCTGGCGCTGCTGGCCTTCGGCTCGGGCCCGATCAAGGGCTTCGCCGTCGTGCACTGCCTGGGCATCATCACGTCGATGATCTCGTCGGTGATGTTCTCGCGCGCGCTGGTCAACCTCTGGTATGGCCGCCGCAAGCGCCTGAAGTCCGTGGCCATCGGCACCGTCTGGAAGCCGGGCAACACCGCCGGCACGCCGGCCGACCCGGCCGCCGAAGCGCAGTAAGCGCCCCTACAAGAAGAGAGCGCACAACGCCATGGAATTCTTCCGAATCAAGCGGGACATCCCGTTCATGAAGCACGCGTTGATCCTCAACGCGATCTCCTTCATCACCTTCATCGCCGCGGTGTTCTTCCTGGTCACCAAGGGCTTGCACTTCTCGATCGAGTTCACCGGCGGCACGGTGGTCGAGGTCCAGTACGCCCAGGCCGCGGACATCAACAAGACCCGCCACACCGTCGAGCAGATGGGCTTCGGCGAGATCCAGGTCACGAACTTCGGCACCTCGCGCGACGTGATGATCCGCCTGCCGATCAAGCCCGGCGTCAAGCAGGACACCGTGGCCGGCCAGGTCTTCGCCGAGCTGTGCAAGTCCGAGAAGGGGCAGGTCGTCCAGCACACCGAGGTCACGCCGCAGGGCGAGTCGGTGGCGCGTCAGGCCTGTGCGGTCGGCGGCGCGGAGCCGCTGAAGATGACCCGCAGCGAGGTCGTCGGCCCGTCCGTCGGCGCCGAGCTGGCCCATGACGCCGCGATGGCGCTGGGCTTCACCGTGATCGGCATCATGCTGTACCTGGCCTTCCGCTTCGAGTGGAAGTTCGCCGTGGCCGGCATCATCGCCAACCTGCACGACGTGGTGATCATCCTGGGCTTCTTCGCCTACTTCCAGTGGGAGTTCTCGCTGGCGGTGCTGGCGGCGATCCTGGCGGTGCTGGGTTACTCGGTGAACGAATCGGTCGTCATCTTCGACCGGATCCGCGAGGCCTTCCGCAAGTACCGCAAGCTCAACACGCACGAGATCATCGACCACGCGATCACGTCCACGATCAGCCGCACGATCATCACGCACGGCTCGACGCAGATGATGGTGCTGTCGATGCTGCTGTTCGGCGGCCCGACGCTGCATTACTTCGCCATCGCGCTGACGATCGGCATCCTGTTCGGCATCTACTCGTCGGTCTTCGTGGCCGCGGCGATCGCCATGTGGCTGGGTGTCAAGCGCGAGGACCTCGTCAAGACGGGTCCGTCCAAGCGCGAGGACCCGGATGATCCCAACGCTGGCGCGGTGGTGTAGTAGAGTCGTCCGCACTCCTCAATCTCACGCTCGATGACCGCCGCCGACGCAAGATCCCAGGCCCTGGCTTCGCAAGCGCGGCGCGTCCACACGGAGGTGCTGCTGCGAGGGCTGCCCGCCGTGGTGGCAGTCCTGACCTCGGCCGTGCAGGACATGCTGGCGCAGCCCGCCGAGCACTCGTTGCAGATGGCCCGCCGCGATGCCTTCGAGGCGTGGCAGCGGTCCTCCACGCCGTGGCACGCGCGTCTGGGCAAGTCGCTGCGGCATGCGTTCCACCACGGGGCCGGCGATTCGCGTTCGGCCTCGCTGAACTCCCGCCCGCAGAACCTGTCCCTCGTCAGCGACGACACGATCGAGCGCGAGATCATCGCCTCGCGCCTGGCGCTGGCGATGATGGACAAGGCGAGCTGGGAGTTCAGCGACCTGCGCAACCGCATGCAGTCGCTGCAGCGCACGGACGACCTGCCGCAGCAGGACCTGCTGCGCGCGCAAGTCCTGGCGCGGCTGGTGCTGGACGCGTGGTTCGACGCCGGCCTGAGCAGCTCCGTCTGGCAGATGCTGCAGCGCTGGCTGCATCACGAGTTCTCTCAGCTGATCAACGAGGCCTATCACGAGGCCAATCATTGGCTGATCCAGCAGGGCGTGATGCCCGAGGTGGATCTGCGTCCCTTCATCCGCCGCAACGCCCCGGCGGGCGGCATGACGCAGGCCGCGCCGCTGGCCGGTCCGGGCACCGTGCATGGCGGCATCGCGCCGCAGGCCGCGGTCGCTGCCCAGCCATCCGGCCCGGTGGCGACCCCATCGAGCCAGTCCGCCCAGCAGGTGATGGCGCAGCTGCAGCGCGTGCTCGCGCGCCATGTGCCGGAACTGGCGCAGGCGCCGTCGCGTGGCATGCCCGCGCCGGGCCCGGCCACGCGCAGCGGGCTGCCGGCCGCGCCGGCCGCATCGTCGATGCCCCAAGGGGCGGCGATGGCCGCCGGTCCGTCCACCCGCGCCGGATCAGCGCGCCTGAGCGCCGCGATCAATCATGCGCAGCAGGCCGTGCAGCGGCGCGCCGACCAGGTCGCGACCGCGGACCAGGAACTGACCGCGCCGCAGGCGCTCGACGAGATCCGGGACCGCAACCAGGCGCTCAAGTCGGTGCTGAAGCAGGCCGCGGACACGCCGGCCGAGCGCGCCACGATCGAGCTCGTGGCCTTGCTGTTCCAGGCGATCCTGCAGGAAGAGCGCATCCCGCCGGCCATTCGCGTCTGGTTCGCGCGCCTGCAGATGCCGGTGCTGCGCGTGGCCGTCAGCGAGCCGGACTTCTTCGCCACCGACGACCATCCCGCGCGCCGCCTCATCGACCGGATGGGTTCGTGCGTGATGGGCTTCAGCACCTCGACCGCCGAGATCGGCGACGCGCTCGAGCGCGAGATCAAACGCGTGGTGCAGGTCGTCGAGGCCTATCCCGACACCGGCCGGCGCGTGTTCCAGACCGTGCTGACCGAGTTCGAGAAATTCCTCGATCACTACTTCGAGCAGGAAAACGAGGTCTCGAAGAAGGGCGTGTCGCTGGCACAGCAGGTGGAGCAGCGCGAGACGCTGGCCATCCAGTACACGATCGAGCTGCGCAAGATGCTGTCCGAGGTCCCGGTGCAGGACGGCGTGCGCGACTTCCTGTTCCAGGTGTGGGCGGACGTGCTGGCGGTGACCGGCGTGCGCTACGGCCCGCAGGCCGAGCAGACCAAGGCGATGAAACGCGCCGCCGCCGACCTGATCTGGTCGGCCAGCGCGAAGGTGTCCCGCGAGGACCGCGCCGAGGTGATCCGGCGGCTGCCGCCGCTGCTCAAGACGCTGCGCGACGGCATGGGCCATGCCGGCATGAGCCACGAGCGCCAGGATGAACACATCCGCTCGCTGAACAACGCCCTGGCGGCAGCGTTCACGGCCAAGACCGCGGCGATTCCGCGCGAGCGCCTGGACGACCTGATGAGCCAGCTCGAGACGCTGGAGGCGATGCTGCCGTCGCCGGAAGCGGGCGAGATCAACGAGACGCTGGTCCGCGACCTGTCCAGCCACGAGTGCGAGGGCCTGGAAGTCGTGGCCGAGGGCGGCACGGCGCCGTCGCCGGCGATGCTGGCCTGGGCGCGCGAGCTGCAGGTCGGGAGCTGGTACATGCTGGACTACCGCGGCCGGGTCGAACCGGTGCAACTGGTCTGGCGCGGCCTGCGCCACCACCTGATCCTGTTCGTCTCGCCGCATGGCCGCGGCGTGCTGTTCCAGCTGAGCCGCCTGGCCGCGTTCCTGCAGGCCGGGCTGATGCTGCCGGCGCAGGATGAATCGCTCACCGTCAAGGCCACGCGCAACGCGCTGGCCAAGCTCGAGGTTGATCCGAGCCGCCTGCTGGCCTGAGCCCGATCCACGGCAGGCATGAAAAAACCGGCGCCGCGTGAAGCGGGGCCGGTTTTGCTTTCTGGGGGCCAGGTGTGGACCGAGGCCGGGCGGCGATCAGTGGATCAGCCGCTCTTCCGGGGCGACGAACAGCTCGTCGAGGATCAGCGCGTCGGGTTCCTCGCCCAAGCTCCAGAACACCATCAGCACGATGATCTTCAGATCTTCCAGGTCCAGCGGACCGCCGGGAATCGCCATCGCGCGGTCGATCACCATCTCGCGCATCGCGGTCGGCAGCACGCCGGCCGAGGCCAGGAAGCTGATGAAGCCCATCGAGCTCTCGCCGAGATGCTCCTGCTCGTCGCGGGTGTAAATGCGCAGGCTGCGCTCGCCGGGTTCGGCGTGATGCGATGCCGACGATGCCGCCAGGCCGTCCAGCCAGGACAGCGCATCGCGGATTTCGTCATCCTCGAAGCCGACTGCCGACAATTTCCGGGTCAGTTGTGCGTGATCCGGGCAGGCGTCGGGGCGCCAGTAGGTTTCGTACAGATAGACGAGCACGTCGAACATGGCGCGGACTATAACCGACCGCTGGAAGCCCCTTCCGCCCGAATTGGGGCGGGGAGGGCGCCGAAATCTCCGGATACGAGGGGCCGGATCAGGCCCCCGCCAGGCCCGACGTCAGGCCCGGCGACGGCGCTGGAACAGCGCACCCGGCAAGCGCGCGATGTGCCCGTCCAGCTCCAGATCCAGCAGCGTCGCATTGAGTTCGTCCTGCGGCCAACCACTGCGCTGGGACAGTTCTTCCAAGGACACGGTTTCCTGCCCGATGGCGCGCAGCAGGGGGTGGTCCTTGGCCGAGTCGGGCGCGGCGGCGGCTTCGGGCGCGGGCGCGGACTTGGGCACCGGCGTGGGCGCGGACTTGGGCGCTTTGGGCGACGGTTCCTCGAGGGCCAGCGCCTCGTTGCGCGGCAGTCCGCCGACCGGCAATTCGCTGAGCAGGTCTTCCAGCGATTGCACCAGGCAGGCGCCCTGTTTGAGCAGGTGGTGGCAGCCCTTGGACTGCGGCGCGTGGATCGGTCCGGGGATGGCGAAGACCTCGCGCCCGGCTTCGGAGGCCTGCCGCGCGGTGATCAGCGAGCCCGATTTCATCGCGGCCTCCACGACCAGGCAGCCCTCGGACAGGCCCGCGATGATGCGGTTGCGCAGCGGGAAGTTGGTGGGGACCGGCGGCGTGCCGACGAAGTACTCGCTGACGAGCAGTCCGCGCCGGCCGATGTGGCGGGCGAGGTCTTCATGGCCGAGCGGATAGACCTTGTCGGGGCCGGTGCCGAGGACGGCGATCGTGCCGCCGGGCGTGTTCAATGCGGCCTCATGGGCGGCGCCGTCGATGCCTTGCGCCAGTCCGGAGACGACGCAGATCCCGGCTTCCCCCAGGCCCGCGGCGAAGTGGCGGGCATTTTCGTCTCCGAGCGCGCTGGGCTGGCGGCTGCCGACCACTGCCACGCAGCGGGTGTTGAGCAGCTCGCGGCGGCCCTCCAGGTAGAGCATCAACGGCGGATCGGCCGTCTGGAGCAGCGGGTTCGGGTAGTCGGGGTCGCCCAGCAGCAGGATCGAGCGGCGATCGCCGCCGGCCAGCCAGGCTTCGGTGCGCCGCACGCGGGCGTCCAGGTCAGCATGGGGGCGGGCGAGGCGGTCGGCGTCCCCGGCTTCGAGCAGGCCGCCCCAGCCGGAGCGTCCGGCCTGGTGCACAGCGCCAGGGCTGCCGTGGCGCGCCAGCAGGCGGCGAGCGCCGCCTCGGCTGACGCTGGCCAGCAGGTGCAACCAGTCGCGCAGGTCTTGAGGGCTCATCCGCGCGGTCCTGACTGCGACCCGATCCGGAGAGCCCCGCCGTTTACGGCTGGGTGACCTTGTCGCCTGGGACGACCGGGCCGTCGGAGCTCAGGATCAGCGCGTAGGACACGCGCTCGAAGACCTGGAAGACGAAGACCTGACCCAGACGCTCGTCGGGCAGCTTCACTTCATCGCGCTTGGGCGTGGTGGGGTCGCGGACAACCCGGCCGGTGTGCCACAGGCCCAGCACATGGCCGCGCTCCAGGCCGTCGCGACGGCCCTTGTTCAGCGCGACGATCTGGTTCTTGCCGGCATTCAGCGCGTCACCGTAGATCGAGATCACGAAGCCGTTGATGTCACCGGCCGGCGCGTGCGGCACGTAGCTGGTGTAGCCGCGCTCGGGCACCGGCGCCAGACGGTCGCCCGGCTGCGCTTCCATGCGGTTGAGCGTGAGCGTCAGCGTCGCCGGCACTTCGTCCTTGGTCGCCGCCGAGCCGCTGCCCGGGCGCGTCAGGTCGGCCGTGCCGACGTAGGCGGCCTCGTAACCCAGCACTTCCTTGGTGATCGGGTCGCGCAGCGGGCGCGGCTCACGGAACACGCGGAACTTGTCGACATTGGCCGGCATCGTGCCGCGCGCGTAGGCCAGGTCACCCTTGGCCATCCACACGCGGTTCTCCTGCGCCGAGAACAAGCGCGGAGCGGTCTCGAGCTGGTTGCTGTCGAGCACCACCGCCTCGTTGAGGAAGGGCTCGATCAGGTGTTGCGGGATCGCGGCGATGGAGCCGTCGAAGAGCGACTCGGCGCGCACGCGCGGCGAGAGCTTGACCGTGCCGCCGGGGCCGCTGGAGCCGACATCGCGGCCCATCTGCAGGCGGGCGCGGCCGTCGGCCTTCACCAGCATCAGCACCTGACCGGGGTAGATCAGGTGGGGATTGCGGATCTGGTCGGTGTTCATGCCCCAGAGCTCGGGCCAGCGCCACGGGCTCTTCAGGAAGATGCCGGAGATGTCCCACAGCGTGTCCCCGGCCTTGACGGTGTAGGTGTCAGGCGCGTTGGGCGCCAGCTCCGACAGCGGCACGCCCGCGTGGGCGACCTGCTGCGCGGTCTGGCGCTGGGCGGGCGTGATGGGGTAATCGCCCGCCGCGAAGGACGGCGCAGCGGCGCAGACCGCCAACAGGGCTGCGGAAATGGTCGTGAAGCCCAGCGGCGACCTATGCATCATTACTTGTTCTCCCGCGCCGAGATCGAAGGCCCCTCGTGGCCAATGGCGCTTTTAGGACGAGGGCCGTACTGACCGCCAAATCGGCGAAAATCGACCAACTCGCTGGCGGCGATTCTGCCCCGGTTCAGGGGCACCCGCAATGAAGGTGCCCGCCCTCCCTTGCAAGCCCTTACAAACCGGCGTTGTGCGCTGTCCACAGCAAAAGACGCCGCCTCGCGTCCCTACCATGGCGAAACTCAACATTCTTCGATACCCCGATCCGCGCCTGCACACGGTGGCCAAGCCCGTGGCGACGGTCGATGACCGCATCCGCGCCCTCACCGACGACATGCTCGAGACCATGTATGACGCCGACGGCGTCGGCCTGGCCGCCACGCAGGTGGACGTCCACGAGCGCGTGCTGGTGATGGACGTCTCCGAAGAGCGCAACCAGCCGCTGGTGCTGGTCAATCCGGAGCTGGTCGCCACGAGCGACGAGATGATGGAAGGCGAGGAGGGCTGCCTCTCCGTGCCGACGATCTACGACAAGGTGATGCGCCACAAGAAGGTCACCGTGCAGGCGCTGGACCGCGACGGCCACACCTTCCAGTTCGACGCCGAAGGGCTGCTCGCCGTGTGCGTGCAGCATGAGATGGACCATCTCGCCGGCAAGGTGTTCGTCGAGTACCTCAGCCCGCTCAAGCGCGAGCGCATCAAGACCAAGTTGGTCAAGAAGGCGCGCGAGGACGCCCGCCACTGATGGCCGGCGCCGTGAACCCGAGCGGCCTGCGCGTCGCCTTCGCCGGCACGCCGGAGTTCGCCGCCGTGGCGCTGCAGGCGCTGCTGGACGCGGGCTTCGAGGTGCCGCTCGTGCTGAGCCAGCCCGACCGCCCGGCCGGACGCGGCATGAAGCTGCAGGCCTCGCCGGTCAAGCAGCTGGCCGTGACGCACGGCATCGCCGTCGCGCAGCCGCGCAGCCTGCGCCTGGACGGCAAGTTCCCCGACGAGGCGCAGGCCGGACGCCAGGCGCTGCTGGACGCGCGCCCGGACGTGCTGGTCGTGGCGGCCTATGGCCTGATCCTGCCGAAGTGGGTGCTGGAACTGTCGCGCCTGGGCTGTCTCAACATCCACGGCTCGATCCTGCCGCGCTGGCGCGGCGCCGCGCCGATCCACCGCGCCATCGAGGCCGGTGACGCCGAGACCGGCATCACCATCATGCAGATGGACGAGGGCCTGGACACCGGCGACATGCTGCTGATCGAGCGCCAGCCGATCGCCGTGGACGCCACGACCGCGTCGCTGCACGATGAGCTCGCGTCGATGGGCGGTCGGATGATCGTCCAGGCGCTGGAGCTCGCCGCTCGCGGCGGCTTCCAGCCGGTGAAGCAGCCCGAAGCCGGGGTCACCTACGCCCACAAGATCGAGAAGGCCGAGAGCCAGATCCGCTGGACCGACGAGGCCGCGCAGATCGCGCGCCGCTTGCGCGCCTTCGATCCCTTCCCCGGCGGGCTGGCCCAACTCGACGGTGAGCCGCTGAAGGTCTGGCGCGCGGAGGTCGTGAGCGCGGACGGCGCGGACGGCAGCCATGGCGAACCCGGCCGGGTGCTGGCCGTGTCGCCCGAGGGCCCGGTCGTCGCCTGCGGCCGCGGGAGCGTGCGCCTGACCGAGCTGCAGCGTGCGGGCGGCAAGCGGCTGCCGGCGGCGTCCTTCCTGCAGGCACGTCCGTTGCAGGTCGGCGAGCAGCTGGGCTGAGCGGCAAGGCGGATCGGCGGCGCGGCTCGGGACGGGCCGCTTCGCTTAACCCTGACTGAATCTGCGGCGGAACCGGCTTGAACACGCCGGTTCCGCCATCATTTGGGACTGCCTGGACGGTGTACCGTTCAGGCTGTTGTCCATTCGCGGCCGAGGCCGCGTCTCTCAAGGAGTGATTGCATGTTCAACCTGATGAAGACCGCCATCCTGATGGCTGCCATCACCGCGCTGTTCATGGCCATCGGCTCCCTGCTGGGCGGCCAGACGGGCATGCTGATCGCGCTGGTAGTCGCCGTGGGCATGAACTTCTTCAGCTACTGGTTCTCCGACAAGCTGGTGCTGAAGATGTACAACGCCCAGGAAGTCGACGAGCGCAGCGCGCCGCAGTTCTACAACATGGTCAAGGAGCTGGCCCAGCGCGCGCAGCTCCCGATGCCCAAGGTCTACCTGATCCAGGAGGAGGCGCCCAACGCCTTCGCCACCGGCCGCAACCCCGACCATGCCGCGGTCGCGGCGACGACCGGCATCCTGCGCGTGCTCTCCGAGCGCGAGCTGCGCGGCGTGATGGCCCACGAGCTGGCGCACGTCAAGCATCGGGACATCCTGATCTCGACGATCAGCGCGACGATGGCCGGCGCGATCTCGATGCTGGCCAACTTCGCGATGTTCTTCAGCCCGCGCGACAGCGAGGGCCGTCCGGCCAACCCGATCGTCGGCCTGCTGGTGGCGATCCTGGCGCCGATCGCCGCGTCGCTGATCCAGATGGCGATCAGCCGCGCGCGCGAGTTCGAGGCCGACCGCGGCGGCGCGGAGATCTCGGGCGACCCCCAGGCGCTGGCCTCGGCGCTGGACAAGATCCACCGCTACGCCCAGGGCATCCCGCTGGAGACCGCTGAGCGCCACCCCGAGACGGCCCAGATGATGATCATGAATCCGCTCTCGGGCGGCGGGATCCGGGGTCTGTTCAGCACCCACCCGTCGACCGAGGAACGCATCCAGCGCCTGATGGCGATGGTCAAGCGCTGAGCGGGCCGGGGCGCCACAACCGTCGAAACACCGCCTTCGGGCGGTGTTTTTCGTTGGACCGGCGGGGTGGGGCCCGCGCGCACAATGCCGGACGTTCCGCCTGCGTGCGGGCGTTTCGATAAAGGACAGCATGAAGGCTCCTCTCCGCTCCCTGACCGCGATGGCGGCGCTGCTCGGCGCCGCCGCGCTGCTGGCCGGCTGCGACCAGCTCGGCATCGAGGACCCGGCCAAGGTGGCCGCCGCCAAGGAAGCCGACGCCAAGGCCATCGGCGGCGCGTGCCGCAACGCGCTGCGCGCCATCGAGGACTGCTACGCCCTGAACCCGAAGGCCCAGAAGGCCGCGGTCTACGAGGGCTGGCGCGAGATGGACGAGTACATGCGCGAGAACAAGCTCGAGGGCACCCGCCCGGTCGTGGCCAACGCGCAGGCCAGCCGTCCCGCCGCGGCCGCCTCGGACGAGGAGGAGTCGCCGTCGCCGCGCTCGGCCAAGGGGCAGGTGAGCGAGAAGGGCTCGGACAAGGGTTCTGACAAGGGCTCGGAGAAGAGCGGCCACTGAGTCCCGCACCGGTTGGCGAATCCCGCCGGCCGGTTCGACCGGGCTATCTCGCGGCTTTGCAGCTGATCCCCCGGATGGCGCAGTTCGTCATCCGCCGCTCGCCGGAGCGGCTGCCCGCCGCGAAGATGCGATCATCCGAAAGATCAGGAGATCGCCCATGACCACCACGTCCTTCCGCGCCACCCGCCGTCTGTTCGCCGTCACCGCCCTGGGACTGGCCGCCGTGACGGCGGTCGGCTCCGCCCACGCCTGGTCGCTGAGCTTCGGCAGCTCGCAACGCATCGAAGGCAACGGCGACATCGCCACCGAGGCCCGCGATGTCGGCAACTTCGACGCGGTCGCGCTGTCGGGCGACTTCAAGGTGCTGGTGCGTTCGGGCTCGGCCGACAAGGTCGAGGTGAAGTCCGACCGCAACCTGCTGAGCTACATCGAGACCAAGATCGTCGACGGCAGCAAGGGCCGCACGCTGGAGATCTCGCCCAAGCGCGGCTACAGCCTGAACGCCAAGGGCTCGCCCACGATCACGCTGGACATGCGTCAGCTGCGCGCGCTGTCGATCGCCGGCTCGGGCGACATCCGCGTCGAGCCGATGAAGACCGGCAACCTGGAGGCGAGCATCGCCGGCAGCGGCGACCTGCGCGTGCAGGGCCTGGAGGCGGACCACGTCTCGTTGCGCGTCGCCGGCAGCGGGGACATGCTCTTCAACGGCAAGGCCAACGGGCTGACCGTGTCCGTGGCCGGCAGCGGCGACGTCAAGACGCGCGAGCTGACCGTGGACGAGGCCAAGGTCACGATCTCCGGCAGCGGCGACGTCACCGTGGCGCCCGCCCGCAAGCTCGAGGTGCGCATCGCCGGTTCGGGTGACGTCGGTTATGTCGGCAGCCCGGAGATCAGCATGTCCAACGCGGGCTCGGGCTCGGTGCGCAAGCTGAAGTAAGCCGCGAGAACCCCCGCGAGAGCGCCCCGCGACGGGCGCTCTGTGGACGCCCCTCACCGCCTCGGCGGGCGAGGGGCGATTCGTTTGGGGATGGGCCAGACGACAATCGCGCCCATGGCGGAAGGACTCTCGGCGCTGGTGCGCCACCCGGAATTCAAGCGCGGCGCGCGCGACATGCTCGGCATCACGCTGGGCATTTCCGCCTGGGGCCTGGTGACCGGCGTGGCCATGGTCAAGAGCGGTCTGGGCGTGGGCCTGTCGCTGCTGATGAGCCTGGTGGTCTTCGCCGGCAGCTCGCAGCTGGCCTCGCTGCCGCTGCTCGCGAGCGGCGCGCCGCTGTGGGTGCTGTGGGCCACGTCCTTCTGCGTGAACCTGCGCTTCGTGATCTTCAGCGCCCAGTGGCGCCTGTACTTCGAGCCGCTGCCGCGCGCGCAGCGCCTGCTGATCGGCTACTTCGCCGCCGATCTGAACTACGTTGCCTTCCTGAAGCGATTCCCCGACCTCAAGCCCGATCCGGCCAATCAGCTGCCCTACTTCTGGGGCGGGGTGGCGACCAACTGGTTCGCGTGGCAGGTGCCCGCGATCGCCGGCATCCTGCTGGCCGACAGCATCCCGACGAACTGGGGTCTGGGTTTCGCCGGCGTGCTGGCGCTGCTGGGGCTGAGCTACTCGCTGCTGAAGGACCGCAACACCTGGGTCTCGGGCGCGGTGGCGGGCTGCGCGGCGGTGGCGGCCTACGGGCTGCCGCTGCGGCTGAACATCCTGGTGGCGATCGCCGCGGCGGTGGCCGTGGGCCTGCTGATGCAGAAATGGCTGCCGCCGGCCGCCCCGGGCGCTGACGGGAGGTCCGCATGAGCTGGTGGGAAGCGGTGCTGGGCATCCTCGGGATGGCGGCGATCACGATGATCACGCGCAGCTTCTTCATGATCCCGGACCGGGAGATCCCGCTGCCGCAGTGGGTGCGCGACGGCCTGCGCTATGCACCGTTGGCCGCGCTCGCGGCGGTGATCATCCCGGAGATCGTCATGACGCAGGGCGAGCTGATCCACACCTGGAAGGACGCGCGGCTGTACGCCACCGCGGTGGGCACGGCCTACTTCTTCTGGAAGCGCGGCATCCTCGGCACCATCGTCAGCGGCACGGCGGTGATGCTGAGCTTGCGGCTGGGCCTGGGCTGGTAAGCTGCGGCCCGATTTGCTGGCGAGCGCGCTGCTCGCCCGGCGCCCCGCTTTCCAACTACTCGAGACACCTCCCATGAACGTCTTGCCGAACGTCCAACGTTTTGCCGATCTGATCGCCGCCGGCAAGGTGGCCGACCAGCGCGTGTTCATCCGCGCCGACCTGAACGTGCCGCTCAATGATGCCGGCCAGATCACCGAGGACACCCGCGTGCGCGCGTCGATCCCCGCGATCGAGATGGCGCTCAAGGCCGGTGCCGCCGTGATGGTGACCTCGCACCTGGGCCGCCCGACCGAGGGCGAGTTCAAGCCCGAGGACTCGCTGGCGCCGGTCGCCAAGCGCCTGGGCGAGCTGATGGGCCGCGAGGTGCCGCTGGTGTCGGGCTGGGTCGACGGTGTCGACGTCAAGCCGGGCCAGGTGGTGCTGCTCGAGAACTGCCGCGTCAACAAGGGCGAGAAGAAGAACAGCGAGGAGCTGGCGAAGAAGATGGCCGCGCTGTGCGACATCTTCGTGCACGACGCCTTCGGCACCGCGCACCGGGCGGAAGCCTCGACCTACGGCATCGCGCAGTTCGCCAAGATCGCCTGCGCGGGCCCGCTGCTGGCCGCCGAGATCGACGCGATCAGCAAGGCGCTGGCCAATCCGAAGCGCCCGCTGGTGGCGATCGTGGCGGGCTCGAAGGTCTCGACCAAGCTGACGATCCTGCAGTCGCTGGCCAAGAACGTGGACGGCCTGATCGTCGGAGGCGGCATCGCCAACACCTTCATGCTGGCGGCCGGTCTGAAGATCGGCAAGTCGCTGGCCGAGGCGGACCTGGTCGGCGAGGCGAAGGCGGTGATCGAGGCGATGGCGGCGCGCGGCGCGGCGGTGCCGATCCCGGTGGACGTGGTGACGGCCAAGGCCTTCGCGGCGGATGCGCCGGCGACGGTGAAGGCGGCGACGGACGTGGCCGATGACGACCTGATCCTGGACATCGGTCCGAAGACGGCGGCGCTGCTGGCCGAGCAGCTGAAGGCGGCCGGCACGATCGTGTGGAACGGCCCGGTGGGTGTGTTCGAGTTCGACGCCTTCGCGCACGGCACCGAGACGATCGCGCGCGCGATCGCAGCGTCGGACGCGTTCTCGATCGCCGGCGGCGGCGACACGCTGGCGGCGATCGCCAAGTACGGCATCGAGAAGGATGTCGGCTACATCTCGACGGGCGGCGGCGCTTTCCTGGAAGTGCTGGAAGGCAAGACCCTGCCCGCCTTCGAGATCCTGGCCAAGCGCGCACAGGGGTGAGGCGCGACCAGGCCGAGCCCGGCGCCTGGCCGGTGAGCGGTCTGGCAGCGGTGGCCCTCGCGGCCGCCGCCTTGCATCAGCTCGTGCTGCTGGTGCCGGTCGCGGTGATCACACTGGTGCCGGTGGCCCTGCTCAACAACCGGTTCTTCTGGATCGTCGGCGGCATCGCGTTCGTGTTCCTCGCCTGGCTGGTCCAGCCATCGGCACCGGCACGCACGCGGACCCTGAGCCGCGAGCAGGCGCCCCGCCTGTACGCGCACGTGGACGCGATGACCGATGCCATCGGCGCGCCGCGGCTGCATGCGATCGCGCTGGACGCGCAGCTCAACGCGGGCGCGCTTGAAGAGCATCGCGGCGTTTCTCTGCGGCCCACGAGACGGGTGCTGTTCCTCGGCTTGCCGATGCTGCGCCTGCTGGACACGGCGGCCGCCGAGGCGGTGATCGCGCATGAGCTCGGCCACTTCTCGCGTCGGCACGGGCGTCTGGGTCACTGGCTCTACCGCACCCGCGAGGCCTGGGCGGACTGGTCGGACCGCGTGTCCGGCGACGAGCAGGAGAGCAGCCCGTGGGAACGGGCTGGCGCCAATTTCGCCTCGGTGTTCCTGCCCTGGTTCCGACGCATCTCCGAGGCGCATTCGCGCCGCTGCGAATTCGAGGCGGATGCGCTCGCCGCCAGATGGTCGTCGCCGCAGGCTGCGGCGCGAGCGCTGCTGCTGATGGAGCTGGCGGCGATGCGCCAGGACGGCGATCCCGAGGGCCTGGACCTGACGGCGCTCCGATCGAGCGCGCAGCCCCCTTCGGACTGGGCCGAGCGCCCGGCGAGGGCGATGATGACGCGACCCGTGGCGCCCGAGGAGTTGAGCGAGGCGATGCGCCATCGCCAGCCGCGCGGCAGTCATCCGCCGCATCGTCAGCGGATCGAGGCGATGGGCGTGGACGCCAGGGAACTGGACCTGAGCCCTGCCTCCTGGCGCGAGAGCGCGGCGTCGAGTTGGCTGGGCGACACGTGGGAGAGCCTCTGCGCGGAACTCGGTCCGTGGTCCGCGCCCGTGGATCGGATGAGCTGGGCCATGGCCCATGCGGCGCTCGCGGCCGTGCCGGCAACGGAATGGCCTGCCGTCGCGGCCGGGCAGAACGCCGGGACGGCGGTGGTCGAGGAGGACGAGCGCGCTGTTGCGGCGAGCCGCGCGCGCCGTCTTAAGCGCTTGTCGATGGCCGCCGAGGCGATCGAGCAGGGGCGCGTGAACGCCCCGTCGTCGATCGACGCGTGGCGTCAGGAAGCGCTGGCCGCCGCGCTGGCGGTCAATCCGGCCATCGGTCAGGCCTGGCTCGTGGAGGTGCCGGTGAAGAAGGGTCAGCCGGTGTGCGGCCTAGTGCTCCGGATCGACCCACGGGAGATGGAATCCCAGGGCGTGAATCTCGACCAAGCCACGCGCAGCACGGCGCTGTCCACGGCCTTGCTGTTGCCGACCGATCGCGACTGCCGGCCACGACCGAGCTACACGACCGAGGGCCTGCCGCCCGAGTTGCAGGCACGCCTCGATGCGATGCGGCGCCTGAAGGGCTGAAGCCTCAAAGCCCCAGATAGCTTGGCAGCTTGCCGTCTCCGGGCTTCACCGACGCGAAGCGCGCGGCGAGCTTGGACTGCAGCACCACCGGCAGCGGCGCGAATCCCGTGCCGCGCGTCAGGTCGTCGCCGTGCATGAAGCACCAGTACAGGAAGCTCATCACCGGCGTGGCGCTCGCGCCCGACGCCGGCGTGGCGTCGATCAGGATGAAGCTCGTCATCGTGATGGGCCAGCTCTCGTTGCCCTCGCGGTCCATCAGCGACGCGAGATCGTCCCCCCTGCGCGACAGATCGCTGTTGGCGATCGCGGACTTGAAACCCGCCTCGCCCGCCGCCACCCACTGGCCCGCCGCGTTGCGCAGCCGCACCGAGGTCAGCTTGTCGCGCTGCACGCGGTCATAGCTGACGTAGGCGATCGCGCCCGGCGTCGCCTTGAGCGCCTTGGCCATCCCGTCATTGCCCTCGGCGGCCTCGACCTCGCCCGGCCACTTCGGCTGCGAGCTCGCGCCGATCTCCTTGGCGAAGACCGGGGACACCGCGCTCAGATACTTCGTGAAGCCCTCGCTGGTGCCCGACTTGTCCGCGCGCACGATGCGCTTCACCGGCAGCGCGGGCAACGCCACGCCCGGATTGAGCGCGACGATGCGCCCGTCGTTCCACTTGGCGACGCGGCCCGCCATCAGCTCGGCCAGCAGGTCGCCGGTCAGTTGCAGCCGGCCATCGGGCACGCCCGGCAGGTGCACCACCGGGACGATGCCGCCCACCAGCATCGGGATCTGGATCAACTTGCGCTTGGCCAGGTCCTCGGCGTTCAGCGGCGAATCGCTGCCGCCGAAAGCCACGCTGTGCGCGGTGATCTGCTTGACGCCGTCCCCCGAGCCCGTGGGCTTGTAGCTCACGACCTGACCCTTGGCCTTCTCGTAGGCCTGCGCCCAGCGGCCGTAGACCAGCGACGGGAACGAGGCCCCGGCGCCCGCCACCGCGGCGGCCTGGGCGGACACACCGCGCGAGGCGCCCAGCGTGAACAGCGTGAAGGACAGGGGCAGCGCGGCGCTCAGGCGCAGCAGCGCGCGGCGCGGAGCGCGCGACGATTCAGGACGGAAGGCAGGCACGGCAGGGACTCGCAGGCGTTGTTCGAAGGCGGCGCGGATTCTAGTGAGCGCGTTCCTCGCACGTCGTGACGAGCCGCGCCGAATGCGCACTTGGACGCGGATCTCGTGAGAACGCTCTCACTTGCGGGCAAATCCCGATGCGGGTTCCGCTCCGTGCATCGTCGATTGCCATCTTTGCATGGCAGTTAAAGCTGAATTCATCGCACCGCAGGACCGGGAGGATTAAGCTTTGCGCCCCCCGCCCCCTCATCGCGACGGAGATTTGCATGACCGACAAGAACGATGGCCTCGGCCTGAGCCCGGCTGAAGCCGCCCTGCGCGAAGCGGCGCTGGAATACCACCGCAGCCCGACGCGCGGCAAGATCGCCGTCACGCCGACCAAGCCGCTGGCCAATCAGCGCGACCTGTCGCTCGCCTACTCGCCCGGCGTGGCCTACCCCTGCCTGGACATCGAGAAGGACCCGTCGCTCGCCGCCGACTACACCTCCCGCGCCAACCTCGTGGGCGTGATCACCAACGGCACCGCCGTGCTGGGCCTGGGCGACATCGGCCCGCTGGCCGCCAAGCCGGTGATGGAAGGCAAGGGCTGCCTGTTCAAGAAATTCGCCGGCATCGACGTCTTCGACATCGAGCTCGCCGAGCGCGACCCCGACAAGCTCGTCGAGATCATCGCGGCGATGGAGCCCACGCTGGGCGGCGTCAACCTCGAGGACATCAAGGCGCCCGAGTGCTTCTACATCGAGAAGCAGCTCAGCGCGCGCATGAACATCCCCGTCTTCCACGACGACCAGCACGGCACCGCGATCATCTCCAGCTCGGCGCTGCTCAACGGGCTGGAGCTCGTGGGCAAGGACATCGCCGCGGTGAAGGTCGCCGTGTCGGGCGCCGGTGCTGCGGCCATCGCCTGCCTGGACGTGATGGTGGGCCTGGGCGTCAAGCGCGAGAACGTCTTCGTCGTCGACTCCAAGGGCGTGATCCACAGCGAGCGCGCCGACGCGGCCAAGCTCGACGAGTCCAAGCGCCGCTACTGCCAGATCACCCCGGCCCGCACGCTCGCCGACGTGGTCAAGGACGCGGACGTGTTCCTCGGCTGCTCCGCCGCCGGCGTGCTCACCGGCGAGATGGTCAAGACGATGGCGCGTCAGCCCATCATCCTGGCGCTGGCCAATCCAGAACCGGAGCTCCGCCCCGAGCTGGCCAAGGAAGCCCGCCCCGACTGCATCGTCGCGACCGGCCGCTCCGACTACCCGAACCAGGTCAACAACGTCCTGTGCTTCCCCTACATCTTCCGCGGCGCGCTGGACTGCGGCGCGACGAAGATCACCGAGGCGATGAAGCTGGCCTGCGTGCGCGAGATCGCCGCGCTGGCCAAGGCCGAGACCCCGCCCGAGGTCGCCGCCGCCTACCCGGGCCAGGACCTCGCCTTCGGCCCCGACTACATCATTCCCAAGCCCTTCGACAACCGGCTGATCCTGCGCATCGCGCCGGCCGTGGCCAAGGCCGCCGAGGAATCGGGCGTCGCCACGCGTCCGATCCAGGACATGGCTGCCTACCGCGAGCACCTCTCGCGCTTCGTCTACCAGACCGGCATGTTCATGCGCCCGGTCTTCGCCGAGGCCAAGGCCCATCCGGCCCGCGTGATCTACGCCGAGGGCGAGGACGAACGCGTGCTGCGCGCGGTGCAGGTGGCGCTCGATGAAGGCCTCGCCCGGCCGACGCTGATCGGCCGTCCCGAGGTCATCGCGATGCGGCTGCAGCGCGCCGGCCTGCGCCTGAAGCTCGGCGAGGACGTCGCCGTCATCGACCCCGAGAACGACCACCGCTTCCGCCAGTACTGGGAGGCCTATCACCACGCGATGGGCCGCAACGGCTTCACGCCCGAGATGGCCAAGTCGGCGGTGCGCCGCTCCAACACGACGATCGGCGCGCTCGCGATCCAGCTCGGCGACGCCGACGCGATGATCTGCGGCATGGTCGGCCGCTTCGACTCGCACCTGGAACACATCCAGAACCTCATCGGGCTGAAGGCCAACGTCTCCAACTTCGCCACGATGAACGCGCTGATGCTGGAACAGCGCACGCTGTTCATCGCCGACACCTTCGTCAACGAGGACCCCACCGCGGAGCAGCTCGCCGACATCGCCTGGCAGGCCGCCGAGGAACTGCAGCGCTTCGGCCTGCCGCCCAAGGTCGCCTTCCTGTCGCACTCGATGTTCGGCAGCAGCAAGCGCGCGTCGGCCGTGAAGATGCGCAAGGCGCGCGATCTCTTCTCGGCCGCCCATCCCGAGGTCGAATGCGACGGCGAGATGCACGGCGACGCGGCGCTGTCCGAGGACGTGCGCAGCAGCTTCCTGCCGGACTCGACGCTGACCGGCTCGGCCAACCTGCTGGTGCTGCCCACGCTGGACGCGGCCAACATCCTCTTCAACGTCCTCAAGGTCGTCAGCGGGCAGGGCGTCACCGTCGGCCCCATCCTGCTCGGCGCCCAGCGGCCGGTCCATATCCTGACCCCGTCCGCCACCGTGCGGCGCATCGTCAACATGACCGCGCTGGCCAGCGCCGACGTCAAGGCGGCCAAGGCCTGATCGTTGGAAACCGCACCGTAACCTGTCGAAACCGGTTGGAGCGGCCGAGGTCGCTCCATAATCGTCGGCTGTAACTAAATTTCAGACAGAGACAAGCCATGTCGCGAGCTACCAAGATCGTTGCCACCCTCGGTCCCGCCTCGTCCTCTCCCGAGATCCTGGAGCGGATGATTCAAGCGGGGGTCGACGTGGTGCGGTTGAACTTCTCGCACGGCAAGGCGCAGGACCACATCGACCGGGCCCGCATGGTCCGCGAGGCCGCCGCCCGCGCCGGCAAGCAGGTCGCGATCATGGCCGACCTGCAAGGTCCCAAGATCCGCGTCGGCAAGTTCGAGAACGGCAAGATCGAGCTGGTCAACGGCACGCCCTTCGTGCTGGACGCCGACCGCACCGAGCCCGGCAACGAGATGGTCGTGGGCCTCGATTACAAGGAACTGCCCCGTGACGTGAAGCCCGGCGACACGCTGCTGCTGAACGACGGCCTGCTGGTGCTGACCGTCGAGGCGGTGCGCGGCTCGCAGGTCCACACGATCGTCAAGCAGGGCGGCGAGCTGTCCAACAACAAGGGCATCAACAAGCAGGGCGGCGGCCTGACCGCCCCGGCCCTGACCGGCAAGGACATGGAGGACATCAAGACCGCGATGTCCTTCCAGTGCGAGTACCTCGCGGTGAGCTTCCCCAAGAACGCCACCGACATGGAGATGGCCCGCCAGCTGGCCAACGTCGCCGGCGAGCCGTATCGCCACAAGCCCGGCATGATCGCCAAGATCGAGCGCTACGAGGCCATCCCGCACCTCGAGGCCATCCTCAAGGCCTCCGACGGCATCATGGTCGCCCGCGGCGACCTGGCCGTGGAAGTCGGCAACGCGGCGGTGCCCGCGCTGCAGAAGCGCATGATCAAGATGGCGCTGGAGCTCGACAAGGTCTGCATCACCGCCACGCAGATGATGGAGTCGATGATCGTGAACCCGGTGCCGACCCGCGCCGAGGTCTCCGACGTCGCCAACGCCGTGCTCGACGGCACCGATGCGGTGATGCTGTCGGCCGAGACCGCCGCCGGCCGCTTCCCCGTCGAGACCATCCAGCAGATGGCCGCGATCGCGCTGGAAGCCGAGAACGCCGAGTTCGTGACGCTGGACACGGACTTCGCCAACCGCCAGTTCGGCCGCATCGACCAGTCGATCGCGATGGGCGCGCTGTTCACCGCGCACCACCTGGGCTGCAAGGCGATCGTGGCGCTGACCGAGTCGGGTTCGACCGCGCTGTGGATGAGCCGTCACCGCATCCATGTGCCCATCTTCGCGCTGACCTCGCAGATGCTCACGCAGCGCAAGCTGGCGCTGTACCGCAACGTGACGCCGCTGCTGATGCCCAACTTCAACGACCGCGACGAGGCGCTCAAGGCCGCCGAGGACCTGCTGATCGAGCGCGGCGTGCTGATGCCCGGCGACACCTACGCGATCACCTGCGGCGAGCCCATGGGCTACCCGGGCGGCACCAACATGCTGAAGGTCTGCCGCGTCGCCTGACGCTGGAGGCCCTGGGCCGGAGACGCGCGCGATGTCCTCGATCCACCGCCGTGAGCTGATGCTCGGCGGTGTCGCCGCGGCCTGCGGGTCCTGGGCGGGCGGCGACGCGGTCGCATCGACCCGGCCGGCCCCCTCGTCGACGACAACGAAGGCGGCGCCCGCGCCGATCCGGCTCGCGATCAGCGACCAGACCCACAAGCCCTTCGTCCTGCCGCTGCTCGAGCTGATCGCCGACACCGCCGGACTGCGCTGGGAGCTGCTCGAGCTGCCCTGGTCGCGCGCGCTGCTGGGCGCGGAGCTCGGCCAGCACCTGGTCTTCGGGCTGTCGCGCAATCCGGCGCGCGACAAGATCTTCCGCTACAGCCAGCCCGTGTTCATGAGCCGCGGCTGGCTGGTCGTGTCCAAGGCGCGACCGTTCAAGTTCGACCAGATCGAGGACCTGCGCGGCCGCACGCTGTGCGTGTCGCGGGGGGCGACCTACGGGCCGGTCTTCGAGGACGCGCGCCAGCGCCTGTTCCGCGTGGAGCCCGGCGGCAACGATCTCGCCGGCCGCGCGCGGATGCTGGCCGCGGGCCGCTGCGATGCGATGCTCGCCACCCATCGTGGCAGCGCGCTCGCGCTGGAGCGCCGGCTGCGCACGCTGCGCGACGGCGATCAGCTGCAGGTGCTGCCCAAGCCGCTGGTGGAGGAAGGCATTCTTTTCGCCGCCGCCAGGGACAGCGAACCCGCCGCGCAGCTGCCTCGGCTGGATGACGCGATCCAGCGGGCGCGCGCGGCGATCCAGGCGCTGGTGGACAGCGAGGCCTGATCCCGAGCGGGTCCCGCGATGATCCCGCGTCGTTTCCTCGCGGGAACCGGGTGGGCCCCCGTGGCAACTCCCGAGCTTCGACATCTCCCCGGGGATTCCCATGCAGGACGGAACGTCCGCCCTGGCGTCCGCGTCCGCGAGCGGTGCCGTGCCCTTCGGCTATCGCATGGCCCCGCTGTGCCGCTTTCTCGCCATGGGGCTGCTGCTCCACCTGGCGGCCTGGGCCGGCAGCTGGCTGACGCCCAAGACCGCCCTGATCAGCCTGCTGTGGTGGTCGCTGGGCGGATCGCTCCTTCTGGTGTCGTGCCTGCGATGGGGCGCGCGGGTCTGCGGCGCGGCCTGGCTCAGCCTCTTCCTGCTCTTCGGCGTGGACATCGCCGTGGCGAGCGTGGTGTTGCGCCACTTCGGGACGACGCCTCGGCCCGGCGTGCTCGTGCAGGCGTTGGCGAACACGCAGGCGGCCGAGGTGCGCGCCTTCATCGAGGCCCAGGCCTGGAGCCTGCTCAAGGGGCTGTCCTTCGCGGCGGGGGCCGTCGCGCTGGGCCTGCGCGGCCGGCCGCCCGCCGACGTCTGGACCTGCGCGGCGCGTCGGCGCCTCCGGTCGCGCCGGCATGCGCCGATGCTGGTCGCGCTCGTGCTGGCGACGATCGCGCTGCACAACAACCGGTCGATGATGAAGCGTCATCCGCTCCTGCGCTGGAGCGTGCTGCTGGCGCAGCACCGGGATGCCGAGCGCGACATCCGCCATCAGGCGGACGACCGCGCCGCGGTGTGGCGCGATCGCGCCAGTTGGGCGCTGCATCTGACCGATCCGTCGCCCCGCACCGTGGTGGTGGTGATCGGCGAGAGCGGCACCCGGTTCAACTGGGGCCTGTACGGCTATTCCCGCGACACCACCGCACCGTTGGCGCGCACGCTGTCGAGCCTGCCGGGGCGCACGGTGCTCTGGCGACACGCCTGGTCCGCGGCGTCCACGACCTATCCCTCGCTGCGGCTGGCGCTGACTCCCGCGCGCCTGGACGGCGACGAGGCGCAGACCCGGCATCTGCCCGACATCACGCAACTGGCGCAGGCCGCGGGTTATCACGTCAGCTGGTTGTCGAACCAGGCGCGGCGCGAGGGCTGGTTCGCGGCGATCGCCGACTCGGCGGACGCCAATCGCTTCGTCAACAACGGCTATTGGAACGACAGCTCCGCCACCGACGACGCGCTGCTTCCGGTATTGCGCGAGCAGTTGGGCCTCTCGGCGGGAACGCCAGCCGCAGCGGCCGCGGCGATCCCGCCCGCGGCGCGTGAACTCATCGTCGTGCACCTGCTCGGCCAGCATTTCCGCTACGCGCAGCGATGTCCCGAGGGCGTGGGGCCCTGGCCGGGCAAGGAGGACGACGACGTCACCCGCCAGATGAAGGCGCAAGGTCGCGCCTGGTGGGTGCGCGCCGCCCGCGACGACTATGACAACGCGATGCTGTGCGGGTCTCGCGTGCTGGCGGGGATCCTGGCGCTTGTCCATGAGGCCCGGCCGGACCGCGCGGTGGACGTGCTTCATTTCTCGGACCACGGCCAGGATGTCGGGCATCAGCGCAACGAGGCCAGCCACAGCGAGCGCGCGGAGAGCGGCTTCGCCATTCCGATGCTCTGGTGGCGGCGGGACGGGACCGCATCGGGCGATGCCGTCACGTCGGCGTCCGACGCCGAGCCGCCGCGGTGGGATGAACGGCCTTTCCGGCTGGACTCGGCCGACCACCTGATGCACGCGCTGCTCAGGATCCGTTCACGCTGGTACGAGCCGACGCTGGACCCCAGCTCGCCCGCCTACGCCCCGGAGGCGTCCATGACCGCGCCGCCGATCCGGCCCGCCGACTGATTCACCGACTGATCCGCCGATCCGCCGGTCCGGGAACCCATCGGGCGCTCAGCTCGACCGCGCCGCCTGCACCAGCGCGGCGATGCGCGGCGTCATGTTCAGGGGCACGAGTTCCACGTTCTGGTGCGCCCGCGCGAAGACGCGGAACAGCTCATCGGCGAAGGCATGGCCCACGTCGGTGACGCCGTGGAAATCGACCTCGGCCCGCTTGAACTGCGGCAGACGCGCGGCGACGCGCCGCGCCTGCGCCCGCGAGTCCAGCATCTGTCCCTCGCCGACGACCAGGTTCAGCATCACGCGGGTCTGGTCGAACGCGATGCCGGTGCCGTCCACGCTCCACTGCTCCAGCACCTGCTCGAGCGTGCGCGTGCTCTCCAGCGACATCGCCATGTAGATCGAGCTGCCCTGGCGCGGCAGGCCCTTGCCGTCCTTCCAGGCGTTGCCTTCCCACGCGCGGCGCTGGAACGCGCGGCCGTTGGCGTGGATGTCGAAGACATCGGCCAGTTGCGAGCTGAAGAACAGCCCCCGCCCGGTGTGCGCCTGCGGCTGCGTGGTGAGCCGGCCCTTGCTGAGCTCCAGCATCGCGTGCCGGGCGTCGGTCAGCTCGTAGGTGTCGCGGATGCGCTCGAAGACGCCGCAGCCGTCGTCCGACACGAGCAGCTGCGCGTGGGTGGGCGTCTGGCGCAGCGACACGGTGACGCTGGTGCCGCCGCTGTGGTCGATGGCGTTGTTCACGAGCTCCGTGAAGCCGTGCTGCACCATGCGCGCGACGTGGCGAGGCAGCGCGAAATGCGGGGCGAAATCGCGCTGCCAGATGACGTCCTCCATCAGCCCGTGCAGCGTGTAGCTGCGCGCCACCTGGCGCAGCGCGCCGGGCGCGAAGACGGGCCGGCGGGCGGTGCCGGAGCGCGTCAGCCATTGCGCCTCGACGAGGCGGCGCAGCGCCGCGAGCGTGGCGCGATGGCTGGCGCCGGTGCGTTGCTCGACGAAGGCGGGCAGGTCCAGCGAGTGTTCGTTGGCGGCGGCGGTGATCCACAGCGTCAGCTGATCGATCGCGAGACGGGTCATGAAATTCCTGTTGGGGCGGACGCTTGGGCGGTCCTCGGCGGCAGTCCTCGGCAGCGGTTGCCGCGGCAAGTCACGGCTCGGCACGGCAATTGCTCCGACCGGCCGGGACGCCCGGCCCCGAGCCTACCGGCCGCCTCCGCCGCCGCGCAAGCGCACAGACCCCCGTCCGGGGGGATCACGAGCTTGGTTACAGGGGGGGTCATGGGGGCTCGTTAGAATCCCGCTCAGTTACGGCGCGGTTACAGCGGGTGGATTGGCGCTGGTCGCGACCCCAGGATTTTTCACTTCCCCGGAGAACTCTCATGGCACTCGTCTCGATGCGCCAGCTGCTGGATCACGCGGCCGAACACGGCTACGGCATCCCGGCGTTCAACGTCAACAACCTGGAACAGGTCCAGGCCGTGATGGCCGCCGCCGATGAAGTCGGCGCCCCGGTGATCCTGCAGGCCAGCGCCGGCGCCCGCAAGTACGCCGGCGAGCCCTTCATCAAGCACCTGATCCAGGCCGCTGTGGAGGCCTTCCCGCACATCCCGCTGGTGATGCACCAGGACCATGGCACCAGCCCCAAGATCTGCGAGGGCGCGATCAACCTGGGCTTCGGCTCGGTGATGATGGACGGCTCGCTGATGGACGACGGCAAGACGCCCGCGAGCTTCGATTACAACGTGGACGTCACTCGCCGTGTCGTGGAGATGGCGCACAAGGTCGGCGTGACGGTCGAGGGCGAGCTGGGCTGCCTGGGCAACCTGGAAACCGGCGATGCGGGCGAGGAAGACGGCATCGGTGCCGACGTCAAGCTGGACCACAGCCAGATGCTGACCGACCCGGAAGAAGCGGCGACCTTCGTCAAGGCCACGCAGCTGGACGCGCTGGCGATCGCCATCGGCACCAGCCACGGCGCCTACAAGTTCTCGCGCAAGCCCACGGGCGACATCCTGGCGATCTCGCGCGTCAAGGAGATCCACAAGCGCATTCCCAACACCCACCTGGTGATGCACGGCTCGTCGAGCGTGCCGCAGGAACTGCTGGCGATCATCAACCAGTACGGCGGCAAGATGAAGGAGACCTTCGGCGTGCCCGTCGAGGAGATCCAGGAAGCGATCAAGCACGGCGTGCGCAAGATCAACATCGACACCGACATCCGCCTGGCGATGACGGGCGCGGTGCGCAAGTTCCTGTTCGAGAACCCGGACAAGTTCGACGCCCGCGAATGGCTGAAGCCGGCGCGCGAGGCGGCCAAGCTGGTCTGCAAGGCGCGGTACCTGGAGTTCGGCTGCGAAGGCCAGGCGGCCAAGATCAAGCCGCGCTCGCTGGTCGACACCGCCGCCGCCTACGCGCGCGGCGAGCTGGCGCAAGTGGTGCAGTGATCACGCGGTGCGCGGTGCCTGTCGGGGCGCCGCGGCGGTGAACGGACAACGGGGCCTGCGGGCCCCGTTGTCGTTGAAGGAGCGTCTTCAGGCGTCCTGCACGCCGGGCCGGCCGGCCTCGACCGTGAAGCGCGCCAGCGACGCCACCGGGCTGTCGTCATCCCAGGGCGAGACCACGTGGCGGATCTCGGCCTCGAGCCGATCGCCGCGCAACTCGAAGAGTTGGTAACCGCGGGTGTCGCTGCGGGCCAGGTGGACATGCGGGTTGAGCGGCTTCCACTTGTCCATGTGGGCCTGATCGCGGCCGGCGCTGCTGATGGAGGTGGCGCAGAACTCGGCGGCGATGATGGGCAGGTCCTCGCGTTCGAAGTCCATGCGGAGGTCGGAGACCACGTTGGCATGCACGTCGCCGCCGAGGATGACCGGGTTGCGCGCCCGTGCGTCGACCATGCCGGCGAGCAGCCGTTGGCGCGCGGCGGGATAGCCGTCCCAGCCGTCGGTCCAGAAGCGGCCGCCGGTGGACATCGGTTCATGCGTGAGGCGCGCCATCAGCGTCTGCTGCATCAGCAGGTTCCAGCCGCGCTCGCGGTCCCAGGCGTTGGCGAGCCACTGCTCCTGCGGCGCGCCGAGCAGGGTGCGCTTGGGATCGAACAGTTGCGGGCAGTGCTTGGCGGGCAGCGTGTTGGCGCCGCCGTGGCCCTTCAGGGGACAGGCCTGCGGATCGCGGTACTGGCGGTCGTCGACGGCCAGGATGCGAGCGAGGCGGCCCCAGTCGAACTGGGTGTAGATCCGCATCGCGCCGTCGTCGGGCTTCCAGGCGCGGGGAAAGGCCATGTGTTCCCAGTAGGCCTGCACGGCCGTGGCGCGGCGGTGGTGGAAGTCGGGGGACAGGTCGTAGTCGACGTCGCCGGCGTAGTCGTTGTCGACCTCGTGGTCGTCCCAGATGCAGATCCACGGCGCCTGGGCGTGAAGGTCGCGCAGCTTGGGATCGGACTTGTACTGCGCGTAGCGGGCGCGGTAGTCGGCGAGCGTGCGGCAGCGGCCGCCCTCGTGGCGGCGCGGCTCGTGGCGATTGGCGGGCGTGCCGTATTCGTAGATGTAGTCGCCGAGGAAGAGGACGACATCGGGATCGCGGGCGCGGAGGTCGGACCACGCGGCCCATCGGCCCTGATCCCAGCGCTGACAGGAGGCGGTGGCGAAGCGCAGTGAGCGCACGTCGGCGTCGGGCGCGGGCGAGGTGCGGGTGCGGGCGGTGGCGGTCTGCTGGCCGAGCGCGCGGAAGCGATACCAGTACCACCGGTCCGGTTTGAGTCCGGCGGGTTCTGCGTGGACGCTGTGGGCCTCGGTCTCGAAGGCGACCTCGGTGCCGCGGGCGGCGATGCGCTCGAAGCGTTCGTCCTCGGCGATCTCCCAGGCGACGTCGACGCGCTCGGGCAGGTCGGCGCCGGTGAGGCGCGTCCAGAGCACGACGGTGTCGGCGCGGGGCGTGCCGGAGGAGACCCCGAGCGCGAAGCGGTCGATGCTGTCGCCGGCCGCGTGGGCCCATTTCAACCAGACAGGCGCGGTGCCGGCGGCGAGTGCCGCCTGCAGCAGGCGGCGGCGGGGCAGGGCGGTCGGGGGTCGGGTCATGCGGAATCTCCTCCAGATGTCGCTTCAGAGGGCATCCAACTGCTTCGCGTGAGCGCACGGGCAGCCGGCAGGGAAGTCTCAAGGATCTGGACCATCGTCGCGGCTTCCGCCTTGGACAGCGGGGGCAACGGCGATCGATAACAAGTGTCGTTGCGTCGATCGTGCGCGCGAAGGATCGCGCCCATCTCCTGGCTTGACAGCTGCAGGTCGGCGCTCACGCGGCCGATCGCCATCGCACGTCCTGCATCCTTCGTCCGCACCTGATGGTGCTCGAGCACCGCCTGCACCAGCTGGTGATAGCCCTCGTAGGCGACGGTGAAGATCTGCATCGGTTGTGTCTTCACAGGCTGTCCGGCGATCAGGCTCCTGGCGAGCACAAGGAATTGCTCTGCATTGTGAAGAAAGCCGGCCACAGCGCCAGGGGTCGGTTGTACCGCCTCAAGCGCGCGGCGCTGGATCAGGTTGTCGTACTCCAACGGTCGTTGCATGGGACACCACGTGCAGCCTCGGGCCGCTCACGATCTGGCGAATGACGGGGTCGCTCTCGACCAGTTCTCGCCATTCGACCGGGTCGTAGAGGACAAACTGCACCGCGCGATGCATCCGCGCGCGCAACTTGTCGGCCGCCTCGATCAGCGCCAGGTGCGGGACATCACCGATCACCATCACGTCAATGTCGCTCTTGCCGGAATCGAGTTCCTTCGCCACCGAGCCGAAGACGAAGGCCTCGTCGATGCGACCGGCAAACGGCGCCAAGGCCTCCGAGATCGGCTGCACCAGCCCGAAGGTCTTCAAGGCGATGCTGCTCAGCTCGGGAAAGAGAAAGAACTCGGTGTTGGCGCGGATGCTTCGCTGTCGGCCCTGTCGAGGTTCCTCGACCAGTACGCCCGCCGCCAGCAGGCGTTCGATCTGCGCTTGCGTGCTGCCGCGGCCGCTGCCCGCCTGCTTCAGCAACTCCGCCAGCATGAAGCGCCGATCGGGCTGCGTGAGCACGATCGCCAGCACGCGCTGCATGCTGGGGGTGAACAGGAAGTCGACGGCGCCCATGACAGTCTTCGTGAGGAACAAGCGGCTGATTCTAGGTAGATCCACAAAACATGGATTCATATCCACATTGTGTGGATTCGCCAGGATTGACGCTGGTGCGCTGGCTATCATCGCCAACCGGGACGAAGCCGTTCGCTTCGCTTCCTCATCTCAGACGAGGTCCTTCTGATGGCGCACGCATTCACCTACGGCACCCTGATGTGGCCGGACATCATGGCCCGCGTCTGCGGCGGCGAGGCCACGCCCGCCGCGGCGCCGGTGACGGCCACCCTCGCCGATCACATCCGCCACCCGGTGCGCGATCACGATTACCCCGCCATGGTCCCGGACGCCGGCCATCAGGTCGTCGGGCGGCTCTACCTGGACGTCCCGGAAGCCGCCTGGGCCCGCCTCGACCGCTTCGAGGGCGACGACTACGAGCGCCATGAAGTCCTCGTGACCCTGGCCGATGGCTCCTGGCGCCGGGCCTGGACCTACCTCTTCAAACCCGCGCTCGTCGGCCGGCTCGATGGCGGCGACTGGGACGAGGCCCGCTTCGAGCGCGAGGGCAAGGCCCGCTTCATCGCGCGCTACGTCGGCTTTGATGCCCTCTGACCCCGATCGGCGGGGCGACCCCAGCCGGGGCCGTTCATGCGTCGCCTCTAGAATCCCGGCTTTGCCGTTCCGTCCGACCGCACGCCCATGACCGCCGCCCTGCACACCTCGTCGATCACCTCCCTTCCCCTCATCGCGCGCGGCAAGGTGCGCGAGAACTACGCGGTCGGCGAGGACCGCATCCTGATGATCGCGTCGGACCGCATCTCGGCCTTCGACGTCATCATGGACGAGCCCATCCCGGGCAAGGGCGCGCTGCTGACGCAGATGGCGCTGTTCTGGTTCGACAAGCTCGACGGCATCGTCCCCAACCACCTCACCGGGGACGATCCGCTGTCGGTGGTGTCGGACGCCGAGAAGGACCAGGTCCGCGACCGCGCGATGCTGGTCAAGCGCCTGAAGCCGCTGCCCATCGAGGCCGTGGTGCGCGGATACCTGGCCGGCAGCGGCTGGTCCGAGTACAAGGCCAGCGGCAAGGTCTGCGGCGTCGAGCTGCCCGCCGGCCTGCAGAACGCGAGCAAGCTGCCGCAACCGATCTTCACGCCCGCCACCAAGGCCGAGATGGGCGACCACGACGAGAACATCGACTTCGAGCGCTGCGCGCAGATCATCGGCCGCGAGATGGCCGAGCGCGTGCGCGACATCGCCATCCAGCTGTATCAGCGCGCCGCGGACTACGCGCTGACCAAGGGCATCATCATCGCGGACACCAAGTTCGAGTTCGGCCTGGACGCCGACGGCACGCTGACGCTGATGGACGAGGTCCTGACGCCGGACTCCTCGCGCTACTGGCCCGCCGAGTCCTATGCCGTGGGCAGCAACCCGCCGAGCTACGACAAGCAGTTCCTGCGCGACTGGCTCGAGCAGGCGACGGTGAACGGTCAGCCCTGGGGCAAGGTCGCGCCGCCGCCGACGCTGCCGCAGGACGTGATCGCCAACACGTCGGCGAAGTATCAGGAAGCGCTCGAGCGCCTCACCCGCTGAGGCCGGCATGCACGACGCCTCGCCCGACGCGAACCCAGCTCCCGTGATCAAGTCCCGGCTGCTGAAGCAGCTGGAGAAGGACATCGCCGCGGCCCCGTCGCCGATGGCCTCGGCCGCCGCGCGGGCCAAGCGCGCGATGCTGCTGGCGCGGCACGGCGCGGTCGGCGATGCCCGCGAGGCGCTCACCGCGCTGCATCAGCTGTCGTTCCAGCATCCGCATCCGGAGATCGGCTCGTGGCTGCACATGGCCGAGGGGCTGATGAGCTACTACAACGGCTTCGTCGCGCAGCAGGCCTGGGATCGCATCCAGCGCGCGCAGGCGATCGCCGGCACCGCGCCGTCGCTGCGCGAGGTGCGCGTGCTGGCCTCGGCCTGGCTCGCGCAGCTGGGCTTCATCCGGCATGACCCGGCGGCGATGGTCGAGCACGCCAGACGCTGCCTCGACGAGGCCGTGCCCGAGGACAACGTCGCGCTGGCGCGCGTGTCGATGGCGATGGGTGTGGGCTGGCATTACGCCGGCGACATCGAGGCCGCGCAGCGCTGGTACATCAAAGCGCGCCGCCACGCGGCGATGGAGGGCGACGACGCGTCGCTGTCCGCGCTGATGTTCAACATGGCCGGCATGCGCGCGGCGCAGCTGCGTCGCGAGAGCCTGTCCAGCCACGCGGCGCGGGGACCCGAGCTGCTGCTGACGGTGGATTCGATGCATCACTTCGACGCCGCCGTCGGCGCGCAGATGATGAACGAGCTGACGCCGGTGCTGCGTGCGCAGGTGCTGACGATGCAGGGCCGTTTCGACGAGGCGCGGCAGCTGTACGAGGAACACCTGCCGCAGGCGATGTCCTTGGGGCTGGAGCGGCTGGGCAGCAGTTTGCTGTCGGATCTGGCATGGTGCCGGGCGAACCTGGGCCAGCACGAGCATGCGCTGCATCAGGCGCGCGAGGCCGAGATCGAGCTCGATCCGGACTGCGAGCTCGACGACCGCGCGATCACGCACAGCCGGCTGGCGCAGACCTTCCGCCACCTGGGCGAAGCCGCCGACGCTGACCGCCATCAGGCGCTGGCCGACACGGCCTGGTCGCAGTTCGCCGAGCAGCAAGGACAGTGGCGCGCGCTGATCACGGCGAGTGGGCTGGAGCCCTGAGCGCGATCCGGCATCGACCAAGCGGCTTGAGGCGACGATGCCGCACACCTTGAGCGTCTCGCGGCCGGTCGAGCCTGCAGATGCCGTCCGACCATGACCACGTTGGTTCTTCTCCCAGGCATGGACGGCACGGGCACGCTTTTCGCGCCCTTGGTCAACGCGCTGTCAGCGACCACGGCGATCAAGGTGGTGGCTTACCCGCCAGAGGCGCCCAACGGATATCAGGCACTTCAGGACATCGCTGAAGCCGCGCTCCCCGCGGATGAGTCGATCATCTTGCTGGGCGAATCGTTCTCCGGGCCCATCGCCATTTCGCTCGCGGCCAAGCATCCGGACCGCATCAAGGGTGTCGTGCTTTGCTGCACCTTCGCGCGGAGCCCGCACCCCGGTCTGGCGCCGCTTGGCTTCTTGGCCTCGTTGGTACCGATCAAGCACGTGCCCTTGGCCTTCGCCAGTGCGGCGCTGTTGGGGCGCCACGCGACGCCGGAGCTGCGACACGCATTGGGCGCAGCCCTCGACATGGTTTCCGGAGCCGCGCTTCGCGCTCGGACCCAAGCCGTCCTCTCCGTCGATGTCTCGGCGGATCTTGCGCGGGTGACGGCGCCGATCCTCTATCTACGCGCGACCGAAGATCGCCTGGTACCGAAGCGCGCGAGCGAGTTCATCCAGCATCTCCAGCCCTCGGCGCAGGTCAAGGAGATCGAGGGGCCGCATTGCCTGCTGCAAGCCGCGCCCGCAGAAGCGGCGCAGGTCATCCGGGAATTCATGCGGGGTCTATAGCCGCTTCGCAAAAAACCGCCAGATCATCGCCGTCGCATCCGGCCCCGTCGGATCGCTGAAAGACGCGTTGGCGGCGCCGCCGCTCCACGCATGGCCGAGTCCCTCGATCTCGACGAGCGTCGCGTTGACCGCGCGTCCCCGCCCCACATCCACCACCGTCATCGGCAGCCGCCGCCCGCGTTGCACGGTCCTCGTGCGCTCGGTCGTGGCGCCCGAGGCCTGTGCCCACAAGCGCAGCGCTTCACGCCCATTCGATGGGGCGACCACCGCGTCCTTCGTCCCCTGGATCACGAGCAGTGGCGGCCAATCGAGTGGCTTGGCCGTCGATGACATGGATGCCGCAGAGGCCGCAGTCGACGCGCCCAGTGCGGCCGACGCGATGTCGCCGCGCATCGCGCGCAACGCCGACGCGGTCGTCGTGGCCAGGCCCGGCGCCACCCCCGCGTGCATCGCCACCGCGCGGAATCGCTCGGGCCAGGTCGTCGCCATCAGCGCCGCCATGCCCGCGCCGGCCGACAGCCCCGCGATCACCACCCGCGAGCGATCCGCCGGATACAGCACGCAGGCCTGATCGATCGCCGCGAGGATCAGCGCCGCCTCGGCCTGCGCGCGGCCGTTCTCGATGTCGAACCAGTTCCAGCAACGCTGCGGGTTGGCCAGCCGGCTCTGCGCCGGATAGAGCACCAGGCAGCGCTCGCGCGCCGCGAGCCGGTTCATCCGCGTGCTGGCCGCGAAACCGGCCGGATCCTGCCCGCAGCCGTGCAGCATCACGATCAGCGGCACGCGCTCGCCGGGCGTCAGCCCGAATGGGCGGAACAGCCGGAACCGCCGCATGCCGCCGCGCCCCGTGGCCACCCCGGCGAGCCAGTCGCCCAGGCCGGGTGACGGATGCTTGGGCGTCTTCGTCAGGTCGGGCACGGCGGACTGCGCGCCGCGTGCCACGTCCTTGGCCGCGCGCATCACCTGTCCGGTGAGCGCGTTCAGGCCTTTGTGCCAGGCCTTGCGCAGGGCAGCGTGAGCAGAACGTCGAGGCATGGGCGCTGGGCGTTGGAGAAGAGGCTCAGGGAGGGCGCGGAGGTCACCGGTCCCGAGGACGCGGGTCCATTCTGAGCGACGACGCCACGGGCTTTCATGAAGGCCTCGCCTCGGACGCTGACATCCCCGCAGAATCCAGCCCGTCATGACCCGAGGAGTCAGAAGATGAATGCATCACGATGGTCCGGATGGGCGGTGCCCGCGTCCTACTTCAGCATGGTGCTGGGACTGACCGGCCTGGGCAACGGCTGGCGCGTCGCGGCGCGGCTGTGGGGCTGGCCGGCGTGGATCGGCGAGGCGGTGATGACCGTGGCGGTCGCCGTGTGGGCCGTGCTCGTGATCCGCTACGCGATGAAGTGGCTGGTCGCGCGCCAGGAGGCCGCGGCCGAGATCGCCCATCCCATCCTGTGCTGCTTTGTGTCGCTGGCCTTCGTCGCGACGATGCTCGTCGGGCTGGGCATCGCGCCGCACGCGCCGGGCATCGCGCAGGGGCTGTGCGTGGCGGGCGCGCTCGGCGCGCTGGTCTTCGGCGTGTGGCGCCATGGCGGGCTCTGGCGTGGCGATCGCGATGTGAAGGCGACGACACCGGTCCTGTACCTGCCCACGGTCGCGGCCAACCTGGTGTCGGCGATCGCCGCCTCGGCGCTGGGATGGCCCGAGTGGGGCCAGCTGTTCTTCGGCGCGGGCGTGATCGCGTGGCTGGCGCTGGAATCGGTGATGGTGGCGCGTTTCCTCAACGCCGACCCGCTGCCGCTGGCGCTGCGTCCGACGCTGGGCATCCAGCAGGCGCCGCCCGCGGTGGCGCTGCTCGCCTACGCGAGCGTGAGCATCGGCCCGCCCGACCTGATCGCGCACATGCTGCTGGGCTACGCGCTGGTGCAGTCGCTGATCGTGATCCGCCTGCTGCCGTGGATCCGCCAACCGTTCTCGCTGTCCGCGTGGGCCTTCAGCTTCGGCGCGACGGCGATCGCCACCGGCACGATGCGCTTCGCCGAACGCAATGGCGATCGGGTGTTCACGACGCTCGCGCCGGTGCTCTTCGTCGTCAGCAATGTCGTGGTGATCGGACTCGCGATCGCGTCGGTCGTGTGGCTGCTGCGCGGCAAGGCGCCCGCCGCTGCGGCGCCTGCGCGCTGAAGCGGCGCGGGCTCATCGGCCCGGTCTGTCATCAAACGGCGCGAAGACCTCCGCCACCCAGTCGACGAAGAGACGCAGCTTCGCGCTCAGGTGGCGCGAGGCCGGATACACGATGTGCAGCGGATGCCGCGGCCGCGTCCAGTCGTCGAGCACCGTGCGCAGCGCGCCGCTCTTCAGATGCGGCCCGGCCGCGAAGCGGAAGGTCTGCCCCAGCCCCGAGCCGGTCAGCAGCGCGCTCAGGTGCGCGGTGCTCTCGTTGACGGCCAGCACCGCCTCGCCGCTGACCTGCAGGTGCTCGTCACCGCGATAAAACTCCAGCGGGAACGCGCGACCCGTCAGCGACGAGAAGTAGCCCACCACCGCATGCCCGGGCACCCGCGCGCGTTCGTCGGCGCCATGCACACGGGCGGCGATCTCCGACGGGTGCTTCGGCGTGCCGCGCGCCTTCAGGTAGAGCGGGCTCGCGCAGGTGACCCAATCCAGATCGGCGATGCGCCGCGCCACCAGCGAGGTGTCGGCCAACTCGCCACCACGGATCACGCAGTCCACGCCCTCGCCGATCAGATCAATCGGCCGATCGCTGACGCCGAGGTCCACATGCAGCTCGGGATGCCTCGCGCGGAAGTCCGGCAGCGCGGGGATCAGGATCATGTTGGCCAGCACCGAGCCGATGTCCACGCGCAGCCGGCCACGTGCCTGCGCGCGCGATTGCGCGGCCAGCTCGTCCATCTCCTCGAGGTCCTCGATCAGCCGCTTGGCGCGGGCCAGATAAGCGGCACCTTCGGGCGTCACGCTGACGCGGCGCGTCGTGCGCTGCAGCAGCCGCGTGCCGAGGTGGCGCTCCAGGTCCTGCACCAGCTTCGTCACGGTGGGCCGCGGGATGTTCATCGCGTCCGCGGCCTTGGAGAACGCGCCCGATTCGGCGATGCGCACGAGGACGCGCAAAGCAAGCAATTGATCCATTGGTCGATTATTCAGCAATGGAAAAAAAGATGTCGTGAATGACGTCTTTATTCGCTCCATGGAAATTTCTAAAGTTCGCTCATCCCATCAACACGTCCTGAACTGGAGCGAATCATGAGCAAGCAACTCGAAGGCAAAGTCGCCGTCATCACCGGCGGCACCACCGGCATCGGCCTCGCCGCAGCCAAGGCCTTCGCGGCCGAAGGCGCCGTCGTCTACATCACCGGGCGCCGCAAGCCCGAACTGGACGCGGCCGTGGCCGCGATCGGCCCGCAGGCGATCGGCGTGCAGGCGGACTCCACCAAGCTCGCCGATCTGGATCGTCTGTACGCGGAAGTCGCCGCGCGCCATGGCCGCCTGGATGTGCTCTACGCCAACGCGGGCGGCGGCACCATGGCCCCGCTGGGCGCGCTCACCGAGCAGCACGTCGACGAGACCTTCGAGCGCAACGTCAAGGCGGTGATCTTCACCGTGCAGAAGGCGCTGCCGCTGCTGGACAAGGCGGTGAACGGCGCGTCGGTGATCCTGGCCGGATCGACGACGAGCTCGATGGGCACGGCCAACTTCAGCATCTACAGCGCGACCAAGGCCGCGGTGCGCAACCTGGCGCGCAGCTGGATCCTCGATCTCAAGGGCCGCGCGATCCGCGTCAACACGCTGTCGCCCGGTCCGATCCACACGCCGGGCCTGGTGGAGCTCGCCGGTCCGGACGCCGCGCAGCAGCAGGGCCTGCTGGACTACCTGACCGCGCAGCTGCCCATCGGCCGCATCGGCCAGCCCGAGGACATCGCCAAGGCGGCGGTGTTCCTCGCCTCGGACGCGTCGTCCTTCGTGACCGGCGTGGAGCTGTTCGCCGACGGCGGCATGGTCCAGGCCTGAGGCCCGGACCGCATCAACGGCTCAGATGCGCGATTCCCACGAGCGGGACAGTCGCATCGCGCCGTTGATGATGCCGACCATCGAGTAGGTCTGCGGGAAGTTGCCCCAGAGCTCGCCGGTGGTCGGATGCGTGTCCTCGGAGAGCAGCCCGAGGTGGTTGCGCGAGGCGAGCAGCGCCTCGAACAGCTCGCGGGCCTGCTCGACGCGGCCGATGCGCGCGAGCGCGTCGATGCGCCAGAACGCGCAGATGTTGAACGAGGTCTCGGGCCGGCCGAAGTCGTCCGGGGCCTCGTAGCGGCGCATGTAGGGGCCGTCGCAGAGCGAGGCCTCGAGCGCGTCGACGGTCTTCACGAAGCGCGGATCCATCGGGTCGATGAAGCCGACCTCGGTCATGAGCAGCACGCTGGCGTCGAGGTCCTTGCCGCCGAAGCTCTCGACGAAGGCCTGGCGCTGCTCGCTCCAGGCGTTGTCCAGGATCTTGCGCTTGATGAGCTCGGCGCGTTCCTGCCAGAGCGTGGCGCGCTGCGGCAGGCGGAGCTCGGTGGCGATCTTGGCGAGACGGTCGCACGCGGCCCAGTTCATCAGCACCGAGGACGTGTGCACGCGCGCGCGGGTGCGCAGCTCCCACATGCTGGCGTCGGGCTTGTCGTGGATCGCGAAGGCCTGTTCGCCGGCGCGCTCCAGCAGCGCGAATTCGTCGATGCCCGCGCGCTGATGCAGGCGGTGATCGAAGAAGGCCTGCGCGGAGCCGAGCACGATGTTGCCGTAGACGTCGTGCTGGAAATGCTCGTAGGCCTGATTGCCGGCGCGCACCGGGCCCATGCCGCGATAGCCGCGCAGGTGCGGGACCATGTACTCGGTGAGCTTGGCCTCCAGCCCGATGCCGTAGAGCGGCTGGACGTGGCCGTCCTTGGACTGGCCGATGATGTTGCGCATCCAGCGCAGGTAGTCCTCCATCGTGCCCGTCTCGGAGAGGCTGTTGAGCGCGCGCACGACGAAGAACGCGTCGCGCAGCCAGCAGTAGCGGTAATCCCAGTTGCGCTGCGTGTGCGGCGCCTCGGGCACGCTGGTGGTCATGGCCGCGACGATGGCGCCGGTCTCCTCATACAGGCACATCTTCAGCGTGATGGCCGCGCGGATCACGGCTTCCTGCCATTCGAGCGGGATCGCCAGGCGACGCGTCCAGTCGCGCCAGTAGCTGATGGTCTTTTCCTCGAGCACGCGGGCGGTGTCCTCGACCGCGCGATCGAGCGTCTCGTCGGGGCCGAAGATGAAGCTCATCGGCATGTCCAGCGCGAAGGGCGTTTCTTCCTGGACGTAGGTGAGCGGCGCGTTGGTGGTGAGGCGGATGGTGCCTTCCGGGCCGACGAAGCGCAGGTGATTGCTGCCGCGCGTGCGGGCCGGGTGCGCGGATCCCCACTGGATGACGGGCCGCAGGATGACGCGGATGCGCGGATGGCCCTGGATCGGGCGCATGCGGCGCACCAGCATCATCGGGCGATAGGGCCGGTCGTTGAGGAAGAAGCGCGGCATGAAATCGGTGATCTCGATCGCATTGCCGTGGAGATCGAAGAGGCGCGTGCGCAGCACGGCGGTGCCGTGGTCGTAGGACTGCTGGCTGTGGGAGAAGTCCTCGAGCTGGACCTGGAAGGTGCCGTCGGGACCGATGCCGTCGGGCGAGTCGATCAGCGCGTGGAAGACCGGGTCGCCGTCGAAGCGCGGGGCGCAGCACCAGACGACGCGGGCGCGGTCGTCGATCAGCGCGCTGACCGCGCAATTGCCGACGAGGCCAAGTTTCAGAGAGGCTGCTTCCACCGAGGTCCTCCTTCACAGTCGGGGAGCGGTTTTTCCGGCAAATCGCGTTCCTGCTGCGAACCGGGCGAGATTCGCTTTCGTGCGGCAAGTTGGTCCGGAGGAAGAGGCGGTTAACCTCTGGCGGTCACCAACTGCTCCAGGGGATCGCGATGGCGCTGCGCCTTCACTTCCATCCGCTCTCGTCGTTCTGCCAGAAGGTCCTGATCGCGATCGACGAATTGGGCGTCGATGTCGAGCGGTCGTTCCTCAATCTCGGCGATCCGGATGAGCGCGCCGCGTTCCTCGCGCGCTGGCCCACGGGCAAGATGCCGCTGCTGGAGGACGGCGAGCGGGTCGTGCCCGAGACCAGCGTGATCATCGAATACCTGGCGCGGCATCACGCGCGTGGCGAGCAGCAGTTGATGCCCGCCGATGCGGACACCGCGTTGGAGGTCCGCTTGATGGACCGCTTGCTGGATTTCTACGTGATGCTGCCGATGCAGCAGGTGGTGGGTGATCGGATCCGCGCGGAGGCGGACCGTGATCCGGTCGGGGTCGTGAAGTCGCGGGAGACGCTGGCGATGGCGTATGGCTTGCTCGACGAGCGCCTGGCCGATCGCCGCTGGATCGCGGGCGAGGATTTCAGCATGGCGGATTGCGCGGCCGCCCCATCACTGTTCTACGCGACGACGCTGGTGAAGTTCATGCCGACGCAAGAGCGGCTCGCTGATTACTTCGAGCGCCTGATGGCGCGCCCCTCGGTCGCGCGTACCCTCGAGGAGGCGAAGCCGTTCTTCAAGTTCTATCCGTATGAAGAGGGGCTGCCGGCGCGCTTCCGCAAGGGGGACATCGGATGACGGGGCGTGGGTCGGACTGACTTGGACTTTGCCCCTCTCAGGGCGCGATATGCTCCTGGGGCTTCCCGCAGCAAGGCGCCCCATGTACGTACGACGACTGACGATCAAGAACGTCCGATCCATCGAGACCTTCGACTTCCGGCTCAAGCCAGAGGAAACCGTAGGCTGGCATGTCGTTCTTGGCGCCAATGGTTCGGGGAAGTCGAGCGTCGTGCGGTCGCTCGCCTTGGTACTTGCGGGTCCCAAGGAGGCTGCGGCATTGCGCCAGAGTTGGTCGACCTGGCAACGGAATGGGTCTAGCGAAAGCAGCATCCATTTGCATTTCTTCCCGGACTCGGAAGACATCTTCACGGACCGAGGGGCGCGCAGCAAGAAGGACATTGAAGTTGGCATCGACTTCAGACCGATTGCCAGCGCGATTGGGGGACCCCGCGTCGAACTTGGCGTGCCGGCTGGCAAGCAAAGCGCGGAACGGACCATCTGGGGGACCAATGCAGGATGGTTCTCCGCCTCGTTCGGCCCTTTCCGGCGGTTCACCGGCGGCGATCAGGCCTTCGACAGGCTCTTCTACTCCAACCCTCGCCTCGCGTCTCACCTCTCTGCTTTTGGCGAGGACGTCGCGCTAACAGAAGGACTCCGATGGCTGCGAGACCTGCGCGTCAAGGAACTTGAGAAGAACGTCGATGAAGCCGAACTGCTCCAGGAGTTGACGTCCTTTCTGAACAACTCGGACCTGCTCCCTCACGGCGCACAGATCGCTGATGTGCGTTCAGAAGAGGTCGTGATCGTGGACGCGGCAGGCTCTCGGGTGATCGTCGAGCAGATGAGCGACGGCTATCGGTCGATCCTGTCGATGATCTTCGAGATCCTCCGCCAGATGACCAAGTCGTACGGCATCAAGACCGTGATCGAAGGTCTACAAAGGACCCCCGGCGTCGTCCAGTTGCCTGGCGTCGTTGCCATCGATGAGGTCGACGCGCACCTCCACCCCTCTTGGCAGAAGGAGATAGGGCCTTGGTTCACGAGGTGCTTCCCGCGGGTGCAGTTCATCGTGACCACACACAGCCCCATCATTTGCCGGAATGCGACCTCCGTCTGGCGTCTTCCGGAGCCTGGATCTGGGGAGTCATCGAGCCGGATCGAGGGGACCGCGCTAAATCGCCTGATCCATGGTTCCATCCTTGAGGCCTATGGCACCGAGTTCTTCGGTCGCGACGTGGCGATCTCGGAGGATTCGAAGAAGTTGATCGAGGAAATGGCCCGTTTGAATCGCAAGGCCTTGAAGGCCAAGCTCAGCAGCCACGATTCGAAACGACTTGAAGAGCTTCGCGGCATGTTGCCGACGCACGCGACCGATGTCGCGTCGCAATAAGGGCAACCTGGGTCATGCTGATCATTCGAGATCAAATGCTCCCCGCTGCCGCCCAGCAGCAGCTCAATGTTTTCCAGGCAAGCGTCGATGCGCTCGCTGACTACGCAGACCGGGTGGAAGCAGCGGCCAGCGCCTGGAAGACGCGAACCTCAACAGTCAAGGGCGAGGCCGCCTTCAAGGCGGTTCGAGCTACGCTGGCGCAGATGTGCATCGGGCCCATTCGGTGTGCCTACTGCGAGGATTCGCTGGCGGATGAAGTTGAGCACATCAAACCGAAGAGCTTCTTCCCCGATCTGGCTTTCGTCTGGGCGAATTACGCATTCGCATGCGGTCCTTGCAATGGCCCGAAAGGAAGTCGCTATGCAGTCGTCAGTCGCGGCACCCTCAGGGAGGTCGTACGAACGAGGGGGTTGCCACCGGCTCCGGCGCCAGCGGGACGGTGCGCGCTGATCGACCCGCGGACTGAGGATCCGACAGAGTTCCTGGAGCTTGATCTGGGTGGTGTCGGGGCAGATGGCACGCAACTGGATCCCACGTTCGACTTTCTGCCGAAGGAAGACCTGAGCGCGACGGCAACGGCTCGAGCCGAGTACACGATCAAGACCCTTGGCTTGAACCGGGAGGTGCTGCGCAAGGCGCGTAGCAATGCATTCGGCGGCTTTCGGGCCAGGCTGCGAGAGTATGCCGAGAAGATGGAGGCAGGGGCCGACGTGGCTGAACTGGCCCGGCTGCGAGACGACCTGCTCGGCACGCCTCACCTGACCGTACTTCATGAGATGCGGGTGCAACGCCTGTGGCTCCCTGAAATCGACGATCTGCTGAATCGCGCACCCGAGGCGTCGATGTGGCCCCTCGTCATTCCCTGATGCCGCGAGGCCGCCTGCCTCACTCCCCGATCCACCGCATCGCCGGCTCGGCGATCGCGAGCTCCAGGCGGGTGCCGGGCTCGATCTCCGCATCCTCGTGCCCGCGCCACATCGTGAGCATCGCGCCGCCCGGGCCTTCGAGCTCGCACGCCACGCGTTGCTGACCGGGATAGCTCGCCCGCAGTGTCGCCGGGAAGCGCAGCGCGGCGCCATCCACATCGCTCGGCCCGGCCAGCGACAGCGCCTCCACCGGCGCGATCCAATGCCCCTCGTCGCGACGCCAGATCCCATCGAGCGAACGCGCGTCCAGCCGGTTGAACATGCCGAGGAAATCCGCGACGCGGCGATTCGCCGGCGCGCGGCGCAGCTCGCGTGGCGACGCGCATTGCGCGATCACGCCATCAAACATCACCGCAACGCGGTCGGCGATCTCGAACGCTTCCTCGCGGTCATGCGTGACGATCACGCAGCTCTGTCCCAGCGCCCGCTGCAGCTGGCGGAACTGCCGCCGCAAGGGCAGGCGGAAATGCTCGTCCAGCGCCGAGAACGGCTCGTCCATCAGCAGCAGCATCGGCCGCGTCGCGAGTGCGCGCGCCAACGCGACCCGCTGCCGTTGACCGCCCGACAGCGCCGCAGGCAGTCGATGCGCAAGCTCCGCGAGATCGATCAGCGCGAGCAACGCCTCCGCGCGTTCATCGGCCACCGCGGCTGACTCGCCACGCGCCAGGGGGCCGAAGCGGATGTTCTCGCGCACCGTCAGGTTGGGGAACAGCGCGTAATGCTGGAAGACCATGCCGATGTCGCGCCGTTGCGCGGGCAGCGACTGCACGTACTGACCGGCCATCGCGATCGATCCCGCGTCCAGGCGCTGCAGTCCCGCGATCGAGCGCAGCAGCGTCGTCTTGCCGCAGCCCGAGGCCCCCAGCAGCGCGACCACCTCGCCGCGCGCCAGGCTCAGGTCGATGCCGCGCAGTACCGGCCGGCCGCCCAACGCCAGCCGTGCACCACGCACGCGGAGCTGATCGGGCGGATCGGGTTGGTCGGCTTGATCGGCTTGATCGGGTCGAGCGGTCAGGTCCATCGGCGAGTGAGTCCGGAGACGGCCGCGACGATCGCGCCGACGCCGGCGAACGCCAGCACCATCAACGCGGCCGCCTGGTGGCCATTGGCGTTGCGCAGGCTGTTCATCAGCGGCTGCAGCAACTCGAGTTGACCGCCCAACAGCAGGTTGGCGATCGCGAATTCCATGGCGGCCGTGACCCACGCGAGCAGGAACGCCGCCAGCAGCGCCGGCGCCAGCATCGGCAGCAGCACGCGGCGCAGCGTGTGGCCGTCGCTCGCGCCCAGCGTGCGCCCGGCCTCGATCAGCGACACCGCGTTGAGCTGCGCCATCGCCGATTGCAGCGTCTTGTGCACCAGCGGGAACAGCGTCGGCGCCACGACCGCGATGTACACGAGCGGCAGGGGCAGCCACGCGCCCCAGCGTCCGACGAAGAACTCCAGCGCGGAGATCGCAATCACCACCGGTGCGATCGCGAACGGCAGCAGCGCGGCCAGGTCCAGCACCCGGCGCAGCGTGCGCGCGCCCGGATGGGTGTCGAGCTGCGCCGCGATCGCCGACGGGATCGTGGCCATCGCGCCGCACACCAGCGCGAGCGACGCGCTCGCCAGCGCCAGCACCGCGGTCCGGACCACCGCCGCCTGCACCCGCGGATCGAGCACTGCCTCGGCCATCCAGCGCAGCGTCGGGCCCTCGGGCCACCAATGCCGATCCCAGCGCGTCGTCACGCCGTAGAGCAGCAACGCCAGCATCGGCACGAGCACCACGACCAGCAGCGCGACGAGGGCCAACGCCGAGATCGCCGGCCGCGCCGAGACGTTCTGGAGCGTCGTGAGGCGCGCGCGGTTCATGGCCTAGGCTCCTGACGCAGTCGTGCGGCCGCCCAACGCGTCGCGCCGAGCACCGTCGCCAGCATCGCGAAGAGCACCAGCGCCAGCCAGGCGGAGAGTTCCGGCTGCGAGAAGATGTCGCCGCTGACCAGCGCGGCGATGCGCACGGCCAGCACATGCGCGGCCGTGCCGCTGAGCGCGAACGGCGTCGCAAAGGCCGCGGCCGCGTTGGCGAAGAGCAGCCCGAAGACCTCCACCGCGCTGGGCAGCAGCAGCGGCAGGCCGACGCGACGCCAATACAGCACCGGACCCGCGCCCAGCGTGGCCGCCGCATCGGGCAGGGTCGCGTCGAGCATGCGCACCGGCGCGATCAGCAGCAGCGCCGCCAGCGGCGCCTGGAAGCAGACATACGCGAGCAGCAGGCCGCCCATGCCTTGCAGGTCGATCCAGGGCGTCAGGCCCAGCGCCTGTTGCGACACGGTGACCACGCCCTGCGCGCCAAAGAGCAGCAGCAGCGCCACCGCGAGCGGCACGCCGGAGAAGTTGGCGCCCAGGCTGGCCATCAGCGCGACAGGCCGCTCCAGGCGCGGCATTCGCAGCAGCGCGATCGACGCGCCCAGCCCGATGGCCAGGCCGATCAACGCGGAGACGGCGCTCAGCCACAGCGTGTTCCAGGCGGCTTCGAGGTAGTAGCTGTCGGCGGTCAGCTCGCCGAGCGCGCAGTTGCCGCCTTGCCCGACGCAGTCGCCGAGCACCGACACGACGCGCCATCCGAAGGGCAGCACGAGCGCGATCCCCGTCAGCAGCAGCAAGGGGCGAGCGCCCCGCCAGGCCGTGCTGGTGTTCAGCGGCATGCGTCCACGCCCAGCCGCGCCAGGATCCACGGCGCGATCGCCGTCTGGCGCTCCGGCAGCGCGAGGTCGACCGCGCCATCGTGCGGCGCCCAGATCAGCGGCACCTCGCGCTCGATGTCGAGCGGGCCGCCATGCATGCGATCCGCGTTCATGCCGTGGTCGCTGGTCAGCAGGAGATCGAAGCCATCGGCGTGCCAGCGCGGCAGCAGTTGCGCGAGCAGCATGTCGAGCTTGCGCGCGCTCATCGCGTAGGCCGTCGATTCACCGCCGTGCAGGTGGCCCGCGAGGTCCGGTCCCATCGGATGGATGAAGAGCAGCGAGGGCACGTCTACCGTGAGGTGCGTGCGACGCAGCGACTCCGCATCGGCCAGCAGGTGGCTGTCGGGATAGTCGTCCTCCCAGTACCAGCGCGCCCCGGCGATGCCGCAGCTCGCGGGCACCGCGTCGCGATGAAGCAGTGGATCGAAGACCTCGCCGGCGAGCAATTCGTAGAACCAGTGATAGGCCGCCACCGCGGCGGGAACGCCTTGCGCATCGAGCCGGTGGAACAGGTGATGCGACAGCGCCTGGCCGGCCTGTCCGTTGCCCAGGATGCCGTGCGCGAGCGGCGGCTCGCCGTTGATCACCGTCGCGTACAGCGGGCGCGACAGGCTCGGCAGCTCGCAGCGCAAGGAGCGCCATTGCGCGCGACCCGCTTCGTGCAGCGCCTGCAGGTAGCCCATGTAGGTCCGCGCGGTGTCGGCGCGCAGGCCGTCGGCCAGCAGCACGACCAGCTTGCGGCCGCCGATCACCGCATCCGTCACGCGGCTCATCCCGTCGCTTTTCCCGTCGCTCATCGCGCTGCTCATCGCGCCGCTCCCAGCACCTCTCGCTGCCACGCGCGCGGCAGCTTCTTCACTTCCTCGGTCCACACCGCGGGCTTGAGCGCGCGGGCCTTCGCGTACTGGCCCTCGGGCACCAGGCGGTCCTTGAGCTCGGGCGGCAGCGTCAGCCGCGCGATGCGGATCGGCCGGGCGTGGCCGCGCGCGAGGTTCATCTGGCCGGCGTCGCTGAAGATGTATTCACGCGCCAGCATCGCCGCGTTGGGATGCGGCGCCCAGCGGTTGATGATCGTCGTGTAGCCGCTGGTGATCGAGCCGTCCGAGGGAATGAGCACCTCGTAGTCCGACGCGTTGGGCAGCTTCGCGCGATAGGACAGCGCGTTGAAGTCCCACAGCAGGAAGACGTCGGCCTCGGCGCGTTCCATCAGCGCGGGCGTGGCGTTGGTGCCGATGAGGCGCTTGTCCCGGGCCAGCTGCGCGAAGGCGGCGAGCGCGGGCTGCAGCCGCGTCTCGTCGCCGCCCAGCGCCACGGCCGCCGCGAGCACCGCCGCGTTGGACTGCGCCGCGCGGCCGACCTCGCCGATCATCACGCGGGCCTTGGACGCGAACAGCGCCTGCCAGCTGCGCGGGATGTCCTTCACGCGCTTGCGGTTCACCGCGAACGCGATCGTGCCCGTGTAGGCCAGCGCCCAGTGGCCCTCGGCGTCCTTGGCCCAGTCGGGCACGTCGGCCCAGGTGGTCGGGCGGTAGGGCTGCGTGATGCCGCGCGCCTTGGCGATCGCGCCGAACTCGAAACCGACATCGCCGAGATCGGCGCTCGCGTTGGACTTCTCCGCCTCGATCTTGGCGATCTCCTCGGCGCTGCTCATGTCGGTGTCGACGTGGGTCAGCCCGTAGAGGCGCAGCAGGTCGGCCCAGGTCGCGCGCCAGTTGGCCCAGTCGTCGGGCATGCCCAGGCTGTGCACGCGGCCTTCCTTGCGCGCGGCGGTCATCAGCGCGTCCAGCGCCGCCGACGCCGGCTGGCCGCCTTGCGCGAGGGCGGCGCCCGCGGCGAAGGGGCCGCACACGGCGAAGGGCCCGAGAACGGCGATGGGCCCGTACATGGCGGGCAGCGTCCTCAGCAAGCGACGTCGGGACAGGCTCATGCGGTCTTCTCCTTGGCCGGCCAACGCAGACCCGACAGCAGCAGGTCCTTCGTCACCTTGGCTTTTCCGTGCACGTCGCACAGCGCGATGCGCAGGCGCAGATCATCCTCCCCTTCGGCGGCGGGTTCGATGTCGATCATTCCGAAGTTCACTTCCGCCATGACGGCCGACTGTCGATGGCGATTGGGTGTGGGGATGTCCCAGACCTCGGTCAGCCCGCTGGACGTCGCATCCCACAGCGGATAGCCGCCGGGCACGTCCAGCCGGGACATCTCGGCGTAATGCATGTCGCCGCTGAGGAACACCACGCCCTCTGCGCCGGTCCTGCGAAGGAGCTCGACCAGGCGAGCGCGCTCGCGCGGGAAGTTGGCCCAGCCTTCCCAGCCGCTGCCCTCGGCGGCGAACTGCACGCTCGAGCCGATGAGCCGCACGTCCGCCGGAATGCGCAGTTGTGCCTCCAGCCAGGCCCACTGCGCCTCGCCGAGCAGCGTGGCCTCGGGGCGAGCGTCGGGCACGTACCAGCCGGTCATCGGCTGTCCGCTGAGCTTGGCGCGCAGCACCATCGCCGCGTAGCTCGACTTCAGCGAGGGATCCGCCGTCAGCATCGTGCGGTTGAAGCGCAGGTCGGGCAGGATCACCTGGATGCGGCGACCGAAGGCCTCGAAGACGGTGGCGTCGTAGATGCCGTCGGCGCGCCGGCGCGGTGAATCCGCGGGCTCACCCCACGCATCGCAGAACAGCTTCTGCGACAAGCGCTTCAGCGGATAGTCCGCGCCCTCGTCGTCATCGCCGAAGTCGTGGTCGTCCCAGATCGCGATGTGCCGCGTCGATCGACGGAAGGCTTGCAGCGGCTCCACGGCCATGAACTCCGCATAGCGCTGACGCAGCGTCGCCTCGTCGCGGGCGTCGGCGTACAGGTTGTCGCCGAGGAACACGAAGAGGTCGGGCCGCGCCGCGCCGATCGCCCGCCACACCGGCTGCGGCTTGGACTGCTTGGCGCAGGAGCCGAAGGCGACGCGGAATCGCGGCGCCTCGGGCGCGGGAGCACCGGGCCGCGCCGTCGCCGTGGACGGCGTCGCGGTCGGTGCATCGGACGCCGTGGCGCACCCCGCCAGCGGCGCGGCCAGCGAGCCGGCCAGCAGCAGCTGGCGGCGCGTCAGCCGGCCGTCGACGGCGTCGCGGTCCGGGCTCGATGGGCTGGAGTCGCGCGCCATCGCCTCAGAACTTGCCGGTCAGCGTCACGAAGAACTGGCGGGGCGCACCCGGCAGCAACGTGGCGTAGGTGCCGGCCGCGTCGCTGTTGGTGAAGCCGTTGGAGCCGATCGTCGAGATGTAGCGCTTGTCGAAGACGTTGCTCACGCTGCCCTGCAGGCTGAGCTCGCGCAGCATCGCGACGTTCTTCATCTTGTAGCCGGCGCTGAGGTTGACCAGCGTGCGGTCGGGCACCGAGGCGTCATTGATGTACGAGTAGTAGCGCTTGGACATGTAGTCCACGCCGATCGTGCCGAACAGCGCGCCGTCGTCGTAGCCCAGTTGCGACTTGAGCATCGTGTCAGGCGCGTCGGCCACGCGCTTGCCGCGCGTGAGCACGCGGTCCTGCGGGTTGGGACCGGTGACGACGTCGTCGCGGTAGGTCGACTTGGACAGGCTCACGCTGTTGTACCAGGTGAGCGCCGAGGCCAGGCGGAAGGACAGGGCACCTTCGATGCCGGTGGCGCGCACGTCGCCGACGTTGGACAGCACGACCGGGTTGCCCTGGATGCCCGAGCCCTGCTGCACGCTCAGCAGGCGGTCCTTGAAGTTGACCAGGTAGGCGCTGATCGAGCCCTCGTAGCCGCGGCCGTTGGTGCGCCAGCCCGCCTCGAAGGTGTCGGAGGTCTCGGGACGCAGGCTGCCCTTGATCGCGTCGAAGCCGGCGGCCGTCGTCGCGAACGGCGAGGTGCCGGTGGCCGCGCCCTGATAGGCACGCATGTTGCGCGCGATGGTGCCGTAGAGCTCGTTGTTGGCCGAGAGCCGGTAGTTCAGGCCGAGCTGCGGCAGGAAGCCTTTCTGCGCGGTGATCGTGCCCGACGGACCGGTGCCGGCCTCGAGCTGGCCGTCGATCTTGACCTTCAGCGACTTGAAGCCCGCGCCCACGGTCAGGTCCTTCGTCATGGACCAGGTGTCGGACACCGAGAACTGCGAGGTCTTGGTGTTGAAGCCGTACTGCCACTGGGTGGCCAGCGGGTTGCTCGGGAACTGGTAGACGCTGGGGATCGCGGTGGGGCGCACCGCGTAGAAGCGGCGGGCCTGGTCGAAGTCGTTGTCCTCGAACCAGACGCCGGCCTTGATCAGGTGCTTGCCCAGTTCGACCTCGGCGTTGGAGACCACGCCCCAGCGGTGGATGCCGTACTCGGTGGTGCGCTCGGAGATCGGGGATCCGGTGTTGGGGATGTCGACCCCGTTGCCGTCCTTGAGCGCCGGCGTGGCGTTGTACGGCGTGAACCACAGGCCCATGCCCTTGTTGTGGTGGTAGTAGGCCGTGGTCTTCCAGGTGGCGTTGGTGGCGAGCCGGATGTCGGCGCTCAGGCCGGCGAGCTCGTCGTTGCGCAGTCCCGCGCCGGCGTAGTACTGGTCATCGCAGGCGGCGGAGGCATTGGCGCCCACGCACAGCGTGTTGGCGGCGTTCACCGCGGCGGCGAAGTCCGGATAGAAGTTGTCCAGCGTGTCGCCGCGACGCTTGATCAGGTCCAGCGACAGATCCTGGTAGTCCACTTCGCGGCGGCGCGAGGTGTTCACGAACGCGGACACGCGGCTGTCGCCGACGGCCTTGATCCACTTGAGGTTCCACTGCTCCTGCTTCTGCTGGCCGTGGCCCTTCCACTTGTCGGCGTCCTGGTTGACGTAGCTGACGGAGAACTGGCCCAGCGCGGTGTTGCCGGAGTCCACGCGCAGGAAGGTGCGGCTGGCCGAGTCGCTGCCGACGGTCTGCGAGGCGCGCAGGCCGAAGCGGTCGAGCGGGTCGCTGGAATAGAACTGCAGCGTGCCGCCGAGGTTGCTCGACGACGCGGCCTCGAGCGCGCCGGCGCCTTGGGAGAGCGAGGCGCGGCCGACGTTCTCGCTGATGAGCGCGCGGCTGATGTGCAGGCCGTTGAAGTTGCCGTAGGACATGTCGCCTAGCGGCACGTCATCGAGCGTGAAGCCGATCTGGTTCTGCGAGAAGCCGCGCACGGTGAAGCGCGTGGACCATTCGTAGTTGCCCAGTCCGTCGGCGGACTGGAAGTTCACGCCGGGCAGTCGGGCGACGGTCGCGAGCGGGCTGCTGCCGGCCAGGGCGTTCTCGAATTCGATCTGGCTGAGGCTCTGCACCGAGCGCAGCTGGCCGCGGCCCACGGAGACGGTGACGCGTTCGAGCGCGGTGCGGTCGCTGTCGGTGGCGCCGGTGGTGCTAGCGCTGGTGGATTCAGCAGGAGCGGGCGCGTCGCTGAATTGCGCGGCGGCGGGGGCGAGGTAGGCCAGGCTGAGGGCGAGGACCAGGGCGGTCGGCATCGGGTGCTTCATGGGGTGGACTCGGTGCGTGGAGGTCGGTGGAGGTCGTTGGAGACCGGTGGGTGAAAGAAGGAACGGGTCGGACTGTCGTCACCGTCCACGACAAAACAACGACAAGCAACGAAAACCACAGCGTGTGGCGCGGCCCATGGCGGAAATCCACAACATCACAAAAGAATCCCCAAACTGTCATGAAGCGGCTGCGGGGATCTGGGGGAATGCGGGGTCGGGTCTTGCGGCATGGGTCGCGATGGCCGATGCCAAGGGAGAACGATCGATCCATGTGGTCCCAGGAACGACACGACAAGATCCTCTTGCTGCTGCGCGAGCGGCAGCGGCTGACGACGGACGAGGCGGCGCGCGAGCTGGGCGTGTCGCGCGAGACGGTGCGGCGCGACCTGATCGAGCTGGCGCAGGGCGGCAAGCTCGCGCGGGTGCACGGTGGTGCGGTGCCCTCGGAGGTGCCGGCGGAGGCGAGCTACGCGGAGCGCGCGCAATCGCGCCGGCGCCAGAAGCAGGCGATCGCGCGACAGGCGATGGCGCTGGTGAAACCGGGGATGAGCCTGTTCATCGATGCGGGCTCGACGACGCATGCGCTGGCGCAGGCCCTGGCGCTCGCGCAGGACCTGCGGGTGATCACGAACTCGGTGGCGGTGGCCGACGCGATGGCGGGCCGGCAGGGGCACGAGGTGCTGATGCTGGGCGGCGCGTATGTGCCCGAGACCTCGGGGACCTTCGGCGAGTTCACCGTGGCCGAGATCGCGCGGCACCGGGTGGATGTGGCGCTGATCTCGCCGACGGCGCTGGACGCGCGGCAGGGCGCGGCGAGCTACCTGTGGACCGAGGTGGCCGTGGCGCAGGCGATGCTGTCACGGGCGCGGCTGCGGGTGCTGTTGGCCGACGCGAGCAAGCTGGGGCAGGGCAGCCGCATGCAGGTCTGCGATTGCGCGGAGATCGACGTCCTCGTCACCGACAGCGAGGCCGATCCGATCGAGCTGGAACGGCTGACGAGGGCGGGGGTGGCAAGGGTGATGGTCTAGGGGCGCATGCATGAACTCCCAGTTTCATGCTGCGGCCATCGGGAGTCGTAGTCGCATGGCGTCTGCGCTCGCTGGCCCGGCTTCCAGGACATTGCAACGAACGTGATCCTCGACCAGCCCTTGGACAAGACCAGGATCGGAGCGAAGTCGCGCGTCCAGATCCCCATCGATCAACGTGAAGAGGTGTTGTCGAAGATGCGGCTTGAAGAGCGCTGTGCGTGTGACGCAGCGACGTCGGTGGGTCAATTCGCACTCGTCGCGCATCCCGCGAGGCCGGACTCTGCTGGATCCGGTTTTGTGTTCGGGGCGAGATATGCAGCCAAGTGAGAGCCCCGGAAGCTTGCCCGGTCGAGTCAACGAAGACGGTCATTCGCCGCAATCGAGTGGCGACCCTCACGAGAGTCAGCACGGTCCGCAACGAAGTCTTCGCGTGCCTTGCGCTGAGAGAGAGCGCGACCATTGCCTGCGCCTGCGTCGTCAACTCTCGCATGCGTTCGTCGAATGATGATCGCCAAGCAGCTCGCACGTGGTCTGCGACGCATTCGAGGGGGCGCGCGTCTTCACTGGACTCCGACAGAAGGCGACCGTACTGGTCTACGAATGACGTCCGGGGAGGCCGACTGTGCTGCGCCTTCAGCCAGGAGCCGAGGGTTTCACTTGGACTCAGCTGGGCGGCGCGTTCGGCCGCCAAAACCAGCCCCGCATTTGTTGGCGAGGAGGGAAGAGGGACTCGCACGTTCACGGTCGTTCTGCCGACACACAGCTCGCCAAGGGATCGCTGTCGTCGTTCGAGGCCGTCAGAAGGTTGTCATCGTGGCTGGACTCGATCGACGGTGCGAAGCCAACGTTCCTCGAGGTCAGCCGCGCAACCAATCCAAGCGAGGCCAAGCGTTGGAGTGAGGGCGTCCACACTGCCGATCGACCGAGGCCATCGCAACGCAAGGAGCTGCCACGATACGACACAGCCAGTGGCGACTTGCTGGTGCGAATGGCCTGCAGCGTGTGCACGTCCCCGATCGCCGGAATTTCCTTTCCCACGCGTTCCTCCAGGTCGACAACGGACTGGATGCCTTCGCGCGCAAGCGGCTCCGTGGAGATCGAAGCAGCATGGTCCCGATAGGTCGTCTGTGCATCGCCGTGGAAACCAATGACGGCGTTGGACTCGACCTCGACGGTCGCGGCGGCCGGTACCCAGTAGTTGGCACAGGCCGACAGGCATTGGCCGCGAACGATCAGCCTGGTCCGATTCCGGGCCATCACTCGCGCGACATCCAGTGCGGCGTTGACTGCCCCCCCTTCAGACCGCACCACCAAAGGGTGGTCGGGGTTGGCCTCGATCACCCGAATGAGTCCTTGCGCGGTCATCGACGTGATGCAGCCGGAGAACGCGAGGTGATCAGGCGCCTCAACGATGAGGGTGCGGCAGTCCGCGACCGCGAAGGAGAAGTGCAGCGACATTGCTGCAAGCAGGACGGCCGCCCGAAGAGGGCGGCACGCCGAAATTCGACGTGCCATGGGCCCTCCCTCAATAGCCGCAGTTGATGGTGTGTGTGACGCTCGACGTCTGCTCGGTCACCGTCCTCGGGCCGGTCGTGCAACTCACGAAGGGAAAGCTGCCGCCGAATGTGCAAGAGAGGTTGCCGCTGGTGGTCGTCGTGGTGCTGCGATTCTGGTACTCCACGTTCCCCGTACAAGACGGATAGGACGAACCCCAGAACCCTTGCGACCCATGGTTGTAGCTGCGGGCCATCGCCGCCCAGTCCTCCGCGGACCCCTCGTATCCCCAATGGTCTCCGCCGTAGACCATGTCGATCTCATGCGGTTCAAGTTCAATCATGTGGACTCCTGACTTGCAATCAAAGGCGGGCGGGATCGCCTGCCAGACCAAGTGTTTGCGTAGGAGCACCTCCACGACATTGCCTCAATCAGGGCTTTCCTCTGCGGCGCACCACGATTCGAGTGGCTGGACTGACTTGAACTGCTGGAAGATGTTGATCGCCGACGTGGATCACCGCCTGCGATTCGTGTTCGGACCCGCCCAGCGCTCAATGCAAAACGCCCCAGATCTCTCCGAGGCGTCGTATCGCGGGTTGTGATCAGCAAGCGCCATCACGGCGCCCTCGGCGTTCAGAACAACGCCATGCTGAGCTTGCGGCGGTACTGGTCGACCAGCGGGTCGTTCGGTGCCACCGTGTTGTGGCCGGACAGTTGCAGCCCCGCGCCCGCGGCCGGCGTCGCGCCCGCATGCGCCGGCACCGCCGGCTTCGTCAGGATCTCCAGGATCGCCACGTAGGTCTTGCGCGCCAGCTGGTCGTTCCAGGTCTTGTCGCGCATCAGGATCTCCAGCAGCTCATCCATCGCGCCGGTGAAATCACGGCCCGCGAACAGCCCTTGCGCCAGCGCGAAACGCGCGTCGAAGTCGCGCTTGTTCGTCGCGATCGCCGATTGCAGCGCGGCCGGGTCCAGCCCCTGCTCGGCCCGCTCCGCCGCCGCGATCCACGCGGCCAGCGCCTGGAAGCGCGCATGCGGCGTGATCGTGTCCGCTGCCTGATGCGCCACCGGCGCGAACGCCGCCTTGGCGTGTTCCAGCTGGTCATCCTCCAGCAGCGCCTTGATCAGATCGAAACGCGCGATCTCGTTGTTCGGATCCGCCATCACCGCCGCCTGCAGCTTCTGCAGTGCGCCTTCGGCATCCCCGTCCTCCATCAGCGCCTGCGCCTCGGCCAGGTCCTCCTCGGCCTCCAGCGCCTCGCCCGTCGGGACGTGTCTGTCCAGGAACTCGCGGATCTGCGCCTCGGGGATCGCGCCCACGAAACCATCCACCGGCTGCCCGCCGATGAACATCACGCAGAAGGGGATCGAACGCACGCCGAACGCCTGGCTCAGCTGCGTGGCGATCTCCGGCTGGTCGTCGCTGTTGAGCTTGGCCAGCTTCCAGCGGCCCGCGTACGCCACCTCCAGCTTCTCCAGCATCGGGCCCAGCGTGCGGCACGGACCGCACCACGGCGCCCAGATGTCCAGCAGCACCGGTTGCTGCATGGAGGCCTGCAGCAGGTCGGCTTCGAAGTTTTGGAGGGTGATGTCGGTCATGGTCGGGGGGAGTGCGGAAGGGGGCAGCCCATCGTCGGCGGCGGGATCGGCCGCGTTCGCCAAGCGGCAAAAACGGCACCTGAGGCTGGCCGCCTACAATTCAAGGTTTAACGATTTCACAGACGAGGACCGACCCGTGAGCAGCGCCACCACTCCCGACATCGCCCCCGTCATTGGCGTGGTGATGGGCTCCAGCAGTGACTGGGAGACCATGAAGCACGCCGCCGACATTCTCACCGAGTTCGGTGTGCCGTTCGAGGCGCGGGTGGTTTCGGCCCACCGCATGCCCGACGAGATGTTCGCCTACGCCGAGCAGGCCGAAGGCCGCGGGCTGCGGGCGATCATCGCCGGCGCCGGCGGCGCCGCCCACCTGCCCGGCATGCTCGCCGCCAAGACGCTGGTGCCCGTGCTGGGCGTGCCGGTGGCCAGCCGCCACCTGCAGGGCGTCGACTCGCTGCACTCGATCGTGCAGATGCCCAAGGGCATCCCGGTGGCGACCTTCGCCATCGGTACCGCCGGCGCGGGCAACGCGGCGCTGTTCGCCGTGGCCGTGCTGGCCCGCGACAACCCGGCCCTGCGCGACAAGCTCGATGCCTTCCGCAAGCGCCAGACCGCCGCCGCCACCGCGATGACCGAGGAGCTGCGCTGATGCCGCTGCTGCCGGGTGAGGCCACGCTGGGCGTGCTGGGAGGCGGCCAGCTGGGCCGCATGTTCGTCCACGCCGCGCAGGCGCTGGGCTACCGCTGCGTGGTCCTGGATCCCGATGCGACCAGCCCCGCCGGCGCCGTCGCCCACGAACACATCCAGGCCGATTACCTGGACGAGGCGGCCCTCGAGGCGCTCGGCCAGCGCTGCCAGGCCATCACCACCGAGTTCGAGAACGTCCCGGCCCGCGCGCTGGAACGGCTGGCCCGCACGCGCGTCGTCGCGCCCGGCGCCGCCGCCGTCGCGATCTCGCAGGACCGCATCCGCGAGAAGGCCCACTTCGCCGCCAGCGGTGTGCCCTGCGCCCCGTACGCGGTGCTGAACGCCGGCACCGATCCGGACACCGTGCCCGAGGCGCTGCTGCCCGGCATCCTCAAGACCGCGCGGCTGGGCTACGACGGCAAGGGCCAGCGCCGTGTCGCCGACCATGTCCAGCTCGCAGCCGCTTTCGAGGAACTCGGCGGCGTGGACTGCGTGCTCGAGCAGATGCTGCCGCTGGCGCTGGAGCTCAGCGTGCTGGTGGTGCGCGGCGCTGATGGCGCCGTGGTGACCTTCCCGGTCCAGCAGAACCTGCACCGCGACGGCATCCTCGCCGTCACCGAGGTGCCCGCTCCCGACGTCGACGCCGCGCTGCAGGCGCAGGCGCGAGAGTCCGCCTCGGCGATCGCCGCGGAGATGGGCTACGTCGGCGTGCTGTGCGTGGAGTTCTTCGTGCTGAAGGACGGCCGCCTGATCGTCAACGAGATGGCGCCGCGCCCGCACAACTCCGGCCATTACACGATGAACGCCTGCGACCTGTCGCAGTTCGAGATGCAGGTCCGCGCGATGACCGGCCTGCCGTTGCGCGAGCCGCGCCTGCATTCGCCGGTGGTGATGCTCAACCTGCTGGGCGACCTGTGGTTCGACGCCCAGGGCCGCGAGCGCGCCCCCGACTGGGCCGGCGTGCTGGCGCTGCCCGGCGCGGAGCTGCACCTGTACGGCAAGACCGAGGCGCGCCCCGGCCGCAAGATGGGCCACCTGAACGTGATCGGCGCCACCGCCGAGGACGCCCGCGCCAACGCGCGCCGTGCCTGCGCGCTGCTCGGCCTGCCCGAGACGTGGTGAGCAGGTGATGACGGACAACGGCGCCATGGTGCTCGACGGTCAATCGCCCGACGCGGTCCGCCAGACGGCGCGCACGCTGGCTTCGGGTGAACTCGCGGGCGTGCCCACCGAGACCGTCTATGGCCTGGCCGCCCGGGCCGACCAGGACGAGGCGGTCGCCAGGATCTTCGCCGCCAAGGGTCGCCCGAGCGACCACCCGCTGATCGTCCACGTGCTGGACGAGGCCGGCGCCCGGGTCTTCGCGCAGGACCTGCCGCCGGTCGCGCACCTGCTGATGGAAGCCTTCTGGCCCGGCCCGCTGACGCTGATCGTGCGTCGCGTGCCCGGCATCGCCGCCGCGGCCGCCGGCGGGCAGGACACCGTCGGGCTGCGCTGCCCGTCGCATCCGGTCTTCCGGGCGCTGATGGCCGAATGCCGCGCCCTGGGCGTGGAAGGGCTGGCCGCGCCCAGCGCCAACCGTTTCGGCCGCGTCAGCCCGACCACCGCCGCGCACGTGGCCGACGAGTTCGACCCCGGGCTGACCGTCCTGGACGGCGGCCCCTGCGAGGTCGGCATCGAATCGACGATCGTGGACGTCAGCCGCGGCGGCCTGGTGCTGCTGCGCCCCGGCGTCCTGACGCCCGAGCAGTTGGAAGCGGCCGCCGGCCTGCCTTTACACGCGCCCGACGCCCAGGCGCCACGGGCCTCGGGCACACTCGCGGCCCATTACGCCCCGCGGGCGACGGTCCGGCTGATGAGCACCGAAGCGCTGCGTGAAGCCCTCGCGGGCGAGCATCCGGCGGGGCTGGCGGTATATTCCCGCACGTCCTTTGCCGGGACACGAGGATCGCCGGTGCTGCTGCGGGCCATGCCGGCCCAGGCACGCGCGGCGGCGCGGCAGCTGTTTGCCGTCCTGCGCGAGCTGGACGCGGCTGGCGCGACGCAGATCTGGATCGAGTCGCCTCCTCAGGAGGCGGCCTGGGATGGTGTGCGGGACCGCTTGTCCCGCGCGGCGGCGGCTTTCGCGCCCCGCTGAGTTTTCGAGATTTGGAGAGTTCATGAAGAGTGTGAAGCGCCACCTGGCCGTGCTGCTGGGTGCGACCGCGATGCTGGCGGCCTGTGGCGGCGGCGGCGAACAGATCGACCCCTTCAAGCCCACCCGCATCCTGTCCTTCGGCGACGAGACGAGCACCCTCCGCTCGGACGGCTCCAAGTACACGATCAACGGCACCGACGCGACCACCAACGTGGTGAGCTGCGCGGTCAACCAGATCTGGGTGCAGCAGCTGGCCGCGCACTTCGGCCTGGTCTTCGGCGAGTGCAACCCGGACAAGCTCGCCACGCCCACCGGCCGCATGTATGCCGCCGCGGGCGCGAAGGTCGCCGACGTCACCGCGCAGATCGACCGCCAGTTCGCGCTGGACGGGTTCAACTCGAAGGACATGGTCACGATCCTGGCCGGCGCCAACGACGTGCTGGAGCTCTACGCGCAATTCCCCGCGCAGGACGCCGGCACGCTGGGCAACGCCGCCCAGGCGCGCGGCGAGGCACTGGCCGCGCAGGTCAACCGCATCGTCAACGCCGACGGCCGCATCCTGCTGAGCACCGTGCAGGACATGGGCCTGTCGCCGTTCGCGATCAAGGAGAAGGCCAGCCACGCCGACACCGACCGCGCCGCGCTGCTCAGCGAGCTCTCGCGCCGCTTCAATGCCGGCATGCGCCTGAAGATCCGCAACGACGGCCACTACATCGGCCTGCTGCTGACCGACGAGCTGATGGGCACGATGAGCCGCTATCCCGGCGCGTACGGCGCGAGCAACTCGGCCGACGGCGCCTGCCTGACGTCCTCGCTGCCGCCCGTGTGCACCGACAAGACGCTGGTCGCCAACGCCACGTCCGCCAGCCACATGTGGGCCAGCGACACGCTGGTCGCGCCGGTCGTCCACACCTACGTCGCCAATCAGGCGATCAGCCGCGCCACGAACAATCCGTTCTGACGCTGTCGCGCTGCGCGCGCAACGCGCGCACTTGTGACAGGACTGTTGCAGCCGCGCCTCGAAAGGGGTCAGGTTGTGCGTCCGTCATCTCCGAGACCCTGGCATGCTCCGGCTTGTCAGGGTTTTCTCTTTGGGCTTGTCACGAATCGTGCGCTTAAAGTGATCCCTGAGAAAAACGAACGACCGTTCGATTTAATGCCGACCGCGATCGCCGGGACGGTGTGAACGACGGAGACAACCCCTGGAGAAGTCCGAATGAACAGCCAATTCAAACTGGCCAGCCTGACGCTGGCCGCTGTGGCATTGCTGAGCGCCTGCGGTGGCGGCAGCTCGCCGGCCAATGACGATCCCCCGCCGGCGCGTGGCGCGCTGCAGCTGGGCGTGAAGGCGGGCGCGGCCACGGCCGCCCAGATCGACGCGGGCACCGCGGCCAAGGGCATCCAGGCGCTGACCGGCAAGGCCGCCTGCGACGTGGACGTGCGCTACGTCTACTACATGACCCGCGATCCGCAAGGCCTGCCCGCGACGGCCTCCGCCGCCGTGCTGGTGCCCGCGGGCACCGCCGCCCAGTGCACGGGCAATCGCCCGGTGGTGCTGTATGCCCACGGCACGACGACCGACCAGGCCTTCAACATGGCCGACCTGACCAACAACCAGGAAGGTTCGCTGGTCGCCGCGTTCTACGCCGCGCAAGGCTTCATCGTCGTTGCTCCGAACTACCTCGGCTACGACCGTTCCGGCCTGCAGTACACGACCTACCTGAACGCCGAGCAGTCGGCCATCGAGATGGTCGACGGCCTGCGCGCCGCCAAGACCCACCTGGCCGCGGAAAGCCCGGTCAAGCCGTCGGCCAAGCTGCTGATCTCCGGCTACTCGCAGGGCGGGCACGTGGCCATGGCCACGCAGAAGGTGATGGAGCGTGATTACACGTCCGAGTTCACCGTCACCGCCGCGGTGCCGATGTCGGGCCCCTACAACCTGGTGACCTTCGGCGACTACGTGCTGAACACGCAGGTCAACGCCGGCGCGACGCTGTTCCTGCCGCTGATGCTGACCAGCTACCAGAAGGCCTACGGCAACATCTACTCGGCCCCGACCGACGTGTACCAGTCGCAGTTCGCCGCGACCGCGGAAACGCTGTTCCCGTCCAAGGTCTCGGTCAGCCAGCTGATCGCCGAGGGCAAGCTGCCGGCCGATCCGACCTTCACGAAGCTGTTCGGCACGGGTGGCCTGCTGACCGACTCGTTCAAGGCCGGTTACGCGACCTCCAACTTCCGCAAGGCGCTGCAGACCAACACCCTGCTGGGCTGGACGCCGAAGGCCCCGGTCGCGATGTGCGGCGGCGCGAACGACCCGACCGTGTTCTTCTTCAACACGACGCAAGCCCAGGCGGACTTCGCCTCGCGCGGCAAGCAGTACCCGGCGTTCAACCTGGAAAGCCAGGCCTCGCTGGCACCGCTGGGCACGACGACCGCGGCGACGCTGTACGGCGGCTTCCAGCAGGCCAAGGCCGGCGTGTCGGCAGCGGCTGGCGGCGGCACCGCAGGCGCGGCCGCGGTGCAGGGCGCCTACCACGGCACCCTGGTCCCGCCGTTCTGCAGCGCGATCGCGCGCGGCTACTTCCAATCGGTCCTGGCGGCTCAGCCGTAATCGCAGCCGATCCGCACGGAGACACTTTTCATGAAAAAGAACATCACCCTCATCCTGGCCGCCTCGCTGATGGTCGTGGCCGGCGCCGCGCGCGCCGAGGAACCCGCTGTCGGCACGCACACGTTCTACCTGGGCCTGGCCCACATCGACGTGAACAGCAAGGCCGGTCCGCTGGAAGGCGGCACCAAGCAGTTCCCGGCACCGGGCGCGCAGATCCGCGTCGGCGACGCCACCACCACGGGCTTCGGCTACACCTACCGCTTCGCGCCGAAGTGGAGCGGCGAGATCGTGCTGGGCATCCCGCCCTCGCACAAGATCTACGGCAACGGCGTGCTGGCCAATGCCGGCCAGATCGCGGTCGTGCGTCAGATGCCCCCGACGGTGTTCGTGAACTACCACCTGGGCGAGTACTTCACCAAGGTGCAGCCCTTCGTCGGCGTCGGTGTGAACTACACCTACTTCGAGAAGAAGCGCAGCACCCCGACCGGTGACGCGATCAGCGGCGGCCCGACCCGCATCACGCTGACCAACTCCTGGGGCGCCGCGGCGCACGCCGGTTTCACGGTCCAGTACACGAAGCAATGGTCGCTGACCGCCACGGCCGCCTACGCGGACGTGCGCAGCACGATGCGCTCGTACACGACGACCAAGGACGGCGTGGAAGAGCTGCACACGAAGATCAACTTCCGCCCCATGGTCTACACCATGTCGCTGGGCTACTCGTTCTAACGACGACCCCGGCATGAGCCCTGCAGACAGGGGTTCACCCTGCCTGCGGGCGTCCGGGACCACTACACTTGCCGCATGAGCGTGTTGCTGGCCCTGGATAGCTCGACCGAACACATGGCTCTGGCCCTTCTGGGTCAGGGCCATGCTGCATTTATGGACGCCGATGGCGGGGCGCAAGCCTCGCAGCGGATGGTCCCGGACGCCCTGGCGCTGCTGAAGCAGGCCGGCGTGGCGCTGGCTGACGTCGACGCGGTCGGCTTCGGCCGCGGCCCCGGTGCCTTCACCGGACTGCGCACCGCGTGCTCGGTCGCGCAGGGCCTGGCCTTCGGCGCCGGCAAGCCGGTGCTCGCGCTGGACAGCCTCATGCTGGTGGCCGAGGACGCGCGTCAGCAGTTGGATGCTGAAGCTCCTTCCACCGGACCGCTCGAGGTCTGGGTCGCGATGGACGCGCGCATGAATCAGATCTACGTCGGCAGATATCGCTGGGACGGCACGCGTTGGGCGACCTTGCTCGCGCCGGCGCTCACCGATCCCGAGCCGCTGCAGTCGCTGTGGCGCGACGAGCCCCCGGCGCTGGTCGCCGGCTCCGCGCTGGGCGCCTTCGCGCTGGACACCGGCACCGCTCGCCGCTTCCCGACGGCGGTGTCGCGGGCCCGCGCGCTGGGCGCGCTGGCACAACAGGCCTACGACGCCGGCCTGGCCGAGGACGCCGCTCACGCGCTGCCGCTGTACGTACGCGACAAGGTCGCGCTGACGACGGCCGAGCGCGAGGCCGCCAAGGTGGACGCCAAATCGGACGCCAAGGCGGACGCGGCCCCGTCCGGAGGTTCCGGCAGATGAGCGCCCAACCCAAGGACCTGGTCTGGCCGGCGTCGCTGCAATCGCTGCAGCCGCTGCGCGCGGTCGACCTCGACGAGGTCATGGCCATCGAGTCCGTGGCCTACAGCCATCCGTGGACGCGGGGCAACTTCATCGATTCGATGGCCGCCGGTTACGCCGCCTTCGTCATGCGTGACGAGCAGGCCCGGCTGTGCGCCTATTTCCTCGCGATGCAGGTCATCGACGAGATGCACCTGCTCAACCTCACCGTGCTGCCCGAGCGCGAGGGCCAGGGCCTGGCCCGGCGCATGCTGGACGCGCTGGCGCTGCTGGCGCGGGCGCGAGGCTGCCACCAGGTGTGGCTGGAAGTCCGCGAGGGCAACCTGCGCGCGCGCAAGCTCTACGACCGCTACGGCTTCGCGCAGAGCGGCCTGCGCCGCGGCTACTACCCGGGCACCGACGGCCGCGAGAACGCGGTGCTCATGACCTTGCGCCTGACGGAGACCCCCGCATGAGCTGGACCGACCGTCAACGCGCGATGCTGGAGGCGATGGGCCTCAAGCTGTGGCTGCCGCCGGACGCGGGATCGAACGCCGCGCCGGCATCTGTCGCCTCACTGGCCACCGCCCCGTCCGCCGTGGCTGCCCCGGCCACCGCGTCACGCGGCGCGCCCGCAGCCGCTGCCCCGGCCGTCTCGCGCCGTGCGCCGGAAGGCGATGTCGCCGTCGCCGAACTACCGACTTCGACGTCGGCACCGGCGCCTGCGCCGCGCCGCGTCGCCGAGGTGCTGGCCAAGGCCTTGCCCGCTGCCGCGCCGGCACCGGCCGTGGAACCCGCCTCCGCACCCGCCGTCTCGCGCGAGGCGATCGCCCGCCTCGACTGGCCGGGGCTGCGCGACGAGGTCGCCGCCTGCCGGGCCTGCACGCTGTGCGAGTCCCGCAAGCAGACCGTCTTCGGCGTCGGCAACGAACGCGCACACTGGATGGTCGTCGGCGAGGCGCCCGGCGAGCAGGAGGACCTGCAGGGCGAGCCCTTCGTCGGCGCCGCCGGCAAGCTGCTCGACAGCATGCTGCGGTCCATCGGTCTGTCCCGCGGCGAGGGCACGCCCGAGCGCCAGGTCTACATCGCCAACACGCTGAAGTGCCGGCCGCCGCGCAACCGCAATCCCGATCCGGCGGAGCTCGCGCAGTGCGAGCCCTTCCTGGAACGCCAGATCGCGCTGATCCAGCCGCGCATCATCCTCGCCATGGGCCGCTTCGCCGTGCAGCAACTGCTGCGCAGCCAGGAGCCCATCGGCAAGCTGCGCGGCCGGGTGCACCGCTACCAGGGCGTGCCGCTGATCGTCACGTACCACCCGGCCTACCTGCTGCGCAACCTGCCCGACAAGGCGCGCGCCTGGGAGGACCTGTGCCTGGCGATGCAGACGCTCGCGGGGGATGCGGCCAGCGCGCCGGCCTCCGGTGACGGAGACGGAGGCGGCTGAATGACCGCGCCGGTGCCGCCCCTGTCGCCGGCTTCCCCGGCGCCGTCCGCCGAGGACCAGGCGGCGCAGTTCCGGCTGCTCGCCGACAACGTGCCGGTGCTGATCGCCGTGTTCGACGCGGCCACGCGCACCTGCCGCTTCGCCAACCGCCAGTACGCCCGGAGCTTCGGCCTGGACGAGCACAGCGTGGTCGGCCGCACCTTCGCGCAGATCATCGGCGAGGACGCCGCGCAGGAGATCGAGCCCCATGTGCAGCGCGTGCTCGGCGAGCGCATCAGCGTCAACTACGAACGCCGGCTGGACCGGCGCGACGGCAGCCGGCGCTGGATCGAGGTCAACCTGATCCCGTACGTGCCGCCCGGCGCGCTCGAGGTGCAGTCCAGCTTCGTGCTGATCTCCGACATCACCCGCTTCCGCGAGGCCGAGGCCGCCGTGCGCGACTCCGAGGAGCGGCTGGCCAAGTTCATGCAGGCGTCGATGGAGGGCATCGTCTTCCACCGCGACGGCGTGATGACCGACGTCAACCCGCCGCTGTGCGAGCTGGTGGGTTACGCGCTCGAGGAGCTCGTCGGACGCTCGGCGCTGTCGATGATCGCGCCGGACCAGGTCGACACGGTGCGCGCGGTCATGGCGGCCGGCCACGAGACCCGCTACGCCACGGCCATCCTGCATCGCAGCGGCGAGCGCATCGACGTCGAATTCATCGTCCGCACCCTGTGGCGCAACGGCGAGCGGCTGCGCATGACGATCGTGCGCGACCTGCGGCCGCACCTGGAGGCGCTGGCGCGCATCCAGCACCTCGCGCAGCACGATCCGCTGACCGGGCTGCTCAACCGGTCGACCTTCATGGAGCGGCTGCGCGAGCGGCTCGCCCCGGGCAACGGGCCGGGTGGCGTACGTCGGGCGGCGCTGCTCTTCATCGACCTCGACAACTTCAAGCGCGTCAACGACTCGCTGGGCCATCTCGAGGGGGACCGGGTGCTGCAGACCGTGTCCGAGCGCCTGCGCGGCGGCTTGCGCGGCAGCGACCTGGTGGCGCGCTTCGGCGGCGATGAGTTCGTCGTGCTGCTCGAGGACGTGCATCAGCGCAAGGACGTGCAGACGGTGCTCAACGCGCTGCTGAGCGTCGTGGAGGTGCCGGTGCAGGCGGATGGGCGGGACTTGTCGGTGACGCCGTCGATCGGCGTGGCGATGTATCCGGAGCACGGCGACACGCCCGAGGAGCTGCTGCAGCACGCCGACACGGCGATGTACCTCGCCAAGACCGCGGGCCGCGCGACCTATCGCTTCTTCGAGCAGGCGATGGCGGAGAACGCCTATGCCGACCTGGTGCTGGAGAGCGAGCTCGCGCAGGCGCTGACCGCGGACGAGTTCGTGCTGTTCTATCAACCGCAGGTCGACGCGCGCAGCGGCGAGCTGGTCGGCGCCGAGGCGCTGCTGCGCTGGCGGCATCCGCAGCGCGGGCTGCTGACGCCGGACGCGTTCATCGTCGTGGCCGAGCGCCACCGGCTGATGCTGCCGCTGGGCGAGTGGGTCATGTACGAGGCCGCCCGGCAGGCCCGTGCCTGGCACGAGCGCGGCATCGCCGAGGTGCCGATCGCGGTGAACCTGTCGAGCATGCAGTTCCGGCTGGCGAGTTTCTCCAAGTCGGTGGCGCATGTGCTCAGGACCGTCGGCGTGCCGGGCGAGTGGCTCGAGCTGGAGCTCACCGAACGCATGCTGACCGAGGAGATCGATCGCCTGCCCGAGCTGCTGCAGACGCTGCGCTCGCAGGGCCTGGCGATCTCGATCGACGACTTCGGCACCGGCTACACGGCGCTGAACCAGCTGACCCGGCTGCCGCTGGACAAGCTCAAGATCGACCAGAGTTTCGTCGCCGTGCTGCCCGATGACGGCGGCGCGGCCGCGATCACGCGCGCGATGGTGCAGATGGCCAAGGGGCTGGGTCTGCGGGTCGGCGCGGAGGGCGTGCGCAACGCGCGCCAGTGGCACCTGCTGGCCGAGTGGGGCTGCGACGAGCTGCAAGGCGAGGTCATCGCGCCGGCGATGCCCGCCCAGGAATTTGAAGCGTGGCTGGCCGATCGCGGCCAGTCGCGGCTGCCCAGGATCGACACATGACTTCGAAGACCCCCGAGTCCGCCCGCCTGAACGGCGCGGCGGCGCCCACCCCATCCATGACGGCAGCGGCCGCCCACGCGACCGATCCGGCCATGACCGCGCTGCTGCGCGAGGAGATCGCTGCTGCCGGAGGCTGGCTGCCGTTCGACCGCTACATGAGCCTGGCGCTGTACGCGCCGGGCCTGGGGTACTACGCCAACGCGCGGCGCAAGTTCGGCACGATGCCGCAGCAGGGGTCGGACTTCGTCACGGCGCCGGAGCTGTCGCCGTTGTTCGGGCGCGCGCTGGCGCGTCAGGTGGCGCAGGCGCTGCAGGTCAGCGGCACCGACACGGTGATCGAGTTCGGCGCCGGCAGCGGCGCGCTGGCCGAGCAGTTGCTGGAGGCGCTCGATGCGCTCGGGCAGCCGGTAACGCGCTACTTCATCGTGGACCTGTCGGGCACGCTGCGCGAACGTCAGGCCGAGCGCCTGGCGCGATTCGCGCCGCGGGTCGAATGGCTGGACCGCTGGCCCGACGAGATCCACGGCGTGATGGTGGCCAACGAACTGCTGGACGCGATTCCCGTGGACCTGCTGCGCTGGGACGGGCAGCAGTGGCTGCAACGCGGCGTGGGCCTGGACGCGCTGGGCGAGCTGGTCTTCGTCGACCGCGCCGGCGATGCGCGGCCGCCGCTGCCGGCGGAGGAGGACGCGGGTTTCGTGCCGGGCACGGTGACCGAGATCCACCCGCAGGCGGAGGCGTTCGTGAAGACGCTGGCGGAGCGGCTCAAGCGGGGCGCGGCCTTCCTGATCGACTACGGGTTCCCGGAGTCGGAGTACTACCACCCGCAGCGCACGGGCGGCACGCTGATGTGCCACCACCTGCACCGGGCCGATCCGGATCCGCTCGCGTTGCCGGGGCAGAAGGACATCACCGCGCATGTGAACTTCACCGGCATCGCGCTCGCGGGGCAGGACGCGGGGCTGATGGTGCTGGGCTACACGAGCCAGGCCAACTTCCTGATCAATTGCGGCCTGGTGGACCTGATGAGCGAGGCCACGCTGGCGCAGCGCGGCATGGCGCACCGGCTGATCGCCGAGCACGAGATGGGCGAGCTGTTCAAGGTCATCGGCTTCGCGCCGGGCGACGGGTTCGACGCGATGGGCTTCATCGCGGGGGACCGCTCGCACACGCTGTGACCTGACACTCTCTCCCGCTTGCGGAAGAGGGAGGGGTGAGGGCCAGCGGCCGTGGCAGGACGGCTGATCCGGGCCGGCCATGCAGGTTCATCGCCCCGGCGCCGGGGTCAGGAGTTGCCCGGTCTGTGCGCTGACGCGGCCTTCAACGCCGCCTTCCTCGCCTCCTGGATCGCCTGGCCGATGGCCGGGCCCTGCTTGCCGGCGGCCAGCGCCGCCGCCGAGATCGACGCCTGATCCACCGACTGCACCGCGCGCAGGTCGTGCAGCAGCGCCGCGCGTTGCGGATAGTCCCGATCGCGCAGCCCCTCGCGGCCGCGCGCATCGCATTCGCAGGCCAGCAGCATCTGCGCGAAACGCTCGGGCCGCCGCGTCGCGTCGCAGCGCTCGAGCAGCCTCAGCCGCGCCTCGACGGTGAAATCGAGGCTCTGATGCACGTGCGTGTGTTCGCGCGACACCAGCTCGGCCAGCTCCTTGCAGTCCGACGGCACCCGCCAGCGCTGCGACAAGGCCGCCGACAGGTCCTCGCTCCGGGTTTCGTGCTTCAGGTGGCGCGGCCATTCGGCCTCGGGCGTCGACCCCTTGCCCAGGTCGTGGCACAGCGCGGCGTAGCGCACCGGCAGCGGCGCGTCCACGCGCGCGCATTCCTCCAGGACCAGCAGCAGGTGCGCGCCAGTGTCGACCTCGGGGTGATGCGCCGGCGGCTGCGGCACGCCGAACAGCCGATCCACCTCCGGCGCGATGCGCGCCAGCGCGCCGCTCTCGCGCAGGATCTCGATCATTCGCGCCGGGTGCTTTTCCATCAGCCCGCGCGAGACCTCCTGCCAGACCCGCTCGGCCACCAGGGCATCGACCTCGCCGGCCTGCGTCATCTCGCGCATCAGGGCCATGGTTTCGGGCGCGACGCTGAAATCGCCGAAACGCGCGGCGAAGCGCGCCAGCCGCAGGATGCGCACCGGATCCTCGGCGAACGCCGGCGACACATGCCGCAGCACCCGGTCCGCCAGGTCGCGCTGGCCGCCGTAGGGGTCGATCAGCGTGCCGTCCTCGGCCTGCGCCATCGCGTTGATGGTCAGGTCGCGACGCGCGAGGTCCTGCTCAAGGGTGACGTCCGGGGCCGTGTGGAACTGGAAACCGTGGTATCCAGCGGCCGTCTTGCGCTCGGTCCGCGCCAATGCCACCTCTTCATGGGACTCGGGGTGCAGGAAGACCGGGAAATCCTTGCCGACAGGAATAAATCCCTTGTCGATCAAGGACTTGGGTGATGCACCGACCACCACCCAATCCCGGTCCTGGACCGGCAATCCCAGCAGGGCATCCCGGACGGCCCCTCCGACGAGAAACATCTGAACACTCATGTTGCGGCGCAGCATCCCCAAGGGTGGGGGTGCTCACGTAGGCTGTTGATCCGTATATTCACCAATGCCACCTGCACACCAGTGCCTGCTTCAGCAGGCCAGCTACCGAGAGAGACACGTAGTCAGGCAGGCGGCAAGCAGTAGGGAGTTTTTGAATGAAGTCTGTTCTCCTCCTCTTGCTGGGCGGAATTGGTCTCGCTGCCCAGGCGCAAGAGATGTCGGCCACCGAAGCGCCCCAGGCGCAGATCGCCGCAGACGCCAGTTTCGTGCAGCAGAGCCAACCGGCACCGGTGCAACTGGCTGATGTCAATGAGCAGGAGGGTGCCACCGTGGTGCCGTCCTTCGTGTCCGAGCCCCAGAACCAGGCCATGATGGTCGGCGGCCTCCTGGCGGCCGTTTTCATGGTCAGGCGTAGGCGCGAACACTGACCCTCAGCACCCAAGACCACCTCGCCGCTTCCCGCCTTGCCCGCACAAGGCGCCAGAAGCGGCGTTTTCATTTCCGCTCCCCGTTCAGGACTTCAGACCTTCAGCACCGGCACCGGACCGCTGACGTCCCGGTACGGCTCCTCGAAGTCCAGGAAGTCCTTCTCCGCGATCGCATCGGCGATCCACTCGCGCACGCCGGGCGCCGCTTCCACGCGCGCCAGATAGGCCCGCAGCGGCTCGGGCACCGGCAGGCCGTAGCGCGTCACCCGCATCACGACCGGCGCGAAGAACGCATCCGCCGCGCCGAACTCGCCAAACAGGAAAGGACCGCCGCTTTCGGCCAGCGCGTTGGTCCACAACTCCACCACCCGCGCCAGGTCCTTGCGCAGGCCGGCTTCTGTCTGCAGCAGCCGCGGGCCGATGCTCGTCAGATCGGCATCGATGTTCATCACGCAATGCGTGCGCAGCTGGCCGAAACCGCTGTGCATCTCCGCGCAAAGGCAACGCGCCCGGGCGCGCTGGCGCGCGTCGCGCGGCCAGACGCCTGCCTCGGGGAAGCGCTCGGCCAGATACTCGACGATCGCCAGCGAGTCCCACACCGCCAGCCCGTCGTCCACCAGCACCGGCACCTTGCCGGTGGGTGTCACCGCGCCGATCTCGCGATAGAAGGCCGAATCGGGCGTGAAGTCGAAACGGACCACGCGTTCCTGGAAGTCGATGCCCAGCGCCTTCATCAGCACCCACGGGCGCATCGACCAGGACGAGTAGTTCTTGTTGCCGACGATCAATTGCATGCGGAGATCCTTGTCCAGTGCCTGGTTCAGTTCGTGCCGTTGGCCGGGATGTCGGGCGCCGACGCCGCGGCCGGCCCGATCACGCGCCCGAGCCGGTCGCGCAGCAGCGTGCCGCCCTCGCGGCCCATCAGCTGGGCATAGATGGTCGCGTTGGACAGCACCTTGCGCACATAGTCACGGGTCTCCCAGATGGGAATGTTCTCCGTCCAGATCGCCGCGTCGAGCTGCGGCCCCTCGCGCCAGCGACGCGGCCGGTTGGGCCCGGCGTTGTACGCGGCCGCGGCCATCGCCTGCGAGCCCTCGAAGCTGTCCATCACCAGCTTCAGGTAGCCGGTGCCCAGACGCAGGTTGGTGTCGCGGTCATGCAGCATGTCGGGTCGGAAATCCACGCCCAGCTTCTTCGCGGTCCACTTGGCCGTCGCCGGCATGACCTGCATCAGGCCACCGGCGCCCACATGCGAGCGCGCATCCATCATGAAGCGCGACTCCTGGCGGATCAGCCCGTAGACATAGGCCGGGTCCAGGCCCACCGCGGTGGCCTGCTTGAAGACGTCCGCCCGATACGGCATCGGGAAACGCTGCGCGAGGTCGATCTCGAGCTTGGTGCGCTCGCTGGTCTGGATGCAGCGCTCCCAGAGTTCGCGCTCGCAGGCGGTCTGCGCGACGGCCAGCAGCTCGCGGTCGGACAGGCCGCGCAGGCTGAAGTTCCACTCGCGCTGACCCTCGCTGCGCAGCCCCACGGCCAGCAGCAGCAACGCGCGCTGGATGCCGGGATTGGCCGCCGCCTGCGCCCGCTCCGGCGCGGTGAGCTCGGCCGGCGTGGGCGGCAGCGGCAGGCGCAGCTTGAGCTCGTCCGCGGCCAGCTTGCCGTAGAAGCTCAGCGGCGAGGCGATCGAGCGCAGCGTGTCCTGCGCCTCGCGGCGTTGGGCGTCGCCGGCCGCGCCATTGGGCGCCAGTTGCTGCTGCGCCTTGGCGCGCCAGTAGGTCCAGGTGATGTCCTTCTGATCGCCCGGCTTCATCGTGGAGATCGCCGTCAGCAGCTGCTCGGGGCGGCTCGCCCCGGCGTCGCCACGCAGCGCGGCGCGCGCCATCCAGCCCAGCGTGTCGTCGCTCCATTCGGACGACCCGGAGCCGCCGCCCTTGCCCGCCAGCTTGAGCGCGCGGTCGAAGTATTCGTTGGCGTCGTCCTTGAGCCGCAGCGCGGTCTGTCGCCCGTACTGCGCCCAGAGCCAGGCCGCCAGGTCATTGGGGAGCTTGGGCGCCCAGCGCCGGATGTCGTCGTCGGCCTTGTCGTAGTCGGTCGCCGCCAGCCGCATCAGCGCCAGCACCGTCAGCTCGGCCTTGGCGCGCGGCGACGCCGCGGCCTTGCGCTTGAGATAACGATCGGGCTTGTCCATCAGTTCGGCGATGGCGTCCTGGTCCGCCTTGGACAGCAGCGACGCGGTCTGCTTCACCGCGCGGGGCTTGTTGGTCTCGACGACCAGGCGCAGCTTGCGCCAGACGTCGGAGTCCTTGAACTGGCCGTTCTCATGCAGCGTGCTGGCCAGCATGTGGCAGCCCTCGTCGGCGTCGCGTTGCGCGAGCCAGGCAGCGCGCGCGCTGTCGCGCAGGTCGCGCGAGGGGGGATCGGCCAGCAGCGCGTAACAGGTGACCTCGCGGTCGTCCTGCATCTTGTAGGCCGCGTGGTCGCGCCGGAAATTGGTCCAGTCGCGGCGATGGCCCAGCTCGAGCAGCCAGTCGTTGCGCAGGCGGTCCTCGACGTAGGCCCCCGGCCAGCGCGCGTAGAAGGCGTTGATCTCGGGCTGCTGGGCCTCGGAGAGGCGGGCGTTCAGATCCCAGTAATCAAACCAGGGGGCGAGCGGGTGCTGCTGGTCGAAGGCGACTTGCCGCATCGCCGCCAGCCGCGAGCGGTCCCGGGTGCGCCAGGCCTCGCGGGCGTCGGTGACCAGGTCCGGCAGCGGCGGCAGCGGATTGGCGACGACGTTGAACGTCGTGGCCGATTGCGCCAGCGCCGGCGGCGCGAGCAGCGCGGCCGCCAGGGGCAGGGTGGCGCAGGCGAGGGCGGTTACAGTGATCCGAGCGAACTTCATGCCGAACTGCGATGAATGACTTCCCCACGGCCCCCGACGCCACCGGCACTGCTGCCGGCAAGACCTGGCCCCATGAGCGAAGCGAACTGCGACGCGCCTTGCTGGCGCGCCGCCGCGAATGGTCGGCCGGCGCCGAGGCCCGGCTCGCCGCTGACCAGGTCGGCGAACGTCTGTTGCCGCTGCTGGGTCAGCTCGAGCCCCTGAGCCTCGGCCTGTACTGGCCGCTGGAGGGGGAATTTAACGCAGTGGCCTGGGCGGCGACCCACAAGCTTTCGGGGACGATGCAACTCGCGTTGCCGTTCGCGCGCAAGGCGGGCGATCACGGGCCGGCGTCGATGGAGTTCCGGCGCTGGAACGGCCAGGAGCCGACGGTCAAGGACGAGTGCGGCATTCCCAGCAGCACCGGGCCGGTGCTCGTGCCCGAGGTGCTGCTCGTGCCCTGCCTGGGCTACACGCGCGAGGGCTTCCGGCTCGGCTACGGCGGTGGTTATTTCGACCGCTGGCTGGAGGCCCATCCCGGCGTGACGACGATCGGCCTGGCCTGGCACTGCTGCGAGGCCGCCTTCGAGGTCCAGCCGCACGACCAGGCGATGACCGTCGTGCTCACGGAGCGCGAGGTCATCGCACCCTGACTCCCTCTCCCGCTTGCGGGAGAGGGCAGGGGTGAGGGCCAGTGGCCGTGGCAGTCCTGAAGATCAGGCTCAGCCCGAGTTCTCATCCACCGGCGGATCGGGCTCGCCGATCGCGCGGCGCGTGAGCGCGGACTGCTCGGCGATCCAGTTGGCGAATTCCACGACCTCCGGCCGAGCCCGCCCGTGCGCTGACATCATCAGCCAGTACACCGTCGGGCAGTCGAGCCGCCCCGCCTCGCCGAAGGGCTCGACCAGCTCGCCACGCTCCAGCGCCTCGTAGATCAAGGGCAGCCGCGCCAGCGCCACCGCCTGGCCCGACACCGCCGCCTGGATCTGCTGGTAGGTGAAGTTCAGGTACATCCAGCGCCGCGGCTGCAGGTCCGGCGCGCCGTGGATGCCCAGCCAGCGCCGCCAGCTCAGGAACAGGCCGCTGGGCCGCTGATCGTCCTCCTCAGCCAGCGTGTACTGGCGCAGGTCGGCGGCCTCGCTCAGCGGCGGCCCCTGGCCCGCCTGCGCCTGCTTGGCCACCCACGGATTGACCACCGGCGTCAGCATCTCGCCGAACATGCGCTGCGCATGCGGCGCCACGCGGTTGGGCGCGGCGTAGCGCAAGGCCACGTCGAATTCGCTGTCGTCGATCTCAACCAGCTGATCCAGCGCCGACACGCGGATGTCCATGTCCGGATGCTCGCGCTGGAAGGCCTCCAGCCGCGGGATCAGCCACAAGGACGCGAACGACGCAAAGGTCGTCACGTTCACCACGCGACGGCCGCGAGTCGACCGGATCTGCCGCACCGTGCCGTCCAGCCGGTCCAGCATCGGCTCCACCGCCGACAGCAGCAGCTTGCCGTCGGGGGCGAGCTCCACATGACGCGTGCCGCGCAGGAACAGCGTCGCGCCGAGCTCCTCCTCCAGCGAGCGGATCTGGCGGCTGACGGCGGACTGGGTCAGGAAGAGCTCCTCGGCCGCGGCGCTGAAGCTCAGGCGCCTCGCGACCGCCTCGAAGGCACGCAACGGACCGACGGCGAGCGGGCGGTGGCGGGGGCTATTCATGCGCGGATGGTATCAATCGACGCTGGAAGACTCATTGGACCGGCGTCCGGGTGAACCCTAGGATTACGCCATGTCCACGAGGAATGCCGCCGGTGCGCGGACCGCCCGCTGGACGGGGAGCCGATCATGAACGTCATGCAAAATTCATCAATCCAGGTCAGCCACGACGACGCCGCGTGGACCTTGTCACAGGGCGAGGCCATGAGCCTGCCGATCGGACCGGGTCGCCGCGAGCTGCATGTGCTCGACGGCCGGGTCTGGGTGACCCAGCGCGGTGACCTGAACCTGCCGGCCCAGGACTTCTGGCTGTCGGCCGGCGAGACCCTGGAAGTCGGCAGCGGCACGGAACTGGTCGTGGAAGCCTGGCCGACGGCCCGCTTCCAGCTGCTGGTGCCGCCGCAAGCCTGCGCCGCCAAGGCCGCGCGCCGCGTCAACCGCCTGCCTTCCTTCGCGCAATTGCTCGGCCAGCGCCTGGCGAACGCTTGACCATGGGCGCCGCCGCGGCCGTGACGGGCTTTTCCTTCCTGTCGGTCCTGGGCGCGGCCGTCGTGCCGGCGCTCTTCTTCGCGGTGCTGGCTTTCGGCTTCGCGTTGACCGAGCGCAAGGCCGACTCCATCGCCAGCCGCCCCCAGGGCAGCATCAGCGCGGGCGACTCCAGCGTGTCCTCCGGCGGCCTGAAGTAATTCAGGCTGGCGACGGCCTCCTGGCCGTCCTTGCCCGTCTTCGAGTAACGGAAGGGCTCGCAGCCCGCCTCGACGTAACGCGGCTGGCTGGTGGCGTCCGCCTTCAGATACAGCTCGTCGCGGCTGATGATGGCCAGGAACAGGCCATCCACGTACAGCCCGAAGCCGCCGAACATGCGCCGGGCCAGCACCGGCCCGAGCGGCGCCAGCAGCTCCATGCAATGGTTGGCGAAGTCGCTGCCCGCGCCGCTGACGCGACGGACGGTTCCCGTGGTGGTGGTGCCTCGTGCCATGGCGCCGACTCTAGTCCACCTCTGGCGCGGTGTGCGCCGCGCGGCCACAATGGCCCGCTCCGGACCTCGTCGGGTCCGCGTGGGAAGGCAAACGCCGGATGGATCCGAACGACAAGCTCCCGATCTCCGAAGACCGCCAGGCGCTGCGCGAGCGCCTGATCCGCGAACGCCTGGACCTGCCGGGCCGTCTCCAACTCGCCGACATCGTCCAGGGCGTGCTGCGCGTCTGGCTGGTCGGCCGCAAGGAAAAGCGCATCGCCGCCTACTGGCCGATCAAGGGCGAATTCGATCCGCTGCCGGCGCTGTTCCGCTGGAGCGAGGTCGACGGCGACCGCCGCATCGGGCTGCCCGTCGTCGACCGCGAGGAGGGCCGGCTGCGCTTCCACGTCTGGTACCCGGGCTGTCCGATGGAAGAGGACGCCACCGGCATCACCAAGCCCAAGGACACCGACGCCTTCGATCCTGAACTGCTGCTGCTCCCCTGCCTGGGCTACGGGCCGGGCGGGATCCGCATGGGGTATGGCGGCGGCTTCATGCTGCGGACCATCGCGCAGATCCAGCCGCGGCCGGTGGTCGTGGGGGTGGGCTTCAGCCACGGCTTCCAACCGATGCTGACCGCCCAGCCGAACGATGTCCGGCTCGATGCGATGCTGACCGAGATGGGGGTGGTCTGGGAGAATCCGCGCGCATGAATGCCGCCGATCCTCTTGTCCGCCACAGCCCGGACAGCCTTGATGCGCTGTACACGGCCCACCTCGCGGAGCAGCAGCGCCGCACCGAGCACGCGCTCCAGCGCGGCGGCTTCGATGCGTTGCTGATCGCCTCCGGCGTCGAGAAGTTCGCCTTCCTCGACGACCGGCCCTATGTCTTCCAGCCCAATCCGCACTTCAAGTTGTGGGTGCCGCTGGTGCGCCAGACCGACAGCTGGCTGGTGATCCGCCCGGGTCATCGCCCGCGCCTGGTCTACTGCCAGCCCGAGGACTACTGGCATGTGCCGCCGGCCGCGCCGAGCGGTTTCTGGGTCGAGCACTTCGAGCTGATCGTCGTGCGCAAGCCCGCCGACGCGTTGCCCTACCTGCAACTGCCGGGGCGCCTGGCCATCGTCGGCGAGGCGGATGCGGCGCTCGGCGACATCGTCCCGAACAACCCGCCCGAGGTCCTGAACCCGCTGCACTTCGCGCGGGCGGCCAAGACCGGCTACGAGCTGCTGCGCCTGCGCGAGGCGTCGGCGCTGGGCGCGAAGGCGCATCTGGCCTCGCAGCGCGCGTTCCGCGAAGGCCTCTCCGAGGCGGGCATCCACAACGCCTACCTGGCCGCCTGCGGATTCGCCGAGCGCGATCTGCCCTACGGCAACATCGTCGCGCTGAACGAGCATGCGGCCGTGCTGCATTACCAGTACCAGGACCAGCAGGCGCCGGCCCAGTCGCTGTCGCTGTTGGTGGATGCCGGCGCGCACAGCTGCGGTTATGCCTCCGACATCACCCGCACGACGGGCAACGGCGACGCGAGTTTCCAGGCGCTGATCGATGCGATGGAAGCGGCGCAACTGCGCCTGGTGGACCAGGTGCGCGCGGGCGTCGATTACCGCGACATCCACCTGGCCTCACACCGTGAGATCGCCGGCGTGCTGCGCCAGCTCGGCATCGTGCGCATGGACGAGGAGGCGATGGTCGCGCAGCGCGTGACCGCCACCTTCCTGCCGCACGGCATCGGGCATCTGCTGGGCTTGCAGGTCCACGACATCGGCGGCTTCATGGCCGGCGAGGACGGCGGCGCCATCGCCAAGCCCGAAGGCCATCCCTATCTGCGCCTGACCCGCGTGCTGCAGGCCGGCATGGTCGTGACCATCGAACCGGGCCTGTACTTCATCCCGATGCTGCTGGACCAACTGCGCGCCACACCGGCCTCGTCGCAGGTGGACTGGGCGCTGGTGAAGCACCTGAGCGCCTTCGGCGGGGTGCGCATCGAGGACGATGTGGCCTGCCGCGCCGAGGGCGCGCCGGAGAACCTCACGCGCGACGCGTTCGACGCGTTGGATGCGCTGGACGGGATCGGCGCGCAAGGCTGACGCCAGGCGGATCGCCGGCGAAAAAAGAAAAGGGCCCTCTCGCGAGGGCCCTTGTCGTTGGGGCGTGTGGGCCAGCGGGCTTGCGCCCGCGCGGTCCTCAGGCCTTGCGGCGGCGGGCGACGCCCAGGCCCACCAGGGCCAGGCCGACCAGCGCCAGCGAGCCCGGCTCCGGCACGGTGGTCAGCTGGAGGCCCCAGTTGTTCAGCGAGCCGCGATCCTGCGAGACCTGATCGGCGACGCGCAGCGTCCAGGTGCCGAAGATGTCCTGGCCGTTGAAGGCCGACAGCAGCTGCTCCGCGCGGAACGAACCGGTGAACGGCGCGGCGCCGCTGCCGATCGCGGTGGCGGCCTGGTCATCGAACACGGTGTTGATGAGGTTGTCGCCGCTGCCACCACGATGGTTGAACAGCTGGACCGAGGTGCCGGTCGGCGAGATCAGCCACATCGCCAGGTCGCTGTCGTAGGTGTGCGTCAGGCTGAAGATCGTCAGGTTCAGGTCGGTCAGCGTGCCGTGGCCGGTCACGTTGATCGTCGAATCGACCGTGCACAGGTCGCAGATGGCGACGGGCGTGGTGGTCGACACGGTCACGACGGCGGCTTGCGCGGCGAAGGTGGCGGTCAGGGTCGCGGCGCAGATGGCCAGCAGGCGCTTGATGCTCATGGAAGGGTCCTCATCCCATTGATTTGCTTGTGACCTCCTGTAAGCAGAGCTCATGCCAACAAACTAGGGATGGCGCCCAAAGTTCAATCGTGACAGGCGTTTGAAGCTATTCCTGTGAATAATTCCCGGCGGCTGATCCGAGGGTCCGCCGGGAACTGTCAAGAATGCCGACGCTCAGAAGCGGTAGCCGACGCCCAGGCCGACCAGCACCGGATCGACCTTGAACTTGCCGGCGTTGGCGCCGAACGAGCGGATCTCGGTGTCCATCTGGAGCTTCTTCAGGTCCAGGTTGATCGACCACTGCTTGTTCAGCATCAGGTCGACGCCGATCTGCGCGGCCATGCCGAAGCTGTTCTTCTTGATGCTGGGGCCCAGCACGGCCTGCACGCCGGGCTCGAAGCGCTCGCCCGAGAACATCGTGTAGTTGACGCCCGCGCCGATGTAGGGACGGACGGTGCCTTCGGGGTTGAAGTGGTACTGCAGCGTCAGCGTCGGCGGCAGGTGCTTCACCGAGCCGATCTGCGTGCCCCTGCTGTAGACCTTGTGCCGCTGCGGCACGGTCAGGATCAGCTCGGTCGCCAGGTGCGGCGTGAAGAAGTAGGTGATGTCGAACTCGGGGATGGTCTTGCGGCTCAGCGACAGGCCCAGGCCGGTCGAGTCCTTGTCCGCCGAATCGATGTTGACGGCGCGCACGCGGTACTGCCAGGGCGTGCTCTGCGCGAAGGTCGGCAGCGCGGCCGTGGCGATCAGGGCGCCCAGCGCCGCGGCGTAGAGGGAGGGGCGGGACAGGAGCGAGGTGCGGGACATGGTTCTCTCCGGGTTGGTGGAAACCCTGATTGAACGCGGGTACGCCGCAGTCCGCCTTGACCATTCACAAGGAAGCCCAGGGAACCGACGCGGTTCTCCTGGGCAGTTCCAGCGGGTTGCGGCTTATCAAGCTTTCGGCGCGAGGCCGAGGCGCTCGCACAACGCCAGCGTGAGGGCGCTCTGATTGAGCGTGTAGAAGTGCAGCCCCGGCACGCCGCCGGCGATCAGGCGCTCGCACAGCCGCGTGACGACGTCCAGGCCGAACGCGCGCACCGAGGCGGCGTCGTCCATGTAACCCTCCATCTTCAGCGCGACCCAGCGCGGGATCTCGATGCCGTCGCGCTGCGCGAACTGCGCGATGCGCGCGTAGTTGTTGATGGGCATGATGCCCGGCACGATCGGCACGTCCACGCCCATCGCGCGCGCGGCCTCGACGAAGTGGAAGTAGGCGTCGGGGTTGTAGAAGAACTGCGTGATCGCGCCGCTGGCGCCGGCGCGCACCTTGTCGGCGAAGAACTGCAGGTCGCGCGCGGCGTAGCGCTGCTGCGGGTGGTACTCGGGATAGGCGGCGACCTCGATGTCCCAGTCCTCGCCCTGCGTCTCGCGGATGAAGCGGACCAGCTCGGCCGCATAGCGGAACTCACCCGCGGTGGCGGTGCCGCTGGGCAGGTCGCCGCGCAGCGCCACGACGCGCCGGATGTCCTGCGCGCGGTAGGTGGCCAGGATCTCCGCGATGTTCTCGCGCGTGGAGCCGACGCAGGACAGATGCGGCGCGGCGTCGAAGCCCTGCGCGGCGATGTCGGCGACGGTCGACAGCGTCTTCTCGCGCGTGGAGCCGCCCGCGCCGTAGGTCACGCTGAAGTACTGCGGATTCACCGCGCGCAGTTCCTGCACGACGGTCTTCAGCTTCTCGGTGCCGACGGGGGTGTTGGGCGGGAAGAATTCGATGCTGACAGGCGTCTTGGGCGTCGTCATGGTTTCTGGACCCAGATGAAGAATTCGGTGTTGCCGTCGCCGCCGGTGACGGGGCTTTCGAACCAGCCCTTGATGACGAGCTCGCGCTTCTCGGCGGCGGTCTTGGCCTGCTCCTTGACCACGGCGTACTGCGTCTTGTCCTTGACGATGCCGTTCTTGTTCAGCGCCTTGGGGCCGAGCTCGAACTGCGGCTTGATCAGCAGCAGCGCCTGGCCTTGCGGCTTGAGCCAGCCGGCCACGAGCTTGATCGTGCCGATCATCGAGATGAAGCTCAGGTCGCCCACGACGAGGTCGAAGGGCTCGGCGGGGACGTAGTCCTTCACGTGCACGCCTTCATGCGCGGTCACGCGCGGGTCCGCCTTCAGTGTCTCGTGCAACTGCCCGTGGCCGACGTCGATGCCGGTCACGTGCGCCGCGCCGGCCTTGAGCAGCACGTCGGTGAAACCGCCCGCGCTCTGCCCCATGTCCAGCGCCGAGAAGCCGACCACCGAGATGCCGACCTTGGCCAGCGCGCCCTCGAGCTTGAGCCCGCCGCGCGAGACGTAACGCAGCTCGGCGTCATCGGTCACGCGCATGGCGGTGGTCTCGGGCAGGTCCTCGCCGCACTTGCGCACGACGGTCCAGCCCTTGGGGCCTTCCCACTCAACCGCGCGTGCGTCGATCAGCCGCTGGGCAGCCGAGCGCGTGGGCGCCAGGCCAAGAGAAAGAAGCCGCTGGTCAGCACGCATGGTCGGGTCTCGGGTCGGTCTCGGGTGGGTCGACGGTCAGTCGATCAATAACGGTAGGTGTCGGGCTTGTACGGACCGGCCTTGCTGACGCCGATGTAGGCGGCCTGCTCTTCCGTCAGCTCGCTCAGCTGCGCGTTCAGCGTCTTGAGCTGCAGGCGCGCGACGTGCTCGTCCAGGTGCTTGGGCAGCACGTAGACCTGGCCGACGGCGTAGGCGTCCTTGTGCGCGAACAGCTCGATCTGGGCGATCGTCTGGTTGGCGAAGCTCGACGACATCACGTAGCTCGGATGGCCCGTGCCGCAGCCCAGGTTCACCAGACGGCCCTTCGCGAGCAGGATGATCCGCTTGCCGTCGGGGAAGATCACGTGGTCCACCTGCGGCTTGATCTCTTCCCACTCGTACTTCTCGATCGACGCGATGTCGATCTCGTTGTCGAAGTGGCCGATGTTGCACACGATCGCGTTGTGCTTCATCGCGGCCATGTGCTCATGACGGATCACGCCCTTGTTGCCGGTGGTGGTGACGAAGATGTCGGCCTTGTCGGCGGCGTATTCCATCGTCACGACGCGGAAGCCTTCCATCGCGGCCTGCAGCGCGCAGATCGGGTCGATCTCGGTCACCCAGACCTGGGCCGACAGCGCGCGCATCGCCTGCGCCGAGCCCTTGCCCACGTCGCCGTAACCGGCGATCACGGCGATCTTGCCGGCGATCATGACGTCGGTGGCGCGCTTGATGCCGTCCACCAGCGACTCGCGGCAGCCGTACAGGTTGTCGAACTTGCTCTTCGTGACGGAGTCGTTCACGTTGATGGCGCGGAACAGCAGCGAGCCCTTGGCCGACATTTCCTTCAGGCGATGCACGCCCGTGGTCGTCTCCTCGGTCACGCCGATGATCTCGGCGCTCTTGCGGGTGTACCAGGTCGCGTCTTCCGAGATCTTCTTCTTGATCGCGGCGAACAGGATGCGCTCTTCCTCGCTGCCCGGATTGGCCAGCACGGACAGGTCCTTCTCGGCCTTCTGGCCCAGGTGCATCAGCAGCGTCGCGTCGCCGCCGTCGTCCAGGATCATGTTGGGACCTTCGCCCTCGGTGCCCTTGGCGCCGAAGTCGAAGATGCGGTGCGTGTAATCCCAGTAGTCTTCCAGCGTCTCGCCCTTGTAGGCGAAGACGGGGGTGCCGACGGCCACCAGCGCCGCGGCGGCGTGGTCCTGCGTCGAGAAGATGTTGCACGAGGCCCAGCGGACCTCGGCGCCCAGCGCCTGCAGCGTCTCGACCAGCACGGCGGTCTGGATCGTCATGTGCAGCGAGCCGGTGATGCGCGCGCCCTTGAGCGGCTGCGCCTTGGCGTATTCCTCGCGGATGGCCATCAGCGCGGGCATCTCGCTCTCGGCGATCTTGATTTCCTTGCGGCCCCAGTCGGCCAGCGACAGGTCTTTGATCAGGTACTGGTCTTGGGCCAGCGGCTTCAGTTGGGCGTTCATGCGGACTCCTGCGAGGAAGGGCCGTCGACGCCTGCGATCAGCAGCGGAGCAGAGAGAAGGGGCGGATGCCGCTCGTTCCTCACCCGGCCTGCGAAGGGTCGACGGGTGAGCGCGGTTGCCATGGCCGCGGACATGTCGTCGCGCGGCGGTTCCGAGCCTGGCCTCGATGGGGTGGGAGGTCGCAACGCTCCTCGGAACAGGGCGCGATTGTAGACGCGTTCAGCCTGGCGACTCGATGACAGCGTCACGCGCGGGGCCACAATCGCCCCCCATGCGAACGATTCCCCCGCTCGGCGACTGCCCGTCCTCCGCCTGGATCCCCCTGCGCGGGGTGCTGACGGACATCGACGACACCCTGACGGGGGAGGGCGGCATCGCCCCGGCGGCGCTGGACGCGCTGCATCGCCTGGCGGCCGCCGGCGTGCCGGTCATCGCCATCACCGGCCGCCCCGCGGGATGGAGCGAACCCTTCGCGATGGCCTGGCCCGTGCGGGGGATCGTCGCCGAGAACGGCGGGGTGCTGCTCCACCGGGAGGGGGAAGTCCTGCGCACCGAGTTCGCCCAGGAAGACGCGACGCGCGCGGCCAACTTCGCGCGGCTGCAGGCCTGCGCGCGGGAGATCGTCGCGACCGTGCCGGGCGCCACGCTCGCGCGCGACAGCGCGGGGCGGCTGACCGACATCGCCATCGATCACAGCGAATTCACCACGCTGGACGACGAGGCGATCGCCGCCGTCTGCGACCGGATGCGCGCGCATGGGCTGGTGGCGACGGTCAGCTCCATTCATGTGAACGGCTGGATCGGCGACCACAGCAAGTGGAGCGCCGCGCACTGGGCGGTGCAGCGGCTGACCGGACAGGCGTTCGATCCCGCCGAGTGGGTCTACGTGGGCGACTCGACCAACGACCAACTGATGTTCGAGCGCGTGCCGGTTTCGGTGGGCGTGGCCAACATCGCGCGTTTCCTGCCGCTGCTGGACCACCTGCCCGCCTACGTCACGACGGCGGAGCGCGGCGACGGTTTCGCCGAGGTGGCCCGCGCGTTCCTGGCGGGGCGCGAGGCACCGGCTGCCGGCTGACCAGCCGGCTGACCCGCCGGATCATCGATCACCGCCCGGTGGGGGCGCGGCTGACGGCCCTCGACCGGATCCCAGGCGTGGCGGCCGACCAGCGCGGAGATCCCCGGCCAGTCGTTGCCGCGGGGCAGCACGCGGGCCAGGCTCGCATGGCTGACGCGGCCGCCCAGGGCGACCAGGCGCAGGGCGACCTCGACCCGGCGGCGGCGGATGCGCGGCAGCAGCCAGCGGTTGGTGGGCCGCTCGCGGATCACGCTGGGATGCGGCATGCAGCGGTGCTCGGCCATCAGCAGGTGGCGCAGCAGCACCTCCAGCCCCAGCAGGTCGAGGCCGCGCCAATCGGTGCTCAGCCGCGCCAGCGCGAATCGCAGGTTGGCCTGCGCGTCGGAGCGCGCGACGTGGAAGCGGTTCTGGCCGGTCATGAACATCGGGACCTCCGGACAACGGGAGCGATGCGCCCGCGCGGCAAGCGCGGCGCCTGTCCTGGATGTCGGCGGGCGCGCGCGGGTTCTGAACCCGAGGATGTCCCCCAAAACGTCACGAAACGCAAGCGCCCCTCCATCCGAGGGGACGGGGGAGCAGTCCCCCGTCCGGACGCCCCAAAAGGAAAGGGCCGCATCAAGCGGCCCTTTCGGGTGGGGTGGGGGCGTCTCAGCCGGCCTCGGGGTGCCGGGCCTTCCAGGCGCGCATCGCCTGCCGGTACTCGTCCATCGCCAGATCGTGCAAGTCGAAGATGCACGGATCGCAGCCGTTCCCGCAGCACGCGTCCAGGTCGGGCTGGACGGGCGGCTGCGGCATCGGGTCGTCGGCCTGCGAGGCGGCCGGCGACGCGCTGGCGTCGATCGGATCGGCGTTCATGAACCCGGATCAGGCCCGGATCGCGCGCTGATCAGCCGCGACGGACCGGCGGCGGGCCGGAGTGGTTCGAACGCTGCAGGTGACGGAAGGTGATGCGGCCCTTGGTCAGGTCATAGGGCGACATTTCCAGCGACACGGCATCGCCAGCCAGGATGCGGATGTGATGCTTGCGCATCTTGCCGCCCGTGTAGGCGATGACCTGGTGGCCGTTTTCCAGCGTCACGCGGAAGCGCGAGTCCGGCAGGATTTCGTTGACGACGCCCTGCATTTCAATCAGTTCTTCCTTGGCCATTCGGCAGTCTCCATGCTTGAAGATGAAAAGGGCGCGATCCGCGGTGAGCCGCAGGCCATCGCCTCGGAAATCAACGACGCGAGGCTCAGTGGCCCCGCGCCCAGGCGGTGCCTTCGGTCTCCGCGTAGCGCAACGCAGCGCGGCGGGTCTCGAAGGCGGGCACGAATCGCATGACACGATCAATGCTGGCCATGCCGCGTCCCGATCGGATCGAGACTGCCGCGGCAAAGCCGCCGTCGGCATGGGGTTTGGTCATCGGTGAGACAAGGAATCGCCCCACCTCAATGCTTTTGGTTCGCATGGTTCTCATGAGGTGTGCGCCTTGACAGGCAATCGCAATAAGCAACCGTCTTGGCGCGGTTTGGGAAGGTGTACCACTTCGATTCGACGATACGAACAGCAGTGGCACGGAAAGTGGCTCCTCTGACCCATTCTCCGAAAGGCGAACAGGCAGGCCGAAGCCAGAAACGCTCAAGCGCACGAACCGGGGGGTGATGCTGGTGCGAGCCGCTCGCAGAAAGGTCCGTGGGAAGGACCGGAGGGGCTGCAGAAGAAGACCTGAAGAGGGTGGTCTTGTGCGAATCAAGTCGGGGAGTGTAGCGCAATCGCCGATTTTGTGCATCTCCGGCGATTGTCCCAGGGTTGGTGGATCGTGCAAACGGTCCGCCGGAACAGGCATGTCGCCCGGTCGGGAGATTCCTAGGATCTGTCCATCCCCACCCTTTCTCACCCCAATTCCCACCCCGGGTGCCTGGCGCACCCCCCCACCCCAAGGACGGATTCCCATGAGCAAGATCTGGTTCATCACCGGCGCCAACCGCGGCTTCGGTCTGGAAATCGCCAAGGCCGCGCTGGCCGCCGGCGATCGTGTCGTCGCCACCGGACGCAGCGTCGAGGCGCTCCAAGCGGCCTATGCGGAGACCGGCAACGCCGATGCCGTCTTGTGCCTGCCGCTGGACGTCAGCCGCGAGGCGGACGCCGCGCACGCGGTCGAGCAGGCCGTGGCGCGTTTCGGACGCATCGACGTGCTGGTCAACAACGCCGGATACGGACAGCTCGGGCTCTTCGAGGAGATCGCCGCGGCCGACATCGAGCGCCAGTTCGCGACCAACGTCTTCGGCCTGATGCACGTCACGCGGGCGGTGCTGCCGGTGATGCGCCGTCAGCGCGACGGTCATGTGATCAACATCGCGTCGGTCGGCGGATTCCGCGGTTTCGACGGCGCGGCGGTGTACTGCGCCACCAAGTTCGCGGTGGATGGCTTCAGCGCCTCGCTCGCGCCGGAGCTGGCCGGCTTCAACATCCGCGTGACGGTGGTCGAGCCGGGCTTCTTCCGCACCGATTTCCTCGATGCGAGCTCGGTGCGCTACGGCACGACGGCGATCGCGGACTACGCGGCGCTGCCCACGCCGCCGCTGTCGACCTACGAGGCCTACAACCACCAGCAGCCGGGCGATCCGGCCAAGCTGGGACGGGCGTTCGTCGAGCTGGCCGCGATGGCGCGCCCGCCGCTGCACTTCGTCGCGGGCTCGGACGCGCTGGGCATGGCGCGCGAGACCTTCGGCCAGCGCCTGGCGGAGGTCGAGGCGCATGCCGCGCTCTCGGCCTCACTGGATCGTGACGCGGGCTGACCCTCGGCGTCGCGCCGCTGCGGGCTGACCTCCGCCACGGTCACTTGGGGCGACTACCATCGCTCCCCGAGAGAACGTCGGCCGGGGAGGGCGCGATGGATGGATGCGGCGAGCCGGCATGACGGCGATGCTTTGGCAGCCGGCAGATCGACAGCACCGTCGGATCGCCGGCGTGGCGGCGCTCGTCGTGCAGGCAACGGTTCTACTGCTGCTGTTGCGAGGGACGGGGCGAGTGCTGATCGATCGGTTGAATGGCCCCGCCGTCACGTCCGTGCGTCTCGTCGCGCTGCCGGAACGCACGCGCGACGATGAACTGAGGCGCACCCTGGCCCCGCGCCCACCTGCGGTCTGGCTGCCCGCGCCCATCGTGGTGCCGCCGATTTCCGACTTCCCCAACGGCGTTCCTCCGGATCGCTCGGTGCGGGCGGCTGTCGCGCCCGTTGCGTCGGCCTCCGCCGCCTCGGCGCCGAACGACCGCTCGCGCGCACCGCTCAACCTCGCGCTGCCGAAGGCGGCGATGCAGGCGGATCCGCACACGCGGATGGCCGAGCAGATCCGCAACGACGAGCGCGCGCACACCGCGCCGCGCACCGTCGAGTCCGCGCTCGCCGATGCCGCCGGCACCTTGCCGATCGTGACCAGCGTGTCCACCAGCGGCACCGGGTCCAAGCTCGTCCGGCAGGGCAGCAAGTGCGCGCGCGTCTACGAGAACCGCATCGCCGCGCTCAATCCCACCGACGACCGGCTGAAGGACGCGCCGTCGGTGTCGAGCAGTTGCTACAACAAATGATTCCGGCGCCTGACGCCGAACGCTCGGCGGCGTTCAGGCCGGCAAGCGATGCACCGTCGCGTCGCGCCGGCGGGCCGCGTCGCGCGAGGGCGGCGCGCCGTAGAGCCGGCTGTACTCGCGGCTGAACTGCGAGGGGCTTTCGTACCCGACCGCATGGCCGGCGCGCGCGACCTCCAGCCCCTCTGCGATCAGCAGCCTGCGCGCTTCCTGCAATCGCAGTTGCTTCTGATACTGCAGCGGGCTCATCGAGGTCAGCGCGCGGAAGTGGTGGTGCAGCGATGACGCGCTCATGTGCGCCTCCCGGGCCAGCGCCTCGATGCGCAGCGGCTGCGCGTAATGCGCCTTCAACCAGCGGATCGCCCGATGCACGCGCTGCGTCTGGCTGTCCGCGCGTGCGACCTGCGCCAGGCGCTCGCCCTGCTCGCTGCGCAGCACGCGGTAGACGAGCTCGCGCATCGCCATCGGTGCCAGCGCCGCATGGTCCTCGGGATGGTCCAGCAGCCGCATCAGCCGCGCCGAGGCGTCGACCATGTCCGCCGTCACCGCGCTGACGAAGAGGCCGCGCCCCGTGTCCTCGGCCGCGTTGTCCGAGCCCGCGGTCGACGGAGGCACCGCCCGTGGCGGACCGCTGCGCGCGACCAGCTCGGCGACCTCCGCCGCATCGAAGTCCAGCCGCAGGCACAGGTAGGGGCGATCGGGCGTGGCCTCGATCACGCGGCTGCTCACCGGCAGGTCGGTGGTGAAGACCATGAATCGCGCGGCGTCATAGACGTAGCGCTCCTCGGCGAGCCGCACCTCCTTGGCGCCCTGCGCGATCACGCACAGCGACGCCGGCTGCACCGCATGGGCCAGCTCGCCGCCGGGGTGGTCCAGCCGGATCGCCCACACGCGCGGCAGCGCGGTCGGCCAGATGCCCTCGCGCGGCGCGTGACGGCGCAGCATCGCGCCGAGATCGTCCATGGCCGTCGTCATCGCCGTGCTCATCCCGCGCGGAGCAGCTGCTCGATGTCCGCGCGCGGCGGCGTGCCGAAGAGCCGGCGGTACTCGCGGCTGAACTGCGAGGCGCTCTCGTAACCGACCTGATGCGCCGCGGCCGCCGCGTCCAGTCCGCTGCCCAGCATCAGCCGACGCGCGTGCTGCAGCCGCAGCTGCTTCTGGTACTGCATCGGCGACATGCTCGTCAGCTGCTTGAAGCGCTGATGCAGCGTCGAGGCGCTCATGTGCGCCACCGCGGCCAGCTCGTCGATGCTGATGGGCTCGTGGAAGCGCCGGTTGATCTCGTCGATCGCGCGCGCCAGGCGGCGCGTCGCGCTGTCCTGCTGCGCCAGCGTGCGCAGGCGCGGCCCGAGCGGACCGGTCAGCACGCGGTAGAAGATCTCGCGCTGCAGCAGCGGCGCCAGCACCCGCTGGTCTTGCGGGCTGTCGAGCAGCTGCATCAGGCGCAGCGCCGCGCTCAGCAGCGACTCCGACACCGGCGCCACGTTCAGCCCGGATTCGGTCGAGGGCGCCGCGTCGGAACTCACCGGGCCGACCTCCAGCATCAGCTCCGCGAGCGTCGCGGTGTCGCAGTCGATGCGCACGCACAAGTAGGGCTTGTCGGGCGTGGCCTCGATGACGCCGCCCTTGGGCAGCATCGGCATCGACACCAGCAGGAAGTGCAGCGGGTCGTAATACAGCGTCTCGGTGCCGAGCTCGACCTTCTTGCGGCCCTGCAGCACGATGGCCAGGCCCGGCTCGTAGAACGCGGGCGCGGTCTTGGGCGTGCTGCAGCTGGCCTTGATCAGCTGCAGGCAGGGGATGTCGGTGTGGCTGGTGCCGTCGCCATTGCCGGTGGCGGCCACGTGGCGCAGCGTCAGGTCCACCATCTGCGCGCGCAGGGCCTGCAGCGCGTCGGGGAAGCCGTCAGCCAGGGAAATCGGGGTGGGAGCGACCATGCATCGGATTGTGCAAGTGCCTCGCGCGCGCCGCCAGCGCCTGCGCGCGCGGCGGCCGGGGTTCCGGAGGATTGGGCAAGGACGGGCGAGCATTGCGCTGGTTCCGAAGGGGGCCGGATTCCTACAGTGATGGACATCGCGGTGGCCCAAGGGGCGCTGCCGCGTTCACATCGTCTGAAGGAGTCGCGCCATGACCATCATGTCCAGGGAACCGCTCAACAACCTGCCGCAACTGCCGCGCCGCCGCCTCGGGGCGCACGGCCCGGAGGTCTCCGCGCTCGGGCTCGGCTGCATGGGGATGTCCGATTTCTACGGGCCCGCGGACGAGGCCACGTCGATGGCCGTCCTGCACCGCGCGCTGGACCTCGGGATGAATTTCCTCGACACGTCCGACATCTACGGCAACGGCGCCAATGAGCGCCTGCTGTCCGGACTGCTCGCCAACCGCCGCCGCGAGGTGGTGCTGGCCACGAAGTTCGGCATCGTGCGCAATGCCGACGGCCTGTCGGCCGGCGTGAACGGGCAGCCGGCCCATGTCCATGCGTCCTGCGATGCCAGCCTGCGCCGGCTCGGCGTCAACCACATCGACCTGTACTACCTGCACCGCGTCGACAAGTCCGTGCCCATCGAGGAGACCGTGGGCGCGATGGCCGAGCTGGTGCGCGCGGGCAAGGTGCGCCATCTGGGCCTGTCGGAAGCGTCCGCCGAGACGATCCGCCGCGCCCACAAGGTGCACCCGATCGCGGCGGTGCAGTCCGAGTACTCGCTGTGGACGCGCGACGTCGAGGCCGAGGTGCTGCCGGCCTGCCGCGAGCTCGGCATCGCGCTCGTGCCCTACAGCCCGCTCGGACGCGGCTTCCTGACCGGCGCCATCCGCAGCGCCGATCAGCTGGCCGCCAATGACTGGCGGCGCGTCAATCCGCGCTTCCAGGGCGATCACCTGGCGCAGAACCTCGCGTTGGCCGATGCGATCGTCGCGCTGGCCCGCGACCACGGCCTCGCGCCGGCGCAACTCGCGCTCGCCTGGCTGCTGGACCGCGGTCCGGATGTCGTGCCGATCCCGGGCACGCGCTCGATCACGCGCCTGGAGGAGAACGCGATGGCCGCGCGCCTGCGCCTGAACGACGTGCTGCGCGAGGAGCTGCGCGATCTGCTCGACGAGCATCCGGTCGCCGGCGAGCGCTATCCCGAGGTGTCCATGGCGCTCGTGAACGCCTGATACGCCTGATCCGCGTGGGGCGCTGATGGGGCCTCACGCCTCGTGCAGGCCCAGGAAGCTGCCCATGTCGTGATACGCCTCGTCGAGCGCGAGGCGGAAGGCCGCATCGCGCGGGCGCTTGTCGATGAAGCCGAGGTCCGGGATCAGCGTCCCGGCCTCGACCTTCAGGTTGGCCCAGCCGATGACCTGCTCGCCCCAGAGCATGGGCAGCGCGTAATGGCCCATCGTGCGCCTGGCCGCCGGGGTGTAGGCCTCGAAGCGGTAGGCCCAGCCCCACAGGCGCTCGAAGCGGCGCCGGTCCCAGACCAGCGGATCGAAGGGCGCGAGGAAGCGCAGGCGGTCGGGGGCGACGCGGTGCGCGCGTGAGGTGGGCGTCTCGTCGGCGGGCCAGTACCAGAGCTCGCCGTCGACCTTGGCGTGTCCCCATCGGGCCTTGGCGTCCTTGAGCACCTGCCTCGCCTCGACCTTGAGGTGCGGCGCGCCGTAGCCCAGCAGCGAGGTGAGGTAGCCGAGGCTGGGCGCGGGCAGCGGCGCGTACAGCGCGACGATCATGTCCAGCAGCGCGGCCGCGCGTGCGCGCCGGGCCTCGGGGCTGTCGTCCTGCGGCAGGTGATCGATGGCCTCGTACACGCGCGTGCCGGAGTCGCGCCGGGCCACGCGCAGCAGGCCGCGGTAATGCATGCCGTCCAGCAGGTGCGTGCTCGCGTTGAGCTCGCCGCCCCAGTACCCCTCGACGCGGCCATGGCTGAAGGCCGCCTGGACGTGCTGCGGATGGGTGCGGCCGCGGGCGCGGACGAAGTCCAGGACCTCGGCCGCGCGGCTGTTCATCGCGTCATCCCAGGCGCGGCGGGCCACGCGCGGGTGCAGCAGCGCCAGCGTCTCGCGCGGCAGGAAGCCGTAGTTGACGAGGCAGTCCTCCTCGACGGCGAGCCGCGCGTAGCGGGACTCGAGCTGGCCGGCGCGGTAGTCCTTGACCCGGTGCATCAGGATCAGGTCCTGCGCGCGGGCCGGCGCGCGGATCGGGTCGGCCTGCACGAAGCCCAGGCGCTGGATCGCCCGCAGCAGGGTCGTCGGCTTGAAGAAGGTGCGCGCGATGGCGTGGCGGCGCAGCGCGTCGTGGTCGATCACAGGCATTCGGAAGCGGCGGTCATCGAAAGACGTGACGGTAACCGCGTCGGGGCGCGGGTTCTGTCAGCAGGCCTACAGCGGCGCGAAGCCGCTGGGGGCCTGCTCGACCGTGTCCATCTGCATCTCGAAGCTGAAGAAGCGGTTGCGTCCGCGCGACTTGGCCGTGTACAGCGCGTCGTCGGAGCGCCGCAGCAACCCCTCCACCGACGTGTCCGCGTCAGGCACGCAGGTGGTGATGCCGCCGGAGAGCGTCACGTGGGGCTCGACCGAATCCGGGTGCAGCATGTTGCAGGTGCGCAGCGTGCGCATCACCGCCCGCGCGAAGGTCATCGCACCCGAGCGGGGCGTGCCCGGCAGGATCAGCGCGAACTCCTCGCCACCGTAGCGCGCCGCGCAATCACGCGGGCGGCGGCAGGTCTGCTGCAGCAGCTGCGCCACGCGCTGCAGGCAGGCATCGCCGGCGATGTGGCCGTAGCTGTCGTTGTAGCGCTTGAAGTGGTCGATGTCGCACAGCACCAGCGTCAGCGGCTGCTGATCGCGGCGGCAGCAGGCGATCTCCTGAGCGAGCCGCGCATCGAAGGCGCGGCGGTTCAACAGCCGCGTCAGCGCGTCCTCGCCCGAGAGCTTCTCCAGGCGCTGATTGCTGTCGCGCAGCTCGTCGGAGACCTCCTGCAACCGCGCCTGCATGCGGCGCAGCCGCTGCATCGCGCGCAGCTTGGCCTGCAGCACGGTGTTGGAGACGGGTTTGACCAGATAGTCGTCGCCGCCGGACTCGATGCCCTGCCAGAGGTCCTGGTCGCGATCGCGGCTGGACAGGAAGATGATCGGCGTCCAGCCACCGTTCTCGTGCGCCCGCATCTGGCTGGCGACCCAGTACCCGTCGTGGTCGGGCATCTCCACGTCCAGCAGCACGAGGTCGGGATGGTCGCCGTCGAAGCGGGCCAGCGCGCTGTCGCCGCCGTCCGCCTCCAGCGTGTGGTGGCCGATGGCCTGGAGCTGGCTGCACAGGAATCCGCGCGTGCTGGCCTGGTCATCCACGACCAGGATGCGAAGAGGCGGCAGCGAGGCGGAAACGTCCATGGCCGGGCATCAACAGCAGCGGCAACCAGATGTGCCGGCGTCGATTATGCGCAGCCGGTCCCGCCGAAAGGACCTGGGGTATGCCTCAAGTGGGGGACGCCGGCGGGGGCGATGCCACCCCGGCGGGGGACGCTGCAGGTGCCGCGGGCACCGCGGGTGCCGCCTGACGGCGCTGCTCGGCCGTGTCCATCTGCATCTCGTAGCTGAAGAAGCGGTTCCGGCCGGTGGACTTGGCGTTGTACAGCGCGTCGTCGGCGCGGATGATCAGCCCCTCGGCGCTGGTGCTGTCGTCGGGCAGGCAGGTCGTGATGCCACCCGAGAGGGTGATCCGCTCGCCCGTGGGCGAATCCGGATGGGGGATGGCCGCCAGCTCCACCGTGCGCATCAATGCCCGGGCATAGGTCATCGCACCGGAGCGCGGCGTGTTGGGCAGGATCAGCGCGAATTCCTCGCCGCCGTAGCGTCCGGCGCAGTCGCTGGGACGGCGGCAGGTCTCCTTGAGCAACTGGCCGATGCGGCGCAGGCAGGCGTCACCGGCGACATGGCCGGCGGTGTCGTTGTAGCGCTTGAAGTGGTCGACGTCGCACAGCATCAGCGTCAGCGGCTTGCCTTCGCGGCGCGCGAGGTCCAGTTCCTGCTGCAGCCGGGCATCCAGCGCCCGGCGGTTCATCAGGCCGGTGAGGGCGTCCACGCTGGAGAGCTCCTCGAGCTGGGCGTTGGCCGCGCGCAGGTCCTCCGACATCTGCACGAGCCGCGTGCGCATCTGCGCCAGGCGCTGCATCGCGCGCAGCTTGGCGTGCAGGATCATCGCGGAGGCGGGCTTGATGAGGTAATCGTCGCCGCCCGACTCGATGCCCTTCCAGACGTCCTCGTCCTGGTTGAACTGGCTCAGGAAGATGATCGGCGTCCAGCCGCCCGGCTCGGCGGCGCGCATCTCGCGGCAGGTCCAGTAGCCGTCGTGGCCCGGCATCTCGACGTCCAGCAGCACCAGGTCGGGCCGGTAGCGGCGGAACAGCTCCAGCGCCCATTCCGCGCTGTCGGCCTCCAGCACCCGGTGCCCGGCCCGGTCGAGCTCGGCGGTCAGGGCCACGCGGGTGGCGCTCTGGTCGTCGACGATCAGGATGGTGAGCGGGGTGGGCGCGTGAGGCAGGGGATGCATCCGGCGATTCTGCCGCGCGAAGGCCCCGGTCGAAAAGCTCAGGGCCGCTCGAGGCGGCCCTGACTTCGGGGGATCAAGTTTTCGCCGCGGCGGGAATCTGCGGCATATGACCGCAAACCCCGGCTCGGCGAGAGGGCTTACAGCCCGGCGGCGGCGCGCAGCGCTTTGGCTTTGTCCGTGCGCTCCCACGAGAACTCCGGCTCCTCGCGACCGAAATGACCATAGGCAGCCGTCTTCGAGTAGATCGGACGCAGCAGGTCCAGCATCTGGATGATGCCCTTGGGACGCAGGTCGAAATGCTCGCGGACCAGCGCTTCGATCTTCTCGTCGGCGATCACGCCGGTGCCCTCGGTGTAGACCGTGATGTTCATCGGACGCGCCACGCCGATGGCGTACGCCACCTGGATCTGGCACTGCTTGGCCAGGCCCGCGGCCACGATGTTCTTGGCCACGTAGCGCGCCGCGTAGGCCGCCGAGCGGTCCACCTTCGTCGGATCCTTGCCCGAGAACGCGCCGCCGCCGTGCGGGCACGCGCCGCCGTAGGTGTCCACGATGATCTTGCGGCCGGTCAGGCCGCAGTCGCCCTGCGGGCCGCCGATGACGAAGCGGCCGGTCGGGTTGACCAGGTACTTCGTGTCCTGCAGCCATTCCTTGGGGAGCACCGGCTTGATGATCTCCTCGATGACGGCCTCATAGAACTCGGGCTTCATCTTGTCGCCCAGCGACATTTCCGGCGAGTGCTGCGTCGACAGCACGACCGTGTCGATGCTGTGCGGCTTGCCGTCGACGTAGCGCATCGTGACCTGGCTCTTGGCGTCCGGGCGCAGGAAGGGCAGGCGGCCGTCCTTGCGCAGCTGGGCCTGGCGCTCGACGAGGCGGTGCGCGTAGTAGATCGGCGCGGGCATCAGCTCGGGCGTCTCGTCGCAGGCATAGCCGAACATCAGGCCCTGGTCACCGGCGCCGGTGTTCAGGTGATCGTCCGAGGCCTGGTCCACGCCCTGGGCGATGTCATTGGACTGCTTGTCGTAGGCGACCAGCACGGCGCAACCCTTGTAGTCGATGCCGTACTCGGTGTTGTCGTAGCCGATGCGCTTGATCGTGTCGCGGGCGACCTGGATGTAGTCGACGTGCGCGTTGGTCGTGATCTCGCCGGCCAGCACCACGAGACCCGTGTTGCACAGCGTCTCGGCGGCGACGCGCGAGCGCGGGTCCTGGGCCAGGATCGCGTCGAGGATGGCGTCGGAGATCTGGTCGGCCACCTTGTCGGGATGGCCTTCAGACACGGATTCCGAGGTGAAGAGGAAATCGCTCGCCAATTTAAACTCCTGTGATTCAAGTCTTCGGGCGTTGCCGAAACCTGGGAGTCAGGCGGCGAACGCTTTAGCGGGATTTATGAGTCGCCCCGCAAGTTGTCCAGATTAACTCGGCGACAGGGGCGCATTATAGGAAAGAGCCTGAACATGGCGTTGGACGGTTGATGGGAAAGCTTGCGACGCATGCGGTGATCGGGTTGTTGTGGCTGCTGCACTGGCTGCCGCTGCGCTGGCTGGCCGCACTCGGATGGGGGCTGGGCGCGCTGCTGCACAAGGTCGCCGGATCGCGCCGGCGCGTGGCGCTGCGCAATGTCGAGCTCTGCTTCCCGGCCATGCCGCTGGCCGAGCGCGAGGCGCTCGTGCGCGAGCACTTCGGATGGCTGGGCCGCAGCCTGCTGGAGCGCGGCCTGCTGTGGTTCGCCTCGGACCGCCGCCTGGTGCGCCTGATGCGCATCGAGGGCAACATCAAGCTCTCCGAGCAGGTCGAGCGCCCGGTGATGTGGCTGATGCCGCACTTCGTGGGCCTGGACTGGATCGGTCCGGCGCTGATGCTCAACCAGGCGCGGCCCGGCGCCAGCATCTACCAGCGCCAGAGCAACGCGGTCTTCGACGAGGCGCTGCGCAAGGCGCGCTCGCGCTTCGGGACGACCAAGCTGGTGGACCGCCATGACGGCGTGCGCAGCGTGCTGCGGGCGATCCGCGACGGGTATTCCTTCCTGAACCTGCCCGACATGGACTTCGGTCCCAAGGACTCGGCCTTCATCCCGTTCTTCGGCGTGCCGGCCAACACCTTGCTGGCCCCGGCCAAGATCGCCCAGACCATGCAGATGGTGGTGCAGCCGGTCGTCGTCACGATGCTGCCCAAGGGCGAGGGCATCGTGATCCACGCGCATGAGCCGCTGGAGAACTACCCCAGCGGCGACCTGGAGGCCGACGCCAACCACTTCCATCGCTGGCTCGAGCAGCGCATCCTGGAAAATCCGGCCCAGTATTTCTGGGTCCACAAGCGATTCAAGACGCGGCCGCCCGGCGAGGCGTCGCTGTATTCCCGATAATCCGCCCCCATGAAACTGCGCTTCACCAAGATGCAGGGTGCCGGCAACGACTTCGTCGTGCTGGACGCCACGCGCCATCCGATGCCGCTGACGCCCGAGCAGCTGCGGCGTGTCGCCGATCGCCGTTTCGGCGTGGGCTGCGACCAGGTGCTGGTGATCGAGGCGCCGCGGACGCCGGACGTGGACTTCGGTTACCGCATCTTCAATTCCGACGGGTCCGAGGTGGAGCAGTGCGGCAACGGCGCGCGCTGCTTCGTGCGCTACGTCGTGGACAAGGGCCTGACGGACAAGCGGACGATCCGCGTGCAGACCGTGAACGCGCTGCTGGAGCTGCGCCTGCGCGAGGACGGCCGCGTGACGGTGGACATGGGCGCGCCGGTCTTCGACCTGCCTCGCATTCCCTTCGATCCGCGCGACACGAGCGCGCGCGACGAGAACGGCTTCCAGCGCTGGCCGCTGGAGCTGGGCGACGGCATGACGGCGGAGGTCGCCGTGCTGTCCATGGGCAATCCGCACGCGGTGCAGCGGGTCGACGACGTCGACCACGCGCCGGTGGGCATCGTCGGGCCGCTGGTCGAGACGCACGAGGCCTTCCCGCGCCGCGTGAACGCGGGGTTCCTGCAGGTCATCAGCCGCGGCGAGGTGAAACTGCGCGTGTTCGAACGCGGCGCCGGCGAGACGCTGGCCTGCGGCACGGGCGCGTGCGCGGCGGTGGTCGCCGGCATCCGGCTGGGCTGGCTGGACGCGGCGGTGGAAGTGCACACGCGCGGCGGCGACCTGCGCATCGAATGGGCCGGCATGACGCCGGGAGGCCCGGGGCTCAGCGCCCCGGTCTACATGACGGGGCCGGCACAGACGGTCTTTGAAGGAGAAATCGAACTGTGAGCGGCATCGAAGGCATCACCGAACAAGACATCGCCGATTACCTGGCGAATGACCCGGCGTTCTTCGAACGTCACGCCGAATTGCTGGCCAACGTCCGGATCTCGCATCCGCACGGTCAGCGCGCGGTGTCGCTGCAGGAGCGCCAGGCGGAGCTGCTGCGCGACAAGATCCGCGGCCTGGAGCACAAGATCGTCGAGATGATCCGCAACGGGCAGGAGAACGTCGCGATCGCCGACCGCCTGCACCGCTGGACGCTGGCGCTGATGCTCACGCGCGACGACAGCCAGCTGCCCGAGGTGCTGCTGCGCGAGCTGCGTCATCAGTTCCTGATCCCGCAAGCCAACCTGCGCCTGTGGAACGTGGACGCCGGCCATGCGCTGGCGCCGTTCGCGGCGGAGGTCAGCGCGGACGTGAAGTCCTTCGTCGGCAGCCTGAACCAGCCGTACTGCGGCATCAATTCGGGCTTCGAGGCGGCGCGCTGGCTGGAGGACGACGTGGCCTCGCTGGCGCTGGTGCCGCTGACGGCGGGCGCACCGGCGCAGCCTTTCGGGCTGCTGGTGCTGGGCTCGCCCGATCCGACGCGCTACACGGCCGAGATGGGCACGGAGTTCCTGGCCCGTGTCGGCGAGATCGCGAGCGCGGCGCTGTCGCGTCTCCTGGATGCCGACCCCCATGCCGCCCGCGATGTCGACCGTCAGCCTGACTGACGAGCAGCAGCGTTACCTGGACCATCTGCGCGTGCAGCGCCGCCTGGCGGAGCGCACGCTGACGCTGTACACGGATGCGCTGCAGCGGCTGACCGGTTTCGCCTCGGCGCAGGGGCTGGACCTGTTGCGCCTGAGCGCGCACCAGGCGCGGCGTTTCCTCGCGACCCTGCATGCCGACCGGCTCAAGCCGCGCACGTTGGCGCTGATCCTGTCGGCGTGGCGGGGCTGGTACCGCTGGCTGGGCCAGCAGGGACTGGTCGACGCCAATCCGATCTCCGACCTGCACGCGCCCAAGCAGGGGCGTCCGCTGCCCAAGGCGCTGGGCGTGGACGACGCGGTGCGGCTCGCCGAACACCACCAGTCGCCCGCCGATCCGGTGGCCGAGGCGCTGGAGCGCTGCGTGGTCGAGCTGCTCTACGGCAGCGGGTTGCGGGTGTCTGAACTGGTGGGCCTGGACGTGCGGCATCACGCGACGTCGGCCGGCTGGCTGGTGCCCGAGGACAACGAGGCGCAGGTGCTGGGCAAGGGCGCCAAGCGGCGCGCGGTGCCGCTGGGCGGCCCCTCGCTCGCGGCGGTGCGCGACTGGCTGGCGCAGCGCGGCCAGTGGGCGGCCGCGGACGAGCCGGCCTTGCTGGTGGGGCCGCGCGGTCACCGGCTCAGCGCCGACCAGGTCCGCAAGCGCTTGAAGCAGCGCGCGCTGGCCGCGGGCATGCCCACGCATGTCCATCCGCACATGCTGCGCCACTCCTTCGCGTCGCACCTGCTGCAAAGCAGCGGCGACCTGCGCGCGGTCCAGGAGCTGCTGGGCCACGCCAACATCAGCACGACGCAGGTCTACACGCGGCTGGACTTCCAGCACCTGGCCAAGGTCTATGACGCGGCGCACCCGCGTGCCCGCAAGAAATAACCGATTGAATCCCCGATGCTCCGCTCTGTCCTGAACGCCTCGACCTCCGCCTTCCCATCCCGCCCGCTGCTGTTGTGCTCCGCGCTGATCGCGGCGCAGGCGCACGCGCAAGGGCAGACGTCCACCGCCGCCGAGTCGCCGGCCGCGAGCGTGGTGACCGCCACCGACAGCCGGCCCGCGGCCTTCGAGCTGAACTGGTCGCCGATCAAGATGCCCACGGGGCAGAAGACGGCGTTCCTGGGCGCGAGCTACATGGTCGCGATCAACGAGGACTGGGGACTGGGGCCGGCCGCCTACGGCACGGCCAAGGGCGAGTTCGGCGGCCTGTTCACGGTCGGCTTCAACGTGCAGCGGCGATTCCGCGTCGCGCAGAACGTGCACCTGGCCGCGAGCCTGTACGCGGGCGCGGGTGGCGGGGTGAGCTCCGACCGGGTGCGTCCGGGCGGCGGCCTGATGCTGCGGCCGGAGCTGTCGCTGCGCGGCGAGTTCGGCAACTGGTACGCCGGGGTGGGTGTGTCGCACACGACCTTCCCCAATGGGAACGGCAACATCAAGGACACCGGCGTGGCGTTCACGATCGGCCGGATGGACCGATTCCTGAGCTTCAACCCGAGCGATTCCGGGCTGGCGGGCCGGACGGGCGACCGCACGGGGATGGGCTTCGACGAGATCGCGCTGAGCGCGGGCGTGGAGAAGCCGCGCAGCGGCAGCCGCACGCGGGGTGGGGCGCCGCTGACGGGCCGCAAGGGCAAGGCCGGCGGCGACCTGCGGCAGTACTTCGGCGACGGCTCGTCGTGGTGGGGCCTGGAGGCCTCGGGCGCGGCCTCGGGCGGACATGACGGCTACATGGAGATCCTGGCCAACGCGGGCCAGGACTGGGGCATCGGCAGCCCGCGGCTGCGGGTGGGCGGCCAGGTGTCGTTCGGCCTGGGCGGTGGCGGCGACATGGACACCGGCAACGGCTGGCTGGTGCGGGTCGGGCCGACGCTGCGCTGGATCACGCCGTGGGGGCCGACGCTGCGGCTGGATGCGGGCTACATGAAGGCGCCGTGGGGCCATTACGACTCGGTGCAGGTGCGGGGCTCGCTGGCGCTGCCGCTGGAGAAGGTGTCGCGCATCCTGGACTCGCCGCCGCTGGAAGCGGGCACGGTGCGGGCGCAGACCTGGTACCTGTCGATGCCGTATTTCAAGGAATTCCGCTTCAAGGACGGCAGCCGCGACAACGTGACCGGCCTGGGGCTGGGGATGACGCGTGATTTCGGTGGTCCGTGGTACGGCGTGGCGCACGCGGGCAGCGCGGCGCTGGGCAAGGCGGGGGCGTTCTCGTACGGCATGTTCGGCCTGGGCGCGCAGTCGCCGAAGTGGAGCGGCATGCGCTTCGGCGCGGAGGCGCTGGTGGGCGCGGCCGGCGGTGGTGGCGTGGATGTCGGCGGCGGCGCGGTGACGCAGGGCGAGCTCTGGGGCCAATGGGAAGGCACGGGCCGGGACCGGCTGCGGGTGAAGGTGGGAGTGGGCCAGTGGAAGGCGCTCGGCGGCCAGAAGCAAAGCACGCCGATGGTCAGCCTGAACATCGGCTGGGCGTTCGGGACGCTGGGGCCGGCGGCGAAGCGGTGACGCCACACCACCGCCAAGCTGCAGATTTGGCCTGAGCAGGTGGCTCCAGAATCATCGGTCCCAAGTCGTGGACCGATGAATCATGGACACATGCGACCGCTCAACGCTTGCTCGTCAACTCTGTGGGGCCATGCTGGCCCCGACGGTGTTCGAGGACGCGTCACATGGTCTCTTTCTCTTGACGTACGACGCCGCTGTGACGGGATTCGTTGGCAGTGAGCTGCGCGACGGGTTCGAGGGCGCTGGCGCGACGGTCATCCACCTGACGATGGCGGACGTCGCTCGCGGTGAGTTGTGGTCCGCGATTGCAGCCTCGGTGGGCCGGATGATGGCGGCGCAAACAGTCGACCTCCCGCACGAGAGTGCCGCGTGTGACCGCTTGCCGTTGCTCTATGGATTGCAGCGACTGCAGCGCGTCAGCAACCATGCCGTCATCCTGATGCTCGATGGCATCGAGCATCTGACGCAGGACATTCATCCCGATGACTGGGCCGCGATGTTCTCGTTGAAGTCCGCGCGCGATCAGATGAATCGACCCGGGTTATGTCGACTGGGCTTGATCATGTCGAGCCAGTCCGAAGACGCTCTCGCACGGCTCGTTCGCTCGAACGCATCGCCGTTCTATGGCTCGAGCGTCCGCAGGTTGACGCTCGGACGCGATCTGAAAGCTGCCTGACCGGAGCCTCGGGACTCGCTCGATGCCATGCGGCCGAAGCGACCGGGTGGTTGTCATCAGGGACAATCGCGCCCCTATGAAGATCATCCGTCTGCGCGAGGGCCGTGACCGCTCGCTGCTGCGCCGCCACCCCTGGGTGTTCGAGGGCTCCATCGCCAAGGGCAAGGCCGACGCCGGCGAGACCGTCCGCGTCGAGTCCGCCGAGGGCGCCTTCCTCTGCTGGGCCTCGTTCAGCCCCAATTCCCTGATCCGCGTCCGCGCCTGGAGCTTCGATGAGCAGGAGCGCATCGACGCCGCCTTCTTCGAACGCAAGATCGCCGCGGCCCTCGCGCTGCGCGCGCGCATGCCCATCGACTCCGACGCGGTCCGCCTCATCCACGGCGAGGCCGACGGCCTGCCCGGGCTGATCGTCGACCGCTACGGCGACACGCTCAGCGCGCAGTTCCTGTCCGCCGGCACCGAGCGCTGGAAGCAGACGCTGGCCGATCAGCTGCTCGCGCAGACCGGCCTGGCGCGCATCTACGAGCGCTCCGACGCCAACGTGCGCGCGCTCGAGGGCATGGCGCCCGTCACCGGCTGGTTGCGGGGCGAGGGCGACACCGAGATCGTGATCTCGGAGAACACCTGGAAGCTCAGCCTCGATGTCGCCGAGGGCCACAAGACCGGCTACTACCTCGACCAGCGCGACAACCGTCGCAAGTTCGCCGAGGCGGTCCGCCAGTACGGCTGCGAGTCGGTGCTGAACTGCTTCAGCTACACCGGCGGTTTCTCGGTGGCGGCGCTCGCGGGTGGCGCGACCGAGGTCATCAGCGTCGACTCCTCGGGTCCGGCGCTGGCACGGGCGACGGCGCACGTGGCGCTCAACGGCTTCGATCCGGCGCGGCACACGGCGCTGGATGCCGACGTGAACCACACGCTGCGCGACATGCTCAAGCAGGGGCGGCGTTTCGACGCGATCGTGCTGGATCCGCCCAAGTTCGCGCCCACCGCCGCGCATGCGGACCGCGCCGCGCGCGCCTACAAGGACATCAACCGGCTGGGGCTGATGCTGCTCAAGCCGGGCGGGCTGCTCTTCACGTTCTCGTGCTCGGGCGGCGTGGGGCCGGAACTCTTCCACAAGATCGTCGCCGGCGCGGGCATCGACGCGGGCACCGATGGCTTGATCCTCGATCGCGTCGGCGCGACGCCGGACCATCCGCAGACCATCTACTTCCCGGAGGGCGAGTACCTCAAGGGATTGCTGATCCTCAAGCGCTGAGCGGCTCAGGGGCGCGGGGCGGGCAGAGTCAGGCGGGGTTCAAACTTCGCGCGCTTGACGCTGAAGAAGGCCTTCACGTTGCGGACGTTGGCTTGCTGCGTGAAGAGCCGCTGCACCAGCGCGTGATACGCCGGCATGTCCGGCACTTGCAGCACCAGCACGAAGTCCGGCCCCGGCGCGACGCGCCAGCATTGCTGCACCTCGGGCGCCGCCACGGCGATCGCCTCGAAGGCATCGAGGTGCTCCGCGCCCTGGCGGTCCAGCGTGATCTCGACCAGCGCCGACAGCCCCGCCCCCAGCTTGTCCGGCGACAGGATCGCCACCTGCTTCTCGATGACGCCGGACTCCACCAGCCGCCGCACCCGGCGCAGGCAGGTCGCTGGCGACACATGGGCGCGCTCCGCCAGCGCCTGGTTGGACAGCGAGGCGTCCTGCTGGAGCAACTCCAGCACCCTCAGGTCGATGGCATCCAGAGTGATTGAAGATTCCATGAACTCAATGGAAATGAAAGAAAACATCACCACGTCGATGACGTGATGGATTCTTTCATGAACACAAGAACATTGAAAGCAACCACCTCGTCGACCTGCCTAGCATTCCGCCATTCGCAAATTCAACCGGAACACCGGGGAGACCAAGCATGTGCGGCATCGTCGGGGCAGTCAGCCAAAAGGACATCGTTCCCATCCTGATCGAGGGCCTGAAGCGGCTCGAGTACCGCGGGTATGACTCCTGCGGGGTGGCGGTGCATCAGGACGGTCAATTGCGCCGCGCGCGCAGCACCTCGCGGGTGTCGGAGCTGCAGGCGCTGGCCGCGCAGGACGGCGTGGCCGCGGGCACGGGCATCGCGCACACGCGCTGGGCCACGCACGGCGCGCCGGCGGTGCACAACGCCCATCCGCATTTCTCGCACGGCCCTGGCGCCGACGCGCCGACGCAGCAACCCGGCCGCGTGGCGCTGGTCCACAACGGGATCATCGAGAACCATGACGAGCTGCGCGCCGAGCTCAAGGCCAAGGGTTATGTGTTCCTGAGCCAGACCGACACCGAGGTCATCGCGCACCTGGTGGACTTCCATTACCACGGCGACCTGCTGGAAGCGGTGCAGACGGCGGTGGGCCAGCTGCGCGGCGCGTATGCGATCGCCGTGTTCCACAAGGACGAGCCGCATCGCGTGATCGGTGCGCGCGAGGGCTCGCCGATGGTGCTGGGCGTGGGCAAGGACGACAACGCCGGTGCCAACTTCGTGGCCTCCGACGCGATGGCGCTGGCCGGCGTGACCGATCAGATCGTGTATCTGGAGGAGGGCGATGTCGTCGACCTGCAGCTGGGCCGCTACTGGATCAGCCACAAGGACGCGGCGACGGGCCGTTTCGTCACGGTGGAGCGCGAGGTCAAGACGGTGCACGCGCACAGCGGTGCGGCCGAGCTGGGTCCGTATCGCCATTACATGCAGAAGGAGATCTTCGAGCAGCCGGTGGCGATCGCCAACACGCTGGACGCGGTGACGGGCATCAGCCCGGAGCTCTTCGGCGATGGCGCGTACCGCGTGTTCAAGGAGATCGACTCGGTGCTGATCCTCGCGTGCGGGACCAGCTATTACGCGGGCTCGACGGCGAAGTACTGGCTGGAGAGCATCGCGAAGATCCCGACCAGCGTGGAGATCGCGAGCGAGTACCGGTATCGCGACAGCGTGCCCAATCCGCGCACGCTGGTGGTGACGATCAGCCAGAGCGGCGAGACGGCGGACACGCTGGCGGCGCTGAAGCATGCGCGCTCGCTGGGGATGAAGCACACGCTGACGGTGTGCAACGTGTCGACGAGCGCGATGGTGCGCGAGTGCGAGTTGGCCTACATCACGCGCGCGGGCGCGGAGATCGGCGTGGCGTCGACGAAGGCGTTCACGACGCAGCTGGTGGGTCTGTTCCTGCTGACGCTGGCGCTGGCGCAGACGCGCGGTCATCTGAGCGACGAGCAGGAAGCGGAGCATCTGAAGGCGCTGCGTCACCTGCCGGTGGCGGTGCAGGCGGTGCTGGCGCTGGAGCCGCAGGTGATCGCGTGGAGCGAGGAATTCGCGCGCAAGGAAAACGCGCTGTTCCTGGGTCGCGGGCTGCATTACCCGATCGCGCTGGAGGGGGCGCTGAAGCTCAAGGAGATCAGCTACATCCACGCCGAGGCGTATCCGGCGGGCGAGTTGAAGCATGGTCCGCTGGCACTGGTGACGGCGCAGATGCCGGTGGTGACGGTGGCGCCGAATGATGCGCTGCTGGAGAAGTTGAAGAGCAACATGCAGGAAGTGCGCGCGCGCGGCGGCGAGCTGTTCGTGTTCGCCGATGGCGACACGAAGATCGACAGCGAGCCCGGGCTGCATGTGATCCGCATGCCCGAGCACTACGGCGCGCTGAGCCCGATCCTGCACACGGTGCCGCTGCAGCTGCTGGCGTATCACACCGCTTGCGCGCGCGGCACGGATGTGGACAAGCCGCGGAATCTGGCGAAGAGTGTGACGGTGGAGTGAGGCTCACGGGCGGCCGCATCTGGAGCTTCCCATCGCGTCCATCCCCGCTGCGGTGTCTTCACGATGAGCGACCGTAGCTTGGCTTTGGAAGTCGCATCCGACAAGGAGGCACGACCTCAGCTCTCCACCGGCGCTCCCCAGCCGTCGTAGACCGCGCCGCGCGCGTCCGCCAGCTTCTCGAACCTCGCGGATAGCTCGACCACCGCATCGAGGTCTAGCACCATGCGTCGCGATGCGACCACTTGCCAGGAGGGTTCACCGGGCTCCGGCGCGAAGACCTGCACGTCGAAGTCCAAACCCGCGACCTCTTCTGCTACTGCCATCGCCATCGTCTGAGACGATGCATCGAAGGTGAACTCGGGCTGGTGCGGGAGGGAGAGGTCCGCGCCCAGCTCGGCCATCCTCAAGAGGACCATGGCGTCGGGATCGTCGTTGTTTTTCAGGCGCGCCAGCAACGCAGGAGAGGTTGGCATGTTCGGTGTGGCGCCGCTCGACCGCGGACGCGGTGGGCAGCTGGTTGTAGTGGACTTCTCGCCGACTCTAGCGGTGTACAGCACCGGTCCGCTACGTCGGGCAACGTGAGAACGTGAACTTCCCCCCCGGAATGTCCGCTGCTTGTGAGCCGACCCAGGCCTCGAGTGACCTCCCAAGTGACCTGCTTGGCCGCGTTCACGGTTCTAGAGGTCGGCGGCCGCTACTTGGTAGACGACTCGCTCGCGCGGTGAAAGGTGTTGAACCAAAGGTCGAAGAACACGGCAGGACACTCACCGGCCGATGGAAGTTGAATGGCAAGCGGCGCAAGGAAGTCTGCCTGCCATTCCGGATCGATCCGCTGTACGACACTTCTGCGTGTCCACAGCAAGATCGCTGGGAAGGTGGTCGTGCAGCTCTTGCTTCATACGCTGGTCGAGGACGACGCCCTCCTGAAACCATGGCGCATTGCCAGTAGCGCCAGTCCGGTGACCACCAAATTCTGCAACCGTGGCTCAAGGCGGCAACGGCACCGATTCGCGGCTTTGCCAACAGCAATGTCAACGTCGTGCGCGGCAGAACTTCTCGCATTGCACCAGCCGGCTGCCTTGGCATGACGGAATGCCTACACTCCTCGCCAGCACCGCTCCCGCAGAAGGCAACGCATGACCCCCACCGCTCAACGGCTCGTCAAGGTTGGCGTCGTCGCCGCGATCCTGGCGGCGGCCGCCTACTGGTACTGGTCGCCGTGGCTGGCGATCCATCAGATGCGATCCGCCGCGCGGGCCGGCGATGCCGATGCCTTCAGCGAACGCGTCGATTACCCGCGCCTGCGCGAGAGCCTCAAGGTCCAGCTCGCCGCCGCGGCCGATGCGCGCCTGGGCCAGTCCTCCGAATCGGGCAGCGACATCGCCCGGGCCGGCGCGGCCTTCGGCTCGCTGCTCGCGACTGCGCTGGTGGACCGCATGGTTGATGCGCTAGTGCGGCCCGAGTCCGTCATGCGCGTCATGCAGGAAGGCAAGCTGATGCCCGCGCGATCGGGCCGCTCACGTGATCGCAGCGAAGCGCCCTCCGACCCCGAGGGCCGGAGCGATGGCAACGCGCCCGGCGAGAAACACGACCCCATCTGGAGCACCGAGCACCAGGGCGTGAACACCTTCGTGCTCTACGCGCGCCGGGCCGGTCAGACCGAGGACCGCCGCACGGCGCTCGTCTTCGAGCGCCGCGGCTTCGCGTCCTGGCAGCTCACCGAGATCCGTTTGCCGGCGCTTTGAGCGCCGCGGCCGCGCTGACCGCCAAGCCGAACACACGTCCCGTTTTCACGCCGCCCGATCCTCAGCCGCCGATACCCCCTGCTCGGCCTGCGGCGACCTCGTCATCTGGATCAAGCGCTCTTCCACCGCCATCGACGCGCCTCGCAGGAAGCGCATCTCGGCATCGCCGAAATCGCTCCACGGGCGATGGTCCAGCACGCACAGCGTGCCCAGGCAGACGCCATGCAGGTGAATCGGCGCGCCGGCGTAGAAGCGGATCCTGGGATCGCCCGTCACCAGCGGGTTGTCGTTGAAGCGCTCGTCCTCCAAGGCATCGAGCACCACCAGCGGCGCGGGCCACCACAGCGTGTGGGCGCAGAAGGAGCAGCTGCGCGGCGTGCTGCGGACGGGAAGGCCCACCCGGGCCTTGAAGAACTGACCCTCCGCATCGATCAGCGACACCGCCGACATCGGGACCCGGAAGGAGCGCGCGACGGTCGTCGCCAGCGCGTCCAGGAAGGGGTCGTGCGCGGAGGACAGCAGGTCATGCCGGCGCAGCACGTCCAGGCGCCACGCCTCGTCCTGCGGAAACGGCGGCAGCATCATGCCGCGGCCTCCGTCGGATCGATGCGCAGGTCCCCGCACAGGATCACCCTGCGGCCCTCGATCTCGAAGGCGATCGATGCCGTGAGGCACATCCAGCCGCCCTGCAGCGTGAGGTACGGACGCGTGAGCTGAACCGCCCCGGGGAAGGACACGGCCCGCCGGAAATACTGCCGGCGCGACCAGCGGGCGCCTGCGCAGTCGCGCAGCGGCTCGAACTGCTCGGTGCCCCCGAGCCGCCGTCGCATCCCGTCGTCCCGGAAGGCGACCTCCTCGATCTGGTGACCCCGGTCATCGAGCAGGTAGCACATCGTCGCGCCGTCCGCGGCGAGGAATCCCGCACAGGCGGTGGCCACCGACGCGCCCGCCGCGAGCTGGATGCTGGCCAGCCGAAGATCGTCGCAGTGCGCGCCCATCGATTCGCGCCATCGATCGTCGGCGCGCGACTGCCCCTCGTCGAAGCTGTCCCAGGCCTGCAGCAGCGGGGGATGCTCGCCTTGCGCCGGGAGCACCTCGGCGGCGGGCCGTCCGAAGTAATAGCCCTGGACGAAATCCGCGTCACAGGTGAGCGCCACATGGGCACCGGCCAGGGTCTCGACGCCCTCGATCAGCACCAGGGCGCCGCATTCCTGGATGAGCGAGACCATGCGCTGCAGGATCCGTCTGGCCCTCGCGTCGCCCTTGGCGCGCAGCAGCACGCGGCGATCCAGCTTCACCAGGTGCGGCCGCAGGTCGAAGATGCGTTCGAAGTTGGAGTGCCCCGCCCCGAAGTCGTCCAGTGCGATCAGGCAGCCCAGATCACGCAAGCGCTGCAGGGCGGGGTAGACGCGATCGTCCTCGAAGAGCGGAGACTCGAGCACCTCGATGACGATGCGAGATGGGCGCAGTCCGCTCTCCTCGATGGCGAGCACGATGTCGTCCAGGGCGCCGGTGTCTGGCAGCAGCGACACCGGATGCAGGTTGAGGAGGAGCCATTCCGCCGCCTCGCGCTTGCCCGCCGACACGTAGGCCGACAGATGCTGGCGCACGGCGCGCGCGTCGAGCGCGGCCAGGGAGGCGGGCGTCGTGATCGCGGTGAAGAGCTCGCTGGGGGGCGCAGGGCGGCCATCGGCGCCTTGCGCGCGCAGCAAGGCCTCATGGCCCACCAGGCGACCGTGGGTCAGGCTGAACACCGGCTGGAATGCGGTGTGCAGCGTGAGGGCTTCCGGCGCCAGGGAGGCGACGTCGAGCTCGGCGAGATCTGACATGGTCCGCAGTGGCGCAGCGAGACGCCGAAAAGTGAGGACCCCTCAGTCTGAGCCCTGCGGCCCGCGGCGTGTTGCCGGCGATGTCGCGTGGGCGTGACTTTCGTCCCCTGATGTCGCGCGAAAGAGCCTCGCTGTCCTCACCCGGGCGTCACCACCGACACCTCGCGCAGCAGGTCGGACACGGCCACGGGCTTGGCCAGATGGCCGTCGAATCCCGCTGCGAGCGCGTTCGTCCGGTCTTCCGCCGAGCCGTATCCAGTGACCGCCAGCATCAGCTCGGGCCGGTGCACCGAAGGCGCGGCCCGCGCGACGTCGTAGCCGCTCATGCCCGGCAGCCCGATGTCGCAGATCAGCACCTGCGGCCGCGTGCGACGCAAGGCCTCCACCGCGGCAGGTCCGCTGTGGACGACGTGCACCCGGTAACCATGCCCCTCCAGGATCATGCGCAGGGCCTCCGCGGCATCGACGTTGTCCTCGGCGATCAGCACGTCCTTGGTCGCCCGCTTCCCGGCCAGGCCGGCCCCGAGGTCGCGTGGGCTCTCGGGGGCATGCTCGGCGGGAAGCTCCAGCGTGAACTCGCTGCCGCGGCCCGGACCGTCGGAGTGCACCGACACGGTGCCTCCGTGCATCGTCACCAGCCCCTTGACCAGCGCCAGCCCCAATCCCAGCCCGCCCCGCGATCGCTCCAGCGAGCGGTCCGCCTGCACGAACGCGTCGAAGAGCAGCGGCAACATCTGCGGTTCGATGCCGTCGCCATCGTCCTTGACGCGCCAGATCACCTTGCCGTCCTGCGCGCTGACGCTCACCTGGATGTCGTGACCGGGCGGGGAGAACTTGATGGCGTTGTCGATGAGGTTGTCGAGGACCTGCCGCAGCCGCGTCTCATCCCCGGACACCCAGGCCGAGCAGCTGCAATCACAGCTGATCAGGATCTCCTTGGCCTGCGCCGCGATCGCATGGGCGGCCAGCATGTCCTGGGTCAGCGCGCACAGGTCGACCCGCGTCTTGTTCAGCCGGATCATGCCGCGCGTCAGGCGCGACACGTCCAGCAGCTGGTCGATGATCCGGCCCATGTGCTCGACCTGACGGTCCACCAGCTGCGCCAGATGCGCCTGACGGTCGGCGGCCAGACCCTGGCGCTGCAGCAGGTGCGCCGCGTAACGGATCGGCGTGAGCGGATTGCGCAGCTCATGCGCCAGCATGGCCAGGAACTGATCCTTGCGCTCGGCCTGCTCGCGTTGCTGGTCGAGCAGATCGCGCACCTCGAGCTGACGGCGCCGCGCGCGCAGCGCCGAGGCCACCGTGGACAGCAGCGCGTCCTGCGTCATGGGCCGCTGGATGATGGAGACGTTTCCCAGTTCATGCACGGCGCGCAGCGGCATGCGGTCCGACTCGGCGCTCGCGACGATGAGGACGGGCAGGTCCGACCACGCCGGTTGCGCCTTCACGCTGGAGCCCAGCCGGCGCAGCAGCGTGCGTGTCAGACGCTCCTGCGCGATGAGCAGGGACCCCGCGGCCGGGGTGAGCTCGGCGAGCAACTGCGACTCGTCCGCGCAGCGCTTGCAGGAGAAGCCGCCCCCCGTCAGCGCCCGGTCGGCCAGCTCGGCATCGCGCGGCGCGGCCAGGATGAGCACATCGGTCGACGCCGCGTCCAGCACGCGCCCCTTCGCCATCCCGGGGCGCGCCGTCATCCCGCCATCCGCGGCTTGCTCGGCACGATCGCTCATGCCTGCTCCTTCGCGTCCGCAGCCTCCCGTGTCTCAGGCAGCCCGGACAACACCCCATGGAAGTCCTTCAGCGTCCGGCCGATCAGGACACCCGGCGGCGCGATCCGCATCTCCCGGATCGTCGCGTCATGCGGTCCCACGCGACGCTTGACCACCGATGCGGCTCGGCGGATCTCGCCGTCGCTTTCGAAGTAGCGCATGAGGATGGCCACGTCGGCAAGGTAGGTGACGTCCAGCGGCGTCGCGGACTCCCCGACGACCCCTTGCTGGTTCAGCGTCAGCAGGGTCGCGACGCCGCGGTTGGAGAGGTAGCTCAGCAGCTCATGCATGTGCATGGCCAGGTGTTTCTCGTCGGGCATGGCGGTGAGATAGCCGTTGAGCGAGTCGATCACCACGATCGACACGCCGTCCTCCTCGACCGTGCGCCTGATCAGATGGGCGAACTCGCCCGGGGAGAACTCGGCGGGATCGATCTGACGCAGGCCGATGAGGCCGCGATCGATGTGATCGCGGGTCGCCATCTCGAGCGCGTCCGCGCGGGACAGGAAGGCCCGCCGCGTCTCGTCGAACAGGAACACGGCGGACCGCGCGCCGTGACGGGCCGACTCGTTCAGGAACTGCATGCACAGCGTGCTCTTGCCGATGCCGGAGGGGCCGGTGACGAGCAGGCTGGCCCCCAGGTCCATGCCGCCGCCCATCATCTGGTCCAGGGCCTCGTTGCCGCTGCTCACCCGGCCGACCACATCGGGCACGTCGTGCTCGTTGGCGACCAGGCGCGGATAGATGACGAGGCCGCCGGTCTCGATGGCCAGGTCGTGATAGCCCTCGCGCACCGGCACGCCTCGCATCTTGTGCACCTGCAGGCGCCGGCGCTGCTTGCCGTAATCCGGCGAGTGCTGGTACAGCGTGATGATGCCGTGGACGACCCCCTCGCCCGCGGTGTCGGAGCCGACCTCGATGCCGGACTCCTGGATCAGCAGCACCGTCGCGCCGAGCTGCGAGAAGTGCTCGCGCAGCCGCAGCAGCTGGCGCCGGAAACGCAGCGGGTCCCGGGCCAGCAGCTTGACATCGGAGAACGGGTCGAAAACGACCCGCTGGGGGCGGATCGATTCGGTGACGCGCAGGATGCGCCCGACGACATCGTTGAGCTCCACATCGCTGGGAGAGAAGAACGAGTAATCCCCTTCTGCCTCGGCCTCCACGTCAGCCAGGTTCACGATGTCAACGCCCGTCAGGTCCCAGCGGTGGGAGCGCGCGGTCGCGATGAGCTGGGACTCGGTTTCCGCCAGCGTGCACCAGAGCACGCGCTCCCCGTTGCGCAGCCCCTCCAGCAGGAACTGCAGTCCCAGCGTCGTCTTCCCGGCGCCCGAGGAACCCTCGAGGAGGTAGAGGTGCCCGGCGGGAAGCCCGCCCCGCAATACGTCGTCCAGGCCGCTCGCGCCGGTGCTGATCTGGACAAGGGGATCCTGGGGAAGCTGGGCCATGCGTCATCTCGCCATGTTGATGGCGCGGCTACGGCAAGCCGGGGGCCCATGTCGCGTCTCCTGCCGCTCGCCGAGCGATGACGCGGTGTTGTCTGGCGCGGGAGATCGGCGTCGTCCGACACGGCCGATCCAGGTGGCCCATGCGCGCGGCTCCTGCGGAGTGCCTACAGTCGCCACACCGTCCCTTCGACGCTTCGACGCTTCTGCGCAACCCATGACCCCCACCGCTCAACGGCTCGTCAAGGGCGGCGTCGTCGCCGCGATCCTGGCGCTGGCCGCGTACTGGTACTGGTCGCCGTGGCTGGCGATCCATCAGATGCGATCCGCCGCGCGGGCCGGCGATGCCGATGCCTTCAGCGAACGCGTCGATTACCCGCGCCTGCGCGAGAGCCTCAAGGTCCAGCTCGCCGCCGCGGCCGATGCGCGCCTGGGCCAGTCCTCCGAATCGGGCAGCGACATCGCCCGGGCCGGCGCGGCCTTCGGCTCGCTGCTCGCGACTGCGCTGGTGGACCGCATGGTTGATGCGCTAGTGCGGCCCGAGTCCGTCATGCGCGTCATGCAGGAAGGCAAGCTGATGCCCGCGCGATCGGGCCGCTCACGTGATCGCAGCGAAGCGCCCTCCGACCCCGAGGGCCGGAGCGATGGCAACGCGCCCGGCGAGAAACACGACCCCATCTGGAGCACCGAGCACCAGGGCGTGAACACCTTCGTGCTCTACGCGCGCCGGGCCGGTCAGACCGAGGACCGCCGCACGGCGCTCGTCTTCGCGCGCCACGGCTTCGCGTCCTGGCAGCTCACCGAGATCCGTTTGCCGGCGCTTTGAGCGCCGCGGCCGCCCGCAGCTTGTCCTTCTTGCTCGGCCGCTTGCCCTTGATGCCGCCGTTGGGATCGAGTCCGCCGTTGGTGGGGTCCGCAGCGGACGGCGCATCGGCGAGCGAGTCGGCGGATGCGTTCTTGGGCTCGAAACCCTCGATGCGCTCGCGCGGCACGCGCCGGCCCTGACGGTTCTCGATCAGGCGGAAGTGCGCCTCGGTGTCCGCGCTGATGAAGCTCACCGCGATGCCGTCCGCGCCCGCGCGCGCCGTCCGGCCGATGCGATGCGTGTAATCGGCCGCCGCGCGCGGCAGGTCGTAGTTCACCACCACCGGCAGCTGCGCGATGTCGATGCCGCGCGCGCCGAGGTCGGTCGCGATCAGCACCCGGATCCGGCCCGCCTTGAAGTCCTGCAGCGTGCGCATGCGCGCACCCTGGCTCGCATCGCCGTGGAAGGCCGCCGCCTCCAGGCCCGCGCGGCGCAGCTTGTCGGCCACGTGATCGCAGGCGTAGCGCGTCGCCACGAAGACCAGCACCCGCGACCATTCGCCGCGCTCGATCATGTGACGCAGCAGCGGCGTGCGCTTGGCCGCGTCGACCTCCACCGCGTGCTCCTCGATGCGCGCCTGCGAGCTCGGCTCATGCGCGAGCTCGACACGGATCGGATCGCGCAGCAGCTGCGCGGTCAGCGCCTGCACCGCGTCGGGGAAGGTCGCGGAGAACAGCAGGTTCTGACGCTTCTTCGGAAGCAGCGCCAGCACGCGGTCCAGTTCCTCGGCGAAGCCCGCATCCAGCAGCCGGTCGGCTTCGTCGAGCACCAGGCAGTCGACCTCGCCGAGCTTGAGCGCGTTCTGCGCCACGATGTCCAGCAGCCGGCCCGGCGTCGCGACGACGACGTCCGCGCCGCCGCGCAGCGCCATCATCTGCGGATTGATCGACACGCCGCCATACAGCACGCTGAGCTTGATCGGGTCGTCGAGGTGGCGGCCGATCTCACGGAAGGTCTCGCCGACCTGCACCGCGAGCTCGCGCGTGGGCACCAGCACCAGCACATGCGTGCGGCGAAGCGCCGGCCGGCCAGCCGCGTCCATGCGCTGCAGCACCGGGAACGCGAACGCCACCGTCTTGCCCGACCCCGTGGCGGCCGAACCGAGCACGTCGCGCCCGGTCAGCACCGCGGGAATCGCGGCGGCCTGGATGGGCGTGGGGGCGTCGAAGCCCAGCGCCTCGGCCGCGCGCAGCAGCGGGGAGGACAGCCCCAGGGTCGCGAACTCGCTCACAGCAGCCTCGCCTTCACGGACTTGCCCTTGACCTTGCCCGCGTTCAGGCCGCGCAGCGCGTCCTTGGCGATCGCGCTGTCCACGGCGACATAGGTCGAGAAGTCGTTGACGTTGATCTTGCCGATCTTCGTGCCCTCGATGCCGAGGTCCTTGGTCAGCGCGCCCAGCACGTCGCCCGGACGGATCTTCTCCTTGCGGCCGCCCAGGATCTGGATCGTCGTCATCGGCGGCGTCAGCGTCTTGCCATCGGCGGCCGGGGTCAGCTCCGACAGCGGATGCCAGGCGCTGGCGCCGCCCTGCAGCACGTCGATGCGCCCCACGCGGCCCATTTCATCGAGGCTCGCGAGGCTGAAGGCCCAGCCTTCCTCGTCGGCGCGGCCGGTGCGGCCGACGCGGTGCACGTGGACCTCGGGATCGGGCGTGATGTCGACGTTGATGACGGCCTCGAGTTGCGCGATGTCCAGGCCGCGCGCGGCGACGTCGGTGGCCACGAGTACGCTGCAGCTGCGGTTGGCGAAACGCACCAGCACCTGGTCGCGGTCACGCTGGTCGAGGTCGCCATGCAGTTCCAGCGCGACGATGCCCTGCGACTGCAGCACCGCGACGAGGTCGCGGCATTGCTGCTTGGTGTTGCAGAACGCGAGCGTGCTGGCCGGGCGGAAGTGGTTGAGCAGCAGGCCCACGGCATGCAGCCGCTCGCTCTCGGTGACCTCGTAGAAGCGCTGGCGGATCTTCGTGGCGGCGTGGCGCTCGGTCAGCGTGATCTCCTGCGGATCGCGCATGAACTTGCCGGCCATCGACGCGACGCCGTCCGGATAGGTCGCGGAGAACAGCAGCGTCTGGCGCGCCTTCGGGCAATGCGCGACGACCTGCGCGATGTCCTCGGCGAAGCCCATGTCGAGCATGCGGTCGGCCTCGTCGAGCACCAGCGTGTTCAGCGCCTCGAGCGACAGCGTCTCGCGCTGCAGGTGGTCGAGGATGCGGCCCGGCGTGCCGACGATGATGTGCGCGCCGTGCGCCAGGCTGGCGAGCTGATTGCGGATCGGGACACCGCCGCACAGCGTCAGCGTCTTGATGTTGTCCTCGGCGCGGGCGAGCCGGCGGATCTCCTGCGTGACCTGGTCGGCGAGCTCACGCGTGGGGCACAGCACCAGCGCCTGCACGGCGAAGCGGCGCGGATTCAGGTTGGCCAGCAGCGGCAGCGTGAAGGCGGCGGTCTTGCCGCTGCCGGTCTTGGCCTGCGCGATCAGGTCGCGGCCGGCCAGCGTCAGCGGCAGGCTGGCGGCCTGGATCGGGGTCATCGACAGGTAGCCCAGCTGCTGCAGCGTGGCCAGCATCGTCGGGGGCAGCGGGAGGCTGTCGAAGGCGGCGTTGGCGCCGGAAGCGGCGGCTGGCGCGGGTGCGCGGGCGCCGGAAGGGTCGTTGCGGGTCATGCGCGATTGTCCGTGCAAATGGCCCGGAAACGCGCCCGGGGGCTCAAGGCTCGTGGCGATCCGTGTTGAGGCGGTCACGCTCGTAGCGTCTGGCCACGGGGAATTCGGGCAGCCAGGCCTCGCGCCGCACGGTCCAGAGCTCGTAGGTCGGCCGCAGCTGATCCGGGGCGTCGAGGGCGCCGAGGCTGACCTCGATCTCGTCGCCGGAGCGCGAGAAGACCGAGGAGCCGCAGCGCGGGCAGAAGTGCCGGCCGCGGTACTCGTGGGTCAGGCCGGTGATGGCGACGGCGTCCTCGGGGAAGATGCCCGAGGCATGGAAGAGCGCGCCGTGATGCTTGCGGCAGTCCAGGCAGTGGCAGACGCCGGCGCGGTAGGGCAGGCCGGTGGCGACCAGCCGCACGTCGCCGCAGAGGCAACTGGCAGTGAAGCGGGACATGACGGGGCTCCAGGGCGCTCCGCAGAGCGATGGGGCTGAATCTATCAGCCCGCGCCTTCCGAGGCGCTGCCCGAGGCGGCCTCCGGCAGCTTCGCCACGACCTTGATCTCGAAATCGAAGCCGTAGAGCCAGGTCACGCCGATGCCGGTGAGCGTCGGATGCGGTGCCTCGCCCCAGTACTCGCCGACGATGGGCCAGATGCGTTCGAACTTCTGGTCCGGATCGACGATCAGCACCGTCACGTCGATGACGTCGTCGAAGCTGCAGCCGGCGGCCGCGAGGATCGCATTGAGGTTGTCAAAGGCGAGGCGCACCTGCGCCTCCAGCTCGGGTTCCGGCGAGCCGTCAGGGCGGCTGCCCACCTGACCGGAGACGAAGAGCAGGCCATTGGCGCGGATCGCCGGCGAGTAGCGGTTGCGCTCGTACAGCGCCTGACGGCCGGGAGGGAAAACGACATCGCGTGCGGTCATGGGAAGTTCCTGTTTGAAGTCTGAAGACGCCTCGAGGGAAACGAGGAGGCGATGCAGGGACTTTAGGAATCGCGCGGACATCGATAAACAGGCAGGTCGCACAATGACTGTTTGGGGATCCCAAACAATCAGGACCGCTCGATGGACAGATTCGATGCATTGCAGGCCTTCGCCCGCGTGGTGGAGGCCGGCAGCTTCACCAAGGCCGCGCAGACGCTGCACCTGAGCAAGACGACCGTGACGCAGCTGGTGCAACAGCTCGAGGCGCGGCTGCGCGTGAAGCTGCTGCATCGCACGACGCGGCAGGTCCGCGTGACGCCCGATGGCGCCGCGTATTACGAGCGCGTCGTGCGCGTGCTGTCGGAGCTCGACGATGCCGACACCGCGTTGTCGGACGCGAGCGCCTCACCGCGCGGCCGGCTGCGCGTGGACGTGCCGAGTCCCTTCGCGCGGCTGATCCTCATGCCCGCGCTGCCCGAGTTCCACACGCGGTATCCCGAGATCCAGCTCGACATGGGCGTCAGCGACCGCATCGTCGATGTGATCGGCGACCGCGTGGACGCGGTGCTGCGAGGCGGTGAGGTCACGGTGTCGGCGCTGGTCGCGCGACGCATCGGGGACCTGCCGTTGGGCGTCTACGCGGCGCCGTCGTATCTCCAGGCGGCCGGCACGCCGTCGCATCCGCGCGAGATCGAGGACGAGCGCCACCGCATCGTCGGTTTCCTGCGCTCCAGCGTGGGCCGCGTTGCGTCGATCGAGATGCGACGCGGTGACGAGACCGTCGACGTGCGCGGGCGTTACGCGGTGGCCGTCGACGATGGCAACGCCTATCTCGCGGCGGGGCTCGCCGGGATGGGCGTGCTCTGGCTGCCGCGCTACATGGCCGATGCGCACGCGGCGCGCGGCGAGCTCGTCGCGCTGCTCGAGGACTGGGCGCTCGATCCGATGCCGATGTACGTGGCCTATCCGCCCCATCGACACGTCAGCGCGAAGCTGCGTGTCTTCATTGAGTGGGTGGAGTCGCTCATGGCGCGGCATGCGCCGGGGACGAGCCCGGCGGGCGCTCCGCCACCGCCACGACCCACTCTCCAACGACCTGCTCCAGCACCGTGAGCGGCACGTCGCCGGTCAGCAGCACGGTGTTGTGGAACTGCTTGATGTCGAAGCGGTCGCCGAGCTGTTGACGCGCTTGCTCGCGCAGGGCCTCGATGCGCAGCCGGCCTAGCATGTAGGCGCAGGCCTGGCCGGGCCAGGTCACGTAGCGGTCGACCTCCTGCGGCGTGATGCCGTAGTCGATGGCCTGCTGGCGGGTCCACTTCATCGCGTGCAGGCCGGTGTCGACCACGAGCCGTCGAGCGCGGAAGAGCGCGCCGTAGAGCTGACCGAGGTGGCCCACCGGATCGCCTTCGTACCAGCCGTTCTCGACGGCGAGCTGCTCGGCGTACAGCGCCCAGCCCTCGACATAGGCCGAGCCCGCGGAGAAGACCTGGCGGCGGCGGAAGTAGGGCAGCTCCTTGGCTTCCATCTGGATCGCGAGCTGGAAGTGGTGGCCCGGGATCGCCTCGTGATGGACCAGCGTGCGCATGTCCGCGATCTCGTAGGTCGGGCCGCCGAGCGGCGCCCAGAACACGCCTGGCTGCGTGCCGTCGGGGGCGGGCGTCGTGTAGTGCGCGGACGCGGTGGGTTCGGTGAGCGCGGGTTCGCGCCGGACCTCGACGGCGGCCTGCGGCACGATGTCGAAGAGCTTGCGCGCGCGCTGCTGCGCGTCGCGCAGGTAGTCGGTGTAGCGCGCCAGCAGCTGCGCCTGGGGCGCGGCCTCCTTGGGCTGGCGGTCCGCGTCCATCGCGCGGAAGCGCTGCTCGATGTTGCCGTCGGTGTAGCCGAGGTGGCGCAGCAGGCCGTCCATCTCCGACTCGATGCGCGCCACCTGCTGCAAGCCGATCGCGTGGATCTCGGCCGGCGACAACGTGGTCGTCGTGTTGCCGCGCAGGCGCAGCGCGTAGAGCTTGTCGCCATCGGGCAGGCGCCACAGGCCCGCGTCGTCGGTGGTCAGCGGCAGCTGCGCGCGCAGCAGCGTCAGACCGCGACGCCAGGCCGGCACGACGGACTTGGCGACGATGGCCTCGGCCTGACGCCGCGCGCGGTGCTGCGCGGCGGGCGTCATGTCGGGGAGGGCGGCCATGCGCGCGGCGAGCGTGCTCACGAGCGGGTTGTCCGCGGGCTTGGCGGCGATGAACTGCTCGATCTGTCCGATCGATGTGGCGGTGATGAAGCGCGGCATCAACACGCCCTTGGCCTGCGCGGCACGGGCGCGGGCGATGCCCTGGTCCATCAGCGCGGCGAGGCCCGCCATGCGTTGCAGGAAGCTGCGTACATCGCGAGCGTCGCGCAGCGGGTGTTCCTGGACCAGGAAGGTGATCGGGCCGACATGCACGCCGTCCATGTGCTCGAAGACGTAGCCGTGGTCGATGAACGGGGCATCGTCGACGTCCTGCTGCAGGGCCCAGGCGATGAGCGAGGCCGAGGCGCGTTGCGAGGGTGAGAGGGCGTCGCGCGGGAAACGTGCGAGCTCGGCGAGGGCCCGGCGATCGCGGGCCATGGCCGCGAGCTCATGCTCGCGCGAGAGCGAGTCCCATTGCCCATCGAGCCGATCCTGGATCGGGCGCTCGAAGTACTGCATGGCGGTGGCGTGCTGGGGCTGCTCGCGCATGCGATCGGCGGCGAGGCGGGCGGCCCAGGTGTCGAAGTCGGCGGCGGTGCGCGCGCTCGATGCATCGGCCTTGGCGATGGCGGTCGCGGCGGACCAGGCGGGCGTGGCGGCGAGGAGGGGTGCCAGGCTGGCCGCGAGCACGGAACGGCGCCGCAAGGCCGGCGCCGCGAAAGTCTTCGTCATGGGTTCTCCCTGGTCGACAACGCGCCGATTGGAACGGGCAGCGAGGGGCGTGGCTATTCGTCACTCCCCGGTTGACGGCAACACGTTGTCACTCGGCCATCTTGCATGGCCTTTCGCAGGCCACTAGACTGCGCCTCTCGAAGATCTACCTGGGCGGAGTGTGAAGGGTAGAGCCACCTGAATCTCAGGTTCCAGCTGGACTGGTCGTTCGCGTCTCACGCGATAGAGAACCCCGCATGCGGCGGCCCCTTCGGGGGCCGTCTGTCTTTGTGCTCATCCGGAAATGCGTCGGCGCAAAGAGGTGAGCTTGAGGAGGTTCAGGAATGCGATGCGGCGACGGAGCCGGAAGCGCTCCTGCGATGAGGCATCCACCGAGTACGCAGATTGAATCTGCATGAGCAGACGGCCTTTGCGCTTGGTGTCACGGACGACTTCAAAAAACATGACGTAATGTTGTCGGCCCTCGCCGTCGTCGCAGCCTTCCGGCCGTTTGATCGACACGAAATTCTGCGGGTTGTCGCGAGCGATTTGAATCGAACGTTGGCGCAATTCGCGGACCAACGCGGGTAGATGGCGTTTCGACAACTCGTACCTGCGCTCGCAGAGGACACGAAGCTCGCGACCATCGTCAAAAAGTTCGTCCACTGGGATTGATGACTTAGGGCGGCCATCGCGCGAAACGGAGCGCGTGAAGCAATGACTTGAGAAGAGAACCACGACGGTCACTTCGAAGCCGAGTCCTGGATCAACGCGGAATGCGAACGGATCGAGATGTGAGAGATCCCATGGCTTTCCGCATCGCACCACGTTCTTGAAACGGTGGTGGGGGCGAACAACCTCCTGGTGGTCAGCCATAGGGACCTCGAAGAGATCGTCCGCGAGGCCCTGAAGATGGGGCCCGCGTTCGGCGGAGACGTTGCACATGACGGCGAACCCTCGTGCGTGATCGGGTCGTCATGCTTTCTCTCAAGGTGTCGGCGCAGTTTGCGCTGAATCAAGCGAGTTGGAAGTTGGCCTCGCATGGCATTCCGCGTGGCGTGTTTGCAACCTTCGATCAGTACTCGACCGTGTTCTGCTCACTGTGCCAAGTCAATCACCTACCGGGTGCTGCTAGGCGGCATGCGGGGAAGGCTTGGTACTAAGGATCTCGATGGTGGGGCCGCATAGACTCCCTCTCCTGAAGATCTACACGCAGTGGGGTGAGATAGGTAGTGCCGCCCGAGTGATCGGGTCCCAGCTGGAATGGGAGTTCGCGTTCAACGCGATAGAGAACCCCGCAACGCGGCGGCCCCTTCGGGGGCCGTCTGTCTTTCTGGCGTGACTCGACCTCGCGGTGCCGCCACCCCTCACACGAACTGCGCCGCCGCGTGCGCGGAAGCCCACGCCCACTGGAAGTTGAAACCACCGAGGTGGCCCGTCACGTCCAGCACCTCGCCGATGAAGTACAGCCCCGGCGACTTCAGCGATTCCATCGTCTTGGACGACACCTCCTTGGTGTCCACGCCGCCCAGCGTCACCTCGGCCGTCCGATAGCCCTCGGTCCCCGCCGGCACCACCTGCCACGCCGACAGCCGCTCGGCGATCTGCTCCAGCTCCGCGTGCGTGTACTGCTTGATCGGCTTGGAAACGAACCACTGCTCGCCGATCAGCGTCGCCATCTTCTTCGTGAACAGCTCCGCCAGCAGCGTCTTGAGCTCCGCGTTGGGCCGGTCGTTGCGCTGGCGCGCGAGCCATTCCGGCACGTTCAGATCCGGCAGCAGGTTGATCTCCACCGCCTGCCCCGGCAGCCAGTACGACGAGATCTGCAGGATCGCGGGGCCGCTCAGCCCGCGGTGCGTGAACAGGATGTTCTCGCGGAAGCTCTTGCCGTTGCAGCTCACCAGGCAGTCCACCGAGGTGCCGCTCAGCTCATTGCACAGGTCCTTCAACTGGTCCGTGATCGTGAACGGCACCAGCCCCGCGCGCGTGGGCAACAGGTGGTGGCCGAACTGCTTCGCGACCTGATAACCGAACCCCGTCGCGCCCATCGTCGGGATCGACAAGCCGCCCGTGGCGATCACCAGCGACTGGCAACGCATCGCGCCGGCGGACGTCGCGAGCACGTAGCCCGCGTCCGTCTTCTCGATCGTCTGCACCGAGGTGTCGAGCTCCGGCTTGACGCCGGCGGCCTCGCACTCGTTGAGCAGCATGCGCAGGATGTCGATGGACTTGTTGTCGCAGAACAGCTGACCGAGCTTCTTCTCGTGGTGCGGGATCTGATGCTTGTTGACCAGCGCGATGAAGTCCCACTGCGTGTAGCGGGCCAGCGCCGACTTGCAGAAGTGCGGGTTCTGCGAGAGGAAGTTGGCCGGCTCGGTGTACAGGTTGGTGAAGTTGCAGTTGCCGCCACCCGACATCAGGATCTTCTTGCCGGCCTTGTTGGCGTGGTCGATGAGCCGCACGCTGCGCCCGCGCTGCGCGGCCATGAAGGCGCACATCAGCCCGGCGGCGCCCGCGCCAATGATCACGACATCGGTGTCCGCCACATCCTGCACAACTGCTTCCCTTCGTCCATTGAATCGATGCCCGGCGGCGCGCGAACTGCGCATCGCTGCGGGCGCGGGAGCTTACCGCATGCGCCCGATCGGGCCTGGGCGGGGCTTCGCCGATACTCCCGGCGCCATCGAATTCGCCGATCAACCATGCGACTGCTTCTCGCCGCCCTTCTTGCCCTGACGGGCACGCCCGCCCATGCCGCGGAGGCGTCGGACGACGTCCTGACTTTCGTGCTGCTTCGCGAGCCCAAGCTGCCCGACGCCAAGACGGTGAAAGCGCGCCTGGAGCAGCGTCTGCGAGCGCGCGTGAAGGGGCAGATGACGGTGACGGAGGTCGAGCCCGAGGCGAAGGCAGCGTCCAAAGCCGCACCAGCGTCCTCGGAGCCCGAGGTCATGCTGTTCCGCGTGGCGGGCGGGACCGCCATGGTCGGCGTGCTGGACCGGCCGCTGCCGGACGGGCAGGTCGACGATCTCTGCGCGGCGGCCTGGTTCTGGAAGACCGCGTGCGCTGACGCTGCCCAGCATCGCGCGCAACTCATCGTGAGCTTGCTCGGCACGAAGCTGGATCGGCTCGATCGCGCCTTGCTGTTGACCGACCTGACGGCGGCGCTGCTCGATGGCAACGACAACGCGATCGCCAGCTACTGGATGTCGGCGCTGCGCCCTCGCGACATGTTCGTCAAGGCCAGTTCGCGCGCCAGCCGCGACCTGCCACCGGTCTGGCTGTGGGTGGACTTCCGCATCTCGGGCGGACCGCAGGGCGTGTCGATGTCCACCGAGGGGATGAACGTCTATGACCTGCGCGAGCTCGAGGCCAAGGATGTGAAACGCCCGGCGTCGGAGGTCTTGTCGCTGATCACCGGCACGGCCACCTATCTGGTCTCGAAGGGACCGGTCATCAAGGACGGCGACACCATCGGCGACTCGCCGTCGCTGGGCATCGTGGTGCGCCACGACAAGTCCTACTGGCGCGATGGCCAGGACGTCTATCGGGTGGTGTGGACGAAGTGAGGACGCAGTGAAGCCGGCTCGGGTTGCCGGATCTCGTCCGGCTCGTTAGACTCGCGCCCACTTTTCTGACTGCTGCTGCAGGAAAGGCTCCCAGCCACGGCGTTTCGCCGGCGGCTGCCCCTTTTCGCCTGGACCCACCAGGCCTCGGAGGCCTCCCGGCCCCGGAGTGCACAGCACCATGTCCCACTTCCATCGACTCCAGCGCGCCTTCGCTCGCGCGCGCATCGACCTGCGTCTCGAGGACGGCATCTACACCGTCCGCAACGAACGCGCCCAAGCCACCATCCTGCTGCCGGCCTCGCTGCCGCTGGAGGAAAAGGCGGTTCGCCAACTGCTGGACTTCGCCTCGGTGAAGACGCCCGACGGCGACGACGCTGTCTGCGCCGCCTGCGCGACGCCGGACTTCCACCCCGGCACGATCGCGCCGGTCGGCGCCGTCGTGGCCACGCCCGCGGACGTCGTGATCCCGGCAGCCATCGGCACCGACATCAACTGCGGCATGCGCCTGATCACGACCGGCCTGTCGCTGGCGCAGGTCGCGCCCCACCAGACCGCGCTGATCGCGCGATTGAAGGCGGCCCTGCTGAAGAACGCCCGCAACGTGCCCACGCCCACGCAGGCCTTCCAGGCGCTCTTCGACGCAGGGCCGCTCGCCTTCATCGACCGGCTCGCGCCCGAGGGCCTGTGGGCCGGCGTCGACCGGGACCGGCTCGCTGCCGAGGTGGCGCGCTGCGTGGGCCTCGACAGCCTCGATGGGCACTCGCGCCACGCGCCGCATGCCTACGTCGATGGCCGTGAACGCTATCGCGATCCCTGCCTCGGCACGCCGGGCGGCGGCAACCACTTCGTTGAACTGCAGGTCGTCGAGCGCGTGCTCGATCGACACGCGGCCTATGCGCATGGACTGCGTGTCGGCGATGTCGTCGTCATGATCCACAGCGGCTCGCGCGACATGGGCTTCCATGTCGGCGCGCGCTGGATGGACCGCGCCCGCGAGGCCTGGCCGGCCGGCGTGCGCCACCCGGAGAGCCGGCTGTATGCGCTCACCGGGCCGCTTGCGGGCGAGTACCTCGAGGCCATGGGCGTCGCGGCCCGCTACGCCTGGGCCAATCGGGTGGTGCTGGCGGAGATGGTGCGTCGCGAGTTCGCGCTGTGCTTCGGCGCCGACGACACACATCTGGTCGTGGACGTGCCGCACAACGTCGTGCTGCGCGAGCACGGCCTGAACATCCATCGCAAGGGATCAACGCCCGCCCACGAAGGACAGCTCGCGCTGATTCCGGGATCGATGGGCGACGGCTCGTATGTCGCGCTTGGTCGCGGGCATCCCGATTGGCTGTGGTCCTGCAGCCATGGCGCGGGTCGCCGCGTGCGACGACAGGAGACGCGCCGGCTGCAACCGGTCGATCGCGAGGGCGCCGACTGGCACTGCGTGACGCTGCGCGAGGAACGCCGCATCGAGGAGGCCCCCGAGGCCTACAAGCCGATCGGACCGGTGATCGAGGCCCAGACCGAGGCCGGGCTCATCGACGCGGTCGTGAAGCTCCGGCCGTGGGTGACCTTCAAGGCTTGATCGGCCGCGGCGGCTCGGGTGGTGAGAGCACCCCTGGCCGTCGCCATGCCGAATCTGAATAGCAGCTAGTCCGGGCCATAACTAGGACGACGGGGCGCTCGTGTCCACAATCCGCCGCAGTCGACGCCGGCTCGGCCGCGCCATGCGGCGTTGCGACCCTCGAGGCTGAAGGCAGAAGGACCCCCATGATCATCGACGTCCACGGACACTACACGACGGCCCCCGCGGCGCTGGGCGCCTGGCGCGACCTGCAGATCGCGGCCCTCAACGACCCGGCCCGCGCGCCGAGCGCGAGCTCGCTCAAGATCTCCGACGACGAGCTGCGCGAGTCCATCGAGACCAACCAGCTCCGCAAGATGAAGGAGCGCGGCTCCGACCTCACCATCTTCAGCCCGCGCGCCAGCTTCATGGCGCATCACATCGGCGACTTCCAGACCTCATCGACCTGGGCCGCGATCTGCAATGAGCTCTGCGCCCGCGTGGCCGAGCTCTTCCCCGAGCACTTCGTCGGCGCGGCGATGCTCCCGCAAAGCCCCGGCGTCGACCCCGCGAGCTGCATCCCCGAGCTCGAGAAGTGCGTCAAGGACTACGGCTTCGTCGGCATCAACCTCAACCCCGATCCCTCCGGCGGTCACTGGACCAGCCCGCCGCTGACCGATCGCCACTGGTACCCGCTGTACGAGAAGATGGTCGAGCTGGACATCCCCGCGATGATCCACGTCAGCACCAGCTGCAACGCGTGTTTCCACACGACCGGCGCGCATTACCTGAACGCCGACACCACCGCCTTCATGCAGTGCCTGACCGGTGATCTGTTCAAGGACTTCCCCACGCTGAAGTTCCTGATCCCGCATGGCGGCGGCGCGGTGCCGTATCACTGGGGACGCTTCCGCGGCCTGGCGCAGGAGCTCAAGAAGCCGCTGCTGGACGAGCACCTGCTCAACAACGTGTTCTTCGACACCTGCGTCTATCACCAGCCCGGCATCGACCTGCTGGCCCAGGTGATCCCGGTGAGGAACGTGCTCTTCGCGTCGGAGATGATCGGCGCGGTGCGCGGCATCGATCCCGAGACCGGGCATTACTTCGACGACACCAGGCGCTACATCGAGGCCACGCCGCACCTGGACGAGGCCGAGCGCCAACTGGTGTACGAGGGCAACGCGCGGCGGGTGTTTCCTCGCCTGGACGCGCGCCTGAAGGCGCAGGGACGCTGACGGGAGCCGCCGCTGCTGCGACACTCCCGGGCATGTTTCCTGCTGCTTGCCCGGGATGAGCGCCAGCCCCGACCCCCAACCCACGACCGCGACGCCGCCAGCCGTCGAGCCGCTCGCTGACCTCGCGATCCGCTCGCACACGCTGTTCGAGGACGCCCAGGCGATCTTCACCGGCACGCTGTTCGTGTCGCTCGCGCTGATCCTGTTCGCGCAGGTCGGGCTGCTCACCGGCGGCACGGCGGGCGCGGCCTTCGTGCTGCACTACGCCACCGGCATCAGCCTGGGCAAGCTGTTCTTCCTGATCAACCTGCCGTTCTACTGGTTCGCCTGGACCCGCATGGGCCGCGAGTTCACGATCAAGACCTTCATCTCGATCGCGCTGCTGTCGGTGTTGACCGAGTTCTCACCGAAGCTCTTCGCCATCGACCGCATCCATCCGGCCTACGCGGCCGTGCTGGGCGGCGCGCTGCTGGGCTCGGGCTGCCTGTTCCTGGCGCGGCACCGGGCCAGCCTGGGCGGCGCGACCATCGTCTCGCTCTACCTGCAGAAGGCCAAGGGCTGGCGCGCCGGCAAGGTGCAGATGGGCATGGACTGCGCCATCGTGCTGCTCGCGCTCACCGTCGTGGAGCCGCAGCGCGTGGCGTACTCGGTGCTCGCGGCCGTCGTGATGAATCTCTTCATCGCGGTCAACCACAAGCCCGGCCGCTACGCCGTGCTGTGACGCCGCTCGGCGCGCTCAGCGCCGGACCAGCCACGCGTTGACCAGGATCAGCGCGCCGATGCCGAGCCAGAACTCCCACCACGTGCGGTCGCGCGACTTGATGCGCAGCAGCAGGTGAATGACGCCGGCGTAGAAGATCAGCGGTGCCTTCAGCGCGAGGGCGATGCCGCCCATCACCGCGAACTGCTTCACGTACAGCATCCAGGGTCGTGAGTCGCCGGTCGCGTGCCGCGCGGCCTCGGGTGTGCCGACGCCACCGCCCGAGGCGTAGGCGGCGCGCCGGGCCTCGTACTCGGCCTGGCGCTGCGCTTGCGCGGCCCGGCGTTGATCGGCGCGATTGAGCGTCGGTGGCTTGTCGCCGCGGCGTTCGGCGCGCTCGGCGTTGATGCGGGCCTGACGGGCCGCCTTGATCTGGCCGGCGGTCTGCTGCAGCTCGGGCAGCGGGCGCTCGGCGGGCAACCACCACGCGCCGCGCGCGAGCGCGGGGGTCTCACCGGCCGCGGACTTCTGACGGAACAGCGCGCCGAACGCGGAGCGGCGCTTCGTCGATCCACCGGGCAGCGCCAGCGCCTGCTGCAGCAGCGGCGCGCCTTGCTGGCGATCCACCATGGCGACGAAACGGCCGTAGCCGACGAGCACCTCGCGCGTGGCCGGCTGGCCGTGCCAGGTGGCCGCCTCCAGGCCCTCGCGCGAGGCCTTGTGCAGCGCGGCACGCAGCTTGCGGCGTTCCTCGCGCGACACCGACGGCTTGTCATTGACGACGACCCCGGTGACCTCTTGCCGCGCCCCGGCTCGCATCACGCGCTGCTTGTCGGGATGCGGCGTGAAGCCCTCGTCCTTCAACACGTGCCGCGCCTGGCGCAGCAGCGTGCCGACCTTGCCGGCGGCTTCGCCCGAGGCGGAGAAGGTCAGGTCATCCGCGTAGCGCGTGTACACGAATCCGAGCTTGTCCGCGAGCCCCTGCAGCCGGCGGTCCATCTTGCGGCACAGCACGTTGGTCAGCATCGGGCTGGTCGGCGCGCCCTGGGGCAGCACGCGGTCGCGTCCCTTGCCGCCGACGAAGAAGCGCTCGCCGTCGACCTCAAGCTCATCGCACGGGTTCTCGCTGCACAGCAGCGCGAGCATCGTGGCGACGCGCTCGTCGTAGCCCAGGCCCCGGAACACGCCCTTGATGCGCGGGAAGCCGATGGTCGGGAAGAAGTCCTGGATGTCCAGGTTGATCACGACGTCCTGCCCGGTGTGCGGCGTGGCATTGCTGACGATGCCGCGGCCGGGCAGGAAACCATGTGCGGCGCCGTGACAGGGCACCTTGGCCAGCACCTGGTCCAGCACCCAGTACTGCGCGCGCTTGAGCCGCGGCATCGGCGCGGAGATCGTGCGGTGGCCGCCGGTCTTCTTGGGCAGCAGGAAGCGGCGGTAGTGCGTGGTCCGCGCGACCTCGCGGTGGAAGCACAGGAACTTGAGCTCGGGCAGCGTCAGGCCCATCGCGCGGGCCAGGTCCAGCGGCTCGGCGAGCGCGGGCAGGCCCTCGGCCAGCGGACGCGCGGGCGCACCGGTGGCGGGCGGACGCAGGCCGCCGGAGACGCCGTCGCCCAGATAACCAGCATCGGTCTTGCGCGCATCGTGCCAGCGCAGCGCGCGTTCATGGCGTCGTTGCTCGCGGGCCTGCGCCGTCGCCTCGCGCTTCGCGCGCGATTGCGCCAGGCGCTCCTCGCGCATGCGCTTGAGCGCGGCTTCGGGATCGCTGTGGGCGCGCAGGTCCTGCTGGACCTGATCGAGCGCCTTCATCAGCTCGACCTCGCGCTGGATCAGCGCGGCCTCGATCGCGGGTTCGCCCTGGCCGGCGGGCCAGAAGCCCAGGCGTTGCATTTCCTCGAGGATGAACGCGTCCTTGGACGACGCACGGATGCGCTCGATGATCTCGGCGCGGGTGGGCACGCGGTCGCTCATGCGGCGCCTCCGGGGTGGCGCGGCGAGACCGCAGCGAAGAACGGGAAGCTCAGCGGGCAACTGAGCGGGGAGCTCAGCCGGGAGCTCCGCAGGAAGAAGGGGAGTGCAGCGCGCTTCTCGTCGAAGAGCCTGAAAGGCTTGAGGGACGGGCGATGTCCACTCGACGCCGCGCGGCCTACCGTCGCACGATTCGCTTCAGGGAAGCCAAATCGGAATCTGCGACGGTAGGCCTGCGCGGCACAGTGAAGACGGCGCCCGTGACGCATGGAACGGCAGGTGGCAAGGACGGCGAAACACCGTCCGGGTTGCAAGAGCCTGCGCGCTGCACTCGAAATCAGTTTAACCACAACCCGCGTCATGCCGCCTCCGGATCAATGCCAGGGACGCTCGCGGTGCCAGGTGTTGCACCGCTGCTCGTGCTCGCGGTGACAGGCGGGGACCACGCCGCCAGCCGCGGTTGCGCGAGCTGGCGCAGCGCGAGCAGATGCGCGCAGGGCCCGCGGCGAAGCCGGTTCTGGCGGTGGAAGTTGCAATCGCACTGACCGTCGATCAGCTGGTGATCGGCGTTCAGGATCAGGCGCGGCTGGAGCTGCACGTCCTTGCCGCCGGTCTTGACCTGGGCCGTGCCATCGACGACAAGCCGCGTGCCTTGCTCGGTGATGTCGCGCAGCTTGACGCGCTTGTCGTGGATCAGCGCCAGCGCCGCGGATTCCTCGGGACTCGCGAAGCGCAGCGTGTCCAGTGGCAGCGGCTCACGCGAGAGCTCGCGCCACGCATACCGGCCCGAAGGCAGATCGAAGACCGCGCGTCCCGCCTGGACCCAGAGTCCCAATGCCGCGTCGACGTCGGAGCGTGGCAGCTGCGTGCGCGCGGCGAGCTCGCTCGACGAGCCCATCCATTGCGCCTGCAGCGCGTCGGCGACCGCCAGCGTCGTGGCCTCGCTGACGTCCTGGCGCGGCTGCAGCAGATTGAACCGGCCGGCGTCGGACCAGTCATTGGCGCTCCAGCCCGACAGGCCCAGCGTGACGGTGATGTCGCCCAGCTCGATGACCCAGAAGCTGGGCAGGCCCGTGCCGAGCAGGTGCACGCGCACGCGGGTGGCCAGCGCGATCAGGCGCTCCAGCGTCAGCAGGCGGCGCCGTCCCCAGACGCGGATCGTCTGCGGCGCGGTCAAGGGCGCGCCGACGATCGCGCTGCGCCGCGCGGTGAAGGCCAGGTTCCAGGGCTCGAGCACCAGGCGCGCGGGACCGTCCGGCAAAAGCTCGAAACGCAGCGAGCGAGGACCGGCGCGTTCCTTGCGCTGGCGCAGCGCGGCGCACAGGTTGTGCAGGTCCATCGGATGCAGATCGACGACGGTGGCCGGCAGCGTCATCGCGCTGGAGACCTGCAGGAAGCCGCGCACCCAGCTGTCGGGCAGGTCGATCTTCTCCTCGCGCCATTCGGGGTCATCGCCGGTGCCGACGGTGAAGCCGGCGGTGTCCAGCTGCAGCCGCGTCGTCTTGTAGTCGCGGATCTTCTGGAACTCCTCGTACAGGCTGGCCGAGTAGTCGATGTTGGTCGTGCCGCAGGCCATTGCGCCGGTGCGGTCGAAGACGTCGTGCCGCACGCTGACGGCGCAGTAGGTCGATTCGTCCTGGCTGAAGGCCTCGAACAGCAGCCGCTCCGGATGCACGGTGATCACCGGATCCAGCACGTACCAGGCGTCGCGGTGGTTCCAGTACAGCCACTTGAAGTAGGCCTGCTGCGCCTTGTAGAAGGGCGCGAGCAGTTCCAGCTTGCGCGAGCGCAGCGACTTCAGCTCGGTGTTGATGCCCTCGGCGTCGGCCTTCAGCGTCTCGCTGCGCGACATGAAACGCGCGAGCAGCGACTGCTCGTTCTCCGCGAGCCATTGGCGGTAGGCGGACTTGTCGCGGCCGCGATAGCGCTGGTCGCTGACGACCACCGCGTGCAGCGCGGACAGGGCCTCGCGGAACGCGAGGTGCGCATGCGAGTCGCGCCGCAAGGCCGCGTCGAAGGCGGTGGGTGGCCGCAGCGCGTCGGCGGCGAAGTGGAAGGACTGCGACGCCGCGGTGTCGTCGACGCTGGTGCTGCCGTGGTACTTGTAGCGGAACTGCATCGTCGTCAGGCGGTGGGAGCGTGGGACGACGTGGCGCCGGCGGGCGTCTTCCACGTCAGGAAGGGCAGCGCGATGCCGGGATGGCGCGCGGCGATGTCGCGCAGTCCGGCGACGTACTGCGGCTTGTCGGTGAGGCTGGCCGTGACGACCTGCCGCGCGAAGATCTCGGCGACCACCGCGGCGGTCTCGGGCGCCTCCGTCTGCGCGCGCAGGAAGGCGGTGATGCGGGACTTCGCCGCGCGGCCGCGATGCACCTGGCTGAGCACCGTGAGGAAGTAGGGCGTGAGCGCGCGCAACTGTGCGGCCAGGCGCGGCGCGTCGTCGGTGGGCAGCTCCAGCAGCCACTGCGTGACGAAGAGCTGCACCTGCGTGCCCGGATGCTGGCTCAGGCGCGTGAGGCACAACGCGGCATCGGCCGCGCTCATGCGGCGCACCAACCGCGCGCGGCCCAGTGCCTGCACCCAGGCTTGCGGATGGTCGACCCAGGTGATCAGCAACTCGACGCTGAGCGCATCGTCCGGCAGCCGCTCGCCAAACAGCGTGCGGGTGTATTCGACCGCGTCATCGAAGGTGGACTCGGCCAAGGGCAGCAACTGCTCGGACTGCTCCGGCGTGGGCACCGGCGGCAGCCGATGGTCGAGGCCCGTCATCGCCCAGGCGCGCACCTGCGCGTCGGCATGGCGGGCCAGCGTCGCGAGCTGGCGCAGGCTGAAGTCGTCCGCGCTCAGGCCCGACAACGCCCAGGCGCCGTAACGCTGCGCGCCGGTGCTGCGGGCCTGCAGCGCGCGCCACGCGCCGCTGGCATCGCGAGCCGGTGCGTGCGCGGCGAGGTCCTGCGTCAGCCAGCACAAGGCGTCGACATGGGCGCCGTCGCCAGCCTCCGTGTGGAAGAGCGAGCGGTGCAGGCGATCGGCGATCTCGCGCGCGAAGTCCGCATCGTCACGGGCGACGCGCAGCAGCGCCGGCCCGATCGCGGCGCGGATGCCGGCATGGGCGTGCGTGGCGAGGTCGCCGATCAATTCGACCTGGCGGCGCAGCACGTCGTCGGGCAGCGCGGCGAGCAGCCGCACGCCGCTGGCGCGCCGCTCGGGATCCTCGGCGGTGATCAGGCGCGACATCAACGCGGGTGGCAGCAAGGCCACGCCCGCGGGATGCAGCAGCAGCCAGCTGACGCCGACACCCACCACGGCCGCGGCGGGGTGGTCCAGCAGCGGCAGCAGCGCGCCGAGTCTCGGCATCACCGCGGCAGCGGCGGGCTCCGCGAACGGGCCGGCGAGCAGCTGCTCGATCAGCGCCACGCCGTCGGCCAGGCCAGGGTCGGCGGGATCGGCGGCCAGCAGCGCGGCGAGCAGTTCATCGATGAGCGCCTGCGGCTCGGCGAGCAGCGCCAGGCCGTGGCCCTGCTTGCGCGCGCGGTCCTGGGCGCTGAGCAGCAGCGAGACCACCAGGTCCGCGTGCCGCGCGAAGCTGCCGGGATCCGCGGCGATGTGCAGCAGCGCGAAGTCGCGCGCGCCGACATGCGTGCTCGACGCGAGCAGCTTCAGCCAGGGCACCTGCGCGGCGATGTCGCCGGCCTCGATGTGCCGGCGGGCCGCGGCGAAGCCGGTCTCGGCGGCGGTCGCATAGGGGCTGCGCAGCAGCGACTCCAGCACGGCGGCGGGCTGCCGCAGCATGAAGTCGCCATGGTCCTGGAGCGCGCGAGCGACCACGGCCTGCACGAGCGCGCTGCGGCTGGCCAGCGCCAGTCGCAGCAGCGCCTCCGGATGCGCGTCCCACATCCCGCGCAGTCCCTCGACGCGTTGCGGCAGCGGCCGGCTGACGTCGATGGGCTCGCGCGTCCACACGCGCCGCGTGCGCGGCCCGGTGCCCAGCGTCGCCAGGCCCGGCACCAGCAGCCGCGAGACGATCAGCCAATGCGCGCCGGCGAAGTAGTACCGGTCGGTGCGGACCGTGCCGCCGCGCGTCCATTCGTAGCTGGGTTCGTTGGAGGCGGCGGGCACCTCGTCGTCGCGCAGGCCCAGCAGCAGCTCGACGGCGAGGTCCGCCGCCTGCGGATGTCCGATCGCCGCGAGGCGGCGCAGACCGCGCCAGCCGCGCAGGCGCAGGTATTCGCGGGTGCGGCGGCCGTAGGCGCGCGCCGGCTTGCGCTTGCTGCCGCCGCTGCGGACGATCCACTCGCCGGTGCTGGGGTCGAGGTAGTTGCGCGTCGTGAGATGGCCCTGGGCCGGCCGGGTGTTCTCGAAACGCGCATGCAGCAGGCCGAGGACTTCCGCATCGCGGCGCAGCTCCGCGGTCTTGTAGACGTAGCGCATCGCCTGGAAGGCCTCCGCCTGCACCGGCAGCGCGCGCAGCAGGTCCAGCACCTTCTCGCGGACCTCGGTCCGAGCGAGCGCCAGGTCGTACCAGTCCTGCATCAGGTCGGGCCAGTCCAGGCGCCGCGCCTCCAGCGAGTCGAGCAGCGCGAGCACGAGCGCCGGGCCCTGAAGCGGCAGCGCCAGTTCCGCGTCCCACTGGCTCGCGATCAGGCCGGTCCGCGCGCGCAGGTCGTCGGGCGACAGCAGCATCAGGTGCGCCTGATGCGCGTAGCGTTTCGTCGCGGGGCTGCGTCCGCGCTCGGCCAGCACGGCCATCGCGTCGGCGGCACCGGCGTCGCCCAGGCGGCCGATCGCGGCGGCGAGGCAGAGGTCGAGCAGGTCCGAGCCGCTCTCGAGCAACTCGGCCAGGCGCGGCACCAGGCCGCGCAGCGCGCGTTGCGCGGCGGGGTCGGCCTCGCTGAGGTCACTGCATTCGGCGACACGCCAGGCGGCGCGGCTGCGACGGTCCACCGATTCGAGCTTCCAGCGGGCGGGCTCGAAACGCGCGACGAGGGCGGCGATGGCGGGCGGCACCGGGCCGGCCGGCACGGCGGCGGCGACCCGTGTCGTGGTTGTCGCTGCGGCGGCTTGAACCGGCGTGGTGCTGGTGGGTTCGGCGCCGAGCGCATCGAAGCCCTCGCGGCGGACGAGTGTCTCGCCGGCCGCGAGGCGTCGACGCAGGAAATCAAGGGCGCGGCGTTCGGCCTCGGCGAGCGTGCAGGGCGAGGCGGTCAGCGACGACTCGCCGCTGTCCTGGCGGACGTTCACGACATATCGGGCGGTGCTGTCGCGGCCGGTTGGCAAATCGAGCTCGACCAGCTCGACCGTGCAGCGTCGCTCGCGTGGATGAACGCGCGTCAGCGTCGCGGATGCGATCTTCCTCAAGTGCTTCTCCCCCTGGCGTCGGGCGATTCTAGGGGGGTGAAACGCCGAGTCCGTGATGGACCTAGGGATGGGCCCCCGATGGTGGCCTGCCTAGTCTGGGTCACGGCGGTTTCACGGTTTTCTCACGGCCCGATCCGGGCGGTGGCCGCGATGCGGAACACGCAGGGAGGTCCCATGCCGACACGTCAACTGATGGTCACGCAGATCAAGTGCCTGGACGACACCAGCGAGGGTGATGGCGGCGATTCGCCCTACGTGCTCGTGTTCATGGCACATCGCAACGTGCCGGGCGGCAAGCTCATCCGCGTGCGGGATCCCGACTGGGACAACCACTTCCTGAAAGGCCGCACGGTCAACACGCGTCAGATCGTGGACGAGGCCGAGTGCGGCGGGGCTTTCGTCTTCGCGTGGCTGCTGGAGGAGGACTGGGATCCGGACCTCGGCAGCGGCGGGGTGCTGCAGCTGATGATGCAGTCCTTCTGGAACATCTACGGGCAGAGCGGCTGGTCCAACCTGACCGCGGCGCAGTTGCGCTCGGTGGTCGGGCCCAAGCTGTCGTCGCTGGTGTCGAGTTCGCTGTCCAACGACGAGTACCTCGGCTGGCACAGCTTCGTCGTGCCGAACGTGACCACCGAGACCGCGCTGTCCCCGCTGAACTACAGCGGGGACGGCGGCAGCTACAAGCTGACCTTCACGATCCGGATCAAGGGCGGCTGAGCGGCTGTGGATCCGGCCGCCGGACCACACGACTGAATCGATCTCCAGGGCCTCCCTAGCCCGGCGTCCCGGACTGTCGGCGGCGGAACTCCGCTGTCGGCAGTCCGCCGACGCCCCAGTTCTCGAGCTCGACCTCGTCGATGACGACGAAGGTCATGTGATGCGGCTTGCCCATCACCTCGAAGAGCAGGTCGCTGACGCCCTGGATCAGGGCCGCCTTCTGCTCAGGGGTCGTGGCGCTGGCGCCGGGGGCGGTGCCTTCTCGGGTCACCTTGATGTTGACGTAGGGCATGGGGCGCTCCGGTTGAGGACCTGCGGGGATCATCGGCCGGCGTGCTGGCCGCCGTCCACGTTGAGCAGCTCGCCGGTGACGAAGGCCGCGTGTTCCAGGTACATCACCGCGTCGACGATCTCGCTGATCTCGCCCATGCGGCCCATCGGGTGCAAAGCGGCGAGGAACTCGTGGGTCTCGGGCGCATGCATCGGCGTCTTGATGACGCCGGGCCGCACCGCGTTCACGCGCACGCCGGACTTGGCGTACTCGATGGCCAGCGAGCGCGTCACCGCGTCCAGCCCGCCCTTGGTCAGGTTGGCGAGCGCGGCCGGGACACCGGTGATCGGTTGATCCACCAGCGTTGTCGTGATCTGGACGACGTGACCGTGGCGCTGCTTCAGCATCTGCGGCAAGGCGAGCTGCGTGATGTGGAAGAAGCCGGCCACATTGACGGCCAGCGCGTCCTGGAAGTCCTGAGCGGAGTACTCGGTGAAGGGCTTGGCGATGAAGATGCCGGCGTTGTTGACCAGCGTGTCGATGCGGCCGAAGCGATCGAGCGCCGTCTGCACGACGCGCTGCGCGACGAGCCGGTCGCCGATGTGGCCCGGAACGGCGACGACGTCGGCGTCATCACCCTGCTGGATGTGGCGAGAATTGGCGATGACGGCGTAGCCCTGTGCGCGATAGGCGGCGACGAGCGCCGCGCCGATGCCTTGCGAGGCGCCGGTGACGATGGCGACCTGGCGGGCGGACGACGAAGTAGAGGCGGACATGTTGGAAGCTCCTGTTCATGCGGGATCTGGGCGATCCCGTGGATTGACGGACGCCGGTTGAATCGGGATTCGATCGGCGTTGGCATGAATCTAGGAGCGGACCCTGTCGGCCGGTAGACGCTATCCTGTCTCAATGGCTGAGCAAAAACGCACAGGGCTTCGGCAAGGCGTGGACTGGGAGGACCTGCGCGTCTTCCTTGCGCTGGGGCGGCACGGGAGTCTGTCCGCGGCGGCGCGCGCGCTGTCGGTCAATCACGCGACGATCTCGCGGCGCATCCAGTCGCTGGAGGCGCGGCTGGGAGAGAAGCTCGTCGACCGCCGGCCCGATGGCTACCTGCTCACCGCGGCGGGGCGCCTGGCCTTGTCCGCGGCCAGCGACATGGAAGCCGCGGCCTTGCAGCTCGCGCGGGAGGGGGATGCGGACGGCGCGGACGGCGCGGTGCGCGGTCTGGTGCGCGTGAACGCGCCACCGGCCTTGTCGCAGGGTTTCCTGATCGACCGGCTGGCGGCGCTCTCGGTCGCGCATCCGGCGCTGGACATCGACCTGGCCACCGACCTGCGCGCGGTCAGCCTGGACCGGCACAAGGCCGACATCGCGGTGCGGCTCTCGCGGCCGCGCGATGGCGACTACATCGCGCAGCCGCTGGGCACGATGGGATTCGGGTGTTACGGCACGCCGGCGCGCTGCGAGGCGGTCGAGCGCGGCGAGCCGCCGGTGTTCGTCGGATTCGACGAGGAGAACGCCGACATGCCCGATGCCACCTGGCTCGCGCGGAGTTTCCCGCGCGCGCGGGTGGCCCTGCGCGCCAACAACCACATGTCGCAGGCGATCGCGGCGCGCGCGGGCGCAGGGCTGGCGATGCTGCCGCATTACATCGGCCGACAGGTGCCTGGCCTCCGGCCTTGCGCGCTGACGCCGGTGCGCGAGTCCCGGGAGATGTGGCTGCTGATCCGCGGGCAGGACCGCAAGGACCGTCCGATCCGCACGGTGGCGGATCACCTGCGGCGCGTCTTCGAGGAGGCTCAGGCGCTCTTCGCGCCGTGAGTTCGGTGCGTCAGGCTCAGATCAATTGCTGCTCCCGCAGCGCGAGCAGGCGCCTGACCTGCTCCTCGTCCTGCGCCGACATCGGCTGGTAGACCACCAGCCCCAGATCGGGCCGGCCATCGACCGAGAAGGCCGAGTACTCGAAGCCGATCACACCGACGACCGGATGGCGCAGCCGCTTGATGCCCTCGCCGAAGGCCAGCACCTCGTGGTTGCGCCAGAGGGCCTCGAACTCCGGGCTGCGCGCGCTGATGTCGCGCACCAGCGCCTCGGCCTTGGCCGGATCCCCGGCGCGGGCCGCATCGGCGCGGAAGGTCGCGACGACGAAACGCGCGACGCTCTCCCAGTCGTCCTGCGCGGCGCGCACGCGCGGGTCGCAGAAGATCAAGCGCACGATGTTGCGCTGCTCGGGCGCGAGCTGGCCGTAGTCGGTCAGGACCGCCGCCGCGGCGGCATTCCACGCCACCACGTCCCATAGCGGCGTCTTCACGATTGCGGGGCTCAGCGTGAGCGCGTCCAGCACGCGCTGCAGGCGCGGCGTCACGCCGACGTCGCCCTCCGTCGCGCGGCGCTCGGGCGGCCGGCCGAAGGCGAGCAGGAACAGATGCTCGCGCTCGACGTCGGTCAGCAGCAGCGCGGTGGCGATGCGGTCGAGCACGACCTCGGACGGCGCACCGCCCCGCCCCTGCTCCAGCCAGGTGTACCAGGTCGGGCTCACATGCGCGCGCTGCGCGACTTCCTCGCGACGCAGACCGGGCGTGCGGCGTCGCGTCATCGGCAGGCCGAAGGCCGCGGGGTCCAGGCGCTCGCGGCGATCGCGGAGGTAGCTGCCGAGTGGGGGAAGGGCGTCGGTCATCCTGTTAGGGCGTATACCTGGATACGGTCACTACTACACCGGGATGGATTCTGCGCCGACGATCGCGTCCGTTCATCTGAAAGGGACTTCCCCATGCGAGTTTTCGTCACTGGTGCCACGGGCTTTGTCGGGTCGGCGGTCGTACAGGAATTGAGGGACGCGGGTCACCGCGTGTTGGGCCTGGTGCGCTCGGACGCGTCGGCGCAAGCGCTGGCGCTCACCGGCGCTGAGGTGCATCGCGGCTCGATCGACGACTTGGAGAGCCTGCGCGCTGGCGCGGCGGCGTGCGACGCCGTCATCCACACGGCCTTCGATCACGACTTCTCGCGCTTCGCCGAGAACTGCGTTCGTGATCGCGTCGCCATCGAGGCGCTGGGCGCGGCGATCGAGGGATCGTCGCGGCCGCTGCTGGTCACCTCGGGCCTGGCGATGCAGGTCGCCGGCAGGCCGGGCCATGAAGGCGATGACTGCCTGCCGGTGTCCGAGGGCTATCCGCGCGCGTCGGAACCGACGGCGCTCGCGTTGGCGGCGCGCGGCGTGAACGCGGCGATCGTGCGTCTGTCACCGACGGTGCATGGCGCAGGCGATCACGGCTTCGTGCCGATCCTGATCGACCTCGCGCGACGCACCGGACGATCGGCCTACATCGGCGAGGGGATGAACGCGTGGAGCGCAGTGCATCGCCGTGACGCGGCGGTGGTGTATCGACGCGCGATCGAGGCCCCGCGCGCGGGGGCACGCTGGCATGCGGTCGCTGAGGAACGCCTGCTGTTCAAGGACATCGCCGCGGCGATCGGCGAGCAGCTCGGCGTGCCGGTGGTGAGCCTGTCTGCGGAGGAGGCTCCGGCGCACTTCGGCTGGTTCACCAAGTTCGCCGGACTGGATCTGGCCGCGACGAGCGCCGTGACGCGGGAGGCGCTCGGATGGACGCCAAGGCATCCGACGCTGGCCCAGGACCTGGCGTCAGCGGGTTACTTCGACGCCAAGGCCTGAGCGGGCCGAGGCGCCTGGGGCGCGCGCGCGTCAGGTCTTGAACACGTACTCGCCGCTCTTGCGGTTCGGTCCGGCGAAGGTCATGTCGGGGAAGACGCGCCACTGGATCCAGGCGACGTAGCAGATCGTCGCGATGCCGATGGCCAGGCCGATGACGGTGGGGGTGTCGATGCCGCGGAACTTGGCGGCGTTCTGCGCGATCGAGATGATCGACAGCAGGATGTAGCCGCTGTACGCGCCCGCTGCAGGCTTGCGGAAGCCCCAGGCGAACAGCAGCGGGATCATCGCGATAACGAGCGCGAAGAAGAGCGAGACCGGGAGCAGCACCATGAACACGATCAGCGCCTGCGCGACCATGAGGCCGCAGAGGATCGTGATGTGCACGGACATGGCCTGGCGCGCGCTCATGTCGGGCGTGGCGGCGAGCCAGCCCGCGAGCACGCGGGGCTTGATGTCGGTGGTGGCGAGCTGCCGGAACACCTCGGTCTTGCCCACGCCTTGCGCGAGCAGCTCGTTCATCCGCGCGCGGACGGCCTTCTTGTCAGCCATGGATCCTCCCTGGATCGTCGTTCTGGTCGATCCGGAATTCTGGCTCAGCCGGGACCATGCTCAGGCGGGTGTTTGACCAAGGTCACCCATTGTGCGGCGAGCGCCTGCGCCTGCCGGCGTTCATCGTCGGTCAGGGCGGCTTCATCGCGCAAGCTGCGGCGCGAGCGCGGCAGGTCGCTGAGTTCCGGGAAGGCGAGCTGCACCGTGAGCTCGTAGGCACGCGCATCGACGTTGGACACGCCGAGGTCCCCGTGGTGCCGGGCCAGTGCGAGCGCGGAGAAGGGCTCGCCCGCCAGGAAGTCCGCGCGCAGCCCATCCACCAGCGGTTGGCGCATCGCGGGTTCGGGGGCGTACTTCACCAGCCGGCCGTAGACCGCGGCGATCTCGGGCACGTGGTCGAGCAATGCGCGCTCGACGAGCGGCTTCATCTGGCCCGCCATCTCGGCGGTGATGGATTGACACAGGCGGCTCTCGTCGCCGAGCTCGCGCAGGGCGCGCTCGCCTTGCGCGGACTCGAGCTGGCCGGTGTCCTTGAGCATCTGCACGGAACGCTGCGACTGGGGCAGCGAGTCGCACCGGTCGATCAGGAAGACCGCCTCGGCGGCCTGTCGTGGCGTGCCGCCATAGATCGCGGCCAGCACGCGTTGGCCGTAGTCCTGGATGTCGGCCCCGGCGCCGATGCCGGCCGACGAGGCGGATCCGGCGCCCGGGCGCGCCTGGGAGGTGTCGGTCGAGGTGGACGCCGCGGCGGCGCTCACGGAGGTGCTCGACCGGGAACGGTCGTGCGCCGCGTCGGCGCTGATGGAGGCGACGACGCGATCGCCCGAGGGCGGCAGCAGCCAGACGGCCGAGGCGATGACGAGCATCGCCGCGGCCATGGCCGTGAGCGCGACCGCGCCGCGAGTCACTTCGGCTGCTTGACGATGCGCAGGTAGGGCTTCGGGGCTTGCCAGCCTTCGGGATAGATCGTCTTGGCTTCGTCGTCGGAGACCGAGCCCGCGATGATCACGTCGTCGCCGTGCTTCCAGTTCACCGGCGTGGCGACGCGATGCTTGGCGGTCAGCTGCATCGAGTCCAGCACGCGCAGGATCTCGTCGAAGTTGCGGCCCGTGGTCATCGGGTAGGTCAGCATCAGCTTGATCTTCTTGTCCGGACCGACGATGAAGACCGACCGCACCGTCGCGTTGGTCGCGGCCGTGCGGCCGTCAGAGGTGCCGGCCTCATCGGCGGGCAGCATGTTGTACAGCTTGGCCACGTTCAGGTCGGTGTCGCCGATCATCGGGTACTTGACCTCGGCGCCCTGCGTCTCCTGGATGTCCGCCGCCCACTTCGAGTGGTTCTCCACCGGGTCGATCGACAGGCCGATCAGCTTGGCGTTGCGCCTGGTGAACTCGGGTTCGATCTTGGCCATGTAGCCCAGCTCGGTCGTGCACACCGGGGTGAAGTCTTTCGGATGCGAGAACAGGATCGCCCAGCTGTCGCCGATCCAGCTGTGGAAGTCGATCTCCCCTTGCGTGGTCTTGGCGGTGAAGTTCGGGGCGGTGTCATTGATGCGCAGAGACATGGTGAGCTCCAAGGTTGAAACGGCGATCACCCGCAAGGAGGGTGGATCGGACAGAACCGGGCGATTCTCCTCGGCATTTCGAGGGATCGGGGAGGGGGCTGACATTCTTGTCCTCCCCCTTGACGACGACGAGAGTCTGCCCAATGGCCTTACTCGGCCAGCGACTTTGTTCATGCGCGCGACACATGAGGCCGGCGCCGGCTCGCTCACTGGCCGAAGGTCCAGTTCGCGCCCACCGTCCACCAGGTCTCACGCGGCGTCTGACGGAATGCGTTCGATCGGGCCACGCTCAGGTCCAGCGACAGGCGATCGCTGAGGTCGCGGCGAATGCCCAGCCGGGCGAGCGGCTTCTGACCATCGTGGAAGGCCTCGGCCAGCAGTTGCCATTGCGGCGCGGCCTGCCATTCGACGGCGACACCGCGTTGGGTGCGGTCGGCGTCTCCGCGCGGGAAGCTGCGGCCGACATTGAGGTGCAGCGCGAGGTCCTCGCGAGGGCGCCAGCTCAGCGGGACAAGCAGCGAGGATTGCGATCGCGGGGTCTGGTCTTGCCAGCTGAGCGCGGCCACGAGACCGATGGCCAGTTGCGGCTGCAGGGCGGTGGCCCATTTGAGCTGGGCGCCGTGGACGTGGCGCGAGGCGGTGTCCCGGGCGGTCTCGCGGTCGACGTTGAGACCGGCCTCGACGCCGAGGACGTTGCAGCCCAGGCCGGCATGCTGGAGTTGTCGACGGGCGAGGTTGCCGCGTTCGGCCCAGAGTTCGACGGTGCACTGGCCGGGGTCGGCGATGGCGGCGTCATCGACGGCGTGGTGGCCGCCGGCGGCGAGGGCGAGGACGGGCGTGAGGAGGCCGGCCGAGAGGGCCAACGGCAGGAAGCGCATGGGGGTTCTCCGTCGCGCAGTGTCGGACACGCCGTGGGCGGGTGTGATGACAAGGCGCTGCGAGGTGGATCGGATCGGGTGAGTCGCCGGTGGAGGCCGACGGTTGCCACGAGGGGCGGGCGATGCGACGGGAGAACGAGGGAGCCACGCGACGGGCGCGCGGCCGGAGTGCGGATCAGCGCGGCAGTCGTGCGACGGCCGAATCGGCTCGCGTCGCGAAGGGACTGGGGGCACTGTCCACGGAGGGCTCCAGGGGATGGGAAGGGGACGGATTGTGGCACCGAAAAAACTATCGCCCCGATAAAGCCCGACTGTTGTTGCGTCACGGGCCCAGTCCTAGACTCATCCGCGCTCGCACCTTGCGGACAAGCGGACTGATCCCCCAAGGCTCAACTCAGGAGGCAGACATGTCAGGCGATTCCAAGTGCCCGTTCTCGGGCGGCTCCAGCAACCGGCACACCGCCGCAGGCGTCAAGGGCAACCGGGACTGGTGGCCCGAAGCCCTCAACCTCTCCATCCTCTCGCTGCACTCGCCCAAGACCAATCCGATGGGCGAGGAATTCAAGTACGCGCACGAGTTCAAGACCCTCGACCTCGACGCCGTCGTCAAGGACCTCCACGCGCTCATGACGGACTCCCAGGATTGGTGGCCCGCCGATTACGGCCACTACGGTCCGTTCTTCATCCGCATGGCCTGGCACTCCGCCGGCACCTACCGCGTGCAGGACGGCCGCGGTGGCGCAGGCACCGGCGCCCAGCGTTTCGCCCCGCTCAACAGCTGGCCCGACAACGGCAACCTCGACAAGGCCCGACGCCTGCTCTGGCCGATCAAGCAGAAGTACGGCCGCAAGCTGTCGTGGGCCGATCTGATGATCCTCGCGGGCAACGTCGCGCTCGAGTCCATGGGCTTCAAGACCTTCGGCTTCGCCGGCGGCCGGGCCGACGTCTGGGAACCCGAGACCGACATCTTCTGGGGCCCGGAGACCACCTGGCTCGGCGATGAGCGCTACGCGGGCGATCGCGACCTCGCCAACCCGCTGGCCGCCGTGCAGATGGGCCTGATCTACGTGAACCCCGAAGGCCCCAATGGCAATCCCGATCCGGCCGCGTCGGGTCGCGACATCCGCGAGACCTTCAGGCGCATGGCGATGAACGACGAGGAGACCGTCGCGCTGGTCGCCGGCGGCCACACCTTCGGCAAGGCCCATGGCGCGGGCGAGGCCCATCACGTCGGGGCGATGCCCGAGGGCGCCGATCTCGAGGACCAGGGCCTGGGCTGGAAGAGCAAGCTCGGCGACGGCATGGGCGTCTACACGATCACCAGCGGCATCGAGGGCGCCTGGACGCCCACGCCGACCAAGTGGGACAACAGCTATTTCGAGACGCTCTTCGGTTATGAATGGGAGCTGACCAAGAGTCCCGCCGGCGCCAATCAATGGACGCCCAAGGGCGGCGCGGGCGCGGGCACGGTGCCCGACGCGCATGACCCGTCCCGCAAGCACGCGCCGATGATGACCACGGCCGACCTGGCGCTGCGCGTCGATCCGGCGTACGAGAAGATCTCGCGCCGCTTCATGCAGCACCCCGAGCAGCTGGCCGACGCGTTCGCGCGCGCCTGGTACAAGCTGACCCACCGCGACATGGGGCCGTCGTCGCGCTACCTGGGCAAGCTGGTGCCCAAGGAAGAGCTGATCTGGCAGGACCCGGTGCCGGCGGTCGACCACCCGCTGGTCGACGACAAGGACGTCACCGCGCTCAAGGCCAAGCTGCTGGCCAGCGGCCTGACCGTGTCGCAGCTGGTGACTACGGCGTGGGCGTCGGCCTCCACCTTCCGCGGCGGCGACAAGCGCGGTGGTGCCAACGGCGCGCGCATCCGGCTCGCGCCGCAGAAGGAATGGCCGGTCAATCAGCCCAGTGAGCTGGAGAAGGTGCTCGCCAAGCTCGAGACGGTCCGCAAGGAGTTCAACGCGTCGGCGTCGGGTGGCAAGAAGATCTCGCTGGCCGACCTGATCGTGCTGGGCGGTTCCGCCGGCATCGAGGCCGCGGCCAAGCAGGGCGGCCACGACGTGGTCGTGCCCTTCACGGCGGGACGTACGGACGCGTCGCAAGACCAGACCGATGTTGAGTCGGTGGGCTTCCTGGAGCCGATGGCGGATGGCTTCCGCAACTACGTGCGCAAGGACCTGGTGAAGGGCGCGGCGGAGCTGCTGGTGGACAAGGCGCAGCTGCTGACGCTGAGCGCGCCCGAGCTGACTGCGCTGGTAGGCGGCATGCGGGTGCTGGGGACCAACTTCGGTCACACGAAGCACGGCGTGTTCACGACCCGGCCGGAGACGCTGAGCAACGACTTCTTCGTCAACCTGCTGGACATGCGCACGAAGTGGCAGAAGTCCGCAGGGGAAGAGGGCGTGCTGGAGGGCCGGGACCGGAAGACGGGCGCGGTGAAGTGGACCGGCACGGCAGTGGACCTGGTGTTCGGCTCGAACTCGCAGCTGCGGGCCCTGTCCGAGGTGTACGCGTCGGCCGACGGCGAGAAGGTCTTCGTTCGTGACTTCGTGAAGGCCTGGACCAAGGTAATGAACCTGGACCGTTACGACTTGATGTGATCATGTTGGCTCCCTCGCCCGCGCAGCGGGAGAGGGCGGGGGGTGAGGGCTCTTCGAAGGGCACTGTGCCCTCACACGAGCCCTCACCCCAACCCCTCTCCCGCTGCGCGGGCGAGGGGAATTCCGGCCGGCCGCCATTGAGAGGCTGACGGTTTGGTACGTTTCGTTCCAGAAATCTTTCGAGTCGTTTCCTAAGATGTCTGAATGGACGTCTCTTCCAACAAGCCGGCCCACCGGCAGCTTCCTCTTTCGATGATCGCCTCCGCCTTGCTGGCGTTGGGTCTGGCTGCGTGCGGCGGCGGTGGCGGCGACACGCCGGCCTCCGGCACGACCCCTCCCGTCTCGACCACGCCCACCCCGACTCCCACCACGCCGACCCCCACGGATCCGACTCCGACCGACCCGCCCACGGTCGCCGGCACCTGTGACCTGCCCAACTTCAAGCAGGACCTGCTCACCCGCATCAACGCGCTTCGCGCCGCGGGCGCCAGCTGCGGCAGCTCGGGCACCTTCCCCGCGGTCCCGGCGGTCGCCTGGAACGACAAGCTCACCACCGCCGCCGACGGCCACGCGCTGGACATGGCCAACAAGAACTACTTCAGCCACGACAGCCAGGACGGGCGCAGCTTCTCCACCCGCATCACCAATGCCGGCTACAGCTGGTCCGCCGCCGGCGAGAACATCGCCGCCGGCCAGCCCACCGTCCAGGCCGTGATGGACGCGTGGCGCAACAGCCCCGGCCATTGCGCCAACCTGATGTCGGCCAACTTCGTCGATGTCGGCGTCAGCTGCCGCCCCGCGGCCTCCTCGTCCAACACCTACAGCAAGTACTGGGTGATGGACCTGGCCAAGCCTCGCTGATCAGACCCGCGCCGGACGCCGCACCGCGCGCAGCTTGCCGCTGCCCCCGCCGCCGCAGTACAGCAGCGCGCCGCCGTCCGACTCCAGCCCGCTGACGCCCACGTTGGCGGGCATCGCGAGCCGCTCCAGCACCGCGCCGTCGCGCGGATCCACGCGGCGCAGCTCGCTCTCGTCGCCCTCCCAGGTGCCGTGCCACAGCTCGCCGTCCACCCAGGTCACGCCGGTGACGAAGCGGTTGGACGCGATCGTGCGACGCACCGCCCCGGTCTCCGGGTCGATCTGCACGATGCGCCGGTCCCGATACTGCCCGACCCACAGGCTGCCCTCGGCCCAGGTCAGCCCCGAGTCGCTGCCCTGACCGGACGGCGCCGGGATCGAGCCCACCACGCGCCCGCTCGCCGGGTCGATCTTCTGGATCAGGCCGTCGCCGATCTGATACAGGTGCTGGCCATCGAAGGCCGTGCCGGCATCGGCCGCGCAGGGCAGGGTGCGCTGCACCTCGCCGCTGGCCGGATCGATCGCCAGGAGGCCCAGCGCCGTCGCGGCCCACACGCGATCGCCGTCATGGCTCACGCCATGCACCGCGGGCGCGCCGGGATACGGTCCGTACTCGCGGACGATCTCCGCGGGATGGGGCGACACCAGCCCCTCGTTGGAGGCCATCTCGGCTTGTGCATGCGGATCGCAGGCGTCGGAAGTACTCGTGCTCATCGGGATCTCCTTTGCGACGACCACCGCCGCATGGGTCGCAATCTATCCAGACGGCGGCAAGGCCGGGAGTAACAAGATCGTCGCGAATCCGGTCAGCGCCGGCGCCAGCCAGCGCCGCGCGCGGGCCTGTCCCTGCGCGCGCACGCGTCCTTCGGCTTCGAGCTCCGACAACGCGCGTTGCACCGTGCGCTGGCTCGCGCCCGTGGCCAGCGCGAGCGCCGAGGTCGACCACGCCGTGCCATCGGCCAGCAGGGCCAGCAGCGCGGCGGATTCGCCCTCGATCGGGGGCGCGAGCACGGTGACCGGAACGCCTGGCGCGGCCACCAGCGCGTAGCCGCTGGACGTCGCCTCGATGCCGGCGACCGGCGCCAGCAGGGCGCGCAGCCGGCCGAGCTCCACGCGCAGCCGCGCGCGATGCGTCTCGTCAGCGTGGCGGATGCGGAAGACGCGCAGGATCAATTGATCACGATCGACGCCTTCCGGCCCGGCCTCCGCGAGCAGCCGCGCCAGGCTGAAGAGCACCGGACGCCGCGCGAGATCCACCGCGATCCCGTCACTGCGCACCGCGCGCCGACAGGCGTCGACGACGATCGCGGACGACCGCAGCAGCGCTTCCACCTCCGGCAGGCGCAGCGGCTCACGTTCGCCCGCATCGAGGCGATGCGCGACGGGTTGCGCCATCGTCTCGCGCAGGCTCTCGGCCTCGGCGATCAGCGCCGGCACGCCGGAACGGCGCGCGGCGATCGTCGCGCGATCGAGCGCGCCATGAGCGGCCTCGCTGCGCAGGAAGCGCCAGGCCAGCTCGGCCCGCGTCAGTTCCGCCATCGCCACAAGCGAGGCCGGCAGGGGCGAGGAGGGCGAAGGGGCGGCCTCGGGCAGCGCGCTCGCGGCGTCGTCCAGGCGGCCCAGCAGGATCAGCCGCCGCGCGGCGATCCATCGCGCGAGCAGCGCGTTGGCGCGATCGTCGTGGGCATCGAGGATCGCGGCCGCCTGCAGCAGCGGACGCGGCGGGTCGGCGAGATCGCGCAGCGCGAGCGCCACCTCGGCCTCGGCGACGACGCATCGCGCGCGGGCCACTGCTTCCTTCGCACCGAAGGCCTTGGCGGCGCGGCGCAACAGCTCGCGGGCGCGCGGATGCTCGCCGAGTTGCGCCATCGCGATGCCGCGCATTGCCAGCGCCGGAGGATCGTCGCGCAGGGCCACGCGCTGCAGCGCGCCCAGCGCGTCTCCAGCGGCGAGGCAACGGGCTGCGGCGGTGACCAGGGCATCCATGGAGGCGCAGCTTATGCCAGGCCGCGATCTCAGGCCCGACGACAGGACCGATGCCAGGCCCGATCGCGGGCTAGAGCTCAGGGAGACCCCGCAGCGACGTGTCCGAGGGGCGCCGCATACACTCCCGCCCCATGGAACTGAAGATCGTCGTTTACTCGAAGTCCGCCTGCCCGCAATGCGACACGGCGAAGATGCTGCTCAAGTCCCGCGGGATGGATTTCCAGGAAGTCCTGATCGACGACGAGGCCGAGCGCCTGGCCTTCTACGAGAAGTGCGGCCCGGCCGTGCGCCAGATGCCGCAGGTCTTCATCAACGACCAGCGCGTGGGCGGCGTCACCGGCCTTCAGGCCGCGCTCAAGCAGCTGGGCCGCTGATGGCCGACCTCGACGTCCCCAGCCCGATCGACCTCCGCGAGATGAACGATGCCCGCCAGTGGGCGGACGAGGCCATGGTCAAAAGGCCGTGGCGCACCGAGTTCTTCGCCGCCTTCGCGGAGCAGCTGGAAGCCGGCCACGCGCAGCGCGTGCTGGAACTTGGCTCAGGGCCGGGTTTCCTCGCCGAGCATCTGCTCGGCGCCTTGCCCCAGATCGACTACGTCGCGCTCGATTTCTCGCCGGCCATGCATGCGCTTGCCGAGGAACGACTGGGCAACGCGTCGCGTCGCGTGCGCTTCGTCGAGCGCAGCTTCCGTGAAGCGAGCTGGACCGAGGGACTCGGCGTGTTCGATCACGTCGTCACGAACCAGGCCGTGCATGAACTCCGCCACAAGCGCCACACGCGCGCGCTGCATGAGCAGGTGCGCGGCCTGCTGGCGCCGGGCGGTCGCTATCTCGTCTGCGATCACTTCGCCGGTGTCGGCGGCATGAGCAACGACCAGCTCTACATGAGCATCGAGGAGCAGCGCGTCGCGCTGGCCGAGGCGGGCTTCACCCGCGTGGAGCCCGTGCTGCTCAAGCGCGGGCTGATGCTCTACGCAGCGTCGATCGAGCGCTGATCACTTCGACGGCGCGCCCAGCAGGCCGTCGCGCGTGCTGCCGCGCACCTTCGGGCCGATCCAGACCTTCATCATCATCGGGAAGAAGCTCTCGCCCTGGATGGTGTCGCCGACCTTCTGGCCGTTGACGCTGAACTCGGTCGTCTGCTTCGCAGGGTCGTAGTCGATCACGACCAGGTCGCCCTTGAGCAGCTTCGCGCGATTGCCGAAGACCACGCCCAGCTGCGCGGTCTGGATGATGTTCTTGGAGAACTCCTCGGCCGCGTTCTGACGGATGCGGTCGAGCATCGCGTTGGCCAGGTCCCGCGAGGACACGTCGCGCATCATGTAGAAGGTGATGCGCTTGGCCCCCTTCTCGGCGACCGCCAGTTCCATCGTCGTCTGCTTGCGCGGCAGGTAGAAGGCCACCGCCGTCGAGCGCGTCGACAGGATGCTCGACGTCGCGGCACCGTTCAGCTGCAAGGCCTGGCCATGCACCGTCGCGGCATCCTGGAACTTGTAGCCCTCCACGTCCACCTCGGCGGCGAAGGCATGGCCCGCGGCCGCGGTCAGCGCAAGACCGATGAACAGGGCGTTCCGGGCGGAACGGACGAGAACGGAACGAATCATGGAAAGTCTCCTGCGGGCGTGGCGCTTCATGTTGTAAGGGGGACCGCGGGCCCGTTTGTCGCGATGGCGACGGGGTGTCGGAACCGGGGCGACGCGAGTTCAAGCCGATGGTGACGGCGATCGCGGGCGCTGTGCGGACCGGATTAAAACGCGGCAAGGTGTGGCGCGTCAGCCCCGGAAACTGGGGCCGTGCCTCTAAACGACGGTCTCACGTGACGTTTGGCACAAGCCCCGTGTCGTTCCGCTGGCACGATGCGCCCCGATTCGAAATCCAGAAACATCCGGAGGAGTCCCCGTGTTCATCGACCAATGCCGCGCGCGGCCGTTCGCGCTCGCTGCCACTTTCGTCACGCTCTGCACGCTCGGCACCGCCGCGCACGCCACCGAGAACAGCCAGGTCCGCGCACTGCTCGGCGCGCCGTCCTACGAGATCTCGACGCCGCAGTTCCCCGGCCTGTACGCGCAGTTCTGGTACCAGCATTACGAAGCCGACAAGCTGCGTGACGCCGACGGCAAGACGCCCACGCAGGCGCTGACCGTGCCCGGCGTGGGCACGCTGCCCATCACGGTGAACGGCTCCATCAAGGCCGACGTCTTCGTGCCGCGCCTGACCTGGGTCACCGAGAAGATCGTGGCCGACGGACGCCTGGGCTTCTCCGCCGCGTTCCCGATGGTCAAGCAGACCAACGACTTCACGCTGACGACGGTGCTGCCGGCCGGTCTGCCGACCGCCGCGGCCGCGCAGATCAACCAGCAGCTGAGCGCCGCGGGTGCCGCGCTGTCGGGTCAGCGCAGCGGCATGGCCGATCCCGAGATCGCCGCCTACCTCGACTGGCAGCAGGACGAATCGCGCGTCGCGCTGGGCGTGGCGTTCAATCCGCCGATGGGCTCGTACAACGCCGATCGCGCGGTCAATCCGGGCGCGGGGAAGTTCTGGACGTTCAAGCCGCTGCTGGTGGCGTCGCGCGTGTGGGAGAACGGCTTCGCCGTCGGCCTGCGCGCCACGTACTCGTTCAACACGCGCAATGACGACACCGGCGTGCGTTCGGGCCAGTACCTGCACGCGGACTGGTCGGGCACGTATCAGCTCAACGACCAGTGGAAGTTCGGCGTGCAGGGCTACGTGCTCAAGCAGTTCACCGCCGATCGAGGCGGCGACTCGGCCGCCAACAAGGTGCAGGCGCTGTCCGCCGGCCCGCTGATCGCCTACCTGGCGGAAAGCGGCGACTGGGGCGTGGACTTCAAGGTCATGAAGGAGTTCTCGGTGCGCAATCGCCCCGAGGGCACCGTCACCTGGCTGCGCCTGAACTACCGCCTGAACTGAGCGAGGCCTGAGCAAGGGATCTGGCTGCGCCCTCGCGGCGGATCCCGCTCAGCGCTCGTAGAGCTCCAAGGGCAGGCCGTCGGGGTCCGCGAAGAAGGTGAATCGCTTGCCGGTGAGTTCATCCACGCGCACCGGCTCGACGCTCACGCCCATCGCCTCGAGCGCGCGCTTGCCCGCTTCGACGTCGTCGACCTCGAACGCCAGGTGGCGCAGGCCCTGCGCCTCGGGATACGAGGGCCGCTGGGGCGCGTCGGGAAAGCTGAACAGCTCGATCTGCGTGCCGTCCGGCAGCGCGAGGTCGAGCTTGTACGAGCGCCGCGCCTCGCGGTAGGTCTCCGCGACCACGCGCAGGCCCAGGACCTCTGTGTAGAAGCGCCGCGAGCGCTCGTAGTCGGCGCAGATGATCGCGGCGTGATGCAGTCGCAGCAGCAGGCTCATTCCCCGGTTCCGTTCCTCGACGACCGCCGCGCGGTCATCAGCGTGACGCGTAGCGCGTCGATGTCGACCGGCTTGACCATGTGGTCGTCGAAGCCCGCCTCACGGGTTCGCTCGCGGTCCTGTTCCTGACCCCATCCGGTGAGCGCGATCAGACGCGGCCGCCCGATCGTCGCGCTCATGTCGCGCAGGCGTCGCGCGACCTCGTGGCCGTCCATCTCCGGCATGCCGATGTCCAGCAGGATCGCGTCGGGCCGCCACTCGGTCACCGTGCCCAGCGCCGACGCGCCGTCGTAGGCGACCGCGACCTCCGCGCCCATCAGCCGCAGCAGCTCGGCCGTCGTGTCGGCCGCGTCGCGGTTGTCGTCCACCAGCAGCAGCCGCGCCGTCAAGGGCTCGTCGTCGAGCGTCGCGGCGGCCGCGCTCGCCGCCGGGGCCTCGATCTCCGGCAAGCGGAGCTCGAAACGGCTGCCGTGTCCCAGCCCCGCGCTGCTCGCGCTCAACTGACCGCCGTGCAGGCGGGCCAAGGTCTGCGACAGGCTCAACCCGATGCCCAGACCGCCCTGCGACCGGCTGTGCGATCGATCCAGCTGCGAGAACAGCTCGAAGAGCTGAGGCAGCTGCTCCGGCGCGATGCCGATGCCGGTGTCGGTGACCGTGACGATGGCGTCGCCCGTATCGTTGGCGTCGTCCGTGTCATCCGGCGCGCGCGCGATGTGCACCTCGATGTGGCCGCCGGGATCGGTGTATCGCGCCGCGTTGTTGAGCAGGTTCACCAGCAGCTGCGTCAGTCGGACCGGGTCGCCGCGCACCCAGGGCGGCGGACCATCGAAGCGCAGCGTCAGCCGGTGCTGCTCGCGGTCGATCAGCGGGCGGCTGCTCTCGACGGCGGCATCGACGATGGTGTTCAGGCTCACCGGCTCGTCGCGCAGCGTGATCAGGCCGCGGCTGATGCGCGAGACCTCCAGCAGATCGTCGACCAGCCGCACCATGTGATTGACCTGCCGCTCCAGCAGCTCGCGCAACGGCGCGAAGCGGCCCTCGCGATCGGCCACGCCCAGCAGATGGACCGCGTTGCGGATCGGTGCGAGCGGGTTGCGCAGTTCATGCGCGAGCGTGGCGAGGAACTCGTCCTTGCGCCGATCGGAGCGCAGCAGCCGCTCCTCGCGATCAAGCGCGACCGCCTGGCTGCGGGCGCGCTCGACGGCCACGCGCGTGCGGTGCGCCACCTCGCGGATCAGCGCGACGTCGTCGGCGGTCCAGACGCGCGGCTGCTCGTCGTGCACGAACAGCAGCGCCACGAGCCGGCCCTGTTCCAGTACCGGCACGTTCACCAGCGAGCGCACCCGCATGGCGCCGAAGGCCTCGCGATGACCGTGGGTCAACTCGTGCTCGCGCACGTCGGCGATCACGACGACCTCGTCGCGCTTGAGCGGCTCGGCCAGGCGGCCGTAATCGCCGAAGCGTCGTTCGCCGGCGAGGCTGTCGAAACCGGCCAGCCGCCAGTCGCGCTCGATGCGCACGGTCTCGGTGTCATGGTCCACGGTGCAGTAGCCCGCGCGCGACGCGGTCAGCATCATCCCGAGCATCTGCGCCGAGGCGAAGCCGATGTCCGCGGGCGACGCCCCGACCTCGCGCAATCGCTCGCTCAGGCCGGCCAGCGCCGCGCCGCGCTGCTCGCCGCGCACGCGCGCGGTGACGTCCACGCCCTCGACGAAGATGTGCGTCACGGCGCCCTGTTCATCGCGGATCGGCTGATAGACGAAGTCCAGGAAGTGCTCGCGCGACTGGCCGTCGGACGACTCCACCACGAACAGCGCGGCCTGCGCGGTGTAGGCCCGGCCGGTCGCGTAGACCGCGTCGAGCAGCCCCACGTAGCCTTGCGCGGCCGCGTCGGGCAGCGCATCGACGACACGGCGTCCGATCACGTCGCGGTCGCCGATCAGCCGCTGATAAGCGGGGTTGACGATCTCGAAACGGTGCTCCGGACCGGCGAGCACCGCCATGAAGCTCGGCGCCTGCTCGAAGAGCATGCTCAGCCGCGCGCGTTCGCCGCTCACGCGGCGTTCGGCCTGCACCTTGCCGGTGGTCTCGACGACGATGGCCATGACCCCTGCCGGTTGACCGGCGTCGTCCAGCAGCGGCGAGTAGTCCAGGTTCAGCCAGGCGCTCTCGGCGCGGCCATGCCGATGCAGCACCAGCTCCTGGTCCTCGTAATGCAGCGTGCCGCCGGCCAGGCCGACGCGCATGACGTGGTCGTTGAAGTCGGCGACCTCGGGCCAGCCCTCGCGGACATTGCTGCCCAGCAGCTGGGGATGCCGCGTGCCGGCGAACACGCCGTAGGCGTCGTTGTAGATCATGACGCCGGGTTCGCCCCACAGCATCACGATCGGCGTGCGCGAGCGCAGCATCAGCGCGGTGGCATGGCGCACGTGGTCGGGCCAACCGGCGATCGGACCCAGCGCGGTGCGCTCCCAGTCGAAGGCGGCGATGAGCCGGGCCATGTCGCCACCGCCGGCCAGGAAGGGCCAGGTCACGGGGGGATCGGAAGGGACGAACAAGCGAGCTCCCGCGAGGTCAGGGTTCCGGGGAGTATCGGTCCAACACGAACGCGGCCCCGGCGCGCCCCACGGGCGCGAGCGCGTCTGGCAAGCGGCGTGCCGAGGGTCAGCGGTCGGCGCTGTCGCTGCTGGCGACCAGTTCGCCCTTGGCGGCGACGAAGCGGTAGTCGCCGGCCGGCGTGCCCTCATCGTCGGGGACGTCCAGGGCGTAGGTGTGCAAGTGGACCGACGCGCCGCCATCGTCGAACTGGCAATGGCCGCCCACGCGCGCGCCCTTGGCGACGCGGCGCTCGATGTCGTCCTCGTCGTCATGGACCTCGGCGTTGATCCACACATAGTCCAGCCCATGCGGGCCGCGCTCGAACGAGGTCGAGCGCACCGGCTGCCCGTGAAGCATGGGGCGCAGCAGCGCGACGCAGCGGTCATGCTGCGCGATCTCCTGGGCGCTGAGCGGCTCCTGGCGTCCCGCGGCATCGGCCTCGCAGGCGCTCAGCATCACGGCGAGGGGAAGGGACAGCAACACCGCGACCGTGGCGCTCACCGCGGTCGCAGGGCGCTGGAACGATCGAATGTCAGTCACGGCTACTCCTGGTCGTCTGGCTTGACGACCTCGACAGGCTAGCTGTCTTGCGTCAAGCGCGTGTGAATGGGGTTGTTGCGCGGCATGCGCACGTCGCGCGCGACGTCCCATGAATCCGGCTGTGTGTCGACTTGCGTCAGGTCTGACATCGGGTTTTACCGCTGCGTAAATTCGCCCGCTTCGCCCTGATGCATCATTCGCGGCACTGTCCGAAGACCGGGTCGACCTGCCCGTTGCCTTGACGATGCCTCGACCCCCGCTCCTGTCTCAATCCCCAGCGTCTCCATCCCGCATTCCGGTGGCGTGGCGCTCCGCGATCGCGGTGGCCATCGCCACGATGCTGACGGCCTGCGTGAACCTCGCGCCCGACTATCAGCGGCCCGCTCCCGCCGTGCCCGAGCGCACCGCGGCCGCCATCCCCGCGACCACCGATGCCGCGACGCTGGACGGGCAGGCGGTGTTCCTGGACGAGCGCCTGCGAACCGTCGTCGCGCTGGCGGTGCGCGAGAACCGCGACCTGCGTGTCGCCGCGCTGCAGGTCGAGCAAGCGCGTGCCGCGTTCCGGCAGACCGACGCGCAGCGCCTGCCCACGCTGAACGCCTCGGCGGCGGCTAGCCGTTCGGGCGCGGCGGGACAGGTCTCGCAGCAGGTGTCGCTGCAACTGGCGATGGCCAGTTATGAACTCGACTTCTTCGGACGCGTGCGCAACCTCAGCGCGTCGGCCGAGCAGTCGCTGCTGGCCTCCGTCGAATCACGGCGCAGCGTCCAGATCACGCTCGTCGCGGAGACCGCCAGCGCGTGGCTCAGCTGGGCCTCGGACCTGGAGCGTCAGCGCCTGGCGCTTCAGACGCTGGAGAGCCAGGAACGCTCGCTCGCGCTGACGCAGCGCCGTCATGCAGCGGGTGCGGTGTCGGGGCTGGTGCTCGCGCAGGCGCAGACCGCGGTCGAGAACGCACGCGCCGACGCGCTGACCTATCCGGCGACGCTCGCGCAGGATCGGCATGCGCTGGAGCTGCTGCTGGGCGCCTCGCTGCCGACGGCGCTCGAGCCCCGCGCGTCCGATGCGCTGGCCACGGTCAGCCTGCTGGTCGACCTGCCGGCCGGCGTGCCTTCGAGCGTCTTGCAGCGCCGTCCCGACGTGATGGCCGCCGAGCACGCGTTGATCGGCAAGCACGCCGACATCGGCGCCGCGCGTGCCGCGCGCTTCCCGTCCATCAGCCTGACCGCCGGCGCGGGCACCGGCAGTTCTGCGTTGTCGGGCCTGTTCCAGGCGGGCAGCGGCACCTGGAACTTCGGACCGTCGGTGGCGCTGCCGATCTTTGATGGCGGCGCGCGCGAGGCCGCGGTGCGCCAGGTCGAGACCGGCCGCGACATCGCGCTGGCCACCTACGACAAGACCGTGCAGACCGCGTTCCGCGAGGTCGCCGATGCCTTGGCCGTGCGCGCCACGCTGGCGGACCGGTTGACCGCGCAGCAGGCGTTGCTCGCGTCGGCAGAGCGTCAGCTGCGGCTGGCGGAAACGCAGTACCGCGTGGGCAGCACCACCCAGCTGGACCTGCTGGACGCGCAGCGCTCGCTGGTCGGCGCGCAGCAGTCGCTGGTCACGCTGCGGCTGAGCGAGCAGCTCAATCGGATCACGCTCTACAAGGTGCTGGGCGGCGGGTGGCTGGCGGGACAGGCGGAACAAGCAGAGCAAGCGGCACTGGCTGAACAAGCGACGCCGGTGCGGGAGACGAGTCAATGAAGCAGTGGATGAAACCGGGCCGCCTCGTGGCGGTCGCGGTGGTCGTGGTGATCGCGGCGCTGGCGGTGAAGGCGATCTGGCTCAGCCCGCCGCCACCGCCGCAGGTGACGTCGGCCGCGGTGGAACGCGGCGACCTGGAGGTCAGCGTGCTGGCCACCGGCACGATCAACGCCTTCAAGATCGTCAGCGTCGGCGCGCGAGCGACCGGCGAGGTGAAGCGCCTGGCGGTGGCGCTGGGCGAGAAGGTCAAGGAAGGTCAGCTGATCGCGGAGATCGACGCGCTCACGCAGCAGAACGCGCTGCGCGACGCGCAGGCCCAGCTGCGCAGCGCCGAGGCGCTGCTCAACTCGCGCAAGGCGACGCTGGCGCAGGCCGGCCTGAGCGCCCGCCGCCAACGCGAGCTGGCCGCGGCGGATGCAGGCGCACGCGCGGACCTGGAGGCCGCCGAGGCGGCGCTCAACACCGCGAGCGCCGACGTCGAGTCCCAGCAGGCGATGGTCGCGCAGGCGCGCATCAACGTGGACTCGGCGCAGGTGAACCTCGCCTACGCGCGGGTGCTGGCGCCGATGGACGGCACCGTCGTGGCCATCGTGACCGAGCAGGGGCAGACGGTGAACGCGGCGCAGACGGCGCCGACGATCATCAAGCTCGCCCGGCTGGACACGATGACGATCAAGGCGCGCATCTCCGAGGCCGATGTGCCGCGCGTGAAGCCCGGCATGCCGGTGCACTTCTCGCTGCTTGGCGAGCCCGACCGCCGCATCCAGGCCACGCTGCGCGCGGTGGAGCCCGGCGACACGACGCTGGCCGACACCACGAGCGCGACGACGTCCACGTCCAGCTCCTCCAGCAGCACGAGCGCGATCTACTACAACGGCATCTTCGACGTTCCCAATCCCGACGGCACGCTGCGCATCAACATGACGGCCCAGTCGACCATCGTGCTGGCGCAGGCCAAGGCGGCGTTGTCGATCCCGGTGGCGGCGCTGGGCGCGCATGACGCCAAGGCCGATCGCTACCAGGTCCGCGTGCTCGGCCCCGAGGGCCGCATCGAGGCGCGCTCGGTGCGCGTCGGGTTGAACAACCGCGTGCGCGCGCAGGTGCTGGACGGGCTGAAGGAGGGTGAACGCGTGGTCACCGCCGAGGCCGCGCCGCCGGGCGCATCGGCCGAGGGGCGTCGTCCGCCGCCGCGGATGTGAGCATGGCGGCGCTCCTGGAACTGCGCGGCCTGGTCCGCGAATACCCCGCCGGCGAGGGCACCGTCGCGGTGCTGCGCGACGTCGACCTGACGATCGAGGCCGGCGAGATGGTCGCCATCATGGGGCCGTCGGGCTCGGGCAAATCGACGTTGATGAACATCCTGGGCTGCCTGGACCGGCCCACGCGCGGCAGCTACCGCGTGGCGGGTCAGGCGACCGGCGCGATGGGGCCCGACGAGCTCGCCCGGCTGCGGCGCGAGCACTTCGGTTTCATCTTCCAGCGCTACCAGCTGCTGGACGACCTGGACGCCGTGGGCAACGTCGAGATCCCGTCGATCTACGCCGGCGCGCGCACCGAGCACCGCCATGCCCGCGCGAAATCCCTGCTCGCGCGACTGGGCCTGGGCGAGCGGCTGCATCACCGGCCGGGGCAGCTGTCCGGCGGTCAGCAGCAGCGCGTGTCGATCGCGCGCGCGCTGATGAACGGCGGCGACGTGATCCTGGCCGACGAGCCCACCGGCGCGCTCGACCAGGCCAGCGGCCGCGAGGTCATGAAGATCCTCGAGGAACTGCATGCCGACGGCCACACCGTGATCCTGGTGACGCACGACGCGCAGGTCGCGGCGCATGCGGAACGGGTGATCGAGATCAGCGATGGCGTCATCGTCGCGGACCGCCGCCAACCCGAGGCGGGCGCGCCGGCGGTGCTGGCCAAGCCCGATGCCGGGCCGTCGGGACCGGCGTGGGCCGCCGTGGTCGGGCGCGTCGCCGAGGCCACGCGCATGGCGCTCAAGGCCATGCTGGCCCACCGGCTGCGCACGCTGCTGACGATGCTGGGCATCATCATCGGCATCGCCTCGGTGGTGTCGGTGGTCGGCCTGGGGCAGGGCACGCGCGAGAAGGTGCTGGCCGACATCAGCGCCATGGGCACCAACACCATCGACGTCATGCCGGGCGAGGGCTTCGGCGATCGCCGCGCCGGCGCGATCCGCACGCTGCGCGCGGGTGATGCGGACGCGCTCGCGCAGCTCGATTACGTCGACAGCGTGACGCCCTCGGTGGGCGTGAGCGCGGGCCTGCGCTATCGCAACGTGGACGTCAGCGCCACCGTGACCGGCGTGGGCGAGCAGTACTTCCGCGTCAAGGGCTACACGCTGGCGCAGGGCCGTGCCTTCGACACCGCGGCGGTGCGCTCGCAGGCGCAGGACGCGGTCATCGACGAGAACGCGCGCAAGACGCTGTTCCCCAACGGCGAGCCCGCGCTGGGCGAGGTCATCCTGCTGGGCACGGTGCCGGTGCGCATCGTCGGGGTGACGGCCAAGAAGGCGAGCGCCTTCGGCAACGACGACGCGATCAACATCTGGGTGCCCTACACGACGGCGATGAGCCGCATGACCGGGCAAGACTACCTGCGCGGCATCACGGTGCGGGTCAACGACGCGGTGCCCAACGCCGCGGCGGAGCAGGGCATCCGGACGCTGCTGACGCAGCGCCACGGCGCCACCGATTTCTTCCTGTTCAACACCGACAGCATCCGCCAGACGGTGGAGCAGACCACGGCGACGATCACGCTGCTGATCTCGTCGATCGCGCTGATCTCGCTGCTGGTCGGCGGCATCGGGGTGATGAACATCATGCTGGTGTCGGTGACGGAGCGCACCGGCGAGATCGGCGTGCGCATGGCCGTGGGCGCGCGCCAGGGCGACATCCTGCGCCAGTTCCTGATCGAGGCGGTGCTGGTGTGCCTGATCGGCGGCGGGCTGGGCGTGTCGCTGGCGGTTGGGGCCAGCCTGCTGTTCAACCACTTCGCCGCCGGCGCGGGCTTCCGGATGATCGTGTCGATGACGGCGATCGGCGGCGCCTTCGCGGTGTCCTCGCTGATCGGCGTGATCTTCGGTTTCCTGCCCGCGCGCAACGCCGCGCGGCTCGACCCGGTGGAGGCCCTGGCCCGGCCGTGATCGGCGCGTGGGGCAGGCGGCGTCTGGTTCCCCGGTCTGTCGGTTGAGGCTGCAGTTCGTCGTCGCGGGACGACGGGCTGTCGGAGGACGGGTGAGGGGCGGCGCGGCGGACCTAGACTGCGCGCCAACATCAACACTCCCCGAGGGAACCCACCATGAACATCCGTCCGCTGACCCTGCTGATCGCCGCCGCCACCACCCTCCTGAGCACTGGCTGCGTGATCGCCCCGAACTCCACCGAGGCCAACACCCAGCGCATGGACGACGTGCGCAAGATGAGCGAGCAAGCCACCGCCACTTGCGGCAACGGCAACGTCAAGGAAGTGAATTCCAAGAGCTTCACCTGCAAGTGACGCTCGCGGCGGTGGCCCTCCAAGGCCGCCCCGCCGCGGGTCTCCGCAGGCCGCCCCTCCAATGGGAGGGCGGCTGACAAGGGCATGGGCCTTGCGCGATCATCGCGTCTCCGTTCGAGACGTCCAGGATCCGCCGCCATGCCCACTTCCAGCGCGCCTTTCGCTCCGTTCTTCCTCGGCACCCGGTTGCCGCTGATCCAGGCGCCGATGGCGGGCGTGCAGGATGCGCGGCTCGCCGTCGCGGTGAGCAACGCGGGCGGACTGGGTTCGCTGCCGGCCGCGATGCTCACGCCCGAGGCGCTGCGCACGCAGCTGCAGGCGCTGCGCGACGGCACGACCAAGCCGTTCAACGTCAACTTCTTCGCCCACACACCGCCCGCGGCCGACGAGGCCCGCGAGGCGGGATGGCGGCACCGGCTCGGCGCGTACTACGCCGAGTTCGGCATCGACCCCGCCACGATCGCCGCGGGGTCGGGGCGCCAACCCTTCACCTCCGACATCGCCGATCTGGTCGAGCCGTTCCGGCCGCCGGTGGTGAGTTTCCATTTCGGCCTGCCGGCGCCCGAGCTCATCGCGCGCGTGAAGGGCTGGGGCAGCCTGGTGCTGGGCAGCGCGACGACGGTGGATGAAGCGCGCTGGCTCGAGGCGCACGGCGCGGATGCCGTGATCGCGCAGGGCTGGGAAGCGGGCGGCCATCGCGGCCATTTCCTCAGCGACGATCTGACGCGCCAGCCCGGCACGATGGCCCTGCTGCCGCAGATCGTGCGCGCGGTGAAGGTGCCGGTGGTGGCCGCGGGCGGCATCGTCGACGCGCGGGGCATCCGCGCGGCGCTGGCGCTGGGCGCATCGGCCGTGCAGCTGGGCACGGCCTTCCTGCTGTGCGAGGAAGCCACGACGAGCGCGCCGCATCGCGCCGCGCTGCGCGACCCGGGGCATCACCACACGGCGGTGACGAATCTCTTCACCGGCCGCCCGGCGCGCGGCATCGTCAATCGCTTGATGCGCGAGGTCGGGCCGCTCAATGAGGTCGCACCGCAGTTCCCGCTCGCGACCTCCGGCATCGCGCCGCTGCGCGCCAAGGCCGAGGCGCAAGGCAGCGGCGACTTCTCGCCGCTGTGGGCGGGGCAGAACTTCGCTGCACTGCGCGAGATCGGCGCCGCCGCGCTCGTCACCGAGCTCAGTGCGGCGTTCTGACGAGCTACGGCGTCAGCCCTTTGAGCTCCCTCGCCCGCGAAGCGGGAGAGCAACGGGGTCACTCGGTGCGCCTTGAGCCCCCTCGCCCGCGAAGCGGGAGAGGGCGGGGGGTGAGGGCTCTGCGAAGGACGCCGTGCCCTCACACGAGCCCTCACCCCAACCCCTCTCCCGCTCCGCGGGAGAGGGGCTTCCTCTAGGCCGCAAACGGAGCCTTGAGCTCAGGGCAGCGGCGCGCCGCGCGCGGCTTCGTACAGCGCGTACCACTCGCCGCGGCTGAGCTGCACGCGCAGCGCGTCGCCGCACGCGCGGATGCGCTCGGGATTGGCGCTGCCGATCACCGGCTGGATGCGCGCCGGATGCTTCATCAGCCACGCCAGCAGGATGCCCTCGGTGCTGACGCCGTGCGCGTCCGCGAGCTGCCGCACCAGCGCGCGCGCCGCTTCGTCGGCCGGATCCTGCGCGGTGTCGCCGCTGAAACGTCCCCGCGCCAGCGCGGCCCAGGCCTGCACCTGGATGCCGTGCTGCTGGCAATGCTCCATCGTGCCCGGCCACGCCAGCGCGCCCGGACGTGCCCCGGCCTGACGATCGTTGAAGCAGGTGCCCGCGTCCAGCGGCTCCAGATGACCCAGGCCCAGCTCCAGCTGGTTGACCACCAGCGGCTGCGCCAGCGCGCGGCCCAGCCAGGCCATCTGGCCGGCGTTCATGTTGGACACGCCGAAGTGTGAGACCTTGCCCGCGTCGCGCAGGCGCTGGAAGGCCTCGGCGATCTCGTCCGGCTGCATCAGCGGATCGGGACGATGCAGCAGCAGGATGTCCAGGCGCTCGGTGCCCAGGCGCTTCAGGCTGGCCTCGACCGCCTCGACGATGTAGCCGCCCGACAGGTCGTAGCGCTTGGGACCGCCCTCGTCGGCGAAGCGGATGCCGCACTTGCTCTGCAGCACGATGCGATCGCGCAGCGAGGGCTGGCGCTTGAACAGCGCGCCGAACACCGACTCGGCCTTGCCGAAGGTGTAGATGTCGGCGTGATCGAACAGCGTGACGCCGATGTCCAGCGCCGCGTCGACGGCGGCCTGGGCGTGGTCGACGTCGGCCTCGGTCCAGGGTTGACGGTCCCAGCCGCCGCCCAGGCCCATGCAGCCGTAGGCGAGCGGGCTGGCGGTGGGGAGGTGCTGCTGCAGCGGGAGGAGGGGGCTCACGGAACTCATGGCGGGACCTGCGTCGTGTGGGAGGGACGGCGCCGGTGGGGCGCTCGGGGTGCGCGATTGTGACGCCGCAGGCGGCCCCTCCTCGCGCCGCCGAGTTTCAAGCGGGTTTCATTCGCCGTCGAGGTCCCCGGCGTCATCGAGACCGCCGAGTTCCAGCTCCGCCGCGTCCTCGTGCAGCCGCAGCAGCGTCAGCAGGCGCAGCAACGCAGCGCCGGCCGAACCCGTGGCGGGCTCATCGGGCTCATCGAGCGCGGTGAGCAGGATCTCCAACGCCTCGGCGAGCGCGCGCCAGCCCGCGACGCCGATCCGACGCTGCAACGCACGCGCCTCGCCGCGCCAGGACGGCGGCAGTTGCGAGCGGCCGTGATGCAGCAGCGTCGCGATCAGCGCGCGCACGGCGCCGGGGCCGTCGCCGCCAAGCGCGCCGCCGCCATGCGCCTCGACCTGTGGCACGTGACCCAAGGGCAGCGCGGCGAGCGCCGGGCCCTCGCGGGCGGCCAGGTCGGGGACCGTCAGCCCGCTGTCGCCGGCGATGGCCCAGATCTCGAGCTCGGGCAGGCCCGCGCGCCAGCGCAGCATGCCGGCCACATGGCGCGGCGCGGCCTGCGGCGACAGCGCCTGCGCGATCGCTTCCAGCGCCTGAGGCGCGTGGCGCTCATGCGCGCGTCGCGCGAGCAGCGGTGCGCCATCGGCGTCACGCAGCACGGTCGCGACCGTCTGTTCGTGCGCGTCGTAGAAGGGGTCGCCCCAATCGGCCGGCGAGAAGATCACGAAGCGGCGCGCCGCGTGACGCGGCGTGAGGTCCGGATGCGGATGCAGCGCGCGTTCCCGCCGCAACGCCGCGACGCTGTCCGCGCGCAAGGGCATGCGCAGCGACTGCCAGTCCGCCGTCTGCGGCAGCGGCTGGTTGCGGTCGCTGCGATGCCTGGCGAGCCGCAGGCTGCCGTCGGGCAGGCGCCGCGCCTGTCGCGAGAGCAACTGCCCGTGGCCCAGCGTCGACAGCAGCAGGCCCGGCGCGAGCCGCTCGCTGCCGCGCACCGCGGCCTCGGTGTCGAGGCGGTCCTCCGGCACGGACCAGTCGTGGCGCAGCAGCAGCCGGGTGCCGGTGTCCAGATCGGCCATCACGAGCGAGGTGCGCCGTGCCGCGCCGTCGCGCCGGGTGCGCGCGCCCAGGCAGGTCAGGCGCACGCGGTCGAGCTCGACCTCGCCCGGTTGGCCGGTGCCCCAGGCATCGCCCGCTCGGCCGGGGCGCGCGCCGCCGGCCACGCGCAGGCCGAGCTCGGCGAGCAAGTCCGCGCCGTCCGCGGCGTCATATCGCGCGCTGCGGCGCAGGTAGGCGTCGCTCCAGGCTTCGAGCTCGTCCAGCACGCCCAGCAGCCAGGCCGCATCGCCTGACGCGGATCGCGCGAGGGAGAGCGGCTGCGCCAGCGCCGAGGCACCGCCCACCGCGCCATGTCGCAGCAGCGCGGCGGCGAGTGCCTCGAACGGTGCCCGCGCGACACTGGCCGCGCTCGTCGAAGCCAGACGCACCGTCGCCGCGCCAGACAAGCCCTGGGCATGCGCTTCCCGGAAAGCCCACAGACCCAGCGCCACATGCTCGCAGGCTGTCGCGCGGATGCAGTCGCAGCGGGCGGCCTCCAGTCCCGCGCCGGCCCAGAAGCGGACGGTGGCGCTGGGCAGCCGGGCCGTATCACAGGGCTCGCCGCCATGGCCACTGCCGGCTCCGCCGCCGCCGCCGTCGCCGCCGTGCCCACGCGGGCGCAGTTCGATCGTGAGCCCGTGGTCGCGCAGCGCCTGCGCGTGCTTCAGCACCGCGGGCGGCAGCAGCGCGACCAGCGTGGTCTCGTCGGCCTCGTGGACCGGTCGCGGGCCGGCGATGGGCGCGCGGGGCGTGTCGCTCGCGGGGGCGTCGGCCGGGGCGGAGGCGGACTCGTGCACCGCCTGTCCGTAGGCCAGCGCCGCGATCAGCCGATGCCGGCAGATGCCCGGCGCGCCACAGCTGCAGCGCACATCGGGCAGCGCGACGGCGCGTGGCCAGCGGCAGACGGTACCGTCCTTGAAGCTCGCCTGGAGCAGCCCCTGGGCATCGACGTCCAGCTCGGGCCGATCGCCGCCGGCCAGCTCGCGCATCGCGCGTTTGACCAGGCCGGCGTTGGCCGCGTGGGTCAGCGCCTCGGGCGTGAGGTGCAGCAGGTCCTCGCGGACCGGGGCGTCGGCGGGCGCGCTCATCCGAGCTTCTCCGAGAGCCAGCCCGCGAGCTGACCCGGCGTCATCGCGCCGACATGCGCGCCGGCGTCCACCAGCCGCGCCGCGAGCTCGCGGTCATAGACCGGGTCGGCGCGCTCGTCCAGCGCCGCCAGCCCGAGCACCGTCGTGCCCTGCGCCGTCAGCGCGCGCACATGGCCGATCAGCAGGTGCTCCTCCGCGCCTTCGTAGAAATCGCTGATGACCACGACGATCGCGCGGCGCGGCACCTCGATCAGATCCGCCGCGTAGCCGACGGCCTTGCCGATCAGCGTGCCGCCGCCGAGCTGCACGTTCATGAGCAGATCGACGGGATCGTCCGACTGGCCGGTGAGGTCCACGACCTCGGTGTCGAAGGCGATGAGGTGCGTCTTGATGCCGGGCAGTCCGCTGAGGCAGGCCGCCGTCACCGCGGCATGGATGACGGAGCCCAGCATGCTGCCGCTCTGGTCCACGAGGATCAGCAGCTGCCACGGTTCCATCACGCGGCGGCTGTCGACACGGAAGCGCGGCTCGCGCACCACCAGCCGGCCGCTGCGCGCGTCGTAATGCCGCAGGTTGCGGCGCAGCGTCTCGCGCGCCGCGAACTGCGATGCCGAGCCGCGCGCCGACGTGCGCTGCGGCTGGCGGCGGCCGGAGAACGCCTGCTCGACGCGACGGGCCATCTTCTCCATCAGCTCGCGCACGACCTGCGCCACCAGCGTGCGCGCCATCGCCAGCACCGCCGGGTTCATCAGGTGCTTGGTCCTGAGCACCGCCTGCAGCAGCGCGACATTGGGCGTGGCGCGCGCCAGCACCTCGGGATTGGTGACGACCTCATCGATGCCGTAGCGCTCGATCGCATCGCGCTCCAGCCGCTCGATGGTCTCCTTGGGGAACAGCGTGTGGATCTCGTTGATCCAGTCCGGGACGCTCAGTGCCGAGGGCCCGAGACCGCCGTGGCGATCGAGCCGGTCCTCCGGCGCGAGTCCGCCCGGGCCGTCCTTCCCATCGTCGCGCCCGTAGAGCCAGGCCAGCGCGCGGTCCATCGCGAAGGCCTGCGGACCGATCGCGCCGAGGCTGCCGGTGCCGGCCTCGCCCAGCAGCAGGCGCCAGCGGTCGGCGATGTCGAGATCGGGCAGCGGGCGGCTCATAGTCCCAGCTCCCGGGCCGCGGCCATCGCGCGGGCTTCGATGCGGCGTGTGAGCAGCAGGTCGGGTCGACCCGATCCCACCAGCGTCGGCAGCAAGGCGCCGACCGTGGCGTCGGGGGAGGACGCGCCGTTGGCGCCGCCCATCAGGCGCGCGGCGAGCGCGGCCAGCGCGCCTCGCTCGCGCGGCGGCAGCCAACCCATCGCGGCACGCAGCGCCGGCAGCGCGGTCAGGAAGTCCTCGGTGCCGATGGCCTCCAGCGTCGCGTGCAGCGCGCGGGCGATGGCGTCGTCGCTGGTGGCCAGCGTGCGGGCGCAGGCGAAGAGTCCGTAGAGGAAGTCGCCCAGCGCGTCGCGTGGGGGCATCGCGCGCAGCACGGCCATGACCGCGCCGCGGGCGTCCTGATCCTCGCCGAGCGCATCCTGCGCGTACGCCAGACCCAGCGAGGCGCCGCGCAGCGCGGGCGGGCGCGTCGCGCCGCGTGCCAGGCGGCCCATCGTGTCGAGCACCGCCTCGCGCGACGGTGACGCGAGGTCCAGCCGCAGCAGCGCGTCGAAGACGGACACCGCGCGCACGTCGGCCTCGACCAGCGCGGGCGGCGTGGCCGGCGTCGACGAAGCCGAGCCTGGCGGCGAGGCGGAGGCCGAGGCCGCGTTCGGGGTTGAGCCGGCGGGCGCGCCCGTGCCGCGATCCTCGAGCAGCCACAGCAGCCGCTCGGCGATCTCGGCCAGCGTGGCCTCGAGCATCGCGCGCGGGTCGTCGCTCCAGAACCCGGTGCGGGCGAGTTCCGCCATCGTGCGCGCCGCGTCGGCCAGCGCGCCGTGGTCATGGCAGCGCGGCAGGCCCTCGCGCAAGCGCGCGGCGAGGTCCTCGCCCATGTCCAGCAGTCCCGCGCGGATCGCCGCCAGCAGCGTGCCCGTGAGCGCCTGCGGATCACCGCCCTGCGCCTGGGCGCGTCGCGCGAGCGCCTGGCGCGCCGCGGCCTCCAGCGTGGCGCCGTGCACCGAGGCCTCGATCAGGTCGGCGTGCCAGCGGTCGTCGCGGCGCAGCTGCCAGCGTTCCTCGAAGTGCAGGGCGGGCGAGAGCGATCGCGCGCCGCCCGGCGCCGCCGTGCCGCGCAGCTGCACGCCGCCGATGTCCAGCACGCGCAGTTGCCACAGCAGTCGCGAGCGCGGCCGGTCCCGCGCGTCGCGGCGGTCCAGCACCAGCGCCTGCGCGCTCGCGGTGACCAGCAGTCCTTCCTCGGCCAGCCGGCGCTCGGCATCGCGCAGCAAGGGCGGCTGCGGCGTGTCGCCATGCAGGCGGCCGATCTCGTCGCCGGTCAGGGCGAGCAGCGCCTCGCGCAACACCGGGTGGTGGTCGGGCCGCAGCGGTCCGCCGGTGTGCCACGGCGCGGGGGTCTCCAGGGCCTCCTTGACCGCCGCGCCGAGCAAGCCGTCGAGCAGGTCCACGCGCAGCGGCGTCGTGCGGCCGCGCAGCGCTGCCAGCGCGCGCGTGCCTCGCTCGAAGGCGGTGAGGTCGGCGGTGGAGAACGCCACGCGCGCGCGGCGCAGGCGGCGCACGATGGCCGCCATCGCCTGGTCCGATGCGCGCTCGGCGCCGTCGCGCCACAACCAGCGGTAATACGCGGGCGAGGGCAGACCCGCGCCGTAACCGCCCAGCGCGTCAACCTGGCGGTCGCTGTAGGGCACGAGGTAGCTGCCGTGGCGGCGCGGGTCCGACGGGACCGGCGTCACGGGTTCGGGCGCGTCCTCGGGCGCAGGCCGTTGCCAGACGCCGTCTGGCGTCGTCGCGCAGGCCTGGTCCAGCGGCGGCTTGTGCCAGCCGCCGCAGACCACGAGCACCCGCTCGTGGCGCGCGGCGGCCCAGCGCACCCACTCGGCCATCAGCGCCTCGCGCGCACGGTCCTGTGGCGTGCCCGGGTCGTCGCCGCGCAGCTCGTCGAAGTAGGCATCGATCCGGCGCGCGAGTCCCTCGGAGGAGGTCTCCGCCTGCGGCGATTCGAAGAGGTGATCCCACAGCGCGTCGCTGCTGTCCTGGCGCAGGCGCTCGCGCAGCAGCGACTCCACGCGCGCGTACCGGCTGCGTGGCTGACCGGCGGTGCGGCGCTCGTCGTCGGGCAGCGCGCGGTAGCGCCAATGCGGCAGGTCGATGAATCGCACCTCGGCGCCGGCGGCATGGCCCTCGCGCAGCGCGACCCATTCGGGCGAGTGCTCCAGCAACGGGAACCAGCATTGCGCCGGACCGCCGGTGAGCCTCACGTCGCCATCGTCATCGTCATCGTCATCGCCGTCGTTGTCATCGCCCTGAGCCTGCACGTCCACGCCGTGCGAATGGCTGTAGATCGCCAGCGGCGGGACGTGGTCGAGCATCAGCTCGCCGAGCCGGGCGTTGAAGTCGGACGGGCCCTCGATGAGCACGGCCTGGGGCCGCATCTCGGAGATGGTGCGCGCCACCAGCCGCGCGCAGGCGGGGCTGTGGTGGCGGATGCCCAGGATGCGCGGCGTCATTCCGGCAGCAGGTGCCTCGCCGCGTGGAAGGCCTGCCAGTGCTCGCCGGCGCGCTTGGCGGCGCGCTGCTCGAGGTAGCGGCGGATCTTCTTGAGGTCGTCGGCGTTGTCCTTGGCCGCGGCGCCGGCGAGCGCCTCCACGATGTCGGCGGGATGTCCCGCGTCGCCACGCAGGTAATGACCGCGCAGCGTGACGGCATGGGCCACGCTGACCGCCTCGGCGGTGCTGACGACGGTGGACAGCCGCTCGCCGGCCTGGCCGTCGCGGCCGACGCCGGTGCGCAGCTCGCGGAAGGCGGTCACTAGCACCTCCAGCACCTCGGGCGAGGGCGTGACGGCCAGGCCGTCGCGCGCGAGCAGCCGGTCGACCTCGGCGCGCACCAGCGCGAGTTCCTCGTCGTAGTCGGCGATCGGGAACACCGTCTCGAATGCGAAGCGGCGCTTGAGCGCCGCGGACATCTCGTTGACGCCGCGGTCGCGGATGTTGGCCGTGGCGATCAGGTTGAAGCCGGGGGCCGCGAAGACCGTGCCCGCATCGGCCAGCTCCGGCACCATCAGCAGCCGCTCCGACAGCACCGAGAGCAGCGCGTCCTGCACCTCGGGCGGGCAGCGCGTGATCTCCTCGAAGCGGACCAGGCGGCCCTCGCGCAGGCCGCGCATCAGCGGCGAGGCGACCAGCGCGCGTTCGCTCGGGCCCTCGTTGAGCAGCAGCGCGTAGTTCCAGCCGTACTTGATCTGGTCCTCGGTCGTCGCCGCGCTGCCTTGCACGGTCAGCGTGCTGGTGCCGCTGATCGCGGCGGCCAGCAGTTCCGACAGCAGGCTCTTGGCGGTGCCGGGCTCGCCGACCAGCAGCAGCGCGCGGTTGGACGCGAGCGTCACCAGCGCGCGCTCGAGCAGGCTGGGCGCGCAGACCAGCTTGCGCCGGATGCCGTCGCCGCCGGCGATGAAGCGGATCACCGCGCCCATGGACAGGCGCCAGCCCGGCGGCACCGGGCCGCGGTCCTCGGTGGCCAGCCGCGCGAGTTCCTCGGCGTAGAGCAGCTCGGCGGGCGGGCGCTGCATCGGCGCGCCGGCCGATGCCGATGCCGATGCCGATGCCGATGCCGATGCCGATGCCGATGCGGCGGTCTTGCGGGTCATGTCGTCGGCTCCTTCCAGGGCGCGAGCAGCTCGGCGTCGCGCAACACCTCGCTGGCCAGCACGGGATGCAGGCGCTCGAAGGTCTCCAGCCCGTCGTCGCCCCAGGTGCCCTGACGGCGCAGGACGATGCGCGGGATGCGTTGCTTGGGTTCGTAGGTGGGGTCGCCGACGATGGTGCCGGGATCGAGCTCCAGCTCGATGGACAGGCCGTCGCCGATCCGGCGCTCGAATTGGCCGACCCAGCCGGCGTCCTCCGCCTGGCCGCGTTCCCAGCCGCGATTGACCAGGCCCAGCGCGCTGCCGGTGGCGATGGTCTTGTCGGCGAAACGCAGGATGGCCTTGCTCGTGCGCTCGGCGTCGGTCAGCGCGTAGGTCTCGCGGCCGAGCTGGCGGAAGGGCTGAAGGATCTCGTAGTCGGCGAAGACCTGGCCCATCGCGGCGAGCTCGGCGGGCGGGATCTCCAGCGGATGCGCGATGCCCACGGTCTCGTCGTCGGCGAGCTGCGCGGTGTCGTCCTCGGCGCTCGCGAGCGTCCAGTCCTCCGCGACGCGGAACAGCCGCGTGACGTGCTCGCCGTCGTAGACGCCCCAGGCCACGCGCGCGGCCAGATGGCGCATCAGCGGATGCTCGAGGAAGAAGCGGCGGAACTCCTCACCGGTCCAGCGCCGGCGCGCCGTCATCGCGAGCTCCATGCGCATGACCTGCAGGCTGGCGATGGCCTTGGCGTCCTTCTTGAGCAGCTTGAAGCGCTCGGTGGCGGCGGTGGCGAGCGCGGCGTCGTCGCTGCGGATCGGCTTGGGCAGGTCCTTGAGCCGCGCGCCGGCGCTGTCGCGCACGAAGGGCTTGAGCGACTCGTCGAAGCCGATGCGGAACTGGCGCGGGCCGAAGTCCAGCGTCAGCGTGCCGGCGTCGTCCAGGCCGAGGTCGGGGACGAGGCGGTCGGCCAGCTCCTCGGGCGTCAGCCCGCGCGCCTCGGCCAGCGCGGCGATCTTGTCGCGGGCGCGGTCCTGCAGGCCCTTGAACTTGACCTTGCCGGCGATGCCGTTGAGGTGCATCAGCGCGGCGTCGGTGCCGATGGCCACGAGCAGGTCGAGGCCCGAGACCGCGCGCTGATGTGCGGACTCGCCGGGCCATTCGCGGATGCGCGCGGCCAACCGGCGCGCGGTGTCGTCGTCGCCGAGCAGGCCCAGCGCCTGGAAGGCCCAGCCCTCCTTGGCGGGCGCGCCGTTCTGCAGCCACGACTCGCAGAGGTCCCAGGCGAAGGCGCTGAGCGACGCCGGCGTGCAGAGCTCCTTGAGCTGGACGATGCCGGCGTAGGGCGCCTCGATCTTGCTGAGGGCCAGCATCAGCGCGACGGACTCGGCGGCGGGGCCCGACAGCATCAGGCCGTTGTCGCGCAGCACCGGGCGGCGCATCGCCAGCGTGACGGCGAACGCGGGCAGCTTGGGCATGCGCGCGGGCAGGACGAGCAGCGGGTCGGCATCGATGAGCGCCTGCAGCGCGGCCTCGGTCTCGGGACCGAAGGCCGCGGCGGCCTCGCGGGCCGGGGCCTCGCCGTGCGCGCCGATAAACCAGCGCAGGCCGTGCTGGCCGTCCTCGCGCGCGGTCTTGTCCGCGCTGAAGGCCATCACGAGCGCGCCGGTGAGGAAGGTCTTCGGATAGGCGTTGGCCCAGGCGATCGCCGCGGGCTTGGCCTTCTTGAGGTTGCGCAGCGTGTGCAGCACCGCCGGGACCAGGCTCACGCTGTCGACGGCCAGCGCGATCGGCAGGCCGAATTCAGGCAGCGCCGCGGCGAGGTTCTGCAGCCCCGGTAGCGCCGCCTCGCCGTGTCGGTACAGCAGCACGTGGCCGTGCGACGGTTTCCAGTACCACGTGTTCCAGTGACGCGCGGGATAGCTGTTCCACAGCGCGAGCGCCGCGGCGGGCGGCAGCGCCATCAGGATGTCGGTATTGGCGCCGTAGAACCAGCTCTTGGTGACGGCGAAGTCGCCGTCCTGGAGCGGCTGACCGGCCATGATGCGGGCGCGTCCCTCGGGTCGGATCTGCATCTCCGACATCTGCACGTCGAGCGGGTTCTCGCCGCCGCGGATGTCGGACGGCTCGATCTTGACGGCGCGGGCGGCGGCGACTTCCGCGGGGCTCAGCGTGATGCGCACCGGATGGCCGGCGGCGCTGAGTTCCAGCGTGGGCAGCGGTGTGAGCTTGACCTTGCGCGTCCACGGCGGCTCGCGCAGTAGCGTGGGCAGCTGGTCCTGCGGGCATTCGGCGGCCAGGTTGCGCACGAGCAGTGCCTGCAGCCGCTCGCGTTGCTCGGCGTCGAGGGCCTGCTCGGCGATGGCGACGGCCTCGGGGGCGCGCAGGGCCAGGCGTTGCAACCAGCTCTCGACGAGCTTGTCGCTGCCGGAAAGCGCTTGGGCGGCGGTGCTCGCGATGACGGCGGCGGGGTGGGTCTCGGCGATCCGATCGAGGAGGTCGCGGGCTTCCGAGCGGTCCAGCATCGTCGCGAGCAGTCCCGGCAATGCCGGGGCGCGGAAGCGTTGCAGCAGGCTGGTGACGGTCGTGGCGTTCTCCTTGCCCGCGACCAGGGCCAGCAGGCCGGTCAGCAACGGCGCGACGGCCTCGCCGTGCTGGCGGATCTGCAGCAGCAGGCCCGACTTCATCTGCGACACGTAGCGGTGACGGATGAACTCGCGCGCGAGCGGCAGGATCTCGTCCAGCGGCAGCGCGGAGTCCAGGAAGGCGCCGGCGTGGTCCTGGTGGATCGGGAGTTGGCGGACCCAGTCCAGCCGCAGGGGGCACAGCATCGCGCGAATGCGCTGCGTCCCGACGGCGGTGGCGTCGAGGCCCTCGAGCAGCGCCTCGACCTGCGCATGCGTGACGTCGTCGCAGCGGGCCAGTTCGCGGCGGATCGGACGCAGCGTGGAGTCATGCAGCCAGGTGGTGGCGAAGTAGTGGCGCTCGATGACCGGCTGAAGGGCCAGCGCGATTTCAGTCGCGAAGACGACGCCGCGCAGCGCCAGGGCCCATTCGGTCAACCAGCGCAGACCGGCATGGGGACGGCTGCCGCTGATGGCCTCCTCGCGGCCGACAACGAAGTCGGCCACCAGGGCCTGCAGGAAAGACTGCACCCAACCGTCGAGCGTGAGCCCATCCAGCACGTCGCGTCGCAGTTGCTGGTTGAGCTGGTCGGCGTTCCATGCGACGAAGCCCGGCCAGGCGCTGTTGATGCTGCGCTCGAGGTCAGGACTGTGGTAGCGGACATAGTTGGCGGCGTGCCTGGGCAGCTCGGTCGCCAGCGAGGCCAAGGCCGGACGTTCAGGCGCGTGCACGCCGCGCAGCGGCGGCAGGGCGGCGATCAACGCCGGCGTCCAGCTGAGGCCGCCCGAGGGCCAGTCGATGGCGGGCAGCGGGCCGCTCGGGGCGGGCGCGACGGCGGGTGCGACCGAGACCGCGGCGATGACCGTCTCGGGCGCTGGCTCGGCAGGCTCGATGGACGGCTCTGTCGCAGATGGGGCGGGCGTCGCGGCGCACGGAGCTGTCTTCGGTGACGTGGACTTGCGCGCGGGAGCGGGCGTGGACGCGGCTGGCGCGGCGGTCGCGGTGGCAGCGCTCGCAGATGCGCCGCCGTCGCCCCCGACCTCGCTGTAGCCCTTGCCGGTCTTCTCGCGGATCAGGGTGTCGACGTCCTTGATCGCGGCGGCCTCGCTGGCGTGGGACTTGGTCTTTTCCTGGCCGTTGGTGCCGATGCGCCCGAAGCGCACCGTCACGTTCTCGCCGTCGCGCGAGACCTCCCAGAACTTGCTGGAACTGCCCTCGATCAACTCGAAACGCCGCATCGCGGTCCTCCCTGAAGCTTCTTTGGGAGGCCACTATAGCGGCGCGATCTTGTCGGAATCCTGGCGAGATCCTGACGGCGCGCTCAGCCCGGCAGCACGTCCACGCGCCATTGCTGGCCGGCGCGGGAGACCTCCAGGCGCGAGTCGAAACGCACCGGCAGGAAGCGCTCGATCACCGCGAAATTGGTGCGGCTGTGCTCGGTCAGCTCGGTGCAGCTGAACGCGGCGGGCCGGCCGCGCCCGGCGACGGCGAGCGCCAGCGGCAGCGCCAGTTGATCGGCGAGGTGCTCGCCCGCAGCGCCGGCCGAGGCCTGGTACGCGCGCATTTGCGCGAAGACCTGGCGCGCGACGTCCTCGGCCGCGAGGCCGCGTTCACCGAAGGCGACGAAGACCTCGGTCAGGTGCTCGTGCGCGAGCGTGATCATCAGCGCGTTGCCGGGCCCCTCGTTCTGACGCGCGGGGATGACGCGCAGCTGCGAGGGATCCCAACCGGTCAGCCGGGCGAGTGCCTCGAGCTCGCGCTCGGGGACGCCGCGCGGCAGCGCCGGGGCGAGGACCTCCGCGTAGGCGTCCAACGGCGCGCCGCGTTCCAGCAGGTCGAAGGGCGCGAGACCGTCGACCGCGGGCGTGATGAGGGCCTCGATCTCACCGCCGCCGGCGGGGAAGAACCCGTGGCGGCGCAGCGTGAGGTCGAGCCTGGTGCCCGCGCGCTCGATGAGCGGCGCGAAGCTGCGCTGCAGGAAATGGAAGGGCGGCGCCAGCGGGTTGTGCGTCCCGCCGGACAGGTGCAGGCGACTGGGGCCGTCGGCCAGCATCAGCGCGGGCAGGACGGTCTGCAGCACGAGCGTGCAGCTGCCGGCGGTGCCCACGGCGAAGCGGTAGTCGCCGGCGTGGACCTGACCGGGGCGGAATTCGAGCGTCTGCGAGCCGAGCTCGCCGCCGATGACGGTGGCGCCGCAGACCTCCTGCGCGGCGAGCACGCAGGTCAGGTGCTGGCGCATCAGGCCGGGCTTGGGGCGCTTGGCGCGGATGCGCTCGATGCGCAGCGGCGTGCCGGTGCACATCGACAGCGCCAGCGCCGAACGCAGGATCTGCCCGCCGCCTTCGCCGTGCGAGCCGTCCAGTTCAATGAGCTTGTTGTTCTTGTCCATCTGATTCATTCGCCGGCAGGCGCCGCGCGGTTCCTCTACCGCGCGGCGTTCCGGTCGACCTTTCTTGTTGTCGATGCGGGCGATCCGCCCGTCATCCCTTCACGCACACCACCTGCTTGAGCGTGTGCACGACCTCCACCAGGTCTTGCTGGGCCGCCATCACCGCGTCGATGTCCTTGTAGGCCATCGGGATCTCGTCGATGACGTCCGCGTCCTTGCGGCACTCCACCCCTTCGGTCGCCGCGCGCTGATCCTTCAGCGTGAAACGACGCTTGGCTTCCGTGCGGCTCATCGTGCGGCCCGCCCCGTGCGAGCAGCTGTCGAAGCTCTCCGCGTTGCCCTTGCCGCGCACGATGTAGCTGCGCGCGCCCATGCTGCCGGGAATGATCCCCATCTGACCCTGCTTCGCGCTCACCGCGCCCTTGCGGGTCACGAACACGTCCTGGCCGAAGTGGGTCTCCTTCTGCACGTAGTTGTGGTGGCAGTTCACCGCCTCGATGTGGGCCTCGAAGGACTTGGCGATCACCTTCCTCGCCGCCGCGATGACGCGACGCATCATCACCTCGCGATTGGTCTCGGCGAACTTCTGCGCCCAGCTCACCGCGCGCACGTAATCGCCGAAGTACTTCGCGCCTTCCTCGAAGTACGCGAGATTCGCATCGGGCAGATTCGCCTGATGCTGCATCGCGTCCTTCTTCGCCAGCTCGATGAACATCGTGCCGATCGCGTTGCCCACGCCGCGCGAGCCCGAGTGCAGCATGAACCACACGAACCCCACCTCATCCAGGCAGACCTCGATGAAGTGGTTGCCCGTCCCGAGCGTGCCCAGGTGCTTGTGGTGGTTGGTGTTCTTCAGCTTCGGATAGTCGCGGCACAGCTCGGTGAAGTCGGACTCGAGTCCGGCCCAGGCGGCATCAACCATGTCGGGCGGGTTCTCCCACGCGCCCACGTCGCGACCCCTCGGCGTGCGGCCGTGAGGCACCGCAGCTTCGATCGCGGAACGCAGCGGCGCCAGGTTGTCCGGCAGGTCCTCCGCGCGCAGCGTGGTCTTGCAGGCCATCATCCCGCAGCCGATGTCCACCCCGACCGCGGCCGGGATGATCGCCTTCAGCGTCGGGATAACCGACCCCACCGTCGCGCCGATGCCCACGTGGACATCGGGCATCGCGGCGATGTGCTTGAACACGACCGGCAGCTTCGCCGCGTTGGCCAGCTGCTTGCGGGCCTCGTCCTCGACAGGCACGCCCTGCGTCCACATCTTCACCGGCACGCCGCCGGCGACTTCCATCTCGTTGTAGTTCTTCATGTTCTTCTCCATTCGGAATCGCCATCGGGGAGGGCAGTCCCCGCGGTGAGCGATGACAAGGAGTGGTGAGACAAGTCCTGCTCTACCAACTGAGCTACGGGATCCCGGAGGATCCCGGCGGGATTCGAACCCGCGACCTGGGCGGTGATAGCGCTGTAGTCCCACCGGCATTCATCGCTCGCCGCGGGAACCGGATCCGGCTCCGCCAACGGCTTGCATCATTTCATCTTCGTTCACAGCCCCCGCGTGGCGACCAACGGGTGATGGGGATGATTGCAAAGATGTAATCCCCATCGGCATTCGCCACGCGACAGCATTCATCGCTTCATTCGTTCACTGCGGCGCGATCGACACCTGCTCGATCTCGCGGACCCAGTGGCCGACCTCGGTCGCACCGGCGGCGAAGTCGCCGACCATGCGGAACACCGCGTCGGAGAAACCGCCGACGTTCATCACGTCCTTGCGCTCCACCGCCTGCGTCGAGGCGCCGGGCTGCACGTCGATGCACACCAGCTTCGCCTGCGGGCATCGCGCCTTGATCGCCGCCCACTGCGTCATCGTCTCCGTCGCGCCATGTCGGCGCGCGTCGATCCACGACTCGTTGTCGGACACGATCACGACCAGGTCCACCTTGGCGCGCTCCTCGTTGAGCTGCCGCAGCGGCGCGCTCACCGAGGTCCCGCCGCCACCGATCGCCGCGAGCTTCGCCGCGTTGGTCATCACCGAATCCCGGGGATTCAGCGCGACCGGCACGACGCGTTGCTCGAAGGGCAGCACGCGGCAGCCCGGGTTCTTGCGCACCAGCGCCGCCGCCACCAGGGCCGCGACGTCGATGCATCGCACCGTCGAGGTCGCCGACCCGCGCCAACCCGTCACCGACGAGGACATCGATCCCGACACGTCCGGGCACACCACGACACGCCCGGCGATCGCCGGCACGTTGGCCAGCGCGGCCTCCATCGCGTCCTGCAGCGCCTCACCGATCTCCGCCGGCACGCCGGGCGATCCCGCCGCGGCCTTGAATGCCGTCATCAGCTGATACGGCAGTACACGCGCTGCGGCGACGGCCTTCGGATCACGCAACCGCCTCGCCAGCCGTGCCGTCATGGCTGGCTGCTCGTACACGCCATGGCGCGCGAATGTGTTCAGGTTCTGCCGCACCATCTGCCACGATCCCTGCGCCGCGATGCGGGCCCAATGCGTGGTGTTGAGCGGCAGCGCCGTCAGCATCTGGAAGGGCACGGGCGGCAGGTCCTCCGCCGTCGCACCCTCCGTCCCGCCCGACAGCAGCGCGCGCTTGAAGCGCTCGAAGGCCTGCGTCGCCGGCGGCAGCGCCGCTTCATCGAAGGGGCGGCCGATCAGCCACGCGAACCAGGCCGCGCGCCAGGCTTCAGTCGGCTTCGGGTGGACCATGCGGACCACGTCCGCCAGGGTCGGCTCGGTGCCGATCGACGCCTGCAGCAACTGCTGCTCCGTCGCGCCCAGCAGCCATTGCTGGACCAGCTTCTTCGGACGCGATCCCAGCGACTTGCGGCCCGTCTGGCCCGATCGCAGGATCTGCACGAAGTTGCGCAGCATCTTGCCGTTGTCGATGACGCGGCTGAACACGGGCTGCAGCAGCGCGATCTCGCGTTGCGCCAGCACGGCGGCCAGCAGCGCGGGCATGTCCTTCATGTGGCCGGACTGACGGGCGTAGACCGCAGTCTTGGCCAGGAAGGCCGTGTCGACATCCTGGGCCAGCGCCAGCGCGTCCTCCAGCTGGGATTGCGCGTCGGCGTGGAAAGTCGACGTCATGCAGCCGGTGGCCGCCAGTTGCGCCAGGTGGTGCCGGGTCTTGTAGGCATAGGCGCGGGCGCCGGACTGGTTCACCGCGTCCGCGGCGGCGGGCAGTTGCCCGGGCGTCGTCTTGAAGAGTTGCGTGTTGACCATGTTGTCCTCCCTGTCGAGGGTGCGTCTTGTTGTCTTGCCTTCTTCATTGCAACGCCCGTGCCAGCTCGTGCCAGGTCTTGCGTCGGAAGGATTCAACTCATTGATTGATAAGGAGAAAGACGACAAATTGCGTTGATTCGCCCACCCCTCCATTCATCCGCGCCACCAAAACGAACTCGCTGAGGAGATACGAAACTAGCGAAAAAGATATGCGCAAGAAGTGGCCCGGATAAACTCCCGCCCATGGCCAAGAAGAATGTGGTGATCGGATACCTCGGCTCGCAGCTGGACAGCGGGCTGGGCGCGGGCCGCTGGGAGAAATGGCGGCCGACGATCTCGCTGGTCGCGCAGCCCGACGTCGTCGTGCATCGGCTGGAGCTCTTCCATGCGCCGCAGCACGTCGCCCTCGCGCGCCAGCTGAGCGAGGACATCGCCAAGCTCTCGCCCGAGACCGAGGTCCGCCTGATCCCCATGCCCGCCGAGGATCCCTGGGACTTCGGCGAGGTCTACGCCACGCTCTACGACTGGGTGCGCGCCTACCGCTTCGACACGACGCGCGAGCAGTACTGGGCCCACATCACCACCGGCACGCACGTCGCGCAGATCTGCATGTTCCTGATGGTCGAGGCCCGCTTCATCCCCGGCGTGCTGCTGCAGACCTCGCCGCCTCGCAAGCAGCGCGAGGGCGAGATGGGCACGATGACGCTGATCGACCTGGACCTGTCACGCTACGACCGCATCGCACAGCGCTTCCAGGCCGAACAGCACGACGCCGTCGCCTTCCTCAAGAGCGGCATCGCGACGCGCAACGCCCGCTTCAACGGCCTGATCGAGGAGATCGAGCGCGTGGCCGTGCAGTCGCGCGCGCCCATGCTGCTGGCCGGGCCGACCGGCGCGGGCAAGTCCTTCCTCGCGCGGCGCATGTATGAGCTCAAGCAGTCGCGGCATCAGCTCGACGGCGCCTTCGTCGAGGTCAACTGCGCGACGCTGCGCGGCGACGGCGCGGCCTCCACGCTGTTCGGGCACAAGAAGGGCTCCTTCACCGGCGCGATGGCCGACCGCGCCGGCCTGCTGCGCACCGCCGACGGCGGGCTGCTGTTCCTGGACGAGATCGGCGAGCTCGGCCTCGACGAGCAGGCCATGCTGCTCAAGGCGATCGAGGAGAAGCGCTTCCTGCCCGTGGGCGCGGACCGCGAGGTCGCGAGCGATTTCCAGCTGATCGCCGGCACCAACCGCGACCTGCGCGCCGAGGTGGCCGCGGGGCGCTTCCGCGATGACCTCTTCGCGCGGATCAACCTGTGGACCTACAGCCTGCCCGGCCTGCGCGACCGGCCCGAGGACATCGAGCCCAACGTCGATCACCTCGTGCAGCAGGTCGGCCGGGAGAGCGGGCGCGCGGTGCGCTTCAACGCCGAGGCCAAGGTCCGCTACCTGGCGTTCGCGCAGTCGGGCCGCGCGCCGTGGAGCGGCAACTTTCGCGACCTGTCGGCCTCCGTCACGCGGCTGGTCACGCTGGCCGAGGGCGGGCGCATCGGGTTGCCGCTGGTGGAAGCGGAGATCGCGCGCCTGGAATGGCTGTGGGAGCGCGAGGCCCCCGTCGCAGCCCCTTCGACCGGCGAGGGGTTGATGTCCGCGCTCCTCGACGCCGAGGCGATCGACGCGATGGACCTCTTTGACCGGATGCAGCTGTCGGCGGTGCTGGGCGTGTGCGCGGCGGCGGGCTCGATGTCCGAGGCCGGCCGCGCGCTGTTCCAGGCCAGCCGCCAGGCCCGGGCGGTGGTCAACGATGCCGACCGGCTGCGCAAGTACCTGCTCAAGTTCGGCTTGTCCTGGGACCGCGTCGCCGCGGCGCGCTGACAGGCCGCTGACCCTCCCCCCGACTCGGTGGTCGCCGGGCAAGGCTTCACGCGATCCGCACTCGTGACTCGTACGGCAGGCCGGCTGCCCGCGCGGGAACGGTCACAATCGGCGACTCCGCGCCTATGACTTTCCTCAGGTCCTTCCTCCCCGCTGTCGACGCCTCGAGCCGCACGCCGCTGCGCCGGCTCGCGAAGGTCGTGGGGGCGGTCGCCGCGGTGGCCTTGTCGACGGCCTTGTCGATGGGCCTGACGATGACCGCGGCCGTGGCCGCCGAGACGATCAAGGCGACCGCGACACCTACCGCGACACCTGCCGCGACCGCGCCGGTCGGCGATCTCAGCGACCCGGTCCGCGCGATCAGCCAATACAAGATCGACCTCTGGCAGACCGAGCAGGGCCTGCCGCTGAACACCGTGCAGGCGCTGCTGCAGTCGCGCGACGGCGGGCTGTGGATCGGCACCGCCGGCGGCCTGGCCCGTTTCGACGGCCGCCGCTTCGTGACCTTCGAGACCGCGCAGGCGCCCGATGTCGCGTCCCAGCCGGTCTTCGCGCTGCTCGAGGACCGCGCGGGCCGGCTCTGGATCGGCCATCCCAGCGGTGTCACGCTGTACGAGAACGGCCGCTTCACGACGGCCGTCACCAAGGCCCAGGTCAACAAGCGCCGCATCTGGTCGCTCGCCGAGGGCAAGGACGGCGCGATCTGGGCCGCCGGCGACGGCGGGCTGGTCCGCTGGAAGGACGGCGCGGTCAAGATCTTCGGCCCGGCCGACGGCCTGCCCACCGCGCGCTTGCGCACGCTGGCCTTCGACACCGCCGGCACGATGTGGATCGCCACCACCGGGGCCGGCCTCTTCGCGATGACCCCGGACGGCAAGTTCAAGGTCTTCGACGCCAGCAACGGCTTCCCGCACCCGCAGGTGCGCTTCGTGCTGGCCGACCCGGCTGGCGGCATCTGGGCCGCGACCGCGGGCGCCGGACTGGTGCGGATGCACGGCGTCGAGCAGCCTGCGATGCGCGTCTACACGACCGCCGACGGACTGCCCTCCGACCACCTCACCGCGCTGACGCGCGACGCCCGCGGCGATCTGTGGGTGGGCAGCTGGGGCGGTGGCGTGAGCCGGATGCGCGACGGCCGCTTCAGCACCGTGTCCACCGGCAACGGCCTGGCGGGCAGCCAGATCTGGTCGATGCTCGCGGACCGCGAGGGCAGCATCTGGGTCGGCACCTGGGTCGACGGACTGAATCGCCTGCGCAACCGCGCGTTCACGGTGCTGGGCACGCCCGAGGGCCTGAGCCACGACAACGTGCGCTCGGTCGTCGCCGCGCGCGACGGCGCGATCTGGGCCGCGACCTCCGGCGGCGGGCTCAACCGGCTGAAGGACGGCGCCATCACCGCGCTGCGGCAGGCCGACGGCCTGCCCACCGACGAGATCTCCACGCTGCACGAGGCGCGCGACGGCACGCTCTGGATCGGCACCTACACCGCCGGCGTGGCGCGACGTCTGCCCGACGGCCGCATCGAGCGCTTCGGCGTCGAGGCCGGACTGCCCGGCGTCGAGGTGCGGGCCATCCTCGAGGACCGCGACGGCACCGTGTGGGTCGGCACGCGCTCGGCACTGGCGCGTTTCGACGGCCGCCGCTTCGAGACCTTCACCGCGCCGGGCCTGCCCACCGAGGGCGTGGCCGCGATCCTGCAGGACCGCGCCGGCGCGCTGTGGTTCGGCACCACCGGCCAGGGGCTGGTGCGCTGGCGCGACGGCAAGGCGCGCCAGTTCACCACCGCCGACGGGCTGCTGTCGGACTGGGTCATCGCGCTGCACGAGGACCGCCGCGGCGAACTCTGGATCGGCACGAACGGCGAGGGCATCAACCGCCTCAAGGACGGCCGCATCGGCGCGATCCGTCCCGCTGACGGGCTCTGGGACGGACTGTCGCAGGTGTTCCTCGAGGACCGCGACGGCCAGTTCTGGATCACCTGCAACCGCGGGTTCTATCGCGTGTCGCGCGCCGACCTGGACGCCTTCCTGGAAGGCCGCGTCAAGCAGGTGCGCTCGACCGGCTTCGGCCCGGGCGACACGCTGCGGGCCACCAGCTTCGCCGGCAACCTGCAGGCCGCCGGCGCGATGGACGCGCAGGGACGCGCCTGGCTGCCGTCCTCCGCCGGCCTGGTCGTGGTCGATCCCGCCCGGCTGCCCGGCGGCGGCGAACCCCCGATCGCGCGCATCGAGCGGATCCAGGTCGACGGCGAGCCCCTCGCGCTGGACGGCCAGCCGCTGGACCTCCCGCCGGGTCCGGTGGCGCTGTCTGTCAGCCTGGGCGCGTCCACGCTGCGCGAGGCGGACCGCGTGCGTTTCCGCTTCTGGATGGAAGGGCTGTCGCGCGGCTGGACCGATGTCGGCAATGACCGCGAGCTGACCTTCCCCGCGCTGTCCCACGGTCAGTACAAGCTGCGGCTGGCGGCCTCCGCCGACGGCCAGCGCTGGCGCGAATCCGACACGCCGCTCCCCGTCACGGTGCGGCCGCGTTTCCACGAGACGGGCTGGTTCCACTTCCTGGTCGCGCTGGCCGCGATCGGGTTCTTCGCCGGCGCCGTCGCGCTGCGCATGCGGCAGCTCCGCCAGCGCCAGATCGAGATGGAGCGCCTCGTGGCCCAGCGCACCGAGGAACTGCGCCAGGCCAACGAGCACCTGAAGCAGCTGTCCTTCCTGGACGCCGTCACCGGGCTGCCCAACCGGCGCCGTTTCAATGAGGCGGCCGACGAGGAATGGCGCCGCGCGCGGCGCGGCCAGACCTCGCTCGCGCTGGTGCTCGCGGACGTCGACGCGTTCAAGCGCTACAACGACCAGATGGGCCACCTCAAGGGCGACGAGTGCCTGGGCGCGGTGGGCGCCGTGCTGGGCGCCTCGATCGGGCGCGCCGGCGACCTGGCCGCGCGTTACGGCGGCGAGGAATTCGTCGTGCTGCTGCCGGGTGCCGACCGCGCTGCGGCGCTGATGGTGGCGGAGCACATCCGCGCGGGCATCGAGTCGCTGGCGATGCCGCATCCGACCTCGCCGGCCGGGCCGGTGGTCACCGTCAGCCTGGGCGTGGCGGCCTGCGTGCCCGATGACGAGCGCACGCTGGAGAGCCTCATCGCCGAGGCCGACGACGCGCTTTACACGGCCAAGCGCGAAGGCCGCAACCGCGTTCGCTGAGCAGTTTTCATCCACGGAACGCGGCCTTCGGTGTACAACCACGGGCACCGCGTCACCCGTGTCCGTGCGCGCCCCCTCCCTTCGCGCCCGTCGACCCGGCATTCCAGCGTCCGTACGTCCGTTGCCGACCATGCCGACATCGCACATCGTCCGCCAGCACAAGGGCCGTTCCTACGTGCTCGACACCCTCGGGCAATCGTCAGGCCCGTGGCGTGGCCGTTTCGTCGTCAAGGGTGACGAGGACGGCCGCCCCGGCGTGACCGCCTGGCATGAGCTGGAAGACGAGTTCCCCACCGTCGACGAAGCCGTGGCCCACGCGGATCGCGTCGCCTGCCAGTACATCGCGACCTTCGCCGAACAGGCGTGAGCCATGCCCGGGCGGGTGCGGCCGGGTTGACCCGGACCGCGACTTGCCCCCGACAGGTCTGACCGTGGGCTTTCAGGGAGAAAAAACATGCCGACGCTGTCCAACCTCAATATCGGCACGCGCCTTGCCGCCGCGTTCGCCGTCGTCCTCGCGCTGTTGCTGCTCGTCGTGACCGTGGCGGTGTCGGTGCTCAACCGCACCGACGCCGCGATGGACCGCGTCGTCGAGGACCGCTACGCGCAGATCGCGCTGAGCGGCAACATCAAGAACGTGGGCGATCGCGGCGTGATCGTCATCGGGCGGCTGCTGATGGCCACCGACCCCGCGCAGGCCAAGCGCTACATGGACGACTACGCCGTGGTCCGCGCCGCCAACACCGAGAACTTCGCGCGCTTCGAGAAGCTGCTCAACACCGACGAGGCCAAGGCCATCTTCGCGGAGCAGTCCGAGGCGAGAAAGGCCTACGGCGCGGCGGTGCGCAAGCTTTTCGAGCTGATCGCCGCCGGCCAGCGCGAGCAGGCGATGAGCGTCTACCAGGGCGACATGGCGCAGCTGCAGGTGCGCTACTACGCGCTGATCGACAAGATGGTCGAGCATCAGGCCCAGGCGATGGCCCAGGACGTGACGCGTGCCAAGGACGACGCGCGGCGCTCCAAGCTGTGGATGGGCGTGGTGACGGTGCTGGCGATCCTGCTCGGCGTGGTCACGGCGTTCAGCATCACGCGCTCGATCACGCGCCGCATCCAGGGCGCGATCACGCTGGCCGAGGACGTCGCCAAGGGCGATCTCACGCCGCATGACCTGCCGCAGAGCCGCGATGAGATCGGACGGCTGATCGCCGCGCTGCAGCACATGGTGGGCAGCCTGCACCGCATCGTGTCAGAGGTCCGCCAGGGCGCCGAGACCATCTCCGCCGCGGCGCGCGAGGTGGCGCAGGGCAATGCCGATCTGTCCGCGCGCACCGAGGCGCAGGCCAGCGCGCTGCAGCAGACCGCCTCGGCGATGGAGCAGCTCACCGCGGCCGTGAAGCTCAGCGCCGACAACGCCGATCAGGCCAATGCGAGCGCGTCGTCGGCGTCGGACGTGGCGGGGCAGGGCGGCAAGGCCGTGGGCGAGGTGGTCGCGACGATGAGCTCGATCTCGGCGTCCTCGCAGCGCATCGGCGAGATCATCGGCACCATCGACGGGATCGCGTTCCAGACCAACATCCTGGCGCTGAACGCGGCGGTGGAAGCCGCGCGCGCCGGCGAGCATGGGCGGGGATTCGCGGTGGTCGCGTCGGAGGTGCGCGCGCTGGCGCAGCGGTCGGCGTCGGCGGCCAAGGAGATCAAGTCGCTGATCGATGCGTCCACCGAGCAGGTCGGTACGGGCAGCCGGCTCGTGGAGCAGGCCGGGGCGACGATGACGGAAGTCGTCTCGGGCATCCGGCGCGTGAGCGGCGTCGTGGCCGAGATCAGCGCGTCCAGCCGCGAGCAGAGCCTGGGCATCGAGCAGGTCAACGCGGCCATCCTGCAGATGGACGACACCACGCAGAAGAACGCCGCGATGGTCGAGCAGAGCACCGCTTCGGCCCGTGCGCTGCAGGATGAGGCGGCGCATCTGAACAACGCAGTCAGAGCGTTTGTGCTGTGAGATCGCCTAGGGGGTGAGGGCCAGTGGCCGTGGCAAAGCTTGGGAGCCATCGATGAACGACCGGATCCATGAACCCGCGCCGACCGGCGTGCCCGCCGCGCGCTGGCGGCCCGAGGTGCTCGCCTTCATCGACGCGCACCGCCGAGATGGCCATCGCAGCGCGAGGCTCGATCCATTGGGCTTGTCGCGCCCGGTCGATCCGACACTGCTCGATCCTCAGCGCTTCGGCCTGCAACCGGGCGAGTGGCTCTCTCCGACCGGCACGCCCTTGTGGAGCGCGCGCACGGTTGCGGACCTGGATCGCTCGCTCAAGGCGACCTACTGCGGCGCGCTGGCGCTGGATGCGAGCGCGGTGCGCGACGCCTCGCGCCGCGACTGGCTCTTCCACGAGATGGAGGCCGCGCCGCCCGCACCTGACAGCGCCGCCGGGCGCCTCGCGCTGCTGGAGCGCCTCATCCGCGCGGAGGGCTGGGAGCAGCACGTCGCGCAGGCCTTCCCGCATGCCAAGCGCTTCTCGCTGGAAGGCAACGAGACGCTGATCCCGCTGCTGGACGCGTTGTGCGAGCACGCCGCCGGACTGGGCGTGCGGCGCGTGTTCCTGGGCATGCCGCATCGCGGTCGGGTGAACGTGCTGGTGAACCTGATGGGCCTGCCGCCCGCGCGCGTGCTCGATTACTTCGACCCCAAGTCCCCCCATCCCGAGCTGCACACCGACCTCGTCTACCACCTGGGCGGCGAGCGCGAGCTGGACACGCCGCAAGGCCGGCTCACGCTGACGCTGGCGCACAATCCCTCGCACCTGCAGAGCGTGCATCCGGTGCTGACCGGACTGGCGCGCGCCTGCCAGGATGCGATGAGCCGCGAGCACGCCGACCAGGACGGCCGACGCCTGGTGCTGCCGCTGATGCTGCATGGCGACGCGGCATTCGCCGGCCAGGGCGTGGTGATGGAGACGCTGATGCTGGGCGGCAAGCCGGGCTACACCGTCGGCGGCACGGTGCACGTGATCATCAACAACCAGGTCGGGTTCACCGAGCCCAATCCGATGAGCGCCTGGCCGGCGCAGTACTGCACCGACGTCACGCGCATGGTCGACGCGCCGGTGCTGCGCGTGAACGCCGATGAGCCCGAGCAGGCGCTGCGCGCCGCCGCGATCGCGATGGCCTGGCGCGCGCGTTTCGGCAGCGACATCGTCATCGATCTCATCGGTTATCGGCGCCTGGGCCATTCCGAGAGCGACGTGCCCGCGCTGACGCGCCCGCGCATCCACGCGCTGACGCAGTCGCATCCGACCATCGTCGAGCGTTATACCGCGGCTCTGCGCGCCGACGGCGTCGTGCCGCCGGACACCGACATGGCCTCGCATGTCACCCATGGCCGGGTGCGCGCGCATCAGGCCTTCGCCGATCCGGATCCGCATCGCGCGGTGTCGGTGCCCGCGCCGCTGCGCCGCCCCGGCGAGGCGCCGCCGCTGGACGTCGAGGGCATGCGCGCGCTGGTGCGGGCGATGACGCGCCTGCCCGAGGGCTTCGAGCCGCACGCGATGGTGCGCACGCTGGTGGAGCACTGGCAGCGCATGGCCGGGCTGGCCGACACGACCCAGCCGGTGGACTGGTGCTTCGCCGAGAACCTCGCCTACGCGACGGTGCTGCGCGGCGGTCATCACGTGCGCGTGTCCGGCATGGACGTGCGGCGCGGCACCTTCCTGCATCGGCAGGCGGTGTGGACCTCGCAGGAGACGTCCGAGGCAGGACCCGCGCGGGGAGCGCCTGCTGCGGCCGGGGCGGCCGCCGAGTTCGTGCCGCTGCGTCAGGTCACGGCGGGGGACGGGCCGGGACCGGGACCGGTCGGCCGTTTCGACATCTTCAATTCACCGCTGTCCGAGGAGGCGGTGCTGGGCTTCGAGTACGGCTACAGCGTCGGCGCCTCGCGCACGCTGACCGTGTGGGAAGCGCAGTTCGGAGACTTCGTCAACGGCGCGCAGGTCTTCGTCGACCAGTACATCAGCTCCGGCGAGGAGAAGTGGGGCGACACGTCCTCGCTGACGCTGCTGCTGCCCCATGGCCACGAGGGCATCGGCCCGGACCACTCCAGCGCCTACCTCAGCCGCTTCCTGCAGCTGTGCGGCGCGGACAACCTGCGCGTGGCCTGTCCGTCGACGGCGGCGCAGTGGTTCCACCTGCTGCGCCGGCAGGCCTTCGACACGCTGCGCAAGCCGCTGGTGGTGATGTCGCCCAAGGGCACGCTGTACTGGGAGAAGGTCTCGCATGCATCGATCGAGGCGCTGACCGGCGGGCGCTTCGAGGCGGTGCTGGACGACGTGTCGGTGGAGCGCCCCGAGCAGGTCGAGCGGCTGCTGCTGTGCAGCGGCAAGGTCTATTACGACCTCGATCGCGGGCGTCGCGCGGTGGCGCGCGCGGACCTGGCCGTCGCGCGCATCGAGCAGTTCTATCCCTTCCCGGAAGACGCGCTGACGGCGCTCTTCGCGCGTTATCCGGCGCTGGTCGAGATCACCTGGGTGCAGGAGGAGCATCGCCAGCAGGGCGCCTGGAGCTTCATTCGCGAGCACCTGGAGCCGGCGATGCCGCCACATGCGCGCCTGCGCTGCGTCTCGCGCGCCGCCAACGGATCGGGCGCGACGTCCTCGCAGGCGATCCATGCGCGCGAGCAGGCGGACCTGGTGGCGAGGGCGCTGGGCGAGGGGTGAGCGCGGCGCTCGAGGGTTTTCCCGCGATCCGGCGGACGGCACCGGTGTCATGACGGACGGCGTCCGATGGGCCGCCCCATTTGTGACAACATCGCCGGATTCAGACCCGCCATCGCCTTCGATCTTGGATGCTCTGCTCGCCCGCCTGACCTCGACCGTCCCCGTCGCCCGCAACGTCGAACAGCTCACACGCCCGTTGCTGGACATGCTGGGCACCGTGACCGGCCTGGAGTCCACCTACCTCACGACCATCGATCTGAAGGCCGGGGAACAGCATGTGCTGCTGGCCCGCAACGCCGGGACGATGACCATCCCCGAGGGCCTCACCGTCGCCTGGTCGGACACGCTGTGCAAGCGCGCGCTCGACGCCGGCCGCATGTCCACCAGCGACGTGGCGGACTGCTGGGGCGACTCCGACGCCGCGCGCCAGCTCGGCATCCAGACCTACGTCAGCGCGCCGGTGCGCGACGACGGCGGCGCGCTGCTCGGCACCCTGTGCGCCGCGAGCGCGCAGCGCCGCAAGATCCCGCCGGAGGCCGAGTCGCTGCTGCGGCTGTTCTCGACGCTGGTGAGCCAGTTCCTGCAGCGCGAGCGGCTGGTGGCCGACCTGCGCGCCGCCAATGAGCAGCTCACGAGCTACGCGCTGAGCGACGCGCTGACCGGCCTGCCGAATCGCCGCGCGCTGTTCGACGAGCTCCAGCGCCAGCTGCAGCGCGCCACGCGCGAAGGCAGTTGCGTGCTGCTGGGCTGCATCGACCTGGACGGCTTCAAGGCGGTGAACGATCAACTGGGCCATCACCGCGGCGACCTGTTCCTGCGCGAGATGGCGCAGCGTCTGTCGCTGGAGCTGCGCGGCTCGGACATGCTGGCGCGCATGGGCGGCGACGAGTTCGTCGTCGTCGGCCCGGGCGTCAACGTCGGCGCGTTGCCCAAGCCCGAGGGCGCGTTGTTCGAGCGCGGCGAGCCGCTCCAGGCCGCGCGCACGCTGGAGCAGCGCGCCGCGCTGGCCAGCGTGGGCCGCTTCGAGCTCGACGGGCGATCCCTGCAGTACGCGGGCGCGAGCGTCGGCGTCGTCGCGCTGGATCCGGCGGGGATGACCGTCGAGCAGGCACTCCAGCACGCCGACGATCGCATGTATCAGATCAAGCGCGCGCGGCGCCGCGACATCGTCGTGCCCGCAGTGATCGCGCAGGCCGCCGACTGAGCCCTCAACACGGGCCCTTCAGCGCGAGCTCGGCAGCGCGAAGCCCTTCAGCGCGAACCCCTTGAGCGCGAGCCGCTCAGCGCGGCCGCGCGAGGTTCAGCTTCTCGATCAGCAGCGACATGTCCACCGGCTTGGCCAGGTGGTCGTCGAAGCCCGCCGCGATCGCCGCGTCGCGGTCCTGCAGCGTGGCCAGCCCGGTCAGCGCCACGGCATACAGCGGCTCGGGCTCACGCACCGCGCGTTCATGCTCGCGCAGCCGCCGGATCAATGAATAACCGTCCGCGCCGGGCATCGCCACGTCGCTGACCAGCGCCTGCGGCGAGGCGCCATCGCCCTGTGCCGTGGCGCGGGCCCAGCCTTCCTCGGCCGAGCCGGCGGCGCGCACCTCGGCGCCGGCCAGCTCGAGCAGGTGCTGCAACGCGTCGAGCGCATGCGGATCGTCGTCCACCAGCAGCACGCGCAGTCCGCGCAGGTCCGTCGGCGTGAGCTCGCGCGGCGCGGCTTCCAGCGGGTCGGACACGAGGTCCGCCGCGGGGAATCGCACCGTCAGGCGCGTGCCGCGGCCCTCGCCGTCGCTGTGCGCGGTGACCGTGCCGCCATGGGCCAGCACCAGGTGGCGCACGATCGACAGGCCCAGTCCGAGCCCGCCGTACTCGCGGGTGCGGCTGATGTCGGCCTGCGTGAAGCGTTCGAAGAGGCGAGGCAGCAGGTCGATCGCCACGCCGATGCCGTTGTCCACGACGGCGAGTTCCACCGTGGGGCCGATGCGGCTGAGCGACACCGAGACCCGTCCGCCGCGCGGCGTGAACTTCAGCGCGTTGCCCACGAGGTTGGCGACGATCTGCTGCACGCGGCGCGCGTCACCCTGGATGCGGTGCGTCTGCTGCAGGCCCGATCCGCCGAGCGTCAGGCCCTTGGCCTCGGCCGTGGGCTGGAGTTCCTCGACCACGCCGCGCACGCAGGCCGCCAGGTCCAGCTGACGCAGCTCCAGCGCGAGGTGCCCGGAGGAGATCCGCGACACGTCCAGCAGGTCGTCGATCAGCTGCGCCTGCACCTGGCAGTGCTTGAGGATGGTGCCGATGGCGCGCGTGGCGGTGGCCTCGGCCAGCGCGCCGCGCTCCAGCGACCGCTTGAGCACCGAGGCCCAGCCCGAGATCACGTTCAACGGCGCGCGCAGCTCGTGCGAGACCATGCCCAGGAAGTCGTCCTTGGCGGTGTTGGCGCGCTCGGCATCGTCCTGCGCGTGCCGCGCCGAACCCAGCGCGCACTTCAATTCATGGATGTCTTGGAAGGCGATCACCGCGCCGTCGATGCGCTCGTCGGCGGTGCGATAGGCCCGCACGTTGACGAGCCACCAGCGGCCCTCGCTGTCCTTGTGTTCATGCTCGACCGGCGCCAGCCCCTGCACGGCGGCCTGCACCAGCTGCTCGAGCTGCCCCAGCGCGAAGCGGGACGAGATCTGACCGATCGGCTGGCCGATCGCCTCGCCGATGGCGGAGGCCTCCAGCCCGAAGAGCTGCGCCGCCTGCGGCGACGCATGCCGCAGCCGCAGCTGGCGGTCCAGCAGCACCACCGGCAACGGGATGCCCTCGACGAGGTTGCTGAGATCGTCGTTGGCGAGGTCCAGCTCGTCGTTGCGCGACTTGAGCTCCTCGTTCAGCGAGATCAGCTCCTGGTTGGCCGATTCGAGCTCCTGCTTGGCGCTCTGCAGTTCCTCGTTGGCGCTCTGCAGCTCCTCGTTGGTGCTGAGCATTTCCTCGTTGGCGGTGCGCAGCTCCTCGTTGGCCGACTCGAACTCGACGACCAGCGTGCGCAGCTGCGCCTGCGTGGCCTCGAGCTCGTCGGACAGCGTGGTCACGGTGCGCTCGAGTTCATCGACCCGGGCGCGCGCGCCGCTCGGCGAGAAGGGCGGCGTGGACAGCGCGGCCGAGGCCTCGGCGGCGGCTTCCTCGGGCTGCAGCGCAAGTGTGACGAGGAAGTGCTGCACGGCGTCGCCGGTTTCCAGCGGCAGCACTTCCAGCACGTAGCGGCGATCGTTGAAGGCCACGCGCTCGCGGCGCACCGGTTGCGCGGTGCGCTTGGCCTCGATCAGCGCCGTGCGCACCGGGGTGTTGAGCTCGGCGTTGAGCAGGCGCGGCAACGCGAGCGTCGCCTCGCCGCTGGCCGGCGCGATGAAGGCGGCGACCTCGCCGCGGAACTGCACGACATCGCCGCCCTCGGTGACCACGAAGCCCGGCGGCGCGTAACGCGCCAGGGCCACGCGGTTGGCGGCATCGCTGACGAGGTCCGGCGGCGGGGCCTGGGTCACGCGCGGCGCGTTGCCGTCGCTGGCCCAGGGCCGCAGGGCGTCGATCGGGAACAGGGGGCGCTGACGGCGCGAGTTGGCCAGCTTGCGATACAGGTGCGGCGCGCCGGCGTGCTCGAAGCCATCGGCCGTCGAGGCGGCCTCGGCGCGGCCGAGCAGCATGAAGCCGTCGTTGCGGCAGGCGTAGTGCGCGACCTCGAAGACGTGCTGCTGCGCTTCCTTGCGCAGGTAGATCAGCATGTTGCGGCAGCTGATCAGGCCCATGCCGGAGAAGGGCGCGTGCGTGAGCAGGTTGTGCCGCGCGAAGACGCACATCTCGCGCAGGACCTTGGCCACGAGGTAGCCGCCGGAGCTGGGCACGAAGGCCGTGTCGCGGAAGGGCTGCGGGACGTTCTCGAGCGCCGAGGCGCTGTAGCGGCCCGCGCGCGCGGTCTCGATCGAGGCCTCGTTGATGTCGGTGCCGAAGATCTGCACGCGGCGCTCGATGCCCTCGGCGTTCATGGCCTCGCGCAGCAGCATGGCGATCGTGTAGACCTCCTCGCCGGTGGAGCACGCGGGCACCCAGATGCGGATCGGGTCGTGGCGCAGGGCGAGCAGCTTGGGCAGCACCACCTGGCGCAGCACGTTGACGAACTCCGCGTCGCGGAAGAAGGCGGTGACGCCGATCAGCACGTCGTCGCGCAGCGCGGCCGCCTCGTAGGGATCGCTGCGCAGGAAGTGCAGGTAGGCGGCGACGTCGCGGTCCTTCTGCAGCAGCACGCGGCGCAGGAATCGACGGCGCAGGTTGACGTCCTTGACGTAGCCCAGGTTGACGCCGGCCTTCTGCTGGACGATGGCCAGCGCGGCCTCCATCGAATCGACGTCCTGCGTGACGTTGGCCGAGCCGGGCAGGTCGCCCTCGTGGTGGGGCTGGCCGAAGCGGCGCACGAGCTCCGCGGCGATCTCCGCCGGCGGCAGCACCTCGTCCACGAGCCCGGTGTTGATGGCCGCGACCGGCATGCCGTCGTGCGCGGCGGTGTGCGGCGCCTGCGCGATCGCGAAACCGCCGGTGGCCTTCAGGTCGACCAGCCCGGCAGAGCCGTCCTGGCCGGTGCCCGACAGGATGACGACCGCGCCGTCCTGGTCCGGGTCCTGTGCCAGCGAGGCAAGGAAGGCATCGATCGGCAGGTGCAGCCCCGGCACGCGGCGGGTGAGGCGGAAGTGGCCGTCCAGCGCCATCACGCCGGCGTTCTCCGGCATCACGTAGACGCGGTTGTGCTCGACCTTGGTGAGATGCTCGACGCGCTCGACCGGCAGCGTGCTGCGGCCCTGCAGGACCTCGGGGAGACGGGTCTCCTCGTTGGCGGGCAGGTGCGTGATGACCAGCACCGCGAAGCCCGGTTGGTTCGGTAGCGCACCGAGGATGGTGCCGAGCGCATCGATGCTGCCGGCGGAGCCGCCAAGCACCACCACCCGCAAGGGCTGTCGCTCCTCAATGTCCACCCGGGGATCCTGTTCTCTTGAATTGCGGCGGAGTCTACCGTGCCGGGATGTCTGACATCGGACAGGGCCTCTGCGCGGTCTCGCGCGGGCGGCGGGGATACTGGGCGCCTCTCCCTGATTCCTGTCCTCGCGTCGCCGATGTCCGCCACGTCCATGTCCCCCTCCGCCTTGTCCTCCGCCACGCCCTGGCAGCACACCCACGTCTTCGATGAAGGCAATCCGCTGGCCGCGCGCAACACGCGCTGGGCAGTGCTGCTGACCGTGCTCATGATGGTCGCGGAGATCGCCGGCGGCTATGTCTTCAACTCGATGGCGCTGCTCGCGGACGGCTGGCACATGAGCTCGCACGCGGTCGCGCTGGGCGTGTCGCTGCTGGCCTATGGCGCCGCGCGGCGCTGGGCCCGGGATGGGCGATTCGCGTTCGGGACCTGGAAGATCGAGATCCTCGGCGGCTTCAGCAGCGCGCTGCTGCTGATCGGCGTGGCCGGGCTGATGCTCTGGCAATCGGTCGAGCGGCTGATCTCGCCGTCGCCCATCCATTACGACGAAGCGATCGCCGTGGCGGCCATCGGCCTGGGGGTGAACCTGGCCTGCGCGTGGCTGCTACGCGGCGAGCACCACCACCATGGGCACGACCACGGACATGGACACGACCACGAGCATGACCACGGGCATGACCACGCGCATGGCGACCTCAACCTCCGCGCGGCCTACCTGCATGTGCTGGCGGACGCGGCGACCTCGGTGCTGGCGATCGTGGCGTTGCTCGGCGGCCGGCTGTGGGGCGCGGACTGGCTGGACCCGGTGATGGGCATCGCCGGCGCGGTGCTGGTGGCCGTGTGGGCGCGCGGCCTGTTGCGCGACACCGGCCGTGTCCTGCTCGACGCTGAGATGGACGCGCCGGTCGTGGCGGAGGTCCGCGAGGTGATCGCGGCCGCGCCCTGGCCCGCGGAGATCGCCGACCTCCATGTGTGGCGCGTCGGTCGCGCGCAGTACGCCTGCATCGTGTCGCTGGTCACCGACAGCCCGCTCGCGCGACCGGACGAGGTCCGGCGGCTGCTGTCGGTGCATGAGGAACTTGTTCACGTCACCGTCGAGATCAATCACCCCGAACGGGTGACTGTCTGATCCGCGCCGCGCGGCTCCCCGGAGGCGAGGGGAGGCGCCGCCACAATCGCGGCCCATGAAAACGAACTACCTCCTCGCCGCCATCCTGGTGTCCAGCCTCATCGGGGCCTTCGTCGCCAACCGGTCGATGAAGACCGCCTGCGCCGTCGTCTCCGGCGGCATCGCGCTGTATGCGCTGCTGCGCCAGGTGATCTGAGCCCGCGCCGGCGCGCGAGCGGTCCGTCGGCTCATCACTTCCATCAGATCCGCCACCGATGAAGTGATCGATCTGATCGGCGTTTCCGTCTGGCTGGCGACGCCGGCCTTCCGTCATCCCCCCTCTCCCATCCCCCCGTGTTCACCCTATGGTGGGATGGCACTTGCGTGGACCCCCGCTGATAGTGGGGGCTCGTCAGGAGAGGACCCCATGCGACAACGTCTCGCGCCTTCGGCCGGAGATCACGGCCACCCCTTCGGTTCGGTCATGCAGCACATCCTGCGGCAGACCGAGGTGATGCTGCAGCGTCGCATCCCCTTCAGCCCGTCGGGCTGGCCGATCGAGGACACGCCCGCGCTGGAAGGGCTCGAGGTCACCGAGTCCACCTGGGACGAGTGGACCGAGGCCATCGAGCATCAGCGCCGCGTAGGCTGAGCCCGCCCACCGCCTCGGGTCCCGCGCCACGCGCGACACCAGCCGCCCGCCCTGCGCGGTGATCGCCCGGATGCGGGCCGGCCTCGCGCGAACTTGAGCGGATGAAGCGGCCCTCCGGCCGCCCAGATCGACCGCTCGGTGATGCAGTTCACCGAGCCCGCGCCGAACGACGAGATCGACGCGCTCATCACGGCATGCCGCAGGGCGGCCAAAGCGAAGAATCCGTTCACCCCAATGAACGAGAGCGCTTCGCCATGCACGTCAAGTCCTCCGCTTCTCCGTCGCCGGCCCTCCACGCCGGCGCCCCGGCGCCGTCGAGCAGCGCCAAGGCCGGCAAGGTCGGCAACACCGGCACCGGTCCGGCCGCCGCGCCGGATTTCTCCCAGATGCTGAAGGACGCGAAGGCGGCCGCACCGACGGCGTCCTCCACGGCGCCCGCCACGGCGACGGCCTCAGCGCCGTCCACCACGCAGTCCACCACGACGGCCGCCTCGCCCTCGACGCTCTCGCTCGACACGGCCTCGCTGGCCGCGCGCGGCTGAGCGCCACCGGGAGTCCGCCTTGAGCAGCGTGCCCTTCCTGTCCAGCATCGCCAACCTGGTGACCTCGTCCGATGGCGGGCACTCCGAAGGGGGACGCGCTGTCTCGAGCAGCCTGTCTTCCGGGGGATCCCGGGGCGGTGGTCCCAGCGTGACGCTGGGTCCCGTCCTCGGCGTGACCGCCACCATCAGCGCCAAGGGCCTCCAGGCCCTGGCCGGCGACGCGGTCGACGCGGTGGAGACCGCGGCCGACGTGGTCACCGGCACGGTCGGCGATGTCGCTGGCGCGGTCGGCACGGTGGTCGGCAATGTCGTCGGCTACGGCGTGATGGCCGCGCTGGGCGGCGGTGCCGTGCTCGACGAGCTGGTGTGAGAACCGCCGTGCGCCGATTCCGCGATCTCGCCGGTTGCGCCAATTGCGCCGGTCGCGCCGTGCTTCTCGGCGCGGCGTTGAGCTTGACCGGCTGCGCGGTGCTGAGCCCGCTGCCGGCGTGGGAGCTGGTCAAGGGCGCGGGCACCGCGACGTCGACGGCGCTGGCCACGGCGGCGCCGGCCAAGGCGAGCAACACCGTGCATCACGGCGACGCGCCGGTGCGCGCCGTCTGCATCGAGTTCAACCGCAACGCGCCGCTGGAGGACCTGGTCCCGGCGATGCAGGCGGAGTTGAAGGGGCAGGGCGTGGACAGCCGCGTCTACGAGCCCGGCACCGGCCAGCAGCAATGCGCGGTCTGGCTGCGCTACGTCGCCACGATCGAATGGGGCGTGCCGCCGATGGCCAGCGGCTACCGCGCCAACCTGAGCGCCGCGTCGATGAGCCTGCATCGCGCGGACGGCACCTTGCTGTCGACGAGCAGCTACGTCGCCGATGAGAACTTCGGACTGGCCCGCTGGGCCGGGACCCGCAACAAGATCGCGCCGGTCGTCAAGGCGCTGATCACCGGCTTCCAGAGCTGAGGGAGGGGAGAGATGTCGACTTCACGAGCAACGACACGCACAGCGACACGATCGGCGCGCCACGCAGGCGCGATCGTCGCGATGGCCGCAACGATGGCCATATCGGCGGGCTTGACCGGCTGCGCCAGCCCGACGCCCACGGTGGCCGGGCCGATGATGGTCACGCCGCCGCAGGCGCCGATGTACATCGAGCGGCCCAACAACGGCGCGATCTACCAGCCGGGCATGTCGCCGACCTCGCTGTTCTCCGGCGAGAAGCGGCCCAGCGCGATCGGCGACACGATGAAGGTCGACATCCAGGAGACGCTCAAGGCGTCGCAGAAGCAGACCACCGACACGGCGCGCGACAACAAGCTCGCCGTGCAGGGTCCGGGCGGCAAGAGCAACATCGGCGCGGTGGAACGGCTGCTCAACATCGACGCGACGGCTTCCGGCAGCGATTCGTTCAAGGGCTCGGGCACGACCGAGACCGACAACAGCTTCGTCACGCAGGTCGCGGTGAGCGTCATCAACGTGCTGCCCAACGGCAACCTGCTGGTCGCCGGGGAACGCAGCGTGGGCCTGAACAAGGGCGTGAACACGCTGCGCTTCTCGGGCATCGTGAATCCGCGCGACATCCGCCCGGGCAACGTCGTGTCCTCGCGCGACGTGGTGAACGCCAGCCTGGAGAGCGTCGCGCAGGGCGATGTCTCGGAGGCGTCGTCGCGCAGCTGGCTGCAGCGCGTGCTGGCGCGGAGCCTGTCGATCTGGTGATCGCCGCGCGGTCAACCCGCAAACCGGGCCGACGCCACCGCGCTTATCGAGCGATCGGGCGGGGCGGTCCGCTTCTATAACCCACGGTTCGCCATCCAGGCATTCGCGAAAGTCCCGCATTCAGCGCGGAGGGCGGAGCCTTGTCCGGCGGACTTCATCCAGAACAAGCATGAGCACGAGAGGGACGCAGACGCCGCTGGACGGCGCACCGGAGACGACGAGCGACGACTGGCTGGCCGATGGTCAGGTCCGGACGTATCGCCGTGGTCAGAAGATCATCGAGGCCGGCAAGCCGCTGGCCGAGTGGATCGCGATCAGCGGCGGCGCGGCCTTCCTGGCGGCGCGGGTCGCGGCGGACACGCGCGTGGCCGTGGCCGCGCTGTGGCTCGGGGACGTGATCGGCGCGGACTCGCCGCTGGGCAAGCTCGCGGCGCGTTATGACGTCACCGCGCTGGTGGACGTGACGACGATCCACATCCCGCTGCCGCGCATGAAGGAAGCCCGGCTGCCGCAGCGTGACGCGGCCACCGGCGAGCTGTACGCGGCGACGGCCTCGCGGCTGCAGGACCAGATCACGATGAGGCTGGCGGGCAACGGGTTCCAGCGGCTGGTCAGCGTGCTGGCCACGCTGGCGGCGGCGCTGAGCAGCTCGCAACGCGTGGGGGTGGTGTCGGGCAACAGCCTGGCCTTGCCGGTGTCGCAGGCCTGCATCGGGCAGTTGTCGGGGCTGTCGCGGCGCCAGACCTGGATCTACCTGGGTCAGCTCGCCGAGCGCGGCTGGAGCCGCACCTCGCGGACCAAGGTCACGCTGGAGGGCCTGAACGCGTGGCTGATCCTGATGGGCGAGGTCGAGGCGCGCGGGCTCGAGTGCATCGGCACCGTGGACCAGTGCGACATGACCTTGTCGCAGCTGGCCCGCTCGCGCGGCGCGCTCAAGTAGGCGCGTGGCCGGCCGCGCGCCGGTCGGCGTCCGGCTCGCGCGTGCAGCTCAGGCGGAACGCGCGAAGTGGATGTCCGCGGCCGGTTTGGCGCTGCTGGTGCGGCCGAAGCCGCCGAGGTTGCCGAGCACGAGCGTGTGGTGCCGGCTGATCTGCTCGGCGCTGAGATCGCCGTTGGCGAGGGTGGTGTGGCCGTCGGCGACGAGGGTCACGTCGTAGCCGGCGCTGAGCGCGCGCCGGGTGGTGGAGTCGACGCAGAAGTCGCTCTGCGCGCCGCAGATCACGAGGTGATCGACGCCCAGGCCCTTGAGCACGGCGTCGAGCTCGGTGCGGTGGAAGGAATCGGACGCGGTCTTGAAGACGCGCGGATCGTCGGGCCGTGTGTGCAGCCGGTCGTCGATCTGCCAGCCGTCGCTGCCGCGGCGCAGGGGCTCGTAGGCGTCTTCCTCATGCTGGACGAAGACGACGGGCGTGCCGGTCTCGCGCGCCCGCGCGATCAGGCCGTTGATGCGTGAGATCACGGCGTCGACGTCATGGCAGGCGTACTCGCCCACGCAGAGCGCGCGTTGCAGATCGATGATGAGCAGGGCTTGGGACATGACGATCGACCGGTGAGGGATGAAGCGGACGAGCATACGCGGCGTCTACCCGCAGGCCGTTGGTCACTCCATGGGCTCGGTGGAAGACGGGGCGGCTCAAAACTTGTAGTTCATCACCACCCGCAGCGCGCGGTTGTCGCCGCGGGCGGTGTTGGGCTTGTCGAGGTTGAGGTTGTCCCCGCCCAGGCGATTCGCCGGCTGGCCGGCGGCCGGCGTGTTGCCGATCCAGTCGTCGAAGCCCGCGTAGTTGTCGGCGCCGAACACGTTCAGCACGTCCAGCCGGATCCCCAGCTGGTGGACGCCGAACTTGAACGCCTTGCCCAGGCTGATGTCCACCTGGCGGAAGCTCGGCGAGTCGCCCTCGACCAGGAAACACTGCGGCGTGCCGCCCAGGCAATTCGTCATGCGGCGCGGGAAGCCGCTCGCGTACGTCGCCTTCGCGGAGAACGTCATCCCCCACGGCAGCAACTTGTCCGTCATGAACGCGCCCACCACCCGGTGCCTGTCCACCAGCGTGCTCGGATTCCATCCGCGCCCCGCGCGTCCATAGGTCCAGTCGAAGGTGTCGTTGCTCCACTGGAGGTTGGTCGTCTTCGCGTCGCTGTAGGTGTACGCGATCGTCGCCGTCCAACCCGACGACGCGGTGTAAGGCTTGTCCAGCTTCGCGAACACCGAGTCCGTTCGCGTTCGCCCGACCGAATCGCCCAGCACCAGCTGCCCGAATCCATTCGGTCCGCCCCACAGCGGATCGAGCGCCGACTGCTGCGCGAAGCCGCCGTTGGCGTCGCGGTTGCCGCTGAACCAGACGAACTGGTTCTTCGCCTCCACGCGGCTCAGCGCGATCTCGCCGTTCCAGGACTTGCCCAGCGCCTGCCGCAGCCCGATGCTGAACTGGTCCGCGTACGGCATCTTGAGGTCGTTGCGGATCAACCAGATCTCGCCGCCGGTGGCCTGGTTCTTCTGCAGCTCGTCCAGCGCATGGTTGGCCATCGTGCGGTCATAGCTGCGCCCGTATCCGCCGAAGACGACCGTCTCGCGATCGCCCCGCACGTCGTACGAGAACCCGACACGCGGCGCGAAGGCGTTCTTGAACGCCTTGCGCGAGCGCCCATCGCTGATGTACTGCGAGACGTCGATCCCGCCCTTGGCCAGCGACTGCGCGTAGGTCTGGCCCGCGGGCGGCGTGAGGCCGTAACGCGTGCCGTCCGCCGCGAACAACGCCGCCACGCGGTCCGCCGGCGTCGCGTACTGGTTGTTGAGCATGTTGTCCTCGTAGTCCCAGCGCAGACCGAGGTTGAGCTCGAGCTTGCGCGTGACGCTCCAGTCGTCCTGGAGATAGAGGCCCCATTGCTTGTTCTTGAAACTCGCCCCGGAGCCATCCGTCGCGCGGCGGATGCGGCATTGATCGCTGGACGTGCCGTCGCTGGCCACCGTGGTGCCGAGGCAGTTGCTGCCGTCCCAATAGGGCAGGCCGGTGACGTTGTCAATCAGGACCTCGACCGCGTCGACCCGGTTGGCCGTGCCGCTGAGGTCGTAGCGCATGTCCTTGAGCTTCACGCCGCCCTTGATCACATGCCCGTCGAAGCCGGTGAAGGTCAGCTCTTCCGATAGATACGCGCCGCGCTGTTGACGCCGTTGCGCATCGGGCGATCCGCCGTCCAGGATCACGTCCTGCGCGTTGGTGAGCACCTGCGGCTCCGCCGTGGATACCTTGTAGCGGACCAGCGGCGACATCGAGGTCGACTGCGGATTCCACTCGTAGTCCTCGTAGCCGAGGCGCGCCTCGCTGAGCCAATCGCCGCGCGACCACTCGTGCGTGAGGTCCACGCGCGTCTCGTCATTGCGGCGCTGCTTGTCGTTGCCGGGCAGCGAGAGGTTGCGGTCCTCGGCGATGCGGTCCGTCTCGCGGCGCAGACGCGCGCTCAGCGTCAGCTTCTGTTCCTCGTTCAGCTGCGCGTCGAGCTTGCCGAAGAACAGGTCCTCGTGGAACGGATCCACCTGGTTGCCGCGCCGCGCGAGCAGCTCCGGGACGATGCCCGCGTTGGGCAGCTTCTCGAAGTTCTGCCCGGCGATCTGGCGCGAGTCCTCGATGCGCTTGGCGTCGTAGGCCACGAAGAAATGCAGCCGGTCCTGGACGATGGGACCACCCACGCTGCCGCCGTATTCGTACTTCTCGGAGGCGGGGCGACTCACGCCTTGCGACTCGCGTTCCTTCTCCAGCGAGTTGAGCGATCGCCAGTTGGTGCCCGTGCGGTCGCCGTAGACCTCGCCGTGGAACTCGTTGGTGCCGGACTTGGTCACGGCGGTGATCGCGGCGCTGCTGACCTGGTCGAACTCGGCCTTGTAGTTCTGCGTCAGGACCTTGTATTCCGCGATCGCCGATTGCGGGAAGGGATTGCCGCGCGTGTCGGACTGCCCGCTCACCCCGCCGCGCAGGATGTTGTTCTTCTGGCCCACGCCGTCGATGAAGACGTTCAGGTGGTCGAAGTCCTGCGCGCCGGACTGCACGCGGCTCAGGCCGCTGGCATCGCTGGAGAACGCGACGCCGGGGGCCAGGTCGGCCGCGCTGAGGAAGTTGCGCGTGCTCTGCGGCAGCGCCTCGATCATGCGCTGCGACACCGACGTGCCGAGCTGCGAGTCCTTGACGCCCTGACGCGCCGAGGCGCCCTCGACGGTCACGCGGTTGAGCTGAACAGCCGCCGCGTCGGCGCCTTCACCTGAAGGCGTGGCCGACGCCGCCGGCGCGAGATCCAGCGCGGCGCTTTCGCCGACGGCCAGGGTGATGCGCTCGGTCTTGATCGGCTTGCCATCGGCGCCGGCGACGCTCACGTCGTACTGGCCCGGCGCGAGGCCGACCAGCGCGTAGCGGCCGTCTTCGCGGGTAATCGTTCGATACCGGGCGCCGGTGGCGACGTTGGTCGCGGTGACGGCGAGTCCGCCGATCGCGACGCCCGACGGCGCGCTCACCAGACCGCGCACGGTCGCGCGGCTGACCTGGGCGTGAGCGTTCTCGCTGAGGCCGGCCATGCCGACGGTGAGTGCCATGGCCATCGCCAGGGCGAGCGCGGAACGGGCGGGGGAGTGTGTGGGCGCGGTCATTCGCCGCGCATCAGGCAGAGGGGCCGGCCTTGGCGCGACGCATCTGTTCACCGAAGACCTGTTCCATCGACTTCTTCTCTGGCAGCACGTAGACGATGCCACCGCGCTTGCCGAAGGTCGGCCACAGGGTCTGCTCGAAGAATCTCACGGGCATGTTGATGCAGCCGAAGCTGATGCGGTTGTCCGCGGGCGTCGGCGACGCGAGACGCTCCAGGCGGCGCTCGGCCGGATTGGTCGGACGCACGCGGTGCATGGACACGGCCGCTTCGTAATCGACCCACAGCACGTCCTCGTGCGAGGCGTTCTTGCCCGGCTGCGCGACGAAGCGCCCGGCGGGCGTGGTGCGCTCGGATGGCTTGACCTCGGCGATCGGGCGCAGGCCGATGCCCGCGACGCTGTCATCACCGGCTGCGTAGCCGAGCAGCACCGGCGTGGTCGCCTGCAGCTTGCCCTCGGCGTTGAACACGAGCACGCGGGCCTGGCGCTTGTCCAGGATCGCGAAGGGTCGGCCGTTGTGGTCCCAGCCCGCCATCACCCATTGGGCGAGCTGGCGAGCCTGCTTGGAAACCTTGGTCTTGCCGAAATCGGCCGTGCCGGTCCGCGGCACTGGCGCGGTGGCTTGGGCGATCGGCTGGACCGGTGAGGGGGATACATGCTTCGCGACGGAAGCTGCCGGCGCGGGGCGGCCCTGCTTCATCACGTAGGTCGCCACTGGCCAGGCCAGCAGCGCGCCGGCCAGGCCCAGCGCCAGCCCCTGGGCCGCCCAGCCCGCGCGTTCCCGCAGGGACTCCGGCGCCCGCTCCGCCACCGGCTTCGGTGGGGGCGGATCGCTGAAGTAATACCCGCTCGAGGCGCGCAGCATGGGAGGCTTTCAATCAGGGGTCAGGTGCGGGCGAGGCACGACGGGGTGATCACGGGGATCAGTTGCGGTCGGCGCGCGGGGCCGGTTCGCCAGCGCTGGTCGGCTCAGCCGGCAGCGGTTCCGAAGCCTGCGGCTGCTGGCTCTGGTACTGGTCGGCCGATTGCGGCTGGGTCTGCTGCGACTGCGCTTCAGGCTGCGTCTGCTGCGCCGGAGCGTTCGGGTCGGTCGACTGGGTCGACTGGTCCGCCGGGGTCATCGTCTGATCGGCGGGCGGCTGCTGTTGATCAGCCGGCTGCACTTGCGCTTGCGTCGCGTCAGCCGAGTTCTCGACTTGGGCATACGCCAGACCCAGCACGCTGGCGAAAGCGGTCAGGGCAACAGCACCGGTCACGAGGGATTTGGTCGCGTTCATTGAGTCTCTCCTTAGGGCTTGAGGGCCGATCGGTGGAGATCGGTTAGGACCTACTGTGGACCGTCAACCGGGAGGTTTTCGTGGGCAGAGGTCGCGAGGTCTTGTAGGACAAACGGCAGGTTGCACCCCGATACATCCGCGTGTTCATCGGGGCAAACGGGCATCCCGCGCTTTTCATCCCGCTGTCGCCGCACATGCGCGACCCGGCCTTCGCGTGTCGCGCGCCCAAGAAAAAACCGGACGGCCTGGGAAGGCGGTCCGGTGAAGAAGGCGCTGATGGACGCCTTCGAAGACGGGAGACACGGTCGCAACAATAGGCATAGACCCGAGACGAAAAAATGTGTGACTGGACAACGCACCGTTGTGGCGCCCTCAACAATCGCGTCCCCTCCAAAGCGCCCATGAACACGGAGTGCGGTGCGCCAATCGCCCAAAGTACGTATCCCGAATGCGTGTACCGCCCAACGCCCAATAGGCACCGGCTGTCGGTTTCGTGCGATAGATGTCCGTTTGCTATGTGTGGTTGTCAAGGGATGTCAATGACTTGCGTCAAGATCGCGCCCGCCGCGAGCGTTCTGCCGCAACTCTTTCCGTCGGTAACGTCAATCCCCTGTCTTCACAGGACGTTGACGCCGATAGGGACAGAGACGCCAGAACACGGGACACGGTCGATCCAGGCCGGTTGAGGGTTCGGAACTGGGTCGTCATTCAGCGGGCCGCGTCGCGGCCGCCATTCATTGTTTGAGGAGGACCTCATGTCTACTGTGCTGACCGACCCGAGCGTCGGATCCGCCGGCTCGAGCTGGCTGGACAAGGAGCGCACCATCGCTGCTCCGGGCTTCAACCGCTGGCTCGTGCCGCCGAGCGCGCTGGCCATTCACCTGTGCATCGGGATGGCCTACGGCTTCTCGGTCTTCTGGCTGCCGCTGTCCAAGATGCTGCAGACCGCCGGCGCCGGCGCCGCCTGCGGCAAGGACGTGAGCTTCTTCGCGCAGCTGTTCACCACCGAGTGCGACTGGAGCGTCGCCACCCTGGGCTGGATGTACACGCTGTTCTTCGTGTTCCTGGGCTGTGCCGCCGCGATCTGGGGCGGCTGGCTGGAACGCGCCGGTCCCCGCAAGGCGGGTCTGGTGTCGGCCGTGTGCTGGTGCGGCGGCATGCTGATCTCCGCGATCGGCATCCACACCCACCAGTTCTGGATGATGATCCTGGGCTCCGGCGTGATCGGCGGCATCGGGCTCGGGCTGGGCTACATCTCGCCCGTGTCCACGCTGATCAAGTGGTTCCCGGACCGCCGCGGCATGGCCACCGGCATGGCCATCATGGGCTTCGGCGGCGGCGCGATGATCGGATCGCCGCTGGCCGTCGAGCTGATGAAGCACTTCGCCACCCCCACCGACCCGGGCGTGATGCAGACCTTCGTCGTGATGGCGCTGATCTATTTCGTCTTCATGGTCGCGGGCGCGCTGGGCTACCGCGTGCCGCCCACCGGCTGGAAGCCGGCCGGCTGGACGCCGCCCGCGGCGCAGGTCAACAACGCCATGATCACGCAGCGCCACGTGCACGTGAAGAAGGTGTGGGGCATCCCGCAGTTCTGGCTGGTGTGGATCGTGTTGTGCATGAACGTGTCCGCCGGCATCGGCGTGATCGGCATGGCCAGCCCGATGCTGCAGGAGATCTTCGGCGGCTCGCTGATCGGCGTGGACCTGAAGTTCTCGGACCTGGACAAGACGCAGCTGGCCGCGATCGCCGCGATCGCCGGCGGCTTCACCGCGCTGCTGAGCCTGTTCAACATCGGTGGCCGCTTCGTGTGGGCGTCGCTGTCGGACAAGCTGGGCCGCAAGATGACCTACACGGTCTTCTTCGTGCTGGGTGGCCTGCTCTACGCGAGCCTGCCCAGCAGCGCCGCCGCGGGCCACAAGCTGGCCTTCGTGGGCGCGGTCTGCATCATCCTGTCGATGTATGGCGGCGGTTTCGCCACCGTGCCGGCCTACCTGGGTGACCTCTTCGGCACGCAGATGGTGGGCGCGATCCACGGCCGTCTGCTGACCGCCTGGGCCACCGCGGGCATCCTGGGCCCGGTCGTGATCGGCTACATGCGCGAGTACCAGCTGGGTCTGGGCATCCCGCGCGAGCAGGTCTACAACCAGACCATGTACGTGCTGGTGGGCATGCTGGTGATCGGCCTGATCGCCAACCTCATGATCCGCCCCGTGGCCGACAAGCACTTCATGACCGACGCCGAACTGGCCGTCGAGAAGAAGCTGGCCCACGAGAAGGCCGCCGCGTCGGAAGTCGGCGCCGGTCCCGGCGCGGGCAAGGCCACGCCGGGCGTGCTGGTCGCGCTGGCCTGGCTGGCCGTCGGCCTGCCGCTGGCCTGGGGTGTCTACAGGACCCTGCTGACCGTGGCCAAGTTCTTCAACTGAGCTTGACCGCATGACCTCCGGTCGGCGCGGCAACGCCCGACCGGCTAGCATCACCCTCGCCCCGGCGGCCGTCCTCACCAGGACGACCACGGGGCGACGCCGTTTTCTGGCTTCGCCTCGGGCGATGACCGGACGGAAAGTACGAATCCGGAGGACTCGATGAGCGAGCAGAAGATCCATTTCTACAAGGGACCGGCGGGCGGCTGGGGCGCGCTGCGCAGCGTCGCCAAGCACCTGCAGCAGCAGGGCGTCGCGGTGAAGGGCGCCAAGACCTTGTTGTCCGCCAACCAGCCCGACGGCTTCGACTGCCCGGGCTGCGCCTGGCCCGACCGGGATCACCGCTCGACCTTCGAGTTCTGCGAGAACGGCGCCAAGGCGATCGCCGCCGAGGCGACCGCGCACCGCGCCACCGCGCAGGTGCTGGGCGGACACACCGTCAGCGAGCTGGCCGAGTGGTCCGACTTCGACCTCGAGAACCTGGGCCGCATCACCGAGCCGCTGGTCTACGACGCGACCATCGACCGCTACGTGCCCATCGCGTGGGACGACGCGTTCGAGCTGATCGCCGCGCGGCTCAACGAGCTGAAGGACCCGAACGAGGCGATGTTCTACACCTCGGGTCGCGCCAGCAATGAAGCGGCCTTCCTGTATCAGCTGTTCGTGCGCCAGTTCGGGACCAACAACTTCCCCGACTGCTCCAACATGTGCCACGAGCCCAGCGGCCAGGGCCTGAAGCCGACCATCGGCATCGGCAAGGGCACGGTGACGCTGCACGACTTCGAGCAGGCGGACGCGATCTTCATCTTCGGCCAGAACCCCGGCACGAATCACCCGCGCATGCTCGGCGAGCTGCGCGAGGCGTCCAAGCGCGGCTGCAGGATCGTGAGCTTCAACCCGCTGCGCGAGCGCGGCCTGGAGCGCTTCGCCGATCCGCAGGACAAGATGGAGATGGCGACGCTGGGCAGCACGCCGATCTCGACCAACTACTTCCAGCTGCGCATCGGCGGCGACATGGCCGTCATGAAGGCGCTGTGCAAGCGCGTCTTCGAGCTCGATGACGCGGCCGTCGCCGCTGGCGGCGAGCGCGTGCTGGATCTGTCCTTCATCGCCGAGCACACGAACGGCATCGAGGAATTCGAAGCCAGCATCCGCGCCGAGTCGTGGGAAGCGCTGGAAGCCGAATCGGGCCTGTCGCAGGAGCAGCTGTGCGCTGCGGGCGACCTGTACGCGCAGGCCAAGCGCGTGATCATCTGCTGGGGCATGGGCATCACCCAGCATCAGCACTCGGTGGCGACGATCCAGCACATCGCCGCGCTGCTGATGCTGCGCGGCAACCTCGGCCGCGAGGGCGCGGGCGCCTGCCCGGTGCGCGGTCACTCCAACGTGCAGGGCGACCGCACGATGGGCATCTACGAGAAGCCGCCCAAGGCGCTGCTGGACCGGCTGGGCCAGGTCTTCGGCTTCGAGCCGCCGCGGGAGAACGGCTACGGCACGGTCGAGGCCATCCAGGCGATGCTCGACGGCAAGGGCAAGGTGTTCATCGCGCTGGGCGGCAACTTCGCCGCGGCGACGCCGGACACGGTGGCGACCTGGAAGGCGCTGCGCTCGACCGACCTGACGGTGCATGTCACCACCAAGTTCAACCGCAGCCACACCATCCACGGCAAGGAGGCGCTGGTGCTGCCCTGCCTGGGCCGTACCGAGATCGACATGCAGGCCACCGGCCCGCAGGGCGTGACGGTGGAGGACTCGATGAGCATGGTGCACATCTCCAGCGGCATGAACGCGCCGGCCTCGGAGCACCTGCTGTCCGAGCCGATGATCGTGGCGCGCCTGGCCGCGGCCACGCTGAAGGGGCGCTCCGACGTGCCGTGGCTGTGGCTGGTCGAGGACTACGCGCGCATCCGCGACAAGATCGAGGAAGTCTTCGACGACTTCAAGGGCTTCAACGAGAAGATCAAGACGCCGGGCGGCTTCCGGCTGCGCAACACGGCGTCGGAGCGTGTCTGGAACACGCCCACCGGCAAGGCCAACTTCATCACCCACCGCCTGCCGACCGACACGCCCTTCCACCTGGCGCAGGAGCGCGCGCGCGAGCACAAGACCGTCGTCTTCAACCTGGCCACCGTGCGCTCGCACGACCAGTACAACACGACGATCTACGGCATGGACGACCGCTACCGCGGCGTCTGGGGCCATCGCCGCGTGGTCTTCATCAACAAGGAAGACCTCAAGCAGATCGGCATGAAGGCGGGTCAGTGGGTCGACCTCACCAGCGTCTACAGCGACGGCGACACGCGCCGCGCCGAGAAGTTCGTGCTGATCGAGTACGACATCCCGCGCGGTTGCCTGGCGAGCTACTTCCCGGAGACCAACAGCCTGGTGCCGTTGAGCAGCATCTCCATCGGCGCGGGGACGCCGACGTCCAAGTCCATTCCGGTGGTGCTGACGCTGCGCCCGCAGGACGAGCCGCTGCCGCAGGCCGAGGCCCGCTCCGTGGCGGACGCGCGCGCCTGAGGTCGCTCGCATGAACCGTGCGCCGCCGGTCGCCGCTGAGAACGACGACGTGGCCGTGCAGGCCCGTCTCGCGCTGGAGACGCTGGCGGAGCTCGATGCGGGCAACGGTGTCTCGCTGCCGCGGCTGGCCAAGCGCACGGGCCTGCGCGTGAGCGTGCTGTTGCGCCTGTACACGCTGATGAGCGAAGCGCGCGTCGGCGACGAGCAGGGCCCCGGCTGGGTGCGCCTGCACGTCGACGAGGACGGGCGCTGGATCGCGCGCATCACGCCGGCCGGACGCGGCGATGAGGAGGCTCAGCCATGAACGGGACGTGTGATCTGCCGGGCGGTCGCGACAGCCAGGACGACAGCGATGACGACGCGCCGCTGCCGGCGGCGCTGATCGGCGTGACGCCTCGGCGCCTGGGCGCCGCGCGCGCCGCCGATGAGGAATTCGTCGCCGAGGAAGTGCCGGTGGCGCTCGAGTACAACGGGCTGTCGCACGCGGTGATGCTGGCCACGCCGCTGGATCTGGAGGACTTCGCGCTCGGCTTCTCGCTGACCGAGGGGCTGCTCGGATCGGCGGCGGACCTGCTCGACGTGGAGGTCCGCGCCCGGCCGAACGGCATCGCGTTGCAGTTGCGGGTGACCGCGCGTTGCGAGGCGCTGCTCAAGGAACGCCGCCGCAGCATGGCCGGTCGCACCGGCTGCGGGCTCTGCGGCACGGACAACCTCGATCAGGTGTTTCGAGCGCCCGGCACGCCGGTGCCGCCGCTGCCCGCGGCGCTGGCCGACGAGTCCGCGCTGGTGGCGGCGCTGTCGCGCGCGATGCGGGAGCTGGCCGCGGCGCAGCCCCTGCAGCAGCGCACCGGCGGCATCCACGCCGCGGCGTGGTGCGGGACAGCGGGCGAGGTCCTGCTGGTGCGCGAGGACGTCGGCCGGCACAACGCGCTCGACAAGCTGATCGGCGCGATGGCCAAGGCGGGCATCGATGCATCCTCGGGATTTGCGGCGGTGACCAGCCGCGCGAGCTTCGAGATGGTCCAGAAGGCGGCGATCGCCGGCATGCCGATGCTGGCCGCGGTCAGCGCGCCGACGCACCTGGCGATCCGCACGGCGCAGGCCTGCGGACTGCGGCTCGCGGGCTTCGTCCGCGAAGGGCGGGCGACGCTCTACGCCTGAGGCGTCTCGCTCAGGGCGCGTCCGGTGGCGCGCGTCAGAACTTGCAGCCCATGCCCAGCTGGGCCATCACATCGACCTGCGCCGAGCCGTCGGCGCGCTTGCTCAGCTTGGACGGCATGCGGAAGCGCGCAGCGCATTCGGTCGCGTCCAGGCCGAGTCCGCGCAGCATCTGCTTGGGGCCTTCCATGCCGATGCTCAACGCGTGATGCGCGCGCTTGGGCGGCGGCCCGATGGGCGCGCCCTCGCGCGGGAGCTCGATCACCTTGATGTCGAGTCCGGGATGCAGCATCACGCCGGCACCGTTGGCCGCGCGCGAGTCCGGGGTGGGTCGGAGTCGAGCGCGCAGCGCGGCCAGTGAGGCCTGCAGGGCCAGAGGCGGACGAACGGGCGGTGGCGCCGCGGCGTCGACCTCGCTGATGGCGGGAATCGCCGCGCCGGGCGCCAGCGCCGTGGGCGTCGCGCTCGCCGTGGCGCCGGACAGGGTGGCCATCGCGAGCGGCGTCGCGTCGAGCGGTGCACTGGCGGGCGGGCTCGCCTGGCTCCAGGCCGCGCCGACGGTGCCGAGCACGGCGCCGGCGAGGAGCCGGCGTCCCGTCGCCACGAGCCGGCGCGAGGGGCCGGTGTCGTGGATGCAAGGGTGTTCCATGGTGTCCTCCAGCCTCCTGACCGCGTGCGATCACGATGCGCCGGGGCGCTGAAGGTCGCCTGAAGTGCGGCTGAAGCGCGGCTGAAGCCGGGGTGGGGCTTTCCCCCGTGGACATGGGGGATCCGGGCGGTCCGGCCCGCTCGTCTAGTCCAGCGTCTGGATCAGGAACTGCACCTCGCCGTCCTCGACCATCGCCTCGCCATCACGTTCCGACGCCGGCCGGGCCTGGACGCGGAAATAGCCGCTCTGCTCCATCGCCGCGATCAGGCTGCGCGACATCGGCCCGCGATCCTGGGTGACGACGCCGTCGGCAGCCCTTTGGGATCGGTGTTGATCGCGTACCCGAACAGCAGCAGCTGCAGGATGGGCACGCCGACGGCCATCGCGAAGGTCGGCCGGTCGCGCAACATCTGCTGGACCTCCTTGATGAAGATCGCGAGCACGCGCGCGAGGCTGAAGCGCCGATCGACGCGGGGCCCGCTCACGACGCGGCCTCGAAGTTGTCGGGGGTGCGGCTGATCAGGCTGATGAAGACGTCCTCGAGGTTGGCCTCCGCGCGTTCCCAGCGCAGGCCGTGGCTCTGCTGATTGCCCTCGCGATGAGGCGCGATCGCGCGTTCGAGCGCGGCCTCGTCCTGTCCGGCGACATGCAGGCTGTTGCCGAAGGCCGCGACGCTCAGCACCCCATCGGCGCCGTTCAACCCGGTGGAGATCTCGGTCAGCCGCTGCGGATCGTCCGCGCGCAGCGCCCAGACGGTGAGCCCCGCCTAGTCGATGATCTCGCGCTGCGTGCCGCGCGCGAGCAGCCGGCCGTAGGCGATGTAGGCCAGCTCATGGCAGCGCTCAGCCTCGTCCATGTAATGCGTGGAGACCAGCACCGTGATGCCGTCCGCCGCGAGCCGATGGATCTCATCCCAGAAGTCGCGTCGCGCCTTGGGATCGACGCCCGCGGTCGGCTCGTCGAGCAGTAGCAGCCGTGGATCGTGCAGCAGGCAGGCCGCGAGCGCCAGGCGTTGCTTCCAGCCGCCCGACAGGGCGCCCGCGAGCTGATCCTTGCGCGAGCTCAGGCCCAGCCGATCGAGCGCCTCGGCGACGCGGCGCGCGCGGTCGTCGAGCTCGAAGAGGCGGGCGACGAAGTCCAGGTTCTGCCGGATCGACAGGTCTTCGTAGAGCCCCAAACGCTGCGTCATGTAGCCGACCTGGCGCTTGATCTCCCCGGCCTGATGGCGCATGTCCAGTCCCAGGCAGGTGCCTTCGCCCTCGTCGGGCGTGAGCAGGCCGCAGAGCATGCGGATCGTGGTCGTCTTGCCGCTGCCGTTGGGGCCGAGGAAGCCGCAGATGCGGCCACGGCCGAGCTGGAGGTCGACGTGGTCGACCACGGTCCGGGTGCCGTAGCGCTTGGTCAGGCCGCGGACGTCGATGGCGAGATCCGTCATCGTGGCGTGCCCTCGCCGGCGCGCACCTCCAGCGGCTGGCCCGGATGCAGGCGCGTGGCCTGCGATGGCTCCGGGCGGGCCTCGACGAGGAAGACCAGCCGCGCGCGTTGACTGTTGGAGTAGATCACCGGCGGTGTGCCGCGTAACCCGACCAGGCGGGCGGGCGTTCATCGCCGCAGGCGGCGAGCAGGGGGGGCAGGGTCGTCAGGGCGATCCATGCGAGCAGGCGCGGCAAGTACCTCGGGGGGACGCAGGGCATCGGCACGATCTCCGGCGGCGGGCGTGGCCGTGATTATTGACCCTTGCCGGCGCATGAGTCCTGGATGGGAGGCAGACGTCTGGGAGCGATCGGGACATGGGCGAGGTGCCGGGACCTCCGACCGCGCTCGAGGGGTTGGAATACACCGTCCAGGTGAGCCTCCAGTGATCGCGACGGCAATCCGAGGGCACGCTCGGTCGTCCGCCTGTTCCGGAACAGCGCCTGCAGGACGGGCGCGGCTTCCTGGATGCGTCGCAGCAGGAGGTCATCGACCCGACGGGATCCTTGCGCAGGCCAGTGTCCATCGATGGGAAGGAGGCCGTCGAGCCTCGGCAGCTCGATGCCGAACAGGCGGTCGCAGCTCTGGGGCATCGTCGCGAGCTGACTGACGGTGGCGGCGCGCAGTCGCACGGAGGCCGGGCCGCACGTGGCTTCGGAGGCGAGCAGCGCGGACAGCGAGGGCGCGAGCATCTGGGCGAGCGTCTCGAACAGCCCGTTGGGCAAGGGCTGGTCGGGTGTGAACGGCGAGAGACAACCGTGATCCAGCCGCCACCCCGAGAAGGTGTGCGACGGATGGGCGATGCCGCCGGTGAGGACGAAGCCGCTGCCTGCCCGGATGTGCGCGGGAAGCGCATCGGTTGGGCGCGAGGTCACATGCAGGGCCAGGTCGCGGGGGAATCCGGGCATCTGACGAAGCGCGGCCAGCAGCGCCGCGACCAGCTGCGGTTCATCGCCGGGCGGACACCATCGATCGGGCTCGGCGAGCGCGCTCAGCAGCGCGCGATGCGAAGCGCGGGGTGCGGCGGGATCCAAGGGCGGAATCAGTTCCTCCGCGATGAGGTCGGGCGGCATCCATCGGAAGACATTGAGCGGGAAGGACATCGGCAAGCGGGCGGGCGGGAAGGCGCGCTTCGTGGCGGCGATCGATCAGCGGGTTCTCGGCTGGACCATAGAGCCATTCCTCCGTCTCTCCAAGGGAGGAGGCGACGGTCCGGGTGACGCGGCATCGTGGCCCTGGACTGCTCGCGCGACACCCCGATGCGGGCTCGCGCCGATCGACGACGGCCCTTCGCGCATCAGGGGCAAAGGCCGGGCTGTCCGGCGTTTCAATGATGGTCGACATTACATTAATCATGTCGACTGAAATTGAAACAGCACAACTTCTGAAGGACTGATCATGGATTTCAAGAACACTGTCGCCTTCGTCACGGGCGGGAATCGTGGCCTCGGCAAGAGCTTCGTCAAGGCGCTGCAGGCGGCGGGCGTGAAGAAGATCTACGCCGCGGCGCGAGACCCGTCGTCGATCGACCTGCCGGGGGTGACGCCGGTCAAGCTCGACGTGACGAAGCCGGATCAGATCGCCGCGGCGGTGCGGGCGGCGGGGGATGTCACGCTGCTGATCAACAACGCGGGCATCACGCGCGGATCGCCGCTGCTGGGCGAGCACGCGCTGACAGCGCTGCGGGATGAGTTCGAGACCAACGTCGTCGGGCCGCTTGAACTGACGCGCGCGTTCGCGCCGGTGCTCAAGGAACACGGGGGCGGCGCGGTGGTCAATGTGCTGTCGGTGCTCAGCTGGCTCAACCTGACGGGCGCGGCGACCTACAGCGTGTCGAAGGCGGCGACGTGGTCGGTGACCAACGGGTTGCGGCAGGAGCTGAAGGATCAGGGGACGGCGGTGCTGGGGCTGCATGTGGGATTCATGGACACCGACATGACGTCGGGCATCGATGCGCCGAAGGCCGATCCGCTGGATGTCGCCCGGCAGGTGCTGGACGCGCTGGCGGCGGGCAAGGACGAGGTCTACGCCGACGAGATGACGCGCGCGGTCAAGGCCGGGCTGTCGGCGGAGCAGGGGAGTTATCGCGGCGGGGTGTGACGCGGCTGGCCCGCGAGCGCGAGGGCTTGACGCGCGTGTCGCTGCCCGGGCGGCGATCGTGTGGACAAGTTGACGTTCCGCCGGCGCGTCCCCCGTCTGCGCGGGGTGCGCGCGCGTTGGGGGCGACTCGTACATTGCGCGGCTCTCATGGAGTCGCCTCGAATGTTGCTGAACGCCGCCCGCCTGCGCCTGATCGCCGGCACCAGTCTGATGTTGGCGCTGGCCGGCTGTGCCACCGGTCCCGCCTTTGACAAGCCTCTTGTCGCGCCCGCGGCGCAAGCGCAGGTCTACCTGTACCGCCCGTGGCAGTTCCCGGGTGGTGCGGCGTCGCTGAAGCTCTTCGTCGATGGCGCACCGACGGAGCTCACGCTGCCCAACCGCTCCTGGCAGCGCGTGGTGCTGGCGCCGGGCAGCCATGCCTTCGGTCTGACCGAGTACCTGAACCAGTTCTCCTGCGGAGGTGCACGCGTCGACCTTCAGGCCGGCCAGACGGTCTACCTGGCGGTCGATTTCACGCTGACCGGCACGGGCACGGTGAATCACCTGTCGTGCGTGCTGGTGCCGCGCGATGAGGCGCAGGCGCTGAAGGACATGGCCGGCCTGCCGCTGTCCAAGTGAAGGGGACCCGCATGCAACGGCTCCTTCCCTTGACCGTGGTGACGGCCTTGCTGAGCGCGGCGGTCGCCGCGCACGCGCAGGTGACGGTGCCGGAGACGCTGGAGTTGCGGCGCCTGGACGCAGCGGACGCAGCCGCGTCCATCAGCGAGTGCATCGGCCAGAGCACGACGGCGGTCGCGGAGCGCTTCATCAAGGAGGGCACGGGATGGTTCAGCACGCCGGGCTCTCGTCAGTTGTCGGCGTCGACGGGCAGCGGGGTGGTGATCTCGTCGAGGGGTCAATGGGCCTGCATCCGGACGAGCCCGATGGGTTTCCCGATCTGGCCGCTGGAGACGATGGCGGACACGGTCGTGCCCGTCAACGCAGATCCGGTGGCGGTGCGGGACTGGCAGCGTCACTTGCTGGAGCGTATTGCCGAGCGGGGCACTGCGCGTGGACTGCTGGTCTTCCCGAACGGGAACGCGATGCAGCTGGACTTCACCGCGCAGGCGGGATCGGCGCTGTACGTGGTCTACACACGGACCTTCATCAAGGCCGGGGATGTCGATGAATCGAGCGCGCATGCCGTCCTGCGGGATCCGTCGATCTCTGGCGTGAAGGTGTCGGACGACCAGGATCCGAAACGACCCGGGCATCCTGGGCACCTGGCGATTCCGTTTGATCGCTTGCAGGGCAAGCCGCAGGTGAAGGCGCCTTGAAGGGGCGTCGGCCTCGCTGGAGTTGAGACCGGCGAGGGTCGTGCGTGGAGGTGCGCAGGGAAGGGCGGCTACGCGCCTTCGGAATCGAGCGCTGCCTCTTCAAGGAGCATGCGGATCTCTTGGGCCATGAACGCGAGGTCCATCCGTTCGCCGCGCTCCACGCGCTTCCAGAGCATGGTGGGCGCCGCGATCGAGATCGGCATCGATCGGAACTGCAAGGCGGCGCTCGTCCCTGACTGGTCGGTAACGAGTCGCCATTCGAGTCCAGGGATGCTGGCTGCGAGCGCATCGCCGAATGCCACGCCAAGCGCCACCCAAGCGTCGAAGTTGGCGTGCTGCACGTCCTCGTGCTCCACGAGGGTTTGAAGCACGGCCAGGTCGGCCTCTGACTGTGTCAGACGGCGCCCATTCGCCAAACGCTCCGCCAGGTCTGCAACGAAGTTGCGAGCCTCGGCAAACTCTTCAATCACTGGCGCGGACAGGGGCGTGAAGGACAGGGCAGGAGTTGACATGGATGGGTGCGTTGGAGCGATGTTGGCGTTGCGGTAAGAGCTTAGATGAGCGGTGATGCATGAAGCGAAGCTGCTGTGCAGCGGAAGCGGACATTGGAATCGCAGGTTCGACGGGCTGCATCCGGCCACAAGCCGACCCCGGCGGGTGACCGGTTTGGGGTACGCTGGCAGTCCAATCCGAGACACCGCTTGCTAGCTATGTCCGACACCTACCTACGTTATGTCCCGAGCACGCCATCGTTCGAGCCTGATAGAGATGTTGCATCGAGGGCCGAAGAGTTCGCTCGCCGTGCGATGGTCGCTGAATCGGTAGCTTCGATGTTGGCTGCATCAGTCGAATTCGTGGACGCAGGAGAGAACTGGGAGGGGGTTCGATGCCCGAAGTGCGGGGCTGATGCGGAGTCCTGGTGGGGCGATGCGATGTCGTCAGCGGCCGAACACGGCTTCGAGAATCTAAACGTCCAAGCGGGTTGTTGCGGTAGCCAAGTCGGACTTGACGAATTGCACTACGGCTGGCCAGTTGCATTCGGACGCTTTGTACTTGAGGTCGCAAATCCAACGGTGCGAGGGATGTCCGAAGAACAGCTGAACGAACTCGGGTCGATTCTTGGCTGCCCGGTTCGTGAGGTCCAATGCCGGGTGTGAACGCAAGCTGCCGACCGTCATCTGGCGACCAACTTCCGCTTCCAGCCTGAAGCGGACATCGACGCAAGCAATCGAAATCCTAGCGAGATGACGTGCGAATGAAGAAGGGGCGGAGACATTTCCCCGCCACCGTGTTGCTCGCGCGGCTCGGCTAAGTGCAGTCGCTCAGAGGCATGTCCTACTCCGCCGGTTTGGGGCGAGCAATTACGAGAGCCGGCGGTCTTGACTGTGCCGGGAGCAGCCGGTGACAAGGCCAGCCAGGGCGCCGACATCTACCGGACTTGCTGCGTTCGACCGGAAGGGTTGGCCAAAGCCCGCTGGCGGCGATTGGGGTGGAAGGGACACGAACTTCATTCGGACAGCGCCCTCGCTTGGGCAGTTGGTCCCGGCCGTTGGCCGCTTCGTCGCATGCCGCGCGTCGCCGCGGTGTGTGTTCAGGAGACTCAGCGCTTTGCCGCAGAACGCCACCCATGAACGCTCCAACTCTTCTGCCGGCGCTGACGCGCCGCATTGGTCTCGTACTGCTTCTGTGCTGTCTGCAGCTCGGCGCGCCCGTGCGTGCGGCGGAGTTTGATAGAGCACACATCCAAGCCGGCGAAGACGGCGTGCGCGCGCCGCTGGACATCGCACCGGTCGATGATGCCTGGTACTCGGCGCTGCCGCGCGATGCCGAGCTGGCCACTCAGGCCTACCTCAAGCGCCTCCCCAAGGAAGCGGTGATGCGCTCCAACGAATACGAAGAGGGTGGCTACTGGCTGCAGCTTTGGGAGTTCCTGCTTGCCCTCGCCATCACCGCCCTGATGCTGCACGGCGGCCGCTCGGCCCGCGTGCGCGATTGGGCGCAGCGCGTCGGTCGCCATGCCCTGCTGCGCGACGGCCTGTACGGGGGCGTCTATGGCTTGGCCAGCGGGCTGCTGCTGCTGCCACTGAGCTTTTACCGTGGGTACTGGCGTGAACACAGCTATGGCATGTCCACGCAGACCACCGTTGAGTGGTGGGGCGAGTGGATCCTGACCCTGGGCGTCGAGGTAATCGGCACGGCGGTGGCGGTGGCGCTGCTCTATGCCGTGTTCCGCCGAGCCGGCGAGCGCTGGTGGCTCTGGGGCGCAGCTGCCTGCTCCGCATTGCTGGCGTTGTTGCTGCTCGTCACTCCGATCCTGATCGATCCGCTGTTCAACACCTACAAGCCGCTGGCGCACGGTCCGGTGCGGGACGCCGTGCTCAAGATGGCGCAGTCCAACGGCGTGCCGGCTGATGAGGTCTACGTCTTCGACGCCTCCCGCCAGACCCAACGTGTCAGCGCGAATGTGAGCGGTCTGGGCGGTACGGCGGCGGTGCGACTCAACGACAACCTGCTCAATCGCACGTCGCTGCCGGAGATCCGTGCCGTGATGGCCCATGAGCTGGGCCACTACGTGCTCAACCACGCGCCTAAGATGCTGATGCAGTTCGGTCTGCTGATCCTGTTCGGATTGCTTTTCTGCAACTGGGCCATGCGCCGGCTGTTTGCGCGCTCTGGGCACCGCTGGGGCACGCAGGACGTAGCCGACGTGGCCAGCTTGCCACTGCTGACCGCCGTGTTCTCAGTGTTCATGCTGGTGGCCACACCAGTGTTCAATAGCATCATCCGCATCCAGGAGATCGAGGCCGACCGCTTTGGCCTGCATCTCGCCCGCGATCCACACGGCTTTGCCGAGGTAATGCTGAAGCTTTCGGACTACCGCAAACCCGATCCGGGGCGCCTTGAGGAGGTGGTTTTCTTCCACCATCCGAGCGCCCGGCATCGGATTCACGATGCGATGCGCTGGAGGGAGGCGATGGGGACGCCCTGAGGCATTGGCCGCAGCGCCGGGCCGGTCTGCGTATCCATTGGCCGACGCCCGACGCGGGCTTTGGGTCGGGACCTCCAGCTCTTAGCTCTTGAAATCTGTCGCTGACCCGGCCGCTGCTCTGGTTCATGGTCGCCCCAAACGTGGGCGTGGGCAATTGGACGGTCCTGGGGGCCAGCAACCGTTCAGCCGGCGAACCGTTCAATGACCGATGCCGCAGTTATCAAGCACTGGGTGACGAAATTTGGCTGCCAGTAGCCAGCCTGGAGCGGCCGTCGGCTTTGCAGCGGGAGCGGTCCTTCGACTTGCCGAACTCAGCGCCTAGAAGCGGTCGTTCAACGTTCGAGCTAACCGGCCTGCGGAGGCGAGCGCCGTAAGCCCGGGCTGAGATGATGCATGAAATGCCTCAGCCCGAGCTTACGGTGCTTGCCGTAGCGGGTCGGGTTGAGCGAGGGGTTAGCCCTCTGAGCGCCTCGCTAAACGGGACTGCGCGTGCGAGAAATGAAGTCGGTTGCGCGTTGCTCTGATGGGGTCAAGAACGTCGCGTGGACGGGCAGCCCATACGCGGCTGCCAAGTCGTCAACCATTGGGCGGTGATATGTATACGCAAGCTCCGGTGGACAGAATTCAGGGTCATACACCACCAAGATGTCGAGATCATTCGGCGCCTGAGAATTCAGGATTGATCCAAACAAAAACAGAGTCGACCGCTCAGGGATTCTTATACGCATAGGTTGGATTGCCTTCGTGATCCTTTTTGTAGTACTTCTTGGGTTTCGTCCAATTCAGGGCGCCGAAGAACTCGCTTGTATTGAAGATCCCGATTCCGTTTTTCCACCCATACTCCTTTGCCTCTGCGGTGTAGCCGTTCCAGTTGCCACCTGTGACGATGTACTCAACATCAGGGAACTCTGCCTTGGCCTTAAGAACGGCTGCAAGCCCGAGGCTGTACTCGTCTAGGAGCAGTGTCTTCAGGGTCGTTCCGTTGTGTAGCGCGATACTGAAGACGATGTCCTGAGTCCTGATCACTCCTTGGACCTTGTCGTGGCCGGCGAGGGCTTGCTCAAAGAACGTGATTATCGAGAAGGACACACCGCAGTTATTGAAGTCCGGCATAGCGATTCACAAGTTGTTCAAAGGCAGGTGGGAAGCGAGGAACACCCTCCGTACGCGTGTGGCAGTTTCGTTCAAAACCCTCGGCATGTTCAATGAAGGCTGCACACACGGGATAGTCGGCGAGATCGACAAAATCTTGGTTCTGCTGGATCAAACCGATGATCTTTCGGTTGTTGGGAACAACTGTGTCGAGCTTTCTCAGTTCCCAGATCTGAGCAGAATTACTTAGCGGATTCCTCTTTGCTTCGTCTGACTCTGGTCCGTACTGGGTCCACGTTGCCTTGTTGATAATAAGAAGCCGGGCAATCGTTTCGCCCAGAGTCTTCTTGTCAGGTTGTCGTGGGCTCTGGAATGACCTTCTGACTCGATCTTCATGCGCAGTTTTCCACTGGTGAATCATTTCAGCAGGGAAAGTGCCTTCTGGTGCCTTGTCGATTTCAGTATGGTGCGTCGGGCAAAGCAGTATCAAGTTCTCATAGGAATCAGCGCCACCTTCCGCTTGGCCACGCGGGCCGCCGGGCTGCTTTGCTATGACATGCGCCATCTCTCCTATGACGGTCGGATCGTTGGCGTCTAGAAAGCGGATGCACTCCTGTTCGCAGCCAGGGCGCGAGCACCGTCCAGCGGCGAGCCCCCACAGCTTCTTTATGTCCTTCTCTGGGATAGGCATGTTGGTTCTTTGAGAGGGCTAACGAATGAAAGGGACGTCCCCGTCCCGAACCAGCCGCTTTGCGGCAAACGGCAACTAGGTGCCACGATGGAAAGTGCGGTTTCTCATCAACTCATTCGGAAGGGGAAGTCATGGCCATTCTCTACGCAGGTATCGACCTCGCCAAGAACGTATTTGCCCTGCATGGGGCGAATGAGGCCGGCAAAGCCGAATTGATTCGACCGGCCGTGCCGCGTGAGAAGCTCCATGCGCTGGTTGCCAGCCTACCGCCTTGCGTGATCGGCATGGAGGCCTGCTCCGGGGCTCATCACTGGGCGCGACAGTTCCAGTCCTCGGGTCACACCGTGCGGCTGATTGCCCCGAAGTTCGTCACGCCGTACCGCATGACGGGCAGGCGCGGCAAGAACGATGCGGCCGATGCACAGGCCATCTGCGAGGCCATTCAGCGCCCGCACTTGCGTTTCGTGCCGATCAAGAACCAGGAGCAACAGTCGCGCCTGATGGTGCACCGCGCTTGCCAGGGATTTGTCGATCAGCGCACCGCCACGCTGAACCGCATTCGTGGACTGCTCAGCGAGTTCGGCGTCGTGCTGCCGCTCAAGGCCGCCACCGTGCGCCGCCGCGCCTGCGAGTACCTGGAGGATCTCCCCGGCTACGCCAACACCGTGATTGGCGACCTGCTCAGCGAAGTCACACGGCTGTATCGAGCGCCCGCGGGTGCGCCGCCGACTGCCCGTTGTGTTGAGCCGCCAGGAGCTTGCTGCGGTGCTGAAGCTGATAACCGGCGAACTCGGCCTTTTGGCTTGGCTGCTCTACGGCACTGGCATGCGCATCAACGAAGCCCTGCAACTGCGCGTCAAGGATGTCGACTTCGCACACCAGGCCCTCATCGTGCGGGCAGGCAAGGGCAGCAAGGACCGAGTGCTGATGTTGCCGCAATCGCTTGTCGCCCCGCTACGCGATCAACTCGCCGCTGGACGAATGATCTGGACGGCCGATGCGGCAGCCGTAAGGCGGGCGTCGAGCTACCTCACGCGCTGGAGCGCAAGCACCCGCGCGCCGGGGCGTCGTGGGCCTGGTTCTGACTGTTCCCGCAGGCCGTGCACTCGACGGACCCGCGAAGCGGCGTGGTGCGCCGCCATCACCTTTGCGACCAGACTTTCCAGCGCGCATTCAAGCGAGCCGTGCAGGCAGCTGGTATCGCCAAGCCGGCAACGCCACACACGCTTCGGCACTGCTTCGCCACGCATCTGCTTCAGAGCGGCAGTGACATCCGAACGGTGCAGGAACTGCTGGGCCACGCCGATGTGGCCACCACCATGATCTACACCCATGTGCTCCAGGGCGGCGGCGGCGCTGTGCGAAGCCCATTGGTCTCGCTGCCCACTAGTGAAGCGCGCAAAGCAGTCATTGGTGAATGACTGCACCCAGCCTAAAGCAGACCCCGGCCAAAAGGCAAAACGCAAAACGCCCGGCACAAGCCAGGCGTTCTGTTTGGGGAAGGATCCTTTGGCGTCAGCCGATGGACATCCCCATCGATGCAGCCCCGCAACGAATGCAGCCATACTCCGCCGCAACCCAAGCGGAGGCAGGATTGAGAGACAAGAAGAGGCTGGTCAGCGTCGGGAACTTCAAGAACGAGACGGACCGGCCGCTGGTTCTCTATCTGGAGATGCTGTGCGCGGAAGTGCATCTTTCGCCAGGCCACGAGGTTGAGCTGCTCGGCATGGCATCACCGGAACTGCTCCCGATCTCGGTCTCCGTGTCAGACGGCTCCGTAACGGTCTATCCGCAACGTGTCTTTGACCCCGAATGGCATGTGCGGTTCAAGGGCAAGCTCATTCCGGCCGGGTGGCCGACGAGGCTCTCAGAGCACGAGTGATCGTCCGGGCAAGACTGAAGATCCCGCTCAGTACGCCGCGCCTGGACGCTGTCGAGGTGCTAGCCCTCGCAAGATGTCCAGGCGATTGGCAGGCGCGTCTGGCGCCATGAAGTCAGGGATGGTGTGTGCATCGCGCTGCGGACGGGAGAGAAAACGCACTCGCCACTCGGTGATGCGCGGTTCACGGACGTGGATGTAGAGGCCTTCTTCCGGCTCATCAATCCACTCGCGCTGCAGGACAAGCGCCAGCGGATCCTCGGCACCCTCGCATTCCTTGGAGAACGCGGCCGCTTCCTCAAAGCTGGCGAAGGCAAGGAAGTAATCGCTGCCGTCCGCTTCATCCGGCGCCCCACGTTCTGGATGACACCAAACGCGGTACTCCAACACGGCGTCCCACACATAGCCACCACCGCTCTTCGCGGCTGCTGCATACGTGCCCACCAGGGAGGCGTCCAGGACAGCGGGATATTTCATGGGGAACGCGCGAAGGGTCCTCTAAGGGCTCAGCCCAGATGCTGATGCAGCGGCGGCATCATCGACCCGCCCAGCTCGTTCACCAGTCGCTGGTCGTGCACGTAGTCCTGCGTGACGTCGATGATCCAGCGGCGGTCGTACTTCGCGGCCAGACGCCGCACCACCTCGTCGAAGGTCCAGGCGTCCTGCGCGTTGCTGTCCAGATGCACCGGACCTGCCGGTTGCTCGGTGACCAGGTCGCACAGCGCCGCGGCGGTGTCGGTCATGAAGGAGCACGCCGGCCGCCAGGCCGAACTCGCCTTGATGCGACCCTCGCGGGCGTTCTGCTCGTCCAGTTGCCTCAGCATGTTGTTGCCCACCGGCTCGGGCGAGATCTGCCAGCCGATGCGCGCGATCGTGGCCAACGGATTCGCAGCCATCACGGCATCCTCGCAGCGCACCTTGTACTGGCCGTACTCATCGCGCGCTCCGCGGATGTCGGCCGGGAAGTGCGGGCCGCCTTGGGACGCGTCGAAGACCATGGCGGTGCTCACGAAAAGCATGGCGATGCCTCGATGCGAGGCGAAGGCCGCGAGGCCGCCGGCCCATTGCTCTGAACCCATGGCCAGATGCGCGATGGCGTCCGGCGCCTCGGCCCGAAGAAACGCGGCGGATGCCGCTTCATCGGCAGGGTCCGCCGCGTTGCGATTCCAGGCGACGACCTCCCAGCCTCGCAACTCGGCTTCCTTGGCGACCCATGGGGCGACGGTTCCGCGAACGCCAGTCAGCAACAGCTTCATAGGTGGACACCCAAGTACGGACGGGCGTCAGTATGCGCCTCGTCAACTTTCCGCAGGAAGGCCGCAGTGGAACTGCATGTCCGCGCGCTCATTCAGCCGTGCGTTGCGGTTCGGCTTCACAGGCCGCATTGAGCATCTGCTCCGCCAAGGTCCCGGGCGACGCGCGCTGTGGTGCGCGCTGAGCAGGGGACAGCTTGCTTTCAACCAGCCGGCGGCCCAGCGCGGCGCGGCCTTCAAACCTGACGTGGGACTTCATCGCCACGGTGCGAGCCCGACAGTCGAGCGAGAATTCGACCCGATGCGACCGGCTGCACGCGACCGGCCTCACCGACAGCACGGCATTGCGAAGCTCGCCATGGAATGTCACGGCGGCCACACCGCCGTCGTCCTCCCGTTGGGTCACCCGCATGAAGCTGAGATCGCCGGTCTGGCCGCGCAGGGGCTCACCCCAGGCATCGCCTAGCAGCGACGCGATGCCCTCTCCAAACGCGGTCTCGGAATCGGGCACCAGCATCAGCGTCTTCTGCAGCGCGGCGCGCTCGTCGGGTCTGGCCTTGCGAATGCTGTCGCCGAGGCTCTGATCGCAAACCTCCTTGACCGGCGTCTCGCTGAAGTAGCTGGCATAGATCAGATGCCAGCCGAATTCGGACTTCACCGGCTCCGAGACGGTGTTGAGCGGCAAGGCAAACAGCGCCGTCTCGAAGGACTTCACCATCTCGCCTTCCTTCACCGTGCCGAGATATCCACCGCGACTGGCGGAGCCTGGATCCTTGCTGCGCGCACGGGCCAGCTTCTGCAACTCGGCGAACAGGTTGGCGCCGCGCTTCCCCTCCAGCGTGGCGCGTGCAGCGACCGCGTCCTTCTCCGAAGAGAACATGACGTGGTAGGTCTGCGCTTCGCGAAGCACATCGCCCTCTTCCTTCTCACCGAGTGGGGTGACCGAGAAAGCCGGCGTGGCCAGCAGGAATGCGAGGAGGGTCGACAAGGCTCGTTTCATGGGGCTCGGCGGCAGCAGGTGCGCGATTCTGGCTGAGACGGACAACGCCATGAGCGCCAAAGGCCGGGCTCAGGCGCTGGTCACGGACTCCTGTCCTTCCAGTCGGCGGAGCTCCGCGAGCACGAAGGCCCGCGTGCCCGGTGTCTGCAGTCCTTCGGTCACCTCGACGTCGCCCGTCGTGCTCGACTTCAACCAGGCGGCGAGCGCCGTGTGGACCACGGACAGTTGGGTCTCCCTCAGCAGGAGATCGAACAGGGGCTGGCTCGCCGCCGGATCGGCGAGCTGCAGCAGCGCATCTGCGGCTTCGCTGCGGACCTCCGAGTCCTGACTGGTCAGTTGCTCGATCAACAGGGACCGTGCGTCATCGTTGGGCTGGCGAGCCTGCGCGTTCATGACGGAAGCGACGGCGATACCGCGACGCATCGCGTCCTCCAGTACCGGCATGGCGTCCTTCGTGGCGACGTAAGCCAGGGTTTCGACGATCCTTGTCCTCTCGTCGTCGTGGGTCGCCTGTGCCAGCACGGCCACCAGGGCTTCGCCGGTTCGAGCATCCGGCGTCTTCATCAGGGACAGCATCGCGCCGTCTCGCAGAGGATGCTTGCCCAGCAGCAACGGCGCCAGCAGCGCGGCACCGGCGGGATCGCGGAACTCGCTGAGGGCACTCGTGTAGCGCGGGTTCACGCCTTCGCCGGCGGTGGCGGCGCTGATCAGCGACGGCAGCAGATCGGCGCCCTGGGCGGCCATCGCCTGACAGACGTTGTGCACGTACTCGCGATTGATGCGAGGCAGCAGCTCCAGCAACTGGGCGTGGACACGAGGCCCGCGCAGCTTCGCGCAGGCGCTCGCCACCGCACTGGCGTTCCAGTGGTGCGGATCGTTCGCCAAGGCCTTCGAGAAGCCTTCCCAGCCCTGTTCGTCGCCCAGCCGCACCAGCACCTCGGCCACGGCGATCGCGTCACCGGGCGGAACTTCGTTCAGCAGCTCGCGGAGCGGGGCCACCGCGGCGTCGGGATCGGACGTGGCCAGCTGGAGGGCCGCTGCGCGGCGCACGGGCAGCGACGTCGAGGAGAGACCGACGCGCGGCCAGTGCTGATCGCCTGGGCCGACCAGGCGGGCGAGCTCGGCAGCGAGCTCGTCGGCGTCGCGCGGCGACCTCGCTTGTTCGAGCGCGGCCACCAGGTCGGGCGCGGCCTCCAGAGCGTTCAGTTGCCCCAGTGCCTTTGCCGTCACCTTGGCGCCCAGCCGCCGCAGCGGTCCGATCGCCCGCGGGTCGCCCAGTTGCCCGAGCGCCTTCACCACGGCATCGCGCCACACCAGCGGTGCGCTCGCCCCGATGTCATCCAGGCGCTGGCACAGGATCGTGACCGCGGCCTCATCGCCGACCCGGCCCAGCGCGTCAATGCAGGTGCGGCGCACGCGCGCGTCGTCGTCGTCCAGCCCCTGCATCAAGCGCTCGCGCTGGGCCGTCTCGGCCTTGTGGACCACCGTGGCGCACAGCGTCTCGATGATCTCTGAGAAGTCCTTCTTCTTCTCCTTCGCCTCGCGTTGCAGCGCGCCGATGGCCTCCAGCAGATCGCTCACCCAGCTGCCGTCCGCGCAACGCCGGATCGCATTCGCCGCCTCGAGGCGCACGCTGGGGCTGCGGTGCGTCAGCGCCTTCAGCAAGGGCGCGCGGACCTCGGGGCTGGACAGCCGTCCCAGGCTCGCCAGGCCCGAGGTGATGTCGTCCGTGCTTCGGGACTTGAGCAGGCGGAGGTAGAACGGCAGCGCCTCGTCGGCGGGCTCGCGCAGCAGGGCGCGTTGTGCGGCCGCCGCCACGGCCGGATGCGCATCCTGCGTGGCCGGGACCAGCAGCGCAGGCGCGCGCCGGGACAGACGTCCCAGCGCGGCGTGCGCAAGATCGGGATCCGACCCGGAACGAAGGAACGCGAGGATCGCCTCGTCCGCCGAGGTAGTTCCGACGCGTGAGAGCGCTTCGAGCGCCAGTAGCGCGTCCACATCGTTGTCGGCGGCGCGCAGTGCGTCCGCGAGGGCGGCGGTCAGAGCTGGTTCGTTCATGGGCGAGGCGTGTCGTTGTCAGAGTTGTTGTGTCATGGGGCGATTGGCGCGGGCACCTTGCGCATGCAAGCCGCGAACAGCGGGCTGGCCAGCCAGCCGTTCAGCCACGATCGCAGCGAGGGTAGATCCAGCGCTTCAAACCATTCCGGGTCCACTGCGGCGAACTGGCGGACGAAGGGCATCAGCGCGAGGTCGGTGGCGCAGGGGCTGTCGCCGCCGAGGAAGGGTGTGTCCTTCAGCCTTGCCTCCAGCGGTCGCAGAAGCACATCCACCGCCGCGTCGCGGTGCTCGTCTGGCGAGAGGGTCTCGCCTGCGTAGCGCTGCGGGTACTTCCAACGGTCCAGATGACGTTTGAAGTCGCCGTCATTCCTGCGCAGCAGATCCAGGTTCTCCGGCGACTGCGCTCGCGACCACCAGCCTTGCGCATCCGGCTCGGCGAGCGCCCAGCGCATGATGTCCCAGCTCTCCTCGATCACGTGGCTATCGGGCAGATGAAGGACGGGCACCGTCGCCTTGGGAGACAAGGCCAGCAGGCTGGCCGGCTTGTCGCGCAAGCTGACCTCGACTGGCTCGAAGTCCCGCCCGGCTTGCAGCAGCGCCATGCGCGCGCGCATCGCGTAGGGGCAGCGGCGGAAGGTGTAGAGCCGAGGCAGCTTCATCGGACCCACACCACCTCGAACTGCTGTCGGATCGCGCCGATCTGGATCGACACCTCATCGCCCTCGCATTTGCCCAGCAGGGCGTTGCCGAGCGGCGCCTGGATGCTGATGACCTGGACGAGCCGAGAGTCGTTCACCAGCTGCATGCTGCCCCCGTCCGGGCCGAGGAACAGCAGCTGTTCCTTCTCGTCGGCATCGACCAGGCAGACCAGCGCGCCGAGCTGGATGCCTCTCGTGGCGTCGTAGGTGGCCGGGCGGAACTGGCGCCAGTGGGTCATCGCCTGCCGGATGGCATCGGCGCGACGCGCCTGACCGGTGGCCAGGTAGGCGGCCTCGAGACCCAAGGTGTCGTACTTGTTCTCGGCGATGTTTTCTTCGTGCGTCGCCGTCTCATGCGCCGCGCGCGCGGACTGCTCGACATGCAGCAGGTCCGCGGCGAGCCGTTCCAGCACCTGCTGCTGCAGCAGGGATTTATCCATGGACCAGCTCCATCCGGTCGCGTCCCTTGCGCTTGGAGGCGTAGAGCGCCTCGTCCGCCTGCTTGAGCCAGTGCGAGAGTTCCGCGTCGGGTTGACCGGACAAGGTCGCGCCGATGCTCAACGACACCGGCTCGGGCGTCACGAACATCTCGCGCGCCTGCCGGGAGAACGCTTCGCGCAAGTCGTCGCCCAGCGCCTGTGCGCTGGCGTCGGAGGTGCCTGTCAGCAGGATCACGAACTCATCCCCGCCCAGCCGCGCGGCGATCGCGTCAGCGGGAAGCGTGTCGCGGATGAGGTCGCTCAGCGTCGTCAACAGGCGATCGCCGGCCGCGTGGCCGTGCAGGTCGTTGACCTGCTTGAAGTGGTCGATGTCGATGAGCATCAGGGCGCTGGGGCTCGACGGGGAGGACTGCTCGAGCAGCGCGGGTGCGCGCAGATAGAGCGCGCGTCGGTTGTCGAGATTGGTGAGCGGGTCGCGTGCGGCGATCTCGGCGATGCGTTCCTCGCGGCGGTGACGCTCGGTGCCGGTCATGGACATCGCGAGCAGCATGATCGCCATCGCGCCTTCCACGAGTGACACGAGGATCACCGAGCCGCGGAAGCCGGCGAGGTTGACGAAGGCGTCCGGCGCCACGGCGGACGCGGCCTTGGCGAGGTAGAAGAGACCGTGTGCGAGCAGGACGAAGCGCAGTTGCGCCGCGCCCGGGCTCAACACGCCGCCGTGCGGTCGCAGCAGCAGACCGGCGCGCAGGGTGATGACGGCGATCATCAGCGACTGGATGCCCAGCATCGCCTTGGACCACCACGGTCCGTCGGGCAGGAGCAGCATCGCCAGCCAGATGACGACCAGCGACCACCAGGCGCGAGGAAGCCGGGTACGCGTGAATCGCGCGACGCCGGCGAGGAACATCCAGTGCGCGCCGATCAGCAGGCCATTGGGAAACCAGATGCCGAAGAGCACATGGCCGCTGGAGCGAAGCAGGGCGAGCACGCTGCCGATGGCGATGATGGCGAAGCCGGTGCTCCAGAGCAGCAACGACCGTTCGCGCACGCTGCCCCACTCCGCGGCCAGGTACAGCGCCGAGGCAGCGGCCATGGCCGCGGTGAGGACGAGCAGGGTGAAGGGGTCGAGAACCATGGACAACGGATGGGCGGGCGTGCAGCCTCCAATTGTTGGCGATGGGAGCGCAGCGTTGGGCGGCCTGGGGATGCAAAGGCGAAATCGTTGGTTGTCTGGCCCACCCGTAGTCTGCGCGGAGCGCCGGTTTGCGGTGGAGGCGGACCTTCTAGTTGATAGAGGGCCGTATCAAAATCCCTCCGCCATCCGTGATCGACAAAATTTGCGGTCGGATCTTTGAAAGATTGACAATACTATAGTCCTTGTGCCAGCGTTTGTTTGTCCCGTCGTTTCTTTCAAGGCCGTCGCAACAAGCGAGGCTAATACCCCCGAACTCCTGAATCCAATAGAACTTACGGCCATATCCCCGGGTCGTTTCCAAGTCATCGAAGACCGGTGGAGATCGTTTGTAAAGGTATTGATGTCTCGCGATATCATTTTCGGAAGCTCGTTGAAAGCTTTTCAAGGGAATGACATCAACGTTGCGATGATTCAATGAGTAATTGGCGATGGCGCTGTAGGCATTGATAACCTCCGCATCAAGTAGATCGATTTCCGCATGCGTACGAAGCAGGAGCGCATTTGCATGCAATGACTTCAGAAGCGTTTCTTCTTCAACTTCGCGCATGAGGTCCAGAGCGTCCGCAGGCATCGGCAGCAGCACCAGCTGATCTGAACCTCCGGCGTAGGCGCGAGAAGCGTTTTCTTCCAGCTTCGTGTGCAGGTAACTCTTGATCACGCGCTCTCTCAATGCGCTGTCGGACAGTTCCGGACACGCCTGGAAGCGACATTCGAACGCACCTCTCCAGTCGGAATCAGGCCGGGACCCGGATGAGATCGCCGTATAGATAAGTGCACCGGCAACGCCGACGACCAATAGCCGAGCTGGAAGCCCCATTCCAAGCATGTCACCCCCTTGATTCACCGTTGCTGAATGTCCGTTCGGACTTGGCATCTGCAGAGCGGAATGTCGGTTCGGAAGGTGAAGTAACCATGAAGTCACTCCCACCAGCGTTGCTCACCGAACTGGATTTGGCTCGCTCCACCGCCGACCGGCTCCAACGTTTGAACGTCACCCGCGCAAGCTGATCTCCGCGGCACGCTCAGCACTGCCTCATTTCCAAGCAATGGAAGCGGTTCCCATAGGAATCAACGAGTTGGAGTGGCCGCCCTCGGCCTGCCAACAGACTTGTCCACAGCGGCCGGGGAAAGAAGCGGAGGCCTCGCGGAAGCAGTGAGCCCCGGGGAAATACCCACCCATTCGATCGCGATCAGGTCGATATACTCCGCCGACAAAACAAATTTGGCCCGTCACAGACGGCAGCCACGGCGATGCACGGGATGTGCGCCGTCAAGGGAGTGAAGATTGAAATCAGCCATCACGACACTGCGAGTGAGAATCCTGGCGCTGGGCGTCATATCCGTGCTTCTCGCAGTCTTCCATCGACAGGCCTCGGCGGAGTTCGACCCCAAGGTGTGCTTCGAGCGCTGCATGGAGCGGGCAAAAGATCGGGAGAAATGTGAATACATTTGCGATCCCAAAAAGAAGTAATGATCGCGGCCCGATATTGGTTTTCCTTCAAGGAAAATAAACCGAAGAAGCGCCTCGGCTGATCGCATTTATTTGTATATATCTGGCAGCCGGAGTAATAGGCGATATGTGGCGATGGCGGGAGCCATCGGACCCTGAACATGCGGACTTGGAAATCGCTGCTGGTGGTGGCCGGGAGCTCTCTCTTCGGACAGTCAGTTTCTTTTGCGGTCGATCGACCTTCGGGCGAGCCTGCGGCGAAAACGCTGGATAAGGTCGAGGTGCAGGGCGAATCGCTCAGCGACCTCCGCGCTCGGCGCGACTTCGTGGCGGGCAAGCTGCTGATCTCCCGCAAGAGCATCGAGGAAAGCGGCCAGACCACCGTCTATGAGGTGCTCAAGCGTGAGCCCGCGGTCACCGTGGGCGCCGACGGTCGACTCGGCCTGATGGGCCTGCCGGGCTACACGCAGCTGCTGGTGGACGGCAAGCCGCCGCTGCCGGGCCGCAGTCCGCTGGACCAGGACGTGGTTCACATCGAGCGCATCGAGATCGTGAAAGGCTCGCTGGCGGAGTTCGGCCCGTTCGGCATCGCCGGCACGATCAACATCGTGACGCGGCGCTCTGAATGGAAGAAATCCGCCTCCATTCGTCTGGGAACGAACCTCGGTCCGTCGCTGGGCGATGGCAACGTGGCCTGGTCCAACAGCATCCGGCCGGCCGACGAGCCTTGGTCCTTGAACAACCGCGTGTCCCTGCGACGCAAGGAGTCGGATGTCCTCCAGCGAAGTGAGACCTCCCGAGCGACCTCGGCCGGCGCGCTGCTGACGATCGTTGATCAGGCATCGTCGGACATCGACGACCGCCAGACGCAGTTCACGCTGAGCAGCACCTACAGCTACGCATGGTCCAAGCAGGTCGACGTGGACCTCTCACCGATCGTCCTGCTGTGGCGCTCGGACACCGACGGCGCGGAGCACCACGACTGGCGCCCATCGCCTTCACCTGCTTCTCCGCCCCCCGACGCGTTGATCGCCACGCGCGGCAAGCTGCTGTCGGTCGCGCTTCCCTTGAGCTGGCAATATCGCCAAGACGACGGCGGCTCGATGAGGCTCGAGTGGGAGAGCTCCCGCACTTCCCTTGATCGCGACAACCAGCGTCGAGACGGTGTGTTGGGAGAGAGCCCGGGCGTCCTTGAGCAACAGCAGCTCTTCCGACAGATCAAGCGCGAGGAGCGCAGCTCGCTCGACAAGCTGCGCATCGATGTTTCACCGCATCTCGCCGAAGACCACGCCGTGAAGCTCGGAGCATCCGTGGGCCTGCAGCGAGCGAAGAACGTCGAGCGCGGGAGACTCGATGGCCAGCCCGATCCCGCCTTCGCGCCATTCGGAGACACGCAACGTCTGCGCGGGCCGACATGGACCGCATTCCTTCAAGACGAATGGACCATCACGCCCCAGTGGGCCGCGACTGCCGGTGTCAGCGTCGAGCATCGGCGGCTGCGCATCGACGAAGGGCCGTTCCATGATCGCGCGTCCTATCGTGTGTTGTCGCCGTCTCTGCATGTGGCGCATAAGCTCGATGCCGCAGGGGCGCGCAAGCTGCGCGTGTCCATCTCGCGCTCGTTCAATGCGCCTTCATCAGACCAATACCTCCGGCGGCCCACGTTGAACCCGCTGGCGTCCTGCCTGCCGAATGCAGGCTGTGGCGCCAACTCGATCGAATACGCGGACACCGCAGGCAACCCAGCGCTCAAGCCGGAGCGCGCGCTTGGCATCACCGTGTCCTACGAGCATTACTTCGCCAAGGACAGCATGTTCAGCGTGGACGGCTTTTCGCGTCGGCTCAGCGACGTGATCGGCGAGTCCGTCGCGTTGGAGTCCGTGCCCTGGGCGCAGGTGCCGCGTTACGTGATCCGGCCGGACAACCTTGGCACGGCCAGCGTGCGCGGGCTCAGCGCCGAAACGCGGCTCGCGCTGGTCGATCTGGATGCGACATGGCCCAAGGTTGAACTGCGGGCCGGAGCAACGCTGGCACGGTCCGAACTGAGGACCGTGCCGGGGCCGGACAACCGGATTGCGGGACAGACGCCGTGGTCCGCCAAGGTGGGGGCGCGCTACAAGCTCAAGTCGATGCCACTGGAGCTGTCGGTGGATGCCAATTGGGCGCCGGGTCTCTGGTACCGGTCGGCCGTCGATCGCCGTCTGTTCCAGGGACGTCGCGAGGATCTGTCCGCGCAGGCCGCGTGGACGGTCAGTCCCACGATGAAGCTGCGCTTCTTGGCGAGCAATCTGCTGTCCTCGGATCAGCGGCGGCAAGACGTCTTCGGCGTGGGCGATGAGGCGGCCGCACGTGTGTCGACGCGCAAGTTCCAGGATCCCAGTGTCGGAGTGACGGTTGAGCTGAAGCTGTGAGGCGGCTCCTCGACCTCGTTCCGTAACGGATAGGCCGCCTAAACTGCGCCGCATTCTCCGCGCCCATCGTGCGGCAGTTGGCCCCACCACGCGTCTCCCTCGGGAACGCTCAACCTCAGATTCCGCGGATGGAAGCATTCGAGCAGCTCTGGCCAATCAGCGACGTGCCGTCGAAGTACATCTCGATCTACGACGGCCCCGACGTTTTTCTAGAGGACTACGCGCGCGTCAGCATCGAACACAGATTGATCTTTGCTGCCTACTGGTTTCAAGGTGAGTTTCTCAATGGCGGCCTGGGCCAGTTCTTTGAGAACAGCACTGGCGTGCTCGCCCCTGAGGCTGTCGATGCATGTGAAGCGCTCGGGATGCCGCGTCTGGCAAGCAAGTTGCAAGAAGCGATGAGCTGGTTTGGAAACCCATACCCTCGCATGCGAGGCGTCCGTCAGAAATTGCTGAAGGCTGCTGCGCGCTCGGGGCAAGATCCCTTCGAGCGACTGGATGAAGAAGTCGGCCGTTTGATCTACGAGGAAGGCTCGGGCCTCGAGGCCGCTGCACTCGCATTTATCAGACGCGACGTGGAGCGGTCCGATGCACCATGAGTTTCTCGTTGAGCGGCCTCGCATCGACGGACAACCCCCGCAGATCTCATCGATCTGAACATGACACCAGAAGAATTCCAGACCAATGAGTCGATCCTCGACACCGTCGATGCCCTCGGGGGCGGCTATGCGTGGGACGCGGAGATCTTTACGGTCATTCTCATGGAGGTATCTGTGGAGGACGATGACGCCAGAATGCTTTGCGGTCTGGTGGGCATCCAGCAGATCGCGCTCGATGCCTCGCAGCTCTCCATGACGGCGCTCGCAGCGCTGGCTGGGATCCCGGGCCTGCGGTCGCTTGTTCTCTCGCGCAGGACGCTCACCGAGGATGAGCGGCGCGAGCTCGAGCGAGCGGGGCTCGAGATCCTCGAGGTCGACGAATAGGGTTTGCAGCGAGTCAAAGCGTCGGCAGCATCTGAGCGGAACCGAACGCCTGAGAACTTGCTCATCTACCATCGCGCCAACTCGCTCGAGTCAACTGCGAAGTCATGCCGCTCTTCACCTACGTCGTCAGCTACCGGGGCGATACCTACGTCTCTCAAGGTAGTCACAGCAATTTCACTGGGTTCGCAATGACATGGGCCTCGTCCATGCCATCGTCGGCCCTTCGCTCATTGAGTCCATCGTTGCGCAAGGAGCTCGTCAAGCGCGCTTACGAGGGAGTTTTTCAGCCGGTCTCCAGCGCCAAACACGTCTGGATCAAGACGGTCGACTTGGACGGACACAGCCTCACTGTTCATGCAGTGCAGACAGAGCGTTAGCCAAGCGACGTACGCGTCACCTGGAGCTCATCAAGCCTTCCGCTTGAAGCGGCAAAGCTGCTCGGCTCGGTAGCGAACACCATGCTCAATCTCCTTCTGCTGCTTCTCGCCAAGCTCGTCATCTACGCAGCCGTTTGCTGGACGGCGCCGAAGCATCTGCACATCAAGCCGAAAGATGTAATGACCTTCGCCCTGGCCTGGGGCTCATCCAGGCTCGCGCTCGGCGTCCTCGCGACCGCACCTCTCGCCTTTCTGGTTACCCTGCTGGCCTCTCTCGGGCTGCCGATGCCGATCGCCTTCGTGCTCGTGCTTCTGCCCACCAGAAGCCTGCTGTGGTGGATCGTGGCCCGCGCTATCTGCAGGCGGCATCAGCCAGCGTCCGTTCCCCAGTTGAAGCATTGGGTGTTCCTCGGCGTCTGCGCGAGCTTTGCTGTCGACGGCCTGGTCTGGCTTTCAGACGCGGATTTCAAGTTTTTCTGCTGAAGAGAGACCAGACGCGACGCGCCACGCATGCGACGGCTGGAGTCTCCATAAGACCCGCCCAAGCACCACTCCCGCCTTCGCGGTAGGGTGATGAACCTTTGGGACCTCGCCATGACCGACATCGCCAACGACCCCCACACCTCGCCGTCCTCGCCCATCCTCTCCGTCGAGCCCCTGGGCATGCCCTGGGACACGATCGATCCCTTCCTCTTCTGCGTGCATCACGACGACGCCTATCCGCGCGGCAACGGCCGGCACGGCCCGGACGCCTCGCTGCTGGCGGGTCGCAAGATGGGCTCGGACTTCTCGCGCAAGGACGGCTGGAGCATGTATCACGGTCAGCAGGTGCCCGGCTTCCCCGCACACCCGCACCGCGGCTTCGAGACCGTGACCATCGTGCGCCAGGGACGCATCGATCACGCCGACTCGCTGGGCGCGGGCGCGCGTTTCGGCGGCGGCGACGTGCAGTGGCTGACCGCCGGCAAGGGCATCGTCCACGCGGAGATGTTTCCGCTGCTGCACACCGATCGCTCCAACCCGCTGGAGCTCTTTCAGATCTGGCTCAACCTGCCCGCGGACAGCAAGATGGTGGAGCCGCACTTCACGATGTTCTGGTCGCAGGACATTCCGCGCCACACCTTCGTCGACGGCGCCGGACGCTCGACCGAGGTGGTCGTGATCGCCGGCGCGTTGCCGGTCCCCGCTGATGCCGGCGGATCCGCGATCCGGCCGCTCGCGCCACCGCCGGACTCGTGGGCCTCGCGACTGCATTCGGACCTGGCCATGTGGACGCTGCGCCTGGAGCCCGGCGCTCAATGGACCTTGCCCGCCGCGCTGGGCGACGGCACGCGTCGCAAGCTGTACTTCTTCGCCGGCAGCCGCATCAGCATCGACGCAGAACCCGTGAACATCGGCCATTCCGTCGAGGTGCGCGCGGGCGCCGACGTCGTGCTGACCAATGGCGACGCACCGGCGGAATTGCTGATGCTGCAAGGCCGTCCCATCGGCGAGCCGGTGGCGCAGTACGGCCCCTTCGTGATGAACACCGAGCAGGAGCTGCATCAGGCCTTCGAGGACTACCGCCGCACCGAATTCGGCGGCTGGCCGTGGCCGGACCCGGCACCGGTGCACGGTGACCTGGAGGACCGATTCGCCAGACACGCGGACGGCCGGACCGAGCGGCCGTGATGGCAGAATCCCGCCCCTTCTGAAATCAACGAACCACGGGTTCCTGGAAGGACACCTGCGCGACGTCCGCGTCGCTCAGGTGATAGGGGCTGAAAGATGGCGCTCGAGAAAAAACATGTGCTTCCCGCCGCGATCGCGGGCGGATGTCTGCTCCTGATCGGCGCATGGCAGCTGAACCAAGGTCCGTCCGAGGCCGATCTCCCGACAGCGGCTGTTCCTGCAAGTGGCGCACAGTCCGTCGGCTTCAATCAAGCGGACACCCGCGCGACCGCATCGGCGCCAACGGCCTCAACGGCCTCAACGGCTTCGGCGGCGTCAACGACTGGCCAACTGCCGGTCGCCCAAGTGCCCAGCGGCCATCAGGCAGCCGGCACCTTGAATGATCAGGTGGAGCGCGCGCTCGCCGCCAAGGACGGTCTCATGGCTGCGAAGCTCGCAGACACGCTGAAGGAATGCGACATCAGTCAGCGGATTCTGGAGATCGAAAGCTCGCGAGGTTCCCGGCCCGACGCCGATCCCGCCATTCAAGCGGTGCGGATGGAGCGCTTGCAGGAGTACCAGCGTCTTCAGGCGTCCTGCCAGACCGTGCCGGGAGATCAGAAGCAGGTCCGCATGCGATTGCTCGATCTGGCGATTCAACAAGGTGTGATCGGCGCGGCGACGGAAGCCTTCCTGGCGGGTTCTCGCGAGCCTGCAACGATGTCGCAGGTGGTGAGGGACGCGAACGCCGGCGATGTCAGTGCTCTGACCAACGTGGCCATGTATGAGACGAAGCTTTTCGGTATCAGTCGTGACGAGCAGGATGCCGCCCGCTACGCATTGAAACTGGCATCCGTTGATCCAGACATCGGCTGGCGCGTCATCAACTCTCTGAAGGTGGCTGAGAGTTACGCCGTTCCGAACTCGAGCTTCGATTTCTCGGGCATCAGCGCTGCTGCGCGCGCGAAGGGTGCGGAGATCGCTGAAAGGCTGAAGCAGCGGCTTGGAAAAAAGACCCCTTGATTTCGGCAAGGGGCCTTCTTCATCAGGTCGCGGGGGAGATCAGACCACCAACCCCAGCGCCCTCGGCAGCGCCAGCGACAGCGCCGGCCAGTAGGTGACGACGAGCAGGAAGCCCAGCATCGTCAGCAGCCATGGCCACACCGCCACGGTCAGCTCGGTGATGCCCATCTTCGTGATCCCGGACGCCACGTACAGGTTCAGCCCCACCGGCGGATGGCATAGGCCGACCTCCATGTTCACCGCCATCAGGATGCCCAGGTGCACCGGGTCCACGCCCAGCTTGGCCGCCACCGGGAACAGGATCGGCGCCATGATCAGCACGATCGCCGCCGGGTCCATGAAGTTGCCCGCGCCCAGCAGGATCAGGTTGACCAGCAGCAGGAACACGAACAGCCCGAAGCCCTGCGCCGACATCCACGCCGCCATCGTCTGCGGGATCTGCTCCGACGCCATCAGGAAGCTGAACAGCACCGCGTTCGTGATGATGTACAGCAGCATCGAGCTCATCGCCGCCGCCTTTAGCAGCACCTTGGGCACGTCCTTCAGGCGCATGTCCTTGTAGACGAAGACCGAGATGATGAACGCGTACACCGCCGCCACCGCGGCCGCCTCGGTCGGCGTGAACTTGCCGCTGTAGATGCCGCCGATCACCACCACGATCAGCATCAGCCCCCAGAAGCTGTCCCGGAAGGCCTTGAAGCGCTCGCCCCAGGTCGCCTTCACCATGCGCGGGTAGTCGTACTTCTTGGCGCGGTACCAGGTCGTCAGACCCAGCAGCAGCGACAGGCACACGCCCGGCACCACACCCGCCATGAACAGCTGACCGACCGACGCGGTCCCGACCACCTCGCCGTGCGGACCCGTCGCCGACATGCCCGCCGTCGCGATCGAGAACATCACCAGGTTGATCGACGGCGGGAACAGGATGCCCAGCGCGCCCGACGTGGTGATCACCCCCGCCCCGAACTGCTTCGGGTAGCCCTGCTTGGTCATCGCCGGCAGGATGATCGAGCCGACCGCCACCACCGTCGCCACCGACGAGCCCGAGATCGCCGCGAACATCGCGCAGGCCAGCACGCCCGCCAGGCCCAGACCGCCGTACCAGTGGCCGATCATCGTCGTGGCGAAATGGATGATCCGTCTGGCCACCCCGCCGTGCGTCAGGAAATTCCCCGCCAGGATGAAGAAGGGGACCGCCATGATCTCGAACTTCTCGATGCCGGTGAACAGCTTGAGCGCGACCGATTCGATCGGCACGTTCGTCATCGTGAAGAGATAGGTCAGGACCGTCAGGCCCAGCGAGATCGAGATCGGCATGCCGGTGAGCATCAGCACCACCAGCAGCGAGAAGATGATCAAGGTGTTCATGGCTTCTGCTCCTCGATGCCCTCGACATGACCATGGTCCGTGTGCGGCGCCTCACCCGTGCGAATGAAATGCCAGCACACCTGCAGGAAACGGAAGCACATCAGGTAGGACCCCAGCGGCACGCAGGAGTAGGCGATCCACGTCGGGATCTCCAGGTCCGGCGAGGTGGGACCCTCGAAGAGATCGGGGTTGGCGATGCCCAGCGCATGGGTGAAGGCGTAGTGCGCGCCGTTCTCCCAGACGAAGGTCGCGCCCAGCGTGCCGACGGTCGCGGTGAAGAGCGCACCGGCCAGCAGGCTGAAGATCACCAGGTACTTCGCATGCTCGGGCTTGAGCTTGCGCACCAGCACGTCCACGCCGACGTGCGTGCCCGCGCGCACGCCGTAGGCGGCGCCGAACTTGGCCATCCACACGAACATGTAGATGCACAGCTCCTGCGCCCAGCTCACGTCGATGCGGATGACCAGATCCTGCACCGCCGGCACGCCGGCCAGGAATCGGTGCAGCACCGCCATCGCGATCACCAGCGTCGCGGCGCCCATGAGGAAAGCGATCAGGCTTTCCTCCAATCGATCAAGCCACTTCAAGGTCATGGCGATCTCCTTCAGGCAACAAAAAGCCGCGCCGCCGAAGCAGGCGCGGCCGTGGAGAAGACGGGAGGGGTGGGATTACTTCGTGGGCGGCACGAAACCGGCGGCCTTGTAGGCGGCCTCGACGGTGCCCTTGCCCACGCGGCTTTCCATTTCCTTGTGGACCGGCATCAGCGCCAGCTTCCACTCGTTCACTTCCGCCGGGGTCAGCGTGTAGATCGTCGTCTTGCCGCTGGCCTTGATCTTTTCCAGCGCCTGCTGGTTCTCGGTCTGCGCGATCGCGTTGGCGTAGGTCGTCGCGTCCTTGACGCTGCTGTCGACCACGGCCTTCAGGTCCGCGGGCAGGCCGTCATAGAACTTCTTGTTGATGATCAGCGCGTAGGCCAGGTGGCCGTGGTTGCTGAGCGTCGTGTGCTTCTGCACCTCGTAGGTCTTCTGCGTGTAGAAGTTGGACGGCACGCCCTCGGTGCCATCCACCACGCCCGATTGCAGCGCCTGGTACAGCTCGGAGAAGGCCATCACCTGCGGGATCGCGCCCAGCGCGCGCATCTGCGCGTCCAGCACCTTGGACGACTGGATGCGCATCTTCAGGCCCTTGAAGTCCGCCACATGGTGCAGCGGCTTGTTGGCGCTCATGATGTGGAAGCCGTTGTCCCAGAAGGCCAGGCCCTTGATGCCCTTGGGCTCGAGCTTCTTGAACAGCTCCAGCCCCAGCGTGCTGGTCGTGTTGCGGAACGAGGCGTCGTCCTTGAACAGGAAGGGCAGGTCGAAGACCTCGAATTCCTTGACGCCCAGCGGGCCGAACTTGGCCAGCGACGGCGCCAGCATCTGCACCGAGCCCAGCTGCAGCGCCTCGAGCTCTTCCTTGTCCTTGTAGAGCTGGCTGTTGGGATAGACCTCGACCTTGAGCCGGCCCTTGCTGCGTTCCTCGGCGAGTTCCTTGAAGCGCTGCGCGCCCTTGCCCTTGGGCGTGTCGGGCGCCACGACGTGGCTCAGCTTGATCACGATCGGGGCCTGCGCGAAGGCGCTGGCGCCCAGGCCGAGGCCGGCGACGGCCAGCGCGGCGGACAGCAGCACGCGACGGGGGAAACGAGCGGACATGGACGGTCTCCTGATGTTCTTGGGAATGGGCCGGATTGTGGAAATCCGGCCTCGGTGCGGCCAGTTGTGGATTGCCACATGAGGGATGCCCACAGCGCGCGCGGTCCGGCGTGCGCGGGGCGCAGCGCCTAGACTGCCGCCATGGCCGCGTCCCGACGTCTGATCCAGAAGCTCAAGCGCGCCAGCTGGGCCTTGCCGCTCGTGCTGGCGTTGGCCTTCGCCGCGTCGGTGGGCGTCTGGCTGCGCCTGAGCGACATGCGCGACCTCGAGGAGGAACGCCTGACGCTGATCGCCGACTCGCTGTCGCTGGAGGCGCGCATCTCGGACTGGCTCAACGCCGAGCACGCCGCGGTGGACCGGCTCGCGCAGCAGCTGCCAGGCCAGGTCGACGACAACATGCTGCTCAGCCACCGCGCGGTGGCCGAGGGGTTGCGCCGGCTGTGGGTCAGCGTCACGGTGCTGGACGCCAACAACCGCGTCATCGCCCATGTGCCGCAGCAGGCGCCGCAGGCGATGGCGCCATCCAAGGAGCGCTCCGGCGTGAGCCTGGACGAAGGCGGCCTCACCGCGCACTGGAGCGCGCCACGCCCGCAGGGCGGCCGCTTGGTGGTGCGCTTCGCGCCGAGCGCGCTGCTCCGGCAGACGCTGCCGTGGTGGCTCTCGCAGAAGTACGACGTGCGGCTGGTCGACGGCCTGGGCCAGCGGCTGGCGCAGACCGGTGATGCGCTGGTGCTGCCCGACACGCAGAGCTACCGCGTGAGCGTCGATCCGGCGATGCGCGAGACCTGGCTGGAGCTCAATACGCGCGTGCCGCACCGGCCCTGGTGGTACACGCTGGCGGCGGGGCTGATGGGTGTGTTCCTGCTGCTGTCGGCGCTGGCCAGCGGCATGCTGCGCCGGCAGATGCGCGAGGTGCGCCGCGCCGAGGGTGAGGCCCGCACCGAGGCCGCCTGGCGCCGCGCGGTCGAGGACTCGCTGACGGTGGGCCTGCGCGGGCGGGATCTCGACGGTCGCCTGACCCATGTGAACCGCGCGTTCTGTGACCTGGTGGGGTACAGCGCGGAGGAGTTGCTCGGACGTCTGCCGCCGATGCCGTACTGGCTGCCCGACGAGATGGAGGACAGCCTGCGCCGCCATCAGCGCAACATGGCCGGCGGCGCGCCGCGCGAAGGCTACGAGGCGCGCTGGATGCATCACGACGGGCACGAGCTCGACGTCATGATCTTCGAGGCGCCGCTGGTGGACGCCAACGGTGTGCAGATCGGCTGGATGGGATCGATCGTCGACATCAGCGCGCGCAAGCAGGCCGAGGAACGCGAGCGCCGCCGCACCGAGGCGCTGGCGCATCAGGCGCGCCTGAGCACGCTGGGCGAGGTGGCGTCGGCGCTGGCGCATCAGTTGAATCAGCCGCTGGCGGCGATCACCGGCTACAACGCGGGCGCGATCCGGTCGCTGGAGCGCGCGGGCCAGGCCGACGACATCGTCATGGAGGCGCTGCGCCGGCTGGGCGAGCAGGCGCAGGAGGCGGGCCGCATCGTGCAGCGCATCCGCGCCTTCCTGACGCGGCGCGCGCCCCAGCCCGAGCGCTGCGCGGTGCCGGACCTGGCCGCACGGGTGCTGGCGCTGCTCAAGCGCGACCTGCGCGGGGTGCGGGTGGATGTGGAGATGCCGGCCGGCCTGCCCGACGTGCAGGCGGATGCGGTGCTCATCGAGCAGGTGCTGATCAACCTGGTGCGCAACGCGCTGGACGAACTGCACCATCGGCCCGGCGCGCGGGTGCGCATCGCCGCGCTGCGCGTGGGCGAGCGTTTCGTGCGGGTGGACGTCGACGACAACGGCCCCGGGCTGCAGGGACGCGGCATCGATCAGCTGACGACGGCGTTCTACTCGACCAAGGCCGAGGGCATGGGCATGGGTCTGGCGATCTGCCGCTCGGTGATCGAGGCCCACCATGGCGGCATGGAGGCGGGTGTCGGCGCGCTGGGCGGCGCGAGGATCAGCTTCACCTTGCCGTTGTGCGCGGGTGATGTCGCCGTGGCGGCGATTTCCAACAAGGAGGGCGCGCGATGAGCGACCCACAGGCGACGGTCCACCTGGTGGACGACGAGGATGCGGTCCGCGACGCGCTGGCCTTCCTGATGCGCTCGCACGGTCTGCGGGTGGAGGCGCACGCGAGCGGGCCGGCGCTGTTCGAGGCGCTGGAGCGGGCGACCGATCCGCATGGCTGCATCGTGCTGGACGTGCGGATGGAGCCGCTGTCGGGGCTGCAGGTGCATGACGAGCTGATCGCGCGGGGGATGCCGTTGCCGGTGATCTTCCTGAGCGGTCACGGGGACATCCCGATGGCGGTGGACGCGATGCAGAAGGGCGCGATCGATTTCGTCGAGAAGCCGTTCAACGATCAGGCGCTGGTCAACAAGGTGCAGCGCGCGATCGCGCTGGACGTGCACCGCTGGCGCGAGTCGCGGGCGCATGCGGACGTGGCCGGCCGGTTGGCCAGCCTGACCGATCGCGAGCGCGAGGTGGCGGTGCTGGTGGCGGCGGGCAAGTTGAACAAGCAGGTCGCGGACGAGCTCGGCATCGCGATCCGCACGGTGGAGGTCCACCGCGCGCGCGCGTTCACCAAGCTCGGCCTGCGCTCGTCCGCGGAGCTGGCGACGATGCTGGAGCGGTTCGATGTCAGGCGATAGCTAGCTGGAGAGAGCGAAGAGCGACCTGCTTTCGATCGGTCGTCGAAGGCTGCAGCCCAAATCACTCTCAGCCCTTGGCCGCTTCTCCCTCATCGCCTAGCAATCGAGGCACTAGCTCATGGGTAGGATGAGTCCCCGCTTGAAGCCGAAACAACTCGAACAGTCCTGGAGGCATTGGCAGACCCTCTTCGTAATCTCGCCAACGCTGTCCCGACAAGAAGACTAGATCGCCGGCCTCTTCAGGTGTAAGCCCTTTCATTCCCCGCCCCGTCGTGACATCCTCCGGCTTTGGGTGGCGATATGTCCGCCGCGGCCATAGGTGTGGCGCGCGCTCATTCTTGCTGACGAGTCTACGCCGGACGTCGTCCCAGTCGAGCAGCACTGGGACGTCCGCCTCAGGCTGCCCAACTTTGCGAGCACAGAGACCGATCACCGATTCGGCGCCAGCCGCCGAGTACTCTTCCAAGGCGCGCTCGAAGGATTGACGTGCTTCAGCCACTTGGGAATCTACGCTTTCCCGCAGCTTGAGATGCACGCCGCCGATGGCCTGAACCCCTCGTCTGAGATAGCGTCGCACATCAATCCGATCGGGCAGGAGGTCAAGCACCCGTTGTTTGAACTTCGGATCCTGCGCGAGCTTTGCCTTGTCGGTTGTAAATCGCACCGCCTCGACCCAAGCATTCGGCTCGGATTCCGCTAGTCCGTCTCCGAGGCCGTGCACCGCATCGGCGGAGTGCTGTGCGTGATTGCGCAACTCGCAAAGGAATTGATATTCCGGAGTTGCGTCGTAGGCCTTGGATAGTTCCAGCTTTGCTCGGCTACCGAAGGGAGGCTCAGGGCGAATCGACTTGAAGTCCTGTACGACCTGGTCCGCGTAGCCCTTCAAAGCTGTCAGAAGATTGACGACCTGACGATTGGCCATGCGAAGCAACTGTGCCAACTCCGCGTACTGGTGTTGGGGCTCAATCGTGGCTCGCAATGAAACCTCTGTGAACTCCAACTCCATGGCGATGAAGTTGCCAATCAAGAGTTCGTAGCGCTGCTCGAAGCTGAGCGCGTCACTCAGCACCCTTCTAGCGGCCGCAAGCTGCAAATAGCGCTGCTCTGTGATCTCGACCTGCAGATGAGGTCCAAGCACACGTTGCTCAAGAAGAAAAGTGGTTGCCTCGCTCAAACCCTTGCTCCCAATTGTCCTTTCGCCAACTGGACATGAGTTGAGCGAGGGCTTCATTGGGTCATTCCCTGACCGCGCGCGCGTTCACCAAGCTCGGCCTGCGCTCGTCCGCGGAACTGGCGACGATGCTGGAGCGGTTCGACGTGAAGCGGGAAAAGGGCGCGGCTCAGTGAGCCGCCGCGGGTCGAGTGGTGAGCTCGATGCCGAGCGCATTGAGGACGGCCAGCAAGGTGCGCAGCGTCGGATTGCCCTTCTCGCTGAATGAGCGATAAAGGTGCTCCCGGGACAAGCCCGTTTCCTCGGCGACCTGCGTCATGCCCTTGGCCCGCGCCACCATGCCCAGCGCGAAGGCGATGTAACCGGCATCGTTGGTCTCGAAGGCGTCCGCCATGAAGATCGCGATGGACTCCTCGGAGGTCAGCATCTCCGCCGGGTCGTAGGTCCGCACCTGCTCAGCCATCTTGAAACTCCCCTTTCGCGAGTTCGATCGCGGTTCGAATGTCCGAGTCCTGCGACGACTTGTCCCCGCCGCAGAGCAGAAGGATGAGTCGATCTCCACGCTTGACGTAGTACAGCCGATAGCCGGGACCGAAGTGGATCCGGAGTTCCCGAACCCCCTGACCGACGAGCTTCTCGTCGCCCGCATACCCGTACATGAGACGTGAGATGCGCGCGTTGATCCGGTTCCTCGCCTCAAAGTCCTTGAGGCGGAGGATCCATTTGTCGAACGTGCGGGTGGACTGGACAGTGATCACCCGACCACTGTAGTTTAGAAGCTACTTCCGCAATGCGCCAGTCTGGCTCGCGTTGGCCGAAGGTTGAGGATGATCAAACCGCCCGTAGTACCAGCGACACATTGCTCCCGCCGAACGCGAAGGAGTTGCTGACGATCGACTTCGATCGGTCGAAGGCTCGCGGTTCCCGCACGACATCGGCGATCTCCTCCAGCGCGCTCGTGCGCACATGCGCGCTGCGCGGCAGCTCGCCGCGCTGGATCGTCTGCACGCAGGCGACCAGCTCCAGCGCGCCGCCCGCGCCGATCAGGTGACCGTGCAGCGCCTTCGTCGCGCTCACCGGCACGCCGCGCGGACCGAACACCCGCGCCAGCGATTCCGCCTCCACCGCATCGCCCACGTCCGTGGCCGTGCCGTGCGCGTTCACGTAGCCGACCTGCGCCGGCGTGAGGCCCGCATCGGCCAGCGCCGCGCGCAACGCGCGTTCCTGGCCGTCCGCGTCCGGCCGCGACAGGTGCACCGCATCCACGCTATGCCCGTAACCGGCCAGCACGGCAAGCGCCGACGCGCCGCGTGCGCGGGCGTGGCTCTCCGTCTCCAGCACCAGCGCCGCCGAGCCCTCGCCCAGCACCAGGCCCTTGCGGCCGTCGTCGAAGGGCCGGCAGCTGCGCGACACGTCCTCCGCGTCCGCCGGCGCCATCACGCCCATCGACTGCCACGCGGCCACCGAGCCCGGATTCAGCATCGCCTCCGAGCCCCCGACCAGCGCCACATCCGCGCGCCCGTGCCGCAGCAGCATCAGCGCCTCGCCGATCGCCTGCGCCGATGACGCGCACGCGTTGGAGATCGTCAGCATCGCCGCCTTCAGCCCGTACTTCATCGCCAGGTGCGACGCGGCCGAGTTGCTCATCACCCGCACCACCGTGTATGGGTGGATGCGCGGCGTCTCCTTGGTCAGGTGCTCGCCATACGACTGCTGCAACGCGTTGGACCCGCCCAGCCCGGTCCCCCAGGCGACGGCCGATCGCTCCGGCGTCGCGGACGTCGCCGGCAAACCCGACTGCGTCCACGCCTCCCGCGCCGCCTGCAACGCCATCAGGCTGTGCCGGTCGTGCAGGTTGCGCTGCGCCGGGGGCATGTCCAGCCCCAGCGGCTCCGTGATCGCCGCCGCCGCGAACGGCGGCACGCCCCGCGCCGGATCGCCCGGCTGCAGGCTGATCCCGGAACGTCCCTGCGCCAGCGCGTCCGCGAGCGACGCCGCGTCCGGGCCGAGCGCGCAACACGCGCCGATGCCGGTGATCCATACCGCTTCCGCGCTCATGCGGGTTCCGGGGATCAGGCCGCCACGGCGACCGAGGTGCCGCCGGCGTCCGCCTTGTCCGCGAGCAGCGTGTCCACCAGCGCGGCCAGGCCGGCGATCGTGGGCTGCTTCATGGCCGTGTCGTGGTCGATCTGGACCAGGAACTTGTCCTCGACCGCGAACATGAAGTCCACCAGCATCAGCGAATCCAGTCCCAGCTCGGCGAAGGTGACGTCGTTCTTCAACTCGTCGGCGGTCATGCCCAGGTCATGGCAGGCGAGTTGGCGGAGTTGATCAAGCGTGTTGCTCATGGCGGAGTTCCTCGGTCGCGGTGGAAGGGAAACGCTCGGCCGGGTCCGCGACGGGCACCTGGCGCAGCAGGAATTGACGAGCGGCCTGAGTGACCGCGCCTCGTTCGTTGTCCAACGTCAGCATGTGATAGCTGTGGTGGAACCAATGCACCTCGGGCGTGCTGCCCAGCCGGCGCTGCAGCTCGAGCACCGAGCGCGGTCCGCTGACGTCGTCCTCGCTGGCATGCAGCACGACGGCGGGCATCGCGATCTCGGGCAGACGCGCGCGCACATGCCGGATCAGGCGCGAGGCCTGATGCAGCGACGCCGCGGGCAGCCGGTCGGCACCGGCCGCGGACACGTGACTCGAGGTCATCGCCTGCGCGACCCACTCGCGCAGGCGTTCGTTCTTGATGCCGTAGGGCGGCATCTCGCGGAAGCTCAGCCATTGGCGCAGGGGCGGCACATAGGCCAGCGGCAGCAGTCGGCGCCAGGGCGACACGTTCCAACCGTCGAAATGCAGGCTGGTGGACAGCAGCATCAGCGCCGCGGCCGGGCGTTCCAGCGCCAGGGCCAGCGTCAGCACCGCGCCCATGGACAGCCCGCCCACGGCCACACGGGCATGCCGGGCGGCCAGTGCGTCGAAATGGGCGGCGGCCATCCGGACCCAGTCCTCGAAAGGCGGGACGGCGCGTCGCGCCGGCGATGCACTGACCGTTTCACCAGGGGCCGGTGGCACGACGCCGTAGCCGTCCAGCGCCGGCGCCTCGACGACGTAGCCCGCGTCGCGCAGCGAGCGCGCCAGCGGCATCATCTCCAGCGGGTTGGCGCACAGGCCATGCAGCAACAGCACGGCGGGACGCGGGTCCAGCTCGGCGGCCTGGGGGGATCCGGCGGCCCCGGGGAGCGGTGAAACAGTGTTCGGCATGGGCGGCAGTCTGTCCGGGGTCGCTGTTGCGGACTTGACGCCAACCTGTCCGCAAGCTGTCGGCGCCGTTGCCCTCAGGTTTCTGACAGGTCACCGATTGGCCGGTGCAAGGCTCTGCGCTTATGCTGCCGCTCCATGCGAATCCTTCTGGTCGAAGACGACGAATTCCTGGCGGAGTCCACCGCCCGGGCTCTGCGCTCGCAGTCCTGGGTCGTGGACGTCAGCGCCCGTGGCGAGCCGGTTCCGCTCTCGCTGCGGGAGGATCGTTACGACCTGCTGATCCTGGACATCGGCCTGGCCGGCATCGACGGTTTCGAGACGCTGCGCCGCGTGCGCGCCCAGGGCAGCACCACCCCCGTGCTGCTGCTGACGGCTCGTGACGCCGTCGAGGACCGCGTTCGCGGGCTGGAAGGCGGCGCGGACGACTACCTGGTCAAGCCCTTCGCGCTGAGCGAGCTGATCGCCCGGGCCCGCGCGCTGGTGCGCCGCAGCCAGGCGCGTACCGGCAACGAGCTCCGGCTGTCGACGCTGCGCATGGACCTGGAGGCCCGCCGGGCCTACATCGCCGAGGAGCCGCTGGCGCTGTCGGCGCGCGAATGGGACGTGCTGGGATTCCTGCTGGCGCGCGCCGGCAAGGTGGTCGCCAAGGAGCAGATCGCGTCTGCCAGCAATGGCTGGGAGCAGGGCGTCAGCGACAACGCGATCGAGGTCTGCGTGTCGCGGCTGCGCGCCAAGATCGAACCCGCCGGGCTGCAGCTGCGCACGGTGCGCGGATTGGGCTACCTGCTCGAAGAGATGCCGCCTGGCGCGGGCGCGGCCAAGGCCTGACCACGTCACGGCATGACCGACGCGGCACGCAGCGGACACCGGCGGCGCACCTTCAGCCTCAAGCAGCGGCTGCTGATCTGGCTGATGGTGCCGGTGCTGGTGGCCGTGCCGGCGGCCGGTGTCGTCCTCTACCGCGTGATGCACGACACGGCGATCTCCTGGCTCGACCAGGCGCTGGGCGACACGGCGCTGGCGGTGTCGGGCCTGCTGCGCGAGCGCGACGGTCAAGTGGTCGTCGATGTCTCCGGCGCCACGGACCGCGCGCTGCGCTTCGACCGCACGGACCGCGTGTACTACCTGGTGCTGGATCCCGCGGGCGAGGTGCTGCTGGGCGACGCCCAGCTGGCGCGGCTGCGGCTGCCCAAGCGCAAGGCCAACGAATGGTTCTTCACGCTGGCCACGCTGGACGGCGAGTCGCTGCGCGCGGCCGCGCTGGGCGCGAGCTGCGGCGCGGGCAAGCTGTGCCAGATCCTGGTCGCCGAGACGCTGAACAAACGCGACGCGCTGCAGCAGCAGCTGGTGCTCGTGGTGGGGCTGCTGATCGGCGGGATGGCGGTGCTGCTCGCGGGCGCGGGCTGGTGGGCGACCTATCGCGGGCTGCGGCCGTTGGCGCAGTTGAGCGCCGAGCTGGAGCAGCGCGACCTGGCGCGGCTGGAGCCGCTGCAGCATGACGTGCCGGCGGAGCTGCGTCCGCTGATCGCGGCGTTCAACCGGCTGTTCGAGCGCTTGAGGAGGGCGTCGTCGGCGCAGCAGGACTTTCTGGCCAACGCGGCGCATCAGCTGCGCACGCCGCTGACCTCGCTGCGCACCGAGATCGACCTGGCCCTGCTGGAGCCGCACGATCCGCAGACGGAGCCCTTGCTGAAGCGGTTGCAGAGCTCGGTGGACCGCAGCGCGCGGCTAGCCACGCAGATGCTGTCGATCGCGCGGGCCGAGGCCGAGCCCAATGGCGGCGAGCAGGCGCTGGACCTGCGCGAGATCGCCGCGCAGGTGGCCGAGGACTGGGTGCCGCGCGCGCTGCAGGCCGGCGCCGACATCGAGTTCGAGCTGGAGAGCGCGCCGGCGATGGGGCAGAGTTTCCTGTTGCGGGAGCTGCTGGCCAACGTGCTGCACAACTGCCTGAACTACGCGGGTCCGTCGCCGCGCATCACGGTGCGCACCGGCTGCGATGGCGAGTGGTCGCGGATGGAGGTCGAGGACAACGGTCCCGGGATCGCGCCGCAGGACCGGGAGCGCGCGTTGCGCCGCTTCGAGCGGGGCAGCGAGTCCAAGGGCACGGGCAGCGGGCTGGGGCTGGCGATCGCGGCGGACATCGCGCAGCGGCATCGCGGCAGGTTCGAGTTGCTCGACGCGACCTCGGGCCCGGGCCTGCGCGTGCGTCTGAGCCTGCCTCGGCGCGGCGAGCGCCAGGACGGCTGACCCGCGCGGGTCAGGGCGGTTCAGGTCGGGTGCGGGCCGGACGTGGCCTGCAGCTCGAGGCTGATGATCAGGCAGCACTGCTGGCCGAGGTATTCGAGCGGCACGGCGTTGACGACGGCGGGTCGGATGTCGCCGGCGCGATCGCGAATGCGGATGGCGAGGTCGCTGACGCGTCCCTGGGACTTCAGGATGTCGTAGAAGAGGTCGCGGTCCTCGGGGATGACGCCGTAGGCATGGGACGCGGTGGTGGTGCCGATGATGTCCGGCAGCGAGAGTCCGTAGCGATGGCACATCGCGGGGTTGGCGTCGATGATGCGGCGATCGGCCACGGCCACGATGGCCATGGGCAGCGGGGCGGACTCGAACAGGCGGCGGAATCGATCGCGGCCGGCCTCGATCTCGCGGGTGGCGGCGTCGCGGGAGTGACGGGCGTCGACGCTGTCGAGCGCGAAGGAGAGATCGGCGCCGAGTTCCTCGAGCAGGGCCAGGAGCTCGGCGTCGAAGAAATCGGGCTGGTCGGCGCAGAGCATCAGCGTGCCGGTGACGAGGCCGGCGCGGCGGATGGGAATCCAGGCGATCGCGCGGATGCCCTGGGCGACGGCCTCGGTGCGCCAGCGGCCGGCGCGGGCGTCGAGGACGTAGTCGTTGCTGACGGCGCTGACGCCGTCGCGCAGCACGCGGGCGGTGTAGGTGTCCTGGAACTCGGGCAGCTTGAGGTCGAGCGGATCGGGGACGTTGCGCAGCAGCTCGATGGCGGGTCCGGCGCTGGCGACGCGATGGGCGAGGTCGCCGTCGCGGACGTAGACCGCGGCGAGGACCGCATTGCCGGCGTCGACGCAGAGCTGGCAGGCTTCCTGGAAGAGGGCGCGGTCATCGTCGATGCGCAGCACCATCCGATTGGCGCGCGAGAGCGTGAGCAGCACGCGCCCCATGCGCTCGGCGCGCAGCAGCGCGGCTCGATGCGCGCGCCCCTCGCGGATCAGTCGCACGAGCAGCAGGCCGATGGCGAGGGCCATCAGCAGGAGGAGGAGGGGGGTGGCGCTCATGGAGGCTGGTCGTCGCGAGCTTACGCCGTGAGCGGGATCGTAGTGGCGGAATCCCCTTCGGGGAATCGCGCATGGACGGGACGTGGTGGGGCGATCATCCGAAGCTGATCGCCTCCAACAACCGCTGCAGCTTCTCCCACCGCGACGGCGCGACGAACTGCCTCGCCCAGGCCATCCGGCCGAGCAGCGGCGCGCGCAGCGCCGCGTCGACCGGCCCCGAGCGCGATTGCAGGACGAGTTGGTGCAGCTCCGCCTTCAGACGATCGAAGTCCTCGCGCGCCAGGTTGGGCTTCGCGTTCACGACGACGCCGGTGATCGACTGCCGGCCGCCTGCCGGCATCGCGCGCGTCTTGTCGCGGCGCAGCCGGAAGCCCTCGTCCTCGACGATCGCTTCGACCCAGGACCGCAGCGCGCGCTGGTTCCGATGCAGCGAGGCCGGACCCGAGAACACCAGGTCGTCCGCATAACGCGAGTACCGCGCGCCGAAGCGATGTGCCAGGCCGTCCAGCCGCAGGTCCAGCGGGAACGCGCACAGATTTGCCAGCGCCGGTGAGCTCGGCGCGCCCTGCGGCAGATGCCACGACGCCAGCCGCTTCGCGCCCTCGAAGTCGATCGATCCGTATTCGCGCAGGCGCTCTCGCACCGGCGCGGGCGTGCGTGTCAGGCACAGCAGCGCGAGGCGCTCGACCACCGCGTCCGGAAGCCCCAGCGTGCGCAGCGTCGCGCTCACCCGCGCGCGGCCGATGCTCGGGAAGAAGTCGCGCAGGTCGAAGCGGATCACGAAGTCCTGACCCGCATGGTCGGCCGCGTGTGTCTTGACATTCCGGCCTGGCACGAAGCCATGCGCCGCCTCGTGGCAGGGCAGGGTGTTCAGGAACCCATCGAGCACGCGCCGCTGCAGCGCCTTGAGCCGCGGCATCGGCGCCTCGATCAGACGCAGCCCGCCGCGGCGCTTGGGCACCAGCAGGCAGCGGTAGTGCGGCGTCGCCGCCGCGTGCGGATGGCGCGGTGTCGCCACGCGCTCGCGGTACTGGCGCGCGGGGCCCGCGAAGTGATCCAGCTCGTCCAGCGAGAGACCCAGCCACGCGGCGAGGTCCGCTTCCGTCGACCAGTCGGGGCGCACCAGATGTTCCAGCGCGAAGGGCAGCGGGCGCATTCGCGACGGGCGCAGCAGCACACGACGCGCCGTCGGGCGCGGGCGCTCCGGATCGAAGCCCTCATGGAAAGCCTCGAGCGCCTGCAGCGCATCGGCGAGGCTGGCCACCGAGTGCGCGCGCCACACCGGTCCGGGCCAGCGCGCGAGCTCGTCACACAGCGGTGTCAGCCAGGGGTGGGCCTCCGCGCCCAGGCACCGCTCGGCGCGTGCCCGCAGCGCATGGGCCTCGCGACCACGCGGCGCGTCATCGTCCGCTTGCAGCGCGCGGGCGAGCGCCAGGGCGATCCATCGGGCATAGGTCAGCGGAGCGGCGAGGGTCATCGGCGGTCGGGCAAGAGGTGACCCCTGGACGCCGCCAACTCACCGGTCTGGCTGATGCAGATTCGCGCGGCAGCGCGATGGCGCATCAGCGCCGGATGTCTGACTGTGGAAAGCGCCGCGGGGATGCCCCGCGGCCGGACGCGCGGACGCTTCCGAAGGCTTGGCGGCGCCAAGGGTCGGCGGCGATTATGGTCGCCCGCCGTGACGGCGCTCAAGCGGTGTCAACACCGCGTTCAGAGCACCTCAGGCCGCGCTCAGCACGGCCTGCTTGGCTGCGTTGGCCTGCAGCGGGATGTAGGCCTCGTCGGTCTCGGAGCGCTTGGCCTCGCAGCTGGCCACCAGCTGCTTCTGCCACTGCGAGTGCCGGTCGAAGAGCTCCGCCACCCAGTCGACGAACACCCGCAGCTTCGTGCTCAGGTGCCGGTTGGGCGGATACACCACGTACAGCGGCAGCGGGTCCGATTCCCAGTCGCAGAGGAAAGGCAGGAGCTCGCCCGCGTCGATGTGCGGCTTGATCATGAAGTAGGGCGCCTGGATCACGCCCAGTCCCGTCAGCCCCGCCGTCATGTACGCGTTGCCGTCGTTGACCGAGACCTTGTAGTGACCGTAGACCTCGTAGCGCTGGCCGTTCTTGCTGTAGTCGAACGGGAACCGCTTGCCGGTGCGCGTCGAGAAATAGCTCACCACGTGGTGCTGGTCCGATTCCAGGTCCAGCGGATGCTGCGGCATGCCGTGGCGCTGGATGTACTCCGGCGACGCGCAGCAGCCATACCCCCAGTCGCCGATGCGTCGCGCCACCAGCGATTGATCGGTGATCTCGCCGCCGCGCACGACGCAGTCGACGTTGTCGCCGATCAGGTCCACCGGCCGGTCCGATACGCCCAGGTCGATCTGAATGTCCGGATGTCTTGCATAGAACTCCGGAAGTGCCGGAATCAGCAGCAGCCGCGCCACGCTCGACGCCACGTCCACCCGGATGCGGCCCTTGGGCGCGGCCCGCGCGTGCGACACCGATCCCTCCAGCTCCTCGATGTCCGACAGCAGCCTCGTGACCCGCTCGTAATAGGCCGCGCCATCGGGCGTCACGCTGACGCGCCGCGTCGTGCGGTTCAGCAGCTTGACCTTGAGGTGGTCCTCCAGCGACTGGATCAACCGCGTCACCGCGGTCTTGGGCAGGTCCAGCGATTCCGCCGCCCGCGTGAAGGTGCCGGCCTCCACGACGCGCGCGAACGCTTGCATGGCATTGAGCTTGTCCATCCGAAACCCCTGACTGCGGCCCTGGCCGCGACTGCTGGAATGCCCATGCCCTGCGGACACGGTGCTGTCGAGATCGGCGCATCTGTCGTGCGCGCGCGAGGTCGCCATCCTGCCCGATCGATTGTTTCGTCGATGAAACGCTGATTCGCGCCGGGACCTGTTTATCGGACGGCGTCCGATCTCTAAATTTCGCTGCATTGCAACATGAACCGGTCTGCCCCCACAGGGAGCAGGCCTTTGCGCCTGCCATGGATGCGCTGCCGCTCACCTCCTGCCACGACGACCTCCTGCCCGCCGGCGACGGCGTCGTGCCGGTGCGCGTCTACAAGGGTGCCGCGCGCCGCAAGGACGCCCCCGTCGTCATGCACCTGCACGGCGGTGCCTTCACCGGCGGCGATCTGGACAGCGGCGAGCTCGTCTCCCGCCTGCTCGCCGACGCGGGCGCCGTGGTCGTCGACGTCGACTACCCCACCGGCGCCGGCCAGGTCTTCCCCACCGCGCTCAAGACGCTGGACGCGCTGCTCGCCGGCCTGCACAAGGCCCGCGCCAAGCTCTCGGGCAAGGGCGCGCCGCTGCTGGTCGCGGGCGAGGAAGCCGGCGGCAACCTCGCCGCCGCGCTCGCGCTGATGGCGCGCGATCAGGGCCATCGCAAGCTCGCCGGCCAGATCCTGATCGGGCCGATGCTCAACCCGTGCCTGGCCACGGCGTCGTTGCGCCAAGCCGAGGCCGGATACGGCGAATGCCGCTGGATGCACGGCTGGCGCGCCTACCTCGGCGAATGCGAGGACGGCGACCACCCCTATGCCGCGCCCGCCAACACCAGCCGCCTCGCGGGCCTGGTGCCGGCGCTGGTCGTGAGCAGCGAGGACGACCCGATGCGCGACGAGGCGCTGGCCTACGCCCGCGCGATGAAGCGCGCCGGCGTCGACGTGCAGCAGGCGCTGATCGCCGGTCCCAGCGGCTGGCCCTGCAGCCTCATGAAGCGGCCCGCGCTGACCGCGCCGCAGCTGCCTTGGGCCAGCGCGCTGCGCCAGAAGCTCGCCGACTTCCTGTCCCTGATTCCCCCGGCGGGCCCCCGCCGTCTTCAACCCGGTTGAGACCGTCTGACTTTCCCCGTACCACCACGCACTTTCCAAGAACTCCCAACGTCTATCCCCGTCACCGGAGCACCACCATGAACAAGAAGATCTTTGCCACCTCGCTCACCGCCGTCGCCGCGGTCGTCGGCGCCGTCGTCGTCGGCCTGCACAGCCAGCAGGCGGTCGCCAATCAACCGTCGGGCGCGCCGCAGGCGATCCCGGTGTCCGTCGCCACCGTGGCCAGCCAGGACGTGGCCGCGTGGGACGAGTTCTCCGGCCGGCTCGAGGCCGTCGAGCGCGTCGACGTGCGCGCCCGCGTGTCGGGCGCGGTGCAGTCGGTGCACTTCCGGGAAGGGGCGCTGGTGAAGTCCGGCGACCTGCTGATCACCATCGATCCCGCGCCCTACCAGGCCGAGGTCGACCGCGCCGACGCGCAGGTGCTGGCCGCGCAGGCCCGCGTCAGCTACACGAAGAGCGAGCTCGAGCGCTCCACCCGCCTGTGGAGCGAGCGCGCCATCGCGCAGCGCGAGCTGGACGAGCGCAGCAACGCCGCCAACGAGGCCAACGCCAACCTGCGCGCCTCGCAGGCCGCGCTGCAGTCGGCCAAGCTGAACCTGGGCTACACGCAGGTCCGCGCGCCGGTGGCCGGCCGCGTCGGAAAGCTGGAAGTCACGCAGGGCAACCTCGTGGCCGCCGGTCCCGGCGCGCCGGTGCTGACGACGCTGGTGTCGGTCAGCCCGATCTACGCGAGCTTCGACGCCGACGAGCGCACCGTCGCCCGCGCGCTCAACGAGCTGCACGGCAACGCCAAGGGAGCCTCCGGTGACCTGTCCAGCATCCCGGTGCAGATCGGCACGGCCGCCACGGTGGACACGCCGTTCAACGGCAAGCTGCAGCTGATCGACAACCAGGTCGACGCCAAGAGCGGCACGGTGCGCGTGCGCGCGGTGCTGGACAACAAGGACGGCGCGCTGATCCCGGGCCAGTTCGCCCGCATCCGCCTGGGCCAGTCCAAGACGCAGGCGGCGGTGCTGGTCAACGAGCGCGCGGTCGGCACCGACCAGAGCAAGCGGTTCGTGATGGTGGTCGGCGCGGACAACACGCTGAGCTACCGCGAGGTCCAGCTCGGCGCCAACGTGGACGGGCTGCGCATCGTCACCACCGGCCTGAAGGCCAACGAGCGCGTCGTGGTCAACGGCCTGCAGCGGGTGCGCCCGGGCGCGCTGGTCGCGCCCACGATCGTGCCGATGAACGCCAAGGCCGAGATCCAGGCCAAGGACGGCGCGGCCAAGGCGGACAAGTCCTGATCGGACGTCGCCTCGCCCCGCCTCTCACAGTCGACTTGAAAGACTGACATGAATCTTTCCAAATTCTTCATCGACCGCCCGATCTTCGCGGGCGTGCTGTCGGTGCTGATCTTCGTCGCGGGCCTGCTCGCGGTGCGCGTGCTGCCGATCTCGGAATACCCCGAGGTCGTGCCGCCGCAGGTGGTGGTGCGCGCGCAGTATCCCGGCGCGAACCCCAAGGTCATCGCCGAGGCCGTGGCCACGCCGCTCGAGGAATCGATCAACGGCGTCGAGGGCATGCTCTACATGGGCAGCCAGGCCACCACCGACGGCCTCATGACGCTGACGGTCACCTTCAAGCTGGGCACGGACCCGGACAAGGCCCAGCAGCTCGTGCAGAACCGCGTCTCGCAAGCCGAGCCGCGCCTGCCCGAGGAGGTCCGCCGACTCGGTCTGACGACGGTCAAGAGCAGCCCCGACCTGACGATGGTCGTGCACTTGCTGTCGCCCAACGACCGCTACGACATGACCTACCTGCGCAACTACGCGGTGCTCAACGTCAAGGACCGCCTCGCGCGCATCCAGGGCGTGGGCCAGGTGCAGCTGTTCGGCTCGGGTGACTACTCGATGCGCGTCTGGCTGGACCCGCAGAAGGTCGCTGAACACGGCCTGTCGGCCAGCGACGTGGTCCAGGCGATCCGTGAGCAGAACGTGCAGGCCGCCGCCGGCGTCGTGGGCGCCTCGCCCGGCCTGCAGGGCATCGACCTGCAACTGCCGATCAACGCGCAGGGCCGCCTGAACAACGAGCAGGAATTCGGCGACATCATCGTCAAGTCCGGCGCGGGCGGTCAGGTCACGCGCCTGCGCGACCTGGGCCGCATCGAGCTGGGCGCGTCGGAATACGCGCTGCGCTCGCTGCTGGACAACAAGTCCGCCGTGGCGATTCCGATCTTCCAGGCGCCGGGCTCCAACGCGATCGAGATCTCCAACAACGTGCGCGCCACGATGGCGGAGCTCAAGAAGGCGATGCCCGAAGGCGTGGACTACTCGATCGTCTATGACCCGACGCAGTTCGTGCGCGCGTCCATCGAGTCGGTGATCCACACGCTGCTGGAAGCCGTGGCGCTCGTGGTGCTGGTCGTGATCCTGTTCCTGCAGACCTGGCGCGCGTCGATCATTCCGCTGCTGGCCGTGCCGGTGTCCATCATCGGCACCTTCGCGGTGATGCACCTGTTCGGTTTCTCGATCAACGCGCTGTCGCTGTTCGGCCTCGTGCTGGCCATCGGCATCGTGGTGGACGACGCGATCGTGGTCGTGGAGAACGTCGAGCGCAACATCGAGTCGGGCCTGAGTCCGCGAGAGGCGACCTACCGCGCGATGCGCGAGGTGTCGGGTCCGATCATCGCGATCGCGCTGGTGCTGGTGGCCGTGTTCGTGCCGCTGGCCTTCATCACCGGCCTGACGGGTCAGTTCTACAAGCAGTTCGCGCTGACGATCGCGATGTCGACGGTGATCTCGGCGGTCAACTCGCTGACGCTGTCGCCCGCGCTGGCCGCGATGCTGCTCAAGGGCCACGACGAGCCCAAGGACTGGCTGACCCGCGCGATGGACAAGGTGCTGGGCCGCTTCTTCGGCGGTTTCAACAAGCTGTTCAACCGCGGCGCCAAGGCCTACAGCGGCGGCGTGACCCGCGCGATCTCGCGCAAGGTCATCATGCTGATCGTCTACGGCGGCCTGCTGGGCCTGACCGTGGGCCTGTTCAAGGCGGTGCCGAGCGGCTTCGTGCCGGCGCAGGACAAGCAGTACCTGATCGGCTTCGCGCAGCTGCCCGACGGCGCCACGCTGGACCGCACGGAAGACGTGATCCGCCGCATGAGCGAGATCGCGATGAAGACGCCGGGCGTGGAACATGCCATCTCGTTCCCCGGTCTGTCGATCAACGGCTTCACCAACAGCTCGAACTCGGGGATTGTCTTCGCCTCGCTGAAGTCCTTTGACGAGCGAACCGGCAAGGGGCTGTCGGCGGGCGAGATCGCGGCCAAGATGAACGCGGACTTCGGCCAGCTCCAGGACGCCTTCGTGGTGATGTTCCCGCCCCCGCCGGTGCAGGGCCTGGGCACGACCGGCGGCTTCAAGCTGCAGCTCGAGGACAAGGGCGGGCTGGGCTACGAGGCGCTGGACCAGGCGGTCAAGGCCTTCATGGCCAAGGCCTACCAGACGCCCGAGCTGGCCGGCATGTTCACGAGCTATCAGGTCAACGTGCCGCAGCTGTACGCGAACCTGGACCGCACCAAGGCGCGCCAGCTGGGCGTGGCGGTGACGGATGTGTTCGACACGATGCAGATCTACCTGGGCTCGCTCTACGTCAACGACTTCAACAAGTTCGGCCGGACCTACACGGTGCGGGTGCAGGCGGACGCCGCCTATCGCGCGCGCGCCGAGGACGTGGGCCTGCTGAAGGTGCGCTCGGCCTCGGGCGAGATGGTGCCGCTGTCGGCGCTGATGAAGGTGGAGCCGAGCTTCGGTCCGGAACGCGCGATGCGCTACAACGGTTTCCTGTCCGCCGACATCAACGGTGGTCCGGCGCCGGGGTACTCGACCGGCCAGGCGCAGGACGCGATCGCGCGCATCGCCGCGGAGACGCTGCCCCCGGGCATCAGCTACGAGTGGACCGAGCTGACCTACCAGGAGATCCTGGCCGGCAACTCCGCCGTGTGGGTGTTCCCGCTGGCGATCCTGCTGGTGTTCCTGGTGCTGGCCGCGCAGTACGAGAGCCTGTCGCTGCCGGTGGCGATCATCCTGATCGTGCCGATGGGGCTGCTCGCGGCGATGACGGGGGTGTGGCTCAGCAAGGGCGACAACAACGTCTTCACGCAGATCGGGTTGATCGTGCTGGTGGGGCTGTCCGCGAAGAACGCGATCCTGATCGTGGAGTTCGCGCGGGAGCTCGAATTCGCCGGCAGGTCACCGCTGCAGGCGGCGATCGAGGCGAGCCGGCTGCGGCTGCGTCCGATCCTGATGACGTCGATGGCGTTCGTGATGGGTGTGCTGCCGCTGGTGCTGGCGTCTGGCGCCGGTGCGGAGATGCGCAACGCGATGGGCGTGGCGGTGTTCGCCGGGATGATCGGCGTGACGGCCTTCGGCCTGTTCCTGACGCCGGTGTTCTACGTGGTGGTGCGTCGCCTGACGGGCAACAAGCCGCTCAAGCAGCACGGTGAGGTCCCGCATGACGTCGAGGCCTTCGCGCAGCCGGAGCAGGGCGCGGGTCACGACTTCGGACCGGGTGGCAATGCCCGTCCGCATCCGGCCGCGCCGCGTCACGAGCACGAATAAAGGATTCGATGCCATGAAAATGAAATTGATGATGACGACGCTGCTGGCCGCGCTGGTGCTGGCCGGTTGCGCGACGCCGCCGCCGATCGACGAGTCGCGGCTGCCGGCGACGCCGGTGGCGTGGAAGGCGTCCCCGGCGGCCACGGCCGCGGTCGGTGAGGCGCGCTGGGCGGTGGTGCCGCCCGCGGATGCCGAGCCGCGCGGCGACTGGTGGCTCGCGTTCAGCGATCCGACGCTGAGCGATCTGATCCGCCGATCGCTGGTCGGCAACACCGACCTGCAGGGCGCGGCAGCGCGACTGGCGCAGGCGCGGGCGTTGCTGCGCAATGCCAACGCGGATCGCATGCCGCAGGTCGGCCTGAATGCCGGCGCGGCGCGCGGCACGGTGGCGGGCCAGGGGCCGGCGCCGTCGACGCTGTACAGCGCGGGCCTGGCGGCGAGCTGGGAAGTGGACCTGTCAGGCCGCCTGTCGCAGGCGAGCCGGGCGGCGTCGCTCGATGCGCAGTCGCGAGAGGCGCTGCTGCAGTCCACGCGGCTGATGGTGCAGGCGGATGTGGCGCAGACCTACCTGGCGCTGCGCTTCGCCGACCAGGAACGCCGGCTGGTGCGCGACACGGTCGCGGCCTACCGTGAGACGCTGGCGCTGACGCAGCGCCGGTATCAGGCGGGCGATGTGGCCGAGCTGGACCTGGCGCGCGTGCAGACGGAGGTGGCTTCGACCGAGGCCGAGGCGATCAGCCTGGACCGTCGTCGCGCGGAGCTGGAGAACGCGCTGGCGGTGCTGCTGGGCGAGCCGGCCTCGGGCTTCAAGGTGGCCGAGGACACCTCGCTGGCGGCCTTGCCGGCGATTCCGTCGGGACTGCCGAGCGCGATGCTGGCGCGCCGTCCGGACGTGGCGGCGTCGCAGCGCGGTCTGCTGGCGGCGCAGGCGCGGGTGGGCGTGGCGCAGGCCGCGTGGTTCCCGAGCCTGTCGCTGACGGCCAATGGCGGCTACGCGTCGCCGGAGCTGAGCGACGTGTTCCGGTGGTCGGCGCGGGCGTGGTCGGTGGATGCGCTGCTGTCGCTGCCGATCTTCGACGGCGGCCGGCGCAAGGCGGGCGTGGAGTCGGCGACGGCGGGCCTGGACCTGGCGATGTCGAGCTACCGGCAGCAGCTGCTGCAGGCGCTGCGCGAGGTCGAGGACTCGCTGAGCGGGTTGCAGACCTTGTCGGCGCAGGCGGACGTGCAGGCGCAGGCGGTGCAGTCGTCGGCGCGGGCGACGGCGCTGTCGGATTCGCGGTATCGCAACGGCTTGGTGAGCCAGCTGGATCTGCTGGACGCGCGCCGGAGCGAGCTGCGCAATCGCCGTGCGGCGCTGCAGGTGCAGGCGGCGCAGTACCAGGCGACCGTCGGACTGGTTCGCGCGCTGGGCGGCGGCTGGACGACGCCGGCCTGAGGCCACAGGCCGGGCAAGACCCGGCCCCCCAATCATTCGCGACCGGACCTTTACCGGTGCCCCTTTGGGCGTGCAGGGATGCACGCCCTTTTTTCTTGTCGCCATGTCGCGTTCCCGATTCCAGTCAGCGTGATGGCAAGTTGCCGTGGGTCTCAACGAGTTCTCCGCCAATGGAGGTCATGGTTCGCCGGCTGTGTCGTGGACATCATTTGCCACATCGCACCAGCAAGAGATCAGGCATTGAAATGGCGACTCGAGAACACTCGGTACAGGCGAAGATTCCGCTGGCACTGCAAAGCATCGTGTCCGCGATCGAGATCCTCCGGCGCAGGCACGAGGTGGCCGAGAAGCTGCGGGTGCTGATGAATGATCACTATCGCGACACCCTGGAGACACCGGACCTGCAAGGCATCATCGAGGCCAACACATGGTTGTTCGGGAGCGCCTACGAGACGCTCGGCGCCGAGGACGACACGTTCACCAAGATCGCCAAGTCACTCCGCGATTCGGTGAAGGGCATCGACGAGATCGACTTGAACGATCTGGATGACGACGACTCGGCGTTCATCGCGGGCGCCAACAAGCAGCCGGACCTCTTCCTCGCCCGCAAGGTGCCGCATCACGACGCGATGGGCCGAAGGATCTACCGCTGCATCGTGCTGGAGATCAAGCGGCCCGGCATCGCGCTCAACTACAAGCATCTCATGCAGCTCGATGGGTACGCACAGCTGATCAAGAAGCATCCGGAGTTCAGCAGCGAGGCCATGCACTTCGAGCTGATCCTGATCGGTCGCAAGATCGCCGCGTCGGACACCGAGATCCGCAGCCGAATGATGAGTCAGAAGGAGCGCGGCATGCTGGGGCTGGTCAGTGATGACGGGCGGATGAAGCGCTTCGTCCTCAACTGGTACACGGTGCTGGACAACTTCCTGCTGAACAACCTGGCCATGATCGAGGCGCTCGAGTTGAAGCGCGAGTCTTATGCCCACGCGTCGCGGCCGGAGCTGATCGCTGACTTGCAGGAGCAGGCGGCGTAACTGGAACCTCTAGCGACATGCTCAAGCCCGTGCTGAGTCGCGCTAGATTGCCGCGCTAATCACGGCGACGGTCGTTTCGATGTGATCGAAGATATTTTCCCGAGCGCTTAGCTTCTCCGATTCGAGTTGCATCTCCTGCGTCCAATCATTGCGTTGGGCGAGACAGTACGCCCGGGACGTTCGCGTTGCTTTTGCATTTGGCATGGCGATCCCGAGGAAGGTATCGAAAGTCGGAAACTTTCCCATGGCGACGAAGACGTACTTGTGCAACTGTTCGACGATCGCTTGCTCTAGCCTGGCTTCAGAGATCTGAACGTCGACCATGGGGTAGATCAGCCAGATGTACATGACGCGAGGTTGGTCCGGTGACTCGACAGCGACGCTCCAAAAAGACGAGGGTGTTTCGTGCAGAACGTCAGCGACTTGCAGTCCAATGAGGTAGCGCCCCATCCGACCTTCTGCCGCCAGGGTGTGCAAGGCGTTGGCGTGTTCCGACACCGGCAACTCTTGTCCAATGATCATGCGCCCTTGGGTGAACTCAGAGGACAAGTGCTCAATGACGTCATCCACGAGATATGCCGGGGCAAGAGTCTGCCTGCGGAGTGAGAACTCGGGTTGACCAGTCCACGACCGCCAAGCGCTCGCGTCGACTTCAAGAAAAGTTGATCCCGGTGATCCGAAAGCGTCGCAGAGTGTGGTCCTTCCGTCTGGTCGGCGTGCGCGCATGTAGGTGGCGATCAAGTCCTCTTCACCCTCCATGCTCAAAGGACGACCCTGAAACAGATCCCGCCTTTCTCGGAGATAGGCAATCAGATCGGCAGTCGTATCCATACTCTCGAAGAGCGCAGCGAGCGCTGTGCCATTGAAGATGTGGACGAAATGGCCTTCGGTGTACCCGATCGATAGCGCCTTCTCATCACCCTTGATCCTGGTATCGAATCGAAGGCTCGAGCGTCCCAGTCGGGCTAGGCACGTCGCTTCGCTTCCGTGGGCGATAGCGACCAAGTGATATCGAGCGTGCGAAGGAGCGGGCAGGCTAAGAGGAAACGGGGACGATACCTTGGCGTCCAGATGGATGGTTTCGGGTCGCTTCTTAATGGTGTTCAGTGCACCCTCGAGTTGCTGGATGCTCTCGAGGACAGCCTTTCGAAACCAGCGATCCCAAGCAACCTTCAGTTCCTTGTCGTCCTCACATTCTTTGAAGCCGATGGACTTGTCCGAGAAGATGAGCACGTCGTTGCCAAAAACGACTAGGACGTCGCATAGCTCTTTGCCGTGCCGGTAGAAGGGGTTCTGGTAGGACCACATCGAAAGAAACGTACGGCGCGACAACTGTGCAAGTCGTTCCTCAGAAGCGTTGACTCCCATCCGCCTTCTCCCACTCGATCTATCGCGCAGATTCTAGAAACAGTTGGGCTAAGAGTTCCGCTTGGCCGGGAAGGTTCGTTCGACGCTTTTCCAGTCATCCCGATGACATGAACAAGGCGAAGCGGGGTTGAAAGCACAACTCTGCTCAATGGAGCCTCGCTCCTGTGATCGCTACCTTGCATGGATGCCGATCCAATCCTTCGCTTGTCGTGAGACCGAGCGCCTTTTCACCACGGGACGCACGACGCGATTCGTGAACGTGAAGGCCACAGCGGAGCGGCGATTGGCTCAACTCGATGCCGCGCCGGCTGTTGAGTTCATGCGAAGGCCGCCCGGCAATGACATGAAGTGGTACGACGGCGCTTGGCACGTCAGAATCAACGACCAGTGGCGTCTGATCTTCCGGTGGAGCGAAGACGGCCCTATCGATGTTGCGATCAAGGACCCCCACTGATCGCAGTCGAACTGAGCGCGTGGTGCCTGCGACAGTCATGGCATCAGCACAGACGAGAGAGGTAAGCAATGTTCAGGAACGGAATGCGCCCGATCCACCCCGGTGAGATCCTTTTCGCGGACTACATCAAGCCCATGGGCATGAGCGTCCATGCGGTGTCCAAGGCCTTGCACGTGCCGTACTCGCGACTGCGCGAGATCGTGGATGGTCAGCGCAGTGTGTCTCCCGACACCGCGCTTCGCCTGGAACGCTACTTCGGCAGCGACGCTCAAGGGTGGTTGAACCTGCAGTCCGCTTACGACCTCCGCATTGCGGAGAAGGCAGCAGGGCGAAGCATCAAACGGGCCATCCAGCCGCTGGCGATGGCGGCCTGATCAGCCACCCGCCGCTCAACAATGCCCCCCAGCCCTCGCCCTCAGCCGGCGCCAGCCGCTGCGCATCAGCCAGGTGCCGAGCCCCGCGAGCAGCGCGACGATCACCAGCGCGCCTGTCGCGCCGTTCGGCGCGCTCGCGCCTTCTGACACACCGATCAAGGGCTTGAGCGCGTTCACGCCCGCCACCACCGCCGCGATCCACAGCACCGCTCCGCCCAGGAACTGCCCGAGGGCGACCAACTTGTTCATGCCATCACTCCGTCCACTTCGGACTCGACCAGACGCCCAGCCTAACGGCCTCGACGCCGAGCCCGCTCAAAGCCCCTCGCTCAGGAACGGCATCACCGCCTCGAGCAGAGCCTCCGGCGCTTCCTCCGGGATGTAGTGCCCGCAGGGCAGGGCCTCGCCGCTGACGTCCGACGCCACACGGCGCCATTCCTTCAGCGGATCGAAGCACTTCGCCACCACGCCCTGCGCGCCCCAGTACACGCGCAGCGGCATCGCCAGCTTCACACCCGCGTCACGATCCAAGCGATCGTGCTCGAGATCGATGCCCGCCGCGGCGCGGTAGTCCTCGCACATGCCGTGCGCCGCGCCGGGCAGCGCCAGCGCCCGCTGATATTCCGAGAACGCCCGCGCATCGAAAGCCGCCAGCCCTGCGTGCCGGCGCCCCATCACGTCCAGCGCATAGGCCGCCGGATCCGCTTCGATGAGCCGCTCCGGCATCGGCGACGGCTGGATCAGGAAGAACCAGTGCCAATACGCCCGCGCGAAAGCCTCGGTCGTCTGCTCGTACATCGCCAGCGTCGGCGCGATGTCCAGCAGCGCCAGGCGCTCGACCCGCTCCGGATGATCCGCCGCCATGCGATGCGCCACCCTCGCCCCGCGGTCATGCGCCAGCACGCGGAACCGCCCGTGCCCCAGCGCCGCCATCACGGCGACCAGATCCAGCGCCATGCGCCGCTTGCTGTAGTTGCCGTGGTCCGCGTCGCCCGCGGGCTTGGACGAATCGCCATACCCGCGCAGGTCGGGCATCACCACGGTGAAACGCGCCGCCAGCGCCGGCAGCACGCGATGCCAGATGGCCAGCGTCTGCGGATGGCCGTGGATCAGGAGCAGCGGCGGGCCTTCGCCGCACACCCGCGCGTGACTCCGGACGCCGGGTTCGACCTCGACGAAGAACCGGCGGGCTTCCTGCGGAAACAGCGCATCGGCCGGATGCGGCGCGGTGACGAAGTCCGCGGAGGCGGACGTCGGCGAGGGAGTGGCGGTGGCGTTCATTCGCCGATGCTAGGCGCGTCGTCCTCCCGCGCGCTGTCGGGCACGAGACACTGCGCCCGCGAATGACGTTCCCAGGCGGCCAGCGCCACCAGCACCGCGCAGGCGAAGGCGCTCGTGGCCACCGGCGTCCAGGCGTGCACGAAGGGCCCCGCCGCCGCCAGCACCAGCACCGCCACGCCGTGCGACCACGGCCACCGGCCCACCACGGCGCGCTTGAACAGCCCCACGCCGATCGCGTACAGCCCCACGCCGCCCAGCAGGCACAGCGCGGTCTTGAGGTCGGTGTGACCGTCCGGATGGGCGAGCACGAACTCGTCCGCCGCCGCGTTGACGATGATCCCCGCCACGATCGGCAGGTGCAGGTAGGTGTAGGCCAGCCGCGCCAGCCGACCCGGATCGTCGCTATGCGCGATGCGGCCCGACGCGAATTCATTGGTCGTGTCGAAGTACAGCCACCACAGCGCCAGCGACCCCGCGAAGGACACCAGGAAGGCCAGCAGGCTCATCGACGTCAGCGGCTCGGCCGCGAAGGTCGCGCCCGTCACCAGCAGCGACTCGCCCAGCGCGATGATCACGAAGAGCGCGCAGCGCTCGGCCAGATGACCACCCGAGATCGTCCAGTCCGAGGTCGTCGAGCGGCCCAGCCCCGGCACGAAGAAACCGGCCGAGGGGCCGACCACCTCGATGGCCAGCGCGCCCACCCACAGCGGCACGCGCAGCTCCGGCGACAGCGCGCCGGCGATCCACAACACCGCGGAGATCACCAGCCACACGCCGATGCGCTGGAAGTTGCGCACCAGGATCGCATCGCCGCCCCGCGCCGCCCAGAGGAAGAACAGCGTGCGGCCGACCTGGATCGACGAGAACGACACGGCGAACATCAACGCGCGTTCCCCGAAGGCCTGCGGCAGCGACACCGACATCAGCAGCCCGCCCAGCATCATCGCGAACAGGCAGATCCGCACCGGCAGCCGCTCGGGGTCCAGCCAGTTCGTGACCCAGGACGTGAAGACCCAGACCCACCACACGGCCAGCATCAGGAATCCGGTCTGCAGCGCCCCGCCCAGCGTCACCCCGTCATGGGCGAAATGCCCGATCAGCGTGTGCGACAGCTGCGTGACGGCGAAGACGAAGACGAGGTCGAAGAACAGCTCGACGAAGCTGACCTTGGCGTGGCCATGCGGATCGGGTGTCCGCAGCAGGGGGATCGGAGACATCCCCGGACTGTCGCACGCGGGCTGCCCCCCGGCCCCGGGGCGGATGCCAACTTGACGGAGATCGCACGGCGGCACCCATAATCGCCCGCACTGCTCCTCGACCGTTCGACCCGCCCCACCGTCGCATGCGTTCCTCCATCGAGCCGATCCACCGCACCACCTTCGGTCGCGGCGTGGGCCTGCTGATGGTGGCGCTCTTCGCGATGGCCGTGATCGTGGCGATGCTCGCCTGGCGCGCCCGGGACACGCTCGAGGACCTGCGCCGCGCCGACAGCATCAACACCGTGCTGCCGGCGATGACGCTGCTGATGGAGGACCTGCTCAACGCCGAGACGGGCCAGCGGGGCTACCTGCTGACGCAACGCACCAGCTACCTGCAGCCCTACCGCGACGCCGTGCGCCGCCTCGATCAGCGCGTCGAGGAGCTCAGCGCGCGGGACACCGATCCCGCCCACGCGCCCAAGCTGGCTCGCGTGCGGGAGCTCGTGCAGCTGAAGCTCAACGAGATGAACCAGACCGTGCGGCTCAACGATTCAGGCCGGCACGACGAGGCGCTGGAGCTGGTGCTGGGCGACCAGGGCATGCGTCACATGGACGAGCTGCGCGATGTGCTGGGCGAGCTGATCTCCTCGCTGCGGTCGGAACGCTCGGCGATCAGCGAGCGGCTGTCGCGTGATGCCGGGCACACCGAGCTGCTCCTGCTCGCGGGGCTGGCGATGCTGGGCCTGTTCACGGTGCTGGCCACGACGCAGGTGGTGCTGCGCTCGCGCGACCTGATGCGCACGCAGCGCCGGCTGCGCGGCATCGCCGACAACGTGCCCGCGCTGATCAGCCATTACGACGGCCGCGGCCTGCTGCGCTTCGCCAATGCGGAGGTCGGGCGCGTCTTCCACACCGATCCGGCCTCGCTGGTGGGGCGGTCGATGGAGGAGTTGCGCGGCGCGGAGAACGCCGCGCGGATCCGCCCCTTCGTCCAGCGCGTGCTCCAGGGCGAGTCCGTGGCCTTCGACGCCGACCAGCTCATCGACGGCGAGATGCTGCACTTCCACCAGCGCTTCGTGCCCGACATGGCCGATGGCCGGGTCGAGGGCTTCTATGCGTGCTCGATGGACATCACCGAGCGCAAGCGCGCCGAGGCGCTGGTCGCGGCGAGCGAGCGCCGCATGAAGGCCATCACCGACAACCTGCCGGTGTTCATCACCTACATCGATGCCGAGCGCAAGCTGCGCTACACCAACGAGACGATGCGCACCTGGTACGGGCTGGACCCGCAGGCGGTGATCGGGCTGCACATCGACGATGTCTTCGGCCAGGCTGGCGTCAGCCAGCGCAGCGCGCAACTCGCGCTGGCGCTCAGCGGGGAACGCGTGGAGTTCGAGATCACCACGTCGATGCTGGGCAAGCAGCGGCACCTGCGCGCGATCTACGTGCCGGATGTCGGCGCGGACGGGCGCGTGCAGGGCATCTTCACGCTGTCCATCGACATCACCGTGATGAAGCAGGCGGAAGCGCAACTCGCGCGGCTGGCCAGCTCCGACGCGTTGACCGGCCTGCCCAACCGGCGCGAGTTCGATCAGGCGCTGGGCGGGGCGCTCGCGCGTCAGCGCCGCCATGCACGCGAGGGGCGCGGGATGGCGCTGCTGTTCCTGGACATCGATCGCTTCAAGGCGATCAACGACACGCACGGTCATGGCGTCGGCGACACGGTGCTGCGTGAATTCGCGACCGTGCTGCGCCGCACCGTCCGCGGCAGCGATCATGTCGCGCGGATCGCGGGCGACGAGTTCGTCGCGGTGCTCGAGGGACTGAATCGGCCCGATGAGGCCGAGCAGGTCGCGCAGAAGATCGTCGAGGCGGTGCGCGCGATGCGGCCGACCGGGCTGACGATCTCCGTCAGCATCGGCGTGGCGACCGTGGCCGACGGCGAGGTGCCCGCGATGGACCTGATCGCGCTGGCCGACCGCGCGCTGTATCAGGCCAAGCACCAGGGCCGCGACGGCTGGGCCGCGATCGCCTGGCCGGGGCCGGATCTGCGGCGATGATGGCCGGATGACGATCTCCCGACTCCTCACGGGCGTCCTCCTTGCCGCTGTCCTGGGCCCGGGGCTGTCCGCCATCTCCGCCTTCTCCGCCGTGATGGCCCAGGCAACGACGCCGACGCCGACGCCGACGCCGACGCCGACGCCGCAGGCACCCGTCTTGCGTCCGCTCGCCAACGACACCGCCGAGCGCATCCAGGCCTGCACGCTGTGCCACGGTCCGCAGGGGCGGGCGACCCCGCAGGGCTACTTCCCGCGGCTGGCGGGCAAACCCGCCGGGTATCTGTTCAATCAGCTGCAGGGCTTTCGCGATGGGCGCCGGCATCACGCGCTGATGGCCGGGCTGCTGCGCAACATGGACGACGCCTACCTGCGTGAGATCGCCGCGTACTTCGCGGCGCTGGAACTGCCGTACCCGGCGCCCGTGCCCGTGAACCTGAGCGCCGAGCAGCAGGCACGCGCGCTGCGCCTGGTCACGCAGGGCGACCCCGCGCGACAGGTGCCGGCGTGCACGGCCTGTCACGGGCCGTCGATGGCCGGTCGCGCGCCGGCGATTCCCGGCTTGCTGGGGCTGCCGCGTGATTACGTGATCGGCCAGCTCGGCGCATGGCGCAACGGCCTGCGCCGCGCGCATCAGCCGGACTGCATGGCCGAGGTGGCGAAGGCGATTTCCACGGAGGACATCGCGCTCGTCGCGACCTGGTTGTCCGCGCAGACGCCCGGGGCCCATCCGGAGCCGCCGTCCGCCGCGCCCTTGCCGGTGAGCTGTGGAGGATTGACGCCATGAGCGGCGGCCCGGTGGGGGGAGAAGCGGATCGGGCGTCGACGCCTTCCATCGACGCGGCGGGTCCGATGCGGCGCTTCGTGCGCGGCCTGATCGGGGTCGCGGTCGCGGTGCCGCTGATGGCCGTGCTGCTGCTGGCGATCGCCTGGGGGCGCGAGGTGTGGCTCGCCGGCCGGCCGGCGCAACCGGGGGCGGAGGACACCAGCCCGGCGCTGATCGCGCGTGGCGCGTACCTCGCGCGCGTCGCCAACTGCGCCGGCTGTCATTCGCCGAGAGGCGGTGCGCCGCTGGCCGGCGGCTTGCCCATCGGCACGCCGTTCGGCACGGTGTTCACCAGCAACTTGACGCCTGATGCGGCGACCGGGCTCGGTCGATGGACCGCCGACGACTTCTGGCGCGCGATGCATCACGGGCGCAGCCGGGATGGGCGGTTGCTCTATCCCGCGTTCCCGTACACGAGCTACACCGCGATGACGCGCGAGGACGCCGATGCGATCTTCGCTTGGCTGCGCCAGCAGCCGGCGGTCACGCAGACACCGCCGCCGCATCAGCTCGGTTGGCCGTATCGCTGGCAGTCGGCGCTGGCGGTATGGCGGTTGATGTACTTCAGTCCTGGCGATGCGCTGTCGCACGAGGACGAGGGCGCGGCGCGCGAGGCGAGCACCGCTGGGCCGGGGCAAGCGGGGCAAGCGCTGGTCGCGAGAGGGCGCTACCTGGTGCAGGCGGTCGGGCATTGCGCCGAGTGCCATGCACCGCGCAACCGGCTGGGTGCGTTGCGCGACGCGGCGGGGCTGCGCGGCGGCTGGGTGGGCGTGCAAGGCTGGATCGCGCCGTCGCTCGCGGATCCCTTGGCCGCGGGCGTGCAGGACTGGTCGGAGGACGAGGTGCGCCAATGGCTGCGCGCCGGCTGGTCGCCGCGCGCCGCGGCGCTCGGGCCGATGGCGGATGTGGTGGCGGACAGCCTGCAGCATCTGAGCGACACCGATGCGCGCGCGATGGCGGTGTACTTGCGAGCGTTGCCGCGCGAGGGTGGGCAGCGGGCCGAGTTCTCGCCCGCGCCGCCGGCGCAGCTGGAGCTGGGGCGGCAGGTCTATGCGAAGTACTGCGTCGATTGCCACGGGGATCAGGGGCAGGGGCGTTGGATCGATGGGCAGCCGGCGTATCCGCCGCTGGCCGGCAACCGCGCGGTGACGCTGGACGCGCCGCAGAACGTGTTGCAGATGCTGGCTGACGGCGGGTATGCGCCGACCACGGAAGCGCATCCGCGGCCCTTCGGCATGCCGCCGATGCGCCAAGTGCTGAGCCCGGAGGAACTCGCGGCAGTCGCCACGGTGATCCGCCAGAGCTGGGGCAATCAGGCGTCGAGTGTGACGACGCAAGAAGCGCTTCGGTTGAAGTGACCTCCATCCCCTCTCCTGCGGAGCGGGAGAGGGGGTACGCAGCGCGCCAATCGATCGCCCTCGCCCGCGAAGCGGGAGAGGGAGGGGTGAGGGCTCGTGATTGACAGCGAGCCCTGCCCCGAGCCCTCACCCCCCGCCCTCTCCCGCTTCGCGGGCGAGGGGGTCAAAGCGTGCGGTTCATCAGGTTGAGGGGCCTTGAAATCGACGCAAACGCCCCAGGGAGGGGCTTGGCGGGCGCGGCATATGGGGACGGCGACCCTGCGATTTCAAGATCTTGAAGCGCCGCTGAACGCGCCTAGTTGGGGAGTCATGGCGGACACACCCGCCGCGACTCATCCGCAGGAAGCCAAGGAGCCCCGCATGTACCGTCACCTGTTTGCCCGTGAGCTGTTCAATGACCTCGACCGCTTCCAGCGCGAGATGAGCAGCCTGTTCGACACCCCCGTTGCCCGCAACGCCTCGCGCGGCGGTTATCCGGCGCTCAACGTCGGCCTGTCGCCCGAAGCCGTGGAGGTCTACGCCTTCGCCCCCGGCCTGGACCCGGCCACCATCGGCGTCGACCTGGACCGCGGCGTGCTGAGCCTGTCCGGCGAGCGCGTCTCGCAGGACGCTGCCAAGCCGGCCGCCACGGACGCCGCCGCATTGGCCGAAACGGCCACCGCCGCGCCCGTCGCCAAGCCCGTCGTCCACCAGCGCGAGCGCTTCGCCGGCAAGTTCCGCCGCGCGGTCAGCCTGCCCGACGACATCGATCCCGACCAGGTCTCGGCGTCCTACAAGGACGGCGTGCTGCGCGTCAGCGTCAAGCGCCGGCCCGCGCCCCAACCGCGCCGCATCGACATCCATTGAGCCGGATCGCCCGCGATCCCTTCAACCTGAACACCGAGACGAAAGCCTTCCATGAGCACGACCGCCGTTCACACGCCCGCCGCTGATGCCTCCACCGCGGTGCCGACTTCCGCATCGAGCCCGGCCTCCACCAGCGCCTCGGCGCAATCCGCGCGCCGCCGCGACGACTACGCGATCCAGCCCGCCGTCGATGTCCTCGAGGACGCCTCGGGCCTGACGCTGCTGGCCGACCTGCCCGGCGTGCCGCGCGAGCAGCTCCAGCTGCGCGTGGACAAGGACCGCCTGATCATCGAGGCCGAGATGCAACTCGACCTGCCCGAGGGCCTGAAGGCCGGTCATGTCGAGGTGTCGCGCCAGTTCTACCGCCGCACGTTCACGCTGAGCAAGGAACTCGACGCCGACCAGATCGCCGCCGATCTCAGCAACGGCGTGCTGCGCGTGCGGATCCCCAAGGCCGCGCATGCGCAGCCGCGCAAGATCGAGGTCCGGCTGAGCTGAGCCTGATCAGCGGCGGTTGGCCTCCGACCGCTGCTGGTACTGCGCATGCAGCTCGTCCGCCCAGCGGCGCAGCGCCTGGCCGATCGCGACGTACTCGTACTCGTTGAGGTTGGCCAGCGACGCGCGCGCCGATGGGCGCGACGCGCCGAAGCCCTTGCCCGGCAACAGCACGATGCCGGTGCTCTCCGCGACGCGGAACAGCAGCTCGCCCGTCGACGCCTGCTCGATGGCCCACTTCGCGAAGTCCTCGCCGTACAGCTTGCGCGCGATGTCCTCGACGTCCAGCAGTGTGTAGTAGTCGACCGAATGCGGATCGTGCTCGCGCGGCACGCCCAGCGCGCCGTGCAAGGCGTTGTCGCGACGCCGGATCAGCTTCTTGAGCGCGGTCTTGTACGCGTCGGCCTCGTCCATCAGCGCGAAGAGCGCGAACAGCGTCATCTGCACCTGCTGCGGCAATGACAGACCGGCGGTGTGATTCAGCGCGACGACGCGGCTGTCGGCCACCATGCGGTCGATGAACTTGAACGCGCCGACGTCCATCGTCAGCGACTCGTAGCGCCGATGCAGTCGGTCGCGCTCGACCTGCGGCGCGGCGGCCAGCGCGCGGTCGAAGCGGTTGTCCTTGTGCATCGCGATCACGCCCAGCCGCCAGCCCGTCGCGCCGAAGTACTTCGAGAACGAATACACCAGCAGCGTGTTGGCCGGGCAGCCCTGGAACAGCGACTGGAAGCCGTCGGCGAAGGTGCCGTAGACGTCGTCCGTGATGATCATGAGGTCCTGGCGCTCGTCGCGCACCAGCGCGGCGATGCGGTCGAGGCTGCGCTGGTCCAGGCAGACCGACGGCGGATTGCTCGGGTTCACGCAGAAGAACACCTTCACCGCCGGGTCCTTGAGCTTGTCGAGCTCGCTGTCGGGGAACTGCCAGCCGGCCTGCGGGTCGGCGTTCAACGGCACCACCTCCAGCGAGAACTGCTCCAGCTGCGGGATCTCGATGTAGGGCGTGAACACCGGCATGCCGATGGCGACCTTGTCGCCGGCCTTGAGCAGCCCGTTGCTCTGCAGGCTGTTGAAGATGTAGGCCATCGCGGCGGTCCCGCCCTCGACGGCGAAGAGGTCCATGTCCGCCGGCGCGATCGTGGACTGCGTCATCTCGCGGCTGAGGTAGTGACCAACGATCTGCTCGCTGACGCGCAGCATGCGGTCGGGCACCGGGTAGTTGCAGCCCAGCACGCCGTCGACCATCTCGTGCAGGAAGGCCGAGGCGTCCAGCCCGAGCTGGTCGCGCACGTAGCTCAGCGTCTTGCCCAGGAAACGCACGCCCTCCTGGTCGTGGTGATCGGCGATGAATCGCTCGAAGCGCGCCTCGAGGCCGTCGATGCCCGCCAGGCCGCCGATGCCCGGCGTCATGTAGCTGTAGGACAGCTCGGACTCCGCCGTCGCGAACAGGCCCAGCCGGAAGAACGCGCGGCGCGGCGTCGTGGCCAGGAAGTTGGGATTGCCGCGACCCGCGTTGAGCATCGCGCGATTGGCCTTGCCGGAGGACGCGAGCCGGATCAGTTCGTCCTTGAGTTCGAACGGGCTCAGCGAGGCGAAATTCTTTCCGTTGACGGTCATGGCGAGGGACTCCTAGGCGAAGGCGATGATCAGCGGCCCCAGCAGCGTCAGGAAGACGTTGGCCAGGGCGTAGGTGATGGCGAAGGGCACGGTGGGTACGTTGTTGCCGGCCTTGTCGAGCACCTCGCCGAACGCGGGATTGGCGCTGCGCGCGCCCGTCAGCGCGCCGGCGAAGACCGCGACGTTGCGGTAGCGCAGCACGTAGCGGCCGAAGAGCATCGCGATCAGCAGCGGGATCACGGTCACCAGCACGCCCAGCAGGAAGAGCTTCACGCCCTGGTCCAGGATGGTGTGCACCGCCTGCTGGCCCGATTGCAGGCCCACCATCGCGACGAACCCCGCCAGGCCCAGGTCGCGCATCAGCGTGGAGGCCGCGGTCGGCAGGTTGCCCGCGGTGTGCCGGCGGCTGCGCCACCAGCCGAAGATCAGGCCGCTCAGCAGCGCGCCGCCGCCGCTGCCCAGCGTGATGGGCACCGGGCCCGCGCGCACGACCAGCAATCCGATGAGCAGGCCCACGCTGATGCCCAGGCCGTGATAGACGAAGTCGGTCTTGTCGCTGGGCAGGATCACCGGCCCCACCGACTGCGCGGCGCGCTGGATGTCGGCGCTGGCACCGAACAGCGTGACCATGTCGCCGGGCAGCACGACGGTGTCCGCCTTCATCGGCACGGGGGAGCCCGCACGCAGCAGCGCCAGCGCGAAGACGCCGTGGCGCACGTCCGCGGACAGGTGGGTGACGATCTCGCCCACCGGCCGGTTCAGGTACTGCGGATTGGCGATGGAGACATCGCGTTGGACCATCACCAGGTCCAGGTCCTCGGCATGCCGCTCCTCGACGCCGATCTGTCCGGCCTGCGCCACCACCGGGCCGCGGCGGCCCACCAGCAGCACCAGGTCGTCGACCTCCAGCGTCATCGACGCGGTGACGCCGATCTCCGCGCCTCCGCGGCGCACGCGCTCGACGGTGACGCCGCTCGCGCCCGCGTCGCCCTCAATCGCCTGCACGGTGAGCCCGGGCCGCGTCACGCGCAGCACGCGGCCGACGATGTCGGGCAGCGCGCTGGACTCGCCCTGCGCGTACAGCCGCACGCCTTGCAGCTGTTCCTGCTCGGCTTGCAGCGCGTCCTCGCGGATGTCGCGCCGCATGAACCATTGCAGCAGGTTGACGCAGACGAGGATCGCGCCGAACGAGCCGAAGATGTAGGTGACGGCGTAGCCGATGGCCACGTTGGCCTGCATGGCCTGCGTGGCCTCGGGCGACAGCCCGAGCTTCTCGATCGCCGAGCCCGCCGTGCCGATGATGGCCGACTGCGTGAGGCCGCCGGCGGCCAGTCCCGCGGCCAGGCCCTTGTCGAGATGGAAGACACGCGCGATGACCAGCACCGTGAGCAGGCCCGACAGCGCGAGCACCGCGGCCATCGAGATCTCGCGCAGCGACTGGCGGCCCAGCGAGCGGAAGAACTGCGGCCCGCTCTCGAAACCGACCGCGTAGATGAAGAGCCCGAAGAGGACGGCCTTGATGCCGCTGTCGATGTGCACACCGACCTGGCTGATCGCGAAGCCGCCCGTGGTTCAGGCCGACGGGCGGCGGGGAGGGGTCAGGTCGCCGCGGTGGTGGAGGGCGGCAGGTCGTCCTTCAAGGCCATCGCCCCGAACGCCGCGTCCGCGGCCTGTCCGGCGCGGGCCGCGTCGTCCAGGCTGACCTGCATCCGGCGGCGCATCCAGGGCCGGATGTCCTCCAGCGGGCCGACATCGGGCAGCAGGCTCCAGTCCTGCAGCGCCTGCACCGCGTGCGGCACCGGCTCCTCGCCCGCCAGCGCGCGCTGCAGCCGCGCCGCGGCCACCGGCATCTCCGCCAGCAGGTCGGCATCCAGGTCCTTGGCGCGGCGGATCAGGCTCTGCCGCATCATCGACAGATGCGCCATCAGCCGGTAGCCGTGGTCCAGCACGGTGTTGAGCTCCTGCAGCGGCGGGCGCACGCGGCGAGGTTCCGCGGCGCTGCGTTGCAACGCCGCCGACAAGGCCGCCAGCGCGTCATACGCCTGTCGGCGCGCCATGCGCTGCGTCAGCGCGCCGGCGGGCGTGATCGCCGCCGTCATCGCCTGCAACGCGTACTGCTGCAGCGCCTGCCGCGCCCGCTTCAGCGCGCGAGGCAGGTTGCGGCGCTCCCACGCCGGCAGCACGTAGCTGAAGCCCCAGGCCAGGATCGCGCCGAGCACCGTGTCGGCCAGCCGCTCCGACACCGCGATGCCGTGCGACGGATCGGCCAGATGCGACTGCAGCAGCGCCAGCATCGTGGCCGCGATCGCGGTCACCAGATAACGGCGCGTCACGAACGCATGCGCGATGCCCACGGCGATCTGCAGCACGACGATCCACAACGTCTGACTCGGGATCAGCGACAGCGCGAGCATCAGCCCGCAGCCGATCGCCGTGCCCAGCACGCGCATGTTGCGGCGCTCCAGCGTCTGGTCCAGGCTGCCGCGCAGCACCACCGCCACCGACAGCACCAGCCAGTGCGGATGCGAGGCCCACGGCAGCGCCAGCGCGATGTAGTACGCCGCCGACAGCGCCAGCGTGCTGCGCAGCGCATGCCGCAGCACCGGCGAGTCCAGATGCAGCTGCGCCTTCAAAAGCCCCATCGGCCAGCCCACTGGCGTGACGAACTGGCGCAGCGTGCCGGCGTCCAGCGCCAGCGGCGCCACCGGCTGCGCGAGGTCCAGCGCGCGGCCCATGGCGAGCACCTCGCCGTCCAGGTGCGAGAGCCGGTCCTGCAGCACCAGCTGCAGCCGCGTGCGCGGGTCCTGCGGCGGCAGCTCCGGCCAGCGCGTCGGACGCACCGAGGTCATCGCCGGCGCGCGTTCGTCCAGCAAGGCATCGCGGTACTCGTCCAGCAGCACCGCCAGCGCCTGCAGCCGGCCCACGAGCGCGGCACGCATCTGCTGGCCCACCGGGTCCTCGCCCAGCAGCTCCAGGTCCAGCCGGCTGGCCAGCATCAGGTCGCGCAGCTCGACGACGTGCAGCAGCACGGCCGCGCTGCGCGGATCGGTCCCGGCGCGCGGGAACACCTGGTCGCGCGCGGTCTGCAGCAGCTCCGCCAACTGGGCCTCGTTGCCCAGCCAGTCGCGCATCGCATGCGCCGCGCCGCCGCTGCCCAGCAGCTGCGCGCGCGCGGCGAGCATCTGCGACAGCCCGTGCAGCGCATCACCCAGCGCCAGCCGGTGGAAGCGCCGATGCAGCACCGCGCTGGTCAGCACGCTCCACAACAGGTAGATGGCGATGCCCGACGCGCCGCTGGCCAGCACCACGCCGAGCGGCTGCGGCGGCCAGGCCAGCGCGAAGACCATCGCCAGGATGGGCGCGAACGAGACGGGGCCCGCGCGCGGGCCCCAGCTGAGCAGCATCGCGCTGCTGAAGGCGAGCGCGGCCACCAGCACGCCCATCGCGCCGCGATACGGATGCAGCACCGCGACCAGCGCCACCGCCAGCAGCGTCATCGCGCCGGCGGTGAGCACGCGATTGCGGTTGCGCCGCACGCTGCCCGGCAGATCGGCCAGGCTGGCACAGATGGCGCAGGCCATCGCCAGCTGCGAGGCGACATGCGCGTACGCGGCCGGAGCCGCGTGCGACACGATCGCCTGCACCAGCATCACCCCCAGGGCGACGCTCAGACCGTTCCACCAGTGCGCCGGCCAGTGCCGCCAGCGGCCGGCCGCCATCAGGCTTCCCGGACGCGCTGGTTCAGATGGGCCAGGGCCTCTTCGACCTGGTCGACCAGCACCAGGCACAGGTCGCCCGGCTGCAGGCGCTCCAGCGCGCGGTCGATGGCGACGAACTCACCGCGGATCTCCTCGATGTGCCTGGTCCGCGTCGCGCCCTTCAGGCCCTGCTGCAGCAGCGCCAGGACCTCGCCGTCCTCGCGTCCGCGCTGGCAGGCGTCCTGGAACAGGATGGCCTCGTCGAAGGCCTCGCCCAGGATCTGCGTCTGGATGCGGATGTCCTCGTCGCGTCGGTCGCCCGCGCCCGAGATCACCACCGAGCGCTTGTTGGCCGGCAGCGCCTGCACCGCCTGCACCAGCGCGCGCATCGCGTCGCCGTTGTGGCCGTAGTCGGCGATGACCGTCGCGCCGCGATAGTCCATCACGTTGAAGCGGCCCGGGACGCTGTCGGCGTCGCTCATGAAGCTGGCCAGTCCGCGGCGGATCGTGTCCCAGTCCAGGCCCACGCCCCAGGCCGCGGCGACCGCGGCCATGGCGTTCTCGTTCTGGAACGGGATCGCGCCACCGCGCGTGAAGGGGATGTCGCGCAGCGGGATGGATTCGCGCCAGGCGCCTTGCGCCGCGACGAGCGCGTCGCCGTCGATGTAGACGCAGCGCTTGCCCTGCGCGCGATGCGTCGCCATCAGCGGGTGATGGCGGTCGCCGGCGAAGAAGATCACCTGACCCGGGCAGACATCGGCCATCCGGGCCACGACCGGATCGGCCGCGTTCAGCACGGCATAACCGCTGGGCGCCACGTTCTGAACGATGACGCGCTTGACCAGCGCGAGTTCGTCGACCGTGTTGAGGAAGTTCATGCCGAGGTGGTCGCCCTCGCCGAGGTTGGTCACCACGGCGACCTGGCAGCGGTCGAAGCCTAGGCCCTCACGCAGCACGCCGCCGCGCGCGGTCTCGAAGACCGCCGCCTCGACGTCCGGATGCATCAGCACGTTGCGCGCGCTCTTGGGACCGGAGCAGTCGCCGCTGTCGGTCTGGCGGCCGTCGACGTACACGCCGTCCGTGTTGGTCATGCCCACGCGCAGGCCCTGCGTCGCGAACATGTGCGCCACCAGGCGCGAGGTCGTCGTCTTGCCGTTGGTGCCGGTCACCGCGACGACCGGGATGCGGCCGTCCTCGTTGGCGCTGCCGCGATTGCCCGAGCCGTAGATGCTCGAGATGATGGCCTCGCCCACGTCGCGGCCCTTGCCGTAGGACGGGCTCAGGTGCATGCGCAGGCCCGGCGCGGCATTGACCTCGACGATGCCGCCGCTCTGTTCCTCGAGCGGCTTGAGCACGCTCTCGGCCACGACGTCGACGCCGCACACATGCAGGCCGACCACGGTCGCCGCGGCGATCGCGCGGGCCGCGACTTCCGGATGCACGTCGTCGGTGACGTCCGTGGCGGTGCCGCCGGTGGACAGGTTGGCGTTGTTGCGCAGGATCACGCGGCGGCCCTTCTCGGGCACCGAATCCGGCGTCAGGCCCTGCAGGTCCAGGCGCGCGATCGCGATGTCGTCCAGCCGGATCTTCGTCAGCGAGGTCGCGTGACCGTCGCCGCGGCGCGGGTCCTCGTTGACCTTGTCCACCAGCTGGCGCACCGTGTGCGCGCCGTCGCCGATGACGTTGGGCGGGTCGCGGCGGGCCGCGGCCACGAGCTTGTCGCCGACCACCAGCAGCCGGTAGTCGCTGCCGGGCAGGAACTTCTCGACCATCACCGTGCCGATCTCGTCGGCGGCCTTGTAGGCGATCTCCAGGTGCTCACGCGAGGCAACGTTCACCGTCACGCCCTTGCCCTGGTTGCCGTCCAGCGGCTTGACCACGACGGGCAGGCCGATCTCCTGCGCCAGCTCCCAGGCCTCATCGACGGATTCCACCGGCGCGCCGATGGGCACCGGCACGCCGGCCGACTGCAGCAGGCGCTTGGACAGGTCCTTGTCCTGCGCGATCGATTCGGACACCGCGCTCGTCGCGTCGACCTCGGCGGCCCAGATGCGGCGCTGCTTGACGCCCCAGCCCAGCTGCACGAGCGAGCCCTGCGTCAGGCGGCGGAACGGGATGCCGCGCTTGACGGCGGCCTCGACGATGGAGCCGGTCGAGGGGCCCAGGCGGATGTCCTCGTCCGTCTCGCGCAGCGACTTGATCGCGGCATCGGCGTCGAAGGCACCGCCCGACTGCGCCGCGGCGATCAGCTCGACGGCCAGGTTGAAGGCGGCACGGCCCACGTCTTCCTCGCTGTACTCGACCACCACCTGGTAGGTGCCGGTCTCGGACGTCGTGTGCGTGTGGCTGAAGGTCACCGGGCAGCCGGCCTGCGCCTGCAGCGCCAGCGCGGCCTGCTCGAGCACATGGGCCAGCGTGATCGGCGTCTTGGCGCTGCTGGCCGGCCGCAGCGGGCCGATGGCGGGGAAACGCTCGCGCAGGCGGGCCTCGAAGCCGGCCATGTCGGCGAGCGCGCGCTCGGTCTCGCTGCAATGCACGACCGCCTCGATGGCGGTGTGGCGGCTCCACATGTTGGGGCCGCGAAGGGCGCGGGTGCGGGAGACTTCCATCTGTCGTCTTTCTTCGACTGTTCTTGAGGGGGCGATCGGGTCCGGAGCAGCCGCGCGGGCTTACTGCGGCAGCTCCGGCACGAAGGTGTCCAGGCCGGCGGAGATCAGCTCGGGCGAGATGCCCAGGGCCCACGCCGTGGCGACGGCGGCCAGCACCGCGTCGGTGGCGATCTCCTGGCCGGTCGCGCGGTAACGCGCCTGCAGCGATTCGACGTTGGCGCCGGAGGTCTCCGACGTGCCCTGCGCCAGCATGGCGGCGCCGCCGCGCAGGAACACGCCGCGGCCTTCCTTGCCGCGGTGCGCGGCCAGCGCCTCGTTGGCGGCGTCCAGCGCGTAGAAGATCACCTCGCCGTCGGACAGCTCGGCCATCTCGGCCACCTTGGCCTCATCGGCATTGAGCACCGCGACGCCGTCGGCCAGCACCACGTCGACCTGCGTGCGCAGGACCTTGAAGAGCTGGTCCTCGGTCTGGATGTCGTGGTTGTCGAGCTCGGCCACGCGGCCCAGGTCGGTGACGACGCCGACCTGGCAGCGGTCATAGGCCAGGCCGTCGCCCAGGATCGTGCCGGCGCCGTTCTCCACGACGATCGCGTCGACCGCCCGGTTCATCAGCAGGCGGTGGCTGGCGGCCCAGGTCGCGCTGGGCTTGCGCTCCACGCGGCGGGTGCCCAGGAACAGGCCGGCGCCGCAGGCCAGGCCGACGTGGCGGCCGTTCAGGTGCAGCAGCCAGCCGACCAGGCGCGCGATCTGCGCGGTGCCGCGCGAACCGGCCACGCCGACGATGGGGATGCGGCCGTTCTCGTCCTCGGCGAACAGGTGGTCGATGATGGCCTGGCCCACCGGCTGGGGCATGCCCTCGGCGGGCTTCAGGTGCATCAGCAGGCCGGGGCCGGCGTTGACCTCGACGATGGCGCCACCGGTTTCAGTCAGCGGCCTGGAGATGTCGCTGCAGACCAGGTCGACGCCGGCGATGTCCAGGCCGACGGTGCGCACGGCCAGCGAGACGGCATGCGCCACGTCCGGGTGGATCTGCGCGGTGCAGTCGATCGCGACGTTGCCGTTGCGCTGGATCAGCACGCGCTGGCCGGCTTCGGGCACGCCGTCGCCGGTCAGGCCCTGGCGCTGCAGGTCCAGCAGCACGACAGGGTCGTCGCGGATGTCGATGCGGTTGAGCGGGAAGTCCTCGGTCGTGCCGCGGCGAGGATCGGTGTTGATCTGGAGGTCGATCAGCTCGACGACGCTGTGCGTGCCGTCGCCGGTGACCCAGGCTTCCTCGCCGCGGGCGGCGGCGACCACCTGGCCCCCGACGACCAGCAGCCGGTGCTCCATCCCGGGGATGTAGCGCTCGACCAGCACTTCCGAGCCTTCCCTGTCGGCGACGTGGAAGGCGGCCTCGACGTCGGCCTCATGACGCAGGTCCAGCGTGACGCCGCGGCCGTGGTTGCCGTCCGAGGGCTTGACCACGACCGGCAGGCCCAGGTCCTGGGCGACGTCCCAGGCCTCGGCGGCGGTCTTGACCGCCTGGCCGGCGGGCACGGGCACGCCCACCGACTTCAGCAGTTCCTTGGTCAGGTCCTTGTCGCGCGCGATGCCTTCGGCGATCGCGCTGGTCATGTCGGTCTCGGCCGTCCAGATGCGGCGCTGACGCGCGCCGTAGCCCAGCTGGACCAGGTTGCCGTCGTTGAGCCGGATGTGGGGGATGCGGCGATCGGTCGCCGCGGCCACGATGGCGGCGGTCGACGGGCCGAGGTAGCAGTCGTCGAGCTTGTCGCGGATCGCCTCGACGGCGGCGTCGACGTTGAAGTCATCGCCGTTGATGGTGGCCATCAGCAGCGCGTGGCCCTGTTCCAGCGCGCAGCGGGCGACCTGCTCGTCCCGGGCGCGGAAGACCATGCGGTACACGCCGTGGCGGGACGTCGAGCGGGTCTGGCCGAAGCCCGTGGGCATGCCCGCCAGGTTCAGCAGCTCGATGACGATGTGCTCCAGCACATGGCCCATCCAGGTGCCTTCGGTCAGGCGCTGCAGGAAACCGCCGCGCTCGCCGACGCCGCAGTGGTGTTCCTCCAACGCCGGCAGCCGCTTGCACAGCCGCTCGGTGAAGCCCGGAATCAGGTGGGAGGGGTGTTCTTCCAGACCCCCCAGGTCCAGCCAGGTTTCCAGCACCGGACGGTAGGTCCACATGTTGGGGCCGCGCAGGTAGTTGATGCGCAGGAGCTTGATGTCGTCGTGTCGGCTCATGAGGGGTGGAAACGTGGAAGGGGGCCGCCCGGCGGACTACCGGAGAGGGAAGCGAAGCACAATTGTGCGCTTAAGCGAAAATCCTGCGAAAAATGCCGCACTCGGGTTGGTCCGGGTCTTGCCCCGCAGGGGGAAGCGGCCGCTCGGTGTCGGTTTCGAAGATCGCAGAAGAATACAAATGCAGCATCAACATCCTGTCGCGTCGGCCCGTGCCGGCGGCGTTTCGGTCGCCCAGGCTTTCGAATCACGCCTGCGGCGTGGCGAGAACGTTCGGGCCACGCTGGAGGTTGACCTCGACGTGCGCCTGCGTTTCTCGAAGGGCGGTCTGCAACTCACCGATCAGCGGCTGCTGTCGCTGGAACCGGCCGAGGACGCCGGGAGCGGCTCGGGTGCCCTGGTCGAGCGCGAATGGCCGCTGAGCCCCGAGCTGCGCCTGACGCTGTCCGACCACGCCGGCCTGGGCGCGCTGGAGCTGGTCGACGGCCGCGGCCGCCTGGCCCAGTGGCGCTTCACGATGAAGGCCAACCTGCAGGCGCAGCGCTTCCAGGACGCCTTCAACCGGCGCGACGAGCCGGCGCTGACCCAGGATGCCGAACCCGAGCTCTGCCCGAGTTGCCAGGCCGTGCTGCCCGAGGACAGCGAGGAATGCCCGTCCTGCGCCCGCGAGCTGCACACGCCCCCATCGACCTGGGTGCTGCTGCGCCTGTGGCGCTTCGCCGGCCCGTACCGGGGCCAGCTGCTGCTGGGCTTCCTGCTGATGCTGGGCGCGACCGGCGCGACGCTGGTGGCCCCCTACCTGACGATGCCGCTGATGGATGACGTGCTCATCCCGTTCCAGCAGGGCAGGCAGATCGACACCAGCCTGGTGATGCTCTACCTGGGCGGGCTGTTCGGCGCGGCGATCGTGTCCTGGATCCTGGGCTGGGCCAAGACCTACATCCTGGCGCTGGTGTCGGAGCGCATCGCCGCGGACCTGCGCACGGCGACCTTCGACCACCTGCTGGGCCTGTCGCTGGAGTATTTCGGCTCCAAGCGCACCGGCGACCTGATGAGCCGCATCGGCTCGGAGACCGACCGGATCAGCGTCTTCCTGTCGCTGCACGCGCTGGACTTCATCACCGACTGCCTGATGCTCGGGATGATCACCATCATCCTGTTCTCGACCAACCCCTGGCTGGCGCTGGCCACGCTGGTGCCGCTGCCCTTCATCGCGTGGCTGATCCACATGGTGCGCGACAAGCTGCGCACCGGCTTCGAGAAGATCGACCGCGTCTGGGGCGAGGTGACCTCGGTGCTGGCCGACACCATTCCCGGCATCCGCGTGGTCAAGGCCTTCGCCCAGGAGCGCCGCGAGGCCGAGCGCTTCCGCACCGCCAACAAGCACAACCTGGTCGTCAACGACCGGCTGAACAAGACCTGGAGCCTGTTCACCCCGAGCGTGTCGCTGCTGACCGAGATCGGCCTGCTGGTGGTCTGGGCCTTCGGCATCTGGCTGATCGCGCATTCGCAGATCACCGTCGGCACGCTGACGGCGTTCCTGGCCTACATCGGCCGCTTCTACGGGCGGCTGGACTCGATGAGCCGGATCGTGTCGGTGACGCAGAAGGCGGCCTCGGGCGCCAAGCGCATCTTCGACATCCTGGACCACCACTCCAACGTGCCCGAGCCCGCGCAGCCGGTGAAGCTGGAGAAGGTCCAGGGCGGCCTGACGCTGCAGGACATCGGCTTCCGCTACGGCAACCGGACCGTGATCCGCGACCTGACGCTGGAGATCAAGCCGGGCGAGATGATCGGCCTGGTCGGGCACAGCGGCTCGGGCAAGAGCACGATGGTCAACCTGATCTGCCGCTTCTATGACGTGACCGAGGGCGCCATCAAGCTCGACGGCGTGGACCTGCGCCGCTTCTCGCTGTCGGACTTCCGCCGCCACATCGGCCTGGTGCTGCAGGAGCCCTTCCTGTTCTTCGGCACGATCGCGGAGAACATCGCCTACGGCAAGCCCGAGGCGACGCGCGAGGAGATCGTCGCCGCGGCCCGCGCCGCGCATGCGCATGAATTCATCCTGCGGCTGCCGCAGGGCTATGACTCGCTGGTGGGCGAGCGCGGCCAGGGGCTGTCCGGCGGCGAGCGCCAGCGGATCTCGATCGCGCGCGCGCTGCTGATCGACCCCCGCATCCTGATCATGGACGAGGCCACCTCGGCGGTGGACACCGAGACGGAGAAGGAGATCCAGAAGGCGCTGGACAACCTCGTGCGAGGCCGCACCACGATCGCGATCGCGCACCGGCTGTCGACGCTGCGCAAGGCGGACCGCCTGGTGGTGATGGACCGCGGCGAGATCGTCGAGGTCGGTCCGCACGATGAGCTGATCGCCAAGCAGGGCGCCTACTGGCGCCTGTGGGAAGCGCAGGCCCGCCGCGTGGACGCCGAGGAGCAGGACAACGTCGTCGTCGTCGCTCCCAACGTCAACGTCCACACGGCCACGCAGGCCTGATCCGCGCCGAGGAATCCCGATGAACAACATCCAATCGCTGGCGCGCGACGCTTTCGGCCGCCTCACCCTGATCGACGAGGCCGGCCAGACGCATGAGCAGGTCACGCCGGTGCGCGCGCATCCGTTGTCGGCGCCCGAGGACGGCATCTCGCTGGTCGGCACCGACGGTCACGAGATTGCGTGGATCGACCGCCTGGGCGACCTGCCCGAGGCGCTGCGCGAGCTGCTGCGCGATGAGCTCGCCCATCGCGAGGTCACGCCCACCGTGCTGCGGCTGCTCGAGGTGTCGACCTTCTCGACGCCCTCGCAGTGGACCGTCGAGACCGACCGTGGCGTCACCGAGTTCATCCTCAAGAGCGAGGAAGACATCCGGCGGATCGGGGAAGGGCGGCTGCTGATCGCGTCCTCGCACGGCCTGCACTTCCTGGTGCCGGACCGGTTCGCGCTGGACCGCCATTCGCGCAAGCTGCTGGAACGCTTCCTCTGAAGCGACCTCGGCGCGCCGCCCCTCAGGCCGAGGCCGTTTCCTCGCGTCGCGCGTTCAGGGCCAGGTGTTGCCGGGCCACGGGCGCTTCCACGTCGAACAGCGGCTGACCCGGGCGCCGCAGCGCGAGCGCCGTGGCCGCGATGGACCGCGCGCGCTGTCGGCCGGTCGCCAGCACGTGAAGCAGATGGGCCTCGTCGGGCGCCTCGCCGGTCAACAGCCGGCGTCCAGCGGGCAGGCGCTCCCGGTGTCCCTGCCACCAGGCGGCGACCGCGGCGGCGTCGGGCCAGGGCAGGCCATCGTCCGGATCCATGCCGACGAACTCGTCGTCGGGATCGTCGGTCGGGCCCGCATCCGCGCCGGGTACCGGCTCGCCGCGCAGCGGGGCCGATTCCAGCACCGCACCGGTGATCAGCGAGAAGCTGAGGCCGGCCAGCCGGGCCTGCGTCGGCACGGCCATCTGATCCAGCAGCCAGGGCACGTAGGCCGGGTCGCCGACCAGGCCGCTGCCGCGCAGCAGCGTGCGCAGGTCCAGCCCCTGGGCGGCCACGCGCTTGAGCCAGCCATGCGCGTCGCGGGCGTCCTGCACCTGCAGCGCGAGGTCGAAGCTCGCGCCGCCGGGCCGCTCGGCCGCGTGATCGAGCAGCGCGCGCAGACCGGCCTCGCGGTCGCCGAGCAGCACGGCGCTCCACGCCGCCCAGCCGCGGACCTCGGGATGGTCTTCCGTCGCCGCGCGATCCAGACAGGTCTCCAGCAGCGGCAGCGTGCCCAACTCGCCGGCCAGGCGCAGCGCGCGCGAACGGACCGCCGGGACGGGATCCTCGATCAGCGCGGCCCAGTGGCGGCGGGGCTCGACGCGGTGCGCCGCGCAAGCGGCCACGCCCAGCCGGCGCAGCCGCGCGTCGGGGCTGGACAACCAGTCGCCCGCGATGTGCAGCAGCCGCGAGCGCTCGACCCAGCCGCAGGCGCCGATCACGCCGTCGAGCGCGTCGGTGCCGTCCGGCTGTGCCGGCGCGGCCTCGATGCGCTGGAGCAGGCGGCTCAGCCCGTCGGCATCGCCCGCGTCCAGCGCCAGCACCGCGGCGGTGAAGGCCTCGCCGGGGCCGGCGGTGTCGTCGACGGCCCGCAGCGATTCATGCCAGCCGGCCGCGCCGCTGACCTGAAGCCCTTCGAGGTGGGCGGCGAGGCGCTCGTCGAGCGCCGCGAGCGTGGACAGATCGTGGGAGGCTCCGGTCACGGCGAGCCGGCGCTGCGTCCACAGCACGGCGATGACCTCGACGTACTGCTCGACCAGGGGGCGGATGGAGGCGGTCACGGGGCGGGGTCCTCGACGGGGGAGAGCAGGCAGGCGGAGCGCTCGCCCGCTTCGGAGGCGAGCGCGACCAGGGCGTGGCGCGTGCCCGCGCCGGCATGCAGGAAACGATGGGCGGCGGTCAGCAGGGCCAGCGGCGCGGCGGCGGCGCCGATCTCGCCGACCGAGGTCGACGGGAGCTCGACATGCAGCCGCTCGCGGCGGGTGCGGAAGTAGCGGGCCTGGGCCAGCGTCGCTTCCCAGGCGGCGTAGCGTTCGCCGTTGTCGTTGGAGACGACCCAGTCGATGTCGGGCTCGGCGGTGCCGGCGCGCGACGCGGCGTCGCGCATCGCCTGCACGATCGCGCGGCCCTGCGACTGCTCGTCCGACAGCGCGCTCTGCCGCTCGGTCGCCGATGCCCAGCCGCTCAGCCGCAGGACGGGCAGACGCGGCCGATGCAGCCAGCGGTCGGACGGTGACGCGGCGGAGGCGGCGGAGGCGGACGGTGCAGGCGAGCGCGACAGCCACAAGCAGGCGGCGCCCTCGCCCGGAATCAGCCCTTGCGCCTGGCGGGGCGTGCGCAGCCGATGGGCACGGGTCAGGCGATCGAACTCGGGCTCCAGGACGTAGCCGTCGGCAGCGACCAGCAGGACCTGGCGCACGCCGGGCTCGCCCAGTTGCGATTGCGCGAGGTCCAGTGCCGCGGCCAGCGCGCCCGGTCCGCCCGCGGGCACGGTCAGCGCACGCAGGAAGGGGGCCCGGCTCGGCCCGGGGGCTTCGGTGGCGACTCGCGCGAGCAGCCGGCCAAACAGGGGATCGCCCGGATCGGGCTCGTGGTCATCGAACACCGGCTGCCGGAAGGTCTCCGGCGGCAGCATCAGCAGCACGGTCGCGGCGGGGTCCAGCGCGTGGCGCTCGAGCACCTCGCGGATCGCGCGCGTGGCCAGGTTGACGAGCCAGTCCAGCGGCGTGCGCCGCAGTTGCCAGGCCGCCGGAATGCGCGCCACCGTCAGCGAATCGCCGAAGGGGGCGCTGCGGATCAATTGGTCGAAGGGCGAGACACGCGCCCGGATGCCGGCGCAGGTCTGCGGCCGGTCCAGTCCGACGGCGGTGACCGCGCCGCCGTCCAGCAGGTACATCGGCGCGCTCATGGATGGAAGCAGGGCGGTGGCGTCGCACCCGCGCGCGGGCGCCAGACCTTGCGCTGCTGGCGCGCGCGCAGCCAGGCCGGGGTGACCGGGCCCAGCACCACGCACTCCAGCGGCGGCGACTGGCGCGGCACACGGATCGCCTGTCGCGCCTTGAGCGTCACCTGGCGCCGGTCGGCGTCGATCTCCACCGTGTCCACGGCCCAGCGCGTCTGGCGCACCTGGTCGGCGTGGATCAGGTGCACGGGCACGTCCAGCACGGGCAGCCGGAAGCGCCACAGCCCCGACGGCGTCATGTGCACGAGCTCCACGGTCTCGCCGCCGACGATGCGCGCGGTCTGCTGGTCGCGCGGCGCCGTCTGATGGAACAGCGGATCGAAGTCGTCCGGCGGCAGCGGCCAGACGGTGTCCAGCCAGTGCTGGTCGTAGGTGCCCGCCAGGGGCAGGCGCGGCAGCCATTGGCGCGCGACGATGCCGAAGCCCGCGGGCAGCTGCGGACCGCCCGGGTTGGACGCGCTCGCGGCGCGCGGATCGGCGTAGGCGATGTTGGGCATGGCGCTCGCGACCGCCGGATCCGCGGAGCTCGCGCCGCGATGGCCGATGCCCACGGGGTTCTCCCGGCAGCAGTCGCCGTCGGGCGCGCTGCCGCCGAAGGCGCGCTCATAGACCAGCGGCAGCCGGCTGAAGGGGCGTGGCGCGTCGCGCGGTCCCGCGCGATCGCCGGTGACCTTCAGGCGCTTGTCGATGTCGGCGATGCGCAGCGCGACCTCGAGCTCACCGGCGCTGCCGCCGCGAGGCACCGTCGCATGGCCGTGCACCAGCACATCGACGCGCGGCTTGAGCGGCGCGAGGTCGGTCTCGAACGCGATGCTGGAGCGCGTGGGATCGCCGCGGGGCAGATCCAGGTCGCGCACCGGCGCCTGGACCTCGGCCAGCGTCAGCGGCGCGTCGTCGGACGCGGCCTGGAAGGTCGCGCACATCACCGCCAGCAGCATCTCCTGGCCGTCGCGGTCGACCTGGACATGGGTCGCGGCCGAGAACGGCGTGCGGTTCACCAGCGCCACGTCGAACATCAGGCGGCTCCGGATCCGGTCAGCACCATTGGCCCGCGTCGTCCAGACCGATCGGCCAGTAGGGCATCGCGGTGGCGAGCTCGACGGACTCGTCGTCGCCGGCCTCGGCCAGCCAGCCCAGCAGCAGGTCCTGCGGCGCGACGCGGCGTTCCAGCGGCAGCGTGCGGTTGAGCGCATCCACACGCAGCCAGAAGTGGCGGATGAACCAGACGAATTCAGGCGCGGACGCGGGTCCGGCCGCGCGCTGCGCGTAGGCCTCGTCCAGTGCCTCGTCGCGCGACATGCCCGGCTGCTGCGCCGAGGCGATGCAGCCGCGCCACCAGCGCAGGCAATGGTCGTGCAGGTAGACGTAGCCCTCGCGGTACTGCTCGAACAGCGCGCGCAGCGCCTCGTCGGCGTCCTGGGGCTCGGGGGAGACGTCGGGCACGGGCGTGCCGCCGTCGACGTCGCGCGGCGCGCCAAGCAGGCGGTCCAGGCCGCGGTCGACGCGGTGAAGCAGGTCAGCATCCATCGTTCAGCACTCCAGTCCGTCCTGCGGGTCCACGCCGATCGGCACGTACACCACGCCCTGCATCACCTCGTACAGCTCGGGCGCGACCGTCGACAGGTCGTTCACCAGCAGGTCGATCGGGCGCTCGCGGTCGATGGTGGGCGGCGTCTCGTCGCGGCCCCAGCCGCCGTCGGCGTCCGTGTCGATCTCGGATCCATCGGCCTCGCCGCGCGCCTGCTCGAAGCGCTCGTTGAGCTCGATCACCTTGAACCAGTACTCGCGCAACAGCCCCAGCACGCGCGGATGCGCGGCCGGGCCGGCGGGCCAGCGGCGATGGAACGGGGACTTGGCGTCGAACGGACGCTGCTCGGTGTGCGGGTAGCCGCAGCGGTCGTCCCACCACTGCAGGGCCTCGGCCACGCGGGGCCGCAGGGCCGCGACGTAGTCGTCGCGGAGCGCTCGGAAATCGTCATGCACGCTGGAACATCCTTTCGATGGCGGCGGAGTGACTGCAGAGGGCGGCGGGGTGGCGCCTTACAGGTCCTTGAGGACACGCCGGGCAAAGGCCGCGGCCTGCGAGCCCTGGCTGTTGGAGTGGCGGCGGCAATGCGGCTTCACCATCTCCTTCTTGGACATTTTCTGCTTGAAGCCGGTGGGGTCCGTGTCCGTCGGTTCGATGTGGCAGCCGCCCAGGGCCCAGGCCACGCACAGCGGTGGCTGGTGGTCGGGCGTCATCGCCTCGCGGGCGCGCGAGGCGTACTTGCCGCCGCTGCGGCTGAGGAACTCCGCCTCGTTGCGCAGCCAGTTGCCGAAGGCGGCCGGGTTGGTGGGGTCGACGGTGACCGGTTCCTCGCCGGCGGCCTTCTGGCGCGCGCATTCCCAGCAGGTCTTGCCCTTGACCGCCTCGTCCTGCTCGGAGGTGATCGCCGGCGAATCGCGGTCGCGGTCGTAGGGCGGGCAGGGGCCCTTGTCGGAGACATCGCCCAGCTCGAGCTTGAAGTTCACGACGGCGGCCGCGTCGATGCAGTTGGGCGGATCGCTGGCCGTGTTCTGACCCATCATGTGGCCGTGGCAGGCCACGCCCTTGCCCTCGACCTTCACCGTGCGGGACCAGTTCTTGAACGAGCCCTTGCCCTTGGTCTTGTGGGTGACGACGCCCCCGCCCTGGTTGCCGGGCTCGTCGCCGGTGCTGGTGGACACCTCGGACTTGTTCTCGAGCGCCGTCGGATTGCGCTGGATGGAGACGGTGACGCTGCCCTTGGTCAGGTCGGAGGCCTGCAGCAGGTTGATGTAGGGCACCGGCACCGGGCCGGTGGGCGGCGGCGGCGGGGACAGGCAGACATCCAGCGGCGCGATGCCCTTGCCGCCGCTGCCGCGGTGGAACAGGCCCATGCCCTCGGCGAAGACGGTGTTGCTCATGCGATCGGGGTGCGCGGGCGGTCGGCCGCGTCAGTTGAGTTCGACCGAGCCACCGCTGATCCGGTGCACGCCGCTGGCGCGGCTGGAGATGTAGGTGCCGCGCAGCAGGATCTTGCCCTCGCGCGTGAGCGTGATGCTGGCCTGGCCGCAGCGCAGCACCAGCTGGCGGCGGGCGTCGACGACGACCCGCTCGCCGTCCACCTCGAGCTCGAAGGGCGGGGTGCCCGCATCGGGCGCATCGGCTGCATGGACCGCATCGAGCGCATCGGCCGGGGCGTCAGATCCATCCTGGATCACGCCGGTGACGATGGGCCCGGCCGCTTCATGGACGACCAGCACCTGCCGGCCCACCATCGCCGGGCTCAGCCGGACGACGGTGCGCGCGGTCTGGACCGCGCCGGGGCCGTCGAGCAGCACCTGGCCGCCCGCGCCCAGGCCGGCGAGCGTCTGCACCGACACGCCCGCCGTGGCCGGCGCCGTGGCCGGCGCGGGTCCGGTCATCGAGCGCATCAGCGCCCGGGTGGCGGGGCAGGGGGTGTCGTCCGGCTCGTTCAGCGCAGGGCCGGTCGCGGGGGCGGAGGTCAGCATGCGGTCCATTGTTGGTGGGGGGTTCCCGGCGCGAGCGTGACCTTGGTCACCGAAACGCCCCTTGTTGGGTCTACAATTGACGTTTACGTAAACGTAAGACAACGAATTGCCCAGCGCGGATCCCAGGAGGTCCGCGTGGAGGCGGTCGAGGAGACATTCCCATGAGCCTGCCCGGTCTGAACTTCCATCTCGGCGAGGACATCGACGCGCTGCGCGACGCGGTGCGCGAGTTCGCCCAAGCCGAGATCGCCCCCCGAGCCGCGGAGATCGACCGCAGCGACCAGTTCCCGATGGACCTGTGGCGCAAGATGGGCGACCTGGGCGTCCTGGGCGTCACCGTGCCCGAGGAATACGGCGGCGCGGGCCTGGGCTACCTGGCGCACATGGTGGCGATGGAGGAGATCTCCCGCGCCAGCGCCTCGGTGGGCCTGAGCTACGGCGCCCATTCCAACCTGTGCGTCAACCAGATCAAGCGCAACGGCACCGACGCCCAGAAGCAGAAGTACCTGCCCAAGCTGATCTCCGGCGAGCACGTCGGCGCGCTGGCGATGAGCGAGCCGGGCGCCGGCTCCGACGTCGTGTCGATGAAGCTGCGCGCCGAGGACAAGGGCGGCTTCTACGTCCTCAACGGCAACAAGATGTGGATCACCAACGGTCCCGACGCGGACACGCTGGTCGTCTATGCCAAGACCGAACCCGAACTCGGCGCCCGCGGCATGACCGCGTTCCTGATCGAGAAGGGCATGAAGGGCTTCTCCATCGCGCAGAAGCTGGACAAGCTCGGCATGCGCGGCAGCCACACCGGCGAGCTGGTCTTCCAGAACGTCGAGGTCCCGGCCGAGAACGTCCTGGGCCAGGTCGGCGGCGGCACCAAGGTGCTGATGTCGGGCCTGGACTACGAGCGCGCCGTGCTGGCCGCCGGTCCGATCGGCATCATGCAGGCGGTGATGGACAACGTCGTCCCCTACATCCACGACCGCAAGCAGTTCGGCCAGTCCATCGGCGAGTTCCAGCTGATCCAGGGCAAGGTCGCCGACATGTACACCGTGCTGCAGGCCGCCCGCGCGTTCTGCTACACGGTCGGCAAGAACCTCGACGCACTGGACGGCGCCCATGTCCGCCAGGTCCGCAAGGACTGCGCCTCGGTGATCCTGTGGTGCGCCGAGAAGGCCACCTGGATGGCCGGCGAGGGCATCCAGATCTTCGGCGGCAATGGCTACATCAACGAGTACCCGCTGGGCCGACTGTGGCGTGACGCGAAGCTCTACGAAATCGGCGCGGGCACGTCGGAGATCCGCCGGATGCTGATCGGTCGCGAGCTCTTCGCCGAAACGATGTGAGGCCTTCGCGGTTGCCTGATGCCCGCCCGGCCCCGTAACCGCGACAATCCCCGCCCATGAGCACGACGAACGAACTGCAAGACCTGCTGGACAACAACAAGCGCTGGGCCGCCGAGACCGAACAGGACTCGCCCGGTTTCTTCTCGCGCCTGCTGAAGCAGCAGACCCCGCAATACCTCTGGATCGGCTGCGCCGACAGCCGCGTCCCGGCCAATGAGCTCGTGGACCTGCTGCCCGGCGAGCTCTTCGTCCATCGCAACGTCGCCAACGTCGTAGTCCATTCGGACCTGAACTGCCTGTCCGTCATGCAGTTCGCCGTGGACCAGCTCCAGGTGCGGCACATCATCATCGTGGGCCACAGCAATTGCGGCGGCGTGCGCGCCGCGCTGCAGGACCTGCGCGTGGGCCTGGTCGACAACTGGCTGCGCCATGTCCAGGACGTGCGCAATCACCATCAGGACTGGCTGGACCAGCTGCCTGAGGACCAGCGCGTCAACGCGCTGTGCGAGCTCAACGTGCTGGAACAGGCCCGCAACGCCTGCCAGACGACCGTCGTCCAGGATGCCTGGTCGCGCGGCCAGTCGGTGGCGGTGCACGGCTGGGTCTACGGGCTGCACAACGGCCTGCTGAAGGACCTGAGCGTGACCGCGGCGAGCCACGAGGACGTCGCTCCCGCCTACCGCCGCGCGCTCGAGGCGCTGCACCGCCGCTACGACGCGGCCAAGGGCGGCTGAGCCCGCGCGGCGCCATGTTCCCGCACGAGCTCAACGATCCGCGCGCCTTCGAGATCGCGCAGGCGATGCTCGACGGGTTCGACAAGCACTACCGGCTCTTCCGCGAGGCCTCGGCCACCGCCAAGCAACGCTTCGAGCGGGCGGACTGGCACGGTCAGCAGCGCGCGCAGCGCGAACGCATCGAGTTCTACGACCTGCGCGTGGACGAGGCGGTCGCGCAGCTGGAACAGCGCTTCAAGACGAGCGCGCTGCCCAGCGAGGTCTGGCAGCAGGTCAAGCTGCACTACATCGGGCTGCTGACGCGGCATCTGCGGCCCGAGCTCGCCGAGACCTTCTTCAACTCGGTCACGACGCGCATCCTGCACCACAGCTACTTCCACAACGAATTCATCTTCGTGCGGCCGGCCATCTCCACCGAGTTCATCGAGAACGAGGAGCCCGCCGCGCAGCCGACCTACCGTTGCTACTACCCCTCGCAGGACACGCTGCGCGACACCTTCATGCGCATCGTCTGGAACTTCCAGCTCGCGCTGGAGTTCGAGGACCTCGGTCGCGACATCGACCTCGTGCTCAAGGCCGTGGGCGAGGAGCTGGGCGCCTTCCGCTGGCGCACCAACTTCCAGGTGCAGGTGCTGTCCTCGCTGTTCTTCCGCAACAAGGGCGCGTACATCGTCGGCAAGATCGTCAACGGCTTCACCGAGACGCCGTTCGCGCTGCCCATCCTGCACAAGGAACAGGCCGACGGCGCGAGCGACGCGATCGACGCGACGGGCGAGCGACAGCTCTACATCGATGCCGCGCTGTTCGGCGAGGACGAGCTGCAGATGCTGTTCAGCTTCGCGCGCGCGTACTTCCTCGTCGACATGGAGGTTCCGAGCGCCTACGTGCAGTTCCTGCGCTCGCTGATGCCGCGCAAGCCGCGCTCGGAGATCTACGCGACGCTGGGGCTGCAGAAACAGGGCAAGAACCTCTTCTACCGGGACTTCCTCAATCACCTGCGCCACAGCAGCGACAAGTTCCGCATCGCGCCCGGCATCAAGGGCATGGTGATGCTGGTGTTCGACCTGCCCTCGTACCCGTTCGTCTTCAAGGTCATCAAGGACTTCTACCCGCCGCAGAAGGACACGACCCGGGAGCAGATCCAGTCCAAGTACCTGCTCGTGAAGCAGCACGACCGCGTGGGCCGCATGGCCGACACGTTGGAGTACACGCGCGTGGCCTTCCCGCGCCATCGCTTCGAGGACGAGCTCGTGGCCGAGCTGCGGCATTTCTGCCCGTCGCTGCTGGAAGAGACGGGCGACGACCTCGTCATCAAGCACCTGTACATCGAGCGCCGCATGGTGCCGCTCAACATCTACCTGCAGGAGGCGTCGCCGGCGCAGCTCGCGCACGCGGTGGTGGAGTACGGCAACGCGATCAAGGACCTGGTGGCGGCCAACATCTTCCCCGGCGACATGTTGTGGAAGAACTTCGGCGTGACGCGTCATGGCAAGGTCGTCTTCTACGACTACGACGAGATCGAATACCTGACCGACTGCAACTTCCGCAAGGTGCCCACGCCGCGCAACGAGGAAGAGGAGCTGTCGGGCGAGGTCTGGTACCACGTCAACAAGCTCGACGTCTTCCCGGAGACCTTCGGCCCGTTCCTGCTCGGCCATCCCGGCGTGCGCGATGTCTTCATGGCGCATCACGCCGACCTGCTCGATGCGGCGTTCTGGCAGACCCACAAGGAGCGCATCCTGGCGGGTCATGTGGAGGATGTCTTCCCGTATGACCCGCACAAGCGCTTCCACGTCCGCGACGTGGCGCCGGCCCTGAAGGCGCCGGAGCCCCAGGACCGCGAGCTTCCGATCCACTGATCGCCGTCGACGCCCGACGGCATGCCCTGATTTCTTTGAAGGAGACCCCCATGTCCGATTCCATCGTCATCGTTTCCGCCGCCCGCACGCCGATCGGCGGCCTGCTGGGCGACTTCGCCGGTCTGGCCGCCTGGGAGCTGGGCGCCGTTGCGATCAAGGCGGCCGTCGAGCGCGCCGGTGTGCCGGCCGACGCGATCGAGGAGACCTTCCTCGGCAACTGCCTGATGGCGGGCCAGGGCCAGGCGCCGGCGCGCCAGGCGGTGCTCAAGGCCGGTCTGCCGCAATCGGTGGGCGCGGTCACGCTGTCCAAGATGTGCGGCGCGGGCATGCGCGCGGTCATGTTCGCGCACGACACGCTGAAGGCCGAGAGCGCCGACATCCTGATCGCCGGCGGCATGGAGTCCATGACCAACGCGCCGCACCTGATGTTCGCGCGCAAGGGCGTGAAGTACGGCGCGGCGCAGATGTACGACCACATGGCGCTGGACGGCCTGGAAGACGCGTACGAGCGCGGCAAGGCCATGGGCGTCTTCGCCGAGCAGTGCGTGGACAAGTACGCGTTCACGCGCGAAGCGCAGGACCAGTTCGCGATCGCCTCGACCGAGCGCAGCAAGCGCGCCAACGAGGACGGCAGCTTCGCGTGGGAGATCGCGCCGGTGACGATCGCCGGCAAGGGCGGTGACACCGTGATCTCGCGCGACGAGCAGCCGTTCAAGGCCAAGCTGGACAAGATCCCGACGCTCAAGCCCGCGTTCAAGAAGGACGGCTCGATCACGGCGGCGACCTCGTCGTCGATCTCCGACGGCGCCGCCGCGATGGTGCTGATGCGTGAATCGACCGCCAACAAGCTGGGCGTGAAGCCGGTGGCGCGCATCGTCGGCACGGCGGTGCACGCCAACGCGCCGGAGTGGTTCACGACCGCACCGGTGGGCGCGATCCAGAAGCTGCTGGCCAAGAACCAGTGGGATGCGAAGAGCGTGGATCTGTGGGAGGTCAACGAGGCTTTCGCCGCGGTCACGATGGCCGCGATGGCCGAGTTCAAGCTGCCGCACGAGATCGTCAACGTCAACGGCGGCGCGGTGGCGCTGGGCCATCCGATCGGCGCCTCGGGCGCGCGCATCCTGGTCACGCTGCTGGGCGCGCTGAAGCACCGCGGCCTCAAGCGCGGCGTGGCCGCGCTGTGCATCGGCGGTGGCGAGGCCACGGCGGTCGGCGTCGAGCTGATCTGAGGACGCGATGACGCAAGTCCTCATCATTGGCGCCTCGCGGGGCATCGGGCTGGAGCTGGTGAAGCAGCACCGTGAGCGCGGCGACACGGTCGTGGCCACGGCGCGCGACGACGCCAGCGTGGAGAAGCTGCGCACGCTGGGCGCGACGGCGATCAAGCTCGATGTGTCGGACATGATCAGCATCGCGGGTCTGGCCTGGCAGCTCGACGGGCATCAGTTCAACCGCGTGATGTACGTGGCGGGCGTGTACGGGCCCAAGACGATCGGCCTGCAGCCGCCGAGCCAGGCGGACTTCGACGCCGTGATGCACACGAACGTGCTGGGTCCGATGCGGGTGCTGCCGCAGCTGCTGGACGCGCTGGCGCCGGACGCGCGCATCGGCATCCTGTCCTCGCGGATGGGGTCGATGTCGCTGCGCGCGAACTCGGCGGGCTGGGTGTACCGGGCGTCGAAGGCGGCGGTGAACTCGGTGATGAAGGATTTGTCGCTGTCGCTGGAAGGCCGCGCGACCTGCGTGAGCCTGCATCCGGGCTGGGTGAAGACGGACATGGGCGGCCAGGAGGCCGACATCGACGTCGCGACCAGCGCGTCGAGCCTGCGCGCGGTGCTCGACGGCCTGCGTCCGGGCGACAACGGCGCGTTCTTCAACTACGACGGCAGCCCGCTGCCCTGGTGAGAACTCCCCTCGCGCAGGAGTAGATGGTCCGCGGTCTCCCGACTCCCTCTCCCGCTTGCGGGAGAGGGCAGGGGTGAGGGCCAGAGGCGGTGGCAGTACGGAGGCCCTGAGGGCAGGAACGATGAAGCGTTGGGCGCGAGTGAGTCTGAAGGTACTGGGCGGCTTGCTGCTTGGCGTCGTCACGCTCGCGGCGGCGTGGGCCGCGTTCAACAACCGCTACACCGACGACGCACCGCGGCCCGTGCCCGAGGCGCTGCGCGTGCCGCCGAGCAGCGTGCCCGCGGACCGCAACGCGATGTTCGCGTTGATCGGCCTGTCGCTGCCAGGCGATGACGCGCACGCGCAGGGTCTGAAGCGCTGGGCCGAGGTCGAAGCGGGCCAGTTGGAACAACCTGCCGACCCGCGGCGCTGGCCATCGCCAGACGAGGGTCCCGCGGGCACCGATGGCCAGCCGGTCGGCAAGACCTGGCACTGTGACACGCAGACGCAGGCCTGCGCCGCGTCGTGGATGCGCGAGGCCGCGTGTCTGCGTGCGCTGGCCGACGCGCACGCCGAGATCGGTCATCGCTGCGAGGCGCTGGCGCGGCCTGGCATGGCGATCGAGGAGCCGCTGCCCACGCGGCGTGCGGACTTGCGCACGGTCGGCGACGGCTACACGAGCCGCGCGATGGTCCTGCCCATGGCGCCCGCGGTCAGTTGCCTGCGCTGGTTGCAGCTGCGGGCCGCGCTCGCGGCGGCGTCAGGCGATCGCGCCGCGATGCTGGCGCGCCTCAGCCAAGCCAGCGCGCTGACGGGCGCGATGCTCGATGGCACGCGCACCCTGATCGGGGTGCAGGTCGCCGGCGCGATGGCGCGGAGCCACTGGCGGATCCTCACCGATCTGGCCGCGCTCGAGCCGGCCTCCGCGCCCGCGCTGCGAGCGCTGCTGCCGCCGCTGTCGCCCCGGGCGCTGGATGCCTCCGCCTGGATCCGCACGGAGGCGCAGTTCGGTCGGGAGTCGATCCGGGAGATGGCCTGCATCGACGATGCAGTGGCCGATCCGGCGGTGATCGCCTTTAAGCCGCCCGCGACGCCGATGCGTTGTGGCACGGCGCTCTGGTCCATGCCCAACGCCACGAGCCACCTGATGGACGAGCAATGGCTGCGGGCGCTCCAACTTGCCCCCGGCGGACCGCTGGAGATGCTCGACTGGTATCCGGACTCGACGACGGAAGACTTCTGGGACGCGCTGGCGTGGCGCAATTCCGTCGGACGCTTGCTGGTGGGAATCTCGGCACCGAACTATCAGGTCTACGCCCGCAAGCAGGCCTCGCTGCTGCTGCTCAACGAAGCCGCGCGCCTGGCGCTGGCCGCTGGCGAGATCGCGCCCGACCGCCGCGCCGAGTGGCTCGCCGCGCAACCGATGGACGCGCGCCTGCGCGAGCGGCTCTCGCTCGACGGCGACCGCATCGCCGCGCGCCTGTGGGAGCCCGTGTCCAGACAGTCCACGCTGCATTACCCCATTCCCCCCGGCGTCACGAGCGCCGACACCACCCCTGGGTCCCGCACGGGGCCCGCTCCGACCCGAAGCTGACCATGCTGCTCTCCGAAGACCACCGCGCCGTGCAGGACGCTGTCCGTGCCTACGTGCAAGACCAGATCGCGCCCAAGGCCGCCGAATGGGACAAGTCCCACCACTTCCCGGCCGAGCAGCTGAAAGGCCTGGCCGCGCTGGGCTGCTACGGCGTGGCCGTGCCCACCGAGTACGACGGCGCGGGCCTGGACTACCTGGCCCTGGCCATCATCCTGGAGGAGATCGGCGCCGGTGACGGCGCGACCTCCACGGTGGTCAGCGTCAACAACTGCCCGGTGTGCTCCATCCTGATGGCCTTCGGCAACGAGGACCAGAAGGAGCGCTTCCTCAAGCCGCTGGCGCGGGGCGACATGCTCGGCGCGTTCTGCCTGACCGAGCCGCATGTGGGCTCCGAGGCCGGCGGCCTGAAGACGACCGCGGTCCGCGAGGGCGACGATTACGTCATCAATGGGGTGAAGCAATTCATCACCAGCGGCAAGAACGGCGACGTCGCCATCGTGATGGCGGTGACCGACAAGGCCGCCGGCAAGAAGGGCATCTCGGCCTTCCTGGTGCCGACGGCCACGCCGGGTTACGTCGTGGCGCGCATCGAGGACAAGATGGGCCAGCACGCCAGCGACACGGCGCAGATCCTGTTCGAGAACTGCCGCGTGCCCGCTGCCAACCGGCTGGGCGAGGAAGGGCAGGGCCTGAAGATCGCGCTGTCGGGCCTGGAAGGCGGACGCATCGGGATCGCGTCGCAGTCGGTGGGCATGGCGCGCGCGGCCTTCGAGGCGGCGCTGCGTTACAGCAAGGAACGCGTGGCCTTCGGCGTGCCGATCTTCGAGCACCAGGCCATGCAGCACAAACTCGCCGACATGGCCACGCAGATCGAGGCCGCGCGCCAGCTGATCTGGCATGCGGCGTCGCTCAAGGACGCCGGCCAGCCCTGCCTGAAGGAAGCGGCGATGGCCAAGCTCTTCGCCAGCGAGATGGCCGAGCGCGTGTGCTCCGCCGCGATCCAGATCCATGGCGGTTACGGCTACGTGAGCGACTTCCCCGTGGAGCGCATCTATCGTGACGTGCGCGTGACGCAGATCTATGAAGGCACGTCCGAGGTGCAGAAGATCCTGATCGGCCGCGCGCTGGTCTGAGCGTCAGGACCCTCGCAACCCTCGGGACTTTCCCTCGGTTCCCACCTCGGGTGGGTTCCGCGCGCAGCCGCTCGCTGCTAGCCTGCGCGCGGCTCGAGGCACAACCTGGCACGCATGCACGTGACCTCCCTCGGGCCATTCAGGGAGAGAGAACACATGCGAACGATGCAAGCGCGGCGCGATGCCGCGTGGCGCGCCGCCATGCTGGCGGTGCTGACGGGTGGAACGGGCCTGGTCCTGAGCGGCTGCGGCGGCAGTCCCTTCGAGGACTCGCCCAAGGACATGTACGCGCTGAGCCAGTCCAGCGTCAGCTGCGACGCGGCGCCGGCGACCACCTGCGCCGACGTCAAGCTGTACGCCACCCCGATCAACGGCCTGACCACCGACTACCGTCCCGGCTGGGAAGAGCGCCCCGCGGTGGCCAACAACAAGGCCGTGGATCACGTCTACCGCGATCTGCAGGCCGACGGGCGGTGGCTGGTGAGCGTGGGTTTCACCACGGGACTCAAGGCCGGCACCTACAGCGGCACGATCGCCTTCGGCCAGGACCCCCTGAGCAACGCGCTGCCACCGGGTGAGCGCCGCTCGGTCAGCTTCAGCTATCGCTTGACCGTCACGGCGGACTCCGTCGCGCGGCCGCTGCAGGCAGTCAGCGGGGCGGTGGACTGGGCAGGGCCCGGCGGCACGCCTTCGCGCAACGGCTTCATCGCGGTGACGGTGGACCCCAGCAAGATCCAGCCGCGCTGGTCGCGCACCTTCCTGTCGCAGAACTATCCGGCGGCCAACGTGCTGCTGTCTCAGGGTCAGGTCGTGCTCCCGGGGCTGCGGCTGGAGGACGGCACCGCGACCGACACGGTCACCGTGCTGTCCGAGACCGATGGCCAACGCGTGTGGAGCGCCGCGCTGCCGGGCACGCCCAACCGGGCGCTGGCCTCAGGCGATCGCCTGCTGATCGCGGGCGCGGCTTCCAACGACGGCAAGACCTCGGCGATCTCGACGGTCGCGCGCGCCGATGGCGCCGTGCGCGCGCAGCAGTCGGTGGACACCATCGACATGGGCGACACCTGGGCGCTGAGCGGCGACACCCTGATCACGCCGGATCTGAACGGCCTGACGCTGAGCGCGCGCGGGCTGGACAGCCTGGGCACGGTGCGCTGGACCGCGCAGGCCTACAACCCGCCGCTGAACCTCGCCGGGCTCATCCGCTGGGGCGTGACGGTCGGCAACGGGCGGGTCCACGTCAACGCGGGCGACCGGTTGCGCGCTTTCGCGCTGGGCGACGGTACGCGCAACGTCGACATCGTCACGCCGGGCAAGTCGCCGGTGGTGCTGTTCAGCACGCCCCTCAACCAGCACCCGGTGCTGCTGGACGCGAGCACCGCGACGGTCATCACGAATCGCGACCTGCGCCCCGGCGAGGGCCGCGACAACCAATGGAGCGTCGTCGATCTGGCCGGCGGACAGACGCGCTGGACGCAGTCGGGCCGCTACATGGACCTGCCGGTCGGCAACAACGGCGTGGTCTACGCGTCCAACCAGGAAAACAAGACCATCGAGGCGCGCAGCATCGCCAACGGCAGCCTGCTGTGGTCGTGGCCGATGGACGCGGGCGACAGCTACTTCCAGCGCCAGATGGTGCTGACGAACCAGCACCTGTTCGTCTCGACCGATCGGCAGACCCTCGCCATCGATCTGGGCACGCACCAGGCGGTGTGGCGGTATGGCGCGGGCGGCGCGTTGGCGATGTCGGCCAACGGCACGCTGACGCTGATGGTGGAGCGCAGCGCGCTGTCCAACCGGCCGATGCTGGTGACCTTCGACGTCCGCTGACGCGGCGTCGCCTTCAAGAAGACCATCGATCCGATCAGGGAGAGAAGATGCATGTGCTGTCGGGACGGCCGCGCGCCGCCGTGGGGAAGGGCGCGTCCGCGTCGATGCCGCTGGTGATGGGGGTGCTCGCCGCCGCGATGCTGGCGGGCATCACGACGAGGGTGCCTGGCGGGTGTCCTCGGTGGGTGGCGGTGGCACTGGCTCGTCCGTGGTCGAGATGTGCAACTGTTCCAGCGTGACATCCAGGTCTCTGCACTTGCGAGGGAAGTGCGAGCACAGCAAGGTGGTCTTTCCCTGGGCTTGGGGTACCGACCCGTCCGTGAAGATGAACAGACCGGCAGCGACCGGATAGGGGTAACGGAGCGCCTCCTCGATGTCGGCCTGCTTGATCGGATCGAGGCGAGCGGCGTAACGGGCGAGATCGTGGAGGCCGTTCGAACTCCAGGTGCCGTCCATGCCGAAGGTCCCGTGGACGACGATCGCGGCGGTCATTCGTCCTTGACGAGGCGAGACCCGCAAGGAGCGAGCCGCCAGCGCGACGTCTGCGCACGCGGAGTAGCAGCCTCCACCCACGATCACATCCAGTTCCTGCGCGCGCCACGCGAGCCGGGCGCCTGGGATCGAGAACCCACCAGGCACATCGATCAGCCAGAGCTTCCGAATATTGGGGTCAGCATCGAGCTTCTCGATGACTTCATCGACTGTCTGATGAATCAACGCCGTGCTTCTGATGACGAGAGAATCCCCCGCGACATAAAGCGCTGATGTATTTTCAGGGGTGGATCGGGATTCAACGGAATGTGCCGAATTCGCGACCGCCAAGGTCAGCGCGGCCAATCCGAGACGAATGAATGTTTTCATGGCGATTGGTGCAATCGAGCCGCCCTCCGCATTGAGAGAGAGGGCGGCTCATTGCTTATTTGCCCGCAGCGGTCCAGAAAATGTCGAGGCAAGCCTGAACGTCTTGGTTCATGCACTTGATCCAGCGCCCCCAAGAGTCGTCTTTGGGTTCCTTGGCCGGATCCCCCGTGTAATGCCAGTCATCCCCCATGCCAGTCGCGCCGACCTCTCCTCCGGAGACGAGATCAATTTCCTGTTCAGTGAGCAGTTGCATATCCATTCCTGGTAGACGAGCCGAAACCGGTCGGCACTCCGAATCCCTGATTTATCCCTTTCGGGATTCATCGAGGAATGGGAGTCAGTCTAGGAATGAATTCAGCGCGTGGAAACCTGGGAGATTTGCTTAACAAATCTCGGCGGGTGTATCCACTCAAATGATTCGAAGATAATCGTAAAACCTACTCGAATGAGTAGGTTGATCCCAATATCTCACTCTTCGTCGATATTCAATCCACGCTGCCACACCGGCAACGCAGCCTCGAACATCGACGGGGCGCTTCCCAGCGCCTGCGGATCGCGGGCCAGCTTGATCCAGGCCAGCGTGTCGTGGTGGCTGCCCGGCAGCAGGTCCCGGCTGCGCTCGCTGACCAGCCACGCGTGCAGCGCGGCGTACTGCCCCGCGTGCCGTTGCGCCGCCCAGCTCAGCGCCACCAGGTCGCCGTAACCCTCCTCGCGGCGGGTCGACTTCATCGACAGGTAGGCCCGCTGCAGATCCGGGCTCAAACCGTCCGGTGCCTGTGCGGCGGAGAACCCCGCCGGCAAGTGGAACCACGCGCCTTCGAGGTAGCGACGGCAGTGGCCGAGTTCATGCGCGGCCATCAATTCGAGCGCGCTGTCCTCGAGACCCACGGGCAGGCGCGCGGTGGCGGCCTCGCCTTCGGGGTTGCCGCGCAGGCTGAGCACCAGCTTGCAGCGGCCGTCCTTGAATCCCAGCGCCAGCGGCGAGGCCTCCGGCGCATCCTGCGGCTGCACCACGACATCCACCGGCATGCCTTGCGCCTTGGCGTGTTGCAGCACCGGCGTCATGCCCGAGATCCAACGCAGTTCCAGCGACGTGAGGCCGGCGGCCGAGGCGGTCGTCGAGAACAGGGGGATCGCGGCGGCGATCGCGCACAGCGCGGCGGAGAACTTCTTCATCACGGCTCGGGTCCTGCGGTTGGAAGGGCAGAGCACCGATGGTGAAGGGCCGAGCGCCGCTTGTGCGCGGTCGCCGACGCGCGCCATCGCGATCAGCGTGACGGGTTGCCGCCCGCGCGCGGCGAGTTGTAAATCGACGGAATCGGCCTGGACGGGGACTCGTGATGCTTTGCACGCGCCCTCGGGTTCCCCCTCGCCCGCTTGCGGGCGAGGTAGGGGTGAGGGCCAGCGGCCGTGGCCGTGCGTCAGCCCAGCGCCGTGTCGAGCACCATCATCAGCGCGAAGCCGAGCATCAGCCCTTGCGTGGCCCAGCGCTCATGCCCCTTGCGATGCGACTCGGGAATGATCTCGTGGCTGATGACGAAGAGCATCGCGCCCGCCGCGAACCCCAGCCCCCACGGCAGCAGCAGCGGCCACGCCGACACCACCCACGCGCCGAGCACCGCGCCCACCGGCTCCACGAGCCCCGACGCCGCGCCCAGCAGCAGCGCCTTGCGCCGCGAGTACCCCACCGACATCAACGCCACCGCGATGACGAAACCCTCGGGCAGATCCTGGATCGCGATGGCCAGGCTCAGGCTGGCCGCCGCCACCGGATCATTCGCCGCGAAGGCCACGCCGATCGCCAAGCCCTCGGGCAGGTTGTGCAGCGTGACCGCGATCACGAACAGCGTCGTGCGCCGCAGCCGGGTCGGGTCCATGCCCTCGCGGCCCTTGATGAAGTGTTCATGCGGCAGCCAGCGGTCCATCGCCATCAGCGCCCACGCGCCCAGCAGCACCGCCAGCGCGACCTGCATCGCCGCGGCCGTCGGCGTCGCATGCTCGCGCGCCGCGGCCAGGCCCGGGATGATCAGCGAGAACGAACACGCCGCCAGCATCACGCCGGCGCCGAATCCCATCAGCGCGTCCTGCCCCCTCGCCGACAGGCTGCGCGTGCCCAGCGCGGGCAGCGTGCCGAAGGCCGTCGCCGCCGCCGCGAGCAGACCCGCCTGCAACGCCAGCCCGATCACCGATCCGTGGCCGACACCGGCCTCGGGCCGGATCCACGACCAGCACTGATGCAGCAGCACCGCCGCCCCCGCGAGCAGGATCGCGAACCCGAGCAGCTGGCGCAGCCGATGACGGCGAGCCAGCGCGGGATGGATCGCGTGAGGATCAGAGGCCGCCATCAGTCAGCTTCGCTGGATCCAGCATCTGCTGCAGCGTCGCGCGGTCGAAGTCGGTCATCTCCTCGGCCACGTCGAGGATGGGGCGCTTCTCCGCATACGCGCGCTTGGCGATCGCGGCGGCCTTCAGATAACCGATCTCGCGGTTCAGCGCGGTCACCAGGATCGGATTGCGCGCCAGCGCGTGCTGCAGGCCGTCGGTGTTGACCTTGAAGTCGCGGATCGCCTGCTCGGCCAGCGCCTTCGAGGCCGCCGCCAGCAGCGCCAGGCTGTCCAGCAGGTTGGTCGCGATCAGCGGCAGCATCACGTTCAGCTGGAAGTTGCCCGACTGCCCCGCGATCGTGATCGCCGCGTCATGGCCGATCACCTGCGCGCACACCATCGTGACCGCCTCCGGGATCACCGGATTGACCTTGCCCGGCATGATCGACGAGCCCGGCTGCAGCGCATGCAGCTCGATCTCGGCCAGACCCGCGAGCGGCCCCGAGTTCATCCATCGCAGGTCGTTGGCGATCTTCATCAGCGCCACCGCCAGGCCCTTGAGCGCGCCCGAGAGCGCCACCGCCGTGTCCTGCGCCGACAGCGCGGCGAAGAAGTCCGGCGCCGGCCGGAAGCTCAGGCCGGTGGCCGTGGAGAGCTCCTCGCAGAAGCGCCGCGCGAAGTCCGGGTGCGCGTTGATGCCGGTGCCCACCGCCGTGCCGCCCTGCGCGAGCTCGCACACGCAAGGCAACAGCGCGCGCAGCTGCGCGCGTCGCGCGTCGATCTGCGCGCACCAGCCGCCCAGCTCCTGGCCCAGGCGCAGCGGCATCGCGTCCATCAGGTGGGTGCGGCCGGTCTTGACGTGATGCCCGTCGCTGCCGATCTTGTCCTGCAGCGTCTGCACCAGCAGGTCCAGCGCCGGCAGCAGCTCGCCCTGCAGCGCCTGCGCCGCGCTGATGTGCAGCACGGTGGGGATGGAGTCATTGCTGCTCTGGCCCGCGTTGACGTGGTCGTTGGGGCTGACCGACAGCGGGTTGGCCGCGCCGGTGCCGATGAGCCGCGTGGCCAGCGTGGCGATCACCTCGTTGGCGTTCATGTTGGAGCTGGTGCCCGATCCGGTCTGGAAGATCTCCACCGGGAAGTGGTTCATCAGCGCCGGGTCCTGCAGCAGCTGCGTGGCCGCGCGGTCGATGGCCTGGCCGATGTCGGCAGGCAGTTGCTCCAGCGCGATGTTGGCGCGCGCCGCGGCGGCCTTCTGCAGCACCAGCGCGCGCACGAAACGCTCGGGCATCGGCTGGCGGCTGATGGCGAAGTTCTCGACGGCACGCTGGGTCTGCGCGCCGTACAGCGCGTCGACGGGCACGGCGACATCGCCCATGGAGTCGCGTTCGATGCGGGTGGCCTTGGTCATCGGGGATCCTTCGTTCCTGGTCAATCCTGAAGAGGGCGGCGGGTCAGGCGCCAATGGAAGCGCTGCAGTCGCGCGACGAGCGCGTCATCGCCATGGGCGTGAGCCAGCCGGTGCAGCGCCGCGAGCGGCCGGTTGAGCTGATCCAGGCAGGCACATCGCCAATGCCAGGGTAGCAGCGTGTTGTGCGCCGTGCCGTACAGCAATCGGAGGGCCTGCTCCTGGGCGGGAATCGGCGCCAGCACGCCGGCCTCGACGAGCTGCTCCAGCGCCAGCTGGTGCTGGCGCAGCAGGCCCGGGTCATCCGGGGCCAGTCCGCAGCTGATCTTCAAGGCCATCCAGCGCAGGCACTCGACGCCGGGATGATCGGCCGCGGCGCATCCCCCGTCGCCCGCCATCGGAGCGGGGCGGGCGTCCCCCGACGGAGGGAGGGCCGGCACGGACCCGGCCGGTGACAGCGGCAGGCGGGACGGAAGCGAAGGCATGAGCGGCTCCTGACGAACGGGTGTGAACCGGGAAGTCCGGCGGACACGGGCTGGCAGGAACGCTTGCTGTGGCGGGGGAAACGAAAAGCGGCGGGGCCGGATGGGCGCGGACCAAAAGAAAAGGAGGCCGAGCCGCCAACGATGCCGATCGGATCGCGGCGCGGCCTCCCTGCAATTTGCATTGGTCGCGGGGTCGGATCCCGCCGGAGTCTTCTCGTTTGCGTCGATCCTAGATGAGAATTGCTCGCATCTGCAAGCCCTGCCGTGCAAGCGCTTGCAACGGCTGGGGTCTTGCGCCTTCGGCTTCGTGCCCTGCCCAGAGCCCTCACCCCAACCCCTCTCCCGCTTCGCGGGCGAGGGGCTTTCGCGGAGAGAGGCCCTGAGGCCCCCTCGCCCGCGAAGCGGGAGAGGGCGGGGGGTGAGGGGTCTTCAGACCAGCCGCAGGTCTTTGGGTTGCACGTCGGGGAACACGCGCGCGAGCGCGGCGTTCGAGAGGCCGAACTGCCGTTGCCAGAGCCCGCCCAGCACCGCACGGTAGTCGTTCAGCACCGGATAGTCCCGGTTCTGGAACAGCGACTTGGCCGTCAACGCGATCTGGTCGCCGGCCACCGGACCGCCGCTGGCCAGTCCGCCGCCCAGCAGCCAGTACACGCTCCCATGCCCGTGGTCGGTGCCGCGGTTGCCGTTCTCGCGGAAGGTCCGGCCAAACTCGCTGATCACCATCACCGTGGTCTCGCGCCAGACTTCCGGCCCCAGTTCATCGGCGATCGCCGCCAGTCCGCGGCCCAGTTCCTCGAAGCGGTTGGCCAATTGGCCGGTCGCGCCGCCCTGGTTCACGTGCGTGTCCCAGCCGCCCACATCGATGAACCCCAGGCTGAATCGCCCGCGCATCAGCGTCGCGATGCGCCGTGCCTCCAGCTCGAAGCCCTTGGCCGGAATCGCGTTGCGCCCGGCGGCATCGGTCATGGCCTTCATCTTGTCGGGCGACAGGTCGCGCGCCAGTTCCTCTCGCAGCGCCAAGCCTTCCTCGACCGTCGCGCCCAGCGCCTGGCCCTGATACATGCTGGCGATCAGCGCGCGATTCTTCGCATCGACCGCCGGACGCGCCGTCTCGCGCAAGCCCGCGTTGGCGATGCGCACCGGTCCGCGGAACGCGATCGGCAACTGGTCGGTGAAGGACAGCGCCTGCTGCGCGTCGAGCTCCGCCGCGAGCCGGTTCAGGAATCCGGAGTTGTAGTCGCGCGAGCCGCCCACCGGCTGGCCGAGCTCGATGCTGTCCTGCGTCTCGAAATGGCTGCGCGAGAGGTCCTCGGTGCCGGCGAACGGCAGGAAACGCGCCTGACCCGCCTGCACCAGCGGATACAGGCTGGCCTTGAGCGCCGGATGCAGACCCCAGTCCGCGTTGAGCGCCAGCGCCGAGGCCGGATCGTTCGCCGAGGGCCGCGCGATCGCGATGCGCGGCCGCTGCTCGTAATAGAAGCTGCTGCCGGTCGGAATCAGCAGGTTCGTGGCGTCATAACCGCCGCGCAGGAACACGAGCAGGAAACGCGGTCGCGTCATGGGCGGGGTCGGCGATCTGCCGGACGCCTGCTCCGCGCCGGCCGCGAACAGCCGCGCGCCGGAGATCGCCAGAGGACTCGCGGCGAGGGCTTGCAGGAGGTGTCGTCGTTGCATGGTCAGCGGTACATGAAATCAGGGCTGGACAGCCACAGCGTGAGCCACTGCTGCGGCGACGTGGTCTGCGCGAGCGCGCCGCGCGTGGACGGCGCCAGCGTGGGCTCCACCCGGGCGCGCAGCGGCTGCAGGTCAGGCATCGGCACCGGGCCGTTCGTGCCCTCGGGGCGATAGAGCGCGGCGGCGCCGGTGCCGATCTGGCGCGCGACCTCGAAGCGCAGCGTCATCTGCCCGGGGCTGTTCCACGCGTCGGCCGTGAGCGGATACCCGTCGGGCGTCTGCTTGTCGAAAAGCCCCTGGCCGAGCCGGCGCAGCCAGTTCTGCAGCGGCTGCGCGTTGACCAGCTCGCGCTGCTCGAAGCCGGCGCGCAGGCTGGACAGCAGGTAGCGGTGCGGATCCTTGAACTTGGGCGCGTCGGTCGACGTGAAAGCCGCCGAGTACAGCATTGGCCGCATCGTGGCCGCGATGTCGCCGCGGGTCTTGAGGAAGGCCGACGCCATCGCGTCGACGAGCTCGGGCGGCGGCTGGTCGCTCAGGAAGAACACCGCGAGCTTGCGGCACACGAAACGCGCCGTCGCCGGCTGCGCCACGAGCAGGTCCAGCACCTCGTCGAGCTCCTTGGCACCGCTGCCCTTGATCGTGCGGCCCAGCAGCTGCTTGTCGCCGAAGTCGTGGCGGCCGGGGTGGAATTCGAACAGGCCGTCGCGCTGGTACAGCGCCTCGAAGCGCGGCGCGACCTTCGCGGGGTCGGGGTCCACGCGGACGCCGAAACCGGTGAGCACCCGCGCCAGCTCCTGCACGTCGCGCTGCGTGTAGCCGCCGTCCACGCCCATGGTGTGGAGCTCCAGCAGCTCGCGCGCGTAGTTCTCGTTGAGCCCGCGCACCGCGTTCTGATCGTTGTCCAGGTAGCGCAGCATCGCCGGATGCCGCGCGACGGCGCCCAGCATCGCGCGGAAGGACCCCAGCGCATGCGGCCGCAACGCGCGGTCCTGGTAATCGGACAGCATCAGGCGGATGTCGCGCTTGCCCTGGTGCACGTTGAAGTGGTTGAACCAGAACCACGACATCTGCTCGAGCAGCTGTTGCTGCGCATAGAGCTCGCGCAGCAACTGGCGCTCGCCGGTCTCACGCGCGGCGAGGCCCTGCGCTTCTTGATAGGCCTTGCGCGCCGCGGCGCGTTCGTCCTCGGTCGCGCCCTTGTCGCCGTTGCGGCGGAAGGACTCCGCGGCCCACACGCGCGCGGCGACATCGCCCTGGGTGATGCCCATCGCGTCGATGCGGGCCTGGACCGGACCGGGCATCGCCGCCTTCACGTCGGGCTTGAGCTGGCGTTCGACATAAGGGCCCCAGCCCATGCGCTCGATCTCCGCGAGCTGCGCCTGCGTCGCGCCCCAGCCGATGCGATCCGCGGCGCGCAGGCGCTGGGCGGCGTCCATCGGGATGTCGGGCGCGGAGGGCAGACCGCCGCAGGCGGCCAGCGCCGCGCCAGCCGTGGCGCTCAGCAGCAGCGTGCGGCGGCGCAGCCGGGGCGCGGCGAGCGCGGCAGGCACGGTCTCGGGGCGATGTGTCGAAGCGGACATGGAGCTAGCATGCCGTCCCCCTGTCGGGCCTGTCCAGAGGCCTTTGCGCTACTTCACAGTTGTAGCGGTCCGCACGGCGCATCGCGGCCATCCAGCGCCGGGTGCCCATCACGCCTTCGAGCACGCCCGGCAGGTAGACGTCCGCGTTGAGCAGCGGGAAATGCAATCCCAGGCCCGATGGCGAGATCGCGACCTGCGCGAGGTCGCCCGCCTCCGCGCCGCCCAGGCCCTGCACCAGCCAGGGCGCGAACGCGAGTTCCACGCCGGTGTCCAGCACCACCAGCACGCGATCGGTCACGCCGTCGTAACGCACCGCGATCGCCGCGGGCATCAGCGAGCGCTGCATCGTGCCCTCGCGCTCGGCGGCTTCGAACATCTCCGCGTCGATGGCGGCCTCTACGCCGGGTTCGTCGTCAGCGCGCGGTTCGTCGTCAATGCCGGCCATGCAATGCCCTCCAGTCCGCGAGCAGCCGCGGCAGCTGCGCGGCGAGCACCGCGGCGATGCCCGACAGCCGAGCATGGGAGAAGAAGTGGCTCTCGCGCAGCGCGACGCGCCCGCGCGGCGCATCGGGGGAGGGCGCATGGAGCTCGAAGCGGGCCTCGCCGCCAGAGCCCATGACATGGACCTGCGCGGGCCGCTGGTCATTGAGGTAGATCGCGGCGCGCAGGCCCTGGAAGCTGAGGATTGTCGGCATGGCGGTGACCGCCGCGGTGCGCCCGGGCGGCGGAGGAAGTGGCACAAGGACCAAAGCTTCCCCGCGATGCGCGCCGCGCGCCTTGACGAATGTCCAAGACGGCGCGGAGCCCCCAAAGGTCAGAGTTCAGCCACGCCCTTCACGCGTTCGGGGGCCTTCGTCAGCGGCACGACAGCGATCGGCGCCTCGACCGCGCGGCCGTGGAAGCGGTCCAGCAGGTCCTTCCACTGGGCGCGCACGGTGGCGACGTTGGCGAGCTTCACGTGACCGTAGCCGCGGATGCCCTCGGGCAGCCGCGCGAGCTTGGTCGCGAGCTCGAGCTTGTCGGCGCTCAGGTGCGCGAGCAGCTCATCGACCAGCGCCTCGTAATCGCGCACCAGCTGGCGTTCGATGCGACGCTCCTCGGTCTTGCCGAAGATGTCGAGCACGCCGCCGCGCAGGCCCTTGAACTTCGCCAGCGTCTTGAGCGCCTTGAAGGTCCACGAGCCCAGCTCGACCTTCTTCGCGCGGCCATCGGCACCGGGCTTGGAGATCAGCGGGGGCGCCATGTGGAAGCTGAGGTGGTCCCAGTCCTCGAACTGCGCCTTGAGCGCGGCCTCGAACTGGCCGTCGGTGTACAGGCGCGCGACCTCGTACTCGTCCTTGATCGCCAGCAGCTTGGCGTAGTAGCGCGCCACGGCCTTGGTCAGGCGCAGGCCCTTGCCGGCATCGCCCAGCGACTGCTCGGCGGCGCGCACGCGCTGCACCAGCGCCTCGTAGCGCGACGCGTAGGCGGCGTCCTGGTACTCGGTCAGGAAGGCCTTGCGGCGCGAGACCAGGCCGGGTTGACCGTCCTTGTCATCGAGCTGGTCGAAGTTGAACCACTGCACGGCCGAGCCAGCCTGCTCGCCCGCGAGGCGGCGCAGCGCCTCGGGCGCGGCGATCGCGAGGCGGCCCAGCGCGAAGGCGGTCTTGTTGTTCTCGACGGCGACGCCGTTGAGCTCGATCGCGCGCATCAGCGCGTCGAAGGACACGGGCACCAGCCCGCGCTGCCAGCACGCGCCCAGCATCACGATGTTGCTGGGCATGGTGTCGCCCATCAGGCGCTGGGCGATGTCCTGCGCGTCGATGCTCGCGAGCAGCCCCGTGCCCTCGCCGACCGCGTGACGCATCTTGGCCAGCAGCGAATCCGCCTGCAGGCTCGCATCGGGGTTGCGGACGAATGCGGCGGTGGGCAGCTCATGCGTGTTGGCCAGGATGACGGTGCGGCCGGCCTTCACCGTGGCGAGCGCGTCGGCGCTGGCGCCCACGACCATGTCGCAGGCCAGCAGCACGTCGGCCTGCTGCGTGTCGATGCGGACCTGGTTGAGCAGGTCCTGCGTCGGCGCGACCCGCACGAAGGACAGCACCGCGCCGCCCTTCTGCGCGAAGCCCATGAAGTCCAGCACCGAGCTCTGCTTGCCTTCCAGGTGCGCGGCCATCGTCACGAGCGCGCCCACCGTGACCACGCCGGTGCCGCCGACGCCGGTGACCAGCATGTCGAACGGGCCGGTCCAGGCCCAGGCCGCGGGCGGCTGGATGGCGGCGATCTCGCGCGCCAGATCGGTCGGACCGAAGCCCGCGCCGGCGCGCTTCTTGAGCTTGGCGCCGTGCACCGAGACGAAGCTCGGGCAGAAGCCGTTCACGCAGCTGAAGTCCTTGTTGCAACTGCTCTGCTCGATCGCGCGCTTGCGGCCGAAGTCGGTTTCCACCGGCACGACGGACAGGCAGTTGGACGCCTGTCCGCAATCGCCGCAGCCCTCGCAGACGGACTCGTTGATGAAGATGCGCTTGTTGGGGTCGGGGAACTCGCCCTTCTTGCGGCGGCGGCGCTTCTCGGCGGCGCAGGTCTGGTCGTAGATCAGCACGGTGACGCCGGCGATCTCGCGCAGCTCGCGCTGCACGGCGTCGAGCTCGCTGCGGTCGTGGAAGGTCGTGCCGGCGGGGAAGAGGCCGTGGTGGCCGTCGTACTTGCCGATCTCGTCCGAGACCACGACCAGGCGCTTCACGCCCTCGGCCTCGACCTGGCGCGCGATCTGCGGCACCGAGGTCTGGCCGTCCACCGGCTGGCCGCCGGTCATCGCGACCGCGTCGTTGTAGAGGATCTTGTAGGTGATGTTGGCCTTGGCCGCGATGGCCTGCCGGATCGCCAGATAACCCGAGTGGTAGTAGGTGCCGTCGCCCAGGTTCTGGAAGACATGCTTCTCGGTGGTGAAGCGCGAATGCGCGGCCCAGTCCACGCCCTCGGCGCCCATCTGGATCAGACCGGAGGTGCCGCGTTCCATCCAGCTCGCCATGAAGTGGCAGCCGATGCCGGCCAGCGCGCGCGAGCCCTCGGGCAGCTTGGTCGAGGTGTTGTGCGGGCAGCCGGAACAGAAGTAGGGCTGACGGCGCACCCCATCGGCGCTGTTGGACAGCAGGCAGGGCGTGAGGAAGTCCACCACCAGATGGCGGCGGTCCAGCGCGGGATTCAGGCGCGCGAGCCAGTCCGCGACGGTCGGCATGATGCGCGACGGGCGCAGCTCGCCGAGCGCGCTCAGCACCGCGGCGCCGTGTTCATCGGACTTGCCGACCACGCGCGGACGTTGCGCGTCGGGCAGGTGGTACAGCAGTTCCTTGATCTGGCGCTCGACGACGGGGGCCTTCTCCTCGATGACCAGCAGGTCGGTCAGGCCGTGCGCGAACGCGCGGATGCGCGTGGGTTCGAGCGGGTAGACGAGGCCGACCTTGTAGACGCGCACGCCGGCCGCGGCCAGCGCGTTGGGGTCCAGGTCCAGGCGGCGCAGCACTTCCATGAAGTCGTAATGCGCCTTGCCCACGGTGACGATGCCCAGCGTCGCGCGCGGGCTCACCACGATGTGCTTGTCGATCGAGTTGACCTTGGCGAAGGCCAGCACCGCGTCGATCTTGTGCGCGAGGCGCGATTCCAGCTCCAGCGAAGGCAGGTCGACGGAGCGGATGTGGAGGTTGGTCGGCGGGGTGTGGTCGACGGGCTGCTCGAAGTCCAGCGGCACGGCATCCAGGTCCACGGTCATGCCGGACTCGACGACCTCGGAGATCGCCTTGAAGCCGACCCACGCGCCCGAGAAGCGCGACAGCGCCCAGCCGTAGAGACCGAACTCGAGGTACTCGGCGACGTTGCCCGGATGCACCAGCGGCATGGACCAGGCCTGCAGCGCGAGGTCGCTCTGGTGCGGCGTGGACGAGGACACGCAGCCGTGGTCGTCGCCGCAGACGACCAGCACGCCGCCTTCCTTGGCCGTGCCGTAGACGTTGCCGTGCTTGAGCGCGTCGCCGGAGCGGTCCACGCCCGGGCCCTTGCCGTACCACATGGCGAAGACGCCATCGACGGTGCGCTTGGGATCCAGCGCCACGCGCTGCACGCCCAGGCAGGCGGTGGCGGCGAGGTCCTCGTTGATCGCGGGCAGGAAGTTGACCGCGGCCTTGTCGAGGAACTTCTTGGCCTTCCACAGCTGCTGGTCGACCATGCCCAGCGGGCTGCCGCGATAACCGCTGACGAAGCCCGCGGTGTCCAGGCCCTGGCGTTCGTCCTGGGCCTTCTGCATCAGCAGCAGGCGCACCAGCGCCTGGGTGCCGGTGAGGAAGACCTGGCCGGACAAGGCGGCGAGGTTGTCCGAGAGCTGATACGGGCGCAGTGCCGGCGCGGCGGCAAGACTGGCTTGGGTCATGGCTGTCTCCCCCAACGGGAAGAGCCGGCCGCGGACCCTGAGGGCGCCCCGGTCGGCTCGAATGTATGAATGAGCAGATTCTTTCCGAGACAATGCGCACTTTCTTGCCTTGTTCGCTCGGTTCCGTTCGTGGATCGATAGCGCCATTCTCAGAAAGGGCCGATATGGGAAATGAACGTTTCGATCGCGCGACGCGGCTGATCCTCGAGGCGCTCCAGGCGGACGCGCGGCAGAGCACGCAGCAACTGGCCGAGCAGGTCGGGCTGTCGGCCACACCGGTGTGGCGGCGCGTGAAGGAGCTGGAGGAGCGCGGCGTGATCCGGCGTCACGTGGCGCTGGTGGACCGGGAGCAGCTCGGGCTGTCGATCTGCGTGCTGGCCAATGTGAGCCTCGTGCGTCACACCGAAGGCGCGGTCGAGGCCTTCGAGGCGATGGTCGCCGCCAGCCCCGAGATCGTGGAATGCCAGGCGATCACCGGCGAGGCGGACTACGTGATGAAGATCGTCGCGCCCGACATGAAGGGCTATGACCAGTTCCTGCAGAGCAAGGTGTTCAAGGTGCCGGGCGTGGCCAGCGTGCGCAGCAACGTCGTGCTGCGCGAGGTGAAGTACGAGACGGCTTATCCCGTTCCATGAGCCGTGCCTTGAGCGGTGCCGTGAGCCTTGCCATGAACGGTCCCGTGATCCGTGCCCTGATCCGCGTTCTCCTCAATGGGCATCGGCGTTGCGGCGTGAGATCCTGAGCGCATGTTTTCCGTGTACGGCACTTCCGGGAAGATCCTGACGGGCGGGCTCGAGCAGGTGCGCGACCTCGCGCCGGTGCAGGCGGTCGCGCGCACGCGCGCGATCGCGCCGATGGCGCGCCAGGGCGATCTGACGCCATCCACCGTCGTGCTGGCGGGCGTGGGGCAGGGCGGTGGCGGCGCGATCGGTGGCGGGGTCGCGGGCGGTGCCTCGGCCTATGTCGCGCAGGAGGCGCTCGCCGCGTATGCGGGCGACACCACGCGTCAGCCGCTGACGCAGGTCCACCAGCTGATGAGCCGCAAGATGATCAGCGTGCGCTCGGGCGCGCCGCTGCGCGCGGCGATGCGGCTGATGTCGCGCGCCGGGGTGGCGCAGGCGCCGGTGCTGGGTCCGATGGGCGAGGTGCGTGGCCTGGCCACGCGCGGTGACCTGACGCGCGGACTGGCCGACGACCTGGATGAGATCACCGAGATGACGATGATCGCGCACCGCCTGGCGGCGCCTGTCGACGAAGTGATGTGGACGCCGGTGCCGGTGGCGCAATCCGACACCCCGCTGCGCGAGGCCGCGCAGCTGATGCTGGACCTCGGACTGCCCGGCTTGCCGGTGAGCGCCGACAACGGCCAGCTGATCGGCTTTCTTTCGCGCAGCGACCTGCTGCGCGGCATGACGCACGAGCCGCCGCTCGACCTCTGGTCCTGATCGTGTATTCCCCCTCGCCCGCGGAGCGGGAGAGGGCGGGGTGAGGGCTCGTGGCGGGGCACGGTGCCCTACGCAGAGCCCTCACCCCCACCCCTCTCCCGCTCCGCGGGCGAGGGGAGTAAACCTGCCCCATCCGCGAGGGGAGAAAGCAAACGCTCAGTATTTGCGCATCCCGCGCTCAGCCTCTTCCTGCTCGATCGCCTGAAGCGTGCGCCAGTCGGTGCAGACGAAGACGCCGTCCTCGGTGATGCGATCCGGAATGGACCCATCCCCACGCGCGATACGCCCATCCTTGCAGACCATGGTCCCGCGCGCCTGACCCTGCTCCTGCAGCGCCTTGCCGACGGCCATGGAATCGCGCGTGTACAGCGTCAGCAGCAGCAAGGCCGCGAGCACGCCCAGCATCAGCACCACGCCGACCATGATCTCGCTGACATCGCGCAGCGGCGACGGCGGCGGGGCGCTCTGCGCGCGTGGCGCGGCGGCGAAGCTCGCGCCGTCGCCCGCGCGCTGCGGGGCGCGGGAGTAACCGGGAGAGGGACGGGTGGTGGCCATGTTCATGTGACGGATCGCTTTGCCAAAGACCAACAACAGCAAGCACGGACCGCGAGCGGACGGGACGAAGGCTACCCGCGACTGGCCGCGGGAGCGACTCAAATGCAGGGTTCACCCCCAAAAATGCACGGGTGCCCGCCCCCCTTTCCGATGGTTACAGCGGTTGCAGATTTAAGATTTATGGGCCATGTCAGAGCCCGCAACACCCCTTTCCGCCGCTGAACATCAGGCCCTGCACCAGTTGTCGCAGGAGCTGCCGGACGCCTGCGAGCGCCTGGATTACGTCAAGCGCATGACCGACCAGGCCGCCAACAAGGTGCTGGGCATCGTGGAATCGGCGCAGGAGGACGCGCAGGCCGTGGCCCGTCAGGGCCATGAGCTGTCGCAGTCGCTGCAGCGGCTTGCCGCCGCGCCCGACCTGAGCGTCGAGCGGGCCCGCGCGATGATGCGGCTGTGCGCGGCCTACGCGGCGGGCGCGGCCGGATTCGCTGATCGCGTCAAGGGCCTGCAGACCGAGATCATGATGGCGCAGGACTTCCAGGACCTCTCGGGCCAGGTGATCAACAAGGTGCTGAACATGCTGCGTCCGGCGGAGATGCCGCTGCAGCAGTTGCTCGCCGCGCACGAGCCGCCTCAGGCGGCCGCGGCCGAGGAGCAGCTCGCCGGCGTGCAGACGCCCGACAAGGCGCTGCAACAGGACGACGTCGACGCGCTGCTGGCCGAGATGGGCTTCTGAGGCGGGTCCGCGCTCAGGACCAGAGCATCGGGTCCACCTCGTAATACCGGCGCAGTTCCGCGTACAGCGCGGGATGGGCCTGCGCCAGCGCCCAAGGCTGGCCGAAGAAACGTTCGCTCGCGACCGCGAAGAACTCCGCCGGCTCGGTGGCCGCGTAGTCGCCCAGCGGATCGGGCTCGCCCTCGGCGAGCCGCGCGCGCAGCAGGTCGAAGCTGTGCTGCATCACCGTCGCCCAGCGCGCCTGGCGCGAGCGGCTGCCCAGCCACGGCGCGCCGTTGGCCATTCCCTTGACCTGATCCAGCTGATGCGCGAACTCGTGCACCGCGACGTTGTGGCCGCGCTCCGGTTGCGCGGCGTCACGCAGCACGTCGTCCCAGGACAGCACCACCTGACCCTCGCCCCAGGATTCGCCGCTCAGGACCTGGCGGTCCTGCATCTGCAGCGGGCCCTGATGGCGCACGCGGTCGACGATGAACGCGCCGGGATAGACCAGCACCGTGTGCAGTTTGGGGTAATAGCCGCGCGTGCGGCCCAGCAGCGGCAGCGACGCCAACGCCGCGATCGTCACGCGGACCTCGTCGGTGATCACCTGACCGGCGCAGCCGATGAAGGATTTCTCGGCGAGGAAGACATTCATGTGCCGCTTCAGCCGCAGCTGCAGATCGGTCGGCAGACGCGCCACCTGCGGCACGTTGCGGCGCAGGATTGCGCGCCACGCGGCCGGGAAGGCCCGCGCGCGCAGCGCGGCGCGGCGTCGGGCCTGACGCCAGGGCTGGCTCAGCAGCCAGAAGCAGATCAACGCGGCAACCAGCGCCAGGACGAGGAGGGCCATTCGCCGAACATGCGCGCGTGGCCGCGGCTTTTCAAGATGCAGCGTGCACGCGACGCTTTCGCGGCGCGCGGGCGATCAACGTCCGGCGCAACGACGCGCGTGAGCGCCGCGCCCCCGCGACGCCGGACAATTTCGGCCTGGGCCGGCCGGACTTGAGCGCGCATCGACGCGCATCGACGCGCCTCGCACGCGGGCCGCCCGGTCACCAGAACACAGAACAGTCTTTGAGGGAGCGCGGCGGCCGGGCAGGAACCGGATCGCCGCCGGGGCGATTTGAAGTTTTCCGAGATACAGGCGGCGCCGCTCAGGACGTCGCCGTTCGACGTCAGTCCGTTGGAGCAGTACCGCGCGAGGATCCAGCAGGAGATGCTGGACGGACCGCCGCCGTCGGTGGTGCTCAAGCTGTCCCCGTTCATCGGGACGGAGGGGCCGCTCCAGGAGACCTACGCCCGCAACAGCGCCGACGTCACCTACGGCCGCCATCCGCTGGGGCAGGAAGCGCCGCCGGTCAGCCGCATCGAGACGCCGGCGTATTCCCACGGCAGTTTCACCGCCGTCCGCTTTCCGGACCTGAGCGTGCGGGTCGAACTCGGTCCGCTGCTGGTCAGCCATGTGGACCGCGCCGGCGGCACGCCGCGCATCCTCGACGTGACGGCCTGATCGGCCTGAAGCCCCTCTCCCGCTTCGCAGGCGAGGGGGCCATGGGGCCAAGGGGCCATGGCGCTCAGACGGTCTCGGTGCGCGCGGCGCGGATGGCCTCGCTGAGCACGTCCAGCACCTCGATCGAGTCGTCCCAGGCCAGGCAGGCGTCGGTGATGCTCTTGCCGTACTCGAGCTGCGACGGATCGTCCTTGCCCGGGTTGAACTTCTGCGCGCCGCCCTTCAGGTGGCTCTCGACCATCACGCCGAAGATGCTGGTGCTGCCGGCGCGGATCTGCGCGGCGATGTCCTTGGCCACGTCGAGTTGGCGTTCATGCTTCTTGCTGCTGTTCGCGTGCGAGCAGTCCACCATCAGCCGCGTGTCGAGCTTGGAGGCTTCCAGGTCGGCGCAGGCCACCGCGACGCTCTGCGCGTCGTAGTTCGGCGCCTTGCCGCCACGCAGGATCACGTGGCAGTCGCGGTTGCCCTTGGTCTCGACGATCGCGACCTGGCCGTTCTTGTGCACCGACAGGAAGTGATGCGGCCGCGCGGCCGCCTGGATGGCGTCGGTGGCGATCTTGATGTTGCCGTCGGTGCCGTTCTTGAAACCGATCGGCGCGGACAGACCCGAGGCGAGCTCGCGGTGCACCTGGCTCTCGGTGGTGCGCGCGCCGATGGCGCCCCAGCTGATCAGGTCGCCGATGTACTGCGGCGAGATCACGTCCAGGAACTCCGATCCGGCGGGCATGCCCAGCCGGTTGATCTCCAGCAGCAGCTGGCGCGCGATGCGCAGGCCCTCGTCGATGCGGTAGCTCTCATCGAGGTAGGGGTCGTTGATCAGGCCCTTCCAGCCGACGGTGGTGCGCGGCTTCTCGAAGTACACGCGCATGACGATCTCGAGCGTGTCGGCGTGCTTCTCGCGCATCGTCATCAGACGCTTGGCGTACTCGAGCGCCGCGCCGGGGTCGTGGATCGAGCACGGCCCGATGATCACGAGCAGGCGGTCGTCCTTGCGCTGCATGATGTCGCGGATGCGCTGGCGCGTGCCCACGACGAGCTGCTCCATGGCCGTGCCACGGATGGGGAAGAAGCGGATGAGGTGTTCGGGCGGCGGCAAGGGCGTGATGTCCAGGATGCGTTCATCGTCGGTCTGGGAGGTCTTGTCCTGCGGCGAATACCAGCGCTCCGCCTGCGAGGCGCTGGGATAAGGACTGTTGGACTTGGCATTCATGGGATGACGCTTTCTGGGTTGTGTGCGGGGACGCCGCTCAGGAACCGCTGACGAATCGCTTCGAGGGGGAATCACGCCGGGTCGAAAAAAAACCGCCGGGCTGTGGGCCCGGCGGTTTCTTGAGGATTCTTGGCGTTTGCTTATGCGTTCGCCTCTCCTCCGCCGGGGCGGTGCGAGAACCAAAAATAAGCAAAGTAAAACTTCGGTGCGGAACGCATAAGGGGCAATAGTGCCTGCGCTTGCTGCGCTGCGTCAAGCGCGAAGGGCCGACATCCGCCCGCGTCGCGCGACGACATCGGGCAAGTCAGCCTTCGCGGAAAAACGAAACCCGGCCGGAGCCGGGTCGTCGGAAACCGGCCCGGAGAGCCGATTCGCAGGCGTCAGGCCGTGCCGCCGACGGTCAGGCCGTCGATGCGCAGCGTGGGCTGACCCACGCCCACCGGGACGCTCTGGCCTTCCTTGCCGCACACGCCCACGCCGGTGTCGAGCTGCATGTCGTTGCCGATCATGCTGACGCGGGTCATCGCGTCGGGGCCGTTGCCGATGATGGTGGCGCCCTTGACCGGGTACATGATCTTGCCCTTCTCGACCCAGAAGGCCTCGCTGGCGGAGAACACGAACTTGCCCGACGTGATGTCGACCTGGCCGCCGCCGAAGTTGGTCGCGTACAGGCCCTTGTCGATGCTGGCGATGATCTCCTTCGGATCCTTGTCGCCGCCCAGCATGTACGTGTTGGTCATGCGCGGCATCGGCACGTGGGCGTAGCTCTCGCGGCGGCCGTTGCCGGTGGGCGCGACCTTCATCAGCCGCGCGTTCATCGCGTCCTGGATGTAGCCCTTGAGGATGCCGTCCTCGATCAGCACGTTGCGCTGCGAGGCGCAGCCCTCGTCGTCCACGTTCAGCGAGCCGCGGCGATCGGGGATCGTGCCGTCGTCCAGCACGGTCACGCCCTTGGCGGCGACGCGTTCGCCGATGCGGCCGGAGAAGGTCGACGAGCCCTTGCGGTTGAAGTCGCCTTCCAGGCCATGGCCGACCGCCTCGTGCAGCAGCACGCCGGGCCAGCCCGGGCCGAGGACGACGGTCATCTCTCCGGCCGGCGCCGGACGCGATTCCAGGTTGGTCAGCGCGGCGCTCACGGCCTGGTCGACATAGGACGCGATCATCTCGTCGGTGAAATAGGCCAGGCCGAATCGGCCGCCGCCGCCGCCCGAGCCGACCTCGCGACGGCCGTTGCTCTCGGCGATCACGGTGACGGACAGGCGCACCAGCGGGCGCACGTCGGCGGCCAGCGTGCCGTCGGCGCGCGCGATCAGCACCACCTCGTGCTCCGCGGCCAGGCCGGCCATCACCTGCGCGATGCGGGGATCCTTGGACCGGGCCAGGCGCTCGGTGCGTTCCAGCAGCGCGACCTTCTGCGCGCTGTCCAGGCTGGCGATCGGGTCGGCCTCGCCGTAGAGCGCGCGGCTGGCGGAGACCACCGGCTCGGCCGGCACCTTCACCCGCCTGCTCTGCCCGGCCGACGCGATCGCCCGCACGGTGCGCGCGGCGTCCAGCAGCGCGGCCTCGGAGATGTCGTCGGAGTAGGCGAACGCCGTCTTCTCGCCGGCGACCGCGCGCACGCCCACGCCCTGGTCGATCGAGAAGCTGCCGCTCTTGACGATGCCTTCCTCCAGGCTCCAGCCCTCCGCGCGGGTGGTCTGGAAGTAGAGGTCGGCGTCGTCGACGCGGTGCTCGGTGATCAGCCGCAAGGCCTGCGACAGCGACGCGTCGGTCAGGCCGAAGGGTTCGAGCAGCTGGGCACGGGCGGTGACCAGGCGGGCGAGGGTGGGTTCGCGCGAAATCATCGGGCGATTGTAGGCAGGGCCCGTGACCCTGACCCTTGCGTGGTGACCCGAGGCGTGGCGCCCGGCGCAATCTGCCGCAATCAGCCGCGATGTGGCGGTATCGACCCGTAGCAATCGCTTCACAGACCTTTACCGATGCCCGGTCACCGTGTCCGGTTCGACATGCGTTGTCTCCCCAGCGGCCCACAACCCGCAGCCAACCCTCCCAAGGAGAACCTCGATGAAGCGCATGTCCCTGTCGATCGCCCTCGTGTCCAGCCTGCTCGCCGCCTCGGCGTTCGCCCAGACCGCCGCCCCGGCCTCGACCGCCACGCCGCGCGTCGACCAGCGTGAAGCCAACCAGCAGCAACGCATCGCCAACGGTGCCGCGTCGGGTCAGCTGACCGCGCACGAGACCCAGCGCCTGGAGAAGGAACAGGCCCGCGTGAACAACGCCGAGGCGAAGGCGAAGTCGGATGGTGTGGTCACCGCCAAGGAACGCCGTCAGATCCAGAAGAAGCAGGACGTCGCCAGTGCCGACATCCGCCGCGCGAAGCACAACAAGCGCACCGCCGGCAATTGAGCCGGCCCCTCCAGGCCGCCGCTCTGACCCCCTCTCCTGCGAAGCGGGAGAGGGCGGGGGTGAGGGCTCTGCGAAGGGCACCGTGCGCTCACACGAGCCCTCACCCCAACCCCTCTCGCGCTCCGCGGGCGAGGGGCTTCAAAAGCTGCGCAGGATGACGAACTCAGGGCGTCTCGTCGGCGCCCTCGTCATCGTCGCCCTCGGCATCCTGCTTCCAGTCCAGCGCCAGCTGATACAGCGCCTTGCGCGATTCGCCCGTCAGCTCGGCGGCCAGCGCCGCGGCCTGCTTCAGCGGCAGGTCCCGCACGAGCACCCGCAGCGTGCGCTGCGCCGCTTCCGGCAAGTCGTCGTCGCCCGGGACCACCGGCGCGGCGTGCAGCACCAGCACGAACTCGCCGCGCTCCCGCTGCTTGTCCTCGGCCATCCACGCCGGCAGCGTCGCGCAGGGGGCGGTATGGATCGTCTCGAACTGCTTGGTGACCTCGCGGCAGACGGTCAGCGTCTGCGTCGGCGCGACTTCCGCCAGCAGCGCGATCAGCTCCTGGATGCGATGCGGCGCCTCGAACAGCACCTGGCTGTAGGACGCGCCCGTCAGCGCCTGCAGCGCCGTGCGGCGCTCCGCGGCCTTGGTCGGCAGGAACCCCACGAACCGGAACCCTTGCGCCCGCGCGTCGCCGGCCACGCTGAGCGCCGCGGCCGCGCTGCTCGCGCCGGGCAGCGGCACGACGCGCACGCCGGCGCGCGCCGCCGCGGCCACCAGCACCGCGCCGGGATCGGAGATCGCGGGCGTGCCCGCGTCGCTGACGTAGGCGATGCGCTCGCCGGCCAGCAGCCGCGCGACGAGGCCCTCGGCGGCCTGCTGCTCGTTGTGCTGATGCAGCGCCAGCAGCGGCTTGTGCAAGCCCAGCCAGCGCAGCAACTGAGCGCTCACGCGCGTGTCCTCGCAGGCGACGGCGTCGACCAGCCCCAGCACGTGGATCGCGCGCAGGCTCAGGTCGGCGAGGTTGCCGATCGGGGTCGCGACGACGTAGAGCGTGCCGCCCGGATATTGCTGATGACCGGCAGCCGCGGCGGCGGCGGCGGTCAACGAGGCGGACGGGGACGACGGGATGTTCAAGAAGCTCTCCAGCGGATGGGGCGGCGGCGCGGACCGCGAGGCGGCGCGCCGGCGCGGGGTCGAGGCCGAGCAGCGCGCCCTCGATCACCTGCGGCGGCAGGGGCTGCGCCTGGTGGCGCGCAATTATCGGGTGGCGCGCGGGCCGTCCGCGCGCGGCGGCGAGGTCGACCTGATCCTGCGCGAGCGCGACGGCACGCTGGTGTTCGTCGAGGTGCGCGCGCGGGAGGACGGCGAGCATGGCGGCGCGGCGGCCAGCGTCACGCGCGGCAAGCAACAGCGTGTGATCTTCGCGGCGCGATGTTTCCTGCAGTCGATGGCGGACGTGCCGCCGTGCCGGTTCGACGTCGTCGCGATCGAGGGGGACAGGATCGAGTGGTTGCGAGCGGCGTTCGATGTGCCAGACGAAGGGTGGACGGCGTGAGGCCACTGGCCCTCACCCCCCGCCCTCTCCCGCTTTGCGGGCGAGGGGGCCGTCAGGCGCCCGGATCGGGGGCAGGGCCAGCCCTTATCATTCGCGCTCATGTTGGAACAACGCATACAACAACAATTCTTCGAAAGCGCCGATCTGCTCTATCAGGTCGCCGAGGGGCTCTCGCGCCCGCTGGCGGTCGCCGCGCAGATGATGGTGGACGCGCTCACCGGGGGCGGCCGCGTGCTGACCGCCGGCCTGGGCATCTCCGCCGCCGACGCGACGTACATGGCCTCGCTCCTCGCGGGCCGCTTCGAGCAGGAACGTCCCGGCCTGGCCGCGATCGCGCTGGACGCGCAGGCCCAGGGCTACGCCGATCCGGCGTCGGCGCTGATGCGCCAGATCCAGACCTTCGGCCATCCGGGCGACCTGCTGCTGCTGTTCGAGGCGCAGGCCAGCGGCGCGGCCGCGGCCCTGCTGCAGGTCGCGCATGCGCAGGAGATGAGCGTCATCGTGCTCAGCGGCACGCAGGACGACGACTGGCGCGCCACGCTGCTGGACACCGACGTGCAGCTGCGCGTCCCGCACAGCCGCTTCGCGCGGGTGGGCGAGGCCCACCGTCTGCTCTCGCACTGCCTGAGCGACGCGATCGACCTGCAACTGCTCGGCGCCAGCGAATGACTCCCGGGGCTTGCCCCTCCCCACCTCGAAGGACCTCCCGATGACGACCCCGATCCGCACCGCTTCCCGCTCCGAGCGCGCCTCCCGAGTCTCCCGCCGCCTGATCCTGGCCGCCGCCGTCGGCGGCGCGCTGCTGCAGACCGCGTGCGTGCCGCTGATCGTGGGCGGCGCGGCGGTGGGCGGCGCGTTCGTCGCCACCGACCGGCGCACCTCGGGCACGCAGCTCGAGGACCAGGGCATCGAGCTCAAGACCGCCAACCGCATCCGCGAGCAGCTCGGGGATCGCGTGCACATCAACGTCAACAGCTACAACCGCATGGTGCTGCTGACCGGCGAGACCCGCAACGACGAGGACAAGGCCGCTGTCGAGCGCATCGCGCAGGGCGTGGAGAACGTGTCCAGCGTGCTGAACGAGGTGGGCGTGGGCATGCTGAGCTCGCTGTCCAGCCGCGCCAATGACGTGGCCATCTCCGCCAAGGTCAAGGCGAGCCTGGTCGATGCGAAGGACCTGATCACCAACGCGTTCTACATCGTCGTGGAACGCGGCAACGTCTACATCATGGGCCGCGTGACCGAGCGCGAGGCCACCCGCGCGACCGACATCGCCCGTGGCGTGCGCGGCGTGCAGAAGGTCGTGCGCGCGATGGAGATCATCAGCGAGGCCGAACTCGCGGCGATGGGTCAGGCGCAGCAGCCCGCCAAGAGCAACCCTTGACGCAACCCCTGAAGCAACCCCTGACGCGGCCGCTGACGCAACTGCTGACCCCGCACGGACGCAAGTCCTGACCCCGAACGCCGCGCTCGCGCGGCCCGCCCGAAGGGACCGCATCGCGGTCCCTTTTTCATTGGCGCGCGATCGCTGAACTCCGCGAGGACGGGGCCCGAAAAAAACGGGGCGCGTCAGTGTCGCGACCGCTGGCGGCGGTGCGAATCGCACTCGACCGTTTCCAGCTTTTTTGCGCAAGTCTTGACTTGGCTCACACATATCGGCGATCGCTGCTGACGGATCGACCAGTGCTCTTCATCATCGCGCCTCCCTCAATGGACAAGATGGAGGAGCCGACCATGTATTTCCCATATCTCCATGGCAAACAGAAGGAGGTGCTGGCCCTGCGGCACCTCGCACCGCTGCTCGGCGCGGAGGGGCGCGTGCAGCCGGTGATCGAACCGGTGCGGCAGGCGGCGACCTCGGTGCGGCACACGCTGGAGGCCTGCGAGGCGCATCGATTGCAGACCTGGCTGGTCGTGAATCCCGCGCGGCAGGACTTCGAGCTGCTGCCGCAGATGCAGACGCTGGAATGGGGCCGACAGCTGTTCACCTCGCTGCCTCGGCGCCAATGGATCCACCCGACCTTGCTGCTCGGTCCGACGCTGACGCCGGAGGTGGTGCGCCGATTCGTGCAGCTCTTCAGCGGCCGTCCGCTGGGGGTGGTGGTCGGATGTGACGGACCGCCGCTGGCGGAGGTGCTCGCGCTGCTGGCCGGCGCGCCGTTGCGGCTGGTGTTCTTCAAGAACGTCGAACCGCGGCCGCTGTCCGTGTTCCCGGCGGGCCTGTCGAGCGCACTGGGCGCACCGGGCGCGTCGGGCGTGGCGGGCGTATCGGCCGTGTGGGTCGAGGACCGCCCTGCGCCCGACAACCAGGCGTTGCGGCTGCACGAGCGCCACCTCTTCAGCGAGCAGCCGCTGCGCTACGAGGCGCAGGGGCGGGCGGGCTTCTCAGATTTCGCGACGCTGCCCTCGCGGCCCGATGCGCCGGACGTGTCGTCGCGGCTGGTGTCCTTCCGGCTGACCTATCTGCGCTGCGCGGCCACGACGGGGCCCGGGCGGAGCGAGGTCTGGATCGAGCACTTCATCGGGGATCGGCCGCCCGGCGAGGACGGCCACGCGCAGGCGCGCTTCCGCGGCGCGCTGCAGGCCTTCCACCTGGCGCTGGACCGGCCTGACACGTGTTTCGGGCCCACGGAGGCGGCCCGGCGCTACCTGACGAGCTTCATCGACGGCGTCCTGCCCTCGCGCGCGTTGAGCAAGCAGTGGGAGGTGATGCATCACCTGGAGCTGATGAGCGGGATGCTGGCCGGACGCTTCCCGTCCCCGCCCGAGCGGGCCGACGTGCCGCGCAGCCTGCTGGAGACGGACGTCAGAGCGCGTTGAACCGCGTGGGCGTCAGCCCTCCGCCGCGCTGAGCCGCACCGCGATGCCGCTCAGCACCGAGGTGCCCGAGACCGGATCGCGCGCCTCGTCGTCGAGCAGCAGGTTCATGTTGACGCCCGGATGCCGCGCGGCCACCGACAGCCGGCTGCCCGCGAGGTCGTGGCCCCAGCCGTGCGGCAGGCTGACGACGCCCGGACGCATGTCCGCGCTGACGGTGACCGGCGCGATCACGCTGCCGCGCGCGTTGCTCAGCCGCGCCGCCTGGCCGTCGGCGAGACCGGCGCGCGCCGCGTCGTCCGGATGGACCAGCAGCGTGCAGCGGTCGCGGCCCTTGGCCAGCACCGGCAGGTTGTGCATCCAGCTGTTGTTGCTGCGGGTCTCGCGGCGGCCGATCAGCAGCAGCTCGTCGCCGGTGGGATGCCGCAGCGCCGCGTCCGCATGCGCGAGATCGGCCACCAGCGCGGCCGGTGCCAGGTCGATGCGGCCCGACGCCGTGCGCAGCACCTCGGGAATGCGCGGCTGGAGCTCGCCCAGGTCGATGCCGTGCGGCGCGGCTTGGACGCGTGCCAGCGTCAGCCCCTCGGGCCGTGCCCCGAAGCCATCGCCATACGGGCCCGAGCGCAGGCCGAGGTCCAGCCAGCGCGCCGGTCCGGCGCCGCCGTCGAGCATCGCCAGGATCTCGTCGGCCCGATCGCCCGCCTGGCGCTTGAGCTCGGCCTTCAGCGCCGCGTCGTCGACCGCCTGCAGGTCGGCATCGGGCGGCAGGCCCATGGCGATCGCGGCCAGCCGCAGCAGCGTCTCCCATTCCGCGCGGGGCGCGTCGACGTCGGACTTGGCATCAGCATCGGTGCCCGTGGACGCGGGCATCACCGGTCCGGACCAGCGCGCGTGATTGCGCCACGACAGCTGCGAGAAGACCATGTCGTAATGCCAGTCCTCCAGCGGCGAGGGCGGCGGCAGGATCAGGTCGGCATGCCGGCTGGTCTCGTTGATGTAGGGGTCCAGGCTGAGCATGAAGTCCAGGCCCTCGAGCGCCCGCGCCAGGCGCGCGCCGTTGGGCGCCGACAGGACCGGGTTGCAGGCCACCGTGATCAGCGCGTGGACCTGGCCGTCGCCGGGCACCTCGATCTCCTCGGCCAGGCAGCTGATGGGGAACTCGCCCATGACCTCGGGCGCCTTGGCCACGCGGCTCTGGCGCCGGCCGGTCGTTACGCCCTTGCCCTGGCCGGGGCGGCCCATGGTGTTGGCGGCGAACGCGGCGGCCTTGGGGAACATCAGCCCGCCTTCGGTGTCGAAGTGGCCGGTGACGATGTTGAGCGCGTCGATCAGCCAGCTGTTGATCGAGCCGAAACGCTGTGTGCACGTGCCGAAGCGGCCGTAGAGCACGGCCTTGGGCGTCGTGGCGAACTCGCGCGCCAGGCGGCGCTGCGCGTCGGCGGGAATGCCGCAGTGCGCGGCGCCGCGCTCGGGCGGGAAATCGGCGACCGCGGCGCGCAGCGCGTGCAGACCCTCGACGTGGTCGGCCATCGCGCCGAGCCGCTCCAGGCCCTCGTCGAAGATCACATGCAGCAGGCCCAGCAGCAGGTAGACATCGCCGCCGGGGCGGATCGCGAGGTGCTCATCGGCGGCCTGGGCGGTCTCGGTGCGGCGCGGGTCGATGACGACGATGCGTCCGCCGCGCGCGCGCAGGGCCTTGGCCTTGCCGCGGTAGTCGGGGCTGGTCCACAGGCTGCCGTTGCTCACCATCGGATTGGCGCCCAGGCAGATGAAGAGGTCGGTGCGCGGCAGGTCGGGCACGGGGACGCTGAGCCAGTGGCCGTACATCAGCCCGCACGCGAGCTGCTTGGGCATCTGGTCCAGCGTCGAGGCGGAGAAGAGATTGCGTGTGCCCAGCGCGCGCGCCAGGTGCGGGAAGTAGCTGAACAGGCCGATCTTGTGCGAGGCCGGGTTGCCGATGGTCAGCGCGACCGCGTCGGAGCCATGGCGCTCGCGCAGCGGCGGCAGGCGCCGGGCGATCTCGGCGAAGGCGTCCTCCCAGCTGATGGGGTCGAAGCCCTGGCGATCGGCGCGGCGGCGCATCGGCTGGCGCAGGCGGTCGGGGTCCTCGTGCAGGTCCTTGAGCGCGACGCCCTTGGGGCAGAGATAGCCGTTGCTGAAGGGGTCGGCCTCGTCGCCGCGGATGGAGACGATGGTGGGGCCGGTGGGGGAGGGGGCGGTGCGGATCTGCAGGCCGCAGGCGGCCTCGCACAGCGGGCAGATGCGGTAGTGGCTGGTCTCGTTGGCTGCGGCGTCGGCCATGGCTGTCTCCCGTCGTTTGCGGCGATTGTGGAAGTGCCATCCCGCCCCTGCGGTCATCTACGCGACAGTCTGTCCGTGACACCCCTCGCCCGCGAAGCGGGAGAGGGGTGGGGGTGAGGGCTCGCGGCGATCCGCGGTCTCACATCTGCCGGAACAGATGGGTGTAGCTCTCCGCGACGATCAACGCGTCCTCGCTTTCCTTGAGCTTGACCTGCATGCGGCCGCGGAAGTCGCGCGACACGCCGGCCACGGCTGCCGCGTTGACGAGCGTCGATCGATGGATCTGCCAGAACTGCTGCGGATCGAGTTCCTCCACCAGCTCCTTGAGCGGCTTGCGGATCAGCGCCTCGCCCTGACGCGTGGCCACGCGCGTGTACTTGTTGTCGGACTGGAAATACAACACCTCGTCGACCGTGATGAGCTTGAGCGTCTGCCCCACCGACGCGTTGATCCAGCGCAGGAACTGCCGCTGCGGCGTCTTGCCCGACTGGGCGCCGAGCTGGCTCAGCACCGCGCTCAGATCGGTGGGCGGACCGGCGAGCCGCTGCTTCACCCGCTGGATCGCGGTGAAGAGCCGCGCCGGTTCCAGCGGCTTGAGCAGGTAGTCCACCGCGCCCTCGTCGAAGGCCGACACCGCGTACTGGTCATAGGCCGTGACGAACACGACATGCGAGCGCCCCTGCACCTGGCGCGCGACCTCCAGCCCGGTGGCGCCGGGCATCTGGATGTCGAGGAACAGCACATCGGGCGGGTCCTCGTGCAGCAGCCGCAGCGCCTGCACGCCATCGGACGCCTCGCCCACGATGGCCAGCTCCGGCCACAGCTGCGACAGGCGCTCGATCAGCTCATGACGCAGAGTTTCCTCGTCCTCGGCGACCACGGCGGTCGGGGTGGCATGCAGGCTCATGCGGGCAGCTCCAGCGTGAATTCGGTGTCATCGGCGTTGCTGCGGCAGTTCAGCCGCGGCGGAGGCGCGCCCAGCGGACGCTCCAGGCGTTCCAGCCGCTCGCCCAGCGCGTGCAGCGCGGCTTCCTCGCCGCACAGGCCGCCGCGGTCGAAACCCAGCCGCAACTGCAGGCCGCCCCCGGCGGTTTCCTGCACGGCGAGCCGTGCCTGCGTCGGCAGCCGCGTGGCGTCGCGCAGCATCAGCTGGGCCAGCGGCAGCAGCAGCATCGGCGGCAGCGGCCGCGCGGACAGCCACGCCGGCCAGTCGATGGACAGCGGCAACGCGCGGCGATGCCGGCCCGCGACCACCGACAGATAGCTGTCCAGCAGCGCGGCCTCGGACTCCAGCGTCACGCCGCGATCGCGCAGCCGCGGCAGCGCCACGCGCAGGTGACGGATCAGGCGCTCCATCTGATCGGGCGCCTCGCGGTCGGCGCGGTCGTAGGCGCGTTCGATGTCCACGAGCGTGTCGAAGAGGAACTGCGGCTCGACCTGCGCCTGCAGCGCGGCCAGCCGCGCCGCGACCGCGTCGCGCTGCATCGCGCTCTGCTCGCGCAGCATCGCCTCGAGCCGGGCGCGGGTGCGTCGACGGCGCATGGCCATCTCGTACCAGGCCACCGACAGGCTCGCGGTGACGCAGATCGACAGGCATTCGCCGATGAAGTTCAGCCACTGGATCGGGCGGACCGCGTGCTCGCCCTTGCGCTCGCGGGCGAGGTCCGCGATCGAGGGCAGGTGCAGCATCGGCATCAGCTGGTCGTAGACGAGCTTGGCCAGCACCGCCCCGACCAGCACCGCCAGGCCCAGCCGGGCGATGCGCCAGCGGCTGTCGAGCGCGCTGCGCGAGGCCGGCAGCCAGGTCAGCAGGATGGCCAGCGCCACCAGCAGCGGGGTCAGCAACTGGTTGGCCAGCGCCGCGGGCCAGCGCGCGTTGTCCATCACGTAGAAGATCGACGACGCGTCCACGAGGCCGTAGAAGACGCCCATCAGCAGGAACCACGACAGCTCCTCGCGGCGCAGCGAGCGCCACGAGTGCCACAGGTGGCCCAGCGGCGACGCCGCCGCGCTCGACGCACCCGATGCGCCGGCGTTCATCGCGGCGCTCACGTCGCGGCTCCCGCCGTGGCGGCGCTCGACGGCGCGGCCGTCCGGGCAGTCGCGCCCAGCGGCACCCGCACCCGGGCGACGACGCCGCGCGGGGTGCCGGCCTCGAGCTCCAGGCAGGCGTCGCGGCCGAACATCGCCATCAGCCGCGCCCGCGTGTTGGCCAGTCCCACGCCGCTGCCGCCGCTCGCGGCGAAGCCCTGGCCGGTGTCGCGCACCTCCAGCACGAGGGCGCGTCCGTCGGGCTCGCGCCGCGCGAGGATGTCGATGCGTCCGCCCTCGGGCAGTGGCGACAACCCGTGCTTGATCGCGTTCTCCACCAGCGTCGGCAGCACCATCGGCGGCAGCGGCGTGCTGAACAGCGCGGCGTCGGCCTCGATGTCGAAACGCAGCCGCTCGCCCATGCGCAGCTGGAGGATGGTCAGGTAGCTGCGCGCGAGTTCCAGCTCCTGGCCCAGCGTGGACGTGCCCTGGCGCATGCTGGGCAGCGCCGCCCGCAGGTAGGCGATCAGGCTGGTCATCATGTCGCGGCCGCGCTCGGGCGCGGTCTCGTACAGGCGCTTGACGTTGGCCAGCGTGTTGAACAGGAAGTGCGGCTCGATCTGCGCGTTCAGCGCGGAGAACTGCGCCTCCATCTGCTGCGCCTGCAGCGTGTCGTGCTGGCGCGAGAGCGCGGCCAGCCGGGCCTGCGCACCGCGTTCCTCACGCAGGCCGTGCAGCAGCGCCGCGAAGAAGCTGCCCAGCACCAGCCACAGCAGCGTCGTGGACAGCACCCAGTCCCAATGCAGCGGTTCCTCGGGCGCGCCCAGGTTGGCGACCTTGTAGCGCAGCAGCGTGCCCACCGTCGCGCCGGCGGCGATCGCCACCGCGCGCAGGGCCACCGGCCAGCGGCTGGCGGTGCGGGCCAGCAGCGCCTCGGCCAGGGCCAGCGCGGCCAGGATGCTGAGCGCGGTCAGCAAGGTCTGGCGGGTGAAGCGCAGCCATTCGAGCAGCCAGTCCGACACGCCGTCGTCCGAGGTGAGCCAGGTCAACGAGCGCGCGCCGGCCATGGCCAGGCAGAAGTAGAACGCCGCGGCGATCATGCGCAGGTTGAAGAGCTGCAGCGCGGCCTCCCGGGCCGACGGGCGGGAGGGGGCGCCCGCGCCGAGCGGGGCCGGGGCGGACAGGGGAGGGGGCGCATCGGACATGGGCGGCATTCTGGCCGTGCCCCGGCGGCCCCGCCAGCGGACTGCGACGAAGCCGGCCCCAGCGGGATGGGACCGGTATCCGTGGGGTGAACGACGAGGGAAGGGCGGCATACTCCCCGCCCATGAAGATCAACATCGGAAACGGCGTCCGCCTGTTCGTGGACGTCGAGGGGCCCGGCCTGGTGCCGGACGGAACACGGATGCGCGAGAAGCCCACGCTGATCTGCATGCATGGCGGACCGGGGTTCGACCACGCGGCGTTCAAGCCCGCCTTCAGCCAGCTGGCCGATCTGGCGCAGATCGTCTATTACGACCACCGGGGCCATGGACGCAGCGATCCTCGGCCGTCCTCCGAGTGGACGCTGGACATGTGGGCCGACGACATCGTGCGGCTGAGCGACGCGCTGGGCATCGAGAAACCCATCGTGCTGGGCCAGTCCTTCGGCGGCTTCGTCGCGCAGCGCTACATCGCGCGCCATCCGGGGCATGCGTCCAAGGTGATCCTGTCCAGCACCTCGCACCACATGGGCCTGGAGCGCAAGCTCGCGGCCTTCGAGCGGCGCGGCGGCCCCGAGGCGCGCGCGCTGGCCGAGGCCTTCTGGAGCCGACCGTCGCACGCGACCTTCGAGGCCTACTGGGCCGGCGTGCGCCATCTCTACAACACGCGGCCGGCCGCGGACCCCGAGGCCAGCGGCCGCACGCTGGTGAACCTGGACATCCTGCTGCACTTCGTCAGCGGGGAGAAACAGGACCTGGGGCTGCTCCAGGGCCTGGAGAAGGCGCAATGCCCGGTGCTGGTGATGGTGGGCGAGGACGACCCGGTCTGCCCGCTCGAGGACGCGCTGGACATCCACGAGGCACTGCCGGTCGAGTGGCGTCAGCTGGCGAGATTCCCGGGCGTGGGCCACGGCGCGTGGCGCGACGATCCCGTCGCGGCCTTCGCCGTGCTGAGGAAGTTCATCGCCGAGTGAGCCTGCCTGACACCCTCTCCCGCTTGCGGGAGAGCAACCGTGTCAATCGGTGCGCATTGGGCCCCCTCGCCCGCGAAGCGGGAGAGGGCGGGGGGTGAGGGCTCGGGGCAGGGCTCGCTGTCGATCACGAGCCCTCACCCCTCCCTCTCCCGCTTCGCGGGCGAGGGGGTCAAGAGGCGACCAGCGCCTTCAGGTCGCGCTCGGCCAGCGAGGCGTCGCCGAGGTTGAGCTCGATGACGCGGCGCAGGTGGGTGATGCTCTCGATGTCGATGCCCAGGCTGAGCAGCCCGGCGCGGCCGTCGCTGACATGCGCCAGCTGTGCCGCCATCGTGATGCGGCCCTCGTGCGGCGCCAGCGGCAGGTCCAGCAGGCACAGCGCGCCGGGCTCGACGCTGGCGCCCTCGGGCAGCAGCAGCAGCGCGCCCTTGAGCGACAGGTCCAGCACCTGCACCGGCAGGCGTTGCTCGACCGTCACCAGGTGCGCCGGACCGGCGAACGCGATGCGGGAGAAGTGACGGCGTTCGGTGCTCATGGCGGTGTCGGCGCTCGGTTCAGAGCTCGGCGTAGATGGTGCTCTTCTCGATGGCCTGATGCAGGCGCGAGGGCGCGAGCGGCTCCAGGCCCATCGTCTCGAGCAGGTACCACGACGCGCGCAGCAGCGCCGAGGTCGCCTGGCGCAGCTCGGTGGATTCGGGCGTTTCCTGACGCGACAGCATCGCCTGGAGCTGGCGCGACTGGTTGTGGCCGGACACTTCCGGCACCGCGTGGGGCGTGTGCGCCTGGGTGAGGCGGGCCAGCAGTTGCTGGACCTCATGGCCGTGCTCGGGGGATTGGATCAGGCGGGCCAGGTCGCCCAGCAGGCGTTCGCCCGCGGCGGCCAGCAGCTGCGCGGAATGGTCCGCACCGCCGGCGAGGTAAAGCGCCGATGCCATGTCCAGGTATTCCAGCGCTCGAGCCAGACGGGGCAGATCACTGCTCACTGCATGTCCTCCTTGATGCACTCTTGTCGTGACCGAAATTTGCATGCATCGCCGCTCCCTTGTTATGGATTGGGTTCCCTCTCGACGGCGTGAAGCGGAGTGTATCGGCGTGTTGACACGATGCGCACGCCGTTTGTCACGTCGGCGGGTAGCATCCATCTGTTCGTAGAGCGGGCACCTGTTTTGCCCTGCCGAGCCGCACCCCGCCGGGCCTTGGCATTGCCCGACGTGCCATCCAGACTTACCCGGAGACCTGCATGAACCGCGAAGACTTTTCGATCGAGGGCTCGATGGACCTGAACGAGGCGCTGCAAGCGCCGGCGCGCCGCGACGCGCTGGGGCGGCTGGGGCGCTACGCCGCCGCCGGACTGATCCTGCCGCCGGGACTGGCGGCGCTGCCGGCGCTGGCCGCGGAGGCCGAGGACGACACCTATGACCAGGATTCGGTCGTGAAGGCGGCGACCGACTTCTTCGGCGAGACGACCGAGGGGCTGGCCAAGGTGATCGAGAAGGCCTTCAAGGACCAGGGCCGCCCGAACGCCTACATCAAGGGCCAGGAGGCCGGCGCGGCGATCACCGTGGGCCTGCGATACGGCGAGGGTGAGCTCATCATGAAGCGCGGCGGCGGCGGCAAGGTGTACTGGGCGGGACCGTCGGTCGGTTTCGACCTGGGCGCCAACGCCTCCAAGGTGTTCACGCTGGTCTACAAGCTGCCCAAGGCGGCCGACATCTATCGGCGCTTCCCGGGCGTGGACGGCAGCCTGTACTACATCGGCGGCGCGGGCATCAACTACCAGCGCGCCGACGGCGTCACGCTGGCGCCGATCCGTCTGGGCGTGGGTCTGCGCGCCGGGGCCAGCGTGGGCTACATCCACTACCGCCGCGAGAAAACGATCAACCCGTTCTGAACGGGGCGCCCTCGCGCTGGCTGCGCGCCAGCGCGTGTTCGGCGCGGCCGAGCAGGCCGCTGCCGGTATCGCCCGGACCGCGCCAGGCCGTCAGGCCCATGCTCAGCGGTCCGGCGGTGGGCTGCTGCTGCATCCACACGGCGCGGAAGCGCTCGCAGACCTTGCGCCCGGTGGGCAGGTCGACATCGTGCAGCAGCATCAGCATCGCCTCGCCCTGGCCGAGCGCGAGCACGTCCTGCGAGCGGCACTGCTGGCGCAGCATGTGCGGCAGCGCGCCGGCGGGGGCCCGCGCCGCGGCCAGCGCGACGAGGCACCAGGTCATGTCCGGGGCCTGCTGCTCCTGGCGCTCGACGAGCCGTGCGAGCAGCTGATCGCGGGAGGCCAGCGGCGAGGACACGCCGCCTGCGATGGCCAGCGCGTGGAATCGCTTGTGATGGGCCAGCGCGACGGCGAAATCGCCATGCGCCTCGGCCAGCACGCTGAAGGACTCCTGCATCGCGGCGTGGTCGTCGCCGTGGATCTTGCGCAGCTCGTCCAGGCGCGAGCGCGCCGCGTCGAGCGCCCCGTCGGTGATCAGACGGCGGGCATCGGCGCAGCCTTGTTCCAGATCACCCAGGGTGTTGGGGCTGGCACGCAAGACCTTGTCGGGAGTCATAGCGAAAAAGAATAGCGTCCGCTATGCGACCAACCAATGCGGGCTAACCAGCGGAAAGCTCGATGAAATCGCATCAAACGGTGTTCTTCGCGCGAGTACGCGCTTACCGGTGGTCACTTCGGTGAAGGGTTTGTGACGGGACGGTGAGCGCGGGAGTCGGCCGTGCGGTCTAGGAAGGGAGGGACATCGGGCCGGGGCGCGCGGTACTAGGATGGTCCGCGTCACTGGATGAGAGGCCGCGCATGACTTCGCCGAACGTTCCCGACACCGCCTCGACGACACCCACGCTCCCTGCGGTCGCGTCGCTGCCGCAGCGCGCGACCGCCGAGAACCTGCCGCCGCAGGACATCAGCGCGGAGGTGCTGCTGGAGAAGTACGCCAAGGACGGCGAGCGCAGCCTGGAGGAGGTGCGGGCGCGGGTGGCGCGGGCGCTGGCCGCGGCGGAGTCGCCGGAGCAGCGCGCGCATTGGGAGGCGCGCTTCCTGGAGGCGCAGCGGCGCGGTTTCGTGCCGGCGGGGCGGATCGCGTCGGCGGCCGGGACGGGTTTGTCGGCGACGCTGATCAATTGCTTCGTGCAGCCGGTGGGCGACGCGATCGCGGTGGAGGAAGACGGCTATCCCGGCATCTACACGGCGCTGACGGAGGCGGCGGAGACGATGCGCCGGGGCGGCGGGGTCGGGTACGACTTCTCGCGGATCCGGCCCAAGGGCGCGTACGTGAAGTCGACGCAGTCGAGCGCGTCGGGGCCGGTGAGCTACATGCGGGTGTTCGACCGCAGCTGCGAGACGGTGGAATCGGCGGGCTCGCGGCGGGGTGCGCAGATGGGGGTGTTGCGTTGCGATCACCCTGACATCGAGGAATTCATCCACGCGAAGGATCAGGGGGATCTGCGCAACTTCAACATCTCGGTGGGTGTGACGGACGCGTTCATGGAGGCGGTGGACGCGGACGCGGACATCGAGCTGGTGCACAAGGCGGCGCCGGGGGCCAAGCAACGCGCGGCGGGCGCGACGCAGCGGGCGGACGGGCTGTGGGTGTATCGGCGGATGCGCGCGCGCAAGCTGTGGGACCAGGTGATGCGCTCCACCTACGACCACGCCGAGCCGGGCGTGCTGTTTCTGGATCGGATCAACGCGGACAACAACCTGCATTACTGCGAGTCGATCAGCGCGACGAATCCGTGCGTGACGGCGGAGACCTGGGTGATGACGGGGGAAGGGCCCCGACAGGTGGCGGACCTGATCGGCACGCCCTTCATGGCGATGGTCGACGGGAAGGCGTATCGGACCGAGTCCGCCGGCTTCTTCCCGACGGGAGTGAAGCCCGTGCTGGCCTTGAAGACCAAGGAAGGTCACACGCTGCGTCTGACGGCGAATCATCTGGTGCGGCGGGTGCTCAAGCGACGGGGGGCCAAGGCCGAACTGACGTGGACGCAGGCGGGGGCCTTGCAACCCGGCGATGAAGTCGTGCTGCATGACCACCGAGCGTGCGCGAGCTGGATCGGCACCGAGCTGATGGCTGACGAGTTCCGTGCCGTGGGCAATGGCGCGTCGGTGCCGACGGACGTCGGCGTCCCACCGTCGATCGAGGCCGCTGCGTCGCGCACCCAGAGCGCGTTCCTGCGAGCGCTGTTTGACGTGAGAGGCGCTCTGACGACCAGTCCCGACGGTGAGCCGATCGCGTCCTTCCGATCTGGCGATCGTTCTGAGACGCTGGACGTGCAACGGATGTTGCTGCGATTCGGGATCGTGAGCGCGTTGAAGGGGCAGGCGGGCGACGAGCGACTGGTCATCGCCCTGGACAACCTCCAGATCTTCGCCGATCGGATCGGATTCGCCGACATGGCGAAATCGCAGCGGCTGGCCGAGCGCCTCGCGGCGCAGAAGCGCCGGCCCAATCGGGAACGCTTCGTCGCGACGGTCGCGTCGATCGAGCCCGATGGCGATGCGCCGGTGTATGACGTGACCGTCGAGCACATCCATGCGTTCGACGCGAACGGCTTCATGGTCCACAACTGCGCCGAACAGCCCCTGCCTTCCTACGGCTGCTGCTGCCTCGGATCGATCAACCTCGCGGTCTTCGTCGTGGACGCGTTCTCCGGGAAGGCCTCGTTCGATGAGGCCGGCTTCACCGACGTCTGCAAGACCGCCACGCGCATGCTCGACAACGTGCTGGACGTCACCCCGTGGCCCTTGCCGCAACAGGCGCGGGAGGCCGCCAACAAGCGACGCGTCGGCCTCGGCTTCACCGGGCTGGGTGACACGCTCGTGATGCTCGGCCTGCGCTACGACAGCGACGCCGCCCGCGCCATGGCGCGCCGCATCAGCGAGCTCATGCGCGACGCCGCCTATGAGGCCTCCGCCGACATGGCGCTGGAGCGTGGCGCCTTCCCGCTGTTCAACGCCGATCTCTACCTGTCCGGCGGCAACTTCGCCTCGCGCCTGCCGCCCTGGCTCAAGGACAAGATCCGCGCGCAAGGCCTGCGCAACTCCCATCTGCTGTCCATCGCGCCGACCGGCACCATCTCGCTGGCCTTCGCCGACAACGCCAGCAACGGCATCGAGCCCGCCTTCTCCTGGCGCTACACGCGCAAGAAGCGCATGCCCGACAACAGCTTCAAGGAGTACGCCGTCGAGGACCACGCCTGGCGGCTCTTCCGCCACCTCTTCGGCCCCGAGGCCCCGCTTCCCGACGCCTTCGTCACCGCGCTCGAGCTGCAGGCCGCGGACCACGAGGCCATGGTCGCCGCCGTCGCGCCGTATGTGGACACGTCCATCTCCAAGACCGTGAACGTGCCCGCCGACTATCCCTACGCCGACTTCCAGGACCTGTACCGATGGGCCTGGCAGAGCGGCCTCAAGGGACTCGCCACCTACCGGCCCAACAGCGTGCTCGGCGCGGTGCTGAGCGTGGAGCCGATCGCCCAGCCCGAGCCGCTGAAGCCCGACACCGGCCCCAACCAGCGCCTGCGCGTCGAGCGCCTGCCGAAGCCGGTGCTGGCGTCCTTGCGCTGGCCGAGCCGGCCGGAGCTGCCCGGCGGCAATCCGGCTTGGTCCACGATGATCCGCCACCCGCATGGGGACTTCGCGCTCTTCGTCGGCGAGCTGCCGGCCGAGGGCCCTGAGGCCGGGCTCTTCGGACGCACGCTGCCCTTCGAGGTGTGGGTCAACGGCGCGGAACAGCCGCGCGGCCTGGGCGCGATGGCCAAGACGCTGTCGATGGACCTGCGCGCCAACGACGCGGCCTGGCTGCGCCTGAAGCTCGACGCGCTGGCCACTGTCGCCGAGGAGCGCGCCTTCGAGATGCCCATGCCGCCGCAGGGCGATCCGCGCCTGTTCCCCGGCGTGGTCGCGGCGACGGCGGCGGTGATCCGCTGGCGCTGCGAGCAGCTCGGCGCGCTGCAGGACGGCGGGCCGACGCCGGTGCTGGACGCGATGTTCTCGCGCGAGGAGCCGCGCACCGGCACCGCGGGCACGCTGGCCTGGGCGGTGGACGTGGACAACCCCGCCACCGGCGAGCTCTTCACGCTGACGCTCAAGGAGGTCAGCCTGCCCACGCCCGATGGCGGCAGCGTCACGCGTCCCTGCGCGATGGGGTTCTCGGGCAACTATCCCAAGGCCTTCGACGGGCTGGCGAGATTGCTCTCGCTGGACATGCGCGTGCTGGACCCGGGGTGGATCGGCATGAAGCTGCGCAAGCTGCTCAACGTCGGCGAGCCGCTGGGCCATTTCATGGCGCCGGTGCCGACGCTCTCCGGCGAGCGCCGACAGCAGGTCTGGCCGTCGACGGTGGCCTACGTGGCGCGGCTGGTCATCCACCGCTACGCGATGCTGGGCGTGCTGGACGAGGCGGGTTATCCGCTTGTGGACATGGGCCTGATGCAGCAGGCGCCGACGCGCGCCGAGGTCGTCGCGCGCGCGACGTCCGAGGGCAACGGCATCGTGGCGATGGCCGGCAAGAAGTGCCCCGAGTGCGGCAATGCCACGCTCATCCACCGAGACGGCTGCGAGTTCTGCACCGCGTGCGGATTCGTGGGGCAGTGCGGCTAGCGCCATCCCCCGAAAGAGGAACACGCCAAGCACCCGATCGTAAGTAGGTGGCGCCGGCGCTTGGACGGACAGTCACCGCATCGTTCATGGAGCCCGTGATGCCGCTGATCTCTCCTCGCCACCTGCTGGCCCTCGCTGTCCTGAGCGCCAGCACCCACGCCGCGCTCGCCGCAAGCCTGCCCATCCAGTCCGCCGGCAAGCTCAGCTTCGTCGATGCCAACACGCTCGTCATCGCCGATTGGCGCGGGGCGCGGCTGCACGCGCTGACGCTGCCCGCGGCACCGGCCGCGGCGCCCGCCGCCTTCAACCTGAAGAATGTCTCCGGCGTCATCGCCCGCGCGTTGAAGACTTCGCCCGAGCAGCTGCGCTTCGAGGACATGGTGGTGCGTCCCGGCAGCGAGCTCGCCTATGTCGCCTTGTCCGTCGCGGGCAAGCGGGCGGACGCGCCGCCCACAGCGGCACTGGTCACCGTCAACGCCGCCGGCAAGGTCGAGGTGATCCGCCTGGACCGCGTCGCGCATGACTCGATGCCGATCGCCGACGCGCCGGCCGCGAGCACGACCTTCTGGCGCGACACGCCGGCCGCGACCTACACCGTCACCGACATGACGCACCACGCCGGCAAGCTCTACGTGGCCGGCCTGTCCAACGCGAGCTTCGCTTCCACGCTGCGCGTCTTCGACTTCCCGTTCAAGGGCGGCGCGGCCACCACCAGCGTCGAGATGTACCACCCGGTCCACAACCAGAACGAGACCCGCGCGCCCATCCGCAAGATGGTCATCGCCACACTGGGCGGCGAGCCCACGCTGGTGGCCGCGTTCACCTGCTCGCCGCTGGTCACCATCCCGCTGCGCGAGCTCAAGGACGGCGCCCACATCGCCGCCAAGACCGTGGCCGAGTTCGGCTGGGGAAGCGCCCCGGCCGGGATGGTCCAGTTCGACGCGGGTCAGGGCCCCATGGTCCTGCTGACCCACTCGCACAAGTCGGCCGACCTGATGAGCGTCGCCGACATCGCCGATGCCTCCGCCAAGCCCGGCGTCACCACCCCCATCAAGTGGCCGGCCGAACCGACGCTGGGATTGAAGTCCGTCTACGTCCCGGTGCGGGTCGCCCACATCGACAACCAGGACGCGACCTACCTCGCCGCGCTGCGCCGCAACGAGGCCTCGGGCGCGATGGAGCTGGTGTCCATGCGCAAGGGCCTGTTCCTGCGCCTGAGCGACTTCGTCAACGAGTACGACTTCGCCGACTACCGCTACCCGCCCAAGGACGGCTGGCGCGATGTGCACGGCATGCTCCGCACCGACGAGGGCTTCGCCGACCTCGCGCCGCCCAAGGAATGAGCGTGAGGCCGTCGTTCGCGATCGCGCGGCGGCTCGTGGGCGCCGCGGCCGCGGCAGGTGTCGTGGCCTTTGCCGTTGCCAGTGCCAGTGCCGCTCACGCGCGCCCGCTGGACGTCGAGATCCACCCCTCGGCCGCGTCGGTGCCGGAGAACCTCCTGCGCATCGAGCTCCGCTTCCCGCAGCCGCAGCGGCTGCCCTTCGACATGCGGCGCGTGCAGCTGATCGATGAACGCGGGGCCGTGATCGAGCACGCCTTGCTGGACCTCGCCCTGCCCAGCGCGGATGGACGGCGCATCACGGTGCTGCTCGATCCCGGCCGCGTGAAGCGCGATGTCGGCCCCAACGTCGAGGCCGGACGCGCGCTGCGCGTGGGGCAGGTGGTGTCCTTGCGCGTGGCGCCCGAGCTCGCGGGTCCCGAGAAATCCGCAAAGTCCGCAAGGTCCGCAAGGTCCGCAAGGTCCGCCGAACCCGCTGTGAAACGCTGGCGCGTGACCGCGGCGGCCCAGGCGCGCCTGGAGCCCGACACCTGGCGCTTGAGCCCGCCGCGCGCGGGCAGCCGCACGCCGCTGTCCGTGCGCCTGGATGCGCCGATCAGCGCGTCCGCGCAGGCGCTGATCGCCGTCGCCGATCCGGCGGGCCGGCGCGTCGCGGGCAGCGCCTCGCTGTCCGACGGCGACGCGGTGTGGCGTTTCGTTCCGGCCCGTGCGTGGTCGGCCGGCGCGCATCAGCTCGTCATCCATCCCGAACTCGAGGACGCCGCGGGCAATCGCAGCTGTGCCGCCTTCGAGGAGCGCCAACAGAGCACGATCCGCTGCGAGGAGCAGCGGGTGGGTTTCACCGTCCCTTCAGGAGCACTTCATGGATCTGAATCTCAACGGCAAGCTGGCGCTGGTCAGCGGTAGCACCGCCGGCATCGGCCACGCCATCGCCCGGACCCTCGCGCAGGAAGGCGCGCGCGTCATCGTCAACGGGCGCTCCGAGGCCTCGGTCGACGAGGTGGTCACGCAGTTGGCGAAGGAAACAGGCGCGACCGTCCTCGGTTTCGCCGGCGACCTGAGCCAGGCCGCCGCCGCCGAGGAAGTGGTGAAGCGCCATCCCGGGATCGAGATCCTGGTCAACAACCTGGGCATCTTCGAACCCAAGCCCTTCGAGGACATCCCCGACGAGGACTGGCGCCGCTTCTTCGAGGTCAACGTGCTCAGCGGCGTGCGCCTGTCCCGGCTGGTGCTCCCGGCGATGAAGCGCGCAAACTGGGGCCGCATCATCTTCATCGCCAGCGAGAGCGCGGTGCAGATCCCGCCCGAGATGGTCCATTACGGCATGAGCAAGACCGCGCAGATCGCCGTCGCGCGCGGCCTGGCGGAATCGGTGGCCGGCACCGGCATCACCGTCAACAGCGTGCTGCCCGGGCCGACCAAGTCACGCGGCGTCGGTGACTTCGTCGAGCAGCTGGCCTCCGCCAGCGACAAGTCCTTCGAGCAGGTCGAGGCGGAATTCTTCGAGCACGTGCGGCCGACCTCGCTGATCAAGCGCTTCGCGACGCCGCAGGAAACGGCGAACCTCGTGGCCTACGTGGCCAGCCCGCTGGCCTCGGCAACCACCGGCGCCGCGCTGCGCGTGGACGGCGGCGTCGTCAAGAGCGCGTTCTGAGCCGCCGCCTTGGGTCGATCAGGCCGTGCCCGGGGTCTCGGTCTCGGGCGGCGTGCCGTTGTCGGCCGGCTGGTCCTGGCCCTGGCCCTGGCCCTCGGGCTCGTCGTGCGAGCTCACGCCCGCGGCCTTGCGCTGGGCCTTCTCCTCTTTCTTCTTCTTCTTGGCGAGTTCTCGTTGACGTTTCTCGTATTGGTAGTTGGGCGTAGCGATGGTGGCCTCCGATGGGTTGGGGGTGATCGATGAGCCTGATGGGTTCTCGGCGAGGGCGCGGGTGCGAACGATCTCCTGACGGTGGATATTGGCCCCGGTGGTCGTGAGGCGCAAATTGCCGCCGTGCCACTCGAGCCAATCCAGGTCCACCAGCCGATCGATCAGCTGCTCCGGAATCTCGCTGGCCTGGCGTCTTCGCAGCGCATCGACACTTTGGCGCAACGAGGTGCGAAGCTCGTCGAGGGTTTGGGGGACAGGCATGGAACACCTCCGCGCGTGTCGCGCCGCGACATGCGGCACGAACAGAGTCGCCAAGCAATCAAGGCGAGGGCTTGCACGGCGTCCTGCAAGCAGAACCAGGCGAAGACTTCGGGATGACAGGCTCACGGTCTATCGGGCCATCGTAGCGCAGCCGCGCGCTTGGGCGTTTTCGCCCCCCTCCGCGCCTCTTGCTCCAGCCCCGCCGGACGCGCCGGAGACCGCGTCGGCGTCGCGGTCTCCCCGAGGCTCGTGACACCCGTCACGGCCCGGATCCCCGTGTTCAAGGGGTCTGGCGGCCACCCGAGGTCCGATCGGCGAAAAGCGTCACGGTGCGGGCCGCCAGCGCTCACCGCGCGGCCACGATCAAAAATATCATTTCGCCGGTTCGACTTTGCCACCAGGTCCCATGAACGGTCTTTCACTCTGGCAACCCCTCACGGTGGTTTGCGCGGTCGTGCTCACGGCCCTCGTGTCCTTTGGTGTGGCCTGGCTGGTCGTCCAACAGCGAGCGAGAAGGTCCTCCTCCGGGGACGCGGCCGGCGCCGCGATCCCGGCCCGAACCACCAGTGCCTTCATCGACCTGGACCCCCGCGGCCTCGCACCTCGCGCCCGCGCCCATCCTGCCCAGCCGGCTCATTCGGCTCATTCGGCTCATCCCGCCGAGCCACCGATGGCGCCGCAGGTCACCCCGCTCGCGCCCCCGACGATCGCCGCCACGACGCTGGCCGGCCGAGCCCGAGCCCAGATCCGCGTCGTCGCGACGACGGACTCGCCCGCGCGCGCGGCGTTCCCGAGGCGCTCCTCCCATCTCCGCCTGGTGCCGCCGGCGACCGTCGAACCGCTGGACGGCCACGCCGCCGCGGGTGAGACCGCCCATGACGCGAGAACGGCCTGAGACGACCACTTTGCGGCCCTGGGACGATCCCAGACCGTCCTGACAGCGCACCGAATTGTGGCAAACCGGGATGACCCTGTCCCGAAAGCAAAGGATGTCGTCGGCCATTCGGGCTGACTATGCTGCGCGCACCTGAGCGGTGCTTGTAGTTGCCGCGATCGAGGAGGTCTCATGCCGGCAACGTCTTCCGCCAGTCCGCTGGTCCGCATCGACTATCCCCATCTGGCGCGCCGAGAGATGCTGGCCTTCCTGCCGGGCGATTGCCCGCGGGTGCTGGACGTCGGTTGCAACACCGGAGCCTTCGGGGAGCTGGTCAAGCAGACCCGCCCCGGTGTCGAGGTCTGGGGCGTGGAGCCCGACGCCGGTGCCGCCGAGCGCGCGACCCTGCACCTGGACCGCGTGATGCAGGGCTTCTTCGACGGCGCGCTGCCGCTGCCCAAGGCGCATTTCCACGCGATCGTCTTCAACGACGTGCTCGAGCACATGCCCGATCCGTGGGCCGCGCTGCTGCATGCGGCGCCCCTGCTGGCGCCGGGCGGCGTGGTCGTCGTGTCGCTGCCCAACTTGCTGCACCTGGACACGCTCTGGCCGCTGGTGCATGACCGCGACTTCCGCTACGAGTCCAGCGGCGTGCGCGACCGCACCCATCTGCGCTTCTTCACGCGCGCCAGCGCGCTGCGCATGTTCGACGAGTGCGGCTACGACGTGCTCCACGCGCAGGGCATCAACGAGCAGTGGTACACGCCGTCGCTCAAGCGCCGGCTGGTCTACCGGCTCTTCGGCCGGCAGCTCGAGGAGACCAAGTACGTGCAGTTCGCCTTCGTCGCGCGGCCGGGCGCCCAGCGGCTCGCGTCCTGAAGGCCCGCGCGCGCCAGCATGGTGCGCGGTGATGAACGACGGGCGAGGGGCGAGGCGAACCCGCTGCGCTGAATCGCCCCACCGCCGATGGGCGTCCTCGGCAACCGCGACAATGCGTCCATGCGCGCCCTGATCGACCTGCTGATCCAACACGACTTCCTGCTCGTCTTCCTCGTGACGCTGGCCGCGCGCATCGGGGCGCCGGTCCCGGCCGCGCCGCTGCTGGTCGTGGCGGGCGGGCTGGCCGCGGCGGGGCGGCTCTCGGCGGTGTCGCTGGTGGTGGCCGCCGTGCTGGCCAACGTGCTGGGCGACGCGATCTGGTACATCGCCGGCCGCAATTACGGCCACCGCGTGCTGCGCCTGCTGTGCCGTGTGTCCCTGTCCCCCGACGTCTGCGTGCGCCAGAGCGAGAGCCTCATCGCGCGCTGGGGCGGGAGCTCGCTGCTGGCGGCCAAGTTCCTGCCCGGCATCTCCGTCGTCGCCGCGCCGATGGCCGGCGCGCTGGGCATGGGCTGGCGGCGATTCGTCGCCTACGACGCCATCGCCGGCCTGGTCTGGACGGCCTGTTTCCTCGGCCTGGGCCTGGTCTTCAGCGACCAGATCCAGGACGTGCTGGACGCGCTGTCCAATGCCGGCCTGCTGGCGCTGGCCGCCGTCGGCGCGGTGCTGCTGCTGCTGATCGGCAACCGCTGGCGGCGTCGCCGCCAGATGGCGCGGCTGCAGGGCGAGGTCGAACGCATCAGCGTCGAGGACGCCGCCGCGCTGGTCGAGCAGGACATGGCCCCGCTGTTCATCGATGTGCGCAGCGATCCCGGCCGTGCCGCCGATCCGCGCACCTTGCCCGGCGCGCTGAACATCCCGCTGACCCGGCTGCCCGAGTACGCCGACCAGTTGCCCGACGACCGGCTGCTCGTCCTGTACTGCAACTGCCCCAACGAGGTCTCCGCCATCCAGGGCGCGCATGAGCTGATCCAGCGCGGCCATCCGCGCGCGCTGGCGCTGGACGGCGGCCTGGACGGCTGGCACGAGCTGCAGCGGCGGCGCATGCGCGATCGCGGCGACAGCGGCGATGGCGGCGCGCTGGAGCTGGCGTCCGAGCCGATCGCATCGGCGAACCCGGCGACCCCTGCGACCCCGGCAAGCACGGCCAACTCCGCGCCGCCCCCGCCCTCCTCGCCGTCCTCGCCTACACCCGCCGTCCCCTGATCTGAGGAGGGGGGCCGCGCGCGGCTGGCCCGGCGCTTGCATACTCCCGGCCATGACCGTCGCCGTCCTGCCCGCCGAATCCCAGGTCCTCGCGCCGACCATCCTCGACCTCGAGGCCTCCGGTTTCGGACGCGGCAGCTACCCGATCGAGATCGGCTTCGTCGAGGCGGGCGGACTGCCGTTCTGCTCGTTGATCCAGCCTGCGCCCGAGTGGCAGCACTGGGACCCTTCGGCCGAGGCGCTGCATGGCATCTCGCGCGAACTGCTGCTGCGCCATGGCCGCCCCCGCGAATGGGTCGCTGACGAGCTCAACAAGCGCCTGGCGGGCCAGACCGTCTACTCCGACAGCTGGGGCCACGACTATCCGTGGCTGAGCAAGCTCTTCGACAGCGCGGGCCGCATGCAGCGATTCCGACTGGAGGACCTGCGGCGCCTGCTCACCGAGGACGAGGCCGCGCGCTGGAACGCGGTGCAGCAGGACGTGCGCGCGCAGGCCAAGCTGCGCCGCCACCGCGCCAGCGCCGATGCCAAGGTGCTGCAGATGACGCTGATGCGGCTCAAGCACGGGCCCGCCACGCCCACCGCGACGCTGGGCGGCAAGAGCCCCGGCGACTTCGGCAACTGCGGTTGAGCCACGGGACCGGCGCGCCCGGCGCCGACGTCCTGCCCGGATGTGCCGATCAGGCCGTGCCGGCCGGATTGCGTTCCGCGCAGAGGCTGCCGCTGGAGCGCCCGCGCCCCGCGCGCTTGGCGCGATAGAGCTCCTCATCGGCCCGGGTGACGAGCTCATCGATGTGGGCCGAGCGCGCCCACTGCACGCAGAACCCGACGCTGATGCCGATGTGCAGCTCCAGCGCCCCGATCCGGAACGGCATCGCCAACGCGTGCACCAGCTTGTCGGCCACCACCTGCGCGTCGGCCGGTTTGGCGACATGGGTCAGGAACACGGCGAACTCGTCGCCGCCCAGGCGCGCCACCAGGTCCTGCGGCCGCAGCGCGTGCCGCAGCCGGCCGGCCACGGCCTTGAGCAGCGCGTCGCCCACAGGATGGCCGTGCTCGTCATTGACCGGCTTGAAGCGGTCCAGGTCCATGTACAGCAGCGCGATCAGCTCGTCGCGATCGGTGGCCCGGCTCAAGGCGGCATTGACCTGCGAGGCGAACCCCGCCCGGTTGAGCAGCTCCGTCAGCGGGTCCGTGTTGGACGCCCGCAGCAGCCGCAGCTGTTCCTGCTTCACGTCGGTCACGTCGCGCGCCACGCCGTAGGCGCCGATGATCGCGCCGTCGTCGCCCAGCAGCGGCGCGTAGGTCAGCTCGACGTAGCGCATCTCGCCGCGGTCGTCGCCGTCCAGCGGCATCGGGCGGCTGATGCCGTCGTCGTCGCGCATCTCCACGACGCTGGTCTCGCCGGCGAAGGCGCTCTGGATCAGCGGATGCACGGCGGGATAAAGGTCGTCGAAGACCTCCGAGGCGTGGCGGCCTTGCCAGGAGCGCTCGGGGATGTCGAAGCGGCGCTCGAAGGCCTTGTTGCAGAAGAGCACGCGCTCGTCGGTGTCCACGGCCAGCATCATGACGTTGACGCTCTGCGCCATCGCGCTCATCACGGCCTGGCTGCGCTCGCGCTCGCGGCGCGCGGCGAGCTCGGCGCTGATGTCGGCGATGGTGCCGGCGTGCGCGACGATGCGGCCGCCGATGCGCATGGGCTGCATGCGCAGCCGCACCAGCAGCTCGGTGCCGTCGCGGCGCGTGAGCTGGCGCACACGGTCAACCGGCTCGCCCTGCGCGACCAGCGCCGCCCATTGCTCGCGCGTGAGCTCGCGCTCCGACGCGGGCAGCCGCTCCAGCCACCCCCAGGCGAGGTCCTGGCGGTCGACCTCCAGCATCCTCAGATAGGTCTCGTTGGCGTAGACGGTGCGGCCTTGCAGGTCGCAGCGGAACAGCCCCATCGGGGACGCGTCCGAGGTGGCCTGGCGTTCCGCCTCGCGCAGCCGCGCCTGGTGCTGCATGCGGGTGAACCAGGCCATCAGTCCGACGGCGATCGCGCTGATCAGCACCGAGAACGCGAGCACCGCGCGGCGTTGCTGCAGGTAGCCGGCGAGGATGCGGTCGCGCTCGAAGGACACGAACAGGCGCAGCGGATAGTCCTGCAGCAGGCGGTAGGACACGATGCGCTCGACGCCGTCCACCGGGCTCTGGGTAACGATGAACCGGCCGCTGGCCGGCGGGCTGGGCGGCAGCGCCTCGCCGCCGGGGAGCTCGCGCAGGTTCTTGCCGAGCAGCCCCGCCACCTCGGGCCAGCGCGCCATCGCCACGCCGTCGTCGCGCTCCAGCAGCACCGCCGTGCCCGCGCGCATCGAGCGCGCCCGGTAGACCTTCAGCAGCGTGTCCAGGTCGATGAAGCCGACGGTGGCGGTGAAGGGGCCGGTGGGGGCGCTCAACCGCGTGGCCATCGGCAGCACGTAGCGGGCCCCCGGGCGCAGTTGCAGCGGCTTGCCCAGGATGATGCTCGGGCCACCCGGGCGTCCGAGTTCGGACAGGAAGCTCTTCGGGCCGAGATTCACGTACGGATCGCCGGTCACCGACGGGATGCGCCACAGCCGTCCGTCGGCGCTGGCGAGCATCACGTCGGTCAGCCCGCGCGAGTTGTCGCGCAGCGAGTCCGCCAGCAGCGACACGGTGGCGTCGAGATCCTGGCGTTCGTTCTTGCGGGTGAGCAGCAGCAGGTCGAGCGTGCGCAGGCTGCCTTCGGTCTCGCGCAGCAGCTGCTCGGTGTCCTGCGCGGCGTTGAGCGCGACGCCATGCAGGTCGTCCTGCAGGTCGTCGACCAGCGAGCGCGGATAGACCAGCGCGAACCACAGCACCAGCGCCCACAGCACGACCAGCACCAGCCCCAGCGCGAGGAAGGGGCCGAAGACGACCAGGCGTCGCACCTGGAGGCGCTCGGCGATGGACTGGCTGAAGGGCGAGGCGGGCATCGGGTTCATTGTGGCCGTGCCGCGGACGCGTTCAAACGCCCAACAGCGGGGGCTCGTCCGGTTTTTTCGGGGCGTCCGGCACGTGGCTGTCCGGGTCCTGGCGGGCGAGCTCGGTCAGGCAGCGCAGGCACAGGCACTGGCCGGGCCAGCGCTGGGCGAGCTGGGCCTTGAGCCCTTCGCCGAGCCGCGTGCCGAAACAGGCGCACCAGCCCTCGTCCACGCCGCAATGGAAACCGCCGCCGCAGCGCGGGCAGGCGGTGTTGTCCAGGGACGGCTGGGGCGGCAGGGACGACGCGGCGTTCATGGCGGCGGATTGTCCGCCGGTCTCAGCCGAAGAGCGCGCGATGCCGATCCCGGAGCAGGTTCTTCTGCACCTTGCCCATCGCGTTGCGGGGCAGCTCCGTCTCGACGAAGACGCGCTTGGGCACCTTGAAGGCCGCGATGCGGTCCTTGAGCGCCGCGATCAGCGTCGCGCCGTCCAGCGCCGCGCCCGCGCGCGGCACGACCACCGCGACCACGCCCTCGCCGAAGTCCGGATGCGGCACGCCGATCACCGCCGACTCCGCCACGCCGGGCAGCTCGTTGAGCCAGCCTTCGATCTCCGCCGGATAGACGTTGTAGCCGCCGCTGATGATCAGGTCCTTGCTGCGGCCGACGATGGTCACGTAGCCGCGGTCGTCGCGCCGGCCGACATCGCCGGTCTTGAACCAGCCGTCGGCGGTGAACTCCTCCTTCGTCTTCTCGGGCATGCGCCAGTAGCCGGAGAACACGTTGGGACCGCGGACCTGGATGTGGCCGATCTCCCCGTCGCCCGTGCTGGGGCAGGGCGCGCCGGCGTCGTCCACCACGCGCAGGCCCACGCCCGGCAGCGGGAAACCGACCGTGCCGCCGCGGCGCTCGCCGTCGGCCGGCTGGTACGGATTGGAGGTCAGCATCACGGTCTCGCTCATGCCGTAGCGCTCCAGGATCGTGTGGCCGGTGCGCTTCTGCCAGTCATGGAAGGTCTCGATCAGCAGCGGCGCGGACCCGCTGATGAACAGCCGCATCCGCGCGCACTGCTCGCGCGTGAGCGTGGCCTGCTCGAGCATGCGCACGTACAGCGTGGGCACGCCCATGAACAGCGTCGCGTCGGGCAGCCGCGCGATGACGGCGCGCGGGTCGAAGCGGTTGAACCACAACATCCGCGCGCCCGCGAGCAGCGCCCCGTGCGACGCGACGAAGAGCCCATGCACGTGGAAGATCGGCAGCGCGTGGATCAACACGTCGTCCGGGCGCCAGCCCCAGTAATGCTTGAGGACCTCGGCATTGGCCAGCAGGTTGCCGTGGCTGAGCATCGCGCCCTTGCTGCGCCCGGTCGTGCCGCTGGTGTAGAGGATCGCCGCGAGATCGTCGGCCTGCTTCGCCGCGGGCTGATGCGTGTCGGGCATCTGCACCGCGCGGTCCAGCAGCGTGCCGCTGCGGTCCTCGTTGAGCGTGAACACCCAGGGCACCTTCGCCTGGAAGGCCAGCTTGCTGATCCACCCGAAGTTCTTCCCGGCGCAGACGACAACCGCCGGCTCCGCGTTGCCGATGAAGTACTCCAGCTCCGCGGCCTGGTAGCCGGTGTTGAGCGGCAGGTAGACGTAACCCGCGCGCAGCACCGCCAGGTACAGCAGCAGCGACTCGACGCTCTTCTCGGTCTGCACCGCCACGCGGCTGCCCGCTGGCAGGTCCAGCGAGTCCAGCAGGTTGGCGATCATCGCGGTGGCGCGGTCGATGTCGCGCCAGCTGTAGCGCTGACCGGCCTCGGGGCCATCGGCCAGCTCGATGGCGCAGGCATCCAGGTCGGCGGAGAAATTCGCGCGCAGCGCCGCGAAGAGATTGGCGTTGGGAGTCATGTCGATCGGAAGGCAGTCAGGCAATCAGACGGTGATGCGGTTACGCGGTCAGGGCATCAATCCAGTTTCGCACCGGAGCGCTTGACGACATCGGCCCAGCGCACGACCTCGCCATGCACATACTTGCCGAAGGCGTCGCCGTAGAGGTTGGGCATCTCGGTGCCCAGGCCGGTCCAGATCGTCTTGAGCTCCTCGGTGGCGAAGGCCTTGCGCAGCTCGGCCTGCATCGCGGCGACCACTTCCTTGGGCGTGCCCTTGGGCGCCCACAGCCCGTACCAGGTCGAGACCTGGTACTGCGGGATGCCGGCCTCGACGGCGCTGGGGATGTCGGGGAAGCCCGGCGCGCGCTTGGAGGACGCCACGGCCAGCGCCTTGATGCGGCCGCCGCGGATGTGCGCGGCCGACGATCCGAGTCCGTCGAACATCAGGTCCACCTGGCCCGCCATCAGGTCCTGCAGCGCGGGACCGGCGCCGCGGTAAGGGATGTGGGTGATGAAGGTCTGCGTCTGCAGCTTGAAGAGCTCGCCCGCCAGGTGGTGCGAGGTGCCGTTGCCCGCGGAGCCGTAGTTCAGCTTGCCCGGGTTCTTCTTGAGCAGCTCCAGCAGGCCCTTCACGTCGGTCGCGGCGACCTTGTTCGGGTTGATCACGATGACCTGCGGCACGCTGGAGATCAGGCCCACGGGGATGAAATCCTCCTCGAGCCTGTACTCGAGCTTGGGATACATCGCCGGCGCGATCGTGTGATGGACCGCGCCCATGAAGAAGGTGTAGCCGTCCGGCGCGGCCTTGGACGCGAGCGTCGCGCCGACGGTGCCGCCGGCGCCGCCCTTGTTGTCGATGATGAACTGCTTGCCGGTCTGCTTGGTCAGCACCGCGGTGAGCGGCCGCGCGAAGGCGTCGGTGCCGCCGCCGGCGGGGAAGGGCACGACGATGGTGACGGGCCGGCTGGGCCACGCAGCCTGCGCGAAGGCGGACGGCGCGGCGGCGATGCCCGCGCCGAGCGCGGCCAGGGAGGCGGCGCCGAGCAGGCGGCGGCGGGACGGGGAACGCGGGATCATGGCAAGTCTCCTGTGGGCCCTCTGCGGGCCTCTGTGTCGTGAGGAAGGAATCGAGGGGAGGACGGGCTCAGAGCAGCCCGCCGACAGCGCGCGCGGCGGCGATCTCTCCCTGGGTGAAGGCCTCGTGGTGCTGCTCGATGCGGTCGAGGTCGTAGAGGTAATTGACCATCATCCCGTGCGACTGTTTCAGCCCCTTGGCGGAACGGTCGCCGGCCGGGTTGAGGCGCTCGAGCCGCGCGCCGTTGTCCAGATGGAAACGCGCGACCGGGTCGCCGCCGGCCAGCGGCGTCTGCGCGATCAGATAGACCGCAGCCATGCGGCGCAGGTCTTCCTGGAGCGTGTCGTCCTCCAGCGCGGACGGGCTCGCGAGCGCCGTCGCGCTGTGCTGGCGCACGCGGCCCAGGGACTCCGAGGCGCGCTCGCGCTGCGCGGGTTTCAGCCCGGGCAGCTCGTCCAGCGTCTGGACCGATTGCAGCCAGGCGGCGAAGCCCGGGATCGGCGACAGCGTGCAGAACACCTTCAAGCGCGGCAGCTCGCGGCGCAGGTGCTCGGCGACGCGCTTGATCAGGAAGTTGCCCAGCGAGACGCCGCGCAGGCCGGGCTCGCAGTTGCTGATCGAATAGAACACGGCGATCTTGAAGCTGCTGGCGGGCATGGGTTCGCTGCGCTTGGCGATCAGCGGCGCGATCGCCTCGGGCATGTCGGGCAGCAGCGCGACCTCGACGAAGATCAGCGGCTCGTGCGGCAGTTGCGGATGGAAGAACGCGAAGAGACGCCGATCGGGCAGCAGGCGACGGCGCAGGTCGTCCCAGCCGTCGATCGCATGCACGGCCTCGTGATGAATGATCTGCTCGAGCAGTTGCGCCGGGGACTGCCAATCGACCTGACGCATCTCCAGGAAGCCCGGGTTGAACCAGGAGGACAGCAGGTGCAGCAGGTCGGCGTCGACCATGCGCCAGTCCGGATGCGCCTTCAGGCCATCCAGCAGCCGGCGCCGCATCCGCACCAGCGTGCCGGTGCCGCCCGGCGCGCGGTTCAGGCGCCGGAAGAGCTCCTGGCGCGGCGGCTCGCTGAGTTCGGTCAGGACGCGCAGGGTGTCGGTGCCGGGCGCGTCGGCGTAGGCCTGCGCGGCGCGCAGCACCGCGGCCGGCTCGGGATTGAAATCGGCGGCGAGCTTGTCGAAGACCGCGGGCCAGGCCTCGGCAGACAGCGCGCCCATGCGATGAATCAGCTCCTGGGCCAGGCCCAGGCTGTTGGCCTGTCCGCGCTCGGACAGCAGCTTGCGGGCCAGGGCCAGCACCTGCCGCGCCGCGCGCGCCGATGTCCACGAGTCCACGATCGCCATGAGGGCGGTTTATAGCCGCATCAGCCCCGGCGCGGCGAGTCTCCTGCTCAGGGAATGCCCAGGGAACGCTCAGGGGACGCTCAGGGATAGCCCCGAGCGCGTCGCGGTCCGCGACGGTCCTCGCGCGCGAGGGGGCTGCTACATTGCCCCGCATCAGATCCGAGGCGGCCCCGCGCGGCGGCGGCACGACCCGGACCCTTCCCGTCACGGACGGCGCGAGCGCGCCGCCGGCCCGGAAGAATGCCAAGGAGACAGGCCATGAACGACATTCCGCAGGATGCCGAGGCGGTGTTGCGCCTGGCGGCGCAGTCGATGTTCGACGTGCTGGCCAGCACCGCGCAGGGCGCGATGGTGGTGAACCGCGAGCACCGCATCGTCTGGATCAGCGAGGGCTACAAGCGCTTCCTGCCCGCGCTGGGCCTGCGCGACGAATCCGAATTCGTCGGCCGCCTCGTCGAGGAGGTCGTCCCCAACACGCTGATGGCGCAGGTGATCGACACCGGCCAGCCCATCCTGGTGGACCTGCTGACCAACAAGGCGGGCACCTTCCTCGTGAGCCGGCTGCCGCTGCGCGGCCCGGGCGGTGACGTGATCGGCGCCATGGGCATGGTGCTGCTCGATCATCCCGAGACCACGATGCAGCCGCTGATGAACAAGTTCGCGTGCCTGCAGGCGGAGCTCGACGAGACACGCCGCCAGCTCGCCGCCGAGCAGACCCGCAACCGGCGCGCCAAGCACCGGATCATCGATTTCATCGGCACCAGCCCGGCCGCCGTCGAGGTCAAGCGTCAGGCGCGCCGCGTCGCCCAGACCGACGCCACCGTGCTGCTCCTCGGCGAGACGGGCACTGGCAAGGAACTGCTGGCCCATGCGATCCACGCCGCCTCCCGCCGCGCGGCCCGCCCACTGGTCTCCGTCAACATCGCGGCCGTGCCCGAGACCCTGCTCGAAGCCGAATTCTTCGGCGTCGCCCCCGGCGCCTACACCGGCGCCGAGCGCAAGGGCCGCGACGGCAAGTTCAAACTCGCCGACGGCGGCACCCTGTTCCTCGACGAGATCGGCGACATGCCGCCCGCGCTCCAGGCCAAACTGCTGCGCGTGCTCCAGGAACAGGAACTCGAACCGCTGGGCTCCAACGAGGTCGTCAAGGTCGACGTCCGCGTCATCGCCGCCACCAGCCGCGATCTCTCCGCCATGGTCCAGCGCGGAGAATTCCGCGCTGATCTCTTCTATCGCCTCAACGTCCTCCCCATCCGGCTGCCCGCCCTGCGAGAACGACCCGAGGACGTCGAAGCCCTCGTCGAGGTCCTCCTCGAAGACATCGCCCGACGCAGCGGCCTCGCGCCGAAAACGCTCAGCGTCGACACACTCGCCGCCCTCCAGTCCAACCCCTGGGCCGGCAACGTCCGCGAACTCCGCAACACGCTCGAACAAGCCTTCCTCATGAGCGACGACGGGGAACTCCGGCCTCATCACTTCGGGTGGGACTCGGCGTTTGAGGACGGACCCCTCCCAGACCCCCACCCCGGGACCGAGCCCGCACACAAAGCGGGAACGGGCAGCCCTCTCCGCTCCCGAGCCTCCGCACGCTCGGCAGGTCGCTCCGACGGCCACCCGTTCCCGCTTCGCGTGCCACGCCCACCTCCTCCCTTCGTCGATGTCGCAACAGCGACAGCTACGGAGACAGCGACAGCGACGGCGACGTTGCCGGCGCGCAAGGCCGAACTCGAACGCGCCGCCATCGCCCAAGCCCTCCGCGAGACCAACGGCAATCGCATGGCCGCCGCTCGCCTCCTCGCCATCTCCCGCGCCACCCTCTACGAAAAGCTCGCCAAGTACCCGGACCTCGTGCCAGCCTGATTCGCGCCACATCCTCACGTTTGACCCGTGTTCATGGGCCTCATCAAGGGTTCCAGCACTTGCCGGACACCGTCCGCCATGCGCATATTGCGAAGCAGGGATGACGACGAGGCCCGGATCCACCGGCCCGCCCAGGAGACGACATGAACACGCTGACCACGACCGCCGACGGCTTCTCCGCCGAGGCAGTGTCCGCCGCCGCCCCGTCCGCACGCGCCGGCCAGGCCCGCACCTGGACCCTCGCCAACAAGCTGCGCGTGGCCGTGCTCGCCGCCGTCGTGGGCTTCGTCGTGCTGGTCATGTGGCTCAGCCATCGCTCCGCGATGAGCCTCCTCGACGTCAAGATGATCACCACCGTCGAGCAGGTGAAGAACGCCGAGGCCATCGCCAAGCGCTACTTCGACCGCATCGGCGCCGGCGGCCTCACCGAATCCGACGCGAAGCAGCAGGCCGCGGCGGAGATCGGCAAGATCCGCTACTCGGGCAACGAGTACCTCTGGATCAACGACATGACGCCCAAGATGGTCATGCACCCGATCAAGCCCGAGCTCAACGACAAGGACCTCTCCGGCAACAAGGACCCCAACGGCCTCAAGCTCTTCGTGGCCTTCGTCGACACGGTCAAGGCCCAGGGCAGCGGCTTCGTCGACTACCTCTGGCCCAAGCCCGGCGCGAAGGACCCCGAACCCAAGCGCTCCTACGTCGCCGGCTTCAAGCCCTGGGGCTGGGTGATCGGCTCGGGCGTGTACATCGATGACGTCTCCGCGATCGCGCGCCGCGACGCGACCATCGCGCTGACGCTGGTGATCGCCGTGGGCATCGGCGCGCTGCTCGCCGTCGAATGGTTCGCGCGCGGGTTGAAGCGTCGTCTTGGACAGATGCGCGAGGCGGTGGAGGCCGTGGCCAACGGCGATCTGCGCGCGCACGTGGTGGGCGGCAGCGCCGGCACCGACGAGATCGGCGAGGTGCTGACGCAGGTCGCTGCGATGCAGGGCCGCTTGAGCGACCTGGTGCGCGCGATCCGCGATGCCACCGATTCCATCCAGCATGCGTCGCGCGAGGTGGCGATGGGCAGCCAGGACCTGTCGCAGCGCAGCGAGCAGGCCGCATCGAGCCTGCAGCAGACGGCGGCGTCGATGCAGGAATTGACGCAGCAGGTGACGAACTCGGCGCAAGCCGCGCAGCAGACGAATCAGCTGGCGGAGGGCGCGGCGGACCGGGCCCGGCTGGGCGCGGACGTGATGGGCGAGGTGGTGCAGACGATGGACGGCATTGCCGGCGCGAGCCGCAAGATCGCCGACATCATCTCGGTGATCGACGGGGTGGCCTTCCAGACCAACATCCTGGCGCTGAACGCGGCGGTGGAGGCCGCGCGGGCGGGCGAGCAGGGCCGCGGTTTCGCGGTGGTTGCCAGCGAGGTGCGCGCGCTGGCGCAGCGCAGCGCCAATGCGGCCAAGGAGATCAAGGGCCTGATCAACGACTCGGTGTCGCGCGTGGACGCGGGCAGCGCGCAGGTGGGGCGCGCGGGCGAGGCGATGGGGCAGATCCTTCAGTCGGTGCAGCAGGTCAGCGGCACGGTGGCGGAGATCAGCCAGTCGAGCGCGGGCCAGTCCGATGGCCTGGCGCAGATCAACCAGGCGGTGGCGCACCTGGACGACATGACGCAGCAGAACGCCGCGCTGGTCGAGGAAACCGCCGCCGCGGCAGAGTCGCTCCAGCAACAGGCCCGCCTGCTCAACGAGCAGGTGGCGACGTTCAGGACCTGAGCGACGCTCTGTCGCTGTCTGGACTCCGGACACCGTCCGGAACCTGGACGTTGTTGTGTTCGCCAACCCACGCCGCTGTCTGGAAGCCGGACAGCGGCGTGAACGTTTCTGCCTCATCCTGAGGCGAAAACGCGTCCAGACCGAGGGTGTTCCCGGACGGCACGGGCCTTGCGAAGAGGTGGCAAGAGACCGGCGCTCGACCGGTCCGCCCCCACCAGGAGACCAGGCACATGACCCAAGGCTTCATCCGCGCCGCAGCCGGCGCGGCGCTGGCGCTGTCCGCCGCGCTCGGCGCGCACGCCCCCGCGCTTGCCCAAGGCAAGGAGATCCGCATCGCCCACGTCTACAGCCGCACCGGCCCGCTCGAGGCCTACGGCAAGCAGACCCAGACCGGCTTCCTGATGGGCCTGGACTACGCCACCGGCGGCACGATGACCGTCGCGGGCCGCAAGCTCGTCGTCATCGAGAAGGACGACCAGGGCAAGCCCGATGTGGGCAAGAGCCTGCTGGCCGCCGCCTACGGCGACGACAAGGCCGACATCGCCGTCGGCCCGTCCTCCTCGGGCGTCGCGCTCGCGCTGCTGCCCGTGGCCGAGGAATACAAGAAGATCCTGCTCGTGGAGCCCGCCGTCGCCGACTCCATCACCGGCGACAAGTGGAACAAGTACATCTTCCGGACCGGCCGCAACAGCTCGCAGGACGCGATCTCCAACGCCGTGGCGCTCGACAAGCCCGGCACCGTGATCGCCACGCTCGCGCAGGACTACGCCTTCGGCCGCGACGGCGTGAAGGCGTTCAAGGACGCCATCAAGAAGGCCAAGGTCGTCCATGAGGAATACCTGCCCACCACCACGACCGACTTCACCGCCGGCGCGCAACGCCTGATCGACAAGCTCAAGGATCAGCCCGGCCGCAAGGTGATCTTCATCATCTGGGCCGGCGCGGGCAATCCGTTCAAGATCGCCGACCTCGACCTGAAGCGCTACGGCATCGAGATCGCCACCGGCGGCAACATCCTGCCGGCAATGGCCGCCTACAAGTCGCTGCCCGGCATGGAAGGCGCGACCTACTACTACTTCGGCATCCCCAAGAACCCGGTCAACGAGTGGCTCGTGGCCAATCACTACAAGCAGTTCAAGACGCCGCCCGACTTCTTCACCGCCGGCGGCATGAGCGCCGCCATCGCGGTCGTCGAGGCCCTCAAGAAGACCGGCGGCGACACGACCACCAACAAGCTCATCAAGGCCATGGAAGGCATGAGCTTCGAGACGCCCAAGGGCCGCATGACCTTCCGCCCGGAAGACCATCAGGCGATGCAGTCCATGTACCACTTCAAGATCAAGGTCGACCCGGCCTTCGCCTGGGGCGTGCCCGAGCTGGTCCGCGAGATCAAGCCCGAAGAGATGGCCATCCCCATCCGCAACAGGAAGTGATCCCACCCCCCCCCTGACACCCTGGAGGTTTCCGATGAAGTTCTCCGCAGTCCGTGGTTCCGTGCTTCGTTCCCTGCTTCCCTCGCTCATCCCCGCCGCCTTGATGGCGCTCGCGAGCGCCGCGCACGCGGCGTCACCGCTGCCGTCGCTCAACATCGACAAGACCCAGATCACCGTGTCGGGCCTGTCCTCCGGCGGCTTCATGGCCAACCAGCTGGGATACGCCTATTCATCGACGTTCAAGGGCGTCGGTGTCTTCGCCGGCGGTCCCTACATGTGCGCCGGCCACAGCAACTACACCGCCTGCATGTACAACGCCACGATCTCCTCGTCGGCGCTCAACACGATGCAGGCCGACATCAACAACTGGAGCGGCACCGCGATCGACGCCAAGAGCAACGTCGCCGCGCAGAAGATCTATCTCTTCGTCGGCACCAGCGACTCGACCGTCGGCCCCAATCCGATGAACGCGGTGCAGACGCAGTACCTCAACAACGGCGTGCCCGCGGCCAACCTGTCCTACGTGCAGCGCAGCGGCACCGCGCACGTGCTGCCCACCGACTTCGACGCCACCGGCAACAACAGCTGCGGCACCAGCGCCTCGCCCTACATCGCCAACTGCGGCTACGACGGCGCCAAGGCCGTGCTCACGCAGCTCTACGGCACGCTGAACGCGCGCAACAACAGCCCGGCCGCGGCCAACTACGTCGAGTTCGACCAGACCGCGTTCAGCACCAACCCCGGGCTCGCGGCCACCGGCTGGGCCTACATCCCTGCGGGCTGCGCGGCGGGCCAGTCCTGCAAGCTGCACATCGCGCTGCACGGCTGCCAGCAGAACTACGCCACCATCGGCGACAAATTCGTGCGGAACACCGGCTTCTCGCGCTGGGCCGACACCAACAACATCGTCGTCCTGTTCCCGCAGACCAAGGTCGACAACACCTACCGCACGACCGCCGCCAGCGGCTCGCTGCCCAACCCGAACGGCTGCTGGGACTGGGTCGGCTGGTACGGCTCCAACTTCGCGCAGAAGGCCGGCACGCAGGCCGCGGCGCTCAAGGCGATGGTGGACCAGGTGTCCGGCGGCGCGACCGGCAACCCTGGCGATCCTGGCGACCCCGGTGATCCGGGCACGCCCGCCGTCTGCTTCACGTCCTCCAACTACACCCACACGATCTCCGGCCGTGCCTACGCGCTGTCCGGCCTGACCTACGCGAATGGCTCCAACCAGGCGATGGGTCTGTGGAACATCTACGCGACCACGACGCTGAAACGTACCGCCCCCAACTACTACGTGATCGGCACCTGCCCCTGAGGGCCGACGCCTTCCGACCCAACGACCCCGCATGCTCGAGACCCGAGACCTCACCATCCGCTTCGGCGGCCACACCGCGGTGGACCGCGTCAGCTGTGCCTTCCACCCGGGCACGCTGACCGCCATCGTCGGGCCCAACGGCGCCGGCAAGACGACCTACTTCAACCTGATCTCGGGCCAGCTCGCCGCGAGCGGCGGCCGCGTGCTGCTCGACGGCGAGGACCTCACCCGTCTGCCCGCGCCGTTGCGCACGCGGCGAGGCCTGGGGCGTGCGTTCCAGCTCACGCAGCTGTTCCCGACGCTCAGCGTGCTGGAGAACGTCCGCCTCGCGGTGCAGTCGCGTGAGGGGCAGGGGCTGCGGATGTGGTCGGTGTGGTTGAACCATCGCGAGCTGCTCGACGAGGCCCGCGCCATCGTCGAGCGCGTGCGGCTGGGCCATCGCGCGGACGCACCCGCCGCGAGCCTGCCGCACGGCGATCAGCGCAAGCTCGAGGTCGCGATGCTGATGGCGCTCAAGCCCAAGGTCTATCTCTTCGACGAACCCACCGCGGGCATGAGCGTCGACGAGGTGCCTGTGATCCTGGACCTGATCCGCGCGCTCAAGGCCGAGGGCACGCACACCGTGCTGCTGGTCGAGCACAAGATGGACGTGGTGCGCGAGCTCGCGGATCGCATCGTCGTGCTGCACAACGGCCAACTGGTCGCCGATGGCGAACCCGCCGCGGTGATCGCCTCGCCGGTCGTGCAGAACGCCTACCTGGGCCTCGCGATGCCGGAGGCCGCATGAGCCAGGACCTGCTCCGTCTGGACGGCGTGCACACGCACATCGGCGCGTATCACATCCTCCACGGCGTCGATCTCTCGGTGCCCGAGGGCGAGGTCACGATGCTGCTGGGCCGCAACGGCGCCGGCAAGACGACGACGCTGCGCACGTTGATGGGCCTGTGGCGGGCGAGCGCCGGTTCGGTCGTGCTCGGCGGCCGGCCGCTGCACACGCTGCCCACGCCCGAGATCGCGCGCCTGGACATCGCCTACGTGCCCGAGAACATGGGCATCTTCGGCGACCTGACGGTGCGCGAGAACCTGCTCCTCGCGGCGCGCCGCGCGCGATCGTTGGAGGACCTTGACACCGCGCGGCTGGACTGGCTCTTCGGGCTGTTCCCGGCGCTGCGCAAGTTCTGGCTCTATCCGGCGGGCAAGCTCAGCGGCGGACAGAAGCAGATGCTGGCGATCGCGCGCGCGATGGTCGAGCCGCGCCGCCTGCTGCTGATCGACGAACCGACCAAGGGCCTGGCGCCGGCGATCATCCGCAACCTCATCGAGGCGCTGCAGGAGATCAAGCGCGGCCGCGACGGCGCGCGCACGACGGTGCTGCTGGTCGAGCAGAACTTCATGGTCGCCCAGGCGCTCGGCGATCAGGTCGCGGTGATGGACGACGGCCGCGTCGTGCACGCCGGCCGCATGTCCGCGCTGAGCGAGGACGACGCGTTGCAGCAGCGCCTGCTGGGCCTGTCGCTGGGAGCGCATCAATGACGGTTTCCTCCACATCCTCTTCCTCTACCGTGGTGACGCCCGCGTCCTTCGCGGCCGAGCCTGTGCCGCAGGCGCGCTTCGACGCGATCCCGCTGCTGCTGATCGCGGCGCTGGCGCTGGTCGCGCTGCCGTTGATCGGCTCGGCCTCGAGCTGGGCCACGCTCACCATCGCCGGCCTGGCGATGGGCCTGATCGTGTTCGTGATCGCATCCGGATTGACGCTGGTCTTCGGGCTGATGGACGTGCTGAACTTCGGCCACGGCGTGTTCATCGCGCTGGGCGCGTTCGTGGCGACCACCGTGATGGGCGCGATGGGCGGCTTCGTGGCGAGCCCGTCGCTGGCGGCCAACCTGACCGCGGTGGCGGTCGCGGCGCTCGCCGGCATCGTCAGCGCCGCGGCGCTGGGCCTGGTCTTCGAGCGCGTGCTGGTGCGGCCAGTCTACGGCATGCACCTCAAGCAGATCCTGATCACGATGGGCGGGATGATCATCGGAGAGGAACTCATCAAGCTCGTGTGGGGCCCGCAGATGATCCCGCTGCAGCCGCCCGAGTCGCTGCGCGGCGCGTGGGTGCTCGGCGATGTGGCCGTCGAGAAATTCCGGGTGCTGGCCGTGGTCGTCGGGCTGATGGTCTTCGTGGGCCTGCTGTGGCTGCTGAACCGCACCAAGCTCGGCCTGCTGATCCGCGCCGGCGTGCAGGACCGCGAGATGGTCGAGAGCCTCGGCTATCGCATCCGGCGGCTCTTCGTCGCGGTGTTCGTCGCGGGCTCGGGGCTCGCGGGGCTGGGCGGCGTGTTGTGGGGGCTCTACCAGCAGAGCGTGATCCCGCAGATCGGCGCGCAGGTCAACACGCTGATCTTCATCGTGATCATCATCGGCGGGCTGGGGTCGACGCTGGGCTGCTTCGCCGGCGCGCTGCTCGTGGGCCTGATGGCCAACTACTGCGGCTTCCTCGCGCCCAAGGCGGCACTGTTCTCCAACATCGCGCTGATGGTCGCCGTGCTGCTGTGGCGGCCGCAAGGCCTCTATCCCGTGAGCCAACGCTGAACCGACGGTGATGTCCCGATGAGTCCCCTCCGATCCCTCCTGTCCCACGATCTGCCGCGCAGCCGCGTGCTGGCCGCGCTGCTGCTCGTGACCGTGCTGGCCCTGGCGCTCGCGCCGTTCGTGTTCCCCGGCACCAAGGCGCTCAACGTGGCGGCCAAGATCCTCGTGTTCATCGTGCTGGTCGCCAGCTACGACCTGCTGCTGGGCTACACCGGCATCGTGAGCTTCGCGCACACGATGTTCTTCGGCATCGGCGCCTACGGCGTGGCCATCGCGAGCTCGCGCTGGGAGCCCGGCTTCGCGACGCTGGCACTGGGGATTGGCGGCGCGCTGCTGCTGTCGCTGGGGCTGGCGCTGGTCATCGGCCTGTTCTCGCTGCGCGTGAAGGCGATCTTCTTCGCGATGATCACGCTCGCCGTGGCCGCGGCCTTCCAGGGCCTGGCCTCGCAGCTGTCGGACTTCACCGGTGGCGAGGACGGGCTGAACTTCCGCCTCCCGGCGCTGCTGTCGCCGTCGACCGAGTTCCTCGAGGAGCCGGTGCTCGGCGTCAGCATCGACGGACGGCTGCTGAGCTACTACCTGCTGTTCGTCGTCACCGTGGTGCTGGTGCTGGCGCTGCTGCGCATCGTCAACTCGCCGTTCGGGCGCGTGCTGCAGGCCATCCGCGACAACGACTTCCGCGCCGAGGCGATCGGCTACCGGCTGGTGACCTACCGGACGCTGTCGACGCTGCTCGCGGCGGTGTTCGCGACGCTGGCCGGCGCGCTGCTGGCGATCTGGCTGCGCTACAACGGACCGGAGACCTCGCTGTCCTTCGAGATCATGCTGGACATCCTGCTGATCGTCGTGATCGGCGGCATGGGCACGATCTACGGCGCGGTGATCGGCAGCGCGCTGTTCGTGCTGGCGCAGAACTACCTGCAGGACCTGATGCGCGTGGGCGCCTCGGCCGTGGAAGGCGTTCCGGTGCTGTCGCAGCTGATCGCGCCGGAGCGCTGGCTGCTCTGGCTGGGCGTGTTGTTCGTGCTGGCCGTCTATCACTTCCCGAATGGATTGGTCGGGCGGTTGCGGCAGGGAAGGAGAGCCTCGTGAAGTCGTCGTCGAAGTACCTGCGCTGCGAGGGCCGCGAGCTGCACCTCACGACCTGGGGCGATCCGGACGCGGAGCCGGTCATCGCCTGGCATGGGCTGGCGCGCAGCGGGCGCGACATGGACGACCTGGCGGCGCATCTCGCCGGCACGGGGCGCTACTTCGTCGTATGCCCCGACACGATCGGGCGGGGACTCTCGCAGTGGAGTCCCGATCCGGACGGCGAGTACCACCTCGCGTTCTACGTGAAGCTCGCGGTGTCGCTGGTCGATCAGCTGGGCCTGTCGAGCTTCCACTGGGTCGGGACCTCGATGGGCGGCGCGATCGGCTTCCTGGCCGCGGCGACCTCGCTGCGCGGACGCATCCGGCGGCTGCTGCTCAACGACATCGGTCCGGAGCTTGCCGAGCCGGCGATCCAGCGCATCCGCAGTTATGCGGGCAACCCGGCGGCCTTCGACACGGTGAGCGAGCTGGAGCAATACTTCCGCCAGATCTATCAGCCCTACGGCTGGATGAGCGACGAGCAATGGCGGCGCTTGACGGAGACCTCGACACGGCGGCTGGCCGATGGACGCGTCACGCCGCATTACGACCCGGCGATGGTGCGGCAATTCCACGCGCACCCGGACGACTACAAGCGCTGGTCGGAGTGGGACTCGCTGAGCCTGCCGGTGTTGTGCCTGCGCGGGGAGACGTCCGATCTGCTGCTGCCGGAGACGGCCGAGGCGATGCGCGTGCGCGGCCCGCGGGCGGTGGTCGTGACGATGCCGGGCTGCGGCCATGCGCCCGCGCTCAACGTGCCCGAGCACTTCGCGATCGTGGAGCGGTTTCTCGAGGGCGGGTGAGGGCGGCGCGTGACTGGTGGCATCGCTCGCCTCATCGCTTGATCAGCCAGCCGAGGATGCCGCCGAAGACCGCGGTCAGGGTGGATAGGGCCCATTGGCGGTTCTCTTCCACACCGCAAGGATCCACAAGGATGAGGAGGCTGACGCCGACGAGTGCCATCAGGATGAGGATGCTGACTGCGAAGAGACCGAGATCCTTGATGCGAAGAGCGCGTCCGTCGGCTCGCGATTCGGGCATCCCGACGCTGGCAGTCAGGAGTTGAGCGGTCGAGCCGCCGCCGTTGTCATCGCTCATGTCAGATCCACCTGACTTGCGATTGGAGCAGGTGCTCGTGACCTGGATCCACAAAGCCGAGCACCTTGCCGTACCGCACCTCGCGCCGAAGTTTGAAGTACGTGTACAAGGCGCGACTGATCACTTCCATCTCGGAGTGTCGATCTTCGCGAGCAGCCCAACGGATGTCGTTGTAGGCCTCATCCGTGAGCGTGGCGGTGAGCGGAACGGGCATGCGGAACTCCTTGCGAGAACGCCCGGACATCGGGCGCGGACCGGCAGTGAATCACGCAGCGCGTGTGCAAGGCCAGTCTCGCGAAGGGGGATGCCTGTCAGGTCTGCGCAAGATCAAGGCGACGTCAGGTCGCTGTCGCGCGTGGCGCACAGCGCATCGGCGCAACCGCGCCGATTCAGTCGTTGAGCTGCGGCAGGTCTAGCCAGCGCGCCAGCCGGCGGCGCAGCGTCAGGAAGTCCAGCGGCTTGGTCAGGTGCTCGTCCATGCCGGCCTTCAGGCTGTCCGCCACGTCGCTGTCCAGCGCATGCGCCGTCAGCGCCAGGATCGGGAAACGCGGCAGACGGCCTTGCGCCTGCTGGTCCCGCAAGCGGCGGGCGCACTCCAGCCCGTCCATGCCCGGCATCTGGATGTCCATCAGCACCAGGCTCGGTGCCGCGCGCTCGCACAGGTCCAGCGCTTCCTGACCATTGCGGGCCAGCTGCGTTTTGAGCCCCATCAGCGCCAGGAACTCCAGCGCGACGACCTGGTTGATCGGGTTGTCCTCGACCAGCAGCACGAAGGCTTCGCCCGGCGCGGGTCGCTGGCCGGACACCGAGGCATCGTTCATCGACGACGGCTGCGCCGGTTTCGCGGGCGCGTCCGACGTCATCAAGACCACCGAGGTCTCGGTATGGGGAAGGCCGTCGTGTCTGTCCATGTCGCTCTTGTCCCGCATCCGATCGGGATACGGGTATTCCCTGAAATACGTCGCCCACCGTCCGGTCGAACTCGGGCCGCTGTTGCTCGGCGACGACGGGGTCCATTGTTGCCGCAGCCCCCGAAGACTAGCAAGTGTGCGGAAGTCATCATTCAGAGGCCTTGACAGGAGGTATGCGAAGGCTTCCTGAACGGTCTTTTGCTTGCAATTGCTTACCACTGTGTCCATCCGGTCGCAGCGCGAGCCTTGTCCCTCTCTGCTGCCAAAGCTGGACCTCCGCGCTCTCTAGAATCATCGCCCACTGCCTTTTCCGGGGCTCCCCGGCCCCGTACCGCCAAATGTCCGACGCCGATATCCGCATCCGCGGCGCCCGCCAGCACAACCTCAAGAACCTCGACCTGGACCTGCGCACCGGCGAGCTGACGGTGGTGACCGGGCCCAGCGGCTCGGGCAAGTCCAGCCTGGTGTTCGACACCCTCTACGCCGAGGGCCAGCGCCGCTACGTGGAGACCTTCTCCGCCTACGCGCGCCAGTTCCTGGACCGCATGGACCGCCCGGCCGTGGACAAGGTCGACGGCGTGCCGCCCGCCATCGCGATCGACCAGACCAACCCGGTGCGCACCAGCCGCTCCACGGTCGGCACGATGACGGAGCTCAACGACCACCTGAAGCTGCTCTTCGCGCGCGGCGCCGACCTGTTCGACCGCGAGACCGCGCTGCCGGTGCGTCACGACACCCCGCAGACCATCCACGCCGAGCTGCTCGCCCGCACGGTGGGCGACGACCCGCGCCTGGTGCTGACCTTCCCGGTCGAGCTGCCCGAGACGGTGAGCGCCGGCGAGGTCGAGCAGTGGCTGTCGGCCTCGGGCTTCACGCGCGTGCAGTCCGAGCGCGTCGTGGGCGGGCGCAAGATCCTCGATGTCGTCGCCGACCGCTTCCGCATGCAGGGCGTCGAGCAGGCCCGCGCGATGGAGGCCATTGAGCTGGCGCTCAAGCGCGGCAGCGGCCGCATGACGGTCTACGTGCTCAGCCCGGAGGAGGGCGTCGAGCCGGCGCTGTGGCGCTACTCGACCGGGCTGCACTGCCCCGAGAGCGACATCCGCTACGCCGATCCGCAACCGGCGCTGTTCTCGTTCAACTCGGCCATGGGCGCCTGCGAGACCTGCCGCGGCTTCGGCCGCGTGATCGGGGTGGACCTCGGCCTGGTGATTCCGGACGAGCGCAAGACGCTGCGCACCGGCGCGATCAAGCCGATGCAGACGCCGGCGTGGAAGGAGTGTCAGGACGACCTGCTGAAGTACGCCGGCGACGCCGGCATCCCGCGCGACACCGCCTGGAACCAGATGACGCAGGCGCAGCGCGACTGGGTCATCGAGGGCAGCCCGAACTGGAACGGCAACTGGAACAAGCAGTGGTACGGCGTGCGCCGGTTCTTCGATTACCTGGAGAGCAAGGCCTACAAGATGCACATCCGGGTGCTGCTGTCCAAGTACCGCAGCTACACCGAGTGCCCCACCTGCCGAGGCGCGCGGCTCAAGACCGAGGCGCTGCTGTGGCGCATCGGCACGAAGGCGCTCGCCGACGCGGCGCTCCCGCCCGCGCAGCGTTTCCTGCCCGAGGGCGTCCAGTGGACCCGCGCGCAGCTGGAGGACCTGCCCGGCCTGTCGGTCCATGACCTGATGCAGCTGCCCATCCATCGGCTGCGCCGCTTCATGGACGAGCTGCAGCTGCCGGGATCGATGCTCGACGAGGCGCTCAAGCTGCTGCTCGACGAGATCCGCAACCGGCTGAAGTACCTGTGCGACGTCGGCATCGGCTACCTGACGCTGGACCGCCAGAGCCGCACGCTCTCGGGCGGCGAGGTGCAGCGCATCAACCTGACGACGGCGCTGGGGACCTCGCTGGTCAACACGCTGTTCGTGCTGGATGAGCCCAGCATCGGGCTGCATCCGCGCGACATGAACCGTATCGTCCAGGCGATGCAGCGCCTGCGCGACGCGGGCAACACGCTGGTCGTGGTCGAGCACGACCCCGCCGTGATGCTGGCCGCGGACCGTCTCATCGACATGGGTCCCGGCCCGGGCCAGCAGGGCGGCCAGATCGTCTTCGACGGCACGCCCGAGCAGATCCGCGCCGCCGACACGCTGACCGGCGCCTACCTCGGCGCGCGCAAGCACGTGGGCATGGGCCTCAAGCGCGCCGTCGAGGAGGGCACGCCGCGGCTGATCCTGGAAGGCGCGCGCGAGCACAACCTCAAGAACGTCAGCGTCGAGTTCCCGCTGCAGCGCATGGTCGCGGTGACGGGCGTGTCGGGCTCGGGCAAGAGCACGCTGATGCAGGACGTGCTCTATCCGGCGCTCGCGCGCTGGTTCGGCCAGGCCACCGAGACCCCGGGCGCCCACGACCGGCTGCTGGGCGCGGACTGGCTGGCCGACGCGGTCTTCGTCGACCAGTCGCCGATCGGCAAGACCGCGCGTTCCAACCCGGCGAGCTACGTCGGCGTGTTCGACGAGATCCGCAAGCGCTTCGCCGAGGCGCCGCTGGCCAAGGAGCGCAGCTACGGCGCGGGCATGTTCAGCTTCAATGCCGGCGACGGCCGCTGCCCGACCTGCGGCGGCTCGGGCTTCGAGCACGTCGAGATGCAGTTCCTGTCCGACGTGTACCTCCGCTGCCCCGATTGCGACGGCAAGCGCTTCCGCGCCGAGATCCTCGAGGTCAAGCTCGAACGGGCGGGGCGCCAGCTCAGCGTGTCCGATGTGCTGGAGCTCACCGTGACCGAGGCGCTGGGCGTGTTCAAGGACGACCGCGAGGTCATCAACAAGCTGCAGCCGCTGTCGGACGTGGGGCTGGACTACCTGACGCTGGGCCAGCCGGTTCCGACGCTGTCGGGCGGCGAGGCGCAGCGCCTGAAGCTGGCCGGGTATCTGGCCGAGGCCGCCTCCAAGCCGCGCCAGGCGACGGCGACGAAGGGGACGCTGTTCCTGTTCGACGAACCGACGACGGGGCTGCACTTCGACGACATCGCCAAGCTGATGCGCGCGATGCGCAAGCTGCTGTCGGCCGGGCATTCGCTGATCCTGATCGAGCACAACCTGGACGTGATCCGCGCCGCGGACTGGGTCATCGACCTGGGCCCCGAGGGCGGCGAGGACGGCGGCCTGGTCGTGGCCACCGGCACGCCGGAGCAGCTCAAGGATCACCCGACCTCGCACACCGCGCAGGCGCTGCGCGAGTACGCCGCGGAGATGGACCGCGCGCCGGTGAAGATCGCCGAGGGCAAGCCGCTGCAGTCGCTGCTGCGCCAGCGCCGCAAGGCCGACGAGGCGATCCGCATCGTCAACGCGCGCGAGCACAACCTGAAGTCGGTCGACGTCAGCATCCCGCGCGGCAAGTTCAACGTGGTGACGGGGGTGTCGGGCTCGGGCAAGAGCACGCTGGCCTTCGACATCCTGTTCAACGAGGGCCAGCGTCGTTACCTCGAGTCGCTGAACGCCTATGCGCGGTCCATCGTGCAGCCGGCGGGCCGGCCCGAGGTCGACGCGGTGTGGGGCATTCCGCCGACGGTGGCCATCGAGCAGCGGCTCTCACGCGGCGGACGCAAGAGCACGGTCGCGACCACGACCGAGGTCTGGCACTTCCTGCGGCTGCTCTACGTGAAGCTGGGCGTGCAGCACTGCGCCAACGACGGCACGCCGGTCCGGCCGCAGAGCGTGGAGGCCATCGCCGCGCAGCTGCTGCGCGACTACCGCGGTCAGCACATCGGGCTGCTGGCGCCGCTGGTGGTCAACCGCAAGGGCGTCTACACCGACCTCGCGAAGTGGGCCAAGCAGCGCGGCCACACGCACCTGCGCGTGGATGGCGAGTTCCTGCCCACGAGTCCCTGGCCGCGCCTGGACCGTTTCAAGGAACACAGCATCGAGCTGCCGGTCGGCGACATGACGGTGACGCCGGAGACGGAAGCCGCGCTGCGCGAGCTGCTGGCCAAGGCGCTGGATCACGGCAAGGGCGTCGTGCACGTGCTGTCGCCGCTGGACGGGCTGCATGACGCGCTGCGCAACGCGCAGGCGACGCGCGGCATCGGCGCGCTGCGGGTGTTCTCGACCAAGCGCGCCTGCCCGCAGTGCGGCACGAGTTATCCGGAACTGGATCCGCGGCTGTTCAGCTACAACTCCAAGCACGGCTGGTGCGGCACCTGCGTGGGCACGGGCCTGGCGCTGACGCGCGAGCAGCGCAAGGCGCTCGACGACAGCCAGCAGGACAAGGACAACCGCGGCCGCGAGCAGAGCTTCCCGGCCGAAGAGGCCGAGATCGAGGACCTCAGCGACGCGCCGTGTCCCGATTGCCACGGCACGCGGCTGAACCCGGTGGCGCGCGCGGTGAGCTTCGAGCACGAGACCATCGGCACGGTCGCGTTGTGGAGCGTGACCGAGGCGCGCCAGTGGATCGCGGGCCTGACCCTGACCGGCCGTGACGCGGAAATCGCGCGCGACGTGATCAGCGAGATCCGCGGCCGGCTGGAGTTCCTCGAGGAAGTGGGCCTGGGCTATCTGACGCTGGACCGCGCGGCGCCGACGCTCTCGGGCGGCGAGGCGCAGCGCATCCGGCTGGCGGCGCAGCTCGGCTCCAACCTGCAGGGCGTGTGCTACGTGCTGGATGAGCCGACCATCGGCCTGCATCCGCGGGACAACCAGATCCTGCTCAAGGCGCTCTCGACGCTGGGCGACAAGGGCAACACGCTGGTCGTCGTCGAGCATGACGAGGACACGATCCGGCGCGCAGACCACATCATCGACATCGGTCCGAGCGCGGGCAAGCGCGGCGGACGGGTGATCGCCGAGGGCACGGCCGAGGAGATCGCGAAGAACCCGGAATCGCTGACGGGACGCTTCCTGTCCAAGCCGCTGGTGCATCCGATCAAGGAGCGCCGCGAGATGCTGGCGGACGCGCCGCGGCTGACGGTGCTCAACGCGACGCTGCACAACCTGCACGGCGTGACGGTGGACGTGCCGCTGCACCGGCTGGTGGCGATCACGGGGGTGTCGGGGTCGGGCAAGTCGACGCTGGCGCGCGACGTGCTGCTGGCCAACATGGCCGCGGCGGTGCCGCTGCGCCGGGCGCCGTCGAGCTGGCTGGGCTGCGAGGCCATCGAGGGCCATCAGCAGGTGGACCGGGTGCTGGAGGTCGACCAGACGCCGATCGGCAAGACGCCGCGCAGCTGCCCGGCGACCTACATCGGTTTCTGGGACGCGATCCGCAAGCTGTTCGCCGAGACGCTGGAGGCGAAGGCTCGTGGTTACGGGCCGGGGCGTTTCAGCTTCAACACCGGCGAGGGGCGTTGCCCGGCCTGCGAGGGCCAGGGCATGCGAACGATCGCGATGAGCTTCCTGCCTGACGTGAAGGTGCTGTGCGACCAGTGCCATGGTCAGCGCTTCAATCCGGAGACGCTGGCGGTGAGCTGGCGTGGCCGGAGCATCGGCGAGGTGCTGCAGATGGAGGTCGACGAGGCGGTGGAGTTCTTCGCCGCGATGACGTCCATCGCGCATCCGCTGAAGCTGCTGCAGGACGTGGGGCTGGGTTATCTGACGCTGGGTCAGCCGAGTCCGACCTTGTCGGGCGGCGAGGCGCAGCGGATCAAGCTGGTGTCGGAGCTGGTGAAGGTGCGCGACGACGTCACGCGCCGCGGGCAGAAGGCGCCGCACACGCTGTACGTGCTGGACGAGCCGACGGTGGGCCTGCACATGGCCGACGTGGAGAAGCTGATCCGCGTGCTGCACCGGTTGGTGGATGGCGGTCACAGCGTGGTGGTGATCGAGCACGACCTGGACGTGATCGCCGAGGCGGACTGGGTGCTGGACCTGGGACCGGAGGGGGGCTCGGCGGGTGGCCGCGTGGTCGCCCAGGGCCGTCCGGAAACGCTGGTCGAGCAGGGCACGCACACGGGGAACGCATTGAGGCCGGTGTTGGCGCGGCGGTGATGACGGGCGATATCGCGGCGCTGACCAGGCGCTGACGACATCCCGCTGAAGAGGGGCCGGTGGCTGCGTGGCAACGCGGTTCCGGCCCTTTTCTCATTCGATCAAGGTTCGTCCGACAACGGCTGTTCAGCGCTGAATCGCGGCTGGAAACTTATCGGCTTTCGCGGCGCGGATGCGAGGTGGGTGATGGGACAGGCGAAGCTGAAGGAGAGGGTGTCTCGGCCGGACGGCGTGGCCCGCAACGATGAGCGGATGACGGGTTCGAGGACCTTGATGCAGCGATTGGCGTCGAGGCAATCCAACGAGATCGTGATTGCGTTCGCGGGGCCGGTGGGGTGCGGGTTGGATGGGGTGGTTGAGGCGACGGAACGAAGCCTGATCGATCATGGCTATGCAGTCGTTCGGTTGAAGCTGAGCGCGTGTCTGGAAGCGGCGCTCGAGGCTGGACACGTGATCGTCGAATCGCCTCCCGGGTCTGAAGAATTCGCACGTCGTCGCCGCTTGCAGATGGCCGCGTTGCGCATGCGCGAAGCGTCCGATGACGTTCACCTGCTGGCCGAATATGCGGTGGAGCGTGTTCTGGCGGAACGATCCCGTGCGCCTTTGAGCGACCGGGCCCCGGTTGCTGTTCCGGGACGGACGGCCTACCTCCTCGACCAGCTCAAGCGGCCTGAAGAGGTTGGCTCAAGCCCTGCACCACGACTCGATCCGTTTCGAGGCCATGCCTGAACCCGCTGATACGGCGGATGCAGAAGGTGTAGGGACGAAGGCGGAGGATCGCGTTTCCTTTGAGCACTTCGAGGGGATCGCGCCTCGCCTCTTCCCAGTCGCATTCCGATCCGGGACACGAAAGGCGCGCCGTTCGGGTCTCTGGATGCCCACCCGTGAGGACGCGGCCAACAAGGTGCTGCCGGAGTACATGGACAACTACACCGACTTCGAAGCTGCTGCTTCGACGCATTTCCACACTGCGTACCGCTACGCGTGCGGCGGAAGCGCGCCCGACACGCTTCTCGCTATCCCAGGAGATACGACTTGATCATCGATTTTGCAGAAGCACTGCAGCGGCGGTGCGCTCCGAAACAGCGGCGTGCCGACCCGAAGGTTGAACTGCCACGAGTACGTACTTCGAGCCATATTCCTGGCCGGCGAGAGCCTCTTGATCCCCGGTCGCCGGAGTACCAGGCCATCCTCGTGGAGATTCACGCACGGGCGGCGAAGCTAGGCTGGTAAGCCGAGCGAGACATCCGAAGGGCTTGAACCCTCAATGCGGCTTTCGCCGCTGCCGTTGCTCGAAGTCGTCACCGTGATAGACGTTGCCGTCCCAGGTGCCCGACCGGTTCTTGGCGCGGGCGATGGCGTCCAACGCTGCATCGTGCGCCGCGCGGCGCCGTTCACGGGAACTGAACCGTCCTCGCCAGCTCGCCGGGCTGAAACGTCCCGGCCGCTTCAGCCACGCGCGCCACGCCATCTGGTGGCGATAAGGCAGGGCCATGTCGATCGCGAGGAACACGCAGATCAGCAGACCGAGAGCGGCGAGGGCTTTGGAGAACATGCGTCGGCGCCGTGAATCACGCCTTGCTGGCGTGTAAGGCGCTGACTATACGCGAGCCTCGCTCGTCAGTCGCGGTGATGGCCATGCCCATGGCCACGGTCACCTCGATCGCCCCGGTCACCGCCTCGGTCACCGCGGTCACCGCGATCGCCCCGGTCCCAGGCTCCGCGGTCGCCACCGCGATGGTCATCGCGGCGCTCTTCCCAGCGGCGGCCTTCCCAGCCGCGACGATCGTCGCGGTGGTCATGCCAGTCCCGGCGGCCATCCCAGTGGTCGCGGCGCGGCGGCTCCCAGCGCGGCGGCGGCGGCGGCGCGTAGACCGGCAGCGGACGCGGATACGGACGGCCGTAATAGGCTGGCGCGTAGGTCCGCGAATACCAGTCCTCCCGCACGAAATACACCGGACGGCCACACGCGCGGTAGTAGCCGCAATGGCGCGCCCACGAGTGGTAATGCGCCGGCGGCACCCGCAGGTACAGCGGCGGAGCCGGTTCATAGACGCGCTCGATCATCATCGGCTGCGCGTAGACCACGTCCGGACGCACATTGCCCACGTCGATCCGGCCATAGAAGCCCGGCTGGCCCACGCTGATCGAGACCCCCACGTCGCCCGCGAAGGCCGCTGGCGCGCCCAGCGCGCCGAGGGCGAGCGCCGCGGCGCCTAGGATGCGTTGAATCAGGTGCTTCATCGAAAACCTCTCTTCGGTGCGTGCCGTTCGTCCTGCGATCCCGATCCCCCTGCCGGAGGTCATGGTTCAGCGGTCCGGAAGCGGCCAGCCTAGGGAAAGTATGGACGGTTAACGCGCGCTTGACGGATCCGGTGCACAGCCCAGCGGTAAGCAGTTGTTGAGCGGCTCCCTAGAATCCCGCGTCCCCAACCGACCCCCGAGGGGCTGGAGCAACGATTTGAAGCAATGGATCCTGACTACCCTGGCGCTGGCGACCCTGGCGACGGGGCTGGGCACCAGCGAAGGTTCGCTGGCGCAGACGACGACCGCGGCGCCGGTCGCCGTGGCCAATCGGCCGCTGACGCTGGAACAGCTGTTCCGCGCCGAGCCCTACCGCGGCGAGGCAGCCAAGGATGTGAAGTTCAGCGCCAGCGGCCGTTACGTCGCTTACCTGTGGAACCCGTTTGGCGAGCCGGGCAGCGACCTGTACGTCCATGACACGCAGACCGGCAAGACGGTCCGCGTGAGCTCGCCCGCGACGATGGCCGCGGTCGACACGCCGGAGAACCTCGAGCGCTACGCGAAGAAGCTCCGCCAGAAGCGCGACGAGCAGACCGAGCGCCAGACCCGCGAGGAAGCCCAGGCCGCCTATCTGCGCGGCGAGGCGGTGGACCTGGAGCAGTGGGAACGCAAGGCGATCGCCGAGCTGAAGGTGGAACTCGCCGAGCGCAAGGCCCGCGACGACGCACGCAAGGCCGCCGAGAAGGCCGCCTGGGGCGAAGCGCCTGCTGCTGCCGCCGCGCCGGCCTCGGCCGCTTCGGGCGCCGCCGCCGAGGCGAAAAAGCCGGTCAAGGATCCCAAGGACATGGCGCTGTGGGAGCTCCGCGACGAGCTCAAGAAGAAGCGCGAGCGCGAGAAGCTCAAGCCCGAGGACCTCTATCCCGGCGTGTCGCAGTTCGTGTGGGCGGCCAAGAGCGATGAGCTGGTGCTGGCCTACCGCGGTCAGCTGCTGCGCTGGAAGGCCGGTGCCGAGCGCGCCGAGCCGCTGCTCGCCACGGGCCGTCAGCTCCGGCCGGTGGCGTACGCGCCGGACGACCAGTCGCTGATCGTGCAGGATGACACCCGCGTGCTGCGCGTGCGCTTGGCCAATGCCGGCATCGAGGTGATCAACCGCGAGCTGTTCACGCCCGACGACGAGGACCGCAAGTTCCGCATCGCCCAGACGGTGATGAGCGAGGACGGCCGCTGGATGGCGCTGACCGCCACCGCGCCGCTGGTCGGTGCCGACGGCAAGCCGCTGCCCCGCGCGGGCCGGCAGGTCGAGATCATGAATTACGGCGACCGCTGGGCCACCGCCAAGAAGGTCGACCGCGAGGTCTCCGACGACAAGCGCGGCATCCCGTCGATGGCGATCTACATCCGCAAGGTGCCGGCCGCCGGTGCCGCGCCCGAGCGCCAGCCCGAGCCGGTGTTCACGCATCCGGGCGGCGACTACTGGTTCGAGATCTCGCCGGTCGTCTGGGCCCGCGACGGCAGCCAGTACGCCTTCGCGACCTTCGAGCGCGAGAAGGACCTGTTCCGCGTCTATCTGGGCAAGCCCGGCGACGCGAAGCCGGAGATGGTGCTGGAGCGTCGCGCGCCCATCCACCACGAGCTGGTCAACGTGATGACGCCGTCCTTCACGCCGGATTCGAAGCAGCTGGTGCTGATCCTGGCCGACAAGGGCTGGCGCCAGCCTTATGCGATGAGCCTGGCCGCGGGCGCGGACCGTTCGGTCAAGCCGCTGGTCACCGGTGACTTCGAGGCCTTCCAGGTGCTGGGCTTCACGCCGGACGCCAAGTCGATGTTCGTCGTGGCCAACAAGGACGACTACGCCGCGATGAACGTCTGGCGCGTCGAGCTCAAGGACGGCCGCATGACCGCGCTGGGCCGCTCGCCGGATTACCACCGCAATGCCGCCGTCGCGCGCAACGGCCAGTGGGCCGCGGCCGTGGCCGGCAACTGGGCCGAGCGTCCGGAGCTGAAGCTGCTCAAGGGCCAGCCCACCGCCTCCGGTGCCGACGCCGGCCGCCTGCTGACGCAAAGCCATGACCCGGCCTGGGCCAACGTCGACGTGCTGCGCCCGGAGCGCTTCAGCTTCAAGAACCGTCACGGCGACCTGATCCCGGCCTACGTCTTCAAGCCGCTGGGCTGGGCGCCGACCGACAAGCGCGCCGCGATCGTCTACACCTACGGCGGCCCGCTCAACGACCGCCACTCGGTGGAGACCGACAGCTTCCAGCCGACCGGGTATGTCTTCGCGATGTACATGGCGGCCAAGCACGGCTACGTCACGGTGACGGTGGACCCGCGCGGCCATTCCAACTACGGCGAGAAGTTCGCTGACGCCAACTGGGAGAAGCCGGGCGCGCCGCAGACCGAGGACCTCGAGGACCTGGCCGCGTACATGAAGGGCAACCTGGGCGTGGACGGCGCGCGCATCGGCCTGAACGGCTGGAGTTTCGGCGGCTTCCAGACGCAGTACACGATGTACACGAAGCCTGAGCTGTTCGCGGCCGGCATCGCGGGCGCGGGTCCGACGGAATGGGAGAACTACAACAGCTGGTACAGCGGCCGCACCATCGGCAAGGTCGACCGCTCCAAGCCGGTGCTGCGCAAGTTCTCGCTGCTGCCGCTGGCGAAGAACCTCAAGAAGCCGCTGCTGCTGGTGCACGGCATGCAGGACCCCAACGTGCTGTACCAGGACACCGTCAACGTGTACCGCGCGCTGCTGGAGTCGGGCAAGGAAGGTCTGGTGGAGCTCTTCCTGGATCCGGACGGCGAGCACGCCCTGGGCGGCGCGGTGAAGCCCGTGGGCTGGCACCGCAAGTACGAGGCCTTCTGGCTGGCGCACCTGGGCGCCGCGCAACAGAAGTGAGGCCCCTCGCGGCGCTCGTCAGGGCGCCGCGACCACCGTCTTCACGCGCTCGCCCGTCTTCGGGAGCGCCTCACCGCCGTAGCGGCCGTTGAGCAGCTTGAGCTGCGCCTCGGTCAGCACCGAGCCCTTCGCCATCTCGGCGAAACCGCCCGCCGGGAAGGCGCGCAAGGCGATCTTCCACGGCCGGGCCGCCCTGCGGTCTTCCGCGCTCAGCGCCCGGAAGCTGTCCTCGGCCTGCGCCAGCCCGGCACGCCGCGCCTGCAGCGTCTGCGCGTCCTTGGCCGCGTAGACCAGCGCGTACACCGCGCCCTTGGCGCTCGTCACCAGCGTCAGCTCGGCATTGCCGCGCTGGCCCTGCGCGTTGCGGCGCACGCCGCTGAAATGCGTGGCCTTCAAGCCGTTGATCGTCCGCGTGTCGGTGTTGCCCTGCTCCGCGCCCCAGGCCCGCAGGATGTCCGCATGCACCGTGCCCGCCTTCTGCGGCACGGGCTGCAGGATCAGGGCCGCGTCGCGCTGCGGGCTCATCACCGTCAGCGACTCGGCGCCGTTCTGCAGCGACCAGCCCGCCGGCGCCGTCAGCGCGATGTCCAGCGTCGGATGCAGGAACTGCTGTCCGCGCACCAGCCCCTGGGACGGGCTGTCGCCAAAGCCCATGCCGTCGATCGCCTGCAGGAAGGCCGCGCGGTTCTCGTCCACGGTCTGGCCGCCGGTGAGCTGCGCGGCCTCGTCACGGATGCGCTGCAGCCGCTGGTCATTGCTCGGATGCGAGGCCAGCCAGCTGTTGCCGCTCGGCGCCTGCCGGCCCTGCGCGCGGGCCTGATCGGCCGCGAACAGCTCCTGGTCCTTCAGCACCTGGATCACGTCGATCATGTGCCGCGGGTCGTAGCGGTTGCGTGAGAGGTATTCCGCGCCGAGCTGGTCGGCCTGCAGCTCCTGGTCGCGGCTGTACGACGCGATGTAGCCCGCCGCCACGTTCTGCGAGGCCTGCCCCAACGATTCGGTCGCGCCGCTCATGCCGCGCGATTCCAGCACCGCGCCCAGCACCGTCGCCGCCAGCACGCCGAACCCGGCGTTCTGCTGGCGCGTGGCCCGCTGCGCGCCGTGCCGGGCGGTGACGTGGCCGATCTCATGTCCCATCACGCCGGCCAGGTCGGCCTCGTTCTCCATCACGGCGAGGATCCCGCGCGTGATGTAGACATACCCGCCGGGCAGCGCGAAGGCGTTCACCTCGGGGCTGTCCAGCACGGTGAAATGCCACTCGAGCTCGGCCCGGTGCGACTGGGCCGCGAGCTTGTGCCCCAGCGCCGACACGTAGGCCTGCAGCTTGGGATCCTCGACCACGGTGTACTCCTTGAGCACGTCCTGGTGGCCCTCGCGGCCGGCGGCGACTTCCTGCTGCAGGCTCATCGCGCTGCGCTCAGTGCGGCCGGTGACCGGGTTGACGACGTTGGTGCCGCAACCGGCCACCAGCAAGGCGGCCGTCAGCGCGGCGAGTGGGAACTTGCGCGCCAGGGCTCGCATCGGGGTCCTCGTCAGCTCAGTCGGAACGAACGAATCAGTCGCAACGGCCGGATCAGTCGGATCAGTCGGCCTGCGAGCGCAGCGTCCAGAGCGTGAGCACGCCCTCGGGCACCTCGCGGCTCAGCGCGTCGCGCCAGTGCAGGTCGGTGAGCTTTTCCTGGTCCTCGGCGCTCAGCTGGCTCTCGTCGCCGCCCAGCAGCGCGATCGGGGCGAGCGCGGCCGCCGTCTTCACGTGATCGAACAGCGGCGTCCACGCCTCGCCGTCCTGGTCCACGCCGATCATGAAACCGGTGCACCAGTCCTCGGCGTCGACGAGCTGCTGCTCACCTTCCTCGGCGACGCTGAAGATCGGTTCCCACTCGTCCTGCTTGGTCGACCACTGCACCGCCAGGCTGTGCACGTGGCGCAGCAGCAGCAGGGCGATCTTCTTGCGCTGCTTGCCGCTGGCGAACGGGTCGCCGCCGCCCCAGACCGGGCTCATCCATTCGGCGCCGGGTTTGTCGCTCAGCGGCAGCGGGCTGAGCAGCTGCGCGCTCAGGTAGCCGTCCAGCGCCTCGATGTTCATCGCGGCGTCGCTGTCGATCTCGGACAGGAAATCGTCCAGGTCCGACAACTCGTCGTCGGTCAGCGGGGTGTAGAGGGCCTTGTCGGGCTGGTACTGCGGGAAGTCCATGTCGGATCCTGGAAGCGAGGAGGCCTCGGGGGAGGTCTCGGGGGTCTTGAGGGTCTTGAAAAAGAGGGGACGCCCGGTCAGCCGTGGCGGCCGTGACGGCTCTTGGGCTTGCGCCCGTCCATGTCGGTCAGCTGCGTCTTGAGCAGCGCCATCAGCACGCGCGCGTTGGCCTCGGTCATGACGAGCAGCGTGCTCGGCTCGATGCCGTCGACCGGTTCGCGTTCCTTGAGCAGGGCGTCCACCTTGAAGGTCACCAGGCCGCTGGTGCTCGAATTCGAGGCGGCCTTGAACTTCTGGACTTCAATGTGATGCGTCTTCATGGGGCGTCATTCTCGGCGATGGCGCAGCCGCTGGATACCGGTGACCGCGATCACGACCACGATGCCCGCCAGGATGCCGGTGACGGCGTCGCCCAGCAGCTCGACCAGGGTCTTGGCGAAACCGCCCACGCCCAGCGTCTCCACGACGTGCTGGATCGCGTGATGCAGGAAGGGCGCGCCGTGCGTCAGGATGCCGCCGCCGACCAGGAACATCGCCGCCGTGCCCGCCACCGACAGGGCCTTCATCAGCCAGGGCGCCAGCCACAGCAGCCCGCGGCCCAGCGCCTGCTGCCAGGCCGCGGCCTTGCGGCTGAGCCACAGGCCGGCGTCGTCCAGCTTGACGATGCCGGCGACCAGCCCGTACACGCCGATCGTCATCAGCAGCGCGATGCCCGACAGCACCAGCACGCGCGTGGTGAAGCTGGCTTCGGCCACCGTGCCCAGCGTGATGGCGATGATCTCGGCCGACAGGATGAAGTCGGTCCGGATCGCGCCCTTGACCTTGTCCTTCTCCAGCGCGGCGAGGTCGACCTCGGGATGGGCGACCGCCTCGGACAGGGCGGCGGCGTGCGCGTCGTCCTCGGCCGTGTGCAGCCACTTGTGGGCGAGCTTCTCCACGCCCTCGAAGCACAGGTAGGCGCCGCCGACCATCAGCAGCGGCGTGACCAGCCACGGCGCCCACGCGCTGATGGCCAGCGCGGCCGGCACCAGGATGGCCTTGTTGACGAGCGAGCCCTTGAACACGCCCCAGACCACGGGCAGCTCGCGGTCGGCGCTCACGCCGGCGACCTGCTGCGCGTTGAGCGCCAGGTCGTCCCCGAGCACGCCGGAGGTCTTCTTGGCGGCCATCTTGGAGAGCAGGGCCACGTCGTCCAGGACCGTGGTGATGTCGTCGAGCAATGCGAGCAGGCTGGAGGCCATGGCGGAAGAGTCCCGTTCCCTGAAAGTGATGATTTGTGCGAAACCCGCCTTTGTACCCGATGACGACCCTCACCTTCGTCACGGTTTTGCTGCAGTGGCACACTCCGGCGTCATGAAACGCCGCACCGCCACCCAGTTCCTCACCGCCGCGCTGATCGCGTTCTCGGCGGTGTCCGTCACCCCGGTCCATGCCGCCGACACGGCCGCCGGTCCCTATGACGAGCAGGCCGACGCCCGCGCCGACATCAACAAGGCCGTCGCCCGCGCCGCCAAGGATGGCAAGCAGGTGCTGGTGGTCTACGGGGCCAACTGGTGCAAGGACTGCCTGGCGCTGAACAAGGGCTTCAACGAAGGTCACCTCGGCGGCGCCGTGGACAAGCGCTTCGTCACGGTGAAGGTCAACGTCGGGCGCTTCGACAAGAACGTCGACGTCGCCAACCAGATGGGCGTGACGCTCAAGAAGGGCATCCCGACCGTGGCCGTGCTGGCCGGCGACGGGCAGGTGCTCGGCACCACGCAGGGCGGGGAACTCGCCGACGCGCGCAACATGGGCGAGGACGCCGTGATGGGCGTGCTGAACTCGCTGGGCAAGCGCTGAGGCGCGTCAGCCAGTCGGTCAGCCGATCGTTCGGCCGATCGGTCAGCCTTCGCGCGCTGCGGACCCATGCGTAGGCAGCGGTTCCAGGTTTTGCTGTGGAGTCCTGACCCCCGATAGCCCCAACGCTATCGCGGGCCCCGTGATCAGGGGTCAAGTCTTGCGCCCGGGCCTTGAACAGGGGGGCGGGCGCTTGTCTTTTGTGCGGCTGTCGCCTAGTTATTGGGCATGGCCAGACCGCTTCGCATCGAGTTCGCCGGCGCCGTCTATCACGTCGCCACGCGCGGCGACGCCGCCGTGTTCTCCGACGACGAGGACCGCGGCGTGATGCTCGCGCTCATCGAGCAGGCGGTGCAGCGCTTCGACGCGCAGGTGCTCGCCTACGGGCTGGGCCGCGAGCATTACGAGCTGCTGCTGTTCACGCGGCAGGCCAATCTGTCGCGGCTGATGCGTCATCTGAACGGCGTGTACACGCAGGCGCACAACCGCCGGCACGGGCAGATCGGGCATGTGTTCCAGGGGCGCTTCAAGGCGGTGTTGGTCGACCGGGAGCATCTGCTGCTGGACGCCTGCCGCTACGTCGAGCTGATCGGCCGCCGCGCCGGCCTGGCCAACGCACCGATCGCCTGGCGCTGGAGCAGCCTGCAGGCGCATGCCGGCCAGGTGCCGGCGCCGGACTGGCTGGAGGTCGAAGGCCTGTGGACGAACGTCCTGGGACGCGTGCCGCAGAACGCGGCAGACCGGCGCAAGGCGGCGCAGCGGTATCAGGCGATCGTCGAAGCAGAACCCGACCTGGACATCTGGGGGCAGCTGCGCCATCAGATCTTCCTGGGCGACGCGGCCTTCGTGCAACGCACCGTGCGCCTGAGCGAGCATCCGCCGCGCACGCCCCGTTTGCGTCGCTGGGGCGAATGGCTGAAGTCCAGCCACAGCCGGGAGGAAGCGCTGTATCGCGCGCACACCGAAGGCGGGCAGTCGATGACTGCCTTGGCGCGTGAACTGGGCTTGTCGGTTTCGCGAGTGAGCCGGCTGATCGCCGGCCATGAGCGGCAGCGCTAGCAGGCTGCCGTCACGTCGCCCTCAATGCAGGGCGTGGGCGGGTGCTGCAGGGCATGCGGCAATGGCGTCATCCATCTCGGCGGCCTCGTTCCAGGCAGCGGTCGTGAGCTCGCGTGCGGCGCTGAGCTGGTGGCAGAGTTCCGCGACGCCCAGGCCATCGGCCTGACCTTCAGGCATCGGCATCGCCGACACCTCGCCCGGCAGGTCCGCCAGCGCGCCCAGCAGCTGGAATAGCAGTTCCAGGTCGGGCGCGGCATCCGGCGTCTGTTGCTGGCGCGCCAGACCCAGGCTGCGGCACAGGTAGAAGCAGGCGTCAGCCGCCTGATCACACATCGCGTGCGACATCGCCAGCTGCTCCAAGGCCTCCGCGCGGGCCGCCTGGGCGGCGGGCGCGTCCGAACGATCCGACAACGCGTCCAGCGCGGCGGAAGCCGGCGGCACGGCGATCAGGTCGTCGTTCTGAGGCAGCAGCGGGGCAGCAGTCTTGGAGTTCGCCATAAGGATTCAGCTGGGGAACAGCGTTCAGCTGGTTGACGGGACGGATCCTAAGAAGGATGGGGCAATCGCGCCTCCCACAGCTCGGGGGGAGTTCGATACCTGCAAACTTCAAAGAAGTCAGTCCCGTGAACTTGTCACAGTTCGTGACACGAATAGCAGAGCTTACGCAGTTCCCAGCCGATTTGGGTGAATCACTTCACCTTCTTGGGGCGGGACCAGCCGGAAATCACGGTTTGTCGGCCCCGCGCCACAGCCAGCCCGCCGGGCTCGACGTCCTTGGTGATCGTCGAGCCGCCGCCGATGGTGGCGCCGTCGCCCAGCGTCACCGGGGCCACGAGCACGCAATTGGACCCCACATGGACGTCTGCGCCGATGGTCGTGCGGTGCTTGTTGGCGCCGTCGTAGTTGGCGGTAATGCTGCCCGCGCCGTAGTTGACGCGCTCGCCCACGGTGGCGTCGCCCAGGTAGGCCAGGTGGTTGGCCTTGGCGCCCTTGGCCAGCGTCGAGTTCTTCACCTCGACGAAGTTGCCGATGTGGACCTCCGCGCCCAGCTTCGCGCCGGGCCGCAGCCGGGCGAACGGGCCGATCAGCGCGCCCTCGCCGACGCTGGCGCCGGCGGTCTCGCCGTCGATGTGGGTGAACTCGTGGATGCGGGCATTCGCGCCGATCGTCGCGTTGCGGATCACGCAGTTCGCGCCGATGCGCACGCCATCACCCAAGGTGACCGCGCCCTCGAAGACGCAGTTGACGTCGATCTCGACGTCCTTGCCGCAGTGCAGCGTGCCGCGCAGGTCGAAGCGCGCGGGATCGGCCAGCCGCACGCCGGCGGTCATCAGCGATTCCGCTTGCGCGAGCTGGAAACGGCGCTCCAGGTGCGCCAGCTGCGAGGGGCTGTTGACGCCCAGCACCTCGGTCTCGTCGGCGGTCTTCACCGCGACGACGGGGACGCCCTCGGCCACGGCCATCGCGACGATGTCGGTCAGGTAGTACTCGCCCTGCGCGTTGTTGTTGTCGAGCTGGCCGACCCAGCGCTTGAGCGCTTCGGTGGGCGCGGCCATCACGCCGGTGTAGCACTCGCGCAGCGCGCGCTGCGCGTCGCTGGCGTCCTTGTGCTCGACGATGGCCAGCACCTGTTCGCCCGCCGCGTCGCGCACGATGCGGCCATATCCGGTGGGATCAGCGTATTCGATGGTGAGCAGCACCAGGCGCTCGCCGCCGCAGGCGTCGACCAGCGCGCGCGTCGTCGCGGTGCTGATCAGCGGGGTGTCGCCGCTCAGGATGAGGGTGCTGCCGCCGGCCGTCAGCGCCGGCACGGTCTGCTGGATCGCGTGGCCGGTGCCCAGCTGCGGCTCTTGGCGGACGAAGCGCAGGCCCTCGCCACCGACGGCGGCCTCGACCTGATCGGCGCCATGGCCGGTGATGACGATGCGGGCGTCGGCCGCCAGGGCCGCGGTGCTGCCCAGCACATGCTGGAGCAGCGCGCGGCCGGCCAGCTTGTGCAGCACCTTGGGCAGCGAGGACTTCATGCGGGTGCCCTTGCCCGCGGCCATGACGACGATGTTCAGCGACATAAGAAAAATCGCGGTTCCCTGTTGGAGAGACCGCGATTATCAGGGCCGCCGATGACAGGCGCCCGGCGCTTTCCGGTGACGAGGTGCGTCCGGGCGTCGCCTTACTTCAGGGTGCGCGGCGGCAGTTGCACCGTCACCGAATGCGGCTCGGGACGCGTCTGCGGGAAGTCCATCATCGACGCCTCGAAGAGCGCGCCGAACAGCTCCTGACCGCCTTCGGTGAGGCCGTCGTTGGAGGCGCGCGCTTCATACAGCGGCTCGTTGGACTTGCGGTCGCGCAGCAGCATGGCGACCTCGCGGTCATACCGGCGCTCCATCATCGAATCGCCCGGGTAGGCATAGCCCCAGCGGCTGTAATACGGGCGCCAGGCCGGGCCGTAACGCCAACCCCAGTAGCTGCCGTTCCCGCGCCACCACAGCGGATCGTCCCAGGGCGCCGCCGACGTGCGCGTGATGCGCGCGCCCAGCGAGACGACGATGTCGGATTGCTTGGGGTCGCTGGCCTCGGTGAAGCCGGCCTTGAGCAGCGCGTTGCGGGCGGCGTCCTCGAGCGCGGCCTGGTTGGCCTCGTTGCGCTGCTGCGAGGGCAGGCGCTCGAAGGCGAAGGTGCCGGGCTGCCGGCCGGCCGGCCAGCTGCCGAAGCTCTGCGCGTCGGCGGAGACCGAATTCAGCGCGGCACAGCCGCTCAGCGACAGCACCGCCGCCGCGCCCAGGCCCAGCAGGGCCGATCGACGATTCAAGGTGAACATGGAGACCTCCAGGCGACCGATTGTGGCCTCTCCGGCAAGCGGCGTGCGTGTGCACGGCGTGACGGTGCGGTCAGCGCGGGGTATCTCTTCGTATGGGAATGCGAAGCTGCGGGAGCAGCGGCGTACTGCCACCGCTGCTGGCCCTCACCCCGCCCTCTCCCGCAAGCGGGAGAGGGAGATTCAATCCGCGGCGGAGTAGGCCTCGCCGGCGTCGTCGACCGGGGCGGGGATCGCCGGGGTCGCGGGCGCCTGGCCGGGACGGATGATGTTCACGACGCCCGTGGCCGGCGCCGGCGTGCCGCATTGCTCGTCCTCGTCGAAGGCGATGTCGCCGTCGGCGACCGGCGAGCCGGTGGCCTTGATCGTCTCGAACGGGAACAGGTTGCGGTCCAGCATGTGCGACGTGACGATGTTGCCCATCGCGGTGAACATGTTGTCGACCCGGCCCGGGAAACGGCGGTCCCAGTCCTGCAGCATCGCCTTCACCGTGGCGCGCTGCAGGTTGGGCTGGCTGCCGCACAGGTTGCACGGAATGATCGGGAACTCGCGGTGCTCGGCCCAGCGCTCCAGGTCCGATTCCTTCACGTAGGCCAGCGGCCGGATGACGACGTTCTTGCCGTCGTCGCTGACCAGCTTGGGCGGCATGCCCTTCATGCGGCTGCCGAAGAACATGTTCAGCATCAGCGTGGTGACGATGTCGTCGCGGTGGTGGCCCAGCGCGATCTTGGTCGCGCCCAGCTCACCGGCCACGCGGTACAGGATGCCGCGGCGCAGGCGCGAGCACAGCGAGCACGTCGTCTTGCCCTCGGGCACCAGGCGCTTGACGATGGAGTAGGTGTCCTGCTCCTCGATGTGGAAGTCCACGCCGCGCGACTTCAGGTAGGCCGGCAGCACGTCCTCGGGGAAGCCGGGCTGCTTCTGGTCGAGGTTCACCGCGACGATGTCGAACTTGATCGGCGCGCGGTCGCGCAGGTTGATCAGGATGTCCAGCAGCGAGTAGCTGTCCTTGCCGCCGGACACGCACACCATGACCTTGTCGCCGTCCTCGATCATGTTGAAGTCGCCGATGGCCTGGCCGACCTGGCGATGCAGGCGCTTGGACAGCTTGTTCATCTCGTGCGCGTGCTTCTTCGCTTCCGCATCGGCGGCGCTGGCGAGGGTCTGGTCGGGGGAGAGGATTTCGGTCGTCATGGGATCACCATTGGCCGCATTCGGCTGAGATTGCGACTTGGCAGTCGGGGAAGATTTCAAGCTTGGTCACCTTGATGCGCACGCCCACCACGCCCGGCAGCTTCATCAGCCGGACGCACAGCTTGCCCAGCAGCGCCTCCAGCAGGTCGGTGTGTTCGGCGGTGCACTCGTCGATGATGATGGTGCGCACGCGGCGGTAGTCCAGCACGTGGCCGATGTCGGCGTCGCGCGAGACGATGGTCTGCGCGCCGAGGTTGACCTCTGCGTCCACCAGGATGGGCTGCGGGCCCTCGCGCTCGAAGTCGAGCACGCCCAGGTTGGCGCCGAAGCGCAGCCCGTGGATGTGGATCACCTGGCGGTTGTTGCGCCGCAGCGCCGGCGGCGGTTGCGACTCGCGCAGCGGGCGCAGGAAGGCCTCGATCTGCTTGGCCGCGACGACTCCGTCGCCCAGCGCGGTCTGCACGCAGGGATGCTGGCGGCCGCTGGCGTCGCCGGCCACGAACAGCCCGAGCACGCCGAAGCGGGGTTCGTCGCGGAAGGGCTGCGAGGGCGCGGTCACGCCAGCGCGCTGCAACGCGTCGGCGACCTGCAGCCAGGCGGAGGGTTCGGGTTCGTAACCGAGCAGCACCGCGACCTGGTCGAAGCGCTCCTCACCGTAGGCCTTGGAGCTGACGCGCACGCCGTCCGCGTCGGCGACCACAGCGGTCGGCAGCGCCTGGGCGCTGCGCCGGCGCAGGCCGGGCGCGGTGTCCAGCTGCTGGATCAGGTGGCTCTGGGCGCGCCATTCCGAGCGCGACCACAGCGTGACCGCGTGTCCCCGGGCGGCCAGGTGCAGCGCGTTCTCGACGGCGTTGTCGCCGCCGCCCAGCAGCAGCACCTTGCCCGGCGCGAGGCGGTCGCGCACGGCGGTGAGTTCGATCGCGTCGAGCACCCGGCCATGGCGGTCCCCCTCGGGGCCCTCGGGGTAGAGCGGCGCAGGGTGGCGGGGCGTCAGTCCGGTGGCCAGCAGCAGCGCGCGGGCGCGCAGCGGTTGCAGGCCGGCCGGGGTGGTGTGATCGCCGCTGCCGGCGGACAGCGCCGAGAAGGCCGGGCCGCCGTCCAGGTAGAGCGTCCACCCCTGCTCGGCGTGCCAGTCCAGCTGCTGCACCGTCTGGCCGGTCAGCGCGTGCACGCCGGCCTGGGCGCTGGCGTGGCGGGCGTAACGCTCGCCCAGGTCGGCGAGGGACTCGCCGGGCGCTCCCAGCAGCCAGTCCTGGCGGTAATCCAGCGGGCGCAGGCTGTCGCACAGGCGGGGCGCGCGTTCGATCAGCGCGACGCTCAGGCCCAGCTGGCTGAGCCAGCTGGCCGCGCTGCAGCCGGCCGGTCCGCCGCCGACGATGGCGGCATCGACGAGCGCGGGCAGGCTGGCGGGCAGTCGGTCGGGCGTGGGCTGGGACATGAGGCGGCGGGCCTGAGCAAACCCGGGATTATCCCGGATGAGGGCCGCCGACCGCCAGCCCGGGGGCTTGCGCAGGCGTGATGCCCGAGGCGGTCCGGTCCGTCAGGAGCGCCGAAGCGGCCGATTTGCGGGAATCCGTCACCGGCGCGCCGAGGCGCGACACGGCGGCCGGGCGGGGCGCTGCTATCTTCGCCGCGCGCCGTTCAGGCGACTTTCCGCGGACCTCCGGCAAGAGAGGCGCGATCCCCGCATCCAGCTGTCATCATGAAGTTCATCCCCTCCCTCCCGTCCTTCCTCCCCTCACGTTCCCTGCCCGCGGCCGCCTTGGCCGCGTTGGCTGTCCTCTCCCTGATGGGCGCCGCGCGCCAGGCCGCCGCCGAGCCGTCCCCGCTGGACCCGGAGAAATCCCGCTGGACCGAAGTCCGCAAGGACGACCTGCGCGAGGCGATCGCCCCCGCCGACCTGCAGGTGGTGGTGCTGATGCCGGTCGCCGACTGCACCGGCCCGAACACCGGCAACCGGATCGTCGTGCGCAAGTGGCATTGCGCCGGGATGATGCGCATGGGCGCGGAGCCGGCGCTCTCGGGCGTGAACTACGTGATCGTGCCCGAGGACCTCGCCAGCCCGTCCGTCGCCGAGACCGTGCGCCGCCTGCCGGAAGTGGGCGTGTCCGCCGGACCGCGTTACGTGCTGCTGATCGATTGGCAGATCGCGCTGCGCGAGGCCGGCGGCAGCTACTTCCACATGTCGCTCGCCGCCGAATCGGTGCTGTACGACCGCCGCGACCAGCGCTGGCGCTGGCAGGCGATCCACCGCTACGAGCGCTACACCGGCGACAAGATGAAACCCGAGGACGTCGTGCGCGACCTCGGCTACCTGTTCAAGGACGAGGTGCTGCGCCCGGTGCTGAATCGTCCCGCCGTGCTGAGCCCGGCACCGCAGTACGCGATGAGCTGGGCGACGCCGGACGAGGCGCTGCAGGCGCCGGCCGCGGATCGGGCGCGTGTGCTGCTCTTCAACGATTACGGCAAGGTCGGCAAGTCCTACGAGTACACCCCCGACCACTTCCAGCTGCTGGCCGATGCGGACGTGACCGATGCCAAGGCGCGCTACAAGTCTCCGTCGGCGGTGAACCTCGTGGTGGGCACGCGCTCCTACCTGGCCTTCGACGTGAAGCCGGGCGACTACTCGCTGTTCGTCGGCGTGGACGGCCGCACGCCGCTGAAACTCCAGGCGGGCCAGACGACCTACGTCCGCTACTACCGCGGCATGTTCAACGCGAACGGCGTGGAGCTGGTCAACGCGGCGGATGCCGCCGCGCTCAAGGCCAAGGGCAAGCACGCGGTCCTCGAGGACCACGCCGAGCCCAAGTACGCGCACACGCCGGTGCGTTTCCTCCGGGACTGATCCCGCGCTGACGAGGGCGGGCCCTCAGACGATGGTGCTGTCCGCCGAGATCAGTCCGCGCTCGCGGGCGATCGTGGCGGCCTGCGTGCGCGAGCCCGCGGCCAGCTTGCCGAGGATGCCCTTCATGTGGGTCTTGACGGTGCCGGCGGAGATGTCCAGCGCGATCGCGATCGCCTTGTTGCTCTTGCCGTCGGCCACCAGGCCGAGCACCTGACGCTCGCGTCCGGTGAGCCGGCTGCGGCTCATGCTGTCGGCGACGCGCCGCGCGGCCAGCGCGCTCAGAAAACGCGACCCCCGCGCGAGCTGGCGCACGCCGGCCACCAGTTCCTGCGACGCGCAACCCAGCTCGACATAACCGTCGACGCCGGCTTCCAGCGCGCTGCGCACGTCCTGCTCGCGATCGTGGGCGGTGAGCACCATCAGGCGCGGCTGCAGGGCGTCGCTGGGAGGGCGCATCGCCGCGAGCGCCATCGCGCGGGTGTAATCGGCGATGACGACGTCGGTGCGGTTGGGTGCGCGCATCGCGTCGCGGACCACGGCGGGTAGCGCGATGCTGTCGTCGAGCACGTCGATGTCGCCCTCGCGCTCGAGCAGCGTGGCGAGACCGGCGGCGACCACCGGGTCGGAATGGGCGACCCGCACCTGGATGCGGGCGTAGGCGGCATGGAACACGGCGGCGTCCTTTCTACACGGGCCAGCGGGGCGCGCGTGATGCGACGACCCGGACCAGAGCGTAGGAGCACGCCGGCGCCGCGGACATCCTGCGTTGGTATAGGTCGACCCAGCCGGGCGCAGGGGCCGCGGCCCGGCGCGTCAGAAGCACTCGTCGAGCAGCAGCTGGCACTCGATCCGGCGCGGATCGATCGGACCGCCGTAGGCCTCGAACAGCACGTCGCGCAGCGCGGGTCCGAATTCATCGAGGTTGTTGGCCAGGATGGCCAGATCGCGATGGCGGTCGGCGAGTCCGGCGCGGCCCACGTCGATCACCCCGACCAGCGCGCCTTGATCGTCCAGGAGCAGGTTGTCCAGCGAGAAGTCGCCGTGCGTGACGACGCGCTCCTCGGTCATCGGCTGCATCGCCTGCAGCGCGTCCCACACCTGCTGCGGTGTCCAGCCGGCGCGGGCCTCGTCGAAGTCGTCCGCGTCGACGAGCCCAGCATCGAGGCGAGCACGCGCGAGCGCGAGCTGCCGCTGAAGATCGGCATTGAACGGACACGACGCGTCCGGCAGCGCATGCAGGCGACGCAGCGCGCGACCGAGCGTCGCGACGAGGTCCGCCGCGAGCTCGGGTGTCGCGCTCAGGTGCTCGTAGGCGGTGCGTCCGGGCAGGGCGCGGGTGAGCAACCAGGCCTCGTCGGCGCGGGCCTCGAAGTGCTCGATCACCGGAACCGGCCATGCGCCGGCCAGCCAGCGCAGGCGAGCGAACTCGTCGACGATGTCCGAGGCCGCGTCGCCGCGTCCGTGTTTCAGATAGAGGTCGGGGTGGCCGGCACGGCTCAGCCGATGCACGGCGGCGCCGGCCTCTCCGACGAGGTTGCGGTGCCAGGCGTGGTCGCCCAGGCGAGCCGCCAGGGCCTCGGGCAAACCGGCGGGCGCACGGCCGCGACGTTCACGGGCGCTCATGCGGCGTGGCGCTCGAAGTGCAGCATGTCTTCCCACTCGTCCCGCAACTGGAAGCTGCGCGTGGATCGGCCGAACTCGCGGAAGCCGTTGTGCGCGAGCACTTTCATCGACGCCGCGTTGCCTGCGCGGGCCTTGGCCTCCACGCGCTGCAGACCCAGCTCGCCGAAGGCCTTCGCCAGCACCAGCCGGACGGCCTCCTTGGCGTGGCCGCGGCCGTTCTCGGACTCGGCGATGCGATAGCCCAGCTCGCACGAGTGGTAATGCGTGCGCCGCACGTGGCTGAGGTTGATGCGGCCGATCAGCGCGCCGTCTCCGTCCTTGATCAGGTATTGGTGGCCGACGTCGGCTGCCGCCTCGCGCAGGGCCGTGGCGATGGCCGCCTCGATGCCGCCCTCGTCGTAATAGGCCGCGGGCCGGGCGTTGATGCGCGACTCGAAGAACGCGCGGTTGTCGAATTCGAAGCGGCGCAGCGCGGCGAGGTCGCGCTCGGTCACGGGGTGCAGGCTGAGCATGACGCGGAGGTTATCAGCGCCCATCAGCGCCCCTCAGCGCCGCACTCGCCGCCAGACCCGCCAGCCCAGCAGCACCGCGAGGATGGTCCCGTAGACGATGGGCTCGACGAAGTTGTTCTTGCCGGCGCGCATCCAGATGAAGTGCATCAGCCCGATGATCGCGATCGCGTAGACGAGCTTGTGCAGCGCCTGCCAGCGCGGCGCGCCCAGCGCCTTGATCGCGCGATTGAACGAGGTGGCCGCCAGCGGCAGCAGCAGCACCCACGCGGTGAAGCCCATCAGGATGAAGGGCCGCTTGGCGATGTCGCGCAGGATCTCGCCAAGATCCAGCGACTTGTCCAGCCAGCCGTAGGCCAGCAGGTGCAGGCTGGCGTAGAAGAACGCGAACAGCCCCAGCATGCGGCGGAAACGCGCCAGCGCCGGCTGGTTCGTCCAGGTGCGCAGCGGCGTCACCGCCAGCGTGATCCACAGCAGCCGCAGCGCCCAGTCGCCCAGGCCGCGGATCAGCGTCTCGGCCGGGTTCGCGCCCAGCCGGTCGGCGAAGGCCCCGAACACGTACCAGGCCAGCGGCACCAGGCAGAGCACGAACAGCACGACCTTGGCCGCCGGATGCAGCAGGGGATGGCGGCGCGCGGGCGCGCGCCGGGGCAGGGCGGGGGAAGCGCTCATGCGATCAGGGCGTCAGAAGTTCTTCTTCAGGTCCATGCCGGCGTACAGCTGCCCGACCTGGGCCTCGTAGCCGTTGAACATCAGCGTCTGGCGGCGCTTGGCGAAGAGGCCGTCCTCGCCGATGCGGCGCTCGGTGGCCTGGCTCCAGCGGGGATGGTCGACGTTGGGATTCACGTTGGAGAAGAAGCCGTATTCCTGCTGCGCCGCCTTGGTCCAGCTGCTCACCGGCTGCTTCTCGACGAAGCGGATCTTGACGATGGACTTGGCCGACTTGAACCCGTACTTCCAGGGCACGACCAGTCGCAGCGGCGCGCCGTTCTGGTTGGGCAGCACCTCGCCGTACAGGCCGAAGGCCATCAGCGTGAGCGGATGCATGGCCTCGTCCAGGCGCAGGCCCTCGACATAGGGCCAGTCCAGCACGCCCGAGCGCACGCCCGGCATCTGCGCCTTGTCCGCCAGCGTCGTGAACTCGACGTACTTCGCCTTGCCGGTGGGCTCGGCCTTCTTGATCAGCTCCGACAGCGAGTAGCCCACCCACGGGATCACCATGGACCAGCCTTCCACGCAGCGCAGGCGATAGACGCGTTCCTCCATCGGCGCGACCTTGAGCAGGTCCTCCAGGCCGAAGCGGCCCGGCTTGGCGCATTCGCCCTCGATCACGACGGACCAGGGCCGCGGCTTGAGCGTGTGCGCGTTCTCGGCGGGATCGGCCTTGTCGGTGCCGAACTCGTAGAAGTTGTTGTAGGAGGTGACGTCCTTGTAGGCCGTCAACTTCTCCAGGACGTTGGCGCCGGCCACCGCGCTCTTGGCGCCCGGCAGCTTGGCCAGCTTGCCGGGTCCGGCGGTCTGGGCCTGGACGCCGTCGACCAGACCGCTCAACCCCAGCCCGGTGAGCCCGAGCGCGCCCGCGGACTTCAGCCAGGTGCGGCGGTCGTCGTAGACCTCGCGCGAGGCGATCTCGGAGGACGGGATGCGCGGGCCGTGGCGCGAGGAGTGGAAGTGCATGGCGGACCTTCAGGGGAGGGAAGGCCTGAACCTTACGCTCCCCGGACCGTCTTGACATGAAAGCGCGCTTAAGACCCCCGCCGGCCCCCCGCATCGCGGGGCCTCGCACGTGTCGCTACCTCGAAAGAGGGAAGGGCGGCGCCGGACCGAAGTCCGAGGCCGCCCTTCGAGGGAGGTCGCGTGGGCTTACAGCGTCCCGTACGAGTGCAGCCCCGACAGGAACATGTTGACGCCCAGGAAGGCGAAGGTCGTGACCAGCAGCCCGATCAGCGCCCACCACGCGCTGACCACGCCGCGCAGGCCCTTCATCAGGCGCATGTGCAGCCAGGCCGCGTAGTTCAGCCAGACGATCAGCGCCCAGGTCTCCTTCGGATCCCAGCTCCAGTAGCCGCCCCAGGCCTCGGCGGCCCAGAACGCGCCCAGGATCGTCGCGATCGTGAAGAACGCGAAGCCCAGCGCAATGGCCTTGTAGGCCAGGTCGTCCAGCGTCGACAGCGCCGGCAGCCGCGCCGTCAGCGGACCGCGCAACGCCACGCTCGCCGCCAGGAACACCGCCACGCCGGCCATCTTGCCGGCCCAGCCATTCAGGCCCGTGGCCGTCTCCGGCGACACGTTCGCGCCGAAGCGGAAGGCCAGCAGCACCAGCACCAGCCCCACCGGCACGCCGATCAGGCCGATCACCAGCGCGCGCGGCGTCGCCGTCTTCAGCAGGGTGGCCAGCGCCACCATCGCCGCCATCGCGAAGCTGCCGTAACCAATGAAGTTCGCCGGCACATGGATCTTCATCCACCAGCTCTGCAGCGCGGGCACCAGCGGCTGGATCTCGTGGGCGTCGCGCGCCACCGTGTACCAGAGCAGGAACCCCACCGCCGCGCTCACCACCAGCATCACGTAGGCGCCCAGCGCGCGCGTGGCGAAGCGCTGCTCGTAATAGAGGTACATCAGCGTGGTCAGCCACGTGAACAGCACGAAGACCTCATAGAGGTTGCTGACCGGGATGTGGCCGATGTCGGGCGCGATCTGGTGGCTCTCGAACCAGCGCACCATCGTCCCGATCAGCGCCATGCCCACCGCGCCCCAGGCCAGCCGCGTGCCGATCGCCTCGGCCGCGCTGTCGCCGCCGGCCTTCTTGAAGAAGCCCAGCCAGTAGAACAGCGTGCTCATCCACACCAGCACGCTCATCCACAGGATCGCGCTCTGGCTGGACAGCATGTACTTGAGGAAGGAGGTCTTCTCGCCCGCCGCGAGGTCCGCGCCGAAGCCGTCCGTCTGGCGCAGGTAGAGCTGGATCGCGAACAGGCTGGCCGCGCCCACGATCAGGCACAGCAGGCGCAGCGGCCGCCAGAACCAGCCCAGCGCGATCAGCGCCGGCGTCGCGCCCGCGAGGATGCCCTTCTCGTAGACATCCATCGAGGCCTGGTAGCGGCTGAACGCGAAGCCCGCGCCGATCAGCACCAGCGCCGCGAAGATCCAGTCGAACGCGTCACGCCCCTGGAAGTAGCCGCGCTTGCCGATCTGCAGCGAGCGCACGGGCGTGCCCTCGGGTGAGCCCGGCATCTGGGATGGCATCTGCGAATGCATCTGCGACGGCAGGCCCGACGGCAGGTGGGAGGAATCCGCGGTGGATGTGGTGCTGGTCATGTCAGGCCTCCTCATGCAGCAGGCGCTGCTTGAGCGATTCGAATTCGACGGGGAGCTCGGCGGTCTCGCGGTTGCTGGACAGCGCCATGCGCACCCGTGTCTGCTCGGGACGTCCCGGGGCGGCTTCCAGCCACAGCCACAGGCGCCGATCCTTGACGTAGAGCATCGCAAACACGCCGACGATCAGCAACACCGCTCCGAGGTAGACCAGCGTCTGGCCCGGCGCGCGCGTCACCTGGAACACGCTGGCCTGGACCTGCTGGTAATCGTCCAGCTGCATCACCACCGGCGCGGGATAGAACATCGCGTCCGACAGCGACAGCACCGCCTGCGTCATGAAGGCCTGCGTCGCGTCGCCGGGCTCGGGGCGCGGGCGGCCGAGCTGTTCCTCGGCCTGCTTGTGCAGCTCGAACAGGCTGCCGTTGAGGATGCGCAGCAGCACCTCGGACACGCGGCCGCGCTCAGGCTCCGGCACCTCGCGCTCGATGAACTGCGACAGCGCGGGCAGGCCGCCGAGCGCCGCGCCCTGCGCGGGCGTGTCCGCCTTGAGGCCCTCGGCGCCGGCGAACAGCGTCAGCGTGCGCAGCGCGGTGGCCTCGAGCTGGGCCTGCATCGCCGGTTTGTCCGTCGGGCTGGCGCCCAGCGCGTAATGCCGCGCGGCGAGCAGCCGTTGCGCCGGATCGGCCAGCACGCGGCGCAGCGCGAGCCAGCCCTCGAGGCTGTCCTTGCTGTCCACCGGCACGCGCAGGTAGCGGAAGCTGTCGGCCAGCGTGTCGCGCACGCCGAGCAGGTAGACGCGGTGGCCTTCGAGCTCCAGCGGGAACATGTAGTTGTTGTATTCGCGCGCCTGGCCGCTGGCGTCGCGCAGCTTGTAGCTGAAGGACGGGCCGACGTTGCGCAGTGTCTTCTTGTCGCTGACATTGGCGCCCGAGCCCAGGTGCTGCTCCAGGCGGCCGACCAGGTCGACCTTGCGGACATCGGCGCCCGACTTGTCCTTGCCATCGTCGGCGAAGTTCTCGACGTTGATCACGCGCAGGCCGGTGAACTCCAGCCCGTAGCTCTCGCCGTCCACGGTCAGCGTGGTGGTGCCGTTGACGCGGCCGTCCAGCGGCGTGTCATGCGCGGACTGCAGCGCCCGCAGCCTGAGCTTCAGACCCGAACCGCCGTCCTCGAAGCTGCTCTGGTACATCGTCACGCCGCGGTAGGTGAAGGGCTTGTTGACCTCGATCTTGGCCGTGTGGGTCGAGCCGTCCTGGCGGTCGTGCAGGACGATGTCGCTCGCGAACAGCTTGGGCATGCCCGTCGAGTAGTACTCGACGATGAACTTCTTGAGCTCGACATCGAAGGGCAGGTCCTGCACCACGACGCCGCTGGGCATGGAGATCAGCGCCGTCGAGGAGCGGCTGCCCTCGGGCACGTACAGGTTGCCGCGGAAGCTGGGATTGCCCGGCGAGAGCCGGTTCACCGGCGCGATCTGGTTGAGATCGGCGCCCTGGTAGATCTGCTTGCCCTGCGCCCACATGACGGCGCGCACGACCAGATCGCCGTCGAACAGCCCGCCCAGGCAGATCAGCACGATCGCCGAATGCGCGGCCAGGTAACCGATCTTGTGCGCCGAGCCCTTGCGCGCGCCGATCATGACGCCGCCATGGCGGACCTGCGCGCGGGCCTTCCAGCCCTCGGCGGCCAGCCAGGCATTGACCTGGCCCAGCGCCGCTTCCGGGTTCATGTGCAGGTAACCCAGCGCCTTGAGCTTGAAGGCCTGGATGGCCTGCTCGCGCATCGATTCCTTGAAGGTCTTCAGGTCGCGGAGGATCTTGGGCGTGTGGCGCGCGATGCACAGGCTCGTGGACACGACCAGGAAACCCAGCATCAGCAGGAACCACCACGCGCTGTAGACGGTGTAGAGGTCGACCTTGCCGAACAGCTCCGACCAGAACGGGCCGAACTGGTTGACGTAGTTGGTCATCGGCTGGCGCTGCTGCACCACGGTGCCGATCACGGAGGCGATGCACAGCACCGTCAGCAGCGCGATGGCGAAACGCATCGACGCCAGCAGCTCCAGCGCGTCGTCGAACGCGACGCGCAGGGTCGCGGCGGCCGCGGGCCGGGGGGGACGGTCGGGGGACTTCTCGGTCATGGCCGGCATTCTCGTTGCGTCGCGTGACCGATGGGGCGAGTGCCGGTTAAAGCGAAGGCCGGTGATCGGATCACCGGCCTCGTTCGTCGGGACTCTCCCCGAAAGGGGCGGTCCGCGCGCGGCCGCTCAGCGCAGGCCGGCGATGTAGTCGGAGACCGCCTTGATCTCGCGATCGCTCATCTTGGCGGCGATGGCCAGCATCTGCGGGCTGTTGGGGCGGCCGCCGGCGCGGAACGCCGTCAACTGGGCCTCGGTGTAGTCGCTGTGCTGGCCGCCCAGGCGCGGGTACTGGGCGGGGATGCCGGCGCCGTTGGGGCTGTGACAGCCGGCGCAGGCGGGGACCTGCTTGTCGGCGATGCCGCCGCGGTAGATCTTCTCGCCCAGCGTGATCAGCTCCTTGTTCTTGGCGAAGCCGGGCTTGCTGCCCTTGCTGGCGTAGAACGCGGAGACATTGCGGATGTCGTCATCGGACAGCGGCGCGGCCATGCCCGACATCACCGCGTTCTTGCGCTTGCCCGACTTGAACTCGTGCAATTGCTTGGCGAGGTAGTCGGCGTGCTGGCCGGCGATGATCGGATTGGCCGGGCTGCCCCGGGAGCCGTCCGCCGTGTGGCAGGCGGCGCAGACCTGGGAGCTGATGGCCTGACCCTTGGTGAGATCAGGCTTGGCGGATGCTTGCGGTTCGGCGGCGATGGCGGCGCCGGACATCAGAACCATACTCGACAACAAGAAAGCGGCAGTCTTCATGAATTGTTGAGGGTCGGGTGGGCGCAAGCGCGGGATCTTACAATGGCACCTCTTTTGAGCCCCGCAGCGCGATGACCGATTCCAACAAGAAACCCGCCTCTTCGGCCCCAGGGAAACCCGCAGGCCGTGTCGCGGGGCGCGCGGGAGCCCCCAAGAAGAAGCAACCGCCCAAGCAGGGCCCTGGGAAAACCGGCATGCGCGCCGCCGCCAAGGCGCGCGCCAAGGCCACCGAGAAGGCCAAGGCGCAAGGCCTGCCCCCGCCGCCCAAGCTCGTCAGCACCGAAGCGCTGACCCCGGGCAAGCGGGCGTTGGCCTGGACCCACACAGCGCGCTTCCTGACCACCGCCAGCCAGCTCCGGCACCTGCCGGTCAACGGCGTGCTGCCCGAGGACGCCAAGGCGCGCGAAGCCGCGCAGGCCGAGGCGGACGACCTGGACGACGAGTTCCTCGATGACGCCGACGTCGGCGCGCCCGAGGGCGACGAAGGCTCGGCGCTGGCCGGCGAGGGCGAGGCGCTCGCCCAAGACCTGGCGCCACGCCGGCTGCCGGAGATCGCGTTCGTCGGACGTTCCAACGCCGGCAAGTCCACCGCGGTGAACACGCTGGCGCAGCAGAAGCGCCTGGCCTTCGCGTCCAAGACGCCGGGCCGCACGCAACACATCAATCTGTTCGCGGTGGGACCGCGCGACGCGCCCGACGCGTTGTTCGCCGACCTGCCCGGTTACGGCTACGCCGCCGTGGCACGCGACGCGAAGCTGCGCTGGCAGCGCGTGATGGCCGATTACCTGAGCCAGCGCGAGTCGCTGTCGGGCGTCGTGCTGATGGTGGATTCGCGGCTGGGCCTGACCGACCTGGACAAGCAGCTGCTGGAGTTCGTCTCCGACCGCGTCACCGCCGGCGAGGTCAGCCTGCTGGTCGTGCTGACCAAGGCCGACAAGCTCAACCGCAAGGAAGGCGCGGCCATCCTCGCGCAGGTCCAGAAGGACATCGCCGTCCTGGCGACCGAGGACTCGGACATCGGCATCACCCTGTTCTCGGCGCTGAGCAAGCAGGGCCTCGAGGACGTCGCCGAGGTCATCTACGACTGGGCCCACGCGGAGCCGCGCGCCCCGTACTCGGAAGAGGATGAGGGCGAGGATGAAGCGGCGTCGGATGACGCCTGTCAGGCCTGAGGCCTCTCAAGTCCAGGACCGCCCCTAGCCCTTGCCCTCTCCCGCCGCTGCGCGGGCGAGGGGGCCATTCGGGCCCCTTGTGATTCACGGCCGGCCGATGAAGACGTAGAACGCCGTGCCGCCCTTGGGCGCGTAGCCGATGCCGACGTACAGCGGACCGAGCCCAGTGTCCGATCCCAGGAAGATGCTGCTCGCGTAGCGCATGTCCTTGACGCTGATGTCTCGGCGCGAGAGCCAGGTGTTGCCCGCCTCCAGCGTGCCGCCGACGAAGAAGCCGCGTGACAGGAACGGGTTGTCGTTGAGCCGCCGGTAGTAGGTCGCCCGCGTGAACAGCAGCGAGTTGCCGCTGAGCTGGTTCGGGTTGTAGCCCGACAGCTGATGGAAGCCCCCCAGCGTGTAGCCGCCCAGTCCCGTATCGTCCGGCTGCTGCGAGGCCACCGCGCGCGCGTACAGGCTGACCGTGTGACCGCCGAAGCTGCGCACCAGGTTGCCGTCCATGTTCAGGCGCAGGAAACGTCCGCTGGCCAGGTTGCGGTTGTCCTGCCGGCCGCCCTGGGCCTCCGCGGTGAAGCGATAGCCGTGCTGCGGGAAGTTCGCGTAATCGAGCTGGTCCACCACCGTGCGCAGCCGGAAGCCGCGCTCGTAGCTGGTCCATCGCAGCTGGCCCATGGCCGGCGTGGCCACGGTGATCAGGTCCGGCCGCGCATGCCGGATCTGGCTCAGCACCCCCAGGCGCACCTCGCCCCAGCGGCCCCAGGGCTGACCCAGGTCGAAGCCGATCGCCGCGTCGCGCCGCACCAGCCGGGCCTGACCCAGGCTGGCGTTGTCCGGGTCGTTGTCGTCATAGACGATCTGCTTGCGCTGGTTGGCCTCGGCCCAGCCGCTCACGAACCAGTCATCGGCCACGCCCAGCTTGAGCCCCAGCGGGTGGTAGAGCTCGGTGTACAGGCGCGGCGTCTCGCCGATCGTGACCTGGTTGCGCCACTCGGTGCCCTTGTCGGTCAGCCAGTGGCGGTTGTGGCTCAGCCGCAGGTTGAAGAAGCTGTCGCCGCCGGAGTCGGTCGACAGGTCCATGCCGACGCGGAAATAGTTGGGGCCCCAGGGCTTGTCCTCCATGTTGAAGACCAGCGTCTCGCCGTCGGGGCGTTGCTCGACGTGATAGTCCACGCGGTTGTAGTCGCCGCTGGAGGACAGGAAACGCATGTCGCGCTCCGCCGTCTCGTTGTTGAAGGGCTGCCCGGGCCTGGATTCCAGCTGGCTGCGGAAGCGCTCGGGATTGGTGTTGTCCGAGCCCTCGAACTTCACCGCCGTGATGAACACGCCCGGCGCCTTCGTGCCGATGCGCGCGATCTGCCAGTCGGCGTAGGTCTTGTCGTCGACCGCGTAGGCGCGCAGCTGCGGGAGCAGCGCCTCGGCCGCTTCCTCGCCGGCGCGGATGAGCGCCTTGACCTTGTCGAAGTCGCCCGACGTCAGCTTGCCGAGCTGCGGCGTGATCAGCAGGTCTTCCCCGGCGGACATGCTGGCGATGGAGCGCTGCACGTTCTGCTCGGTCAGGATGTTGATCATCTGCGCCGTCAGTCCGATCAGCGAGTTCAGCGTCTCGCGGCCGCCCACCGGGGTGCCGACGTTGACGGCGATCAGCCGGGTGGCGCCCATCTCCCTCGCGACGTCCACGGGCAGGTTGTTGACCAGGCCACCGTCGCCCAGGATGCGGTCTTCCCATTCGACCGGCGCGAACACGCCCGGCACGCTCATGCTGGAGCGCAGCGCCAGCGCGAGATCGCCTTCGGCCAGGACGCGCTCGCGGCCGTTCTCCATGTCGGTGGCGACCGCGCGGAAGGGCGTGGGCAACTGATCGAACTGGCGGACGTTGCGCACCGGCAGCGTGAGCCGGCGCAGCAGCGCCTCCAGTCCCCGGCTGGACAAGGTGCCGGTGGGCACGCGGACCTCGCCGTCGCGCAGACCGAATTCGATCGTCGCGGAGAACTCGAAGTCCTCCTCCTTGCGGCGCTGCGACAGGTCCTGGCGGTCGACGCGGCTGGCGAAGAGCCGGTCCCAGGCGATGCGCGAGAGCTCGCGGTCGAGGTCGTCGGCGGTCATGCCGCTCGCGTACAGGCCGCCGATGATGGCGCCCATGGACGTGCCGGTGACGATGTCCACCGGGATGCGCTCGCGCTCCAGCACCTTGAGCACACCCACATGCGCCAGGCCGCGCGCGCCGCCACCCGACAGTACGAGCCCGAGCCGCGGGCGCTGGGCCTGATCGGCGGCGGGCGTGGCCACGGTCCGGCCGGGCGCCGGATTGGGCGGCACGGTCTGGGCCTGGACCGCCGACAGCGAGAAGGCGGCGATCAGCGGCAGCGCGAGGACGCGCGAGGAACGGAGGACTCGGAACACGGCGGGCATGGAGCGTCGGGACAACGAAGCAGCCCCGCGGCGATGGCGCGAGGCGGGCGCATTGTGACCTGAAGCAGCCTGACCAGCAGGAGCCCCTTGCCGGATTCAAGCGCCGTTCAGCGGTGCCGCAACGGCCGGGCAGGTGCCCGGCCCGTGGGCGTCAGCGGTCGTTGCCGTTGGGTGGGGCGCGGTCCAGGTCCAGCATCAGCGTGCCGATGGCGCGCTGCAGCAGCGGCGCGTCCTCGAGCTGCGTGATCAGGCCGTTGGCCACGAGCTGCTCGAGCGCGCCGCGCGTCATCGAATGGCGCTCGTCCGGCATCTGGCCGACGAAGAGGAACATCTGCCGGCTGTCGCTGATCCACGCGATCTGCGCGGTGATCCATTCGCTCTGCAGGAACAGGTGGTACCAGCCGCCGATCTGCAGCCCGGCCATCCAATCCTGGAGCGCGGCCCGCGCGTGCGGCGAATGTTCCTCGCTGTACAGCGCCACCGGCACCGTCGGCAACTGGCCGCGGTCCACGCGCTCATGCGCCCAGCGCGAGGGCAGTTGCGATTCGCGCTCGTCGAGCAGCTGCTGGAGCAGCTCCTCGGGCGTGAGCGCCGGGCGGCGAGGGGCCGGAGGCGCCGGCACGGCCGGTTCCTCGACCGCCGGCAGGCCGCGCAGCACGCGGCCGTGCTGGCGCATCAGTTCATCCAGGAAGGTCTGACGCTGCATCGGCGGCAACGCGATCGCGTCCATGCCGCGTTCCAGCGCGCGGACCAGGTCCGGCAACTGGCCGCGCAGGCGCTGGCGAGCGGCTTCATCCGGTTGCGGCGACACGCTGTTCAACAGCGCGTCCACCAGTTCGATGTAGGTCTGCGGCTCCACCGCGTCGCGGCCGTGCTGGACCATCGCCTGCGCGATGACCTCGACCCAGGGGCCGAGCAGGAAGCGTCTCATCAGCTTGCCCGCACGGGCGTCGTCGAGCTGATGCTGAAGCTGGTCGCGCAGCATCCGCTGCCATTCCTGGCGCTGCTGCTCGCGGTCCAGGCGCTCCAGCGCCACGGCGCTGCGCTGGCCGCGGGCCTCGGCCTGGGCGCGGATGTGCGCGTCGACCTCGGTCAGCGCCTGCTGGAACTGCATCGCCGCCGGATGGGCGCTGTCCAGCAGCGGCTGGATCACGCGTTCGAGGAACTGCAGGAAGCTCTTGAGCTCGGCGTCGTCGGCACGCTGGAAGCCGGCGCCGTGCGCGGCGATGCGGTTCAGCAACTGCCAGGTCGGATGGTCCTGGCGGCGCAGCAGCGTCGCGTCCGTCTTGGACAGGCGCACGATCGCCACCTGCAGGCGGCCCATCAACACCTTGAGCGGCGGCTGCAGGCTGTCGTCGGCCAGGATCTGGTCGTACAGGCGCGACAGCAGGTCGGTGCCCGGCGCGCCGACGCCCGGACCCAGCCGAGGCGGTGCGGACGTCGATCCCGATCCCGATCCCGACCCCGATCCCGCAACCAGCGGCTGCCCGCGTGCGGGGCCGAGCTCGGCGGCGCGCGTGTTCATCAGGTCGAGCTTCAGCGCGACCTGGTCCAGCGTCGCCTTCGGCGCGGGGGCCTCGGTGATGCTCTTGAACTGGCGCTGGCGCAGGTCCGATTCCTTCAGCGCCGCGCCATGGCTGGTCAGCATGCCGCTGATCTGCGCCTGACGCAGGCTCTGACACAGCGAGGCGTAGACCGGCTGCAGGTGTGTGGCCAGCGGCAGCGCGGCCACGCGCATCAGCGCGTAACGGCCCTCCGCGTCCAGGTCCACGCCCTCGACCGCGCGCGAGAGCGCATGCGCGAACAGCGCGGCCCGCAGCGGGTTGTCGTTCTTCAACGGGCGGGCGATGCCGCGCAGCGCCGCGAAGAAGTTGCCCAGCTGGTGGAGCTCGGCGCGGGACTGGTCCTCGATCGCCGTGATCACATGCGACAGCGCCACGTCCTTGAGCGCCTGGCCCTCGTCGACCAAGCTGAACGAGAAGTCGCCGCCCGAGGCACGCGCCGGCGCCTTGTCGCGCTGGATCGGATCGCCGCCGTCGCGGGCGATGGCCAGCAGCCGGGACAGCGAGGCCTCGAAGTCGGCGGCGAAGCTCGCGCGGCGCTTCGACCACCCCGCCAGCAACTGGTGGTATTCGAGGCGGCTCTTGAGTTCGTCCTGAAGGCCGTTGTACAGCCCATGCGCCAGCGAGGGCGCGTGGGCCAGGGCCTCGTCGACCAGGGTTTGCAATGAGAGCGAAGACGCTTGGACCATCATTTGTGACAAGTTGTCAGCCGCATTATGGTCGCCCCCGATTCAGGTGACATCCCCTGGGGCACGGGGCCGTGCGGACTGGGGAAAGCGTGATGGCCGGACCGAGGTCCGACGAGCGGGGCGCCAACGATTCTGGGCGATTCACGCACCGCCAGCGGGCAAGGCGGACGCCCAAAGCGTATCCAAGAGAAACAGGTCCACGGCTCCGTGCACACCCGCAGCGCGCGGCCATGAAAAAAGGGGTCGCCGAAGCGACCCCTTTCTGGTGAGCGATGACGACCGGCGCCGGGCGCCGGTCATCGGGCTCGGCCGGACCTTACATGTCCATGCCCATGCCGCCCATGCCGCCGGGCATGGCCGGGCCGGCGGACTCGTCCTTCGGTGCTTCGGCGACCATGCACTCGGTCGTCAGCATCAGCGACGCCACGGAAGCGGCGTTCTGCAGGGCGGTGCGGGTGACCTTGGTCGGGTCCAGGATGCCCATCTCGATCATGTCGCCATACGTGCCGTTGGCCGCGTTGTAGCCGTGGTTGCCCGAACCGGCCAGCACGCTGTTCACGACGACCGACGATTCCTCGCCGGCGTTGTAGACGATCTCGCGCAGCGGGGCTTCGATGGCCTTCAGGATCAGCTTGATGCCGGCGTCCTGGTCGGCGTTGTCGCCCTTGATGGTGCCAGCGGCCTGACGGGCGCGCAGCAGCGCGACGCCGCCGCCAGCCACGATGCCTTCTTCAACGGCGGCACGGGTGGCGTGCAGCGCGTCTTCGACACGGGCCTTCTTTTCCTTCATCTCGACTTCGGTGGCGGCACCGACCTTGATGACGGCGACGCCACCGGCCAGCTTGGCCACGCGCTCTTGCAGCTTCTCGCGGTCGTAATCGCTGGTGGCTTCCTCGATCTGGACGCGGATCTGCTTGACGCGCGCTTCGATGTCGCCGGCGGAACCGTTGCCGTCGATGACGGTGGTGTTTTCCTTGCCCACTTCGACGCGCTTGGCCTGGCCCAGGTCAGCCAGCGTGACCTTCTCCAGCGACATGCCGACTTCCTCGGCGATGACCTTGCCGCCGGTCAGGATGGCGATGTCTTCCAGCATGGCCTTGCGGCGGTCGCCGAAGCCCGGGGCCTTCACGGCGACGACCTTCAGGATGCCGCGGATGGTGTTGACCACCAGCGTGGCCAGCGCTTCGCCGTCGACTTCTTCAGCAATGATCAGCAGCGGGCGGCCCGACTTGGCGACGGCTTCCAGCGTCGGCAGCAGGTCACGGATGTTGCTGATCTTCTTGTCGTAGAGCAGGACAAACGGGTTGTCCAGGATCGCCGACTGCTTTTCCGGGTTGTTGATGAAGTACGGCGACAGGTAGCCGCGGTCGAACTGCATGCCCTCGACGATGTCGAGTTCGTTTTCCAGGCTCTTGCCGTCTTCGACGGTGATGACGCCTTCCTTGCCGACCTTGTCCATCGCCTTGGCGATGATCTCGCCGACGTCCGCGTCGGAGTTGGCGGAGATGGTGCCGACCTGGGCGATTTCCTTGGAGGTCGTGGTGGCCTTGGAGGCGGCCTTCAGCTGGGCGACCAGGGCCGCTACGGCCTTGTCGATACCGCGCTTCAGGTCCATCGGGTTCATGCCCGCGGCCACGTACTTCATGCCTTCGCGGACGATGGCCTGGGCCAGCACGGTGGCGGTGGTGGTGCCGTCACCGGCGTTGTCCGAGGTCTTGGAAGCGACTTCCTTGACCATCTGGGCGCCCATGTTCTGGAGCTTGTCCTTGAGCTCGATTTCCTTGGCGACGGACACGCCGTCCTTGGTCACGGTGGGGGCGCCGAAGGAGCGCTCCAGGACCACGTTGCGACCCTTGGGGCCCAGGGTGACCTTGACCGCGTTGGCCAGGATGTTCACGCCTTCGACCATGCGGGCACGGGCTTCGCCGCCGAAGACCACGTCTTTTGCTGCCATGAGAATTTCTCCGAAATCTGACTATGAATTTGCTGCCACGCTGACGCTCAGGTCATTGCCGAGGAAAGCGTAGCGAGCGGTGCGCGGGCTAGGAGGCAGGAGCGGAGGGACCGGAACGTACTTGGGTACGTGAGGATCCCGAGCACCGCCCGACGACGCCAGCGTGCCGCGCAGTAGCTTTACTTGGCGATGACGGCGAAGAGGTCTTCCTCGCGCATCACCAGCAGCTCTTCGCCATCGACCTTGACGGACTGGCCGCTGTACTTGCCGAAAAGGACGCGGTCGCCGACGGCGACGTTCAGGGCGACGAATTCACCCTTGTCGTTGCGCTTGCCCGGGCCGACTGCCAGCACCTCGCCCTGGTCGGGCTTCTCGGCGGCGTTGTCGGGGATGACGATGCCGGAGGCTGTCTTGGTTTCGTTTTCCAGGCGCTTAACGATCACGCGATCGTGCAGAGGACGCAGTTTCATCAGATCTCCTTGACTGTGCGGACTTGCTGTCAGGGCCCGCCGTGCGTGGATCGCACCGGCCAGCCCCCTCACAAGAAGTAAGCCCCGCGACCCAGGCCGTGGGGCTTGTTAGCACTCGACCTTCGCGAGTGCTAGCAGGAGATTATATGGACCGCTTTTGACGTTTCAAGGGTTGCGGCGGACATCCCACCCGGCGACGTGGTCCAGCGACCAGCGTCCGGGCCCCCGCCCGAGCAGGTAAAGCATGGGCGCGGCCCAGCTCAGGTGGGTGGGCCAAGCCGAGGGGTACACCAGGAACTGGATCACCGCCGTCATGCCGAGCACGCCGAGCGCGGCGAAGCGAGTGAACAGGCCCAGCACCAGAAGGATCGGCAGGACGTGTTCCGCGGTCGTGGCCAGGTAGGCGGCGATCTCGGGCGGGATCAGCGGCAGCGCGTAATCCTGGCGGAAGAGCAGGAAGGTGGTGTCGGTCAGCGTGAACCAGCCTTCGACCTTGGTCCGGCCGGAAAGCCAGAACACGCCGGCGATGCTGAACCGGCTGGCCAGCGCGATGAGGTCGTGCGAGATCAGGCGATCCAGCCAGGCGAGGAGGGCGGACCAGCGGGCGGAACCGGGGCGGGTGCGCGTCGAGGTGCTGGAGAGCGTGTTCATGATGTGGACTCCGTGATGAAGGCGGGTGGGCGCAGGAACGCGCCCTGTTGGAGGAGCCGGGCGAGCTCGGCGCCGATGTCGGCGTCGGTGAAGCGGGCCTGGACCGTGTCGAGGGCCTCGCCCAGCGCGGTGTCCGCGGCGCAGCAGTGGAGCAGGGCGAGCGCGGCCGGGCTGATCTCGCAGGCGATGACCGCGCCGTCAGGGCGAGTCAGCAAGCTGGATTGACCGTGCCAATGCGGCGGGTTCGGGTCGGCACCGTCGGTGCGGGCGGCCTGCCAGAGGCTGAAGGCGGGCCAGTCCGCGCTTGTGAACCAGCGGGTGGCGGGATGAGGTCTGAGCCGCATCGTGGACAGACGGTCCGCGTCCTGGCGGGCGAGCGTTGGCAGGTCCAGGACCGGCCCGTCCGCGGCGACGTGGCTGTGGTTCCAGCCGCGGTCCAGCCGGGCGACATCGGCGAGCCAGGGGACGTCGCCATCGGCGGTGACGCGCTCGACAAGGTCCGGGAAACCGTCGCCGTAATGCTGAAGTTCCCCTGCGGAGGGCGGGCTCGCTTGCGCGAATTCCATCGCGACCGCGCGCATCCAGGCCTCCCCCGCCAATCGATGGACCGCGGGATACAACGACACCAGCGCGTCCACGCATCCCGACAGCACCGTGTTGCGATAGACGGCGAAGCCGGGTTGGTTCGCGGGCGGCCACGCGTCGATGGGTGCGCCCTCGCGTGGCGGGATCCACAGCGCCCGCCAGAAGTCTTCCTGGAAGCTGGCGAGCGTCATGTGAGGCTCTCCTCGCGTCTGAGGTCGAAGGGCAGAAACGGCGACCGGGCGAGCGCGGCATCGTTTCCCGCATCGCTTTTCGCATCGCTTTTCGCATCGCCTCCCGCATCGCGCCCTGGATCGGTGGCGTGGTCCAGGACCCGTTGCGCGATGGCGCGCTCGGCGACGAGTTCTTCGAACGATGGCAGCTTGGCATCACGCTCGAGCAGCGTCGGGCGCGGGCCCATGCGCGCGGTCAAGCGCTCCAGCAGCGCCCAGACCGGGGCTGAGACGGGCGCGTCGTGGCTGTCGATCCACAGACCGGTCGACGCGTCCCCGTCGGGGCGATGACCGGCGATGTGGATCTCCATCACCGCCGCGCTGTCGACCGCGTCGACCCAGGCGGACGCGTCCAGTCCGACATTGCGCGCGGACACGGCCAGGTTGTTCACGTCGACCAGCAGCCCGCAGCCGGTGCGCCGCACCAGCTCGTGCAGGAACTCGACCTCGTCCCAGTCGTGATCCAGTTGCAGGTAGTGGCTGGGGTTCTCGATGGCCACACGACGTCGCAGCGCGTCCTGCAGGCGCTGGATGTTGCCGACCAGGCGGCGCAGCGACTCGGTCGTCCGCGGGACCGGCAGCAGGTCCGGCGCGTAGCCGCCGCCGAAGCGGCTCCACGCCAGGTGCTCGGACACCAGCACCGGTTGCACGCGGTCGACCAGCGCCGCGAGCCGGCGCAGGTGATCGGCATCCGGCGGCTCGATGCCGGCCAGCGACATCGACACGCCATGCAGCGATACCGGATGGCTCGCGCGCAGCGTCTCGAGCAGCGCCAGGCGCGGGCCGCCCGCGACGAGGTAGTTCTCGGGATGGACCTCGAACCAGAGCCCCCGATCGCGCGCGTTCAGCGCGTCCTCGGCGAACTCGGGCTTGAAGCCCAGCCCCGCGCCCAGCGGGGTGCTCATGGCCGTGCGCCGATCAGGACTTCATCGCCGACAGCGAGCCCATGCCCTTGGGCGTCTTGATCGTCGTGCAGGTGCCGGCGGGGACGTACTTCCAGGCATTGGCCTGGTAATCCATCTTGGCCGTGCCGGCGCAGGTGGTGCCGGGCCCGGCGGCGCAGTCGTTCTTGCCGGCCATCGCCACGCCGTAGCAGCGTTCCTTCTCGGCGGCGGCGGGCTTGGCGTCCTGGGCCATCGCGCTGGCGGAGAGGGCGGTCAGGGTCACGAGGGCCAGGCTCAGGGTGGTCGTCTTCATGGGGCACTCCTTGTGCGGTTGAATGAGTTTGCGGTTGTGAGGAGAACGCCGAGGCAGGTTCCTGCGGCGTCTCGAGAGCTAGTTCGCAGCGGCGAGGCCGGGGGTTACAGCGAACGGAAAAATCTGTCGAAAGAATTTCTCGGCGCCCCTGTAACCTTTCGACCCCATGACGCGAATAGACCTCGTGATCGCGACAGAACACGAGTTGCACGAGCTTTTCCTGGCCGGGCTGGATGGGGATGCGGTGGCCTACCGCCGCTTCCTGGACCGCCTGAGCGCCTTGCTTCGCGGGTACTTCCGGCGGCGGCTGCAGCAGCTGCCCGACGAGGTTGAGGACCTGGTTCAAGAGACGCTGATGGCGGTGCACGCGCAACGCCAGAGCTACCGGCGCGGGGAGCCGCTGACCGCCTGGGTGCATGCGGTGGCGCGCTACAAGCTCGTGGACCTGTGGCGACGGCGCGAGCGGCACGAGGCGCTGAACGAGCCGCTGGATGACGAGCTCGCCGTGTTCGCGACCTCGGACCAGGAGGCGGGCGACTCGCGCCGCGATCTGGGCCGGATGCTGGAACAGCTGCCGACGAATCAGCGGCTGCCCATCCTGCACACCAAGCTGGAAGGCTTGTCGGTGCAGGAGACGGCGCGGCTGACGGGCATGAGCGAATCGGCGGTGAAGGTGGGCGTGCACCGCGGGCTCAAGGCGCTGGCGCGCCTGTGGAAGGACATGACATGAAGACCGAGGACTTGATCGGCATGCTCGCGCGAGACGCCAGCCCGGTGCCGACCCGCGTGGGCGAGCGTCGATTCGCGATCGCGCTGGTGATCGGCGTGCTGCTCGCGCTGGCCTGGGTGCAGACCGCCTTCGGCATTCGTGCCGACCTGGGGCAGGTGATGGCGACGCCCGCGTTCTGGCAGAAGGTGGCGATGCCGCTGGCGGTCGCGGCGACCGGGCTGATCGTGGTGTTCCGGCTCGGGCACCCGGGCGCGCGCATGAACGGCTGGTGGCTGGGCGTGTGGCTGCCGGTGTCGCTGCTCTGGATCTGGGCGGCGGCGGTGCTGTGGATGGCCGAACCGCAGGCGCGGATGCCGCTGGTGCTGGGCTCGACCTGGCGCACCTGCGTGTTCAACGTGACCGCGACCTCGCTCCCGATCGGAGCGGCGCTGCTGTGGGCCTTGAGAGGCCTGGCGCCGACCAGACCGGTACTGACCGGCGCGGCGGCGGGCTGGCTGGCCGGCGCGGTGGGCGCTTGTGTCTACGCGCTGCACTGCCCCGAGATGGCCGCGCCGTTCGTGGCGATCTGGTACGTGCTCGGCATGGGCATGTCCGCGGCGCTCGGCGCGTGGGCGGGCAGATCGTGGCTGAGATGGTGAGCGGGGCTCACGAGATATCGCACGGGCTGTCTCAGGGGAGACGTCACGGCAGATAGGACAACGGCAACGCCGTCGTGAACTTCAGCTCCTCCATCGCGAAGCTGGAGCTGACATCCGACAGCTGCGTCCCGGCGATCAGCCGACGGTAGACCTGGTCGTAGGCCGCGATGTCGGGCACCACCACGCGGAGCAGGTAATCCACGTCGCCGCTCATCCGGTAGAACTCGACCACCTCGGGGATCACCTCGACCGCCGCGCGGAACTGGTCGAACCAGGCCTGCGAGTGCTCCTTCGCCCGCACCGACACGAACACCGTCACCCCGACGTTCACCTTCTTCGGATCCACCAGCATCACGTTGCGCGTGATCACGCCCGCTTCCTTGAGCCGCTGCACCCGCCGCCAGCAGGGCGTCGTCGACAGCCCCACCTCCGCCGCCAGGTCGCTGACCTGGACCGAGGCGTCCTGCTGCAACACCTGCAGGATCTTGCGGTCGATGGAATCCAGTTTCGTCATGTCGGTCATCCATGGAATCCATTTGCCGAAACTGGCAAAGGAAAGGCGGATTTTGCATGTGGATTCCAAGGGCGACTTCTGACAATCGACGCCCATGGAAATCTATCTCGACGCCAACGCCACCACCCCCGTCCTGCCGCAGGCCCGCGATGCCGCGCTGTCCGTGATGGCGGATGCCTTCGGGAACCCGAGCAGCATCCACGGCAGCGGGCTGAAGGCCCGTGCCCGGCTCGACGAGGTCCGCGCCACCGCGCGCCGCGTGCTGGGCGCGCCCACCGGGCAGTTGCTCTTCACCTCCGGCGCCACCGAGGGCATCCAGACCGCCGTCCTCTCCGCGCTGACCGCGCTGCGTCGGCGCCAGCTCGCCGGTGAAGCCCTGCCGGCGCGGCTGCTCTACGGCGCCACCGAGCACAAGGCGGTGCCCGAGGCGCTCAAGCACTGGAACGCGCTGCTGGGCCTGGACCGGGAGGTCGTCGCCATCCCGGTCGGCCAGGACGGCCGCCATGACCTCGTCTGGCTGCGCGCGCACGCCGCCAGCGCCGGACTCGTCTGCACGATGGCCGCCAACAACGAGACCGGCGTCATCAGCGACCTCGACGGCATCGCCGACGCGTTGCGCGGCAGCGGCGCGCTGTGGCTGGTCGACGGCGTCCAGGCGCTGGGCAAGCTGCCGCTGCAGCTCGGCGAACGCGCCATCGACTACGCGCCGTTCTCCGGCCACAAGCTCTATGCGCCCAAGGGCATTGGCATGCTCTACGTCCGCGAGGGCGCGCCCTTCACCCCGCTGATGGCCGGCGGTGGACAGGAAGGCGCGCTGCGCTCGGGCACCGAGAACATGGCCGGCATCGCCGCGCTGGGCGCCGTGCTGGACGCGCTGGAGGGCGGGGGCACCTTCGCCTCGCTGAGCCAGCTGCTGGACCGCCGCCAGCGCCTGGCCGACGCGCTGCGCGAGGCCTTCCCCGGCGTCGTCTTCAACGCGCCGTTCGATATCAGCCTGCCGACCACGCTCAATGTGTCCGTGCCGGGGCTGGGCGCCAAGCTGCTGCTGGACCTGTTCGACGCGGCCGGGCTGCGCGTCAGCGGCGGCTCCGCCTGCGGGGCGGCGAAGGCCGCGCCCAGCTACGTGCTGCAGGCGATGGGCCTGCCCGCCTGGCGCGCCGCCTCGGCGGTGCGGCTGTCCTTCGGCGCCGCCGATGCCGACGCCACGATCAACGAGGCCTGCCGTCGCCTGCGCGCCTGCGGCGAATCGCTGCGCGCGACCTGCCAGACGCCGGCCTCCGAGCGCGTGTCCGCCGACGCGACCGGCACGTCGGTGCCGCAGCGCCCGGACCTGCTCACCCGCTTCACCGTCGACGGCGCCTGCTGCTACGTGGTGACCGATGCCGACAGCGGCCGATGCGTCGTCGTGGATCCGCTGCCGGAGCTCACCGGCACCTTGACGCAATGGCTGCGATGTCGCGCGCTGACACTGGCCGCGGTGCTGGACACGCACAGCCACGGCGACCACGCCTCGTCCGCGCAGGCCTTGCGCGACGCCTTGCCCGCGCAACTCGCCGAGGAAGCCTGGCCCGAGCGCGTCGATGCGCTGGGCTGGCCGCTGGGCAGCGAGGTGCTCGCGCTGGGCGCGCATCGGCTGTCGCGGCTGGCGATTCCCGGCCACACGGCCGACTCCACCGCCTACCTGCTGCATGCCGGCGGGGAGCTCCTGGCGGCCTTCGTCGGTGACACGGTGATGCCCGGCGCGCTGGGCCGCAGCGATTTCACGCAGAGCGCGCCCCAGGCCTTCGGGCCCTCGCTCAAGACGCTGGAGAGAAACGTCGGTCCGCACGGCCTGCTGCTGCCGGGCCACGATTACGACGACCGCTTCGCCACGACGCTGGCCGTCGAGTGCGCGGCCCAGCCGCTGCTGGACGGCGTGCTCAAGGGCCGCCTGAGCGCCGAGGCCTTCGCGATCGGCAAGGGCGTGCTGGAACATGACCTCGCGCCGACCGAGTACCAGACCATGGCCTGCGGCGCGCGGGTCGCGTGCACGAGAGCGGGCGAGCGGGTCGAGCTCGACGTGGCGAGCCTGGAGGCGCTGCTGCGGGACCGCGGCGCGACCCCGGTGCTGGTCGACGTGCGCGAGGCCTACGAGGCCCGCATGAGCCCCACCGAGGAGCTCTCGCCCGAGGCGGTGCCGCTGTCGGCGCTGGTCAACGCGCTGCCGCGCTGGCGCGCGTTGCCGGCGCACACGCCGGTGGTCTTCTTCTGCCGCAGCGGCAACCGCAGCGCGCAGGCGGCGCGGGCGCTGCGCCGCCTGGGCCACGATCAGGCCTGGAGCCTGGCCGGCGGGCTGGCCCTGTGGCCGGGCGCGCGCGCGGTGACCACCTCCTTCGACGCGATCGCGATCTGAGGAGTGATCTGACGGGCGATCCGTCGCGCGCCCAGACGCGCGTGCTGGTGCTCGATCTGAGCCGGAGCGCTCAGGGCGCCGGCACGGCCGCGCTGGCGAAGCGCGTGCGGCAGACCTGCTGACCGCGCGCGTCGAGCTCGAAGTCGCTGACCAGCATGATCAGCTTGCTGCCATCGGCGCTGGGCTGCATCGGCGACGAGTAGTTCTGGCACCAGTTCGTCGCCGCCGGCGGATTGAGCACCTTCAACGGTGCGGCCATCGCCGTCCACGGGCCGCTGCCGTCGGCGGTCGAGCTCAGGAAGACCGTGCCGCCGTTGCCCGCCGCGTCGACCTGACCGGCCGCGGTGAACAGGATCTGCCCGACCAGCGCCAGCCGCTGCCGCGCGGGCAGCCAGACTTGCGTCGGCGCGTGGCGGAAGTAGCGGCCGTCGGCGGCCTTGGGCTCCTCGCCGCGCACGGCCGCGTCGCCCCAGTCCAGGCCATCCGCCGAGCGCTTGAACGCGACGCGGCAAGCCAGTCCGGCGGTGCTGCAGTGCTCGTAGCTCAGCAGGTAGCTGCCATCGCCCAGGCGGCTGGTCACCGCCATGCCGGGCCGGTCCGAGGGCTTGACCGCCGCGGCGATCACGCGCGGCGCGGTCCAGGTGGTGCCGTCCGCGGTGCTCATCAGCTTGAGCGTCTGCGAGACGCCAGCCGCGGTGCCGTCGGTCTCGTCGGAATACAGCCTTCGGCACCTACCGGCCGGACCTGTCGCAGGTGGCCGGCCTGCCGAATGCGATGCAGCGCATCGGCGCGCCCAAGCTCTATTTCGACAAGCCGTCCAACCAGTTCGTCGTGCTGTGGCACACGGCCACGGTGCCCGGCGTGCCGGAGGATCCCGAGCGCTACTGGTCGAGCCAGCGCACGCTCTACGCAGTTTCTCCGGACCTGCGTCGTTTCCAGACGGCGCCCAAGCGCTTGTTCTCGTGGGAGATCGCGACGATCGATACGTTCCTGATCGCCAATCCCGAGGGCGGGTACTGCGCGGTGGTGAAGGACGAGCGTTATCCGTCGTACATCTGGACGACAGGCAAGACAATCCGCATGAGCTGCGCGAAGGAGCTGCTGGGGCCGTATCCCGAGCCGGGTCCCGCGCTGAGCCCGGCATTCCGCGAGGCACCGACGCTGGTGCGCGCGCCCAATGGGATCGACTGGTACCTGTATTACGAGCAGTACGCGGGGGCGGGGTATGGGCTGTCGATGGCGCCGAGGCTCGAAGGGCCGTGGGTGGAGGTCTGGGCAACTCGCGACGCAAGGAGTGGGATCGCTTCGAGATGCCCGCGCAGCTGCGGCATGGGTCGATGATGCCCATCACCAAGGCGCAGTACGAGGCGCTGCGCAAGGCGTATCCGGTCAAGTGATCCTCTGACTGCCACGAGCCCTCACCCCCCGCCCTCTCCCGCTCCGCGGGCGAGGGTGTTTGCTACCGATTGACCGTCACGCGGACTGCCTCTATGCTCGGATCCTGAAAGCGCTTTCATAAGCGCGCAGGACATAAGGGCACAGCGATGACGGAGACAAGGACGGGACGCGCCAGCGTGTCCCTCGGATGGACGCTGTCCGCCAAGGGCGCGGACCTGGCGAGCGCGACGCGGCTCGCGCCGCAGCCGCCGCTGGATCTGCAGCCGGTGGCCGCGCTGATGGCCGATCCGGCCATCGCCGGCATGTCCAAGCTGGTCGTCAACAGCGCCAGACGCTTCCAGCGCATCGAGGGCTTTGGCGGCGCGTTCACCGAGGCCGCCGCCACCACCTGGCAGAAGCTCCCGCCCGCGGAAGCCAACGCGCTGCTGCGGGCCTACTTCGACGCGAGCGCCGGCCACGGCTACACCTTCAACCGCGTCCACATGAACAGCTGCGACTTCTCGCTGGGCAACTACGCCCACGCGGAAGTCCCCGGCGACGAGGCGCTGACGCACTTCAACATCGATCGCGACCGCCGCGCGCTGCTGCCGATGATCCAGGCCGCGATGAAGGTCGCGCCCGGACCGATGAAGCTGCTCGTGTCGCCGTGGAGTCCGCCGCCCTGGATGAAGACCAACGGCGAGATGAACAACGGCGGCAAGCTGCTGCCGCGTTACGCCAAGGCCTGGGCCCAGTGCTACGTGAAGTTCATCCAGGCCTATGAGGCCGAGGGCGTGCCCATCTGGGGCGTGTCCGTGCAGAACGAACCCGATGCCGTGCAGCGCTGGGATTCCTGCGTCTACAGCGCCGAGGAGGAACGCGACTTCGTCCGCGACCACCTCGGCCCCGCGCTGCACGCGGCCGGGCTTGAACGCATCAAGGTCGTGATCTGGGACCACAACCGCGACCAGATGGTGCAACGCGCCGATGTCGTGTACTCGGACCCCGAGGCCGCGAAGTACGTGTGGGGCTGCGGCTTCCACTGGTACGTCGAGGACCACTTCGATCACGTCGGCCTGCTGCACGACGCCTATCCCGACAAGCAGCTGCTGTTCACCGAGGGCTGCCAGGAGGGCGGGCCGCACATCGGCTCGTGGGCGACGGGCGAGCGCTACGGACGCAGCATCCTCAACGACCTCAACCGCTGGACGGTGGGCTGGATCGACTGGAACCTGCTGCTGGACGAGACCGGCGGACCCAACCACGTCGGCAACCTTTGCAGCGCGCCGATGCTCGCGGACCGTGAGCAGAACCGGCTGATGCCGCAGAGCTCCTACGACTACCTCGGCCACTTCAGCCGCTTCATCCGGCCCGGCGCGCATCGCGTGCTGTGCTCGGCGAGCAGCCAGGACCTCGAATGCACGGCCGCGATCAATGAGGACGGCAGCATCGCCGTCGTCGTGATGAACCGCAGCGAGCGGGCGCATCGCTTCTCGCTGCGCATCGACGGCCAGGCCGGTGTCGCGTCGCTGCCGGCGCGTTGCATCGCGACCTACCTGCTGCCGCGCTGAGATCGTCATGGACCGCGTCGCGTTCGTGAACTCGACCTCGGCGTCGGACGCGATCGTCGAGACCTCGACGCTCTCTGCCTGCGTCGACGCGCTCTACGTCTATCCGGTGAAGTCCTGCGCCGGTGCGCGCGTGAGCGAGCTTCGCTTCGACGCCGACGGCCGCATCGAAGGCGACCGCGAATGGACCGTCGTCGACGCGCGGGGCGAGCTCGCCTGGCTGGGCTCGCATCCGAAGCTCGCGCTGCTGCAGCCGAAGCTGCTCGGCGACGCGCTGCTGTTGCGCGGTGAGGGCCAGCAGCCGCTGCGGCTTTCGCGCGAGCCCGCGGGCGAGTTGATCACGGCGTCGATCTGGAGCCCGGAGCAAGGCCGCATGGTCGGGCATGACGCGCGCGATGCCGGCGCGCTCGCGGCGCAGTTCCTGCGCGAGTTGACCGGCGAGGAGCTGCGGCTGGTCAAGCTGAACCCGAGCTCGCGGCTGGGCACCGGTCCGAACGCGCTGCATGCGGTGTCCACGGGATCCGTGGTCGAGCTCAACGAGTGCCTGGCGGCTGAAGGGCGTGCGCCGGTGGATGCGCGGCGTTTGCGTCCCAATCTCGTGCTGCGCGAGGCACAGGACCCGCTGCCGCCCTTCATCGAGGAACACGTGATGCAGATGGTCTGGCGGGACGGCGACGCGATCGGCGAGGGCACCTGGCGGCGCCTCGTCCACCGCACGGCTTGCGAGCGCTGCATCGTGCCCAACGTCGATCCGGACACCGGCCACGTGCAGTCCGGCATCGAGGTCGCGATCGCCGCGCTCAGCGCGCAGCGCTGGCCCGGGTTGGCGTCTCGCTTCGGCGTCTACCTGCAGCCGCCGTCCGGCGGTTCGTTGAAGGAAGGCACCGTGCTGACGATGGAGCTGGACTTTTGAGCGCGCCGCGTGGTTTGAGCCGCCGCGGGATGCTCGCGGCGATGACGGTGCCGGCGTGGTCCGGCGTGCTGGTGGTGCCGGCGCTGGCGCAGACGCGCGAGGTGCTGACGGTCGCCGCCTTCCCGCTGATGGACGAGATCGCCCGCGCGGCGATCCCGGCGTGGCAGGCGATGCATCCCGACGTCGAGCTGCGCATCCTGATGCGGCAGTACTCCGACCATCACACCGCGATGACGACGGCCTTGTCGACGGCGGTCGGGCTGCCCGATGTGATGGCGCTGGAGTCGAGCTTCGTCGGCCGCTTCGCGCAGGGGGGTGGTCTGGAGGACCTGCGCCAGGCGCCATTCGGCATCGAGGCCTTCCGTCCCCGGCTGGTGCCCTATGCCTACGACCAGGCGATCGCGCGCAGCGGCGCGGTCGTCGCGATGCCCGCGGACATCGGACCCGGCACGATGCTGTATCGCCAGGACATCCTGGGCCGGGCCGGCGTGGCGCCGGAGGAGCTGACCGTCAGCTGGGACCGTTATGTGGACGCGGGCGAGCGCATCAAGGCGCGCACCGACGCCTACCTGATCGCCAACGTGCAGGAGATCAAGGACATCCTCATCGCCGATGGGCTGAAGCCGGGCGAGGGCGTGTACTTCGACACCGACTCGCGGGTGCTGGTGAACTCACCGCGTTTCGAGCGCGCCTTCGAGGTCGCGCTGCGCGCGCGGCAGAAGGGGCTGGACGCGAAGGTGCAGGCGTGGTCCAACGACTGGGGCGCGGGATTCAAGCAGGGCCGGCTGGCGACGGAGCTTTCGGGCGCGTGGCTGGTCGGGCAGCTCAACGCCTTCGTCGCACCGGAGACCAAGGGGCTGTGGCGTGCGTCGTCGCTGCCCGGTGGGTCGCAGGTGCCGTATGGGGGCACGTTCTACGCGATCGCGCGGAAGTCGGCGCCGTCGCGCAAGCTGCTCGCGTGGCGCTTCATCCAGATGATGACGCTGGATCCAGCGCGGCAGCTGCAGGCCTTCAAGGCCTATGACGCGTTCCCGGCGCTGCGCGACGTGCACGAGGATCCGTTCTTCAGCGAGCCGGTGGCTTTCCTGGGCGGGCAGCGCGCGCGGCTGCTGTGGCGCGAGGACGCGTTGCGGATCTCGGCGCAGCCGGTGCACAAGCAAAACAAGTTCGCCGAGGAGGTCGTGCAGACCGAGCTCGACAAGGTGCTGCGCGGGCAGAAGTCGATCCCGACGGCGCTCGCGGATGCGGAGCAGTTGCTGGCGCGGCGCGCGAAACGATGACAAGGAAGATGCGGATGAAACAACGATTGACGCGGCGCTGGTCCGCGACGCCGCTGATGACGGCGCTGGCGGTGACCGCGATGACGGGCGTGACCGCGCTGGGAGGCGACGCGGTGTCGGCACAAGCGGCACAAGCGGCACAGACCGCGACGGGCAAGAACGGCGCGGCGTCCGGGCCGATCGGCTTGCCGGCGGGATACACGCTGGTGTGGTCGGACGAGTTCGATCGCAACGGCCTGCCCGACGAGTCCAGGTGGGCGTACGACACCGGCATGAACAAGCAGGGTTGGCACAACCGCGAGAAGCAGTACTACGCCGGCCCGCGCATGGAGAACGCGTCGGTGCGCGACGGCAAGCTGGTGATCACGGCGCGCAAGGAGTCGATGTCGTCGTTGCCGGACTGGGGCGGGCAGCAGTACACGTCGACGCGGCTGATCACGAAGGGCAAGGCCGAGTGGACCTACGGCTACTTCGAGATCCGCGCGAAGCTGCCGTGCGGGCAGGGCACGTGGCCGGCGATCTGGATGCTGGGCAGCCAGGGCGACTGGCCGGCGTCAGGCGAGCTCGACATCCTGGAGCACATGGGGCAGAAGCCGGAGTGGGTGTTCAGCACGGTGCACACAACGACGGGGCACGGCGGGCATGGCGTCGGCGATGGCCGCGTGTTGAAGACGGCCTGCAGCGGCTTCCACACGTATCAGATGTTGTGGACGCCGCAGGAGGTGCGCTTCGGCATCGACGGGCAGGTGCATGCGGCGTATCCGAACCTGGGGAAGGGGTCGGCGCAATGGCCCTTCGCCAAGCCGCAGTTCCTGATCCTCAACCTGGCGATCGGCGGGGACCTCGGCGGCGAGATCGACGACCGGATCTTCCCCATCGGCTATGAGGTGGAGTTCGTGAGGGTGTATCAGCAGGGGCGGTGAAGCATCGCGAGGCGGAGTCGGTCAGCCATGACCCCGGCGAAGGCGGCATAAGGACGACCTTGGTCACTTTCGAAATTTCGCCTCGTTTCGATACTGGTGAGCATCCTGAAACCTCCAAGGGTGCTCATGTCTCATACAGTCTTGAAGGACGTCTACCTCGCGAAGGGTCAGCTTGACCGCTACTTCGAAGGTAGAGTGCCGGTCCACCTCTGGCGTGCGCTGAATGCGAAGCGCGGAGGCGCACTGTTCGACTTCGTCGAGGAGCCGATGACCTTGTCAAACGGGCGCAGACGGCCGGCTGACATCGAGATCACGAAGAGGGGCGGCACCAAATGGGTGTCGGTACTGAACGCGCCGCGAGGCGTCAGCACCTTTGACAAGCCAGGCGTCCCAACGGGCAAGGACTGGTCGTACTATCGAATCAGCGCCGGAACTGTTCTGCCCGAAGGCTTGGCAGTTGTCCGTGACAGCTTCAATTCAAACTTCGATGCGTTCCATTACACGATCGCCCCGGCATTCGACATGCCGCTCGAGCAGTTCAAACTCCTGCTCAATGAACTTGCCAAGAACGCGGTGAAGGAAGCTGCATGATCTCCATCCCCAACACCTGGGCGCCGATGCTCTTGCAGTCTGTGCGCGATGCCGTGCTGTATCACGAGGGCCTGCTTCGAAGCGAGACGCTCCGGGATCGCGCTGATTACGAGGAATATCACGTGCTGTTGACGCAGTTCCTCGCCTACTTGAAGGACGAGTACGCGGCCAATGAAGGCGAGATCGGCGTGCCCCTCGACGAACTGAACGTCTGACGCCTGTGCGATGCGGGCGGGGAACGCCGTCCTCGCGGTGGTCTACTCCGAGGTGATGCAGGGTCGCGGTGCGAGCCTGTGTTCCTGTCCTCATCCACCCTTCGAGAGCCCCGCTTGTCCCGCAGTACCCAAGGCGCCACGCTGCTTGGGCTGGTCGCCATCCTCTTCTGGAGTACCTCCGTCGGGGTGACCCGCAGCACGATCGAGTTCCTCGGGCGGACGGGCGCGCCGGCCGTCATGTTCACGTTGTCGGCGCTGCTCCTGCTGCCCACGCGCACCGCGCTGAGCGAGCTGCCGCGTTGCTACCTCTGGCTGGGCGCCGCCCTGTTCGTCGGCTACGAGATGTGCTTCGTCCTCGCGCTGGGATTCGCGCGCTCGCGCCATGAGGCCATCGAGGTCGGCATGGTCAACTACCTCTGGCCCAGCCTCACCGTGCTGTGTTCAGCGATCGCAGGCGGCAAGCGGCTCAACGCGCTCATCCTCGCCGGCCTCGCGCTCGCCTTCGTCGGCGTCGTCACCGCATCCTCGCCGCCGGAAGGACTGTCGCTCAGCCGCTTCTTCCACAACGCCGCGGAGAACCCGCTCTGCTACGGCCTCGCCTTCATCGGCGCGATCGTGTGGGCGCTCTACAGCACCTGCACCAAGCACATGGCGGAAGGCAAGAACGCGCTGTGGTTCTTCATGGCGCTCAGCGCCGCCGGCTTCTGGATCGTGCACGCGCTCAACACCGAGCGCACCCCGATGAACTGGTCGATGCACATCGTCATCCAGGTCGCGCTGGCGAGCGCCGCGGTGACGCTGGCCTATCAGCTGTGGAACGTCGGCGTGCTGCGCGGCAACATCCATGTGCTCGGCCTCGCGGCCAACGGCACGCCGGTGATGTCCGCGCTCTTCGCGTCGGTGCTGCTCGCCGCGCCGCTGCCGCCCATCTTCTGGGGCGGCGCCGCGCTCGTCGCGGTCGGATCCTTGCTCGCAGGCATCGGATCCAGGCGCTGAAATCCTGCTCGCCTCCGAGATGACAAGGGGCCGATCGCCCGGCCCCTTTGTTCACGCGTCCTCGCGCAGCAGCTGCACCTGACGGCCCGTCAGCAGCGGCAGGATGCGCTGCACGACGATCTCCTGGTAGTGCGCGGTGGCGCGGTGCGCCTCGATCGCCGCGTGATCCGCGTAGCGCTCCAGCAGCAGCACCTCACCGGGCGTCGAGACGCTCTGGAAGGCTTCGTAGCGTTGGCATCCGGGCTCAGCCAGGCTGAGCTCGCGCACCTGGGCCGCGAGCGCGAGCACCTGCGGCACCGCCTCGGGCGGCATGCGCCAGCGGGCCACGACGACGATGGGCCCCGCCGCGCTCATGCGGCCTCCCTCTTCAGCGCGGTGACGATCTCACGCGCCAGCGGGGCGCCCGATGCCGGGTTCTGTCCCGTCATCAAGCGGCCGTCGACGACGACCTTGGCTTCCCACAGACCCGCCTTCTCGTAGCGCGCGCCCTCATCGACGAGCGCGCTCTCGAGCAGGAAGGGCACATCCGCCTTGGCGTAGCCGTCTTCCTCGGCATTCGAGAAGGACGTGACGCGACGTCCCTTCAGGAAGGGCGTGCCGTCCTCGAGCTTCACGCCCGCGAAGGCCACCGGGCCGTGGCAGACGGCGGAGACGATCTTGCCGGCGTTCCAGGCGCGCAGCACCGCTTGCTTGACGTCGGGATCGGTGGCGATGTCGCCCATCGGGCCGAGGCCACCCGGGAAGAAGATCGCGTCGTAGTCGGCGACATCAATCTCCGACAGCTTGCGGCTGCGCTCCATGCGGCGGAAGGCGTCGCTTTCGCGGAAGGCGCGCTGCGCGGGATCGGTCTCGTCGTAGGCGTCTTCCGGCGGCGTGCCGCCGAGCGGCGACGCGAATTCCACGGCGATGCCGGCGTGGTCGAGGACCTCCCAGGGATGGGCGACCTCGGCGAAGAAGTAGCCGGTGCGGCGCTGCTGCGGGCCGATCTGGGCCGTGTTGGTCAGGACGAAGAGGACATGCTTGACGGTCATGGTGAGCTCCTTGGCGGTGCCCGCGTCGCGGGCGGTCGGTAGGCTCGTCGGCGCCTCGGGAGGAGGGCATCGCGACGTCGTGAAGCAATGATGGGAGCTCGACTTCAATTCATGAAATTTATTCGTTGAACAGCAGATATTCGAGTTGATGAATAGTTCGGCGTCGGCGTGTACACCGCCGCGCGCCTGCCTCGCGATGGCAACGCCTGGTTGCAGCGAGGGGCGCCCGGCTCGACGGGAGCGCCATGACGGCGCGTTAGCATCCGCCGCACAAGACCACACGCGTCCACGCGAAGCCAGGGAGGAATTCGGATGAACGACGACGCTGCGAGCCCACCGCCGACCCCAGCGCCACCACCCGTCACTGCACCGAGTGCATCGCCGATCGCCTGGTTGCGTGAGGGTCTGCGCGCCTTGCTGTTCCGCGAACCGGTTTGGGACCGGGTGAGGGTCCAGCCGGCGACGATCCTCGGAATGCTGGCCACCAGCTACCTGCTCGCCGTGGTGCTTCAGCGAATCGTCTACGGCGATACCGCCATCTTCTACTGGACCGGCATCTTGAGCGGTTGGGCCGGCCTGGCTGTCGTCCTGCTGGCGTGCTGGATCACCGGCCGCTCGACTCGAGATCGCGAGGAGCCCGGACCCGCGACTGACGTCCTCTTCACGATCGTGCTCGCGATGTATGTGTGCATCGGGCTTGCGCAAGGCGCTTTGCATCTCGCGCTGCTCGGCGCGATCGGCCCCTCGGAGAAATGGCATCCGGCTGTCTTGTGGGCCGCTTGGGTGGTGCCCGTCGGCTGGGTGACGCTGGCCGTCATCCGTTTGCTGAGCCGTGCGGCGGGCTCGGTGGATGCGCGCGTGGCGTCGGTGGTGCTCCTGCCGTTGACCGTGGCGACGATGATGTTCCAGCCCGTCATCTTCTGGTGGGTCCCGCCCGCCAAGGACACCGTGAAGGCCGACACGGAGGGAGAGCCCGGTTCCGAGCCTGAGCCCTACGGTCTGTCGATGACCGAGGAGGTCCTCGACACGCAGACCCGGTTGCTGGACCAGGCCCTGCGCGCGCTCCCGCCGTCGCAGCCCGGCCGCGTGAATGTCTATGCCGCGACCTACGCGCCCTACATGTCCGAGGACGTGTTCATGCATGAGAGCGAAGTCGTGGCGAAGACCATGGCCGAGCGCTTCGGCGCGGGCGAGCGCACCGTGCAGCTCGTGGCCAATCGCAAGACGCAGACGACGCTGCCCTGGGCCATTCGGCCCAACCTGCGCCGCACGATCGAGCGCATGGCTGCGGTCATGAACCGCGAGCAGGACGTCCTGTTCCTGCACCTGACCTCGCACGGCGGCAAGGATGGCCGCCTCGCGGCGGACACCTTCCCGCTCGAGAGCGAGCCGCTGACGCCTGAGCTGCTCAAGCAATGGCTGGACGACGCGGGCGTGCGCTGGCGCGTGATCTCGGTGTCGGCGTGCTACTCGGGCAGCTGGATCGCGCCGCTGGCCGATGACGGCACGCTCGTCATGACCGCGGCCGACGCGGACCACACTTCCTACGGCTGCGGCTCGCGCTCACCGCTGACCTTCTTCGGACAGGCGATGTATGTCGACGCGCTCAAGGACACGTGGTCCTTCACGCAGGCCCACGCGCAGGCGCGCAAGCTCATCGACACCCGCGAGAAGGCCGCAGGCAAGTCTGACGGCTACTCGAATCCGCAGATCCGCGAAGGTGCCGCGATCGCGCCGGTGCTGAGGCGGCTGGAGGCTCAGCAGGCGGGGCGCTGAGCCTCGCGCTGCGGGTCGTCTTGCGCAGGCCGGCGGCGTCGCGCCGCCAAGCCCAGCGCGCCCAGCCCCAGCACCGCGAGCCACGCCGACGCGGGCTCCGGCACGGCGCTCACCGCGAGCTGCAGGCTCGCATTGAGCGCCTGCGGGTTGCTCCACAGGTAGTTCAGGCCGTGGTTGAGGTTGCCGGCGTCGGTGACGAGACTGATCGTCGTCAGCCCGCCCTGCAGCGCGTCGAAGTGCAGCGTGCCCAGCAGCAGCGAGCCCTGTCCCGCGTTGGCCACGCCAGGGAAGATCGACGCACCGAAGGACCCGGCGCCCAGCCACGGGCTGTCGTTGTCCCAACCGGCGGCGGGTGTGAAGCTCGAGAACGACAGCTGCGTGTTGTCGTAGCTCAGCCGGAAGCCGAAGGACAGCAGCTCGTCGTCGGCGGAGAGTCCCCCGAACGGGTCGCTCAGACCGATGAGCAGGTCGAAGCCGCCGCCCGCTTGCGCGGGACCGGCCGGCGTCAGCGTCACGGTGGCCGCCTGCGCGGACGGCAGGGCGAGCGCGCCAGCCGCCAGCGCGGCCGCGGTGATCAAGGTCTTGAAGTTCATGGTCGTTCTCACAGGGTGCTGAAGAGCTGGTACCAGACGCGGTAATCGGCCTGGGTGACGCACTTGTCGCCGTCCATGTCGGCGAGCGGCTCGAAGCGCGTGTCGCCGGCACAGCTGCCGATGGCGTTGCGCAAGCTGTCGCGATCCGCGGCGGTGATCGCGCCGTCGGCATTGACGTCGCCGTTCTTGCGCACGCGCACCGGCAGCCGCGCGGCGGCTTCGCCGTAGCCATCGTTCAGGAACAGCCCGAGGAAGTAGTCGCCTTCGGGCTGACCGGCCAGCGAGAACACCTGCGAGCCGCCGGGGCTCGCAACGTAGTTCCACTTCAGCGAGCCCGGGCCGCCCGGCGTCATGCCCACGCGGTACAGGCCGATCCAGTGCGTCGTGCCGGCCGGCAATCCGGACCAGCTGAGCGACACGCTGCCGCCGATGCGCACGCGATCGACGTCGGCCTTGAAGCTCACGGGTGTGGACGTCGGCGGCAGCACCGGGGGCGCGTTCCAGCTGACCTGCGCGAGCCCGTTGAGCACCGGGTCGGTGTAATCCAGTCCCGCGCCTTCGACGTGGCCGGCCAGGCGGCGCCAGAACGCCGTGTCGCCGTCGACGGTGACGACCAGGTCGTACCAGCCGAAGCTCGAGCTCACCGATCGCACGTGATCGCGGCTGGCACCGGCGGGCACGTCCACGGTCACCACGGTGCGGTCGCCATAGGCGTTGTCGACGACTCGGAACCGCATCGTCTGCGTGCTCGCGTTGCGCAGCGTCAGCGTGAGGCTCGCGCTGCCGGGCTGCTCGCTGAGGCTGGCCGCGGCCAGACGGCCGATGCCATCGAAGCTCATGCGGAACTCGCGCAGGAAGCCGTTGTCGCCGTGCACGGACAGCTGCATGCCCGCGCTGCTCCAGTTCCAGACCTCCTGGTCGATGCGCTTGCCGGGTTCCACCGTGTAATGCCAGGGGCCGTCGGTGCGCAGCGTCGAGTAGACGATGAACGCCGCGGTCGCCTTGCCCTCATTGGCGAAGCTCAGCGCGAACTGGCGGACGTTGGTCGCGGCGATGCCGTCGACGCTTGACCGGAAGGGCAACGGCGCCGCGCGGCGCGGCACGCCGCTCGTGGCCTTCTCCTGCCGGGGCAGGCTCTGATTGGACGGCGGCAGCGCGTCGCGCGTGCCCCAGCCCTTGAAGTAGACGGCCGTTGCAGGCACACCGGCGGGCACCTCGGCACCTCCGGTGTTGAAGTCGAAGGCGCTGGTCATGTCGCCGCAGACCGCGCGCCGCCACGGCGAGATGCCGTTGCACTGCACGCTGGCGCGCGGGTAGCCCAGGCTCACCAGCCATTCCTCGGTGAAGCGGATCAGCGAGGTGTGATCGAAGCGCTGCGAGCACACGCGGCCGCCCTTGCTCCACGGCGAGATCACCATCGTCGGCACGCGCGGACCCAGTCCGATCGGCTGGCCCGCGGCGATCTCGCCGACGGTGGCGTTGCTCATCGTCGTGCGGCCGCGGTCCGCGTTCAGCGGCGCCATCACCGCGGGCATGTGGTCGAAGAAACCGTCGTTCTCGTCGTAGGTCAGGATCAGCGCCGTCTTCGACCAGACCTCGGGCGACTGCACCAGCGCCTGCAGCAGCCGGGCCGTGAAGTTCTCGCCGGCATTGGGCGTGTCGGACGGATGCTCGCAGTACTCGGTCGGCGCGCAGATGTAGGACACGCGCGGCAGCTGACCGCTGCGCACGTCCGCGGCGAACTGGTCGATCAGGAACTGGCCTGTGGTGCCGGCCGCGTTGGCCTGCGTGGAGCCGGCGGCCAGCGCGCGGCCGCGCCGGTACAGCGGCGAGGCAGCGGTCAGCTTCTGGCCGTTGGCATCGGTGCGGAAGTTCTTGAAGTACTGGAGGTAGTTGTCGCCGTAGTTGTCCCACTCCTGGTAGACCTTCCAGCTCACGCCGGCGGCCTCCAGCGTCTCGGCGTAGGTCAGCCACTCGTTGCCCTTGGCGGCGGGGTTGTCGTTGGCGATGTCGCCGTTGTAGACGCCGCCCGTGACGTTGTAGAGGCGCGAGTCGGCGATGCCGGTGACGGTCGCGTTGCTGTGACCGGTGAGCGCGTAGAAGCGGTTCGGATCGGTGGGGCCGAAGATGGAGCAGTGGTAGGCGTCGCAGACGGTGAACGCGTCGGCGAGCGCGTAGTAGAAGGGCAGGTCGCTGCGATCGAAGTAGCCCATGGTGCGCGGCGACTTCTTCGCGATCCACGCGTTCCAGTCCTTCCACGCGGCCTCGGTGCCTTTCCAGCTGTGGTCCAGGCCGACGCGCAACGCGTTGGTGTTGCGGATGTCGAAGTGATACGGCAGGACCTGCGTGCCGAGCGCGGTGCCGGGCTGCATCCACACGGGCTGGCCGGAGGGCAGGGCGATGGGGCGCGGATCGCTGAAGCCGCGCACGCCGGCGAGCGTGCCGAAGTAGTGGTCGAAGGAGCGGTTCTCCTGCATCAGGATGACCACGTGCTCGACGTCGGCGAGCGTGCCGGTGCGGCCGTTGGCGGGTGTGGCGAGCGCGCGGCGCAGGGTCTGGGCGAACGTGTGGCTGCTGGCCATGCCCGCGACCGCGGCGGTCAGGAAGGACCGACGGGATGTCGTGCTCATGAGGCTTCACCTGGGAGGTCGTGAAGCGCGTGATTCTTTTGGCCGAGAAAGTCAGCAGCGTGAAGGCTCGATGTCGTCCGCGAAACCAGGTGTCACAGGCCGGACATCACGGCCCCAGCGTCAGAGACCGGGGATGCGTCGCCAGCGCACGATCACGTGGGCGATCGCGCAGGCGACGCTCAAGCAGACGAAGTAGATCGCGAAAGTGGCGCCCGCATTCGGAGTCGGGCCTTGGGAGCAGGTCCACCACATCGTGCCGGCTGCGATGAGCGATCCCCACGCCACCATCAGCAAGGGGCGCAGACGGGTCAGGAACGCGGCGGCGCCACCTTTGCCCAGGCGATCGTCGAACAGTTGCTCGACCCAGGGCGACAGCAGCGGCGAGCGCTTGATACGGCAGACGCCGATGACGATGAAGAGCCCCGGCCAGAGCGTGAAGAGCCACTGCATTCCGCCTAGCTGCTGCACGGGGAACGCGCAGAACGGACGCACGCCAGGATGCATGAGCGCCGGCAGCTGGAACCCGATCATGAACACCCAGATGCCGATGATGACCGCGGTGGAGCGCCAGGTGGGCTCGCCCGGCGCGGATACGGCCGCGCTTGTGGCGGCGGAAGCCGATGCCAGCGGCGCGCTGGCCGCGGCGAGCGCATCGCGGCGCCGCAGCGCGATGAGGCGCCACAGTAGCAGACCCAGCAGGGAGAACACCACCCAGGCCTTGGCGAAGATGGCGAAATTCGCGCGCTGGAATTCGTCGTAGTCGGCCTCGAGTCCGGAAACGCTGCCGGCCCAGTTGGGCGCGGCAGCGACGACCGCGACGAGTGCCGCGACGAGGACCCAGGGCGCGAAGAGCTCACGCAGGATCGGCGAGGCGCGGCCCGGGCCGAAGGTCGGCACGCTGCGCAGCGCGAAGAATCCACCGCAGGCAAGGAGGACGATGGCGACGTGGACCCACATCAGGAACGGGAAGTAGATCGCCCAGTCGGCCCGCGTGGTGAGGATCGTCCCGACGACGCTCGCGCCGAGCACGGCGATCGCGATGTTCTGGAACATCCAGGCGCGCCGCTCGAGCCGCTGCGCCTTGGCACGATCCTCATCCTTCAGGTTCTGCCAGTCGGCCAGCGGTTCTTGGGCGCGCTTGAACATCCTCAGTCCTCGATCAGAGCTTCATCGCGGCCGCGAGGCTGTCGCGGGCGGCCTTGTTCATGCGGACGTCGAAGGGCAGGAAGGTGTAGCGGTCGGCCACCGTCGCGCCGTTCGGGTTGGACAGGTAGGCCCCGCCGCCCAGCACCGCGCCGTCCTTGACCAGCGCGCCGGTGTAGACGTTGCCGTTGCGCTCGAAGTAGACGCGGTACTGCACCGTCGAGCTCATCGTGGCCGACACCGGACGCGGATTCGTCGCCACCCAGACCGACACGCCGTCCACGGTGCGGATCGCGCCGTCAGCCAGCTTGTAGGTCGTGCCGTCGCTGTTGGACACGATGCCCGCGGTCATCGCGGCGGTCAGCGTCGTCGACGTGCGGCAGGCCGAGACGTTGGCATCGGTCGTCGCCGCGTAGCAGTCGAAGACGTTGTAGCGGTCGGACTTGTTGGTCTGCTTGAACGTCGTGTAGCTCGCGCCGTCAGCGTAGCTGCGCGTGGTGTCCATCACCGACGCGTTGGTGAAGAACACGTCGTGGAAGTGCGCGAAGTCGGCGGATGACGCCGACAGCGCGCCGGTCAGCGGGATCGTCGTGTACTCGCTGCGAATCTCGCTGATCGCGACGGTGGTGCCGTCGGTGGCCATCGAATCCACGCGCACGTCCGCGCCGACGTAGCTGATCCGGTTGGTGCCGCTCACGACGACCACGGCGCCGTTGCGCAGCACGCGCGTCGGCGCCTGCGGCACCAGCGCCAGCGTGCGGGTCATGTTCTGCGTGCCTTGCTGCGACGTGGTCTGCGGGCCGCTGGTCAGCGGCGACGCGCCGAGCACGGCGAAGTCCGAGAACGCGTAGTTCGCGCCGCTGGTCTGCGTCGCGCCGCTGTTCAGCTTCCAGTGCAGGAAGTAGCTCCCGGTGCCGGGCGAGAGCAACTGGCTCTCGAAGACGGCTTGGTTGGGGCTGAGCTGCAGCGTGAGTTGCGCGGCGCCGCTGGTGACGCTGCCGTCGGCGTTGGAGACGACGACCGAGAACTGCGCGCCGTGGTCGGTGTAGCTGGCCGGCGGCGCCTGGTAGGACGCGGCCGTGGCGCCGGGGATGTCCACGCCGTTCTTGCGCCATTGGTAGGCGAGGTTGTCGCCGCTGGCGACGACGGTGAAGGTCGGCGTGCCGTCGGTGAGGACGGCGGCGTCGGCGGGTTGGGTGGTGATGCTGGGTGCCGAGCTGGTGGCGTCCGAGGCGCTCACGGACGCCTTGCTGGCGCGGGTGTCGCTCTCCGTGGTGCCGCCGCCGCCGCAGGCCGTGACGAACACCGACACCGCCGCCACGATGGCAGCGGACTGAAGTCTGTTGAAGACCATGGAACCTCCCTGTTGAAGAACCGTTGGCATGGCGGTCCGCGCGAGGCGGCCGTCATTGCGTTTATGGGCGCGGAGTATAGGAGTCGAGGGTGACGCGAAGGAGTCCCCACGAAGGGCGATTACATGCGGGTACGGGCCTAGCATGGGGGCATGACGCAAGCACCTTCCCGTCGCCGGGTTCTCGGCGTGGCCCTGGCGGCTCCGGCCGCTGTTGTCGCAACCTCGACGATGGCCGCGACGCCTTTGTCCACGCCATCGACCGCTGCGCGGTCAACGGCGTCACCGTCGACCGCCGCGGCGATGCCGGGGCTCTCGCCGCAGCGCATCGAACGCGCGCTGAAGCTCATGGTCAGCGACGGCCGCGCGGCGGGGGTGTCCGCGGTGGTCTGGCAGGGCGGCGCGGAGCGCTACTTCGGCGCCTTCGGGCAGTCGGACGTGGAGGCACGGCGCCCGATGACGCGCGACACGCTGGCACGCATCTGGTCGATGACCAAGCCGGTGGCGAGCGTGGCGCTGATGCGCTTGTGGGACGAGGGGCGCTTCCGCTTGGACGATCCGCTGTCGACCTACCTGCCTGAATTCAAGTCCATGCGCGTGGCGGCCGATGAGCGCGGCGGCGAGCGGCCGGCGCAGCGGCCCATCCTCGTGCGCGACATCCTGCGCCACACATCGGGTCTAACCTACGACATGGAGGACAGCGCCGCCGATCGCGCCTTCCGCGCGGCGCAACCTTTCGAGAAGTCGCCCGACCTCGCGTCGTTCAGCCGCGCGGTGGCGGCCTTGCCCTTGCGGCATGAGCCGGGCACGGCCTGGCACTACGGCACGTCGACGGACATCGTGGCGCGTCTGGTGGAGGTGCTGTCGGGCGAGCCCTTCGATGTCCACGTGCGGCAGCGGATTCTTCAGCCGCTGGGCATGAAGGAGACGGACTGGGTGCAGCCGGCGGATCGCCGATCCCGGCTGGCCGCGACCTATCGATTCCCGGCCGGCGAGAAGCCGCAGCGGGAGGCGGACATGTCCTTCGCGTTCGCGACCGGCGGGGCGGGGCTGATCGCGCCGATGGACGACTATCTTCGCTTCGCGCGGATGCTGCTGGGCGAAGGGGCGTTGGAGGGCGTACGGGTGCTGCGGCCAACGACGGTGCGCCTGATGATGACCGACCAGTTGGATCCGGCGTTGGCGCCGCGGCATTTCATGCGCAGCGCGGGGGTGGGATTCGGACTGGGCGGCTCGGTGCGGATCGCGCCGGCGCTGGCGACCGAGCCGCCCGGTGTGGTCGGCGAGTTCTCGTGGGGCGGCGCGGCGTCGACGCTGTTCTGGGTCGATCCGGCGAATCAGCTCGCGGTGGTGTTCCTCGTCCAGAAGATGCCGTTTGACGAGCAGCTCCATCTGGAGCTGCGGCGCGCGATCTATGGCTGAGCGATCGTGCGCGCGGTCGTCGTACCATCTCGCGGCGGCCGGGCAGAGGTCGCTTCAGGGAGAGTCCTCAGATGAAGAGCATCGTGAATCCGCCGGATGACTGGATTGAAGGCGTGGCGGGCACCACCACGCGGATGTGGATCGTCTTCGGCCTTTTCGCGATGGGGATGGCCATGGTGGTCTACACGACCGCGACGCAAGGCTGGCGCTCTGCCGTCGTCCTGGCCATCCTGATGGTTGGCCTGCAGCTGAGCGTGCTGGGCGCGCTGCGCAAGGTATTGCGCAGGACTGGGACGCATGAGGCCTGAGGCCTACTGCGCCAACGGCTTCTGCGCTTCGGTCAGCTCTTCGCGGGCGACGTCCAGCTGACGTTGCTGCTTGGCGATCTTCTTCGCATCGCCCTTGGCCTGCGCGGCGGCGAGGTCCGCCTCGCGGCGTGCGACCTTCTTGTTGGCGGCCGTGATGTGGCGCTGGCGCTCGGCCTCGAGCGATGCGTCCGTGCAATGACGCTTGTTGGCCGCGAGGGCCGACTCCAGGCCCACCACGCGACGGTCGTTGCCCTTGGCCTTGGCAGCGGCGATCTGCGACTCGATGTTGGCGCGCTTGGCCTGGCAGGCCGGTGACGGCTCGCCTGCGGCCATCGCGGACGCCGCGCAGAACAAGCTCAGGATCGAGGCGAAGAGGCGCTTCATCGGAATCCCTTCATGCAGTGATCGACGCAGTCTAGGCGCATCGCTCGCGATGCGCGACCCTGGCAAGCGGGACGTCGAGCGGTGTCCCGGTCGATGGAAGCGCCGCTGCGACTTCCGGTCAATGAGGCTTGCCAAGGCCAGTCGATCCCGAGGTATCGTCCCGCCCCATGCGTTCCCGTCCCGCTTCCCGCCTGCTCGTCATCGATCCTCAAGGCCGCCTGCTGCTGTTCCGTTTCGTGCATCGCAGCGGCAACACGGCGGGTCGCATCCACTGGGCAACGCCCGGCGGTGGGGTGGAGGGCGAGGAGACCTTCGAGCAGGCGGCGATCCGCGAGCTGCGCGAGGAGGTCGGCGTCACCATCGCGGATCCCGGGCCGCAGGTCGCGAGGCGCGTCTTTCCGCTCGAGCTCTTCGATGGCGAGATCGTCGAGGCCGACGAGCGATTCTTCGTCGTGCGAGTCGCCGACAACCTCGTCAGCCATGACGGCTGGACCGCGCTGGAGCGCAAGGTCATGGCCGAGCACCGATGGTGGACCGCCGAGGAACTCGACGCCACCGAGGAGACGGTCTGGCCGAGCAATATCGCGGCGATGCTGCGGGAGGAGCTGGAGCGTTGAGCTTCGACGGCGAGGCTCAACATTCCGCGTCGTCGCTCACGATCACCCCAGCGCGTTCAAACCCAGCCCCACCGCGATCGCGGCGATCACGCCGATCACCGCGGGCACGAGCAAGCTGCGCTTGGGATAGTGCGGTCCGTATGTCTTGATCAGCAAGCGGCTCTGCTTCTGCCCCACGATCAGGTACCAGAGCACATTGACCAGTCCGAGCGGCAGGCACGCCAGCAGCACCACATACGGCACCCGGTTGTGCTCATGCATCGCCAGCACCGCGTACCCGCTGATCAGGCTCAGCGCGATCAGATCCACCCACGCACCGAAGCGCCGCGCCGCCTCGCCCATCTGCCGCGCGTTCAGCAACTGGATCAACGCGCCGAAGACCGGCGTCAGCACGAAGCCCAGCATCGCCGCCTGGTCCGGGCTGTAGAACGGAGCGTCCGCCACCTGCAGCTTCGGCTTGGCGTCTCCGTCACCCTCGATCTCGTACGCGCCGGCTTCCCACTCCGCGATCGCCTCGCGTGCGGCCTCGGCCTGTGAGCTGGGCACCAGCACCCGCACGCCGATCGCGGGCGCCAGGAAGGAATGCATCTGCGAGATGTGCTCGTCCGTCACATGCGGCGTGAGCCCCGCGGACTCCAGCATCCCGCGGATCACGTGCGCCTCCGTGGGCATGGACCGCGTGGCGACGCAGACAAAATCGTCGGACTCAGCCATCGGCGCCGAGCTCTCCGGCGTCGACCCCGGTGAGCCCTCGGGCGACAGTTCTTCTTGTGTCATGACACCTCCCAAGCCGCGCAGCTTATCCGCTTCGCGGCCAGAGGGCAGCGATCAGAAGGCGCTCACGCCGGCACCGGCACCTGCCACTGCGTGCCTGGCGCGTAGCGCGACACGTATTGCTGATGCCCTGGCATCTGCTGCACCGTGTGGTCGACGCGCGTCTTGATGCCGCCGAGGAACGCCGCCAGGTCGCGATCGCTCATCACGTCCGCCGTCGGATGGTGCTGCTCCGGCATCAGCCCCTGGCCCAGCATCACCTGCACCCAGGAGTTCTCCGTGAACAGCTCATTGGGCCCGCGGAACACCCGGCCCGTCTCACGGAAGAGGTCCAGCCGATGCTGCAGCGAGACCGGCACCGGCATCTCCCGCACCTCGCGCCACAACGGCGCATCCGTGCGCTGCTGCAGGTGGTAATGCAGCACGATGAAATCGCGGATGTGCTCCAGCTCATGCCGCATCTGCGCGTTGTACTCGTCGATGTCGGATTGGCGGATCCCATCCTTCGGGAACATCTGCAGCAGCCGGATCGCGCTGCGCTGGATCAGATGGATGCTGGTCGACTCCAAGGGCTCCAGGAAGCCGCTGGCCAGACCCACGCCCACGCAGTTGCGCGACCACACCACGTCGCGCTGGCCCGGCTTGAACCGAATCACCCGATGCGGTGTCAGCACCTCGCCCTCGATGTTGCCCAGCAGCGCCGAGCGCGCCGTCTCGTCGTCGACATGGCGACTGCTGAAGACCACGCCATTGCCCACGCGATGCTGCAGCGGGATCTGCCACTGCCAGCCCCACGGATGCGCGATCGAGCGGGTGTACGGCACCGCATCCCGCACCGAGGCCGTCTGCAACGCGATCGCGCTGTCGCAGGGCAGCCAGTGCGACCAGTCCTCATAGCCCACGCCCAGCGCCTGCCCCAGCAACACCGAGCGCATGCCCGTGCAGTCGACGAAGAGGTCGCCCTCGATCTCCGATCCGTCCTGCAGCTTCAGCGCGCGCAGGTCGCCGTCGGGATGCTTCAGCACCTCGCCGATCTTTCCCTCGATGCGCTTGACGCCGAATCGCTCGCTGAAGCGGCGCAGGAAGGCGCCGTAGAGCGACGCGTCCAGGTGGTACGCGTAGTTCAGCTCGTCGTTGGGCAGATGCGCGAACTTGTTGGCCTGCGCCGCGCGCAGCTCCAGGCAGTAGTCCCCGTAGTCCGAGGCCAGCCCGCGCTCGCGCCCCTTCATCCAGAAGTGCTGGAACCCGGCCGTCCAGTGATCGATGCCGGTGCTGCCGAACGCGTGGATGTAGGTCGAGCCCAGGTCGCGCCAACCCTCGAACTGGATGCCCAGCTTGATCGTGGCTTGCGTCGCGGCCATGAACTCGCGCTCGTCCAGGCCGAGCAGCTGATGGAAGGTCAGCATCGTCGGGATGGTCGCCTCGCCGACACCGACGGTGCCGATCTCGTCGGACTCCACCAGTCGGATGTCGAGCTGCTTGCCCAGGGGCTTGGAGATGCAGGCGGCCATCATCCAGCCCGCAGTCCCGCCGCCGGCGATGACGACACGGCGCACCGGTCGGCGCGGAGATTCCAGGGGCGGGGCGGTGAAGGTCATGGCGTCTCCTCCATGTTGTTGTCGAGGCTCGAAGCCGGTCAGCGTTGCTTGAGCCGCTGGATCAGATGACCCCGCAGGTGGCCCGCGCCCTCCGCCGTCAGCGGCGCGAGCGCATGCCGCGCATGCGCGGGGATGTGGGCCGCCGTGTCGGCGTCCGCGTTGAACACGTAATGGTCGAAGATCCCCTGCCACGCGCGGCGCTGCGGCTCGGGCAGCTCGCGCAGCGACAGCAGCGCCATCATCAGCGTGAAGAGCGGCGGATCCATGTGCGCCGGCGACTGGCGCCACCAGTAGTTGATCAGCACGTTGAACGCATCGAGCGCCTCCACCTGATGCCACCACATGCTCGGGATGTAGATCGCGTCGCCGGGTCCGAGCTCCGCGACCTGCGCGTGCTCGAGCGCCTGGGCGAAACGCGGGAATCGATCCAGGTCGGGATGCTTCAGGTCCACGAGGCTGACCGGTTGACCGGCCGGCGTGAAGTCGATCGGACCGACATACAGGTTGGCGAGCTGCTCCGGTGGGAACAGCGTGAAGCGGCGGTGTCCGGCCGCGACGCAGGCGATGTTGTCGGGCAGGTCGTAATGCGGCGCGATGCGGCTGCGATTGCCCAGCCAGATGCTGACCAGCGCGTCCGGCGCGCCTTGCGATCGCGTGCCCAGCGGGGACAGGTCCAGGTCGTTGCGCGCGCGGAAACCCGGCAGGCAGTCATCGACGGTCGTGGAGCCGACGTAGTAGCAGGGCGGGCGCTCGACCTCGGCGAGCTTGAGCAGCTCCTCCATCAGCGCCGGCAGCGGCGCATCGGCACGCCCGAAGTTCATGCCGGTGAAGTCGTCGTTGTAGAAGATGCGCCCGTCGATCTCGGGCGGGCCGGTCATGATCGCCACCGGCGCGCCGCGCCAGTGGCCATGCAGGTGATCGACGGCCGCGCGGTCCGAGCGCAGCGCCTCGCGCACCATCGGCCAATGCGACACGAGGCCGCGCAGCACCACCGGCTGCGCGGCCTCGAGCAGGTCCTCGGGAAGCCGACCCGCGATCAGGTCGTGTCGTTCTTGGATCGGCTTCATGCGGGCAGGGCCCCGGCGGGGGTCAGAACTTGTAGCGGAGACCCAGCATATAGCGGCGTCCGGTCTGCGTGACCGAGTACACCTCCTCCTTGGTCCGACCATGCTGGCGCAGGATCGCATCGCCCACGTTGATGACCTCGGCCTGCATGCTCAGGCGCTCGCTGAAGTTGTAGCCCAGGCTCACGTCGACCTGCGAGTACGGCTCCGTGTAGATCGGCGCCGAGCGGCCCAGCGTGTTGCCGTCGTTGACCGCCGCGAGGAACTTGTCGCGCCAGTTGTAGGCCACCCGCACGCTGAAGCGCGCATCCTCGTAGAAGCCCACCAGGTTGGCCGAGTCGCTCAGCCCCACCAGCGCGTACTGCTGCGCCAGGCTCATGTTGTCGTACTTGAGGCCCGACTTCACCTTGGTGAAGTTGGCCGCGACCCCGAAGCCCGAGTTCCCGAACGCATGCTGCACGTTCAGCTCGAAGCCCTTCAGGCTGTTGGACTGCGTGTTGGCCGGCACCGTGATCTGGAAGTTGGCGATCGGGTCGCCCGCCTGGCCCGCGATCGTGCCCAGCGCGTTGCCGTTGGTGTCGAAGCCGGTCCGCGTCACGCCCTGCTGGCCGTTGTAGTTGTTGAGGATGTAGTTGCGGATGCAGGTCAGGTCCGTGCCGCAGGCACCGGTGGTCGAGGCCTCGTTGTAGAGCTTGCCCCCGATCGGCGTGTGTAGGTTGAACGGCGTGGCGTTCTCGATCGTCGAGCCGATGTAGTTGGAGATGTTCTTGCGGAACACGCCCGCGGCCACGTAGCTCGACTTCGCGTAGTAGTACTCCAGCGAGAGGTCGAAATTCTTGGCCTTCAGCGGCTTGAGCCCCGGGTTGCCCTGCGCGCCCGTCCCGCCGTTCACGCGAGCCAGGTCGTTCAGTGTCTGGCCGCCCTGGATCGCATCCCAGCCCGGCCGGCCGATCGTCGTGCCGTAGCTGGCGCGCAGCTTGAGCTTGTCGGTGAGGTCCGCGTCCCAGTCGATGCTCGGCAGCCAGTAGCTGTACTTGCCGTCCAGCGTGGTGAAGCCCGGATCGCCCTTGAGCACGGTGAGCTCGTTGTTGGAGCCCCAGGTGATGCCCGTGGCCGTCGGCACCAGCGCGCTGGAGGTGACCTTGGTGCGCTCATAGCGCATCCCGATCGTGGCGCTCATCGGCACGCCCAGCTCCCAGTCGCGGGTGTACTCCGCGTAGGCGCTGCTGGACTTCTCCGTCGTGCGGCGGTCGGTCGAGAAGTTCTGCGAGGCCAGGTACTTGGACGGATCGGTCCAGGCCTTGGCGGCCAGGTCGCGCACGGTGCCGAAGTCGAAGGTGTAGAACTGCGTGAACAGGCGCGGATCGTTGATGCCACCGATCTTGCCGAAGAAGTTGCGCAGGTCCTGCGGCAGCCAGACCGTGTCGGGATAGTCCGCCGGGCTGGTCGCGCCGCCCCAGGTGTCGAGCTGCACGTTCGAATAGGCCGAGCGGTTCTTCACCTTCGTCAGCCCGACGCCGAAGTCCAGCTTCGACTCGTCGCTGATCTTGTAGCTGCCGCGCACCTGCTGCTGGTCGACTTCCGACTTCGTGTAGCTGTTGCGGAAGGACGAACCCGTCACCAGCTGCTTGGAGCCGTCGCGCGTGGTGGTGGGCATGATCAGCAGCGGTAGTTCGTTGCTGAAGTCCACGGTGGTCTGACCGCGGTTGAAGCTCGCGGTGCCGATCACGTTGTTGCTGCCCCAGGGGCTGTCCGCGCCGGAGGTGGCGGTCGAGCGATGCGCGTCGAATTCAAAGCGCAGGCGGTCGGTGGCCTTCCAGTCGGCGTTGAAGCCCAGCGACTTGTTGTCGTTCTTGGTGGCGAAGTCCGCGCCGCCCATCGAGAGGTCGGCGTTGCCCGCGGTGATCAGCTCGGTGTAGCTCAGCGGCGCGGAGACCGGGCCGTTGGTCCACGAGCTCGACGAGGGGCCGAAGCTGAACCACGCCGACAGGTCGTTGCGGCGCGTGTGCACCTTGTTCTGCGAGAGCGTGTAGTCGAGCGTGGTCGTCAACGAGCTGGTCGGGGCGAACTGGAAGGTCACCTGGCCGTTCGTGCGCTCCCGGCTGATGCCGTTCATGTTGTAGTTGACGTTCTGCGGCAGCGAGTAGATGTCCGTCGCGCCGGGCCGGTTGGTGATGCGGTCCGCGCCGGGCTGGCCGGGCAGGGGGATCGCGCCATTGCCGACCTCGTCGCCGCGGAAGGGCAACCAGCCGTTGGGCACGCCCGCGCTGTTGTAGCCCAGGTCGCGCTTCTGGTAGCTGCCCGAGACCGCCAGGCCGAACTTCCCGTCGCCGAAGGTGGTGCTGTAGATGCCGGAGACCTCCGGCGTGACGCTGTCACCCTTGAGGTTGTCGGGCAGGCGCGAGTTGCCGCCGTCATGCACGGCCTTCACGCCGATGCTGGCGATGGTCTTCTTCGTGTCCAGCGGACGCGCGGTCTTGATGTTGATCGTCGCGCCGATGCCGCCGGTGGGCGAGCTCGCGCGGCTGGTCTTGTAGACCTCCAGCGCGGCGATCGATTCCGAGGCCAGGTTGGCGAAGTCGAAGGCACGCGAGTTGGACGGGCCCGTGTCGGCGATCGAGGACGCCGGCATCTGGCGGCCGTTGAGCAGCACCAGGTTGAAGTCAGGGCCGACGCCGCGCACCGTGACCTTGGAGCCTTCGCCCATCGAGCGGTCGATCGACACGCCCGAGATGCGCTGCATCGACTCGGCCAGGTTGGTGTCGGGGAACTTGCCGATGTCCTCGGCGACGATGCCGTCCACCACGCCGCGTTGCTGGCGCTTCAGGTTCAGCGAGGTGTCCAGCGACTGGCGGATGCCGGTCACCACGACGGTGTCGATCTGCGCGTCGGCCTTGCGCTGCGCGGCCGAGGCGGCGGATTCGGGGGCTTGCGGTGCCTGCTGCGCGTGCGCGGCCGCGGCGAAGAACAGCATCGCGCAAGCCGCGGCCACCGGTTGGCGCTGCGGTCCGCGGCCCTGCCGCTGTCGGGTGGGGTGGACGTGCTTCATCTTGTCTCCTTGTTATCTCTCAGTCTTGGCCAAGGCCCCCGTTTCGATGGTGGGCCCGAATGGACAGGGCAAGCTGGATCCGAATACTCGGCGGATATCTTGAAAGCGCTTTCAGAATTTATCTGCTTCGGCTCCGGGACCTCTACTGACTTTCCCTAGCGAGGGGATCCGCGCCACACACGGGCGCGGGGTACTGCGGGTACTGCGGGGGGGGAAACTACGGGGGCGGGCTCGCGCGCGGCTCACGCCGCGGCGGGCACCGGCGGCCGCGCGTCGAGCGCGCGCGCCTCGCCATCGAAGGCCAGCGCGTGATCGGCGCTGACGTTCAGCCGCACCGGATCGCCGTCGTGCAGCGAGCCTGAGCCGGCGGGCAGCTTCGCGGTGAGCAGCCCGGATTGGCCGTCCACGCGCAGATGCAGGATCGAGCTATCGCCCAGGTGCTCGGCCAGCACGACGGTCGCGGGCACCGCGCCGTCGTCGTGCGAGGGCGCCAGCGTGAGGTGCTCGGGACGCAGCGCGAGGCGCTTGGCGGCCGGCCGCGCGGCGCCGCCGAGCTGCTCCCACAGGCGGCGCGCCGCGCCCGGCGTGTTGGCCGAGGGCCGCTCGATGAAGTTGATCTTGGGCGCGCCCAGGAACGAGGCGACGAACTCGTTGACCGGATGGCGGTAGAGGTCCAGCGGCGCACCCAGCTGCTCGATGCGTCCCTGGTTGAAGACGGCGATGCGGTCGCCCATCGTCATCGCCTCGACTTGGTCGTGGGTGACGTAGATCATGGTCGTGCCCAGCTGCTGGTGCAGCCGCGTGAGCTCGATGCGCATGTCCACGCGCAGCGCGGCGTCCAGGTTGGACAGCGGCTCGTCGAAGAGGAAGACCTTGGGCTTGCGCACGATCGCGCGGCCGATGGCCACGCGCTGGCGTTGACCGCCGGACAGCTGCTTGGGCGTGCGCTGCAGCAGGTCGGTGATGCGCAGGATCTCGGCGGTGCGGCGCACCTGTTCATCACGCTCGGCGCGGCTCACGCCCGCCATCTTCAGCGCGAAGCCCATGTTCTCCGCCACCGTCATGTGCGGGTAGAGCGCGTAGCTCTGGAAGACCATCGCCGCGCCGCGGTCGGCGGGACGCAGGTCGTTGGCGCGCGGGCCGTCGATGAGCAGGTCGCCGCCGGAGATCTCCTCCAGCCCGGCGATCATGCGCAGCGTCGTGCTCTTGCCGCAGCCCGACGGGCCGACGAAGACCATGAATTCGCCGTCGCGCACGTCCAGGTCGATGCCCTGGATGACCTCGTGATCGCCGTAGCGCTTGCGGATGCCGCGCAGCGTGACTTGTCCCATGCCGGTCTCCGGTTCAGTCCTGACGCGCGCTCAGCTGCGCGCGCACGAAATCGCGATACGCCAGCGCGCTGTCCTTGGGCGTGCGCTGCTGGGTCGCGTAGTCCACGTGGACGATGCCGAAGCGCTTCTCGTAGCCCGAGGCCCACTCGAAGTTGTCCAGCAGGCTCCACACCATGTAGCCGCCCATGGGCACGCCCTGCGCGATCGCGTCGCCGACGGCGGCGATGTGCGTGTCCAGGTAGCGCGTGCGGTCGGCGTCGTGGACGCGGCCGTCGCTGCCCAGCGGATCGGGGAAGGCGCCGCCGTTCTCGGTCACGTACAGGCGCTTCACGCCGGGATAGTCGCGGTGCACCGACACCAGCAGGTCGGTCAGCCCTTGCGGGTAGACCTCCCAGCCCATGTCGGTGAGTTCCAGGCCGCTGGTCTTGTTGTCGAAGGCGCCGGTCGCGCTGATCACGCCGCGCGAGTAGTAGTTGATGCCCACGAAGTCGATGGGCACGCGGATCTGGTCCAGGTCGCCGGGCGACACGCGCGGCGCGTCCTCGCCCAGGTCGTGCAGCACGTCCACCGGATAACGGCCGTTGAAGAGCGGATCCATGTACCAGCGGCGCAGCCGGCCGTCTTCCAGGCGCGCGGCGGCGCGGTCCTCGTCGGTGTCGGAAGCGGGGTACATCGGCGCCATGTTCAGCACGATGCCCAGCGAGGCCTTCAGCTCGAGCGCGCGCATCGCCGTGATCGCCAGGCCGTGGCTGAGCAGCAGGTGATGCGAGACCTGCGCGGCCAGCCGCCGGTCCTTCAGGCCGGGCGCGAAGACACCCTTCTCATGGCCCAGCTGCGCGACGACCCAGGGCTCGTTGTGCGTGGCGATCGAGACGACCTTGTGGCCCAGCCGGCGGGCGATGCCCATCGCGTACTCGACGAAGCGGTCGACCGTCGCGCGGTCACCCCAGCCGCCTCGATCCTGCAGCGCCTGCGGCAGGTCCCAGTGGTTCAGCGTCAGGTAGGGCTTCAGGCCGCGGGCGATCAGTCCGTCGACCAGGCGCTCGTAGAAGGCCAGGCCGGCCTCGTTCCACTCGCCGTCGCCGGTGGGGCGCACGCGCGGCCACGACACCGAGAAGCGATAGGCCTGCACGCCGAGGTCGCGGATGAGGTCGAGGTCCTCGTCCAGGCGCGCGTAGTGCTCGCAGGCGACGTCGCCATTGCTCGCGTCCGCGATCACGCCGGGCTGGCGGCAGAAGGTGTCCCAGATGGACGGGCCCTTGCCGTCGGCGTCGTGCGCGCCCTCGATCTGGAAGGCGCTGGTGGCCACGCCCCAGACGAAGTCCGCGGGGAAGGCCTTGGCGGCCGCCGTGGGCAGGGGAGTGGAAACCGGGGAGTGGTCGTTGGAGGCTGACATCGAGGCAGGGTGTTCTTGTGTGTGAGGGGAGGCGCGCGTCACTTCACCGCGCCGACGGTCAGGCCCGAGATGAGCTGCCGCGAGCACAGGACGAAGAGCACGATCAGCGGCAGCGTCGCGATGGCGGAACCGGCCATCAGCGCGCCCCATTCGGTGTCCACCGGGCTCTGCAGCGATCGCAGCGCCAGCGGCAGCGTGTACATGTCGGGCGAGCGCATGACCACGAGCGGCCCGATGAAGTTGTTCCAGGACGAGATGAAGGTGATCAGCCCCAGCGTGCCCAGCGCCGGCTTGAGCAGCGGCAGCACGATGCGCGCGTAGATGCCCAGCTCGCCGCAGCCGTCCATGCGCGCCGCCTCGACGAGCTCGCGCGGGACCGCCGAGCTGATGAACTGGCGCATCAGGAAGATGCCGAAGGCGCTGGCCGCGCCGGGGATGTAGAGCGCGCGCGGCTGATCGATCCAGCCCAGCAGGTCCATGATCATGAAGCTCGGGATCATGTTCATGAAGCTGGGCAGCAGCATCGTGCCCATCACCAGCGCGAAGAGCGCCTTCTTGAAGCGGAACTCGTACATCGCGAACGCGTAGCCGCCCATCGAGCAGAACAGCAGCGTCAGGCCCGTGTTGCACAGGCCGACGTAGAGGCTCAGGCCGAGGTTGCGCCAGAAGGGCAGGCGCTTGGTGAGGATGTCGACGTTGGCCAGGAAGTCGTCGCCGAACCACATCGGCGGCGGCAGGCTGAAGATCTCGGTGCGCGAGTGCGTCGCGAAGACGAACATGAAATAGAAGGGCGCGAGCATGATCAGCGCCCCGGCGCCCACCAGCAGGTAGGCGGCCCAGGCGGTCATGCGCGGTGCCTGCGCGGTGCGCGGCACGGCAGTGGCGTCGAGGGGGGCGTGCATCGTGGTGCTCATGGCTGGGCGTCCTCGCGGCTCAGGACCGGTCCTTGGGACGGAACGCGCGGTTCGTGAGCCAGGTCAGCGCGGCCACGATCAGGAACAGCAGCCAGGACATCGCGCTGGCCGCGCCGAAGTCGTTGAAGTCAAAGGCGTTGCGGTACAGGTAGACGGCGGCGCTCATGCCGGCCTGGTCCGAGCCGCCCTTGCCGCCGGTCAGGATGAAGGGTTCCTCGAAGAGCTGCAGTCCGCCGATGACGCTCAGCGTGACGCCGAAGAAGATCATCGGGCGCAGGCTGGGCAGCGTGATGTGGAAGAACTGCTGCAGGCGGCTCGCGCCGTCCATGGTCGCGGCCTCGTAAAGGTCGGGCGGGATGGTCTGCAGCGCGGCGAGGTAGAGCACGACGTTGAAGCCGACGTAGCGCCAGAACACGATCATCGAGATCGCCGGCTTGAGCGCGTCCGGGTCGTTGAGCCAGTCCACCGCGGCCTGCGGCATCAGATGGCCCAGCAGCGGGAGCTCGCGCACCGCGGCGATGGCCAGGTTGATCAGGCCGTAATCGGTGGAGAACAGCGAGCTGAACAGGATCGCGATCGCGACCGAGGACGTGATGTAGGGCAGGAAATACGCGCCGACCATCGCGTTGCGCCAGCGCTTGAAGGCCAGGTGCAGGAAGGTCGCCAGCGGGATCGCGACCAGGTGCTGCGGCACCCCCGAGGCGATCGCCAGCCAGGCGGTGTTGCGCAGCGACTTCCAGAACCACTCGTCCTGCAACGCGAAGCTGAAGTTGTCCAGGCCGACCCAGTGCATCGCGCCCAGGCCGCTGGTGGGCTCCCAGCTGTGGAAGGCCAGGTAGAGCGAGAACAGCAGCGGGAACAGCCCGAAGACCACGAACAGCACGAGGAAGGGCGCGAGCAACGCGTAGGGCGCGTAGCGCGGCGACAGTCGCAGGGCGGGAGGAAGGCGCAGGGGCATCGTCGGTGTCCGGTGGGGCCTGGGCTCAGCGGCGGGCGCGTTGCTGGAGCAGCCGTTGCGCGTCGGCCAGCGCGGTGGCGATGTCCTTGTCGCGGTCCAGGACCTTGTCCAGCTCGGTGTCGATGACCTCGCGGGCGAAGGCGTCCTGCTTGTGGACCGGGAAGGCACGGATGTGGCCGGCGGCGTCGCGCCAGTCGCGCCGCGCGACCTGGCCGCCGAGGAAGGGCAGCGGCTGGTCGTAGAACGCGTCCTGCTGGGCGTCCACGAGGGCGGGGAAGGCGTCCTGCGCCTTGAAGGCGGCGAGCTGCTGCGCGCGGTTCATCGTCATGAAGCGGATGAACTCGTAGGCCATGGGCTTGCGCGCGGCGTCGCCGTGGCGGGCCATCGCGAAGAAGGTGCCGCCGTAGGCCGCGTACGCGCCCTCGGGCAACTGGGCCGCGCGCCACTTGCCGCGCGTGCCGGGGGCGAGCCAGGTGTTGAGGTGGCCCGCGAGCCAGGCGCCCGACATCTGCGTGGCGATGCCGCCGCGCTTGAAGCCCTCGCTCCAGTCGGAGGACCAGGCGGTGACCTTGGCGTCCAACTGCTGGCGGCGCACCGCGCGGGCCAGCTCGAACGCGCGCACGAAGCGCGGCGAGGTCACGAGCGGGTGCGAGTCTCGATCGAAGTACAGGCCCTCGCCGGGCTGCAGGCCCGTGCGGATGAGGATGTCCTTCATGTCGCGCGCATGGGCCATCAGGTAGGCGCCGGTGGCGGCCTTGATCTTCACGCCGGCGGTGACGTAGCCGGCCCAGCTGGTGGTGAGGTCCGATTCCGTCAGGCCCGCGCGGGCCAGCAGGTCGGTGCGGTAGAGCAGCGTGCCGGGGCCGATGTCGGTGGGCACGGCCAGCACGGCGCCGGCGGGCGTCGTGGCCTGGTCGAAGGCGTAGCCGACGAAGCGCGCGCGCTCGCGATCCAGCGCGTAGGGCGGCTTGGCGAGGTCCTCGAGGCCGGTGCCCTGCGCGAAACGGCCGAGATAACCGATCTCCAGCGCCATCACGTCGGGCAGGCCCTTCGCGGTGGACAGCGCGGTGGTCATCGCGGTGTGGTGATCGTTGAGCTCGCGGCTCACGATCTTGATGTCGACATCGGGATGCAGCTGCTTCCAGGCGGGCAGGGCGCTGCGCACGATCTCATCGATGGCGGGGAAGGCCGCGACGGTCAGCGTGGTGGGAGCGGCAACGACTGACCCTGCCGGGGTCAGGCCCAGGCTCAGGATGATCGTTGTCAGGCATCGCGCCCACTTCCGCATGTGATCTGTCTCCGGTGTCGTTCTGTTTATGAAAGCGCTTTCATGATAGCCAGCAAGCTGGACGGAACGTACCAGGGTTATCGCTAGGGAGGAGAGCGGGTGTCTCAGTAAGCCGACCGGTCGCCCTCGCCTGCGAAGCGGGAGAGGGAGGGGTGAGGGCTGGCGGCGAGGGCAGTGCGCAGCCGCGTCGCGATCAGAGCGCGCGCGTCGACGACCGGATGATCAGCCGCGGCTCAGGCAACTGCGCGGTGGGCGTCTTGTCGGCGAGAAGGTCCAGCAGCGCCTGCGCGGCGCAGCGGCCGAGTTCCAGGCCGGCCTGATGGATGGTGGTCAGCGGCGGGATGCAGTGCGCGGCGCCGGCGAGGTCGTCGAAGCCGACGATGGACACATCCTCCGGCACGCGCAGCCCGCGCCGATAAAGCGCGAGCGACGCGCCAAACGCCATCTGGTCGTTGGCCGCGAAGATCGCCGAGAAGGGCTCGCGGCTGTCGATGAGGCGTTCCACCGCCATCACGCCGCTGTCCTCGTGGAACATGCCCGGCAGCACCAGCGCCGGTTTGTATTTCACGCCTGCCGCCTCCAGCGCCGCGCGATATCCCTTCAGCCGCTCCTGCGCATCCGGGTGCACCGGATCGCCCGCGATGAACGCGATCTTGCGATGGCCTTGCGACAGCAGATGGTGCGTGGCGAGGCGCGCGCCTTCGAAGTCGTTGAAGTTCAGCGCGTGCAGGCTGGGCGCCTTGAGCGCGCGGCCGGTGACAACGACGGGCAGTTCCTTGGCGAGCTTGCGCAGCGACTCGTCGCTGAGCCGCCCGGTGAGCACGATGATTCCGTCAACGCGGCGCGCGCGCAGCGTGTCGATGCAGCGCTGTTCTTCCTTGGCGTTCCAGTGGCCGCTGGCGAAGAGCGGCACGAAGCCGGCGGCGTCGAGCACTTCCTCGATGCCGCGCAGCGCGACGCCGTAGTAGGGGCTGTCGATGGCCTGCGTGACCACGCCCACGCTGAGCGAGCGTCCACCGGCGAGCACGCGGGCGATCGGGTTGGGGACGAAGCCGAGTTCCGCGATGGCGCGGTCGACGGCGTCCTTCTTCTCCTGGCTGACGACGGCGGTGCCATTGAGGATGCGCGAGACCGTGCTCGGCGACACCCCGCTGGCCTCGGCGACCATGCCCAGCGTCACCTTCGATGACGGGCGGGCAGTCCTGGAGCTCTTCATGGGGTGTGGATCACGTTGTCATGGGGCGCGGGCGAGTGTAAGGGACGGTTGCCGTGCGCTGGAAAGCTGATGAGCGGATGGTGTCTGCGGCGCGGTTTCGTGGATGGGTTGGGCTACGGATCGACAAGGCGGCGCGACGTGGATAAGGTGCGGCCCGCTGCCGACCGATGTGAGCCGATTGCATGCGATCAATCCAATGACCAAGACTCTATCCAGATGGACTTTGCGAGTGCTGCTGATCTTCTTGCTGACCAGCTTGGTCGTCACCCTCGTCGCAGCGCTCGATTTCTCGAGCGATCCATCAAAGTACCGATTCCCTATGGAGCAGGGAGGGGCATGTTATGCATCCGCCGATGCCTACCGAGAGTGCCTGCGATCAAGAGCTGCCGTCTACGGCGGTCTGACCGTCGTAACTGCGTTGCTTGTCGGACTGCTGCTTTGGCGGAGCCATGAAAAGCCGTAGGCCATTCTCTTCTGATCCCAAGGAACGAGTGGACATGCGCCGGCTGCTGCTTCTCATCGCCATCTTGTCGCTGCTTCCGGCCGCAGTGTCCTTCGCGGTCGCAACAGTGGTTGCGCATGCCAAGGTTGACTTGCTCGGCGCTTTGCCATTCTTGGCGTTCGTCTCCACGGCGGCTCTCGTTGGGGGTTACCTTCGGCGTGCGTTGCTGAGGCCCAGTGTTCCAAAGTGGATCTGCTGGTCCGCGGTGCTGATACTCGTGTTGCTTTGGGTGCCGTTTCTCTCCTGGACGCTCATGAAATTCGTGTGCATGCAGTTCATGAACGAATGTCTGTAGCGATTGCGGTACTTGAATGAGGCCGACGAAACGTTCAATGATTCTTGCAGGTATGGCCTTGCTGGCCATTGTCTTCGTGACGCCCCTGCTCATTGCCGAAGCCGAGCGGGAGGCGCTAGCGACCTGCGACCGTTTGGCCCTCGCTCGGATGCCGGAAATTGGCTTATGCATGGGATACGTCACTACTCATGGAAAACTTCCGGCGGCTAGTTCGAAATGTTGAAGCGAGGAAGATGGAAACCATGGTGACGAAACGAGATGCCGAGTCAATGCTGCGGGCAGCGGAAAACGGGTATCCAGTCGACCTCGACGCGCTGGATGCCCCCTTTAATCTCACCATTACTTCTATTGCTTCAGTGGATGTTGATGTCGAGCCCATCGTCATGTTCTCTCAGCGTCTGAAGGACGTGGTCCGTGAGGCCGCATTCAGTTGCGAACTGACCGGCATCGTCATATTCCCTACGGTCCTGAATCCTGAAATGAGGTCGGCCGGGAACAAGGTGACTTGGAAACGGGGAGAGCGTGCTTACATGGTTCGGCAAAACATTGACTTCAGCGATTGGCAAAATGCAAACGCCAGCGAGAAGAAGGCGATGGTGGTGAATTGCATCGTTGGCTCAATTGCAAGAATTCCGACGAAGCATTTGTCCGAATCAAGCAAAGAAGCGCTGGTAGAGATTGTTCGTCGGGCGGTGCGCTCGGGAAGGGTGTCCCGAAAGGCCGGGGCGCAGCGGAAGAAGGATTGAATTAAGGGGCCCCACTGATTATTGTCGATCTGAAAATTGAGTAAGTCGTGGTGGCTTGTGGCTGAAGCAGGAGCTTCGATGAAATTGGCAATACTGTTGATGTCCCTCATGTCAATCCCGCTGGCTGGGAGCATCTTGCGGCGGCTTTCTGGGTCACGATCGCAGTCTTCATACCTGAGACTATTCCTCGAAAGTGGCATCGGCAATGCCATGTTTCTTGGCCTCTTTGCCCTCTACGAATGGCGCCTTGAGAGCGCCTTGCATGTGTTCGACATCAATCAAGATGGAATATTCAGCGGAAATGAAATCTCTGCGGCCCAGGGCGCGGCGATGGATGCATACATCAACGATGCGGGACGCAATATGTTGAAGTTGATCGCTCCAGCATTGTTTCTCGCGGTTGGAGCGATTCGATGCGCTGTGGTGGCGTGGCGCAAGGGTCATCCAAAGAGGAAGCAATGATGTCAACGCGTGCCACTCCTGAGAATGAAGGCTCAGCGACGGGGCCGGTATTCGTCTACCTCGTGGCGTTCCTGATACTGCTGTTCCTGTTCGTCGCCGCGCAGCCGGTGTATTCGAGGGGGCTCGGCAAGCTCCTCTCGTGGGTGGTGGTCTTCTCGTTCCTGGCCTGCCTGGCTGCTCCTGTTGTTGCAATCACTGCAATTGCCATCGGCGTGCTTTGGTCACGCGACCAGCGACCCTCTAGAGTGTGGCTGGTGGCTGGCGTTGCCGCCGTTGGAGCGGCGGCTTTGCCGCTGATTGCAGGTGTCCACATTAAGCGGGCTTGCGATTTGAAGCCCATGGATTGGAGTGGCTGTATCGATTCATCCTACGCCACCCGTGATGGCTTGAGTGAGGGGTATCGGATGGCGGGTACTCAGATATTTGCAGTCATTGTCGTTTACGCTTGGCTGCGGCGATCTGCAGCTCCCCGCGACTCCGTTTCCTCTAAGGCTGAAGACAGGGTTTGACCACCGTCCCTTGGTTTGATGGGTTCTTGGGTCAATGTGTATTGGGGTCAAATTGATATATGCTTTCGAACTTTTGCTCGTTGTTCTAATGCTTAAATTGCTTTGGAATATTCTTACTCCCCTCGTGGTATTGCGAGCCTATAAGCGCAGGAAGGCGAATGGGGGGCAGGAGGCGATGTCTCTATCTCTAGCTCCGACAGTTGAATTAGGGTTGGTGCTGGCGATTGCGCTAATGGCTTGGATTGGCGTTGATGGTTGGCAAGTTGGGCCAAGTTTGACATTGTTGTATGGGGTCTTGAGCGTTGTGGTGTCTTACGGGATGACGACTCTCGTAGGATTTATTGTGCGCAGAATTGCAAATATCTGATTGATGTATGCCCTCCTGTCAAACTGACACGGGTGTGGAGCGACGTCGACGGCGACTTCTTATTGCGGTCCACAGTTCTCCGGTTTGAGACGAGCAGATCGACTCGATCGGCATCAGCGGCGACTGATCTTTTGAGCGATTGGACGAAGCGCAAGTCCAGTTGTGCCGAACGTTAAAAATCCCCGCTTCCCCGCCCTCATCGCGAGTGACCTCCCCGCTTTCCCAGAGCTGTAACGAAGCGTTGCAAGACTGCCGGTGTCTTCAGAAGTACCGGCTTTGCAGCCTTCGCCCATGTCCCTCAAGCACCGTCTTGCCCTCGTCGCGCTCTTGTGCGGCGCCGTCTGCCTGCTGCCCACCGCGCAGCTGGGTCTCAACCTGCTGGATTCGCTGCGCACCGTGCAGGCGCAACGCGCCGCGCTCCCTGCGCATCAGGCCTGGCAGCGCGTGATCGCGGATCTCGCCGATCACCGCCTGGCTTCGGCCACCGCGTCCAGCCACCCTGAACAAGCCACCGCGCGCGATGCCGCCGCGGCGAAGATCGACCAGGACTTCGAAGCCGTCCTCACCGGACTGGCCGCCGTGCGGCAAGCCGAGCCGCTGATCGAGGAAGCGCGGCAACTGCGCGCGCAGTTCAAGGCGCTGCATGCCAAGGGCGTGAACCAGATGCTGCAGGCGCAATCGCCGCAGTACCGCGCGCTGTTGGACGCGATCTTCGACGCGACAGCCCAGCTCAACGCGCGCTCCGGCCTGCTGCTCCAGTCCGAAGGCGCGACCTACTTCAACGTCGTGGCGGGATTGCAGGTCGCGCCGCAGCTGACGGACACGCTCTCGGAACTCGGCGCCATCGGCGCCGCCGCTGCCATCGACGACGTCGCGGCAGTGGGCAATGCGGCAGGTCGTTATCGGGCGGACCTGCGCCAGCTCAGCGCGGCGCTGCGTCAGGCCGCCAACGCGGACGAGGCGCATGCGGCCGACTACGGCGACATGCTCCAGCGTGTGGCGCGGCAGCGCCAGGTCGTGCTGGAAGCGCTCGACGCCTCGGCCAAGGACGTGAACTACCCGCTCGACCAACTGGTCGCGACGCTCAAGCAGGGCGCGGGCCTGCAGTCCGAGTTGTCCGCGCGCGTGATGGACACGCTGGGCTCGCGGCTCGATGACAGCGAAAGCGCCGTGCGTCACCGCCTGCTGCTGACCACGATCGTCGTCATCGGCGGTCTGCTCGCGATGGGCGTGCTGCTGTGGCGCACGCTGGTCGGCGTGTGGCGACCGATCCACGAGGCCGAGCAGCTCACCGAGCGCATCGCGCAAGGCGACCTGACGGCGGAGTCGGACTGGCACACGCGCGACGACCTGGGCCGGATGCTCGATGCGATCCGGTCGATGCGGGATCGGCTGCGCGGGCTGGTGACGCAGATGCAGGTGGCTTCGGGCGAGATCCACGGCGCGGCCGATGAGATCGCCGCCGGCAATCAGGACCTGAGCGTGCGAAGCGAGAACGCCGCAGCGCGCGTGCAGGAAGCGTCTAGCAATGTGCAGCGGCTGTCGGAGACGCTGGATGGCACGGCGCAGGCGTCGGTGCGCACCCGCGCGCTCGCCGATGAGGCCAGCGCCAGCGCCGCGGCGGGCGGCCGGCTGGTGCAGGGCTTCGTCGACACGATGACGTCCATCGGCGCGAGCTCGCAGCGGATGTCGGACATCGTGGCGGTGATCGACGCGATCGCGTTCCAGACCAACATCCTGGCGCTCAACGCGGCGGTCGAGGCGGCGCGAGCGGGCGAGCAGGGCCGTGGCTTCGCCGTGGTCGCGGCGGAGGTGCGTCATCTGGCCAAGCGCAGCGCCCATGCCGCGGGCGAGGTGAAGGTGCTGATCGGCGAATCGGTGACGCGCGTGGAACGCGGTCAGGCCGAGGTGCAATCGGCGGGTGCGGCGATCGCCGGCATCGAGCGCGGCATCGGCGCGGTGGGCGCGGAGATCGACCGCATCGCGCATGAGATCGCCGAGGAGGCCACGAGCCTGCAGCAGTTGCGCGCGACCTTCGGCGACGTGGAACAGCTGGTCCAGCAGAACGCGGCGCTGGTGGAGGAGGCGGCGGCGTCGGCCGCGTCGCTCAACGATCAGGCCGAGCGGATGAATGAGCTCGCGTCGGCGTTCCGCCTGGGATGAGCGTGCGGATGGGCGTGCGGGTGAGCGTGTTCAAAGGCCTCGCCAGAGGTTGGCCGCGCCGAGCGCGATGAACACGAGGAACAGCGCGCGCTGGAAGGTGGCGGCGCTGATCCTTGCGCGCACCGCGGCGCCGATCACGAGCCCGACGACGGCCCCGGCCAGCGCGACGAAGGACGGCACGGACAGCAGCGTGCCGCTCTCGAAGGCGTGCAGCCGCGCGGCGAGCGCGAGCGTCGCGATCGTGAAGGACAGACCGAGCGCCTGGATCATGGTGTCCTTGTCCAGGCGCAGCGACTGGAGATAGGGCACGAGCGGCAGGACGAAGACCGCGGTGGACGCGGTGACGAAGCCGGTCGCCAGTCCGGCGGCGAGGCCGATCCACCACGCGTGCGGCGACACCTGCGGGACGACGGGTTTCCACAGGCCCCAGAGACCGTAGGCGACAAGGATCGCGCCGAGCGCGAAGCGGGCGTCGATGGGCGCGAGCGAACTGAGATCGGGTCCCCAGACGGTGGTCAGGATCATGCCGAGCCACACCGGCCAGAGCGTGCGTACGAGCGAGCGCCACGCGGGGCCCTGGCACTGCGCGATGTTGGTGACCAGCGAGGGCATCACGAGCAGCGCCGCGGCCTGTGCCGGCGCCATCCACAACCCGAGCAGGCTCATCGCGACCGTGGGCAGTCCCATCCCGGTGATGCCCTTGACGCCGCCCGCCAGGATGAAGACCAGGCCGATGGCGAGCCAGGGGGTGAGGGCCGAGAGGGTGGGTGGCGTCATGCAGGGGATCTTGGCCGGCCTTTGGCGGACCGTCGATGCATTTGTGCGCTTGTCATTCACGCTGGCCGCGTTTGGTGCAGCAATGCTTGGAAGTCATCCTCCCGGACTGTCGCTGACACCCTCGTGCGATCTGCATCCGGATATGCCTGCTGCGAATACCTGAAGTTCACCGATTTAATTTCATGAATCGGCCTTCAGCCCCTAGATTGAGATCAACGCCAACCTTCTCTCGTCACAAGGACACCCCATGGCTCTGAAAGATCTCCTCCCGGGCAAGCTCGGTTTCGGTACCGCGCCGCTGGGCAACATGTTCCGCGACATCCCCGAGGCCGAAGCCCGCGCCACCGTCGACGCGGCCTGGAACGACGGCATCCGCTACTTCGACAACGCCCCCTTCTACGGCGCCGGCCTCGCCGAGATCCGCATGGGCGAGGCGCTCGCCGACCGGCCGCGCCAGGATTACGTCATCAGCACCAAGGTCGGCCGCCTCATCCTCGATGAGGTCGAGGACGTCAGCGCCCGCGACAACGGCGAGAAGGGCGATGTCTTCAAGTACGGCCGCCCCAACAAGATCGTCAACGACTACTCCGAGGACGCGACGCTGCGCTCGATCGAGGACAGCCTCAAGCGCCTGAAGACCGACCGCATCGAGATCGTGTGGGTCCACGACGTGGCGCAGGACTTCTACGGCGATGAATGGCTCGGTGTCTTCGAGGGCGCGCGCAAGGGCGCGTTCAAGGCGCTGGACCGCCTGCGCGACGAAGGCGTCATCCAGGCCTGGGGCCTGGGCGTCAACCGCGTCGAGCCCATCGAGCTCGTGATGGCGCTGGACGGCGCCCGGCCCGATGGGTTCCTGCTCGCGGGGCGCTACACGCTGCTCGACCATCAGCGCGCGTTGCAGCGGGTGATGCCGGAAGTGGCGCGCCAGGGGCTGGGCATCGTCGTCGGCGGCCCGTACAGCTCGGGCGCGCTGGTCGGTGGCCCGAACTTCGAATACGCGCCGGCCACGCCGCAGATCAAGGACAAGGTCGCTCGCATCAAGGCGATCGCCGATCGATACGGCATCAGCATGAAGGCCGCGGGATTGCAGTTCTCGCTGGCCAACCCGGCGGTCGCCGCGGTCATCCCGGGCGCGAGCCAGCCCAGCCGCATCGCCGAGGACCGCGCCGCGCTCAACGAGAGCGTGCCCGTGGACTTCTGGCGCGAGCTGCGCCAGGCCCAACTGGTTCATCCCGAAGCGCCCCTGCCCGGCGGCGCCTGATAGCCCCTCGCCTGCGGAGCGGGAGAGGGGTTGGGGTGAGGGCTCGTTTGAGGGCACCGTGCCCTTCACCGAGCCCTCACCTCTCCCGCTCCGCGGGCGAGGGTGATCGACTGGTGCCCTGCAGGCACCCTCTCCCGCTTGCGGGAGAGGGCCGGGGTGAGGGCCAGCGGCGATGGCAGGCCACCGATCCAGGCGCCCGGCTTGCCGAGGCGGTTATCGTGTGCCCTTTCCGACCCCGCCGCGCCCTAGCCCATGTCCGAGCCGACCGCGTCCCGATTGCCGCCCTTGTTCGTCGTGTTCAACCGCGCCTCGGGCCGCGGTGATCGGGATGAGGTGGGTCCCGCCGTCGAGGCCGCCTGCCGCGCGGCCGGCCGCAACTGCGAGCTGCACCCCGTCGAGACCCCCGGCTCGCTCCCCGACATCGCTCGAGAAGCCGTCCGTCGCGCCCGGGAAACCGGCGGCGTTGTCGTCGCCGCCGGCGGAGACGGCACGATCAACTGCGTCGCTCAAGCCGTCCTCGGCAGCGGCTGCGCCTTCGGCGTGCTGCCGCGCGGCACCTTCAACTACTTCGCCCGCACGCACGGCATTCCGGCCGATCTCGACGGCGCGCTGCGCGTGCTGCTCAGCGCGCGCCCGGTGCCGGTCCAGGTCGGACAGATCAACGACCGCGTCTTCATCGTCAACGCCAGCCTCGGCCTCTACCCTCAATCGCTGGAAGACCGCGAGGTCTGGAAGCAGCGCTTCGGCCGCAGCCGCTTCGTCGCGGTCGGCGCGGTGCTGGCGACCATCCTGCGCGGTCATCGCGCGCTGGGCCTGACCATCGAGCTGCACGGCCAGCCGCGCCAGGTGCGCACGCCGACGGTCTTCGTCGGCAACAACGCGCTGCAGATGGAGCAGGTCGGCCTGCCCGAGGCGCAGGCCATCGACCGCGGCGCGCTGGCCGGCGTGATGCTCAAGCCGGTGGGCCGCTGGGGCCTGCTGAAGCTGCTCGCCCGCGGCGCGATGGGCCGGCTTCGCGACGCGGACCAGGTCGTCAACTTCGCGTTCAACCGGATGACGGTCAAGGCGCGGCGCTTCGGCGCGCGACGCGTCAAGGTGGCGACTGACGGCGAGGTGCTCTGGATGCGGCTGCCGGTGCGTTTCGAGGTCGCGCCACATCCGTTGATGCTGATCCGGCCGGAAGGCCTGGCCGAGGAGCGTCGTCAGGCGCAGGCGAGTCTCGCCGCGGCGGAGCCGGACCGATGACGGTCGTGCTGCAGATGTCGGACCCGCACTTCGGCACCGAGCGCCCGATGGCCGTCGCGGCGCTGGAGCGCCTGTGCGCCGAGCTGCGCCCCGACCTGCTGCTGATCACCGGCGACATCACGCAACGCGCGCGTCCGGTCGAGTTCTCGCGCGCAAAGGCCTTCGTCGACAAGCTCGGCGTGCCCGCGCGGGTGGTCATCCCGGGCAACCACGACATCCCGCTGCTGGCGGTCTCGACCCGGTTGCTGCATCCCTACCTCCGCTACGAACGCGCCTTCGGCCCGGTGCAGGATGCCGAGTTCGAGACCGACGACCTGTTGCTGATCGCGCTCAACACGACGCGCCGGTACCGGCACAAGCATGGCGAGCTCTCCGAGCGTCAGATCGAGCGCACGGCGCAGCGTCTGCGCCAGGCGCGCGCCGGTCAGACGCGGCTGGTGGCCGTGCATCAGCCGGTGGCGGTGACGCAGTCGGTGGACGTGTCCAACCTGCTGCGCGGTCACGCGAAGGCGGTGCGGCGCTGGTCCGAGGCAGGCGTCGATGCGGTGATCGGCGGGCACATCCACTTGCCTTACGTGCTGCCCCTGCATGAGCGCCGCAGCGACCTGCCCCGGCCGGTGTGGGCCGTGCAGGCTGGCACCGCGCTGAGCACACGGGTGCGCGGCGGCATCCCCAACTCGGTGAACGTGATCCGGACCGGTGTCGATGTGGCCGCGGCCGAAACAACCTCCATCGCTGGATCGACCCTCGTCGCCGAATCGGCTCCCGCCGTCGGCCCGGCCTGCGTGGAGCGCTGGGACGTGGACGAGACCGAGGGCGTGTTTCAGCGGGTGAGTTCGACGGTGCTCGCCTGAGCGCCGCGGCGTCTGCGCCGCGCCCATCGCGCCAGCGAGATGCTGACGAGCGAGACGGTCAGCCAGGCACCCCCCGTGGCGAAACCGGCGATCACGTCGCTGGGGAAATGCACGCGCAGGAAGATGCGGCTGGCGCCGACGGTGAAGGCCAGCCCCGCAGCCAGCATCCAGGCCGGCACATGCCAGGCGCGCGGCAGCAGCCGCACGGCGAGGTAGGCCAGCAGTCCCATCGTCACGACGATGCCGGAGCTGTGGCCGCTCGGGAAGCTGAAACCGCCTTCGGTGAGCCATTCGGTGGGATGGAGCGGACGGGCGCGCTCGAAGACGTGCTTGAGCGTGGGGTTCAGCACCGCGTTGCCGAGCATGCCCAGCGCCCAGCCGAGCGCCAGGCCTCGCCGTCCGCGCAGCAGCAGCCCGATGAACACGACGATGCTCAGCGTCACGAGCGTCTCGCGGTTGCCGAGGAAGGTGACGAGGTAGAAGGCGCGGATCGCGGCATCGGGGATGTGGTCGATCATGGCCAGGATGAAGGCCTCGTCCCAGCGGCCGAGCGTGTGCTCGGTGTGCAGCGCCTCGGCGATCTCCGTGAAGAGCCAGGCGCCGCCGACGATGCAGCCGAAACCGGCGGCGAAGCGCAGGCAGAGCGCGAGCAGCGAGATCGGTACCGGCGCCGGCGTGCCGCCGCCCTGCGTGGGCAGCAGCGCGCGGGCGACGAGCCCGGCGCTCAGGGTCACCAGCAGCAGCAGCGCGCCATAGATCGCCAGCGCGTGCGCGCCGGCGAAGGTGGCGGAGTCCAGGAGCGTGGAGGTGGGCATGGCGGGGATTGTGGCGGGCAAGCGCGGTGCCTTTTCCTGCGCGTGACTGCGCTCAGCCCAGCATCCACAGGTATTTCTGCATCGATCGCCGGTACAGCCACTCGAAGAGATCGACCGCAACGGCGACATCGTTGCGCTCATACACCCCCAGCATCGCCACCACGTAATCGTGTTTCTCGACGCCGGCGAAGCTGAGCGGCGCGCAGTGGCCGCTCAGGAGCGGCAGGTTGGCGGCGACCCGGCCGGTGCGCTTGTTGCCGTCCGCGAAGGCCTGCAGGTAGGCGATGTGGATCCACAGGAAGAAGGCGCTCTCGACCGGGTTGCGGATCGCGGCGGCCTTGGTGGCGATTTGCTGAAGCATTTCCTCGAGTAGGGCGTGGATGCCATGGGGCACATACGCCGTCCCGGTCACCGTGACGCCGAGTTCGCGCACGCGACCGCATCGGTCGGGCGGCAGCAGACCGTCCACCAAGTACGCATGCAGTTGGCGGATGAAACCATAGGAGGTCCTGCGCGTGTAGCCGTGACTGGCCATGAACTCAATGGCGCGCTTGTGGTTCACCACAATCCGGGTCGGCTTGTCCTGTTGAGCCGCTTCAGTGAGCAGCGCTTCGTCCAGCCGAAACAGCGCGTCCGTCTCGGCCAGGCTGAAGGTGCAGCCCTCCAGCTTGGAAGAGGCCCAACAGAACTCCGTGAGGAATTCAGTCATCATCATGACGGCGCCGTCGAAGTGATGCGGGCCGTTCTCCCAATGCGCGGTGCGGTACAGACTTTCCGCGAGCGCGGGCGGCAACAGACTGTCGACGTTGGGCTGATACGCGTCGAGGAACTCGCGGCGATAGGGCACCTTGTCGCGGAAGTCGACCGGGATCTGCATGAAGTCGAACATCTGCAGCGACCGCTCGGACCAGTCCGGCGGCTTGGGCCGGGTGGCCAAGTAGGTGGAATCCGGCTCGCGGACGCACCAGGGCGCTTTCATCAGTCCCTGAGGATCGGGTCGAAGGGGATCGAGTCGGTCGAGAGGGCGTTCGGATTTGGCGTTCATCGTGGCTGTTCCTCCGGGGTTCATTGAGGCCGACCAGCCGCGATCCAGCTGTCGATCGCGGCTTCGTCGATGTCGAATCGATCCGAATGCCGCGACGCCAGCGTCCGCAGCCGCAGCGCCAGCATCTCGCCCAACTCCTTGGCGTCCTCGGGGGGCAGGTCCGCGAAGGCGACCGAGGCTGCCGCCGAGCGCCGCCCGACGACCACGTCACGCACCACGCGGCGCAGGACGGGGCTCAGCTGCGCGGCGCGCGCATCGAGTCGCGGACGTGAGGCCAGGACCGCCATGTACTTGCGGATCGACTTCCGGTCGGTGTGCTCGAACAGGTCGATCGCGATGGCAGGGTCCTGGTGCTCGTAGACACCGAGCATCGCGAGCCGGTAGTCGTGCTCATCGATGCCCTCGAAGGTGATCGGCGCGCAGTTGCGCAGCAGCAGCGGCACGTTGGCCATCAAGCGGCTGGTCCGCTTGTTGCCGTCTCCAAAGGCTTGCAGGTAAGGGATCTGGACCCACAGGAAGAAGGCCGCCTCGACCGGATGGCGGATCGCCTGTGTCTTCTCGAGGATCAGGGCGAGCAGGTCGCGCAGTCGCGCTGAATCCTGCTCGGGCTCGAAGCGAGCGCCATTGATGTCGACCTCATGCTCACGCACGCGGCCCTGATCAAGGGGATCCGGCATCAGCCCCTCCATCAGGAGGTCATGGATCGCGAGCACCAGTTCAAGGCCGAAGCGCTGGTTCGGGGCCGCCTGGACCATGTACTCGATCGCGCGCTTGTGATTGAGGAGCATCCGGACCTCCTCGTCATGCGCCGACCTCGGGTCCTGGATCAACGATCCGAGGCTGAAGTGGCCCTGTGCCTGCCTGCGGGACAAGGACACGCCCTCGAGCCTGGATGAGGACCACGAGAGATCGAGCACCATCGGCTCCTCGACGGCCCGGGCAAAGGCGCCTCGCGGCAGGGTATCGACCCATCGGCAACCGTCATGCAGCTGGTCGGCCAACGAGGGCGGCAGCAGCGATGAGACGTTGGGGATGTAGCGCTCGACGAAGCCGGCGTCGTAGTCGGCGATCGGGCGATCGAGCTCAGGCCGTACCAGCCGCTCCGAGAGACGGCGCGCGGACCTCGACCACGCCATCGGACGCGGACGATCCGTGCCATACAAGGGATCCGGCTCAAAGACGCGAGCATGGCGGCCGCTCCGGGATCCGAAGACGGATGGCGCTGCGGACATGCCGAGCACCCAGACGCGTTGAACTTCCACCGACATCGCTGACTCCTTCGTTCAAGAGAAGCCAGCGATCTTGCGAGCCCGAATCAGCGCCAAAAACGAGCCAAGGCCCTTTGAGCGCGGAAGCAACGCGGGGATTGACCGACCCCGACTCGAACGCCTTCCGCAAAGAAAAAAGCCGGACCTCGCGGCCCGGCTCAATCCTTGCAGGAGCGGACGCGGGTCAGGCGTCCGGAGGAGACTCGATCAATACATCATCCAGCCGTTGCGCGCGACACGGCGCAGCGAGAACGCCAGGTCCGGACGCTCGGCCGACTGCTCGGCGGCGGCCTGCAGCACCGCTTGGCGGGGCTGGATCTCGGCGGCGGCATGCACGAATTCGACGACGGCGCGGGCGGCGCGCAGGGCCAGGCTCACCAGACGCTCGCCGGCGACGCTCGCGTTGCGCGCCCGGGCTGCGTCGGCAGCCATCACTTGGACATTCAGCGTGGTGGTGGTCATGGTGTTTCCCTTCTGAGGTGCTGTTGGGAGGCGCTGGGCGGGTGGCCTTGCGCCATGGCCGAGATATTGCGGTTTTTACGTAGGGCACGCCAATTGCACTTGGGAATCGGGTCATCACTGCCGGAAATGACCCGTGACGGAATTAGCATCCGGCGCATGAGCACCCCCCGCCCCGTCAACTTCCGGACGCTGGATCTGAATCTGCTGCGCGTCTTCGACGTGGTCATGGAGGAACGCCACGTGACCCGCGCCGCGCACCGCCTGGCCATCACCCAGCCGGCCGTCAGCAACGCGCTGCGCCGCCTGCGCGAGGCCACCCACGAGGAACTCTTCATCCCGACCTCCACCGGCGTGGAGCCCACCCCGCACGCGCAGGCGCTCTGGCCGGTCGTGCGCCGGGCGCTGGCCAGCCTGCAGCAGGCGCTGGAACCGCAGGTCTTCGACCCGCGCGCCGCCGGCAACACGGTCAGCTTCACGCTGGCCATGGCCGATGCGACCGCCGCGCTGGTCGTGCCGCAACTGGCGCGCCGCTTCCTGGAGGAGGGCATCCATGTCGGCCTGCGCGTCGTGCCGCTGACCACCCGCGATCCCCGCGAGCTGCTCGAGCAAGGATGGGCCGACCTGGCCATCGGCTTCTTCCCCGACGTGACCGAGCAACTGCTGGTCGAGGACGACAGCGCCGCCTTCCGCCGGGAATCGCTTTATGCCAGCCGGTACGTCTGCGTCATGCGCGCGGATCACCCGCTGTCCGAGCCCGGCGCACTGACGCTGGACGCCTACTGCGAGGCGCAGCACCTGCGCGTGAGCTTCGCCGGCCGCGCGCATGGTTTCGTCGACGACGCGCTGGCGACGATCGGCCGCAAGCGCACGGTGGCGATGACGGTCAACAGCTTCTTCACCGGCACGATGGCGGTGCAGCAGTCCGACCTGATCACCGTGCTGCCCGACAGCTTCGTCCCGGCCACCGGATTCGCCGGCCAGCTCGCGTGCCGGCACCTGCCCTTCGCGCTGCGCGGCATCGAGATCAGCCAGGTCTGGCATGTCCGCGCCGAGCCCGACCCCGCGCAGCGCTGGCTGCGGCAGGTGATCGGCGAGATCTCCGACGTCGTCGCGGCCGGCGCGCGTGCGTTGCCGCAGTTGCCGCCCTCGGCTTGAAGGGATCCGCTGATCTGAAGCCTCTTTGAAGCCGAGGCCCCGGGTCGCTGCCGTCCGGGACACGGGGATTCCTGCGAGTGTCCGCAGCTTTAGCCGCCTTTCGCCCGCCGGTCCGGCCGCCTACATTGCGCGTCTTCACAGATGAGAAGAATTCTCATCGAGAGCGAAAGAGACACGACGATGCGCCGACCCGATCAGATCCTCCGCCAGACCCTCCGTCCGTGGCATGCCGCCTCGGCGCTCGCCCTGGCCGCCGCCGTCCTGGTACCCGCGATGGCCCAGGCCCAGGCGCCCGCCGGCGGCGAGCTGACCCTGTACACGACCCGCGAGGTCGCGCTCGTGCAGCCGCTGCTGTCGGCCTTCACGGCCAGGACGGGGACCCAGGTCCACACGGTCTTCGTCAAGGACGGGCTGCTGGAACGGGTGAAGGCCGAGGGCGCGCGCTCGCCGGCCGACCTGCTGATGACCGTGGACATCGGCAACCTGGTCGACCTGGTCGAGGGCGGCGTGACGCAGCCGCTGAAGTCGGCGGAGATCGCCGCCGCGGTGCCCGCCAACCTGCGCGCGGTCGACGGCCAGTGGACCGCGCTGTCGCTGCGTGCCCGTGTGCTCTACGCCGATCCGGCCGTGAAGGCGGCGACGCTGCGGTACGAGGACCTGGCCGATCCGAAGTGGAAGGGCAAGGTCTGCACGCGCTCCGGGCAGCACCCGTACAACACCGCGCTGGTGGCCGCGATGATCGCTCACGACGGCGAGGCGAAGACCGAGCAATGGCTGCGCGGTCTCAAGGCCAACCTCGGCCGCAAGCCGACCGGCGGCGACCGCGACGTCGCGCGCGACATCCTGGGCGGCATCTGCGACGTGGGCTTGGCCAACTCCTATTACGTCGGCCAGATGAAGGCCTCCAAGCCGGGCAGTGACGCGCGCAAGTGGGGCGACGCGATCCAGGTCATCAAGCCGACCTTCAGCGCGCGCGGCGCCGGCACGCACGTCAACATCAGCGGCGCGGCGGTCGCGAAACACGCGCCGAACAAGGCCGCGGCGCAGGCGCTGCTGGAGTTCCTCGTGTCCGAGCCCGCGCAGCAGCTCTACGCGCAGACCAACTACGAATACCCGGTGCGCGCGGGCGTGGCGCTGGATCCGCTGATCCAGTCGGCGATCGGTCCGGTCAAGGCCGACACGCTGCCGCTGGCCGAGATCGCCCGCCATCGCAAGCAGGCCAGCCTGCTGATCGACAAGGTCGCCTTCGACCAGTGACCGGGTGAAGCGCCGACTTGGCGGGCTGCGCGCGGTCGGCCCGTTCTGGACCGCGACCGCGGCCGCGATCGCGCTGGCGGTGCTGACGCCGCTGGCGGCGCTCGCCTGGACGGCGCTGGGCGCGGGGATCGCGCACTGGTCGCACCTGATGGCGCACGTGCTGCCGCGGGCCGCGGCGCAGACCGTGATGCTGCTCGCCGGCGTGGGCCTGCTGACCGCGGTGATCGGCACCGGCTGCGCCTGGCTGGTCGCGCGCACGGATTTCCCCGGGCGCGGCGTCCTGCACTGGGCGCTGCTGCTGCCCTTGACGGTGCCGACCTACATCGCCGCCTACAGCTACGTGGACCTGCTGCATCCGATCGGGCCGCTGCAAGGCGCCTTGCGCGCGCTGCTCGGGTTCGAGTCGCCGCGCCAGTTCCGGTTGCCCGACGCGCGCTCGATGGGCGGCGCGGTGCTGGTGCTGTCGGCGGTGCTCTATCCCTATGTCTACCTGAGCATGCGGGCGATGTTCTCGACCCAGCCGGCGCGGCTGATGGACGCGGCGCGGCTGCTCGGCGAGGGCCCGTGGGGCGCGTTCCGCCGCGTGGCGCTGCCGATGGCGCGCCCGGCGCTGGCCGTCGGTGTGGGGCTGGTGCTGCTGGAGGTGCTCAACGATGTCGGGGCCTCGGAGTTCCTCGGCGTGACGACGCTGACCACGACGATCTACACGACGTGGGTGACGCGCTCGGACCTGGGCGCGGCGGCCCAGATCGCCTGCGCGATGCTGGCGATCGTCGCGGGGCTCGTCTGGCTGGAGCGCCAGGGCCGCCGTCGGCAGCTCGGCGGGGCGGTGCGGTCGATGCGGCCGGCGCCGCGCCTGCGATTGCGCGGCGCGCGGGCAATGCTCGCGACCACGGCGGCCGCGTTGCCCGTGCTGATCGGCTTCGTGCTGCCGGCGGGGCACCTGGCCGTGCTGGCATGGAAGCGCGCGGCGGAGGGCCACGGCTGGTCCGCCGAGGTGCTTGCCGGCGCGCGGCATTCGGCGACGCTGGCCCTGTCCGTCACCGCGGTGGCGGTGGTGGCCGGGCTGATCGTGGCCTGGGCGTCGCGCGCGAGCGGATCGTCGCGTCGTCCGCAGCGCAGCGCCTGGCTGCGCGTCTCGGCGCTGGGTTATGCGATCCCGGGCACGGTATTGGCGATCGGGCTGATGCCGCCGGCGCTCATGCTCGATGGCTGGATCGCCGATGGGCTCGGTGTGCCGGGCCTGCCGATGATGAGCCTGGGCCTGGTGCTGATGGGAGCCTGCGTGATGCGATTCCTCGCGCTGCCGGTGGGCGGCATCGAAGCCGGGTTGTCCCGCCTGCCCGCGCCGCTCGAGCAGGTCGCCCGCAGCCTGGGCGAGACGCCGCTGGGCACCTTGCGCCGCGTGCACCTCCCGTTGCTGCGGCCCGCGATGACGACCGCCGCGCTGCTGGTCTTCATCGACGTGATGAAGGAGCTGCCCGCGTCCCTGCTGCTGAGGCCGGCCAATGTCGAGACCTTGCCGACGTTGCTCTACGCCGAGGCCGCGCGCGGCAGTTATGAGCATGGGGCGTTGGCGGCGCTGTTGATCGTCGCCGTCGGGCTGCCCGCGGTGTTGCTGCTGAGCTGGGAGAAGAAGAGATGAGCGCTCTCACGCTGGAGCACGTGGAGGTCCGCTATGGCGCTGGGCCGGCCGTGCTGAGCGGACTGTCCTTGCACCTGCCGCTGGGCGGCATCGCCTGTCTGCTGGGGCCGTCGGGCTGCGGCAAGAGCACGGCGCTGCGCGCGATCGCGGGCTTCGAGCCGCTGACGTCGGGCCGCATCGAGCTCGACGGCCGGGAGTTGTCCGGCCCGTCGACGCGACTCGCGCCGGAGCAACGGGGCGTGGGGCTGCTGTTCCAGGAGATCGCGTTGTTCCCCCACCTGGATGCCGCGGCCAATGTGGGCTTCGGACTGCGGCGCTGGACGCGCGTGGCGCGGGAGCAGCGGGTGCGGGAGCTGCTGGCGCTGGTCGGGCTGGAGACGCTGGGCGGGCGCATGCCGCATGAGCTCTCGGGCGGGCAGCAACAGCGGGTGGCGCTGGCGCGCGCGTTGGCGCCGTCGCCGCGGCTGCTGTTGCTGGACGAGCCGTTCTCAAGCCTGGATGGCGCGACGCGCGATCACCTGGCCGTCGAGGTCCGGCGCATCCTGCGTGAGGCCGGGCAGACCGCGCTGATGGTCACGCACGATGCCGACGAGGCCGAGACCATGGGCGACTGGATCGGCGAGATGGCGCAGGGGCGGCTGGTGACGTGGCGGCAGACTCGGGTCGCGGTCTAGCCTGCGTCGGATGACGAGGCGGCACCCATGCCGAACCACAGGCGCCTGAACTTCGTGTACACCGCCTACCTCGACCTGCTGAACCGCGAAGACCCATGAGCGCTGACTTCCGACCCGCCGTGCCCGCCGACATCGCCGCCTGCATCGATCTGCGCGGCCGCACCCGCGAGAACGCCGTGTCCGCCGCGCGGCTCGCGGAGCTCGGCATCACCGAGACGTCCTGGTCCGGCCAGGTCCGGGACGGCAGCCTGCCCGGCTTCGTCGCCCACATCGACGGGGTCCTCGCCGGCTATTGCGTCGGCGACGCCCGCACCGGCGAGATCGTCGTGCTCGCGCTGCTGCCTGAGCACGAGGGTCAGGGCCTTGGCCGCGCGCTCCTCGATCTCACGGTCTCGCATCTGCGCGCGCTCGGTCATGGGCGGCTCTTCCTCGGGTGCTCGGACAACCCCGCCCATCGCTCGCACGGCTTCTACCGGCGTCTGGGCTGGACACCCACCGGCGAGCGCGACGGTCTGGGCGACGAGATCCTGGAGTTGCGGGCCGGCTGATCCGCGGCCCGGAGGGGAACTGGGCGGCTTCCCCTCGGTTTCTCTTGATGCGGCCTTGAGGCCGCACGCGCTACGCTCGCGTCAAGCAAGAACGAGCGAGACATTCCCATGCTCATCAACTGTGTCGCCTACCGCGACGGCCGCAGGCTGGCCGATATCCAGCCCGAGGAAATCAGCGACTACCTCCAGCTGCCCGACTGCTTCGTCTGGGTCGCCCTGCGCGACGCCTCCACCGAGGAGGTCCTCGCGATGAAGGAGGAATTCGACCTGCACGAGCTCGCCGTCGAGGACGCGCTCCATGGCCAGCAACGGCCCAAGGTCGAGGAGTACGGCGACACGCTGTTCGCCGTCATGCAGACCGTGCAGTTCACGCCCACCGACGAGCTGTGCACCGGCGAGGTATCCATCTTCGCGGGCCGCAACTTCGTGCTGTCCATCCGCAATCGCGTCGCGCAGAGCCTGCTGGGCGTGCGCGCCCGCGCGGAGAAGGAACCGCACATGCTCAAGCGCGGGCCGGGCTTCGTGATGTACGCGATCATGGACGCGATCGTCGACCGCTACTTCCCGGTCATCGAGGCGCTGGAGGCGGAACTCGAGGCGATCGAGTCGCAGATCTTCGAGCCCGGTGTCACGCGCGACAACATCCGCCGCGTGTATGAGCTCAAGCAACGCGTCACCGTCGTCAAGCATGCGGTGTCACCGCTGCTGGACGCCGTCGGCAAGCTGGTGCGCGGCCGCGTGCCGCCGGTCTGCGAGGACACGCGCGAGTACTTCCGCGATGTCTACGACCATCTCGAGCGGATGCAGACGGCGCTCGATTCGCTGCGGGACACCGCGACGACGGTGATCCAGGTGCATCTGTCGATGGCCGCGATCGAGGACTCCGAGACCACCAAGCGGCTGGCGGCCTGGGCGGGGATCTTCGCCGCGGCCACCGCCTTCGCCGGCATCTGGGGCATGAACTTCGAGGTCATGCCCGAGCTGAAGTGGCGCTTCGGTTATCCCGTCGCGCTCGGGGTCATCACGGCGACCTGCGGCGTGCTGTTCTGGCGCTTCCGCAAGGCAGGCTGGCTATAAGCGGCTTGGCCGGGGTGGCCCCCTCGCCCGCGAAGCGGGAGAGGGTGGGGGTGAGGGCTCGTGGCGGACAGCGAGCCCTGCTCAGAGCCCTCACCCTCCGCCCTCTCCCGCTTCGCGGGCGAGGGGACCAAGAGGGCAGGTGACTGCCGGGATCAGATCAGCTCGGCGATCGCCTTGCCCATCGCGGTCGTGTCCGCCGTGCCGCCCAGATCGCGCGTGCGCGGACCCGACGCCAGCGTCTTCTCGATCGCCGCGAGGATCGCGTCATGCGCGGCCTGCTCGCCCAGGAACTGCAGCATCAGCGCGCCCGACCAGATCATCGCGACCGGGTTGGCGATGTTCTGCCCGTAGATGTCCGGCGCCGAGCCATGCACCGGCTCGAACAGCGACGGGAAGTTGCGCTCCGGATTCAGGTTGGCCGACGGCGCCAGCCCGATCGTGCCCGTCGTCGCAGGACCCAGGTCCGACAGGATGTCGCCGAACAGGTTGGACGCCACCACCACGTCGAAACGCCCCGGCTGCAGCACGAAACGCGCTGACAGGATGTCGATGTGCTGCTTGTCCACCGTCACCGCCGGATACCCCGCGCCGACCGCGTCCGCGCGGCCATCCCACCACGGCATCGAGATCGCGATGCCGTTGCTCTTCGTCGCCACCGTCAGATGCTTGCGCGCGCGGCTCTGTGCGAGGTCGAACGCGTACTTCAGCACGCGGTCCGCGCCGAAGCGCGAGTACACCGACTCCTGGATCACGATCTCTCGATCGGTGCCTGCGTACATCACGCCGCCGAGGTTGGTGTACTCGCCCTCGGTGTTCTCACGCACGACGAAGTAGTCGATCTCGCCCGGCTTGCGGTTGGCCAGCGGGCAGGGCACGCCCTCGAAGAGCCGCACCGGACGCAGGTTGATGTACTGGTCGAACTCGCGGCGGAACTTCAGCAGCGATCCCCACAGCGACACGTGATCGGGCACCGTCGCCGGCCAGCCCACCGCGCCGAAGAAGATCGCGTCCTGGCCCTGCAGCTGTGTCTTCCAGTCGTCGGGCATCATCTGGCCGGTCTGCTGGTAGTAGTCGCAGCTGGCCCATTCGATGTGGGTGAACTCGAACCGGATGCCGAAGCGCTTGGCCGCGGCTTCCAGCGCGCGCAGGCCCTCGGGCATCACTTCCTTGCCGATGCCGTCGCCGGGAATGACGGCGATCTTGTACGTCTTGCTCATGGTCGTGCTTTCGATCGTGGATTCAACGGGAGTTCAGTAGGGCGAGCCGGTCGGCGCCGGCAGCGGCGGCGCGAGCTCGAAGTCTGCCGCAAGCCGCCGCGTGGCCTGTGCGAGCAGCGTGACGTCGATGCCCACCGCTACGAAGCGCGGCGCCGCGCCCTCCGAGCGGACTTGAGGCCCTCGCCCGCGGAACCTCGATGGGCGGGCGGGCGACTGCCGGGGCCCCTCGTCGCAGGAGCCCCACGTGAGCTGGAATGTCTCGTCATTCGGTCGCATCGCGTCTGGTTTCGGACACGAGTCGACGCCCGGCACCGCCGCCACCGGCGAATCGTCGAGCGGGCCACGCGCCCGGCACGCACCAGAAGCCAGGAACGCCGCCGTCGTGGACGCGTTCATCGACGGGGGCAAGCAGATCAAGGACGTGAGGATGGTCACCTGCTCGGCCATCCAGGCCTGCGGCAGCAACGCGGTCGCCGCCGAGGCCTGCGTGAAGGAGTTGGAGCGCGCGATCTGCCGGCAGACCGGACGGCGAGTGATGGCGGATGCGCTGATCTTCAACGCCCTGATCAAGGTGTATCGGGCGTCGAATGACCTGGCGGGGGCGGAAAGGTGCGTCGACCGCATGCGTGCGCTGGGCATCGATCCGACGGAATCGACCTACAACTCGTTGATCTCGGCGTTCGGCAACGTCAAGGATCTGGGCAGGGCGAGGGCGTGGTTCGATCGATTGATCGCGGACCCGAAGGCCTTCCCCGACTGCATGACCTTCGGCGCGATGATCTGGTCATGCGGCGTCGCCGCGGACCCCGGCGGCGGGAAGCTCGCGGAGCGCTGGTTCGCGCTGATGGCCGCCCACCGCGTCACTCCCGATGCGCGTGTCTACGACGCCCTGATGTATGCCCATGGCAAGTCGGGTGATCTGACCTCGGCGGAGGAGTGCCTGGATCGCATGCGGGACGAACACGGGATCGAGCCCGATGTGACCAGCTACAACACCATGATCAAGTTGTGCATGCATCTCCGGAAGAAGGGCGAAGCGATGGAGTGGCTGGAACGCATGCGGCAGGCTGGCCTCCAGCCCAACCCGGCGACCTGGCGCGCGCTGGGGCGCCGTGTCCTGGTGCTGCCGCTCACCACCCCAAGGCCGCGTCCCTGAAGCTGTCCAGCGCCAGTTCGTAATTCATCTCGCCGAGCAGCCCCACCAGGCGATCGCGGTCCGCGTTCCACGCGTCGACCACGTACCGCCACGCCGGCGCGAACGAACGCGGCTCGGCTTCCTCGGGCGGGATCTCCGCGTCGATCGAGGCCGGGGGCAGGTCCGAGGGCAGCATCAGGCGCGAGGGCGCCGACGGGCGGTCCGCGTCCGCGTCGTAGAGCCGGCTGTCGGCGCCGGCGTCGATGCCCGGGTCGATGCGCCAGCGGCCGTCGGCCTGCACGCTGATGCGCGGACGCAGCCAGGGCTCGTGCGCGCGGGGGTTGAGCAGATGACAGCTGCGGTCCCGGGCGTCGATGACCAGCAGGCTCAGCACCGACCCGCGGCCGTTGGCCAGCTCCTCGACGTAATCCGGATGCTCGGGCGGGCCGTCGACGTCGACGACGAAGAAGCGGTCGTCGATCCACTCGCCCGATCCGACGATCGAGCAGCCGAAGGTCAGTTCCTGCGGATAGGGCAGCAGCCGTCCGTCCAGCCAGAGCGCGGCCCCGTAGGGGGCCTCGAAGACGCCGCCGCGCTCGGGGTATTCCGGCAGACGGCCGTCCTCCCACCAGACCACCGCCCGGTGCAGGCGCCCCGGGGCGTCGGCGATGCGGAAGCCCGCGGTGCGCCATTCGGGCCATGAGGTCCACAGCCGGGACTCGACGCGTTCGTCCAGCCCCATCGCGCGCAGGTCGCGGCTGCTGGCGTGCTGCAACAGATGCTGTGCGAAGTGCCGCCACATGGCCGGGCCGAGCGCGCGGGCGATGGGGTCGGCGTCGCGCAGCCAGTCCAGCAGCAGCGGCACCACCGGGGCCTGGCGGGACCACAGCGCATGCGCCGCCACGGACTGCGCCCAGCGCCGCTCCAGCGCGCGCAGGCCCTGGAACTCGGGCGATGCGCCGGTGTCGGGCAGGGCGTCGAGGGGCGTCATGTCGGACGGCGGATCCGTCGCGGGGGTGGCGGGAAGTCCGACCAGCGAGGGCGGGACGGAGGAAGGCGGCAAGTGGTACAGCGGCATCTGATCGGGCGCACCGGGGTGGGGAACCGGAGTCGCGATCGGGTCGGGGCAGATGAGGTTCCCGGGGCAGGGTGTGCCCGTCGCTCTCGTGAGGGACGCCGAAGGGCATGCCGGGGGGACATGTCTTGCCCGCGCAGTGAAGGACCGTCGGGCGAACAGGAGATGCCTGATGCGGGTCCGGGCAATCGCCTGTGGGACAGTCGGAGCCTCGTTTCCCGCTGACCCCAGGCCATGACGATCTTCCGCCGCGTTCCTAGTTCCTCCTCGCACGCGCCGAGGGCGCGCACCGCCCTGAGCGCCGCGCTGCTCGCGGTGCCCCTGGCCGTGCCCCTGGTCGTGATGCCCGCGGCCTTCGCGCAAGCCGTTCCGGCTGCGGGTGCCAGCGACGCCCGCGCGCCGGTCGAGGCCGCCATCGAGCAACCCACGCCGCGCGTTGTCGACGACTTGCTGGAAGCGGGCCGGGTGGACGTCGCCGTGGCGCGCCTGGCGGCGCTGGACGCGAGCCCCGCCGCCCAGCTGACCCGTCTGCGCGCGCTGCTGCGCACGCAGGACTACGCGCGGGCGCTGCCGCTGCTCGACGCCTTGAAGGCGCGACCCGCCGCCAGCCTGTCGCCCGAGGAGCGCAGCGCGCTGTATGACGGCCTGCGCGCGCGGGATGACCTCGCCGAGATCGACCGGCGCACGTCCGCGGCCATCGCAACGGGCCGGGCGGATTCGGTGGACCTGCTCGCCGCTGGTGAACTGGCCACCGCGCTGCACCAGGATGAACGCGCCAAGCCGCTGCTGGAGCGCGCGCTGCAGGCCGCCACGACCTCGCGCGAGAAGGGCGAGGCGCTGCGGGCGCTGGGACAGTGGTTCTATCAGCAGCGCGATTTCGACACCTCGTTCAAGCGGCTCGAGGAAAGCCTCGCCTGGCGCCGCAGCGCGGAAACGCTGGGCACGCTGGCCGAGACGCTGATCCGGCTCGCCCGCACCGGTGACGCGATCGACGCGGCCCGCCAGGCGCTGGACTACAACCCCTACGACGAACACGCGCATTACCTGCTGGGCAACGGCTACGCCCGTCGCAACTACAGCGAGCTCCGGCGCGAGGAGCCGGCGCGATTCGCCGAGGCCGAGGCCCTGGCGCACCGCGCCTCGGACGCGCTGGAGGCGGGTTCGCCCGACCAGGCCCGCGCGCTGGCGATCCAGGCCTTGAGCGCCTGCCCCGGGTACGGCCGCGGCCATGCCATCCTGGCGAAGGCGCTGGAGTTCCAGCGTCTGGCCATCGACATCCACCGCGCCGACTACGAGGCCCGATTCGCGGCGACGCCGATGCCGCGCGTGCCGGGCATCGAGCGCTACGTGCTGAACTGGGCCTCGCTGACGCCGCGCATCCAGAAGCGGGTGGCGCTGTCGGTGGCGCCGTGGCGGGCCTACATCCCGGTGCTGGTCGAGGGCAGCGCGACGCACTACATCAAGCCGATGTGGCAGCGCCTGTCGGAGACGCCGGGCCTGGAGTCGCTGCGCGACGCGCGCATCGACACCGATTCACGGCTGTGGGACGACGTGCGCGGCGCCGGCGGCCACAACACGGTGACCGGTTACGAAGACGTCGAGCGGCTGGTCTCCGACCGCTACAACACCGTGCTGCATGAGCTGTCGCATCAGGTGCACGGCGTGCTCGGGCCCGACGACTGGCGCGCCATCGAATCGCTGTACCGCGCGGCCAAGGCCCGCGACGCGAAGACGGGCAAGGGCTTCCTGTCGCGGTATGCCGGCGGCACGGTCTGGGAGTACTTCGCCGAGGGCGTCAACGCGCAGGCCTCGCCGCGCCGTGACGTGTACGACACGCGCGAGATCACGCGCGAGCGGCTCGCCGAGCGCGATCCCGACCTCCAGCGGTTGGTGCTCAAGCTGCTGACGCGCACCGACGCGCGCGCCAGCCTGCCGATCGCCATGAGCAACGAGGCCGCGCGCCGCCTGGAGACGGGCGATGTCGAGGGCGCGTTGGCGCAGCAGCGCAAGGCGCTCGCGCTCGCGCCGAGGAACGAGGCGGCCCAGCTGGGCATGCTGCGCCTGCGCGCGATCCGGGGCGATCGCGCCGAGGTCGCGCCGTTGGCCGACGCGGTGATCCGCGCCCATGGGTCCAGCGCGAGCGCGCGCATCGAGGTCGCCGCCGCGCGGCGCTGGCTGGGCACGCCGATCGCGACGCTGGTGGGCGAGCTGCGCGGCGCCCGGCGCATGAACGCGGAGGACTCGCTGCGGGTGAACCTCGCGGTGGGCGGCTACCTGCGCGAGGTCGGCGATGTGGACGGCGCGCTGGCCGCCTATGACGCGGCGCTCGCCGCGCAGGGCGACAAGCCCGAGGCGCTGTGGGGCAAGGCCAAGGCGCTGGCGCTGGCCGGTCGATGGGACGCGGCCTTCGCGCTGTATGACCGCGTGGTGCGCGAGCGCTCGGGCCTGGTGGAGCTGCGGGTCGACCACGCGCAGGACCTGTTGATGGCGGGCCGTCGCGACGCGGCGCGCGAGGCCTTGCGGGCGGCGGCGCTGCTGGATCCGGAGGATCCGTCGGTGCTGGCGCTGCAGGGCTGGCTGGCCTTGCAGGACGGCGAGGCCGCGCTGGCGCTCAAGCAGGCCGATCAGGCCCTGGCGATCGCGCCCTGGCTGGATCTGGCCGAGGCGGTGCGCGGTGCCGCGCTGCGCCGGCTGGATCGCGCCGCCGAGGCCGATGTGACGTGGAAGGCCCTGCGTGAGCGGCTGGCCGCTGACGCGCCGCCGACCTACGTCTACTTCAAGCCGCGATCGACCTGGGTGCTGGCGCATGCCAACGGGCAACGCGAGCGCCAGGTCTTCGAACGGCTGGGGGTCGTGGCCCCGCGCTGATCGGCGTTCAGCGGCGGTCCAGCGGCGGTCATCGGCGCTCAGCGCCAGCCTAGCGCCGGCGCCGCCACCACAGCCACACGCCGGTGACGCCCATCGCGAAGAGCGCCAAGCCGAGCAGGCCGGTGATCACGCGGTTGGCGACGCCGAAGAGCTCGCCCGCGTGCAGCGGGTAGATCCACGCGGTGGAGCGGCCGGCGAGGTCGAGCTGGTCCCAGCGCTGCTGGGCCAGCACGTGGCCATCGACCGGATGCGCCCAGATCGACGACAGCCCGTTGGGATGCGGATCGCCGGGCAGCTTGAAGCGCAGCCGCACCGCGCGGGTGTCCGCCGCGGCGAGTTGCACGAAGCCGACCTGGCCCTCGGGCCAGCGCGTCCGGGCGTCGGCCACGATGGTGTCCAGTGGCACGCGTTCGCCGTGATCCTTGCCGACCTTGGGCGGCTTGGTCGCGGCATCGCCGACCAGCGTGTTGATCCAGCCGCCGATGGGCCGATAGGCCATCCACGCGCCGCTCGCCACGGCGACGGCCACCAGTAGCCCCAGCACCGCGCCGCCGAAGCGGTGCAGGTCGAACAGGCTGCGCGTCGTGCCCTTGTCGAGCTTGAGCTTGAACGCGTGACGCCACTGCGCCGCGTTCATCGGCCACCACAGGATCAGGCCCGTCACGAGCAGCGCCAGGTAGGCGATCGCGGTGAAGGCGAGCACCGCCTTGCCCGTGTCACCCAGCAGCAGCGCGCTGTGGAGCTCGAAGACGATGTTGGCCAGGCCCTCGGCTTCGCCCCGGCGTCCCAGTTCGGCCACGGTGACGGGGTCCAGGTAGAGCGTGCCTTCCCACGCCGAGCCCCGCACCATCACGCGCAAGGACTCGCCGTCCTCGCGCGGCGGGCGGATGGTCATCGTTGCCTTCGGGCCGAATTCCTGGGCGACGCGCTGTCGCAGCGTCTCCAGCGGCGTGGCGGAGGCCTCGATGGCCGCGGACGCCTCGGCGGCCCGTGCCGGGGCGCGGAAGAGCTCGGGGTGCAGGGCCTCGTCCAGCGGGCGCAGCACCGTCATCAGCGCGCCGAGCAGCGCCGCCGCGGCGAGCAGCAGACCTAGCGTCAAGCCGGTCCAGCGATGCAGCCACATCCAGAGGCGTCGTGCGGTCATCAGCGCCATGGCGATCCCGCGGTCCGGTCCGTGTCCATGTCGATCACGCGCGCGGTCAGAAGTCGACCTTGGCCGTCAGGCGCAGCGTGCGCGGCGCGCCGACGCCCAGCAGGCTGTTGCCGGCGGTGCTCCAGTAATCCTTGTTGGTCGCGTTGTCGAGGTTGGCCTGCAGGTTGACCGGCTTGTCGAAGATCCGCGTCTGGTAACGCGCGCCCAGCGAGAGCGTCTGATAACCGTCGACCCAGGCCTGGTTGGCGTTGTTCACCGCGCGCTTGCCGACGTGATACACGCCCGCGTTCAGCGACAGGCCGGGCACCATCGGCAGGCGGTACTCGCCGAACACGCTCAGCGTGTTCTTGGGCGTGTTCTCCGGCGTCTTGCCCAGCTCCAGCGGATTGGCCGTGCCGACCTTGGTGATCTCCGCGTCCAGCACGACGCCCGAGACGACCAGCGCGAAGTCGCGTCCGATCTCGCCGCTGGCGGAGAACTCCAGGCCGCGATACCGCGTCTCGCCGCCGACCTGGTAGACGTTGTTGATCGTCGTGGCCAGCGGTCGGTCCGTCTGGAACAGCGCCGTCTGCAGCAGCACCGCGCCGAGGCGCGCCTTCACGCCGATCTCATGCTGCTTGCTTACCGCCGGCGGCAGCACCTGGCCGAAGTTGGTGGTGTTCAGCGGCGCCGTGCCCGTCTCCTCCAGCCCGCGCAGCGCGCTGGCGTAGACGCTGAGGTTGCTCATCGGCTTCCACATCACCGAGACATTGGGCGTGACCTTGTCGGCGCGGTAGGTCGGCACCGGCGAGGACGGGTTGCTCGCCTCGCTGCGGTAGACCGTCTTGCGCAGGCCCGCCAGCACCTGCCACTGCTCGCCCAGCGACACGCGGTCGAAGACATACAGGCCGCGGTCGTTGACCTCGGACGGGAATCCGCTCTGCGTCAGCGTCGGGTTGACCGGCGCGATGTCCACCGGGTCGTACAGGTTCTGCGGCGTGCGCGCCGAGCCGTTGAGCCAACCCGCCGAGGCGCGGCGGTTGTAGGTCGCGCCCAGCGTCAGCTCATGGCCGATGCCGGCGGTGTCGAAGCGGCCGATGGCCTCGACGCGGTGGTTGGTGTTCGTGTACTCCTGGCCCTTGAGCACCGAGATGTTGGCCGTGCCCGCGCCGGTCTGCGTGTTGTAGTTGATCAGCGTCGTGTAGTTGCGGTCGCGCTGCGTGTTGGCGCGGCCGGACTCGACGCTCAGCACCCAGTCGTCGCTCAGCGCGAAGTCGCCGCGCACCAGCACGTTGGTCGCCTCGGCGTCGTAGCGGGCCCATTCGGGCGCGAAGTTGGTCGTGTTGGCGGGGATGCGCGGCAGCGTGATCACGCCGTTCACCGCGGCGGGCAGCGTGATCGCGCCCTGCTCGCTGACGTTCTTGCGGTAATGCTCGATGTCGACCTTGAAGTTGGCCCACGGCGTGGCGCGCCAGTCATAGGCGAGAGAGACCAGCTGGCGATCGCCCTTGAAGCGGTCGATGCCCGACTCTTCCTTGCTGGTGACCGCGTTGACGCGCAGGCCCATGCTGTCGTCAGCGCCGAAACGCCGGCCGATGTCCACATGCGCCTTGATGCCGCCGTGGTTGTTGAGCGTCGTGGTCAGCGAGGTGACCGGCGCGGGGCCCGCGCGCTTGGTCACGAAGTTCACGATGCCCGAGGGCGGCACCAGGCCGTAATACATCGACGACGCGCCCTTGAGCACCTCGACCTGTTCCTTGTCCTCGAGCGGGATGTCGATCAGGTTGACGATCGGCAGGTTGCCGTTGAGGCGGTAGTTGCCGCGGTTCTCCACGATGATCCCGCGGATGGACAGGTTGTCGTAGGTCGAGCCGCTCACCTGCGAGCGCGTCACGCCGGCGGTGTTCTTGAGCGCGTCGTACAGACCCTGCGCCGCTTGCGCGTCGAGCAGGTCGCGCGGCATGACGTTGTTGGTCAGCGGCACGTCCAGCGGGTCCTGGTCGCGGAAGGCGCCGACCTGCACCGTCGTCGGCGCGAAGGTCTTCCTGCGCACGCCGGTGACGACCACTTCGTCGAGCAGGCGCTTCGGCGCGGCCGCGTCCTTGGCGTCGGAGGCTGCGGGCGCGGCCGGCGTGGCCGCCACCGATTGCGCCGAGACGGCCATCGGCGCCACCGCGGCGATCGCCGCCAGCACGGACAGGGAGATCAGGGACAGGCGCGGCGTGGCGCCGTGCGCGGCACGGGAAACGATGGAGGACATGGACAAGGACCGGGGGACCGGGAAAGCGGGGGAGGTCGGTGGGTGGCCCGGGGGAGGGGTCACAGCTAGCGGATGCGATACGTTATCAAATGCGAACGGTTCGCAACATTCCGGGTACGGGAAAACGTGCGCAGGACGCGCGGGAGGTCCGCGATCCGGGTGAAACGGGGGATTCCGTGGCGGACGCGCCACCCCTTTCGAGGTAATCGCCCCGGCGGCCATCCCCCGCGGGTCCCCCTGCGGCGGGTGAGGAAGGGGTCCGATTCCTGCCAGACGACGACAGGGGCCCCAGCCTAGGATCCGTCGATCACCCGTCAGGAGCCCCCATGACCGCCGAAACCTCGCCCACGCCCGCCCACACACCTGCCCACACTCCTGCCCAGAGGACCGCCGCGCTCTTCGCGCTGCACGAGGGGCCCGGGCCTTTCGTCATCGCCAACGCCTGGGACATCGCCTCGGCGCGGATGCTGGAGACGGCGGGCTTTCGCGCGCTGGCGACCTCCAGCGCCGCGGCGGCCGAGGCCATCGGACGCCGCGACGGGCAGTTGTCGCGCGAGGAGACGATGGCGCACATCCGGCTGCTGGCCGGCGCGACCGGTCTGCCGCTCAGCGCCGACCTGGGCAACGGTTTCGGCCATCGCCCCGAGGACTGCGCGTTGACCATCCGCCAGGCCTTCGAGGCCGGCGCGGTCGGCGGCTCCATCGAGGATTCGTCCAGCGAGGGCGGCCCGCCCATCCTGGACTTCGATCTCGCGGTGGAGCGCATTGCGGCGGCGGTCGAGGCGGCGCGCGCGCTGCCGGTGCCCTTCCTGGTCACGGCGCGGTCGGAGAACTTCCTGCACGGCATCCAGGACCTGGACGACACGATCCGGCGCCTGCAGGCCTTCGAGCGCGCCGGCGCGGACGTGCTCTTCGCGCCGCTGCTGCCCAGCCTGGACGCGGTGCGGCAGGTCTGCGCGTCGGTCTCGCGACCGGTGAACTTCATGGCCGGCATCCCGGGGCGATCGTTCACGGTGCGCGAGCTGGGCGAGGCCGGCGTGAAGCGCGTGAGCCTCGCGATGTCGCTGTTCCGCCATGCGATGCAGGCGGCGCGCCTGGCCGCGGAGGAGATCCGCGATCACGGCACGTTCGGCTACCTGGACCGTTGAGGCCGCCGAGGCCGCTGACCCGCCCTTGGTTGGGGCCTTCGTTCGGGCCTTTGTTCAAGCCTTCGTTCAACCCACCGGCAGGTTGCTCGGCGCGGTCCTGAGCGCGGGCGCGTGGGCCTTGCGGCGGTACAGCTGCGCGGGCCGATGGCTGCCGCCGCTGAGCGCGCCGGGGATCTCCTCGATCACATCGAGCTCCTCGATGCGGCGGCGGAAGCCGCGCTTGTCCAGCGCGCCGCCCAGCACCTGCTCGTAGGTGCGCTGGAGCTCGCCGAGCGTGAATGCCGGCGGCATCAGGTGCAGCGGCAGCGAGGAGTACAAGGTCTTGGACCGCACCCGCTCGACGGCCGTGCGCAGGATCTGCGCATGGTCGAAGGGCAGCGAGCGCAATCCATCGACGGCGGCCCAGCGGAAACGATCACCCGCCGCCGCGTCGATCTCCGCCGGCACCACCGCGTAGTAGCTGACCGACAGCGACCAGCCGCGCGAGTCGCGGTGCATGCCCGAGAAGGTCCGCAGCTGTTCCAGATAGGGCGAGGCGATGCCGGTCTTCTCGCGCAGGATGCGCGCGGCGGCGTCGTCGGCGTCCTGGTCCTGGTCGGTGTGGACCCAGCCGCCGGGCAGCGTCCACGCGCCGGCGCTGGGCGCCTTGTCCCGCTGCGCGAGTCCCGCATGCAGCGCGCCCTGCTGCAAAGTGAGCAGGACGATGTCGACGGTGACGATGGGGCGTTCGAAGTCCACGGTGGGTTGGGGCGTCTTAGTGCGGCGAGGCACGAATCATAGCGACAACTCGTTTCATCCGCTAAACCCTGCTGGTGACTTTGTTCGTGCAAACGGGCACGAAGTGGGCTATGCTGGCGGCACGACATCCACGAAGCGATCACGGAGTTCCTCATGACCCCCCTCGTCACGCCCGTCACCCCCGTCCCGGCCAGCCAGCTGCTGATCGTCGATCCGCAGAACGACTTCTGCGACATCCCCGGCGCCACGCTGCCGGTGACCGGCGCCGACGCGGACATGAAGCGCCTGGCCGCCTGGGTGGACCAGGCCGGCGCGGCGCTCGCGGACATCGTCGTGACGCTGGACTCGCATCCCGTCTACGCGATCGAGCGCCCGGCGTTCTGGCGCCAGGGCGGTCCGGCAATGGACGGACCCGGCGTCGGCGGGGAGGCCGTCCTGCCCGTGGCGCCCTTCACGCAGATCCGCGCGGCGGACGTGCGCGAGGGCCGCTACTCGCCGCGCGACGCCGCGTTGCGTGAGGCGGTGCTGGCGTATCTCGACGCGCTGGAAGCCAGCCCCCGCAAGTACGTGCTGATGGTCTGGCCCACGCACTGCGTGGTCGGCACCTGGGGTCACAACGTGCACGGTGAGCTGGCCGCGGCGCTCGGCCGATGGGAAGCGACCCGGCTGCGCACCGTCGAGAAGGTGCTCAAGGGCCAGAACCCGATGACCGAGCAATACAGCGCGGTGCGCGCGGAGGTGCCGATCGACAGCGATCCCCGCACGCAGACCAACCACGCGGTGGTGAATCGCATCGTCGACTTCCCCGGTCTGACCTTCATCGCGGGCGAGGCCAGCAGCCATTGCGTCGCGGCGACGGCGGAGGATCTCTTCGCGGCGATGTCGCCGGAACGCCTCGCGCGCATCGTGCTGATCGAGGATGCGATGAGCCCGGTGGGCGGCTTCGAGGCGGGGGCGGGGAGCTTCCTCGATCGGGCTCGCGCGCTGGGCGTGCGCACGATGACGGCCGCGCAGGCGCTGGGCCTGCTGTCGGCTTGAGGAGCGCGCGCCATGACTGACGTTGCTGTTGCCCCGGTGATCGGCTCGCTGCTCGAGACCGATCTCTACAAGTTCACCATGTGGCAGACGCTGCTGCATGCCTTCCCGGCCAATGACGCCGAGTACCGCTTCGTGTGCCGCAACACGCCGGCCTTCCCGCTGGCCGAGCTCTGCGACGCGGTCAACCGCGAGCTCGATCACCTGTGCACGCTGAGCTTCAGTGACGAGGAACTGAGCTACCTCGGCGGACTGCGGTTCATGAAGTCCGACTTCATCGACTTCCTGCGGATCTTCCGATTCCAGCGGCGCTTCATCGAGGCGCGGCCCGGCGAGGGCGCCGAGTCCGGGCAGCTCGTCATCACGGCCCGTGGACCGCAGGTCCACGTGATGGGCTTCGAGATCTTCGTGCTGGCCATCGTGAACGAGCTCTACTTCCGTCGCCTGTGTGCAGGCCGCGAGGCCGAGGTGCTGGCCGAGGGCCGCGCGCGGCTGGGCGCCAAGATCGCGCGCCTGCGCGACTACGCCGCGTCGGTGCCCGAGGCGCTGGGCGCCGAGGCCGCGCCCTTCGAGTTCTTCGACTTCGGCCTGCGCCGCCGCTTCTCCGGCGCGTGGCAGGACGAGGTGGTGGCGACGCTCGCGCGCGAGATCCCGCAGGTCTTCAAGGGCAGCTCCAACGTCGCGCTGGCCCGTCGCCATGGGCTGCTGCCGATCGGCACGATGGCGCACGAGTACCTGCAGACCTTCCAGGCGGTCGGCGTGCAGCTGCGGCTGTCGCAGCGCGCGGCGCTGGAAGGCTGGGTCCAGGAGTTCCGCGGCGACCTCGGCATCGCGCTGACCGATGTGATCGGCATGGACGCGTTCCTCGCCGACTTCGACCTGTACTTCGCCAAGCTCTTCGACGGTCTTCGCCACGACAGCGGCGACCCGGTCGTGTGGGGCGAGAAGGCGCTGGCGCATTACGCCGCGCTGCGCATCGACCCGCGCGGCAAGCGGCTGGTGTTCAGCGACGGGCTGGACACGGCCGAGGCCTGCCGGCTGCACGCCCACTTCGCGCGCCGGGTGCCGGTGGGTTTCGGCATCGGCACGCACCTGAGCAACGACCTCGGCCCCAAGCCGCTGAACATCGTCATGAAGCTGGTGCGCTGCAACGGCCAGCCCGTGGCCAAGCTGTCCGACGCGCCCGGCAAGACCCTGTGCGACGACCAGACCTTCCTCGACTACCTGCGACAGGTCTTCGATGTGAAGGCTGGTGAGAAGGCCGATGTGAAGGCCGATGAGAAGGCCGAAGCCAAGGTCGCGGCGACGGTCGACATGAAGGAGTGAAGTCATGCTCAAGATCACCCTGGCCCAGATCAACCCGACCATCGGGGATCTGGACGGCAACCTGCGCCTGCACCTGGACGCGGCCCGGCGCGCGCTTCATGAAGGCGCCGATCTCGTCGTCTTCCCCGAGCTCTCGCTGACCGGCTACTACCCCGCCGACCTGCTCGACGAGGAAGACTTCCGCGACCGCCTGGACGCTGCGATGGCCGCGCTGCTCGAGGCGACGCGGGAGGTGTCCTCGCTGCACTGGGTCGTCGGCGTGCCGACGCGGCATGCGGGCCCCGGCAAGGCGTATCGCAACTCGCTGCTGGTGATCCGCGACGGCGAGGTGCTGCTCGACTATCACAAGCAGCTGCTGCCGACCTACAACGTCTTCGACGAGCGGCGGCATTTCGAGCCGGGGCCGGACGTCGCGCGGGTGCTGCGCATCGGCGGCACGCAGGTCGGGTTCATGATCTGCGAGGACGGCTGGAACGACGAGGGCAAGGACTACGCGGTCAATCCCTTCCAGCGGCTGGCCGACGCCGCGCCCGACCTGATTGTGTCGATCAACGCGAGCCCCAGTCACCTCGGCAAGCGCGAGCAGCGTCATGACGTGTTCCGCGCCGCCTGCTGGCGCCACCGCCTGCCGCTGGTGTTCGTGAACCAGGTCGGCGGACATGACCAGCTCGTGTATGACGGCGCGTCCTTCCTCATCGAGCCCGAACCGGGCGTGGTCTTCGAGGCGCGGCGTTTCGAGGAGGACCTCGTCACGCTGCGCTTCGAGACCGCGCGCGGCACCTTCGCCGCGCGCGACGGCGGCCCGCTGCCGGCGCCAGCCGGCCTCGAGCCGATGGCCTTCTACCGGCAGCAGATCGTCCTCGGCCTGCGCGACTACGCCCGGCGCTGCGGGTTCGATCGTGTCGTCGTGGGCTGCTCCGGCGGGATCGATTCGGCGCTGACGCTCGCGCTGGCCGCCGAGGCCTTCGGCCCGGACCGCGTGCTCGCGATCACGATGCCGTCGCGGTTCTCGTCGACCGGCAGCGTCGAGGATTCCCGCGCGCTGTGCGCCAACCTCGGCCTGGCGCTGGAGGTCTGCCCGATCGAGGACGTGGTGCGGCAGGTCAGCGATTCGATGGCGGCGAGCAGCCTGGCGCTCCGGCCGACCGGACTGGCATTGGAGAACCTGCAGGCGCGCGTGCGCGGCACGCTGCTGATGACGGTGTCCAACGCGCGCGGCCATCTGCTGCTGACGACCGGCAACAAGAGCGAGATCGCGGTCGGGTACTGCACGCTCTACGGCGACACGAACGGCGGCCTGGGCCTGATCGGCGATCTCTACAAGACCGAGGTCTTCGCCTTGTGCCGCCACCTCAACGAAGTCGCCGGCCGGGCGTTGATCCCCGAGGCGATCCTCGACAAGCCGCCGAGCGCGGAGCTTGCGCCCGATCAGCGCGACACCGACAGCCTGCCGCCCTACGAGGTGCTGGACGAAGTGCTCAAGTGGCTGATCGAGGGCGATCGGCTGGGCGGGCCGGAGCGCGAGGCCGCTGAAGCCGCGGTCGCGGCGCTGCGCGCCAGCGACGAAGGTCAGGCCCTGATCGCGCGGGTGAAGGGCATGGTCGCGCGCAACGAATACAAGCGCCGCCAGGCGCCGCCGATCGTGCGGCTGCGTGGCCGAGCCTTCGGCAGCGGCCGGCAATGGCCCATCGCGGCTCGGCATTACTGATCTCGGGCCCGTGGATGCTGCCGATGGAGACGGCGCCTCGCTTGCCCGATCGTATCGACTGAAAGGATCTCTTCATGACCCGCAAGACCGTGGCCGTGGTGGTCGGCCGGTGGCAACTCGTCCACCTGGGGCAGGAGGCGCTGTTCCAGGCGGCCTTCGGCCTGGCCGACGAGGTGATCGCCGTGCTGGGCTCGTCGCATCGGGCGCGCGATCCGCGCAATCCCTTTGTCCATGAGGAACGCCGGCAGATGCTGATGGCCAATCTCACGCCGGCGCAGCGCGAGCGGCTGCACGTGCTGCCGGTGCGCGACTACTTCGACGACCAGCGCTGGAATGCCGCCGTGGCGATGGGCGTGCAGGCGCTGGCCGGCGAGGGCGCGGACATCGTGCTGGTCGGCCATCACAAGGACCACACGAGCTACTACCTCCACGGCTTTCCGCGCTGGCGGCAGCAACTGGTCGATCGGCTCGCCGAGGTGGATGCGACCGCGATGCGCGAGGTGTTCTTCGAGGCCGACGATCCGGACGCCGCGCTGGCGGTGATGGCGCCCTACGTGAGCGCCCCGGTGCGCGCCTGGCTGCAGGCGTGGAGCCGCCTGCCCGAGTACCAGCGCCGCAAGACCGAGCACGCCGCCGTGCAGGCGTATCGGAAGAAGTACACGGCGGTGGCCTACATGACGGGCGACGCGGTCGTGACCGTCGGCGACCACGTGCTGCTGGTGCGGCGCAACGGACCGTTCGGCGAAGGCCTGTGGGCCTTGCCCGGCGGCCACCTCGATCGCGGCGAGAAACTCGTCGCCTGCGCGATCCGGGAGCTCATCGAGGAGACCGGCTTCCCGCTGATGCCGGCCTCGATCCTGGCGACGCTTGCAGGTGTGGAGACCTTCGAGGATCCGCTGCGCAGTCCGCGCGGCCGACTGATCTCGATGGCGCATCACTTCAAGTTCGGTCCGATGGCGAGCCTGCCGGAGGTCACGAGCAGTGACGAGACCAAGGAGTCGCGCTGGTTCCATCGCGACGAGCTGGCCGCGATGGAGCCGCAGCTCTTTGAGGACCACTTCGTGATCCTCGATCACTTCCTCGGGTTGATCGAGGACTGATCGAGGATTGATCGGCGGGCTACAGGGGCAGGCCGACGTAGTTCTCGGCCAGCACCTGCCGCGCGGCCTGCGAGCCCAGCACGTAGTCCAGCTCCGCGCTCTGCAGCCTCGCCTGGAACGCGGGTTCCTGGTCGAAGTTGTGCATCAGGCTGGTCAGCCACCACGAAAAGCGCTCGGCCTTCCATACGCGCGACAGGCAACGCGCCGAGTAGTGATCGAGCCCGGCGTCGCTGCGCTCGCGATAGTGCTCGATGAGGGCCTGCGACAGATAACGCACGTCGGAGGCCGCGAGGTTCAGCCCCTTCGCGCCGGTGGGCGGCACGATGTGGGCGGCGTCGCCCGCCAGGAACAGCCGGCCGAAGCGCATCGGCTCGGCGACGAAGCTGCGCAGCGGGGCGATGCTCTTCTCCAGCGACGGTCCGGTGACGAGTGCCGACGCCGTCTGCGGATCGAGCCGCGCGCGCAACTCGTCCCAGAAGCGCGTGTCGCTCCAGTCCTCGACGCGTTCGGTCAACGGGACCTGCAGGTAGTAGCGGCTGCGCGTTGCCGAGCGCATGCTGCACAGGCTGAATCCGCGCGCGTGGCGGCTGTAGATCAGCTCGTCGGAGACGGGCGGCGTGTCGCTGAGCAGGCCCAGCCAGCCAAAGGGATAGACCTTCTCGAAGAGCCGGATCGCGTCGGCGGGCACGCTCGCGCGGCAGACCCCGTGGAAGCCGTCGCAGCCGGCGATGAAGTCGGCGGTGATCTCGATGGCTTCGCCGCGCACCGTGCAGCGGGCCACGGGGTGATCGCCGTCAAAGCCCTCGATGCAGACATCGGCCGCTTCGTACAGCGTCGGCAGGTCCGCTGCCGCGCGCGCGGTCATCAGGTCGCGGGTGACCTCGGTCTGGCCATAGACCAGCACCGTGCGTCCGCCGGTGAGCGCGCGCAGATCGATCCGATGCCGCACACCGTCCACGGCCAGCGCGAAGCCGTCGTGCACGAGGCCCTCGGCCTGCATGCGCGCGCCGACGCCGGCTTCATTCATCAGCTCGGCCGTGCCCTGTTCGAGCACGCCGGCGCGGATGCGCGACAGGACGTGCTCGCCGCTCTGGCGCTCGACGATCACGGTGTCGATGCCGGCGCGGTGCAGCAGTTGTCCGAGCAGCAGTCCCGACGGCCCGGCGCCGACGATGAGCACCTGGGTGCGCAGTGTCTTCATGAGGTGTCCGGCCTTCTGACGAGGCGCGTCGTGTGTCTCCGATGAGCGAAGACTACGGCCGGGCCCCAGGACCGTGAATGGACGGGCCGCGCGTCGGCTTGCACAATCGGAACCCATGTCCGACACACCGTCTTCCCGATCGACGCGCCGCCGCGTGACGGCCACACCTGTCTATGCGCTCTACGGCGAGGATGGGCGTTCACCGGCGCTGGATGGGCTGCATCTGGAATCGATCGCGGATCGAAGCCGCTTGCACAATTGGGAAATCCAGCCCCATCGGCATGGCGCGCTGGTCCAGTTGCTGCTGATCGAGCGTGGCCGTGTCACGGTGCGCATGGACGAGACCGAGGCGGTGCTGCGTGCGCCCGCGCTGGTCTGGGTGCCGGCGCTGGCGGTGCACGGCTTCCGTTTCGCGCCGGAGACGCAAGGGCTGGTGGTGACGCTGGATCAGGGCCGGCTGCGGGACCTGCTCGATCACCTGCCCGATTTATTGGAGAGCCTGACCGAGCCGCGGCTCGTGGCGCTGGAGCGCGGCGCGACGGTGACGCGCGCGCTGTTCGCCGTCGGCCACGGCCTGCGCGAGGACTACGCCGACGCGCGGGCGTGGCGGGCGCCGTCGCTGGACCACGCCGTGGCCTGGCTCGCGACCCAGGCCGCGCGTTTCCCTGCCGAGCGTGTCCCGGCGGGCGAGGGCGCCAGTTCCTCGCATGCGATCGAAGGCCGTGCGCTGCAGCACCTCGCGCGGTATCGCGAGCAGGTGGAGCGCCATTTCCGCCGCCAGCCCTCGGTCGCCGAGTTGACCGCGCCGCTGGGCATCACCGCGACGCAGCTGAATCGGCTGTGCCGGCGGCATCTGCAGTGCTCAGCGCTGGCGGTGCTGCACCAGCGCGTGCTGCTCGAAGCGAAGCGGGAGCTGGGCTACACGAACCTGATGGTCCGCCAGATCGCCGATGGACTCGGCTTCGCGGACCCGGCCTACTTCACGCGCTTCTTCGTGAAGCTCACCGGCCGCTCGCCCAGCGACTGGCGGGCGCAGTCCGGTGAGCGCTGAGGTCAGAGAGCCAGATCGCTCAGCCCGGGATGGTCGTTGGGCCGGCGGCCTTGCGGCCAGAAGAACTTGCGGTCCTCGGCCTTGATCGGCTGGTCGTTGATGCTGGCGTGGCGGTGCGTCATCAGGCCGTTCTCGTCGAAGGCCCAGTTCTCGTTGCCGTGGCTGCGATACCAGTTGCCGGCGTCGTCGCGCCATTCGTAGGCGAAGCGCACGGCGATGCGGTTGCCGTCGTGCGCCCAGAGTTCCTTGATCAGGCGGTAGTCGAGTTCGCGCACCCACTTGCGCTCGAGGAAGGCCTGCGCCTCGGCGCGGCCGCGCGGGAACTCCGCGCGGTTGCGCCACTGCGTGTCCGGGCTGTAGGCCAGCACGATGCGCGCGGGATCGCGGCTGTTCCAGGCATCCTCGGCGAGGCGGATCTTCTGGATCGCGGTCTCGCGGGTGAATGGGGGTAGGGGCGGTCGGGTGTCCATGGCAGGGCTTTCGTGGAGGGTGGCGTCAGGCAGCGATCGGGTGCGTGTCCCTTGTAGACAGGTCTGTCTACATTGCGTATTCTGGTCGATGTAGACAGCTCTGTCTACAATGGCCGAATGAACGACACCGTCGGCAGCGTGGACATCGGCGAGCTGCCCGCCCGCGATCGCATCCTGCGCAGCGCGCACGACCTGTTCTATGCGGACGGCATCCGTGCGACCGGTATCGACAAGGTGATCGCCGAGTCCGGCGTGACCAAGGTGACCTTCTATCGGCACTTCCCGAGCAAGAACGACCTGATCGTGGCCTACCTCGACCTGCGCCACGCGCGCTGGATGGCGTGGTTCACGGGCGCGCTGGAGCGCCATGGCGGCGAGCGGCGCGGCGCGTCGGCGCTGGTGCCGGCGATGGGCGAGTGGTTCCGGGGGGAGGCGCTGGGCGACTTCCGCGGCTGCGCCTTCCTCAACGGCGTTGGCGAGATGGGCCCCGCGCTGCCCGAGGTCGTGGCGATCACGCGCGCTCACAAGCAGGACATGACGGACGCGATCGCCGCGTTGTTGCCGGCGTCGCGCCAGCGGCGCAAGGTCGCCGCGGCGCTGGCCGTGGCCGTCGATGGCGCGATCGTGCAGGCGCAGTACGCGGCGGATGTCGCGGCGGTGCTCAAGGGCCTGCAGGTGATCGTCGAGGCGGTGGCGGCCGACGCGCTTTGACGTGCTTTGACGCGCGGAGGCGCGCCGGGCGACACAGCCACGGCGCGCGCTGCGGCTCAGTGCGCGGCTCGCCCGCCGGGCTGGGAAGTCGAGGGGAAACGCGCAAGCGTCGGCGCGGCGGCAGGCCTACGCTGCCTCGGCCGCGGAAGTCCGCCAGGGGCGCTCCGCGTCGAACCTCATTCCTCCAAGGAGACCGCGATGGATCGACGTTCCCTGCTTCACACCTCGGCCGCGATGGCCGCCGGCGCCGTGTCCGGCTGCGCGCTGCCGGGCCAGGCCCAGTCCTCGGCGAAGACCCCGTTCGAGGTCGCCGCGACGACGGTCCCCATCGTCGGCAGCGACCAGCGCTTCCCCGTGCGCCGCATCTATTGCATCGGCCGCAACTACGCGGCGCATGCGCGCGAGATGGGCAGCGACCCGACGCGCGAGCCGCCGTTCTTCTTCCAGAAGCCCTCGGATGCGATCCAGAACGTCGCGCCGGGCACGGTCGCCGATCACGCCTATCCGACGCTGACGAAGAACTATCACTATGAATGCGAGCTGGTGGCCGCGCTGCACAAGGGCGGCCGCGACATCGCGCCGGAGCAGGCGCTGGATTGCGTCTTCGGTTACGCGATCGGGTTGGACATGACCCGGCGCGACCTGCAGCGCGGCATGGGCGACCAGAAGAAGCCCTGGGAGATCGGCAAGAGCTTCGATCATTCCGCGCCGATCGGCCCCATCCACCCGGTCGCGCGGCTGGGCGGTCATCCCGCGAAGGGATCGATCTGGCTCAAGGTGAACGGGCAGACCAAGCAGGACGCGGACCTCAGCCAGATGATCTGGAGCGTCGCCGAGCAGATCGCACAGCTGTCGCGCGCGTTCGAGCTCCAGCCCGGCGACCTCATCTACAGCGGTACGCCTGAGAACGTCGGTCCGGTGGTGCGCGGCGATGTCATCGACTGCCATATCGACGGGCTGCCGAACCTGGGTTTGAAGATCGTCTAAGGGGCGCCTGACGATCGTCCAATGCTCCTCCTTCGGCGGGGGAGGGGCCGCGACAGGGGGCCGCCACAAAGGGGGCTGCCTCATTGCGCAGCACCCCAATCAAATCCTTGCCGTGACAAGCACTTGCAGCATCCTTGCCCGGGCAGCCAACAGACTTGTCCACAGAGGCCGTGGACAGTCTGGCGCGTCGGTGCACAACCGGTGGGCACTGTGAGCAACTTCCAGGAGGAACGCCGTTTGCCCACCGAGCGCGGCTTGGCCGTCAAGACCTGACGCTCGCAGACCGCCCACGTTTTCCGGCTGCCTTGTTTTGAGGCATAGCAAGTATTCCCGTACGGCGACAAGCACTTGCGGCGGCCCTGCAGAGGCAGCCAACAGAGTTGTCCACAGTACGCGGGGATAGTCCGTGCCGCTGGAAATACCCCGCCGGATGAGCCGTTCGGATTACTGCCTCATTTCAAGGCACTGCAATGAATTCCGTGACGAATCAACGGCTTGCAGCATTGCTGCCCGTTGAGCCAACAGACTTGTCCACAGAAGCCGTGGACAGCGCCCGCGCGGGGGCGCCGGGCAGTTCGAGGCGCGCCTCGAGTCCCCCCTCGGTCCGGTTGTGCAGCGACAACCGTCCCCCCATCGCGGTGGCCAGCTGCTGGGCGATCGCCAGGCCCAGGCCCGTGCCGCCGGTGTCGCGGTTGCGGGAGGTCTCCAGCCGGTGGAAGGGCTTGAACACTGCCTGCAGCTGGTCCTCCGGGATGCCGGGGCCGCGGTCCAGCACGGCGATCGTCAGACGCGGGGCCGGGTCTTGTTCGGTCGTGCGCGCGACCTGGATCTCCGCCTGGCCGCCGAAGGCCAGCGCGTTGTCCACCAGGTTGACCAGGATGCGCTTGAGCGCCTGCGGCTGGGCCATCAGCGGCGCGCCCGCGTCGCCGCGCAGCGTGACCGCCTCGCCAGCGTCCTCGTAGTCGCCCACCAGGCTCGCCAGCAGCGCGCCGACATCCAGGCGCGCCGCGGGTTCCGAAGTCCCATGCAGCGTGCGCGCGTAGGTGACGCCCTCGCGCACCAGCACCTGCATCGCGTTGAGGTCGTGGTGGAACTTGTCGCGCAGCGCCTCGTCGGCCATCAGGTCGGCGCGCAGCCGCATGCGGGTGATCGGGGTCTGCAGGTCGTGCGAGATGGCCGCGAGGATCTCGACCCGTTCGGCCGTGTAGCCGGCGATGCGTTGCTGCATCGCGTTGAACGCACGCGCGGCGCGGGCGATCTCGGCCGGTCCCTCCTCGGGGATCAGGCGCGGCGTGAGGTCCGGTCCCAGGTCATCCGCCGCGGTCGCCAGCGCATGCAGCGGCCGCGTGACCAGCCGCACCACGGCCCAGGTGCACAGCGCCAGCACCAGCAGCTGCGCGCCCAGCACCCACATGACCCATTCGGGCACCGGCATGTCGACGCGGCGCGCATGCACGGTGACCGGCGCGCCGTCGCTCAGGCGCACCAGCAGCTCATAGCGGCGCGGGCCGACCTGCGCGACCCGCTCGATGGGGAAGGGCCGCATCGCCTGCGTGAGCGCGTCGACGAAGGCGCCGCTGAATTCGCTGGGGTCGACCGGGCCCGCCTTCGGATCGATCTCCGCGGCCAGCGCGAAGCGGTAGTTGGGCCGCTCCAGCCGATCCAGCCAGGCGGCGCGCTCGGTGGGAGGCAGTCGGTCGAGCACTGCCACGCCGGTGGCGATGTCGCGCTCGACGCCCGACATCATCAGCGTGCGCAGCGCCATCGAGCGCTCCTGCCGGATCGCGACATAGGCCAGCGCCTGCGCGATCGCGATGCCCATCACCATCAGCCAGAACACGCGCGCGAACAGCGTGCGCGGCCCGAAGCGCCGCTTGCCCGCGGCCGGCGAGGCCGGCGTGGTGCCAGCCGGCGAGGCGGAAGAGCCGGAAGAGCCGGGAGAAGCGCTCATGCGCGCTCGGTCGCCAGCGCGCGCTGCACGAAGTCCAGCCGGTCCTGGCCCCAGAACAGCTCGCCGTCGATGACGTAGCTCGGCGCGCCGAAGAGGCTCGCGTCGATGCCGCGCTGGGTGTTGGCGTCGTACTGCGCGCCGATGTCGGCGTCCGTGGACCGCGTCAGGCGCTCGGCCGGCAGGCCTTGCTCGGTGAGGATCGCGGTGAGCGTCACGTCATCGGCGATGTCGCGCTGCTGTTCCCAGACGGCATTGAGCAGCGCGCCGGTGAGGCGCATCGCGGCGTCGGCGCCATCGATCTGGTCGACCGCGATGATCAGCCGCGCGGCCTTGTGCGGCGCGACCGGGAAGTGCTGGGGCTCGACGTGCATCGGCTTGCCCAGGTGGGTGGAGAAGCGTCGCAGCTCCAGCAGCCGATAGGCCTGGCGCTGCGCGGGACGCTGCGAGAGTGGCAGGCCGCCGGAGACCTCGAAGACCTTGAGCAGGTCGACCGGGATCAGCCGCACGGTGGCGCCGGCCTCGCGCGCGATGGCGGCGAAGCGCTCGTGACCAAGGTAGGTCCAGGGACTGTGCGGGGCGAAGAAGTAGTCGATGACGCGGCTCACGGGGATCTCCGATGCAGACTGAAGGCGGGCGGTGTTTCCCCCTCTCCCGCTTGCGGGAGAGGGAGGGGTGAGGGCCAGTGGCCGTCGCAGGGCGCGGTGCGCAGGCTGGTTTATAGGCTGGTCCCGCGCGCTTGTGGACAGCTTTGTATGGCTGTGTATCCATCCCCCATGCGGGAGACACAACATTGCCGCATCGGACACAGGCGAGGCGCGCCCCGGTACATTGCGCTCCATCCCCGCCTTCTGCCTCGCGCCGCTCCCTCATGCAGACCACCGCGCCCACCCAGGACCACGTGCTGATCGTCGATGACGACCGCGAGATCCGCGAGCTGCTCACGACCTACCTGACCCGCAACGGCCTGCGCGTGACGGCGGTGCCCACCGGTCGCCACATGCGCATCGCCATGGAGACGGCCGGTCCCTTCGACCTGGTGATCCTGGACCTGATGCTGCCGGGCGAGGACGGCCTGTCGCTGTGCCGCGACCTGCGCGCGGGCCGGCACAAGGCCACGCCGGTGATCATGCTGACCGCCCGCGGGGACGAGGCCGATCGCATCCTCGGATTGGAGATGGGCGCGGACGATTACCTGGCCAAGCCCTTCGCGGCGCGCGAACTGCTGGCCCGCATCAAGTCGGTGTTGCGCCGCGCGCGGATGCTGCCGCCCAACATGCGCTCGACCGACGAGTCTCCGCGGCTGGCGTTCGGCGAATGGGTGCTCGACACGGTGGAGCGCCACCTGATCGACGAGCAGGGCACCGTCGTACCGCTCAGCGGCGCGGAGTACCGGCTGCTGCGCGTGTTCCTGGACCACCCGCAACGGGTGCTCAGCCGCGATCAGCTGCTGGGCCTGACGCAGGGGCGCGAGGCCGAGCTCTTCGAGCGGTCGATCGACCTGCTGGTGAGCCGCATCCGGCAGCGGCTGCGCGACGACGCGCGCGAGCCGCGCTACATCAAGACGGTCCGCAGCGAGGGCTACGTGCTGTCGATGGGCGTCGAGGGCCGCGACTGACGCGGCCGCCCCGGGGACGCGACGCCGCGCCCCCCGATCGTCGATGTCAACCGGGCTGCTTGAGCAGCGCCTGGATCTGCGCCTCGGTCTGCTGATACGCGCCTTCGCCGAAGTGCGTGTAGACGACCTTGCCCTGCTTGTCGATGAGATACAGCGCCGGCCAGTAGCGGTTGCTGTAGTTGCGCCAGGTCTTGAAGTCGTTGTCCTGCGCGACCGCGTGCTTGATGCCCAGCCGCGCGATCGCGTCCTTCAGGCCCGCGAGCGACTTCTCTTCCTCGTACTCCGGCGAATGCACGCCGATGACCACCAGGCCTTGGTCCTTGTACTTCTCGTGCCAGGACTTCACCGAGGGCAGCGCGTTCAGGCAGTTGATGCAGGTGTAGGTCCAGAAGTCCACCAGCACGACCTTGCCGCGCAGTTCCTCCATCTTCAGCGGCGGGCTGTTGATCCAGGTCTGGATGCCGTCGAAGGCCGGCGCGGGCTTGCCGGTCATGCCCCCGCCGCCCAGCAGCGAGGCCGCGGCGGCCTCCGGGCTCAGCGACGGGATCGAGAACGCGAGCGCCGCGGCGGCGGCCACGCCGGCCAGTGCCAGCGGGATCAGGGAGCGACGGGTGCTTGTCATGGGGAATTCCTTTCCAGTCGGGCAGCGAGGTGCTGCGATGGAACGGATTCTTCGCAGGCGGCCGCGGTCCGGCCAGCGCCAGCGTATGCCTGTGTATCCGCCCTGGGAAGGAAAGACGATCCGTTGCGTGCCGCTACACGTCCCGCGTCCGCGGGCGCTCAGCGCAACAGATGCAGCGCGACGTCCGTGAGCTCGAGCTTGAAGCGCTCGGGCTCGTCGGGCAGCGTGGACACGGCGCGCAGCACATGGGCATAGGCCACCGTCTTGCTGATGCCCTGCATCAGCAGCGAGAACAGCAACGCCGGATCGCAGCGCCGCAGCTCGCCCGCGTCCATCGCGTCGCTGAACAGCGGCAGGCAGACGTCGTGGAAGGGCCGCACCATGGTGTCGACCAGCACGTTGAGCCGCTCGCCTTCCTCGGTCGCCGCAGTGGAGAAGAAGATCCCGATGTCGGGCTGATCGAAGACGCGGTCGATGAACGCGAGCAGGCAGCCCTCGACCCGCGCGCGCGGCGACAGCGAGGCGTCCGCGCGCAAGGCGGCCGCGGTCTCGAGCATCGGGTCCAGCAGCTGCTTGATCTGCTCGACGACGGCCAGCCACAACGCCTCCTTGGAGCCGAAGTGGTGGGCGATCAGCGCGGGGTCGACCTCAGCCTGGCGCGCGATCTCGCGCACGCTGGTGGCCTCGTAGCCGCGCAGCGCGAAGATGCGCCGCGCCGTGCGCAGCAAGTTGTCCGCGCCTTGTGCACATTCCGCGCTCGGCCGCCCGCGGCGCCGCGCAGTCCCGACCGACCGCGGGGTCTTGCTCATTCGATGCCCCTGTTTGTTATATTCATCACCTGTTGAATTATCTCAGGCTTGGACGCCGGATTGTCGGCGGACGTGAAAGGCGGTGCGGCATGCACAGGGAACTCTCGATCGATCCCACCCGCGACGGGTGGTTGCGCACCGTGTCCTGGCTGGGCAACGGCGGTGTCGCCGAAGCGCCCCGCACCGCGTCGTTCCGCCCCGTGAAGGCCGCGCCGACCATCCACGTGCTCGATCGCCCGACGCCGCGCACGGCGGCGGTCTCCTGGTCCGATCCCGGCGCCTGCCATTACGGTTATCAGATCTGGGACATGGTCCCGTCCAAGCGCGACGGCACCTGCGTGCTCACCGGCAGCGCCATCCGCGCCGGCGACATGATCTATACGCCGCGCGTGGATGAGCCGTCGCCGATCAACGCCGGCGAGATGATCGCGGCCGCGTTCGTGGACGCCTGAAGCGGGTCGCGCCTCAGGCCCTCGCCGCCGAGTGGTCCCGCGCCAGCAGGCCCTCGTAGGCGATGGCGACGTTGGCGCAGAAGATGTCGAGCAGCTCGCGTCCGTCGTCGTCGAGCGGGTCTGACAACACCATGTAGAGCAGGCTCTCGTTGCCCGAATGGGTGCGGTAGTAGCCGATGAAACGCCCGTCCTCGAAGCTGCTCGCGCGCGCGACGAGCGCGCGGTCCAGCGCGTCGCGCACATCGGCGGGCAGGTCCGCGACGGCGCTGTCGGCGAGCAGGCCCTGGTACTCGGAGGTCGCGGCCAGCACCTGCAGCCGGCCCTCGGCATGCGAGGCCGCGTACATGCGGCTCGCGCACAGGCCCTGCGCCTGGTAACCGAGCAGATGCCCGACCTGCTCCAGCAGCGCCGACGCGAAGTGGCGCAGGTTGCTGGAGTCGTGGATCTGCGTGATGGCGTCGATCGAGCGGCGCAGCGCGGCGCGGGACTGCGACAGGATGACGATGTCGCGGTAGGAGCGCAGCGCCGAGTAGAAGACCGTGATCAGCTTGCGCTTGGTCAGCTCGGTCTTCTCCTTGTAGTCGTTGATGTCGTAGGTCTTGATGACGTGCTCTTCGGGCGCCTGGCCGGGCTGGCCGGTGCGCAGCACGATGCGCACATGCGTGTTGCGCAGCTCCTCGCGGATGAAGCGCGCCACGTCCAGCCCCGCGTGCTCGGACTCCATCACCACGTCCAGCAGGATCAGCGCGATGTCCTGGCGATCGCGCAGCACGTCGCGCGCTTCCGATCCGCTGTAGGCATTGAGGAACTGGAGCCTGCGTCCGGCGAATTCGAAATCCGCCATCACGAGCTGCGTGACCTGGTGCACCGCCGGATCGTCGTCGACGATCATGACCACCCACGGATCGAGCGCGCGGTGGCGCGCGTCGGCCTCCGGCAATTCATCGGCGAACACCATGTCGGTCATCGCGGTTCCTCCCTCGCTGACTCTTGAATGTGCGGCCCATTATCAGCAGCGCGCGTGACAAGGGAATCCGGACAAGCGCGGCATCGGCCGCCGCGCGTGATCCCTGCACGGATCAGCACTCGGGCGTGAGCGGCGCCGGGCCCGTGCGGTCGCGGCCCTGGCGCGTGCGCTTGGCTTCGTACATGCGCATGTCCGCGCATTCCATCAGCGAGGTGGCCTCGCGCCAGTCCTCGGGGCATCGCGACGCGCCCATGCTCGCGCGCAGGCGCAGCACACGGTCCAGATAACTGAAGGGGCCCTCGATCGCCGACTGGATCCGTTCCAGCGTCGTCTCCAGCGTGGACGCCGACCCCGCATGCGTGAGCAGGATCGCGAACTCGTCGCCGCCGAGCCGGGCGACGGTGTCGGACTCGCGCGTGGCGCTGGACAGGCGGCGGCTGAACTCGATCAGCGCGGCATCGCCCGCGGCGTGGCCGAGCGTGTCGTTGATGTGCTTGAGGCCGTCCATGTCCAGCAGCACGACGGCGATGGGCGGATCGCCGCGCTCGACCTCGGCGGTGGCGTGGCGCAGGCGGTCCATGAAGAGCGAGCGATTGGCCAGTCCGGTCATGTCGTCGTGGGTGGCGCGGTGGAAGAGGTCGTCCCGGCCGTAGCGCGTGGCCCAGTACATCGCCGCGCCCAGCACCTTGGACATCAGCGACAGCACCTCCACCTCGCGGTTGCCGAAGTTGTGGGTGCGCGAGGAGAAGGCCTTGAGCACGCCCACCGGCGTGCCCTGATGGCTGAGCGGCAGCACGACCATGGAGCGCAGGCCGACGCGCCGGCAGGCCTCGCGGTCGACGCGGCTGTCGGTATCGACGTCCTCGCAGATCAGCGGGATGCCCTGTCGCAGGCAGGTGCCGGAGAGGCTGCCGTCGCGGCGCACGCGCACGCCGAGCTGATGCGAGGCGGCGCCCGCCACCGCGCGGTAGACCAGATCCTCGCCTTCCGTGAGCTCGATGGCGGCGCCGTCGGCCTCGACGAGCTCCAGCGTGCCGTGTACGGAAAGCGACATCACCCCGGCCAGGTCCAGCCCCAGCTGGGCGACCTGGCTGTGGATCTCGATGATGCGCAGCAGCGCCTCGCGGCTCGGCATCGACGACCGTCCCGAAGAGACCCGCTCCCTGGTCCGCGCCGGCCACCTCCGCGCGCGCACTGTCGTGCGTCGTTGCGCGGGACCACCTGCCGGCGTGTCGCCAGTCTAGATCGGGCGCCCGCGCGCTTCACCCCCTGTTTCCGGTGACGCGGCGTGCTGCGGCGTGTTGCGGCGTGCCTCGGCGGACACGATGGACACGAAGTTCTCGGGGATTGTCCCGATTCGGCCCATGTCTTTACGCTGCGGATACGGGGCATGCGCAGAATCGCGCCCCATGTCAGAAAACAAATCTCCTGCCGGGTCCGCGGCCTCCCCGGCCACCGCGGCCATCGTGCCCTTCACGCCCTATCAGCGCCTGGCGGCCGGCCTGATGGCGCTGCTGCAGTTCGCCGTGGTGCTGGACTTCATGATCATGTCGCCGCTGGGCGTGATGATCATGCCGGCGCTGAACATGAGCTCGGCCGAGTTCGGCACCGCGGTCTCCGCCTACGCATTCAGCGCGGGCATCGCGGGCCTGCTGACGGCGGGCTTCGCCGATCGTTTCGACCGCAAGCGGCTGCTGCTGTTCTTCTTCGGCGGCTTCCTGCTGGGCACGCTGTGGTGCGGGCTGGCGACAAGCTTCGCGTCGCTGCTGGCCGCGCGGATCGTGACCGGCCTGTTTGGCGGCGTCATCGGCTCGATCGTGATGGCGATCACCGCGGACCTGTTCCCGCCCGCGCAGCGTGGCCGCGTGATGGGCCTGCTGCAGGGCGGTTTCGCCGCGAGCCAGGTGCTGGGCCTGCCGTTCTCGATCTACCTGGCCTCGCACTTCGACTGGCACGCGCCGTTCGTGGCGATCGTGCTGTTCGGGCTGATCGCGGCGGGGGTGATCGTGATGAAGCTGCAGCCGGTGAACGCGCACCTTGGCGCGGCCGGCACCGGTCAGCACAGCGCGCTGCGCCATCTGCTGCAGACGGTGCGGATCTCGCGCCAGCAGCTGGCCTTCGCGCTGACGGCGCTGCTCACGACGGGCGGCTTCATGCTGATGCCGTTCGCGAGCGCCTTCGTGGTGCACAACGTGGGCATTCCGCTGGACCACCTGCCGCTGATCTATCTGGTCACGGGCATCTGCACGCTGGTGTTCTCGCCGATGATCGGCCGCCTAGCCGACCGTGTAGGCGCGATGCCGGTGTTCTACACGGGCTGTGTGATCACCATCGCGATGGTGGCGTTCTACACGCACCTGGGCCCGTCGCCGATCTGGGTGCTGATCCTGGTGAACGTGGTGATGTTCGTGGGCATCTTCTCGCGGATGATCCCCGCGCAGGCGACGCTGGCCGGCGTGCCCGCGCCGGAGCAGCGCGGCTCGTTCAACGCAATCAACTCGGCGCTGCAGCAGCTCGCGGGCGGCGCGGCGTCACTGCTGGCGGGACATCTGGTGCACATCGGCCCGGATGGCCACGTCAACGACTTCCCGGTGGTGGGCTATGTCGTCATCGGCTCGACGCTGATCGCCGCGCTGCTGATGCGCCAGCTGGTGCGCGGCGCGCCGAAGGCCGCGGTGCCGACGCCGGCCAAGGGCTGATCGGCCTGATCCGTTCGGTCCGCCTGATCCACCTGACCCTCGGTCCGTGACGGAATTCACGGATCACGGGGTCTTTCCGAGGAACGGTGCAGATCGCACGGCTGAGCGGGGGCGATGGTTACACCTGCGGTAAGTGCGATCTTTAGAATTCAGGGTTTTCACCGATCTGAAGTCCACCATGTCCTCCGCGATCCGGCGCCTGAGCGGCGCCGTTGTCTTGTCCGCGACGGCTCTGACGTCGTTCTCCGCCGCTGCCGCCGGTCCCGCCATCGACACGATGGCCCGCATCAAGGATTCCCGCACCATCACGCTGGGCGTGCGCGAAGCGGCCCGTCCGTTCTCGTTCGTCAACGAGCAGAAGCAGGGACAGGGCTACTCGGTCGAGCTGTGCCTGGCCGCGGTCGACGAGATCAAGAAGGAACTGAAGCTCCCCGAGCTGAAGGTGAATTACGTGGTCGTGTCGGGTGCGGACCGCATCCCGAAGCTGCAGAAGGGCGAGATCGACCTGGAGTGCGGGTCGACGACCAACACCAAGGCGCGTCAGGAGCAGGTCGACTTCAGCTACACGATCTTCGTCGCGGGCATGCGCGTGCTGCTGGCCAGCGGCTCGAAGGTGGAGTCCATCAAGGACCTGGACGGCATGACGATCGCGCTGAGCAAGGGCACGACGTCGGAGAAGCTGTTCAACCAGCTGAACCAGTCCGGCGAAGCCAAGATGCAGCTGGTGCAGTACCCGAGCAACAACGATGCCTTCAAGGCGCTGCGCGACGGCAAGGCCCGCGCGTTCGCGCAGGACGATGCGCTGCTGCTGGGCCTGGCGTCCAAGGACAAGGCGCTGGACAGCCTGAGCCTGGGGCAGATGGCGTTCTCGGTGGAGCCCTACGGGATCATGATGCGCAAGGGTGACGCGAAGCTCGCGACCGCGGTGGACCGTGCGCTGAGCCGCGTATACAGCAGCGGCGAGATCGACCAGCTCTACGCCAAGTGGTTCCAGACCTCGGCGCTGTCGATCCCGATGAACCGCCTGACGCGTGACGGCTTCAAGCGTCCCAACAAGGAAGCCGGCGTTGCGATGCTGCTGGGTTACTCGATCTGATCGCTGATCGCTGATCGCTGATCGCTGATCGCTGATCGATGAGAACAGGCGGGCCTTCGGGCCCGCTTGGCGTTTGTGGGTCCGGAATGCGGTGGCGAGATGCCGGGTCTTGCACTCCCTAGGGCTTGGGGGGCGCGCGCGGGCGCATCGCCGTGACACTGCGCGCTCCTCACTGCCGCGGGACCGTCATGCGCCTGGAAGTCTTTCGTCGATGCTTCACTTCGCCGGTGCGAGCGTTCGTGCTCGCCATGACGATGGCGCCGGTGCTGCCGGCGCTCGCGTACGAGCCGCCGCCCGGATGGACGATGCGCGTGGCCGACAACGGCCTGCTGCAGCAACCGGCGGATCTGCCGCCGGGACGGATCTTCCAGCTCTGGGCCGCGCCGCCGCTGTCGGTGGGCGGCGCGCAGGGCCTGGACGCGTTCGCGCGGATCACCGATCCGATGCGGGGTCTGGGCACGAGTGGACGCCCCGCCTGCAAGCCGCCGGAGGTGTTGACCGCGGGTGTGATCGTGCAGAGCTGCGTGGTGACGGTGGCGGGTGAGAACGTCGAGACGCAGGTCTACATGCGCCCGCCGCGCGACGGTCAGGTCGAGTGGATGCGCATCGCGTTCTCGCAGGACGAGGCGCTGCTGCAGCGCTACGGCGGCGGGTTGAAGGCGATCTCGACGCGATCGAATGAGCTGTGGCCGGCGCTGCGCGCGCAGGCGGGCGATGACAAGCGACAGCGCGAGACGACGGCGCGCAGCGAGCAGCAGGAGCGCCGCGCCGCGGTGGAGCGCGCGATCCATGTCGCGCCGGGCAAGGGCGTGGCGGACAAGGACATCGCGTACGTGCTGTGGACCTGGTATCAGCCCAGCGGCGAGAGCCGGGTCGAGCATCTGCATCTGCTGCTCAAGGACGGCACGGGATATCTGCGGCTGGACACGCCGCCCGATGAGCTCGACATGGCCGCGGTGCGGCGGCTGCAGCCCGAGCGGGTGATGCAGTGGCGGCGAGAGGGCAAGGACTGGCAGATCAAGGAGAGCGACGAGTCGAAGTGGCGCACGATCCTCGGCAATCCGGCGCAGCCGGCGTCGGCGGGGGAGAAGGTGGAGGGCAAGTTCACGCACTCGTGGTACTCGATCCTGGGCGGGAGCAGCGCGCAGAACCATTTCCAGTTCCGCGGGGATGGGCAGTTCGAGCAGAGCGGCCGCGCGATGTTCGGGACGGGCGGCATGGCCGCGGCGGCGGGCGTGACAGGGATGGCGACGACGAGCTACTCGCGCGGCGGCAGCACGGGGACCTCGTCGGTGAGCGCGGTGGGGGCGGGCGCGGGTGGTGGGTCGACGCAGCGCAGGAATGGCGCGGACTTCACGGGCCGGTATCGGCTGGACCGCTGGGCCATGGTCGTGGAGCGCGACAACGGCGAGCAGCAACGCGTGCTCTTCGCGTTCAACGGCGACAAGCAGCGCGCCGTGTTCATCAAGGATTCGGGGTATTCGAGGTGAGCGCGGCAGCCCGATGACGGAGGAGCTTCTCGCCGATTGGAGCGGCAAGCAGGTGGCATGGACGCTGCGCTCGTCGACGCCTTGGTCTGACGCGACCGGGCAACACCTGACGCTGGGCTTCGACGGCGTGGCCGTGGCGGACTGCTGGCGCGCTCGCGCGAAGCGGATGCTGGAGGCGGTCGGACTGCGGCGCGCAGCGGAGCGCATCGTGTTGCAGGCTCAGATGGAGATCGTGCAACACGCGGTCTACCCGATCACGGGCGATCTGCTCGATCGAGACGGGCATCCGCGTGCGGACCTCTTCTCGCAGACCTCACCGCGGGTGACGGGGATCGAGCTTCAACGCACCTTGGGCCAGGGCGTCGAGCACTACCTGCTGATCCTGCGGACCGACGCCGGAACCGCGGAGGTGCCGTCGTTCGAAGCGACGGTGAGCTGGGGGTGGTCGCGCTAAACGCTCTTCCCACAATCCCTGATCAACAGATCCACCAGCAGGCTTGCCTGCGTCGCATAGGTCCATCCGTCCGTCTTGAACAGCGTGGCGATCGGCTGAGCCGCGTCCGTGGACCGATCGATCAACGCGACGTCGTAGGTCTTCGTCGCCTGGTCGAAGACCACCTCAGCGTCCATCCCGCGCGTCAGCGTGACCGCCACCCGGCGCTTGTCCTTGCCGCTGCCGTGCTCGACCTCCAGCGCACAGCCCTCGCTCAACGCGTAACGCCAGCGCACGCCGGGTGCGTCGCGTCCGACCACGTTGAGCTCCGCCACGCGCTGCGCGTTGTTCATGTCGAACGGGCTGACGATGGGCCGATCCTCGCCGGGATAGCCCTCCGAGCAGGACACCAGCAGCGGCGCAGCGATCACGACGGCCGCCACCCGCGCGATGTCAGGCCACGACATGATCGCCCTCCGCGTCCTCCACGACCTTCTTCAAGCGCGTGGCCAGCACCTTGTCGATCGTCTTGCCGTCCATGTCGACGATCTCGAAGCGCCAGCCTTCCCACTCGACCGAATCGGCCTCGCGCGGCAGACGGCCGGTGAGCAGCATCATCATTCCGCTCAGCGTGTGATATCGGCCGCGCTGCTCCTCGGGCACTTCATCGAGCCCCAGGCTGTCCTTGAGTTCGGGCACCGGGATGTGACCGTCCAGCAGCCAGGAGCCATCGTCGCGGCGCACCGCCCAGGCCGACGACGGATCGCGCGGCTGGAACTCGCCGGTGATCGCCTCGATCAGGTCGTGCAGCGTCACCAGGCCTTGCACCTCGCCGTACTCGTCGATGACGAACGCCATGTGCACCGCCGACGAGCGGAAGTTGGCCAGCAGCTCCATGCCGGTGATCGTCTCCGGCACGTACAGCGCCGGCGCGAGTCGCTCATCCAGCTTGGGCTTGCGATCACGCAGCATCTCGGACAACAACTGCCGCGCGTTCACCACGCCGACGATGTCGTGCAGTCCACCGCGCACTACGGGGAACAGCGCATGGTCCGTCGCCTCGATGCGCGCGAGCGTCGTCTCCATCGGATCGGCCAGGTCCAGCCACACGACGTCATTGCGCGGCACCATCAGCGAGCCGATCTGGCGATCGTCCAGGCGGAAGACGTTGCGCACCATCGCGTGTTCATGCGACTCGATGACACCGGCACTGGTGCCCTCGGCGAGCACCGCGTGGATCTCTTCCTCGGTGACGTTGAACGCCGCCGTCTGCTTCACGCCGAGCAGGCGCAGCAAGGCGTTCGTCGAGCCCGACAGCAGCCGCACGAAGGGCTTGGTCGCCACGGCGAGCGCGGCGATCGGGCGCGCGACCAGGCGGGCCACCGCTTCCGGGTTGGACTGGCCCAGGCGCTTGGGCACGAGCTCGCCCAGCACGATTGAGAAGTAGGTGATCAGCACGACCACGAGGCCGGTGGCGGCGCCGCTGGCGTACTCGGCGGGCACGCCGTGGCCGGTGAGCCAGATGGCGAGCGGACCGGCGAGGGCGGCCTCGCCGACGATGCCGTTGAGCACGCCGATGGAGGTGATGCCGATCTGGATCGTGGACAGGAATCGAGTCGGGTCCTCACCCAGCTTGACGGCCGCGGCGGCGGCGGAGTCGCCGTCGTCGATGAGTTTCTGCAGGCGCGCGCGGCGCGCGGTCACCAGTCCGATCTCGGACATGGCGAACAGGCCGTTGAGCAGGATGAGGGCGAAGAGTATGGCGATTTCCATGATGCAGGCGTTGAACGCGCCATGGCCCGAGACGCCTCGTGATCGAGGCGCGCGGCGGGACGGGCGCGGGAACGCGCGGACGCGCGAAGGCGTGACGCGTGTGGCGTTGTGAAAGGGAACGAGGAGGGATGAGGCGACGAGGCGCCTCGCTGCGGGCTACACGGGGGTGCGCGTCAGGCGCGCGGCGGCCGCAGCAGCGGCTGGGGGCAGCGCTGAGGCTCGTGCAGGGCAGGCGTGGGAAGTGCGGAGGGCGCGGGCTCGGCGGCGGGCAGGGGCTCGGCGTCGGGCTTGCAGTGGTCGGGCATGTCGTCCGAGGTGTCGCCGAGCTCGAAGAGCAGGGCGGCGATGTCGGCGGCGTGGTCGTCTTCCGAGCTGGTGTTCGGTGCGAGCGAGGGATCGGCGGGTTGCCCGTCGACCAGCAGGTGCTGCGCATGGGCGACGCCCGCGGCGAACATCGTCACGCCGGCGGCAGCGATGCCGTAAGCGGGGAGGAGGATCGTCAGGACGAGGATGCGGAGCCAGCGGGTCACAGGGCGCGATTCTATCGGGCCGCCGGAATCGGTCAGATCTGGGGTTGTGCGTACGGACAGTGCGACCACCCGGTGAACCCCCTCTCCTGCGAAGCGGGAGAGGGTTGGGGTGAGGGCTCTTCGAAGGGCACCGTGTCCTCACCCGAGCCCTCACCCCCCGCCCTCTCCCGCTTCGCAGGCGAGGGGGCTAGAGCGGCATGCCCTCGTGCTAACGCAGCCGCTCCCGCACCTCCATCAGCGCGAATCCGAGCAGGTTCAGCCCTCGCCACTGTGCGGGGTCCTGCGCGGCCGGGTCGTTGGCCGCGAGACCGATACCCCAGACCGGGTCGACCGGGCTGGCCTCGACCAGCACACGATCTCCCGTGTCGAGCAGGAAACGGCGCAGCTTCCCGTTTCCGCTGAACTTGCCCAGGTTGGCGGCCACGACGATCTCGAAGCGGTGTTGCGCCCAGCGCGCTTCATCGAAGCTGGCGACCTTGCGTCCCAGCCCCTTGGCTTGATCGGGCGTCTCCGCGTCGAGGATCTGCCGACGCAGTTCGAGATCGCCGAACAGCGCGGCCTTGCCGGCCATCATGAAGTGCTCCGCCGTGCGGAAGTGCTCCCCGTCCACCGTGAACGGCGCGTCGTACCACTGGCTGAAGCAGGAAGCCGTCACGCCTTCGCCCTTGGGCGGGCGGTGGCCCCAGAAGAAGATGTACTCCGCAGAGCTCCCGGATTGCAGCGATTCGACGAGCGCTCGCACGTCGCGTGTCTGATGTGGTGAAGTCATTCTTGTTCTCCCAATCGAAGATGAGTTGTATAGTGCAACTCATCAAGGGTTGCACAATACAACTCAGAATCGAATGAAGCAAGCGCCAATGACGATGAAGACCGACGCTTCGCGCCGCAAGCCACAGATCCCGGCCTTCCCGTTGCCTTACACGACCGTGGACGTGGTGATCTTCTCGGTGATCGAGGAGCAACTGCGTGTGCTGCTCGTGCAGAGACCCGCCACGACCAACGAGCCGTTCCCCGAGCGGTGGGCGTTGCCAGGCGGGTTCGTCGATGTCGATCGGGATCGCGACCTCGAAGCCTGCGCGCGTCGCAAGCTGTCGGAGAAGACCGGCGTCACCAGCCCCTACCTGGAGCAGCTCGGCAGCTGGGGCGGGCGCGACCGCGATCCGCGCGGCTGGTCCGCGACGCATGTCTACTTCGCGCTGATCCCGGCCGACGGCGTGACCTTGTCCAAGGGCGCGAACGCAGCGGACGTCGGCTGGTTCGAGGTCGATGCGCTCCTCAAGCGGCCGCGATTGGCCTTCGACCACGCCGCGATCCTGAAGGCCGGGGTCGAGCGCCTGCGCGGCAAGGTCGAGTACACCTCGCTGCCCGCATTCCTGCTGCCCGAGCCCTTCACCTTGCCGCAGTTGCAGCGCATGTACGAGATCGTGCTCGGCCGTCCGGTGGACAAGAGCGGTTTCCGCACGCGCATGCTTGCGGCCGATTTCCTCGACGAGGAGGGCGCGATGTCCGGTGACGCCAAGCGCTCAGCGATGGGCTACTGTCTCAAGGACCGCAAGCGGCTGGTCGTGTTCCCGCGGACTTTCAGTCCGAGGCAGGGGGAGTGATCCCCTCACCCCTGCAAGAACCCATGTAGCCACGTCTCGAAGTCGCCCTGCCATTCGCGCTGTGCGGCCTTGAGGATCTCCTCGGGGTCATCCACCGGCGCCAGCTGCAGTTGCTCACGCAACCAGTTGATGTAGGCATCGAGCCCGTCGCTCTTGCGATAGTGATGCTCGCTGCGGAAGAAGTGGATGCGGTCGAAATCGATGCGCGGTTCCACATCGCAGCTGCTCACGCGCAGCAGCTCGCGCACGTCGCGCGCGACGATCCACTCGCCGCCTTCGTCCCCGAACGCCACCACCGGCCATCGATCGGGCATCGGCGTCTGCGAGGGGTCCGGATTCCACAACGCGTAGAACGACCCCGAAGCGCTCGCCCGCGCGAAAGGAATCAGTCGTGAGAGAAACGCCGGATCACCGGACCAGCCGTGCTCAAGGCCCGAGTGGTCGTCATCGGTGAGGGTCAACGCGGCGGAGTAGTTGCCGTAGCCCACGTCGTTCTGGAAACGGAGCAAGGCGAGCAGCGCCTCGGGCACTGGCAAGCCGCCGAAAGGCGCGGCGAAAGCGGTCGGATCGATCATGGGAGGAGGTCTGGGGAGGCCACGGCCGGCTGGACCCGGCCAGCCCCGCGGCAGCGGAGCCGCCGGGAATCTAGCGCCCATCGGCCTTCCCGCGACGTGACCTTCGTCCTGCGCCGCGCTCGTGTCCCCTGACCCGGCGTCGCTCGCGAAGCGTGCGTCAGCGCACCGCTTCGGCGTCCCGACCGCCGACGCTCACCACGCTTGTGCGGCCGCCGTGCCCTGGTCGGACGTGTCGAGCAACGGCCCGCTCATCCGCCGGTCGCGTTGTTGTAGGCCATCAGCCCGGCGCCGAACGCGATGACCAGGTAGAACGTGATCGGCGCGATCAGGAACCAGAACACCGCGCGTCCGCGCTTGAGCGTGAACACCGTCGTTGCGCCCACGTAGCTCACCGTGCAGCTCCAGACGATCGCCACCATCACCAGCAGGCCGCCGACGAAGTCATCGGCGCGCCATGCCGCGGCGTAGTTCGAATAAAGCAGTGTGTGCGCCACCGCCAGCAGCGTCAGCGGGAGCGCCGTGACCAGCGATTGCCACGCCCAGACGCGGCGAGCCAGTGTCGGATCCATGTCCTTCGCGCCGCTCCAGGACACGCGCGTGCCGTAGAACCAGCCGCCGATCAACCACGCAATGGCGGCCGCCAGGATGCCGCCGCCCAGCACTACGCCCCAGTACGAGGGCCAGGAGTTGAGCAGCGTCGCCATGAAGTCGTCGTTGGGCAGCGCGTCGCCCTTGAGCGCGGCTTCCAGCAGGCGCTGGTCCACCTTGTCGATCGCGCCCGCGATGCCGATCAGGTACACGGCCACCATCAGCTCGAAACGACGCGCGAGGCGGGGCGTGTCCAGGAAGAACTTGCGCGGCTGGAACAGGAGCTGGAACAGCCCGTTCGCCGACAGCGGCGAGGGCGACAGCGTCATGGGGGCGTCCGGCGACGCCGGCAGATCGGTATTCATGAGGATCCTCCCGAGGATGTGTGGTCTTGTCGAAGGCGGCTCCATGGCCGCAGGCGACATTGTGTCCGCGCGGGAGGCCCCATTCCGTCGTGGCTTGCCTGGGTTCTCGATCCTGGAGCGCGCGCTCCCGGCCCCCGCGCTCAGGCCTTGTCGCTGACGCCCGCCGAATCGAAGCTCGCCATCTCGGCCAGGACGCGACACGCCGACTCCAGCAGCGGCCAGGCCAGCGCGGCGCCCGAGCCCTCGCCCAGCCGCAGGCTGAGATCCAGCAGCGGCTCGGCCTCCAGCGACTGCAGCATCAGTCGATGGCCCTGCTCGTTGGAACGGTGCGCGAAGACGCAGCGCTCCAGCACCGCCGGCTGCAGCTTGGCCGCCACCAGCACCGCCGCGCCGGTGATGAAGCCGTCGACGACGATCACGCGCCGTTCCAGCGCCGCCTGCAGGATGGAGCCGACCATCATCGCGATCTCGAGGCCACCCAGCGCGGCCAGCGCCGCCAGCGGCTCGGTCGCGCGCGGATGCTTGGCCAGCACGCGCGTGAGCACGTCCAGCTTGTGGCGCAGCTGCGCGTCATCCAGCCCGGTCCCGCGGCCGACGCAGTCCGCCAGCGCATGACCGCCCAGGCGCGCCAGCAGCAGCGCGGCGGCCGACGTGTTGCCGATGCCCATCTCGCCCAGCAGCAGCGCGTTGCCGGGGCGCTTCTGCAGCAGCGTCTTGCCCGCGGCCACCGCGGTGGCGCATTCATCCACCGTCATGGCCGGACCTTCCAGCATGTCGCGGCTGCCCATCGCGATCTTGGCGATCAGCAGGCCCGGACGCGGCTCGAAGCTGTGACGCACTCCGGCATCGACGACGCTCAGCTGCAGGCCGTGCTGGCGCGCCAGCACCGACACCGCCGCGCCGCCGGCCAGGAAGTTCTCGACCATCTGCCAGGTCACATCGGACGGATAGGCCGAGATGCCATGCGCGGCCAGCCCGTGGTCGGCGGCGAAGACCATCAGTTGCGGCTCCACCAGGCGCGGCTGCTCGCTGCCCAGGATCAGGCCGAGCTGCATCATGAGCCCCTCGAGCCGGCCCAGCGCGCCGAGCGGCTTGGTCTTGCGGTCGATGCGGTGACGCAGCGCCGCCGCCAGCGTGGCGTCGTGCAGGGAGGGAATCGCGGGGATCAGGTCTTGCGTGGTCATGGACGTCGGAACTTCAGGGGAAAGGGGGCCGCGTTCAACGCGTCGGGGCGAGCAGCCCCATCAGCGCGCCGGGCGCGAAATGTCGGTCGATGTAGTCGGCCAGCTCATCGAAGACCTGGTCGAGCGGGCGCACCGGCCGGCGGAACAGCGCGGTCAACACGCGCTCGTCCTCGAAGAGGCCGTGCAGGTAGTGGCCGATCACCGGCCCGTGCTGCCAGCCCAGCGGCTCGCCCAGGCCGTCGAACAGCACCGGCCGCGCCGTCGGCAGGCCGGGATGCTGGGCGGTGCGGCCGTGATGGATCTCGTAGCCGCGCGCCGCCTGGTCGGACAGGCCGGCCCAGGGCGCTTCCAGCGCGGTGGCGAAGCGGCATTCGGTCTCGCGCAGCAGCTTCTCGCGCTCGAACAGCGTGACCAGCGGCAGCAGGCCGAGCCCGGGTGCGTTGCCGTCCAGCCCGTGCGGATCGACCAGCGCCTCGCCCAGCATCTGCAGGCCACCGCAGATGCCCAGCACCGGGCGGCCGGCGGCGGCATGCGCCGAGATCGCGACATCGAGCCGCTGCGCGCGCAGCCAGGCCAGGTCCGAGGCGACCGCCTTCGAGCCCGGCAGCACGATCCAGTCGGCGCCTTCGAGCTCCGCGGGCGTGCGCGCCCAGCTCAGGCGGACTTCGTCGAGGTTGCGCAGCGGCTGGAACTCATCCAGGTTGGACAGCCGCGGATACGCGACCACCACGACGCGGATCGGGCGCTGGCCATCGCCGCTGGAGAAACCGCCCGTGGCGCGGTCATCGAAGACGCCGTCCTCCTCGGGCAGTCCGTGCCCGCGCCACATCGGCAGCGTTGCGATCGTGGGCACACCGGTCAGCTGCTGCAGCATCTCGGGGCCGGGCGACAGCAGCGAGGCGTCGCCGCGGAAGCGGTTGAGCACGAAGCCGCGGATCAGCGCGCGCTCTTCGGCGGGCAGCAGCTGGTGCGTGCCGTACAGATGCGCGAAGGCGCCGCCGCGATCGATGTCGGTGACCAGCAGGCAGGCGGCCTCGGCCTCGCGCGCGGTGCGCATGTTCACGTAGTCGCTGCTGTGCAGGTTGATCTCGGCGGGCGAGCCGGCGCCCTCGATGACGACGACCTCGTTCTCGTCGAGCAGCTCATGCAGCGCGCCGCGCGCGCGCAGCCACAGCGCCTCGCTGCGCTCGCGCCACGGCGCGCGGCTCAGCGCCTCGTCGACCTCGCCCAGCACGACGACCTGCGACGCGGTGTCCTTCTCGGGCTTGAGCAGCACCGGGTTCATGCGGACCTCGGGCCGCGCGCGCGCCGCCAGCGCCTGGAAGTACTGCGCCGAGCCGATCTCGCCGGGCCGGCCGCCGAGGCCGGGCACCACGCGCGCGTTGTTGCTCATGTTCTGCGCCTTGTACGGCGCCACGCGCAGGCCCTGGCGCGCGTACCAGCGGCACAGCGCGGTGGTGAGGAAACTCTTGCCCGCGCCGCTCGTGGTGCCCAGAACCATGACGGCCCGGCCTCGGGTCGAGGGACGCGCGCTCACAGGGCCTCTCCTTCGAAGCGGGTGTCGATGCGGGATTCGAGGCGTGAATCAAACTGCGTGGTGTCGAAGGCACCGTGGCGCGAGACGCGGGCAGGTGCGGGGGGCAGGAGGGGCATCGGTGTGTGCTCGGTGAAGGTGCGCAGCGCCGCGGCCAGCGCATCGACGGCCGCGGGCGCCTGCACCGAGATCCGCACCAGCCCGGGCAGGCCGAAGGAGCTCGCATCGCGCAGCTTGACGCCCATCGCCCGCAGGCCCGCGAGCAGCGGCTCGGGCGCGGACTGCCACGGCGCGGGCAGCGCCGCGAGCCAGAAGTTGGCCACGCCGCCGTCGATCTGATCGAAACCCAACGCCGCGAGTCGCGCCCATTGCGTCGCGCGCCAGTCGCGCAGCACCGGCAGCGAGGCGTTCAGCTCATGGCGGATGGCCGGCGTGGACCAGGCCTGCAGCAGCGCCACGCCCTCGGCGGACAGCACCCAGCTCGGCGCGAGTTCCTCGACGCGGTCGATCCACAGCCCATCGCGCGGGCCCAGCAGGTAGGCGCCGCGCACGCCGGTCAGTCCCAGCGCCTTGTTGGGACAGATCAGGCGCCAGGCGGCATCGGCGATCGCCTGCGGCAGCGCGCTCGCGCCGCCCAGGCGCAAGGCGTCGTAGGCCTGGTCGATCACCAGTTGCGAGCCGCTTTGACCCAGCGCGTGCGCGACGGCGCCCCACTCGTCGGGACCGAGGCTCGCGCCGGTCGGGTTGTTGGGATCGCAGACCCAGACCAGCGACGGTCGCGTGAGCGAGTCGGCCAGCTGGAAGGGGTCTTCGTAGCCGATGACCTCCAGGCCCAGCGCGGCCGCGGCCGCAGCGTAGTCGCCGAAGCCGGGCCGCGGCACGCACACGCGGACGACGCCTGCGAGCATGGCAGCGAGCGTCAGTCGGCGGATCGCTTCGGCGCCGCCCGAGGCGGGCAGCACGCGGTCGGGATCGACGCCATGCCAGTCCGCCAAGCGCTGGCGCAGCGCGGTGTAGCTGGGATCCGGATAACGCTGCCGATCCGCGGCCAGCACGGCCTCGAGCACCGCCGGCGGCGGGCCGAGCGGGTGGGAGTTGGTCGAGAAGTCGTGCAGCACCGGCGGGCCGGCGTCGGTGCCGCCGTGGGTGCTGCCGGCGTTGCCGCCGTGGATGGGCGAGATCGGGAACGGCATCACGAGACTCCCGGACCGAAATGCAGGCCGCCGCGCAGCGCGGCGGTGCCCAGCGCCAGCACGGCGGCCAGCGCGAGCATCGCGCCGGCGGCCAGGCCTTGCGCGGTGGTGATGTCGTCAGCGGCGACGGGGCCGCCGGCGGGGTTCAGTCGATAGTGACCGGGTTTGCTCAGGCTGCGGCCCAGCCGCAGCGCCATCGCGCCCATCGGCCAGCCGCCGTTGGGCGAAGGCGTGCGCGCGGCCTCGCGCAGCAGCGGGCGCAGCAGCGCCGGGCGCAGCGCGACGAGTGCCAGACCGGTGAGCCGCGCGGGGATCCAGGACAGCACGTCGTCGGCGCGCGCGGCCCACTTGCCGGCCCATTCCCAGCGGCCGCGATAGCCCCACATCGCGTCGGCGGTGTTGGCGAAGCGGTAGAGGGCCGCGCCGGGCAGGCCGGCGACCATGAACCAGAAGAGTGGCGCGATGACGGAATCGTTGAGGTTCTCGGCGAGCGTCTCGATGGCGGTCTCGCGGACCTCGAGGGCGGAGAGGGTGCTGGTGTCGCGGCTCACGAGACGGGACAACTGGGCGCGGCCCTCGCCGAGCGAGCGGGAGAGGGCGGTTTCCACGGCGCTGACCTCGTCGCGGAGCATGCGCCACGCGAGCATGGGTTTGAGCGCGAGGCCGAGCACGACGGCGGCGGCCGCGAGATGCCAACCGCCCCACCACGGCTCGAGTCCGGCGATGACGAGGTGTTCGATGGCCCAGGCGCTGAGGGCAGCGAGCGTGGCGCCGAGCAGCCAGACGAGCGCGCCGCCGAGGAAGGCGGGCTTGGATGACATCGCGCAGAGCCGATCGCCGAAGAGGGCGAGGAAACGGCCCATGCCCACGACGGGATGGACGGCCGAGGGCGGCTCACCGAAGGTTCGGTCGAGCAGCAGCGCGATCGGGATCGCGAGCGCGGGCAGCCAGGGCATCCAGTTCATGACGGTCGGCACTTCGGTCGGGGAGGTCGGATCAGGCGCGCAGCTTAGCGGTCAATCTTCAATTCCTCGCTGCGCGGGCACCCCAGCCTTGAAGTGGTGTTTCACCATGGTCATCTCGGTGACGGTGTCGGCCAGGTCGATCAGCTCCTGCGGGGCGCCGCGGCCGGTCAGGCAGACGTGCACGTGGGACGGCCGCTCGCGCAGCGTCTGCAGCACGGGCTCCAGCGGCAGCCAGCCGTATCGCAGCGGATACATGATCTCGTCGAGCACGACGAGGAAATGCTCGCCGCCGAGGATCGTCGCCTTGGCGCGTTCCCAGCCGTCGCGCGCGAGCTGCGCGGAATGGTCCAGGTCCTTGCTCTTCCAGGAGAATCCATCGCCCAGACCCTCGATGGGCACGCCGATCTGCTCGAAGAGCCGATGCTCGCCGAAGCGTGCGCTGGGCACCTTCATGAACTGGTAGATGTGGACCTTGCGCCCGCGCCCATGCGCGCGCAGCGCCAGCCCGAAGGCGGCAGTGCTCTTGCCCTTGCCGTTGCCCGTGTGCACGAGCACCAGCCCGCGGCGCTCGCCCTCGGGAATGATGCGCACGCGGTCGACCGGCGGTTGTTCGATTTCCATGTTGATACTCCGAGGGTTAAATCCGCGCGCGCAGCGTCAAGCGGAAGGTGCGAGGCTCCATCGGATGGACGAGCCGTCCGTTGATGCCTTCGCCGTTGTTGCAGCCCGCGCCTTCGGCCCGGGTGCAGGCGCCGCCCCAGTACTCGATGTCGTTGGCCTTGTTGTCGAAGACGTTGAGCACGTCCAGCCCGAGCTGCCAGCGATCGCTGAGCTGATACCCCAGCCGCCAGTTGGCGGTGAACACCGCCTTGGACTGCTGCGTGCCGGTCTCCTCCAGCGCGTAGGCGCCGAGATACCGCAGCTTCACGCCGCTCGACCACCGCCCTGCCGGCGCCCAGTTCGCCGACAGCGACGCCGACACCGGCACCGCGTTGGGCACGCGCTTGCCGCTGCCGAAATCCGAGTCCACGGCGTCCACAAACCGCGCCCGCGACCAGGCCACGTCCGCATCGATCAACCAGTCTCGCCCGACCTGCACGTCGTTGGACCACTCCAGCCCGAGGCGCTTGGACGCGCCGCGCGCCTCGGTCACGCCTTCATCGCCGACGAAGACCAGCTCCGAAGCCAGGTTGGCCTGCCACAGCGCGAGGCTGGTGGTCCAGCCCTTGGCCGGCTTGGTGCGCAGGCCCAGCTCGGTGCTCTTCGTGCGCGCCAGCAAGGGCAGCGTGTCCGTGGCGCTGCCATCGGCGGGGTTGGTCGTCGTGGTCGCGCCGCGCGCGTCATTGGAGCGGAAGGCGCGCGCCCAGTGCAGATAGACCTCGGTGTCGGCCGCCACGCGCGCGATCAGTCCCAGCTTGGGGCTGAGCTGCGATTGACGCGCCTTGCCGCCGTTGTCCAGGTTGAATTCACCGCCGGTGGGCGAGACGGTCGCGCGCATCGTGTCCCAGCGCGCGCCGACGGTGGAGCGCAGCCAATCGGTCCAGCGGCTGCCCAGCTCGACGAAGCCGCCCAGGCTGTCCTGCGTGACGCGGTCCTCGCGCACGGTGTGCGTGCGCACGCGATCGACGGTGTCGTTCAGGCCCAGCGTGCCGATGCGGTCATGGCGCCATTGCAGGCCCCAGGTCAGCGACTGATCGGCCGGCAGCCACGCGGCCGGCAGCTGATGCTTGATCGAGCCGCCCCAGAGCTTGCGATGGTCGGCCTGCTCGTGCTGATCGCCGTCCGGGCCGTTGATGAAGCCCGAAGGCGCGGAGAACAGGTTCAGCGCGTAGTCGATCGCCCACGCATCCACGGTCCATTGACCGCTGCCCTGGTTGTAGGCGAAGCCGCTGCTCAGGCTGTGGCGATGCGTGCGTCCGCCGTCGTTGGGCGACAGCGTGCCGTAGCGGCCGATCTCGCCGCTGTCGATGGCGCGCTCGGGCACGTGCTCGCTGGCGCGCCAGGCGGCGCTGTAGCTCAGCAGGTCGATGTGCGCGCCGTTGCGCTCGTCGCCGCGCGTCAGGCGCAGCACGGCGTTGCGGCGGTGCAGGTCTTCAGGCTGATCCCAGGGGCCGTCGTAGCGGCTGCCCTCGACCGCGCCCAGCAGCGTCCAGCCGCCGCCGACCTTCGTGCTGCCAGCGGCCAGCAGCCGCTGATAGCCGTAGGGTCCGGCGGTGAGCTGCGCGTAGGGCCGCTCGATCTCGCTCATGTAGCCGATGCGCGAGGCGCCGGTGGTGGCGAAGTCGCCGTCCTCGGCGGCGAAGGCGCCCTTGCGGTAACGCAGGCTATCGACGAGCTCCGGCACCAGGAAGTTCAGGTCCATGTAGCCCTGGCCGTGCGCATGACTGGCCATGTTGACCGGCATGCCCAGCACGAAGGTCGCGAAGTCGCTGCCGTGGTCGAGGTTGTAGCCGCGCAGGAAATACTGGTTGGCCTTGCCGTCGCCGCTGTGCTGCGTGACGGTCATGCCCGGCATGGCCTCGAGCAGCTCCGCCGGGCGCAGCAGCGGACGCAGCGCGAGGCGCTCGACGCCGACCTCGCCCTCCGAGGCGCTCTCGGCCTCGCCGAGCTGCGCGCGGCTGCTGATGCGCACGGTGTCGAGCTTGTTGGTCTCCTGCGACTGGGTCTGCGCCTGCGATTGCGTCTGCGATTGCGCCTGCGCGCTCGCGCCCGTCAGCATCGCGATGACACCGGCGGCGGCGCCGGCGATCGCGGTGATCTTCTTCTGGTTGTTCATGCCGTTCCCTGAGGGATCAAGTTGTTGTTGTTGGTGTTCTTCGTCGCGCGCCGCGATTGCCACATCGCGCCCGCGCTCATCAACAGCGCCATCGCGACCCAGGCCAGCGCCTGTTCCAGCCGTGCTGCCGTGGGCGACGCTGGGGAGGGCTTCGGCGCGTCGGGCACGCGTTGCAGAGCCATGCCGCGGATCGTTGGCACCGGCGGCGCGGCCCGAGGCTGCGGCTGCGCGCGATACGGCGATTTCGCGGCCGGACGCGGCGCGGCGGGCTGAACGGCTGGCGACGCGACCGGCACCGCCTGCGGCAACTGATCCGCCGTCCAGCGGCGCACCGCGGCGAGCTCGTTGTTGAGCGGCGCGTCCCGCGTCAGATCGCGATACAGCGTGGCCAGCTCCTGCTTCGTCTGCGCGTCCGGCTTCCAGTAGCCCATGCGCTCGGCCTGCACCATGCGCTCCAGCGCCTGCGCGTAGGCCTGCGGGTTCTGCTTGAGCCAGTCCGGCACGCCGAGCTTGTGCTTGTCCTTGACGAGCACGTCGTAGAAGCTCTGCCAGTGATCGGGCCGCACGGTGCCCGGCGCGACGTGCTGCCAGCCGAAGCTGTACTGCACCGCCTTGAGCACCTGCAGCGCGCCCGCCCAGCCCTCGGCCTTCTGCGCCTGCAGCCAGCCGGGGTGCAGGTAGCGGCTCTGCATCTCCAGCGCGATCGCCTGCGCGGCGGTCTCGGTGTGCTGCTCGGCGGCGTCCTGCAACTGGCTCACATGCAGCGAGATGTCGCCCGACTTGCCGGCCACCTTGGCCGCCGCGGCCAGGCCGCCCAGGTATTGGAACGGGTCGTCGCTGCTGACCATCGCGTACAGATGGCTGCTGCGCGACATCAGCGCCGCGTCGGTGTGACGCAGGTGCGCGCCCAGCGCCTGCTGGGCCTGTGCGGCGGGCACGCTGAGCGGCTCGCCGTCGACATACGGCTGGCTCATCGTCGACAGGAAGAGCTGCCCCAGCCGCGGATCGGTCTGCCCGTCCCGGCTCTTGAGCCCGTTGTCCTGCACCGCGTCGGCGATGCCGGTGCCGTAATCGCCAGCCGGATTGCCGAAGACGCGGGCCTGCGCGAGCGCCTGGGCCTGCGCGGGCTTGAGCCCCGCCTTGCGCAGCTCGGCCGCGATCGCGCGGTTGTTGAGCGCGACGGCGTTGTCGGGCTCCGCCTGTCCGGCGGCGGCCACGGCCTGATCGAGCAGCTTCATCAGCGCCGGGAACTGATCACGATAGGAGCCGGTGATGGACAGCAGCACATCCACGCGCGGGCGGCCGAGTTCCTGTGGGCTGAGCAGCTTGATCGCGGTCGGGCGGCCGCTCGCGTCCCACACCGGCGTGGCGCCGAGCGCGACCAGCGCCTGCGCTTCCATGATCCCCTGATGGCGCAGCGTCTCGCCGGCCCACAGCGACAGCGCGAGCCGCTTGGGCGCGCTGCCTGCCTTGACCTGTTCCTCGTACCAGCGCTTGAACAGCGACTGCGCGGCCTCATACGCCTGACGCGTCGGCAGCCGCGCGGGATCCAGGCCGGTGAGGTTGCGGCCGGTGGGCACGCTCTCGGGATTGCGCAGCAGGTCGCCGCCGTAGGCCGCGGGAATGAAGCCGCCCTCGAGCGCGCGCAGCAAGCCGGGCATCTCGCCCTCGGTCGACAGACGCGCGGACATCTCCTGCGCGCGCAGCGCGAGCTGGTACAGCGCGGCCTCGTCGATCGGCTTGCGCGCGGCGCGGTTGGGGACAAAGGCCTCGGTGTCGGAGGAGGGCCGCAGGTCGAGCTTGCTGGCCGCTTGCGGGTCCTTCAACGCGACGTCCAGCCAACGCGCCGGACGCGCCTTCGCCACGCCTTCGTGATTGATCAGGAAGGCCTCGTCGATGTCCTCGCCGAGCGCCTCGATGAGCGGCACGCGCAGCAGCTGCAGGATCGAGCCGCGCCGCTGGTCCTCGTCGGGCACGACACCGAAGACCGCCAGCCCCTTGGGTTGCGAGCTCTGCGCGAGTCGATCCAGATAGGGATGCAGCAGCTCGAGGTAGCCGCTGAAGTTGGCGGCGATCTGCTCGGCGGTCCAACCCAGGTCGCGATGCAGGTTGTGCTCGACGAACTGCTGGATCATCTGCCGCTCCAGTCCTTGGCGGGTCGGACCCGGATCGACGGTCTCCCACTCGTGCATCAGCTCATGCATGTGGGCCATCTGCGCGTTGAAACCGGCGGGCGCGAAACTCGGCGTGCGGTGGCTCACCATCAACGCGCGACCGCGTCGCTTGGCGGTGAGCGCCTCACCGAGGTTGTCGACGATGTAGGGATAGATCACCGGCGTGTCGCCCAGCGGCAGCCACACGGGATCATTGACATCAGGGCCGCGCAGCTTGCCCGGCGCCCATTCCTGCGTGCCGTGCGTGCCGAAGTGGATGATGGCGTCGGCCTGCCGAGCCCACAGATAGGTGGCCAGGTAATGGTGGGACAGCGGCGTCTTGCTGCGATGCATGAACGGGTCCTGCCCGTTGCGCAGCGTTTCCTCGCGCGGCGGCTGCGGCAGCACGGACAGCGCGCCCAGCTTCAGGCGAGGGATGATGAAGACCGGCTCGCCGTGCTGGCGCACGACGTAGCGGCTGCTGGCCGGCGATCCCCAACGCGCCACGATGGGGTCGCGTACCGCCTTGGGCAGCGCGTCGAACCACGCGGTGTAGCGCGACAGCGGGAGCGCCTCGGCCTGGCCTGCGTCCAGCAGCGCCTGCAGGTCGGTGCCCGGGTAGTAGGCCGAGAGCAGCGGCTTCAGGCCGGAGATCCAGTCCGCCTCGTCCATCGGCGTGACGCCGTAACCCGCGTCCTTCAGGCCGGTGCTGACGCGCGCGAGGCTGCGTGGCACGTTCAGGAAGGACGCGCCGAAGTTGCTGCCGCCGGGCGGATAGTTGTAGACGAAGGCGACGAGGCGCTTGTCGGCGTTGGCCTTGGTCTGCAGCGCGACCCAGCGCGCGGTCTTGCCGGCGACGCTCGCGGCCTGGCGATCAATCAATTCGGGCTCGCCCCGCTTGGGATGCGCGACAACGACGACGGGGTCGATCAGTCCGGCGGCCTCGGGCTGCGCGAAGTAGAACGGGATGTCCGCCTGCGCGAGTCCGGTCTCGCTCGCCGCCCACGCGGCGGCCTCGTCCTGTCGATAGGGCTGCGTCTGCAGCACGGGCACGCCCCAGCGCTCGAAGGTCGGCTGCAGGCTGGCGCCCTGCGGCAGCAGGCTATGGTTGACGATCACCCGGGCCTGGAACTGCCCCTGGCGCTCGAGCAGCTCCGACAACGGCTTGTCGCTCAACTGACCGCTGAACGCGGCGAAGGCGAGCAGGCCGCGCTCACGGAACATCGCGAGCCAGCGGTCCAGCCACTCGGTGTTGCCCTGGACGAAGTGATACCGATGCAGCAGGATCGCGACGGGCTCGCCGCGCAGGCCTTGTCGCGCGGCCCAGTCGCGGAACTCGCCGGCATCGGCGAAAAGCTTGGGCGCACCGGGATAGTGGATGCCGCGCTGCGGGATCAATTGCGGTGGGCCGAGATCCGGCGCCGGTTGATTGGCGAGTTGCGCGCGGGCGATGGCGAAGGCGGCTCGCGTGTTGGCGGGGCCCCCCGCTTGCAGATAGGCGCGAGCGCTGCGATCGGTGGCGGCGGGCTCGCCAGCCGGGATCCACAACACACGCGAGGCGGGCAGGGCGGCGCGTTGCAGCGCGCCATCGACGATCTGATGCAGACGCGCTTCGGCCGTCGCATGCGGGATGTCGATCCAGACGAGGTCGGCGTCACGCAGCGCGCGATCCAGCGCGGGATCCTTGTCTTGCGGAGCGCCGCGCAAGGGGTACTCCAGCTGACGCACTTCAAAGCCGGCCGCCTTGCCCTCGCGCTCGATCAGCGCGTGCTTGGCCGAGGGCGTGATGTCGACGCTGAGGAACAGCAGCCGCGATGCGGCCTGCGCCACGGCCGGCACGCACAACGCGACGAATCCCGCGGTCGCGAGGCCGCGGGTCAGGAGAGCGCGCCAGCTCATGGCCGCGCCGTGCCGGTTCCCGCGCCCGCGCCCGCGCCGGCCTCACCGGCTTCGGGCACGTAGATGATCGAGCCGTCCTTCATCTTGTAGGCGACACCGGCCCGTTGGCCCTGGCCTTCGGCACTGCCGCCGTTGCCGCGGTACTTGATCTCCTGGCCATCCTTGCGCACGACGATCTCCATGCCCGGCTGACCCGGATTGCGGATCACCGTCTCATCGGCATGCGACTGCTGCTGCAGCGCCACCGCGGTGAGCAACGCCACGACCAGCACCAGGAACACGTCCACGAGGTTCACCGCGGACAGCATCGGATCGTCGTCCTCCTCGGCGAGGATTGACAGGCGATGACCGGCGCTCATGCCCAGCCCTTCTCAGCCTTGATCGACAGGAGCTCCGCGATCAACCAGCGGCGACGGATCGAGTACACGACCAGCGCGATGGCCGCGGCCGCCAGCGCGAGCACGACGCCCGAGAACGCCGAGCTGAACACCGCCAGCGCCTGCTGACCTTGCCCCGCCGCGACGCTCTGCAACGCCGGGCCCAGCGGCACCATCGTCGCGATCAGTCCCAGCAGCGGTGCCACCCGGCCCAGCAGACGCGGTGCCTCCAGTCGGCGCACCACCTGCAACTCGAGCGTCTCGAGGTTGCTGCCCTCCGCCACCGTCAGCAGCCGGAAGCCCGGCCGACGACGCTGCACCGCCTCCATCAGCGTCGCCCCCGCCGTCCACAACGCGTAGACAAAACCCAGGGCCACGAGAATCAGCACCGGCCACAGCAAGGCCTGCGCGATGTGAGCAAATCCGGTTTCGAGCAGCATGATGAGCAATCAGTTCTTGAAGTTGAATTCAGCCCCGCCGAAGAACGCCGCGATGGCTTCGGGGTTCGACGGGAAGTAGTGGTGGACGTAGCTCGCCCTCAGCGAGCCCCGCGCATACAAGCGCTCTGCAGCACGTCCCGCATTCGGATTCGTCGCCGTCGCGATGGGCTCCATCGACGTTTCCATCGTCGAGTAATGGAAGGTGTGACCTCGCAGCTCACCCTCAGGCCACGCGATCGACTGCAAGCCCAACGCCGCCAGGCGCTTCTGCATCGACGCCTTGCCCGGCATCAGCGCGGCCATCACGTGTCGCCGCCCATCGGCATCCGCCAACTCATCCAGCAGCACCAACATGCCGCCACACTCGGCAAGCAACGGCTTCTCCGCATCAAGGTGCGCCGCGATCGCGCGGAAGAAACTCGGATGCCTCCGCAACGTCTCCGCATGCAGCTCCGGGTACCCGCCTGGCAGCCACATCCCATCGCACTCCGGAACCTCATCGCCCGCCAATGGGCTGAACGCCATCACCTCCGCACCCAGGCGCTTCAGCAAATCCAGATTCGCCGGGTAGATGAAGGAGAAACACGCGTCGGTCGCAATGGCGATGCGCCGCCCCTCCAGGGATCGACCGAGCACGAGGCCGCCAACCGGTAGCCCCTCCTCCTCCTGTCCCCCCTTCACCAGCCTCCCGGCTGGCGAATTCCTTCCTTTACCTCGGAGGAGGGGCCACCGGTCGTCGCCCTCCAGGACGACCGAGTCCTTCATCGAAGACTCCGCCGCCGCGTCCCACACATCCGCCCACGCATCCAGCTGCCCATCAATCTCCGGCAACTCCAACGCCTGCACCAATCCCAGATGCCGCTCAGGCAGCGAAAGCGCCTCATTGCGCTTGAGGGCGGCGATCAACGGCAGATCGGCGGGCAATCCTTCGCCAACCATGTGTGCATGTGCGTCGCTGCCCACACGATTCGCGACGATGCCCGCGACACGGATGTCATCGCGGAATCGCGCGAGCCCCGTCGCCAACGCCGCGAAGGTCTGCGCCATCGCCGACGCATCCATCACCACAATCACCGGCAACCCAAACGTCGCCGCCAGATCGGCACTGCTGGGCTTGCCATCAAACAAGCCCATCACCCCTTCGACCAAGATCAGATCCGAGTCCTCGGAAGCGCGCGTCAGCAGTTCCCTGCAATGAGCCTCGCCACCCATGAACAGATCCAGCTGATACACCGTCTGCCCACTCGCACGCTCCAGCACCATCGGATCCAGGTAGTCCGGCCCCGTCTTGAACACGCGCACGCGCAGCCCACGCCGGCGCGCGGAGCGCGCCAGCGCCGCCGTCACGCTCGTCTTGCCCTGGCCCGAGGCCGGTGCACTGATCAGAAAAGCCGGACAACTCATCATGCGTTCAACGCCACCCAACGTCCCTGCACCTGCAGGATCAACAACCGGTGATGGAACACACGCTGCAACGCCTCGTGCGTCGCCTCGTCATGCGGCGCACCCTCGTGCACGATCCGCCCCTCATCCATCACCACCAATCGGTCCGCCTGCATCGCGACATTCAGCTCATGCAGCACGCTGACCACCGCGGCCCCCGCCTCCACGCGCTCACGCACGATGCGCGCCCAGTCGCTCTGATGCGGCGGATCCAGGTGAGCCAAGGGCTCATCCATCAACAACACGCCCGAGCGCACCGCCAAGGCCCGCGCCAGCAGCACCCGCTGCCGCTCTCCGCCCGACAGGCTGCCCAACGCGCGCTCGCGCCAGTCCCAGCTCTGCGTCTGGCGCATCGCGTGCTCGACCGCCTCGTGATCCGCCGCGCTCGCCGGCGCCAGCCACGCCTGATGCGGCAAGCGGCCCAGCATCACGACGTCATACGCCGTCAGGTCCTCCGACGCCGCTTCGTTCTGACCCAGCCACGCGACGCGTCGCGCACGCTCCTTCGCGGGCCATGCGGTCCAGTCCTGGTTGTCCATCGTGAGCGTCCCGTCGAAGGGCAACAGCCCCGCGATCGCGCGCAGCAGCGTGGACTTGCCCGCTCCGTTCGGGCCGACGATTGCCGTCCAGGCGCGCGGTGCGGGCGCCAGCGTCAGCGGATGCAGCACCGGGCGATGCCCCAGCGAGAGCGACTTCAGCTCGATGCGCAGCGCGGAGGCGTTCATCGTCCACCCCCGAGTCCGCTGAAGTGCGCCTTGCGCCGATGCATCAGCCAGAGCAGGTAGCTGCCGCCCAGCAGCGCGGTGATGATGCCCACGGGCAACTCCTGCGGCGCGATCACCCAGCGCGCGGCGATGTCCGCCGCCAGCAGCAGCGCGCCACCCGTCAACGGCGACAGCAGCAGCAAGGCGCCGTGCGTCGTCGGTCCCCAGCTGCGCACGAGGTGCGGCGCGACCAGTCCGACAAAGGCGATCAATCCGCATTGCGCGACCGCCGCGCCCGTCGCGAGCGACAGCGCCGCGATCAGCAGCAGCCGGATCACCGTGAGCCGCTGACCGAGCGAGCGCGCGGTGTCTTCGCCCAGCGTCAGCGCGTCCAGCGCGCGGCTGCAGCCCAGCGCGGTCAGCAGGCACACCGCCAGCGCGACGACCATCACCTGCACCGCGCTCCAGCCGACATACCCGGTGCTGCCCAGCATGAAGGCCTGCATGGCGCGCAGGATGTCGGGATTCATCAGCGTCAGCAGCGCGGAGCCGGAGCCCAGCACCACGCCGACGACGACACCCGCCAGCAGCAGGCGCAGGCTCTGCGTGACGCCGCGCGCGAGCACCAGCGTGAGCAGCACCGCGCCGATCGCGCCGACGAAGGCCGCGCCGGTCATGCCCACGCGCAGCGCCAGCGCGGCCGCCGCCGGCGAGATGCCCATGACGAAGAGCAGCGCCGCGACGCCGAGCGACGCGCCCGCCGAGCAGCCCAGCAGATACGGATCCGCCAGCGGATTGCGGAAGAGCCCCTGCGCGATCGCGCCGGCCAGCGCGAGCAGCGCGCCCGCCAGCCAGGCGCCGAGGGAGCGCGGCGCGCGGATGTCCCAGAGGATCATCCGCATCGTGTCGCTGGCCTCGGTCCACGGGCTCCAGCCCATGCTGCCGATCGCCAGCCCGAGCGCCATCAGCACCGCGCTCAGCAGCAGCAAGGCCACGAGCTGTGCAGCCGTGCGCGAACGCAGGAAGGCCGCCATCAGCGCATGCCTCCGGGCGGCGCGTTGAAGGGCACCGTGGGCAGCGCGACCGGACCGGCCGCCGCTTCACGCAGGCAGCGCGCCATCAGCGCCGCTGCCTCCGCCATGCGTGGACCCGGCCGCACCAGCACGTCGGACTCCGACGGGATCCAGACGCAGAGGCGCTGGTTCTTGACTGCGCGGATCGCCGACCAGCCGGGCCGTTGCGGCAATCCGCCCGCGTTGCGCTGTCCGACCATGATCACTTGCGGATCGGCGCGCACGATGAATTCAGGATTGAGCTTGGGGAAGGGGCCAAGCTCGGCGGGGATGATGTTCTTCGCGCCGAGTCGCGTGAGGATCTCGCCCATGAAGGACGCCGTGCCCGCGCCGTAGGGCCCGGCGTCGACCTCGTAATAGACGCTCAGCCCGCGAGCGCCCGGGGGCAGCGTCGCGGCGCTCTGCGCGATGTGGCCGTCGACGCGGTTCCACAGGCGCCGCGCGTCGTCCTCCTTGCCGAGGATCTGCCCCATCTTGCCCAGCACGCGCTGGACGTCGTTCATGCTCTTGGGCTCGAGCGCGACGACCTTGATCCCCAGTCCCTCGAGCCGGTCGATGACGCGCGCGGACACGCCGAGCACGACGACGTCGGGCTTGAGCGCGACGAGCGTCTCGATGCTGGTGTCGTCCAGACCGCCGAGCCGTGGCAGCTTCTGCACGCTCGCGGGGAAGTTGGAGAAGCGATCGACGCCGACAACCTTGGCGCAGTCACCCAACTCGCAGATGGTCTCCGTCAGCGAGGGAAGGAGGCTGACGATGCGCTTGGGGACGTCGGGCAGCGTGACCGTGTGCCCACGGTCATCCTTCAACGTGATCGGCGCGGCGATCGCCGTCGCACCCAACATCGCCACGACACCCACCACCACGCGATTGCGCCAGGAGGTCTTACTCCCTCTCCCGCTTGCGGGAGAGGGCAGGGGTGAGGGCCATTGGCGGTGGCAGTACGCATCCATTCCCATTGTTTTCATCGCTCGTTCTCCTCTTTCTCCACCGCGCGCGTCCACGCCTGCCCTGCGACCATCAGCGTCAACTCGCCGCACTGCCGTGCGACCAGCTGATTGAGCCTTCCCAAATCATCCACATAAGCACGCACCTCGCGTCCCATCGGCATCACACCCCAGCCGACCTCGTTGGACACGAACACCACTGGCGAAGCCAGCGTCGGCAGCAGCAACTGCAGCTCCGCGCATTCACCGCGCCAATCCTCCATCCGCGGCTCACCGTCCATCGGCATCAACCAGTTGGTCAGCCACAAGGTCAGACAGTCGACGACCAACAGCCGATCCGGCGACGCCGCCTCGCGCAGCGCGTCGCACAGCCTGAGCGGCGCCTCGACCGTCTCGAACCCCTCGGGCCGATCCGCCTGATGCCGCGCGATTCGCTCGCGCATCTCGTCGTCATGCGCCTCGGCGGTGGCGATCACCACGACGCGTTGCCCCGGCGTGCGCGCCCATCGCAAGGCCAGCCGCTCCGCGTGGCGCGACTTGCCGCTGCGCTGGCCGCCGACGATGAGATGGTGTGCGGGCATGCGAGGCTCCGTGAGATCGAGGTGGCGACGAGAGGAAGCGCCGACCTTACAGCGAAGGCGAGTAACGCAGCATCACGAACCAGGTCCGCGGCGCCTGTTGGTAGTAGTTCGCCGTCTGGTAATCGCGGTTGAACGCGTTGTCGACGTTCAGCTGCAGACGCCAGTCCTTGGCGAACGCGTACTGCGCGTCCAGGTTGAGCAGCCCATAGCCGCCCAGCCGGATCGTGTTGGCCGCATCGTCGAAGCGCTTGCCCGACCCGACCACCGTCGCGCCCATCGTCCAGGCGCTGATCGCCGTCTCGGCGCGCAGCGTGCCGAAGCGCTTGGCGCGCCGCTGCAACTGGCGGCCGCTGTTGGCATCGGTTGGATCCAGGAAGTCCGCGGTGGCGCTCAGGTTCACCGGCCCCATCTGCGCGCCGGCCTTCAGGCTGGTGCCCTTGAGCAGCGCGCGCGCGACGTTGCTGTAGCAGCCCGACGTCGATCGGCACGAGCCCGCCGCGCCGAACGCGATCAGGTTGGTGACGCGGTTGTGGAAGGTGGTGATCGCCGCGTCGAACCCGTCCTGCGCCCAGCTCAGGCCGGCCTCGCGGTTGTGACCCTGCTCGGGCTGCAGCTCGGCGAAGCCCTTGCTGGTGTCGGGACCATAGACGCTGCCGCGCTGATACGGTGTCGGCGCGCGGAAGGCATTGCCCGCCGAGGCCGTCACGCGCCAGCCGCCGCCGAGCTTGTAGCCCGCTGCGACGCTGCCGGTGTCGACGCCACCGAAGTCGCTGTCGTCGTCATGACGGCCGTGCGCCTGCAGGCTCAGGTCGCCCAGCGTGCCCAGGTAGCTGAGGCCCACGGCGTTCTGGTCGCGCGTGCTCTTGCCGCCGCTGATGAGACCGCTGTTGACGAGCCGGTCCTCGCGACGCTCCAGCACGCCGTTGAGCTGGTGCCGCGGGGTGATCTGATAGAAGCCCTGCAGCGAGGCGCTGCGGATGCGCGTCTCGGTGAGGTAGGGCGAGCTGGGCTTGGTCTCGTAGTCCTCCTCGGACTGACCGACCGAGAGTTGCGTCGAGAACGCGTCCGACCACGTCGAGCGCAGGCTCACCTTGGCGGCCATCGTGTCGGTGATGCCGCGGTCATCGGCGTTCTTGCCGGCGTCGTAGCCCGCATTGCCGCGGCTCTTCAGCGCGAGGAGCTCCAGGCGCTGGCCCTCGGCCACGCGGCCGCCCAGGCGCAGGCTGCCGCTGTAGTTGCGCCAGCCGTCGGCATCGGGGTTGTAGCTGCGCGAAGCGGTGTTGAGGAAAGCGTTGAAGCCGGTGCCACGGTCGATCGCGAGGGAGCCGGCGTAATCGAAGTCCGCCGAGCCGCCGCTCACGCCGACGTCGGCCTTCACCTGACCCAGGTTGCCGCCGCCCACGCCCATGTCGAGCTGCGGACGACCCGAGCCCTTGCGCGTGAAGATCTGCACCACGCCACCGATGGCGTCGGAGCCATACAGTGCGCTGGCCGGACCCTTGAGCACCTCGATGCGCTCGATCTGCGAGACCGGCAGGTTCTGCCAGCTCGCGCCGCCGGTGGACTGGCCATCCACCCGCACGCCGTCGATCAGCACCACCGTGTGGCGCGTCTCCGCGCCCCGGATGAAGACCGAGGTCGAGTTGCCCGGCCCCCCGTTGCTGGTCATCTGCAGGCCGGCCACGTTGCGCAGCAGCGCAGCGATGTTGCCGAAGCCCTGACGCTCGATCGCGTCGCGGTTGATGACGGTCAGGTCTGCCGCGACGTCCGACAGCTTCATCGGACTGCGCGTGCCGGTGACGGTGACCTCATCCAGCCTGTTGGGGGAGGCCGTGGGGGATGTGACGGGGGATGTGGTGGGGGAGGCGGGGGAGGTGCCGCCAGCAGCGGGGGAGGGGAGCGACTGCGCGAGCACGGCCGAGGCGAACGCCAGCGGGGTGAGGACGAGCAGCGAGCGGGCAGCAGTGCGCGCGCGCGAGACGTACGGAAGCATGAGCAAGGACCAACGACGGACGTTCAGCAGCCTGCTCACCCGCAGGACCGCTGAGAAACGGCATCACCCGCTGCGTCGCGCTGCCCATCCATGAGGGAAGGGCGCGCGATCGGCTGATGACACCACCTGTTGGCCGGTATCCGGGCTGGTGGCCGCTGCCTGTGTCCTTCCCAGCGCGAGCGCGCCAGTGGACATGGGGACAGGCAGTGCGGGCGGCGATCTCGGTCCTGATCAGGATCCCGGTCGCGCGGCCGGCGGGCCACTTACCGTTGCGGGGACAGCTCAGGTTGGTTCGCGCATCGTCGATGCGACCACTCCCTGATTCCCGTTTAACTGCGCGGACGCAATGTCCGCACGAGCACCAACGGCGCGCATTCTAGCGAGGTGTGGTCGGCTCCGTCGGCGACTTGGGCAGCTTGGGCTTTTTCTTCGGCTTCGGATCCTTCGGCTTGGGCCGCTTCGGATCCTTGGGCTTGGACGGGTTGGACGCGCCCTTGATCGTGGACTTCGAGGGCGCTTTCGCGCCCCGCGGTGTCGCGTCGCCGTCGATGCCGGCCGCGCCCGCCGGCGCCGTGCTGGCCGCCACACGCTCCCGGTTTCGTTGTCGCGCGGCGAGCTCGCGCGATTCGTCGGCCGAGCGCTTGCGCGCGGCGGCCGCATCCTTCGCATCGACCTTGTCCTGCGGCAGCGCCAGTGCCTGGCCTTGCCCGTCCGGGCAGGGGCTGTCGCGAAGATCCAGGCCGTCCGGTCCGCAGCGGTAATACCCCAGCGTGCGTTCGCCGGGGTTGCGCGTGGCCGGTGCCGGCTGCGCGTTCACCGCGCCGAGCAAGAGGACCAGAACAACAGTCGTCAGGATCGATGCGGTGCGCGCAGGCATGTCAGTCTCCAGAAGGTGGGGGCGCGGCCGTCGTCGCGGCCGGCTGGGGATCGGTCGTTGTCGGGGTGCCCGGCTTGGGCGGCAGGTTCGCCGGTCTCGGCGGCTTGGGCCGCGGCGGCTTCGCGTGCAGCAGCGCCACGGCCTTGGCCATGTCGCCGGCAGTCATCAGCTTGAAGGCCTCGAAGGACTTGCCGATGCTGTCCTCCACCGCCTGGCGCTCGGCCAGCGGCGGCTTGCGCAGCACATAACCGGCGACCTCGTCCCGATGCCCCGGATGGCCGATGCCCAGCCGCAAGCGCCAGAAGTTCCCGCTGCCCAGCTGGGCCTGCATGTCCTTCAGCCCGTTGTGGCCCGCGTTGCCGCCGCCCTGCTTGAGCTTGAGCTCACCCGGCGCGATCTCGAGCTCGTCATGGATCGCGAGGATCTCCTCGGGCGCGATCTTGAAGAATCGCGCGAGCGCCGCCACCGACTTGCCCGACAGATTCATGTAGGTCATCGGCTGCAGCAGCCAGATCGGACCCGATGCGCCCGGCGCATCGTTCACCCGCGCCACCAGCCCGTGGTACTTGGTGTCCAGCTGCGGCGTGACCTTCAGGCCACGCGCCAACGCGTCGATCCACCAGAACCCGGCGTTGTGCCGCGTGTCCTCGTATTCGGAGCCCGGGTTGCCCAGGCCGACAAAGAGACGAATCATGGAGCGCGATTATCAGGGGGAGACTCAAATGAAGAAGGCCCCGCGAGCGGGGCCTTCTTCTGGGCGATGGACACGCGCCTCGTCAGGTGCGCATCCGCCGCGAAGGAAGAAAAATTACTTCTTCTTCTTCTTCTTGTCGTCAGCGGCCGGAGCGGCAGCCACGACGATCTCTTCGACCACAGCGGCCACCGGGGTCGCGATGACCGGGTTCGGCTTGCCGTGCGTGACGACCTTGATGTGGTCAGCCAGCTTCAGGTCGTTCACGTGGATCGAGTGACCCAGCGTCAGACCGCTCAGGTCGACTTCGATGAACTCGGGCAGCTGTTGCGCCAGGCAGGTGATTTCCAGCTGGGTCAGCACGTGGTTCACGGTGCCCTTGTCGGTCTTCACGGCCGGCGATTCGGCTTCGCCCACGAAGTGCAGCGGCACCTTCTTCGTGATCTTCGTCGTCGCGTCAACGCGCTGGAAGTCCACGTGCAGCACTTGCTGCTTGTAGGGGTGCATCTGGAAGTCACGCAGCAGCACTTGCGTGGTCTTGCCGTCCAGTTCCATGTCGAGGATGGAGCTGTGGAAAGCTTCCTTCTTCATGGCGTGGAACAGCGCGTTGTGATCCAGCTCGATCACGGACGGCTCGCCCGCACCGTAGACGATGCCAGGAACCTTGCCAGCGAAACGCAGGCGGCGGCTCGCTCCGGTCCCCTGCAGCTTGCGCTCAAAAGCGACGAATTTCATATCAATCTCCAAATGGACGGTGCGACACCATTGACGCACCGGTGGAAGGCCCCGCGACCAGGCACCTTCGCGAAACGGCCGCTGTCCTCGCGAACAGCGGCCGAACTCAGGACGCGATCAGAAGTTGTTGTTCTGCTCGCTGAACAGGGAGGTCACCGATTCACCGTCCGAAATGCGGCGGATGGTCTCGGCGAACAGGAATGCGACCGACAGCTGACGGATCTTGCCGCAGGCCTTGGCGGCCTCCGACAACGGGATCGTGTTGCTGATGACGACTTCGTCCAGATGCGAACCCGCGATGCGCTCGATCGCCGGGCCCGACAGGATCGGGTGCGTGCAGTACGCGAAGACGCTCTTGGCGCCGCGGTCCTTCAGGACCTCGGCCGCCTTCACCAGCGTGCCGGCCGTGTCGATCATGTCGTCCATGATCACGCAGTTGCGGCCATCGATCTCGCCGATGACATGCATCACTTCGGAGACGTTGGCGGCCGGACGGCGCTTGTCGATGATCGCCAGGTCGCAACCCAGCTGCTTGGCCAGCGCGCGGGCGCGCACCACGCCGCCGACGTCAGGGCTGACCACCACCAGGTCGCTGTAGTTGCGGGCCTTCAGGTCCGACAGCAGCACCGGCGAGGCGTAGATGTTGTCGACGGGAATGTCGAAGAAGCCCTGGATCTGGTCCGCGTGCAGGTCCATCGTCAGGACGCGCTCGACGCCGACGGTCTCCAGCAGGTTGGCCACGACCTTGGCCGAGATCGGCACGCGCGTCGAACGCGGGCGGCGGTCCTGGCGGGCATATCCGAAGTAGGGGATCACGGCGGTGATGCGGCGCGCGCTGGCGCGCTTCATCGCATCGACCATGATCAGCAGTTCCATCAGGTTCTCGTTCGTCGGCGCGCAGGTGGGCTGGACGATGAAGACGTCGCGGGCGCGGACGTTCTGCTGGATTTCAACGGCCACCTCGCCATCGGAAAAACGACCAACCACAGCCTTGCCGAGCTCGAGGCCCAGATGCGTGGCGATTTCCTTGGAGAGGGTCGGGTTAGCGTTACCCGTGAAGAGGACGGTATTGAGCAGCACGACGGGCCATCCTTAGACTTATGGCCCGGTGGCCAACCCAGCGGGTCCCGGATTGAAACTGAGAATTTGGCAGGGGAGGAAGGACTCGAACCCTCGCATGTCGGAATCAAAATCCGATGCCTTGACCAACTTGGCGACTCCCCTACACCGGACACTGTTCGAGGAACAGCACCCTACAACCTTCAGTCTTCTGCCCAGCCCCGCAAGGGGTGAACCGACAGACTGCGACACATCCTTCCGACCCAACCATCCGGGAGTTCCTGGAACCCGCCTTCTGGTGTCGCCTTGAGATTGCTCTCCAGGCCGGTGACCGTGTCTATTTCCTGCTTCGCGTTTCGATCAGCTGTTTGCTCATCAATTCGCGAGGGCTGAACTATAGCAAAAACTGCGCTACCTGAACCCGTCATACGAGAATTTTCGTAGCGGGCCTGCAACCATTCAAGCGCTGTCGATACTTCGTGACTCGCAGCTTCCGCGGGAGGTTGCAGATCATTTCTGCCCCAACCCTCGTACAACCGGTACACGGGTATTTCTTGCGTTTGGTGATCGCGGCAGATACTGCCTTTGCGTTCACCCGAGCGATCGATTTCGTTGCTCTGAAAACCCCTTTCGAGGCCGTCTTCGCTGCGTGTGTCGTTCGCTGCAGGAAAGCCCGCTACTATAGCCACGCTTTCTGACCTTTGCAACAGGGGGCTCGAAAAAATTTCCTTGGTGCCGATGCTCATGGCCGGTTTCACCACCGCCAGACGCAGTTCCGGCACCTCGATCGGCGTCATGCGCTCGCCGATGCCCTCGATGAAGGCGTTGCGTCCGCCGACGAAGAACGGCACGTCCGCCCCCAGCGTCAGCGCGATCGGCAGCAGGCGCTCCCGCGACCAGTTCAGCCCCCACAGCCGGTTCAGCGCCAGCAGCGTGCTGGCCGCGTCCGAGGAGCCCCCACCCATCCCCGCGCCTGCAGGCAGGCGCTTGTCGATGTGGATGTCCGCCCCGAAGCCGCAGCCGCTGGCCTGCTGCAGCGCCCGTGCCGCGCGCAGGCACAGGTCGTCCGGGGGCAGGGCGTCGCCGCGATCGTGGCGGTGCAGCGCGCCGTCGGCGCGGCGCTCGAAGTGCAGCGTGTCCGCCCAGTCGATCAGCACGAACAGCGACTGCAGCAGGTGATAACCGTCCGGGCGCTTGCCCACCACGTGCAGGAAGAGGTTGAGCTTGGCCGGCGCCGGCACGTCGTAGAGCGCCTTGAGCGGGGCTGCGGTGGAGAGGGCAGTCATGGACGTCGTGGACCTGGGGGAGGCGCAGTATGCCGCCGAGTATCAAAAGGCTTTGGAAAGGCCGTCTGTGCGACTAACGGCTATCCCGGATTCTCGGCGTGAATACTGCGCAAAAATACCCCGGGTGATCGAGGGGATATCAAGGCGCGGCGGGCGCGTCGAGTTTCAAGCGCAGCGTCGCCAGCGGTTGCGGCCCCTGGGGATTGAGTCGTTGGGCCGAGATCAGCTGATCACCGAAACGGCGCAGGTCGACCTGCCAGCCCAGTTGCTGGAAGCCCGTCTCGCCGTCCGGACGCGACGGCGCCTGCGGCCAGGGCCGGCCGCGCAGCCAGTCGAACAGCGCCTGCAGCGGCAGCGGCTCGCCGAGCAGCTCCTGCGTCAGCGCATCGATGTCGTCATAGGCGCGGTCGCCGTCGGGCGTCTTCACCCAGGCCGAGCCCGGCTGCCAGGTGACACGGGCGACCAGGCTGCCCATCGGGGTGCTCATCTCGAGCTGGCCGCGGCGCGGGTCGCCCAGCAACTCGAAGTTGGCGGTGACGTTCTGGCCGCGCGGCTGACCGCCGGCGCCCGGCGGCACGATCAGCCCGAGCCGGCCGGTCAACCGTCCCGCGCTGGCCAGCGCCGCCGCCTCGGCCTCCGGGGTCCGGGACAGCGAACTGCATCCGCCGAGCGCCACGCCCGTCAGGGCCGCCAGCGCGGCCAGCGCGCCCGAGTGGAACTGCCGCCGCCGCATCAGGGGCGGACCTGCAGGCGTTGCATCACCGACTGCAGCGCCTCGTTGCGCGGATCGCGCCGGGCGGCATCGGCGAAGACGCGGCGGGCCTCGTCCTGCTGGCCGGCCGCCCAGAGCACCTCGCCCAGGTGGGCGGCGATCTCGGCATCCGGACGCGAGCCATAGGCCTGGCGCAGCAGCCGTTCGGCCTCGCCCAGGCGGCCCAGGCGGAACTCCACCCAGCCCATGCTGTCGACGATGAAGGGCTCGCCCGGCGCGAAGCTCAGCGCCTTGGAGATCAAATCGCGCGCTTCCTGCAGCCGTTCGTTGCGATCGGCCAGCGAGTAACCGAGCGCGTTGTACGCGTGGTAATGCTGCGGCTTGAGCGCGATGACCTTCTGCAGCAGCGTCTCCATCTCCTGCGCCCGGCCCAGCTTCTCGGCCATCATCGATTGCTCGTAGATCAGGTCCGCGTCCTCGGGCGACTGCTTCACGGCCTGCGCCAGCAGGTCATAGGCGGCCTGCCACTGTCGGTTCTCGCGCAGTAGCTGGGACTCAGCCAGCACGCGGGCCCGGCGGTCCTGCTCGCGGTCCGCGGGCAGTTGCTGCAGCAGCTTGCGGCCCTCGGCCAGCTTGCCTTGACGCGCCAGCAGCGACGCGCGGCGGTAGGCGATGTCGAGGTTGCCCGGCGCGGCCTCGATGCCGGCCAGGCGCTTCTCGGCGGTCTTCAGGTCCCCGCGCATCTCCGCGGCCTGCGCCAGCAACAGCTGGCCCTGAAGGCGGGCTTCGTTCTCGCCCTTGTCCAGACCGGCGGCGGCGATCGCGCGATCGGCCAGCGTCGGCTCGCCGGTCTTGTCGACCAGCTTCAGGTAGCGCTGCAGCGCGTCCTCGGCGGCGTCGGGATGCTGCAGGTCGAGCTCCAGCGAGCCCAGCGCCAGCCAGTTCGACGCCTCCGTCGGCGATTCCTGCGTCAGCAGCCGGAACTCGCGCGCCGCGTCGCCGGGACGCTGGGCGCGGGCGAGCGCGCGGGCATAGGCCAGGCGCAGCGACTGGCGGTCGGGCTTGGCCTGGAGCTCGGCGGTGATCAGCGCCTCGGCCTCCGGGCGGCGGGGCAGCAGCTCCAGCGCCATCAGCAGCGGTTCCTCGCGGCCGGGGAATTCCTTGGCGGCGGTGCGCACGTGGATCAGCGCGGTCTCATACCGGCCGGCGTTCTGCGCGAGTTGCCCCAGCACGAGCAGCGAGGCGAAACGGGTCTCGGGCCGGGCGGCGGTCTCGCGCAGCAGCGGCTCGAAGGCGTCCTGGACGCGCGCCGGTTCGGGTGCGCGCTGGAACAGCGCCGGGATCGCCGCGATCAGCGCGCCGCGGTTGTCGGGCGGCGTCAGCGCTAGCAGCGAGCGCATCACCGGCGGGATCTCGCCCGGGCGGTTCAGCAGCGCCAGCAGCTGGATCTGCGTGCGATGAGCCTCGAGCGAGGTGGGGATGGCCTCGCGCCAGGTGCGGGCGGCGATGGCGGCCTGGTCACCGGCGCGCGACTGCAGCGCGATCTGCACGACGCGGCGGAAGAGCTCCTCGTCGTTGCTGCGGCGCGCGGCGTCCAGCAGCACCTGATAGGCGACACCGGGTTCGCCGCCCTGAAGCTCCAGCTCGCCGATGAGCACCTGATAGAACATCGGCGCGTCGAGCTCGGAATTGACCACGGGCTCGGAGGCGGCCGGCGCGGGGGCATCGGCGGCGGCCGGCGCGGTACCGGCGGGCGGTAGGGTCTGGGCGTGGGAGGCGCAGCTCAGGGCGAGGGCAGCGACGAGCCACCAGCGGTGGCGCACGAGGGCGGGCATGAGGAGACTCCTGAACTGGGCGGATCCGCTTGCGGGGCAAGTGGCGGACCATTCTAGGGAAGCTGGAAAGGCCGCGCGCCTATGATCCCGGGATGCCCGAGTTACCGGAAGTTGAAGTTACACGTCGAAGTTTTGCCTCGGCCATCGAGGGCGCCCGCGTGCTGGACCTGCGGCTGGGCAAACCGCTGCGCTGGCCGCTGGGCGTGAGCCCCGACCGGCTCATCGGACGCCGCGTCGGTCAGACGCTGCGCCGCGGCAAGTACCTGTGGCTGCCGATCGGCGAGGAGGGCGGCGGCCTGCTGATGCACCTGGGCATGTCCGGGTCCTTGGCGTTCCGTGAAGATCCTCCGGCGCCCGGGCCGCACGACCACTTCGAGCTGATCACCGATCGCGGCGTCCTGCGGCTGACCGATCCGCGGCGCTTCGGCGCCGTGGTGTGGTCCGACGCGCTGGACGCGGAACCCGCGGCCAAGCTGCTGTCGCGCATCGGCCTGGAGCCCTTCGACATCGAGTTCCACGGCCCCCACCTGCATGACGGTTTCCGCGGCCGCCGCGTCGCGGTGAAGCAGGCCATCCTGGCCGGCGATGTCGTGGTCGGCGCGGGCAACATCTACGCGTGCGAGGCGCTGTTCCTGGCTGGCGTGGATCCCCGCGTGGCCGCGGGCAAGCTCAGCCGGCCGCGTGCCGCCAGGCTCGCCGCGGCGCTGCGCCAGGTGCTGGGCGAGGCGCTGGAGGCCGGCGGCAGCACGCTGCGCGACTTCAAGGACGCGCATGGCGTGGCCGGCAGCTTCCAGATGCAGGCGCGCGTGTACGGCCGCGAGGGCCAGTTGTGCCGCGGCTGCGGCAGCGTGATCCGGCGCATCGTGCAGGGCCAGCGTTCGACCTTCTATTGCCCCACTTGCCAGAAGAGATGACCCAAGAGCGATGAGCGACGAGGAACTGGCGGCCCGCGTGGCCGCGGTGCGCGAGGACTTCGCGCCCAGGCTGCTCGCGTGGCAGCGCCGCGATGGCCGGCACGACCTGCCCTGGCAGAACACGCGCGACCCGTATCGCGTGTGGCTGTCGGAGATCATGCTGCAGCAGACGCAGGTCACCACGGTGCTGGGCTACTACAAGCGCTTCCTGGAGCGCTTCCCCGACGTGGCCGCGCTGGCCGCCGCGCCCAACGAGGAGGTCATGGCCGCCTGGGCCGGGCTGGGCTATTACAGCCGGGCCCGCAACCTGCACAAGTGCGCGCAGGCGGTGGTCGAGCTGCATGGTGGTGCGTTCCCGCGCAGCGCGGAGCTGCTCGAGACCCTGCCGGGCATCGGCCGATCGACCGCCGCGGCGATCTCGTCGTTCTGCTTCGACGAGCGGGTCGCCATCCTGGACGGCAACGTCAAGCGTGTGCTGGGCCGGCTGCTGGCCTTCGACGGGGATCTGGCCTCGGCGGCGCAGGAGAAGCGCCTGTGGCGCCAGGCGGAGGCGCTGCTGCCGGCGTCGGCGGCGGACATGCCGGCCTACACGCAGGGGATGATGGATCTGGGCGCGAGCCTGTGCGCGACGCGCAGCCCGCAATGCCTGCTGTGCCCGGTGAGCACGCTGTGCGCGGGCCTGGCCGAGGGCGATCCGACGCGTTACCCGATCAAGACGAAGAAGCTCAAGCGCGGCCAGCGGGAGAACTGGTGGTTGTGGCTGGAGCACGAGGGCCGCATCTGGCTGCAGCAGCGGCCGGCCGAAGGCGTCTGGGGCGGCTTGTGGACGCTGCCGCTGTTCGACGACGAGGCGGCGCTGACGGCGCAGAGCGCCGCGCTGGGCGTGGCGGCGCCAGAGACGCTGCCGCGGGTGAAGCACGTGCTGACGCACTTCGACTGGCTGCTGCATCCGCGCCGCGCGGTGCTGGCGCGCGAGACCCGTCCGGCCGGCGAGGGTGTCTGGGTCCCGCGCGAGCGGCTGGGCGACTATGCGCTGCCAGCGCCGCTGAAGAAGCTGCTCGACTAGACGCTGGCCCGTGGCCACGGCCGCGAGAGGAAGGCGAAATCCGGCACGGCCAGCGACGCGAAGTCGCAATCCGCCTTGAAGGCGGTCAACTTGCGACGGATCTGCTCGATCGAAAGTCGAGCGCTGGACTCCGGCGTTCGGCCGGTGGCCATCGCCTGGTCGGCGCTGGCCAGCGCCTGCCGGGATTCCCGCAGGAGCGCGCCCAGCGTGTGGCGCGCCCACATGGTTTGACCCTCTGGCTGCCCCAACTGGGCGAGCAGCTCCCCGCGGTAGACGCCGGCGCAATGGATGTCCGCTTTCAGCAGCTTGAGCTCCTCGCGCATCGGCACGAGCGGGATCTCCTAATCGATGGCCCGGTCGATCCTGGCGCGCTGGAGGTGGGCCGGCGACAAGTGGGTGCGCAGGCCGTGCGGGATGGACCGGACGGCCTGGCCGATACGGTTGAGGCCGCCGAGGAACTTCTGCTTCATGGACGCATCCATGTCCGCGGCCTCGCCGTAGACAAGGTCGGACCGGGGCGCACGGCCGCTCGCGACAGACCGGGGCTCCGAGGGCTCGATCGACCGGAGCCGGCGCGGCGGGATGGGCGACGGCCTGTCGGCGGGCGCGGTGGAGGACAGCGCGGGCAGCGCGGGCAGCGGGTCTGCATCGCAGCCCAGGGCCTGGATCCGGATGCGCTCGATGCGGCGAAAACACTGGGCCGCTTCTTTGGCATCGCCCAAGGCGAGCGCGGTCCGCGCGTGCTTCAGCTCGTGAGACACGATGACTTGCTCGCTGGCCGGAAGAGGCTGGCGCCACTCTTGCCGCAGGAGGAAGGTGTTGACCTCGTCGAGTCGCAGCGTCTGCCGCGCACAGGCGATGGCGCGCGCGGCGACGTCGATCAGGTCGCCGAGCGGCGCGGTGAAGTCGAGCCGCTCGGACAGGACTCGGCCATCGCTGTCGCGCAGCCTCTGGACATCGCGAGCCAGGACGGAGCGGGGGTCCAGGTCCTTCAGATGATCGTCGACGAGCCGGGCGAGGTTGCCGATCAGCAGGCGGCGGTGCGCGAAGAGGTCGACCTCGGCGGCCGTGTTCGCGAAGCGCGACGGGCGGGCGGGGAGTGCGGGGGCGAGGTCGTGGTCGACCGACGTATTGATCGCGGCAACCGAACAGCAGGGGGACAGAGCGGGCATGTCGAGGGCAGCAGACGCCTGAGAAACCGGAGAAGGCCGGTCAGTCGCGCGCCTCCTCTCGTGGTTCCGCCGGATTCCGGTAACCGCTCAGGCCGACGGCGTCGGACAGGGGCGATTCAGGAATCCGAAGTTCATGCTGCTCAGGTCCCTGGTCTCGAGGGCGGTGTTGAAGGAGGTCAGATCGGATCGGATGGTGGCGATCGAGGCCTCGATGTCCTTCTGCGGATGCCGGCTGCTCTTGAGCGCTCGCGAGCCCTCCGCCGCCGCGCGCTGAGCGTCCGCGAGCAGGGGCCCCAAGGTCTGGCGGGCCCAGGTCCTTCGATCAGCCTGCCCCGACACGCCCAGGATCAGGCTCGTTCTCAGATCGGCGAGCGTCAGATCCAGCTCGAGCTGCCTCAGTTCTTCGCGCAAGGGCATGAGGGCGAGGTCCCGCTCCATCATCTTGCCGATCTTCTCGCGCTGGATCTGGCCGGGCGCGTGGCGCCTCACGAGCTGCGGCACGCACGTCATCGCATGCGCGATGCGGACGATGCCGGACCGCAGGAACTGCGCGGGCGTCACCTTGTGCTTGCCCGCGCGTGCCGAGGGCGGCTCGGAACCGGCCTCGCGCGCGGGTGCGGAGAAATGGTCCGTCAGACGCGGGCTGCCTGCGTCGGGCGCCGTTTCGGCGCGATCGAGCGCACCGGCGCGTACGAGGAAGTTGCGCAGCAGGTTCATGCGGAATCGGATGGTGGCCACATGCGCCGGCATGTCCTCGAACTCTTCCGCCTCGATGGCCCGGCGGGCACGGTCCAGGTGCGTCTGCGCGCTGTCGGCCCAGCCGTGGGCCTCGGCGAAGTCCGGTCCGCTCAGCCGGGCCTGGCGGCCGATCCCGTCCAGCGCGGTGCGCAAGCGTGAGAGTTCCCGTTGCTCGCTCTCGCAGGCGGCAAGGTGGCCCTGCCTGGCGCTCAAGGCCTCGGGCAGCGGCGCGCGCGCCACGTCGGCACAGGACCGGTGGATGACAGGCGATGGCGTGAGTTGGACGAACATGCGAACACCTTTCCAGGCTGAGGGACGGCGGTGTTAGTCGGGGTCGCGTGATCGGGGTTCATCGGTCCATCAGGAATCCCTGGCGCCACGGGGCATGTCCCTGGAGGAAATCCCCGGGCGCTCCGGTATGCTCGCGCGATCGCCAGAAGGGGGCGTCCTCAGCCCCTCGCGCGCTCATTGCATCCCAGGGACATCATGTCGTCGACCGTCGTCAAGCCCGGCCGTGCCGCGGCGCTCAAGAGCGCCCTGGAATCGGCCTTCCTCGCCGTGCTCGCCAGTGGCGTGTGCCTGTGGTTCCTGATCAGCGAGACGCAGGTGCCCGGTGAGGGTGACCCCGCCAAGCTGACGATGTTCGGGCTGGGGCTGTTCGCCGGGCTCTGCGCCCACTTCGCCTACATGGGGATCGCGCTCAAGCGCGCGCAGCGCAACGTCGTGCTCTGGCTGATCCTGATGGTCGTGCTGATGCCGTTCGCGTCGGTGGTGCTGGGGATCCTGCTGTTCAACCAGGTCCAGGACATGGAGCAGCATGCGCAGGACGATGGCGCGGAACGGGCGGCTTGATCAACGGGCGTCGAGCTCGCGGTGTCGCTTGAGCACCTGGCCGTGGAAGGCGAACTGCCGGGCCAGCGTCTCGACCAGATAGACCGAGCGGTGCTGACCGCCCGTGCAGCCGATCGCCACCGTCAGGTAGCTGCGCTGGTCCTGCGCGAAGTTGGGCAGCCACTGCGCGATGAACGCGCCGATCTGGCTGAGCATCAGCCGCACCTCGGGCTGACCTTCCAGATAGGCGGCGACCGGCTCGTCACGTCCGGTCAACGGGCGCAGCTCGCGGTCGTAATACGGATTGGGCAGCACCCGCACGTCGAAGACGAAATCCGCGTCGCTGGGCACGCCGTGCTTGAACGCGAAGGACTCGAAGACCAGCGTCAGTGACGCGCCGCTGACCTGCACCAGGTCGCGCAGCCAGCCGCGCAGTTGCGCCGGCCGCAGCTGCGAGCTGTCGATGACCGTGGACTCCATGCGCAGCGGCGTGAGCAGTTCGCGCTCCAGCGCGATGGCCTCCTGCAGCGCACGGTGCGTGTCGCCGTCCGCGTTGCCCACGCGCAGCGGATGCGGGCGGCGGGTCTCGGAGAAGCGGCGGAGCAGCGTGTCGTCGTCAGCGTCCAGGAACACCGAGCGCAGCGTGACGCCCTCCTGGCGCATCGTCTTGATGTGTGACAGCAGCTGCGGCAGCGAGCCCGCGCTGCGCACGTCCACGGCGATGGCGACGCGGCGCCAGCCGCGCTCGCGCTCCAGGTCCAGGAACTGCGGCAACAGCTCGGGCGGCAGGTTGTCCACGCAGAAGAAGCCGGCATCCTCCAGCGCGTGCATCGCGATGGACTTGCCGCCGCCGGACATGCCGGTGACGAGCACCACCTCGCCGCGCGGCGAGTTGGCGGTGGGCGTGGCGAGCGGCGCGGGCACGGGCGCGGTATGGGGCGCGCTCATGGCTTGACCTTCCTCGCGGGCGCGGTTGGGGGAGCGGCCGGAACGGCTCTGGCGGACAGATCGAGCATTTCCTGTGCGTGGGCGAGCGAGGTCGACGACAGCCGCTCGCCGCCGAGCATGCGGGCGATCTCGGCGGTGCGGGCCTCGCCGGCGATGGGGCGCACGTCGGAATTCGTCTTGCCGTCCTTGAGCGCCTTGGCCACGAGGAAATGCTGATCGGCGCAGGCGGCGACCTGCGGCAGGTGCGTGACCGCCAGGACCTGCACGCGCTGACCGAGCTGCTTCATCAGGCGGCCGACGGTCTCGGCGACCGCGCCGCCGACACCGGCGTCGATCTCGTCGAAGATCAGCGTGCCGGCGCCGCTGTTGCGCTGACTCGTCGTGACGGCGATGGCCAGCGCGATGCGCGAGAGCTCACCGCCCGAGGCGACCTTGGCCAGCGGACGCGGTGTGCTGCCGGCGTGACCGGCCACGAGGAATTCGGCGGACTCCAGGCCGAAGCCCTGCGGCTCGTCCTGCGGCAGCAGGGCGACCTCGAAGCGGCCGCCGGACATGCCCAGCTGCTGCATCGCCTGCGACACGGCGGTGGACAGCAGCGGCGCGGCCTTGGCGCGCGCGGTGCTGACGGCCTTCGCTTCCTTCTGATAGCTCTTGAGCGCGGCGGCCACCCGGGCCTGCAGCGCGTCGAGGTCGGTGGCGGCGTCGAGCTGCTGGAGCTCGGCCTTCCATTCCGCGAGCAGCGCGGGCAGCTCGGCGGGCTGGCGGCGGTAACGGCGCGCCAGCGTGATCCAGGCGGACAGCCGCTCGTCGAGCTGCTGCAGCCGGTCGGGATCGAGGTCCGCGGCGTTCAGGTAGGAGCCCAGGCTGTGGGCGGCGTCCTGCAGCTGCGCCTGCGCGCCCAGCAGCGCGTTGACCGTGTCCTGCAGCCCGGCGTCGTAGCCGAGCACATCCTGCAGCGCGGACAGCGCCTCGTCGGTGAGCGCCTCCGCGTTGATCTCGGCCTCGGCGATGCGCTCGAGCGCGCCGCGGGCGGCGTCCATCAGCGACTGCGCGTGCGACAGGCGCTGGTGCTCGGCGTTGAGCTCGTCCCACTCGTCGGCGTCGGGGCCGAGGCGGTCGACCTCGCCGATCTGCCAGCTCAGGCGTTCGTGCTCGCGGGCGAGGTCGGCCTGTTTCGATTGGGCGACGGCGAGGGCCTCGCTGGCCTGGCGCCAGTCGGCGAAGGCGGCGGCGACGGGCCTGGACTCGATCTGGGCGAAGGTGTCGAGCAGCTCGCGCACGCTCGCCGGGCGGGTCAGGCCTTGCCAGGCGTGCTGGCCGTGGATGTCGAGCAGGTGCTCGGCGAGCTCGCGCAACTGGGCGACGGTGGCGGTGCCGCCGTTGATCCACGCGCGGCTCTTGCCCTGCGCGTCGATCACGCGGCGCAGCAGGAGCAGGTCGTCGGCGCCGTTGACCGAGGATTCGAAGCCGGCTTCCTCGAGCCAGGCGGCGAGGGCGGCGGGGCGGTCGAACTCGGCGGAGATCTCGGCGCGGGCGGCGCCCTCGCGCACGACGGCGGCATCGCCGCGCGAGCCGAGCGCGAGCTGGAGAGCGTCGATCAGGATGGACTTGCCGGCGCCGGTCTCACCGGTGAGGGCGGAGAAGCCCGAGGCGAAGTCCAGCTCGAGGGCCGGGACGATGACGAAGTCCTTGAGGCTGAGGCGGCGGAGCATCAGGTGTTGCCTTCGTTCCAGCGGAGCTTGCGTCGCAGCGTGGCGTAGTAGGACCAGCCGCGGGGGTGGAGGAAGGGGGCGCGGTGCAGCGAGCGGCGCACGGTGATGCAGTCGCCGTGCAGCAGCGAGGCCAGCGACTGCATGTCGAAGTTCACCGAGGCGTCGCGGCCGGCGACGATGGTGAGGCGGACCTCGCCGCTGTCGGGCAGGACGATGGGCCGGTTGGACAGCGCGTGGGACGCGATGGGCAGGAGGACCCAGCCGGCGATGCCGGGATGGAGGATGGGTCCGCCGGCGGACAGCGCGTAGGCGGTGGAGCCGGTGGGGGTGCCCACGATGACGCCGTCGGCGCGCATGTTGGCGACGAACTCGTCGCCGACGTCCACGCGCAGCTCGACCATGGCGGCGGTGGCGCCGCGGGAGACGACGACGTCGTTCAGGGCGACGCCGGAGAAGATCTGTTCACCGTCGCGGAAGACGGCGCCTTCGAGCAGGGAGCGGTGCTCGATCTCGAAGTCACCGGCGAGGATGGGGACGAGGGCTTCGCGGAACTGGTCCGCGGAGATGTCGGTGATGAAACCGAGGCGGCCCTGGTTGATGCCCACGAGCGGGAGGCCGTAGCGGGCGACCTGGCGGGCGAAGCCGAGCATGGTGCCGTCGCCGCCCACGACGATGGCGAGGTCGCACTGGGTGCCGAGCTCGGCGTGGGAGAGAGCGGGGAAGGCGGTGATGCCGGTGCTGTCGGCGGTTTCCTGTTCGAGGGAAACATCCAATCCCTGGGAGGCGACAAAATCGGCAATCTCTTCCAGGATGGGCCGGATTCCCCGAGCCTGGGGTTTTCCGACGATGGCCACGTGGCGGAAGCGCTTGGACATAGCGTGGAATTACACCACAGCGATGTGGCGGGGCCGGGGCTGGGCCGAGGGGGCCGGGCCGGGTTCTTTAGAATGAAAAGCATGCTCGACGACCGCGCGAAATTACTGCTGAAGGCTCTGGTGGAGCGGTACATCGCTGACGGCCAGCCCGTGGGGTCGCGCACGCTGTCCAAGGCGTCGGGGCTGGAGCTGAGCCCGGCGACGATCCGCAACGTGATGGCGGACCTGGAGGAACTGGGTCTGATCGCGAGCCCGCACACGAGCGCCGGACGGATTCCGACGGCGCGCGGCTACCGCCTGTTCGTGGACACCTTGCTGACCGCCAAGCCGGGCATGTCGCGCGAGGCGGGCAGTTTCGAGAGCCAGTTGCTGCCCGACCAGCCGCAGCGCGTGATCGCGAGCGCGGCGCATCTGCTGAGCAGCCTGTCGAGTTTCGTGGGGGTGGTGACGTCGCCGCGCAAGACGGCGGTGTTCCACCACATCGAGTTCCTTCGGCTGGGCGACCGGCGGGTGCTGGTGATCATGGTGTCGCCGGACGGGGATGTGCAGAACCGGCTGGTGTTCACGGCCCAGGACCTGACGCAGTCGGACCTGACGGAGGCGAGCAACCGGCTGAACGCGCATTACTCGGGGCTGAGCCTGGACGTGGTGCGGGACCGCTTGAGGACCGAGGTGGATCAGCTGCGCGGGGAGATCGCCAAGCTGATGAGCGCGGCGGTGGATGTGGGTCATCAGGGGCTGCAGGAGCACGAGCCGATGATCATTTCCGGCGAGCGCAACCTGCTGACGGTGCAGGACTTCAGCCACGACATGGGCAGCCTGCGGCGCATGTTCGACCTGTTCGAGCAGAAGACGCAGCTGATGCGCCTGCTGGACGTGTCGGAGCGCGCGGAGGGGGTGCGGATCTACATCGGCGGGGAGAGCCAGGTGGTGCCGGTGGAGGAGCTGTCGATCGTGTCGGCGCCGTACGAGGTCGATGGCGAGGTGGTCGGGACGCTGGGCGTGATCGGTCCGACGCGCATGGCGTACGACCGGATGATCGAGATCGTGGACATCACGTCGCGGATGGTGACCAACGCGTTGTCGCAGAAGTGAAGGTGCCGGCGTGAGCGCGCCCGCATCAGCCTGCCGAGCAAGGCCGACAAGCACGCATACAATCCGCGCCTCCGGTGCAAGGCCGGAGCCGTGAACCCGCCAGGGTTCGCAAGCACGCATTACCCCCGTGGGCCGTTAGCTCAGTTGGTTAGAGCAGAGGACTCATAATCCTTTGGTCGCTGGTTCAAGTCCAGCACGGCCTACCAAAAATTATGTTTGCGAATCAAGGGTTTGCGTATGCAGGCCCTTGCTGTTTCTGCTTCAAAACACGTCCTGGGACAGTTTTGGGACAGAGAAATGGCGGTCAGGTCATCGACGCCCAGGTTTGGCGCGCAGGTTTTTCAAGAAAACCGGCGCGAAATAAATCTGGGGACTTCACTTCTCGCCGGATGCCGGCGTCAACAAGAAGTGATTTTTATGACCGTCAACGAACGCCGCGCCGAAAGCGGCAAACTCCAACGACCCCCCGTCCTGTTTTGCGCTGACGCGCACCTGAACAGTCTCCCTATCGGTGTTTATCTGGTGGGGGTGCACTGACATGGCGACCTACGTCAAGAAGAAGTGCGGATGGACTGTCCGCATTCGGCTCAGTGGCCGCCCGGAGGTGACCGAAGGCGGATTCCGGACCAAGCAGGAGGCGAAAGATTGGGCCGTTGAGCGCGAAAGCGCGATGCGCCAATCGCCCAAGATGAAGGGCCTTGGGCCGCATCACACGACCCTGGCCGAAGCACTGACGGATTACGTCAAGGCTGTCACGTGCAAGCAGAAAGGGTGTCCGCAGGTCTTGACCAAGGTGAACAAGTACCGGGTTGCTGCAGGGCTTCTTCCCTTGAAGGCAGTGAAGAAGACAGGTGGGCGCGTCTTCGGCAAGGACGCAGACGGCAAGCTGGCCGCCGAACAACAGAAGGTCGAGAACGTTCTGTTCGACATCGTCGAAGAAGAGCCGACCGAGCTTTTCAAAGCCGCGCGTCAGAAGGCATTTGCGGACCGAAAGCAGCGCATCGAGCAACAGGGACGCGCGGCGCAGAAGCATCGGACCGTCATGGCAGGCATGAACGTTGCGGACATCAGCCCGCATCACTTTGAGGACCTCTTCAGCCTGATGTCCAAGGATGGTTATGCCGCGAACACGCAACGACAGGAGGTTGCGATTCTGAGCGGCATGTTCTCCCACGCCATGCGCGTCTGGAAGTGGAGGCTGGAGGAGAACCCAGCACTTGCGATTGACTGGCCTACCGGTGCTGGTCGCGAACGCGTGATGAGCGCAGACGAATCGATGCGGATTGCTGCGGAGATGACGAAGCTCAGAAACACGAAGTTCAAGAGCTTCGTGGTCTTCTCCATCGAAACGGCGATGAGGAAAGGGGAGTCAACTACCACCGCGTGTTGGTGCGACGTGGATTGGGAGCGCCGCGTCCTGAACCTGCCTGATTCCAAAGGTGGGAAGCGGCCCGTGCCGCTCTCGCCGGTGGCCATTGAGGTGCTGCAAGAAATGGGACCCGGGGAGCCGACAGAGAAGATTTTTGGACTGACGGATGGTCAGGTCAACTCGGCTTGGAAGCGACTGTGTGCCGATGCGAAGGTCAGCAATCTCACCATCCACGACCTTCGACACACGTCGGCGACGTTCTACGCAAAGCTGTTCCATGGCGACATCTTCATGCTCCAGCTGGTTACCGGGCACAAGTCGCTCGCCATGCTGAGGCGGTATGTCAACCGGCAGGTCGATGAAGTGGTCGATGTCATGGGGTCGATGAGCGCTCCTTCGTTGGGGCATCGCATGAAGATGGCGACCGACACATCGGGCGCGGATGGCAAGACCGAGTCGCAGCCCGAGAACTCGTCATTGAAGCCGCAGTTCGAAGTCATCAATCTGATGGCAGCGAAAGCACGGCGGGCTCGGCAACAGCACGGTGACGCTGAGCCCGAGCTGGAGCCGAAGTTGGCAGAGAGCTGAGGCTGACATTGCTGGGAAGGTGGGCGAGGTGCACCACTTCACCTGCCGGCGCAGCGCGCCCCGATGCAGTGACTGAGAGGGAGGGGCTGCTTCGTTTGCGAGCAGCCCCTCTTCGTTTGGAGACGCAGCGCGTTGCAGGGGCTTGGCCCTGCGGATAACTAAAGGGGAACGGTGAAAGCTGAGACGAGGGGCGGTCACGCCTTGGCCGCCCGTATCGAAGAACTCCGTCAGACTGATGAGGGGGCCGGCTGCATCTATGCACCGGTGCATAAACCGACGAACGACGCATTTCGTCTCAGCGACTGGCCGCTCGAAAGCGATGAGCTGCACCGAACGCTGTGTTGATTGCCGACACGTGCTGCGCGTGAAGTCCGACATTGGGTTCGCAAAGAATGACGCAGCCTGCTCTGTCCATGTGCGAGCCGCGTAGACCCGTCCCGCTTTCAATGTCGTCAATGATTGCTATGGGCTCGCCGCGGTGATGGTTCTCTAGCCATCGTGTGATGGCTTCTAGGCGAGTCATTCCGCGGTCTTGCTGGGCATCCCAATGGTCGTGAAAGCTCTCGGCAACGGAGCTGAGCCCGGTTCGGTGGAACACGGCTTTCAGCATCTGGTCGTCGAAGTGGAGCAGCCAACTGCTCGTAATGACCACACGGGGTCGGTGTTCTCGCATTACGCACTCCAGAACATCGACGGATAGGCGATGGAACAAGCTTGACCAAAATTCGGACTGCCCCGGAGCTTCGGCGTCGGTTGCAGTCGCCCGAAGTGCCAGGAGAGCATCGTGGCCGGTGAGCGGGCTGTTCAGGCATAGCGTGTCGTCGATGTCGAGGAACAGCGTCGGGCGGATGACATTGCTAGGGGCTGGCTGCGTGGTCATCTGAATAGGCTATCCGCAAGCCCGCAATGCTGTTCCAGCAGCCTTGGACTCCGACTCGTTCAGTCAGTATTTCCGAGCTGCAGCTACTGTGCAGGTGCCTCGCGACGCCTCCCGCAAGTCCTTCGGACGGACTGCGGGCCCGCTCTCCTTTCGCTCAGGAGCGCCGTCTAAATGCGGCGTCACTGGTCTGCTTGTCGCCAAGTTCCTGGCGCCATTTGGTCACCGCCTCCTCCGTCCACATGCAGCGCTTTCCAATGCGAAGTGGTCGTGGAAATCTCTTCTCCGAGACCATGTCGCCAAGACCTCGTGGAGAGATGGCGAGGAGTCGGCAAATGTCTTCCTTTGACAGGAAATTGAGGCTTTCAATCATGGGAGTTCCCGAGTTGGTGGGGAACTCGTCTAGCGGGAGCGTTTATCCGGCTGTGGGCGAAGTGTTGAGTGGCCACGTGGTCCGCCAAGTTCGCAGCGAGTTTATGCACCGGTGCATAGGCAGCAAGCCGTTCGATTTGGAGCGCACTGGGCCAACTCGCATTGGCCGTAAAAGAAGAGAAATCGACCTTTGTACGGCCAATGGTCTTTGCATCATGTGACCGCTACAGGCGGATGTTGATTCTGAGAATTCCTTGACCGGGCGGCAGAGCGGCAGGGCACCATGCCCCTCGACCCCATCAATAAGAGCTTGTGATGCCCCGCTACGCAGAACAGGACCTACAAAGCTTTTTGCTCCATCAAGCAGCCGTTCGGTTGCTTCGGGCCGAGCCGTCCCTGGCAAGCCGCCTCATGGAGACGTTGGACCGGTGGGCGCTGCGTCAGGACGTCAACAGTAGATAGCTCGAAGAGCGCTGGCGGCAAATCATTGATGCCCGAGACTGGGATGCGGCGACTTCCCTGACGGAGGAAGGCCAGCAACTCAGGCAGGCGTCGCCGCTCGCACCACTGCTGCCATAGGAAGTCCGGGTGGAAATTCTCAAGAGAGCCAAGGTGCTGAGCGCGTCAGGTTGAATGTCGCGACAGAACGCTTTCGCCGGGCACGGTTGCGGTTTATGCACCGGTGCATATCAGCGCTGCTGCATGCAGCCAAGCCTGATTTTTCGCTGTTGTCTACACATGATGCGTCGATGTTGACGCGTCAATTTGGACATCATGAAGAAGCAATCTTTCGATGGGGAGACTTTGGCTGCCCGTATGCACGAGCTGGAGAGTGAGCATCGTCTCGTCGTCGGCGAAATGCTGGCGCCGCGCGCGGTCAAAGAGATGTATGAACAGCGCGGCGTAGCGCCCGCTGAGTGGCTTATCTGCGGCGCCATGCCGCCGGCGGAGTTCCATAAGGAAATGGCAGCAGGTCGGCGCGCGACCTCCTACGTTCAACTGATGCCGTCCGCCTCGGGCTGCGCGGTACTGGTCGCGGCGCTTGACCTCGGAAACTGGCGGCATCATTTCTGCGTTCCGCTGGTGGGTATCCGCGCCGCTGCGTGGGTCGAGTCGTTGCGACGAGGCGACCCGCTGGCGTTGTGGCTTGGAGATGGTCAGGTGGACGGCGATGGCCTTGTGGCCATCGCACCGTTGGAATCTCTTCACCGGGAGAGGCTTGACTCGCTGGTGCTTCCTCTTGAGGGAGACCCTCGAGAACGTGCCTTCGAGTTTTGGTCTTTGGCTGTGCAACTTGCTACCACCGGCGCACCTGCCAGCAGAGCTTCTGCCTCGTTGGTCATACCCGACGAGCTGGCAGCTCATGTGGGCGACGGATTCTGGGGCCCGGCGCATCGGCATTGACGTTACCTAATTGAAAAAGGGCCCCGCGCGAGCGGGGCCTCCTCCATTCGTCCAGGCGGAACTCCTCAGACTTTTCCGCGAGCGGCAGCCAAGTCGTGGCTGGCTTGCGCGATGCCGGCGTGGAGCACGCGAAGCCCATCCTGAACCCTCAAGTGCGAGTAGTTCTTGAGCACGGTTTCCAACTTGTCGTGCAACAGCTTTGCGACGGTCAGGTAGTCGCCAGGGTGGCGCCGCAGATGGTCCGTTGCGATGGCATGTCGCACGGTGTGCGGGCCGAAACCGGGGCAATCATCACAGTACTTCGAGGTGAGAATCTTGAAGCATGTGTACAGCGCTTGTCCCGTTGGGCCAGCGTCAGCCTCGAGGCCATCAGCTGCCAGATGCGCCTTCTGTTTCCTGTTACCTTTTACGGCCATGAGAAAGAAGCGGTCCGAGACTTCAGCATCCGGCAGGTAGGGGCGGGCCTCCGTGAGGTAACGGTCAATCCACTTGCCGACGTCCATCGGGACCTCCACGTCGTAGCGCTCTTTCGCGGCACCCTTCTCGTTCTTGAAATCGGAGGGCTCGAAGCACATGCGATACCGACCTGGTGCCACGCGTATCAGGTTTCCCATACCGTCTGCGCGGTAGGTCATCGCAGCGTATTGACCAACGCGGATGGGGTTGCTGATAAGCATCCGGCACAGTACGACGTTCCTCAGCCAAGCTCGGTAGTCCCGCGCATGGGCGGGTGGTGGCATCGACCGCTCGAGCCGTTCAACGAAATCGACGAGCTTGCGGAGGGGAAACTCATCGTTGAGCACGGCCGACGCTCGCTCCACGGGGTCGCGCGAGCGTCGGACGCCCATCTGGTCGATGGCTTTGTTTCGAAAGTCTTGAATTTTCTTGCGGGCCAACTCGCAATGCTCTCGCCAACGGGCCTGCACGCCGCTGGTCTCGATGCCCGCTGTCAGCTGCAGATAGAGGTCTTCAGGTAATGTCGACTGCAAGTCACTGTTCATCCAGACGAAACCTGAGCCGGCGCGAAGATGACTCTCTACGTACTGCAGGAAGACATTTACCCCGTTGTGGAACTTGTTGTCAGAGCGACGAATCATCCAACGTGCGTACTGAATGACATACTCAGAATGGCTCAGCCACGCCAAGGTGTCGGCCGATTCGAGCGGCATGTCTAGGCCGTTGGGCGCTGGCGTGGCAAGCCAACCGATGAATGGAGACGTGGCTAGCCACTGCACTCCTGAAGTGATGCAGATTTGTCCGTCAACGAGCATCGGGGCGGTAATGTCCGAGCTTGAGCGCTCTATTGGCTTCAATCGCCAAGTGTTGTGGGCCCGCGCGCCTTCACGAAATGAATCCGTCTTGAAGCGACCGAGCCGTTGCCATTGGTCGCGGATTCGGCCGGCATATGGCACTGTCCGGCGACGGAAAGCTGAGCGCTGCTTACGGACGGTCTTTGTGAACGAGGTGGTCCCGTCTCGTTTGACCACGCCGCGCTCGTAGCGTGTCCTCCGCGCCAGAGGCACTCGGCTCGTCAATGCTCCGACGGGCAGCTCAAGCACCATCTCAATCTTGGCGACATGTTGAAGGGTGCTGCCAATCGGCCAGCCTTTGCCAGCAATCCAGTGGCGAATTGCCGTGGGCGACAGCCCGACCTCTCGCGCCAAAGCTGCCATGCTCATCGAGGAGGCCTTGAGGCATTGCGCCAGCGCTGCCCCAAAGTCCTGTGGAAGGGTGTCCTGTCGGCGTAGTAACTTCGCAATGCGACGCCAGCGCAGAAGCAGCTCTTGCCGGTCGCGTTGCGAGCGTTGTGCCAGGTCCTCGGCGATGTCGTCGCAATGCCGCTGGAACAGCTCGTCAAAGTTGCCCGCGAAGTCATCGCCCACAAGTCGCGATGTCGAAAATCCGTGCCGAGCTATCCACTGGCGCAACGCGGAGGCCAGATTCTTGACTTGCTGTTCTTGCATGCCTTCCTGGGCGGCAAGCATGCAGCCATGGTGCAGCAGTTGCTCGTAGGTCAGCGGCGTGGCTGTAGCGGGCGCCGGGGCGGCGTCGGTCGCTGTGGGATGAGGGTTTGATGTGATGCTCATAAACAGTTGCTTTTTCTCAGCCAATAACGGCGTCGTGAAGGAAGGGAAAACGGCAAACACCCCGGCGGCCCCGTCGATGCGTAATGCATCGACGCAACGTTCATCCGAATTTGGTTCACGAAATTCAGAAGAAGCGCCGTTACGGCGCTTGCCCGGCGTGCAGCCGGGTGTGTGTCTTGGGAGGTCGAGCAAGGCGACGAGCCCGCTTCCCGCGACTGCCTGGTATAGGGAGTCGGGGTTTATTCAGGGCGGCGGATGGCTGTGCCTGGCCTCAGAGATGCGCGTACCGCCCGCTCAAGATTGGTGGTGGCGGGATTCGTCGCGATGGAGTCGTATCCGCGCAAATTCGCCCGCGCAGTTGGATTCCTCGGCGCCTCGACCGGCGCACAATTGCGTTACATTTTTGCGGGCTGGCCTGAGGAACCGTCGTGGTTAGAAAAACCGAAACCTTGAATCTGCGAGTGGCGCCTGACCTCAAGGACCTGATAAGGCAGGCGGCTGAGGCAGAGCGCCGAAGCATCAGCAGTTTTGTAGAGGTACTGGTTCGAGACTACTGCCAGGAAAAAAGCATCTCGACAGGTCAGAAACAGTCACGGCTGCCCGAGGAGGGCATCCAAGGGAGGTGACGTTGGACGTTTTTAAGTTCCGCGAACACATCGTCGGTGAGTACGAGGAGTTCACGCGTAGCTTCACGCGCATACGTGCTGGCGACATCCGCGACTATGTGAACGGTCAGTACGCGAGCCAAAGATACTGGCCCGAACCGCTCATCCAAATCAACCCGAACTACCGGTCGGGTGGCACGGTCGATGAGCTTGTCCAAGCAGGACAGTTGAGCCCTGAGTGCTCCGACATCTTCCGCCTCGGAAAGTCGGCCAGCTCGGCCGGAGTGACGCTGCCACTGCATAAGCACCAGGCGGAGGCTATCAGTCTGGCCTTGGCAGGCGAGAGCTACGTTCTGACCACCGGCACGGGCTCTGGCAAGTCGCTCAGCTACTTCATTCCCGTCGTGGACGCCTGCCTCAAGGCGAAGAGCGCCGACCCAACGCCGCGCACACGCGCCATCGTCATCTATCCGATGAACGCGCTGGCAAATTCGCAGCTTGAGGAGCTCAAGAAGTTTCTGGGCTCGGACCCGGCCACACGGGACGTCAGCTTTGGTCGCTACACCGGTCAAGAGTCCGACGAGGAGCGTCAGGCCATGGCCGCGACCCCACCGGACATCCTGCTGACCAACTTCATGATGCTTGAACTGCTGATGACCCGGCAGAACGACATCGACAAGGCGGTGATGCGCAACGCCAAGGGCCTGCGCTTCCTGGTCCTCGACGAGCTGCACACCTACCGCGGTCGTCAAGGCGCCGATGTCGCACTACTGGTGCGTCGCGTGCGCGAGGCTCTGTCGGACAAGCTCATCTGCATCGGAACCTCGGCAACGATGGCCTCCGAAGGCACGCAGATGGAGCGCAACGCCGTCGTGGCGAATGTGGCTCGACGCCTCTTCGGCACCTCAATCGCCGACCGCAACATCATTACCGAGACGTTGCGCCGAACGACGCCTGAAAGCCAGACGCTGGACACAGTGCGTAGCCAACTCGGCGCGGCCATCCGCACCGGCGTGCCGATGGACCTCGGTTTCGAGGCGATGGCTGCCCATCCGATGTCGGTATGGGTTGAGCTCACCCTGGGACTGACCTACGAGGACGACAAGCCCCGCCGAGCCCGCCCGCGCACCCTGGCCGACGCTTCACAGCTGTTGCACGAGGCGTCAGGCGAGCCTGTCGAAAGCTGCCTGGCCTACCTTCAGCAGTACATGCTCCAGGCCTACGCAATCACGGATGGCGCAGGAAAGAGCCTCTTCGCCTTCAAGCTACACCAGTTCATCGCTGGCGGTGGCAAGGTCTACACGACCCTGGAGACGCCCGGACGCCGGGCCATCACACTGGACGGCCAGCAGTTTGTCTCTGGCGATGACGACCGCCAACGGCGGTATTACCACGTGCATTTCTGCCGCGACTGCGGCCAGGAGTACATCCCTGTCTGGGATAGCGATGGCCCTGAGGGCCGAGGTTTCGACGTTCGCAGCATCGACGAGCGGCAGCACGACGATGAGGCCGTCAAGTTCGGCTTCTTGATGCCCGACGACCGCGGCTTGTGGGAGCCAGATGTTCTGGAACGATATCCGGAGACGTGGCTTGAAGAGCGAGCCGACGGCGAGTGGCGCATCAAGTCGGGCCAGCGCAAGTTCATGCCGCAAGCTGTCAAAGTCCGCTCTGACGGGGTCACGACGACCGACAAGGGACTGCCGGCCTGGTTCATCCCCGGCGCCTTCCGCTTTTGTCTGGCATGCGGGGTTTCTCACACCTCGTCCGGTAAGGACGCACTGCGACTGACTTCACTGTCGGGCGAGGGTCGGAGCTCGGCCACGACGATGCTCACGCTGTCGGCGCTGCGCTACCTGTACGAGCAGGACCAGCAGCTTTCCGCGGAAGCAAAGAAGGTCCTGGGCTTCTCCGACAACCGACAGGACGCTGCACTTCAGGCCGGCCATTTCAACGACTTCCTGCAGGTGCTGCTGACCCGTGCTGCCCTGCTGTCTGCCGTGCAAAAGGGGGGCGGTCAGTCGCTGTCAGAGCGCGAGGTTGCCAACGCGGTCTTCGAAGCGCTTGGGTTCCACCGCGATGACCCGGCAGTGCGTGCCGAGTACATGCAGCAGCCGGAAGTCAAGGGCAACACGCGCCGTCAGGTGCAGGAGGCCATGCGCGGCATCCTGGGTTACCGAACCTACTTCGACCTTCGCCGCGGTTGGCGCTTCAACAACCCCAACCTCGAACAGCTGGGCCTGGTTCGCATCGGCTACCAGGATATCGACGCCCTCGCGGCCGACGCAGCAGAGTGGTCCGAAGCGCCCCAAGTTCTGCAATCCGCGACTGCGGGTGAGCGCGCCGTCGTGCTGCGCGCGTTGTTCGAGTTCATGCGACAAGGGCTCTGCATCGCCACGCGCTACCTCGACCGCACCGAGCTCGAGCAGCTGCGCACGCAGAGCTATGCCAACCTCCGTGAGCCCTGGGGCTTCACCGAGGACGAACGGCCTGTACCCGCGCGTTGGTTCGTCACTTCGCGTCCACGCGAAGAAACCGACCGCCGCGGTCGTCGGTTGCTGCTGGAAGATTTCCTGGTCATCGGTTCCAGCCGCTCTCGCCTGGGAAAGCTGCTGCGCCAAGGCAGCACCTGGGGCGGTGGTAACCCGTACTACAAGCACATCAATGACCAGACCTACCCGGATGTCATCGCGGCATTGCTCAAGGCTGCCGAGTCCTACGGGCTGGTCAAACGCGAAGAGACCGATGTAGGTCTCACCGGCTGGCAGCTCAACGGCACCGCGCTGCTATGGGAAGCTGGCTCAGGTCAGAGCCAGCGCCAGGCCGAAGACAACGAGTTCTTCCGCGCCCTGTACCGGAACATCGCTGGATTGCTGGCCAGCCCCATCCACCAGCTCTTCGACTTCGAGGCGCGAGAGCACACGGCCCAGGTCGAGCAGGATGACCGGCTGGAGCGTGAAGCCCGCTTCCGCTACACGGATAAAGACCGCGACGAGTGGCGCAAAAAGAATGGCACGGAGCTCGAATGGCTGCCGGTGCTGTTCTGCTCGCCGACCATGGAGCTGGGCGTCGACATCTCGTCGCTCAACACGGTCTACATGCGCAACGTGCCGCCCACGCCGGCCAACTACGCGCAACGCAGCGGCCGTGCCGGACGTGCCGGCCAGCCGGCCCTGGTCATCACTTACTGTGCGTCGCAGAGCCCGCATGACCAGTACTACTTCCGCGACCCAGTGCGCATGGTTCATGGCCAAGTCAACGCGCCGACGCTGGACCTGGCCAACCTGGAGCTGGTCAAGAGCCACATGCATGCCATCTGGCTCGCGGAAACGGGCAAGCGGCTAGGCAATAGCGTGCGCGACCTGCTCGACATGAACGAGCCCGAGAAGCTGCCGGTGACCGAGGACATGGCCGCCGACCTCGACAAGGCCGAAGCCAAGAAGCGAGCCCATCAGCGCGGCCTCAAGGTACTCGGCATGCTGTCCAGCGAACTCACGACCAAGAATGCCCCTTGGTACACCGACCATTGGGCCGAGTCCGTCTTCCAGCGGGCCTACAACGAGTTCGACGGCGCGCTACAGCGTTGGCGCGACCTGTACCGCGCCACGGCCCAGGCCATCGAGCTGAACTTCAAAATCGAGAACAACCCCGCCGCAAGTGAACGCGAGCGCCGCGAGGCACAGCAACGCCATAACGAGGCCCGCAAACAGCGCGACCTGCTGCTGGCCGGCGACAGCGCCTTCAACTCGGACTTCTATACCTACCGCTACCTAGCAAGCCAAGGCTTCCTACCGGGCTACAACTTCCCTCGGCTTCCGTTACTGGCTTACCTGCCTGCCCGACGAGGCTCCATCGGTCGCGAGAGCTTCCTGTCGCGGCCCCGCTTCCTCGCTTTGGGCGAGTTCGGCCCGTACAGCCTCATCTACCACGAGGGCAGCCAGTACCGCGTCACCAAGGCCCTGCTGACTATCACTGGTCAGGACCAGGTGAGTGAAGGCGCGAAGCTACCTACCGAGGTTGCCCGCCTCTGCCCGGCCTGCGGCTATGGCCACTTTCGGTCCCAGCGCGATGTCGACCGTTGCCTGTCCTGCGGCGCCTCGCTGTCCGGCGCACAGGAGGTCAAGAACCTCTACCGCATTGAGAACGTCTCCACCAAGCGCGCCGAGCGAATCACGGCGAACGAAGAAGAGCGCGTACGCCAGGGCTACGAAATGCAGACCACGCTGCAGTTCGCCGAGGCCGAAGGCAAGCTGCAGATGGTCACCACCGTGGTCGAGGACGACCAGGGCCCGCTGCTGGAGATGCAGTACGGCCCCGCCGCCACGGTCTGGCGTATGAACTTCGGCTGGCGCCGTCGCAAGGAAAAGTCCATCCAGGGCTTCATGATGAACCCTGTCACCGGCCATTGGGTCGGCGGTGTGGACGATGGCAATGGAGAGGCGGAGGCCGAGGGGGAGGCGCCGCCTGATAAGACGCCGCCACAACGCATCGTTCCCTACGTTGAAGACCGGCGGAACATCCTCATCGTGCGTCCGCATCACCGTCTGGGTGTGCTCGAGGCCGAAACCTTGACCACGCTGCAGTACGCACTCAAACGCGGCATCGAAGCGGTATATCAGCTCGAGGAAAGCGAGCTGATGGCCGAGCCGCTTCCCACCCGTGACAACCGCCAGTCCATCCTGCTGTTCGAGGCCGCCGAGGGCGGTGCCGGTGTGCTGACTCGCCTGGCCACTGAACTCGAAGCGGTGTCTGCTGTCGCCGCCAAGGCTCTGGAGGTCTTGCACTTCCAGCAACCGCCCGCCGGACAGGCCTGGTCCCGCAAGGCGCTGACCGAAGAGCTCGACCACGATGGCAAACCGCTGTGCGAGGCAGGGTGCTACCGCTGCCTGCTGTCGTACTACAACCAGCCCGACCACACGCTCATCGACCGCAAGGACAAGGACGCCGGCGGACTGCTGCTGGATATCCTCTGTCGCCTGACGACAGCTAAAGCTCATCAAGGTACTCAGGGCCGTGCCCCGCAGGAGCACGACGCCGAGCTCGCACGCACCGCCGGCAGCACGCTGGAGCAAGCGTGGCTGGACCACGTCAACGAGTACGGCTACCGCAAGCCCGACCGCGGTCAGCATACGGTTCCCGGCGCCAATGCATGCGCTGATTTTTTCTACGATGACCTGAACCTTGCCGTCTTCATCGACGGGCCGCACCACGAAGCCGAAACCCAGCGAGCCAAGGATTCGGCCATCGACCGCGTCCTCGACGAGCTGGGCTATCTGGTGGTGCGCTTCCCCAAAGAGCAAGCTCGCTGGCCAGACCTCTTCAAGAACAGCGCCGACCTCTTTGGTCCTGGCAAGCCCTGATTCGCTATGAATGCTCCAACGCCGGAATTCCTTCCAGGCAGCCTGGTTGCCGCGCGCGGCCGTGAATGGATAGTCCTCCCGGAATCCGACAAGCAAACCCTTCGCCTGCGCCCGTTGGGTGGGGGCGAGCGCGACGAGACGCTCATCTATCTGCCGTTGGAGCGTCAGCCTGTCCAGCCTGCCACCTTCCCCTGGCCCAGCCTGGCACAGGCGCGCAACCACTCGGCCAGCCAGCTGCTGCTGGACGCGCTGCAGCTCAGGCTGCGCAGCGGTGCCGGCCCCTTCCGCAGTTTTGGCAACATCGCCGTGGAGCCGCGCGCCTACCAGCTCGTGCCGCTGCTGATGGCATTGAAGCTGCCCACAGTACGCCTGCTGATTGCCGACGACGTCGGTATCGGCAAGACCATCGAAGGGGCACTCATCGCGCGTGAGTTGCTCGACCGCGGCGAAGTCCAGCGCCTGGCGGTTTTGTGTCCGCCGCATCTGTGCGAGCAGTGGCAGCGCGAGCTGGCCGAGCGCTTTCACATCCCCGCCGTCGTCGTGCGCTCCAACAGCGCCGACCGCCTGGAGCGCGACCTGCCGCCCGGTACGTCGGTCTTCCATGCTCACCCCTACACAGTCGTGAGCCTGGACTACATCAAGTCCGAGCGCCGGCGCGAGGCGTTCCAGCGCTTCTGCCCCGAATTCGTCATCGTCGACGAGGCTCACACCTGCACCCAGGCCGGCCAGGGGCGCCAGCAGCGCCACCAGTTGCTCAAAGGCTTGGCGGCCGACGCGACGCGCCATCTGGTTCTGCTGACCGCCACTCCGCACAGTGGCGATGAAGAGGCGTTTTTCAACTTGCTGGGCCTACTCGACCCTGACTTCACGCAGCTGAAGGACTTGCCTGCTGGTCAGCGCACCGACCTGCGCGAGGAACTCTCTCGCCACTTCGTCCAGCGCCGCCGTCCTGACATTGCGGAGTGGCAAGACACCTCAATGTTCCCGGACCGCAAGTCAGCCGAAATCACCTACAAGCTTACCGGCGCCTGGGGCCAGCTCTTCAACGACGTGCTGACATACGCCCGCGAGCTGGTCGAGCGCTCCGAAGGCCAGGGCCTGCGGGAGCAGCGCATGAACTGGTGGGCGGCCCTCGCGCTGCTGCGCTGCATCTCGTCTTCCCCGGCCGCAGCTGTCAACGCATTGCGCACCCGCCTGCAAGGTTCTCTTGGCGAAGCGGGTCAGTGCGAAGCCACCTCGCTCGAAGAGTTTGAAGCCCAGGCAACGGACCGAGTGCTCGACGGCACGGACGATGCCCTGTCGACCGACGACATCGAGCCCGGCGCCAGAACCGAAGACAGCCAGCGACTGGAGGCCCTGACGGTCAGTGCTGCGGCTCTGGCAGGACAGCAGAACGACCCCAAGCTTGCCAAGCTGCAGGAGCACGTCGCCCTGCTCTTGAAGGAAGGCTTTCAGCCCGTCGTCTTTTGCCGCTACATCGCTACAGCGCATTACCTGGCCGCGGCTCTGCAGGACAAGTTCAAGTCCGCAACCGTCAAGGCCGTGACCGGCGAACTCACTCCCGACGAGCGTGAAGCTGCTGTCGAGCAGTTGGGAGAGGGCGAGGTCCGCATCCTCGTCGCTACTGACTGCCTGTCTGAAGGTATCAACCTTCAAGGGCTCTTCACTGCGGTCGTCCACTATGACCTCAGCTGGAACCCGACGCGTCACGAGCAGCGCGAAGGACGCGTGGACCGCTTCGGGCAGAAGGCCCGGGAAGTGCGCAGCACCATGCTGTACGGCGAGGACAACCCCGTCGACGGCGCAGTCCTGCAGGTCATCTTGCGCAAAGCCGAAAGCATCCGCAAAGAGCTGGGCGTGCTGGTGCCCATGCCCGACAACGAGGGCAAGCTCACGCAGGCGCTGATGAACGCCGTGCTGTTACGCAAGGGCCACCTCAATGCCCAATCGCAGCTGGACCTGTTCGGCGAGCCGGCCAAGGAAATCGACCTGGCCTGGCAGAGCGCCAAGGAGAAGGCCAAGCAGAACCGAAGCATCTTCGCCCAGCGCCGCTTGAAACCAGAGGACGTGCTGCCCGAGTGGCGCAAGTCTGCCGCCGTGTTGGGTGGCGAGGCCGAAGTCGAGCGCTTCGTCAGCCGCGCTGCGGCCCAGCTCGGTGCGCCGCTGCAACCAGTGAAGCAGCACTTCAAGCTTCTGACCGAACACCTACCGGCCACAGTACGTGAGCGCCTGGCTGCCGAAGGCCTGGCGAATACCTTGCGCATCGACTTCCACCAACCTGCTGCTCAAGGCGCAACGTTCGTTCACCGTACTCACCCGCTGGTATCCGTCCTGGCCGACACGTTGCTCGAACAGGCCCTGGACGATGCCAGCACTGCCGTCGATGACGCCGCCGTTGCACGTGCTGGCGCCGCCTTCGTGCAGGGTGTATCGCTCAAGACCACGGTGCTGCTGCTGCGCATCCGACATCAGCTCACCGTTGCCCATGGCAGCCAGACCCGCCTGCTGATGTGCGAGGAAGCCGTCGCCGTGGCCGCCAGTGGGTCTGAGCCCTTTGCCGAACTTGACCTTGATATGACTCGCCAGCTGCTGGGCGCCGAAGCCACCCGCAACATGCCGCTACCGCTGCGCGACCGTCAACTGCAGACAGCCCTAGACGCCCTGCCCGGCTGGCAGCCCCAGCTGGAAGCCTTGGCTAAGGCCCGAGCTCAGGCGCTGCTGGCCGACCACCGCCGCGTGCGCGAAGCCGCGGAAGGTCGTGGCAGCTACCAGGTCACCGCCAGCCTGCCTGTCGATGTGATGGGCCTGTACGTGCTGCTGCCGGATTCCGGGGCTGCCAACAACGCCATGGGAGCCTGAGACCATGGCCAAGAAACCTCTCCACCAGCTCGCCTACCGAGCCATCCGCATCGAAGGCGGCCTCATCCCCGCCGAGGAGTTGACGCGTCTGACCCTGCTGGCCGACCCCAAGGCCAGCGAGCAGACCGAAGCTCAATACCGCATCGCCAAGGGTCTGAAGCTGCGCGATGAAATTGCTCGCGACTTCAAAATTGCGCTGAACCTCTGGCAGGACTTTCAGGCTCTGCGTCGGCGGCAGGATGTACAGACCCACGAGGTCACCGTACGCGAATGGCTGTTGCCGCTCCTGCATGACGTGCTGCACTTCCATGACGCAGCACGCTGCCCAGCAATCGAGCATGCTGGCCATCAGTACGCCATCGGGCATGCGGGCACTGGCGGACGCGTGCCGTTGGTCTTCGCCGGCTTCGACCAGCCGCTAGACAGCGCCGCCGAGCGCTTCGGCGAGACCAACCCCGACACCGGCAAAACCCGCCGCCGCAGCCCGTTCATGCTGGCGCAGGAAGCGCTGAATGCCAGTGATGCGTCGCTGTGGGCCATCGTCAGCAACGGCTTGACGCTGCGCATCCTGCGCGACAACGCCAGCCTTACGCGGCCGGCCTACATCGAGGTCGACCTTGAGGCGCTGTTCACCGAAGAGCTTCTTGCCGATTTCAGCGCCTTCTGGCTGCTGGCCCATGCCTCACGCTTCGGCGCCGCCGAGACGCCGCCCACCGACTGCCCCTGGGAGCGTTGGCGCGCCGCAGGTCAGCAAGCCGGCGTCACAGTGCGCGGCAAGCTACGCTACCAGGTGGCCGAGGCGCTACGGGCGCTGGGTACGGGCTTCCTCTCGCACCCGGCCAACGGCGCCCTGCGCGCGGCGCTGCAGAGCACGCAGGATGGCTACGACCGCCAGGCCTTCTTCGAAGAGCTGTTGCGCCTGGTCTACCGACTCATCTTCTTGGCCACGGTTGAAGACCGCCGAGACCGAGGCACGGGCGAACGCCTGGTCTTCGCCCCCGATGCCAGCGAAGAGGCCAAGGCCCGTTACCTGTCTGGCTACTCGCTCACCTGGCTGCGAGAGCGCGCCGTGCGCCGGAGCCAGCATGACCGCCATGCCGACCTCTGGCAGGCGCTGAGCATCACCTTCGGCGCCTTGGGCACCGGCGAGTCTGCTCTTGGCCTGCCCGCGCTGGGCGGCCTATTCGATGCCGAGCAGTGCCCGCGCCTTGACGCAGCCCAGCTCGACAACCGCAACCTGCTGGCCGCCGTGTTCCAGCTCGGCTGGTTCCGCGCCGAAGGGGGCTTGTCCCGGGTCAACTACCGCGACATGGGCCCCGAGGAGCTGGGCAGCGTCTACGAAAGCCTGCTGGAGCTGGTGCCCGACCTGCAAGGCCTGGCATCGCCCGCCACGGCGCGGCTGGCCTTCGTCGGTGACGACGAATCCGATGCCAGCACCAAGGGCAACACCCGCAAGCTCACGGGCAGCTACTACACGCCCGACAGCCTGGTTCAGGAGCTCATCAAGAGCGCACTGGAGCCCGTCATTTCGCAGACGGTGAAGGCCAACCCCGAGCGCCCGGTGGAGGCCCTGCTCGCGCTCACCGTGTGCGACCCCGCCTGCGGCAGCGGTCACTTCCTACTGTCGGCCGCGCGACGCCTGGCCGACGAGGTGGCGCTGCACCGCGCCGCTGCAGAGCGAGAGGGCGGTGCCCCGACGCCATCGGACTACCGCCACGCGCTGCGCGACGTGGTGGGACGCTGCATCTTCGGCGTTGACAAGAACCCCATGGCCATCCAGCTCGCCAAGACGGCACTGTGGCTGGAAGCCTACTCGCCCGACCGGCCGCTGAGCTTCGTGGACCACCACCTGCGCGTCGGCGACGCGCTGCTTGGCTTGCTGGACCCCAAGGTGCTGGAAGACGGCATCCCCGATGAGGCCTATACCGGGCTGTCTGGGGACGACAAGGAAGTCGCCAAGGACCTAAAGAAGCGAAACAAGGCTGACCTGAAGAGCTGGCGCGACATCGCGAGTGGCGACCTGTTCACCCAGGCCGGCCTGGCATCTCAAGCCGTAGGCGTGGAAACGCTGGACGACAACACACCTGAACATCTAGCCGTCAAACGCCAAGCCTGGGCCGACGCACAAGCCCAGGCCGAACACAGCACCTTCGCTCGCCTGGCAGACATTTACGTGGCCGCCTTTCTGACGCCCAAGCTGGAAAGTTCCAAGGACGCGGTGCCGCTGTCTGGTCACCTGTGGGATGTGCTGAGCGGCCAGGCACCCAAAGCTGAGTTTGAAGCAGCTGCCCAGGCCATGTGCCGTCAGCATGGCGTGTTTCACTGGTGGTTGGCATTCCCGCAGGTAGCGGCAAAGGGGGGCTTTAGCGTGATGCTGGGCAATCCACCGTGGGAGAGATTCACGCTGAAGGAAGAGGAGTTTTTCGCAAGCCGAAGCCCACTAGTCGCTCAGGCAAAGCACAAGGCCGAACGCGCGAAGCGAATAGCATTACTTGCTAACGGACTGCTCATGCACACGGTCGCGCCTGATATGGAAGCTGCGGAAGGGTTGAGCCCGCCGAACGTTGCTGAGCAGTCCCTCTATCGAGAGTTCGCCAATGCGCATCGGCAGGCAGATGTCGCGAAACATTTTTCGCGCGAAAGCCGTCGATTCACACTGACCGGCACCGGTGACGTCAATACATACGCGCTGTTTGCCGAGTCATTCCTGCAAGCAACCGCTCCAAATGGACGGGCTGGCTTCATCGTGCCTACCGGCATTGCCACCGACGATTCAACTAAGGCCTACTTCGGCCACGTCGCCAGCGGGGGGCGCCTAGTCAGCCTGTACGACTTTGAGAACAGCGACGCCGTGTTCCCGGCCGTGCATCGAAGCTACAAATTTTCGCTGGTGACGCTGGGCGTTGCACCGAAAGCAGAGTTTGTGTGTTTCGCCACCCAGGTCGAGCACCTGAGCGATGCTCGCCGTCGATTCACTGTGTCACCAGATGAGTTCGTTCTCATCAACCCCAACAGTCTGACCTGCCCCATTTTTCGCAGTCAGCAAGACGCCGAGCTCGTCAAGCGCTTGTACAGGACTCTGCCTGTGCTCATCCGCGACGACGTGAGCTCGGGCAATCCCTGGAACGTTGAACTTCGCCGCATGCTTCACATGTCGGACGACAGTGGCTCGTTCATACAGATGCCTGAGCCGGACCACTTGCCAGTGTACGAAGCAAAGATGATTCACCAGTTCGACCATCGGTGGGCGAACTATGTGGGCGTAGCTGCAGGGGTGTCCGACGATGTCGAACCTGAGAAGTTTGGCGATGTGCAAAAGCTCGACGCCACCTGCAGCGCTCGCCCGCGATACTGGGTACACCAGCGCGATGTGCTTGTCCGCATTGCACGAGTGCCCGCACGCGTGTCTCGGGCTTGGCTTGCACTTAATACGGCGGATGCAGAGGCGAACGCATCGGCGACGGATACCGCGCTGAGCGGCGTGTTGTTTGCACTTGCGCAGTGGGTGGCTGGCGAACTGTTTCACCGTGAGGTGGCTACCGCCCCGGCAACGGACGGCTGGACACCGACGCAAGCGCATCCCCACATCGCACCCACTGAGGCGCAGCTCCAAACTCGCTTCCCGCGTTTGAACGACGTGCTGCGCGGCGAAGGCCTGACTACAAGAAAAGCTCTAGCGGACTTCCCCAAGTGGGCTATACAGAACCAGAGCGCGCGCCTGAGTGACGATGAGCTGGCGACCCTGGCAGAGACGCTGCGTGACAGTTCGTTGGCGGAGCCGCTTCGCACGTTACTCGACCTCTGGATGGACACCCGCAGTCCGCGTTGGCTGATGGGCTGGCGGGACATCTGTCGGAGCACAGACGAGCGCACTGTGATTGCATCGGTGGTGCCTCGGGTCGGCGTTGGACACACCATGCCCTTGTTCTTCACCGAGCAGTCGCCGGCCCTGTGTGCCGCGCTGCTGGGGAACTGGGGTTCTCTGGTCTTCGACTATGTGGCGCGAACCAAGGTCGGAGGCACGCACCTAACTTACGGCTACTTGAAGCAGTTCCCGGTGCTCCCCCCGGACCGATATACCTCCGCCGACCTCGCGTTCATCGTCCCCCGCGTCCTCGAACTGACCTACACAGCGGACGACCTGCAGGCCTGGGGTCAGGCCCTCGCCGCCTACGACCCGCGCCCCACCGCCGAGCAGGGAAGGTCCTTTGCATGGAACGCGGAGCGCCGCGCTCAACTGCGCGCGGAGCTGGACGTCTACTACTCCGTCCTCTACGGACTCACGCACGACGAACTGCGCTACATCCTCGACCCCAGAGACGTCATGGGAGCCGACTACCCGAGCGAGACCTTCCGGGTGCTAAAGGAGAGCGAGATTCGGGCCTACCGGGAGTACCGGACTCGGAGGTTGGTGCTGGAGGCTTGGGACCGGCAGGCCACCATTTCGCCTGCGACTCAGCCGACGCCCGTTTCGTACTCCGAGCAAGGGATGATTCGCAGTGCAGAAGAAGGCCGCTTGGCGGGCCTGGTGACTGCACTTGTCGCTGAGCGAACGGAAGGAAGTTCGCTGATGGACATTCAGTCAGCGGTGGCTACGTTGACAGCTGCTGGGCGCTACCTGACCCCTGTCGACGGCGCACGTTTCGAGGCCCTTCGAGGTTCGCTCGGAATTGCAGATGTAGCACCGCTCCTGAGCCGCATCCTGCCCATCGTGCAGCGCCTGACTGGCGTTGATGTGCTCGCGCGTTCAACCCGCGGTGGCGAGGTCTTCTACGTGCGCGGCATTGGCGCGCCACCTAGCGATGTCGTCCAGCTTCCAGAGCATCCCGAAGCTGCTCATCTTCTGTGGCTGGCCGAGAGTCGCCGCGTGGCGTCGGAGGCCGAGAAGCGCGGGGCAACGAACGCAAGCCCAAAGGCCACCGGAAAACAGTAAGAGGGCGTCATGTCAATCTGGCTCAAGGCAAGCAAACCGGTCCGCTCGCAGCCCAGGCTTTGGGTTGAAACGATGTGGTTGGTCGAATCCCGTGAGCCGTTGGTGCTGACGCGCACCATCAACTTTCACACCGGGCTGAACATCGTCTGGGCCAAGGAGTCCGCCTCGAACGACACCTCGGGGTTGGCGAGCGCAGGCCACGGCGTGGGCAAAACTTCGCTGTGCCTGTTGCTGAGGTACGTGCTGGGTGACGATGCGCCGGCCATCGCCACGCTGCGGGGCAAGGCGGCGGGCAGTTTTCCCAAGGGCGGAGTGGCGGCGAAGGTCCATGTGGATGGCACCGTCTGGCTGGTCTTCCGACCGTACGGCTTGTACAGCCACTCCCTGGCCGCCCAAAGCGACGCGCTGGACCAGTTGCTCGATGGCACGGCACCGAATGACTTCGATGGTTACGGACGCGTGCTAGAGCAGTTCTCGATAGGCCGGCTGGCGGCCCGCTCCTTACCAGGGACGAATCAACCGCTCGAGTGGCGCCATCTGCTCGCCTGGTGCATCCGGGAGCAGAGAACTCGCTTCGACGGTTTCTACCACTGGCGCGAAGGCGAAGGTTTGGGCTTCAAGCGCTCACGGCGCGACCCACCGCTGCTGGTCGGCTCGGTGCTCGGTCTCGTGGACCAACAGTTGGACCAGCTGCTGCGTGAAATCGAGGCCAAGCAGAAGCAGGTCGAACAGGCCAAGGAGCGCATCCCAGAGCTCGAACGAGCGCCGGCGTTCGCATTGGCCCACGCAGACCGCCAGCTGCGTCTGCGAGTACGGGCAGAAGAAGACGAACCCGTCTTCGCGACCACGGTCGGGGAATCAGTGGAATCTCGTGTTCAAGCAGCCCTGCAGGCCGCCGAGCAAGACGAGAAGCGATGGGAGCGCGAGGTGGCTCAGGCGGAGGATGCGCAGGCGGAAGAACAGGTGCGTCTGCACGAGCTGACCAAAGCCCGCGACCTGGCAAAGCTTGACACGGAAATCGCCAAGGCCCTTGTCGACGCCAAGCGCGACGACTTCGAGCGGCTGAGCAAGGTCCGAGACCGGCTAGCTGGCCTGGAGGGGCGATGCGACCCCGGGAATGTCGAGTTCAGTGCGTGCGAGTACGTCCAGAAGAACAAGAGCGCCGTCAATATGACCTGGTTCCAAGATGGCAGGCAGGCCCAGGCCGACGCCTCCTTGTTTGCCGCACGCCATCGAGCCAGCTTGGATGTATTCGACAGGGCCGAGAAGGCGGTCGCAGACCAACAGCAGCTCATCTCCAAGAAGAAGACCGAACTTCACAGGCTGCGGGTTCGCATCGCCACCAGCGAGAGCGCGCGGACGTTCTTGAAGCAATCCTGGGAAGAGCTTCAGCTGAAGCACACCCAAAGGACCCAGGGCGGCGACACGACCGAGCTCGTTGAAGCGCGGAAGCAACTTCAGGGGTTCGAATTAGCGCTGGACTCCCTTCGAGCGGCCGAGGTCAGCCGACGGTCTCAGCAGTCGTCGAGAGTGGACGCACTCAAGGCCCTGACAGCCACCGTGTCGACCAGGCTCCTCGGTGCCGCGGGATATGCGCGATTCGTCCCAGGGCATGAGGTCCGCCCCTTCGAAGTGGCACGTGGAGGTGAGGCTTACCAGGTGCTGGAGGTGCTACTCGGCGACATCGTGTGCTTGCTCGATTCAGCCACGTCCGGCGCCAGCCAGCACCCAGGCTTCCTGGTTCACGACTGCCCGAGAGAGGCCGACATGAGCGAACTCTTGTACCGGGAGTTCTTCCTCGCCGCGGCCGAGGCTGCCGAGCAACTTGGCAAGGATGGCGCGGCGCCTTTCCAGTTCGTTGTCACGACGACCTCGGCGCCGCCGGCAGAACTTGGCGGGGCGCCGCACGTCGTCTTGGAGCTGGCGCCGGGTGCGGACGAGGCGCTGCTGTTCAAGCGTCAGCTCGCGCCTGAGCTGACGGGGTTTGATTTGGGTTGACGACGATTCTGCGGCCGGTCTATCGGCTGCAGAGCATCTTGCATAGGTAGGGAGAACTGCTGAATGGGAGAAGACAAGAAGTTGACGATGCAAAGCATCGCGGAGCGCAAGGAAGCGAAGCGCCTCACGTTCGCCGACTCTAGGTACATCACACGTGGCAATCCTCGCAGCGGCGGATTGGCATCGGTCTACCGAGCCATCGACATGGAAAGCGAACAGCCCGTGGCGCTGAAGGTTTTTCGCACGGGAGACGGAACGGACGAGGTCATTGAAGAATCCTTCCGACGGGAGGTGCTGGCCCTGTCGGAATTGAGGCACCCCAACATCGTGCGAATCCTCGCCTCCGGCAGGGACGAGGAGAATGCGGCGCACTACATCGTGATGGAGTGGGTTGAGAACGACCTCCGGGCGTTCGCTGAGAAGCGCCGCTTCGAAGGTTGGGCGGACTACTACGCCACGGTCGGCAAGGGTGTGCTGGATGCTCTGGTTTTTGCCCACTCGCGTTCGACGGTGCACCGCGACATCAAGCCTACCAACGTGCTGGTCACCGAGGAAGGGCAGGTCAAGCTGTGTGACTTCGGCACCTCGAAGATTCGCAACTTCCTGACCCCAGGGGTCACCCTAGCGCAGTTCGCCTCGGCGCCCTACGCGCCTCCGGAGCCAGACGATGGCAGCTACAGCTACAGCCGCGACGTGTTTGCCTACGCGGCACTGTCTACGGTGCTGCTGTCTGGTGAGCAGCTCAACAGCCACGCCGACCTGCTCAACGGCCTCGAGCGGCTCGTCATCGACGAAGGCATTCGTAAGGTCCTGCGACGGTGCCTGAGTCTTGACGTGCCGGCGGCTCGGCCGACTAACGCCATCGTTCTGATGGCTGAGCTGGAGCGCGCGGCTCCCGCCGCTGCCGCCGAGGCCAAGCCAGTCGTCCTTCTGGCGGTAACCCAGCGAGTCAAGGGCATTGTTGAGCACGACATGGCTTTGCGCGGCCCTCAGGCCGAGAAGTTCGTCGAGCGCGACCTTGAGGAGGTTCGATGTGAAGAGCTTCCTGCACAGCCAAACCGAGAGGGCAGAAGCTTTCGGCTGATTGGCAATAAGTACAGGTACACCGCTGTCCGCGACCAAAGCGGACAACGGCTGTCCGTCGTCGATGCTGTGGAGTTGCCCCCGTCGGAGATTGAGAAGCAGCGCCTTTTCTGCTGCGACCCCATGGTGCGATTCGGACTTTCGGGTGCCACAGGTAGCCAGTCCGCCGCCAACACCGATGCGTTCCTCGAGCACCTTGCGATGTTCGCAGGCGACCAGAAGCTCCGGAAGTTGGAGCTGCGAGAGCAGGCGCTCTACAAGACCTGGCTCGACCTGCTCAGCGCGAAGACTGAGCTCGAGAAAATGCGAAAGGTTCGGCTCGAGTACGAAGGGCTGGACGCAAAGGGTGAGTTTCTGCGGCTGAAGCTTCGCCAGGGCGCGCTTGGCGGACCGGCGCTGGCAGAGCAGGACATCTCGATTGACACGGGTGTTGCCGGGGAGTTCAAGGGAACCGTTGTGTCGTTTGACAGCGGCGTTCTGCTTGTTCGCCCGAGCGAGCGAAATCGGACCCACCCTGAACTGATTCCGACCCAAGGTTGGGTGGAGACCGACACGACCAAGAGCGACGTTGCGCTCGACAAGCAGAAGACGGCTGTGGAAGCCGTGCGATTTGGTCGCTCGGTCAACCCGGACCTGGGACGCTACATCGTCAACCCCGAGCAAGTGGAGGTGCCGCCTCTAGTTGAGGTCGAGTTCTTCCAAAAGGACATTGACGAGGATAAGAAGGATGCCGTTCTGGCTGCATTGGCAGGTCCTCCACTCATGCTGGTAGAGGGACCGCCAGGAACAGGCAAGACGACGTTCATCACAGAGCTCGTGCTTCAAACTCTTCGGGCTCAGCCAAGCGCGCGGGTGCTGCTGACGTCACAGACCCATGTGGCGCTGGACAACTCCCTTGAGCGCATCGTCAAACAGTCCAGTGGCACCGTGAGCGCCGTGCGAATCGGCCAGGAAGGGGATGACCGCATTGCGGACAGCACGCGCAAGCTTTTGCTCGACGCGAAGCTGCCTGAGCTTCGCAAAAAGGCACTGGCCTCCGGGCGGGCTTTCATCGAGCAGTGGGCGGTCGAGCGGGGGCTAAAACCCAGGGACATTCGACGAGCCATGGCGCTCGAAGGGCATGCAACGCTGAAGACTCGCCTGGAAGCAGTCGACATCGAACTGCGTCTACTTGAGCCGCAGATGAGTGACGAGCATCGAAGAAAGCTCGACACCGAAGCGCGCGCCGAGCTCGATGACAAATCCCAGGGCCTGGTGCGTGAGCGCGATGACCTTGAGAAGGCTCTCCGAGAGTCCCTCAAAGAGCTTTCCAACCATGTGGAGAGCAAGGATGAGCTCAAGGAGTTCGCCGAATGCTCGGCTGCTGACCTGCGAGGATGGGCCGAGGCCTACTCCGACAGCACGAGCTCAGGCGCCCAGTTGAAGGCCCTGATGGTGGCCCACGCTGACTGGGAGGCGCGTTTCGGGCGCAGCCGCGAGTTCCAGGCGGCCGTCATCGCCTCCTCACAGGTGGTGGCTGGGACATGCTTGGGCGTGATGAGCGTTCCGGGCAGGAACGAAATCGTCTACGACTTGTGCATCGTGGACGAGGCCTCGATTGCGACGCCAACCGAGGCTCTAGTACCGATGTCCCGTTCCCGGAGGACGGTGCTTGTCGGTGACAGCCGTCAGCTGTCGCCTTTCCAGGACCCGGAGCTCAGGGAGAGAGGGCTTCTGGAACGCTTCGGGCTTCGCCCTGAAGACCAGAAGGCCACCTTGTTCAATCATCTGAGGGAGACGCTGCCGCCCGAGCTGCACAAGACACTGACAACCCAGCACCGCATGCTGCCGGCAATTGGCGACCTCGTCTCGGAGTGCTTCTACGGCTCCGCCTTGAAGAGCGTCGAAAGGAAGGTGGACGCACAGCTCATTGGTGCTCTCCCGAAACCGGTGACGTGGTATTCGACGAGTAAGCGCGCTAACAAGGCATCCCGGAAGATTGGCACGTCCTACGTGAACGACCTTGAAGTCGAGTTCATCGTGACCTTGCTCGGGCGAGTGGACTTCACCCTCCAGAAAGGCAAGGCCAAGGGGCGCCAAATCAGTGTCGCTCTGCTCACAGGCTACGGCGAACAACGGGCAAAGCTCCAGATGGCCATCCAGACCAAACGGCACGCCTGGACCAGCTACTCGGACATCTACGTGAACGTCGTCGATGCGTTCCAAGGCAGAGAGGCCGACATGGTGCTGTTCTCCGTCACTCGGTCCGAGGTCCAAGGGCTGGGTTTCCTGCGCGAGTTGGAGCGCATCAACGTGGCCCTTTCGCGTGGCAAGGAACTGTTGGCCATCGTGGGTGACCACTACTACTGCCAAACCGTCGCAGGAGCCGTCAACCCGCTGAAGGAGGTTATTGACTACATCAGACGGCATCCCGATACCTGTGCCCTTGAGGAGCTGGCGCAATGAGCCTCGAACAAATTCTCGAACAGGCGTCAACGGCACGGCCTGGGTACGAACTGGCCGCGTTCCGCGAGGCGGGCCTACCGGTGTATGTGCTGACACTCCGTGTTTTAACGCTTGAGCAGAAGCCCTTGGGTCCGATTGACGAAGGCGTTCTTCGTGCCGTACAGGCAGGCCTGTCGGCACCTGAACAGCTGGTGAGCTTCTTGGGCTTGTCTGCAAACGTTCTGAACCCGGTGCTTGCTGGGCTTACGACGACCGAGCAGGTGAACTATTCGCGTGCCGTCGGTGAGTCGGCGGCTAAGGTGACGCTGACGGCGAAGGGGAAGACTACCCTCATTGAGCTGTCCACCACACGGCCCCAGGAGCGTACGCTTCGAGTGTGTTTCGACGCTTTGACCAAGCAGCTCCTGTTCATATCACCGGAGCAACTCTTCAAGCCGCGGGAGCTGAAGGAGATGGGCTTCGTCGAGGTGCCCGTCGGCCAAGCAAAGCGGCCGGAGGTTGAGGACATCTCACTACAGGAATTCGACCGGTTTCTGCAGATTCAGCGGGCGGGCCTCGAAGAGAAGCGCGAACTCCTGGCCATTCGTCGGGTCGAGCGCCGTGAACTCCACTTCCTTGGCTGCGTGATGGCCTTCTATCGTAGCCAGGCGAATCGCAACGAAGTCGACGTCGCCTTCTGGCGAGAGGATGGTCCGGCGCTTGAGCACGAGAATCGCTTCCGCGCCCTTGGTGGGCCCGAGCTCGTAGGCGCCAACTTGCTGACAATGGAGGGAGCGCTGGCGGCTGGCACTGCGCAGCCTGAGCGGCCTGAGCGGCCTATCGAGAACCGCGCTCAAGCTCCTTTATCGTCTGCGCCCTCGGCTGAGGCGAACGCGCAGAAGCCCAGTTCTGCCGTCGAAGGCGATGACCCGCTGACGGTTCAGTCCGTGCTATGCCACGAGCATCCGGCCCTTTTGCGCCGCGCGCTTCTGAAGTCGCGTAAACGGCTGCTCATCATCTCCCCATGGATTCGACATCAGGTAGTGAACTGGGAGTTCATCGCGTCCCTTGAAGCACTGCTGCGCGCGAACGTCACCGTGCACATCGGGTACGGGCTGGATGAGGGAGAAGGCGCAGGGAAAGGTGTGCCCGGGCAGTCGAAGATTCCCATCACTGAGCGGGCTGAGAAGGACCTCCGCGGCCTCCAAAGCAAGTACAAGAACTTCCATCTCGTCTACGTTGGAAACACCCACCGCAAGCTCTTGGTCTCGGATGACGAGTTTGCAGTCACCACGAGCTTCAACTGGTTGTCGTTCCGCGGCGACCCGAAAGACAGGCCCCGTGACGAGTATGGTGAGGTGTTCCGCAAGGCATCCCAGGTCGAGAAGCGCTACCAAGCTGGGATGGTGCTCCTTGAGGAAGGGTATCGCGGCGCAACCGGAGGGGCGGGGGCGCGACAGGTTGGCGCAGGGAGGAGAGCAGAGTGAGTGAAACCCTATTCAAGGAAGTCCACTATCCCCTGGGCGCCCTCATCAACGACATCGGGCTCGGCCGTATCGGCCTACCAGACATCCAACGCCCCTTCGTCTGGGCCAATGCCAAGGTCCGTGACCTGTTCGACTCAATGTACCGCGGCTACCCTGTCGGCTACTTCCTGTTCTGGCAGACCGGCGCCGAGGGCGTGGAGACCAAGGTCATCGGCGATGCGAAAAAGCAGAAGGCGCCATCGCTGCTCATCGTGGACGGGCAACAGCGCCTGACCTCCCTTTACGCCGTCATCCGGCGCGAGGCCGTGCTGCGAGAGAACTTTGAGCGCGAGCACATCCGCATCGCCTTCCGACCGCAAAGTGGCACTTTCGCGGTGCCGGACGCGACGACCGAGCGTGACCCGGAGTACATCCTCGATATCTCTGAGGTGTTCAACCGGCCGACCCACAAGACCATCGGTGACTACCTGAAGCGCCTGACCGCATCGCGCGAAGTCTCTGACGCCGAGGAAGAAAAGGTGGCTGACGCCATCGGTCGGCTGGCGGGCCTGACGAACTTCCCGTTCATCGCACTGGAACTGTCCCAACAATGCACCGAGGAGCAGGTGGCCGATGTCTTCGTGCGCATCAACAGCGAGGGTAAAAAGCTTAACCAGTCGGACTTCATCCTGACGCTGATGTCGGTGTTCTGGGACGACGGGCGTACCGAGCTGGAGAACTTTTGCCGCGCTGCACGCCAGCCGGCGCCTGCTGGAAAGGCCAGTCCGTTCAACCAGATATTCCAGCCCGACCCCGACCATCTGCTGCGCGTCGACGTAGGTGTGGCCTTCCGCCGGGCGCGACTGGAACACGTCTACTCGCTGCTACGCGGCAAGGACCTGGCCAGCGGCCAGGTCAGCCTTGAGCAGCGCAACAGCCAGTTCGAAAAGCTGCGCGACGCCCAGGGGCGTGTGCTGAACCTGACCTATTGGGCCGACTTCCTGAACGTCGTGCGCACCGCCGGCTACCGCAGTGCCAAGACAATCAGCTCGGTCAACGCCTTGGTGTTTGCCTACCAGCTGTACCTGCTGGGCCGCACCGAGTACGACGTCGAAGGGTTCAAGCTGCGCAACGCCATCGCGCGCTGGCTCTTCATGTCCCTGCTGACCGGGCGGTTCACCTCGTCGCCTGAATCGCGCATGGAGCAAGACTTGGCCGAACTGCGGGAGCTGAAGTCCGCCGAGCAGTTCCTTGCGCGGCTTGCAACGGTGGAAGCCGCGACGCTGACTGACGACTACTGGACCAAAACTTTGCCCCTGGACTTGGCGACCTCGGCGGGCCGAAGCCCCGCGCTTTTTGGCTTCTATGCTGCACAGGCATTGCTCGGTGCCCGCGCCTTGTTCTCTCAGAGTCCCGTTGTCGACTTGTTGGACCCTCCTGCGCTCGGCCAGAAAAAGGCGCTAGAGCGGCACCATCTCTTTCCCAAGCAGCACTTGAAGGGGCTGGGCATTGATAGCGTGCGGGATATCAATCAAATCGCTAACTACGCGCTGGTGGAGTGGGATGACAACATCGCGATTTCATATGACCCGCCAAAGACCTACTGGCCGACGTATGCAAGTCGCTTCGGTGCCGCGGACCTAGCGCAGATGTGTGCCTGGCATGCGCTTCCTGACGCGTGGTGGGACATGTCTTATGCCGAGTTCATTGCGGCTCGGCGCCCGCTCATAGCTGGCGTCGTGCGCGCTGGCTATCAGAAGCTGCTTGGGAGCTCCGAGTGACGCCGCTAGTGCGCTTGCGGCTAGAGAAGGCGGCGTCGGACTGCGGCTTTGATTTGACTCCGCGCATGGTCGACGATGGCTCTCTTGAGTTGCGGTCTGCAGCATTTCCTGAAGCCCTTTGGATTCGGCAGCGAGCGGCGGAAGACGATGCCTTCCACCTTTCGGCGTCGAGTCGAATGATGTTGGATGCACTCGGCGCCGATAGCGCGCAGGAAGTTCTCGGCTTCGAGGAGCTCTACACGGCGCTGCAGCGCGCTTCCGCGGTCGCCAGGACCATGCCGAATCGTGTAGCTGAAGCGTTCCAGCAAGCCACCAAGATGCTGCCTCGTTCAACCGAGGTGGAGCGCATAGTCGTGCAGCGCGTGGGGCAAGACCTTTTTCGGGGGGCGCTTCTCGACTATTGGCAGGGAAGGTGTTGCGTGACTGGCCTGTCGATGCCCAGCCTCTTGCGAGCTTCTCATATCAAGCCTTGGAACTTATGCGGGACAGATGAAGAGCGGCTCGACGTTTTCAACGGATTGCTCTTGGCCCCGCATGTGGACGCGCTTTTTGATGGTGGGTGGATATCCTTCTCTGACTCGGGTGCTGTGCTCATTTCGAGCGCGCTGCCCGCACCGGCTCGGACCGTTTTGGGAGTTTCTGCGGATTGGAAAATCGGCTCGACCAAGCCCGCACATGCCCCCTACCTGGCATTCCATCGAGCGAACGAGTTTCGTGGCTCGTCGCCGACGTAGTGTGCTGGAGGACGCTCGCTAGCTGCGATGAGCGACGTTGACGATGCGAGGCATCCAGCAGGTAGTCTTGTGTCTTGTATGGAACGCGGATTATTCTTCGGGTCATGTCTGAGAAGAAGTTCGTCCCGTCGGTAGAGCAGTTGGCGCTCATCCGCCGCGCCAAAGAACTCGCCGAGCAGTCGAACGCTGCGGGCCACCATGCGCCCCCTGAGCTTGTGCGAAGGATGACGGACGAGGGGTGTTCAGTCGTGAACGACGATGAAGGTCCTGGCGCGCCGAGCGGCAAAGCTACTTAGCGCGGCTTGGGAAGCCGAACTGCGCCAGAGGTCCGTGTCTTGCGTGCCGGCACCTGATGGGTCGCTGGCCTTGACCCCGCGGCGACGGAAGGGCGGGACAGTAGCCTCTTGCCAGAGCTTCCGGTGGCAGCTTCCTAGACAGAACACCAGGTGCTGTTTGATGGCCCTATCGTCGCAGGGCCGCGCTGGACGAGCGTTTGGCCGAAGGCCATGGCAGGTGTTGCCTTCGGGAGAGCTTCGTCCTCCGAAGGAGGACCTTGGCTAACGTCCTTCCTAGGATGAACTCTTAGAAGTTTTTCCATGGAGGAGTTTTTTCTAAACGTCCTTCCTATGAGGAACGTTTTGTCTTCTGGGCAATACCACCCCTTAGCCAGACGGCTAAGGGACTGGTGCCGATGAAATCTGGGCCCGCCGATATCGTGGTCTGATTCGACGATTGCAGGCTTCGACGCAGTTCCACGCGTCCTCGTGCACCCCTGCATACCACGGTGCTGTGCGCCATACGTCCCGCCTGCGCTTTGCTGCGTATCGTGCGCGGTGTGTCCAGCCCCCTCCTCGATACACAGGGTCTAGTGGCGCGTTTTATACGCTGTTCAGCACGGCGCGGCCTGCTGAGAGTTCGTGGAAGAGGCGCATCCGAAAGGCTTGGTGAGAGGCGGCTAAAACGAGGGAATAGACCCAGGAGTGAGCGCCGGGCGGACGTGACAGCCACAGGATGCGTCTAGCGCTGCCCCAGGAGAGGCGAGCGGCCAATCTTCTCGACCTTCGCGGGCTTGATGGGCTCTGGGTCAGAGAACTTGGCCGCGGCGATGGGCTCATCCAGCGACGGCAAGCTCCAGGTCTTCTGAAGACGCAGGCTGTTCATCCCGTCGTTCCAGGCATGCAGCATGCGCTTGCCTGTCTCATAGAACGCCGGGTACTGCTCTGTGGCCGCGACCACTTGAGGGGTGACCTTCACGATGGCCTCGCAGATGCGTTCGACTCGCTCGAGCGTTTGCGCTGGCATCACATTGCACCTAGCCTGCAGAAACCGCTCCAGGGCCTTGCCCGGCATCCATGTGCTGCGCCCGTCGACGGGCATGCCCGGTGGATTCTTCGCGTAGTCGTCGTAGACCGTGATGGTAAGCATGTCATAGATGGGAGCCAGCTCGATGTGCTCACGGGAGCTGTAGAGCAGGGCGATGTTCTTCGTGTGGCAATCGGCGTTGCGGAGCGCATAGGTCAATAGCAGCAGGTCCGCGAGGTGCGAGAGCGCTGCGTTCTGCTGCTCGGCCTGAGGCGTGACGTCCTTGATGCGGCCGACAACGCGCTCCCAGGTTGATTCGTATTTCTGCTCCGGCCGCAGCGTGAGCAGGCTGCACAGGTCTTCCATGCCCTTGCGTGTCGTACCGTCGGCTTCAAAGTCGAAGCGGTGCACCACGAGCGCTTGTCCGTCGTCGGAGACCTCGGTCGTCGCCGTCGGGAAGCCCGCCTGGCGCGACACCTCCATGCACAGATGCTCGTTGAGGGCGACGCCGGGCAGCCGCGCTGTTGTGCCTTTGATGATGTAGCGCTCGGTGGCGAGGGTGCCCTTGGTGTGCTCGCCAAATGTGTTTGGCGAGAGGAACTTCGGAACGACGCCGGACACACCAGACGCTGCGTGCCGGCGCACCAGGTCAACAAAGGCCTCTTCCGAGTTGTCTCCCCTCAGGATGCCGTTCAGGTCGAAGGGCACTGGCGGCTGCGTGGGGTCTGCGCCCGGTGTGGCCACCTTGACCCGCCCGATGGCGTTGCGCCCGACGACGGAGAGTAGGCTCAGGGGCGATGCGCCGACATGCGGGCCAAGCTGCTCTTGGAGGATGGAGAGCAGGAAGCCCTCGGGTAGGTTCATCCGGAACAGCGGATGCAGCTCCGGGTAGGCATAGGACTCCGTGCGCACGGGCATGAGCAGCGAGACGAACTGCTCGGGCGGGACGTCAGGGTGGTACGTCATCACATGCCTAAAGCCATCCGTCGACTCCAGCGTGGCGACAGCTTGGTTGTGGACGTAGACGTTGAGCTTCATCGGCTCGTGCTCCACCGCGGAGTGCCGGCCTCACTCGATTCCTGGGCCTGACGCTGCCGTTCCGCCAGGGCATCGTCCAGCGTGAAGCTGCTGCTCTTGGGGGTTACCGACAGCTCGTAACCCAGGACTTCCAGCAGGCGGAGCAGCTTGCGCGAGCCGAACTCTGCGACGCCGCCTGTCTCAAAGCGCGCGAGGGTCGACTGGCCCAGGCCGCTGAGGGCAGCGAGCTGCTTCTGCGTCATGCCGCGCTCTTGCCTGAGCTGCGCTACCGCTCGGCCGAGGGAATAAAGGCTGTCCATATGCTGTATGTGCTATCGCCGCGGTTGGCGCGAAGCCCTCTCCAATGGGGTTGGATAGGCCTCTCGCGTCCCAGACTATAGCAAATAAGGCATCTTCTGCTGATGTCGCTGGAGCTGTTTCTTGCTGTATTTGCTATGTGACACCAATGCCGACTCAGTAATTACAACCTGTAAATACGTTCTTTCCCAATCTGATTGATAGCAAATACAGCATTTTCTGTGGCCGCTAGGGGCTCAGCGCGCCGAAGTGGTACGCGTTGCTGCCGTCACATGCGTGGCGAGTCTTGCGGGCGACGAGCCAGCTCAAGAGAATGAGCCATGGTTCCAGCTGACTTCCCCCGCGGCACTCAAGCCGCCACGTTGCCCGGCGCGGCCCCCAAGTTCCTCGCGCGCTTCATCGATGGCCGCTACATCGTGGGTCCCACGCCAGAAGAGCTGGCAGTGCGCCATAGGGGCTGTGTCGACTTGGTGGAGCAGTTGCAGAAGACTGTGCTCCAGTTCGCCGCGCAGAACCCCACGTGGACGAAAGTGCAGCTGTGTGAGCGGCTGCGTAGAGGCATCACGCATGAGCAGCATCGCTGGGAACTGAGCTCGGACGAGGCTGGATGGGTCTTGGCGGAGCTGGCTCGTCGCGAGGGCTGGGACCTGAGCGGGTCACGGCCGAAAACTTCCTAGTCGGACCTCCGCTCGCCGGGGCGGGATGTGGCTCCGGAACGCCCGCAAACTTCTATAAAAAATTATAATGAGGCTCCATAATTTGCACCGTCACGGTGCATTTCTGGGCCCTGCGCGTTAAAGGTCCGTTTTCTTGGTGAGACGTGTTTGACCGGTCGCGGATGACGTCCGCCTGGTAATGGCGTGAGCCATCAACCCCCCGCGAACGCTGGCCCCGGCTCCTATGTCTGGCTTACTCAGAACCTAGACGCGTTACCATGCAGGCGCTGGCAGTGGCTGGGACAATTTTGGGACAGCTGAGCTGCTAGCGGGTGCAAGTGCTTGCCAGCGACTGCTCGTAAGTGCTTGATTTTGCTAGCTACGGCGAGGCAGAAGTCACCGTCGAGACCTAGGACTCGCACTCATAATCCTTTGGTCGCTGGTTCAAGTCCAGCACGGCCTACCAACATTTCTCCTCTCGCATCAACCGCTTGCATCGTTGGTGTCGCGCATGGTCTCGCTCCAGTCGCCTGGACTCAGCCGAGACTCGAGGATTGGTGAGTGCTGCCCCGCATGACCGACATGCGCTCGTAATTGGCGTAGCATCACTGCCGGCTGATCAATGGGTCGCGATCCTGTTTCGTGACTCACCGCCACGCCCCCGACTGTCATGGGTCAGGGCCTTCCCCTCACGAAAGCGCCGATGTGACCCAGCAGGTCTTCCCCATCGTGGGCATCGGCGCGTCGGCTGGCGGCCTGGATGCTCTGAGCGAATTGCTCGCCCATTTGCCCCAGGACGCGGGGATGGCGGTGCTCGTGGTGCAGCACCTCGACCGCGCTCATCCCAGCCTGCTGGCGGACATTCTTGCCAATCGCACGCCACTCTCCGTGTCCGAGGCGAGGGACGGGCAACTGATCGAAGAGAACCATGTCTACGTCATCCCGCCTGACACCACCATGTCGGTGGCGGGGTGTCGCCTCGTGCTCCAGCCGCGTGGCAAGGGCCTTGGCCCGCCCATGCCGATCGATGACATGCTCGAATCCTTGGCCAAGGACCAGGGCTGCAAAGCCATTGGCGTCATCCTGTCGGGCAGCGGCACCGATGGCGCAATCGGCATGCAGAAGATCAAAGCTTGCGGTGGCATCGGCTTTGCGCAGGATGACGACTCAGCTCGGTTCACGAGCATGCCCCGCGCTGCGGTGGAATTGGGCGGCGTCGACCTCACACTGCCTCCCGCGCAGATTGCCACTGCACTGGCGCGCTTGGCGCGCAATCCGTTCCTCGATGCCCAGGCGCTCATCACGGACGAAACCGCGGGCTCGCGCGACGGCGCTCACATGGACCGGGTCATACGCCGACTGAGCACCGTATGCCATATCGATTTCACCCATTACAAGCGAGGGACGGTTGAGCGGCGTCTGGCGCGACGCTTGGCCCTGCACGGACTGAGCGACTTGAAGACCTACCTGCCGCTGCTGGAGTCCGACCCGGGTGAGGCGCATGCGTTATGCCGTGATCTGCTGATCCGCTACACGGAGTTCTTCCGCGACCCCGATGCCTTCTCGGCGCTGGCAGACACCGCATTGCCACGGTTGTTGCAGCACGTGGAACCCGCACGCCCGCTGCGCATCTGGGTTCCCGGCTGCGCCACCGGCGAAGAGGTCTACACGATCGCGATCTGCGTGCTGGAGTACCTGGCCGAACACTCGCCGGGTCGAGAGGTCCAGATCTTTGGCACCGATATCAGCGAAGAGGCGCTGGCGGTGGCACGTAGCGGCCGCTACATCGAGAACATCGCCCGCAACGTGAGCCCTGAGCGATTGGCTCGTTTCTTCATTCAGGATGGCGATCACTATCGGGTCTCGAACAGGCTGCGCGACTGTTGCACCTTCGCGCGGCAGAACGTCGCGTACGACCCTCCGTTCTCGCGTATCGACCTGATCAGCTGTCGCAATCTGCTGATCTATCTCGATCCCATACTCCAGAAGCGCGTCATGCCGGCCTTCCACTTCGCGCTTCAGAGCGACGGCCTGTTGATGCTCGGCCTCTCGGAGAGCGTGGGTGTCTATTCCGAGCTCTTCATCGCGCTGGACGGAAAGCGTTCCAAGTTGTTCCTGAAGCGTTCGGTGCCGCATCGCATCCTCGCTGCGATCACCAGGCCCGTGCAGACGTCGACCAAGGCGCCGCCCAGCCCGCGCCTGGCAGAAAGTTCTTCCACCCCGGATCGCGATGGACTTCGGCGCGAGATCGACCGCGTCTCGATCGCACGGTTCACGCCGCCGTGCGTGCTGTGTGACGACGACCTCAACGTGCTCGAGTTCCGCGGCGACACCAGCGCGTTCCTGACACTCCCCCCCGGCGTTCCCACGCTGCAGCTCCGGCGTCTGGCGCGTCCCGGCGTCTTTGGCGCGGTCAACGAAGCCTTGCGTACTGCCCGCGCCGAATCCGTTCCGGTGCGACGGACCGGACTGCGGGTGGAAACGGGGCCTGGCCAACTGCGTGACGTTGACGTCGAGGTCGTTCCGCTCTATCCCAGCGGGCAGGAGCCGCGCTGGTTCCTGATCTTCTTTCTTCTCTCCGCGGAAGCCGCGCCGGAGCTCGGCGCTGTCCTTCAGCGGGGAATCGCTCAAACAGTCAGAGCCGCAGTGATTGCGCGCCTGGGGAGCGGGTCCGCTCGACGCAACGACGCGGATCGCAGTGAGATTCGGCGCCTGACCGACGAGTTGCGCGCGACGCGCGAGCAGACTCGCATGATGCTCGAGGAACATGATCGCGCCATGGAAGACCTCAGGGCGCTGGAGGAGGAGACACAGTCGAGCAACATGGAGCTGCAGGGCACCAACGAGGAACTGGAGACTGCCAAGGAAGAGCTTCAGTCGCTGAACGAGGAGCTCGCCACGACCAACGACGAGTTGCGTGTCCGAAACCGGGAGCTCAAGGTCCTGCACGACGAGGTATCGCAAAGCCGCGACTTTGCCAACGCGATCATCGAGACCATGCCCCAGCCGCTGCTGGTGCTGACGCCCGATCTGCGCGTCACGCGGGCCAACCAGGCCTTCTACGCGTGCTATGAGACCAATCCGCGAGAGACGATTGACGGAAAGCTGTACGAGCTGGGCAACGGGCAATGGGACATCCCCGCCCTGAGAGAGTTGCTGGAGACCTTGGTTCCTCGACACACGAAGGTGCGCGACTACGAGGTCAGCGCGGTGTTCCCCCACATCGGGCCGCGCACGGTCAAGGTCAACGCGGCCCGCGTCGCCTGGCCAGACCGCACACTCATCCTCATGTCAATCGACGACGTCACGACCAAGCATCGTTGACGCCAAACCGCCGCCGCCTGGAGTCATCCCTGGGCTGGAATCAGGTCTGTGTCTCGCAGCATGACGGGCTCACGTGAGCCGCCTGCAATCCTGCTGCGCACCGCCTGTGCAAGCTCTTCCGCATGCGTCTGATAGGTGTCGAGCGGATCGTCCGTGGTGCTGTGCGGGCTGTAGCGGTAATGCAGGGTCTCCCTTCGCACTGAGGCACCCACGAATTGCTCACCGATGTTCACCCAGAAGCGAACGGTGCCGGAAGAAAGGTCGAAGAACGCGGCTGGCTTCATGATGGCCTCGGGTTCGGATCGAGCGATACCTCGTCCGCCTCGCGCGAAGGTGGGGTCAGGGCCGCGCTCGCGACGGCTTCCGGTCGGACATCGCGGAGCGCGTCGGAGGCGCCAGTCCTGCCGCCCATGAGCAGCTCGATGCGGAGCTCCCACAGGCGTGCAGCGCCGGCGCACAGTCGCTCGTTCGCGCGCAACCATTTCCTCCAGTTCGGCGCGAAGGCCTGATCGTCTTCACGAATCCAGACGAACGCCAGCCAGGCGCGACGTTCCTCCTGCGAAAGGCGAGCATGTTCCTTGGTCGCGGACTCAAGTGCCAGCGGCATCCGGGACAAGGGTGCTGTCTCGAGATCAAGCATGGGCGTCTCTCATCGGGCGCGACGACGATCCGTGCAGCTGAGGCGCGGCATCCAGGGAACGCTTTGCGCGGACAAACAGCACGGGAACTGCGCTGTCTCGCAGCACCAGCTCGGCATCTCGCCCGAGCAGCAGCTTGCTGAGCTGGCGACGGCCATGGGTCCCGAGAACGATCAGGCAGCAACCGCGGCTGATCGCCTCCGCCACGATGATCGAAGCAGCGTTCGACTCAACGGTCTCGTGCAGGGCATACGACACCGCGAGCCCACGATCCTGCGCGGCCACGGCGGCTTTCGCGAGCAGCTCGTTGCCATACTCGCGAAGACTGTCGCGATGTTCCTTGAAGTCGCCCGCGGACTGCAGGAAAAGCGGCTCCACATCCACCACGTGCAGGAGAACCAGGCGAGATTTCAACGCCGTGGCCAGGTCCATCGCGAACGCGAGCCCCGCGTCAGCCGCCTGGCTTCCGTCGATGGGGACGAGGATAGATTCATGCATGTCGAATTCCTTCATGTTCAGCGCGAGCGCCGAGTCATCGGTCACGGCGAGCCTTCCCGGTCGATCCGCTTCATTGGCGTGGGAGCGCGGTCGCCCGCCCTCGCTCGTGAACGTGTCTTCCGCTCGCTCGCCGAAGGTGATCTGGGAGGCGAAGCCTGGGTCCTGATGCACGTGGGTCATGGCGGTCCCCGGTCACGCGCTTCGCCGCAGGCAGGTGACGAGCGCGGCATAGAGGGACACGTCGTTCGGGCCTTGCTGCCGGTACTCTGCCCAGACATCGGCCACGAATGACACTTGACTCAATACCATCGCGAGTACCCAGAACGCGACTCCCCAGCCGAACCAGCCTGTGGCCACGAGTACCGCGCCCAGCACTGCCAAAGGCGCCGCTGAGAAAACCAGGTAGGGGTTCATGTTCTGCTCCTCATGCGAAGACTGCCAACCAACAACGAGCGATCAACCGGCATGTGCGGGACCCATCCAGTAGGGTCTCTGCCCATATCCACGGTGCAGCGCCGTCTCGTAATCGCGATCGATCGTGCCGATATCTTGAAATCGCGGGCTGGCCCGCACCGCCTCGCGTTGGACGGTCAGGTGGATCTTCTTGGCTGCGAGATCCACCTCCGTGAGCCAATGGGGGCTGATCAGCACACGTGGCCCACCTTGCCACCATCCGGACGTATCGACGAGGAGGTAACGGAGCCTCCATGCGACATCGTCGTAGATGAGATCGACAACGCTGCCCATGCCTCTGCCCTCCGAGACCAACTCACATCGGCACAGTTCCTCATCGGACACCAGCGGCAGGTTTCTCGAGCTCGGGGCCGGTTGCCCGTAGTGGAGCAACGTGGCGCGGGTCTGCTGCGCGGAGACGCCCTGCAGCGGATGCAAGGTGGGACTGGTCCTGACCGTGCGCTGATTGACATCCATGTGCATGCTTCTGCGTTGGATGGGCTGGAGCAGCAATGACGGCAGGATCAGCACCCAGCGGCCAAATAGCCAAGCCCCGGTTTCCACGACAAGGAAGCTGATGCGCCAATCGAAAGGATCGATGAGAGCCTGTTGCACGGCCCCGATGTTTCCGTCGCTGCCCGTGACCGCGCATCGCCTCAGGAGACTCAGGCTGCTCAGACGCGCGGCGACATCCACCATCTATCGCCTCCCCACCCGCGGGCGCGCCGCGGGAGCAACCGGTATCGTCGGCGACGGGGGACGATCGGCCTCGGGAGGCCTTTCCTGCCTGGGCTTCTTCAGTTCCTTGTTGCCGTGTTGACGCTTCGTCATATCGAGTCCTTCATGAGTCTGAGGCAGCGGGCGCACAATTTCACCCTCGGAGGGCGGGAAGCATTCATGCCCGTGACGAGCACAGGCTGCGCCATTCCCCACACGGCGTCGGTGCGGCATCGCACGCAGCGGTCCGATCCCGATTGCCACCTCCTTTCCGCATCGATCGGCTTTGCCTGGGGCTACCCAGATCCCTGGTCAACACCCAAAGGCGACTCACATGGTGTCCATGGAACTCGCGCGTCAGAACCTGCTCCTTGCCGCGCTCCCGGACGAGGAGCTGTCGCGATGGCTGCCTGACCTGGAAGCGGTGCAGGCTTCTTTGGGTCAAGTGATCTACGAGTCCGGAGCACATCTGTCGCACGTCTACTTCCCCACGACTTGCATCGTGTCCCTGCTCTATGTCCTCGAGGACGGCGGTTCGGCCGAGATCTCGGTGGTGGGCTTCGAAGGCGTGGTGGGGGTGTCGCTCTTCATGGGCGGACAAACCACGCCCAGTCGGGGCGTCGTGCAAAGTGCCGGGGAGCTTCTGCGCCTGCGATCCGATCTGATGCTCGTGGAGTTCAACCGGGCGGGCCCTGTGATGCATCTGCTGCTGCGTTACACACAAGCCCTGCTGACGCAGATGTCTCAGACAGCGGTGTGCAACCGGCATCACTCCTTGGATCAGCAGCTTTGCCGCTGGCTCCTGCTCAGCCTGGATCGGCTCGACGGGTGCGACCTCGTCATGACGCAAGATCTCATCGCCAACATGCTCGGGGTTCGGCGAGAAGGCGTCACGCAAGCGGCCGGCGACCTACAGGATGCGGGGTTGATCAGCTACCGCCGCGGCCATATCAGAGTTCTGGATCGTCCCGGCCTGGAGCGGCGCACCTGCGAGTGCTACGCCGTGGTCAAGAGCGAGTACGAGCGCCTGCTCAAACAGACGCTCGGCTAGCTGCAAGCGATTTCGCGGATCGTCGACGGCAATGCCGGGCGATTCAACCGCGCGCGGCCTTGGGCAGATCGGCATCCACCGACCGTTGGCGTGGCTTCACAGGGCGTGAACCGTCTCTGGAGGCGTTGACACATCCCTCTACCGCGCCAGGTCTGCCCGACCGCCAGGACGAGGGCCTGCATCCAATCGGCCAGCAGCTGCGTAGAACGGCTCAGGCGGGCTTCGTCCCTCCTGAATCCACCACACGTTCCCTCCCACACGAGGAGCTGCCCATGACCCCGTCCCGATCGGCGCCGTTGCGCGCCGGGTTGCTTGCGAGCGCTGCGCTCTGCGCCACCATGGCCTTCGCGTCCAGTCATCGCGAGGCGCCCTTCATCACAACCGTCCCCAAGGCGGACGCCACCGACTTCTACATGTTCATGAGCTACGAGACCGGTCGCACGGACTACGTCACGCTCATCGCCAACTACCTGCCGCTGCAGGATCCCTATGGCGGGCCCAACTACTTCTCGCTGGACCCCAACGCCCTCTACGAGATCCACGTCGACAACAACGGGGACGCCAAGGAAGACATCACCTTCCAGTTCCGGTTCAAGAACACCCTCAAGGCCACCGCGCTCACCATCGGCGACAAGAGCGTCCCCATCCCGCTGATCCAGTCGGGCACCGTCTCCGATCCCAAGGCCGCCTCGCTCAACCTCAACGAGTCCTACACCGTCGACATCGTCCGCGGCGACCGGCGCTCGGGCACGCGGGGCTCCATCACGAATGCCGCCGGCGGCGGCGCCACCTTCGACAAGCCGGTCGACAACATCGGCAAGAAGACCATCGCCGACTACGCGTCCTACGCCGCCAAGCACATCTACGCCGTGAACATCCCCGGCTGCGCCCAGCCGGCCAAGGTCTTCGTCGGCCAGCGCAAGGACCCCTTCGCGGTCAACCTCGGCACGATCTTCGACCTCGTGAACGCGCCCGTCGGCGTCATCACCGACCCGGCCCAGATCAACGCCGCGCCCAACACGCTGGACGGCAAGAACGTCACCACGCTCGCGCTGGAAGTGCACAAGAGCTGCCTGGTCGCGGGCTCCGAACCGGTGATCGGCGGCTGGACCACGGCCAGCATGCGTCAGGCCCGCATCCTCGATCCGTCGCCCAAGGCCGGCCACCAGTCCGGCGACAAGGCCGGCGGCGCCTGGGTGCAGGTCTCGCGGCTGGGCATGCCGCTGGTCAACGAGGTCGTCATCGGCCTGCCCGACAAGGACCGCTTCAACGCCTCCAAGCCCAAGGACGACACGCAGTTCGCCAACTACGTGACCAACCCGACCCTGCCCGCGCTGCTGGCCACGGTGCTGAACATCCCCGGCTCCGCGCCGACCAACCTGCCGCGCAATGACCTGGTGACGACCTTCCTCACCGGCATCAAGGGCCTGAACCAGCCGGCCAACGTCGTGGCGTCGGAGGAGTTGCGGCTCAACACCAGCATCGCCGCGGTGCCCTTCGCGCAGCAGAACCGCCTGGGCGTGGTGGGCAACATCCTGGCCAGCGGCAACGACAACGCCGGATTCCCCAACGGCCGCCGGCCCAAGGATGACGTCGTCGACATCTCGCTGGTGGCCGTGATGGGCGGGCTGTGCATGGCCAACGGCAACACCGACGCGCTGGGCTTCGGCGCCGCCTGCAAGCCGTCCGCCGTGCCGCTGGGCGCCACGTCGCTGAAGCTGCACGACGCGGTCGACCAGGCCGTGGTGCCGCTGCTGCCCGGCTTCCCCTATCTGTTCACGCCGACCGGCGGGACCTCGCAATGAACCGGGAGCCGAACATGGACAAGCATCGATCTCCCTTCGCAGCGACGAGCCCCTCTCACGGCACCCCCGCCGGCCCCGGCACGCCCACCGATCGCGTCCCTCGCGTCCCTCGCGTTCATCGCGGCCCGACGCTCGCCGTGACGGTGACCGCGCTGGCCGCGGCGGCTGTCGCCGTGGGTTGCTTCGGCGGCGGTGACGACGACGACATGACGCCGCCGGGACAGGCCATGGGCACGTCGGTGCCGGACAGCGCGCTGGCCTCGTCGACGGCCTACACGCAGTTCACGCTGATGACCAGCCAGGCCACCAGCGAGACCGCGGAGCCGCTGACGGCCGACAACGTGACGGTCCCGCCCGCCAGCGAGACCGACGAACCGGCCCCGGTGACTTGAGCCCCGCGCGAGCGCGGATGCTCGCCGGCTGCCTTGCGACGCTGGTCGCGGGGTGGTCCGCCGCCTGGACACGCGTCGAGGCGGCGCCCGTCACGCCCCGCCGTGACGATGAAGTCGTGGAACGCCTGCCCCTGCGGGTGGGATCCAGCGAGGAGCGAGCTCGCCAACGCGCCGAGCAGCGGGTGCTGGCGCAGCAGCCGCGTGACCTCGGGCTGGCGCTGCGCGCCGCGCGTGAGGCCATCGAGCGGGCCCGTCGCGATGGCGATCCTCGCGAGCTGGGCACCGCGCAGGCCTGGCTGCGCCCGTGGTGGGACGATCCTGCGGCCCCGCCGGCGGCGCGTCTGCTCAAGGCGATCGTGCTGCAGGCGCGTCATGAATTCGATGCCGCGCTGGCGGAACTCGACCACGTGCTCGCGACGCCTCGGCTGCCCTCGGCGGTGGAGGCCCAGGCGGCTTTGACCCGCGCGTCCCTGCTTCAGGTGCGCGGACGTTGGGACGAAGCCCGTCAGGGGTGTCAGCGATTGGCCGGCCCGCCGCTGTCGCTGCCGCATGGCCGCGCCTGCCTCGCGGAGCTGGACAGCCTGCAGGGCCGGGACGCCCAGGCCATGAAACAACTGAGCGCCCTGGAGCGCGATCCGCGGGCGCCACAGGCGTGGCTGATGCTGCTGCGCGCGGAGATGGCCGAGCGCCAGGGCCGCCCCGAGGCCGGCGAGCTTTACGCGCGGGCGCTCGCGCTCGAGGAAGGCATCTATGTCCGGGCGGCCTACGCCGACTGGCTGCTCGATGCCGGCCGGCCCGCCGATGCCGCGGCCGTGGCGATGGCCGGCGTCGCAGGAACGGCCAGCGCGGCGAGCGAGGCCGCCGCGCCCTTGGCGATCGAGAATCTGCCCGATGCCTTGCTGCTGCGTGTGGCGATCGCCTGGAAGCGAAGCAGTCACCCGGATGCAGCGCGCGCCGCAGCGCAGATGCAGTCCCGCTTCGATGCCGCGGCCCTGCGCGGCGACACGACCCACGCGCGGGAGCGTGCGCGTTTCGCGCTCGATGTGCGCCAGGATGCCGCCGTCGCGCTGCGGGAGGCCACGCTCAACTGGACGCAACAGCGGGAGCCCGCCGATGCCGTGCTGCTGATGCGCGCCTCGCGCGCCGCCCGTCGGCCCGAGGCGGCCGCCCCGGTGATGGCCTTCCAGCGCGAGCAGGGCCTGCGTGACCGCCGGCTGGAGGCGGCGCGATGACGCTGAGCCCATCCCTTGTCGCCTGGTGGACGTTGGTCTCGAGGACCCTGGCCACGGCGTTGACCGCGATCCTGGCCCTGACGCTCTCGCCGGCGTGGGCCCACAAGGCCAGCGACGCCTACCTGCAGCTGAGCGTCGAGGAGCGCGTCGTCACGCTGCGCAGCGACATCGCGTTGCGTGATCTGGACCGCGACCTCGTGCTGGACCTCGATGACGACGGCCAGCTCACCTGGGGCGAGGTCCGCTCAAGGACCGCCGACATCCAGGCGCTCGCCGACCGGGACATCGTCTGGCAGGTGAAGGACTCGTCCGGCGCGCCGTGCGTCGCGGGCAGCGCGGCGCCGCTGCAGCTGGAGCAGCACAGCGACGGCCGCTATGCGGTGCTGCGCCGTGACTGGACCTGCGCGCGCGCACCCGCGTCTGCCGAACTCCGCTATCGACTCTTCGCCGCGAGCGATCCGACCCATCGCGGCGTGCTGCTCTGGAGACTGGGCCAGGGACAGGACCAGGGACAGGCAGCGCGCACCGCCGTCGTGCCACCCGACGCCGCGGTGTTGTCCGTGCCCTTGCTCGATGGGGGCACCGGTTCGGCCGGCCCTTCCGCGCGGACGTCCTCCGACGCCTCCGCTGCCTCCGGCGCCACGGGTGCGGCGGACGCCGAAGCGGCTTCCACCTTGAGCGGCATCTTCCGCGACGGCGTCCATCACATCTGGATCGGTCTCGACCACGTGCTGTTCCTGGTCGTGCTGCTGCTGCCCGCGGTGATGCGGCGAGAGGACGGGCGCTGGCGTCCGGCCGGCGACTGGCGGAAGGCGTCGTGGCGCGTGATCGGCATCGTCACGGCCTTCACCGTGGCGCACTCGATCACGCTGGGCCTGGCGGTCTTCGAGCTTGTGCAGCCGCCCGCGCGCTGGGTCGAGAGCCTGATCGCGCTCAGCGTGCTGCTGGCGGCGTTGAACAACCTTCGTCCGGTGCTGGTGGAGTCGCGCTGGCGCTTCACCTTCGTCTTCGGACTCGTGCACGGCTTCGGCTTCGCGAGCGCGCTGCGCGACCTGGGGCTGGGCCGCGCCGACCTCGCCGGCCCGCTGGTGATGTTCAACCTGGGCGTCGAGGCGGGACAGCTCGTGATCGTGGCCGTGCTGGTGCCGCTGGCGTGGTGGGCACGACGCTGGGACGGTTATGCGCGATGGATCCTGGGCGGCGGCTCCGTCGCCATCGCCGCCATCGCGGTGACCTGGCTGGTGGAGCGGCTCTTCGATGTGCAACTGCTGGGGCTGGGCGCATGACGACGTGGAACCTTCCGATGCTGAGCCTGCTCATCCTCACGATGAGCTCGGCACAAGGGCAATCAGCGCCATCCGCACCAGCGCCAGCGCCAGCGGCGGCGTCTGCGGCGCCACGCCCGGAGATCCTCGCGCTGCAACGTGTCGAGGTCGACGGCCAGCATTACGACAACGGCGTCGGCAGCAGCGATGCCGCGTCGCAGGGCACCATTCGCGCCGCGCTGATGAAGAGCCGGCCGGTGCTGCGTCCGGGTGAGGTGCTGGAGTTCGTGCCGGGCCTGATCGTCACGCAGCACAGCGGCGACGGGAAGGCCAACCAGTATTTCCTGCGCGGCTTCAACCTGGACCACGGCACGGACTTCGCCACGACGGTGATGGGCCTGCCGGTGAACATGCCCAGCCACGCCCATGGCCAGGGCTACGCGGACCTCAACTTCCTGATCCCGGAGCTGGTCGAGCGCATCGACTATCGCAAGGGACCGTACTTCGCGCGCAATGGCGACTTCGCCGCAGCGGGCTCGGCGGACATCGACTACCAGCGCCGGCTCGACGCGCCATTCGTGAGCCTGACCCTGGGCGAGGGCCGATACCGGCGCGCGCTCGCGGCGGGCTCCGCGCGTGTGGGGGAGGGCATCGAGGTGCTGGGCGCCGTCGAGGCGATGGGCAACGACGGTCCGTGGACGCTGCCGGAAGACCTGCGCCGCAGGAACGTGGTGCTGGGCGTCTCGGGCGAATCGGGCATCGACCGCTGGCGGATCGGCCTGATGGACTACCGTGCGGACTGGACCTCGACGGACCAGGTGCCCCAACGCCTCATCGACGCCGGCAGCTACCAGGGCCGTCCGTTCGGCCGCTTCGATGCCATCGATCCGAGCGATGGCGGCGACACGCGGCGCAGCAGCGTCTCGGGCGAGTGGTCCCGCAGCGAGGACGGCCGCACGACCCGGGTGGCCGCCTATGCGATGGCCTATCGGCTGTCGCTGTACTCGAACTTCACCTACGCGATGGAGCGCCCCGAGACCGGTGACCAGTTCGCGCAGAAGGATGACCGGAAGATCTACGGATTGAGCGCGAGCCACGCGGCTGAGCTGTCCCTGGGCGGCCTGCCCGCGCGGGCGGAGGCCGGCGTGCAGCTGCGCCATGACCGCGCGCGCGTGGGGCTCTTCGACACCCGGGACCGCGTCACCCTCGCCACCACCCGCGACGACCGCGTGCGGGAGACGCTCGGCAGCGCCTATGGCGAGCTGGGCGTGGAGGTTGCACCGTGGGCCCGGGCCGTGGTCGGCGCGCGCGTGGACCAGGCGCGCTTCCACGTGGACAGCCTGAGCAACGCGGACAACTCGGGCCGGGCCTCGCAGACGCTGTTCTCGCCCAAGGCCTCGCTGATCCTGGGACCCTGGGCGCGCACGGAGTTCTTCGTCAACGCGGGGCGCGGCTTCCACAGCAACGATGCACGGGGCGTCACGGCGCGTGTGGATCCACGCAGCCTCGAGCCGGTGGAGGCGGTTCCGGGACTGGTGAAGGCCCGCGGCTGGGAACTGGGCGTGCGCAGCGAGTGGCTGCCCGGCCTGCAGACCTCGCTGGCGCTGTGGAAGCTGGACTTCGACTCGGAGCTGGTCTATGTCGGTGACGCGGGCGCCACCGAGGCCAATCGTCCGAGCCGCCGGCATGGCGTCGAATGGAACAACCGCTACATGCCGGTGCCATGGCTGCTGCTGGACGTCGATCTGGCGTGGACGCGGGCGCGTTTCTCCGATGCCGATCCCGCGGGGTCGCGCATTCCCAATGCGGTCGACCGCGTCGCCTCGGCGGGCGTGACGCTGCGCGAGCTGGGGCCGTGGTCGGCCAGCCTGCAATGGCGCTACCTCGGACGCGCGCCGCTGATCGAGGACAACCGCGTCCAGTCGTCCCCGTCGCTCACGACCAACCTGCGCGTGGCGAGACGATTCGGCGCGCGCACCGAGCTGACGCTGGACGTATTCAACCTGACGGACCGCCGGGTCAATGACATCGCGTACTTCTATGAATCACGCCTGCCCGGCGAGGCCGCCCCGGTCGCCGACCGCCATGTGCATCCCGCCGAGCCGCGCACCGTGCGCGTCACGCTGAGGCGCAGCTTCTGAGAGACAGATTCGGAGACGGCGCCCGGAATTCCGAGCGCGGCCGCCTGGAAAGCGGTGAATCCAAAAGCGGCCGCCCTGCGTACATCACAGGGAGACCCCACCGGTCGGTGCGGTCCTGACCAACGAGGAACCACCATGACCCCCTTGCAGGCTCGTGCCACCACCATGACGAAGCTGGCGATTCCGTTGATGTTCGCGGCCCTGCTGGGCGCTTGCGCGATGTCGGGCGCCTCCAGGGACGGCGCGATGCCGATGTACTCGCAGTCCGGACTGCCGGCGGCCGTGCAGGTGCCCGACGGGCACAAGGTGTCGATGGAGACGGTGGGTGTGGGCAAGATCACCTACGAGTGCCGCGGCAAGAAGGACATGGCGGGCCAGTACGAGTGGGCCTTCGTCGGCCCCGACGCCACGCTGATGGACCGCAAGCAGCAGATGGTCGGCAAGTATTACGGCCCGCCTGCGACCTGGGAATCGCGCGACGGGTCAAAGATCACCGGCACGCAGCTCGCGGTGGCACCGGCCTCGCCCGGCAGCATTCCGCTGCAGCTGGTGAAGGCGAATCCCGCGATGGGCATGGGCGCGATGCAGGGCGTCAGCCACATCCAGCGCGTGGCGACCAAGGGCGGGGTGGCACCGGCCTCGGCCTGTGACGCGTCCAGCCTGGGGCAGAAGCAGGTCGTGGACTATCAGGCGGACTACATCTTCTGGACGCCGGTGGCCATGCGCTGACCACGCACCCCGCGGTGGCCGGCGATGGCCGGCGATGGCCCGCGGTCGTCCGGGCCCTGTGCCTCCCGCTGATCCAAACGCGATGCGCGTGCGTACAAGCGGGATGACCACCCCACTCGACGATGCCGAGCCCGCCTCGGCCGGTCCCTCGCATGCCGCGCGTCCTGAAAGGGATGCGCGCCTCGAGGCTTTGATGGTCCGGGTCGCCGCGCTCGATCGAGCGGCTTTTGACGAGCTCTACCGCGCCACCAGCGCCGCGTTGTTCGGCGTGGTGCTGCGCATCAACGGCGACCGAGCTTGCGCGGAGGAAGTCTTGCAGGAGGTCTACATCAGCGCCTGGCGGCAGGCGTCGAGCTACGACGGCACGCAAGGCAAGGTCATGACCTGGCTGACGACGATCGCGCGTCATCGCGCGATCGACAGCCTGAGGCGCAAGAGCGCGCAGCCGGTCACCATCAGCCGTTTCGGCGGACTGGCGGACGAGGCCGGCGGCGGCGAGGACGAGATCGACCTGCTCGATGGCATGAGCAGCCCGGAGCGATCCCCACTGGAACTGCTCGATGACGCCAATCGCGCGCATGCGCTGGCGCATTGCATGGACCAACTGAGCGGGGAACAGCGCAGCAGCCTGGCGCTGGCGTATTACCAGGGGCTGTCGCACGCGGAAGTGGCCGAGCACATGCACCAACCGCTGGGGACCGTGAAGAGCTGGGTGCGGCGTGGTCTGCTGAGCCTGCGGGGCTGCCTGGACCGCGCGGCGGCCCGCGTCGGCGCGCTGGGGAGGACTGCCTGATGGACTACGGCCATCCGGATCGTGCCGATCGCCTCGCGGCGGATTACGCGGTGGGCACGCTGCGCGGCGGCGCGCGCCGTCGCTTCGAGCGCCTGCTGCCGGCGCATCCCGCGCTGGCGGCCGCCGCGGCCCGCTGGGCCGACCGGCTGCACCTGCTCGCCGACCGGATCGATCCGGTCGACCCGCCGGCCCATGTCTGGGCTGCCATCCAGCGCCAGCTGTTCGGCGCGGCCAACGATGAGCGCTTGTCGTCGACGAGCGGCGGCGCTCGCGGCGCCGGCACCGGTTCGCGGGCGCTGCGGGTATGGCAGGTCCTGGGATCGATGGCGCTGGCGGCGTCGCTGATCCTGGGCTTCCTGGTGGTCCGTCCGGTGGAGGAGCCGGCGCCCGTGGTCGTCGTGCTGCAAGGCACACCGGCGGGGCTGACCTTGGTGAAAACCGGATTCGTCGCCAGCGTCACGCCCGATGGGCGCGCGCTGGTGCTCAAGCCGCTGGGTCCGATCAAGATCGATCCCGCGCATGTTCTGGAGCTGTGGGCCATTCCGATCGAGGGCTCGCCCCGCTCGCTGGGCCTGATCCAGGCGGGGGACGTGCCGACCACGGTCAGACGCGCCGGCCTGTTGCAGGGCACGAAGGCGTTCGCGGTCAGCCTGGAACCCGCCGGAGGATCGCCCACGGGCCAGCCCACCGGTCCGGTGGTCTCCGCGGGCGGCGTCTAGGGGGAGTGGCCCTGTGGAGATAGCTCCGTCGCCGGAGACTCGCCCGCGAAGCGGGAGAGCAACCGTGTCAATCGGCGCGCTTTTGGCCCCCTCGCCCGCGAAGCGGGAGAGGGCGGGGGGTGAGGGCTCTTCGAAGGGAACCGTGCCCTCACCCGAGCCCTCACCCCTCCCTCTCCCGCTTCGCGGGCGAGGGCGATCGATTGGTGCTCTGCATACTCCCGCTCTCACCGCGCAGGCGAGAGGGCCGCACCCTTTTCGCGACGCTAGCGCGGGCTGAGCAGCAGCTCCTGCACGCTCGAGAAGTCCAGTCCACCGCGTCCGGCGCGGCTGTTGAGCGCATACAGGTTGCGCGCGAGCTCGCCCAGCGGCACGGCGGCGCCGACCTGCAGGGCCGCCTCGACCGCGAGCCCCAGGTCCTTGAGCATCAGGTCGTTCCCGAAACCGCCGCTGTAGCCGCGTGAGGCCGGTGCCTCGGGTTTCACGCCGGGCCACGGGTTGCAGACCTCGGTCGCCCAGCTGCGGCCGGTGCTCACGGCCATCATGTCGGACAGCGCCTGCGGATCGAGTCCGTGCGAGACGCCCAGCGCCAGCGCCTCGCCCGTCACTGCCATGATCACGCCCAAGGCCATGTTGTTGCACAGCTTGGCGACCTGCCCCGCGCCCGACGCACCCATGTGGAAGATGTTCCGGCCCATCGCCGACAGCACCGGCCGGGCACGCTCCAGCGCCGTCGTTTCTCCGCCGACGATGAAGGTCAGCGTGCCGGCCGCCGCGCCCGCGGTGCCACCGGACACCGGCGCGTCGAGCATGGCGAGGCCGCGCGCCTGCGCCGCGTGCGCGACGCGTTGCGCGCTCGCCGGGGCGATCGTGCTGCAGTCGATCACCAGCGCGCCCGTGGCCATGCGCGCCAGGAGGCCGTCCTCGCCGAGGAACAGCGCTTCCACATGCCGGCTGGCCGGCAGCATCGAGACGACCACGGACGCACCCTCCACCGCAGCCGCGGCCGAGGGGGCGATGGTCACGCCGGCGGCGCGCGCGGCGCTCAGCGCGGCCCCGCTCAGGTCGAAGGCTGAAACGGAAAAGCCGTTCTTCACCAGATTCGCCGCCATCGGTCCGCCCATGTGCCCCAGGCCAATGAAGGCGATGCGCTCGCAGGCGTTCATCGTGTTCGTGGTGTTCATCGTGTTGTCTCCTTGTGGTCGATCAGACGCGCTTACGGGGGCTCGGGGGCGCTCAGCGCAAGTCCGCCAGCGGATGCGCGCCGGTGAACCTGGGCGCGAGCAAGGCTTCCAGCATCGCCTGGGCGCCATCGTCTTGCGCGGCGCCTTGCCAGCGGGGCATCCGGTCCTTGTCGATCAGCAGCGCGCGCACGCCCTCGGCGAAATCGGGCAGCACGCAGCAGCCGACCGAGGCCTGGTATTCGAGGCGGAACACCTCCGCCAGCGAGGCGTGACGGAGCCGGCGCTGCAGCGCGATCGCCAGGGCCGCCGACGTCGGCGAGCCTTTCTGGAAGCTTGACCCGGCCGCGGCCAGCCAGGGATCGGACTCGGAGGCCAGTGACCTCAGCCGCGGCGCGATCGTCGCGAGCGTGTCGTGCGGCCCGATCAGCGCGTTGATGCGCTCGCGGTGCGGGGCCAGCTGGCCGGGCGCGAGATCCACGGCGGGCAGGGTGCGCAGCAGGTCGTCGAGTTGCTCCGCATCCGTCGCCTGATCGCCGTGCCAGCGTGCGTTCGCGATGGTCTCGAGCAGCAGGCCGTGGTCCTCGGCGCGCGCGGCGCGATCGGCCAGGCCTGCCCACAGCGCGTCCGCCGCGTTCAGCGGCGCGCCGGTCAACGCGAGGAACAGCCCGGTGCGTCCCGGCAGCCGCGACAGGAACCAGCTCCCGCCGACATCGGGATAGAGCCCCAGCGTGATCTCCGGCATCGCGAGCCTGCTGCGCGGGGTCACCACGCGGTGCGACGCGCCCGCCATCAGCCCGATCCCGCCGCCCATCACGATGCCGTGCCCCCAGACGAGCAGCGGCTTGGGGTAGCGATGGATTGCGTGGTCCAGCCGGTACTCGCGCTCGAAGAAATCGGCGGCGTCGCGGGGGACCTGTCCCGCGCCGGCGGCGCGCATCGCCCCGTACAGGCCGACGACGTCGCCGCCCGCGCAGAACGCCTTCTCGCCCTGGCCATCGAGGATCACACCCGCCACCTGCGGGTCCTCGGCCCAGGCGCTCAAGCGCGTCTGCAGCAGGTCGACCATGGGCAGCGTCAGCGCGTTGAGGCTGGCCGGTGCGTTCAGCGTGGCGTGGCCGAAGCGATGGCCTGACGCGGTGACGATCGTGCGGAAGAGCACAGGCGCCTCATCGTTCGAGGTCGTCGCGACGGGCAGGGCGGGGCGGGCGGTCATCGTCGTGCCCTCAACCATTGCGCCACGCCGGGCTGCGCTTGCCGAGGAAGGCCTGCACACCCTCGCGCTGGTCCTCGGTGTCGAAGAGGCCGATGAAGGCCTCGCGCTCGGCCACGAGCTGCGATTGAGGCGGCGCGGTGCGCGCGCCCTGGATCAGCCGCTTGCAGGCGCTCACGCTGGTCGGGCTCTGGGCCTGGACGCGCTCGGCCCACTGCAGCGCGCGGACCAGCGATTCGCCCTTGGCCACCAGGTCGTCCACCAGGCCGATGAGCAGGGCGGTCTCCGCGTCCACGCGCTCGCCCAACAGCACCATGCGCTTGGCCCAGCTCTCACCGACGGTCCAGCTCAGCCATTGCGTGCCGCCGGCGCAGGGCAGCAGTCCGACCGTGGCTTCGGGCAAGGCCATGACCGCGTGAGACTCCGCGATGCGCAGGTCGCAGGCCAGCGCGCATTCAAGACCGCCGCCCATTGCGTAGCCGTTGATCGCGGCGATGCTCACGCCGCGGAAAGCGGCGAGCGCCTCGAAGGCCTCGCCGAAGCGCCGGGCCATTGTGGCCGCGACGCCCTTGTCGCCGTCGGCGAAGAGCTTCAGGTCCGCGCCGGCGCTGAAGAACTTGTTGCCTTCGCCGGTGATGACCAGGGCGTAGATGTCGCGATCAAGGTTCAGGTCGCCGATCAGGCGAGTCAGCGCGGTGAGGCGCTCCGAAGTCCAGGTGTGGGCCGGCGGATTCGTCAGCGTGACGAGGGCGGTGTGGCCTCGGCGTTCGAGGCGCAGGCCGGGGTAGGGAGTGGTCGTATCGAGTGTTTCGATCATGGAAAGCATGGGTGGGGGGAAGTGAATGCAGCTCACCGGATCGCCTCGGGCGCGTGGTCCTGGAGCATCCGGCGCGCGACGATGACGCGCATGATTTCGTTGGTGCCTTCCAGGATCTGATGCACGCGCGCGTCGCGCAGGTAACGCTCCAGCGGGTACTCGCGGATGTAGCCGTAGCCGCCGTGGATCTGCAGCGCCTCGTTGCACACGGTGAAGCCGATGTCCGTCGCCAGGCGCTTGGCCATCGCGCAGTACACCTGCGCGTCCGGCGATCCCGCGTCGAGCTTGGACGCCGCGAGTCGCACCATCTGGCGTGCCGCCACGAGCTCGGTGGCCATGTCGGCCAGCTTGAACTGCAGCGCCTGCATGTCCGCGAGCGCGCGCCCGAACTGCCGGCGCTCGTGCATGTAGCGCTGCGCGGCGCCCAGCGCGCCTTGCGCCGCCCCGACCGAGCAGGTCGCGATGTTGATGCGGCCGCCGTCCAGCCCCTGCATCGCGATGCGGAAGCCTTGCCCTTCCTCACCCAGCCGGTGCGAGGCGGGAATGCGCACGCCGTCGAAGGCGATCGCGCGCGTGGGCTGGCTGTTCCAACCCATCTTCTCTTCCTTGCGGCCGTACTGCAGGCCGGGCGCGTCCCCAGGAACGAGGAACGCCGAGATGCCGTCAGCGCCCGCGCCGCCCGTGCGCGCCATGACGACCAGCACGTCCGTCGATCCTGCGCCCGAGATGAAGGCCTTGCTGCCGTCGATCACGTAGGCGTCGCCCTCGCCATCGCCGTGGCCATCGGTAATGCGGCGGGCCGTCGTCCGCAGCGAGGCCGCATCGGAGCCCGCACCCGGCTCGGTGAGGCAGTACGACGCGAGCCGCTCTCCGCTGCACAGCGACGGGCCGAAGCGGCGGACGACCTCCGGCGAGCCCTGGCTGCAGACCATCCACGTCGCCATGTTGTGGATGCTCAGGAAGGCCGTGGTCGACGGACAGGCCGCGGCGAGTTCCTCGAACACGATGGTGGCGTCCAGACGCGGCAGGCCCAGACCGCCCGCCGATTCCGGCGCGTAGAGCCCGCAGAAGCCGAGTTCACCGGCATGGCGCAGCGTGTCGCGCGGGAAGATCGCCTGCGCGTCCCACTCGGCCGCGCGTGGGGCGATCTCGTCGCGGGCGAAGTCGCGCGCGGCGCGCTGGAAGGCCAGCTGCTGCTCGCTCAGCTCGAAGTCCATGGCCGGCTCCGGCTCACTGCAGGCTGATCGTCGTGTTGACGCCGCCCGTGGACGCGTCGTCGAACCAGCGCGCGGTCACCGTCTTCGTCTGCGTGTAGAAAAGGACCACCTGCTTGCCGTAGGGCCCGAGGTCGCCGAGCTTGGACGCCCGCGAGCCCGTGAACGAGAACAGCGGCACCGGCACGGGGATCGGCACGTTGATACCGACCTGGCCGACGTCGATCTCCGACTCGAAGCGGCGCGCCGCAGCGCCGGACTGCGTGAACACCGCCGTGCCGTTGCCGTTGGGATTGGCATTGATCATCGCGATCGCCTCGTCCAGCGTCGCCGTCTCGGCCACGCACAGCACCGGGCCGAAGACCTCCTGCTCGTAGATCGTCATGCCGGGCTTCACGCCGCTGAAGATCGTCGGGCCGACGAAGTTGCCCTCCTTGAGCTGCCCGCTGAGCGGCGGCAGCCGGCCGTCGAGCGCCAGCGTGGCGCCGTCCGCGATGCCTTGCTCGATCAGGCGCTCGACGCGGTCGCGCGCCGCGCAGGAGATCAGCGGCCCGACATCCGTCGTCGCCGAATCGCCGGCGCCGACGCTCAGGCCGCGGGCCTTCTCGATCAGATCAGGGAGCCAGTCGCGCGCCGCGCCCACGAGCACCGCCACCGACACCGCCATGCAACGCTGACCGGCCGCGCCGAAGGCCGCGCCGACCAGCGCGTTGAGCGTCTGCGCCTTGTGCGCGTCGGGCAGCACGACGGCGTGGTTCTTCGCGCCCATCATGCATTGCACGCGCTTGCCGGCCTTCGTCGCGCGGTCGTGGACCAGCGTGCCCACGCGGGTCGATCCGACGAAGGAGATGGCCTTGATGTCGACGTGATCGCACAGCGCGTTGACGACGTCCTCGCCGCCGTGCACGACGTTGAGCACGCCCTTCGGAATGCCGGCTTCCAGCGCCAGTTCCACCAGGCGCATCGTGACCATCGGGTCCTGCTCGGAGGGCTTGAGCACGAAGGTGTTGCCGCAGGCGATGGCCATCGGGAACATCCACAGCGGGATCATCGCGGGGAAGTTGAACGGCGTGATGCCGGCGCACACGCCCAGCGGCTGCAGCAGCGTGTAGGTGTCGACGCCGCCGGCGACGTTGTGCGCGCGCTCGCCCATCTGCAGCGAGCCGATGTTGGCCGCGTGCTCGACGACCTCCAGGCCGCGGACCACGTCGCCCTCGGCGTCCGCGAGCGTCTTGCCCTGCTCGGCGGTCAGCGTCGCGGCGAGCGACTTGATGTGGTCGCGGATCAGCTGCTGGTACTTCAGGAAGATCCGCGCGCGCTGGCCGATCGGCACCAGGCGCCAGGCCTTGAACGCCGCGTGGGCGGCCGCGATCGCGGCGTTCACCTCATCGGGCGTGGCCATCGGCACGCGCGCCAGGCGCTGCTGCGTCGCGGGGTTGATCACGTCGCGCCACTCGGTCGTGCGGGACTGGACGTACTCGCCGTTGATCAGCAGCGGGATGCGGGGGACGTCGCGATTCGTGTCGGCCGTCGAGAGGCTGTGGCTCATGGATTTGTGTCCTCGGGATGTTTCACACAGAATCTATCCACACGCTTCACAGAAAGCCACAAGTGCTTGATGTGAAAAGGAAAACCTGCAAATCACTTCGCAAGCATCCAGTGAAATCAGCGAACTTTGCAAAGCCCGCGCCGACCTCCGGCACCGGCACCCGGAAGCTGTTCGTCGGCCCGCGCGTGCGGCGCCTGCGCGAGCAACTCGAGTGGAACCAGAGCCAGCTCGCCGCGCGGCTGGGCTTGTCGCTGAGCTACGTGTCGCAGATCGAGACCAACCAACGGCCGGTCACCGCCGCGGTGCTGCTGAAGCTGGCGGAAGTCTTCGGTGGCGGCATCGGGCAGTTCTCGCAGGAGCTCGATCAGCAGCTGCTGGCCGACCTGGACGCGGCGCTGCGGGACCGCGCGCCGGAGGCGCCGCGCGGCGGCGTCGCACCGGCGCAGCTGTCGCGGCTGGTCGAGCAAGTGCCTGAGCTCGCCGAGGCTTTCGTGGCGCTGCATCAGCGGCATCTGCGATTGAAGGCCGAGCACGCCGAGCTCCTCGAGCGCGTCTACGGCGAGGAGGGCGGCCGCGCCGCGGTCGCGGCCAGCTGGGGCGAGCCGCCACCGCACGAGGCCGTGCGGGACCACTTCAACCGCCGCAACAACCACATCGAGACGCTCGACGCGCAGGCCGAGGCCTTGGCCGCGTCGCTCGCGCTGCAGCCCGGACGCCGCATGGAGGCGCTGCGGGAGGCGCTCGCGCGGTCATGCGGCGTCAGCGTGGAACTGGCCGAGGCGACGTCCGCCACGGATGGCGCAGCGGATCCGACCTTGCTCCGTGACTTCGACGCGCGTCGGCGCCGGCTGCGCTTGCCGGCCCATCTGAGCGATGCGCAACAGGCCTTCCAGCTCGCCACGCAGTACGCGTTGCTTGTGCAGGCCGAGGCCATCGAGGCCGAGCTGCGCGAGGCGGGCTTCGTCGACGAGGCCACGCGAGCGCTCGCGCGCCAGGGCTTGGCGCATTACTTCGCCGGCGCGGTGCTGCTGCCCTATGGCGCCTTCCTCGCCGCGGCGCGCGCGAGCCGCTATGACATCGAGCAGCTGCAGCAGCGCTTCCAGGTCGGTGTCGAGACGGTGTGCCACCGCTTGTCGACGCTGCAGCGGCCTGGCGCGCTCGGCGTGCCGTTCTACTTCGTGCGGGTGGACCAGGCGGGCAACCTCTCCAAGCGCCAGAGCGCCTCGAGCTTCCACTTCGCGCGTCACGGCGGCGCGTGTCCGCTGTGGCACGTGCACGAGGCCTTCGCGCAACCCGGCCGCATGCTGACGCAGATCGCCGAGATGCCCGATGGCAGCCGCTACTTCGGCATCGCGCGCACCATCGAGCGCCAGGGCGGCGGCGGTTTCCGATCGCGACGAAAGCTCTTCGCGGTGGGGCTGGGCTGCGACCTCGCGCATGCGCGGGAGCTGGTCTACGCGGACGGGATGGACCTCGGCGCGCCGGCCGTGGCGGCGCAGGCGGTGCCGATCGGGCCGGGCTGCCGCGTGTGTCCCCGCGAGCATTGCGTGCAGCGCGCCTTCCCGCCGGCGGGACGCACGCTGCTGGCCGACAGCAACAGCGAATCGCTGGTGTCGTATCGCTTCTCGCCGTGAGCCAGCGATGACCGAGCCATGAGGGGGCGATGACCGAGCCGATATGATCGCGCCCGTTGGTGCTCGTGCGCGGCCGTCTGGCCGGCACAGTTCAACGGGAATCAGGAAGGGCCGCGCCCCCGCGGCCATGGCCCCCACCTGAGCTGCCCCCGCAACGGTAAGCGGAAGGCGTGAGGACTCCTCCACGGAGCCCGTCACGCGGCCCATGCCCCCGCCACTGGACACCTGTCCGGGAAGGCCCCATGGGAGATCTTTCGTCAGCCCGGATACCGGCCAACAGGAGGATCGCGTCCGTCCCAGGCGGCGCTCGATCCATATCGCAGGCGGCTGCGGGGAAGCAGCCGACTGCCTCTTGTCGCACTGCCTTCGCCATGACCCGATTCCCCCTGCGCGCGCTGCCGCGCGCCGCCGCGCTTGCCTTCGCGGGCGCCACCTCCTTCCTGCCGCTCGCGGTCCATGCCCAATCGAGCGCCCAGTCGTCCGCCGAGTCGTCCGTCAATGGCGCTCTTGACCCGGTCGTCGTCACCGGGACGCGCGAGGCCCAGTCCCTGCGCAGCGCGATCTCCGACATCGCCCTCATCGACAACAAGACGCTGCGCGACAGCGGCGTCACCACGATCGAGGACGCGCTGCAGCGCTTCGGCGGTCTGCAGATGCTGAAGAACGGCGGCCCCGGGCACGCGTCCGGTTACCTGCTGCGCGGCGTCGGCACCAACAGCACCGTGGTGCTCGTGGACGGCGTGCGCGTGGGTTCGGCCTCGCTGGGCCAGGCCTCGTTCGAGGCGCTCAGCATCGACCAGATCGACCGCATCGAGGTCCTGCGCGGCCCGGCCTCCGGCCTGTACGGCGCGGACGCCGTCGGCGGCGTGATCCAGATCTTCACCAAGCGCGGCCAGGGCCCGTTCAACCTGACGGCCAACGCCGCCGTGGGCGATTACGGCTCGCGCGACCTGAGCGTGGGCGTGTCCGGCGAGCAGGCCGGCTTCGACTACGCGGCCAGCATCGGCCGCGAGACCAGCGACGGCGCCTCGGTGATCCGTCCCAACGACAGCTTCGGCAACTACAACCCGGACGACGACGGCTTCGGCCGCACCGTGGCCACCGGCCGCGTGGGCTTCACGCCCGCGAAGGGCCATCGCATCGGCCTGAGCGCGACCTACAGCAAGCTCAACAGCCAGTACGACAGCAGCAACTTCCTGCCGGACTTCACGTCCGACGCGACGCCCGATTTCCGCAACCACCTCAAGACGAGGGTGCTGGCGGCGGACTACCGCGGCGAGCTGTCGGCCCTGTGGACGACCTCGCTGCAGGTCGCGCGCAGCACGGATGATTCGGACTCGGGCAGCCCCGGCTTCATGAGCCGCTACAAGACCGAGCGCGACCAGATCACCTGGCAGAACACGCTGCATGTGGCACGCGGCCAGCAGGTCGTCGTGGCCTATGAGCACTTGAAGGACCGCGTCGAGACCGACAACTACATCGGCTCGCCCAAGCGCACCAACAAGGCGGTCTTCGCCGGCTACACCGGCGAGTTCGGCCCGGCCGCCATCGAGGCCAGCCTGCGCAGCGACGACAACTCGGCCTACGGCACCAACACGACCGGCGGCATCGGCGCGAGCTACGCGCTGAGCTCCTCGCTGAAGGTCCGCGCTCTGGCGGGCACGACCTTCCGCGCGCCGACCTACAACGACCTGTACTTCCCCGGCTACGGCGTGTCCACGCTGCAGCCGGAGAAGGGCCGCAGCGTCGAGGTCGGCCTGAACTGGGCGTCCGCCAACAGCAGCGCGGGCGTGACCGTCTATCGCAACAAGGTGCGCAACCTGATCGGCTACCAGCCCATCGTCAACGGCACCGAATGCCCGGCGGGGTACCAGTACGGCTGCGCGGGCAACACCTCGCGCGCGACGCTGCAGGGCGTGACGCTCGATGGCGCGCATCGCCTGGGCAATCTGAAGCTGCGCGCGACCGTCGACTTCCTCGACGCGACGGACGACGACACCGGCTCGCGCCTGATCCGCCGCGCGGCGCATCAGGAAAGCGTCTCCGCCGATTACGACACCGGCGTGTGGAGCGTCGGCTCGTCGCTGGTGTTCGTGGGCGCGCGGCCGGATGGCGGCCAGCTCGGCGGCTATGGCACGGTCGATGTCCGCGCCGCGTGGCGCTTCCTGCCGCAATGGCGCCTGGAAGCGAAGGTGCTCAACGTCGGCGACCGCGACGTGCAGCCGGTGCGCGACTACCAGGCGCTGGGCCGTCAGGCCTGGATCGGCGTGCGCTACGACATGAAGGGCTTCTGAGCCTGATCAGGACCCGGGCTGGCGCGCCAGCTCGATGAAGGCCCGCACGTAGTCGATGCCGGTCTCCGCCTCGCGCGCCCCCAGGAAGATCTGCTTGGGGATGCCGCGAGCGCCCAGGCGCACCGGCACGACGTCCATGCGGGCGGCGTACTCGTCGACCAGCCAGCGCGGCAGGGCGGCCACGCCTCGCCCGCTGGCGACCATCTGCACCATGATGTCGGTGGTCTCGATGGTCTTGTGGCGGCGCGGCGTGACCCCGGCCGGCAGCAGGAACTGGCTGTAGATGTCCAGCCGCTCGATGTCCACGGGGTAGCTGATGAGCACCTCCTGCGTCAGCTGCTGCGGCTTCACGTACGAGGCCGAGGCCAGCGCATGGCCCTTGGCCACGACGAGCACCTGCTCGTAGTCGAACACCGGCACGAATTTCAGCCCGGGCTTGAACAGCGGATCGGGCGTCACCAGCAGGTCGATCTCGTAGCCGAAGAGCGCGCCGATCCCGCCGAACTGGAACTTCTGCTTCACGTCCACGTCGACGTCGGGCCAAGACTTGAGATACGGCGACACCACCTTGAGCAGCCACTGGTAGCAGGGGTGGCATTCCATGCCGATGCGCAGCGCGCCGCGCTCGCCCTGCGCGAACTGGCCCAGGCGCTCCTCGGCCAGGTCCAGCTGCGGCAGCACCCGGTTGGCCACGGCCAGCAGGTATTGACCGGCCTGCGTCAGGCGCAGGCTGCGACCCTCACGCAGCCAGATGTCGGTGCCCAGCTGCTGCTCGAGCTTGCGCATGCTGTGGCTCAGCGCGGACTGGGTCAGGTTCAGCACGCCCGCGGCGGCGGTCAGCGATCCCTGCTTCTCGACCTGCTGCACGATGCTGAGATGGATGCGCTCCAGCATATGAATGAGCCATTTTCATGGATCGTTGAAATTTGACCATTTTACGTCATGGGTTCATTTCACTAGCATCCGTGGCCATTGCACCCCAGCCCCGCATTGCCATGAGCCACGACCTCGCGTTTGAGATCACGAGCCTGCGTTTCGACGAGCACTACCTGCCCTCGGACAGCACGCGCATCACGACGAATTTCGCCAACCTCGCGCGCGGCGAGCGCCGCCAGGACAACCTGCGCAACACGCTGCGCATGATCGACAACCGATTCAACGACCTGGCGTATTGGGACAACCCGCGCGGCGACCGATATGCCGTCGAGCTCGAGATCGTGTCCGTCGCGCTGGATCTCGCGGCGGGCGAGGGCGGCGAGGGCGGCCGGACGCCGTTCCCGCTGATCGAGATCCTGCAGACCTGGATCCTGGACCGGCAGACCGGCGAGCGCATCGAGGGCATCGCGGGGAACAACTTCTCCTCGTACGTCCGCGATTACGACTTCAGCGTCCGGCTGCAGGAGCACAACGCCCAGGCCCAGGGGCCGTCGCAGGGATTCAGCATGCCGGAGGATTTCGGCGACCTGCACGGCAAGCTGTTCAAGCACTTCGTCCAGTCGCGCGCCTACCGCGAGCGCTTCGGCAAGCCGCCGGTGATCTGCATCAGCGCCGCGAGCAGCCGCGTCTATCAGCGCACCGAGAACCGGCATCCCATCCTGGGCGTCGAGTACCAGCAGGACGCTGCCTCGGCGACGGACCAGTACTTCGCGAAGATGGGGCTGAAGGTCCGCTTCTTCATGCCGCCCAATGGCGTGGCGCCGCTGGCGTTCTATTTCAGCGGCGACCTGCTGGCCGACTACAGCAACCTGGAACTCATCGGCCTGATCAGCACGATGGAGACCTTCCAGAAGATCTACCGGCCCGAGATCTACAACGCCAACTCCGCGGCGGGGACCCGTTATCAGCCCAGCCTGAAGAACGCGGATTACTCGTCGACCCGCATCGTCTACGACCGGGAAGAGCGCAGCCAGCTGGCGGTCAAGCAGGGCAGGTTCACCGAAGAGCACTTCATCAAGCCCTACAAGCAGGTGCTGGACCAATGGGCCGCCAACTTCGCGGCCTGACCGCGCACCTCATCCCTTTTGCTTCGAAGGAATCTCCTGATGTTTGAAACCTCCATCGCCGGCAGTCTGCCCAAACCCGCCTGGCTCGCGGAAACCAACAAGCTCTGGCCGCAATGGCGGGCCGAAGGCGATGCGCTGCTGCAGGCCAAGGCCGACGCGACGCTGCTGTGGATCAAGGCCCAGGAGGACGCCGGGCTGGACATCGTGGGCGACGGCGAGCAGTCGCGTCAGCACTTCGTGCACGGCTTCCTCGAGCAGGTCGACGGCATCGACTTCGAGCACAAGGTGAAGATGGGCATCCGCGACAACCGCTATGACGCGATGGTCCCGCAGGTGGTGTCCGCGCTGCGCTTGAAGGGGCGCGTGCACGCCTTCGAGGCGCAGCTGGCGCGGGCGCACACGAAGAAGAAGCTGAAGTTCACGCTGCCCGGCCCGATGACGATCGTCGACACCGTGGCGGACCGCTTCTACGGCGACAAGGTGAAGCTGGCTTTCGCGTTCGCGGAGCTGCTCAACCAGGAGGCGCTGGCGCTGCAGGCCGATGGCGTGGACATCATCCAGTTCGACGAGCCCGCCTTCAATGTCTACATGAAGGACGCGGCCGACTGGGGCGTGCAGGCGCTGGAGCGTGCGGCGCAGGGCCTCACCTGCACGACGGCCGTGCACATCTGCTACGGCTACGGCATCCAGGCCAACACCGACTGGAAACGCACGCTGGGCGATGAATGGCGCCAGTACGAGGCGGTGTTCCCTGCGCTCGCGAAGAGCCGCATCGACCAGGTGAGCCTGGAATGCATCCACTCCCACGTGCCGCCCGACCTGATGAAGCTGCTGGCGGGCAAGGACGTGATGGTCGGTGTGATCGATGTGGCCAGCGATGTCGTTGAGACGCCGGAGGAGGTCGCCGATGCCATCGGCGTGGCGCTGCAGTTCGTGCCCAAGGAGCGGCTGTTCCCCTGCACGAATTGCGGCCTGGCGCCGATGGGCCGGGACGTGGCTTGGCGCAAGCTCAAGGCGCTGGCGGAAGGGACGAAGCTGGCGAGGGAGCGGCTCGCCGGGGCTTGAAGCCGCTTGAAGCCCGGTCGGGCCGAGCTGATCCTCAGGTGTACCGCCGCTCCAGCTCGTCCCACGCCGGCTTGCCGACCAGGCGTTGGCGTTCGGCGAAGGGAACCACCAGGTTGGGGTCCTCGTCAATGCGGCGCTGCGTCTTCAGGACGCCCAGCGCCTTCTGCATGCCGGCCACGGCACCCTGCAATGCCGCGTTGGCGTACAGCACGATGCCGTAGCCCATCTGCTGGAGCTCGCCCGCATCGGTGATCGGCGTCTTGCCGCCGATCACCATGTTCATCAGCTGCGGCGTCGACAGCCGTTGCGGCAGCGCGCGGATCTCTTCCGGCTTCGTCACCGCCTCGACGAACAGGAGGTCCGCGCCGGCCTCGGCGAAGCGCTGCGCGCGCTCGATCGCGGCCTCGAAGCCCTGCGTGGCGCAGGCATCGGTGCGGGCCATGATGAGGAAGTCCGGATCACGGCGTGCATCCACCGCGGCCTTGATCTTGCTCACCGCTTCCTCGGTCGAGATCACCTCCTTGCCCGAGAAGTGACCGCAGCGCTTGGGCGCCACCTGGTCCTCGAGCTGGATGCAGTCAGCGCCGGCGCGCTCCAGCACGCGCACCGTGTGACGCACGTTCAGCGCGTTGCCGAAGCCGGTGTCGGCATCGACGATCAGCGGCAGCTCGACCGCGTCACGGATGCGCGCGGTGTGGTCGGCGATCTCGGACAGGCCCATGAAGCCTTGGTCCGGCAGTCCGAACCACATGTTGGTCACGCCGGCGCCGGTCACGTAGATCGCCTCGAAGCCGAGGTCCTCGATCACCTTGGCGGACAGCGCGTTGAAGGCGCCCGGCACCAGCACGCCGCGGCGTTCGTTCACCAGCGCGCGCAGTGTCTTGCGGGGAGAAGTCATGTCTGCTCTCTTCGATCTCTTCGATCTCTTCGATCTGTTCGTTGGTCTTGTTGCCCTTGTTGGAAGGCGGCGGTTCAGAGCGCCTCGGCGGGCACGCGCACGTGGCCTTCCATCAGGATGCGGGCACTGCGGCTCATCACGGCCTGCGTGACTCGCCACGCGCCGCCGGCGCTGCCGTCCTGGACGGCCTCCGCGCCGACGCGCAGCGTGCCCGACGGGTGGCCGAAGCGCACCGCCGGCAGCGGCCGACCGCCCGCGGCCTCGCACACCAGCGTGCCGGGGATCGCGGCGGCCGTGCCGATGGCCACGGCCGCCGTGCCCATCATCGCGTGGTGCAGCTTGCCCATGGACATCGCGCGCACCAGCACGTCGATGTCGCGGGCCTCGACGGCCTTGCTGCTCGATGCGCGGTAGCTCGACGGCGGCGCGACGAAGGCCAGCTTCGGCGTGTGCTGCCGCGTCTTCGCCTCTTCGAGCGTCTGGATCAGGCCCATGTGCAGCGCCGCGTGCGCTCGGATTGCTTCGAGCCGCTTCAGCGCTGCGGCGTCGCCGTTGACTGCGTCCTGCAGCTCGGTGCCGGTGTAGCCCAGGTCCCTCGCGTCGACGAAGACCGTCGGGATGCCCGCGTTGATCAGCGTCGCGCGCAGCTGGCCGCCGGGGACGAGCGCCTCCGGCAGCGACAGCATGTCCACGACCTTGCCGGTCGGGAACAGCGCGCCGCCGGCACCGTCGCCGTCCGCGTCGTCATTGCCGGGGTCGAGGAAGGCGAGCTCGACCTCCGCGGCCGGGAAGGTCACGCCGTCGAGCTCGAAGTCGCCGCTCTCCTGCACCTGGCCGTCGCGCATCGGCACCTGGGCGACGATGGTCTTGCCGATGTTGGCCTGCCAGATGCGCACCGTGGCGAGGCCGTCGCGCGGCAGCGTGTCGATGTCGACGAGGCCCGCGTGGATCGCGAACGGACCGACCGCCGCCGACAGGTTGCCGCAGTTGCCGGACCAGTCGACCAGCGCGGTGTCGATGGCGACCTGACCAAAGAGGTAATCGACATCGTGACCCGGCCGCGTGCTGCGCGAGACGATCACTGCCTTGCTGGTGCTCGACGTCGCGCCGCCCATGCCGTCGATCTGCTTGCCGTAGGGGTCGGGGCTGCCGATGACGCGCATCAGCAACCGGTCGCGCGCGGCGCCGGGAACGCGCGCGGCGTCGGGCAGATCCTGCAGGCGGAAGAACACGCCCTTGCTCGTGCCGCCTCGCATGTACGTGGCGGCGATCTTCACTTGTGGGAGAAATCTCATACGGTCTCCACCGGGGTCCGCGTCGCTGTCGACGCCAGGAAGTCCTGCGCGAAGCGCTGCAGCACGCCGCCGGCCTGGTAGATCGCGACCTCTTCGGCGGTGTCGAGCCGGCAGCGCACCGGCACCTCGACGCGCACGCCGTTGCGACGATGGACGATCAGGCTCAACGTCGCGCGCGGCGAGCGCGCACCGGCGACATCGTAGGTCTCCGAGCCGTCGAGGCCGAGCGTCAGCCGCGTCGTGCCGGCCATGAATTCCAGCGGCAGCACGCCCATGCCGATCAGGTTGGTGCGGTGGATGCGCTCGAAGCCCTCGGCGGCGATGGCCTCGACGCCGGCCAAGCGCACGCCCTTGGCCGCCCAGTCGCGCGACGAGCCCTGCCCGTAGTCCGCGCCGGCGATGACGATCAGCGGCTGGCGGCGGGCCATGTAGGTCTCGATCGCTTCCCACATGCGCATGACCTTGCCTTCGGGTTCAAGGCGCGCGAGCGAGCCGGCGATCACGTGGCCGTCGGCATCGCGGACCATCTCGTTCTTCAGTGTCGGGTTGGCGAAGGTCGCGCGCTGCGCGGTCAGGTGGTCGCCGCGGTGGGTGGCGTAGGAGTTGAAGTCCTCCTCCGGGAGCCCCATGCGGGCGAGGTACTCGCCGGCGGCCGAGTCCCGCAGGATCGCGTTGGACGGCGACAGGTGGTCGGTGGTGATGTTGTCCGGCAGCACGGCCAGCGCGCGCAGGCCGCGCAGCGTGCGTTCGCCGGCCAGCGCGCCCTCCCAATACGGCGGACGGCGGATGTAGGTCGACTGCGCGCGCCAGTCATAGAGCGGCTCGGTCGTCGTGGCCGCCGCCGCGGTGATCGCGAACATCGGCTCGTAGACGCGGCGGAACTGCTCGGGCTTGACGCTCGCGCGCACGAGCGCGTCGATCTCGTCGTCGTCGGGCCAGAGGTCCTTCAATCGGATCTCGCGGCCGTCGACCACACCGAGCACATCGCGCTCGATGTCGAAGCGGATGGTGCCCGCGATCGCATAGGCGACGACGAGCGGCGGCGAAGCGAGGAAGGCCTGCTTCGCGCGCGGATGGATGCGGCCGTCGAAGTTGCGGTTGCCCGAGAGCACAGCGGTGGCGTAGAGATCGCGCTCGACGATCTCGCGATCGATGGCGGGATCGAGCGCACCGGACATGCCGTTGCATGAGGTGCAGGCATAAGCGACGACGCCGAAGCCCAACGCCTCCAGGTCGCCGAGCAGGCCGGCTTCATCGAGGTAGAGCGTGACCGCGCGCGAGCCCGGCGCGAGCGAGGTCTTCACCCACGGCTTGCGCGTCAGGCCGAGGCGTCGGGCATTGCGCGCGAGCAGCGCGGCGGCGATGACGTTGCGCGGATTGCTCGTGTTCGTGCAGCTGGTGATGGCCGCGATGATCACGGCGCCGTCGGGCATGCGGCCGGGTTCCTCGGTCCACGGTCCGGCGATGCCGCGCTCGGTGAGCGCGGAGGTCGGCAAGCGCCGATGTGGATTCGACGGCCCCGCCATGTTGCGCACGACGCTGCCGAGGTCGAAGCGCAGCACACGCGGGTAGACGACGCCGGACAGCGTGTTCCCTTCGCCGGACCACAGGCCGGCGGACTTCGCATAGATCTCGACGAGCTGCACCTGCGCGTCCTCTCGCCCGGTGAGGCGCAGGTAGTCCAGCGTCTGCTCGTCGATGGCGAAGAGCGCGGCGGTGGCGCCGTACTCGGGCGCCATGTTGGAGATGGTGGCGCGGTCGCCCAGCGTGAGGCCGGCGACGCCTTCGCCGTGGAACTCCAGGTAGGCCCCGACGACCTTTTCCTTGCGCAGGAACTCGGTGAGCGCGAGCACCAGGTCGGTCGCGGTGATGCCGGGTTGACGGCGGCCGGTGAGCTCGACACCGACGATGTCGGGCAGGCGCATCCACGAGGCGCGGCCCAGCATCACGTTCTCTGCTTCCAGTCCGCCGACGCCGACGGCGATCACGCCGAGCGCGTCGACATGCGGCGTGTGGCTGTCAGTGCCGACGCAGGTGTCGGGATAGGCGACGCCGCGATCCACGTGCACGACGGGCGACATTCGTTCCAGGTTGATCTGATGCATGATCCCGTTCCCCGGCGGGATCACGTCGACGTTGTGGAAGGCCGTGCGGCACCACTCGATGAAGTGGAAGCGATCCTCGTTGCGGCGGTCCTCGATGGCGCGGTTCTTCTCGAAGGCGTGAGGATCGGAGCCGCCGCACTCGACGGCGAGCGAGTGGTCGACGATCAGCTGCACCGGCACGACCGGGTTCACCTTCGACGGATCGCCGCCCTGATCGGCGATCGCGTCGCGCAGGCCGGCGAGGTCCACGAGCGCGGTCTGGCCGAGGATGTCGTGGCAGACCACGCGCGCCGGATACCACGGGAAGTCGCGATCGGCCTTGCCGTCGGCGAGCTGCAGCAGGCACGCGTCGAGCGCCGCGGGATCGCAGCGTCGCACGAGGTTCTCGGCATGGACGCGCGCCGTGTAGGCCATGCGGTTCCACGCGCCGGGGCGCAGCGCCTCGACGGCGGCGCGCGCGTCGAACCAGTCGAGCGCGGTGCCCGGCAGCGGCTTGCGCCAGCGGGTGTTGAGCGGGATGTCCGAGGCGATGGTGCTCGGGAGGGCGTGGGCGTGCATCGACGCGGTGGGTCGGGAGGCTGGCATCACGCGATCACTGGCGGTCGGACAGGGGCACGAAGCGCTGGTCTTCGGGGCCGGTGTAGACGGCGCTGGGTCGGATGATCTTGTTGTCCTGGCGCTGCTCGACGACGTGCGCGGCCCAGCCGCTGGTGCGCGCGATGACGAAGAGCGGCGTGAACATCGCAGTGGGCACGCCCATCATGTGATAGCTGACCGCGCTGAACCAGTCGAGGTTGGGGAACATCTTCTTGGCGTCCCACATCGTGCGCTCGAGGCGCTCGGCGATGTCGAACATCTTGGTCGTGCCGGCCTCGGCGGAGAGCTGCCGGGCGACCTTCTTGATGACCTCGTTGCGCGGGTCGCTGACGGTGTAGACCGGGTGGCCGAAGCCGATCACGACTTCCTTGGCGTCGACGCGGCGGCGGATGTCGGCCTCGGCCTCGTCGGGCGAGTCGTAGCGCTTCTGCACCTCGAAGGCGACCTCGTTGGCACCGCCGTGCTTGGGGCCGCGCAGCGCGCCGATGGCGCCGGCCACGGCCGAGTAGACATCGCTGCCCGTGCCGGCGATGACGCGCGCGGTGAAGGTTGACGCGTTGAACTCGTGCTCCGCGTAGAGGATGAGCGACGTGTGCATCGCGCGTTCCCACGAGGCGCTGGGCGGCTTGCCGTGGAGCAGGTGGAGGAAGTGCGCGCCGATGGAGTCGTCGTCGGTCTCGACCTCGATGCGGCGGCCTTGCGTGGCCCAGTGGTACCAGTAAAGGAGCATCGAGCCGAGCGAGGCCATCAGCCGATCGGCGATGTCGCGGGCGCCGGGGAGGTTGTGGTCGTCCTTTTCGGGGAGGACGCAGCCGAGCGCGGAGACGCCGGTGCGCATCACATCCATCGGATGGGCGCCGGCGGGCAGGCGCTCGAGCGATTCCTTGACGCTGGCGGGCAGGCCGCGCAGCGCCTTGAGCTTGGCCTTGTAGGCGCGGAGCTCGGCGGGGTTGGGCAGCTTGCCGTGGACGAGCAGGTGGGCGACTTCCTCGAACTCGCAGGACTCGGCCAGGTCGAGGATGTCGTAGCCGCGGTAGTGCAGGTCGTTGCCGCTGCGGCCGACGGTGCACAGCGCGGTGGTGCCGGCGGCGACGCCGGACAGCGCGACGGATTTCTTCGGCTTGAAGGCGGGAGCAAGGGTGGGGGCGATGGCGGTGGCCGAGGCGGGCGGGGTGGCGAGGATCTCGCTCATGGCTTCTCCAGAGGGGCTGCGGCGATCCGAGTCGGCCAGGGCCTTGATCGGGTCCGTGGTGACGTGGGATAGTGCGAAGTTCGCAATGTTTGCAGCCAGCGGCGTTGCGCTCAATGACTGAATTGGCAATGAATTGCGAAGGTGATTCGTTGGGTTTGCGAAGTTTGCAAAGAACAGGGTTCCGATGCGCAAGACATTCCTCGGCGTGAAGCTCAAGACTCTTCGGGAGCAGCGGGGGCTGACGCAGGCGGCGTTGGCGCAGGTGCTGAAGCTGTCGCCCAGCTACGTGAATCAGCTCGAGAACAACGAGCGGCCCTTGAGCGTGGCGGTGCTGCTGCGGCTGCAGTCGTCGCTGGGGGTGGACCTGCAGTTCTTCTCGGAGGACGACGAGGCGCGGCTCTTCGCGCAACTGCACGAGATCGTGGCGGAGACGCCGGTGCCGGGCGGTGTGCCGGACGCGGAATTGCGGACGCTGGTGCAGCAGATGCCGGGCATGGCGCAGCTGATGCTGCGGCTGCACGGCCGCGCGCGCGGCGCGGAGCAGCGGGTGAGCAACCTGGGTGGCGGAGAGCGAGGCGGGGAGGGGGTCTCAGGGCCTGGGCCGCATGAGGAGGTGCGGGACTTCTTCTACGCGCATCACAACCACATCGATGGGCTGGACCGTGCGGCCGAGGCGCTGTCGGACGCGTTGTGGGCCGAGGGCGGCGCGACGGGGCAAGACCTGGCGCAGCGGCTGGAGGCGCATCTGCTGGCGAGGCACCGCGTGCAGGTCCAGGTGTTGCCCGACGAGCGGCTGCGCCACTTCGAGCCGGCGCGCAAGCTGCTGCTGCTGTCGGAGGCCTTGTCGCCGGGGCAGCGGGCGTTCCAGTTGGCGACGCAGCTGGCCTATCTCGAATGCGATGCCGAGATCGACGCGCTGATCGCGACCGCCGATTTCAGCGCCGAGGCGGCGGCGCTGGCGCGTATAGGGCTGGCGAGCTACTTTGCCGGCGCGCTGGTGCTGCCGTATCGGCGGTTCCTCGGCGCGGCGCAGGAGCTGCGTCATGACATCGCGTTGCTCGCCAAGCGATTCAACGTGAGTTTCGAGACGGTGTGCCATCGGCTGTCGACGCTGCAAAGGCGCGAGGCGCGCGGGGTGTCGTTCTTCTTCGTGCGGGTGGACCGGGCCGGGAATATCTCGAAGCGGCAGTCAGCGACGGACTTCCATTTCTCGCGGAGCGGAGGGACGTGTCCGCTGTGGAATGTGTATGAGGCGTTTGGGCAGCCGGGGCGGGTGCTGACGCAGGTGGCGAGCATGCCGGATGGGCGGAGCTACCTGTGGATCGCGCATTGCGAGGTGCGGGAGACGGGCGGGTATGGCTCGCCGGCGAGGGAGTTCTCGATCGGGTTGGGCTGCGATCTGAGGCATGCGGGGCAGTTGGTGTATGCGAAGGGGCTGGATCTGGGAGATCCGGAGAGCGCCACGCCGATCGGGCCAGGATGCAAGTTGTGCGAGCGGGAAGGCTGCGCGCAACGGGCGTTCCCCTCGCTGGGGAAACGGCTCAGGATCGATGAGAACGAGAGGACGGGGGAGCCGTATGCGGTGGGGTGAGGGGGGCTCGTTAAATTTCCGGGTGGCAGAATCCGCCGAAAAAAATCGTCCTCGGGAGGGATGTGACTGCGATCGAACCACAGGCGACGGCTCAGTTGGAGCTGCGCGGCACATACGACCGATTGAGCATCCGCGGGATTTTTGAACCGGCCACGCAAGGTGGGCTTGGTGGTCCTTGGCAAAGCGGCATTGTTCAAACGCCCAAGGACAGCGGCAACTATGTTTTCCTCGTGACGCTCGACGGTGGGCGTTATGACGATGTCCTCTACGAGGATGGCTACCTCCGCTGGAAGTCGCAGGATCAGCAACACCTGGGCACGGCTGCTATCCAGCGATTCATTGCGCATGATCCAGAGGCGCGGAACATTCACCTTTTCATCCGAGCCGACAAGCAGCCCAAGTACGTGTACTTCGGTCTTCTCGAGTACGTGACGCACGACCCGGAGAAACAGAACCCCTGCGAGTTCGTTTGGCGCGTGATGCATTGGGATTTGTCGGGGGCGGATCTGGCCAGCATGGGCCTGCCCTTCGCGCCGCCTTTGATGCCGGTGACGGTTCAAACGCCGCTCCCCATCAGCGATGTCAAACTGGTGGAGGTAGCGCCACCTCCGCGGCGCAGCAATCGCTCCAAACCGAGTGGGGCGACGACGTCTAGAGGCTCTGAGAGCCAATCGGGCAATGAGGTCGATTGGGCCCTGCGCGATCAGCGCAATCGAAGCTTGGGCGATCGGGGGGAGAAGCTCGTTCTCCATCACGAACGAATGAAGCTCACCGACGCCGGGCGAGAGGACCTTGCGAAGCTGGTGATGCATGTGGCCGCGACCGACTGCAGCGCTGGCTACGACATTCAATCGTTCGAACCCAATGGCAGCGTGCTTCGCATCGAAGTGAAAACGACGTCAGGCCCGAAGTCGACGCCGTTTTTCATTTCGGCGAACGAAGTGCGTGCGTCTGAAAAGTATCAGGACGAGTACCGGATCTACCGAGTGTTCCAGCTGCGTGGCGAAACGGATCAGGCGGGGTTGTATGTGCTCAAGGGCGATGCGAAAGAGGTTCTCGAGCTCATTCCCACTTCCTTCAGAGCGCAGTTGCTGGCCAGTGACTCGGACGATTGATCAAACGCGCCTCGTCCCTCTGCACGCCGGATACGTCGAACACCCAAAGAAGTAGTCGCCAGCGCCTGGTCCTCGCTTCGCCACTCGCCGCACCATGGGCGCGGCGCAGAGGGGGCAGGCCGGCGCGGAGCTGGGTCCCGGTTGACCCGTCTTAGGCGACTCCATCACTGGCTCGACGCGCGCGGCGTCATGTCGGGGCCGGATCTCAGAGAGCAAACGGACCAAATGCTCCCCGTCGATCAGCTCCACGTTTCGTCCGCGAGCAAAGTCGGCCGCTTCCGAAGTGAATCGTCCGGACGTGACGACGAATCCGCCCGCGGCTCCGCGGGCCGCCATCACGCCGTACAACTCGCGGATGACGTTCACGCTAACGCGATACGCCTTCCAGTGCTTGCACTGGACCAGGAACATCTCGCTGCCGTTGGTGGCGGGTTTTCTCAGTTCGAGGTCAATGCCACCGTCGGCTCCGCCGCCGCCGGTTTCGACCACCTCATAACCCTTGCGGCGAAAGACCTCGCCAATCAAGAGCTCGAACTGGTGCCAGGTCATGCCGTCGACGCTGACCGCGGTCAGATCCAGCGCATCGTCTTCGCCCGAACGCTGCTGCCGATACGCCGTTACGGCCGACCGCACGCCGGCGAGCAGGAGCAAGAAGGGCAAGAGGTACTGCAGGACGCCGGCCACCCCGCGTGTCATCGCATCCAGCATCAACGGCGTGTAGCTCACCCCACGAGGTCCAAACACCGGCTTCGGCACCGACGACGCGGTGAAAGCGTGGAGCAGCAAATAGCTCAGCACCGCGAGCAGGATGCATAACCACCACGGCAGTTTCGCGGCCGCATGTACAAAACCCTCGTCGGGGCTGGTTCGTTGTCTTCTTCTTGGCATCTGGCACCTCCCATCGAGCGGGAGAAGTATGCGCAAGGTCGCTGTCCGGGCGCCACCCCTGGGCACAGGGGCGAAAAAAGCCCCGCAGCTTCCGCTACGGGGCTTTCTGCTCTGGAGAAATCCCTTCGGAGTTTACAAATCGGTCCTTATTCGGCCTCTTGCTCGATCACTCCGTTCCAAAGTTGAAGAGCGACATGATGAATTGGCCAGTGCAATTGATCATTGCGCTGTTTTCATCGATGCCCTTCCTCTTTTGATCATCGACGCAACCCGGGAAACTAAAAGGCTTCTCTGATTTGTCCTCTTTTGGCTTGGTGTCCTTCTTGTCTGGCGTCCCACCACCCGTGCCGCCAAACACCATATCAATCTCTTCATTGGTCAGAACTTGCATGATCGTCTTTCTATGATTCCGAGTTTCGCTCGGCGCGAATGAACGGCTCTCGTCCATGGGCGAAACCTTAGCCCTCAAAGTTCTGATTGAAAATTGCCTGCAAACAGTAGCCCATAGTTGCTAGCAGGCGAGCCCGTTTCTCGGGCTTCCCCGCCTCTGAGCGGTCATCTGCCAGCAAAATAGGTAATCGGGAAGCCACCCGTTGCTTGGGTAATCGGGCTCGGTAGGATTTGTCGAGTAATAACGACAAACCAACTGCACCGTATGGATAAGGTTTCTGAGGCGCTCGCACCTGCCAAGGTTCGCGCCAAATCGTTCCTCTCGAATCTGCTCGTTTTCGCCCTTGCAATCGCCGCCATCTATCTCTGCGGCAAAGCCATCAGCCTCCTCGCCACCGCCTTGTTCGGTGAACCCGCAGCCCCAGACGCGCATCTCTTCTACCTGCTGAGCGGCTGCCTGCAGATGCTCGCCGCGCTCTGGCTTTTGGCGAGCTTCAAATGGATCGAGCCGCTGCACGCGTTCTTCCGCGTCAAGGCCAGCACGACGTTGATCCTGTCCGTCGCCGCATCCGCGCTCATCCTCTTCTGCGCCGTCCTCGTCAACGCCGCCGAGATGGCCGCCAACGGCTTCCATCCCATCGACCCATTCATCCATCCGCGCGAATGGACGCGAGCCGTGGCCACGCTGGTCGCGGCCGCCTTCTACGAAGAGCTCATGTTCCGCGCCTTGCTGCAGCAGCTCGCCACGCGTCTGTTTGCCAACGCCTGGATCGGACTCCTCATCAGCGCGGTCGTGTTCACCTGCATGCACGACCCGGCGAGTTGGTCACTCGTTCTCCCCGCCGGCCTGCTCTTCGGCATCGTGTTCATGCGCACCGGCTCCATCCTCTGCACGACCGTGCTGCATCTCGCGATGAATGTCGTCCTCGCGCTGCTGGCCGGCAACGGCCTCACGGTCTCGGCATATCTCGGCCGCGAGGAACTGATCGCCATGCGGCCGTTCATCGGTATCGCCCTCGTGCTGCTCGCCATCGCGTACGACTGCTGGCATCGGCAGTTTCATCGCCGGCCGTATCCGTGGAGCGCGAAAGGGCAGGGCCCCGAGGAGGCCGAAGCGTGATCGCATTCGACGGCCTCCATCTCTCGTCGTTCCTCGACTTCGGATATCGCGGCGAATTCCGCCTCTACGCGAATCTCGAGCTGGCGTCGGTTGGCGTGCTCGTGTTGGCCGCGGCGATTCGATGGGGCGCGTTGTCCAACTGGGCGATCCTGCTGCGCCCGACGCGGCGAATCACCACATTCCTGGGCCTGCTGATCGCCGCGTTGGCGTTGACCGCCGGGCTTCTCGTCGATCCCAGCGCCCGCTCGCTGGCCGCCTTCAAACCCATCAATCCGGTCGCTCAGCCAGTCACCTGGTCCATCTCGATCCTCGCGCTCCTGCTCGGCGCTATTCAGCAGGAGATCTGGTTTCGCGCGCTGCTCCAAACCTCGCTGACGCGCGTCCTCGCCAATCGATGGCTCTCCATCGCGATCTCCGCAGCGGCTGGCGCCTATCTGCAGCCCGGCCATGGGGCCGATACGTTCTGCCTGTCCTTCTTCCTGGGCATCGTGTTCCATCGCACGCAGTCCTTGTTCTGCACCACGGCGCTGCACATCGTTTTCAGTCTGACGATGGGAGTCCTGTATGGCGGCACCTTCATGGTCGCCAGTCTCGTGAATCCGTCGGCGATGGTGCGCCCCGACCGCCTCGTTTCCACCGGGCTACTGATAGCCGCAGCCATCTTCGAGATGCGACACCGTCGAGCCCCGCATCAAATCCGCCAACACAAGGCGCTTGGCCTCAACCTGTGCCTGCTCGTTGGCGTGTTCTTCTTCAACCTCATCCTCGAGAAGCTGCTGGCCCCAGTGGGGCGTGCCGCGGTCGCGATGACGGATTGGCTGAATCCGTCCTTCATCTGGAAGGTGCAGCTCGGCGCGCACTTCCTCATCACCGCGATCGTGCTCGCTCGGTTCCGATGGGGTCCTGCGCTACGCGATCTCTTCGCCCCACGTTTCCGAGTAACCGGAATCCTGGGCCTGATCACGGCGCTGATCCCCTGGCTGGCCGCCGTCATCGCGTTGCGGAATGAATTCTTCGGCGGGCACTTCGAGCTCAGGCCGTCCTTGTTCACGAGCGTGGAGATCTGGCGGGTCAGCGTCTTTCCCGTCGCCATCAACGCGTTCTCGGAGGAGCTGGTGTTTCGCGCCTGCGTGCAGCCCTTGTTGAGCCGCGTGCTGTGCAGCGCCTGGGCCGGCGCGTTGATCAGCACCTGGGCATTCGTGTCTCTGCACCCTTCAGAAAACTGGGCCTTCCTGATGCCGGGATCCTTGATCCTCGCCATCGCGTTCATGCACACCCAGTCCGTGGTCTGCACGACCGTTCTGCACATCCTGCTCAATCTGTCGAGGGACTTCCTGTACGGGGACGAATTCACCGTGTCCGAGTTCATCTCCTTCGACGCGTTCCACGAGACCGCCACGCCGGTTTATCTCGGGCTCTCCTGGCTGTTCGTCATCGGCCTGGCTTGGTGGGGGCGCAAAAGGGAAGGGCGCCCTTCAGCGCCCTTCGTCTTCTCTCAGCTTTCCTCCCGTTGATTCCGGGTCTTCTCAGGCTCCCCATGTTTGCATCCAGGTGAAGAAGGAGCGGAAACCGCAATAGGTGCCCGCGATTTCCGCGCGACCTTGCGAGCCCTTCACCACCGCCGGATCCACCATGCAGTCGGCGAAGATTTCCCGCTTCGAGCGGGGTTTCGCGTCACCCGAATCCGAATCAGCCTTTCCCGAATCCGCCGGCGCACGGCCCTCCGGCGTTCCCGCCCAGCGATCGCCGCCAAACACCAGATCCGCTTCTTCCATCGTCAGAACTTGCATCGTCTATTTCCTTCAAGCCCGGGATCCGCCCGGAGCAGATGAATGCCGTGCATCCATGGATCGAAATATAGATTCCGCAGCTTCGCCAGGAAATAACTGGAACTGGTGGCATTGCAATCAACGCGATTTTTTATTAATTCAAGTCGGCTACTCCCAAGGATAAGTAGGTGGGCGACAAAACCAAGTGATCGGGAAACTGCGGGCTGGCCGACCGCCATTTCATTCGGTGAATATGTGGATTCAATTTCCAATATTCGCGTCGAATGTCCCGATTTCCGCTGCCTCCTCGCTCACTCGAATCCACAACCCCGCGTCGACATTCGATCTGGACCTCGGCGTTGTTGCTCGCGTTGATCGCCGTCCTCGCCTACGCGCCGTTCTTCATGGACGAGCCCTGCCTCTGGCAGCGCTTCTGGGTCGCCCCTTCCGACAAGGTCGCCTGGCTCGCCGCCGTCGCCGAGCGCGTCCTGATCGGTCTGATCGCGCTCGCGCTCGTCCTCGCTTGCCGGATCGGGCCCTCCTGGCGAAGCTTGTTTCACCCCCGGCTGCTCGCGACCGCCGCGCTGGTGATCAGCGCCGTCGCCTTGACCTTCGGGGCCGCCTTCCTCGTCTCGCCTGAAGCCTTCGAGCACGACTTCTTCCCCGTGCATCCGCTTGTCCATCCGGAGCACTGGGCGCTCGCGATGGGCACGCTGGTCCTGCGCGCCTTCTGCGAGGAACTCTGGCATCGCGCGCTCTGGCAGACGCTGTTCAGCCACGTGTTCGGGCGTCCGTGGCTTGGGTTGCTGATCGCCGCCGCGCAGTTCACGCTCTGGCATCCGCTCGGCCATGCGCCCTTCATCGCCTGCGGCGCGCTGCTCTTCGGCGTCGTGTTCCTGCGCACGCAGTCCATCGTATGCACGACCGCGCTGCACGTGGCGCTCAACGTGTCGCTCGGCGCGCTGCACGGCGCGGACTTCATGGTGTCGAGCTTCCTCGGCGACGAGGCGATCGATGCGATGCGGCTGCCGCTGGGACTCGCGCTGGTGGGGCTCGCGATCGGCGTGGCGTGCCTGCCCTGGCGAGGAAGTCGGCCAAGCACATCCCGGACCGCTCGGCCATTCACATCAATGAGCTAGCGCATCAAAGGAATACCCCGCGCGAACTTCCCTCCCTATGCTGAGCCGCAGCTTCCTCACTCCCTCCGTTGCCATGCAGCTCCCCTCGCTCATCAAGAAGATCCTCGTGTTCATCGGGCTTGCGCTCGTTCTGTGCGCCGCGACGCTGGTCGTCTCAGGCCCGCTGATGCTGGCCCAGGATTCGCTGCGGGGCATCGCGCCCTGGCTCACCGCGGACTTGGCAACGACGCTCGCCATGCTGCCTGGGATGCTCGCGTGCCTCTTCCTGCTTCAACGTCTGGAACGCGCCCACGATTGGTCCACGCTGATCGCGCCCCATTGGCGATCCACGTTGGGCCTGTCGCTGGGTGTGCTCACGATCGCCGTCGTCTTCGCCGCGTCGGCCAATCCGCAGGCCTTCCTCGACGGCCACCTGGCGAGCGTCGGCGCCGCCGCGCTGAGCTCGCCCCAATGGGCCTTGCTCTGGATCCCGCTGGTCATCGGCACCGTGATCGGCGAAGGCCTCGCCCGCGCGATCTGGCAGTCCTTGTGGACCTCCTGCTTCGGTCCATGGATCGGCGTGCTCAGCAGCGGGCTGATGTTCATCTGGGTGCGGACCGACATCGCCATCGCCTTGCCCGCCACCTTGCTGGTTGCCATCGTCTTCATGCGCACGCGCTCCCTCGTCAGCAGCGCCATCCTCAGCCTCGCCATCCACTTGTCCCGCGAGTTCTTCACCAGCGCCTCCTTCACCGGCCTCGCGCTGCTGCCGCCCAAGCTGCAGAGCTACGTCGCGCCGCTGCATGGGGTGTCGCTGCTCGTGCTGGCCCTCGTCTTCGACCTGCGCTGGCGCGCACGCCGCGCCGAGCTCGATCCCCCGAATGAGAGAGCCGCGATCGGCGCCGTCGAGCCAACATCGGTGTGACCTCACCCCGCGCCTCGCGCTCGACCGATGCAGTACCGCCTTCACCCTCTTTCCCCGACGCCGCGATGCCTTCAGGGCCTCCGAGGCCTCCGTAGCCCTCGCCATCGCCGGACCGCCGCCGCGCTCGCCTGTCTGGCGCTGAGCGCCGGCACCGCGCACGCGCAGTCCTCGGTGACGATCTATGGCCGGCTCAATGTCTCGCTCGAACACGCCGATGCCAGCCGCTCGCCGCGTGACCGCTCGATCGACCGCGAGTCCAACAACCGCTCCGTCATCGGCTTCCGCGGCAGCGAGGACCTGGGCGACGGCTTGCAGGCGGTCTTCCAGATCGAGGGCTCGCTCGCGCTGGACACCGGTGTCGGCCCCTCGCTGGCCAACCGCGACACGCGCGTCGGCCTGCAATCCCCCTACGGGCTGGTCTTCCTCGGTCACTGGGGCACGCCCTACCTGCTCGCCACCAGCACGCTTGATCCCTGGTATCCCACCACGGCGGGCTACATGGCGCTGATGGCCAACGGCTCCGGTCCCACCGTCAGCCACACCAGCAACACGGCCTCCTTCGACCGGCGTCAGCAGAACATCGTCCAGTACTGGACCCCCGCCTGGAACGGCGTCACCGGCCGCATCGCCTATGCGCTCAACGACGGTGAGGTCGGTCCTAACGGCTCGCGGCCCGATCTCTGGTCCGCTTCCGTCGCGTGGGATCAGGGCCCCTGGAACCTCTCGCTCGCGCACGAAGCGCACCGCGACTACCAGGGCCCGGGCCTGACCGACTCCGCCACCAAGCTCGGCGCGGCCTACCGATTCGGCCAGGGCCGCCTGGCCGGCGCCTTCGAGCATCTGCGCTACGAGACCCCGCTGGGCGCGCTCACGCGGGACGCGTTCTTCATCGCCGCGACCTGGCAGATCCAGCGCTTCAACCTGCGCGCGAGCTTCACCCACGCGGCCGATGGCCGCGGACCGGCCGGCGCGCGGGTCGGCTTCGTCAATGCGGGCGCCGACACCGGATCGCGCCAGTGGACCCTGGGCGCGGACTACACGCTGTCGCCGCGCACCGGCCTCTACGCCTACGTCTCGCGCATCGACAACCAGGCTCGCGCCGCCTACGACTTCGCGATCAATCCGCTGGGCGTCGGCATCGGCGAGAAGCCCACCGTCGTCGCGCTGGGCTTGCGGCACAGCTTCTGAGCTTCTGACCGGCCGACCTTCGAACCCGCCGACCTTCTGCCGTGGACCCCCTTCGGGGCGGAGTGTGCCCCTCCCTTGGGGAGGGAGGCGACCGCACCACTCGGGAGACGCCGCGACCCGGGGCCCGGCGCGATGCTCCTTCATCCCCACCCGCAAGGAGCGCCGTCATGGGCGAACGCATCACCATCACGACCCCCGACGGCGCCTTCGGCGCCTACCTCGCCCGGCCCGCCGCCGCGAACGCGCCCGCCGTCGCGGTGATGCAGGAGATCTTCGGCATCAACCAGGACATGCGCGAGACCTGCGACTGGCTCGCCGCCAACGGCTTCATCGCCGCCTGCCCCGACCTGTTCTGGCGCATGGAGCCCGGCGTCGAGATGTCCGACGGCACCGAGGCGGAATGGAAGAAGGGCTTCGCGCTCTACACCGCGTTCAACATCGACACCGGCGTCGTCGACTCCGAAGCCACGATGCAGCACCTGCGCGGCCTGCCCGGATGCAACGGCAAGGTCGGGATCATGGGCTTCTGCCTCGGCGGCCTGCTGACCTTCCTCACCACCGCGCGTGCCGCACCCGGCACGAGCGACGCGGCTGTCGCGTACTACGGCGGCGCCACCGAGCGCTACGTCACCGAAGGCCGCGACATCGCGTCGCCGCTGCTGATGCACCTGGCCGGCAGCGACGAGTACATGACCGCCGAGGCCCAGCAGCTCATCCGCGACACGCTCGCCGGCAACCCGAACATCGAGATCCACACCTATCCCGGGCGCTCCCACGCCTTCGCGCGTCGAGGCGGGCAGCATTTCGAGCCCGAGGCTGCCACGCTCGCCAACAACCGCACCATCGCTTTCCTGAAAGAGCACCTGAGCACTTGATTCACCACGGCCGCAGCTGCGTCCGCCGCGTCCACCGCGTCTGCTGCGGGGCCGCACCGTCGGTGACGGCGGCCGGGGCATTGCCCGCCTCATGGCCCTGCGGCATATCCATATGCCGGGATGCGGGGGCGACTGGTGGCAACATCGGCCCTTCCTACGAACAACGAGGGGCCTCATGAAAGCTCTCCGCACTTCCCTGATCGCAGCCGCGCTGCTCGCCGGCGCTTCCCTGGCGGCCCATGCCGCGGACCTGCTCGACGACGTCAAGGCGCGCGGCACGCTGCGCATCGCCGTCGAGGGCACCTATCCCCCGTTCAACTTCAAGGACCCGAAGGGCCAACTCGACGGCTTCGACGTCGACATCGCCAAGGCCATCGCCGCCAAGCTCGGCGTGAAGCCCGAGTTCACCACCACCGAGTGGAGCGGCATCCTCGCCGGCCTGCAGGCGGGCAAGTACGACGTCATCGTCAACCAGGTCGCCGCGACCGACGAGCGCCGCAAGACCTTCGACTTCAGCGCGCCCTACGTCACCTCCTACCCGCAGCTGATCATCCGCACCAGCGAGACCCGCGCGCTGAACACGCCGGCCGACCTGAAGGGCAAGAAGATCGGCGTGGGCCAGGGCAGCAACTTCGCGGACCTCGCCAAGACCTGGGACGGCGCGGAAGTGCGCACCTATCCCGGTGCCACCGAGTACCTGCAGGACCTGGCCACCGGCCGCATCGACGCCGCGCTCAACGACAGCCTGCTCATTCCCTATCTGAAGGAAAAGACCAAGCTGCCGGTGAAGGCCGGCGCCGCCATCGGCAAGCCCGCCACCAACGCGATTCCCTTCCGCAAGGGCAGCCCGAAGTTCCAGGTCGCCATCGACAAGGCCATCGCCGACCTGCAGGCCGACGGCACCTACGCCAAGATCTCGACCAAGTGGTTCGAGCGCGACGTCAGCAAGCCGATCGACAACAAGTGAGCGGATCGGGCGGCTGCTCGCTGAGCGCGCCGCCCTCCAGTCTCACCACGCGCTCCGCGCCGGCGATCGTGTCCGGCCGGTGCGCGATCATCAGCCGCGTCAGCGGCAATCGCGCGAGCGCCGCGCTCACCGCCCGCTCGCGCTCGACATCCAGGTGGCTGGTCGCCTCATCGAGCGCCAGCACCCGCGGTCCGCGGTACAGCGCCCGCGCGAGAAGCACCCGCTGCTTCTGCCCGCCCGACAGCCCGCTCCCCAGGTCGCCCACCAGCGTCTGATAGCCCATGGGCATGCGGCGGATGTCCTCGTCGATCCGCGCCATCGCCGCGCAGGCGGCCACGCGGTCCGCATCGGGCTGGGTGTCGAAGCAGGCGATGTTGTCGGCCAGCGAGCCGGTCAGCAGCGCGTCCTCCTGCATCACCGTGCCGATCTGGCGGCGCACGTTGCGCAGCCCCAGCTGGCGCATCGGCTGACCGCCGTAACGCACCTCGCCCTCGCTCGGTTCGAGCAGCCCCAGCAGCACCTTCAGCAAGGTCGTCTTGCCCGAGCCGCTGGGCCCGGTGATGGCGATGCTCTCGCCGGCTGGCACGTGCAGCGAGACATGGCGCAGGATCCAGGGCTCGCGCTCCCCGTAGCGAAAGCTGACGTCGCGCAGCTCCAGGCTGGCATCCAGGTGCGCGAGGTCATGGACCGGTGCCTCGTCGGGCTCGGGCGGCTCCAGCGCGACGTCCGCGAGCCGCTCGGCGTGCAGCGTCAGCATGCGCAGCTCGACGGCGTAGTCGATCAGCGCCGAGACCCGCCCGGTGAACTGCGTCTTGTAGCTGATGAACGCGAACAGCATGCCCACGGTCATCGTCACCGTGCCGGTGTGCGGGCCCGCGAGTGAGCCGGCGGTCTGGCTGTCGATGATCAGGCTCGCGCCGAGGAACAGCACGAGCAGGTTCTCCACGCCGAAGACGAAGGCGTTGGCGGTGCTCATGGCCAGGCCGATGCGGGCGGTGCGCACATCGCGGTTCTGGACCTCGACGATCAGGTTCTGCCACTGCGCGCGGCGTTCCTGCTCGCGGCCGAAGAGCTTGAGCGGCGTGATCGCGCGCAGCGTCTCCAGGAAGTGCGTGTGCTCGCGGGCGGCGACGATGAGCCGTTCGGCGGAGGCGTCGCGCAGCGGCCGGTAGGCGATCCAGCGCAGCAACGCGTACAGCGCGACGGCGCCCATCACGACCAGCGCGAGCGGCCACGCGTAGACCAGCATCATGACGAGCGCGGCCACGCCCATCAGGCCGTCGAGGATGGCCTCGACCGCGGCGGTAGTGAGGGTCTTCTGGATGGCGTCGACGGCGCCGAAGCGGGAGCTGATGTCGCCCAGATGGCGGCGCTCGAAGAACGCGACGGGCAGTCGCAGCAGGTGGGCGAAGGCGTTGCCGCGCCATTGCAGCGAGAGCGTCTGCGTGAGCAGGATGAGCATCCATGAGCGCGCCAGCCCGAGCGCGGTCTGGGTGAGCAGCAGCAGGCCGAAGCCGATGAGCAGCACCTTGAGCAGCTCGCGGTCACCGGAGGTGAGGACGTCGTCGACGATGAGCTGATTGCACAGCGGCGCGACGATGGCGAAGAGCTCCAGTACCAGCGCCACGAGCAGGATCTGCGTGAGCGATCGCCGCAGGCCGAGCACGCGGCCGGTGAGCGCGGAGAGCGACACGCGGGGCGGCGGCGCGGCGGGGGCGAAGTCGGAGGTGGGGGAGAGTTCGACGGCCACGCCGGTGAAATGGGCGGAAACCTCGTCGAGGGTGAGGCTGCGCTCGCCGACGGCGGGATCGAGCAGCGTGACCGAGCGGCGATGGACCTGGGTGAGGACGACGAAGTGGTTGAGGTCCCAGTGGAGGACGCAGGGGAGGGTGAGCTGGCGCAGGTGCTGCATGTCCAGCTTGAGCGGCCGCGCGGAGAAGCCCAGCCCCGCGGCGACCTCGATGAGGTCGCTCAGTTTCATGCCCTTGAGCGCGGAGGGGAAGCGCCGCCGCATGTCGGGCATCGTCACCGGCGACCCGTGCGCGGCGGCGATCATCGCCAGGCACGCGAGGCCGCATTCGGCGATCTCGGATTGGAGGATGGGGGAGGGGCGGGGCATCGGGGTTAACGCAGAAGAATGCCGAGGATGTAGGCGCTGGACGCGGGTTCGACGCGGACGGTCTGGATGTCCGAATCCCAACGGACTTCACGTCGCGCGGCACGGCCGGCTGTGTCGTTGGTGAAGCGGGTCTCGCGGCCTTGGCTGTCGGTCATCGTGATGGTGGAACCGGGCTGCAGCGGGACGACGGAGGCGCCGGCGCATTGCTTCCAGGCAAGCATCGCCTTGTGGACGAACGTGGCGCTGCGAAGGAGGTCGACAGCCTGTCCGCAGGCGGCGTGCAGATAGTCGCGCGTGTACAGGCCGTCCGGCTTCAAGGCGATCGAGATCCTCCGACGGAGGATGACGCTGCCCTCGGGTCGATTGATGTGAAAGCGTGCGCGGGCTTCGTCGAGCGCGGGATTCATCGGCAGATCGCCGATGCCCAGGTGGTGGGGCAGCGGCACGATGTGCTCGTCGTCTTCGAGCGAGAAGCGCAGGCCTTCGTAGGAAAACGACGTGCGCTCCCTGGGTTCCAGGTAGAAGCCGAACCGGATGAGGTTGGTGGGTCGTTGGAACTTGCGGATGTGGTCCGTGACCTCGCGCGTCCGCCCATAGGGGAATGACCAGTGGTCCGCATCGGCGTTCTGCTGAACATCCACTTGGGGCAAAGGCGTCGCAGGTCCGAAGTCGGTCATGTCTTCGGCAGCGATCGCGGGCGTGGCCGCGCAGGCGATGGCGAGGATGATGATGAAGAGCGAGCGTTTCATGGTGACGATGCAATGTGAGGAATGACGGCGGCAGCTGGGCATGGACGTGGAGGTCATCGGACAAGGATTCCGAGGATGTGCGGACTGGCCGGTGGATCGATGCGAATGGCCTGCACATCGGAGCTCCAACGGATTTCGCGTCGCGCTCGATCGCCGGTCTTGTCGACCTTGAACCGCGTCTCCTGGCCTGCGCTGTCGACGAAGGTCACGGTCACATCCGGCACCAGTGGCACGACAGCGATGCCGTCGCAGCGTTTTCCCAGGTAGGCTGTTTGATGGACGAAGGAGTGATGCCGGAGGACGTCGAAGGCCTGTTCACACCCTTTCTCCAAGTAGGCGCGAACGTAGGTGCCATCAGCCCTCAGCGCCACGCTCACCCGCCGACGGAGCACCACGCTTCCCATCGGCCGGTTGATGTGGAAGCGCGCGCGGGATACGTCCAGTGGCGGGTCTGTGGGCAGGTCTCCCCATCCGAGGTGATGCGGCAGTGGCAACGCCTGCTCGTCGTCCTCGAGCGAGAAGCGCAGGCCCTCGTAGGTAAAAGAAGACTTGTCCGTCGCCTCCAGGAAGAAGCTGAAACGAACGAGTTCATGAGGCCGCGGAAAGTCGCGGAACTGCTCTGTCACGCTGCGCGTGCGCCCGTACGGGAAAGACCAGTGTTCCTCTCCGTTGCCGGTCGAGGGGGCATGGAGCTCGACGCGCGGCAGCATCGTGGTCGTAATTGGCGTTGGGGAGGTCTCTAAGAGTTCATCTGCGACTGCCGCGTGATTCATCGCAGCAGAAACCACGGCAGCGAGTGCCGTTAGAAGCGAGCGTTTCATAGTCGGGAAGGGAAGAGCCCATCCTGGAATGGGCTGGTATTTCTGGAGATGCCGGACGTCGGCCGCCGTCCGGCATCACTCCTCAGGCATCAAGCCCTCGGTGAGGAGCTGGTGTCACCAGATGCCCGACGCCTCGCCGCCTTCGCCTTGCCACCAGTAGCAGAGGGCAACGAACGCGAGATAGATCCCGAATGGGCCGATCCCGCCATGCACCTGATCGATCTCGTCTTGGGTAAGTTCAGTCATTTCCATTTCCTTGAGACAAATTGGCCGAAACCGGTCGGCCGCCGTTTTCCCCGTGCCGATCGCTCGACGCAGGAAAGCCTGTCGCGCTAGATCCGCCTGGCGGTCGCCAGCAGCGGCTCCAGCAGCCATTCCCAGATGCGCCTGTGCTCCAGGCTCACGTCGGCGTCGAGCGCCATGCCCGCGCGCAGCGGGACCTCGCGGCCGTAGGCGTCGATGGACAGCCGGTCCAGTCGCACGTCGATGCGGTACAGCGGCTCGTTGGCCTGCGCCGCGCTCACCAGCGCCTGCGCCTGACCTGCCGGTAAGTCCTGCGGCGCAATCGGCGTGGGGCTCACGTGCTCGACCTCGCCCTTGGCCATGCCGAACTTCTGATACGGATACGCCGCATACCGCAGCCACACCGCCTGTCCCGGCTGCACGAATCCCACCGTCCGGCTCGGCGCGTACAGCTGCGCGACCAGCCGCGGCGCCGACCGCGGATCGCGTGGATTGCGTGGATCGCGCGCATCGCGAGGCGTCTCGTCGTGCGGCACCAGCGTCACCAGCGTCTGTCCCGCTTGCACCGCCTGTCCGGCGTGCAAGGGCATCGCGCTCACGCGGCCAGCGCGCGGCGCGGTGACGGCCACACCGGCCCGGGCTTCAATCTCCGAGCGTTCCTGCGCCAGCTGCGCCACCCCGCGATCGAGCTGCGCGAGCGCCGTCGCCAGCGAAGTCGGAATCGCGCCGAGCTCCGCCTCCAACGATCGCGCCTCCCGCGAGATCGCCTCCAGCGCGCGCTGCCCGTTGCGCTCGCGCGCCCGCAGGTCCAGCAGCTCCTCGTCCTTCTGCTGGCGCTGTGTCTCCGACACGAAGCCGTTCTCCGCCAGCGACGCGTAACGCTCCCTGCTGCGCCGCGCGAGTCCCACCCGTTCGCGCATCAGCGCCAGTTCCTCGCCCGCCTGCTCCGCCTCGGCGCGCAGGCTGTGCAGCCGCGCGGTGATCGTCTCCCGACGTTCCTCGGCCTGTCGCCGCTGCAGCCGCTGTTCCTGCGCCAGGCTGCGCCCGCGCGCCTCGATCGCGCGCAGCGTGAGCGCCGTCATGTCGCCGCCGTCGACGATGCGCTCGCTGCGCACGCGTATCAAGGGCTGCCCGCGCCGGACTTCCTCGCCCTCGCCGACGAGCAGCTCATGCGCATGTCCCTGCAACGGCGACGTGACCTGCAGCAGCCCGCCGGGCGGCATGAGCAGGCCCGGAACTCGAGCCTTGCGCGTGACCTGCCCGATCAGCGCGAACGCGATCAACGCGATCGCGAGCGCCACCGCGATCGCCGCGACGACGGCGAACGCCGGCCGCTGCGCCACGCGGATGGCGCCCATCCACGAGGCTTGTTGAGACGCTGTGACCGCCGCTCGAAACATCTTCCGCACCCTGCCTGTCGACGCCGCCGCAGCGGCCAGAGCGCAGATTCTTTTGCCGGTTCGACGTGTCGATCGGCAAGCGGAGTGGGAGCACCTCTTGAGGATTGCGCCGCACGGCGAAGCGTGCTGGTGCTGGCAATCCGCGAACGGGATTGCTGAGGTCGGGTCAGTCGACCGACTTCGAGAAGTCAGTCCTGCGCAGGTGAAAGCTGGCGAGACGGCGCGAGCCGGCGCATGGATTCAACAAACCCCACAGGCTCATTAATCAACATGGGCCAGTGCCGCCGTCGGGCATGGCGAGAAGTGGGGTCGCCGATGTGGCGCGGCGCCCACGCCGGTAAAGGCGGGGCGCCGCAGAGGTGAAGCGGGGAGAGGAACGCGGGCTCGTCGCGAGCCGCGCGGCGCATGCGTTACTGCTTGCGGTCCTTCATCTGCTGCGCCGCGTACTGCTTGACCTGATCCAGCGTCAGCGAGCCGGCCTTCTGGGTGTCGATCTCGTCGAAGTGCTTGGCCAGGCGGGGCATGCCGGCCTGGGCTTCGGCCTTGGTGAGCTTGCCGTCGTGGTCCTTGTCGGCGGCGTTGAACCGTTCCTCGAGCTTCTGCGCTGCCTTGCCGCCCTGGGTCTGGGCCTGGACGGGCAGGGCGATGAGGGCCAAGGTCGCGATCACGGCACCGGCCGTCGCGGTCAGGACTGCTTTCATGGGGCTACTCCGCTGAAGTGGAGCCCGAAGGATCGCTCCCCCATGTGCTGCGCTTCATGCGGCGGCGGTAAAGCTTCGTCAAGCCGATGACGTGTCGCAGAAAGGCGGATCCGGCGACATGACCGATTGGCGAACGTGCGGGGCGGGAAGGGGGCGACGGAGCTCTCTACACTGTCGCCCCTCACCGGATCCCCCATGCAAGCGCTCCTCGACGTCATCGCCACGCTGTCCCGCCCCACCGACGCCTGCCGCGTCTTCCACGGTCGCGGCGGCCGTTTCCCCGGTTGCGAGCAATGGGCGCTCGACGTCTATCCGCCGGTCTGGCTGCTGACCAGCTTCGCCCCGGTCACCGACGAGGAACTCGCCCGCATCGGCGATGCGCTCGCCGCGCGCTGGGCCGAGATCGCCCCGGGCGAGCCGCTGAACTGGATGTTCCAGCACCGCGACGAGAACCGGCCGACCAACCGCCTGATGGCCGGCGCCATCCCCGAGGACCACGTCGTCCACGAGGACGGCCTGCGCTTCCAGGTGCAGCTCGCGCATGGTCAGAACCACGGCTTCTTCCTCGACATGGCCGAGGGCCGCCGCTGGGTCCGCCGCTGGGCGCAGGCGAATCCGGGCGGCCGCGTGCTCAATCTCTTCGCCTACACCTGCGCCTTCTCCGTCGTGGCGACCCACGCCGGAGCGGCTCACGCGGAGAACTACGACATGGCGCGCGGTCCGCTCGCGGCCGGCCGGCGCAACCACCAGCTCAACGGCGTGCAGGACCGCGCGGCCTTCCACGCCCACGACATCTTCAATTCCTGGGGAAAGATCCGACGCGGCGCGCCGTATGACCTCGTCGTGCTGGACCCGCCGAGCTACCAGAAGGGCAGCTTCGTCGCGACCAAGGACTACGCGCGCCTGGCCCGCAAACTGCCCGAGCTGCTCGCCCCCGGCGGCCACGCGCTCGTCTGCCTGAACACGCCGAAGCTCGACACCGCCTTCCTCCGCGACACGCTCGCCACCGAAGCGCCAGAGCTTGAATTCGTCGAACGCGTGGCCAACCCCGACGCCTTCGCCGATGTGTCGGACGAGCGCGCGCTGAAGGTGCTGGTCTACCGCCGGACGGGTTGACCGGCTAACCGGCTGACCGGCTGAGCGCGACGGAACACGCGCTCAGAAGGTCCGCGCGTCGATCGCCGCCTTGACGCTGTCCAGCGCCGCGCGCAGCCGTCCGATCTCCACCGACCCGAGCGCCAATCGGATCGCATGCGGCACATGCCGGGTCGTGGCGAAGGGCTCCGCCGTCGATACCGACACCCGCTCGCGCTGCAGCGCCATCGCCACCTGGTCCGCGCGCACGTCCTCCCCCAGCGGCAGCCACACGAAGTAGGACGACGGATGCCCGATGCGACGCGTCGTGCCCAAGTGCTCGGCCACCAGGCGCTGGCGCTGCCGGGCGTCCTCGCGCTTGTGCGCCTCGAGCCGATCGACCGTCCCGTCCTCCAGCCAGGCGCTGGTGATCGCGGTCATCACGCCGGGCGTGTTCCAGGTCGTGGCGCGGATCGCCTGCTCCAGCGCCGGCACCTGATCCGCCGGCGCCACGGCGAAGCCCACCCGCAGGCCCGCGGCCACGCTCTTGGAGAAGCCCGAGACATAGACCGTGCGCTCCGGTGCCAGCGCCGCGAGCGGCGGCGGGGCGTCCTCGGCGAGGTAGGCGTAGGCGCCGTCCTCCACGATCAGCAGACCATGGCGGCGCGCCAGCGCGACCAGTTCCCGCCGGCGGGACGCGGCCATCACCCAGCCCAGCGGGTTGTTGAGCGTGGGCATCGTGTAGATCGCCTTGACGCGGCGTCGCCGGCACAGCGTGGACAGCGCGTCCAGGTCGGGACCGGCTCCGGCGGCAGGGATCGCCACCAGCTCGAGCCGGTGCATCTGTGCCAGCAGCCGGAACCCGGGATAGGTCAGCGCATCGACCGCGACCACGTCCCCCGGCGCGAGCAGCGCCATCAGCGTCACGGCGAGCCCGTGCTGCGCGCCGTCGACGATCAGCACCCGCTCACCCTCGACCGACAGGCCGCGGCGCTGCAGATGCCGCGCGACCGCCACCCGGTCGGACATCCGCCCGCCATGCGGCTGATAACGCAGCAAGGCCTCGAGATCGCCCGCGCCGGCGAGCTGGCGCAAGGCCCCGCGCAGCAGCTCGGCCTGACCGGGCAGGGACGGGTAGTTGAAGCTGAGGTCGACCATGTCGGCCGCCACGGCGTCCAGCCCGACGCCTTGACCCTCGGCCAGCGCCACCTCCTTGACGAAGGTCCCTCGGCCGGTCTCGCCGCTGACCAGGCCCATGTCGCGCAGCTCCGCGTAGACACGGGTCGCCGTCACCAGCGCGAATCCCTCACGCTCGGCGAGCACGCGATGCGTCGGCAGACGCGTGCCCGCGGGCAGCGCGCCTGAACGGATCTCCGCGGCCAACCGGTCCACCACGGCCTTGTATCGAGGTTCCGCCATGCGCCACTGCCTGTATCCATGACAATTCTTTGATTGTATTGATACTGCGCGATAGGCTGGCCGCTCCATCACTTTCACGGGATCACGTCCATGGACACCGCGTCGCGCGCCTGGCTCAACGGCTTCATCGGCGTGCTGATCTTCAGCGGCTCGCTGCCCGCCACCCGCGTCGCGGTCGCGGACTTCGATCCGGTCTTCCTCACCGCCGCGCGCGCCGCGATTGCGGGGCTGATCGCGCTCGCCGTGCTCGCGCTGCTGCGAGCGCCGCGTCCGACCCGCGAGCAGGCCCGGCGGCTGCTCATCGTCGCGGCCGGCGTCGTCGTCGGTTTCCCGCTGTTGACGGCGATGGCGCTGCGCCACGTGACCTCGGCGCATTCCACCGTCTTCATCGCGCTGCTGCCGCTGTCCACCGCCGCCTTCGGCGTGCTGCGCGGCGGCGAGCGCCCCCGGGCCGCGTTCTGGCTGTTCTCGGTGTTGGGCAGCCTGTTCGTCATCGGCTTCGCCGCCGCGCAGGGGCTGCGCGCGTCGCCCGTCGGCGACTTGCTGATGCTCGCGGCCATCGTCGTGTGCGGGCTCGGTTACGCGGAAGGCGCACGGCTGTCGCGCGCGCTCGGCGGCTGGCAGGTGATCTGCTGGGCGCTCGTCGTGTCGCTGCCGGTGATGCTGGCGCTGATGGCCGCGCGCTGGCCGGCGGGCTTCGACGGCGTCGGGCTGCCCGCGTGGCTGGGCCTCGCGTACGTGTCGCTGTTCAGCATGCTGATCGGCTTCGTGTTCTGGTACCGCGGGCTGGCGCAGGGCGGCATCGCCGCGGTCGGCCAGCTGCAGCTACTGCAGCCGCTGTTCGGCTTGGCGCTGGCGGCGGGCCTGTTGCGCGAATCGGTGAGTCCGGCGATGCTCGCGGTCACCGTCGCCGTCATCGGATGCGTCGCCGGGGCCCGGCGTTTCTCGCGGCCTCGCTGAGCGCTGGCGGATCGGGCAAGTCTCCCGTCGTATCAGGCAAGCCGCGTCGCCAGCCCCCTTCCTAGACTCCTGGGCAACCCGACGCAGCCATCAGGAGGTCGACATGGGTGCTCCGTTCATAGGCTCCTCGGGGGCCTTCTCGATGCCATCGCCTTGCGCGTGGGCCTGCACCGCGGTGCTGGGCCTCGCCGCCTTGGCCACGCCCCTGGCGCAAGCGGCCGACTCGCCGGGCGCGGGCGGCTTCCAACCCACGCCGATCTCGGCCACGCCCAACCGGCAGGCCGGTCTGGACGCGTTCGCGCAACTGGAGCGCGTGCTGCTGCATCCGCGATGTCTGAACTGCCATGTGCCGAATGCGCCGCTGCAAGGCGACTTCAGCCGCGTCCATTACCCGCCGGTGCAGCGCGGCGCGGACGGAAAGGGCGTCGCGCCGCTGCAGTGCGCGACCTGCCACTCGACGCAGAACAGCCCGCTGCCGCATGCGCCGCCGGGCCTGGAGACCGACGGCAAGCCCGGCTGGCACATGCCGCCCGAGTCGATGAAGATGTCCTGGCTCGGCCTGAAGGGCGCGGCACTGTGCAAGGTGTTCCGCGAGCCCGGCACCAACGGCCATCGCTCGCTGGCGATGATCGAGCAGCACCTGGTGACCGATCACCTGGTCGCCTGGGGCTGGCAGCCGGGTCCGGGCCGCGCGCTGCCGCCGCTGGACAAGGCCGCCTTCGACGAGCAGGTCCGCGCGTGGATCCGCAACGGCGCGCCGTGCGACCGCACCGAGCCGCTGCGCAAGTCGATCGGAACGACCAAGGCGGCCTCGACCCGCGAGGTGGTCGACCACCTGCGCGCGCTCGCCGCCGACACGACGCCCGCCATCCCCCTCAACGCCACGCCCGCCGGCCTCGGCGCGACCAGGAGCCAGCCATGATCTCGTTTCGCCTGAACGGCCAGCCGCAGCAAGTCGACGTCCCGGGCGATACCCCGGTGCTGTGGGTGCTGCGGGACACGCTCGGCATGACCGGCACCAAGTTCGGCTGCGGCATCGCCGTCTGCGGTGCCTGCACCGTGCACATCGACGGCCAGCAGCGCCGCGCCTGCGTCACGCCGATCGCGTCCGTCGCCGGCCAGCGGGTGACGACCATCGAGGCCATCGCCACCGACCGCGTCGGCCAGGCCGTGCAGGATGCGTGGGTCAAGCACGACGTCGTGCAGTGCGGCTACTGCCAGAGCGGTCAGGTGATGGCCGCCGTCGCGCTGCTCAAGGTCAAGCCCAAGCCCACCGACGCCGACATCGACGCCGCGATGAGCGCCAACCTCTGCCGCTGCGGCACCTACGTGCGGATCCATGCCGCCGTCAAGGACGCCGCCGAGGCGCTCGCCTGAAGGAGCCCGCCATGCGCCCCATGTTCCAGTACCTGAACGGCGAGCTGCCCGCGCACCTCGATGACGACGCGGTTCTGAGCGATCCTGCTGTCGACGGCGTGCGTTCCGACGCGCATTCCGGCGTGCTTGGCCGCCGCGTGTTCCTCAAGTTCAGCCTCGCCTCGGGCTTCGCGCTCTACGCGGGGGCCGCCGGTGCCGCGGATGCGTCGGTCGGCGGATCCGCGCCCGGCGCGCCTGAGCCGCTCAAGCCCTTCCAGCAGCCGTCGGCCTTCGTGGCGATCGACGCACAGGGCGTGGTCACGGTCACCATCGGCAAGCTCGATTTCGGTCAGGGCGTGCAGACCGCGCTGCCCATGCTGGTGGCCGAGGAGATGGATGCGGACTGGAGCCAGGTCCGCTGCGAGCTCGCGCCGGCCGGCGACGCCTACAAGGATCCGTTCTTCCACATCCAGATGGTGGGCGGGTCCACCAGCATGAAGGCCTCGTGGATGCAGTACCGCGAGATCGGCGCGCGGCTGCGCGCGATGCTGGTCGCGGCGGCGGGGAAGCAGCTGCAGGTGCCGGCCGCGCAACTGCGCACCGAGTCCGGCCAGGTGATCGCGCCGGACGGGCGGCGGATCGGCTACGGCGCGCTGGCGCAGACCGCCTTCGCCGAGCCGGTGCCCACGGCGGTGATCCTGAAGGATCCGTCGCGCTTCACGCTGATCGGCAAGCCGACCAACCGGCTCGACGCGCGCGCCAAGTCCAGCGGCCGTCAGGACTTCGGCATCGATGTCAAGCTGCCGGACCTGCGCACCGTGGTGATGGTCCATCCGCCGGTGTTCGGCGGCAAGGTTGCCCGTTTCGACGCGGCGGCGGCGCTGGCCGTGCCCGGTGTGGAAGAGGTGATTCGTGTCCCGCAGAGCGGTGGCGCCAGCGGGCTGGCCATCGTCGCCAACGGGTTCTGGCCGGCGCGCAAGGCGCGTGAGCTGGTGAAGGTCGAGTGGGACCTGAGCGGGCTGGAACGCGTGGACAGCGTCGCGCAGCTCGCGCAGTACCGCGCGCTGGCGGGGCAGCCCGGCATCGCCGTGCAGAAGGCCGACACCGCGGCACTGGCCTCGACGCCGGCCTCACGCCGCATCAGCGCGGAGTATCACTTCCCCTATCTGGCCCACACGCCGATGGAGCCGCTGAACTGCACCATCGACTTTCGTGGCGACCGCTGCACGGTGTGGGTGGGCTCGCAGTTCCAGACCGTCGATCAGGCGCAGGTGGCCGGCGCGCTGGGCCTCAAGCCCGAGCAGGTCACCTTGAACACGATGACCGCGGGCGGCGGATTCGGGCGGCGCGCGGTGCCGAGCTCGGACTATCTGGTGGAGGCCGCGCAGGTCGCGAAGGCGCGATTCGCGGCGGGCAAGACCGGACCGGTGAAGATGATCTGGACGCGCGAGGACGACGTGCGCGGCGGCTACTACCGCCCGACGCACCTGCATCGCGTGGAGATCGCGCATGACGGGCACGGTGGCGTGCTCGCGTGGAAGCATGTGATCGTGGGGCAGTCGCTGACGATGGGCACGGTGTTCGAGGCCTTCACCGTCAAGGGCGGCGCGGACACGACGATGACCGAAGGCGTCGCCGAGAGCGCCTACCCATTCCCGATCGCGCTGGAGGTCCATCACCCGAAGGTCAACGTGCCGGTGCTGTGGTGGCGCTCGGTCGGGCACACGCACACGGCCTTCGTGATGGAGACGCTGGTCGACGAGCTGGCCAAGGCCGGGAAGGTCGATCCGGTCGAGTATCGGCGGCAGCTGCTGGCCAAGCATCCGCGTCATCTCGCGGCGCTGAACCTGGCGGTGGAGCGCTCGGGCTACGGCAAGACGGAGCTGCCCAAGGGGCGCGCCTGGGGCGTGGCGGTGCATGAGTCCTTCAACACGGTGGTCGCCTACGTGGCCGAGGTGTCGATCAAGGACCAGCGGCCGGTGCTGCATGGGGTCACGGCGGGCGTGCATTGCAACCTCGCGGTGAATCCGCGCTCGATCGAGGCGCAGGTGCAGGGCGCGCTGGTGATGGGCCTGGGCATGACGCTGCCGGGCGCGGCGATCACCTTGAAGAATGGCGAGGTGGAGCAGAGCAACTGGCACGACTACCGCGTGCCGGTGCACATGGAGGCGGCGCAGGTGGCGGTGCACATCGTGCCCTCGGCCGATCCGCCCACGGGCATGGGCGAATGCGGCGTGCCCCCGATCGCGCCGGCCATCGCCAACGCGGTCGCGGCTTTGACCGGGAAGCGGTTGAGGAGCTTGCCGTTCGTGGTGTGAGCGCTCCGTGCCCTTCGACGAGCCCTCACCCCCCGCCCTCTCCCGCTTCGCGGGCGAGGGGGCATTCAGGCTTTGATCGCAGCGGTGGTGGAACTGGCGCTGGAAGCCCCTCTCCCGCTTCGCGGGCGAGGGGGCATTCAGGCTTTGATCGCAGCGGTGGTGGAACTGGCGCTGGAAGCCCCTCTCCCGCGAAGCGGGAGAGGGGTTGGGGTGAGGGCTCGTGGGAGGGCACGGAGCCCTATCCCGATTCGAGGACGAGGTGAACGTCAGCGACGCGCCACGTCCTTGAGCCACGGCTGCGCCGCCCAGTGCGCCTGGGCGAAGGCGTCGATGCGGTCGCGGTAGGTCATCGACAGCCCGATCGCGTCGAGTCCCTCGAGCAGCATGCGCTGATGGCGCGGCAGCATCTCGAAGCACGCCTCGACGCCGCCTGCGCTGCTCAGCGTCAGCGCCTCAACGTCGATGCGCACGGTGTTCCCGGCCACCGCCTGACCGGCGCCCGCATCCGCTTCATCCATCAGCCGGCGCACGTCGGCTTCCGACAGCGTGACCAGCAGCAGCCCGTTGCCCATCGCATTCGAATAGAAGATCTCGCCGAAGCTCGGCGCGATCACGGCGCGGAAGCCGGCCTGCTGCAGGCCCCACACCGCGTGCTCGCGGCTCGATCCGCAGCCGAAGTTGTTGCCGCCGATGAGGATGGACACCTCGGCGTACTCGGGCCGGTTCAACACGAAGTCCGGACGCGGCTGGCCCAACGCGTCGAAGCGCAGGTCATACAGCAGCCCGTCGCGCAGGCCGCGCTTGTCGATGCCGCGCAGGAACTGCTTGGGCATGATCTGGTCGGTGTCGAGGTTCTCCAGACGCAGCGCGGCGCTGCGGCCCTCGAGGTGACGGACGGGATTCATCGCGCGCTCTCCTGCGGCGCCAGGCGGCGCACATCGGTCAACTGGCCGGTGACCGCCGCGGCGGCGGCCATCGCGGGGCTCATCAGGTGCGTGATCGCGCCGCGGCCCTGGCGGCCTTCGAAGTTGCGGTTGGTCGTCGAGGCGCAACGCACGCCGTCGCCGAGCACGTCGTCGTTCATCGCCAGGCACATCGAGCAGCCCGGCTGACGCCACTCCAGGCCGGCATCGAGGAACACGCGGTCCAGCCCCTCGGCCTCGGCCATGTCGCGCACCGCGCCCGAACCGGGCACCACCATCGCCCGCACGCCCGGCGCGACATGGCGCCCGCGCAGCACCGCGGCGGCGGCGCGCAGGTCCTCGATGCGGCCATTGGTGCAGGAGCCGATGAACACGTGCTGGATCGGCGTGCCGGCCAGCGGCGCGCCGGCCTCCATCCTCGCGTAACGCAGCGCGCGCTCGGCGCTGGCGCGCGTGGGGCCGTCCGCCATCGCGGCGGGATCGGGCACGCGCGCGTCGATCGGCGCGACCTGGTCGGGGCTCGTGCCCCAGGTGACCTGCGGCGCGACGTCGGCAGCATCGAAGCGGTGCTCGACCTCGAAGACCGCGCCCTCGTCGCTGCGCAGCGTGCGCCAGAGGGCGAGGGCGGGCTCGCGCCAATCACCGGCCAGATCGGTGCAGCGCGCGAGCACGTAGTCGATGGCCGTCGCGTCGGGCGCGATCAGCGCGCCGCGCGCGCCGGCCTCGACGGCCATGTTGCACAGCGTGAAGCGGGCCTCGACGGACAGCGCGTCGATCGCCTCGCCGCGGAACTCCACGACATAGCCGCGCGCGCCCTGCGCGCCGATGCGGCCGATGATCGCCAGCACCAGGTCCTTGGCCGTGGTGCCCTCGGGCAGGCGCCCGTCGACCTGGATGCGCATGTCTCGCGCGACGCGGTAGACCAGCGTCTGCGTGGCGAGCACGTGCTCGACCTCGGTCGTGCCGATGCCGAAACCCAGCGCACCCAGCGCGCCGTAGGTCGTCGTGTGGCTGTCGCCGCAGATGACGACCATGCCGGGGCGGATCATGCCGTGCTCGGGCGCGACGACGTGCTCGATGCCCTGCATCGCGTCGGTCGTGTCGAAGAGCCGGATGCCGTGCTTGTCGCAGTTGTGCTTGAGATTGGTCGCCTGCAGCGCGGACGGCGGGTCGGCGATGACGCGCAGTTTCGGCGCGACCGGATGCGTCGGGATGATGTGGCTCACCACCGCCACGTTCTGGCCCGGCATCGGCACGCCGCGCGCCTGCTCGTCCAGACCGGTGAAGGCCTGCGGGCTGGTGTACTCGTTCATCAGATGCAGGTCGCAGAACAGCAGCACGTTCTGCGCGTCGAGCACGGCCACGGTGTGGCTGTCGACGAGCTTGCGGTACAGCGTGCGCGGCCCGGTCGCCGCGGCCAGGGGAGACGGCTCGGTCATGGCTGGGGATCCTTGTCGGTGAGGAAGGGCAGGACGCGATCGAGCACGAGCTCGGGCGCCTCCTCGGGCAGGTAATGGCCGCAGGGCAGGGCCTCGCCGCGGACGTCGTCGGCCACGCGGCGCCACAGCGCCAGCGGGTCGAAGCAGCGATGCACGACGCCCTGCGCACCCCACAGCACCAGCAGCGGCATCGCCAGGCGGCGATCGGCGGCGCGGTCCTCGCGGTCGTGGACGAGGTCGATGCCTGCGCTGGCGCGGTAGTCCTCGCAGATCCCGCGCGCGGTGCCGGGCAGGGCGGCGCAGCGTTGGTACTCGGCGAGCGCGAGCGGGTGGAAGGGCGCGAGGCCCGCGCTGCGCCGGCCCATGACGTCGCGGATGTAGGCCGTCGGGTCGGCCTCGATCAGGCGTTCGGGCAGCGGCGCCGGCTGGATCAGGAAGAACCAGTGCCAGTAGGCGCGCGCGAAGGCGTCGCTCGCGCCGTCGTACATGTCCAGAGTCGGCGCGATGTCCAGCAGGGCCAGGCGTCGCACCGCATCGGGTGCGTCCATCGCGAGGCGATGCGCGACGCGCGCGCCGCGGTCATGGGCCAGCACGTCGAAACGCGTGTGGCCCAGCGCGCGCATCACGGTGAGCATGTCCGCGGCCATCGTCCGCTTGCTGTAGGGCGCGTGGTCGTCGCTCGGCGAGCGGTCGGGCTTGGATGCGTCGCCGTAGCCGCGCAGGTCCGCGGCGACGACGGTGAAGCGCTCGGTCAGCGCCGGGGCCATGCGATGCCAGATCGCGCGCGTCTGCGGATGGCCATGCAGCAGCAGCAGCGCCGGGCCGGTGCCGCCGGTGGTGATGGGGATGCTCACGCCGTCCGCGGTCGGCACGCGCAGGTGGTGCCAGCCGGGGAACAGCGAGGTCAGCGCGGGCGAGGCGTCGTCGCCGACGGGGGACGGGGCGTACATGCGGGCTCCTGGATGCGGATCCCGGCGAACGACCATGGGTGGTCGGCGGCGGGAGGGTCTCGTTGATACGGATTCTGGAAGTGAATTGCACGAACATAATTTCCGATTCGGCAGTTCTTTCGTTCCGGAGGTTCATCAATGGACGGCTTCTCCGATCTGGCTTTCTTCGCGCTGCTGGTGAAGCAGGGCAGCCTGGCGGCGGCGGCGCAGCAGCTGGGCGTGACGCCGCCGGCGGTCAGCAAGCGGCTGGCGGCGATCGAGCGCCGCCTGGGCGTGCGGCTGCTGCAGCGCACGACGCGGCGCATCGGGCTGACGCCCGAGGGCGAGACCTACCTCGTCGACGGCGCGCGCGTGCTGGAGGAGCTCGAGGCGCTGGAACGCACAGTGGCGGGCAGCCACGCCGCGCCGCAGGGGCTGGTGCGGGTGTCGGCGAGTTTCGGTTTCGGGCGCAAGCACATCGCGCCGGCGCTGTCGAAGTTCGCGCGGCAGTTTCCGGATGTGGAGGTGCAGCTCGCGCTCACCGATCGGCCGGTCAACCTGATCGAGCAGGGCCTGGATCTGCAGGTGCATGTCGGCGAGCCGCCGGACGCGCGGCTCACCGCGCGGCTGCTCGCGCGCAACCGTCGGGTGTTGTGCGCGTCGCCCGCTTATCTGAAACGCGCGGGGGAACCGGCGACGCCGAGGGAGCTCGCGCGGCATGCGTGTCTGTTCATTCGAGAAAGCGACGAGACCTTCGGGACCTGGCATCTGCGGCAGGGCGCGCGCAAGGAGACGGTGAAGGTGCGCGGGCCCTTGGCGGCCAACGATGGGGAGAGCGTGCTGGCGTGGGGGCTCGATGGGCACGGCGTGCTGATGCGCTCGGTGTGGGAGGCCGCGCCGATGCTGCGATCGGGGCGGCTGCGGCCGGTGCTGGCGGAGTGGGAGCTGCCGTCGGCGGACATCCACCTGATCTATCCGCCGCGCGCGCAGTTGTCGGCGAAGACGCGGGCGCTGGTGGACTTCCTGCTCGCGCGATTCGAGCCGCATCGCGAGGATGACGGTGGAGGTTGGTAGGCCACTGGCCCGAGGCGATTTGTCCTAGGACGATTTGTCCTTGGGCAGCTTGTCCTAGGACGATCTGTCCCTTCCGCGCCGACGCCGACTTCGCAACACTGCGCGGCCATGGACCCCTTGCTGCTCGCGCGCTCGCAGTTCGCGCTCAACATCACCTTTCACATCCTCTTCCCGACGATCACCATCGCGCTGGGCTGGGTGGTGCTCTTCATGCTCTGGCGCTGGCGCCGCACCGGCGACGCGCCCTGGCTCGCCGCCTACCGCTTCTGGACCAAGGTCTTCGCGCTGAGCTTCGCGCTGGGCGTGGTCAGCGGCGTCACGATGAGCTTCCAGTTCGGCACCAACTGGCCAGGCTTCATGGCGCGCGCCGGCAACATCGCCGGCCCCTTGCTCGGCTACGAGGTCCTCACCGCCTTCTTCCTCGAGGCCGGCTTCCTCGGCGTCATGCTGTTCGGCCGCGAGCGCGTGAGCCCGCGCCTGCACTTCATCGCCACCGCGACCGTCGCCTTCGGCACCACGCTCAGCGCCTTCTGGATCCTGAGCCTCAACTCCTGGATGCAGACCCCCGCCGGCCACGAGATCCGCGATGGCGTCATGCATGCCGTCGATTGGTGGGCCGTGATCTTCAACCCCTCCTTCCCGTACCGCCTGGCCCACAAGCTGCTGGCCTCCGGCCTCACCGTGGCCTTCCTGCTCGCAGGCGTCAGCGCCTGGCAGATGCTCAAGGGCGTCGCTCGCGCCGAGACCCCGCGCGTGATGCGCCTCGGCCTGACGTTGGGCGCGGTGCTGATCCCGCTGCAGATCCTCGCCGGCGACCTGCACGGCCTGAACACGCTCAAGCATCAGCCGGCCAAGATCGCCGCGATGGAGGGCGTGTGGACCACCGAGCGCGGCGCACCGCTGCTGCTCTTCGCGCTGCCCGACGAGCAGGCGCGCGAGAACCGGCTCGCGATCGGCATTCCCCGCCTGGCCAGCCTGATCCTGACCCACGACGCCGACGGCGAGATCCGCGGCCTGGACGAATTCGCCGGTGCGCATCCCCCGGTGAAGCCGCTGTTCTTCGGCTTCCGCGTGATGGTGGGCGTCGGCGTGCTGATGCTGGCCTTCGCCTGGGGCGGCGTGTGGCTGTACCGGCGCTCCGGCTGGACCACGCTGCCGCGCGCCTGGCTGTGGGGCCTGGCGGGCATGAGCTTCTCCGGCTGGATCGCGACGGTCGCCGGCTGGTACGTGACCGAGATCGGCCGCCAGCCCTTCATCGTCTATGGCCTGCTGCGCACGCAGGAGGTCGCCGCGCACAACCCGGGGTCGATGATCGCCGCGTCGCTCGCCGGCTACGCGACCGTGTACCTCGCGCTGCTCGTGGCCTACATCGCGGCGATCAAGCGCATGGCGGAGAAGGTCGATCCACCGCCATCGGCCGACCCGATCACCCCCGTCGCGCGCCCCGCGCCCGTCATCTCAAGGACCTTCGCATGAACCCGCTCGTGATGGGGGCAGTCGGCACCGCCGAGGGCGGCGCGCTGCCCGTGATCTTCATGGCCCTGATGGGCTTGTCGCTGCTGATCTACGTCGTGCTGGACGGTTACGACCTGGGCGTGGGGATGCTGTCCCTGACCGCCGCAGCGTCCGACCGCGACCGGATGATCGCGTCCATCAGCCCGTTCTGGGATGCCAACGAGACCTGGCTGGTGCTGGCCGTCGGGCTGCTGCTGATCGCCTTCCCGAAGGCGCAGGGCGTGGTGCTGACCGCGCTGTATGGCCCGGTCGTGCTGATGCTGCTCGGACTGATCCTGCGCGGCGCGGCCTTCGACTTCCGCGCGAAGGGCGACCCGGCCCACCAGCGTGCCTGGGACCTGGCCTTCGGCGCCGGATCCGCGTTGGCCGCGCTGTCGCAGGGCTGGATGCTCGGGCGCTACGTGACCGGCTTCGAGGAGGGCATCGCCGCGCTCGTCTTCGCCGCGGGCATCGCCATCGCGCTGACCGCGTGCTACGCGCTGCTCGGCGCGGGCTGGCTGCTGATCAAGACCGACGGTGCGTTGCAGCGCCGCGCCGTGGCCTGGGGCAAGCGCGCCTGGCCGGCGGTGCTGGCGGGGCTGATGCTGGTGTCGATCGCCTCGCCCTGGCTGAACGCGACGGTGCGGGCGCGCTGGTTCGACCTGCCCGGCGCGATCGCGCTGGCACCGCTGCCGCTGATGGCGCTGCTGGCGATGGCCGCCCTCCGCGGCCTGCTCAACTCGCATCGCGTGCTGGGCAAGCTGTGCTGGGCGCCGTTGGCCTTGATGGTGGTCGTGCTGAGCCTGAGCTTCTTCGGGCTCTCCTACAGCCTCTATCCCTTCGTCGTCGTGGACCAGCTGACGATCTGGGAAGCCGCGGCGGCGGACGAGTCGCTGCGCTTCCTGCTGGTAGGCGCGGCGGTCACGCTGCCGGTGATCCTGGCCTACAGCCTGTTTGCCTATCGCGTGTTCTGGGGCAAGGCCGACGCGCTGGTGTATTGACGCAGGGTGCATGGACGCGCGGAGAGCCCGCGCTCGGTGATGGAAGTCCAGGAGATGGCAACATCGCGCATTCCGCCGCGAGGCGTGCCTGCAGAAGAACTCCATGGACCTCCCGTCATTGCTTTCCCTGGCCGAGATGGCCTGGCCGGTGCTGCTCAAGGGCACCGGCTACACGCTGCTGTTCGCGGTGATGGCGATGATCCTGGGCCTGCCGCTGGCGGGCCTGATCACGCTGATCCGCGTGCTCAAGCTGCCGGTGCTGGACCAGGTGATGGCCGTCTACGTGAGCGCCATGCGCGGCACGCCGCTGCTGGTGCAGGTGTTCATCGTCTATTACGGGCTGCCGAGCATCGGCATCGAGTTTTCCCCGCTCGTCGCCGGCGTGCTGACCCTGACGCTCAACGTGGCCGCCTACATGAGCGAGACGCTGCGCGGCTCGATCGGCGCGGTGGCGCAGGGCCAGTGGCTGGCCGGCACCTCGCTGGGCCTGAGCCGGCGCCAGACGCTGCGCTACGTCGTCGGTCCGCAGGCGCTGCGCGCGGCGGTGCCCAGCCTGTCCAACAGCCTGATCTCGTTGATCAAGGACACCTCGCTGGTGTCGGTGATCGCGGTGACCGAGCTGATGCTGGCGACCAAGGAACTGATCTCGACCACCTTCCAACCGTTCCCGCTGTACATGGCCGCGGCCGCGATCTATTGGCTGCTGAGCTTCGCCTTCGAGCAGGTCCAGAAGTGGATGGAGAAGCGCCTGGCGTATCCGCATTGAGCATGACCACCGCCCCGTCCTCCCCAGGTTCCCCGACCTCTTCCCATCTTTCCACCCACCTGCGCCTCGTCGGCATGGCCGTGCTCTGGGGCGCGTCCTGGCCCTGGGGCCGGGTGCTCGCGCAGTCGATGCCACCGCTGGCCGCGGCCGCCTGCCGCTTCCTGATCGCCGGCACGATCCTGATGCTCTGGGCGTGGCGCACCGGGCGGCTCGATGCACTGCGCGGCTGGAGCGCGTCACGCTGGGGCGGCATGGTGCTCGCGGCCAGCTTCGGCGTCTTCGGTTACGCGACCTTCTTCATGAGCGGGCTCAAGCATGTGCCCGCCGGCAAGGGCGCGCTGGTCATCACGCTCAATCCGGTCATCACGCTGCTGCTGGCCGCGTGGATCTTCCATGAGCGGCTGAACAAGCGCATCGGGCTGGGCATGGCGATGGCGGCGGTCGGCGCGGCGGTGGTCATCACGCGCGGCGAACCCTGGCATGTGCTCGACGGACGCGTGGGCATCGGCGAAGTGCTGCTGCTGGGTTGCGTGGCGTGCTGGGTGGCCTACACGCTGATCGGCCGCAAGGTGATGGCCGGCGTGGACGCGCTCACGACGACCGCGGTCACCGCAGCGATCGGCGCGCTGATGCTGCTGGTGCTGACGCTGATCGTGGACGGCGGCGCCGGCATGGCCGGCGTGCTGGCCGCGCCCGCGAAGGCGTGGTGGTGCATGGCCGGCATCACGGTGGGATCCACCGCGCTGGCCTACGCCTGGTACTTCGACGGCGTGAAGGCGCTGGGCGCCGGCGCGGCGGCCGGCTACATCACGCTGGTGCCGGTGTTCGGCGTGGTGTTCTCGGCGCTGTGGCTGGGCGAGGTCGTGGACGCGTCGCTGCTGGTCGGCGGCACGATGGCCATCGCGGGCACGGCGCTGATGAACCTCGGCCGGCGCTGAACGCGCGCCGGCCGGTCCTGAGAGAAGGGCGCCGGCGCGCCCTCGGCGCGACCGCTCAGCGGCGGCCCGCGCCCAGCAGCGCCACGCCGCCGACGGCGATGGCGGCGATGCCGGCCCACAGCGGGACGTTCACGCGCTTGGTCTCCTCGACCTTGAGCTCGATCGGGCCGACCTTGGCCGCGGTGTTCTCCTTCGTGTACGAGAACCCGCCGTAGACCAGGCCGAGCACGCCCGCGATGATCAGGATCACTCCGATGATTCGAATGCCGCCCATGACGTCCTCCAGTTCGTTGTGGATGGGATACGGCGCTCATTGGAGCGCGGGTGTGCGCTGGCGCACGTAGGACGGCGCCGCATCGCGGTGTCGGTCGGGGCGAGAATGCCGCGATGCGTGTCCTCCGAGTCCTCGCCCTGACGCGGCGCCATCCCTCCGCGATCCTGCTGCTGGTGCAGCTGCTCGGGCTGTTGCTGTATCCGTTGCTGGAATCCAGCCGGTCCGCGCCGCTGGCGCTGGGCGCCTTCGGGATCGTGGTGCTGATCTTCACCACGCGCATGGTGCGCAGCACGCCGGGGCTGACGTGGATCAGCGTGACGATCGCGCTGCCGGCGGTGGCGCTGCTGGTGCTGCAGGCGTTCTGGGGGCGCGACGATCTGCTGTTGTGGTCCTCGGCGTTCGAAGCGCTGTTCTACTTCTACGCCGCCGCCAGCCTGACCGCCTACATGATGAGCGACTGGCATGCGACGACCGACGAGCTCTTCGCCGCGGGCGCGACCTTCACGCTGATCGCCTGGGGCTTCGCGCATGTGTTCGTGGTCGTGCAGGCGCTGCAGCCGGGCAGCTTCGCCGCGGCGGTGGATCCGCAGTCGCCGCGGACCTGGACCGAGCTGATGTTCCTGAGCTTCGCGCTGCTGTCGAGCACCGGCATCGGCGACGTGATCCCGGTGAAGCCGTTGGCGCGCGCGGTGACGACCGTCGAGATGTTCGTCGGCGTCATGTACCTCGCGGCCGTCGTGTCGCGGCTGATCGGGCTGACGCTGATCCGGCGCCGGGAGCTGTCGGACCTGGACTGACGCGGGCTCAGGACTTCGTCGGCGGATCGTCGCGGCGCAGCAGCTTGTCGACCTCGGCGCTCGTGCCGTCGGCAGCGCGCGTGGTGAGGTCCTTGGCCCAGGCGAAGCCTTTCCTGGCCGCGCCCATCGCCTGCGTCGCCGCCTCGGCCGTGGTGTTGCGCACCTGCTCGGCGCTGGGCAGGCGTTCCTGCGTCCATGTCGCGGCATCCTTGGCGGCGTCCTTGGCGACCTTCGCTGCCTGCTTCGCGGCCTCGGCGGCCTGCGCGGCGGCGACGTCCGCCTGCGCGCGGACCTGTTCCGCGCTGGGCAGCTGCTGCTGGGTCCAGTCCGCCGCCTTGCGCGCGGCCTCCCAGGCCTGGGTGGCGGCGGTGCCGGTGGTGGCGCGGACCTGATCGGCACTGGGCAGTCGCTGCTGCGTCCAGTCGGCCGCGTCGACGAGCACGGTCCGGACCTGTCCGGCCGCGCCGCCGGCCAGTGTCACGGTCTGGTTCCAGCGCTTGGAGAGCTCTCCCGGCGGGGCCGTGGCGAGCAGGCGCACGACGGTCTCGAGCGCCTCGGACTCCTCGGCGCTCAACGGACCGCCGGCCTCGAGCATGCCGCGCATGAACACGCCCAGGTCCTTGCCGATCACGGCGTGGTTGCAGTCGGGGTTCAGGTGCAGGAACTCGGCGCCCTCGATGGCCATGGCCTCGAGATCGGCGCCCGCCAGGCGCGCCTCGACCGCGGCGACGGACTGCTCGACGAAGGCGCGGTTGAGGCCCCAGTCGCTGATGAGGTGGTCGATCAGGTACTGGCGCTCGCCGGGCTCGACGGCGCCGTCGACGGCGGCCAGCCGCAGCGACAGCGGCGCGATCAGGTCGAACAGGGCGAGGCCCAGCGTGTCGAGCGGCGTGTTGAGGTACTTGGGGATCTCGATGACGCGATCGCCCTTCGTGGAGCTGAGCAGCCGGTACATGCCGTAGCAGGCGCCGCCCGAGGCGAGCGCGGCGAAGGCGACCCAGCCAATGGGCGTGGCGGACGCGCCCAGCAGCGAGGCGACCATGCCGGTCTTGGCAACGGCCGCGCCGGCGCCCGCGGCGCCGAGCACGTCCCAGACCTCGCGGCCGCGGTTGATCATGCGCAGCGAGGCGTAGGCGGCCTCGCCGATCGCGAGCTTCGCCTTGAAGCGCAGCGGATCGGCGACGACCTGATCGACGCCCTTGAGTTCGGGCGGGGGCAGCAGCAGGGGCGCGGAAGCGGACATGCGGGACAGCTCCAGTGGGATGGGGCGAGTCTAGCGAAGCCGGTGGGGGCCGGCTCCGGGTCCGCTTCGGACTTTCAGCGCTTCACATACGCATCGATCGCCTTGCGCGCCAGGAAGGACTGGTCGCTGAACAGGCCGTCCATGCCCAGCTTGAGGAAGGCGTCGATCTGACCCGCGAGGTTGCCCAGCGCCGCCGGATCGTCGCTGCTGTCGAACTCGTTGGGCAGGAAGGTGTTCTCCGCGCGGAAGGTCCAGCCATGCACGATCAGACCGGCCGCGTGCGCGTCCTTGACCAGCGTCGTCGGCGTGCCCAGCCGGCCCGCCACCAGCGGGATCATGAGATTCGTGTTGGCGCCGATGCCCTGCGCGTAGCTGGCGATCTCGGCCAGACCGGCGGGCTTGGCCAGATCGGCATAGGTGCGCTTGTCGCCGCTCAGCGTGAAGTCATACGGCTGGCCCGAGCCGTTGAGCAGCTGCACCAGCGGCACCCGCGTCATCCGATTGAGCTTGCGCAGGTTGCCCACCTCGAAGGACTGGATGAACACCGCCGCATCCGGGCTGCGATAGCCGTACTTGTGGAGCAGGCGCACCAGCGGCTCCTCGAGCGGCTTGCCGATGCCGGCGAAGTAGGTCGGATGCTTGGTCTCGGGATACACACCGATCGGCTTGAGCCTGCGTCCGCCATGGCCACGGCCATCACCATGCCCATGCCCCGGCTTGCCCGCCTCCTCGCGTCGGCGCTCGTTGGCCTGCTGCACCAGCTGCAGGACCTCCTCGAAGGTGGGTACCTCGAACATGTCGTTGAAACGCGTGTTGCCCGGACGGATCTGCGGAATGCGCTCGCGGGCGCGCAGTGTCTTGAGTTCCGCCAGCGTGAAGTCCTCGGTGAACCAGCCGGTGATGGCCACGCCGTCGATGGCCTTCGTCGTCTTGCGCGACGCGAATTCGGGGCGCTCGGCCACGTCGGTCGTCGCCTCGCGGACGGAGCCGTCGGCATTGAGGATCGCGATCGCGTTCTCGTGACGCGCCACCAGCACGCCGTCCTTGGTCAGCACCAGGTCGGGTTCGACGTAGTCGGCGCCTTGCTCGATGGCGAGCCAGTACGCGGCCAGCGTGTGCTCGGGCACATAACCGCTGGCGCCGCGGTGCGCGATCAGCAGCGGTTCCTTGCCGCGCGAGGCGGCGGTCGAGTCGTGCGCGCAGGCGGTCGTGGCCAGCGACGCAGCCGCGATCGCGGCAAGCAGGGTGGTACGCAGCAGCTTCATGCGGAGGTCTCCTTCGTTCGGTGTCGGTCGGCGCGATGTGAAGGTCGCGTGAGAAAGACGTGAGGCGAGCGAAGGGTAGGCGCCTACGGATGAAACTTTGATGATCGCCGCGGGCGGGGCCGTCCCATGAAACAGGTCTTACACCTGGATGCGCGTCGCGCGTCGCGCGGCGTTCAGGACAGCGGCAGGACCTCGTCGGCTTCGCCCGCCTGACAGTCGGCGGGCAGGGGTGTCCAGCCACGGCGCACGACGATGTGGCGGCCGGCGGCGCAGAACTCGATGCGTTGCGCGCCGGGCAGGCGGCGGTGGACGAAGTCCTCCAGCGCGGCCGGCGTGGAGACCTTCAGCCGCATCGCGTAGAGGTCGTCGACCGGGTGATCGTCGCTGTGGACCAGCGGCACGAACTGCGCCGCGAACATCACGGCGTGCGAAGGCACGATCACCGGCGCGGGGTCGTAACCCAGCGCTTGCAGGCCGAGCTGCGCCTGCGCCCGGGTGGGCTCGGGCGCGCGCGGGCCCCAGGCGAAGCCCATCATCTCGGCGACCCACTGGTTGCAGTTCTGATAACGCGTCGCGAAGGCATAGGCGCTGGCGCTGTAGCGCGAGGACAGCAGCGCGAGCGCCAGCCGGTTGTCCAGCGCGCTGGCGGCGAGCGACGCACCCTCGGCATCGGGCAGCGTGACGATGGACAGGCGGATCGGCGCGGTCTTGCCCGCGCTGAGCAGGAAGCCGGCGAGCCCCTGGTCATAGAGCCGGGCGCGGGATTCGTCGCAGGCGTAATAGAGCTGGCGCACGGACCAGGGGCCGTTGCGGCTGTCCTTGAGCGCGAGGCCGCTGTGCGAGTACAGCAGCTGAAAGCGGCTGAGGTCGGTGCCTGAGCGCGACACCAGCGCCGCGGTGACGCCGCTGCCCTCGAGTACGCGGCGTGCAGCGGCGACGAGTTGCAGCTGGCGGTCCTGCTCGGTGGCGCTGACCTCGCCGCCGCGATCGCAGAAGGTCGCAGCATGCGCGCTCGCTGTGATGCCCAGTCCGGCGAGTGCGCTGGCCGAGAGACTCAGCGCCGCGAATCCACGTCGGATCGAACGGGGCCGCGCGTGCGGCCCGGTCCCGATCACAGCGTCACCGGACGCGATTCGAGCTCGCGATGCCAGTCGTCCTTGAGCGCCAGCAGGAAGGCCTGGCGGTTCTCGGCGCGGGCGAACTCGTAGCCGTACTCGCGTTCCTGCGCGAGGACGTGGTCGCCCACGCGCAGCGGCTGGCCGGCGATGGCCTGCTTGGGCACGTAGAGGAAGAAGTCGGTGCCGCCCTCGGCGCGCACCGGCTGCAGGTGCAGGCGGGTCGTGTCGGCGCGGTCGGCGGCGTCCTCGACGGCCAGGACCTTGTATTCGCCCTGCGCGACCTTGCGGTCCTTGCTGGAGCTGTCGCTGGATTGGCCGATCGAGTCGGACAGCTGCTTGGAAGAGACCGAACCGGCGCTGGACGCGGAGGTCACGATGCTGTCGGCGCGGGCGGGCAGCGAGGCCAGGCCGAGCGCGGTGAGGGCGGCCGAGGCGGCCAGGGCAAGGGAGAAACGCGGGACGTTGTGGCGCATAAGACCATCCATGGGCAAGTCAGACCGGCCGCGGAGGCGGCCGGATGGCGCAAGCATAGGGGATGGCAGCTTGTTACGAGTCAGCGCCGGCGCACTGCTCGAACACCTGGCGTGTGGCTTCAAGCTGTTGAATCACGGTCTTCTCATCGATGCATTTCCACAGCTCATAGTCCGCCGATATGCGCCGATCAAAGGACGCCTCCAGCAATTTCGACACGGCGATGGATCGCTCCTTCTGCTGCTCGTCGCACTGCGCATTCGGGTAGCGCAGCCTCTGAATGAGACGGTCATGCACCCCGCCTGGCGTCCTGGCCCGTCCGCGCTCCGGCAGCGTCTTCTCCCATCGCCGGCAGCGGTGATACGACGCGTAGTACGCCCTTGAGATCGTTGACCGCCGAGAAGCCTCATCGCCCACCTGAGCACCATAGCTGTTGGCCAGCCGGAGCAGGTCATGCGCTTCAATCGCCATGGTTGCTCTCTCCGCATCGGTCCATGTCGAGCTCAAGGTGTCCCGTCCGTCCAGGCGGCTCGGGCTCCAGGACCGATACATAGGACACATCGAGGTAGCCGATGGTCAAGCCAGCGGCCACCGATCGACGAATCAGGTCGCGGTTCAATTGCTCGACCTGCATCGCGTCGGCGTCGACGCTAACGAACACCTGGATGTGGCAGTCGTCGGCGTCGTCGTACCAGATCCGCGCCTCCAACGGCCCTCGGCACGCCTTCATCCTTGACATGGACAGCACACCACCCGCGACGCGGAGCATGGCGTATCCATCCATGCATCGTTGTTCATGCCTGCGGAAATAGTCTCGGAACTCCTCTACCGTTCCCGGATGGATGGATCCATATCGACTCAAGGCGGCACGATCGGCGGGCGCGCCGAAGAGCTCCTCGGGGTGATTCATCTCGTGGATCAGGATGTCCAGACCGGCAGTCCAGAAGTCGGGGGAGCTCTCATTGAACTTCGCCGGCATCGTTGCCAAGACGGGCCCTGATGGCGTTGGCCGCTTCGGTACATCACGCATTACCGCATTCATCTCTGCTCCTTTCACGCTGCAGATTCATTCGAATGACCAGCAGTGTCGGCAGGCGAGGCGCGAAAGACACTCCCTCCGAAGAGCGCATCGATGGGGGAGACTGATCCGAGTAGGCCGGTCCCCCCTCGCATACCGATAGAAGCCATGGACGTTCGCGGGGTCAGGACTTGCCGACCCCGCTGTCGCATGACATCGCGCGTGTGTCAGCTCAATTGAGCTCCGACGCCGGCACCACCGGCAGCACGATGCTCGACGGCCGTTGCGGACTGGCGTGGATCGTCGTCACGTTGCCGTCGGCCTGACGCTGCAGCGGCGTCGGCCAGATGCCCTGCGCCTGGTTGCTCGCGCTGATCGCGATCCTCAGCCGGTGACCTGCGCGCACCAGCGCCGCCACCGGGAACACCTCCACCGGCACCAGCATCGGCTCGTTGGCCACCACCGGTTGCGCCGTGGACGCGGTGAACGGATGCCAGGGCTGGATCATCGTGCCGTTGACGAAACGCGAGCGGCTCGGATCCACCGCCCGATGCGCCGCCGACATCAACCCGTGCGTCAGCGGCTTCACCGCTCCCGTCGCGGGGTCCACGTCATCCACCCGCACCGACAGCGCCGCCTGCGTGCGCGTCGCCGAGATCCACAGGTCGGCCTGGATCGGTCCGTTCAGGTAGAGGTCCTGCGCCAGCGGCGCGGTCTCGTAGACCACCGCGCCCTGCAGCGACTCCACCCGCGCGCTGTCGGAGTAGCACGGCAGCGGCAGCAGCCCCGCCAGGCCCAGCGTCCATTGCACCTGGCTGGCCGAGCAGTCGCTGTGGTCGCGCACCTGCACGCTCGCGGTGAACACCGTGCCGAGCACCGACCCGCGCGTGGCCGTCGGCGCGGGCGGCTCGGTCACCGTCCAGCCCGCCGCCACCGCCGGCTGGCGCGAGGACAAGCTGCCGTCGGGCTGCAGGTACCAGCGCTGCGGCGCCATGCGCGGATGCGGCCAGTCGCTCGCGGTCGCGAAGCGCGCCTTGCCGCCGCTCCCGTAACCATCGACGAACTGCGTGACCGTGGGCAACGCCTCCGCGCCGCTCGCGCGCCCCTGCAGGTAGCGGTCGAACCACTGCAGCAGCAGCGAGGTCGTGCTCGGCGGCCCGTACGACGGCGCGCCGCCGTAGCCGCTCATACCCGATTGCACCGACTGCAGATGCGCGCCCGGCAGGATCGCCAGCTTGGCCGTGACGTTGCGCTTGAGCTGCTCGTACAGCAGCGGCTGGTCGCGCTGGAAGATGTCCAGCGACGCGCCCACGATGAAGGTCGGCACGCGGATCTTCCCGGCGCTCTCCACCGGCGAGCGCGACGCCCAGAAGTTGCCGTCATCAGTGGCGATGCCGCTGGTGCCCCCGACGAAGCCGTCGAAGGTCGGCGCGTACCAGGTGCCGATCGCTGCGACGTGGTCCGCCGTCGCCGCGTTGATCTGGCTCGCGAACCACGGATTGAGCAGCAGCTCGGGCGCGTTGGCCACGCTCAGCGATTGCGTCAGCGGCAGCCAGGTGCTCAGGAACTGCGCGTTGAACATCCCGCCCGTCGCGGCCACGCCGCGGTAGGCATCGCCCATGGGCACCTGCGCGAAGGCGGCCTTCACCGCCGGATGCTGCTGGCCCGCGGTCAGCAGCGAGCTGATGCCGAGGTAGGACGTACCCGCCACGCCGATGCTGCCGTTGAAGAACGATTGGCGCGTCACCCACTCGACGGCCTCGCGATAGGCCTGCTGCTCCTCCTCGCCGATCAGCTGCGTGACGCCGCCGCTCATGCCGGTGCCGTGCGCGTCGATGGCCACCGTGACGTAGCCGCGGCGGACCATGTACTGGTCCAGTCCACCGATGAGCAGCGTGTTGCCGCCTGCCGGCGTGAACACGCCGAGGAACTGGCCGACGTCGATGCGATATGCCGTTTGCGTCAGCACCACCGGGAAGCGCCCGGACTTCGGAAAGCCCAGCAGGTCCGCCGGCTTGGACACCAGCACCGCGAGCTGCTTGCCCGAGGACAGCTTGATGAACTGCAGCGGCAGCGTGACCGCCCTCGGGTAGTCCGGTCCGCGCGTGTAGGCCGTCGAGGGCCACGTGGCTCCGGCGTTGTCGGTGACTGCCGGGTTGGGCGCGGCCAGCGTGCCGCGGGTGCCCAGCGTCGTCGTCTGCGCGTGCGCGCCGAGCGTCGCGCAGGCGCTCAACGCCGCGATCATCGCGCGGACGAACGCCGTCTTGCCTCGCCGGTGGGGAAGGGCCAGGGTCATGTCTTGTCTCCTTGATCCCGAGGTCGGGTGGTCGCTGGTCGCGACTCTGTGGGCATGAAGCCCGCCGACTATGCCGGTCCGCGCGCGCACCGCCATGAGGGAAATCAGGAGGCCGAAATGGCCCCGATGGGTACGGGGTTTGCCTCGGCGGCGCCCCGTTTCAGGCAGCCGCGATCGCCTGCGCCAACGCGCGAAAGGCCAGCGCACTCGGACTGGGCGTGCGATCGCGATGCCAGATCATGGAGAGCTCGCGCACGATGCGCAAATCGCGCACCGGCAGCACGACGAGCACCTTTGCCGCGAGTTCCTCCTCGATGGATCGGCGCGACACCCACGACACCGCGTTCCCCAACCGCAGCAGCCGCTTGATCGCGTCCGGGCTGCCGATGGAGAGCCTCGGCGACAGCGTCAGCCCCAGCGACGCGTACGCGCGGGCGACGACCTCGCGCGTGCCCGAGCCCGGCTCGCGCATGACGAGCTCCGCTTCGCCCAGCGCCGCCGCCGTCAATCCACGACGCCGCGCCAGCGGGTGGGTGGCGCCGGCGACGGCCACGATCTCATCCTCGCCCAGCGGCAAGGCCTCGAAGGTGTCGGTGTCATGCGGGCCCTCGATCAGGCCGAGCTGCGCTTCCATCGCCCGGACCTCGGCCTGCACCTGGTCGGTGTTGGACACCGACAGGGCCAGCGACACGTCCGGATGGCGCTGCCGGAACTCGTCCAGGATCGCCGGCAGCACGTAGGCGCCGGTGGTGCGGCTGGCCGCCAGCGCCAGGTGCCCGCGCCGCAGTCCGGCGAGCTCTTCGACCGCGGCCTCCGCCGCGTCGGCCAGCTTGAAGATCTGCGCGCCGTAGCCCGCCAGCAGCCGGCCGGCCTCGGTGGGCGCCATGCCGCGCGGCAAGCGGTCGAAGAGCGCGACCCCCAGGCGCTCCTCCAGCGCGCGGATCTCGCGCGTGAGCGCCGGCTGGCTGACATGCAGCCGCAGGGCGGCCGCGGTGACGCTGCCGGTCTCGACGACCGCCTGGAAGGCGGCGAGGTGGGTGAAGTTCATCGCGTGCGTCCAGGCGGGGTGATCGTGTCGGGGCGATTCTTCGCGTGACATGCACGCCAGGCATGGATTGAATCAGAAATATGTATTTTTCATATCCTTATGCGATTTCCACAATAGCGGCCATGAAGTTGCTGCTCCGCGTCATCCACGGTTTCACGCCCAACTGGTTCGCCCTGACCATGGGCACCGGCGCCGCCGCGCTCGTGCTGGCGGCGCTGCCGGTGGGCGGCGAACCTGGCCGCGTGCTGCATGCCGCCGCCCACGCGCTGTGGCTGCTGGACGCGCTGGTCTACGCGGTGTTCGTGATGCTGCTGCTGGCGCGGCTGATGCTGGATCGGCGCGCGCTGGACGAGCTGCTCGCCCATCCGCTGCAGTCGATGTTCTTCGGCGCGCTGCCGATGGGGCTGGTGCCGGTGATCAACGGGCTGGTGCTGTTCGAGGGCGCCGGCGCCGCGGGTGCCACTTCCCCGGCCGTCGTGTCCTGGGCGCTCGCGCTGTGGATCGCCGACGCGGTGCTGGCCGTGGTCGTCGCCGTGGGCGTGCCCTTCTGGGTGATCACGCGCCAGGACCATCGCCTGGAGCGCGTCACCGCCGCGCTGCTGCTGCCGGTCGTGGCGCCCGAGGTGGCGGCCTCGAGCGCCGCGGTGCTCGCGCCACATCTGCCCGCCGCGACGGCGCAGTGGGTCACCGGCGCCGGTTACGTGCTCTGGGGGATCTCGGTGCCGCTGGCGTTCTCGATCCTGACGCTGGTGCTGATCCGGCTGATCCTGCACAAGCTGCCGGCCCGCGAGCTCGGCGTGACGAGCTGGCTCACGCTGGGGCCGATCGGCACCGGCGCGCTGGGACTGCTCACGCTGGGCGACGCCGCCGCCCACGCCTTCGCCGCCACGCCGCTTGCCGAGGCCATGGGCGCGGCGCGCGACCTGGGTCTGGTCGGTGCCTTGCTGCTGTGGGGCGCCGGGCTGTGGTGGCTGGCCTGCGCGTTGATGTTCACGCGGCATTACCTGCGCGACGGCTGGCGCGACGGGCTGCCGTTCAACCTCGGCTGGTGGGGTTTCACCTTCCCGCTGGGCGTCTACACGCTGGCCACGCTGCAATTGGCCAAGGTGACCGGTTTCGCCGCGCTGGCCACGCTGGGAACCGCGATGGGCGCCGCGCTGATCGCGTTGTGGGCGCTGGTGCTGGCGCGCACGCTGATCGATCTGGCAGGGAAGGTCGACGCCGCGATCCGCCCCTTCGGCTCCCTCGCCCGCGAAGCGGGAGAGGGCGGGGGGTGAGGGCTCTGCGAAGGGCACCGAGCACCTCCCCGAGCCCTCACCCCCACCCCTCTCCCGCTGCGCGGGCGAGGGGATTCCGCGCAGTCCTTCACGAGTGCCTGCCCGTGTAGGTCAAGCGCCTACACCGGCTGCCGCAACTGGCGCTCATCGCGTGAGGGCGCCGCAGGCTGGTGATCGACCCGCCGGGCAACGACGATGACAGCCATGAAAGTCGCTGTCATCGAAGACCACCTGCCCGTGCGCCAACTGCTCGTCCGCCGTGCCGAGAAGCTCGACGGCCTGCGCGTCGTCGCCCAGGCTTCCGGCGAGGACGAGGCCGTCGACGCCGTCCTGGCCACCGTCCCCGACGTCGTGCTGCTGGACCTGCGCCTGGCGCAAGGCACCGGCCTGTCCGTGCTGAACCGTCTGCGCGACCAGGACTATGCCGGCCAGGTCTTCGTCCTCAGCGGCGAGGACGCCGGCACCCACGCCGCCGCCTGCCGCCGTCATGGCGCCGACGCCTTCTATGACAAGGCCTTCGATTTCGAGCAGCTGCTGAGCGACCTGCACGATCTGTGCAAGCGCGCCGCGGCCAATGGACCGCTGCATCCGATGCGCCATGGCCAGCGGGCCGTGGCCAACGGCTGAGCGCGCAACGACGCGCCGGAACGCACCGACGCCCCGGGAGGACCGCCATGAAGTTCGCGCTGACCCTGCCTTCACTCCGCCAGTTGACGCTGCCCGCATGGCCGCGGATGCCCGCGTTCTCGTGGCTGCCGCGCGGCGCGCTGTCGTCCTGGCTGGTGGCCTTCAACGTGGCGGTGATCGTCGCGCTGGCGGCCATGACGGCGCTGAGCCTGTGGAGCCACCGCGCCACCGAGACCGACCGCGCCCGCGACGTCGTCGAGAACCTGGCGCAGAACATCGCCGTGGAGGTCGGCGCCGAGCTGCGCAACACCGACAACGCGCTGGCCACCATCGCGCTGCGCTACCGCAGCGCGCGCCAGTCGCCGGAGCAGCTGGCCATGGTCGCCCGGCTGATGGAGGAGCAACGCGGCCTGCTGCCGCAGGTCGCCGCGCTGCGCATCACCGATGTCAACGGCACCGTCACCACCGGCCTGATGCCCGATGAGCGCCCCTTCAACGTCGGCGACCGCGACTACTTCGCGCAGGCCCGCAACACCGACGCGATGGTGATCTCCGAGCCGCTGAACAGCCGTGCCCAGAACCACTGGTGCATCATCCTGGCCCGCCGGCTGATCGACCACGACGGCAACTTCGCCGGCATCGTCTACGGCGTCGTCACCGCCAAGCATTTCGTCGAGCGCTTCAGCGGCGTCGCGCTCGGCCCGTCGGGCGCGGTCTCGCTGCGCTCGGACGGCATGAACCTCGTGGCGCGCTACTCCGCCAGCGAACCCTCGTCGACCAAGGGCTTCGGTCAGAAGTCGCTGTCGGAGCAGGCGCTGCGCTCGCTGGAGCAGAACCGCGAACGCGGCGTGTACATCACCCCGACCGCGCTGGACAAGGTCGAGCGCATCACCGCCTACCGCAAGGTGCCCGCTTACCAGATGACGCTGTTCACCGGCATGAGCAGCGACTACTTCCTGGCGGGCTGGCGCACGCAGGTCGTGCAGCAGTCGGCGCTGGCCGCGCTCGTGGCGCTGGCCATCGCGGCGGCGTCCGCGCTGCTGCACCGCACGCACCGCCGTGAGCGCCGCGCCAAGGATTCGCTCCAGCAACTGGCGCGCGAGCAGGACGCGATGCTGCAGAACGACCTGATCGGCATGGTCCGCATCCGCGACAGCCACGCCGTGTGGACCAACCTGGCGCTGGAGCGCATGTTTGGCTTCGGCGCCGGCGAGATGATCGGCAAGCCCGCGCGGGAGCTCTTCCTCAGCCCGCAGGACCATGCGCGCGTGCGCGACGTCAGCCAGGCCACGATGCGCCCGGGCAGCCGCTTCCACACGCAGATCCGCATGCGCCGCCTGGATGGCGCCGAGTTCTGGGTCGACCTGCACGGCACCGTGCTCAACGAGAGCGAATCGATGTGGATGCTGGTGGACATCGACGGCCTCAAGCGCAGCGAGGAACAGGCGCAGCACCTGGCACTGCGCGACGTGCTGACGGGTTTGCCCAACCGGCGCCTCTTCGAGGAGAAGGTCGGTGACGCGATCAACGGCGCGCGCCGCAGCGGCCGCGGCTTCGCGGTCTGCTACCTGGACCTGGACGGCTTCAAGGCGATCAACGACCAGCACGGCCACGAGGCCGGCGACGAGGTCCTGACCGAGGTCGCGCAGCGGCTGCAGGACCTGGTGCGCGGCAACGACGTGGTGGCGCGCCTGGGCGGCGACGAATTCGCGATCCTGCTCTCCGGCGTCACGCGTCCCGAGGATGTCGAGCAGACGCTGCAGCGCTGCCTGTTCTCGATCCAGCGCCGCATCACGCTGGACAGCGGCGAGAAGGTCTCGGTGGGCGCCAGCATCGGCGCGGTGGTCGGCGGCGGCGGCGACAACTGCCGCGACCTGCTGCACGCGGCGGACGAGGCCATGTACGCGGTCAAGCGCACCGGCAAGGGTCAGATCCAGATCGCCGGTCACGTGCATTCCGAATGGGCGGTGGCGGCATGACATGTTCGGTAGCGCGGTCCCCGCAATGGGTGACAGCCCGCCCGTCCCGCGCCTGGGGTGTGCCGCGCCGGGCCAGTCCGAGGCAACATCCACCGATGTCCTGGGAGCCGTCGAGGCGGGAAGGCCGGTAGGCAGCGGTACCGCGGCGGCGTGAGTTCAGCGTTTTGGGGAGAACACATGAACATCGCAACCTGGCGGCTGTCGACGCAGCTGACCGTGTCCTTCGTGGTGCTGGTGGCGCTGTGCGCGCTGGTCGGCGGGATGGGGCTGCTGCAGCTCAACCGCGTCCACGACAACACGACCGAGATCGCCGACGACTGGCTGCCCAGCATCCAGAGCATGGCCGCGATCCGCGTCAAGGCCAATCAGATCCGGCGCATGGAGCCCGATCACCTGCTGTCCGACGATGCGCAGGAGCGCGCCCAGATCGAGGGCAACATCACTCGCGCCCGCCAGGAGCTGGCCGCGGCCGAGAAGGCCTACCAGCCCTACATCAGCAACGACGAGGAACGCCGGCTGTATGCCGAGGTCGTCGCCGCGCGCGACGTCTACTTCGCGGCGCAGGAGAAGCTGCTGCATCTCTCCCGCAACGACGCCGAGGACGCGCAGGCGCGGGCGCATTTCCGTGGGGAGTCGCGCACCAGCTTCAACAACTGGGTCAAGGCCATCGAGCGCACCGCCGACTACAACGCCGCGGGCAGCGAGCAGTCGCGCAAGGACGCCGAGGCCGACTTCGCGGCCGGCCACGGCTGGAGCCTCTCGCTGACCACGGTGGCCATCGCGGTGGCCGTGGCGCTGGCGCTGTTCCTGATGAACCATGTGCGCCGTCTGCTGGGCGGTGATCCGGCGGAGGCGGCGCGGCTGGTGCGTCAGGTCGCGCAGGGCGATCTCAGCGGCGAGATCCGCGTGCGCCCGGGCGATCAGCGCAGCCTGATCGCGGCGCTTGCCGAGATGCAGCTGAGCCTGCGCCAGGTCGTGGGCGGCGTGCGCGTGGGCAGCGAGTCGGTGGCCAGCGCGAGCGCGCAGATCGCGATGGGCAACGGCGATCTGAGCCAGCGCACCGAGGAGCAGGCCAGCGCGCTGGAGCAGACCGCGGCCACGATGACGCAGCTCGGCGAGACGGTGCAGCAGACCTCGGAGAACGCGCAGCAGGCCGATCGGCTTGCGCGGTCCGCCAGCGAGGTGGCGCAGCGGGGCGGCGTCGTGGTGGCGCAGTTCGTCGAGACCATGCGCGGCATCGACGAGAGCAGCCGCCGCATCGCCGACATCATCGGCACGATCGACGGCATCGCCTTCCAGACCAACATCCTGGCGCTGAACGCGGCGGTGGAAGCGGCGCGCGCGGGCGAGCACGGCAAGGGCTTCGCGGTGGTGGCCTCGGAGGTGCGCGCGCTGGCCGGACGCAGCGCCGAGGCCGCGCGCGAGATCAAGTCGCTGATCGCGGCGAGCGTGTCGCGGGTGGAGGAGGGCAACGGCCAGGTCGATCAGGCCGGTGCGACGATGGCCGAGATCGTCGCCGCCATCGGTCGCGTGACCGATGTGGTCGGCGAGATCAGCAGCGCCACGCGCGAGCAGTCGCAGGGCGTGCACCAGGTCGGCGAGGCGGTGAACCAGATGGACCAGGTGACGCAGCAGAACGCCGCGCTCGTCGAGGAGTCCGCCGCCGCCGCGGAGAGCTTGCGGCAGCAGGCGGACGCGTTGGTGCAGTCGGTGGCACGGTTCCGGCTGGCCTGAGACCGGACCGGACTTTTCAGCCCGTTCCGATCAGCCGCCCCCGTCCGCCTCGAGACGAGGCCCAGGGGCGGCTGGTCTCCAGTCTCAGGCCGAGGTCTTCATCCGAGGTCCATGCCGCAGCGTCAGCAGCGTGCCCAGCGTGATCGCCGCGGCGGCGAAGGTCGGACCGCCCAGCGCGCCGATGTGGTCGACGAGCATGCCGCCGCCGATCGCGCCGCTGGCGATCGCGATCTGGAAGGCCGCCACGAGCAGACCGCCCGCGCCCTCGGCCTGGTCCGGCGCGGCGCGCACGATCCAGGTCTGGAAGCCGACGGGGAAGGCACCGAAGGCGAAGCCCCACAGCACCACGGCCACCGTGGTCACCCACGCCGATTCGCCCGCCATCAGCAGGCTGGCCGCGAGCACCACGATCAGCGAGCCGCCCGCGACGATCGCGCGGCGCTCGCTGCGCTCGGCCAGGAAGCCGCCCGCCAGGTTGCCGAAGAAGCCGCCGATGCCGTAACCCAGCAGCACCGCCGAGATCGCCGGCACCGGCAGGTGGGTGACGTTCTCCATCAGAGGCCGGATGTAGGTGAACCCGGCGAAGTGGCCCGAGATGACCAGCAGCACCGCCAGCAGCGCCACGCGCACGCCGGGGCGCGTGAGCAGCTCGCCCAGCACGCGCAGGTCGGGGTTGTCCTTGGGCGGCAATCGCGGCATGGTCAGCAGCTGCGCGGCCAGCGTCACCACGCTCAGCACGCCAGCGGCGACGAAGGCGCTGCGCCAGCCCCAGACCTCACCCATCCACGCGCCGATCGGCGCCGCGCACACGGTGGCCACCGACACGCCGGTCAGGATCACGGACATGGCCCGCGCGAAGAGGCGCTCCGGCACCAGCCGCATCGCCAGCGCCGCGGCCATCGACCAGAACCCGCCCAGCGCCACGCCCAGGATGACGCGGGCCGCGAGCAGCACGCCCAGGCTCGAGGCCGTCACCGCCAGCACGTTGGACAGGATCAGCAGCAGGGTCAGCGCCAGCATCACCAGCCGCCGGTCCAGCCGTCTGGTCAGCAGCGGGATCGACGGCGCGGCGACCGCGCCCACCAGCGCGGTGGCGGTCACCGTCTGGCCGGCCGCGCCCGCGCTGATGCCCAGGTCGGAGGCCATCGCGGTGAGCAGGCTGGCGGGCAGGAACTCCGCGGTCACCAGCCCGAAGACGCCCAGCGTCAACGCGCCGATCGCGACCCAGTGCGGCCGCTCGGCGCTGTGGGCCGCCGCGGCGGCTGCGAGCTCGGCGGGGTCGGGGTGGTGGGGCGGGGCGGCACCCGGTGAGGACGAGGCAGGTGCCTGGCCCGCGAGGCGGGCATCCAGGCAATCGGTGCAGGGTGAGGTCACGTTGGGCGGCGCAAAGGCGCGGAGATGGGAATGGCTTTGAGCTTAGGGATAGCATCCCGGCGTTTCCATGTCGGAAGAGCCGAAATGCATGACGATTCCTCCAGAGATGCGCTGCCGTCCGCGCCGCCGTCTCCGTTGCCCCCGACGCCGCTGAAGCCCGCTGACCTGCTCACGCAGATCCTGCTGGGGCTGCGGCTGGAGGGCGTCGAGTACGGCCGCTGCCTGCTGCGCGCGCCCTGGGCGGTGGCCTTCCCGGCCCGGCAGGAAGCGCGTTTCCACTTCGTCGCGCGCGGCGGCTGCTGGCTGCGCACGCCGGGCAGCGACTGGGTCCGGCTCAATGCCGGCGACGCGGTGCTGCTGCCGCGCGGCAGCCTGCACGTGCTGGCCAGCGCGCCCGACCTGCCCGCGGTGGACATCGATTCGCTGTCGCGCCGGGCGGTCGCGGAGGACATCTATCTCGTCGGCTCGGAACACCTCGCCGATCCGGCCACGGCCGCCACCGATCCAGGCGGGAAGGTGGACCAGCACGACGACACGCCGCCCGACGTGATGTTCTGCGGCGCGATGCGCTTCAACCTCGATCCGCTGCACCCGCTGCTGGCGATGATGCCCGACGCGATGCGCGCCAACGACCTCGCTCGCCGCGATCCGTCGGTGCCGGCGCTGCTCGAGGCGATGGAGCGGGAGGTCGCGCTCGATCGCATCGGCGCCTGCGGCATCCTCGCGCGACTCGCCGACGTGCTCGCCGCGAGCATCATCCGCGCCTGGGTCGAATGCGCCTGCAACGATGCCAGCGGCTGGATCGCGGCCGTGCAGTGCCCCAGCATCGGCAAGGTCATCGCCGCCATCCACGCCGAACCCGAACGCGACTGGCGCGTGCCCGAGCTCGCCGGGCTGATGGGCGCGTCGCGCTCGCGATTCGCCGAGGCCTTCACCCGCACCGTCGGCGAGAGCCCGGCCAAATACGTCGCCAAGGTCAAGATGTTCCAGGCCCGGCGCTGGATCGCGCAGGAGGGCATGCGCGTGGCCGTCGCCGCGGACCGGCTGGGGTATGACTCGGAGGCCTCGTTCAGCCGCGCGTTCAAGCGCATCGTCGGCCAGCCGCCGGGCGCCTTGCGGCGCTCGCTGTCACGCGAGCTTCACATTCCGGGCTAACCCGGAGTCGGCCCGCTTTACAGCCCCGCGTCGCGGGGATCCCCCATGGATCGGGGTGTACGGCGCACGGTGCGGGATATCGCCGATGGCATCGGCACTTGCGCGCGTCCCCCTAGTTTGAAGCTTGGCCGTGGCATGCGTTTCGCATCGAGGCGCTCCGTTCAGTACCGCACGCAGCGCGGGCCCATCCCGCGACGTGTCCACCACTTCTGACGGAGATCCTCGATGTTCACGCGAGACAAGAGCTTCAAGACCCCCTGGTTGCCGATCGCCGCGCTGCTGCTGGGCGCGGCCGGTTCGGCGCACTCGGCCGCGGTCTATGTCGAAGGCGCCGATGCCGGCCAGACGCTGGGCACCGCCACCGCCTTCTCGGGCACCGGCGCGCTCGACGCGATCCAGGGCTCCATCGACGGCGACGCCGACCTGTTCGCCATCTACCTGACCGCCGGCACCGCGTTCTCCGCGACGACCACCGCCTCGGGCCTGGACTTCAACTTCTTCGACACGGTGCTGTACCTGTTCGACGCCGCCGGCAAGGGCCTGATCGGCAACGACGACGACGGCAACGTCGGCGGCTCGCAGTCCACGCTGAGCAACTACATGCCCACCGTCACCGGCCTGTACTACCTGGCCATCACCGGCGCGAGCTACACGCCGGTGAGCGGCGGCTCGGCGATCTTCCCGTCGCTGCTGGGGCAGGGCGGCAACGTCGCGGCCAATCCCGGCGCGGGCGCGCTGACCGGCTGGAGCAGCCTCACCAGCGAGTTCGGCGACTACGAGATCGTGCTGACCGGCGCCGCCGTGTCGGCCGCCGCCTCGGATGTGCCCGAACCCGGCAGCCTGCTGCTGGCCGGCGCCGCGCTCGGCGCGGCCGGCCTGATCCGCCGCCGCAAGGCCGCGACCCCCGACATCCGCCAAGACGCCTGAGGAGCCGCGCCATGACGACTTCCAAGATCACTCCCCGCCTGCGCACCCTGACCGCGCTGCTCGCCTTCGCCGCCTGCGGCGCCGCGAGCGCCCAGCACGCACGCCTGGACGGCGCGCTGTCCGACCTCGTCGACCAGCAGGCCCGCCGCCAGTTCCGCTCGCTCTCCGTGGAGACCGACGAGATCAAGGCCAACGTCAAGTCCATGAGCGACGCGCAAGGTCGGGTGCTCGTGGACATCTACCTCGAGGCCGGCACCTCCATCGACGACTTCAAGGCCTCGCTCGAGGCCTCGGGCGCGAAGGTGACCGGCGTGAACCGCGCGTTCGGCAACGGCGCGATCTCGGCCTACGTGCCGACCTCGGCGCTCGCGGGGCTGTCCTCCACCAGCGGCCTGCACCTGGCCAAGCTGACCCGCCGCCCGCACAAGAACGTCGGCGTCACGACCTCGCAGGGCGGGCCGGTGATGCGCAGCAACGTCGCCAACGCCTCCGGCTGGATCGGCACGGGCATCACGGTGGGCGTGCTGTCGGATTCGTATGACGCGTCCCCCTCATCCTTCACGACGATCCGCGCGGCCAACGACATCGCCAGCGGTGACCTGCGTCCGCCCAAGTTCGTCATCGACCTCAGCGCCGATCCGAGCAACACCGACGAGGGCCGCGCGATGATGCAGATCGTGCAGGACGTGGCCCCGGGCGCGGACCTGTGCTTCGCCACCGCGTTCGCCGGCGAGGCCGCCTTCGCCGACAACATCCGCACGCTGCGCACCAACGCCGCCTGCCGCGCGGACGTGATCGTCGACGACGTCTTCTATTACGACGAGCCCTTCTTCTCCGACGGCCAGGTCGCGCAGGCCGTCAACGACGTGGCCAACAGCACCACGCTGGCGGGCCGTCAGGTCGCCTACTTCTCCTCGGCGGGCAACCAGGGCTCGGCCGGCGGCGGCGGCGCGATCGACGTGCCGGTGGCGACGTTCTCGACGACGCCCTCCAACCTGGGCAACGTCAACCTGGCCTCGCTCAACACCTGCACCAGCTCGCCGTCCTCGGGCAGCACCAAGGCCAACCAGGCCGGCGGCTTCCTGGACTTCGGCGGCGGCGTGTACGCGCTGCCGGTGACCTACAGCGGCTCGGGCTCCACGCTGCTGCTGCAGTGGGACGACCTCTTCTATCAGGGCAAGGTCACCACCGACCTGAACTTCTACCTGATCAACGCGGCGGGCAACTGCGTCTTCACCTTCGCGTCCAACAACATCGCCGCGGATTACGCCGAGGAGATCGTGGGCCTGTCGGGCGGCGCCAGCGGCACGTACCGGATCATGGTCGGCCGCACCAGCGCCGGCACCAAGCTCGCCTCGCGCGTGCGCATCGTCAGCCTCGAGGGCTGGGGCGGCGCGCCGTTCCAGGTGCGCTCGGGTCCGACGACCTTCGGCCACAGCGCCGCGGCCGGGGCCAACAGCGTGGCCGCCTACCGCTACACCTTCCCTGCCGCGCAGCAGAGCCCGTTCACCCCGGCCTTCGAGAGCTTCAGCAGCCCCGGCCCGGTGACGATCGCCTTCGACGCCGCGGGCAACCGCCTGGCCGTGCCCGAGACCCGCAAGAAGCCCGACTTCGCCGCGCCGGACGGCGGCAACACGACCTTCTTCTTCCCCAACTCGGATTACGAGGGCGACGGCTTCAACAACTTCTTCGGCACCAGCGCGGCCGCGCCGCACGCGGCGGGTGTCGCCGCGCTGATGCTGCAGAAGGCGGGCGGCCCCGGCACGCTCACGCCCAAGCAGATCAAGAGCATCCTGCAGACGACGCCCGCGGCGCGCGTGATCCCGTTCTCGGGCGCTGGCGCGGTCAAGGGCTGGAGCCTGTATGACGGCTTCGGGCTGATCGACGCGGTCAACGCGCTGAACAAGATCCCCTGATCCGTTCTTCACGCCGGCTGAACGAGGCCGCCGCCCGCAAGGGTGGCGGCCTTTTTTTCCGCTTTCGCGCCTTGGCGGTGCCTGCCGCGCACGAGGCCAGGGCGAGGGAAGGTCGAGGGAAGGGCCTGCGTGGGACTGTCGCCGCGCGAGGCGCTTGCTGACGGTTTTTGCAAGCCGTTGCAAAGAGCGTTTCGAGGCCGATTTCCTGCGGGTTTCCCCCTTGTTCGCGGGGGCTCGGCGCCCGCGGCGGGCGGGGGCAGGACCCATTCTTGCTATGGACCCCTTCGAACCCGGGATGGAGGCCTTCGGACAGCCAGGAACGGGGCAGTGCCGTCATGGTGCAGGGCTAAACTCGCCGACCGCGCTTCACGCGTTGCCGGCCTGTGAGACGGGCTGCCGCACAGACATAACACCAAGGTCGACAACATGCATGAGATGAGGAATCGGGTTCAAGGACATCAAGCGCGACAGGCCCGCCCGGCCGTTGCCGTTTCTTCTGTGCTCGCCGCCGTTGTTGCCGCAACCTTGCTCGCCGCCTGCGGTGGCGGCAGCGGTGCCAAGGCCTCGCAGACCGCGGCCAAGGTCAACAAGGAAGAGATCACCGTCCACCAGATCAACTTCGTCCTGCAGCGTCAGCCCAACGTCAAGCCCGAGCAGGCCGATGCCGCGTCGCGCCAGATCCTGGAGCGCCTGATCGACCAGGAACTCGCCGTGCAGAAGGCGCAGGACCTCAAGCTCGACCGCGATCCGCGGGTGGTGCAACAGATCGAAACCGCGAAGCGGGAGATCATCGCCAGGGCCTATGCTGACCACCTGGGCGAGACGGTGACCAAGCCGACCGACCAGGAAATCAAGCAGTACTACAACGACAAGCCGGCACTTTTTGCCGAGCGTCGCATCTACAACTTGCAGGAAATCAACATCGAGGCGAAGCCGGATCAGTTCGAGACGATCCGCGCCAAGCTGCAGGGGTCCAAGACCCTGCCCGAGTTCCTCGAGACGCTCAAGAGCGACAACTTCAAGTTCGTCGGCACGCAGGTCGTGCGCTCCGCCGAGCAGATCCCGCTGAACAACCTCGACGCGATCTCGCGTCTGAAGGACGGCCAGTTCATCATGAACGGCAGCCCCACGGGCCTGACCGTGCTGTTCCTGGCCGGCTCGCAGCGCCAGCCCGCCTCCGAGGCGCAGGCCCGCGCGTCCATCGAGATGTTCCTGCTGAACCAGCGCCGCAACGAGCTGGTCGCCAAGGACCTCAAGGCGATGCGCGACAACGCCAAGATCGAATACGTCGGCAAGTTCGCCGAGGCCGCGCCCGGCGCGGCGTCCGCGCCTGCCGCACCGATTACGCCCGCAGCACCGGCGCCCGCGCCCGCTGCGTCCGACAGCCCCGCCGGCGCCAGTGGCCCGGTGGACAACAACCTGGCCAAGGGCCTCGGCATCAAATGATCAACCTGCGTCGCTTCCCGATCCTCTCGCTGGCCACCACGGCCGCCTCGGCCTTGCTGGCCGCCTCGCTCGCCGCCGGCGGTGCCGTCGCGCAGACGCCCGCGCGTCCCGCCGCGACACCCGCGCCCGCGGGCCTGTCCACCGGTGCGGCCGCCGAGTACCGCCTGGGATCGGGCGACGCCATCCGCATCAACGTGTTCCAGAACCCGGACATGCTGCTCGAGACGCGCGTGTCGGAAGCGGGCACGATCACCTTCCCGCTGCTGGGCGTGGTGCGCATCGGCGGCCTGTCCATCAGCGACGCGGAAGCCCGCATCGCCGACGGCCTGAAGAAGGGCAACTTCGTCAAGCAGCCGCAGGTCACCATCGTGGTCCTGAAGGTCACCGGCAACCAGGCCAGCGTGCTGGGCCAGGTCAACCAGCCGGGCCGTTATCCGCTGGAGGTCGCGGACACGCGTCTGACCGACCTGCTGGCCAACGCGCGCGGCGTGGCGGCCACCGGCGGCGACCAGGTCGTGCTGACCGGCGTGCGCGGCGGCAAGCCCTTCCGCCTGGAAGTGGACCTGCCCACGCTGTTCGGCCCCAATGGCCGCGAGCAGGACGTGGTGGTGCTCAACGGCGACGTGCTGTGGGTGGACCGCTTCCCGATGATCTACATCTACGGCGAGGTCCAGAAGCCCGGCCAGATCCGCCTGGAGCGCGGCATGACGCTGCTGCAGGGCCTGGCCGCCGGCGGCGGTCTGACGCTGCGCGGCACCGACCGCGGCATCCGCGTGCATCGCAAGGACACCGCCGGCAAGGTGCAGGAGATCAAGCCCGCGATGGACGAGGCGCTGCGGGACGGCGACGTGATCTTCGTCCGCGAGAGCCTGTTCTGAGTTGTGTGATGTCGGGCCCGCCGGCCCGACCGAGGAGGTCCCGTGACGCCTAGCAAACTGTTTTCGATCCTGCGCGCGCGCTGGTCCATGGTCGTGCTCGTGGTGCTGCTCACCACGCTGACCGCGTTCGCCGTCAGCCTCGTGCTGCCCAAGAAGTACGTGGCGACGGCCTCGGTCGTGGTGGACGCCAAGCCCGATCCGATCTCCGCGCTGATCTACCCGGGGCTGGCCTCGCCGGCCTTCATGAACACGCAGGTCGACGTCATCGCCAGCGACCGCGTGGCGCTGCGCGTGGTGCGCGACCTGCGCCTGTCGGAGGTGCCCGCGATCCGCGAGCAGTGGCAGACCTCCACCGGCGGCGAGGGCACGATCGAGCAGTGGCTCATCACCTTCCTGCAGGCCAACATGGACGTGAAGCCCTCCAAGGAGAGCAACGTGCTGACGGTGGCCTACCGCGCGCCCGATCCGCAGTTCGCGGCCACGCTGGCCAACGCCTTCGTCAAGGCCTACGTGTCCACGACGCTGGACCTGCGCGTCGAGCCGGCGCGCCAGTACGCGGGCTACTTCGACCAGCAGGCCAAGGTCGCGCTGGAGAAGCTCGAGGCCACGCGCGCCAAGCTCTCGAACTACGAGCGCGAGCACGGGATCATCGCCAGCGACGAGCGCCTGGACGTCGAGAACAACCGGCTGTCGGAGCTGTCCTCGCAGCTGGTGGCGCTGCAGGGGCTGTCGGCCGAGTCCAGCAGCCGCCAGGGCCAGGCCGCGCGCGGCGCGGACCAGCTGCCCGACGTGCTGGCCAACCCGGTGGTGATGCAGCTCAAGGCCGACCTGAGCCGCGCCGAGGCCAAGCTCCAGGAGCTGGGCACGCGTTACGGCGACAACCACCCGCAGGTGATCGAGGCCAAGGCCTCGGTGGCCGACGTGCGCAGCAAGCTGCGCGCGGAGATCGGCCGCGTGAGCGGCGGCGTCACCGTCGCCAACAACATCAACCGCCAGCGCGAGGGTGACATCCGCGCCCAGCTCGAGGCGCAGCGCGAGAAGGTCGCCAAGCTCAAGGCCGCGCGCGACGACGCCAGCGGCCTGATGCGCGAGGCCGAGAGCGCCCAGCGCGCCTACGAGAACATCACCACGCGGCTCACGCAGACCAGCCTGGAAAGCCAGACCACGCAGAGCAACGTCAACGTGCTGACCGAGGCCGTGGCCCCGCTCAAGCCCTCGTCGCCCAAGCTGCTGCTGAACACGGCGCTGGCCTTCGTCGTCAGCGTGATCCTGGCGGTGGGCCTGGCGCTGCTGCTGGAGATGCGTGACCGCAAGGTGCGCGATGCCGACGACGTCATGGCCGTGCTGCCGCTGCCGATGCTGGGCGTGCTGCCCGCGCCGGGCAAGCGCGCCTCGGCGCTGCCCGGGGCCGAGCGCAGACTGCTCGGACACTCGGCCAGCGCACCGCGAGGAGCCGCCTGATGTCCTATCTGCACGAACCCATGTCCCCAGCTTCCAAGGCTTCTCAGGCGCAAGGCTCATCCGTGGACGGAACCCTCAACAAGCCCCCCGGCACCGGCGTGCATGACCGCTCGATCGGCGCGATCATCGCCGAGACCCGCAACCTCAGCGCCGACCAGGTCGAGCGCGTGCTGCAGTACCAGCGCGAGCGCGGCATCCGTTTCGGCGAGGCCGCGGTGGCGCTGGGTTACGCCAACGCCGAGGACGTGCTGGAGGCGTTGTCCAAGCAGTTCCACTACCCGTACGCGCCCAATGAGCGCAAGTCGCGCAGCCCCGAGCTGGTCGCGCTGAACCAGCCGTTCTCGTCGCAGTCGGAAGTCTTCCGCGCGATCCGCAGCCAGATCACGATGCGGCTGTACCGCGAGGGCGAACCGCGCCGCGCGCTGGCCGTGATCAGCCCCGACTCGCTGGACGGCAAGAGCTACTTCACCGCCAACCTGGCGGTCACGCTGGCGCAACTGGGCGGGCGCACGCTGCTGGTGGACGCGGACCTGCGCCGCCCGCGCCAGCACGAGATCTTCGACGTCAACAACCAGGCGGGCCTGTCCTCGATCCTGTCGGGACGCAGCGAGCCGCGCGTCATCCAGCAGGTGGAAGGGCTGAGCAGCCTGTTCATCCTGCCCGTGGGCGCGGTGCCGCCCAACCCGGTGGAGCTGCTGGAGCGGCCCGCGTTCGGGATGCTGATGCGGGAGCTGGCCGGCAAGTTCGACCATGTGCTGGTGGACACCTCCGCCGGCCAGTACGGCGCCGATGCGGCGATCGTGGCCTCGCGTTGCGGGGCGGCGCTGGTCCTGGCGCGCCAGAACAAGTCGCGGGTCACCGCGCTGCAGGACCTCACCGACAGTCTCGACGGCGTCACCACGACGCTGGTGGGGACCGTCATGAACCAATATTGAGTCAGGGCCGCAGAGCCTTCGCAGGAGACACGTCCGGCCTCGGCCGGCGGGTCTTCGCTTGTCTTGACGCTTGAGCAGGGATCGCAGTGAAAGTGATGTCGCGCAATCTCTTCGCCGGACCCGGCGACCGTCTCGCCCCCGGTTTCTGGGCGGCCAACCGCATGGCGCTGCTGGCGCTGGCGCTGGGCCTGGCCGTGCTGTACGTGCCCACGATCATCGATTTCATCCATGGTCCGTGGCGCGGCGACCGCAATTCCCACGGCCCCATCGTTCTGGCGCTGTCGGCCTGGTATTTCTATTTCCAGACGCGGCGCCTCGCCTCGCAGGGCGAGACCTTCCAGGTCCGCCCCGCGCCGGTGGCGGGCTGGACCGTGCTGGTGCTGGGCCTGCTGGCCTACGTGGTGGGACGCTCGCAGTCGCTGGCGCTGCTGGAGCTGGGCTCGCTGCTGCCGGTGCTGCTCGGACTCGCGCTGCTGCTGGCCGGCCCGGCGATCGCGCGCCGCTACTGGTTCGCGTTCTTCCTGCTGCTCTTCGCGGTGCCGCTGCCGGCGTCCATCGTCGACGTCATCACGCAGCCGATGAAGCTGGCCGCGTCCTGGGGCGCCGAGTTCCTGATGTACACGCTGGGCTACCCGATCGCGCGTGCCGGCGTGATCCTGCAGATCGGTCCCTACCAGCTGATGGTGGCGGATGCCTGCGCGGGCCTGAACTCGCTGTTCACGCTCGAGGCGCTGGGCCTGCTCTACATGAACGTCGTGCGCCATGAATCGGTGTTCCGCAACATCGCGCTGGCCATCCTGATCGTGCCGATCTCCTACTGCTCCAACGTGATCCGCATCCTGATCCTGGCGCTGCTGACCTACCACTTCGGCGACGACGTGGGGCAGGGCTTCATGCATGAGTTCTCGGGCATGGCGCTGTTCCTGACCGCGCTGATGCTGATCGTCGTCGTGGACGGCCTGCTGCGCACGCTGTCCCTGCGCTGGAGCCGCGCGCGCGGCAAGGAGGCCGCATGAACATCCCGTCCACGTCGACATCCACGTCTTCGTCTTCATCGACGCCTCCGGGCTCCGGTACACCCACGGGTACGCCTTCCGGCGCGCCCTCCAACGGCCCGATCCGCCTGCCGCGCCTGTCCCTGGCGGTGTGCGCCGCGGGCCTCGCGCTGATGGCCGCCGCGGCGGCCGGCGCGTGGGTGGCCACGCCGCGCCTGCAGGCGATGCAGGGCGCGCCCAACCTCGACGCGACCGTGCCCAAGGCCTTCGGCGACTGGCGCGTGATCGCGGACAGCATCGCGCAGGTGGATGTGTCGCAGGGCGTGGAGACGGTCCAGGAACAGCCCTATGACCAGACGGTGATGCGCACCTACGTCAACAGCCACGGCGAGCAGGTGCAGCTCGCGCTGGCCTGGGGCGAGCGTCAACGCCAGGACGTGAAGGTCCATCGGCCCGAGGTCTGTTATCCGGCGCAAGGTTTCCTGGTGCGCCGCCTCGGCGACGGCCAGCCCGTGGCCACGTCCGGACGCGCGGCGCCGGTGCCCACCACGCAGTTGCTGGCCGAAGCCCGTGGCGGCGGCTTCGAGGCGGTGCGCTACTGGATCCGCATCGGCGACCAGTACGGCGGCGACGGCATGGCCGCGCGCTGGTACATCCTCAACGAGGGATTCCGCGGCCGCGTTCCCGACGGCATGCTGGTGCGCGCGTCGCAGCGCCTGGGCAAGGCGGAGAGCGCGCCGCAGTCGCAGGTCGTGATGGAAGGCTTCCTGCGCGAGCTGGTCGCCGCCGTGCCCGCGGGCACGCGGACGATGCTGGTGCGATGAGGCCGGCGCCGGGGTGCATGGGGTGATGGGATGACAGCGATGAGCGCGGTGGGACGGATTTCAGGCGCGTGGCGCCAGTGGCGGGACGGCCTGGAGGGCGTGTCCCTGCTCGGCCTGATCGGGCTGCTGAGCGGCGCCGTGGCCATCGGGCTGATCACGGTGATGGTCGGTGGCGCCGCCGCGGACAAGCCGGTGATGCTCGCGGTGCTGCCGCTGATGCTGGTGACCGGTTTCCTGTTCCTGTACAGCCGCGAGGCCTTCCTGCTCGTGGTGCTGCTGGTGCGCGCGGGCGCCAATCCGGTCTTCGAGGAGACGCGTCTTGCGGCCATCGGCGGCCTGGGCGGGCTGCTCAACGCGCTGATCCTCGTGCTGGCCGCGATCATCATCGCGCGTGATCCCAAGCGCGTGCCGCGCATCGCGTGGATGGTGTGGCTGCCCTTCATCGCGGTGCAGGCGCTGGGGCTCGTCTATTCGCCGGACAAGGTGCAGGCGGTGCGCCTGTACCTGGGCCAGCTGTCGGTGGTGGCGCTGTTCCTGGTCAGCTTCTATCTCGTGAGGGAAGAAGCGGATCTGAACAAGATGCTGAAGTTGGTCACCTGGTCCTCAGTGCCCGTCGCACTTGTCACCCTGATTTACATCGGCCTGGGCAAAACGGCTGGTAGCGTGGACGGCTTCGAATCCGCGGCCAGCCGGTACGGCGGTCCGTTCCCTCACGCCAACATCCTGGCGTTCTATCTCGTGCTGTCCGTGGGCGTCATCTTCTATCGCTGGAAGAGCGGTCTGGCTGGCCGTGGTCCGCTGGCGACCGCGACGGTCGTGCTCTACATGCTGCTGCTGGTCGGGCTGCTGTTCGCGACCAAGACGCGCAGCGCGTGGATCTCGGTGCTGTTCATCTTCATCGTCTACGGCGTGTTCCGTGAGCGGCGCTACCTGATCTATCTCGTCATCGGCGGGATGCTGGCGATGCTCATTCCCGAGGTCCGCGAGCGGGTCGCCGGGCTGGCCGAGGGCAACCAGGTCGTGCAGTACGCCAAGCTGAATTCCTTCGCGTGGCGCAAGCTGCTGTGGGCCGACGCGCTGTCGTGGATGGCCAAGTACCGCTACTTCTTCGGCTACGGCGCGGAGTCCTTCATCTTCCATTCGTCGACCTTCTTCTCGATGGCCGGCGGTCGCAGCTGGGGCGCGCACAGCGCCGTGGTGCAGGTCTTCTTCGAGTACGGCGTGCTGGGCGTGGCGGCGTATGGCTGGGTCTACCTGTCGACCGCGCGCATGTTGCGCCCGCTGCTGCGCGTGCGTTTCCTGCTGGCGCTGATCGCGCTGTCGCTGCTGGTGTCCAACTTCCTGGTCTCGCTGTCCGACAACATGCTGTCGTACCTCATCTACAACTGGTACTTCTGGTTGACGATGGGCGCGGTGTGCGCGCTGTCCTGCCGCATCGCCGGCGCGGCCGATCCCCGCCAGCGCCGGCCCTGGGGCATCCGCCCCAGCCGCTACCGTCCGCCTGCGGCACACGGCAAGCCGGCGCACAGCGAGTTCCCCGCGACGCTGCCGCGCGTGAGCGAGTTCTCGGCCACGATGCCGATGAGCGGCTGGGAAGGCGCGCGATGAGCGTCGGAGCGACAGCCACCCCCGCACCGGGCGCCGGCAGCGAACGCCAGCCGGTGCTCGACGGCGTGCGCGCCATCAGCATCCTGGCGGTGCTGTGGACCCACCTGTTCCCGCTGCGCGTGGGCGGCATCCCGCTGAACGAGTCGCTGGGCATCTTCGGCATGGCGCTGTTCTTCATCCTGTCGGGCTACCTGATCACCGGGCAGCTGCTGAAGCAGCCGCCGGTGTCCTCCTTCGTCGCGCGGCGGCTGCTGCGCGTGGTGCCGGCCGCGTGGATCTGCCTGGCGCTGGTGTGGTGGATGTGGCCGGTGGGGCTGGACACAGCGCTGAGCTACCTGCTCTTCTACGCCAACCTGCCGCCGCAGCGCCTGGTGCCGCCGACCGACCACTTCTGGAGCCTGTGCGTCGAGGTGCAGTTCTACATGCTCGCCGCGCTGATGCTGTGGCTGCGCGTGCGCGCGATCTGGTGGCTGTTCCCCGCGCTGCTGCTGGCGATCACGGCGCTGCGCATCGGGCACCAGGTCACCGCGTCCAGCATCACCTGGTTCCGCGCGGATGACCTGCTCGCCGGCGCCTGCCTGGCGCTGATGATGCACTCGCGGCACTGGGTCGCGGTGAAGGCGCAGCTGGCGCGCGCCGGCCTGGTGCCGCTGCTGCTGATCGCGCTGCTCGCGTGCAGCTTCCTGCCGCATCCGGGCCTGAATCCGCTGAGCTTCCTGCGCCCCTACGTGGCCGCGGCCTTCGTCGCGACGCTGATGGCGCAACCCGCGCATCCGCTGTCGCGCGTGCTGGGCGGCTCGACGCTGGCCTACATCGCGACGGTCTCCTACGCGCTCTACATCTGGCATCTGCCGCTGGCCGCGACCTGGCTGGGCAGCGGCGACGTCGTCACCAAGTACCTCAAGCGGCCGCTGCTGCTGCTGGTGCTCTTCGCGGTCGCCCATGTGTCGACCTTCCAGATCGAGCGCCGCTTCAACGATCTCGCCAAGCGCGTGGGCGCCGGGCGGCGCGCGACCCCGGCACCACAGGAGGGGCTGCGATGAACCACGCGCCCCAGAACGCTCGCAGCCCGCGCAACGCTCGCGAAGACGCCGATTGGCAGGCCGACCTGGCCCGCTGCGGCGGCGCGTCCGCGCTGCGCCGCGAGCAGTCGCTGTGGGCGCTGCGGGTGTACCGCTACGGCCGGCGCGTGGACGCGATGCCCGAGGGCAGCGCCCGGCGCTGGCACACGCGGTGGTACTGGCTCGCGTTCCGCGCGGTGGAGACGCTGACCGGCATCAGCCTGCCCAAGGACTGCCGCATCGGCCCCGGCCTGCGGATCTGGCACTTCGGCGGCATCTTCGTGAACCCGGGCACCGTGATCGGCGCGAACTGCACGCTGCGCCAGGGCGTGACGCTGGGCAACCGCGTCGAGGGCGGCTCGTGCCCGGTGCTGGAGGACGGCGTGGAACTGGGCGCGTACGCGCAGGTGCTCGGCGGCGTGCGACTGGGCGCGGGCTGCAAGGTCGGCGCGATGTCGGTGGTGCTGCGCGACGTGCCCGCGGGCGCGACCGCGGTGGGCAATCCGGCGCGCATCATCGAACCCGCGATGGCGCCGGCCGAGGCGCCGCTCGCCATGATGGAGGACTGACGCCATGGCCTGGAATCGACGCCACTGGTGTGCCGCCACGAGCCTGGGACTGACGGTCTCGACGCTGCCGGCCGCGCTGCGCGCCGCGGTGGAGAAGGGCGACAAGGCCGACAAGGCCGCCGCCTTCGGCACCGTGCTGCGTCCCTTCTCCGCGCAATCGCCCTGGAACAGCCGCCCGGTCGATCCGGTGCTCGATGACTGGGAGATTCCCAAGGCGTCCTATGCCCCGGCGCTCGAGTCGGGCAGATGGTCGACCGGGGTCTTCGTGTGCGCGCCGAGCGACCCGCCGATGCGTGTCGTCGGCCTGCCGGGTCAGCCCGGCGTGTGGGACCCGGACGCCGAATCCACGCGGCCCGACGTCGTGCTGCCGCACTGGCCCGCGAGCGTCGATCCGGCCGAGGGCCTGGACGGCCACGCCGACATCGTCGATCCCGAGGCCGGCATCATCCATTCCTTCTACAAGCTCACCCGCGTCGACGACCGCTGGTGCGCCAAGCAGTACGCCTGGACGCGGCTGGACGGCCGCGGCTGGGGCGATCCGGCGCATTACTTCCAGGGCGCGCGCGCGGCTGCCGTGCCGACGATGGGCGGCCTGGTGCGGCGTCACGAGCTGGAGGAGGGCGCCGGTCCGATCCGCCACGCGCTGGCGATCTCGCTGACCTTCAACGGCCTGAGCGCGGACCCGGGCTATGTGTTCCCGGCGACGTCCGCCGACGCGGGCCTGAACAACAACAACGGCCGCATCCCCGAGGGCGCGCTGCTGATGCTGCCGCCGGACTTCGACACCTCGAAGATCGACGACGCGCGGCTGCGCCGCATCGCCGACGCGCTGAAGGTCTACGGTGGCTACGTCGTGGACCGCAACGTGGGCACGCCCTTCGTCGTGTACTGCGAGATCGGCAGCAACGCCAAGCTGCACACGGCCAAGATCTGGAACAGCCGCGCCGCGAGCGACCTGGAGCGCATGCGCCTGGCGCTGCGCCGGGTGAGCTCGGCCAAGGGCTGGCTCGATGGTCACGGCAAGCCGGTGGAGCTGCGCCAGCCGCTGAACCTGCTGTCGATGCGCGGCGCCTGGCGCGCCGATCGCGACGAGCTGCAGGCCCAGGCGCAACCGCGATTCGACACCTGGCAGCAGGCCGTGGTGTTCAAGGACGCGAAGCCGGGGCTGGCCCTCATCAACAACGCCGGGCGCCACATCACCGCGGTGACCTGGGCCAAGCCGCAGCCTGGCCAGAAGCTGCGCCTGACCGCGCGCACCGGCAACGGCGCGACGCTGCGCCTGCAGATCCGCGGCGGCGACCAGGGCGCGCGCGGAGGCGTGGCCTACGACAGCGGCGATCTGGCGGACGGCAAGTCGGTCACCTTCGAGTGGCCCGAGAAATTCGCAGGCTCGCGCCTGGTGGTGCGCGCCACGGCGTCCGGCGATGGCTGGGCCCGCGGCGAGCTCATGCCGGTGTCGACCTGACAGCGAAGCGCAGTACCCGGGAGGAACGATTGATCATGAAGCAGTTGGATGACCAAGCCCCTCAGACCTCGCCCGAGGTCCATGGCCAGCCCTCGGCCGGCCCGCGCCCGCGCGTGGCCTACCTGGTGAACCATTACCCCAAGGTCAGCCATACCTTCATCCGCCGCGAGATCCTCGCGGTCGAGCAGCAGGGCCTGGACGTGCTGCGCCTGGCCATCCGCGGCTGGGACGACGACGCGCCCGATCCGGTCGACCAGGCCGAGAAGTCGCGCACGCACTACCTGCTCAAGGACGGCTCGCTGGGCCTGGTGAAGGCGACGCTGGCGCAGGCCGCGCGCGCGCCGGGCAAGTTCCTCTCGGCGCTGAAGCTGGCGCTGCGCCTGAGCCGCCGCGCCGACCGGCCCTGGCCCTTCCATCTGGTCTACCTCATGGAGGCCTGCGCCGCGATGCCGGTGCTGACCGCCGCGCGCATCGAGCACCTGCACATCCACTTCGGCACCAACCCGGCCGAGGTCGGCATGCTGATCGAGGCGCTGGGCGGTCCGGGCTACAGCATGACGGTGCACGGTCCGGAGGAGTTCGACCGGCCGGACTTCCTGCACCTGGGCGCCAAGATCCGCGGCGCGCGTTTCGTCGCCGCGATCACCTCGTTCTGCCGCAGCCAGCTCTCGCGCTGGGTGCCCTACACCGAGTGGCCCAAGCTGCGCATCGTGCATTGCGGGCTGGATCCCGAGTTCCACGCCGTCGAGGCGCCCGCGCCGCGCGGCAAGCGGCTGATCAGCATCGGCCGCATGACCGAGCAGAAGGGCCACCTGCTGCTGATCGAGGCGGCGGCGCAGGTCGCGCGCCAGGTGCCTGATTTCGAGCTGGTGCTCGCCGGGGACGGCGAGCTGCGCAAGACCATCGAGCAGCGCATCGCGCAGCTCGGCCTGCAGCGCCATGTGCGCATCACCGGCTGGATCTCCAGCGACACGGTGCGCGAGGAGCTGCTCGCGGCGCGCGCGCTGGTGCTGGCGAGCTTCGCCGAGGGCTTGCCCGTGGTGATCATGGAAGCGATGGCGCTGGGCCGGCCCTGCGTCAGCACCTGCATCGCGGGCATCCCCGAGCTGATCCGCGACGGCGAGAACGGCTGGCTGCTGCCCGCGGGCGACGCCGACGCGCTGGCGCGCGCGATGCTCGATTGCCTGCGACTGGACGATGAGCAACTGGCCCGCGTCGGCCAGCGTGCCCGCGCCTCGGCGCTCGAGCGCCACGACGTGGACCGCGAGGCGGCCAAGCTGGTCGCGCTCTTCGAGGAGTACGCGTCGCCGGCCAAGACCTATTCGGCGCACCGCGAGGCGACGGGCTCCAAGGAGAACGCACATGCCTGAGCTGCTGACCGCATCGCTGCTGGGGCTGCCGTGGCTGATCGTGCTGGGGCTGAGCGTGCTGGTCGCGGTGCCGGCGCTGCTGGTGCTGACGCAGGTGGTGCTGGCACTGCTGCCGGACCGCCGGGCGCTGCCCGAGTTCGAACGTCCGCCGCGCATCGCTGTCGTGATGCCCGCGCACAACGAGGGCCGCGGCCTGCGTCCGACGCTGATGCAGGCGCTGGCGCAGCTCACGCCGATGGACCGCATCGTGGTCGTGGCCGACAACTGCAGCGACGACACGGCCGCGCAGGCGCGCGAGTTCGACGTGACCGTCGTCGAGCGCAGCCATGCGACCGAGCGCGGCAAGGGCTACGCGCTGGACTTCGGCGTGCGCGCGCTGGAGCGACTGGCGCTGGAGACCGGCCACGCGCCCGATGTCGTGATCATCCTGGACGCCGACTGCCTGCTGGGGCCGCGGCTGCTGACGCGCATCGCCGCGGTGGCGCACGCCACCGGCCGGCCGGTGCAGGCGACCTACCTGATGTCCGCGGCCAATGACGGGTTGAAGGCGCGCGTGGCGGAATTCGCGATGCGCGTGAAGAACCTGGTGCGCCCGCGCGGCATGCACCAGGTCGGCCTGCCCTGCGGGCTGTACGGCACCGGCATGGCCTTCCCGTGGGACGTGGCGGTGCAGGCACCGCTGGCCAGCGGCCATCTGGCCGAGGACATGCAGCTGGGCGTGCGGCTCGCGCAACTGGGCGCGCCGCCGCTGCTGTGCGAGGACGCGCTGGTCACCAGCGTCTTCGCCAAGAGCAACGAGGGCGAGGCCAGCCAGCGCACGCGCTGGGAGCACGGTCACCTGGCGATGCTGGTGGGCGAGGGCCCGCGGCTGCTGTGGCAATCGATGCGGCCGGGCCGCGGCGCGCAGCTGCTGCAGGTGATGGACATGCTGGTCCCGCCGCTGGCGCTGCTGGGCATGCTGCTGGTGGGCTGGACGCTGGTCCAGTTGTTGCTCGCGGTGTGGCTGGGCTGGACGGCGCCGCTGGCGGTGGCGCTGGCGGGCCTGGGCGCGTTGATGGCGGCCATCGTGCTGGCGCAGCGGCGCTGGGCCGGCGACCTGCTGACGCTGGGCGAGCTGGCGCGCGCGCCGCTGATCCTGCTGGCCAAGGTCCCGCTCTACCTGCGCTTCGTCGTGAAGCGGCAGGTGGACTGGGTGAGAACCAAGCGAGATGTCTGATCCGATGAGCACCTTCACTTCAACGACCGCCTCCAGCGCAGCCAGCGCGAGCGCCGGTGCGGCGGCCTCGCTGCCCACGATCCAGGTGGACGGGCTGCCCTTCGTCGCGAGCACCGTGCCGCAGCTGACCGCGCACATCGTCGGTGAGGCCGGCGCCGCGCGCGGCGGCTGGGTGGTGACGCCCAACATCGACATCCTGCGCCGCTGGCGCGTGGATCCCGCGTTCCGCGCGCTGGTGGCCGACGCGACGATCTTCACCGCCGACGGCCGCCCCATCGTCTGGGCCAGCCAGCTGCAAGGCACGCCGCTGCCCACGCGCCTGACGGGCTCGGACCTGTTCGTCGCGCTGATGGCCGCGGCGGCGGACGCCGGCCTGCGCATCGCGCTGATCGGCGGCAACGAGGGCACGGCCGAGGCCGCCGCCGCGCGGCTGATTCCCGAGGCGGTGGCCGCGGGCCGCGTGCGATGCCTGTGCCCGCCCTTCGGTTTCGAGCAGAAGCCCGAGGAAATGGCGCGGCTGGAGACGCTGCTGACCAGCTGGCAGCCGCAGATCGTGTTCATCGGACTGGGCTCGCCCAAGCAGGAGAAGCTGATCGCGCGGCTGCGCGCGCTGGCGCCGCGCGCCTGGTACCTGGGCGTGGGCGTGAGCTTCAGCTTCGTGGCCGGCGACGTGAAACGCGCGCCGGGCTGGATGCAGCGCAGCGGCCTGGAATGGGTGCATCGCCTGGTCCAGGAGCCGGGCCGGCTGGCGCGGCGCTACCTGGTGGACGGCATCCCGTTCGCGGCCGGCCTGCTGTGGCGATCGGCCACGCGGCGCGGACGCGGCTCCGCCGTCTGAGCGCGCGACGCCGATCCCTCGTTCCCTGTTCGCTCGATCCTGATTCCCTCGATTCCCGTCCCGCCCCCCACGGCCCTCGACCTGGTCCCCTTCTTCGGATTCCGCATGACCGACTTCCTGTTCAACGGCTATTACGGCTACCGCAACACTGGCGATGACGTGTTCTGCGTCGTCGCGGACTGGGGCAGCCGCAAGTACTGGGGCGCGCGCGACCTCGCGTTCGTCGCGACCGAGCTGCCGGTGCTGAGCCAGCCCGCGCAGGCCATCATCCCGACCGAGCGCCGCTACCCGGGCCAGCAGACGCTGTCGCGCACGCTGTCGGGGCTGGGCGCGCGGCACATGGTCTATTTCGGCGGCTCCACGCTGCACTCGCCGCAGGAGCTGTGGGTCAACCTGCTGCGCCAGTCGCTGGTGCAGAAGGTGGGTCGCAAGTCCATCGCCGCGGCGGGCGTGTCGGTGGGTCCGTTCAAGTCGACCGAGGGCGAGCGCGAGATCCGCAAGCTGATCGGCGAGATGAGCTACATCGCGGTGCGCGACCGCGCGTCCTTCGAGATCGTGAAGGCGATGAACGTGGACACGCCGGTGATCCAGGCCTTCGATCCGGCGCTGCTGATGCTGGACGTGATGACTGACAGCCCCGCGCCGGCGCTGCCGGAGCGGCCCGCGGGCCGGCCGGTGATCGGCGTCAGCGTGTGCAACGTCGAGCGCTACTACGGCAACGGCAATCTCGAGAACGAACGCCGTCGCGTGGCCTCGGTCAAGGCGACGGTGAAGGCCCTGGCCGAGGAGGGCTTCGCGCTGCGCTTCTTCGTGTTCAACGGCCATGCGTCCTCGGGCGACGATGCGGTGACCGATGAGGTGATCGCGTCGCTGGACGGGTATCCGCATGTGGAGCGGCTGGCCTACGACCCCGATCCCAAGCGGGTCTACGCGGAGCTGGCGCGTTGCGACGCGATCTTCGGCGTGCGGCTGCATGCGTGCATCCTGGCCTACACGGCGGGCGTGCCCTTCATCCTGGTCGAGTACCACCGCAAGTGCGGCGACTTCCTGGACGAGATCGGCTATCGGCCCGAGGGCCGCGTCGGTGACGCGACCGAGGATCCGGTCGAGGCCGCGCGGCGCGTGGCCAAGCTGGCGATCGGCGGACGCGCGGCGCCGCCGTGGTCGCGCTCGATCCAGGATTCGTGCGAGATGGCGCGCTTGAACTTCACCGCGGCCCCGTACAGCGAGGGCCGTCGCTGATGTCCGCTGCTTCGATGCCCCTGATCTCCGTCGTCATCCCGCTCTACAACAAGGAAGGGCAGATCGCCCGGGCGCTCGCGTCCGTGCTGGGCCAGACCTTCCAGGACTTCGAGATCGTCGTGATCGACGACGGCTCCAAGGACCGCGGCGCGGAACTGGTCGCGGCCTACTCGGATCCGCGCATCCGGCTGTACCGGCAGGCCAATGCCGGCGTGTCGGTGGCGCGCAATCGCGGCGTGGAGCAGGCGAGGGCGGAGGTGGTCGCCTTCCTTGATGGCGACGATGCCTGGTATCCGGATCACCTGGAGGGCCTGTGGCAGCTGCGTCAGGCCTATCCCGGCACGGTGGCCTGGGCGCGCAACTATCACGTGGTGGACCTGGCGGGCGTGTTGACGCCCGGCGTGTCGGTGGTGACCGAGCCGCGGGTGGTGCTGACGCCGGAGAACTTCTTCCGCATCGCGCGGCATGGGACGCCGGTGTTCTCGTCGGCGGTGGCGGTGGATCGCGCGGCGTTGCAGCGCGTGGGCGGATTCCCCGCGGGCGTGCGGCTGGGCGAGGACCTGGACACGTGGATCCGGCTGCTGTTCTCGGGCCCGATCGCCTTCGATGCGAAGCCGGGCGCGTTCTATCACGCCGATGGCGACGACCGGGCGCTGGTGCGCAATCCGCCGCCGGCGCGCTATGTGTTCTTCGATACCGATGAGGCCTGGGTGCGCGCGCATCCGGAAGCGACGCAGGTGGCACAGGACATCGAGGCCTTCCACGATTTCTTCCGGCTGGTGCATGCGCATCACCAGATCAAGTGGGGCGACAAGGCGGCGGGTCGCGCGGTGCTGAAGCAGTGCCACGCGCCGGTCTTCGCGCAGGAGCGGGACCGGCTGCTGCGCATGAGCCGCCTGCCGCAGCCGGTGTACCGGGCGCTGGGCCGGGTGCAGGCGGTGCTGCGGCGGCGAGCGGCCGCGCCGGCAGCACCGGCGACGGCGTCGGCGTCGGCACCGGACGCGCGGGGTTGACGTGGGGCAGGGGAAGCTCGGGGCCAACCTGGTCAGCAATGTCGCGTTCTTCGCGCTGAACATCGTCGTGTCGCTGTGGCTGGTGTCGTACCTGGTGCGACACCTGGGGGTGGCGGCGTATGGCCTGGTGCCGCTCGCGGTCACCGTCGCCGGCTACTTCAATGTGATCACCGCCGGGCTCAATGCCGCGGTGGGGCGGCATCTGACGGTGGCGATGAGCAGCGGCGACACCGTGCGCGCCAACGGCATCTTCAACTCGTCGCTGTGGGCCTCGGCGCTGGTCGGGCTGCTGATGTGCGTGCTGGGCCTGCCGCTGCTGACCCACATCGCGCAGTGGATCGAGGTACCCGCCGGCTGGGAAAGCGACGCGGGCTGGCTGTTCTTCCTGACGGTGGGCGGCCTGGCCGTCACCACGCTGGGCACGCCGTTCCAGGCCGTGGTCTACAGCCGGAACCGCTTCGACCTGCAGAACCTCGGCAACATCCTCGGTCTGGTGGCCCGCGTGGTGGTCGTGCTCGCGCTGTTCCATTTCACACTGCCCAAGCTCTGGCAGGTGGGCGCGAGCGTGCTGTGCGCCGCGCTGGCCACGATCGCCGTGGTCATCGTGGCGTCCCGGCGGCTGGCGCCGGCGCTGCGGCCGCGCCTGGACGGCTTCTCGTGGCCGATGGTGAAGGAACTCGGCGGCACCGGCGGCTGGGTCTTCATCAGCCAGATCGGCACGCTGCTGCTGATCAACATCGACCTGCTGGTGGCCAACAAGGTGGTCGGCGCCGCCGCGGGCGGGCAGTACGCGCTGGTGCTGCAGTGGTCCATGCTGCTGCGCAACTTCGCGCTGGTTGTGTCCGGCGTGTTCGGGCCGACCATCCTGACGCTGCACGCGCAAGGCCGTCTCGACGAGATGATCGACTACGCGCGCGCGTCGGTCCGCCATCTGGGCCTGGTGATGGCGATCCCGATCGGCATCGTCTGCGGCTTCTCGGAATCGATCCTGCATGTCTGGCTCGGACCGGCGTTCGCGCCGCTGTGGGGCGTGATGGTGCTGGCGACCGCGCACCTGGCGCTCAACCTGGCCTACCTGCCGCTGCACAACGTCAGCCTGGCGACGAATCATGTGAAGGTGCCCGGCATCACGCAGGTGCTGGCCGGCGTGGTGAACCTGGCGCTGGCCATCGCGATGGCCAAGGCCTGGGGCCTGTACGGCATCGCCATCGCGGGCGGGCTCGTGCTGCTGCTGCGCAACCTGGTCTTCACGCCGCTGTACGCGGCGCACATCCTGTCGCGGCCGTGGTGGACCTTCGCCCGCGAGGCGCTGCCGATCCTGGCGATGGCCACGCTGGTGTTCGGCGCCTCGCTGGCCGTGTCGCGGCTGGCCGCGCCGAACTCGTGGCTGGCGCTGGCGCTGGCCGGATGCGCGGTCGGTGCTGGCGGCGTGCTGCTGCTGTGGACGGTGTTCCTGCGCCGCGAGGACCGCCAGGCGGTGCTCGGCAAGCTGCGCGGCAAGCTCCGCCGCGCGGCGTGAGCTCAACGGAGAAACAAGACATGGGACGACTCTCGAGCCTGCTGCGGCGACTGCTGGGACGACCGGCGCCGCAGGTCGCGTTCAAGGCGCGCGGCGAGGGCTGCGGCATCGCGCCGGGCAACGACTTCGTGTTCCCGGAACGCATCACGCTCGGCCAGCACGTGCACATCGAAGGCAAGGGCTACTTCAACGGCCAGGGCGGCCTGACCATCGGCGACCACGTGATCTTCGCGCCCGGCGTGGCGGTGATGACGTCCATGCATCGCTACAAGGACGCGACCATGGTCCCGTACGACGAGGTCGACCTGTTGCGCCCGGTGACCATCGAGAACTTCGTCTGGGTCGGCATGCGCGCGATGATCCTGCCCGGCGTGACGCTGCGCGAGGGCACGATCGTGGGTGCCGGTGCCGTGGTCACCAAGTCGCACCCGGCGGGCGCGATCCTGGGCGGCAACCCGGCCGTGCAGATCGGCACGCGCGACATGGACGCGTTCCGCGCCATGGTCGACGGCGGGCGCCATTACCTGTCGCTCAAGCAGTCGCAGGGGCTGCGCAAGCGCGAGGTGCTCGACAAGCGCTGATCGGATTCCAGATGAATGCAGTACCGATGACGAGCCCCGCCAACGCGCCGGCCTCGACCGCGCGCTCCGACTGGATCGACGTCGCCAAGGGCCTCGGCATCCTGCTGGTGGTGTACGGTCATGTGGCGCGAGGCCTGATGAACGGCGGTGTGACGATGGACCGCACGTGGTTCACCACCGTGGACTCGGCGATCTACGCCTTCCACATGCCGCTCTTCTTCCTGCTCTCGGGCTGGTTCTTCCTCGGTTCGATGACCCGCCGCGGGCCGCGCGACTACCTCGCCACCCGCGTCGCCACCGTCCTCTATCCCTACGTCCTGTGGTCGCTGCTGCAAGGCGGCATCGAGCTGCTGATGTCGCGCTACACCAGCAACCCGCTGCAGTTGTCCGCCGTGCTGGCGCTCGGCTGGGCGCCGCGCGCGCAGTTCTGGTTCCTGTACGCGCTCTTCCTGATCAGCGTGATCGCGCTGCTGATGTGCTGGCGCCATCCGCGTGCCGGCGTGGCCGCGCTGACCGTCACCGGCGCGCTGCTCCTCGCAGTGCAGCAGCGCGACTGGCCCATGCCCGCCGCGCTCGTCGCGAGCCATCTGATGTACTTCGCCATCGGCGCCTGGCTGGGCAGCCGCGCGCTGAACCCGTCGACCGTCTCGCGGCTCGCGATCGCCGGGGTCCTGATCGGCGCCTGCGCGCTCGCGGCGCTGATGTCCCAGCCGCCGGTCGCGGTCGCCTGGCCCAAGCTGCTCAAGCTCGCCGGCGCGACGCTGGGCGTGTCCGCCGCGGCCTGGCTGGCGATCCAACTCGCGACGTCCACCCGGACCCGACCGGTCGGCGCGACGCTGGCCGCGCTGGGCCGGGCCTCGATGGCGATCTTCCTGGCCCACATCCTGGTCGCCAGCGGCGTGCGCATCGTGCTGATCAAGGGCCTGGGCCTGACCAGCCCCCCCATCCACCTGATCGCCGGCCTGGTGCTGGGCACACTGCTGCCGTGGGCGCTTTGGCGCGCCGTGCAGGGACGCGCCGGGATGGCGCTCTTCGAGCTGCCCAAGGCCTGGCGCCAGCGCCTGGCGGGATCCCCCGCCGCGCGGCCTGGCCGTCCCGTGGCGGCCGGCTGACCCCAACTGATCGCGGGTCGCCGAGCCGTCCTTCAGGGACAGCCCGCGCAAGACACCGTGTTGGTGCGGCGTTAAGCTTTTTGGTGCGTACGGCGTAGATCGGCACCAGACCGGGGCGGATCCTCTCTCACCCCCTTCCCGTGGATGTCCTTGGGGACTGCCGGCGCCCCAACCGGGCTCACGGGCTCCCGGTCCCGCGTTCCAACCGCCACCGGGACTTCCATGAGCACCACGTCCGCCGCTGCCGCGCCGATCGACCATCCCCGCCTGTCCGTCGTCATTCCCCTCTACAACAAGGCCGGCCAGATCGCCCGCGCGCTGGATTCGGTGCTCGCGCAGACCGTGCGCGACTTCGAGCTCATCGTGGTGGACGACGGCTCCACCGATGACGGCGCGGCCGTCGTCCAGGCCTGCCCCGACCCGCGCGTGCGCCTGCACCGCCAGCCCAATGGCGGCGTCTCCGCGGCGCGCAACCAGGGCGTGGCGCTGGCGCGCAGCCCGCTGGTGGCCTTCCTGGACGCCGACGATGCCTGGCTGCCCGACCACCTCGAACGCCTGTGGCGCTCCCGCCTGGCCGTCCCCGATGCCGTCGCCTGGGCCGCCAACTACGAGATCGTCGAGCCCGATGGCCGGCGCACGCCCGGCGTGCGCCTGGACTCGTCCGCCCGCGTCGTGCTGACCCCCGAGAACTTCTATCGCATCGCGCTGCAGGGCTCGCCGGTGTGCTCCTCGGCGGTGATGGTGGACAAGGTCGCGCTGCTGGAGGCCGGCGGCTTTCCGGTCGGCGTGCGGCTGGGCGAGGACCTCGACACTTGGATCCGGCTGCTGTTCAGCGGCTCTATCGCCTTCGATCCCCAGCCCGGGGCCCGCTACCACGCCGACGGCGACGACCGGGCGCTGGTGCGGCACGCGCCGCCGGCCCGCTACGTGTTCTTCGACACCGGCGAGACCTGGCGCCGCGCCCACCCGCAGGCGGTCCAGGTCGGCGCGGACATGGAGGAATTCCACAACTTCTTCCGCATCAGCCATGCCCACCACCAGATCAAGTGGGGCGACAAGGCCGCCGGCCGGGCCGTGCTGCGCGCCTGCGACACCCGCGCCTTCGCCGAGGAGCGCCGCCGGCTGCTGCGCATGAGCCTGCTGCCGCAATGCGCCTACCAGGGCCTGACCCGGCTCAAGCGGGCGCTGCGGCCGCCGCCGGCCACCCCCGCGCCGGCCCCGGAAGCGCCGGGCGCCCAGCGTCCGGCCTCGCGTGCCTACCCCTGACTGAGCGGGGGCTCGACTCTTCAGAGTCATCCGGCTGGGTGAGAATCAGCGCCGATTCGCAACGCCTCATCCCCGGAGAGCAGGTTTGAAAGTTCTCGTCACCGGCGCCGCCGGCTTCATCGGCATGCACGTCAGCCAGATCCTGCTGGCGCGGGGCGACCAGGTGGTCGGCCTGGACAACCTCAACGACTATTACGACCCCCGGCTCAAGCACGACCGCCTGGCGCGCCTGACCGGCAAGCCCGGCTTCGAGTTCGTCCAGATGGACGTGGCCGACCGCCAGGGCATCGCCGACCTCTTCGCCAAGCACCGCTTCGACCGCGTCGTGCACCTGGCCGCGCAGGCCGGCGTGCGCTACTCGCTGGTCAACCCGCATGCGTACATCGAATCCAACATCGTCGGATTCACCAACATCCTCGAGGGCTGCCGCCACACCGAGGTGCAGCACCTGGCCTACGCCTCGAGCTCCAGCGTCTACGGCGGCAACACGCTGATGCCGTTCAGCGAGCACCACGGCGTGGACCACCCGGTCAGCCTGTACGCGGCGACCAAGAAGGCCAATGAGCTGATGGCGCACACCTACAGCCATCTGTTCAACCTGCCCACGACGGGCCTGCGCTTCTTCACCGTGTACGGCCCCTGGGGCCGGCCCGACATGGCGCTCTTCCTGTTCACGAAGGCGATCCTGGCGGGCGAGCCGATCAAGGTCTTCAACCACGGGAAGATGATCCGCGACTTCACCTACATCGACGACATCGCCGAGGGCGTGGTGCGGGTGCTCGACCGCACCGCCACCGCCGATCCGGCCTATGACCCGCTGAAGGCCGACCCGGCGCGCTCCAACGCGCCGTACCGCGTGTTCAACATCGGCAACCACGCGCCGATCCCGCTGATGGACTTCATCGCCGCGATCGAGCAGGCCGTGGGCCAGGAGGCGATCAAGGAGTTCCTGCCGCTGCAGGACGGCGACGTGCCGGCCACGCATGCCGACGTCGAGGAACTGGCCGACTGGACCGGCTTCCGCCCCGCGATGCCGGTGCCCGAGGGCATCCGGCGCTTCGTCGCCTGGTACCGCGACTATTACCAGCAGTGACCGGCCAGCAGTCACCGACCAGCAATGACCTGCCAGCAGTGAGCTGCCAGCAATGACATCCAAGGCCCGGCCGGGCGAGCATGCCCCGGCCCGCCTTCCATGAATCAACGAGGAGAGTGGGAATGAAAGTCACGACGATTGGCACCGGCTATGTGGGCCTGGTCACCGGCGCCTGCCTGGCCGAGATGGGCAACCACGTGGTCTGCCTGGACGTGAACGCCGAGAAGATCCGCATCCTCAACGAGGGCGGCATCCCCATCCATGAGCCGGGCCTGGACGCGGTGGTCAAGCGCAATGTCGAGGCCGGCCGCCTGCAGTTCACCACCGACGTGGACGCCGCCGTCAACCACGGTACCATCCTGTTCATCGCCGTGGGCACGCCCCCGGGCGAGGACGGCTCGGCCGACCTGCAGTACGTGCTGGCCGCGGCGCGCTCCATCGGTCAGCGCATGACCGACTACAAGGTCGTCGTCGACAAGAGCACCGTCCCCGTCGGCACGGCCGACAAGGTCCGCGCCGCGATCTCCGACGAGCTGGCCAAGCGCGATGCCAAGGTCGGCTTCGCGGTCGTGTCCAACCCCGAGTTCCTGAAGGAAGGCGCGGCGATCGAGGACTTCATGAAGCCCGACCGCATCGTCGTGGGCTCCGACGACGAGCAGGCCACGCTGATGATGCGCGCGTTGTACGCGCCGTTCACCCGCAGCCACGACCGGCTCTTCGTGATGGACGTGCGCAGCGCCGAGTTCACCAAGTACGCCGCCAACGCGATGCTGGCCACGCGCATCAGCTTCATGAACGAGCTGGCGCTGCTGGCCGAGAAGGTCGGCGCCGACATCGAGCTGGTGCGCCGCGGCATCGGCTCGGATCCGCGCATCGGGTATCAGTTCCTGTACGCGGGCGCGGGTTATGGCGGCTCGTGCTTCCCCAAGGACGTCAAGGCGCTGGTGCGCACCGGGCGCGAGTACGGCCAGGAGCTCAAGGTGCTCAACGCCGTCGAGGAAGCCAACGACCGCCAGAAGCTGGTGCTGGTCGACAAGATCGTCGCGCGTTACGGCGAGGACCTGTCGGGCAAGCGCTTCGCGCTGTGGGGCCTGGCCTTCAAGCCCAACACCGACGACATGCGCGAGGCACCGTCGCTGGTGATCATCGAGGAGCTGGTCAAGCGCGGCGCCGCGATCGCGGCCTATGACCCGGTGGCCATGCACGAGGCCGGCAAGCTGCTGGCGCAGTTCCAGGGCGTGAGCTTCTGCGAGCGCGCCGAGCACGCGCTGGCGGACTCCGACGCGCTGGTCATCGTGACCGAGTGGAAGGAGTTCCGCACGCCGGACTTCGACCGGATCAAGAGCGAGCTCAAGGAGCCGGTGGTCTTCGACGGCCGCAACCTGTATGAGCCATCGCTGATGGTCACCCTCGGCATTGAACACCACGCCATCGGGCGGGGGACGCGCAAGCCGGAGTGAGCCCTTCTGGTCCCCTCGACGACTGTGCAGTGAGGCCTTCCGACCCCCTCGCCGACGGTGCAGTGAGGCCTTCCGACCCACTCGCCGACGGTGCAGTGAGCCCTTCTGGCCCCCTCGCCCGCGAAGCGGGAGAGGGCGGGGGTGAGGGCTCTTCGAAGGGCACTGTGCCCCCACACGAGCCCTCACCCCCACCCCTCTCCCGCTCCGCGGGCGAGGGGAGGCAATCAGGACGCGCAGACGCTTGCGGCGGTGACGCCGGTCTTGACCAGCGTCGGGCGCAGCGTCGACTCGACGTTGGCCGTGCCGCTGCGGCCCCAGGTCGTGACCTTGAAGCTCGTCCCCGCCGGCCAGGTGAAGTTCACCACGTCACCGTCGGCCAGGTAGCCGCTGTCGTAGACCATCACGCCGGTCACCTTGTCCGCGACCGTCATGCGGAAGGTCGCGCCACCGGTGGCCGCCAGCGACAGCCGATAGCTCTCACCCGCCGCGGGCAGCGCCCAGCTCACCGGATTCATCGCGCGGCCGGTCGCGTTGGCCTGCTCGATCAGCGTCGACGTGGCCGGGAAGACCAGCGCCTGGCGCCAGGTGTCGAACTCGCCGCTGACCGTGCCCTTGGTGCGCCACCACGCGCCGCGCATGGACAGCAGGTTCAGCGCCGTGGCCGTCACCGTCGTGCTCGGCGCGTTGTTGCCGTCCAGCCAGGACGAGGCGCTCTGCATCGGACGCAGCGCCGCGCGGATCGTGTCCAGGTCGGCGGCCGTGGCGTTGCTCCAGCCGTTCTTGTGCAGCTTGAAGTCGGCGCCGATCTCCACGTAGATGACGAAGGGCGTGCCGGTGTTGCGGTCCACGACGTAGGCGCCGTAGGCCTTCAGCGTCTCCGCGATCTTGCGCAGCTCCGGCGTGGCCAGCGCCTGCGCGTTGAAGGTCGCGGGCAGCATCATCCGCGCGCCCATCGGGATCTGGCCCGAGTTGGTCGTGGCGGCATTCGAGTCCGCCGAGGTCGCCGGGAACTGGTAGGTCGGGCTGGCGCTCAGACCGGTGAAGTCCAGCGACATGGCCAGCGCGTGCTTGTACATCGCGGCGCCGTCATTGGCCTCGTGGATGCGGATCAGGCCGCCGATCGTGGACACGCCCGCGGCGCGCGCGCCCTGGTAGTAATGCGACGGATCGCCCATGCCGCGACCGGCCAGCGGCGTCCACGCGTACTGGTTGGTGACCCACGCGCCATTGACCTGCTTGAGGCCCCAGAACGAATGGATGACGCCGGCGGCGGTGTCGATGATCTCCGCATGGCCGTCGCTGCCCGTGGCGGGCTGGGTCTCGGCCGGCCAGTGCGGGATGGTGATGGTCGGGCGGTAGACCTCGCTGTCCGGGTCCCACACGCCTTGCGCGTTCGTGCCGGTGACGATCATCGGCGCGTCCTCGGGCGACGCCTCGAAGGCGGCCGTCGACCAGGCCCCGCCGGCCACGGACGGGTAGTAGGTCGACGCCGGGATGACCGCCGTGCCCAGCACCGGGTTGACCGGGCGGCTGTTCCACGGCGAGTCCGGGCTGAACGGGCGCTGGAAGCTGCCGAAGTTGCCGGCCGTGCAGACGGCCGCGGCGCTGCTGCCGCTGTCGGCGTCGCCAGCCACGAGCTGCGTGCTGACGCCGGCGACGGCGTCAGAGGCGGGCAGTGCGGCGGCAGTGACCGCGGGAGTGGAAGCCGCCGTCGGCGGCGTTTCCAGCGACTGGGTGCCGGCGACCGCGCCGGCCTGGGCGCCGCCACCACCGCCGCAGCCGCTCAGCAGCAGCGACGAGGCGAGCGCGCAGGCGCTCAGGCAGGCAGAAACTCGCAAGGAAGCAGAGATATTCGTCATGGTGATTCAAACAACTACGAATGCGCGAAGTGCGCGTTGACGATCGACTGCCTTCAATCTCTTCTTCTTGCGCGCCGGTGAGGGGTTTCCATTCACCGGGCGGGATTCTTGTTACTGGATGTTGGCGCCCCGGAAAGTGGCTGCCTGGATTCCTCCCTGCCGGGGCAGGTGTTGCAGCCACGATTCAGTATGGGGAACCGGTGTCGCGTTTTTCCACTGCAGGCATCGGACTCGTGCCTCGATTCCGGGAATAGTCGACACCCCCGAGACCGTACGGTTTGAAACATCCGGCTTGAGGATTGACAAGCCCAAGGAAGTCGCAGTTGGCGGGGTTATCACCGACCGTTACATACTTCCCGATATTGGGGCGAGCGGACGCGTGGATATTCGAGTTCGCAAATAGAAACTCAATATCACGATGCGCACCGAAATGCGAAGAGCGTCACGAACGAGCGCGGCGAGGGCGCTGTGGGATACTTCGCGCTTCGTTTGAGGGAATCGAGATGGTCAAGATCAATGGGATCGAGGTCGACAACGCGAAGCCGTTCGTGCTGTTCGGCGGCGTCAACGTGCTGGAGTCCGAGCAGTTCGCCGTGGACGTCTGCGGCGAGTACGTCCGGGTGACCCAGGAACTGGGCATCCCCTACGTCTTCAAGGCGTCGTTCGACAAGGCCAACCGCTCCTCGATCAAGAGCTACCGCGGCCCGGGCCTGGACGCCGGCCTGAAGATCTTCGAGGCGGTCAAGAAGGCGCACGGCGTGGCGGTGCTGACCGACGTGCATGAGCCGCATCAGGCGGCCGAGGTCGGAGCGGTGTGCGAAGTGCTGCAGCTGCCGGCCTTCCTGGCGCGGCAGACCGACCTGGTGATCGCGCTGGCCAAGACCGGGCGCGTCATCAACATCAAGAAACCGCAGTTCGTCAGCCCGCCGCAGATGAAGAACATCGTCGAGAAGTTCGAGGAAGGTGGCAATCCGAACCTGATGCTCTGCGACCGCGGCGCGCAGTTCGGTTACGACAACCTCGTCGTGGACATGCTGGGCTTCGGCGTGATGAAGCAGGTCAGCGGCAACAAGCCGGTGATCTTCGACGTGACCCATGCGCTGCAGCAGCGCGAGTCCGGTGCCGCCGCGTCCGGCGGCCGTCGCGGTCAGGTCACCGAGCTGGCCCGCGCGGGCATGGCCATCGGGCTGGCGGGACTGTTCCTGGAATCGCACCCGGATCCCGCCAAGGCGCTGTGCGACGGCCCCAGCGCGCTGCGCCTGTCGCAGCTCAAGCCCTTCCTGGAGCAGGTCAAGGCGATCGACGACCTGGTCAAGCGCCTGCCGGCCCTGGACACGAACTGATCAGCGACTGATCGCGAGCTGATCGCGACGTGATCTCGAGCTGATGTAGCTTGGGGCCCGGGAGGACCTCAGGCTCGACGCGGTTCGGCGGTCGCCGGAGAGGGCGCTTCCGCCACGGGCGGACGCCCGTTGAAGACCAGCCGCATCAGCCCGGACGGGCGCACCACCCACAGGTGCACCGCCAGGCTGAAGGCGAGGGCGCCAGCGGCGATCAGGCTGAACTTCAGCGCCGCGGGCCAGTCCATCGGCAGCAGCGCCAGGGCCAGCGCCACCACGGCGAGGTGATGGACCAGGAAGATCGTGTAGCTCGCGTCGGACAGCAGGCGGCCGAACGGGCTGCGCGCCCCGCGCCGCATCCGTCCCAGCGCGCCGACCGCCGCTCCCGTGGCGACCCACAAGCCCAGCAGCTGCACCGTCAACGCGGCCTCGCGGGCGAAGGCGCCGGACAGGGTGCTGCTCGCGCCGTCGCCCCAGTCGGCCAGGAAGGCGGCCACCGGCAGCAGCCACAGCGGCGTGCGCAACCAAGCGTTCAGCCAGGCGGGCCGATGCCACATCGCCAGGCCGGCGAAGAACATCGGCGCGTAGAAGAACAGGCTGAACAGCGTCAGGCCACCGGGGCCGATGTCGTAGGCGACGCCGCTCAGCCGCACGGCGATCAGCAGCACCTGGTGCAACAGCGCGCCCGCCAGCGCCACGCCCAGCCAGTGCGCCGGGCCGTGCAGGCCGAGGCCGGCCAGGCGGGGCGTCAGACCCGTGGTCACCGCCTGGTTCCAGCGCTGGGCGAGTCGCCGCAGCGGGCCAGCGGCACGGCCATGGCGCAGGGTCGAGCTGCCCAGCAGCATCGCGCCCGCGAGCACCAGCACGTCCAGCACCAGCAGGTCGCGCAGGAACCAGAGGTGGTACATCGGCGTGTTCAGCGAGAAGACGGCCTCCCACGGGTCGGCACCGCGGTGCCAGGCCATCAGCGCCATCTGCAGGCTGTTGAGCAGCGTCCAGCAGGCCAGCAGCGGCAGGCCCAGGCGCAGCAACTGGCGAGCGAGCAGCTCCGGCGCGCCGTGCCGGCCCAGGCTGCCGGCGAAGAGCAGGCCCGACAGCAGGAAGAAGCCGGGCACGCGGAAGCTGTGGATCATCGCGACCAGCGCGTCGAAGACGACGCTGCGGTGGCGGTCCGCGACCAGCCAGTCGCCGGTGGTCAGGAAGACGTCGGCGGCATGCAGCACGACCCCCAGCAGCATCAGCGTGGCGCGGATGCGGTCGAGGTCCAGGTCGCGACAGAGGTCCGGGAAGGATGGGCTCGCGGGGCCGGCAGCCGAGACGGATCGATCGGCGACGGCAAGGCGAGACGCGCCCGACGGGCGCGCGATACGGCGGTCCATGCTTACCTCCTCCTGCATGTGCGGAACGCCTCTTCGGGCGTCTGAGCGTGAAAATGTACGCTTCCCGCCCAAATTGGAGGTGTCGAGTCTGTAAGCGGATCCTTCTGGCAGCCCCCTGGAATGCGGGGGGGTGGGTCAGCGGAGGAGGTCGTCGGCGAGCCGCGCCACGATGCGCGTGGCGGCGTGGCCGTCCCAAAGCGGGGGACGGCGGACGGCCTTCAGGGCTTGGCCTTCGCAGGCCGCCAGTCGTTTCAGGGCCAGTTCGAGGATCCGGGCCGGGTTCGTGCCGGCGATCTCGTTGGTGCCGAGGTCGACCGTGACCGGCCGCTCGGTGTTCTCCCGCAACGTCAGGCACGGGATGCCCAGCGCGGTGGTTTCTTCCTGCAGCCCGCCGCTGTCGGTCAGCACCAGCGTCGCGCGGCGCCACAGCGCCAGGAAGGGCTGATAGGGCAGGGGCGGCAGCAGATGCAGCCCCGGCGCCGTCGCCCGGCTCAGCTCGGCCAGGCGCGCGCGCGTGCGCGGATGCACCGGGAACAGCAACGGCAGCCGCGCCGACAGAGTCCCCAGCGCGTCCATCAACCCCGCGAGCTGCCCAGGATCGTCCACGTTGCCCGGCCGGTGCAGCGTCACCACGCCGAAGCGCGGTTCGGCGTCGTCCAGCAGCGCCGGCGCGCCAGCGTCCGTCAGCGCCAACCGAGCAGCGGCCAGCGCGGCACGGGCAGGCGCGTCGTCCGCGTCCAGCCGCGCCAGCTGGAACAGCAGGTTGTCGACCATCACATGGCCGACCTCGACGATGCGTGTCTCGGGATGCCCCTCGCGGCGCAGATGCGCCGCGGCGCTCGGCTCGGTCGTGAAGAGCCAGTCCGCGATCGCGTCGGTGGCGCGGCGGTTGATCTCCTCGGGCATGGTCATGTCGCCGCTGCGCAGGCCGGCCTCCACATGCGCGACCGGCACGCCGAGCTTGCGCGCCGTCAGCGCGCAGGCCAGCGTGGAATCCACGTCGCCGACGACCACGCAGGCCGCAGGCCGGTCGGCGAGCACCTGCGGCTCGTAGGCCTGCATGATCCGCGCGGTCAACTGGGCGTGGCCGCCGCCATGGCAGTCCAGCGAGACGTCCGGCGGCGGCAGGCCGAGTTCATCGAAGAACACGCCGCTCATCGCGGTGTCATGGTGCTGGCCGGTGTGGATCAGCTTCCACGCCAGCCGGCCGTCCGCGCGCAGCGCCCGCACCAGCGGCGCGAGCTTCATGAAGTTGGGCCGAGCCCCGGCAATCAGATGGATCAGCGGTGCGGCCATCGCCGGCTTATTCGAAGGACTTGGCGTCGGCGAGCAGCGGCGCCTTCGCGTCCTTCTCGGCGAGCTTGAACTCGACATCCAGCGTCGGCCAGACGATGCCGATGGCCGGATCGTCCCAGCGCACCGAGCCCTCGGCCTGCGGCGCGTACAGGTCGGTCGTCTTGTAGAGGAAGTCGGCCGTGTCGCTCAGCACCAGGAAGCCGTGCGCGAAGCCCGGCGGAATCCACAGCTGGCGATGGTTCTCGCTCGTCAGCTCGACGCCGACCCACTGCCCGAACCGGGGGCTGGAGCGGCGCATGTCGACCGAGACATCAAACACCGCGCCGGCGGTGCAGCGCACCAGCTTGCCCTGCGCATGCGGGTGGAGCTGGAAGTGCAGGCCGCGCAGCACGCCCTTGCTCGAGCGCGAATGGTTGTCCTGCACGAAATGCACGTCGTGGCCGCAGGCCGCGTTGAACTTCGGCTCGGTCCAGCTCTCCATGAAGAAGCCGCGCGCGTCGCCGAAGACCTTGGGCTCGATGATCAGCACTTCCGGGAGCGCGGTCGGGATCACCTTCATCAGAGCACCTTCTCGCCGAGCACCTGCCTGAGGTACTGGCCATACCCGTTCTTGAGCATCGGCTGCGCCAGGCGCTCCAGCTGCTCGGCGCTGATCCAGCCCTGGCGGAAGGCGATCTCCTCGGGGCAGGCGACCTTCAGGCCCTGGCGCTTCTCCAGCGTGGCGATGAACTGACCGGCCTCCAGCAGGCTGTCGTGCGTGCCGGTGTCCAGCCAGGCGTAGCCGCGACCCATGATCTCGACGTTGAGCTGCTGCTGCGCGAGGTAACGCGCGTTGACGTCGGTGATCTCGAGCTCGCCGCGCGGGCTGGGCTGGATGTCGGCGGCGATGTCGCAGACCTGGCGGTCGTAGAAGTACAGGCCGGTCACCGCGTAGTTGCTCTTGGGGACCTTGGGCTTCTCCTCGATGCTGACGGCGCGCCTGGCGGCGTCGAACTCGACCACGCCATATCGCTCGGGATCCTGCACGTGGTAGGCGAAGACGGTGGCGCCGTCGTCCTGCGCGTCGGCGCTGCCGAGCAGCCCGGCGAAGTCGTGGCCGTAGAAGATGTTGTCGCCCAGCACCAGCGCGCTCGGATCGCCGCCGATGAAGTCCTTGCCCAGGATGAAGGCCTGCGCGAGACCGTCCGGACTCGGTTGCACGCAGTACTGCAGGTTGATGCCCCAGCGCGACCCGTCACCCAGCAGCGCCTCGAAGCGCGGCAGGTCCTGCGGCGTGCTGATCAGCAGGATGTCGCGCATGCCCGCCAGCATCAGCGTGCTGAGCGGGTAATAGACCATCGGCTTGTCGTAGACCGGCAGCAGCTGCTTGCTGATGGCCAGCGTGGCCGGGTGCAGCCGGGTGCCGGAGCCTCCGGCCAGGATGATGCCCTTGCGGGTGGTGTTGCCCATCGTGGAGCCTCCGGTCACAGGATCTCGTCGAGCAGCCGGTCCACGCCGGTCTGCCAGTGCGGCAGGACCAGCCCGAAGCGGTCCTGCAGCTTGTGGTTGTCCAGGCGCGAGTTCAGCGGCCGTGGCGCGGGGGTCGGGTAGGCGCTGCTGGCCAGCGCCTCGACCTGCTCGGGCGTCACCTTCAGCGCGACGCCCTTGTCGCGGGCGCGCGTGAGCACATGCTGGGCGTACTGGTGCCAGCTGGTCTCGCCGCTCGCGACGGCGTGATACACGCCGCAGCGCGCGCGGTCAGGGTGCGTCGCGCGGATCAGGTGCGCGGTGACATCGGCCAGCAGGTCCGCGCCGGTGGGCGCGCCGAACTGGTCGGCCACGACCTTGAGCTGGTCGCGCTCCGCGGCCAGCCGCAACATCGTCTTGGCGAAGTTGCCGCCGCGCGCCGCGTAGACCCAACTGGTGCGCAGCACCAGGGCGTCTGCGCCGGACGCGGCGATGCGCTGTTCGCCGTCCAGCTTGGTCCGGCCATAGACGCTGAGCGGGGCGGTCGGCGCGTCCTCGAAACGCCAGTCGCTGCCGCTGCCGTCGAAGACGTAGTCGGTCGAGTAATGCACCAGCAGCGCGCCCAGGGCCTTGGCTTCCTCGGCCAGCACGCCGGGCGCCACCGCGTTGATCTGGCGTGCGGCGTCGGCGTCGCTCTCGGCCTTGTCGACGGCCGTGTAGGCCGCGGCATTGACGATCACGTCGGGCGCGACGCGGCGCACCGTGGCGCGCAGCGCGTCGCTGTCGCCGAGGTCGCCGCCCTCATGGCGGTCCAGCGCGACGAGCTCACCCAGCGGCGCGAGCGCGCGCTGCAGTTCCCAGCCGAGCTGGCCGTTCTTGCCGAGCAGCAGGATCCGCATGACCGCTCAACCGCCGTATTGCCTGGACACCCACTCGCGGTACGCGCCCGAGAGCACGCGCGAGGACCAGTCCTCGTTGGCCAGGTACCACTGCACCGTCTTGCGGATGCCGGTCTCGAAGGTCTCGGCCGGACGCCAGCCCAGGTCGCGCTCGATCTTGCGCGCGTCGATCGCGTAGCGGCGGTCGTGGCCGGGGCGGTCCTTCACGTAGGTGATCAGGCGGGCATACGGGCCGGCCGGGTCGGGACGCAGTTCGTCGAGCAGCGCGCACACCGTCTTCACGATGTCGATGTTGGCCTTCTCGTTCCAGCCGCCGATGTTGTAGGTCTCGCCCAGCGTGCCGCCGGCGAGCACCGCGCGGATGCCCGAGCAGTGGTCGGTGACGTAGAGCCAGTCGCGGATCTGCTGGCCGTCGCCGTACACGGGCAGCGGCTTGCCGGCCAGCGCGTTGACGATCATCAGCGGGATCAGCTTCTCGGGGAAGTGATACCGCCCGTAGTTGTTGCTGCAGTTGGTCGTGACCACCGGCAGCCCGTAGGTGTGGAACCAGGCGCGCACCAGGTGGTCGCTCGCGGCCTTGGACGCCGAGTACGGGCTGTTGGGCTCGTACGCATTCGTCTCGGCGAAGGGCGGATCCTCGGGCTTGAGCGAGCCATAGACCTCGTCGGTGGAGACGTGGTGGAAGCGGAAGCCCGCCTTGGCCTCGCCCTCCAGCGCCGACCAGTAGCCGCGAGCGGCCTCCAGCAGCGTGAAGGTGCCCTCGACGTTGGTGCGCATGAACGCGCCCGGGCCGTGGATGGAACGGTCCACATGCGACTCGGCCGCGAAGTGGACGATGGCGCGCGGGCGATGCGTGGCCAGCAACTGATCGATCAGCGCGCGGTCGCAGATGTCGCCCTGGACGAAGACGTGGCGCGCGTCGTCCTTCAACGACGCGAGGTTCTCCAGGTTGCCCGCGTAGGTGAGCGCATCGAGGTTGACCACCGGCTCGTCGGAGGTCTTGAACCAGTCGAGCACGAAATTGCTGCCGATGAAACCGGCGCCGCCAGTGACGAGGATCGTCATGAAACTTCCCTGAGATGTCTGTGAGAGCCGCGGTCGGGCCGGGGAGGGGCCTGGAGAGCGAAGGGCGCCGGGGCGCCCCCTGTCGTCACAGGCGCCAGACCCGGAGTCCGGCGGCGCGCAGATTGTCGCCGTTAAACGCGGCCTTGACGTCGATGAAGGCGCCGCCGGGCACCAGCTTGGCGCCCAGCGCCTCCACCGGCAAGGCCTTGTACTCGCGGTGGGCCACCGCGGCGACGATGGCGTCGGCGCGCGGCAGGTCCTCGAAGGCGTGCAGCGCGACGCCGTACTCATGCATCGCCTCGTCGGCCTCGGCCGCCGGATCGGTGACGAAGACCTCCACGCCGTAGGTCTTGAGTTCGCGGATGATGTCGATCACCTTGGAGTTGCGCAGGTCGCCGCAGTCCTCCTTGAAGGTCAGGCCCAGCACGTTGACCTTGGCGCCCTTGATCGGCGAGCCCGAGGCGATCATCTGCTTGATGGTCTGTTCGGCGATGAACTTGCCCATGCCGTCGTTGATGCGCCGGCCCGCCAGGATGACCTGCGGGTGATAACCCAGCATGTCGGCCTTGTGCGTCAGGTAGTACGGGTCCACGCCGATGCAGTGGCCGCCGACCAGGCCCGGCTTGAACTTCAGGAAGTTCCACTTCGTGCCCGCGGCTTCCAGCACCTCGGAGGTGTCCAGGCCGAGGCGCTCGAAGATGATCGCCAGCTCGTTCATCAACGCGATGTTGAGGTCGCGCTGCGTGTTCTCGATGACCTTGGCGGCCTCGGCGGTCTTGATGCTGGAGGCGCGGTGCACGCCCGGCACGATGATCTGCTCGTAGGTCTTCGCGACGATGTCCAGCGTCGCCGGCGTGTCGCCCGAGACGATCTTGAGGATCTTCGTCAGCGTGTGGTCCTTGTCGCCCGGGTTGATGCGCTCGGGGCTGTAGCCGACGAAGAAGTCCTGCTTCCACTTCAGGCCGGACTCGCGCTCCAGCACCGGGATGCAGACTTCCTCGGTGGCACCGGGGTAGACGGTCGACTCGTACACGACGACCGCGCCGCGCTTCATGTGCCGGCCCACGCTCGTGGACGAGCCGATCAGCGGACGGAAGTCGGGGATCTTGGCATCGTCCACCGGGGTCGGGACGGCCACGATGATGACGTCGGCCTCGGCCAGGCAGGCGGGATCGCTGTGGTACTCGGCGTGCACGGCCGCGCGCACGTCCTCGTCGCTCAACTCGCGCGAGGGGTCGGTGCCGGCGCGGCACTTGGCGACCTTGTCCACCGCGATGTCGAAGCCGATGGTCCGCCCGTGCTTGCCGAACTCGACCACCAGCGGCAGTCCCACATATCCCAACCCGACGACGGCAATCACGGACACGGCCTTCTCCTGTACTTTTCCGAGGACGGCTTTGTATCCGACTTTTCAGTCGCCGCCGACCCCATACCCCCGGGTGAGGGTCGGGACCGGGGGCGTTCGTGCATCAGTTCCGCCCGTAGGTGTCCTGGTAACGCACGATGTCGTCCTCTCCGAGGTAGGAGCCGGACTGGACCTCGATGATCTCCAGCGGCACCTTGCCCGGGTTGGACAGGCGATGGACCTGGCCCAGCGGGATGTAGGTCGACTGGTTCTCGGTCAGCAGCAGCGTCTTGTCGCCGTTGACGATCTCCGCGGTGCCCTGCACGACGATCCAGTGCTCGGCGCGGTGGTGGTGCATCTGCAGGCTCAGCGAGGCGCCGGGCTTGACCATGATGCGCTTGACCTGGAAACGCTCGCCCATGTCGATGCTGTCGTACCAGCCCCAGGGGCGGTGGACCTTGCGATGGAGGTTCTGCTCGTCGCGCTGCGACGCGGTCAGTTGGTTGACGATCTTCTTGACGTCCTGGCTCTTGCTGCGGTCGGCGACCAGCACCGCGTCGGGCGTCTCCACGACGACGATGTTGTCCAGCCCCACCGCCGACACCAGCCGGCTCGTGGCATGGACCAGCGTGTTGCGGCTGTCGGCGATGATCGCGTCGCCACGGCTGGCGTTGCCCGAGGCGTCCTTCTCGGCGACCTGCCACACGGCTTCCCAGGCGCCCAGGTCGTTCCAGCCGGCATCCAGCGGGACCATGCGCAGCGCGATCGGGCTGCCGGGGCAGCGCTCCATCACGGCGTAGTCGATCGATTCCGCCGGCACCGCGGCGAAGGATTCCTTGGCCGGACGCACGAACGCGCCGTCCACCGCCTTGGCCGTGAACGACACGCGCGTGGCCTGCTCGATGTCGGGACGGAACTGGCCCAGCGCCTTCAGCCAGACGCTGGCGCGCAGCACGAACATGCCGCTGTTCCAGTAATAGGCGCCCTGGTCGAGGTACTTCTGGGCGGTCGCGGCATCGGGCTTCTCGACGAAGGCCTCGACGCGCAGGCCCGTGCCCTCGACGGCGGAGCGGATGTAGCCGTAGCCCGTTTCCGGACGGTCCGGCGTGATGCCCAGGATCACGATGGCGCCGTCCTGCGCCTGACGCACGGCGTCCTGCAGCGCGGCGGTGAAGGCGGGGCCGTCGGTGACGGTCTGGTCGGCCGGCGTGACCACCAGCACCGGATCCTGCCCGGCTTCCAGCGCCTGCAGCGCGGCCAGCGTGATCGCCGGGGCCGTGTTGCGACCGACGGGCTCCAGCAGCACGGCGCTCGGCGTCAGCTTGAGTTCGCGAAGCTGGTCCAGCACCATGAAGCGGTGCTCCTCGTTGCCCACGACGATCGGGGCCATCACGGCGATGTCCTCGGCGCCCAGGCTGGACAAACGGTCCGCGGCCTGCTGGAACAGGCTGGTGTTGCCGTTCAGCACGAGGAACTGCTTCGGATAACCGGCGCGGGACAAGGGCCAGAGGCGCGTGCCGCTGCCGCCCGCCATGATCACCGGTTGCGTATCGATCTTGCTCAAGTTACTGCTCCCTCTCTCTCAACTCTCAAAACCATTCGGATTGGCCGATTGCCAGCGCCAGCTGTCCTCGCACATGCGGTCCAGGTCGAAGCGCGCGCTCCAGCCCAGCTTGTCCCGGGCCAGCGCCGGATCGGCATAACAGGCCGCGACATCGCCAGGTCGCCGGTCCACGATCTCATAGGGGATCTGCTGGCCGCTGGCCTTGGCGAAGGCCTGGACCAGATCCAGCACGCTGTAGCCGCGGCCGGTGCCCAGGTTGACCCAGATCGACTCGTCGCCGCGCAGCAGGAAGTTCAGCGCCGCCACGTGGCCTTCGGCCAGGTCGACGACGTGAATGTAGTCGCGCACGCCGGTGCCGTCCGGGGTGTCGTAGTCACCGCCGAAGACCGACAGCTTGGCGCGGCGGCCCACCGCGACCTGCGTCACGTAGGGCATCAGGTTGTTGGGGATGCCGCGCGGGTCCTCGCCGATGCGGCCGCTCTCGTGCGCACCCACCGGGTTGAAGTAGCGCAGGCAGGCGGTCTGCCAGCTCGGGTCCGAGGCGCCGAGGTCGCGCAGGATGCCTTCGCCGATCAGCTTGGTCGCACCGTACGGGTTGACCGCCATCAGGTCGGCGTCCTCACGCAGCGGCAGCGACTTGGGCTGGCCGTAGACCGTCGCGCTGGAGGAGAACACGATGCGCTTGCAGTTGTGCCGGCGCATCGTCTCGCACACCGTCAGCAGGCCGTCGAGGTTGTTGCGGTAGTAGCTCAGCGGCTTGGTGGTGGACTCGCCCACGGCCTTGTAGGCGGCGAAGTGGACGACCGCCGCGGGCTGGTACTCGGCGAAGACCGCTTCCAGCGCGGCGCCGTCGCAGACATCGAGCTTCTCGAACAGCGGGGTCTGCCCGCTGAGCTCGGCCAGGCGTTCCAGCACCTTGGGCGAACTGTTGCTGAAGTTGTCCACGCCGACGACGCGGTAACCCGCCGCCTGCAGCGCGAGCCAGGTGTGGGAGGCGATGTAGCCGGTCGCGCCGGTCAGCAGGATGGTGTCGTTGGCCATGGGATCTTCGGTGTCAGCGGATCATGCCCTGCACGTAGCAGCCGGCGGTGTAGGCGTTGTAGGAATAGAGCACGTTGGACGTGTCGCGGTCGAGTCGCGTGTACGAGCAACCCACCGTCACGTTGCGCAGCGCCTCCCAGGCCAGGCCCAGGCTGTACTGCTTGGAGTTGTCCTTCGCGCCGGCGCCGGGCAGGGCGATGTCGCCGTTGCGGCTCAGGCGCGTGATGCCGAGGCCGGCCGTCGCGGTGATCTTGCCGGTGAGGCGGTAGCTGAACTGCGTCTGCAGCGCCGTCTGCACGCGGTTGAAGTCGGCCAGCCCGTTGTTGATGCCCAGGTAATAGGCCTCGACGCCGGTGTCGCGCGAGAGCTTGGTGTTGAGCGTCCAGCGGCCGCCCGGCGCCCAGGTCCAGCTCAGCGCGCCGGTCACGCCGGTGAAGGAATCCGAGGTGCTGCGGCTGATCCGCGCGTTCAGGCTGCTGGAGCCGGTGGCGCGCCACAGCGCGGTCAGGTCGACGTCCTTGCGGTCCCACTCGAAGCCGTTGGACGGCACGCGGCCCTTGGTGTAGCGGCCCGCGACGCCGAAGCGCCAGGCGCTGCTCGCGTTGTAGAGCAGGCCCAGCGAGGACATGTTCTGGCGGTATTCCTGCGAGTCCCACAGCGCCAGCGAATAGTCCCGCTCGCGCCGGGAGAACGTCCCTTCGACGGTGAACGGCGACAGGTTGGGCAGGCCCAGCCGGACGCTGCCGCCCAGGCTGCGGTCGGTCTGCAGGTTGCGCTCGGTCGTGGGCGCGATGCCCGTGTTGCTGTTGAAGTCGGCCAGCGTGCGGGCGGTGGTGTAGTCCACCGTGCCCGACAGGTTGCCCACGGTCTCCCAGTCCAGCCCGGCGTCGATGTTGTAGCCGCGGTTGTCCAGCCGGCTGTTTTCCTGATAGCGGGTGTCGTTGAAGCGCGCGTCGGCATGCACGCGCTGGCGGCCCAGCCGCGTGTCCGCGCCGGCCAGCAGGCTCAGCGAGGTCAGCCGGTCGCTGTTCGACGCGGCGTTGGATCGGAAGACGTTGTCGGTGTAGTAATGGCCCAGCGAGGCGCCCAGGTACCAGGGGCTGCCGACGTCGCTCTGGGCCCAGGCGGGCAGGGCGGCAGCGGCCAGCAGTGCCAGCGGGAGCGCCCGGGGCAGGGTCAGTCGGTGGTGTCGCGTCATCGGTGGAGTCCCCTTGTTGTCGTCATCCCGTCGTGATTCGGCCGTCATCCGTCGTCAATACGCGTGGCGATCGAACAGCATCAGCCGGACGGTCCGAACGATGATCTGGAGATCCAGGCCCAGCGACCAGTTGCGCAGGTACTCCAGATCGTACTCGACGCGTGCCTTCATCTTGTCCACGGTGTCGGTCTCGCCGCGCAGGCCGTTCACCTGTGCCCAGCCGGTGATGCCCGGCTTGACCTTGTGGCGGACCATGTAGGCCTTGATGATCTGGCGGTATTCCTCGTTGTGCGCGACCGCGTGCGGGCGCGGACCGACGATGCTCATACGGCCCTGCAGCACGTTGATGAACTGCGGCAGCTCGTCCAGCGAGGTCTTGCGGATGAAGGCGCCGAACGGCGTGATGCGCGGGTCGCCCTTGGTGGCCTGCTTGACCACCGCGCCGTTGTCCATCGAGCGCATCGAGCGGAACTTGTAGACGATGATCTCCTCGCCATCCAGGCCGTTGCGGCGCTGCTTGAAGATCACCGGTCCGGGCGAGCTCATCTTCACCCCGATCGACAGGATCAGCAGGATCGGCGAGATCAGCACCAGGATCATCGCGGCCAGCACGATGTCGCTGATCCGCTTGACCACCTCGTTGACGCCGGTGAACGGCGTCTCCAGGATGCCCACCACCGGCACGCCGTTCACGTCCTGCAGGCGGCCCTGGATGATGCTGATGCCGAAGACGTCGGGCACGAAGAACAGCGACGCGGTCGTGCCCTGCAACTGCTCGAGCAGCTGCAGGATGCGCGGCTGCGACCCCAGCGGCAGCGTGATGTAGACCTCGCGCACGCCGTGGGCGCGCACGTAGTCGCTCAGCTGCGGCAGGCTGCCCAGGATGCGGTCCGTGCAGTCGTCGTGGAGCCGGTCGGCGGTGCGGTCGTCGAAGAAGCCCAGGCACTCGGCGCCGCCGGCCGTGCCGAATTCCAGCGCGCGCGCGACCTTGGCCCCCAGCGGCCCGGCGCCGACGATCACCGCGGTGCGGCGGATCCAGGGCTGGCGCGAGCGCCAGCGCAGCACGCGCCGGCCGATCTCGACCGCGATGATCTGCGCCAGCGGCGTCAGCAGCGCCCACCACAGCAGCACCGGCCGCTCGAAGTAATGGAAGCTGCTGGTCGCGTAAGCGAACATGCCCAGGATGAGCAACAGCATCAGCCACGACCCGACGATGTCGGTGAACGCGCTGGCCGGATGGTCGGTGAAGCGGTTGCGTCCCGGGAAGGTCAGCGCGAACACCAGCATGCACAGCGTGTAGGTCGAGCGCATCACGGGCTCGTCGAAGCACGCCAGCAGGGCCAGGTAGACCCCGACGATCAGGGTCGGTTCCAGGAAGGCCGCGATGAACGACTGGACCGATTGCGGCGCGCTGTAGAAGGTTCTCTTGTAATTCCGATCCTCAAACATCACCCAGTGGTCCTTCCCCGGCAAACAGCCGGAAATTCTCGCTCAATTCATTTCGCGCACTCGTAACCGGCCCCCCTAGCTTGTCACCGGTTTCGTCGCGCCCCGGACCGCTCTCGCGGCCTGCCTACAATCCGTCCCATGCTCCAAGAATGGTCCCTGCTCCTGGCCCCCGCGGTCCAGGATCGCATCACGCTGTTGCTCAACCATGTCATGTCCCGCGAGCCTGTCGCCACCGCGCGCCTGGCCCCGCACACGGGCAAGACGCTGCGACTGCGCCTGGCCGGCTGGCCGGCGCTGCTGCCCGCGGCGCCAGACCTGCGGTTGCGCATCACCCCCGCCGGTCTCCTGGAACGATTGGCCGACGAGGATGCCCCTAGGCAAGAACCGGACCTGCTCATCGAGCTGGACGCGTCCAACCCCGCGGCCGCGGCTTTCGCGGCGCTGTCAGGCGCGCGTCCGGACGTGCGCGTGGAAGGGGATGCCCAGCTCGCCGGCGACTTCAACTGGCTGATCGACCACGTGCGCTGGGACATCGAGGACGACCTCGCCGCGATCACCGGACCCGCCGTGGCGCACCAGCTCGGCCGTTTCGGCCGCGCCGCGGCCGGCGCGCTGGCGGCCCTGGCCCGTCAGGCGGGCCGCTTCATGCCCGACGGCGCAGGCCGGGCATGAGCTCATGAGGTATCTGTCCCGCCTGCTGGTCATCGTCTGGACCCTGTATCGATTCGGGCTGGATGAGCTGGCGCTGTCCACGCTCAAGCGGCGTCGATTCCGCTTCCTGCGCCGGCTGATCTCGGTCGGCCGCGCCTGGGACCAGCCGCGCGGCGTGCGGCTGCGGCTCGCGCTGGAGCGGCTGGGGCCGATCTTCGTCAAGTTCGGTCAGCTGCTGTCGACCCGGCGGGACCTGGTCCCGCCGGACATGATCGAGGAGCTGTCCAAGCTCCAGGACAACGTCCCGCCGTTCCCCGCCGCCTTGTCACGCGAGCTCATCGAGCGCGCCTTCGGACGGCGCATCGAGGACATCTTCGCGAGCTTCGAGGCCGAGCCGGTGGCGAGCGCGTCCATCGCGCAGGTGCACTTCGCGACCCTGCCCGACGGCCGCGAGGTGGCCGTCAAGGTGCTGCGCCCGGGCATGCTGGACATCATCGAGGACGACCTCGCGCTGATGCGCACGCTGGCAGGATGGGTGGAGCGTTTCTCCGCCGATGGCCGACGGCTCAAGCCGCGCGAGGTGGTCGGCGAGTTCAACACCTACCTGCACGACGAACTGGACCTGGTGCGCGAGGCCGCCAACGCGGCCCAACTGCGCCGCAACATGCAGGACCTGCGCCTGGTGCTGGTGCCGGAGATGATCTGGGAGCTCTGCAAGAGCGAGGTCATCGTCATGGAGCGCATGCGCGGCGTGCCGATCTCGCAGCTGGAGCGGCTGCGCGAAGCGGGCGTGGACATCAAGAAGCTGGCCCGCGACGGCGTCACGATCTTCTTCACGCAGGTGTTCCGGGACGGTTTCTTCCATGCCGACATGCACCCCGGGAACATCCAGGTCAGCCTGGACCCCAAGACCTTCGGCAACTACGTGGCGCTGGACTTCGGGATCATCGGCACGCTGACGCAGGTCGACAAGGACTACCTCGCGCAGAACTTCATCGCCTTCTTCCGCCGCGACTACAAGCGCGTGGCCGAGCTGCACATCGAGTCCGGCTGGGTGCCGCCCGAGACGCGGGTCGATGAGCTCGAAGGCGCGGTGCGCACGGTCTGCGAGCCGCATTTCGACAAGCCGCTCAAGGACATCTCGCTGGGCCAGGTGCTGATGCGCCTGTTTCAGATCTCGCGAAGATTTAACGTCGAGATTCAGCCGCAGCTGGTTTTGCTGCAAAAAACGCTGCTCAACATCGAAGGTCTGGGTCGTCAGCTCGATCCGGAACTGGATCTCTGGGCGACGGCCAAGCCGTTCCTGGAGCGCTGGATGGACGAGCAGGTGGGCTGGCGAGCCTTCGTGAACCACCTCAAGAAGGAAGCGCCGCGTTACGCGCAGATCCTGCCGGAGTTCCCGAGACTCATGCATGAGGTGCTGCGCCAGCGCGCCGAGGATGGCCATGCCGACCTCACCCGCCAGCTGCTGACTGAGCAGCGCCGCACCAATCACTTGCTGCAGGCACTGCTGTGGGGCGTCGGCGGCTTCATGGTGGCGTTGGTGCTGACGCAGCTCGCGCTGCGCTGGTGGGACTGAGCTCGCCACGTTGTCGCCACGTAGTCGCAACGTCTGGAAACACAAAACCGCCCTTCAAGGGGCGGTTTGTCTTTGGGAGACGACACGTGACGTTCGGCGTCGTCAGGTGGCGCCATCAGGTGGCACTGTCAGGTCGCGTAGTCGGCGAAACCTTGCTTCAGCCGCGAGCGCAGCAGCGTGCGGACCCGGTTCACCCGTGATCGCACCGTGCCGATGGGGATGGCCTGGATCTCGGCCACGTCCCGATAGGACTCCTCCTGCAGGCAGGCCAGGTCGAAGGTGCCGCGCAGGTCCGGCGAGAGCCCGGACAGGGTGACATCCACGATGCCCGCCAACTGGCGATACGCCACCTGCTGGCTGACGTCCACCGATCCATCTCGGGGGCGATGGGCCGACTCGACGTCCATGATGTGCGGCGACTCGTCCAGGCTGGTCATCTGGCTGCTGCGTTTGGAACAGCGCGCGACGTGGTTGCGTGCCACGTTCGCCGCGATGCCGAAGAACCAGGTCTCCACCGTGGAACGGGCCTGGAAACGATCAGCGCATCGCGTGGCCTCGAGCATCGCGTCCTGGATGATGTCGTCGAGTTCGCCCGGCGAGCGCTCATACCGGCGCAGGAAACGCTTGAGCTTGCTGGAGTCGCTGCGGGACTCGCGGGCGATCTTCACGATGTGCGCCAGGACCAGTTGCTGACGCTGGCGGACGAGCTCGGGATCGACCGGCTCGACCGGCTCGACCGAGTGGACCCGTTCGACCGGAGCGGCGTCCGTGGGGGCTGCCGTCCCACTGTCGGCATCGACCGCTTCAACGGCCGCGCTGGGAGGGGCGGCGTCCGCGGGCTCCGGAACTTCGTAGGAATGGTTCATGGACAGACTCGAAGATGGTCCGGGTCCCCGTTGGGCTCGGTAGCGGGCGCGCGCCCGACGGGGATGTTCCGGAGCCGGGGGCTCCCTGGAGTGGGGAGGACAAGGGCACGCCGCGCCGGGCGCATGAGGAAAGGGAAGTCGAGGCGCGCGCTCAATGGCGGCCTCCAAAGGTGATCAATGCCGACAGGGCCAGGTCGCCCAGCGCGAGCAGCTGCAAGGCCATCCAGCGGCCGGTCATCGCGAGGACCAGGCCGACGGCGAGCAGCTTCACGGCGAAGGGAATGCTCTGGTCCTGCATGGACAGGACGGTCTGCACCAGCGAGACGATCACGCCAGCAATGACCGCCACGACGAGCGGCGGCAGGGTGAGCCAGATGACCAGCAACAGGCCCTTCTGGAAAAACGCGATGGTTTCGATCACGCCGCGGCCCTCATGCGTAGGAACGGACCAGGCCGTCGAAGAGCCGCGCCCAGCCGTCAAGCAGGACGAACAGCAGGATCTTGAGCGGCAGCGACACCACCATCGGCGACACCATCTGCATGCCCAGCGCCAGCAGCAGGTTGGACAGCAGCAGGTCGATGACGACGAAGGGGACGTAGAGCACGAACCCGGCCTTGAGCGCGAGCTCCAGCTCGCTCACCACGAAGCAGGGAATCAGCACGACGTAATCGCTGTCGGCGGGGGCGGCCAGGCCCGATTCGCTCCACTGCTGCCGGGCGAGATCGACGAATTTCTGTCGCTTCTCCGGCAGCGTGTTGGCGAGCATGAAGCCGCGAAACGGCTCGGACGCATGGGCCAGTTCGGGCAGGCCGAGGGGTTTCGAGGACGGGCGGACACGCGACGTGCCGGACGCCTCGAACGACGCCGAGCCGCTGGCGGCGGGCGAATTGATGTGCAACCTCGAGGCGACCTCGTTGAGCACCGGCGCCATCACGAACAGCGTGGCGGCGAGCGCCATGCCGTTCAGCGCCATCGTCGGCGGTACCTGCTGCACGCCGAGCGCGTTGCGCACGATCATCAGCACCACCGAGATCTTCAGGTAGCTCGTCGTGCAGACCAGCAGCAGGGGCAGCAGCGTCAGCCCCCCGAGCAGGACGGCCAGCGCGACGGGATCGAGGTTGCCGACATTCACCGCGGACTCCCCCACTGCAGGATCTCGATGGCGAGGCGCCCGTCGACATCCACCAGCTGGCCCGAGCCCAGCTCGGTGCCGTGGGCGACGATGCGCACGTGGGCGGGGGTGGTGGATTCCAGCTCGATGACGTGGCCCGGAGCCAGGGCGCTGAGTTCGCCGACGGTCAGGGCGACGCGGCCGACGATGAAGTCCAGATCTACGGTCAAGGCATCCACGTTGCGGGGCTCCGTTGGGGGTGGCAAGGCATGGGGGGAATTGGAGCCCCGGCCCCCCTTCGGGCCCCATCCCTGGAACTCGCGTGAGAGGTGGTTCACCTGACCTAAATGAAGCAGTTGCCTCCCCGATATGAAGCAGAGCGGGCGGACTTCTGACGGGTTGTCCGCGGGGAGCCACAGCGCGTCGCCGACACGAAGGCGGGACGCCGTCGAGCGCGAGACGGTCACTCGGCCCAGGTGCAGGCCCATGGGGAGCGTCACGGCGGCCAGGGCCGGCGGCAGCGGATGCGTCAGAGGCATCGGCACCCAGCCCGCAAGCCCGGCGATGGCCGACCAGCTCTCGGCCGTGGCCTCGATACCGACCGTGTGACGGGAGCCATCCCGTGCGATCAAGGTGAGCGCGGCGCGAATTGGAGCTTGCAGCGTCTCTTGACCGATGTCGGATCCGGTGGCGACCGCCAGCGCTCCACCCAGGGCGTCGGCGATCGATGTCGGCCAGAGCGCGCAGGCCAGGTTCAGCAGACCGTCCCGCGTGGAGGTGTCGGCCGCCGGGGGCAGCGCCACCCCGGTGAGCAGCGCGATCAGGCGATCGTCAGGAAGTCGCAGATCGCCATGCGCGCCGCGAAGCGTCACGCTCCCTCGCTGCATGCACGGCGCCTTCATCGCTCGCGGGTCGGGATTCGCGTCGGAGCCGTCGGCCGCGCCTGACAGCGTCAGATGCAGGGCGGACCAAGGCGATCCGTCCGCGAGTTCCTCATCGAGATCAGGCACCTTCCAGCTCAATCCACGTCGCAGCGTCCGTTCCAGCCGGACCCGGACGGCATCGCGCGAAGGGAAGCGCGCGGGTGTCTGGAACGTGGTGACCGGATCCGGCGGCGCCGTGCAGACGAGCGGGAGGGGGGCGTGGGTGATGGCGGATGTCATGGGCGAGCACCCGTCGTGGCGGGCGAGAGGAGAAGTCAGGGAGGGCGACGCGGATCGGGCGGTCAGTGCGTGGCGCGAAGCGATGCGTTCTTCTGGCGACGCCTGCGGGGCGAACCGGCAGGTCCTGCCATCGCACTAGCGCGCCCATGCACCCCGCCTGGATTGCCGAACGCCTCACGCTCAACGGCCTCGCCCTTCGCCTCGACCAGGATGTCGAGACCGGCGAGGCCGCCGTCGTTGTGGCGCGAGAGTCCCTCGCGGTGATCCGCGAGGCCTCGGAGCTCGTGCGGGCCGCGCGTCGGCGCTGCGCGAGCCGGCTTCGACAGGCCCGTCAACGGGAAACGCGCTGGCGCGCGCAGAAGCGGGAGGCGTTGAACCGCCAGGCCCTTGACCAGATCGAGGCGTTGCGACGCGAGACCTTGACCGATGTCGCACGGATCGCGTCGGCGCTGACCGGCGAGCGCGCCGCGCTGCAAGCGGGCATCGAGACCCTCATGACCACCATCGCGCATGCGGCGGCCCGCCGGCTGTTGATCGAGCTGCCGGGCGATCTCGCGGCGCGATCCAGCGCCAGGTTGTTGCTGGACGAATGGCGCGCCTCACGCGGCGAAGGCGATGGCCGGCTCCGCGCGCATCCCGACGATGCCGCCGTGCTGGGCGGGTTCGCTGCCGACACCGGTTGGACGCTGACACCGGATTCGACGCTCGAGACCGGCCACTGCGTGCTGGAGCACCCGATGGGCAGCCTGCATGCGTCCTACCGCGACAACGTGGGCGCATTGATCGATGTGGTGGCGACGGACGCCACGGCATCGGAGACCGCATCGCCGCCGACATCGGCCGCGAATTCCCTTCCCCCGCCTCACATTTCCCAGGAGCCTCCAGATGACCTCGATCTCAACGACCCACCGCCTGATGCAGACCGCGCAATCGCAGACGAAGAAGCTGTCGGAGGCGATGAAGACCCTCAATGCGGCGGACATCGACCGCGCGGTGGAGATGCAGTTGCAACATCAGGCCAGGTCGGCCTCGATGAAGCTGACGATGCAGCGTCATTGGCTGACGCAACGCAAGATCCTTGAAGAAATGCGCTGACATGAGACACGCTTGTCCCCTGGATGCCCGATGGGTGGGCGCGGCACTGTGCGTGGTCGGCCTGCTTGGTCCGATCGGACCGGCCGTGACGCCCGCCGCCGCCGTTCCGCCCGACAGTTGGCGCGACGCGCTCTACAGCCATCGCGCGGATGAACCCTCGACCTTGGGTCAGACCCTGGACCGCTTCGCCGCGGCGATGGGATTGCAGGTCAAGCTGGCAGATCGCTCGCTCGCGTCCCGCACGGTTCGCGTCGGTGGCAAGGGCACCGCGCCGGCGGCCTACCTGGACCGGATCGCGGAGGCTCAGGGCCTGGACTGGTTCGTCTATCAGGGGGTGCTTCATGTGTCCGCGCGCGCGTCCTCGACCAGCGCGCGCATCCTGCTGGGATCGCAGACACCGGCCGACGTGAAGGACGCGCTGATCGGACTGGGCCTGTTCGAACCCCGTTTCGGCTGGGGTGAGTTCGACACGGACCCGCCGAGCGTGCTCGTGTCCGGGCCGTCCGCCTATGTGGAGATCGTGCGCCGGGTGCTCGCGCTCCCCGTCGAGACGGCGGCGCCGCGCGAGCGTCCTCGGCTGATGGTCTTTCGCCTGCGCCATGCGTCCGCTTCGGATCGGGAGATGCGCACGCGGGACCGGAGCACGATCGTGCCGGGCCTGGTCACGACGCTCAATCAGATCCTGACCCACAGTCGCACCGTCAATCTGAAATCGGGGCCCTCGGCCGACCGGTCCCCGTCAGACAGCCCCGCCTCGACCAGCACCGACCCCTGGGCGGGGGTCGCCGCGGAGATGGCGCGCAACGCGGCGGCCGCGCAGGACGGCGTCGAGGCGAGCCCGGGTCTGTCCGGCCTGTTGGGTCTGCCCAGCCTTTCCGCGGCGCGGCTGCCTGAGGCGGTTCGCAACTCCCCGCGCCCGGCGACACCGGTCGCTGAATCCGCCACTGGCGGCGCGTGGTCCACCGCGCTCGCGGAACCCGCGAGCGGGCGCCCGAGCCGCAGTCGGGGGACAGACACCACGGTCGATTTCACGCCCTCACTGGCGGCCTACGCGCCGCTGAATGCCATCCTCGTGTGGGACCTGCCCTCCCGCCGCGAGGAGTACCGCGCGCTGGTCGAGGAGCTGGACCAGCCCAGCCGGCTGATCGAGATCAACGTCACCATCCTGGATGTCAGCGCCAACGCGCTGCGAGACTGGTCGGTCGACGTGCAAGGCGGTTCCGACATCGGGCGGTGGGGGTTCAGTGCGGCAGGGCGGGTCGGCGCGAACTCGGACGGCTCTTCCACGGGCGTCCCGGGTTCGACCATGGCCCTGTGGGCCTCGGATCGGCTGGAGGTGCGGCTGCGCGCGCTCGAGTCCCGCGGCCAGGCCCAGGTCCTGTCCCGTCCGTCGATCCTGACCATGAACAACGTCGGCGCCTTGCTCGACATGAATCAGTCCGAATACGTGAAGCTCGTGGGCGAACGCGCCACCGATCTGCGCACGATCACCGCGGGCACCTTGCTCAAGGTGACACCGAGCATCGTGGGAGACGATCCGCCGCGCGGTCCCCCACGGCCCGACAGCGCCGAGCCAGACAATCGAGGCATCCGCGTCACCTTGGACATCGAGGACGGCCAGCTCTCGCCCAGCACGACCGCGGCGGGTACGCCCCGCGTCGGCAACAGCGCCGTCAGCACCGAGGCGCTGGTGCGGCCGGGCGAATCGCTCGTGGTCGGCGGGTACCGCCGGCAGGATCGACGCGTCAGCAACAGTCGAGTGCCGGGCCTGGCGGGGATCCCACTGATCGGCGCGCTGTTTCGCAGCGATGCCACCAGCAACGACGAACGTGAACGGCTCTTCATCGTGACGGCCCGCGCGCTGCCCTGACCACCGCCTGCCCTTGCGCGCTGATTCCTTTCCTCAACGCCTGTTTTCGTGGAGAGCCCCATGACGTCCCTCGTTGCCCGCGCCGGCCACGGCCCCTTCACGCCGCCCCCCGAGGACCCGATCCGGAACCGTCTCTCAGGGACGCAGGGCGCCGAACGCGGGCCGTGGCGCGCGCCGACACAGGATCGCGCCGTCGAGGCGGCGCACGCTGAAGCGCAACGCATCGCCGAGCGGCGCGCCGCCAGGGCGGAGGCCCGGCAAGACTTCCTGCAGGCCTCGGCCAACAGCGCCGGCCTGGGGGAGAGCGCCGAGGAGATCACCTTCGGCACCAGCGAGCGAGAGGAAATCGAGGCGCACGACGACGCCCGCGATGCGCAGTCCGCGAAGGTCGAGCAGGCCCGAGCCATGATGCGGATCGATGCGATCCAGACGATGCTGCGCCAGCTGGCCGGAGACCACCAGTTCGCGTCGATCCGCCAGCGCGCGGAGCGATTCGCCTCGCTCTGGGCGCAAGGCCGGGACGCCGAGGCCACCGCGTCCCTGGATGTCGACACGTTCCGAAGCGACGAGCGTGAGGCCCTGATGACGTTGGCGTTGAAGCACCTGGCCCCCGGTGCGCGCGCGGAGGAACTGAAGGCGCGGCTTCAGGAGGATCAAGGGGAGGCGACCGACGCGGTCACCGTGCAGGCCTGGATGCGGGCGGCCGCGTCGACGGGCCGCGGAGCCGCCAGCGGCGATGCCATGGCGCCCGGCTCGCCGCTGTACTCGCTGCTGCAGTCGCCGCCGACGCCCAAGCTGGTGCTCGACGCGAAGGCCGCCATGGGCGAGCGGGGCCTGGACCGGCTGGCGGCCATGGCGGTGCCGCGCGGCCGGGTCGATCCGCGCCGATCGCGCGGCACGGAGGTCTTCCTGTCGCTGTCGCTGCTGCGCGCGATCCAGCAGGTTCGCGTGGTGGAGACGCAGGCGCAGCGACTGCTGAAGGCAGGGCCATGCCCGGGCGCGGGCAAACCGGAAGATGCGCACAAATGCGCGGAATGGCTCATCGCGACCACCTTCGCGATGTCGCCGCAGGCGACGTTGGCGCGCATGCCCACGGTGCTGCGAGTCAACGGCGACGCACTCGCGAGCGCGCGCCGGCACTTGCAACGCGCCTTGCCGGAGCTGCCGTCGGGCATCTGGCTGAACGGCGACACGAAGCAGTTGGTCCGCCAGGAACTCTCCTTCGCGTGCGCGCATGACCTGGAGAGTCGCGGCCTGTTGAACCGCCAAGGGATGGTGCGCCGCGCGGGCTGACGCGCCGCTGGCGTGGCACTTGTCACGCCAGCAGATTCAGGTGGCGAACCTCACCCTCCCATGCTCGACTGATCCGCCACCATGACCGCCCCTCCCGCACGCCCCGCCGGTTCCCCGGCCCTGACCCTGGTCCACCAGATCGCACCTCGCGGTGAACGGGCCGAAGTCGTCGTCACCGCGTTGGTGGTCGCTGTCATCTTCGCGATGCTGCTGCCGGTGCCGACCTGGCTCCTGGACCTGCTCATCGCGATCAACCTGTGCGTCTCCGCGCTGCTGATCGTCCTCGTGATGCAGGTGCGGCAGACCACCGGTCTCTCGGCATTCCCCTCGCTGTTCCTCGTGACGACCCTGTTCCGCGTGGCGCTCAGCGTGGCGAGCACGCGCCAGATCCTGCTCAACGCGGAAGCCGGCCACATCATCGAGGCCTTCGGCGAGATCGTGGTCGGAGGCAACCTCGTTGTCGGCCTGGTGGTTTTTCTCGTGCTGACCGTGGTGCAGTTCATCGTGATCACCAAAGGGTCGGAGCGGGTCGCGGAGGTCGGTGCGCGCTTTTCGCTGGACGCGATGCCGGGCCGCCAGATGGCGATCGACATGGAACGCAAGGCCGGAGGCATCACGCAGGAGGAAGCCAAGGCGCAGCGCGACGCGCTGACCGAGGAGAGCCAGTTCTTCGGCGCGATGGACGGCACGATGAAATTCGCCAAGGGCGACTCGATCGTGGGCATCGTCATCGTGCTGGTGAACCTGCTCGGAGGGCTCTCCATCGGCGTCGTGCAGCGAGGCATGCCCGCAGCCGACGCGCTGCAGGTCTACGCGATCCTGACGATCGGCGACGGGCTCGTGGCGCAGATTCCCGCGCTGCTCATGTCGATGACGGCCGGCCTGCTGGTGACGCGCGTGTCCAAACCGACAGGCGGTGCGGCCATCGGGACCGAGCTGACGAGTCAGCTGCTCCATCAGCCCAAGGCCTGGGTCACGGCCAGCGGTGCCATGCTCGCCTTCGGGCTCTTGCCCGGCATGCCGTTGCCGGCGTTTGCCGCGCTGGCGGCGGGCTCGGCCGCGGTCGGACTGTCCACGATGCACCGCAAGCTCAAGCGCGAGCGCGAGGAAGCGCAGAATCGCGAGTTCCACATCGAGGCCACGCGTGAGTTCGACGTCGTGCGCGCCTTCGCGCTGCGCGTCAGCAGCCGGATCGATCCGGTACGGGCGCACCGGGCGCTCAGCGTCTGCAGACATGTCCGGAACGGACTGGTGCGCCGCCTGGCGCTGGTGACCCCGCCCATCGATTGCGACGTGGACGTCGACCTCCCGGACGCCGATCTGGAGTTCTGTCATGGCGAGGTCCGCGTCTTCTCGATGTCGCTGGACGAGACCTTGCGTACCTGCACCTGGACCCAGGGCGATGTCCTCGATCTGGGGCTTCCCGAGGAACGCGTCGAACTGCGCGGCGGGCGGGCGTGCGCCCCGCGGGTGTGGTTGCCGGAGGCACAGGCGCTGGCCCTGTCTCCGGTGCCGCAGGATCTTCAGGACTGCTGGGCACGGCTGGAGTCGCTGTGCGAGGAGACGCTCCTTCGCGTCGGTCCGATGTACTTCGGCATGGAGGAGACCCAGAAGATCGCCGCCTGGTGCGGTCGCAAGACGCCCGAGGTGGCCAAGGAGCTGGAGCGGGCGGTGCCGGTGGCCCGGATGGCCGACGTGCTGCGGCGCCTGTTGACCGAGAACGTCAGCATCCGCAACCTGCCGATGATCGTGAACGCCTTGATCGACTGGGGCCCGCGCGAGCGTGATCCGGGGGTGCTGACGGAATGCGTCCGCGCGGCCTTGCAGCGCGAGATCTGCGATGCCCACGCCGTGCGCAAGGAACTGCGGGCCCTGATGTTCGACAGCGAATTGGAAGCGCAGATCCGCGCCTCGGTCCGTCAGACCGCGTACGGCGACTTCCTGGCGCTGGATGCCGACCTCACCGACGCGATCATGGATGAGACGTCGGCCGCCTACCTGAACGCTGCTGACGACGCTCCCGTGGTGATGATCTGCGCGCAGGACATCCGGCCCCACGCGCGCAAGCTGCTGGCCGACCGCATTCCTCAGCTGGCGGTCATCGGCATGTCCGAGCTGCCGCCGGATTTCCGCGTCAGCGTGCGTGCCGTGATCAGCGTGCCGTTGGACGGCCATCCGGCCCCCGAGCTCTATTGATGTGATGGCGACCGAAGTGGCCCTCGCGCTCGAGCTGCGGGTTCTCACCGGTCTGCAGTCCGGTGCGGCCTTGCCGCTGGAGGAGCCTTTGCTGGTGGGCTCCGGCGAGGAGGCCGATCTGCTGCTCCTGGACGAGGGCATCGCGCAAGCGCAGTCACGTCTGTCCCTCGGGGCGGACGGCGACATCCGCCTCGAGGTCCTGGCCAACGACGTGGTCCTGCAGGACGGCCGACGGCTGGCATCGGGGGACTCGCTCACCCTGCTGCCAGGTCAGCCCTTTCAGATCGGCCCGGCATGGCTCATGGTGCAGCCGGACGACGCGCCTTGGGCGCCTTGGACGCCGCCGCTCCCGCAGGCCCGCTCATCCGAACCGACGGTGTCCGGCGACATGCAGGCGGAGGAACGCGACGAGCCCTCCTTGCCCGATGAAACCGCGGCCGTGAAGCCCGGGGAGACGGTGCCGTCGGCGAGGCGTCGGCGCACAGGCGCCTCGGGGCGGAAGAACGCCGCGCCGCGACGGCGACTGGCGCTGCCGGCCGGGCGGGTGCGCGTGATCGGCAGCCTCATCGTGGCGGCCGGCCTGCTGAGCACGATGCTGGGCGTCGCGGCGCTCGTGCGCCAGGCCTCGGGGACGGAACGTTCCGACGGCGCCGCCGCCACGGCCCCCGCCGAGAGTCCGGCCTCGGCGCCGACTCCAACCCCAACCCCGATTTCGGATTCGGCCTCGGACGCGGGGTCGTCACCCGTCCCGCCTCCGATGTCGACCCCCACTGCTTCCGACGACAGCCCCGAGCCCATCGGCAAGGGCCTGGTCGTCCAGATACCGGGCGAGGACGACGTGGTCCTGCCGTTCGACATTGCCGAGGTGCTGATGGGGCTCTCCAGCCACGTCATCCTGAGCGACGGACGGCGTCTTCATCCGGGCGACCGGGTCGGGCCGTGGCGCCTCGTGGCGATCCAGCGCGGCGTTCTGGTCTTTGACGGACCGCGAAAGGTGCAGGTGGCATGGTGAACCCGCAGGACCTCGCGGAACGTCTCGGACAGCGCAGTCACTCGGCCATGGCCGGCGTCACCTTGACACGCCCGCTAGGACGCGTGCACCGCGTGCTGGGCATGCTGATCGAAGGCACGGTGCCGGGCGCGAGCATCGGCGAGCTGTGCGAGGTCTTCCACCCCGAGACCCCCGAGCGGCTCTGGCGGTGCGAGGTCGTCGGCTTCACGGGGGCGAACGTGCTGCTCTCGTCGCTGATGGCGTTGGAAGGCATCTCGGGCGGCTGCGTGATCCGACCCTTGCGCACCGTGCACCATGTGGCCGTCGGCCGGCCGCTGCTGGGCCGGATCCTCGATGGGTTCGGGCTGCCGCTGGACCGCGGCCCCGCGTTGACACCGGGCACCGACGGCGTGGTGATGCGCCCGGTGATCGCCGATGCGCCGCCGCCCGTCGAGCGATGGCGCATCAAGGATCGATTCCCCACGGGCGTGCGCAGCCTGGACATGATGCTCACGGTGGGGCAAGGCCAGCGCGTGGGGCTGTTCGCCGGTCCGGGCTGCGGGAAGACGACGCTGATGGCCGCCATCGGTCGCGGCAGTCCCGCCGATGCGATCGTCGTCGGTCTGATCGGCGAGCGCGGCCGGGAGGTGCGCGAGTTCACCGAGCACGAATTCGATGCCGAGCTGATGTCCCGCACGGTCATGGTGTGCGCGACTTCGGACCGCACGTCGATCGAACGGGTGAGGGCCGCCTTCACGGCGACCGCCATCGCGGAAGGCCTGCGAGATCAAGGACTGAACGTGTTGTTGATGATCGACTCGCTCACCCGATTGGCCCGGGCCCAACGCGAGATCGGGCTGTCCGCCGGCGAAGCGCCCGCTCGCGCGGGTTTCCCGCCTTCGGTCTACGCGCTGTTGCCGCGCCTGATCGAGCGCGCCGGCAATGCCGCGGGCGGCTCCATCACCGCGTTCTACACGGTCCTGCTCGAGGGCGAGCTGCGCGCCGACCCGATCAGCGAGGAAGCGGTGTCCTTGCTGGACGGCCACGTCGTGTTGTCGCGCAAGCTGGCCGAACAGGGGCAGTACCCCGCCGTCGATGTGCTGGCGAGCCTCAGCCGGGTGATGTCCAACATCGTCCCGCGCGAGCACGGGCGCGCCGCCAATCGGATCCGCCAGGTGCTGTCCGGGTACCGGGACATGGAGCTGATGGTGCGGCTGGGCGAGTACCGGCCCGGCCTCGACGCGGAGACCGATCGCATCGTGGCCGACTATCCGCGGGTCATCGATTTCCTGCGTCAGGACACGCGCACGCCCGCGGCGTGGGAGGACAGTCTTGGCCGGCTGAACCAGCTGACCACGGTGGCGTCGTGAGACGCGACGTGAGCTCGTGTTGAAGGCCGTCGCCAATGGGCAGCCCCGCGACGAGCGGCCCGCGCCGCGCCGTGGGCCGCATGAGCCCGAGTCGTCTCCGCCGCCTGATCCCCGCCTGCCGGCCGTGCGCCGGATTGGCGCGCTGGCCCAGCGGCGCGCCGCGCTGGCCGAGGCCGAGCTGGCCCGCGTCAAGCGCGCCGCCGAGCAGGCGCATCAGGACGTGGTGGCGGCCAGGCAGGCGTTGCAGGCGTGCATCGAGGACGTGTCGGTGCAGCGAGACGCGCTGCGGGCGGCGTGTCAGGCCGAATCGGGCGGCGCGCCGACCTTGAATCGCTGGCGACACGCCGACCAGAAGCAACTGGAGCGGATCCCCGTGGCCCGGGCCGAACTGCAGGCGCGCGAGCAGGCGCGCGAGGCAGCGGATCTCGCACTGGGCGAGGCGTCGGACCGTCATCGAGCGCTGGCGCGCAGGCGGGAGAAGTACGTGTCGATCGAGGAGCAGTTGCGCGACGAGGCCTGAGGCGCGGGCGCGGCGCCGCGGTGCCTGCCCGCGCGCGGATCCGCGATCAGCTCAGATCCAGCATGCGGTCACCGAGTTCGTCATCGACGCTGGCGAGCGCCACGCGTGATTCGTCCGCCTCCAGATCCGGCTGCGGATGGAGCACGTCGGGCGCCATCTCCTCGTACTTCTCGATCACTCGCAGCAGCAGCGCCACGGCGCGCAGCGTGTGGTCGGGGACGCCCTGGCCGACGGTGCCGGACGCCATCAGGTGGCGCGCCAGTCCGACGTAGCGCACGATGGGAACGCCTGCCTCGCGCGCCTGCTGACGCAAGGCAAGCGCTTCCTCGTCGCTGCGCTTGTCCAGCACGAGGGGAACATCGGTGATCTCCGGGTCGTAGTACAGCGAGACCGCGATGTGCTCGGGATTCACGACGACCGCACTGGGACGTTGCGAGGGCGGCGGACTGTCGGACATGACGATTTCCTTGGCGATCTGCTTGCGAGTGCCCTTGATCATGGGGTCCCCCTCGTTCTGCTTGTAATCGCGGCGGACCTCGCTGATGTCCATGCGCAGCTGCCGGTAGGTCAGGTAGCGCTGCAGGAGGATGTCCGTGACGATCAGCAGCACCAGCACCACGATGCAGCGTCGCTCGATCGACTGCAGCAGCGCCAGCGAGAGCGTCCATCCATGTGCCGGATCCAGGCGAAAGGTCTGAGCCACCTCGGGCAGCCGCTCCTCGAGTTCCAGCCATGCCACGCTCAGCAGCGCCAGGCCGCGCACCGGGCCGATCACCGCCATCATCAGCTTCTGGCCGGAGATCAGCCCCTTGAGGTTGTTGCCGGGATTGAGCTTGTCGACACCCTTGGCGAGCGCGCCGACCGCGATGTTGAATCGTGTCTGGGCGAGCGTGCCGATGACGGCCACGATGGCCGGCAACACCGCCATGACCAGGATCATGACGAGGACGGGCAACATCGAGTTGCCGCTGTTGGCAAGGCTGAAGTCCAACGGGTGTGCCACCAGGCGCATGGCGGTGTCGAGCAGACCGCTGAAGACCCCGCGCCAGATCGGCTCCGCGGCGAAGGCCAGCTCAGCCATCAGCAGCAACCTCAGGATCTTCAGCGAGTCCTGGCTGACACCGAGCTGGCCGTCCTCGCGGGACTTGCGCAGACGGGATTCGGTCGGGGGCAGGTTCTTCTCTGACATCGCGATGCGGGACTGGAAGCCCCCCGTTCAGGGCGACGAGGGGCCGGCAACGGGCGGCGCCGACGTCGGCGCCGGCAGCAGGCCGAGCACATCCAGGACGCCTTCGCGCCACCAGCCGACCGCGTCGTCCACCGCCTTGTCGAACATCGGCACGGCGATGACCACGACGATCGCCAACGCGCTGAGCGTCTTCACCGCCATCGCCGAGGCGTACACGTCGAAGCCCTGCACTGCCGTGCTGGTGATGGCCAGGCCAAGTTCGATCATCAGGAGCAGCAGCAGGGCAGGGCCGGCGAGCAGCAAGGCCTGGGTCAAGGTGCCGGCCAGCGCCTGCAGCAAGGCGTGCTGATGCGCCAGGTCCAGGATGGGAAACAGCTCGAGCGCGGGCCATCGCGCGTGGCTGACCGAGAGCACCGTGAAGGTGGACTGCAGCAGGCCGAGGTCGATCAGCAAGGCGACGAGGGCCCGCTCGGACAGCTCGCCCAGCAGCGTGGCGTCGGCCTGGAGCGCGGGGTTGGCCATTTGCGCGGCGTTGGCACCTCGCTGGTTGTCGATCAAGGTGCCCATGCCGCGCACGGCCCAGAACGGAATGGCGACGAGCATGCCCAGCAGCGCGCCGAGCAGCGCTTCCTTGATGCCCAAGGCAAGGATCAGTTCAAGCGGCAGCGGAGCGGCGCCGAATCGCGGCCACAACGCCACCGCCGCAGGCAGCGACAGCGCCAGGCACACCGCGCCTCGCACGAGAGCCGAGGCCTGCTGGCGAGCCAGGAACGGGAGGAAGACGACCATGCCCGCGGCGCGAGCCATCGACAAGGTCATCAGCTGGACGAGCGCCAGCCAGGTCAGAGGAATGGACGTCGGCATGGCCGGTGATCCGGTCACCCGACGATGGCTGGCTGCGGTGCGCCACGGCGAGCGTCGCGCAGTCGCGCGAGACCGTGCTGGCGTCGTTCCAGGCGCTCCATGTGCGCGCGCCAGACCGGATCATCGAGACGACACCCCCAGATCTCGAGGTTGAAGCGCAGGCCGCCGTAATCGACCACCTGGGGCATCAAGGCCCATCGATCCAGCCGACATGCGCGTGCCAGCGACAGGCTGCGGCGGTTGCTGTCCAGGATCCAGCAGGTGATCGTGTCGAATCCGAAGCGCAGAGACTCGCGCCCGACCCGGTGCAACATGCGCATGGCCAAGCCGGTGCCATGCCAATCGCGCGCGACATACAGCCAGAGATCGCCCGCGCTGCGACAGGCCTGCGGCGCCCAGACGATGGGTCGGACATGTGCCCACCCCACGGGGATCGTCCCAGTGCCGTCGGGATCGGGAACGGCCATGACCCAGACCGGCCAGCCTCTTTGCCGGGACAGCGCGAGGATGGCGAGCATCTCCTGCACGGTGCCATCGGTCAGTGTCGGTGAATGACCCCCGCCGGCCACCGACTCGTTGTAGATGCGGATGAGGTGTTCGGCGTCGGAGGTGCGGGCCGGCCGCCACTGGGGCGCCGTGGGGTCGCAAGTCGATCTGGGAGGGTGAGTCGGAGTCATCGCGATGCAGCGAAGGGGTTTGGCGGGGGCGTGCTCGTGCGCCAGATCCGCCAGACGAGGCGGCGCACGGCGGGGGCGGCGTTGAGCGTGGCGGGCGGAAGGATCGTGGTGCCGACGAGCGCGGGATCGCAGCGCAGGCGCAGACGTGGCCAGGCGCCGGGGAGCACGTCCTCGATGAGGCGCCCCATCACGGGCAGGGCCCAGCGCCGCAAGGCCGTGCTGTCACCGTCTCGCGGCGGCGCGGTGCCGACGCCGTGCAGCGGACGAGCCCTGGCCACACGCAGCGCATCCCGCCATTCATCGGCGGCGCCGCCTCCGGCGGAGAACAGTTGGGCGAGGCCACGAGGCGCGGCCGCCATGCAATGGCTGACGTGGGCGATTCGACCCAACGCCAGGGCGGCGCGGTCCAGCCCGGCTTCATCCAGCGGGACGTGGTCAGGCAATCCGTCCAATTGATCCAACGGAAGTGGCGCGGAGGCATCGATCCCGAATCTCCCGCAGAACCAGTGGTATCCGAGACGCAATGCCGGCGACACCACCGCGGGGCGACGCGAGTCCGCGAAGCGTCGGAGCCAGCTCCGGCCGGACCGGTCCTCGCCGTCGCCGAAGGGCTCGGGGATGTCCCGGTCTGCGCTCCGCTGGTCGATCCAGGCGGGGTGCATCCGTCGCCATGGCTCGTACCAGAGCTCCGCCCAGTCACGCAGCAGCACGACATGGTCTCGCGGGGCGCCGGTCATCGCGGTGCTCCGTCCGCGTGCACCTCGGCCGCGTCAAGCCCCAGCGGATCGTCGTCGAGGTCCGGTTCCATCCTGGCTTCCGGTTCGGCATCGCCGGGACCCCGATCGTCGGCATCCCGGGAGCGGCGTCTTTGCCACAGCCACCAGCCGGCCGGGCCGCCTATCCCGAGGAACACCGCCAGCGCACCGCTCAGCAAGGGCAGCGAGGTCGAGGCGCCGGAGGATGTCGCGGGAGGGCGTCGAGCGTCCTGCACGAAGGTTTCAGCCGGAACGAAGATCACCGCGACCTTGTCCGGCGCTCCGGCCAGGCCGGGGATGCCGGCCAGCACCAGCTTGCGGATCATCGGTTCATAGGCGGCCGCATTCCATCCGCGGACATGCTTGATCAGGATGGAGCAGGAGGAGGGCAGCACCGGTTCACCCGGCACGACGCGTTCAGGGAGCACGGGGTGGACCCGGGCCAGCACCACGCCGTCGATCTGCGACAGCGTGTTCTCCAACTCCTGCGACAGCGCCGCGAGGAAACGGGCGCGTTCCTCGGTCGGGGTGGAGATCATCCCGTCCTTCTTGAACACGTCCCCCATGCGGCTGAAGGCGTTGCGTGGCAGTCCTGCGGCTTGCAGGACCGCCACGGACGCCGCGAAGCGGTCCTGCGGGACGCGGACGATGAACAACTGCTTGCCCGCAGCGACCTTCTCGGCTTCCATTCCGTGCCGATCGAGCTCTGCCGTGATCTCGTTGGCGTCCTTCTCGTTGAGGCCGTTGTAGAGGTCGACGGCACCGCCGCATCCCGCCAGCAGCAGCGCCGAGAGGGCCAGGGCCGGCAGGATGCGTGCGGCGTTCATCACGCCGCCGACGCGATCTCTTTGATCGTGGAGGTCGCCTTGGACAGGGTGCGGGCGAACAGCGTGGTTCGGGCAGCGTCTTCCTGCACGCGCATGGCGATCTTCACCAGGCCGTCGATCCGACCGCTGCGTTGCACGTCGCGCTGCATCCGGTCCACTTGCTTCTCGTTGCGCGCGAGGTTGGGCACCCAGGCCGAGCCTTGGCGATGCCGCGCGTTGATGAGCGAGCCCGGGTCGATGCGACCGACTTCCTCCATCGCCCTGGCGAAGCGGGTTCCGCCCGAGGCCGGCGCGGCGTCGGGGATCGCGTCGACGCGGCGCGCCGTGGACAGTGAGGTGACCATCGTCCCGACTCCGTCAGGCCGCGCGCATCGCGTGGCTGAGGTCGATCAGCACGATCTGCTTGGCAGTCGACAGCAGATCCCGCATGAACGGCGTCTCGGCGGGCAGCCCGCCGAAACTCGATTCGATGGTTTGCTGAAGTTCACCGCCTTCGGCCATGCCCATCTTGACCGCTTCCTTGTAGAGCGTCATCGCGCGGGCCATGGTGGCGACGTCCTCGTCGAGGTGCTCACCGGCGGCGATCTCCAGCACACCGGGATCGGCCTGCAGTTCACCGAAACCTTCGTCCTTGGCCTGGTCGAGCATGGATTTCATGTCGAAGTCGGAGGGGGTGCGGTCCTGCGCCGAGCGGATGGCCTGAACGATGCGTCCGGTGGCCTGGTCGAGGATGCGCTCCTCGCGCTCGTCCGGAGGGGTCGCCTGTTCGACGAAGCCGCTCCAGGAGACGGCTTGAGTGGGGGCCGCAAAAATGTCGGGGTATGCATCCATGAAGGCCGCAATGCATGCGCGCTTTTCCTGGATATAGGTGGGGGTGGGGGCGAGATCGATCATTGGAGTAAGGGGGGAGCGGCCCGCGCGAGACGCGCGCGGGCCGTGGTTGTTGGGGTCAGTAGCCGAAGCGGGCGTAGCTTTGCTGCATGTGGCAGGCGCTCATGCCCAGCATCCGGTTGGCGCAGGTGTTCATGAAGTGGGATTTCTGCTGGAAATTCAGCATCTTCATCATCTGTTCCTGCGAGCGATCGGTCTGTTCGATCCGACCGCGCAGGTATGCGTTTTCAACGGTGGCGGAAGAAGCGCCCATGGGGTTTCCTTTTCTATCTGGTGAGGGGGGCGGAGCCGCGCCCGAGGTCGGCACCGGGCCGAGGCTCTGCGTGGGATGGATGGCGTCAGATGCGAATCTGGCCGACCGTCTCGACGTAGCCGTTCAAGACCTTGATGTCGCTCTCGCGACGCATCTTCTCCATCTGTTCCTGGGTGTTCTGCATCTGCTGCATCGTGGCTCCGGCCTTCGCCATCTGGTTCTGGACCTGAGCTGCGCTGTTCAGCGCGCCGTTGGCCATGCCGCCAATGCCTTGGATCATCGAACCGATCATCGTGGACTCCTTTTAAACAAGCGCTGTCGCGCTGGAGCGATCAGTAGGGGGGCGTTCCGGGCGAGTTCTCGGGGGCGGGAGGACCCTCGGCGGCAAACCTTGACATTCCGGGGATAATCCGCGCGCTTTTTTGTGTCCCGGACTCCCCCGTTTCTGCGTCCCCCGCATTCCCAAGGCCCGCTGCCATGCTCCTGACCCTGGTCATCCTCTACCTGCTTGTCACCATCGCGATCGGCCTGTGGGCCGCCAGGCGGGTGAAGAACACGGCGGACTTCGCCATCGCCGGCAGACACCTGCCGCTGGTGATGATCATCACGACCACCTTCGCCACGTGGTTCGGTTCCGAGACCGTGCTGGGCATTCCGGCCAAGTTCGTCCAGTCGGGGCTGAACGGCGTCGTCGAGGACCCCTTCGGCGCGGGTTCGTGCCTGATCCTGGTCGGTCTGTTCTTCGCGGCCAAGCTCTACAAGATGACGTTGCTGACGATCAGCGACTATTACCGCGAGCGCTACGGCCGCGTGGTCGAGGTGGTCTGCAGCTTCATCATCATCCTGTCCTACCTGGGCTGGGTGGCGGCGCAGGTCACGGCGCTGGGCCTCGTCTTCAAGCTGCTGTCGGGCGGCGCGATCAGCATCCCGGTGGGCATGATGATCGGCACCGCGTCGATCCTGGCCTACACGCTGTTCGGCGGCATGTGGTCCGTGGCCGTGACGGACTTCATCCAGATGATCATCCTGGTGGTCGGCCTGTCGCTGATCGCGTGGTTCGCCGCGGACATGGCCGGCGGTGCCGACAAGGTCATCGCGCTGGCCAGCAGCCAGGACATGTTCCGCTTCCTGCCCGAGCCGAGCTTCCACGACATCGTGTTCTTCCTCGGCGCGGCCATCACGATGATGCTGGGCTCGATCCCGCAGCAGGACGTGTTCCAGCGGGTGATGTCGGCCAAGGATGTGAAGGCGGCCACGCGCGGTCCGGTCATCGGCGGCATCTGCTACATCCTGTTCGCCTTCGTGCCGATGTTCATCGTGGTCAGCGCGCTGATCATCATGCCCACCGAGGCCAAGCAGCTGATCGCCGAGGATCCCCAGCAGGTCATCCCGACGCTGGTGATCGACAAGATGCCCTTCGTGATGCAGGTCGTGTTCTTCGGCGCGCTGCTCTCGGCGCTCAAGTCCACCGCCTCGGCCACGCTGCTGGCGCCGTCGGTGACCTTCGTCGAGAACATCTGGCGCCAATTCTTCCCGCGCGTCTCCGACAAGCAGGAACTGCGCACGATGCGCATCGCCGTGCTGCTGTTCTCGGTGTGCGTGTGCGCCTACGCGATCGCGCTGCAGGGCACGTCGATCTACGAGATGGTGTCCAGCGCCTACCAGGTCACGCTGGTCGGCGCCTTCGTCCCGCTGGTGTTCGGCCTGTACTGGAAGCGCGCGACCACGCAAGGCGCGATCTTCGCGATCGTGCTGGGCGTGCTGACCTGGCTGCTATTCCTGCTGACCCCGGCCGGCGAACGCTTCCCGGCACAGCTCGCCGGGCTGCTGGCGGGCATCGTGGGCATGCTGATCGGCTCGCTGGGTCCGCAGGCGATCCGTGATTCGCATGGATCGCACCACCGGCTCGCCGGTGGGGCCTGATCGGGTCCCTCTATATAATTTCGGGTTTTTGACCCGGTAGTCCCCTCGCCATGCCGATCTACGCTTACCGCTGCGGCGCCTGCGGCCACGCCAAAGACGTGCTGCAGAAGCTGTCCGACGCCCCGCTGACCGTCTGCCCCGCCTGCGGCGCGGAGAGCTTCTCGAAGCAAGTCACCGCCGCCGGTTTCCAGCTCAAGGGCTCGGGCTGGTACGTGACGGACTTCCGCGGCGGTTCGGGCGGCGCGGGCAGCGCCAGCGGCTCGGGCGACGCCAAGGAGGCCAGCGTGGCCGGCACCTCGGCCCCCGCGACCGGTCCGGTGAGCGGTGGCGACACCGGCGCCGCGGCACCGGCGGCCCCTTCCTCCGCGACCTCCGCGTCCTCCGACTCGAGCGCCAGTTCGAGCTCGTCCACGGGCACGTCCTGTGGCGGCGGCTGCGCCTGCCACTGACGTCGAGGCCCGGACCACGGCATGAGAAAGTACATCATCACCGGCCTGCTGGTCTGGCTGCCCCTGGCGATCACCGTGTGGGTGCTGCTGTGGGTGCTGGGCATGATCGACGGCGTCTTCGTGTGGTTGCTGTCGGCGGTCGGCGCGGTGCTGCCGCTGTCGGCGCAGACCTCGCTCAAGCAGCTGCACGACATCCCGGGCCTCGGGGTGGTCGTCATGGTCGCGCTGCTGATGCTCACCGGGATGTTCGTGGCGAACATCTTCGGCCAGTGGTGGCTGCGCCAGTGGGACAAGCTGCTCTACAAGATCCCCATCGTCAAGAGCATCTACAGCTCGGTCAAGCAGGTCTCCGACACGCTGTTCTCCTCCAGCGGCAACGCCTTCCGCGAAGCCGTGCTGGTGCCGTATCCGCATCAGGGTTCCTGGACGATCGCCTTCGTCACCGGCAAGCCCGCCGGCGAGGTGGCCCAGCAACTGGGCACGCTCAGCGGCGCGGACGCCGAGGAGCATGTCTCGCTGTACGTGCCCACGACCCCCAATCCGACCTCGGGCTTCTTCCTGATGATGCCCCGGGCGCAATTGCGGCCTCTGGCGATGAGCGTCGACGAGGCGCTGAAATACATCATCTCGATGGGGGTGGTCGCGCCCCAGGGGGATCCCGCGATCGTCCTCGCGAGCGAGTCCGCCCGAAATTGACCGGGCTGAGCGCCCCGGCAAGCGCTCAGTCCTGAGGGTCCCGCGGGACCCCGCCAACGCCCATTCCCTGATCAGCTGAATCCCTGGCCGCGCCGGCCGTGAGCGCCCCGATCCGCATCGACGCCCGGCCGCCGCCGCAACGAACATTGAAATTTCCGGAGAACCCCATGCGTACCTGCTATGCCGGCCAAGTCAGCGAGAAGCTGCTGGACCAGACCGTGACCCTGATGGGCTGGGCCCATCGAAGCCGCGACCACGGTGGCGTCATCTTCATCGAGCTGCGCGACCGCGAAGGTCTGGTGCAGGTCGTCTGCGACCCCGACCGCCCCGAGATGTTCAAGGTGGCCGAGAGCGTGCGCAGCGAGTTCTGCATCAAGGTCGTCGGCAAGGTGCGCGCGCGCCCGGCCGACAAGCAGAACAGCAACGTCGCCAGCGGCAAGGTCGAAGTCCTGTGCCATGAGCTGGAAGTGCTGAACCCGTCGGTGACGCCGGCCTTCCCGCTGGACGACGAGAACATCTCCGAGACCACGCGCCTGACGCATCGCGTGCTGGACCTGCGCCGCCCGTACATGCAGAACAACCTGATGCTGCGTTATCGCGTGGCGATGGAAGCGCGCAAGTTCCTGGACGAGCACGGCTTCGTCGACATCGAGACCCCGATGCTGACCAAGAGCACGCCCGAAGGCGCGCGGGACTACCTGGTCCCCTCGCGCGTGCATGACGGCATGTTCTTCGCGCTGCCGCAGTCGCCGCAGCTGTTCAAGCAGCTGCTGATGGTGGCGGGCTTCGACCGCTACTACCAGATCACGAAGTGCTTCCGCGACGAGGACCTGCGCGCCGACCGCCAGCCCGAGTTCACGCAGATCGACATCGAGACCTCGTTCCTGGGCGAGGAAGAGATCCGCGCGATGTTCGAGGGCATGATCCGCCACGTCTTCCGCAAGGCGCTGAACGTCGAGCTGGGCGACTACCCGGTCATGAAGTACGCCGAGGCGATGCACCGCTTCGGCTCGGACAAGCCCGACCTGCGCGTCAAGCTCGAGTTCACCGAGCTGACCGACGTGATGGGTGACGTCGACTTCAAGGTCTTCTCGACGCCGGCCACGACGCCGGGCGGCCGCGTGGTCGCGCTGCGCGTGCCGGGCGGCGCGACGATGAGCCGCGGCGAGATCGACAGCTACACCGAGTTCGTGAAGATCTACGGTGCCAAGGGCCTGGCCTGGATCAAGGTCAACGAGACGGCCAAGGGCCGTGAGGGCCTGCAGTCGCCGATCGTGAAGAACCTGCACGACAAGGCCGTCGCCGACATCCTGTCGCGCACCGGCGCGCAGGACGGCGACCTGATCTTCTTCGGCGCCGACAAGGCCAAGATCGTCAACGACGCGATCGGCGGCCTGCGCCTGAAGATCGGTCACAGCGAGTTCGGCAAGACCAGCGGCCTGTTCGAGGACAAGTGGGCGCCGCTGTGGGTCGTCGACTTCCCGATGTTCGAGGAAGACGAGGAGAACAAGCGCTGGGCCGCGGTGCATCACCCGTTCACCGCGCCCAAGGACGGTCATGAGGACCTGATGGTCACCGACCCGGGCAAGTGCGTGGCCAAGGCCTACGACATGGTGCTCAACGGCTGGGAACTGGGCGGCGGTTCGGTGCGTATCCACCGCGCGGACGTGCAGGCCAAGGTCTTCGAGGCGCTGAACATCAGCCCCGAGGAGCAGCGCGTGAAGTTCGGCTTCCTGCTGGACGCGCTGCAGTACGGCGCACCGCCGCACGGTGGCCTGGCCTTCGGCCTGGACCGCCTGGTGACGCTGATGACCAAGGCCGAGTCCATCCGCGACGTGATCGCCTTCCCGAAGACGCAACGCGCGCAGTGCCTGCTGACCGGCGCGCCGTCGTTCGTCGACGAGAAGCAGCTGCGCGAGCTGCACATCCGCCTGCGCAACCCGGGCGCGGCCGCCTGATCGGCGACCGGCACGCGCCTCGGTCGCTGAACCGGGGCTGAACCGAGGCTGAACCGGACGTGAATGAACGCCCCGAAGGAGTGATCCGTCGGGGCGTTTATGCTTCCGGCTTCCCCCCAGGAGGGGTGATCTCAGACGGGATGGACATGGCGATCGGCGAGCGAGGCGAGGGCGACGGCAAGGCCAGGAGTGGACGGGCGCGTGGGGCGCGGCGCGGTGCCGCCGCCACCGCGCGGGCGGCCTTGACGCCGCAGGCGCGCTGGGAACGGCTGGTGATGCGCCGGCCCGGGTTGGCCCTGCCGAGGCTGCAGCGGCTGATCGCGCGCGAGTCCGAACCGTCCTTCCAGGCGCTGCTGGGCGCGTTCTTCATCCTGGAGCGCTGGGGCCGCGGGCCCGAGCTGCAGGCGGAGCTGGAACGCGCATTGGCGCGCGCGCTGCAGCACCGGCTGCTGGAAGAGGCCGCCGAGCTCAGCGAGGCGCTGGGCCGCATGCATTACCAGCGCGGCGACTATGTCCAGGCCTGCAACGCCTGGAGCCAGACGCTGGAATTGGCCGATGACGAGACGCGCTGGGCCTGTCTCGCGCGGATCGGCCTGGCGCATCTGTGCTTCGCGCTGGGGGACTGGGCGCGCGGCGGGCGGGTGCTCGACCAGGCCGAGCTGCATTACCCGCAACTGGGTGACGATCCCTACATGCGGTCCAAGATCGCGCTCAACCGCGCGGTCTCGCTGCGAGCGACCCAAGGGCCGCAGGCCGCGCTGCCACGCCTGGACGAGGCGCGTGCCGATGCACGCGCGGTCGGCCATCGCGATTACGAAGCCGAGGCAATGTGGCACCACGCCCGGTGCGCGCGCGACAGCGGCGCGCTGGACCACGCGCTGACGCTGGCGGCCGAGGCCGAGGACCTGGCCCGGCGTTGCCGATATCGCTGGCTGCAGGCGCAGACCTTGTTGCTGATCAGCGAGCTGCGGCGCGGCGCCGAGGCGGTCGCGCCCGCGCAGCAGGCGCTCGCGCTGGGTGAGGCGATCCAGTCGCGGTCCTTGCAGGCCGCCGCGCATGCGCGGCTGGGCCAGCTGATGGCGGAGCAGGAACAGCTCGGCCCGAGCTGGTACCACCAGCAGCAGCGGCAGCGCCTGGAAGCCACGCTGGGTCAGACCGAGCTGCCGGCTCGCCTGGAGCAATTGGCCCGTTTCGACACGGACCCACATGGCGCCGAGGGTCTGCTGCTGGCCCTGGGCCGCACGGCGGTCACCGTCGGCACGATGGGCGACGTGGAGGCGCAGTGGCAGCAGGCGCGCCCGCGGCTGATCGAGGCCCTGGCGCTGAGCGGCCTCGACCTGCGATGGCACGCGGGCGGCACGGCGACGTCCGAGGCGGCGCGCGGCGATCGATCGTCGCAGTCGGTGACGCTGCGGGATGTCGGCGGGTCGGCGGTCGGCGCGATCGTGCTGACGCGCCCGGCGGGGGCGGTGTGGTCGCGCGCGGATCGCAGCCGCGCGGAGCGCTTGGCCGGGTGGCTGCAGCGGCTGATCGCGCAGGTGCCTGTGCAGGGAGCGCTGCCCTCGGGCGCCGGCCAGGCCGACGCTTCCGAGCGAGCGCCGCAGGACGATGCCGCCCAGCGTGCAGGTCAGGCCGAGCAACGCGCGCTGGCCCAGTCGCTGGTGACAGCGCTGGAGCACCTGGTCGCGGCGCCGGCCGCGCCGGCTGGCTCCAACGAGCTGGCCGAGGCCCTGCAGCTGGCGCGCCGGCTGGCGGCGCGCCTGAGCTGATACCGAGCGGCGGCGCCTGCCGCCGCTGCGCGGTCAGAGCACCGACTGATGACCCGTGGCGGTCACGACCGTGATGGCGTCGGAGGCCTTCACGTCCAGCAGCGTGATGGTCATCTCGGCGTGGGCGAAGTCTCCGTTGCCATGCGCATCGATCCGAAGCTCGACGTTCCCGTCCGCGTCGATGGAACGCTGGATGAAGCGCGCCTCGTTGCCTTCGGTGAACCCTCGCAGGAGTTGGGTCAGGTCGATGCGGTCGCCTTGCCCCTGGCTGTAGTCGAGGACCGTGTCGTGACCGGTCTGGCCATTCAGCCACAGGAAGGTGTCGGAGCCCTCGCCGCCGATCAGCACATCGTTGCGCGAGGTGGCGACGACGACGTCGTTGAGCTTCTGGCCGATGACCAGGGTCTGCGTGTGGCCCTCGTCGTAGGAGAAGGTCTTGCCGTCGAGCACCACCTTGTCGCCGGCACCCATCTGCACGACGAGCGGCCCGTTGACGTTCGCCGCCAGCGTGGCTGACGTCAAGGTCAGCGTGTTGGCTGCACCGTTGTCCATCCACACGGTCTCGATGCCCTTCACGCCGTTGGCGAAAGCGCCGAAGTCCAGGTCCACGGCGCCGGAGACATACAGCATGTCCTGACCGGCCAGTCCGTCGATGCCGGTCAGACCGGTCTCGCCGGAGTAGGTCAGCACGTCGTTGCCGGCGGTGCCCTGCAGCGACTGGATCGTCGGCATGCTGTTGTCCTTGGCCAGGTAGACGAGGAACTCGTTGTACATGGCTTGCTGGTAGTAATTGCTGTCACTCGAGCCGTAGGCACCGTGCCACGCGAGTTTCCATTGCGAGACGGTGGAGAACTGACTATCCAGCGTGCCGTCGGACGTGACGCGCACGCCGTTCTCGAAGATCGCCTGCTTGGCGTCGGTGTAGTTGAGCTCCGCTGTGCCGGCATCGATGTTGCCGGCGTGCGCCTCGAACACGACGTCGTTGGCTCGGCCTGTCAGCGTCACACCCGGGTCCAGCGCACGTTGCAGACGTCCGGTTGAACCGTAGGTCTGCACATCGAAGACGTAACCCCGGCCGGACTCCGGATAGCAACTGCTCAGCCTGCCCACGTTGGCTTCGCCGAGGTTGAACAATGACCCGCTCGCCGAGCCTTCCGACTGCACCTTCGCATACACCGCCACGCTCTTCCAGTCCGTGGCAGCAGGTCCGTTGGCCTCCATGAAGTCGTTGTTGGTGCCATTGCGGCCGGCATTGAAGCTGATGCCGACGGACCCGTCCGCGCGCGTGACGACCGCGCCGCCGTCCACGATCACGCCCTGCTTGCCCGTATCCGTCTGCGTCATGTCGCGGCCGTGACCGGACTGGTCGTACCAACGCGACACGAAGCCCTTGTCGGTGGCGTTCCGGCCAACGAAGTCCAGCAGTGCCTTGCGGTCGAGCTCGCCATTGGCGTCGAAGCCGATGTCCTGCTCCGCGTTGTCCGACGAGCGCCGCACGCGCACGGCGAAGTCGTTGCTGCGGGGGTTGAGGTCGCGCAGGCCGTAGGCGGCCTGCAGGCGCGTGATGTCGATCTCGTTGATGTTGCCGATGCCCAGGCCGTCGTCGACCTGACCGCCCTGGGCCTGATCCAGCCGGACCGCGACCTTCTCATTGACCTCGCGGTAATGGTCCCCCTGGACCGTGAAGCGGACCAGCTTGCTGGTCTCGCCTGCCGCGAAGTCGAGCGTGCCGGCGGTGGGACCGCTGAAGTCCGCGTTCGAGGGCGACGACGCCGCGTTGTCACCGGCCGAGCTGGCCGAGCGGTCCACCGCATAGTGGACGCTGCCCGCTTCGCTCAGGTCTCCGCTGCGCGTGACCATGAACACCATCTCGCGCGTGCCGTCCTCGCCCTCGATCACGTGGGAATCCGAGATGCTGTACTGCGCGCTGGCGGTGGTGCCGGTGGCGGTCTGCGTAGTCGTGTTGCCGGCATGGTCCGTCGCGGACACGCGGACGTTGACCGTGTCGCCTGACTCGAAGCGATGCGGCGTGCCTTGCGCGGTCTGCGCGGTGGCCGTGTCCAGGCGCCAATGGCCGAGCTCGTCCGTCCGGGTGACGTAGCTCACCTCGTAGCCGTTGGTCAGGTCGTTGTCGGTGTCGATCTCGACCGTGACGTCGATGTCGGCTTCCGTCGAGCCGCTCAACACCGGCCGCGCGCTCACCGTGTCGCCGATCGACAGCACGCTGGCGGGGCGCGTGGTGTCGACGGTGATCTCCGTGATGCCTGACGTCAGACCGTTGGCGACGGCGCCGAAGCGATGGACGCCGTCCGCGAGCGCCGTCTGGTCGACCGTGAAGGTCCAGCGTCCATGGGCATCCGCCGTGGCGGTGCCCAGGACCTCGTTGACCTGCGATGTCCCGTCCCCGTTGGCGTCGCGGAACACGGTGACCGTATCGCCTGCGCGGGCGAATCCTTCCAGCGTCAGCGGCGCGTTCGCGCCGCCGTTGGCCGAGGTGATCGCGTCGTCGTCGAACCGGCCGGTGTCGGTCGCGGCGGACAACGAGACGGTGGGGGTGCCCGCCGGTCGCACATCGATGGTCGCGTGGGCGAGCACGGTGCTGACGTTGCCGGCGACATCGACGGCGGAGATCGACACCTGCCGTTCGCCCGGGACCGAGCCGGCCGCGCAGTAGTAGGCCAGCCGCTCCATCAGTTGCTGCACGGTGTCCGCGCTCATCGGCATGTTGGCGTCATAGGTCAGCGTCGTGGTGCCCTTGGCATCCACCTCGATGGTGACGGCGAACATGAGGCCCTTGAAGCCCATGGGCATCAGGTAATCGTCGGGCCGGCCCATCGAGGACATCCGGACAAAGTTCGACGGATCCCCCGGCTCGGCGAGCCCGAAGCGTTCCTCCGCAGCGAAGTCGTGGCCGTCGATGGCACCGGGGACGTTGCTGCTCAGCGTGAAGACCAGCTTCTGGATGCCGCTGGCCTCGTCCACCCGGGTCTGATGCCTGGCGCCGACGAGGAAGCTCGTGGGCACGCCCGCCACCGCGGTGATCGCGTGATCCAGGCCAGGCGTGGAGCCGTCGAGGTCGACGACCGGCGGGGTCTTGTCGAGCGAGATGCTCGAGGTCGCGGATGCCGTTCTTCCCAACTGATCGGTGACCTGGATCGCAAAGGTCCGGGGGCCCTCCGGCGCGGAGGCGGAGGTGTTCTGCATCCCCAGGGCCTTCAACAGCGCCTGCGTCTGCGCGAGATCCGCCAGCGATCCGTCCGTGCGTGCGAGGGTGTAATGGCCACCCGCCTGGCTGACCGACCAGTCCGTGCCTCCCAGCGAGAACGTGGACTGACCCGCGCCGAAGGCGGTCAGGATGCCGTTCTCGACGATGCCGAACTGGTCGTTGCGGCTGATGGCGGTGCCGCCCAGGTCGATATCCACTTGCTGGAAACTGGCGTCCGGGTTGGCGTGGGTCAGCCCGGACGTTCCCGACAGCAGCAGGATCGGCGCGGCCAGGCTGGCGCTATAGGTGGCGGCGTCGACGCCAGCGCTGGTGCCGTTGAAGTCCAGCACCGGCCGGCGCGTGTCCACCGTCATCGACACCGTCGATGCGGCGCTCACGTTGCCGGCGGCGTCGAGCATGCTCAGCGTGACGGTGCGCGTGCCGTCGCCCGGCAGCGCCTGCGGACTGCCCAGCCGGATCGCGTTGGTCAACGCGGCGGCGTCGGAGCCCGACATCGGCTCGCCATCCGCGCGCCAGATCGTGAGCTGGGCGGCCGTGGGGTCATACCGGTACGAGAGGCCCTCGATGCCGCAGAGGTTGATGTCGTCGCGCTCGCGCGCGGTGGACAGCTCGATCCAGGTGTCCAGCAGCAGCCGGTCCTGCGCGCGATCAAGGCCGTCACCGCCCAGCTGCAGCCGCAATTCGTGGAGGCTGTCGGTGGTCAGCGCATCCTGCGTGGCGGTCAGGGCCAGCCCCGTCAGGAAGGCGTTGTCGTCGATGGTGGCGTCCACGCGGGTCTGCAGACCCGGCTGGGAGGACAGGTCGAGCGTGTCGGCGTGCGTGTCCAGCGTGAAGCTGAAGGTGGCCGGGTCGCTGGTCCCGTTGGCGTTGGTCTGCCGGACTTGCACGGCGTGGCGGCCGTCCTGGGCGAAGAGGGCCGCGTCGATCGAGGTGCCGGCGCCGTCTTGCCAGGTCTGACCTTCGTCCAGGCTGAACGCCCAGGTGGCGCCCTGCGCCAGACCCTCGACGGTCAGACGCGCGTCGCGGGTGAGGTGGTCCGAACTCGACAGACCGGTGTCGTCGGTCAGCTTGACGGTGAGCGGGGCAGGCGGCGGTGGGATCTCCGGGTCGACGGGGTGCTCGGGATCCACTGGATGTTCCGGATCGACGGGATGCTCCGGATCGACCGGGTGTTCCGGGTCGACGGGGTGCTCCGGGTCGACGGGGTGTTCCGGGTCGACGGGATGTTCCGGGTCGACGGGATGTTCCGGGTCGACGGGGTGTTCCGGGTCGACGGGGTGTTCCGGGTCGACGGGATGTTCCGGGTCAACGGGATGTTCCGGATCAACGGGGTGCTCCGGATCAACGGGGTGCTCCGGATCAACGGGATGCTCCGGATCAACGGGATGCTCCGGATCGACCGGGTGCGTCGGATCGACGGGGTGCTCCGGGTCGACAGGATGTTCCGGATCAACCGGATGCTCCGGATCAACGGGGTGAGCCGGATCAACCGGATGCTCCGGATCATTGGGATGGCCGGGATCCGAGGGATGGCCAGGATCCACCGGATGCACAGGCTCGATCGGTTGCACCGGTGGGTTCGGGGCGCCCTGTGCGTGGTCGTGGCCACCTGAGGCCGCGCCCGCGACGCCGGCCGCCATCAGCCCGACACCCATCCAGACCCATCCGCTGGGGCGATCGGTCGAGGCCTGCGGCGCGGCGACGGCCAACGGGTCGTGGCCGCAGGCCTCGCTCGCTGCGACGTTGTTCTCCGAGGAGGTGTCGGCCGAGTTCGGGCAGTCGCTCGTCGCGGGAGCCGCGTCGACGGTCGTGGGAGCGGCGGGGTCCGCGGGGGCGGCGGATTCGTGGGCGTCGGCCGGGGAGGGCAGCACGTCGTCCTCGTCACGAAGCGCCTTGGCGCGGGTCGCGGCGGCGTGGAGCTGCGCCCGTCCCGACGGGCTGTCGATGGGCGGCGCGGCGGAGGTCGTGGGGTGGGTCGAGGAGGCCGGAGCGGCGGCCGGGGTGCGCGGGTCGATGGGGGAGTTCGGCATGAGACGTGAGCGGTTGAGGGACGATCCCCGCAGTCTCCAAATTCCGAACCGTTCGAGCGATGACCGAAAACAACGGGAACTAGCCGCGAACTAGCAAATTGGAGTCGGTCAACCTCTGCGCGAATGCAGGTCGTCGTCGATGCCGCATGGAACCGATCAAGGTTTTCACCAGATCGCCAGGCTGGACGTCAGCACGCGCTGCAGCCAGCTGCGCCGGGCGGCATCGGACACCTCGCCCTTGCCGGCGATCTCCATGCGGGCATTCACGACGTCCGCGGATGCGACCTGGTTGCCGGTGCGGATGTCCTGCGGGTTGACCACCCCGGAGAAGCGCAGCGTCTGCAGCCCGCCATTCATCGCGATGCTGCGCTCGCCGGCCACCACCAGATGGCCGTTGGGCAGGACGTTGATCACGGACACCGCCATCTGGCCGCTCAGGCTGCCGCTGGCCTCGGTGTCGCCGCTGCCCTTGTACGAATCGCTGCCGGAGGCGGTAGCGTCGGCCTTGAGCAGGCGGTCGATGAGGCCGACGTTGCTCGAACCGCCGGGCCCCTTCACCGCGAGCTTGTTGTCGCGGCTGGTGTCGGTCTTGCTCTTCTGCGTGGCGCTCAGCGACTCGCTGATCGCAATCTTGAGCGAGTCGCCCACCTGGCGCGCGCGGCGTTCGGTGGTGAAGAGCGAGGCGGCGGACATGCCCGGCTGGTAGATCGCGCCGTTGTTGACGCGCTCGACGTAGGCACCGTCCGGCGCGGGCATCACCTGCACCGGGCCCTGCACCAGCATCGGCTCGCGCGAGGCGCAGCCGCTCACCGCGGCCAGGATCAGCGCGCCGATCAACGCACCGAGGAGGGTGAGCGAGGGGGCGGTCACCTGGATCAGCAGGCGGCGCAGGGTGGTGGACGCGATGGACGTGCGTGACGTGCGGGGCGTGTTGGACATGGGTTCTCCTCCCGGGGCCTCAGCCCTCGAATCCGGTGAGCAGCGCGCGCACGACAGGCGCGAGCTTGTTGCGGGTGCTGGCCCAGCGGCCCAGGCCCATCGTGGCGTCGTCGGCGCGGTAGCTGCTGGCGGCCATCAGCCGGCCGCCCGCGTCGTGCAGGCTCAGCGTGGCCTGCGCGAGGTAGGGCCGGATCTGGTCCGACAGCGGGGGCTTGTCCCACTGCTGCAGCCCCTGATAGCGGACCCAGGCGGGGCAGGCCTCGTCGCCGGGGCGCACGCCGGGCTCGAAGACGCGGGCCTGGACCTCGTGCTCGCGCAGCTCGGCGATCAGCGCCGGCACGAACTCGGGCAGGGCCAGCGAGCGGTTGTATTCGATGCACACGCGCTCAGGCAGCGCGGCGTCGTGGAACACCGTCTGCGTCGCGTGCGTGGGCCCCTGGCCCATCGCCACCGTCGCCATGCCGGCCGTGGCCTTGACGAGTTCCACGGTAGGCATGGGGCTCAGCAGCGTGCAGCCACCCAGCGCCCAGGCGGCGGCCGTGACCAGGAGAAGGGCGGCGGCGCGCATGGTCAGAGGATCTCGTCGATCAGCGCCTTGCCGGCGACCGCGCCGGCGGCGAGGTAGCCACCGACGGTGCTGCCGATGTCGCCCGCTTCCTTGAGCACCGTGGTGGTGCCGCTGGCCACGGCGTCCTTGAGGTCGGTGGCGAGCTCCTTCACCTCGGACATGCCGGTGGAGATCGCGTGGCCGACGGACTTGGCGCCGTCCTCGAGCGCCTGCAGGCCTTCCTCGCTCCAATGGACGACGGTGCTGACGGCGTTCTCGCCGCCCTGATAGGCGGCTTGCGCCAGGCCGATGGCGCCGGCGGCGACGGTGCCGTACTCGCGGGCGTTGATCTCATAACTGCCGCTGGGGCGGCTGACGAGTTGGCGGGAGGCGACCAGCGCGTTGCCGGTGCCGTTGGTGCTGGAGACCGTGGTCATGACCCCTCCGGGGTGGTGTTGCGGTGAGGTCATTGTTCCGAGGGCCGGCACGCCGCATGCCTCCATGACCGGTGATGCCGCCGCGCTCCATTGGCGTTCGACATGTCTTGCCGCACATCTGCCGACCGACGTGTTCGGCGTGTGTGAACAAGCATTGCCGGCGGCGGCAGGTCGCGTGTCAGACGGCGCGATGCGCCCCAACTTGTCAGTCAGTTGTCCGATGTTGGCTTGCCCATGTCAGCCGTGTGCCGGGTCCGGCACAGACCGGTTGCGTCATGTCGCCGGGGTATGCTTGCCCGCTATGAGCGATGTGTCTGACGCCGTCCACGACTACAAGATCCCCGAATCGGTGCTGGTCGTGATCCACACGCCCGCCCTGGACGTGCTGATGCTGGAGCGCGCGGACAAACCCGGCTTCTGGCAGTGCGTGACCGGTTCCAAGGACACGCTCGCGGAGACGCTCGCCGACACCGCCAGCCGCGAGGTGCTGGAGGAAACCGGCATCCGCGTGCAAGACCTGGCCCCGGAGGCGCTCCAGGACTGGGCGCTGGTCAACGTCTACGACATCTACCCGGTCTGGCGTCATCGCTACGCGCCGGGCGTGACGCGCAACACCGAGCACGTCTTCGGGCTGACCGTGCCCGCGGGCATCGCCGTCACGCTGGCGCCGCGCGAGCACCTGCGCCATCGCTGGCTGCCATGGCGCGAGGCGGCGGACCTGTGCTTCTCGCCGTCCAACGCCGAGGCCATCCTGCAACTGCCCGCGCAGCGCGAGCGCGCGCGCCTGGCCGGAGGTACCTTGTCATGATCCGCCCGACGCCCCGTCACGCGGCCATCGCCAATTCCGCGACCACCGACACCTCGCCCGCGCAGAGCGCGGGGCGGTTGCGCGTGGCGACCTACAACATCCACAAGGGTGTGCGCGGGATGGGCCTGGGCAAGCGGCTGGAGATCCACAACCTGGGCATGGGCGTGCAGGCGCTGGACGCGGACCTCGTCTTCCTGCAGGAGGTGCGGCTGTTCCATCACCGCGAGGCGCGCCAGTTCGAGCGCACCTGGTTCGGCTGGCCCGAGCAGGGCCAGGCGGAGTTCCTCGCGCCGGACGGCTACGAGGTGGCCTACCGCACCAACGCGGTCACGCGTCATGGCGAGCATGGCAACGCGCTGCTGTCGCGTTACCCGATCGGGGATGTCGGCCATCACGATGTCTCGGACCACCGCTTCGAGCAGCGCGGGCTGCTGCATGTGCCGGTGCGCTGGCAGGGGCAGGAGGTGCACGCGGTGGTCGCGCACCTGGGGCTGATCCACGGCAGCCGCCTCCGCCAGGTGCAGCGCCTGTCGGCGTTCATCGAGGAACACGTGCCGCGGCACGCGCCGCTGGTCGTCGCGGGCGACTTCAACGACTGGGGCGAGCGGCTGGACGATCCGATGCGGCTGGGCGGGCTGAGCCGCGCGATGCTGCCCGGGGCCAAGCGCTCGCTGCCGACCTTCCCGTCGCGTGTGCCGGTGTTCTCGCTCGATCGCATCTACACGCGCGGCCTGCGCTGCGTGGACATGAAGGTGCCGCGCGGTCCGACCTGGGCGCGCATGTCCGATCACCTGCCGCTGCTGGCGGAACTCGTCCTGGAATCTTGAAACGGCCGCCGGAATCGCTGTTTCCCTGGACCCTCGGGTCGCAGCCCAGCTTCACGGGCGGCAATGCCGTGCGCCTGCTGTGCGGCGGGGACGCGCTGTTCCCGGCGCAGATCGAGGCAATCGACCGCGCGGAGCACGAGGTCTGGCTCGCGACCTACATCTTCCATGACGACGAGGCCGGCGCCGCGACCGCCGCGGCGCTGCGGCGCGCGGCGCTGCGCGGCGTGCGGGTGCGCGTGGTCGTCGACGGCTTCGGCAGCAAGGGCAGCCTGGCGTGGCTGCAGGGACAGCTCGAGGGCGCGCCGGTGGCGCTGGCGGTGTTCCGGCCGATCCGGCGCTGGTGGAACTGGCTGAACCCCGGGCAGTTGCGCCGGCTGCATCAGAAGCTGTGCGTGGTGGACGGGCGCATCGGTTTCGTCGGCGGCATCAATGTGATCGACGACCGGGTGGACCTGCACCATGGCCGCACCGAGACGCCGCGGCTGGACTTCGCGGTGAGCGTCGGCGGGCCGGCGGTGCGCGCGATCGAGCAGGCCGCGCGGGCGGTGTGGACGCGCGCGTGGCTGGGGCATGACTTCGGCGACGAGATGCGCGCGATGATCCGCAGCGCCTCACCGGCGCGGCGGGCCAGGCGGTTGATGCGGCGCATCCGGATGCCGCGGGGCGAGCATCGGCGGCGGGATCCGAGCCGGCTGGCGCCGGTGCGCGCGGCCTTCGTGCTGCGCGACAACCTGCGGCAGCGGCGGACGATCGAGCGCGCGTATGTCGAGGCGATCCGCGGCGCGACGGCGCGGGTGGATCTGGTCACGCCGTATTTCTATCCGGGGCAGCGCTTCCGGCGCGCGTTGAAGGACGCGGCCAAACGCGGCGTGCAGGTGCGGCTGCTGCTGCAGGGCAAGGTCGACTACAAGATCGCGGCGATGGCGGCTCATGCGCTCTACGACGAGCTGCTGGGGCACGGCGTGCAGATCTACGAGTACACGCCGGCGTTCCTGCACGCCAAGATCTGCGTCGTGGACAACGACTGGGCCACGATCGGCAGCTCCAACATCGATCCGCTGTCGTTGCTGCTCAACCTCGAGGCCAACATCGTGGTGCGTGACGCGCCGTTCGCGGGCGACGTCGCGCGGGAGTTCGACGCGGCGGTGTCGAAGTCGCGCAAGGTCGAACGGCCGGATGCGCAGGGGCTGCGTGGGTTCCTCGGGCGGGCGCTGGTGGCGTGGGTCGCTTATGTCTATCTGCGCGTGGCGGGGTTGACCGGGCGGTATTGAAGTCTTGAAGCCCCTCGCCCGCGGAGCGGGAGAGGGGTTGGGGTGAGGGCTCTTGTCAGTTCGCCGTGCCCTTCACAGAGCCCTCACCCCTCCCTCTCCCGCTTCGCAGGAGAGGGCGATCGGTGGGTGCTCTGCATACTCCCTCGCCCGTTTGCGTCAGTACTGCGAGGAGCGGCGAGGCTTGTAGATGTCCGGGACCTGGACGGTCGGATAAGGATCCTGACCAACGGCCGGCTCCTTGCGGCCCTGCTCGTTCCAGACCTGCCGGTCCAGGAAGCGCAGCATGTCTTCGACACGCGCCGCCCAACTTCCCTCGTCATGGGTGCCGCCGGCGACCTCGACGTAGTTCAAGGTCGTGCGCTGCCATCCGCGTGCGAACAGCTGAGCGCGCAGCTTGCGCAGTTGCGTGATCGCCTGCGGACCCTCGTTGGTGCCCATGTCCAGCCACAGGCGCGGACGGTCCACGCTCATCGGCAAGGGCGTGCGGGCCACATCCCGGATCGGGAATTCGTCATCCCACCACAGCGACGGCGACACCACCAGCGCCGCGCCGAACACATCCCCGTGATGCATCGCCAGCCACAGGCTCATGATTCCGCCCAGCGACGATCCTCCCACCGCCGTGTGCGCCGCATCGGGCATCGTGCGATACCGCGCGTCGATCGCGGGCTTGAGCTGCTCGATCAGATACCGCGCATACGCCGGCCCCTGGCCGCCCTGCGTGTGTCCGTCGCGGCTCATCGCCGTCGGGGTGTACTCGTCCATCCGCTTGGCCGTGTTGTTCACCCCGACGATGATCATCGCCTGGATCTGCCCGTCGACCGTCAGCCGCTGCGCGGTCTCGTCGACCTGCCACTCCGCCCCGGCCGCCGCCGCGTCGAACACGTTCTGACCGTCATGCAGGTAGAGCACCGGATAACGACGCTGCGTGTCGCGCTCGTAGTTCGGCGGCAGCCAGACCTGCACCGCGCGCTCGCCGACGAACTTCGCGGGCAGCGGGTCCAGCCGCTCGATCGTCCCGGCGCGGCTCAGCGAGATCGGCGCGCCCGGCGCGTTGAACGCGCGCGTCACGCGGACCTCGTCCGACACCAGTTCGATCGCGCGATTGCCGCCGGTCTCCCACCCCGCGTCGCCCTCGCCCTGACCGGAGCGCTCCACGCGGAACTTGTAGAGCACCGTGCCGCCGGCGGGCACGCGCTCGAAGACCGCCGTCACGCTGTACCAGCCGTCGCGTCCCAGCCCCGCGGCCGGCGCGATCAGCGAGCGCGACCAGCTCAGCGGCGCCGCGCCGCCCCGCACGCCGACCATGTCCTTGGCCGGATCGAACCGGCCCGCGGCGATTTCCTCGCGCAGGTCGATGTCGAAGACGACCTTCGTGGCGGCGAACGCGCGCGGCGCGACCAGCATCGCCGCGATCAGCAGCAACAGCGCGGCAACGAAGCGCACAAGGTGGGGCGAAGCACGATCCGCCACGGCCTGGGCGGAAACGACAACGGCGCGCGAAGGGCGCGCCGTGAGGGCGGGGTGAGGCATGAGGGACTCGCCGGGATGAGAAGGGGGCGGACGCGTGTCCGCCCCAAGGCCCGGATATTAGTCCAGCACGATCAGTCCAGCACGACCATCTCGGTGCGCGCGCGCAGCAGCGCGGCCGGACCGCGCGGGCCGTCGTCATTGACCAGCGTGAACGCGCGCTCGATGTCAGGCGCCAGGTAGTGATCGCTGGGCATCGCGGGGCAGCGCTCGCGCAGCAGCGCGTGCACGTCCTCCAGCGGGGCCGAGCTGCGCAGCGGACGCAGGAACTCGATGCCCTGCGCGGCGGCCAGCAGCTCGATGGCGACGATGTGCGCCGTGTTGTCCAGCATCGGACCCAGCCGGCGCGCGCCAAACGTGGCCATCGACACATGGTCCTCCTGGTTCGCGGAGGTCGGCAGGCTGTCCACGCTGGCCGGATGCGCGAGCGACTTGTTCTCGCTGGCCAGCGCCGCGGCGGTGACGTGCGCGATCATGAAGCCCGAGTTCAAACCGGCGTTCTCGGTCAGGAAGGCCGGCAGGCGCGACACGCCCGTGTCGATCAGCATCGCGATGCGGCGCTCGGCGATGGCGCCGACTTCCGCGATCGCGCAGGCCAGCGCATCGGCGGCCAGCGCCACCGGCTCGGCGTGGAAGTTGCCGCCGCTGACCATCGCCGCCGGGCCGTTCTCCGGCGCGAACACCAGCGGGTTGTCCGTCACCGCGTTGGCCTCGCGCAGCAGCACGTCGCGCACGTAGCGCGACTGGTCCAGGCACGCGCCCATCACCTGCGGCTGGCAGCGCAGGCAGTAGGGATCCTGCACGCGATCATCGCCATCGCGATGCGACTGGCGGATCGGGCTGCCCGCGAGCAGCGCGCGATACGCGGCGGCGGCCTCGATCTGGCCGGGCTGGCCGCGCACTTCGTGGATGCGCGGATCGAAGGGGCCGTCGCTGCCGCGCGCCGCGTCCAGGCTCAGCGCGCCGCTGACAACGGCCGCGGCATAGACGGTCTCGAAACGCAGCAGGCCTTCCAGCGCCAGCGCCGTCGAGGTCTGCGTGCCGTTGATCAGCGCCAGGCCTTCCTTCGCTTCCAGCACCAGCGGCTTCAGGCCGGCCTTCTCCAGCTCGGCCAGCGCGGGCTTGCGCTCGCCGTCGACCAGCATCTCGCCTTCGCCCATCAGCGCCAGCGTCATGTGCGACAGCGGCGCGAGGTCGCCCGAGGCGCCCACCGAGCCCTGCGCCGGCACGTAGGGCACCAGGCCCGCGTTGAACGCGTCGAGGATGCTCTGCACGACGGACTCGCGCACGCCGGAGAAGCCGCGCGCCAGCGAGGCCGCCTTGGTCGCCAGCATCAGCCGCACGACCGGCGGCGCCAGCGGCGCGCCCACGCCCACGCAGTGCGAGCGGATCAGGTTGCGCTGCAGCGCGGCCAGCTCGTCCTTGCCGATGCGCTTGGACGCGAGCTTGCCGAAGCCGGTGTTGACGCCGTAGACCGGGTCGTCGCCCGCGGCGGCGGCCTGCACGACGGCGGCGCCGCGACGGATCGCGGGCCAGGCGTCGGCGTGCAGCGCGAGCGTCACGCCGCCGGCGCGGATGCGGCGCAGCTGGTCCAGCGTCAGGCGGCCGGGGATGAGTTCAAGGGAAGTCGTCATGGGTCGTCGAATGGAAGTCGGGGGCGGGGAACGCGGCGGAGAACGCTGCGGAGAACGCGGCAGGCCTCAGCGGCCCAGCATCGGCAGCTTCAGGCCGCGCTCTTGCGCGGTCTGCTGCGCGAGCTCGTAACCCGCGTCGGCATGGCGCATGACGCCGGTGCCGGGGTCGTTCCACAGCACGCGCGAGAGGCGCTTGTCGGCGGCCTCGGTGCCGTCGCACACGATCACCACGCCGCTGTGCTGCGAGTAGCCCATGCCCACGCCGCCGCCGTGGTGCAGCGACACCCAGGTCGCACCGCCGGCGGTGTTGAGCATCGCGTTGAGCAGCGGCCAGTCGGACACCGCGTCCGAGCCGTCCTGCATCGATTCGGTCTCGCGGTTGGGGCTGGCCACCGAGCCCGAGTCCAGGTGGTCGCGGCCGATCACGATCGGGGCCTTCAGCTCGCCGGTGCGGACCATCTCGTTGAAGGCCAGGCCGGCCTTGTGGCGCTCGCCCAGGCCCAGCCAGCAGATGCGCGCGGGCAGGCCCTGGAAGGCGATGCGCTCGCGCGCCATGTCCAGCCAGCGGTGCACGCCCGCATGGTGCGGGAAGAGCTCCTTGATCTTGGCGTCGGTCTTGTAGATGTCCTCCGGATCGCCGGACAGCGCGACCCAGCGGAACGGGCCGCGGCCCTCGCAGAACTGCGGGCGCACGTAGGCGGGCACGAAGCCGGGGAAGTCGAAGGCGTTCTTCACGCCCTGGTCGAAGGCGACCTGGCGGATGTTGTTGCCGTAGTCGACGGTGGGAATACCCATCGCCTGGAAGTCCAGCATCGCCTGCACATGCACCGCGCAACCGCGCGCGGCGGCGGCCTTCAGGTCGGCGTGCTTGGCCGGATCGGCCGACGCGGCCTTCCACTGCTCGACGCTCCAGCCCACCGGCAGGTAGCCGTTGATCAGGTCATGCGCGGAGGTCTGGTCGGTGACCAGGTCCGGCTTGATCGCGCTGCCGGCCTTCACGCGCGCGGCCAGCGCGGGCAGCACCTCCGCTGCGTTGCCCAGCAGCGCGATGGAGACGGCCTTCTTCTCGGCGGTGTACTTGGCGATGCGGGCGAGCGCGTCGTCCAGGTCGGCCGCCTGCTCATCGACATAACGCGTCTTCAGGCGGAAGTCGATGCGCGACTGCTGGCACTCGATCGTCAGCGAGCACGCGCCGGCGAAGGTCGCCGCCAGCGGCTGCGCGCCGCCCATGCCGCCCAGGCCCGCGGTCAGCACCCAGCGGCCGACGAGGTCGCCGCCGAAGTGCTGGCGGCCGGCCTCGGCGAAGGTCTCGTACGTGCCCTGCACGATGCCCTGCGAGCCGATGTAGATCCACGAGCCGGCCGTCATCTGGCCGTACATCATCAGACCCTTGCGGTCGAGTTCGTTGAAGTGTTCCCAGTTGGCCCACGCGGGCACCAGGTTGGAGTTGGCCAGCAGCACGCGCGGCGCGTCCACATGCGAGGGGAAGACGCCCACCGGCTTGCCCGACTGGATCAGCAGCGTCTCGTCCTCGTTGAGGTTCCTCAGCGACGTGAGGATCTGCTCGAAGCAGTCCCAGTTGCGCGCCGCCTTGCCGATGCCGCCGTAGACCACGAGCGCATCGGGGTTCTCGGCGACGGCCGGATCCAGGTTGTTCTGGATCATCCGGTAGGCGGCCTCGATCAGCCAGTTCTTGCAGCTCAGCTGCGTGCCGGTGGGCGCGCGCACCGGGCGCGGCTGGGCGGAGGAAGCGGGAGCGGTCATCGAGGTCTCCTGGGTCTGCATGGGTCGATGGGGCGCGATCATAGGAGCGGTTTCCTGAGTTGTCTATACAAGTACAGTCAAGTAGGATGCCGGCCCATGGTGACCCCTTCCTCGATCGCGACCGGCGGCCCCTCGCCGCAGTACCTGAAGGTCAAGACGCATCTGCGCGAGGGCATCGCCAGCGGCCGCTGGCGCCCGGGCGAGCGCCTGCCCTCGGAGTCAGAGCTGACCGAGGCCTTCGGCGTGAGCCGCATGACGGTCAACCGCGCGCTGCGCGAGCTGCATCAGGAGGGACTGGTCGAGCGCGTGCAGGGCGTGGGCAGCTTCGTGGCGCAACTGCACCGCATCGCCTCGACGCTGACGGTGCGTGACGTGCATGAGGAGATCGCCGAGCGCGGGCACCGCCACGAGGCGAGGGTGCATGTGCTGGAGACGCTCAAGGCCAGCGCGGGGCAGGCGGCGCAGCTCGGGCTTCGCACCGGCGCGACGCTGTTCCACAGCGTCATCGTCCATCGCGAGAACGGCGTCGCCATCCAGTGCGAGGACCGGCTCGTGAATCCGGCCTGCGCGCCGGCCTACATGGACCAGGATTTCGAGCGCGTCACCCCGACGCATTACCTGCTGGAAGTGGCACCGCTGTCGGAAGCGCGCTACACCATCGAGGCCGCCATGCCCAACGCGCTGGAGGCCCGGCTGCTGGGCATGCCACGGGGAGAACCCTGCCTGGTCGTGAAACGTGCCACATCCAGCCAGGGCAAGACGGTGACCGCCGTGCGACTGGTGCATCCGGCGAGCCGCTACATCCTCGAAGGCAGCTTCCAGGCTTGAGCCTGGCGCGGCCCGGTGTGACGATTGGTGACGTGACGCGATGAATGACTCTCTGAGAATCCCGCCCTGGCACAACACCAACGATCAGTCGGACCCCATGAGCTGGATGAGGATCACCGCGGACGAGGTCGCCCCGACCCCGTGGCGCAATGGAGGAGGACGGACGCGCGAGCTGCTCGCGTGGCCGCACGTGGCGGACTGGAAGGTCCGCATCAGCATCGCGGACATCGACCGCGACGGGCCGTTCTCGGCCTTTCCCGGCGTGGACCGCTGGTTCGGCGTGCTCTCGGGCGACGGCGTGATCCTGCGCGGCCGCGCGATCAAGCCCAACGAAGGCATCGTGCAGTTCGCCGGCGAGGACGCGCCCAACTGCCTGCTCATCGGCGGACCGACGCAGGATTTCAATGCGATGCACCGGCGCGGTGCCGGCGTGTTCCGGGTGCAGCCCGCGGACCGGCCGGTGATCCCGCACGGCGCGCAGTGGCTGGGCCTGTTCACGCAGGAGGGCGGCACGCTGATCCACGGGCACCGCTCGGTGCCGCTGGCCCCGCACACGCTGGCCTGGTGCGAGGCGCCGGCCGCGCACAGCTGCGTCTTCGACGACGGCGATCAACACGGCCCCGCCTGGTGGCTGATCTGGAGCGAGGAATGAATCTGGAACGACCGGGTGCCCGCCGCACCCTGTGGACGAACGCCACCCTGGCCACGCTGGCCGAGGGGGAGCACGCCCCGGGCGGCAACGCGGACTGGGGCCTGGTCGAACGCGGCGCGATGGTGGTGGAGGGCGAGCAACTGCGCTGGGTCGGCCCGGCCGCCGAGCTGCCCGATGCGCTGCGCGCCGATGTCGTCGAGGAGCACGACCTGGACGGGGCGCTCATCACGCCGGGCCTGATCGACTGCCACACGCACCTGGTCTACGGCGGCGAGCGCTCGGCGGAATTCGAGCTGCGCCTGCAGGGCGCGACCTACGAGGAGATCGCCCGCGCCGGCGGCGGCATCCGCTCGACGGTGGCCGCGACGCGGCTGGCTGGCGAGCACGAGCTGCATGTGCTCGCGGTGCAGCGCGCCCGCGCGCTGATGGCCGAGGGGCTGACGACGCTGGAGGTGAAGTCCGGCTACGGTCTGTCGCTCGCGGCCGAGGCCAAGTGCCTGCGCGTGGCGCGCAAGCTCGGTGAGCTCGGCCTGACGGTGCGCACGACCTACCTCGGCGCGCATGCGCTGCCGCCTGAATTCGAGGGCCGTCAGGACGAGTACGTCGATGCCGTCTGCGCCTGGCTGCCGGAGCTCAAGCGCCAGGGACTGGTGGACGCGGTCGACGCCTTCTGCGAGCGCATCGCCTTCACGCCCGCGCAGACGCGCCGCGTCTTCGAGGCCGCCCGCGCGCTGGGCCTGCCGGTCAAGCTGCATGCGGAGCAGTTGAGCGATCAGGGCGGGGCGGCGCTGGCCGCCGAGTTCAACGCGTTGTCCTGCGATCACCTGGAATGGCTGAGCGAGTCCGGCATCGCCGCGATGAAGCAGGCGGGCACGGTGGCGGTGCTGCTGCCTGGCGCCTTCTATTTCCTGCGGGAGACGAAGTTGCCCCCCATTCAGGCGCTGCGCGACGCGGGCGTGCCCATCGCGCTGGCGACCGACCACAACCCGGGCAGCTCGCCGGGCTTGTCGCTGCTGCTGATGCTGAACATGGCCTGCACCTTCTTCCGCATGACGCCGCAGGAGGCTTTGCGCGGCATGACGGTGAACGCGGCGCGGGCGCTGGGCCTGCACGATCGCGGCCGGCTCGTGGCCGGCCAGCGCGCCGATTTCTGCCTGTGGGACGCCGCGCATCCGCGCGAGCTGGCCTACTGGTTCGGACGCAATCCGCTGCGTCAGACCGTGGTGGGCGGCGTCAGGAGGATGGACCGATGAAACACGACGTCTTTGAACTGCGGCGCGGCCGCACGCCGCTGCTGATCAGCATGCCGCACGTGGGCCGCGAGATCCCGGCGGACCAGCAGGGCCGTTATGTCGAGCGCGCGCTGGGCAGCGAGGACACCGATTGGCACCTCGAGCCGCTGTACGCGCCGATCGCCGAGCAGCTCGGCGCGGGGCTGCTGATCCCGCGTTATTCGCGCTACCTGATCGACCTGAACCGCCCGCCCGAGGACACGCCGATGTACCCGGGCGCGTCCAACACCGAGCTCTGCCCGACGCGCTTCTTCACCGGCGAGCCGCTCTACAAGGACGGGCAGGCGCCGGATGCCGAGGAGAAGCAGCGCCGCATCGAGCAGTACTGGGCGCCGTACCACCAGGCGCTGCAGGGCGAGCTGCAACGGCTGCGTCAGGAACACGGCCTCGCGTTGCTGTTCGAGGCCCACAGCATCCGCTCCGAGCTGCCCTGGCTCTTCGAGGGGCAGCTGCCCGACCTGAACATCGGCACCGTCGAGGGCAAGAGCTGCAAGCAGGTCACGCGTCAGGCGATGGAGATCGTGCTGCAGGCGCAGGACGCGTTCAGCTGGGTCGTGGACGGCCGCTTCAAGGGCGGCTACATCACGCGCCAGTACGGCAAGCCGGAGCTGGGCCAGCAGGCCGTGCAGCTCGAGATGTGCTATCGCTGCTACATGGTCGAGAACGACATGGGCTTCACCGGGTATGAGCTCGACAGCGCCTGCGTGGAGCGCGTGCGGCCGGTGCTGACGATGCTGCTGCAGGGCTACCTGCTGGCCAATCCGTCGCGAGGTGCGGCGTGAGCGACAGGACCTTCCATGCGCCGCTGGCCTGGATCGACGGGCAGTGGCAGCGCGAGGTGCTGATGCGCGTGGATGCGCAGGGGCAGTGGGCCTCGATCAAGGTCGGCGCGGATGTCCCGGCCGAGGCGGTGCGTCTGGAGGGGCCTGTGCTGCCGACGCTCGTGGACGCGCACAGCCACGCGTTCCAGCGCGCGTTCGCAGGCCTGGCGGAGCAGCGCGACAGCGACAGCGACGACTTCTGGTCCTGGCGCGATCGCATGTACGGCGTGGCGCTGCGCGTGACGCCGGCGCAGCTCAAGGACATCGCCGCGCAGCTTTACACGGAGCTGCTGGCCGGCGGCTACACGCAGGTGTGCGAGTTCCATTACCTGCACCATCGCGAGGACGGCACGCCGTACGAGGACGAACACGCGATGGCCATGGCGCTGGCCGAAGCGGCGCAGGAGGTCGGCATCGGGCTGACGCTGCTGCCGGTGCTGTACGCGCATGCGGGCTTCGGCCAGACGGGGCTGCGCGAGACGCAGCGGCGTTTCGGCACTGATGCGGCCTGGGTCTGGCGCGCGTGTCAGCGCATCAACGCGGCGGGTCTGCCGCTGGTGCGCGCGGGCGTGGCGGTGCATTCGCTGCGCGCGGCGCATGAGGCGGACATCCGCGCGCTGCAGGCGCTGGTCGGAGATGCGCCGGTGCCCATCCACGTCCATGTGGCCGAGCAGCAGCAGGAGGTCCGGGATTGCGTCGCTGCCACCGGGCGGCGGCCGATCGAGCTGCTCGCCGGCTACGGGCTGGATCCGCGCTGGCAACTGGTGCATGCGACGCACAGCAGGCCGGAGGAGATCGCCGCGATCGCGGCGAGCGGCGCGGGGGTGGTCATCTGTCCGGGTACCGAGGGCAATCTCGGCGACGGGCTGGCGGACCTGCCGGGGTGGTTGGCCGCGGGCGTGCCGATGACGGTCGGGTCGGACAGCCACGTCACCCGGGGCTGGGTGGAAGAGCTGCGCTGGCTGGAATACGGGCAGCGGCTGGGGTTGCAGCGGCGCAATGTCGCGGCGCGGCCGGGGGTGCAGGCGTCGACGGCGGCGCGCTTGTTCGATGCCTGCGTCGCGGGCAGCGCCCGGGCAGCGGGCTTGGGCGAGTGGGGGCTGCGCGTCGGCGCGCGGGCGGACTTCCTGGTGCTGGATCGCGGTGCGAGCGGGCTGGCGGGGCTGCCGGATGCGGCGCTGCTGGACGGGTTGGTGTTCGCCAGCCAGGGCGCGGCTTGGCAGCAGGTCTACGTCGCCGGTCAGCGCCGCGCGATCGACGACGCTGGACGGCGTGAGCGCTTCATCGGGACGATGAAGGCGCTCTGGGGCTGAGGCCCCCTGGCCCCATCCCCCCTTTTCCACAGGGTGTGCGGCTGGCACGCCGGCTGCTAGGCTTTTCCCATTCCTCCTTGAACGTTGGGAATGCCATGTGGTCCATGCGTAACTTCACGATCCGGACGCGCCTCATGGCGCTCGGACTCCTCTCGGTGCTGGCCATGCTGCTCATCGGCGGCGACGGCCTCTGGGCCATGTCCCGCACGAAGAAGGATTTCCAGCATTACGTGCAGCAGGACGTCGAATCCCTCGTCCAGCTCTCCGAGGTCCGCGCCGGCGTCGGCAACCTGCGCCGCTACGAGAAGGACATGCTGATCAACATCGGCGACGACAACGCCATCAAGCGTTATCACGAGGAATGGCGCAAGACCTTCGAGAACGTCAACAAGAACCTGGACGCCATCGCCGCCCTGGACATCCTCCCCGAGATCAAGTCCATGCCGCCGGCGATGAAGAGCTCGCTGGCCAGCTACCGCGCCGGCCTGGACGGCATCGTGGCGCGCATCCTCAAGCAGGAGTTCACCGACTCCGCCGAGGCCAACCGCCAGACGGAGCCCATCAAGGGCCCGGTCCGTGAGATGGACAAGCAGCTCGGCGACATGACCAAGGCCATCATGGAGCGCGGCAACCAGGAGGTGCAACGCATCGACGCCGAGGAAACCCGCATTCGCATGGCCCTGGGCGGTGTGATGCTCGTGGGCGTGCTGGTGATCGGCACCTTCACCTTCTTCAACATCGCCTCCATCCTCACGCCGCTGGCGCAGGCCGTCACCACGACCGAACGCATCGCGCGCCAGGACCTGAGCGAACGCCTCGAGGTGAACGGCACCGACGAGACCTCCGCGATGATGCGCGGCGTGCAGGGCATGCAGAGCTCGATCCGCGAGGTCGTCAGCGGCGTGCGCAGCGCCACCGACAGCATCGCCACCGCGTCGCGCGAGGTCGCCGCCGGGGCGCACGACCTGAGCTACCGCACCGAGCAGGCCGCCTCCAACCTCGAGGAGACCGCCTCGGCCATGGAGCAGCTCACCGCCAGCGTGCAGCACAACGCCGATTCCGCGCGGCAGGCCAACGCGCTGGCGGAAGAAGCGGCCGGCGCGGCCGGACGCGGTGTCAGCGTCGTGGGCGAGGTCGTGCAGACCATGGGCAAGATCAGCGAGTCCTCCTCGCGGATCGGCCACATCATCGGCACCATCGACGGCATCGCCTTCCAGACCAACATCCTGGCGCTGAACGCGGCCGTGGAAGCCGCCCGTGCGGGCGAGCAGGGCCGGGGCTTCGCGGTCGTGGCCAGCGAGGTCCGATCGCTGGCGCAGCGCAGCGCCGAGGCGGCCAAGGAGATCAAGCAGCTGATCACCGCCAGCGGCGAGAGCGTGGCCAGCGGCGCCGCCCTCGTCGAACGCGCCGGCGAGACGATGAACGAGATCTCCGACTCGATCACGCGCGTGTCACGCATCGTCGCGGAGATCAGCCACGCCACCGTCGAGCAGAGCGGCGGCATCAACCAGATCGGCACAGCGATCTCTCAGCTCGACCAGATGACGCAGCAGAACGCCGCGCTCGTGGAAGAGTCCGCCGCCGCCGCGCAGAGCCTGCAGCATCAGGCCGATGCGCTGTCGCAGTCGGTGGCGGTGTTCAAGCTGAGCTGATCCACCACGCGGCGACCACGGCGCCACGCGGCCCCGCGCGATCGCCGTGTGCTTGCCGATTCAGAGCCGGAACACGGCGACGGCCTGGTTCAGCTGGGCCGCCTGCTGCTTGAGGCTCTCTGCCGCGGCGGCCGATTCCTCGACCAGCGCCGCGTTCTGCTGCGTGACCTGGTCGAGCTGGCTGATCGCATCGCCGATCTGGTCGATGCCCTGGCTCTGCTCGGCGCTCGCCGCGCTGATCTCCGAGATCAGGTCGGACACGCGCTTCACCTGCTCGACGATCTGCCCCATCGTGTCGCCGGCCGAGCCCGCCAGGCGCGAGCCGGTCTCGACCTTCTCCCCGCTGTCGCCGATCAGCGTCTTGATCTCCTTGGCCGCGGCCGCGCTGCGCTGCGCCAGCGCGCGCACCTCCCCAGCCACGACCGCGAACCCGCGACCCTGCTCGCCCGCACGGGCGGCTTCGACCGCGGCGTTCAGCGCCAGGATGTTGGTCTGGAAGGCGATGCCGTCGATGGTGCCGATGATGTCGTTGATGCGGCGCGAGCTCTCGTCGATCTGACGCATCACCGCCACCACCTGCTGCACCGCCTGACCGCCCTCGATCGCGACGGTGGACGCCGTCTGCGCGAGCTGCGTCGCCGTGCGCGCGGTCTCGGCGTTCTGCTTGACGGTGGCGGTGAGCTCCTCCATCGACGCCGCGGTCTCCTGCAGGTTGGCGGCCTGCTGCTCGGTGCGCTGCGACAGGTCGGCATTGCCGGTGGCGATCTCGCCGGCGCCCGTGGCGATCGAGTCGCTGCTCAGCCGCACCTGGCCGACGATGCCCGTGAGGCTCTGGTTCATGCGCTGCAGCGCGTCCAGCAACTGGCCGGTCTCGTCGCGGCTCGACGGCTGGATGTCGGAGCGCAGGTCGCCCGCGGCCACCGCCTCGGCCACCTTCACCGCCTGCGCCATCGGCTGCACGATCGCGCGGATCAGCAGCCACGCGGTGACCAGCCCCAGCGCCGCGATCACCACCGCGCCGAAGGCCGCCTGCCAGCGCAGCGACGCGCGCGCATCGGCGGCCATCTGCCGCGCGGCATCGGCGCGCTGCTCCTGCATCACGACGAACTGCCCGATCGCGTCCAGGTAGACCTTCACCGAGGGCACGTACTCGTTCTGCACGATGCGGCTGGTGGCGCTCCAGTCCCCGGCCGCGCCGGCCTCGCGGGCCTTCTTGCTGGCGGCCAGCAGCGTCTGGCCCAGCCCGACGATCTCCTTGAGCTTGGCCTGGTCCTCGGGGCGCTGGGCCTGCGTGGCGATCTGCTCGCGCAGCTTGGCGACCTCGGGCGCGTCGTTGGCGATGTTGGCCTTGAAGAGCTCGCCCACCGCCGGGTCGGAACTGATCGCGCTGGCCATGCTGCGCGCCACCGCCGTCTGCGTCATGCCCTGCCACTGCACGGACTTGCGGATCAGGTCCTGCGCGTCGTTGATCGCCGCCGTCGCCTCGCTCGTGATCCGGTCGTTGCGCCACAGCGTGAGCGTGCCCACGACGAGCATCGCCACGATGAGCAGCACGATCGCGCCGTTGAGCTTGCTGGCCAGGGGAAGGTCGTTGAGTCGCATCGATGTCTCCTTGTCGTGAGGTTCTGGTTTTTCGATGAACGGGCCTGGACGCACCGATTCTGAGCATCGCGGGCCGGCGCTGCCAAGAGCCCCTGCGCTCGCGGTGGTCCCGTGTAATCCCCTATGCCGAAAACGCCGCCGCGTCACTAGGGTGACGCGAGGAGCCCGAAGCGGTCGATAGACTGACTCGAACAGCCGAAATCAAGGCGCCCCAGAGACGCCGGAACAATATCCAGGAGACGACATGGCGCTGATGGGCCAGATGATGTCGATGCCCCTGCTGATCTCATCGTTGATCCAGCATGCGGCGCGGCATTCCGGGGATACGGAGATCGTGAGCAAGCGGGTCGAGGGCGACCTGCATCGCACCACGTGGGCCGCGGTCGAGTTCCGCGCCCGCCAGCTCGCGCAGGCCTTCGCGCGGCTGGGCCTGCAACCCGGCGAGCGCGTCGGCACGCTGGCCTGGAACGGCCATCGCCACCTGGAGCTCTATTACGGGACCTCGGGCTCGGGCCTGGTCTGCCACACGATCAACCCGCGGCTGTTCCCCGAGCAGATCGCCTGGATCGTCAATGACGCCGCCGATCGCGCGTTGTGCTTCGACCTGACCTTCCTGCCGCTGGTGGAGAAGATCGCCCCGCAGCTCACGCAGGTGCGCGACTTCATCCTCATGACCGACCGCGCCCACATGCCGGCGCAGAGCGCGATCCCCAACCTGCGCTGCTACGACGAGCTGGCCGACGCCGAGGACGGGCACTACGTCTGGCCGGAGTTCGACGAGAACACCGCCTCCAGCATCTGCTACACGAGCGGCACGACCGGCCATCCCAAGGGCGCCGTCTACAGCCACCGCAGCTCGGTATTGCACGCGTACGGCGCGGCGCTGCCCGACGCGATGGCCGCCTCGCGCCGCGACGTGATCCTGCCGGTGGTGCCGATGTTCCACGTCAACGCGTGGGGCCTGCCGTACAGCACGGCGCTCGTCGGCTGCAAGCTGGTGCTGCCTGGGCCGCATTTGGATGGCAAGTCGCTCTATGAGCTCTTCGAGAGCGAGCAGGTGACCTTCAGCGCCGGTGTGCCCACCGTCTGGCTGGGGCTGCTGAACTACGTCGGCGCGAACGGGCTGAAGTTCTCGAGCTTCAAGCGCACGGTGATCGGCGGCTCGGCCTGCCCGCCGGCGATGCTGCGCACGCTGATGGACGATTACGGCGTGGACGTCATCCACGCCTGGGGCATGACGGAGATGTCGCCGCTGGGCACGCTGTCTCGATTGAACAGCCGCCAGCTGACGCTGCCCAAGGACCAGCAGCGCCACCTGCTGGAGAAGCAGGGCAAGGCGATCTACGGCGTCGACATGGCCGTGGTGGACGACGGCGGCCGCGCGCTGCCCTGGGACGGCAAGACCTCGGGCAACCTGGTCGTGCGCGGCCCCTGGGTCATCGACAGCTACTTCGGCCATGCGGGCTCGCCGCTGATCCGCGTCACCGGCGAGGACGGGCGCGACGCGGGCCCGTGGTTCCCCACCGGGGATGTCGCCGCGATCGACGCCGACGGCTTCATGCAGATCACCGACCGCAGCAAGGACGTCATCAAGTCCGGCGGCGAGTGGATCAGCTCGATCGACGTCGAGAACATCGCCATGGCGCATCCCGCGATCCACGAGGCCGCGGTCATCGCGGTGCCGCATCCCAAGTGGGACGAGCGCCCGCTGCTCGTGGTGGTGCGCAAGCCCGGCGAGGCCGGCGCGGCGCTCACACGCGAGTCGGTGCTCGGTTTCTACGAGGGCAAGATCGCCAAGTGGCAGGTGCCCGACGACGTCGTGTTCGTCGAGGAGATTCCGCACACCGCCACCGGCAAGATGCTCAAGCTCAAGTTGCGCGAGCAGTTCAAGGCCCACAAGCTGCCGGGCTGCTGAGCCCCCGTCTTCCCGCGACCCCGCGCGTCATCGGGATCTCTGCGATTTCCTTGCTGTTCAGCGTCCTACATCAACAACATCTCCGGAGACAGACATGAACCAGATCCGCAAGTCCTCGATCGTCACGCCCCGCCGAACGGTGCTCGCCGCCGTCGCCTTCGGCGCGCTGTTCGCCGCCGTTGGCGCGCATGCCCAGAAGGGCGAGGTGGTGAAGATCGCCTGGATCGATCCGCTCTCGGGCCTGATGGCGCCGGTGGGTCAGAACCAGGTGAAGTCCTTCCAGTTCTTCGCCGAGAAGTTCAACGCCACCAATCCGGCCGGCGTGAAGTTCGAGATCATCCCGATCGACAACAAGCTGAGCCCGGCCGAGTCGCTCAACGCGCTGAAGTCCGCCATCGACCAGGGCGTGCGCTACGTGACGCAGGGCAACGGCTCGGGCGCGGCGCTGGCCATCATCGACGCGGTCAACAAGCACAACGAGCGCAATCCCGGCAAGGAGGTCGTGTACCTCAACCATTCCGCGGTGGACCCGGACCTGACCAACAGCAAGTGCAGCTACTGGCACTTCCGCTTCGACGCCGACACGTCGATGAAGATGGAAGCGATCACGACCTTCCTGAAGGACCAGTCCGACGTCAAGAAGGTCTACCTGCTCAACCAGAACTACGCGCACGGCCATCAGGTGGCCAAGTACGCCAAGGAAGGCCTGGCGCGCAAGCGGCCCGACGTGCAGATCGTCGGCGAGGACCTGCATCCGCTGGCCCAGGTGCGCGACTTCGCGCCCTATGTGGCCAAGATCAAGGCCAGCGGCGCCGACACGGTCATCACCGGCAACTGGGGCTCGGACCTGGCGCTGCTGGTGAAGGCGGCGTCCGAGGCCGGCTACAACGGCAAGTTCTACACGTATTACGCCGGCGTCACCGGCACGCCCACCGCCATCGGCGCGGCGGGCGCGGGACGCGTGTACCAGGCGGCCTACAACTACAACAACATGGGCGGCCAGATGGACACCTGGGCCAATGAGTTCAAGGCCAAGTTCAACGACGACTTCTACACCGGCAGCGTCATCCACATCTACTCGGCGCTGGGCGCGGCGATGGCCAAGGCCAAGAGCACCGACCCGGTGAAGGTGGCCGCGGCGCTGGAAGGTCTGAAGTTCAGGAGCTTCAACGGCGACGTCGAGATCCGCAAGAACGACCACCAGCTGCAGCAGCCGATCTACATCTCGCGCTGGGAGAAGGTCGACGCGAAGCATCCGTACAACGTCGAGAACACAGGCTTCAACTTCGCCCCGGTGAAGACCTACGACGCGTATGTGTCGAGCACGCCGACCAGCTGCCAGATGAAGCGTCCTTCCTAAAGAGCAGCCAGGGCAGCAAGGGCATCACGACGTGGAACAGATCCTGATCAACCTGCTGAACGGCCTGTCCTCGGGACTGCTGCTGTTCATGCTGAGCTCCGGCCTCACGCTGATCTTCAGCATGATGGGCGTGCTGAACTTCGCGCATGCGAGCTTCTACATGCTGGGCGCGTACTTCGCGTATTCCATCGCCGGGTGGATCGGGTTCTGGCCCGCGTTGCTGATCGCGCCGCTGCTGGTGGGCGGCTGCGGGGCGCTGTTCGAGCGGGGCGCGCTGCGGCGCGTGCACAAGTTCGGACACGTCCCGGAGCTGCTCATCACCTTCGGCCTGTCCTATGTCGTGCTGGAGGTCGTGCAGCTGATCTGGGGCCGCACGGCGGTGCCGTTCTCGCCGCCGCCTTCGCTGCAGGGCGCCGCCTTCACGCTGGTGCATGCGCCCGGTCAGGCGCTGCAGCTCGTCTGGGGCGAGGCCTCGACCGCGATGTGCGCCGCGGCCAGCTGCTCCAAGTTCCCGATGACGCGCGCGTTCATGATGCTGGTGGCGCTGTTCATGCTGCTGTCGCTGTGGCTGCTGCTCACGCGCACGCGCATCGGGCTGGTCATCCAGGCGGCGCTGACGCATCCCGAGATGGTCGAGTCGCTGGGCCACAACGTGCCCCGCGTGTTCATGCTGGTCTTCGGCAGCGGGTGCGCGCTGGCCGCGCTCGCGGGCGTGATCGGCGGCATCACCTTCGTGACCGAGCCCGCGATGGCGGTGATCGTCGGCTCCATCATCTTCGTCGTCGTGGTGGTCGGGGGCATCGGGTCGCTGGCCGGCGCCTTCGTCGCCTCCATCGTCATCGGGCTGCTGCAGACGCTGCCGCTCACCGTGGACGTGTCGCTGGCGCAGGCGTTCAAGCTCGGCCCCGACACCTTCGGCTACCCGCTGCTCAAGCTCACGCTGGCGCAGGTCGCACCCATCCTGCCCTACCTGCTGATGGTCCTCATCCTGATCTTCCGGCCCAAGGGCCTGCTCGGCACGCGGGAGGGCTGAACGATGGCCGCTGTCATTCCCCCCACCGTGGCCACCACCGCGGCGACCGTGGCGGTCACCACCGCGGTCAATGCCACCATCGCGGCCAACGCCAGCGCCACCCCCGGCGGCGCGGCGGCCGGCCGCCCGCCGCGCGCCCGGCGCGGCGAGACCTATCACTTCAAGCCGCACAACGTCGGCCGCTGGCTGATCTGGGGCTTCTACGCGCTGGTGCTGATCGTGGCGCCGCTGATGTGGACCAGCAGCCTGGCGCAGACGATGCTGTCGCAGATCGGCATCGCGATCATCGCGTGCCTGTCCTACAACCTGCTGCTGGGGCAGGGCGGCATGCTGAGCTTCGGCCACGCGGTCTACAGCGGCCTGGGCGCCTACCTGGCCATCCACACGCTGAACGTCGTCGGCGCGGGCCAGCTCGCGCTGCCGGTGAGCCTGGTGCCCATCGTCGGCGGCTTCGCGGGGCTGTTCTTCGCGGCGCTGTTCGGCTACGTGTCGACGAAGAAATCGGGCACGCCCTTCGCGATGATCACGCTGGGCCTGGCCGAGCTGATCTGGTCGATGTCGCTGATGCTGCCGGAGTTCTTCGGCGGCGAGGGCGGCATTTCCTCCAACCGGGTCGTGGGCAAGGCGGTGTGGGGCATCAGCTTCGGGCCGCAGATCCAGGTCTATTACCTGATCGCGATCTATGCCTTCGTGTGCACGGCGCTGCTGTTCGCGTTCACCCGCACGCCGCTGGGCCGCATGCTCAACGCGGTGCGCGACAACCCCGAGCGCGTCGAGTTCATCGGCTACGACACGCAGTGGGTGCGCTTCCTGGCCTTCCTGATCGCGGGCTTCTTCGCGGGCGTGTCGGGTGGGCTGTCGGCGCTGAACTTCGAGATCGTCACCGCCGAGGTCGTCGGCGCGGCGCGCTCGGGCGCCTATCTGCTGTTCACCTTCCTGGGTGGCGCGACCTTCTTCTTCGGGCCGATCATCGGCGCGGTGCTGATGGTCGTGGCGCTGGTGCTGCTGTCGGAGCTGACCAAGGCCTGGCTGCTGTACCTCGGCCTCGTGTTCCTATTCATGGTGATGTACGCGCCGGGCGGCATCGCCTCGCTGATCATGATGAACCTGCGCCTGGCGGCCTTCGGCAAGCTGCGCGCGTTGTGGCCGTCCTACCTGGGCCTGGCCGGCGCGGCGCTGACGATGCTGGTCGGCGGCTCGGCGATGGTGGAGATGCTCTATCACCTGCAGCTCAACGAGGCGCTCGGCCCGCAGATGAAATACCTGGGCATGGCGCTGAACGCCAGGAGCGTGGAGTCCTGGTTCGGCGCGGGCTTCGTGCTGCTGACGGGGCTGGGGCTCTTCGAGCTGCTGCGCCGCCAGTTCCGCGCCGAATGGGATCACGCCCAGGAAGAGATCGAGAAAGAGATCAAGCGGAGGGAGAGCCTGTGAGCGCGAACGTCCCGAACACGGCCTACGCGCTGGAGCTGAAGTCCGTGCGCAAGAGCTTCGGCAAGAGCGAGATCATCCGCGGCGCGGAACTCGCGGTGAAACCCGGCGAGCGCATCGCGATCATCGGCCCCAACGGCGCGGGCAAGTCCACGCTGTTCAACCTGATCAGCGGCCGCTTCGCGCCCACCAGCGGCGAGATCCGCCTCTTCGGCGAACGCGTCGATCACCTGTCTCCTTACCAGATCAACCGGCGCGGACTGTCGCGCAGCTTCCAGGTGTCCAACCTGTTCACGCGGCTGTCGGTGTTCGAGAACATCCGTTGCGCGCTGCTCTGGTCGATGGGCCACAAGTACGCGTTCTGGAAATTCCTGGCCGGCATGGACGACGTCAACGACCGCGTCGAGGAACTGCTGGAGATGCTGCACCTCGACAAGAAGCGCGACGTGCCGGCGGTCAACCTGACCTATGCCGAGGCGCGCGTGCTGGAGATCGGCATCACGATCGCCGGCGGCTCGCAGGTGATCCTGCTGGACGAGCCGACCGCGGGCATGAGCAAGAGCGAGACCAAGCGCTTCATCCAGCTCATCCGCCAGGTCACGGAAGGCCGCACGCTGCTGACGGTCGAGCACGACATGGGCGTGGTGTTCGGCCTGGCCGACAAGATCGCGGTGCTGGTCTACGGCGAGGTGATCGCCTTCGACACGCCCGAGGCGGTGCGCGCCAACACGCGCGTGCAGGAGGCGTATCTCGGTTCGGTGCTGGCCGAATCGCAGGCCGCGGGAGCGCACGCATGACGGTGGCGATCAATGACAGCAACGTCGGCGCGATGCGCGCCGCGAGCACCGGCGCGGCCGGCAAGGTCTCCACGCGGGCGCTGGTGCTGGACAACGTGCACGCGTTCTACGGCAAGAGCCATGTGCTGCACGGCGTGTCGATGGAAGTGAAACCGGGCGAGATCGTGAGCCTGCTGGGACGCAACGGCTCGGGGCGCTCGACGACGGTCAAGACCATCATGGGACAGGTCGACGGGACGGGCTCGATCGCCTGGGGCGGGCAGGAGCTGCTCGGCCGCAAGGCGTATGAGATCGCGCATCGCGGCATCGGCTACGTGCCCGAGAACCGCGACATCTTCCCCAAGCTCACCGTGCACCAGAACCTGATGCTCGGGGAGAAGGGCGGTCGGCGCGGCCGGGACGGATCCGGGCCGCGCTGGAGCTTCGACGACATGTACGCGATGTTCCCGCGGCTCAAGGAGCGCCAGCACACCGAGGCCGGTGTGCTCTCCGGCGGCGAGCAGCAGATGTTGACGCTGTGTCGCACGCTGATGGGCGATCCGGACCTGATCATGATCGACGAGCCGACCGAGGGCCTGGCGCCCAAGATCGTGGAGCTGGTCGCGGAGTACCTCAAGGAACTCAAGCGGCGCGGCGTGTCGGTGCTGCTGGTGGAGCAGAAGCTGGCGATCGCGCTGGAGATCTCCGAGCGCTGCTACGTGATGGGGCACGGCCGCATCGTGTTCGAAGGCACGCCCGCGGACCTCCGCGCCAACGCCTACGTGCGCAAGGAGTGGCTGGAGGTCTGAAGGCCCGCGCGCTCACGGTCAGAGCCGGGTGTGCTCGCCGGTCGCAGTGAATGCCGCGTCGACGGGCAGGACACCGCCGGCACGCAACCGGCTCAATGCCGGTTGCAAGGCGCCCACCAGATGGTCGAGCCGGGCCCGCTGTAGCGCTTCCTCCTTGCGCTGGAACGCTTCGCTTGTGGCCAGCGGGTCATCCGAGCGCTCGACCGCCTGTTCGTATTCGCGCTGGAAGGCCGATTCGATGGCGGTACGTGTCGACCGGAAGTCGGCATCCCGATCGAGCACGGCGGCCACGGGTTCGGCGAGCCGGGCGTCCCAGCACAGCAGGAGGGCGAGGGTCGGGAAGCCATCACGCACCTCGGCGGCGATGAGCGCGTCCGCCGCTGCCCGGTCATTCACCGGACCGCCGTCCAGCACGACACCGGGCAGCCGCGCCAGGCTGGGGTAGGCGGGACGGCTCACTCGCTCGTCGAGGTTCAACAGCGTCACCAGCCGGCGATCGACGGCCCAGGCCAGTCCGACACCGATCTCCAGGTTCTCGCCATTCAGAGGGTGGCTATGCGCCGACGTCTGATGTGCCCGGCGGGTCAGCGCCTGGCGCAGCGTGAGGAGCGCGACGTCGGGGATACTGGGACGGCCCCCGAGCCGGGTGAGCAGCTCCAGCTCGTCCAGGCGCATCAGATTGGCATCCAGGCAGTTGCCGGTCTCCCGCTGAAGGATCGCCATCACCTCGTGAGGCGCCATCGGCTGCTCGGTCATGTGCCGTTGCAGCCGCTTCAGCCGGCCCAGGTGCTCGCGCGCCATCAGCGACCTGCCGTTGAGGTCCAGCCCCTGGAGCTGCCGCTCGAGCGTCTGCCTGAACTCGTTGAACGACGCGTGAGGCGGATCCTCGATCACCGCGCCGATACGAACGAAGCGCGCCTGTCCCAGCTCGACGTCCAGACGCCATCCCGGTGGCGGCGGCTGCATCAGCTGCTCGTCATTCACCTCGATCCGCAACAGATCGGGCAGTCGTTCGAGGAGAGGCGCGATGTCCGGCCATTGCAGGTCCGGCTTCAGGCCCCGCAGGTCGAGGCCTTCGACCCGCGTGGGCAGATCGGCGAGGTCCGCGAGCCGTGGCAGTCGTTGCGGCTTGAGCGTTCGCCATGAAAAGAGCGGCGATTCGGCGTCGACGGTCGCATCGGCCCGCAGGGTGTGGGTGCTCAGCTCGAGCCGCGGCCGCGCGCCTTCCGCGAGGAGCAGCGGCGCCAGGAGCGCTTCGGGTGGCAAGGCCAGCGGCTTCAGGTCGGCGTCGGAGCAGGGCTCCTGCCATTGCACCACCGGGACGCCGTCGCGATAGACGGGCGAGCGCACGGCCGCCACCAGGCCGGCAGCTTGACGGTCCTGCGGACCGATGCCGGCCCAGGCCGTCAGGCGTTGCAAGGCCGCCATCTCGTCCGTGGACCGTGGCCGTCGCTGGTCGATCGGGCCGCAGCACATGCAGGCGTCTCCCAGCAGCAGCGCCTCCTTGACCAGGTGACTCTGCGCGGGGGGCAGATCGTGGTGGCGGCGGAGGCGGTCGAGGGGCTTGAGCTTCAAGGCGGCGATCGCCGCCCGGCGCAGGCCGTCCTCGCCCGGCAGCAGCGCGGCAGCGGGGATGGCCTTCAACGCGGTGCGGATCGCGACCGCGTCGGAGACGCCCAGCCGCGGCCCTTTGCCGGACAGCGTGCCGCGGCCATGAATCGCGTCGCGCAGGCTCATGCGCCAGCGGCCCACGTCGCGCCAGGGCGCGGTCTCCGGTGCCGCCGCCGGGGTCGGGAGCGGCCACCGGTCGAGCGTCTGGCGGCCTGGCCCGGAGGCCCGGTCCAGGTGACCGGAAGGCGGCGTGTCGGGAGCCGGGTGGCCGGAGGCGGTGGGGAGCGCGGCCGGCGAGGTGAAGAGGGCGTGAGGGAACATGTCCTTGACCGGTGGCGGGGAGGCCAGGTCAGTGGCGCCAGGTGCGCTGGCGCGCCCTGCGCTTTCCCGACATTGATGCCCCCCACGTTCGAAGGTCCGACGCGCGTGGCGGCGTCCCCTGATCCGGGTGGCGCGGGTCTCCCCGCCGCACGGACGCCGAACTACAGTGGCGGCCAGGCAACAAGAACAGGGAGCCGCCCATGATGTCGGTGCAGCCTTGGATGGTGATCGTCGGGACGGTCGCGGGCGCTGCGGTCGGCGTGGCCGCGGCAAGCGGCTGGTGGTGGGCGCGGCTCAAGCGGGCGCGCCGGTTGATCGACCGCATCGAGGCGTCCCGCCAATTGCTCAACGAGCAGACCACCCAGGCCCGGCGTCAGATCGAGCGCATGCAGCTGGAACTCGGCGAGCTGCGCCTGATCGCGGAGCGCATGCGGCGCAAGGCCGCGATCGCGTCAATGCCGCATGACAGCGCCGACGGCCCCGAATCGATCCTGCCGCTGGAGGCGCTGGCCCCGGCGCATCCTGAACTGCGAACGCCCGAAAAATCCCGCGCGCCCTCGATCGCCAGCGTCGATGCGGCGCTCGAGCGCGAGGAATCGCGCCGCGAACGCGCCGCCGAGGGCGGCTTCGCCCGCACCGAGATCCAGGACACCGACGGCCCCAACTCGCGCGGCTTCATGCCGACGCAGCTCGACAAGCCGTTCTGACCGTCGCGTCCGTCGGGAGACGGACCGCAAAACCTCCTCGCGCCGCGCGCGCCGAGGCCACTGCCCGCACGCTCGCGGCACGTCCCTGTTGACGCCCTGTCACAGCAGAGACAAGCATCGCGCACCGGCGCTGCCTAGAATCGAACGATCGTTCTTTTCGCCCCCGGTGTCCGAGGAGATATCGCACCGGCGGCGAGGCGTCTACCCCCACTGGAAGGAACACACATGGGTGCCAGCTACGAAGTCCGCGGCCAGATCGCGGTGATCACGCTCAACAACCCGCCCGTCAACGGCCTGGGCCACGCCACGCGACTCGCCGTCGCCGAGGGCGTCGAGAAGGCCGAGAACGATGCCGCCATCAAGGCCATCGTCATCACCGGCGCCGGCAAGGCGTTCTCGGGCGGCGCCGACATCCGCGAGTTCGGCTCGCCCAAGGCGCTGGCCGAACCCAACCTGGGCTCGCTGATCAACCGTGTCGAGTCCTGCACCAAACCCGTCGTCGCCGCGATCCACAGCGTGGCCATGGGCGGCGGGCTGGAACTGGCGCTGGGCTGCCATTACCGCGTCACCGCGCCGGGCGCCAAGATCGCGCTGCCCGAGGTCAAGCTGGGCCTGCTGCCCGGTGCCGGCGGCACGCAGCGCCTGCCGCGCGCGCTGGGCGTGGAGCCCGCGCTCAACATGATCGTCAGCGGCGAGCCGGTGGCCAGCGAGATGCTCGCGCAGGTCCCCGGCCAGGTGCTGTTCCAGAAGGTCATCGACGGCGACCTGATCGACGGCGCCGTCCAGTACGCGATGGAGATCGCCGACAAGCGCCCGCTGCCGCGCGTGCGCGACATCAAGGCCCAGCATCCCGAGTCGCAGGCCTTCTTCCAGTTCGCGCGCAACACCGTGGGCGCGATGGCCAAGAACTTCCCCGCGCCGCTGCAGTGCGTGGAGACGGTCGCCAACTCGGTGTCGATGAAGTTCGAGGACGGCATGCGCGCCGAGCGCGACGCCTTCCAGCAACTGATGCTCACGCCCGAGTCCAAGGCGCTGCGCCATGCGTTCTTCGCCGAGCGCGCCGCGTCCAAGATCCCCGACGTGCCCGAGGACACGCCGCTGCGCAAGATCGAATCGGTCGCCATCATCGGCGCCGGCACGATGGGCGGCGGCATCGCGATGAACTTCCTCAACGCCGGCATCCCGGTGACCGTGCTCGAGATGAAGCAGGACGCGCTGGATCGTGGCGTCGCCACCATCCGCAAGAACTACGAGGCGCAGGTCAAGAAGGGCAAGCTCAAGGAAGACCGCTACGCGCAGCGCATGAGCCTGCTGTCGACCACGCTGAACTACGCCGACATCGGTCAGGCCGACATCGTCATCGAAGCCGTCTTCGAGGACATCGGCGTCAAGGAGCAGGTCTTCAAGCAGCTCGACGAGGTGATGAAGCCCGGCGCGATCCTGGCGTCCAACACCTCGACGCTGGACGTCGACAAGATCGCCGCCTTCACGAAGCGCCCGCAGGACGTCATCGGCACCCACTTCTTCAGCCCGGCCAACGTGATGAAGCTGCTGGAGGTGGTGCGCGGCGCGGCCACCGCCAAGGACGTGCTCGCCACCGTGATGGCGCTGGGCAAGAAGATCCGCAAGACCTGCGTGGTCTCGGGCGTGTGCGACGGCTTCATCGGCAACCGCATGATCGAGCAGTACAGCCGCCAGGCGGGTTTCCTGCTCGAGGAAGGCTGCACGCCGCAGCAGGTGGACAAGGCCGCGGAGCGCTTCGGCTTCGCGATGGGACCGTTCCGCATGGGCGACCTGGCCGGCAACGACGTGGGCTGGTACATCCGCAAGCGCCGCTACCTGGAAAAGCCGGACCTGCGTTACTCCAAGACCGCGGACCTGCTGTGCGAGATGGGCCGCTTCGGCCAGAAGACCGGCGCGGGCTGGTACGACTACCAGCCGGGCAAGCGCGACGCGATCCCGTCCAAGACCGTGCTGGGCATGATCGAGATGCACCGCGGCGCGCTGGGCATCGAGCCGCGCAAGATCAGCGACGAGGAGATCGTGCATCGCCTCGTGTACGCGCTGGTCAACGAGGGCGCGCGCATCCTGGAGGAGGGCATCGCGCTGCGCGCCTCCGACATCGACATGGTCTACCTCACCGGCTACGGCTTCCCGCTGTGGCGCGGCGGCCCGATGTGCTACGCCGACTCGGTCGGCCTGTACAACGTGGTGCAGACGATGAAGCGATTCGCGAAGAACCCGCACGATGACGCGAAGTTCTGGGAACCGGCCCCGCTGCTCAAGCGTCTGGCCGACCAGGGCAAGGGCTTCAACGACTGACCCCGCGGACCGCAACAGGAGCAAGACATGAGCAAGGCATTGATCGTTTCCACGGCCCGCACCCCGCTCGCCAAGAGCTGGAAGGGGTCCTTCAACATGACCCACGGCGCGACGCTGGGCGGCCACGTGGTGCGCGCGGCGCTGGAGCGTGCCGGCATCGAGGGCGGTGAGGTCGAGGACGTCCTGATGGGCTGCGCGACGCCCGAGGGCGCCACCGGCAGCAACATCGCGCGCCAGATCGCGCTGCGCGCCGGCCTGCCGGTCAGCGTCTCGGGGCAGACCATCAATCGGTTCTGCTCGAGCGGGCTGCAGACCATCGCGACCGCCTCGCAGCGCATCATCGCGGGCGAGGGCGACGTCTTCGTGGCCGGCGGCGTGGAGAGCATCTCCTGCGTGCAGAACGAGGCCAACCGCCACATGATCCACGAGAGCTGGCTGTCGGCGCACAAGCCCGAGATCTACTGGTCGATGCTGCAGACGGCGGAGAACGTGGCGCAGCGCTACAAGATCCCCAAGGAGCGCATGGACCGCTACGGCGCGGCCAGCCAGCAGAAGGCCTGCGCGGCGCAGGCCGAAGGGCTGTTCAACGCGGAGATGGTGCCCATCACCGTGATGGCCGGCGTGGCCGACAAGGTGCGCGGCATGATGACCCGCGAGGTCACGGTCAGCGTCGACGAGGGCCTGCGCGTGGGCACGACCTACGAGAGCATCAAGGACATCCGCACGGCGCTGCCGGGCGGTGTGGTGACCGCGGGCAACGCGAGCCAGTTCAGCGACGGCGCGGGCGCCTGCGCCATCGTCAGCGAGTCGTATGCCGAGAAGAAGGGCCTCAAGCCGCTGGGCCGCTTCCTGGGCTTCGCGGTCGCCGGTTGCGAGCCTGACGAGATGGGCATCGGTCCGGTCTACGCCGTGCCCAAGGTGCTGTCGCGGCTGGGGCTGAAGGTGTCGGACATCGACCTGTGGGAGCTCAACGAGGCCTTCGCCGTGCAGGTGCTGTACTGCGCGGACAAGCTCGGCATCCCGATGGACCGGCTCAACGTCAACGGCGGCGCGATCGCGATCGGTCACCCGTACGGGCTGTCGGGCCAGCGCCTGACCGGCCACGCGCTGATCGAGGGCAAGCGCCGCGGCGCCAAGCGGGTCTGCGTGACGATGTGCATCGGCGGCGGCATGGGTGCCGCCGGCGTGTTCGAAGTCCTCTGATCGTTGCCCCCAACCGCTGAGGTCCGCATGCGCCAGACGCTGGAATTCCTGCTCTACGACTGGCTGAAGGTGCAGGACCTCGGCCGGCGCGAGCGCTTCTCGGAGCACTCGCGGGAGACCTTCGATGCGGTCCTCGACACCTGCGAGAAGATCGCCCGCGAGAAGTTCGCGCCCTTCAACCGCCTCGCCGACACCGAGGAGCCGCGCTTCGACGGCGAGCGCGTGCATCTGCCCCGAGCGACGCACGAGGCGCTCACCGCCTACGTGGGGTCGGGCATGCTCGCCGCCGCGCAGGACTACGAGCACGGCGGCATGCAGCTGCCCTGCGTCGTGGAGATGGCCGCCAACTGCTTCTTCAGCAAGGCCAGCGTGGCCATGGGCGGCTACGCGATGCTGACCAACGGCAACGCCAACCTGCTGATGGCGCACGGCACGGACACGCAGCGCGCGGTCTTCGCGATGAACGAGTTCTCCGGACGCTGGTTCGGCACGATGTGCCTGTCCGAGCCGCAGGCGGGCTCGTCGCTGTCGGATGTGGCCACGCGCGCCGAGCCCGATGTGACCGACGGGCGCGACTTCGAGGCCGATCCGCTCGGCCCTCGGTATCGGCTCACGGGCAACAAGATGTGGATCTCGGGCGGCGAGCACGAGATCACCGAGAACATCGTCCACCTGGTCCTGGCCAAGATCCCCGGCCCCGACGGCAAGCCGCAGCCGGGCACGCGCGGCATCTCGCTGTTCATCGTGCCCAAGCACCTCGTGGACGCGCAGGGCCGCCTGACCGGCGAGCGCAACGACGTCGCGCTGGCCGGGCTCAACCACAAGCTCGGTTATCGCGGCACGACCAACTGCCTGCTCAACTTCGGCGAGGGCCGCCACACGCCGGGCGGCCGGCGTGGCGCGATCGGCTATCTGGTCGGCAAGCCGGGCGAGGGCCTGCGCTGCATGTTCCACATGATGAACGAGGCCCGCATCGGCGTCGGCCTCGGCGCGGTGATGCTGGGTTACGCGGGCTACGAGGCCTCGCTCGAGTACGCGCGCCAGCGGCCGCAGGGCCGGCCGATGACGGCCGCGGGCAAGGACGCGTCGCAGCCGCAGCGGCCGATCATCGAGCACGCGGACGTGAAGCGGATGCTGCTCGCGCAGAAGAGCTTCGTCGAGGGCGGGCTGGCGCTGGAGCTGTTCTGCGCGCGGCTGGTCGACGAGCAGCACACCGGCTCGGCCGACGAATCCGCCGCCGCGAAGCAACTGCTGGAAGTGCTGATCCCGATCGCCAAGAGCTGGCCCAGCGAGTGGTGCCTGGAAGCCAACTCGCTGGCGATCCAGGTGCTGGGCGGTTACGGCTACACGCGCGACTTCCCCGTCGAGCAGTACTGGCGCGACAACCGCCTGAACATGATCCACGAGGGCACGCACGGCATCCAGGCGCTGGACCTGCTGGGACGCAAGGTCGTGATGGACGGCGGCAAGGCGCTGATGGCGCTGGCCGAGCGCATCAGCGACACCGCGCAGCGCGCCGGGCAGGTGGCCGGCCTGGCGGAATCCGCCAACGCGCTGGGCGCGGCGCTGGCCGCGGTCGGCGGCGCGACCAAGAAGGCCTGGGCCACCGGCGAGCCCGAAGAGGCGCTGGCCAACGCCACGCCCTACCTGCAGGCCTTCGGGCACACGGTGCTGGCGTGGATCTGGCTGGAGGTGGTGCTGGCGCTCGAGGGCCACGCCGGTGCCGACTGCGATTTCGCCCACGGCAAGCGCGCCGCGCAGCGCTACTTCTTCGCCTATGAGCTGCCCAAGGTCCAGGCCTGGCTGGGCGCGGTGGCGCGGCGCGAATCCCTCACCCGCGAGATGCAGGACAGCTGGTTCTGATCGACATTGGCGGCGCCATCGATGCCATCTGCGGTGCCTTCGACATCCAACGACACATCAAGGAGACGACATGAGCAGCAAGGTGCAAGACCTCTTCGACCTGACCGGCCAGGTGGCGCTGGTGACCGGCGGATCGCGCGGGCTGGGCCTGCAGATCGCCGAGGCGCTGGGCGAGGCCGGCGCGACGCTGATGCTGAGCTCGCGAAAGGCGGCCGACCTGGAGGAGGCCGTCGCCCATCTGAACGCGCGCGGCATCGCGGCGCAGTACGTCGCCGCTGATGCGTCGGACGAGGCGCAGGCCCGTGGCATCGTCGAGCAGACGATCGCGAAGCTCGGCCAGATCGACATCCTCGTGAACAACGCGGGCGCGACCTGGGGCGCGCCGGCCGAGGACCATCCGGTCGAGGCCTGGGACAAGGTGATGGACCTGAACATCCGCAGCCTGTTCGTGATGAGCCAGGAGGTCGCCCGCCGCAGCATGATCCCGCGCAAGTCGGGCCGCATCATCAACGTGGCCTCGATCGCGGGCCTGGGCGGCAACAGCGGAATGATGAAGACGATCGCCTACAACACGAGCAAGGGCGCCGCGGTCAACTTCACCCGCGCGCTGGCCGGCGAATGGGGCGTGCACGGGATCACCGTCAACGCGCTGGCGCCGGGCTTCTTCCCGAGCAAGATGACCAAGGGCCTGATGGCCGCGATCGGCGAGGACAAGCTGGCCGAGCACGCGCCGCTCAAGCGCATCGGCGATGATGAGGACCTCAAGGGCGCCGCCCTGCTGTTCGCGAGCCGCGCCGGGAAGCACATCACCGGGCAGATCCTCGCGGTCGATGGCGGCGTGTCCGCCGTGCACGGCAGCTGACCGGCTGTCGCCTGCGTCCCTCCGCCGTCCCCGTCGATCCATGTCCGAACCGCTGAAGTTTCCCGTCCACATCCCCTTCGTCCAGCAGCTGGGCTTCGAGCTGGTGCGCATCGACGAGGCCGAGGCCGAGTTGCGGGTGGACATCCGCGAGCTGCACCTGAACTCGTGGGAAGTGGCGCATGGCGGGGTGCTGATGACGCTGCTGGACGTGGCGATGGCGCATGCGGCGCGCAGCGTGCACCGCGATCAGCCGGGCTTCGGGCCCGGCGTGGTCACGGTGGAGATGAAGACGAGCTTCATGCGCCCCGGCGAGGGCGCGCTGCGCGCGGTCGGCAAGCTGCTGCATCGCTCGACGACGATGGCCTTCTGTGAAGGCTCGGTCTTCGGTGAGGACGGCAAGTTGTGCGCGCATTCGACCGGGACCTTCAAGTACCTGAAGGCGCTGCCCGGGAAGGGCCGCAGCCTCAATGCGCTGCAGCGCAACGAGGGCTGAGCGCCCGTTTGGCTGCCGGCGGATCGCCGGACCGCCGCGTCAGCCGCCCGCGCGCCGACGACGCTCCGGCAACGCGGGCGCGCCGTCGCCCGTCTCGGCGGTCAGGACGCGCACGGCGTCGAGGGCCGCGCCCAGGTGGCGGATGGTGTCGGGGTCGACCTGCAAGGTGGCGCCGGGACGGCGCGAGGCCAGCACGGCATGCGCCGCCACCATCGACGTGCGCTCATGTGACTTGAGCGCGGACATTGGCACGTCGCGGAGCGCGCGGGCGATCGAGTCGGCGTCCTGCGAGGAGACCGCGCAGCGCGGATGCTGGCCCTCGTTGTCGGCGCGGGTGCGTAGCCAGGCATTGAGCGCGCGCATCGCGCCGAGGGCGTGGTCGACATCCTGGACACTCGCGAGTTGCGTGCGCGGGAGCTGTCGGGCTTCGATCAGGTCGCGTTGAGCCCGCGCGCGGCGGGCGGCGTCGGAACCCGGCCCCCGGATGGAGTCGGCCGACGCGTTGTAGGGAGGCTCGACCGGCTCGATGTAGGGGCTGCTGCCGGTACTGGCGGAGGGTTGGGGGCTCGGCGGCGGCGATCTCGGCTTGGGCGTGCGCGGGCCGCGCCAGGAGTTCTCCAGCTGTTCCATCAGCGCCTGGGGTTCGACACGGTCGGCGCCGATCTCCAGCATCAACCGCGAGGCGATCGCGAGTGGGCAGTCGGCCGGCATCACCAGGGTCTTCGTCGGCCCTTTCAGCCGCAGCAGCAGGCTGACCGACAGGTTCTCCATCGCGCGGGGATCCGCGGCGGACAGATCCAGGGTGTCGGGGTGACGGGCCAGGGCCTTCTCGAGTGTGCGGGCCAGCGGCTCCGTCAGGCTCCTGGGCAGCGTCTCGCGCTTCATCCAGGCGCGCACCTGGGCGTCGTGGGGCGCCTCCGGGGGGCGTTGCGCAGACCCCAGCCAGGACGGGAGATGGGAACGACGAAAGATCTGCATGGCGGTCAGCGAGTTCGCGAGTGGAATAAGCGAGGTCAGTCGTGTGCCCTTCATGACGCTGTTCCTGACTCAAATCGGTAGGTTTGCGTTCGACACCGGGAAAAGCACGACCGTTCTTTTCTGTCACCCGAGGGACGTGAGGGGGAGGGGCGGGCGTGGTTCAATCGCCGGCATTCCGTCACGGATCGCGGACGGGTCCCGACCCGCCGATCCTCTTCATGAGCCATGCACTGACATGGACTGACTAGTTCAAGGAGCCCTCGATGAGCCAAGTGAATCGCCAGATCCTGCTGGCCTCCCGCCCGACCGGCGAGCCGACCGCTGACAACTTCAAGCTGGTCGAACAGCAGATTCCCGAGTTGGCCGACGGTCAGGTGCTGGTGCGCAACCATTACCTGAGCCTGGATCCCTACATGCGCGGCCGCATGAACGACGGCAAGAGCTACGCGACGCCGCAGCCGCTGAACGAAGTGATGATCGGCGGCACCGTCGGTGAGGTGGTGGCGTCGAGGAACGCGCATTTCGCCGTCGGCGACAAGGTCGTGGGCATGGGCGGCTGGCAGGAGTTCCAGCTCGTGGACGCCAACCAGCGCGGTGTGCTGCAGAAGGTGGACACGACGCATGTGCCGCTGTCGGCCTACCTGGGCGCGGTGGGCATGCCCGGCGTGACCGGCTGGTACGGGCTGGTGAAGATCATCGATCCGAAGCCGGGCGAGACCGTCGTGGTCAGCGCCGCCAGCGGCGCGGTCGGCGGCGCGGTGGGCCAGCTGGCCAAGGCGCGCGGCGCGCGCGCGGTGGGCATCGCCGGCGGCGCGGACAAGTGCCGCTACGTCGTGGAGGAACTCGGCTTCGACGCCTGCATCGACTACAAGCAGCACAAGGACGCCAAGTCGCTGTCGGCCGCGCTCAAGGCGGATTGCCCGAACGGCATCGACGGCTACTTCGAGAACGTCGGCGGCATGATCCTGGACGCGGTGATGTCCCGCGCCAACGCGTTCAGCCGCGTGGCCATGTGCGGCATGATCGCCGGCTACAACGGCGAGCCGATCCCGCTGAGCGCGCCGCAGCTCATCCTGGTCAACCGCATGAAGATCGAGGGCTTCATCGTCTCCGAGCACATGCAGGTCTGGCCCGAGGCGCTGAAGGAACTCGGCACGCTGGTGGCCACCGGCAAGCTGAAGTTCCGCGAGAGCGTCGCCCAGGGCCTGGACAACGCGCCCGAGGCCTTCCTGGGCCTGCTCAAGGGCCGCAACTTCGGCAAGCAGCTGGTGAAGCTGATCTGATGGCCGCGCCGCGCTGGACCTGCCAGACCTTCGATGAACTCGGCGCGCGCGGCCTGTACCGCGCGCTGCGCCTGCGCTCGCAGGTGTTCGTGATCGAGCAGCGCTGCATCTACCTGGATCCCGACGGGCTCGACGAGCACGCCTGGCACCTGCAGGGACTGGGGCAGGGCGTGGACGGCACGGAGGAGCTCTTCGCCTACGCGCGCCTGCTGCCGCCGTCGATCGGGGACGGGAGCGCGCGCATCGGCCGCGTGATCACCGCGGCCACCGCGCGCGGCGGCGGCCTGGGCCGCGCGCTGATGAGCCAGGCCGTGCGCGAATGCCAGCGGCTGTGGCCCGGTCAGCCGATCGAGCTCGGCGCGCAGGCCCACCTGCGCGAGTTCTACGCGAGCTTCGGATTCACGCCGATTTCCGACGTCTACGACGAGGACGGCATCCCCCACATCGACATGCGCAAGGAGCCCACGCCATGAGCGACGCTTCCCAGATGCCCGGCGGCGAGGACCTGATCCTCCACCATTACAGCAGCTCGCCCTTCGCCGAGAAGGCGCGGCTGATGCTGGGCCTCAAGGGCCTGGCCTGGCACTCGGTGACGGTGCCGATGGTGATGCCCAAGCCCGACGTGACGGCGCTGACTGGCGGTTATCGCCGCACGCCCTTCCTGCAGGTCGGTGCCGACATCTACTGCGACACCGCGCTGATCGCCGAGGTGCTCGAGGGACGCCGGCCGACGCCCAGCCTGTTCCCGACGGCGATTGCCGGTCAGGCGCGCACGCTGGCGCAATGGGCCGACACCGACCTGTTCTGGACCGCGCTGCCCTATGCGATGCAACCGGCGGGCGCGACCGCGCTCTTCGCCGGCGCGCCGCCGGACATGCTCAAGATCTTCGTCGCCGACCGCAAGGCGATGAGCGAGGGCATGCCGCAGATGCGCGGACCGGACGCGGGCGCGGCGCTGACGCAGTACCTGGACTGGCTGTCGGCGACGCTGTCCGACGGACGGCCCTGGCTGCTGGGCGAGGCGCCGTGCATCGCCGACCTGAGCGTCTACCACCCGCTGTGGTTCATCACGAAGACCGGCCCGCTGGCCGCGGTCCTGGAGCCGCACGCCGCGCTGCGCGCGTGGATGGCCCGCGTGGCCGGCATCGGCCACGGCGAGCGCGCCGGCAAGCTCGACGGTGCGCAGGCGATCGAGCTGGCGCGGCGCTCGACGCCGCGTCCGGCGCTGGTCGAGGAGGGCCTGGGCTTCACCGCGGGTGACGCGGTGACGGTCACGCCGTACGACTACGCGCGCGACGCGGTGGCCGGCACGCTGGTGGGGCTGAGCTGCCGCACGGTGACGCTGGCCCGCGAGGACGAGCGCGCCGGGCACGTGCATGTGCACTTCCCGCGCATCCGTTATTCGCTCAGGCACGTTCCCCGGGACTGATCGCCGCCGCGGAAGCTGCCACGACAACGATTCCAAAGGAGACAAGGGCATGAAGGACTATCAAGGCAAGACCGCGGTCATCACCGGCGCGGGCTCGGGCTTCGGCCTGGAGGTCGCACGCATCGCGGCTTCGCGCGGCATGAACCTCGTGCTGTGCGACGTGCAGCAGGACGCGCTCGACAAGGCCGCCGCGGAGTTCGCCGCGCATCCGGTGCTGGCGCGCCGCGTGGACGTGGCCAAGGTCGACCAGATGGAGGCGCTGGCCGCCGAGGTGCAGGCCCGTTTCGGCGCGCCGAACTTCGTGTTCAACAACGCGGGCGTGGGCTCGGGCGGCCTGATCTGGGAGAACACGCTGGCGGACTGGGAATGGGTCCTGGGCGTGAACCTGATGGGCGTGGTGCACGGCGTGCGGCTGTTCACGCCGATGATGCTGGAAGCCGCGCAGCGCGATCCCGCCTGGCAGGGCCACATCGTCAACACGGCGTCGATGGCGGGCATGCTCAATCCGCCCAACATGGGCGTCTACAACGTCTCCAAGCACGCGGTGGTGTCGCTCAGCGAGACGCTGTACCAGGACCTGGCGCTGGTGACGGACCAGGTCCGCGCGTCGGTGCTGTGCCCGTATTTCGTGCCCACCGGCATCACGCAGAGCCATCGCAACCGTCCGGGCGAGCTGGGCGCCGACAAGCCGACGCGCAGCCAGATGATCTCGCAGGCGATGACGGACAAGGCCGTGAGCTCCGGCAAGCTGACCGCGGCGGACGTGGCGCGCATGGTCTTCGACGCGATGGACGAGGAACGCTTCTACATCTTCAGCCACCCGCAGGCGCTCAAGGGCGTGCAGACGCGGCTGGAAGACGTGATGCAACTGCGCAATCCGACCGATCCCTTCCAGGACAAGCCCGAGATCGGTGCGCGGCTGCGTGAATCGTTGCGCACACCCTGAAAGATCTGACAGGGGACCCACCCCGGATGCGGGAGATCGCCCCTGTCCTGTCAGGGATCCCGGGCCCACAATGGTCCGGTGGTCCCGCTCCTCCTCCCTCGATTCGCGCGCGTGCTCACGCGGCTGCTGCCCATCCTGGCGGCGGCGGTCGCGGCGTGGCTGGCGCTGGTGGGGCAAGGGCACGCCGACCCGCGCGACTGGCTCACCGCCGAGGAACGCGCCTGGGTCGCGCAGCATCCTGTGCTGCGCGTGGGCGGGTCCGCGGGCTACGGCCCCTTCACCTACGTCGACGAGGAGGGCCGCAATGCCGGCCTGTCGCTGGACTACGCCCGGCGCCTGTCCGAGCTGACCGGCCTGCGCTTCGAGTTCCAGCCGCCGCAGACCTTCGCCGAGAACCTGGATGACCTGGCCAGCGGCCAGCTCGATGTGCAGATGTCCATGCGCGAGACGCCGGAGCGCGCGGAGCGTTTCGGCTTCACGCGGCCCTACATCACGGTGCCGGCGGTGCTGCTGCGCCGCGCCGGCGCCGGGGACGATCCGCTGCGGCCCGGCGAGACCGTGGCCGTGTCGCGCGGCTACGCGGTCGCCGAGTTCCTGCGCGAGCGCTACGCCACCAACCCGGTGCGCGTGGAAGCCGACGATCGCGCCGTGCTTCGCCGGCTGGCCGGCGGGGAGGTGAGCGCCGCGGTGCTCGACCTGGCCGGCGCCACCCATCAGATGCGTCGCGACGGCATCGGCAACCTGCGCGTGGTCGAGGACATCGGGTTCTCCTACGCGCTGGGCATCGGCTATCGCCGCGACTGGCCGATGCTGGGCCGCATCCTGGACAAGGCCCTCACCCGCATCGGCGACAACGAGCGGCAAGCCATCGCCGACCGCTGGATCACCCAGGACACCGCCAGCATGCGCTGGCAACGCCGCGCGCTGTGGGGCATCGGCGTCGCGCTCGCCCTCGTGCTCGTCGGACTGGGCGTGACGCTGCTCTGGAACCGCGCGCTGCAACGCCAGGTCCGGCTCCGCGGCGAGCTGCTCAAGCGCGAACTCGGCGAACGCATGCGGCTGCAGGACGCCGACCGCGCGCGCGAGCTCGCCGAAGTCACCAGCCGCACCAAGAGCGAATTCCTCTCCCAGGCCAGCCATGAGCTGCGCACCCCGCTCAACGCCGTCCTCGGCTTCAGCCAACTCCTCGCCCACGACCCCCAACGCCCCCTCGACGACGTCCAACGCTCCCGCATCCGCCACATCGACGAGGCCGCCAAGCACCTCCTCGTGCTGATCGAGGACATGATGACCCTCTCGCGCGTCGAGTCCAACACGCTCACCGTCCAGGCGCTCCCCCTTCAGGCCGGCCCCCTCCTGCGCCGCGTGGCCGAACTCGCCCAGCCCGCCGCCGAAGCCGCCGGCATCGACCTCCGCCTCGGCCTCACCCCCGAGGAAGACCACACCCTCCCTCTCGTCCAGGCCGACCCCATCCGCCTCGAGCAAGTCCTCCACAACCTGATCTCCAACGCGATCAAGTACAACCGCCGCGGCGGCTGGGTCAAGATCAACGCCAGCGCCGAAGCCCGCGGCTTCCGCATCGAAGTCCAGGACAACGGCATCGGACTCTCCCCCGAGCAACGGGCACAACTCTTCCAGCCCTTCAATCGGCTGGGGCGCGTGGAACAGCCCGGCCACGGCATCGGGCTCGTCATCTGCAAGCAACTCATGGAACGCATGGGCGGCCGCATCCTCGTCGATAGCGAATCCGGTCAAGGCTCGCGCTTCACGCTTGAGCTGCCCTCTGTTCCCCTGTCCGCCTAGACCCAGCCCAGGATCAGCTCAGCCGGGTACCCCCGCCCTCATGTCCTCCTTTGGCATCCTCCCCGGATGCCAAATTCCCCCTTGACTTCGGTCGGGCGCACCCGGCCGATCTGATCCCCCGCCACCATCGCGCCCGTCGTCGAGCCGTCCGGCCCGATTCATCGAGCTCCCCACCCTCTGGCACACTGCGCGCCCTGCGCAGTACCCTCCCACACATGTCCGCCTCCGCCCCCACACCCCGCTCCGCCATCGTCATCGGCGGCGGCCCCGCCGGCCTCATGGCCGCCGAACGACTCGCACTCGCCGGCCTCTCCGTCGACCTCCACGACGCCATGCCCTCCGTCGGCCGAAAATTCCTCCTCGCCGGCAAGGGCGGCCTCAACCTCACCCACTCCGAATCGCGACCCGACTTCGACTCGCGCTACTTCGAACACCAAGCCAACATCGCCCCCTGGCTCGACCGCTTCGACAGCCAAGCCCTCCGCGATTGGGCCCAGTCCCTCGGCGTCGATACCTTCGTCGGCACCTCCGGCCGCGTCTTCCCCAAGGACCTGAAAGCCGCCCCGCTGCTGCGCGCCTGGCTCTCCCGCCTGCGCGCACAGGGCGTGCGCTTCCACATGCGCCATCGCTGGACCGGCTGGACCGACGCCGGCGCACTTCGCTTCTCCACGCCCGACGGTGAGATCTCCGCCACCGCCGACGTCGTCGTGCTCGCGCTTGGCGGCGCCTCCTGGCCCCAACTGGGCTCCAATGGCGCCTGGGTCCCGCTGCTGGCCGAGGCCGGCGCCGAGGTCTCCCCGCTGCGCGCCGCCAACTGCGGTTTCGACCTCGGCAGCTCGCGCGCTGGGGCTGCACCCGGCTGGACCCCGTTCTTCGCCGACAAGTTCGCCGGCCAGCCGATCAAGCCGGTCGCGCTGACGGTCGACGGCGTCGATGGGCAACGCTTCTCGCGCCAGGGCGAGTTCGTGGTGACCGCCACCGGCATCGAGGGCTCGCTGGTCTACGCCGCCTCGGCGCTGCTGCGCGAGCGCATCGCCCGCGACGGCGAGGCGCTCCTCCATCTGGACCTGCTGCCCGGCCGCGATGCCGCCTGGGTGACCGAGCAGGTCGCGCATCCGCGCGGCTCGCGCTCGTTGTCGTCGCATCTGAAGAGCCGGCTGAACATCGAGGGCCTGAAGGCCGGCCTGCTGCACGAGGTCCTGACCAAGGACGAGTACGCCGATCCGGCGACCCTGGCCCGCACGCTCAAGGCGCTGCCCTTGCGCCTGGCCGCCGCGCGTCCGGTGGCCGAGGCCATCAGCACGGCCGGCGGCGTGACGTGGTCGTCGCTGGACGAGCGCCTGATGCTTCGCGCGCGGCCTGGGGTCTTCGTGGCGGGCGAGATGCTGGACTGGGAAGCTCCGACCGGCGGCTACCTCCTCACGGCTTCCATGGCCAGCGGCCTCGTGGCCGGCGACGGCGCCGCGGCGTTCGTCGGCTGAGCCAGCCCAAACCGGTCCCATGAGCCGCATTTGACGAGATACGGCTCAATTACTGAGCCGTATCGGCCAGAATGCGGCTCATGACTCGCCGCCAGCGTCCCATTTCCGTTGTCCCCTCCTGGGTCTGGCAACGATCGGACTGGCCCGCGTTCCGTTATGACGCCAGCCAGGTGGCGCCGGCGCTGGCCGAGGCCTACCTGGTCCACGGCTCGCTCGAGGGCAAGGCCGTGGCGATCGGCCTGAGCGTGGACAGCCCCATCATCCTGGACCTGTTCTCCGACGAGGTCGTGGCGACCGCGGAGATCGAGGGCGAGCGCCTGGCGCCGAGTGCCGTGCAGTCCTCGGTGCTGCGGCAGATGGGCCTGAGCGGGGAAGGGCCCGTCGATCGACACGTCGACGGTCTTGTGGCCGTGATCGCGGATGCGTGCAAGCGTCCGGGCGAGCCGCTCGATGAGGAGCGCCTGTGCCGCTGGCATGGCGCGCTGTTCCCCGATGGCGCCTCGGGTCTGCGCCGGATCGAGGTGGGCCGGTATCGGTCGCACGAGGACCCGATGCAGATTGTCAGCGGGCGGCCGGGACGCGAGGTCGTGCACTACCAGGCGCCGGCGTCCCGCGAGGTGCCCGCGCAGATGGCGCGCTTCCTCGACTGGTTCTCGGCGACGACGCCGCGTCGCGGGGAGGCGCCGTCGCTGGATGGCCCCCGGCTCGACGGCTTCGCGCGGGCCGCGATCGCGCATCTCTGGTTCGAATGCATCCACCCGTTCGAGGACGGCAATGGGCGATTGGGCCGCGCCATCGTCGATCTGGCGATGGCCCAGCACCTGCGCCCGCCGATGCGGCTGCACAGTCTGTCGCGTCAGCTGATGCGCGAGCGCGGCGCTTACTACGACGCGCTGAACCGGGCCTCGCGCGGCGAGCTCGAGGTGTCCGAGTGGGTCGAATGGTTCGCGCGCCAGTACACCGCGGCCTGTGACGCGGCGGGCGCGCTGATGGACGCCGCGATCGAGAAGCGCCGCTTCTGGGACACCCATGCCGCGAGCGCCTTGTCGGCCCGGCAGCGCAAGGTGCTGCAGCGGCTGCTCAACGACGGCGACGGCGGGTTCCTAGGCGGGCTCAACGCCGAGAAGTACATGAAGATGACCGGCGTGTCGAAGGCGACCGCCACCCGCGACCTCGCAGAGATGGTCGCGGCGAGGCAACTGCGCGTGCAGGGCGTCGGCAAGGCCTCGCGCTACTTCATCGCGATCGCGAAGTCGAACGCCGCCTGCACCGACGCGACCTGCGCCACGACGCATTCCTCGGGATTGGTGCGGGCGCTGTCCGGATAGACCTCGGTCGTGGTCGTGAACTTCGCGTGCGTGAAGCTCGCGCACAGACCCGAGGAGCGGACCGGGAACTCGATGACGCCGCGCGTGCTCAGCGGGAAACCGATGATGTGGCCGGCCGCGTCAGGCGGCGCGATGTGCGTGACGCGCTCGACCGCCGCGATGATCGACTCCTGGAAGTCCAGCCGCGAGGTCTCGCTGTCGCCCACGAGGTAGAAGCCATCGGGGATCTCCTCGCTGTGATGCGGCTGCCCGTCGCGCGCGGCCTTGGCAGGCTGGAACTCGCTCGCGTCGGTGTCGGTCGTTTCATGCAGGTCGATGTGCACGAGGAACTTCCCCGCGTGCGGCTCGAGCAGCGCGATCAACGCGCTGGACTCCTCGGCACCACGCTGCGCGCCGAACTGCCGGTTGGGATCGACCGCATGGAAATTCCAGCGGCACACGCGCTCATAGGCCCAGGGGCTGACGCACGGCACGATGATCACGTTGACGCGATCGGCGTAGTCAGCCGCGCGGGTCTCGGCGAAGCGCAGCGCGCCCAGCACGCCGCTGGTCTCGTAGCCATGCACGCCGCCGGTCACCAGCGCGACGGGACGCGTCGGATCCCATGACTTGCTCTTGAGCGCGAGCAGCGGAAACACATCGCCGCCGTAGTTGAGCTGGCCGTACTGCTCGACAACGAATCGATCGGCGAGGGCCTGGACGCGCATCACCACGTCGTCCTGATAGCTGCGCGAGCGCACCTGGCGCTCACGCCAGGCGACCTTGTCCGAATCGCCCCAGGGGACGCCGGGAGTGCCGATGGGATAGAAACGCGCGATGCTCATGGAAGCTTCCGATCAGGGGAAAGGTGGCGGACAACGCCGCACCATAATCGATCGCCGGCCCTCGCGCGAAAGTCATCAACAAGGCCGGGCACCTCGCTCATGACCGACACCCTCTCATCGCTCGATGCCTTCAATGCTCTCAACGCTTTCAACGCGAAGGGCTTCGCCTTGGTCCGCGACGCGCTGAACTCCGCGCGCTGGGCCGACTGGTCGCCGCCGACCTTGCGCGCGGGCGCCGTCGGCGGATCCCGCTGCCTGCTGGACCAGCCGGCGGTCGTCGACATGGCCCTTGCGCTGCGCGAGCACCCGACGCTACGCACGCTGATCCCGGACGGTCACGTGGCCGTCCAGTGCACCTACTTCGAGAAGTCCAGCGATCGCAACTGGCTCGTCCCCATCCATCAGGACCTGAGCATCCCCGTCGCGCGACGCGTGGAGGTGCCCGACGAGCGCGGATGGCGCGGCTGGTCGGAGAAGGAAGGCACGACCTTCGTCCAGGCACCGGTCGAGGTGCTCGAGCAACTCGTCGCCGTGCGCTGGCACCTGGACCCCTGCGGCGAGCAGGACGGGCCGCTGCGCGTGGTGCCGGGCTCGCACCGCTCGGGCGTTCAGAGCCCGCAGCAGGCCATCGAGACCCGCGAGCGCCTCGGCGAGGCCGTCTGCACGGCAAATGTCGGCGACGCGCTCGTCCTGCGGCCCCTGGCGCTGCATGCGTCGTCCAAGTCCACCGGCACGAGCCGGCGGCGTGTGCTGCATGTCGTGTTCGGACCGGCACGGCTGCCCGATGGATTGAGCTGGGCGATCGCCGTGCCATCGCGCGGGCAAGGCGAGCAGCCTTCGCAGCGCACGCACGCCGCCTGATCGCGCTAGGCGCGACCCCCACGAACGAACCTGGACGCACGCGCGCCGCGCGCGCAACATCGCGCTCTCCAAGGGAGATCGCCATGACGCCACGCGTGCCTGTATTCACCGCGATCGCGGCCGGTGTGCTGCTGCTGGCAGGCGCCGCCGTGCCCACCGATCCCGACTTCGATCCGCTGCTGGACGACCCGAACGCCGTCTGCGCCTCGGCCGCGCCGGGCGGCTCCGTCCTCCTGCAACGCCTCGCGCTCGCGCAGCCCGAGACCCGGCCGTTCCGCCCACAGCCGATGCAGGCCGCCGGCGGGGACGTGCCGCTGTACCGCGACCTCGGTGACCTGAGCTTCAAGGCGGGCACGCGCGATCCGCGCGCGCAGGCCTATTTCGACCAGGGCCTGCGCCTGGCCTTCGCGTTCAACCACGCCGAGGCGCAACGCGCGTTCCAGACCGCGCAGCGGCTCGATCCGCGCTTCGCGCTCGCCTGGTGGGGCGAGGCGCTCGTGCTCGGCCCCAACATCAACGCACCGATGCTGCCCGACGCGCAGGCCCCGGCGCTCGCGGCCTTGTCCCGCGCCGTGGCGCTCGCACCCGACGCACCCGCCAAGGACCGCGCGTTGATCGCGGCACTGGCCACGCGCTACTCGGCCGACGCGAACGTGGAGCGCGCGACGCTCGATGCTGCCTACGCGGACGCGATGAAGCGCGTCGCCGCCGCGCATCCTCGCGATGAAACCATCCTCACGCTCTATGCCGAGTCGGTGATGGACACGCAGCCCTGGGACTACTGGGAAGCCGGCGGCACGCGTCCCAAGGGGCGGGCCGGCGAGATGCTCGGCGCGCTGGAGACCGTGCTCAAGCGCCGGCCCGAGCACCCGGGCGCGATCCACCTCTACATCCATGCGGTCGAGGCGTCGACGACGCCCGAGCGCGCGCTGCCCCACGCGCGGCGGCTGGCCGCGCTGATGCCGGGCGCGGGCCACATCGTGCACATGCCCGCCCACATCTACTACCGCGTCGGCCTGTTCCGTGAATCGCTGGACATCAACAAGCGCGCGATGGCCGTGGATGAGCGGTACTTCGCCACCTCGCCGTCGGACCCGATGTATCGATCGGCCTATTACCCGCACAACATCCATTTCGTGCTGGTGTCCGCGCAGATGGGCGGCGACGGTCCCACCGCGATCGACGCGGCGGCCAAGCTCGATGCCGCGGTGGGCGACGAGGTCGTCGCGCAGTTCCCCGTCCTGGAGCCGATCAAGGCCGCGCCGCATCTGGCCCACGCGCGCTTCAGCCCGCCGGCCACCATCCTCGCGTTGAAGGCGCCACCGGCCTCGCAGGTACTTGTCAGCGCGCTCGCGCATTACACGCGCGCGCTCGCCTTCGCCGAGCAGCGTCAGGCGACTGACGCGCAGCGCGAGATCGACGCCATCGCGGCCCTCGAGCAGCAGGCCGATTTCAAGCCCTATGCCGACTGGGGCGTGCCCGGCAAGGAGATCGTGCAGACCGCGCGCTGGGTCGCGATCGCGCGTCTGGCCGATGCCCAGGGCGATCTCGACGCGGCCGTCCGCGCCTACGAGTCCGCCATCGCGATCGAGGACACGCTGTCCTACACCGAGCCGCCGTTCTGGTACTACCCGATCCGTCAGTCGCTGGGCTCGGTCTACCTGCGCCAGGGCCGCCTCGACGACGCCGAGCGCGCGTTGCGCGATTCACTCGGCCGGGTGCGCGGCAACGGCTGGGCGCTCGCGGGCCTCGTGGAGGTCCATCGCCGACAAGGCAATGCCAAGGCCGAGGCGACCGCGCGCCGCGCGTTCTCGCGCGCGTGGCTGGTCGGCGCCCCGCCGGACGTCGCACGACTCTGACGTCGGCCGCGATCCTGACGGTGCGGCACCGCACGCATGTCTTGTCTGGATACAAAAACGACGGACCGATAACCGCCGGGAGGCGCGCGATATCGAAAACGAGATTCGACAAAGCCCGCGCGCAGCAGTAAAAACCGTCGTTCATAAAACATTCAGGAGACAACAATGTTTCATACAGGTTCAGTCCGACGGACCGCGCTCGTCCGCACATGTCTGATGCTGGGCGGCGTGGCGCTGGCGATGCTGGGCGGTTGGGCCGCGCAGGCCCAGTCGCAGGACAAGGGCCTGGTCGGGATCGCGATGCCGACCAAGAGCTCGGCGCGCTGGATCGCTGACGGCGACAACATGGTCAAGGCCTTCCAGGCCAAGGGCTACAAGACCGACCTGCAATACGCCGAGGACGACATCCCCAATCAGCTGGCCCAGATCGAGAACCTGATCACCCGCAAGGTGAAGGTGCTGGTGATCGCGCCGATCGACGGCTCGGCGCTCTCGCCGGTGCTGCAGAAGGCCGCGGAGCGCGGCATCAAGGTCGTCGCCTACGACCGCCTCATCCGCGGCACGAAGAACGTCGACTACTACGTCACCTTCGACAACTTCCAGGTCGGCGTCATGCAGGGCCAGAGCATCATCGACAAGCTCGGCCTGGCGCAGGGCAAGGGCCCGTTCAACCTGGAGCTCTTCGGCGGATCGCCCGACGACAACAACGCCACCTTCTTCTACGACGGCGCGCTGTCCGTGCTCAAGCCCTACATCGACAGCGGCAAGCTCGTCGTGCGCAGCAAGCAGTTCGGCATGGCCAAGGTCGGCACGCTGCGCTGGGACGCCGCCACCGCGCAGGCCCGCATGGACAACCTGCTGTCGGCCTTCTACGGCAAGGAGCCGCTGCACGCGGTGCTCTCGCCGTATGACGGCATCAGCATCGGCGTGCTGTCCTCGCTCAAGGGCGCGGGCTACTGCAGCGCCAAGCAGCCGTGCCCCATCGTGACGGGCCAGGACGCGGAGCTGCCCTCGGTGAAGTCCATCCTCAAGCACGAGCAGACCAGCACCGTGTTCAAGGACACGCGCCAACTGGCGCAGGCCGCCGCGGCGCTCAGCGACGACATGCTGCAAGGCAAGACGCCCGCCGCGGTCAACGACACCAAGACCTACAACAACGGCGCGAAGGTGGTGCCCAGCGTGCTGCTCAAGCCGGTGTCGGTGGATGCGGCCAACTGGAAGCCGATCCTCGTGGACAGCGGGTACTACAAGGACACGCAGCTGCGTTGATCGACGCGATGCGTCGAGACGAGTCCATGAGCGACACCAACCGCGAGGGCGGGGACGCGGTCCCGCTGCTGGCGCTGCACGGCATCACCAAACGGTTCTCCGGCGTCGCGGCGCTGGAGAACGTGCGGCTGGACGTGCGCGCCGGCGAGATCCACGCGCTGTGCGGCGAGAACGGCGCCGGCAAGTCCACGTTGATGAAGGTCGTGTCGGGCGTGTACCCGCACCCCGACCACGGCGGCGACTACGGCGGCGAGCTGCGCTTCGAAGGCGAGACGCGCCGCTTCGCCGGCATCGCCGACAGCGAGCGCCTGGGCATCATCATCATTCACCAGGAGCTGGCGCTGGTGCCGCAGCTCTCGATCGCGGAGAACCTGTTCCTTGGCCACGAGCCGTCGCGCTTCGGCGTGATCGACCGGCTGGCGATGCACGATCGCGCGATCGAGCTGCTCGCGCGCGTCGGGCTGCGCGCCTCGCCGCAGACGCCGGTGGCCGAGCTCGGCGTGGGTCAGCAGCAGCTGGTGGAGATTGCCAAGGCGCTGGCCAAGCGCGTGCGGCTGCTCATCCTCGATGAGCCCACCGCCAGCCTCAACGAGACCGACAGCGACGCGTTGCTGGACCTGCTGCTGGAGCTCAAGTCGCAGGGCATCGCCTGCATCCTGATCTCGCACAAGCTCAAGGAGGTGACGCGCGTCGCGGACCGGCTCACGGTGCTGCGTGACGGGCGGTCGATCCTGAGCGCGGACTGCGACGAGACGGAGGAGGGCGGCATCTCCGAGTCGCGCATCATCCAGGCGATGGTGGGGCGCGATCTGGCAGAGCGGTATCCGCCGCGCACGCCTGACATCGGCGAGGTGCTCTTCGAGCTGCGCGACTGGCATGCCGAGCATCCGACGCAGGCCGGGCGCGAGGTCGTCAAGGGCGTCAACCTGACGGTGCGCCGCGGCGAGATCGTGGGCATCGCGGGCTTGATGGGCGCGGGTCGGACCGAACTCGCGATGAGCGTCTTCGGGCGCAGCTACGGACGCCGCATCCGCGGTTCGGCGTGGATGGACGGACGCGAGGTGGACGTGTCCTCTGTGCCCAAGGCGATCGCGGCCGGACTGGCCTACGTCACCGAGGACCGCAAGTCGCTGGGGCTGTTGCTGGAGGAGTCGATCGCGGTGAACACCACGCTGGCGCACCTGGCCGGCGTGTCACGCGGCGGCGTGCTGGACGCGGCGCTCGAGCATCAGGTCGCGCAGGACTTCCGCCGGCAGCTCGGCACGCGCTGCGCGGGCGTGGACCAGCGGGTGATGCACCTGTCGGGCGGGAATCAGCAGAAGGTCGTGCTGGCGAAATGGCTGTTCGCCGGGCCTCGGTTGCTGATCCTGGACGAGCCCACGCGCGGCATCGACGTCGGCGCGAAGTACGAGATCTACAGCCTGATCGCGGCCCTGGCCGCGCGCGGGTGCGGGATCCTGCTGATCTCGTCGGAGATGCCAGAGCTGCTGGGCATGTGCGACCGATTGCATGTGATGAACGAGGGGCGGCTGGTGGCGGAGTTCCCCGCCGCCGAAGCGACGCAGGCCCGGATCATGGGCGCCATCGTGGGCGCCGGAGAAACTGCTGATGTCTGAACCGATCGTGGCGCCGAGCTCGGCGTCGATGAGCCCGCGCGGCGCGGCAAGCGCCGAGGCCGCCGGGCTGGGCCATTTCCTCAAGCGCCACCTGCGCGACTACGGCATGTTGCTGTCGCTGGTGGCGATCATGGCGCTCTTCGAGGTGCTTACTGACGGCACCTTGCTGGAGCCCTTGAACCTGACCAACCTGGTGCTGCAGAACAGCTACATCGTCATCATGGCGCTGGGCATGTTGCTGGTGATCGTGGCCGGGCACATCGACCTGTCGGTGGGCTCGGTGAGCGGTTTCATCGGCGCGCTGGCGGCGGTGCTGATGGTGCAGCAGGGCTGGGGCGCGCTGCCCGCCGCGCTCGTGTGCCTGGTGGCGGGTGCGGCGATCGGCGCGGCGCAGGGCTGGTTCATTGCCTACCTCGGCATCCCGTCATTCATCGTGACGCTGGCCGGGATGCTGGTGTTCAAGGGGCTGGCGCTGGCGCTGCTGCAGGGCCAGTCGCTGGGCCCGTTCCCGGAGAGCTTCCAGGCGCTGAGCGCGGGCTTCCTGCCCGAGCTCGTCGGGCAGGACGATCCGCGGCCGACGACGCTGGTGCTGGGCGCGCTGCTGGCGGCGGTGTCGCTGGTGGTGTCGTGGCGGCACCGCGCGGCGGCGCGGCAGCACGGCATGGAGACGGAGCCGGGCGTGGTCTTCTGGGCGCGTCAGGCGGTGCTGGTGGGCGCGATCGGGGCGATGAGCTGGCTGATGTCGTCCTACAAGGGGCTGCCGACGGTGATGGCGGTGATGGTCGGGCTGACGCTGGCCTATGACTTCATCGCCGGTCGCACGACGCTGGGCCGTCGCGTGTACGCGGTGGGCGGCAACGAGAAGGCCGCGCGGCTGTCGGGCGTGCGCACGCAGCGCATCGCGTTCCTGACCTTCGTGAACATGGGCGCGCTGGCGGCGCTCGCGGGCCTGGTCTTCGCGGCGCGCCTGAACACGGCGACGCCGAAGGCTGGGCTGGGCTTCGAGCTCGACGTCATCGCCGCGTGTTTCGTGGGCGGTGCGTCGGCGTCGGGCGGCGTGGGCAAGATCATGGGCGCGGTGGTGGGCGCGTTCGTGATGGGCGTGATGAACAACGGCATGTCCATCCTCGGCGTGGGCATCGACTACCAGCAGGTGATCAAGGGGCTGGTGCTGCTCGCGGCCGTGTGGGTGGACGTGGTGAACAAGCGGAAGTAGGCGGCGGGAGGCGGCTGTCGCCGTCCGAGCCGGCGGCTAACATCTCCGGCATCTGATGCACGGAGGCCGCCTTGAATCGTGATCCTGACCAGCGCGACATCGACCTGCTGCGCCACGTCTACGCGGGAGATCTCGTCGGCGGCATGAACCGCTCGCGGCCGGCCGTCGCGCTGCATCTGCTGGAGGATCACCCCGACCTGGCGAGCGGCGATCCCTACGTCGCTTGCGCGTTCGGCGACGAAGCGCGGCTGCGCGAGGCGACCGCGCGTGACCCGTCCTGGCTCCATCGCGACGGCGGGCCGCTGCGCCTGCTGCCGCTCGTGGCGGTCACGCATTCGGGCTTGTTGAAACTGCCGGCTTGGCGCGAGCGCCTGCATGCTTGCGCGCGATTCCTGCTGTCGGCGGGCGCATCGCCCAATCAATCGGTGATCAGCCGGTGGGGCCGCGAGGGCGGTGAGGGCCTGGATGCAAGCGAGACGGACAGCGATGAGGCGCATCCGCTGTCGGCGCTCTACGGCGCGGCGGGTCAACATCACGACTCGGAACTGACGGCCTTGCTGTTGGCGGCCGGAGCCGATCCCAACGACGGCGAGTCGCTGTATCACTCGCTCGAGAGCGTCGCGTGCACGCGGCTTCTGCTCGAGGCGGGCGCGCGCGTGAGCGGGACCAATGCGATGTATCGCGTGCTGGACCTCGATGCCATCGAGGCGCTGCGCCTGTTGCTGGCGTTTGGCGGTGATCCCAACGAGGCGCCGCTGGGCGCGCCGACGTCGGACTGGGGCTCGCCCTTGCTGTGGGCGATCCGTCGGCGGCGTTCGACCGCGCACATCGCGGCGCTGTTGGAGGCGGGCGCCGATCCGCATGCCCGCACGCGCGATGGCACGTCGGCGTTCCTGATGGCCTCGCGACTTGGCCTGATCGACGTGGCCGAGCTGCTGCGTGCCGCCGGCGCGGGCAGCGAGCCGATGTCTGACGTCGACACCTTCGTCGCTGCCTGCGCGGCGGGCAATGAGGCGGGAGCGCGGACCGTGCTGTCGCGACACCCCGGCCTGATCGACGGCCTGGACGAGCGCCAACGGCGATGGTTGCCGGAGCTCGCGGCAGAGGGCTGCGATCAGGCGGTGTGGCTGATGGTCGAGCTGGGATGGCCGATCGAGACGCGCGGCGGCGACTGGTCTGCGACGGCGCTGAACATGGCGGTGTTCCGAGGCGATGCCGCGCTGACGCGTTTCCTGCTCGAGCACGGCGCGGACTGGCGCACCGAGCATGGCTTCGGCGACAACGCGATGGGCACGCTGTCCTGGGCCTCGCTCAACGAACCGGTCGCGGATGGCGACTGGGTGGGCTGCGCGCAGGCGCTGATGGCGCATGGGATCCCCGACGCGCGACCCCATCCGGACGACGCTGAGCTCGTGCTGATGGGCGATCACGTCTCTCAGTTCTCGGACGAGGTCACCGAGGCCTTGCTCGCGGGCAGGTCGGCGGTCTAATGGACGACTCTATTGAAGGAGCTCCCATGATCAAGGTCAGCGTGATCTATCCCAACAAGCCCGGTGCCCGTTTCGACCACGCGTATTACCGGGACAAGCACATGCCGCTCGTGCAGCAGCTGCTGGGGGAGGGCTGCCGCGGCTACTCGGTGGACCGTGGACTGGGTGGCGGTGCACCGGGACAGGAGGCGCCGTTCGTCGCGATGTGCCACATCTACAGCGACTCCGTGGAGAGCTTCGGCGCGGCGTTCGCGCCGCACGCCAAGACGATCACCGGGGACGTCAAGAACTACACCGACATCGAGCCGCTGATGCAGATCAGCGAGGTGGTGGTGGAGCGGTAGAACGGGGAGCCGCGGCACATGGGGGAGAGCAGGGTGCATTCGGGTCTGAATTTCCAGTTGGTGCCATTCACCCTGGAGGACTTTGAGCGTTTGTGTCGCGACTTTCCTGGCCACGGCTCGAGCTGGAAGAGCCATGTTCGCAGTGACCATCGATCAGACATCGCGGAGATGTTTGCCGTGAGTGAGGACAGCTACTTGGTGAGGGTTCCCGATGCGGCCCCCGAGAGCCCGTATCCCCACAACTATGCGTTCAGACATGGCTGCTGGGCTTTTCATGCAGCGTTGGTCGACCTGGGGGACGTGGTCCGGATCTTCGAAGGCCCGACCTTGACGCCAGGAGACCGTCTTTCTGTCGAGCGCGTCTTCCGAGAGGCGTTCGATGCTCACGGCTACCTCGGTACCGGCGTGAACGACGGCATCTGCGGTGACTTGACGTTCGTGTGGTCGTTGGCCAACTCATGAACAAGGCCGACGATTCGGTGTCGGCGCCCGCGCTGCCTCCGAGAACCTTGGAAGAAGCGTTGGTCTCGGCCAGGGCGCTGTTGACCGAAGCAGACCGAGAGGTGCTCCGGACGTCGTCCCAGGAAGAGGCCGGGTGGCGCTTGCACTTCACGCTCGGACATACGCTCCGCCATGAACTCAAGTTGTGGAGCTCGGGAACCTGGCCGCTCTTCGATGACCTCACTGACAAGGTGCCAGGCCATCTCGTTCTGGATGCTGATGCGGCTTCCGCGGCACTGATCGCGACGCTCTGGCTGGAAGAGCGGGCCAATGCGGGAGAGCAATGAGGGGCGACCTCAAGCAACTCAGCGGTCCGTTCGAGCGACTGCGGATTCGGCGCGCCTGAACGCCTCCGGATACCGCCGCTGATACCAGCCGCTGGCCTCCTTCGTCGATGCGGCCAGGAAGGACCGCAGGTCCGGCACCAGCAGCAGCGCCAGGCCGCTGACGAGGAAGCCGGCGCTCATCAGGCCGTAGACCTGCTCGACCGGCCATTGCCGCAGGCACAGGCCCGCGATCAGCGGCGCCATCGCCGCGGCCAGGTGCGACAGGGTCAGCTGCGCCGACGCCATGCGCGCGCGGAAGTCCTCCGGCACCGCCAGCGAGCGATGGGTCTGCCCCATCAACTGCGTGATGGACACGCACATCCCGATCACGCCGAAGCAGATCGTCAATGCCCATGGGCGCTCGAGCGCGCCGATGAGGCCCACGCTCAGGCCGCAGACCGCGATGGCCGCGAACATCGCACGCAGTCGTCCCAGTCGAGTCATGCAGCGGTCAGCAAGACCCAGGACCCCGGCCAGCACGCCCAACGACAAGGCGCTGCCGCACAGGCCCAGCCAGATCGGCGACGCGCCGATCGCCTGCAGGCGCAGCGGCAGCAGCAGGCCGGTGGCGGGCAGGAAGAAGATCATCATCAGGGCGCCGGTCAGGCTCCACCATCGATCGACGCGCACCTGCCACTTCGCGCGCAGCCCGGCGAGCAGGCTGGCGCGCCAGGATTCGATCGAGCGCTTCGGCGATGACGGCGCGTGAGGCCGGGTCCTGAGCGCGAGGCCGCAGGCCGCGACGGCCAGCAGCGCTTGCAGCGTGAATGCCACGCCGACGCCGCCTCCGCTCAACGCCAGCCCGCCCAGCGCGGGACCGCCTAACGTGCCCAGAGCCTGGATGCCCCGCCGCACGCGGATCGCGGCGCTGACGCGGGAGGCGGGCAACAGGTCGAGCAGCAGGCTTGTCCGCGCGGGCTGGACGATCGCTTGCGCCCAGGTCGCGAGCGCGCCGCAGGCGCACAGCGTCGACACGCTCAATCCGCCGGCCAGCGCGAGCCCCATGAGCGCGACCGCCTCCACCACCAGCAGGGCCTGGCCCCAGAGGATCAGCCGGCGCCGGCAGAGGCGGTCACCCAGCGGCGACAGCAGCGGCAGGCTGATCAGCGCCAGCACGGCCATCAGTGCGCTGTAGATCGTCAACCCGCGCGCGCCGGCGTGGCCGGCCAGCCACCAGAGCGCGGCCCCGTGTCCGACGCTGCTGGCCAGGAGCGTCGTCATCTCCGCCTGCAGCAGCGCGGCGACGCCACCGCGCATGCGCAGGCGACGAAGCGGGCGGCGGAGCCGATGCAGGAGTGAACCTGGAAATCGGCCAAGACGGCGGCCGGAGGGTCGACGTGGCAGAGCGGAGCGAAGGCTGGGGTCGAAGCGCATGCGGCGGCACTCTAGGCAGCGTCGTCCGAGCGCGGCAGACCCAGGCGTGAGCGCGTCGCATGGATACAGACCGGCCGGGTTCTGTATCCATGCCGCGAGACGCTCGTTGGATCGATACAGGGTGCGCGTGACGCGGTATCGTTGCGCGCCCTGCATCCGGCCCATGCCGAACCACGCCAACCCCCGCTGATCCACGCCGACCCAGACCGTGAGCGCCTGTCCCGAGGATTCCCCCTTCCGTTATCAGCAGCTGGCCGACCAACTGGCCAAGGAGCTGCGCGATGGCCGTCCTGCCGCCGGCGCGCGGATGCCCTCGGTCCGCAGCCTGTGCGAACTGCACGCCGCCAGCCTGGCGACGGTCACGCATGCGCTGCATCGGCTGGAGGACGCCGGCCTGATCGAGGCCCGTCCTCGGCTGGGTTTCTTCGTGCGAGCCGCCGCGCCGGTCGTACCTGTGTCCTCAGCAGCGCCGCGCGTCGCCGACGCGCTCGATCTGCGGCGCGAGCGGCTGATGGCGCTCGCCGCCTCGCAGGACGAGCTGCTCTCGCTGGGCCATCTCGCGCTGCCCGCGGAGCTGCTGCCGGTGGCGGCGCTGCGTCGTCTGACGCAGGCGCGCTTGCGCGAGTCCGGTTGGGCCGAGGGCTCGGTCGCCGGCTCACCGGCCCTGCGCGCCGCGCTCGCGGAGCGGCTGGTGCAGCGCGGATGTCGCGTCGGCGCGGAGGACGTGGTCGTCACGCACGGCGAGGGCGAATCGCTGCAGCTCTGCCTGCGTGAACTGACGCGTCCTGGCGACCGGGTGGCCGTGACGAAGCCGGTGTCGCTGAGAACGCTGGAGGTCCTGCTCAGCATGGGGCTCATGGTGGGGGAACTCCCCGCCGCCAGCGATGGACAGGAGGTCGCGCAAGCCTTGGAGGCGCTGTCGCGCTCGACGCCGATCGCCGTGTGCATCGCGAATCTGGGGCTGTCCGGCGCGATGGGCACGGCCTGGCCGGACACGGCCCGTGCCGCGCTGGTCGCGGTCTGCGCTCGGCACGCGCTGCCGCTGATCGAATGCGACCTGCTCGGCGAGCTGCCGATCGGCGCGGAGTACCCCAGGCCGCTCAAGGCTTTCGATGAGGACGATCGCGTGCTCCATTGCGCGAGCCTGGACTGCGTGACCGGCACCGGCATGAGCGTCGGCTGGATCGCGAGCGGACGTCATCGGCTGCAGATGCGCGCGGCGCGGGCGGTGCAGGGCGAGCTGCTGCCGGCGCTGACGGATCAGGTGCTCGCGGACTTCCTGGGCAGCGACGCGGCTGATCGGCATCTGCGCCGGCTTCGACAGCAACTCGGGCGACGAGTGCGGGCGTGGCGCGAGGCCGCGCTCGCGTGCCTGCCGGCGGGGACGAAGGTGCATCACGGTCCGCTGGGCCATCAGCTGTGGGTGAGGTTGCCGGGTGGCCTCAGCGCGCTGGCGTTGCTGGCGCGGGCTCGGCAAAGGGGCATCAACTTCGTCCCCGGGCCGGTGTTCACGATCGGCGGGGACTTCGACGATTGCCTGCGGCTCACCGCGGGGCACGCGTTGGATGAGCGTCGGGGTGCCGCGTTGCGCGTGCTGGGGGAGCTGGCGGGTGAGCTGGCCGGCGATCCTTGAAGGGATCGGGCTGCCGTCGGTGGATGCCGCGGCTTGGCGGATGGAGGCAATCGCGTCTACTGCAAACAGGAGACGCGGTGCGATGCGCTCTGGGATGCAATGCCAGGACTCGCGCCGTGGTGGCGTGTCCTGGAGTCGACGCGCATGTGTGCAAGCCCTTTTCACCTGGTGTTCTGCCAACTCGACGAGGACTTCTACCTGGCGCCCCGGTGGTTGTCGTCGACCCGATCCTGGCTGGGCGAGCACCTGGGTGAGCCGATGGCGGTCGATGAAGGCTGGGCGGTGTACACGAGCGTGGAGGGGCACTGCATCGAGCTGATCTGCGAGGACGTCGACGAGTGGCAGCTTCACGTGCAGGTGGTGCCGGAGCACGGCACGGTGCGGTTCAGTCGGCAGGTCTGCGCGCTGGCGCGCGCGTTGGGCTGCCAGCTGTATTCACCGGAGTTCGAGACGCTGATCGAGCCGAGGATGGAAGCGATGCAGCGGCTGCTGCTGCGCTCCGAGGCGTGGGATCACGCGTTGCACAGCGGTGCGGTGGCGGCGCCGGGGGCGTTGCGGGTCGAGGTGGGGAGGCAGTGAATCAGATGCCAGGAGCCTGTGTCGGCCGGTCCGAAGCCCAGGTGACCGCGACCGACAGGCGTGCCTTGCTGCCGGCCGGCTGCAGGGAGCCCTCGTCCCGGAAGTAGTCCAGGTAGGCGGGCAGGAAGCCGCGTTCGAAGTCGGACGGCACGCCAGCGCCGACGATGTGCACCTGGAAAGCGCCATCGAACTGGCGGTCCGCCACCTCATCCACCTGGACGTACGGACCCTTGCAGGTCTCGCCGAGCAGACGACCCAGCTCGAGGGCGGCCAGGCGCACGGCGCGGTTGGCATCGTCGTCCTCGACACGCACCCGGTAACCATGCTTGCCCTTGGCCGTGGAGCGGATGGATTCGACCTCGACGGTGGCGTGGTCAGCGGGCTGGAAGAGATCCGCCGACAGCGGCTGGCCGGGTGTCCAGACCAGTACCGCGTTGTCGGCCAGAAGCGTCTTGCGCTTGAGCGACAGGAAGTTCTGCCCGGCGAGGAAGCCGCCATGGATCGTGGTGGCCCAGGCGCTCGACCAGTGCAAGGACTGCACCGGGACCCCAGGGCTGCCCGCCAAGGGCACGGCCAGCAGGCTGTGACGGTCGCGCGCGTGATCGTGGTCGATGGACACGTAGGCGTGATGCGGATCGTGCCAGAGCAGCATCTGGACTTCCCCAGCATCCAGCGCGGAGTCGAAGTCGTGCAGCGTGTGCAAGGTGTCCGGAGAAGCCGCGTCCCACCGATGGAGACCGTCGGCGTCCGCCAGCAGGATGCGGCCATCGGGCAGGGCGCAGATGCCGAAGATCGCCACGGCCACGCGAAGTGTGGCGATCACTGCCAGCCGGTGCAGATCGAAGACCTGGCAGGCGGACGCCTCGCCATGCGTCCGCAGGAAGGCCCATGACCCGGCGAAATGCGCCGGCGACTGGATGCCCGCGCCCTGCGCTTGCAGGCTGAAGTCTGCGATCAACTCGCCCTTGGGGCTGTGGACCAGGGCCGTGTTGTCGTCGGCCTGCACCATGGCCTGGCTGGCAAAGTGCCTGGGGCCGACGAGGTACGGCAGGGTCGCGAGGACGTTGTTGCTCCAATCGCGGACGATGCTGACCGACTTCCCGTCCGCATCGTCGGCGAGCCAGACGCCGTAGAGGTCGGTGCCGCCCAGCAGGCAGTCGTCGCTGCTCCACGGCCTGCTGTCGTGGTGGATGACGGTGGGGCCATCGCCATAGGGCACATGAGCGGTGACGCCCGGACCCTTGAACGCGAGGAAGGTGGGCTCGGGAGGTGCCAGTCGCGCCTGGCCGTCCGCCACCAGGGCGGCTGACTCCTCGGTGCCTACGAACAGGGCATCGCCTCGCTGCTCGAAGGTGAAGCTGCCGATGATGTTGACCAGCATGGATGGAATCCCTCGTCGTGTTGTTCTGCATGGCGCATGGACGCGCCGCGCATTCTGACTTGAGCGCAAGCGGACCTGAAAAGCAGAACGCCCGGCACGAGCCGGGCGTTCTGTCGGGGGAATGATCCTTTGGCCTGCTTCAGGGCAAGGACACCTCGGGTTCGCAGTCGTTCATCGCGTAGATCGTCGGGCCCATCGGAACATTCTCGGCGACGCCTCCAGCGGGTTGGGTCGACGCGTTCGCAAGCTGGGGCGCCTTCACGACGTAGCAGCGATGTTTCTTCACGTTGTCGTCCGCTGCTGCTTGCAAGGCGGCGGCCTGGGCCTTGCGCTTTCTGAGCATCTCGTCGCGATCGGCGCCGGGATAGTCGCCAACGGATTCGATCGAGATGACCAGGCCCTTTGAGAAGTAGTCGTTGACCTGGTCGTTTCGAATGCGGACCATGTGATCCCCATCGCCATCGCCTTGTTCGAACACCAGCAGATATCGCTGTGTCTCCAACTGGCCGCCATCCGTGAGCTGGAGCCATCCCAACCCTGGGTTGAAGAGCGTGACCACACCGTCCGGGCCGAACCTCACCTGATAGAGCGTCGACCAGTAGACCAGGCACGGTTCGAATCTGGCCCAGCTGACCGGGATGTCCGACTTCGCGGGAAGCGCGAACACCCGCACCGAGACACGTTCCTTGAACGAGAGCGTCGAAGCCTTGCTGACCTGGACAGGGTTCCCCACGTAGACCCTTGGGTTCAATCCCGGTGCCACGACCTGAGCGTGGGCGAAGACGGAGAGCTCGCCGGGGCTGAAGTTGGAGGGCGCGGCCTGAACCGCGACGCAGAAGCCGCACAGCGCCGTGGCGAGGGCGCGGGATGCCAAGGTTTGAATATTCACTTTTCGCTCCTTATCACGGCGTGGGCCGATCTTCCGTGATGGGGCAATCGCTCTGAGTCCGGAGCGCCCACTCGATCACGTCCAATCGGAAGATCTGTTCGATCGCGACGATCCTCGAGGCCGGGACTGAGGAGAACCGCAATACCCGGCCGCTGGTGGGATGACAAGGCTCCTCGACGCCTTGCAGCAGCGTGACGGCGGAAGAGTCGCGGCCCAGCACGAACGCGTAGGTGGATTTCACGTTGAGCGGCAGCCCGCCTCGGGGCCCCGCGACTTGAAAGGTCTCGTCCGCGGCCCGGACGACGGCATAGGAGAAGTCGACGGGCTTGAGCAGCTTTCCCCAGGCGTAGGGCACGGTCAACAGGTAGGCCAGCCCGAGGATGCCGAGCGCGGTCGCATACGCGGTGCGTCGCGCGAGCAAACCGACCGCCCCCGCCGAGATCAGCGCGGCCAGCCAAAGTGAAGCGTCGAACTCGCCGGCAAGCTCCGCAGCGGCTTTCTTCTTCGGCAACGCGTCAACCGGATCGGTGCAGTTCGCGCTGCGTGCCAGGACGGCTTCGGGAGGCAAGGTGTCACCGCCGATGCGGGAACACGCGATCAAGCGCCAGAGCTGGAAAGCCCGATCGGACACCGTTGTACCGACGGGGCCCAAGGTCGTTGGCACGAGGCGAGTCTTCAACGGCGCAGTGACCGCGGCGCCTGGTGTCGCAGCGCTTGCCGAGCTCGCTGCCAAGGGCCGATCTGCCGCCCGCCTCACGGCCTCTTCGGCGACGCCGCGTTCGACGATGACGGCCTCGAGCCGCATCACCGGTGCGTCGAAGTAGACGAACTTGACGGTGATGAGCGCGACCACCCACCAGGGCAGGCTGGCCGCGAGGAGCACGATGGCTGTTTTCCGGCCATGAGAGGCATTGGATTTCCGGAGAACGCAAGACAAGAGCACGGCAACGGTCAATGCGGTGAGGCATGCGAGCAGAAGCCAGTGCCCGCCCAGCGAGAACGAGGTCCGCGACCCGAGGGTGAGGAGCCGATCACCGACCAGCGTGAAGAAGAAGCGAAGAAAGTCAGCAGCGTCCTGAACGCGGCCGCCGTCGTCCAACCGGGCGTTGTCGGTGGGAAAAGCGAGCAAGGACCGCTGCGCACTGTCGATGACGTATCCCACCAGACCGAACAGCACGCCCGCGGTGGGGACCAGCCACTTCGCGACGATCAATGTGGTGTCCGCGGGCTCCTTCGGCTTCTCCTCGTATCTGCAGGTCGATGTCGTCGATCCCTTGTGATTGACACCCATGAAGTCCCTCGTTGTGACGCCACCAGCTCACTGCAAGGACAGCGGTTGAAGGTGCGCCGCCTTGGATGAGGCCAGTATTGCTGGGCGAGGGCGCGAAAGCCTGGCACGGGATGCTGCGACGTCCACAGAATTGACGATGGGCTGGCCCGCTTCCACAGCCGGCTCCGAGCGTTCCCACCGTAGCCGCGCGGGCGGGCTGCTGGCAGAGTGGCGTCACCATGAAATTCCCCACCCGTGCCGCCGTCCTGTCCGTGTTGCTGCTCGCTGCTGCTGCTCACGCGCAGGAGTTCAAGCCTTACCCTCGCGCGAACATCACGGAGGCCCAATGGCAGGCCTATTTCGATGAGGTGCGCGAGAAGCACGGTGCCACGGTGCAGGACGTTGAGGATCAGAAGCTCCTGGTCTACACCGACACGGCGACTGCCACGATCTACGGCTTCACGAAGCCTGGGCATCCGGCTCACCCCGCCTGGATCGCACGCAAGCCGGAGCAACGCGGGGATTCGATTTTCATCGGTCAGATCGGCTACTTCGCAGGCGCGGAGCCGCCGTTCGCCAAGCTCTTTCGCGAGTACCTGGCCCTGAACGAGAAGTTGAAGGAAGACATCAAGCGTCGGCGGGAGCCGGGCGACAAGCAGTGAGCTTGGCCTTCGGAAAGCAGAACGCCCGGCATGAGCCAAGCGTTCTGTTGAGGGAGTGATCCTTTGACGTCAGCCGATGGACGTCCCCATCGATGCAGCGCAACCGTCAGGGATCACAGCGCGGAGGCGACTTGGGTGCCGTCCGCGGAGGTGTCGCGGCGACCGGTCACGTAGACCGTCGGGAGTTGCTGGCGCTTGACGGTGATGACCACTGGGTCGAGCGTGACGATCTGAGCGCGTGCTTCGCGCTGGCCTTCAGCGTGGGCGATGCCCAAGCCCATGACCACCGCTGCGACTGCGCCGAAAGCGACCGCTTTGACCGTGCGGCTGGTGGCGGATTCGAGGTTGAAGCGGTGGGTCATGTCGTTCTCCTGGGTCGGTTGGTTGCGTCGATGGATGTAGTTTCGTCGTCGACGACTTGGCCCTCCAGCACCAGGAGACGAAGCCGCAGCGCAGCGGCGTGGAATGCGGATTCGGCGGATGAATGGATGAGGAGGCGAGCTCCGCTTTGCAGCGGAAGCGGACGTCTCGCACCGCTCGGCTAGAGTCTGCGCATGAATGCACCCCAACCTGAGTTCGTAACGACTTTGCGGCTACAGAAATTCTCGGCTGCCGGTGACGGCATGCATCTCGAAGCGACAGGCCGCCCCAGCAACCCGACGGCGCCGTTCATCACGTTCCGTGCTGACGAGCAGTTGGGCATGCAGGTCGAACTCTATGGCATTGACTACGTCTCCTTTCCGCTCGCTGAGTTGAAGCGCGCCATTGCATTGGCCGAGGCAGAAGTCCATCCAGAATCCTTCTACGACTAGACCCGAATCAGCTGGCGATGACCGCTTCGGCCTGGGGGACGGCGCCAGCTCTGCAGCGGATGCGGACACTGGCTACCCGTTGCGTTCGTTCGCAAGAGCAGACATCCCCTCCGCGTGCAATGCGTCGCCCGCAGCCACCGCATTCGTTCAGGTCGGCTGCGCCCTGAGGTACGGCGAACGCATAGCCTCTGCAAACAAGCCGTTGGCGCGAGCATTCTTCAATGCAGCGTGGCACGCTCTCGGTAGGCCGAGGTACACGTAATAGTCATATCCAAAGTGCACGTAGGCTAAACCTGGCCGGACCAGCTTGCCCCAGATTTTTTCGCGCAGCGCGAGTCTTGAGAATTCAATGCATTCGGCGAGGTTCAGTTCGCGACCCGGCACGATGAAAGTGGGAATGTCTCCGGATTGCTGCGTTTCGAGCCCAGTGATGCGAAGGCTCGTGATGCCAGCTTCGGCCAGGAACTCTTCAAGAGACGTTAGGTAGTCAGCCTCGACCCTTAGGTACTCCGTCTCCGTAAGAGCTACACCCGCAAATGACCGCCCAATGTCAGAAAAAGAGGTCCACTCATCCAGAAGATAGGCACCGTCCGCTCCTCGCGATGCGGGGTTGTACTTGGTGAGCCGGTACTGGTGGCGCATTTCGCAGATTCCGAGGCTGAGCGTACGTAGCAATCGCAGCGATTCTTGCCCAACTCTTCGGTGCGCTGCCTCGTTTAAGGCAGTGATACTCCCGTGCTCGTTGCCGAGTGCCCCGGCCGTTCACCAGCGTCCGCTTCCAGCCTCAAGCAGACCTCAGAAGCAAAGGGCGACCCGCTCGCAGCCCTCGACGACCAAGGTGCCCCGTCATGCTTCGACGCACGCCCAAGGCCGCCGAACTAGCTTGGCCTGGCGCCTTCCGACTCTCGCGCGTACTGCGTCGGAGGCTTGCCCACATGTCTTGAGAATGCGACGCTGAACGTGCTTGCCGACGCGTACCCCACGCGCTCCGCCACATCAGCGATCGCCACGTCCCGTCGACGAAGCATGTCCTTCGCGAGCGCCATCCGCCATGCCAGCAGGTATTCCATTGGCGCCATGCCCACCGCGCGATTGAAGCGCTCGAAGAATGTCGTGCGAGAAAGTGCCGCCTCCTTGGCAAGATCCATCACCGTCCACGACCTGGGGGGCTCCTCGTGCATCGCCCGGATCGCCGCTGCGAGACGCACGTCGGTGAGCGCGCGCACCAGCCCAGGAGGCGACGCGGCGCTGGCGTTCGAACGCAAGGCTTCGATTAGCAGGACTTCGAGCAGACGAGTGAGGATGACCTCACGCGCCGGCCGCTGCTCACGTGATTCCTCGCCGACAAGATGCACGAGCGTCGCGAGCCGACCCTCGCCGCGGACGTGGACGAGCTCTGGCAGCAACGAGACGAGCAACGCAGCGTCCTGCGAGCCGAAGCTGCAATGGCCGGCCAGGATTCGCAGGTCGATGGGCTCGTCCGCCTGTCCGACTCTGAAGACACCCGGGCTCACCTCCACCGGCAGGGAGTTGGCGGTATCGGTGGGCAGCTCAAGGCTGGACATGGTGACGCCGAACGCCGCGGGAACCAGGACAAAGTCGCCCGCTTCAAGCACGAGCGGCTCCCGCCCATCGAGCGTCAGGCGGCAGCGGCCCTCAAGCACGGCGCAGTAGAACGGCTGGCCAGCGTCCGAGCGGCGGACGCGCCACGCGCCAGCGCCGATGACGTTCTTGGAAAAGCGCGCGGTCGGCTGCAGGAGCAGCACGACCTCGGCAAGCGGATCGACCACGGTCGTACTCTCGCAAATGAAACGCGGACTACGGAGTGTAGCGAGTACGGCTTTGGCGCCCTATCGTGGAGGCGTTGACACCCTCTGAAGGAACAGCCTCCATGAAAACCGTACTCGTCACCGGATGCTCCTCCGGCTTCGGCTTGGAAACCGCCCGCGAATTCCTGGAACGTGGCTGGCAGGTCGTGGCCACCATGCGGACCCCCCGAGAGGATGTGCTCCCGCGATCTGAGCGACTGCGCTTGCTGCAGCTTGATGTCACAGACGCGAAAAGCATCCATGCGGCCATCAGCGCCGCCGGCCCGATCGACGTCCTGGTCAACAACGCTGGCTTTGGAGCCCCGGCTCCTATCGAACTGATGAGCCAGGAAATGATTCGCGAGCTGTTTGAGACCAACACCTTCGGAACGATCGCGGTCACGCAGGCGGTCCTGCCTCAAATGCGTGAACGCCGCTCGGGCGTCATCGTGAACGTGAGCTCGAGCGTCACGCTGAAGGCGTTGCCCCTGGTCGGCATCTATCGGGCGGCCAAGGCGGCCGTGAACGCGTTTTCCGAGTCCTTGGAGACGGAGGTCGCTCAGTTTGGCGTCCGCGTGCGTCTGGTGCTGCCTGGATCTTCGGGCGAGACGCGTTTCCGAGACACGGCGCGGGCAAACCTGCGAGGCATCGACGATGCAACCTATGGCGACTTCATGAAGACCGCCATCGCACGCATGCAGGCATCGACTGGCCCTGGGACACGGGCGAAGGACGTTGCTGAAGCGGTGTGGGTGGCCGCAACCGATCTCAATGCACCGTTCCGCATCCCCGCCGGTGCTGACGCCGTGCAGTGGGCTGCGGAGGCCGACAAGAACTGACGCAGGCGGAGGCGCCGCGGATCACAGCGCCGAAGCGACTTGCGTGCTGTTGCGCGCTCGCGAGACTTCTTTTGGCATGTCTGCTCCGCTCTCAGACACTGCTCGGGTGCACGCCCCAGGCGTCATCCTCATCCGCTTGGGGAGACCGCTGTTTGCGCCATTCACCCCTGACCCTTCGGTCGTTTGGCCACCCATCCACTCATGCCAGTTCCCTCACACCTGCTTCCGTTCTGGAACGAGTTCCTGCTTGCCACCTGCGCGGTCGACGATGGCCGCTACTACGACGTCTGCGTCTTTGGAGACAGCGAAGAGTTGGCCGACGAATTGGCTGGGCTGGTGATGCGCGGCATCAAGCGGGCAACCGCAGGCTCGTTGTGGTCGTATGAGGACCAGGGAATACGGATCCCGAGGCCAGGCGACCTCAGCATCGTCACGGACTGGTCAGGTCAGCCGCTCTGCATCATTGAGACGCAAGCCGTCGATGTCGTGCCCTACAACGAGGTCAGCGCGGAGTTTGCCGCCATTGAAGGTGAGGGAGATGGGTCGCTGGCCCACTGGCTTGAGAGCCATCAGCGGTACTTCGAGCATGAATGCGAGCGAGCCGGACGACGGTTTGACAAGAAGATGTTGCTCGCCTGCGAAAGATTCAAAGTGGTTTATCAGGCTTCGCCAAGTGCGGGCTGATCCGTCCTCCAACGCAAAACGCCCGGCATGAGCCAGGCGTTCTGTTGGGGGAGTGATCCTTTGGCGTCAGCCGATGGACATCCCCATCGATGCAGCGCAACCGTCAGGGATCACTGCGCGGAAGCGACTTGGATGCCGTCGGCGGACGTGTCGCGGCGGCCGGTCACGTAGACCGTCGGGAGTTGCTGACGCTTGACGGTGATCACCACCGGGTCGAGCGTCACGATCTGGGCGCGTTGCTCGCGCTGACCTTCAGCGTGCGCGATGCCCAGGCCCATCACCACTGCAGCGACGGCGCCGAATGCGACCGCATTGATGGTGCGGCTGGTGGCGGATTCGAGGTTGAAGCGGTGGGTCATGTCGTTCTCCTGGGGCGGTTGGTTGCGTCGATGGATGTAGTTTCGTCATCGAGCCCCCGCCCCTCCAGCACCAGGAGACGAAGCCACATCACAGCGGCGTGGAATGCGGATTCGGCGGATGAATGGGAGCCGTGAATGACTCCTTTGCAGCGATTGCGGTCTTCCATTGCAAGTTGCCGGGTTCACGCTCAGGTCCATGAAGCCGTCGTCGGCTCGCCCGTCGTCGTGCCGGCAGCGATGACCGCTGTCGTGCCCATTGCGACTGACAGCGGCCAAGAAGAAACTCCGGCACGAGGCTGAATCGGTAGCGCCCTACCGCTGTCACAGCGCTAAGGCACCTGCTCAACAACCGTCTTGAAAGTCAACTGCCCAGACCGCATCCCTTCGGCTGCCCGCCCAGGGCGCGCCGGGTGGCTTTGATTGACTTGAAGCTGAGGCTCAACGACCTGCGCCCGTCAGCCCAGCCGCAACGCCTCCAGCACCAGGGTGAACGCTGGAGACGGCTGCCGCCGGCTTGGGTAGTAGAGGTGGTAGCCGGCAAACGGTGGGCACCAGTCTTCCAGCACTCGCACCAGGCGCCCTTCATCGAGATGCGACGCCAGTTCATCCTCGGGCAGCAACGTGATACCCAGGCCTGCCAGCGCGGCGTCGACCTGGGGCGGTGCCGTGTTGAAGATCAGCGGGCCGTCCACCCGCACATTGACCTGCTTGCCCCTGCGGGCGAAGTCCCACACATAGAGTCCGCCGGACGTGGGCATGCGCTGATTGATGCAGCGGTGCTGCGTCAGGTCATGCGGCGTCTTCGGCACCGGGTGGGCGGCGAAGTAGCCGGGTGAAGCCACCACGGCCATGCGCAGCGGCGGGCCGATGGGAATCGCAATCATGTCCTTGTCGATGGTGTTGCCCATGCGCACGCCGGCGTCGAAGCGGTCGGCGACGATGTCGCGGAAGCCGTAGTTCATGTCGAACTCCAGCGTGATGTCCGGGTTCTTGTGCAGCAACGGCATGAGCTTGGGCAGCAGGATGGAGTGCATGACGTTGTCGCCGCATGTGATGCGCACGGTGCCTGCGGGCTTGTCGCGCAAGGCGGTCAGCTCGTCGAGCTCGGCCTCAATCTCGTCGAAGCGATGTCCGATGGCGTTCATCAGCCGCTCACCCGCGGGCGTGGTTGAAACACTTCGCGTCGTGCGCGTCAGCAGCCTGATCTTCAGCCGCTCCTCCAACCCCCGAATCGTCTGGCTCAGCGCCGACTGCGTCACGCCCAGCGTGGCTGCCGCGCGCGTGAAGCTGCCCTCGCGGGCCACGGTCACGAAAGCCAGCAGGTCATTGAGATTGCGTCGCGCCATGCCTCACCGCGCCTCCATTGATTAGCTCAACTAATAGACCCATTTGGCATTCATTATCTAGTCAGTGAAGGCGTTGGTGCGCAAACTGCTGCACATGAAACGACGCCTCCAACCCGCTGCAGCGCCGAACGCCAAGCCGGCTCGGCCAGCTATCGCGCTGTCCTTGGTGGCTGCGCTGAGCTGCACGCACGTCCTCGCACAAGGTCAATCCATGAAAGTTCGCCTGCACGTCGATGGCCAGGTTGCCACCGCCACCCTCGATGACACCGCCGCGGCGCGAGACTTCGCTGGATTGCTGCCGCTGTCCCTGACATTGACGGACTACGCCGGTATCGAGCGCATCGCCGGCCTGCCGCGCAAGCTGTCCGTCGCGGGCGCGCCTGCCGGTCACGCGCCCAGGGCGGGCGAGCTCACCTACTACGCCCCCTGGGGCAATCTGGCCATCTTCCTCGACGGCAACGTGCATGCGCACGGCCTGGTGCGACTGGGCCAAGTGGACGCCGGAATGACGGCCCTTCAGCGCCCGGCCCGTTCAAGGTTCGCATCGAGCGGGTCACTGACTGACCCGGCGACCCAGCCGTCAGGGAGCGCCAGAGTGCCTCCCGCCCCCACAACTTCCCCCCATCCTTTACCGGAGCATCAGCCATGCACGCCTCTCAAGAAAACGGCCACGTCGCGGATCGCCGTGAGTTCCTCGTCCAAGCCACTGCCGGCGCTGCCGCGCTGAGTCTGCTGTCGACCACGGGTCCAGCCCTGGCGGCTTCACCCGCGCCAGGCGGCGCCAGCAATTTCTACCGCAGCGACAAGGTCGTGATGCGCAAAGTCGTGTTCAAGAACCAGTACCGCATGAACGTGGCTGGCAACCTGTTCGTGCCCAAGGGCTTGGACCGGAACGCGAAGGCAGCAGCCATCGCCGTCGGGCACCCGATGGGCGCCGTGAAGGAGCAAAGCGCCAACCTGTACGCAACCCAGATGGCCGAGCGCGGATTCGTCGCGCTCTCGCTGGACTTGTCCTTCTGGGGCGAGAGCGACGGCCAGCCGCGCAATGCGGTGTCGCCCGACATCTATGCCGAGGACTTCAGCGCCGCAGTCGATTTCCTGCGCACCCAGGCCTTCGTGGACGGCGAGCGTGTTGGCGCCATCGGTGTGTGCGGCAGCGGCAGCTTCGTCATCAGCGCCGCCAAGATCGACCCGCGCATGAAGGCCATCGCCACGGTCAGCATGTACGACATGGGCGCCGCCAACCGCAACGCGCTGAACCACTCGCAGACGCCGGAGCAGCGCCAGCAGATCATTGCCGCGGCGGCTGCGCAGCGCGACGCGGAGTTCCGGGGTGGTGCCATCCAGTACACCGGCGGCACGGTGCATGAGCTGACCGCCGACACACACCCGATCCAGCGCGAGTTCTACGACTTCTACCGCACGCCGCGCGGCGAGTACACGCCCAAGGGCAGCTCGGCGCTGACCACCACGCACCCGACGCTGACCAGCAACGTGAAGTTCATGAACTTCTATCCGTTCAACGACATCGAGACGATTTCGCCACGCCCGATGCTGTTCATCACGGGCGACCAGGCGCACTCCAAGGAGTTCAGCGAGGACGCATTCAAACGGGCCGCCGAGCCCAAGGAACTGCACCTCGTTCCCGGCGCGGGCCACGTCGACCTGTACGACCGCGTGGACCTGATCCCGTGGGCCAAGCTCACCGAGTTCTTCAACCGCCATCTGGGCTGAATTCGCCATGGCAGCACAGGTCATCCAAGCGCCGGTGGGCCTCACGGCCGACTCGCCTGCGCACTGGGGCGGCGTCTTTGCCATGGCGCTCTGCGTCTTTGCGCTGATCGCGTCCGAGTTCATGCCCGTCAGCCTGCTGACGCCCATCGCGAACGACCTCCGGATCAGCGAGGGGCTGGTGGGTCAGGGCATCGCCATCTCCGGGGCGTTCGCGGTGCTCACCAGCCTGTTCATCTCCGCGCTGGCGGGCCGAACGAATCGCAAGGCGCTGCTGCTTGGCCTCACCGCGTTGATGTGCCTGTCCGGCGCCGTCATCGGGCTCGCTCAGAGCTACACCGTCTACATCGTGGGCCGCGCTCTCATTGGCGTCGTGGTGGGGGGCTTCTGGTCAATGTCGGCGGCCACCGCCATGCGCCTCGTCCCTGCGCCTCAGGTGCCGCGTGCGCTGGCCATCTTCAACGGCGGCAACGCGCTGGCCACGGTGCTGGCGGCCCCCCTGGGCAGCTACCTCGGCGCGGTCATCGGCTGGCGTGGTGCGTTCCTGTGCCTGGTGCCGACATCGCTGGTTGCCTTCGGATGGCTGTGGGCCAGCCTGCCGTCGCTGCCAGTGCAGCCTCGTGCGGCTCGCAGCAGCCATGTCGTCTTCTTGCTCGGTGACCGCCGCGTCGCCCTCGGCATGCTGGCAGTGGGCGTGTTTTTCGCCGGTCAGTTCATGCTGTTCACCTACCTGCGGCCGTTCCTGGAAACCGTAACGCAGGTGGATGTGTCATCGCTGTCCTTCATCCTGCTGGCAATCGGCGTCGCGGGGCTGATCGGCACGCTGTTCATCGGCAAGGCGATCCAGCGCAGCCTTTATTGGACGCTGACGGTCGCTCCTCTGCTGATGGCTGGGATCGCTCTGGCGTTGATGGGTCTGGGCGCTTCCACGGCGGCTGTGGTGGCATTGCTTTGCGCCTGGGGTTTGATTTCGACCGCCACGCCAGTCGGCTGGTGGACTTGGCTGGCCAGAACGATTCCAGGCAACGCCGAAGCCGGAGGAGGACTGATGGTGGCGGTGGTCCAGCTTGCCATCGCATTGGGCTCCACAGTCGGCGGCCTGTTGTTCGACGGGCTTGGCTACATGAGCACGTTTGCGGCTAGCACGGTCCTGCTGTTGGCTGCCTCCGGCCTGGTAGCGCTGATGTCTCGCGCTGTTGTCGTGCGAGTCCCGTGACAGATAGCCAAAGCCTGTACTAGCCCAGCAGGAGGCCGCAGCCTGCCAAGAGGCGGGACATCTCGGCAGTGTCTGGTCGAGCGCCGTCGCGCAGCGCGTAAGCAGCCGTTCAGCAGGAACCGGGCGCGAACGGCCGTTTCCGAGAGTGAAGGTGCAGGTCAGGCCAGCGGCGCGTAGCAACCGGTATTGGCAGCAGCTGTCGCTCAGGCCTTGAACCTCGAATGACTCAGACCAGCCTGAAGCGGCCCTCGCAACCCAGACTTCCTTCTTCAGCCGCGGCCCTCGAATACCAGCGTGTGCCACAGCGTGCCAGTGCTTTGCAGCGCAACCTCGCTGGTCTCCCAGCGCTTCATCACCATCCCTTTGCCTCGAAGCAGCTCCTGGACGTGAGCCGGGTCATGGTTGAAGAACTGTCTGCCGTCCTGGTCCCGGTTCTTCGAGAGCTTCGATGGATTCAGCTCCGGGAGAGAAATGAAAATGAACCTCGGCAAACTCGATGGGTCATGAGGGCCGCGGAGCTGTTGCTCGAGTTCCGCTATCGCGTGTGGCAGCGCTTCGCCGTTCAGGTGCATCAGCACCGCGCTACAAACGACGGCGTCAAATCCCCCGGGACGCACTTGGTCGAACGGGCGCCCCAGTCTTGGAAGGGAACCGCTCAAGATGCGACCGGCGAGCTGAGGGAATGACGCCAGGGCCCTAGCCCGCATGGAGGCGTTCGGTTCGACGCCATATGCATCGAGGCCGTGTCCAAGCATGGCGGCGACATCGCGTCCCGACCCAGCCCCCACATCCAGAACTGCCGCGCCTGCACGCAGTTCGTCGAGAACGAACGCCAGCATGGCGCTTCTGGGGGATTCACCACCCTCAGCGAGTTTGGACGAGTACGCGTCGTAGAAGCGTGAGGTCTCGACGTCGAGGTTCATGAGGTGACTATCGCACCCGCTCGACTGGCGCGGTCCAGTCGCTACTCCTTGAACATCACCTGCGCCGGCACGATCTCATTCGGATCGGTGTTGAAGTTGAAGTAGTACGCGATCCATTCGCCGCTCGCCAAACGGTAGGCCGTGATCCGAGCGTAGACAGGGCCCCTGCCGTAGTTCATCGTGAAGAAGATGAACCTGACCCGCGGCGTCACTTCGTGCTCGCGAATGACTTCGTGACCCTCAAACGGCCCAAGCGCCTCTTCCACGGTTCTCAGGTTGTTGAGCACGGCGCTCAATGTCCTTTCCCCGGCCAATGGTCCGTTCTTGGTGAGCGCGTTGAATCCCGCCGAGGCCCCGCTCGATTTGTAGACAGCCATTCCGCGATCCAGTAGCACACGCGCGCCGCTATCCGCGGCATCTGCCGTTGATGCAAGACCAAATAGAAGAACGAAACAGAGAAGAACGATGCGCATGAAATGCCCTTTGGCCTGGTGATCTTTGATGAGCGAGCTTTGTCCGGATGTCGTGCTACTGCTGGCGGATCGAGCCGGCGCATTAGAGCTGAAACCGACCCTCATGTAGAAGCCATCCGCCAACGAATCCCTATGATCCGGCCCGGTTCAATCCTCGCTGGCAACCCATGAATTTCAAGACGTCCCCCGTCATCACGACGCTGACAAGCGCGCTCTGCCTCGTCATGCTCAGCGGTTGCGCCACATCGATTCCCGCGCCCGTCGCCGGTCAGAGCTGCATCAAGGGGGCGATGGCAAGTCCTGGCGCCATCGTGATGGACAACGCCGTTCATGCGCCGCTGCTCAAGGATGGTGACGTGGTCGGCGGCTACGACCGGCAATGCTTCGCGCCGGGCAAGGTCACCTTGCAGATCTCCGCGGCGATCGGCCCGTCGACCTCCAACTGGTCGACCGCCTGGGTCACCTTGGACATGCTCGACGGACACGAATATCGGACCCGCGCCATCGCCAAGGGCTCCACCTTCGTCTACGACATCGTGGACGCCACGAGCAAAGGCATGGACGGCCCCGTCGTCCGTCAGATCGTCATGCCTAAGGGCTCGCACGATGCGGGCCTCGGTCAGGTGAGGACGCCTCGATTGAAGTGAAGCGCAGGGTGACGTGGGAAACGTCGCCTCGAAGCAGCAAGGCTAGCCGGCGGACCAGGTACCCGTGCGTTCTACGTTGAGATCCGGCCGCTCGTCCAGAAGCAGCACTTCGGGCGCGGCGGTCGAGAGAACGTGGAAGATGCGGTCTTCGCAGCAGAGCATGAACTCTTGATAGGGCTGCTGATGGAGCTCGGCCAGCGTGGTTCTCGCTTCAGTGAACTTCCTGAATGACGACGAAGCCGCTGAGAACAGGAATCGGCCGGCGTCCTTCTTGAGCTCAATGTCCGCGGCGTCATAGGACTCGTCGTACACGAAGAACGCGAGCGCGCGTTCGAAGGTGACTGCGACGCACCGACTCGTCGCAAGCACCCTCACGGCGAAATACGGCCCGAGCATCGTGCCGTCAATGTCCACAAGCTGGGATTCGGCGTCCTTGATCCCTTCGACAAGTCGAATGGTCAGCGCACCGTCCAGGCCATGAGAGGCCGAATCAAAGAACCAGGCGTTGGCAGAGTCGAGCACGATGAAGTCTCAAGAAATGGATTCGACGGAGAAACTGATGGTGTTGGCCGGGCTGCAGTAAGCAATGACGGCGTCCCCAAACTCGTCGAGCAGCGCTTGGCCGTCTTCGTCGTGATCGTTGGTGGCCGTCAATCGGAGCACGCCTGCATCCCACTCGCACTTGATCGACGAATTCCAGGGGCGATGCGAGAACTCCAACAGCATCGATTCGGGGAGCACGGAACCTTCGGCTTCCAAAAGGCCGCGGCATGCAACGGTGATGGTTGGCATAGCTGCTTGCACCTCCTCAATGCGACGAAACAAACCCTGACCCCGCATGCGCGGGCGGCACAGCGTAACTGGCTTTCATGCGTCGCGCCTCCGCTGCCGGCGCCAGACCGAACAGCCGCTTGAACTCGCGGTTGAACTGCGAGGTGCTCTCGTAGCCCACGGCGTGACAGGCCGCGGCGGCCGTCATGCCTTCGCGCACCATCAGCAACCGCGCCTGATGCAGCCGCGTCGACTTCAGATATTGCATCGGCGAGCTCTGCGTGACCGCCTTGAAGTGCACGTGGAACGACGGCACGCTCATGCCCGCCTCGCGCGCCAGCATCCCCAGATCGAGCCGATCGGCGTAGTCTCGATGGATGCGTCGCAACGCCTTGCCGATCTTGCCGAACTGCCCTTGTTGCCGCAGCGCCGCCCGCAGTGATCGACCCTGCGGCCCCGTCATCACGCGGAAGTACAGCTCCCTCACGGCGGCGCGCCCCAGCACGGCCGCCTCCAGCGGACGCGTGAGCACCCTCAGCAGATGCGCGACCGATCGCCGCATGTCCTCGTCCATCGGGCTCGACATCAGGCTCCTGGCCGACTCGCCCGTCGCGTCACTGCCTTCGCGGTCGAGCTCGATCAGTAGCTCGGCCGCCAGTTGGAAATCGAGGTGGAGATACAGCGCCAGCAACGGCTGCTCCGGACTGCCGTCGGACTGCATGGTGAAGGGCACGGGGGCGGCGACCGCGAGGTAGTGATCGCTGTCGTAGACGATGACCTCCTCGCCGAAGAAGCCACGTTTGGCCCCCTGAAGCACGATCACGATGCCGGGGTCGTAGAGCACGGGCGTGTCGGACAACGGGCGGTCGGACCGCAGCACGCGCACGTCCGGCAGCGCGGTCAGGTTGTAGCCCTCGCGCAGCGCCAAAGCGCGCACCAAGTGGATGACGTCCGTTTCGGGAGTGTGCCGGGCGCCGGGTTGTTTCATAAGAACAGGCAATGAATCCAGAAGATCCAGCCTCGAATGGCTGAGGTTCGAAGAATATTCTGCCCTCCTTCCAATGAAGGGTCCTCAGCATGGCAACCAAGAAAGTTCTGTTCATCACCGGCGTCAGCAGCGGCTTCGGCCGCGCGCTGGCGAAGCGCGCCTTGAGCGAAGGGCATCGTGTCGTCGGCACGGTGAGGTCGCTCGAAGCGAAGGAGACCTTCGAGCTATCGCATGTCGGGCATGCCTTCGGCCGCATCCTGGACGTCACCGACTTCGACGCCATCCCGGCCGTGATCGCCGAGGTGGAAGCCAGCGTGGGCCCGATCGATGTGCTCGTGAACAACGCCGGCTACGGTCATGAAGGGGTGATGGAGGAATCGCCGCTGGACGAGATGCGGCGGCAATTCGATGTCAACGTCTTCGGCGCCGTGGCGATGATGAAGGCCGTGCTGCCATTCATGCGTGAGCGGCGACGCGGCCACCTCATCAACATCACGTCGATGGGCGGCTTCATCACGATGCCCGGGATCGCGTACTACTGCGGCAGCAAGTTCGCGCTGGAGGGGATCTCCGAAGCGCTTGGCAAGGAGGTCAAGCCGCTGGGGATCGCGGTGACGGCGGTGGCGCCGGGGTCTTTCCGCACGGACTGGGCGGGCCGGTCGATGGTGCGCGCGCCGCGGAGCATCGCCGACTACGACGCCATCTTCGACCCGATCCGCGCTGGTCGGGAGGCCAAGAGCGGCAAGCAACTGGGCGATCCGGAGAAGGCGGCGGCCGCGATGCTGCAATTGATCGAGAGCGCGGCGCCGCCGGCGCATCTGCTGCTGGGAGGCGATGCGTTGGCCTTGGTCCGCGACAAGCTCAGCGCCATGAGCGCGGAGATCTCCGAGTGGGAAAAGGTCAGCCGGTCGACGGATGGGTGATCAAGTCGAAGCTCAAACGCAAAACGCCTGGCACAAGCCAGGCGTTCTGTTGGGGAGTGGATCCTTTGGCGTCAGCCGATGGATGTCCCCATCGATGCAGCGCAACCGTCGGGGATCACAGCGCGGAAGCGACTTGGATGCCGTCGGCGGACGTATCGCGCTTGCCGGTGATGTAGACCGTCGGCAGTTGCTGACGCTTGACGGTGATCACCACCGGGTCGAGCGTCACGATCTGAGCGCGTGCTTCCCGCTGGCCTTCAGCGTGAGCGATGCCCAGGCCCATCACCACCGCGGCGACGGCGCCGAATGCGACCGCCTTGATGGTGCGGCTGGTGGCGGATTCGATGTTGAAGCGGCGGGTCATGTCGTTCTCCTGGGGCGGTTGGTTGCGTCGATGGATGTAGTTTCGTCATCGACGACCTGACCCTCCAGCACCGGGAGACGAAGCCGCAGCGCAGCGGCGTGGAATGCATTCGAGACGGATGAATGGGAGTTGCAAGGACTGCTTTGCAGCGAAAGCGGCCATAGTTCCGAACCGGGATATCGTGCACCTTCTCGGAGAACTAGGACCGCGCTGCATGCTTCTCGACGTTACCCACTCGCCGCCGATGCATGGCTGGTTGACAGTCAGATTCGTTACTCCGGAAGCGAGCGTCGAGGTCGATGCCTCCGATGCACTGAACAACCCGCTTCAGGACCTAGTGGCCGCACTAGACGACGTCTTGCGCGGCAACTCCGCTTCTATCCGATGGTTCCTTGAGCCCGGTGCCTTTGTGTTGGACCTTGTGCCAGATGACCAGCGCGTTTCGCTCCGTCTGACTCTTTGTCGTGATTCCTTAGAGGGGAACGACGGAAAACAGGCACTGCATATCGTCGGCCCTCAGAGCGCCATCCTCGCCCCGCTTTGCCGGTTGATTCGAAGCGTCGAAACCGGGAACCATCCCAACACGGCTTGGCCGAAAACGGATGTGACCCAACTCAAAGGCATTGAACAGCGCCTAGGCATTGCTTAGGGGCGCATCCGACCCCTGGGTCTTGTGAGGGAAACCGTGAGCACGGCGAGAGACAAGGGGCGCAGGACGAAGGGAAGACGCGGGGAAGCAGACATGTCGCGCGTGCCGGAAGAGAAAACGCGGCACCCTAGGGAGCGCGTGTGTCGAAGGGATGACGAGCGTTGTCATCGCGCCTCTGCAACGAAAGAAGCAGCACCCGTTCTTCGTTCCGCCGGACCAGACGCTGAGGGAAATGCGCGATCGCGCGTGATTCATGGCTGCCCGTCGGCGGGAACGCGGGCGACCGGTGCTTCGGACCCCGTCGTTTCCCGAGCGTTGAGCCTGAACGCCCCGGGCGTGAAGCCCGCGTAGCGGTGGAACACGCCGGTGAAGTGGCCCTGGGTGCGAAAGCCCACGTTCGCCGCGACATCGACCAGCGCGGTCTCGGTCTCGGCCAGCAGTTCCTTGGCCCGCTCGATCCGTTGCATCAGCACGTAGAGATGGGGCGACTGGCCGGTCGACTGCTTGAACATCCGTGCGAAGTGGAAGGGGCTCAAGTGCACCGCCTCGGCCAGTTGGCCGACCCGGATCGTCTCGCCGAGATGCTCGCAGATGTGGTTGCGGACACAGCGCAGCTTGTGGGGCGAAAGCCCCCCGCAGGACGCGACATTCGTCGTCTTTGCGATCACGTAGTTCCGCGCGACATGCGCCGCCAGCACCATGGCCAGCGACTCCATGTAGTCCGGATCCGGCGGACGCTGGACGCGAACATCCCGTTCGGCGGCGTCGCCCATTTCGCGGATCAAGGGGTCGGCGGTCGCATGCGGCTCGAAAAGGACAGCAGGGTCGACACCGACGGCGCGTGCCACCCGGTCGAAGAACGGTGCGGCGATGCTCAGGAGCAGGGTGTTCGACCCCGGCCGGTCGGACAGCGAATGCGGCAGCGCCGGCGGGAGGATGGACACGAGCGGCGCGCGCAGCACGGCGATCCGCTCGCGCCCTTGTCCGATGCGGTAGGTCGCGGACAGGTTGGCGGTGTCCGTCGGGATGAGGATGTCGACCGAATTGCGCAGCCGCGCGCCGCCGAGGTCCGCGGCGTCGAGGTAGGCGATGCTCATCGATGGGACTGCTGGTCCCGCCGTCGCGGGAGCCATCGAAGAGCGGTCGTCTGCGTCGCGAGAGTCTTTGGGCATCAGGATCACCTTGTTGTCTCGAGTCTGCGCCCACATCGAAGCGACAGCCGATCTAATTCAACAAGTGCACATCCGTGCCCGGGTAAAGAAGTGGGTGAAGCGGCAGTCGCGCGTCGGCCGTGACGATCCGGGTCAGGACTCGTCGAGCACGCGATGCACGAAGGCCACCGCCATGGCGCCCTCGCCCACGGCCGATGCGCAGCGGCGTACCGCGCCGTGGCGCACGTCACCGGCAGCGAACACGCCGGGGATGTTGGTCTCGAGGAAGTAGGGTTCCCGGTCCAGCGGCCAGCCCGGCGCCCGCGCGCCGTCGCGAAGCAGGTCGCTGCCGGTGACGAGGTAGCCCGCGTCGTCGCGCACCATGCCGATAGCGCTGGCCCACTGCGTCTGCGGGTCGCCGCCGATGCAGACGAACAGCCAGCGCGTCGGCAGGCGGCGCTCCTGGCCAGTGGCGGCCTGGCGCAGCGTGACCTCGCGCAGCGTTTTGTCCCCGTGCAGCGCCGTGACCTCCGTGTGGGTGAGCACCTCGATGTTGCCGGTCGTCTCGATGCGCTGGATGAGGTAGTGCGACAAGCTGCTCTTCAGCGAATCGCCGCGAACGACCATGGTGACCCGCCGGGCGTGCGGCGCGAAATGCATCGCGGCCTGGCCCGCGGAGTTGCCGCCGCCGACGATGACGACATGCTCGCCCGCGGTCAGCGGCGCCTCGCTCGCACCGGCGCCGTAGTAGAGGCCCGCGCCCAGCAATCGCGACTCGTCAGGCAGGCCCAGGCATCGGTAGGTCACGCCCGTCGCGCAGATCGATGCGCGGGCGACGATCCTCGTGCCGTCCTCGAGCACGCCGACACCCCGGCCCGGCTGCAGCTGGGCGCTCACGCCCTCGCGGGCAAGCAGGATCTCGACGCCGAACTTCTCGGCCTGCTGACGCGCCCGCTCTGCCAGCTCGGTGCCGCTGATACCCCCGGGAAAGCCGAGGTAGTTCTCGATCTTCGAGCTGCTGCCGGCCTGCCCGCCGATGGCCCAGCGCTCGACCAGCACGGTGGACAGGCCGTCGGCACCGGCGTAGAGGGCCGCGCTCAGACCGGCCGGCCCCGCGCCATAAATGGCCAGGTCGTACTCGGCGCGCGAGGGATTCCTGAACCAGCCGAGCCGCTCGGTGAGCTGGCGGATCGTCGGCATCTCCATCCGCGAGCCGTCGGGGAAGACGCACACCGGCAGCCGTTCGTCTCGCAGGTTCCCGAGATCGGCCTGCTCGCGCGCGGCCTGGTCGCTGCCCAGCGGCACCCATTCGAAGGGCACGTCGCACCGGTGGAGGAAGTCGCGGATCGCATAAGCCGAGGCATTGCCGAGGCGTCCGTAGACCTTCACCAGCGGCGGCCCGTGCGACGATGAAGGCTCGCCGCGGGATGGGTCCGCGCCCAGGGTCCACGCCGGCAGATCGCTGGCGGGAAAGCTTTCAGCCAGCGCTTCGTCGATCAACGCGTCGACCGGATCGTCGCTGGGGGGCGCCGGGAGCACGTCGTCCGATCGCTTGTCCTCGTGCTTGCGGGTTCCGGTCATGTCAGCCTCGGCGTGCCATCAAGGAGGTGGCCTGGCGGGGGTCGCGCAGCGCCGCGATGCGGGCCTCGATCGGCGGATGGCTCGCGAACAGGCCCAGCCAGGCCGGCATGTCAGTGATGCCGAAGGCGCGCAGCGACTGCGGCAGGCCGCCGGCCTGCATGGCCCCCAGGCGGGACAGCGCGGCCATCATCGGCATCGGGGTGCCGAGCAGCCGGGACGATCCGGCGTCCGCACGGAACTCCCGCTGGCGCGAGAACCACGCGACGATCATCGAGGCGAGCAGGCCGAAGACGATCTCGCAGGCGAAGACCGTGACGTAGAAGCCCGGCCCTGTGCCGATGTGCTGCTCGTCGTCGTCACGGCGCAAGACCAGGCTGTCGACGAGATAGCCGACGACGCGCGCGAAGAAGACGACGAAGGTGTTCACCACGCCCTGCACCAGCGCCAGGGTGACCATGTCGCCGTTGGCCACGTGCGCGACCTCGTGTCCGAGCACCGCTTCGATCTCGTCGCGGCCCATGCCCTGCAGCAGTCCGGTGGACACGGCGACCAGCGCCGAATCGCGGAACGCGCCGGTGGCGAAGGCATTCGGTGCGCCGTCGTAGATCGCCACGTCCGGCTGGCCGATGCCGGCGCGCTGGGCGAGCCGCTGCACGGTCGACAGCAGCCAGGCTTCCTCGGCGGTGCGCGGCGTGTCGATCACGCGCGCACCCGTGGACCACCGGGCCAGTGGTTTGGAGATCAGCAGCGAAATGATTGACCCGGCGAAGCCGACCACCAGCGAGAAGACCGTCAGCGCGCCCACGTCGAGGCCGTTCGCCGTCAGGTAGCGATCGACGCCGAGCACGCGCAGCGTGACCGACAGCACACCCATCACCGCGAGGTTGGTGGCGAGGAAGAGAAATATGCGTTTCATGGCTGCGCTCCTGTGGGCCTGGCTCAGTGCTGAACCTCGGCGTCGCTCTTCTCCAGCGCGCCGCCGGCAGGCTTGTCGCCCTGTGCGGCGGCCAGCGGCGGCAGCACCTCGGTGCCGATCTCCTCCAGCACCTCGGACGCCGTCCTCGAGCCGTACTTGAGATTGAGGATGACGTGATTGACGCCGGCGACGCGCAGCGCCTCCAGAAAGCGCAGCAGGAACCGCCGCCCCGCCCTGAAGCCGAGGTGGATGGGCGTCGGCGGCAGGTCCGGGTCGTCGGCGAGGTCGATGTAGAGCGATTGCGCGAGCGGCTTGAAGGCGTCCCGCCCGGCGGCCAGGACCTCGCCGCGCCAGCTCGCGGCCACCTCGGCCTGGCGTTCGATGCCACGCGGATAGGTGATCCAGCCATCGGCATGCGCGGCGATCCAGGGCAGGGGCTGGCCGCTGTGTCCGGTGACGAGCATCGGCAGCCGCCCGAGCGGCTTGGGAACCACGTCGGCGTTGCCAGTGAGCACGCCGGCCGTCGAGGTCACCGTCGGGTACTCGCGCTCCAGCACCTCGCGGATCACGTCGAAGCGTTCGCGGAACAGCGCGGCGCGCCGTTCGATGTCGACACCGAAGGCCGGGAACTCCACCGGCCGGTCGCCCGACGCCACGCCCAGCACCAGGCGTCCGCCTGACAGCTGGTCGACCGAGGCCGCCGCCTTGGCCACATGGAGCGGGTGGCGCAGCGGCAGCACGATGGCGCCGGTGGCCAGCGCGATCGTCTGCGTGTGGGCCGCCATCCAACCGAGGTAGACCCAGGGATCGTGGATCTGGCCGAGGTCGCCGAAGCTCGGATCGCGCAGCGGCACGTCGCGCACCCACAGGGCGGCGAAGCCCAGGGCCTGGGCGCGCTGCGCCAGCCGCTCCTGGTCGCGCATGGCCGGCTCATCGCCCTTGAAGGCTTCCATCGGGAAGAAGAGCCCGAGGGTGAGGCGGCCAGCGCGGAACATGCGCCGAAAGCCCGGGGCGTCGATGGCGGTGGTCAGCGGATTGACTGTCAGCATGCGCCCTCCGGTTCGATGTCGACAAGCCTACGCAGCGTGCGCGCACCGGTATTCCCGATTGCTGCGCAAGCCTGCCCAAGGACTGCGACTCGCCGCGGCACGGCGCCCGGACGCAGCTTTGCGGAACAGGTCGGCAGGATCGGGCAATACGCCAGGCGGGGCGGCACCTAACCTCGTGATGAGGGGTGACCACGGCAAGCCATCCCGACCGAAAGCTCATCGGCTCCCTCACCCGCCAACCAGGAGTGGTTCCATGAATCCCAGAATCGTCATCCATGCAGGCATCGCCTGCGCGACCTTGGCCTTGCTCGTGGCGGATCCTGCCCGCGGCCAGGCCGCCTCGGGGGCGACGGTGCCCGTCGCGGCGAGGGCCGTCATCGGCGTGACCGTCGCCGAGACGCAACTGCTCGCGACGGGCTTCCGCGCCACCAAGCTGCTCAAGCAGGACGTCTACAACGACAAGGGCGAAAAGATCGGCTCGGTCGACGATCTCGTTCTGGCTCCCGACGGCACCTTGTCCACCGCCATCGTGAACGTCGGCGGCTTCCTCGGGATGGGCAAGCACCTGGTGGCGATCCCGGTCAAGCAGTTCACCCATTTCGCGCCCAAGGCCGTGTTGCCCAAGGCCACCAAGGACGAGTTGAAGGCCCTGCCGAAGTTCGAGTACGTCTGAACGCCGGCTGCAAGACGACCCCGTCTTTCGCATCGTCCGTGCTCGCCCGCCACGGTCGGCTGCGATTCCCACTCGAGCGGGCTCAGACAGAGGAGCCACCATGACCATTGCAACCACCCTGCGCTCGGACGCCGAGATCCAGTCCGAAGTGCTGTCCGAGCTGAAATGGGAGCCGCGCGTGCAGGCCACGGAGATTGGCGTGGCCGTGAAGGACGGCGTCGTGACGCTGGCCGGCTTTGTCGACTCCTACACCAAGCGCTGGGCCGCCGAGGAGGCTGCGCGTCGCGTGCGAGGCGTGAAGGCGGTTGCCAACGACATCGAGGTTCGGCTGAGTGCGGGGGGTGAGCGCACCGACCCGAAGATCGCCGCGGCCGCCGTGCGCGCCCTGCAATGGGACGCGGTGCTGGTGCCGGAGAAGATCGATGTCACCGTCTCCAAGGGCTGGCTCACGCTGCGGGGCACGGTCGACTGGCAGTACAAGAAGCACGAGGCCGAGCGTGTCTTGCGCAACCTGGCAGGCGTGAAGGGCGTCAGCAACCTGATCGAGGTCAAGCCCAAGGCGGAGCCTGCCGAGATCAAGAAGCAGGTCGAGCAGGCGCTGGTGCGCAGCGCGCAGACCGACGCCGGGCGCATCAACGTCGAAGTTGACGGCAGCAAGGTCACGCTCAAGGGCACGGTGCGGGCCTGGGTCGAGCGCCAGGAGGCCGAGCGCGCAGCCTGGCGGGCGCCCGGAGTGATGACCGTCGACAACCGCATCGTCGTTTCCCCCTGAGTTTCCCCCGTCAACCGGACCGCGGCAGCAGTCTGCCGAGCAGGTCCAGCAAGGGCAGCCTGCTCGGCGCAGTTGCGGCATGCACGGGACGGCCTGAACACGGCGCCGGCCCAGGCGTGCCGCACCGATCGCACCAGAGAGCAACGACTTTCCACAGGAGCCTCCCATGGCCAAATGCAGAATCTGCGGCCGCCCGGCGACCGCCCAGGTCACGATGCGGCAGGACGGCCGCACCGAGCAGATCGCGCTGTGCGAAGAGCACTACGCCGAGGCGATGGGACAGACCCGCATGTCCGCCTCGCCGCTGGAATCGCTGTTCGGTAGCAGCCTGTTCAACCAGTTCTTCGGCGACGGCTGGCCGGGCTCGTCCGACCCGACCGGCACCACGGTGCGGCGCCTGCCGCAGCGCCGGCAGCGTTCGCGCGAGGCCGTGGACCTGAAGTCCTTCCTCAACCAGGCGGCGATGGACCGCCTGCAGGCCGCGGCCGAAAAGGCCGTGGAGTTCGGCCGCGATGAAGTGGACACCGAGCACCTGCTGCATGCGCTCGCCGACCACGAAGTGGTGCAGGAGATCCTGCGCGACTTCAAGCTCGACGCCGCGGACCTGAAGCAGCAGATCGACGAGAACGCACCGCGCGGCGAGTACCGGCCGGCCGAGGACGAGACCCCGCGCGTCGGCGTCTCGCCCCGCGCGAAGAGCGCCTTGGAGAACGCGCTGATCGCCTCCCGGGAGCTGGGCCACAGCTACGTCGGGCCCGAGCACCTGCTCATCGGCCTCGTCGAGGAAGAGGACGGCTTCGCGGGCGATGCCCTGCGCAAGCTCGGTCTCACGCGCGAGGCCTTGCGCCAGAAGACGGTGAAGGTGGTCGGCAAGGGCGCCGAGGAAGGCAAGGTGCAAAGGCGCAGCAGCACGCCCCATCTCGACAAGCATGCGCGCGACCTGACGGAGCTGGCGCGCCAGGGCAAGCTCGATCCCGTCATCGGCCGCGCCAAGGAGATCGAGACGACGATCGAGGTGCTGGCGCGGCGCAAGAAGAACAACCCGGTGCTGATCGGCGAACCGGGCGTCGGCAAGACTGCCATCGTCGAGGGCCTGGCGCAGCGCATCATCAACGAGCAGGTGCCCGAGGTGCTGCGCGGCAAACGGCTGGTGGAGCTGAACATCAACAGCATGGTTGCCGGCTCCAAGTACCGCGGCGAGTTCGAGGAGCGCGTCAAGCAGATGCTCGACGAGGTGATCGCCAATCAGAACGACCTGATCCTCTTCATCGACGAGCTGCACACCATCGTCGGCGCCGGCCAGGGCGGCGGCGAGGGAGGGCTCGACATCGCCAACACCTTCAAGCCGGCGCTGGCGCGCGGGGAACTGCACCTCATCGGCGCCACCACGCTCAACGAATACCAGAAGCACATCGAGAAGGACGCCGCGCTGGAGCGCCGCTTCCAGCCCGTGAACGTGCCCGAGCCCAGCGTGGACGAGACGGTGGAGATCCTGCGCGGCCTGCGCGACCGCTTCGAGGCTCACCACAAGGTGAAGATCACGGAAGAGGCGATCTCCGCGGCGGCCAGGCTGGCCGACCGCTACATCACCCAGCGCTTCATGCCCGACAAGGCGATCGACCTCGTCGACCAGGCCGCGGCGCGCGTGCGCATCCGCGCCAGCTCGCGGCCCAAGGCCTTGCACGACATCGATGAAGGGATCCGGCGCCTGCGCCAGGAGCAGGACGCGGCGGGCGCATCGCGCCAGTACGACAAGGCCAAGGAGCTCGAAGGCCGGGCCAAGGCGGAGCAGAAGAAGCTCGACGACGAGACCGCGAAGTGGAAGAAGCAGCGCGGCACGAGTTCCGAGGTCGTGACGGTCCAGGACGTGGCCGAGATCGTGGCCTCGCTGAGCGGCATTCCGGTGTCCGAGCTGACTTCGGAGGATCGCGAGAAGCTGCTTCGCCTGGAGGACCGGCTGCGCGAGCGGGTGGTCGGCCAGGAGGAAGCCGTGCACGCGGTCTCCGAGGCCGTGCGCCTGGCCCGCGCCGGTCTGAAGGAAGCGGGCAAGCCGACGGCCACGCTGCTGTTCCTCGGGCCCACGGGGGTGGGCAAGACCGAGCTCGCCAAGGCCCTCGCGGCCACCGTGTTCGGCAGCGAGGAGGCGCTGGTGCGCATCGACATGAGCGAATACGCGGAGCGCCACACGGTGGCGAGGCTGGTGGGTGCGCCGCCGGGATATGTGGGCTACGAGGAGGGCGGGCAGCTCACCGAACGCGTGCGCCGTCGCCCCTACAGCGTGGTGCTGCTCGACGAGATCGAGAAGGCGCACAGCGAGGTGCACAACATCCTGCTGCAGCTCTTCGATGAAGGCCGGCTCACGGACGGCAAGGGCCGCGTGGTCGACTTCACGAACACCGTCGTCATCGCCACCAGCAACCTGGGCTCCGACGTGATCCAGCGCAACCTGACGGCCAAGGACCGCGACATGCTCGACTACCCCGCGCTGCGCGACCGCTTGATGGAGATGCTGCGCCACCACTTCCGCCCCGAGTTCCTGAACCGGGTCGACGAGGTGGTCGTCTTCCATGCGCTGGGCCGCGAGCAGATCCGCGCCATCGTCGAGCTGCAGCTGCAGCGGGTGGCGCGCACGGCGGAACAGCAGGACCTGCACCTGAACTTCGACACCTCGCTGGTTGACCACCTGGCCGAGGTCGGCTACGACCCGGAGTTCGGCGCGCGCATGCTCAAGCGCAAGGTGAGAAGCGAGGTCGAATCGCGGCTGGCCACTGCCCTGCTCAAGGGCGACTTGCGGCCAGGCTCCGAGGCCATGCTGTCGTACGACCCCGCAACCCGGGAAGTGCGGATCGCGCAGGAGGTCGAGCACAAGGCCGCGGCATGAGTCCTTCGCGCTGCCGCGAGCTCGGATGATGGGCTGGCTCGCGGCGCTCGTGCAGCTGCTCGGCCTGCTCGCCGCGGCCGAGGCGGTCATGGCGGCGCGCACGGCGCCGGGCGCGACCGCGTGGGCGGTGGCGCTGGTGGCGTTCCCGCTGGCCGGCGCTTCCTGCGCGCCCACGGGCTCACTTGAAGGCGGCGACCCCCGCCTGAGCAACGGCATGATCCTGCTCACCAGATCCCCCGCTGACCCCGATGGCGCCGACGACCTTGCCGTCGCGCTCAAGCGGGATGCCGCCCGCGAAGATCATCACGCGACCGTCGTTGGACGCGTGGATCCCGAAAAACGGTCTGCCCGGTTGGGACAGCTCCGCCAGGTCCTTGGTGGCAATGTCGAACGCCCGCGAGGTGAAGGCCTTCTTGATCGAGATATCCACGCTGCCCATCCAGGCGCCGTCCATCCGCACATGGGCGACCAGGTTCCCGCCAGCGTCGGCGACGGCGACGTTCATCGGTTGCCCAATGGTCGTCGCCATCTTCTCGGCGGCGGCAATGATTCGCTTTGCATCGTCAAGGGTGACCATCACAAACTCCTCGTCAAGGGGTGTCGGCACCTTAGCCAGCCCGCGACGGCACGTCTTTCAGATTCTGGCGGCGTGCTGTCGGTGCCTTGCGCTTCGCGCGGCTGGTGCGGAGCGCCGGCATGCATCGAGGCTTGAAGCTTCAGTGGACACGCGAGTCAAATCATCGCCAGGGGGCTCGGGCCGCGGGGCGGGGGAAACAGCGCGTCGAGCTCGCGCAGATGCGCTGTGGTCAGGCGATGCTCCAGCTCCGCGGCGTTCTCGCGTTGCAGCGCCTCGAAGGCCTGCACGGTCTCATCGATCGGCACGCCGCCCGGCCAGTGCAGCAGGTACAGGTCGATGGTCTCGACCTGCAGCCGTTGCAGGCTGTTGTTGCAGGCGCGATGCATTTCCGTGCGCGAAGCGTGATGGGGGTAGGCCTTCGTGACGATGAAGACCTTGTCGCGCAGGCCCTTTATCGCTTCGCCGACCAGCTTCTCCGCCCGTCCTTCGCCGTACCTCTCGGCGGTGTCGATCAGCGTTAGGCCGAGCTCGATGCCGAGGCGGATGGCCGCGACTTCCTCCGCATACCTGTCCTTGTGCTCGCCCATGTGCCAGGTGCCCTGGCCGAGCGCGGGCACACGCAGTCCACTGGGGAAGGTCATTAGCTTCATGGGTCCAGTATCGACAGCCGGGCGAGCCCGTTCAAGCACGCGGTCATGGCCGACCGCAGCTTGCCGTCAACCACCGCAGGCTCCGGGAAGATGGCCGAGGCGCGATGCACGAGGATCGCTGCATGGGCATTGAAGCGATTCACCCCGAGCTCCGCGCTTCGCGCGACGGCGCTGCGCCGGATGGCCGAGTTCCTGCCGTGTGGATGGCCTGAGACCACGCGGTCACCGGGATGCATGAGGTTCACCCGTACTTCCGATGACAGCGAGGCTGTCTCTCAACCCAAGGAGCGTGTCATGGTCAAGGTTGCGTTGTTCGTCCGCCTGGAAGCGAAGGCGGGAAAAGAAGAGGACGTCGAGAAGTTTCTGCTGGGCGGGCTTCCGCTGGTCCAAGCGGAGCCTGCCACCACGGCGTGGTTTGGTCTTCGTCTGGGGCCGTCCACGTTCGGCATCTTCGACGCCTTTCCCGATGAGGCGGGGCGTCAGGCCCATCTGACCGGCAAGGTCGCCGCTGCCCTGATGGCGCAGGCAGGCGAGCTGTTCTCGACGCCACCGTCCATCGAGAAGGTCGACGTTCTGGCGGCCAAGCTGCCGGGACAGTGAGGCCCGGCCCGGCGTCAGTCCGCCAGCTCGCCCGGCATGACCCCGTCTGCGTAGCACCAGATCCAGTGCTCGCCGGGTTCGATGGAGCGCACGAGTGGGTGGCCGGTGCGCTGGAAATGCCGCGTAGCGTGGCGGTTCTTCGACGAGTCGCAGCAGCCGACGTGGCCGCAGCTCATGCACAAGCGCAGGTGCACCCAGTCATCGCCGAGCTTCACGCAGTCCTCGCAGACGCGCGTGTCGGTGGTGGTGACGGCGATCTGGTCGAGATGTCTGCACGGTGTGGCCATGGGGTGTTCTCCAGAAGAGTGCCTGGGTCGCCCGGCGCGGGCGACACTCGATGCGGCTTGTTGTCGTCGCCGTGCCGGAGACTTCGGGGACTTGACCTTAGACCGGCAAGGTCACGCTCGTCTGCCCGAATCCTGCGCCTCGTTGCGGTCGGTTGCTTCTCCTCGCATTGGCCCACGCGGGCAACGGAATTCAAGCTCCGGCCGTCCGGTCTGATTGCTAGACCGGTCGTTCACCTGGTGCGGTCCACGCTAGTCCTTGCACATCACCTGCGCAGGCACGATCTCATTCGGATCGGTGTTGAAGTTGAAGTAGTACGTGATCCATTCGCCACCCGCCAAGCGGTACGCCGTGATCCGAGCATAGACCGGGCCCTTGCCGTAGTTCATCGTGGAGAAGATGAACCGGACCCTCGGCGTCACTTCGTGCTCGCGAATGATTTCGTGACCCTCGAACGGCCCAAGCGCCTCATGAGAAGAACGAAACAGAGAAGAACGATGCGCATGAAATGCCCTTTGGCTGGGTGATCTGAAGCGTGGAGCAGATGGTCAGGGCTGCCGGCGCTCCAGCGCATCGGCGATTCGCTCAAGGTTCTGATTCAAGCGCCGGGTCTCCGCCAAGTGCTCGGAGACGTAGGCGTTGACCGCGGCCATGTAGTCCTGCTGCTTCTGCTGGGTGCCACGCATGCGGCGCATGAAGAACACCCAGACCCCGATGAGCAAGAGCATCGGACCCCAACTGACCAGCAATTCAATGAATAGTTTTTCCATGGTGAATCCCTGAAGGCGAAGTGTTAGGGGCGAATTGTTGGCGATTTCTGCCCCGGATTCTTGGGGGGTGTGAGGCCTGTGGCGCACCCGATGCGGGCCTCGGCCCGGCCAGCGCATCCGTCACCCTGAACCGCAAGTTCGACGGTCTGTCGCAAACGCGCTGAGCGTCATCGTCCGCCTCCCTACGCTGCGCGCCATTCCAAGAGAGGGAGCGACCGTGCTGCAGATTCAAGACGTCACCAAGACCTTTGGCAAGACCCACGCCGTGGACAGCGTCTCGCTGGACCTCACGCCCGGCGTGGTCGGGTTGATCGGCCACAACGGCGCGGGCAAGAGCACGCTGATGCAGATGCTGGCCACGCTCACGGCGCCGACGCGTGGCCGCATCCTGCTCGACGGCCAGGACATCGTCGCCAAGCCCGAGTTGATGCGCCGCCGCCTCGGCTATCTGCCGCAGGACTTCGGCGTCTATCCCCACCTCACGGCGCTCGAGTTCCTGCAGTACTTCGCCGCGCTCAAGGGCGTGCGAGACCCCAATCGCCTGCAGCACCTGCTCGAGCTGGTGAACCTGCATGAGCAGGCGCATCGTCCGGCCGCCGGCTTCTCGGGTGGCATGCGACAGCGTCTGGGCATCGCGCAAGCGCTGCTGAACGACCCCGATGTCCTCATCGTCGACGAGCCCACCGCCGGACTCGACCCGGAAGAACGTCTGCGCTTCCGCCACCTGCTCGGCGACCTGGGCCGCAAGCGACTGGTCATCGTGTCCACGCACATCGTGTCGGACGTCGAGAACATGGCGTCTCACCTGGCCGTCCTGCGTCAAGGTCGACTGGTGGCCTTCGAATCGCCCGACGCCGTGTTGAGGCGAGCTGAAGGCACCGTCTGGACGGCGCTGCTCTCGCCCGCGGCCTATGAGGCCTTGCGCGAGGAGGCCGCGGTGCATGTGCTGCAGGCGCAGCCGCTGAAGGCGCATGTGCAGGTGCGCATGGCTCATGGCTCACGGCCGTGCGCCGAGGCCGAGCCGGCGCAGGCCAGCCTGGAAGAAGCCCTGATGGCGCAACGTTATGCCGATGCGCGGTGGGTCGCATGAACGGCGCGCTCTTCCGGGCCCTGGTCCTCAACGAGTGGCGGCTGCGCAGCCGGCGCCTCAGCAGCCTCGTGATCCTGCTGGCCGTGGTGGCCTTGAGCTGGCTCATGGTGCTGGACCCGGCGACCGGCTCGGCCATGATGGTCAGCAAGGGCCAGCGCTTCGCCTATGACAGCCAGGCGCTGGCCTTCGCCACCACGCTGATCGCCTCGCTGCTGTTCGGCCTGATGAGCTTCTACCTCGCGCGCGGGCGCAGCCAGGAGGACCTGCGCTGCGGGACGGCCGCCGCGCTGGCCGCTACACCGGTGGGCAATGCCCAGTTGCTCGGCGCGCGATGGCTGGGGGCTTTTGGTTTTCTGCTGTCCCTCGGCACGGCGGTGATGCTGACCATCTGGGTGCTGCAACTGGTGCGCGGCGAGGGGCCGCTGCAACCGCTGCCTTATCTGCAGATGCTCGTGCTCGGCCTGGCACCTGGGCTGATGTTCTGCGCCAGCCTGGCCGTGCTGGCCGATGCCTGGGCGCCGTTGATGGGCAAGCGGGGCGATGCGCTCTACTGGCTCTTCTGGATCGCGCAGTTCGCCTTCCTTCCGGCCGCGCTCGGGCAGAAGCCCATCGTCATGCATGCCTGGCAGGTGTTCGACATCAACGGCGCATCGCCGCTGCTCGTCGGCGTCAGCCGCCTGCTCGATGTCAGCAGCATCAGCGTGGGGGGCGGTCCCTTCGACTCGAGCCTGCCCGTGCTGCGCATGCCCGCCGGTCTGTGGAACGCCGAGCTGGTGACGCTTCGCGTGGGCTCCATGCTGCTGGCCTTGCTGCCATTGATCCCGGCGGTGCTGCTGTTTCATCGTTATTCGCCGGACCACGTGAAGCCTCGCCATGCGAGCGGTCGATCGCGCATGGTGCGGGCTTTGCAATGGCTGCTGCAGCCTGTGATGCGCCCGCTGACCTGGGCGCTGCGTCAGCTGATGCGCGCCAGCGCCGGGCTGCCTGGCTTGCGCGGCCGCTGGCTGGCGGACGCGAGCCTGATGCTGCTGAGCCAACCGTTGCTGACTCTGGTGATGCTGGGTTGCAGCGTGGCCACCGCGGTGGTCCCCGCAGTGCACCTGCCGGCGGTGCTGGCGGGTCTGCTGGCGGCCTGGGGAATGGCTGTCGCGGACGTCAGCTCGCGTGATCTGCAGAGCGGCACGCTGTCGTTGGTGAGCGCTGCTCCCGGTGGCGCGCGTGAGCGCGGCTGGCGTCAGGCGCTCGTCGCTCTCGGGCTGGGCTGGCTGTTCACCGCACCGGCGCTGCTTCGTTGGTCGACATCGGCGCCGCGGTCAGCGATAGCCTGCCTGGCGGGGCTGCTTTTCCTCAGCGCGGCCGCCACGCTGTTGGGCCGGATGACACAGGGCTCGCGGACCTTCCTGGCGCTGTTCCTGTTCGGGCTCTATCTCAACATGCAGAAGACCGGCATACCCGTGCTGGACATGCTCGGTCTTTCCGGTATGGCCAGCATCGGCAGCGTGGCGGGCTACGCGCTGGCCGGGGTCTTGGGGTTCGTGCTGCTGCCAGTGCAAGCGAGAACGCCGACCGCGCACTAGCCAGGCGTTCTGTCGGGGGAGGTGATCCTTTGGCGTCAACTGAGGGAAACATCGACGCCCCTCGCTCAGACGATCGGATCAATGGGCGAAACAGGTGTCCCGCGAGCCTCCATGGCCTTGCCGGCCAGGAGACACAGATCTTCCCTGTAGTGACTCGCGAGAATCTGCACGCCGACGGGGACCGAGCCGACCAGGTTGGTGGAGACAGCAAGCCCAGGCAGGCCAAGTGCCGGCGGCGCTCTCATGGGAAGTTGAGCTCGCCAGACGCGCTCGAATCCTGCCTGTCCCTGTAGATCGAGTCCGTCCTGGAAAGGCAATTCGCCGGAGACCGGCAGGAGCAGGACCGGGTACTCGGTGAACATCAGCCGCCAAGCCCGTTGCACGGTGGTGCGCAACACCAATGCGCGGCTGACGACATCGCCAGGCAGCGCCTCGGCCATGCCCCTGACCGCATCGACCACGGCGAGCGCTGCGGTATCGCCGTCGCGCCGAGCGGCATCGACGAGGCTGGCGAAGCCGTCGCCGAGCCACAGCTGCATCTGCACCTCAGCCGCCTCGCGCATGAGCGGCACATCGTCGATCTCCTTCACGGTCCAACCGGCGTCAGAGAGACGTCGCGCCGCGTCCAGCAGGGCCGCTTCGACGTGCCCGTCTATCTCCATTCCCCCAGGGCGAAGGCACATCGCCGCCACCCGCGGCGTCTCGGGCCCATCAAGGGGCACCGGCACCCACCAGGGATCGCGCACATCGGGCGCCGCCATGGCCGCGAGGCCGATCCGAAGGTCGTCGATCGTTCGGGCCATCAGTCCCGTGGACGACATCATCTGAGGGCCGATGGGGCGCTCAGGAGAGGACGCGTTGTAGGCGGGAACCCGACCGAGCGTGGGCCGCAAGCCATGGACGCCGCACGCGTAGGCCGGATAGCGCAGCGATCCGCCGATGTCCGTCCCTACGGCGAGGTGTCCGATGCCGGCGGTGACCGCGGCGGCACCCCCGCCCGACGAGCCGCCCGGGGTCAGCGCGGAACTGCGCGGATTGCGGGTGGAGCCGTCGAGCGAATTGCTCGTGAACCAGCGCAGCGCGAAGGTCGGCGCGTTGCTGCGTCCCAGGAGCACCGCGCCGGCACGCACCAGGTTCTCGACCGCGGGACTGTTCACCTTGGCGACGAAGGCCTTCTGAAGGTGGGTCCCGTTCGTCGTCGGAAAGCCCGCCATGTCGACGTTGATCTTGACCGTCACCGGGACGCCAGCCAATGGCCCCACGTCCTCGCCACGTCCGATCCTGCGGTCCACCTCATCGGCCTGCGCGAGCACCAGTTCGGGTCGATGCGCCACCACCGCGTTGATCCGCGGATTGACCTGGTCCAGTCGCTTCAATGCATCCGCCGCAGCTTCCCGAGCGGAGACCTTGCGCAGCCGCACCAGCCGCGCAAGCTCGGTCGCGGGAAGCCGCCAGAGTTCGGCCATGGTGTATTCCTCCTGGACGGGATCTGGCGCCTCACAGCGCGACGATGCACTCGACCTCGACCACCGCCCCGCCCGCGAGAGCCGCCACGCCGACCGTGCCGCGTGCGGGGTAGGGCTTCTGGAAGTACTCCGACATGACGCTGTTGAGGAGCGCGGAATGGGCCAGGTCGGTCAGGTAGACATTGACCTTCACGACGCTGTCGAAGGTCGCGCCAGCTGCCGCGACGACCGCGCGCAGGTTCTCGAAGACCTGCCGGATCTGCGACTCGGCATTGCCTTCGACCATCTTGTTGGTCCGCGGATCCAACGGGAGTTGGCCCGATAGCCAGAGGGTGCTGCCAGCTCGAACAGCTTGCGAGTAGATGCCGATGGCAGTCGGCGCATCGGATGTCGAGATGGGTTGCTTGTGCATGGGGTGTCCCTTGATTGCTCCGGCGTGGAGGCGGATGGCGTGCTGAAAGGGTCGTGCAATCAGCGCTGACGGCGCGAGCGCCATGCCAGCAGACCTGCCTGGATGACGAAGAATCCGCCGCCTCCGGTCGCGTAGACCGACAGCACGGCCAGGGACGGCATGGGCCCTGCGGCCCGGATGCAGTACGTGATGCCGACGAGGAAGGACAGGCCGCCGGAGATGAGCATCGGCCACTGATGACCGAGTTCCTGGCCACGCCTGCGGATGCCCAGCGCGAACTGCGCCGCACCGGCGATGGCCGCCCAGGCGCCGAAGACGGCGAGCACGGCGGCGGGGCCGTACGCTGACGCTGAGCCCGTGGCGATCGCCGCCAGCGTGCTCAGAGCCGCATTGAAGGCGGTGATGCGGCGCTCCGGGTCGCGCTTTAGCGCGCGGTAGTCGACCAGCGATGAGACTGCGTCGATCAGCGGGTAGGTCACGAGCAATGCTGTCGCCGCGGGGCCCAAGGTCGCGTGCACCGGGGCGAAGGCGGCTGCCCACAGCAGCGCGAGCAGGCCGCGGCAGAGGTAGAGCTTCGACAGGGATGCGCGATTCGCAGGCGAACTGGGCATCGAGACCGCGTCAGTGGATGGGTTCGTGCGGAGCATGGTGGCCGTTGAGAGGAGTTGATGCATGACACCAGGATCGACACGGCCTCACCATCGGAGCTAGGTTTGTCAAACCCCTACCAAGGTTTGAGCAGGAGAAGCCGTCCTCAAACGCAAAACGCCCGGCGTGAGCCAGGCGTTCTGTTGGGGGAGTGATCCTTTGGCGTCAGCCGATGGACATCCCCATCGAAGCAGCGCAACCGTCAGAGATCACAGCGCCGAGGCGACTTGGACGCCGTCCGCGGAGGTGTCGCGGCGGCCGGTCACGTAAACCGTCGGGAGCTGCTGACGCTTGACGGTGATGACCACCGGGTCGAGCGTGACGATCTGAGCGCGTTGCTCACGCTGCACTTCGGCGTGCGCGATGCCCAGGCCCGTGACCACTACGGCAACGGCGCCGAAAGCGACGGCCTTGATCGTGGTGCTGGTGGCGGATTCCATGTTGAAGCGGGTGGTGGTCATGTCGTTCTCCTGAAGCGGTTGGCTGTGTCGATGAATGCAGTGTCGTCATCGACCGCCTCGACCTCCAGCGTCAAGCGACGAAGGCGCGTCGGCCCGGCGTGAACTGCATCCAGACAGGATGAGCGGTGCCCGTTGCACGCCCATTGCTGAAGCGAAAACGCCGACCGGGCACTGGCCAGTCGGCGTTCTCGCGAGTTGGGGGGTATTGCCCCCTCGCCCGCTTGCGGGAGAGGGAAGGGGTGAGGGCCAGAGGCGGTGGCAGGACCTCCGATCAACGAGCGGCCACACCTTCAGTCGCTGCGCCCTTCGCGGCTTCCTTGGCTGCGAATTGCTGGACCAGCTGCGCGTACTTGGGCGAAGCCTTCAGCTCGGCGTAGCGAGCTTCGGCCTTGGTGCGTTGATTGAGCTCGAGGCTGGAGTCCTCCGTACGGTCGACCGCTGCCAGACCGGATTCACGATAGATCTGCAGATCCGCGAGCACTTCAGCGCGGGACTTCTGCGATTGGGTGATCGGGTCGAGGTGGCTGTAGCTCTGAGCGAAGGCCGGCACCGCGGCGGTCGACAGGGCGATCAGGGCGGAGGCGATCAGGGTCTTGGCGTTCATGATGGGTTCCTTTGAGAGAGCGTTTCGGAGGGGTCTTGCTTCGGTTCCGGCGTTTGTGTTTGCCGATGACTGAAGGTTAGAAGCCCGGCCGCTTCGCATAAATGGGTCTCTTCGGAACGCGTCGTTGAGATCGCAGCAACAATCGCGCGGCCCGGTTTCTGTTTCTCTTGCTTGCGCGCGAGCGAGGAAAGACGGCGACACGCCTCGAATACGATGGGTCGCTCATCGCCTCCTCAACCGGAATCCATGACCCCCATCCAGCAATGGCACGCCACCCGCAGCCTGCGCCTGCTGCTTCAGACGCTGCGCGACATGATGGTCTCGATGGGGCCGCTGCTGCTGCTGGGCGGCGGGCTGCTGGTCGCCGCCTATTGGTGGCTGGATCCGCAGCCACCCCGCCAGGTGCGTCTGGCCACCGGACCGGTCGGCAGCGCCTATGCCGGCTTCGGCGAGGGTTATGCGAAGGCGCTGGCGCGCGACCGCATCCAGGTGAAGCTGATCGCCAGCGAGGGCGCGCAGGACGACCTCGCCCATCTGCGCGCGGGCACGGCCGATGTGGGCTTCGTCCGCGGCGGCATGGCCGATCCGGTGGCCGACACCGAAGCCGGCATCGTCTCGCTGGGCAGTCTGTTCTACGAGCCGATCTGGATCTTCTATCGCCGCGATCTCGGCATCGCGCGCCGCCAGCCCGGCGGCGAGCTACGAGGCCTGACCCAGCTGCGAGGCCTGCGCGTCAACGTGGATCAGGACGGCAGCGGCGTGCCGCAGATCGTCGAGAAGCTGCTGGCGCTGAACCAGCTCAAGCCGACCGATCTGCGCTTGTCCAACCTGCCGCCCGACGATGCCGGCGCGGCGCTGCGCGAGGGCCGATTGGATGCGGCGGTGCTGATCTCCGCGCCGCAGGCCGGCCTGATCCGCGCGCTGCTGCGCGACCCGGCCATCGCGCTGATGGCCTTCGAGCAGAACGAGGCGTACTCGCGCCACCTGCCGTTCCTGTCCACCGTGACGCTGCCGCGCGGCGTGGTGGACCTGGCGACCGACCTGCCGCCGCATGACGTGCCGCTGCTGGCCACCACCACCGCGTTGCTCGCGCGCGAGCAGACGCATCCGGCGCTGCGCCAGCTGTTCGCGCAGGCGGCGCTGGGCCAGCACAGCGGGGCTGGCTGGTTCAACGGCGCGCGCGACTTCCCCAACACCCGCACCAGCGAGCTCCCTGTCAGCGCCGAGGGCGATCGCGCGATCAATGGCACGCCGCCGGCGTGGGCGCGGTACCTGCCGTTCTGGGCCGGCAACCTGCTGGAGCGCATGTGGCTGGTGGTCGGCGGCCTGCTGGTGCTGATGCTGCCGCTGTCGCGCGTGGTGCCGCCGCTGTACACCTTCCGCGTGCGCTCGCGCGTGTTCCGCTGGTACGCGCGGCTGCGCGAGGTGGAAGCCAAGCTGGAAACCGGCACCGGTGAGCAGGAGGCGCTGCTGGATGAGCTCGATGAGCTGGATCGCGTCACGCACCGCATCGCGGTGCCGCTGTCCTACGCCGAGGAGCTCTACGCCTTGCGCAACAACATCTACGCCGTGCGCAAGCGGCTCCTGGCGCAGCGGGCGCGGCCTGGGGACACCGCGTCTGTCGCCGGAGCGAGCGTGGGCAAGCTCTAGCGCACCAGCGCCTTTGCAATCTCCCCCAAGGTCCTCAGCGCGCCCTCGACCTGCGCGTTGTCGGGATGCCCGAAGTTGAGCCTCAGGTGGTGCGTGAACCGGCGATCGGCCGAGAACAGGTGTCCAGGCGCGATGCTGATGTCATGGGAGAGCGCCATCCGATGCAACTCGAGCGCGTCGATCTCGGCGGGCAGCTCGACCCAGACGAAGTAGCCGCCTTCCGGCTGGGTGACGCGAGTGCCGGACGGGAAGCTTTTGGCGATGGTTCTCAGCATCGCTTGTCGACTGGTGACGAGCGCTTGCCGCAGCTGGCGCAGATGCCGGTCGTAGCCGCCTCGCCGGAGGTATTCGCTCAGGCCCTCCTGCATCGGCACCGGCGTGGCCAGCGAGCTCATCAGCTTGCGACGGCTGACGTCCCGCGCGAAGCGGCCCGCGGCCGCCCAGCCCACGCGGAACCCGGGCGCCAGCGACTTCGAGAACGAGCTGCAATGCAGCACCAGCCCGGTCTTGTCCCAGCCCTTGGCGGGTCGTGGGCGCGCGCCGAAATACAGCTCGCCGTAGACGTCATCCTCGATGAGCGGGATCTGGCGCTCGGCCAGCAGCGCCACGAGTGCCGCCTTGGCCGCATCGGGCATCAGGCTGCCCAACGGGTTCTGGAAAGTCGGCATCAGCCAGCAGGCCTTGACGGGATGGCGATCGAGGATGGCCGCGAGCGCCGCCACATCGACGCCGGTGCGCGCATGGGTCGCGACCTCGACCGCCTTGAGCCCGCGGCGCTCCAAGGCCTGGAGCGCGCCGTAGAACGTCGGCGACTCGATGGCGACGAGGTCGCCCGGTTGCGTGACCGCCTCCAGGCAGAGGTTCAAGGCTTCCATCGCGCCGTTGGTCACGACGATCTCGTCCGCATCGACCTTGCATCCGGCGCCCAGGTAACGCAGGCCGATCTGGCGTCGCAACTCGCCGCTGCCCGGCGAGAGGTCCTCGACGGTGCGCCACGGGTCGAGCCCGCGCGCGGCCTTGCCCAGCGCCAATGCGAGTTTGTCCAGCGGGAAGAGGGTGGGGCTCGGGAACGCGGAGCCCAGCGGAACCACGGCCCGGTTGCGCGCCAGTCCGAGGACCTGGAAGACCAGCTCGGATACCTCCACGTTGCGCTCTTCGGCCAACGGGTCCGACGCGTGGGGTTCGGGGTGGGGGATCGCCGCCTGGCTGACGAAGTAGCCCGACCGGGGCCGCGCCTCGATCAGGCCACGGGCCTCGAGCAGGTAATAGGCCTCGAAGACGGTGGAGGGGCTGACGCCGCGGTCCCGGCTTGCTTCGCGGACCGAGGGCAGGCGGTCTCCGCTGCGCAACTGCCCCGCGGCGATGGACGCCGCCCATTCATCGGCGAGGACTTCGTAGCGCTTCATGAGAGGGGGCGTCTGATATGCCCGGCTGCGTGGAACGCTGGGACTGTATGGGCAAGCGTCCGACGATTGGGCATTCCCTCTCAGGTCGTCATCTGATCCGGTGTTTTTACGAGAATCTGGATCTGTACTGTTCAGGCCATCGGGTGCACAGTGGCGACCGACACTCCGTCAATCGTTGCGCAGTTCAGAAATCATGGAATGGGTCCCCACCGTCTTCATCGCGTTCAAGGTGAGCGTGCTGGCCATCGGCATGTTCTACGCCGTCAAGTGGCATTACGACAAGGCGAGGCGTGAGCAGGGGCCGGCGAGGCAGCGCGCGTTGCTGCTCACGAGCGGCGTCGTGGCCGTGGTCTTCGTGCTGCTGGTCGTGGGGCTTGTGTTGCTGACTCTCAGCGTGGGTGAGCGCTTGGGGTTGGATTTGAGCGGGCCGTGAGGGACGTCAGGGACGTGACCTTGCTCTATGCTCCGCGGCCATTGCCCACTCTGCCAGCCGCTCATGCCCACATGGTCGTTTCGCGCGTTGCTCGCTGCCCTCGCCCTGTTGGCTGAAGGCTTGCACCTTGGCTGGGAGGCGTCGCACGGCGGCATCGTCAGTCATCACCTGTTTCAGCACGCGGACCTGCCGGGTCTGTCCAACGCGTGGGGCTTGCTCGTGCTGCCGGCGCTGGCGGCCTGGGCCGCCGGCCGATGGCCCGCACGCTCTGCAGCATCGACGACCACGCGCGCCAGGCGGCAGGTCGCGCTGGGCTTCGCATTGCCGCTGATGTTGGGAGCGGCGCTCTCGCTGGCGTTCTCCTTCCAGCAGCAGACGCTGACCGAGACCCTGTTCTTCAGTCTCATGCTGCTGGCGCTGCTGCTGCCGGCGCACCGGCCGGAGAGTCTGCTCGGCTTCGTGCTGGGCATGAGCTGGACCTTCGGCGCGGTGCTGCCGACGTTGATTGGAGCCGTCATTGCCGTCGTGTCGTGGCTGGTGCGCAGCGTCGTTCGTCGCGCCTGGCATGTCGTGAGGCCCGCATGAGCGCCGTCAGCTCGCGCGAGTTGCGCATCTCCGGTCTCTGCTACCTGGCGATCATCGCGTTGGGCCTGTTCAGTGAGGCGGTCGCGCGCGGCAGTCTCGTCGTGCCCGGCGATGCCGCGGCGACGGCACGCAACATCGCTGCCAATCCGCAGCTCTGGCGTCTGGGGCTCATGGCCGATGTGCTGACACAGGTGCTGGACCTGCCCATCATCGTGATGATGTGGCGGCTGTTGCGGCCGGTGAATGAGCCGCTGGCGTTGACCGCGGCCGGCCTCAATCTCGTGCAGACGGCAGTGCTGGTGGCCAACCGCGTGCAGCTGCTCGCCGCGCTGGACCTGCTGGGCGCGCCGGCAGTGGGCGCCGCGTTCCTGCCTGGCCAACAGGCCGCATTGGCGATGCTGGCCGTGAACCTGCATGGGCAGGGCCTGGGAATCGGCCTGGTGTTCTTCGGCTTCTCCTGCATCATCTGTGGCGGGTTGATCGCCAAGAGCGGCGTGCTGCCACGCGCGCTGGGCTGGTGCCTGGGCGTTGCCGGCGTGGCTTACCTCGTCAACAGCTTCGCGCTGCTGCTGGCGCCGAAGCTGGCGCAGATGCTTTTCCCGGCTGTGTTGCTGCCCGCGCTTTTCGGCGAGCTGGCTGTTGCGCTGTGGTTGACGTTCAAGGGCAGGGCTCACAGCGCGACACTCCGCTGAGCTTCGGCGAGACCATGCCTCAACGCAAGTGGCGATTGACCTTCGCTTGGAGGAGTTCGATCAGCTCGGGCTGCATGAACGCGTAGTTGTCTGGAATGCCCAGGCAAATCACGCGCTTGTCGCGCAAGTACGCCCTGAATTGCTCTCCGAGTTTGCGTTGGTGCTGCTTCTCCATCGCGAAGATGAGATCGGCCCACTCGATCAGCTCGGTCGTCAGCGGGTTATCGGCGCCCCGATTGGTGCCGGCCGAGGCGGTCTCAACGCCGGGGTGGGTGGCGAAGACCTGTTCCGCGGTCGGGCTGCGCAGACGGTTCTGACTGCAGATGAAGAGAACGCGCAACGGCTCTGATGTTGGGTTGGACATGGGTCGTAAAAGCAAGACGCCTGGCGTGAGCCAGGCGTTCTGTTTGGGGATGATCCTTTGGCGTCAGCCGATGGATCTCCCCATCGATGCAGCGCAACCGCCAGGGTCACAGCGCGGAGGCGACTTGGACGCCGTCCGCGGAGGTGTCGCGGCGGCCGGTCACGTAGACGGTCGGCAGCTGCTGGCGCTTGACGGTGATCACCACGGGATCAAGCGTGACGATCTGAGCGCGTTGCTCGCGCTGCACTTCAGCGTGGGCGATGCCCAGGCCCATCACCACCGCGGCAACTGCGCCGAAAGCAACCGCCTTGATGGTGCGGCTGGTGGAGGATTCGAGGTTGAAGCGGTGGGTCATGTCGTTCTCCTAGATCGGTTGGTTGCGTCGATGGATGTAGTTTCGTCATCAACCACCTGACCCTCCAGCGGCAGGAGATGAAGCCGCAGCGAAGTGGCGTGGAATGCGGAATCGCTGGATGAATGGATGAGGAGGCGGGTTCCGATTCGCAGCGGACATTAGACTTGGCCGTCTGAGGACGCGCGCGCCATGATCGAACTCGAACAACTTGAAGAGATGTTCGCCGGCATTGCTGCCGGTCCGAACTGGGACATGTCCAAGCCCATGCTCTGGGGCCATTTCTTCACCGACGAACGTCGCGAAAAGCTTGAGGGGGCTTTGCCCGAACTCGCGAAGAAGGGCTGTCGCTTTGTGGATCTCTATCAGCCCGAGATCAACGACGGCGAGGCGCCGTACTTTTTCCTGCACGTGGAATGCGAAGAGGTCCATTCCCCGGAGTCGCTGCTCGCGCGCAATGCGGAGTTCTATGCGCTGGCAGAAGATCTGGGGCTCGGCAGCTATGACGGAATGGATGTTGGACCGGTCATCGGGATCTCGTGAAATCCTCGTCCCTCAAGCCGCACCTCCGTTATACGAGCGTCCGGGAGGCGCCGGAGGCTGACCTCAAACGCAAAACGCCCGGCACAAGCCGAGCGTTCTGTTTGGGAATGATCCTTTGGCGTCAGCCGATGGACATCCCCAGCTGCGAGCGCGGCGATACGCCCTTTGTATCGCGTTGACCAAAGTCATCGTGCGCACGGCGAATCGGCCGCTTACCATCGTGCCGCAGTCTTTCGTCTCGCAGCACCATGGCAACTTCCCGGCCTCCTGGCCCTCTTTGTTCCGCAGATCAGTGGCCTGCGGCTGCCACGCCTGGTCCGCTTGGCCTCAATGACCACGGCGATCCTGACGTTTGTACGAGAGTTGGCGACACCCCGGGGACGCTGGGTTTTTTTGATCTTGCTGACCCCGAGCTTCCGCCGCTCTTGGCCCAATCTGGCTTTGTCGCCAACCCGGCAAGGGCGAAGGACGGGACGGCTCTGACGGCTGGCTGGCTCTCAGTATCGGATCGGCTCGCGACGTCGAGCAAGATGACGTCCGGACAGCTCAAGCGGCTGTTTGAGCTGGCTCCTCCAGACTTGCTCACGAAGGTGTCGGATGAGCTGAACCGCAAGCCTGAGGTCTACCAACTCGACTCCAAGCTGCGGCGCGCCCACTTCTTTGCTCAGGTTCGGGAGGAGACGGGCCCTTCCATGGATGCGAAGACCGAGGATCTGACCTACTCTCCGGCGGCGCTCAAAGGCTTGTTTGGCTACTACGGCAAGCATCCAGACGAAGCCGACACTGACGGCTACGAGCGAGGCCCCAAAGGCACATACAAGCGCAAGGCCAGCCAAGAGGATATTGCGAACAAGGCTTATGGCAGCCGCAACGGCAATGGCGACGAGAAGAGCGGCGACGGCTGGAAGTACAGAGGGCGTGGCTTCATCCAGGTGACCGGGCGCGCAAACTATGCCGCGGTATCAGCCAAGCACGCCTCAGTTTTCGGCGATGCGTCGGTCAACTTCGAGCGAGATCCCGATCTATTGATGGTGTTTCCCTACTCTCTGCGGTCGGCGATTTGCTATTGGCTGATCAACCGGCTGTATCGTCTCGCCGACAAGGGGAGCGCTGCGGGTGACGTGGACCGCGTAACGCGCGTGGTCAACGCGAACACGCACAGCTACAAGGAGCGCCAGAATCACTTCAAAACTGCGTATGAGCACTTTGAGTAGGCTGATGCTTGTAGCGGGCTTCGTACTCGCGCTACCGTCGCTGGCCATGGCCTCCGATCAAAACTCGGACTCGATGTGCAAGCCGGAGGAGGTCGTCGTTTTCAATTGCTTTACCGGCAAGAAGACCGCTTCGTTGTGCGCGTCGCCAACGGAAGCCGCGCCGACGCTCCTCGCCTACCGATACGGCACTGGGCAAAAGGTCGAGAACGAATTTCTCGCGACTGCGGCCAATGGCAAGACTTTCGGTGGGACTGTTGCTCCAGCGTCGCCTCGGGCATGGGTCAGCCAGGTCTGGTTCGACCGTTCCTCTTATCGCTATCTGATGACCGAGTGTGTGGGGGGCGACTGTTCGCACCACGCGGGACTGACGGTCTTCAACGGTGAGCGCATGGTCATGAACGCGTCTTGCCAACGTCCACCAGGGGTGCGACTGCCTGCCTTTTCCCGGGACCTGGTCAAATTCGGATCCAATCCAGCTGAGAGCAAGTCTTCAACGCCGTTGTTGCGCATAGAGGAAGCTGACAACGGCGCGTACGAGCTGTACGGGACAACAAAATGAGCAGCGCCTGAAGAGCGTGTTGCTGGCCTTGACGACCGCCGATAGAGCTGCGCTTGGAGCGTGCGTGCAGGGCCACCGCGCCAATTGCCGTCGCAAAAGCAAAACGCCTGGCACAAGCCAGGCGTTCTATTGAGGGAGTGATCCTTTGGCGTCAGCCGATGGACATCCCCATCGATGCAGCGCAACCGTCAGAGATCACAGCGCGGAAGCGACTTGGACGCCGTCCGCGGAGGTGTCGCGGCGGCCGGTCACGTAGACGGTCGGGAGCTGCTGACGCTTGACGGTGATCACCACGGGGTCGAGCGTGACGATCTGAGCGCGTTGCTCGCGCTGCACTTCGGCGTGGGCGATACCCAGGCCCATCACCACCGCGGCAACTGCGCCGAAAGCGACCGCCTTGATGGTGCGGCTGGTGGCGGATTCGAGGTTGAAGCGGTGGGTCATGTCGTTCTCCTGGGGCGGTTGGTTGCGTCGATGGATGTAGTTTCGTCATCGACACCCCGACCCTCCAGCACCAGGAGACGAAGCCACATCACAGCGGCGTGGAATGCGGATTCGGCGGATGAATGGGGAGGCGCCTACGTGACTTCGCGGACAGATGGCAGCACCGTCCTGCCTTCGGATATCGTGCCGGTTCAATTCATGGAGCAGGCGACTTTGGAATGTACGCACTGATCGTGGCGCTCGCTCTTCTGTCTTGCTTTCTGGGCTTCGTTCTGGAGATCACGCAGAGCAACATCCTCCACGTGAGGAACGGCCGGCCGCCCAATGCTGGTGCTGCCTTGTTCCCAAACATCCCCTTCGTTCCCCTGACCTATGTCTTGGGGGCCTGGGGACTCAATCAACTCCAGCCGGACCTTGGTCCAAAAGCGGCTTCCGCCTATGCGCTCGTGTCGATCGGCATTCGATGTTGGCAAGTCGTACGGGCAAGAGCTGAATTTCGGTCGCTCATGGCGAGCCCGCCAGAGTCGAGCCCAGAGAACGTCTCCTGATGGAATGCAAAACGCCTGGCGTGAGCCAGGCGTCCTGTTTTGGGGAAGTGATCCTTTGGCGTCAGCCGATGGATGTCCCCATCGATGCAGCGCAACCTCCAGGGATCACAGCGCCGAGGCGACTTGGATGCCGTCCGCGGACGTGTCGCGGCGGCCGGTCACGTAGACGGTCGGGAGCTGCTGACGCTTGACGGTGATGACCACCGGGTCGAGCGTCACGATCTGAGCGCGTTGCTCGCGCTGCACTTCAGCGTGGGCGATGCCGAGGCCCATGACCACGGCTGCGACTGCGCCGAAAGCAACTGCCTTGATGGTGCGGCTGGTGGCGGATTCGAGGTTGAAGCGGTGGGTCATGTCGTTCTCCTGGGGCGGTTGGTTGCGTCGATGAATGCAGTGTCGTCAACGATCCTCTCGTCCTCCAGCGGCAAGCGATGAAGCTCCGCCGGCACGGCGTGAACTGCATCCATGCAGGATGAGCGGAAGCCGTTGCACGCCCGTTGCTGAAGCGAAAACGCCAACTGGGCACTGGCCAGTCGGCGTTGGGGGTATTGCCCCCTCGCCCGCTTGCGGGAGAGGGAAGGGGTGAGGGCCAGAGGCGGTGGCAGGCCAGCAGTCTCAGCGAGCTGCCACACCTTCAATCGCTGCGCCCTTCGCCGCTTCCTTCGCCGCGAATTGCTGGACCAGTTGCGCGTACTTGGGCGAAGCCTTCAGCTCGGCGTAGCGGGCTACCGCCTTGGTGCGCTGATTCAGCTCGAGGCTGGAATCTTCCGTGCGGTCGACCGCGGCCAGACCCGATTCGCGATAGATCTGCAGATCCGCCAGCACCTCAGCGCGGGACTTCTGCGATTGGGTGATCGGGTCGAGGTGGCTGTAGCTCTGAGCGAAGGCCGGCACGGCGGCGGTCGACAGGGCGATCAGGGCGGAGGCGATCAGGGTCTTGGCGTTCATGATGGGTTCCTTTGAGAGAGCGTTTCGGAGGGGTTTCTGCTTCGGTCCGGCGTTTGTGTTTGCCGATGACTGAAGGTTAGAAGCCCAGCCGCTTTGCATAAATGGCTCCCTTCGGAACGCGTCGTTGAGATCGCAGCAACAATCCCGCCGCGCTGATTCCATCGCCTGGCTCGGTGTCACGTCGCCGTCATCTGGCCGACACACACTCGCGGCCATCACAACAACAAGAAGAGACAAACATCCAGGAACACCACAACAAGAACAAGAGCGGAACGCCCCCGGCGACCTCCATCCGCCACCGAGAACGCGAAGGCCTTCTCCTCCGAATCCTGCGGCGCTTGCGCCGCCTGCGCTGGCAACGCCAGCTCCGCGCGCATGAAGCCCGGCTGCGCTGGATCGCCAATCGGCGCCAGGCCCGACGACCCCCCCCGCTGCCCGCCGCGCTCAAGACCGCCTGGCTCCGGCACGTCGACCAGGAGCATCCGCGCTGGCAGCCCGGCCACGAGGGCTGGCGACTCGCCGCCCACGCGCTCATCCAGTTCTTCGACGCCAGCGTCGCCGCCGAGCCGCATCCCTGCGCCTTGCCGTCTCGGGCCGCCGACCTCGTGTGGCATGTCTGGCTGGAGGCCGACCCCGACGGACTGGCCGCCTGGCAGCGATCCCACTACGGCCGCGTGATCCCGCACCGCGAGCATGCACCCGGCCAGGACACCGGCGAGGCGCTCGCCCACTGCCTGGTCCGCGCCTGCCGCGCCGAGCGGCGATGGCCGGTCTGGGGCACCTTGCCCTTGCTGTTCCGCGTCGATGGCCTGCTGCGCACGCCGGAAGGCTGGGCCTACACGCGGCGCGCGGACGAGACCATCCTCCACCGCGACCTCGATGCGCTCGGTCGAACCCATCCCGGGTTCTGGCGCCACGACGAGCTGCGGCCCGCGATGCTGCTCGGCTTCGGCCTCATCGGTGTCACTGAGGCCGGTGACCTGCGGCGTCGAGAGCAGGACCGCCAGGACGGCGGCTCAGGCAGCAGCTGCGGCAGCAGCGGCGGTGACGCCGGCTGCGTCGGCGATGGGGGATGCGGAAGCAGCTGCGGCAGCAGCTGTGGCAGCGGCTGCGGCAGTTGATCCCGTCATCCCCCTCAGGCCCTCACCGTCACTGCGGCCGGTAGGTCACCTTCAGCTGGTAGTTGCCCGCCGCGTACCCATACAGCAGCACGTAGACATCCCCATTGGCCGTCATCGTCACGCTGCAGCCCTCGGTCGAGCTCGACCCGTCCGACTTGCACGTGTAGGTCGACGTCGTCGGCACCGCGCTCTTGCGCACGTACAGATCGATGTCGCCCGTGCCGGTCGTGCTCGCCGCCAGGCTGCCGCCGTTGGCCACCTTGAACGGACCGAAGGTCTTGCTTCCGCCCCGCGTCAGGCTGCCGCTGAAGTTCTCCGTCTTGTCCGTCGGCGGCTGCGTGCCTGGGCCGTCACTGCCCAGCTCCACCGCATACGCCGCGGCCATGCGCGCGAACTTCAGCGCGTGGTCGGCCTGGCTGCCCATGTTGGCGTAGGTGTCGTTGGCGCTGTGGATGTACGGATTCGACGAGCTCATGCCCGACTCGAAGGGCATGCTCGCGAAATAGCCCTTGGCATTCCACGACGCATGGTCCGAGCACGCATACCCGCACCGGTCCGTTCCCACCTTCAGCGTCGGCAGGTAGGTCGCGATCACGTTGGCCAGGAAGGTGTTCTGTGCGCTGTCCGTGTAATCGCTGAACAGGTAGATGTCGTTGGCCGCGCCCTTGTAGTTGGTCATGTCCAGCTGCAGCACGCCCACCACGTTCGTGTTGGCCGCGGCGAAGCTGTTGGCGATCTCCTGCGAGCCGCGCAGCCCCACTTCCTCGGCCGCATAGGCCATGAACTTGATCGTGCGCCGCGGCTTGTAGTTCGCCTGCACCAGCGCGCGAAGCACCTCGGTCAGACTCGCCACGCCCGAGGCGTCGTCATCCGCGCCCGGCGCGCGCATCGTCTCGCCCGAGCCGCCCGACTGGTTGATCGAGTCCAGATGCGCGCCCATCACGATCACCTCGGCGCTGTTGTCGGTGCCCTTGATCGTCGCGATCACCGACTTCTGCGCCCAGCCCGCGTGCGTGAACTGCTCGACCGTGATGTCGCTGCGGCCGCCCGCCAGCGTCGTCCACTTCTGCTTGAGCCAGTTGGACGCCGCCACGCCGCTGCTGCTCGTGTAGTAGCGGTTGGTGTTGGCCGACAGGTCCACGATGGTCTGGCCGATGTTGCTCGACTGCATCTGCGACAGGATCGGCGACACCACCGACTGCTGGTCGATCGTGTAGCTCGGCCGCGAGGCCACCAGCGCCGCCGCCAGCCGCTGCGACGTCACCGGCGTGCTGTGCCGCTGCAGCGAAGCCAGGCCCTCGGCCTTCGTCGGGTGGTACATGTAGCCGCCGCAACGCTTGAGCTCCTCGTGGATCGAGTGGCTCAGCGACGCCAGCGCGTCCTCGTCGACCTCGACCAGGTGGAGGCCCTCGTTGCGCGTGGCCAGCGCGGACGCCGAGGCGCTCCTCGCGGCCAGCGCGGAACCGTCCTGCGCCGCGTCGGCCTTGACGCTGGCGACCGCGCGGGCGGCCGGACGGTGTTTCTGCAGCTGGGCCAGCGCGGCGTCGCCGAGGCTGATCCAGACCTTCTCGCCGGCGTGCGCCGGCTGGAACGCGGCCATGCCGAGGCACAGCGCGCTGATGGTGAAGAACTGACGCATGGGAAGCTTCTCCAGTGTTGTTCCCGGGAACGGCGAAGCCGGCGCGCCACCCGCGAGGGGCGGCGCGCCGGAGTGCGTTCAGCCGGGGATCAGTAGGTCGCGGTCAGCGTGGTGCTGGTCACCGTCGCGTACGCGCTCAGCAGCACGTAGTACGTGCCCGCCGTCGGTGCCGAGAAGGTGATCGTCTCCGCGTTGGTCGAGCCGATCGAGCGCTTGTCGTAGCTCGACGTCGTCGGCGCGGAGCCGCGCTTGACGTACAGGTCGCCGTCACCGGAACCGCCTGCGAGCTTGACCGTCAGCGTCGTGCGGCCAGCCGGCACGTTGATGCTGTACAGCTTGGTCGCGCCCTTGGCCAGCGAGATGCCGCTCACCGGTACGCCGCTGGTCAGCGGGGTGGCGGTCGGGGGCGGCGTCGTGCCGCTGCAGCTCACGCCCACCGTGGCGAAGGCCGCGGTGACGTCGGCCTTCGAGTAGCCGCGGTTGGTGGCCGCCGTCTCGACGCCGCAGGCGCCCTGGTTGAAGGTGCTGTTGGCGGTCCAGTACAGGCGGTTGGCGTCGACCATCACCTCGAAGGCCTTGCGCGTGTTCCAGCCCGCCGTCGTCGCCAGCAGGTAGAACGCGCGGTTGTACACGCCGCTCGAGTAGTGGACGTCCATGCCGCTGCGGTAGTTGGACGCATGGCCGATCGACGCGCCGTCCTTGGTCGGATCGTCGAAGTAGCGCAGCGCGCCGCTCGCCTTGAAGATCTGCGCGCCGACCAGCCAATCGTTGCTGCCGCCGTTGCGGTAGTACTCGGCGGCTTCACCGGCCATGTCGGAGAAGGCCTCGTTCATGCCGCCCGACTGCGCGGAGTACACCAGGCCCGAGTTCTGCTCGGTGAAGCCGTGACTCACCTCGTGCGCGGACACGTCTAGCGACACCAGCGGGAAGAAGCGGCTGCCGCCGTCACCGAAGCTCATGCCGGTGCCGTCCCAGAACGCGTTCTCGTAGTTGGACCCGTAATGCACGCGCATGTACAGCGTGCCGGTCAGGGGGCGAAGGTTGAACCAGTCGCCGTACATCTTGAAGATCACCTCGCCGAAGGCGTGGGCGTCGTTCAGCGGCGAGTAGGCGCCGTTGATCTGCTTGAACTCGTTGCGCGGGCACGTGAACTGGTAGGGCGTGTTGCTCGCGCCCGTGCTGCCGTTCAGGTTGACCGTGATGACGTTGCCGCTGTTCATCTGGCACGAGTCCGTGACCTGCAGCGCGGGGAAATTGGTCCCGTACTCGTAGCGGCCGGTCTTGGTGTTGCCGCCAGGGCCGGTGGCGTCACGGTGGGCCAGGCCTTCCCAGCGCTCGAGGATCGCGCCGGTGGTGGCGTCGATCATGAAGTGCGGGCGGCTCGGGGTCTTGGTGTCCTCGCGCACGAAGGACACGAGGTAGAACAGCTGCGCCTTGCCGTTGTTCAGACGGACGTAGAGCTTGGTCTGCTCGTTCTCGGTCAGCACCGCGTTGATCGCGCCCTTGGCCTGTGCCAGCGCGCCCTGCGCGGTCAGGCTCGGCTGGACGGTGGGCAGGTCCTGCTGGATGTTGGTCAGCATCGTGCCGGAGAAGCGCGAGGTGCCGGCGTTGTTGTCGCGTTGCTCGACGACGCCTTCGCCCCAGACGGGCACGCCCTGGTGGAACTGCTGGTGGCGCGTGACGACCTTGCCGTTGGCGTAGGCCTGGCTGCGGGCGGCCTGCAGGTCGCTGGGGCCGAGGCCCAGCGCGGTGGCGGCGGAAGCGGCGGTGAGCGGCGTGCTGGACGCGCGCATCTGCGTGTTCACGGGGGCGTTGTCGTCGAGCACGACGCGATCCGCGGCGATCGCCTGGCAGGCGGCGGTGGCCGCGGCGGCGAGCAGGGTGGCGCGCAGCGCGCGGACGACGAATGCCTGTGTGGAAACCTGGTTCATATGCCTCTTTCTTGCGTGATGGATCGGTGAGATCTCCCGAAGAAATGGCCGAGGTCGCTCGGATGGGAACGGGATCGGCCTCCCCGCCTGCGACCCGTGAGGTGGCCGTGGCGGATGTTCTTGGAGGTGCGGCTGGCGCCGCGTCCCGAGGTGTCGCCGGTGCCTCGGAGGTCCCGAGGTCTGTTCGTGGTGGTGGTCCGGTCGACCAGCGCGAATGTAGAGGCAGACCGCTCCGGATCGACCTGTCAGGACTGACAGCGGGTGTAACCCTTGCAACGATCTTCTTGGGCATGCCAGCCGCTGGCGCCCGCGCGTTAGGCGATGGAAAGCCGCTGTTCTAGACTGCCACGACCCCTGTCCAGAGGACACGCCATGCACACGCACGAGATCACGAATCAGGTCGACGAGCTCAGCGGCTACTCGCTGCTCGACACCGATCCCGCGTTGAAGGAGGCGTTGGCGCGCGTCGGCGCCCAGGCGTTCCTTCCGGGCCTGTCGGACTACGCGACGCGGCTGGGCCGCGCCGAGACCTTCGCCATCGCCGAGCGCATCAACCGCGTGACGCCGACGCTGGACAGCTTCGACAAGCGCGGCCGGCGCATCGACCGCGTCGAGTTCGACGCCGGCTGGCATGAGCTGCTCGCGATGTACCGTGGCGCCGATCTCGTGGCCATGCCGTTCCGCGAGGACCCGCGGACCGGCCAGCCCGCGCCTGGCCGCTGGGCCGCGTGGGCCGCGGGCTTCTACCTGCATGGCCAGGTCGAGGCCGGCACGCTGTGCCCCGCCACGATGACGCAGGCCAGCATCCCGGTGCTGCGCCGCGAGCCGGCCCTGTGGGACCGGCTGCTCGATCAGCTCTTCAGCACCGAATACGACGGCCGCGATGTGCCGCTGGACCAGAAGCGCTCGATCTGGCTGGGCATGGGCATGACGGAGAAGCAGGGCGGTTCGGACGTGCGCGCCAACACGACGCGCGCGGAGCCGGTGGGCGCGGGCGGTCGCGGCGGCGAGTACCGGCTCACGGGCCACAAGTGGTTCTTCTCCGCGCCGATGTGCGACGCGCACCTGGTCGTGGCCAAGACGCCGGACGGCGCGCCGGGCTGCTTCTTCGTGCCGCGCTGGCGGCCTGACGGAACGAAGAACGCGGTCAACATCCAGCGCTTGAAGGACAAGGTCGGCAATCGCAGCAACAGCAGCTCGGAGGTGGAGTTCGAGAACGCCTACGGCGTGCTGATGGGCGAGGAGGGCCGCGGCATCCCGACCATCATCGAGATGGCGACCTACACGCGATTGAACTGCGTCGTGGGCAGCGCGGCGATGCTGCGCCAGGCGCTGACGCAGGCGCTGCACTACACCCGTCATCGCCGCGCTTTCGGCAAGCGGCTGGTGGAGCAGCCGCTGATGCGCGCGGTGCTGGCGGACCTCACGCTGGAGAGCGAGGCGGCGATGCAGCTGAGCCTGCGACTGGCGCAAGCCTTCGAGCACCAGGACGATCCGCGCGAGCGCACCTGGATGCGGCTGGTCACGCCGGCGGCGAAGTTCTGGGTCTGCAAGCGCGCGGTGGAGCTCACCGGCGAGGCGATGGAGGTGCTGGGCGGCAACGGCTACATCGACAACGGCGTGATGGCGCGGCTGTTCCGTGAGGCGCCGGTGAACTCGATCTGGGAGGGCTCGGGCAATGTCATGTGCCTGGACGTGATGCGCGCGGTCGCGCGGGATCCGCAGGCCTTCCTCGCGTTGCTGGACGAATTCGACGAGGCGCTGAGCGGCGATCCGGGCGCCCGCGCGGAGCTCGACGCGTTGCGCGCGATGCTCGCCACGCCGCCCGAACAGCTGGAAGCCCTGGGCCGGCGTTTCGCGTCGCGGCTGGTGCTGTTGGCGCAGGCGGCGCTGCTGCGCGAGCACGCGCCAGCCTTCGTCGCCGACGCGTTCATCGGCAGCCGGTTCGATGCGCGCTGGGGCGCGGTGGTGGGGGCGCTCGACCCGGGAGGCGTCAATGTCGACGGCTTGTTGCAGAGGGCGTTTCCCGCGTGACCTAAACTCGCGCGCTTTCCTGGTTCACTCGGGCCCACCGGCCCCGTCGCTGTTTTGGACAAGATCCTGCTTCAGATTGCCGCCGAGCTGAAAGTGCGCCCGGCTCAGGTCAACGCTGCCGTCGAGCTGCTGGACGGTGGGGCCACGGTGCCCTTCATCGCCCGGTACCGCAAGGAGGCCACCGACGGGCTGGACGACATCCAGCTGCGTGAGCTGGAGGCTCGGCTGAGCTACCTGCGCGAGCTCGAGGACCGTCGCGAGGCGGTGCTCAAGAGCATCGAAGAGCAGGGCAAGCTGACGCCCGAGCTGGCCGCGGCGATCGCCGCCGCGCCGACCAAGCAGGAGCTGGAAGACCTCTACCTGCCCTACAAGCAGAAGCGCCGCACCAAGGGCCTGATCGCCCGCGAGGCCGGCCTGGAGCCGCTCGCGGACAAGCTGTTCGCCGATCCCACGCTGGATCCGATGACCGAGGCGGCGGCCTTCCTCAATCCTGATGCCGGTTTCGCGGACGCCTTCGCGGTGCTGGACGGCGTGCGCGACCTGCTGTCCGAGCGCTGGGCCGAGGACGCCGCGCTGATCGGCAAGCTGCGCGAATGGCTGTGGGAGGAGGGCCTCTTCAAGTCCAAGCTGATGGACGGCAAGGACGAGAACAACCCGGACATCTCCAAGTTCCGCGACTACTTCGATTACGCCGAGCCCATCCGCACGGTGCCCTCGCACCGCGCGCTGGCCGTCTTCCGCGGCCGCACGCAGGAGTTCCTCGACGCCAAGCTGGCGTTGGACGAGGAAGTCGTGCCGGGCCAGCCTTCGCTGGCAGAAGGCCGCATCGCGCGTCACCTGGGCTGGAGCCACGGCAAGCGCGCCTCGGACGAACTGATCCGCAAGACGGTGGCGTGGACCTGGAAGGTCAAGCTGTCGCTGAGCCTGGAGCGCGACCTGTTCGCGCGACTGCGCGAGGAGGCCGAGAAGGTCGCGACCAAGGTCTTCGCCGAGAACCTGCGCGACCTGCTGCTGGCCGCGCCGGCCGGCAAGCGCGTCGTCATGGGCCTGGACCCGGGCATCCGCACCGGCGTGAAGGTCGCGGTGGTGAGCGACACCGGCCGCGTGCTGGACACGTCGACCGTCTACCCGCATGAACCCAAGCGCGATTGGGAAGGCTCGATCCACACGCTGGGCCGGCTGTGCGCGACGCACGGCGTCAACCTGATCGCGATCGGCAACGGCACGGCCTCGCGCGAGACCGACAAGCTCGCCGCCGACCTGATCAAGCGCATCCAGCAGCTCTCGCCGGACACCGTCATCGAGAAGGTGGTGGTGAGCGAGGCGGGCGCGTCGGTGTACTCGGCGTCGGAATTCGCGTCTAAGGAACTGCCGGAGCTGGACGTGTCGCTGCGCGGCGCGGTGTCCATCGCGCGACGGCTGCAGGATCCGCTGGCGGAGCTGGTGAAGATCGATCCGAAGTCGATCGGCGTCGGCCAGTACCAGCACGACGTCAACCAGAGCGAGCTGGCGCGCACGCTGGACGCGGTGGTCGAGGACTGCGTGAACTCGGTCGGTGTGGACCTGAACACGGCGTCGGCGCCGCTGCTGTCGCGGGTGTCGGGGCTGTCGGGCAGCGTGGCCAACGCGATCGTGCGCTGGCGCGATGCCAACGGCGCGTTCCGCAACCGGCAGCAGCTGCTGGACGTGACGGGCCTGGGCCCGAAGACCTTCGAGCAGGCGGCGGGTTTCCTGCGCATTCGTGATGGCGACAACCCGCTGGACGTGAGCGGCGTGCATCCGGAGACGTATCCGGTGATCGAGCGCATCCTGGCGAAGGTGGCGCGTCCGATCGGTGACGTGATGGGCAAATCCGACGTGATCCGCGCGCTGAAGCCGGAGGCGTTCGCCGACGAGCGTTTCGGCGCGATCACGGTGAAGGACATCCTGGGCGAGCTGGAGAAGCCGGGCCGCGATCCGCGTCCGGACTTCAAGGTGGCGCGATTCAACGAGGGTGTCGAGGACATCAAGGACCTGAAAGAGGGCATGGTGCTGGAGGGCACGGTGTCCAACGTGGCGCAGTTCGGCGCGTTCGTCGATCTGGGCGTGCATCAGGACGGGCTGGTGCACGTCAGCCAGCTGGCCAACAAGTTCGTGAACGATGCGCGCGAGGTCGTGAAGACGGGCGACATCGTGAAGGTGAAGGTGTTGGAGGTGGACCTGCCGCGCAAGCGGATCTCGCTGACGATGAAGCTGGATGCTCAGGCGCCCAAGGGCGGAGCGAAGCCCGACAACAGCTACCGCCCAGCGGGCCGCAACGAGCGCCAGGGCGGCCATCGCACCGCAGCGCCCGCCCCGGCCGGCAATGCGATGGCGGCGGCGTTTGCGAAGTTGAAGCGCTGACGGGACGCCCCGGTCGTGCGGGATCCGCCCGACCGGGGCCGCTTTTCGGAAGTCAAGGAGGAGACCGCGGAGCGGTCGGGGGACATGGAGAAAAGGGGTCCCGGTTGGGTGGATCGATGCTCGGTCTATTGCTGCCCACGACGCGGAACCGCATTTCGTCCCACTTTTTTCGCGCCCGGTCGCCCCTGAGGTGTCAAAGCGGGTGGTGTACAGCTACGCTGCGCGCCGTTTACCGTTCATGACAAAAATCGACCGCTGAGCCACCTTGGCGCCAGGGGTCGACACGAAATTCCTCGGGAGCCCCCTTGAAGACCCACGCCATCGCCAGGGCCTGTGCCCTTGTCTGCCTCTCCGCCGTCCTGCCGGCGGGTCTCGTGCTCGCGCAGGACGCGCCTCCGGGGATGGGCAACGAGCCCACGGCCGGCAAGCGTCTGGACCGCGTCGAGATCACCGGCCGCAACACCGATTCCGAGCTGCGCCGCCGCGCTCCCGTCGCCAAGCAGATCTACGGTCGCGAGGAACTCGACAAGTACGGCGACACCAGCGTGGCCGATGTCCTCAAGCGACTGCCCGGCGTCAACGTCTCCGATGGTGCGCCCCGCATGCGCGGCCTGGGCTCGGGCTACACGCTGATCCTCATCAACGGCGATCCCGCCCCGCCCGGATTCAAGCTCGACCAGCTCGACCCCGCGCAGGTCGAGCGCATCGAGGTGACCAAGGGCCCCAGCGCCGACCAGAGCGCGCAAGCGGTCGCCGGCGCCATCAACATCATCCTGAAGGAAGCCCCGCGCGTCTCGCAGCGCGACCTGCGCGTGGGCGCGGGCTACAACATCAACCACCCGGTGCCCTCCGCCACCTTCACCTTCGGTGAGCGCTACGGCCCGGTGTCGCTGTCGCTGCCCGTGTCGGGCTTCCAGTGGCTGCAGGAGATGGAGGCCTCCACCGAGCGCCCCGGCACCGATGCCAACAACCTGCCCGTCGTCGCGACCCAGCACGGCAAGATGCGCAACTGGGGCCACGGCTTCAACTCCGCGCCGCGCGCCACCTGGAAGATCAGCGACGACGAGACCGTCTCGCTGCAAGGCTTCGCGCAGAAGGGCTGGTGGAACAACTCCGTCCGCCTGACGCCGGATGCGGTCTACACGAGCCCGCGCCTGGACGATAACGCCGACAACAAGGGCACGTGGCAGATGCTGCGCGCCAACCTGCAGTGGAACAACCGCTTCAGCGAAACCCAGAAGTGGGAGCTCAAGGCCGGTGTCCAGGATGCCAAGAACCACATCGAGAACCGCACGCTGAATCCGCAGGCGCCCGTCGACGCGCTGCTCGACAGCCGCGATCGCAACGTCACCCAGGCCGGCAAGTACAGCCAGATCCTCGGCGAGGAACACACGCTGACCGTCGGCTGGGACCTCGAGTTCCGCAAGCGCGACGAGGTCCGCGAGACCACCGTGTCCGGCCAGGATCAGTTGCCCGCGCTCAACGGCGAGAACTTCGGCGCGCGCATCCGCCGCCAGGCCTTCTTCATCCAGGACGAATGGGAGATCAACCCGCAGTGGTCGACCTACTTCGGCCTGCGCCATGAGCGCATCGTCACCACGAGCACCGGCGTCAACACCGACGCCCGCAACAGCTCCAGCGTGCTGTCGCCGCTCTGGCACCTGACCTACAAGCTCGATCCCAAGGGCCGCGACATGATCCGCGCCAGCCTCACGCGCAGCTACAAGGCGCCCGAGCTGACGCAGATGCTGGGCCGCTACACGCTCAACAGCAAGTTCCCGTCGCCAGGCCAGCCCAACGATGAGCTCAGCCCCGACCGCGTCGGCAATCCGGCGCTGAAGCCCGAGCTCGCCACCGGCCTGGACATCGCCTACGAGAAGTACCTCACCGGCGGCAGCCTCTTCAGCGTCGGCCTGTTCCACCGCAACATCAGCCAGCTGATCCGCAACGTCGTGACGCTGGACCCGGCGAGCGCGCTCGTGCCGGTGCCGCGTTACGTGATCCGCCCGACCAACTTCTCCAGCGCCACCACCAGCGGCATCGAGATGGAGCTCAAGGGCCGTGCCGGCGAGCTGTTCCCCTCGCTCTTCGAGCCCAAGCTGCCGCTGAACCTGCGCAGCTCGGTGAGCGTCTACCGCTCTCGCGTGAAGGCTGTCGACGGTCCCGACAACCGCCTGGACCAGCAGCAGCCCTGGACCGCCAACCTCGGTTTCGACTACCGCTTCAGCAGCATCCCGGTCACCACCGGCGCCAACCTGAACTACACGCCGGTCTACACGGTGCGCCAGACCGATCGCCAGAGCGTCGAGTACTCGCGCAACCGCGGCCTGGACGTCTTCGCCCAGTGGACGTTCAATCCCAAGACCTCGATGCGCTTCTCGGCCAATAATCTCTTCCCGCTCGACGCGCGGTCCGAGACCACCCTGGCCGGCGGCGACTACTACGCCACAGGTCGCGGTCTGAAGCCCTGGTTCCAGCTGAACCTGGAAATGAAGCTCTGAGCCTGATGGGCAGGTGAGGAGCGGCCGGCCGCGTCGGGCGTCGTTTCAATGAAAAGGACGACCCGCCCGATGCAGGCCTTGCAGATCCTCGCCGGACCCCGCGCGCGCCAACGGCTGCGCGACCACGGCCTGCGCGCCGCCGATGTGCGCGCCGTTCCCGGCGCCGCCGGCGGCCCCAAGGGCCTGATCCTCAGCGCGCTCGACGCGCATCTCTTTGGCGAGTTCCTCCCGTCCGGCGGTCAGGAAGTCCATCTGCTGGGGGCCTCGATCGGCGCCTGGCGCATGGCCACCGCCTGCCTCACGCGCGACGCCACGCAGGCCAACGCCGAGTTCGAGCGCCTGGCCCACGACTACGCCCATCAGGATTACGACTCGGCCCCGGGCAAGCGCCCGACCGCCGCCACCGTCTCCCGCGCGTTCTCGCACAAGCTCATCGAGATCTTCGGCGGCCGCGAGGCCGAGGTGCTCTCGCATCCGCAGTTCCGGCTGCATGTCTTCACCTCGCGCGGCCGGCATGTGCTCGGGCGGGAAGGGCGCCTGCGCACGCCGCTGGGCTACCTGGGCGCCTTCGCGGCCAATGCGATGTCGCGCCGCGCGATGGGCGCCTGGCTGGAGCGGGTGGTGTTCTCCGACAAGCGCTCGCCGCTGCCGATGCCGCTGGGCGACTACCGCAGCCGGCAGGTCGCGCTGGACGCCGGCAACCTGCAGCCCAGCATCCTCGCCAGCTGCTCCATCCCGTTCTGGCTGCAGGCCGTGCACGACATCGAGGGCGCGCCCGCCGGCGCCTACTGGGATGGCGGCATCACCGACTACCACCTGCATCTGAATTACGCCGCGATGGTGGGCGACGGCATCGCGCTGTATCCGCATTTCCAGGCGAGCGTGATTCCGGGCTGGCTGGACAAGGCGCTCAAGCACCGGCATCGCACCAGCGCCTTCCTGGACAACGTGGTGCTGCTCACGCCCAACCCCGAGTGGGTGAAGACGCTGCCCAACGGCAAGCTGCCCGACCGCAACGACTTCCAGCGCTACCTGAACGATGTGCCCGGCCGCGCCCGAGACTGGCTGCGCGCGGTGCGCGAGGGCGAGCGCCTGCGCGACGAGTTCCGCGAGGCCTGCGCCCGGCCCTCCCTCGACATCCAGGCGCTCTGAGCTACACTGGCGGCCACTTTTTTCTTTTTCCAACAAGGACCGGGAAAGGCGATCAGGTTATGACACCGCGGACTAGCACCTCCACTGCGAAGGTTTGAGCGACCGCGGCTCGTCACGTCTATCCCTCAGCTGTCCGGAAAAAGTCAGCACCCCAGATGAAGCGCGGCAAGGGTCGCGCTTTTTTGTTTTCTGGAGTTCAAGAACATGTCGAACATCTCTATCCAACTGCCCGACGGCTCCACGCGCGAGTTCCCGCAGCCGGTGACCGTCGCTGAAGTCGCCGCCTCCATCGGCACGGGCCTGGCCAAGGCCGCGCTGGCCGGCCGCGTGGGCGCCGGCGAGGACGCCAAGCTCGTCGACACCAGCTTCCTCATCGACAAGGACATGCCGCTGGCCATCATCACGGACAAGGATCCGGATGGTCTGGAGGTGATCCGCCACTCGACGGCACACTTGCTCGCCTACGCGGTCAAGGAGCTGTTCCCCGAAGCCCAGGTCACGATCGGCCCGGTCATCGAGCACGGCTTCTATTACGACTTCTCGTACAAGCGCCCCTTCACGCCCGAGGACCTCGCCGCGATCGAGGCCAAGATGGCCGAGCTGGCGAAGAAGGACGAGAAGGTCACGCGCTCGGTGCTGCCGCGCGATGAGGCCGTCGCCTACTTCAAGGGCATCGGCGAGGCCTACAAGGCCGAGATCATCGAGAGCATTCCGGCCGATCAGGACGTCTCGCTGTACGCCGAGGGCGGTTTCACCGACCTGTGCCGCGGCCCCCACGTGCCGTCCACGGGCAAGCTGAAGTTCTTCAAGCTGATGAAGGTCGCGGGCGCGTACTGGCGCGGCGACCACCGCAACGAGCAGCTGCAGCGCATCTACGGCACGGCCTGGGCGACCAAGGACGACCTGGCCAACTACCTGCGCATGCTGGAAGAGGCCGAGAAGCGCGACCACCGCAAGCTGGGCAAGGACCTGGACCTGTTCCACATCGACGAGCACGCGCCCGGCGTCGTGTTCTGGCATCCCAAGGGCTGGACGGTCTGGCAGGAAGTCGAGCAGTACATGCGCCGCGTGTACCGCGACAACGGCTACCAGGAGGTCAAGGGCCCGCAGCTGCTGGACAAGACGCTGTGGGAGGCCACCGGCCACTGGGACAAGTACCGCGACAACATGTTCACGACCGAATCGGAGAAGCGCGACTACGCGCTCAAGCCGATGAACTGTCCCGGTCACATCCTGATCTTCAAGCACGGCATCAAGAGCTACCGCGACCTGCCGCTGCGTTTCGGCGAGTTCGGCCAGTGCCATCGCAACGAGCCCACCGGCGGCCTGCACGGCATCATGCGCGTGCGCGGCTTCACGCAGGACGACGGCCACATCTTCTGCACGGAAGACCAGATCCTGGCCGAGTGCGTCGCCTACACGGCGCTGCTGCAGAAGGTCTATCAGGACTTCGGCTTCACCGAGATCATCTACAAGGTCGCCACGCGGCCGGAGGCCCGCATCGGCTCCGATGAGGTGTGGGACAAGGCCGAGTTCGCGCTGATGGAATCGCTGCGCGCCTCGGGCGTGGAATTCATCATCGCCCCGGGCGACGGCGCCTTCTACGGTCCGAAGATCGAGTACACGCTCAAGGACGCGCTCGGCCGCCAATGGCAGTGCGGCACGATGCAGGTGGACTTCTCGATGCCGGGACGCCTCGGCGCCGAGTACGTGGGCGAGGACGGCGAGCGTCACACGCCCGTGATGCTGCACCGCGCGATCGTCGGCAGCCTCGAGCGTTTCATCGGCATCCTGATCGAGCAGCACGCCGGCGCGCTGCCGGTCTGGCTGGCTCCGACGCAGGTGGTTGTCGCCAATATCACGGACGCCCAATCAGACTACGTTTCCAGCATTGTGAAATCGCTGCAAAAACAAGGGGTTAGGGTCCACGCAGATTTGCGCAACGAGAAGATCACGTATAAAATCCGCGAGCATTCGCTGCAAAAAGTGCCGTTCATCCTTGTCGTCGGTGACAAGGAAAAGGCGAACGGCGCCGTCGCAGTGCGCGCCCGAGGCAACCAGGATCTGGGCGTGATGTCTCTGGAAGACTTCGTTTCGAAGCTTTCGGCGACCATCGCGGACAAGACCTGAGTCGGGCGCTTTTTGCGTTGTATTGATCACTTTGGACCCTTGCCAAGGCCCGTTGAAAGGTAACCACCATCGCTACTTTTGCTGACCGCCGTGCGATTCCTGAGCGCAAGCACCGCCTGAATCGCGAAATCACCGCTTCTGAAGTCCGTCTCAATGGTCCGGAGAACGAGCCGATCGGCATCGTCTCGATCCAGGAAGCGCTCCGGATGGCCGGTGACCTGGACGTCGATCTGGTTGAGATCTCGGCCACGGCGGTCCCGCCGGTCTGCCGGCTGATGGACTACGGCAAGTTCAAGTATCTGGAGCAGAAGCGCGCCGCGGAAGCCAAGTCCAAGCAGAAGGTCATCGAGGTCAAGGAAGTCAAGTTCCGTCCGGGCACGGACGAAGGCGACTACCAGATCAAGATGCGCAACCTGCGCCGCTTCATCGCGGAGGACGGCGACAAGGGCAAGGTCACGCTGCGCTATCGCGGCCGCGAGATCACGCACCAGGACATCGGCATGCGCATGCTGGAGCGCATCCGCGATGAGCTGGCGGACGTGGCGGTCGTGGAGCACATGCCCAAGCTGGAAGGTCGCCAGATGATCATGGTGCTGGCACCGAAGAAGCGCAGCTGATCGTGCTGCCGGACCGACCTTCGGGTCGGTCCTCACCCCCGCGGGGGTGCAAACAGAACCGGGCTGCGGCCCGGTTCTGTTTGCAAGGCGTTGTTCTTGCAAATCCAGCCTGTCGATCTGGTCGTCGACAGGTTCATTAGTCTCCTGCAGGCCAGGCAAGTACTCCGGAGACCCCGGAGTCGCCCGCAGGGACGTACATACAAGGAGCAGTCATGCCCAAGATGAAGACCAAGAGCAGCGCGAAAAAGCGTTTTCGCGTTCGTCCGGGTGGCACCGTCAAGCGCGGTCAAGCGTTCAAGCGCCACATCCTGACCAAGAAGACCACGAAGAACAAGCGCCACCTGCGTGGCTCTACGAGCGTGCATGAGACCAACATGGGCCACATCGCCGCGATGCTGCCCACCGCTGGTCTGTAATCCAGCAGTAAGACAAGGAGATACAACATGCCTCGCGTCAAACGTGGTGTAACCGCACGTGCTCGTCACAAGAAGGTCCTGGCTCTGGCCAAGGGCTTCCGTGGTCGTCGCAAGAACGTCTTCCGCATCGCCAAGCAGGCGGTGATGAAGGCGGGCCAGTACGCCTACCGTGACCGCCGTGCCAAGAAGCGCGTGTTCCGTCAGCTGTGGATTGCCCGTATCAACGCGGCAAGCCGTGGCCTGGGTCTGAGCTACAGCAAGTTCGTGGCCGGCCTGAAGAAGGCCCAGATCGACATCGACCGCAAGGTCCTGGCCGATCTCGCCGTCAACGATCCTGCTGGTTTCGCCAGCATCTTCGCCAAGGTGAAGGCCGCTCTGGCTTGATAGCCAAGTCCGTTCGCGGGTGCTCGCCCGCGGCCGGACGGACCGCTCCGGCCTGGCCGGCGCGGTCGCTTTCAAAGGCCGACACCCCGGTGTTCGGCCTTTTTTCATTCCGGCGGCGTGGTGCGATGTTCGCCATTTCTCCACGACGCCATTCGATTTCCGCCAACGACGCCTGTCCCCCGGTGGGCGCCCCGCGATGAACGACCTCGATCAACTGCTGCAACAGGCCACCGGCGATTTCGCCGCCGCCACGACTCCCGCTGACCTGGAGAACGCCAAGGCCCGATTCCTGGGCAAGACCGGCCAGGTCACCGAGCTGATGAAGGGCATGGCCAGCCTGTCCGTCGAGGAGAAGAAGACCCGCGGCGCGCAGATCAACCAGCTCAAGCAGGGCATCGAGGCCGCGCTGACCGCGCGTCGCCAGGCGCTCGCGGACGCGGAACTCGACAAGCAGCTCAAGGCCGAGGCGCTGGACGTCACGCTGCCCGGCCGCCAGCGCGGCACCGGCGGCCTGCACCCGATCACGCGCGCGATGGAGCGCATCGAGGCGATCTTCGGCTCGATGGGGTTCGACGTCGCCGACGGCCCCGAGATCGAGAACGACTGGTTCAACTTCACCGCGCTGAACACGCCGCAGGACCATCCGGCGCGCTCGATGCACGACACCTTCTACATCGAAGGCGGTCATGTGCTGCGCACGCACACCAGCCCGATGCAGATCCGCTACGCGGTGCAGCACGTCAAGAAGCATCAGGCGCTGATCGACGCCGGCCAGCCGATGCCCGAGATCCGCGTCATCGCGCCGGGCCGCACCTACCGCGTCGACAGCGACGCCACGCACTCGCCGATGTTCCACCAGGTCGAGGGCCTGTGGGTCGGCGAGAACATCAGCTTCAAGGACCTCAAGTCCGTCTACGTGAACTTCATGCAGCAGTTCTTCGAGACGACGGACATGGAGATCCGTTTCCGCCCGAGCTATTTCCCGTTCACCGAACCCAGCGCCGAGATCGACATGATGTTCGGCTCCGGTCCGCTCAAGGGCCGCTGGCTGGAAGTGTCCGGCTCGGGCCAGGTGCATCCGCAGGTGATCCGCAACATGGGCCTCGATCCCGAGCGCTACATCGGCTTCGCCTTCGGCTCGGGCATCGACCGCCTGGCGATGCTGCGCTACGGCGTCGGCGACCTGCGCCTGTTCTTCGACGGCGACCTGCGCTTCCTGGCGCAGTTCAAGTGAAGCGGCTGAATCCAGCACGCTGACGTCGCAACGAGTTCGAGAGAGATCCCATGCAATTCCCTGAGTCCTGGCTGCGGGCCTTCTGCAATCCCGCGCTGAACACGCAAGAACTGGCCGAGCTGCTGACGATGTCCGGCCTCGAGGTCGAGGAGCTGCGCCCGGTGGCGCCGCCGTTCCACGGCATCGTGGTGGCCGAGATCGTCGAGGCCGCGCAGCATCCCGACGCGGATCGGCTGCGTGTCTGCAAGGTCAACGCGGGTGGCCCCGAGCTGCTGCAGATCGTCTGCGGCGCGCCCAATGCGCGCGTGGGCATCCGCGTCCCGCTGGCCACCATCGGCGCCGAGCTCCCGCCAGGCGAGGACGGCAAGCCGTTCAAGATCGGCAAGGGCAAGCTGCGCGGCGTCGAGAGCTTCGGCATGTTGTGCTCGGCCCGCGAGCTCAAGCTGTCCGAGGACCATGGCGGCCTGCTCGAGCTGGCCGCGGACGCGCCGATCGGCCAGGACATCCGCGCGCACCTGAACCTGGATGACACGCTCTTCACGCTGAAACTCACGCCCAACCTGGCGCACGCGCTGAGCGTGTACGGCATCGCCCGCGAGGTGTCCGCGCTCACCGGGGCGCCGCTGATCGCGCCGGCGATCACGCCCGCGACCGTCGCCATCGACGCGAAGCTGCCCGTGCGCATCGAGGCCGCCGACCTGTGCGGCCGTTTCTCGGGGCGCGTGGTGCGCGGCGTCGACACGACCGCGAAGACGCCACAGTGGATGGTCGATCGCCTGGCCCGCTGCGGTCAGCGGTCGGTGTCGCCGCTGGTGGACATCTCCAACTACGTGATGTTCGAGCTGGGCCGCCCGTCCCACATCTTCGACCTGGACAAGATCCACGGCGAGCTGATCGTGCGCTGGGGCAAGGCGGGTGAGCAGCTCAAGCTGCTCAACGGCAACACGATCGAGGTCGACGAGACCGTGGGCGTGATCGCCGACCGCGAGCAGGTCGAGTCGCTGGCCGGCATCATGGGCGGCGATGCGACGGCCGTGTCCGACGACACGAAGAACATCTACGTCGAGGCCGCGTTCTGGTGGCCGAAGGCGGTGATGGGCCGCTCGCGCCGCTTCAATTTCTCCACCGACGCCGGTCACCGCTTCGAGCGCGGCGTCGATCCGGCGGGCACCGTCGAGCACATCGAGCGCATCACCCAGCTGATCCAGCAGATCTGCGGCGGCGAGGCGGGCCCGATGGACGACCAGACCACGCAGCTGCCCGAGCGCAAGCCGGTGGCGCTGCGCGTGGATCGCGCCGCCAAGGTGATCGGCATGCCGCTCACGCAGGCCGAGTGCGAAGGCGTGTTCCAGCGACTGGGCCTGGCGTTCACGTCCACGCCGGGCGTGATCACGGTGACGCCGCCGTCGTTCCGCTTCGACCTCCAGATCGAGGAAGACCTGATCGAGGAAGTCATCCGCGTCGTGGGGTATCCCAAGCTGCCGTCGACGCCGCCGCTGGCGCCGGTCGTGGGCAAGGTGCGCTCGGAGTCGCGCCGCGCCACGCATGCGCTGCGCCACGCGATGGCCGGCCTGGGCTACTTCGAGACGATCAACTTCAGCTTTGTCGAAGCGCGCTGGGAGCAGGAGCTGGCCGGCAACGCCAACCCGATCCAGCTGCTGAATCCGATCGCCGCGCCGCTGGCGGTGATGCGCACGTCGCTGATGGGCTCGCTGGTGCAGGCGCTGCGCAACAACCTGGCGCGCAAGGCGCCGCGCGTGCGCGTGTTCGAGATCGGCCGCGTGTTCCTGCGCGACGCGTCGGTGCAGGAAAGCGACACCTCGATCGCCGGCATCGCTCAGCCGATGCGCCTGTCGGGCCTGGCCTGGGGCCCGGCCGAGCAGCAGCAGTGGGCGCTCAAGGACCGTGCCGTCGACTTCTTCGACGTCAAGGGCGACCTGGAAGCGCTGCTCGCGCCGCGCGTGCTGGCCTTCGAGCCGGTCGTGCATCCGGCGCTGCATCCGGGCCGCAGCGCCCGCGTGCTGCTGGACGGCGTGGACATCGGCGTGGTCGGCGAGCTGCATCCCAAGTGGCGTCAGGGCTACGAACTGCCGTCGGCGCCGGTGCTGTTCGAGCTCGCGCTGGACGCGGTGCTGGCGCGCACGCTGCCGCAGGGCAAGGGCGTGCCGCGCCTGCAGGCGGTGCAACGCGATCTGGCGCTGATCGTCAATGAGCAAGTGACCTATGCCTCCCTCATGCGGGCGATCGAATCCAGCGGCGAAGCCCTGGTACGCTCGGCGCGTCTGTTCGACGTCTTCAAGCCGGCCCAACCCACGGCGGAGCTCAAGGCCGGCGAACGCAGCCTGGCCGTGCGCCTGGAGCTGCTCGACGACGAGAACACGCTGACCGACGAGCGCATCGAGCAAGCGGTGGCGAAGGTGGTGTCGCAGCTGGGTGAGAGCCTGGGCGCGCGCCTGCGGGGATGAGGGAGAAGATCCAATGAGCGATGACGATCTGAAGGAGCAGGCGCGGGTGCTGCTCGGCAGCCTGGAGACGCCCACGCTGACCAAGGCCGAGCTGGCGGAGCTGCTGTTCGACAAGCTCGGCTTGAACAAGCGCGAGTCCAAGGACATGGTCGAGGCCTTCTTCGACATCATTCATCAGAGCCTGTCCAGCGGCCGCGAGGTGAAGCTGTCGGGCTTCGGCAACTTCAACATCCGACGCAAGGCGCCCAGACCGGGACGCAACCCGCGCACCGGCGAGGCGATCCCCATCAAGGCCCGCAACGTCGTGACGTTTCATGCCAGTCACAAATTGAAAGAAGCGGTCCAAGGCAACACGCCGACGGGCAGTGACTTCGAGTAGAGTCTGACCCTTCCCGCCGCTGCCGGAGCCGCTGATCCCCATGGACGTCCAGCTTCCCGCCATTCCCGCCAAGCGCTACTTCACGATCGGTGAGGTGAGCGAGCTGTGCGGCGTGAAGCCCTACGTCCTGCGGTATTGGGAACAGGAATTCACGCAGCTCAAGCCGATGAAGCGGCGGGGCAACCGGCGCTATTACCAGCACCATGAAGTGCTGCTGATCCGCCGCATCCGCGATCTGCTCTATGACCAGGGCTTCACGATCAGCGGCGCACGCAACCAGTTGATCGAGACCGGCAGCCACGCCGGCGCGAACGCGCAGGAGTTCCGCGCGGAAGCGCTCGCGGCGGCGCAGCTCGATGCCTATCGCGATCATCGCGAAGCCTCGCGCGCGCTGGCCGCGGACGTCGCCGACGGCGCGGCGCACACGACCGTCTCGCTCGAGAAGCTCACGCTGGAACAGGTGCGAGACGAGTTGTTGGCGATTCGAGAGAGTTTGCTTGCATGACGCTCTGAATTGCGTATAGAATCGTAGGCTTAGTCGGGGCGTAGCGCAGCCTGGTAGCGCACTTGCATGGGGTGCAAGGGGTCGCGAGTTCGAATCCCGCCGCCCCGACCATTAATAAGAAGAATCAGGAAGCCCGGTGTCGAAAGACGCCGGGCTTTTTGCATTCCGGCGCCGCACGCGGAACGCTCCGCGGGGCCAGTCCCATCCACGGACGCAGCACATCGATGCGCATCGCGACGACGGCGGCGATCCAGCAACCCAGCGCGGTGATCGCCACCAGCGCGGCGGCTTCCAGCGCCAGCGGCCACTGCAGCGGCGCAAGCAGGTGGCCCGCGATCACGGTGATCGTCTGATGGACGATGTAGAACGGGAACACCGCGAGCGTCAGCCAACGCAGAGCCGGTGAATCGCGACCGGCGAGCCACTGCCGCCCGAATCCCAGCAGCGCCACGATCGGCAGCCATTGCTTGCCGGCGTTGAGCGCGCGCATCGCCATCAGCAGCGATTGCGGGAAATCGTCGCCATGCACGCGTTGCCATTCGGTGGTGACCGCCTGCGAGATCCCCATCACCGCGATGAAACCGATCAGCGCCACCCAGCGCCAGCGCCGCGCGGCTTCCCAGGCGCCATGGCGATCGTCGCGATGGCCCCAGAGCGCCACGCCCAGCAGGAACATCGTCGCGTAGGCCCCGTGCTGGTACCCGTCGTGGACGAGGTCATGCGTGGTGGGGAAGCGCTCCAGCAGATGCTGGCGCAGCAGCGCGAACGCGAGCCACGGCACCCACAGCAGCCGGCCGCCGGTCACGATCCGCCGCCAGCCCGGATGCACGAGCACGCGATTGGCGCCGGGCAGCATCAGCGCGACCAGCACCACCGCGGTGTAGGTCCAGAGATAGGGCAGGAACCAGAGGTGGTTCCAGGTCGGCAGCGTCAGGCAGTCGTTGCCTCGGCAGAAGCCGTGGTACGCCTGGAAGTAGAGCTTCAGGAAGTCCAGATAGCTGCCGCTGTACTGGAGCTTCTCGACGACCTCCAGGTAAGCCTGCGGCGGCACGACGACGGTCATGCCGAACAGCAGCGGCAGCAGCAGCCGCTTGCTGCGCGTGCGCAGCAGCCGGCCGAGGCCCGTCGTGCCGTCGCGGCCGATCATCAGCGCGGTCGCGGCGCCGGAGATGACGAACAGCAGCGACATCCGCCACGGGTTGACCCACAGCATCACGTCCTCGAGCGCCGGGATGAGCCGTGGCGACTTCACATGGAAGTCCCAGCTCACGTAGAACATCGCCGAGTGATAGAGGATCAGCAGCGCGAACGCGATGACGCGCAGCGCGTCGAGCTCGGTCAGCCGCGGGGCGGCCGGCGCGGAGGAGGGCAAGGTGGTGTTCATGGCGCCCAAGCATCGTGGCCGCGCGACCATGCGGTCTCGGAATGTGACGACCCGCCCCCGCCCGGTGACGAACCGCCCCGTTATCGGGGCCGGGCGGCCCGTCCCGGGACGGGCCGCGCCCCTACACTGCGCCGCCATGACCGAGGACAAATGGCTGCGGCTGTACCTGACCCATCGACGCTGGCTTGAACGCGCGGGCTGGAGCGCGCTGCTGCTGGGTTCGGCGGCGGCCAACACGGTCACGGTCAACCTCGACATCCGCCGCGCCGGGCTCGGTTTCGAACCCTGGGAGCCCGCGGTCTGGGAGTTCTCCAGCGCGCTGGTGTGGATGGCGCTGATCCCGTGGATCCTGCGCATGGCCGACAGCCGCCCGCTGCGCTGGGGTCAGATCGGACGCCATCTGCCGTGGCACCTGTTGTTCGCGCTGGTGACCAGCGTGGCGCATGTGCTGGGCATGGTGGCGCTGCGCAAGCTGGCTTATCGCGCACAGGATGCGGTCTACGACTTCGGCGACTGGCCGCTCGAGTTCTTCTACGAGGCGCTCAAGGACGTGCGCAGCTACGCGTTCGTGCTGGTAGTCGCCGGGGCGTATCGGTTGCTGGTCTGGCGCTGGCAAGGGGAGGCGAGCCTGCTGGCTGAGCCGCCTGAACCCACGCCCGCGCCTGAGGCTGTCCCGCAACCGGCGCCTGCGGCCGTCTCGGCACCGGTGCCGGAGATGCCGGAACATCTGGACCCGCCGAATCCCCCTGACCGGCCCGAGCGCCTCCTGGTGAAGAAACTCGGCAAGGAATTCCTGTTGCCGATCGCGGAAATCGAGTGGGTGCAGGCCTGCGGCAATTACGTCAACCTGCATCGCCAGCAGCACGATTACCCGTTGCGCTCGAGCCTGGGCGCGTTTGAGCAGCGCCTGGATCCGTCGGACTTCGTGCGCGTGCACCGCGGCTACCTCGTGCGCCTGAGCCTGATCGAGGCGATCGAGCCCACCGAGGCCGGCGACGCGCACCTGCGCCTGCGCGACGGCAGCCGGGTGCCGTGCAGCCGCACCTACCTGGAGCGGCTGCGACAGCGTCTTGTCTGACTGGGCGAACTCCTGTGCGCCGATATCGCGGGAGCGGGGCGGCGCGGCTATGCTGTTGACCCCATGGACCTCCCTCTGGACGCCTCACCCGCCGATCCCTCGCCGCGACTGCTGCGCGAGCCCGGCGAGGGCGGCCGCCTGCGCGCGCGGCTGGAGGGCGACTGGACCCTGCTGGCGCTGCGCGAGCGCGTGGAAGCGCTGCGCGGCGAGCTCGGCGAGGTGCCCACCGCCAATGTGTCCTGGGACCTGAGCGCGGTCCGGCGCCTCGATCCGACCGGCGCCCTGCTGCTGTGGCAGGCCTGGGGCCGGCGCCAGCCCGAGGACCTGCACTGGCCGCCGGCGCCGCTGGCGGACATGTTCCAGGCGCTGTTCGCGCGGCTGGGCAGCAAGCAGGGCAAGCCCGCCAAGCCGCCGCGCGCGCAGAACGTGCGACGGTTCGGCCAGGGCCTGCAGAACCTGGCCAGCCACCTGCTGGACGCTACCGCGCTGCTGGGTCAGGTCACGCGCGACCTCGGCCGGCTCGCGCGCCATCCGTCGCTGATCTCCTGGAAGGACATCTCCGCCCACCTGTACCGCAGCGGCGCGCAGGCGCTGGGCATCACGGCGCTGGTGGGCGTGCTGGTGGGCATCACGCTGTCCTACCTGACCGCCAAGCAGCTGCAGAGCTACGGCGCCGACATCTACGTGATCAACATCCTGGGCATCAGCGTCTGGCGTGAGCTGGGACCGCTGCTGGCGGCCATCCTGGTGGCCGGGCGCAGCGGCTCGGCGATGACCGCCCAGCTCGGCGTCATGCGCGTGACGCAGGAACTGGACGCGCTGTCGGTGATGGGGATCTCGCACACGATCCGGCTGGTCCTGCCCAAGATGGTGGCGCTGGCACTCTCATTGCCCCTGGTGATGACCTGGACCAGCTGCATGGTGCTGGCGGGCGGCATGATCGCCGCGCGCGCGACCCTGGGGCTGGAGTACGTGCAGTTCCTGCAGGGCCTGCCCGCGGCGGTCCCGGTCGCCAACCTGTGGCTGGGCCTGTCCAAGTCCGCGGTGTTCGGCGTCATGATCGCGTTCGTGGCCTGCCATTTCGGGCTGCGCATCAAGCCCAACAGCGAAAGCCTGGGCACCGGCACGACGGCCTCGGTCGTCGCGGCGATCACCGTGGTGATCATCGTCGACGCGATCTTCGCGGTGATGTTCTCTGACGTGGGGTTGAAGGCATGAGCGATTGCATCGAACCCGGCTCGACCGAAGCGGTCGGCGAACTCGACGTGCGGCCCGGCGATCCGGTGATCGAGGTGCGCCATGTGGGCACCGTGCTGGGCGGCGTGCGCATCCACAAGGACCTGAACCTCGAGGTCACGGCCGGCGAGGTGCTGGCGATCATCGGCGGCTCGGGCAGCGGCAAGACCACGCTGCTGCGGCTGATGCTGGGCCTGGAGCGCCCCAGCGAGGGCGAGGTCCTCGTCTTCGGCCACAAGCTGGGCAAGTGCGAGGCGACCGACCTCGCGCAGGTGCGCCACCGCTGGGGCGTGCTGTTCCAGCAGGGCGCGCTGTTCTCGGCGCTGACCGTCTTCGACAACATCGCGCTGCCGCTGCGCGAGCTCAAGAGCCTGCCCAAGGACCTGATCGCCGAGCTCGTGATGACCAAGCTGCAGCAGGTCGGCCTCAAGCCCGAGGACGGCATCAAGATGCCGGCCGAGCTCTCGGGCGGCATGATCAAGCGGGTGTCGCTGGCCCGGTCGCTGATCATGGACCCGCAGCTGCTGTTCCTGGACGAACCCACCGCGGGCCTGGACCCGGCGAGCTCCAAGGGCTTCGTGCAGCTGATCGAGAGCCTCAAGCGCGAGATGGCGCTCACGGTGGTGATGGTCACGCACGACGTGGACACGCTGTTCGCGATCGCCGATCGCGTGGCCGTGCTGGCCGACCAGCACCTGATCGCGCACGGGCCGCTGGAGCTGGTCGTCAACCAGCCGCATCCGTTCATCCGCAACTTCTTCCTCGGGCACACGGATCGCTGCGCCGCGGAGAACCTGCGCAGCTACCGCGACGCGCTGCATCACCGCGATGAGCTGCCCGCCTGAGCGCGGCGGCCGCACCCCAACGAAAGGACTTCGGGCGAGCACATGGAAAACAAGGCACATGCATTGGCCACGGGGCTGTTCGTGCTGCTGCTCGGCGCGGCGCTGGTCGCCATCGTGCTGTGGTTCCGCGACGACCGCGGCGACACGCAGTCCTTCACCGTCGTGACCGCCCAGGGCGTGCCCGGGCTGAACGTGAAGGCGCCGGTGAAGCTGCGCGGCGTGCAGGTGGGCAAGGTGGACTCGATCCGCTTCGATCCCGAGCACCCGCGCCAGATCCTCGTGGAGATCGAGGTCGACGCCGACGCGCCGATCGCCGCGGGCACGCAGGCCAAGCTCGGCTACCAGGGCATCACCGGGCTGTCGTTCATCGACCTGTTCGACGGACCGGAGCCGTCGGATCCCAAGCTCGCCGTCACGCAGACGCGGCGGATCGCGCTCGCGCCCGGGTTCCTCGATCAGCTGCAGGACGTCGGACCGAAGCTCGCGGCCAGCGCGCTCGCCACGATGGAGCGCGTCCAGAAGCTGCTCAGCGACAACAACCAGCAGCAGGTCAGCCAGACGCTGGCGCAGCTCAACGAGGCCTCCACCGGCCTGAATGAGCTGGTGAAGGAATTGCGCCCGACGGCACAGGCGCTGCCCGCGCTGGTGAAGAACACCGACGGGCTGCTCGTCGCGGGCCGTCAGACGCTGGGCAACGTCGACACGCTGGCCAAGCAGGGCGGCGAGCTGGTCGAGGAATACAAGGGCAAGGCCGCGGCGATCGACCAGCTCGGCGACGCGGCGGTGCAGCTGCAGCGCACGCTGCGCCGGCTGGAGGTGTCGCTGGTCGGCTCGACCGACAAGCCGCGCCAGCGCGCGGTGCTGGAGGATCTGTCGCAGGCGGCGCGCGCGCTGGAACGCGCGGCCCAGAGCATCGGCGATCAGCCGCAGAGCCTGATCCTGGGACCCAAGCCGGGTGAACCCGGTCCGGGCGAATCGGGCTTCGACGCGGGAGCGAAGAAATGAACGCAGCACAAGGACTTCACCGCGCCGGCAGCGCCCGCCGCGCCTGGACTATCGGCGCGCTGACGGTCGCGGCCGCGCTGCTGGGCGCCTGCGGCAGCCGCGCGCCCGCGCCCACGCAGATGGACCTGGGCCCGGTGGCCGCGTGGCCGCAGCAGGCGCCGCTGGCCAAGCGCGTCGAGCTGCAGGGGCTGAGCGCGCCCGAGACGCTGCAAGGCACGGGAATCGCCTACCGACTCGCCGACAGCGATCCCTACGCGCGCCGGGTCTATCGCGACTCGCGCTGGGCCGCGCCGCTGCCGGTGCTGGTGGCCGCGCGGATGCGCCAGCAGATCGCGCGCGCGCCGGTGGCCGCCGGTGCGGATCCGCAGGTGGTGATCGGCGTGTCGCTGGAGCTCGAGGAGAGCCTGCAGAGCTTCTCCAGCGCCTCGCGCAGCGAGGTGCAGGTGCGCGTCATGGCCACCGCCGAGGACGGCACCCAGCGCGCCTTCGACCGCAGCGAGCCCGCAGGCGGCAACGCGGAGGGCGCGGTCAAGGCGACGGCCGCGGCGGTCGACGCGCTCGCCCCGGAGATCGCCGCCTGGGCCGCGACGCTGTCGCCGCGCACGCCCGCGCCGCGCGGGCGGCGCTGACTCGGCAGGACTGCACGCTCGGGACGCGTTTCACGCGCGGCGCGCCCGGGCGGGCGCATGGCGACTGCTAGGCTTTCCCCTCGATCCAATCGTTGGGAAAAGTTGGCAAAACATGCAGTCTCTGCGCAATTACACGATTCGGACCCGCTTACTGGGTCTGGGTCTCCTGTCCGTGCTCGCGCTCCTGTTGATCGGCGGCGCCGGCCTCTGGGCCATGAGCAGCTCGCGCGCCGATTTCCAGCAGTACGTCGCCCAGGACGTCGACGGCCTGATCCAGCTCTCGGAGGTGCGTGCCGGACTCGGCAACCTGCGCCGGTTCGAGAAGGACATGCTGATCAACATCGGCGATGACGGCACCGTCAAGAAGGCGCAGGCCGACTGGCAGAAGACCTATGCGGGCGTGATCCGCTCGCTGGACGCCCTGAGCGGTGCCGGCGGGGCAGGTGGTGCCGACGCCCGCTCGGAGGTCGCTGCGCTGCAGCCCAAGCTCAAGCAGGCGCTGGGCGCGTACAAGACCGGCGTCGACGAGCTGGCCACGCGCATCCTGAACGCCGACTTCGTCGATGCCGCCGAGGCCAACCGCGCCACGGACACGATCAAGGCGCCGGTGCAGGCGATGGACGACGGCGTGGCGGAGATGACGCGCGTCATCCTTCAGCATGGACAGGAGGAAGTGGGCCGCCTGGGCGCCCGCGAGATGGGCGTGCGCGGCGCGCTGGGCATCGTGATGCTGGTGGGCGTGGCGCTGATCAGCCTGCTGACGGTGCTGAACATCCGTTCCATCCTCGCGCCGCTGGCCGAGGCGGTGCGCACGACCGAGCGCATCGCGCGCAAGGACCTGAGCGAGACCGTGCGCACGGACGGCGCCGATGAGACCGCCGCGATGTCGCGCGGCGTGCACGGCATGCAGGCGTCGATCCGCGACGTGGTCAGCGGTGTGCGCAGCGCCACGGACAGCATCGCCACGGCCTCGCGCGAGGTCGCCGCCGGCGCGCACGACCTGAGCCAGCGCACCGAGCAGGCCGCTTCCAACCTGCAGGCCACCGCGTCGGCGATGGGACAGCTCACGCAGAGCGTGCAGCACAACGCGTCCTCGGCCGGCGAGGCCAAGGCGCTGGCCGAGCAGGCCGCCGACGTCGCCACGCGCGGCGTGCAGGTGGTCGGCGAGGTGGTGCGCACGATGGGCACGATCAGCGCGTCCTCGTCGCGCATCGGCGACATCATCGGAACCATCGACGGCATCGCCTTCCAGACCAACATCCTGGCGCTGAACGCGGCGGTCGAGGCCGCGCGCGCGGGCGAGCAGGGCCGGGGCTTCGCGGTCGTGGCGAGCGAGGTCCGCTCGCTGGCGCAACGCAGCGCCGAAGCAGCCAAGGAGATCAAGCACCTGATCACCGCCAGCGGCGAGAGCGTGGCCAGCGGCGCGACGCTGGTGGAACGCGCCGGGCAGACGATGAACGAGATCTCGGACTCGATCACGCGCGTGTCGCGCATCGTCGCGGAGATCAGCCACGCGACGGTGGAGCAGAGCGGCGGCATCAACCAGATCGGCGATGCCATCAGCCAGCTCGACCAGATGACGCAGCAGAACGCCGCGCTGGTCGAGGAGTCCGCCGCCGCCGCGCAGAGCCTGCAGCATCAGGCCGACGCGCTGTCGCAGTCGGTCGCCGTCTTCAAGCTGAGCTGATCGGAACGTGCGGTGCGGCCAGCGCGGCCGCACCGCCCGCATCGACTTCAGCGCACGTTCACAGGCCCATCAGCTGCACGCGGTTGCGCCCGCCGTGCTTGGCCGCGTAGAGCGCCTGGTCCGCGGTCTCGACGAGCGTCGCGGGCTTGGCCGGCGGATCGCCGGCGGCCAGGCCGATGGACACCGTCACGCGCAGCTCGGGCGCGAGTTCGCCCCAGCCGTCGTGGTTGGCGATCGCGGCGCGCAGCCGCTCGCAGATCTCCTGCCCGCGCTCGGGCGCGACCCCCACGAACACGAGCATGAATTCCTCGCCGCCGACCCGCGCCAGCAGGTCGGCGCTGCGCAGCTGCCGGCGCAGCACCTGCGCGACCTTCTGCAGCGCCTGATCGCCCACGCCGTGGCCGAAGGCGTCGTTGACCTGCTTGAAGTGGTCGATGTCCAGCAGCCCCAGCGCGATCGGCTTGTGCTCCTGCCGCGCGCGCTCCAGCAGCAGCGGCAGAGCGAACTCCGCGTGGCGGCGGTTGTTCAGGCCGGTCAGCGCGTCCTCATGCGCCATGCGGCCCAGCTCCGCGGCCTGGCGGCGCAGCCGCTGCTGTTCCTGCTCGGCCAGGTCGGCGCGTTCGCGCTCGCGCCGCGCGTCCTGCATCGCGTGCTCGGCGCGCGCCTGGGCCTGTTCGAATTCCTGCCGGATCAGCATCGCCTCGGTCTGCAGCGCCATCGCGTTGCGCGCCGACTGGCGCTCCAGCGCCGAGAGCCGCTCATGCGCCGCGAGCGCGCGCGCCGTGTCGCCGCGCAGCTTGTAGGCGCGGTAGATCGCCAGCGTCAATTGACGCCGCAGCCGCGTCGGCAGCGCATGCGGCGATTGCAGGCTGACGAGGTCCTGCAGCGTTTCCAGCGCCGGCAGGGCGTCGTGCGCGCCGGCCGTGTCGTCGCGCTTGAGCTGCAGCAGCGCCCGCTGCGCCCGCGCCTGCAGCACCATGCCGGCATAACCGTGGCGATGCGCCAGCCGCTCGTATTCCTCGGTGATCGCGAGCGCCTCGTCGATCGCGCCGGTGCCCAGCTGGAGCTCCACCAGGTTGGACAGCGAGACGACGACGAGGAAGGGATTGCCTTCCTCGCGCACCAGTTCGGCGGCGCGCACCGCGTAGGGCTCGGCCTGCACCAGCGCCTCGGCGGCGGCGGTGCGGTCTTCGTCGCGCAGCGCCTCGCCATGGGCCTGCAGCCAGAAATGGGCGAGGTTGTTCAGGCAGGACAGCAGCAGCTCGCGCTCACCGGGCGCCTGCTGCTGGACGATCTCCAGCGCCTGCAGCGTGTGCTGGCAGGCCTGCTCGACCTGATCCGACACCGCGAAGGCGACGGCCAGCCGGTTCAGCGCCCAGGCCTCGCGCGTGGGGTCCTGCGCGCGGCGCGCGGCGGCCAGCGCCTGCCAGCCCGCCTGCATCGCGTCGCGTCCCATCTGGAACTGCGCGAAGACGTAGCAGAGCTCGGTCAGCGACGCGGCGGTCCAGGCGTCGGTGTCGGGGCCCTCGATGAGCCGCACCACCGCGACCGCCTCGCTGGCGCGGCGCAGCGCGGCCTGCAGGTCGCCCTGGCGGGGCAGGTTGTGCGCGATCAGGATCAGCGCGCGTGCGCGGTCCCGCACCGAATCCGCGGCCACCAGCGCCAGCTCGAGCGCGTCGGTCGCGTCGCGATACGCGCCGCGGCGGCTCAGATGCAGGGCACGGGCCAGTTCGCGTTGGAACAAGGCGGACTCTCCTCCGGAAGGCTGGGGACCTGAGGTCTCAGAGCATTCGTTGTCGCAGATCGCCCGTCAATGGCGGCTCGCCCCAGTGGACGATGGATACAGTCGCGGGCATGCCAAAAGTCTCGAAATCGCCTTCCTCCAACGGGGTGGCCGCGCCCGCCGCGGACCCGGCGATCGCCCGCGCGCTGGTCGGCGTGGACTTCACCAGCGCGCCCACCGCCCGCAAGCCGATCCGGCTGGCCATCGGCCTGCGCCGGGGTGCCGTCGTCAAGCTGGAGCGGATCCAGGCCTTGCCCACGCTGGCCGACTTCGAGGCTTGGCTCGCCGAGCCCGGACCGTGGCTCGGCGGATTCGACCTGCCCTTCGGCCTGCCGCGCGAGCTGGTGCAGACGCTGGGCTGGCCCACCGAGTGGTCCGCGTTGATCGCGCATTACGCGGGCCTGAGCCGCGCCGAGATCCGGGACACCTTCGCCGCGTTCTGCGATGCGCGGCCGGTCGGCGGCAAGTTCGCGCATCGCGCCTGCGACGGCCCGGCGGGCTCGTCGCCCAGCATGAAGTGGGTGAACCCGCCGGTCGCCTACATGCTGCATGCGGGCGTGCCGCGCCTCGTGGCCGCCGGCGTGCACTTGCCCGGGCTGCACGCGGGCGACCCCGGCCGCGTCGCGCTGGAGGCCTACCCGGGGCTGCTCGCCCGCGAGCTGCTGGGCGCGCGCAGCTACAAGAGCGACGACCGGGCCAAGCAGACGCCGGAGCGCTTCATCGCGCGCAAGGACCTGATCGAGGCGCTGGAGCAGGGCCGCGGCCGGCTCGGGCTGCGGCTCAAGCTGAGCCACGCCCAGCGCGACGAACTCGCCGACGACGCCACCGGCGACAAGCTCGATGCCGCGCTCTGCCTGATGCTGGCGGCCTGGGCCGACGCGCGGGCGGATTACGGCCTGCCCGCCACGATCGATCCGCTCGAGGGCTGGATCGTCGGCGCCTGAAGCGCTCCAATCCGCGGCAAGCCGCTCCAACCCGCGCTCCAATCAGATCTCCAGGAGACCCCGATGACCCGATCCGAAGCCCCTTCGACCGCCGCTTCTGTGGCTCCCTCGCTCGGCACGAGCGCCGCGCTGCAGGTCGCCGTGATGGGCGCCGGCGCGGTGGGCTGCTTCTTCGGCGGCATGCTCGCGCGTGCGGGCCATGACGTGACGCTGATCGGCCGGCCGGCGCATGTCGAGGCGATCCGCGAGCACGGCCTGCGCATGGAGACGCGGATGTTCGACGAGTCGGTCCGCCTGCGCGCCGACACCGAACCCGCCGCCGCCCGCGGTGCGCAGGTGGTGCTGTTCTGCGTGAAGTCCACCGACACGGTCTCGGCCGCCGAGTCGCTGCGGCCCCACCTGAACGCCGACACGCTGCTGCTGTCCATGCAGAACGGCGTGGACAACGCGGAGCGGCTGCGCGAGACGCTGGCGCAGCCGGTGTCGGCGTCGGTGGTGTACGTCGCCACCGAGATGGCGGGGCCGGGTCACGTGAAGCACCACGGCCGCGGCGAGCTGGTGATCGAGCCGGCCGCCGGCGCCGAGCGGCTGGCGCAGGCGCTGGTCGCCGCGGGCGTGCCGGTGGAGATCTCGGACAACGTGCGCGGCGCGCTCTGGTCCAAGCTGTTGATCAACTGCGCCTACAACGCGCTGTCCGCGCTGACGCAGCAGCCTTACGGCGAGCTGGTGAAGGGGGAGGGCGTCTGGGCCGTGATGGACCAGCTCGTGGACGAGGGCCTGGCCGTGGCCGCGGCCGATGGCGTCACGCTGATGGGGGACGTCCGCCAGGCCGTGCGCAAGATCGCCGAGACCATGCCGGGTCAGTTCTCATCGACGGCCCAGGATCTGGGCCGGGGCAAGCGCACGGAGATCGATCACCTGAACGGTTTCCTCGTGCGGCGCGGCGAGGCGCTGGGCATTCCCACGCCGGCCAACCGGGTGCTGCACACGCTGGTGCGCGTGGCCGAGCTCAGCCGCGGGTGAGCGGGTGAGCGGGTTCAGTAGGTGATCGTCAGCGTGACCGTGTCGGCGTAGTTGCCCGGCACGATGCCGTTGAGCGAGGGCAGGCGGCCGTAGACGGTCAGCTGCTGCTGGCTGCCGGTGCCCGTGCCGGTGTAGACGCCGGAGCTGTTGCCGTCGCCCCAGACCTGCGTGCGGCCCGAGTCCAGGTAGAGCTGGTACGGCAGGCTGTTGTTGCCGCTCTTCATCGCGCGCGACGAGAAGGCCGATGCGTTGCCCGCGTTGGCGCCCGCGCTCAGCGCGATGCTGTAGGGCGTGGTCTTGGTGCAGGTCAGGTTGAGCGTGGTCGACGCGTCCACCGGGCCGGGCGTCTGCAGCGGGTCGAGGGCGCCGCCGAAGGTCAGCGTGCTGCCGGTGACGTTGCAGGCGACGAGGATGGTGGCGCCGACCTGGAAGGTGCCGGACGCGCTGGTCGGATTGGCGGCCTGGGCCGTGGTGATCGATGCGAGCAGGACGCCTGTTGCCAGGGCCGTGCGCGCGAGAACTGCAGACAACAAACGGAACAACATGGTTGGAAGGCTTCGAGCGTTTCGCATCGCAGGTTCGGCGGGCTCTGCTGACCATCGGTGCGATGCGCCCCGCCGTCGGCCTCTATTGCCTGTCCCTGGGTATCAATTGGACACGAATTTCGCACTTCGCCCCGTGCGCCACTTCACGGATCGTGGGCATCGGCCTAGAGAGTTCCCCCAAATAGGGGAGATTTCTGCCTCATTTCACCCCTTCGCCGATTGGTATCGCAACCATCGTGTCGGGAAGTGATCCGCTGTCGCAACCGTGACAGAAATCGCTGGACTTCCCACCGCGTTCCTTGACCAGCGGGCTGCCGTCGACGGCTAGCCCGCGCTCACTTGGCGCTTAACGGGCTCAGCGGCCGATCATTTCCGCATCAGCGTGGACTTGCCGAACAGCGATTCAACCAGGTCCACCGCCACCAGCGCGGTCTTGTTGCGGACGTCCAGCGCGGGGTTCAGCTCCATGATGTCCAGCGAGCCCAGACGGCCCGTGTCCGCGATCATCTCCATGCACAACTGCGCCTCGCGGTAGGTCGGACCGCCGGGGATGGTGGTGCCGACGCCGGGCGCGACGTCCGGGTCCAGGAAGTCCACGTCGAAGCTCACATGCAGGTGGGTGTTGGCGTCCATCGTCGCCAGCGCCAGCTCCATCGTGTGGCGCATGCCCATCTCGTCGATGTAGCGCATGTCGAAGACCTCCAGGCCGACCTCGTGGACGAAGCGCTTCTCGCCCGGGTCCACGCTGCGGATGCCGATCTGGCGGATCCACTTCGGGTCGATCGCGGGCACCTTGCCGCCGATCTCGATCAGCTGCTGCGGGCCGTAGCCGCACAGGCAGGCCACCGGCATGCCGTGGATGTTGCCGCTGGGCGTGAGCTGGCTGGTGTTGAAGTCGGCATGGGCGTCCAGCCACAGCACGCGCAGCTTCTTGCCGGTGTCGCGGCAGTGGCGCGCGACCGCCGAGATTGAGCCCAGCCCCAGGCAATGGTCACCGCCCAGCAGGATGGACATGCGCCCGGCGCTCAGCTCGGCGTGCACGGCGTCGTGCACGGCCTGGTTCCAGTGGGTGACCTCGTCCAGATGGCGGTAGCCCTCGGTCGGGGGCAGCCAGGGATTGGAAGGGCCGACCAGGTTGCCGCAGTCCTTGACCTCGACGCCGTGCGCCTGCAGCGCCTCGGCCAGGCCGGCCACCCGCAGGGCCTCCGGCCCCATGCTGGCGCCCCGGGCGCCGGCCCCCACGTCGGTGGGGGCGCCGATCAGGCTCACGTGTCGTGCTGCGGTCATGGTCGAACCTCTCTGGTCTTGGGAATGCGGATCGCCCGGCGGGGCGGGGGTCAGGTCGAGTCGCCAGTGGCGCCGTTCTGTGCGCTGTGCTTGGCGCCGTTCGCGGCACCGTTCGGCGCGCCGTGGCCGCTGCCGTTGCCGTTCGGGGCCGCGCCGATGTCGTATTCCTTCATCAGCAGCGCCCAGGCCTCGTCGGCGGTCTCGACGTAATGGAAGAGCTGCTCGTCGCCCGGGCTGATCATCCCGGTGTCGATCAGCAGCTCGAAGTCGATCAGGCGCGACCAGAAGTCGCGTCCGAACAGCAGGATGGGACGGCGGCGGCACTTGCCGGTCTGGATCAGCGTCAGCGTCTCGAAGAGCTCGTCCAGCGTGCCGTAGCCGCCGGGGAAGGCCGCCAGCGCCACCGACCGGATCAGGAAGTGCATCTTGCGCAGCCCGAAGTAGTGGAAGCGGAAGCACAGCTCCGGGGTGATGTACTGGTTGGGCCGCTGCTCGTGGGGCAGCACGATGTTCAGCCCGATGCTGCGGCCGCCGGCCTCGTGCGCGCCGCGGTTGCCCGCTTCCATGATGCCGGGGCCGCCGCCGGTGACGACGTACAGCGGATGGGCGAAGTCCTTGGTGTGCTCGGTGATCAGCCGCGCGAACTTGCGGGCTTCCTCGTAATAGCCGCTCATCACCAGGCGGCGCTCGGCGCGTTGCAGCGCCGCGTCGTCCTTGGCGGCGCGCGCGGCGTCCACCGCCGCCTGCGCGGATTCCCGGTCGGCGATGCGCGCGCTGCCGAAGATCACCACCGTCGACTGGATGTCGAGCTCCTGCTGCACCAGCTCCGGCTTGAGCAGCTCCAGCTGCATGCGCACCGGGCGCAGCTCGGGCCGCACCAGGAAGTCGGTGTCGGTGAACGCGAGGCGGTAGGCGCTGGGCGGATTGGCGTCGAACGCGGCGTCGAAGGCGTCCTGCTGCGCGGCTTCCTCCTGGGCGCTGGGGAAGTTGCGGGCGGTGAGCTTGTCGGTACTGATCATGGTCGGATGGCCCCGAACTCTAGGGGCGTTGGCACTTAATTTCTGTTCGTCTCATTGCGCGCGGCGGGGAGAGAACGGCGGTTTGTTGCGTGATCGGCCGCAGGGTGGGCTCAGCGGGCTCGGCAGGCTCAGCGGTCGCCGCAGCACGGGCAGCGCGGATCGCGGGCGACCTGCAGGTCGGTCCACTCCATGCGGCGCGCGTCCAGCATCAGCAGCCGCCCCGGCAGCGTGGAGCCCATGCCCGTGACCAGCTTGAGCGCCTCGGCCGCCTGCATGCTGCCGACGATGCCCACCAGCGGCGCGAACACCCCCATCACCGCGCAGCGCTGCTCCTCGGGCGGCTGGTCCGCGGGGAAGAGGCAGGCGTAGCAGGGGAAGCGGCGCTCGCGGCTGTCGTAGACGCTGAGCTGCGCGTCGAATCCCAGCGCCGCGCCCGACACCAGCGGCTTGCCGTGCCGCACGCAGGCCGCGTTGACGAGGTGGCGCGTGGGGAAGTTGTCGGTGCAGTCCAGCACGACGTCGGCCTGCGGCACCAGCGTGTCCAGCAGCGCCGCGTCGGCGCGCTCGGTCACGGCGTGGACGCGCGGCTCGGGATTGATCGCGGCGATGCCCGCGGCGGCCGAGACGGCCTTGGGCTCGCCCACGCGCGCCAGGCTGTGCGCGATCTGTCGCTGCAGGTTGGTGACGTCGACCTGGTCGTGGTCCACCAGCGTGATGCGGCCCACGCCGGCGGTGCCCAGGAACAACGCGGCGGGCGACCCGAGTCCGCCCGCGCCGATCACCAGCGCGTGGGCGTCCAGCAGCCGCTGCTGGCCCTCGACGCCGATGTCGTCCAGCAGGATGTGGCGCGAGTAGCGCAGCAGCTGATCGTCATCCATGGCTCACTCCGGCTGCGTGTCGTCGTTGGTCTGCGGCTGGCGCAGGCCGACCTGCAGCGGCAGCTTCAGCACGTTCTTGCCGCGCTGCACCTCGATCACGGTCTGGCTCTCGGGCTTGAGCCCGGCCACCACGTTGACCAGCTCGCGCGGCGTGCGCACGGCCTGGCCGGCGACCTCGGTGACCACGTCCCCGGCCTCCAGCCCGGCCTTGGCGGCGGGGCTGGCCTTGAACACCTCCTTGACCAGCACGCCGTGATCGACGGCGAGCTTGAGCGTGTCGACGACCTCGGGGTTGATGTCCCCGGTGATCACGCCCAGCCAGCCGCGCGAGACCTTGCCGTCCTTCACCAGCGCTTCCAGCACCTGATAGGCGGCGTCCACCGGAATGGCGAAGCCGATGCCCAGGCTGCCGCCGCCGGTGCGCGAGTAGATCGCGGTGTTGATGCCCACCAGCCGCCCCTGCACGTCCACGAGCGCGCCGCCGGAGTTGCCGGGGTTGATCGCGGCGTCGGTCTGGATGAAGTTCTCGAAGGTGCTCAGGCCGAGCTGCGTGCGCCCGAGCGCGCTGACGATGCCCGAGGTCACCGTCTGTCCGACGTTGAACGGGTTGCCGATCGCCAGCACGACATCGCCGACCTGCAGCTCGCCGGCCTTGCCCGGATGGATCACCGGCAGCGGGCCTTCCAGCGCGATGCGCAGCACCGCGAGGTCGGTCTCCGGATCGGTGCCCACCAGCCGCGCGGCGATGTCGCGCCCGTCGGCGAGTTGGACACGGATCTCGGTCGCACCGGCCACCACATGGTTGTTGGTCAGCACGTAGCCTTCGGGCGAGACGATCACGCCCGAGCCCAGGCCCGTCTGCGGGCGCGGCGCCTGCTGCGGGCCGCGCTTGCCGAAGTGGAAGCGCAGCCAGGGGTCGGCGTCGATCTCGCGCTGGCTGGGCGCGGGCTTGTTGGCCAGCACCGCCACGACCGCGGGCGAGGCCGCCTGGGCCGCCGCGGCGAAGCTGAACTGCACGGCCGCGCGCGGCGGGGCGCCGGCAGCGGCAGGCAGCGTGGGCAAGACCCGAGGGGCCTCGTGCAGCCATTGCGGCTTGAGCGTGGCCACGACGAAGTAGGCGGCCAGCGCCACGGTGGTGGCCTGGGAGAAAATCAGCCAGGTTTGACGCAAGGGAGATCCTGTCATGGCACATCGCACGGAGCTGGAGCGGCTGCTCGCCGCCACACTGGAGCCCACGCGGTTCAAGGATTATGGGCCGAACGGTCTGCAGGTCGAGGGCCGCGACACGATCCGGCAACTGGTGTGCGGGGTCACCGCCAGCCTCGCGCTGATCGACGCCGCCATCGAGAGCGGCGCCGACGCCATCCTGGTCCACCACGGCCTGTTCTGGCGCGGCCAGGACGGGCGCGTGACCGGCTGGATGAAGCAGCGCCTGTCGCGCCTGCTCACGCACGAGATCAACCTCTTCGCCTATCACCTGCCGCTGGACGCGCACCCCGAACTCGGCAACAACGCGCAACTGGCGAAACACCTGGGCTGGGCCGCCGATGGCCGCTTCGGCGAGCAGGACCTGGGCTTCATCGGCGACCTGCCGGCCGCGCTGGGCACGATCGAATCGCTGGGCGCACACGTCGAGGACCGGCTCGGCCGCGCGACGGTGCGAGCCGCGGGCGACGGGCGGCCGCTCAAGCGCGTGGCCTGGTGCACCGGCGGCGCGCAGGGCTACTTCGAGGCCGCGATCGCCGCCGGCGCCGACGTGTTCATCACCGGCGAGATCTCCGAACCGCAGGCGCATTACGCGGCCGAGACCGGCGTGGCCTTCATCGCCGCTGGCCACCATGCGACCGAGCGCTACGGCGTGCAGGCGCTGGGCCGTCAGGTCGGCGAGCAGCTCGGCCTGCAGGTCCGCTTCATCGACATTCCCAATCCCGCCTGAGCACGATGTCCCCGATGACTCCGATGTCCCCGACGTTCCCGGCGTCCACATCACCTGACCTTTCGGCTGCCTCGCGTCCGCTCCTCGTGACCATGGGCGACCCCTGCGGCATCGGTCCCGAGATCGCCGTGAGCGCCTGGGCCCGCGATCGCGGCGCGGACCTGCGGCTCGTGGGCGATCCTGAGGTCTTCCGCCGCGCGCTGCGTGTCATGGGCCTGGACCTGCCCGTGGCGGTGCTCGAGCGCAGCGACGATCTGGCGCCGCCTGATGCCTTGCCGGTCTGGGTGCCCGCCGATCTGCCTGAGGCGCTGGCGGCGCTGCCGATGGGGCAGATCCACGCGCAGGCCGGCCTGGCCGCGGCGCGCTGCATCGTCGCGGCGGTGCATGAGCAGCAGGCGGGGCGATCGCGCGCGCTGGTGACCGCGCCCATCCACAAGGAAGCGCTGCACGCGGCCGGGGTCGACCATCCGGGCCACACCGAGTTGCTGCAGGCGCTGTGCGCGGACGCGCAGGGCCGGCTGCCGCCGGTGCGGATGATGCTGGCCAACGAGGAGCTGCGGGTCGTGCTCGTGACCATCCACGTCGCGTTGCGCGAGGCGGTCGACCAGATCACGACGGGCCGGGTCCTGCAGACGATCCGGATCGCCGATGCGGCCTTGCGGCGCGCGGGCCTGGCCGCGCCGCGGATCGCCGTGGCGGGCCTGAACCCGCACGCGGGCGAGGGCGGGCTGTTCGGCGTCGAGGAGATCGAGCACATCGCGCCCGCCATCGCGCAGGCACGCGAGCTGGGCATCGATGCCAGTGGTCCCTACGCGCCGGACACCGTCTTCATGCGGGCGCGCCATGCGCCGCCGCGTCATCCGGGCGAGTTCGACGTGGTCGTGGCGATGACGCACGACCAGGGGCTGATCCCGGTGAAGTACCTGGGCGTGGAGGAGGGCGTCAACGTGACGCTGGGGCTGCCGCTGGTGCGCACCAGTCCCGATCACGGCACCGCGTTCGACATCGCGGGCACCGGGCGGGCCGATCCGGCCAGCATGTTGGCGGCCGTCCGGATGGCGCGGGTGCTGGCGAGCTAGGAATCAGGCGGGTCGCTCGTGCCCCGGGGCTGTGGGGCTGCCATGGCCGCTGGCCCTCACCCCTCCCGCTCCCGGAAGCGGGCGAGGGGGAAGGCTCAGGCCTTGGCGCCCAGCGCCGCCAACTGCTGACGCGCGCGCGCGGTGGCGCGCTCCAGCAGGTGGGCGTGCTCGTAGGCCCGCAGCCGGCCGGCCTCGCAGAGCTTGTGCAGCATCCGCGCGGTCATCGTCAGCGTCTCCTGATGCTTGGTGCCGTGCGTGAAGATGAAGAAGCTGCGCGTGGCGCTGATGTGGGCCAGCCGCACCTTGATCCAGTCGCCGTCGCGGTGCATGCGGTAGGCGGTGCCGATCTGCAGATGGTCGATGAGCAGCTCGCCGGCCGTCGGAGACGGCGCTTCCTCGGCCGCGGGCAGTCCGTCGATGCTGATGTCCACGGCCTGCAGCGGCTGCTGCTCCTCGGCGCTCAGGTCGATGTCGACCTGGCCGTCCCAGTCGACGTGCTCCTCCTCGACCAGGCCCAGCCGCTTGGCCTCCTCGTCGGAGAGCTTCTCGGTCAGGTCCAGGTCCAGCGGCGCGGCGCCCGGCGCATTGGGCGCGGGCAGGTCCTGCTCGCGCGGCGGGGCCATGCCGAACACCGATTCCAGCTGCTTGGCCAGCAGGTTGTACTCGAGCGGGCTCAAGGCCTGACCCTTGAGCGACTCGGCATGCGCGGGCAGCAGCTCGGCGAAGAACTTCTTGCGGTCGGGCTCGGGCCAGCGGATCAGGTCCAGGCCTTCGTTGAGCGTGCGCATCAGCACCGGCAGCGACGCCAGGAAGCCCTGGCGCTGCTGCGGCGTGGTCTTGGGCTGCACCGACAGCACCAGGTCGCGGCCCATCTGACGCAGCCGCTCGACCAGTCCCGCGTCCAGGTCCGGATGGCGCGACGCGTGCACGAGCACCTCGCTCCAGGTCTGGGTCAGGAAGTCGCGCAGGAAATCGCGCATGTCCACGTTGGCCATCGCCTGCTGCAGCTGCTGCATGTAGCGGCGCTGCAGACGGAGCTCGGTCTCCTTGCGCTCGAGCAGCGCGGCGGCGTCGCCCTGCGATTTCAGCGTCTGCGCGGTCTGCTCGGAGATGAACTGCTCGAGCTGGTCCAGCTTGGACTCGTACAGGTCCATCCGGTCGAAATCGCCGCTGACGACGTCCTGGACCAGCTCGCGCACCAGCGCGAGGTAGGACTTGCCGGGATCCTCGGTGAAGTCGTCGTAGGCCGCGGCCAGCGTCGCGATGCGGTTGACCAGCCGGCGCACCGGATGCCGGCGCGAGGAGAAGAAGGAACGGTCACCCAGCGCGGCGCGCAGCACCGGCAGCTGCAGCCGGGCGATCTGCTGCGCCATCAGCGGGGGCAGCTTGGCGTCGGCGAGGATCTGGTCGAACAGGCCGGCGACGACGTCGATGACCATGTGGTCCAGCGAGCCGGTCGCGGCCTGCCGCAGCTCGTCACGGTGCAGATGGATCAGGTTGGGCGGGAGCGCGATCGCGCCGCCCTCGACGTAGGAGCCATCGGTCTCCCAGCCCTGCCACTGGCTGTTGACCGGGAAACCGCCGCCAGCGCCGCCACCACCACCGCCGCCGGCCGGGCTCTGGGCCAGCCGGCGCATCAGGTCCATCAACTGGGGATCGACGGTCCCGCCGCCGAAGCCGCCGAGGGCGCCTCCGTGACCGCCGCCATGACCGCCGACCATGCCGCCGCCGGTGCTCGCGTAGCCGCCGTGACCGCTGCCGTGGAAGCCACCGGCCACGCTGTGCAGCGCCCCGGAGCGGCTGCCGTGCACGCTGTGCAGCGCGCCCGGCATCGTGGCGTAGCGGCTGTCATGCAGCGGCACGCCCGAGGTCGTGCCGCCGTGGGAGGCGCCGCCGCGGGCCCCGCCGGCGCCGCCGGTGGCCCGCACGCGCAGGTCCTGCGGCCGCAGGCCGCGGCTGCGGAACAGGCCGGCGATGTCGGCGTAGCAGGCGCGCATCTCCAGCGCCAGCGCGCGGGTCAGCTCGTCGGTGAGGAGCTGGCGGGTGTCGGCGTCGTCGGTGACGGCGTTGACCGACTCGATCAGCGCCTGGGCGATCGCCTGCGGGCGCAGCGGGTGGCGGTCCTCGGCGATGCCGGGGATGTCGCCCATGTAGGAATTGACCTCGCGCAGCTCCCACTCGCTCTGGTGGCCCAGCGCCAACCCGATGCGGTCGGTCGCGACCATGGTGTTCACCTGGTCGTCGTCCATCAGCGAGAGCTCGTCCCACTGGGTCGCCTTGGGCGCGGATCTTGCCGACGGGGCCGTGGCTCCGCCCGCCGACGGCGCCTCGGCGGCCTGCTGGCGCATGGACTGGTCGAAGCGCTGCGAGAACAGCGCCTGGTGCTTGCGGAACAGGAATTGCGCGGACAGCAGCGCATCTCGCCGCTTGGCCTGCCCGGAGGACAGTGCGGCGAGACCCAGACCTTCAGCGCCGCGCTCGGCGGCTTGTTCCGCCGCCAGGCGCACGCGTTGCAGCGCCGCGTCGACGTGGGGATTCAGACGGTTCATCGAAGCATGGAGCACGATGTGGTGACAGCACCACATGACAAGTATCGGCGATGGCCATCCCTCGTCCGGGTGGGACCCACCCGACGTGTGCGCAAAAGATGACGAAAGATCCGACCTTTACGCTTTGTCACGCTTCAGCGCGTCGCGAATCTCGCGCAGCAGCTGGATGTCCTCGGGCGTCGCCGCGGGCTCGGCCGGCGCGGCAGGGGTGTCGCGCTTCAGGCGGTTCACCTGCTTCACCATGATGAAGATGATGAAGGCCAGGATCACGAAATTGAGGAGCACGGTCAGGAAGCTGCCGTAGGCGAACAGCGGCACGCCGGCCTTGGTCAGGGCCTCGTAGGTCATCGGCCCGGTGTAGTTGGACGGCGGGTCGGCCAGCTTGATGAAGTAGTTGCTGAAGTCCAGCCCCCCCACCGCGCGACCCACGATCGGCATGATCAGGTCCTTGACCACCGAGTCGACGATCTTGCCGAAGGCGGCGCCGATGATCACCCCCACCGCCAGGTCCATGACGTTGCCCTTGACGGCGAACTCGCGGAATTCGGTCAGAAAACCCATCGCATGCTCCTTGTGCTCCACGTGTGCGAAGGCGCCCACTACCAAGCGCTTTCCCGGGGGCGTGTTCGGCCTCCGGGCAAGCATCCTAGCGGCGTTTGCGCCACGACAAATGTCAACGTGGTGCATCGATGCACATCGGTAGAGCGCCTAGGGGCAGGTCTGAACTTTCTTACCTAGAATCTTCGGTTGCCCCCTGATCAGAAGTTCCCTGTAAGGACCCTCATGAGTGACCCACAAGTGGACCAAGGCAAGCGCACCTGGCTCATCGCCACGGGATGCGCGGGAGCAGTAGGCGGCGTGGCCACCGCCGTCCCGTTCGTCAGTACCTTCAATCCCAGCGAGCGCGCCAAGGCCGCCGGGGCCGCCGTCGAGGTGGATATCGGCAACCTGTCGCCCGGTCAGAAGCTGACCGTCGAATGGCGCGGCAAGCCGGTCTGGATCGTCCGCCGGACCAAGGAGCAGCTCGATGCGCTCCCGGGCAACGATGCCGAGCTGGCCGATCCCAAGTCGGACCGCAAGGCCTTCCCCATTCCCGAGTACGCCAAGAACGAGTGGCGCTCGCTCAAACCCGAGTACCTGGTGGTCGTGGGCATCTGCAGCCACCTGGGCTGCTCGCCGAGCGACAAGTTCCAGACCGGGCCGCAGCCCTCGCTGCCCGACAACTGGCATGGCGGCTTCCTGTGCCCCTGCCACGGCTCGACCTTCGACATGGCCGGCCGCGTGTTCAAGAACAAGCCCGCGCCCGACAACCTTGAGGTGCCCCCCTACCAGTTCCTGTCGGACACCAAGCTGTTGATCGGTGAGGACAAGAAGGCTTAACCCGGAGCGAGATCCACGACATGGCTGAATTCAAGGAAGCACCCGCCGGCGCTCCGATGGGCGTCCGGCTGATGACCTGGGTGGACAACCGGTTCCCCGCATCCAAGCTCTACAAGGAGCACATGTCGGAGTACTACGCTCCGAAGAACTTCAATTGGTGGTACATCTTCGGATCGCTGGCGCTGCTGGTGCTGGTGATCCAGATCGTCACCGGCATCTTCCTGGTGATGCACTACAAGCCCGACTCGACGCTGGCCTTCGCGTCGGTCGAGTACATCATGCGTGATGTGCCCTGGGGCTGGCTGATCCGGTACATGCACTCGACGGGCGCCTCGGCGTTCTTCGTCGTGGTCTACCTGCACATGTTCAGAGGCCTGCTGTACGGCTCGTACCGCAAGCCGCGCGAGCTGGTGTGGATCTTCGGCTGCGCGATCTTCCTGTGCCTGATGGCCGAGGCCTTCATGGGCTACCTGCTGCCCTGGGGCCAGATGTCGTACTGGGGCGCGCAGGTGATCGTGAACCTGTTCGCCGCCGTGCCCTTCGTGGGCAACGACCTGGCGCTGCTGATCCGCGGCGACTACGTCGTCGGCGACGCGACGCTGAACCGCTTCTTCAGCTTCCACGTGATCGCGGTGCCGCTGGTGCTGCTGGGCCTGGTGGTGGCGCACATCATCGCGCTGCACGAAGTGGGGTCCAACAACCCGGACGGCGTGGAGATCAAGGCGAAGAAGGGCGCCGACGGCCATCCGCTGGACGGCATCCCGTTCCATCCGTATTACACGGTGCACGACATCTTCGGCGTCGGCCTCTTCCTGATGGCCTTCTCCGCGATCATCTTCTTCGCGCCGGAACTGGGTGGCTACTTCCTGGAGTACAACAACTTCATCCCGGCCGACCCGCTGAAGACGCCGCCGCACATCGCGCCGGTCTGGTACTTCACGCCGTTCTACTCGATGCTGCGCGCCACCACCGACGTGATGGTGCAGGTGCTGTGCGGCGTGATCGCGATCTCCGCGATCATCACGCTCCTCAGAGGCGGGTTGTCGACGCTGGGCAAGGGCATCGTGGTCGTGGGCGCGGTGGTCGGCATCGCGCTGCTGCTGACCTTCGACGCGAAGTTCTGGGGCGTCGTCGTCATGGGCGGCGCGGTCATCATCCTGTTCTTCCTGCCCTGGCTGGACCACAGCCCGGTCAAGTCGATCCGTTACCGGCCGGACTGGCACAAGTACCTCTACGGCATCTTCGTGGCGCTGTTCCTGGTGCTGGGCTACCTGGGCGTGAAGCCGCCGTCGGACGCGGGAACGATCGTGTCGCAGATCGGCACGCTGTACTACTTCGGCTTCTTCCTGCTGATGCCGTGGTGGAGCAAGGCCGGCCAGTTCAAGCCGGTGCCCGATCGCGTCACCTTCCACCCGCACTGAACCGCCAACGTCACGGAGTCGAACGAATGAAGAGAATCATCGCCACGCTGCTGACGTCGCTGTGCCTGGGCGCGGGTCTGACGTCGACGGCGCTCGCGTCGGAAGGCGGGATCGAGTGGGACCGCTTCCCGACGCACAAGATGAACGACCTGGCCGCGCTTCAGAACGGCGCCAAGATCTTCGTCAACTACTGCCTGAACTGCCATAGCGCGAATTTCATGCGCTACAACCGGCTCAAGGACATCGGCCTGACCGAGGAGCAGATCAAGGGCAACCTGCTGTTCGCCTCGGAGAAGGTGGGCGAGACGATGAAGGTCTCGCTGGACCCGAAACAGGCCAAGGACTGGTTCGGCGCAACCCCGCCGGACCTCACCGTCATCGCCCGTTCGCGGGCCGATGGCGCCAAGGGAACAGGGGCGGATTACCTGTATACCTACTTGAGAAAGTACTACCGCGACGAAACCAAGGCCACGGGATGGAATAATCTCGCCTTCCCCAGCGTGGCCATGCCACATGTGCTGTGGGAACTCCAGGGCGTCCGCACCGCCAAGTTCGAGGAACAAAAAGACCCGCATGACCCGAGCAAGGTCACGCATGTCTTCAAGGACTTCGTCCAGGTGACGCCCGGGACGATGACACCGCAGCAGTACGACGAGTCCGTCGCCGATCTGGTCGCCTACCTTCAATGGATGGGCGAGCCGGCGCAAGGACAGCGTTTCCGGCTCGGCATCATCGTGGTGCTGTTCCTGCTGGGGTTCACCGTGTTCGCCTGGCGCTTGAATGCCTCCTATTGGAAGGACATCAAGTAAGAACCGATGGCTCGGCCGAGGCCGGGTCCTCAAGCGCAGTGGGGCGCCGAACAGGCTCCCACTGCGTTGTCGTTTGTTTGTTCGGTCTTTGACCGCGCCAGCGTTTCGCTGGTGTTGTTTGTAGAAAACGAGGAAGCCGAGAGGCTTTCGATCAGGAGTCCACTGCCATGATGGTGCTTTATTCCGGAACCACTTGCCCCTACTCGCACCGTTGCCGGTTCGTGCTGTTCGAGAAGGGCATGGACTTCGAGATCCGTGACGTCGACCTGTTCGCCAAGCCCGAAGACATCGCGCTGATGAACCCGTACAACGAGGTCCCCATCCTCGTGGAACGCGACCTGATCCTGTACGAGTCGCACATCATCAACGAGTACATCGACGAGCGCTTCCCGCATCCGCAGCTGATGCCCGGCGACCCGGTGGCCCGCGCCCGCGTGCGCCTGTTCCTGTTCAACTTCGAGAAGGAACTGTTCGCCCACGTCAATGTGCTGGAGAACCGCGGCCAATCGGTCAAGCCGACCGAGAAGCAACTGGAGAAGGCCCGTTCGCAGATCCGTGACCGCCTGACGCAGCTGGCCCCGATCTTCCTGAAGAACAAGTACATGCTGGGCGACGATTTCTCGATGCTGGACGTCGCGATCGCCCCGCTGCTGTGGCGCCTGGACTATTACGGCATCGACATGTCCAAGAACGCGGTGCCGCTGCTGAAGTACGCGGAGCGAATCTTCTCGCGTCCGGCCTACATCGAGGCGCTGACCCCGTCCGAGAAGGTGATGCGCAAGTAATACACTGCCCCGCCATGGATGACAGCAAGGACGGCGGCGGTCTCGCCGCCAGCTCGACGCGGCCGTATCTGATCCGCGCCCTGCACGAGTGGTGCACCGACAACGGCTTCACGCCTTACATCGCCGTGCACGTCGATCGCATGGTGCAGGTGCCGCTCGAGTACGTGAGCAACAACGAGATCGTGCTGAACGTCGGTTTCGACGCGACCAGCAACCTGGACCTCGGCAATGAACTGATCCAGTTCAAGGCCCGGTTCGGCGGGGTCGCGCGCGAGATCATCGTGCCGGTCGATCACGTCGTGGCGATCTACGCGCGGGAGAACGGGCAGGGCATGGCCTTCCCGCCGCCGACGCCGGAGGAAACGAACGCGCTGCGCAGCGCGCCCGCTCCGGCGAACGCGCCGCGCGGCCTGCGTCTGGCCTCGGACGGCAACGCGCCGGCCCCGGCGCCGACCGAGCCGAGCAAGCCCGATCCGGCGTCCGCGCCGCCCACGTCGACGTCTCCGGACGACGACGATCCGGGCGCGGGCCCCTCGGGCGGGCGTCCGGCGCTGAAGCGGATCAAGTGACCTGGCGATGTCCGGGAAAGTGACCCGGATCTGCGTCTAGAATGCAGCCCGCGCCGCCTCTCAGCGGCGCAACGTTTTCCGTGTGCCGGCTTAGCTCAGTTGGTAGAGCAACCGCCTTGTAAGCGGTAGGTCATCAGTTCGAATCCGATAGCCGGCACCACCGAATCCCTCGAAGCCCCGTCTTGCCCTCACCGGCGAGCCGGGGCTTCGGTCTTTTCGCGCTTGCTCAGCGCCACGGCGCCGAGGCGCCGAGCCGTCGAATCGCCGCCGCTTCCCCCCAAAGGAGGTGTCGCCCCGCTTGACAGATGCGTGAACAAAATCGCGTAACCAGACGTACGTCATTGATTTGAAAGAAGAATCCCTGTTGGCATAGGGTTTGCTCTAGCCGCCCCCGTGTTCAACACGCCGGTCTCCCTTTCAAGCCGGCATTCACGGGAGTGTTCATGAAGAGCTTGTTCCGTCGCGGCTTCGCCGCTCTGGCCGCCGTCGCCGCCCTGGGCGCGACCGCCGTCTCGCACGCAGCCCCGACCAATTTCTCGTTCGACGGCAGCTTCACGCAGTCCAACGACGTCCAGACCTTCACCTTCACGGCCAACGGCTCGTCGTCGGTGCGCCTGATCACCTACAGCTACGCTGGCGGCACGCAGAGCAATGGCAACGTCGTGGCCGCGGGCGGTTTCGATCCGATCCTGGCGCTGTTCGACGCGACCGGCCAGCGCGTCGGCGAGAACGATGACGCCACGAGCAGCTCCTGCGGCGGCTTCAGCGTGCCGACCGACGCCGTCAGCGGCCGTGCCTGGGACACTTGCCTGGACCTGACGCTGAGCGCTGGCGTGTACACGGTGTCGGTGATGCAGTTCGACAACTTCTCGGTCGGCCCCAACCTGTCGAATGGTTTCCGCCACGACGGCAACCCGAACTTCCTCGTCGGCCAGTGCGCCAACGGCGTGTTTTGCGACAACGCCGGCTTCAGCCGCACGTCGCTGTGGGCGTTCGACATCCTGAACGTCGAGGGCGCGCAGCAGAACGACGTGCCGGAGCCGGGCTCGCTCGCGCTGGCCGCGATCGCGCTGGCCGGCCTGGGCGGCGCGCGCCGCCTGCGTCGCAAGGCCTGACCCCGGGCGGCTCACGGGCCGCGTCGGAAGAGTCAGAAAAGCGAAGGGACCGCCTCGGCGGTCCCTTGTTCCATTGGAGGCGGGCTCGGCGCGTCGCTCAGGACTGCCGCACCCGGATCCGCAGTTCGCCCTCGAGCAGCAGGCCCTCCTCGCGCAGCAGCCGCAGCAGCGTGGGCTGCAGGTGGCGGAGCTTGGCGGCGATGGCGGCGTTGTCCGCCACCAGCGTCCAGCCCTGTTCGTCGAGGGTGCCCGCCTGCACGAAGCGCTTCATCGCCCCGGGCAGCGCCACGCTGACCGCGGCGAGATGCCGTTGCGACAGCGCCAGCTGCTGACCCAGCCGCGCGAGCATCCCGTGCTGCGACATCGCCCGTCCGAAATCCAGCGGATCGGGCGTCTCGGGCTTGGCGCGGGGGGGCAGGTAGCGGGGCGGCATGGCCGGCCAGTGTAGTCCCGGCGCTGGAAAACCCGGAGTCCGACGGCGATCCGGCCCTCAGCCCGCCGACAGGTCGGACGAGGCCCCGGTGCTAAACTCCGCCGGTTTTTTTCCGCGCTGACGCTTGCAAACCGAGGCTGACGTCCTCACTTGCACCGCTCACGCGGCGCTGTCCCTTCAGCCCGCCCACGAGGCGGTCCGCCGGGTCTCAGAGCCCGGTCGACCGGGCCCCATCCAGAACATCACCAAGCCGCATGTTGCCCAAGCTTTTGACCCAGATTTTCGGCAGTCGGAACGAGCGCCTGCTCAAGACCTATCGCAAGGTCGTCCAGCAGATCAACGCGCTGGAGCCGAAGTTCGAGAGCCTGAGCGACGACGAGTTGCGCGGCAAGACCGAGGAATTCAAGCAGCGCCTGGCCGCCGGCGAGACCGTCGACGACATCCTGCCCGAGGCCTTCGCCATCTGCCGCGAGGGCAGCAAGCGCATCCTGAAGATGCGCCACTTCGACGTGCAGCTGATCGGCGGCATGGTCCTGAACGCCGGCAAGATCGCCGAGATGCGCACCGGCGAAGGCAAGACGCTGATGGCCACGCTGCCGGTCTACCTGAACGCGCTGACCGGCAAGGGCGTCCACGTCGTGACGGTCAACGACTATCTCGCGCGTCGTGACGCCGAGTGGATGGGCCGCCTGTACCGCTTCCTCGGCCTGACCGTGGGCATCAACTACTCGGGCCTGGCGCGCGACGAGAAGCAGGCCGCCTACGGCGCCGACGTCACCTACGGCACCAACAACGAATACGGCTTCGACCACCTGCGCGACAACATGGTCTACGAGGTCCGTGACCGCGTGCAGCGCGGCCTGGCCTACGCGATCGTCGACGAGGTGGACTCCATCCTGATCGACGAGGCCCGCACCCCGCTGATCATCTCCGGCCAGGCCGAGGACCACACGCAGCTGTACGTGGCGATCAACGCCGTGTCGCCGCAGCTCAAGCGCCAGATCGGCGAGCTGGACCCGCGCACCGGTGAGGGCGTGGTCGAGCCCGGCGACTTCACCGTCGATGAGAAGTCCCACCAGATCTACCTGACCGAGGACGGCCACGAGAACGCCGAGCGCCTGCTGGGCCAGGCCGGCCTGCTGGCCGAGGGCGCGTCGCTGTACGACGCGGCCAACATCACGCTGATGCACCACCTGTACGCGTCGCTGCGCGCGCACCACGTGTATCACCGCGACACCCATTACGTCGTGCAGAACGGCGAGGTCGTCATCGTCGACGAGTTCACCGGCCGCCTGATGACGGGCCGCCGCTGGAGCGACGGCCTGCACCAGGCCGTCGAGGCCAAGGAAGGCGTGCAGATCCAGGCCGAGAACCAGACGCTCGCCTCGGTCACCTTCCAGAACTACTTCCGCATGTACGGCAAGCTGTCGGGCATGACCGGCACGGCCGACACCGAGGCCTACGAGTTCCAGGAGATCTACGGCCTGGAAACCGTGGTGATCCCGCCCAACCGGCCGACGGTCCGCAAGGACGAGCTGGACCTGGTCTACAAGACGACCAAGGAAAAGTACGACGCCGTCACGCTGGACATCCGCGACTGCCATGAGCGCGGCCAGCCGGTGCTGGTGGGCACGACCTCGATCGAGAACTCCGAGAAGGTCGCCGAGCTGCTGACCAAGGCCAAGCTGCCGCACCAGGTGCTCAACGCCAAGCAGCATGCCCGCGAGGCGGACATCATCACGCAGGCCGGCCGTCCGGGCGTGATCACGATCGCGACCAACATGGCCGGCCGCGGCACCGACATCGTGCTGGGCGGCAGCATCGAGAAGGACGTCGTCGCCATCGAGAACGACGAGGCGCTCTCCGACGCCGACAAGCACGCCAAGATCGCCGCGCTGAAGGCCGACTGGCAGAAGCTGCACGAGCAGGTCAAGGCCGCCGGCGGCCTGCGCGTGATCTCGACCGAGCGTCACGAGAGCCGCCGCATCGACAACCAGCTGCGCGGCCGTTCGGGCCGTCAGGGTGACCCGGGCTCGTCGCGCTTCTACCTGTCGCTGGACGACCAGCTGATGCGCATCTTCGCCGGCGACCGCGTGCGCGCGATCATGGACCGCCTGAAGATGCCCGAGGGCGAAGCCATCGAGGCCGGCATCGTCACGCGCTCGATCGAGAGCGCGCAGCGCAAGGTCGAGGCCCGCAACTTCGACATCCGCAAGCAGCTGCTCGAGTACGACGACGTGTCGAACGACCAGCGCAAGGTCATCTACCAGCAGCGCAACGAGATCCTCGAGGCCGAGGAGCTGCTCGCGCAGATCTCGCACCTGCGCACCGGCACGCTGACCGACGTTGTGCGCGGCTTCGTGCCGGAAGAGACGCTCGAGGAGCAGTGGGACCTGGCCGCGCTGGAGCGCGTGCTGCGCGACGAGTGGAAGCTCGAGGTGCCGCTGGGCGACATGCTCAAGAAGAGCGAGACGCTGACCGACGAGGACGTGCTGGACGCCGTGCTCAAGGCCGGTGATGCGTCGTTCCAGGACAAACTGGACCGCGTCGGCCTGGAGCAGTTCACGCCGTTCATGCGCATGGTGCTGCTGCAGAGCATCGACCAGCACTGGCGCGAGCACCTGGCCTCGCTGGACTACCTGCGCCAGGGCATCCACCTGCGCGGCTACGCGCAGAAGAACCCGAAGCAGGAATACAAGCGCGAGGCCTTCGAGCTGTTCTCGCAACTGCTGGACGCGGTGAAGCTGGAAGTGACGCGCGTGCTGCTGAACGTGCGCATCCAGTCGGAGGCCGAGGCCACCGCGGCCGCCGACGCGATCGAGCAGCGCGCCGAGAACGTCAGCAACGTGACCTACACGCATCCCAACGAGGATGGCTCGGTGTCGCAGGAGGCCGCGCCCGTGGCCGGCGACATTCCGGCCGAGTGGGGCCATGTGGGTCGCAACGATCCCTGCCCGTGCGGCAGCGGAAAGAAGTTCAAGGCCTGCCACGGCAAGCTGGCCTGATTCCAGGCAATCAAGCCACCAGGCCGCCAGGCAAGGACTGGCACGAACGGCGCCCCGCGAGGCGCCGTTTTTCTTTGTGAGGTATCTCACGCGAAGGGCCGGGACGGCTGTTTTTACCCCCGTGGCGCGGGGGACACCGTACGCGAGCCCATCGATAGAGTCCGCTCCATCGACCTGCATCCGCGGGTCATCGAGGTCCAAGGACCCTTGCCATGACGTTCACGACACGCCTCCTCGCCGCTTTCGCCCTGACCGCCGCCGGCCTGACCGCCGCTGTGGCCGCGCCGGTGACCGCGCAGCAATCCGTCGCGCTCCAGCAAGGCAGCAACGCCGACACCAAGACGGCGGGCTTCAGCATCGTCCACTCGGTCGCGGGCGAGTTCATCGACACCTTCGTCTTCAGCGACATCGAGCGCTGGGGCGTGGTCAACGCCAGCCTGACGACGATCGGCATGTCCACGGCGTTCGATATCAACTTCGTCAGCGCGGTGCTCAACGGCGCGACCTACAGCTTCACGCGCACGACGATGGGCGGCTACCGCAACGCGCTGGAGATCGCCGCGCTGCCCGACATCCGGCTGAGCGGCCCGCTGGTGCTGACCGTGCGCGGCTACGCCGGCCAGGGCCTGACCGCGGGCACGCCGATCAGCGCGAGCTACTCCGGCACGATCAACGTCACGCAGGTGCCCGAACCCGGCACGCTGGCCCTGGCGGTGCTCGCGCTGCTGGGCGTCAGCCTGATCGTGGCGCGCCGTCGCGCGGCGCTGGCCCGCACCGGTGCCGCCGCGGCGCTGCTCGCCATGGCCGCCACGGGTGCGCAGGCCGCGAACTGGGACCAGGACATCGCGCTGGGCGGCGCGGGCGCCGGCCTGACCGCCGCGCCCTTCGCGATCCACACCGAGGCCGGCAGCTTCGTCGACACCTTCCGCTTCACGTTCACCGGCACCGGCTGGGTCGACGCGTCGCTGATCACCGTCTACGCGGGCCAGAACCAGCAGATCAGCTTCACCGAGGCGACGCTGAACGGCCGCTCGCTGGGCGTCGGCTCGATCGAGGGCGACGGCGCCGGCACGAACTGGATCAGCGCCAGCCTGCCGCGCCAGCTGGTGCCCGGCGACTACACGCTGGTCATCAAGGGCTACGCCGGCGGCAACCTGGCCGCGGGCACGACCGGCATCTCGGCGAGCTACTCGGGCACCTTCAACGTGCTGCCCGCCAGCGCGGTGCCGGAGCCGCAGGGCTACGCGATGTTCCTGGGCGGCCTGGCGCTGATGGCCTTCATGCTGAGCAAGCGCCGCCAGCGCCAGCCCTGAACGCGCGCTGATCCCGCGCTGATTCCGCGGTGATCCCGCGCTGATCCATGGATGACACAACGCCCCGCTCGCGGGGCGTTCTTCATGGCGCCGGGTGAAGAGGGAGGCTCCTACAATCGCGCCCATTCGTCCCGGGCGCGTCGACTGCCCGGTGGCTTCATCCCCTCAGATTCCGCGACCACCATGCCCGTCAACCTGACCGCTCCCGATCCGCAAACCCTGCTGCCCGTGTCCGGCGTGCGCCTGGGCGTCACGATGGCGGGGGTGCGCAAGGCCAATCGCCGCGACCTGACCGTGATCGCGCTCGACGAGGGCGCCAGCGTCGCCGGCGTGTTCACCGCCAACCGCTTCTGCGCCGCGCCGGTGCAGGTCTGCCGCGAGCATCTGGCCTCGGGCCAGCCGATCCGCGCGATCGTCATCAACACCGGCAATGCCAACGCCGGCACCGGCGCCGACGGACTGGCCCGCGCGCGCCAGACCTGCGACGCGCTGGCCGCCGAGCTGAAGCTCGACGCGAAGCAGATCCTGCCGTTCTCGACCGGCGTGATCATGGAGACGCTGCCCGTCGACCGCATCGTCGCCGGCCTGCCGGCCGCGATCGCCGCGCTGAAGGCCGACAACTGGGGCGAGGCCGCCGCCGGCATCATGACCACGGACACGCTGCCCAAGGCCTGCTCGCGGCAGCTGACGATCGGCGGCCAGACCGTGACGATCTCCGGCGTGTCCAAGGGCGCGGGCATGATCCGCCCGAACATGGCCACGATGCTGGGCTTCGTCGCCACCGACGCGGTCATCGCGCCGGAACTGCTGCAGCCGCTCGTGAAGGAAGCCGCCGACCAGTCCTTCAACCGCATCACCATCGACGGCGACACCTCGACCAACGACTCGTTCGTGCTGATCGCCACGCACCAGGCGGGCCATGAGCGCATCACCTCGCTGACGAGCGCCGAGGGCCGCGCGCTGCGCGATGCGGTGGTGGCCGTGTCGCAGCAGCTGGCGCAGGCGATCGTGCGCGACGGCGAGGGCGCGACCAAGTTCATCTCGGTGGTGGTGCAGGGCGGCAAGACCGAGGACGAATGCCGCAAGGCGGCCTACGCGATCGCGCACTCGCCGCTCGTGAAGACGGCGTTCTTCGCCAGCGACCCCAACCTGGGCCGCATCCTGGCCGCGGTCGGTTACGCCGGCATCGACGATCTGGATCAGGGCCTGATCGACCTGTTCCTGGACGACGTGCATGTCGTGACGAAGGGTGGCCGCCGTCCCGAGTACAAGGAAGAAGACGGTCAGCGCGTCATGAAGCAGGCCGAGATCACCGTGCGCGTGGGCCTGAACCGCGGCCCGGCCGAGACCACCGTCTGGACCTGCGACTTCAGCCACGAGTACGTGACGATCAACGCGGACTACCGCTCCTGAAGCGCTAGGGCGCCGAGGGGCCCAGGCGCCTGATCAGAAGTCGACGGCGCGCGTGCCCCGGATGCCGCGCGCCAGCAGCGTCGCGTTGATCAGCTGCGCTTCCTCGCGCGTGCCGAAGGGCCAGACCGCGGCGCGCCAGCCGTCCTTGGTCTGGAAGACTTCGCCGTTGGGCGTGTTGCCGGTGGTGGCGCCGATCATCTCGCGCATGCGCCCGAGTTGCGCCTCGGCATCGGCCTTGGTCTTGTGCGGCTGACCGACCAGCGCGACGACCTTGCCGCCCGCCGGCGCGCCATCGCGCTTCATGAGGCTGCTCAGGCCGGCCTCATCGACCGGCACGCGGCGCTCGTCGGCCGTGGGGGAATAGGCCGCGGCGGCCTTGCCGTCCTTGGCGGATGCGTCCTTGCCCGCGGCGGCTGGCGTGTCCTTGCCCGCAGTGGCGGCGGCCACGGCAGCGGCTTCCTTCTCGCGCGTGGCGCGCTCCACGCCGCTCTGCAGCGTGGGGCGGATGCTGGGAATGGCGGTGGCCGCCGGCGCCGAGGCGCCCGGCACGGCGGCGCTGGCCGAAGCGGATGGGGCGGAGGCTTCGGTCTCCGCGGCGGAGGCTGCCGATGCCGCCGCGGATGCCGCGGCTGCGGCTTCGGACGCCGCCTGCGCCTTGGCGGCGAGCGCGGCTTCTGCCGCCGATGCCGCTTCCGCCGCTTGAGCGGCTGAGGCCGCCGAGGCTGCTTCCGCCGCGGCCTGGGCCGCGAGCGCCTCCTTGGACGGACCGGACGGCCAGAGCGCCCAGGTCGCCACGATCAGCACCAGCGCGCCGATGCTGGCCACGACGCCCAGCCGGGCCGGGTCCATCGCGCGGCGCCCCAGGACGCGGTCCCGGCGCCCCACGAGGACGCGTCGGCGGGCCGGACCGGCGTCGAAGGCGGCGCTCAGCAGCACCAATTCCATCGGCCATGCACCAGCCTGGTTCGCGTCTCCGCCCAGCGCGCGCTCGTCGATGTCCACGCGCCGCAGGGGCAGCTCGTCAGGACCGGTGGTGAAGCCGTGGTCCAGGGCCATCGCCGCGACGGCGGAGCGCTTCAGACCCGGAATGAAATCGTCGACCCAGGCCGGCCGGGGCCCCGAAGCCGCGGCCTTGCGCTGCCACGGCCAGCGGCGCTTGGGCGGGGTGGGAGCGGCCTCGGCGGGCGAGCCGCCTTCCAGGCTGGGTTCCTTGGGCAGCGCCTGCGCCATGAAGGGCAGGGCCACGGCGCCGACCGTGTGCACGTCGGCGATGCCGATGCGCCGGGCCAGCGGGTGCTTGTTGTGCCAGTTCACGAGCAGCCACGCGACCACGTCGGGCGACGGTCCCTCCCAGGGTGCAGCCGGCGTGGCGGGGGCTGCCGGAGGGGCGGTGGGCGGGGACACGGGCAGCGTCGCGTCGCCGGCGGTGGGCGCGGCGGACAGGTCGACGTCGGGCGTGGCGGGGGTATCGTCCATGGCGACGGCCATTGTGCGTCAGCGTCGCGGCGGGCCATGCGCGCAGGACCGGGGCGAAGACCCGGGAGTTCCCGCGATGGTCCTTGAGAAGCGGGCACGGGATTTGTATGTTGATCGACATGCCGACATCGACGCACGCCGACAGGACCCTCCCCCGCGCCGACGCCCGCACCCGGCTCCTCGTCGTGCAGGCGCTGTCGGTGCAGCCGCTGGCCGCGGTGCTCGAGGAGAGCGGCTACGAGCTGCTGCGCGCGGCCGATCCGCTCGCGGCGATCGACGGGATGAACGCCGGTCCGGCGCTCGTGGTCATGGATATGGACCTGCCCGAGCTGCCCGGCGACGGGCCGCTGGAGCTGCTGCGACGCCTGGCCGGCAGCGGCGCCCCGGTGCTGACGCTGAGCCGGCCCCGGGACGCGGTGCGGCAAGGCATGCTGGTGGCGGCCGGCGCCCGGGAATGCCTGTTCAAGCCGGTGCGCATGAGCGACCTGCTCGCGCGCATCGAGCGCCTGACCCGTCCCGCCCAGCCGGTGAAGGCCGCCGAGCCGCGCCAGCCGACCGCCAGCATCGCGGTGCGGGAACGCGACGGGCATTGCGTCTGGCAGACCCCGCAGGCGCGGGCGCTGATGGCGGCCTACTTCCCGCCGCCGTGGGCGGAGCACGCGCGGCTGCCGCCGGAGGTGCTGGCCTGGCTGCACCGCGAGGCGCTGCGGCTGCGCGCCGGGGCCCAGCCCTCGTCCCTGACCGTGGCGCCGATGTCGGGATCGCCCCGGCATCGCCTGAGCTTCACGCTGGTGGCGGCGGACCCCGAGGTGGTCGGCGACGGCCACTGGATGCTGATGCTGCTGGAAGCGCCGGAGACCTGAGGCGAGGTCCGGCCCGTCGCCCGACAGGGCGTCCGGCTTTCGGTTTGGCGGGACAATCGCGGCTTCCACAGGAAGTCCGATGTTCAGTTCCCTCGTTCCCGATGCCTCCGGCGACGCCGGCGCCGCCCCGCCCGACGCGCGCGCGCGTTTCCTGCGCCTGCTGCGCACCGCGCTCGCGGAGCGCAAGTTCCAGCGCTTGCTGCTGAACCGGCATGAGGGCGAGGACGCCTCGATCGAACGCCTGACGGTGCGCGACATCGAGCTGCGCGGCGAACGCGCGCTGAGCTTCCTGTGGCGGCACAAAACCAAGGACGTCACCAAGAACCATCCGCTGGACGAGGGCCTCGCGCTGATCGATCAGCTGCTCGGCCAGGACTTCCAGCAGGCGCACCTGGACACGCTCGCCGAGGAAGCGCAGCTGCGCTTCAGCCGCAAGGGCAAGCCGCTGCTGCAGGTGGGCCGCAGGGCGGGCACGGCGGGCACGGCGGGCGCGGCGACTGCGGCGACGACGGCTTCGACGGACGACAGCGCGGCGGCACCGGGCGGCCCGACGGGCCATGATCGGGCCAAGCCGCGGGAGCTCTCGGTGGAGAGCCCGTTCTGGCGCGATCTGGGCGTGACGCACGAGCTCAAGGGCCACGCCGCGCTGGTGCCGGCGATGGCGCGCAAGTGGAAGCAGATCAACAAGTTCATCGAGATCTTCGGTGCCGCGGTCCGCAAGGCCGGGCTGGACGCGCCGGGCACGCCGGTGCGCCTGGCCGATTTCGGCTCGGGCAAGGGCTACCTGACCTTCGCGATGCATGACTGGCTGCGCGCGCAAGGCCTGGCGCCGAGCGTGCAGGGCGTGGAGCTCAAGCAGGACATGGTGGCGCTGGGCAACGCGGCGGCGGCGCGGCATGCGTTGACGGGCCTGAGCTTCGAGCACGGCGATGTGCGCGAGCGCGGCGACCAGCCGCTGGACGTGATGGTGGCGCTGCATGCCTGCGACATCGCGACCGACTACGCGATGCATTTCGGCCTGCGCAGCGGCGCGCGGATCATCATGTGCGCGCCGTGCTGCCACAAGGAGATCCGGCCCCAGATGACCACGCCCGCGGCGCTGCGGCCGCTGCTGCAGCACGGCATCCACCTGGGCCAGGAGGCGGAGATGGTGACCGACTCGCTGCGCGCGCTGCTGCTGGAGCTGATGGGTTACGACACGCAGGTGATCGAGTTCATCGCGCTGGAGCACACGAGCAAGAACAAGATGGTGCTGGCCGTGAAGCGCCCGCAAGACCCGACCCCGGCGCGGCGCGCCGAGCTGCTCGCGCAACTGGACGAGATCAAGCGCTTCTACGGCTTGCGCGCGCAGGCGCTGGAGACGCTGCTGCGGGTGGAAGGCCGGCTGGAGACAGCCTGAGACCGCTTGACACGGCCTGAGACCCCATGCGCCGCGTGAGCGTCACGTGAACCTCCCTGGACTGCCTCAGGATGAGGCAGTCCAACAAAGGTCCTGACGGATCAACGGCTTGGGCGCGCCGACCTCAGCTTTTCCCACGACTTGTCCACAGACGCCGTGGGCAATCGGCATGTGGATTGCCAGAGCGTGCGCATGTCGACGCTCCTTGCTCCCTCTCCCGCACCAGTCCCATGGCTGGCTCGTGTCCTCGGCGCGGCGCTGCTGATCCTGGGCTTCGTGATGCTCGCCGCGGGCGGGTGGCTCGCCTCGCTGGGCGGCAGCTGGTTCTACGCGCTGTCGGGCCTGGCCTGGGCGGTCATCGGCGCGCTGATGTGGGGCCGGCTGCGCGAGGCCGTCATCGGCTACGCGCTGTACTTCCTCGCCACGCTCGGGTGGAGTCTGTGGGAAGTGGGCCTGGACTGGTGGCCGCTGGGCGCGCGGCTGGGCGTGCCCTTCGTGATCGGCGCGCTGCTGCTGGTCCTGGTGCCGACGATGCGCCGCCATCTGCCGCTGGACGATCCGCGCCGCGTGGCCTGGCGCAGTCCGCCCGCCTTGCTGCTCGCCGCGGCGCTGGGCGCCTTCGTGGTGGTGGCAGCGGTGAGCTGGACCCGCGACCTGCACGCGCAGCCCGGCACCTTGCCCGCCAACGGCGCCGCGCGCCCGCCCGGCGCGCCGGCCTCCGGCGCCGCGGCGCTGCCCGACGGCGAGTGGCACGCCTATGGCCGCACCGGATTCGGCCAGCGCTGGTCACCGCTGGCGCAGATCACGACGGCCAATGTCGGCGAGTTGAAGCTCGCGTGGTCTTACCGCACCGGCGATGTCCGAGGCCGCCCCGGCGATCCGGAGGAAACCACCTTCGAGGTCACGCCCCTCAAGGTCGGCGAGCGCCTGTTCCTGTGCACGCCGCATCAGACGGTGCTGGCGCTGGATGCGACCACCGGGCGGGAAGTGTGGCGCTACGACCCGAAGGTGCGCGGCGAGCTCGCGCTGCAGCATCTGACCTGCCGCGGACTGTCCTACCAGCCGCCGCCGGACGCGATGGCCGCCGCGGGCGCGCGGCCCGCGCCGTGCGCGGCCAAGCTGTTCATGCCGACCGCCGACGCGCGGCTGATCGCGCTGGACCCGGCGACCGGCAAGACCTGTCCCGCCTTCGGACGCGACGGCGCAGTGGACCTGATGGCCGGCATGCCCAACGCGCAGCCGGGCGCGTATTACTCGACCTCGCCGGTGGTGGTGACGCGGCGCCTGGTGATCGTCGGCGGGACGGTGCTCGACAACGCGTCGACGAAGGAGCAATCCGGCGTGATCCGCGCGTTCGACATCGAATCCGGCGCGCTGGTCTGGAACTGGGATTCCGGCAATCCCGAGGCGACCGCGCCGATCGGCGCGGGCCAGCAGTACAAGGCGAACTCGCCCAACAGCTGGTCGGTGGCGAGCGTCGACGAGGACCTGGGCCTCGTCTACCTGCCGATGGGCAACCAGCCGCCGGACCAATGGGGCGGGCGGCGCTCGGCGGCGGTGGAGCGGCATTCGTCCTCGGTGGTCGCGCTGGACCTGGCGACCGGGCGCTCGCGCTGGGTGTTCCAGACCGTCCACCACGACCTCTGGGACTACGACGTCCCCGCGCAGCCGGTGCTCGTGGACCTGACGGTGAAGGGCCAGCGCGTGCCGGCGCTGGTGCAGGCGACCAAGCAGGGGGAGCTGTTCGTGCTCGACCGCCGCGATGGCCGACCGGTGTTCCCCGTCACCGAGACACCGGCGCCGCAAGGGGCGGCGGCGGGCGATTTCACCGCGGTCACGCAGCCGGTCTCGGCGATCTCGTTCAACCCGCCGGTGCTGCGCGAGCGCGACATGTGGGGCGTGACGATGTTCGACCAGCTCTGGTGCCGCATCGCGTTCCATCAACTGCGCTATGACGGCCGCTTCACGCCGCCGTCGACGCAGGGCTCGCTGATCAACCCGGGCAACTTCGGCGTCTTCAACTGGGGCAGCATCGCGGTCGATCCGGTCCACGGGATCGCCTTCACGACGCCGGCGGTGCTCGCGTTCACCTCGACGCTGGTGCCGCGCACCGACGACAAGGCCCTGCTCGTGCAGGACAAGGGACCGCCGCAGGGCGCGCTGCCCGCGCTCAACGAGAACTTCGGCGCGCCCTTCGCGGCGCGGATGAAGCCGTTCACCTCGCCGCTGGGCGTGCCCTGCCAGGCGCCGCCCTGGGGCACGGTGGCGGGTGTGGACCTGAACGAGGGGCGCGTGGTCTGGCGCCACCGCAACGGCACCGTGCGCGATCTCTCACCGGTGCCGCTGCCGCTCAAGCTCGGCGTGCCGAGCCTGGGCGGTCCGATGATGACCGCCGGCGGCGTGGCCTTCCTGTCGGGCAGCATGGACGACTATGTCCGCGCCTACGACGTCAACGATGGGCGGGTGCTGTGGGAGCAGCGGCTGCCCGCCGGTGGCCAGGCCACGCCGATGACCTATCTGGGCGCGGACGGGCGGCAGTATCTGCTGGTGATCGCGGGCGGGCATGGTTCCACCGGGACGCGGCCAGGGGACCATGTGCTGGCCTATGCGTTGGACAAGCGCTGAAGGCGATCGACTTCGTCCCGCTCAGGCGGGGCCGACGGCCGCGCGCAGGAGGCGGAGGTCCTGGGCGCCGAGCAGGCGATGAGGCTCGATGTTGTCCAGCATTCGGCGCATGCTGGCGCGCAGTTGTCCCCGCGCATCGGCGATCGCGGGCCGGCCCGTCGGACCGGGCGTGAGCAGCAGGCGGCCGAGCGCCTTGCCCGATACGGCGCCGGTCCTGGCGGCCACCGTGAGGCCGCGCAGGTAGGCGTCCAGCGCTTGCACGGACGCATCGCCGCGGCACAAGCGCGTGAAGACGCCTCCGCGGGACAGGTCCTCCAGCGCATGCGCCGCGACGGCACGGCCCTGTCGGGTCTGACTCATCTGGGAGATCAGCGAAGAGAAGCCCTCCGGGCTGTCGGAGGCCTGGATCGTCGCGGTCATGATCGACGGCATGGCCCGTCTCAAAGTGGCTTGCAGGCCCTTGTCCATGCACATCGCGTCCACGCAGGCCCTGACGCCCAGCGCCACGTGGGCGGAACTGGCGGCCCGGTGCAGCACCTCGGGCTGAAGGGCCTGCTTGAGGTAGTTGATCTGATCGCGGGCATCGATCACCCGCGCCAGGCGCAGTGACACCAGCTTCCTGGTCAACACCTCCGCCACCTCCGCGTTCCCGTGCATGACGGCGTGGGTCAGCAAGGTGACGGTCGGGTTCTCGTCGCGATCGCCGCGCAGGGTCTGGCGGAGCAGCTCGCGGGGGTCGGGCCGGGGCCTGCGTCGCTGAAGGTCGTCCAGACGCGCGGCCAGGCCCTTCGCGTCGCCGTTGGCAACGGCCTGCCGGACCGCACGATGGCGATCTGGCGCGGGGATCATGTCATGCACAGCCTGCAGAGCGCTCTGGATGGGCTCGTAGAGGCACCAATCGCCCAGCACGACGGCGATCCCGGTGGCCGCATCGATCCGGCTCTCCAGGGGGATCTCTTCATCCGCGAGTTTCGGCGCGATTCGTTCAAGGAGGGGCGCGAGGTCTCGCTGGAGCTTGTAGGCGCGGACCTCCTCCACCTCGATCTGGCGACTCGCGTCGCCGTAGTCCGGCGGGGGTTGGGTGAATCGATCCTGGGCTCGGCCCAGCAGTGCGGACAGCTCCTCGCGAATCCGCGCGTCAGGATGACGACTCGCCAGTTTGCGACAACCGGACAGTTGGGTGGTGATGCGCTCGCGGTGGGCGCGGTCGTTCGGATCGTTCATGGGCCCGGAGGTGGGCACATCGGCGGGGCCGGATGCGGCGTGCGCCTTCGCGGCGAACCGGGGCAGGCAGGAGAACAGGTTCATGGGGGACAGGGCTGGCGCCGCGCGGCGGCGAAGCCAGGTCAGTTGCCAACGTCCGAGCCGGAGTTCGCGTGTGACATCCGAACAGCCCGCACGAAAAAAAGCCCGACCCCTCGCGAAAGAGGTCGGGCAAGAGCGCTGGGACGCCGCCTGAACGCCCCGACTGCGGGGGCGTGGCGCTGCGGCGTTGCGAATGTGAAGCGCGGGTGCGCCGGCCATCGGGCGACCCGCAAGGGGACGCGGCCTGGGCGCGAGGATTGGGCGGGACGTCAGCCGCTGAGCAGCGGCAGCGCCGGGGCAGGCTTTCCGGGGCAGGGACGCCGGCGCGAGGGCGGCGTGGTCTGCATGAAGGCGGGCGTGCGGCGTGTCGTCATGCTTCGCATCTTCGCCGCGGCGGCGCGGGCCGAGGCGCGGAGAACAGGGCCCAAATCCGGCCAAACAAGTGGCCGGATTTCACGCCTATTTCCGGACTTTCGGTGTCGCGGGCATCGGGACCTGGGTGTCCTCCATGACGCGTTGGAACTCGCGCTCGTTGAGCGCTTCGCAGACGCGGCATGCCTGCGCGGCCGCCTGGAAGAGGTCCTGCGCGTGGGAGGACGTCTCCCGCACGGCGCCGAGCATCGTCTGGCCTTGGGCCGTCAGCCTGGTCTTGGCCTGGCTTGCCGGGTCCGTGTGGAAGAGTTGCCTCACCGGCGACTGGAGCACCCGCACCAGATCCCCGTGCGTGAGCACGCCGGCCCGGGCCGCGGCCACGTAGCCGTCCAGGACGGCGGCGAACTCGGCGTGTCCGGCACCGCCCTGTTCGAGCGTCTTGCGCGCCAGGGGCATCGCCGAGCCGCTGTCCGTCATCAGCGCGACGGCGCGGTCGCGCGTGATGAGCTTGAACGAGGCGAACTGGGTCACGCGCGACAGCCAGCGATCGATCGCGCCCGCTCGGGTCGGGCTCTCAGGCCAGAGGGAATCGGTCAACTGCGCCGGACGAGTGGACGTGAGCGCGACCGCGACCATGCGTTCCGGCCAGGGGCGGGCGCCGAAGAGGCGGCGCCGGGGCATGCTGGCCTTCAGGTCGTGGAGGGCTTGCAGATAGATCGGCGCGGCGTTGTTGGTCGAGCCCAGATCGTTGTCCCCGAGCGCCCCGAGCAGCCGGTCGAGATGGGTGCTGGCGTCCATCTCGCGGCGCAGGACCTGGGCCTTCATGTCGTTGTTCAGGGCCAGGACGTGGCCCGGGGCGCGGGCTGCGAGGAACTTGCCCAGTTCGGCATCGGGAGAGTGGCCGGAAGGACTGTCCTCGAGGTCGTCGAGCCGGTCGTAGCCGTCCTCGAGATCGGCCTGCGATGCGGCCTCCGAGGCGGTTCGGGCGATGGTTTGAGGAATCTGGAGGGGCGAAGGGGCGATGGGTCCGGTCATGGCGCGAGGTTCGAGTGGAAGGCCAGTCAGTTGCCGATCGACACCCGCCGAGTTCGCTCCGCGACGCTCGCCCATGAAAAGGCCCGGCGCGTCGATGACGGGCCGGGCCGGCGTGGGCGGCGTCCTGGGACGCCGGTGCCTTACTTCACGTCCATCCCGAACGTGTTGGCGATGAAGGCCAGGATGTCCGCGCGCTCCTCGATGATCTTGGAGGTCGGCTTGCCGGCGCCGTGGCCCGCCTGCGTCTCGATGCGGATCAGCTTGGGCGCGGGGCCGGTCTGGGCGGCCTGCAGCGTCGCGGTGTACTTGAAGCTGTGGGCCGGCACGACGCGGTCGTCGTGGTCGCCGGTGGTCACCAGGATCGCCGGGTAACGCACGTCGGGGCCGCTCTTGATCGTGTGCAGCGGCGAGTAGGCCAGCAGCGCCTTGAACTCGTCCGCGTTCTCCGAGCTGCCGTAGTCCGAGGTCCACGCCCAGCCGATGGTGAACTTGTGGAAGCGCAGCATGTCCATCACGCCGACCTGCGGCACCGCGGCGCCGAACAGGTCAGGACGCTGGTTCACCACCGCGCCCACCAGCAGACCGCCGTTGGAGCCGCCGTTGATGGCGAGCTTCGCGGGCTGGGTGTACTTGTTGGCGACGAGGTACTCGCCCGCGGCGATGAAGTCGTCGAATACGTTCTGCTTCTTGAGCTTGGTGCCGGCCTCATGCCAGGCGGCGCCGTACTCGCCGCCGCCGCGCAGCACGGCCAGCACGTACACGCCGCCCATCCTCATCCACGTCGCGGCGGTGACGCCGTAACCCGGCGTCATCGGCACGTTGAAGCCGCCGTAGCCGTAGAGCAGCGTCGGGTTGCTGCCGTCGAGCTTCAGGCCCTTGCGGTGCGCGATGAAGATCGGCAGCTTCGTGCCGTCCTTGCTGGTGACGAAGACGCGCCTGCTCTCGAACTGGTCGGCGTCGAAGGCGGTCTTCGTGCGCTTGAACAGCTCGGCCTGGCCGGTCTTCGCGTCCAGGCGCCAGATCTCGCCGGGAGTGGTCAGGCCGGTGTAGCTGAAGAAGGTCTCGGGGTCGTTCCACTTGCCGCCGAAGCCCGCGGCGGTGCCGACACCGGGCAGCTTGACGTCGCGCAGGGCCTTGCCGCTGGGCGCGTGCACGCGCACCAGCGTCGAGGCGTCCTGCAGGTAGCTCAGGATCAGCTGGCCGCCGACGCCGCTGGCGCCGGTGAGCGCGTCCTTGGTCTCGGGCACGAGCGTGGTCCAGGTCTTGGCGTCCTTGGCCTGCCAGGACTTGTCCAGGTCGATGGCGATCAGCCGACCGCGCGGCGCGTCCTTGTCGGTCTTGACGATCAGGCGCTGGCCGTCGAGCACGACGGGGCTGTACTCGGCGTCGAAGGCGAGGGTCAGCGGGATCGCCTTGGCGCCGGCGTAGCCGCCCTTGTCGTCCAGCGGCAGCAGCATCAGGCCGTTCTTGCGTGCCGAGCCCTTCCAGACGTTGATCAGCGCGAGGCGGCCGTCATCGGTGACCTCGACGTTGAAGCCCCATTCCTTCTCGGTGAGGCTCTGCGCGACGAGCGCGTCCTCGGACTGCGGCGTGCCCAGGCGGTGGTAGTAGACCTTCTGGAAGTAGTTGGCGCCGGTGAGGGCCGCGCCTTCCTTGGGGGCGTCGTAGCGCGAGTAGAAGAAGCCCTTGCCGTCGGGCGTCCAGGACGCGCCGGAGAACTTCACCCATTCGATGGTGTCGGGCAGGTCCTTGCCGGTCTCCAGGTCGCGGACCTTCCACGTCTGCCAGTCGGAGCCTGCGCCGGCGGTGCCGTAGGCCATGAGCTTGCCGTCGCGCGACACGGCGCCGCCGGTCAGCGCGACCGTGCCGTCCTTGGACAGCGTGTTGGGATCGAGCGCGATCTGCGGCGTGTCCTTGAGGCTGCGGGCGGTGTAGAGCACCGCCTGCTGCTGCAGGCCGTCATTGCGGGTCCAGAAGTAGCGGCCGCCTTCCTTGTAGGGGACACCGAACTTCTCGAAGTTGTAGAGGTCGGTGTAGAGCTTGCGCGTGGGCAGGCGCTGGGGCATCGCGGCGAGGTACTTGTCGGTGACCGCGTTCTCCGCCTGGACCCAGGCCTTGGTGTCGGCGGCGTTGTCGTCCTCGAGCCAGCGATAGGGGTCGGCGACGGTGGTGCCGTGGTAGCTGTCGGTGTGGTCGACCTTGCGGGTGACGGGGTAGCTCAGGCCTTGCGAGGCGGCGGCGGTGGCCGGGGCGGTCGCGGGCGGAGTCGATTGGGCGGTGGCGGCCGCGCCGGCGCCGAGTCCGACCACCAGCGCGGCGGTCAGCGAAAGACGGGAATGCATGCGGTGTGCTCCTGAGAGTCGGGAACCCGCCCGCGCCGGGCTTGTGGCCGAGCCGAAAGGCGGTGGCCGCGGATTGTGCCCGGGCGATCCGGGGGTGCCTTTGGTCAGGGCGGGGAAACACGGAGGAGAACGCGAAGGGAAGGCCGTGGTCGAACGTGGTCGGCGTGTGGCGAGAAGGGCTCGCACAAAGTGGTCGAGATGACTGCCGATGCTGACTTGTCCAAGTCGTTTTGCGGGTTGGCTCGATCCGCCGGAGGCGAGCCGTTCTCAGAATCCTGCATTCCCTTCCTTGGAAAGCGCAGGTGCAGAATGAACGCACTTCTAGAGCCTTACGACTTCAGCCTCCTCATGTCCGATCTGACCACGTTGACCGTCCGCATGGCCGCCGATCTCAAGCGCGAACTTGAGGATCGTGCTCGTGAAGTTCACTTCTCGGTGGACGAGCTGGTGGAGCAAATGGTGCGTGCCGCGTTGTTCCGGAACTCGCCTGACTACCATGACCCGCACAACGAGCGCGCACAACACCTTCGTCGAGTCGAGGAAGGGCTGAGGGACATCCACCTCGGGAACACGGTGTCTCTCGAGGAGGTCATGCGCACGATCGACGATCAGCTTGGAGCGGAGAAGACGCAGGACTTCCCGACCAAGCCTTGACGGTCGCTTTCAGCCAAGCCGCCCGCACCGACCTCTCCAACATCCTTCGCCGTATCCATGCGGACAAGCCACTGGCCGCGCTGAGGATGCGGGAGGAGTTCTTCAAGAAGTTCTCGCTGCTCGAATTCCAGCCGGGCATCGGGACGCTGGGCGAGGACGGAGAGACGCGCGAGCTGTGCGTGAAGGGAAGCTATCGCATCGTCTACCGAAACGAAGGGGCGGTCCTCTGGATCGTGCGCGTCGATCACACGGCTCGGCAACGACCGGGCTTGGAAAGCGCAGGTGCAGAATGAACGCACTTCTGGATCCGATCTATTTCAATCCGCCGATGGCTGAGCCCGACACCTCCACGTTGACCATCCGCATCGACACCGCTTTGATGCGCACGCTGGAGGCCGGGGCCATCGAGTCGGGGCTGACACTTGATGAACATGTCGCATGGCTCATCAAGGAAGCTGTCTTCATCAACAGTCCAGCGTTCTTCGATCCCGACAATGAAGAGGCACACGAGTACCGGATGATTCGCGAGACGCTCGAATCGAGCGCTCGTGGCGAAGACCGTCCGCTGGCTCAGGTGATGAAGGAGATCGAGGACGAACTCGGAGCGGACGGTTCGGATGAACCGCCGGCCCAAGCTTGAACGCCGCGATCTCCCTTCGGGCGCAGCAGGATCTCCTTGAGATCGTGGCCCGGATCAGGGCCGAGAACCCGTTTGCTGCACAGAAGCTGCTCAAGGAGCTTTACCGCAAGTTCAAGTTGCTTGCGTTGCAGCCCGGGATCGGCTCTCAAACGCAGAACAAGAACGTGCGCGTGCTGCCCATCAAGCGCAGCTACAAGGTGGTCTATTCGTCGCCGCCCCCGTGCCTGATCATTCGACGAGTGATCCATTCGGCACGTCACTGGCCCGAAGCCGGCTTGCCTGACCGTCGAGGTCAGTAATCCCACCTCGCTTCCACCTGGAACGTCCGTCCCGGATAGGGGTGGAAGTTCCAGTATTGGTAGTTGTTGAGGTTGTCGATGCCCGCGGACAAGGTCCATTGACGGTCGACCTTCCACTGCACCCGCGTGTCCACGGTGAAATACTTGCTCGCCGCCATGTACGCGAAGCCATTCACATCGCTGTTGTCCAGCGTGCTGAACTGCTTGCCGCTGTAGCGCGCGCCCAGGCTCACGCTCACGTCGTCCCGCGCCTGCCATTGCGCCAGCATCGTCGCCCGCCAGCGCGGCACGCGCGGCTGCCACTTGCCGACCGTGTCGCCCGGCTTCGTCGCATAGCCCGCGTTGGCCAGGATCACCGAGTCCGCGAAGGTCACGCTGCCCGTCAGCGTCACGCGCTGAGGCAACCCCGCCGTACCGCTCAGCTCCACGCCGCGCGTGCGGATGCGATTGATGTTCTGCACCGTGTTCGCGTTCGTCGCCACGTTGAGCTGCGAGTACAGCGCATCGCGGCTGTCCTCGTGGAACAGCGTCACCCGCAGCGCATCGCGATCGGCGCCGGTCCACTCGGCGCTGAGCTCGCTGGTCCAGCTGCGCTCGGGCTTGAGGTTCGGGTCGTTGTTGATGAACTGTCCCGCCGCGTTGAAGCCACCCTGGAAGAGTTCGCTCACCGTCGGGCAACGCACCGCGCGGCCGGTGCTCGCCTTGAGCACCCATTGATCGCTGACCCCGTAGGAGATCGCCGCCTTCGGCGACCAGGCCGTCTGCGACCGTGCGGGATGCTGCTGCGTGGCCGCGGTCGATTGGGTCACGCCGTCGAAGGCCGACCAGCGCTCGCCGCGCAGTCCCAGCACCGCCGTCCAGTCCGGTGCGAAGGTCCATGCGTCCTGCGCGAAGACGGCGCGCACGCGCGTGTCGCCGTCGAAGCGCGAGCTCATCGCGCCGGCCGCGCCACTTCGCCAGTCGCTCAATCCGAAGACGCGTGTGCGCAGCTGGTACTGCTCCTGCGACAGCCCGGCGTCGATCGTGTGTTCACTGCCCTCCGGCGTCCACGTGAGCTTGGCCGAGAGCGTGTTCCAGCCGGTGCCGGACTGGTCGGTCAATCGCCCGCCATTGGTGGCCGTCGTGGTCGGCGCATAGGCCCGCGCGCGATCCGCGAGGTAGTCGTAGACGCTGCCCGACAGCTCCCAGCCCAGGCCGTCGCGCACCCGCCGCTTCAGCGAGATCGCGTGCATGCGGTGCTCCAGCTCGTCCCGCGTCTGCGGGAAGTCGCTGGCGCTGAGCAGATAGCCCTTGCCGTCGATGCTGATGGGCTGCGTGAGTCCGCCGCTGTAGCGATGGTCGACCACGCGTCCGTCGGCATCGCGCAGGAAGCTGCGTGACTGCCCGTCGCTGCGGTTGCTCCACAGCCCGAAGACATACAGCAGCCGAAGGCCCGGATCGATGTCATAGGCCAGCTTGAGCTTGGCCTGGTCCTGCACGGTGTCGTATTGCGTGCCGCTGGCCAGCAGCAGCCAGGGCTGGTCGTTGCGATTCAAGCCGGTCTCCGCGCCGGTCACCGGCACGGCACCGGCAGCCGGCGCGGTGGTGCTCAACGCCCGATTGGCGAAGGTCTGCGGCGGGCCCTCGCTGTCGGTGCGTCCGGCATGCAGCCACCACGAGAACGCACCCTCGGCGCTGCCGATGGACGCGCTGGCCTGACGCGCATCCGCGCGGGCCCCGTACAGACCGCTGGCCTGATGGCTGTAGCCGATGCGCGCGTGGGCTTCGAACCGTGTCGGCATGCGCGTCTGGAAATCGACCACCGCACCGACCGCGTTGCCCGGGTAGGCCGCCGAGAACGGCCCGTACATGACGTCGACGCGAGCGATCTCCTCGGGCGAGACCAGGCCCCAGCGCGGCGCGAAGCTCGCCCCGTTGCCCAGCAGGTTGGACAGCAGGATGCCGTCCGCATAGACCAGCGAGCGCGCGCTGTTGCCGGTGCCCGAGGCCCGCGTGGACAGCACCGCGTGGTTGTAGTCGCCGATGTAGCGCTTGCGCACGAGCAGGCTGGGCAAGTACTTCAGCGCGTCCTCGGCGTCGGTGGCGTTGATGTCGCGGGCGATGTCCTCCCCGGTGACGCCTTCCATCGAGGTGGGGATGCGGCTGGGCAGCGAGGTCGGCGACGCGCCGTCCACGCGGACGATGCCCAGCGTGTGGACGCGGTCAGGGGAATCAGAGGGCGCGTTATTGGCAGCCGCATTATCGGAAGCCGTGTTGGCGACAGCGGCGAAGGTGGTCGCGGCGCTGGCCGCCGCGATCGCCGTCAGCGCGCCGGCACGAAGCCTGCGCGCACGGGAAGTGCAAAGCATGGGAAAACTCCAACGGAAGAAGGGAGCACCGGCGCGGGGCCGATGCGACAGGCTTCAGACCGTCAGAGGAGGCGCTCTCGCGAGCGCGTGCCGCCACGCATGGGCGGTGGTGGAAGCGCTGAGGAAGCGCTCGGGCAGGCCGTGGCGCAACTCGGTGCGCAGCGGCGCCGCAGCCGCCGTCGGCGGGAAGGCCAGGGCGTCCTGATGCAGATGGCAGAACGCGCAGTGCTGGAAGAGCGCGTGATCCTGATCGTCCACGCCGCTGTCCGCGAGTCCCGCGCGCAGCTCCGCGGCGCGGGGGCCGACCACGCTGGATCGGCAGATCTGCGTCCACGGCGCCAGATCCCCGTTCAGCGCCTGCGCGGCCATCGAGGCCGCGGGCAGCAACGCCGCCAGCCAGAAGACCAGGACGGTCATCCAGCGGGCGGCGAGGGAGGGCATCTGCGGGCGCATGATGCGGCGGATTCTAGGCGGGGCACCGCGGCCCTCGCCCCGATTCCGACAAGACGATCGTCAGAACCGGTGACGCACGCCGACCGAGAAGCTGTTGCCGTTGCCGTTGGCCTGACCGGTCAGCTTGTCGCTCATCGCCATCGCGTAGACATCGGTGCGCTTGGACAGCCAGTGGTCATAACCCACGGTGAAGGTCTTGCGCCTGGCTCCGGCGCTCGGCGAGATCTGCCCGTACTGCGCCAGCACCTTGCCGTTGCCGATGGGCACGGACGCGCCCGCCTCGTAGAGCTTGTAGTCGATGTTCCGCGTGGTGTTGTCGACCTTGCCGTACTGGCCGAACAGCTTCACCACACCCGCGTCGTAGGACACGCTGCCCAGCCAGGTCTTGGAATCGTCGACTGGCGTGGCGCCATCCTTGCCGACCTTCTGATAGACCAGCGACGCCGCGAAGGGACCGCCGGCGTTGTACTGCACGCTCGCGCCGGTATTGCGCCCGCCGGCGCCTTCGCCCGCGGCGATGAAGGCCGTGCCGCTGAAGCCCTCGATCAGCGGCGTGGTGTACAGCACCGAATCGCTCCAGCCCGAATCGCCGGTGGTGGTGCCGTTGGTGAAGATGTGCCGGATCGTCGGCGAGTACCCGAAGCTGTCGCCGAAGGGGTTGTAGCTCAGCGCCGCGACGAACAGCGGCGTCGTGTTGCGGCCGAGCTTCACATCGCCCCAGGCCTTGTTGCGCAGGCCGACGAAGGCATTGCGGGCCCAGAACGCGTCGCCGTTGAAACGGCCGTTCAGGCCGCCGTCCGCGCGCAGGAAGGCGTCCAGCTGGAAGAAGGCGCTCAGGCCGTCGCCCAGGTCCTCGTTGCCTCGGAAGCCGAGGAAGCTGGTGCTCATCTTGCCGCTCTCGACGCCCTGGATCGAGGACGCGGTGCCGGCCGCCTTGGTGCTGCCGACGCTCATGTCGACCAGACCGTACAGGGACACGCTGCTCTGTGCCTGCGCGCTGCCACCGGCCAGGGCCAGCGCGGCGGCGACCGCGAGCGGTCCGGCCGTCATCGATCGAGGCAGGATCGATCGGGCCAGGGCGAGGGGGGAATGCGTCATGAAAGTGCTCCGGGTTGGATTCGAATGGTTGTGGGAGTACTGCTGAAAGGGAACCTGGGGAACCCGGACACGTGGCCCGGGTTCTGGGGGCGTCAGGCGCGGCCGGTCATGACGGCTGACCGCGATGGGCCCAGCCGGTGAGGCGGCGCTCGACGGCGGCGAAGAGTTCATACATGGCCATGGCCATCGCCCCGACGACGGCCAGCCCCGCGAAGGCGAGACCCATCTGCATCGACGATCCCGCCGAGATCAGCAGGTAGCCGATGCCCTCGTTGGCGGCGGTCATCTCCGACACGGTGGTGCCGACGAAGGCCAGCGTGATCGCCACCTTGAGCGCGCCGAAGAAATGCGGCATCGACCGCGGCAGCCCGACCTTGAACAGGATGTCCCGCCGGCGGGCGCCGAGCACGCGCAGCACGTCCTCGAGCTCCGGTTCGAGCGTGGCCAGGCCGGTGGCGATGTTGACCATGATCGGGAAGAAGCTGATCAGGAAGGCGGTCAGGATCGCCGGGCCCGCGCCGATGCCGAACCACACCACCAGGATGGGCACGAACGCGGCCTTGGGCAGCGCGTTGAAGCCGGTCATCAGCGGATACATCGCCTCGTACGCGAGCCGCGAGCTGCCCATCAGGCATCCCAGCGCGACGCCGACGACGATGGAGATCGAGAAGCCCGCCATCGTCACCCAGTAGCTCCGCCATGCATGCGCGAGGAGCGTCGCGTGGTGCTCCCACAGCTGGCGCGCGATCGCCCAGGGGCTGGGGAAGAGGTACTCGGAGATGTCGAAGAGCCCGCACACGCACTGCCAGCCCAGCAGCAGGGCGATGAGCAGCAGCCAGTGCGCGTTGCGACGCAGCAGCCGGCGGCCGCGGTGGGGGACGGGGGAGCCCGGCACGGCGGCGGTCATTGCGCGATCTCCATGCCTTGCTTCTTCAGCGCGCCGATGTGACCGCGCAGCTCGTGGACGATCTCGCCGAAGGCCGGCGTGTAGGTGATCTCCAGATCGCGCGGACGCGGCAGATCCACCTCGCGGCGCAGCTGCATGCGGCCCGGGCCCCTGCTCATCACGTAGATCGTGTCGGCGAGGAACACCGACTCGCGCAGGTCGTGCGTGACCAGGATGACGTTGAAGCCCTGCGTGGCCTGCAGGTCTCGCAGGATGCACCACAGCTCCTCGCGCGTGAACGCGTCCAGCGCGCCGAAGGGCTCGTCGAGCAGCAGCAGCTGGGGCTCATGGATCAGCGCGCGGCAGATGCTCGCGCGCTGCTGCATGCCGCCCGAGAGCTGCCAGGGGAACTTGTCCTCGTAACCCGCCAGGCCGACGCGCGCGAGCAGCGCGCGGGCGCGCGCCTCGAAGTCCGCGCGATGCGTCCTCCACTGCGAGCGGTAGGGCTCGACGATCTCCAGCGGCAGCATCACGTTGGCCAGCGTCGTGCGCCAGGGCAGCAGCGAGGCGGACTGGAAGGCCATGCCGCTGATCTTCAGCGGCCCGTGCACGGTGCGGCCGTCCACGCGGATCTCGCCGCGCGAGGGCGCCTTGAGCCCCGTGGTGAGCTTCATGAAGGTCGACTTGCCGCAGCCCGACGGGCCGACGATCGCGATGAACTCGCCGCGTGCGACCTTCAGGTCGATGGCCTCGACCGCGAAGCGGCCCTGCGCGAGCAGGTCTTCGTTGTAGGCCAGCCAGACATCGCGGAACTCGACGAAGGGCGCGGTGGCCGCGGCATCCACGGCATTCACGGCATTCCCTGTATCTGCGGCAGCAGCGGTGTGCATGGCGCTCACTTCCGGGGCGGCAGCACGTTGAGCTCCGCCGCGCTCGGCAGGAACGCCCCGTTCCACACCGCGACCGGATCGACGCGGGTCTTGGTGCCGTAGGCATCGGACACCTGGCTGGCCATCAGGCTCAGCCGCGGCGCGGCGATCTGGCCGAAGCCCTCGGCGCGCGCGTCGGGGCTGGCGATCACCGCGTCGATGGCCATGCGCAGGCGGCGCTTCTCCAGCTCGACGTTGATGATGCCGTCGCGTTCCTTGACGAAGGCGATCGCCGCGTCCGGCGCGGCCATCGTCTCCTTGGCGCCCTTGGCGAAGGCACGCAGGAAGGCCTTGAGCTGCTCGGGCTTCTCCTTGATGAACTTGGGCGACGCGATGATCGCGTTGCCGTAGAGCTTCACGCCATGGTCGGCGTAGGGGAAGACCACCACGTCGCCCGCCTTCACGCCGCGCGCCTCCAGGCTCAGCAGCGAGGTGAACGAGAACCCGGTGATCGCATCCACATCGCCGCGCGCGAGCATGGTCTCGCGCAGCGGCGGATCCATGCTGATCCACTGCGCCGCGCCGATCTTGTTGGCCTTGGCCAGGATGGGGAAGGCGCGGCGGCCGGCGTCGAAGACAGGCGCGCCCAGCTTCTTGCCGCCGAGGTCCGCCAGCGAGGCGATGCCGCTCTTCCTGAGCGCGAGCACCGCGGCAGGCGTGTTGTTGTAGACCATCATGACGGCCACCGGCTTGTTGGGCGCGTCGGGGTTGTTGGCGTGGAACTCCATCAGCGCCGCCATGTCGGCGAAGCCCAGGTCGTAGGACCCGGAGGCCACGCGCATCACCGCGCCGCCCGAGCCGTTGCCGGCATCCACGCTGACGTCGAGCTTCTCCTGCTTGAAGTAGCCCTTGGCCACCGGCAGCAGGAACAGCGCGGACGGACCCTCGAAGCGCCAGTCGAGCTGGAACTTGATCGGGGTCACGGCGGCGGCCGAGGCCTGGGCCTGGACCAGCGTCGAGGCGGTCGCGCCGGCCAGCAGGGCCAGCGTCAGCGCGGCGGCCTTCAGGGGGGCGGTGAGGGCGCGGCGGCGGGGAAGCGTCATTGGTGTCTCCTGGGAATCAACAGGAACACCGACGCAACGACCATGCCATTTCGCGACCGCATACGCCGAACGGCGTATGCGCGACGGCGTCGGGCAAGGCCGAGGCCGTCTTCACGCGTTCAGCGCAATGTATGCAGGCGGGTCATTCGTATGTATACAGTTCTGCGCGCACAAGTTCAGTGCCCGCGCTGCGGTCACTCGGTGCGCAGCAGGTCCAGCAGGGTGCGTGCGACGACCTTCGTCGCGCGGCGCAGGTCGTCGAGCGCGACGCGTTCATCGGCGCGCTTGGCGTGAGACTCCAGCACGGTCCGCGGACCCGCCCCGTAGATCGCGGCGGGGATGCCGTGCTCGCCGTACAGCCGCACGTCGGTGTACAGCGGCGTGCCGGAGGTCGGGATGGTCTCGCCGAAGACGGCCTCACCGTGGCGCTGCAGCGCTTCCACCAGCGGCCGGTTGCCGGGCAGCGGCTTGAGCGATCGCGCCAGCAGCAGGCGGCGCACGTCCACGGTGATGCCGGGGAAGGCGGCGGCGGCCTGCGCGATCGTGTCGCGGATCTCGGCCTCGACGACGACCGGATCCTCCTCGGGGATCATGCGACGATCGAGCTTGAACGTGACCTTGCCCGGCACGACGTTGGTGTTGGTGCCGCCCTCGATGCGGCCGACGTTCAGGTAGGGGTGTTTGATGCCCTCGACCTGCGACGTGATGCCGCGGTAGACCGCGTTGCGCGCGTACAGCGCGTTGAGCAGCGTGACCGCGCCTTGCAGCGCGTCGATGCCGGTGTCGGGGATGGCGGCATGCGCCATCTTGCCGTGCACCGTCACCTCCATCTGCAGGCAGCCGTTGTGCGCGGTGACGACTTGATAGCTGAAGCCGGCGGCGAGCAGGAAATCGGGCTTGGTCAGTCCCTGCTGGAGCAGCCAGCCCGGACCGAGCTCGCCGCCGAATTCCTCGTCATAGGTGAAGTGCAGCTCGACGCCGCCGCCCAGCGGCGTGCCCGCCGCGTGTAGCGACGCTTGCAGCGACTCCAGCGCGCGCAGCGCGAAGGTGTAGCTCGCGAAGTCACTCTTGCTGACCGCCGAGGCGCGTCCGTAGAGCTGGCCCTCGGCGATCTCGCCGCCGTAGGGGTCGTGCGTCCAGCCTTCGCCGGGCGGCACGACATCGCCGTGCGCGTTCAGCGCGATCACCGGGCCGGAGCCTTCGGGACCGAAGCGGCGGCGCACGATCAGGTTGGTCAGCGATTCCAGCCCGTACTCGCGAACCTGCGCCTGCGGCACCGGATGCGACTCGGCATGCAGGCCCATCTCGGCGAGCAGCTCGGCGGTGCGCGCGGCATGCGGCGCGTTGTTGCCGGGCGGCGTGTCGGTGGGCACGCGCACCAGCGCCTGCAGGTAGCGGACCTCGTCGTCGAAGTGCGCGTCGATCCAGGCGTCGAGCGCGTCGTAGAAGGCTTGTCGGGAGGTGGTCATGCGCGTGGGATCTCGGAATGCTTGAAGAGGGCGCTCAGCGGGCGTGAAGGTGCTCAGCGGCTCAGAGCCGGTCCAGCAGTGCCTGGAAGGCCTGGACGCAGAGCTCGGTGTCGTCGTTGCTGATGGCCTCGAGCGGGTTGTGGCTGATGCCCAGGTTCAGGCCGCGCTGGAACAGCATGGCCTGCGGCATCGCCTGATGGAGCTTCATCGCGTCGTGGCCGGCGCCCGAGGGCATGCGGTGCGCGGGCAGCCCGAGCGCGGCGACCGCCTGCTCCCAGCGCGCCTGCCAGGCGGGATCGCTGGGCGCGGCAGCCGCGGCCTCGGTGCGCTCCAGCGTGAAGCTCAGGCCGCGTCGCTCGCAGATGGCGGCCAGGCGTGCGCGCACGTCGGCGTCGAGCGCGTCACGCGCCTCGTCCGTGGTGGCGCGCAGGTCCAGGCTGAATCGGCAGCGGCCGGGGATGACGTTGATCGAGCCGTTGGGCACCTGCAGCTGACCCACGGTGCCGACGACCTCGGGCACCGCGCCGGCGCGTTCCTCGACGTACAGGATCAGCTCGGCCACCGCGGCAGCGGCGTCACGGCGCCGGTCCATCGGCGTCGTGCCCGCATGCGACGCCAGGCCGCGCAGCTCGCCGACGTAGCGGATGCTGCCGTTGATCGAGGTCACGATGCCCAGCGGCAGGTCGAGCTCGTTGAGCACCGGGCCCTGTTCGATGTGGACCTCGATGAAGCCGAGGTAGCGCGCGGGATCGCGGCGCAGCGCCTGGATCGCGTCCATCGTCGCGGGCAGTCCGGCCTCGCGCATCAGGTCGCGCAGCACGACGCCATCGGCATCGGCCTGATCGAGCCACGTCGGATCGAAGCGGCCCACCAGCGCGCTGGAGCCGAGGAACGTCGCCTTGTAGCGCTGGCCTTCCTCCTCGGAGAAACCGACGACCTCCAGGCCGTGCCGCAGGCGCCGGCCCTGGCGATGCAGCTCGCGCACGCAGGCCATCGGCACGAGGATGCCGAGCCGGCCGTCGTACTTGCCGCCATTGCGCACCGTGTCGTAATGGCTGCCGGTGAGAAGCCGCGGCGCGTCGGCGTCGGTGCCGTGATAGACGCCGACCACATTGCCGACCGCGTCGATGCCGACCTCATCGAAGCCGCATTCGCGCATCCAGTCCGCGAGCTGCGCCGCCGCCGCGCGATGCGCGTCGGTCAGGTAGAGCACGGTGAGCTGACCGTTCTCGGCGAACCCCGGATCCGAGAAGCGCGCCAGCGATTCGGCCCAGTCCCAGACCTGGTTGCCCAGCGTGGGCGTGATGCCGAACTTGTCGTTCAGCCGGATCTCGGCGATGCGGTGGATGTTGCGCAGGCACTCGGCGCGCTCGATGTCGGGATGCGCGTTCAGTCGGCGCGCGAAGGTGTCAATGATCTGGTGCCGCGTCAGTCCCAGCCCGCGCGGGCCGCGCACGGCCAGGATGAAGGGCCAGCCGAAGCGCGCGTTGTAGTCGGCGTTGAGCTGCTGCAGCCGGGCGAATTCCTCGGGGCTGCAGTCGGTGAGGCCGGCAGTGCGTTGCTCGTTCGTCGACTCGGCGGTCAGGGTCTTGGCGACCATCGCCTTGCCGGCGAGCTCCGGGTGCGCGCGGATCAGGCCGAGCTGCTCGTCGACCGACGCTTCGCGGACCACGCGCGCCAGCGCGTGCTTGAGCGCCGCGAGGCTGGCGAATCCGTCGGCGGGCCGGGCCGCGAAGGCGCGGCGCGCGATCCATGGAGAGTGCTCGTAGATGCCGTCCAGCAGCGCGACGAGGGCGTCCTCGCCGGCGGCGTTCAGTTGATCGAGGGTCATCATGCTCAGCCCCACACGAAGGCCTTGTCCGCATCGAACGGATGCGTGGCGCGCCAGTGGCGGGCGATGTCGACGCGGCGTGCGATCCAGACGCGGTCGTGGCGCTCGACGTGATCGAGGAAGCGCTGCAACGCGCGCATCCGGCCGGGGCGTCCCAGCAGCCGGCAGTGCATGCCGATGCTCATCATCTTGGGCGACTCGGCGCCCTCCGCGTAGAGCACGTCGAAGGTGTCGCGCAGGTACTCGAAGAACTCGTCGCCGTGGCTGAATCCCTGCGGCAGCGAGAAGCGCATGTCGTTGCAGTCCAGCGTGTAGGGCACGACCAGGTGGGGCGTGAGCGCGCCGTCGGTCTTGCGGACGTTGAGCCAGAAGGGCAGGTCGTCGCCGTAGTAGTCGCTGTCGTACTCGAAGCCGCCGAAGTCCGCGACCAGGCGGCGCGTGTGCGGGCTGTCGCGGCCGGTGTACCAGCCCGAGGGCCGCTCGCCGGTCAGCCGCTGCAGGATGTCCATGCCGATGTCCATGTGCTGGCGCTCGATGGACTCGTCCATGTTCTGGTAATGGATCCAGCGCCAGCCGTGGCAGGCGATCTCATGGTTGAGCTGCACCAGCGCGTGCGCCAGCTCCGGATGCCGCTCCAGCGCCATCGACACGCCGAAGACGGTCAGCGGCAGCGCGCGTTTCTCGAATTCGCGCAGCAGCCGCCACACGCCCACGCGCGAGCCGTATTCGTAGATGCCTTCCATGCTCAGGTGGCGCGCCGGATAGGCGGCCGGGTTGAACATCTCGGACAGGAACTGCTCGCTGCCGGCGTCGCCGTGCAGCACGGAGTTCTCGCCGCCCTCCTCGTAGTTGAGGACGAACTGCAGCGCGATGCGCGCCTGGCCCGGCCAGTTCGCGTGCGGCGGATGCTCGCCGTAGCCGATGAGGTCGCGGGGATAACCGGGGGAGAGGACGGGCTTCATGGCAGGTGATGCGGGTCGGGTCGGGACAGGGCAGGACAGGGCAGTACGAGCCGGACGCGGGTCGAGGCTCAGGGCTGCAGGACCGATTTCAGGTCCTGCACGCGCGGGTCCAGCCGCAGGTTGGATTCGACGTTGCCGAGGTGCGCGTCCAGCAGCTTGAGCGCGGCGCGTTTGTCGTGCGCTTCGAGCGCGTCGACGATGGCCTCGTGCTCGGCCTGGGACTCGGCGGCGGAGTGCGAGCTCTGGTACATCAGCGCGATCAGCGAGCTGCGCGAGAGCAGATCGGTCAGCAGCTGGGCCAGCACCTCGTTGCCCTGCATGCGCGCGAGCACGACGTGGAAGTCCGCCAGGAGCCGCGTGCGGCCGGGCACGTCGGTGCGTCCGATGGCCTCGCGTTCCTGCTTCAGATGGGCCCGCAGCTGCTTGATCTGCGCGGGGGTGATGCGCTGGCAGAGGTCGGCGAGCATGGCGGCTTCCAGCATCTTGCGCACCTCGAAGACCTGGCGGGCTTCCTCGACGCTGGGCTGCGCGACGAAGGCGCCACGAGCGGGCTCGAGCCGCACCAGCCGGTCGCGGCTGAGCTGATTCAGCGCCTGGCGGACCAGCGTGCGGGAGCAATCGAAGATGTCGGCCAGCTGCTGCTCGACGAGCTTGGTGCCCGGCATCAGCCGGCGCTCGACGATCGCCTGCGTGATCGAGGCGGTGATGCGCTGGGTGACGGACGCGTTGGCGTCGAGGTCGCGGGCGTTCATGGGTTGAGCGGCGGTGATCTTGAGCCCCTCGCCCGCGCAGCGGGAGAGGGGTTGGGGTGAGGGCTCATGGCAGGGCACTCAGTGTGCCCGCGAGTGTATACACTTTGCCCCTCGACTCTCCGATCACTTGAGATCCCGATGGGCAAACTCACCACCCACGTCCTGGACACGATGCATGGCAGCCCGGCCGGGGGCATGGCGGTCCGGCTCTACCGGATCGAAGGCGGCGAGCCGAAGCTGCTGCAGGTGCTCACGCTGAATGCCGACGGCCGCGCCGACGCGCCGCTGCTGGAGGGCGCCTCGCTGCTGACCGGCCGCTACCGCCTGGTGTTCGAGGTCGCCGACTATTTCCGCGCCCGTCGCGTGACGCTGCCCGAGCCTGCCTTCCTCGACGAGGTGCCGCTGGACTTTGGCATCGCCGATGCCAGCGCGCATTACCACGTGCCTTTGCTGGCCAGCCCGTGGGCCTACTCCACCTACCGCGGCAGCTGAGACCCCGCCCATGCGTCCCTGGCAGACCCTGGCCCTGAGGCTCGCGCGCGAGCCCGCGGTGCTGGTGCGCGTGGATGAGCTGCGGGGCAGCGGCCCACGCGAGGTCGGCGCCTGGATGGCGGTGACCGCGTCGGACGTCGTGGGCACGATCGGCGGCGGCCAGCTGGAGTTCGACGCCATCGCCAAGGCGCGCGCCGCGTTGGCCGCTGGCCGGGTGGTGGACGCCCGCCAGCGTTTCGCGCTCGGACCCTCGTTGGGGCAATGCTGCGGCGGTGTGGTCTGGCTGAGCTTCGACCTGCTGGACGCGCAACGCATCGCCGGCTTGGCGGACCTGCTCGGCGTGCAGGACGACTGGCGGCGGATCGCGCTCTTCGGCGGCGGCCATGTGGGCCGCGCGATCGTGGACCTGCTGGCCCGCCTGCCCGCGCGCGTGCACTGGATCGACAGCCGCGAGGGCATGTTCCCTGAGCCGCTGCCCGACAACGTGCGGGCCGAGCAGTCCGAGCCGGTGCAGGGCGCGGTACCGACGCTGGCGCCTGGATCGCACGTGCTCATCATGAGCTTCAGCCACGCCGAGGACCTGGACATCCTGGCCGCCTGCCTCAAGCGCCAGCGCGAGGCGCGCGACCTGCCCTACATCGGGCTGATCGGCAGCAAGAGCAAGTGGGCGACCTTCCAGCACCGGCTCGAGGCCCGCGGCTTCAGCGCGCCGGAGCTGGCGCACGTGACCTGCCCGATCGGCATTCCAGGCATCTCGGGCAAGCAGCCGGAGCTGGTGGCGCTGGCGGTGGTGGCGCAGGTGATGCAGGACTGTATACACTCCGCGCCTTGACGTCGCCGCGGCGCCCAGGTTTCTTCAGCGCGACGCTCGCCGGTTCACAGCGCCCGCAGTGGTGGTCCGGAACTTGCTCAACGTTCGTTGATGGACAGCTACCTGCTTGACTGGGCCAATCTGCTGCTGCGCTGGCTGCACGTGATCGTGGCCATCGCCTGGATCGGCGCCTCCTTCTATTTCGTCTGGCTGGACAACCACCTGGTCAAGCCGCAGGCCGACGATCTCCGCGCCAAGGGCGTCGACGGCGAGTTGTGGGCCGTGCACGGCGGCGGCTTCTACAACCCGCAGAAGTACATGGTCGCGCCGGCGCACCTGCCGCAACACCTGCACTGGTTCTACTGGGAGAGCTACTGGACGTGGATGAGCGGCTTCGCGCTCTTCGCGCTGCTGTATCTCTTCAACGCCGACACCTACCTGATCGACAAGCGCGTCTTCGACTGGAGCGCGCCGGCGGCGGTGGCGGGCGCGCTCGGATTCCTCGCCGGCGGCTGGCTGATCTATGACCAGATCTGCCGGCGCTTCGGGCGCAAGGCCGATGGCTCGATCGGCAACGACGGCGTGGTGCTCGGCCTGATCGCGGCGGTGATCGTCGCCGCGGCCTGGGGCGCGAGCCAGCTCTTTGCCGGACGCGCGGCCTTCCTGATCACCGGCGCCATGATCGCCACGATGATGAGCGCCAACGTGTTCTTCTGGATCATCCCGGGCCAGAAGCAGGTGATCGCGGACATGCGCGCGGGCCGGCCCGTCGATCCCATCCACGGCCAGCGCGGCAAGCAGCGCAGCGTGCACAACACCTACTTCACGTTGCCGGTGCTGATCGCGATGCTGTCCAACCACTACGGCATGCTCTACAGCCATCCGCAGAACTGGCTGGTGCTGGTGATGCTGATGCTGGCGGGCGCGCTGGTGCGGACCTGGTTCGTGAAACGCCACAAGGGCGTGGACGCGTGGCCGCTGCTGGTTGCGGTGGCGATGCTGCTGGCGGTGCTGATCTCCTGGCTCGCGCCGACCCCGACGATGGTGCCGGTGACGACGGCGCCGGCCACGGTGAGCACGCCGGCCTCCGGCGCTGCCGCAGGCACTGCCGCCGTCGTCGACGGCACCGGTCCGGTGAGTTTCGATACCGTGAAACGCATCGTCGACGCGCGCTGCCTGGCCTGCCACAACGCGGCGCTGGCGCCCAAGCGCATCCAGTTCCACGAGCCCCAGCTGATCGAGCAGCACGCCGCGGAGATCTACCAGCAGGTCGTCGTGCAAAAGAGCATGCCGCTCAACAACGCGACCGGCATCACCGACGAGGAACGCGCGACGCTGGGCCGCTGGTTCAAGCAGCGTTGACCCCGACCTAGAACGTGGGAATGACGGCTGGCCGCCCGCGCGCCAGACTGCGCGCGGCCTCGCCTGACGCGCGGGGCGGGGAGGCGGCTGATGGCCAACAACAACGCACCGTTCCATCCGATCATCTACGTGCGCGGCTTCGCGATGACGCGCGGCGAGATCGACGAGACCACCGCCGATCCGTTCTGCGGCTTCAACCTCGGCTCGACGACGATGCGCGCGTCGGCCAGCAACAAGGAGCGGCCGCGCAAGTTCGTCTTCGAATCGCCGGTCGTGCGGCTCGCCTCGGAATTCGGCTACAGCGACGTCTACGAGGACGGGCTGGACATCGTCGATCCCGGCTGGGAATTCGACGCCAGCGGCAAGCCCACTGACAACGTGCTGGGCAGCAAGTCCATCGTCATCTACCGCTACTACGACCCGGCCTCGACGCTGTTCGGGACGGGCAAGACGCCCACGATCGAGGACTTCGCCAAGGGGCTTTCCGAGCTCGTGGCCAAGGTGCGCGAGCTGCTGCTGGCCAATCCGCGCAGCGGCGTGGACAAGCCCGAGGACTTCCGCTGCCACCTGGTCGCGCACTCGATGGGCGGGCTGGTGTGCCGGGCCTTCCTGCAGAACGCGGCGCTCGACCCGAAGCAGGTGGCGGGCTGCGTGGACAAGTTCTTCACCTACGCCACGCCGCACAACGGCATCGACATGCTGGGGCTGAACGTGCCGTCGTGGTTCGCGGCGATGGACATCAGCAACTTCAACCGCGGCCAGCGCATGGCCGATTACCTCGACCTCAAGGCGGCTTTCGCGCGCCATGACGCGGTGGACCTGATTCCGGAGTCGCGTTTCCCGTCGCGCAACGTGTTCACGATGGTCGGCACGAACCGGCTGGACTACGAGGCCGCCGCCGGCCTGTCGCGCACCTTCGTCGGCAACGGCAGCGACGGGCTGGTGAAGATCGAGAACGCCACGCTGCGCGGGCTCAACGAGGACGGCAGCGTCGGCTCGCCCTGCGCGAAGGCCTTCGCCTACCGCTCGCATTCGGGCTTCTACGGCATCGTCAACAGCGAGGAGGCCTTCCAGAACCTCACGCGTTTCCTCTTCGGCGACGTGCGCGTGGACGTGTGGATGGACATCGACGAGATCCGGCTGCCGGCCGACGTGCTCAAGGCCGCGGACGGGCAGCAGGCGCGCGTCAACGCGCTGTACCAGATCGAGATGCTGGCGTCGCCGCGCGGCAAGCTCTGGTACCTGACGCGCCGCACGGCCGAGGAGGACTCCGTGGCCTGCCTCACGCACGCGGACTGGCTGCAGTGCGGCGGCAGCAGCTCGCATTACCTGTCGACGGTGTTCCTGGCCAACCGCGCGAAGGTCAATCCCAGACGGCGATCGCTGGCGTATGGGCTGACGCTGGGCGTGAAGGTGCCGGACTACGAGATCGACCAGCGCCTGTGGCTGAACCAGCATTTCGAGGGCGGGTATCTGTTCCGCAACGCGCTGATCCTGGAGATGGAGCCGCCCCGCGCGGACGGCACGCCGTGGAAGGTGAAGTACGCGTGGCAGGACGCGGGCGTGTCGCTGGCCGACACGGCGCTCACGCCGCAGCAGATCGCGGGCGAAGCGGTCGAGGTCAACGTGGAGGTCGACAGCGCGACCATCGCCGCGGACGGCACGCGCCAGCCCAGCAGCCCCGGCATCAAGGGCCGACTGCGCTTCGTGATCCGCGGGTGGAATCAGGACGCGCCCTGAGGAACGCCGAAGCGATCTGAAGCGCCGTGACGCGAGCTGTTCCCCGCCGGTCAGGGTGCCGGCGTCAGCGTGATGGTCCAGTGCCGCATCTTGCCCATGACGGCTTCCATCCCGGGCGGAATGTCCTTGGCGGGACGAGGCGTGTTGCGGGCGCGGCCCGCGAGCGTCTTGCCGTCGGCCGAGGCGCGCAGCGTGTAGAAGGTGCCGCTGCCGATCTTCATGCGGACCACGCCGTCGCGCGCTTCCCAGGTCCCGGTGGACGTCGTGCGCGGCGAGGTCATCGTCGCCACACCGCCCGGCTGGAAGGCGATGACGGTCTGCTGCGTGGAGGTCCAGCGGGTGCCCTCGAAGACCTGCGCGGTGTTGACCGGGCCGGGCGCGGGCTGGATGTAGTCCCCGTCCATGGGCCACATCACGCGCTCGGCGGGGAAGGCGAGTTGTCCCTTCACGTTGTCGCGCGAGGCCTCGACCATGTTGGTGATGCGCAGCGTGCCGATCGCCGGATCGCGCAGCACGGCGGTCATGCCGTTGTCGACGTAGGTGCCCGCGCGCAGGAACTCCTTCGTGAAGCCCAGGTACAGCGCGGTGTTGGGCGCCACCTTGAAGCTCAGCTGATTGCCGTGACCGGTCGGGAACACGACCAGGCCGAGCGCCTGCCCGCGTTCCGCCAGGGCGCGCAGCAGGCGGCGGTGGAAGTCGGCCATCGCGGGCGCGGCCACGCCGTCGACGGAGATGGTCTCGGACAGGACCTCCAGCGGATAGATCGGGAATCGCGTCGGGCTGAGCTGCACGCAGGTCCACCAGCCGCGCGCGGCGATGGCGACCGCGGGTGCCTGGGCCGGTGCGAACTCGCGGGCGTCGTCTGGGTCCGCCGAGCCCAGCAGCGCGGCGATCCACGCCTGCGCCTCGGCTGGCGCGGACTGGCCCGTGCAGCGCACGATCCCCGCCGCGGCGTCGGGCGCGGACAGCATCTTCAGCTCGGGGAAGCGATCGGGGATCTCGACTTCGGCCCGGGCCGGTGCGGCGAAGGCAGTCGCGAGCCCGAGGGTCAGGGCCAGGGCGTGCGGGCGCAGCGAACGCGATGAACGAGATGAAGGCGATGAAGGCGATGAAGGCGATGAACGCGGTGTGGGAGATGCCATGGCGAAGTCCTTGAGCGAGGCGGGGTGGCCGACTGTAAACGTGATAATCCGCGCCTAGCCCGGAGGGAGGACGCTTGCGTCGAGCCGGGACCACCCCACGCGGCCGCAGAGCCGACCTGACATGACCGCCATTTCCGACGCCGCGCGCGAGCTGCGCGCCGCGCTCCATGCCGCCACCACCGGGCTCGTCGGCCGCGAGCCGCTCGCCGAGCTGATCGTCCTGGCCGCCGTCGCCCAGGAACACCTGCTGGTGGTCGGCCCGCCCGGCACCGGCAAGAGCGCCGTCGTGCGACGCGTCGCGCAGGCGCTGGGCGGCCGCTACTTCGAATACCTGCTGGGCCGCTTCACCGAGCCCACCGAGCTCTTCGGCCCCGTGGACCTGCGCAAGCTGCGCGAGGGCACTGTCGAGACCGACGTCACCGGCATGCTGCCCGAGGCCGACGTGGCCTTCCTCGACGAGGTCTTCCTCGGATCCACCGCCATCCTCAACACGCTGCTGGGCGTGCTCAACGAGCGCCGCTTCCGCCGCGGCCACACGCAGCTCGCCTGCCCGCTGCGCGTGTGTGTCGGTGCAGCCAACGGCCTGCCCGAGGACGAGGCGCTCGCCGCCTTCGCCGATCGCTTCCTGCTGCACGCCTTCGTCGAGCCGGTGCCCGATGAGCAACTGGAATCGCTGCTCGAGGGCGGCTGGCGCAGCGACTTCCAGGCCGTCGACGGCCCGGGCGCGATGGTCCACCTCGATCTGCTGGGCAAGCATCTCAAGGAGGTCCGCATGGACGCCGTGCGGCCCGTGCTGGCCGAGGCGATCCGTCAGCTGCGCGCTGCGGGACTGCGGCTGTCGGACCGGCGCATCGTCAAGGCGCAGCGCCTGATCGCCGCGGCCGCCGTGCTGGCGGGCCGGCTCGAGGCGCTGCCCGCGGATCTCTGGCCGCTGCGTTACGTGCTGCCCACGCAGCAGGCGCAACTGCAGGCGCGGGACGTGCTCAAGGCGCAGCTCGCGCACGCGGAGCACCCGCACCTGCGCTACGCCGTCGAGGAGGCCGCGATGCAGCCGCTGTCGCGCGTGGGCCGGCTGATCGCGCAGGCGCAGGCCTGCCTCAGCGCGGCGGTCGACGCGGCGAACGGCCATCCGGCCATCACCAGCGTGCTGCGTGAGATCGACGCCAACTTCGCCCCCGAGCAATTGCCGGCCGAGCTGGCGGCGGCGCGCGAGCAGCTGCTGGCGCGGCTGCGCGTCGAGGGTGCGAGCGGCACGATCGGCACGATCGGCACCACGCTGCAATGAGCGCGATCAACGCGGCCCTGACGCCGCGCCGCTGGGCGTGGCGGGCTGCAGCGGAGCCGATTCCGGCGGCGCAGGCGGCGATCGCCCATGGCGAGCCGGCGCGCGCGTTGCTGGTGGCCTTGGCCGCCTTGCCGCCCGCTCGCCGCGCGGACCTGCGCCTGAGCGCGGCGGCCGATTGGCTCGTCGTGCTCGGCAATCCCGCGACGATGCCCTGGGTCGATGGCATCCGCTATGCCGCGCCCGCCGCGCAGGCACCGATGCTGTGGCTGCCCACGCATGTCTCGCCCGATGTCGACGCGGGGCTGGTCTTCAATGCCCTGAAGCGCCGGCACGGGCGCACGCCCTTGCTGCTGTGGGCCGCGCCCGAGGCGGTGCTGCCGCTGGACCGCGCTCAGCCCGCCGATGAGGCGACCTTGCGCGCCATCGCCGCGCGCTGGGGGCTGCCGGCAGCATTCCCCGTGGCAACGGAGGACGCGACAGAGGTGACGGTTGCGGCGGAGGGCGTGGCATGAGCACGGCCTTCGCGTTGCCCGCCCCGTTGCAGCGCTGGCACGGCTGGCTGGCCTGGTTCGATCCGATGCTGGCCGAGTCGCTGGGCGAGCTGGTGCGCCGGCTGCAGGACCTGGCCGGGCCGGCCAAGGCGCGCTCCGGACGGTCGCCCGTCGAGCCCGAGGGGCTCGGGGATCTGCGCTCGCGCGGGCCGTACGACCGGCTGTTGACCACCGAATGGCTGCTGGCCGAGGAACTCCCTGAGGAGTTCCTGCGCCGCGCAGCCTCGCAGGAACACCTGTTCCTCGCGCCGACGCTGCGGGCGACGCCGACGGATCGCGCGGTGGTCGCGCTGTTCGACGCCGGCCCGCTGCAGCTGGGCGCGCCGCGACTGGCGCACCTGGCCGCGTGGGTGCTGCTGGCGCGCCGCGCCGAGGAACTCGGCGGGTCGCTGTTCTGGGGCGTGGTGCAGGAGCCCGGGCAATTGCACGAAGCGTCCGGCGTGCGCGAGCTCGCGCGTCTGATGCGCGCTCGGACCTTCGTCGCCGCCAGCGATGCGCACCGCAGTGCCTGGCGCGAGGCGATCGCCGGCATGCAGGTCTCGCTCGAGGTCGCTGAGGACCCTGCGGCAATGGAGGCGAAGGGGCCGGCGGGCACGGTCCGTGACCCGGACGCGTCCGCGTCGCTGCGTGTCGGCGCGGCCATCGCCGCGCTCGCGGCGCACAAGCGCCGCCGCGAATGCCCCGATCTGCGTGAGGCGGAGCTGTGGTGGATCGGCGCGCCGACGCCGGCGCTCGCAGCGCCCACGGGACAGGAGCGCGCGCTGAGCCTGCGACTGCGGCTGATGACGCCGGAGCTGGAGGTCGCGTTGGCGGCGCCGGGCGTGACGCGGCGTGCGGTACTGCCGCTGCCCGATGAGCGCATCTCCGCGCGCCTGCTGCGGGCTGATTTCAAGACGCCGGTCCCGGCCCTGACGGCGCCGGGCGGCGTGAACCACGCGCGGCCGGCCCGGCGCGCACCGCCGCGCGGTCATGCGCCCTTGATGGCGATGACGCAGGCGCCGCGATTCGCGCGGGGCGGCGATCACCTGATGGTGCCCGGGATCGACGGCTCTCACACGGCGCTGGTGTTCTCGGTACCGGCGGCCGACGGCAAGCGCGGCGTGCAACGTCGCGCGCATCAATGGTCAGCTCGGCAGTCGCCCGTCGCGCTCGGCGTGGACGGGCTGACCTCGTTCGGACTGATGCAGGTGGCCGCGGACCGCGACGTGCATCAGGGCTGGCATCTGCCGGATTTCGGGGGGCGTCGGCTGACCGATCTCGACGAGTTCAAGGCCACGCCGGGCACGGCGAAATGGATGCCGCTGGTGGTGCTCAAGCACGAGCAGCAAAGCGCGTTGCTCCTGCTCGATGACGCGCGGCAGCTGTCGTTCTGGCCCAGCAGGCGCACGGCGCAGGAGGCGCATCTGCGCATCGTCGGTCGCGAGGTGCTGGCGATGGCCGCGTCCACCGATGACCTCGCGATCGTCCTCAGCTACAAGCAGGAACGGCTGTGGCTCTGGGAGGTCGGCCTGAACCCGCCGGATCGCGGCGGCATCGCCGTGCTGGACCTGCCGGAGCAGCCCGATCGCGTCTTCCTCGCCCTGCGCGTGCGGCCGCCCCTCGAGCCTCGATGGGGCTGGTTGCACCTGCCGGTGGCGGTGGCAGCGCGGGTCGACGCGGACACCGAGACCTGGCGGATGCGCTGGTCGTCCGAGAAGGAAGATCTCTTCTTCCAGCACAAGGGCGGCGAACTGCCCGAGGCCACGGTGCGCGCGCCGAGCGGTGGCCGGGTCATCGGCCTCACGACGGTGGACGGTGAAGCATCGCCGTCGCTGATCGTGCTCGTGGGCAAGCGCGCCTTGCTGCGCGTGTCCGTGAACGTCACCGAAGCCATCTTCCAGGCGGACGCCGACATCGTGCAGGCGAGCGTCTGCCCGTGGTCCGGGCGCGTCGCGGTGATCACGCGGGACCGCGAGCTCGTCGTGATCGACGGATCCAGCGGGCAGCCGCTGATGATCGCGCGCGACGAGAAGCCGGCCGACGCGTCCCACGCGACCGGGGCATCCGTGGCCGGGCAGGGGAGCAATCGATGACGCGCGGCGCGGAAATCCAGCGTCCGGTGCTCGCGGGCCGGCAGGCCGTCGACGCCTTGTGGTGGCCGGCGGCGTGGCATGACGAGCCGGCACGTCGCGAGATCGTGCTCGCGTCCTGGTGCGAGGGCGCGGCGCTGCATCGCTTCGAGGACGGCGATCTCTTGATCTGGCCGGCCTCGCGATGGGCGGACTGCGGCGCGCTCGGCGCGTGGCCGCTGCGGCGCCAGCATGGCGTGCTGTGCAGCGCGCAGGTGTCGAGCGAGGAATGGCGCGATCGCGCCGCCGGGGCCGATGGATCCCATGGATCCGGGCATGGACCGCTCGTCGCCGACGCCTGGCTGGCCGAAGGCGGACGCCTGCGTCCGCTGCGTTTCAGCGACGCGCGACGCGTCGATCCGTCGGAATGGCTGGACGCGGACACGCCCTTGATCGAGCCCTTCGACCTGACGCAGCCCGCGCGGGAAGCCGCGTTCGTGCTGGCGCCGCGCGATCTGCGCGAAGTGCTCGGCCCGGAGGTGCCCGGTGGGACGGCGAGCGCCACGCGCGAGATGCTGGAGGCGCTGCGCAAGGCCGGGGCGGCGTCGGCGCGCCGCGGAGCAGCCGCATCAGGTGATCGCGGTGGCGCCTCGCCGAGCTCGTTCAACGGCGGTGGCGCCGAGGGCGGGTGGACCACCTTGCGCATCGTGTTGAGCGCGTCCGCGGTCATCACGGTGATGCGCATGTGCGCCGAGGATCGTCAATCGAGCGCCAGCTTCAAGACCGACTGGACCTTGCTGATCACGGTGCTCGTCTGCGCGGCGTTCTTCGGGCTGATCGCCTATCTCGCTCGCGGCAAAGGCGTTCGCCCGGGAACAGGGACGGGGACAGGGACCGGGACCGGGACCGGAAATGGCGCGGGATCGGGGCGAGGTGTCGGCATCAGTGGTGGCGGTCGCTCGATCCTGGGCACCGCGGCGGGCGCGGCCGCGCGCGTGGTGGACCGCGCGGCGCGCGCGTTGGCCGCGACCGGCCTGCCCGAGCGGCTGAACCGCGCGGGCATCCGTCCGCAGGCCTGGCGGCAATGGGCCGCGCGCGTGGCTGCGACCTCGGGGCTGATGTCCATGATCGGCGCGCGCAACGCGGCCTACATGCGGCGTGTGCTGCGGATGTTCGACGAGGACCAGCTCAAGGACGCGCTGCGTCATGCGCCGCCGCTGGGCGGTGGCCCGGGCGACGGCGCGCTGGGGCAGGCCTTCCTGCTCGGCGCGCGCCACAGCCTGTCGCTGAACGCGGCCAACACGCCGGCCACCGCGGGCATGGTCTTCGGCGACGAGCTCATGTCGCATCTGCGCCAGCTCTATCGCAAGACCGCCGAGCGGCTGGAGGCGCAAGGCCGCTTCGACGAGGCGGCCTATGTGCATGCGGTGCTGCTCGGCGAGAAGCAAGGCGCGCTGGACATGCTCGAGCGGCATGGGCAGCTCGCCAAGGCCGCGGAGCTCGCGCTGAGCTGGGACATGCCCGCGGCGGTGATCGTGCGCTACTACGCGCTGGCCGGCGATTGGCGCCAGGCGGTGCGCGTGGCGCGGCGCGATCGCGCGTTCGCCGATGCCGTCGTGGCCTTGGAGAAGCGCTGGCCCGATCCGGCGCGGCGCTTGCGCGTGGAATGGGCCGAGTCGCTGGCCGCGCGCGGCGAACTGCGCGAGGCGATCCGTGTGATCTGGCCGGTGCAGGAGGCCGAGGCACGCGAGCGCGCCGCGATCTGGCTGACAGCCGTCGAAGCGGCGGGCGGGGCCGAGGCCGCACGGGCGATCGTCTGGCGCGCGCAGGGCTGGCCGGAGACGCTGGCGGCGTATCAGGACGCGCTCGAGCAGTGGCTCTACGAGCCCGATCGCACCGTCGAGCGCGCCGCGATGGCCGATGAATTGCTGGGTCTGAGCGAGACGGGCCGTTGGACGCATCGCCTCGCGCTGATGCTGGTGGGACCGATGCTCGAGGACCAGGTCCGGCTCGATCCCCCGCCGCTGCGCTTCGAGCAGATCGCACGGCTGACCCGGATGGCCGGGGATCCTTCGTTCGCGGCCGACCTGCCGCCGATCAAGAGGTCCATCGTCGATCGCGAGCCGCAGGTGCTGAGCACGCGGTCCTCGCCGCTTCTCGGCACGATGCCCGACGCGGGCGGCCTGCCCGTGCGCGATGCGTTGCCGCTGCCCGATGGCGAATGGCTGCTGGCGCTGGGCGAGTCCGGCGTCGTGCGGCTCGATGCGCGGGGCCGTCGTCGCGCGCATCTGCCGGTGCCAGCGGATCGGCTGGTGGGCGCCTTCGACGGCGGATCGGCCTTGCTGCTCGCGGCTCGTCCATCCGGCGATGCGCAGGACTGGCGCGTCACGCGTCTGGTGGTGCCGGAAGAGCGGCTCGTCGATCTGGGCGTGCATCGATTCGATGCGTTCTCGACGCAATTCGACGGCGAGACGTGGACGGTCGCCGAGGGCCGCCGGGTGCGTGTGCTCGATGTGTTGTCGCCGATGCTGGGCGAGGTGCTGTGGCAGGTCGCGGATCTGCCGGGGCGGGTGCGCGACATCGACACGCGCCAGGAGCAGGAGCACTGGTGGATTGACGGTGCGGACACGAAGAGTGCCGATGAACACTGGCGCTATGGCCTGCCGACGCGCCGCTTGCTCGTCCGCGACCCGTTGACGCTGGCGATGCCGACCAAGGACGGCAGCGATCGGGTGCATCGCGTCGCGATCAGCAACGGCGAGCTGCTGGACTTCCGTCCCGGCATCAACGACGCGGGCAAACGCGTGCTTCAGCCGATGAATCCGTCGAATCCGAAGCAGCGATACCCGGAACTGCTGCTCGCGGATCGTCACGTGATCGGGCTGGGTGGACGCTGGTTGGCGTGCTGGGTCGTCGAGCAGGACGAGGCCACCGGCGAGGCCTTGCCCCAGCGCGTGGAACTGGTCTGCCTGGAGACCGGGCGCCTGCACGCCCGCTGGCCGTGGACGTCGACGCAGCCGCCGCGAGCGCGATTCTTCCGCGGCGTCTGGATGGTCTTCGATGACGAGGGCCGTTTCGCGGCGCTCGACACGGCGAACTGCCAGCAGTGGGCACTGTCCGCTGCAGGTCGGTCCTGACACGTCTCCGGGTCAGCCCGGTGGCGCGCTTCTTCCTCTGATTCCAAAATCCGGAACATCGTTTCAAGAGTGAGACGAAGCTGCTGGAATGAGCAGGGATAGCAGGGATAGCTGGGAAGAAGGACCGGTATGACCAAGCGCGTGGCCGTGATCGGCGAATGCATGCTCGAGCTCAAGGGCGAGGCCTTCGGGTCGATGACGCAGGGCTTCGGCGGAGACACCTTCAACACCGCGGTGTACCTGCGGCGCTGCGGCGCGGCGGCCGGCGTGGAGGTCGCGTATGCGACCGCGCTCGGCGAGGACAGCCTCAGCACCGGCCTGATCGAGCGCTGGCGCGATCAGGGCATCGACACGCGCCTGGTGCGGCGCATCGCGGGGCGCATGCCCGGGCTGTACATGATCGAGGTCGACGCGCGTGGGGAGCGCAGCTTCCATTACTGGCGGGAGACGGCGGCGGCGAAGGCGTATTTCGATATCGAGCTCACGCCGATCGAGGCGAGTCGCGGGGAGTTCGATGCGCTCTATCTCAGCGGCATCACGCTGGCGATCCTGCCAGCAGCGGGGCGTGAGCGGCTCTATGCGTTGATGGCGGCGATGCGAGAGCAGGGCGCCCAGGTCATCTTCGACAACAACTATCGGCCGCGGCTTTGGCCGGATCGGGCCGCAGCGCAGCGGGAGTTCGAGCGCGCGTTCTCGCTATCGACCATCGCGCTGGTGACGGTCGACGATCATCAGGCGCTCTTCGCGTTGCCCGATATCGACGCGGCGATCGCGCATGCGCAAGCGCTGCCCGTGCCTGAGATCGTGATCAAGCGCGGGGCCCTTTCCACACTGGTGTGTGCGGCGGCCGCTGGCCCTCACCCCCACCCTCTCCCGCAAGCGGGCGAGGGGGCCGAGCGCGCTTGGCGTGAGGCACCGACGCAGGCGGTGGATCGTGTCGTCGACACGACGGCGGCGGGGGATTCCTTTGCCGGGGGCTATTTGGCGCGGAGGCTGACCGGCAGCGATGCAGTCGCCGCGGCGACCTTCGGCAACCGCGTCGCCGCGCGTGTGATCCAGCATCCGGGAGCCATCGTGCCCATCGAGGCGATGAGCGATCTGCGTTGACATCGATGCCGGGAAGCGATCCCGGCTTGTCACTCCGTCGAATCAGCGCATCCAGCGCTGCAGCTCGGGCATCGCGATGACGAGCTGCTCAGCGACCATCGCGGAGAAGACTTGCGCGCCCTTGGCGCCGAGATGCGTGCGGTCGAAGACGGGATTCGCCGCCCCGGCCCGTTCCGGCGCGGAGGCGCCTTGCGCGGGCGCATCGATGGGCTTGGGCGCCATCGCCAGCGTGTCCGCTTCGGTCTCGCCCATCGCCTGCACGGCCGCGTGGCTGATCGCGTTGAGATCGATCAGCGGGACGCGATGCGACTTGGCGACACGGATCGTCGCTTCGGCCCAGGGACGCAGTGCGTTGTCCAGACGGCCCTGCGCATCGAAGCTGCGCCGCGTCAGCGGCGTGATCAGCACGAAGCGCGCGCCGGTGGGCGCGACCTCTTCGATGTAGCGCGTGAGGTTGGCGGGGAACTCGGTCTGCAGGTCCGTCGAGCGGCCCGGCTTGCCGGGCTGGTCGTTGTGGCCGAACTGCATCAGCACCACGTCGACCTGGCCCGCCGGGCGGTCCTGCAACTGCGTCATCACCTGGTCCCACAGGCCCTCGGCGCGGAAGCTCTTCGTGCTGCGGCCGCCGCGCGCCGCGTTGACGCAGCGCACCTCGGGCTTGAAGCGCGCGCAGAGCGCGTCGCCGTAGCCGCTCTTCGTGGCCATCGTCGAATCGCCGACAAGGATCACGCGGAGGGCAGGCGGCGCGCTCTGCGCCTGAACGGTGCTGGCCAGAAAGGTGCCGACCAGCGCGACGAGCCAGGAAGTTCTCATGAGCCGAAGCTTAGAACTTGTAGCTCGCCCCGAGCAGGTACTCGCGTCCGGTGACGTGATAGACGACGGGGCTGTTGCGAGCGCGGCTGATGAACTGGTCGTTGGCCTCGTTGGTGAGGTTGACGCCTTCCAGCGTGATGGTGAGCCGGTCGTTGACCTTGTACGAGATCGACGCATCCACGTTGAGCGTGGCGTTCTTCCCTTCGACGTCGTTGTTGTTCTGCCCCGGCACCCGCGTCAGGAACGAGGAACGCTTGGACGCCGACACCCGTGCGCTGAAGGTGTTGTCGTCGTAGTACAGCGTCGCGTTCCACGACTTGGGCGACATGTTCAGCAGGTCGTCCGTGATCACCGCATCGCTGGTTGGCGAGATCAGGTAGGTGATCTTGGACTTCACGTAGGTGTAGTTGAGCACCGTGCCGAAGTTCTTGCCCCACGCCGGCAGGAAGGAGAACGGCTGCTGGTAGTTGAGCTCGATCCCGCGAAGCTTGCCCCCGGGCGTGTTGATCGGAGTGGTGAGCTGGAAGACTTCCTCGCCGGTGAAGTTGGACGGCAGCAGCGACAGCGGCAAGCCGGTCTGGTTGTACGGCGCGTTGGTGCGCAGGCTCTGGATGTAGGTGCTGATGTTCTTCTGGAACAGACCCACGCCCAGGAAGGCGTTGCGGCCGAAGTACCACTCCAGGCTGGCATCGAAGGTCTTCGCGCGGAAGGGCTTCAGGTACGGATTGCCCGTGGTGATCGACAAGGTGCCCGTCGTGCTGATCGTGCCGCCGGGGTTCAGGTTGCCGAGCTGAGGACGCGCCATCACCTTCGCCGCGGCGAAACGCGCGACCAGGTCCTTGGTCAGGTTGGCCGAGAGGTTCAGCGCCGGCAGCCAGTCCTTGTACTTCTGCCCGATGACCACCTCGGTGCCGCCGCCAGTGGCCAGGTAGCCGGTGGCGTCCTGCTCGGTCACGACGTAGCGCACGCCGACATTGCCCTGCATCTTCAGGCCCATCACGCGGCCTTCGAAGTCGGCCTGCACGAAGCCGCCGCGGTCGCGCTCGATCACCGCGCGGTTGTTGCCGCGCGCGTTGCCGTTGGTGATCGAGGACAGCGTGAAGTCGCCCGGACCACCCGCAGGACCGCTCTTGAGGCAGTTGCAGTAGATGTCGTAGGCCGCGGCGATCGCGTTGAGATCGGGGATGACCCACGAGGTCGGGGTGCCTGCGGGCAGGCTCAGGCCGCGGCCGAAGTTGGTCAGCATCGTCGTCAGCACGCCCGAGCCCGCCGCCGGCGAGAAGATCGTGTCGTTCTGGTTGATGCGCCGGAATTCGTAGGTGTCGAAGCTGTACTTCTTGTAGTCGTAGCCGGCCTTCAGCGTGAGCTGATCAGGCATCACTTCCCAGGCCAGGTCCAGGTGCGCGATGTCGTTGCGGTTGTTGGCCCCCTGCGGCCGGATGCGGATCTCGCTGGTCGTCGTGTTGGTGACCGTCGTGGGCTGTGTGCCCGTCGTGACCTGCGGCACGCCCACGATCTGCAGCGCGCCGTTCTGCGCGGTGGGATCGAAGGGGTACTTGATGACCGGCAGCCGGTCATTGCCGCGGAAGTCCAGCGTGTAGCCGTTGACGTTGAGCGCGTCCAGCGTGACCGTCGTCTGCACCGGGTTGCGGAACTTGGAGTCCGCGCGGCCGACCTTGGCGTTGAACTTCAGGTGATCGGTGATCTCCTGCTCCAGCGTCAGGCTGGGCTGGCGGAAGGTCGTCGAGAGCTCGTCGTAGCGCGACTCGGCCCGGATGTCGACGCCGTTGAACACGCCGTATTGCAGCGCGCCGTTGGGCGCGTACTGCGCCTCCACGACGCTGGTCTGCGGCTTGCCGCCCTGGCTCGCGGTGCGGCTGAAGGAGATGGCCTCCAGGAAGTCCTCCTGGCGCGTCGCGTCGAGCTTCGAGTACAGCATGTCGAAGGTCAGCAGCGTGCGGTCGCTGGGGCGGAACTGGATCGAGCCGGTCAGGCCCAGCCGGTCCTGGTCATGCGTGAGCCGGCCGTAGCGCGGCAGCCGCGGGTGGAAGTTGGCCGAGCTGCTCGCGTCGTTGTAGGCCGTGGTCGCGCCTGGCGAGGCGGGCAGGCGTGGCACGCCCTGCGCCGCGGGGCCGCAGGTGGTGGCAGTGGTCGTCGGGTTGCCCGGGGTCACGCCTTGCGGTGAGCACCAGCCGCCGGAGGACGCGCCGTTGTCCCAACGCACCGTGGAGAAGCCCTCTTCATACAGGCGGCGCTTGGAGTACGCGCCCGACACGAGCACGCCCAGCTTGTTGTCGAGGAAGACGTCGCTGAGCAGGAAGGCCGCGCGCGGATCGGTCTCGCGCGACAGGTCGTTGAAGCGGCCCTTCACCGACGCGGTGATCACGCGCTTGTTGAAGTCGAAAGGCCGCGCGGCCTGCAGGTCGACGGTCGCGCCGAGCGAACCCTCGTCCACCTCGGCCGAGCTGCTCTTGCGCACGGTGATCGTGTTGAAGAGCTCGGAGGCGAAGACGTTGAAGTCGAAGCCGCGCGATCGGTTGGCGCCACCGGAGCTGTCCGTGCCGCCCGTGGTGGCCAGCGCCTCGATGCCGTTGATGCGCACGCGCGTGAAGTCCGCGCCCAGGCCGCGCACGGTGATGTTGCGACCCTCGCCGGCGTCTCGGTCGATGACCACGCCCGGGATGCGCTGCAGCGATTCGGCCAGGTTGGTGTCGGGGAACTTGGCGATGTCCTCGGCCTTGATCACGTCGACGATGCCGCGGTCCTGCCGCTTGGCATTCAGCGCCGCGGCCAGCGAGGCGCGGATGCCGGTCACGACGACCGTCTCGAGCGACTTCTCGGCGGCGGGGCCGGTGGGCTCGGACGCAGCAGGCGCGGGAGCGGGGGCCGGCACGGCCTGGTCCTGGCTCCAGGCGGGCAGCGTGAGCGTCGCCGTGCCCAGCAGGCAGGCGGCGAGGCGGGTCAGGCGGGGCGTCGCGGACGTCCCGAGGCGAGTCCCATGGCGTTGGGGCATGACGTTGTCTCCAAGGTTCTTCTGCGGCCGCGGGCGCGGGATCTTGGCCCGTCGCTCTCGCGGCATGGGGTCGCAGGCGCGCGCAGGGCGCCGGCAGGGTAGGGAGCGGAGCCGCTGCAGTGCGGCGCCCGCCTCGGTACTGCGGACTGCTGCGATCCGCGTCGCGCGCGGACCTTGGGAAATGCGGGCTAGAGGTAGTCCTCGCGCCGCGGCGAGAACTGGTCCAGCAGCGTGCTGCCGGGCTCCAGCGCGACCACGCCGTGCGAGGTCAGGCGTGGCGCGACGAAGGCGTCACCGGGCTTGAGCACGCGCTTCACGCCGCCGACCTCGCACGAGAACGCGCCGCTGATCACGAACGCGATCTGGTCATGCGCGTCGTGCGCGTGCGGCGTGCCGATCGCGCCCTGGTCGAACTGCACCAGCACCGACATCAGCTCGGGCGTGTGGCCGACGATCTTGCGTCGGATGCCGTCGCCGAGCTCGGTCCACGGCTCGGCGTCGTTCAGGAAGTACGGGCTGCTCATCGGGGCGTCTCCTGGAATCAGGACGGTTCTCGGCCGTCGTTGCGAGCAACTATAACGACGTCGTTGAAAAATGAAACAGTGGTTCACTACATAGAAACCATAGTTCCGGGAAAGTCCGCAGACCCGTACGCTGCGACCCCATCAGAGCTCGTGAAGCCACAGGACAGCCAGGAGACGACATGGAAATCCGCCAACCCATCCACAGCGAGCACGCCCGCACGCTGGATACCGAAGGCCTGCGCCGCCAGTTCCTGGTCGAGGACCTGTTCCAGCCCGATCAGGCGACGCTGACCTACAGCCAGATCGACCGGATCATCGTCGGCGGGATCATGCCGGTGACCCGGCCGGTGACCTTCTCGGCGGAACTGGGCAAGCACACCGGCACCGACTTCTTCCTGCAGCGCCGCGAGCTGGGACTGATCAACATCGGCGGCGCGGCCCGCGTCTTCGTCGACGACACCCAGTACGACATCGGCCCCCGCGAGGCGCTCTACGTCGGGCAGGGCGCGCGGATCGTCGAGTTCAAGAGCGTCGATGCCGCCAACCCGGCCAAGCTCTATTTCAACTGCGCGCCGGCGCACACCGCGTATCCGACGCGCAAGGTCACGCTGGCCGAGGCCTCGCCCGAGACGCTGGGCGCGCCCGAGACCAGCAACCGCCGCACGATCTACAAGTACCTCGTGCCCGACGTGCTGCCGACCTGCCAGCTGCTGATGGGCATGACGCAGCTCGAGCCGGGCAGCCTCTGGAACACCATGCCGTGCCACCAGCACGACCGCCGCATGGAGGTCTATTTCTACTTCGACATGAAGTCCGACGCGGTGGTCTTCCACATGCTGGGCGAGCCCACGCAGACGCGTCACCTGGTCGTGCGCAACGAGCAGGCGGTGATCAGCCCGAGCTGGTCCATCCACTCGGGCGTGGGCACGCAGGCCTACACCTTCATCTGGGGCATGGTCGGCGAGAACCAGGTCTTCAAGGACATGGACCACGTGCCGATGACGACGCTGCGTTGAGGCGCGGGGCCAAGCAAGGGAACGAACGAGATGATCCTGGACAACTTCCAACTCGATGGCCGCGTGGCCATCGTCTCGGGCTGCAACACCGGCCTCGGGCAGGGCATGGCGGTGGCGCTGGCGCAGGCCGGCGCGCACATCGTCGGCGTCAACGTGTCCGACCCGGCCGAGACCCGCGCCGAGGTCGAGCGGCTGGGCCGGCGCTTCCTCGACCTGCGCGCCAACCTCGGCGACATCAGCTGCATCGAGGGCCTGGTCGCCGAGGCCAAGTCGCTGACCGGCCGCGTGGACATCCTGGTCAACAACGCCGGCATCATCCGGCGCGAGGACGCGATCCGCTTCAGCGAGAAGGACTGGGACGACGTCGTCGACCTCAACCTGAAGACGGTGTTCTTCTTCTCGCAGGCCGTGGCGCGGCAGTACCTCGCGCAGGGCGGCGGCGGCAAGATCATCAACGTGGCCTCGATGCTGTCCTTCCAGGGCGGCGTGCGCGTGCCCTCGTACACGGCCAGCAAGAGCGGCGTGATGGGCATCACGCGGTTGATGGCCAATGAATGGGCCTCGCACGGCATCAACGTCAACGCGATCGCGCCCGGCTACATGGCCACCAACAACACCGCCGCGCTGCGCCAGGACGAGACGCGCAACGCCGCGATCCTGGACCGCATCCCGGCCGGGCGCTGGGGCAACCCGGACGATCTCGCGGGGCCGGTGGTGTTCCTGGCGTCCAAGGCGTCGGACTACGTGAACGGGTATACCGTCGCGGTCGATGGAGGCTGGCTCGCGCGCTGAGCGCGGCTCCTTCCGACCTCGCCCATCCGGCGCGACGCGGTCCGCAGAGACCGCGCGCGCTCGCCGACGGAGACACGGCACATGTACGAGAACAAACGCCTGGGCTTCCTGTTCGTCCTGCCCTTCGTGCTGGGCGTGCTGCTGTTCAAGCTCTTTCCCTTCGTGATGAGCTTCGCGCTCAGCTTCACGCAATACGACCTGATCGACCCGCCGCAGTTCGTCGGGCTGCGCAACTACGAGGAGCTCGCCACCGCGGATCCGCTGTTCCGGCAGTCGCTGGGCGTGACGCTGCTCTTCGCGCTGCTGGCGGTGCCGCTGCGCGTGGGCTTCGCGCTGTTCATCGCGCATGTGCTCAATTTCAAGCTGCGCGGCATCAACTTCTTCCGCGCCGCGTTCTACATCCCATCCATCCTCGGCGGATCGATCGCGGTGGCGGTGCTGTGGCGTTTCGTCTTCGCGCGCCACGGGCTGGTGAACCTCGTGCTGGTGAAGCTGGGGATGGAGCCCATCCCGTGGCTCGCCGACGAGCATTACTCGATGTGGACCATCGTGCTGCTGTTCACGTGGCAGTTCGGATCGGCGATGGTGATCTTCCTGGCGGCGCTGCAGAACGTGTCGATCTCGCTGTACGAGGCCGCCGAATGCGACGGGGCGAGCAAGGCCCAGCAGTTCTGGAAGATCACCGTGCCGCTGATCACGCCGGTGATCTTCTTCAACGTGATCATGCAGATGGTCCACGCGTTCCAGGAGTTCAACGGCCCGTACATGATCACCGAAGGCGGCCCGCTGCACTCGACCTACGTGCTCGCGCTCTACATCTACGACCAGAGCTTCCGCTTCTTCAACCTGGGCTACGGCGCGGCGCTGTCGTGGGTGCTGTTCGCGCTGGTCGGCGGCCTGGCGGCGCTGTCCTTCTGGAGCTCCAAGTACTGGGTCTTCTACTCGGGTGAGAAGGAGACGAAGCGATGAGCCGTCTTCCGCTTCCCGCCCGTCGCGACGACGCGGCGCGCGACTCACTCCCTCTCCCGCTTGCGGGAGAGGGCACGGGCCGCGGACGCGGCAGTGAGGCAAGCCTGACACTGGGCCGAGACCGAGGCAACCGCCCCTTGCGCTACCTGGCGCTGGCCGCGGTCGCGATCGTGATGCTCTACCCGCTGCTGTGGCTGGTGGGCGCGTCCTTCAAGAGCAACGCCGAGATCTTCAGCTCCGCGGGCTTCTGGCCGGACCGCTTCGACTTCGGCGCGTACGCCAAGGGCTGGAAGACCAGCACCGAGTACACCTTCGCGACCTACTTCCTGAACAGCTTCCTGATCACGATCCCGCGCATCGTCGTCACGGTGATCTCGTGCGTGATGGTGGCCTACGCCTTCGCTCGCTTCGAGTTCTGGGGTCGCAAGCTGCTCTTCAGCGTGATGATCGCCACGATGATGCTGCCGCTGATCGTGCTGCGGCTGCCGCAGTACCTGGTCTTCCGCGAGATCGGCTGGCTCGATTCCTACCTGCCGCTGATCGTGCCCTCGGCCTTCGCGACGGACACCTTCTTCGTCTTCATGCTGGTGCAGTTCCTGCGCGGCATTCCGCGGGACATGGAGGAGGCGGCGCAGATCGACGGCTGCAACGCGCTGCAGCTGCTGTGGCACATCATCGTGCCGCTGCTCAAGCCCGCCATCATCTCCGTGGTGGTCTTCCAGTTCATCTGGACGATGAACGACTTCATGGGTCCGCTGATCTACCTCGCGTCGGTCGAGAAGTACCCCGTCTCACTGGCGCTGAAGATGAGCATCGGCGCGACCGAGGAGGTCGAGTGGGCCAATGTCATCGCGATCTCCGTGGTGGCGCTGATCCCATCGATCGCCGTGTTCTTCGCGGCGCAGAAGCATTTCATCGAGGGCGCGACGTCCTCGGGAGTCAAGGGTTGACGACATGGCAAGACTGAGCCTGGACAAGGTCGAGAAGGTGTACCCCAACGGCTTCAAGGCCGTGCACGGCGTGGACCTGGAGGTGCGGGACGGCGAGTTCATGGTGTTCGTCGGCCCCTCGGGCTGCGCGAAGTCCACGTTGCTGCGCATGATCGCGGGGCTGGAGAGCATCACCGGCGGCGAGCTGCGCATCGGCGATCGACCCGTCAACACGCTGCCGCCGAAGCAGCGCGGCATCGCGATGGTGTTCCAGAACTACGCGCTGTACCCGCACATGAAGGTCTACGACAACCTGGCCTTCGGACTGAAGCTGGCCAAGACCCCGAAGGCCGAGCTGGACCAGCGCGTGCGCCATGCCGCGAAGCTGCTGGAGATGGAGCACCTGCTGGACCGCTATCCCAAGCAGCTCTCGGGCGGTCAGGCGCAGCGGGTCGCGGTGGGACGCGCGATCGTGAAGAAGCCGGACGTGTTCCTCTTCGACGAGCCGCTGTCCAACCTCGACGCCAAGCTGCGCGCGGCGATGCGCGTGCGCCTGACCGAGCTGCACCGCACCTTGCGCGAGAGCCAGCAGCCGGCCACGACCATCTACGTCACGCACGACCAGGTCGAGGCGATGACGATGGGCGAGCGCATCTGCGTGCTCAAGGAAGGCGTGATCCAGCAAGTCGACACGCCCACCGCGCTCTATGACCGGCCGGCCAATGCGTTCGTGGCGGGCTTCATCGGATCGCCCGAGATGAACCTGCTCGACGCGCGCTTGCTGGCCACCGACGCGGGGCTGGCGGTGGAAGTGGGCGGCGCGCGGCTGCCCTTGCCGTCGGACAAGGCGGCGGGCCTGGCCGCGCTGCCTCGCCTGGCCGATGGCGCGGTGACCTTCGGGCTGAGGCCCGAGCACCTGCACCTGGCGCCGCGCGCGCAAGGCGACAGCGTCCGCCTCGAGGCGCGGCTGCGCTTCACCGAGCACATGGGCTCGGAGGTCTACCTGCATGCCGAGCTCGGCGCGTTGCCGATCACCGCGCGCATCCCGGCCGAGCAGGCCCTGGCGCTGAATGGCCTGACGCGCGGCGACGCGGTCACGCTGCACGCGCAGCTCTCGGCCTGTCATCTCTTCGATGCGACGAGCGGCGTGAACCTGCTGTCGGTCTCGATGGGCGGAGCCTACGCATGAGCCTGCCGAGACGACAGCTGCTCGGGCTGGCGGCCGGCGCGGGCGCGGTGGCCGCCGCGGCCGGCGTGACCGCCGCGCTGACGGCGCCGTCGGTCCCTCGCGCGCAGGATCGCAACGCCGTGCTGCGCTTCGCGTGGTGGGGCGGCGCGGGCCGGCACGAGGCCACGCTCAAGGCGCTGGCGCTCTTCGAGCGTCGCCATGGCGTGCGCGTGAAGGCCGAGTACATGGGCTTCAACGGCTACCTGGAGCGCCTGACGACGCAGATCGCCGGCGGCTCCGAGCCCGAGGTCATGCAGATCAACTGGGCGTGGCTGGCGATGTTCAGCAAGCGCGGCAACGGCTTCGCCGACCTGCACCGGCACGCGGCGCTGCTGGACCTGGCGCAGTTCGACCGCGAGGACCTGGCTTACGGCGATGTCGCCGGCAAGCTCAACGCGCTGCCGGTGTCCTTCAGCGCGCGGGTGATGTTGTGGAACGAAGCCGCGTTCGAGCGTGCCGGCCTGGCGCTGCCCCGGACCTGGGATGAGCTCTTCGCGGCGGGCCCCGTGTTCCGCCGCGTGCTGGGCGAGGAGGCGTATCCGCTGGACGGCGAGCTCTACGACATGATGCTGCTCGCGCAGGCCTGGGTGCAGCAGCGCCACGGCACGCCCTACGTCGATCCCGCGCAGCCGCGCGTGGCGATGAGCGAGTCGGCGGCGCTCGACTGGGTGCGGGTCTATCAGCGGCTCGTGGGCGAGCATGTCGCCACGCCGCTGCCCCTGCGCGCGAGCCTGGGCGGCGCCGAGAAGCCCACCGAGCAGCAGCCCGACTGGGTCGTCGGCCGCTGGGCGGGCAACTACACCTGGGACTCGGTCATCGGCTTGCGCGCGTCGACGCTGGACAAGCAGCAGCGGCTGGTGCTCGGCGACTTCCCGACGCTGCCCGGCGCGCTGGACAGCGGCATGTTCGGTCGACCGACCGTGATGTATGCGGTCAGCCGGCATGCCGAGAAGAACGGCCGCGCCGAGCTGGCCGCACAGCTCGTCAACTTCCTGCTCACCGACCCCGAAGCCGCCCGGCTGCTCGGACGCACACGCGGCCTGCCGTCGGCGCGCGGTCCCTTCGAGCAGTTGAAGGCCGCGGGCACGCTGCCGCCGCTGGAGGTCGCGGCGCACGAGCAGATCCGCGTGCAGCGCGCGTCGGGCCGGCTGAAGCGGCCGGCGCCGCTGTTCGAGCACGCGCGGCTGCACAAGTTCATGCGCGAGGTCTTCGAGACCGTCGCCTACGGCAAGACCACCGACATCGACGCCGCGCGGCGTCTGGTCCGCGAGGGCCAGGCGCTGCTGCAGCGGATCAAGTGAAAGCGACCATGAAATCCAACGAACGACAGCTCCGATTCGTCACCCGCGAGGATCCCGACACCGGCGCGCGCGTCACGCGGCTCACGCCGACCGACGTGACCTGCCATCGCAACTACTTCTATCAGAAGTGCTTCACCAACGACGGCGAGCGGCTGATCTTCGGCGCGGAGTTCGGACCGGGCAGCAGCTGGAACTACCACCTGCTCGATCTGAAGTCGCAGGTCGCGACGCAGCTCACCGACCAGGCCGGCGAGAACACCTTCGGCGGATTCCTGAGCCCGGACGATCGCCATCTGTATTTCGTGCGCGCCGAACGGCGACTGATCCGGCTGTCGCTGGCCGACCTCAGCGAGGAGGTCGTCTACACCGTGCCCGAGGGCTGGGTCGGTTACGGCACCTGGGTCTCCAACAGCGCGTGCACGAAGATGGTCGGCATCGAGATCGCCGCGAGCGACTGGTTCCCGCTGAGCGACTGGCAGAAGTTCCACCAGATGTTCCATGCGAAGCCGCGCTGCCGGCTGATCCGCATCGACCTGGCCACCGGCGCGCGCGAGGTGATCCTCGAGCAGCAGGGCTGGCTGGGCCATCCGCAGTACCGCCCGGGCGATGACCACACGGTCGCCTATTGCCATGAGGGACCGCACGACCTCGTCGACGCGCGCATGTGGTTCATCGACGAGGACGGCCGCAATGTGCGCTGCGGCCGGCGGCACGATCCGGGCGAGAGCTGCACGCACGAGTTCTGGGTGCCGGACGGCTCCGCCATGATCTATGTGTCCTACCTGAAGGGGCAGCGGGACCGCTGGATCTGCTCGCTCGATCCGGTGACGCTCGAGTCCCGGCGGCTGACGCGGATGCCGCCGTGCTCGCACCTGATGAGCAACCACGACGGCACGCTGCTGATCGGCGACGGCTGCGATTCGCCGGCCGATGTCGCCGACACCGGCAGCCATCAGATCGCGACCGATCCCTTCCTGCATCTCTTCGACCTGAAGGCCGGCACCGAACGCCGGGTCGCGCGGCATGACAGCTCGTGGCGCGTTTACAAGGGCAACCGGCAGGTCACGCACCCGCATCCGTCGTTCACGCCGGATGAGAAGCAGGTGCTGTTCAGCGCCGACGCCGAGGGCGAACCGGCCCTGTACCTGGCGGACCTGTGAGCGCAGGCATGCGTGTCGCGCGGGTGCTGATGATGCTGGGCCTGGCCGCGATGTCCTTGCCGTCCGGCGCGGAACACCTCGGCGCGGACCACCTCGGCGACTGGACGCCCGCGCCGCTGGACCCGTCGCGCTGGACGCCGACCTTCGTCGTCGCGGCCGATGGCAGCGGCACGCATCGCACGCTGCAGGCGGCGATCGATGCGCTGCCGGGCAAGGGCACGGGCATGGGGAAGGGCAGTGCGGTGCGCAGCTACGTGCTCGTGAAGCCCGGCACCTACCGCGAGCCGCTGTGCATCCAGGACAAGGCGCCATTCGCGCTCTACGGCGCGGGCGATCCGGGCGAGGTCGTCATCGTCGAGGGCCGCTACAACGCGCTGCCCAAGCGCCGGGGCGAGCCCGCGCATCGGTGCCTCCCGCTGCTGGACGCGGAGACCCATGGGACGCCGGGCAGCGCCAGCGTGATGCTGTTCAGCGATGACGCGCAGCTGGCGCGGCTCACCGTCGTGAACGATGCGATGGACCGCGTGCGCGATGGGCAGGGCTATCCCGCTGGCGTGGGCGAGAGCGGCGGCGCGCAGGCGGTCGCGCTCATGACGCGCGGCGACCGGCTGCAGCTGGAGCAGGTCCGGCTGCTGGGGCATCAGGACACCTTCTATGCCGAGCGCGCGAGCGAGGATCCGGCGCGGGCCGCCCGTGTGCTCGTGCGCCGCAGCGAGATCCGCGGCGATGTCGATTTCATCTTCGGCGGCGCGACGCTGCTCATCGACGACAGCCTGATCGTCAGCCGCGCCGGCCGACGCACGCCCGGTCATGGCGGGCACGTGCTCGCGCCGAGCACGCCGCAGGCCGTGGCGAACGGCTTCCTGGTGCAGCGCTCGCGCTGGCTGGCCGAGCCTGGCGTGGCCCCGGGCAGCGTCAGCCTGGGCCGTGCGTGGGATCGCGGCGTGGCGCGCGGCGAATGGCGGGCCTCGCCGTCGGTGCCCAATGGACAGGCGCTGGTCCGTGAGAACCTGCTGGGTCCGCACCTCGCGACCTGGTCGGCCTCCACGTCGCGACGTCCCTACAGCACCGAGGGCGACGCGGCCAACCGCATGACCGAAGTCCGCAACGTCTGGCTGCCTGTCGGCGTGCCCGCCGCCGCGTTCGATGCGATCGCACCCGGCGACGGCTGGGGCTCGATGAACGGCGGCACCGTCGGCGGCGCGCAGGCGGCGCCCGGCGCGGTCCGCGTCGTGCGCACGCGTGCGGAGCTGGACGCGGCACTCGCGCTCGGCGATACGCCCAAGCTCATCGCGGTGGCTGGGCGCATCGACCTCGCCGCCGATGCGAGCGGGAAGCGACTGGGCATCGAGGACTTCCGCGATCCGGCCTTCGATCTCGCAGCCTTTGCCCGCCAGTACGACCCGGCGAGCTGGGGACGGCGAGCGCCCGAGGGGCCGCTCGAGGAGGCCCGCAAACGCTCGGCACGACGCCAGGCTGCGCAGGTCGTCGTCAAGGTGCCGTCCAACACGACGATCGTCGGCGTCGCGCCCGACGCGGGATTCGACGGCGGATCGCTGATGCTGGAGAAGGTCTCGCAGGTGATCCTGCGGAACCTGCGTTTCTCCGATGCCTACGACTTCTTCCCGGCCTGGGACCCGAACGACAACGGGCACGGCGAGTGGAACTCCGAGTACGACACTGTCTCGTTGCGCGAGGCCACGCAGGTCTGGATCGATCATTGCGCCTTCGACGACGGCGGGCGCCCCGATCCCGCCGAGCCGGTCGTGCTGGGCCAGCGGATGCAGCGTCACGACGGCCTGCTGGACATCACGCGGCGCTCGGACTTCGTCACCGTGTCGTGGAGCGTCTTCCGCCGTCACGACAAGACGATGCTGATCGGCGGCAGCGACAACCATCGGGACGACCGCGGCCACCTGCGCGTCACGCTGCACCACAACCTGTGGGAGCAGGTGAAGGAGCGGACGCCGCGCGTGCGCTTCGGCCAGGTCCACGTCGCCAACAACGTCTTCGCCGCGGTGCCGGGCGGGGACTATCCCTACGGCTACTCGATCGGCATCGGGCTCGAGGCCCGGGTGCTCAGCGAGGCCAACGCCTGGGAGGCCGTCCCAGGTGTGGCGCCCGGGCGCGTGGTGCGTCTGCTCAAGGGCGAGCGCCTCGAGGATCGCGGCTCGCGCTTCAACGGCGAGCCCCTTGACCTGGTGGCGCTGCTGCGCGCCGCCAACCCGGACCGGACGATCGCCGGGGAGGCCGGCTGGACGCCGCCTTACCGCCTGTCCATCGATGCCGCCGCCGATCTGCCCGCCCGGGTTCGCCTGGGCGCGGGCCCGGGCCGGCTGTGGTGAAATCTTCCCTTTACAAGAACACGTTGCGCATGGATGACGATCTGAACGATGGCAAGCAGCAGCCCGAGTCGGTGGCCGCGGTGCTCAAGGTCTTTGCCATCCTGCAGGCCTTGTCGGAACGCAGCGAGACCGGCATCTCGGAGCTGTCGGTCCGCCTGGCCATGCCCAAGGCGACCGTCTACCGCTTCCTGCAGACGATGAAGACGCTGGGCTACGTCCGCCAGGAGAGCGACAGCGAGCGCTACGGGCTGGCGATGAAGGTCTTCGAGATCGGCGCGAAGGCGCTGCAGTACCCGGACCTGGTCGACCTGTCCAAGCACCACATGCAGATGCTGGCCGACGCCACCGGCGAGACGGTCCACCTGGGCACGCTGATCGACAGCGAGATCATCTACGTCCACAAGGTCGATTCGAAGCACATGCTGGGCATGTACTCGCGCATCGGCCGCCGCGCGCCGCTGCACTGCACGGCGATCGGCAAGGTGCTGATGGCCTGGGAACATCCCGAGCGCCGCGCCCGCGTGCTGGCCGGCGCCGAGTTCCAGCGATTCCGCGACAAGACGATCACCGAGCCGGGCGCGTTCCAGGCCGAGCTCGAACGCGTGAAGGCGCAGGGCTTCGGCGAGGACCGCGAGGAATTCGACGATCACATCCGTTGCCTGGGCGTGCCGATCTTCGACCGGCTGGGACAGCCGATCGCCGGCATGAGCGTGAGCTTCCCCACTTTCCGCTACGACGACGCCAAGGCGCCTGAGGTCGTGGCGATGTTGCAGGCGGCCAGCCGGGACATCTCGGCGCGGCTGGGCTGCACGCGATTTCCGCTCGACCTGGGCTGATCGGCGGCTGATCGGCGGGGCCTCGGGGATCCGGGACAATCCCGGTCCCCGCGCGCTCCGACGCGCGCCCGGCTTCACGCGGCTTGAACGCGACTCCGCGATAACGCGGTTGTCGTGAGCCTCGATGTTGTCGTACAACTGACCCCGTGATGAATCCTTCGCTGACCCGTTCCCGCCCGAAATCCCTAGCGCTTGGCCTTGTGCGGGCGCTGGAGGACCGGATCCGTGCCGGCGCGCTGGCCAACGGCGACAAGCTGCCGACCGAGGCGGCGATCATGGCCGAGTTCGAGGTCAGCCGGACGGTGGTGCGGGAGGCGATCTCCAAGCTGCAGGCGGCGGGTCTGGTGGAGACGCGCCACGGCATCGGGACCTTCGTGCTGGGGCTGGGGGAGGGCGGGCCCTTCCGCATCGGTGCGGAGCAGATGGCGACGCTGCACGATGTGGTGGCGGTGCTGGAGCTGCGCATCGGCATCGAGACCGAGGCGGCCGCGCTGGCCGCGCAGCGGCGCACGGACGATCAGCTGCGCAACATGCGTGCCGCGCTGGTGGCTTTCGGCGAGGCCGCGGAGGGCGGGCGGGACGCGGTGGCGGCCGATTTCCAGTTCCACCTGGAGATTGCCCGCGCGACGGGCAATCCGCACTTCGAGCAGCTGATGGCGACGCTGGGCGCGCCGAGCATTCCGCGAGCGCGTCTGGCGAGCCTGCAGGCCGCGGGGGATGAGGATCCGCTGGCGCAGCGCGAGTACCTGCTGCGGGTCAACGCGGAGCACGAGAGCATCCTCGACGCGATTGCGGCGCGAGACACCGAAGCGGCGCGCGCCGCCATGCGGACGCACCTGGCCAACAGCCGCGAACGCCGCCGCCGCGCGGCGCTGGCGTTGCAGGAACGGCGCTGAGGCGCATCCGCCTGTTCGCGTTTTCCCCGATCTGAACGGCTCACGGACCGCCTTGTCATCGCCGCGATTGAACTTGTATGATGACTGACAACAAGGTCGCCAACGCACTCCCGGGCTGAGACCCGGGAGGCACCAAGAGCGGCTTCCACGGTTCCTTCCCGGAGACAAACCATGACCGTTCTCACCCGCCGCCTGGCCGTCAAGGCCGGTGCCGCCCTCGGCGCCGCCGTCCTGTCCCTCTGCGCCGCCCCCCTGGCCCTCGCCAACGGCTTCCCCGATCGCCCCGTCACCCTCGTCGTGCCGTTCCCGGCCGGCGGCTCCACCGACATGCTCGCCCGCGCCATGGGCGCCGAGCTCCAGAAGAAGTGGGGCCAGACCGTCATCGTCGACAACCGCCCCGGCGCCACCGGCACCCTCGGCACCGGCCAGGTCAAGCGCGCCCCGGCCGACGGCTACACGCTGCTCGTGTCCTCCCTGGGCCCGTTCGTCATCGCCCCGCATCTGCTCAAGGCCGTCCAGTACGACGCGCTCAAGGACATCGACCTCCTCACCGTCGCCATCCAGGCGCCCAACGTGCTCGTCGTGCCCGCCAACTCGCCGCTCAAGAGCGTCAAGGACGTCGTCGACACCCTCAAGAAGGACCCCGGCAAGATGACCTTCGCGTCCTCCGGCAACGGCTCCTCCGACCACCTCACCGCCGAGCTCTTCTGGCTGCAGACCGGCACCAACGGCCTGCATGTCCCCTACAAGGGCGGCTCGCCCGCGATCACCGACCTGCTCGGCGCGCAGGTGGACGCCTCGTTCCAGAACGTCAACGCGGTGCTCCCGCACATCGTCGGCGGGAAGCTGCGCGCGCTCGCGGTCACCGGCGACAAGCGCTCCGCCGTGCTGCCCAACGTGCCCACGCTGTCCGAGTCCGGCATCAAGGGCGCCGACGTCTATTCCTGGCAGGGCGTGGCCGCGCCGCGCGGCCTGCCGCCCGCCGTGCGCGCCCAGCTGCAGAAGGACATCACCGCCGCGCTGCAGGAGCCCTCGGTGAAGCAGAAGTTCACCGATATCGGCATCGAGACCGTGGCCAATACCGCCGATCAGGCGCAGGCCTTCCAGAAGACCGAGTTCGCGCGCTGGAAGCAGGTCATCGAGACCCGCAAGATCACCGCCGATTGAGCGCCCCGTTCAACGATCCCCGATCAGGAGTTCTTCCGTGAGCGCAAGCAGTCCCCTCGTCACGTCCGCCCGCGCGATCCCCGTCGCGGGTCGCGACGGCATGCTCATGAACCTGAGCGGCGCGCATGCGCCGTTCTTCACCCGCAACCTGCTGATCCTGGAAGACGACGCCGGCCATGTCGGCATCGCCGAGATCCCCGGCGGCGAACCCATCCGCAAGACGCTGGAACAGGCCGGCGAGCTGCTCGTCGGCCAACCGGTCGCGAAGTGGAACGCGCTGCTGGCGCAGGTCCGCGAGAAGTTCAAGGGCCTGGACAGCGGCGGCCGCGGCCTGCAGACCTTTGACCTGCGCACCACCATCCACGTGCTGACCGCCGTCGAGTGCGCGCTGCTGGACCTGCTCGGCCAGCACCTGGGCGTGCCGGTCTGCGAGCTGCTCGGTGAGGGCAAGCAGCGCGACAGCGTCGCGATGCTCGGCTACCTGTTCTTCGTCGGCGACCGCACGAAGACCGGTCTGCCTTACCAGACGCCCGAGGACGAGGCCGGCAGCGATGCGGCCGCCGACGCGTGGCTCAAGGTGCGCCATCACGTCGCGATGACGCCCGAGACCATCGTCGAGCAGGCCGTCGCCGCGCAGGCGCGTTACGGCTTCAAGGACTTCAAGCTCAAGGGCGGCGTGCTGCGCGGCGAGGAGGAAGTCGAGGCGATCCAGGCGCTGAAGGCGCGCTTCCCCGACGCCCGCGTCACGCTCGATCCCAACGGCGGCTGGCTGCTCAAGGACGCGGTGCGGCTGCTGCGCGACCTCGGCGGCGTGCTGGCCTATGCCGAGGATCCTTGCGGTGCCGAGGAGGGCTTCTCCGGCCGCGAGGTGATGGCCGAGTTCCGGCGCGCCACCGGCCTGCCCACCGCCACCAACATGGTCGCCACCGACTGGCGCCAGTTCACGCACGCGCTGAGCCTGCAGTCGGTGGACATCCCGCTGGCCGACCCGCACTTCTGGACGATGTCCGGCGCGGTCCGTGTCGCGCAGACCTGCCGCGACTTCGGGCTGACCTGGGGCTCGCACTCCAACAACCACTTCGATGTCTCGCTGGCCATGTTCACGCACGCGGCCGCCGCGGCGCCGGGGCGCCTCACCGCCATCGACACGCACTGGATCTGGCAGGACGGTCAATACCTGACCGAGAAGCCCCTGCAGATCGTCGACGGCGAGGTGGCCGTGCCGACCGCGCCCGGCCTGGGCGTGACGCTGGACATGAAGGCCGTGGAGGCCGCTCATCAGCTCTATCTCAAGCACGGCCTGGGCGCGCGCGACGACGCCATCGCCATGCAACACCTGATCCCCAACTGGAAGTTCGATCCCAAGCGGCCCTGCATGGTCCGCTGAGATCCCACGACATTCCCAAGCAACGGAGAGAGACATGCCCCAGAACAAGATTCCCCGCCGCGCCGTCCTGACCGTGGCTGTGGCCGCCGCCGCGATGGCCGGCTTCGCCCCGAGCGCCTTCGCCCAGGACAAGTGGCCCAGCAAGCCGCTGAAGATCATCGTCCCGTACACGCCGGGCGGGTCCTCGGACATCATCGCGCGCATCCTGTCGCCGCTGCTGTCGGAGCAGCTCAAGCAGACCGTCATCGTCGAGAACAAGCCCGGCGCCAGCGGCAACATGGGCGCGGACCAGACCGCCAAGGCCAACGACGGCTACACCATCATGCTGTGCGACGTCAGCGCGCTGGCGATCAGCCCGTCGCTGTACACCAAGCTCGCCTTCGACCCGTCCAAGGACCTCAAGGGCGTGGCGATGCTGGCGTACTCGCCGCACATGCTGGTCGTCCACCCGTCGGTGCCGGCCAACAACCTCAAGGAACTGGTCGAGCTGTCCAAGAAGTCCAAGATCGACTTCGCCGTGACGGCGATGGGCAGCGCGCCGCACCTGGCCGGTTTCCAGGTCGCCAGCCTGACCGGCGCCAAGTGGGAGTACATCCCGTACAAGGGCGGCTCGCAGGCCGTCACCGACACCATCGCCGGTCAGACGCAGGTGCTCATGAACGGCATGCTCGCGACGCTGCCCTTCGTGCAGCAGGGGAAGCTCAAGGTCATCGGCGTGAGCAAGGCCACCCGCGTGCCGCTGCTGCCCAACGTGCCCACGCTCGCGGAGCAGGGCGCCACCGGTTTCGAGTCCGGCACCTGGCAGGGCATCCTCGCCCCGGCCAACATGCCCAAGGCCCACATCGACAAGCTCTCCGCGGCGCTGATCACCATCATCCGCTCGCCGGACGTGCGCGCGCGACTGGCCGCGCAGGGCGCGGAAGTCAGCACGATGAACCCGGCCGAGATGGACGCCTTCTTCAACGCCGAGCGCAAGAAGTGGGCCGCCGTGGTCAGCAAGAGCGGCCTCAAGCTCGATTGAAGACGCCCCCAGGAGCACGCCATGCCGACGCCGACCACGCCCTATTCGAGTTTTCCCAACACGCTGCGCCAGCGCCTGCGCGCCGGCGAGCGCCTGATCGGCTGCTGGTGCTCGCTGGCCAACCCGATCAGCACCGAGGTCCTGGGCGTGGCTGGTTTCGACTGGCTGCTGCTGGACGGCGAGCATTCGCCCAATGAGGTCAGCAGCTTCGTGCCGCAGCTCATGGCGCTCAAGGACAGCGTCAGCGCGCCGGTGGTGCGCCCGAGCAGCAACAACGCCGTGGAGATCAAGCGGCTGCTGGACGCGGGCTTCTCCAACCTGCTGATCCCCTTCGTCGAGACCGCCGAGCAGGCCGCCGCCGCCGTGGCCGCCACGCGTTATCCGCCGCAGGGCATCCGCGGCGTGTCGGTCTCGCAGCGCAACAACCGCTACGGCACGGTGCCGGGTTACTTCCAGGGCATCAACGAGCAGATCGCCGTGATCGTGCAGATCGAGAGCCCGGCCGGCGTCGCCGCGGTCGCGGACATCGCCGCGATCGAGGGCGTGGACGCCGTGTTCATCGGCCCCTCGGACCTGGCCGCTGGATACGGCCACCTCGGCAACCCGCAGCATCCCGACGTGCAGGCCGCGATGGCGACCATCTACGACGCGTGCCGCGCGGCGGGCAAGCCCGTGGGCATCCTCGCGCCGGTCGAGGCCGACGCGCGCCGCTACATCGAGCAGGGCGCGACCTTCGTCGCCGTGGGCAGCGACCTCGGCGTGTTCCGCTCGGCCACGCAGGCACTGCGCGACAAGTTTCAATGAAATGAAAGTGAGAACCTCATGAGCATCAAGATCGGCTTCATCGGCCTGGGCATCATGGGCGCGCCCATGGCGGTGCGCCTCGCGCAGGGCGGGCATCAGCTCTTCGTGCAGACCCGCAGCCAGGTCCGCGCGGAAGTCGCCGCCGCCGGCGCCACCGTCTGCGCCAGCGCGAAGGACGTGGCCGAGCAGGCCGACGTGATCTTCACGATGGTGCCGGACACGCCGGACGTCGAGCGCGTGCTCTTCGGCGAGGGCGGCATCGCCGCGGCCTTCGCCGGTGGCAAGGGCGCGGGCAAGACCGTGGTCGACATGAGCTCGATCTCGCCCATCGCGACCAAGGACTTCGCCGAACGCATCGAGGCGCTCGGCGCCGAATGGCTGGATGCGCCGGTCTCCGGCGGCGAGGTCGGCGCCAAGGCCGGCACGCTGTCCATCATGGTCGGCGGCAAGGAAGCGACCTTCGCGCGCATCAAGCCGCTGTTCGAGCTGATGGGCAAGAACATCACGCTGGTGGGCGGCGCGGGCGCGGGCCAGACCACCAAGGTCGCCAACCAGATCATCGTGGCGCTGAACATCGCCGCCGTCGGCGAGGCGCTGGTCTTCGCGTCCAAGGCCGGCGCCGATCCGGCCAAGGTGCGCGAGGCGCTGATGGGCGGCTTCGCCTCCAGCCGCATCCTGGAAGTCCATGGCGAGCGCATGATCAAGCGCACGTTCAATCCCGGCTTCCGCATCGCGCTGCATCAGAAGGACCTGAACCTCGCGCTGCAGAGCGCCAAGGCGATGAGCCTGGCGCTGCCCAACACCGCCAACACCGCGCAGCTGATGCAGGCCGCCGCGGCGCAGGGCTGGGACCAGCTCGACCACTCGGCGCTGGTGCGCGCCCTGGAAGTCATGGGCAACCACGAGGTCGGTAGCACTACGGACGCCGGCTGAGCGGCGCCTGCCCACAATCGCCGCATGAGCCCTTCTCCCGACGACGCGCTGCGCGCCGACCCGCGCGCGCTGCTCCAGCACCTGTATCGCGTGGCGGTGGACCGCGCGCTGCCCGGCAAGATCCTGGCTGCTCACCTGCCGCCGCCGCCCAAGGGCCGCACGCTGGTGATCGGCGCGGGCAAGGGCGGCGGATCGATGGCGCAGGCGCTGGAAGCGGCCTGGCCCGCGTCGGCGCCGATGTCGGGCCTGGTGATCACGCGTTACGGCCACATCCCGCCGGACTACCGGCCCCGCCGCATCGAGATGGTGGAGGCCGCGCACCCGGTGCCCGATGCCGCCGGCGAGCGCGCCGCGGCCCGGATGATGCAGCTCGTGCGCGACTTCCAGCCCACCGCCGACGACCAGGTGATCTGCCTGATCTCCGGGGGCGGCTCGGCGCTGATGCCGCTGGCCGCGCCCGGACTGACGCTGGCCGACAAGCAGGCGGTCAATCGCGCGCTGCTGGCCAGCGGCGCCAACATCGTCGAGATGAACTGCGTGCGCAAGCACCTCAGCGCGATCAAGGGCGGCCGGCTCGCGGCCTCGTGCGCGCCGGCCAAGGTGCTGACGCTGATGATCTCGGACGTGCCCGGCGACGACCCTCAGGTCATCGCGTCCGGCCCGACCGTGCCCGACGCGAGTACCTGCGCCGAGGCGCTGGCGATCTGCCGCCGTTATCGCATCGCGCTGCCGCAGGTGGCCGTCGATGCGCTGGAGCGCGGCGAGTGGGAGACGCCCAAGCCGGGCGACGCCTGCTTCGATGGCCATGAGCAGCGCATCATCGCCGCGCCGCGGCAGAGCCTGCTCGCCGCGGCCGAGGCGGCGCGCGCGCTGGGCATCACGGCCCACGTGCTGTCCGATGAGATCGAGGGCGAGTCGCGCGAGGTCGGCCGCGTGCATGCGGCGCTGGCGCGCTCGGTGGCGCGTCACGGCGAGCCCTTCGCCAAGCCCTGCCTGATCCTGTCAGGCGGCGAGACCACCGTGACGCTCGTTCCCGAGCCCGGACGCGGCGGCCGCGCTGGCGAGTTCGTGCTCGGCTGTGCGATCTCGCTCGACGGCGAGGACGGCGTCTGGGGGCTGGCGGCGGACACCGACGGCATCGATGGTGTCGAGGACAACGCTGGCGCCTTCCTCAGCCCGAGCACCTTGCAGCGCGCCCGCGCGCTGGGCCTCAAGCCGGCGGAGCTGCTCGCGGCCAACAATGGCTACGCGCTCTTCGAGGCGCTGGGCGACCTGCTGATCACCGGACCGACGCAGACCAACGTCAACGACTTCCGCGCGTTGCTGATCCGTTGATCCGCTGATCTGCTGATCCACCAAGCGGTGCGCGTTTGCGTCTGCCATCTCGCTCTTTCGGGCGAGGGGAGGGGGTCATGGCGCCGTCATGAGGCGGAGCGTCTCCCTCTTGTCTCCCTCCCTCGGGCGAGCAGGGGCCGAGCGTGATCGGATGTTGACGGGTCGCAAGGCAATTTCCCTCGAGGGCGAGGACAGTCCGCCATCCCCGGCTTTCGAGACTGCCCCGTGATCGCCCACCCGCCCCCCACACTTCCGCCCTCGGTTGCTCCCACCGCTTCTTCTCCGCTCGCGCCCGCGCTGGTCCCTTCCTCCGGCCTGGTCCCCCCGCCCACCGCGCCCGTGCCGTGGCGCGCGCTGCTCGGCGACGTGCTGCTGGACGGCGAGAGCTGGTCCGCGTTGACCAGCATGACCCGGCTGCGCCGATGCCGGGCCGGCGATCTCGTCTGGCAGCGCGGCGAGGCGGCCGTGGCCATGCGCGCGCTGTGCGAGGGCAAGGTCGTCGCGCGCGGGCCGCTGACCGGGCCGCTCTGGCTGGACCTGCACACCGCCTGGCTCGAAGGCCGCTACGAGGACGACGTGCGGGTGGGGTCAGGTTCGGCGCTGCTGATGGAATGGCCGATGTCGGTGGCGGCGATGTGGTTGCGATCGCAGCCGCTGGTGCTGGAGGCGCTGGTGCGGGCCGTCTCGGCGCAGATGCGCGACGCGCAGGACGCCATCCACGCGCTGACGACGCAGGATGCGACCGGCCGGGTCGCCGCCTGGCTGCTGACGCAGGCCGGGGCCGCGTCCGAGCTGCGGCTGGCCGAGCGCAAGCGCGACGTCGCGGCGCAGCTGTCGATCTCCCCCGAGACCTTCTCGCGCGCGTTGCGCCAGCTGGCCGATCGTGGCGTATTGGCGGTTCAGGGCTACCGCATCGTGCTGCTGGACCGGGTGGCGCTGCTGGCGCTGGCGCGCTGCCGCTGAGCGGCATAGACTCGCCTCCACCCCCCCGTCGCGTCCAGAGGAGGCCGCCGTGACGATTGCCCGCATGCCCGCAGTGACCGCTGTCAGCTCCCAGGCGGAGCGATTCTTCGGAGGGCATGCCAGCCTTCCGGTCATGCCCGAGGTCGGCCGCAAGCTGCTGCGCAGCCTGGACGACGACGGCGTCTCGCTGGGTCAGATCGCCGAGCTGATCGGCAAGGACTCGACACTGGCCGCCAAGGTGCTGCGGCTGGCCAACTCGGCGCGCTACAGCCCCTCGCATTCGATCGCCAACCTGCAGGACGCCGCCATGGCGCTTGGGTTGGAGACGCTGCGCAACCTGGCCATGGCCGCCAGCATCTCGGCGAGCTTCCCCGACGTGAAGGGTCTGGACCGGCAGCGTTTCTGGTGCCACAGCGTGCGCACGGCCGGCTACGCGCGGCTGCTGGCCAAGCTGCTGCAGGGCGATGTGGACACCGCCTACCTCGCCGGGCTGATGCTGCGCACCGGCCAGCTGATGATGGCGATGAGCGAGCCCGAACAGGTCGCGGACGTCGAGGCCCACGCCGCCGAGCCCGGCAGCCGGTTCTCGCTGGAGATGCATCGTTTCGGCTGCACGCATGCCGACGTGACGGCGGCGCTCGCGTCGCACTGGCATTTCCCGGCCGACCTGGTCGAGGCCTTCAAGGACGCCAACACGCCGTTGGAGGTCAAGCCCTTCTCGATGCTCGCGGCGGTGCTGCACCTGGCGGAGGTCATCGCCGACGCGAACGACCAGAACGCCGATCCGATCGCGGCGCTGCAGGTCGCGGTGCCGGAACTGGTCGAGCACCTGCACATGGACCTGGAGTTCCTCAGACTGCGGCTGGAGGGCTGCGGCGATCCGGGGCAGGACGTGGCGCTGATGCTGAAGTGAGCGCGGTGCGGCGGTAACCCTGAGGCTCCCCTCGTTGGGCGGGCGCACAATCGCGCCCAAAGACCCATAGACGATCCCGAGGGAGTTCTCACCATGCAGTTGCGCTCCAAGCGCCTGCCGGCGCGCGCCGGCCTGATGTCCCTGGCCGTGAGCCTGAGCCTGGCTCCGCTGGCCACCTTCGCCGCCACGCCGGCCACGTCTGCGACTCCTGCGGCGGCGTCGACCACCCCGGCGGCCAAGCCGGCCGCCAAGCCCGCTGCCAATCCCGTGGGCAAGAAGGGCGAGAAGAACGACAAGGCCGCCGCGGACCAGGGTTATCGCATCGCGCCGTTCCCGAGCTGGGTCGTCGACGTGCCCGCCGGTTCCGCGGCGGACGCCGCGCCGGCCGCGCTCAAGGCGCCGCCGCCGGGCCTGGGCGGATTCGCCAGCGCGGGACTGCCGGCCGGGGGGCCGGGGGCTGCGGCTCAAGCCGCGCCGGTGGGGCAGGGCGGGCAGGGCGCCATGGCCGTGTCGCCGGGCAAGGCGCTGCGCATGCCGCTCGCGGACACGCAGATCCAGCTGGCCGGCGCTGTCCCGGTGAGCTTCTACCGCTCGCAGCTGCAGGCGCTGGACAGCACCACGCTGCGCGAGGTCTCCGAGCCGCAGATCGTCTTCAATCCCGAGTACCAGAAGGTCGCGATCCATCAGGTCGTCGTGATCCGTGACGGCCAGCGGCAGGACCGCACGCGCGGCCTGCGCGTGGAGACCATGCGCCGCGAGCAGGGCCTGGAGCAGCTGATGCTCAACGGACTGCGCACGGCGCTGCTGATGCTCAACGACGTGCGCGTCGGCGACATCGTCGAGCTGTCCTATTCGATCGAGGGCCAGAACCCGATCTTCGAGGGCCGCTTCGCCGACCTGATCCAGCTGTCGCGCGAGGTGCCCATCGACCGCGCGTTCGTGCGCGTGTCCAGCCCCAAGGGGCGGGTGCTGCAGACGCGCGCGATCGGTTACGGCGCCATCACGCCGCCGACCGTGCGCCGCGATCCGCAGCCGGGCGGCGGCGAGGTGCTGACGGTGTTCCAGGAGCGCGTGCCCGCCGTGCCGCAGGAGGTCGCGACCCCGCCCTGGTTCAAGGTGTTCCCCGCGCTGCAGATCAGCGAGTACCGGGACTGGCAGGAAGTGGACCGCTGGGCGCAGGGCCTGTTCACGATCGTGCCGCCGAGCGGCGAGCTCGCCGAGCGCGTCGCCGCCTGGAAGGCGCGCAACCTGGCGCCCGAGGCGCTCGTGGCCGAGGTGCTGCGCTTCGTGCAGGACGACGTGCGCTACTTCAGCATGAGCCTGGGCGAGAGCTCGCACCGGCCCAAGCCCGCAGCGCGCACGCTGGCCGAGCGCCTGGGCGACTGCAAGGACAAGGTGCTGCTGCTCAACACGCTGCTGACCGCGCTGGGCTTCGACGCCAAGCCGGCGCTGGTGTCCATGCATCGCAACCGAGGCGTCGGCGATTACCTGCCCACGCATGACCAGTTCGACCACGTCATCACGCGCGTGGTCGTCGGCGATCAGGTGTACTTCCTCGACGGCACGATGAACGGGCAGGGCTTCGGCCTGCGCGAGCGCGGCTTCTTCCCGTACGGCCAGGCGCTGATCGTCGGCGACGGCAAGGGCCCGCAGCCGGTGGTCGTGCCGGCCTTCGCGCGCGACGAGGTCCGTCAGCGCGAGGACTGGGACCTGTCCGACCTGAAGAAGACGCCCGCGCTGACCGTGTCGATGACGATGCTGGGCCTGAGCGCGGAGCGCTGGCGCGCCTACGTCGCCAACGCCGGCATGGAGCGCATCGGCGAGATGCTCGGCGGCGCCTATGTGCGCCAGTACCCGGGCCTGAAGCCGGTGGGTCAGCCCGAGCTCAGCGACAGCCGCGAGTTCAACGAGCTCGCCATCAAGCTGCGCTTCGAGTCGCCGATGCCGGGCGAGCTGCGCTCGGCGTCGATGCGGCTGAACCTGCCGCAGCTGGCCTTCCTCGACTTCATGACCGGCCCACCCGAGGCCACGCGGCGCACGCCCTTCCTGATCGATCAGCCGCTGGTGGCGGAGTCGCGCGTCACGGTGACCGCGCCGGTGCTGCTGGACTTTCCGCCGTCGCCCACGCGCCAGGCCGGGGACAACCACTTCGGTCTGACCATGAAGTCCGAGATCGCCGACCGCGTGCTGACGCTGACCAGCCGCTACGAGCGCCGCGCCGATCAGGTGCTGCCCGGCGACATGGAGTCATATCGCCAAGCCGTGCTGCGCGCGCGCCAGGGCGTGGGCTCGACGGTGAACTTCTCGCTGCTGAGCAAGGCCGAGCAGTCGCGCGTGGCGGCGCTGGTCGGCGCCGATCTCAAGAAGTACGGCAAGCCCGACGGCCTGTCGCGCATGGCGCTGCTGACCAACGCGAGCCGGGCGCGCGACGCGATCCTGCTGTCCAAGGTGCCCGAGGGCAGCGCGATGGCGGGCGCCACGCTGGCCGAGCGCGCGGCGCTGTCCAACCACCTGGCCGAGTCCGAAGTCGCGCTGCAGGACGCGGACGCGGCGCTGGCCATCGACCCCAACGATGACACGGCGCTGCAGGCGCGCGGCGCGGCGCTGTTCGGGCTGGGCCGGCTGGACGACGCGATCGCCGCCTTCGACCGCGCGGACAAGTCCGCGACGCGCAAGTCGCCCGAGTCGTGGCTGGGCATCGCGCAGATCCAGGCCGGACGCTATGACGACGCGGAGCGCTCGTTGCGCCGCTACGTCGACGCGACCAGCGGGGATCAGCGCAGCTTCGGCCTGGTGTGGCTGGCGATCGCGGCGGAGCGTCGTCAGGCCGGCGCGGGCCGCGCGGTGCTGGCGTCGGAGACGCGCGAGGGCGACACCAGCTGGGTGGGCTCGCTCGTGGGCTTCATGGCCGGCCGCGTGGATCGCGATGCGCTGCTCAAGGCTGCGCGCGCCGACGCCGACGCCGAGCGGCTGCGCCTGGCGGAAGCCTACTTCTACATCGGACAGCACTTCCTCACGCAGGGCAAGCGCCAGGACGCCAAGACCTGGTTCGAGCGCGTCATCGACACGCAGGCCGTGCCCTTCCGCGAGTACCTGATCGCGCGTCAGGAGTTGAAGCAGCCGTCGCGCTGAGCGCCACGTGCACGGGCCGGCGCGCGTGGGCGCGGCCCGGACCGGCCTTCGCTCAGGCGTGCGGCCGGAATCCTTCCGGGTCCAGCGCGAAGCGCCACGCGGTGGAGCGCTGCAGCGCGTCCTTGAGCGCGCGCGACTGGGGCTGCAGGATGACGGAGAGCTCGTCGCTGAAGAGCTCGCAGCCGAGCGCGGCGGCCACGTCGCAGACGACGTCGATGAAGCGGTCGGTGGCGGTGGCGCCGGCGTCCAGGCGCACGTGAAGTTCGTAGCTGCCGTCCGGGTCGGACACCATGTCGATGCAGTTGCCGGCCTCGTCGCCGAAGTAGCGCCAGCCCTCGAGCATCGGCGTGCTGGGGCCCAGCCGGCCCGTCAGGTAGTGCATGACGTCGGTGCGCGAGGCCGCCTGCCACGAGGCTGCCGCGGCACCGTGCGCGAGGGCCATCTCGAATTGCCAGAGCGCCATGACCGAAGCTCGTCGGGAGCGATGACGGGAGATGCTACGCCTGCGTCCCGTACGCTGTCATGCCGCGGCGCAGCATGCGGTAGCGGTGGATGGACGCGGCGGCAGCGCGCGGCGATACCCACCGTTCGGGCGGCTTGACGCGGCGGGTGCCTCGCCGACACTGCGGGCCTCTCGATCGCCGCGCGTCTCGCGCTCCCCGACATGGGTTTCCTCGTCACGCTCTGCCTGCTCGCCGTGGTGGCCACGCTCTGGTCCCGGGTGTCCAAGCTCCAGGACCGCGTCCGCGATCTCGAAGCCCGCTGGGCGGTCGATGCGACGACGAAAGCCGCGACCACGACCGCGCCTCGTGAGGCCGCGGTGCCTGCACCGCCGTCGATGCCCGTGAGCGCCGCGCCGATCCCGCCGCCCGTGCCGCCCGCGCCGCCCGTGCCGCCCGTGAAGACGATCGAGACCCTCACACGTCAGACGCCATCGCCATCCACCCCGTCCTGGCAGGCGTCGCTGGTCGAGTTGATGCGCAAGAACCTGTTCGCCGTGGCCGGCATCGCGTTGCTGCTGCTGGGCTTCGTCGTTCTGTTCCATTCGATCGAGTGGGGCCAGCTGCTGTCGCCGCTGGCCAAGGTGTCGCTGGCGTGGGCGGCGGCCGTGGCGCTGGGCGTGGCGGGCGTGCGGCTCAGCGCGCGCAATGCGCTGTGGGGTCAGATGGCCCAGGGCGGCGGCGCGGCGATCGGCTACCTCGCGACCTACGTCGCCAGCTCCGCCTATGCGCTGCTGTCACCGACGGTGTCGCTGGCGGTGTTCGCGGCGATCTCGGCGGTGCTGGTGCTGCGCGCGTTGAAGGAAGACGCCAAGGTGCTGGTCGCCATCGGCTTCCTGGGCGCCTATGCCGCGCCGCTGCTGGCGCTCTACGGGCATGCGGGGCTGCTCTTCCACCTGAGCTACGGCGTCGTGGTCACCGGCTTCGCGCTGTGGGTGAGCCTGTCGCGGCGCTGGCTGGAGATCGGCGTGCACGCGCATGCCTGCGCGGCGGGCCTGGCCGTGCTCGCCTACGCGGCGTCGCGCTACGAGCCCGGGCTGCCCGCGTGGCAGCAGCAGCTCCTGCTGGCGATCTACCTGGTGCAATTCGCCGGCTGGACGACCACCTGGGCCGCGCGCCATGCGCCATCGACGTCCACCCAGGCCGCGACCTCGTGGTGGCAGGCGCGCGAGATCCCGGTGCTGTGCGCCTGCTTCTCGATGACGGTGATCGGCTTCCTGGCGATGCAGGCGTGGTTGCTGGACGGGAACGCGTTCATGGCGGTGGCATTCGTGTCGGCGGCGGTGCTGGGCGCGCTCGGTGCGCGACGGCTGCCCGCGCACGGCCTGCGCGAGACCGCGTGGGTCCTCGCCGCGTTCAGCGTGGCCGCCGGCCTGGAGCGGGGCGATCTGCCTGAGACCGTGTCCTCGCTGAGCCTCTTCGCCGAGGGCGCGATCCTGATGTTGTCGACGCCAACGGGCTCGGTGCTACGCCGCTCGGTGTCGCGCCTGATCGTGATCGTGGGCGCGATCGCGGTCATCGGCAGCACCGCGGACGCGGTGTTGTGGCCGGTCGCGGTGCTCGTGGTGGCGAGCCTGGCGTTGTCACTGGCGATGGCGCGCGCGCAGCGCGCCGTGGACGCCAGGCTCACCGTCGCCGTGACGGTCGTGGCCGCCGCGACGCTGGCCTATCGCTGCGCGACGCGTTTCGCGGGCGGGGATGAGGCCACCGCGGCGGTCTTCACGCTCGTCATGCTGGGAGCCGCGGCGCTGGCCTACCTGCTGGATCGCTCAACGCCAGCGACGGATTCCACCGCCGCCACCGCGGCCAAGCCAAGCCCGCTCACGGTGAGGCGTCTGTACGCGATCGTGCTCGCCGTCGCGTGGGTGGTGATGCTGCCGGTGTTGCCGGAGATCAACCGGCCGCTGGCGCTGACCGCGCTGATCACACCGGTCGTCTTCGGCGTGATCAGCGCGTGGCGGGCGATGCGTCGCCCGATGTCGCCGGATGCGGCGGAGGGCGCGAAGGTCCGGATCTGGGTCGCGCTGCTGCTGCCCGCGCTGATCGCCTACACGGTGGTGTCGTCATGGTCTGTCGTGGCGCTGCTCGCGGTCACCGGCACGGCCGTGTGCGCGTGGGTGCTGGCGCATGCGCGCTTCATGACAACGGTGCCCGCCGAGCCTCGGCTCACGCCGTCGCTGCTGGCGCATGCCGCGATGTTCTGCGCGATCGTGCCGATGGTGTGGGCGGCGGAGCTCTCGGAGACGACCGCTGTCTGGCTGCTCGCGGCCGGCGCGTTCTATGTCGCCTTGCTCACGTGGTGGCGTCTCGGCGACGGCGTGCCCACCGAGGCCCGCCAGGTGCTGGTCGCGAGCGCGGGCGTGGCGGTCGCCTACGTCGTCGCGCGCGGCGTGATCCAGTCGCCGGCCCTGGCCTTCGAGCTCGCCTGGCGCAGCTACCTGCTGCCCGTGGCGCTGGCCGCCGTCGGCGTGGGCTTCCTGTTCCTGAGCACCCGCGCGCACCGCCGCCTGGCCTGGCAGGTGTCGGCGGTGGTGTGCGTCGTCGCGATGCTCAAGCTGCTGCTGTCGCTGGGCAGCTGGGCGCTGTCGCCGATGGGCATCGTCGGCAGCCTGCTGGGCATGGGCGCGCTGTTCCTGCTGGCGGGTTACCTCGCGCCTCAGCCCCCGGCGCGGGTCAGAAGCTGAGCCGCAGACCGATCTCCAGCTTGCGCTGATGGAACTGGCCCAGCTGCGTGCGTCCGCTGCCGAAGGACTCGAACTCCAGCGGCACGGACAGCTGGGGACTGAGCCTGGCCTCGATGCCCAGGCCCCACATCGGGCGGACCAGCCGGTCCTTCTCCGACTGCCCCAGCGAGTCGCGGTAGCGGAAGTGGTTGACCGCGACCCCCGCCTTGCCGAACGCGGAGAAGGTGTCGTCCAACGCCAGCGTGTAGCGGCCCGCGAGCGTGAGGACGTTGGAGGAGAGGCGCGCCGTGTCGCGCGACCCGGGCGTCGGGTCCTTGAACCGCCAGCTGCCGAAGGCGCCGTAGCCGGCTTCCAGTGACCAGTTGGGGTCCAGGCTCACCCCGGCGTAGAGCCGGAACGCCGTCGGGTGGTTGTCGTTCTTGACCGTGAGCGAGGGACCCGCGCTCAGGCGGGCTTCTCCGGGCGTGGCCAACGAGAGTCCGACGTAGGGGTCGGCGGCAAGCGCCGTCGAGGTGATCCAGGCCAGCGGGATCGTCACGAGGAGTCGGTGCGGGAGCGTCTTCACTGCGGCTTTCAGAAGGCTTGTCGAGATTGACCGCGCCATTCTGGAAACGCCAACCTTAAGGAATGCCCAAGATCTCGACCGGCACGGTCAGGTCGAAGCGGACGCCGCGTCCGTCCAGGCCGCTCGTCAGCGTCAGGCGTCCGCCCAGGCGCTCGGCGGCCTGCCGCACGATCGCCAGCCCCAGACCCGATCCCGGCACGTCGTGGTCCTTGCCGCGCCAGAAGCGGTCGAAGACGCGCTCGCGGTGCTCCGTCGCGATGCCGGGGCCGTCGTCCGCGACGCTCAGCCGCAGCCCGTCGCACGCGTCGGCGGCCAGCCCGATCTCGACGCGGCCGCCCGCGGGCACGTAGCGCAGCGCGTTGTCGAGCAGGTTGCGCAGGATCGATTCGAGGGCGACGCGATCCAGCCGCAGCGGCAGGTGGTCCGGTGCCTCCATCGACAGGTCCAGCCCACGCGTGCGCGCTTCCGCGCCGCGCTCCGCGAGCAGGTTCGCGCACAAGGCGGCCAGATCGACGGCCTCGATCCCGGTCGCGGCGCGCGGGTCCAGCGACGCCAGGTCGAGCAGCTGCCGCGACAGATGCGCGCTGCGTTCAATGGCGCCTTGCATGGCCGTGGACGCCTCGGCGCGCGCCGCGGGCGTCTGCGCGTGCACCAGCACGTGGGCCTGGGCGGCGATCACGGCGAGCGGCGTGCGCAGTTCATGCGCCGCGTCGTGGACGAAGGCCTGTTCACGCGCGACCCGCTCGCGCAGCCGCCGCAACAGGGTGTCGAAAGCCTGTGCCAGCGGGCGCAACTCGCCGTAGCGCAGGTCCATGTCCAGCGGCGCCAGCGTGGCGTCCGTGTCGATGCGCTCGATGCGGCGCTGGAACCGACGCAAGGGCGACAGGCCGGTCCGCACCGCGATCCACAGCGGCAGCACCATCAGCGGCAGTGCCAGCAGCAGCTGCTTGGACAGTTCCCAGCTCGCGAAGCCCAGCAGCCGCGTGTTGTCGATGGCGGGCTCGGCCAGGCGCAGCGACCAGCGCGGTCCGTCCACGCGCCAGGTCCAGTGACGCTCGCCGAGCAGCACCTGCTCGCCCACGCCGACGCGCGCGATCGCCTCGGTCGGGGCGGAGGCATACAGCAGGGTGCCGGCGCGGTCGTACAGCTGCAGCAGCACCTCGCCGCGCAGCAGGTCGGAGTGTCGGCGTTGCAACTCGCGCTGGCGCTCGATGAAGCGCGCATGGCCGGCGATGAGCTTGGCCGCCTGCGCCGGGTCGTCGATCTCATCGAGCCCCGCGGCCAGCTGCAGCCCCATCTGACGGATCCCGGGGTTGGTGGCGATCTGCTCGCGCAGGTCGATCTGGTCCTGCACGAGCACCAGGGCCGCGAGCAATGCGATCGCCACGAGCAGCGCGCCGATGAGGCGACGCGTCAGCGTGGGCCGCAGCCAGTGTCGAAGCCTGGCGAGGCTGTCCGGAAGCACGCGAGTCTTCATGTGCAGGCCAGCCAGTAGCCCACGCCCCGCACGGTGCCGATGCGCGCCGCGCCGATCTTGCGGCGCAGGTTGGCCAGGTGCACTTCCAGCGTGCCGAAGTCCATCGGCTCGTGCAGCGGCGCGAGGCGTTGCGCCAGCGCATGCTTGGCGACGACGCCACCGCGCTCGCGCGCCAGCTCCAGCAGCAGCTGGAACTCGCGCGGCGACAGCGAGACTTCCTCGCCCTCGAGCAGCACGCGCCGCCGGCTCGATTCGATGGTCAGCGCCCCCAGCCGCCAGCAGTCATCGGCCTGCTGCGCGCCGCGCCGCAGCACGGCCCGCAACCGGGCGATGAGCTCGGGGATCTCGAAGGGCTTGACCACGTAGTCGTCGGCCCCGCCGTCGAAGCCCGCGAGCCGGTCCTGCAAGGCGGCGCGCGCGGTGATGACGATCACCGGCACCGTGCTGCCCTGGCGCCGCCAGCGCGTCAGCAGTTGGCGGCCGTCGCCGTCCGGCAGGGCCTGATCGAGCAGCACCGCGTCCTGCGCGTTCGGGTCCAGCTGGACGGGCGCATCGGCCGCGCGCCGCAGCCATTCGCTGCTGTGTCCCTCGATCCGGAGCGAGGCCTGGAGGGCGCGACCGAGATCGAGGTCGTCCTCGATGAGAAGGATGTGCATGCGGCGGGCGCGAAGACCATGAGGGCTCGCATCATCGCCGAGGCGGCGAGGGTCAGCCGGCCATCCGCGCCTGAACCGCCTCGATCGCGTCCAGCACCGCCTCGGGCGTGGCCGGCGCGCGCAGCGGCGGATCGCAGCGCTCGGGGCCGCAGGCGGCCACGGCGTCCTTGATCGCGAGCAACACCGAGAACGGCAGCAGCAGCGGCGGCTCGCCCACGGCCTTGGACCGATGGATGCTGTCCTTGGCGTTGGGCGCGTCGAACAGCGCCACGCGGAAGTCGCGCGGCATGTCGTTGGCGGTGGGGATCTTGTAGGTGCTCGGCGCGTGCGTGAGCAGCAGGCCGGACTGCGGATGCCACACCAGCTCCTCGCTGGTCAGCCAGCCCTGGCCCTGCACGAAGGCGCCCTCGACCTGGCCGATGTCCAGCGCCGGATTCAGTGAGCGCCCCACGTCATGCAGCACATCGGCGCGCAGCACGCGGGTCTCACCGGTGAGCGTGTCCACCAGCACCTCCGCCACCGCCGCGCCGAACGCGTAGTAGAAGAAGGGGTTGCCCTGCAGCTTCGCGCGGTCCCAGTTCAGGCCGGGCGTCGCGTAGAAGCCGTCGCTCCACAGCTGGATGCGCTCCAGATAGGCCTTGCCGACCAGCTCCTGGAAGCTGATCGCGGCGGCGGTCGACGGAACCGCGGGATCGCCGTGGCCGGCGCGCACCTCGCCGCCATCGAAGACGACGTCGCTCTCAGCGCAGCCCAGCAGCCGCGCCGCCAGCGGCGTGAGCCGCGCGCGGATCTTGCGGGCCGCGTCCTGCGCGGCCTTGCCGTTGAGGTCCGAGCCGGTCGACGCCGCCGTGGCCGAGGTGTTGGCGACCTTGCTGGTGTCGGTGGCGCTGGCGCGCACCTGCGACGCGGGCACGCCCAGCTCGTGCGCGACCACCTGCGCGACCTTGGTGTTGAGCCCCTGGCCCATCTCGGTGCCGCCATGATTCACCAGCACCGAGCCGTCGGTGTAGACATGCACCAGCGCGCCGGCCTGATTCAGGTGGACGACGTTGAACGAGATGCCGAACTTCACCGGCGTCAACGCCAGGCCGCGCTTGAGCACGGGACTCGTCGCGTTGAACGCCGTGATCTCGGCGCGGCGCGCGTGGTACTCGGAGGACGCGATCAGCTGATCGGTCAGCGGCTGGATCTGGTTGTCCTCGACGCGCTGCCCATAGGGCGTGATGTCCTGCCCATCGCGGTAGAAATTGCGTTGACGCACCGTGAGCGCGTCCAGGCCGAGCCGCCGCCCGATGCCGTCCATGATCATCTCGATGGCCAGCGCGCCCTGCGGCCCACCGAAGCCGCGGAAGGCGGTGTTGCTCTGCGTGTTGGTCTTCGCGCCGTAGCCGTGCATCGCGACATGCGGCAGCCAGTAGGCGTTGTCGAAGTGGCAAAGCGCGCGCGCCATCACCGGCGCGGACAGGTCGGCGCTGTGGCCGCAGTTGGAGATCAGGTCGATCTCGGCGCCGAGGATGCGGCCCTCGTCGTCGAAGCCGACGGACCAGCGGTAATCGAAGCCGTGGCGGCGGCCGGTGACGAGGAAGTCGTCATCGCGGTCCACACGCAGCTTGACCGGGCGGCGCAGCCGATGCGCGGCCAGCGCCGCGACGCAGGCGAAGAGCGCCGACTGCGATTCCTTGCCGCCGAACCCGCCGCCCATGCGCCGGCATTGCACGGTGACCTGATGCGCCTGCCAGCCCAGCGCATGCGCGACGAGCTGCTGCATCTCCGACGGATGCTGCGTCGAGCAATGGATCAGCAGCGCCTGGTTCTCCTGCGGCAGCGCGTAGCTGATCTGGCCCTCCAGGTAGAACTGCTCCTGGCCGCCGACGGCCCATTCGCCCTCGAGCCGGTGCGGCGCGCCGGCCAGCGCGGCCTGCGGATCGCCGCGCGTGAGGTGCATCGGCGCGATCACGTACTGGCCGATCGCATGCGCCTCGCGCGCCGTCAGCACCGCGGGCAGCGGCGTGCTGACGACGGCCTGCTTCGCCAGCGCGGCAGCGCGGCGCGCCAGCTCCCGATCGGTCGCGATCACCGCGTAGACCGGCTGGCCGACGTAGCGCAGCGTGCCCTCGGCCAGGATGGGGTCGTCGTGGATCAGCGGGCCGCAGTTGTTCTCGCCGGGGAAGTCCGCGGCGGTCAGCACCGCGACGACGCCGGGCTGGCGGCGCAGCAGGTCCAGGTCGATGGACACGAGCGTGCCGTGCGCCACCGGCGACAGCCCCAGCGCGGCGTGCAGCGTGCCTTGCGCCTCGGCGATGTCGTCGATGTAGACGGCCTCGCCGCTCACATGCAGATGGGCAGCCTCATGCGCGCGGCTGACGCCGACCTGGGGCTGCAGCGCGGGCGTCGCCGCATCGAGGGGCAGTGGGAAGTCCGCGGGCTTGTTCATGCGACGCTCCGCTGCAGGTTGATCGCCTGCCAGACGCTGGCGGACTCGGCCGCGACGGGCGCGTTGGCGCGGGTCTCCAGCCAGAAACGTCGAATCAGGTTGGCTGAGGCGCGCGCGCGGTAACCGGCGCTGGCGCGCAGGTCGGTCATCGGCGTGAAGTCCTCTGCCAGCGCGGCGGCCGCGGCCAGCGACGCGGCCTCGTCCCAGGCGCGGCCATTGACCGCGCCTTCAGCGCGCGCCGCGCGCTTGACGATCGCGGCCATGCCGCCGAAGGCGAATCGCGCGTCGCGTGCCACGCCGTCTTCCAGACGCAGGCTCAGCACGGCGCAGACGGCGGAGATGTCACTGTCGTAGCGCTTGGCGAGCTTGTAGCCGCGCAGCCGCGTGCCGGGCGCGGGCATCGGCACATCCAGCGCCTCGACGAACTCGCCGGGCTGCAGCGCGTTCTTCATGTAGTCCAGGTAGAAGCTCTCCAGCGGCATCACGCGGTGCTCGGTGCCGCGACGCAGCCGGATGCGCGCGCCCAGCGCGATCAGCGCGGGCGCGCCGTCGCCGATCGGCGAGCCGTTGGCGATGTTGCCGCCCAGCGTGCCGGCGTGGCGCACCGGCGGCGAGGCGAAGCGCAGCCACAGCTCGCGCAGCGCCGGGACACGCGCGCTCAGCGCGGCCCAGGCGTCCTCCAGCGTCACCGCGGCGCCGATGCGCAGCGTGGCCGGCGAGCCGTGGGCGCTGTCCAGCTCCGAGGTGTCGAAGACCTCGATGCGGCGCAGCGCGTCGACTTGCCCGGTCAGGATCACATCGCCGAGCTCACGCTGCTGCTTGTTGACCCACAGGCCGACATCGGTGGCGCCGGCGACGAGGCGCGCCTCGGGCTGGGCCTCGCGCAGCGCGGCGAAGTCGTCGATCGAACGCGGCGCGAAGACGCGCTGCGGCGTGCCCGCGCGCGACGCGGCCTCGTAATGCAGCGGCGGATCGTCGCGCAGCGTGCGCAGCGCCTCGACGAGGGGCGCGCGATCGATCACCCGGGCCGGCGCGTCGAACATGCGCTCGCCGGCGTCCAGGATCGGCCGGTAGCCGGTGCAGCGGCAGAGGTTGCCGGCCAGGTCGTCGGCGAGCGCCTGACGGTCCGGCCGGCTGCCCTCGGCCTGATGGCGCTCGTAGATGGCCTGCATCGTCATCGCGAAGCCGGGCGTGCAGAAGCCGCATTGGGAGCCGTGACAGTCCACCAGCGACTGCTGCACCGGCCCGAGATCGGTGCTGGTGCCCAGGTCCTCGACGGTCAGCAGCGCCTTGCCGTCGAGCATCGGCAGGAACTGGATGCAGGCATTGACGTTGCGCAGCGCGACGGACCGGCCGTCCGCGTCGAGCTCGCCCACCAGCACCGTGCAGGCGCCGCAGTCGCCTTCGGCGCAGCCTTCCTTCGTGCCGGCGCAGTGGGCGTGCTCGCGCAGGTACTGGAGCACCGTGGTCGTGGGCGGCAGTCCGGCGACGGACGTCAGCTGGCCTCGGTGGAAGAAGCGGATCGGACGGGGAGCAGTCATGCGGAGAGCGGATCGGAAGCTGGCCAGACGCTGGCGAGGAAGCAAGAAACGGGCACGGTTCGCCCGAGGATGCAATTACTCCGAACGGTACTCCTGCGATGGGCAACTGGTTATACGATGCAGTGAATAACCTCTATATGCTATTGCACATGTCGGACGCGCTGAATTTCGACAAGATCGACCTCCTTCTGGTGCGGGTCCTGCATACCTTGATTTCCGAGCGCAGTGTGTCCAGGGCCGCCATGCGGCTCGGCAGCACGCAGCCCGCCTTGAGCGCGCAGCTGCGGCGTCTGCGCACCCTGACCGGCGACCCGCTGCTGGTGCGCAGCGGCGCGGGCATGACCCCGACGGCCACCGCGCTGGAGCTGCTCGCCCCGGCGGAGCGCCTGCTGCGCGAGGCCGACGAGCTCTTCGGCGCGCGGCTGCGCAAGACCGGCTTCGATCCCGCGACGGCCGAGCTTCAGCTGCGCATTGCCGCGAGCGACTACCTCGACCCGCTGTTCCTGCCGCTGCTGGTGGCGCATCTGCAGCGCGTGGCGCCGGGCGTGCAGCTCGACCTGCAGCCGCTGAACGCCGATTTCGACTACCGCGCGTCGCTGGCCCGCGGCGAGGTCGATCTGGTCATCGGCAACTGGCTGGAGCCGCCCGGCGAGCTCCACATGGGCCGGCTGCTGGTGGACGAGGTCGTCTGCCTGGTCAGCCGGGATCACCCGGCGGCGCGGATGTCGCCGCGCGCGTGGACGCAGGAGCGCTACCTGGACGCGCAGCATCTCGCGCCGATGCCGCTCAGCCGGGGGCAGCCCGGCGTGATCGAGCAGCATCTGGCCTCGCTGGGCCTGGAGCGCCGTATCGCGGTGCGCTGCGCCCATTTCGGGCAGTTGCCGCAGATGGTGGCGCGCAGCTTGCTGGTGCTGACCACCGGGCGGCTGTTCTGCAACCGCTACCTGGACCAGCTGCCGGTGACGGTGCTGCGCTGCCCGGTCGCTTTCCCGCCGATGACGTATTACCAGCTGTGGCACGACGTCAGCCACAACAGCGCGCCGCTGCGCTGGCTGCGCGAGCAGGTGCGCGAGGTCGCGCGCGAGCTCGTGAAGTAAGGTTCCGACTTCCTCTCTCCTGAACGCATGACGACAGACCGATTTGCCGCTCCGGTACGCCTGGCCCTGAAGGGCGACCTGCTGGACTTCACCGCCACGCCGCACTGGGCGCGCGTGGACGACCCCGCCGTGCGTTTCCGCCCCGATCACTGGCTCCTCATCGAGGACGGCCGCATCGTCGGCGCGCAGGCCGAGGCTCCGGGCGAGGGCTGGGTGCGCGAGGACCATTCAGGCCGGCTGATCCTGCCGGGCTTCGTCGACACGCATGTGCACAGCCCGCAGCTGGACGTGATCGCGTCCTACGGCACGGAGCTGCTGGACTGGCTCGAGACCTACACCTTCCCCGCCGAGCAGCGCTACGCCGACCCCGCCGTCGCGCGCGCCGGCGCGGCGCGTTTCCTGGACGCGCTGCTGGCGCATGGGACGACGTCGGCGGTCGTGTATCCGACGGTGCACAAGGTCTCGGCCGACGCGCTGTTCGATGCGGCCGCCGAGCGCGGCATGCGGCTGATCACCGGCAAGGTGCTGATGGACCGCCACGCGCCGGACGGCCTGCGCGACGACGTGGTCCAGGCCGAGCGCGACTGCCTGGACCTGATCGCCCGCCACCACGGCCGCGAGCGGCTGTCCTACGCGGTGACGGTGCGTTTCGCGCCGACGAGCACGCCGGAGCAGCTCGCGATGGCCGGCGCGCTGTGCCGTGCCGACGCCAGCCTCTACATGCAGACCCACGTCGCGGAGAACCGCGGCGAGGTCGAATGGGTCGCGAAGCTCTTCCCCGAGGCGCGCAGCTACCTCGATGTCTATGACCGCGTCGGGCTGCTGCATCCGCGCGCGGTGCTGGCCCACGGCATCTGGCTGGACGACGAGGACCGGCGCGTGCTCGCGCGCACCGGCGCGCACATCGCGCATTGCCCGTCGTCCAACCTGTTCCTGGGCAGCGGGCTGTTCGACTGGCCCGGCGCGCTCGACGCGGGCGTGCGCGTGAGCGCGGCGAGCGACGTGGGCGGCGGCACCTCGCTGTCGGCGCAGCGCACGCTGGCCGACGGCTACAAGGTGCAGGCGCTCAAGGGCCACCGGCTGACCGCCTGGGCGGGCCTGCACGCGGCGACGCGCGGCGCGGCCGAGGCCCTGGGTTTGTCGGAGGAACTGGGCCACTTCGGCGTGGCTACACTGGCCGACGTCTGTGTCTGGGACTGGGCCGCGGGGCCGGTCGCCGAGGCCCGCATGGCCCTGGCGCGAGATCCGCATGAACGGGCTTTCGCCTGGATGACGCTCTCGGACGATCGATACCTGGTGGCCAGCTACGTCGCGGGACGGGCGCGCTACCGCCGACCGTAAGGACGCTCGCACGCCCATGACCGCACCGCGCCTGGAACTTCGCCACATCAGCAAGCAGTACCCAGGCGTGAAGGCCAATGACGACGTGTCGTTGGCGGTGGCGCCGGGAGAGATCCACGCGGTGCTCGGCGAGAACGGCGCGGGCAAGTCCACGCTGATGAAGATCATCGCCGGGGCGGTGCAGGCCGATGCCGGCGAGCTGCGCTGGGACGGCGCGGCGCAGGCGGTGCGTTCGCCCGCGCAGGCGCGCGCGCTGGGGATCAGCATGGTCTATCAGCACTTCTCGCTGTTCGACTCGTTGACCGCGGCGCAGAACATCTGGCTGGGCCTGGACCAGGCGATGACGCTGGACGAGGTGCGCGAGCGCGTGCGCCGGCTCTCGGCCGAGTACGGCCTGCCGCTCGATCCGGAGCGGCCCGTGCATGCGCTGTCGGTGGGCGAGCGCCAGCGCGTGGAGATCCTGCGCGCGCTGATGACCGCGCCGCGGCTGCTGATCCTGGACGAGCCGACCTCGGTGCTGACGCCGCAGGCAGTCACGGCGCTGTTCGGCACGCTGCGCCAGCTCGCGGAGCAGGGCTGCGCGATCCTCTACATCAGCCACAAGCTCGACGAGATCCGCGCGCTGTGCCATCGCTGCACGGTGATGCGCGCGGGGCGCGTCACCGGCGAGGTCGATCCGCGCGAGGAAAGCAACGCCAGCCTGTCGCGCCTGATGATCGGCGGGGAGCCCCCGGCGCTGGAGGACCGCGCGACCCGCGCCGCGCGACCGCATGCGCCGCTGCGGCTGCGCGTGCGTGGTCTGAGCCTGGCGCCCGAGGACCCGCACGGCACGGCCTTGTCGGCGCTGGCGCTGGAGCTGCGCCAGGGGGAGATCCTCGGACTCGCGGGCGTGTCGGGCAACGGGCAGCAGGAGCTGCTGCGCGTGCTGTCGGGCGAGGACCGGCGCGCGCCGCCTGGCACGGTTGTCTGGCTCAACGACGATCCCACGCTGCGCCGTGGTGCCGGTGGCGAGCAGCCCCATGAGGTCGATCTCGGCCCGCTCGGACCCGCGCGCCGCCGCGCGCTGGGCCTGCATCACGTGCCCGAGGAGCGGCTGGGGCGTGGTGCGGTGCCGTCGATGTCGCTGGCGCAGAACACCTTGCTGACGCGGCGTGACGCGGTCGGGCGATTCGGCCATGTGTCGCCGACGAGGGCCGCCGCGCTGGCGCGCCGGCTGATCGAGCGCTTCGGCGTGCGCGCGGCTGGCCCGCAGGCCGCGGCGCGCAGCCTTTCCGGCGGCAATCTGCAGAAATTCATCATGGGCCGCGAGATCGACGCCGCGCCCAGGGCGCTGATCGTCGCGCAGCCCACCTGGGGCGTGGACGTCGGCGCGGCAGCGCAGATCCGCGCCGAGTTGCTCGCGTTGCGCGAGGCCGGTTGCGCGCTGCTGGTGCTGAGCGAGGAGCTCGACGAGCTCTTCGAGCTCAGCGACCGCCTGATGGTGATGGCGCGCGGGCGGCTGTCGCCAGCGGTGCCGATCGCAGAGGCGAGCGTCGCTCAGATCGGCCAGTGGATGAGCGGGCTGTGGACCGAAGCGGAGAACACCCATGCTCCGGCTTGAACCGCGTTCGCAGCCGTCGACGGCGATGTCGCTCGCCTCGCCGTTGATCGCGCTGGCGCTGACCACGCTGATCGGCGTGGCCATTTTCCTGTCGCTGGGCAAGGACCCGGTGCAGGGCCTGCGCATGTTCTTCTGGGAGCCGCTGCGCAACAGCTACGCGCTGGGCGAGCTCGGGCTGAAGGCCACGCCGCTGGTGCTGATCGCGCTGGGGCTGGCGGTGGCCTTCCGCGCCAATGTCTGGAACATCGGCGCGGAGGGCCAGTTCATCGCCGGCGCGCTGGCTGCGGGCTGGGTGGCGATGCAGGCGGACGCGTCGAGCACGAAGCTGATCGTCGTGCCCATCCTGCTGGCGGGCATGCTCGGCGGCGCGGCGTGGGCCGCGATCGCGGCGGCGCTGCGCGACCGCTTCCATGCCAACGAGATCCTCGTCAGCCTGATGCTGGTCTACATCGCGGAGCTACTGCTGCAGTACCTCGTCTACGGCCCGTGGAAGGATCCGGCGGGCTACAACTTCCCGCAGACGATCACCTTCCTGCCGGCCACGCAACTGCCCAAGCTGTTCACCGGCACGCGGCTGCACATCGGTGTGTGGATCGCGCTGGTGGCGGTCGCGGGCGTGTGGTGGCTGCTGATGCGCTCGATGGCGGGCTTCGCGCTGCAGACCGGCGGCATCGCGCCGATGGCGGCGCGCTACGCGGGCTTCTCGTCGCGCGGCGCGCTGTGGGGCGCGATGGCGCTGTCGGGCGGACTCGCCGGCCTGGCCGGCGCGCTGGAGACCGCCGGGCCGCTGGGTCAGCTCACGCCGCATGTGCCGGTGGGCTACGGCTTCGCCGCGATCATCGTGGCCTTCGTCGGCCGGCTGCATCCGGTGGGCATCGTGCTGTCGGGCGTGCTGATGAGCATGTTCTACATCGGCGGGGAACTGGCGCAGTCGCGGCTCGGCCTGCCCAAGGCGATCACCGGCGTGTTCCAGGGCCTGCTGCTCTTCACGCTGCTGGCCTCCGACACGCTGATCCATTACCGGGTGCGGCGGGTCGCGGGCGTCATGAAAGGCGTCAGCGCGGACACGAAGGAGGCCCGCTGATGGAAGCCTGGGCCTTGCTCATCGCCGCGACGCTGAACGCGGGCACGCTGATCGCGCTGGCGGCGCTGGGACTGCTGATCAACGAGCGCGCGGGTGTCGTGAACCTCGGTGCCGAGGGGATGATGCTGGTGGCCGCGATCGCGGGTTTCGCCGCGGCGGTGCACAGCGGTAGCGATGTCGTGGGCTTCCTCGCCGGCATCGGCGCGGGCGCGCTGATGGCGCTGGCCTTCGGACTGCTTGCGGTTTATCTGAACACCAACCAGTACGCGACCGGGCTCGCGCTGAGCCTCTTCGGCGCGGGCTTCTCGGCGTTTGTCGGTCAGAACTACGTGCAGGCCAAGCTCGGACCGCGGCCGTCCTTCGCGGTGCCGGGTCTTGCCGACATGCCCTTCATCGGGCCCGCGCTGTTCCGCCAGCATCCGCTGGTCTATGGCGCGATCGCGCTGACCGCGCTGCTGGCCTGGGCGCTGACGCGCACGCGCCCGGGTCTGGTGCTGCGCGCGGTGGGCGAATCCCCCGAATCGGCGCATGCGCTGGGCTATCCGGTGCGCCGCATCCGGCTGATGGCGGTGGTGACCGGCGGCGCGCTGTGCGGGCTGGCGGGCGCGTACTGCTCGGTGGTCTACACGCCGCTGTGGGTCGAGGGCATGATCGCCGGCAAGGGCTGGATCGCGCTGGCGCTGACGAGCTTCGCGACCTGGCGCCCGGCACGCGTGTTGCTTGGAGCGATCCTGTTCGGGGGCGTCACCATGCTGCAGTTCCACCTGCAAGGGCAGGGCGTGCAGGTCGCCAGCCAGTTCCTGAGCATGCTGCCCTACCTGGCCACCATCGTGGTGCTGGTGCTGATCTCGCGCAACGAGAGCTTCATCCGCGCCAACATGCCGGCCTCGCTGGGGCGTCCTTTCCATCCTCATTCATGAGCGTTGCCATGACCCTGTCTCCCGCTGTTCCGATGCTCCGTCGATCCCTGCTGCTGGCCGCGACCGCGGCCGCCGCGCTGGCGCTGTCCGCCTGCGGCAAGAAGGACGAGGCGCCCGCCGGTGCCGCATCCGCGCCCGAGGCCGGCAGCGCTGCATCCACGGGCGGCGCGCCGCTGAACGTGGCCTTCGCGTACGTCGGCCCGGTGGGCGATGGCGGCTGGACCTTCGCCCACGACAACGCGCGCAAGAAGCTCGAGCAGGAATTCGGCGGCCGCATCAAGACGACCTTCGTCGAGAAGGTGCCCGAGGCGGCCGATGCCGAGCGCGTGTTCCGCGACCTCGTGCAGCAGGGCAACACGCTGGTCTTCGGCACGACCTTCGGCTACATGGAGCCGATGCTCAAGGTCGCGGCGGACAGCCCGCAGGTGAGGTTCGAGCACGCCACCGGCTTCAAGCAGGCAGCCAACCTGCGCAGCTACGACTCGCGGACCTATGAGGGCGCATACATGGCCGGTGTCGTCGCGGGCGCGATGACGAAGACCGGGACGCTCGGTGTGGTCGGGTCCATCCCCATTCCCGAGGTGATCCGCAACATCAACAGCTTCACGCTGGGCGCGCAGAGCAGCAACCCGAAGGTGACGGTGAAGGTGGTGTGGGTCAACGAGTGGTTCAACCCGCCGCAGGAAACCAACGCCGCGCAGACGCTGATCAACGCGGGCGCCGACGTGTTGATGCAGAACACCGATTCAAGCGCGGTGCTGCAGACCGCGGAGAAGAACGGCAAGTACGCATTCGGCTGGGACTCTGACATGAGCTCGTATGGGCCGAAGGCGCATCTGGGCTCGGCGGTGATCGACTGGTCGCCGTACTACATCGCCACGGTGAAGGCGGCGCTGGACGGGACGTGGTCGGCCGGTCCGGGCAAGCACAGCTGGTGGGGCGTCAAGGAAGGCGCGATCGACCTGGTGTCGCTCAACGCGGCGGTGCCCGCCGAGGTGAAGGCGAAGCTGGATCAGGTCAAGGCCGGGCTCAAGGACGGCAGCTTCGTGATCTGGAAGGGCCCGATCGCCGGCCAGGACGGCAAGGAGGTGCTGGCCAAGGACGCCGTCGCCGACGACAAGTTCCTCCAGAACATCAAGTTCTACGTGAAGGGCGTCGAGGGACAGGTGCCGGCGGGCAAGTGAGCCGGTTCACCGTCCATCCCGCGGGATCGCCGCTTCGTCGCGGCCTCCTGCGGCGCATCCTTCGGGGGATGGGCAAGGGCTGACCCCCGCGACTACAGTCCGCGGATCCCGGGGCCGTCCCGGGCCCACAGGAGAGGAGAACCCCGATGACGACGCTGTTCCCGAAGGCCGCCTGTTCCGTGCTGACGCTGGCGCTGGCCGCCGCGCTCGCCGCGCCCGCGATGGCCGCTGATGTCGCCGCCAAACCTTCCACCAAGGCCTCGACCAAGAGCGCGGCCGCGACGAAGACCGAAGCGAAGCGCGCCGCCAAGCCCTACACGATCGAGCAGTTCATGGCGACGACCTCGATCCGCGGGGCCTCGTTCTCGCAGGACGAGCGCCGCATCCTGTTCAGCAGCAATGCCACCGGGATCTTCAACGTCTACAGCATCTCCGTGGACGGCGGCGAGCCGGTCACGCTGACCTCGTCGACCGTCGACAGCCATTACGCGGTGGGCTACTTCCGCAACGACGATCGCGTGCTCTTCACCCGCGACCAGGGCGGCAACGAGAACTTCCACCTGATCGTGCGCGAGCTCGACGGCACCGAGCGCGACCTCACGCCCGGTGAGAAGGTCAAGGCCGATTTCACCGGCTGGGCCGCCGACGGCAACGCGTTCTACGTCTCCACCAACGAGCGCGATCCGCGCTTCATCGACGTCTACCGCTACGACGCCAAGACCTACGCGCGCACGCTGGTCTACAAGAACGAGAACGGCATGGCCGTGTTCAACGTCAGCGGCGACGGCCGCTGGATCGCGCTGGGCAAGACCAACACGACCGCCGACTCGGACGTCTACCTCTACGACACGCAGGACCAGTCGACCAAGCACCTGACGCCGCATCAGGGCGTGGCCGCGTTCAGCGCGTCGGGCTTCGATCCGGCGTCGAAGACCTTGCTGCTGCTGTCCAACGAGGGCGCGGAATTCCAGCGGCTGCTGTCCTACGACCTGGCCTCGGGCAAGACCAGCGAGCTGGAGAAGGCGGACTGGGACATCGACTACAGCAGCTACTCGCGCGACGGCCGTTATCGCGTGACCGGCGTGAACGCCGATGCCAGCCTGGAGCTGCGCATCGTGCAGACCGCCGACGGCAAGCCGGTGACGCTGCCCCGGCTGCCCGGCGGCGAACTGCGCGGGGTGAGCTTCTCGCGCACCAGCCAGCGCATGGCCTTCTACCTGAACGGCGACCGCTCGCCGAGCAACCTGTTCGTCTATGACTTCGGCACGAAGCAGGCGAAGCAGCTCACGCGCAGCCTGTCCAAGGACATCGACCCCGAGGAACTGGTCGAGGCCCGCATCGTGCGCTTCAAGTCCTTCGACGGGATGGTGATCCCGTCGGTCTACTACGAGCCCAAGGAAGCGTCGCCGACCAACAAGGTGCCCGCGATCGTGCTGGTGCACGGCGGCCCGGGCGGGCAGACCACGCGGGGCTACTCCGCGATGATCCAGTACCTGGTCAACCACGGCTACGCGGTGCTGGGCATCAACAACCGCGGCAGCTCGGGCTACGGCAAGACCTTCTTCACCGCCGACGACGGCAAGCACGGCCGTGAGCCGCTGTGGGACTGCATCGAGGCCAAGACCTACCTGGCCTCCACCGGCGTGATCGACCCCGAGCGCATCGGCATCGCGGGCGGCAGCTACGGCGGCTACATGACGCTGGCGGCGATGGCCTTCCGGCCGGAGGCGTTCAAGGTCGGCATCGACATCTTCGGCGTCTCCAACTGGCTGCGCACGCTGGAGTCCATCCCGCCGTACTGGGAGAGCTTCCGCAAGGCGCTGTACCTGGAGATCGGCGATCCGGTGAAGGACAAGGACTTCCTGATCGCCACCTCGCCGCTGTTCCACGCGAAGGAGATCCGCAAGCCGCTGCTCGTCATCCAGGGCAAGAACGATCCGCGCGTGATCAAGCCCGAGAGCGACGAGATCGTCGAGGCGGTCAAGAAGAACGGCGTGCCGGTGGAGTACGTGGTCTTCGACGACGAGGGCCATGGCTTCTCCAAGAAGAAGAACCAGATCGAGGCGAATCGCCGCATGCTGGCATTCCTCGACCAGTACTTGAAGCCCGGGTTGAAGAATTAAAAACGTGTGAAGTTGCACGGTTTACAGGCTGTTGCCGTGGGCCGTGTCAACTTGGGCAGCATCCATCCCCAGCAGCCCGGCCAAGCGCCGGGCTCTTTTGTCCCGGTTTGATCCGGATGAGAGAAGCGCCCCGGGGCGCGCGTTCCGTGGGCCACGAGCCGGCGCGACGCACCCGGGCGTTCGACAAGATGGGGGACCCAAGAGATGCGATTCGAAGGGACGTTGGACAGCTGGTACGCCGAGCGCGGCCATGGGCTGGTGAAGCCGGAGCAGGGCGGAGACCGCGTGTTCGTGCACGTGTCGTCCTTCCCGCTGGACGGTCAGACGCCGCAGGAAGGCGAGCGGCTGAGCTTCGAGGTTGTTTCCAAGAGTGACGGCACCAAACAGGCGGTGCGGCTGCAGCGCCTGGAAGCGTTCCGGCTGCCGTCGCAGCTGCGTCCGGCGCGCACGGGTTCGCGTCCGCCGCGGCCGATCGCGCGCCGCCGCACCTCGCCGCTGACGTGGATGGTGCTGGTGCTGCTGGCGCTGGGCGTCGGCGCGACGGTCTGGGCCCCCGCGAGCCATGCGCTCGGCAACTCGAAGGCGGCCGCCCAGGCGCGTCGCTGAACCGTTTGACTCCTAGGGGCCGGCATCCGCGGCCCCGTCGCCCTCGCGGAGGCTTCTTGCTCCGCAACCTTTCAGGCTGCCCTCGGGCAGCCTTTTTTGCGCCCTGGTGGCGCTCCGTCTGCGGCGATCAGACCTTCAGTTCCAGGCGCACGGTCCACACGGTGAAGCTGCGGCCGGTGCTCTCGCTGGTGACGATGCGGCCCGGCGTGGTGGCGATACTCCCATTGCCGAAGCTCAGCGGCACGAGGTTGCTCGCGGCCACGCGCACGGCGACGGTGGGCGAGAAGGTCCACATCGCGGAGACGTCGATGACGCGTTTCTTGTCGATCTCGCTGAGCACCTGGTCGCTCTGCTGCAGCAGCGTCGTGGGCGTGTAGTTCAGCGAGGCGCCCAGCGTCAGCGGGACCGCGCGCAGGCGGTAGTCGGCGCCGAGGTTGGCGGTGTAGCGAGGCTGCTGGTCGAGCTTGTTGTTGGGGCCGGGGATGCCGTCCACCGCGGAATGGAACAGCGACAGGTTGCTGCGCACGTTGATGGGCAGCGCGTCGGTGAAGTATTCGTCGAGCCGGAACTTGGCCTCGAGCTCCACGCCGTAGGTCTTGGCGTTGCCGATGTTGCGTGGGCGCACGACGTAGCGCGGCACCGGGGCGTAGGGCACGGACTCGAGCACGGCCTGGCTGCGGATCAGGTCGGTGATGCGGCGATAGAAGAAATTCGCGCTCAGCAGGCCGCCCTTCGAAAGGTATTTCTCGTAACCGATCTCCACGCCGGTGGCCATCTCGGGTTTGAGGTCGGGATTGCCGAGGCGGTCCGGCGAGTCGATGGTGTTGTAGCTGCAGGGCAGGCGCGGGTCGTCGCAGGGGAAGCGGTTGCTGATGCTCAGACGGCCGATGACGTCGTTGAGGTTGGGCGACTTGTAGCTGCGCGTGAGGCTGGCGCGGATCTGCTCGCGGCTCTTCTCGTCGAGCTTGTAGACGGCGTGCAGCAGCGGCGTGAGCACGCTGGAGGTGTTGCTCACCGGCCCCTGGTTGTTGCTGCTGTCGGTGGTGATGCCTTCCCAGCGCAGGCCGGCGTAGAAGCCCCATTGCTTGCCGACGTTCCACTCGTCCTGCGCGTAGGCGGCCAGGCGGCGGGTGGAGGCGTCGACGTTGTCGCCGAAGTCGGCGAGGAAGGAACAGGCGGTGCCGGGGCTGCCCTCGGTGTAGCTCTGCAGGCAGGCGCGGTTCTGATGGCGCTTGGTGCCTTCGCCCTCGAGGCCGGCGACGAGGTTGTGCTCGTTGTCCATCTGGTGGGTCAGCTTCGTGTTGAAGCTCCAGTTGGTGTCGCGGCTGCGGGTGGTGTCGTCCTGCGTGCGGAAGAAGGTCGTCGAGGTGGCGCCGACGTTGTCCTCCTCGCGGTGGCTGCTGCTGAACATCGTCATGCGGCCAATGCCCACGCGGGTCTCGACGCGCGACTTGTCGTCGATGCGCTTGTTCCACTGGACGTTGAGCCGGGCCATGTTGGAGCGGCTGCTGCCGTCGGTGGTGGCGCTGTTGTAGCGCAGCGCTTCCGGATCGCGGTCGTCGAGGATGGGCGGGGTCTGGGTCTGGCGGAAGGCGCTGGCGCCTTCGCCGCGATTGGCCATCAGGAAGGGCTGGATGGCGATCGTGTCGCCGCCGTCCAGGCGCAGCTGGACGCGGCCGGTGAGGTTGAGCGACTTGCGCTCGTCGCGGTTCTGGCCCTGGTTGGTGAGCAGGGTCTGGCGGGTCTGGACGCCGTTGCTGTCGAAGACCTGGGTGAGGGAGCGCGAGTCGATGTCATCGACGCGCTTGTGCTGCATCGCGTTGACGGTGAGGTTGTAGGCGCCGCCGTTGTCGTCGAGCTTGTCGTTGCGGGTCCAGCTGAAGTGCGGGGTGACGCGGTCGCGCTCGATGGTGGAGGCGAGGCGGACCTCGTTGAGGCGACGCTGGAGGGCTTCGCGCAGGACGACGTTGATGGTGCCGGCGATGGCGCGCGCGCCGAATTCGGCGGTGGGGGCGCGCATGACCTCGATGCGTTCGATCTGTTCGGGCGGGAGCTCGTCGAGCGAGAAGCCCGGGGGCATGCGTTCGCCGTTGACGAGGATCTGGGTGTAGCCGCCGCCCATGCCGCGCATGCGGACCTCGCCGCCGCGGCCGGGTCGGCCGCCGGTGGTGACGCCGGGCAGTCGCTTGAGGACTTCGCCGATGGTGGAGTCGCCGTAGCGTTCGATCTCATCGCGGCCGATGATGATCTTGGAGGCGGTGGAGGCGCGCCGCTGGTCGTCGTCGCGGGAGGTGCCCTGGACCTCGACGCGGTCGAGCTGGGTGGGGGAGTCGGCGTTGTCCTTGCTGGCCGGCGGCGGCGCGGGCCGCGCGCGTTGCGGCGATTGCGCGGGCGTCGGGGCCTTGGCGGGCGGCGAGTCAGGCGGGGCGGATTGGGACCAGGCGGGAGCGCTCAGGCCGACCATCAGGGCGAGGGAAAGCGGATGCAGGGCGGGGCGAATGCGTGTCATCGGTGAGGCAATGGCAGGGCAAGCGCGGCCGATCTGGCGATGGCTGGGACGGAAGCGCGAAAGAGGAAATGGGGGGAGCCGCGGGGCGTGTCGAGGCGGACACATCGCGGAATGGACGAAAGGATCGCACGCTGTACGTTTCGTGACGAAGGCAGGCGCTGACTTTCAATCTTCTTTACCGAAGGTGATGGGCGGGCGCGACGCGCCTGGGTGGAAACCCTGATCGAAAGCCTGCGGGCGGGGGATTGCCGGCTACTGCGCGGAATCCGCAATGAAGAAGGCCACCCATCGGGTGGCCTTCGGAAGAGGGTATCCGCGACGCTGGTGACGGGTTCCAGCTTTCTGCCCTATGTCGCAGCCGGTTGTTTGCCTCGGATGCGTTGCATTCTGCCCAGCTCGTGTGACGGCTTCTTGACGAAAGGCAGGGCCTTCACGCCTCAATCACCACGTGGGCGATTGGCATCACCACCCCGCGACATCCCTCACGGATTCGCCTTCACCCACTCGGCCAACGCGCGCAGCTCGATGTAGATCGGCAGCTTCTGGTTGAGGTCGAACGCGCCCACGTCCGCCAGGTCGATCGCCCGCTTGCACGCGGCCGTGCGATCCGGATCACTGTTCAGCATGTCGTCCACGGTCTTGGTCCCGCTGGAACGCACCGACATGATCAGCTCGCGCATCACCGCATCGGCCTTCCCGTCACCCTCCAGCGCCTTGGCTTCCGCCAGCCGCTTGTCCATGTAATGCGCCGCTGCATCGGGGAAGGGCGCATTGCGCTTGCGCCACGCCAGCACGTACTGCTCCGGCGTCTCCGGACGATTGAGCAGCTTCAGGCACTGCGCGGCGAGGCGGCCCTGGATGAAGTTGGCGGTGCCGATGGCGCCCGTGGCTGCATCGCGGCTTTCACTCGCGACGACATACTTCGGCGCCGACGCGCCCGGTGCCGGCTTGGGCGCTGCGATCGCACGCACGTTGCACCCCCGCACCAGCTCCCGGGTCTTGGCGTCGATCGTCGTCTTCGCGTCCGGGGCGTTGGTGAATCCGCCCGATTCCAGATAGGTCTTCACCGCCGGCTGCTTGCGCGCCTCCTCGAGGGCGGCCTTGTCCGCCGCGGTCCACGGGACCATCGGCTCAGGCAGCGGGATGCGCATGGCCTCGTAGGCCCTGAGCTCGCCGAGCAACGCGACCTTGCGCCCGATAGGCGATTCCGCGAAGGCGTCCAGCTGGGCCTGGTCCTCGAGGCTGTAGCGATCGAAGGCCTGGCGCATGGGACCGTAATAAGCGTCCTTGGGCAATGCATTGATGCAGGCCTGTCCCGCCGCCTCGATCTTGCCGCCCGCCATGGGCGCCAGCACGAGCTGCAAGGTCCGCAGCGCCGTGCGGCCGCTCTGCTCGACCATCGGTGACTCGGCCTGCGCGGCCGTCATCATCCCCATCCCTGCGAGCAGCGCGAGGCTGCCGATCATTCGAAGTCTTGTCATGGGCGCGATTATTCGCGAGCGCGCGAGCATCGCCCATCCGCCCCAGGGCAGGGCTTGCCCGTAGCGCGAGCGGCAGATTTCACGCTCCCGGGGCCGGGCTCGCCGATTGCTCCGCCCGGGCGACGTCAGAATCGCCCGCCGGCTCCTCCGGCGCCCGACCCATGATCCTCGCCCCCCGAACCTGCCCATGTCGTCCCGCCTGAAGGTCCTCGTCGCCGACGACCACCCCGACTCGCTGGACCTGCTCAGCGAGTTGCTCACCGTCTACGACGTCGAACTGCGCGCCGCGCGCACCGGCCTGGAAGCGATCGGCATCGGACTGAAATGGGAGCCGGACATCCTCATCACCGACATCGCGATGCCGCATGCCGACGGGCGTCACCTGGCGGGGCGGCTCAAGGTGAGCCTGCCCGCGCTGGTCGCGATCGCGGTGAGCGGCACCCCGCTGAACACGGACTTCGAGTCCTCGCAGGACCTGATCTTCGACGAGTACTTCGTCAAGCCGATCGACTTCAACCGCCTGCACACGACGCTCACGCGGTTGGGCGTGAAGCTCATGGGTGCGTCGAGCGCGCCCGCGCCGCTGGGCAGCTGAGCCTGCCGCAGGTCGATCGTCCGGGCCGATTCAGGCGCCCGGCGGCTTGGAGAGCCCGAGGAAGCGGAACGGCGCCTTCTCCTTGAACTGCGCCGAGACCTCGCCGGCGAAGACGTTCTTCTGATGCTCGCCGAGCGCGAGCCACTTCACCCGGCCCGTCTGCGCGGAGAAGTCGACCTTGCGCAGGTCCACCCAGAACGCATTGGGCGTGAGCGCCGATTCGAAGAAGTACAGGCGGCGCTTGTGGTCGACGACGCTGCGCCAGCGCGTGGACGAGATGTTGGGTTCATCCGGCGTGGTGATGCCCAAGGGCACCGACGCGTTGCGGATCACGCTGAAGGTGGCGGCGAGCGCGAGGTCCGGATCGCGGTACTGCGGGATCGCGTGGATGTAGAAGCTCGCCCGCGCGAAGCGGTCGGACGCGCGATTCGTGCCGGGCAGCATCACCGTGCCGCCGATCTGCTGCCAGTAGGCGTTGAGCGCCAGTTGGTGATCGAAGGTCGGCGAGTTGGTCATGACCTGGTATCTGCGGTCGTGGTGGATGACCTGCTTGCCGTCGATGTACTCGACGATGGCGCTGTCGCCGCTGGCGTCCGACAGCGACAGGTGCAGCGTGGCGATGCGCTGCTCGCCGGGGACGTTGTCGGTGACGGGGATGAAGGGCTCCTGGCGCAGCGCGTCGACGGCCTCCTGCACCGTGGCGAAGCGGTCCAGCACGTACTGGGCCCAGGCCGCGAGCGTCAGCGCGGGTTTCTTGCCGTCGTAGGCGGGGTACTGGGACTCGACCAGCCAGAGCACGTTGGCGGCGAGGCCCGCCTCGTTGACGCCGTCGGTGGTGGAGATGTCGTAGCCGCTGGCGATGACGCTGCCGTAGCGCGAGGTCCAGGTGAGGGAGTTGGGCCCGGCCTCGCCGTTGCGCTGCATGCCGCGCGGGAAGATCCAGAGGTTGGTGGCGACGTCCACTTTCCAGTCCATGGACCGGGCGGTCATCACGTTGCCGTCGGGGCCGAGGTACACGACGCGGGTGCAGGCGAGCGCGGCCTGATCGAGCGAGGTGCCCAGGAGCGCCGCGGTGGCCGCGAGCGCCGTCATCCAAGCTTGGAGTCGCATGATCGTGTCCTCCCTGGAACGATGGATGAACCGTATCATGGCCCGCACTGCCATTGCCACCGGGAGGAGCCGTGAAACGTCGCCTGTTTTCGTTCCCGTCCGTCGCCGTCGCCACTGCCTTGATGTGGGGTGCGGTGTCCCTCGCGCCCGCGCAGGCCGCGGGCTGGGTGGCCGCGCTGAAGAACACGCCGGCCGAATCCTTCGATGAAGAAGACCTCCAGATGTTCCTGACCGCGGCCGGCAAGACGCTGAACGCGGAAGGCCCGCCGGAGCTCGTCAGCTGGAGCAATCCGGCCACCGGCGCCGCCGGGCGCTTCCAGGAACTGAACCGCAGCCAGACCGCCGATGGCCGCGCCTGCAAGCGGGTGCGGGTCTGGGTGTCGTCGAAGAAGCGGGCCGAGAAGTCCTCGGTCTGGATGGCCTGCAAGTCCGCGGAGGGCCGCTGGGCGCTGACGGCAGCCCGGTGAGGCGCCTGCTGCACCTGACGAGCCGGCATCGCGCGCCGTCGACGAATCGCGCGCTCGGGTTGCTGCTCGCGTTCAACGCTGGCGCGGTGAACGCGGGCGGCTTCCTGGTCCTGCAGCGCTACACGTCACACATGACCGGCTTCGCCTCGCAGCTCGCGGATGGCGCGGTGCTGGGGCAGGGCACGTTGGTGCTCAATGCCCTGGGCGCGATCCTGGCTTTCCTGACCGGCGCGGCGGTGTGCGCGGTGCTGGTGAACTGGGCGCGCCGGCATGGGCTGCGCAGCGTGTACGCGCTGCCGTTGATGCTGGAGGCTGCGTTGCTGTTTCCGTTCGGGCTGATGGGCGCGATCACGCTGAGCTGGCACACGCCGTTCGCGGTGCCGCTGACGGTGCTGCTGCTGGCGTTCATCATGGGTCTGCAGAACGCGGTGGGGTCCAAGACCTCGCGCGGCAGCGTGCGCACGACCCACATGACCGGCAACATCACCGACCTCGGGATGGAGCTCGGCAAGATGCTTTATTGGAATCGCCATCCGGCGCCGCAGCGCGTGGCGGTGCGGCATGACCGTCAGCGGGCGATGCGCGCGGGCGGGCTGCTCGCGGCCTTCGTGCTGGGCGGCGTGGCCGGGGCGCTCGGGTTCAAGCACCTGGGCTTCGGCTGCGTGATCCCGCTGGCGGCGGTGCTGTTCGTGCTCGCGCTGCCGCCGGTGGTCAAGGATTGGGGGCGATGGCGCGGGCTATTCGGGCGGGTGGCGGCGAGCCCGTGAGGGCTCGTGATCGACAGCGAGCCCTGCCCCGAGCCCTCACCCCCGCCCTCTCCCGCTTCGCGGGCGAGGGGGCCTGAGGCGCACCGATTGACACGGTTGCTCTCCCGCAAGCGGGAGAGGGGGGTAGCGAGGCTCAGCGCGAGCTTCCCATCGTCGTCTCCCCGCGAGCGCGCCGGATGGCGGCATCGCGTTGATCGGCCTCGCGCTGACGGGCGATGCGGTCGGCCTCGGCGGCATCGGCCGCGCTGTGCATGCCCTCGGCGCGCCTGCGCGCGTCGGCGCTGCCGGTCAGGTTGCCCTGCGCGTCCACGGCCTGCTTGCTGATGTCCCAGTCGGCCGCCGTGTAGACGCCCTTGCCCTTCTGGCATTGGCGGGCGCGGCGCACCTCGTCCTGGATGAATCGCTTGGCCTCGGGGCTCAGCGAGATCGAATTCGCCTTGGTCTCCATCGCCGTGAGGTCGCGGTCGCTCGGGCAGACGTTGGCCGGCGCCTGCGCCGTGCCGGGCCGGCCGGGCTGGTCGCCATTGGCGCCGGCCTCGGCCTTCGTGCGCTCGGCGGCCTGACGCTCAGCGGCGGCGCGGTCGGCGGAGGTGTCGATGACGTTGCCCTGCAGCGCGTGGGACTTGAGCTGCTCGCCCTGGGTGGGGCAGGGCTGGTCCGAGTACTGGACCTTGCCGTTGATCGTGCATTTCCAGACTTGCGCCTGCGCGCTGCCCGTCGCGCCGAAGGCCAGCAGCAGCGCTGCCATTCCGAGATGGATCTTGTGCATGTGCTTGTCTCCCTGAATCCCGTCGAACGCGTTGGGGCCGGTCCTTGTTGACAGACCGGTGGCAACGAATGGCAACGACATCGAGACGATGCCATGACGCGACAGGAAAAGCCACGGGCCAGGGCTTGATGGCGGCGATCCCCCATCCGAGTGGCGTTCCCCCGCGGGAAGTCGCCCGGGAGCGGGGACACTCCGCCGCTGGATTTCCCCACCGCCAATGATGACAACCCTCAAGACTGCCCTCTCGACGTTTGCCGCCGCCTTGGCGCTGACCACCGCGATCCCCGCGCAGGCGGCGGTCAACTACGTGTTTGACTTCTTCGATCTCGACCGGCACGAGGATTTCTCGATCTCGCTGAGCTTCGCGGACTACGTCACCGCCTCGGCGTTCACGCTTGTTCCCATCGCCGGTGATCCTCAGCTGACGTCGCTGGGTTATTCGGTGACGAAGGTCGGCAACAGCAACGGCGGCTGGTGGGCCTTCAACGACGACACGGGCAACGCCCGCTTCGTCGCCGACAACCGCTTCGTCTTCGATGGCTCCTCGCTGCTGTTCACGCCGGCCAGCAAGCCCGATGGCGGCTTCTTCACGCAGGCCGGTGTCTACAACGGCACCGTCGGCGGCAACGACGTCAATCGCTGGGCCTTCGGCGGCAGCGCCCGTCTGACGATCACCGACACGTCGGCGGTGCCCGAGCCGGCCGGTGTCACGCTGCTGGTGGCGGGGCTGATCGCGCTGATCGCCGTGCGCCGCTATAGAGTGTCGGGATGCAAGACCCCCTCGACGTCGACCTGAATCCCCAGCAGATCCAGGCTTTCTGGAACTGGCTGACCGCGCACCAGCAGTCCCTCGATGCGCTCGAGACCCCGGACGATCCGTTCTGGGACGAGTTGCTGGCGCGGCTCCAGGCGCTGCACGAAGGCCTATGGTTCGAGGTTTCCGCCAAGCGCGAGGAAGACCCCGAACGTGAGCTGGTGATCACCGCGCAGGGCGATTGGGCGCTGTTCCCTTTGGTGGAGGCGATGGTGGCCGTAGCGCCGGAGCTGCCGGGCTGGACGCCGGTGGCGTTGAAGCCGCCGATGGGCTTCGAGTTCAGCATCAGCTACCGCGGTCTGGAGCTGGACCCGGAGGAGATCTGGTTCGAGCCGCTGGTCGACCCCGACGCGCCCGAGGTGCTGGGCCTGCGCATGGCGATCGCCGGATTCAACGACGACCAGGAAGAGGACTTCGCCAACGGGCTGCTGCTGATGCTGGACGTGGCGCTCGGTGAGAAGAGCGCGGCGACGGAGGTGGACCTCGTCGAGGTCATCGATCCGCCCGCAGATCCCGATGACGAGGGCTTCCTCCCATTCAAGGAGCTGGGCAGCTACCTGGCGTGGAGGAAGAGTCGGTTGTCGCATTGAGCAACCGACCGCAGGCGCGCTCCATCCCTTCAGGTTTCTGCGGAGGCGAAGAGCGCTTGCATTCGAAGAAGATCGTGGCCATTGCCACGAGCGCTCGGGGAGGGCCGCCATGCACGCGATCAAGATCCCGGATTCAGCAGAGCCGATGCAGCTGTCGTCGGTCGTCATGGCGCCGCTGTGCGCGGTGGCGCTCGCGCTGGCGGCGGTGTGGATCTCCGCGATCCCGCGGCCGATGCACGAGGTGGCTTACCTGATCCTCTGCACGCTTCGACCGAGCGACTACGTGCCGCCGCCCCTCCACACCGTGCGCATCGATCGCGAGAACATGGTGACGTGGGACGGTGAGCCGCAGGTCGGCCGCGCTGCGGTCGAGGCCCGGTTGAAGGTCATCGGTGAAATGCCGCCGCGCGATCAGCCTGATGTCCATGTGATGCCGGCGCAGGCCACCGACTACGGTGCGTTGATGGCCGTGCTCGCCGCCGCGCAGCGGCTGGGCGTTCAGAACGTCTCCGTGGGCCTGGATGATCGCGAGATCCTGACGTTCACGCCGCCGAGCGAGCTCAGACCGGAGTGATCGCCGGCGGCGGGCAGGGCGAGCCACGTGCCCGCTGAGGCGCCAATCGGCCCATGGCATCGCGCCTGTCCCCTGTTCCCGCCCGCTTGAGCCCTGCTCATGGCGGCCACGCGCGCGAGTGCTTGAAGCCGGAGTCGTGCCTCGCTAGTGTCCGCATAACCTCGGGAGATCGCGATGACCTTGCTGCGTGCCTGCGTGGCTGGCCTGCTCTGGTTGAGCAGCAGCGTGTTTGCCGCCTCGCTGGTGACGAGCGGCGTCACTTTCGATCAGCAGAGCGGGCTCTACACCTACCGCTACTCGATCGACGCGACGGATCTGCCGTCGCCGGACTTTGTCGAGTTCGCGATCCTCGCCGAGCATGGCGGTGACCCGCTCCTGCCCCGACCGCCCTCGTATGGAAGCAACACGGGGTGGCGTCTGCAGATCGCGTCAGGCGGTTGGTATCGGGAAGACATCAACGTCAACGGCACCTTCTACATGTGGTCGGGGCTGACGCCGGTGACCGGGGTGGCGCAGTACGACTTCTGGTTCACGTCGACCGAGGCGCCGGACACGTCGGGGCAGAACAACTACTTCATCTGGGCCTCGACGACCATGGGCCCGGAGAACCTGCCGCTGGACTTCGGCATGGTGATCGGGCCCAACATCCATTACGTCGCGCCGCCGCCGGTGCCGGAGCCCGCTTCGGCGGTGCTGCTCGTGCTGGGGCTGGCGGCGCTCGGCGGGGCTTGGCGATACCGATCGCCCAGCGCCACCTTGGCGACTTGATGCTCGATGTGATCGAAGCGCGATGAGCCAAGCGCGATGCCCAAGCTCAACATTGCGTGCTGGGCCGAGCACCCTGGTGCTGCCAATCGCCTGACCGGGCAGAACGATGGCCCGTATGCCGAGCTGGTGCTTGGTGACCAAGCGCGCTTGACGCAACTCGGCGTTCGTCTCGAGCGGCTGCCGCCGGGCTCGCGGTCCTCGCATCGGCACTGGCATGAGACCGAGGATGAATTCGTCTACGTGCTCGCCGGTGAGCTGGTCCTCGTGGAGGATGAGGAGTCATTGCTTCATGCCGGCGATGCCGCGGCCTGGGCGGCCAGGGCGCCGGTGGCGCACTGCCTGGAGAATCGCTCCGCGATCGATGCGGTGGTTCTCGTCGTCGGCCATCGAGCCTCGTCAGGGACCGTCCACTATCCCGATCACGACGTGGTGATGCATCACGAGGGGGGAGCGCGGCGATTCACACGCGCTGACGGCTCCCCGATCGAACGCTAGTCGCCAGCACGCAACGCCCCTGGAGTGGGCCCCCTCAAGTGGGCAGTCCTGCACACGGCCAATCCCATCGCCCTTGAGAAAATCGCGCCCACAAATCTCGAGGGAGTGTTCATGTTTCGGAAACTGATGGCGGCCGCGCTGGTCGTGGCGATGGGCCTGTCGGGCTGCGCGTTCAATGAAGTCACGGGTCAACGCACGGTGGTGTCCGGCGAGCGGGTGGCATTCCAGTCGGTGGATGTGATCTTCGCGGATCAGCCGCAGTTGATGCAGCAAGGGCTGGGCGGTTTTCTTGGCCCAACGACCACCAACGTCGGCGCGATGTACGGCGTCGAAATGGCGCTGAAGTCGGCGATGGGAGACATGCGACAAGCCGCCGCCGAGGCGCTCGTGGCGCACGGCATTCCGGGACGCGCCCGGCTGATGTCCGAGCGCGGCGAGTTCAGTCCTGCGCCGATCCGGCCGAGTCATCTGGTGATCGTGAGCATGGAGTCGGCCAAGTCCGGCACGACGACGGGCACGGAGTTCTTCTGGAACATCGAGATCGCCGAGCTCGCCACGCGCGAGACGCTGTGGAAGGGCCGCACGCGGCTGTATCCGGGCGGCTCGGGCTTCACGAAGGAAGCCCAGGAGAAGGACAAGATTGAGAAGCGGAAGATCTTCGGTGAAAGCTTGGTGCGAGCGCTGCGCGACGCGGGCGTGGTGAAGGGGTGAGGCCGTGATGCGCAAGCTCCTCCAACTGATGCGCACGCGATCCGCGCAGATGGCACTCCTGGGCGTGTTGCTGCTGGTGACCAACCCGGAACTGCGCGCCTTGCTCATGCTTGGCGACGCGCTGGGCCTGGGCTTGATCCTGCTCACGATCAACGGCTACCTCAAGCTGGCCTGGCAGGTCACGATGGTGCGCGTGGGCGGCGGGGTCGGGCTGATCGGCCTTGTCGCGCGAGGTCTGCATGGGCTGGCACTGGGACGCAATGTCCTGGCGCTGGCGGTGCTGGCGGTTCAGCAGGTGAGAGTCACGCGGGCGTGGCGGGGTTGAAGCGCTTCGCCGCGATGCGCCACGGTCGCCTGCTTGCCATGCTCTGCGCCGCCGCTCTCGCGGGACTGGCGCTGGTCTACGCACTGGCTTTGCTGATGGGGCTGGCGGACGGTCGCATGGTCGAGTTCGGCAGGTTCTCCGCGGGACGGTCCTACACCTGGGCCGATGCGCCGGGGATGGTGGTCGCTCATGCGCTCGCGCATCTCGCTCTCCTGAGCGCCATCGTCTTCCTGGCGGTGAGGGCCTGGAAACGTCCACCAAGCAATCTCCCAAGTCTGTTGGATTCGCCGGTCGCGATGACGGCATCCCAGTGGGCTGCGATGTCCTGCATCGCGCTGACTGCTGTCGCCACGTTCATCGCGGTGACGTTCGGCCTGACGGCGGGGATGTGGCGTCGCCCGGCGATCGCGGTGATCTGGCTGCTGTGGGCGGGCAGTTGCGCGCTGTTGCCGCTCTGGGGCTGGGTGCGGGGAAAGTTCGGCACCGGCTTTGGCCGGGTGGTGCGGCGATCACATGATCCCGGCGGCTTCTGGTATCGCTGGATCACGGTCACTGCGTGGAGCGTGCTGATGCTGGTCGTCGCCAGTGTGGTTTGCTGGGTCGAGTGGTGAGCGGAGGGCGAGAACGCACGACTCGACGACCTCCTCGCCAAACAGACCTCCCGTCGCTCGCTCGCTGACTGCATTGCACGCAACGGCAAAATCCTGACCATAGAAACATCCGAGCGACATAGCATGACGGAACATAAGCAGCCATTGGGAACGCCAGCAAACGTGTTGGACGAGTGGTATCGGCGCAGCTCCGCCGTTGCGGTGGGGCATTACAAAATGGCCGAGCTGTTGGCTTCTCGTCATCGGCTTCTATCCAATTGCGCTGCCGCTCTGTCAGCGATTGTGGGAACGACCGTGTTTGTGACGCTGCAGGGACAGACGGAGCTTTGGATGAAGGTGGGAACCGGTCTGCTAAGCGTCGTCTCGGCAGTACTTGCCGTTTTGGCCTCGAATATGGGGCTTCAGGATCGCGCCGAACGTCATCGAATCGCCGGCGCGAGATATAACGCGGTTGGCCGTCAACTTGAGCAAATGACCATGGGAGCAGAGCCAACGCTCCTGGACCTCACGCCGATCCGAGAGCGGCTCGACGCGCTCTCGGCGGAGATGCCTCATATCCCCAAGAAGGTTCACAAGGAGATTGCCAACCACGAGGACCTGAGTCGGTGGGATAGGTAGCGCTCGTAGCCCCGGCCGCGTAGGCAGTGCTCGCCTCGCCTCGCCGAGACCAGCAGGGCGCGGATCAGCTACTACGAGTCAGACGCCCATAAGCCGCCGGTTCAGACAGTGCAGGCTCTCGCACAAGCGCTGAGCGCGCCGCCTGCGTACTTCTATTGCGAGGATGAGCAAATTGCCGCCCTGTTGCTGGCATTGCACTAGCTGCGGCCGAACGAGCGGAGCTCGATGATCGAGCAGTTCCCCCGAATGCTCATCGGCGTTAAAGGTAGAAGTTCCTACGTCCTCTAGCTGCTCTCTTGCTTTGCTGGACGACCCGACGGCACAGCTGCTGCTGTTCTGACCTTCTCTATCGAAGGCTAAGCGCAGTCAGGTTCTCACGCCGCTCCAAGAGTCGCTGTGGTCGTGGCCCCCGGCTATGGGCTTGTGCGCTCTTGCCTGCCTTAGGAGAGCGCTCATGGACAGGTCTTCGACCGTCAGGTCTATGTTGGCCATCAGTGGGTGCACCTTCTGGATGGCGTAGGCGCGTTCAACTGCTTGTGTCTCTGCGGTCTGGGCATCGAGGGCGGCGCGCTGGATGCTGCGTTTGGAGAAGGCTTGGCGGCGATCAGCCTCACTCAAGTTTCGTCATCAGTATTGATGATGGGAGACGTAGAACTCGGGGAATACCTACATGGGCGCTGGCCGGACCTGCCCCAAGAATCGAGCGATCGCTCTATGGAGGGTAATGATGCGTGCCCATTCGGCTTTTCGACTTGCGGTGGTCATGTGTGCGACTGCATGGTCGCAGCCAGCGTTCTGCCAAGTGGATCTGTTTAGCTTGGCGACTTACCAGAACTTCTTTCGAAGTTTAGTCCGTCAACCTTCACCGAACGAACCAACTCCCAAGGAAGCCAATCTTAATACGGATCTAGTTGATTTCTTCAAAAAGAATGGCTGCATTTCCAGTGACGCCATGAAGAGGTTTCTGGAAGACAAGAAGATTATTGTTCCTGCAGACGTCATAAGGCTTGCTGAAATCGATTCCTCCATAAAGCCCGTAAAGGTAGGAGGGACCAAGGCTCAGGCAGTGCTCCATACGGTTTCTTTTGTGATCAAGAATCCAAATGATGCCAGTCAGTCTTCCTATGTTGGTAAGCCGCTCGTGGGGGCTCTCGGGTATGTGGCGGAATCTCCATTGGCCTGGGTCGACTCGAGTAAATCTCCACGCGGGGCGTACAACTTAAACTGCGCGTGGTACTTGAATTTCGCAGTGGCGGCCGGGGCTCCGGTTGTTAATCTGAAAGTCGACGCTTCAAGTGCTCTGGATAAGAAGCAGTCCATGATGGTTGCGCGTGCTTCGGTGTTCTCGCCAGTAGCGATCGCCCTATACCCGAATATCTCACCTGCTGGAGTCTTGCCGCAGTCTTCTTCAGTACGAGCGGATATTCTCTGGGCAATTGTTGCGGAGGCTGGTCTCGTGTCTGGAGTTTCTGGCGCCACCGAAGCGGTTGTGGCTCGGGAGTTGGACATGCTTTGGTATGCCAGTAGCAGCAGTTCTTCAATGCAAGGGAAGGCGGATATCTCCGGAGATTCTGCCCTTGGCGCCGGCGTCGTATCAGTTAGAACTTCTGGTGACGCGTCGACCTCGGTGGCGTATAGAGCCTCATTTGACTCATTCGATACCTATATTATTGGTGATGTTCTTGATCCGGTTAAAAGGAATATTTCAAAGATTGTCGATGATCTGAAGTATCTGATTAACAACGCGAGGCACGATCCACCGGTAAGGATTGGGAGCGGATACGACGTCCTCTTCAGGTCGCTACCACCGAAGGCGTGTTCTGCGGCATGGGTGGTCGAGGATCAGTCGAATGGACAGCCATCGCAGGTGAATGTACAAGTCGAGCGTGGAGCAACTGCGGATGGCGGTTGTAAAGTCTCCCTTTATCCCGCTACGGCAGTGGATTCTGAGAAAAGTGTGAAGTTGTCTTCGCTGCCGGACTTTGGGCCTTTCGGCGTTAAGTTCACAGTCAAGGTTTATATGCAGTGATGCTGCACCTTTGATCGTCGTCGCGACGACGAATTGACTGCTCGGTCGTCTGGATCAACGTATCTTCTGCAGGATCGGCGCCGGCTGGCGTTTGCGCTGATTTTCTCCAGTTGTCCCGTTGATTCGATGAATGAGGCGATTCCTCTGACGCGCCCAAAGAAAAAGCCCCGACATCTTGCGATGCGGGGCTTCAGTTTTGGCTCCTCGACCTGGGCTCGAACCAGGGACCTACGGATTAACAGTCCGGCGCTCTACCGACTGAGCTATCGAGGAAAAGTCTGCTCAGATCCTATCGATCTGAATTCTTGGGCCAGTGTCTTCGGTCGGACTCTGGCTTAAAAAGAACGAAGGTCCGAAGACCTTCGTCATCTGATCTTGGCTCCCCGACCTGGGCTCGAACCAGGGACCTACGGATTAACAGTCCGGCGCTCTACCGACTGAGCTATCGGGGATCAGAGCCTAAGAGTATACACAGAAAAACTAGAGGCTCACAAGACCCACTCCACCGAAGCACGCCATGTGCGATTGGCGAGCGGGTACAGGTACACATGACCGTACTGGTAAGGCGACTCGCGCCACGCCCGACGGTCCGTCACGTTGTCCACGCCCACACGCCAGATCAGCAATTGCCGGCCCACGTTCTGCTCGTAGCGCGCGCCCAGGTCCAGCCGCGTCCAGCTCGGGATCGACAGCGAGTTGTCCGGCAGCACCATCCGTTTGCCCTCGTAGACCACGCCCGCCATCAGGTCCAGCCCCGGCACGCCAACGCTCTGCCGCGCCTGCAGCTTGATCGTCGTCTCCGGCACGTTCGTCGGCTTCAGCCCGTTGATCGACGCATCGCTCGCGCGCTCGCGGCGCGCATGCAGCTTCATCGCGCTGGCCATCAGGCCGCCGCCGGTCCACTTCAGATCGGCCTGCGCCTCGACACCGCGATGGTTCTGCTCCCCATCCAGGCGCGCGCGCAGCCGGTTGTTGCCGACATCCTCATCGCTCGTCGCGGGCTTGCTGATGTCGAAGTAGTTGACCGACCAATCCACCGTGCGGCTGCCCGATTTCAGGCCGATCTCCCATTGCCGGCTGCGGATCGCCTGCAGCGGCTGGCCGGCGTTCACGTAGACCGGCAGGTTGGGCACGACCGCCGATTCGATGCCCTGGCCCCAGCTTGCGTAGGCCAGCAGGTCCGGATTGATCGCGTAGCTCAGACCCAGCCACGGCGTGGTGAAGGACTGGCGATAGCTCGTGGGCGCGTTCTCGTTGCCCGGCTGCACGTTGACCAGCTTCGAGTCGCGATCCAGGCGCGTGTGGCGCACGCCCAGCCAGCCTTGCCATTGCGCGCTGAGCTGCACGGCGTCGCGCAGGTAGAACTCGGTGCTGCGTTCGGTGCGGTTGGTGTTGGTCGAGCCCAGCGTCGGGTCGGCCACCGTGGGCAGCGTGCCCCAGATGTTGCCGGTGCCCGCCCAGTTGTAGGCCTGGCCTTGCAGCCGGCTCTTGTAGCGCGAGAACAGCACGCCGGTGCTCACCTGATGCTGCATGCCGGCCAGCGTCAGCTTGCCTTGCGCGGACAGGTCGAGCGCGTCGCTGTTGCGGTGCTCGTTGTCGCTGCGGAAGTCGTACTGGTCGAAGGTGCCGTCGGGGCAGTAGGTGCTCGGGTAATACGTGCCGTCGCCGGCGGTGCAGCCGAACGGATAGGCGAGGCGGTCATCGGTGACCAGGCGCTGGATCGCGCCATGCGCCTGCAGCTTCCAGTCCGCGTTGAGCTGATGCTGGATGCGCAGCGAGGCGGTACGGCCTTCGAAGACGACCGGCTGACTCCAGGACTGGTTGTTCAGATTGATGCGCGGGTCGATGTCCTTCGCATTGGGGAGGCGATCCCCCAGAAGGCTGAAGCCCGGTTGGCTGGGCTGGGATTGACGCGAGACCTCGACCTCGGCTTCGACCAGCGTGTCGCGCGTGACGCGCCAGTCGCCGGCGACGGCCATCATCCAGCGGTTGCCGTCGGCGTCGCGCAACTCGGGGCGGAGCTTCGCGGCGGCGACGTTGACGCGCAGTCCGAAGGCCTTGTCATTGCCGTGGCCGTCGCTGAAGCGGCGGCTCCAGTCCATGGCGGTCTCGACGGTGCCGCGTTCGCTCACGCCGAGCGTCAGGCTGGTGAGCTCGACGGTGGGGCGCTTGACGACGAGGTTCACCAGGCCGCCCGGGGCGCTGGTGCCGGCCTGGATGCCGGAGGTGCCCTTCATGATTTCGAGGCTGCTCTTGTTGGACAGCGGCAGGGCGGTCTCGGCGTTGATGGGCAGGCCATCGCGGCGGAAGTTGAAGCGGTTGTCGAGGTCGTAGCCGCGGATCTTCAGGTAGGAGACGTAGCCGGCCGAGTTGTACGAGTCGCCGACGCTCGCGTCGATCACGGAGAGCCCGGCGAGGCTGATGAGACCGCGGTCGGTAAGGCGCTCGGCGCTGACGACGCTCGCCTGAAGGGGGAGCTTGGCGATGGGGGTGTCACCGAAGCCGCCCACCATCACGGGGGCGTCAGCGCTGCCCTTGACCACCACGCTGGGGAGGGCGGGGGAGGTGGCCGGCGTGGACGAGGGGGAGTCTGCCGCGGCGGGGGAGGGCGGGGTCGACTGGGCGGACGCGTGCAGGGCGAGGCCGCCGGCGACGAGCGCGGTCGCGAGGCGATGCAGCGGGAAGGAGTGGAGCGTGGACGAAGTTGCCATCGATGTGCCGAAGCCAGGAAGACGATGGCAGGTCGGCAAACCGGGCACGCCGATGAGAAGGCGGCGTGCGAGGACACGAGGGCGTGTCGAAGGCATGCTTCCCTGCGCGAGGATTACCTCAACAGGTTCAAAGGGACTTTCTCAGCCGCGCGTCGATGAATCGAAGGCGCAGCACCCCTAGCGAAACTCGCCGGACGGGCCGGCGAGCGTTGTGGATTCTAGCGGTTGGGCGATGGAGCCTCCGCACCCCCTCGAGAAGCAGTGAACCGATCCCCGCATGGATGCGTAGAAGAAGGTCCTTCAGCAAGCCTGGAACAGGTCGATTGGAAATGCCCATGCGTGCACGAGCCGCCCTGCGCATCGTGATTCAGTTCGCCGTCTTTCAGCTGGCGTGGTTGGCCTGTGTGCTGGGGGCGGCGCATGGCCAGGTCGTTGCCGGCGTGGCGTGCGTGGGCGTGGTGGTCGGCCTGCATCTCGCGCTCAGCGATGCGCGAGCGATCGAGTGCGCCCTGATCGCAATGGCCGTGATTCTCGGGCTGGGATGGGACACCGCGATGATCGCCTTTGGCGTCGTGGGTTATGCGTCGCCCGGTGCGTTCCCATGGCTGGCGCCGCTGTGGATCCTGGCGCTCTGGGCGCTGTTCGCGACGCTGCTTTGCTCGCCGCTCTCGTGGTTGCACGGGAGACCGTTCCTGGCCGCGGTTCTTGGGGCGGTGGGCGGCCCGTTGTCCTACCTCGCCGCCGTTCGGCTGGGCGCCGGCAACTTCACCGATCAGACATCGGCGCTGCTGATCCTCGCAGTGGGGTGGGCCGTGCTGACGCCGGTCCTGACCGAGTCAGCTCACTGGATGCTGGGTCGGTGCTCTCAAGCCTACGGTGACAGGCAGATACGTTTGACCTAGGTCACTGGCTTCCCATCGGAGCGAGCGATCAACTCGGCGGCCTCAAGGAGGTGCCCGTGTTCCCCAAATCGTTCTACATCTGCCCAGAAGACGTGTTCCGGCTCGGGAACTCCAGCAGTCCCAAGATCGCGAATGTGCGGCCAAGCGACGTTGACTGGACGAAGGTCAACGACATCATCGTCGTTGTCGCCAATGGTCGCGGTGTCAGCGTGTTCAGCGAGAAAGAGCTGGAAAAAAGGGACATGAGCGGCTGGGTATGGCAGTTCAATGCCACCACGCCGATGCCTTCCGGACTCAAGCTGGTCAGCGATTACGAGGGCCACTACATGATCTGCCCCGCCGTTAACATGCCCATGGACAAGTTCAAGGGGCTACTGGAGGAAGTCGGCGTGAAGGCATTCCGCGTCTTCTTCAAGCAGGGCAAGCAAGCATGAAGACTTTAGGGCTGGAACTCACGCACTGGCAGGCGCAGCGGATTCTGGAAGCGCTCACAGAGCTCGACGCGAAGTGGGCGAACATCTGCCAGACCTCGGACGATGAAGACGAGGTCGCCGACTATGGCAATGACCTCATCGAGCTTCGCATGACGTTGGAAGCAGTGAAGACGAAGGCCGTGGAGGTCTTCGGTCCCGGTGTCGCCAACTTCGATCGCACGCCCTTCTAAGGCCAAGTGGGCAGGGCGCCAAAGAGCGCGCCTCTGACGCTGCGCCAAGCCGCTTTGAAGACTTCGTCCTACTGCCAGGACTCGGTCGTACGGTCCGGACACTCGCCTCGTTCCCACGAACGACGCGAGGCTCCCATGTCCACCACTGTTTCCGCAGGCGCCGCCGACTTCGATTTCGAATTCGGCGACTGGATCGTTCATCACCGCCGGCTCGACAGCCGATTGACCGGGTGCGAGACCTGGACGAGCTTCAAGGGTCGATGCTCGACGCGGCCCATCCTGGGCGGCGCGGGCAATGTGGAGGACAACGAGCTCGACCTGCCCAGCGGGCTCTATCGGGCCGCGGCGATCCGGTCGTTCGATCCGACGTCGGGCCAGTGGGCCATCTGGTGGCTCGACGGCCGCGCGCCGCATGCGCTGGATGTGCCAGTGCGAGGGCGATTTGACAATGGCGTCGGCCAGTTCTTCGCCGAGGACGTGCTGGATGGACGTCCCATCCGCATCCGGTTCATCTGGGACAAGCGCGATCTTGAATCGCCGACGTGGGCCCAAGCCTTCTCCGCCAATGGCGGCGAGACGTGGGAGACGAATTGGGAGATGAGGTTTGAGCGCGTCGCGTGATGTTGCGCGGTGATTTCACTGCGGATCGGAGGGCGTCTGCTCTGACCTGATCGGTCCAAATCGCGCGTCATTGCGCTCGTCGCTCCAGAGCGGCTCTCGGCCCGTGACATAGCGACGCCAGATCAGCGCGCATCCGCCCACGGTCATCGCGCCGGCGAGTATCCAGTCGCCTTTGGCGGAATTCTCGGAGGGCCAGAATCCCACGACGCCCAGCGCGATGAGCAACCCGCCCAGCACGTAGGCGGGCAGTCGTTCCCACGGGAGAAATGCGAGGCCCATTTGAGTCGAGATCGAAGTACAGCGGGGTTTGAGCGAAATGTGCTCCGCGGTCAGGCCAAGCAGGGGCCTCTTACCTGCAGCCGAATCTCCCCCGGCGCGCTCACGTAGTCCCGCGCCAGTTCACGACTCGGGGAGCGATGGACCGCCTGCTCGAGGGTGTGGCAACTCAGCGCGACGCTGACCCGTTCCGGGCGCATCTGATTCCAGAGAACGGTCAGACCAAAACCGTGTTCCTCGGCTGTGGTGCGACTCTCCACCGACTGGCCTTCAGCCAGCTGAAGCTTCAGACCGTATCCGTCGCGGAGCAGCGGTCGCGCCTGCAGATCGGCCAGCATCGCGGTTGGTGAGAGCTCCTCGTCAGACTCGCCGTCTCCCGTTTCGTCGACATCCTCCTCGTCGTCGGGGTACAGCTCGTCGATCGTCTTGCCGCGCGCCGAGGTCTCACCCGTCTCCAGGAAGCGCAGGGTGACGGTCTGGGCCGTTCGAATCTCCAGATCGTGAAGCCACGTCAGGGATTCCGATTCTGTTGTCGTGCCGTCGAGTCGCACCGTCACGAAAGCGTCGTCCGACCTGTCCCCGCGTAGATGAACGGCAAGCACACGAAGCCCGTCGGTGCTGACGGTGGCGAGGTCTTCGCCGTCGATGGCGATCTGGAAGGCTGGCATGAGCTGATTCACTCCTCGCGCCCCTGCCCATGCATCGCCAACTCCGCCAGCTCCTGCGCGCGCTCAACGGAGATGCCGTTCTGCTGATCGATCACCAGCGGGTCGTTCTCTCGCCCGTTTGTGTGGATCACCACCTTCGGGCGGTCCCCCTCCTGCTGGATGAACACATTGGCCGGCCGCATGTCCGCGCTCGGATAGATCCCGATCTGATTGGACAGCCACCCGAAGAACCCATCGCCAGGCACCGGGTCATCCAGCGTGTCGAGATAGCGCTGGAGGCTCTTCTCGCTCACCGATACCCAGATCCCCCACAGGAAGGGATCCTCCTGGCCATGGATGGGAACCTCCAGCACCGCCCGGATGAATCGATCCGTCTGATCTTCGTAGGCGATCGTGCACACGTCGCTGTCGAGCGTGGCTCGGCTGGCCTTGTCCTCGGCGCTCAGGTTCACATACGGATCCGGCGCGCGGAAGGCGAAGGAGGGCGAGCCCTCATGCACATCGCCGCAGCTGCGGCACTTGAACGCAAAGATCCCAGCCATGGCGCATCGGTCTATCAAAGATGGCCGCGAGTCTAGCCGCGCGTCCCCGTCCTGCCGCCTCGACTCCCCCAATGGGGCGTTGCATCCAGGCCTCCGGAAGTGGGAGGACGCGCCACGCGCGCTCGCCCGGTAGTAGAGTCCGCGCTGTCGCGCGCCGGTGTCGGCCGACGACGTCATCGACTTCTGAAGGAACAGCAACATGCCAAAGGGTGAACAACGCAACGACAAGGCCAAGATGAAGCCGAAGAAGGACAGCGGTTCTTCCAAGGAATCCTCTTCGTCCGTCTCTGATCGGCCCGTCGCTCCCATGACGGCCGTCATGCCCAAGGGCAAGCTGAAGAACAAGCCGAACTGAGCCGGCTTCCCGTGAACGCCGCGCCGCCCGCGTTCGCCCATCGCGGCGACGACCTCGTCGCATGGAGCGACGCCTACGCGGCCGGCGATCACGTCAGCGCGACGGACATCCACGCCGCCGTCGCCCACGCCCTGCAGCCGCTGCTGCCGCGCTATCGGCACTTGCGCGCCAAACACCTCTTCCATCTTGCCGACCCGACCGCCGATCACTTCGTCCAGGTCCAGCGCGGCAAGAACATCCTCACACTCGAGTTCGGCCTGACCCACCATGCGGTGGAGCGCAGCCGCGCCGCGCTTTTCGGCCCGGCGGACACGCCATCCCCTCACGCGCCCCAGACCATCGCCATGTGGTCCGCCAACATCGGTCCTTTCAGCAAGTCGTGGCCCTTGTCCTACCGCGTGGACTGGCCAGTGCTCGGCCACGAGGGACTGGCGCTCGCGCTGCCGGAGATCCAGGCCTTCGTCGAGGACCACGTGCGACCCTACCTCGAGCGGCACCGCGACCCCGAGGCGATCCGGGCGACCTGTCTCGACCCGCATCCGCGCACCGCGTTCTTCCTGCAGGCGGCATCCACCGTGGCCGCTGTCGATCACCTGATGGGGCGTGATGTCCTTGGCGGGAGCGCGGCGGGCGAGGGCCTCTAGCCCCTCAGGGTGTGGCGCGCGCGCCGCATCGGGGCCGATTCGGTCGATGGATCCGGTTAACGTCGCGGCCTTCACCGAAGACGAACTGCCCACCGCCATGATCTCGATCCGCCCCCTGTCCCGTGCCCTGTTCCTGACCGCGCTGATCGGCGGCGCCACGCTGGCCCACGCCGCGCCGACGCCCCGCATGACCACCCCGGCCGTGGCCGCGCTGTCGGCCTGCCTCGCCGACAACACCACCGGCAAGGACCGCAAGGACCTGGCGCGTTGGGTCTTCGTCGGCATGGGCGCGCACCCTGACATCAAGCGCCTGGCCTCGGCCAGCGACGCCGACCTGACGGACATCGACCGCACGATGGGTCAGCTGATGACGCGCCTGATGGCCGAGTCCTGCCTGAAGCAGACGCGTGAAGTGACGCGCGAGGGCGGCAACGGCATCGAGACGGCGTTCGGCCAGCTCGGCGAGCTCGCGATGCAGGAGCTGACCAACAACCCCGCGGTCGGCCAACGCATGGCCGGCTTCCTGAAACACGTCGACCTGATGCGCCTGGGCGCCGCGCTGGCTCCCGCCGCGACGACGACGGTCGCTCCGGCGCCGCTGCCCGGCGCCTCCGCACCGCGCTGAGCCGCAGCGGCTAACCCCGCAAGGAAAAAGCCCGCCGGCTTGCGCCAGGCGGGCTTTTTTGTCGGGTGCGAGAACGCTCTGTCGCGCTCAGTCGAACACCGGCGTTTCCACGCCCAGCACCTTGTGCAGCTTCGGGCTGGTCGTCGTGTATTGCAGGTGCACGCGCTTTTCCGGGTTGATGATCGGCATCGCGCCGAACGCCGCCAGCGCGGCTTCATGGAAGCCCGACAGGATCAGCTTCTTCTTGCCCGGGTACGTGTTGATGTCACCCACCGCGAAAATGCCCGGCACGCTCGTCTGGAACTTCTCGGTGTCGACCTGGATCTGCTTCTTCTCCAGCGCCAGGCCCCACTCGGCGATCGGGCCCAGCTTCGGCGACAGACCGAAGAACACCAGCACCTGATCCGCCGGCACCACGCGCGTCACGCCGTCGCCGCCCGTGATCTTCAGACCCTTCAGCGCATCCTCGCCTTCGTCCAGGTCGTTGACCTGACCGACGATGAACTGCATCTCGTACGCGTCGCACAGCTCCTTCATCTTGGCCACCGACGCCGGCGCCGCGCGGAACCCGTCACGACGGTGCACCAGGATCACGCTCTCGGCCTTGTGCGGGTTGCCGTCGGCATTGCCGCCGCAGAAGTTCAGCGCCCAGTCCAGCGCCGAATCGCCACCGCCGATGATCACCAGGTTCTTGCCGGCGAACTGCGCCGGGTTGCGCACCCGGTAATGCACCTGCGAACCCTCGTACTTGTCGATGCCCTCGACCTTCAGCGTGCGCGGCTGGAACGAACCCACGCCGCCCGCGATGAAGATGGTCTTGGTCAGGAACTGCGTGCCCTTGCTCGTCGCGACGAAGAATCGGCCGTCTTCCTGCTTCTCGACGGTCGTGACCTCCTGGCCCAGATGGAAGGTCGCGCCGAACGGCTCGATCTGCTTCATCAGGTTGTCGGTCAGCTCCTTGCCCGTCACCACCGGCAGCGCCGGGATGTCGTAGATCGGCTTGTCCGGATACAGCTCGATGCACTGACCGCCGGGATAGGCCAGCGAATCGATGATGTGAGCCTTGATCTCGAGCAGGCCCAGCTCGAAGACCTGGAACAGGCCCACCGGGCCCGCGCCGACGATGACGGCATCGGTTTCGATCACGCCCGCGTGCGGGGCGGAGGTCGCTTCAGTCACTTGCGTTTCCATTCTTGTGTGGGGCGGTCGCCGGCAGGCTGCGGCGCCGCGGGATGAGGAGATCGGTCAGCGGACCAGCTGATCGATCTTGCCCGTCTTGTCCTTCCACTCCTCGGCGTCCGGGAGGGCGGCCTTGCGCTTGGTGATGCTGGGCCATTTCTTCGCCAGGTCGGCATTCAGCTTGATCATGATCTGCTGATCGCCGGGCACGTCTTCCTCCGGCATGATCGCGTTCACCGGGCACTCCGGGATGCAGACCGCGCAGTCGATGCATTCATCGGGGTCGATGGTCAGGAAGTTCGGACCTTCGCGGAAGCAGTCGACGGGACAGACATCGACGCAATCGGTGTATTTGCAGCGAATGCAGGCTTCGGTGACGACGTGGGTCATAGCGGCTCTTCTAGTGGCGGGGCCGACTTGGGGCCCTCGAAATTCAGCGTTGCCCTGGCAGATCGGCTCGGTCGGCGCTGACGGAAAACGGAAGATTTTAAACGTTCAGGGTTTGCGCCTGGGCTTGAGGCCCGCGCGGCCCAAGGTCTTGGGCCTCGGAATCCGTCGCATATTCGCCCAAACCCACCCCCGGATCGGTGGCCGATGCCTGGGGCAGCGCCCGCGCCTGACCCAGCGGCGAGGCCCCGGCACCGACGATCACGACCGTCGGCCGGCCCTGGTGCAGCATCGACGCGGCGCCCAGCGCCACCACCGTGTGCTCGCTGGCCAGCGCATCGGCGCAGCCCGCGCGCGAGACGACGCTCACCGGCGCGTCCCCGGCCCAGCCCGCGGCCAGCAGCCGGCGCGACAGCGCCGCGAGCTGCTGCCCGGCCATGTAGAACACCTCGGTGTCGGCGGACCGGGCCGCCTGCAGCTCGCCCTCGCGGGTCATCGCCGTGGTCAACGCGACGCTGCGGCCCGCGCCGCGCCGCGTCAGCGGCCGGCCGGTCTGCGCGGCCGCCGCGATCGCCGCGGTCACGCCGGGCACGATCTCGTAGCCGATGCCAGCCTCGGCCAGCGCCTGCAGTTCTTCCTCGAGCCGGCCGAAGACGCTCGCGTCCCCGCCCTTGAGCCGGACCACGACCTCATGCGCCAGCGCCTCGCGCACCAGCGCCGCGTTGATCGCGGTCTGCTTGGTGGAGTGGCAGAAACCGCGCTTGCCGACGTCCAGCCACCGGGCCCGCGGCGCGAGCTCGCGCAGCGCCGGATCGGTCAGGGCGTCGAACAGCACGACCTCCGCCTGCGCCAGCGCGCGCGCGCCGCGGAGGGTGATCAGGTCGGCGGCGCCGGGTCCGGCGCTGACGAAGAGGACGCGTCCCATGGCGGTCTCCCGGTCGATGTCCAGGGCTGGGTTCAGCGGACCAGCAGCGCGCCGCTGGTGCGGTTGCTGGTGGGGTCCACGACGATCAGCGCGCCGCCCACGCGGTTGTCCGCGTAGGGCTGCAGCGGCAGTTCGGCCTGCAGCTCGAGGGTGACATGGCCGATCTCGTTGACGGACAGCTCGTGCGCCTCGGTCTCGGCCAGGGTCTGGATGTCCAGCCGGTGGTCGATCGCGGCGATGCGGGCCTGGACCCAGCGGTTGCCGTGGCGGACCCAGTACTTGCGGCCGATGACGGCGGGTTCGGTGTCGAGCCAGGCCAGCGTCGCCTCGAAGGCGCGGCGGGGCGCGGCGGTGCCGGGCGCGACGATCCAGTCACCGCGCGACACATCGACCTGGCGGTCCAGCAGCAGCCCGGCCGACTCTCCGGCGACCGAGGCGGCCACCGGCTCGCCGGCGCGGCGCAGCTCGCCGACGATCGCGGTCTGGCCGCTGGGCAGGATCTGGACTTCATCGCCCACCTGCACCTGGCCTTGCGCGATGCGGCCCCACAGCACGCGGGGGTTGTTGCCCGTGCCGTCGCCGTCCTTGGCCACGTACTGGACCGGCAGCGCCAGCGGCGCCTCGACCGTCTCCTGCACCGTGGGCAGCGACTCCAGCACCTGCAGCAGCGACGGGCCGTCGTACCAGTCCGCCTCGAGCGGCTGGGTGACGTTGTCGCCGCGCAGCGCCGACACCGGCACCACCGCGGTCACGCGGATGCCGGCCGCGGCGGCGAACTTCTCCAGCGCGGCCGAGACCTTGCGGAAGGCGTCGCCCGGATCGGCGGCGGCGTCGATCTTGTTGATCGCGAAGACGATGCTCGGCACGCGCAGCAGGTGCGCCAGCAGGCTGTGGCGGCGCGTCTGCGGCAGCAACGGCACATCGTCGACCGTCAGGTCCAGCTTGGTGACGTCGACCAGCACGACCGCGGCGTCGCTGCCGGCGGCGGCGGTGACCATGTTGCGGGTGTACTGCTCATGGCCCGGAGCGTCCGCGATGATGAACTTGCGCTGCTTGGTCGCGAAGTAGCGGTAGGCGACGTCGATGGTGATGCCTTGCTCGCGCTCGGCCTCCAGGCCGTCGGTGAGCAGGCTCAGGTCGATGGGCTGGCCGGCGGCGCGCTTGGCCAGCGTGTCGAGCTGGTCGGCGAGGATGGCGCGGCTGTCGAAGAGCAGGCGCCCGATCAGCGTGCTCTTGCCGTCGTCGACGCTGCCGGCGGTCAGGAAGCGCAGCGCGCGATGCGTGGTGTCGACGTCGGACTGATGGATCTTGTTCACGGCGCTCACAGGGTTCACGGGGCTCGACAGGCTCGGGTCGTTCAGGACGGCGGACATCAGAAGTAGCCCTCCTTCTTGCGACGCTCCATCGAGGCGTCGGAGGTGCGGTCGTCCATGCGCGTGGCGCCGCGCTCGGAGACGGTGACGGTCAGCGTCTCGGCGACGATGTCGGCGGCGTTGGCCGCGGGGCTCTCCACCGGGCAGGTGCAGGTCATGTCGCCGACGGTGCGGAAACGCACCTGCGCGGTCTCGACGGTCTCGCCGGCCTCGGGCGGCGTGACGTCGGTCAGCGGCACCAGCAGGCCCTTGCGGCGGATGACCTGGCGGTCATGCGCGAAATACAGCGAGGGCAGCGGGATGTTCTCGCGGGCGATATAGAGCCACACGTCCAGCTCGGTCCAGTTGCTGATCGGGAACGCGCGGAAGTGCTCGCCCGGACGGATGCGGGTGTTGAACAGGTTCCACAGCTCGGGGCGCTGCTCCTTGGGCTGCCATTGGCCGAAGCTGTCGCGGTGGCTGAAGATGCGTTCCTTGGCGCGCGCCTTCTCCTCGTCGCGGCGGGCGCCGCCGATGAGCACGTCGAAGCGGTGCTCCTCGATGGTCTCCAGCAGCGTCACGGTCTGGTGGCCGTTGCGCGATTCCAGCGGATGCGCCAACCGGATCGTGCCCTTGGCGATCGAATCCTCCAGATGACCGACGACCAGGCGCTCGCCCATCTCGGCGACGCGGCGGTCGCGGAACTCGATGACCTCGGGGAAGTTGTGGCCGGTGTCCACGTGCACGAGCGGGAAGGGCAGCTTGCCCTTGAACTCGTTGCCCGAAATGCGCTGCTTGAAGGCCTTCTCCGCCAGGCGCAGGACGACGCAGGAGTCCTTGCCGCCGGAGAACAGCAGGGCGGGGCGCTCGAAGGCCGCGGCGACCTCGCGCAGGATGAAGATCGCTTCCTCTTCGAGGTGGTCCAGGTGGCGATGGTCCGCCAGCGGCAGCAGTTGTTCGAGGTTCACGGGGGCGTTCATGCCGGGGCTCCGGTGGTCGCGTTGAACGTCAGGGGAGACGCTTGGGATTCAGATTCGGACGTGGCGGCTGTGGCGGCCGTGGCGGTGTCCTCGGTGCCGTGGGTCGCGTGCAGGCCGCATTCCTTGGACGAGTCCTCCCACCACCAGCGGCCCGAGCGGAAGTCCTCGCCCACCGCGATCGCGCGGGTGCAGGGCGCGCAGCCGATGCTGGGCATGAACTGGTCGTGCAGCGGGTTGTAGGGCACGTCGTTGGCCTGGACGTAGTGCCAGACGTCCGCCCAGGTCCATTCGGCCAGCGGGTTGAGCTTGACGCGGCCCTGGCCGTCATCCTCTCGGAAGGGGACGTCGGCGCGGTTGGCGCTCTGCTCGCGGCGCAGCCCGGTGATCCAGGCCGTGCGGCCGGCCAGCATGCGCGCGAGCGGCTCCAGCTTGCGCACGCCGCAGCAGGCCTTGCGCAGCTCGACGCTGCGGTACATCGGTTCCTCGCCGTTGGCGCGGACGAAGTGGACGACCTGCTCATGGACCGGCGCGAAGACCTCGACCTCCAGCGCGTAGCGTTCCTGGATGCGCGGGATCAGCGCGAGCGTCTCGGCGTGCAGCTTGCCGGTGTCCAGCGTGGCCAGCGCGATGGGCAGGCCGTGGCGGGCGATCAGGTCAGTGATGACCATGTCCTCGACGCCCAGCGAGGTCGATTGCAGCGCGCCGGGACCGAAGTCCGCGGCGGCCTGCCGCAGGACCTCGACGGTGCGCGCCAGGCGCTCGTCGAAGCCGGCGGTCTTGCGGGCATAGAGGTCGATCGCGCCCATGTCAGGCCTCGGTCTTGTCGCCGGCGCGAGCGAACAGTGGGCGCGTCTCGTTGACGTCGGCCTGGTAATGACCGGCGAAGAAACCCAGCGCGCGCTCGGCGGCCTGCTGGTTCTGGTCGCCGCGCAGCTGCACGGCGTCGACGCCGCAGCGCTGCAGCAGCGGCAGCATGTCCACGAGCACCTCGCCGATGGCGCGGACCTCGCCGGCGAAGCGCAGGCGCGAGCGCAGCACATGGGCCTGGCTGTACGCGCGGCCGTCCACCCACTTGGGGAACTGCAGCACGACGAGCGCCAGGCGCGGCAGGTCGGCCTTGAGCTCGAGCACGTCGATGTCGTTGGGCAGGATCACACCGGTGGCCAGGCCCTCGGGCCAGGTGTCGCGCACCGCGTGCCATTGCTCGAGCGTGAGCAGCTTGTGGTCGGCGGCGGCGGGATGCGGTTGCGGGCCGTCCTCGCCAGCGCAGGTGTGCCAGGGGTCTTGGGCCTTGGAAACGAACTTCATGGTGCGGCGGCGCTCAGTCGGTGGTTTGCTTGGCGGTGGTGCGGCGGATGCCGTTGGTCGCCTGCTTGAAGGCGTCCAGGCCGATGCGGCGGACCGTCTCGATGAAGCGCTCGCTGGCGGCGCGCTCGCGGCGGTAGGTGGCGATCACGGCCTCGACCGCGTCGGCGGCCTCGTCGGCCGCGAAGGACGGGCCGATCACCTTGCCCGGCACGGCCGCGCCCGACAGCGTCGAGCCGTCCGAGCCGCCCAGCGTGATCTGGTACCACTCGCTGCCGTCCTTGTCGACGCCGAGCACGCCGATGTGGCCGCTGTGGTGGTGGCCGCAGCTGTTGATGCAGCCGCTGATGTGCAGGTCGATGTCGCCGATGTCCCAGAGCTCGTCCAGGTCCTGGAAGCGCTCGGTGATCTCGGCGGCGACGGGGATGGAGCGCGCATTGGCCAGCGCGCAGAAGTCGCCGCCCGGGCACACGATCATGTCGGTCAGCAGGCCGATGTTGGGCGTGGCGAAGGTCGCGGCCTTGGCGGCTTCGTACAGCGCGGGCAGGTCGCTCTCGCGCACCCACGGCAGCAGCAGGTTCTGGTCATGCGACACGCGCAGCTCGCCGTGGCTGAACTGGTCGGACAGCGCGGCGGCGGCGTCCATCTGCGCATCGGTGATGTCGCCGGGCGGCAGGCCCACGCGCTTGAGCGACAGCGTCACCGAGCGGTAGCCGCTGACGCGGTGCGCGTGGACGTTGCGCTCCAGCCAGCGGCGGTAGGCCGGCGAGGCGCCGTCGAAGATGTCGATCGCGGGGACCGGGGTCACGCCTTGCGGCTCGACGAAGCTCGCGGCGACGCGGGCGAGTTCGGCCTCGGGAATGATCTGCTCGTGGCTGCCGGCGTCATCGGACAGGATGGCCTGGTACTCGGCGTTGACGGCATCGAAATAGGCCTGGCCCTCGGCCTTGACCAGGATCTTGATGCGCGCCTTGTACATGTTGTCGCGGCGGCCGAAGCGGTTGTACGTGCGCACGATCGCCTCGAGGTACAGCAGGATGTGCTGCCACGGCACGAAGGGATTGATCTCCTGGCCGACGATCGGCGTGCGGCCCATGCCGCCGCCCACCAGGACCTGGAACCCGACCTCGCCCGCGTCGTTCCTGCGCAGCTGCAGGCCGATGTCGTGCCAGCCGATGGCGGCGCGGTCCTCGGCGGCGCCGGAGATCGCGATCTTGAACTTGCGCGGCAGGAAGGCGAATTCGGGGTGCAGCGTCGACCATTGGCGCAGCACTTCGGCGTAGGGGCGCGGGTCGATGAGTTCGTCCGCGGCCACGCCGGCGGTGACGTCGCTGGTGATGTTGCGGATGCAGTTGCCGCTGGTCTGGATGCCGTGCATGTCGACCTCGGCCAGCAGGTCCATCACGTCGGCCGACTGCGGCAGCGGGATCCAGTTGAACTGCAGGTTCTGGCGCGTCGTGAAGTGGCCGTAGCCGCGGTCGTGCTCGCGGGCGATGCGGGCGAGCTGGCGGAGCTGGCGGCTGTCGAGCACGCCGTAGGGCACGGCGATGCGCAGCATCGGCGCGTGGCGCTGGATGTACCAGCCGTTCTGCAGGCGCAGCGCGCGGAAGTCGTCGTCGGGCAGCTGACCGGCGAGGTGGCGCTCGAGCTGGTCGCGGAACTGGGCCGCGCGGGCGTGGACGAACTGGCGGTCGAAATCGGTGTAGGCGTACATGGCGTCAGCTGATCCGGCCGGGTTTCAAGAAGGGCCCGCCGCGTCATCTGACACCGCGGCTGGCGCCCTGGGCTGGCCGGGAGTCTGGACTCTATGAACGCTTTATATATATGAGAACTACAAATTCGTAGATTGCTTATGGCCAGATAAGCATATGAAGGATTCTGCAAAGCGCGAAAGGACGGTGAGGCTCGGTCGGACACCCTCGCCCGCGGAGCGGGAAAGCGCGATGAGGCTCGGTCGGACACCCTCGCCCGCGGAGCGGGAGAGGGAGGGGTGAGGGCTCGTCGCAGGGCACCGTGGTCCGCCCCGAGCCCTCACCCCAACCCCTCTCCCGCTCCGCGGGCGAGGGGCAGCAACGCGGCGATCTGGTCGGCGATCCGGGGCGGCAGGGGCGCGGTCCCCGCGAGGATCGCGCGGATGAGCGCGGCGTTCTCCGCCGGCTCGCAGGCCAGCGACAGCGGCCAGTCCAGATCCTCATTGCTTGCCGGATTGAGATCCAACGCTTGCCCGTCCGCGAAGCCTTGCAGATGAGCCTTGCGGCGCAGGTGCAGGTAAGCCTCGCCCTCGCTGGCACGCATGAGCAGCGCGGCGCCGCCCTCGGCGCTGAGCACCGGCAGCGCCTGGCCCATGCTGTCGACGTACTCGGGATGGGTGACCGCGACGACACGCACGCTGCGGCCGGGCATCGGATCGAGCAGCTTGGCCACGCTGTGGCTGCTGTTGCGCAGGCCCAGGCGGGGGCGCAGCGCCATCATCGCGTCCAGCCCCGGATGAAGGGCCGCGGTGGGCAGGATGGCGAGCCGGTCGGCCGCGAGCTGCTCGCCCGCCTGCGCCGTCGAAGCCGCCACGGGCAGCCCAAGCGCGTCGAACAGCTCGAAGGGGCTGACGCGGCTGTCGAAGTCATGCCGGCCGTGGATGAGGACGGGGATGCCCTCGCGCGCCAGCAGCAGCGCCACCAGCGGCATCAGGTTGGCCTGCTTGCGCGCGCCGTTGAAGGTCGGCAGCACGACGGTGCGCGGCCCGGCCGGAGCCGCGACGCGCGCTGCGCCGGCCTGCATCGCCGCGACGAACCCGAGGAGCTCCTCGAGGCTCTCCCCCTTGATACGCATCGCGATCAGGATCGCGCCCCGTTCCAGGTCGGGTACCGTGCCGTCGAGCAGCGCCGCGAAGAGCGCCTGCGCCTGCTCCCGCGTCAGGTCGCGGGCGCCACGAGCGCCTCGTCCGATTTCCTTGATGAGGGGGGCGTAGTCCATGCGTCCTTCCGGTGAGGCGCGCAGTGTAAGAGCGCGGCCCTCAGGCCGGCGGGGATGGCCACGGGCAGGGCGGCCTCATCCACCTGATCTGCCGGGGTGCCCGTCGTCAGCGCCAGTTCACCGAACAGGTCCTTCGGATCGTCCATCGCCGGCACCAGGGCCAGCGGCTGGCCCAGGCCCAGCGCCTGGGCGCGCTCATCCAGCCAGCGCAGCGTCGCGAAGTCCTCCAGCGCGAATCCGACCGAATCGAACACGGTGATCTCGTCGTCCGAGCGGCGGCCCGGGGCCTCGCCGCGCAGCACGCGCCAGAACTCGGTCACCGGGAAGTCCGCCGGCATCTGCTGGACGTCGCCCTCGACGCGCGACTGCGGCTCGTACTCGACGAACACGCTGGCCCGCTCGAGCACGCCGCGATGCAGCTCGGTCTTGCCCGGGCAGTCGCCGCCCACGCCGTTCACATGCATGCCGGGGACGATCATGTCGGGCGTCAGGATGGTGGCGTTGCGCTTGTCGGCGGTGACGGTGGTGACGATGTCGGCGCCCCGCACGGCCTCGGCGGTGTCGCGGCAGCGCACCAGCGCCAGCCCGGCGATGCCCGACAGATGGCGGACCAGCTTGTCGGTGGCGGCCGGATCGACGTCGAACAGCCGGATCTCGGAGATGCCCAGCAGGTGGTGGAAGGCGAGCGCCTGGAACTCGCTCTGCGCGCCGTTGCCGATCAGCGCCATCACGCGCGAACCGGGCCGTGCCAGGCGTTGCGCGGCCAGCGCCGAGGTGGCCGCGGTGCGCAGCGCGGTGCTCAGCGTCAGCTCGGACAGCAGCCGCGGCGTGCCGGTGGCGACGTCGGCGAGCACGCCGAAAGCCATCACGGTGGGCAGGCCCACGCGGTGGTTTTTGGGGTGACCGTTGACGTACTTGAAGCTGTAGAGCGCGGCGTCGGAGATCGGCATCAGCTCGATCACACCGTCCTCGGAGTGGTTGGCGACGCGGGGCGTCTTGTCGAACTCGGCCCATCGGACATAGTCGGCGGCGATGTGGCCGGCCAGGGCGCGGAAGCTCTCGGCGATGCCGTCATGTCGCACCAGGCGGGCGACATCGGCGGTGAGGAGCAGGCGGGTCGTCATCGGCAATCTCATGGCAGTCGGGATGGCTCCATTCTTCGGATCGGCGTGTCAGCAGGAAGCCAGCCAACTGATCAATAATCAAAGCCTCTTGTGCATTTCGTCAGAGTCGATTGACGAAATGACGTGATGTTCGGGTTAACCCTGGGCGCTGTGCGCGCGGGTGGACCCAAGGTGCACCAACATGGACACGCTGGACCATCAACTGATCGCGCTGCTGCGCCAGGACGCGCGGGCGAGCATCGCCACGCTGGCGCACAAGCTGAAGGTGTCGCGGGGGACGGTGACCAACCGCCTCACGCGGCTGGAGGACAGCGGGCAGATCGTGGGCTACACGGTCAAGCTGCGGGCGGACGTGGCCCCGCCGCACATCACCGCATGGATGAGCATCGCCGTGGAGGGCAACCGCACGCGCGAGGTCGTGGGCATCCTGGCCGGCGAGCCCGGCGTGGCGGGGCTCTTCGACACGAATGGCCGCTGGGACCTGCTGGCCGAACTGCGCGCGGACAGCCTCAACGAGCTGGCCGAGATCCTGGAGCGCGTGCGCCTGATCAAGGGCATCGGCGCGACCGAGACCAGCATCCACCTGCAGACCTACAAGCTGGCTTGACGGGCGGTCCTGGCCAGCGGCGGCCCCCGGCTCGCAGCGGTCAGCGTTTGGGCGCGGGCGGGCTCGCGGGCGTGTAGTCGTCCGGCTCGGGCGCGTCGGGTTCGAGGTGGAAGGTGCCGTCGCGCAGTTCCAGCCGCGTGCGCTGGACCACCGGGCGCGGCGAGGGGCACTCGCCCTCGTTGAAGCGCAGCACGATCTCCACGCGTGGTCCGCGACCGGGGCTCAGCACGCTGACGCCCGAGGTCTGCGGGGCCGCGCCCGCGCCGCAGGCGGCCGGGCCGGGCTTGTCGTCGAAGCCGAGTTCCGCGCCGAGCCGCAGCTCGCCGTCGCGCTCGAGGATCAGGCGCTCGCTGCGGCTCTCTCGGCCGCGGTCGACATCGTGGCGGCGGCTGCGCAGCACCCAGCGCTGCTCATCGATCTGCAGCATCTGCAGGTCCTCGTCGCCCGAGCCCGGCGAGCCCGGCACCAGCAGCAGGCCTTTCGCCTGCAGCTTCCATCGGCCCTGCGCGTCGGCGGCCAGCACGGCCGCGCCGAGCGCGGGCACGCAGGCCGGGCAGCGGAACTGGTCGCGCGGGCCCGGCGTGAGCTGGTAGACCAGCATCAGCTTGTCGACGTCGGACTCGACGTAGCGTTGGCGGAAGACCTCGCGGACCTCGGCCCGGAGCGTCGGCGCGCGGCCGCCGAAGAAGGCCGCGGCGCGTTCGTGGCGCCAGGTGTTGCCCCCGTAGACCATCTTCATCGCGACGTCCGGCTTGGGCGGCTGCTCGATGGCGACGGGGACCTGCGCATGCGCGCCCGCGGCGGCGAGCGCCAGCGCGGCGGCGGCACGACGGGCGAGGGAGGGTCGTGGGGTCACGGGGAGTGGGGTTGAGCTCGGCGGGCCCCGATCATCGCCGAGGCAAGGGGTACAGTCCCCGCCCATGAGCCGTTCCGCGCCTTCCACTCCGGTCATCCGCAGCCTGCTGGAGACCGATCTCTACAAGTTCACGATGTGGCAGGCGATGCTGCATCGCCATCCGCAGGCGCAGGCCGAGTACCGCTTCGCCTGCCGCAACACGCCGCAGTACCCGCTGGCGGAACTGGTCGAGGACCTGGAACGCGAGATCGACCACCTGTGCGCGCTGACCTTCCGCGACGACGAACTCGCCTATCTCGCCGGCCTGCGCTTCATGAAGCCCGACTTCATCGACCTGCTGCGCATCTTCCGCTTCCAGCGCGCCTTCATCACGGTGCGCGCGGACGGCGAGAAGCTCGAGATCGTCGTGCGCGGTCCGCAGGTCCACGTGATGGCCTTCGAGATCTTCGTCCTGGCGATGGTCAACGAGCTGTACTTCCGGCGCTTCGATCAGGACAGCGCGATCGAGGAGGGCCGGCGCCGGCTGGCGCAGAAGATCGAGGCGATCCGCGCGTTCTCGCGCGACGAGGCGCCGCGCCGGCATCCGTTCCAGTTCTTCGACTTCGGGCTGCGCCGGCGCTTCTCCGGCGCCTGGCATGAGGAGGTGCTGCGCACCTTGCGCGACGAGCTGCCCGAGACCTTCCGCGGCACGTCCAACGTGCTGCTGGCCAAGGAGCTCGGCCTGGTGCCCATCGGCACGATGGCCCACGAGTACCTGCAGGCCTACCAGGCCACCGGCGTGCGGCTGCGCGACCATCAGAAGGCCGCGCTCGAGGACTGGGTGCAGGAGTACCGCGGCGACCTGGGCATCGCGCTGACCGACGTGATCGGCATGGACGCGTTCCTCGCCGACTTCGACCTGTACTTCGCCAAGCTCTTCGACGGCCTGCGGCATGACTCGGGCGATCCGGTCGAATGGGGCGAGAAGGCGCTCGCGCATTACGAGCAGCTGCGCATCGACGCCAACACCAAGCGGCTGGTGTTCTCCGACGCGCTGGACATGCCCAAGGCGCTGGCGCTGTACCGGCATTTCGCCGACCGCGTGCAGCTGGGCTTCGGCATCGGGACCAAGCTCAGCAACGACATGGGCCTGCCGACGCTGAACATCGTCATCAAGCTCACCCACGTGAACGGTCAGCCGGTGGCCAAGCTCTCCGACAGCCCCGGCAAGACCATGTGCGAGGACCAGACCTTCCTGGCGTACTTGCGTCAGGTCTTCAACGTGCCGACACCGCGCTGAATAACCCCCTCTCCCGCGAAGCGGGAGAGGGCGGGGGTGAGGGCTCGGCGAAGGGCTCCGTGCCCTCACACGAGCCCTCACCCCAACCCCTCTCCCGCTTCGCGGGCGAGGGGCTTTTCAGTCCCGATGCGCGGTGATGCGGTGGATCACCGGACCGGCGAGCAGCGGCGTCGGTTTGCCTTCGACCCAGTCCTGATGCCCCGCGCCGTAGAACGGCGACATCGGATGGCCGCTCTGGCCGCCGGGCATGGACAACCAGCCGTGATCCTCCCGGCCGGGTGACACCACCAGCCGCTCCGACTGCCCGAACGCCGGCCCGGCCACATGCGGCAGGTTGCTGTCGCCCGATTGCGGCACCGACGGCATGTCCAGCCAGCGCGACAGCGCCGGAATCGCCTTGGCCAGCGGATGCTGGATGCGGCTGGCGTTCTGCGCGCCCCAGGTCGCCGCGCCCAGGTTGCCGTCGGGCGCGATCTCGCGCGCCGCCGCGTCCAGCTGCGCCAGCACCAGCGCGTCCCAGTCCGCATAGGCCACCGGCAGCAGGTGCGCCGGACGCTCGTCGAGCGCGCGCGCCGCGCTGTACTCGAACTGGTTGCGCCAGCGCATGCGGCGTTTCGGATCGCCTTGCCGCTCGCCCAGCGCGGGCGTGGTCCACGCGTCCCACAGCGTGTCCAGCACGCGCAGCCGCGCCTGGCGCACGAGCCGGTACGCGGCGCTGTCGGCGTCGGCGCGGCCGTTCCAGTTCTCCAGCAACTGCACGAAGGCGCGATGCGTCGGAGTCGTGGCCGCGTCGGTGCGCGCCGCGGCAAGCATCCGGGCGCTCCAGGTCTTCAGGAACCGCGCCTCGTCGTCATGGTGGATCGCGCCGATCGAGGCCTCGTCGTGCTTGTCCCGCGCCGAGAGCCGATCGCGGATCTGCTGCGCGCGGGCGCCGAGGTCGAAGCCGCCGTCGCCCAGCAGCTCGCCCGGCGCGCCGTCGAGCTGACGGTTGTTGGCGGTCCACAGCTGCCCCTGCGACGGCGAGAGCACCTGCGGCGCGCGGTCGGGATCGAGCCAGTCGCGGCGCGCGGCCGATGGCGCGACGAAACGCGCGTAGGCGCCGGGCAGGCCCGGTTGCGCCCACAGGCGGCCGGCGATGGTCCAGCCGATCTGGCCGTCCTTGTCGGCGGCCAGCAGGTTCTGATGCGGCATGCCGGCCCGCTGCGCCAGCGCGAGCGCCTCGCTGACATGGCGCACCTGCAGCATGCGGTCGAGTTCGAGGTTGTAGGCCGCGCCCTGGTGCGCGATCCAGTGCAGCGCGAAACGGCGCCCGCCCTCGGTGGCGACGATCGGATCGCCGCCCAGCTCGTGGACCTCCATCGTGACGGCCGGGCCGCCGTGGACCTCCAGCGTCTCGGTGCGCGTCGTCAGCTTGGCGTCGGCGGGCACCTCGATCCAGTCGAACCACTGGCCGTAGGCGTTGGTGAAGCCCCAGGCGACCGTGCCGTTGCTGCCCACCACCAGCGCGGGCAGGCCGGGCAGCGTCACGCCGGCCGCACGCAGGCCCGAGGGCCCCGCGCCGATCTGGAACTGCGCGCGATACCAGATGCTCGGCACGCCCAGCCCCAGGTGCATGTCATCGGCCAGGATCGCGCCGCCGTGCGTCGAGCGCGACCCCGCCACGGCCCAGTTGTTGCTGCCCAGGACCGCGTCCGGGGCGACGTCGCGCAGGAAGGCCTGGACGCCGCTCGCCGGCGAACTGGAACTCGGGGCCGGTGCGGACGAGGACGGCGCCGGCGCGCTGGCCGCGCGGCTCACGTCGAGCTGCGCGGGCGTGGGCATCGCGGGCGCGGGCGACTGGCTGCCATCGAGCGCCGCGTCCCAGCGTCCGCCGCGCGGGCTCAGCCAGTCGAAGACCGCATCGCCGGCGCGCTCGCGCAGCTGCGCGCGGTCGAAGCCCGATTCGTAGCTGCCGGCCTGCAGCATGAAGTACATCTCGGAGATCACCAGCAGCGAGTCCACCGGCGTCCAGTCCTCCGGCTTGGCGCGCAGCAGCAGGTACTGCCAGGGCCGCATCGACAGGCCGTGCAGCCCGGCGTTCACGCCCTCCGTGTAGGCCAGCAGCAGCAGGCGGTCCTCGCCGGAGAGCTGCTCGAAGCGATCGGTCAGCCGGGCGCGCAGCCGGTGCACGCGGCGCGTGCGGTCGCGCTCCAGCGCCTTGTCGCCGAAGAGCGCGGAGAGCTCGCCCGCGGCCGAACGCCGCGTCAGGTCCATCTCGAAGAAGCGTTCCTGCGCATGCGCGAAGCCGAGTCCGCGCGCGACGTCCAGCCGCGTGCGGCCCTCGACGACCAGCGTGCCCAGCGCGTCGCGGCCCAGGCTCACCGGGGCGCTCAGGCCGGGGATCTCGGCGTCGCCGTCCAGTTGCGGCAGGCTGGCGCGCACGCCGGCCCAGATCGCGATCGCCAGTGCCACCAGCAGGAACGGCAGCCCGATCAGGCCCCGCACGGTCCAGCGCCGAAGCGCGCTCTTTCCCTTCATGTCCCCTCCAGATCCGGGCGGCGATTGTGCGTGCGGCTTGCAACAGGACTGCTACAGAGCTTCCCTAGAATCCCGCGCCATGCCCCGAGAAGATCGCGACCTTACCAAGCCTGCCCTCCAAGCGCCCGCGCAGGCGTCCCGACGCCGCTGGCTGACCGCCGCCGGCGCGCTGGGCCTGACGGCGCTGAGCGCCTGCTCGACGCTGCCGGGCTCGGCGCCGACGACACCCCAGGTGGTGACCACGCCCGACCCCGAGATCCCGACGCCGGTCACGCCCAAGCCCGTGCCCAAGCCGCCCCGGCTGGGCCTGGCGCTGGGCGGTGGCGCGGCGCGCGGCTTCGCGCACATCGGCGTCATCCAGGTGCTGGAGGAGAACGGCATCAAGGTCGACCTGGTCTGCGGGACCTCGGCCGGCAGCCTGGTGGGCGCGCTGTACGCGGCGGGGCGCACCGGCAAGGAGCTGCAGGCCGTGGCCGAGCAGATGGACGAGGGCGCCATCACCGACTGGACCTTCCCGATGCGCGGGCTGATCCGCGGTGAGGCGCTGGCGCGTTACGTGCGCCAGATGACGGGCAATCGCGGCCTGGAGCAATTGCCGCTGCCGCTGGGCATCGTGGCGACGGACCTGGGCGACGGCGCGCCCATCCTGTTCCGGCAAGGCGACGTGGGCACCGCGGTCCGCGCGTCGAGCGCCGTGCCGGCGGTGTTCCAGCCGGTGAAGATCGGCAACCGCGAGTACGTGGACGGCGGGCTGGTCGCCCCGGTGCCGGTGCGTTTCGCGCGTCAGATGGGCGCGGAGTTCGTCATCGCCGTGGACATCGGCGAGCCGCCCGATCCGAAGATTCCCGGCGACGCGATGCGCATGCTGCTGCAGACCTTCTCGATCATGGGCAAGTCCATCAACCAGTACGAGCTGCAGGGCGCGGACGTGGTGCTGCGGCCCAAGCTGGACGGCTTCAGCGGGTCGGACTTCACCACGCGCCGTCGCGCCATCGCGCTGGGCCGCGATGTGGCGACGGCGATGCTGCCGGAGATCAAGCGCAAGATCGCGGCGAAAACGCGCTGAGGCACCTGGCGCGAGCCTCCGAAGCCGGCGGTCTCAGGGCGTTGTCCCTGCTGCCGCGCGTCTCGCCGGTGCGCGCCGGATCATCTTGACCCGTTCGATCGTGTGCTCGGATGCGGACTCGCCGTAGGCTGGCTTGTACATCACCGATACGCGCCCCTGTCCGACCGCTCCGGGACGCTGGCGGTGCGTGATTTGGCGAATGTCCGCCAACATGCTGTCGGGCTGGTCCATGATTTCATGCTCCGGCGCGAACAGTTGTTCCACGTCGCCGGCGGTGGCGAAGTAACGGACACGGGATCCACCATCGATGCGGATGCCCAGGGCGAACCGGCCATCGCTCCCGATGATGTTGTCCTTGTCCGCGGGGAGCAGGATGTCGTCCTCCGCGCCGCGGACCCCGAGAAAACCTGTCTTGGCGTCTTGCCGCATCGTCGCGGACCATGCGCCACCCGACACCTCGAACGTGACTTCCGGGCGCGAGCCCATTCGACCGTCCGCCTGCGCGGCATTGAATTCCAGTATCCAGTCGACCTGATCGCCGGGCCCCCAACCGGGAGTGACGCCCTCGAAGGTCCATGCGTGGCGCTCGACGCTGCCAACCTTGACGGGGACAGATTTCCCGCGCTTTTCTCCTTCCTTGGGTGGCTGCCGCTGCAGCTTGAAGACATCCTCTTCCCTGCCAGTGTGCTTCGCGGTCGGCTTGATGTCGTTGAAGACGACTTCCTCGAACGGTGTCTGACACCAGTGTTCCGCGTGCTGCGCTTCGTATCCGGTGAACTGGTGACGCTTCTTGTGCGCGCGGCCGCAGACCAGCGGATCGACCGGCCCGCCCGGCGTGGCGGTGCCGGCGGCCTGGCAGGTGGTGCTATCCATGGACCGGCACATGATGTCGCCGCTGGGGAGGACTGCCAGTTCAATCTTCTGGTCTTGATAGGGGTGGACGCGCCACTCCGTGAACAGCACGGCGAAGGCCTTGTTGCACCAGTGCCCCGGCACCTCATAGCCGGTGCGCTTGCGATTCTTGCCACCCCAGCGCGGATCGTTGCACTTGAGCGGCTGGGCTTTGGCCGGATCCGGCGCGTTGATGCTGCAGGAGGATTTGTTTTTGTTTTCCCTGTAGCAGCTGAGGTGACCATCTGCTTCCAGACGGTAGTGGTGGCTGTTCCATGGCTTCCACTCGGTCGGCAGCGCCAAAGGTTCCGCGAGCGCCGCACGCGATGCGCAAAGAACGATCGCCACCATCGCGACATGGCGCCAGGATGCGGGAGAAGAGCGGGTTGGCAAGATCAGAACTCCAGGTGGTGGGGAGGTCTGGTCAGTCGTTGCTCGCGGCAACCTGCCCGTCGGTCCGACCTGCTCGTCAGGTCGGCGAACTCAGAGCCGTTCGCCGCGCGCGCTCGCCTCGATCAGCTTGTCCAGCCGCGCGAGCTGCGTTTCAGGCTTCTTCGCGCTGAGGATGTGCCAGATGCTGGTGCGGCGGTAGCCGTCGGGCTGCTGCTGGAAGAAGGCCCAGGCCGGCGCGTTGCGCATGAAGATGACCTCGTGCGCGGGGGAGAGCTCGACGAGTTCCTTGGGCTGCTCGAACGCGTAGACGCGCGAGCGTTCCTCCTGGCGGCGCTCGAAGGCCGCGAGGCCGGCGGGTTTCATGCGGCCTTCCTGGATCAGGAACTCGGCGCGGCCGATGTTGACCGCGCTCCAGATGGAGATCGTCTTGCGCGGGGTGAAGCGGATCTTGTAGCGCCTGTCGTCGATGCGGGTGCGCACGCCGTCGATCCAGCCGTGGCACAGCGCCTCGTCGACGGACTCGGGCCAGGCGAGGCTGGGCTCGCCGGTGGCGCGCTTGTGGAAACCGACCAGCACCTCGGTCGCCGTGGCGGCATGCTGGTCCAGCCAGTCGCGGAACTCGGCGGCGCTGGCGAAGAAGATCGGGGTGCGAGTGGCCATGGAGCGCGAGTATGCCCGCAGACATTCCAAGGGCCTCGCTGTCAGGGGCGAGCCCTCACCCCAACCCTCTCCCGCTTCGCGGGCGAGGGAGCAGCGCCCGCATGGCTCCCTCGCCCGCGAAGCGGGAGAGGGCGGGGGGTGAGGGCTCCGTGCAGTCCGCGGTCAGGACACCTTGAACACCGACACCACTTCCGCCAGGCGCTGCGCCTGCTCGCGCAGCGAGCTCGAGGCCGCGGTCGATTCCTCGACCAGCGCCGCGTTCTGCTGCGTCATCTGATCCAGGTGCGCCACCGCCTGGTTCACCTGCGCGATGCCATCGCGCTGCTCGGTCGAGGCGGCGGCGATCTCGCCCATCAGGTCGGTCACCCGGCGCACGCCCTGCACGATCTCATCCATCGCGCGACCAGCCTCGGCCACGTCCGACGAGCCGGCCTCGACCGTCTCCACCGAACGCGTGATCAGCGTCTTGATCTCCTTGGCCGCCTCGGCGCTGCGCTGCGCCAGCGTGCGAACCTCCGACGCCACGACCGCGAAGCCCTTGCCGTGCTCGCCCGCGCGCGCCGCTTCCACCGCCGCGTTCAGCGCCAGGATGTTCGTCTGGAACGCGATGCCGTCGATGGTGCCGATGATGTCGGCGATGCGGGTGGACGAGGCGCTGATCTCCTGCATCCGCGTCACGACCTGGCCCACGACCTGCCCGCCACGGGTGGCGCTCTCGGCCGCGCTGCCGGCCAGCTGGTTGGCCTGGCGTGCCGTGTCGGCGGACTGGCCGACCGCGCCGGTCAGCTGTTCCATGCTAGAGGCGGTTTCCTCGAGGTTGGACGCGGTCTGCTCGGTGCGGGCCGACAGGTCCTGGTTGCCCACCGCGATCTGCGAGGACGCGCTGGACACCGACTCCACACCATCGCGCACCTGCGCCACGACCGACTGCAGCTGGCCGACCATGCGCAGCAGCGCGGTCTGCAGCTGGGCCACCTCATCGCGGCCCTGGACCTGCAGCGAGCGCGTCAGGTCGCCGCCGGCCACCGCCTCGGCCAGTTGGACGGACGCTTCCAGCGGCCGCGTGATCTTGCGGGTGATGACGAAGCCCAGCACTCCGCCGATCGCCACGGCCAGCAGGCTCAGGCCGGCCATCATCCAGCGGCTGCGCGCATAGATCTCGTCGCCCAGCGCGTCGGCGGCGTTCGCGCCGTCGGTGTTGATCTGCACCAGTTCGTCCAGCGCCTTGCCCAGCGCTTCGTACTTCGGCAGGCCCTCGACGGCCAGCAGGCGCTTGGCCGTTTCCTCGTCGCCGCCGCGCGCGGCGTCGATCATCTTCGAGCTGTGGGCCAGGTAGTCCGACCACAGGCCGCGGATCTGGCGCAGCTTCTCGCCCTCGGCCGGCGAGGACACCAGCTTCTCGTAGCCGTTCAGGCGCTGCTCGATCGAATCGCGGCTCTGCGCGATCTTGTCGGCATCCGCGGCGCGCGCATTGCCCTCGGACAGGAACATCCGGTATTCGCGGGTGCGGAAACGGGTGACGTCCTGGTTGATCGCCTGCGCCGCGCGCGACGACGGCAGCCAGTTCTCGGCCATGTCGGTGGCGGTATCGTTGACACGGCCCAGCTGGAAGCTGGCCATCACGCCCAGCAGCGCGGTGATCAGGAGAACGGAACAGAAAGCCAGGCTGAGCTTGGCGCCCACGGACAGACGATCGAGCATGACGGAGTCTTTTTCAGGGGGTTGGCCCGGTCGAGATCCGGCTCGGGCATGCCGTTTGCACCGATTGTCGTACGTGTACGGAGAAGGTAAAGAAGCTCTCAACCAGGGTTCGTGACTATTTAACGAGACCCCCTGCATGAGATAACGTACGCCGACAATAACCTTTTGATACAGGCAAGCCGTGCGAAACAACGATCAGGACCCCGACCGCGAACGGCCCCGGCTGCGTCGCGGCCCCGCGGAGATGGCGGCGCTCAAGCGCGAGATGCTGGAGCGCGCCCGCAAGATCTATCGCGACGAGGGCGTGGAAGCGCTCAGCATGCGACGCCTGGCGCAGGAGCTGGGCATCTCGACGATGGCCATCTACAGCTACTTCGAGAGCAAGAAGGCGCTGCTGGACGGGCTGTGGATCGAGGTCTTCGAGTCGCTGACCGATGAGCTGCTGGACGCGTCCAAGGGCCAGCGCGGCGCGCGCAAGGTGCTGGAGGCCCACACCCGCTGCCTGCTGGACTTCTGGGAGCGCCATCCGGAGCAGTTCCGCATGATCTACATGTCGCTGACGCAGACCGGCACGCTCGAGGAGATCGGGCAGGCGCAGCAGCCGGTCTACAACCGCCTGCTGGGGCTGATGCGCGAACGGGTCGCGGCCTGCGCGCCGGACGGCTTCGAGCCCGACGAGGTGGCGATCCGCTCGATGTGCGACCAGATGTCGGTGCGCACGATGGGCTTCCTGATGATGACGATCGGGCTGCCGCGTTACCCGCTGTACGACCGCGAGGCGCTGCGCGAGTTCACCGTCACCGGCGTGCTGCGCGACGTCGCGGACCAGTACGCCCGGCTGGCGGGTGTCGCCTCGGGGCATCCGGGCGAACAGCGGAGCACCGGCTCGGTGCCCGTGTCCCCGCTTGGGGCGACGGACTGATCAGGGCCATCGACTGATCAACTGATCAGCTGATCGGATTGCGGGGCCCGGCGCCGTCCAGGCAAAAAAAAAGCCCAGCGTGATGCTGGGCTTGAAGGGCACTTGGGAAGCCGAGCTTCCTTGGGTACCGAGGAGACAACCGATACGGCAACTGTCGAATCGCTCAGGCCGCGGCGCGCTTGGCGGTGCGGGAAGCGGTCTGGGTTGCCTTCACCGCCGTGCTGGTCACGGCGTTGAAGTTGGATTCCGCGATCTCGGAGGCTTGCTTGGCGGCCTTGTGCAGACTTTCGTATGCGTTGTTGGCCGCGGCAACCGCCGACTTCACCAAAGCAACAGCATTTTCCGTGCCAGCCGGTGCGTTCTTGGTCGCGTTGTCGACGACGGCGCCGAACTTGACCTGCGCGTCCGAGACTTGCGACTCGGCCAGCTTCACGAATTCCGAGGACGTCGCGGTGGCGATGTCGTACAGGTGGCGGCTGTAGGCCACGGCCTTTTCAGCGGACGGCTGCAGCAGCGCGGCTTGCAGCGCGAAGAACTCTTGCGGGTCCTTGACCGCGATCGCCTGCTGGGCGGTCTCGGCGGCTTCGCCGAGCGCGGTCTTGGCGACCTGCAGGTTCAGCTCGACCAGCTTCTCGTAGCCTTCGAAGGCCTTGGCGGTGAGGCCGAAGAGAGAGGCTTGCAGGTTCTTTTGTTGGTCGAGCACTTGGTCAGCGGTCAGCATTGAGAGATCTCCTTGAAGGTGTGAGGGGGTCAGCCAGGGAACACTCGGCAGGCTGAGCGCCGGCGCATCGCGTTTGTTGCGGTGCAGCATGGAATCAGTATAGGACCGCCACCCATGATTGCAAGCACTTTTTGTGCATTGCAGCAAAAGTACGAAATGCGCTCTTCAGACGACGTTTTGGGAGCGTCGCGGCGAGGATTCAACGGGTTCGGCGGGCTCTGCTACGGTCTCGCACCATGCTCGCCTTCCATTACGACCATTTGACGCTGGCCCTGCCGCCGGGGCACCGTTTCCCGCAGTCCAAGTACCAGATGCTGCGCGAGCGCGTGGAACGCGAGCCCGGCCGGATGCGCCTGCGCGTGACCGAGCCGGCCGATCCCGCCACGCTGGCGCTGGCGCACACGCCGGACTACATCGACGCGGTGATGCACGGCACGCTGAGCGAGGCGGCCCAGCGCGAGATCGGTTTCCCCTGGGCGCCGGGACTGCCGCGGCGCTCGTTGAGCTCGGTCGGCGCGACGATCGCCGCGGCGCGCGCCGCCCTGGAGGAGGGCGTCGCCGCCAGCCTGGCGGGCGGCACGCACCATGCGTACGCGGACAAGGGCAGCGGCTTCTGCGTCTTCAACGACGTGGCGGTGGCCGCGCGGCTGATGCAGGCCGAATGGCACCGCGCCCATCCGGAGCGCCCCGCGCTGCGCGTGCTGGTCGTGGACCTGGACGTCCACCAGGGCAATGGGACCGCGAGCATCTTCCGCGATGACGACAGCGTGTTCACGCTCTCGATCCACGGCGAGAAGAACTTCCCGTTCCGCAAGGAAGCGAGCGACCTGGACGTCGGCCTTCCGGACGCTTGCGGCGACGCGGTCTACCTCGACGCGCTGGACGAGGCGCTGGACGAGGTCTGGCGCCGCATGGCCGATCGGCCGCCCGGGCTGGCGTTCTACCTGGCCGGCGCCGATCCGCACGAGCGCGATCGGCTGGGCCGGCTCAAGCTGAGCGCAGACGCGCTGCTGCGCCGGGACGAACGCGTGCTGCGCGCGCTGGGCGATCGCCGGATCCCGGTCGCGCTGAGCATGGCCGGCGGCTACGGCGAGGACCTCGCCGTGACGGTGGAGGTCCAGCGGCGCACGCTCGCCGCGGCGGAGCAGGCCTGGACGCGTTGGCAGGCCAGTAGCGCGGGCGACACCTGACCCCGCGCGCTGATGGAAGAATCCGCGTCCATGAGCGCTGAACCGACCGACCGCCCCCAGCCCGAGCCGCGCGAGGCCTTCGCCCGGTTCGTGCCCGTACCCACGCGCTGGATGGACAACGACGTCTACGGCCACCTGAACAACGTCGTCTACTACAGCCTCTTCGACACCGCGGTGAACCGCTACCTGATCGAGCAGGGCGCGCTGGACCTGCACCAGGGCGAGGTCATCGGCCTCGTCATCGAGACCCACTGCAACTTCTTCGCCTCGCTGGCCTTCCCGCAGCACGTCGAGGCCGGCCTGCGCGTGACCCGCCGCGGGCGCTCCAGCGTCCGCTACGAGATCGGCCTGTTCGCCGAGGGCGAAGCGCTGTGCGCCGCGCGCGGCCACTTCGTCCATGTCTACGTCGACCGCGACACCCGCCGGCCCGTGGCCGCGTTGCCCGATTCCTACGTCACCGCGCTGCGCGCGCTGGAGCTCCCATGACCTCGCCCGATCCGCACCTGAATCCGTTCACCGCGCCCACGCCCGAGCAGTCCGCCGCCGTGGACGCCGCCATCGTCACGCGGCACTCGATGCGCGCCTTCCTGCCCACGCCGGTGCCGCGCGCGCTGATCGAGGAGCTGCTCACCGTCGCCGCCCGCGCGCCCTCGGGCACCAACACGCAGCCCTGGCAGGTGCACGTGCTCACCGGCGCGGCCAAGGACCGGCTCGTCGCGCGCATCCAGTCCGTCTACGACGACCCCGAGGAACTCGCCACGCACATCGAGGAATACGCCTACTACCCGCGCGAATGGGTCTCGCCCTACATCGACCGCCGCCGCAAGGTGGGCTGGGACCTGTACGGCCTGCTGGGCATCACCAAGGGCGACAAGCTGCGCATGCATGAGCAGCACGGCCGCAACTACCGCTTCTTCGACGCGCCGGTCGGGCTGATGTTCACCATCGACCGCGTCATGCAGCAGGGCAGCTGGCTGGATTACGGCATGTTCCTGCAGAACCTCATGATCGCGGCGCGCGGCCGCGGCCTGCACACCTGCCCGCAGGCGGCCTTCACGCAGTTCCACCGCGTGATCGGCGAGGAGCTCGGCCTGGGGCCGGACCAGCAGGTCGTGTGCGGCATGTCGCTGGGGTACGCCGACCCGGCGGCCGTCGAGAACACGCTGGTCACCGAGCGCGATCCGGTCGCGTCGTTCACGCGCTTCATCGAGTGAGGTCCGCCGTGACGCGATGAGGTGACACGCCGGCGCGCGCGTGGGCGATCCGCGCGCCGCGGTCCCGGGGCGCCGTCCTACAGTTGGCGCTTCCCTGCAAGGAGATGCGTCCATGAGCAAGCCCAGCGTCCTGGTGGCCCGCAAGACCTTCGACGACATCGTCGACCGGCTGCGCCCGCACTTCGAGGTCGAGGTCAACCCCAGCGACACCGGCTGGTCCCAGGACGAGCTGATCCGCCGCCTGCAGGGCAAGGCCGGCGCGTACATCTCCGGCGGCGACAGGATCGACGCGAAGCTGCTCGACGCCTGCCCCGGTCTCAAGGCTGTCTGCACGATGGCCGTGGGCTACAACAACATCGACGTGCCCGCGTGCACCGCGCGCGGCGTGCTCGCGACCAACGCGCCGGACGTGCTCACCGAGACCACCGCCGACTTCGGCTTCGCGCTGATGATGGCCACCGCGCGCCGCATCACCGAGAGCGAACACTTCCTGCGCCGGGGCGAGTGGAAGGAGTGGTCGGTGCGGATGTTCGCCGGCGCCGACATCCACGGCGCCACGCTGGGCGTGCTGGGCATGGGCCGCATCGGCGCGGCGATCGCGCGGCGCGGCCATCTCGGCTTCGGCATGCCCGTGATCTATCACAACCGCTCGCGCCTGCCCGCCGACCAGGAAGCGCCGCTGGGCGCGCAGTGGGTCGAGAAGGACGAGCTGCTGCAGCGCGCCGATCACCTCGTCATCGTCGTGCCCTACAGCGCGTCGTCGCACCACCTGATCGGCCAGCGCGAGCTGCGCCTGATGAAGAAGACCGCGACGCTGACCAACATCGCGCGCGGCGGTGTCGTCGACGACGCGGCGCTGGCCGCCGAGCTCAAGGCCGGCACGATCGCCGCCGCGGGCCTGGACGTCTTCGAGGGCGAACCCGCCGTCCATCCCGAGCTGCTGACGTGCACGAACGTCGTGCTGACCCCGCACATCGCCAGCGCCACGATCGCCACGCGCCGCGCGATGAGCGACCTGGCCGTCGACAACCTGATCGCCGCGCTCACCGGTGGCGTGCCGCCCACGGCGCTCAATCCCGAGGTGCTCAAGCGCTGAGAGAATCCGGCGCATGAATCTGTCCTTCCCGATGGTCGTGGTCCTGGTGGCCATGGCCCTGATGCTTCTCCTCGTGATCGTGCTGGTGGCCGTCGTGATGCGGCGCCTCTCGCGCAGCGACTCGTCCGGCGGCCTGGAGCCGCTGATGCAGCAGTCCAACGAGCGCCTCGAGCGGCTCGAGCGCGGACTGCGCGATGAACTGGGCCGCGTGAACACCGGTCTGCGCGAGGAAGTCGGCCGCGGCAACGCCGGGCTGCGCCAGGAGACGCTGGCGACGCTCACGCAGTTCCAGCAGGCGCTGATGGCGCAGGGCGGCGACACCGCGCGCTCGCAGAACGAGCAGATCGATGCCTTCCGCGTGCAGCTCGCGCAGCTGCAGCAGTCGCTGGCGCAGCAGGCCGCCAGCGCGCGCGAGGCGCAGGACGCCGCGGCCTCGCGCACGACCACCGTGCTCACCGAGCAGCTCCAGGCGCTGGCCCAGCGCAACGAGGCGGGCCTCGCGGAGACGCGCCGCACCGTCGAGGCGCGGCTGCAGTCCATCCAGCAGGACAACGAGAAGAAGCTCGAGCAGATGCGGGCGACCGTCGACGAGAAGCTGCACGCGACGCTGGAACAGCGCCTGGGCGAGAGCTTCAAGCAGGTCGCCGAGCGGCTGGAGCAGGTCTACCGCGGCCTGGGCGAGATGCAGACGCTGGCGCGCGACGTGGGATCGCTCAACCGCGTGCTGACCAACGTGAAGACGCGCGGCATCTTCGGTGAGGTGCAGCTCGCCGCGCTGCTGGAGCAGGTGTTCACGCCGGAGCAGTACGCCGCCAACGTCGAGACCGTGCCCCACACCGGCGCGCGCGTGGAGTTCGCGCTCAAGCTGCCCGGTCAGCGCGACGACGGCGTGCCGATCTGGCTGCCCATTGACGCGAAGTTCCCGCGTGAGGATTACGAGCGGCTGCTCGAGGCGCAGGAACGCGCGGACGCGCCGGCCGCAGAGATCGCCGGCCGGGCCATCGAGACCCGCCTGCGGCTGGAGGCCAAGTCCATCCGCGAGAAATACCTCGGCCCGCCGCACACGACCGACTTCGCGCTGCTGTTCCTGCCCACCGAGGGCCTGTATGCCGAGGCGCTGCGTCGCCCCGGGCTGACCGAAGCCCTGCAGCGCGAGCACAAGGTGATGCTGGTCGGCCCGACGACGCTGCTGGCCACGCTGTCCAGCCTGCAGATGGGCTTCCGCACGCTGGCGCTGGAGAAGCGCTCGGCGGAGGTGTGGGAAGTGCTGTCGGCGGTGAAGACGGAGTTCGGCAAGTTCGGCGACGTGCTGGCCAAGACGAAGAAGAAGCTCGAGGAAGCCAGCAACACCATCGACGCCGCGGAGGTCCGCACCCGCGCGATGACGCGCCGGCTCAAGACCGTCGAGGCGCTGCCCGAGGACCAGATGTCGCGCGTGCTGCAACTGGGCCAGGCCGCCGATGAGGAAGGCCCGGCCGGATGAGCGACGACGCCCCAGCGAGCGAGAGCGGCCGTGGCGGCTACACCGGACTGAGCGCCGGATTCGCCGCGGTCATCGCGTCGCTGGTGGCGGTGCATGCCTGCATGGCGACGACGCGGGTCTCGGCCACGCTGTGGGTGCTGCATCAGGGCTACGGCGGCGGCTACGTCGGCGTGCTGCTGAGCCTGTTCGCGGTCGCGCCGCTGGGCCTGTCGATGTGGGCGGGACGTCTGGCGGATCGTCACGGTTTCCACCGCCCGGTGGGCATCGGGGTCGCGATGGCCTTCGCCGGCGCGGTGATCGCGCTGGTCGCGCAACTGCTGGGCGCGTTGTGGCTGCTCGCGCTGGGCTGCCTGCTGTGCGGCGGCGCGGTCGCGGTGTCGGCCGTCGCCATCCAGCGCGAGGCCGGCCTGATGGCGCACGACGCGTCGCAGCTCAAGCGCGTGTTCAGCTGGGTGGCGCTCGGGCCGGCGCTGTCCAACGCGCTGGCGCCGGTGATCACCGGCATCGTCATCGACACGGCCGGCTTCACCGCGGCGCTCGTGCTGTCGACGCTGCTGCCGCTGGCGGCCTGGGCCGTTGCGCGCCGGGTGCCGCGCCATCCGCCCGCGCACCACGTCGGCGGCGCCAAGCCGCGGCCGGCCTGGGACCTGCTCAAGGACAAGGGGTTGCGCAACCTGCTCATCGTCAACGTGGCGATGTCGTCCTGCTGGGACGCGCACAGCTTCGTCGTGCCGGTGGTCGGTCATGCGAAGGGGCTGTCGGCGTCCAGCATCGGGCTGGTGCTGGGCAGCTTCGCCACGGCGGCGACGCTGGTGCGGCTGGCCATCGTGCGCTGGGCCCATCGCATCGACGAGGTGAAGGCCCTGCGCGCGGCGATGGGTGTGGCCACGCTGACGCTGATCGTCTACGCGTGGCTGCCGGGCACGCTCGGGCTGATGCTCGGGTCGGCGGTGCTGGGACTGGCCCTGGGCGCCGTGCAGCCGATGGTGCTCGCGACGATGCACCAGGTGACGCCGCCGGACCGCCACGGTCAGGCGCTGGGCCTGCGCATGCTCGCGGCCAACGGCGCGACGGTGGCGATGCCGCTGGGCTTCGGCGTGCTGGCCACGGCCAGCGTGGCGGCGGCGCCGCTGTGGCTGATGGCTTCGGTGCTGGTGGGCGCGCAGTGGGCCGCGCGTCAGATCGAGGCGCCGCCTTCGCGCTGAGCCTCCCGCGTCACTCGCCCGGCGCCACGGCGACCTGTCGCCGCGCTTCCTTGTGCTTCATCGTCACGTACTCGTCCAGCGACTGCTCATGCAGTTGGAGCGCGTAGCGCTCGGTGGCCGCGTACCAGTCGCGCAGGCGCCGGTCCAGGCGTTGCTCCGAGGGCGCGGGCAGCGTGTCGAGGTAGGACTCGATCGCGAGGAAGTAGCGCATCGTGTTGCGTTCCGCGATGCCCTGGATGCCGCCGACATAACGCGGCTTGCCCGCGTCGTCGCGGCCCACGACGGTGAAGCCGACCTTGTCGCGTCCCGAGGTCGACAGGTAGGCGCTGGTGGCCACGCGCGCGGCGAGGTTGTTCACGTAGGCATACCGCAGCCGCACGAAGCTGCGCTTCGCATCCAGCGGCACGGCTTCGAACGTGAGGCGGTAGTTGCTTGTGCCCATCGGTCCCTTGGACGCGCTCATCTCGACGAGCAGGTATTGCGGCTGCGCGGCCACCACCTGGTAGCGGAAGTCCAGTGCGTAGGCATCCTCGATGGGCTGATCGAACTTGCGCCCGACGGCCATGTGCAGGGTCGCGCCCGGGGCGGTGTCGTCCTCGACGGCGCAGCGCTTGACGTTGGCCGGCAGCGTCAGCAGGTCGCACCAGGCCTCGGCGCTGCGCAGCGCGCCGGACAAGGTGCCGAAGGGGTGCTCGACGACGGCATGCATCTCGCCAGTGGGGCGCTCGGTGTCATCCAACGACTTCAGCACGATGGGCCGCTGGAAGGCGCTGCGCGTGAGCTGCGGGGCGAGCTGCTCGTACTGGGCGCGCAGGCCCGCGCCCTGCTGCGCGGAGACTTCGGTGGCGATCAGCAGCAGGCCGAGCAGCAGCGCGGCGTGGCTCAGCCAGAAGAGGGGGCCATGGTGCCCGTGACCATGAGCGGGGCCCTGGTGGGCCGACCGGGAATTCCTGCCGAAAGGAGGGAGGTGCCAATGAGGATGAGCTCGCATGTCGATCTCCAGCGCCCGGCCGGGAGGCCGAAGCCGTTGTCTTGAGCGTTCTTTGAGCGTTCTCTTCAGCTTATGCGGGCGAATCGCGTGCCTGCGTCGGCGGGTGTCGGGGCCTGGTGTCGGACAAGGCCTCGCAATCGCTCGCAAGCCCTCGCGGCAGGCGCCGTCCCATCGCCTACGATGGCCGCCGTGAATGGAAGGAGGGAGTTCCGCATGCACGCGAAGAAGAGCGCCGGAGGACGGTGGCCGTCCCGTTGGGCCTGGGCGCAGGTGCTGCTCGCGTTGCTGGTCACGGCGGCCGTGGCGATGCTGTGGTTCTCGCGCTGGCAGGCCGGGCCGCTGGCGCGACTGGATGGCCTCGTGCAGGACGCGCAAGCGCAATGGCGGGGCCGGCTCGCGCCGGGCACGACCTATCCGATCACGCTGGTCCGATTCGATGACGCCAGCGCCGCGCGCTTCGGTGGCATGGCACCGGGCCGGCCGCTGCTGACCGACGCGATCACGCGGCTGCAGGCGGCCAAGCCGCGGCTGATCGCCGTGGACATGCTGCTGCTCGACGCCAAGCCCGACAGCGACGCCGCGCTCGCCGCGGCGATGCGCGGCGGCGTGCCGGTGCTGCTGCCCTTCGCGTTGCCGCCGGCCAATGGAGTCCCGGGGAGCACGGCCGCGAGCGCGCCGGTCCCGGCCGCGCTGCTCGCGCAGGCCTACCTGCGCGCGGAGGGCGCGCCGCGCAGCGCGCTGCAGCCTGAGCGCGCCGAGGCGCCGCCCGAGCCGCTGCTGTCGGCGGCGAAGTCGCTGGGTCATGTGCAGGCCGAGCGCGAGGTCGACGGCAGCCTGCGCCACGACCTGCCCGCGCTGGCGCTGGACGGCGAGGTCTATCCCTCGCTCGCGCTCCACATCGCCGGCGACGCGATGCGCCAGCCCTGGTCCGAGGCCACGCTGCGCTGGAGCCGCGACGTGCGCTGGGGCTCGCTGCGCGTGCCGCTGGACCTGCTCTCGCGCCAGGGCGTCAACTACTACGGGCCGGCCGGCACCTTCGCGTCGGTCTCGCTGGCCGACCTGATCGACGGCCGCGTGCCCGAGGACGCGCTGCACAACCGCATCGTGATCCTGGGCGTGTCGGCGCAGGGCGCGGGCGACCCTGTTTCCACGCCCTTCGATGCCGGCCTGCCGGGCATGGAGCGCTTGGCCACGGTGGTCGACAACATCCTCACCGGGCGCACGCTGACGCGGCCGGCGTGGGCGTCACTGGCGGAACTCGGCGCGCTGATCCTGCTGCCGCTGCTGTGCGCGGCGCTGCTCGCGCGCGGTGCGCTGTGGCGCGGGCTGCTGGGCGTGGCGCTGCTGATCGGTGGCGGGCTCGCCGCCGCGCAGTGGGCCTTCGAGGAGCTCTTCCTCGTGCTCTCGCTGGCCTATCCGCTGCTGGCGGTGGCCGGGGCGAGCGTGGGCGCGCTGAGCCTGCGCGCGCTGGCGGACCAATCCCGGCGGCGCGAGGCGCTGCGCCGGCTCACCGTCAGCGAGGAACGCTACGCGCTGGCCGCGCGCGGCGCCAACGACGGGCTCTGGGATTGGGACATCGGCGGCGACCGGCTGGAGGTCTCGGCGCGCTGGCTCGCGCTGATGGGCGAGCCGATGCCCGACGACGATCGCGCACGCCAGGCCGCGGAGGCCACGGGCATGGCACGCTTCACGCGTCCGCTGGACGAGGCCGCCGCGGCGCTGTTCCGCGCGGACCTGGACGCGCACCTGCAAGGGCGCAGCCAGCAGTTCCACCATGTGCTGCATTTCGAGCAGGGCGGCCAGCGGCGCGCGCTGCTGGCGCGGGGCGTGGCGGTGCCCGACGAGGCGCTCGCTCGCGGCGGCAAGCGCCGGCGTATGCGCGCGAAGCCCGCGACGCCCGGCCATCCGCCGAAGCCGGCGCGCATGGCGGGCTCGCTCACCGACATCAGCGAGAACGAGCGCCTGCACGAGCAGGTCGCGCATGACGCGCTGCATGACCGGCTCACCGGCTTGCCCAACCGCGCGCTGTTCATGGAGCTGGTCGCGCAGCGGCTCGCGCATCCGACGCCGGGCGTGCCGATCGGGCTGGCGCTGGTGGGCCTGGACGACTTCCGCGCGTTCAACGAGCGCCATGGGCTGGTCGCCGGCGACGCGGTGCTGGTCGAGAGCGCGCGGCGCCTGTCCGGCGGCACGACGCGCAACACGCGCGGCGGACGCGTGGTCGCGCGGCTGGGCGCGGATCTGTTCGGGCTGCTCTTCGAGGCCCGCATCGAGGCCGGCGCGCTGGTCGATCGCGTGCCCGAATGGGCGCTGGCGCGCATCGAGGAGCCGTTCCCGTCGGAGTCCATCGGCCCGCAGCGCCTGTCGGCCTGCGCGGGCTGGGCGTTCACCGGTCAGGGCAACTTCAGCCCCGACGATCTGCTGGCCGCCGCGGAAAGCGCGCTCGCGCGGGCGAAGGCGGCCGGTGCCGGCCATGCGAAGCTCTTCGATCCGGCGCAGCAGCTGGTGGAGCAGTCACGCCGCTGGGTGCGCGACAACATCGCGCGCGGACTGCAGGCCGGCGAGTTCCAGCTGCACTACCAGCCCTTCGTGAGGCTGTCGGACCGCGCGCTGCTCGGCTTCGAGGCGCTGATCCGCTGGCAGCATCCGACGCGCGGCATGGTGATGCCGGGCGACTTCATCCCGGTGGCCGAGGAGAGCGGCCAGATCGTGGAGATCGGGCGCTGGACGCTGATCGAGGCCGCGCTGCAACTGCGGCGCTGGCGCGAGATCGGCTTCAAGGGCGAGATCGCGGTGAACGTCTCCGGCGTGCAGCTGGAGCGCGATGTCGAGCTGCTCGAGGACGCGCGTGAGACGCTCAAGGCCCTGGGCGACGTGCCAGCCTCGCAGCTCAAGTTCGAGGTCACCGAGAGCATGGCGATGGCCAATCCGCAGCGCAGCGCCGAGGTGCTGCAGGAACTGGCGGGGATGGGATTCAAGCTCTCGATCGACGATTTCGGGACGGGCTACTCGTCGCTGGCGTATCTGCACCGCTTCCCGTTCGACACGCTCAAGATCGACCGCAGTTTCGTGATGCGCCTGTCCGCGGGCCGCGAGGCCCTCGAGATCGTGCGCACGATCGTGGGCCTGGCGCGGGCGCTGGGCAAGCAGACGCTGGCCGAGGGCGTCGAGGACGAGACGCAGGCGGCGATGCTGGAAGAGCTCGGCGTGCAGGTCGCGCAGGGCTGGCTGTTCGCCAAGGCCCTGCCGGCCGAGGACGCGAAGCGGCTCATCCAGACGGTGCCCTGGAAGAAGCCGCCTCCGGTCACTTGATGGTGATCGTGCCCACGGCGACGCCGTCGCCGCGGCCGTCGCTGTGATCAGCGCGGCCGGGGTCCGGAGGGCTCAGGCCATCCCTTGATGCCGCAGCAGCGCGTCGATGGTGGGCTCGCGGCCGCGGAAGGCCTTGAAGTTGTCCATCGCGTCGCGCACGCTGCCCATGGACAGGATCTCGTCGAGGTAGCGCCGGCCCGTGGCCGGATTGAACACGCCTTCCTCCTCGAACGCGCTCCAGCAGTCGGCCGAGAGCACCTCCGCCCACTTGTAGCTGTAATAACCCGCCGCGTAGCCGCCCGCGAAGATGTGCGAGAAGCTGTGCTGGAAGCGGTTGAATGCCGGCGGCGGCAGCACCGCGACCTCGGCGCGCACCTCGTCGAGCACCTCCTGGATGCGGGTCTCGGCGCCGGGCTCGGCATGCAGCCGCATATCGAAGAGCGCGAACTCGATCTGGCGCAGCGTCTGCAGGCCGGCCTGGAAGTTCTTGGCGGCCAGCATCTTGTCGAACAGCGCGCGCGGCAGCGGCTCGCCGGTGTCCACATGCGAGGACAGCTGCTGGATCACTTCCCACTCCCAGCAGAAGTTCTCCATGAACTGGCTGGGCAGCTCGACCGCGTCCCACTCGACGCCGGAGATGCCCGACACGCCCAGCTCCGCCACGCGCGTGAGCAGGTGGTGCAGGCCGTGGCCGCATTCGTGGAACAGCGTCGTGACGTCGTCATGCGTGAGCAGCGCGGGCTTGCCGTCGGCGCCCTGCGGGAAGTTGCAGACCAGGTGCGCCACCGGGATCTGCTCGGTGCCGGCGCCGCCGGTCGACGCCGCGGGCCGGGCCCAGCGGCTGCGCACCTCGTCCATCCACGCGCCGGGGCGCTTGCCCGGGCGCGCGTACAGGTCGAGGTAGACCTGGCCGATCAGCTGCCCGTCGCGGCGCAGCTCGCAGAACTGCACCGACTCGTCCCACACCGATGCCTTCGCAGGCACCAGCTGCACGCCGAAGAGCTTGTCGACGATGCGGAACAGGCCGTCCAGCACGCGCGGCAGGGTCAGGTATTGCCGGACCTCCTGGTCGGAGAACGCGTAACGCGCCTCCTTGAGCTTCTCCGACACATAGGGCAGGTCCCAGGCCTGCGGATCCTCGAGCTGCAGCGCCGCCTTGGCGAAGTCGCGCACCTCGTCCAGGTCGCGTTGCGCGTAGGGGCGGGCGCGGGCGGCGAGGTCGCGCAGGAACTCGATCACCTGGGCCGGGGAGCTCGCCATCTTGGGCACCATCGAGGCCTCGGCGAAGTTGGCGTAGCCCAGCAGCTTGGCTTCTTCCTGGCGCAGCATCAGCAGTTCCTGCATCAGCGGGCCGTTGTCCCAGTCGGGCTTGTCGCCCAGCTCGCTGGCGCGCGTGACGTAGGCGCGGTACAGGCGCTCGCGCAGCGCGCGGTCCTCGGCGTACTGCATCACCGGCATGTAGACGGGGAAGTGCAGCGTGAGCTTGTGCAGGTCGGTGTCGGTCTGGCCGTCCTTCTCGGCGGCGGCGCGCGCGTTGGCGATGACGTCCGGCGGCACGCCCTTGAGCTCCGCGGCGGTCGCCAGGTAGCTCCAGCCGTCGGTGGCGTCCATCACGTGCTCGGAGAAGGCCTGGCCCAGCTCCGCGGCGCGTTCCTGGATCTTGACGTAGCGCTCCCTGGCCTCGCCCTCGAGCTCGGCGCCGGCGAGCACGAAGTCGCGCACGGCGTGCTTGAGGAGCTGCGCGCGCTCGGGCGACAGGCCCGGTTGCGCGGCGATCGCCTTGTACTTGGCGAAGAGCGCCTCATTGGCGCCCAGCGCGGTGGAGAACTCGGTCACCGCGGGCAGCATCGCGTTGTAGGCCTCGCGCAGGGCAGGGGTGTTGGCGACGGCGTTGAGGTGGCCGACGGCGCCCCAGGCCGTGCCCATGCGCTCGGAGGCGACGTTGAGCGTGCGGGAGAGGAAGTCGTAGTCGGCGGGGGCGTCCGGAGCGGTGACCTGGTCGAGCGCCTGCTGGGCCTGGGCCAGGAGTTCGGTGATCGCCGGCTGGATGTGCGACGGGTCGATCGCGGCGAAGTCGGGCAGCGACGCTTGGGAGAGCAGCGGGTTCGCTGCGGCGGAGGTGTCGGTCATGCAGGCCTCGTGAGTCTGGCGAAAGTCCGGGACAGTGTCTCAGCCTTTCGCGCGCGTGAGCGCGGGAGCTTTCTATCGTGGGGACAGGGCCCGGACTATCAAGTCCGGGGCTTCCCCATCACGAGGCGGGATTGTCCTGCGGCGGCCACCGAGGTCGCGCGATGGTCTTCTTGCTCCCTCGCCCGCGAAGCGGGAGAGGGTGGGGTGAGGGCTCGGGTGAGGCAAAGTGCCCTGCGCAGAGCCCTCACCCCCGCCCTCTCCCGCTCCGCGGGCGAGGGGGCTTCCAGTGGCGCTGCAATCAGAAAGTTTCCCAGTCGCCGTCCGGGGCTGACGGAGCGGCCTTGGGCGGCGGCGGATCGACCGGCTTGGGTGCCGGCTTCGGCGCGGCTGCCTTGGCGGGCTTGGCCGCGCCATTCGACGCCGCCCGAGCCACCGGCTTCGGCGTGGCCTTCGGTGCCGGGCTCGGCGCCGCCACATGTGCCGCGATCGGCGCGTGACTCGCGGGCGCGGCCGCCGGCGTCGCTGCGGTCTTGTGCGCGCTCACCGGCTTGTGGCTCTTCGCCACCACGCTCATCGGCGCGCCATGCCCTTCCTGCCCGAGCCGGAACACCGACACGATCTCGGTCAGCTTGTGGGCCTGATCCTTCAGGCTCTCCGCCGCCGCGGCCGATTCCTCCACCAGCGCCGCGTTCTGCTGCGTCATCCGGTCGAGCTGCACCACCGCGTCGTTGACCTGCGCGATGCCGCTGCTCTGCTCGGTGGACGCCGCGGTGATCTCGCCGATGATGTCCGTCACCCGCTGCACGCTGTGCACGATGTCGTTCATCGACTCGCCCGCCGCCTGCACCAGCCGCGTGCCGGCCTCGACGCTGTTGACGCTCGCGCCGATCAGCGACTTGATCTCCTTGGCTGCCTCGGCGCTGCGTTGCGCCAGCGTCCGGACCTCGCCCGCCACGACCGCGAACCCACGCCCCTGCTCGCCGGCACGCGCGGCTTCCACTGCCGCGTTCAGCGCCAGGATGTTGGTCTGGAACGCGATGCCGTCGATGGTGCCGATGATGTCGTTGATGCGCCGCGAGCTCGCGCTGATCTCGTCCATCGTCGAGACCACCTGGCCCACGACCTCGCCACCGCGCGCCGCGGCGCTCGAGGCGCTGGAGGCGAGCTGGTTGGCGGTCTGCGCCGCGTCGGCGGTCTGACGCACCGTCGCGGTCAGCTCCTCCATCGACGACGCCGCCTGCTGCAGGTTCGAGGCCGTCTGCTCGGTGCGTTGCGACAGGTCCTGCGCGCCGATGGCGATCTCGCTGGACGCCGTCGTGATCGAGTTGCTGGCCGCGCGCACGTCCAGCAGGATGCGCTGGATCTTCTCGGCGAAGACGTTGAACGAGGACGCGATCCGGCCGACCTCGTCGCGCCCGCCCGCGGGCAGCCGCTGCGTCAGATCGCCGTCGCCGGCGCTGATGTCGTCCAGCGCCACGCGCACCTGGTCCACGCCGCGCAGCATCGCGGTGATCGTGCCGGTCATCGCCAGCGCCGCCACCGCCATCATGATGAGCGCCGTGATCACCGCCGTGCGCAGCAGCGCGCTCAGCGAGGCCAGCGCCTCGTCCTTCTTCGCCGCGACGAACAGCTGCCAGTCGGTGTCGGGAATCGGGGTGCCGCTGATGAGGAAGGCGTCGCCGCCGACCTGCGCCTCGACCCAGCCGGCCTTCGGATCCAGCGCCGTGGCCAGACCTTCGGGCGTCAGCTGCTCGGACACCGCCGTCGCGCCCTTGAGCGCGAGCTTCGCATCGGGGTGCGCGACGATCTTGCCGTCCTTGGACATCAGGAACGCGAAGCCGCCCGGCGTCGGCTTGATCGCTTGCACCGTGGCCACGACGTCGTCCAGGAACACGTCGGTGGCGATGACCGCCTTGGTGCCGCCGCCGCTCTTGTCCGCCGCCGCGAAGGTCACCACGAGCCGGCCCTTGGACGCGTCCATGTAGGGCGCCGTCAGCACGGTGCCGGAGGCGCCCGCGGCGCCGGTGTACCAGGGACGGCTGGTGGGGTCGTAATCCGCCGGCAGGTTCTGCGGCGTGTTGAAGACGATCTTCTTGTCGGCGAAACCGACGTAGGCGGCCTCGAGCCGGCCGGACTTCGCCGCCTGTTGCAGCAGCGGCACGGGATCGGCGGCGGCCACGGCGGGCTGCAGCGAGGCGACGATGTCGCGCTGCGTGCGCACCCATTGCCGGATGGCGTCGGCGCGCGCGGCGGCCAGCTCATCGAGCGCCTCCGAGACCTGCTGGCGCGTGTGGCCCCGCACGGTCACGTAGTTGGCGATGGTGATCGCCAGCAGCGTCAGGGCCACGATGCCCACGCCCAGCGAGATCAGCCGGGTCTTGATCGAGTCGAACATGCACGGACTCCTAGGCTCATGCCGGGCGATTCCCGCTCTCGGCACCTTCCCCCCGCGTTCCCGCTCTCACGACGCTCTCTCGCGCCGCCGCATCGCCGCCTGATCCCAGGCCGATGCGGACCGATCAAAAGAAACGCCCGGTCAGGCCGGGCGTTCGTTCGATCAGGCAGTGGTCATCGCATCCATCAGGCCCATGTCCGCGCTGGACATCAGCCCTTCGATGTCGATCAGGATCAGCATGCGCTCGGCGACCGCGCCGATGCCCATGATGAAGCTGGTGTTGACCGTGCTGGCGCTCAGCTCCGGCGCCGGGCGGATCGCGTCGCGATTCAGCTCCAGCACGTCGGACACCGAGTCCACCACCGCGCCCACGACGCGGTTCTTCACGTTCAGCACGATGACGACGGTGAAGCCGTTGTACTCGGCCGTCGCGCAACCCAGCTTCAGGCGCAGGTCCACGATCGGGACGATGACGCCGCGCAGGTTGACCACGCCCTTGATGAAGTCGGGCGCGTTGGCGATGCGGGTCGGCTGCTCGTACGAGCGGATTTCCTGCACCTTCAGGATGTCGATGCCGTATTCCTCCTGACCCAGGCGGAAGGTCAGGTACTCGCCGCTGGCGGGCGCGGCGCTGGCACCTTGCGGGACCAGAGCGCCGGAGTTCGCGTGGGCGACTTGCGTGCCGGTTTGTTGAACGATTTCCATGTGCTTGACCTCGTGCGGCTGATTAGAAGGTTTCCCAGTCGCCATCGGGGGCGGTGGTGGCCGGCTGTGCCGGCGGGGGAGTGAACGGGGCAGCGGCCTTGGCCGCGGGCTTGGGGGCCGATTTGACCGCCGGTTTGGCGCTCGCCGTCGTCGCGGCCCTGGACGCCGTCGCCTTCGGCGCGGCGGACTTCACGGGAGTCGTGACCGGCTTCGGCGCGGCGGGCTTGAAGCTCGCGGCGGACGACGTCGATGACGACAGCGACGACGCGGGCTTGGCCGAGAAGGACGTGTTGCCTGACGCGGTGCTCGACGAGGCCGCCGGGGTCGTCGACTTCGCGGTGAACGCGGTGGCCGACAGCGCGCCGGCGTTGCCCGACACGCGGAAGCGGTCGACCACGCCGCCCAGGCGCTCGGCCTGGTCCTTGAGGCTCTCGGCGGCGGCGGCGGACTGCTCCACCAGCGCGGCGTTCTGCTGCGTCATCTGGTCCAGGTTGCTCACGCCCTGGTTGACCTGGCTGATGCCGTCGCTCTGCTCGCTGGACGCGGCGGTGATCTCGCCGATGATGTCCGTCACGCGCTGCACGCTGGAGACGATGTCGCTCATCGTCGTGCCGGCTTCCTGCACCAGGCGCGAGCCGGTCTCGACGCGCTCGACGCTGGCGCCGATCAGGGTCTTGATCTCGCGCGCCGCTTCGGCGCTGCGCTGGGCCAGCGAGCGGACCTCGCCGGCCACGACCGCGAAACCGCGGCCCTGCTCGCCGGCGCGGGCGGCTTCGACCGCCGCGTTCAGCGCCAGGATGTTGGTCTGGAACGCGATGCCATCGATCGTGCCGATGATGTCGCTGATGCGCTTGGAGCTGGCGTTGATCTCGTCCATCGTCGAGACCACCTGGCTCACCACCTCGCCGCCCTTGGCCGCCGCGCCCGAGGCGGAGGAGGCCAGCTGGTTGGCGGTGCGCGCCGAATCGGCGGTCTGCTTGACGGTGCCGGTCAGCTGCACCAGCGAGGAGGCAGCCTCCTGCAGGTTGGACGCGGTCTGCTCGGTGCGGCTGGACAGATCCTGGTTGCCGGTGGCGATCTCCACCGACGCGGTGCGGATCGAGTCCGCAGCCGTGCGCAGCTGCGTGACCATCGCCTGCAGCGCTTCCTGCATGTGGTGCAGCGAGCGCATCAGCTTGGACGCTTCATCGACACCCTCGACCGGCTTCATCGCGCGGGACAGGTCGCCCTCGGCGATCGCCTCGGCCAGCGCCTCAGCCTCGGCCAGCGGCGCGCAGATGGTCTGCATGTTCAGCAGCGTCAGCGGCACCACGACGATCGCGGCGAACACCAGCACCAGGCCGAAGGTCCACAACACGCCGCCCTGGGTCTTCTCGATGCCGGCGCGCATGTCGTCGGCCTGCACCTGCATCCGCTTCTCGACCTCGTCGAGCTGCTTCTCGGCCTGCGCGACCTGGTCCTTGGCCGCGCCCAGCAGGCGGTCGGCCACGGCGGCATGGTCATAGGCGCCCGCCTCGAGCTGCGTGACGACGTTGGACGCCTTCTGCGCGTAGCCCTCCAGCGAGGCCTTGATCTGCTGCAGTACCGCCTTGTCCTCGTCGGGGCTCAGCGCCGCGACGGCTTCCAGGTGCTCGGCCGCGGCCTTGCGCGATGCATCCCACTTCGCGTGGGCCTGCTTCACGGCCTCGGGCTTCTCGTAGTTGATGATCATGTCCTTCTCGTAGCGACGGATCTCTCCCATCGCGCCGTGAAGGGCGCCCACGCGCTGGCCGCGGGTCGCGGATTTCTCCAGGAATTCCTGCGTCTGGCCGCGCATCGACTGCATGCCGAAAAGCCCGACGCTGCCGACCACCATCAGCAGTGCGAGCACGATGCCGATGGCCCCGATCATGCGGGTCCGGATGCTGAATTGCCGCATCAATGCGCTGAAATTCATGTCTACCTCTTATGCATTCGGCGCCGACCGCGCGGCCGGCGCCTGCCCTCGAACAGCGGGGCTCAATGGCGCGAGCGACGCACCAGGCTGCCCACGTCCAGGATCAACGCGACGCGGCCGTCGCCCATGATGGTGGCGCCGGAGACATCGGTGACCTTGCGGTAGTTCGCCTCCAGGTTCTTCACCACGACCTGCTGCTGGCCGAGGAGCTCGTCCACCAGCAGCGCGACGCGGCCGCCCTCGGCCTCGACGACGACCATGATCGAGCTGACGTGCTCGAAGTCGAAGCGGGGCACGTTGAACACCTGCTCGAGCTCCACGACGGGCATGTACTCGTCACGGACCTCGACCACGCGACCCGAGCCGCCGACGGTCTTGATCGTGTCGGACTGGACCTGGAAGGACTCGACCACCGACGACAGCGGCAGGATGTAGACCTCTTCGCCCACGCCCACGCTCATGCCGTCCATGATGGCCAGCGTCAGCGGCAGCCGCACCGAGACCTTCATGCCGTAGCCCTCGGCGGAGTCGATCTCCACCGTGCCGCCCAGCGAGGTGATGTTCTTCTTCACCACGTCCATGCCGACACCGCGGCCGGAGACATCGGTGACCTGGTCCGCGGTCGAGAAGCCCGGCGCGAAGATCAGGCCCCAGACTTCCTGGTCGGTCATCGTGTCGGGCGCGTCGATGCCCTTCTCGCGGGCCTTGCGGATCAGCTTCTCGCGATTCAGGCCGCGGCCGTCGTCGCGGACCTCGATGACGATGGAGCCGCCCTGATGGGAGGCGACCAGCGTGATCGTGCCCTGCTCGGGCTTGCCCTTGGCCAGGCGGTCGGCGGGCGACTCGATGCCGTGGTCGCAGCTGTTGCGCACCAGGTGGGTCAGCGGGTCGGTGATCTTCTCGACCAGGCCCTTGTCCAGCTCGGTGGCTTCACCCTGCGTGACCAGCTCGACCTTCTTGCCGAGCTTGGCCGCCAGGTCGCGCAGCATGCGCGGGAAGCGGTTGAACACGACCGACATCGGAATCATGCGGATGGACATGACCGATTCCTGCAGGTCGCGCGTGTTGCGCTCCAGGTCGGCCAGGCCCGAGGCCAGCTGCTGATACAGGCCCGGATCCAAGTTGCGGCTGTTCTGCGCCAGCATCGCCTGCGTGATGACGAGCTCGCCCACCAGGTTGATCAGCTGGTCGACCTTCTCGACCGACACGCGCAGCGTGGACTGGTCGGGGCCGGCCGCGGCGGCGCGCGGGGCGACCTCGTTGCGGGCCGGCGCGGCGGGCTTGGCCGCGGTCGCCGGCACGTTGGCCTTGGGCGCGGCGGCAGCGGCGGCTTCCGCGGCCTTGACCTCGGCGGCGGTCGCCTCGGGCACGCCCGGGGCATCGTCGAAGAAGCCGTAACCCGGGTCCTCGACCTTGGCCTCCACCGGCGGCGCGCCGGGCGCGCCCTCATGGAAGCCGAAGCCCTCGCCCAGCGGCAGGATCTTGACCTGCTCGCGCGAGACGTGGAAGGTGAACAGGTCCAGCAAGTCGTTGTCGGTGCTGCTGGTCAGGACCTTGAAACGGCGCATGCCGTCGGCGGGGATCCCGCCGTCCAGCGGCTCGATCGTGCCCAGGTCGGTGATTTCCTTGAACAGCTCGACGAGGTTGTCGGCCTGCGCGGCGTCGCTCAGCGGGCCCACCAGCAGCTCGAGCTGGCGCACGCTGGACTTCAGCGGCGCGGGCGCGGGCGTGGGGGCGGCTGCCGGGGCAGGGGCCGCGGCCGCGGGGGCCGGCGCGGGTGCGCGCGTGCCATCCAGCGTGCCGCCGTCCACCAGCGTGCGGATGCTGCTCAGCAGGTCCGAGGTGTCGACGGCGTCGGCACCGGAGCCCTGGTGACGCGCGAGCTGCGCCTTGAGCGCGTCGCCCGACTGCAGCAGCACGTCCACCATCGGCGAGGTCGGCGCCAGTTCATGGCGGCGCAGCTTGTCCAGCAGCGTCTCCATCTGGTGCGTCAGCTCGGCCACGTCGTTGAAGCCGAACGTCGCCGCGCCGCCCTTGATCGAGTGCGCGCAGCGGAAGATGGCATTCATCTGCTCATCGTCCGGGTTGTCGATGTCCAGGTTCAGCAGCAGCTGTTCCATGTTGTCGAGGTTCTCCCCGGCTTCCTCGAAGAAGACCTGGTAGAACTGGCTCAGGTCGATGCCTGCGCCGAGGTTTGCGCCTTCGGAGGTCATATCTCCCATGAATCTCTCCAGCTCGACGTCAGCGGATCACCTTGCCGATCACCTCGATCAGCTTGGCCGGGTCGAAGGGCTTGACCAGCCAGCCGGTGGCACCGGCGGCGCGGCCCGCCTGCTTCATCTGATCGCTGGACTCGGTGGTCAGGATCAGGATCGGGGTGGTCTTGAACTTCGGGTTGTCGCGCAATTTCTTGGTCAGGCTGATGCCGTCCATCCGGGGCATGTTCTGGTCGGTCAGCACCAGGTCGAAATCGCGTTGCGTCGACTTCTCCCAGGCGTCCTGCCCGTCCACCGCCTCCACGACGTTGAAACCCGCATTCTTGAGGGTGAACGAGACCATCTGGCGCATGGAGGCCGAATCGTCTACGGCGAGGATCGAGGGCATTTTGAGTTCTCCGGATGACTAGCGGTTTTCGGGTGGACCTGAAGATTCTTGAGGACCTTGAGGGCGGTCGGCTGACCACGCCCCGTGTTTTCGTGACCTAACGGACGGAAGGACGTAACTTCGTCAGAACAATTCGATCGAGCCGGCGTCCATCTCGTCCTGCGTGACGGGATTGGGGCGCAGCGGGGCGGTCTCGACGACGGCCATGCCGTCCTCGTCGTCGCCGAAGGTGTCTCGGGCCAATTGGTCCGAGCAGTTGCGCAGGCGCTGGCTCGTGTGCGCGATCAGCTGCGTGGACATGTCCTGGAACTGCAGCGCGGTGATCGCGCCGGCCAGATGCAGCATCAGCTGCTGCAGCGCGTCCTGATCCCTGGCCTCCGGCAGGCGCTCACGCATCTGGTCGACCAGGCTGGACGCGCCGAAGAAATGCGTCGACAACGCCTCGCAGGCGTCATCCAGCAAGCGCTGCAGGCGCTCCAGGTCATTGTTGACCGTCATCAGATGGTCCTGCAGCTCGGCCGCGGCAAGCAGCGGCATCAGGCCACTCTCGTCCGGTTCGACCGACGTCTCATCGATTTGCATCTTGACTCCACATAGGCTGTCCTGGTGCCTTCTCATGTCTGCCCAACTCAGACATGCGCCCGGACTTTGTCGGCTGGCAAGAATCTTCGGCGTTTGCCACGCTTCTGTCGACGGGACTAACCGTGCAAAGTCGGCCCAATCGCTCAGATCGATTGGTCATCGACGAGGCGCCTACAAATCTCGATAAGGGTAAACCCAACACTCTACGGTTTCCAGATGAATAAAACGTGGGGGCCGGACGCGTGGTCGAGGGATGCGCGACAAACTTGGCATACTCGCGCCCATGCCGACTCTCCCCCTGGCCGAGCGCCGCCTGCGCCTGCTTCATATCGAGGATTCCGACCTGGATCACCAACTGATCCTGGCCCAGTTGCAACGGGCCGGATTGCGCTTCGAAGTGACGCGGCTGGACACGCTGCCCGATATCGAGCGGGCCCTGGACCAGACCTGGGACGCGGTGATTTCCGATTACAACCTGCCGGGGTTTTCGGGCCTGGTCGTGCTGGACATGATCAAGCAGCGGCAACGGGTGCTCCCGTTCGTGCTGGTCTCGGGCGAGATCGGCGAGGACACCGCCGTGGCCGCGATGCGGACTGGCGCCTCGGATTACCTGCTCAAGAACAACCTGGCGCGGCTGGCCCCGGCGCTGCTGCACGCGATCGAGTCCTGCGAGGCGCAGCTCGCGCGCCAGGAGGCCGACCGCGAGCTGCTCAAGTCCAAGCAGCAGCTGCACGAGCTGGCCGGCCACCTGCAGACCAGCGTCGAGATGGAGCGCGCGGCCATCGCGCGCGAAATCCATGACGACGTGGGGGGCTCGCTGACCGCGCTGAAGTTCGACCTCGCGTGGATCGCGCGCCACAGCAAGGACGAGGACGTGCAGCAGCGCGTGCAGTCGGCGCTGGAGACGGTCACCAGCGCCATCGAATCGAGCCAGCGGATCATGCACAACCTGCGTCCGGCCATCCTGGAACAGGGATTGCTGGCAGCAGTGCAATGGCTCGCGGCGCGCTTCGAGCGTCGCACCGGCATCACCACGGCGGTCCGCCATGTGGGCGAGCAGTTCCAGCTGCCGGCGGGTGTGCCGCTGGTGGCCTACCGCTGCGCGCAGGAGGCGCTGACCAATGTGTCCAAGCATGCCGGGGCGACCAAGGTCGACGTGGAGCTGAGCATGGAGGGCGGCGTGCTGACCCTGGAGATCAAGGACAACGGCCACGGCATCGCGCCGGGCGACCTGAGCAAGGCCCGCAGCTTCGGCATCCGCGGGCTGCGCGAGCGCGCGGCCACCGTGGGCGGCTGGGTCGACCTGAGCAGCGGCGTGCACGGCACGGCGCTGATCCTGTCGGTGCCGCTGCGCGGTGTGTTCGGCGACCTGGAGTTCGACGACGACGGCGAACCCGTCGGCGTGGCGGTCACGCATGACCCCTCTTCGTGGGGCGCCCTATGATCAAAGTCATCCTCTGCGACGACCACGCGCTGATCCGCCGCGGCATCCGCGACACGCTGTCCGACGCGCCCGACATCGAGGTCGTGGGCGAGGCCGGCGACTACGGCGAGCTGCGCAGCCTGATGCGCACGCTGGCCGCGGACAAGCAGTGCGACGTGCTGGTGCTGGACATCAACATGCCGGGCCGCAGCGGCCTGGACGTGCTGCACGTGCTCAAGGATGAAGGCACGACCACGCGCGTGCTGATCGTGTCGATGTATCCCGAGGACCAGTACGCGATCCGCGCGCTGCGCGCGGGCGCCTTCGGCTACGTGAACAAGGGCGGCGACCCGCAGCTGCTGGTGCAGGCGGTGCGCACGGTGGCCCAAGGGCGCAAGTACGTGACGCCCGAGATCGCGCAGATGCTGGTGGAGAGCCTGACGGCGCCCGCGCCGGAGCAGGCGCACCAGAAGCTCTCGGACCGGGAGCTGCAGACGCTGGTGATGATCGCCTCGGGCAAGCGGCTGTCGGACATCGCCGAGGAGCTCATGCTCAGTCCCAAGACGGTCAGCGTCTACCGGGCGCGCGTGCTGGAGAAGCTGGCGCTGTCCAACAACTCCGAGCTGACGGTCTACGCGATCCGCAACGGACTCGTCGAAAGCTAGCCGTTCCGTTCGTCGTCCCCAGGGGACGTTCGCGCCAGCCAGCCGCCATTCATCGCAAGCGAGCATTGACGAGGAGGGGGCGCCTCGGAGAATGCGCCCCGGCATTGAACACAGCAGGGGGCCGTCATCGATACCGCATTGTTGAAAGAACTGCGCATCCAGGGCGATGAGCGCGAGGACCACGGCGGCGGACCGCCGCGGTGGGTCTGGATCCTGGGCGCGGTCGTCGTCGTGCTGGCGCTGGCCGCGGCCGGCGGCTGGTGGTGGTGGCAGCAGTCCCGGATCCCGGAGGTCCAGACCGCCAACGCGCTCGCGCGCGGCGGCGCGGCCGGAGGCAACGCGGTCCTGCAAGCCACCGGCTACGTCACCGCGCGGCGCGCGGCGACGGTCTCCACGCAGATCACGGGCACCCTGACCGAGGTCCTCTTCGAGGAGGGCGACAAGATCCAGAAGGGCCAGGTGCTGGCCCGGCTCGAGGACCACGCGCTGCGTGCCGCGCTGGACATGGCCCGGGCCAACGTCAAGAGCGCGCAGGCCAATGTCGAGGCCACGCGGGCGCAACTGGCGCAATCGCAGTCTGACCTGCGCCGCCAGGACGAGTTGGCCGCCAGCGGCATGTCGACGAAACAGGCCGCCGAGCAGGCCCGCACCGCGGTGACGGCCAACACGGCGTTGCTGGAGGCGCGCCGCCGCGAGGCCGACGCCGCCGCGGCGCAGGCGACGCAGGCGCAGGTCAACTTCGATTACACGGTCGTCAAGGCGCCGTTCGCCGGCGTCATCACCGCCAAGGCGGCGCAGGTCGGCGAGATCGTCTCGCCGCTGTCGGCCGGTGGCGGCTTCACGCGGACCGGGGTCGGCACCATCGTCGACATGGAGTCGCTGGAAGTCGACGTCGACGTGAACGAGGCCTACATCGGCCAGGTCAAGGCGGACATGCCGGCCGAGGCGGTGCTCGATGCCTATCCCGACTGGCGCATCCCGGCGCATGTGATCGCGGTCGTGCCCGCGGCCGACCGCGGCAAGGCGACCGTCAAGGTGCGCGTGGCGCTGGAGAAGAAGGACCAGCGCGTGGTGCCCGACATGGGCGTGCGCGTGTCCTTCCTGGCCGCAAAGAACGACGCGCAGGCAGCGCCCCCGCCGGGCGTGCTGGTGCCGCGCTCGGCGGTCGTGACGCGCGACGGCGCGGAGGTGGTGTTCGTCGTCGTCGGCCAGAACGCCGCGGCGCGCAAGGTGAAGCAGGGAACGCCGGTGGGCGACCAGGCGGTGGTGCTCGAGGGCCTGAAGGCCGGCGAGCCCATCGTGCTGGATCCGCCGGAGCAGTTGCGCGATGGCGGCGGCATCAAGCTGACCACCGCCAAGTGATCCAAGTGATCGAAGTGCATGAACCGTTGATGCGAGGAGTCACCGTGAGCAATCTGATCGAGATCCGCGACCTGTCCAAGGTCTACACCCGAGGCAAGCAGAAAGTGGAGGTGCTGCACCACATCGACCTGGACGTGGCGCAGGGCGATTTCCTGGCGCTGATGGGCCCGTCGGGCTCCGGCAAGACCACGCTGCTGAACCTGATCGGCGGGCTGGACCAGCCCAGCGGCGGCAGCATCGCCATCGGCGGCGAGCGCATCGACCAGCTCAGCGCGGCCAAGCTGTCCAAGTGGCGCGCGGCCAAGGTCGGCTTCGTGTTCCAGTTCTACAACCTGATGCCGACGCTGTCGGCGCAGCGCAACGTGGAGCTGCCGCTGCTGCTGACCAAGCTCTCGGCCGCGGAGCGCAAGAAGCGCGCCGCGATCGCGCTGCAGCTGGTCGGCCTGTCGGACCGCGCGAGCCACAAGCCGACCGAGCTCTCGGGCGGCCAGCAGCAGCGCGTGTCGATCGCTCGGGCGATCGTGTCCGACCCGACGCTGCTCGTCTGCGACGAGCCCACCGGCGACCTGGACCGCCAGTCGGCCGAGGACGTGCTGGCGCTGCTGCAGGCGCTCAACCGCGACCACGGCAAGACCATCGTGATGGTCACCCACGACCCGAAGGCCGCGGAACGCGCCCGCCAGACGCTGCACCTGGACAAGGGCACGCTGGTGGAGCAGGGCGCCCACGTCGTGGGCTGAGGCCGCGGCACACATCAGGGGTAGGCCATGAAATACCTTCATCTCATCTGGGCGGCGCTGTTCCGGCGCAAGCTCCGGACCGTGCTGACGCTGGTGTCCATCATCACCGCGTTCCTGCTGTTCGGGCTGCTGGACGCGGTGCGCACCTCCTTCGACCAAGCCGGCCAGTCGGCCAACGGCGCGTCGCGGCTGCAGACCGGCTCGCGGCTGTCCTTCATCCAGACGCTGCCCATGTCGCTGACGCAGCGCATCCAGGCGGTGGACGGCGTCAAGCAGGTGACCTACGCGAACTGGTTCGGCGGTGCCTACCAGGACCCGCACAACCAGGTCTTCAGCTTCGCGGTCGCGCCCAACTACCTGGACGCGTATCCGGAGATGGTCGTCACCGACCAGGCGAAGCAGGCGTTTGCCTCGACGCGCATCGGCGCGCTGGTGGGCGAGGGCCTGGCCAAGCGCTTCAACTGGAAGGTCGGCGACAAGGTCCCGCTGCAGTCGACGATCTTCCCGGACCGCAACGGCAGCAAGAACTGGCAGTTCGAGATCGTCGGCCTGATCCACGCGGCCGACAAGAAGTCGGGCGGCTGGTACGACCAGATGTTCCTGCTGAACTGGAAGTACTTCGACGACACGACGCCCTACAACCAGGGCCAGGTCGGCTGGTACGTGACCCGCGTGGCGGACGCGAATCAGGCGGACCGCGTGGCCAAGGCGATCGATGCGATCTCGGCCAACTCCGACCATGAGACCCGCACGCAGACCGAGCAGGCCGCGATGGCGTCGTGGATGAAGCAGGTCGCGGACATCGGGCTGATCGTCAGCTCGATCATGGGCGCGGTGTTCTTCACGCTGCTGCTGCTGTCGGGCAACACGATGATGCAGGCGGTGCGCGAGCGCACCAGCGAGATCGCGGTGCTCAAGACGATCGGGTTCTCCGGGCGCAGCGTGCTGGCGATGGTGCTGGCGGAGTCGGTGCTGCTGCTGGTGATCGGCGGCGTGATCGGCCTGGCGCTGGCGAGCGTGCTCGGGCCCATCATCAGCGCGGGCAGCGGCGGTTCGCTGAACCTGCCTGCGGCCGGGCTCAACAGCTGGGCCATGGGCGTGGGCTTCATGGTGCTGTTCGGGGTGATCGTCGGCGCGCTGCCGGCGCTCAACGCGATGCGGCTGAACATCACCGACGCGCTGGCGGGGAGGGCTTGAGCATGAAGTTCCTGAAGAACCTGGGATTGATCCTGCTGCTGGCGGTCGTGCTGGCAGCCTGGGTGATGCTGCCGTGGACGGGCGCGCTTGGCCTGGCGGTGATCCTGGCGCTGTGGATGTTCCTGACGCGCCGTGGCGCGCAGGCGCGCTCGGTGACGGGTGTCGGCGTGAGCACGCTGCCGCAGCGGCTGGGCTCGTCGGCAGTGATCGTCGTGGGCATCGCCGGCGTGGTCGGCGTGCTGGTGGCGCTGCTGGCGATGGCCGAGGGCTACGCGGAGACGCTGCGCAAGTCCGGCAGCGAGGACACCGCCATCGTGCTGCGCGGCGCGTCGGCGGCGGAGGTCGCCTCGGTGATGTCGCGAGACGACATCACGCAGATCTCGCAGGCGCCGGGCGTGGCGAAGTCGGCCAAGGGCGAGCCGCTGGTCTCGGCGGAGACGGTGGTGGCGGCCAACCTGCCCGTCAAGGGCACGAAGACGGACGAAGAGGGCAGCGTGCAGATGCGCGGCGTGGGCGACGAGGCCTTCGCGGTGCGGCCGCAGGTCAAGATCATCAGCGGGCGCAAGTTCCAGCCCGGGCTCAAGGAGCTGATCGTCGGCCAGGGCGCCTCGCGTCAGTTCGAGGGCCTGGAGCCGGGCAAGCAGTTGCGTCTGGGCAGCCAGATGTGGACGGTGACGGGGGTGTTCGCGTCGGGAGACTCGATGGAATCGGAGCTGTGGGCCGATGCTCCCGTGGTGGCCGAGACCTACCGGCGCGGCGCGAGCCGCAACTCGGTGACGGTGAAGCTCACGGATGCCGCGGCGTTCAAGGGCTTCAAGGACGCGCTGGAAGCCAATCCGCAGCTGAAGGTGGACGCGACGACGACGCTGGCGTTCTTCGCGAAGCAGTCGGAGCAGATGACCAAGATCCTGCGCATCATCGGCATCGTCGTGGGCAGCATCATGGCGGTGGGCGCGGTGTTCGGCGCGCTGAACACGATGTTCGCCGCCGTGGCGACGCGAGCCCGCGAGATCGCGACCTTGCGCGCGATCGGCTTCCCTGGTCTGCCGGTGGTGGTCGCGGTGATGCTGGAGACGATGTTGCTGGCGGCGCTGGGCGGGCTGATCGGTGGCGGGATCGCGTATCTGCTGTTCAACGGCCATGCGGCGTCGACGATGGCCGCGGGGTCGGTGGGCAAGCTGAGCTTCGAGCTGCGGGTGTCGGGTCAGTTGCTGTGGGAGGGGCTGAAGTGGGCCCTGGCCATCGGCTTCATCGGCGGCCTGTTCCCCGCGGTGCGCGCCGCGAGCGTGCCGGTGACGACGGCGTTGCGGGAGTTGTGATCGCGTGGAGAGCCGCGCCACCGGGAGGTGGACGCGGCTCTTCGGTCAAGGGCGTTCATTTGCCTTTGACCCTCCGGCCGTCTTCGACTCCTTCTCTCGAGATCGGGACATATACGGGCCGGTTCGAACAAAGATGGTGACAGGGCCCGCGGCGTGGTCGAGATGCGCCGGAAAGTCTTCGTAGAAGAGGTCCTCCTCCGGATTCCCCATCTGCTCGTGTGCGGTGAAACCGTAGATGCTGAAGATGAGGATCCCGCCCGGGTCATCGTCAGGGCAGATCTGAGCGGTGATCTCACGGTCGGGGAAGCTCCTCTTCACGTGCGTGAGGAAAGCATCGAGGTCCTCGGCGTTGATCTCGTCTTGATGATGCAGGAACGCATCGATCGTCCGGTCAAACTCCTGGGAGCCGATCAGCGCTTCACGCCCGTAGCCGATGTCTTCCAGTTGCTCGGTCGGTGCGGGAGGGCTTGAAGTCAGGATGGCGTTGACCTGCACGGTCTCTGCCTGGGTCATGGGTCGCATGGTGTTTCTCCATCGTCAGGTGAATCGGGACTCGCCGCTGCGACAGAGGTGCCGCAGGCATCGAGTCCGCTGATTGTTCAGACCTGACCCTCGATCCACCATGACCCAAACCAGTTGGCGGTGGGGGAGAAAAATGCAAAGTCGAGTTCCCCTCGAAAGTGGGAACTCTCAGTTGAACGCCGCCAGCATCCGCTCCAGCGCGACCATGAAGGGCTGATGCATCAGCGGCAGCGTCGCCACCAGTCCCACCAGTCCGATGCTGACCGTCAGCGGGAAGCCCACCGAGAACACGTTCAGCTGCGGCGCCACCCGCGAGATGATGCCCAGCACCAGGTTCACGAACAGCAGCATCGTGATCAGCGGCAGCGCGATCCACAAGCCCATCCGGAAGATCTCCGCGCCCCAGACCTGCGGCTGCGCGATGCGCAGGAAACGGAACGGGTCCTCGCCCACCGGGAAGGCCTGGAAGCTCTCCACCAGCGAGTTGATCAGCATCAGGTGACCGTTGATCGCCACGAACAGGAAGGCCACCATCGAGCCGAGGAAACGTGAGGTCGACGTGCCCTGGCCGCCCGTCGACGGATCGAAGAAACCCGCGAAGTTCAGCCCCATCTGCAGCCCGATCAGCTCACCGGCGAATTCGAGCGCGGCGAACACCACCCGCACCGCGAAACCCATCGACAGTCCGATCAGCAACTGCTGCCCGATCGCCGAGAGCAGGTGCGGCAGCGAGTCCAGCGGGATCACCGGCATCGTCGGCAGCGAGGGCTGCGCTGCCACCGAGATGAACAGCGCCAGCCCGATCCGCACCCGCGTCGGCACGTTGCGTTGGCTGAACACCGGCATGCCGGCGAACAACGCGAGCGTGCGGATGAAGGGCCACAGGATCGGATTCAGCCACGCCAGCAGCTGCGCTTCGCTGAAGGAAATCATGCGCGGCCTCAGCCCAGCGCCGTCGGGATGCTCTGCAGCGTGCGCTGGATGTATTCGACCAGCGTCGTGATCATCCACGGGCCGGCGATGGCCAGCACCAGCACCGCCGCGACGATCTTGGGCACGAACGACAGCGTCGACTCGTTGATCTGCGTCGCGGCCTGGAAGACCGACACCAGCACCCCCACGGCCAGCACCGTCAGCAGGATGGGCGCGGCGACCAGCAGCAGCACGTACAGGCCCTGCTGGCCGACGCTGAAGACTTGTTGGGCATCCATGCGGTTCTCCGATCTCGGGCGGTGGCCGGCGCTACTGCGCGAACGAGGCCGCCAGCGACCCCAGCAGCAGGTTCCAGCCGTCCGCCAGCACGAACAGCATCAGCTTGAAGGGCAGCGACACCAGCACCGGCGACAGCATCATCATCCCCAGGCTCATCAGCACGCTGGACACGATCATGTCGATCACCAGGAAGGGGATGAAGATCAGGAACGCGATCTGGAAGGCGGACTTCAGCTCGCTGGTCACGAAGGCCGGCACCAGCACGCGGAACGGCACGTTCTCGGGCGCGACGTTGGGTTCGAGCTTGGCCAGCTTGGCGAACAGCGCGACGTCGGACTGGCGCGTCTGCTTGAGCATGAAGCCGCGCATCGGGACCTGCGCGCGTTCGAGCGCGACCTCGAACCCGATCTGGCCGCTCTGGTAGGGCTGCCAGGCCTCGGCGTAGACGCGGTCCAGCGTCGGGCTCATCACGAAGAAGGTCAGGAACAGCGACAACCCGACGATCACCTGGTTGGGCGGCGCGGCCTGCGTGCCCAGCGCCTGGCGCAGCAGCGACAGCACGATCACGATGCGGGTGAAGCCCGTCATCATCAGCACCACCGCGGGCAGGAAGCCCAGCGCGGTGAAGAACAGCAGGGTCTGGATCGGCACCGAGTAGCTGTTGCCGCCGGCGCCCTGGCCGATGACCAGCGGCACGCTCGCCGGCGCGCCGCCCTGCTGGGCCCAGGCCGCGGCGCCCAGGCCGCCGAGCGCCAGCGCGCCCAGCGTCACCGCCAGCGGACGAAGCGCGCGTCGCGCGCGGGTCGGGGAAGAGATCGCCGTCATGCGCCGTTCCCGCTCAGGTCGAGGTGGAGGAACCGGGGCCATCGGCGTGCCTGCCGCCCAGGCTGCGCTTGAGCAGCGAGGAGAACGAGGGCTGCGCGGCCTGCAGCGCCGCACCGGCGTCGGCCTGCGGCGGCATCACATGCAGCGTGCGGATCTGCTGGCCGGTGATGCCCAGCACGAGCCACTGGCGGTCCGCGTCCTGGCCGACCTCCACGATCACGATGCGCTGGCTGGGCGCGATCACCAGCTGCGCCACCGTGCGCAGTTGCCCGCCCAGCGCGGCGCCGCCCAGCGGCGTGCGCTTGAGCAGCCACAGCACGACTGGAATCAAGGCCAGGATGGCCAGGAACCAGAGCAGGGGAACGAGGCTGTTGTTCATGGCGGGCGATTATGCGTCCCCGAAATGCATCAACCCCACCGAGGTGGGGTTGAGCCGGGGTCAGATCATGCCTTGCTGAGGCGCCGCATGCGCTCGGATGGGGTCACGATGTCGGTCAGGCGGATGCCGAACTTGTCGTTGACGACCACGACCTCGCCTTGCGCGATCAGGTAGCCGTTGACCAGCACGTCCATCGGCTCGCCGGCCAGCGCGTCGAGCTCGACCACCGAGCCCTGCGCCAGCTGCAGGATGTTCTTGATCGGAATGCGCGTGCGGCCCAGCTCCACGGTCAACTGGACCGGGATGTCCAGGATCATGTTGATGTCGCTGCCGGGCAGGTTGCCCGGCGTCGGCGCGAAGTTGGTGAAGGCCGCCGGCGCGACCTGCTCGGCCACCGGCTGCACTTCGGCTGCGACCTCGCTGCCGCCGCCGCCGGCTTCCGCCAGCGCTGCCGCCCATTCGGCGGCCATTGCGTCCTGTTCGTCCATCGGGGTGTTGTCAGCCATTGCGGGCTCCCAGCCAGCCGGCATCCGGGCCGGTCAGCATCTTTTCAATCTTGATCGAATATTTGCCGTTCGAGGTGCCGTAATGGCAATCGAACACCGGCACGCCGTCCACCTTGGCCTGGATCATCTGCTGCAGGTCCAGCTCGATGAAGTCGCCCGGCTTGAACGCCAGCAGCTGTTCCACCGTCGCGGGCGCGTTGGCCAGCTCCGCCACCAGCTCGACCTCGGCCGACTGGATCTGGTGCTTGAGCAGGTTGACCCAGCGGCGATCCGGCTCGCTCGAGTCGCCCTGCGTGGTGCTGTACAGCACGTCGCGGATCGGCTCCAGCGTGGAGTAGGGGATGCAGAAGTACACCGTGCCGCTGGTCTCGCCGATCTCCAGCGTGAACGACGTGGACACGATGATCTCGCTGGGCGTGGCGATGTTGGCGAACTGGGGCTGCATCTCCGAGCGCTGGTATTCCAGCTCCAGCGGATAGATGCCCTTCCAGGCCTTGGTGTACTCCTGGATGATGACCTCGACCAGGCGCAGGATCACGCGCTGCTCGGTGGCGGAGAAGTCCCGGCCCTCGATGCGGGTGTGGAACTTGCCGATGCCGCCGAACAGCGAGTCGATCACCGCGAACACCAGCGTCGGATCGCACACGATCAGCCCGTTGCCGCGCAGCGGCTTCACCGACACGATGTTGAAGTTGGTCGGGACCACGATCTCGCGCAGGAACGCGCTGTACTTCTGCACCTTGATGCCGCCGATGGCGACTTCCGGGCTCTTGCGGATGAAGTTGAACAGCCCGATGCGGATGTTGCGCGCGAAACGCTCGTTGATGATCTCCATCGTGGGCATGCGCCCACGGACGATCCGTTCCTGGCTGGCGAGGTTGTACTCGCGGATGCCGCCGGTCTGGACTTCCTCGGCCTCGAGCTTCTGGCTCTCGCCGGTGATGCCCTGGAGCAGGGCATCGACTTCGTCTTGCGACAGGATTTGCTGATTCATCGCCTGATCCCTTCGGGATGTCCGCTTACTGCACGATGAAGGTGGAGAAGAGCACCTGCGTCACCGGGCTCTCGACCGGGCGCTTCTTCTTCTTTTTCTTCTTGCTCGAGGCGCCTTCGTCCTCGTCCTCGTCGTCGAGCTCGATGCCCATCGGGCGCACGGCCTCGCGGCGGATCTCCTTGGCCAGGGTCTCCTTGCCCTCGACGCTCAGCAGCTCGGCCGAGGTCTTGTGCGAGAGCACGATCAGCACGTTGTTGCGGATCGCCGGCATGTAGGCCTTGAGCTGGTCGGCGAACTTCGGGTCGGCCACTTCCAGCGTGATGCCGATCTGCGCGAAGCGGTCGACTTCCTTGTCGGCCAGGTTCACGGTGAAGGGGTCCAGCGGGACGAAGGTCGGCGGCGTGCCGGGCTTGACGTGGGCGGCGGCCGCGGGCTTTTCCTCGACGGCGCCTTCCTCGTCCTCGGCATGGGACTTCTTCTTCATCATCAGCAACGCGCCGACGCCCACCAGCACCACCACCAGGACGATGGCGACGATGATGATCAGCTTCTTCTTGCCGCCGCCCTTGACGGCGGCGTCGTTGCCTGCGGCGGCTGTGGCCATGGGCGCTCCGGTGATGAAAGGTGAGGGGACTGCGGGGAGCCGGACCACGTGATCCGGCAATGGCTCCCATTGTGGAGCGCCGCCCGCGCGCTCAACGCGCGAAAAGGCGGCGGAATCCGGTCAGACTCGGCGCGGGGCGCCTTCGTCCGGCCATGGAGATCAAGGCTCAGGCGTACAGGTCGACCAGCCCGCGCGGGGCGGAACGGCGCTCGGACCGGCCGGCGGCGGCGATCGCGCCATCGTCGTCCGACCCACCCCGACCGCCTCGGCGGCCCGAGGCCCGGCCGGCGCCGTCAGACGCGCCGTCCTCGCGATTCTGTCCGCCGTTGGACTGGCTTTGGGCGAACACCCCGCCGCCGCTCAGGGTCAGTCCCTGCGCCTGCAGGGCCGCCGCCAGGTCCGGCAGGCTGCGTTCCAGCACCTCGCGCGTGGCCGCGTGCTGGGCATGGAAGTTCACCTGCGCCTGCTGGCCGTCGAGCTGGATGTTGATGGACACCGGGCCCATCTCGGTCGGGTTGAGCTGGAGCTGCGCCTCGTGCACGCCGTCCTGGATCAGGAGGCTGACGCTGGCGGACAGCTCCGGCGCGAAGTCCGGGCTGTGCAGCGGCTGGCTCAGCGGAACGCTGGGCGCCGTGGGGGCGGTCGAGGCGTCGGCGCCGGAGGGGGCGTTGGCCGCGCCGGATTGCTGCGCCGCGGCGAGCAGCGCGTCGAAACTCGGTTGCGGGCCCTGGGCGCTGTCGGCCTGGGCGATCTCGTGCGCGCCGCCGGCCACCGCCTGGAGCGTGTCCTGCGAGGCGGCCTTGTCGGCGCCTTCCACGGGGCCGGCCTTGCCGCTGGCGGCCTGATCCAGTTCGCGTTGCAGCTGCTGACGCTCGCGCATCACCTCACCGGTGGTGGCGGGCTTGCCGTGGCCCTGCGCGCCGCCTGGCAGCGCGTCCGTGCCTGCGGCGTCGCCGTCCAGGGCGCCCTTGCGCGGCTTGTCGGCGGCCTCGGCGGGCGCTTCGCCGCGCAGCATGGCCAGCATCTGCTCGGCGGGCGTGGCCTCGCCGTCCTTGGACTCCTTGGCGACCTTCTTGTCCTTGCCGTCCGCCTCCTTGGCGACGCGCGTGTCCGCGTCCGTCTCGGCCGCGTCACCCGCGGCGGTCGTGTCCTTGGCGTCGACGTCCGAAGCATCCTCCGTCGAGGCCGTGGCGTCCGCCTTGGCGTCAGCCGGCCGCGCCGGTGCCGTCGAGCCGTTCGCTTCACGAGCCTCATGGCGGGCGGCCGCGTTCTTCGCGGCGAGCTTGTTCTCGTCCTGAGCGGCGGTGTTCTCGGGTTGGCGATTGTTGGCGCGCTGCTGCTGTTGCGCGGCGGTCTGGCGCTGCGCCTGCTGTTGCGTCTGCAGTTGCTGGGCTTGCTGCTGGGTCTGCAGCTGCTGCGAGGCCAGCTGTTGCGAGGCCAACTGCTGCGATTGCTGCTGTGCCTGAAGCGCGGACATCGCCGAGCTTGGCGACTGCAGTTGCTGGCTGCTCTGGTTGAGGAAGCGGGAGAAATCGGTGGACGAACCGTCCTTGCGCCCGGTGTAGGCGGGATTGTTCGCACCCAGGCCGCCAAGGGCGCCTGGAAGGGAGGTGTTGTTCTGGATCTGCGTCATGGCGAGGGAGGTTCCGGTCGGTCAGGCGGCGCGTGGACAGCGCGCCGGGAGCGGGGCGCGACGCTCAGGCGACGAGCCGGGACATCGGGTTGCCGCCGCGGGAGGCCGCGCGGGCGGCCTGCTCGTCGGTGGCGCGCTGGTCCTGGCGCATCTGCTGGCGCAGGGACTCGGCGCGTCGGCGCTCGATGAGCTTGCGCACCGAGGCGACCCGCAGTTCACGCTCGCGCAACTGGTCGCGGGCGGTGCTGACGCGCTGATCCGCGAAATCGGCGATGCCGCCCTGCTGGCCGATGGCCTGGTCCAGGCGCTGGCCGAAGTTCTGATAGCAGCCCAGCAGCTGGACAGTCGTCCGCTGAGCGAACTCCTGCGTCCAGCGGTGGCGGTAGTCCGTGCGGTACTGGTTCAGCTGGTCGTGCTGATTTCGGGCGGCGCTGGCTTTCGCCTGCGCGTCCTGCAAGAGACGCAACGCTTCATCGCGCTCGGCCTCCGCGCGTTCGAGGAGAACGGTCAGGGCCTGCAGATTGGAACTACTCATGTCGATGACCTCGCTTCACGGATGTCGGCAGCTATCACGCAAAGTTAAGTGTGGCGGTCAACTGATTGAGGCAATCGTTCAAAGAAGCGGGGGAATGCATGTCTTGTTGGAGCAATCGGTCCATGTCGCCATGCAAGCGGACCGCCAGGTCCAGTTCCGGGTCATTGCCCGGCTGATAGGCACCGAGCTGGATCAGGTCGCGCGCCTTGTTGTATTTCGCCAGCAGCTGGCGGAAGCGTCGTGCCAGTTCGACGTGGCGCTTGTCGGCAACGCTCGTCATCACGCGCGAAATGGAGCGTTCCACGTCGATGGCAGGGTAGTGGCCGCTCTCCGCGAGCTCGCGGCTGAGCACGATGTGGCCGTCCAGGATGCCTCGGGCGGCATCGGCGATCGGATCCTGCTGGTCGTCGCCTTCGGACAGCACCGTGTAGAACGCGGTGATGGAACCCTCGCCCGCGAGCCCATTGCCGCTGCGTTCGACGAGTTGCGGCAACTTGGCGAAACAAGAGGGCGGATAGCCCTTGGTTGCCGGCGGTTCGCCGATCGCCAGCGCGATCTCGCGCTGCGCCATCGCGTAACGCGTCAGCGAATCCATCAGCAGCAGCACATGCTGGCCGCGGTCCCGGAAATGCTCGGCGATGGCCGTGGCGTAGGTCGCGCCCTGCATGCGCAGCAGCGGCGGCGCATCGGCGGGCGCGGCGACGACGACGCTGCGATGCAGGCCTTCCTCGCCGAGGATGTCCTCGATGAATTCCTTCACTTCGCGGCCGCGTTCGCCGATCAGGCCGACGACGATGACATCGGCCTGCGTGTAGCGGGCCATCATGCCCAGCAGCACCGACTTGCCCACACCGGTGCCGGCGAACAGGCCCAGTCGCTGGCCGCGCCCGACGGTCAGCAGTGAATTGATCGCGCGCACGCCGGTGTCCAGCGGGCGGCGGACCGGATCGCGGTCCATCGCGTTGATCGGGCGGCGCACCATCGGTTCGTCGCGGACTTCCCCGAGCGGGCCGCGCCGGTCGATCGGATGGCCCTGCGGGTCGACGACACGACCCAGCAGCCCGTCGCCCATGGGCAGGTGCAGGCCGCGATCCTCGTCGCGGCGCCAGGGATGGCGCTCCTCGCCGAGTATCGGACCATGCAGCGCGGCGGGGCGGGGCAGCACCATCGCACCGCTGGCCAGGCCCTGGATCTCGTCGGTCGGCATCAAATAGGCGCGATCGCCGGAGAAACCGACGACTTCCGCCGTCACCGGCCGCTGGCCGCGCCGCGGCGACGTGGCCGAGGAGGGCATGTGGATCTCGCAGACCGAGCCGACCGGCACCTTCACGCCGGTGGCCTCCAGCACCAGGCCGGCCACGCGGACCAGCTTGCCTTGCGGCTCCAAAGCAGGGGCGTTGCCGGCAAAAGCCTGCAGATCGTCGAAATACTGGGTCCAACGATCGATGCGGCTGCTCATGGTTCGTCCCCGAATCCGTTCTGGTTGCCGTGCGGCAGCCCGCCGTACTGGCTGGGCGTGGGATCGGCGCGGAAGTCGAGCCGGCTGTCGCGCGATTCCTCGGCAGCGGTGCGGCGGTCCTCCCAGACGGCGGTCTGCCCCATCGCGTTGACGGCGGCTTGCCAGCGCGCGGGCATCGAAGCGTCCACGCTGCAGATGTCGGCATCGACCTTGACGCCGCCGCGGCCGATGGCCGGATCGGGAATGACCTGCGCCTCACGGGCGCGCAGCTCCTGGCCGGCGCCGTCCAGCACCAGCGGGAGGTCGTCGGGATGCACGCGCACGCGGACGTGGCGGGCGTTGATCAGCAGCGCCTCGACCGCGTCGTGGGCGACCTTGGAGACGAGCTCCGGCGCGGTTGCGAGTTCATTGCGCACGACCTGGCGAGCCAGTTCAACCGCGGTGCGGGCGAGCGCCTCGGCCATGCCTTGCTCGATGGCCGACAGGTCCTGGTCGAAGCTGGCGACCAGTTGCCCGACCTGGGCGGTGATCTGCTTGGCGAAGCTCTGCTTGAACGCGTCCAGCGCGGCCATGCCGTCGCGGTAGCCGTCCTGGTAGCCGGACTGGCGCGCCTGCTGCATCAGCTCCTCGACGCTGGGACCCGGCGGCGGCGGCGGAGGCGGCGGTTCGACCGGCGCGGGCGCGCTCACGGGCGGGCGGCGCGGTGCGGCGCCGCCGTCCAGCGCGCCTGGATTCCAGGCCGCGAAGCCCGACAGCTCCTCGCGCGGGATGATGCGGCTGTAGGTGTTGCCGCGCGGCGAATCGCCCTCGGGGCGCGGGGGCGGGGGGACTTGGCGGGGCGGGCGGCTGACCATGGGCGGTTAGACAGGCGTCTGGGCGTCGGATGCGATCACAGGAACTGGTCGTCCCCGCCGCCGGCGAGCACGATCTGGCCTTCGTCGACCAGGCGGCGTACGACCTTGAGGATTTCCTTCTGCTCGGCCTCGACCTCGGACAGCCGCACCGGGCCGCGCGATTCGAGGTCCTCGCGCAGCGTCTCGGCGGCGCGGGAGGACATGTTGCGGAAGATCTTCTCGCGCAGCTCGGGGCCGGCGCCCTTGAGCGCGACGATGAGCGATTCGGACTGGACTTCCTTGAGCACGGCCTGGATGCCGCGATCGTCGATCTTCTCCACGTCATCGAACGTGAACATGTTGTCCATGATCTTCTGCGCGAGGTCGGAATCGGCCTCGCGGATGTAGTCCAGCACCGAGGCCTCGACGCTGGTGCCCATCATGTTGATGATCTCGGCGGCGGTCTTCACGCCGCCCAGGTTGGACTTCTTCATGCGTTCGCCGCCGGCCAGGATCTGGCCCATGACCTCGTTGAGGTCCTTGAGCGCCATCGGCTGGATGCCGTCCAGCGTGGCGATGCGGATCAGCACCTCGTTGCGCTGGCGCTCGGTGAAGACGCGCAGCACCGAGCTGCTCTGGTCGAAGTCCAGGTGCGACAGGATGGCCGCGACGATCTGCGGGTGTTCATTGCGCAGCAGCTCCGCGACGGAGCCCGGATCCATCCACTTCAGCGACTCGATCGACGACACGTCCGAGCCCTGCAGGATGCGGTCCAGCAGCAGGTTGGCCTTGTCGTCGCCCAGCGCCTTGCGCAGGACGGAGCGCACGTACTCGTCGGTGTCGCTGACCAGAGTGCTCTGCGACTCGGCGACGAGGTCGAACTTCTCGAGCACCTTCTCGACGCGATCGCGCGGCACGACCTTCATCTTGGCGATGGTCTCGCCAAGCTTTTGCACTTCCTTGGGTGCCAGGTGCTTGAAGACCTCGGAGGCTTCCTCCTCGCCCAGCGACATGAGCAGGATGGCCGCGTCTTCTACGCCTTTGTCGTCCATGGTGGGGTCTCGCTATCGATCCTGATGGGCGTGCCGGGGGCCGCTCAGCGGCGGCCGCCGGCCGGGGCGGTTTCCAGCTCTTCGCCGTTGACCCAGGCGCGCATGATGTTGGCCACCGCGACGGGGTTTTCCTTGGCCAGCAGACGGGCGCGCTCGAGCTTGTCGTTGGAAACCGGGGCCTCCAGGGCGGGCAGTCCACCCGGACCGCGCGGGCCGCCCAGGGCAAGCTGCTCGTCCTCGACGACGCTGAGCTGATTCTGGGCAGTGTCGTCCTTCTCCTCGGCCGGCGGCGGGAAAGCCGCCTTGAGAGCAGGGCGAACCATGCCGAACACCGCGATCAGGGCCACCAGCACCAGGGCGGCGGGCACGGCGAAGTCGCGGGCCACGTCGCGCAGCCAGGGCTGCTGCCACAGCGGCACGTCGGCGTTGGCCACCTTGTCCGAGACGAACGGGGTGCTGATCACCTTGACCGAGTCGCCCCGATCCTGCGAGAAGCCCAGCGCTTCCTTGACCAGCGAATCCAGCTTCTGCAGTTCGGTGTCCGACAGCGGCTGGCTGGTCGTCTTGCCGTTCTTGTCCGTGACCGTCTTCTGATTGACCACCACGGCGGCGTTCAGGCGGCGAACCTGGCCGATCGCATTGCGGGTGACGCGCACGGTGCGGTCGAGTTCGTATTGCATGTCCGCGTTGCGGCGCATGTTCTGCGTGCCGCCGGACTGGCCGGCCGGCTGCATCGACTGGCCTTGGCCATTGATCGGGGCGGCGGCTTGCGGCGGGACCTGGTTGGTGGTCGCGCCGGGGACGCCGGTGGGCACGCCGGCGGTGCCGCCGGATTGCTCCTCGGAGGTCGAGCGGCGCACCGCGCTCTGGGTGTTGGGACCCTGGTTGGGCTTGTATTCCTCGGCGGTGGATTCAACCTGGTTGAAGTCCACGTCGGCGGTGACGGTGGAGCGCAGGTTCTCGCGGCCGACGACCGGCTCGAGCAGCTCGGCGATGCGCTTGTTCAGGTTGGCTTCGACCTGCTGCTTGTACTGCAGCTGCTGGCTGTCGAGACCGCCGCTGGTGTTGCCGTCCGGGTTCTGGGAGAGCAGGGCGCCGGTGCTGTCGAGCACGCTGACGGCCTTGGGATTGAGTTCGGGGACCGAGGACGACACCAGGTGGACGATGCCGGCGATCTGGGCGCGGTCCAGCGTGCGGCCGCCGCGCAGGGTCAGCATGACGGAGGCGCTGGGCTTCTGCTGTTCGCGGAAGAAGCCGTTCTGTTGAGGCATGGCCAGGTGGACGCGCGCGTCGGCGACGTCGGCCATGGCGGTGATGGTGCGGGTGAGTTCGCCCTCGAGCGCGCGCTGGAAGTTCAGGCGCTCGTTGAAGGCGGTCTGGCCGATGGACTGCTTGTCCATGAGCTCGAACCCCACGATGCCGCCCTTGGGCAGGCCGGCGGAGGCGAGCTTCATGCGCAGGTCGTAGACCTGGTTGGCGGGGACCATGATGGTGCCGCCCGGGTCGTTGCGGTAGGGCACGTTCATCTGCGCGAGTTGCGCGATGACGGCGCCGCCGTCCTTGTCGGAGAGGCCGGAGAAGAGGGGCCGGTAGTCCGGGCGGGCCGTCATCATGGACATGGCGACGATGACCGCGAGCAGCGCGGCGACGCCGCCGCCCAGCATCAGCTTGCTCTTGGTGGGCATCGCGGCCAGACGGGCGGGCAGGCCGGCCGGTTTGGCGGTCTGCTGGGCCTCGGGGAGTCCGGCGGCGGGGCTGCTCAGGGCGTTGTCCATGGGGCGGTGGGTGTACGGCTGGGGTCGGACGATCGGCGGAAGGCGTGAGCCGGGCAGGGGCCGCGGCACAGGACTGGATTATTTCGAAGGGGGCCCTCAAGAATGGTGAGAACAGGCCGAAGAAGGCCCCCCAGTTCCGAGCAATGGCGGGCGGCGGGATCCGTACGATGCGTTCCGTGGACCTCAAACTCAAACCCTTCGACTTCGCCAGCGCGGTGGCCCGTGCCGGACTGACCCCTCAGGGGCAGCCGGTGGCCAAGGCCGCGGTGGGCGGCACGAGCTTCGCGGATGCGATGAGCTCGGCGTTGAAGTCCGTCAGCACGCAGCAGAACGAGGCGTCGCGGCTGCAGCGGGAGGTCCAGATGGACAACCCGACGGTGAGCCTGGAAGAGACGATGGTGGCGATGCAGAAAGCCCAGATCGGATTCCAGGCGACGCTGCAGGTGCGCAACCGGCTGGTGTCCGCCTATTCGGAAATCATGAACATGCAGGTGTAAGGCTGGGAATCTCAGCCCCTTGCCTCTTCATACCAAGGCCGCGACGGATCGCGGCCTTTTCTGTTTCTGAATGGCAAGGTCAGGAGTTGAACGCCGAGCAGGCAAGCGGCCCCGATCACGAACCAGTCGTGCCACGCGTCGCCGGCGAATTGTGCTAGGCGGCCAGCAAACCAATGTCGAAGGGGTCCGGCCTGAGCAGTGCTGACGTTCATGATCACGTGCGTCAGCGTATTCAGCCAAATGTTCTGATAGGTCCAGAAGAGCCAACCAAGTAGGCACCCTCCCATGGCGTAGAAGAGAAAGTGGTTTTTCGAGATCAGCGCTATGCCACCATGCATGAGGGAAAAGATGCTGCCTTGGAAAGCAAGGGCTGCGACACACCAATAAGTGTTTTTGTTCGCGATTGCCAAAAGCCGTCCAAGAAGAATCTTTCGATAGATGAGTTCCTCGACGAGTGCGAGGCTGGCTATACACCACAGCGATACAGGCACCAACTGCCACCGAAGTTCTGCGGATGCCTCTGTGTAATGAGACATCATTGCCGAGACCGAAACCGCAGCGGGCACGATCGCAATCACCAGTGCGGCCCAATACTTATCGCCCTTTAGACTTGTCAGTTTCTGGAAATCGAACGGATAGGACCAGCCCTGGGCGCGGCAGCCTTTTTGCAAAGTCCAGAGCATTACCAAGAGCCATGCCGCCATAGCGCCGCTTGTGAAAAAGACGCGCTCGAGTTGGGATACTGGGCCAAAAAACTGGCGGAACATTCCGTCGGAGAGCCGGCCCAGCAAGAGTGCAGAAATGTGGGCGGCGAGGAATATCGGTAGCGCAAGAAAAGCTTTCATTGGGTACATCCTGAGACAGACGGGCAAAGGTGCCCGCCTGCACGTGGAAAGGCCGCAATAATCTTCAGTTGTACTGCTTCAAGCACATGATGATCAGTTCCATGTCGAGGATTGATCGATCATTGTTTGTGATGCCGTCGAAGTAACACTCACCCCAACTTCGCTGGCCTGTATAGCTGTAGTCGTCGCCCATTCCGGTTGCGCCGACTTCGCCACCCGAGACCATTTCGATTTCCGCTTGAGTCAGTTCACGCATGATTTCCTCTTGAATGTCGCCGAGAAACATCGGCAAACTCATTCTGCTGAGGTGATTTAAATCGTCGATTGGGAAATGTCCCTCGGGTATTCGAGTCGGTGAAATAGTTAATTTGAGTCGGTGCCAATCCTCTTTCCACTGCTTCAGCTGGAAGCTGACAAAGGTTCAGAACGCCAAAAGAACAAAAGCCACCCGAGGGTGGCTTTTGTTCTTGATTCGAGCGGCTCAGCCGTTCAAACGCTCCGGCGCATCAGGCGTTCGCGCTTCTGCGCTTGGTCGATGAAGATCTGCAGCGCCCGCGCGGCGGTCGGGGCCAGCGAGACGAACGCGCATCCCACATGGTGCGGCGTGCCGGCCGGTTCGCCCGGCTCCATGTGCTGGACGCGCAGCAGCGTCGTGAAACTCACCTCGCGTTCCAGCTCCAGCGTTCCGGCGATCTCCTCACCCGGTTGCGGCACCGGCAGGACGTTCGCCGGCCATTGCAGGGCCACCCCGCCCGCGCTCACGTTCATGACGCGGATCCTCGGCAGGTCCGGATGGCTGAGCTTCAGCGCCGGATACAGCTGACCGGCGGACGCCACCCGGTAGGCCTGGCGCCGCTGGAAGCGATACAGCCGCAGCGGCACCGGTGCGCGCAGCACCTCCGCGCCATCGCCGCGGATCGCCACCAGCCCCGACACGTCGAACTGCAGCTTGATCCGGTCCAGGAAGGCCGTCGCCACCAGCTCGTCGCTGGCCAGCACCGGCGCCAGCGTGTCGCCACCGGTCGGCGCTTCCATCGTCAACATGCCGTGCGGCGTGTCCAGCGCCCGCAACACCGTGTGGATCGCCTTGCCGTCGGGCGTCGTCAACTGCAGCCGCGCCTGCGACTGCAGCAGCTCGCGCAGCCAGTTCATGATCTCGCCGGGCGCGTCGAGCCGGAAATCGGCATCCGCGGGATCGGCGGTACTGGTGGCGGCAGAGGACATCTTCAGATCGCTCAAGGACGGATTCCGGCGGGCATCGTGGCTCGAAATTCTCGCGCATCACCAAGGCAAACGCCGCGCCAGGCCCATCGGTTCGAGGGGCCGGTCGCGGCGCCGGTCTGCAGGCAGACCCCGGTCGCGTGACCGAAGTCTCGTTGCGCTGCGGGGTGCGGGAAGGACCCGGTCAGTGGACCGTCTTGGACTTGCCCTTCATCAGCTGGTCCAGGTCTTCCAGCCACGGCTCGGCCAGGTGGCGGATCTCGGCGTCGTTGACCAGGATGCGCTGCATGATGCGCGTCTTCAGCTGCGACTCCTCGGCGCCCAGCTGCTGGCTCGAGGCCGCGTGCTTGAGCTGCGAGATCAGCAGGACGCAGGCGCCCTCGAGCTTGACGACTTCGTCCCAGTTGCCCGAACGGGCGGCGCTCAGCATGTCGGCGCTGGCTTGCTCGATGGCTTCGTAGTAGCTCAACAGTTGGGTGCTCATGATGCGGTCCGGGGTCGTCGGGGCGGCGTGGGCGGCGAGGGCGGCGGATTGGGGCTTGGCGTTGTACTTGGACATGGAACTTCTCAAGTCGTCAGGCTGTTCGGCTTGATCCGGGGATCAGGCTGCGGCGCGTTGGTCGGCAGTGGCCGGGGCGATGCTGGCCCAGGCTTCGCGGATCGGCTGCAGCAACCGCACGCATTCCTCCACGGCGACGTCGTCGCTGCGCAGATTGGCATGGGTCAGTCGCATGCAGATGTAGGCATACAGGTCGCGCAGGTCCAGGGCCAGCTCGCCCGACTCCAGGTTGAGGGCCGCCTTCAGGCCTTCGTCCAGGATGCGGACCGCGCGGCTCAGGCTGCGGTTCTTGACATCGACATTGCCGGTGCGGATCGCGCCGATGGCTTGCGTCATCGAATCGAACGCACCCTCCAGCAGCAGGGTCACCAGACGGTGCGGCGACGCCTGCATCACGTCCGTTTCCACGCCGACGCGGTTGTACATGCTGCTGGCGCGTTGACCGTGGGAGGCGAAGGGAGAGGAGTTGCCGTACATGGTGTGCTGCTGGGGTTGTGCTGTAGTGCTTGAATCAGTTTTCGGCCCCCGACGGCTCAACTTGAGCCTCCCACGTGTCGAATTTGTCTCGAAATTCTGACCGCGTGAAGAAAAACAAAAGCCTCCGTGAGGAGGCTTGTCGGCACGCTTTTCGAAGCGCCGGAGAAGGGTGGGGTATCCGGGGTAGTTCCCAGGGCGCCCAGCGCGTCCGGAAACCTCCGAAAACTTCCGAAGAAGCCCCCGCCGCGCTCGCTGATCAGCTGCTGCTGGACAGCATGCTGGTGATCTTGCTGACGTAGCTCTGCATGTCGTTGAGCTTGGCCATCTGCGTGTCCAGCGCCGTGTACTGCGCGCGCAGACGCTTCTCGTAGGCGTCGGCGCGATCGTTGAGCTCGTCCACGCGCTTGCCGTTGGCGGTCACGCGCGCCTGCAGGCCGGTGGTGCGGGTCGTGATCGAGCCGTCGAAACCCGTCACCTGGTCGGCGAACGCGCGCCAGCGCGTGGCGATGCCGTTGTTGTTGGCATCGGTCGTGTCCACGCCCATGAACAGGTTCTTCAGGTCGCCCATGCTGCCCAGCGCGCTGGTCAGCTTGGTGTCGTTGACCTTGATCGTGCCGTCGGAGCCGATGTCCAGGCCCAGGTCGGACAGACGCCCGAACTGCCCGCCCAGCGTGCTGCCCGAGGCGGTGATGTTGCGCAGCTGGCTCTGCAGGCCCACGGCCGTGCTGTCGCCCTGCAGCGCGCCGGCGGTCTTGTTGGCGTCGTCGTACTTCGTGTCATTGCGCATCAGCGTCATGAGGCTGTTGTACGAGGTCACGAAATCGTTGATCGCCTTCTTGACGCTGTCCTTGTCCTGGCCGACGGTGATCGTGGATTGCGCCGGAATGATGTTCACGCCGTTGGGGTCCGCCGGATCCTTGGTCCCGCCCTTGAGCAGGTTGATCGTCAGGCCGTCGACCGCGCCTTCGATGTTGTTGGTCGCGGAGCTGATCGGCAGGCCGTTGATCGTGAGGTTCGCGTTCTTGGCCGCGGTGTTCAGGTTCATCGCCACCGCCGAGGTGGTCGGGTCGTAGGCCAGCGCGGACAGGCCGTTGGCGTCCGAGCCGTTGCCGTCGTCATCGGCGGTCGTGATGCGGAACCCGTTGGCCTCGCCCGTGTCCTTGGAGCGGATCACCAGGCGCTGGCCGTTGGCGTCGGTCACGACCGAGGCGAGCACGCCCGCGCCCGAGCCGTTGATCTTGTCGCGGATGCTGGACAGCGTGTCGGTGGCCGAGATGGAGATGCTCACCGGCGAGGTGCCGTCCTTGCCGGTGAAGGTCGAGCTGGTCCCGCTGCCGCTCCACTGGCCCAGTTCGATGGTCATCGAGCCCGAACCGACCGAGGCGCCGGTGGCGAAGGCCTTGCTCGAGATCGATTGCGGCGCGGCCAGGTTGGTCACGCTCAGCGCGTACGAGCCCGCGCCCGAGCCGGCGCCGGCGATGACCGTGGCCATGGTCGTGTCGGAGGAGGTGGCGGTCAGCGCGGCCCAGGTGGACGGGTTGGCCAGCTTGGCCGCGGCATCGCGCATCGCGCTGAAGGCGCTCTTGATCTTCCCGTACTCGGAGATCTGCGTCTTGATCGTGTCGGTGCGCGTCTGCAGGTCGGTGATCGGCTGCTTCTCGAGCGAGACGAGCTTCGTGACGATGCTCTCGACGTCGAGACCGCTGCCGATGCCGGCGGAGGTAATGGATGCCATCGTGTGTACTCCCCGTGACCCTGACCAGTGACTGGCGCCTCCCGCGTCGAAGGCCCCATGCGCGACAGGGCCTCGCGTGACTCGCGTGAGGCCCTGTGATGCTTATCGGCCCCAGGCGATTCCGACTTTAGGACGGAGACCTGGTGGGTTGATTGCGTTTTTCTATCAGCCCTTGAGCAGCGACAGCACTTGCTGCGGCAGCTGGTTGGCCTGCGCGACCATCGCGTTGCCCGCCTGTTGCAGGATCTGGGCCCGGCTCAGGTTGGACGTTTCGACCGCGAAGTCCGCGTCCATGATCCGGCTGCGGGCGGCGGTCTGGTTCTCATAGGCCACCTGCAGGTTGGAGATCACGGCGTCGAAGCGGTTCTGCGTGGCGCCCAGCGTCGCGCGGTTGCTGTTGACCGTGTCCAGCGCGGCGTCGATCTTCTGAACGACTTCGGCGATCTTGGCCGCGTCCGCCGTGCGGTCGATGACCGAACGACCCGTGCCCGCGGCGTCGGTGCCGGCGACGTCGGTGATCGTCGTGTCCTGGCTCATGTTCGGCGTGGTGACCGAGATCTCGTCGTTGGACGTCGTGTTCGGGCCGACCTGGAAGACCTGGGGCAGGTTGGCGTCCGCGCCGAGGATGTACTTGCCGTTGAAGGTCGTGCCGGCGGTGACGCGCTGGATTTCCTTGGCCAGCTCGCCGAATTCCTTGTCCAGCGAATCCTTGTCGCTGTCCGCGTTGGTCGCGTTGCGCGCCTGGATGGCCAGTTCACGCATGCGCTGCAGCGAGTCCGCCACCTTGCCCAGCGCGCCTTCCGCGGTCTGCGCCAGCGAGATGCCGTCGTTGGCATTGCGCATCGCCACCGTCATGCCGCGGGCTTGCGCGTTCATGCGTTCGGCGATCGCCAGGCCGGCGGCGTCGTCCTTGGCGGAGTTCACCCGCAGGCCCGACGACAGGCGTTGCATCGAGGTCGCCAGCGACGACTGCGACGAATTCAGATTGCGTTGCGCGTTCAGCGAGGCAATGTTGGTGTTGATGGTCTGTGGCATTGATGCACTCCTGCGGAGATCCTGTCCTGGCTGCGATCCCGGTTCGGTGGGTCGGGTCCCGACCTCACCTGCCGATCCTCGCTGCCAGAAGCAGTCTTTGTTCGGATCTGCCGGTTGGACCGGTGGTCGAGCGGTACTTCACGCTCGATGGTTCCCATTGTGCGAAAGGAGCTCCAACGCCGATTGGCCGATTAACGGGCGGAAAACCGGCCATTAGCAAACCAATGAAAGAAGGCCCCGCTTCGGTCCCGAGGGATCGAAGCGGAGCCTTGAAGGTCGGGCCGGAAGGCCGGTGCTTGAGGATGCTTGAGGAGTCAGCCGGTGGCGGCACCCACGGGCGCCGCGTGATTCGGGCTCAGCTGCGCAGCAGCGACAGGACCTGCTGGGGCAACTGGTTGGCTTGCGCCACCATCGTGTTGCCGGCCTGCTGCAGGATCTGCGCGCGGCTCAGGTTGGCGGTTTCCGCGGCGAAGTCGGCATCCATGATCCGGCTGCGGGCGGCGGTCTGGTTCTCCACCGAGACCGACAGGTTGGAGATGATCGCGTCGAAGCGGTTCTGCGATGCGCCCAGGATGGCGCGCTGGCCGCTGACCGTGGTGATCGCCGCATCGATGTTGTCGATGACGGTCTTCAGCGTGTCCGGCGTCGACGTGTTGTCGATCACGCCAGCGGTCACGGCGGTGATCGTCGCGTCGTTGGTCATGTTGTTCGTGATCACGTCGACCGAGTCGTTCGCGCTGGTGTTGGCGCCGATCTGGAAGGTCTGCGTGCCGGCGTCGTCACCCAGGATGGACTTGCCGTTGAAGGTCGTGCCGCCGATGACGCGGCCGATTTCCTGACCCAGCTGCGCATATTCCTTGCCGATCGAGTCCAGGTCGGACGTCGTGTTGGTCGCGTTGCGGGCCTGCACCGCCAGTTCACGCATGCGCTGCAGCGAGTCGCCCACCTTGGACAGCGCGCCTTCAGCGGTCTGCGCCAGGGAAATGCCGTCGTTGGCATTGCGCATCGCGACGTTCATGCCGCGGACTTGAGCGTTCATGCGCTCGGCGATCGCCAGGCCGGCGGCGTCATCCTTGGCGGAGTTGACACGCAGACCCGAGGACAGGCGCTGCATCGACACCGACAGCGAGGACTGCGAGGACGACAGGTTGCGCTGGGCGTTGAGCGATTGCAGATTGGTGTTGATGATCTGAGCCATGATCGATTCCTTTTGAATTCAAAGACCGCTTTCGGTCTCGTCGGACGTTTGTGAAAACTGTCCGACTGAGCCGGACCACGTGGCCCCAGCTGTTGAATTGCGGACCCGTTGATGCAGTTATCGGGCCGCCAGGAATGGACTTGAGGCCTTCTTGCAAGAAAGCCTGTAACCGGCCATCACCGGTGTGAAGTATTGGCGCGAGGGTCCTGGACTGCGCTCTCCCAGCGCGGGCTCTCCACAGGGCATGGGGCCTCCCGTCCGGGAACCCCAAGCCCTATTCCGGCCCCAACCCTCTCTCGCTGACTTCTCTTTCACCACCGGCCGTGCTCGCTCGTGCACGCGCGCGATGGGGAAAGAGAAGGGGACCACGGTCCCCTCGAGAGAACCAGACCGCCGTGAGACGGGCTGGCGCTTCTTCTGCTGTTTCTGCCGCCTGTATTAGCGCAGCAGGGCCAGCACTTGCTGCGGCTGCTGGTTGGCCTGCGCGATCATCGCGTTGCCGGCCTGCTGCAGGATCTGCGCGCGGCTCAGGTTGGCGGTTTCCGACGCGAAGTCCGCGTCCATGATCCGGCTGCGAGCCGCGGTCTGGTTCTCGACCGAGATCTGCAGGTTCGACACGATCGCGTCGAAACGGTTCTGCGAGGCACCCAGCTTCGAACGCTCACCCGACACCGTCTTGATCGCCGAGTCGATGTTGTCGATCACGGTGGCCAGGTCGCTCGTCGACGAGGCGTTGGTGATCGCGCCACCCGTCACGGCGGTGATCGTCGTGTCGGTGGTCATGTTGGTCGTCGTGACGTCCACCGAGTCGTTGGCCGTCGTGTTGGCACCGATCTGGAAGGTCTGCGTGCCCGAATCGCCGGCCAGGATGGCGCGGCCGTTGAAGGTCGTGCCGCCCAGCACGCGCTGGATTTCAGAGCCCAGCTGCGCGTATTCCTGACCGATCGAATCCAGGTCGGTCGTGGTGTTGGTCGCATTGCGAGCCTGCACCGCCAGTTCACGCATACGCTGCAGCGAATCGCCCACCTTGGACAGCGCGCCTTCAGCGGTCTGCGCCAGCGAGATGCCGTCGTTCGCATTGCGCTGAGCGACGTTCATGCCGCGGACTTGAGCGTTCATGCGGTCAGCGATGGCCAGACCGGCGGCGTCGTCCTTGGCGGAGTTGACGCGCAGGCCCGAGGACAGGCGCTGCATGGAGACCGACAGCGACGATTGGCTGGTCGAGGTGTTGCGCTGGGCGTTGAGCGACAGCAGGTTGGTGTTGATGACTTGGGCCATGATTGCTCCTAACAGCTATACGTAAATACCGGCAAAAGCGCCGAACCACACATGAGCGCCTGAGTCCTCCGATCCTCCGGCCCGCCCTGAGGCGAACCGGCCGAGGATCTCGGATGCTCCTGCTGAACCTGCCGGGCCATTTCCCGGTTCGGTTCCAGTCCGACGCTAGTCAACCGTTGCCGTCCAACTCCCTCTTCGGTAGCCGAGAACGTCAGGCCTTCTAACCGGACCACGTGCCGCCTGCCTGCTTCGATCTGCTACTCGGACTGCTTGTCCTTGCTTGCTGATCGCTGCGTTCAGCAGCCCCGTTGTTTTGGTTATCGGACCCCGCTCCTTAGAACTTGAGGGCAATTTGTCAAGACTTTTGATCAATCGATAAGCAGGTCTTGCAACGCGTTGTTTGTCGTTTGACTTTCACCCGGACCGGTGTCCGGGCGTCGGTCTGGCGACGGACATGAAGGGGTTAACGGCGCATCAGCGTCAGGATTGAGGGGGAAAGGTGGTGCTTTTCGTGTGCTCGATCACGGGGGTGGCCCCCTAAAGTGCCTCTCGGCGTGGTCGACAAGGGGTCGGCCCGCTTTCGCCGGGATCGGTCTCGGCATCGAGACCGGGCTCGATCGATGAGTCCAGCGACCATGGAGAGGTCTATGCCACTGCAAGCGCACACCGAGGCACGGTCCGCCGTGTCGATGATCGACGCGTCGATCGATGACAAAGTTCACACCGGCATCCGTCCGGGATCCAGCGAGGCCCGCCTGCTGCTGGCCCAGGCGCGCAACGCCGCCTACGCGCAAGCCGCGCAGGGCCGCATCGGCGACGGCGTCAGCCTGCTGTACAACGCGCTGGAAATGGCGCCGATGAGCGTGGATCTGCTGTCCGACATCGGCGCGCTGCTGCTGGCCGCCGGTCAGCTGAACGATGCCGCGCTGTACGCGCACCGCGCCGTGGAGCTGTCGCCGCAACATGCGCCGTCGCTGTACACGCTGGGCTTCGCGCTGTCGGGCCTGGGCGAGGTCAAGGCCGCCATCGAGGTGCTGAACATCCTCAACGAGGGTCAGGCGCTGGAGATGCTGCGCCGCGATTCGCCGGAATTGATGACGATCGTCGAGACCGAACTGGCCCGCCTGCATGCCGCCTGAATCTTTTCACCGGAGACGGCCTGACAGGCTGTCTCCCTCGGAAACCGCCGCCGGACCCGGGCAACACGGGCTTCGCGCGGCGGTTGTGCTTTGGGCGGCTGGCAGCGTGTAGGAATCTGTCTGACAAGCCGGTCGTCCCGCTTCGTAGGCGGGAACTGGCGGCGACCTGATAGCTGGAAAAGAGGGGTTTCTTCAGAATTCATTCCATCGCAGCAACGCCACCCAGGAGCCCTCACATGAACAGCGACCAGATCCTTGCCGAGATCCGCGAAGCCAACCTGTCGTACCTGATGCTGGCCCAGAGCCTCATCCGTGCCGACCGCGAGCAGGCGCTGTACCGCCTGGGCATCTCCGAGGAAACCGCGACGCTGCTCAACACGCTGAGCCCGGCGCAGATGATGAAGATGGCCTCCGGCAACACGCTGCTGTGCCGCTTCCGCATGGACGACGACCTGGTGTGGGGCCTGTTGACCTCGCACGGCAAGCCGGCCGCCAACGACAGCGTGTCGCGCCTGCATGCCTCCATCCTGATGGCCGGCCGCCACCAGGAAGCCGCCTGATCCGCTGATCAGGACCCAGGCAGAGAAATTGCCGCCAGAGAACATCCGATAGAAATCCGGAGCAAGCCATGCGCACCAAGTCCATCCTGACCGAAGCCAAGCAGATCGAACGCGCCGTGACGCTGATCAAGCTGGGCGCGCGCCTGCAAGTGCTGGAATCGGAAACCGACCTGAGCTACGAGCGTTTGCTGCGCCTGTACAAGGAAGTCTCGGGCAAGAGCCCCAGCAAGGGCCAGCTCCCGTTCTCGACGGACTGGTTCATGACCTGGCAACCGAATATCCACGCGTCGCTGTTCCTCAACATCCACGAGTACCTGAACAAGGTCGCGGAGATGGATGAGATCGACGTCGTCATCAAGGCCTACCAGCTCTACGACGAGCAGACCAAGGCGCAGGGCCTGGAGCAGCTGCTGTCGGTCACGCGCGCGTGGCGCCTGGTGAAGTTCGTCGACAACGGCATGCTGACGATGACCAAGTGCTGCAAGTGCGGCGGTCACTTCGTGACGCATCCGCACGAGGTCGCCAAGCATTACGTCTGCGGCCTGTGCAACCCGCCGGCGCGTGCCGGCAAGGGCAAGGCGGCTGGCGGCATCCAGATGCATTGAGCGGCGCGCGATGACTTCGCGCTGGCGCACCTGCGTCGTCGTCATCGCCCGCGATGAGGCGGCGACGATCGGCCGGCTCCTGGCCAGCGTCCGTCCGTACGTGGACGAGATGCTCGTGCTGGACACCGGCTCCATCGACGACACCGCGCGCGTGGCCGAGGACTTCGGAGCGCGCGTCGAGCATTTCCGCTGGATCAACGATTTCGCCGCGGCGCGCAACGCCGCGCTCGTCGCCGCGTCGGCGGACTGGCACATCGTGCTGGACGCGGATGAATGGCTGGTGGGGGAGGGCGCGGCGCTCGAGGCACTGCGCGACACGCGGCCGGACTTCGTCGGCACCATCGACCTGCAGGATCAGTTCGACGGCGGCACCGCGAGGTCCCGCCTGAGCCGCGTCCTGCCAGGCGCGATCCGCTACACGGGACGCATCCACGAGCAGCCCGCGCACGCGCTGCCGGTGAAGCCACTGGCGATCCAGGTCGCGCATGACGGCTACCTGCCTGAGCGGCTTCACGTGAAGCAGGGCCGCAACGAACAATTGCTTCGCGATGCGATCACCGACGACCCGTCGAATCCTTATCTCTGGTACCAGCTCGGCAAGGACCTGTCGGTCTATGAACGCTTCGCCGATGCGGAAGCCGCCTTCGCGAATGCGCAGCAGCACCTCGGCGCGATGGGCGCCATGACCGCAATGACCGCCATGCCGGCATGGTGGTCTGACCTGGCCGCTCGCCGGCTTTTCGGGCTGAAGTCGCTCAAGCGCCATGCCGACGGCATGGTCTTCGCCGAATCGCAGCTGGCGCGGTGCGCCGAGTCGCCGGATTTCTTCTTCGCGCTGGGCGACCTGATGCTCGATTGGGCGGCGGATGAGCCGGCGCAGGCCGAGGTCCTGGTCCCGATGATCGAGGACGCATGGACCCGCTGCCTGGAGATCGGTGAGCGTCCGGACCAGCCGGGCGCGGTCGCGGGACGCGGCAGCCACCTGGCGTCGCACAACCTGGCGCTGCTGGCGTCAATCGTTCAAAAAGGACAGGCGCAATAGCGCTGATCCGGCAGCTTGTAGGAATTCATCTGACAAACGCGTCGGCGCGCTCCCTAACCCCGGGATGGAAGCGACCTGATGTTGGCAATGTGTCCGCGTCTCTACAGTTCGTCTCACGCTGAAACGAAACGACGACAGCACCCCAACACCCCCAGGAGCCGAACGATGAACGCCGACCAAATCCTCGCCGAGATCCGCGAAGCCAACCTGTCGTACCTGATGCTGGCCCAGAGCCTGATCCGCGCGGACCGTGAGCAGGCGCTGTATCGCCTGGGCATCTCGGAAGAGACCGCCACGCTGCTCAACACGCTGAGCGCCGCGCAGATGCTCAAGATCGCCTCGGGCAACACGCTGCTGTGCCGCTTCCGCATGGACGACGACCTGGTGTGGGGCCTGCTGACCTCGCACGGCAAGCCGGCCGCCAACGACAGCGTGTCCCGCCTGCATGCTTCGATCCTGTTGGCTGGACGCCACCAGGAAGCCGCCTGAGCACGTAAGCTGGTTATCGACGCCGCCCCGAAGAACTGAAGCCCGGAGACACCGTCATGCGCACCAAGTCCATCCTGACCGAAGCCAAGCAGATCGAACGCGCCGTGACGCTGATCAACCTGGGCGCCCGCCTGCAGGTGCTGGAGTCGGAAACGGACCTGAGCTACGAGCGCCTGCTGCGCCTGTACAAGGAAGTCTCGGGCAAGAGCCCCAGCAAGGGCCAGCTGCCGTTCTCCACCGACTGGTTCATGACCTGGCAGCCCAACATCCACGCGTCGCTGTTCCTCAACATCCACGAGTACCTGAACAAGGTTGCCGAGATGGACGAGATCGACGTCGTCATCAAGGCCTTCCAGCTCTACGACGAGCAGACCAAGGCGCAGGGCCTGGAGCAGCTGCTGTCGGTGACGCGCGCGTGGCGCCTGGTGAAGTTCGTCGACAACGGCATGCTGACGATGACCAAGTGCTGCAAGTGCGGCGGTCACTTCGTGACGCATCCGCACGAAGTCGCCAAGCATTACGTCTGCGGCCTGTGCAACCCGCCGGCGCGTGCCGGCAAGGGCAAGGCGGCTGGCGGCATCCAGATGCATTGAGACCGCCGACATGGGCGCCCGACTTCCCCATCCCGCGTCGGACGGCGCCCCCGGCGGGCTGCGCTGGCCGGCGCTCGCGCTGCTGAGCTGGGCGGCCTGTTTCGCCGTATGGCGGTTGTTCGGTCCGGACTGGCCGGCGGCGATCGTCGCCTCGGGCCTGGGCCTGATCCTGGCCGGGCTGCACCGCCAGACCTGGCGCCGCCTGATTGTCGCCGCGGGATTCCCGCTGGCCTTGCTGTTCACCGGCACCGACCTGCCGGCCTGGATCTGGCTGATCCCGCTGGCGGTGCTGGTGCTGGCCTATCCGCGACGCGGATGGAGCGACGCCCCGCTGTTCCCGACCCCCCACGACGCGCTGCGCGCGCTGCCCGAGCGTCTCCCATTGCACGACGGAGCGCGGGTGCTGGACGCGGGCTGCGGTCTGGGCGACGGATTGGTGGCCCTTCGCCGCGCTTATCCGGGCGTGCGCTTCGCCGGCATTGAATACAGTCCCGTGTTGTGGCTGCTGGCCCGCCTGCGCTGTCCCTGGGCCGAGATCGCCCGGGGCGACCTGTGGGCCCAGTCGTGGCGCGACACGGACCTGGTGTATCTCTTCCAGCGGCCCGAATCGATGCCGCGCGCGCTGGACAAGGCGCGCAGCGAGATGCGACCCGATGCGTGGCTGGTCAGCCTGGATTTCCCGCTGCCGGGTCAGGCGGTCTTCGCGCAACTTGAGACCGGCACGCGGCACGCGCTTCACGTGTATCGCGTGAGGGATCTCCGGGGCTGAGCACCCATCGCCCTGCCGGGCTCAAGCGGGCAGGGCGGCGGTCGATAAGGGATGGGATGGCCGGGACCGCGCATGGACGCGGGGCGCGGCCGCTTCAATCAAGGACGGAACGACTTCCATGTTTGTCATCATCGGTTGGCTGCTGGCCCTGGCCTGCATCTTCGGCGTGTTCATCGCGCACGGGGGCAACATCAGCGTGGTGCTGCACGCGCTGCCGTTCGAGATGACCACCATCTTCGGCGCGGCGATCGGCGGCATGCTCGCGACCAATCCGCCCAAGGTCATGAAGGCCACCATGAAGGGCCTGGGCGACTGCTTCAAGGGCAGCAAGTACACCAAGGCGCGCTACATGGAGCTGCTGGCGCTCATGTACGACATCCTGCAGAAGGCCCGCAAGGAAGGCCTGATGTCCATCGAGAAGGACGTCGAGGATCCGCACAGCTCGCCGCTGTTCCAGAAATACCCCACGGTGGGCAATGACCACCATGTCACGGAGTTCATCACCGACTATCTTCGGATGATGGTCTCCGGCAACCTCAACGCGCACGAGATCGAGTCCCTGATGGACGCCGAGATCGACACGCACCACCACGAGGCATTCCTGGCGGTCATCGCGCTGCAGCGCCTGGCAGGCGGATTGCCCGCCTTCGGCATCGTGGCCGCGGTGCTGGGCGTGGTGAACACCATGGGCTCGGTGGGTCAGCCCCCGGCGGTGCTGGGCGGCATGATCGGCTCGGCGCTGGTGGGGACTTTCCTCGGCATCCTGCTGGCCTACGCGTTCGCCGAGCCGCTGGCCGGCGCGCTCGAGGCCAAGGTCGACGAGGCGGGCAAGGAATTGCAGTGCATCAAGACCACGCTGCTGGCGTCGATGCAGGGCTACGCGCCGCAGGTCGCCATCGAGTTCGGCCGCAAGGTGCTGTACTCGACCGAGCGCCCGACCTTCGCCGAGCTCGAAGGCCACGTGAAGAAGAAGTGAACGGAGTGAATCACCATGGCCGGTGACGCCAAGAAACTCCAGCCCATCATCATCAAGCGCGTCAAGAAGGGCGGCCATGCCGCTCACGGTGGCGCCTGGAAGATCGCGTACGCGGACTTCGTGACCGCGATGATGGCCTTCTTCCTGCTGATGTGGCTGCTGGGCTCCACGACCGAGGGCGACAAGAAGGGCATCGCGGACTATTTCGCCTCGCCGCTGAAGGTGGCGATGTTCGGGGGGTCGGGCTCGGGTGACGCGTCGCACATCATCAAGGGCGGCGGTCAGGACCTGACGCGCCAGACCGGCCAGGTGAAGGCGGGCGACGTGCAGTCTCCGCGCAAGACCATCAACCTCAAGGCCCTCAAGGAAGAGCAGCGCCGCGCCGAGCGCGTGCGATTGCAGCAATTGAAGGACAAGGTCGAGAAAATCATCGCGGACAACCCCCGAATTGCGGCATTAGGTGGGCAAATCCGGCTCGACATGACTCGCGAGGGCTTGCGGATCCAAATCGTGGACGAGAATAATCGTCCGATGTTTGACAGCGGCAGCGCGGTGGTGAAACCGTATATGCGCGAGTTGCTGCAGGAACTCGGCAACGTGTTGTCCGAGGTGCCCAACCGGCTGACGCTGGAAGGACATACGGATGCACAGCCGTTTTCTGCGGGCGAGCGTGGATACAGCAACTGGGAACTGTCGGCGGACCGGGCCAATGCCTCGCGGCGCGAGCTGGTGGCGGGCGGTTTGCCGGATGCCCGGGTGTTACGCGTGCAGGGGTTGGCGTCGAGCAAGTTGCTGGACGTGAAAGACCCCAAAGCCCAGGTCAATCGCCGCATCAGCATCATCGTGATGAATCGCGATGCCGAGGATGCGGTGCTGAAGAACCTGCCCGACGAGGATGAGGAACCGGAAGACCCCGCGGCGAGCGCGCCGCAGGTCTCAAGTTCCGCGCCCGCGGGCCGATAACGGTCCGAATCGAATAAAAGCCCTCCAGTCCCCTCAGAGGAACGCCATGAGCACTGACATGAAATTCTTGATCGTCGACGACTTCTCGACCATGCGCCGGATCGTGCGCGGTCTGCTGAAGGAGATCGGCTACAACAACGCCGAAGAGGCGGAAGATGGCGTCGAGGCCCTGAGCATGCTGAAACAGGCGAAATACGATTTCGTCGTCAGCGACATCAACATGCCCAACATGAATGGCTTCGAGCTGCTCAAGGCCATCAAGGAAGACGCCACGCTGAAGCACCTGCCGGTGCTGATGGTGACGGCCGAGGCGCGCAAGGAGGACATCGTCCTGGCGGCGCAGAGCGGTGCGGCGGGCTACATCGTCAAGCCGTTCACCAAGGCCACGCTGGAAGAAAAAGTCCAGAAGATCATGCAGAAGCTGGCCGCTGCGGCCTGACGCTGGGGAGTCCACCATGCAGATGGAAGAGCTGGCCAAACTGACCGCGCAATCGAACGAGCCGCTGACGGTCTCGCCCGAGGTGTTCCAACAGATCGGCACGATCACCCGCGTGCTGCACGACACGATGCAGCAGCTGGGCGTGATGCCCAAGCTGCAGGTCGCCACCGACGGGCTGCCCGACGCGCGCAGCCGTCTGACCTACATCGCCAACAAGACCGCCGACGCCGCCAACAAGGTGCTGAACTCGGTCGACCAGGCCAAGGCCGAACACGCCAAGATCTCCGAGGCCGCCAATGCGATGGCCCAGGCGATCACCGCGGATCCGGTGCGCGCCGTGGCCTCGGGCGCGGTGCTGAACTTCGTCAAGGAGGTCGAGAGCTCGACCTCCAAGATCGACACGCACCTGACCGACATCATGCTGTCGCAGGACTTCCATGACCTGACCGGTCAGGTCGTGGCCAAGGTCGTGACGCTGGCCAATGACCTGGAAGACTCGCTGGTGAAACTGCTGGTCTCGGTGGTCCCGCCGGAACAGCGCGAGAAGGTCGACCCGAGCATCCTGCAAGGGCCGGTCGTGAATCCGGAAGGCCGCGCCGACGTGGTGGCCAACCAGTCCGAGGTCGACGACCTGCTGGCCTCGCTGGGCTTCTGATTCCAGAAACCCCGCTTCGCCCCTGATGAAACCCGCGCCTGGCGCGGGTTTCTGCGTTCTGGGGCAGATTTCCGCCCCTTATCGGGCAAAGGCGACCAGCCTCCCGGCCAAACAATGGCGGCGCTGCGGCATGGAGTCGCGGCCCCTCCACGCACATGGCCGATTCAGACGCACAAGATCGCAACTTACCCGCCTCGCAGAAAAAGATCGAAAGATCGCGCAAGGAGGGTCAGCTGCCGCGCTCCCGGGACCTGCCGCATTTCGCGGTGATGGCCACGGGCGGCGCCTTGTTCGCCACGTCGATGCCGTACGCCGTCGACACGTTGCAGCGCATGGTGGAAGGCGCGCTGCGTTTCGATGCCGAACAGCTGCGCACCGCCGGCATGATGACCGAGCGGCTGTCCACGCTGACCTGGCAGGGCGTGGTGCTGGGCCTGCCAGCGCTGATCATCCTGGCGATCGCCGCGATCGCGGCGCACATCGCCTCGGGCGGCTGGAACTTCACGATGAAGCCGCTGGCGCCGAAGTTCTCGAACCTGAACCCGATCACCGGCATCGGCAAGCTGTTCCAGATGCAGAACCTGATCACGGCGCTGAAGGCCGTGGCGCTGTCGCTGGTGCTGGGCATCGTGGGCGCGATCGCGCTGAAGGACCGCATCGCCGGGTTCATCGGCATCATGTCCGTGCCGCTGCCTTCGGCGCTGGCCTTCGCCGGCAAGCAGCTGATGGGCGGGCTGACGCTGCTGGGCCTGTGCCTGGCGCTGTTCGCCATCATCGACGTGCCGTTGCAGCGCTTCCAGTACCTGAAGCGCCTGAAGATGTCCCGCGAGGAAGCCAAGAACGAGCTCAAGGAAGCCGAAGGCAACCTGGAGATGAAGCACAAGATGCGGCACAAGGCGCGCGAGCTGGTCAAGCGCCGCATGCTGCAGGCCGTGCCCAAGGCGGACCTGGTCGTGATGAACCCGACCCACTACGCGGTCGCGATCGCCTACGACGAATCCAAGATGGGCGCGCCGCGCGTCGTCGCCAAGGGCCTGGACCTGCTGGCGTTCAAGATCCGCGACATCGCCAAGGACAACAAGGTGCCGGTGCTGCAGGCGCCGGCGCTGGCCCGTGCCCTGTACGCCCACGCGGAGCTGGACCGGGAGATCCCCGGCGCGCTGTTCGGCGCCGTGGCGCAGGTCCTGGCCTACGTCTACCAGCTCAAGGCCGCGCTCAAGGGCCAGGGCATGGCGCCGCAGGCCGTGCCCAATCCGCCGGTGCCCGACGACCTCGACCCGCACAAGAAGCCGGGCTGGACGCCGCCCGAGGACGAGCTCGACGACCGCTTCCCCGAGGCGCAACCGGGCTGATTTCGGGGGGGATTTCCCCCCTTATCCGGCTAAAGGAAACCCGGGTCTCGCCGAACAATGGCGTCGCTCGGTGCTCACACCGGGCGATCGACGTCCCCTCCGGCAGTTTCCAGGTAGAAGGCACCCCCGATGAACGAGCTGATGGCCCGTTTGCAGAATCTCCTCGGACCCCGCGCCGCCATCGTGCAGGCGCTCGGGGCGCCGATCGCGATCATCATCATCCTGTCGATGATGGTGCTGCCGCTGCCCGCGTTCGCCCTCGACCTGTTCTTCACCTTCAACATCGCCATGTCGGTGATGGTGATGCTGGTGGCCTCGCAGATGGTCAAGCCGCTGGACTTCGCGGCCTTCCCGACCGTCCTGCTGATCACCACGCTGCTGCGCCTGTCGCTGAACGTCGCCTCCACCCGCGTCGTGCTGCTCGAGGGCCACACCGGCGCCGGCGCCGCGGGCCAGGTCATCGAATCCTTCGGCCACTTCCTGATCGGCGGCAACTTCGCCGTCGGCCTGATCGTCTTCGCCATCCTGGTCGTCATCAACTTCATCGTGGTGACCAAGGGCGCGGAGCGCATCGCCGAGGTCGGCGCGCGCTTCACCCTAGATGCGATGCCCGGCAAGCAGATGGCGATCGACGCCGACCTGTCCGCCGGCCTGATCGACGAGAAGGAAGCCAAGCGCCGCCGCGCCGAGCTGGGCGATGAAGCCGACTTCTTCGGCTCCATGGACGGTGCCTCCAAGTTCGTGCGCGGCGACGCGATCGCCGGCATCCTGATCCTGTTCATCAACATCATCGGCGGCTTCGTCATCGGCGTGGTCCAGCACGGGCTGTCCGCCGGGCAGGCCGCCGACAGCTACATCCTGCTGGCCGTCGGCGACGCGCTGGTCGCCCAGATCCCGGCCCTGCTGATCTCCGTGTCGTCCGCGCTGGTCGTGTCGCGCGTGGGCAAGGACAAGGACGTGGGCCAGATGATCGGCTCGCAGGTCTTCGGCTCGATCAAGGCCGTGGCCATCACCGCCGGCGTGATCGGCCTGCTGGGCCTGATCCCGGGCATGCCCCACCTGGTCTTCCTGATGATCGCCGGCGCCATGGGGTATCTGGCGTACTGGCTGCGAACCAAGGAGCAGGCCAAGCAGGCCGCCGAGGCACGCAAGCCGGCCGCCCCGGTGCCGGGCGCGCCCAATCCGGACGCCGAGGCCTCGTGGGACGACGTGCAGGCCGTGGACACCCTGGGCCTGGAAGTGGGCTACCGCCTGATCACGCTGGTGGACAAGTCGCGCGAAGGCGACCTGCTGAGCCGCATCAAGGGCGTGCGCCGCAAGTTTGCTCAGGACATCGGTTTCCTGCCGCCGTCGGTGCACATCCGCGACAACCTGGAGCTGCGGCCCAGCCAGTACCGCGTGACGCTGCGCGGCGCGGTGATCGGGGAGGCGGAGGCCTATCCGGGCATGTGGCTGGCGATCAACCCCGGTCACGCGACGCAGAAGCTGATCGGGACCGCGACGACGGATCCCGCCTTCGGATTGCCGGCGGTCTGGATCGAGGAGCGGCAACGGGATATGGCGCAAATGGCGGGCTTTACCGTCGTTGATTGCGCGACCGTGGTGGCCACGCATCTTTCACACTTGCTGCAAGTTCACGCGGCCCGATTGTTGGGCCGGGTGGAAACCCAGCAGCTGGTGGATCACCTCACCAAGCAAGCGCCTCAGCTCATCGAAGACGTGATTCCAAAGATGGTCAATGTCGCCGCCCTGCAACGAGTCCTCCAGTTCCTGCTGGAAGAGGGCGTGCACATCCGCGACATGCGTTCCATCGTGGAAAGCCTGGCCGAAAACGCCACGCAGACGAACGATCCGGCCGAGCTGGCCCGTCGCATCCGCATCCACATCGCTCCGGCGATCGTGCAGCAGATCTACGGTCCGGCCAAGGAACTCGACGTCATCGCGCTCGATCCGGAGCTGGAGCGCCTGGTCACGCAGGCCCTGCACTCGCCTCACGGCGCGGCGCTGGATCCCGGTGTGGCCGACACGCTTGCGCGGAGTGCCGCCCAGACCGCCCAGTCCCAGGAGGACCGTGGCCTGCCCGCCTGCCTGCTGGTGCCTGACCTGATCCGCGCGCCCCTGGCCCGACTGCTCAAGCGCGCTGCGCCGCGGCTGAAGGTCCTGGGACACAGCGAGATTCCTGAAACGCACACGATCCGCATCGGCTCCATCATCGGAGGCACGGCATGAACGTCAAACGCTTTACCGCCCGCAATTCCCGCGAAGCCATGTCCCTGGTCCGCCAGGCCTTCGGCGACGACGCGGTCGTGCTCTCGAACAAGCCCTGCCCGGAAGGGGTGGAAGTGCTGGCGATGGCGCCGGAAGGCATGTCGCAGATCGAGCGCGTCGCCGCCTCGACCCCGCGTGCCGCCGCCGCGCCCCGCCAGGCCTCGCCGCAGCCGCGTCAGGACGCCCAGCCCCGCCAGGCGCTCAAGCAGCGTCTCGCCGCGCCCGCCGCCGCACAGCATCAGCCGCAGCGCGCCGAGCCCGGTTTCAACGGCTCGATCGGCGAGGACGTGAACACGATGGCCATGAGCACGCTGTCCTTCCAGGACTACGTGCGCGAGCGCATGCTCAAGCGTCGCTCGGCCGAGATCAACGGCCTGCCCGATCCGATGATGGACGAGCCGGCGGCCCCTGCGTACTCGCAGGCGCAGATGAATGAATCCGTCGCCTCGATGGCCGCGCAGCGCGATCAGCGCGCCCGTGCCGCGATGCAGACGCTGGGCGCGCGCCGTGTCGACGAGCGCGCCTACGAGGCTCCCGCGCCGGCCCCGGCCGCGCGCATCGTGCCGCCCGTGCTGCGCGACGAGATCCGCGTGCAGCAGCCGGTCGCCGACCTGGGCGGCATCGGTCACGGTTTCGGTGGCATGGGCGCTCACCCGCTGAACGACATGCCGGCCTCCTCGCGCCGCGAGCAGGAGATGATGACCGAGCTGCGCGCGATGAAGGGCATGATCGAGGAGCGCTTCGGCGCGCTGGCCTTCATGGAGAAGCTCCAGCGCCAGCCCGCGCAGGCGCGCCTGACGCAGAAGCTGCTGGACGCCGGGTTCTCGCCCGCGCTGGTGCGCAAGCTGGTCGAGGGCCTGCCGGCCCCGATGACCGAGGAATCCGAGTCGCATGCCTGGGCCTCGAACGTGCTGGCCCGCAACGTGCAGACCGCCGAGCAGATGCCCGCGCTGGAAGACCAGGGTGGCGTGTTCGCGATGATCGGCTCGACGGGCGTCGGCAAGACGACGACGACGGCCAAGATCGCCGCGGCCTTCGCGACCAAGTACGGCGCGAGCCAGCTGGGCCTGATCACGCTGGACGCCTACCGGATCGGCGCCCATGAACAGCTGCGCGCCTATGGCCGCATCCTGGGCGTGCCGGTGCACACGGCGCATGACCGCGCGTCGCTGGAGGACCTGCTGGATCTGCTGTCGAGCAAGAAGATGGTGCTGATCGACACGGCCGGCACGGCCCAACGCGACAGCCGGACCGCCGAGCTGCTGGACATGCTGGCGCACAAGAACATCAAGCGCATCCTGGTCGTGAACGCCGCCCAGCAGGGCGAGACGATCGAGGACGTGGTCGGTGCCTGGCGCGGTGCCGAGGCGCAGGGCGTGATCCTGTCCAAGCTGGACGAGGCGGTGAAGCTGGCCCCGGCGCTGGACACCGTGATCCGTCACAAGCTGCGGGTGCTGGGCGTGACCAACGGTCAGCGCGTGCCGGAAGACTGGCACCGCCTGTCGTCGCAGGCGCTGGTGCAGCGCGCGCTGCGCAGCCACGGCCAGTCGGCCTGGCGGGTGGACGCGTCGGACGTGAACCTGATCTTCACCGCCGGATCGATGGCCGGCGCCGCCGGCTCCCCCATGGGCATGAACTGATCGACGGGGCAGCGAGGCCTGCCTTGAGCCCTCACCCCAACCCCTCTCCCGCTTCGCGGGCGAGGGGCTTTTGCGCTTCTGGGGATGGAGGCTCCCTCGCCCGCGCAGCGGGAGAGGGCGGGGGGTGAGGGCTCGTTGAAGGGCACGGAGTCGACCCGCCCATTTCCTTGAATTTCCAGAAAACGGGAAGAGTCCAGGCTCTTCCCTTTTGCCATTGGGGGATTGTTTGCCTGTCGTTCAGTCCAGGTGTTTTACTTGTGACAGGGGCCAGAGGTGAACGAGGTGTGGGAACGGGAAGAGAAAAGCGGGGTGTTTCCCCCTTTCAATTCCGCGTCGAAGGGTGGTCCCCGGGGCGAAACTTCCGGTAACGGCTCCAGCAATGGCTGTTCCTCTTCGAGAGGGCAACAGCGCCTGGGGTCCAACACGTAAGAAGACACAGAGCAGCCCAATGCGCGACTTCAGCAATGCTCCCAAGGACCAGGCCGACGGCCTGCGACGCCTGTTCGCGACCGCGCGCGTGCGCGTGGTGCCGGTGGTGAGCAACCCGCATGTGGTGGGCAGCGGGGCGCTGCTCGAGGGCTTGTGCGCCGCGTTCGGCGAACTGGGCCTGCACACGCTGGTGGTGGATGCCGGCGAGCAGGCCGCCGCCGCGTCGGATCTGGCCGCGGTGGACCTGGCCGCGTGCGTGGAGCCGCTGTCGGCGAAGGTGTCCTTCCTGGCCGCGCGCGGACTGCCGCTGCGCTACATCAATGCGAATGGCTCGGCCGCGCAGTTCCTGGAAGCAGTGACCGACGCGGCACCGTTCGCCGATGTCGTGCTGCTGCACGCGAGCGCGGCGGAGCTGAGCCGGGTGCTGGTCTCACGCGAGGTGCGCCCGGTGCTGCTGGCCGACACCGACGTGCAGAGCGTGACCTACGCGTACGCCGGCATGAAATGGTTGACGCAGCGGGCGGGCCTGATGGTCTACAGCCTGCTGCTGGCCTGCAATCCGCAGCTGCGCCTGGCGGAGCGGATCGCGCAGCAGCTGTCGAGCTGCGGCGACGGCTTCCTCGGCGCGGTGCTGCGCGAGTGGGCCTGCCTGGATCCGCGTCAGCCGGCATCGGCGCCGCTGACGCAGGAGATGCGGCACATGGCGCGCGAGCTGCTGCTCGCGTCCGTGCCCGGCGCGGCGCTGGACAGCGCCGCCGATGCGATGCCGCTGCGTCCGCGGCCGATGTGGCAGCCCAAGGCCGGCCGCGCCCCGCAAGGCGTGACCCTGGCTGCGCATTGACGCCGGAAGGGAGACGAGACGATGTACACCGCCAAGGGTCAACTCGACAACAACTCGCTGATTCGGCAATACAGCCCGCTGGTGCGTCGCCTGGCGCATCAGATGATCGCCAAGCTGCCGGCCAACGTCGAACTGGACGATCTGATCCAGGTCGGCCTGATCGGTCTGACGGACGCGCTGTCGCGCTTCGACACGGCGCAGGGCGTGCAGTTCGAGACCTTCGCGACGCAGCGCATCCGCGGTGCGATGCTCGATGAACTGCGCGGCAGCGACTGGATGAGCCGCGGCAACCGCCGCCAGCAGCGTTCGATCGAGAGCGCGGTGCACAAGCTCGAGCAGAAGCTGGGCCGTCCGCCGCAGGAATCGGAGATCGCGGTCGAGATGGGCATCTCGCTGGGCGAGTATCAGGAGATGCTGGGCAAGGTGCGTGGCACGCAGCTGGTGTACCTGGAGGACATCTCCGGGGACGACGACAGCGACGATTACCTGGACCGTCACGTTAGCGACGAGTCGGCGGATCCGATGTCGATGCTGCGGGATCACCGCATGCGCGAGGCGCTGGTGGAGGCGATCAAGAACCTGCCGGAGCGCGAGGGTTATGTCATGTCCATGTACTACGAACATGACATGAACCTGAAAGAGATCGCCGCGGTGCTGAAGGTGACCGAATCGCGGGTGTGCCAGCTGCACAGTCAAGCGATTGCCCGATTGCGCGTGAAGCTGCGCGACTGGTAAAACGAGCCGCACAGCGGCCGCATTCCTTGTGGTCCAGAAACCATGAGGGGAGCGTCCGATGTGGGACTCATTGCGCAGGCGCGCCGGGAAGGCGGCGCCTGACGCGTCGGGAGACGAGACCGTGATCGGCGCGCGCGAGCCGACGATGCACGGCAAGACCACCACGGTCGTCCGCGAGTTGTCGGGCGGGGTATCCAAGCTGGGCCGCGATGCGGCCGAGGTGCGCGGGCTGCTGGAGGACACGCAGAAGGTCGTGACCTCGCAGGCGCAGGCGATGCAGGCGTTGGGCTCGGAGCTCGAGCAGGTCCGGCATGCGCAGGACGGCATCAATCAATCGACGAATCAGACGCGGGAAGCGGTAGGGCGTGCGCGCTCGGCGCTGTCGGGCGTGGGCGACGAGGTCGGGGAGATCGTGTCGACGCTGCGCCAGGTGAGCGACGCGGCGTCGGAGATCACGAAGATCGCGCTGCAGACGCGGCTGGTGGCGTTCAACGCGTCGGTGGAGGCGAAGCGTGCCGGCGAGGCGGGCCGCGGATTCGGCGTGGTGGCGGATGCGGTGAAGGATCTGGCCGCGCAGGTGGAGGCGTCGTCCAAGGCCATCATGGGCACGGTGGGGACGCTGGACACGCGGATCGAGAGCTTCAGCCGCGAGTTGCGCGCGGACGGCGCGGGAGGCGCCGCGCAGAGCAAGATCCATCAGGCGTTCGCGGATGTCGAGGTCGATGTGGACCTGATCGCGAAGTCGGCGCGGGAGAGCCAGTCGACGACGCAACAGCTGGCGGAGCGCTCGGGGGAACTGGGCGTGGAGATCCAGCAGGCGATGCGCAAGCTGGATGCGGCGTTCGCGTGCAGCGACCGTTTCCTGCGCTTGTCGGAGCAGATGATCGAGCAGATCGCGGCGAGCGGTGTGGAGGTCGAGGATTCGCCGTATATCCAGACGGTGCAGACGGCTGCGGCGGAGATTTCCGCGTTGCTGGAGCGCGCTGTGAAGGACAAGCGGATCGAGTTGTCGGCGCTGTTTGATGAGCAGTATCAGCCGATGAAGGGGACGGACCCGCAGCAGTTCACGACGAGATTCACGCAGCTGGCGGACCAGTTGTTCCCGGAGGTCCAGGAGCGCGTGCTGGGGTTCTCGAACAAGGTGGTGTTCTGCATCGCGGTGGACCGCAACGGGTATGTGGCGACGCATAACAAGCGGTATTGCCAGCCGCAGCGGTCGGGCGATACGGCGTGGAACACGGCGAACAGCCGGTATCGGCGGATATTCAATGATCGGACCGGGCTGGCGTCAGCGCGGAACCAGCGGCCGTTCCTGCTGCAGACCTACCGCCGAGACATGGGCGGCGGGAACTTCGTGCTCCTCAAGGAGGCGTCCGCCCCCGTCACCGTCGCCGGGAGGCATTGGGGTGGGGTGAGGTTGGCGTTTGGGTTCTAGACCCTGATCAGTTGGCGAGTAACTTGAGCAAGGTATGAAAATGCCTTGCGGAAGTTATTGTGGCCTTGACGATGTTGCAAGAGGATTACCGCAGGTGCTCAAAACACCCCGATGGGCGTGTCACCTTTCACAAAGGTGATTTCTCGTGTTGCCTGGTTCTCCGGGCGAGATGGGCCTGGCCGTGAGGTAGGCCGCACGTACCTCGGCGTGTTTTGACATCTCGCCCGCCTTTTCTGGAAGAAGGGGGACGTCCCTCAAGTTGTTGATTGAAGGACTCCCAATGATCCCCGCTGAAACCATCCGTGCCATCGCTGAAACCGGCTTCCGAGTTTCCGAGCAGATCGCTTACGACCACATCGACCTCGAGCTGAAGACGAGGAAACCCCGCGCTCCGTTCACGATGAAGCGCCTGCGCACGCCGCTCCTGAATCGAAAGCCGCTCCTGGCCGATTCCGAATACACCCGCCTGGTTTTGCGCGAGGCGTCCATCATTCCGCCGCGGTATGACCCGGCCACCATGCTGGCGGGCGACACCACCGTGCCGGTGCTCGACCCGGCAGTCACCGTCGGCGCCGCCATGTTCAACGTGCGCGATCGACTGACCCTTCTCGCCGCGCTGTTGCGGGATTCCGTCCTCTCCATGGAGGATCCGGATTGCCTCTGGGGCCAGATGCACGTGGCCGCCGGCGATCTGATGCCGGAGGCGCTCAGCAATCTCTCCGTTGTCGAGATCGGCGCGCTCGAGGAACACACGCGGCAGAGCCACAACCCCAAGCATCTGCTGCCGGCTTGAGCGCCAGCCCGCGCGGCTGTGCTCGCCCGACATTTCGATTCCCCAAGAACAACGAGTGCCCACGCGGGAGCGTGAGGCACTCGTTTTCCATTTGGCGCCGGAAGATTCAAGTCATTTTTTCTGACTGACTTCGGTGGGCCTGAATACGCGCACTTGCTATGTGCTGACCGAAATAATTCAGCAAAGTGGAATTCGAGCCTGATCCGCGTCAATTCTCTCTGGATTAAATCAGGTGCGGTTCCTCATGTGAGTTGCTAGGGCCCATCGATGTGCGATTGAGCAGTGCCGCTGTTAAGCCTATGCTGCATATCAATCGGTGAGTAGTCATCTCCCGAGATTCGAGGGGCTGTCCATGAGATCGCAAACAAGGGTTCTTTTGCCCTGAAAAGGAGAGTTGTCGGCAGACGTCTTCGCCTGCTCTGTAGTTTTGCGTGAAGGCATTGAATGAACTTCGCAGACATGGGAATGGACGCCTTGCCGATGCTCGTGCCCGGCCTCATCGCGCAAATGATCTTTTCGCTGTACGTGCGTCAACCACCGCTTCATACGGCGGTTGCTTTGCTGGTGGCCATGGCATTCGCAAAGGGAAGCCAACTGCTCACGACTGCTTTCATGCCCGCAAACATTGGAATCTGGCAGCCGGCGGCTGAGTTCTTCATACCGTTGGTGGCCGCTTCGATAGCGGGCGCTGGTGCCGGCGAATTCACCCGGCATCGGGATCGAAAACGGCGAGCGAATCGAAGCAAGCCTGAGAAAGCCCAGTCAGACCCGATGCGATGGGGCGCCATGTTCCGGGGCGAGCGCAAGCACCTGATGCTGCAAATGAAGGATGGCCGAACGATCGTCGGTTGGCCAGAAGGGTGGCCACACGATCACCAGAATGGCCATTTCCTGCTCGCCAATCCCCGGGTACTCGGAGAAAAGGTGGGTGCGTTCGGCTATTCCAGTGTGGCGGCCATCATCCCCGCCGCGGATGTCAATCTGATCCGTTTCCTTCGCGAAGATGCGGAGAGGGTCGGGAGGGCGTGGGATGACCTCATCCAGGCGGGTGAAGAGAACTTAGGAGAGAAAACTGATGTTAACTTTTACCGTTGAATTCATTGCCGTCAGCAAATACTTCCTTCCAGGAGTATTGGCTGCCGTGCCCTACTGGATCACTTGGCAGGTCAAACGCACCGCGTCGGACTATTTCTGGATTACCTTTCTGATGACCTTGCTCGTGCGTGGCGTTGAGATCGTCGCGGACCTCACACTCCGATTCATGTTCGGCCCGTCGCTCAAGGCAAGCCTGGCCGACCTCGGTCAGGTGGCGCCGCATGTCGGAGAGATCGCGCTGTGCATCGCCGCAATCGGTATAGGTTTCGCGATGGGTTGGCGAGGCCGCAAGCAGGAAGGCGACGACGCGGAGCTCCACGTGCCGTTCGAGCCGTTCCCGTGCCGCTAGACGAAGGGCGGGTCATCACCGACGGCCGTCTGCGTATGGAGTACTACACTTCCGCCACTTCTGACGGAAATCGCCAACAAGACTCCATGCTGCTCGAATACGGCCTCCGGAACTTTCTGTCCTTCAAGGAAGGCGCGACGGTGAACTTCCGACTCGACGCGAACGTGCCGCCGAGGATCTCCCTTGATCTGCCCGCCGCGACGGTCATGTGCATCAAGGGCGCCAACGGCAGCGGCAAGACCCACCTGCTCAAGGGCCTGGCCTTCCTCGCGTCCTTCGCGTCGAGCTCCTTCTCCACCGATCCCGACGCCGACATTCCCGTCGCGCCGTTCTTCTCCTCCCCCGAACCCAGCGCGTTCTTCGCGGAGTTCGAGGTGGCTGACACTCGCTATCGCTATGAGCTCGATGTGCATGCAAGCGGGGTCGCTCGGGAAGCGCTCTACAAGGCGGCCAAGCGACGCACGCTGGTCTTCGAGCGCACACCCGACGGCGTGCGGGCCGTCGCCCGCCTGAAGGCGCTCGAGACGATGAAGGTCCGTCGCAATGCGTCGGTGGTCTCCGCCGCGTACCACCACCAGATCGACGAGCTCCTGCCCGTCCACACCTTCTTCAAGAACATCCACTTCAACGTCGGCAGCAGCGGCACCCGCGAATCGCTGTTCATGGACCTGCACAAGGTGGCGCAACTGCTGAGCGAGCACGACGACGTGCGTGGCTACGTCGAGCAGTTCCTTCAGGACTGCGACATCGGCATCACCCGCCTGCAGATCTCGAGCGAGGAGGGCTCCGACGGCCAACGGCGCTTCTTCCCTGTCTTCATCCACGAGGTCGCCGGCCAACCGTGCGCGGTGATGCCCGCCACCGAATCGGCCGGCACGAAACAGATCTTCCGGCTGATGCTGCCGATCGCCGCCGTCGTCGCTTCCGGTTCGGTGCTCATCCTCGATGAGCTCGACCTCTATCTCCACCCGCATCTGTTGCCGCGGCTGCTCGGCCTCTTCCTGCAGACGAAGGCCCCGGGCGACCCCATCTCGCAACTGCTCTTCAGCACGCATCACAGCGAGGTGATGGACCTCTGCGGCCGCTACCGCACGACCTTCGTCAACAAGGACAACAACCAGAGCTACGCCTATCGGCTCGACGAGATTCCTGGCGACCTGTTGCGCAACGACCGCTCTCTGGTGGCGCCCTACAACGACCGCAAGATCGGCGGCGTGCCCCGGCTATGAGCAAGTTCGGCAACGCCGGCAAGGACCGCTTCCTCGCGGGCTTCCCCGCCGTCAGCCTCGAAGCGGCCGACAGCGACCATCCCGCGCGCTGCAAGTTCAACTTCTCGTACTTCACCTACGACCCGGCCGGCCAGCGCTTCTCGGACTGGCCCCAGGACAAGCTCGCCGGACTCTTTGACAAGCTTGCGCATTACGGCAAGTACTCGCTCGACCATTGGAAGCAGCAGCCCATCGGCAAGACCGGCCGCGTGCTGTCGATCTACGGAGGTTTTCCGGTGCGCTCGGAGTTCAAGCCGCCGAAACATGTGCCGCATCAGGCGCAGTGGGGACGGTTCCGGCTCGATTGGGCGGGGAGGCTGTGCGGTTTCGTCGTGCCCCGCGAGCTCGAAGGCAAACCGCACCCGCAAGGCGGCCGCTTCTGCGCCAACACCTTCTACGTTGTCTTCCTCGACGAACACCACCGCTTCCACAAGGGCGCGCTCTAGCCCTCATCCCAAGCGCCCGGTGATAAAAGCTCCCCCCATTCACCCATCCATTCACCCATCCATTCATCCGGTCCGCGCACGCGGCTTAGCCGCGCTGCAGGATCGGGCACCGCAACTGCCACCCCGTCGCCGATGCCCTTGACCACTGCCTCGGACGCTCCTGACCCTCGCGCCGTCGATCCCCGCGCCGCCGACCTGCGCCGCATGAAGCGCATCGCGCTGGGCTGCCTGCTCGCATCGCTCGCCGGGCTGATCCTCAGCCTCGTCATGGGCGCCGCCGGTCCCTGGGCCTGGCTCAAGGCGTTCTGCGAAGCCGCCGCGATCGGCGGCCTGGCCGACTGGTTCGCCGTCGTCGCGCTGTTCCGCCATCCGCTCGGCCTGCCCATCCCCCACACCGCCCTCATTCCGCAGGGCAAGCAGCGCCTCGCCGAGGCGCTCGCCGAGTTCGTCCGCGACAACTTCCTGCACCCCGAGGTCCTGCTGCAGAAGCTGCAGATCCTCAACCCCGCCGAACGCCTCGGTGACTGGCTGCGCGTGCCCGCCAACCTCGCGCAGATCACCGGACCGGTCCGCACGATGGCCATCGAGGGCCTGTCGCTGCTGCACGAGCAGGCCGTGCGCCGCGCGCTCGGTGAGTTCCTGATCGCCCGCGCGCTCGCCTGGAACGCCACCGCCACCGCGGCCTCCGTCCTGGACGTGCTGACCCAGTCCGGCCGCCATCAGGACGTGCTCGACGGCGCCTTGTCCAAGCTGCGCGACTACCTCGCCACGCCCGAGGTGCGTTCGCTCGTCGCCGCCCGGCTGGTGAAGTTCTCGCGCGCGCAATGGCCCAAGGCCACCTCGCTCGTCGACACCATCGCCAACGTCGACAAGATGGCTGACAGCCTCTCCGACAAGCTCGCCCTGCAGCTCGTCGAGGAAGTCCAGACCGCGCTGTCGCAGCCCGATCACGCGGTCAGACGCCAGTTCGACGCCTGGATCGTCGAGTTCATCGAGCGCTTGCGCCAGGACCCGGACTTCGCCCGCGAGGTCAATGCGATGAAGGACCGCGTCGTGCAGAGCGACGACGTGCGCGTCTACCTCGACGGCATCTGGTCCGAGGTGCGCGCCACGCTCGAACGCGACCTGCACCGCGAGGACTCGGTGCTGATCCGGCATCTCGACCAAGGCATGGCCGCGCTGGGCGATCGGCTCAGTCGCGACGCGTCGCTCGTGTCGGCGATCAACACGCATGTGCTCTCGGCCGCGGAGCGCATGGTCGGCGGCATGCGCGAGGGCGTCACGCGCCACATCGCCACCACCGTCAAGGCCTGGGACGACCGCAGCCTCGTGCGCCAGATCGAGCTGAGCGTCGGCCGCGATCTCCAGTTCATTCGGCTCAATGGCACGCTGGTGGGCGGCGCGATCGGCGTGTTCCTGCATGCGCTGACGCTGTTGATGCAGCGCTGAGCCACGCGAGAGTCGTCATGTCCCAGTCTTTCGGGTAGGCGGCCTACCCGCATGGGTCAGTCCCGCTTGACGAGGTGCTGCACATCGGTCATCGCGGGTTCGGCCGGCGCTCGGGACACTGGAAGGACCTCTCCTCCTTGCAGTGCAACCCCCAAACATGTCAGACGCTCCCGCCAAGCCCCTCTCATCCGTGCTGCCCCTGAGCGCACCCGAAACCCCCTCCCTCCACGCCCACCGCCCCCGGCGGAACAACACCAGCGACGACCTGACGGACATCGAGACCGTGGTCGATGAGCACCTGGTCGATGCGAACGTGTCGACGGAGCCACCCCCCGCTGCAGCGCCCGACGCGCAGTTGCTCACCGCCGGCGCGGACATGGATTCGACGTCGTCCAGCCCGTCACCTGCACAGGAGTCGGGCGGCGTGTCAGAAGACGGCAAACGCCAGATTGGAGCCGCAGCGATCCTGTCGCTGGTTGGCATCATGGCCGCGGCCGCAGGCTCGGGACTCGTGGGCGGCGGTTCATCCGGCCAAACGGCCAAGCCGGAGAATGACCACAAGCCCGATCCCGGCACGGGCACGAAACCCGACCCCGATACGGGCACGAAGCCGGACCCCGATACGGGCACAAAGCCCGACCCCGATACGGGCACGAAACCCGACCCCGATACGGGCACGAAGCCCGATCCCGACACGGGCACGAAACCCGATCCCGATACGGGCACGAAGCCCGACCCTGACACCGGCACAAAACCCGACCCTGACCACACGCCGCCCGAACGCCCGACGGTATCGCTGGCGGCGGACACCGGCGAGCGTGGCGACGATCTGCTGACGCACGATGCGACCCTGCACATCAGCGGGCTTGAACCGGGTGCGACCTGGCGCTTCTCGATGGACGGTGGGAAGACCTGGACGGCGGGCGTCGGCGACCACATTCCTGCCGATCAGTTCCGGACGGATGGCGCGCAATCGGTCCTCGTCGAGCAGATCGATGCTGCCGGCAACCACAGCGAAGCGGCGAAGTTCGACTTCGTGCTGGACACGCGCGCACCGATGCTCTCCGCCTCGCTGCTGGTGGACACCGGCGCCTCGGCCGCCGCGGATCCGGGCAACGAGACGCTGTCGGATCGCGTGACCCGCGTCGCCACCGTCCTCGTCGATGGCCTGGAGTCCGGCCGCCCCTGGCAGTTCAGCCTCGATGGCGTCACCTGGCGCGAAGGCAGCGCTCAACATCAGATCGATGGGAGCGTGTTCGGCGCGGACGGCGACAAGATCGTCCATGTGCGGCAGACCGACGCGGCCGGCAACACCGGCCAAACCGAACTGGCCTTCACGCTCGATCGGGCCATCGATCCCGCCACCATCCAGGTCTACGACTCGAATCCGTTCACGGGCGTCTACCAGCCAGGATCCTCCACGCTGACCTCGGTGCCGCGCGTGCACGTCAACGCCGAGGCCGGCTCGTACTGGACCTATGAGTTCGATACCGGTGAACGGGGAACCGGACGCGGTACCGCGTCGATCGACCCGTTGTGGCGCTTGCCCGAGGGCGAGCGCACCGTGACCGTTCGCGTCGAGGATGGCGCGGGCAACGTGGCGACGTCACACCTGAACTTCACGCTCGATCGCACCTCACCGGGGCCGTTGACCCTGCAGTTGGTCCATGACACCGGCGCCAGCGCCACGGACGGCATCACGCAGGACGGCACGATCGCCGTCAGCGGGCTGAAGCCAGGCGACAAGTGGTACTACCGGGTGAGCAGCAATGATCTGGGGGATGTCGTCCGGTGGACCGAAGGGGACCCCAACACCATGACGATTCCCAGCTCGGCGCTGGGCGCCGATGGCAAGAAGCTCATCGATGTCATGCCGATGGATCCCGCCGGCAACATCAGCCAGGCAGACATGGGGTCTTTGTGGATCGAACTGGATCGCCATGCTGACGCTCCGCTGCTGGTGTTGAAGCACGACACCGGCGGCAGTGCGGGCGACTTCATCACTGCGGACTCAACCGTCGTGATCAAGGCAGAGGCCGGGGCGACGCTGTACGGATGGTCGGACAGTCCGGGGATGGGGGGCGTCAACCTCAACGAGTCCCTCGCTGCGGCGCAGGCGCCCGGCGAGGCCCTGGTGGCCGGCACGGGCGACAAGGTGCTCTGGGTCCGACAGACCGACCTCGCCGGCAACGTCAGCGAGTTTTCGGTCCTGTCCTGGACGCACACGACGGCCGCGGTCGCCGACGGGACGCACGTCACCCTGAACAATCGCCCGGACCAGGGGCGCACCCTGTTGTGCGGAACCGCTGGCGCTGACACCTTCGTGTGGGATCCCAAGACCGTCAACGGCGCGCCGCGAGACGTCGTCACCAACTATCGAGCCGCCGAGGGGGATGTGCTCGACCTGAGCCGGATCCTGACCATCGAGCCGGGGAAGTCGCTGGCGGACTACATCTCCAAGACGGTCTACCCCTTGGGAGAGAAGATCGAACTGTTCCTCCACCAGCCGGGCGAGCATGAGGTCGACTACGGGATTGCGCTGTGGAACGTCGCCACGACCGAGCCGATCCGGATCCGGACCGCGGACGGCGTCTTCACGATCTGAGCATGACACGCGGCAGGCGCGACGGCGGGCCGTAGACTGCGGCGGTCCTCTCATCCCGGATCCGCCTGCCATGCCGCGTTACGTCGCTTTCCTCCGTGGTGTCAGTCCGATGAACGCCAAGATGCCGGATCTGATCCGTGCCTTCGAGGCCGCGGGCTTCACCCGCGTCAAGACGGTGATCTCCAGCGGCAACGTGGTCTTCGACCACGACGGCGCGCCGGTCGATGAACTCGAACGGCGCGCCGAGCAGGCGATGACGGACACGCTGGGCAAGACCTTCGGCACGACGGTACGCCCGGTGGAACACCTGCAGCGCCTCGTCGATGCCGACCCCCATGCGGCCTTCCATCCGCCCGCCGACGCCAAGCGCCTGATCACCTTCCTCAAGCGTCCGCATGAGACGCCGGTGTCGCTGCCGATGGCCGGGGAGGGCGCCGCGATCTGCAAGCTGCAGGGCGTCGAGGTCTTCAGCCACTACCTGCCCAACGACAAGGGCCCGCTGTTCATGACGATGCTGGAGAAGCTCTTCGGCAAGACGATCACCACGCGCACCGTGGACACGGTGCGCAAGTGCATCAAGGCCTGACCCTCAGGCCACGCACGCCCGGTTCTTGCCGGTGCGCTTGGCTTCGTAGAGCGCCTCGTCGGCGCGGTCCAGCGCCTGCTCCATCGTCTCGCCGATGCGGAACAGCGTCACGCCCGCGGAGAAGGTGACGAAGACGTCGCGCCCCTCGTGCATGAACAGGCTGGCCGACAACGAACGCTGCAGCCGCAGCAGCACCGCCTGGGCCTCCTCGAGCGGCGCCTCGGGCAGGATCAGCACGAACTCCTCGCCGCCCCAGCGCCCGACCTTGTCGCCGGGCCGCAGCAGCCCCGACACGCGGGCCGCCAGCGACTTCAGCGCCTCGTCGCCCGCGGCGTGGCCGAGGTTGTCGTTGAGCTTCTTGAAGTTGTCGATGTCCAGCAGCGCCAGCGCCAGCGGCTTGGGCTCGCGGTCGAGCTTGGCGCGTTCGGTCTCGAAGGTCGCGATCAGGCCGCGACGGTTGGCGATCTGCGTCAGCTGATCGGTCTGCACCTCGCTGGAGAGCTTGCGCAGCTCGCCCTCGAGCTGCTCGACCCGTTCGGCCAGTTGCGTCGCGCGGTCGTGTTCATCGCGCAGGCGGCCCTGCGTGGACTGCACCAGCGTCTGCACGCTGCGGCTTTCCTCGACCATCTCGCGCACCACGCCGGCCAGGCTCTCCAGCGAGTCCGCCTGCTCGATGACGGTGGCGTACTTGCCCACGCTGGAGCTGAAGCGGTCGGTGTGCTGGCCGAGCTCGCCGAGCTCCTGCAGCATGCGGTTGATCAGGCCCTTGAGCGCGTCGCGCGCGCGGCTGCGTTCCTCGCGCAGGCTGTGCTGGCGCTCGCGCGTGTTGTGCAGCAGCTCGCTGACGGAGCGCACGCTGCGCGCGGTCAGTCCCTGCGCCAACGTCTGGCCCATGGCCTCGCACTGGCCCTGCGCCCAGGAATCGTCCTCGGCCAGGTCGGCCAGGCTGCCGGTGAGTTCGCCGCAGAGCTTGCCCAGCTCGTTGAACGCGTGATTGCGGTGGTCCAGCCAGCGGCGCGCGCGGATGCACAAAGCGTCTATCTGCGCCGCGCGTTCGGGCGTGGCGCCGTAGTGGACCAGCTCGGCATGCGCCGTGCCGAGTTCGTCGATGAGTTCCTTGGCGCGCGCGTCGTCCGAGGCCAGCGCGTGGCGCACGGTGCCGTTGAGGTGCGTGCCGACCTCGGGCCAGGAGAGCAGGCCCGGGCCTGCGCCCACCGCGGAATCAGCGGGGGCAGCGGCGGCGCCCATCAGCGTGTCCAGCGAGCCATACCGGCCGCCCTCGGCCGAGGCGCTCGCCGGCACGCCATCGCCGGCTTCGGCCGGCGGCTGCGCGCTTTCCTCGTCGGTGAAGAACTGCGTGGGCGTGCCCGAGCGCTCGTCGTCCTCATCGTCGTCGGCAGCGGCAGCGGCAGCGGCAGCGGCAGCCGCCGCGCCCGCGGACGCGCCCATGCCGACGGTCGACGGCAATTCATCCAGCGGCGCGGGCTGCGTCTCCACGCGCGCGTCGCTGACGTCGGAATCCCAACTGGTCACCAGCTGCTTCAGACGCAGCGTCAGCCGCTGCGGGTCGCTGCGATTGCTCTGCAGCACGCGCAGCACGCCGTCCTTCTTGCGCGCCAGCGTCCATTGCCGGCCGCCGCGTTCCAGGCCGCGCATCAGCCGCTCGATCAGTTGCGCGAGCTGCTCGGCCTGCGCGCCCGGGCCGTGGGTCTGCTGCAGCGCTTCGAGCGCGCGCTGCAGTTCGTCCCAGCGGCCTTCCTTGAGCTGCGTCGCGAATTGCTGGCGCTGCTGCGGGTCGGGCACGGCCAGGCCCAGCAATCGCGCCATCGAGCCCTGCGCGCGCTCGGGCAGCTGCGTGGCGCTGCCGGCCGCGCGGACCGGCTCGCCGGCCTCCTGCGCGTAGGCACGGGCGTAGTTCTCGGGGGTGGGTTCCAGCTTGTCCAGCGCCAGCCGGCGCAGGGCCGCTTTTGCCAAAAGAGCGGGGGGCTGCTGCGGCATCGGTCGGGGCTCGGTGAAACGTGGAGGGGAGGCGGACGGTCGCGATTCGCGGCGGCGTCAGCGCATCGGGCTTTCGTCGCTGATCTCGGTGGTCGGCAGGATCCAGGGCGCCTTGCGCGGCAACACGGTCTGCGCCAGCCAGCGTTCGAGGTCATCGGGCGGCAGCGGCTTGCTGAACAGGAACCCCTGCATCAGGCTGCAGTCCAGCCGGCGCAGCACTTCCATCTGGCGCAGCGTCTCGACGCCCTCGGCGATCACCTGCAGGCCCAGCGAGCGCGCCAGCGCGATGATGGCGGTGACCACGGCCGAGCTCTGCGGCGTGATGCCCAGGTCGCGCACGAAACTGCGGTCGATCTTGACTTCCGAGATCGGCAGCGTCGTCAGGTACGCCAGCGACGAATACCCCGTGCCGAAGTCGTCGATGGAGATCTCCACGCCGACCTCGTTGAGCCGGTGCAGCGACGGGATCACGCTCTGCAGGTCCTTCATCAGGCCCGTCTCGGTGATCTCCAGCTGGATCGCGCGGTGGGGCACGCCCCACTGGCTGACGAACTGGTGGATGTGCTCGACCAGGTCCGAGCGCTCGAACAGCCGGTTGGGCAGGTTCACCGCGATCGACTCGCTGAAGCCGAAATTCAGTTGCCAGACCTTGGCCTGACGCGCCGCCTCGCGCAGCGCCCATTCGGACAGCGGCACGATCAGGCCGGTTTCCTCGGCCAGCGGGATGAAGTCGCCCGGCGGCACCAGCTGGTTGCCGCGGCGCCAGCGCATCAGCGCCTCGGCGCCGACCATGCGGGCGGTGCGCACGTCGATCTTGGGCTGGTAATGCAGCACCAGCTCGTCGCGCTCGATCGCCTTGTGCAGCGCGGACTCGAGCTCGAGCTTCTCGCGGCCGCGGCCGGCCAGCATCGGCGAGTACAGCGCCGACGCGTTGCGGCCCTGGTTCTTGACCGCGTACATCGCCACGTCGGCGTTGCGCAGCAGGTCTGCCATCGTCAGGCCGTCGCGCGGATAGAGCGCGATGCCGACCGAGGCGGTCACGAAACACTCCTGGCCGGCGATGAAGATCGGCTCGCGCAGCGCGTCCAGCACGCGATCGGCGACGCGTTCCGCGTCGGTCTCGTCGCCGACCTCGGGCAGCAGCGCGACGAACTCGTCGCCGCCCAGCCGGCCAACGGCTTCCAGCGTGCGGTGCGAGCGCGTGCCGACCGACTCCAGCATCCCTTCCATCACCTGGTCGCTGTGGCGCACGCACGAGCGCAGGCGGCGGCCGACTTCCATCAGCAGGTCGTCGCCGGCGGCGTGGCCCAGCGTGTCGTTGATGACCTTGAAGCGGTCCAGGTCGATCAGCAGCAGCCCGACCTCATGGCCCATGCGACGTCCGGCCTCGATCGCGCGCTCGGCGCGCCACATCAGCTGGCGGCGGTTGGGCAGGCCGGTGAGCGCGTCGAAGTTCGCGAGCTCGCGGATGCGGTCCTCGGCCATGCGGCGGTCGGTCACGTCCTGGATGACGCCGGTGTAGCCGCAGGCGTTGCCGTGCTCGTTGAACTCGGGCTCGGCCTCGATGTGGATGACGCGCTTGCGGCCGTCCAGCAGCGTGAACGGCAGGTCGGTCACCAGCACCGAGTTGTGGGCGACGACGTCGCGCAGCAGCCGCATGAAGAGCAGGCGCTCCTCGCGCGGCACCATGCGCATCACGCCGATGAAGTCCAGCGGATCGACCGGACCGCGGCCGAAGACGCGCAGCGCCTCGTTGGCCAGCTTGAAGCCGTGGCCGGTCTGCCATTCGAAGCTGCCCATGCGGGCCAGGTCTTGCGCGCGGGCCAGCTTGGACTTGCTGCGCTCGAGTTCCTGGCGCGTGCGCGAGCTGCGCAGCATGTAGCGCAGGCGGCCGGCGAGCAGCCGCCATTGCGTGGACTTGACGAAGAAGTCGGTGGCGCCGGCCTGGTAGGCGCGGTTGATCGAGGCCTCGTCGTCCAGGCCGGTCAGCATCAGGATCGGCGCGTTCTCGAAACCGGGCATCGCGCGCAGGCGCTCGCAGGTCTCGAAGCCGTCGAGCTCGGGCATCAGCGCGTCCAGCACGATCAGCTCGGGGGTCCAGTGCGTGACCAGCTGCAGCGCCTGCTGCCCGCCGGTGAGCGCCGTGACCTCGAAGCCGTGCTCCTGGAGCGCGGCCTCGATCAGCATCAGGTTGACCGGGTCGTCGTCGACCAGCAGGACACGCGGCCGTTCGATCGGGAGACTGTCCTTCACGACGCGGCTCATCGTGCGGGTTGCACCAGTTGATGCATCGCGAGCCGGGCGGCGGCGATGTCGGCGAGGGCCGTGTCCACCAGGTCCGCCAGGCCGTCCTCACGGCCGGCGCGGGCGAGGGCCTCGATCTCGGCGCAGCGTTGCGACAGGACGGTGGCGCCCAGGCTCGCGGCGGCGGACTTCAACGTGTGGGCCACGTGGCGCAGCGCGTTGAGGTCGCGCGGCGCGTCCAGCCCTTGCGAAAGGACCTGCTCCTGCAGGTCCAGCGATTTGAGGAAGGCCGCCACGACGCGTTCCAGCAGATGGTTCACGCCCTCGGGGTCCAGCTCGCGCAGACGAGCGAGCGCCTGATCGTCCAGCACGGCGGGTTCGGGCTGAGTCCGGGAGGGCATGGTCGTGGCGTAGTCTGATGACATCTTCTGATCATGTCGCCGCGCGGGAGCTTCCGCGCGGAGTTGCGGGCCATTGTCGTTCACCGGGAGCCGGGGAGCGTGCGAAAAAGCAGTCAAAACTGGTGTTCTTGGGGCCTCCGCTCGGGGTAAGTCCCCGGTCGGGTGTGGCGCCGGCGCCGCCAAGCGGGGGCGTGCGGACGCCCCGAGGGCCGGGAGCGGGCCGCCTGCGGGACCTGTCGCCCGCACACGGGGCCCGAAAGCATGGCGTTTGGCTACATACAATGGCCGGCATGAACAGGTTGGGGGACGCCGCCGCTCGCCGTCGGCCATGGAAGGGAGCCGCGCTGGCCTTGGGGCTGGCGGTTGTCGTCCTGCTCCTCTTGCTGGCGCTCAACCTGGAGCCCAGCGGCCCCGGCCTGGTGCTCACCGCCGTGATGGCGGGCGCGGCGCTGATGATCTTCGTGGCCGCGCTGACCTGGCACCTCGCGGTGCGTCTGGCGCGGGCCCAGTTCGGCGAGCTGCTGCGCGAGAGCCGCCAGCAGGCGCAGGCCCTCACCCAATTGCAGACCGACTGCCTCTGGCAGACCGACGCGCAGCATCACCTCGTGCGGTGGCAGGCGTCGCAGGGCACGCCGGCGTCGAGCTGGGCGGGCACCGCGGTGAACGGCGCGGTGACGCAGACCTTGTGGGAACGCTTCGAGCCGCTGCCCGGCGCGGACGGCGTACCGCACGCGATCCGGCCGCGCGTCGAGCCGTCCATCTCCTTCGACCGACTGCGCGTGCTGGACGCGCAGGCGCGCCGCTGGGAGTTGCGCGGTCAGGCGATGACGGACGCGGCGGGGAGATTCGCCGGATTCCTGGGCGCGGCCCGGGCGCTGGACGAGGCGACGGTGCACGCCGCGGCCCCGGCGGCGGCCTCGTCGATCACCGTCGCGACCACGGACTCGGCAAGCGCCACGGCCGCGCTGGCCGATGCGACGCCGCCCTCGACGACCGACTGGCTCCAGGCCTTGCCCGGTCCCGCGTGGCTGCTCAGCACCGAGGCCGGCGCCTCGACGCGGCTGATCGACCTGAACGACGCGGCCGCGCAGATGATGGGCGGCGCGGAGGCGCGCGGGCAGCTGTGGCGCGCCTGCGAGGAACGCCTGCCGGAGGAATTGCGTCAGGCGCTGGCCCAGCCCGATCTGCAGTCGGGCAGCGCGTGCGGCGCGTGGTGGTTGTGCCTGACGGCGCTGCCCGGCGGCGCGGGCTCGCTGCTCAGCCTGTGGCCGCAGGGCGCGGTGGACACGGTGCCGGCGGCGCTGGCCATGCAGGCCGCGGAACAGGCCCGGGCGGATCAGGCGTCGTTCAGCTACACGGTGTCGCACGACCTGCGCGCGCCGTTGCGCGTGGTGGAAGGCTTCACGCGCATCCTCAAGGAAGACTACGGCCGGCTGCTGGACCGCGCCGGCAACGATCACCTGGACCGGGTGCTCGGCGCCTCGTCGCGGATGCACAGCATGATCGACTCGCTGCTGGCCTTGTCGCACCTGTCCTCCCAGGCGCTGCGGCACGAGACGGTGGATCTGTCCTTGCTGGCGGGGCAGGTGATGGAGGAGCTCCGTCGCGCGACGCCGGCCCGCGAGGTCGACGCCCAGGTGCAGCCCGGACTGCGCGTGCAAGGTGATCCGACGCTGCTGCGCATGGTCCTGGAGAACCTGCTCGGCAACGCGTGGAAGTACAGCGGCAAGCGCGAGCGGGCGCTGATCCGTTTCGAGTCCGAGCAGCGCCAGGGCGAACGCGTGTTCGTCGTCAGCGACAACGGCGCGGGATTCGACATGCGTTTCGCGGACCGCCTGTTCGGCGTGTTCCAGCGCCTGCACAGCGCCAGCGATTTCCAGGGCACGGGCGTGGGCCTGGCCTCGGCGCGGCGCATCGTGCGCCGGCATGGCGGCGACATCTGGGCCGAGTCCGAGGTCGGGCAGGGCGCCCGGTTCTACTTCACGCTGCCGAGCTGAGCCGGCGGGGGCTCACCCCTTGATTCAGCTCCCGAGCGCGAGCTGCTCGACGGCCTCGACCACGCGGCGGGCCTGCTCGCCGAGCTCGATCTGCTGCTCGGCGGCCATGCGTTCCAGGCGCGACAGCGCCTGCGCGCGCGTCAGCGAGTAGCGGTGCATCAGCACGCCCAGCGCCATCGCCTCGACGACCTCGAGCGACGCGCCCAGCTCAACTGCGGGCGCGGCCGCCGGAGCGGCCGATGCGGTGCGCGCGGGCCGGTTCGCGAAAGCGGCCTCGACGGCGGGGACGATCTGGTGGATGTCCAGCGGCTTGACGAGATAGGCCAGCGCGCCGAGTTCCTTCACCTTGGCCACGGTGGCCTCGTCGGCGAAGGCGGACAGGAACATGAAGGGCAGCTGCAGGTAATCGCGCAGGTAGCCGGCGACGTCGAAGCCGGTCATGCCTTCCATGCGGATGTCGAGCAGGGCGAGATCGGGGCGATGCTGACGGGCGATGAGGATGGCGTCGTCGCCGTTGTCGGCGTCGAGGACCTCGTAACCGGCTTGCGCCAGGCCATGCGTCAGGGTGGCGAGCACCAGCCGGTCGTCGTCCACGACCAGGATGCGGCCCTTGCCGCTCGCGCCGACGTCCTTGCTCACGCTATCCACGCTGCTCCCGAATCCAAGGAAAACCCGGGCGACGCCCAGGCAGAGCCCCCAGGGGGTGATCGGGGATTGTCACCCAAATGTCGCGACGAGGCCCGCCCGGGGGCAGCCCCGGTTTCGGGTGGTCACAGGTGCCGGGGGGAGGTGGTCCTCACAGCGCCTCCAGCAACTGCACCCCTGGCGGCCACAGGCTGAGCTCGCACACCACGAGCGGGCCTTCCTGCGTGAGCCCCAGCAGCGCGCTGCGGCGCGGCAGCAGCGCGCGCACCAGCCCCAGTCCGGTCACGCCGCCGCGCACCTGCGCCAGGTCGAAGCCCGCCGGCAGCGTGCCTTCATTGACGATGCGCAGCACCACCTGCTCCGGATCGAAACGCAGCTCGCAGCGCACCGGCTCCTGCCCGCCATGCTTGAGCGCGTTGGTGAACAGCTCGTTGAGCGTCAGCGCGATCGGGATCGCCTCGGCCTCCGGCAGGCCCCAGCGGTGCGACTGCTCGGCCATCGCGCCGTCCACCGTCACCAGGATCTCGCGCCCGAACATGCGCTGCACCGACCCCATCACCGCCTCGACCACCTTGCGCAGCCGCAGCGGGCCCGACATCCCCACCTGCAGCCCGTAGACCTGCGCGATCGCCTGCACCTGACCGACCGCCTCGTTGATCACGGTGCGGACCTCCGGCCGCCGCGCCGCGATCTGCTGCAGCAGGCCGGCCACGCCTTGCAGGTTGTTCTTGATGCGGTGATGGACCTCGCGCACCAGCAGCTCGCGCTGCGCGATCGCCGCTTCCAGCCGCGCCGCCTCCTGCGCGCGCTGCTGCGTCACGTCGGTCGCCACGAGCAGCAGCTGCTCCGGCTCGAGCTCGCCGCTGGCATCGTTGACGCCGGCCAGGTGCAGCAGCCGCGCGTCCCAGATCCGCGCCTGGCCGCGCACCGTCAGCCGGTACTCGCGCTGCAGCACCTCGCTGCTCTGCAGCGCGAACTCCATGTCCGAGCGGATCGTGGCCGCTTCGTCGCCGCTGCCGAAGAGCGCCTCCAGGCTCGCGCCCATCAACTCCTCCTCGGGCCGGCCGGCCAGCGCCGCCGCGGCCTGGTTGATCTGTCGCACCTGCAGCGTGCGGGCGTCATGCAGGCTGATGGCGATCGGCGCGGCCTCGATGATGCGGTGCAGCGAGGCCTGCGCCTGCTGGCTCTGCGCCTCGGCCTGGCGGCGGCGCTCGATGTCCAGCAGCGCGTAGGTCAGCTGTCGCGAACTGTCGGGCCCGACCGTCGCCACGGCGTTGCCCACCACCCAGAACTCGCGGCCGTCGCGGGCGACGACGCGGCATTCGAAGGTCTCGGCCAGGCCCTCGGGGAGCTCGTCCAGGTACTGCGTCTGGCGGAAGGGGTGGTCGGGGGCCTCGGTCGCGACGCTGCTGATCGGCTGGCCGGCGAACTCCGCCAGGTCCCCGCCGAACATCCGCCGCGCCGAGCGGTTCATCCACTCGATGCCCTCGCGCCCGACGGTGACGATGCCCACCAGCACCGAGTCCAGCACCGCGCGCTCACGCTCCGTCTGCAGGTGCAGCGACTGCTGCAGCGATTCATTGCGGGCTTGCGCCTGCTGGTGGTCGGTGATGTCCACCGTCAGCACCGAGGTCGTCTTCTGTCCCGAGGCGAGCTGACCGATCTCCACCCGCGTCATCAGCCAGCGCAGGCCGTGCTCGGGATGGCGCACCGCGTAGCGCGCCACCGTCGGCGTCGCCTGCTTGAGCGCCTGCTGGAGCTTCTCGTATTCGGCGCGGGAGTCGGGCTCGACCATCTCGCGGTTGACGCCCTGCAGCGCTGGCGCGGGCTTCAGGCCGCTGGCGGCCTCCACCTCGCCGGCCAGCAGCGGCGGGGGCGGCGCGCCAGTGCCCGGCCGCGACCAGCCGGCCTCGGCCTGGAAGGTCGCCAGGCCCACGCCGGCCGTGTCCATCAGCGTCTGCAACTGCTGCTGCGCGAGTTCGAGGTCCTGCTCCGCGCTGCGGTCCTCCAGCATCACGAGCGTGCGCGGACGCGTCCACGGGCCGCTCAGCCGGCGCGCGCGCACCCGCATCCAGCGCCGGCGGTCGCCCGGCGGCGCGAGCAGCGCGTTGCGGTGGAATTCCTGGCTTGCATCGGAGGTCTTCACATGCAGCAGCTCGCGCCATTCGGGCGGGAGCTCATGCAGGCTGATCGGCAGTTGCGGGCTGAGGCGCCGGCACAGGGCGGCGAAGGCGGCGTTGAAGCGCAGCAACAGGCCCTGGTCGTCGTGCATCAGCGCGGGCAGCGGACACAGGTCCAGCCACTGGTCGATCTCCGACTGCATCCGGTCGGCGCGCTCGCGCGCGGCGAGTTCGGTGCTGTGGTCCTGCAGCAGCGCCAGTCCCAGTCCACCCTCCAGCGGATGAACCCAGGCCTGCAGCAGATGGTCGCGGCCCTGGTCGTCGATCAGGCGCAGTTCCTGCGCCTTGCCGCTGGGCAGCAGCCGCTGGCCCTTGAGCGAGATCTCGCCCATCAGCGCCTGCAGCCGCGCGTTGGTCAGCAAGACCTGGCCCTTGGCGTCCAGCACGAACGAGGGCCAGGGCCCGTCCCAGAGCCCGGCGAGCAGCTCGGGCAGCTCCTGGCCGCGCGCCTTGAGCAGCGCGCGCAGGGCGTCGAGATCGGGGGAGGCGAGGGGGAGTTGGGGTGACACGGGCCAAGTTTATGCCCGCCAACGACAACGGCTCCCGAAGGAGCCGTTGTCATGGTGTCGTGTCCGAAGAGGCCGCGGCCCCGGGGATCACTCGAGCTGGGCGGCCTTGCTCAGCGCGCGCAGCACGGCGTGGTTGACCTCGTCGGCGCCCAGCATCAGCGTGTCCAGCGCATCGCGGATGTCCAGCATCGATTCGTTCTCGATCGCCTGCACCAGTTGCAGGTAGCCGTGGTACGGCCCGGTCTTGTCGACCAGCGCCTGACGCACGCGCTCCGGCACCGGGATCGATTGCAGCAGCTTGTCGAAGGGCTGCTTGAGCATGTGGTCCAGCAGCGAGAACAGGCCGCAGATGAACATCTCGTCCCGGACTTCCGAATCCGACATGCCCTTGGCCAGCTCTTCCATCACCAGCCCGCGGCGCAGCGCCCCGAACATCACCGGACGCATCGCGTGGTCCTTGCTGGCCGTGGCCAGCAGCAGCGCCAGCCAGCGGCGCAGGCGCGCGTAACCCAGCAGCATGATCGCGTGGCGGAAGGACGACACCTCGACCGACAGACCGAACGCCGCCGAGTTCATGTAACGCAGCAGCTTGAACGCCAGGCTCGGATCGCGCTTGAGCGTCTGCTCCAGGCGCTCGACGTCCTCGCCCTGGTCCACGCGCGACATCAGCTCGACGATCACCTGCAGGTCCGCCTGCGCGTCGTTGCGGGTGGCCGGGGCCGCCGGGGCCTCGAACTCGCCGTGCACCGTCCAGCCCAGCACGCCGTGCGCGCCGGCGTCCAGCGCCTGCTTGAAGTCCGCGGCGCTGCGCGCGCCCGAGACCAGCACCGACTTGCCCGCCGGCAGCGGGCCGCTGCTCAGGTCCTGCAGGTCCAGCACGACCTGCTTGAAACCGGCCGCGTCCGAACGTCCCTTGAGCAGCGCGCCGCGCGATTGCGCCTGCGCCGCCAGGTCCGCGTCCGACAGCAGGAAGGCCGGCACCTCGATCTTCATGTGGCCCGGCAGCTGCGCCGCCAGCAGGCCCTTGAGCAGGCCCTCGTGCGCCACGTTCAGCAGCACCGGCTTGGCCGGGAAGGCTTCCGACAGCGCCGCCAGCAGCTCGCCCGCGTCGGGCGTGACTTCGGGGCGAAGCGCGAACACCGTGACGCGGGTGGCCTCGATGTCGAGGGACTTGGAAACCAGGGGCGCGTACCCCAGGGCCACTTGGCCCAGCACGGCGTGTGTCGAGTTCATGCAGATCGGCGCATCAGGAGTTGATGTACTGGAACAGCGACATGCGCTGCACCATCGAATAGGTCTTCAGCGCTGCATCGTAGCCCGTCTGCTGGTTCTGGAAGTCGGAAATGCCCTGGGTCATGTCCAGGTCCTCTGCGGCAGATTGCTCAGCCTGGTTGTAAACCTTCAGCGTCTGCAGCCGGGATTCCGCGCCGTCGAGGTTGTTCATCTGCTCGCCGACCTGGCTGCGCACGTTGGTCAGGTTGCCCATGACGGCGTCCAGGTCGCGCAGGTTCACCAGGTTGGCCTGGGTGATCTCGGGCGCCGTGCGGCCGGTGGTCTTGAGCGACTCGATCGTGCGGTCCAGCACCTCGAAGACCTTCAGGTCGGCCGTGGACGGCTTCACCGAGAAGCTGTCGCCGTCCGAGGGGCTGCCGGCGATGGTCATCGCCATGCCGTCGAACTTGACCGTGCTGCCGCCGGTGTAGTTGTCGCTGGCCACGGGCACATGGCCCTGGCTCTCGTTGAACACGGTGTAGGTCTGCGACGGCGCCGTGCCGCTGATGACCACGCTGTAGCTGTCGCCGGTGATCAGCGAGGGATCGGTGACGCGGCCCGAGTCGATGTAGCCGGTGGAGGAACGGCCGGTCAGCACGTTGGCCGCCGGGCCGGTCTCGAAGGTGCCGTTGCCGCTGCGCGCCTGCTCCCAGGCGGCGCGGCCGTCCACGCTCAGCGGGTAGTTCTCGATGTTGCCCGTGGAGACATTGCCCGAGATGCCCTCGAAGCCGACGCCGCCGCCGGTGCGGTTGCCCGCGGCGTCGCGCTGCACGGGGTTGTCCAGGAAGGGCGTGCCCGAGGTGCCCTGGCCGGAGAACAGGTAGCCGCCCGCGCCGTCGCTGCGGTTGGCGATGGACAGCAGCTGGTCGCGCAGGCCCTGGATCTTGTTGGCCAGGCCCTGGCGCTCGGGGTCGCTGTAGCTGGCGTTGCCGGCGGAGACCATGGCCTCGCGGATCTGCTGCATCAGCTCGTTGGCGTCGCCCAGCGCGCTCTCGGCGAGCGTCATGCTGTTGCGGCTGGCGTCCAGCGCGCGCTGGCTCGCGTCGACCTGGCCGATCGAGGTGCGGGCGCGCTCGGCGCGGGCCGCGGCGGTGGGATCGTCGCTGGCCTTCTCGACGCGCTTGCCGCTGGTCAGGCGCTGTTGCGCGTCCTGCATCTCCTGCTGGCGCTTCTGCAGCGTGGAGATGCTGGAGTCGAACATGTTGGCGGTGGAGAGTCGCATGGGGTGGTCCCTCGGAAATCGGGTCAGCGGGTCAGCAGGTCAGCGGCCGCGTCATTTGCTGACGATGCTCAGCAATTGGTCGAACAGGCTCTGCGCGGTCTGCAGCACCTTGGCGGCGGCCTGGTAGCCCTGCTGGAACTGCATCAGCCGCGCGGCTTCCTCGTCCAGGTTGACGCCGGCCTGGCTGGAGCGCGAGGTCTCGGCGTCGGAGGCCACCGAGGTGGACACCTGCGCCAGGTAGTCCGCGCCCTGCACGCGCGAACCGATGTCGGCCATCGCCGCGGCGTAGGCCTCGTTGACGGTCTGGCCGCGCGACAAGGTGCCGTCCACCTGCAGCTGCTTGCCCAGGAAGGGCTCCTTCTGCATGGCCAGGAAGGCCTTGGCGTTGCCGTTGTTGGTCGAGACCACCTGGTCGGACACCTGCAGCGCGATCTTGTCGCCCTGGCGCGGCACGCCGTTCAGGCGCAGCTCGAAGCCCAGGTCCACGCCGCCCGCCGGATCGTTGCCGATCTGGCCACCGGCCTTCCAGATGCCGCTGACCTGCGTGTTGTCCGACAGCGTGATCGTGTAGTTGATGCTGTTGTCGGCGTTGACGGTGCCGAACTCGACGGTCGCGGGCTGCTTGCTCTTGTCGAACTTGTCGTTGATCGCGTACAGCGAGTCGACGGTGGCGGTGCCCTTGTTGTTGACGTCGGTCGTGCCGATGATCGGCGAGGCTGCGGCCAGGCCCGCCGGATCGTCCAGCGCGCGCTTGAAGCTGCCCGCGGCATTGGCCACGGGCTCCAGCAGGAAGCTGTCGCCCTGCTGCATCGTGCCGCTCGTGGACAGGCTGATGCCGTAGGCCTTCTTGATCTGGTCGTTGCTCATGATCGTGGGCGTGCCGCCGGGGCGCACCGCGATCTGGTAGCTGTCGGGCGTGCCCGTCGGATCGGGCGTGACCGTGAACGACAGCGCCGGTACCAGCGACCCGTCGGTGACGGTGGCGCTGAGCTTGGCGTCGCCGCGGTTGGTCACCGCCGGCAGCACCGAGGGCTGCGAGATCGTGAACAGCGGACCGCCGGCCTGCGCCTTGAGGTCCACGCCCAGGCTCTGCTGCTCGTTGACGCGCGTGGCGATGGCCGTGGCCATCTGGCCGAGCAGGTTGCGCGCGTCCTGCAGGTGGGTGTTCTGGTAGCGCAGCATCGCGGTCAGCGAGCCGCCGGTCAGCGTGCTGTCGTCCAGCGCGCGGGTGCCGCTGGTGTCGCTGATGGACAGCTGCGCGCGCGCGCCGTCATACGGATCAGGCGTGACCGAGAGCTGCTGCGCCTGGCCGCCGAGCACCAGCACCTGGCCGCCGCCGATGAACACGCCCATCGTGCCGTCGCGGCTGTTCTCGACGGTGCTGACCTGCACGTACTGGCTGAGCTGCGAGATCAGCTGATCGCGCTTGTCCAGCAGGTCGTTGGGCGTGTGGCTGCTGCCGGCGGAGCGGGCGATCTGGTCGTTGGCCGCGGCGATCTGCTTGGCGAGCTCGTTGACCTGCTTGACGTCGGCGTTCATGTCGCTGACGACGCCGGACTGCAGGTCGGCGAGCTGCTGGCCCGCGCTCTGGAAGCGCGACGCGAGCGCCTGCGCCTTGCCCAGCACCACCTGGCGGGCGGACGGGTCGGAGGGGCGGCTCGCCACGTCGACGAGCGCGTTCAGGAAGTCGTTGGCGGACTGGCCCAGGCCGTCCTCGCCGGTGGGGAAGAGCTTCTCCAGCTGCGCGAGCTGGGACTGCATCGTGGTGTCGGCGAAGGCCTGCGACTTGGCCGCGGCGGCCTCGCGGGTGAGGAACTCGTTGTGCGAGCGCGTCACCGTCTGCACGTTGACGCCCTTGCCGAAATAACCGGCGCCGGTGAACTGGCCCTCGGGCGTGGTCAGCACCACCTCCTGGCGCGAGTAGCCCGGGGTGTTGGCGTTGGCGATGTTCTGGCCGATGGTCTGCAGCGCCGCCTGATTGGCGAACATGGCGCGCATGCCCAGCGACAGCAACGGAGAGGTGCTCATGGCGTGGTCCTCAAACCTTCGGGTGCGTGCTCAGGCGCGCGATCACGCCAGCGCGCGCTGCACGCGCATCGTGGTGTTGATCGTGCGCGCGAGCTTGGTCGCGTACTCGGGGTCGGTGGCGTAACCGGCCTTCTGCAGGCCCTTGGCGAAGCCCTCGGCGCTGCCGGTGTTGGCCTTGGCGACGACGTCGCGGTAACGGTCGTTGTTGCCGATCAGCTTGGCGTAGTCCTTGAAGGCCTCTTCATAGCTGCCGTAGGCGCGGAACTTGGCCGTGACCTTGGTGGCCTTGCCGTCGACGTACTCGGTGGTCTGCACCTCGGCGACCTTGCCGGTCCAGTTGGCGCCGGCCTTGATGCCGAAGACGTTGAAGCTGCTCGAGCCGTCCTTGTTCAGGATCTCGCGCTTGCCCCAGCCGGACTCGTGCGCGGCCTGCGCGATCATGAAGCTCGCCGGGATGCCGGTGGACGCCTGCGCGGACTTGGCCGCCGCGTCGTGCTTGAGGATGAAGTCCTGCACGTGCGGCTGCACGTTCTTCACCGCCAGCTGCGGCAGCTGCTGGATCTTGGTGGCGTCCTTGGCGCTCGGGAGCTCGCCGTCCTTGACGCCGAGCTGGCGCTGCAGGTGGCGCTCGATGGCCTGCGACAGGCCGCCGGGCAGGCCGGTCATCTTCGCGGCGTACTGCTGGTCGAGCATGTCGGACCCCATCTGGGTGGCCGAGTTCTCCATCATCCCGCTGCTCATCGTGGCCTGGCGCATGCTCTTCATCACTTCCTGCATGAAGAGGGCCTCGAACTGGCGCGCGGTCTCCTTGACCGCGGCCTTGGGGTCGCGCGAGGCGGTGGACTTGAGCTGCTCGACGGAACGGGTGTCCGAGGAGAGGCCATTGACGCCCATGCCGAGCGAGGTGCTGAGGGGGGTGGAGAGGGCCATGTCAGATCACCTCGATCTCGGCCTGGAGCGCGCCGGCCGTCTTCATCGCCTGGAGGATCGCCAGCAGGTCCTGCGGCGTGGCGCCCAGCGAGTTCAGCGCCTTGACGACGTCATTGAGCCGCGCGCCCGCGGGCAGCTGGATCAGCGAGCCCGGGTCCTGCTTGATGGAGATGTCGGTCTTCTGCGTGACCGTGGTCTGGCCGCCCGACAGCGCGTTGGGCTGGCTGACCTGCGGCGTGCTGGAGATCGTCACCGCCAGGTTGCCGTGCGCGACCGCGCAGGGCTGCAGCGTGACGGCCTGGTTCATGACCACCGAGCCGGTGCGGGCGTTGATGACGACGCGCGCGGACGGGATCTCCTGGTCGAAGCTCAGGTTCTCCATGTCGGCCAGGAAGGCGACGCGGGCATCGGGCGCCAGCGGCGCGCGGACCTTGACCACGCGGCCGTCCAGCGCCATCGCCGTGCCTTCGCCCTTGGATTTGTTGATCGCCTTGGCCACGGCGCGCGCCATGCCGAAGTCCGACGCGTTCAGGTCCAGCTGCAGCCATTCGTTCTGCTGCAGCGGCGTGGGCACGCTGCGCTCGACCAGCGCGCCGCCCGGGATGCGGCCGGCGCTCAGGTGGTTGATCTGGACCTTGGAGCCGCCCGCGGACGCGCCGGCGCCGCCGACCACCAGGTTGCCCTGGGCGATCGCGTAGACCTGGCCGTCGGCACCGCGCAGCGGGGTGGCGATCAGCGTGCCGCCGCGCAGGCTCTTGGCATTGCCCATCGACGACACGACGATGTCCAGCGGCTGGCCGGGCTGCGCGAACGGGGGGAGCTGGGTGGTGATCATCACCGCCGCGACGTTGCGCGGCTGCATGGTCACGCCGGGCGGCAGCAGCACGCCGAACTGCTGGAGCATGGCGGTCATGCTCTGGCCGGTGAACGGGGCTTGCGTGGTCTGGTCGCCGGTGCCGTCCAGGCCCACGACCAGGCCGTAACCGGTCAGCGGGTTGGACCGCACGCCCTGCACCGCGGCGACTTCCTTGATGCGCGTCGCCTCGGCCGGCGTCGCGATCGCGAGCAGGGCCATCAGCGCGAGCAGGCCGGAGGCCAGCAGGCGAGGGGAACGGGAGAAGAAGCGGGGGAGGGTGTTGGGGTACATCTCGGTCACACGGTTGGCAGACTCGTGTGACCGATTGTGGGGAAACTTAAATGGGCGAAAGGTTCAAGAAGAAGCGGGATAGCCAGCCAATTCCATGGGCGTCCGCCACGGCCCCACGGCCGCGCTGCTCGACCCGCACGTTGGCGATCGAGGTGGAGGCGACGATGTTCCCCTGGCGGATCGACTGCGGGTCGACCTGGCCGTAGAAGCGCAGCACGTCCACGTTGGCGTTCACGCCGACCTGCTTCTCGCCCGAGATCAGCAGGTGGCCGTTGGGCAGCACCCCGGTGACCACGGCGGTGATCGTGCCGGAGAAGTCGTTGGTGTTCTCGTTGGTGCCCTTGCCGGTGCTCTTGCTGGACGAGGATCCGCCCACGTCGGCCCGGCCGGCGCCGAAGGAATTCGCGGCGATGCCCGGGATGGCGGTCACGCCCGCGGCGAGCGCGCCGGACTTGTCTAGTTCGCTGTTCGACTTCTGCGTGGCGCTGACGCGTTCGGTGATCGTCACGGTGACGATGTCGCCGACCAGGCGCGCGCGATGGTCCTCGAACAGCGGCCGGTAATTGGCGTTCTGGTAGATCGCGCCGTTGTTGGCCGCGGCCGGGATGGGCTCGGGCATCTTGACGACCGGCGCGGGCTGCATGTCCACGCGCGGTTGCGGGTACATCGTCGAGCAGGCGGTGAGGGCGAGCGTGGCGGCAGCGGCGGCGGCGGTCAGGCTCAGGCGGATCAGGGCGGGGAGGGACGGCATGGGGACTCCTCAATCAGAGCTGCGACAGCTTCTGCAGCATCTGGTCGGTGGTCGTGATCGCCTTGGAGTTCATCTCGTAGGCGCGCTGGGTCTGGATCATCTGCACGAGTTCCTCGACGACGTTCACGTTGGACGTCTCGACGAAACCCTGCTGCACCGTGCCCAGGCTGTTCTGGCCGGGGGCGCCGGTCTGCGGCGTGCCCGAGGCGACCGTCTCGGCGTACAGGTTGCCGCCCAGCGATTCCAGGCCCGGGGGGTTGATGAAGTTCGCCAGCTGCAGCTGGCCCAGCGTCGTGGGCGTGGCGCTGGCGGCGGTGGTGACGCTCACCGTGCCGTCGGCGCCGATGGTCAGGGACTTGGCGTCGGCCGGCACGATGATGCCGGGCAGCACCGTGTTGCCGTTGTTCGTCACGACCTGGCCGTTGGCGTCCAGCTGGAAGCTGCCGTCACGGGTGTAGGCAGTCGTGCCGTCGGGCATCTGGATCTGGAAGAAGCCGTTGCCCTTGACCGCGACGTCCAGGTAGTTGGACGTCTGCGTCAGGCTGCCCTGCGAGTGGCTGCGCGAGGTGGCCACGGCGCGCGCGCCCAGGCCGACCTGCATGCCGGTGGGCAGCGTGGTCTGCTCGGTGTTGTTGGCACCGGGCTGGCGCAGCGTCTGGTACATCAGGTCCTCGAAGACCGCGTGGGACTTCTTGTAGCCGTTGGTCGAGACGTTGGCGAGGTTGTGCGAGATCACGTCCAGCTGGGTCTGCTGGGCTTCCATGCCGGTCTTGGCGGTCCAGAGCGAACGAAGCATCTTGGTCTCCTGAATCCTGGGCTAAAGCGGTTCCGTACTGCGAACTTCTGTCGCGCGGGATCAGCTGTCGGACAGCAGCTTGGACGCTGCCTGGCCGTGGGTCTGGGCGATCGACAGCATCTTCATCTGCTGCTCGAACTGGCGGGCGGCGGCGATCATGCCGACCATGGTCTCGACCGGGCTCACGTTGGAGCCCTCGAGCGCGCCCGACTGCAGCCGGGCATTGGGATCGGCGGGCAGCGGGTCGCCGCCGTCGGCGATGAACAGGCCGTCATCGCGCCGGGTGAAGCGGCCTTCCTCGGTGACGAGCTTGATGCGGCCGATGTTCACCGGGCGCTGGCCGTCGGCCTTGGCCACGACGGTGCCGTCGTCGCCGATGGAGATCGTCGAGTTGGGCGGCACGGTGATCGCGCCGCCGTCGCCCAGCACCTGCAGGCCGTTGCGCATGCGCAGCACGCCGTCCTGGTCGACGTCCATCGAGCCGGCACGAGTGTAGGCCTCGGTGCCGTCCAGCGCCTGCACGGCCATCCAGGACTTGCCCTTCATCGCGACGTCCAGGTTGCGGTCGGTCGTGGTGATCGGGCCGGCGGACAGGTCGTGGCCGGTGGTCGTCTCCAGCGCGAAGGCGCGCGTGGTGGCGCCGTCGCCGCGGATGGGCACCGCGCGGAACGCCTGCAGCTCGGCCCGGAAGCCGTTGCTGTTGGCGTTGGCGAGGTTGTTGGAGAGCACGTCCTGGCGCGACATCGCCGCCTGGGCGCCGCTCATCGACAGGTAGATCATGCGGTCCATCGGAACTCCTCAGCGATCGGCAGTCAGGTCCGCGCCGGAATCAGCGCAGGTTGACCAGGGTCTGCAGGACCTGATCTTGCGTCTTGATCGTCTGCGCATTCGCTTGATAAACACGCTGCGCGGTGACCATATTCACCAGTTCGGAGGTCAGGTCGACGTTGGATTCCTCCAGCGCGCCCGGCGTCAGCGAGCCCAGGTTGCCGTCGCCGGGCACGCCCACGACCGGCGCGCCCGAGGCGTTCGTGCGCGACCACAGGTTGCCGCCCAGCGGCTGCAGGCCCTGCGGGTTGCGGAAGGTGGCCAGTTCGACCTGGCCGGCCGGCTTGGATTCACCGTTCGAGTAGCGGGCGGTGACGATGCCGTTGTCCTCGATCTTGATGCCCACCAGCTGGCCCGGGGCGTAACCGTCCTGGGTCAGGTCGGTGACGGCGAAGTTGGAGCCGTTCTCGGTGGCCGAGCGCAGGTCCAGCGAGATGCCCTGCACCGACGGATCGGACGGGTCGGCCGGGGGCGCCGGGATCGGCAGGGTCGGCGCGCCCTGCGAGTTCACGCCCGCGGGGATCTTGAGGTTCAGGAACTCGCTGGGGCCGGGCGAGACGGGCTTGCCGCCGGTGGGCAGGAAGGTCATCTGCGTGAACGGGGTCAGCGGGTTGCCGTTGGGCTGGCCGTTGTCGGTCTCGATGGGGTTGCCCTGCGAGTCGAACTGCACCGCCGAGCCGTTGGCCGTCAGGTAGACGTTCCAGACGGTGTTGCCGTTGGCGTCGTCGTTGTTGGCGCGCTGGTAGTACATGGTCAGCGCGATGGGCTGGCCCTTGGTGTCGTACACCGTCATCGACGTGGCGTTGTTGTACGTCGTCGGGTCGTTCAGCGTCAGGCCGGTCTTGTCGATCTTGGCCGAGTTCGGGTCGGCCGGATCGGTCAGGTCATAGGCGGCGGTCGGGCCGGCGCGGGAGTCCAGGTTGAACTCCATCTTGATGTTGCCGGTGGTCTTGGGGTCGATGCCGCCGGTGGGCAGCTTCAGCGCCTGCGCCAGACCGGGCTGGATCACGCCGTTGGCGTCGGCGGGATAGCCCTGGAGCTTGAGCTGGTCGTTGTTGACGATGTTGCCGTCCTTGTCGATCTTGAACTGACCGTTGCGGGTGTACATCGTCGGGTTCTTGCCGTCGCTGACCTGGAAGAAACCGTTGCCGTTGACGGCCAGGTCCATCGGGTTCTCGGTGACGGTGATGTTGCCCTGCGTGAACTGCTGGGCCACCGTCTGGATCTGCACGCCGATGCCGATGTCGTTGGTGCCCGCGCCGTTGAGCGCCGAGGCGTACATGTCGGCGAACTCCGCCCGCGACGACTTCGCGCCGTAGGTCTGGGAATTGGCGATGTTGTTGCCGATCACCTCCAGGTTCTTGCTGGAAGCGTTCAGTCCGGAGAGGCCTTGTTGGAAGCTCATGAGGATGTCCTTGGGCGGTTCAGCCGCGGGTCGATCGAGGTCGGTCGGTGTTCAGGCGGGGAAGGGTGCCGGGATCAGCCCAGCGCGCGGACCTTGTCGTAGTCGACGAGGCCCGAATTCTTGAGTTCGAGCTGCAGCGTGCCGCCCGTGGTGCTGACGGAGCGCACGGTGTCGCGCATCAGCGTGGTCGAGGTGACCGGGTTGGAGGACTTGGTCGCCGTGACGCGGAAGGTCAGGTTGGCGGTCTCGGAGGCCTTGGAGGCGTCCCAGGTGTAGCTCTGGCTGCCGGCCTTCATCGTGCCGAGGTCCTGCGTGGAGATCACCGCGCCGGCGCCGTTGAGCACTTCCAGCTTGACGCTGTCGGCGGCGCCGGACAGGTCGAAGTTCATCGTGGCCTTGCCGTCGGCGACGGCGACCTTGTTGCCGGGCACGGTGACCTCGCGGCCCACCAGGCTGACGCTCTGCAGCGCCTGCATCTGCTCGAACTGGCCCGACAGGCTCTGGATGCTGTTGTTCAGCGTGCCCACGCCGGTCACCGTCTGGATCTGCGCGAGCTGGGTCGTGACCTGCGCGTTGTCCATCGGGTTCATCGGGTCCTGGTTCTGCATCTGCGCCACGAGCAGCTTCAGGAAGCGGTCCTGCGTGTCCGCCGCGCCGCTGCTCTGGGCGGCGGTGGTGGGCGTCTTGTTCGTGCTCGAGTTGACGTTGAGGGTCGTGTAGTCCATGACGGGCCTTCCGGGAAGTTCTTAGCGCGGCACGGGCCTCAGCCCTGGCCCATCTGCAGGGTCTTGAGCAGCAGCGACTTGGCGGTGCCCATGACCTCGAGGTTGTTCTGGTACGAGCGCGAGGCGGAGATCATGTTGACCATCTCCTCGACGCTGTTGACGTTGCTGTAGGTGACGTAGCCGTCGGCGTCGGCCAGCTGGTGGCTGGGGTCGTGCACGCGGCGGCCGGGGGTCTGGTTCTCCTGCACGCCCACGACCTGCACGCCGACGTCGGTCTGGTCGGTGCCGTTCTGGGCCAGGATGCTCTGGAAGACGACCTGGCGCGCCTTGTAGGCCTGACCGTCCGGACCGGCGACAGTGTCGGCGTTGGCCATGTTGCTGGCCACCGCGTTCAGGCGCTGGCTCTGCGCGCTGACCGCGCTGCCGCTGATATGGAAGATGTTGAACATCGACATGATGGGTTCCTGTTCGTTATGCGTTCAGGTCACGATCAGGCCGAGTTCGGCGACTTCATCGCGTCCATCATGGTGCGGATGCTGCCGTTCAGGAACCGCAGCGAGGCCTCGTACTTGACGGTGTTGTCGGCGAAGCTGGCGCGCTCGCGGTCCATGTCGACCGTGTTGCTGTCCATGCTGGTCATGCTGCTCAGGCTGCTCTGCAGCGCGTTCTGCGTGCGCTGGGTCAGCGTCATGTTGGAGTCGGCCGTGTTGCTGGCCGGAGAGGTGGCCTCGCGCAGCGCCTTGGCGAAGTCCATGTCCTTGGACTGGTAGCCCGGGGTGTCGGCGTTGGCGATGTTGCTGGCGAGCAGGCGCTGACGCTCCGCCCGCAGGGTCAGCGCCTGGGCCTGGAAATTCATCGCGTCGGTCAGTCGGTTCAGCATGTCGGCTCCTTCGGACGGTTGGGGCGGGGCGTCGGACGCCGGCCCGGTTTGTCACGTTCGGGCATTGTGGGCAGCCGGTCCGAAAACATGAGCGCGATAAGACGGGTGATCCGGGCGCATTTCCAAGCCATCGGCGCCGCCTGGATCCGTACAGTTCCGTCCCATGCCGCAAGACTGCCCCTCGTCCCATGCCCGCACCTCGCAGGCGCTGCCCGCCCTGCTGGCGGGCGCGCTGCTGGGCGTGTGGGTGATGTTCGGATGGGCGGAGGATGTCGGCGCGCAGACGCTGCAGCAAGCGCCCGCGCCCAAGGTGCAGGTGACCGCGCCCGTGCTTGCGGCTACGAATAGCGAACAAGGTGGTTCCGGCCTCGGCGCGCTGGACGCGACGCTGGAAGACCGGCTGCAGACGCTGGCGATGGCCGGCGCGCGGCAGGTGGCACCGAACCAGGCTCGGGTCGAGGTGGAACTGGGCCGGCTGGACCCGCGCCTGCGCCTGGCGCCGTGCGCGCAGATCCAGCCCTACCTGCCGCCGGGCAGCAAGATGTGGGGGCGCACCCGGCTGGGGCTGCGCTGCCTGGCGGGCGTCACCAAGTGGAACGTGACGCTGCCGCTGACGATCAAGGTGTACGGACAGGCCTACGTCGCCGCCGCGGACCTGCCGGCGGGCACGGCGCTGACTCAAGAACATCTGCGTCTGGCCGAAGTTGATATTGCCGGCGAGGCCGGTGCCATCTATACACAAGCGGACGGCTGGATGGGGCGTCACCTGGTCCGGCCGGTCGCGGCCGGCGAGGCGCTGCGCTCCGCCGACCTGAAATTGCGCCAATGGGTGCAGCCGGGCGACCGGGTGCAGGTCCTGGCCACCGGCGACGGTTACGCGGTCGCCGGCGAGGGGCAGGCGATGGGCGTCGGGCTGGAAGGCCAGGATGTCCGTGTACGTTTCGACAATGGCCGCATGGTCACTGGGCGTACGATCGGAGAACGACGGGTGGAGGTGGTACTGTGACGACCTTCACCGCGGGGAAGACGGCTGCCGGGCAAACCGGGAGATCTGTCTATTTTGTGAACGACACCCCTCAAGTTCCGCCCAGCCGGGTCGATAAACCCGGTATTGGAAGGGGTCCGGAAGTCCTCGGGCCCATGGAGAAAAGCCATGAAGATCGGTAACAACGACCTGAACGCCTACTCGAAGGTAGGCGGCACCACCGCCGGGACGCCCGACGCCGGTGCGGCCAAGGCCGGCAAGGCCGGCGCCGCCGCATCGTCGAACGAGAGCTCCAAGGTGGAGCTGTCCAACGCCGCGAGCAGCCTGATCACGGGCGCGAGCGCGGACGACGGCAGCTTCGACGCGGAGAAGGTCGCGCGCATCGCCAGCGCGATCGAGAAGGGCGAGTTCAAGATCAATGCCGACGCGATCGCCGACAAGCTGATCGCCAACGCGACGGAAATGCTGGGCCGCACCCAGCAAGCGCACTGAACCGCTGGTCCGGACGCGCCCACGACCTCACCGCCGAGCTGAAGCGATCATGACCGCCACGCCTCTGACCACGACTCCTGTCGACCTGGAACAACCGCTCCAGGACGTCGAAAGCTGCCTGAACCTGCTGGGCGACGCGCTGCACCGGCGCGATTCGCAGGCGATCGAGCTGCACGCGGCGTCGCTGCACGCGGCGCTGGCCCGGGCGATCGAGCAGTTCAGCGCCGCCGCCCGCACCGGCACGGTGCCCGCGGGTCTGCGCACCCGGCTGATGCAGGCGGGTGGCCGCGTGGCCGCCCAGCGCGAATCGCTGGCCCGGGCGACCGCGGCGCTGGACCGCGCCATCGACGTGCTGATGCCCGGCGAGCCCAGCGGCCTGTACGGCGCTTCCGGCAAGAACGAACGCAAGTCCGCCCTGGGCGGCTCGATCCAGGCCTGAAGCTCAGCGCCCGGACGAACAAAGGCCACGCGATGCGTGGCCTTTTGCATTGTGGAAGCCGCTCAGACGGCGTCCGACGGCTTCAGACCGCGATCCGCGTCGCCTTGCGGCGCAGACAGTCCAGGTAGGCGTGGCCGTCGGGCGGCAGGCCGCTGCGCTGCGAGCTCCAGATCATCTCGCCCAGGCATTCCATCGCCTCGTGGTGCGCCTCGTGCAGCGACTGCCGGCGCGCGGCCAGCAGGTCCAGCGCCTGGCGCACGCCGGTGGGCTGGTCGATCTGGTGCTGCTCGATCAGGCTCAGGTGCATCGACAGGTGCAGGAACGGGTTGGTGCGGCCGTCCTCCACCGTGTAGACCGCCGCCAGCGCGGCGTCCTCGTCGGCGAGTTCCTCGTGGTACTCCGGATGCTGCTCGATCCAGTCCGAGGCGATCGCCTCCATCGGCGTCAGCGGCAGCTTGTCGCGGTGCTTGCGGTAGGTCTGGCAGAAGAAACGCCGGACCTCGAGTTGGGAAGGGGCAAACATAAGTCCGCGATTGTCGCCGCTCTTCTCAAGCCTTGTCGGGCTGGGGAAACTCGGGCGATCCGCCGGCCGCCGCGCCGGGGGAGGGCGCCGAGCCCGGAGCCGACCCAGGGGCTTGGTGCGGCTCCTGCCACGGATTGCGACCGCGGCCCTCGGCCAGCGCCTTGCGTTCCGCCGCGAGGCGCTCCTCCAGCTGCTCCCGGCCGCGCTTGGACATCGCGATCAGGGTGTCCAGATCGCCCCGGTGCGGGCGCATGGCCTCGGTCTGCTCGACCGTGTGCCGGCGGAAGCGCCACGCCATCTGCCGCGCCGCGTGCGGCTCCCAGCCCAGCTGCTGCAGCACGCTGCGCGCGCTCATCAGCGCCGAGTCCAGCGTCTCCCGATCGATGAGCTCCACGCCCAGCTCGCGCAGCGCGTAGTAATGCTGGACGTTGCGCGCCCGGGCCACGATGGTCAGGTGCGGGAAGTGCTGCCGCGCGATCTCGGCGATCTTCACGCTGTGATTGAAATCGTCCACCGCCAGCACCAGCACCCGCGCGTTCTGCGCGCCAGCGGTACGCAGCAGCTCCAGCCGCGTCGCATCGCCCCAGAACACCCGCCAGCCGAATCGCCGCAGCGATTCCACGGTGTCCGCGTCGTGGTCCAGCACCGTGGCCGAGATGCCGTTGGCGAACAGCAGCCGCCCCACGATCTGCCCATAGCGCCCGAAGCCCGCGATGATCACCGAGGACTCCTGCTGTTCCTTGAGCTCATGCGGGGACTTGCGCTCCACCTGCCCGGCGCGGCGCTGCGCCCAGGCCAGCAGCGCGGGCGTCAGCGCCAGCGACAGCGCGACCGCCGCCACCAGCACCGAGCGCTGCGAGGCGTCCAGCAGCGTGGCCTGCTCGGCGAGCTGGAACACGACGAAGCCGAACTCGCCGCCCTGCGCCAGCAGGATCACGAACACCGCGCGTTCCGGCTTGGGCAGGCCCATCGCCCGGCCCAGCACCGCCAGCACCAGGCCCTTGCACAGCCACAGCGCCGCCAGCAGCCCCAGCACCGCCAGCGGCTTCTGCCACAGCACGGTCAGGTCCAGGCCCATGCCCACGGCGATGAAGAACATCCCCAGCAGCAGGCCCTTGAACGGCTCCAGGTCGGCCTCCAGCGCGCGGCGGTACTCGCTCTCGGCGAGCAGCACGCCGGCGGCGAAGGCGCCCAGCGCCATCGACAGCCCGGCCTTCTGCATCAGCATCGCCGCGGCCAGCACCAGCAGCAGCGACGCCGCGGTGAAGATCTCCGGCGTGCCGCTGCGCGCGATCCAGCGCAGCAAGGGCCGCAGCAGCAGCCGCCCGCCCAGCACGATCAGCACCAGCGCGCCCAGCGCCAGCCAGATCTTGCCGCCCGAGTGCCCGGCCGCCGGCCGCCCCTGGCTGGCCAGGAGGGGCACCAGCGCCAATACGGGGATGGCGGCGATGTCCTGCAGCAGCGCCACGCTGATGACGCTCTGGCCGGCGCGGGTGTTGCCGAGATTCTTCTCGCTGAGGGTGGCCAGCGCCACGGCCGTCGACGACATCGCCAGCCCCAGCGCGGCGATCACCGCGGCGTGCCAGTCGGCGTCCAGGAAGAACGACGGGATCAGCAGCAGCGCCGCGCAGCCCAGCATCTGCGCCGAGCCCCAGCCGAAGATCGGCCGGCGCATCGCCCACAGCCGCTTGGGTTCGAGTTCCAGGCCGACCAGGAACATCATCAGCACGACGCCGAACTCGCCGACTTCCAGCACCGTCGCGGGCTGGCTGATCAGCCCCAGCACCTGCGGCCCGAGCAGCACGCCCGCGACCAGGTAGCCGAGGATGGAGCCGAGCTTGAGCCCGCGCGCCAGCGGCACCGCGAGCACCGCCGCGGTCAGCAGCACGAGCGGCGTGAGCAGCCAGTTGCCGTGCGCGGCCTCGGCCGCCTGTGCGCCGTGCACGGCGGCCTCGGTGGCCGTCACCGCGACGGAGGCCGCCGCGGACGCCGCCTGCAGCGCGGCGGATGCCGCCTCGAGGGGAATCGCGGCCGCCATCAGACCGGCGCTCCTTCCTCGCGGACCGGGCGCTCGTCGTCGGGGACCGCCTCCTGGGCGGGCTCGGGCTGGCGCTCGCACCATTCGGGCAGCACGCGCAGGCCCTCGACGAAGGCCTGGGCGTGGGCCTGGACCTGCTCGGCCGTGGCCTTCTGCGCGCCATGCAGGATCAGCGGCGGCAGGAAGCGCATGCCGCACAGCGCGGCGGTCTGCGCGTAGGGCAGCAGGAAGTCGCCCACCGGATGCCGGTTGTAGCCCTCGGCGCTGTAGGAATGGGCGCTGCCGCCGGTGGAGCTCACCAGCCACAGGTCCTTGCCGTGCAGCGCGTGGCCCTCCTGGCCGTAGGCGAAGCCCACGCTGAGCACCTCGTCCACCCACAGCTTCATCAGCGCGGGCATGCCGTACCAGTGCATCGGGTGCAGCCAGACCAGCATTTCCGCGTCGCGCAGCGCGTCCTGCTCCGCGGCGGTGTCGATCGCGTAATCGGGGTAGAGCGCGTAGAGATCGCGCACGCGCACGTTGGGCAGGCCCTGCGCGGCCGACAGCATCGCCCGCGTGACGCGGGAATGCTGCAGGTCCGGATGCGCGGACAGGAGGAGGATGGAAACGGGAGCGCTCATGGCGGCGGATTTTGCGGTATCGCATAACATCCCGCGCACCTCATCGAGGAGAGGAGAGGCCATGCCGGTGATCCTGGTCGCCAACCCCAAGGGCGGGGTCGGCAAGAGCACGCTCGCGAGCAACATCGCGGGTTTCCTGGCCCATCGCGGCCACGCGACGCTGCTGGGCGACATCGACCGGCAGCAGTCCTCCGCGAAATGGCTGGCCCAGCGGCCGGCGGCGCTGCCCGCGATCCGCGGCTGGGAACTGGCCTCCGCCGAGCAGCTGCGCAGCCCCAAGGGCGTGTCGCACGCGGTGCTGGACACGCCCGCCGGGCTGCATGGCAAGAAGCTCGCGAACGCGCTCAAGGTGGCTGACCGCGTGGTGGTGCCGCTGCAGCCCAGCCTCTTTGACATCCAGGCGACATACGACTTCGTGCGCGAGCTGCAAGATGCGGCCCGGGATCGCGGGAACCCCGGGCGTGCGCCGGACATCGGTCTCGTGGCGATGCGGGTGCGCGAGGGGACGCTGTCGCAGCAGCAGCTGCACCAGTTCATCGAGCAGCTCGGGCTGCCGCTGCTGGCCGAGCTGCGCGACACGCAGAACTACGTGCAGCTGGCCGCGCGCGGGCTGACGCTCTGGGACATCGCCCCGGGCCGCGTGACCCGCGACCTGGAACAGTGGTCGCGCTTGTGCGCCTGGCTGGAGGGGCCCGGCAAGGACGGCAAGGACTGACTTGCCCCTTGGTCCGGGATCCGGACTCCGCCGGCGCTGAACCTTTCAGGACGACAGGAGATCGGGATGCGGATGTTCGAGAAGCTGGAAGACCTGGGCCCGCTGGTGGGCCAGGAGATCGGGGTGTCCGGGTGGATCGCGGTGGATCAGCCGCGGATCCAGGCCTTCGCCGACGCGACCGAGGACCAGCAATGGATCCACACCGATCCGGCCCGGGCCGCCGAAGGCCCGTTCGGCGCCACCATCGCGCACGGCTTCCTGACGCTGAGCCTGCTGCCGCGTTTCTACGAGACCGCGTTCCGCGTGCGCGAGGTCCGCATGGGCATCAATTACGGGCTGGACCGCGTGCGTTTCCCCGCGCCGGTGCCGGTGGACAGCCACTTGCGCGGCCGTTTCGTGCTCAAGCGGCTGGAGCCGGTGGAGGGCGGGGTGCAGATGATGGTCGAGGTGACCGTCGAGCGCGAGGCGGGCGGCAAGCCGGTCTGCATCGCCGAGTCGCTCACCCGGCAATACCGCTGACCGCCGGTCCCGCTGACCGGTCGCGTACGGTGTTTGCCCCTGTGCGATTGACGCCACGCGAGCTTGGGCGCTGATCGCGCGGCGGTGGCATTTCCATCATTTCCGATGCCGGATTTCGCCGTCGTCACACTCGGTGGACAGCGCTCACAGCGAGATACCAGATTGGGCGAATACAGAAATCTTTGTTTGCCAATAGAACTTTCTACTGGTAGCGATGCCACCGTAAGGGGGAGTGCCTGCCCGAAAGGGCGCGCCTATGATCGCGCCCTAGTTCAAAAGTCATTCGGGACGGCCGGCCGGGAAGCCAGTCGCCGCAGTCCGACCATCCAAGGAGACACGCCCGTGAGGGTTCTGCTGATCGACGATCACCCGCTGATCCTGGCCGCGCTCCAGACCGTCATTCAAGGTTTGGGCGACGACGTGCAGGTGCTGGGTGCCGACAGCGCGGCGCAGGCGCGCGACACGCTCAAGGTGCGTCAGGACTTCGACCTGGTGCTGCTGGATCTGAACCTGGGCGATGCCAGCGGGTTCGATGTGCTGGAGGAGTTCCGGGCGCAGTACCCGTCGCTGCCGGTGGTGGTGATCTCCGCCTCGGACCGCGCCAGCGATGTGATCCGCGCGATCGACCAGGGCGCGATGGGATTCATCCCGAAGCGCACCGGCAATGACGTGTTGGCGCAGGCGCTGAAGCTGGTGATGTCCGGGGGCATCTACGTGCCGCCGATGTCGCTGGGTTCGGATGCGACGCCGGAACCGGAGCCCGCGCTGATGACCGAGGGCGCCGCGCCGGTCAACGCCAAGCTGCACCAGGTGCAGGCGCTGGCAAGCCAGGCCGGTTACCAGACGACCGCCGGACTGGAAAGCCTGCAGCTGACGCCGCGTCAGACCGACGTGCTGGCGCTGCTGCTGCAGGGCAAGCCCAACAAGATCATCGCGCGCGAGCTGGGCGTGTCGGTGGAGACCATCAAGGACCACGTGGCCGCCGTGCTGAAGGCGCTGGGCGTCAGTTCGCGCACGCAGGCCGTGCTGGCCGTGGGGCAGATGGTGCAACGCCAGCCGAGCGCGGCGTTCAACACCTTCCGCTGATCTCGGCCGCTTACTCGAGCGGATCCAGCCGCACGATCGCCAGCGACAGGTTGTCGCCGGTGCCCTTGGCGCGTTGACGCGCCTTGTTGACCAGCAACTCGGCGCCGTCGCGCGGCGGCAGGCTGTGCAGCACCGTGCCGAGCTCCGCCGGGGTGAAGTAATGCCACAGGCCGTCGCTGCAGCACATCAGGCTGTCGCCGTGCTCCAGTCTTTCGATGAAGGACTCCACCGGCGTGGGTTCCTGCACCGTGCCCAGGCACGCGGTCAGCAGGTTGGACTGGGGATGGACGAGGGCTTCGTCCTCGGTGATCTGGCCCTCGTCGACCAGGCGCTGCACGTAGGACTGGTCCAGCGAGCGCGTCACCATGTTGGGGCCGCGGAACAGGTAGATGCGCGAGTCCCCGGTGTGGATCCAGAAGCAGCGGCGGTCGGCGGTCAGCAGGTAGGCCGCCAGCGTGCTGTGCGGCTCCTCCTCGGCGGAGATCGCCGTCAGGCGGATCATCAGATGCGCCTCGGAGACGATCTGGCGCAGCAGTTCGGCCTCGTCCTCCTCGCCGGGAACGAAGCGCTCGAAGAGCTGCTGGGCCGTCAGGATGACCTGGTCGGCCGCCTTGCGGCCACCGCTCTTGCCGCCCATGCCGTCGGCGACGATGCCCAGCACGCAGCCGCTCTGGCGCGGATGGGCGATGACCTGGACCTGGTCTTGCTGATACAGGCGATCGCCGCGATGGATGCCGGTGGCGGCGCTGAGGCGATAGCCTGGGGAATTGCGAGTCATCCCAAAACTATAATCGTCCGGCTGTGCCTCCCGGCCGGGTGGTTCCCCGTTTATGGATGAACAACTTCACTCTCCAGCCCGACGTCTGATCGAATTGCGCATCGCGCATGCCGAGCTGGATGGCCGCATCGACGCGCTGATGGCGGCATTGGGCTCGGGCGTCATTCCGATCGATCCCTCACCGCCGGTGGTCTTGCCGCCGGTGGATGAACTGACCCTGCGCCGGCTCAAGAAGCAACGCCTGGCCCTGCGCGACGAGATCGCGCGGCTGGAGCGGGCCAACGATCCCGATGAGCCTGCCTGATCCCCATTCCCCCGAGACCGATCCCCTCGCTGACCTCGGTGATCCCCCCGCCGACGCGCTCCAGGACCTGATGGCCGATGCGCCGTGGGCCGGGGCCCCGGCGCCGCGTCTGGAAGGCGGCGGCGCGGAATCCCCGTTGCCATCGGGCCTGGCGGCCTCGCGCTTGCGTTCGGCGGCGGAGGAAATGCGGCCCGGCGAACTCGAGGATGCGGTCGCGGCGGCGTTTGACACGGCGGGCCCCTTGTCCCGACGCGACCCCGGTTACGCGCCGCGCGGACCTCAGCAGCTGATGGCGCAGGCGGTGGCCCAGGCGATCGCCGGACGCAACACGCTGGTCGTCGAAGCGGGCACGGGCGTCGGGAAGACCTTCGCCTACCTGGTGCCGGCGTTGCTCAGCGGCGGCCGCACCCTGATCAGCACGGCGACCAAGAGCCTGCAGGATCAGCTCTTCATGCGCGACCTGCCGCGACTGCTGGACACGCTCGCGTTGCCGCTGCGTGCCGCGTTGCTGAAGGGGCGAGGGAGTTACCTCTGCTTGCACCGATTGGGGCAGGCGCGCCACAGTGCGGAGCTGCCTGATCGGCGAGCCGTGGCGCAGCTCGCGCGCATCGAGCGCTGGGCGCTGTCGACGCACACGGGCGACTTCTCCGAGATCGATGGCCTGGACGAGCGCTCGCCGGTGATTCCCATCGTCAGCTCGACCCGCGACAACTGCCTGGGCACCGATTGCCCGAGCTACCGCGAGTGCTACGTCGTGAAGGCCAGGCGCGAGGCGATGGAGGCGGACCTGGTGGTCGTCAACCATCACCTGTTCTTCGCCGACCTGGTGCTGCGCGACAGCGGCGTCGCGGAGCTGCTGCCCAGCGTGGAGATCGCGATCTTCGACGAGGCGCATCAGCTGCCCGAAGCGGGCTTGAACTTCCTGGGCCGGATGCTGGGCAGCGCGCAATTGTTCGACCTCGCGCGTGACCTGCTCGCGCAGGGGCTGGCGCATGCGCGCGGCCTGCAGGAGTGGCAGGAGATCGCCGGCGGCATCGAGCGCGCGGCGCGGACGCTGCGCCTGGCGTGCGCGGGCGGCCGCGAGTTGCGCGGGGTGCTCAAGCTGCGCTGGAGCGAATGCGCGGGGCAGGGCGACTTCGACGCGGCGCTGGGCCAGGTCGCGCAGGCGCTGGAGCTGGCCGTCGATGCCCTGGGTACTGTGATGGAGGTCGGCCCCGACCTAGCCCGGCTGCACGAGCGTGCGGTCGAGGTGTCCAGGACGGCGCAGTTGTTCGCGCGGGATCCCGATGCGGGCGCGGTGCGGTGGGTCGACGTCGGCACGCACCAGGTGCGGCTGATCGAGTCGCCGTTGGACATCCGCGAGGCGATGCAGGAGGCGCTGGCGAGCACGCCCAAGGCGTGGGTCTTCACCTCGGCGACGCTGGGAGAGGATGATGGGCTGAGCTGGTTCACCGAACCGGCCGGCCTTGGCGAGGCGCGCACGCTGCGCGTGGGCAGCCCGTTCGACTACGCGTCCCATGCGCGGCTGTACGTGCCGCGGCATTTCCCCAAGCCGTCGGAGCCGGACCACGGCGAATCGGTGGGCTGGCTGGGCGCGCGCCTGGCGGCCCGGCTGGGCGGGCGGACCTTCATCCTGACGACGACGCTGCGTCAGCTGCAGACGGTGGCGGACGTGTTGCGCCAGCGCTTCGAGGAAGGCGGGCACCGCATCGAGGTGCTGGTGCAGGGCTCGATGCCCAAGCGGCAGTTGCTGCAGCAGTTCATCGAGCAGCCGGCCTCGGTGCTGGTCGGGTCGGCGAGCTTCTGGGAGGGCATCGACGTGCCGGGCGACGCGCTGCAGTGCGTGCTGATCGACAAGCTGCCCTTCCCGCCGCCCAACGATCCGCTGGTGGAGGCGCGCGTGGCGCGGCTGGAGGCCGAGGGCCGCAACCCGTTCATGGAGTACTTCGTCGCCGAGGCCGCGATCGCGCTGAAGCAGGGGGCGGGGCGGCTGATCCGGACCGAATCCGACCGCGGGCTGCTGGTGGTGTGTGATCCGCGGCTGGCCGGCTCGCATTACGGCAAGCGCCTGCGCGAGGCCCTGCCGCCGATGACACAAGTGCCGGACGAGGCGACGGCGCAGGCGTGGCTCGCGGAGCTCAAGGCCTCCCACGAGACGTGAAAAAGCCCGCTGGTGCGGGCTTCTGCGTTGGCGAGGATATCTGACGGGCTGGAGCTTGCCAGACTAGGCGCGAGGGGGTGACGCATAGCAGCGCTATGCGAGCCCCTGAGCAACGACGTATGGCGAGTTCCAGGACGTCAGATCACCAGATCTTCCACCAGGCTTTGTCTTTGACCTTGGCCTTGCCGGTGGTGAGGTACGAGCTGTCCGGGAAGCTCGCCACCAGCACGCGCCGGGTGTCATCGCGCAGCTGGGTCATGCCGAGCTTGTCGTAGCTCTGCATCATCAGGAACAGCGCTTCCTCGAGCGCCGGGGCGTACTGGAACTCCATCAACGCGGCCTGGCCGCGGTTGGCCGCCGCCAGGTAGGCGCCGCGGTTGTAGTAGTAGCGCGCGACATGCACCTCATAAGCCGCGAGGCTGTTGGTGATGTAGTCGATGCGGATGCGGCCGTCCTCGGCGTACTTCGAGTCGGGGAACTGCTCCACCAGCTGCTTGAACGCCTGCATCGAGTCTCGCGCGGCCTGCTGGTCGCGCTCGGAGATGTCCTGGCTGGCGATGCGGCCGAACAGGCCGAGGTCGTCGTTGAAGTTGACCAGGCCCTTCATGTACAGCGCGTAGTCCAGCGCGGGGCTCGACGGATTGAGCTTGATGAAGCGGTCCAGCACCGTCACGGCCTGCACGCGCTCGCCGCTCTTGTAGTTGGCCCAGGCCAGATCGAGCTGCGCCTGCTGGCCCAGCGTCGTGCCGGCGGCGCGGCCCTCGATCTTCTCCAGCGACTTGATCGCCCGGTCGTACGAGCCGGAGAGCATGTCCTCCTTGGCCTCTGCGTACAATTTCTCCAGGTTGGCCTGGGAATTCGGGTCTTCCTTGGGGGCCGAGGAACAAGCCGCCAGCCCCAGCACGGCGGCCGTCGCGGCGGTCATCGCCACGCAGCGCCACGCGGCGCGCCAGGAGCCGGACATCTCAGCAGATTCCGCGGTCCGGCGGCGCAACACCCGAGTCTCGATCATGGTCCACAGGGCGCGCGCCACGGCGGCCCTCATCTGAAATTGGAGCGGCGATTATATGGTTCAGGTCGGTCACGACCCGGCGGCAGACGACCGGCTTTACCCGAGTGACGAGGCGGGCGGCCCGGAGGCCGCCGAGGACGCGCAGGATGTCGGTGCCGACGCACCCGAAAGGCGCGAGGCCGAAGCCGGTCCGCAGGAGCTCGCGCTGCGCGTGGACAAGTGGCTGGTGCAGCTCGCGCCGGAGTTCTCGCGCAACCACCTGCAGGGGCTGATCGAGCGGGGCTGCGTCTGGCTGGACGGTCAGCGCGTCGCGCAGGCCTCGCGCAAGCCGCGCCTGGGGCAGCGGCTGGTGGTCGACCTGGTGCCCACCGAGGAGGCGCTCGCCTTCCGGGCCGAGCCGCTCGCGCTGGACATCGTGTTCGAGGATGAACACTTGCTCGTCGTGAACAAGCCGGCCGGCCTGGTCGTGCATCCCGCGGCGGGCAACTGGTCCGGCACGCTGATGAACGGGCTGCTGGCGCACCACGCGCGCGCCGCGACGCTGCCGCGCGCGGGCATCGTGCACCGGCTCGACAAGGACACCTCGGGGCTGATGGTGGTGGGCAAGTCGCTGGCGGCGGTCACGGCGCTGGTGCGCATGATCGCCGCGCGGGAGGTCCATCGCGAATACCTGGCGCTGGCGCACGCCCGCACGCCTGATGACTGGACCGTCGACGCCCCGATCGGCCGCGATCCCCAGAACCGCACCCGGATGGCGGTGGTCGGGGGCGGCAAGCCGGCGCGCACCGATTTCTTCAAGCTGGCCGAGGGCGAATGGCGCGACCCGCGCGGGCTGGTCCGGACGGTCTCGGCGCTGCACTGCGTGCTGCATTCGGGGCGGACCCACCAGATCCGCGTCCACGCGGCGTCCCGCGGGCATCCGCTGATCTCCGACGCGCTGTACGGCGGCGCGCTGGCGCTGGACGTGCCGCGCCAGGCGCTGCACGCCGCGAGGCTGGGTTTCGCGCATCCGATCACCGGCGAGGCGCTGCGTTTCGAGGCGCCGCTGCCGTCTGAACTGGCGGCCGGATGGCAGGCTGCGGGTTTGCCCGATCCGGTGTTCTGAGAGCGGGTCTCGCCGTCGCGCTACAATGCCCGCTAATTTCTTGCGCGAGAACGTGCGCAAGACGGCGGCGGGGCGGCAGTCGACCCCGTCCGCAGCCCAGGCCGCGCACGATGCGGCCTCCGTCCCACCGGTCGGAACCGTCCGCTCAGCGGCGGCCGTCGGCGCGCAGCGCCCCACGCAAGCAGATCGAAACCGTTCGGCGCGGCCCGTAGCCGCCGCCGGCGCCCAAGATGGCGACACACACCGATTTGACCGGTCTCGAGGCCGGCGTCATGAACTGAGCCCATGCAGACCTCATGAATACGCAGGAGGCCAAGCGGGTCCTGGAAACCGCGCTGCTGTGCGCGCAGGCGCCGCTGACGCTGCGCGACATGCGCTCGCTGTTCGCGGAGGAGCTCAATGCCGACAGCGTGCGCACGCTGCTCGACGAGCTGCTGCGCGAGTGGGAAGGGCGGGGCGTGGAACTGGTGGCGCTGTCCTCGGGGTGGCGTTTCCAGAGCCGGCCCGAGATGCGCGAGCACCTCGACCGGCTCAACCCCGAGAAGCCGCCGAAGTATTCGCGGGCGGTGCTGGAGACGCTGGCGATCATCGCCTACCGTCAACCGGTGACCCGCGGGGACATCGAGGACATCCGCGGCGTGATGGTGGCCACGACCATCATCAAGCAGCTCGAGGACCGGAACTGGATCGAGGTCATCGGGCACCGTGAGGCGCCGGGCCGGCCGGCGCTGTTCGCGACGACGAAGCAGTTCCTGGACGACCTGGGCCTGCATTCGCTGGAGCAATTGCCGGCGCTGATCCAGGGCGGCGACCCGACGCCGATCGCCGGCGCGCTGCAGGGCTCGCTGCTCGAGGAGATGCCCGGCGACGCGATCGTGGAGGTCGAGCCGGACGGTACCGCGGCGGTCTCGCTGGCGGCGCCGGAGGCGGAATCCGCCTCCGGGCCTGAGCAGGCATCCGGGCTGCCGGAAGCGGTCAACGACGTGCCGGCGCCTGACGCCGGGCACGTCGCCACTGAAGAAGAATCCAAGCCGGCCGCCTCAAGCGAGCCGGGTGAAGAACCACCGGCCGGGGCCGTCAACCCCGCGCCTCAATGACGCCCCGGGAAGGGGCCGTGTCCACCGCTGACAAGGTGCAAGCCGACACATGAATTCCAACGACATCGACGACTCCAAGCCGACGCTGACGGCCGCCCTGGCCGACACCCCGTCCGACGCGCCTGCCAAGCCCAAGCGCACCCGCAAGGCCGCCGCGGCACCCGCCGAGGCGACCGACCCGGGCGACTCCTCGCCCGAGGGTGAGGCCGAGGCAGCCGCTCCCAAGCCGCGCGCGCGTCGCAAGACGGCCGCTGAGGCCGCGCCCGCCGAGGCCGCTCCGGCCGAAGCGGTCGCCGCCGACGCGGAGGCCCCCAAGCCCAAGCGCCGCACCACGAAGAAGGTGGCCGAGGCCGCCGACGCCAGCGACGCCGCTCCGGCGGCCACGGCCTCCGCAGCTGCCAGCGCCGCGCCGGTCGCGACCGTCGAGGTCTCGCCCGCGCCGGTCTCTCCGGTGGCCGAGGCTGTCGGCGAGCTGGTCTCGCACGAACCGCGCGCTGCCGGTCCCATCGCTGGCGATGCCGGCGACGGCGCCGACGGTGAGGCCGTCGGTGAGCGCGAAGGCCGGGGGCGCAATCGCCGCCGCCGGGGTCGCGATCGCGATCGCGAACCGCGCGAAGGCCAGGATCAGCCGACGCAACAGGGTCAAGGCCAGGGCCAAGGCCAGCGCCAGGCACGCCCTCACGCGTCGGACGAGTCTCAGGACGGCGCCGAGTCGGTCGACGACGCCCAGCTCCAGGCCGAGGCGCAGGCGCGCTTCGACGCGCTGGTCTCCGGCGCCTTCGACGAGGATGCCGAGGCCGACGGCGCGCCGGTGGCTGAAGCCGCCGAGATCGACGCCTCGGATGACGAGGGCGACGGCGACGCCGGCGGCCAGTCCGCCAAGCGCGTGCTCGCGCCCGATGCCGACGCGCCCAAGCTGCAGAAGGTGCTGGCGCAAGCCGGCGTCGGTTCGCGCCGCGACATCGAGGACATGATCGCCAAGGGTCAGATCACGGTGAATGGCGAGGTCGCCCATGTCGGCCAGCGCATCTCCTACGGCGACCGCGTGGCGGTGGCCGGCAAGCCGATCAAGGTGCGCATCGCCCCGGTGGCGCCGCGCATCCTGGCGTACCACAAGCCCGTGGGCGAGGTGGTCACCTTCAACGATCCCGAGGGTCGTCCGACCGTGTTCCGCGGCCTGCCGCGCCTGCCTCAGGGCAAGTGGCAATCGGTCGGCCGCCTGGACCTGAACACCGAGGGCCTGCTGCTGTTCACCAACTCCGGTGAACTGGCCAACCAACTGATGCACCCGCGCTTCGGCGTCGAGCGCGAGTACGCGGTGCGCGTGCTGGGCTCGCTGAGCAAGGAGCAGAAGGACAAGCTGCTGACCGGCGTCGACGTCGACGGCCAGCAGGCGAGCTTCAAGAGCATCGAGGACGGCGGCGGCGAAGGCGTGAACCGCTGGTATCGCGTCGTCATCACCGAAGGCCGCAACCGCGAGGTGCGCAAGCTGTTCGAGAGCGTCAGCCTCGCTGTCAGCCGCCTGATCCGCATCCGCTACGGCACCGTCGTGCTGCCGCGCGGCCTGCGCCGTGGCGTCTACATCGAGCTGGGCGACGCGGATGTCCGCGTCATCCGCCAACTGGCAGGCAACGAGACCCGCGCGCCGCGTCAGAACGAGCGCAACGATCGCCGCGACAAGCGTCGCAGCGGCAACAGCGGCGGACCGCGTCCGAGCCGTCCGGAGGCCTCGCGCAACGAGCACCGCCCGGAGCAGCGCAACGAATCGCGCGCCGACCGCCAGGAGCGCAGCGAGCGTCAGGATCGTGGCGATCGCGGTGATCGTCCGGATCGCAACGAGCCACGCGGCCAGCAGCGCCCGCAGCAACAGCAGCAGGAGCGCGAACGCGACCGCCGGCCGCGCAACGAGGATGATGACGACTTCATCCCGAAGCACATCAATCCGCTGGAGCAGACCTTCGACCGTCGCTTCGCCACTGGCAGCAAGCGCATCCCGCAGGGCTTCGGCAAGGGCGGCAGCGACGCGCCGGACCATCACAACCGCGGCAACCAGCGCGGCCCGGGCGGCGAGCGCCAGCCCGATCCGATGAAGACCTCGATGGGCTACATCGGCGCCGACGCCTTCATCAACCGTGGCGGCAACCGTGGTGGTGGCCGTCGCGGCGGCGGTGGTGGCGGAGGCGGTGGTGGTGGCGGCGGTGGCCGCGGCCGTCGCTGATCGGTTCCCAGCGTCGGGCCCCCGGCCGACCCCGTCTGAAGACGGGTTGTCACTTGGGGGCTTGACTTCAAGCATTACAATGCCGGGTTTTGCCAAGCCCAAGATTTTCAAGGAAAAGACATGGCCATCGAACGCACCCTCTCCATCATCAAGCCCGATGCCGTGGCCAAGAACGTCATCGGCCAGATCTACTCGCGCTTTGAAGGCGCCGGCCTGAAGGTCATCGCTTCCAAGCAGAAGCAGCTGTCGCGCGCCGAAGCCGAAGCGTTCTACGCCGTGCACAAGGCCCGCCCGTTCTTCAACGACCTGGTGAGCTTCATGATCTCCGGCCCGGTCCAGATCCAGGTCCTGGAAGGCGAAGGCGCCATCCTGAAGAACCGTGACCTGATGGGCGCCACCGACCCGAAGAAGGCCGAGAAGGGCACCATCCGCGCCGACTTCGCCGACAGCATCGACGCCAACGCCGTGCACGGCTCCGACGCCCCCGAAACCGCCGCCGTGGAAGTTGCCTTCTTCTTCTCCGGTCTGGAAATCAACGCCCGCTGAATCGGGCAAGGCCTCTGACCTCCGGGCCATGAGGCCCGGAACATGAGGAACGCATGATGGACACGGTCAACCTGCTCGGATTCGATCTGCAAGGCCTGGCCGCGTACTGCGAGCAGCTGGGGGAGAAGCGCTTCCGCGCGACCCAGCTGTTTCGCTGGATCCATCAGAAGGGCGCGTCGGACTTCGCCCAGATGTCCGACCTGGCCAAGTCGCTGCGCGACAAGCTGGCCGGGCGCGCCCACATCACCGCGCTGCCGGTGATCTCCGAACATGTCTCTGCCGACGGCACCATCAAGTGGTTGTTCGACGTCGGTCAGGGCAACGCCGTCGAGGCGGTCTACATCCCCGAGGACGACCGGGCCACGCTGTGCATCTCCAGCCAGGCCGGTTGCGCGGTGGGCTGTCGCTTCTGTTCGACCGGCCACCAGGGCTTCAGCCGCAACCTGGAGAGCTGGGAAATCATCGCCCAGCTCTGGTACGCGGAGCACTCGCTGCGCCAGCGCCTGGGCAAGGACGAGCGCATCATCTCCAACGTCGTGATGATGGGCATGGGCGAGCCGCTGCAGAACTACTCGGCGCTGGTGCCGGCGCTGCGCATGATGCTCGACGACCACGGCTACGGCCTGTCGCGGCGCCGCGTGACGGTGTCGACCTCGGGCGTGGTCCCGATGATCGACCGCCTGCGCGAGGACGTGCCGGTGGCGCTGGCCGTGTCGCTGCACGCGCCGACCGATCCGCTGCGCGACCAGCTGGTGCCGCTCAACCGCAAGTACCCGATCGAGGAACTGCTGGCGAGCTGCAACACGTATCTCGACAAGGCGCCGCGCGACTTCATCACCTTCGAGTACTGCATGCTGCACGAGGTGAACGACTCGCCGGAGCAGGCGCGTGAGCTGATCGCGCTGCTCAAGGGCAAGGTGCCCTGCAAGATCAACCTGATTCCGTTCAATCCGTTCCCCGCGTCGGGTCTGAAACGCAGTTCGAACGAGCGCGTGAAGGCCTTCGCCGACCTGCTGATCCAGGCGGGTATCGTGACGACCGTGCGCAAGACGCGCGGCGACGACATCGACGCCGCCTGCGGACAGCTGGCGGGCGAGGTGCAGGACCGGACCCGAGTCCATTTGCGCATGGTGCGCGCGCCCGTGGTGGTACAGCGGGGCGCGGCATCGGCCGGAGCGGTGGCGGCGTCGCCCGCGCCGGCAGCGCCGTCGCCTTCCGTCAATCCCACAGGCCCACGTCCATGACCCTTCCGTCGCACGGCTCCGTCTTCCCGCGTCGTTCCGCCCGGACCCTGTCCGCCGTGTTGTTGATCGCCGCGGCGCTGGCCGGGTGCGTGACGACGTCGCCGCAGCAGCAGCCCAAGACGGAAAGCGACAGGACCGACGCCGACCGACGCGCGCAGGTCCGCCTGGAACTGGCCAGCGGCTATTTCGCCCGCGGGCAGTACGAGACGGCGCTCGACGAGGTCAAGCTGGCGCTGGCCGCCAAGTCCGACCTGCCCGAGGCGATCAACCTGCGCAGCCTGATCTACGCGGGCATGGGCGAGTACGCGCTGGCCGAGGATGGCTTCAAGCAGCTGCTGGTCCGCGACCGCAACAACCCCGACACGCTGCACAACTACGGCTGGTTCCTGTGCCAGCGCCAGCGCTATGCCGAGTCGTACCAGCAGTTCGAGGCCGCCGTGGCGCAGCCGACCTACCGCACGCCGGCGCGCACGCTGCTGGCCTGGGGCGCCTGCGAGGCGCGCGAGGGCCGGCTGGTGCCGGCACAGGTCCACCTGTCCAAGGCCTTCGAGGCCGACCCCGGCAATCCGACCATCGCGATGAATCTCGGCGAGGTGCTGTACCGCCAGGGCGAATACGAACGGGCGCGCTTCTACGCCCGCCGCGTCAACACCAATGTGGAACAGGCCAACGCGGCCAGCCTCTGGCTGGAGCTGCGGATCGAGCGCCGCATGGGGAACGCGGCGAACATGGAGGACCTCGGTCAGCAATTGCGGCGCAAGTATCCGCAGTCGGCCGAGACGCAAGCATTGAACAACGGTCGATTCGATGAATGAGGGACATCGCATGACTCCGACGGCCGCCGACGAGGCGACGCCCGCAGCCGCATCCGCTGCGCCATCCACCTTCGGGCCCAGCTCCGCCGGCGCCGCGTTGCGCCGCGCGCGCGAGGCGCGTGGCCTGCACATCGCCGCGCTCGCCGCGACGCTGAAGGTCCCGCAATCGAAGCTGGAGGCCCTCGAGGCCGACCGTTATCAGGATCTGCCGGACGCGACCTTCGCCCGGGCACTGGCGCGCTCGATGTGCCGCGTGCTCAAGGTCGAGGCCGCGCCCGTGCTGGCGATGCTGCCCAGCAGCGGCGCTGAAGCCTCCCTGGACCGCGTCACGCCGGGCCTGAACCAGCCGTTCCGCGAGCGCTCGGTCAGCCAGGAGCCCGTGCTGTCGGCTGAGCTGCTCAAGCGTCCGGCCGTGCTGGGCGTGGGCGTGCTGCTGGTCGCGGCCATCGCGGTGTACGCGATCCCGTCGAGCTGGATCGATGAGGTGACGAGTCGCCTGCGCGCCGTGGGCTCGACCACCACGCCGCCCGGACCGGGCACCGCCACGACCCCCTCGACATCCGCCACCGACACGCCGCCGACCAACATCGAGGCCCCCGTGGTCGCGGCCTCCGAGGCCACGACAAGCTTCCCGCCGGCGATGACGGCGACGTCCTCGCCAACGGCTGGCGCGACCGCTGGCACCACGACCGCTGGCACCACGACCGCCCCGGCCGTGACGGCGCCGGCACCGGCCACCACCGCCGCGACCACTGCCCCGACGACGGCATCGACCGCCACGCCGACCGCCGCTTCCGGCGCAGCCCAGCCGGCCCTGGCCGGCGCGCCCGGCCTTGGCACGTCCTCGCTGAAGGTTCGCGCCCATGCCGAGTCCTGGGTCGAGGTCGTGGACGCCAAGGGCCAGGTGCTGCTGTCGCGGCTGCTGCGGTCGGGCGACCTCGTCGACGTGAACGGCGTCGCGCCGCTGAAGCTGCGCGTGGGCAACGTGTCCGGCACGGAACTGGTGTTCCGCGGCCAGCCGGTGGACCTCGCTGCCCGTTCGCGCGACAACGTCGCGCGGATCGAGCTGAACTGATCGACCAGACCGCAACCGGACGGGCGCTGCACCAGCCGTACCCCCTTTGCAAGGACTTTTGCAAGAGCGCCGCATCATGGACAAGCAAGCTTCTTCCGTTCTCGACGATTCCTCGGACCTGTCCGACCTGATCAGCGCCGCCGCGCCCGCCGCGCGCCGCTCGCGTCAGGCGCAGGTGCGCTGGGGTGATCGCGTGGTCACCATCGGCGGTGACGCGCCGGTGCGCGTCCAGTCGATGACCAACACCGACACCGTCGACGTCATCGAGACCGCCATCCAGATCAAGGAACTGGCGCAGGCCGGCTCGGAGCTGGTCCGCATCACGGTCAACAACGCCGAGGCCGCCGACGCCGTCCCGCACATCCGCGAGCAGCTCGACCGCATGGGCATCGACGTGCCGCTGGTGGGCGACTTCCACTACAACGGCCATCGCTTGCTGACCGAGCATCCGGCCATGGCGCAGGCGCTGTCCAAGTACCGCATCAACCCGGGCAACGTCGGCAAGGGCGACAAGAAGGACCGCCAGTTCGCGCAGATGATCGAGGCCGCGATGCAGTACGACAAGGTCGTGCGCATCGGCGTCAACTGGGGCAGCCTGGACCAGGAGCTGCTCGCCCAGATGATGGATGACAACGCCAAGCGCGCGACACCGTGGGACGGCAAGCAGGTCATGTACCAGGCGCTGATCCAGTCGGCGCTGTCGTCGGCGTCCTATGCCCGCGAGCTGGGCATGAATCCGGACAACATCATCATCAGCTGCAAGGTCAGCGGCGTGCAGGACCTGATCTCGGTCTATCGCGCGCTGAGCAGGCGCTGCGACTACGCGCTGCACCTAGGCCTGACCGAGGCCGGCATGGGCACCAAGGGCACGGTGGCCTCGGCCGCGGCGCTGTCGGTGCTGCTGCAGGAGGGCATCGGCGACACGATTCGCGTCTCGCTCACGCCGCAACCCGGCGAGTCGCGCACGCAGGAAGTCGTGGTGGCGCTGGAGATCCTGCAGTCGCTGGGCCTGCGCGCGTTCAACCCGAGCGTGACCGCCTGCCCGGGCTGCGGCCGCACGACGAGCACCACCTTCCAGGAACTGGCCAAGCAGATCGACGACTTCCTGCGCGCGCAGATGCCGGTCTGGCGCGAGAAGTACCCCGGTGTCGAGACGATGAAGGTGGCCGTGATGGGCTGCATCGTCAACGGCCCCGGCGAGAGCAAGCATGCCGACATCGGCATCAGCCTGCCCGGCAATGGCGAGGCGCCCGCGGCGCCCGTCTTCATCGACGGCGAGAAGGCGCTGACCCTGCGCGGCGACAACATCGCCGGCGAGTTCCACGCCCTGGTCGAGACCTACATTGAAAAGCGCTTCGGCGCGAGCATCACCACCGCATGAGCAAGAACATCCAGGCCGTGAAGGGGATGAACGACATCCTCCCGGCCAGCGTCGACCGCAAGGACAAGCTGCCGAGCAGCCAGCTGTGGAGCTGGTTCGAGACCACGCTGCGCGGCGTGCTGCAGCGCTACGGCTACCAGTACATGCTGACCCCGATCGTCGAGCCGACCGCGCTGTTCGTGCGCGGCCTGGGCGAGGTCACGGACATCGTGGAGAAGGAGATGTACTCCTTCACCGACAGCATGAACGGCGACCAGCTCACGCTGCGCCCCGAGGCCACCGCCGGCATCGTGCGCGCGATGGTCGAGCACAACGCGCTGTACAACGGCCCGCTGCGCCTGTGGACGCTGGGCCCGATGTTCCGCCACGAGCGCCCGCAGAAGGGCCGCTACCGCCAGTTCAACCAGCTGGACGTCGAGGCGCTGGGCTTCGCCGGACCGGACGTGGACGCCGAGATCATCCTGATGGTCCGCCGCCTGTGGCAGGAACTGGGCCTGGTGGTCGGCGAGCACGTGCGGCTGGAGCTGAACTCGCTGGGTCAGCCCGAGGAGCGCGCCGCGCACCGCGCCGCGCTGATCACCTATCTGGAAGGTCACGTCGACAAGCTCGACGAGGACGGCAAGCGCCGCCTGCACAGCAACCCGCTGCGCATCCTGGACACGAAGAACCCCGCGATGCAGGACGTGGTCGAGGCCGCGCCCAAGCTGATGGACTTCCTCGGCGAGGCGAGCCTGGCCCACTTCAACGCCGTGCGCGCCATCCTGGACGCGGCCGGCCTGGAGTACCGCATCAACACGCGCCTGGTGCGCGGCATGGACTACTACAACCTGACCGTCTTCGAATGGGTGACCGATCAGCTCGGTTCCCAGGGCACGGTCTGCGGCGGCGGCCGCTACGACGGGCTGTTCGAGCAGCTCGGCGGCAAGCCGACGCCGGCGGTCGGTTTCGGCCTGGGCATCGAGCGGCTGCTGCTGCTGATCGACGAGCTGAAGCTGCCGGTGCCGTCGTCGTCGCCTGATGTCTACGCGATCCTGCCCGACGCCGCGGCGCTGCCGCAGGCGATGCCGGTGCTGGAAGCGCTGCGCGCCGCGGGCGTGGCGGTGCAGATGCACGCGGGCGGCGGCTCCTTCAAGTCGCAGTTCAAGAAGGCGGATGCCTCGGGCGCGCGCTACGCGCTGGTCTTCGGCACCGACGAACTGGCGCGGGGCGAGGTCGCCGTCAAGCCGCTGCGCGGCGACGGCGAACAGCTGACACGTCCGCTTAACACGGTCGCTGCATGGGCAGGCGACCTGCGCACCGCATAATCGCGGCCTCTGATTCAACCGACTGACCTCTCCGCACATGGCGTCTCATCTCGATCTCGAAGAACAGGAACAGCTGGAGCAGCTCAAGGCGTTCTGGAAGCGCTGGGGCAATGCGATCACCTGGCTGCTGACGCTGGTGCTGCTGGCCTATGCCGGCTGGATGGGCTGGAACTACTGGCAACGCACCGAGGCCGCCAAGGCCAGTGCGATGTTCAGCGAACTGGAGCGCGCGGTGCAGGCCGGCGACGTGGCCAAGGGCACGACCGTCTTCGGCACGCTCAAGCAGGACTTCGCCTCGACCGCCTTCGCCGCCCAGGGCGCGATGGTGGTGGCCAAGCTGCAGCTGGAGAAGGGCAAGGCCGAGGAGGCGCGCGCCTCGCTGGCCTGGGCCGCGGGCAACGCCAAGGGCGAGCCCTACCGCGACCTGGCCAGACTGCGCCTGGCCGCGCTGCAGATGGATGCCAAGCAGCTGGACGACGCCGGCAAGACGCTGGACGCGGTGAAGAGCGCCGAGTTCGCGCCGCTGGTGGCCGATCGCCGCGGTGACCTGGCGCTGCTGCAGAACAAGCCCGACGTCGCGCGCACCGAATACAAGAAGGCCTACGACGGCCTCGAGAAGCAGGTCGAGTACCGCGGCCTGCTCGAGGTGAAGCTCGCCAGCCTGGGCGTGGCCGTCGCCGACGAACCCGCCGCGGGAGGCACGCAATGAGCGCCCGCATGAGCGCCCGCATGAACGTGCGCGCGCTGTCGCGCGCCCTGGTGATCGGTGGCCTGGCGATGTCGCTGGGCGCCTGCTCGCTGTTCAGCAGCTCCACCGCGCCCAAGCCCGCGCCGCTGGAAACGCTGACCCCGACGCTGCAGGCCCGCGTGGCCTGGGAAGCGCGCGTGGACAGCGTCAAGTTCCCGCTGTCGATCGCCGCGGTCAAGGACCGCTTCGTGGTCGGCGGCTCCGACGGCGTCATCAGCGCGATCTCCGCCACCGACGGCACGACGCTGTGGCGCGCCGACATCGGCAAGGGCCTGACCGCCGGCGTCGGCAGCGATGGCCGCTTCGCCGCGGCGGTGACCCGCGACAACGAGCTGGTCGTCACCGAGGGCGACAAGATCCTGTGGCGCAAGGCCATGCCGATTCCCGTGGTCACCGCGCCGTTCGTGGCCGGCGAGCGCGTGTTCGTGCTGACGCTGGACCGCGCCGTGCTGGCCTTCGACGCCCAGGACGGTCGCCGTCTGTGGGAGCTGCGCCGTCCGGGTGAGCCGCTGACGCTGCAGCAGTCCGGCGTGATCGGCGCCTACCAGAACACGCTGCTGGTGGGGCAGGGCTCGCGACTGGCGGGCGTGGACCCGACCCGCGGCGTGCTGCTGTGGGAATCGACGGTGGCCAACCCGCGCGGCACCAATGAGGTCGAGCGCCTGGCCGACCTGGTCGGCCCGATGGCTCGCGACAACGACGTGTTCTGCGCCCGCGCGTTCCAGGCCGCGGTGGCCTGCGTGAACGCCGAACGCGGCAACACCGTCTGGACCCGCAACAACGCCGGCGTGCGTGGCGTCAGCGCCGATGCGACGATCGTCGTCGGCGCCGATGCCTCCGACCGCCTGACCGCCTGGGGCACCCGCACCGGTGACGTCGTCTGGACGGCCGACCAATTCCAGAACCGCAAGCTCAGCGCGCCGCTGGTGACCGAGAAGTCGGTCATCGTCGGCGACAGCGAGGGCTATGTGCATTTCCTCTCCAAGGACAAGGGCCAGACCGTCCAGCGCCTGCAGACCGACAGCTCCGGCGTGGCCGCGGCGCCGGTCCAACTGGGCGGGACGGTGCTGATCGCCACCCGCAGCGGACGCCTGTACGCGCTGCGCCAAGACTGATATGAAACCTGTGATCGCCCTGGTGGGCCGCCCCAACGTGGGCAAGTCCACCCTATTCAACCGGATGACGAAGAGCCGCGACGCCATCGTCGCGGACTTCGCCGGACTCACGCGCGATCGCCATTACGGCGACGGGCGCCTGGGCGATCGCGAGTACATCGTCATCGACACCGGCGGCTTCGAGCCGGACAGCTCGACCGGCATCGTCAAGGAGATGGCCAAGCAGACCCGCCAGGCCGTGGCCGAGGCGGACGCTGTCATCTTCGTGCTGGACGTGCGCACCGGCCTGGCCGGCCAGGACCAGGACATCGGACGCTACCTGCGCCAGTGCAACAAGCGCGTGTTCATCGCCGTGAACAAGGCCGAGGGCATGAGCGACAGCCCGCTGCTGGCCGAGTTCCACGAGCTCGGCATGGGCGAGCCGCACCCGGTGTCGGCCGCGCACGGGCAGGGCATCCGCTCGCTGCTCGAGGCCGTGCTGGACAGCTTCGAGGCGCCCGCCGAGGACAACGAGGCTGAAGCCGAGGGCGAGGTCGAGGATGAGGCCAAGGCGATCCGCCTGGCCGTCGCGGGCCGGCCCAATGTCGGCAAGAGCACGCTGATCAATACGTGGCTGGGCGAGGAGCGCCTGGTCGCCTTCGACATGCCGGGCACGACGCGCGACGCCATCAGCGTCGACTTCGAGCGCAACGGCCAGAAGTTCAAGCTGATCGACACCGCCGGCCTGCGCCGCAAGGGCAAGGTCTTCGAGGCGATCGAGAAGTTCTCGGTGGTCAAGACGCTGCAGGCGATCGCCGATGCCAACGTCGTGCTGCTGCTGATCGACGCGACGCAGGGCGTCACCGATCAGGACGCGCACATCGCCGGCTACGTGCTGGACAGCGGCCGGGCGGTGGTCGTCGCGATCAACAAGTGGGACGCGATCGACAGCTACCAGCGCGAGACCATCGAGCGTCAGATCCTGACGCGGCTTGGATTCCTGCGCTTCGCCCCCATCCTGAAGATCTCCGCGCTGAAGCGGCAGGGCCTGGGCCCGCTGTGGAAGGCGTTGGCGGATGCCTATTCGTCGGCCTATCGCAAGATGACCACGCCGGTGCTGACCCGTCTCATCCAGGAGGCGGTGCAGCACCAGCAACCGCAGCGGGCGGGGATCTCGCGTCCGAAGCTGCGCTACGCGCACCAGGGCGGGATGAATCCCCCGATCGTCGTCATTCACGGCAACGCATTGGAAGGCGTCAGCGACGTCTACAAGCGCTACCTGGAAGGGCGGATCCGCGACCACTACAAGCTGGTCGGCACCCCGATGCGCATCGAGCTGCGGTCCTCGAAGAATCCGTTCGCCGAAACCTGATCACGGAGCGGTCCGGGGAAACCCGGTGCTGTGATAAGGTGCGGGGTTCCAACATCTCCCTTCCAACACGGAGCATATCGTGAGCAACAAAGGACAACTCTTGCAAGACCCCTTCCTGAACCTGCTGCGCAAGGAGCATGTTCCCGTGAGCATCTACCTCGTGAACGGCATCAAGCTGCAAGGCCACATCGAGTCCTTTGACCAGTATGTCGTGCTGTTGCGCAACACGGTGACGCAGATGGTCTACAAGCACGCCATCTCGACGGTGGTCCCCGGCCGGGCAGTGAACTTCCACACCGGCGAGAGCAACGACGCCAGCTGAAGCTGATTGACCACACAAGACCCCACCCATTCGACGCCGCCCCCCGAGGCGGCGCGCGCCATTCTGGTGGGGGTCGATCTGGGCCGCGGTGAGGCCTTCGACCCCACCCTCGACGAACTCGCGCTGCTGGCCGAGTCCGCGGGCGACACGCCGGTCGCGCGTGTCGTCGCCAAGCGCAAGGCGCCCGACGCGGCGCTGTTCATCGGATCCGGCAAGGCCGACGAGATCAAGCTGATGGTGCAGGCGCTGGGCGCCCACACCGTGCTGTTCGATCAGGCCATCTCGCCGGCCCAGCAACGCAACCTCGAACGCCACCTCGGCGTGCCCGTGGCCGACCGCACCGCGCTGATCCTCGAGATCTTCGCCGCGCGCGCGCAGAGCTTCGAGGGCAAGCTGCAGGTTGAGCTCGCCCGCCTGCAGTACCTGGCCACGCGGCTGGTCCGCCGATGGAGCCATCTGGAACGTCAGAGCGGCGGCATCGGCATGCGCGGCGGCCCGGGCGAGCGCCAGATCGAGCTGGACCGCCGGATGATCGACGACCGCATCAAGTCGATCAAGGAACGCCTCAAGAAGGTCCAGAAGCAGCGCGCCACGCAGCGTCGCGCTCGCGCCCGCAATGGCGTGTTCCGCGTCTCGCTGGTCGGCTACACGAACGCGGGCAAGAGCACGCTGTTCAACGCGCTGACGAAGGCGAAGGCCTATGCGGCCAATCAGCTGTTCGCGACGCTGGACACGACCACCCGCTCGCTCTACCTCGAGGAGGCCGGCACCAGCGTGTCGCTGTCCGACACGGTGGGCTTCATCCGCGATCTGCCGCACAAGCTGGTCGAAGCCTTCAAGGCCACGCTGCAGGAAGCGGCCGATGCCGATCTGCTGCTGCACGTCGTGGACGCCGCCAGCCCCGTGCTGAGCGAGCAGATGGAGGAAGTGGAGCGCGTGCTGGCCGAGATCGGCGCGCAGCACATTCCGCAGATCCTCGTCTACAACAAGCTTGACCTGCTCGAGCCGACGCAGCGGCCCCGCCAGCTGCAGGACTGGCTCACGCGCATCGGCGGCGAGCACGGCGGCCAGCGGCTGCCGCGGATCTTCGTCAGCGCCGCGCAGGGCGAGGGGCTGGACGAGTTGCGCGCGATGATCGCCTCGCTGATGCAGGCCGAGCCGGTGCCCGAATACGCGGGGCTGGCGGGCGAGGGCAGCGATGTCGATGACGACGATGTCGATGACCACGGCGCTTCCGGAAATCCGGCCTCGTTCGACGGCGAGGCCGACGAGGACATTGGCTTGAACGCTCAAGACCTGGCCCAACCTGCCGACGACCCGCAGGATCATCCGCAGGGACGCACAGGCTGAGAACGCTGCTCAATGCCCGATACTTGCAACAAGACTTCCTCATCAGGATGCGTATGAATCAAGACGATCGCCTGTCCGCTGCCGGCGGACGTGGCCCTCAGGGTGGAGCCGGTGGCCTGCGCCGCTGGGTGGGGCTCTGGATGAGCAATGGCCGCAACGAGGGTCCGCCCGATCTGGACGAACTCTGGCGCGACTTCAACCGCAAGCTCTCGCGCCTGTTCGGCGGACGCGGCGGCAATGACGGCAACGGCTCGGGCGGCAACGGCGGCAACAACAACCTGCAGCCCGACATGAAGGGCGCGGGCATCGGCGTCGGCCTGGTGATCGGCGTCGTCGCGCTGGGCTGGCTGGGCAGCGGCATCTTCATCGTGCAGGAAGGCCAGCAGGGCGTGGTCACCTCGTTCGGCAAGTACAGCCGCACGGTGGACGCCGGCCTGAGCTATCGCCTGCCGTATCCGTTCCAGGCGCACGAGGTCGTCTCGTTCACGCAGCTGCAGTCGGTCGAGGTCGGCCGCAATGCCGTGGGCCAGGCCTCCGGGCTGCGCGATTCGTCGATGCTCACGCAGGACGAGAACATCATCGACATCCGCTTCACCGTGCAATACCGGCTGAAGGATTCGCGCGACTACCTGTTCGAGAACGTCGGCACCGATGAAGCGGTGACGCAGGCGTCGGAATCGGCGGTGCGCGAGATCGTCGGCAAGAGCAACATGGACTCGGTGCTGTACGAGCAGCGCGATGCCATCGCCACCGATCTGGCTAAGTCCATCCAGGTGCAGCTGGACCGTCTGAAGACCGGCATCCAGATCGTCAACGTCAACGTGAGCAGCGTGCAGCCGCCCGAGCAGGTGCAGGCGGCCTTCGACGACGCCTTCCGCGCCACCGCGGACCGTGAGCGTCTGAAGAACGAGGGCGAGGCCTACGCCAACGACGTGATCCCGCGCGCCCAGGGGCAGGCGGCCCGCCTGCGCGAGAACGCCGAGGCCTACCGCGCGCGTGTCGTGTCCTTCGCCGATGGTGACGCGCAGCGTTTCAAGTCGGTCCTCGCCGAATACCAGAAGGCCCCCGCCGTCACGCGCGACCGCCTGTACATCGACACGATGCAGCAGGTCTATTCGCGGGTGACCAAGGTGATGGTGGACGCCCGCAGCGGCTCCAACAACCTGCTGTACCTGCCGCTGGACAAGCTGCTGCAGCAACAGACGTCCACGGGCACCGTCACCACGACGGTCCCCACGCCGGTCGCGCCGATCGACCCGTCGACCGCTGGCGCCTCCTCGCTGGGCACCGATCCGCGCTCGCGCGACGCCATGCGCAGCCGCGAACGCGACGGCCGTTGATCGACAGGAGCCTCTCACAATGAATCGCATCGTCTCCGTCGTCGTCGGCCTGCTGATCCTCTTCATGATCGCCAGCTCGACGCTGTTCGTCGTCGACCAGCGCCAGTTCGCGGTCGTCTATTCGCTGGGCGAGATCAAGGAAGTGATCACGGAGCCCGGCCTGAAGTTCAAGCTGCCCCAGCCGCTGCAGAACGTGGTCTTCCTGGACCGCCGCGTGCAGACGCTGGATGCCGCCGATCCGCGCCCGATCTTCACCGCCGAGAAGAAGAGCCTGGTGATCGACTGGCTGGTGAAGTGGCGCATCGTCGACTCGCGCCAGTACATCCGCAACAGCGGCACGCAGCTGCGCAACCTCGAGACGCGCCTGAGCCCGATCGTGCAGGCCGCGCTGAACGAGGAAGTGACCAAGCGCACCGTGCGCGCGGTGCTGGCCACCGAGCGCGAGAAGGTCATGCAGGACGTGCGCAAGCGCCTCGAGGAAGAGGCCAAGCAGTTCGGCATCGAGATCGTCGACGTGCGCGTCAAGCGCGTGGACTTCGCCGCCAACATCACCGAGTCGGTCTACAACCGGATGAAGTCGGAACGGGCCCGCGTCGCCAACGAGCTGCGCTCCACCGGCGCCGCCGAGGGCGAGAAGATCAAGGCCGATGCCGACAAGCAGCGCGAGATCATCACCGCCGAGGCCTACCGCGACGCGCAGAAGATCATGGGTGAGGGCGACGCCAAGGCGTCGGCCTTGTACTCGGAAGCCTTCGGCCGCGATCCGGCGTTCGCGCAGTTCTATCGCTCGCTGGATGCGTACCAGAACTCGTTCAAGAACAAGAGCGATGTGATGGTGCTGGACCCGTCCAGCCAATTCTTCAGCACGATGCGCACCGGCGCGCCCAGCGGCGCCACGCCCGCGGCGAAGAAGTGATCGAGCGGCGGACCGCCGGGCGGTCCGCCTCCGTCGACGATCCGGCCGCGGCCGGGGAGGGCGATCCCGCATGGGCGGCGACAAGTGGCTGGCGGCGCTGGCGCTGCTGCTGATCATGGAAGGGCTGCTGCCCTTCCTGAATCCGCGTGCCTGGCGCGAGCTCTTCAGCAAGCTGTTGGCGCTGAGCGACGGTCAGCTGCGTTTCATCGGGCTGGCCAGCCTTGCCGGCGGCGTCCTGTTGTGGATGCTGTTGTGAGGGGCGGACCGAGGTGGGCCACCGGGCGAGCAGCCTGTCACGAAGCCTCGCTGAATCGTTGACGAACCCGCGCGGAACCCACGCGTGAGGGGCTTGGGCGCCGAGGTTCGCCGCGACCCCGGTACAATGCCGTTTTTAACCCCCTCCCTGAACGTCCATGGCCTCTGCTTGGCTGCTGCCCGAGCACATTGCTGACGTCCTGCCATCCCAGGCCCGCCGCATCGAAGAACTGCGCCGCGAGTTGCTGGACATGGCCCGGACCTACGGTTGCGAGCTGGTGATGCCTCCGATGCTGGAGCATCTCGACTCGCTGCTGTCGGGCACCGGTCAGGCGCTCGACCTCAAGACCTTCAAGCTTGTCGACCAACTCTCCGGTCGCAGCCTGGGCCTGCGCGCGGACACCACGCCGCAAGTGGCCCGCATCGACGCTCATCTGCTCAATCGCGCCGGCGTGACCCGCCTGTGCTACTGCGGCCCGGTGCTGCACACGCGCGCCGAAGGTCTGACCGCGACGCGCGAACCGCTGCAGTTCGGGGTCGAGATCTACGGCCACGCGGGTCTGGAAGCGGACCTGGAGGCGCAGGAGCTGGCCATCGACGCGATGCAGCGCGCCGGCCTGACGCGCCTGGTGCTGGACCTGGGCGACGCGCGCCTGGTGCGCGGCGTGCTGGGCGATCACGCGCTGAGCGAGGACCGCCTGAACGCGCTCGTCGCCGCGATGGCGGCCAAGGACGCGGCCGGTGTCGCCGAGTTCTCGCAGGAACTTCCGAACGACGTCATCGCCGCGCTGCAGACGCTGCTGCGCCTGTATGGCGGCGTCGAGGTGCTGGCTGACGCGCGTCGCGCACTGCCGGCCAACGCGCTGGTCACGGCCGCGCTGGACGACCTGGACTGGCTCATCCATCACCTGCGCGCGGCGTATCCCGACGTGCGCATCGGTGTGGACCTGGCCGACCTGCCGGGCTTCGGCTATTACAGCGGCGTGCGTTTCGCGCTGTACGCGGAGGGCGGCACCGACGCCGTGCTGCGCGGCGGGCGTTACGACGAGGTCGGTGCGGTCTTCGGCCGGCGCCGTCCGGCGGTCGGCTTCAGCCTGGACCTGAAATCACTGGTGGGGCTGATCCCCGCCACGTCGCTCCGGGCCGCGGTGCGTGCCCCGTGGGGCGAAGCCCCCGACCTGCGCGCGGCGGTCCGCCGCCTGCGTGAGCAGGGCGAAACCGTGGTCTGCGTGCTGCCAGGCCACGAACAAGAGAACGACGAGTTCGAATGCGACCGCGAGCTGGTTCAGTCCGGCGGTCAATGGGTGCTGCGATCGCTCTGAGCGACGCGATCCGCCCCTCCACCCTTCAACCTCAAATCATCGGATGAACGTCATGCAAAGCAGTGAGATCGCGCGCGGCCGCAATGTGGTCGTCGTCGGCACCCAGTGGGGTGACGAAGGCAAGGGCAAGGTCGTCGACTGGCTGACGGACCACGCGCAAGGCGTGGTGCGCTTCCAGGGCGGTCACAACGCCGGCCACACGCTGGTCATCAAGGGCGTGAAGACGGCGCTGCAGCTGATCCCCTCGGGCATCATGCGCGACGGCGTGGCCTGCTACATCGGCAACGGCGTCGTGCTGGACCCGACCCATCTGCTGTCGGAGATCGAGCGCCTGGAGAAGGCCGGTGTCGAGGTGCGTTCGCGTCTGTACATCAGCGAGTCCTGCCCGCTGATCCTGCCCTTCCACGTCGAGGTGGACCGCGCGCGCGAGGCGCTGCGCGAGAGCAGCGGCTCGGGCAAGATCGGCACGACGGGCAAGGGCATCGGCCCGGCCTATGAGGACAAGGTCGCCCGCCGCGCGCTGCGCGTGCAGGACCTGAAGCATCCGGACCGCTTCGCCAAGAAGCTCAAGGAGCTGATCGACCTGCACAACGTGGCGCTGTCGGGTTACCTGAACTCGAAGCCGCTGGAGTTCCAGCCGGTGTTCGACCACGCGATGTCGCTGGCCGATCAGATCAAGCCGATGATGGCCGACGTCGGCTACATGCTGCACAAGGCGCATCTGCGCGGCGACAACATCCTGTTCGAAGGCGCGCAGGGCACGCTGCTGGACATCGACCACGGCACCTACCCGTACGTGACCTCGAGCAACTGCGTGGCGGGCAATGCCGCCGCGGGTGCGGGTGTCGGTCCGCAGATGCTGCATTACATGCTGGGCATCACGAAGGCCTACGCGACGCGCGTGGGCTCGGGCCCGTTCCCGACCGAGCTGGACTGGGAGACCCCGGGCACCGTGGGTCACCATCTCTCGACGGTGGGCCAGGAGCGTGGCACGGTGACCGGCCGCGCGCGCCGCTGCGGCTGGATCGATGCCGCCGCGCTCAAGCGCTCGATCATCATCAACGGCATCACCGGCCTGTGCCTGACCAAGCTGGACGTGCTGGACGGTCTGCCCGAGATCAACATGTGCGTGGGCTACGAGCTCGACGGCCGGCAGATCGACATCCTGCCGCTGGACGCCGACGAGATCGTCGCGTGCAAGCCCGTCTATGAAGTGTTCCCCGGCTGGACCGAATCGACCTTCGGCATCACCCGCTGGGAGCAGCTGCCGGAGAACGCGCGCAAGTACCTCAAGCGCGTGGAAGAGGTGATCGGCGCGCCGATCGCCATGGTGTCGACCGGTCCCGACCGCGATCACACCATCCTGCTGCAGCACCCGTTCCAGGCCTGAGCAATCGCTCGGATCCTGTTCCCTTTCGTCTTATCCAGACCTGATCCATTCTTCGCTGAGGAGCCTCCCCCATGCTGACCGACGACGGCAAACATCTGTACGTGTCCTGGGATGAATACCATCTGTTGATCGAACGCCTGGCGCTGAAGGTGCATGCCTCCGGCTGGGAGTTCGACCAGATCCTGTGCCTGGCGCGTGGCGGGATGCGCCCCGGCGATGTGTTGTCGCGCGTGTTCGACAAGCCGCTGGGCATCATGTCCACGAGCTCCTATCGCGCCGAGGCCGGCACGATCCAGGGCCGTCTGGACATCGCCAAGTACATCACCATGCCCAAGGGCGAGCTGGCTGGCCGCGTGCTGCTGGTCGATGACCTGGCGGACTCCGGCGTCACGCTGAAGGCGGTGGTCGAGCGCCTGCGCGGCATGCCCTCGATCAGCGAGCTGCGCTCGGCCGTGATCTGGACCAAGAGCGTCTCCGAGTACACGCCCGACTATTACGTCGAGCTGCTCAAGACCAGCCCCTGGATCCATCAGCCGTTCGAGGACTACGACTCGCTGCGTCCCGATGACCTGGCGAAGAAATTCGCGATCTGATGAACGAAGGGCTGACGATGTCAGCCCTTTTTTTCTGCCCTCGCAGGAGAGGACTCGGCCACGCAAGCGCGGCCCCGGTTTGGACCTCCCGGTCCAAACCATTCGAGTCCTCCCGCAAAGCCCACTGGGCTTTGCTTCCTGGGCCCAGAATGGGAAAAGCCGGCTCGCGGCCGGCTTTTCAGATTTGGTGCCCAGGAGAGGACTCGAACCTCCACGGAGTTACCCGCTAGTACCTGAAACTAGTGCGTCTACCAATTCCGCCACCTGGGCAAGGTCAGAAGCCAGCTCCCCGAAGAAACTCGCTCAAGCCACTTTGCAGTATTCTTGAGCCTTCAGTTTCTTCGAAACGCCAATTGCTTCTGCGTTTCAGGAAAGACAAGGATTCTACTATCAAAAACTTTAAGAATGCAAGCCCCCAGAACGGCGCTCCGCTGATGGGGGAGATTGAAGGCACGGTGCAGGGTCACCGCGACGGGCACGGGTTCCTGATGCCCGACGACGGCCAACCGGACGTTTATCTGTCCTCGCAGGAGATGCACGCCGTCATGCACGGCGACCGCCTGCGCGTGCGCGTCGTGCGCATGGACAAGCGCAATCGTCCCGAAGGCCGCGTGCTGGAGATCCTCGACCGCCGCAAGAAGCCGATCATCGGTCGACTGCTGCTCGAGTCTGGCATCTGGCTCGTCGCCCCCGAGGACAAGCGCTACGGCCAGGACATCCTGATCCCGAAGAACGCGATCGCCAACGCGACCGCCGGGCAGATCGTCGCCGTGGAACTCACCGAGCCGCCGTCGCTGTACTCGCAGCCCGTGGGCCGCGTGACCGAGGTGCTCGGCGAGATCGACGATCCGGGCATGGAGATCGAGATCGCCGTGCGCAAGTACGAGGTCCCGCATGCCTTCAGCGCCGACACGTTGGCGCAGGCCGCGAAGCTGCCCGACCGGGTGCGCGCGACCGACATGAAGCATCGCATCGACCTGCGCGACGTGGCGCTGGTGACGATCGACGGCGAGGACGCGCGCGACTTCGACGACGCCGTCTACTGCGAGCCCCACAAGCAGGGCAGAGGCAAGACCGCCTTCAAGGGCTGGCGCCTGCTGGTCGCGATCGCGGACGTCAGCCATTACGTGAAGCCCGGCGAGTCGCTGGACCGTGACGCCTATGAGCGCGCGACCTCGGTGTACTTCCCGCGCCGCGTGATCCCGATGCTGCCGGAGAAGCTCTCCAACGGGCTGTGCTCGCTGAATCCGGAGCAGGACCGCCTGTCGATGGTCTGCGACATGCTGGTCACCGAGGCCGGCGAGCTGCACGCGTACCAGTTCTATCCGGCGGTGATCAACTCCCACGCGCGTTTCACCTACACCGAGGTGGCGGCGATCCTGGGCAACACGCACGGGCCCGAGGCGCACAAGCGCAAGACGCTGGTGCCGCACCTGCTGCATCTGCACGAGGTCTACCGCGCGCTGCTGTCGCAGCGCGCCAAGCGCGGCGCGGTCGACTTCGAGACCACCGAGACGCAGATCGTCTGCGACGACAACGGCCGCATCGAGAAGATCGTGCCCCGCACCCGCAACGAGGCGCACCGCCTGATCGAGGAGGCGATGCTCGCCGCCAACGTCTGCGCGGCGGACTTCATCGCCGGGGGCAAGCACGCGTCGCTGTACCGCGTGCACGAGGGCCCGACGACGGAGAAGCGCACCACGCTGCAGGCCTACCTGCGCGCGCTGGGCATCGGCATGGGCATCAGCGACGATCCCACGCCGGGCGAGTACCAGGCGATCGCTCAGGCGACCAAGGACAGACCCGACGCGCAGCAGATCCACACGATGCTGCTGCGCTCGATGCAGCAGGCGATCTACACGCCGTTCAACTCGGGCCACTTCGGCCTGGCGTACCAGGCCTACACGCACTTCACCAGCCCGATCCGGCGTTATCCGGACCTGCTGGTGCACCGCGTGATCAAGGCCTTGCTGGGCTCGAAGAAGTACGCGCTCGACGCGCACAAGATGGAAGCGGCCAACCCGCTGCCCAAGCGCCCGGGCAAGGCCGCGCCGAAGATCCCGAACCCGGGTCTGGTGTCGACCGAGATCGAGCGCTGGGAAGTCGTCGGCGCGCATTGCAGCGCCAACGAGCGCCGCGCCGACGAGGCCTCGCGCGACGTCGAGGCCTGGCTGAAGTGCCGCTACATGCGCGACCACCTTGGCGAGGAGTTCGCCGGCACCGTCAGCGCGGTGACGACCTTCGGCCTGTTCGTGCAGCTCGATGCGATGTATGTCGAGGGCCTGGTGCACATCACCGAGCTGGGTGGCGAGTACTTCCGCTTCGACGACGTCCGCCAGGAGCTGCGCGGCGAGCGCACCGGCATCCGCTACGGCACCGGCGCGCGCGTGCAGGTGCAGGTCAGCCGCGTCGACCTCGATGGCCGCAAGATCGACTTCCGCCTGGTGCGTGATCAGGACGAGCATCGCCTGCTGCGCGGCGCGAGCCGGGACAAGTTCGGCGACAAGTTCGGTGACAAGCGCGGCGGCGGCAAGGGCCCGGCGCGCAAGCAGGACAAACGCGCCGATCAGCGCGCGCGTCGCGAAGCCGCCGCGGCCCCAGCCGCGACGGTGGAGCCGATGCCGATGCCGCCGCCCGATCCGCCCACCGCGGTGGACGCGCTGGAGCGCATCGAGCACGCGGATCGCGTGCTCAAGGCTGAGCGCCGCAAGTCGGAGCGCGCCTCCAAGGGCGCGGCCACGCACCCGGTGAAGGCGGCCAAGCGCAGCGCCCGCAGCGCGGCCAAGTCCGTCGCCGCCAAGGGCAGCGGCGCGCCGGCCGCGAAGACGACGCGGCGCAAGCGCGGACCCGCCGCCTGATCCTCAGCGAGACGGCGCGTGGCGAGCCGCCATCGCGCCGATCAGGTCGGCCGCCAGCAGCGGCCCGGCGTGGCCCTCGGCGGCCGCGCCATGCCAGGCCACTGCGGTGCAGGCGAGGTCGTGCGGCGCGATGCCGGGCGATTGCGCCCACAGCCCGGCGATCCAGCCGGCCAGCACGTCTCCGCTGCCGGCCGTGGCCAGGGCTGAAGAGCCTGTCGCGTTGATCGACACGCGGCGCCCCGTCGTCGCCACGACGCTGCCCGAGCCCTTGAGCACGACCGTCGCGCCGAAGCGCTTGGCGAGCGTGCTCGCGGCCTCCAGGCGATCTGCCTGCACCTCGGCGGCCGACGCCAGTCCGAGCAGCCGGGCGGCCTCCAGCGGATGCGGCGTGAGGATCGTCGGCCAGCCGTGGGTGACGCGTCGCCGCAGCGCGGCTTGCAGCGACTCGTCGGCGGCCACGAGGTTGAGCGCGTCGGCATCGAGCACCACACGCGTGGCGCCGTGCAGCACCGTCGACAAGGCCGGTGCGATCGCGGTCCCGCCGCCACAGCCGCAGACCGCGACGACATCGCGCCAGGCGTCCGCCGGCGCGGACCAGCGCGCGTGGTCCCAATGCATCAGCTCCGGGCGCGCGGGCCAGGGCTGGCCATCGTCCTCGGGGAGCGCGGCGTACACGCGCCCCGCGCCTGCCGACAGGGCGGCGCTCGCGGCCAGCCAGGCCGCGCCGCGCATCGTCGGCGCGCCACCGAGCACGACGAGGTCGCCGTGACGGCCCTTGTGGCTTGTCGCCGATCGCGCGAACTCGCTTTGCCATCGGGTGACGCGTTTGGCGCCGAACAGGACGCCGACGCCTTGGTCGTCGACGGGCACCCCGAGATCGTCGAACCAGATCCGGCCCGCGAGCTCGCGGCCCTCGCCGGTGAACAGGCCGGTCTTCAGCGTGAGGAAGGTGAGCGTGTGATCAGCGCGCACGACGTCGTCGCCCAGTGCCTGCCCGGTGCGCGCGTCCATCCCGCTGGGCAGGTCCACGGCCAGCACCGTGGCGCCCTTGTCGCGCAGCGCGTCGATCGTCTGGATCGCCGTCGCCATCGGGCCTTCCGGCGGCCGTGAGGTGCCCAGGCCGAGGAGGGCGTCGATGACGATGTCCGCGTGGCGGGGCAGGGTTGCGGATTGCGTGTGCCAGCGCAAGTCGGCGCTGCGGGTGTCTGCAAAGGACTGCAGCGCATTCAGCGCGTGGGCCGCATCGCTGCCGGGATTGGGCGCGGGGCCCAGCCGCAGGACATCCACCGTCCATCCCCGCGCGGCGAGGTGGCGCGCTGCGATGAGGCCGTCGCCGCCGTTGTTGCCGGGGCCGCAGAAGACGGCGGCGCATCGACCCAGCGGTTGCACCGCGCAGGCGAGTCGCGCGACCGCCAGGCCGGCGCGCTCGATCAGCGTGTGCGGCGGATGTCGGGCGAGGGCGCTGGTCTCGACGAGTCGGCTGGACGGCGCGTCATGGAGGGGTCGGTCATGAGAGAGCGGCAGCACGGGCAGCATGCCGCCGACTCTATCCCGTCAAGGGTGCTCAACGCAGCCGCGAGGGCTCGAGCAGCGCGGCGTCGATGCCGGGATCCTTCTTGACCAGCCGGGCGGCGAGCAGTTGCGCCGCGGCGCCCGCCATCGTCCAGCCGTGCTCGCCGTGGCCGATGTTGAGCCACACGCCGGGCAGTCCGGATTCGCCGATCAGCGGCAGCTCGTCGGGCAGCAGCAGCCGCGCGGTCTTCCAGCGCTGCTGGCCGCCGGCGAGCAGCGCGCCGGGGAACCAGTCGTGCGCGGCCTGGTGCAGCGCGCCCATCGACTGGCCGTCGGGCTGCGCCGATGAGCCGCCCAGTTCCTGCGCGCCGCCGACGCGCACCCGCTGCCCCAGCCGCGTGAGGCTGACGCCGAGGCTCATGTCGATGACGGTGGCGCGCGGACCGAGGTCCGGATGCGCCTCGAGCTGGCGCAGCGGCGCGGTCAGCGTGTGCGTGTGCACGGTGCCCCAGGGCAGCTTCAATCCCTGCGCGGCGAGCAGCGGCGCGGCGCCCTTGCCGGCGCACACGAGGATCGCGTCCACGCGCAGCGGCTCGCGCGCCGCGACGTGCACGGCGGGCTGGCTGCCCGGCTCGATGCGCAGCACATCGGTGTTGAAGTTCCACGTCACGCCCAGCCGCTGCGCCTCGGTCTTGAGCGCCTGGCTGAACTGGCGCGCGTTGGCGGCCTCGTCCTGCGTCAGCAGCAGGCCGCCGTGCAGCGGGGTCTCGGCGTTGAGGCCCGGCTCATGCGCGCGGCAGCCTTCGGCGTCCAGCTCGCGATGCGGCACCTGGCGCGCCTGCAGCCGGGCCAGCAGCGGCGCGGCGGCCTTGTGGTCCTTGGCGTGGCGCCACAGCAGCAGCACGCCGGCCTCGCGCTCGACGTCCATCTTGAGCTCGCGCCGCCAGACGGCCATCACCGCCTGACCGCGCTGGGCCAGCGCGTGCAGCGACTCGGGCATGGGCTCCGGACCGCGCGCGCGGCCAGCGCGCCAGTGCGCGAGCTTCCAGCCGAGCTGGCCGGGCTTGCCGCGCCAGCGCAGCGGCAGCTTCGGCCGCGCCGCCATCAGGCCGGGCGCGATGAGTCCGGGCGGCGCGAAGCTCGCGCCGGTGGCCACGCTGGTGTCGCGTTCGAAGACATGCACCTCGTGGCCCTGCAGCGCCAGTTCGTAGGCGCTGGTCACGCCGGCCAGGCCGGCGCCGATGATCGCGATCCGCATCTCAGCGCGCTCCCGCGGTGCGTGCCGCCAAGGCGGCCTCGACGCGCGCGGCGGCGCTCAGCACGGTGGTGTCGGCCAGCGCCGGCGCCCACAGCATCAGGCCCACCGGCAGCTCGCCGGGCTGCTCGCAGGGGATCGAGATCGCACAGCCGTCGAGCAGGTTGACGACGGCGGTGTTGCGCAGCAGGCGCGCGTTGGTGGCGAAAAACAGGTCGTCGCTGTGCAGCAAGGGGGCGATCTCCGGGGCTCGCAGGGGAACGGTGGGGCTGAGGAAGACGTCGATGCCGCGCATCGCGTCCGTCATGTCGTGGATCCAGCGCTGGCGCGCGTCGAGCAGGGCCTGATAGGCGGCTGGGGTGATCGCCTCGCCGCGGCGGATGCGCAGCGCGACGCGGGGGTCGTAGCGGTCGCCGCGTTCGGCGAGCCGCGCATGGTGCCACGCCCAGGCCTCCGCGGCGGTGAGCCCGCCCTGCGTTTGCAGTTCCGCCACACGGGGCAGGGCGGGCAGCGCGCGTTCCTCGATCGAGGCGCCGGCGGCGCGCAAGCTCGCCAAGGCGCGCTCGAACGCGGCGGCGACCTCGGGTTCAAGCTCGTCCTGCATGAAGTCCGGCGTGACTGCCATCCGCCACGCGGCGAGCGGGCGCGGGTCGAGCGTCACGGGCTCGCCGGTGAGGAGGTCGTGCAGCAACGCGGCGTCTCGCACCGAGCGGGTGACCGCGCCGGCCGTGTCCAGCGACGGCGCCAGCGGCACGCAGCCGTCGCGCGACACCCGCCGCGCCGTGCCCTTGAAACCGACCAGCCCCTGCAGCGCCGCGGGGATGCGCAGCGAGCCGCCGGTATCGGTGCCCAGCGCGGCCCAGGCCGCGCCGAGGGCCACGCTGACCGCGCCGCCGGACGTCGAGCCGCCGGGAATGCGGTCCAGGCCGTCGATCGCGTGTGTCACCGGATTGCGGGGCGTGCCGTGATGCGGATTGAGGCCGACGCCGGAGAAGGCGAACTCGCTCAGGTTGGTGCGGCCGACCAGCGCGGCGCCCGCGGCGCGCAGCCGGGCGACGGCGGGCGCGTCGTGAGCGGCGGGCGGGGCGTCGGCCATCGCGGCCGAGGCAGCGGTGGTCGGCTGGCCGGCGATGTCGAACAGGTCCTTCACCGACACCGCCAGCCCGCCCAGCGGCGGAACGGGTTCGCCGCGTGCCCGCCGGGCATCGACGGCGGCCGCGGTGGCAAGGGCCTCGTCGTCAAGGCGACGCAGGAAGACATGCGCGGCGGCAGGGGAGTCTGCGGCCGCCAGGCTCTCGGCGAGCCGCTCGGAGGCCGACGGGCGGTCGGGGCGCGAAGAGGCCAGCGCCTCGGTCAGGTCGATCGGCATGCAAAAACGCGTTATACTCGTCGGGTTTTTCCCGGATACGCCAGCCGTTGGGGCTGGAGTCCGGTGGGGAAACGCGGTCTGTGGCGCAGCCACACATCGCAAATTCGCGGATCCGGCGAATCAAGGTGTTGCAACGTTCAAGAGAATGTCGCAATTCGTGCCGGATTCTAGAACCAACCTTCGGAGTACTTATGTCCGTCACGATGCGTGAGATGCTGGAAGCCGGCGTCCATTTCGGTCACCAAACCCGCTTCTGGAACCCCAAGATGGCCCCGTATATCTACGGCCATCGCAACAAGATCCACATCATCAACCTCGAGAAGACGCTGCCCGCGTTCGAGGAAGCCCTGAAGTTCGTGCGCCAGCTGTCGTCCAAGCGCGGCACGATCCTGATGGTCGGCACCAAGCGCCAGGCCCGTGACATCGTCGCCGCCGAGGCCGATCGCGCCGGCGTCCCGAGCGTCAACCAGCGTTGGCTGGGCGGCACGCTGACCAACTTCAAGACGGTCAAGACCTCGCTGAAGAAGCTCAAGGACATGCAGGCTCAAGTTGACGCTGGCACGCAGCCGGCGATCAAGAAGGAAGCCCTGATGTTCCAGCGCGACATCACCAAGCTGGAAAAGAACATCGGCGGCATCCAGGACATGGCTGCCCTGCCGGACGCGCTGTTCGTCATCGACGTCGGCTACCACAAGATCGCCGTCGCCGAAGCCAAGAAGCTGGGCATTCCGGTCATCGGCGTGGTCGACACGAACCACTCGCCTGAAGGCATCGATTACGTCATCCCCGGCAACGACGACTCGGCCAAGGCTGTCGCCCTGTACGCCAAGGCTGTCGCCGACGCCGTCCTGGAAGGCCGCGCCAACTCGACGAACGAAGTCGTGACGGCTGTCGCCGCTGAAGGCGACGAGTTCGTGGAAGTCAACGAAGGCGCCTGATCCAGGCCCTGACCCGGCCTGGGTTCTGACAAGGGGCTGATTCAGCCCCTTTTTTCCAAGCCGGTTTCGACGAGATTCAGAATTTTCCGCGGCCCGGGTGCAACCGGCGTCGCGACACACGGAGATTGAAATGGCAGCAATTACCGCAAGCATGGTCGCCGAGCTGCGCGCCCGTACCGACGCTCCCATGATGGAGTGCAAGAAGGCGCTGACCGAAGCCGAGGGCGATCTGAGCCGCGCCGAGGAAATCCTGCGCGTCAAGCTGGGCAACAAGGCTGGCAAGGCCGCCTCGCGCATCACCGCTGAAGGCGTGGTCGCCTCGGTCGTGAAGGGCAGCACCGGCGCCATCGTCGAAGTCAACTGCGAAACCGACTTCGTCTCCAAGAACGACGCCTTCCTGGCCTTCGTGAACGCCGTCGCCGGCCTGGTCGCCGACAACAACCCGGCCGACGTCGCCGCGCTGTCCGCCCTGCCGCTGTCGCAGGAAGGTTTCGGCCCGACCGTGGAAGACGTGCGCGCCGGCCTGATCGGCAAGATCGGCGAGAACATGACGATCCGCCGCTTCAAGCGCTATGAAGGCGCCAAGCTGGCCACGTACCTGCACGGCACCCGCATCGGCGTGGTCGTCGAGTTCGACGGTGACGAAGTCGCCGCCAAGGACGTCGCCATGCACGTCGCCGCGATGAAGCCGGCCGCGCTGTCGTCGGCCGAAGTGCCGGTCGAGCTGGTCGAGAAGGAACGCAAGATCGCCACCGAGAAGGCGGCTGAATCCGGCAAGCCCGCCGAGATCGTCGCCAAGATGGTCGAAGGCTCGGTGCAGAAGTTCCTGAAGGAAGTCTCGCTGCTGGACCAGGTCTTCGTGAAGGCCGCCGACGGCAAGCAGACCGTGGCCCAGATGCTCAAGGACAAGGGCACGACGGTGAAGTCGTTCACCCTGTACGTCGTGGGCGAAGGCATCGAGAAGAAGGTTGACGACTTCGCCGCCGAAGTGGCCGCCCAGGTGGCTGCCGCGAAGCAGCAGTAAGCATCGCGACTCAAAAAGGGCGCCTCTGGCGCCCTTTACACTTGTGCGCTTGCGCAAGCAGGCGCACGCACGACACTCTCTCTATCGGCCGTATTGACGAGGTAACAATGCCCGCCCACAAACGCATCCTGCTCAAGCTTTCCGGTGAAGCCCTGATGGGCGAGGACTCCTACGGGATCAACCGCGCGACCATCGTTCGCATGGTCCAGGAAATCCAGGAAGTGACGAAGCTCGGCGTCGAGGTCGCGGTCGTCATCGGCGGCGGCAACATCTTCCGCGGCGTCGCGGGCGGCTCGGTGGGCATGGACCGCGCGACGGCCGACTACATGGGCATGCTGGCCACGGTGATGAACTCGCTGGCCCTGGCCGACACGATGCGCCAGGAAGGCATGACCGCCCGCGTGATGTCCGCCATCGCGATCGAGCAGGTCGTCGAGCCCTACGTGCGCCCCAAGGCGCTGCAGTATCTGGAAGAAGGCAAGGTCGTCGTCTTCGCCGCCGGCACCGGCAACCCCTTCTTCACCACCGACACCGCCGCCGCGCTGCGCGGCGCGGAAGTGGGCGCCGAGATCATGCTCAAGGCCACGAAGGTCGACGGCGTCTACACGGCCGACCCGAAGAAGGACCCGACCGCGACGCGTTACGCGCGCATCACCTTCGACGAGGCCATCAGCAAGAACCTGCAGGTCCTGGACGCGACCGCGTTCGCGCTGTGCCGCGACCAGAAGCTCCCCATCCGCGTGTTCTCGATCTTCAAGCCCGGCGCGCTCAAGCGCGTGGTCCTGGGCGAGGACGAAGGCACGCTGGTCCACGTCTGATCGCACGTCTGAACGCACGTCGGATCGGGCTGGCGCGCCACGAGCGGCGCCGCCCCATTGATCGAGGAATTGAACATGAGCATCGCTGACATCAAGAAGAACGTCGAGACCAAGATGGCCAAGTCCGTCGAGGCCTTCAAGAACGAACTCCAGAAGATCCGCACCGGTCGCGCCCACCCGGGCCTGCTGGACCAGGTGCACGTGGACTATTACGGCTCGATGGTGCCGATCTCGCAGGTCGCCAACGTGACCCTGCTGGACGCTCGCACGGTCAGCGTGCAGCCCTGGGAAAAGGGCATGAGCCAGAAGATCGAGAAGGCCATCCGCGAGTCGGACCTGGGTCTGAACCCGTCGTCGATGGGCGATCTGATCCGCGTGCCGATGCCGCCGCTGTCGGAAGAGCGCCGCCGTGACCTGGTGAAGGTCTCCAAGGGCGCGGCCGAGGACGCCAAGGTGGCCGTGCGCAACCTGCGCCGCGACGCCAACGAGCAGGCAAAGAAGATGGCCAAGGACAAGGTCATCACCGAGGACGACGAGCGCCGCAGCCAGGACGAGGTCCAGAAGCTGACGGACCGCGTCGTCAACGACATCGACAAGCTGCTCTCGGCCAAGGAAGCCGAGATCATGGCCGTCTGATCGTCGCGTCCCTGTGAGCGCCGACAGCAAGGCGGGTGTGCCCCGCCATGTGGCCATCGTCATGGATGGCAACGGTCGATGGGCCAAGAAGCGCTTCCTTCCGCGCTTCTTCGGCCACAAGCAGGGCGTCGACGCCCTGGTGCGCGTGGTGCAGGCCTGCATCGACCGCGAGATCGAATACCTCACCGTCTTCGCCTTCTCCAGCGAGAACTGGAAGCGTCCCAGCGATGAGGTCTCCGGCCTGATGGGCCTGGTGCTGGCGGCCGTGTCGCGCTACCTGGCGCGCATGGGCGCGATGGGCGTGCGCATCCGCATCGTCGGCGACCGCGAGGCCGTGTCCGACAAGCTGCGCGCCGCCTGGGCCGAGGCCGAGGGCTCCACGGCCCACAACGCCAAGCTCACGCTGAACGTCGCGTTCAACTACGGCGGCCGCTGGGACATCGTCCAGGCCTGCCGCAAGGCGATTGAAGCCGGCGTGCCCGCGGCGGAGCTGACCGAGGCCAAGTTGTCCGAGTTCATGGCGATGAGCTACGCGCCTGACCCGGACCTCTTCATCCGCACCGGCGGCGAGCTGCGCATCAGCAACTTCATGCTCTGGCAGACCGCCTACACCGAGTTCGTGTTCTCCGACTGCCTGTGGCCGGAGTTCGGTGAGGCGCAACTGGACGAGGCCATTGCCGCGTTCCGGGCGCGCGACCGCCGATTCGGTGGCGTCAACGTTCCGGGCGTCGCCCAGGAGGCCTGACATGCTGCTTCAGCGCGTGATCACCGCGGTCGTGCTGCTCGCGATCCTGCTGCCGGCGCTCTTCGCGTCCAACCCGATCTGGTTCGCGTTGCTGACGCTGGTCATGATCGGCGCGGCCGGCTGGGAATGGTCCCGCCTGAACGGCCGGGGCGGCCCGATCGCGGTGCTGGTCGGCATCGCGCTGGCCGGTCTCTGCGCCGGGACCTTCCATGTCGTCGGCTTCAACGTGCCGTCGTGGTGCTGGTGGCTGGCGGGCGGCCTGTGGGTGCTCGGCGGCGTGCGCGCGCTGGCCGCGGGCGTCGCGGGCTGGCCGAAGCTGTCGCCGGCGTTGCGGCTGGTGCTGGGCATGGTGCTGCTGTGGGCCGCCTGGCTCGCGCTGGTCGTCGCGCGCCAACGCGGCATCAACTTCCTGCTGTCGGCGATGTGCCTGGTCTGGATGGCCGACATCGCCGCGTACTTCTCCGGCAAGGCCTTCGGCAGACGCAAGCTCGCGCCGGCGATCAGCCCGGGCAAGAGCTGGGAAGGCGCGATCGGCGGCCTCATCGGCGTGATCGTGCTGGGCTTCGTCTGGGTCCACGTGATCGACGTGCGCGTGCCGGTGGACTCGGCCTCGATGTACTCGGTGCTGGTGCACCGCACGGGCTGGGTGTCGCTGCTCGCGCTGGCCTTCCTGTCGGCGATGAGCGTCGTCGGCGATCTGTTCGAATCCCTGGTCAAGCGGGCCGCCGGCGCCAAGGACAGCAGTCAGCTGCTGCCCGGCCATGGCGGCGTGCTCGACCGTGTCGACGCGCTGTTGCCGGTGCTGCCGCTGGCGCTCGCGCTGACCTCTGTCTGATCCTCCGGATCCCCCTGCGATGACCGATCCTCTCCACCGCCCGCAGCAGGTCTGCGTGCTGGGCTCCACCGGCTCCATCGGCACCAACACGCTGGACGTGATCGCGCGTCATCCGGACCGCTATCGTGTCTTCGCGCTGTCGGCGATGAGCCGCGTCGAGGAACTCGCCGCGCAGTGCGTGCGGTTCCAGCCGCGATTCGCCGTGCTGCCCGACGCGGCGCTGGCCGCGCAACTGCGCACGCGCCTGCGCGAGGCCGGTTCGCGCACCGAGGTGCTCGAGGGCCTGGCCGCGCTGAGCGAGGTCGCCGCGCATCCCGACGTGGATGCGGTGATGGCCGCGATCGTCGGCGCGGCGGGCCTGGCCCCGGCGATGGCCGCGGCGCGCGCGGGCAAGCGCCTGCTGCTGGCCAACAAGGAAGCGATCGTGCTGGGCGGCGCGCTGTTCATGCGCGCGGTCGAGGAGGGCGGCGCCACGCTGCTGCCGGTCGACTCGGAGCACTCCGCGATCTTCCAGTGCCTGCCTGAGAACCGCTCGACCTGGGCCTCGCGCATCGACCACATCGTGCTGACCGCCTCGGGCGGCCCGTTCCGCCAGCGCGACCCGGCCACGCTGGCCGATGTCACGCCCGAGCAGGCCTGCGCGCATCCGAACTGGGTGATGGGCCGCAAGATCTCGGTGGACTCGGCCACGATGATGAACAAGGCGCTCGAGGTCATCGAGGCCCGCTGGTTGTTCAACCTCCAGCCCGAGCAGATCAAGGTGCTGATCCACCCGCAGAGCATCGTGCACTCGATGGTGGTGTGCCGCGATCATTCGGTGCTCGCGCAACTGGGCACGCCTGACATGCGCGTGCCCATCGCCTATGCGCTCGCCTTCCCGGAGCGCGTCGAATCCGGCGCCGGACTGCTGGACCTGCTCAAGACGCCCAGCCTCGCGTTCGAGGAGGCCGACGAGCGCCGCTTCCCCGGACTGCATCTGTCCTGGCAGGCGCTGCGCGCCGCCGAGGGCAGCACCGCGGTGCTCAACGCGGCCAACGAGGAGACAGTGGCGGCCTTCCTCGATCGTCAACTGCGCTTCGATCACATCTGCCGTGTCAACCGCGAGGTGCTCGAAAGCGTGGTGCCCGAGGCCGGCGAGGTGGACAGCATCGACGGGCTGCTGACGCTCGATGCCCGTGCCCGGCGCGCGGCCAGACAGCAGATCGCGGCGCTGGCCGCGGCGGTCTGAGCCTTGCGCCCGCCGCATTCCGGCCCCATGCCCCGCTGATGCCCCGCTGATCCAGGACGACCCCGATGCTTTCCCAGCTGCTTTATTTCCTCATCACGCTGGGCATCCTCATCGTGATCCACGAATGGGGTCACTACCGCGTGGCGCGCGCCTGTGGCGTCAAGGTGCTGCGCTTCTCGGTCGGATTCGGCCGCGTGCTGCTGCGCCGCAGAGCCTCGCCTGACAGCACCGAGTTCACGCTGAGCGCGATCCCGCTGGGCGGCTATGTCCGCATGCTCGATGAAAGCGATGGTCCCGTCGCTCCGGGCGAGCGCTCGCAGGCCTTCAATCGCAAGACCTTGTGGCAACGCGCGGCGATCGTCGCCGCGGGTCCGGCGGCCAACCTGATCCTGGCCGTGGCGCTGTTCGCCGTGGTCGGCTGGATCGGCCGCGAGGAACCCAAGGCCGTGCTGTCCACGCCGGTCGCGGGCGGTCTGGCCGAACGTGCCGGCCTGCGCGCGGGCGACCTGGTGCAGGCCTGGTCGCATGACGGGCAGGACTGGGAGGACGTGCGCTCGATGCCCGACCTCGGCTGGCAGATCGCGCAGGCGGTCGCGGACAAGCAGCCGCTGCTGCTGAGCGTCGCGGACGCGGCGGGCCATGGCCGGCGCACGGTCCGGCTGGACACCGACACGCTCGAGAGCCGGGACTTCGACAGCAAGACGATGCAGCGCATCGGCCTGGGCACGGTGTTCTATGAGCCGATCGTCGGCAGCGTCACCCCCGACAGCGCGGCCGAGAGCGCGGGCATCCTGCCCGGCGACCGGCTGTTGCGCGTGGATGGCGAGACCGTGCCCGACATGAGCTGGTTCGTGCAGCGCGTGCAGCGCTCGCTCGTGGACGGTCAGCCGCAGGCGATGCGCATCGAGCTGCGTCGCGACGGTCAGGTGCTGGAGAAGCTCGTGACGGCGCGGCTGCAGGACGACGGCGATCGACGTGTCGCGCGCATCGGCGCGGGATTCGGCGGCCAGCCGCAGATGGTCACCGTGCATTACGGCCCGGTCGACTCGGTGAGGCAAGGCCTGACCCGCACGTGGGAGCTGAGCGCGCTGACCGTGAAGACACTGGGCCGCATGTTGGTCGGTGAAGCCTCGGTAAAGAACCTCAGCGGACCCATCACCATCGCCAAGGCGGCGGATCAGTCGGCGTCTCTCGGATTGACGGCCTTCCTGAGCTTCCTGGCCGCGGTCAGCGTGAGCCTCGGCGTGCTGAACCTGCTGCCGCTGCCGATGCTCGATGGCGGACACCTGATGTATTATCTTTTCGAGGGTTTGAGCGGCCGCCCTGTCTCTGAGTGGTGGCACAAGCAGCTGCAACGCGCAGGCATCGCCGTCGTGCTGCTGATGATGAGCCTGGCCCTTTTCAACGATCTGACCCGCACGCTGGGTCTGCACTGAAGCTTCCGCATGTCCCGATTCCTGCCCGACGCCTTGCGCCCCCATGTGATCCAACTGGCGGTGCTGGCCACCGCGCTGCACGCCGGTTCCGCCTGGGCCGTCGACCCGTTCGTTCTCAAGGACATCCGCGTCGAAGGGCTGCAACGCACCGACCCGGGCACGGTGTTCGCGGCGCTGCCGTTCCGCATCGGTGACACCTACAACGACGAGAAGGGCGCCGCCGCGCTGCGCGCGCTGTTCGCGACGGGCCTGTTCAAGGACGTCAAGATCAACATCGACACCGATGCGGTCGTCGTCGTGATCGAGGAACGTCCGATCATCGCCAACGTCAGCTTCGTCGGCCTGAAGGAATTCGACACCGAGGCGCTGACCAAGTCGCTGAAGGACGTCGGCATCGGCGAGGGCAAGCCCTTCGACAAGGCGCTGGCCGATCGCGCCGAGCAGGAACTCAAGCGTCAATACCTGACCCGCTCGCTGTATGGCGCCGAGGTCACGACGACGATCACCCCGATCGAGCGCAACCGCGTCAACGTCAGCTTCTCGGTGACCGAGGGCGAGCCGGCCAAGATCGCCGAGATCCGCATCCTGGGCAACAAGGTGTTCAGCGAAGGCACGCTGACCGGCCTGCTGGAGCAGACGACCTCGGGCTGGCTGACCTGGTACACGAAGACCGACCGGTACTCGCGCGCCAAGCTGAACGCCGACCTGGAAACGATCCGTTCGTACTACCTGAACCGCGGCTATCTGGAGTTCGCCGTCGAGTCGACGCAAGTCACGATCTCGCCGGACAAGCAGAGTATCAGCATCGCGATCACGATCAACGAAGGCCAGCCGTACACCGTCAACGGCATCAAGCTGGAAGGCGACTTCCTGGGCCGTGAGGAAGAGTTCAAGCGCCTGATCGCGCTCAAGCCGGGTCAGCCGTACAACGGCGAGGCGGTGGCGCAATCCACGCGCAACTTCCAGGACCTGTACGGCACCTTCGGCTACGCGTTCGCGCGCGTCGAGAGCCGCCCCGAGATCGACCGCGCCACCGGCCAGGTCACCGTCACGCTGGTGGGCGAGCCGCAGCGCCGCGTCTACGTGCGCCGCGTGCTGATCTCCGGCAACACCCGCACCCGTGACGAAGTGATCCGTCGCGAGTTCCGCCAGTTCGAATCCTCGTGGTACGACGGTGGCCGCATCAAGGCCTCGCGCGATCGCGTCGAGCGCCTGGGCTACTTCAAGGACGTCACGATCGACACGACCGAGGTGCCGGGTTCGCCCGACCAGGTCGACGTCACGCTGACGGTGACCGAGCGCCCCACCGGCAACATCCAGATCGGCGCCGGCTACTCGAGCGCGAGCAAGCTGTCGCTGTCGGGCTCGATCTCGCAGGAGAACGTCTTCGGCTCCGGCAATTACCTCGGCATCCAAGTGAATACCGCCAGCACGGGCCGCTCGCTGGGCGTGACCACGGTCGACCCGTACTTCACCGTCGACGGCGTGTCGCGCGCGATCGATGTGTTCTACCGCACCGTCAAGCCGATCAACAACCTCGGCGAGGAATACGAGTTCGCCTCCTACGGCGGCTCGGTCAAATTCGGCGTGCCGTTCTCCGAGGACGACACGGTGTTCTTCGGCATCGGCTACGAAACCACGCGCATCACGACGCGCACCGGCCTGCCCAACAGCTACTGGCTGTTCCGTGAGCAGTTCGGCTCGTCGGCGCTCGCGATCCCGCTGACCATCGGCTGGAAGAAGGACAACCGCGATTCGGTGATCACGCCGACCGCCGGCGCGATGAAGCGCGTCAACCTGGAACTGAGCCCGGTCGGTGACTCGCGCTACGCGATCGCCAACCTGCAGTACCAGGAGTTCTTCCCGCTGGGCCGCAAGTTCTCGCTGATGCTGAACGGCGAATTCGCCTACGGCCGCGGCCTGGGCGACCGCCCGTATCCGATCTTCAAGAACTTCTACGGCGGTGGCCTGGGCTCGGTGCGGGTGTTCGAGCCCGGCACGCTGGGCCCGGTCGACGTGACCGGCTCCTACACCGGCGGCAACCGCAAGTTCAACCTGAACGCCGAGTTCTACGTGCCGGTGCCCGGATCGGGCAACGACAAGAGCTTCCGCCTGTTCGGCTTCGTCGACGCCGGCAACGTGTGGGGCCAGGACGAGAAGCTGGACTTCCAGGACGTGCGCGCCTCGGCGGGCCTGGGCATCAGCTGGCTGTCGCCGATGGGTCCGCTGCGTCTGAGTTTCGGCTCGCCGATCCGCAAGAAGCCCACGGATAGAATCGAGCGATTCCAATTCCAGATCGGGACTGCATTCTGATGAAGAGCAAGCTGTCGCAGATCGTCGCCACCGTCCTGCTGGCGGGCGCGGCGACCCTGGGCGCGCAAGCCCAGGAAGTGAAGATCGGCTACGTGAACAGCGAGCGGATCCTGCGCGAGACCAACCTGGCCAAGGCAGCGGAGACCAAGCTGCAGGCCGAGTTCAGCCGTCGCGAGAAGGCCCTGCTGGAGCAGGAGACCAAGCTGCGCGGCGCGGCCGAGAAGCTCGACAAGGACAGCCCCGCGCTGAGCGAGGCCGAACGCGGCCGCCGTCAGCGCGAGCTGATCGAGCAGGACCGTGACCTGCAGCGCAAGCGCCGCGAGTTCAACGAGGACGTCGCCCAGCGCAAGAACGAAGAGCTCGCCGCCGTGATCGAGAAGGCCAACAAGGTCATCAAGCAGATCTTCGAGCAGGAGAAGTACGATCTGATCGTTCAGGACGCGATTCACGCCAGCCCCCGCGTGGACATCACCAAGAAGGTGATCGACGCGCTCAACGGTCAGAAATGACCCCCGACAGGACACCCGAAGCGACCATGAAGCAGGTTCTGGTCTCGGAGCTGATCGCCGCCTTGGGCGGCGATCTTCTTGGTGCCGCCGATACGGCGATCTGCGCGGTCGCCCCATTGGAAGACGCGGGCGCGGACGCGATCGCCTTCCTGGCCAATCCGAAGTACGAGGCGCAGCTCGCCACGACTGGCGCGGCCTGCGTGATCGTCTCGCCCAAGCTGGCCGACGCGGCCGCCGCGCGCCGGGGCGATGGCACGAGCGCGTGCTGCATCGTCACGCCCGATCCGTATCTGTACTTCGCCCGGCTGACCCAGTGGTGGGCCGCGAACATGCGCAAGCCGCGCGCCGCCCCGGCGATCCATCCGACGGCGACCGTCGCGCCGGATGCCACGATCGGCCGCGATGTCGAGGTCGGTCCGCATGCGGTGATCGAATCGGGCGCCGTGCTGGGCGAGGGCGCGCGCATCGGCGCGCACACCATCGTCGAGCAGGACGCCCGTGTCGGCGCGTTCACGCGCCTGGCGCCCCACGTCGTGTTCGGCCATGACTGCGTGATCGGCGAGCGCTCGCTGGTGCATAGCGGCGTGGTCATCGGCGCGGACGGTTTCGGCTTCGCCCCCACCAAGGGCGCCCACGGCATGGCGTGGGTCAAGATCGAGCAGCTCGGGGCGGTGCGCATCGGTGACGGCGTCGAAATCGGCGCCAACACCTGCATCGACCGCGGCGCGCTGGGTGACACCGTCATCGCCGATGGCGTGATCATCGACAACCTGGTCCAGATCGCCCACAACGTGAAGATCGGCCGCGGCACGGCGATCGCCGGCGCGGTGGCGATCGCGGGCAGCGCCGAGATCGGCGCGAACTGCATCGTGGCCGGCGCGGCGCGCATCAACGGTCACATCAAGATCACCGACGGCGTGCAGATCGGCCCGACGGCCAACATCAGCAACAGCATCGACAAGGCCGGCGCCTACGCCGGCATGTGGCCTTTCGAGGACGCCGCCTCCTGGCAGAAGAACGCCGCCGCGCTGCGCGGGCTCTATGAGCTGCGCCAACGCGTGCGTGCCCTGGAAAAGAAGACGACATGACTGAGACGACCCGCATCGACATCCACGGCATCCTCGAGAAGCTGCCGCATCGCTACCCGATCCTGCTGGTGGACCGCGTCCTGGAGGTGGAGAAGGGCGTGCGCATCCGCGCGATCAAGAACGTCAGCATCAACGAGACGTTCTTCCTGGGCCACTTCCCGCACCGTCCGGTGATGCCGGGCGTGCTGATCCTGGAAGCGCTCGCGCAGGCCGCGACGCTGCTGGCCGTGGAGAGCTACAACTTCACGCTGGACGAGAACCACGTCGTGTACTTCGCCGGCATCGACAACGCGCGCTTCAAGCGTCCGGTGGAGCCGGGCGACCAGCTGATCCTGGAAGTGACGCTGGACCGCGCCAAGGCCGGCATCTACAAGTTCGGCGCCAAGGCGCTGGTGGGCACCGACATCGTGGCCGAGGCCGGCCTGATGTGCACGATGCGCAAGCTCGACTGCTGAGCCGCGAAACGATCCGTCCGCCATGGCCCAGATTCATCCCACCGCGATCGTCGACCCGGCCGCGCAACTCGACGACACCGTCCAGGTCGGTCCCTACGCGGTGATCGGCCCCGAGGTGCGCATCGGCGCGGGCACGCGCATCGGTCCGCACACGGTCGTCGAGGGCAAGACCACGATCGGCCGCGACAACGTGATCTTCCAGTTCGCGTCGATCGGCGCGATGCCGCAGGACATGAGCCACGGCGGCGAGGTGACGGAGCTGGTGATCGGCGACCGCAACACGATCCGCGAGTTCTGCACCTTCAACACCGGCACGTTCAAGGAGCAGGGCGTCACGCGCGTGGGCTCCGACAACTGGATCATGGCCTACGTGCACCTGGCGCATGACGTGGTGGTCGGCGACCACTGCGTGCTGGCCAACAACGCCACGCTGGCCGGCCACGTCCACGTGGGCGACTGGGCCACGATCGGCGGCCTGACCGGGGTGCACCAGTTCGTGCACGTGGGCGCGCACGCGATGATCGGTTTCCAGGGCCATGTGGCGCAGGACGTCGCACCCTACATGACAGTCGACGGCAATCCGCTGACGGTGCGCGCGGTCAACCTGACCGGCCTGCGCCGCCGCGGCTTCAGCAATGACCGCCTGGGCGTGATCCGCCAGGTCCACAAGCTGCTGTTCCGCGATGGCACGACGCTGGAGCAGTCGGTGGCCAACCTCGAGGCGCTCAAGCAGGGCCAGGATGCGGAATCGATCCGCGACATCCAGGTGATGCTCGACTTCCTGGCCGGCGCCAAGCGCGGCCTCGTGCGCTGATCGGCTCTGGACGCCTGACATGACTTCCACGGATCCTCGACTGGGCCTGGTGGCCGGCGAGGCCTCCGGGGATCTGCTCGCGAGCCTCCTGCTGCAGGGCCTGAAGGCCCGCTGGCCGGAGCTGAGCTCGGCGGGCATCGGCGGTCCGCGCATGCAGGCCCAGGGCTTCGAGGCCTGGTGGCCCAGCCACAAGCTGTCGATCTTCGGCTACTGGGACGCCATCAAGAACATTCGTGAGCTGCTGGCGATCCGCCGGCAACTGGGCGACCGCCTGCTGGCCGAGCGCCCGTCGGTGTTTGTCGGCGTGGACGCGCCCGACTTCAATTTCGGCCTGGAACGCCGCCTGCGCGAGGCCGGCATCAAGACCGTGCATTTCGTGTGTCCGTCGATCTGGGCGTGGCGCCCGGAGCGCGTCGAGACGATCCGGCGCAGCGCGGACCACGTGCTGTGCCTGTTCCCGTTCGAGCCCGAGATCCTGGCCAAGGCGGGCATCCCGTCGACCTATGTCGGCCATCCGCTGGCGGACCAGATCCCGCTGGAGCCGCCGCGCGAGGATGCGCGTCGGGCGCTGGGCCTGGGCTCGGGCGACACGGTGGTGGCGATCCTGCCGGGCAGCCGCCGCAGCGAGCTGACCTACATCGGCCCGCCGCTGCTGGACGCGGCGCAGCGCCTGCTGAAGGCGCGGCCGGGCTTGCGTTTCGTGATTCCGATCGCGCCGGGGCTGCGCCCGATGGTCGAGGCGCTGATGGCCGAGCACGGTCGCGGCCTGCCGATGACGCTGGTGGACGGCCGCGCGACGGAAGTGCTGGCCGCCTGCGACCTGACGCTGGTGGCCAGCGGCACCGCGACGCTGGAGGCGGCGCTGCTCAAGCGGCCGATGGTGATCGCCTACAAGCTGCACTGGTTCAACGCGTGGCGGATGAAGGGCAAGGCGCTGCTGCCGTGGGTGGGCCTGCCCAACGTGCTCGCGCGCGAGACGCTGGTGCCCGAGTGCCTGCAGGACGAGTGCACGGGTGAGCGCATCGCGCGCGAGGGTCTGGCCTGGCTGGACGACGCGCCGCGTCGCGAGCGCCTGCACGCGCGCTTCCTCGAGATCCATCAACAGCTGCGCTGCAACACCGCGCAAAAGGCCGGCGATGCGATCGCGAAAATCCTCGGCGCTTGAGCCGCCGACGCAGCTGGGCCTGGAATGGTCGGCGGGCGGGCTGCTGTGCGGCGTCGATGAGGCCGGACGCGGTCCGCTGGCCGGGCCGGTGGTCGCGGCCGCGGTGATCCTGGACGACCAGAGCCCGATCAAGGGCCTGGGTGACTCGAAGGTGCTCAGCGAGAAGAAGCGCGAGCAGCTCTACGACGAGATCCGCGCCAAGGCGCTGTGCTTCTGCATCGCGGAGGCGACGGTCGAGGAGATCGACCGCATCAATATCCTGCAGGCGACGATGCTGGCGATGCGGCGAGCGGTCGAGGGCCTGCGGCTGAAGCCCGCGCGGGTGCAGGTCGACGGCAACCGGCTGCCGGTGTTGCGCATCCCGGCCGAGGCGATCGTCAAGGGCGATGCGCTGGTGCCGGCGATCTCGGCGGCGTCGATCCTGGCCAAGGTGCACCGGGACCGCTTCTGCCTGCAGATGCACGAGCAGCATCCGCAATACGGCTTCGACAACCACAAGGGTTACGGCACGCGCGAGCACCTCGAGGCGCTGCGCGTGCATGGCGCGACGGCCTGGCATCGGCAGAGCTTCGCGCCGGTGCGATCGCTGGACCTGAGCGGGCTGGCGATCACGACGGTCACCGCCACGAGGGTCTCGGTGACCGAAGAGGAATGAATTCGCAATGAGCTGGCAGCCGATCACCGCCCGGGACAACCCCCATCTGCAACGCCTGCGCAAGCTGGCGCAGGACGGCAGCGCGTATCGCAAGCTGGGCGGTGTCTGGCTGGAGGGCGATCACCTCGCGCGCGCGGCGGTGCAGCGCGGCGTGAAGCCGTCGCTGGCGCTGATCACCGACGTGGCCGCGGCGGACGAGGCGCTGCGCGCGCTGGCCGACGTGTCGCCGAAGGTGCTGGTGGTGTCGCCGGCGCTGTTCAAGACGGTGTCGGGGCTGGAGTCGCCGGCGCAGATCGGCTTCGAGCTGGCGCTGCCGGGTCAACCGCGCATCGAGCCCCAGGCGGACTCGGTGGTGCTGGACCGGCTGCAGGACGCGGGCAACGTGGGCACGATCCTGCGCAGCGCGGCCGCGCTCGGTTTCCGTCAGGTGCTGGCGCTCAAGGGCACGGCGGCCTTGTGGTCGCCCAAGGTGCTGCGCGCCGGCATGGGCGCGCACTTCGGGCTGCGGCTGGTGGAAGGGTTGGCGGTCGAGGATCTCGACGCGCTGCAGGTGCCGTTGCTGGCGACGAGCTCGCATGCGGACGCGCTGCTGCACGAGGCCGATCTGCCGCAGCCCTGCGCGTGGGTGATGGGCCATGAAGGGCAGGGCGTGGCCGAGCCGCTGATGAAGCGCTGCGCGCTACGCGTGGGCATTCCGCAGCCGGGCGGCGAGGAATCCCTCAACGTCGCGAGCGCCGCGTCGATCTGCCTCTACGAGAGCGCGCGGCGGCGATTGGTCTGAGCGCGGAACGCGTCGTCGTCCGCGCGCCTCACTTCGCCATCGCCAACGCCGCCACGCCCATCGCGATGAAGGCCGCGCCGGCGATGCGCCAGCCGCGTTCGCCTTCGCCGAGCAACTGGCCGCCGATCAGCGCGGCGAACAGCATCGACAGTTCCCGCGCCGGCGCCACGCGCGACAGCGGCGCCTGCTTCATCGCGTACAGCACCAGCATGTAGGCCGTCGGCGCGCCGACGATCACGACCAGCGCGTGTTTCCACTGCCGCCGCACCGCATGCACGAAGCCCGGCCGGTCGCGAAGCACCGCGGGCAGGATGACCGGCAGGCGCAAGGCGTTGCAGAGGTACTCGTACAGCACCGGCGACAGCGCCAGCACCTTCACCGCGTAGCCGTCGATGACGCTGTAGGTCGCGATCGTCGCGCCGGTCAGCGCGCCCCACGCGATGCCCAGCTTGCGCTTGCGATGCAGCTCTGGGTCGACCGTTGCGCCCTTGGAGAAGAAGGTCGGCCCCGCGGCCATCAGCAGGATGCCGCCGACCACGCCCGCGAGCCCCAGTCCGCCGCCCAGTCCGAGATGCTCACCCAGCAGCAGCACCGCCGCCAGCGAGGACAGCAGCGGGCCGCTGCCGCGCGCGACCGGATACACGATGGTCATGTCCGCCGCGCGGTAGCCGGCGAGCAACGCGTTGAAGTAGGCCAGGTGCACGATCGCGCTGGCGATCACCGCCACCCAGGCGATCCAGCCCCAGTCGGGCAGCTCGTCGAAGCCCACGTAGAGCGCCGCGGGCAGCCACAACACGCTGATGCCCAGCGCGGTCATGCATGAGAAATGATGATTGCCCTGCGCCTTCTTGGCGGCGAAGTTCCACAGCGCGTGGATCAGCGCGGCCGCGATGACCAGGGCCAGCGCGGAGGCCGGCATGCGTCGCGGATCCGCTCAATACATCAGGCGGTCGGGACGGATGTCGCGAAGAATCGTCGTGGCGATTTCCTCGATGGACTTGTGCGTCGACGACAGCCAGTTGATGCCGGCCTTCTTCATCATCGTCTCGGCCTCGCGGACCTCGTAATGGCAGTTGACCAGGTCGGCGTACTTGCTGCCCGGGCGGCGCTCGTTGCGCACCTGCGCCAGGCGCTCCGGATCGATGGTCAGCCCGAAGCACTTCTTCTTGTGCGGGATCAGCAGCGAGGGCAGGTGACCGCGCTCGAAATCCTCGGGGATCAGCGGATAGTTGGCCGCCTTGATGCCGTGCTGCATCGCCAGGTACAGCGAGGTCGGCGTCTTGCCGCAGCGGCTCACGCCCACCAGGATCACATCGGCCGAGTCGAGGTTGCGCGCCGATTGGCCGTCGTCATGCGCCAGCGAGAAGTTGATGGCCTCGATCCGGTCGTGGTACTCCTGGCTCTTGGCCACGTCGGAGAAACGCCCCACGCGGTGGCTGGACTTGACGCGGAACTCGTCCTCCAGCGGCGCGATGAAGGTGCCGAACATGTCCATCACCAGGCCCTGGCACTCCTGGCGCACGACATTGAGCACCTCGCGGTTCACCAGCGTCGCGAAGACGATGGGGCGCACGCCCTCGCGCTCGCCGGTCTCGTTGATCTCGCGCACCAGCTGATGGGCCTTCTCGCCGCTGTCGATGAAGGGACGGCGCACATGGCGGGCTTTCACCGAGAACTGCGCCAGGATGGAGTTACCGAAGGTTTCGGCGGTGATGCCGGTGCCATCCGAGACGAAGTAGACGGTGTGCTGGGTCATGTCGGGCCTTGGGAATGTGCCGCGGGCAGGCCGGGGAGCCTTCGCCGGACCGGGCATGCCGCGTGCCGAAGCGAGAAGTTTGGCGGGGTTCCGACCCCGTCCCGGCCCCGAACGGGGGCTTACATCATAGATCGGCGACCTACTAGAATCGCCCGCAACTTGCTCCTGCCCATCGCATGAACGCTGGATCGCGCGCCCCACAAGAATCGACAACACCTGTCGTGCGCCGCGTCATGCCTGCCTCCCTCGAAGCCGCCCACGCCGCCGACCTCGTCGCCGCCGCGTCTGGCCTGCTCGGGAGCGCGCGGGGAGCCCCGGTTTCTCAACATCACGGAGTTTTCCCATGTCTGATGCACGCTTCGAGGCGACCGCCCTGGTCGTACCCTTCGAGAAACTGAGGATGACCGACGTCGAGTCGGTGGGCGGCAAGAACGCCTCGCTCGGCGAAATGATCTCGCAGCTGGCCGAAACCGGCGTGCGCGTGCCCGGCGGCTTCGCCACGACGGCGCACGCCTTCCGCGACTTCCTCAAGCATGAAGGCCTGGATGCCCGCATCCAGCATCGCCTGGCCGACCTGAACACCGACGACGTGCGCGCGCTGGCCGCCGCCGGCGCCGAGATCCGCGGCTGGGTCGAGGCCCAGCCCTTCCCGGCCGACCTCGAGCAGGCCATCCGCGCCGAGTTCGAGCGCCTGACCGCCGAGAACCCCGACGCGTCCTTCGCCGTGCGCTCGTCCGCGACCGCGGAAGACCTGCCTGACGCCTCGTTCGCCGGCCAGCAGGAAACCTTCCTGAACGTCGTCGGCATCGAGGACGTGCTGCACAAGATGAAGGAAGTCTTCGCGTCGCTCTACAACGACCGCGCGATCAGCTACCGCGTGCACAAGGGCTTCGCCCATGCCGAGGTCGCGCTGTCCGCGGGCGTGCAGCGCATGGTGCGCTCCGACCTGGGCGCCGCCGGCGTGATGTTCACCATCGACACCGAATCGGGCTTCAAGGATGTGGTCTTCATCACCTCCAGCTACGGCCTGGGCGAGACGGTGGTGCAGGGCGCGGTCAACCCCGACGAGTTCTACGTCCACAAGCCGGCGCTGCAGCGCGGCAAGTTCGCGCTGATCCGCCGCAACCTGGGCTCCAAGCTGATCCAGATGACCTTCTCCACGCCCGAGGAGAAGGCCGCCAGCGGCAAGCTGGTCAAGACGGTGGACGTCGAGGTCGAGCAGCGCAACCGCTACTCGCTGAACGACGACGACGTGATCGAGCTGGCCAAGTACGCGCTGATCATCGAGCAGCACTACGGCCGCCCGATGGACATCGAGTGGGGAAAGGACGGCCACGACGGCAAGCTCTACATCCTGCAGGCGCGTCCGGAGACGGTGAAGAGCCAGGCCGAAGGCCAGGTCGAGCAGCGCTTCAAGCTCAAGGGCCAGGGCACGGTGGTGGTCGAGGGCCGCGCGATCGGCCAGAAGATCGGCACGGGCCCGGTCCGGCTGGTCGACAGCGTCGCCGAGATGGAACGCGTGCAGCCTGGCGACGTGCTGGTCACCGACATGACCGACCCGAACTGGGAGCCGGTCATGAAGCGCGCCAGCGCCATCGTGACCAACCGCGGAGGCCGGACCTGCCACGCGGCGATCATCGCCCGTGAGCTGGGCATCCCCGCGGTCGTGGGCTGCGGCGACGCGACCGAGAAGCTCAAGGACGGCCAGCTGGTGACGGTGGCCTGCTCCGAGGGCGACACCGGCTACATCTACGACGGCCTGCTCGAGACCGAGGTCAGCGAGGTGCATCGCGGCGAGATGCCCTACAGCCCCGTCAAGATCATGATGAACGTGGGCAACCCGCAGCTGGCCTTCAACTTCGCGCAGATGCCCAACAGCGGCGTCGGCCTGGCCCGCCTCGAGTTCATCATCAACAACAACATCGGCGTCCACCCGAAGGCGATCCTGGACTATCCCAACATCGACAACGACCTGAAGAAGGCCGTCGAGTCGGTGGCCCGCGGTCATGCGTCGCCGCGCGCGTTCTACGTCGACAAGCTGGCCGAGGGCATCGCCACGATCGCCGCGGCGTTCTGGCCGCAGCCGGTGATCGTGCGTCTGTCCGACTTCAAGAGCAACGAGTACCGCAAGCTGATCGGCGGCTCGCGCTACGAGCCCGATGAAGAGAACCCGATGCTGGGCTTCCGCGGCGCGTCGCGCTACATCTCGGGCGAGTTCCAGGACGCGTTCGCGATGGAATGCGAGGCGCTCAAGCGCGTGCGCAACGACATGGGCCTGACCAACGTCGAGATCATGGTGCCGTTCGTGCGGACCGTGCGTCAGGCCGAGAAGGTCGTGGCGATGCTGGCCGAGCGCGGTCTGAAGCGTGCCGCGGCGGGCGGCCAGGACGGCCTGCGCGTCATCATGATGTGCGAGGTCCCGTCCAACGCCATCCTCGCCGAGCAGTTCCTGGAGCACTTCGACGGCATGTCCATCGGGTCCAACGACCTGACGCAGCTGACGCTGGGCCTGGACCGCGACTCCGGCCTGGAGCTGCTGTCGGGCGACTTCGACGAGCGCGATCCGGCGGTGAAGGCGATGATCTCGCGCGCGATCGCTGCATGCCGCGCGACGGGCAAGTACATCGGCATCTGCGGCCAGGGTCCCAGCGACCATGCCGACTTCGCCGAGTGGCTGGCGGCCGAGGGCATCGCCTCGCTGTCGCTGAACCCGGACACGGTGGTCGAGACCTGGCAGCGCCTGGCCAAGCGCTGATCCGGCGCTTCGCCGCCGCACCATGAGAAACGGCCTTCGGGCCGTTTTTCTTTTGTTTTCTTCTCGCCGGCTTCTTTGGGGAAGCTGTGGATGCGCCTCGCCGTGGGGAGCAGCGATGATGCGCGGTCATGTCCACCCCCCCGTCCGACGCCGCGTTCCGCCGCCGGCTCCATCGCATCTACGGTGCCTACACGATCGGCTTCGTGCTGCTGGTCGCGCTGCTGGGCGTGCTCGAGCGGCTGGGCATGCCCAAGCAGTGGCTGGGGTTCTCGTTCCTGCTGCTGACGGTGCTGGTCTACGCCGGCATCGGCGTCTTCAGCCGCACCACGGATCCGGTCGAGTACTACGTCGCCGGCCGCCGCGTGCCCGCGTTCTACAACGGCATGGCCGCCGGCGCGGACTGGATGAGCGCGGCCAGCTTCCTGGGCATGGCGGGCAGCCTCTATCTCGCCGGTTATGGCGGCCTGGCCTTCGTGCTCGGATGGACCGGCGGCTTCTGCCTCGTGGCGCTGCTGCTCGCGCCCTACCTGCGCCGCTTCGGCGGCTTCACCGTGCCGGACTTCCTCGGCGCGCGCTTCGAGAGCCGCGGGCTGCGCGTGATGGGCGCGGCCGCGGCGGTGATGGTGTCGTTCATCTACCTGGTGGCGCAGATCTACGCGATCGGCCTGATCACCACGCGGCTCACCGGGCTGACCTTCGAGATCGGCCTGTTCGTCGGGCTCGGTGGCGTGCTGGTGTGCTCGTTCCTGGGCGGCATGCGGGCCGTGACCTGGACGCAGGTGGCGCAGTACATCCTCATGATCCTGGCCTACGTGGTGCCGGTGATGTGGCTGTCGACGCAGCAGACCGGTTTCCCGCTGCCGCAGTTCACCGCGGGCACCGAGGTCCGCGAGATCGCCGCGCGCGAGCAGCAGTTGCTGCACGATCCGAAGGAGCTGCAGGTCCGCGCGCTCTACGACCAGCGCGCCAAGGACTTCGAGGCGCTGCTGGCCGCGCTGCCGCAGTCGCTGGACGCGGAGCGGCAGCGGGTCTCGCAGGTGATCGCGCAGCTCAAGACCGAGGACGCGCCGCTGGCGCAGATCCAGGCCGCGGAGAAGGTGCGCGCCGCGCTGCCCCGCACCGAGGCCGAGGCCCGCGAGCAGTGGCAGCGCGCGGTCGCCGCCAACCGGCAGCGCGCCGAGCCGCTGGCCGGCATGCCGCTGCACGCGCGGCCCTTCGCCGGCGATCCCGACGGCTCGCCCGAGGAGCAGGAGGCCTACACGCTGGCGCGGCGCAACTTCATCGCGCTGGTGCTGGTGCTGATGGTCGGCACGGCGGGGCTGCCGCACATCCTGACGCGCTACTACACGGTGCCCTCGGTGGCGCAGGCGCGGACCTCGGTGGCGTGGACGCTGTTCTTCATCGCGCTGCTCTACCTGTTCGCGCCAGCGCTGGCGGTGCTGCTCAAGCACGAGGTGCTGCACCAGCTCGTGGGCACGCCGATCGCGGAGCTGCCCGGCTGGATGAAGCAGTGGATGCGGGTCGATCCGAGCCTGCTGAGCATCCAGGACATCAACCAGGACGGCATCCTGCAGCTCGGCGAGCTGCGCCTGGGCGGCGACGTCGTCATGCTGATGACGCCGGAGATCGCCGGGCTGCCCTATGTGCTGTCGGCGATGGTGGCGGCCGGCGCGCTGGCCGCGGCGCTGTCCACCGCGGACGGGCTGCTGCTGACCATCTCCAGCGCGCTCTCGCACGACGTCTACTACCGCGTGCTGAACCCGCGCGCGTCGATGACGCAGCGGGTGACGATCTCCAAGGCGCTGCTGCTGGCCACCGCGCTCACCGCCGCGGCGGTGGCCGCGCAGAAACCGGCGGACATCCTGCTGCTGGTGTCGGCGGCGTTCTCGCTGTCGGGGGCCACGCTGGTGCCGGCGCTGATCGCGGGCATCTTCTGGAAACGCGCCAACAAGCAGGGCGCGGCGGCGGGGATGCTCGCCGGGCTGGGCATGACCCTGTATTACATGGTCAGCGCGCATGCCGGCCTGCGCCAGGCGCTGGGCCTGAGCGGGCCGCCGCAGCTGTGGTGGGGCATCCAGCCGATGGCCGCGGCGCTGTTCGGGCTGCCCGCGGGCGTGGCGGCGCTGGTGACGGTCAGCCTGCTGACGCCCCCGCCCTCGGCCACCGCCCGGGCGCTGCAGGCCCGGGTGACCGGCGCGGCGCCCTGACTCCGGGGCAGCGCGGCCCTGCCTGAATCGGCGAGGGCCCGGTCGGTTCAGTTCGGTCGCTGGAGGCTGGAACTGGACGGGAACCCTCGAATTCGTCTAGAATCCGCGATTCCCCTTGCCGGGCCCAGGAGTTGACGCTGGGGTCCGGCTTTCAGGCCAGAGGCGAAGTCTTCGCCCGAGGTCGTTGAAACCCATAAGGAGTACACATGCGTCATTACGAGATCGTTCTGCTGATCCATCCGGATCAAAGCGAACAAGTTCCGGCGATGCTGGAGCGCTACAAGGGCCTGGTCACCAACGGTGGTGGCAAGGTGCATCGCGTGGAAGACTGGGGCCGCCGTCAGCTGGCCTACATGATCCAGAAGCTGGCCAAGGCGCATTACCTGTGCCTGAACATCGAGTGCAGCAAGGAAGTCCTGGCTGAAATCGAGACCGGTTTCCGCTTCAACGACGCCGTGCTGCGTCACCTGACCGTCGTCAAGGACAAGGCCGAGACGAACCCGTCGGTGATGATGAAGGCCGTCGAGCGCGAAGAAGCCCGCAAGGCTCCGCAAGAAGCGTCCGCCTGAGCTGACAGGCGCGACTCCCTGACGTTCTCGTAACCCTCCCGCCGTTTCCGTGCCCGCATGAACCGACTGGTGCTGCAGGCGCAGATCCTGGAAATCGCGGCGATCCGATACACCCCCGCCGGGCTGCCCGCCCTGGACTTGATGCTCAAGCACGAGTCCCAGGTCGACGAAGCCGGTTCCACGCGCAAGGTCGCGCTGGAGATCAAGGCGGTGGCGCTCGGAGACGTCGTGAAGCGGGTGCAGGCGCTGGGCCTGACGGAGAAGACGGTGTTCACCGGATTCCTCTCGGCACAGCGACAAGGCCGCGGCACGGTGTTCCATATCACCGGGTTCGCGGAATAGAGAGCGGCACGTCGCGCGATTCGTTTACATCTGGATAGATCAAGAGGTCACTATGCCCCCGCCACGTGGTAAAGGTCGGTTCTCCAAGGACCGCAAGCCCAAGCGCAACCAACAATCGCTGCTGTTCCGTCGCAAGCGCTTCTGCCGCTTCACCGTCGCCGGTGTCGAGCAGATCGACTACAAGGACGTCGACGTCCTGCGCGACTTCATCAGCGAAAACGGCAAGATCGTTCCCGCTCGCCTGACCGGCACGCGCGCGTTCTTCCAGCGTCAGCTGTCGGTGTGCATCAAGCGCGCCCGCTACCTGGCCCTGCTGCCGTACAGCGACCAGCACAAGGTCTAAGGAGTCCACCCCATGCAAGTCATCCTGCTGGAAAAAGTGGCCAACCTGGGTAACCTGGGCGATGTCGTCAAGGTCAAGGACGGTTACGCACGCAATTTCCTGATCCCGACCCGTCAAGCGCGCCGCGCCACGGAAGCCGCGATCAAGGAATTCGAAGCCAAGCGCGCCGAGCTGGAAAAGGTCGCCGCTGAGAAGCTGGCGACCGCGCAAGCCCTGGGCGAGAAGATCAACGGCACGACCGTGGTGATCTCGCAAAAGGCTGGCGTCGACGGCCGCCTGTTCGGCTCCGTCACCAACGCCGACATCGCCGAAGCCCTCGGCAAGGCCGGTTCGTCGGTGGTGAAGTCGCAAGTGCGTCTGCCCAACGGTCCGCTGAAGACCGTCGGCGAATTCCCGGTCAACGTTGCTCCGCACACCGACGTGGTGGTGGAAGTGACGGTCAAGATCGTCGCCGAAGTCGAGTAATGACTCGACACCTCCGGTGGGCGCTCTGCGCGTCCTCCGGAGTTGCCCTGAGCCCCTCGGGCCGCGAGGCCTGAGATCATCAGGGCAGAACAAGAAAGCCGACAGCTGCGAAGCCGTCGGCTTTCTGCTTTTCCGGGGGTGAGTTATCCCGCTCGCCCCACAGGCTGTCCCACGCTCATCCACAGGCTTGTCCACAATGTCCGCGATCTTCACCACGCCAGGATCCGCTGTCCCCGACAGCGAAATCGCACGGCTTCGCGTGCCTCCGCATTCGGTGGAAGCCGAGCACAGCGTGCTGGGCGGCCTGCTGATCGACAACACCGCCTGGGACAAGGCGGCGGACACGCTCAGCGACTCGGATTTCTATCGCTACGAGCACAAGCAGATCTACGCGGCCATCGGCAAGCTGGTCAATGCCGGCAAGCCGGCAGACGTGATCACCGTGTTCGAGGAGCTGACCTCACTGGGCAAGGCCGACGAGTGCGGCGGGCTGACCTACCTGAATCAGCTGGCGCAGGGCGTGCCCAGCGCGGCCAACCTGCGCCGATACGCCGAGATCGTTCGCGAGCGCGCGATCCTGCGCAAGCTGGTGGCGACCTCCGACGAGATCGCCACCGCCGCGTTGAATCCGGCGGGCCGCGCGGTCAATGAGATCCTGGACGAGGCCGAAGGCAAGATCTTCCGCATCAACGAGGAAGGCTCGCGCGGCGGCACCGGTTTCCAGAGCATGGACCGGCTGATGGTCGAGCTGATGGACCGGGTCAACGAGCTCGCGGAGCAGGGCGCCGAGGACGTCACCGGCGTGCGTACCGGCTTCTACGACCTGGACCGCATGACCGCGGGCCTGCAGCGCGGCGACCTGATCATCCTGGCGGCGCGGCCGTCGATGGGCAAGACCGCGTTCGCGATCAACATCGGCGAGGCCGTGGCGATCAACGAGGGCCTGCCGGTCATCATCTACTCGATGGAAATGGGCGCGGCGCAGCTGGCCTTGCGGATGGTCGGTTCGATCGGCCGCATCGACCAGAGCAACCTGCGCACCGGCCGCCTGAAGGACGACGAGTGGGGCCGGCTGGCCGAGGCGGTGGACAAGCTCGGCAACGCGCCGATCTACATCGACGAGAGCCCCGGCCTGTCGCCCAGCGAAGTGCGCGCGCGGGCCAGACGCCAGGCGCGGATCTCGGGCCAGATCGGCCTGATCATCATCGACTACCTGCAGCTGATGAGCGGCAACGGCGGCGGTTCCGAGGAGAACCGGGCGACCGTGGTGGGCGAGATCTCGCGGGGTCTGAAGGCGCTGGCCAAGGAGCTGCGCTGCCCGGTGATCGCGCTGTCGCAGCTGAACCGCTCGGTGGAAACGCGGCCGGACAAGCGTCCGATGATGTCCGACCTGCGCGAGTCGGGCGCCATCGAGCAGGACGCGGACATCATCATGTTCATCTACCGCGACGAGTACTACACCAAGGACGAGTGCAAGGAACCGGGCGTGGCGGAGATCATCATCGCCAAGCAGCGTAACGGCCCGGTGGGCACGGTGAAGCTGGCCTTCGCGCGTCAGAACACCAAGTTCGAGAACCTCGCGCCCGGCTACGTGAGCCCGGGAGGCGACGAGTACTGACCCATCCGGTCGATTCCCCCTGATGCCGCCGGCCGCTAACATCGGCCGCCCATCCAGAGGCACGGGAGGAAAACTCATGACCGCTTCATCCGATCACGCCGCCGACGTCTGGCTGGCTGCCGGCGTCCGCACGCCCTTCGCCAAGGTCGATGGCGCGCTGGCCGCGCATGATGCGCTGGCGCTGTCGATCCCGGTGGTGAAGGCCATGCTCGCGCGGCTCTCGGGCGCTCAGCCCGACTTCGCCGTCTGGGGCTGCGTGGCGCCCAACCTCACCTGGAGCAACCTCGCGCGCGAGGTGCTGATGGAGGCGGGCGCGCCAGCGTCGATTCCTGCGTATTCGACCGTGATGGCCTGCTCGACGAGCATGGTCGGCGCCTTCGAGGCGGCCGGCATGATCGACGACACACGCGGGCGCTCGCTCGCGCTGGTGGGCGGTGCGGAGAGCATGAGCCGCGTGCAGCTCGGGCTTGGGCAGAACCTCTCGGACTGGATGCGCGGCTTCCAGAAGGCGCGCTCGCTGGGGCAGAAGCTCTCGCACGCGGTCGAGCTGAAGCTGCGCGACGTGCAGCTCTATCTGCCCTCGGTGACCAACCGGACGACGGGGCTGAGCATGGGCGAGCACACCGAGATCACCGCCAAGCAGTGGCAGATCGCGCGCGCCGATCAAGACCGCCTCGCGCTGGACAGCCATCAGCGCGCGGTGGCCGGCTGGGAGCGCGGCTTCTTCGACGACCTCGTGATCCCGGTGGACGGCGTGACGCGCGATGGCATTCCGCGCGCGGACACCTCGTTGGAGAAGCTCGGACGTCTGCCGCCCGCGTTCGATCGCACGAGCGGGCAGGGGACGCTGAGCGCGGGCAATTCGTCGCCGCTGACCGATGGCGCGGCGGCGCTGTGGGTGGGCTCGGAGGCGGGCATGGCCAAGCTGCCGGCCGGCACGCCGCGCGTGAAGCTGGTGGACTGGGAAGTCTCGGCGGTCGATTTCCGCGTCGAGGGCCTGCTGATGGCGCCGGCCTTCGCGATTCCTCGGCTGCTCGCGCGCCATGGCCTGCGGTACGACGACGTGGCGCTGTGGGAGATCCACGAGGCCTTCAGCGCGCAGGTGCTGTTCCACATCAAGGCGCTGGAGGATGAGACCTTCCTGCGCGAGAAGGTGGGCATCGAGGACCCGGCGCGCTTCGGCGCCTTCCCGCGCGAGCGCGTGAATCCGAACGGCGGCAGCACGGCGCTGGGCCATCCTTTCGGCGCGACGGGCGCGCGCATCCTCAGCCAGGCGATCAAGGAAACGGCGGCCTTGACCTCGGGCAGCTACGCGATCGTGAGCATCTGCGCCGATGGCGGGCAGGGGACGGTGGCCTTGTTGCAGGCGGAGTAACAGACCGGGCCGTGGCCCGCTGCCCGTTGCCTGGCTAAACCACCGCCATGTGCACCGCTTCCGCCAGCGCGTCCACGCTGAAGGGCTTCTTCAGGATGGAGCGCGCGCCGAGGGCGCCGCCCACGTTGTCCATGTCCGCGTACCCGGTCGCCAGGATGATCGGCAGCGTCGGCCAATCGTCCTGGACGTGGCGGATGAGCTCCGCGCCGTTCATGCCCGGCATCACGTAGTCGACGATCAGCAGGCTGGGCTGGCGCTCCCGCAGCGCGAGCAGCGCGGCATGTCCGTCCGGCGCGGAACTCACCTGGTGACCCAGCAGTTCCAGGCTCTGCAGGATGGACTTGCGCACCTCGTCGTCATCCTCGACCACCAGGATGCGCTGGACCGGCGTCTCGCGCCGGGGCGGCTGCGGTTCCGACTCGGTGCCCAGCGACGCGTCCACGACGGGGAAGGACAGATGCACCTGCGTGCCTTGCCCGGCGTCGCTGTCGATGCACGCATCGCCGGCGGACTGCCTGGCGAAGCCGTAGACCTGCGCCAGGCCCAGCCCCGTGCCGCTGCCCATCTGCTTGGTCGTGAAGAAGGGCTCGAACACCTTGTCGATGATGGAGGGCGGGATGCCCGGTCCGTTGTCCGAGACGGTGAGCCGAAGTCCAAGGAGCGTCTCGCCCGCGTGGACGATGGGCATCTCGGCGGTCCGGATGGTGATCGTGCCGCCGTTCTCCATCGCGTCGCGCGCGTTCACGGCGAGGTTGAGGATGGCCATCTCCAGCTGATTCGGATCGAGCTGCACGATCGGCTGCGGATGCGTCAGCTCGAGCACGATCTGGATGCGTGACCCGACCGAGGCTTGCAGGAGCTCCTGCATCCCCTGGATCAGCGCATGCACGTCGGTGGCCTGCGGCACCAGCGACTGCGAGCGCGCGAACGACAGCAGCTGCTCGGTCAGCCGCGCCCCGCGCCGCACCGTGCGCCGCGCGCTCTCGACGATGCGGCCGGCCGGATGCGGGCAGTCGAGCCGGGCCAGCAGGTCGAGGTTGGTGCTGATCACGTGCAGCAGATTGTTGAAGTCATGCGCGATGCCACCGGTCAGGTGGCCCACCGCTTCCATCTTCTGCCCCTGCAGCAGCGCGGACTGCGCGCGCTCGCGCTCGGCGATCTCGTTCATCAAGCGGTTGTTGGCGGTCGAGAGCTCGCGCGTCCGATGGTCGATCCGTGCTTCCAGGTCCCGGTTGAGCTGGGCGACGGTGTCGTGCGCCTGCGCGAGTTCGGCCAGCATCGCGCGATTCGCGTACTGGCGGCCGCGGGCGCGCACAGCCGCTTCCACCGCCGTCTGCAGCGTGTCGGGGCTCAGCGGCCGCTCCAGCAGGATGACGTTGCCCAGCAGGTGCAGCGACGCGGCGGCGTTGGCCGGCCGCCGCCCGGTGCGTTTGCTCGTGAGCACGACGAAGGGGAAGTCCGACCACGGCGGCTGCCGGCGCAACCACGTGTCCATCGGACTGCCCGCGTCGATGAGGAACGCTTCCTCGGTCACCACGGCCGCGGCGGCGCCTTCGTTCAGGGCGTCCAGCAAATGCCGCGGCGACGGCACCGCATGGACCGGGGCGAGTCGCCCCACGACCTCGGCCACCACCTGCGCGTCCCGGCCGAAGGGTGCCAGGATGATGACCCTGGACTCGACATCGCTGCTCATGTGTCCCGGCCATCCGCGTCGCTGAGCAACGCGATGTCCCCGGTGTACCGGGCCACGCCCGACACCACGCCCTCGAAGTCCGTCAGCGCGACCCCGATCTCCACGCCGCGCTCGCCCAGCCGGAACTCGTGGATGGAGTTGGCGTGGCGATTGGTGCGGCTCTTGGTCACCGACACCGCCTTGAGCAGGTTGCCGCGGGCCTCGAAGTAGCGGAACAGCACCACGGCATCGCTGAGGTAGCTGAGGTCCACATCGAGCTTGCCGTGCCCCAGGATGCCGTGCTGTCCCAGCACCATGAGGGTCATGACGCCCCGCTGATTGAGGTAGGTCAGCAGCTCATGCATCTGCAGGATCAGGAACTTGCCGCCGGGCATCGCCTGCAAGTAGGCATTGAGGCTGTCGATGACGACGACGCGCACGCCGTCCTGCTCCACGGCCTGCCGCACGCGCGCGGCGAACTCGCCCGGCGTGACCTCCGCGGGGTCCAGCGCGGAGAGCGCGAACTGGCCGCTGTCCAGCGCCGGACGGATGTCGTAACCCAGCGCCTCGGCCCGGGGGAGCAGCGTGCCCAGGCCCTCGTCGAAGAGGTAGTAGGCCGCGTTCTCGCCGCGCTGCAGGGCGGCATGCACGCAGGCGACCGCGGTGGTGGTCTTGCCCACGCCCGATGGCCCGACGAACAGCGTGTTGCTGCCGCGGGCCAGGCCGCCGCCCAGCGCCTCGTCCAGCGCCGCGTTGCCGGTGGACATGTTCTCCAAGATGAAGTGCTTGTGGTGCTCCGCCGCGATCAGGCGGGGGAAGACCTGGATGCCGCCGGTCTGGAGCACGAAATCGTGTTCTCCGCTGCGGAAGCCGATGCCGCGCATCTTCGCCACGCGCAGGAAGCGCTTGTCGGCACCGTACTCGCCGACCAGCTGCTGCAGCCAGACCACGCCGTGGGCGATGCTGCGCAGCTGCATGTCGCCTGTGGCGGCGCTGAGGTCGTCGAGCATCAGCACGGTGCAGTCATGCCGGGCGAAGAAATGCTTGAGCGCCAACACCTGCCGGCGATACCGCAGCGGGTCCTGGGCCAGCAGGCGCATCTCGGACAGGCTGTCGAAGACGACGCGTCGAGGCCGGCGCGCGGCGATGCGCGCCATCACGCCCTGGACGGTCTGGTTCAGCTCCATCTCGGCGGGATGGATGATGGATTGCTCCGCGTCCGGGCCCAGCTGTTCCGGGCTGACCAGCTCGAAGACTTCCAGCCCGGGCTGATCCAGCTGCCAGCCGTGCGACTCGGCGACCGCCTTCAGCTCCGCGGCGGTCTCCGACAGCGTGACGTACAGGCCGGTTTCCCCGAGCGCTGCGCCAGCCAGCAGGAAATGGATGCCCAGCGTGGTCTTGCCGGTGCCGGGTTCGCCTTCGAACAGGTAGAGATGTCCCTGCGGCAGGCCGCCCTGGAGGATGTCGTCCAGGCCGGAGATGCCGGTGGAACAGCGCGGAGTGGGCAGGGCCATGGGCGGGAGCGGTGCGGAGCACGCGAGACGGGGTTCCGGAAACCCGGCAAGTGGCTCTCCTGGCTGCCTGACCCGGCGAGGGCGTCGGCCTAGGGGGTTTCGCGCGGCGACGTCGACGGCGAGGCCGCCGGGAGCGCCGCCGGCGGCAGCTCCGCCACCGCGCGCGCCCACATGCGCTCATACAGGGCCTCGAGGTCGCGCGCGAAGGCTGGCGCGTCAACGCCGGTGAGGATCACGGGCCTGGCCTCACGTGCGAGCGCGCAGACGCGCTCGACGTAATCCTGTGGCGACGCGCAGACCCACTCGGTCCGCCCGGCCTGCGCGAGCAGGCTCTCGGCGACGCGGGACGCGAAGCCCTCGCCGCGCATCGTCACCACCGGCACGCCGGCCGCCAGCGCGTCGCTGGTTGTCGTGTGGCCGTTGCAGGGCCAGGTGTCGAGCGCCAGGTCCGCCGCGGCAAGCCGGTCCCAGTGCGCCTGCATCGGCACCGGCGGCATGAACACGAGGCGCTCGGGCGCGACGCCGCGCGCGGCGGCCTCGGCGCGCAGTTGCGCGTCGGCCTGCTCGCCGCCGCTGAGCTGCCACAGCAGCGCGCTCGGCAGCCGGTGCAGGATCGTCATCCACGTGTCGAAGACCTCGGGCGTGAGCTTGAACACGGCGTTGGCCGACAGCAGCACGATCGCGTCGCCGGGCAGGCCGAGCGCGGCGCGCGGCGTCGGCGTGACACGGCGGGTCCCGTCGCCCGGCTGATAACAGCGCGGCAGTTGCGCGAGCTGCTCGGTGTAGAAGGGCGCGTCGGCCAGCGGCGTGACGATGGGGTCGCCGATCAGGTAGTCGATGAAGTCCGCGCCGCTGGTGCCCGGGAATCCCAGCCAGGACACCTGCACCGGCGCCGGCCGCGCGGCGAGCGCGGTGAAGCGGCTGCCCGCCGTGTGGCCCTTGAGGTCGACGGCGATGTCCACGCCCTCGGCGCGTATCCGCGCGGCGATGCCGGCGGGGTCCAGGCCGCTGATGTCGATGCAGCGCTCGCAGGCGGCGCGCACGCGCTGCTGCAGCGCCGAGCCATCGTCCGGTCCATGCGAGAACAGCAGCACCTCGAAGCGCTCACGGTCGCGATGTTCGAGCACCTGCACCATCAGCGCTGCGGTGGCGTGCGCGTGGAAGTCGCCCGACAGATAGGCGACGCGCAGCCGCGGTTTGGCCTCGGCGCGCGCTGGCGGCAGCGGCGCGATGCCGCGGGCGAGGAAGCGCGAGCTCAGGCGACCGGCCTTGTGCAGGTCCGCGGGCGCGTGGGGCAGGGCGACGAGCGCGAAGGGCACGCCGAACTCGTCGTCGGCGTCCTCGGGCTTGGCGCGCAGCGCGTGCAGCAGCGATTGCCGGTTGGCATCGAAGTCGGACCAGCGCGCGACCTGCTGGTCGCCGTGCGCCTGATAGGCCTGCGCCATGACGCTGTCGGGCTGCAGCGCGGCGACGGTACGGAAGCATTCGGCGGCCTCCGCCTTCATCTGCAGCGTCTGGAGCGCGAAGGCGAGCTGCAGGTAGGCGTCGACGTCGTCGAACTTGAGCGCCAGCGCCTGCATCAGCGGCCCGATGGCCTCCTGGACGCGGCCGCTGCGGCGCAGCGATTCGCCCAGGTAGCGTTGGAGCTCGTTGGACGCGACCTGCGCGTGGGGTTCCAGCAGCGCGGCGGCTTCGGCGTAGCGACCCCGCGTCATCTCTTGGAGGGCAGTGCGCAGCAGGTCTCGGAGGGCGTCCATGGGCGCGGATTATCAAGGGACCGGCATGCCATCGAGCACTGGCAAAACTCGGCGATACTGTATAGATTGACAGTATGCCGCAAGACACCAAGATCGCCGCCCCGCCGCTGTACGTCCAGGCCGATGCGCTGAAGGGGCGGGGCAGCGCCTGGGCGATGCCGCATCGGTTCGAGTCCCGCGAGCGCGAGCAGTACGACGACGGCTGGGGCACGCTGGACCAGGCGGCGGTCGAGGAGCATGTGCCGCCCAGGACCGAGATCATCGAGGAACACGCGAAGAAGATCCTCAGCGGCAACCAGTCGCCCGACATCGGCTTTGACCTGTCGATCAATCCGTATCGCGGCTGCGAGCATGGCTGCATCTACTGCTTCGCGCGGCCGACGCACAGCTACCTGAACCTCTCGCCGGGCCTGGACTTCGAGACCAAGATCATCGCGAAGGTCAACGCCGCGGAGCGGCTGCGCGAGTCGCTCGCTTCCCCGTCATACCGGCCGGCGCCGCTGGTGCTGGGCACGGCCACGGATGCGTATCAACCGATCGAGCGCAAGCTCGGCATCACGCGCGCGGTCGTGGAGGTGCTGACCGAGGCGAGACATCCGTTCTCGGTGGTGACGAAGTCCAGCGGCATCGAACGCGACCTGGACCTGATCGTGCCGATGGCGCTGAAGCGGCAGGTGTCGGTGTACCTGTCGGTGACCTCGCTGGATCCGGCGTTGTCACGGATCCTGGAGCCGCGCGCGGCGTCGCCGCAGCGTCGGCTGCAGACGATCCGGACCTTGGCGGAGGCGGGCGTGCCGGTGGGCGTGAGCGTGTCGCCGGTGATCCCGTTCCTGAACGAGCCGGAGTTGGAGCGCATCCTGGAAGCGGCGGCCGAGGCGGGGGCGACGAAGGCGTTCAGCATTCCGCTGCGGCTGCCCTGGGAAGTGGCGCCGCTGTTCCACGACTGGTTGCGGCTGCATCAGCCGGACAAGGCGGCGCGGATCATGGCGCGGCTGCGCGACATGCGCGGCGGCAAGGACAACGATCCGCGCTTCGGCACGCGCTTCACCGGCGAGGGCATCTGGGCGGAGCTGCTGCAGCAGCGGCTGCGCAAGGCCGCGCAGCGACTCGGGCTCGGCCGCGAGCGGCACGACTACGACTTCAGCGAGTTCCGCCCGCCGGCGAAGGCGGTGGGGCAGCAGTCGTTGTTCTGAGGGACTGGCAAGACCTGGCCCCATGAGCGCTTGTCCCATGCGCAATGACCTGCATCAGTCTTCGTGGGGGGACTGACCTACCGAGATCAGCATCCCCCCGAGAACCGTTCTTCGGAGGGAATGTCTTTCACGCCGAGACGGCACAGACTGGCTGCATTCGAGTCGAACGACTCTCAATGCAGGAAGTGTGATGACTGTGCAGATCAACTACGTGAATCCGTTCAGCACGCCCGATGGACTCGTCACGATCATGGTGCGTCCGGTGCCGACACCGGCGGAGTTGTCCGAGGGTGATGCCGTGCTCGAGCTTCTCAAGGGGCCGTCGCTGATTTTTGGAGCTCCGTATCCGCAGAGCGCGAGTGATGCGCGGTGTCGACGCTGCAGTTGGGACACGCTTTTCGACGCGCTCGATCAGCTGGAACGGAGGCACATCTCGGTGACGCACCTTCGGCATCTGCTGCATCTGGCAGCGCACTTCATGGCCCGGCATGGACTTCGTCGTGGCGGTGCTGCGGTGTTGACTCGTTTCGATCACGACGACGTCGTCAGTCTCCAGTACGAGATGCCAATCCAGGTCACGCATGACGAGGCTCAGGCGTGGACGATGGCGCTGTGGGGTGAGCTGTCTTACATCGACATGCTCCGGTCCGGCTTCCTCTTTTCCTTTATCGACGAACCTGCGGCATGAGCCGATTTGGACACGCAGATGGCCATTGGTAGCAGCGACCTGTTCATCTTCGCGCGAACCTTGAGTCGCGATGGATCGGAGGTGGCGACGCGTGACGCCATCAGCCGTGCTTACTACGCGGCCTTCCATCGTTGTCGAGCCTGGGAACTGTCCCTCCCGGAGCTCGGCAGGAACGAGGGCGCTCGAGGGGGATCGCATCAAGAGCTGATCAATCGCCTGAAGAATCCGTCCCGAAAATGTGGCGAAGTCTTGCGGGAACGTTCGCGGACCAACGGTGCCCAGTTGGAGGTGCAGCGGGATCGACGCCAACTGGCGGACTACGACTTGGAGGAAGATGTGATGCCGGCGGTCATGCATGACCAGCTGAGTCAGGTGCAGCAACTGCTCCGCCGGTGTGATGAGCCATTCCCGGTGGCGGCAATGACCCTGCCTCGTCCGTGATCACCCCTTCCTGCACGCCCCCACCCAGTCCCAGTCCTTGCGGTAGACCGAGGTCTGCACGCCGCTGAGGCTCAACACCGTGTGATACAGGCCGTCATGCGACATCGGCGTGTCGCGGCGCTTGGCCAGGCACTCGCCGTCGAGCTGCTGCGTAGCCCGCGTCTGCTCCGGCAGCCACAGGATCAGCGGCACATGCTTCTGCTGCTTGGGCGCCAGCGCATAGGGCATGCCGTGCAGGAACAGGTTGTTCTCGCCCAGCGACTCGCCGTGATCCGACACGTACAGCAGGCTCGGATCGAACCTCGTCTGCTGCGTGCCCAGCCAGTCGATCGCCTTCGCCAGCACGTGATCGGTGTAGGCGATCGTGTTGTCGTAGGCATTGCGCACCTGCTCCAGCGGGCACTGCTGCAGCGCGTTGCTGCGGCACTCGGGCTGGAAGGGCTTGCGGTCGTCGGGCGTGCGCAGGTAATACGCCGGGCCGTGGCTGCCCATCTGATGCAGCACGAGTACCACGCCACGCGCCACGCGCTGCGGGTCGAGCGCCGCGATGCGGGCGTCCAGGTCGTGCAGCATCACCTCGTCCAGGCACTCGCCGTCGGCGCGGCACAGGCCCGCCGGAATCGGGTGGTCCGCACGCGCGGGATTGATCGCCTGCGCGTTGGGCACGCGGTCGCAGATGCCCTTGCAACCGGACTGGTTGTCCAGCCACAGCACCGCCAGCCCGGCGCGCTGCAGCACGTCCATCAGCGTCTGCTGGTTGCCCGGATGGTCGACGTACACCTCGCGGCCCAGCTGCGAGAACATGCAGGGCAGCGACGCCGCCGTCGAGGTGCCGCAGGACGCGACCTCCCGGTAGCTCAGCACCGGGCGCTTTGAGAGCTCAGGATTGGTCGGCTTGTCGTAGCCGTTGAGCTGGAAGTTCTCCGACCGCGCCGTCTCGCCCACGACCAGCAGCACCAGCGGCGGACGACTGCCCGCCGGCCGCGGCGTCAGCACCGCATCGGCGGCCACGACTTCCAGCGGCCCCTTGGGCTTCTTGTGCTTCTGCGCGACCAGCGAGGCGCTCGCCCAGATCGCGTTGATCGGGCTGACCATCTTGGTCAGCGCCTTGTTGTTGCGCAGCGTGGAGGCCAGGTCCGCCGTCCGCGTGGCCGCCAGGCCCACGCCCAGCGCCAGCGCCATCGCGACGCTCGCCGCGTTCCAGCCCAGGCGCTTGTACCAGCGCAGCTCGGTCAGCCGCTGCCGCCAGATCCACACCAGCGGCAGCACCGCGATCACCAGCACATGGACCAGCAGGCTCCAGCCCAGCAGGTCGCGGGTCTCGCGCACATCGGTCTGCAGCGCGTTGGTGATCATCGTGCTGTCGATGATCACGCCGTAGCTGCCGATGAAGTAGGCCAGCGGCGCCGTCAGCAGCAGCATCACCGTGAGCAGCGGCTTGACCGCCACGCGCCAGGCCAGCAGGCTGAAGACAGCGGCCAGCACCATCACGACGATGCCGGCGAACACCACCACGAACACCTTGCCCGAGGCGCCCGCGTAATCGGGCATGCCCCACATGCGCTGCCACAGCGGCCAGTTGCCCAGCACGCCGATCCACAGCGCGGTCAACCAGGTCAGGGTCAGCGGAGAACGGGCGCCGGCGGAGGCGGCCTCGCGCGGTGGCGAGGTCGAAGAATCGGAAAACGGCATCTTGTTGTGTCAGGCCGGCAAACTCAAACCGGCCCTTGTAGTGGTCCCACCTGAAGCGTTCCTGAAGCCGTCCGCGCGCGGACGTACGCCGCACCAGATGGCCGACGCAGCATAGCCGCTGTCGAGGCCTCAACCGCGCAAGGCCATGCCGCCCGCCGAGCGCGCGGCCTTCAGCCCCTGACCGCTGGCCTGCACGTAGCGACGCTGCAGCGCCTCGATGCGGGGCTCCAGCGAGCCCGGATCGCTCATGCGCTCGCGGTATCGCTTGAGCACCAGCGCGGCCATGTCGATCAGCTTGGCGTTGAGCGTGGCCGTGCCTTGCTCGACCAGCAGCTGCACGCCGACCTGCGGATCACCGCGCATCGCGTGGCGCATGGCCGTCTCGGAAATCGCGAACACGCGGGCATTGGCATCGCGCAGCAATTGCGTGCTGGGCTCATGGCCCTCGGCCATGCTGATCATGACCTCCGTCGCCGACTTCGAGCTGCAGAAGCGCATGCCCAGTTGCCCCATCAACGTCTCCATCTCCGGCAGCTCGATGTCCTGGCGCGCCATGCGCACCCACAGCGCGATCAGCAGGCTGGCCGATTCGAGGTCGAAGTCCTCGTCCACCGCGCGCTTGGCGAAGCCGCGCGCCAGCTGCAGCGCGTCGGCGAGCTTGCGCTCCATCAGCAGCCGCAAGCCGTTCAGTACGACGTCGAAACGCTGCAGGCGGGCATCTCGAGGCGCGCGCTCCATGCCTTGCATCAGCGCGTCGGCCGCGTACTTCAATCCCTTGCCGTCCTTGGCATCGAATCGCATCAGCGCGATCAGCGCCAGGCTGTGCCAGTCGAACAGCTTGGAGCGCAGCCCCTGCGCCAGGCTGCGCTCCAGCATCTTGAGCGCCTCGTCGCGCTGGCCGGCGTAGAAGGCGAGGGTGCCGCAATGCTGCTGGCGCAGCAGGCAGCCCGGTGTCAGCGTGGCCGCGGTGCGGTAGGTCGCGAGCGCGGCGTCGATCTCGCCCTGCTCCATCTGCACGCGGCCCATCAGGTCGTAGCTGTCGGCCTGATCGGGCATGTCGCCGATCAGCGTCTCCAGCGTGCGCCGCGCGGCGCTGAGATTGCCGCTGGCGACCTCGGTGCGGGCCACGCCCAGCCGTGCCCACGGCACGGTGCGCGCGGCGATGATCGCTTCGTAGAGCTCACGCGCCTCGGTGTGACGTTCCAGCCTCAGCAGCAGCTCCGCGCCGATGCGCGCGGCATAGAGCCAGTAGGTCGCCTTGCGCTGGAAACGGTCCAGGCACAGGTCGGCGGCGCGGTCGAACTCGCGCGCGTCGATCGCGTCGAAGATGGCCTTGAGCTCGAGCTTGCGATGGCGCGCGTTGGCCAGTCGATCGGCCAGCGCCGCGCTCGTGTAGGGCTTGACCAGGTAGGCGTCGAGCGCGGCTTCCGCCGCCTCGGCGACCTTGGCGTACGAGGCCTCGCCCGTGACCATCACGAAGACGGTGGCGTAGGGCAGCAGCTGCTCGCGGCGCAGCTCGTCCAGCAGGTCCTGCCCCGACAGCTCCGAGCCGTCGAAGTAGTAGTCGCACAGGACGATGTCGTAGGGCTGCGTTTCCAGGATCACGCGGGCGTCGCGCACGCGGGTGGCCTGGCGCACATGGCCGACGCCGAGTTCACGCAACTGCGCGGTCATCAGGCTGCGCGAGGTCGCGTTGGCATCGATGACCAGCGCCTGCGTCTTGGCGAGCGGGCTGGCGAGTGACATGCGCCCGATTGTCCGCTTGGCGACTCTCGGCGGCCCCCCGGGTTTGCGTGGGGACCGGCGGCTGATTTCCCAATCGCCGCCGGTATTTGCGTGACGCTGTTGGCGTCTTACTTGAACAGGTCCTTGACCCGGTCCGTCCAGCTCTTGGCATTGGGCGAGTGACGCTCGCCGCCGTCCTTCAGGCTCTTGTCCAGTTCCTTCAGCAGCTTGCGCTGGTGCTCGGTGAGCTTGACCGGCGTCTCGATGCTGATGTGGCAGTACAGGTCGCCCGGGTAGCTCGAGCGCACGCCCTTGATGCCCTTGCCGCGCAGGCGGAAGGTCTTGCCGTGCTGCGTGCCCTCGGGCAGTTCGATCTCGGCCTTGCCGCCCAGTGTGGGCACCTCGATCGTGCCGCCCAGCGCCGCCGTCGTCATCGACACCGGCATCGTGCAATGCAGGTCATCGCCGTCGCGCTCGAAGATGTCGTGCTGCTTGATGCGGATCTCGATGTAGAGATCGCCCGACGGACCGCCATTGACGCCCGGTTCACCGTTGCCGGCGGAGCGGATGCGCATGCCTTCGTTGATGCCGGCCGGGATCTTGACTTCCAGCGTCTTGGTCTTCTTGATCTTGCCCGCGCCGTTGCAGGTGGTGCAGGGCTCGGGAATGATCTTGCCGGTGCCGTGGCAGTGCGGGCAGGTCTGCTGGATACTGAAGAAGCCCTGGCGCATGTGCACCGTGCCGGTTCCGCTGCACGAGCCGCAGGTCTTGGCGCTGGTGCCCGGCTTGGCGCCGCTGCCCTTGCAGGTCTCGCAGCCTTCCCACGACGGGATGCGGATCTGCGTTTCCTTGCCGCGCGCCGCTTCCTCCAGCGTGATCTCCATCGCGTAGCTCAGGTCGCTGCCGCGATAGACCTGCTGGCCGCCGCCCGGACGGCGACCGCCGCCCTGCTGGCCGAAGAGGTCGCCGAAGATGTCACCGAAGGCCTCGGCGAACCCGCCGAATCCTTCGCCGCCCTGCGCGCCGCGGAAGCCCTGGTTCGGGTCCACGCCGGCATGGCCGTACTGGTCGTAGGCGGCCCGCTTCTGGCCGTCCGACAACATCTCGTAGGCCTCCTTGGCCTCCTTGAACTTGTCCTCGGCCTCCTTGGCACCGTCGCCCTGATTGCGGTCAGGGTGGTACTTCATCGCGAGCTTGCGATACGCCTTCTTGATGTCCTCTTCGCTGGCGTTCTTCGCGACGCCCAGGACTTCGTAATAGTCACGCTTTGCCATGGATCTTCCCGAGGGCTGAGGGCCTCAAACCAAAACGCCGCGCGAGGCTGGCGGCCCCGCGCGGCGGCTGTCCTCGGACAGCTGTCTGCCGTTCGCGCGCCGACGTAAGGTCGGCTCGCCAGGCTTACTTCGAGTCCTTGACTTCCTTGAACTCGGCGTCGACGACGTTGTCGTCGGCCGGCTTGGACGAGGCCTGCGCGCCCGCCGCCTCGGCGTGTTCCGCACCACCGGCGGCACCACCGGCCGCGCCGGCGGCACCCGCTGCCTGCGCCGCTTGCGCCTCGGCGTAGACCTTCTCGCCCAGCTTCTGGCTGGCGGTCATCAGGGCCTCGGTCTTGGCGTCGATCGCGTCCTTGTCCTCGCCCTTGATGGCTTCTTCCAGGTCCTTGATCGCGGCCTCGATCTTTTCCTTCTCACCGGCCTCCAGCTTGTCGCCGTGCTCGCCCAGCGACTTCTGCACCGAATGCACCAGACCGTCGGCCTGGTTCTTGGCGGTCACCAGCTCGACCTTCTTCTTGTCCTCGGCCGCGTTGGCCTCGGCGTCCTTCACCATCTTCTCGATCTCGGCCTCGGACAGGCCCGAGTTCGCCTTGATGGTGATCTTGTTTTCCTTGCCGGTGCCCTTGTCCTTGGCGCCGACGTGCAGGATGCCGTTGGCGTCGATGTCGAAGCTCACCTCGATCTGCGGCAGGCCGCGCGGCGACGGGGCGATGCCTTCCAGGTTGAACTCGCCCAGGCTCTTGTTGGCCTGCGCCAGCTCGCGCTCGCCCTGGTAGACCTTGATGGTCACCGCGGGCTGGTTGTCCTCGGCGGTCGAGAAGGTCTGAGCGAACTTGGTCGGGATCGTCGTGTTCTTCTTGATCATCTTGGTCATCACGCCGCCCAGGGTCTCGATGCCCAGGCTCAGCGGGGTGACGTCCAGCAGCAGCACGTCGGTGCGCTCACCGCCCAGGACCTGGCCCTGGATCGCGGCGCCGACGGCCACGGCCTCATCGGGGTTCACGTCCTTGCGGGGATCCTTGCCGAAGAACTCCTTGACCTTCTCCTGCACCTTGGGCATGCGCGACATGCCGCCCACCAGGATGACGTCGTCGATCTCGCTCACCGACACACCGGCGTCCTTGATCGCGGTGCGGCAAGGGGCGATGGTGCGCTCGATCAGCTCGTCCACCAGCGACTCCAGCTTGGCGCGGGTCAGCTTGATGTTCAGGTGCTTCGGGCCGGTGGCGTCAGCCGTGATGTAGGGCAGGTTCACATCGGTCTGCGACGCGGTCGACAGCTCGATCTTGGCCTTCTCGGCGGCTTCCTTCAGGCGCTGCAGGGCCAGCACATCCTTGGTCAGGTCGACGCCTTGCTCCTTTTTGAACTCGCCGATGATGTAGTCGATGATGCGCTGGTCGAAGTCCTCGCCGCCCAGGAAGGTGTCGCCGTTGGTGGACAGCACCTCGAACTGCTTCTCGCCGTCGACGTCCGCAATCTCGATGATCGAGATGTCGAAGGTGCCGCCGCCCAGGTCGAACACGGCGATCTTGCGGTCACCCGCGCCGTGCTTGTCCAGGCCGAAGGCCAGGGCCGCGGCGGTCGGTTCGTTGATGATGCGCTTGACGTCCAGGCCGGCGATGCGGCCGGCGTCCTTGGTCGCCTGACGCTGCGCGTCGTTGAAGTAGGCCGGCACCGTGATGACGGCCTCGGTCACTTCCTCGCCGAGGTAGTCCTCGGCGGTCTTCTTCATCTTGCGCAGGACTTCAGCCGAGACCTGCGGGGGTGCCAGCTTCTTGCCGCGCACTTCCACCCACGCGTCGCCGTTGTCGGCCGCGGCGATGGTGTAGGGCATCAGGTCGATGTCCTTCTGGACTTCCTTTTCCTGGAACTTGCGGCCGATCAGGCGCTTCACCGCGTACAGCGTGTTGCGCGGGTTGGTGACCGCCTGGCGCTTGGCCGACGCGCCGACCAGCACTTCGCCATCTTCCTGGTACGCAATGATCGACGGGGTGGTGCGCGCGCCTTCCGCGTTCTCGATGACGCGGGTGGTGTTGCCTTCCATGACCGCGACGCACGAGTTGGTCGTGCCCAGGTCGATGCCGATGATCTTCTTCTTAGCCATGTGGTGCTCCTGAATATTGAAAACTGGGGGGAACGGTCAGCGCGGGGGGCTCATCGCCGGGTCGGCCGAAACATCGTTCCGGGATGCTTCTGATCTGTGGATAACTTGGCCGGGTTCAAGCCCCGGCGCTTCTTTTCGCTGGCTTACTTGGGGGCGGTCACGGTGACCAGCGCCGGACGCAGCACGCGGTCGGCGATCAGGAACCCCTTCTGCAGGACCGTCACGACGGTGTTGGGATCCTGGTCGGCGGGGACCATGGAGATGGCCTGGTGCTGATGGGGATCGAACTTCGTGCCGGCGGCCGGATTGATCTCCAACACCTTGTTGCGCTCCAGCGCGGACTGCAGCTGGCGCAGGGTGGCGTGCACGCCCTCGAGCACCTGCTCGACGCTGGCGTCCGGGCGGGCGATGGCGGCCGAGAGGCTGTCCATCACCGGCAGCATCGCGTCGGCGAAGCCCTCGACGGCGAACTTGCGGGCCTTGGCGGTGTCTTCCTCGCCGCGGCGGCGGGTGTTCTCGACTTCGGCCTTGGCGCGCAGGTAGGCGTCGGACATCTCGGCCAGGCGGCGCTCGGTGTCGGCCAGCTTGGCCTCGACCGTCTCGGGCACCGAGGCGGCGGCCGCGGCGGCGGCTTGCTGGGTCAGTTCGTCCAGCGTCGGATCGGGTTGTTGGTTGTCAGTCGTCATGTCGGATGGCCCCAAAACGGATGCCCAAACTTCTCTTTGGAAGGGGACCGGCGTCAGAGCGAGCCAGTCTGCGTCGGGCGATCCGCCGCAACTGGGGCCCATGGCCGGAACTTCAAGAGGGGGATTCTGGCATCGCTGCGCGGGCAAACCCCAGGCCTGCTATCTACTCGTCGATGCTGGCGCTCCAGCGGTCGTCCCATTCGGCGAGCTTGCGCCGGTCGTGCTTGGTCGGGCGGCCCTGGACGATGGTGTCGGCCGGTTCGGGCGCCAGGCGGCGCGCCTCGGCGGCCTTTTCCCGCGCGGCGATGCTCTCGGGCGTCTCGGCGTACAGCGTCTGCGCCACCGGCGCGGGTCCGCGGATGCTGCTGATGGCGGCGACTTTCACCTCGCGCTCCACGGCGCCCTGGCGCAGCCGCACCACGTCGCCCACGCGCACCTCGCGCGAGGCCTTCACCGCCTGCGCGTTGACGGTGACGCGGCCCTTGCCGATCTCGTCGACCGCGATCGCGCGGGTCTTGTAGAAGCGCGCGGCCCAGAGCCACTTGTCCAGGCGCAGGCTGGTGAGCTCGGAGGACTTGGTCGGGGAACGGGCGGACGTCGACATCAGGGGGCGGATTGTCCTATGCCGGGCCGGTGTCGGTCGAGGCCGCCGGCAATCGCACGATGGCGTCCAGGCCTTGGAGGACACCGTCGCGCTCGCGGTTGTCCAGCGTCAGCGTGCCGCCCAGCGAGTCGACGATCTCGCGGCAGATCGCCAGCCCCAGCCCGGAGCCGCCGTTGGGTCCCGCCGCGAAGGGCTGGCCCAGGCGCGCGCGCAGCGCCGCCGGGATGCCGGGGCCGCCGTCGCTGATCCGCAGCTCGACCCCGGCGCGGCGCTCCTCGGGGCCCAGGCCGCGCACGCGGACCGTCAGCCGCGATCCGCGCGGCGAATGGCGCAGCGCGTTGTGCAGCAGGTTGCGCGCCAGCTCGCGCAGCGCCCAGGCATGGCCTCGAACCGGCGAGGGCTCGGTCGAGAGCTCGAAGTCGAGTTCCGCGTCGGCGATCAGCGGGGCGAGGTCCAGCGCCACCTCGCGCACGGACTCGGCCAAGTCCAGCCGCGGCGGGTCGCCCTGCTGGCGCAGCTGCTCGACCTTGGCCAGCGCCAGCATCTGATTGGCCAGCGCCGTCGCGCCGTCCACGGTGACGCCGATCTCCTCGATCGCCTGCGCGGCGGGCAGGTCGCCCCGGCGCGCGGACTGCACCTGCGCCTTGAGCACCGCCAGCGGCGTGCGCAGTTGATGCGAGGTGTCGCGCACGAAGCGCTTCTGGTGGGCGAGCAGCCCGGCCTGGCGCGCCCAGGCCTCGTTGATCGCGGCGACCAGCGGCGCGAGTTCCGCCGGCACGCCGGGGATGGGGATGGGGCTGACGTCGTCGTCCGCGCGCGCGGCGATCGTGCGGCTGAGCTCACGCACGGGGCGCGTGGCCAGCAGCACCACCCCCCACACGACGATGGCGATCACCGCCAGCAGCGCGGCCTGGCGCCAGAGCGTGGACACCAGCACCTGACGCGCCAGCGTGCGGCGGATCTCCAGCGTCTCGGCAACCTGGATCGTCGCGACACCCAGTCCCGCCGATCCCGACACCGGCTGCTTGAGCACGGCCACGCGCACCGGCTCGCCCTGGTAGACGTCGTCGTAGAAATCCACCAGCGCCGCATACGCGCCGCGGTCGGGCAGCCGGCCCCGCCATTCGGGCAGGTCGTCGAAACCCGAGACCCATTCGCCCCGGAAGCCGGTGACGCGATAGAACATGCGGCTGCGGTTGTCGGCCTCGAAGGCCTCGAGCGCGGCGTAGGGCACCTCGGACACGAGCTGCGGCGCGTCGCGCGTGCCGTGCACGTCGAGCTGCTCGCCGATGGTCTTGGCCGACGCGAGCAGCGTGCGGTCGTAGGCCGTGTCGATCGCCTTGAGCGCGTCCTGGTAGAGCCGGTGCGCGTTGGCCCCGATCAGCAGCCCCACCGGCACGAGGATGCCCAGCAGGAGCCGGCTGCGCATGGACGAGAGGCGAGGGCGCCGGCCTCGTCGAGCTCGCGTTGGCGCTGTCGCCGCGTCCGCCTCGTCCGCCGCGCGGGTGGCGTCGGTCGCGTCCTTGGCGTTCAATCCGGCGCCTTCAACAGATACCCCAGCCCGCGCAGCGTGACGAGCCGCGCGCTGTCGGCCGGCAGCCGCTTGCGCAACCGGTAGGCGACGACCTCGACCGCGTCGGGCTGCACGTCGAGGTCGTCGGCGAAGACGATCTCCGTGAGCCGTTCCTTGGCCATCGCCTGGCCGGGCCGCATCAGCAGCGCGCGCAGCAGCGCGGCCTCGCGCGGCGGCAGGTCCAGCGGCAGGCCGAGGTGGTAGATCGCGCCGCTGTCGGCGTCCACGCGCAGGCCGCAGAAGGCCTCGTCGTCGTGGGAGGTGCCTGTCGACGCGCCCGATGCGCCCGATCCCGCCGGGCCCGCGCCGCGGCTGCGCCGGGCCAGCGCCCGCACGCGCGCCTCGAGCTCATCGAGGTCGAAGGGCTTGGGCATGTAATCGTCCGCGCCCAGGTTGAGCCCCAGGATGCGGTCCCCCACCGTGCCGCGCGCGGTCAGGATGATCACCGGCGTGGCGAGCTGCGCGGCGCGCGCCTCGGACAGCAGTTCCAGCCCGTCGATGTCGGGCAGCGAGAGGTCCAGCAGCACCACGTCGGGCGGCTGCGAGCGCCAGCGCTCGAGCGCCGCGCGGCCCTCGCTGAACCCGTGCACCTGGATGCCCCGGCGCTCGAAGGAGCGCGCCACCGTGGTCTGCAGCGCGGCGTTGTCCTCGACGAAAAACAGCCTCATGCCCGCCAGTGTCCGACAGCGCTCGACCGCGCGCCGCTCAGGGTCAACCCTGACGCGCTCGACAGCCGAATGAAAGCCGCCGTGTGCACCATCCGCCGCTACAACGACGCCGGGCGCGCGCTCTGCCCCGGCGACGACAACCAAGGAGACATGAGCATGCGTCGAGACCAGTTCCTGAAGTCCGCGGCCGCCTTCGCCGCGCTGGGTGCCACGGGCGCCCTGCCGCTGAGCGCGCAGGCCGCCGCGGCGCTGAAGATCCTCGTGCCGGCCAATCCGGGCGGCGGCTGGGACATCACCGGCCGCGCGCTGGGCAAGGCGCTGCAGGACTCGGGCGGCGCGGGCGCCGTCACCTTCGAGAACAAGGGCGGCGCGGCCGGCGCCATCGGTCTGGCCCAGTTCGTCAACGCGGCCAAGGGCGATGCCAACGCGATGATGGTCATGGGTGCGGTGATGCTGGGCGGTCTGATCACCAGCAAGCAGCCCGTGACGCTGACGCAGGCCACGCCCATCGCGCGGCTGACCAGCGAGTACAACGTCTTCGTGCTGCCGGCCAACTCGCCCTTCAAGACGATGAAGGACGTGGTGGAGGCGCTCAAGAAGGATCCGGGATCGGTGAAGTGGGGCGGCGGTTCGCGCGGTGCGACCGAGCACATCGCCGCGGCGATGCTCGCGCATGAGGTCGGTGTGGACGCGACCAAGGTCAACTACGTCGCCTTCCGCGGCGGCGGCGAGGCGGTGGCCGCGATCCTGGGCGGCAACGTCTCCATCGGCGGCAGCGGCTACAGCGAGTTCCAGCCCTACATCGAGAGCGGCAAGATGCGTCCGATCGCGATCACCGCGCCGCAGCGCATCAAGGGCCTGGACATCCCGACGATGAAGGAGCTGGGCTACAACGTCGAGATCGGCAACTGGCGCGGCGTGTACGGCGCGCCCGGCATCACGCCCGCGCAGCGCCAGGCGCTCATCGACCTGGTGGTCAAGGCCACCAAGTCCAAGGCCTGGGCCGAGGCGCTCGAGAAGAACGGCTGGACGCCCGCGCTGATGACCGGCAAGGACTTCGAGGACTTCGTCGACCGCGAGTTCGCGTCGCTGCGCGCGATCATGCACAAGTCCGGCATGGTCTGATCCCGGGAGGCCCGCCATGACCGACGTTTCCTCCAATACTTCCGTCGACACCACGCCCCATCCGCTCTACCAGACGCTGGTGGGCGTGGGCGCGATCGTGGTCGGCGCGGTGATGGCCGTGGGCGCCGCCGCGATCCCGGCCGACGCCGGTTACGGCGGCGTGGGCCCCAACGCGCTGCCGTGGTTCGTCGCGGTGGTGCTGATCGTCTGCGGCGCCTGGCTGGTGTGGGAGTCCCGCACCGGGGGCTTCCGCCAGATGGAGCCGCCCTCGGGCGCGCCGCGCGCGGACTGGATCTCCGCGGCCTGGGTCGCGGGCGCGGTCATCGCCAACGCGGCGCTGATCACCACGATCGGGTTCGTGCTCGCGTGCACGCTGTGCTTCGTGCTGGCCGTGCGCGGCCTGCGCCGTGCCGAGGGCAAGGGCCACGGCGGCGTGCGCCAGTTCCTCATCGACGCCGTCACCGGGCTGCTCATCGCCGCCCCGGTGTTCTGGCTCTTCAACAAGCTCCTCGCCCTGAACCTGCCGGCCCTCACGGCCGGCGGCTGGCTCTGAGCGCACCGGAGTCCTGACATGCAAGACCTCTGGACCCACCTGATGGGCGGCTTCGCCACGGCCGCCTCGGGCGTGAACCTGATGTGGGCCTTCGTCGGCTGCGCGCTGGGCACCGCCATCGGCGTGCTGCCCGGCCTCGGCCCGGCCGTGACCGTGGCGATGCTGCTGCCGATCACCGCGCAGGTCGACCCGACCGCGTCGATGATCTTCTTCGCCGGCATCTACTACGGCGCGATGTACGGCGGCTCGACGACGTCCATCCTGCTCAACACCCCGGGCGAGACCGGCACGATGGTCACCGCGCTGGAGGGCTTCAAGATGGCCCGCCACGGCCGCGCCGGCGCGGCGCTGGCCACCGCGGCGATCGGCTCGTTCTTCGCCGGGACCGTCGCCACGGTGCTGGTGACGCTGTTCGCGCCGGTGCTGGCGGACTTCGCCGTCACGCTGGGCCCGCCCGAGTACTTCTGCCTGATGCTGCTGGCGTTCACGACCGTGAGCGCGGTGCTGGGCCAGAGCACGCTGCGCGGGCTCACGGCGCTGTTCATCGGGCTGGCGGCGGGCCTCGTCGGCCAGGACCAGATCACCGGCCAGATCCGCTACACCGCCGGTGTGCCCGAGTTCCTCGACGGCATCGAGACCGTGCTGGTCGCGGTGGGCCTGTTCGCGGTGGGCGAGACGCTCTACGTCGCGCTCTACGAAGGCCGCAGCAACCTCATGATGAACACGATGGGCCGCGTGCACATGACGCGCCAGGAGTGGAAACGCTCGATCCCGGCGTGGATCCGCGGCACCGGGCTGGGCTTCCCGTTCGGCGTCATCCCGGCCGGCGGCACCGAGATCCCGACCTTCCTGAGCTACGCGACCGAGCGCAAGCTCTCCAAGCACAAGGAGGAGTTCGGCACGGTCGGCGCCATCGAGGGCGTGGCCGGTCCGGAAGCGGCCAACAACGCGGCGGTGACCGGCACGCTGGTGCCGCTGCTGACGCTGGGCATCCCGACCTCGGTGACCGCGGCGATCCTGCTGTCGGCGCTGCAGAACTACGGCATCCAGGCCGGCCCGCAGCTGTTCACGACGTCCTCGACGCTGGTGTGGGCGCTGATCGCGTCGCTGTACATCGGCAACGTGATGCTGCTGGTGCTGAACCTGCCGCTGGTGGGGCTGTGGGTCAAGCTGTTGCGCATCCCGCGCGCGCCGCTGTACGCCGGCATCCTGATCTTCGCGACGGTGGGCGTGTACGGCATGCGCCAGAGCGCCTTCGACCTCTACGTGATGCTCGCCATCGGGCTGCTGGGCGTGGTGATGCGGCGCTTCGACTTCCCGACCGCGCCCGTGGTCGTGGGCATGATCCTGGGCCCGCTCGCCGAGGCGCACCTGCGCAACGGCGTGGCGATCGGCGGCGGCCACTGGAGCGTCTTCCTCGAGCGTCCGCTGTCGGCGGGCCTGCTCGCGGTGGTCCTGATCGTGCTGCTGCTGCCGCGCGTGCTGAAGTGGTGGGGCGCGCGTCAGCGCGTCGCGCCGGCGGCCACGGCCGCCTCGCGCTGACGCGCGAGTTCGGCGGCCTGCCGCTCGTCGGGGACGGCGGTGGTGGGCCAGCCTTGCAGGTGCTGCGCGGCGATCGCCGCCAGCGCCCGCACATGCGAGGGGCGGTCGTTCAGGCAGGGGATGTAGCTGAAGCGCTGGCCGCCGCTGTGCAGGAAGGCCTCGCGGGCTTCCATGTCGATCTCCTCCAGCGTCTCGATGCAGTCCGACGAGAAGCCCGGGCAGATCACGTCGACCGACTTCAGCCCGCGGCCGGCCAGCTCACGCAGCGTGGGCTCGGTGTAGGGCTCGAGCCAGCGGGCCTTGCCGAAGCGGCTCTGGAAGGTGACCTTGTACTGCGCGTCGGACAGGCCGAGCGCCTCGGCCAGCAGACGGCCGGTCTTCAGGCATTCGCAGTGGTACGGATCGCCCAGCGCGAGCGTGCGCGCGGGCATGCCGTGGAAGCTCATCACCAGCAGCTCGCCGCGGCCCTCGGTCTTCCAGTGGGCGCGCACGCTCTCGGCCAGCGCGGCGATGTAGCGCGGGTCGTCGTGATAGCGGTTGACGAAGCGGAACTCGGGCAGGTGGCGGTGGCTCAGCGACCAGCGCGCGACGTCGTCGACGACGCTGGCGGTCGTCGCGCCCGAGTACTGCGGATACGCCGGCAGGATCAGCACGCGCGTGGCGCCCTGGGCCCGCAGCGCGTCGAGCTGCGAGGCGATCGACGGATTGCCGTAGCGCATCGCGGGCAGCACCTTCACGCGATGGCCCTGCTCGCCGAGCTGGCCCTGCAGCAGCGCGGCCTGCTTGCGCGTCCAGACCATCAGCGGCGAGCCGTCCTTCATCCAGATGCTGGCGTACTTCCTCGCCGACTTCGACGGACGGGTGCGCAGGATCACGCCATGCAGGATCGGCCACCAGGCGAGCCGGGGGATCTCGATGACGCGCGGGTCGGACAGGAACTGCGCGAGGTAACGGCGCGTGGCCTCGGGCGTGGGCGCGTCGGGCGTGCCCAGGTTGACCAGCAGCACGCCGATCGTCGGCGCGCGCCCATGGGTGTGCTCGGGTTCAGGGGCGAAGCTCATCCGGCGTCTGTCAGGCGTTGAATGGAAGAAGGGGAAGGTCGGTCGGCCCGGACGCGCTGACGCAGGCTCAGAGGCCGCGACGCATCAAGGCCGGGGTGGCGGCTTCGGCCAGGTGCAGCACCTCGAAGCGCACGGTCGGTGCCTGCGTCTCGGAGGGCGGTCCGCCCAGGCCGATCGCGCCCGCGCCATGCAGCGTGCAGGAGCCGCGGCGCAGGCTCAGCGTCTGGCCGCCGGCGCCGAAGCGCACGAAGGTCCCGTTGTAGCTGAGGTCGGTCAGGCTGAAGCTGCTGCCGTGCCAGTCGATGCGCGCGTGCGAGCGGCTCACTCGCACGTCGGTGATGCAGTAGGTGGCCTGCGTGCTGCGGCCCAGCACGATGGGCATGCGCTCGATGTCGAAGACACGGTCCAGGTCCTGCCACACGAGCCGGATGCCCTCGGGCGCGGCGCTGCGCACGATCTCGCCGAACTGCGTGGCGCCCGGGTCGCCCGTGCCCTGGTCCAGCACGTAGATGTGGACCGGTTCGGCGCGGCCGCGCACGCTGATGTGGTCCAGGCTGCGGAAGCGCGCCTTCTGCGCGCTGGTCAGGCCGTGCACGACCTCGACGGTGACGACGGTCTCGCCATCCCCCGCGTGGTCCAGCAACCGGGCGGCGACGTTGACCGCGTCACCGAAGCAGTCGCCGTGGATCTCGACCACCTCACCGCGCGCCAGCGCGATCTGCAGGTGCGTGTGGCGCAGCCGCTCGCTGCGCGTCGAGGACTTCACCAGCAGCTCCTGCATCCGCATCGCGGCCTTGATGCCGTCGCGCGGATTGTCGAAGGCGGCCATGAGGCCGTCGCCCAGCGTCTTGATGATGTCGCCGCGGTTCTCGTCGACCGCCTGGCCGATCAGCGCGACCGTCTGCGTCACCAGTCCCGAGGCCTCCGCGTTGCCCAGCGTCTCGAACAGCGCCGTGCTGCCGCGCAAGTCGGCAAACAGGACGGTGCGCTCGCGGATCTGGGTCATCGGCCGGACGGGGATAAGGTGTGAAGGAAGTCTCAGTGTAGCCGCGCCACCCTGGGGCCCGCGTGGTGATTAGCCCTCGGCTCGGGGGCCTGTCGGCCCGGGTGCGACACCTCCCCCCAACGCGAGGGCGGTTGACGGAGCAGGGCCCCAAAAACAAAACCGGCCCGCGTCCGAGGACGGGGCCGGTTGGCCGGGCAAACCCGGTGCCCGCGAGGGCAGCCGGGTCGGCCAGCGATCAGGACAGGATCGCGTGGATCAGAGGTTGTCCAGGTAGGTCCGCAGCTTGTCCGAGCGGCTCGGGTGCTTCAGCTTGCGGATGGCCTTGGCCTCGATCTGGCGGATGCGCTCGCGGGTGACGTCGAACTGCTTGCCGACTTCCTCCAGCGTGTGGTCCGTGCTCATCTCGATGCCGAAGCGCATGCGCAGCACCTTCGCCTCGCGCGGGGTCAGGCTGTCCAGGATGTCCTTCACCACCTCGCGCAGGCCGGCCTGCATCGCCGCTTCGATCGGCGCGGTGTTGTTGGTGTCCTCGATGAAGTCGCCCAGGTGGCTGTCGTCGTCGTCGCCGATCGGCGTTTCCATGGAGATCGGCTCCTTGGCGATCTTCATGATCTTCCGGATCTTGTCCTCCGGCATCTCCATCTTCTCGGCCAGCGTCGGCGCGTCCGGCTCGAAGCCGAACTCCTGCAGATGCTGACGCGAGATCCGGTTCATCTTGTTGATCGTCTCGATCATGTGAACCGGAATGCGGATGGTGCGGGCCTGGTCCGCGATCGAGCGCGTGATGGCCTGACGGATCCACCACGTCGCGTAGGTCGAGAACTTGTAGCCGCGGCGGTACTCGAACTTGTCGACCGCCTTCATCAGACCGATGTTGCCTTCCTGGATCAGGTCCAGGAATTGCAGACCGCGGTTGGTGTACTTCTTCGCGATCGAGATGACCAGGCGCAGGTTGGCCTCGATCATTTCCTTCTTCGCGTCGCGCGAGGCCTTCTCGCCCTCGTTCATCCGCTTGTTGATGCCCTTGAGGTCATCCAGCGGCACGACGGCCTTGCCCTGGATGTCGATCAGCTTCTGCTGCAGCTCCTGGATCGCGGGCAGGTTGCGCGACATGATGTTCGCGTAGGACTTGCCCGAGGCCACTTCCTTCTCGGCCCACTGCAGGTTCAGCACGTTGGGCGGGAAGGTCTTGATGAAGTGGTCCTGCGGCATGCCGCACTTGTCCACCACGATCTTGCGGATCTCGCGCTCGAAGCGGCGCACGTCGTCGACCTGCGAGCGCAGGATGTCGCACAGCTTCTCGATGGTCTTGACCGTGAAGCGGATCGTCATCAGCTCGGCGCTGATGGCCGACTGGGCCTTGTTGTAGTTGGCCGACTTGTAGCCGTCCTTCTCGAAGGCCTTGCGCATCTTGTCGAAGTTGGACGCGAGCGAGTCCAGCTTGACCAGCGCGGCGTTCTTCAGCTCCTCGAGCTTCTTGGTCAGGGCCTTGGAGCCGCCGGCGCCGTCGTCGTCGTCCTCTTCGTCGAACTCGTCGAAGTCTTCTTCCGCGACGTAGTCGTCGGCCTCGTCATCGGAGACGAAACCGTCCACGGCCTCGGAGATCTGCATCTCGCCGGCGCGGATCTTCGTGGCCATGGCCAGGATCTCGGCGATCGTCGTGGGCGACGCGGAGATCGCCAGCATCATGGCCTGCAGGCCGCCTTCGATGCGCTTGGCGATCTCGATCTCGCCCTCGCGGGTCAGCAGCTCGACGGTGCCCATCTCGCGCATGTACATGCGCACCGGGTCGGTCGTGCGGCCGAACTCGGAGTCCACCGTCGACAGCGCGGCCTCGGCCGCTTCTTCCGCTTCCTCTTCGGTGGCGGTGGGCGAGGTCGAGCCCTGGATCAGCAGCGTGGCGGCGTCGGGCGCCTGCTCGTACACGGCGATGCCCATGTCGTTGAGCATCGACACGATCGCCTCGAGGATTTCCTCGTTGATCAGCTTCTCGGGCAGGTGGTCGTTGATTTCCTGATGGGTCAGGAAACCACGCGTCTTGCCCATCTTGATGAGCGTCTTGAGCTCATGACGGCGCTTGGCGACTTCTTCCTCGGTCAGCGCGGTCTCGTCCAGGCCGAACTCGCGCATCAGCGCGCGCTCCTTGGCGCGGCTGACCTTCATGCGCAGCGGCTTGGCCTTGGGCTTGTCCTCGCCGACTTCCTCGACCTCGGCGGTCTCGACCTCGGTCTCGGTCTCGCCTTCGCCTTCAACGTCCGCGTCGACGTCGGCGAAGTCCTCTTCCTCTTCTTCCACCTTGGCCTTGCCGGCGGGCTTCTTGGACTCGGTCTCGGCCTTGGGCTTGCGGCCGCGCTTGGGCTTGGCCTCATCGGCCGACGACGCGGACGCGGCGGCGGCTTTGGTGGTCTTCGCGGCGGCCTTCGTGGCCGGCTTCTTGACTTCTTCGGTTTCTGCGGCGGCGGCCTTGGACGCGGTCTTTTTGGCGGTCATGCAGTTCCTCGGTGGCTCGGGGCCAGTAGGTGAATGCGGGGAAATTCGCGGTGGATGCGGGCAATGCAAACGGCCACCTGCGCCGCTGGCGCTCGCAAACTCCCGACACTTGCGGGCTATGCGGCGCGAGCGAGCCCAGGCGGCTCGAACTCATGCCTTGGCCGACAGGTCGGGGCAAACCGCCTGTCGTTCAAGGCTTTGCGCGTGAAGGCTAGCGTGAACCGTTGAAGTTGCAGCCCAGGCGGTATAGGTCGGCCACTTTGTGTATGAACCCAACGTCAATTGGGGGGCCGGGACCGGTTGGCGCTGCGGTCACTCTTGACGCGCGAAAACCCTTGATTATCTGCGAATTTTCCCGTTCGGTCAAAAAGAACGTTCAGGCCGCCTCGAGATCGCGAATCTGACGCAGCAGATCCTGGAACCGGACCATGTCCGGCTGCGGGCTGCGGGCGATGCGGTCCGCCTCCGAACGCAGGCGCCCCACCCACAGCTTGCGCATCACGACACGGAACTCCGCGTCCAGGTGTTCGTCAGCCGGCGGGGCGGACAAGGGCCCGCCGCTGACGCGCTGGGCCAGCTCCATCAGGTCGGCCTCCTGCAGCGCGACCTGCAGCACCGCCCAGGGCACGGCGCCGTGGTCGACATGGAAGCGCTCCAGCCAGGCGAACAGCTGGCCGTGCTCGCCGGGGAGTTCATGCAGCAGCTGCAGGTCCTGGTCGCCGATGTGCCGCCAGAGCTCGCCATGCAGCAACAGCATGCGCACGGCCAGGTTCATCGGGCCCGGCGGCAGGTTCAGCGGCGTGCCGATGGTGGGGTCCTGGTCGCGCTTGCGCCAGTCGCCGCCCTTGCCGCTCCACTTGCCCTGGCCCTTGCCCTTGAACTCGCCTTTGAACTCGCCCTTCGGCACCCACTGGCGCTGCTGCTGGCCCTGCGGAGCGGCGCCAGCCGCTGTGCCACCGGGAGCGCCCGCCGGGGCGCCGAAGTCGTCATGCGGGATGTGGACCTCGTCCGGCCCGGGATGGCCGTCGTCGCCGTAGGCCGAGGCGGGGATGTCGAAGTAGGGCTCGTCGTGGTGACCGCCGCCTTGATGGGCGGAGTCCGGCGCCGCCCTCTCGGCGCGCGGCGCGGCCCGGGGCACGGGCGCCGGCGCGGCGGAACGGTCGGCGCGCGCCCGGCTGCCGGGCGCGGCCGGCGGCAGGGCGTTGGCCCAGAGCTGCTGCAGTTCCGCGTCGGGCAGCTGCGCGCGCCGCGCGAGCTCGCCCAGCAGCTGGCGCTTGAGCAGTCCCTCGGGCAGCGCCGCCCACAGCGGCTTGGCCAGGCTCAGCATCCGGGCGCGGCCTTCGGGCGTGCCCAGGTCGCAGCCGTCGGCGGCGGTCTCCATCAGCTGGCGCGACAGCGGCACCGCGCCCTCGATGCAGCGCTCGAAGGCCTCGGCGCCGAGCTCGCGGACGTAGGAATCGGGGTCGTGTTCCGTGGGCAGGAACAGGAACTTGATCGTGCGGGTCTCGTTGGCGTGGGGCAGGGCGGCTTCCAGCGCGCGGCCCGCGGCACGGCGGCCGGCGGCGTCGCCGTCGAAGCTGAACACGACCGACTCGGTGAACCGGAACAACTTCTGCACGTGGTCAGGCGTGCAGGCCGTGCCCAGCGTGGCCACCGCGTTGCCGAAGCCGTGCTGCGCCAGCGCCACCACGTCCATGTAGCCCTCGACGACCAGCGCGTAGCCGCGCCGGCGCATCGCGGGGCGGGCTTCATACAGGCCGTAGAGCTCTTTGCCCTTGTGGAAGACCGGCGTCTCGGGCGAGTTCAGGTACTTGGGCTCGCCCTTGTCCAGCACGCGGCCGCCGAAGCCGATGACCTCGCCCTGCACGTTGCGGATCGGGAACATCACGCGGTCGCGGAAGCGGTCGTAGCGGCGCTGCTCGGCCTCGCTCTTGCCCGGGTCGTCCTGCAGGATCACCAGGCCCGTCTCCACGAGCAGCGGATCGTCGTAGGACGGGAAGGCGCTCGCCAGCGAGCGCCAGCCGTCCGGCGCGTAGCCCAGGCCGAACTGCAGCGCGATCTGGCCGGTCAGGCCGCGGCCCTTGAGGTAGTCGATCGCGCGCGCGTTGCCCTTGAGCTGCTGGCGGTAATGCTGGCCGGCCTTGGCCAGGATCTCGGTGAGCGTGGCCTGGCGCTGCTTCTGGAGCTTCTCGCGCTCGCGGTCCTGCGGGCTGCGGTCGTCCTCGGGCACCTGCATGCCGGCCTGCTGGGCGAGGTCCTTCACCGCGTCGATGAAGCCGATGCCCAGGTGCTCCATCAGGAAGCCGACGGCGTTGCCGTGCTGGCCACAGCCGAAGCAGTGATAGGTCTGGCGCGAGGGGCTGACGATGAAGCTCGGGGACTTCTCGCCGTGGAAGGGGCACAGGCCCTTGTGGTTGATGCCGGCCTTCTTGAGGTCGACATGGCGGCCCACGATGTCGACGATGTCGACGCGGGCCAGGAGGTCCTGAATAAAGCCGGGCGGGATCACCGCGGGAGTTTACGTGATGGTCCGCGGCGACCCCTCGTCCGCGCGGCGCCGGTGGCGGGCCCAGGCCAGCAGCGCCTGCGGCGGCAGCGGCTCGCACAGACCGCTGCCCTGGCCGACGCGGCAGCCCATCTCGAGCAGCGCCCGCGCGTGGGCTGGCGACTCGACGCCCTCGGCCACCAGCGCGCAGCCGAACTGGCCGGCCAGCGCGATGACGCCCCGCACCAGCGCCTGGTCCTGCGGGTCCACGAGCATGGTCTGGACGAAGGACCGGTCGATCTTGAGCTGGTCCAGCGGCAACTGCTTGAGCACCGACAGCGTGGCGTAACCGGTGCCGAAATCATCCATCGCCAGCCGCAGACCCAGGCGCTTGCAGTCGGCGAGCAGCCGCCGGGCCTGGTCGATGTCGTCCAGCGCGCTGGACTCCAGCAGCTCCAGCACGACGCGGTCCGGCGGCACGTCCGGGTGGCGCGCGAGCAGCGCCTCCAGGCGCGGGATGAAGTCCGGCGCGGCCAGGTGGCGCGGGCTGATGTTGACGCTGAGCTCCAGGTCCAGCCCGTCGGCGCGCCACAGGCGGCCCTGCTCCAGCGCCTGCTCCAGCACCCAGTGGCCCAGCTGCGCGGCCATGCCGCTGCGCTCCACGGTGGGCAGGAACGCGGCTGGCGCGAGCAGCCCGCGCTGCGGGTGACGCCAGCGCAGCAGGGCCTCGGCGCCGAGCAGCTCGCCGGTGGCCAGGTCCATCTTGGGCTGGTAGTACAGGCAGAGCTCGCCCGCCTCGAGCGCCTGCTGCACGCGCAGCACGGCCTGCGCCTGGGCCTCGCGGCTGCGGCGCTTCTCGACATCGAAGAACTGGACGCCATCGCGCCCGCTGCGCTTGACGCGGTACAGCGCGTGCGCGGCATGGCGCATCAGCGTCTCCGCGCCGCCGCCGTCCTGCGGATACAGCGTGGCGCCGACGCTGGCGCTCAAGCGCAGCGCGCCGCCCGACGGGCCCTCGGCGCTGCCGAAGCCGCTGTCGACGTGGGCGCCGTACTCGGCGTCGTAGTCGCTGTCGAAGAACATGGGCGAGGTGGGCGTCTCGTCGAGGGCCTGGCCCTCGGCGAGGTCCGCGGCGGCGAGGCCCGAAGTGGTCGGTGGGGCCTCCGCGTCGAATGCGCCGTCGCCATCGGCATCGGCATCGGCATCGATGGGCCGGCGCAGCACCTGGATCAGGCGGTCCAGCGCGAGCTGCGCCTCCTCGGCGCTCTGCACGCGCAGCAGCAGGCCGAATTCATCGCCACCCAGCCGCGCGACCTCGTCCGACCATTGCGGCTGCTGGCGCAGCGCGGTGGTCAGCCGCCGGGCGAGCTCGCGCAGCGCCTGGTCCGCGCGGGCGGCGCCGTGGCGGCGGTTGAAGGCCGCGAAGCCGTCCAGGTCCACGCGTGCGACGCACAGCATGAAGCCCGGTCCGACCTGCTGGCTGGTGTGCAGCGCGGCCTGCAGCCGACGCTGGAATTCCTGCTCGTTGGGCAGGCCGGTGAGCAGGTCGAAGCGGCCCAGGCGCTCCAGCGCCTGGCGCTGCTGGAATTCCTGCGTCAGGTCGCTCAGCGCCAGCACGCGGTAGCGCGGCGGACCGTCGGGCTCCGGGATGGAGGACACGGTCAGGCGCAGCGTGCGCGGCTGACCGCCGACGCCGCGGACCTTGACCAGCCCCTGCCAATGACCGGCCGGATCGGCGATGGCCTCGGCGATCGCTTCCGGATCGTGGCCGCTGCGGCGCAGTTGCGCCTCGTCCATCGGCAGTGCCGGCTGGCCCAGCAGCCGCCGGCGCAGCGCCTCGGCGGTGTCGGGCGAACGCCCCTCTCCATCGACGACCAGACCGGCGGGCGCTTCCAGCAGCGCCTCCATCAGCGTCCAGTAGGCGGGGTTGGCGTCGAGCAGCCGGTGCGTCAGGTCGGTGATCGCCAGGCCCTCGTGCAGGTGCTGGAACAGCCCCGAGCTCATGCGCTGCCGCTCCTCGGCGGTGCGGCGCCATTGGATGTCCTGCAGGCTGGCCAGCACGCGGCGCGCGCGTCCGGCGGCGTCGCGGCGCGCCACGCGCAGGCGCAGCTCGTGCCACACCCAGCCGCCGTCCTCGCCCGGCAGGCGCAGCGCGTGGTGCAGCGTGTCCGCGCCCTCCGGGCCGTGGCCGTCGGCCAGTTCCTCGATGCCGCCCTGCATCAGGCCGGGCAGGCGCTCCTCGAGTTTCATGCGGTCCACCGCATGCACCCGCTCCAGCCAGGCCAGCGGATCCGCCGGATCGGGCGCGCCCAGGCGCGACTGCCAACCGGCCGAGGCGGCCACCGATTCCCCGGGAATCCATTGCGCCAGCGAAAGCCCGGCGCTGTCGATCTTGGTCCGCCACTCCCCACGCTCGGCCAAGGCGCGGCGGCGCTCAGCGCGGTAATGCATCACCCCGGCCAGCCCCAGCAGCGGGAGCAGCCACCAGGCGATCTCGCGCCACATCGGCCAGATCGCGCCGGCCACGAGCAGCAGGCCCGTGGTCACGACGAGGATGGCGGCCGGTGCCGCCGCGGGCAGGCGGCGATGGCCCGCGGGCAAGGCCCAGCCGGGAGGAGCGGACAACTCGGACTTCAAGGTGAGGACGGGCGAAGGAGGAGACGGGAGTGCCCGCCCGGGCTCGGGCGGGGACGGCGGGCATGCTAGCCGTGCCGCGCGCGCCGTTGGTCAGCGCTATCCCTGCCGCGCGTCGGGCTCCCCCCGGAATCAGGGGATGAAGCGGGGATGGCCGCGCAAATGAAAAAAGCCACCCGAGGGTGGCTTTCCTGGGATCGACCGCGAATGGTCGAATCGGGTCAGATCACGAAATCTTCCAGCTTGGCGCCGCCGGAAATGGCAGCCTTCAGCCACTTGGGTTGCAGGCCGCGGCCGCTCCAGGTTTCGCCGGTGGCTTGATTGCGGTACTTGGCGGCCACTTTCGAGGCCTTGGCCGTGCCGACCTTGGCAGCGCGAGCCGTCAGATCCGCCACCGTCAGGCCGTATTCCTGCATCAGCGACTTGACCTTGGCGATCGCGTCGGAGCGTTCACGTTCCTGGGTTTCGGCAATTTGCTGTTCGAGGGCGGCCCGCTGGGCCAGGAGGTCTTTGAGCGATGCCATTTATGCAATTCCTCGCGTAGTTCAACAGCTCCCCCGAAAGGGATTGCCGCATTATAGGCAGGGAATTGAGTATCGCCGCAAGGGGGTAAATGCCGGGGTTGGATTCCCCCGACATTAAAAGTTGTGAGCGGCCTGACACGAATTGAGTAGCGCGTCGGTGAAAAAGCCCGAAATCGGGCATCCGCTCACCGGTGCGGAACCGGGAAATCAGGCCGACGGCGGCACATATCCGGCCGGCTGCTCGGCGCCGTCGCCGAAGAAGAACTGCTCCATCTGACGCGCGAGGTATTGGCGCGCGCGCTGGTCGGCCAGATTCAGGCGGTTTTCATTGACCAGCATGGTCTGGTGCTTCATCCAGGCCGCCCAGGCTTCCTTGGAGACGTTCTCGTAGATGCGCTTGCCGAGCTCACCCGGATAGACGGGAAAGTCCATGCCTTCGGCTTCCTTCTTCAGATAAACGCATTGGACGGTGCGGGCCATATCAAACCTCGATGCTCAAGAAAAGTGTGGGGAAGTGCGCGCGCCGGGCGTCGTGCGCCGGCGCGGCGGGATCGGGAAAATCAGGTGAGTTTCTTGACCAGGACCTGCGAGCGCCGGTCCCAGTTGTATTTGCGCTTGCGCTCCTCGGGCAGCCAGTTCGGGTCGACCGGCTGGAAGCCGCGCTTGATGAACCAGTGCATGGTGCGCGTGGTCAGCACGAAGACGCTGGTCAGGCCCATGGCCTTGGCGCGCTGCTCGATGCGCTTGAGGATGCGCTCGCCGTCGCCCTGGCCCTGCACGGCGCTGGAGACCGTCAGCGCGGCCATCTCCGCGGTGCGGGCCTCCTGATAGGGATGCAGCGCCGCGCAGCCGAATATCACGCCGTCGTGTTCGATGACGGTATAGGACTCGATGTCGCGCTCGATTTCGCTGCGCTCGCGCTTGACCAGCGTGCCGTCGCGTTCGAAGGGCTCGATCAGCGCGATCAGGCTGCCGATATCGTCGTGCGTGGCCTCGCGCAGGCTTTCAAGTTTCTCGTCCACGACCATCGTGCCGATGCCGTCGTGGGTATAGACCTCCTGCAGGATCGCGCCGTCGACGGCGAAGGGCAGGATGTGCGAACGCTCGACGCCCGATTCGCAGGCCTTCACGCAGTACTTCAGGTAGAAACCGACGTCGGTCGGTTGCGTCGGCGGGGGCAATTTCGCGATGAGACGTTTGGCATCGGCCAGCGCGAGTTCGGTGTCGATCGCGCTTTCCTCATCCTCGGGATTCTCGCGAACGCCCTCGACCTCGGTCATGAACAGCAGCTTGTCGGCTTGCAGGGCGATGGCGGTTTCCGTGGCGACGTCTTCCATCATCAGATTGAACGCGTCGCCGGTGGGCGAGAAACCGAACGGCGACATCAGCACGATGGCGCCGATATCGATGGCGCGCTGGATCGCCGCGGCGTCCACGCGGCGCACGATGCCGGAATGCTTGAAATCAACGCCGTCCACGATGCCCACCGGACGCGCGGTCAGGAAATTGCCCGACACGACGCGAACCGTGGAATTCGCCATCGGCGTGTTGGGCAGGCCCTGCGAGAACGCGGCCTCGATCTCGAAACGCAATTGCCCGGCGGCTTCCTGGGCGCTGTCCAGCGCGATGCCGTCGGTGATGCGCATGCCGTGGCTGTATTGCGGCTGGTGACCCTTGAGCGCGAGCTGCTCATTGACCTGCGGGCGGAAACCGTGGACCAGCACGATCTTGATGCCCATCGCATGCATGATGGCCAGGTCCTGGGCGAAGTTGTTCAGCTTGCCCGCCGCGATCATTTCCCCGGTCATCCCGACGACGAACGTTTCTCCGCGATACGCGTGGATATAAGGGGCCACCGCGCGAAACCACGGCACGAAGGTATGGGGAAAGACCAGGCTCATGGGCGCGGATTGTGCAACAGCGGGAAAGGCCTTGGGCGGGGCCAGAGGCCTGACGAACAGCGCCGATGCCCGCTCGCGAGATAATCCGCGCCCCGTGAGTCAAGACACCAACGCCCCCGCCTCGCGCGCCCCTCGTCCGCCCCGCACGCCGCGCCCGCCGCGCGAGGCCGGTCCGCGCCGCCCGCCGGCCCCCGCCACGCCGATCCCGCCGATCGAGTTCCCCGAATCGCTGCCCGTCTCCGGCCGTCGCGAGGAAATCATGCGGGCGCTGGGCGACCACCAGGTCGTCATCGTCTGCGGCGAGACCGGCTCCGGCAAGACCACCCAGCTGCCCAAGATCGCGCTGGCGATGGGGCGCGGCCGCGGCAACGGCGGCGGCCTGATCGGCCACACGCAACCGCGCCGGATCGCCGCGTCCAGCGTGGCCAAGCGCATCGCCGAGGAGCTCAAGTCCCCGCTGGGCGAGGTCGTCGGCTACAAGGTCCGTTTCCAGGACCGGCTGCAGCCCGGCGCCTCGGTCAAGCTGATGACCGACGGCATCCTGCTGGCCGAGACCCAGACCGATCCGCTGCTCAGCGCGTACGACACGCTGATCATCGACGAGGCGCATGAACGCAGCCTCAACATCGACTTCCTGCTGGGCTACCTGCGCGAGATCCTGCCGCGGCGGCCCGACCTGAAGATCATCGTCACCTCGGCGACCATCGACGCGGACCGCTTCGCCCAGCACTTCGCGTCGGCCAAGGGCCCGGCGCCCGTGCTGATGGTCTCGGGCCGGCTGTTCCCGGTCGAGCAGCGCTATCGCCCGTTCGAGGACTCCCGCGAGTACGACGTCAACAACGCGATCTGCGACGCCGTCGATGAACTCTGGCGCGAGGGCCGCGGCGACGTGCTGGTCTTCCTGCCCGGCGAGCGCGAGATCCGCGAGGCCGCCGAGGCGCTGCGCAAGCATCACCCGCCCGGCGTGGAGGTGCTGCCGCTGTTCGCGCGGCTCTCCGAGCAGGAGCAGAACCGGGTCTTCCAGCCGCATGGCCAGCCGCGCATCGTGCTGGCGACCAACGTCGCCGAGACCTCGCTGACGGTGCCCGGCATCCGCTACGTGATCGACCCGGGCCTGGCGCGCGTGAAGCGCTACAGCTACCGCAACAAGGTTGAGCAGCTGCAGATCGAGAACATCAGCCAGGCGGCTGCCAACCAGCGGGCCGGCCGCTGCGGGCGCGTGAGCAACGGCATCTGCGTGCGGCTGTACGAGGAGAAGGACTTCCTCGGCCGCCCGCGCTTCACCGATCCGGAGATCCTGCGCAGCTCGCTCGCGGGCGTCATCCTGCGGATGAAGGCGCTGCACCTGGGGCAGGTCGAGGACTTCCCCTTCATCGAGCCGCCGCCGCGCAAGGCCGTGGCCGACGGCTACCAGCTGCTCAACGAACTGGGCGCCGTGGACGAGCGCAACGAGCTCACGCCCATGGGCCACGAGCTGTCCAAGTTGCCGCTGGACCCGCGCGTGGGCCGAATGATCCTGGAGGCCCGCCAGCGCGACGCGCTCAGCGAGATCCTGATCATCGCCAGCGCGCTGTCCGGCCAGGACGTGCGCGACCGCCCCGCCGAGCAGCAGCAGCAGGCCGACGAGAAGCACAAGAAGTTCGACGACGAGAAGTCGGAATTCATGGGCTATCTGAAGCTGTGGAAATGGCTCGGCGAGGCCCGCGGCGGGGAAGGGGAGCACAAGCTCTCCAACCGCAAGCAGGAACAGCTGCTGCGCGACAACTTCGTGAGCGTGCGCCGGGTGCGCGAGTGGCGCGACATCTACTCGCAGCTGCACACGGTGGTGGCCGAGCACGGCTGGCGCCTGAACGGCGCGCCGGCGACCTACGAGCAGGTCCACCTGTCGATGCTGGCGGGCCTGCTGGGCAACATCGGCGTCAAGGCCGATGACGACGACTGGTACCTGGGCGCGCGCGGCATCAAGTTCTGGCGCCATCCGGGCGCGCATCTGAGCAAGAAGCCGGGCCGGTGGATCGTCGCTGCGGAGCTCGTCGACACGACGCGGCTGTTCGGGCGCGGCATCGCGGCCATCGAGCTGCAATGGCTGCCGGGCATCGCCGGTCACCTGATCAAGACGCAGCTGCTGGAGCCGCACTGGGAGAAGAAGGCCGCCGAGGTCGTCGCGCTGGAGCGCGCGACGCTCTACGGCATCGTGCTCTACAACAACAAGCGCGTGAACTTCGGCCGCATCGACGCGGCCGCCGCGCGCGAGATCTTCATCCGCGAGGCGCTGGTCAACGGCGACTGGGAGACGCGGCTGCCCTTCCTGGCCCACAACCAGAAGCAGATCGCCAAGGTCGAGGAGCTGGAGCACAAGTCGCGCCGCCAGGACGTGCTGGTCGACGACGAGTTGATTTACGCCTTCTACGACCAGCAGCTGCCGGCCGACGTGTACTCGGGCGCGACGTTGGAGAAGTGGTTCCGCGAAGCGAGCAAGGCCAACCCGAAGCTGTTGCAGCTCAGCCGCGACGAGCTGATGCGGCACGAGGCCGCCGGGGTCACCAGCAATGCCTTCCCGAAGACGATCCGCCTGGGCGGCGTGGACTGCGCCGCGACCTACCTGCATCAGCCCGGCGACGCGCGCGACGGCCTGAGCGTCACGGTGCCGATCTACGCGCTCAACCAGGTCAGCGAGGAACGCACCGATTGGCTGGTGCCCGGGATGATCGAGGCCAAGGTGACGGCGCTGCTCAAGAGCCTGCACCAGAAGCCGCGCGCGCGGCTGACGCCGCTGCCCGAGTTCGTCGCCGAGTTCGTCGAGCTCCATCCGTTCGCGCAGGGCGCCCTGGTGGACGTGTTGCTCAAGGCGGTGAAGGAGCGCACGCAGCTCGCGGTGCAGCGCAACGACTTCAAGCTCGAGCAGGTGCCGGCCCACTTGTTCATGAACGTGCGCGTCGTCGACGAGCACGGCCGCCAGCTCGGCCAGGGCCGCAACCTGGCGACGCTGAAGGCGGAGCTGGGCGGCCAGGCGCGTTCGGCCTTCCAGGCGCTCGCCGCGCTGAAGCTGCAGGGGCAGGAGTCCAGCGACCCAGGCCAGGGCAGCGCTGGTTCGGACTCCCTCTCCCGCTCGCGGGAGAGGGCAGGGGTGAGGGCTGCGGTCGGTGCAGGACAGCCCACCAGCGGCGAGCCCTCCCGCGGCATCAAGGCGACGGTGACGCCGCCGCCCAAGCCTGTCGCCGAGGCGACAAAAACCTACACCTCGTGGACCTTCGGCGAGCTGCCCGAGCTGATGGAGATCCGCAAGGGCGCGCAGACGCTGATCGGTTTCCCGGCGCTGATCGACAAGGGCGCGCATGTGGAGATCGAGGTCTTCGACGAACCCGAGCTCGCTGCCGCGAAGCATCGTGCCGGTCTGCGCCGCCTGATCGCGCTGCAGTTGAAGGAGCCGCTGAAGTACCTCGAGAAGAACATCCCCGACCTGACGCAGATGGGCGTGGCCTACATGAGCCTGGGCACGGCGGAGGAGCTGCGCGACCAGATCGTGGCCGTGGCGCTGGACCGTGCCTTCCTGGCTGATCCGCTGCCCACCGACGAGTTCAGCTTCAAGGCCCGGGTCGAGGAGGGCCGCGCGCGGCTCAACCTGATCGCGCAGGAGGTGGCGCGGCTGGCGTTCAGCGTGCTCATCGAGTACCAGGGCGCGCTGCGCAAGTTGAAGGACACGCGCTCGGCGTCCAAGGAGGTGGTGGAGGACATCACCGCCCAGCTGCAGCGGCTGATGCCCAAGCGCTTCGTGCTGCAGACGCCGTGGACCCAGCTGCAGCACTTCCCGCGCTACCTGAAGGGCATCACGCTGCGGCTGGACAAGCTGCGCGCGGACGCCGCGCGCGATGCCAAGCTGCTGGCCGAGCTCCGGCCGCTGGAGCAGCGCTGGTCGCGCCGCGTGGCGGAGCTCAAGGGCACGCCGGACGCGAGGATGGACGATTTCCGGTGGCAGCTCGAGGAGTTGCGGGTGAGCCTTTTCGCACAGGAATTGCGAACACCTCAGCCGGTCAGCGTCAAGCGCCTGGAAAAGGTGTGGGCGCAGTTACAGAACTGAGCGGAGAATCGCCCCCAGTTCTTCAGGCGAGGACAACGGGTTTTCGGTCCAATCCAAGCTACAAAAGGTCCGTGGCCCCGCACCGTCGGGTGCCGCTCATTGCTCGTGTCTGACACCAACGCATCCTCCCAAGCCGCCCCGATGCGGCGATTCGGCCGCTTCGAGCTGCGCGCGCTGCTGCACAAGAGCCAGCGCTCGATGCTGTGGGTGGTGTTCGACCCGCAAAGCGGGCAGGACATGTTCCTGATGATGCCGCGCGAGAAGCCCAACAGCGAGGCAGCCATGCTGCACTGGCTGAAGACGGTCGACGCGGCGTCCCGCATCCATCACCCCAACCTGGCCCACGTCATCGAGACGGGCCGGGTCGATCCCTGGCCCTACGTCGCCTACGACCGCGCGCTGGGCGAGACGCTCGAGGAGCGGCTGGCCAAGGGCGCGCCGCCGCTGCCGCTGGACGCCGCCGGCTGGGCCGCGCAGGCGCTCGAGGGCCTGGCCTTCGCGCATGAGGCCGGCCACGCGCATCGCGACATCCAGCTGGCCCACATCGTCGTGGACGGCGCGAACCACGTGCGCGTGCTCGGGCTGGAAGTCGCGCAGGAGGTCGTGCCGGCCAATGCCGACTTCAACGCCGCCACGCGCCGCGCCGCGCGCGAGGCCGCCGAGGAGGACGTCGTCTGCATCGGGCTGCTGCTGCACCGCCTGCTCAGCGGCCGGCCGGTGCTGGACGAACCCGACCTGCAGGTCGTGCTGCATCGCATGCAGCCGCAGGGGCACGACCTGGTGCGTCTGGGCTGGGAGACGCCGTATCCGATCCCCGAGCCGCTGCGCGCCATCGTCAATCGCGCCAGCGACCGGCAGACGCGCCAGCGTTATCACCTGGCGCGCAGCTTCTGGCGCGCGCTGGATGGCTGGCGGCTCTCGGCCGAGCAGGACGACGGCGGCCCGATCGCGCTGCTCAAGGACAAGATGCAGCGCTTCGGGCATCTGCCCAGCACGTCCACGCGGCTGGTGACGACGGTGGCGTCGTCCTCGATGGAATCGCAGCACGGCAGCCAGCTCGCGTCGATGGCGCTCAAGGACATGGCGCTCGCGCTGGAGCTGATCCGGCGCGTCAACAACGCGCTGCGCCAGCAGGGACCGACCAGCGGCGGCACCGTGCTGAACCTGCAGCGCGCGATCGCGATGCTGGGCCTGAACGGGCTGGAGGACGCCGCGCGCGCGCTCAAGCCCTGGCCCGGGCCGATGAACGAGGGCCAGGCGCAGTTCATGCAGAGTGTGATGCGCCGGGTGCAGCGCGCCGGTCAGGTCGCGCAGGCGTTGCGCCCGGCCGGCTACGACGGCGAGGTCATCTACCTGATCTCGCTGATGCAGAACCTGGGACGGCTGCTGGTGCAGTACCACTTCCCCGACGACGCGCAGCAGATCCGCCAGCTGCAGATCGCGCCCGAGGCGACCGAGGACAACCCCAATCCGCGCGGCATGACCGAGCAGTCCGCCGCCTACGCGGTGCTGGGCTGCGACCTGGAGAGCCTGGGCCTGGCCGTGGCCAGGTACTGGGGCCTGGGCGACGAGCTGCTGCACATGATGCGGCGTCAGCCGCAGGAGGCACCGGTGCGCCATGCCGACGGCGACGCCGAGGTGCTGCGCCTGACCTGCAGCCTGGCCAACGAGCTCGTCGACGCGCTGGGCGCGCCCGAGCGCAAGCGGCAGGCCGCGATCGAGCTGGCCACGCGCCGCTACGCGCGCGCGCTGACGCTCGGCCTGCGCGAGATCTATGACGCGCTGGGCGCCAGCGGCGCGCTGACCGACGCCGGCGACAGCGGCCTGGGCGCGATCAGCGATCCGTCCGTCGGCGCGGCCGCGACCGCGGCGCCGCGCTCCCGGCTGCGTGATCGTGCCGAGTCCGGCGCGCCCGCTCCGACGACCGCGCCCGTGGGCACGCCCGACGCCGGCAAGGACCGTTCATGACCGCGATGCCGCCCGCCGTCGGGCGCTTCAAGCCGCTGCGCAGCCTGGGGCAGGGCGCGCAGGCGGTGGTGTGGCTCGCGCATGATCCGCGGCTGGACCGCGAGGTCGCGCTGAAGGTCCTGACCCAGGCGGTCGATCGGGCCAGCGTCGACGCCTGGCTGCATGAAGCCCGCGCGGTGAGCCGGCTCACGCATCCCAACATCGTCCCGGTGTTCGAGGCCGACATCGAGGCCGGGCAGGCCTACATGGTCTTCGAGTACGTGCCCGGCGGCACGCTCACCGAGCGGCTGCGCCAGCGCGGCCGGCTGCCCGCGCGCGAGGCCGTCGCGCTGATGCTCGGCATCCTGGACGGCCTGCATGCCGCGCACCAGGCCGGCGTCGTGCACCGCGACCTCAAGCCGTCCAACATCCTGATCGACTCGACGGGCCGGCCCAAGGTGATGGACTTCGGCATCGCCGGTCGAGTGGCCACCGCGGCCGCCACGAACGGCGCCGCCGCGGCGCGGCCCAACCGCATCGTCGGCACGCCGGGCTACATCTCGCCCGAGGCGGCGCGCGGCGACGCGGCCGCGCCGGTGATGGACGTCTTCGCCGCGGCCGTGATGCTCAGCGAGATGCTGTCCGGCCAGCGCCTGAACTACGACCCCGATCCGTGGCGCGCGGTGCGCCGCGCGATGGAGCAGACGCTCGATCCGCCCGCGGACCTCGGCCCCGACAGCGACGACGCCTTGCGCGCGGTGCTGATGCGCGGCCTGGCGCGCGAGTCGGCGCAGCGCTGGCCCGACGCGAAGGCCTTCCATGACGCGCTCGCCGCCTGGCTGCATCCGGCCAGCGAGGCGCCCGAGGGCGGCGAGGGCGGCAGCGCGACGCTGGAGTTCCTGCTGCGGCGCATGCGCCACCGCAGCGACTTCCCGGCGATGGCGGATTCCGTGGCCCGCATCCAGCGCATGACGCAGTCGGAGAACGAAAGCCTCACGACGCTGTCCAACGAGATCCTCAAGGACGTGGCGCTGACCAACAAGCTGCTGCGTCTGGTCAACACGGTGCAGTTCAGCCATGCCGGCGGCGGGCACATCAGCACGGTGTCGCGCGCGGTGGCGCTGGTGGGATTCGGCGGCATCCGCAACCTGGCGCTGTCGCTGGTGCTGCTCGAGCGCATGGAGAACAAGCATCACGCGCAGCGGCTCAAGGAGGAGTTCCTGCGCGCGCTGATGGCGGGATCGCTGGCGCGCGAGCTCTGCCTGGTGCCGCGCGAGAACGAGGAGTCCTTCCTCGCCACGATGTTCCAGGGACTGGGCCGGCTGCTGGCCGAGTTCTACCTGCCCGAGGAAGCGCAGCAGGTGCGGCGTGTCGTGCGCCCGGAGCGCGGCATGGGCGAGCAGGCGGCCCCGCCGCTGAGCGAGGCCGCGGCCTCCGCCCAGGTGCTGGGTCTGAGCTACGAGAACCTCGGCCTGGGCGTGGCGCGGCAGTGGGGCTTCCCCGACAACCTGCAGCGCAGCATGCAGCGGCCCGATGGCGACGCGCCGGCGCGGCTGGTCGAGCACGCCACCGACCGCATGCGCTGGCTGGGCCGCGCGAGCAACGACGTGGCCGACGTGATCCTGAACAGCGATCCGGCCGAGGCGCATGCCAAGGTCCGCGCGATGGCGCAGCGTTACGCGCGCGCGCTCGGCGTGGAGGCCAAGGCCTTCGAGGCCGCGGCGGATCAGGCGCGTCAGCGGCTGACGCAGCTCGCGCAGGCGATGGACATCAAGCTGGCGAAGAATTCGCCGGCGCAGCGGCTGCTCGCACCGCTGACGCCGTCGGCGGAGGACTCGCTGTCGCCGCACCAGCTGCAGGCGACGATGGTCGAGGGCCACGCGCCCGCGGGCGTGATCCCGCCCGAGCAGGCCGCGGCGACGCTGGCCGCCGGCATCCAGGACATCACCAACGCGATGGTCGAGAGCTTCAAGCTCAACGAGATCCTGCGGATGATCCTGGAGACGATGTATCGCGGCCTGGGTTTCCGCCGGGTGATCTTCTGCCTGCGCGATCCGAAGACCGAGACGCTGACCGGCCGCTTCGGACTGGGCGAAGGCGTGGAGGCGGTGGCGCCGATCTTCCGCGTGCCGCTGCGGGTGATGCCGGGCCTGCCCGCCGACCTGTTCACGGCGATCTGCACCAAGGGCGTGGACACGCTGATCGCGGATGCCTCCCAGCCCAGGATCGCCGAGCGCCTGCCGCCGTGGTTCCTGAGCGGCGCCAAGGCCCACAGCTTCCTGATCCTGCCGATGGCGCTGCGCGGCGCGCCCTTCGCGATGATCTACGCCGACAAGGCCGAGCCGGGCAGCGTGGTGCTCGATGAGAAGCAGCTGTCGCTGCTGCGCACGCTGCGCAATCAGGCCGTGATGGCCTTCAAGCAGGCGAGCTGAGCCCGGTCAAGCTCTACACCCCTCGGGGGGTGAACGCCACCCCACACCCCCAGGTGTAACGGGCGCATGCCGCCCGAACTCCTCGAATCCCTGTCGAGTCGTCAAAAAGTGCCGTGCGGGTAAACGCGAGTCCGCTCAGACTCCGCCCCCGCCAACGGAAGCATTTGGCAACAAAAGTTAAACATTCAGGGATTGAAGATGAAGTTCGCAGTGAAGAAGGGTTTCGTGTGTCTGCCGCTGATCGCGGCGCTGGCGGCATGCGGCGGCGGTGGCGGTGACAGCGCGCCGGCCGCGAACACCAACCAGGGCACCAACACCGGCACGACCACGCCGACGACCCCGACCACCCCCACGACTCCGACGACTCCGACGACGCCCACCACGCCGACGACGCCCACCACGCCGACGACGCCCACCACGCCGACGACGCCCACCACGCCGACGACGCCTACGACGCCTACGACGCCGACGACTCCCACGACGCCGACCACGCCGGTGGCACCGACGAACCCGGGCTCGACGGGCTCGGTGAGCGCGCCCTACGTGATGACGTCGACCAGCCGCTACATGATGCTGGGCTGGGCGGAGCAGACCGCGGCGTTGTTCTCGCGGAACTTCTCGCAGCAGAGCGATGGCGCGGTGGTGCAGTTCGACGACCGCTCGCTGGCGGGCGACTTCGCGGTGCAGGAGATCGCCGGTGACGCGAACTACGCGATGGGCCGCTGGAACTTCGGCACGGTGCGCCGCAGCGTGATCTCCAAGACGATCACGACCGAGGATTCGGGCTTCCACTACGCCGTGTTCAACGGCCTGGTGTCCTTCCCGGCCAGCGGCACCTACGTGTGCGACGCCGGCAAGTTCACTGCGGCGGACAAGGTCTTCGGCCTGGGCACGCAACTGGGGACGAGCACGGGCACGGCGACGATCACTTTCTCGATGGCGGGCGCGTCGATCGACGCCTCGATCGAGTCGGTGGGCAACAACGATCGCCACACGGTGTCGACGACGGCCGCGCTGATCTCCGGCCCGGACCGCTTCCAGCAGATCGGGTCGTTCGCGGGTTCGGGCAGCAACGGCCTGATGCTGACGGTCGGTCAGGCGTCCGGCGGCAACCAGGTGCGCCTGGTCGTGGGTTATCAGAACGTGCTGAACCTGTCGCACTACCGCGGCATCGCGGTGTTCACCTGCTCGGCCCCGTGAGGCCGAGCGGCGCGGGCCCTTCGGGGCTCAGCGCCGCGGACCCCAGTGGCCTGGGACCCAGCGGCGGCCGCCGCCGCCGCGAACTTCCCAGACGCCCTCGATCCAGATGTAGCCGGCCTGCGGCGGTCCGCCGGCGTAGCCATAACCCCCGCCGTCATATCCGCTGCTGTAGCCCGCGCCATAGCCGGCGTCATAACCGCGATAGCGGTGGGCCGGCACGACGACGCAACCGGTCAGCGAGGCGATCAGCGGCGCGGCGACGGCCGCGATCAGCCAAGGTCGAAGTGTTCGCATACGGGGCCTCCAGGGTGACTGCATGCGTCTGACAACGCGTGCGTGGAGGCCGCCGATGACGGCGCGCGGCGGACATTACCCGCTGGACAAGAAGTAACCAGCGGTGTGCCCCCGGGGCACGTCGCGCCGGAGCGCGCGATCAATACGGGCCGTGCGAGAGCCAGTGCTCGAGCTGGGGCAGGCGATCGTTGCCCCAGAAGCGTTCGCCCTCGACGATGAAGAAGGGCGAGCCGAAGACGCCGCGTGCCTCGGCGAGGTCGATCTCGGCCTTGAGGCGGGCGCGGGTGGCGGAGTCGTTGGCCAGGGCCTGGAGCTGATCCGGGGTGATGTGCTGCGTGGCGCAGAGGTCCTGGAGGACTTCGCCCTGGGCGATGTTGCGGTCGTCGACGAAGTAGGCCTTGTAGACGGCGTGGGCGAACTTGCGGCCCTGTTCGGGGTCGCGGTCGTTGAACCAGTGGAAGAGGCGGGCGGCCATCTCGGTGTGCAGGCCCAGCGACGTGGGCGCGTTGTAGGGCACCTGCATGAAGGCGGCGAGGCGGGCGACGTCTCGGCGGATGTAGTCGCTGCGCATGACGCTGTTGGGGATGCGGATGCGTTCCAGGGACTGGAAGTTGGCGTCGAGCACGATGGCATGCCAGTTGACGGTGCGGCCGTAGCGGGCCGCGAGCGCGTCGATGGACTGCGAGGCGATGTAGCCGTAGGGCGAGGCGAAGTCGAAGTAGAAGTCGATCGGTGCGGGCATGCGGGCTCCTGTGAGGCGCGCGGATTGTAGGAGCGAGGTTGCCTCATGCCGACCTCGGGCGCATCCGCCGGATGGGTGGGGTGTGTCGGCATAGACTCTCCCGATGATCACCGTCCATCACCTCAACAACTCCCGCTCGCAGCGGGTCCTGTGGCTGCTCGAGGAACTCGGGCTGCCGTACGAGATCAAGCACTACCAGCGCGATCCCAAGACGATGCTCGCGCCGCCGGAGTTGCGCGCGGTGCATCCGCTGGGCAAGTCGCCGGTGATCAGCGATGACGGCCTGGTCATCGCCGAGAGCGGCGCGATCCTCGAGTACCTGGTCGATCGCTACGGCGAGGGGCGCTTCAAGCCGGCCGACGGCACCGAGGACGCGCTGCGCTACCGCTACTGGATGCATTACGCGGAGGGCTCGGCGATGCCGCCGCTGCTGCTCAAGCTGGTGTTCGACCGGCTGGAGCGCGCACCGGTGCCGTTCTTCGTGAAGCCGATCGCCAAGGGCATCGCCGCGAAGGCCAAGGCGACCTTCGTGCAGCCGCAGATCGACAACCACATGAACTACCTCGAGGGGGAGCTGCGCAAGAACCCGTGGTTCGCCGGTCGCGATTTCACCGCGGCGGATGTGCAGATGAGCTTCCCGCTGGAGGCCGCGGTGCAGCGCGGCGGCGCGGCGGCGCGCCAGCCCCGCATCACCGAGTTCCTCGCGCGCATCCATGCGCGACCCGCGTATCAGCGCGCGCTGGAGCGGGGCGGCCCGTATGCGTTGGTCGGGGGCGATCAGGCGCGGTGAGCGGTGCCCCGGAGGGGGGGCTCGCATCAACCCGCGTTCAGCCCTGCTTCGCCAGGAACCACGCCACCAGTGCGTTGGCGTGGCCGTGGCCCATGGCGTGCTCGGACTTGAGCAGCGCCACCAGCTCCATGTGCTTCATCGGCCCCGCCGCCTTCAGCACGCCCATCCAGTGGTCGATCGTCTGTCCGTACTTCTTCTCGATCGACGGGAAATAGGACGCGGGGCCCTGCACCTTCGCTTCAGTCGTCATGTCGGAGTTCCTTCCTGTCTGCGTTGGATGATCACATCCTCACGACGATCGGGCCACGCCGCTTTCGACAGGAGGTCACCCCGCGATCAGCGACCACAACAGCGCCCCATTCGCCGCCGTCACCAGCGCGAAGAGCCCCCATGCCAGCCCTCGCAACCACGGGCCATTGGCGAACTCGCCCATCACCGCGCGGTCCCCGGTCAGCCGGATCAGCGGCCACATCGCGAAGGGCAGCTGCAGGCTCAGCACCACCTGGCTGGCCACGAGCAGCCGACCCACCGCCGACTCGCCCAGCCACAGCAGGCCGATGAAGGCCGGCACCAGCGCCAGGAAACGTGTCGCGAGCCGCCGCTGCCAGCACGGGATCTTCAGCCGCAGGAAACCCTCCATCAGCACCTGGCCGGCAATGGTGCCGGTGAAGGTCGAGCTCTGCCCCGCGGCCAGCAGCGCCACACCGAACAGGATCGACGCGATCGAGCTCCCCACCAGCGGATCCAGCAGGTGATACGCGTCCTGGATCTCGGTCACCTCGCGATGGCCGTGCGCGTGGAAGGCCGTCGCCGCCAGGATCAGGATCGCCGCGTTCACCATCAGCGCCAGCGTCAGCGACACCAGCGTGTCGATCGTCGACAGCCGGATCGCATCGCGCCGGGCGGCCGAGCCTTGGCCGACACGCCGCGTCTGCACGATCGATGAATGCAGGTAGAGGTTGTGCGGCATGACGGTCGCGCCGAGGATGCCGATCGCCAGCAGCAAGGCCTTGGGGTCCTGCACCGCCACGCCGTTCGGGACGAAGCCCCGCGCCACCGCCGCCCAGTCCGGCCCGACCAGCACCAGCTGCACCGCGTAGCAGACGCCGATCGTCATCACCAGGCCCAGGATGATGGCCTCGACCTGCCGGAAGCCGCGGCCCTTGAGGCCGAGCACGATCACCGTGTCCAGCGCCGCGACGCCCACGCCCGCGAGCAGGGACATGCCGAACAGCAGATGGAGCGCCAGCGCGGTGCCAAGCACCTCGGCCACGTCGCACGCGACGATGGCGAGCTCCGCCATGACCCACAACGGCAACCGCACCGCGGGCCGGTAGCGAGTTCGGCAGGCCTGCGCGAGATCCAGCCCCGACACCAGCCCGAGCCGCAGCGACAGCGTCTGCAGCAGCATCGCTGCGAGGCTCGACGCCAGCACCACCCACAGCAGCGCATGGCCGAAACGTGAGCCCGCCTCGATGTCAGTGGCCCAGTTGCCGGGGTCCATGTAGCCCACCGACACGAGCAGGCCCGGACCGGCCACGCGCATCAGGCGCTTCCATAACGGCGCACCGGCATCGAGCGCGATCGAGCCGTGGACCTCGGAGGGGCAGAAGGGCGCGGTGGCCGTGGTGGGCAGGCGGAACATGCGGCGGATTCTCGCCTCGCCGTATAGTCCCGCCTCCTTCCCGCACCCCGCCTGGTTCCTCCGCGATTCCCATGCCCATCGCCGACCTCCGCGCGGCGATCGAGGCCGAGCTGGCCGCGACGCCCGAGTTCTACGACTTCCGCGTGCTGCGCCGCGTCGCCGACGGCGCGCTCTGGCGCGTCACGCTGGAGGCGGACTACGTCTACGCGCAAGGTCAACGGCCCGGTGAGGTGTCGGCGCAGACGCTGCTCGATGATCGACTGGAAGGGGCCTCGGCATGGTGGGGCGTCCCGGGCAAGGGCAGCGCGACCGTGCGCGCCGTCGTGGTCGAGGACGACGAACTGGTGCTCGATCGCGCAAGCGCACCGCCCCCCGGCGAGGGCCATTTGATTCGTATCTATCCGCCGCGTTTCCTGAATGCGGTGGCCGACGCCTGGCGTGATGACGCCTGGGCGCGCCGCGCGGCGGACTGTTGGCCGGGGCTGTCCCGTCCCGCGCCGCGCGCGCAGGCGCCGCGCCTGGATGGATCGCCGTTCCGCTGGCTGCGCGACGCGCAGCGTCAGGCACTTGGGCTGATCGGCTGGACCGACGCCTTCCTGTGGGGGCCGCCCGGCACCGGCAAGACGACCACGCTCGGCGTGATGCTGGCCGAGTACCTCGAGCGCAGCCCGCAGGCGCGTGTGCTGCTGCTGTCGACGACCAATCACGCGGTCGACCTCGCGACGCTCGCCGTCGACAAGGCGCTGCACAAGGGCCGGCGAGAGGCCTTGCGCGCGCAGGTCCAGCGCCTGGGGTCGCGTTATGACGCGGCCGCCTACGAGGGCCGCGGGCATCTGATTCCGCCCTCCGGCATGCCGTCGGCGCAGGCGCTCGCCCGCTGCCGGCTGGCCACGATGACGACGACGCGCGCGGTCTTCACACTCAAGACACTGCGCGAGCTGGCCATCGGCGACGCGCCGCCGTTCGACCTCGTGGTCTTCGACGAAGCAAGTCAGGTGAGCCTGGCGCATGCGCTCGCGCTGATGCCGCTGGGCCGGGCGCGGCTCTTCGCGGGCGATCCGCAGCAGCTCTCGCCGGTGTTGCGCAGCGAGGACCGCCTCGCGCGGTTGTGGCTGGGGCGCTCGCCCTTCGCCGCGATGCCGCGCGGTGAGGTTGCCGTCGGACCGGTGGCGATGCTCGATGAGCAATCCCGCATGGCCGCGCCGATCGGGGCGCTGGTCAGCGACCTGTTCTATGACGGCGCGCTGCGCGTGGCAGCGGACGCGTCGGCCTCCGAGGCCTGGCATCGCGAGCGCGCGCGGACCTTGGGCGACATCCCGGCCGATGTCCACGTGAAGGTGCAGCGCATCACGCGCGAGGGCTTCTGGTCCGCGAAGGACAGAGGCCCTATCCGGCGTGAATCGGCTGACACGATCGCGGCGCTGATCGCAGCGGCGCTGGCGGGCGGCGACTGGGCGCCCGAGGAGCTCATCGTGCTGACGCCCTTTCGCGCGCAGCGGGCGCTGATCCGTCAGCGTCTGGCCGCGGCGGGTGTCGACGAGCGGGTGCGCGTGAGCACCGTGCATCGCGCGCAGGGCAGCGAGGCACCGGTGGTGTTCTTCGATCCCGCGGACGGCACCCAGCCCTTCCTGCAGACGGAGGAGGCGCGGTGGCTGCTCAACGTGGCGCTGAGCCGGGCGCAGGCGAAGGTGGTGATCTGCCTGTCCTCGGCGGACCTGACCAACGAGGTGCTCGCGCCGATCGTGCACCGGATGCGGCTGACCGGCGACGCGCGAGAGGCCGTGCCGCTGCAGGTGCTGGCTCGGGCGGCGGACTTCCCGTTCAACACGCGCGGGTTGCGGGTGTCGGCGGGGCGGCTCATTGGCGAGGTCGAGCGCATCGCGCCAGACGGCGGCCAGTTCTGGCTCATCAATGAGAAGAGCGGCAACGCCGTCGTCATCGACGCGGCGTTCTGGCGCGGCAAGTGAGCCGCACGGCGAAGCCCCTCCCAATGAAAAACGCCCCGCAGGGCGGGGCGTGGTCTCAGGCGCGAGTCTGGATCAGACCGGCACGCGGCGCAGCATTTCCACGCCGACGTCGCCGTTGGCGACTTCGCGCAGCGCGGTCACGCCGGGCTTGTTCTTGGATTCCAGCTTGGGCGCGTGGCCTTGGCTCAGCATGCGGGCGCGGTAGGTCGCGGCGAGCACCAGCTGGAAGCGGTTCGGGATCTTGGTCAGGCAGTCTTCGACGGTGATGCGGGCCATGCGGGTTCCTGAGGACGGGGTTATTCGATGAGGTCGAGCGCGCGGAACACGGTGGACCGGTTGCGGCGCTGGGTCGCGTATTTTAGCCGTTGTGCCTGGACGATCGCTTTCAGGTCGAAAAGCGCGGTCTCGAACACCGCGTTGATCACCACGAAATCGAAGTGTTTCGCCTGGGCGACCTCGTTGCGGGCGGCGGTCATGCGGCGGGCGATGACGTCCTCGGCGGTGTCGCCGCGGCGGATCAGGCGCTGCTTGAGCTCGTCCCAGCTCGGCGGCAGGATGAAGATCAGCACCGCGTGCGGGAACAGCTGCTTGATCTGCAGCGCGCCCTGGTAGTCGATCTCCAGCACGACATCCTCGCCATGCTCGAGGCGGGCCTCGATCGCGGCGCGGGAGGTGCCGTAGAGGTTGCCGTGGACCTCGGCCCATTCGAAGAACTCGCCGCCGTCGACCATGGCGCGGAACTCGTCCTTGCCGACGAAGAGGTATTCACGACCGTGTTGTTCCTGGCCGCGCGGTTCGCGCGAGGTGTGCGACACGGAGACGCTCAGCTTGGCGTCCAGTTCCAGCAGCGCCTTCACGAGGCTGGATTTGCCGGCGCCGCTGGGCGCGGCGACGACGAAGAGATTGCCCGGGTATTCCATCGCGTGATTTTATCGGGGACGGCGTGAAGGGCGCGGTGGGGCCACGCTGCAATCGAGAGATCCGCCACGCACGGAGCTCGACCATTTTGTTGATGTCAACAAAATGGTCCGAGGTTGCGTGACGTCCTTCTCTCGATGTCCTTCACTCGATGTTCTGCACCTGTTCCTTCATCTGCTCGATCGCGACCTTCATCTCGACCGAGATGTTGGTCAGCTCGATCGCCACCGCCTTGGAACCCAGCGTGTTGGCCTCGCGGTGCAGCTCCTGCATCAGGAAGTCCAGCCGCTTGCCGACCTCGCCGCCCTTCTTCAGCAGGCGCTCGATCTCGTCCAGATGGGCGCGCAGACGCGTCAGTTCCTCGGCCACGTCGATGCGCAGTGCATACGCGGCCGCCTCGTTGACGGCACGCTCCTGCAGCGTCTGCTCGGAGATCGTCTGCGTCGCGCCGGTGGCGCTCAGCGCCTCCTGCCAGCGCTCCAGGAAGCGCTCGCGCTGACGTTGCACCGCGGCCGGGATCAGCGGCTCGGCCTGTGTGGCGAGGTCCCGCAAAGTGGCGACGCGCTGCTTGAGCATCGTCACCAGCTTGGCGCCCTCGCGCTCACGCGCTTCGAGGAATCCCTGGATGCATTGACGCGCCGCACCCAGCACCGTCTCGTCGTTGGCCGACGCGCCGACCCCGCCCGTCTTGCACCAGTTCAGCGCTTCCTGAACGCTCAAGCCCTGCGCCTTGGGCAGCCAGGACTGCACCTGCGATTCCAGCCGGGAGAGCCGGTTGAGCTGCTCAGGCTGCGGGTTCGGCCAGGAACTGTCGGCCTCGCGCTGCGTGTTGATGCGCAGCTCGATCTTGCCGCGCTTGACGCTGGCCGCGACCAGCTCGCGCAGCGCGGGCTCCAGCGAGCGCAGCTCGTCGGGCATGCGGAAACTCAAGTCCAGGAAGCGGCCGTTCACCGATCGCGCCTCCACGGTCACCGCCGGGGCGGATGGGGTGCTAGGGGTTTCGCCGGAGTTCGCGGGTTGTGCCGTGGCGCTGGCATAACCGGTCATGCTGTAAACTGGCATCAGCTATCGGTAGAACAATCGAATCGCGATTATGTCAAAGCCGAAACCGGCGCCCTTGCCCGCAGGCACCGTCGTGGGGGGCTATCAGATCATCAAGAAGTTGGCTGCGGGCGGATTCGGCGTCGTTTATTTGGCCGAAGACCCCGACCATCATTTGGTGGCTCTGAAGGAATACCTCCCGTCGTCCCTTGCAGAACGATCTCCCGGTGAACTCACGCCCCGCGTGAAGCCGGAAAAACAGCCCCTGTACCGCCTGGGGTTGCGCAGCTTCTTTGAAGAAGGGCGTTCCCTCGCGCAAATTTCGCATCCGAGCGTCGTCTCGGTGCTGAATTTCCTGCGCGAGAACGAGACCGTCTATATGGTCATGAATTACCTGCAGGGCGATACCTTGCAGGATTTCATCGTGACCGCGCGCGATTTGAAGCGTGACAAGGTGTTCCGCGAATCGACCATCCGGTCGCTCTTCGACGAAATCCTCAAGGGACTGCGCATCGTGCATCAGCACAAGATGCTGCACCTGGACATCAAGCCGGCCAATATCTTCATCACCAACGACAACAAGGCGGTGCTGCTGGACTTCGGCGCGGCCCGCGAGGTGCTGTCCAAGGAAGGCAACTTCATCCGCCCGATGTACACGCCCGGCTTCGCCGCGCCCGAGATGTACCGTCGCGACGGATCGCTGGGCCCGTGGACCGACATCTACGCGATCGGCGCCTGCATCTACGCGTGCATGCAGGGCTATCCGCCCAACGACGCGCCCCAGCGCCTGGAGAAGGACCGGCTGGGCCTGTCGCTCTCGCGCCTGCGCAACGTGTATTCCGACAACCTGCTCGAGGTGACCGAGTGGTGCATGTCGCTCGATCCGCTGACCCGTCCGCAGAGCGTCTTCGCGCTGCAGAAGGAACTGTCGCGTGAGACCGAGCGCCGCTACACCAAGCTCAGCTTCAGCGAGCGGCTCAAGCTGCAGCTGGAGAACCTGAAGACCGGGGCGAAGGCGTGAAGTTCTCCGTCTATCAGGTGAGCCGCCGTGGCGGACGTGAGAAGAACGAAGACCGCATGGGGTATTGCTATACCCGCGAGGCCGGTCTGTTCGCGCTGGCCGACGGCATGGGCGGCCATCCGGACGGCGAGGTCGCCGCCCATCTGGCACTGCAGAACGTCGCCGCGCTGTTCCAGCGCGACGCGCAGCCGGTCATCAAGGAACCGTCGCAGTTCCTCGAGACCGCCGTGCTGCTCGCGCATCAGCAGCTGCTGAGCTACGCCGCGCAGCGCCAGATGAACGACACGCCGCGCACGACCATCGTCGTCGGGCTGATGCAGCAGGGCCAGATCTGGTGGGCCCACTGCGGCGATTCGCGGATGTACCTGCTGCGCGAGACCGAGCTGGTCGCCCGCACGCGCGACCACTCCTACAGCGAGCTGCAGGAGGCGCTGGGCCGCCACGCCACCGGCGCCGAGCGCTTCAACCGCCATGTGCTGTTCACCTGCCTGGGCAGCCCCGGCAAGCCGATGATCGACGTCAACGGCCCGGTGCTGCTGCAGAACGGCGACCGCATGCTGCTGTGCTCGGACGGGCTGTGGAGCTCGGTCAGCGACGTGGACATCCTGCGCCACATGTCCGACAGCCGCTCGGTCGGCGACGCCGTGCCGGAGCTCGTCGAGCAGGCGCTGCGCCAGGCCGGCGCGCGCAGCGACAACGTCACGGCCCTGGCCGTGGAATGGGAAGGCGAGGGCGATGCCCCGGACTCCATCTCCACGCAGGACCTCGACGACCAGGGCTTCGCCTCGACGATCCAGGGCGCGACCCAGGACGTCCAGCTCGACGAAGCCGAGATCGATTCCGCCGTGCGCGAGATCCAGGACGCGATCCGCAAGGCCGGCAAGAAACCCCGCTGAAGGAAGTCTTCATGAACAGCATCGCCAGCCGCCCGCAAGGGCGCGCGGCGGACGCCCTGCGTCCGGTGCGCATCACCCGCCACTACACCCGCCACGCCGAGGGCGCCGTGCTGATCGAGTTCGGCGACACCAAGGTGCTGTGCACCGCCTCCGTCGAGGAACGCGTGCCGCCGCACAAGAAGGGCAGCGGCGAGGGCTGGGTCACCGCCGAGTACGGCATGCTGCCCCGCGCCACGCACACCCGCAGCGACCGCGAGGCCGCCCGCGGCAAGCAGACCGGCCGCACGCAGGAGATCCAGCGCCTGATCGGCCGCGCGCTGCGCGCGGTGTTCGACCTGTCCCAGCTCGGCGAGCGCACCATCCAGATCGACTGCGACGTGATCCAGGCCGACGGCGGCACCCGCACCGCGGCGATCACCGGCGCCTACGTCGCCGCGCATGACGCGGTGAGCTGGCTGCTGGCGCAGGGCAAGATCGCCGCGTCCCCGCTCAAGGACGCCGTCGCCGCGATCTCGGTCGGCATCCTGGACGGCCAGGCGCTGCTGGACCTGGAGTACGTCGAGGACTCCGCCTGCGACACCGACATGAACGTGGTCATGACCGGCGCGGGACACTTCGTCGAGCTGCAGGGCACGGCCGAGGGCGTCGCGTTCACGCGCGCCGAGGTCGATGTGCTGCTGAATCTCGCGGAGAAGGGCATCCGTGAGCTGCTCGCCGCGCAGCGCGAGGCGCTCGGCCTCAAGTAAGACCGTCTGATTGGAGCAAGCGATGAAGTTGGTCCTGGCCTCCAACAATGCGAAGAAGCTGAAGGAATTGCAGGCGCTGTTCGAGCCCCTGGGCATCGAGCTCGTCACGCAGGGCAGCCTCGGCATCCCCGAGGCGGAAGAACCCTTCCACACCTTCGTCGAGAACGCGCTGACCAAGGCGCGCCATGCGGCGAAGGCCAGCGGCCTGCCCGCGCTCGCGGACGATTCCGGCCTGGCGGTGGACGCGCTCGGCGGCATGCCGGGCGTGCTGTCGGCGCGTTACGCGACGCTGTTCGGCCGCGAGAAGAGCGATGCGGAGAACAACCGCGTGCTGCTCGAGAAGCTCGAAGGCATCGAGGATCGGCGCGGTCGCTTCGTCTGCGCGCTGGTGGCGGTGCGCTCGGCCGACGATCCGGAGCCGCTGATCTCGATGGGCCGCTGGCCCGGCGAGATCCTGCACGCGCTCGAGGGCGAGGGCGGTTTTGGCTACGACCCGCTGCTGTTCATTCCCGAACTCGGGAAGAGCGTCGCGGCGCTGGGCGCGGAAACGAAGAACCGTCTGAGCCATCGCGCGCTGGCGTCGCAAGACCTGCTGCGCCAGATGCGCGAGAGCTGGCATCTTGGCTGACATCATCCGCCTGATGCGGCCCGGCACGCTGACGCTGTCGGCCTTGCCGCCGCTGTCGCTGTACGTGCATCTGCCGTGGTGCATCCGCAAGTGCCCGTACTGCGACTTCAACTCGCACGAGTACCGCGACGGGCGCGAGCTCGATGTCGAGACGGCGCGCCGCTACCTCGCGGCGCTGCGCGCCGACCTGGAGGCCGCGCTGCCGCTGATCTGGGGCCGGCCCGTCGTGTCGATCTTCATCGGCGGCGGCACGCCCAGCCTCTTCGCGCCGGAGCAGATCGCCGAGCTGATCTCCGACCTGCGCGCGCGGCTGCCGCTGGAGCCGGGCTGCGAGATCACGATGGAAGCCAACCCGGGCACCTTCGAGAAGGAACGCTTCGCGGGCTTCGCGCAGGCGGGCGTGACGCGGCTGTCCATCGGCGTGCAGACCTTCGACGACCGCAAGCTGCACGCGCTGGGCCGCATCCACAGCGGCACGCAGGCGCGCGCGGCGATCGAGGAGGCGGCCCGGTCCTTCGGCACCTTCAACATCGACCTGATGTACGCGCTGCCCGAGCAGACGCTGGAGGAGCTCGACGCGGACCTGGCGACGGCGCTGGCCTTCGAGCCCCCGCACCTGTCCGTCTACCACCTGACGATCGAGCCCAACACGCGTTTCGCCAACGCGCCGCCGGAGCATCTGCCTGACCCCGACCTGGCCAGCGAGATGCTGGATCTGATCACCGCGCGCACCGGCGAGCGCGGCATGTCGCGCTACGAGGTCTCGGCCTACGCGCGCGACGGCCACCGCTGCACGCACAACACCAACTACTGGCAGTTCGGCGATTACCTGGGCATCGGCGCGGGCGCGCACACCAAGCTCAGCTTCGCGCATCGCCTGCTGCGCCAGGTCCGCTGGCGCGATCCCGCGACCTTCATGCAGAAGGCGGTCGAAGGCCAGGCCGTGTCCAACGAGCACGAGGTTGCGCGCTCCGAGCTGCCGTTCGAATTCATGCTCAACGCGCTGCGACTGCGCGAGGGCGTGACGCTGCAGAGCTTCCTGGAGCGCACCGGCCTGCCGCCGTCCTCGATCGCCCAGGCGATGGCGCAGGGCCGCGCCAAGGGGCTGCTCGATCCCGATCCGGCGGTGATCCGCGCGACGCCGCGCGGTTTCGACTTCCTCAGCGATCTGCAGGAACTGTTCCTGGCGTCGTGACCGCGGCCGACACGGCGGCCACGGCCGCCACTGCCGCGCCTGCCTGGCTGACCCGGCCGGTGGACAGGCAGGTCGTGGCGCCATCCAGCGCCGCTCGCGATTGCGCGGTCTCCTCGTGCAGCCATTCGATGAACGCGCGCACGGCGGGCTCATGGAGTGATTGCGGCGCGTAGACGATGTGGTACCGCTGCGGCTCCTTGAGCATCGCCTGGCGCGGCGCGACGCGCACCAGCCGGCCGTCGAGCAGCGCGTCCGCCGCGAGCAGCTCGCGCGTCAGGCCCACGCCCATGCCCTGCTCGGCGGCCTGCAGCAGGATGCCGAAGTCGTTGAAGATCGCCACCGGCACCACCTGCCGGCGCAGGCCGGCCTGCGCGAACCAGTCCTCCCATTGCGACGCATCGCCCAGCAGCGGGGCCTGCGCGAGCGCCTCCAGCGGCTGGCCGATCAGCTGATGCGCCAGCGCCGGCGAGGCCACCGGCAGCATCGACAGGTCGAAGAGCGGCTCGCTGTCCACGCCGGGCCAGGGGCCCAGGCCCTGGCGCAGGGCGATGTCGAATTTCTCGCGCTCCAGGTCCACGAGGCGCGCGGTGGCCTCGATCTCGAGCGTGACCTCGGGATGACGCGCATGCCAGCGCCCGAGCCGCGGCAGCAGCCAGCGCTGCGCGAACGAGGGCAGCACCGTCACGCGCAGGCTGCGCTGCTCGATGCCATGCGCGGCGGTGGCGGCGCGCAGGCCCTGATCGAGCTCCTGATAGGCACGCTCGACGCCGCGCAGCAGCGCCGCGCCGGCCGCGTTCAGCACGATGCGCCGCCCCTGGCGATCGAAGACGTCGAAGCCGAGCTGCGTTTCCAGCGCCCGGATCTGCTGGCTCACCGCGCTGTGCGTGAGGTTGAGCTCCTCGGAGGCCGCGCGCAGGTTCTGGTGCAAGGCGGCGGCGCGGAAGGCGGCCAGGTACTGGAGGGGGAGCCGGGGGAGTCGCATGGGGGCTATTGGAAAGCCAAACTGGACAGGGAGGCAAGGATATAGCGTTTGGATGGCGTTGTTTGTACACCTAGGATTACCAGCACGGCATCCAGATCGGGTGCTTCCCGCTTGAGAGGCAAGAAGGAACGACCATGAACGAGCCCGCCATCACCTCCCGTTTCCCGGTCATCGGCCCGGCGCTGACGGTGTTGATCGCCATCCTGTCGGCGCTGGCGCTGGTGTCCAACGCCAACGCGTTCAACGATGTCAACGCCGAGCTGCAGATCACCGCGCGCGAGCAGCGCCTGGCCAAGGCCGAGGCGCAACGTGTCGCGCGTGAGCAGGCCGCGCGTCAGGCGGTGCTGCTCGCGGCGGCCAATGAGCGCGCGGCGACCGTGCCGCGCGCGCTGCCGGCCACGCCGCCCGCCGCGCAGCCTGCCGTCAATCGCGCGCCGGCGCCACCTCGCGGGCAGTGACGGCGTCCTGCGCCAGCGCGTCATGCCGCGCGGGCGACCACAGCGGGTCGTCCTGCAAGGCGTGGCGCGCCACATGCGCCGCCAGGCGCCGATCAAAGGCCTCATGGATGGACGTCTCGCGCTCGGGATCCCCGCGCAGGATGGCCTCGAACGCGGCCACCACCTGGCGATGGTCCGCCGAGTCCGTCTCCGCCAGGGCCCGCAGCACGCGGTCCACCTTGCCCGACTTGATCGCCTCGTCGAAGTACTCGCCCTCGAAGTGCGGGAACTGGGCGTAGACGCGGCCCAGTCCCGAGGCGGTCGCCGTGTCGCGAATGCTCGTGTTCATCGTCCACATCGCGTTGCGCCGGTAGCCGGTCCGCGTCTTCACGAACGGCGTGTCGGCGTCGTGGACGACGGTGTAGGCCACCTGGAAGTGGTTGAGGATGCGCGCGAAGAGCGGCAGGTTGGCCTTGCCCAGGCAGTTGATCACGTGCACCTCGCGGCCCAGTTGCCGCGCCACGTGCAGCAGCGCGACCTGCTCCGTGGCGCCCTCCACCAGCACGATGTCGTCGTAGAAGAAGAACTCGTTGACCACCGGGTTGCAGGCCCGGATCATCTGCAGCCGCTCCCGCTCGACGGCATCGAAGGACACGCGATCCGTGGAGATCACGTGGGCGCGCTCGCCGGGCGCGCTGTCGACGCGGATGATCGTCGTGTGGTCCTTGGCCAGGTCGATGAAGATCGGTGAGTGGGTGGTGGCGATCACCTGCCAGTCGGGGTTGTCCAGTGCGAAGGCATAGAGCGACTCGCGCGCGCCCCGGATGGTGGGCGGGTGCAGGAAGGCCTCCGGCTCGTCGATCAGCAGGATGCGTGGCGACTCGCCCGGCTGGGGCTTCTTCTTCGACCCCGACGCGCCGGACATCACCGACAGCGTCGACCACAGCAGCGCCCGCTGCAGCCCCGTGCCCTGCAGGCCCAGCGGCGAGGTGTTGCCATGGGTCACCTCGAGGTAGGAATCGGCGGCGATCAGCTTCTCGTCCAGCGCGTCCTTGGAACGGGGAATCAGCGCGATGCGGGTGCCCGGGAACACCTGGCCGACATGGCGGGAGATGCGCTCCGTCGCCGAACTCGCCGGTGTCGGGGTCGAAGGACTGCTTGCGCGCCTTCTCCAGCGGCACGGACCACACGTAGCGGAAGGCCACGCAATCGCCGAACTCGTCATGCGCGAAGCGCCATCCCTTGCCGATGCGTTCCTCGTCCTCCGGCGACACCTGATCGAAGAACCCGGTGATCACGATCGGGACCGAGGGGTCCTGGTCATGGAAGAACTCGACGTCCAGCGCGGCGCCGCTGGACGCCAACGCCTCGTAGGCATCGAGGATGGTGGACTTGCCGGCGTTGTTGCGCCCGATCAGCACGACGATCTCGTCGATGCGGATCAGGCAGCCGCCGCCGCCGATGCTCTTGAAGTTCTCGATGTGAAAGCCAGCCAGGCGCATGAGCGCTCTCCTTCAGGTGGAAAGAAAAACGCTCCCGACGGCGATACCGTTCGGGAGCGCTTCTCCGTGAAGGAGTGCGTGTGGACTGGTTCGAATCGAAGCCGTCGGCGGCCCGCATCGCGGGCGCGCCGGTGCACGATCGGCGGCGCGTCAGACCCGGTTCATCGACATCCCCGCCGTGCTGCGCAGCCGCTCGATCAATCGCGTGGCGATCTGCTGCAGCGGCAGCACCTCGTCGGCGGCGCCGGCATTGATCGCCTCGCGCGGCATGCCGAAGACGACGCAGGTCGCCTCGTCCTGCACGAGGTTGTAGGAGCCCGCGTCCTTCATCGTCTTCATCGCCTTGGCGCCGTCCGCGCCCATGCCGGTGAGCATGATGCCCAGCGCGTTCTGGCCGACCACCCGCGCCGCGGAGTTGAACAGCACCTCCACCGACGGCTTGTGGCGGTTCACCGGGTCACCGTCCTGCACGCGGGCGATGTAGTTGGCGCCCGAGCGCTCGACGCTGAAGTGCATGCCGCCCGGGGCGATGTAGCCGTGACCGGGCAGGATCCGCTCGCCGTCCTGCGCTTCCTTCACGCGGATCTTGCACAGGCCGTCCAGCCGCGCCGCGTAGCTGCGCGTGAATCCGGCCGGCATGTGCTGCGTGATGCACACCGCCGGGCAGTCCGCCGGCAGGTTGATCAGCACATCCTTGGTCGCCTCGGTGCCGCCCGTGGAAGCGCCGATGAAGATGATCTTCTCGGTGGACAGCCGGCCCAGGCTCGCGATCGGCGAGGGCGGCTTGAGCGGGGGCGTGGCGCCGCCGGTGGGGGCGGGCGCACCCGGCGCGGCGGCCGTGGGCGCATGCAGGCGGCGGATGTGCGCCTTGGACGCAATGCGGATCTTGTCGGTGATGTCCTGCGCCAGCGCGCGGATCCCGTCGGCCACGCCGATCTTGGGCTTGGCCACGAAGTCCACCGCGCCCAGTTCCAGCGCCTTGAGCGTGACCTCCGCGCCGCGCTCGGTCAGCGTGGACACCATCACCACGGGCATCGGGCGCAGGCGCATCAGGCGCTGCAGGAAGTCGAGCCCGTCCATCTTGGGCATCTCGACGTCCAGCGTGATCACATCGGGGTTGAGGTTGCGGATCATCTCGCGCGCCGCGAGCGGATCGCTCGCCGCGCCGATGCATTGCATGTCGGGCTGACGATTGATGATCTCCGTCAGGATGCTGCGCACCAGCGCGGAATCGTCGACGACGACAACGGTGGTCTTGGCCATTTCTTCTTACTCCTCGGTACTGCCTCTGCCTGGCTCTCTCGGTACGTGCTCGGCGTGCGTGCTCTGGCTGCGGGACGTTCGGCCGTCTCAGAACAGGTCGATCGAACCGCCGGTGCTCGCCACCGGTTGGGCGCGCTGCGCCGCGGCCTTGTCCTGTTGCACCAGCGCGTCCGTGTTGGTCGGCGCGAGCCGCTTGACCATCGCCTTGCCGCTTCGGGGCAGGAAGCACACCTTGCGCGGATACACGTCCATCACGTCCTTGGACACGATGGGAATGCGCTCCAGCTTCAGGAAGTCGATGACGAAGTTGGTGTTGCGCTCGCCCACGTTGATCGTGTTCATGCCCGAGATCACCGCGCCGCCGCCGAAGATCTTCGCTTCCATGCGGCTCTTGGCGGCACCGCGCTTCATCATCTCGTTGATCAGCAGTTCCATGGCGAAAGAACCGTAACGACCGGAATCGCCATGGCCCTCGGGCAGCATGAAGTGGTTCATGCCGCCGATCTGCGCGTGGCGGTCCCACAGGCAGGCGGCGATGCATGAACCGAGCGTCGTCATCACGAGCAGGTCGTCGTTGTCGACGAAGTACTCGCCGGGCAGCACCTTCACGGCGGCGTTCTTGAAGTGCGCGTCGTAGAAGAAGAACGACGCCTCGCCGTTCTTGCGCGACACCGTCTTGAGCTGGGCCACGCGCGCCGCGCCGGCGCTGGCCAGCGCCGCGCTTTGCTGCATGGCGGAGGAGGCGGAGGGCAGGGTCATGGGGGTGTTTCGTTAAACGCGCTCATAGATCGTCTTGCCGCGCAGGCGGAAGAGATCGCGGGAGTCGGTGAAGTTCTCGGAATGCCCGACGAAGAGCAGGCCGCCCGGTCGCATCACCTTGTGGATGCGCTCGAGCACCTTGCGCTGCGTCGGCGCGTCGAAATAGATCATGACGTTGCGGCAGAAGACCACGTGGAAAGGATCTCCCAGCGACCATGACGTATTCATCAGGTTCAGCGTCCGGAACTCGATCATCTTGGCGAGCTCGGGCTTGACGCGGATGCGGCCCTCGTTGGCGCCGGTGCCGCGCAGGAAGAAGGCCTTCAGCCGCTGCGGCGACAGGCCGCGCGATTCCGCCGCGTACACGCCGCGCCGCGCGGTGTTGAGCACGTTGGTGTCGATGTCGCTGGAGACGATCTGCACGCCGGAGCCCGCACCGAGCGACTCCTGGCAGGTCATCGCGATGGAGTAGGGCTCCTCGCCGGTGGAGGCCGCGCAGCACCAGATGCGGATGGGCTTGCCCGTCAGCGCCTTGAGGTCGTCGGTGAGCGAGATGAAGTGATGGTCCTCGCGGAAGAAGGACGTCAGGTTGGTCGTGAGGCAGTTCACGAACTCCTGCCACTCCTGATCGCCTTGCGGGCCGCTGACGCCCTCCAGCCATTGGAGGTAGTCGCTGAAGCTCTTGTGGCCGGTGTCGCGCAGCCGGCGCGACAGCCGGCTGTAGACCATCGCGTGCTTGCCGTCGTGCAAGGAGATGCCGGCGTGCTGGTAGATCAGCTGACGCACGCGCTCGAAATCGGCGCGGCTGAAGCTGAACTCATGATCGATCGCGTCCACGGGCGAGGAGGCCGAGGGGGAGACCGGTTGACCTGGGCGCATGGGGCTGTTGGACTTCTTCGTGGGTGAGATGCCGTAGCACCGGGTGGCCGCCATTGTCGGCAATCGCTAGTTTGCAGGCTACTGGGCCAAATGGTTTGTGAAAGAGGTGGGGGGAACCCCTCTTTTCTGCGCGCTCATTTGAGGGGGAAGCCGCTAGACTGCGCCGGAAATTGCCCAGTTCAACCTTGGAATCACCGCAAAGCCTCATCGCGGCGCACAAGTTGCGCCTGGACCTGGCCCTGCAGCTGCTGCAGCAGGCCGGCGCCATGCTGCCCGATGCCGAGCCTTACTCGGAGGTCTGGCTGCAGGGCATCCTGGATGCCTTGTGCGACCTCTCGAGCAAGGACGCGCTGACCGGCCTGGTCAATCGCCGCAGCTTCGAGATGGCGCTGGCGCGCGAGGTGGACCGGGTGGCGCGCTCGGGTGAGCCGGCGCTGCTGCTGGTGCTGGACATCGACCATTTCAAGAAGGTCAACGACACGCACGGTCACGCGGCGGGCGATCTGGTCATCCGCGCGGTGTCCCAGTCGATCGCGCAGACGGTGCGTCCGATGGACACGGTGGCACGGATCGGCGGCGAGGAATTCGCCATCATCCTGCCCAACTGCCCGACGTCGTATGGCGTGACGGTCGCGGAACGCATCCGGCAACGGGTGCAGGCCCTGGCGATCAGCATGGGCAACGGCCAGCCGCCGTTGACCTGCACGATCAGCATCGGCGGGGCGTTCGCGCCGCAGTGGGTGCGGTCGTCGACGCTGATCTGGACGGAGCGGGCGGACCGCCAGCTCTACCGCGCCAAGGCCGAGGGCCGCAACCGCGCCTGCCTCGAGAGCCATGTGGACTCGCTGGTGAGCGCCGAGGAAAAGGGCATGTTGTTCGCCGTAACGCAACAGGATAGTGAATGAGCATGACAACAGCTCCTGCTGCACCGAATGCCCGTGGAGGCGCTCGCACCTTGGCCGTCACGAGTGGCAAGGGCGGCGTGGGCAAGACCTTCGTGACCGCCAACCTGGCCGCTGCCCTGGCCGCGCGCGGCGAGCGCGTGCTGGTGCTGGATGCCGACCTCGGCCTGGCCAACCTGGACGTGGTGCTGAACCTGCACCCCAAGCTCACGCTGCATGACGTGTTCACCGAGCGCTGCTCGCTGGACCAGGCGATCCTGCCGGCGCCCGGCGGCTTCCATGTGCTGCTGGCCGGATCGGGCATGGTCGAGTACTCGCGGCTGACGCCGGACGTGCGTGACAAACTGCTGCACATCCTGGAAGTGGTGCGTCCGCGCTTCGACTTCGTGCTGCTGGACACCGGCGCCGGGATCTCCGACGTGGTGCTCTTCGCGGTGTCGATGGCGCATGACGTGCTGGTCGTCGCCACGCCGGAGCCGACCTCGCTGACGGACGCGTACGCGACCATCAAGGTGCTGGCCACGCAGCAGGAACGCCGTCTGGTGCGCCTGATCATCAACCAGGCCAACCGGCCCGGCGAGGGCAAGCTGATCTGCGGCCAGTTGCAGCAGGTGCTGCAGCGCTTCGTCGGCCCGCAACCGGGTCAGACCTTCAAGCTGGAGCTGCTGGGCGAGGTCAAGAACGACCAGATGGTCCGCCAGGCGGTGCTCAAGCGCCAGCTGCTGCTGGAGCATTACCCGGGCAGCGATGCCGCGCAGGGCATCCGCGGCCTGGCGACCAAGATCCTGGAACAATCCGCCGGTCACGCCTGAGGATTGAAGTTCCCGATGTCTGATTCCCCTGAAGGCGCCGCCGAAGCCGCGGCCGCCCCCGCCACGCCCTTCGACTGGGTGGGCGGCGAAGACGCCGTGCGCCGGCTCGTCGACCGCTTCTACGACCTGATGGACCTGGAGCCGCGTTTCGCGCAGCTGCGCGCCATCCATCCGACGACGCTGGACGGCTCGCGCGACAAGCTGTTCTGGTTCCTGTGCGGCTGGCTGGGCGGACCCGACCACTTCGTCGAGCGCTTCGGCCATCCGCGGCTGCGCGCGCGTCACATGCCCTATCGCATCGGCATCGCCGAGCGCGATCAATGGATGTCGGCGATGACGCAGGCGATGGCCGAGTGCGAGCTCGATGTCGAGCTGCAGCGCCGCCTGGCGGCGTCCTTCGCCCACACGGCCGACTGGATGCGCAACGTCTGACGGCACCGGCACCGGCGGCGGCAGCGACGCGCGTCGCCGCGCCCCTGGGATGCCGAATTGATGTAAACGATGCTGCCAGCGTGCATATCTGACACGCCGCGCCGTCGCGTCACAGGGCCGATGAACACGGACCGCGCGGCTTCGTCTACCGTTGCGGCCATCATGTCCACGCTGTTCCACGACGATGAGGTCGGCATCGATGCCAATCCCGACCTGCTGCATGTCCGGGTCGACGACGGTCGCCTGTGGCTGTCCGAGGACGCCCGGGAGGACATCGAGGTCTGCGCCGGCGATTGCCCGGACACCGACAGTCCCATCCTGATGCTCAACTTCCTGCGCGCGGCCTGCGTGCGGCTGCAGCATGTGGATGTGGACGGCGACGAGGCCGAGCACGCGTTCATGTCCTTCTGCGTGCTCAAAGGCCTGGAGCACGCCATCGAGACGCACTGGCAGGGCGCTGACAGCGTCGGCGAGTTCCGTCCCGAGCGGCTGCTGATGGCCTTCACGACGCCGTCCTCGCCGTACACGAGCCTGATGCTGCATTGATCACGCCGTCGAGGCCTTCCGTGGAGCCTCGACGTCGCCCCGACGACAAGGCGCCGGCCACGCGATGCGTGCCGGCGCCTTGTTCATTCCCGCCTCGATCCAGCCTCAATCGACGCGGAACGCGAAGTCCTGCTGGAAGCGGTGCTCGCCCGGGCAGACGTAGCGCGACTTCAGCGTGCCCTCGATCGCGTTGGAGAAGGCACGGCGCGTCCGCGAATCCATCGCGCCAGACAGCGTCTGGATCTGCACCGCGACGACCCGTCCGCCCTGGACATCGGCCACGACACGGAACAGCGCCTCGCCGGTCCAGTTCACCGACGGCATCTCCGGCGACGCCATCTGCGTGCAGACCGCGCCCACCGACTTGACGACGTCCTTGACCGGCGGCGCCACGGGCGGGGCGACCTCGCCCTTGCCGCCCGGCGTGACGGCGAAGTCCTCCCGCGTGCGGCCGTCGGTGATGCCGGTCGTCTGGATCACGGGGTCCACCGTCGGGGTGATCGGCACCGGCGGAATCGGCACCTCGATCTGGCGCGGCATCGGGATCACCGGCGGCGGCACCTGCAGCGGCTCTGGCGGCTTGGGCGGGTCGACCTCCTTGTCCTTGACCGTCTTGACCTGGATCGGCGGCGGCGCCTCCGTGGCGTGGCGCTGGAATCCCTTGACCAGCGCGCCCACCATCAGCAAGTGGACAACACCCACCAGGATCAGCCCGGTGGTGCGAGCGCTCGGGGCCTGGATGCGACCGCGAATGGCCGCGGCAGAAGCAAAGGACATGCGTGTTCCCTCCCCATCATGACGATGGCAACGTGTGTGAAGACTCAAGTTGTTGAGAACTGTTCTCGACTACGCCGGCATGGGCGGAGACTAGCCGGGAGCCCCCTCGGGCGCAATCGGCTGTTCAGGAAAACAACGCTTCGGAGGAAAGGGAAAACACCGTCAGGTGGCGTTCAGCAACACCATCAGCGCACCGGCGCCGCCGTCCGACGCGCGCGCCTGGACAAACGCCAGCACCTCCTGCTTCTGCACCAGCCAGCGCCGTACACGCGCCTTCAGCACCGGCTCGCGTCCCGGCGAACCATTGCCCTTGCCATGGACGACGCGCACGCAGCGCAAGCCCCTCCGGGCGCTGTCGTGGATGAAGTGGCCCAGCGCCTCGCGGGCCTGGTCTCGCCGCAAGCCATGCAAGTCGATCTGCGCTTGCAGCGACCAATGACCGCGGCGCAGCTTGCGCACCGATTCAGCCGAGATCTCCGGACGTCTGAACGACAGCGTCTCGTCCGTCTCCAGCAACGAATCCACATCGAAATCGTCCGACAGCGCCTGCTGCCACGCCCGCTGCTCATCCAGCTCGCGCTGACGGGGCTCGGGCTCGGGGCGCCCCGCGTTCAGGATCACCCGGTTGCTGTCGGGCAGCGGGACGACCTCGCCCACGGTGCGCTCGAAGATCCGCGCCTCGTGCTCGCGCAGCCGCGCCAGCGCGGCCTCGCGCTCGCGACGCTCCTCCTCGGCGCGCTGGCGAAGCTTCAGTTCTCGATGCAGCGTCTGCAGGTCTTGCAGGCTGCGCAGTCGGTCGGTCACGGCAGGCCCAGGTCGGTCATCGGTACGGCATCGCCCGCGCCGACGATGAAATGGTCCAGCACCTTCACGTCCACCAGCGCCAGCGTCTCGCGCATCACGCAGGTGAGCTCGACGTCCTGCGGCGACGGCTCGGTGTGGCCGGAAGGATGGTTGTGGACCAGGATGACGGCGGCGGCGTTCAGGGCCAGCGCGCGCTTCACCACCTCGCGGGGATGCGCAATGGTATGGGAAAGGGTGCCCTCGAACAGGGTCTCCAGGGCGATCAGCCGATGGCGGACGTCCAGGAACATCACAGCGAAGCACTCCGCGCCGCGGCCCGCGTAATGCAAGGTGAGGAAGGCCCGCACGTCGGCGGCGGACTCGAAGACCGGCGCGCGCTGCAGCGTGTGGGCATAGGCGCGCCGGGCGAGTTCCAGCACCGCCATCAGCGTGCAGCGCTTGGCGGGGCCCAGCCCCTTGAAATCCCCCAGCCGGGTGAGGAGATCCCCCTTGAGCAGGTCGGCGACGCCGCCGCAATGGGCGAGCAGGTCGTCGGCCAGGTGCAACACCGAGCGCCCGGGCAGGCCCGTGCGCAGCAGCACGGCGAGCAGCTCGGCGTCGGACAGCACCGTGGCGCCCCGGGCGAGCAGCTTCTCGCGTGGGCGCAAGCTGGCGGGGAGGGCCTGGAGGCTGCCCGGGGGCAGGGCGATCGGAGCGGGATGAACGGTCATGGCGAGACTTCGGGGAAGGACATCGGCGCTACAGCCTAAAATCGCGCCTCGTTCCAAAAAATCCCCCCGACTAGTGAACCCCGTTCAACCAGGCTCGTTCCTGACCTTGCATTACCGGCTCAGCGGGCCGGACGGCCAGGAGCTGATCAACACCTTCGCCGACAAGCTGCCGGCCACGCTGACGCTGGGCGCCGGCGAACTGGCCCCCGCGATCGAGGCGCGCCTGATCGGCCTGCCCGAGGGCACGCACACGCGCATCGAGCTGGCGCCGGGCGAGGCCTTCGGCGAGCGCAACCCCGAGCTGCTGCAGCGCGTCAAGCGCAGCCTGATGCGCGAGCTGGGCGATCCGGACGAGGAGTATCACGTCGGCGACGTCGTGCAGTTCCCCACCCCCGATGGCCAGGGCCAGTACGCGGGCGTGGTGCGTGAGCTGGGCGCGGACTGGCTGTTGTTCGACTTCAACCACCCGTTGGCGGGACAGCCCGTCAGCTTCGAGGTGCAGCTGATCGGGGTGCTGTGATGACCGCCACGGACGTGAACATGAAGGACATCGTGCTGGCGGAGCCGCGCGGCTTCTGCGCCGGCGTGGACCGCGCGATCGAGATCGTCGAGCGCGCGCTGAAGAAGTTCGGCCGCCCGATCTACGTGCGTCACGAGATCGTGCACAACACCTACGTGGTCAACGACCTCAAGGCCAAGGGCGCGATCTTCATCGAGGACCTGGCCGAGGTGCCCGCGGGCGCGACGCTCGTGTTCTCGGCGCACGGCGTCAGCCAGGCGGTCCGCAAGGAGGCGCAGCAGCGCGGCTTCCAGATCTTCGACGCGACCTGCCCGCTGGTGACCAAGGTCCACGTCGAGGTCGCCAAGCTGCACCGCGAGGGCTACGAGTTCATCATGATCGGCCACAAGGGGCATCCCGAGGTCGAGGGCACGATGGGCCAGCTCAGCGACGGGATCTACCTCGTCGAGGAAGCCTCGGACGTGCCGCACGTGCGGGTCAAGGATCCGTCCCGGCTGGCCGTGGTCACGCAGACCACGCTGAGCGTGGACGACGCGGCCGAGATCCTCGCCGCGGTGAAGCGTCACTTCCCGCAGGTGCGCGAGCCCAAGAAGCAGGACATCTGCTACGCCACGCAGAACCGCCAGGACGCCGTCAAGGTGATGGCGCCCCAGGTGGACGTGGTGGTGGTGGTCGGCAGCCCGACCAGTTCCAACAGCAACCGGCTGCGCGAACTGGCCGAGCGCCTGGGCACGCCCGCCTACATGGTGGACGCGGCCGAGGATGTGCAGGCCGAATGGCTCGATGGTCGCTCCAAGGTCGGCCTCACGGCGGGCGCCTCGGCACCGGACGTGCTGGTGCAGGCCGTGATCGCGCGGCTGCGCGAGCTGGGCGCCACCACGGTGCGCACGCTGCCGGGCGTCGAGGAGCACGTGCGCTTCCCGCTGCCGATGGGCCTGGGCGACAAGTCGATGGCCGAGGTCACCAGCGATCGATCTTGATCGCCGCGACGCCCGACAGGGCGCCGCCCGGAGCCGCGCGGACGGACCGCTGACCGCGCGCTGACCTCATCCCCATGCCGAGGGCCCCCGACGGGCCGCCCTCGGTGCAGAACACGAAAGACACACCATGCTGGACATCACCCTGCTGCGCAAGGACCTGGACGCCGTCATCGAGCGCCTGCAGCTGCGCAAGAATCCGCAACCCTTCCTGGACATCGAGCGCTACAAGTCGCTGGAGACCGAGCGCAAGCTGGTGCAGACCCGGACCGAGGAGCTGCAGGCCAAGCGCAACCAGCTGTCCAAGCAGGTCGGCATGCTCAAGGGCAAGGGAGAGGACGCCAGCGCCGTGATGGCCGAGGTCGCCGGCATCGCCGACGAGCTCAAGACCGGTGCCGAGCGCCTCGAGGCGATCCAGGTCGAGCTCAACACGATGCTGATGGGCGTGCCCAACCTGCCTGACGAGAGCGTGCCCGCGGGCGCGGACGAGACCGGCAACGTCGAGGTGCGCCGCTGGGGTCAGCCGCGCAGCTTCGATTTCCCGGTCAAGGACCATGTGGACCTGGGCGCCCCGCTGGGCCTGGACTTCGAGACGGGCGCCAAGCTGTCGGGGTCGCGCTTCGCGTTCCTGAAGGGCCCGGTGGCCCGGCTGCACCGCGCGCTGGCGCAGTTCATGCTGGACATGCAGACCGAGCAGCATGGCTACACCGAGTGCTACACGCCCTACATCGTCAACCGCGAGATCCTCGAGGGCACGGGCCAGTTGCCCAAGTTCAAGGAGGACATGTTCTGGGTGCTGCGCGGCGGCGACGACGAGCAGGCGGAGCAGTACCTGATCTCGACCTCGGAGATCTCGCTGACCAACTCGGTGCGCGAGACCGTGCTGCAGGCCGATGAGCTGCCGATCAAGCTGACGGCGCACAGCCCGTGCTTCCGCTCGGAGGCCGGGTCGGCGGGGCGCGACACGCGCGGCATGATCCGTCAGCACCAGTTCGACAAGGTCGAGATGGTCCGCATCGAGCAGCCGGAGCACAGCATGGCGGCGCTCGAGGAAATGACCGGCCACGCGGAAGCCGTGCTGCAGGCGCTGGGCCTGCCGTACCGCACGGTGCTGCTGTGCGCGGGCGACATGGGCTTCGGCGCGGTCAAGACCTACGACCTGGAGGTCTGGCTGCCGGCGCAGGACACCTACCGCGAGATCAGCTCGTGCTCGAACATGGGTGCGTTCCAGGCGCGGCGCATGCTGGCGCGTTTCAAGAACGCGCAAGGCAAGAACGAGCTGGTGCACACGCTCAACGGCTCGGGTCTGGCGGTGGGGCGCACGCTGGTGGCGGTGCTGGAGAACTACCAGCAGGCCGACGGCAGCATCACGGTGCCGGAAGCGCTGCGCCCGTACCTGGGCGGCAAGGACGTGCTGAAGGCCTGAGGGGTTGAAGCACGGTGAGGCGGCAATCGCACAATGTCGAGAGACTTGTTGCCAGGGTCGCCAAAACCTCGCTATACTCTTAGGCTTAGTCGCTAACAACCACAGCGATCACCGAATACCGGAGAGGTGGCAGAGTGGTTGAATGTACCTGACTCGAAATCAGGCGGACGGAAACGTCTCGGGGGTTCGAATCCCCCCCTCTCCTCCAAGATGAAGGCTCCTCTGCAAAGAGGGGCCTTTTTTCTTTGTCCGCGCGTCTCCAAGGCCGGGACGGCCTTCAGCCCACGAGCTCGGAAATCTCGATCAGGTTGAGGTCGGGATCGCGCACGTAGACCGAGCGGATCTTCCCCGTGGCGCCGGTGCGGAGCACCGGTCCTTCGACGATCGCGACCTGCGCGGCCTGCAGCCGCTCGATGACCTGCGACAGCGGCACGGAGGCGATGAAGCACAGGTCCAGCGCGCCGGGCACCGGCGTGTGGGCCTTGGGCTCGAACTCATGGCCCTTCACATGCAGGTTGATCTTCTGCTGGCCGAATTGGAAGGCCCTGCGCGACACCGGCGGCGTGCCGCCGACGAAGGTCTCCAGGCGCATGCCGAGCACCTCGCTGTAGAAATGGATGCACGCGGCTTCGTGCGACGTGGTGAGGACCAGATGGTCGAGATGATCGATCACGCAAGCTCCTGAAACGGGACAACAGGCCTTGGACCGCGAAGGCCGGACGCGCCGCCACTCTACCTGTCGAGCTTCCTGGAGCGGCTTCCGGCCATGTGCCTGGGGGCGCTCCTCGGGCGTCCCTCGCTCCCCATGGGTAAGCCCCGTCAGTCGATGACCTACGCGGACTTCCTCCGCTGGCGGCTACCGGCGGCCGGCGCGTTTCCGTACAACGTCCACATGCGTCAAGGCGAGCCCACGTTCGCCGCGACAGGCCACCGCTCCACGAAAGCCACGCCATGCTGGACCGCCGAAACATCGGTAGCGCTTCCCCGACATCGCTCGTGCGACTCCGCCGCTGGATCATCGGCGGCAACCTCGCGCTGGCGCTCGTGCTCTTCGCTGCCGTCGGACTGAGCCTGAACAACGCGCGCGAGGGCGATGAAGACGCCGCCCGGCTCACCGCGGAGAACCTCGCCGCCAGCATGAGCAGCGAGATCGCGGCGGAGATGCGCCTCGTGGACAACGCGCTCGCGTCGATCGCGGAGCGCTACGCCAGGACCTCCCGGCAGGAAGACCGCGCGGACCTCCTGACGCAGATGGCCGCCGAGCAGCATGTGCTGCTCAAGCACGTGACCGCCGTTCGGGTGGTCGATGCGACGGGCCAACTGGTTTCCAGCGACCAGGACGTGGCCGAACCTCTCCATCTGGGCGATCGCCCCTATTTCGAGCAAGCCCGCGCGCGCGACGCGACCGTCGTGTCCGAACCCATCCGTTGCCGCACCGTCCATGCGTGGTGCATCGTCGCGGCGCGCCGGCTGATCAACGCCGAAGGCGGCTTCGACGGCATCGTGCTGACCGAGTTGACCTCCCGCCACTTCGCGCAGCTCTTCGCCGGCATGGAACTCGGCCATTCCGGCGCGATCTCGATGCGGGCCAACGGCAGCCTGCTGCTGGTGTCGCGCTACTCGGTCTCCGAGCCCGAATCGGTGAAGGGCCTGGGCGAGGCCGTCGTCTCCGACGCGCTGCGCGCCAACCTCGCGCGCAATGCCGACCGCGGCTGGTATGTGACCCGCACGGCGCTGGACAAGGTCGAGCGCATCACCGCCTATCGCCGCGTCGCCGGCTATCCGTTCACCGTCTACGCGGGGCTCAGCACCGGCGAATACCTCGGTGCCTGGTATCGGCAGGCCGCGGAGATCATCGCGCTCGTGGCGCTGCTGGTCGCGCTGATCGGCGGCATCTCCGCGCTGCTGTACCGCGGCCAGCGCCGCGAGCGGGAAGGGCGCCTCGCGGCCGACCGCACCGCGCGCGAGCAGGCGCTGATGCTCGAGAACGACCTGGTCGGCATGGTGCGGCTGAAGTCGCGGATCGTGCAGTGGGACAACCGCGCCGTGGAACGCATCCTCGGCTACGGCCCGGGCGAGCTGCGCGGCGTGTCCATGCGCGACCTCTACCTCGACCAGGCGACCTTCGACCACATCGGCCGCGCCGGCTATGGCGCGCTCCATGCGGGCGAGCGCTTCCGCACGCAGGTGCAGATGCGCCGCAAGGACGGCTCGCCGCTGTGGATCGACCTGAGCGGCATGCTGGTCTCGGAGGACGAGAGCCTGTGGATGCTCGTGGACATCGACGCGCTCAAGCAGAGCGAGGAAGCCGCCTACGGCATGGCCTTCCGCGACGCGCTCACCGGCCTGCCCAATCGCAGGCTCTTCGCCGAGAAGCTCGCCGACGCGCAGGCCACCGCGCTACGCGCGAACGCGGGCCTCGCCGTCTGCTACCTCGACCTCGACGGCTTCAAGCCGGTCAACGACCGCCACGGCCACGAGGCGGGCGACGAGGTCCTGCGGCAGGTCGGTCAACGGCTGCAACAGGCGCTGCGGGCCAACGACATCGTCGCGCGGCTGGGTGGCGACGAGTTCGCGCTGGTGCTCGCGGGCAACAGCGACGCCGGCAGCGCCCGCAGCGTGCTGCAGCGCTGCCTGTCGGAGATCGAGCGCCCGATCGGGATCGGCGGCGGCAGGACCGTCACCGTGAGCGCGAGCATCGGCATCATCCTGGCGCAAGGCGCCTGCGAGACCGCCGCGGTGCTGCGTGCCGCGGACGAGGCCATGTACGTGGCCAAGCGCGCCGGCAAGGGGCGCATCCACTTCGGATCGACCGCGTCGCCGGATGCGGCCTGCACGCTGGCGCCGGTCGCGGCGGCGCGCCTGGTGGCGTAAGCCCCGCACGATGTTGACAATAATTCGCAATTGCGAGGAATTCTCATCTATAGTGCCGACCCGACTGCGCACCGCCGCCGCCAGCGCGCCTCGTTCCACCACACGCTGCCGACATGACCCTCTTCCGGACCACGAAGATCGGCGCCTGGCTGACCCCGCTGCTGCTGTGCGCGGGCGCCCAGGCGCATTCGCCCTATCTCAAGCCCAACACCTTCAACGCCGAGGAACAGCGCAAGCATGTGACCGTCGAGGCGTCCTTCGCCGAAGGCGACTTGCGCCCCGACGTGGCGATGAAGTCCGACACCTTCCAGGTCGTCCAGCCTGACGGCAGGAAGCTGCCGCTGGTGCCGGCCGCCGTCCTCAAGGACGCGAGCTACCTGGAAGTGCCGCTGGGCGCGGGCAACGGGACCTACCTGGTGTCCTCGGGCGTGCGCAAGGGCCGCCTGGCCAAGGGCCTGCTGCGCGACGGTCAGGTGCACTTCGCCGAACGCGCCGAGGACACCAAACCCGGTGACCAGCCCATCGAGGTGCAGAGCATCACGCGGGCCGACGTCTACGTCAGCCGCGGCCGCCCGAGCAAGGTCGACTACGACACGGAGGGCGTCGAGATCTACCCGGTCACGCAGCCCTACGACCTCTACGCCGGCGACACCGTCACCGTGCGCGTGCGCGAGAACCGCAAGCCGCTGGACGGCCAGACGCTGACCGTCATCGCCGACGGCCAGAACTACGTCAGCAAGAAGCAGCCGGAAGTGGACTTCCGCACCAACGCGGCCGGCGAGGTCAGCTTCAAGCCGGCGACGGCCGGCCTGTACCTGCTGCAGGTCCGCGTGCGCCGCGCCTCGCCCGACAACCCCGCGCTGTGGCTCAGCCACACCGCCACGCTCACGCTCGAAGTCCAGCCCCAGCCATGAACCGTCTTTCCATGATCGCCAAGTCCGCCGTTTCCCTCCCGTCGCTGCACCTGCCGGTCGCGGCGCTGGCCTTGGCCGCGTTGACGCTGCTGATGGCGGGGCCGGCCTCGGCCGCCTCGCATTCGTCCACCACCTTCATCAGCGAGCAGGACATCAACGGCGACGGCAAGGTGTCGCTGACCGAGTTCAAGCTCGGGCGCGAGGTCGAGTTCCTCCGCATGGACTTCAACGCCGATGGCCAGCTGAGCGAGGCCGAGTACCTCGGCGAATTCGAGGGACGCCTGATGGTGCGCCTGAGCAAGATCGCCGATCCGGAAAAGCGCCGCGAGGAGCAGCAGCGCCAGATGCGTCAGGCCAAGGTGCGTTTCGGCGTGCTGGACACCGACAAGAACGGCAGCATCAGCCTCGAGGAGTTCATGGCCACCGGTCTGAGCATGTTCAAGATGCACGACCGCAACCAGGACGGCGTGGTCGACGAGGTCGATGTGAAGATCGCCGAGGACGAGCGCAAGGCGGGCAAGACGAGCTTCGTGTCGCCCTGATTCGTTCGCTCTGACGAAGGCCGCACGGTCCGCGGGAGCGGACCGGCGCGGAGGCCTCAGCCGCGCAGCGCGTTCAGCGTCATCGGGCGGCTGGCGGCCAGGCGCGGTGCCTCGGCCAGCATGTTCAGGTCGGTGAGGAAGCGCTCGAACTCACGGCCCTTGTCGTAGAAGGCGTTGGCGCCGTTGTTCACGCACAGCGGCCCGTAGATCTCGGCGTCCCGGTTGCTCAGCACGAGGATCGTGCCGCCGAAGCCCGCGATGCGCAGCTTGCGCAGCACTTCCAGCCCCGACCCGGAGGCCAGCGACAGGTCCAGCACCACCACATGCGGACGCGTCAGCCCGACGGTGCACAGCGCCTCCGCCTCGGTGGCGGCGATGCCGACGACCGACAGGAAGGGCTGCTCCTTCAGCGCGGCGAGCAGATGCTTGCGGACCAGCGGAGAGTCTTCGACGAGTACGACTTTCATGATGGTGTCAATTTTGCGCTTTTCGAATTGACAAAACCATGTGGGAAACCGAGTGGTTGCGCTATCGCGTGACTTTCTCTGGAGCCCCGGCCGCACCAGCCCCCATCCAGGGGGAGTCCCCGACGGACGTGGCTTCCACGCATTGTTCGTCCCCGGCCGGGCGCGCACACTGGCCCGAATGCCAGCTCCCGGATCGCCTCCTCCCGAGGGCCTCCCGTCGGCGATGACGCCTCTCCCTCCCGTGGGTGCCCCCACGCCCGTGCCGACGGCCGCACCCGGCCTGACACGGCGCGGTCTGCTGGCCGCCGGGGCCCTCCTCGGGGCGACGTCGGCCATGCCCGGAACGGTCGCCGCCGCGGAGAAACCGCTCGCAGCGCCCGCGCGCAAGCGGGTCGTGCGCGCGCTGGTCGAGAGCTGGCCGCCTTATCTCATCCCCGGCGCTGACGGCACGATGCGCGGCCTGGACGCCGAGCTGCTGCAGGCGATCTGCCGGCAGGCCGGTTATGAACTGGCGTGGATCCGCGGGCCGGCGCAATGGCGCAAGCGGCGCTTCCGGGAGCTGCAGAACGACCAGTTCGACCTGATCTTCTCGGCCACCCCGGTCGCGACCTTCGCGGCGACGGTCATGTACACGCGGCCCTACCGGAACGAGACCTTCATGCTCGCCGCGGCGGCTCGTCTCGACGGCCGACTGGACGTTCGGCTGGACGGTGTGCGTGGTTTCGAGGAAGTCCTGCGCCGACGCCTCACGCTGCTGCATGTGGACGCGTTCAGCCTGGGCGCGGACTTCGAGGCCTGGCGGCCGCGCCTGTCCGAGGCCGGCCTGCTGATTCCGTACCAGACGACCCGCCAGGGCGTGGACATGCTGCGGCTGGGCCGCGCGCCGCTGATCCTGGGCGATGACCTCGACCTGCACGCGCAGGCGCGCGCGCTCAACCTGCGCCTGGTGCGTCAGCCCTTCGGCGCCAGCGTGCAGCCGGTCAGCCTGATGGTGAGCCGGCGCCGGCTCGATGAATCCGACGTGAGCCGGCTCGATCAGGCCATCCATGCACTCGAGCAGCGCGGGGATCTGGCCGCGATCCGGAAACGCCACGGCGCGGCCTGAACTGCTACAACGGCAGCCTTGCCCGCGGCCGTCTGCGCCGCGGCGCCCTGACCAGGAGAGACCGCATGAGCGCTGCTTCAGTTTCCCCGCCGGCCCCGGGCGGCGAGTCCTTCGATGCCATCGTCATCGGCGCGGGCCAGGCCGGTCCGCCGCTGGCCGAGCGCATGTCGCAGGCGGGCTGGCGCGTGGCCGTGATCGAGCGCTCGCGCGTCGGCGGCACCTGCGTCAACACCGGCTGCATCCCGACCAAGGCGATGGTCGCCAGCGCCCATGCCGCCTGGGTCGTGCGCGAGGCCGCGCGCTGGGGCGTGCGCGTGCCCGCGGGCGCAAGCGTCGACCTGTCGGAGGTCATCGCGCGCAAGGACCGCATCTCCGGCCAGTCGCGGCAGAACGTCGAGCGCTGGCTGGGCGGCATGAACGGCGTCGAGCTGATCCGCGGCCACGCGCGCTTCGAGGACCCGCACACCGTCGTCGTCGACGGGCGTCGGCTGCGCGCGGAGCGCTTCTTCCTCAATGTCGGTGGACGCCCCGCGCAGCCTGGCGTCGAAGGACTCGACGCGGTGCCCTGGCTGAGCAACGCGTCCATCATGCGGCTGGACGCGTTGCCCGAGCACCTCGTGGTCGTGGGCGGCAGCTACATCGGCCTGGAGTTCGCGCAGATGTTCCGGCGCTTCGGCTCGCAGGTGACCGTCGTGCAGCGCGGACCGCGGCTGGTGCCGCGCGAGGACGATGACGTCGCCGACGCCGTGCGCGCGATGCTCGAGCGCGAGGGCCTCGCCATCCGCACCGGGGCCGAGTGCGTGAGGCTCGCGCCCGCGGAGGCGGGCGCTGCGGGCCACGTGCGCGTGCACGTGAGCTGCCAGACGGGCGAGCCGGAGGTGCTCGGCAGTCACGTGCTGATCGCCACCGGGCGGCGGCCCAACACCGATGACCTGGGCCTGGACCGCGCGGGTGTCACGCTCGACGAGCGCGGCTACGTCGTCGTCGACGATCGGCTGCGGAGCAGCGTGCCGCACATCTGGGCCCTGGGCGACTGCAACGGCCGCGGCGCGTTCACGCACACCTCGTGGAACGACTTCGAGGTGATGGCCGCCAACCTGTTCGACGGGGCCGATCGCGGCATCGGTGAGCGCGTCGTCAGCTATGCGCTCTACACCGATCCGCCGCTCGCGCGCATCGGCCTGAGCGAACGCGAGGTGCGCGCGTCCGGCCGGCCCGCGCTGATCGGCACCCGGCCGATGACGCGCGTCGGGCGCGCGATCGAGAAGGGCGAGACCGAGGGCTTCATCAAGCTGCTGGTGGACGCCGAGACGAAGGCGATCCTCGGCGCGATGGTGCTCGGCGTCGACGGCGACGAGGCCGTGCAGTCGCTGCTGGACGTCATCGCCTCACGCCGGCCGTACACCGAGGTGCTCACCGGCGGCGTGCGCATCCATCCGACCGTGAGCGAGCTGCTGCCCACCGTGCTGCAGTCATTGAAGCCGCTGGAGCCCTTGTAGGCGTCGCTGGAAGACGGCGTACGACCCGGCGGTGACCCGGCGGTGATCTGCCGGGTATGGGCCTTGCCGAACGGGGTCAAGAAGGTCGATTTGGGAACGACCACGCCCCTTCGGGAAAGGTCCGTCATGAACAGTCTCATCGTGCGCCAGGTCGGCTTGCCGCCACCGCTGATCGCGGTCCCCGCCACCCCGGAGGGCAAGCCGCTCCATGTGGTGGAGATCGTGGGCACCCAGCCCCCGGAGGAGGGCCCTCATGAAGGGGCGAATGGGGCGAACGCGGTCAACGACACGGATCGTCTCGGCGCCACGCGCCTCGTCGAGCGGCTGGTCGAGCGCTTGAGCGGCTCGGGAGGGATTCGCTTCACGGTGGTGTGTCCCTCGGAAGGCCCGTTCGCCGAGCGCATTCGATCGCTCGGTGCGGAGACCGTGATCGTGGCGATGCCCGAGGACCCGCCCTGGCATGCGATCCAGGTGCTGGTCGGTTTGATCCGCAACCGGCAGGCGGAAGTGCTGCACGCGCATCTGCCCAACGCGCACCGGCTCGCGGGGCTCGCTGGCGGACTGACGCGCACGCCGGTGCTCAGCACGGTGCAGGGCCAGCAACTCGACATGCCCGATCTGGAAGTGCATCGGCTCATCGCGAGCCAGCTGAGCGTCGTCACCGAGGCGAGCTACTTCCACGCGCTGGGCCTGGGCATCGCACCTGAGCGCATCAGCTGCGAACCCATCGAGGCGGACACGCCCGAGGATGTCGCGGCGGGCAGCCTCGAAGCACTGGGCCAGCGGCTGCGCGCGCTGGGCGGGACGAGCGCGTCGCGTGGCGCGGCACAGGCGCGTGCGTTGGCGCAACCGCTCACCGGATCAGGCGGCGCGCTCGGTCGTTGATCGAACGCATCGCGCCGAACGCAGCAGGCATCGGGATTGCCGAGTATCGATTGCAAGGGCGCCGTTGAAGTTCGCTTCGCGACGACCCCCGGCAAGACCTCAATTCCTCAGCTAACAGGAGATCCCTCATGAACTCACGTTCCAAGATCACCACCGCGGCGATGGCGATTGCGCTGGCTTCCGGCGTCGGCTTCCTTCATGCCCAGAGCGGCGGCCAGGGCGGCAGCTCCGGCACCGTGGGCGCGCGCGATCAGACCAATGATCCGCTGTCCAACAACAACGACCAGAACAAGGCGCCTCCGGCCACGCCCGCGGCCAATCCGTCGACCGGCCAGCCTGCGACGACGCAGGACATGCAGAACACGCAACCGGCCACCAGCAGCCAGAACAACGGCAACAACACGACGACCGAGCAGCGCCAGGATCCGAGCGTGCGCACGGGCACCGATCCGATGCCGCAGTACAACTCGACCACCGATTCGTCGATGAACTCGACGGACAGCACGCTGCCGGCCCGCGCCGACCGCAATTGATCGCTGTCATCACGACCGTCACGACCCGTGACGAGCAAGGCGGCCCCGAGGGGCCGCCTTTTCTTTGGGTACGTGATCAGTCGATCAGACGATCGTCAGCGTGACGTCGATGTTGCCGCGCGTGGCGTTCGAGTACGGGCAGACCTCGTGGGCGTCGGCGACCAGCTTTTCCAGCTGCGCGCGGTCCATGCCCGGGACCGAGATCTTCATCGACACGGCGATGCCGAACGCGCCCGGCTTGTTGGCGTGCGGGCCGATGCCGACCTCGCTGGTGATGGAGACCTCGGCCGGCAGGGCGACCTTGTTGCGCGCCGACACGGCCTTCATCGCGCCGATGAAGCAGGCGGAGTAACCCGCGGCGAACAGTTGCTCGGGGTTGGTGCCGGCGCCGTCATCGCCGCCCAGCGCCTTGGGCGTGGACAGCTGGACCTTCAGGCGGTCGTCGGACGATTGCGCGGTGCCTTGACGGCCGCCGGTGGCGGTGGCGGTGGCGGTGTAGAGGGCTTTCTCGATGGCCATGTGGGGCTCCTTGGTGGTGACAGGTGGGGGTGGGTGAAAGCGGGACGTCAGGGGCCGTCGACCAGGTCGTGGTCACCGGACTCCGGATCACGTGCCAGGTGCGTGAGCACGTTGGTGCGCAATTCCTGCAGGCGTGTCGTGAGCGTCTGCAATTCCGAAGGGCTGCAGGCGCTGGCGCAGGCCAGTTGTTCGGGAATGCCGACCGCCTGCTCGCGCAGCGCGCGGCCGGCGGCGGTCAGGTGGATCTCGACGCGGCGCTCGTCGGCGAGCGCGCGGCGGCGCTCGATCAGGCCGCCGGTCTCCAGCCGCTTGAGCAGCGGGGTGAGCGTGCCCGAGTCCAGGCTCAGACGTTGCCCCAGGTCCGAGACGCTCGGGCCGTCCTGCTCCCACAGCACCAGCATCGCGAGGTACTGCGGATAGGTCAGGCCCAGCGGCGTCAACAGCGGCTTGTAGAGCTTGGTCATCGCCAGCGACGTCGAATACAGCGCGAAGCACAGCTGCACGTCCAGCTGCAGCCAGTCGGTGCCCGCGGGCATCGGCTGGGCGCGGACGGCAGCGGGGGCGCTGGCGTCTTGCGGGGAGGTGGTCGTCTTCGGCATGGAGCGAACTGTAGCGAGCAATTCAATTGCGTGCAATTGAAATGGTCTTTCTTCCCGGTTGACGCGAACTATCGGCGTCTCAGGCGGGGACCGCCAGCGCGGAAAGAAGGGACGCGGCGCCCGGCATGCAGGGCTCGGTCGATCGCCCTCGCCCGCGAAGCGGGAGAGGGAGGGGTGAGGGCTCTGGGCAGTCCTGGCTCTTGCAAGACCCAGCCCATCAACGAGCCCTCACCCCAACCCCTCTCCCGCTCCGCGGGCGAGGGGCTTCTGGGCTCAGAGGCTCAGGGGCTCAGGGGCTCAGGGGCTTCAGCAGGCGTCAGCCCGTCGACATGATCGCGTCGACCTGCTCGCTGAGTTCCAGCCAGCGCATCTCGGCTTCCTCGACCTCGTCGCCGATCGCCTTCAGCCGCTTGCCGGCCTCGGCGATCTGCGCGGGCGACTGGCCGGCGGCGGACAACTGCGCCTCGAGCGCGGCGCGCTCGTCGGTCCAGGCCTTCATGCGGGCGTCGATCTGCTCCATCTCCTTGCGCAGCGGACGCGTCTGCTCATTGAGCTTCTGACGTTGCTGGCCGGTGAGCTTGCGTTCCTCGCGCTTGACGGGTTCCGCAGCCGGAGCCGGCGCGGGTGCCGCGGCCACGGGTGCTGCCACCGATGCGGGCGCGGGCGCGGCTGCCGCCGACGACGAGGCCGACCGAGCCGCGCGCAGCGCCAGCTTGGCCTCTTCCTTGGCGATCTTGGCCGCTTCCTTGGACCGGTCCAGCAGCCAGCGCTGGTAGTCGTCGAGGTCGCCGTCGAACGGCTTCAGCTGCCCGTCGGCCACCAGCCAGAACTCGTCGCAGACCTCGCGCAGCAGCGCGCGGTCGTGGCTCACCAGCATGACGGTGCCCTCGAACTCGTTGAGCGCCATCGACAGCGCCTCGCGGGTCTGCAGGTCCAGATGGTTCGTGGGTTCGTCCAGCAGCAGCAGGTTGGGGCGCTGCCACACCAGCATCGCCAGCACCAGCCGCGCCTTCTCGCCGCCCGACAGGCTGCCCACGTCCTGGTTGACCATGTCGCCGACGAAGCGGAACTGGCCGAGGAAGTCGCGCAGCTCCTGCTCGCGCGCGCCCGGGCTGACCTCCTTGGCCAGCCGGATCATGTGCATCAGCGGGCCCTCGTCGGGCCGCAGCACGTCCATCTCCTGCTGCGCGAAATAGCCGATGGACAGGCCCTTGCCCTCGGTGATCAGGCCGCCCATCGCGCGCTGCATGCGCGCCACCGTCTTCACGAAGGTCGACTTGCCCTGGCCGTTCGCGCCCAGGATGCCGAAGCGCTGACCGGCCAGCACCGAGCGGTCAATGCCGCGCACGATGATCTTCTCGCCTTCATCGGTGTCGTAGCCCACCGAGACCGTGTCGAACATCAGCATCGGGTTGGGCAGGTTCAGCGGCTCGCGGAACTCGAAGCTGAAGTCCGACGCCGTCAGCACCGGCGCGAGCTTCTCCATGCGCTCCAGCGCCTTCACGCGGCTCTGCGCCTGCTTGGCCTTGCTGGCCTTGGCCTTGAAGCGGTCAATGAACTTCTGCAGATGCGCCATGCGCTCCTGCTGCTTGTCGAAGGCCTGCTGCTGCTGGAGCATGCGCTCGGCGCGCATCGACTCGAAGGCCGTGTAGTTGCCGCCGTAGCGGTACAGCTTGGCGTCGTCCAGGTGCAGCGTGACCTTGGTGATCGCGTCGAGGAACTCGCGGTCGTGGCTGATGATGATCATCGTGCCCTCGTACCGCTGCAGCCACGCTTCCAGCCAGACCAGGGCGTCCAGGTCCAAATGGTTGGTCGGCTCGTCCAGCAGCATCAGGTCGGACGGGCACATCAGCGCGCGCGCCAGTTGCAGCCGCATGCGCCAGCCGCCGGAGAAGCTGTTGACCGGCGCGTCGACCTGCGCGCCCTTGAAGCCCAGGCCCATCATCAGCGCCTGCGCGCGGGCCGGCGCATCGAGGCTGCCCGCGTCCATCAGCTGCGCGTAGGCATCGGCGATCGCGTGACCGTCGTCGGCGGCCTCGGCCTCGGCGAGCGCCTGGCGCGCGGCCATCAGGCGGACGTCGCCTTCCAGCACGAACTCGGTCGCGGGCATGTCCGTCTCGGGCATGTGCTGCGCGACTTCCGCGAGCGCCCAATGACGCGGGATTTCCACGTCGCCCTTGTCGCTGTGCAGGCGGTCCGTCAGCAGCGAGAACAGGCTGGACTTGCCCGCGCCGTTGCGGCCGACCAGGCCGACCTTCTCGCCCGGTTGCAGCACGACGCTCGCATCGTCCAGGACGACCTTGGTGCCGCGTCGCAGCACGATGTTGCGCAAGGTGATCATGCCGAGGCTCCTTCGCTGTCAGCGCCGAAGCCCGCGGCGACGAGCGCCTCTCGTGTCACCAGCAGCACCTGGTCCTCGCCCGACGAGGTCTCCATCCACGCGACTTCCAGCGACGGGAAGGCCGCCTCGAAGAACTCGCGTTCATTGCCGATCTCCAGCACCAGCACCGCATGCGGCTTCATCCGCGTGGGCGCGTCGGCCAGCAGTCGCCGGATGAAGTCCATGCCATCGCTGCCGCCCGCGAGCGCGAGCTCGGGTTCGGCGCGGTACTCCTCGGGCAGCGCCGCCATCGACGTGCTGTTCACGTAGGGCGGATTGCACAGGATCAGGTCGTAGGCGTCCCGCGTCGGCGCGAGACCGTCGCCCTGCAGCAGCCGGATGCGACCGCCGAGCTGGTGGCGCTCGACGTTGATCGCGGCGACCGCGAGCGCGTCGGCGCTCAGGTCGATCGCGTCGACGGCCACGTCGGGCCACGCCATCGCCGCCAGCACCGCCAGGCTGCCGTTGCCGGTGCACAGGTCCAGCACGCGCGTGGTCTGGTCGGAGAGCCACGCGTCGATGGTCGCGTCGGCGAGCAGCTCCGCGATGAAGCTGCGCGGCACGATGGCGCGCTCGTCGACGTAGAAGGGCACGCCCTGCAGCCAGGCCTCGCGCGTCAGATACGCGGCGGGCTTGCGGGTGGCGATGCGCTCCGCGACGAGCGCCCCGACCTTCGCGAGCCCCGCGTCATCGACGGTCTCGGCGGCGTGCTCGTCCAGCGCGTCCAGCGGCAGGTCCAGCGCCCACAGCACGAGCCAGGCGGCCTCGTCGAAGGCGTTCGTGGTGCCATGCCCAAACGAAACGCCCGCCTCACGGAGGCGGGCGGCCTGGGCCTCGATCAATTCCAACAGCGTCACAGCAGCAAATTCTCCAGGGTGCGGCGGTAGATGCGCGCGAGCGGCGCGATCTGATCCAGCGGCACATATTCGTCGATCTTGTGGATGCTCGCATTGAGCGGTCCGAATTCCACCACCTGCCGGCACAGCGTGGCGATGAAGCGGCCATCCGAGGTGCCGCCGGTCGTCGACAGCTCGGTGACCACGCCGGTCTCGGCCTCGATCGCCGCGGCGATGCCGGCCGACAGCTCGCCCACCGGCGTCAGGAAGGGCTGGCCCGAGAGCGACCAGTCCAGCGTGTACGTGAGCCCGTGCCGGTCCAGCAACGCATGCACGCGTTGCTTGAGCGTCTCGGGCGTGGACTCGGTCGAGAAGCGGAAGTTGAAATCCACCACCAGCTCGCCGGGGATCACGTTGCCCGCGCCGGTGCCAGCGGCGATGTTGGAGATCTGGAAGGTCGTGGGCGGGAAGTACGCGTTGCCGCCGTCCCATTCGGTGACGGCGAGCTCCGCGAGCGCCGGCGCCCCCTGGTGCACCGGATTGCGCGCCAGGTGCGGATAGGCGACGTGGCCCTGGATGCCGACCACGCGCAGCTTGCCTGACAACGAGCCGCGGCGGCCGTTCTTGACGGTGTCGCCCAGGCGCTCGACCGAGGTCGGCTCGCCGACGATGCAGTAGTCCAGCCGCTCGCCGCGTGCGCGCAGGCGCTCGACGCACACGACGGTGCCGTCGCGCGCGGGGCCTTCCTCGTCGCTGGTCAGCAGGAAGGCCACGCTGCCGCGATGCGCGGGATGCGTCGCGACGAAGGTCTCGGCCGCGACGACCATCGCCGCGAGCGAGGTCTTCATGTCCGCCGCGCCGCGTCCGTACAGGCGGTCGCCGCGCACGGTGGGCACGAAGGGGTCGCTGGTCCACTTGGCGAGGTCGCCGGTGGGCACGACGTCGGTGTGGCCGGCGAAGACCAGCACCGGCGCTGCCGGCTCCTGGCCGCGGCGCACCGCCCACAGGTTGCTGACGCGGAAGTCGTGCGGGCCGCTGTCCATGCGCTCCAGCGCGAAACCGGCGGCGGCCAGCCGCGCGCCGATCAGCTCGAGGCAGCCGGCGTCGTCGGGCGTCACCGACGCGCGGGCGATCAGTTGCTCGAGCAGCGCGAGGGTGTCGTCGTCCATGGGGTCCAGGTCAGCGCGGGCCTCAGCCCGGCTGCACGTCCAGCGTGATCGAGGTGAAGTTGGCGGTGTCCTCGGCCGGCTCTTCCTTCTTGGGCGCGCCAGGGCCGCCGGGCTTCACGCCGGGGCCGTCGTTCTGCAGGCGCCAGAGCAGGTTGGTCGGCGAGTCGGCGAAGGCCAGGCCTTCCTCGCGGGTGATCGTGCCCTCGGTGATGAGCTTGGCGAAGTGTTCCTCGAAGCTCTGCGAGCCCTCGGCGATGGACTTCTCCATCGCCTCCTTCACGCCGGCGAAGTCGCCCTGCTCGATGAGCTCGGCGATCAGCTTTGTGTTGAGCAGGATTTCGGTCACCGGCACGCGGCCGCCCGCGGCGGCGCGCACCAGGCGCTGCGAGACCACCGCCTTCAGGCCCGCGCCCAGGTCGTTCAGCATCGCCGGACGGGATTCCGGCGTGTAGAAGGACATGATCCGGTTGAGCGCGTGGTAGCTGTTGTTGCCGTGCAGCGTGGCCACGACCAGATGACCGGACAGCGCATACGAGATCGCCGCCGTCATCGTCTCGCGATCGCGGATCTCACCGATCAGGATGCAGTCCGGTGCCTGGCGCAGCGCGTTCTTCAGCGCGATCTGCAGCGACGCGGTGTCGCGGCCGACCTCGCGCTGGTTGACCAGCGAGCGCTTGTTGGTGAACAGGTACTCGAGCGGATCCTCGATGGTGAGGATGTGGCCGGTCATCGTCTGGTTGCGGTGCTCCAGCATCGACGCGAGCGTGGTGCTCTTGCCGGTGCCGGTCGCGCCGACCATCAGGATCAGACCGCGCTTCTCGGTGATCAGCTTGCCCAGGATGGGTGGCAGGCCCAGGCTGTCCAGCGTCGGGATCACGTGCGGGATGTGGCGGAACACCGCCGCGATCGAGCCGCGCTGACGGAAGCCCGAGAGCCGGAAGCTGCCCACCTTGGGGATGGAGACCGCCATGTTGAGCTCGCCGTTGGTGTCGAGCTCCGACAGGTGCTGCGGGTCGATGACCTCGGAGATCAGCGCGCGCGGCTGCGCCGGCGTCAGCAGCTGGTCCGACAACTGGAGCATCTGCCCGTTGATCCTGATCAGCACCGGCATGTTGGCCGACAGGTAGGTGTCGGACGCGCCTTTCTCGGCCATCAGGCGCAGGATGCGCTCCATGTTTCCCGTGCTCATGCGGTCTCCTCCGGTGGGATGCTCTTCTTCAGACGGTGGGTCGTTCGCCGGTCGCCGGTCGCGGTCTGCGCCGCTCAGGCGCGCAGCAGGTCGTTGATCGAGGTCTTGGCGCGGGTGCCCGCGTCGACCTTCTTCACGATGATCGCGGCGTACAGGCTGTACTTGTCGTTCTTGGGCAGGCTGCCGCTGATGACGACGGAGCCCGCGGGCACGCGGCCGTAGGACACGGTGTCGGTCTCGCGGTCGTAGATGGGGGTGCTTTGGCCGATGTACACGCCCATCGAGATCACCGAGTTCTCCTCGACGATCACGCCCTCGACGATCTCCGAGCGGGCGCCGATGAAGCAGTTGTCCTCGATGATGGTCGGGTTGGCCTGCAGGGGTTCCAGCACGCCGCCGATGCCCACGCCGCCCGACAGGTGGACGTTCTTGCCGATCTGCGCGCAGGAACCGACGGTGGCCCAGGTGTCGACCATCGTGCCCTCGTCGACGTAGGCGCCGATGTTCACGTAGGACGGCATCAGCACGACGTTCTTCGCCATGAAGCTGCCGCGGCGGGCGACGGCCGGCGGCACGACGCGCACGCCGGTGGCGCGCAGCGCCTCATCGCTCATGCCGCCGAACTTGGTCGGGACCTTGTCGAAGAAGGTCATGTCGCCGGCGCCCATCTGACGGTTGTCGTTCAGGCGGAAGGACAGCAGCACGGCCTTCTTGACCCATTGATGCACGGTCCACTCGCCGACGGCCTTGCGCTCGGCCACGCGCAGCGTGCCGGCGTCCAGGCGGGCCAGCACGTCGTCCACGGCGGCGCGGACTTCCGGGCTGTTGGCCGAGGTCAGGTTGGCACGGCCTTCCCAGGCCAGGTCGATGATGGATTGCAGGTCTTGCGTCATGGTGCGGATCGGTTCGGGGAAAGGAGTTCGGAGGCGGTGAAGCGGATCGGGCGGGCGGGATCAGGCGGATCTGAAGGTCGGATCGGCAGTCCGGATCAGGCCGGCGTCTTGGATTGCTTCACGTAGGAGACGATGCGGTGGGCGGCTTCGAGGCATTCGGCCTGTTCGGCCACCAGGGCCAGGCGGATGCGGCCGGCGCCCGGGTTGAGGCCGTGGGCGTCACGGGCCAGCAGGCTGCCGGGCAGGACGCCGACATTGTATTGAGCGAGCAGGCCCTGGGCGAAGCCAATATCGTTACCGTCTGGCACGGCCGCCCACAGGTAGAAACCCGCGTCCGGCAGGGCGACGTCGAGCACCTCGGCCAGCAGCGGCGTGACCGCGGCGAACTTGGCGCGGTACTGCGCGCGGTTGGCCACGACGTGGTCCTCGTCGTCCCAGGCGGCGATGCTGGCGGCCTGGATCAGCGGGCTCATGGCCGAGCCGTGGTAGGTCCGGTACAGCAGGAAGCGCTTGATCCACGCGGCGTCGCCGGCGACGAAGCCCGAGCGCATGCCCGGCACGTTGGAGCGCTTGGACAGGCTGGTGAACGCGATCAGGTTGCGGAAGTCCGGCCGGCCGAGCTGGGCGGCGGCCTGCAGGCCCGACAGCGGCGCGGCGTCGGGGCCGTCGCGGAAATAGATCTCGGAGTAGCACTCGTCGGAGGCGATCACGAAGCCGTGGCGGTCGCTCAGCTCGAACAGCGTCTTCCATTCCGACAGCGGCATCACCGCGCCGGTCGGGTTGCCGGGCGAGCACACGTAGAGCAGCTGGGTGCGGGACCAGGTCGCCTCGTCGATCTGGGACCAGTCCGCGGCGAAGTTGCGCGCGGGGTCGGAGTTGGCGAAGGCGGGGGTGGCGCCGGCCAGCAGCGCCGCGCCCTCGTAGATCTGATAAAACGGATTGGGGCAGACGACGGTGGCGCCGGGGCGGCTCGGGTCGATGACGACCTGGGCGAGCGCGAACAGCGCCTCACGCGAGCCGTTGACCGGCAGGATCTGCGTGGCGGGGTCCAGGCTCAGCGCGTAGCGGCGCTGCAGCCAGCCCGCGATCGATTCGCGCAAGCGGGTGTCGCCGGCGGTGGCGGGATAGCTGGACAGCCCCTTCATGTTGGCCATCAGCGCGTCCTCGACCAGCCGGGGCGCGGGATGCTTGGGCTCGCCGATGCCCAGCGAGATGGGCCGGTAGTCGGGGTTGGGGACGATGCCCTGGGTCAGGGCGCGCAGCCGCTCGAACGGGTAGGGGTTCAGCAGCGCCAGTCGTGGGTTGACCGGAGGAGCGACCGGGGATGAAGCGGGGGTGGGGCTCATGCGCGGAATCATAGGTGGGCGCCTCGCGGCGGCCTTCCTTCACTGGACAACGCTGGGTTCACCGCGAATGACGGCGAATGACGGCGAAAACCCTCGGCGCCCCTTAAAGCGCCCCTCGACAACCTGTCGCGCCGCATCGGCAGGGCAGGCGGCCCTCGTGATGGGTCACGCCGTAGTCGACGGTGATCTCGTCGCCCGGCTGCAGGTCCTGGAGCGCGAAGAAACTCACCTCGCCGTCCTCGACCTGGATGCGGGCATTGGGCCGGCAACTGTGATTCGTGAACCGCATCGCGTCTTGTGACCGGCTCGCGTCGATCGCGCGCGCCGGCGACAGCTCCACCAGCATCAGCCGGCGGCTCTCCTGCGCTCGGCGACGCGCCTCGGCCACGGTGATCGACTCGCCGGTCAGCAGGCCCAGCCGCGTGCCGGCGGGGATGGCCTCAGCCGCGAACACGCCGTAGCCATCGATGCGGCTGCGCTTGAGCGCGACCGCCACGAACTGCGTGGCGCTGTCGTAGGCAAGGGCCATCGGCGCGGGCGCGGTCGGCTCAGCAGCTCAGCCGATCAACGCAGCAGGCCGGTCTCGAAACCGTGGGCCGGCAGGTCCACGGCGGGCAGCGGCTTCCAGCCCTTCTTGCGGTGCTCGGTCACGACGTTCGTGTAGATGCCGCCGCGCACGTACCACTTGGCCGTGATGCGGATGAAGCGCGGGTTGGTGACCTTCACGATGTCCTCGAGGATGGTGTTGGTCACCTTCTCGTGGAACGCGCCTTCGTCGCGGTAGCTCCAGAAGTACATCTTCAGGCTCTTGAGCTCGACGCAGTACTGGTCCGCGATCATGTCGATCGTGAAGTGCGCGAAGTCCGGCTGGCCCGTCAGCGGGCAGTGGCAGGTGAACTCGGGGATCTGGAACTGGATGACGTAGTCCCGCTCCGGCGCCGGATTGGGGAAGACGTGGATCTCCTTGCTCGGGCGGCTCGGCGGGTTGGGCGGCATCTCGCGCATCTTGGGCGCGACGGCGGTGTCCGCCTTCGAGGCCTTCGCTGCCTTGGCCACCGGGGTCGCCTTGATGGGCTCGACGAACTTCAGCGCCTTGGAGGCCTTCGGAGTCTTGGCGGTGGACGTGGGCGCGGTGGCCTTGGCGGAGGTGTTCTTGGCCATGGGGCAAGGGGGAAAGGACGAAGGGCGCGATGGTATCATCCGCCGCGAATCGAGCGCCCCGTCAAGGGGCGTTTCCACAATCAAATCAAAGGCTTAGATCACGCCAAGGCCGCGTCGGCCCGCGGATCCCACCCGATGCGACTGAACTCGATCAAGCTCTCGGGCTTCAAGTCCTTTGCCGATCCGACCACCTTCCAGCTGCCTGGTCAGCTGGTCGGCGTGGTCGGCCCCAACGGCTGCGGCAAGTCCAACATCATGGACGCGGTGCGCTGGGTGCTGGGCGAAAGCAAGGCCAGCGAGCTGCGCGGCGAGTCCATGCAGGACGTGATCTTCAACGGCTCGGGCAACCGCAAGCCGGCGAGCCGCTCCAGCGTGGAACTGGTGTTCGACAACACCAGCGCGCGCGCCGGCGGCCAGTGGAACCAGTTCACCGAGATCGCCGTCAAGCGCGTGCTCACGCGTGACGGCACGTCCAGCTACTTCATCAACAACCAGCCGGTACGCCGTCGCGACGTGCAGGACGTGTTCCTCGGCACGGGTCTGGGGCCGCGCGCCTACGCCATCATCGGCCAGGGCACGATCAGCCGGATCATCGAATCCAAGCCCGAGGAACTGCGCATGTTCCTCGAGGAAGCCGCGGGCGTCTCCAAGTACAAGGAGCGCCGCCGCGAGACCGAGAACCGCCTCAAGGACACGCGCGAGAACCTGACGCGCGTCGAGGACATCCTGCGCGAGCTCAACAACAACCTGGAGAAGCTCGAGCGCCAGGCCGAGGTCGCCGCGAACTACCGCTACCTGCAGGATCAGGGCACGCTCAAGCTGCATCAGCTGTGGTTCCTCAAGCACCGCGACGCGGCCGGCGAGGCCACGCGGGTGAAGGTCGAGCACGCCGAGGCGGTCGTCGCGCTCGAGGCCAAGATGGCCGAGCTGCGTCAGCTCGAGGCCGAGCTCGAGACCATCCGCCAGGCGCATTACGGCGCCGGCGACGAGCTGCACGCCGCGCAGGGCCGCATGGCCGAGGCGCAGATGGAGGTCAGCCGGCTCGAGGAGCGCATCCGCTACGTCGTCGAGGGACGCCAGCGGCTGGAGCAGCGGCTCGTCGAGCTGCAGGCGCAGAACCAGCAATGGCAGGAACGCGCCGAGCAGGCGCAACTGGAGCTGGACGACGTCGCCACGCAGATCGCGCAGGCCGAGGAACAGAGCGAGATCCTCGCCGCGCAGGCGGAGGATCAGGCGATGAAGCTGCCCGAGGTCGAGGACCAGGTGCGCGCCGCGCAGGCCCGCGCCAACGAGCAGCGCACGCAGGTCACGCAGGTGCAGCAGCAGATCCAGGTGCTGGCCGCCGAGAGCCGCAGCGTCGACGAGCAGCTCAAGGGCTTGCGCGGCCGCCGCGAGCGCCTCGCGCAGGAACGCCAGGGGCTGGCCGCGCCGCAACACGACAAGCTCGACGAGGTGAAGCGGCTGTCCGTGGCGGCCGACGAGCAACAGGCCGTCGCCGACGCGCGACTGGCCGAGCTGGCCGAGGCGGCGCCCGCGGCTGATGAGGCGCGCCAGCACGCGCAGCAGGAATCGCAGCAGCAGGCCGCGCGGCTGACCGACATCGTCGCGCGCCTCACCGCGCTGCGCGCGCTGCAGGAGAAGGTGCAGACCGAGGGCAAGCTCAAGCCCTGGCTGGCCAAGCACGGCTTGCAGGACGTCAAGGGCCTGTGGACGCAGCTGCACATCACGCCGGGCTGGGAGAACGCCCTCGAGGCCGCGATGCGCGAGCGCATGGGCGCGCTGTCCGTGGGCCGGCTCGAGACGGTGCAGGCCTTCGCGTCCGATCCGCCGCCGGCGCGGCTGGCGTTCTACTCGCTGCCCAGCGGCGAAATCGCCAACACGCACCGCGCGCTGGCGCCGCTGAGCGACCTGCTCAAGCTCGAGTCCAGCGGGCTGAAGGCGCTGATGAACGACTGGCTCGAGGGCATCTACACGGCGGAGTCCATCGCGGACGCGCTGGCGCAGCGGCCCAAGCTCGGTCACGGCGAGCTGATCATGACCCGCGACGGCCACGCGGTGAGCCAGTTCGCGGTGAGCTTCTACGCGCCGGACTCGGAGACCGCCGGCCTGCTGGCCCGCGCGCAGGAGATCGAGAACCTGGACCGCGAGCAGCGCGCGCAGACGCTGATCGCCGACGAGGCGCGCGCCCAGGCCGTGCGCGCCGAGGCGCTCTACACCGACGCCTCGCAGCGCCTGGCCGTGGTGCGCCGCGAGGCCGCCGAGACGCAGGCCCGCGCGCATCAGCTGCAGGTCGAGCTGCTGCGCCTGGCGCAGCAGACAGAGGCGGCCGTGGCGCGGCGCACGCAGCTCGACGAGGAGCTCGGCGAGATCGACGCGCAGACCGAGGCGCTGATGGAGCGCCGCATGGAAGGCGAGGCGCGTTTCGAGGAGCTCGACCTGCAGCTCGCGACCACGCAGGAGAAACACGCCGAGCTGGACGAATCCGTGATCGGCGCCGAGCGCAAGCTCGCCGAGGCACGCGAGCATCAGCGCGTGCTGGAGCGCCGCGCGCAGGAGGCGGTCTACAGCGCCCGCGCGCTGGCGGCCAAGCGCGGCGAGCTGCATCGCAGCATCGAGACCTCGCGCCAGCAGGTGCAGGTCAACGAGCAGACCGTGCAGAACATGGCGCAGGAGCGCGCCGAGCTCGATGACGCCGCGGCGCAGGCCGGGCTGCAGGACGCGCTGGCGCTCAAGATGGAGCGCGAGCAGGCGCTGGCCCTGGTGCGGGCGAACTACGACGACCTGAGCCAGCGCCTGAAGCGCAGCGAGGAGCAGCGCATGACGATCGAGCGCGCGCTCGATCCGCTGCGCGAGCGCATCACGCGGCTGCAGCTCGACGAGCAGGCCGCGGCGCTGGGCGGGCAGCAGTTCCTGGAGCAACTCGTGGCGCAGAACGTCGACCTGGAGGCCCTGGGCAAGGGCATCGAGGAAGGCGGCGTGAAGCTGCACGGGTTGCAGAGCGAGATCGATCGCATCAACCGCGACATCGCGGCGCTGGGCGCGGTCAACCTGGCCGCGCTGGATGAGCTGGGGGCGGCGCGCGAGCGCAAGACCTTCCTCGATTCGCAGTTCGCGGACCTGACCACGGCGATCACGACGCTGGAGGACGCGATCCACAAGATCGACCTGGAGACGCGCGATCTGCTGGGCGCGACCTTCACGCAGGTCAACGAGCATTTCGGGCGCATGTTCCCGAGCCTGTTCGGCGGCGGCCAGGCCAGGCTGGTGATGACGGGCGACGAGATCCTGGATGCGGGCGTGCAGGTGATGGCGCAGCCGCCGGGCAAGAAGAACTCGACGATTCACCTGCTGTCGGGCGGCGAGAAGGCGCTGACGGCGATCGCGCTGGTGTTCGCGATCTTCCAGCTGAACCCGGCGCCGTTCTGCCTGCTGGACGAGGTGGACGCGCCGCTGGACGACGCCAACACCGAGCGGTATGCGCGGCTGGTGTCGGAGATGAGCAAGATCACGCAGTTCCTGTTCATCTCGCACAACAAGATCGCCATGGAGATGGCCAAGCAGCTGATCGGCGTGACGATGCAGGAGCAGGGCGTGTCGCGCATCGTGGCGGTGGACATGGAATCCGCGCTGGCGATGGCCGAGCAATGAGGATGATGACGGCGATCGCGATGCGTGCGGCCCAGGTGGGGCACGAGGCGCGCGGGGCCGCAGGAGCAAATACGCGATGACGACGGACTGGAACCTGACGACGCTGTTGGCCGCGCTGGGCGGCGTGGTGCTGGTGGGCCTGCTGGCGCAGGGCTGGTGGAGCGCGCGCAAGGCGGGCCCGCGGCGCGCCGAGCCGATCGTGCCGGCGGGGGATCGGCAGGAGCCGAGCCTGGGCGCCAATGGCGCGCCCGCGAGCGGGCCGACGATCACGCTGGATGGCCAGACGCAGGAAATGCCCGTGGACCTGGGCGCGATGGACCTGCGCACGCTGGACGAGTCGGTCCCGGCGGTGGCGCGCACGCGCAAGGCCTCGACGCGGATCGACGCGTTGATCGACGCGATCGCCACGCTGACGCCCGAATCGCCGGTGAGCGGCGAGATGGCGCTGTCGCAGTTGCCGGGCAGCCGGCGCGCGGGGACCAAGCCCTTCCAGATCGAAGGCCTGAACGCCGACAGCGGCGAGTGGGAACTGCCGCATCCGGGGCAGCGTTATGGCGAGTTCCAGGCGGGGCTGCAGATGGCCAACCGCAGCGGCGCGCTCAACGAGATCGAGTATTCCGAGTTCGTGCAGAAGATCCAGGCCTTCGCCGACGGGATCGGCGCGATGCCGGAGTTCCCGGACATGCTGGACGTGGTGGGCCGGGCGCGCGAGCTGGACCAGTTCGCCGCGGGGCATGACGCGCAGCTGGCGATCGTGCTGAAGGCGCGTGGCGCGGCGTGGACGCTGGGCTTCGTGCAGCAGGGGGCGTTGCGCCACGGCTTCCTGCCGGGCGCGATGCCGGGCCGGCTGGTGCTGCCGTCGAGCGAGGAGGGCGCGCCCCCGTTGCTGACGCTGAACTTCGATGCGCAGGCGGCATTGGCCGACGACCCGCAGGCGTCGTCGCTGCGGGAGCTGACGCTGTCACTGGACGTGCTGCAGACGCCGGAGTCGCTGGAGCCGTTCGCGACCTGGCAGGAGTCGGCGCGCGGACTGGCGCGGGACTTCGAGGCCGACATCTGCGACGACCGCAACCAGATCCTGAACCTGCACGCGTTCCAGTCGATCGGGCAGGAACTGGCGGAGCTCTACAAGTCCCTGGCCGCGCGCGACCTCGCCGCCGGCAGCGCGGTCGCCCGGCGCCTGTTCAGCTAAAGGCCAGGGCTGAGGGGCTGCATGACTCCCTCTCCCGCTTGCGGGAGAGGGCAGGGGTGAGGGCCAGCGGCGGTTGCAGTACGTCAGTTGGAAGACACCAGCGACTCCGCCAACACCCGCCGCACTTCCTCATCCGAGGTCTGCTCGAAGCGCTCGTACCACTGCCCCACGGAGCGGAAGCGCTCGGGCGTGCGCGCGCAGATGACCTCATCGGCGTCCTGCGTGAGCAGATGGCAGGTCTGTGGCGACGACACCGGCACAGCCACCACGATGCGTGCCGGATGCAGATCGCGTAGCGCCTGCACCGCCGCCCGCATTGACGCGCCGGTCGCCATGCCGTCATCGACGAGGATCAGCACACGCCCCTCCACCACGGGCATCGCCCGATCGCCGCGGTACAGCTTCTCGCGGCGATGCAGCTCGCGTATCTCCGCCCGCGTCACCAGATCGATCGCGGAATAGCTCAGCGCCAGCTGCTGGATGACCTGCGTGTTGAGCACACGCACGTCTCCCATCGCGATCGCCCCCATGGCGTACTCGGGCTGGCCCGGCAGGCCCAGCTTGCGGACCACGAGGATGTCCAGCGGCACGCCGAGCGCGCGAGCCACTTCCGCCCCGACCGGCACGCCCCCGCGCGGCAGGGCCAACACCAGCACGTCGTCGCGATGCGCGTACGACGACAGGCGCCCGGCCAGCACCCGGCCCGCGTCGCGACGGTCCGCGAAGCGCGCCTCGTCCCGCTCGACCGGTGCGTGCGCGGGGGTCTCCGGCGCCGGATCCGGCATATCCTGAAGCGGCAGGGCGGGCGGCATGGCGTGGGTCTCCGCAGTCATGATGGACGCGCTCGCGCGAGGTGGCTATCCCTCGAATGGAGCAAGGCGGATGCCCGCCGGGTGTCCGCGCTCAGACGGCCCTGGCCGCACCACGCCGACGGCCGCGGGCGCGTCGATTGCCGACCATCAGGTCCGATCGACCGTCGACGCCGAGGTCCGCATGCCCAGCCGCACTGCCTCTTCCTCCAGCTCCTCCGCCTCCTCCGGACGCGGCACGCGCAAGCCGCCGCCGCGCCGCGCCGCTGCGCACGCGCGAGCCTCCAACGCCGATCACGCGCGGCCGGCCTCGCGGGCGAAGTCCAAGGCGAAGCCCGCTGAATCGAGCGCACGCGGCGACAGCGACGACGCCCCTGCCGCGCGGCGCGCGATCTGGAAGGGCGCCATCAGCTTCGGCCTGCTGCACGTGCCTGTCGCGCTGTATCCCGCGTCGCGCGACCAGCGCGTGGACTTCGACTGGCTGGACAAGCGCTCGATGGATCCGGTGGGCTACAAGCGCATCAACAAGCGCACCGGCAAGGACATCGACAAGACGCACATCGTCAAGGGCGTCAAGCAGGACAACGGCGACTACGTGCTCGTGTCCGACGACGAGATCCGCAAGGCCTATCCGACCACCACGCAGACGCTGGCCATCGAGACCTTCGTGCCCGCCACGCAGGTCTCCTTCGTCTACCTGGAGAAGCCGTACTACCTCGAGCCCATCGGCAAGGCCGGCAAGGTCTACGCACTGCTGCGCGAGGCGATGTCCGACGCCGGCCTGATCGCCATCGCGCGGCTCGTGATCCACAGCAAGGAACACCTGGCCGCGCTGCTGCCCGCGGGCCCCGCGCTGATGATCGGCCTGCTGCGCTGGGCCAACGAGATCCGCCCCTGCGACGACCTGAACCTGCCCGCCGAGGGCAAGTCCGCGCACGGCTTCAAGGCCAGCGAGCTCCAGATGGCCCGCCAGCTCATCGATGAGATGAGCACCGACTGGCACCCCGAGGACTATCACGACGAGTTCACCGCCGCGATCCGCGGCCTCATCGCCCGCAAGGTCGAGGCCGGCGACACCGAGACGGTCACGCCGCTCGAGTCCTCGCCGGAGACCGGCGGCGACAGCGCCAACGTCGTCGACCTGACCGAGCTGCTCAGGCGCAGCCTGGGCGGGAAGTCGAAGAAGAAGGCGGCCTGAGTCCGCGCGCGACCCATGCCCACCGCGCCGCGCCACGACCCGCTGACCCGCTATCGCCAGAAGCGGGACTTCCGCCTCACGCCCGAGCCCGACGAGCGGCCCGCGCACGCGAGGCGCCCCGCGAATGCCGGCAAGGCGAGCCGGACCCAGGCGCTGTCCTTCGTCATCCAGAAGCACTGGGCCAGCCACCTGCATTACGACTTCCGCCTCGAGCTCGACGGCGTGCTGCTCAGCTGGGCCGTGCCCAAGGGGCCGTCCTACGACCCGAAGGAGCGCCGCATGGCGATCCATGTCGAGGACCATCCGCTGTCCTACGGCGGCTTCGAGGGCACGATCCCGCCCAAGCAGTACGGCGCGGGCGAGGTCATCGTCTGGGACAACGGCACCTGGGAACCCGAAGGCGATCCGGCCCAAGGGTTGCGGGACGGCAAGCTCGTCTTCCGGCTGCGCGGGCAGAAGCTCGCCGGCCTGTGGCAGTTGATCCGGACCTCGCGCGATGCGTCCAAGCGCGAGCAGTGGCTGCTGATCAAGAAGCACGACGGGCTCGAGCGCGCGCATGCCGATTACGACGTCACCCTCGCATTGCCCGACAGCGTCATCCAGCAGCCGTTGGGCTTCGCGGAGGACCGCGCCCAGGCAGCGAAGGCGGACGCGGCTGAGCCGGCGGCACCGGCGCAGGGCCCCGACCTGAGCCGCGCCCGCAAGTCCAGGCTGCCCGCGGAGCTCGCTCCGCAACTGGCGACACTGGTGACCGCGACGCCGCCGGGCGACTGGATCGCCGAGGCCAAGTTCGACGGTTATCGGCTGATGGCGCGCATCGACAAGGGCAAGGCTCGCTTGATCACGCGCGGTGGCAACGACTGGACCGAGCGGCTGCCGGCTCTCGCCGCCGCGCTCGGCGAGCTCGGCCTGGACAACGCGTGGCTGGACGGCGAGATCGTCGTGCTGCGCGAGGACGGCGCGCCCGACTTCAACCTGCTGCAGAACGCGATCGGTCATCCGAAGCGCACGCGGCACGAGGACATCGTTTACTTCCTCTTCGATGTGCCCTTCCTCAACGGGCACGACCTGCGCGAGGTGCCGCTCATCGAGCGTCGCGCGGTGCTGCGGGCGTTGATGGCCGACGATGACGGCGACGACGAAAACCCCGGCGTGCTTCGCTTCAGCGAGGACTTCGCCGTGCCGCCCGACGAGATGCTCGCCGCCGCCTGCCAGATGCGGCTGGAAGGGCTGATCCTCAAACGCCCTGACAGCGCATATGTCTCGAGGCGCAGCGACGCGTGGGTCAAGCTGAAATGCCAGCAGCGGCAGGAGTTCGTCGTCGTCGGCTTCACCGATCGCTCCGATGGCGCCAAGGCGCTGGGCAGCCTGCTGCTGGGCTATTACGAGGACGGCGAGCTGCGCTACGCGGGACGCGTCGGCACGGGCTGGTCGCTGCAGCTCGCGGGCGAGCTCCACAAGCGCCTGTCCGCGCTCGAGGTCAAGACGCCGCACTTCGACGAGGCGACCATCGCGCGCAGTCACTGGGCCCGGATGACCGGGCGCGCGGGCGGCGCGACGCACTGGGTGAAGCCGAAGCGTGTCGTCGAGGTCGCCTTCGCCGAGTGGACGCCCGAAGGCCACATCCGGCACGCGTCCTTCCAGGGCGAGCGCGAGGACAAGGCGCCGGAGGACGTCGGACGCGAGTCGGCTCAACCCGCCGAGAAGGTCCGGACACCGGCCGCCGCGAGCACGCCCAAGGCCAAGTCCAAGCCCAAGGCCAAGGCCAAGGCCAAGCCGCCGATCAAGCAGTCGGAGGCCTCCGCGGGCCAGCTCCGCATCACGCATCCGGATCGCGTCATCGACCCGTCGACGGGCCACACGAAGATCGAGTTGGTGCGCTACTACGAGAGCGTCGTCGAGTGGATGCAGCCGCACCTGGGCCACCGGCCGGTGGCGATCGTGCGCGCGCCCGATGGCATCGACGGGCAGCTCTTCTTCCAGAAGCATGTCGAGGCCGATGCGCTGATCGTGATCCCCGATCCCGCGACGCTGCTGCAGTTCACGCAGATGAACGCCATCGAGTTCCACACCTGGAACGCGCAGCAGGACCGCCTGGACCGCGCCGACCGCTTCATCATCGACCTTGACCCGGGCGAGGGCGTCGCTTTCCCCGCGGTGGCCGAGGCCGCCCGCATCACCCGCGCGCTACTGAAGGAACTGGGGCTGCAGTGCTGGCTCAAGACCAGCGGCGGCAAGGGCCTGCACGTCGTGGTGCCGCTGGCGCGCCGCCACGATCACGCCACGGCCAAGGCCTTCAGCCAGGCCGTCGTGAAGCATCTGGCCGAGACCTTCCCGAAGAAGTTCTCGGCCAAGAGCGGGCCGAAGAACCGCGTGGGCAAGATCTTCCCGGACTACCTGCGCAACGGCGAGGGCCAGACCACCGCCTGCGCGTTCTCGGTGCGCGCGCGGCCGGGGCTTGGCGTGTCCATGCCCATCGACTGGGACGAGCTGGGCGAGGTCCGGCGTGGCGACCAGTGGACGCTGGCCAACGCGCGCGACCGCCTCAGCTTCCTCAAGACCGATCCCTGGCACGACTACGCCGGCTCGCGGCAGACGCTCTCGCGCGGGCTCAAGCTGCTGGGACTGGCTTGAGCGCGTCGACCTGAAGCGGCAGGCGCAGCTCGAAGCGCGCGCCGTGTCCCGCGCCGTCGCTGCGCGCCAGCACGCTGCCGCCGTGCATCGCGACCAACTGCTTGACGAGCGAGAGGCCGATGCCCAGACCGCCCTGGGAGCGGTCGAGCGCGCGATCACCCTGCACGCACAGATCGAACATCGTTGCCTGAAGGCCCGGCGGAATGCCGATGCCGTCGTCGCTGACGGCGATCAGCGCGGTGCCCGGGCCGCCATCGGGCGAGGCTTCCTCGCTCAGCGCGAGCTGGATGTGGCCCTGCGGATCGGTGTACTTCGCGGCATTGGTCAGCAGGTTGGCCACGCATTGCACCAGGCGCGCCAGGTCGCCCCAGACACGCAGCGGACGCGGCGACGCGGTGACCGAGAAGTGATGCAGCCGCTCGCGCATCAGCGGCTCCGCGGTCTCCACGGCCTGCGCGATCACCTCGGACAGCAGCAGCGAGCGCGGTTGCAGCTCGACGCGGCCCTGCGTGATGCGCGACACGTCCAGCAGGTCATCGACGAGGCGCGTGAGCGTCTCGACCTGGCGCCGGATGATGTCGACCATCTTGGTCGCGCGTTCGTCGCGAAGGCCCAATCGGCCAAGCACGTCGCCCGCGCTGCGGATCGGGGCGATCGGGTTGCGCAGCTCATGCGCGAGCATCGCGAGGAACTGGTCCTTCTGCCGATCGGCCGCCTCCAGCCGCCGCCGCGCCTTGAGATGGGCGGAGATCTCGCGGTAGTAGCAGACGACGCCGGGCTCGCCGTTGGCCAGCGGGAGGCGGCTGATCTGCCACTCGTAGGCCTCGGTGATGCCCAGGTCGGTGCGCTCCTGGATGAACTCGGGCGTGTGATACGGCTCGCCGGTGAGCAGGGTGCGCTGGAACAGCGCCACGATCTGGTCCGCGAGCGGATGGCCCCATTGCCGCTCCACGAGCGCGTCGAAACGCATGCCCAGCAGCTCGGGCGGATCGCCGAAGGTGGCCCGCGCGGTCGGATTGGCCTCGCGGATGCGCAGTGCGCCGTCGACCGCCTCGACCAGGAACACGCCCATCGGCGCCGCATTGATCAGCGTCTCGAACTGCTCGGTGCGCACGCGGAAGGCCGCCTCGGCGGCTTGCCGCATGCGCCGCAGCTCCAGCAGCGCGCCCAGCCGCGCCAGCAGCTCGCGCGACGAGAAGGGCTTGATCATGTAGTCGTCGGCGCCGGCGTCCAGCCCCTCGATGCGGGCCTCCTCGCCGGCGCGTGCCGACAGCAGCACCACCGGCACGCCGCCCAGCCGCGCATCGCCGCGCAGCGCCGCCAGCAGCGACAGGCCGTCGAGCCTGGGCATCATGACGTCGCTCAGCACGACATCGGGCGGCTCACGGCGCGCGGCCTCCAGCGCCTGCAGTCCGTCGGCGGCCAGCGTCACCGAGTAGAACGGCGCGAGCAGGTCGCGCAGGTAGGCGCGCATGTCCGCGTTGTCGTCGGCCACCAGCACGCGGGCGCCGAAGGTCGCGGCGAAGCGCTGATCCGACGCCGGCCACACGCTCGCATCGACGCGCTCCGTCGGCGGTTCGCGCGAGAGCTCCGGCATCGGCAGCCAGCGCAAGGCCTCCTCGACGAAGGCGCGCGCGCCCAGCGTGCTCGCCGTGCCCGGGGTGGCCACCACCGCACCCGCGGGACTCGGCGACAGGGGCCGCTCGACGCGCTCAGCCGGCAGGTGCGCATGGCCCAGCGGCATCGTCACGCGGAAGAGCGCGCCTTCGCCATGCACGCTGGCGGCCTCGATGTGGCCGCCGTGCAGCCGCACCAGTTCCTGCACCAGCGCCAGTCCGATCCCCGAGCCCTCATGGGTGCGACCCTGCGCCCCGGCCACGCGATGGAAGCGCTCGAAGACGCGCGGCAATTCGTCCGCGGGGATGCCGCCGCCGGTGTCGGCGACTTCCAGCACGGCCAGTCGCGGCCCGTGGCCCGACGCGCGCAGGCGCACCGTGACCTGACCGCGCATCGTGAACTTGAAGGCGTTGGACAGCAGGTTCAGGACGATCTTTTCCCACATCTCCCGGTCGACGAAGGCCGGCTCAGCCAGCGGTGGGCAGTCCACCTCGAAGGCCAGGCCGGCGCGTTCCATCGCCGAGCGGAAGGTGCTCGCCAGATCGCGCGTCAGCGCGGCGAGGTCGGTCGATTCGTAGTGCGCCTGCGCGCGGCCGGCCTCGATGCGGGAGAAATCCAGCAGCGTGTTGACCAGCCGCTGCAGCCGGGTGGCATTGCGCAGCACCAGCGCGATGCGGTCACGCGTCGGTCCGCCGAGCTCGGGGCCGGTCACCAGCTCCTCCAGCGGCCCCAGCATCAACGTGAGCGGCGTGCGGAACTCGTGGCTGATGTTGGAGAAGAAGACGGTCTTGGCGCGATCCAGCTCGGCGAGCGACTCGGCGCGCTTGCGTTCGGCCTCGTAGGCGGACGCGTCGGCCAGTGCCGCGGCCGCCTGTCCGGCCACCAGCGTCAGGAACGCGCGATAGTCCTCGTCCAGCGGCCGGCGCGGGCTCACGCCGGCGACCAGGAAGCCCGCGGGCTCCTTGCCCGCGCTGCGCAGCGGCAGCACGATGGCGCGGTCCAGGGCCTCGGGCCAGGGCGGCAGGGACAGCGAGATGTCCAATGCCGCCAGCGAGGGCAGGTCGGCCAGGGCACCGCCGTCCATCAACTCGCGCAGCGGCCACCCATCGGGCGGATCGGCGAGCGAGAGCCGGTCCGGGAACTGTGCCGCCACGTCCCTGGCGCTGGTCACGCCGCTCGCACCGGCGTCCGGGCTGGCGAGCGCATCGCGGTGCTTCTCGCCCGTGCAGCAGGCGCGATGGGCGGTGTGGGTGCCCGGATCGGAGAGATACAGCGTGGCGAAGGGCAGGTCCAGCGGGTACTCCGACAGCACCTCGCAGACGCGGCGCGCGCAGTCCGCGGCGTCTTCCGCGCCGACGGTGCGCGCGGCGAGATCGCGCAGCACGCGCAGCCGGCGCTCGCCGATCACCCGGTCCGTGACCTCGGTGACCACGCACAACATGCCGTCCACCTGCAGCTCGTCGTCATAGACGGGGCTGTAGGAGAACGTGTGATACGTCTCCTCGCGAAAGCCGCTGCGCTCGAGGTACAGCAGCAAACCCTCGTCCCACGTGGCCTCGGCGGTGGTGCGCACGTGGCGGATGCGGCTGTAGGCGGCATCCCAGACCTCTTCCCAGACGCGGGACGAGCGCGCGCCCAGAGCCCATTCGCGCTTCAGGCCCAGCGTGGGCAGGTAGGCGTCGTTGCAGAAGAAGATCATCTCCGGGCCCCACGCCATCCACATCGCGTAGCGGGAGTCCAGCATCATCCGCACGACCGTCTTGAGCGAGCGGGGCCAGCCGTCGGGCGGCCCCAGCGGGGTCGTGGTCCAGTCCAGCGCGCGCATGCGTTCGCCCATCTCGCCGCCCCCGTCCAGGAAATGACGGCGTCGGGGCGGCGGCGGGGGCACGGGCAGCGAGTCAGAGTTGGACGCATCGTTGCGTCGCTCGGGCAGGCGGGGCATCGTCGGGGTTCCGTGTCTGGGCCTGGATTGGCGGAGTCTATGCGGCCCCAAGCAAGCCGCGCACCCGCATCGGCCCGGGCCCACGGCACCGTCATCGGTGTCGAATTTGCCGGTTTCGTGTCCGCCGAAGGGCCGCCGCTACACTGACAGGCCTCCGAGTTCCGAAAGCCTCCTTGAGTTCCAGCCTGTTCCTCATCTTCCTGCTGATCCTTGCCAGCGCGTTCTTCTCGATGGCGGAACTGTCCTTGGCCGCATCCCGGCGGCTCAAGCTGCGGCAACTGGCAGACGAAGGGGACGCACGCGCCGCGCAGGTGCTGAAGGTCCAGGAACAGCCCGGTTACTACTTCACCGTCGTGCAGCTCGGCGTGAACACGCTGGCCATCCTGGCGGGCGTGGTCGGGGAGGGCGCGCTGACGCCCCATTTCGAGGCGCTGCTGCGGCCGCTCATCGATGTCGACACCGCCCAGCGCGTGGCCTTCGGGCTGTCCTTCGCCTGTGTGACCACGCTGTTCGTGGTGCTGGCCGACCTGCTGCCCAAACGCCTGTCGATGAACGAGCCCGAGCGCGTCGCGATGGCGCTGATCCGGACGATGCTGTTCCTGACGCTGGTGCTGCGTCCGATCGCCTGGCTGCTGAGCCTGGTCGCGGACGGCCTGCTGCGGTTGATGGGCCGCCCGGTGACGCCGGACAACACGATCACGCACGACGACATCCTGGCGCTGGCCGCCGCGGGCCATCAGGCCGGCGTCGTGGCCGCGGCGGAGCAGCAGGTCATCGAGAACGTCTTCGAGCTCGACACCCGGACCGTCGAGTCGTCGATGACCTCGCGCGAGCGGGTCGTGTACTTCTCGCTGGACGACGACGAGGCGCTGGTGCGCACGCGCATCGCGGACTCGCCGCACTCGACCTACCTGGTCTGCGACGACGAGATCGACCAGGTTGTCGGTTACGTCGATGCCACCGACCTGTTCCAGCGCGTGCTGCGCGGCGAGGTGATCTCGCTGCGCGCCGAGCCGGCGCTGATCAAGAAGGTGCTGATCGTCCCGGACCGGTTGACGCTCGCCGAGATGCTGACCCAGTTCCGCCAGGCGCATGAGGACTTCGCGGTCATCGTCAACGAGTACTCGCTGGTCGTCGGCGTGATCACGCTGAACGACGTGATGAGCACGGTGATGGGCTCGCTGGTCTCCACCGACGAGGAGGAGCAGCAGATCATCCGCCGCGAGGACGGCAGCTTCCTGGCCGACGGCATCACGCCGATTCCCGATGTGCAGCGCGCGCTGGGCGTGGACGATTTCCCGCATCACGGCCAGTACGACACGCTGGCCGGGTTCCTGATGGTGATGCTGCGCCGCATCCCCAAGCGCACCGACGTCGTCGAATGGCACGGCTGGCGCTTCGAGGTGGTGGACGTCGACAGCCATCGCGTCGACCAGGTGATGATCACCCCCGTGGCGGCGGCGACGTCGAGCGGCGGGCGGGCGAGCGCGGCGGCGGAGTGACCGGTTCGCGGCGCCTGGGGACAGGGAGGTCCGCGCCCCCTTCCCGGCCTTCGCGCAGCGCGACATAGCGCCCCAGCACCTGACGCGCATAGGCCAGGCGCTTCGCTGGATCCTTGGCGTTGTAGGCGCCCAGCGCCTCGACGGTGCGGCCCATCTCGCGGAAGTTGCTGCCCAGGATCCAGGCGCCGACCAGGATGTTGGCGCAGGGCACGCGCAGGTCGGCCTCGGTGACACCATGGCGCGCCAGCGTCGGCAGCCAGGACGAGTTGATCTGCATCAGCCCGAGGTCCGTCGTCCCGTTGGCATTGCGATTCACGGCGTGCGGGTTCATGCCGGATTCCTGCTGCGCGATCGCCTGGAGCAGCAGCGGCGCCACCCCGTAGCGATGGCCCGCGAACGCGAAGCAGGCCTCGAGGCGCTGCGGGGACAGGGGCTGCGCCGTCGCGATGACGGGCCCGATCGCCAGGGCCGCGAGCAGCGCCCCGGCCAGGCGCGGGATCCAGCGGCGCAAGCCGCGAAGGGCGGGGCGACTCATGCGCCCATCTCCGACTGCAGGTGGTTCTGCGCCTCCATGACGGTGCTCATGAACCCGCCCAGCAGGAACACCAGCAGCAGCGCCGCGGCGATCAGCAGCAGTCCGTTGAGGCGATTCGCGGAATCGGCGATGGCCAGCTGCATCCGGTCGATCGAGCCGACGCCGATGCGCACGAACGCGGCCACGGGATCGCGCCGCTCCGAGGCGTCCTGCACGCGTTCCTCCATCGCCGGGCTCAGCACCCCCGTGGCGAAGGCGCGGCCGAAATGGGCGGATTCCCGCGACGACAGACGGGCCAGCACCTCGTTGAGATGCCAGCGCATCCACGGCGCGCTGAAGCGGCCGGCCCGTTCCAGCGAGGCCCGCAGCGACACGCCGGTGCGCATCAGCGAGGACAGCGAGATCACCAGCATCGCGCCGGAGAAGTCCCGGTAGAGGCTGAACGGCGGATGCCGGTCCAGCCGGCGCCGCACGGGGCCCTGCCAGCGCGGCAGCAGCCAGGCCAGGCCGCCAAGAGCGCCGAGCACGGCCGCCGCGAGCGCCAGGCCGTGGTGCCGGACGGCCCAGGCCACCGCGTACAGCGCCTGGCCCAGCGGCGGCCAGCGCTCGGGGTCGATGAGGTTGGCCAGCACCGGCACCGCGTGCAGCGAGAACACCGTCAGCATCGCGGTCATCGCACCGAGCAGCAGCGCCGGATAGGCCACGGCCTTGCGCACCGCGCGGAACATGCCGTCCACCTTCTCCACGGTGCCGGACAGGAAATGCAGCCCTTGCGCCAGACGCTCGTCGCCGCCGCCCTGCAGCGCGTCGATCATCAGCAGCTCCGAGGGCGGCACCACGCCGTGCAGCGCGCGCGCGAGCGATCCGCCCATGGCCGCGCGCAGCATGCGGCGGTACAGCAGGCTGTCGCCCCGCGAGCGCCGGCGGGCGCGCGCCTCGAGCTTGCGCAGCACGGTGAACAGCGGGACGCGGTCTTCCAGCGCCGAGGCGAGGTCGTAATAGAAGTCGCCGCGCCGGCGGCGCAGCCGGCGGGCGGCGGAGCGCTCCAGCAACCAGTCGATCGGGACAATCATCGGCAGTTCAGTTCATGGCGGCCGGACCCGGATCGGGTCGCTGCAGGTCGCCTCAGTTCGCATCAGGTCGCATCAGGTCGCATCAGGTCGCATCGTCAGCGAGCATCTTGGCCAGCAGCGCGGCGCTGCCGAAGGTCCGCTCGAAGTGGAAAGGATCGACGCGCCCGTGGGCCACGTCGTACAGCACATGCCCCCACGCGTCCTTGCCGTCCATGTCCGGTTCGGAGAAGGGCGCGACCCGGCGCCCTCGCCAGTGGCGCCGGGCCTCCGCGTCGCGGCCCTGCCGCAGCAGGTCCAGCAGGCGCAGGTCCGGGACCAGGACCTCGGCGCCGACCTTCACCCCGGCGGTGCCGAATCGGCCCTCGGGCGGAAGATCCTCGGCCGGTTCGGCGTCGGTCCCGTCCGCGGGGGCACCCTCGGGCGGGACCTGGCCATAGTCGATGCCGGGACGCCGGCAGTGCGTGCAGCCTTGCTCACTCGCGCAGCGAATCTTCGCGGTGTCCAGTCCGAAACCCACGCGGTACACCTGCAGGTCATCCGCACTCATCACGGTCTCGGCCGGCCGTTGACAGTGCGGGCAGTTGATCGGCATCAACACCTGGTAGACCAGCGCGGAGAGGAACTCGGGATCGCACAAGTCCTCGCGCGACAGACCGATCAGCCGGGAGGACAGGCGACCCACGATGCCCATCGCCGAGGTCGCATGCACGGTGGACAGGATCTTGTGGCCGGTCTGGATGGCGGCCTGGGCCATCGAGGCGGACAGGGCGTCGCGGATCTCGCCGAACAGGCCCACGTCCGGATCCATGCGCAGGAAGGCCAGCATCGCGCCGTGAAAGGGATCAGCGCCGCCGGCCGCGCCGCGCTGGATGGACAGGTGGCTGACGCCGGGCGTTTCGTACTCGACCGGGTCCTCGATGGTGAAGAGCTTGCGTGAGCCTTCGCGGGCGAGCATCGCCATCATCGTGTTCAGCGTGGTCGTCTTGCCGGACCCGGTGACGCCCGCCACGAAGACGCCACCCCAGGCCGAGGCCAGGCCCTGGCGCAGCCGATCGGCCTGCCAGGGCGTGAAGCCCAGTGAGCCCAGCGTGCGCGGCCGCGCCGCCGGCGCGCCGGGGCCGGACGAGCCCGCCGCGCCGGCAGGGGGCGGGGCTGCGCTGGCGCGCAGCAGGCGGATCACGACGTCCAGGCCGCCGACCGCGGGATGGCTTTGATAACGCAGCGTCAGCCGCTGGCCGGGCAGCGCGAGCGGGATCATCGCGGCCTGCGGAACGCCGCCGTTGAAGGCGACCTCGGTGCGCGAGCGCTCCTCGGCCAGCATGGTGTAGGCGGCGGAGATCCCGTCGAGTGCCACCCGCGACGGATAGCGGCCCAGCACGCGCATGCGGCCGTCCAGGCGCACGCGGGCCAGCGCGACCGGGCCGCGCAGTTCCAGGTGCAGGTCGCTGGCACCGGCCAACCGGCAACGCTGGATCACCGCGCGGAACCACTCGAGCGGCGTGGAGTCCGCGAGCATCGCCTCGAGGTCGCGCGCGGCCGCGGCGCTGTGGCGCTCGTCGGGCGAGAGCTCGGCCGGCGCCGCGGACGGGTCCGCGTCCGCGGCACCCGCGATGGCGCCGGACAGCGCCGACATCCGTGCCTGTTCGGCGGCCTCGGCGAGCAGCGCGGCGAGCACCGCCGGCTCGGCGCTGAGGTGACCCGCATAGCGCAAGCCGCGCGTCTTGCCGGTCTCCACCAGGCGATACCAGTCGGGACGATGGACCTCGTCGGCGGTGGAGACGACGAGGAAACGCTCCCCGGTCAACGCAAGCGCGATCAGTCGATCACGCTTGCGCGTGGGCACGGGCCAGGGGGCGAGCGCCGCGGACGCCCCTGACGCCGATTCCACCGATGTCTCCGGGCCCACCGGTGTCAGGACGCGCTCGAAGGGGGGCAGGTCCGCGCGGCGAGCGATGGGACCGTCGTCACGGCGGTTCATCGTGGCGAGTCAGGTGTCGCGTGAGGCGATGACGGCAGGGACGCGGCGCGACGCACCGCGTCGTCCTCGGCCGCCGTGGGCATCGACAGCGCCTCGTGTGCCGCGAGGCGCACCGGGTGGAGGCCGGCCGGTGCGGCTGGGGCCATCGGGGCCACCCCCTGTCCGGACGCCAGTCCACCTTGGGCGGGGGGAATCAGCAGCAGCGTGCGCGCTGACCGGGGTCCGCCGCCGCCGGCGCGGGTCAGCAGCAAGCCTTGCTCGCGCAGCGCGATCACCCGCCACGGACCCAGGCGCGCGGTCGGCGCGCTGATGTCGTCGATGACCCGGACGCGGCCCTCGTGGACGATCTCGGCCTGCCAGCGATCCGCGACCGAATGCAGCGCCCACAGGCGCGGCAAGTCGAGCTCGCCATCGAGGCCCGGCTCCGCGCGACGGCGCGGGCTCGCGGACTTGTTCCGGCCCTGGACAGCCTCCGGCATCAGGCGCGCGGCGGCCTGGTCCAGTTCCGCGGCCTTGACCCGCCGCGCGGCGTCGACGAGCTGACGCAGGTTCAAGGCTTCGCTGCCGTCGGCATCGGCATCGCCATCGCCGCCGCTGCGGGTGGTCGGAGCCGAGGTCGATGCCACGGTCGAGCACGGGGCGAGCAGGCATGCCGCGATCGCGAGGACGATCGAGCCGGCCAAGGGCCTTGGACGTCGGCCATCCATGGCGTCAATACCGCGCGCCAAGCGCGAACAGCGATCCGGAAAGTTCATAACTGACCTGCGAAGAGCCGAGAGTGAGGGTGAGGGCGTCCACGACCACATGGGCCGGCGGATCGACCAGTGGCAGCGACCACACGCCGTCCTGCCAGCGCCAGGTGAATCGTTCGACCTCGAGTGCGCCATCGGCCGCCGGCGGCGTCGAGCCATCGGCATCGGGCGTCGGCAGACGCTTCAACACGGCTTGCCCCGCGCCCACTGTCGCCAGGTCCTGCAGATGACTGCCCCAGCCATTGAGCGCATCGCGCAGCAGCGGGAGCTGGTCCGGGCGCAGCGGCGAGGTCCTCGGTGTGGATGTCTTGGCTGATACCGATGTCGATGTCGATGTCGTTGACGTTGACGTTGACGTTGACGTTGACGTTGACGTTGAGCGGGCGTCCTCGTCGTGCCGGGCCGTGTCGGGGAGCAGGGTCTGCAGCGAAGCGCCGAGCAGTTCCGCGTCCGCCGCGGAGGAGGTGGACAGCGAGGGGCGCAGGCGCGGGTCTCGCGGGTCGTTCCGGCCCTCGATCGCGGCGTTGATCGCGGTGTCGAAGCGCGCGAGGTTGCCGTGATGCCGGGACCACGTGGCCAGGCAGCCGTGGATCGGCTCGCACGCCACGCGTTGCAGCGTCCATCCCGCGCGGCTCAGCGGCAACGCGGCGATCGCGGTCCGCCAACGGTCCAGCAGTGCCGGCCCCGGTGGCGCCGACATCGCGAGCCAGCCCGCGAGACGGCGTTCGCGGTCGGCCGCGCGCTGGGCCGGCGACGCGCGCGCGGCAAGCATGGCCCGATGACGGGCCTGCGCGGCGGCCTCCGTCGCGCGGGCCTCGCGCTCCAGCATCCGCGACACCGCGATGCTGCCGAGTCCGCCCAGTGCCGCGAGCGCCACCACGCCCACCGTCGCCACGCGCCAGTACCAGGCGCGCGTGCGCAGGGGCCTCAGCCGCGAGTCGGCGTCGGGCTGGCTGAACAGCGTCGAGAGCATCGGCGTCAACGCGGCGCCGATGACGGCATGCCCGGGCAGGTGGCTCGCGACGCGCACCGGCTCGCCGGGATGCATGTCGCGGAACTCCTGCAGCACGGCGAGGGCGGCATCGAGGTCGGGCAGCACCCGATCAAAGCCGGGCACCGGGCGGCAGTCCATCAGCCCGACGAAGGCCACGCGGCCCGCGCCTGCGACAGTCCCGTCGACGTCGCCCTTGCCCTTGCCCTTGCCATTGCCATCAGCACCGGCGTCGGCATCGAGCGCGATCAGGCAGGCCTCGGCGCCGTGCTCCGCCCATCGGCTGATCAGCAAGGGCACCGCGGCATGCGCGCGCCGCCATCCCAGGGGCGATCTGGGGGATCTGGCAGGGACGTGACGCGCAAGCCCGAACAGATCGCCCCCGGGGAGCCGGACCGTCCATCGATAGCCCTCGACATGGGCGCGGGCGAGCTCGTGCGAGGAGAGCGTCGGGTCGGCGAGTGGCCGCCAGTCCAGGCCGAAGGCGAAGCTCCTGCCGGCCCATCGCGCCAAGCCGATCGAGGGCGCGCGGTCGTGCGGGATCACGCTCATGGTTGCGGCAGACGCGGTGTGATCAACACGACCGTGCCCTGCTTGGAGCGCGCTCCGCGGCGCGCCAGCGGGAACACGCCGCGCACGATGTCCGCGTCGTCGAGCTGCGCCTGCTCGCGCTCGAAACCAGCCAGCACCAGCGTGCGTCCGGCCGGCACGCTGATGCGCTGCAAGGTGCTGAAGCTCAGCGTCTCAGGCAACTGCACCGACTGCGCCGTGATCCCGCTGCCGCTGGTGAAGGCGCGCAGCTGGCGCAGCTCGCTCACCTGCAGCGCGGTCTGCAGTAGCACCAGGTGGGAATCGAGGATCACCGGCAGCACCGTCAGGCCGAGGCCGGTGGACAGCTTGCCGGGCTCCAGCGCGCCGGGGGTGATCAGGCCGTTGGTCGGGTTGACCGTCGCGGCCGTGCTGCGCTGGACATAGGAGCGCGTCTGCAACGCCCCCAGCGGCACCGGCATGCGATTGGTGGTGGTGACGACGGCCGAGTACGCGGTGGAGACCCGGCCGTACTCCTGCAAGGCCTTGGCGACCCACTCGCTGGGCGAGTCGCGCGAGGACGACGGCCCCAGCACGAAGCTCAGCGCGCCGGCGGCGCCACCGCTGATCGGGCCGAGCGCGGCGGGGGCGGTGAGCTGCAGCCGGTTGCCCGCGTCCAGGCGGCCCAGCATCGCGCGCCAGTCGATGCCGTTGCTGAACTCGTCGTTGAAGCTGACCTGCAGGACCTCGATCTCCAGCAGCACCTGGCGCAGCGCGGTGGTGTTGAGCGCGTCGAGGTAGTCCTGCACGCGCTCGACGTTGAACGCCGCGTCGGTCACGGTGACGAGGCCCGCGCGGGCGTCGACGTGCAGCGCCGCCATCGGCGAGAGCATCGGCTTGAGCGCGTCGGGCAGGCCGGCCCAGAGGTCGCTCACCGCGCTGGTCCCGACCTTGGCCGATCCGCCGCCCGAGGTGTCGCCCACGCCCATCACTTCCAGCGACTGGTTGGTGTCCAGGCCACCCGGCAGCGCCTTCAGCGCGATCGCGCGCGTGATGACCCGCGAGAAGACGATGCGCCCGCCGGTGTATGCCCATTGGAGGCCCGCCTGCGCGGCGATGCGGTCGAGCAGGACACGCAAGGGGCCGTGATGGTTGATCTCCACGGTGTGGCGATGCTCCACCGCGGAGATGTCGAGCCGCGTCGCGCCCGCGCGTGCCGCCTCCCGCCACGCGGCGGTGTCCTCGGGCGAGGCCGCCGCGAGGTCCAGAGGCGGCCGCGACACCGCGCCGGGCGCGTAGTCGGCGGCGTTGTGCAGCGCGTCGGGCGTCATGATCACCGGCAGCCCGATCGCCCGCGAGATCAGCTCCGCCGCGGCCGGCAGCGTGAGCCGTCCGGGCGCGTGCAGGCGCAGGCGGGCCAGGTGGGCGGGCAGGCGCTCGTCGTGGCGCAGCGCGATGGAGCGGCTCGCGAATCGCGGCAGCGGATCGGGCACGACCAGCGGTGGCGGGGCCGCGTCCTGACGCATCCTCGCCTGCCACTCGGCCGCGCGATCGAACAAGGCCTGATGCGCTTGCGAGGTGTCGCGCGCGGCCGGCAGGGCGCAGCCGGCCAACGCCCCCGCCAGGCTGGCCAGGCGGGCTGAGCGCCAGGCAGTCGCGCCAAGGCGCCGCGCCCCGCGTGTCCAGCGCCGCGTCATTGGCGCACCCCCTCGGGCAGATACCGCGCGATGCGCACGATGCGGGCCGTCGACTGCACGCGCGCCTGCACCGGATAGTCGGTGTCGCGCAGCACGGCCATCGCCTGGGCGATGGCGTCGAGGAAGTCGCCGCGCAACGTGACCTCGGCCTCGATGGGGAAGTCCCGGTCGATGTCCCAGACCAGCTGCCATCCGGCGTCGACCGCCCAGCGCTGCAAGGCCTGACGCACCGAGACGTCGTCGCGGCTGAAGGTCCAGGCGGAGGAGGCGCTGGCGTCTGAGGCGCCGGCGATGGAGCTGCCGGCGCCGAAGGGGGACGGTGGGATGCCGGCGCCGATGTCAGCGTCGGCACCGGCCGGCGAGGCGCGTGGCAGCAGGGCCAGCACGAGCGCGGCGAGACAAGGGAAGATGCGCATGTCGGGAGATCAGCGCTTCATCAACACGTGGATCTCCAGCGCGCCGCCACCCGCCGCGCACTGGGTGGTGAGCTTGGCGCGGTCCAGGGGCTTGCCGACCTCCCGGACCGCGGTCGACGGGTCGGGCAAGCCGGTCGGTTGGGCGGTCGTCGTGTTCGGGGCGACCCACGCCGCATCCGCGAGCGCGGAGAGTCCGCGGGCGACGCCGGCGCATTGCGAGGCGGGAATGCCGGTGAAGGACAGGACATACGCGCCGCCTGCCGCGATGCCTTGCGCCGCCGTTGCCAGTCCGGTCACGAAGGTCTGTCCGCCGAAGGCGTTGCTCACCGAGCTGCCGCTGACGAGGTCCGAGGGGAAGGCGTTCAGGTCGATCGCCGCCTGGGTGGTGAGGGTCGTGGTGGTCGTGGCGTCCAGCACCCCGTAGGCGCTGAGGTTGGCGTGGATCTGCGGCGCGTGGCGCAGCAGCGCGGACCGGTCGAGCTGCGCGTTGAGGCTGCGCACGCCCATCAGCACGCCGACGGTGATCACGATGATGACGCCCACGCCGATCAGCAGTTCCAGCAGGGTAACGCCGCGCGAGGATCGGCGGCGCAGGTGTCGCGGATTCGCGCGTGAGGCGAGGGCGGTCAGGGGACGGGACATGGAACGGGGCTCCTGCAAATGCCATTCGAGAACAGAGGGACGTTGCCGGCCGTGACCAGCGGGCGGCTCAGTAGGGCTGCGCCACAATGCGCGCATGACTTCCTCGACGCCCGCCACCGCTACCGTCTCCGCTGCTGCCGCCGCCAGCGCGGCGGCCTCGCTGACCGCTGATCAGGCCGCCGCGCGCGCCGCCGAGCTGCGCGATCAGCTGCACCATCACGCCCACCTGTATTACGTGCTGGACACGCCGTCCCTGCCCGACGCGGCATACGACCAGCTGTTCCAGGAGCTGCAGGCGATCGAGGCCGCGCATCCGGCGCTGCGAACGCCCGATTCACCGACCCAGCGCGTCGGGGGCGCGGTGCTGGACGTGTTCGATCCGGTGCGGCACGTGGTGCCGATGCTGTCCATCCGGACCGAGACCGACACCGAGGCCAGCGGCGCGGAGAACTTCGATGCGCGCGTGCGTCGCGAGCTCGATCTGGGCGAGCAGGCCGCGCCGGTGGAGTACGCCGCGGAGCTGAAGTTCGACGGGCTCGCGATCAACCTGCGGTATGAACGCGGCGTGCTGGTGCAGGCCGCCACGCGCGGCAACGGCGAGACCGGCGAGGACGTCACGCAGAACGTGCGCACGATCTCGCAGATCCCGTTGCGGCTCACCGGCGACGGCGCGAAGGCGGCGGTGCTCGAGGTGCGCGGCGAGGTCTACATGCGGCGCGACGATTTCGAGGCGCTCAACGAGCGTCAGCGCGCGGCCAACGAGAAGACCTTCGTGAACCCGCGCAACACGGCCGCGGGCGCAATCCGCCAGCTCGACCCGGCGCTGGTGCGTCAGCGTCCGCTGAGCTTCTTCGCCTACGGCATCGGCGAGACGCAAGGCTGGGACATTCCCGCCACGCACGGCGCGATGATCGACGCGCTGGGCAGCTACGGGCTGCCCGTCAACGCCGACCGCGCGGTGGTGCGCGGAGCCGCGGGGCTCGTGGCCTTCCATCGCGAGATCGGCGAGAAGCGCGACGCGCTGCCGTTCGACATCGATGGCGTCGTCTACAAGGTCAACAGCCGCGAGCTGCAGCGGCGGCTGGGTTTCGTGTCGCGCGAGCCGCGCTGGGCGGTGGCGCACAAGTACCCGGCGCAGGAGCAGGTGACGAAGCTCGACCGCATCGACATCCAGGTCGGCCGCACCGGCAAGCTGACGCCGGTGGCCAAGCTGGAGCCGGTCTTCGTCGGCGGCACGACGGTGAGCAACGCGACGCTGCACAACCTCTTCGAGATGCGCCGCAAGGGCATCCGCGTGGGCGACCAGGTCATCATCCGCCGCGCCGGCGATGTGATCCCGGAGGTGGTGGGCAAGGTCGACGCGGCGCGCGCGGCGTATGTGCCCAACTTCCGCATGCCCCGGCATTGCCCGGTCTGCGGCAGCGACGTGGCGCGCGAGCCCGGCAACATCGAGTTCCGCTGCACCGGCGGCATCTTCTGCCCGGCGCAGCGCAAGCAGGCGCTGCTGCATTTCGCCGGCCGGCGCGCGATGGACATCGAGGGCCTGGGCGACAAGCTCGTGGATCAGCTCGTGGATGGCGGCATCGTCACCAGCCTGCCCGGGCTGTACAAGCTGGGCGTGGCCAAGCTCACCGCGCTGGAGCGCATGGGTGACCGCAGCGCGCTCAACCTGATCGACGCGCTGGAGAAGAGCAAGCACACGACGCTGGCGCGCTTCCTCTTCGCGCTGGGCATCCGGCAGGTGGGCGAGACGACGGCCAAGGACCTGGCCAAACATTTCGGCCGGATGGACGCGCTGATGTCGGCGACCGAGGAGCAGTTGCTCGCGGTGAAGGACGTGGGGCCGATCGTGGCGCGCAGCATCGCGGCGTTCTTCGCGGAGGCGCACAACCGGGAGGTGGTGGAGCAGTTGATCGCCGCGGGCGTGAGCTTCCCGGAGAGCGATGGTGCCGCGGCGGCGCCGGCAGGACCGCAGCCGCTGGCGGGCAAGACGCTGGTGCTCACGGGCACGCTGCCGACGCTGTCGCGGGATGAGGCCAAGGAGTTGATCGAGGCCGCGGGCGGCAAGGTCAGCGGGTCGGTGTCGAAGAAGACGAGCTACCTGATCGCGGGCGAGGAGGCTGGCTCCAAGCTGGACAAGGCGCGCGAGCTGGGCCTCACCATCCTCGACGAGGCCGGGCTGCAAGCCCTGCTTGCCGCGACCGAGTAACTGCCTCGAGCCCTCACCCCCACCCCTCTCCCGCTGCGCGGGCGAGGGGCCGCATTTGCTCCCTCGCCCGCGCAGCGGGAGAGGGCGGGGGGTGAGGGCTCTTCAAACGGCCACGGTCTTGCGCCGGATGACCATCGCCATGCCCGCTGCGATCAGGCAAGCCGCGCCCGCGACGTAGAGCGCGGGCGCGTAGCTCAGCAGCAGGCTGCGGCTGAGTCCCGCACCATAAGCCGCGACGGCCGCGCCGATCTGATGGCCCGCGAAGATCCACCCGAACACCATCCCCACGCGCGCCGCGCCGAAGCGCTCCGCGGTCAGGCGCACCGTCGGCGGCACGGTGGCGATCCAGTCCAGCCCATAGAACACCGCGAACAGCGAGAGCCCGTACAGCGTGAACTCCGCATGGGGCAGCCACATCAGCGACAGCCCGCGCAGCGCGTAATACCAGCACAGCAGCTTGCGCGCGTCGTAGCGGTCGCTGAGCCAGCCCGAGGCGATCGTGCCGATGAAGTCGAACAGGCCCATCATCGCGAGCACCGAGGCCGCGGGCACCGCCGCCAGGCCGTAGTCTCCGCACAGCGAGATGAAATGTGTCTGCACCAGGCCGTTGGTCGACAGCCCGCAGATGAAGAAGGTGCCGAACAGCAGCCAGAAGGTCGGCTGCGTGGACGCGTCGCGCAGCGCGACGAAGGGCGTGCGCCACGTGACAGGCGCGGCCGCTGCTGCTGCTGTTGCTGCTGATTTCGACACCGGCTCCGCCCCATACGGCGCCAGGCCCACGTCCGACGGCCGGTCGCGCATGAACAGCAACACCAGGCTCATCACCGCCAGGCACAGCACCGCCAGCGGCAGCAGCGGCGCGCGCCATCCCCAGCGCTCGATCATCCAGGCGGCGATGGGCAGGCAGATCAGCTGGCCCGTGGCCGCGCTGGCGGTCAGGATGCCCATGATCAGCCCCTTGCGGGTCGCGAACCAGCGGTTGGACACGATCGCGCCCAGCACCAGCGCGGTCATCCCGCTGCCCAGCCCCAGCACCACGCCCCACAGCACGACCAGGTGCCAGAGCTGCGTCACCGCGCCCGCCAGCAGCATGCCGCCGCCCACCAGGCCCAGCGCGACGCTCACGACGGCTCGCACGCCGAAGCGCTCCATCAGCACGGCCGCGAACGGCCCCATCAACCCGAACAGCGCGAAGCGCAGCGCGAGCGCCGAGGAGATCTGGCTGGTGGTCCAGCCGAACTCCTGCGCCAGCGGCTGCAGCATCGCGCCGGGCAGTCCCAGCGCGGCCGACATGAACAGCATCGTTAGGAAGGTCAGCCCGGCGATCACCCAGCTGAAGTGGAGACCCCGGCGGGTCATGCGGAGGGACAGGGCGGCGGCGAGCATGCGGTGGCGCGGTCAGCGATCAGTTTTGATGATGGCCGGCATCGTATCGGGATCTCCTGCCGCGACCTTCGGATTTGATGATGCCCCTACTCAAAAGCATGGCATCCGATTCGGCGTCGATCGCGGCGCTTCCTACAATGGCGTCCATCATGAAAGTCACCAAAGAGCAATCCGCCGCCAACCGCCAGGCCCTGGTGGACGCCGCCGCCAAGCTGTACCGCGAGCGCGGCATCGCGGGCGTCGGTCTGTCGGAGATCTCGCGAGAAGCCGGCTTCACGCACGGCGGTTTCTACGGACGCTTCGCGTCCAAGGAGGAACTCGCGGCCGAGGCTTGCGATGTCGCCTTCCAGGCCTCGATGTCGCGCTTGAGCGCGCAGCTCGCCAAACACGGCGGCGACCTCGGCCCCTTCCTCAAGCGCTACTTCAGCGCCGCGCACCGCGACGCGCCGGGCGCCGGCTGCCCGATGGCGGCCCTGGGCGTGGACGCCGCGCGCGAGGGTGGCCTGCTGGCCGCATCGATGGGCGAGGGCATCGCGGCCTATGTGCGCGAACTCGCCACGCATCGGCCCGACGGCAGCGTCGTCGACGACCCGACGCCCCAGGACGAGGCCCGCGCGATCGGCCTGCTCACGACGATGGTCGGCGGCCTGATCCTGGCGCGGGCCTGCGCGGACGAAGCGCCCGCGCTGTCGGACCGGATCCTCAGGACGTCGCTGGCTTCGTCGACGGGAACTTGAGCACGCCCACCGCCAGCGCCGTGCCCAGCAGCACGACCAGGCACCCGGCGGCCATCGAGCCGCTGAGCGTCTCGCCCAGGAAGGTCCAGCCCCACAGCAGGCCGAAGACCGGGATCAGGAAGGTCACCGAGATTGTGTTGGTCGGCCCCACGCGCTTCATCAGGCGGAAGAACAGGATGTAGGCGATGCCGGTGCACAGCAGCGCCAGCAGCGCGACCGCGCCCCAGGCATGGCCGCTGGGCATCGCGGCGGGGCGCAGCATCCAGGCCGGCGCGGCCAGCAGCAGCGCGGCGGCGAACTGACTGCCCGTGGCCACCGCCAGCGGGCTCGCGCCGGTGAGGTAGCGCTTGGTGGCGCTGGCGGCGATGCCGTAGCTCAGCGCGGCCACCAGGCAGGCGACGATCGCGAAACCGCTGCCGCCCGCCTTGAACGAGGCCTTGTCCCAGGCCAGCAGCACCACGCCGGCGAACCCCAGCGCCAGGCCCAGCAGGCGCGAGCCATCGAGCCGTTGCCCGAACCAGGCCCAGGCCACCAGCGCGCCCCACATCGGCGTGGTCGCGTTGAGGATGCTGGACAGGCCGGCGTTGATCGACAGCGCGGCGTAGCTGAACAGCGCGAACGGGAAGGCGCTGTTGAGGAAGCCCACCAGCAGCAGACCCTTCCAATGGGTGCGCAGGTCGCCGAGGCCCTCGCGCAGGCCCAACAGCGGAATCAGGAACAGCGACGCGCCGGCCACGCGCACGGCGGCCGTGGCCACCGCGCCGAACTCGGGCGCGGCCAGCCGCATGAACAGGAATGAGGCGCCCCAGATGGCGGCCAGCACCAGCAGTTCGATCAGATCGCTTCGCTTCACGCGTTCACCCTTGTGTTCTGAGCGGACCGGGAGCCCGCCTTGTTGTCGTGACGCCGAGGCCCGGAGCGGGACGGCGAGGGGCGAAGCGTAGCGGGGAGTCCACCTTCGATTGTCAGTAGGGCCTCTTTGCGATGCAGGCCGCCGGCATAACCGGTGAGGCTGCCGTCGGCGCCGAGCACGCGGTGGCACGGGATCAGCACCGAGACCGGATTGCGGCCCACCGCCGCCGCGACCGCGCGCACCGCTTCGGGCCGGCCGAGCCGGGTCGCGAGCTCGCCATAGGTCACGGTCCTGCCCGCGGGGATGTCCAGCAGCGCGCGCCACACCGCCTGCTGGAAGGCCGTGCCCGACGGCGACATCGGCGGGAGCGCGGTGGCCTGGCCGGCGAAGTAGGCCTTCATCGCGTCCACCACGCCGCGCAGCAGCGCATCGTCGTCATCGCGCGGCGCGGCGAGCGGACCCGGGTGGTACTTCTGGTCCTCGAACCAGAGCCCGGACAGGCCCTCCGCATTGCGGGCGATCAGCAGGCGGCCGAGCGGGGTGTCGGTCTCGGTCCAGGCGGTGAATGTCGGGGTCATGACGGCAGTCCCTTCACGGTCTTGAGATCGGTCTTCAGCTTGGGATTGAGCTTGGGTTTGAGCGCCGCCTCGCGCCACAGCTGCAGCACGGCGTAGCTCCGATAAGGCGCGAAATGCGCGGCGGCCTCGATCAACTCGCGCGGACGCAGCGGGCCGCCGGCGCGTTCCTCCAGGCATTGCTTCAGCACGACATCGCCTGGCAGGTAGGCGTCGGGCCAGCTCCAGCCGCGCATCAGCATGTAATGCGCCGTCCAAGGCCCCAGGCCGGGCAGGGCGGCGAGCTCCGCGATGGCCGCCTCCACCGTGCCTCGCCCTTGAGCGAAGGCCAGCGTGGGCCATTGCTGCGCCAGGTGGATCAAGGCCTGCGCGCGGCGCGCGGGCATGCCCAGCGAGGCGATGTCGTCGACGGTGGCGGCGGCCAGCGTGGCCGGTGCCGGGAACACATGCGTGACGCCCGGGGGCGCGCCGGCTCCGTCCGGCAGCGGTTCGCCGAAACGCGCGATCAATCGCGTGGCCAGGGTGCGCGCGGCCGCGACGGTGACCTGCTGACCGAGCACCGCGCGGATCGCGAGCTCGAAACGGTCCAGCGATCCCGGCAGCCGCAAGCCCAGCGCCGTCGGACCGAGGACCTCGCCCAGCGCCGCGGCGATGGCCTGCGGGTCCGCGTCCAGGTCCAGCCAGCGGCGCAGCCGGGGCATCAGCGTCGCGATCGCCGGCCACAGCGAAGGGCTCAGCGAGAGTCGCACCTGCGGACGCTCGGCGCCATCCGGGCTCAGCCGCAGCGAGACCCAGCCCAGCACATCGGCCTGGCCCAGCCGCGTCAGCCGCACGCTGCGCGACAACGACAAGCGCTCGATGTCGACACATTCAACACCTGGCACCGCGCGCGCCGCCAGGAAACGCAGCATCTCCGCGCCCAGCAGCGGCGGGCGCAAGTCCAGTCGGAGCTCGGCCGTCTCCAGTGCGTGCGCGCCCGGGCGGCCCTCGTCGCCGGACTCGGCACCGCCCTTGCGCAGTGCCGTCGGGCTCAGCCGGTAATGCTCCTGGAACGCCGCGTTGAAACGCCGCAAGCTCGAGAACCCCGCCGCCAGCGCTACCTCCGCGATCGGCAGCCGCGTGTCCGTCAACAACTGCTTGGCCAGCAGCAGGCGACGCGTCTGCAGATACTGCAGCGGCGCCACCCCATGCTCCGCCGTGAAGACGCGACGCACATGCCGCTCGCTCACGCCCAGGTGCGCCGCCAGCGCCGGCAACGACGCCTCCTCCGGCGCGCATTCATCCAGCCAACGCGCGGCCTCCCGCGCCAGCACCGCCGCCGCATCCATCGTGCTCCACGGTCGTGCAGCAGGCGCCAGTTCAGGGCGGCACTTCAGGCACGGACGGAAACGCGCCGCCTCCGCCAAACTCGCGCTCGGGAAGAACCGGCAGTTCTCCCGCCGCGGCGCACGCACCCGGCAGATCGGCCGGCAATACACCCCCGTCGACGTCACGCCGACAAACCACTGCCCGTCAAATCGGGCATCCCTCGCCAGCAGCGCCGGGTAGCAATGTTCAGGGTCAAGCAGGAAGTCCATGCGACGAATCATAGGAGTCCGCTCCCTATCGATCTCGCCGTTTTCGGACATCTCCCTGCATGCACCGAGCAGTCGGGATCCGCCCAGGGCCCCTTTCCTCCATGTCCTCTCTTGGATGGCCGCCCCGGCCATCCAATTCACCCCTCTACTTCCGGAAAGGGGCCCTGGGCTGCTCCCTCCGAGACGCTCCCTACGAGACTTCGTCGAGGAGGGAGGCTGGCCCGCGAATTGCCTGCGTGCGGGGGGTTACACGGCTGTCACAGGACGCCTGCCTACAATGCGCCCCAGTTTTGGAAACCACCACGTCTCAAGGAAGCCCATGCAAGTTCACGCATCCATCTTCAAGGCCTATGACATCCGCGGTGTCGTCGGCACGACGCTGGACGAAACCCTCGCCGAACACCTCGGCAAGGCCTTCGGCACCGAAGCCCTGAAGCTCGGCGAGACGGCCGTCGCCGTCGGCCGCGATGGACGCGTCTCCGGCCCCTCCCTCGTCGCCGCCCTCATCCGCGGCCTCAAGTCCACCGGCCTCGACGTCGTCGACGTCGGCGCCGTCACCACCCCCATGCTCTATTACGTCGCGGCCACCCGCGGCAAGCACGGCTGCCACTCCGGCATCCAGGTCACCGGGTCCCACAACCCCAAGGACTACAACGGCTTCAAGATGGTCCTCAAGGGCGCCGCCGTCTACGGCGAGCAGATCCAGGACCTGAAGCGCCGCATCGAGGCCGAGGACTACGCCACCGGCAACGGCCGCGTCGCCTCGATGGACATCACCGCCGAATACACGCATCGCATCGTGTCCGACGCCAAGCTCTCGCGCCCGATGAAGATCGTCGTGGACAGCGGCAACGGCATCCCCGGCGCCACCGCGCCCGCGATCCTCCGCGCGCTGGGTTGCGAGGTCGTCGACATCTTCTCCAAGGTCGACGGCGACTTCCCGAACCACCATCCGGATCCCTCGCGCCCCGAGAACCTCGAGGACCTCAAGCGCATCGTGCACGCGACCGACGCCGAGCTCGGACTGGCCTTCGACGGCGACGGCGACCGCCTGGGCATCGTCACCAAGGACGGCACGATGATCATGCCGGACCGCCAGATCATGCTGATCGCCGCGGACATCCTCAAGCGCCTGCCCGGCTCGGAGATCATCTTCGACGTCAAGTGCACGCAGCGCCTGGCCCCGTGGATCCGCGAGCACGGCGGCAAGCCGCTGATGTGGATGACGGGCCACTCGCTGGCCAAGGCCAAGCTCAAGGAAACCGGTGCGCCGCTGGCCGGCGAGCTCTCGGGCCACATCTTCTTCGCCGAGCGCTGGTACGGCTTCGACGACGCGATGTACACCGCCGCGCGCATGCTCGAGATCCTGTCGCGCAGCGACGATCCGTCCAAGGTCCTCAACGACCTGCCCAACAGCGTCAACACGCCCGAGCTGAACGTCCCCTGCAAGGAAGGCGAGCACCACGAGGTCGTGGCCAAGCTCAAGGAGATCGCCGAGTTCCCCAATGCCAAGGAGATCATCACGATCGACGGCATCCGCGTGGAATACGACGACGGCTTCGGCCTGGTGCGCGCGTCCAACACGACGCCGGTGCTGGTGCTGCGCTTCGAGGGCCACACGCAGGAAGCGCTGGAGCGCATCCAGAAGGAAGTGCTGGCCCAGCTCAAGCGCGTGAAGGCCGACATCACGTTCACGTCCGGCCATTGATCGTTCCTTGTCCGCCGATTCGTTCAAGGAGCGCCTGGCGCGCGGTGTCTTCAGCACGCTGCTGAGGCTCGCGTCGCCGGCCTACGCGCTGCGCCTGTTCCTGCGCGGCCGTCAGGAGCCGCTCTACGCGGCGCATCCGGCCGAACGATTCGGCTTCGGCGCGTCGATCGCGCCGGGATCAATCTGGGTGCATGCGGTGTCGCTGGGCGAGACCCGCGCCGCCGCCGCGCTCATCGACCGGCTCCGCGCGGAGCGGCCCGGGATGCGGCTGCTGCTCACGCACACGACCGCGACGGGCCGCGAGGCCGGTCGCGCGTTGCTGCGCGATGGCGACACGCAGCGCTGGCTGCCCTTCGACACACCGGGCGCGGTGCGCCGATTCCTGCGACGCACGCGGCCCGCGGTCGGCGTGCTGATGGAAACCGAGATCTGGCCCAACGTGCAGCACGAGGCGCTGAAGGCCGGCGTGCCGATGGTGCTGGCCAACGCGCGCCTGTCCGCGCGCAGCCTGCGTCGTGGCGAGAAGTTCAAGGCGCTGCTCGCACCCGCGGCGCGCAGCCTGCGTCTGGCGCTCGCGCAGACGACCGAGGACGCCGATCGCCTGCGTCAGGCCGGCGTGGCGGACGTGCGCGTGTGCGGCAATCTCAAGTTTGATCTTCAGCCCGACGAGGCCTTGCTGGCGCGGGGCCGCGCCTGGCGCGCGGGGCTGAATCGGCCCGTGGTGATGCTCGCGGTGTCGCGTGAGGGCGAGGAGGCCGCGATGCTGGCCGCCTGGCAGCAGGCGGGCGAGGCGAGGGCGCGCGCGGGTTCACCGCTGCTGCTGATCGTGCCGCGGCATCCGCAGCGCTTCGACGAGATCGCCGCGCTGGTCACCGGGGCCGGCCTGACGGTGGCGCGCCGCAGCGCCTTCGGCACCAGCGAGATCGCCACGCCGCCATTGAGCGCGGGCGTGGCGGACGTGTGGCTGGGCGATTCGATGCGCGAGATGGCGCTGTACTACGGGCTGGCCGACGTGGCGCTGCTCGGCGGCAGCTTCGAGAAGCTCGGCGGGCAGAACCTGATCGAGACCGCGGCCTGCGGCGTGCCGCTGTTCATGGGCCCGCACACGTTCAACTTCGCGGAGGCGGCCGAGCTGTCGCTGCAGGCGGGCGCGTCGCGCCGGGTCGAGGACCTGCCGCGCGCGCTGGATGAGGCGCTGGGTCTGCTGACCCGCCCGGCCGAGCGCGACGCGATGTCCGCCGCGGCCACAGCCTTCGCCGCGGCGCATCGCGGCGCGGCGGCGCGGATGGCCGCGCCGATCCTGGCGCTGGCCGACACCCGCCGCTGATGGGCGTTGCCGGCCGCTGATGGGCGATGGCAGCAGCTGAGGGCCGCTGAGGGCCGCTACTGATTGCTCGTCGACCGGACCTCGCCCAGCGTGGTCACACCTTGCAGGACCTTGGCGATGCCGTCCTGACGCAGCGTGCGCATGCCTTCGGACATCGACAGATGCATCAGCTCCTCCGCGCGGCCGCCAGTCTGGATCAGGCGGCGGATGGGACGCGACACGGTCAGCAGCTCATGCAGGCCCGCGCGGCCCTTGAAGCCGGTGTGGTCGCACTTCTCGCAACCCGGCGAGTGGTACTGCAGCAGGTTGGGCTGACCGTACAGCCCCTGCCATTCCGCCAGCACCGATTCGCGCGAGGGCCGGTTCTCCGCGGAGAACACGTGCAGGTAGTCGTCCAGCAGCTCGTTGAGCGTCGTCTCGGACATCGCCTCGGACTTGCGGCACGACGGGCAGATCCGGCGCACGAGACGCTGCGCCAGCACCGCCAGCAGCGAGTCGGCGAAGTTGAACGGGTCCATGCCCATGTCCAGCAGGCGCGTGACCGTTTCCGGCGCGCTGTTGGTGTGCAGCGTGGACAGCACCAGGTGGCCCGTCAGCGACGCCTCCACGGCGATCTCCGCTGTTTCCTCGTCCCGGATCTCACCGACCATGATCACGTCCGGGTCCGCGCGCAGGAAGGCGCGCAGCGCCTTGGCGAAGGTCCAGTCGATCTTGGGATTCACCTGGACCTGCCGCAGCCCGGCCTGCGTGATTTCCACCGGGTCCTCGGCCGTCCAGATCTTGCGCTCCGGCGTGTTGATGTTGGCCAGCACCGAGTGCAGCGTCGTCGTCTTGCCCGAGCCGGTCGGACCCACGCACAGCACCATGCCGTAAGGCCGCTCGGACGCCGCCTTCAATTCCTTGAGGTTGCGCTCGGAGAAGCCCAGCTTCTCCATCGGGATCGGCTTGGCCGAGGCCAGGATCCGCATCACCACGTCCTCCAGCCCGTTGTTGGTCGGGATGGTGGCCACGCGCAGCTCGATCTTGTGGCGCTCGGAGAACTTGGCGAAATTGATCTTGCCGTCCTGCGGCTTGCGGCGCTCGGAGATGTCGAGGTCGCACATGATCTTGATCCGCGCGATCAGCGCGCTGCGGTAGGTGTGCGGCAGTTCCAGGTGGGGCTGCAGCACGCCGTCCTTGCGGAAGCGGATCTTGACCTTCTCCTTGCCCGGATAGGTCTCGATGTGGATGTCCGACACGTTCTGGTTGTGCGCGTCGATGATCATCGTGTTGATCAGCCGGACCAGCGAGTTGTCGCTCTGCTCGATCTGGCGGTCCTTCTCCTCCTCGCGCGCCGCCTCGCGCGCGACCTGCTCCTGGCCCTCGCGTTCCAGCGTCTCGATCAGCTTGTCGGAGGTGTCGAGCTCGAAATCCATCGACAGCGCCGGCAGGCCGCCCAGGCCGCCGGTGGGCAGCGGCTGACCGCTGTAGCGCTCGTAGGCCGTGGGAATCGCGAAGGCCAGCGAGCCCAGCCGCGCCAGCGCGGGCACGACCTTGAGCTGCGTGATGAACTCAACCTCGTCGATGCAGTCACGCCGCGTCGGGTCCTCCATCGCCACGATGAGCCGGCCATCGCGCAGCACCAGCGGGAGCACCTCCAGCCGCTTGGCCACGGAGAACGGCAGCTTGCGCACCGCGTCGGGCTCGATGGCGAAGTTGTCCGCGTCCACCAGCGGATAGCCCATCTTGCGCGCCAGCGCCGATTGCAGCTGCGCGCGCGTGACGATGCCCTTGCGCACGAGCAGCTCGCCCAGCGGCACCGAGCGGTCCTGCTTCTGCTGCGCCAGCGCCTCGTCGAGCTGCGCCTGCGTGATCAGATCCAGCGCCAGCAGCGCCTCGCCGATGCGCACCATCGGCATCTTGGCCTGCTGGTCGATCGCGGCCATCAACTGCTCGGCCGTGACGATGTGCTGCGCCACCAGGATGTCGCCCACGCGCCGGTCGCGCAGCTCGCGCTGCTCGTTGGCGGCGTCGTCGACCTGCGCCTGCGTCACCACCTGCTGACGCACCAGCAGGTCGCCGATGCGCTCGCCGACCTCGAAGCTCACGAGCACCTCGCGCGGCACGAACATGCAGCGCACCCAGTCGCTGGTGTCGCTGACCGGCGGGAACAGGAACAGGCCCAGCTCCGTCTCGTGATGGCCGATCGTCGAGCCCTTCTGCTCCTCGCCGCCCTGGTACACGAGGCGGAACTCGCTGCGCGGGCGCTGGTCCAGCGTCATCGGATCGTCGGCGGTGGCCGGATCGCGCGGCGGGACCTCGATCGCGTGCAGCAGCTTGAGCGCCTTGAACTGCGAGAACTTCAGCGGCATCGCGTTGCGCGCCGGCGGCACGACGACCTGCGCCAGCCGCTCCGAGGGCACCATCAGGATCACCTTGCCGACGGTGCGGCTCCCGTTCAGGCCGAGGATCTCGCAAGCCTGCGGTTCACGCTGGGGCCGGGGACGGGGGTAGGCGGCGAAGGGCGGTGTCGGCCATTCGAACTGCGGTGCCGCTTCAGCCGGAGCATTCTCCGGCTGGGCATGAGGCCATTGCAGCGGCACGGACGGGTCGGTCATCGGGCGGTCTCCACAGGGGAAATTCTGTGTCTGGGCAGTCTTGGGACGGGAGATTAACCCGTTTGGAGAGTGCCCACTACCCGGATAAGCAGGTGGCGTGCCCGCCCGGACCTCAGAGCGCGCGTTCCGCCATCACGCGCGGCTGTGCCGGCAGACCTTCCCAGGCCAACGGCGTGTCCAGCAGCTCGACCTTCGTCAGCCGCTTGTCGCCGGGCACCTGGACCGCGAAGCGCCGGAAGCTCGCGCCGTGGAGCGGATCACGCGTGCTGGCGTCAGGCGTGCCACGGGCCTGATTGAACGGGCGGAATCCGCCCTGCAGCAAGCGATGGCGCACGCTGCCGTCCGCGTAGGTCAGGCGCAACGTGAAGTCGCAGCCGCCGTTGCGGCAGTACCAGGCATTGGCCGAGGTGTCGGGCACGAAGGCCGCGCGGTCGGCGGCGACGGTCGGATCGAATCCGCGCAGCAGGTTGCCCGTGAAGCTCAGCGGCGGGTCGATCTGCGTGATGCCCGGAGTGTTGGCGTTGCTGATGGTCAGCACGATGGCGACCACCGGCACGTCGCGCTGCTGGGGCAGACCGCGGTCCAGACCCCAGAGGCCGTTGGATGTCGTCGTGATCGGCGCCTCGACCCAGCGCTTGTCCACGGTGTCCCACTGCTTGTAGCCGGACGCGAAGCTCGCGTCGGCGACCAGCCGGCTGCCCGGCGTGTGCACGCCCTTGCTGTCCACGCTGGTCTTGCCTTCGAAGTAGCGCTGCATCACGGCGGTGCTGTAGTCCGAGAAGGTCGCGTAGCGGTACCCCGAGGCCTGGTCGCCGGAGCCGCTCTGCATCGGGTCCTGCTTGACGCAACGGCCGGTGTTGTCCAGCGTGCGCAGCTTGCCGCCGAAGGTGTCGGTCTTGCAGTTGGCGTAGCGCGACGCGGTGGCCGGCACGAACGGCGCGAGCAACTGCTTGCGCTGCCCGTCGTAGCCCCAGGTCGAGCCGTTCAGGCTGCCCCAGGCGTAGGGATAGCGGCCGTCGTCGTAGGCCTCGCCGACATGCGGCAGGCCGAAGGCGTGGCCCTGCTCGTGGATGAAGATGCCGGCGTAGAGCTCATCGCCCGCGCCGTCGCTGCCGCCGCCCAGGCCGCCGCCCGGTCCGCGGTACTTGCCCGCGCCGTCCAGCGCCAGCAGCGGGGCGTAGTACTGCACCGGCAGCGCGCCTTCGCCATTGGCATTGCGCAGCGCGCCCAGCGTGCCCAGCACGCCGGCCAGGCCGGCGAAGCCGTCCTTGTAATCGTTGGCCGAGCGGGCGATGTAGGCCGGCTGCGCTTGTCCATTGGCGTCGCTGCGCGGCGGGATCACCAGCGCCGGCCACTGCACCAGGCGGGCCGGATGGTTCACCGCGTCGAGCTTGGCCACGGGCCACTTGGCGTACATCTCGGTGACCGCGTCGGCGGGCGGCGCGCCGGTCACGCTCAAGGGGCGCGCGGTGTTGGCCTCGGTCGCGCCGAACAGATAGAAGGGCAGCACGCGGACCGTGAAGGGCATGTCCGCGCCGACCTCCACCGCACGTGCCTCGCCGGCCTGGTAGTTGGCGGCCTTCGCGCGCAGCGTGAGGCCCGGCCGCAGCCAGGCCGCGGGCACCGTCGCGCTGTACAGGTCGTCGCCATAGGCGGGACCGGACGCTTCCGTGGGCGGCAGTTGCGACGGTGGGTTCAGGGGCACCGTGCCCAGCGACTGCCCGTCAGCGAGCGCCTCCAGCACCGGCCGGTCCGCGTTCGCCGCGGACAGGCGCACCAGCGCCAGCGCCTCGCGTCCGCCGACCAGGTGCAGCGTCTCGGAGGCATTGGCCGGCGTGGGAGGCGACCAGGATCGCGCGCCGTCGGGCAGCACGTGGGTCTGGGCGAGTTCCAGGCGCTGGATGGCGAGCACGCCGAGCGGCTGACCGCTGCCGCCGCCCGTGCCGGACCCGGCGCCATTGGCGGCGTCGTCACCCGCGCCGCCGTCGCCGCCGCAGGCGCCCAGCAGCGCGGCGGCGGTCCAGCCGATGGCGATCGCCCGGGTCAGGGTGCGGTGACGGGGAGGGCGGAGCAGCAGGTCAGGCGCGGACATGGATCGGGAGAGAAAAATCGCAAGGCGCGCAGTCTCTCCGCAGAGCGCCCGGATGACGCTCATTCGAGGGGGTATTTCCGCCTCATTCAGGTAAGGCATGTAAGCGGCGGTGAATGCGGGCACGCCAGACACGCGGGGACGGGCCGCTAGACTCGCCGCCATGAAGAACGTGCTGGTGACCGGCTTCGAGCCTTTCGGCGGGGAACATATCAATCCCTCGTGGGAACTGGCGCGCGCGCTCAATGGCGAGGCCATCGGCGGCGCGCGGGTCGTCGCGGTGCAACTGCCCTGCGTGTTCGGCGAGGCGCTGCGCCGGCTGAACGAGGCGCTGGCCCGCGTGAAACCGGTGGCGGTGCTGGCGATCGGTCAGGCGGGCGGGCGCTGCGACCTCTCGCTCGAGCGCGTGGCGATCAACGTCGACGACGCGCGCATCCCTGACAACGCGGGCGCGCAGCCGGTGGATGAGCCCGTCATCGCGAGCGGACCGGCGGCGTTCTTCTCGACGCTGCCGATCAAGGCGATCGTGGCCGCGCTGCGCGAGGCGGGCTACCCGGCGTCGGTGTCGCAGACGGCGGGCACCTTCGTCTGCAATCACCTGTTCTACGGGCTGCAGCACCGGCTCGACGGCCAGCACGTGCGCAGCGGCTTCATGCACATTCCCTACCTGCCCGAGCAGGCCGCGCGCCATGCGGGCGCGCCGAGCCTGCCGCTGTCCACCTTGATCGACGCGACGCGGCTGGTGCTGCAGGTGGCGCTGACCGCCCAGGAGATCCGCGCCGTCGGCGGGCAGCTGGATTGAAGCTCCCGCGGAACGCTTCTGTCTGAAGCGGCTGCCTGACGCTCCTGTCGCGGGCTGACAGCACGCGCGCCTACGCTGCGCCTCCTCACATCAGAACGAGGAGACGCCATGACCCCCGCCGAGTTGACGCTGTATTTCGCGCTGGTGCTGGGCATCGTGCTGATCCCGGGCATGGACATGGCCTTCGTCGTCGGACACAGCCTGACCGGCGGACTGCGGACCGGCCTGGCGGCGCTGGGCGGCGTGGTCGCCGGCGCGCTGTGTCACCTGACGATGGGCGCGATGGGGCTGGCGCTGCTGCTCAAGGCGCTGCCGGGCGCCTTCACCGCGATGCTGGTCGCCGGCGCGGTCTACCTCGCGTGGCTGGGGTGGGGGCTGATGCGCGCCGAGCCGGCCACCCAGGCCAGCGGAGGCGCCGCCACTGGCGGCACTCGTCCGCGATCCGCCTTCTTCGGCGCGATGCTGACCAACCTGCTCAATCCCAAGGCCTACCTGTTCAGCCTGGCCGTGCTGCCGCAGTTCGTGCATCCGGAACGCGGCGGCCTGGTCTGGCAGCTCGGCGTGATCGGGCTCGTGACCGCGGCCACGCAGATCGCCGTGTACGGCGGACTGGCCTGGCTGGCGGCAGGTGGCCGGCGGCGGCTGGGAAGCTCGACCGCCGCCGGCCTGCGTCGTCAGCGCTGGTTGCTGCGCGCGGTGGGCGCGCTGTTGTGGCTGACGGCGCTCTACACCGCGTGGCAGGCCTGGGCGCAGTTCGTGACGCCAGGCGGAACGCCGCTGTGAACACGCGCTGATCGGTTCCCTCTGCCGGCGCCAGCGGTGAGGCGCCGGAGCGAACTCGCGGACGGGTTCTCCGTTGCGCGCCAGCGTGCTTGATCGAAGTCAACGCACGGCCGCAGGCGGCTGCGCGGGATGCGGGTAGCCCAACTGAGGGCCCCATGCTTGGCGGCCCTCCGATCGGACGGCGACCGCCGGGCGTCCGGGCTCCCCATCGCGGGGCCCGATCCCATCCCTCGGAGCTGTTCGCATGACCATTCGCTGCCTCGTACTCGCCGCGCTGACGGCCGCCTTGTCGGCGGTTCCGGCCTCCGGCGCCACCGCCGCACGCGCCCGACGGGCCGGCGGCACGCGAGGCCCGTTGCCGGTCCTGACGCAGGGATGCGCGACCTTGGCGGATGCGTCGACAGCGGCCGAGACGCGGTGGCCGGTGCCCGAGGCCAAGGGATGACGGCCCGCTCCAGCTTGTGGCCGGTCGCCGTGGGCATCGCCTGGGAACCGACCTTGCAAGCGGCCTTGCAGGAAGCCTTGCATGCGTCCGCGATGGCGCGGGCCGGCGACGGGTTCGATTTCATCGAGGTCCACACCGAGAACTTCCTCGCGCCCGACAGCCACGCCCGGGCCTTGCTGGTCGAGGCCGCGCAGCGCATGCCGGTGAGCCTGCATGGCGTCGGGCTGGGTCTGGGCTCCGCCGCCGGCATCGACTGGCAGCACCTGCGGCGCGTGCGCGCGCTGGTGGAAGCGGTGCGGCCCGGCCTGGTGTCGGATCATGCCGGTTTCTGCCGGGTGCTGCGGCACCAGCAGCCGATGCACGCCCACGCGCAATTGCCGATCCCCTTCACCGCGCTCGGCCTGGACGTGCTGGCCGCCCAGGTGGATGCGGCGCAGCAGACGCTGGGCCGGCAGATCCTCGTCGAGAACCTCGGCGCCTATCTCTGCTGGGACGAGGACGACCTGCCCGAGCCCGAGTTCCTCAACACCCTGGCCGCGCGCACCGGATGCGGGTTGCTGGTGGATCTGAATCATCTGGTGGTCAACGCGCTCAACCGAGGCCAGGACGAGGACGCCGCGATCGCCGCGAGTGTCGCCTGGCTCGAGCGGATCGACGCGGCCGCGGTGGGGCAATACCACCTCGCCGGGCATGCCCGGCTCGACGGCATCGTGATCGATGACCACGGCGGTCCGGTTGGTGAGCCGGTCTGGGCCTTGTATCGCGAGGCGCTGGGCCGCATCGGCGCCCGGCCCACGCTCATCGAATGGGATCAGACGCTGCCCGGCGTGGCCGCGCTGACCGCGGAAGTCGCGCGAGCCCGCGACACGCAATCCGCGTTCGCGCGGGAACAGATCGCGCCGCCGCCGGCGCGCCCGGGCCGTGATCCGGGCCGTGATCCGGGCCGTCAACCCGGCCGTCAGTCGCGCCGCGTCCGGCGCAGCCCCTCGTCCGCATCGGGCGACTCCGTGGAGGTCGGCCATGCCGATGAATGAATTCGAGGATCTGGCGGGTCGCTACGACCTGCTGCTGCGCCAATCGCAACTGGTTGATGCCGTGCTGGCCGAACCGGGCGCGGATCCCGCATCGCTCGCGCCGCCCGGATTGCAGGCGCTGCCGGGCATCGCGGGCGGCCTGAGCCAGGCGCTGCGGGTCCACCGCGCCCATGCCTGCGCGGTGGCGGACCGGGCGCTCAGCGCGGTCTATCCGCGGTTGCGCCGGCACATGGAAACCGCGCGGCCTGGAAGTTTCGCCGCGCTGGCCTGGGCCTGCTGGCGTGGACAACCGCCGTCGCACGGTGATCTCGGGGACTGGGGCGAGGCGCTGATCGACCGCCTCGACGCCGCGGGTCCGGCGGTCGTGCCTGCGGGCTGGCTGGCGCTGGCCCGGATCGAGTGGGCGCTGCATGCCGTGTCACGGCAGGACGTCAACGTGCCGGATCTGAGCTCGCTGGCGTTGCTCGGCCGCCTGCCGGCCGGCGCGGTGCGCCTGGTGCTGGCCGAGCAGGTCTCGCTGCATCGCGGCGAGGACCTGGACGAGGCGGATCGACGCGCGCTGACTTCTCCGGACACCGGGACCGCCATCGACGCGGAGGCCGACCGGCACGCGAGGCCGTGCGAGCGGGACGTGGCCGGATTGCTGATCTGGCGCGATGCCTGGTCGGGTCGCGTCCAGGCCTTGGACGATGCGACCTGGCGCTGGTGCGAGGCGCTGCTCGGCGGCATGGACCTGGAGCACGCGCTGCGCGAGTCCGGTCCGGGTTTCGACTTCGCCGACTGGCTCTCGACCGCGGTGGCGCGTGGGTGGCTGGCCCGGGTCGAGAGCGTCGAGATGGCCGTGGCGACCGGCGCCCCGCACGAAGGCTGGTCGCTGCCCGGCCTGCGTCGTTGACGCTGGGCCGTTGACGCTGGCCCGTTGACGCCGGCCTCGTTGACGCTGGCCTCGTGGATCGGCCGCGTCAGTCCTTCGGACGGAAGGCCAGGATCATCTGCGAGGGCACTCGGCCGTCCGTGTCCAGCGGCAGACGCTCCACCCCCAGGATCGCGCGCGTCACGGCGTCGTCGTAGGCCTCGACGCCGCCGGACTTGATCACCCGGGCCGACAGCACGCGGCCGTCGGGGGCGCAGCGGACGTCGACCTCGGTGACCGGGTTGCCCACGATGCTCGAGACGTCGAAGTTGAGGCGGTCCTTCACTGCCCGCATCACGCGGCCTGCGTAGTTCGAGGACGGCCCCGAGCTCTTGAGCGCCGTCCCCGTCGAGGACGGTCCGCCCGAGGCGCCGGCCATGCCCTGGATGCGCCGCAGGTTCTCCTGACGCTGCGCCTCGGCGCGGGCTTCGGAGTCCTTGCGGGCCTTGTCGGCCTTGGCCTTGTCCTGCTTCTCCTTCGCGTCGTCCTTCTTCGCCTGCTCTTCCTTGGCCTTGCGATCGCGTTCCTTCTGGTCGGCCTCGTCCTTCTTGCGCTGCTCGAGCTTGCGCTTGTCCTCGGCCTCGCGCTGCTCCTTCTCTTCCTTGAGCTTGCGTTCCTTGGCCTTGGCGATGGCGATGTCCGCGTCGCGCTGGGCCTGGACCTCCTGCGGCGTGGGCTGCGCGGGCTTGGGCGGCTCGGGCTGGGGCTTGGGCGGCTCGGGTTGCGGCTCGGTGGGGAGTTGTTCCTTGGGGGCGGCGGCCTGCGGCACGGCGGACCACAGTTCCGCCTCCATCGCCGGCACCGGCGTGGAGCGCCAGCTGACGCCCGCGCTCAGCGCGACCACCAGCAGGATGTGCGCCACGATGGCGAAGCTGAATCCGCGGCCCAGGCCGGGCGCGGGCGGCGGCCGCAGCGGGTCGCGGTCGGGGTGGAAGCGGGAAGCCAGGCCCATGGCGCCGGTCGTCGCGTTGCTCATCGTGGGGAAGTGCCTCGCGCGCTCAACGGTCGGCCGGGGCGCCGTTCTTCACGGCCAGCCCGACGCGCTGGATGCCCGCGCGCTGCAGCACGTCCATCGTCTTGACGACGGCCTCGTACTTCACGTTGCGGTCGGCGGAGATCACCACGGGCGTGGCCGCGTCGCCCTTCTGGGCGTCCTTGACGCGGGCGGCCAGCGCCTTGAGCGGCACCGGGGAGGGATCCTGGTCGCCGTCGAGCTTGATCTTGAGCTGCTCGTCGGTGCCCACGATCACCTGGATCACGTGCTGGGGCTGGGTCTTGGCGGTGCCGACGCTGGGCAGGTCGACCACGCCGGTGGTGATGAGCGGCGCGCTGACCATGAAGATGATCAGCAGCACCAGCATGACGTCGATGAACGGGACCATGTTGATCTCGTTCATCGTGCGGCGGCGAGAACCGCCGCGGGAGGACATCGCGGGCATGGGCGGCGCTCCGGATCAGCGCTGCGCGGCCGGCGCGGGCTGGCCGGCGTTGCGCTGCAGGATGTTGGAGAACTCCTCGATGAAGGTCTCCAGCGTGATCGCGTTGCGGTCGATCTGACGCGCGAAGCGGTTGTAGGCCAGCACCGCGGGGATGGCGGCGAACAGGCCGATGGCCGTGGCCACCAGCGCCTCGGCGATGCCGGGGGCCACGGTGGCCAGCGTGACCTGGGTCAGGTTGGACAGGCCGACGAAGGCATGCATGATCCCCCAGATGGTGCCGAACAGCCCCACGTAGGGCGACACCGAACCCACCGACGCCAGGAAGGACAGGTGCGATTCCATCGCGTCGAGCTCGCGCTGGAAGCTCGCGCGCATGGCGCGGCGGGCGCCGTCCAGCAGCTGGCCGGCGTCCACGACGCGCTTCTCGCGCAGCTTGAGGAACTCGCGCATGCCCGAGGCGAAGATGCGCTCCAGCGGGGCGCCGTCGGGGCGGTTGGAAACGCTGTTGTAGAGGTCGTTCAGGTTCTTGCCGGACCAGAACTCCTGCTCGAAGCCCTCGTTGCGCGCCTTGATGCGGCCCAGCGCGATCAGCTTGCTGAAGATCACGCTCCAGCTCGCGAGCGACACCAGCAGCAGCGCGGCGATCACCAGCTGCACGGTGAGGCTGGCGTGGGCGATCAGGGAAATGATGGAGAGGTCTTGGTTCATGGGATCGGCAAACGGGGATCGCGGGGCGGTTCCTGGCGGGAACCGGCGTGGAACTGCGGTCGAGCTTTCAGCGAAGCCGGAATTGTGACAAGTCTGGCGGCTTCGTCGGCAATTGGCGGGCCAGCTTCATGCAAAGAAGCGTGTCAGCGGTGCGCAGGCGCAACCGTTCCGGCGGCCGCGGCGCCCTCGGGCGGCAGCGCCTGCAGGATGCGTGCCGGGATGCGCGCGGGTTTCAAGCTGCGCGCATCGACGCAACCGATGCGGATGCGGCCCTGGGTCAGCAGCTGCTCGCCGCGCCAGACCTGCTGGTCGATGGTGAGGCTGGCGCGGCCGATCTCCGCGGGCACGACGCTCACGCGCAGCCAGTCGTCCAGCCGCGCCGGGGCGAGGTAGCGCAGCGCGGTGTCGCTGACGACGAACATCAGGCCCTCGTCACGGCGCATGGTCTCCTGCTCGAAGCCCATCGCGCGCAGCCACTCGGTGCGGGCGCGTTCCATGAACTTCAGGTAGTTGGCGTAGAAGACGACGCCGCCAGCGTCGGTGTCTTCCCAGTACACGCGCAATTCATGCTGGAAGGCGGACGGGTCGGCGGTCATGCGGCGCGGGCCTTCAGTTGATCGAGCCGCGCGCGCACGCGGTCGAGCGCCTCGCGCAGGTCGTCCATGCTCGAGGAGAACGACAGGCGCAGGAAGCGTTCGCCGAAGGCGGGGCCGAAGTCGCGGCCGGGCGTGAGCGCGACCTGCGCGTGCTGCATCAGGTCCATGCACAGGTCCCAGCTGCCGAGGCCCGTGCCCGACGCGTCGGCCCAGGCGTAGAAGGCGCCGTCGGGGAGCACCGGCACGGGCAGGCCCATGGCCTCGAGCGCGGGCACGACCAGGTCGCGGCGACGGCGCAGTTCCTCGCGGCGGCGTTCGTACTCGTCGATGGAGTCGGGCTCGAAGCAGGCCAGCGCGGCCTGCTGCGCGATGGTGGAGGGGCAGATGTAGAGGTTCTGCGCAAGCTTCTCGACGGCGCCGACCATGGGTTCGGGCAGCACCAGCCAGCCCAGGCGCCAGCCGGTCATGCCGAAGTACTTGGAGAAGCTGTTGATCGAGACGACGTCATCGCCGAGCGCCAGCGCGCTGCGCGCGTAGCGGTTGTCGTAGCTGAGCGGCTGGTAGATCTCGTCGACGATGGTGACGCCGCCGCGCTCGCGCACGAAGGCGTGCAGCCGGGCGAGTTCCTCCGGGGCGATCGACGTGCCGGTCGGGTTGCTGGGCGAGGCCAGCAGCACGCCGCGGCTGCGTTCGGTCCAGCGCGACTGCAGATGCGCGAGGCTGAGCTGGAAGCGGTCCTCGGGCGAGGAGGGGATCAGCACGGGCGTGGCGTCGACCGCGGCGACGAAGTGCCGGTTGCAGGGGTAGCTGGGGTCGGGCATCAGCACCTCGTCGCCGGCCTGGAAGAGGGCGAGGCAGGCGAGCTGCAGCGCGGCCGAGGCGCCGGCGGTGATGACGATGCGGTCGGGGTGGATGGCCAGATGCTGGGTCTGGCGATACCAGTCGGCGACGCGCTCGCGCAGCGCGCGGGTGCCGTTGGCCTGGGTGTAGGGGATGCGGCCGGCGGCGGTGAAGCGGGCGGCGGCGTCGCGCACGGCGGGGCTGGCACCGAAGTCGGGCTCGCCGATGTTCAGGTAGATCATGGGCCGGCCGCCCTGGGCCGGATCGCAGACCGCGGAGCGGGCGATCTCGTCGGCCCGCTTGGCGCATTCCATGACGTAGAAGGGATCAATGGCCTGAACGCGATTGGCAAGTCTCATCGGTGGGGGCTTGGGAGTGCGGATGACATTCTAGGTTTCGTCCGCGATCCGTCCCGCGGTGACCGGTTTGACCTCAACCGCAGCAGCGCGCCGCGCCGGTCTTGCCCGCCTTAGGCGCGCAACCCGTGGCGGCCGGGAGATCAACCCGCTTGGCCAGCTCTGCCGCGCTCTCCTTGCGCTCGCTGTAGCGGCTCAGCAGTTGCGGACCCAGGTCGCGGGTGAGCAGCGTGAACTTGACGAGCTCCTCCATCACGTCGACCACGCGGTCATAGAAGGACGAGGGCTTCATCCGGCCTTCCTCGGTGAATTCGGAGAATGCCTTGGCGACCGAGGACTGGTTGGGGATGGTCAGCATGCGCATCCAGCGCCCGAGCACGCGCATCTGGTTGACGGCGTTGAACGACTGCGATCCGCCCGAGACCTGCATCACCGCGAGCGTCTTGCCCTGCGTCGGCCGCACCGAGCCCGAGCTCAGCGGGATCCAGTCGATCTGCGTCTTCATGATCCCGGTCATCGCGCCGTGGCGCTCCGGCGAGCACCAGACCATGCCCTCCGACCACGTGGCCAGTTCGCGCAGCTCGCGCACCTTGGGATGAGAGTCGGGCGCGTCGTCCGGCAGGGGCAGGCCGGACGGATCGAAGATCCGGACCTCCGCGCCCATCGCCTCGAGCAGCCGCGCGGCCTCGAAGGTCAACAGCCGGCTGTAGGAACGCTCGCGCAACGAGCCGTACAGCATGAGGATGCGCGGCGAATGCCGGGACGGGGCCGGCACCGTCAGACGGTCCAGCGACGGGATCTCCAGCAGCGCCGGATCCAGCGCGGGAAAGCTCGCGTCGGGGAAGAGGGGTTCAGACATGGTGGGAGGCATCCGGTTGGGTGGAAGACAGGGAAGCGACCGATGCCGGCAAGGTGGCAGGCAATGCGGGGCCGGGTGTTGCCTCGGACAGCAGACGATGCACGCCGGCGGCCAGCGCTGCGCCAATCAGCTCCACCGCGACGAAGGCGGGTGCGCTCGCCGGGGCGATACCGGCGAAGCTGTCGCTGAAGAGTCGGCCCAGGACCGCGGCGGGATTGGCGAAGGAGGTCGACGACGTGAACCAGTAGGCCGCGCCGATGTAGGCCGCGACCATCGCCGCCACGCGCGAGCTCGGTGCCCGAAGGATCACCAGCAGCAGGCCGAAGGTGGCGACGCCTTCCGCGACCCATTGGCCCGTGCCGCCGCGCACCTTCGTCGACAGCTGCACGAGGGTCATGTCGAACATCGCATGGGCCAGCCAGGCGCCCAGCACGGCGCCCAGCAACTGGGCGGCGATGTAGGGCATCAGCGCGGGCCGGGGCAGCGCGCCGCGCGCTGCCATCACGACACTGACGGCCGGATTGAAGTGCGCGCCGCTGACGGGCCCGAACACCTCGATCAGCACGTACAGGCCGCCCACCGTCGCAAGCGTGTTGGCCAGCAGCGCGATCGCGGTGTTGCCGCCCGACAGGCGCTCCGCCATCACGCCGGAACCGATCACGATCGCCAGCAGCAGCGCGGTGCCTAGCAGCTCGGCCAGCAGTTTGCGAGGAAGCGTCATCGGATCAGCTTCGGGCGATCTCGGCGAGCGCCTGCCGAAGGTCGGCCTGGCTCATCGACGCGAACGGCAGGCTCGCCAGTTGCAGCATGCGGTAGCCGATCGCCTGACGGGTCAGCTCGAACGCGCGACGCTTGCCCTCGTCGCCGCCGTCGGCGTTGGACGGATCCGGATAGCCCCAATGCACCTTCACCGGCTGGCCTGAGCCGCCGAAGAACACGGGGCATTGCTCCGCCGCGGCGCTGTCGCACACGGTGATCACGAGGGACAGCGGCGGTGCGTCGGGCGAGGTGAACTCGTCCCAGCTCTTGCTGCGATAGCCCGTGGTGTCGATGCCGGCGCCTTGCAGCGCCTCCACCGCGAAGGCATTGATCCGGCCGCTGGGCGCGCTGCCCGCGCTGTGGGCCTGGAGGTCCTGGCCCAATCGCCGCGCCCAGTGGTTGAGCATGCCCTCGCTGAGCACGCTGCGCGCGGAGTTGTGGGTGCAGAGGATGAGCACGTGTGTCGTCATGGGCGAGAAGTCCAAGGGGAAATCGGGGCTCAGCAGCCGCAGCAGGAGGCAGTGGGCGAGGCAGGCGTGGCCGGCGCCGGTTCGATGGCGCAGGCGGCGCCTTCGCAGCAGTTGTCGGTGAGGAAGCCCAACAGCGCGTTCATCTGCGGGTAGACCGCGCGGTAGATGACGTTGCGGCCCGAGGGCGCCGACACCACCAGCCCGGCCGCGACCAGGTCCTTCAGGTGGAAGCCCAGCTTGGCGTAAGGCACGCCCAGCCGCTCGACGAGCACCCCGGGCGTGAGGCCGGCCTCGCCAGCCACCACCAGTGCGCGGAACGCATCCAGGCGGATCGGGTGCGCGAGCGCGCCTAGCGCGGCCAGGGCTGAAGTCTTGTCCATACCGGACATTACAACAAAACTTGTAATGATCGACAAGACCGGGCGAGCGAAGACCCCAACCGGTGGTCAAGTCCCCCGCCGTCCCCTGCCGCCGCTTCCCCGTCTTGGCCGTGGCCGCCAGGGCCGTGGGAGGGCAGGATGGCGGCTTCCCGGACTTGGCCTCCCCGGCCGTCGACGGCATGCGTTTTCGTTGCTTGCGGCCCGCGTGGGCCTTCTCCGCCATCACCGCCATCACCGCCATCACCGCCATCACCGCGGTATCGGCGATCTCCCCCTGGATCTCCAGCGCCCACGCCGCGCCAGACGGCCGCGCGCTCGCCACCGACCCCGCCGCGATGCGGCAACTGGTCGAGGCGGTCACGCTGGACGTGATGTCCGAGGCCAGCGTCGAGGCCTGCCTGGAACTCGGCGCGCCGACCGCGGTCGCGGCGCGCGACGCATGGAGCGCCTGGCGCGTGCGCCAGGACCTCCCGACGATGCGCGTCCTGCTGACCCGCGTCATGCAGCGCAACAGCAGCGATCCGCCGTGGGAGAAGATCGCCGATCCGCTGCGGCGCAAGCTGCTCGCCGATCCCAACGCGGCGCAGTCTTGCGCCGAGCTCGCCCGCGGTTTCCCGAGCGCGGGCATGGACGTCGGCACCCGGTATCCGCAAGCGGGCGCGGTGGCGCGCGCGCTCCTGCAGACCAACCTCGTGATGCCGATCACCCCGCTGCCCGTCGTCGCCGAGCCCGCGCGTGGCCCGGTGCTGATGCCCACGCAGGTCATCGCGCTGACCGAGCAGCGCGGGCAGTGGCTGGCGCTGTCGGACGAAGCCGCGCAGCGCCGGATGGGGACCGTCTACGTCAAGGGCCGCGTCGCGCGCGACTGGAAGCGGCCCGAGAACTTCCGGCTCGAGTGGGTGCAAGGCGAGCGCGCCGCGCCTCAGCCCATCCACCTCAAGTTCAACGCCGAGGCCTGGGTCGGCCGCGAGATCGTGCTGCGCGGCGTGGTCACCTCGCTGAACCGGCTGTCGATGGACCTGGGCCACGCCGCGCTGGTCACCGATCCGTCGGGCCTCACACCGTCACCGCTGCCGCAGACGCCGCTGGCGCGCGTGGAGGTGCCGCTGATGCGCGTGTCCAGCGCGCCGGGCCGCGGGCTGGCCGACAAGGACCTCGCCGCCATCGTCGTCCACGGTCGGGCCAACTCGATCGGGGGCACACGCTGGGAGGAGGACGTGCTGTTCCTGCTGCGCGACGGCAGCGTCTATCGACGCACCGAGATGCCGCCGGATCAGCTCGACGTCGCCGCGTCGCGGCGGCTGGAGCCTCAGCAATGGGGCCGCTGGCGCGCGGTCGCGGGCGGCTACGAGATGCAGGCGCAGGACGACGACGGCCGGCCCGTGGGCGAGTGGAAACGCGAGCCGCATGTCGCGGTGAAGGCCTGGCCCAAGGACACGCGGCTGCAGGGCAACTTCAGCCGCTCGGCCTTCAACGGCAGCATGGTCACCGGCGGCACGTCCTCGACGCGCGGCATCCGCTTCACGCCCGATGGCCGCTTCGAGCGCAGCTTCCACGCCTTGTCCAGCACCGGCAGCCTGCAGGCCATCACGGGCACGGTGATCTCCGGCTCGTCGACGGGGGACGGCTCGGGCAGCACCCGCACCAGCAGCAGCACGGTCGGCACCGGGACCGGCGACGTCGGCGTGTCCAGCGGCACGCGCAAGATCGACGACGGCGCGAGCCGCCGAGGTCGATATCAACTCGATGGCTACGTGATCACGCTCGACTACGACGACGGCCACCAGGAGCGGCTGCTGAGCTTCCCCGTCGATGCGAACCGGCGCAGCGTCTTCGTCGGCACCGGGAGCTACGACCTCGAGAAGTGAGACGACGTTCAGGCCGCGGGCACCAGCGTCATCGCGATGCTCACCCACACGCCGACGCTGAAGTAGGGCGTGAGCCACAGCGCATCGGCCCTCCACGCGGACCAGCTGCCGCTGTGCACGCGGCGGCGCCACGCATCGCGCGCGCCTTCGTCCAGGCGCAGGTAGACGCGACCGCTGGCGCGGCCGTCGCGATAACGGCGGCAGTACATCGGGACGTCGACCGTCAGCACGTAGGCGACGAAGGCCATCGCGCCGAGCACGCCCGCGAGCGCGAGCCCCTGCACCCAGCCCGAGCTGTTGAACGCGATGAAGCCCAGCAGCACCGCCATCCAGGCGAAGCCCGCGGCCCACAACGAGGACTCCACCGCCTGCGTGATGTGGTTGAGCGTGAGCACGCTGTGCCAGCAGAAACCCTGCGCGACGATCATGAACAGCGGCACCGCCCACGCGGCGCGTTGCACGCTCGGCAGTCCGGCATGCGCGGCGAGCTGATGCACGAGCAGGCCGAGCTGGAGCGCGAAGCAGATCTCCGCGATCGTCGCCGCGGTGCGGCCCAGGAAGATGCTCGACAGCGGCGTGTCCACGACGACCAGCCGTTCCAGGTCCACGCGCGGGAACAGCGATCGATACGCGCAGACCAGCACGTAGACACCCGACAGCGCGAGCTGCAGATGGGCGAGCCCACCGCGCGCGGGACCGAGCAGCGCGACGCTCATCCACACCCCGACATTGAGCACCGCGATCGCGCGCAGCGCGCGGCACCAGGCCAGCACTTGCGCGTCGGGGACCAGTGCGCCTAGCGGCGCCACGTGACGAATCGATGACATGACGAAGCAGCCTACGCGGCGTCAGGGGTACCGGCACTGGTGAAGATCCCGAGGCCCGAAAGAGCCATGGATGCCGCGTCCGGACCCGGGGCGCGGCGCCTGACTACACTTCGCGACCATGAAAGTTGCTCCCGTCAAGATCGTCGCCGGCCTCGCGGCTCTCCTGCTGGCCGTGCTGGGCTGGGTCCTCGCGTCCAGGCTGCACGTCGGCGCGGAGGACATGTTCTCGAAGGTGCGCCTGCCCACGATGGGCGGCGCCAGGACCGCGCCGGCCGAGCCGGCCGCCAAGGCCTCCGGCGTGCGCGTGATCCCCATCGGCGTGACGTCGGGCGTGACCCCGGGCCCGACCCCGGGCGCGGGCTCGGCCAACGCGGGACGCGCCAGCGGAGGCTGACGCGTGCGCCTTCCGCGTCGTTTCGATGTCGAGCTGATGGCCGCGCCCGAGACGGGCGCTGCGCCTGATCCGTCCCTGAGCGCCGCGCTGCGGCGTTGGTGCGAGGAGGACGCCTTCGAGGGTGCCTACGCGACGGGCCCCGCGCCGTCGAAGCCTCTGCGCGTGGCTCAAGTGGCCGACGAGGCGGGCCTCGATGACGCCGCCTGCGCGCTGGACGGCAGTCACGCGCTGGTGCGCCTGGGTCGGCTGCGAGGCTTGGCTTGGCGCCTGGCGCTTCTCGCCCGCGAGTGCCTGACGAGCGGTCGCGCGCGCGCCCAGGATCCTTGGGACGCCGGATGGTGGCGAGAAGGGGCGCTCGATGCCGCGGCGTCCTTCAGGCCGCGTCGGCCGACGCTGCTCATGGTGCGTGAAGCGCAAGCGGCTGCGGTCCCGGCATTGCTCGCCGCGCTCAGCGCCAACAGCGATTCCTTCTGCGAGCCCGTGCGCGTGCTGGTGGTGTCGTCCACGCCGATCGCGGGCGTCGAAGCGCTGAACCGCTGAGCCTCAGGGCTCGCGCTGCAGTCGGAAGGTCTCCGCGGTGTCGATGACTGGCGACTCGGCGCCGCTTTCGTCCTTGAGCGCGACGCCGGTCAGCCCGCGCGTGCGCGCCTGCGTCATCAGCCAGGCGAGGCGCCGCGCCGCGAGTGCCGGCGACAGGCCCTCGGGCCGCACGTTGGAGATGCAGTTGCGCTCGGCGTCGACGCGGCCCCGCCGAGGGTCCCACGTGAGATAGATCCCGAGGCTGTCCGGAGAACTCAAGCCGGGCCGCTCGCCGATGAGCACCACGGCGAGCCGCGCCCCGAGGGCCTCGCCGATGGGATCGCCGATCGCCACCCGCGCCTGACGGACGATGGCGACCGGCGCCCAGCGCCACTCGGCCGGCAACACGCCGCGCAGTTCGGCGATCAGCGCCGGCGCATGTCGCTCCACCGCCAACGCCGACAGGCCGTCCGCCACGATCAGCGCGAGCTCGGGCGCGTCGTCCACACGTGACTCGTCTGACAGTCCGCGCAGCAGGTCGGTCGAGCGCGCGTCTAGCTGACGCCCGAGATCGGGCCGTTGCAGGTACTCCGCGCGATCGGACGCCGCGCTGTGCAGGTCCAGCGTCGTCAGCCCTTGCGACTGCAGCGCCGCCGCGAGCCCCTCGTGATCCAGCGCGCGATGTACCGCGTCGCGTGCCTGCGCATGGGCGAGCTGGAAGGCCAGCTGCGACGACGTGGGCTGGCTGATGCCCGCACGGCCCAGGCCGATGCGTGCCGGCGTGTGACGGCGCAGCAGGCGCCAGGGGTTGTCGATCAGCGGCGCGGTCATGGTGTGGTCATGCGTGGTCATGGCGAGGGCAGCAGGGCGGAGAACACCGGCGACATCGCGTCGACGAGCCGGCCGGGCTCGCCGGGCATCGAGATCCGCATGCGCTCGAGCCAACGCTCGAACTCCGGCGCGGACCGCAGGCCGAGCACGCGCCGCGCGTACAGCGCGTCGTGGAACGAGGTCGTCTGGTAATTCAGCATCACGTCGTCCGAGCCGGGCACGCCCATGATGAAGTTGCAGCCGGCCACGCCGAGCAGCGTGAGCAAGGTGTCCATGTCGTTCTGGTCGGCCGCGGCGTGATTCGTGTAGCAGATGTCGCAGCCCATCGGCAATCCGAGCAGCTTCCCGCAGAAGTGGTCCTCCAGCCCCGCGCGGATGATCTGCTTGCCGTCGTACAGGTACTCGGGCCCGATGAAGCCGACCACCGTGTTCACCAGCAGCGGCTGGAAATGCCGGGCGACCGCATAGGCGCGTGCCTCCAGTGTCTGCTGGTCGCAGCCGTGATGCGCGTTGGCCGAGAGCGCGCTGCCCTGACCGGTCTCGAAATACATCACGTGGCGGCCGCGCTCGCCGTCGGGGAACACCGCCCCTCGCTGCAGCGACAGCGCCGCGTCTCGGGCCTCGGCGAGCATCCGCAGGTCGATGCCGAAGGCGCGATGGGTGGCCTGCGTGCCGCCGATGGACTGGAACACCAGGTCCACCGGCGCGCCGCGCTCGATGCAGCGCAGCGTGTTGGTGACGTGCGTCAGCACGCAGCTCTGCGTGGGAATCTCGAAGCGCTCGATGACATCGGCCAGCAGGTGCAGCAGCTGCGTGACCTGCGTGACGTTGTCGGTGGCGGGATTGATGCCGAGCACCGCGTCGCCGCTGCCGTACATCAGGCCGTCCAGCACGCTGGCGGCGATGCCGCTGGGGTCGTCGGTGGGGTGGTTGGGCTGCAGCCGCGTGGCCAGGCGGCCGGGCAGGCCCAGGGTGTCGCGGAAGCGGGTCACCACCGAGCACTTGCGCGACACGAGGATCAGGTCCTGGTGGCGCATGAGCTTGCAGACCGCCGCCGCCATCTCGGGCGTGATGCCCGGCGCGAGCGCGGTGAGCGCGGCGGTATCGGCCTCGTCCGACAGCAGCCACTCGCGCCAGCCGCCGACGGTCAGGTGCGCGATGGGGGCGAAGGCGGCCGCGTCATGCGTGTCCAGGATCAGCCGCGTGACCTCGTCGTCCTCGTAGGGCACGAGGGCCTCGGACAGGAAGGTCCGCAGCGGCAGGTCGGCCAGCGCCATCTGCGCCGCGGCGCGTTCCTGCTCGGAGGCGGCCGCGACGCCGGCCAGCCGGTCGCCGGAACGCTCCGGCGTGGCCTTGGCCATCAACTCGCGCAAGCTGTCGAAACGGTGGCTGACGGCACCGATGCGATGGCCGTAAGGCCGGGCTCCCGAAGCGTTCATCGTGAACTCCTTCGGGCCAGCTTACCGCGCGAATGTGGCGATCAGCGCGCGGCGGAGCTCCGGCGGCCCGCGGCGCCCACGCCCGCCATCAACGCCAGACCCGCCAGCGCGAGCGCCAGGCTCGCCGGTTCTGGCACCGTCGACACCTGCGTCACATCGAAGCTCAGCGTTCCGGACAGCCAGCGTCCATCGGCCACGCCGGGCGCGAGGTCCTTGAAGGCCTCGCTGAATTCAAGCCGCAGCAGCCCGTCCGCGCCAACGCCCAGACCCAGGCCGCTCAGGTCCAGCGAACCCGCGTAGCTGCCGACACTGCTGTGGAAATCGCCATCGGCCGGGAGGAAGCTCACCAGGTCCAGTCCGCTCGAGTCGCCGAAGCTGAGCTGCATCTCCGACAGCACGCTGGGCGAGAAGGCCTCGAGCGTCACCGACCAGCTCAGCGAGTTCAGCACCGCGTTGGCGCCGACGTTGACGAACCAGACGGTATTGCCGGCATCGCCGAGCAGGTCCACGCTCTGCGCGCCGGTCACGTCGATGTCGACGGGCGCGGCGAGGGCGGCGGGACTGATCGCCGTGAGCAGCGCGGCGGCGGCGATCGCGCTGGCGGCCTTCAGCGAGGCGAGGGCAGAACGAGCGGGAGCGTGGCGCAGAGTGTGGCGCATGGTGGAGCCTTTCATCAGGGGCCGTGGATCAGCGGGCAGAGGCGGGAACGACGAAGACGACGGCGGTGCGCGCGGGCAGCTCGAAGCGGCCGGTGGCGCGATCGAAACTGGCCTGGCGCGCGCGGGCGTCCGCGCCGGTCGCATGCACCGGATGCGGCACGAGCGCGTGGCCGGCCAGCGCGGGCAGCGTCAGCGTGTGGGCGGACTTGTCGACGTTGATCAGGTAGACCAGCTCGTCGAAATTGGCGCCCGCATAACCGACGCCGTTCAGGCGTCCCACCAGCACCGTCGCCTCCTGCGAGGACCCGGTGTTCAGGAAGCTCAGCCGCGCCTTGGTGTCCTCGGCGGTGCGCAGGCGCAGCAGCGTCGAGCTCTTGCGGATGCGCAGCAGGTCGCGGAAGGCGTCGCGTGTCCAGGCGATGTCGGCCGCGCTCGGCTTGATCGCCGCGTTGGCCAGCAGCGGTCGCGCGTAGGCCCAGTTGTCGCCGTTGTCGCGCGCCGGCGGCAGGCCCACGGCGAAGTTGTTGTCCGCGTAGGTCCAGTCCAGCCGGTTGAACCAGTCGCCACTGTCGTAGCTGTTGCGATCCAGCGACTTGCTGCGCAGCGTGTCGCCGCCGGCATGGAAATAGGCCACACCCTGGCTGAACGCGTTGATCGCGCTGGCCAGGATCTGCACGCGGGCGCGGTCCTCGCGGCTCGTGCCCACGGGCAGGCGGAAGACGTTGTTGTCGAAGAGCGTGAGGTTGTCGTGGTTCTCGACGTAGTTGACGACCTCGCCCGGCTCCAGCACCCAGCCCGCGGGAATGCCGCCGACGTCGATCTGCTCCAGGCGCAGCGTCGCATCCCAGCTCGTCTGCATCGAGAAGCTGCGGATGGAGCCCGCCAGCGAGGCGCGCACGCGGTCGGCCATCCACATCAGCTCGCCGCGGGTCTGGCCGGCGTTGGCGCCGTTGCCGTCATAGAAGAAGCCGTTGATGTAGCCCTGGTTGGCGGCCAGCGCGCCGCCCGAGTCGCAGCATCCGCCGCCGCGCACCGCGTCGCGGATCAGCGGGTTGAAGCTGCCGATGCCCGAGCCGTTCAGCGACAGCATCTCGGCCTGCACGAAACGCGCGCCGTTGGCGACCTCACCGAAGTTCCAGCCCTCGCCGACGATCTGCACCGGCCGGCCCGCGGCCTGCGCGACACGCGCCTTGAGCGTCTCCATGACCGCGCGCGGGTGGTGGCCCATGATGTCGAAGCGCAGCGAGCTGATGCGGTAGTCCCGCGCCCAGATCACCGCCGAGTCGATCATGAGCTTGCCCATCATGAGGTTCTCGGAGGCAGTGTTCTCGCAGCAGGTCGAGCGCTCGATGCCGCCACTGGCGTTGTAGCGGAAGTAGTAGTTGGGCACGACCTTGTCGAGCACCGAGGTCGCGTTCTGACCCGACGAGCTCGTGTGGTTGTAGACCAGGTCCATGCCTACGCGCAGCCCGGCCGCGTTGAGCGCCTGCACCATGCGGCGGAACTCGACGACGCGGGCGACCGGGTCGCTCGCGTTGCTCGAGTAGCTGCCCTCGGGCGTGGAGAAGTGCTGTGGGTCGTAGCCCCAGTTGAAGCAGTCCGTGCCGGCGCTCGCGGCCACCGCGGCCTGCTGAGTCTCGCCGTCGGGCGCGCCGGCAGGCGAGGGCGTCACGCAGGTCTTCTCGTTGACCGTGGCGAAGTCGAAGGCCGGCAGCAGGTGGACGTCGGTCAGCCCCGCCGCCGCGAGCGCGCCCAGGTGGCGCATGCCGTTGGAGCCGCTCTCGGCGAACGCCAGGTACTTGCCGCGGCGGGCCGCGGGCACGGTCGCGTCGTTGATCGAGAAGTCGCGGACATGAAGCTCGTAGATGCTGAGGTCCGACGGCGCGGCGACCGTCGCGGGCGGGGCGCTCGCGTCCCAGCCTGCGGGCTTGGTCGCGCTCGCGTCGAGGTCCATCACCACGCTCTGCTGGCCCCCCAGCGTGACGCCGCGCGCGTACGGATCGGCCACGAGGTTCCGCACCAGGCCGATGCCCTTGACGAAGACCTGCACGTCGTAGCGGTAGGTCGCGCCCTGCAGGATGCCCGGCTTGGTCAGGCGCCAGACGCCGGTCGCGGCATCGCGCGACATGGGCTCCGTGGTGGTGCGGGTGAGCGTCGATCCCGGGATCGGCGCCGTCAGGACGAGCTGCACGTTCTGCGCCGTCGGTGCCCAGACCTTGAAGTTCGTCGAGCCGTTGGCGACGACGGCGCCGAGGTCGGGGACGTTGTAGGCCGCGGCGTAGAGATCGTCGAGCGCGCCGGCGATCTGCGCGGTCGTGGCGTTGCGCACCTTGCCGTCGGCATCGACCTCGACGAGCACCAGCTGCTGCTGATGCAACGCGGGCAGGCGCGCGATGTCGGCCGCGCGCACCGCGAAGACCGCGCCGCTGGCGACGTACTTGAATCGCGTGGCGTCGGCCTCGGGCACCGAGCCGGTGAAGGTGTCGAGCACGACGAAGCCGTCGGCGCCGCTGACCGCCGCGCCCGCGCTGACGCTGATCTGCCCGGTGGCCGAGTGATACAGCCGCACGCTGGCGCCCGGCGCCATGCGCGGCCACTTCACCAGCGTCTTGTTGAGCCACACCGCGCGGGCGTCGGTGCTGGAGACCTGGCGCAGGTCGGGCGCGGCGGTGTACACGGTGGCGTCACCCTCGACCAGCCAGATGTGGCCGACGCGGTTCTGCACGGTGAGCGCGCCGAACTCGACGCGGATGTTGTTGTCGCGGCCGTCCTTGTTGTTCTCGTTGGGCGGCATGCCGTGGATGATGAACTCCAGGGCCTTGCGGCTCGCGTCGCCTTGCGGATTGAGCACGGGGAGGTCGAACACGATCTCATCGCCGTTGGTGCCTGTGCCTGCGGCGTAGCCGGGCATCGCGCTGAACGCGACGGGCTGGCTCCACTGGTCGATGGTGACGCCAGCGGGCAGGGCGGCGGCGTTCAGGCCGCTGCCGTTCCACAGGTGCAGGCCCCACGCCGCGTAACCGGCATCGAAGCGCTTGTAGTGGACGCGCACCGTGGTGAGGTCGGGCGCGGGCTGACCCAGCGGGTTGCTCGTGTAGGTGGTGCCGTCGCCTTGCAGGCGCCAGACCTCGTTGGCCCCGGACTGCAGCACGAGGCTCTGATCGGCGCCGCCGTTGTCCTTGTCGTCGCCCTTGTGGAAGAGGAATCCCACGGTGCCGCTGCCCGCGGCGAGCGGCACGTCGTAGTAGACGCCGAAGTCGTCGCTGCCGGCGGCGTTCCAGCCGCCGTTCCAGTTGGGGCTCTGCGCTGCGTCCCAGGTGTGGATCTGCCAGCCGGCGGCGTTGCCATCGGAGCGGCGGTAGTGCACGCGCAGCGAGGTGGCGGGAGCTTCAGGCGAGGCGACCGCGGCCGTGCGGGCGCGGGTGCCGGCGGCGTCGGGCACCGTGGTGAGCGTGGTCACGCCGTGCTCATCGGCAGGCTGCGCCGCCTGGGCGGACTGGACCTTCGCGAGCTCGGTGTCGCCCCCGCCGCAGGCGCTCAAGCCGATCCCGAACATCAAGGCCGCGAGGGCCATGAGGACCCCATGGCCCCAAGCGCCGAAGCGAGCCTTCAGACCATGGCGCGCGCCGCGCCTCCCCACATCCGCTCCACCGTGCATGTCCGAGCCCTCCGTCAAGGTGGGCGGATGCTAGTGAAGCAAAACTACATGTTTGACTGGTGAAAGCCCGGAGTATCGCTACATGTCCTCCGTCTGAGGGACATCGCAAGGGACAAGGAAGGTCGGTTGTGGCGGTCTGAAGCGTCTGCGGCTGTAGTTTTGCTTCAGAAAGGATGGGGCGCGCAAAAAACAAGGGCCCGCAGGCGTGAAGCCTCGGGCCCTGGGCGCGGTGAGCGGAGGGATCAGCCGCGGGCGGCCTTGACCTCGACGGGACGCAGATCGATCGCCGCGCGGTCCAGCACGCCGTTGACGTACTTGTGACCGTCCGTGCCGCCGAAGGACTTCGCCAGCTCGACCGCTTCGTTGATCGCGACCTTGTAGGGGATGTCGATGCAGTTCTTCAGCTCGTACGCGCCGATCATCAGGATCGCGTGCTCGATCGGCGACAGCTCGGTCGTCTTGCGGTCCGCATGGCGCGCCAGCACCACGTCCAGATCCGCCGCTTCCTCGATCGCGCCATTGAACAGCTTGTCGTAATGACCGCGGTCGGCTTTCTCGAAGCCGTCCTGCTCGCGCGTGTGCGCGTCGATCACGCCGATGTCGTCACCGGTCACCAGCCATTGATAGATGCCTTGCAGCGCGTGCTCGCGCGAGCGGCGGCGGGCCGACTTGGCCGGGGCCTTCTTCACACCCGGCTTCGCGCCGGTCTTGGCCGCGGGCTTGCCGGCGGGGGAGGAGGTGTCCTTGGTATTCACTTGAGTTCTTTCAGCAACTGCGCCATCTCGACGGCGACCGTTCCGGCATCGCGGCCCTTGTCCTCGGCGCGGGCCCAGGCTTGTTCTTCATTCTCGACCGTCAGGATCGCATTGGCGATCGGCAGACGGTGATCCAGCGTCAACCGCGTGACCCCGGCACCGCTCTCGTTGGCCACCAGTTCGAAGTGGTAGGTCTCGCCGCGGATGATGCAGCCCAGCGCCACCAGCGCGTCGAAACGGCCGCTGAACGCCATCGCCTGCAGCGCCACCGGCACCTCCAGCGCGCCCGGCACGGTCACGTGACGGATGTCGGCGTCCTGCACGCCCAGCCGCTGGAGCTCGCCCAGGCAGGCCTTGGCCAGCGCCGTCGTCAACGCGTCGTTGAAACGCGCCTGGACGATGCCCACGCGCAGACCGCGTCCGTCCAGCTGGGTCGATTGACCCTTGTCAGATCCTTGCATGCGGTCCTCGGCTCAGCAGTTCTTGTCGTTGACGTCGACCTGGGCCGCCTGGAAGCCGGTGACCTCCAGTCCGTAGCCGGTCATGCTCGGCATGCGGCGCGGGCTGCCCAGCAGCTTCATCTTGTGCACGCCGAGCTCGCGCAGGATCTGCGCGCCCACGCCGTAGGTGCGCAGGTCCATCGTCTGACGGGGCTCCTCGGCACCGGGGGGCTGCAGCCGCGCGAGCAGCGCATCGGCATCCTCGCCGCAGTTCAGCAGCACGGCCACGCCCGAACCCTCGCGCTGGATCGCCGCCAGCGCCTGCGGCAGCGGCCAGCTGTGGCCGCAACGGCCGGCGTCCAGCAGGTCCATCGCCGAGAAAGGCTCATGCACCCGCACCAGCACTTCCTGGTCCTGATGCCACTCGCCCAGCGCCAGCGCCATGTGCACGTTGTTCGAGCGATCGCGGAACACGTGGCACTCGAAGCGGCCCTCGCGGGTCTCCAGCGGACGCTGCGCGATGCGCTGCACGATCGATTCGTTGCGGCTGCGGTACTCGATCAGGTCGGCGATGGTGCCGATCTTCAGACCGTGTTCCTTGGCGAAGATCTCCAGGTCCGGCAGACGCGCCATCGTGCCGTCGTCGTTCATGATCTCGCAGATCACGCCGGCGGGCGTCAGGCCGGCCATGCGCGAGAGATCGCAGCCCGCTTCCGTATGGCCGGCGCGCATCAGCACGCCGCCGTCCTGCGCCTGCAGCGGGAAGATGTGACCCGGCTGGACGAGGTCGGTGGCGACGGCGCCCTTGGCCACCGCCGCCTGGACGGTGCGCGCGCGGTCCGCCGCGGAGATGCCGGTGGTGACGCCGGTCTTGGCCTCGATGGACACGGTGAAGGCCGTGCCGTGCTTGGTGCCGTTGCGCGTGGCCATCGGGGGCAGCTGCAGCTGTTCGCAGCGCTCGCGCGTCAGCGTCAGGCAGATCAGCCCGCGGCCGTGCTTGGCCATGAAATTGATCGCTTCCGGCGTGACGTGATCGGCGGCGAGCACGAGGTCCCCCTCGTTCTCGCGGTCTTCCTCGTCCACGAGGATGACCATGCGGCCGGCCGCCAGTTCGGCGACCAGCTCGGGAATCGGTGAAATAGGCATGGGCGCGATTGTAGGCGGGGCGGCCCGGGAGGCGGTGCGGCAGGGATTCAGGCCGGGACCGGTCTGAGCCTCAGGCGCAGGTCGCCCCCCACCGGCCGGACATCCACCCACCGCAGCGCGGGCGCCTGATCCAGGGCGGTCAGCCCGCCCAGGTCCACCATGCCGCGCCCTTCACCGAGCAGCTTGGGCGCGACATAGACGAGCAGCTCGTCCACGAGCCCGGCCTTGAGCAGCGACCCGTTGAGCTTGTACCCGGCCTCGATGTGCAGTTCATTGACCTGCCGCTGGCCCAGGTCCAGGATCGCCGCGGCCAGGTCGACCTTGCCGCGGACCGGATCGGCGACCGAGACCAGTTCCGCGCCACGCTCGACCAGCGCCGCGCCGCGCTCGCCCGGTGCCGCCAGCGAGTGATAGATCAGCAACTGGCCGGGCGGGTCCAGCAGCCGGGCCTGCGGCAAAAGCTCCAGCCGGGAGTCCACGAGCACGCGCCGCGGCTGCAGCGTGGTCGGGACCTCCCGCACGTCCAGCCGCGGGTCGTCGTCGCGGGCCGTGCCGATGCCGGTGAGCACCGCGCCCGCGCGGCGTCGCCACGCATGGCCATCCCGGCGGGCGTCCGGCCCGGTGATCCATTGGCTGACGCCGTTGGCCAGCGCGCTCCGGCCGTCGATCGATGCCGCGATCTTCATGCGCACGAAGGGGCGGCCGGTGCGCATCCGGTGCAGGAAACCGATGTTGAGTTCCCGGGCGGCAACCGCCGACGGATGGTCCTCGGGCAGCACCTCGGCGGCGATGCCCGCCGCGCGCATGCGGGCCAGGCCCTCGCCGGCGACCAGCGGATTGGGATCGCCCAGCGCCACGACCACCCGTGCGATGCCCGCGGCAATCAACGCATCGCAGCAGGGCGGCGTCCGGCCGTGGTGGGCGCAGGGTTCCAGCGTCACGTAGGCGGTGGCGCCGCGCGGATCCCGGCCCTGGGACTGCGCGTCACGCAGCGCCATCACCTCGGCGTGCGCCTGGCCTGCCGGCTGCGTATGGCCCTGCCCGAGCACGCGGCCCTCGCCATCGACGATCACGCAGCCCACGCGCGGATTGGGATCGGTCAGGCCGATGCCGAGTTCCGCGAGCCGGACCGCCTCGGCCATCCAGTGGTCATCGCGAGAGGCGTCGCGTGAGGCGCCGCGCTCCGAGCAGCGGAGGGCACCTGGAGAAGCGAACCAGGCCGGGAATGCGGCGTCGGCCAGGTTGGCGATGTTGGCGGTGTCAGCGGTGTCGTCAGGCATGGCGCGCAGTCTAGCGGGGGGCTTCCGAGGGGAGCATCAGGACGCCCGAGAGGGCCGGATCGGTCAGGGGCATCAGCGTGTCCAGCCACAGCGAGCGCCGTACCCCGTCGCGCCCGGTCCATGCCACGCGCACATGGACCGCGCGCAGCGGCAGCAAGTCCGGGCCGGGCTGAGCGAGCGCCTCGGCGTCGGTCGCGGACAGCCCCTCGGCGTCGAAGACGGCATCCGGCCCTTCCCAGGTCAGCGCGGGGGCCGGGGCTTCTGGTCGCCAGCGCCAGCGTTCCAGTTCATTGCGGGCCAGGCGCAGACCCTGGTCGTGGTGACGGCTGGCATCGGCGGCCATTCGCAGCCGGACCTGGAGCGTCATCAGTCCGGCCGCGCCCATGGCCAACAGGAGCATGACAAGCAGGACCTCGATCAAGGTGATCCCGCGCGGGTGGGGCGGATTCGGGCGTGTCATCGCGTCGAGGTCCAGCCGCCGGGCACCGGCAGGTAGCTGCCCATCTGCCGGTGGATGCGATAGAGCACCGCGGCGTCGTGGGTCGGCGTGACCTGCTTGGCGAGATCGATGCGTCCCTCGCTGATCAGCGCCCCACGCCAAGAGCTGCCCAGGTTCGCGGGCGGGTGCCAGGTGATGCCGTCGCGCGCGAACAGCAGGCCTTGCGCATGTCCGGGCGCGGACAGCTCCAGCCGCCCCTCGACGATCAGCACCAGCGGGGTGCCATCGAGCACGCCCTCGGGCCAGCGCGCGAGCCGGGCATCGCCCTCGATCCAGAGCAGTCGCCGGCCTCGCGCCAGCGCCTGGGCCAGGACCGCCTCGCAGTCGTCCCGGCAGCGCAGGCGCGTCACCGCGGGCTGGCTGCGGTAACGCGCCGGCGGCATGCCGAAGTGCTGCGAGAAGCTGTCCGGCCCCTCGACCAGGGCCGTGGGCGGCGGTCGGCGCAGCGCGCTGAGCAGCGCGAGGTGCTGCGCGGTCTCGGCCTGGCCGACGGGGCCTTCGCTGAGGTCGTCACAGTCCCGCCGCCGGTCGCTGCATCCACGGGCGATCAGCGTGAGCTGGCCCGGAGCGCCCGCGTCAACGAAGCGGAGGCTGAACCGAGGCTGGTCCCGCGGACCCTCCTGCGTATCCGGCGGCGACGGGGGCGTCCCCTCGATGCCGGCGGAGGGCGCACCCGCATCCGCGCCGGGTCCGCATCGACAGCTCCAGCGCAGTGGGGCGATGTTGGCGCAAGCCGGTGGCTCGCCCGTCGTCGGTGGTGCCCGGAAGTGGCCGTCGGCGCCGAGTTGCAGGAATCGATGGCGGAAGTCCGTCGCGTCCCGGGGCGCCGCGGCGCCCACCGAGGAGGCGGATCGGCAGTGGTCGTCGATCAGTCCGGCATTGAGCATCGCCACCGCCCAGGCCAAGCCCGCCTCGGCGACCTCGAAGGCGACCGCCGCGCGGTGGTCGTTGGCCGAGACGCGTTGGGCCGTCGTCAACTGGCGGGCGGCCCAGGCCGCGCCCAGCGCCAGGACGCCGAGCAGGACCGCGCAGACCGCCAAGGTGCCGAGGCCGCGTTGCCGACGGCGCCGCTCCGGACGCCCGCGCGCCGGGGCGCTGCAGGCTGGACGGGTGTGGGGAGGGCGGGGCGGGTTCATCGACAGGCTCCAGTGAGGACGACGTTGCGCAGCAGGCCGCGCACGGTCAGGCGATGGCGGACGCGCGCGTCGTGGGCGGCCTCCGCGTCGAGGATCAGTTCGACCTGGCGGCTCAGGAGCGCGGGGCCGCAGGGCCCGGCACCGCAGCCGCTTCCGCCTCCGCTTCCGCCTCCGCTTCCGCTTCCGCTTCCGCAGACGTCGGTCAGATCGCGCTTGAGCGATGACACGCGGACCTCGAAGTCGCGCACCCGCAGCAGCGCCGGGTCGGTCACCGGCTGGTGACGTCCGGCGATGAGCTGGTCGATCCGACCCTCGTTCAGCCGAAAGCCCGAGGTCTCGCGGACGCTGTCGCCACCGGGGACGCTGCCGTCTCGCGCGAAGCTGTAGGAGACGCGCTGTCCGGCGTCCTCGAGCATCAGGTCCGCATAGGGATTGGGCTCGGGCGCGGGGCCGTCCAGCCGCCACACGCCCTCCGGACTGCGGTCCCAGAACGCGGCGCGACGCAGGTCCCGCAGCATCAGCTCGGCCGTGCCGCGCAGCTCCTGCTGCACCTGGGTCTCCAACTGAAGCCGGCGGTGCTCGCCCAACTGGACGCCGGCCATCACCAGGGCGCCGGACATCAGCATCAGGCTGATCGCGAGCGCGGTCATGAGTTCGACGAGCGTGAAGCCGCGAAGGCAGCGCCGCGCGGGCGGTGGAAGTTGTCGGCGCATGCGGACGGCCCTCACCGTGGCCAGCAGGCGTCGGCCTGCTCGGCGCCGCGATCGTCGAACGCGGTCAGCTGGATCTCGCCCGCTTGCATGCGCAGGGCCAGCACGCGACAGCGCCGGTCGCTGGCCTGGCTGCCCTGCGCCTTGGCCTCGATCGCGTAACTCGTCGCATCGGCGTGGACGATGCGCACCCGGTACAAGCTGCTGGGCGTCGTCGCGGGGCGATCGAGTGGCTCGAGGCGATCGGCATACCGCGGGTGGCTGGCCCGATGACGTTCCTGCGCCAGCTGCACCGCGAGCAGCGCGTCGCGGGCCTCGGCGCGGCGGCCCTGCAGGACGCGGTCGCGGAAGGTGGGCAGCGTCAGCACGGCCAGCACGGCCACGATCGCGAGCACCGCGAGCAGCTCCACCATCGAGAACGCTCGCGCCCGGCTCCGGCTCCGGCTCAGGACAGAGGAGGGGCTGCGGATCATGCGCACCTCGGCAGGCGGTTGAGCGCGGCATCGGGCGTGCAGCTGCGCACCCGGCCGGTGATGCCCACGACATGCCGCACCGAGCCGATGCCGGCCATGTGCACTTCCACCGTGCCGGCCACCGACACGGTGCCCTGCCGGCCGCTGAACAGCATCGATCCGACGTTGGACAGCACCTCCGCCTGACCGCGCTCGCGTGTCCAGCGCATCTGCTTGATGGCCTGCGCGCCCGGGCCGCATTGCGGCGGCGCGTCCATGCGGCAGCCGCAGCCGCCCAGCGGTCCGGTGTGCAGCACGTAGCAGCGGCCGCTGCCGAGCAGCCCGGACTCGTCGCCGCCGAATCGCAGCGTCACGTTGCGCGCGCCTTGGATGGCCTCGCTGCGCGCGAGCTGCAGGTCCCCGAGCACCGCCCGCGCCGCGTTGTCCAGCCGCTGTCGCCAGAGCCAGTCGCGCAGGTCGGGCCCGGCCAGCAGGGTCACCACCGCCACGAGGGCGACGCAGACGAGGATCTCGATCAGGCTGTGGCCCGGCGAGGTGGAGGCGACATCACGGAAAGAAGGCACGACGAATCTCCCGAAGAGTTGCCAGGAACTCTAGGGAGACACGCCTCGCGGCGCTTCGCCTTCAGGTGGGAAGAACCGGCCCGCTGAAGGGGGCCGGCCTTTGGGGGATGAACCTGACAACGACGTCAGGTTCGGCGCCAGATCCGGCGCCTTCAGCGACGCCGGGCGCTCAGATGTCCCGGATCAGCTGGCGGAACTCGTCGACGTCCTCGAACGAGCGGTACACCGACGCGAAGCGCACGTAGGCGACCTTGTCGATGCGCTTGAGCTCGCGCATCACGTGCTCGCCCAGCTTGGTCGAGGGGATCTCGCGCGCGCCACTGCTCAGCAGCTTCTCCTGGATGCGCTCCAGCGCCGCGTCGATCTGCTCGATGCTGACGGGCCGCTTGCGCAGCGCCAGCGTCATCGACGCGCGCAGCTTGCCCATGTCGAACTCGGCCCGCGTGCCGTCCTTCTTCACGACCATGGGCAGCGCGATCTCCGCGCGCTCATAGGTCGTGAATCGCTTGTCACAGGACTGGCAGCGGCGGCGGCGACGCACGACGTCGCCCTCGTCGGACTCCCGGGTCTCGGAGACCTGCGTGTCGCCGTGACCGCAGAAGGGGCAACGCATGCGCCGCGGGCTCCGCTCAGCGGTAGACCGGGAACTGACGCGTCAGCTCGGCCACCTGGTCGCGCACGCGGGCCAGGTTGGCCTCGTCATGCGGGTTGTCCAGCACGTCGGCGATCAGGTGCGCGGTCTTGCGGACCTGCTCTTCCTTGAAACCGCGCGTGGTCATCGCCGGCGTGCCCAGGCGGATGCCGCTGGTCACCATCGGCTTCTGCGGATCGTTGGGGATGCCGTTCTTGTTGCAGGTCATGTGGGCGGCGCCCAGGATGGCCTCGGCTTCCTTGCCGGTCAGGTTCTTGGGGCGCAGGTCCACCAGCATCACGTGGCTGTCCGTGCCGCCGGAGACGATGCGCAGGCCGCGCTCGATCAGCGTCGTGGCCAGCACCTTGGCGTTGGCCACCACCTGCTGCTGGTAGGCCTTGAACTCGGGCGTCAGCGCTTCCTTGAACGCGACGGCCTTGCCGGCGATCACGTGCATCAGCGGACCGCCCTGGATGCCGGGGAAGATCGCCGAGTTGATCTTCTTGGCGATCGCCTCGTCGTTGGTCAGGATGATGCCGCCGCGCGGGCCGCGCAGGCTCTTGTGGGTCGTCGACGTCACCACGTCGGCGTGCGGCAGCGGGTTGGGATAGACGCCCGCGGCGATCAGGCCGGCGTAATGCGCCATGTCGACCATGAAGTACGCGCCGATCTCCTTGGCGATCTTGCCGAAGCGCTCGAAGTCGATGCGCAGCGAGTACGCCGAGGCGCCCGCGATGATCAGCTTGGGCTTCTTCTCGCGCGCCAGCGCTTCCATCGCGTCGTAGTCGATCTCTTCCTTGGCGTCCAGGCCGTAGGAGATGACGTTGAACCACTTGCCGCTCATGTTCAGCGCCATGCCGTGGGTCAGGTGACCGCCTTCGGCCAGGCTCATGCCCATGATGGTGTCGCCGGGCTGCAGCAGCGCGAAGAACACGCCCTGGTTGGCCTGCGAGCCGCTGTTGGGCTGCACGTTGGCGAACTCGGCGCCGTAGAGCTGCTTGAGGCGGTCGATGGCCAGCTGCTCGACGATGTCCACGTATTCGCAGCCGCCGTAGTAGCGCTTGCCGGGATAGCCCTCGGCGTACTTGTTGGTCAGCTGGCTGCCCTGCGCCTCCATCACGGCCGGCGAGGTGTAGTTCTCCGAGGCGATCAGCTCGATGTGGTCTTCCTGGCGCCGGGTTTCCTGCTGGATGGCGGCGAAGACTTCGGCGTCGACGTTGGCGAGGGTCTGTTGGGTGCGGTCAAACATGATGATGTCGGCTCAAGGGTTGGTGCCGCCCGGCCGGCGACGCAACGGCGCGGTCAGGATCGACGCGGCGTTGGATACCGGAACGACGGCGGCCCAGGCGAACGGCACGGACAGCCGGGGGACGTTCCCAGCCGCTCGCGCTTCCCGGTGGTGACCCACCTCGGGCGACGCCTGGTCGGTGAAGGAATCATCACCGGCAGGGCGCCCTGATCGCCAGTTGCGCGAAGCGTGCAGTGTAGCCGCACCGGACCGGGGCACGGCGCAGCCGCCGGCAAAGCCGCGTCCCCCATTCCGGGATCGCCTCGGATCGTCTCGGGATCGCCTTCGCCAATGAAAAACGGGCCCTTGCGGGGCCCGTTCGGAGGAGCAGCGCGACGACGCGATCAGCGCATCGCGGCCGTCATGGCGACCTGCTCGCCGGTGGGGGCGGGCGCGGACGCCGGCTCTCGGATGGGGCGCGGCGCGGACGGGCTGACGTTGCGGCCCTGGACCACGGCCTTGAGCAGGTCCTGCTCGGCCAGCACGCGGCTGGCGTAGCCGGTGTCGTCGGGCAGGTTGGCCGCGCCGACGTAACGGCGCAGGCCTTCCTCGAGGCTGCCGGCGCGCTGGATGCATTCCTTGAGCACCTGCACGCCCACGCGCAGGTTGGTCACGGGGTCGAAGGCGGCCAGGTTGCCGCCGAAGGCCTCGTACTTGTCGTCATGCACGCGCGTCATGACCTGCATCAGGCCCTGCGCGCCGACGGCGCTCTGGGCGAACGGGTTGAATCCGGACTCGATCGCCATGATCGACAGGATCAGCGTGGGTTCCACGCGGGCGCGCTGGCCGACGTCCCAGGCTTCCTTGACCAGGCGGCTGACGGGCTCCGGCGCGACGCGGTAGCGGCGGGCCAGGTAGTTGGCCACCAGCGCCTGCTGGCGGGTCAGCTCCTTGGGATCGACCGCGGTGGCGCGGGTGATCGCCTCGGGCTCGGCCATCAGCGCGAGCACGTCGCCCGACGCCTCGACGCGGGCCTCATGACGGGCGTTGAGCCATCCGAGCACCTGCCCTTCGAGTTGCTGGCGCAGGTCGGCCTGGCTGGCGAAGACCAGTCCGACGGCGACCACGGCGAAGCCTACCAGCGCGAGCGTGTTGTGGCTGACGACCAGGAGACCCTGGCCGATGTCCTTGATGAAAAGCACCAGGGCGGCTTGCGCCTGGCGGGGCAGGGATAGCAGATGCGAACGCGCTGTCATGCGACTCCTTTCTCCGACCACACCCGTCTTCCGCCTGGCGAGCCGCATGAAGCGTTCACTCGCCGGACAGGGGCCAGGGGGTGGCGATAATGGGCCGGTTCGGGCGTCGTCGTCGGCTCGGAGGGCTCTCAGAGGGCTCCGGGCGCTTGTGACGGCTGACGGGCGATCCAGCGTCCATTGGCAGCGGACCGGCTTCACCATCCCAAGGTGAAGACCGGGATAACCCTGGGGATCAGGGCAGGCCGCGATTCTATGGATCAAAAATAACCCGTCAACGGTATGGGCCTTCTTCTTAAATACTTTTGGTTATGAAGTACCGAGATCTGCGTGACTTTATGGGCGCTTTGGAGGGCATGGGCGAGCTCCGGCGCGTGGCCGATCCCGTGTCGCCGGTGCTGGAGATGACAGCCCTGAGCGACCTCGTGCTGAGGGCGGAAGGTCCCGCGCTGCTGTTCGAGCGCCCCACCGGTCACCGCATGCCGGTGCTGGCCAACCTCTTCGGTACCCCGAGACGGGTGGCGCTGGGCATGGGGGCCGAGTCGACCACCCAATTGAGGGAGGTCGGCCACCTGCTGGCCAGCCTCAAGGAGCCGGAACCGCCGCGCGGACTGCGCGATGTCGGCAAGCTGGCGCAGATGGCGAAGGCGCTCTGGGACATGAAGCCGTCGCTGGTCAAGAAGCCGCTGTGCCAAGCGCAGATCATTGACGGAAACGATGTGGATCTGAAGCAGCTCCCTATCCAGACCTGCTGGCCGGGCGACATCGGTCCGCTGCTGACCTGGGGCCTGGTGGTGACGCGCGGACCGCAGTCGATCGCTCAGCCCCGGCTGCGGCAGAACCTCGGTATCTATAGACAGCAGCTGATCGGCCGGAAGCAGCTGATCATGCGCTGGCTGGCCCACCGCGGCGGTGCCCTCGATTTCCGCGACTTCGCGCTCGCGAATCCGGGACAGCCCTTCCCGATCGCGGTCGCGCTGGGTGCCGACCCGGCCACGACGCTGGGCGCGGTGACGCCGGTGCCGGACACGCTCTCCGAATACCAGTTCGCCGGCCTGCTGCGCGGCTCGCGCACCGAGGTCGCGGACACGAGCGTGGGCGAGGCGGGCCGCATGCTGCAGGTGCCGGCGACGTCCGAGATCGTGCTGGAGGGTCACATCCCGCCGGCCGCGCCGGGGTTCACCGGCCACAGCGAGGACGGCATTCCGCTCAAGGAGAAGGGCGGCTATCTGCACGCGCTGGAGGGCCCGTACGGCGACCACACCGGTTACTACAACGAGCAGGACTGGTTCCCTGTCTTCGAGGTCAGCCGGATCACGCAACGCGAGAACGCGATCTACCACTCGACCTACACCGGCAAGCCGCCCGACGAGCCGGCGGTGCTGGGCGTGGCGCTGAACGAGGTGTTCGTTCCTATCCTGCAGAAGCAATTCCCGGAGATCGTCGACTTCTATCTGCCGCCCGAGGGCTGCAGCTACCGGATGGCGGTGATCTCGATCAAGAAGGCCTACCCGGGGCACGCCAAGCGGCTGATGTTCGGCCTGTGGAGCTATCTGCGCCAGTTCATGTACACGAAGTTCATCGTGATCGTGGACGAGGATGTGGACATCCGCAGCTGGCAGGACGTGATCTGGGCGATCACCACGCGGATGGACCCGGTGCGCGACACGACGCTGGTCGAGGGCACGCCGATCGACTACCTGGACTTCGCGTCGCCGGTCAGCGGGCTGGGCGGCAAGATGGGCCTGGACGCGACCAACAAGTGGCCCGGCGAGACCACGCGCGAATGGGGCCGGATCATCGAGATGCCCGCGGAGCAGAAAACCCGCGCGGCGGATCTCTATCAGCGTTTGTTCGGGGGCTAGGAATGCCCTGATTTCTAGGGGGCGCGGCTTGAATAGCCCGGACGGCCCATCTAAGGTTGTCAGGCCTTTCCGGCACTTCCTCTGGCGCAGTCTCTGCGCGCCAGGAGCCCTGCGGCAGATAACCGCGGAGCCCCAAAGGCGGCTGGTCCGCCACACCCCTCCCGACCGGGCTGCCCGGCGAGGAGGGGTTTCTGCTTCTGGGGTTCTGGCATGAGCCGCCAGCCGTCGAGGACCCTCAATGTCCGGCGATGTAGCCCAGCCATTCGTAGCCCAGGTAACGCGCCCGCGCGATGCCGTCCTGGGAGGGGAGCAGGTCGCGCCAGTCATACCCGGGCAGCGGCAGGCCCAGCGGCGCGGGGATGATCTCCACCTCGGGCGGAAGCGCCTGGCGGAAGGCCTGCAGCGCGCGGCGCATGTGGACGTCGTGGGTGACCAGGACCACGCGGCGGACCGGACGGTCCTTCAGCAACGCGGCGGTGAACTGCGCGTTCTCGCGGGTGTCGGTGGCACGGTCCTCGATCGCGGCCAGCCGGAAACCGAATTCGAGCGCCGCGGTGCGCTGCGCCAGGCCCGCTTCGGTGTAATCCTCATTGGGCATGGCGCGCGGGGCGCCGCCGGTGAACATCACCGGGATGCCGGTCTGGCGCGACAGCCAGATGCCGTAACGGAGCCGCTCGATGGACAACGGCTTGAGCTGCGCGCTGCCGTACTCGGGCATGAGCCGGCGCGCGCCGGCGCCGAGCACGACGATCATCGCGTCCGGCGCCTCATTCGGCTTGGGCTTGAGCGCGGCGACGTTGACCGCGTGCTGCCGGCCGAGCAGCCGATCCTGCAACCAGGTGGCGCCGAGTTCGGTCGAGCCGACCCACACCGAGAGCAGCCCGATGGCGAAGAGCGAGCCGGCGAGCCAGCGATGGCGCTGACGCCACCACCAGGCCAGCAACAGCAGCGGGAAGGCGCCCGTGGGCGGCAGCAGGAAGGCCGCGACCGCGTGTATCAGGTCGTTCATCGGTCGCCGGGGACGGTGTCAGGTGTTGAGGCCCGCCAGCATAATCAGCTTCCTTGACGACTGGACCGGTTTCACACCGGCTTTGCCCGTGTTCTTCTCCGCTCTTCCCGTCTGGCCCCGCCGCGTGCTGCGCGCGATCGTCGGCCTCGTGCTGGCGCTGGTCGTGGTGCTGATGGTGGCCTGGGTCGCGCTGCCGATGTGGATCGAGCGCGCGGGCACGCGCCTCGCGTCGGAGCAGCTCGGGCGGGCGGTGACGCTGGAGCGGGCGAGCTTCACGCCGTGGCGGCTCGCGCTGACGCTGGACGGCTTGCGCATCGCCGGTCCGACGGCGCAGGCCCCGGCGCTCTTCGAGGTCCGCCAACTGCGCGCGGTGCTCTCGCCACGATCGATCCTGCACTTGGCGCCGGTGTTGTCCTCGCTGACGGTGACCGAGCCCACGGTGCGTGTCGCGCTGCTGCCCGAGGGCAAGACCGACCTGGACGACATCCTCGCGCGGCTGGCCGCCGCGCCCAAGGCGCCGCCGTCGGCGGACGACGGCCCAGCCGAGGCCGCGCTCTACAACATCGAGATCACCGGCGGCGAGCTGCGCGTGGACGATCGCGCCGCGGGCATGGTCCATGAGCTGAAGTCGCTGCAGCTGGGCATTCCCTTCCTGTCGACGCTGGACGCCGACGTGGAGGTCCATGTGCAGCCGCGCCTGTCGGGCCGGCTCAATGGTGTCGGATTCCAGAGCGAGGGCCAGGCCCAGCCCTTCGCCGACACCCGCAACGCGAGCATGACGGTCAAGCTCGACGCGCTGGACCTGTCGGCCTACCGCGCGTACTGGCCCCGGACCTTGCCGATGCGGCTGGCCAAGGGGCTGGTGGACACGCAGCTGACGGTCGATTTCAGACAGGCGCCGAAGCAGGCGCCGGAAGTGAAGCTCAGCGGGCGAGCCGCGGTGCGCGAGCTGTCCCTGCAGCGCCGCGCGGGCGCGGCCGGGGACGCCGACGCGGGCTGGGAGGACTGGCTGCGCTGGCAGGCGCTCACGGTGGACCTGGCCGACGTCCAGCCGCTCAAGCGTCAGGTGCAGCTGGGCGCGATCACGCTCAGACAGCCCGAGCTGCTGATGGGCCGCGACACCCAGGGGCGGCTGTGGCTGCCGGAGATGGGCTCGGCCTCGGTCGCGCCGGCGGCGAAGGCGACCACGGGGTCCGCCTCCGCGCCCTGGCGCGTCAGCGTGAAGCAGTTCGTACTGGACGGTGGCCGCGTGGGCTGGACCGATGAGACGTTGCGACCCGCGGCGTCGTGGGCCGTCGACGCATTGGCGGTCAAGGCGTCCGGACTGAGCTGGCCGCTCGCGGCCCAGGCCGCGCCGGTGGAGATCGCCGCAAGACTTGGCCCCGTCGGCCCCAACGGCGCCAAATCCAGCGCCGGCCCCGCCAGCCTCAGCGGCAAGGGCAGCCTGGGTGCGGCGGGTGTCGCGCTCGACTGGGCCTTGAAGGACCTCGACCTGGAGGGGCTCGCGCCGTACCTGAAGGCCGCGACGCCGCTGTCCGTGCAGGGCAGCTTCGCCACGCAGGGCGCGGTGCGCGCCGGGCCGAACGGCGAGAACCTGAAGCTGTCGCTGAAGGCGCTCAGCCTGGACGGCCTTCAGCTGCGCGACGGCAAGACGGCGGTGCTGGCGCTCAAGCAGGTGACGCTGAACCAGGCCGAGGTCGCGCTGGATCAGCATCAATTGACCGCGGGCCGGCTCGCGCTGGTCGCGCCCAAGGCGCAACTCGGCCGCGACAAGGCCGGGCGCTGGAGCTGGGAGGCCTGGACGGGAACGGCGCCGCGCAGCGTGACCGCCGGAGCAAGCGGGCAGGGCGGGCAAGGCGGCCGTGCTGCGAATCGCGGCGCACCGACCGCGCGCGGCGATCGCCTGACGCTGGATGCGCCGGAGCGTCCGGTCGCGACGGCACCGCCGGCCGCCGCTTCGACCACCACTTCGGCCACCGCTTCGGGCCCCGCAGCGCCCTGGTCCGCCCGCATCGCCGAAGTGGCCGTGGAAGGCGGCGAAGCCACGCTGCTGGACCTCGCCACCCATGTGCTGGACGACGAACCCGCACGGCCCATCGGCGTGCAGGAGCTGGCGCTGAAGGTCTCGGGCATCGACTGGGACGGCCGCCAGCTGCGCAAGGCGCTGCCGACGCAGCTCAGCGCCACGCTGCGCCGCCCCGATGCGAAGAATCGCAACGCGCGCGAGGTGCCTCGGCTGCGCTGGGACGGGCAGCTCGCGCTGGCGCCGCTGCGCGTGTCGGGACGGCTGGGCGCGGAGCACCTGCCGCTGCACTGGGCGGACCCCTACCTGGATCCGTCCATCGGCATCCACCTGCAGCGCGCGGAGGGCACCGTGCGCGCCAACCTCGAGTTCACCGAGACGCCCAAGGGGCCGTCGGTGCGCGCGGGCGGTGACCTGCTGATCGCCGACCTGCGCCTGCGCCAGGCGCGGCTGCAGGAGGGACGCCGGCGCTCGGCCGAGGACCTGCTGAGCTGGCAGGGACTGAAGCTCGGCGGATGGCAACTGGCGCTGGCGCCCGGCGGCGCGCCCGACATCAAGATCCAGCAGGCGGTGCTGGACGAGTTCTACGCGCGGCTGATCATCAACGAGCAAGGCCGGCTCAACCTGCGCGACCTGAATCAGACCGAGCAGGGCCAGGCGGTGGCGGCCGTGGCCGGTGCGCCTGCGGCGTCGGCTCCGGTGGCCACGACCGTGGCGCGGGCGACCTCGGCCCCGGTGCCGTCCGGTCCGTCGGCGGCAGCGTCTGCGGCGGCCGGCGAACCGCCGCTGCGCATCAGCATCGCCGAGACGCGCCTGAACGGCGGCAAGGTCGACTTCAACGACCGCTTCATCAAGCCCAACTACAGCGCCAACCTCAGCGAGCTGACCGGCACGTTGGGCGCGTTCTCGGCGGGCTCTCCGGCGATGGCGCCGCTGCAGCTGCGCGGCAAGGTCGAGGGCACCGGGCTGCTGGACATCAGCGGGCAATTGAATCCGAGCGGCGCGCCGCTGGCGCTGGACATCACCGCCAGCGCCACCGACATCGAGCTCGCGCCGCTGTCGCCCTATGCCGGCAAGTACGCCGGTTACGCGATCGAGCGCGGCAAGCTGTCCACGCGGGTGCATTACGAGATCGAGCCCGGCGGCCGGCTGCAGGCCGACAACAAGATCGTGCTGAACCAGCTGACCTTCGGCGACCGGATCGACAGTCCCACGGCCACGAAGCTGCCGGTGAAGCTGGCGGTGGCGCTGCTCAAGGACAGCAACGGCGTGATCGACGTGAACCTGCCGGTGAGCGGCTCGCTCAACGATCCGGAGTTCAGCGTCGGCGGGCTGGTGGTCAAGCTCATCTTCAACCTGCTGGGCAAGGCGCTGACGGCGCCGTTCTCGCTGCTCTCGGGCGGCGGCGGCGCGGAGATGAGCCAGCTCGAGTTCCAGCCCGGCACCGCCGCGCTGCAGGCGGAGGCCGCGAAGAAGCTCGACCCGTTGACGAAGGTGCTGACCGACAAGCCCTCGCTGCAGCTGAGCATCACCGGCTGGGTCGACCCCGAGGGTGAACGCCGCGCGGCGCAGGCCGCCCGGCTCGAGGATGCGATGGTGGCCGAGCGCCGCCGCGAGTTGCGCCGGGCCGCGGTGAGCTCGACGGTCAGCTCGACGGCGAACACGGCGGTGAGCCCCGCGGCCCCCGGTGCTTCCGTCCCCGCCGGCCTCACCGCTTCCGCCGAGCCCGCGCCGGTGGTGCTGGACGACGCGCAGCGGGCGCGGCTGCTGAAGGTGGTCTACGACAACGCCAAGCTGCCCAACAAGCCGCGCAACCTCATCGGGATGAGCAAGGACATCCCGGCCGAGCAGATGCGCGCGCTGCTGATGGACAGCTACGTCGTCACCGACGAGCAACTGCGCGAGCTGGCGCTGCAGCGGGCGGTGGCGGTGCGCGACGCGCTGATCGCGCGCGGCGTGCCCAACGCGCGGATGTTCCTCGCCTCGCCCAAGCTGCATGCGAAGGGCGATGGGCGCGAGCGCGACGATGACAAGCCCTGGCAGCCGCGCGTCGACTTGGCGCTGAGCGCACAGTGAGCGCGTCCTGAACGGTCGCCGGACCGGGCAGGGCGCCCTTGATGCCCGATGATCCGCCCGCATGTGAAGCGGCCTTAGGAACCACGAGGACTTGCCATGACGACCACGCCCAACCCTGTGACCCTTGCCCCCGGTGAAGACCTGATCACGCTCGGCGGCGGCTGCTTCTGGTGCACGGAAGCCGTGTTCCTGCGCGTGAAGGGCGTGCGCTCGGTCGAGTCCGGCTATACCAACGGCGAGGCCGTGCAGCCCAACTACGAGCAGGTCTGCTCGGGCCGCACCGGCCACAACGAAGTCGTGCGGGTGCGCTTCGACACGAGCGCCGTCAGCCTGGAGGACCTGCTGCAGGTCTTCTTCACCATCCACGATCCGACGACGCTGAACCGCCAGGGTGCGGACGTGGGCACGCAATACCGCTCGGGCATCTACTACTCGCGCCCGGAGCAGCTCGGCGTGATCCGCCAGGTGCTGGACGAGGCGCAACGCGCGCATGGCGGCAAGGTCGTCACCGAGGTCCAGCCCGAGCAGAACTACTGGCCCGCCGAGGCCTATCACCAGGACTACTTCGCGCAGCATCCGGAGCAGGGCTATTGCGCGTTCGTCGTCGCGCCCAAGGTCGACAAGTTCGCGCTCAAGTTCAAGAGCCTGATCAAGGACGAGGCAGCGAGCTGATGACGGGCGGGGAGGGCCGCGACGGCAGCGAGGGCAGTGGGAGCCGCGCGCCAGCGATCTCGCTGCAGGGGCTGCTGCATCGGTACGCCGCGAGCGACCGGCCGCTGGGCTTCCCCGACTTCGACCTGCCCGCGGGTGGACACCTGCTGCTGCGCGGCGCGTCGGGCAGCGGCAAGAGCACCCTGCTGGCGCTGATGGCGGGCCTGCTGACGCCGAGCGCGGGCCGCCTGCTGCTGGACGGCGTGGACGTGGGCGCGCTCGCGCCGGCCGCGCGCGATGCCTGGCGCGGCGCGAGCCTGGGCTTCGTGCCGCAACGATTGCACCTGAGCGCGTCGCTCACCGTGCGCGACAACCTCGCGCTGCCTTACGTCGCCGCCGGGCTGAAGCCTGACGGCGCGCGCATCGAGGAGGTCCTGGCCGCGCTGGGCGTCGCCGAGCTGCTGGACCGCCGGCCGCATGCGCTCAGCCAGGGCCAGGCCCAGCGGGTCGCGCTGGCGCGGGCGCTGCTGCGTGCGCCGCGTTTCGTGCTCGCCGATGAACCCACCGCCAACCTCGATGACGAGGCCTGCGACGCAACGCTGGCGCTGCTGCGCCGCGCGGTCGAGCAGCAGGGCGCGAGTCTCGTGATCGCCTCGCACGATGCGCGGGTCGAGGCCGCGTGGGGCGGCTGGGCCGAGTTGCGGCACCTGCGACTGCCGCGCCGAGATGACGGCAATGAAAGCGATCGCCGCGATCGCAGCGGCGCCAGCAACGGCAACGGCAACGCGTCTGCCGCCGGCGAAGGAGCCACCGCATGAGCCGCGCGGCGCTGAACCTGCCGCGGCTGGCGTGGCGGTATCTCTGGGCGCGTCCGATGGGCACGGCGCTCAACCTGCTGCTGCTGAGCCTGGGCCTGGCGGCGATCGGCTTCGTCGTGCTGGTGAGCGAGCAGCTCGAGCGCGGCCTGACGCGCGACCTGGCCGGCATCGACCTCGTGGTCGGCGCCAAGGGCAGCCCGATGCAGATCCTGCTGGCCGGTGTGTTCCACCTGGACCAGTCCACCGGCAACATCCCGCTGGCCACCGTCGCGCAGCTGCGCGCGCAGCCGCTGGTGGCGCAGGCGGTGCCGATCTCGCTGGGCGACAGCTTCCGCGGCTCGCGCATCGTCGGGACGACGCCGGCCTATCTCGAGCTGCAGGCGCTGACGATCGCGCAGGGACAGCGCTGGACGGCGCCGATGCAGGCCGTGCTGGGCGCCGAGGTCGCGCGCACGGCCGGGCTGACACCGGGCGACCGCTTCCATGGCACGCATGGCCTGGCCAGTGGCGGCGAGGCGCACGAGCACGCCTATGAGGTCACCGGCGTGCTCGCGCCCACGGGCGGCGTCGTCGATCGATTGATCCTCACCGACCTCGCGTCGGTGTGGGAGGCGCATGCCGCGCATGGTCACGGGGCTCATGAGGACCACGAGGACCACAAGGGCCAGGAGGGCCAGGAGGGCCATGAGGCCCACGAGGCCCACGAGGACCGAGAGGTGAGCATGGTGCTCGTGCGTTATCGCAGCCCGCTGGCGGCGGTGATGCTGCCGCGCTGGGTCAACGCGCAGGCCGGCCTGCAGGCCTCGGTCCCGGCGCTGGAGACCGCGCGGCTGCTGAGCATGGTGGGAGTCGGCGTGGACGTGCTGCGCGGCTTCGGCGGGGTGCTGCTGCTGGCGGCGGCGCTGTCGGTGCTGGTGGCGCTGCTGCACGCGGTGCGCGAGCGCCAGGGTGACCTCGCCATGCTGCGCATGCTCGGCGCCACGCCCGCGCGCGTGGCGGGGCTGATCGCGCTGGAATCGCTGATGCTGGCCGCGCTGGCCACGGTGCTGGCGCTGGGGCTGGCGCATGCGCTGACCGGGGCGCTCGGGGCGGTGCTCGCGCAGCAGCAGTCGGTGCGGATCTCCGGCATGTGGTGGTCGCCGTGGGAGGCGCTGGTGCCGGCGCTCGCATTGGGCCTGGCGCTGCTGGCCGCGGCCTGGCCGGCGTGGCGCGGTTACCGGCTCGACGTCACCGAGCTGCTGCAGACGCCGCGCTGAACCCGTGCACAATGTCGGGCTTCACGTGGCCTTGAGGCTACGTTCACGCCAGGTTCCGCTCAGTCCCACCCACCTCGCACGTACCGATCACCCGATGGCCGCTCGTTCCTTCCTCGCCTTGATCGCGCTGAACGCCGCGGCGCTGGCCGCGCTGACGCTCGCCAGCGAGCCGGCCCGCGCGCAGGCAGCGTCCACGGCCGCGCCGATGGCGATGGGCTCGGGCCCCGGTTATCACGATCCGCGCAGCCCGTTCAAGCCGCTGCAGGAAGTGGAGGGCGTCGTCAGCTGGAGGCTGCTGTCCTCGGTCACCGTCAAGGCGGACAAGAGCAAGGTCATCCCGAGCTTCCCGAACGGCGTGCTCGCGCTGGACAAGCGCACGGTCAAGGTCCAGGGCTTCATGATGCCGCTGGAGCCGGGCGACAAGCAGAGTCACTTCCTGCTGTCCTCGGTGCCGACGAGCTGCTCGTTCTGCGTGCCCGCCGGTCCGGAAGGGCTGGTCGAGGTCCGCAGCAAGACGCCGGTTCGCTACACGCTGGACGTCGTCACGGTCGAGGGCCAGATGGCTGTGCTCAACGACGACCCCTACGGCATGTTCTACCGCGTCACGCAAGCCACGCCGGCCTCGCCCGCGGCGCGCTGAGCCCGACGCCGAGCCCCTCATCGAACGCCCATGACGCGCTCCTCCGCCCTGACCAGCACCCGGCCGCATCGCGGCTGGCGCGGCTGGCGCGGCTGGATCTGGCTGTGCCTCGTGGCGCTGTTGGGCTTCCAGGCGCTGGGGCTGGTGCACCGCAGCCTGCACGGCTCGGGCGGACATCCGTCGCGCGTCGCGGCCGCCGTTTCGACGGCGCTCGCGCAGGCGGCCGGCGAGGACACGTCCTCGCTGAGCTTCGGCCATGCGGCCGGCACGCCGGACTGCCAACTGCTCGACCAGCTCAGCCACGCGCTGGGCCCGATGGTCCAGGCCTTCGCCTGGACCGCTCAAGCGCCGGACATCCCCGCCGGCGTGGACCAGCCGCACGACGCGATGCTCGCGCAGCTGTGGCGCAAGGGCGCGCGCGGTCCGCCGCAGGCCTGACACCTCGATCCTTTTCCCTTTTCCGCGTCCGGTCCGGACGCCGGCCCGCCGCATGACGGCGCGACCGGTGCCGGCCCGGCACAGGCGTTCGCGCACGCGGGATCCCGAATGCATCTGATCGCGCCGCGGTGCTCGACCGCCGGCGCTCGAGAGTGTCCCCATGGCCAAGAAGCCCCTGTCTCCTTTCCTCCTGTCCCCGATCTCCCTCGCCCTGGCGATGGGCGCCAGCACTGTCTGGGCCCAGCAGGCGCCCGCCGCTGATTCAGCAGCCAATGCCGGCGCGAATGCCAATGCCAATGCCGATGCCACGGCCAACGCCGACACCGCCTCGGGCGGCGCCGCCCGGCCGCACAAGCACAAGCTCGACGCGGTCATCGTCACCGGCAATCCGCTGAGCCAGCGTGAGCTGGCCGCGCCGGTGCAGGCGCTCAGCGGCGACGCGCTGACGCTCAAGCGCGGCGCCAGCCTGGGCGACACGCTGGACGGCCTGGCCGGCGTCGGTTCGACCTACTTCGGCCCCAACAGCAACCGCCCGACGATGCGCGGCCTGGATGGCGATCGCGTCCGCATGCTGAGCAACTCCGGCGCCTCGGTGGATGCCTCGAGTCTGAGCTTCGACCATGCGCTGCCGGTGGATCCGCTGGTGCTCACGCGCGTGGAGGTGCTGCGCGGCGCTGCGGCGTTGCAGTACGGCGGCAACGCGATCGGCGGTGTCGTCAACGCGATCGACAACCGCATCCCGCGCCTCGCGCAGCCGGGCCTGAACGGCGCGGCCGAGCTGCGCCTGGGCGGCGCGGCCAATGAACGCGGCGGGGCCGTGGTGCTCGACGGCGGCAGCAACGCGTTCGCGTGGCACGTCGATGCAGCCGACCGCCGCGCGGACGATCAGCGCGTCCCGCGCTTCAGCAACGAAGACGGATCGAGCACCCATGTGCGCAACTCCGATGCCCACGGCCGCAGCGGCGCGGTGGGCGGCTCGCTGCTGTTCTCGCAGGGTTATGCGGGTGTGTCGGTCGAGGACTATCACAACGAGTACGGCGTGACCGTCGAACCCGATGTGCGCATCCAGATGCAGCGTCAGCGCATCGCGACCGCCGGCGAATGGCGCGATCCGCTGCCGGGCCTGGCGCGTGTGACCTGGCAGTTCGCCAGCAGCCGCTACAAGCACCAGGAAGTCGAGGGCAGCGGCGAGATCGGCACCGTCTTCGAGTCCGACGGCAAGGACGGCCGCGTCGAGGCCACGCACACGGCCGTCCAGGGCGCGTGGGGCTCGGTGCAGGGCGTGCTGGGCTGGCAGTGGGACCAGAGCGACTTCTCCGCCCTGGGCGAGGAAGCGCTGGTGCCCGGCACGAAGACGCGATCGAACGCGCTGTTCCTGATCGAGCAGTTCCGTTCCGGGCCGTGGAGCCTGCAGGCCGGCGCGCGCGCCGAGCGCGTGAACGTGGCCTCCACCGGCGGCGATGAGGAGCGCTTCGGCGATCCGCTCACGCGGCGCTTCAGCCCGAAGAGCTTCTCGCTGAGCGGGGCGTATGAGCTGGGCAACGGCTTCAGCGTGTCCAGCAACCTGAGCAGCAGCCAGCGCGCGCCGACCTTCTATGAGCTCTTCGCCAACGGCGTGCATGTGGCCTCGGGCGCCTACGAGGTGGGCGACGTGAACCTGGGCCTCGAGCGCGCCAAGGCGGTCGACCTCGGGCTGCATTGGAAGCAGGGCGACGCGAAGTGGAGTGTGCAGGTCTACCAGACGCGCTTCGCCAACTACATCGCGCTGGACGCGAGCGGGCGCAGCATCGACGAGGTCGGCGAGGACGGCGGCATCGAGTCCTTCCCCGAGTACCTGTACCGCGGCGTGCGCGCGCGGCTGCGTGGCGTGGAGATCGAGGGCCGTCAGCCGCTGCCGTCGGTGGCGGGCTGGGGGCTGACGCTGGGCACGACCGTGGATGTGGTGCGCGGGACCAACCGCGACACCGGCGAGGCGCTGCCGCGGCTGGCACCGGTGCGGGGGAGCGTGTCGCTGCAGGCCGAGCGCGGCCCGTGGCTGATCCAGGCGGAGCTGCGGGGCGCGTTGCGCCAGGACCGCGTGCCGGCGCTGGACACGCCTACGGCGGGTTACGGGATCGTGCGACTGAACATCGCGCGGCACTTCGACATCGGCAAGCTGGACGCGATGTGGTACGTGAAGCTGGACAACCTGGCCAACAAGCTGGCCTACAACGCCAGCAGCGTGCAGACCATCCGTGAGCTCTCGCCGATGCCCGGCCGCAGCATCTTCGCCGGCGTGCAGGTCAAGTTCTGATGGAACGGTGGGTGGTGGTCAGGGGGCCAACCGCTCCCGCACCCACTGCCCGCCGTCCAGCCGATACACCAGCCTGTCATGCAACCGGGACTTGCGCCCCTGCCAGAACTCCCAGCGCTCCGGCACCAGCCGGAATCCACCCCAATGCGGCGGTCTCGACGGATTCAGCCCATGCTGGGCCGCCGCCTTCGCCGCGTTGGCCACCAGGACCGCTCGTCCCGAGATCACCTGGCTCTGCGGCGAGGCCCACGCGCCCAGCCGCGAGTCCAGCGGCCGCGACGCGAAGTACGCATCCGACTGCGCCGCGTCGACCCGCTCGACGCGGCCCTCGATGCGCACGACGCGCTCGAGCTCGACCCAGTGGAACTGCAGCGCGGCGAACGGGTGTTCCGCGAGCTCGCGGCCCTTGCGGCTGTCGTAGTTCGTGTACCAGACCAGCCCTTGCTCCTCGATGTCCTTGATCAGGACGATGCGGGTGGACGGCCGGCCGTCCGGCCCCACGGTGGCGAGGGTCATCGCGTTGGGTTCGGGCACCTTGGCGTCCAGCGCCTGCTGGAACCAGGTGCGGAACTGGCGCAGCGGCTCATTCGCGGCCAGGTGTTCGTCGAGCTCGTCGCGTTCGTAGCTCTTCCGAAGGTCAGAGAGTTTGTCCATCTTTCGGAGTATCGGGCGAATCCTTAAGTAAAGCTCCCACTCGTGAAACTCCGGGTGGGAGCGATTTCAGCCCACAGGCATGCTTGCCCACATCGAGAGCCGCGCCGCAGAAGCCGGCCCCAGTCGGGATCGGGACCAACCCAGAAGGAAGTACCCATGAATCAGCGACGACCCGCCGTCGTCGTGCTCGCGGCAGGGCGCGGCCAGCGCTTTCGCGGTGAGGGCCACAAGCTGGAACAGGTCTTGGACGGGGAATCGGTGCTGGCGCTGACGCTGCGCCAGACGATGGCCTCGGGCCTGCCGATGCTGGTGGTGACCTCGACCGCGCTCGCGCCCCTGGTCCGACGCCACGTGGCCGCACGCGACATGCTGGTGCTGCCGGACCAGGACCGGCTGGGCCGCCCCGCGCCGCTGGGCATGGGGCATTCGATCGCCGCGGGTGTCGCCGCGACCGGGGACGCGCCGGGCTGGCTGATCCTGCCTGCGGACATGCCCCGGGTGCGCGCCAGCACGCTGGCCGCCGTGGCGCAGGCCCTGGAACGCGATCCGATCGCCTACGCGCAGCATCGCGGCCGCCGCGGCCACCCGGTGGGCTTCAGCGCGGAGCTCTTCTCCGAGCTGACCGGCCTGCAGGGCGACGAGGGCGCGCGGCGCCTGCTCGCGCGCTATCCGGCCCAGGCCGTGGAGGTCGACGACCCAGGTGTGCTGATCGACGTGGACACCGTCGAGGACCTGCAGCGCCTGAAGATCGATCCCGCCATGCCCCGAGCCGGCGACACCAGCCTGCGCTCGATCGGGTGATCGAGGAACTCCCTCGCCCGCGAAGCGGGAGAGGGCGGGGGTGAGGGCTCTTCGAAGGCCACCGTGCCCTCACACGAGCCCTCACCCCAACCCCTCTCCCGCTGCGCGGGCGAGGGGCTTCAAGGGCCGTGGCAGTGCGGCCCGAGGTTCAGAGCCCGTGCTGCCGAGCCAGCGCCAGTTGCCGCTCCAGCGCCCGATCCCGGATCCCATGCTCGCGCAGGCTCGCGACCGCGCGTTCCAGGTAATCCAGCGTCGTCCCGTACCGGCCACGCGCGTGACGCAGGATGTGCAGCAGGTGCTCATCGGGCAGCTCGCCCGCCCAGCCCGGGCTGCGCCGCGACAGCGTGAACGCCAGCGCCTTGCGCACGCCCAGCCCGTCCGCGCACTGGCAATCGATCCAGCGCGGCACGTAGGTCCCGACGACCATCTCCCGCAGCCACAGCCGGCGCAGCGTGGCCTCGCTCTCACTGGGCTCGACCCGGTAGAGCAGCCCGCGGCAACTGCCGCCGGACAGCAGCGTCATCACCAGGCCGGGCTGCTCGGCGCTGCCGCGGTTGACCAGTGAGCGCAGCCGCAGCGCGCGGTGATAACCCTGGACCTTCGCCACCAGCGTCTGCGCGGGCTCGAAGCCGGGGTTCCACATGAGCGAGCCATAAGCGAACATCATGAGCCCGTGCTCGCGGTCCCATTGGCGCTCGGCCACCGACAGCAGGGCTTGACTGTGCGCGGGAAGGTCTTCCAGCCGCGCGCCGGCCAAGGGATCGTGATTCATGGCGGAATGCTGCCACAGGCACCGTGGCGGGGCGGGCATGTGGTCTGCCGCGCCGGGCGAGGGGCAAACCTGTTTCTGTAACCCGCTTGTACCCGGGAAACGCCGCTTGGAGCGTCGTCTGACCTCCGGGACGTGTAATATGGTTACCAATCTAACCCTGGCCGAGTTACATCGGCAGTCGGCATGAACAAGACGCTTCTGGACGTCACGGCGCGCATCAAGGCGCGCAGCGCCGCTTCGCGCGAGCGTTACCTGGACCTGATCGAGCGCATGGCGGGCCGCCAGCGCGGCATCCAACGCCTGGGCTGCGCGAACGTCGCGCACGCGGTGGCGGCGATGCCGGCCAATGACAAGCTGCGCATCGTGGCCGAGAAGGCCCCGCACCTGGGCATCGTCACGGCCTACAACGACATGCTCTCGGCGCACCAGCCCTACGAGGGCTACCCCGCGCTGATCCGCGACGAGGTCCACCGCCAGGGCGCGACCGCGCAGGTCGCCGGCGGCGTGCCGGCGATGTGCGACGGCGTGACGCAGGGCACGCCGGGCATGGAGCTGAGCCTCTTCTCGCGCGACACGATCGCGATGGGCACGGCGGTGGCGCTGTCGCACGACGTGTTCGATGCGGCGCTGCTGCTGGGCATCTGCGACAAGATCGTGCCGGGGCTGCTGATCGGCGCCTTGCACTTCGGCCACCTGCCTTGCGTGTTCGTGCCGGCCGGGCCGATGAGCTCGGGCCTGTCCAACAACGACAAGGCCAAGGTGCGCGAGCTCTACGCGCAGGGCAAGGTCGGCCGCGACGAGCTGCTGCAGGCCGAGTCCCAGGCCTATCACGGCGCGGGCACCTGCACCTTCTACGGCACGGCCAACAGCAACCAGATGCTGCTCGAGGCGATGGGCCTTCACGTGCCTGGCGCGGCCTTCGTCCACCCGCATGACGGGCTGCGCGAGTCGCTGACCCGCGAGGCGGTGCGCCAGGCGCTGAAGATCATCCCGCAGCGCGACTACACACCCATCGGCCGCATGGTCGACGAACGCACCATCGTCAACGCGATGGCCGCGCTGCTGGCCACGGGCGGCTCGACGAACCACCTGATCCACTGGGTCGCGGTGGCGCGCTCGGCGGGCATCCTGATTGACTGGAGCGATTTCTCGGAGCTGTCCTCGGTCGTGCCGCTGCTGGCGCGGGTCTATCCGAACGGCAGCGCCGACGTGAACCAGTTCCAGGCCGCGGGCGGCCCGGGCTTCGTCATCAAGGAGCTGGTCGGCGCGGGTCTGATGCACGGCGACGTGCTGACCTCGGTGTCGGGCCAGGACCTGAACGCCTTCGGCCGGCTGCCGCGCCGCGCCGAGGACGGCTCGGTGACCTGGCAGGACCTGCCGGCCCGCAGCAACGACGAGGCCGTGGTGCGCTCGGTCGCGGCGCCGTTCTCGCCGACGGGCGGGCTCAAGCTGCTGGCGGGCAACCTGGGCCGCGCGGTGATCAAGGTCTCGGCGGTGCCGGAGGACCGGCACACCGTCGAGGCGCCGGCGCGCATCTTCGACAGCCAGGAGGCGATGCAGGCCGCGTTCAAGGCCGGCGAGCTGGAACGCGATGTCGTCGTCGTCGTGCGCTTCCAGGGCCCGCAGGCCAACGGCATGCCGGAGCTGCACAAGCTGACGCCGCCGCTGGCGGTGCTGCAGGGCAAGGGATTCAAGGTGGCGCTGGTCACGGACGGGCGCATGAGCGGCGCGTCGGGCAAGGTGCCGGCGGCGATCCACGTCAGCCCGGAGGCGCTGTCCGGCGGACCGCTGGCCAAGCTGCGCGATGGCGATCTGGTGCGCGTGTGCGCCAACAGCGGCGAGCTGACGGCGCTGGTGCCGGCGGCGGAATGGGATCGGCGCGAGCTGGCGCGGATCACCGACGACGCGGTGCTGGACAACGGCGCCGGCATGGGCCGCGAGCTGTTCGCGGGCATGCGGCGCAACGTGACGACGGCGGAGGAGGGCGCGGTCACGTGGCTGTGAGGCTGCGGGACGCGTCGGACGGTTTCAGTTTCGAAGACGAGGAGCTCACATGACTTCCATCAAGGACACCTTGAGCCTGGCCGAGCACGGCCCGGTGATTCCGGTGATCGTGATTGATCGCGTCGAGGACGCGGTACCGCTGGCGCGCGCGCTGGTCGCGGGCGGCGTGAAGGTGCTGGAGGTGACGCTGCGCACGCCGGCAGCGCTGGCGGCGATCGCGGCGATCGCCAAGGAGGTGCCCGAGGCGCTGGTCGGCGCGGGCACGCTGCGCACCTCGGCGGACGCCATCGCGGCGAAGGAGGCCGGTGCCTGCTTCGCGGTCAGCCCGGGCTTCACGCAGGACGTGGCGAGCGCCTGCGAGGCGCATTTCCTGCCGCTGCTGCCGGGCGTGTCGACGGCCAGCGAGGTGATGATGGCCAGCGACGCGGGCTACAAGTTCCTGAAGTTGTTCCCGGCCACGGCGGTGGGCGGCGTGAACCTGCTGAAGGCGCTGGCCGGCCCGTTCCCCGATGTGGTGTTCTGCCCCACCGGCGGCATCACGGTGCAGACGGCGCCGGACTTCCTGGCGCTCTCCAACGTGAAGGTCTGCGGCGGCTCGTGGCTGACCCCGGCCGACGCGGTGAAGGCGGGCGACTGGGCCCGCATCACGCAGCTGGCGAAGGAAGCGAGCGCGCTGCGGACCTGATCACCGCTTCGGCGGATCGAACACGAGGCAGGTCGTGCTCGCATGCGCATACAGCTTCCCGTCGTGGCCGACCAGGTCGGCCTCGGCGGTGGCCATCTGCCGGCCGACGTGCCGCGTGCGGCCGATCGCGCGCACCAGTGGCACCTTGTCGTTGAGCGCGCGCACGAGGTTGACCTTCAACTCCAGCGTCGTGTAGCCGCGGCCCGGATCCAGCGTCGTGTGCACCGAGCACCCCAACGCGGAATCCAGCAGCGTCGCGTACCAGCCGCCGTGCACGGTGCCCAGCGGGTTGTAGTGCCGGAACTTGGGCGTGCCCTGGAAGATCGCCTCGCCCTTGCGCACGCTGATCAGCGTGAAATCCAGCGTCTGCGCGATGGGCGGCGGCGGGAGCTTGCCGTCCATCATCGCCTGCATCTGTTCCAGGCCGCTCAACCCGGCGATCTCCGCCATCGTGGCCACGCCGTGATCGGGACGGAACCTCGCCCGGACCGCCTTCTCCTCCTCGATCCATTGATGAAGCACGTCCTCGTGCGCCGGATTCGCTGCAGCAGTCATTGTCGTTGTCCTGTCTGGAAGTCCACGATCGGGAGCTCGGCCCCCCGCGCGCGATGTTCCCAGAAGCGACGTATCAATGTCGACCGGCATCAAAAAACCCTGATCCGCGATCTGATGATCGTCGGTCCGCGCTCGCCGATCGTTCAGCGCTCCAGCTGGAAGACGTCCAGTGCCGCCGCGACCTCACCGGCCTGGCCGCGCAGGCGGTCCGACGATCGCGCCAGGTCCTCGACCATCGCGACATTCTGCTGCGTGATCGACTCGAGCTGGCGCACCGCGTCCGAGACCTGCGAGATGTCCTCGAGCTGCGCCTGCGCGCTGCGCTCGATGTCCTCGATGACGCCGCCGAAGCGCTCCACGGCAGACAGCGTGTCGGCCATGCTGCGCCGCGCCTGGCCGGTCTGACGTGTGCCGGCCTCGACCTTCTCGCCGGATGCGGCGATCAGCTGCTTGATCTCTCGCGCCGCCACGGTGCTGCGCTGCGCGAGCGCGCGCACCTCGCCGGCGACGACCGCGAAACCGCGTCCGTGATCGCCCGCGCGCGCGGCCTCGACGGCGGCGTTCAAGGCCAGCAGGTTGGTCTGGAACGCGATGCCCTCGATCAGCTGCGTGATCTCGCCGATGCGCGCCGAGGCCTGCGCGATCGCCGCCATCGTCTCGTTGACCGAGCGGACGTTGTCATCGCTGCGCCGCGCCGCGTCGCCGAGCTCCGAGGCCACGCCCCGCGCGCGCCGGGCCGCGTCGCGATTGCCGCGGACCTCGTCGGTGATCTGGCGCATGCTCCCGGCGGTCTGGGCGAGGTTGGCCGCCTGCGCCTCGGTGCGGCGCGCGAGGTCGTGGTTGCCCTGCGCGATCGCGTCCGACACGGCGCGCATCTGGCCCAGCTCATGCTGGGTGTCCGAGACCAGCGCCCGCAGGTTGACGCGCAGCTGCGTGAGCGCGCGCTGGAGCGGTCCTTGCGGCGTGCGCCGTGGCTGGCTGTCGTGCCGGCCCGAGGCGGTGGCGAGCGGCACGGCCAGTTCGCCCGCGGCCAGCCGCTCGGCCACACGCAACGCATCGCGGCGCTCGGCGCGCGCGGCACCCGGAAGCAAGGCACGGAGCACGCCGCTCGCGGCGCGGCGCCACAGCGATGCGCGGACCCGGCCGTGGCTCAAGGCGATGGCGGGACCGCCATGGGCTATCGCCGCCGTCATGCGCGCGTACAGCGCCTCGGCGTCACGGATCTGCTCGCGCGTGGGTTGGGTGCGCACCGACAGGTAGCCCGCGGGCTCGCCGCCGCGCAGCAAGGGCGTCACGTTCGCCAGCACCCAGTAATGGTCGCCGTCCTTGCGGCGGTTCTTGACCATGCCCGACCACGGCCGTCCCGCCTGGATGGTCGCCCAGAGATCGCGGAAGGCCTCGGGCGGCATGTCGGGATGCCGGATCACGTTGTGGGCCTTGCCGATCAACTCCTCGCGGCGGAAGCCGCTCACCGCCACGAACACGTCGTTGCAATGCTGGATGCGGCCCTGCAGGTCGGTGGTGGACACCAGCGCGCGGCCCTCGGGAAACGGGAACTCCCGTTGCGTGACCGGCAGATTGGTTCTCATCGATGCTTCCCCTGTACGGTAGGTCTTGACGTGGATCAAGACGTAGCATCAATGAGTCAGTTCGAGCACTCTTTGCGCAAGATCAAGTGATTGCGCTCCAGGTGAGGGTGTGCTGATGGCGCGTGAACGAAGTCGCGCGGATCGAGGGCCCCCGCGCGAGGGCCGCCCGATGGGTGGAACAAGGGGGAGGGTCAATCGAGGGTGACGATGACCGGGGCGTGATCGCTGGGCTTGGGCAGCTTGCGCATGGCGCGGTCGATCGTGCAGGCGGTGACGCGGGACTTCAGCGCCGCGCTGACGAGGATGTGATCGATGCGCAGGCCCTTGTTCTTCTGGAAGCCCAGCATCCGGTAATCCCACCAGCTGTAGCTTTTGGGCGGCTGCTCGAACATCCGGTAGGCGTCGGTCAGGCCCAGGTCGAGCAGCGCCTGGAAGTGGGCGCGTTCCTGCGGCGAGGTGTGGGTCTGGCCGACGAACGCGGCCGGGTCGTAGCAGTCGCGGTCCTCAGGGGCGATGTTGAAGTCGCCCATCAGCACGAGCTTCTCGTGCCGGCTCAGTTCGTCAGCGAGGTAGGCGCGCAGGCCGTCCAGCCAGGCCATCTTGTAGACGAACTTGTCGCTGTCCAGCGCCTGGCCATTGGGGAAGTAGGCGCCGATGACGCGCACGTCGCCCACGGTGCCGGCGATCAGGCGGGCCTGCTCGTCGGCGTAGCCGGTGATGTTCTTGACGACGTCCAGCGCGGGGGTGCGGCTGAGCAGGGCCACGCCGTTGTAGGTCTTCTGTCCGAACCACTGGACCTGATAACCGGCCTCGCCGATCTCCAGGGTGGGGAACTTGTCGTCGGTGAGCTTGGTCTCCTGCAGCACGAGCGCGTCGACGGGATTGGCCTTGAGCCAGTCAAGCAGCTGCGGCAGGCGCACGGCCAGGGAGTTGACGTTCCAGGTGGCGAATTTCATGACTCTTCTCTTGCTGAGGTTCAACGCGGCCGCAAGTATCCCGCGTCGGCTCCCTGGGGTGGTTGGGCGGGGGAGAGCGCCGGGTCAGGGGCGCGCGCCAGCCCGGACCGAGGGGACGACGGGGAGCGTTGCGCCATACGCAATAAAAGTTCAGAACATTGCACTGGACGCAGCGGTGGCGTCGATCGACCATGTCGTCTTTGCACTACGAACGGCTTCCATGCAGTCCAACCGCTCCTCCCTCCGACCCGGCCGGCTCCTCACGGCGCTGCTCGCCACGACGCTCTTCAGCGCTCCGGCCTGGTGTGCCGACAAGCTGGTCGCCGTCTCCTCCGGCGGGTTCGCCGAGGCCTTCAAGACGCTGGCCTCGCAGTACAGCAGCCAGTTCCCGGCGCAGCAGGTCGATCAACAGTTCGGACCGTCCATGGGTCGCACGGCACAGGCCATCCCGGCCCGCCTCGCCCGGGGGGAGCCGCTGGATGTGCTCGTCATGGTCGAGTCCGCGCTGGACCAGCTGATCGCCCAAGGGCTGGTCGACGGCAGCACCAAGGTGGTCCTGGCCCGTTCGTTCATCGCCTGCGCGGTGCCGGCCGGCGAGCCTCACCCGGACCTGGGCACGACCGCCAAGGTGAAGCAGGCCTTCCTGGACGCGCCGTCCATCGCCTGGTCGGACAGCGCCAGCGGCGAGTACATCCAACACACCCTGCTCGCGCGCCTGGGCATCGAGCGCGAGGTCAAGGCCAAGGGCCGTCAGATCCCGGCGACCCCGGTGGGAGAGATCGTGGCGAGCCGCCAGGCGGCCTTCGGCTGCCAGCAACGCAGCGAGTTGCAGCCGGTGAAGGGCATCGACATCGTCGGCGAGCTGCCGCCGGAGATCCAGAAGGTCACGCCGTACGCGGCCGCCGTGGTCACCGGCTCCAAGCGGCGGATGCAGGCCGAGGCCTTCATCAAGTACCTGTCCTCGGCGCAGAGCGCCGGTGCCATCGAGGGCAGCGGCCTCCATCCGGTCGCTCGGTAAGACTTTCCAGCCGCCCGCCCGCCCCTCGCGGTGGCGAGGAGGCGGACGGCGGCGGACTGGCGGGCTAGCGGGCCTTGACCAGGCCTCGATATAGCAGGACCGTCGCCGCCAGGCCGCAGGCCGCGGCGCCGCTCAGCCAGATGCCGGGCGCGGCCTTGTCGCCGGTCGTCTCGATGAGCCAGGTCGACACCAGCGGCGTGAAACCCCCGAACAGCGCGGTGGCCAGGCTGTAGGCCAGCGAGAAGCCGGTGGTCCGCACCTCGGGCGGCATGATCTCGGTGAGCGCCACGATCGTGGCTGCGTTGTAGCTGGCGTAGAGGAACGACAGCCATAGCTCCACGGCCAGCATGCGCTCGAAGGTCGGCGCGTGCACCAGCCACGACAGCGACGGATAGGCCGTGAACAGGGCCAGCAGGCTGAAGGTCACCAGCAGTGGCCAGCGTCCGATCCGGTCGGACACCGCGCCCATCACGGGCAGCCAGATGAAATTCGAGAGACCGACGCAGAAGGTCACCAGCAGGGCGCTCGTGGCCGACAGGTGCAGGACCGACTTGCCGAAGGTGGGCGTGTACACGGTGATCAGGTAGAACGAGACCGTGGTCATGATCACCAGCATCATCCCGGCGCCGACCAGGGCCCAGTTCCGACCCATCGATGACACGATCTCGCGCAGCGAAGGGTGGTGCTTGCGCGCGAGGAAGGCCTCGGTCTCCGCCAGCGAGCGGCGGATGTGGAAGACGAAAGGCAGGATGAGCGAGCCGATGAAGAAGGGGATGCGCCAGGCCCAGTCGCTGATCTGCGCCGCGCTGAACCATTGGCCGATGCCGTATCCCAGCGCCGCGGCCACCATGATGGCGGCCTGCTGACTCGCCGATTGCCAGCTGACGTAGAAGCCCTTGCGTCCGGGTGTGGCCATCTCCGAGAGGTAGACCGAGACCCCGCCCAGTTCCACCCCCGCCGAGAAGCCCTGCAGCAGGCGGCCGATCAGCACCAGGACCGGCGCGGCCACGCCGATGGCGGCGTGCGACGGGGTGAAAGCGATCAGCACCGTGCCCGCGGCCATGATGGCCAGGGTGAGCACGAGTCCCCGGCGGCGGCCGATCCTGTCGATGTACGCGCCCAGGATGATGGCGCCCAGCGGGCGCATCAGGAAGCCCGCTCCGAAGGTCACGAAGGTCAGCATCAGCGAGATGTACTCGCTGTCGCTCGGGAAGAAGGTCTGGGCGATGTAGGTGGCATAGAAGCCGTAGAGGAAGAAGTCGAACATCTCCAGGAAGTTGCCGCTGGTGACGCGGAGCACCGCACCGAGAGCGGCCCGCCGTGGCAGGCGGGGCGGGGTGGAGGGCGCGGACGCGGGCACCCGACCGGGGACGGCGCTGTAAGAGCTCATGGCATACCTTTGTTGTGGAAGTCTCCTTGCCGGCCATCATCCTTTTCGGTCACCATTGAAGGAAGTGCAAATAACTGAATGATTGATGCGCCATGAGGATCAATTTCGATCTGGGCGAACTGGAAGCCTTCGTGGCGGTGGCGGAGCGCATGAGTTTTCGCGCCGCGTCGGAGGCGCTCTTCATCTCGGCCTCGGCGCTCAGCCGCCGCATCGACCGCATCGAGGCGGCGCTGGGCATCCGGCTGTTCGACCGCACGACGCGGCGCGTGGGTCTGACCGAGGAGGGCGAGCAATTCCTGGCGCATGCGCGGGAGGCCCTGGCGTCGCTTCAGCAAGCGATCTCCGGCGTGGGCGAACGCGCCGTGCAGCGGGCGGGGCTGGTGACCATCGCCTGCATCCCGTCCGTGGCCAATCATCTGCTGCCGCCCGTGCTCGCCGAATTCGCCAGGACCTATCCCGACACGCGCATCAAGCTGCTCGACCAGAGCGCGCCGCTGGTGCTCAAGGCTGTGGTGGAGCGGCAGGCCGACTTCGGCCTCAACTTCCTCGGCGCGCAGGAGCCTTCCATCGACTTCACGGCCATCGTGAACGAGCGCTATGTCCTCGCGGTGCCGGCCCGGCATCCGCTGGCCACGAAGCGAGGCGTCGGATGGGATGAACTGGTGAACGAGCGTTTCATCACGCTGGCCGCCGACAGCGGCAACCGCATGTTGCTGGACAACGCCGCGGCGCAGGCCAAGGCGCGACCCGCGACCCATGTGGAGGTCAATCACGTGGAAGGCGCGCTGGCGCTGGTGCGGGCGGGACTTGGCGTGAGCGCCATTCCTCGGCTGGCGCTCTCCGGGGTGCCGCCCAGGGAACTGGTCGGTGTTCCGCTGCTGCGGCCGTCGGTCAGCCGGACGCTGGGTCTGATCTCACGCAAGGGGCATCGTCCGTCGCCCCGCGTCGCAGCGCTCGCGGAGATGCTGGTACGCGGCCTGCGCGCGCCTTGAAGGGCTGCCGGGACCAGCTATCCCCCCATCGCCAACCGATACCACTCGTGGAAGTGGCGCATCCCATCCTCCATCGGCGATTGATAGGGACCGGCGTCGGTGGTGCCGCGGCGGCACAGCGCGCGGCGTCCGGCGTCCATGCGCTCGGCGATCTCGTCGTCCTCGACCACCGTCTCGTTGTACGCCGCCTGATGCGCCTCGACGAACTCGCGCTCGAACGCGACGATGTCCTCGGGGTAGTAGAACTCCGTGACGTTGAGCGTCTCCTGCGGGCCGCGCGGATGCAGCGTCGAGCGCACCAGCGCGTGCGGGTAGAGCTCGATCATGTGCGTCGGGTAGTAGGTCACCCAGATCGCGCCGAAACTCGGCGGCACGCCGCCGCGATACGCCAGCAGCTTCTCGTGCCAGGCCCGGTAGATCGGCGATCCCGGCGAGTCCAGCTCGCGATGCACCCCGACGCGCTGCACGCTGAACGGCTCGGCGAATTCCCAGTCCAGGTCGTCGCAGGTCACGAAGCTGCCCAGCCCCGGATGGAACGGACCGACGTGGTAATCCTCCAGGTAGACCTCGATGAAGGTCTTCCAGTTGTAGCGGCAGGTGTGCGTCTCGATGCGGTCCAGCACGTAGTCGGAGAAGTCGAACTCCGGCCGCTTGAACAGACCCGCCAGATCGCGCGCGGGATCGCGGGGGCCTTCGAAGAACGCACCATCGAACTCCTTGAGCGCATACCGCGGCAGATGCGCGCAGGGCTGCGGCGAGAAATGCGGCGCGCCGATCAGCTCACCGGTGTCGTTGTAAGTCCAGCGATGCAGCGGACACACGATGTGGCCGCCCGACTGCGCCGACAGCTTGCCCGTCGAGGTTCCGCTCGTCACCGCGCCCGGCTCGCCGCCGAGGATCAGCGCCTGACGATGGCGGCACACGTTGGACAGCAGCTTCACGCCCTCGCGTCCATGCACCAGCACGCGCGCGTTGTCCTCGTGCGCGAGCGTGCGCCAGTCGCCGGGCTCCGGCACCCACTGGCGATGGCCGACGTAGCGCGGCGCCTGGCGCTCGAACATGGCCATCTCGCGCTGGAAGAGCGCTTCATCGAAATAGGCCTGCACCGGCAGCTGCGGCTGGGTGGACAGCAGATGGGCGCGTCGGACGATGTCGTTCATGCGGAGTTCCGAAGATCTTGGGCGCCGAGCCGCCGCAGCCGTTCGGCGCGCGGCAGACGCGGGCAGGTGTTGCACAGTTCACCGCCGGCGCGGCGGTCATCCAGACAGCACACGCCGCGGTCCAGCGCCAGGCGCGAGTCGCCCGCCGCCGTGTGGAAGGCCAGGTAGTCGCTGTCGCCGGTCGCATCGAGCAGGGCCAGCCAGTCGGCACCGAGGTCGCGCACCTGTTCGTCCGCGAGCCGCGTGATGGGCTGTGCGCGCAGCAGCGCCGACAGCACGCAGTCCGCCAGCAGCCGCCGCGCTGCCTTGGGATGCAGCGGCAGCTGTGCCTGCACGGCAGTCAGCAGCGCCGACGACATCGCAAGCACTTGCGCCGCCGCGCGCCTGCGTTCCTCGTGACGCGTGCCTGCAAGCCCCTCGCCCGCGAAGCGGGAGAGGGGTTGGGGTGAGGGCTGGTGGAGCACTCGCGGTCCGATGCCGTTGAGGCCGCGAGCTGTCACGATGAAGCCGCTCACATCCGCCTCGTCGACATCGACTTCCCATCGCAGCCCGTCCAGCGACAGCACACGGCCCGCGAGTTCAACCGCGAAGACGCTGGCGTAGGTCGGTTGCCAGACGAGCCGTGCCCACGCGCGCAGCGCCCAGAACGCGCGACCAGCGGCGGGCTCGCTCGCCCGCATTGCCGCCACGAGCTCTTCGGCGGCGAGGCCCGCGGGCAGCCCCCGCTCGGCGCGTCCCGAGCCATCGACTCCGCACCGCCCCTGCAGCGACGGCACGATCGCGCGTGCCTGCGCGAAGAACGCGTCGAGTGTCAGGATGCGACCTCGATCGCCGTTGATCGCGGCTGGGCCGCCGCGGCGGCTGCGTTCGGCCCGAACGGCGCCAGCGGGTTGTCCAGCGTGCCGATGATCTTGAGGTTGGCTGCCGGGTCGGACAGATTGATCATCTGCGTGTTGTTGCCCATCTGCAGCCGGTTCAGGCAGGACTGCCGGAAGGTCGGCGCGAAGAGGTCGTAGCGCGCGAACTTCTCGCGCAGCTGCGGATGCTCGTCCTGGTAATGACGGATGTTGTCCGCCACCGCGCGCCAGAAGTCCTGCTCGCCGCATACGCCGTGCTCGACGAGGATCTCATTCATGTAGCGGAAGAAGCCGTCGAAGATGTCGATGAACACGGCCAGCGTCTTGAGGTCCTCCGGGAAGTCCATCACCAGGCGCCGGATGTTCTCCGGCAGCTGCGCCTCGGTGTTGAAGATCGCGGCCTCCTCGGCGATGTCCTTCATCAGCACGCGCACCGGCACGTGGCCCTGCAGCACGAGGATGAGGTTCTCGCCGTGCGGCATGAACACGAGGTCGTGCGTGTAGAAGCAGTGGATCAGCGGCGTCAGGTAGGCCTGCAGGTAGCGCTGGAGCCAGACCTTGGCGCCCAGTCCCGAGGCCTCGATCAGCGCTGGCAGCAGCGCTTCGCCGTCGCGGTCGACGTGCAGCAGCGCGGCCATCGTCATGAGCCGCTCGCCGTCCTTGAGCAGCGGCAGCGGGTTCTCGCGCCACAGCGCCGAGAACATCTTCTTGTAGGGCGTGTCCGTCTCGATGGCCGCTTCGTAGTAATGGTTGCGGAAGCCCATCGAGGCGACCTCGCGCAGCATCGTGAAGCCGTTGGCGCGCAGTTCGTCGTCGCGGTCGAGCAGCTCCTTGATCCACTGGTTGATCGCCGGCGTGCCCGACATGTAGTACGGCGACAGCCCGCGCATGAAGCCCATGTTCAGGATTGACAGCGAGGTCTTCACGTAGCGCTTGTGCCGCGCGCTGACGTTGAACATCGTACGGATCGATTGCTGCGCGAGGTACTGGTCTTCGCTGAGGCCGAGGAACACGATGCGCCGCTGGGCGACGTAGGGCGCGAAGGCGACCGAGAGCTTGTTGGCCCATTGCCAGGGATGCGCGGGCACGACGAGGTAGTCCGCCGGCGTCAGCCCCTGCGCGCGCAACTGACGGTCGTAGCCGGCGAGCGTCTCGTCGCCGAGCTCCTCGCGCAGCAGCTGCTCGTAGCTGAGGTCGGGCACGCAGTGGAAGGCCGCCTGGTCACGATGCACGGCGAGCCACACGATCTGGAAGGGCGAGGCCGCCTCGGGTGCGTAGGCGCGGTAGTCAGCGCCATCGAAACCGAGCCGGCCGTTGTTGGCGACGAAGGCCGGATGGCCCTCGGTCATCGAGGTCTCGATCACCTGGAAGTCGGTCTCGTCGATCAGCGCGCGGCTGCCGTGCGTCGTGTTGATCCGCTTGTACGCGCTGCTGTAGAGCGTGCTGCAGATTTCGTCGAGGTAGATCGGCAGCTGCTCGGGCTTGAGGCCCAAGGCCTGCTTGAAGTCCGTCATGAAGCGCAGCGCGTCGACATCGCGGCTGATGCCGCCGGCCTCGCAGGCGATGGAGTCGGCGGCGATGGCCCAATGGCTCAGCGCCAGGATCCGCGCCTCGAAGCGGTAGACCGTGTGGCCGTCGGGCGTGGCCAGCGCGTAGCTCTGATGCAGCGGACGCTGCGCGGCGCGCGCGGGATCGAGGCGAGGCTCGACGATGCGCTCGTGCGCGTACTCGGACAGCGCCTTGCGCACGAGCAGCCGGTTGACCTGGCGCCAGACCTCGGGGTTCAGATGGTCGACGACGGTGGCAGAGACGGAAGCAGAAGCGGACACAGAAATGGAAGTCGAGGTCATGCGGGGATCTCCTGGAGGTGTTGCAGGGCGGTGCGGTAGTCCGCGCGGGTGCACAGCGCGAGGCTCGCCACCTTCTCGCGCAGCTGCACGTTGCCGCGGTAGACGAAGCCGAAGGTCTTGTTGAGCGTGTGGATGCGCTCGTTGTGCTGGTCGGGCTCGACGACGACGCGCGTCGCGCCCAGGCCGTCGAACATCAGGTCCATCACGGCCTGGAAGACGCGGCGCGAGAAGCCATGCACGACGCGGCGCGGCGGCGCCACGCAGATGTGCATGCCGAGGTCGCCGGGCTGCACCGCGTAATGATCGGCGAGCTGGTCGAAGCGCGGGTCGTAGGACTCGGCGAGCACGACCGGCTCGCCATCGATCTCGCCGATGTGCACGTCGCGGAAACCGCTCTCGAGCAGCGCGACGTAGAGCTCGCGCACGTCCGCCACGGTGGCGCCTTGCAGGCACCAGAAGGCCGCTTGCGGCTGCTGGAACCAGCCGTGGATCATGGGGATGTCCTCCGGGATGCGCAGGCGCCGGAACGCCACGCCGCCGGGCGAGGTGTAGGCCGTGGCCGCCACGGCGGCGGATTCAGGCAACGGATGCATGGGTGGACTCCTGCGGGTCGGATGGGATCGGGGTCGACAGCTTGTCGGCGTCGGAGTGGACGTCGGCGCGGGCGCGGGGGAAGCTCCAGAGCCACAGCGCGGCCGCGAGCAGGAAGGCCGCGCCGGCCACCAGGAACGGCGCCCGCAGCCCCAGCGTCGCGACCAGCGAGCCGGCCGTGAACGACGCGAGCAGCACGCCGCAGTTCTGGAAGATGTTGATGACGCCGTAATCGCGGCCGAAGTCATCGGGCGTGCTGAGCTGGTAGAGCTGCACGTCGAAGTTGATGACCAGCTGGTACAGCGCCCAGCCCAGCAGCACGCGGCCGATCAGCATCGTCGCCATGTCGGGCACGGCCTGCAGCAGCAGCCCCAGTCCGCCGAGCACGAGGTTGGCGAGCGTGCGGCGCGTCGGATGCGTCTCGGGCAGCGTCAGCCAGCGATGGATGAGCAGCGCGCACACGGCCACGATCTTGGGCACCGCGAAGGCCGCGCCCGCCACGATCTCGCCGCCCCACGGGCTGACGCCGGACCAGTAGACCGAGAAGAACGGACGCGCCAGCGCCGCGCCGAAGTCGAAGAGCAGCATCACCACGGCCAGCTTCAGGATGGGCGCATGGCCCGCGAGGCTGAATCGCCGCGGCGCGGTGCGGGCCTCGTCGTCCTGGGCCAGCACCGGCACCATGCGCCGGCTGCGGATCAGCCAGGTGCAGATCAGCATCTGCACCACATCCGCGAGCGCCATCAGCAGCACGCATTCGCGCACCCCCCACTGCTCGATCACCGCGCCGCCGGCGACCGCGCCGAGCACCACGCCCAGGTGCGCCGTCACCGACAGCAGCCCGATCGTGGCGCCGCGCGTGTCGTCGGACTCGGTGCGCATCAGGTAGGGGAAGTTGAGCAGGTAGCTGCTCTTGAACGCGAACATCGCCATCGACAGCGCCCAGTAGCTGACCAGGCCGGGCGCCCAGTAGCTGGCCAGGCACAGCACGGCCGCGATGCCCTGCGTCACCTGCAGGATGTGCAGCGTCTCGAAGCGCCGCGCCACGCGCACCCACAGCGGGAACACGCACATCACCGTGATGGAGATGAAGGCCACGTAGGCGCCGACATGCCACGGGCTCGCGTGTCCGTAGCGCTCCGCGAAGAACTGCGGATAGAACGGGATCAGCAGCGCGTCGCTGATGACGGCGAAGAGCGTCATCAGGATCAGTCCGTGTCTCAGGCGCATGCGATGTCCTGCGTGGCGTGTGAGCCCGACGCGAGCGGCCGGAACAGCGGCGAGCGCGGCACGCCGAAGCTCTGCAGCGCGAAGCCGGTCTCGATGGGGTAATGCTCCACGCCGGTCAGCGCGCGGATCAGGCAGGAGTTGCGATAGCAGGCCAGGCCCAGCTCGGGGTTGCTCAGGCCGTGGCTGTGCAGGCCGCCGTTCTGGACGAAGACCTCACCGCCGGTGACGTCGACCGCGTAGTCGCGCGTGGGCTGGTAGCGGCCCTGGCGGTCGAAGCGCAGCCGATGCTCGATGCCGCCGAGGAAGCGCGGCACGCGTTGCCGATAGCCGGTCGCGAAGATCAGTCCGTCGGTGTGGTGCTCGAAGACCTCGCCGGTGTCGGTGCGATGGAACTCCAGCACGTGCTGATCGGCGGCCGCGTCGAATCGGCAGTGGCGCAGTTCCGACTGCGTCACGAGGTGGGCCTGGAAGGACTGGCGCTGCCGGGCGCGCTCGAGCTGGTGGTAGATGTCGTCCATCAGCCGCGCGTTGATGCCCTTGTAGAGGCTGTCCTGGCGGGCGAGCACCGCGGCCTTGCGGTCCTCGGGCAGACCGTAGAAGTAGTCGGTGTAGTCCGGCGAGAACATCTCCAGCGTCAGCCGGGTCGTCTCCATCTGGAAGAAGTAGGGCGAGCGCGTGATCCAGTTGACCGTGGTGCCGCGCCGCGCGGCTTCCTTGAGCAGGTCATGGCAGACCTCCGCCGCGCTCTGGCCGCTGCCCACGATGGTCACGGAGCGCTTGTCCAGCAGCTGGGCCTTGTGCTCCAGGTAGCGCGAGGTGTGCAGGTAGCCATGCGCGCTGTCCTCGCAGCAGGCCGGCAGGCTGGGCTGCGCGCCGACACCGATCACCAGCTTGCGCGCGAGGAACTCGACCCGCGTGCCGTCCGCGCGGCGCGCGTGGACGCGATAGGGCGCGGTGTCCACGGCGTGCGGCTGATGCGAGATGGCCACGACCTCATGCCCGAATCGCACGTTGGGCAGGCGCTTCGCGGCCCACTGGCAATAGCGGTTGAAGGCCTCGCGCGTGATGAAGTGCGGACCGTTGATGTAGTGCGAGTAGATCTCGCCGCTGTGCTTGCAGTAGTTGAGGTAGCTGTACGCGCTGGTGGGATCGGCGAGGCTGACCAGATCGGCCAGGCAGGGGTTCTGCAGCGTGGTCTCCTCGATCATCATGCCGGGATGCCAGTTGAATTCGGCATGACCGTCGAGGAACAGCGCGCGGCACGGCGAGGCCGCGTCCGCCAGCGGCGCCATCAGGCAGGCGAGGCTGAGGTTGAAGGGACCGAGGCCGATGCCGATGACATCAAGGACCTCGGCGTCGTTGGATCGGGGATCGTTGCCAGGCATCGTGGCCGCCTTCCAGTCGCTGAGAGTGGGGAGCGCGACCGGTGGCCGCGCCTCATCCCTCTCTGACGAATCCCGCGACCGAATATTTAGGCAGTGGCACTGCCGCGCGAAGGGGGATTGCGGACGTCATCACGACATCACGACATCAAGCGATCACGCGATCACGCCATCAGGTCTTCGCGCGCAGGTCCGGGCAACGCGCCAGCGCCTGCGCGGCGTCCTGCACCATGAAGTTCACGAGCGTGATCGACACGCCCAGCCGCTGCGCGACTTCCTGTTGCGTGTGGCCGTGCACGCGATGCAGCACGAAGGCCTGGCGCGTGCGCGCGGGCAGACCGCGCAGGCATCGATCGACGCACTGCAGCAGTTGCCGCCCGATGGCCTGGTGCTCGGGCGTGCCCGTCGAGGACTCCTGGTCGAGGCCCTCGTCCTCCGCGCCGAGCAGTTGCTGCTCGGTCTGGCGGCGGCGCAGATGGTCGATGCACAGGTGCTGCACGACACGCATGCAGTACGCGACCGGCTGCTGCACGCCCCCGGGCGGCGCGGCCTGCATTAGCTTCATGTAGGCCTCCTGCACCACATCGTCGGCGAGATCGCGATCGCCCATCCAGCGCCACGCCGCGCGCTTGAGCAGCGGGCGGTGGGCGATGAAGTCGGCAATGAGCGGATGCGCGGACGGCGGCTGCATGGACGGCGGCTGCGACGCCGTCATCTCAGAGCTTCCAGTTCAGCGTGAGTTGTCCGTTCCGCCCGGCGCCCAGCAGACTCTGGTCCCAGTAGAGGCTGGCCAGATACTTGCGGTCGGTGACGTTGTTGAGCAGCAGGTGCGCGCTCAGCCGGTCGCTGAAGTCGTAGCGCGCCATCAGCCCCAGCACGGCATACGCGGACTGGCGCGCGATGATGACCGAACCGTCGGGCGCGGTCTGCGTGCCGTTGACGCGGTGGATGTCGCTCTGCCAGCGCAGCGTCGCGCCCAGCTTGAGCGCGGGCAGGGCGGGCACGCGGTAACGCGCGGACACGCGCGCCGTGCGGCGCGGCACGAAGGTGCGCGCGTCGGCACCGGTGGCGTCCTCGATGCGCAGCTGCGTGTAGCCCGCGCTCAGGTCCCAGTCCGGGCTCAGGCGACCCGACAGTTCGAGCTCGAAACCCTTGGCCGTCGCGTCGATGCGGCGGTAGTACGAGAACCCGCCGTCGGCATCGAAGCCGGCGTACTCGGCCAGGTTGTTCTGCGTGGTGCGGAAGACCGCGAACGAGCCGTTGAGCTCGCCGTTCATCCATTCGCCCTTGGCGCCGAGCTCGACGTTGCGGCCCTTGATCGGACCGAGCAGCGCCTGGTTGGCGTCGACCTGCGTCTGCGGATTCACGATCGTCGTGGTGCTCGCGTACAGCGAGTGATGCGCGTCGAGGTCGACGACGGTGCCGAGGTAGGGCACCGTCTCGGTCTCCTTGTAGACGCGCGGCACGGCGCGGAAGCCCAGGCCCTCGCTGCGCATGCGCGTGTGGTTCAGACCCAGCAGCAGCTTCCACGGATCGGCCAGGTTCAAACGCGCGAGCGCGTAGATCGACTCGCGGCGGTTGACGAAGTCCGCCGAGCCGGTGCCGCCATTCCACGCCGGTTCGGGGTAGTTGCCCCAGCCGTCGGGGGCGATGATCGCGGTGCCGTTGCCCGCGCCGCGCTGGTAGGACGCCTCGTTGTGCACGCGCGCGGTGTTGACGCCGACGACCAGGTCGTGCCGACGTCCGAGCAGCTCGAAGGGCCCGGAGGCGCTGGCGTCGAAAAGCTTCTGGGTCTCGTCGGTGACCTGCGTTGACAGCCAGCTCTCCGTGCCGGCGCCCGTCGTGCGATCGGGCAGCGCGCCCGAGATGCTGAACAGCTTGCCGTCGGCCTTCAGCGTGCGGTAGCTCGCCATGGCCTTGGCATTCCAGCCGCCGCCCAGCGCATGTGCGAGCTCGACGAAGCCGGTCGTGTCGGTGTTGTCCCAATGGGACCAGCGCGGCGCCGCGGCGGTCGAGCGCGGATAGTCGGTCGGCGAGCCGTCGGCGTAGTTCAGCGGCAGGCCGCCCCAGGCCGTGCCTTCGGGGCGATTGGCCTGGCGCGACAGGCCGAGCGTCAGCGTCGTGCGCGGCGACAGCGAGGCCTCGAGCAGCCCGGCCGCCAGGTTCTTGCTGAGCGCGTAGTTGTCCATGAAGGACTCGTTGCGCTGGGCCATCACGATGGCGCGGCCGCGCAGCGTGCCGGCGTCGTTCAGCGGGCCCGATACGTCGCCCTCGACGCGCTTCTTGTTCCAGGAACCCAGCGTGAGTCCGACCGCGCCCTGGAAGCTGGACGTGGGCCGCTTGCGCACGTAGTTCACTGTGGCGGCGGGATTGCCGGTCGACGACAGCAGCCCGTTGGCGCCGCGCAGCACCTCGACGCGATCGAAGAGCGCGGTGTCGATGTCACCGAGCTGGTCGCCGTTGGTGAAGGGCAGTCCGACGCCGTCCACCTGGAAGTTGGAGATGTCGAAGCCCCGGGCGTTGAAGTAGGTCCGGTCGGTCTCGACGACGTCGACCGAGACGCCGGTGGTGCTCGCGAGCACGTCGTTGGCGTTGAGCAGCCCGAAGTCGTCCATGCGCGCGCGCGTCACGACGGTGACGGACTGCGGCGTCTCGCGCGGCGAGAGCGCGAGCCGCGTGGCGCTGTTCGAGGCCACCACGCCGTAACGATCGGTCTTCTCGGTCATCAGCGGGTCGGTGCGCGCCTTGATGCGCACCACCGGGAGCTGGGTCAGCGGCGCGGCCGCGGCCTCATCGGCCGGCGCGCGTTCGACGACGTAGCTGCCGTCGGCCTGCGGCACGGCCCTCAAGGGCGCGTCGCCGAGCAGGCCGCGCAGTCCGGCCTCGACCGTGTAGGCGCCGACCAGTCCGGCGCTCTGGCGACCCTCGACGAGCTTGGGATCGAAGGACAGCAGGATGCCCGAGGCGCGCGCCAGGCGGGTGAGCGCCAGGTCCAGCGGGCCGGGCGGGATGTCGAAGCTGCGCGTGGCCTGGGTCGCGGGCCGGCTGGCGGGGGTCTGCGCGAGCACCGCGCCGCAGGCCAGCGACAGCGCGAGGCAGGCCGCGAGGCTGGCGGCGGACGAGGACGTGCGCTGGAAAGAGGTGCGAGAGGAATGGGACGAATGGGAGGAAGCGGCGGCGGCGCGCAGGCGTCGGGCAGTCATGGAAAACCTTTCTTCAGAAAATGGTGGGCTTTCCTGTGAACCGAACGACTCGCCGAAAACTGCAGTCCTCTCGAAAAAAAAGATTCAGCGCGGCTCCAGGGTGAGCCACCAAGGCGTGACCGAGCGGACCCGCACCGGCAGCGTGCGCTGGATCGCCGCGACCACCCGCGTCAGGTCGTCGACCGGGAACACGCCCGAGATGCGCAGCCGGGCCACGGCCTCGTCGCAGCGCAACCAGCCGCGGCGGTAACGCGAGAGCTCCGCGGCCAGCTCGGACAGCGGCATGTTCCGCGCGACCAACAGGCCGTCGACCCAGGCGCCCGCGGCGCCGTCGGCCGCCGAGACCGGGCCGGCGCCTCGGGCATCGAAGTCCCATTGCTGTCCGGGACCGAGCCGGCGTCGCGGGCTGCCCTCGATCGCCGGCTGCGCTTCCACCCAGCCCTCGAGCGCCTGGACGCTCGTCCGCCCTGCGAGTTGTCTCACGATGAAACGCCCGACGTCCGTCCGCAGCCAGCCTTGGGCCGTGCGGACGACGAAGGGCCGGGCGGGCGCGGTGGCGGTGTCGCGGGCGCACTCGACGAGGACCTCGCCGGCGAAGAGCGACACGCATCGCGTCCGCGCATCGATGCGGGCGTCCAGCGCGGTGGCGGTATTCATTTGAAGCACGCTGCCATCGGCCAGTGCCACGCGTCGGCGTTCGCCGACACCGGTGCGATGCGAGGCCGTCAGGCCCGACCAGCCGCCATCGGACGACACCGCGAGCCCGACGCCCGCCGATCCGACCAGCAGCGCCACGCCCTTGAGCACCGACCGGCGGCGCGGCGTGCGGCCGGACTCGCGCGCCGCGGCCAGCGTGCCGCGCGCGAGCGCGGGCGGCAGCGTCTTCATCCGTTGGCTGAAGGCGTTCAGCGAGTCCCAGGCCTGGGCGTGTTCGGGTCGTTCGCGCTGCCAGCGCTCGCAGGCGCGGTGGTCCTGCGGCGTGGCGCCGCCGGAGTTCAGCCGGACCATCCAGCCCACCGCCGCCTCGATGACGGCGGGCGGCAACTCGTCAGACGCGAGCCGGCCGCCCGTCATTGCAGCGACATGCCCTGCCTCGCCTGGAAGCAGGCACTGAACGCGCGGGTCATGTACTGCTGCACGGAGCTCACCGACACGTCCAGCTCGCGGGCGATCTGTTGATACGGGAGTCCGTCGATCTGCGACAGCAGGAAGGCCTGCTGCACCTTGGCCGGCAAGTCGCGCAGCACCGCGTCGACCTCCACCAGCGTCTCGAGCATCACCTGCTGATGCTCGATCGACGGCACCTGATCGTCCGAGAGGTAGGAGAGGGCCTCCAGGAAGGCCCGTTCCAGCGCGGCCCGGCGCAGGTGGTCGACCATCAGCCCATGCGCGATCGTGCTGAGCAGCGCCTTGCCGCCGCCCAGGTCGGAGGTCCAGGTCAGCGCGTCGCGCCGGACCAGCACGCGCGCGAAGGTGTCCTGCGCCAGATCCGCCGCGTGATGCGGGCATCCGAGGCGTCGACGAAGCCAACCCACCAGCCACTGGTGATGGCCCCGGTAGAGGTGGCCGATGGCGCTGAGTTGGAGGGTCTGGGTGTCATGCATGGGGGCTGCTCACGCTGGCGACCGGTTTTCATAAATAAAAACTATTCTCATTTACGCACAAGCAGCGGGGTCAGGTCAATCAAAAGTCATACGTTGCGTGGGCCCGGGGGGGAGCGGTCAGCGCAGGCGTTCGACGACGCTGCGCTGGGAGGGCCATTCGCGGTGCGAGACCGGCCGGAAGTTGTCGATCTCGGTGAAGCTCTTGAACTGCTGTTCGTCGGTCTTGCGCAACACGCGGGTGAGGCGCTCCGAGTTCGCATCGATCAGCGTCGTGACGGTGCTGCGGTCCTTGATGCTGGTGCTGCTGTACTGGCCCAGGTCCACGCGGAGCATCCCGCCGTTGGGGGCCTGCTTGTAGCTGGCGTCCAGCGACTCGCTCACCGTCTGCTGCATCGACATCCCCCCATCGGCGGCGTCCTGTCGCGCGGTCTTCTGGCTGAGCTTGTATTCGGCGTGACCGCCCTCCTTGTGCGCGCCGAAGCGGTTGGTCCGATAGGTGTCGCCGGCGAAGCTCGCTTCGAAATCGGCCAGGCCGCTCAGTTGAGCGCCGGCGCCGGCATCGCGCGCGGAGATCGCGGTGGTCCTGTCGTTCTTGCCCGGCTTGGCGTCATCGTCGGCGGGCGGTGTCTGGAAGAACTGGAAGGCGGTCTTCATCTGCGCGACCAGGGTCGCGTTCGCATGACCGCGATCGCCCGCCGCTTCCATGCGCTGCAGCGCCTTGTCGAGCGCCGATTGGCGCTGCGCCGCGTTGGCCGACGCCATCGGCGTCTTCACATCGACGTCGAGCTTGAGATCGCCCGCCTGGCTCTTGAGCGCGAAGGATTGCTTGCTGTCGTCCAGCCGCAGCGAGAAGTCGACATGCCCCGGCTGGGAATGCCTGGCCTTGAGCTCGAGGCTCGAGAAGACGCCGCGGTCATAGGACATCAGGCCGGAGAGATCCAGCTCGGTCGCGGCGTCCTGGCCCAGGCCCTCGAGCGCGCGATCCAGTCCGTCGGCGAGCTTGGCCACCGCCGCGCGCTCCGCCGCGCTGAGCTGGCCGGTGCTGCCGATCTCGACCTTCAACCCGATGCTGCTCACCGCGTTCGCGGTGACCTTGAGCTCCACCGTCTGCCCGGTGCGGGTCTGGAGCTTGAGCCCGGCGGTGGAGGCGTAGTCGCCGACCCCGGCGAGGCGCGAGGCTTCCATCGCCTGCATCTCGGCATCGATGCGGGCCTGCTCCTCGGGCGGTTGCGGCGGTCCGACCGGGTCGCCCACCAGCGACATCGAGTCCACCAGCGTCTGGGTGTAGGCCTCCCCCGAACTGGCGAACTTCGTCAGCAAGGCGCCGCCGAGGCCGCGCCACTGATCCGCCAATTGGTAGGAGAAGGCATCCCGGTTGCGCGACATCAGCGCGCCGATGGCGTCGTCCTGGAGCTTGGGCTGCGCCCAGATGCGGGCATGGCGGGCGTCGGTCCGGTTGACGACGAGGGCCCCCCCGGCGACCTCATACGCGGGACTCGGCGCGGCCGCGCCGGCGCCCAGCGTCAGACGTGTCGGCGGCGAAGCGCTGGCGTTCGCCGACGCCGCTGCGGCGGCATCGAACGCGGAATACCCGCGCGAGCCGGTGCGGCCTCGGTCCGTGGCGGGATTCATCGCCGTGCGGCTGGCGGCGAGTCGGTCCAGCAGGCCGGAACCTGCCGATGTGATGACGGTCATGCGAAGCGCCTCCCTGGCGGCCTATCCCGCGTGCTCTGAAGGCGTGCGGTGATGGCAGTCCTATCGGCAGGCGCCGGTCGAACTTGAGCCAGGAAGGGGAGCGATTCCCCAATCAGGGGGAGGGGGCCCCCCAAACGCGCCGACGTTCAGGCGCTCGGGCGCTCAGGCGCTCCGCTCAGACATGCAGCCAGGCCGCGATGCCCAGGCCGATGCCCAGGGCGCCGGCGCCCAGCGTCGCGTATTCCATCCAGCGGCGCTTGGTCAGCAGCGCGATGGCGGCGAGCGCGATGCCCACCTGCAGCGCGGTGGTGGCCTGCGCCCAGCGGTGATGCAGATGCAGCTGCTCGTCGCTGCGGTGGTCCCAGGCGGTGGACTCGGCCTCGAGCTTCTCGGCCTGCGCCTTGATCTCGTTCTTCTCGGTCTCGTAGCGGGTGATCTTCTCGCGGTACTTGGCCTTCTGCTCGTCGCTGGGCGTCAGGTCCAGCGCGAGTTCCGCGAGGTTCTGCTTGCTGCTCTTGGCCTGGAAGTAGTTCCAGCGGTTGGCGGCCTCGGTCTTGGTGATCGCGGCGTTGTTCTTGAAGAGCCCCGCGTTGGCCTGCGTGGCGCCGCCCATGTACGAGAAGAACGCGCCCAGCGTGGCCAGCACCGCGGTGATCACCGCCAGCTGGCCGGCCAGGCCCTTGGGTTCGTGATGGGCGGCGTGCTCGAGCTCATGGTCGTGCGGGCCGTGGACGTGGAAGTGATTGCCGGACATGGAAACGAAGATGAAATCTGGAAGGGATCAGCGCAGGCGCTCGTAGCGGACGAAGTCGTAGCCCCAGTCGTGGCCGCGTTCCGCGGGACTGTGGTGGTGTTCGCGCGAGACCTCGGCGAAGACCCGGGCGTCGGCCTCGGGGAAGAAGGCGTCGGCGTCGAAGCTCGCGTCGATCTCGGTCAGTTCCAGCGCGTCGGCGCGGGGCAGGGCGAGCGCGTAGATCTGCGCGCCGCCCATGACGAAGACGCGCTCGTCGGGCGAGCAGGCCGTCAGCGCGGCGTCGAGCGACTTGAAGACCTCCGCGCCGGGCAGGGTCAGGCCTGGCTGGCGCGACAGCACGAGGTTGCGGCGTTGCACCAGCGGGCGGAACTTCTCGGGGATGGAGTCCCAGGTCTTGCGGCCCATGATGACCGTGTGGCCGAGGGTCAGCGCCTTGAAACGCGCCATGTCCTCGGGCAGTCGCACGAGCAGGGCGTTGTCGCGGCCGATGCCGCGCGCGCGGTCCAGCGCGGCGATGAGGGTGAGGTGAGGCATGGCGGTCGACGCGGCGCGGGCGCCGGTGAGAAGGGCAGGGGCGGGAGTTTACGTGCGGCGGCCCCGAGGACGTGTGAAGCGATGTGTGAAGGGACGTGACGAAACGGGGGATCGATCAGACGGTTTCGAGCGATCGCCAGGCCGCCGGTTGGGGGGACCATCCCTCGTCGGAGGGGGCCTCCACGAGCGCCGCAGCGAAGGCGCCGAGATCGACGCCCAGTGTGTCGCGCGCCGCGGCGAAGCCGGCGTCCTCGGCGCCGTGGGCCGCGCGCAGGAAACCGAGGAAGCCTTCCCAATCCCGCGCCATCTGCTCCACGATGATGCGGGCCAGCTCGTAGGACAGCATCGTGCCGTCGTCGGTCCGGAAGAAGGATTCGCCCGACCAGAGTTGCTGGATCCGCGCGGCGCTCCAGTGCCGACGGTGCATCTCGTGCAGCTCATGCGGCGTGTAGAGCGAGCCCTGCGCGCCGGCGACACGGCGCTCGGTGTTCACCGCCACCCCTTCGTCCAGCCATCTCGGCAGGCGCAGGTGGGCCAGCGCGGCATGCGTCATCTCGTGCGCGATGACCGGCTCGAGCTGCTGGAGATGGCCGCGCACGACGACGAAATGCGGGCAGCCGGCGTTGATGAACATGCCGCTGGAGACGGAGAACTCGCCATCCGGGTAGTAGATCGAGACGTAGCGGTAGTAGGTGTCCTCGTCGTCGAGCACCAGCAGGATGCTGCGATGGCCACCGGGGAACTGCGCCACGCCGCGCAGCAGCCGTTCAATGCGCGCGCGTGCCGTCGTCACGTAGTCCGCGGTCTGCCGGGCCATCGCATCGTCCAGCGAGGACAGCACGTAGGCGTCCTTGTTGACGAACAGGCCCATGTGGGCGCCGAGCTGCTCGCGCAGGTGCAGCAGCCAGGCGTGGCGGCCGCGCTCGATGGCGTCCGCGTGGGTCGCGAGGGAACGCTCGTCGCCAGGCATCGCCGGCGGCGCCCAGGCGGCCAGTGCGTCCCAATCGAGCAGGGGCAGCTCGTGGAACCATTGCAGGTGCTCGGTCACCGCGAAATCCGGCGCGCCGTCCGCGGCCAGCGTCTCGGGTGCCGGACCATGCGCGGCGTCGCGATCCTGCGGCGTCTCCCTGTCGACGACGCCGCGGGCCACGCGCAGCGACGGCGTGCTGGTGAACGCCATCAGCGCGCCGATGAACGGGAAGAGCCAGATCGTGGCGATCAGCATCCGATGCGGCGTGTACAGGTGCCGGGCGACAGCCAGTACGCGGCGCGTGACCAGCACGTTGAGGACGAGCCAGAGACCGGCGATGAGGGCAACTTCAAGAATCATGGGGACCTCCGGGCCCGCATTCTCGCCAGACATTGATGGATCTGTGCGACCACCGCCGCGCCCTCGCCGATCGCGCCGCCCACGCGCTTCACCGACCCCGAGCGCACGTCGCCGACCGCGAACACGCCCGCCACGCTGGACTCCAGCGCCGCCGGCGTGACCCCGGGCAGCGCGCGCGCCACGTCCGCGCCCGTCATCACGAAGCCCTTGGCGTCCGACAGCACCGGGCAGCCCTCCAGCCACGCGGTCTCGGGCTCCGCGCCGACGAACAGGAACACGTTGCGCGTCTCGCAGCGCGCCTGCGTGCCGGTGCGGCTGCAGCGCCAGGTCACCGCGTCCAGCCCGGCCAGCGGCTCGCCATGCAGCTCGGTGATCTCGGTGAAGGGGCGCAGCGTGATGTTGGACGTCGCCTCGATGCGGTCGATCAGGTAACGCGACATCGTCTCCGCCAGCCCCGGACCGCGCACCAGCAGGTGCACCTGCGCCGCGTGCTCCGACAGGAACACCGCCGCCTGTCCGGCCGAGTTGCCGCCGCCCACCAGCACGACCTCCGCGCCCCGGCACAACGGGGCCTCCAGCGCGGAGGCCCAGTACCAGATGCCGCGACCCTCGAACTCCGCCAGCCGCGCCACGGTCAAGCGGCGGTAATGCGCGCCGCTGGCGATGACCACGGTGCGCGCGCGCAGCCGCCGGCCGTCCGTCAGCGCAATGGACAGCGCGTGCTCGGGATCCTCGCGGCCGCAATCCAGCGCCGCGACCTCGGTGGGGATCAGCAGCTCGGCGCCGAATTTCTCCGCCTGCACGCAGGCCCGGCCGGTCAAGGCACCGCCGGAGATGCCGGTCGGGAAGCCGAGGTAATTCTCGATGCGCGCGCTGTTGCCGGCCTGTCCGCCGTAGGCGCGCCGGTCCAGCACGACCACGCGCAGGCCCTCCGACGCGGCGTACACCGCGGTGGCCAGGCCCGCCGGGCCCGCGCCGACGATGGCCACGTCGAACAGCTCCTCGCGCGGCGCCTCGTCCACCATGCCGATGCAGCGCGCGAGCGTGGCCTCGGGTGGGTTGACGAGCACCGAGCCGTCGGGGCACACGACGACCGCGTCGCCTGGCGCGACGCCGTACTGCTCGATCAGCGCGGCGGCCGGCGCGTCCTGCGTGACATCGACGACGCGGTAGGGCTCGCCGTTGCTGTGCAGGAAGCTCTGCAGCCGCAGCAGCGACGCCGCATTCGGATGGCCGATCAGCACCGGGCCGCTCGCGCCCGATTCGATCAGCCCGACGCGGCGCAGGATCATCGCGCGCACCAGCCGCTCGCCGAGGTCGGCCTCCGCGATGATCAGCGCGCGCAGCTGACCGGGCGTCAGCAGCAGCGTCTCCACGGGCTCGGTGGCCACGGCGTCCACCAGCGAGGGCTTGCCCGACATCGCCGCGAGCTCGCCCGAGAAGTTGCCGCGCGAGTGCGCCACCAGCGGCGTCACGCGGCCCAGGCCATCGCGCTGCGTGACGGCCACGTTGCCGGAGAGGATCAGGAAGAGACCGGCGGCGGACTCGCCCGCGGTGATCAGGCGCTCGCCGGGCGCGAAGGCGCGCTCGGTGCCGAAACGCCGCATGCGCGCCATGTCGCAGGCGCTGAGCCGCGGGTACATCTGATGGCGCCGGGTCTCCAGCGAATTGGAGGACGATCCCGGATCGGAGGAGGGCTCGGAGCTCATGACGTGTCCCCTTCGTCGGTGCGAGAGACGGTTGCCGCCGCGCGGGGCGCGGGTCTACATTGTCCCGGGAGCCAGGCGACGGGGACCACCCTGTCCCTCACAACGAGGTGAGTGACCATGCCTCCAGCCGGACCGACCTACCTCCAGATCGTCCACGACGAGTACCTGACTTGCGCGGGTTGCGCCGCGGTGCTGGGCAGCCGGCCCGATGCCGTCGTCTCCATCGGCTCGCTGGGCGGCGCGGTCGCGCTGATGGCGGGCGAGGGCGCTGCGTCTGGCGCAGCACACGGCGGAGCCCACGCCACCGCGTCCGTGCCAGATCGATGCGACCTCGTCATCGCCGACCACACGAGCGCGCTGGCGCTGGCGCTGACCGCGCGCCAGGCGGCGCGCCGGCATGCAGGCCGCGGTGGCGGCCGATGTCCCCGGATCCTGGTACTGACCGCGCTCGATCGCGAATGGGACCTGCGCGTGGCGCTGGAGGCCGGCGTGCACGGCTATCAGCTGCAGCGCTGCCGGCCCGAGCAGCTCATCGAGGCCGTGGAGGCGGTGATGCGCGGCGTGCAGTACGTGTCGCCGGACCTGGTGCCCAAGCTCGCGCGCTGCCTCACGCAGGACCGGCTGACGCGGCGCGAGATGGACGTGCTGCTGGCGATGTCCACGGGCGCGTCCAACAAGGACATCTCCCAGCGGCTGGGCATCACCGACGCGACCGTCAAGACGCATGTGCGCGCGATCCTGAGCAAGGTCGGCGCGGGCGCGCGCACCGAGGCGGTGGCGATCGCCGCGCGCAGCGGGCTGACGTCGCGGCCGCCTCACTTCGCGGGGCAGAAGGCACCCGTCTTGATCCAGGCGTCGACCAGCGCGCCGAACTGAGCCTGCGTGCCGGGGGCGGGCTCGCGCTGCGCGCCCGGCATCCATGCCCAGCCCACCAGCGTGTCGTGGGCCATGTGCTCGTGGATCTGCGCCAGCGTGCGGTTGCCGTTGCGCTTGGGATCCTTGAGCTGCTCGCAGATCTCGGCGAGCGACAGGTCCTGCCAGGCCATCTCGCGCGGCGCGATGTGCCACATCGCATGGCCGGGCACGCCCGAGGCCACGTTGTTCTGCGCCTGGTGGCAGCTGCTGCAGCGCAGCGCTGGAACGCCCTTGCCGTCGACACCGCGCGTGACGTTGGGGATGTGCAGCCGGCGCTGCACGCCCTGGCCCTGCAGCGGGCGGTCGCCGGACGGGTGGCAGTTCACGCAGCGCGGACTCTGGATCACGCGGCCCGCCTCGACGAACAGCGCCCGCGAGCGCTCCTGTGGATCGGCGATCGCGTCGAAGCTCCGCACGGTGCGCAGCGGCGCCATCGCAGGTGTCATCGGCGATGTCATCGGCGGTGAGGCGTCCTGGGCCAGAGCGGTGCCGCAGAGCGCGGACAGGACGAGCGCGGGGAGGAGGAGACGGACGGGGCGGAGGGGGACGATGCGGTTCATGCCTTCAGCTCCTCGGCGGTGAGGGGGTAGCTGCGGAAGCGCTTGCCGGTGGCCGCGTAGAGCGCGTTGATGTAGGCGGGCGCGACGATGGCGGTGCCGATCTCGCCGACGCCGCCGGGCTCGGCGCTGCTGCGCACCAGGTGGATGTCCATGCGCGGCGTCTGGTCGATGCGCATCAGCGGGAAGTCGTGGAAGTTGCTCTGCTGGACGCGGCCGCGCTCGATCGTCAGGTTGCCCAGCATCACCGCGGTCAGGCCGAAGATGTGACCGCCTTCCATCTGCGCGACGACGCTGTCCGGGTTGACGGCGATGCCGCAGTCCAGCGCGGTCGTCAGCCGGCGCACCAGCACCGCCCCGTCGGGCGTGACACCGAGCTCGACCACCATCGCGATGTAGCTGCCCCAGGCGTTGAGCACCGCCACGCCGCGGCCGCTGCGCGCGGGCAGCGGGCTGCCCCAGCCGGACTTGGCCGCGGCGGTCTCCAGCACCGCCTTCAGGCGCGGGTTCTCGCCGAGGTGCGCGAGCCGGAAGGCCACCGGATCGGCCTTCGCGGCCAGCGCCAGTTCATCCATGAAGCCCTCGACGACCCAGGCGTTGTGGTTGGGCCCGACACCGCGCCAGAAGGCCGTCAGGTAGCCAGCCGGCGGCTCGACCGCGACGTACTCGACGCGGCGCGCGGGGATCGCATACGGTGTCTCGGCGGCTTCGACCGCGTCGGGGTCGGCGACACCGGGCTGCAGCCATTGCGGCGCGTAACGCGCCACGATCGACGAGCCGGCAAGCCGGTGCGAGAAGCCCGAGATCCGGCCCGACGCGTCGAGCGTCGCGGCCATCTCGTCGCAGTACAGCGGGCGCAGGCTGCCATGGCGGATGTCCTCCTCGCGGCTGTAGACGACCTTGAGCGGATACGCGACCTGTTTCGCCAGCTTCGCGGCCTGGCCGACGTACTCCGCATCGAGCCGCCGGCCGAAGCCGCCGCCGATCAGGTGGTTGTGCACGACGATGCGCTCGACCGGCACGCCGCTGACCGCGGCGATGGCCTGCTGCGTCTTCACCGGCGCCTGCGTGCCGAGCCAGACCTCGCAGCCGCCGTCCTTGAAGTGCAGCGTGCAATTCATCGGCTCCAGCGGCGCGTGGACCATCGTGGGCGCGTCGTAGTCGGCGCGGATCAGGCGCGCGCCGCCGCTGCCCTTGCCGGCACTGTCCATCGCGGCGGCGACGTCGCCTTCCTGCTTGGACACGATGCCCTGGCCCTTGAGCGCGTCGCGCACCGAGCGCTTCCACGTCGCTGTCGAGAACTCCGCGTTGGGGCCCTCGTCCCAATCGATGACCAGGGCAGCCAGGCCCTTGCGCGCGGCGCCGTAGTGATCGGCGACGACACCGACGATGTCGTCCGCCACCAGCACCTGGCGCACGCCGCGCACCGCGCGCGCCTTGGCGTCATCGACGCGCCGGACCTTGCCGCCGGCCACCGGGCAATGCGTGATGGCCGCGACCTTCATGCCGGGCAGGCGCACGTCGATGCCGAAGGGCGCGCTGCCGTTGGTCTTGGACCGCGTGTCCAGGCGCTTGGCCGGCGTGCCCACGAGGCGATACGAGGTCGGGTCCTTGGGCGGCACGTCCTTGGGCACGGGCAGCGCCGCGGCTCGCGTGGCCAGCGCGCCGTAGCTCAGCTGCTTGCCGGTGGCCTTCTGCACGACCGTGCCATCGCGCGTGGCGCAATCCTGCGCGCCGCACTGCCAGGTCGCCGCGGCCGCGTCGACGAGCATCGCGCGGCAGGTCGCCCCGGCCGTGCGCACCGCCTTCCACGCCGCCTGCATCGACGCCGACCCGCCGGTGATCTGCATGCCGAAGATCGGATTGGCGTAGCGCTTCTCGTCGGCGGGGGCCTGCTCGATGGTGACCGCGGACAGCGGGAGGTCCATCTCCTCGGCCAGCATCATCGGGATCGCGGTGAAGGCGCCCTGGCCCATCTCGACGAAGGGGATCACGTAGGTGATGCGGCCCGTGGGCGCGATGCGGATGTAGACGCTGGGCTCGAAGGCAGCGGTGGATGCCGAGCCCGATGCCGAGGCCACGGCCGATGCGGCCGCCCGCGCGGCGCCCGTGGCGGGCAGCGGCAGGCTGAAGCTCGCGACGAAGGCGCCACCGGCGCCCGCGCCGATCTTGAGGAAGTCACGGCGTTCCATGGCTCACCCCTTCACCGGCGCGCCGGCCGCGGCCATCAGGATCGCCGAGCGGATGCGCGGATAGGTCCCGCAGCGGCACAGGTTGCCCGACATCGCGGCATCGATGTCCGCCGCGTTGGGCCTGGGGTTCTGGCGCAGCAGGGCGCAGGCCGACATGATCTGGCCCGACTGGCAGTAGCCGCACTGCGGCACGTCCTTGGCCACCCAGGCCGCCTGGATGCGCTTGCCCTCGGGCGTCTGGCCGATGGCCTCGATCGTGGTGATGGCCTGCTTGCCCACGGCCTCGACGGGGAACGAGCAGGAGCGCGTCGGGTTGCCGTTCACATGGACCGTGCAGGCGCCGCACATGGCCATGCCGCAACCGAACTTCGTGCCGGTGAGGCCGACGACATCGCGGATCACCCACAACAGCGGCGTATCCCCGTCGACATCGACCGTGCGGGTCTTGCCGTTGATCTTGAGCTGGTAGGGCATGGGCAGGGTCCTTCTGATCGAGGTCCTGACTGTCCCGCCGGCCGCGCGGCCTTGTCTTCAGCACGGACGCTGGGCGCGCGGTCCTTCCAAGCGCGGAGACGGCCCTCATCCTTTCGGACGAGGGGCCGCCTCGTCATGGCCGCTCAGCGCAGCGGGCGGAACGCCTCGCGCAGCTCGCGCGCGAAGAGCTCGGGCTGCTCCCACGCGGCGAAGTGGCCGCCCTTGTCGACCTCGTGGAAGTAGGCCAGCGAGGGATAGGCGCGTTCCGTCCAGGAGCGCGGCGCGCGGTAGATCTCCTTGGGGAAGACGGTGACCGCGACGGGGATGGTGATCTCCGTCGTGCGCTGATGCGCCGAGCTGAAATTGTTGTTGTTGTTCTCCCAGTAGAAGCGCGAGGACGAGGCGCCCGTGTTGGTCAGCCAGTACAGCGAGACGTCGTCGAGGATGGCGTCCTTGCCCAGCACGCGCTCGGGCTGGCCGTCGCTGTCGGTCCACTCGATGATCTTCTCGATCATGAAGCCCGCCAGCGCCACCGGCGAGTCGCACAGCGCATAGCCGATGGTCTGCGGTCGCGTGACCATCAGCGCGCCGTAGGCGGCGTTGCGGCCGAAGAACTTGCTCAGCGTGAGGAACGCGGTGCGTTCGGAGTCGGTCAGCCCGGGCGGCGGCGCGTCGCCCGAGTTGATCGGCTTGACCAGCTCCGGCGGCACGGTGGGCGGCATGTTGACGTGGATGCCGACGAGGCCCTCGATCTTGAGCCGCGCCATCGCGTCGGAGATCACCGAGCCGTGGTCGCCGCCCTGGGACACGTAGCGCGTGTAGCCCAGGCGCTTCATCAGCACGTCCCAGGCGCGGCCGACGCGCTCGGGGCCCCAGCCCAGCTCGCGCGGCTTGCCCGAGAAGCCGTAGCCGGGGATGGACGGGATGACGACGTGGAACGCGTCCTCGGCGCGGCCGCCGTGCGCGGTGGGATCGGTCAACGGGCCGATGCTGCCGAGCATCTCGAGGATCGAGCCGGGCCAGCCATGCGTGATTACCAGCGGCAGCGCGTTGGCGTGTTTCGAGCGCACGTGGATGAAGTGGATGTCCAGGCCGTCGATCTGCGTCATGAACTGCGGCAGCGCGTTGAGCCGGCGCTCGACCTCGCGCCAGTCGTAGGCGCCGGCCCAGTAGTCGCACAGGCCGCGCAGGCGCGCCTGCTGGATGCCTTGCGAGCCGTCGCCCACCAGCTCGGGATCGGGCCAGCGCGTGGCGGCGATGCGCCGGCGCATGTCGGTGAGCGCGGCTTCGGGGATGTCGATCTTGAAGCGGCGGATCGAGCTGTCCCCGATGGGAACGGCGGTCGTGAGGGCGGTGGTGTCGCCGCCGCCGACGGTCACGTTGGCGCTCGCGTCCGCGGCGGTCGAGGCGCGCGCCGCGCCCGCCGCGGGCAGCAGGCCCAGGCCCGCGGCACCCGCCACGGCGGAGGTGGCGAGGAAACGCCGGCGATCGGCGGGAGGGGACTGAAGGAACTTCTCGGACATGGGGTCTCCGCAATGGGCTGTGAATGCGGAACCGATCACATCAAACGGCGGCGCGCGCGCCCATCCGACGCTCGTCTGCACGACCTGTACGAAGGTAGGTCTTGAGCATCCGCGCGGGCACGCGGCGGGCATCCGCGCGGGCGACCGTCACGAAGCGGTCACCGGCGCGGCCAATGATGGCGGGTCCCTCGTTCCGAGCTCATCCGCCATGCCGCCTGTTTCCGATCACGACGCCCTCGTCGAGCGCATCCGCCGCGACCTGCAGGACGGGTACGACGAGGAACTGGAACTCGAGATCGAGGACCGCCATGTCGACGAGGCGCTGCGCGCGCTGGACGAGAGCGACAGCGACAGCGCGCACGGTGAGCGCATCGCCTACTTCAAGCACCTGTTCCGGCTGCAGCGCGAGCTGGTGAAGCTGCAGGACTGGGTGCAGCACACGCGGCAGAAAGTGGTGATCCTCTTCGAGGGCCGCGACGCGGCGGGCAAGGGCGGGGCAATCAAGCGCATCACGCAGCGCTTGAATCCGCGCGTGTGCCGCGTGGTGGCGCTGCCCGCGCCCAATGACCGCGAGCGCACGCAGTGGTATTTCCAGCGCTACGTGCCGCATCTGCCGGCGGCCGGCGAGATCGTGCTGTTCGACCGCAGCTGGTACAACCGCGCGGGCGTCGAGCGCGTGATGGGCTTCTGCGCCGAGGACGATGTCGAGGAGTTTTTCCGCTCGGTCCCGGAGTTCGAGCGCATGCTGGTGCGCTCGGGCATCACGCTGATCAAGTACTGGTTCTCCATCAGCGACGAGGAGCAGCATCTGCGCTTCCTCGGCCGCATCCACGATCCGCTCAAGCAGTGGAAGCTGTCGCCGATGGATCTCGAGTCGCGCCGGCGCTGGGAGGCGTACACGGTGGCCAAGGAGTTGATGCTGGACCGCACGCACATCCCGGAGGCGCCGTGGTGGGTCGTGGCCGCGGACGACAAGAAGCGCGCGCGCTTGAACTGCATCCAGCATCTGCTGGATCACTTCCCGTATCACGAGGTCGAGCGCGCGGAGATCCGCTTGCCGGAGCGCGAGCGCCACGAGGACTACCAGCGCCATCCGGTGCCGGCCGAGATGTTCGTGCCGGCGAAGTACTGAGCCCCGCGGTCAGCGGGGCACGCACGGGTCAGGTCGAGGACATCGGCTCGCGCGTGCCGACGGCGGCGCGCAGCGCGGCACGCGCCAGCAGCCGGGTCGAGTCCAGCGTCGGCAGCGAGGCGTTGTGGTCGCTGATGATCAGCGGGATCTCGGTGCAGCCGAGCACGACGGCGTCGCAGCCGCGCTCGCGCAGCGCATCGATGGCGTGCTGGAAGCGCTCGACGGTGCCCGATTCCAGACGCCCCGTCACCAGTTCATCCATGATCCGCGCGCCGATCTCATCGCGCCACGCGTCGGTGGGCCGGACCGCCTCGATGCCGACGGCGTTCAGCGCGTCGGGATAGACCTCGCTGCGCACCAGCCACTGCGTGCCCAGCACGCCGACGCGGCGGAATCCACGCGAACGCGCTTCATCCGCGACCACGCGCGCGATGTGCAGCCAGGGCAGCGGGGTGCGCGGCTGCACGAGGTCGAAGGCCTGATGGATGGTGTTGTCGGGGCAGAGCAGCAACTGGGCGCCGGCGGCGCGCAGGCGATGCGCGGAGTCCAGCATCAACTCGGCCACGGCGTCGAGGTCGCCGCGATCCAGCGCTTCGACGTAGCGATGCAGCGAGGGCGTGTGCATCGAGACCTCGGGATGCGCATGCGGGCCGAAGAGCGCGGCGCCCTCGGCGCAGATCGTCCGGTAGCAGAGCGCGGCGCCTTCGGCGGAACACCCGACGATGCCCAGGTGCAGCGGGCCGTGCGCGGCGAAGCCGGAGGGGGACGGACGAGAGGAGGGGGCGGTGGTCATGCGCCGATCCTAGCGGCGACGGCCACCGGGAGGTCGATCAGCTCAGGCGCTGGTTGGAGCGGTTCTCGTCGACCAGGCGCTGATAGACGCGGAAGTGGGCGGCGGAGGCGCGGGGCTCGCCGAGCTGCTCGCACAGCGCGCCGAGGCGGTAATGCGATTCGGCCAGGGCGGGGTTGAGGTCCAGGGCCTGCTCGAAGGCGGTGATGGCCTGGGGCAGTCGGCCGGCGCTTTCGTGCACGCAGCCGGCGAAGTGGTAGAGCGAGGCGATGTCGCTGCACCAGCCGACGGCCTGGTCGATCATGTCGAGCGCGTCCTCATGGCGGCCTTGGCGGCACAGCAGCGAGGTGAGCTGGGAGAAGGCCTGGACGTGGCAGGGATCGGCGGCGATGGCCTGGCGCAGGGCGGCTTCGGCGCTGGCCTCGTCGGTGGGTTCGGTCAGCGCGGCGAGCTCGACGATGGCATCAAGCGCGGCATCGGAGAGCTGGCGGGCGGTGGTCTGCAGCGCGACGTCCTGCGCGCGCAGGGCGGGGCGGGCGGAGGTGAACTGCGAGAGGATCAGGTCGACGGCGGTGATCGGCGGGTTGGTGGTCATGGCGGGTCTCGGTGTTGGGTCTCTGAAGAGTTGCCGTGATGGTGCCGGGTGGCCGGGGCCGTCGCTGCCGGAGAGCGGTGGGAGTGCGTGTAGGACAAACGGCCATCGGGTTGGCCCGAGCCTAAGATCGCCCGCCTGGAGCTTCTGGGAGGAAGACGAGATGAGATGGCAAGACCCGGATCCTCGGGCCATGGCGCAACGCGCTCCGGTGAGGAGAGAACCTGCATCGAACAGGCAGGAGAGGGAGCGATGAGCACGATCGTGCAGCCGAGGGGGCGACAAGGATTTCCGCGGCTAGGCGGCTTGCCCATCGCGTGGAAGTGGCACTTCCTGGTCGCGTTTCTCATCACCGTTGGGCTGCAGTGGCCGCTGTGGGTTCAAGGCTTTGGCGAGGAAGTCTTAGGCACCGTGACAGACGCGTACGTCGATACGCCGACATCGGGGCGCATGAAAGTTCCTTATGTCGTTCTTGAATTCAGCTTTCCGTGGCAGGGAAAGTCCTACCGTGGCCGTGGCCTCTACGACCCGCGCAAGAGCTCGAGCACCAATTGGGGAGACGAGGAGCGCAGGGCGGCCGCTGAATTCATCGCCAATCACCCGAAGGGCCGATCGATTGCGGTTTGGGCTCCGCGCTACGCGCTGCAGGAAGCCAGCCCCATCCCTCCGTTGACCAGTCTGGGCTGGAGGCACCTGGGGCGCTGGATCCTCAACTTTTTCCTGTTGGCGTTCTATGTCTTGATCGTCGGGTTGGCAGGGGCTGCGTATGGCGGCCTGCGCCGGTATCGCCGCAATCGCCTCGCCGACAAGGGCTGACATACGATTTCCCACCTTCGCGCCGCGCGGTGCTTCTGGGAGGAAGCGAGATGAGGGATGAGATGCGCTGTCAATACCCGGCCCCCCGTATCGCGGGCGCCATGGCGACGTTTCTTGCGTTGCTGATGGCGGGCTCGACGGCGCATGCGATCTCGGTCGCCTTCGAGTTTCCTTGCCCGCCCCAACCCTGCGATGCCTTGTCGGGGGCGCCGGAACCCGAGCGGCGCGCGTGCGCGATGAAGCACGCGACTTCGATCATCGAGGCGACGTCCATGTCATCTGGCAACATCGCCACTCTGGAGGATGCGATTCCGCTTCGCGGCATGCCGCCGCTGCTGCGGGACAACCGAGGGCTCTTCAAGATCGGCGGGGTGGGAAGCCACCGTTGCATGCCGGTCGATCAGGCGCTCGGTCCTCGCGTTCGCGTCTACATGAGTTCCGAGGGCTGGCCGATCTATGTCGGACGTCCGGCGGAGCCGCCGACCCCTTCTCTGTCCAATGAGGGCCAGCCCTTGCCCGGTCCTGAAGCCAGAGGGCTGGCGGATGCGCTGCACCGTCTGCTCAACGGAGGGTTTCCGCAGCGGGAAGCGGTCGCTCGCGCGCTGAAGGCGGAGCTGAGCTTCTCATCGCGCAGCGACGGCGTGTCGGTCTTCGCGGGGGCGACGACGGGACCCTTCGCCGGATGGCGCGTGTCATATGCGGAGGAGTGGCGAGATGAGGGGCCCGCGCGCGATTTCGTCGTGGCGATGACAACGGCGCGAGGTCAGGAGCTGTCGACATGCCTGAGCACGGAAGACGTCGCCGGGAAGCTGCTGCCGCCGACCTGGCGCCATGAGTCCAAGCGGATTCGCGAGGAGTACGTGCGCGAGACGCGGGATCTCTCGGTGGAGATCTCGATCAATCCGAGCGCGCTGGAGGCGTCGCCGATGTGCGTTGAGTTCCTCCAGATCGCGTTCCGGCGCAAGTGAGGACGCCATGAAGTTCTATCCGCCCGACCAGTTGCCGCCGATGCGCAGGCGATCGCCCGATGAGGGCGTGGGACCCGATGCACCACCGCCAGTCCGCAGTTGGCGCCGCCAGCTGGGCATCGTCGCGATCTACGCGGTGGTGGGGATGTTGGTCGCCGCTGCGGGCCTGTGGTGGACCGATTCGCTCGTCTGGGTCTGCGCGCCGCTCGTGGCCGTGGCGGTGGGCTTGCATCACGCGACGACCCGGGATTGGGGTGTCGCGGGTTCAGCCGAGCGGGGGCATGGGCCGATGCTTTGGTGAAGGATGCAGAAACTTGGGCGCGACGACCTCAGCGCGGTGTCTTCGCCATCAACTGGGCCGCGCGCGCATAGGCGAGTTGAACGGTGCTGAGGAGCTCGATGGTCTGGCCCTTGCAGTCCCGGAGGTAGATGCCGGGATTCTTCTCGTTGTCCAGATCCCATCGGATCTCAGGCTTCAGTTGGTCGTACCAGTCGCGGGCGAGGGTGACGCTCTTCGAGCAGTAATCAAACTCCGCGAGCCCATGATTGGCGAGCAGGATGATTCTTCCCGTGTTGCTGAACAGAATGACGGCCGTGCCCGGCAATCCCTGATTCGAGAGACCGAGGAACACCTTCTTGTCCGGCGACGCAAAGATCTGATCGACTGAGACGCCGGGGAAGCGCGCCTGCTCCCGGCCTGCGAGGAGAACCCGCATCTGGAAATCCGGCATCCGCTGGCTCTTGCGCGCATCGGTGGTCAGGACGATGCGCGTGGCATCGAAGTCAAACGTGCGGTCGGTGGTCGTGGCCGGAAACTTCCAGCTGTCTGCATGGGCGACGGATGCCGCCAAGGCGAGTGCCGCGGTGGTGGCCCAGGAAGAGAAGGTGGAGGTGCGCATGCAACTGGGTGATGTTGAAGGTCGACTCTTGAAGGTGTTCGCGGAGGATTTGATCACGGCCCGTGCGCGAGGCAACGATCCAGATCTGGCAGGTGACGCCGGCGGCATATCCGGTGCAGGAGTAGCAGGCCCCGACGCGCCATCCGGTTGAGCGACACTCGCGCGCATCAAAACGAGGGAGTCCAATATGTGGCCCAGCCACGCGAAGTTTCTAGCCGTCTTGCTGTTGTGCGCCAGTGCCCATGCACAGGACCCGGTGCTGGCCCCGAATGCGCCGAAGGACAAACCGACCGCGGTGCAGGCTCGCGACAAGTTTGAGCGGAGCATCGCGCCGTTTGTCGCGCAGGCGAAATCCACCTACCCGCAGGCGAAGGAACGATTCCTGAAAGGCCTGCCCAAGGGCCAGGCCTTCTTCGTCACCACGCGGCTGTATGGCGCGGATGGGAACTACGAGCAGGTCTTCATCGCGGTGCAATCGATCCGCGATGGCCAGATCATCGGCAGGATCTGGAGCGAGATCCACGTCGTCCACGCCTACAAGTACAAGGATCCGTACGCGTTCCCTGAGGACCGCCTCCTCGATTGGCTCATCACGAAACCGGATGGGTCCGAAGAGGGGAACTTCGTCGGGAAGTTCCTGGATACCTACAAGGGATAGCGTTCCTACACCGCCACCGGCGCCTTGATCGCCGCGTGGTGCTGGTAGTCCTGCAGCTCGAAGTCCTCGAACTCGTAGTCGAAGATCGACGCCGGCTGGCGCTTGATCACCATCGTCGGATACGCATACGGCTCGCGCGCCAGCTGCGTCTGCACCTGCTCGAAGTGATTCGCGTAGATGTGGCAGTCGCCGCCCGTCCAGATGAAGTCCCCGAGCCCCAGTCCGCATTGCTGCGCCAGCATCTGCGTCAGCAGCGCGTAGCTCGCGATGTTGAACGGCACGCCCAGGAAGATGTCCGCGCTGCGCTGGTACAGCTGGCACGACAGCTTGCCGTCCGCCACGTAGAACTGGAAGAACGCGTGGCACGGCATCAGCGCCATCTGGTCCAGCTCCGCCACGTTCCACGCCGACACGATGATCCGGCGCGAGTCCGGGTTGGCCTTAAGCTGCTTCACCACCTCGGCGATCTGGTCCACATGGCCGCCGCCCGCCTTGGGCCAGCTGCGCCATTGCACGCCATACACCGGCCCCAGGTCACCGTCCTCGCGCGCCCACTCGTCCCAGATCGTGCAGCCGCGTTCCTGCAGCCACTTGACGTTCGAGTCCCCGCGCAGGAACCACAACAGCTCCAGGATGATCGACTTCAGATGCACCTTCTTCGTCGTCACGAGCGGGAATCCCTCGTTCAGATCGAAACGCATCTGATGACCGAAGACGCTCCGCGTGCCCGTCCCCGTGCGGTCCCCCTTGGCCACGCCATGCTCGAAGACATGGCGCATGAAATCCTCGTATTGATGGCGGACGGGCCGTTCGGAGAAGGGGAGGGAAGGCGTCGGGGCGGTCATGGGGAAGGATTCTAGTCAGGCGTTGAACTGGAGGGCGGCGAGGCGGGCGTACAGACCGCCGCGCGCGACCAGCTCCGCATGCGTGCCTTGCTCGACGATCCGCCCGTGGTCCATCACCACGATGCGGTCCGCCCGCTGCACCGTCGCCAGCCGGTGCGCGATCACCAGCGTCGTGCGGTCGCGCATCGCCTCGTCCAGCGCCTGCTGCACCAGCCGCTCGCTCTCGGCGTCCAGCGCGCTCGTGGCCTCGTCCAGCAACAGCAGCGGCGCGTCCTGCAGCATCGCCCGCGCGATCGCGATCCGCTGGCGTTGACCACCCGACAGCCGCACCCCGCGCTCGCCCAGGAAGCTGTCATACCCCTGCGGCAGCTGCCGGATGAACTCGTCCGCATGCGCCGCCTTCGCCGCGGCGATCACCGCCTCGGGGCTCGCGTCCGGGCGGCCATATCGGATGTTGTCCAGCGCGCTCGCCGAGAAGATCACGCTCTGCTGCGGCACTAGCGCCATGCGCGCCCGCAGCTCGGCCAGCCGCACCCGGTCCACCGGCACGCCGTCCAGCAGCAGCCCGCCGGACTGCACGTCGTAGAAGCGCTGCAGCAGCTGCAGGACCGTGCTCTTGCCCGCGCCGCTCGGCCCCACCAGCGCCACCGTCTCGCCGGGCTCGATGCGCAGCGTGAAGTCCTCCAGCGCCGCGCGGTCCGGCCGCGACGGGTAATGGAATCGCACCTGCTCGAAGCTCACCCGCGCCGGGCCCGTCGACACGGGCAGCGCGACCGGCGCCGCCGGATCCGCCACCGGTGACTGCGCCGCGAGCAGCTCCATCAGCCGCTCCGTCGCGCCCGCCGCGCGCAGCAGGTCGCCCCAGACCTCCGCCAGAACCGCCACCGACGACACCAGCAGGATCACGTACACCACCGTCTGCCCCAGATGACCCGCGCTGATCTTGCCGGCCATCACCGCCTGCGTGCCCTGGTACAGCCCCCACAGCAGCGCGCCGAAGGTCGCCGTGATGATGAACGCCACCAGGAACGAGCGCACCCGCGTGCGCTTGCGCGCCGTGTCGAAGGCAGCCTCGCTCGCGGCGTCGAAACGCCGCGCCTCGCGGTCCTCCTGGGCATGCGACTGCACCACGCCGATCGCGTTGAGCATCTCCGCGGCGATCGCGCTGGTGTCGGCGATCCGGTCCTGGCTCGAGCGCGACAACCGCCGCACGCGGCGTCCGAAGAACATCGCCGGCGCCACCACCAGCACCAGGATCCCCAGCACCTGCGTCATCACCCACGGGTTGCTGGCGATCAGCAGCGCCACCGCGCCCAGGCCCATGATCACGTTGCGCAGCCCCATCGACAGGCTGGACCCCACGATCCCCTGGATCACCGTCGTGTCCGTGGTGATGCGGCTGATGACCTCGCCGGTCTGCGTGGTCTCGAAGAACTCCGGGCTCTGGCGCAGCACGTGGCTGTAGACCGCCGTGCGCAGGTCCGCGCTGACGCGCTCGCCCAGCCAGGTCACCGCGTAGAAGCGCAGCGCCGAGAACACGCCCAGCGCCGCGCCCGTCGCGAACAGCCACACGAAGTGCTCCCGCAGCGCCATCAGCCGCTGCCCCGGATCGGCCGAGACCAGGCCCTCGTCGATCAGCTGCCGCAGCGCGATCGGGAAGACCAGCGTCGCCGCGGCCGCCAGCATCAGGAACACCACGGCCGCGGCGATCCGGCCCCGGTAGGGCTTCAGGAACGGCCACAGCGCCGGCCACATGGCCCGCAAGGGCGGTGGTGAGGGCGGCATGCGCACGGGATTTGCCGGGGCGGCGTCGGTGTCGAAGGGGTCGGAGGCAGGGGTCATGGCAGACATCGGGCCAGTTTAGGGGGCCTGTGTGTCGCGAAAGCCCCCACGACCACAAAGCCCATCCCAGGCAGTCATTGGGTGGGCAATCATTGCCTAAGCAATAATTGCATCCACGCATTTTCCAGAACCTTCGTCCCGGAAAGCCGAAGCCATGACCGCCAAGCTGCCCCCGCCCGCCGATTTCTACAGCGCCGACAGTTTCACGTCGGAGCCCAGCCTGGGCTGGCTGCTGCGTCAGATCAAGCAGTCGATGGTGCTGCAGGCCGACAAGATGCTCGGCGAGCACGACCTGACCCACGCCCAGTGGGCGCCGATGCTGCGCCTGCGCTTCAACGGGCCGATGTCCAGCGCCGCGCTCGCGCGGGAGCTGGCCATGGACGGCGGCGCGATGACGCGCCTGCTCGACCGGCTCGAAGCCAAGTCGCTGGTGCGCCGGGACCGCTCGGTCGAGGACCGCCGCGTCGTCATGGTGTCGCTGACGGAGGTCGGCGTGAATGCAATGGCCGCCGCGCCGGGCGTGCTGTCCAAGGTGTTCAACGACCACCTGGCCGGTTTCTCCGATCAGGAGTTCCGCACGCTGATCGCGCTGATGCAGCGCATCGTCGCCAACGGCCAGGCGATCCGCGACGCGGGCCTGATGTCCGAGACGTCCACGCTGGACGACAAGGACGCCTGAGCGACGACATGAACTTCCACAAGAAAAACACCCTCGAGGATCCCCCGATGACTTCCCGTTCCCTTCATCACACGACGCTGGTCCTGGCCATGGGCGCGGCGCTGCTGATGGTGCTCGCCGCCTGCGCGCCCATCCCCAAGCTCGATGCCCCCGGCCAGACGCTGCAGGGCGACGTCGCCGCCCAGCGCCTCGGCCTGGACGGCGGCCAGAGCCAGGCGCTCGACGCCCAGTGGTGGAAGACCTTCCGCGATCCGCAACTGGACGCGCTGGTCGACCAAGCCATCGCCAACTCGCCCAACCTCGCGCTGGCGCGGGCCCGCATCGCACGCGCCGCGGCGCTGACCGAGAACGCCGAGGCCGCGCAGCGCCCGTCGGGACAGCTCTCGGCCGACGTCACCCGCCAGCGCATCACCGAGAACGGCATCTACCCGCCGCCGCTCGCCGGCAGCGTGCGCACGCTGGCCAACATCCAGGCCGGGCTGAGCTACGAGTTCGACTTCTTCGGCAAGCATGACGCCGCGCTGCAGGCCGCGCTCGGCCAGCGCCGCGCCGCCGAGGCCGACGCCGCCGCCGCGCGCCTGAGCGTCTCCAACGCCGTGACCAAGGCCTACGTGGCGCTGGCGCGCAGCCAGGCGCAGGGCCGGTTGCTGGAGCAGCAGAAGACGCTGCGCGACCAGAGCCTGGACCTGGTGCGCCAGCGCAGCGCCGCCGGCCTGGACAACGGCCAGGACCTGCGCGTCGCCGAGGCCCCGCTGCCCGACATCCAGCGCCAGCAGGTCGTGCTGCGCGAGCAGCAGGCGCTGCTGCGTCACCAGATCGCCGCGCTGACCGGCCAGGGCCCCAAGGCCACCGAGTCGCTCGACGCCGCGCTGCCCGCGGTGCTCGATTGGCAGCAGGCGCCCCACCTGGACCTGTTGGGCCGACGGCCCGACCTGGCCGCCGCGCGCGCCCGCGTCGAGGCCACCGCGCAGGACATCCGCGTGGCCCGCGCGCAGTTCTATCCGAGCGTCAGCCTGACGGCGTTCGTCGGTCTGAACTCGATCGGGCTGGATGAGCTCTTCAAGAGCGGCAGCCGCCAGTACGGCGCCGGCCCGGCGCTGCACCTGCCGCTGTTCGACAGCGGCCGGCTGCGCGCCAACCTGCGCGGCAGCGCCGCCGAGCAGGACGCCGCGATCGCGACCTACAACGCCGCCGTGCTGGACGCGGTGCGCGATGCCAGCGACCAGTTCACCACGCTGGAATCGCTGCGCCAGCAGCGCACGCAGCAGGACGCGCTGGTCGCCAACGCCGACAGCCAGGCCGCGCTGGCCGAGCAACGCCATCGCGCCGGCCTGACCGGCCGCATCGCGCTGCTCAACGCGCAGCAGAACCAGCTGCTGCAGCAGCGCGGCCGCATCGACCTGCAGGCGCTGACCGTCGACGCGCAGGTCAACCTGATGCGCGCGCTGGGCGGCGGGTATGCCGATCCGGCCGCTCCGGCTGATCCTGCCCGCGTGACCGCTGGGGCCGACAGCCGCTGAGCCCGGCACCTCTTTCCTCGCACCCGCGACCCCATTTCCAAGAATCTCCAAGAATCTCCAAGAGCACACCATGAGCGCCACGCCTGACAACACCACGCAAGCTCCCAACAAGAACGGCACCCGCAAGAAGGGCCTGACCGTCATCGCCGCCGCCGTCGTCATCGCCGGCCTGATCTACGGCGGATACGAGTGGATCGTCGGCAGCCGCTACGAGACCACCGACAACGCCTACGTCCAGGCCAACGTCGTGCAGATCACGCCGCTGGTCGGCGGCACCGTGCGCGCGGTCTACGCGGACGACACCGATTTCGTGAAGGCCGGCCAGAAGCTGGTGAGCCTGGACCCAGTCGACGCGCGCGTCGCGCTGGAGCAGGCGCAAGCGCAACTGGCGCAGACCGTCCGCGAGGTCCGCACGCTGTATGCCAACAACAGCGGCCTGGAAGCGCAGGTCAAGGTCCGCGAGGCCGACCTCAAGCGCGTCACCTCCGACCTGGAGCGCCTGCAGTCCGACGTCACGCGCCGCCAGCCGCTGGTGGCCACGGGCGCGGTCGGCAAGGAAGAACTCGATCACGCGCAGGCGCAGCTGACCGCCGCCCGCGCGCAGGCCGCCGCGGCGCAGTCCGCGCTGCAGGCCGCCAAGGAGCAGTTGGGCTCCAACCAGGTGCTGACCGACGGCGTGAAGGTCGAGGATCACCCCAACGTGCTGCGCGCCGCCGCCAACCTGCGCCAGGCCTCGCTGGCGCTGCAGCGCGCCGAGCTGATCGCGCCGGTGGACGGCTGGGTCGCCCGCCGCTCGGTGCAGCTGGGCCAGCGCGTGGCCGCCGGCGCGCCGCTGATGGCGGTCGTGGGCCTGCAGCAGGTCTGGGTCGACGCCAACTTCAAGGAAAGCCAGCTGGCCAAGCTGCGCATCGGCCAGAAGGCGACGCTGGAAGCCGACGTCTACGGCAAGAAGACCGAGTACCACGGCACCGTGCAGGGCCTGGGCGCGGGCACCGGCGCGGCCTTCGCGCTGCTGCCGGCGCAGAACGCCACCGGCAACTGGATCAAGGTCGTGCAGCGCGTGCCGGTGCGCATCGCGCTGGATCCGAAGGAAGTCCAGGAACACCCGCTGCGCGTGGGCCTGTCGATGGACGTCCAGGTCGACATCCGCGACCAGGATGGCCAGATGCTGGCCGCGGCCACCGGCGCGAGCGCGCCGCGCCTGCAGACGACGATCTTCGACGCGCAGGAGAAGGCCGCCGATGAGCAGGTGAGCAAGATCATCGCGGCCAACCTCGGCAAGGCGGCCGCCGCCAAGCTGTCCACGTCCACCCGCGTGCAATGAGCAACTCCACCACCATCGATGCGGCACCGGCGCCCCAGCCGGCCGCCGCGCCGGTGCCTCCCGCCGGACCGGCGCCGCTGACCGGCACGGCGCTGGTGCTGGGCACGATCTCGCTGTCGCTGGCGACCTTCATGAACGTGCTGGACTCGTCCATCGCGAACGTGTCGCTGCCCGCGATCGCCGGCGACCTGGGCGTGAGCCCGGTGCAGGGCACCTGGGTCATCACGAGCTTCGGCGTGGCCAACGCGATCTCGGTGCCGCTGACGGGCTGGCTGACGCAGCGTTTCGGCGCGGTGCGGCTCTTCACGATGAGCGTGCTGCTGTTCGTGCTCGCGTCCTGGCTGTGCGGCTTCGCGCACTCGCTGGAGATGCTGGTGGCGGCGCGCGTGTTCCAGGGGCTGGTGGCGGGGCCGATGATCCCGCTGTCGCAGACGCTGCTGCTGTCGAGTTATCCCAAGCACAAGGCGGGCACGGCGCTCGCGTTATGGGGGATGACGACGCTGGTGGCGCCGGTGGTGGGGCCGCTGCTGGGCGGCTGGATCACCGACAACGTCACCTGGCCGTGGATCTTCTACATCAACGTGCCGGTTGGGCTGTTCGCGGCCGGCCTGACATGGAGCATCTACCGCACCCGCGAGACGCCGACCAAGAAGCTGCCGATCGACACCGTGGGGCTGGCGCTGCTGGTGCTGTGGGTGGGCTCGCTGCAGGTGATGCTGGACAAGGGCAAGGAGCTGGACTGGTTCGCGTCGAACCAGATCGTGATCCTGGCGGTGCTGGCGGTGGTGGGCCTGGCGGTGTTCATCGTCTGGGAGCTGACCAACGACCATCCGGTGGTGGACCTGCGGCTCTTCGCGCGGCGCAACTTCCTGTTCGGGGCCTCGGTGCTGTCGATCGCCTACGGGCTGTTCTTCGGCAACGTGGTGCTGCTGCCGCTGTGGCTGCAGCAGCACATGGGCTACACGGCCACGGCGGCGGGTTTCGCGCTGGCGCCGGTGGGGGTGCTGGCGATCCTGCTGTCGCCGGTGGTCGGCAAGAAGGTGTCGGTGTGGGATCCGCGGATGATGGCGAGCTTCGCCTTCGTGATGTTCGCGATCGTGCTGCTGATGCGCTCGGTGTTCACGACCGACACGGACCTGGGCACGATCATGGTGCCGACGATCCTGCAGGGCGGGGCGCTGGCGTTCTTCTTCATTCCGCTGACGACGCTGACCTTGTCGGGCATCACGCCGGACCGGATCGCCGCGGCGGCGGGGCTGTCGAACTTCGTGCGGATCACGGCGGGGGCGATGGGGACGTCGATCTCGACGACCTTGTGGGAGAACCGCGCGGCGCTGCACCACCATCACCTGGCGGAGCGGCTGTCGCTGGGCGACGTGCCGGAGATGCAGGCGATCGACACCTTGACGCGGCAGGGCTTCAGCCAGGATCAGGCGTTGGCCTACCTGAACCGATTGGTGGATCAGCAGGCGTTCACGCGCGCGGCGGACGACATCTTCCTGGCGTCGGCGATCCTGTTCCTGGTCCTGATCGCCTTCGTCTGGCTGACCAAGCGACCGCCGAAGATGGGCGCGCCGGTGGATGCCGGTGGGGCGCACTGATAGCGACCTTCGGTCGTGACATGAGGAGGGCCCTGCGGGGCCCTCTTTTTCTATGCGGCCTTCGCTAGGAGCTGGGAGCGGAGCCGGCCCGAATCGAGCAGCGCTTGCACGGCCTCGGCTTGGCGCCGGTCGCGAGCGCGCTTGATGAACTCCCTGGAGTCGCTCACGCTCAGCGCAAGCTTCACCTGAACGAAGGCCAGCGGATCGATGGTGCGCATCAACGCCATCCGACCATCGGTCCCCACGACCACCTGGTCGAATCGGGGCGAGCTCAAGAGCAATTGGGCACTTCCGGCTTGCACGGGATAGACGTCGCCATCATGGCCGCTGATGGGAAACGCATCGCTGTGCTTGCACGGCTCAAGCCGTCGCAGGAAATCGACCGAGAAGCCGGCCGCGTTGATCGCTGACTCCTTCTGCGATTCATCGCGGCGGAAAGTGGGATCGCCCGTGCGGAGCACGTCCAGCATGAGCTTCGACCAGTGCGATGTCGTGAGCGGCTAGATCGGCCAAGGCCTTCGAGCGCCGTCGACCGTAGTCGTCATGGAGATGGGCAAGGAGTGGACTCTGAACCCCGAGATCCGCGATGCAGGCGCCGCTTTCCGGGTCCACACGCAGAAGACGGGTCTGTGTCGATGTACGGGACCAGTGCAGCTGATGCCGGAACCGCTTCGCGTGTTGGTTGGCGATCTGTCGCCGCTGGAAGCAGGCGATCGCGTCGTCGAGCTGCTTGCAGACAGCGGATTCGTGTGGGAGGAAGGACATGTGTGCCACCGGAGTTGAACCGGTGACTACGCTATGGCAAGACCTGTCCCTTCTTCCATTCCTTGGAGTTGTTGTTTTAGCTGCTCATATCGGTCAGCGGATGACAGCGGGGCGACCATGTGTTGCTCGAGCATCCGCTCGATCACCGGCAAGGTGTGGCTGTCTTGCTGTTGTGCCAGCAACGCATACACGCCCGGATCGACAGCGCGCACCGGGGCCATCTTGCCCGTCGTGCCGATGACCACGTGTTCAAGGGCGGGCTCATTCCGGATCACACGCATCGTCCCTGCCAGCCGCTGAGCCTCCGCTCGTGCCAATGGCTGCCGACGACCTCCAGGGAGTGCGGTCAGATCGCTCTCGTCCCGCCGCACGTGCAGAAGCAGGCCGTCCTCGCCACCCAGGTCAACCACGTCCACCCGCGCCTGTCGGCGCATCGCCACGCGGAGCTTGGGGGTCCACTCGCTCGCTTCGACCGCGGTCAGGGCGACATGCACGAGTGCGGAGCTCGGTGCCGCGTATCCGCTGACTCCGGCGGCCTGTGCATAGACGAGCAGCGCGGCAGGGCCCAGCACCATGCATCGGCCCGATAGCCCGAGCAGTTCGATCTGGTTGAGGGCATCGACGAAGGCCACCGGCGTGACACCGGCGCGCACGGCCCGATTCATCCGCTGAGCCACGCCGACCGATTGGTGCAGCGCTGAGGATCGCTGCTTCAACTGTTCCCGATCGTTCAGGAAGCCGTCATGACGGGCCTGCATCGAGGACGTGCGAGGCCCCAGATAGATCAGCTTCCTGCCTTGCCGCTGGACGAGGTACTCGTAGTCGCCCACGGCCTTCCAGAACATGGAGCCCCCGAGGGCCGTCAACGCCCGATCCACGCGCACTTTCTCCTTGAACAAGCGCGTCGAATCGATGACCTGCCGCAAGGTCAGGTCCGGTAGTCGTCGAAGCTCGATTTGTACCGATGTGCCAGACATTTTCGAAAAATGGAGTAAATCGCCTAAAAACAATGGCTTGCGATTGAAATCGTCCGTCAGTCTTGCGCTTTGGAGAGGGTGTAGTCAAGCCTTCGACGCCGCCAGATCCAGGCAGTACGCGATGAGCTCGTCGAGCTCGCTGGACTTGTCGAAGACGCGGTCGGCGCCCAGCTGCTCGCAACGTTGGCGCATGTCTGCGGTCGCGTAGTTGCTCAGCACGATCAGCTTGGCCTCGGGCTGCAGCAGCCGCGCCTTCGGCAGCAACGACAAGCCCGATCCCCGCTTCAGAAACAGGTCGATGATCAGGATGTCGCAGGGCACGGCCTCGTCGTGCAGCCAGCGCATCGCGCCGGCCTCATCCTCGGCCCAGCCCACCACCTCCAGGTCCAGCATTTCCTGCAGGGTCGCGACCAGGTTCTCGCGGATCAGCGTGCTGTCCTCGACCAGGAAACAGTTCAGCGTGCCGGGCGTCGGAGCGGTGACGGGAACGGGAACGGTGGACATGGGTATGGGCGTGTACGAGGCGCCCATTATCACGAACCCGTCCTCCCCTTTGACGTCGGCGCCAGCCGCGCGTTGCATTCGGACAGCGCCCGCAGGTTCTCCGCGTCCGGCTCCTCGCCCAGGTCGATCAGCGGCACGATCGCCGCCAGCGGCGCCACCGCCACGCCCAGCACCGCCGCGGGCAGCAGCTTGCGCAGCAGCGGACCCTTCTGCAGGCTGAGCTGAGGATCGCCCATCGTGCCCTGGATGTTCAGCGGCGTGCGCAGCGTCAGCGGGCTCTTGTCCTTCGGATCGACCTTGGCCGTGAGCGCCAGCCGCTCCGTGGCCAGCGACATCCCGCCATCGACCAGCACCACCGAGTCCCGCGTGTCGATCACCATCGGCCGCGGCGTCACCACCCCGTCCTTGACCCGCAGATCCGCGACACCGCAGTTCACCTGCAACGCATCGTCGCCGCGCACCAGCAGGCCCAGGCCCTGCGCGATGTCGATGCCCGCGGCCTCGACGATCAGGTGCGAGATCGTGCCGTCCGTCCAATACAGCACCATGCGCCCATCCGCGCTGGCCAGCAGCTCCGCGGTCGAGCGGCCGACGCCGTCCAGCGCCACGCGTCCGCCCATCACGCCGGTCACCCAGCGCTTGCCGTTCTTGCGTTCCAGGTTCAGCCACTGCTCCAGGTGCACGCCGCCCACGCGCAGCCGCGCCTGCCACTTGGCCTGCGGCCCGCGGCCATCGAGCAGCATGCGGCCCGCGACCTGACCGCGCGCCACGCGCGCGTCGATGTCGCGCAGCTCCAGCACGCCGTCCTGCAGCACGATGCGCGCGTTGAGCGGCTCGGCGGCCTGCAGCAGCGCGGTGCCCGATTCAAAGCGCGCCAGCTTCACGTTCACGTTGGCGTTCATCGCGCGCAGCGAGGGCAGGTCGAACTGCTTGTCCGGCAGCACGCGCGACGCCGCCTTCTTCTCCTTGCGCTCACCCGGCTGCGCCGGCACGCCGACCGCCGGCCCCAGGTCCGCCAGCCACAGCTCGCGGCCGCGCAGCTCGCCGGTCAGCGTCGGCAGCGCGTTCTCGGGCTTGTTGTATTCGAACTCGCCGCTCAGGTGGCTCTTGCCGATCGTGGCCTTGCTCACCGCGGTGGTCCAGCGCGAGCCGTCGCGCGTCAGCTTGCCCTGCATCGCGAAGGCCGGCGTCGTGGGCAGCGTGACGCCCAGCGGCTCGCCGACCGCCGCCAGCGACGGACCGCTCAGGCTGTACTGGCCCGACAACCCCTGGCTGAAGAGCAGGTCGCGCACCAGGCCGTCGAAGCTGAGTTGCGCCTTGCCGATGTTGCCGCGCAGGGTCACCGGCACCGCCGGGGCGTTCGGGTCGGAGGACAGCCAGGGCAGCGCCGATCCGGTCTGCAGGCTGGCCTTGATCGGCAGGTCGCGGAAGTGGCCTTCGGCGCTCGCGGTCACGCCGTAGCGGTCGCTTTCGCCGGGACCGGGATCACCCATCGGCGCGGAGGCCGCGGACGCGCCAGGACGCTTGCCCGCCACGCGCTCGCCGAAGTCCACGGCCACGCGTGAACTGGATGCAGCCGCTGAAGCCGCTTCTTCCGCCGTCGTCCAGGTCTCGCGCAAGGCGAATCGCCCCAGCAGCGACAAGCGCTGGATCTTGTCGTCCACCAGCAGCGTGCCGTTGCGGACATCGAGCAGGTCGAAGCGGATGCCGTCGACGCTCGGACGCTTGCGGACCTGCGTGTCGCTGGGTGGCTGCTTGCCGAACTGCCAGCTTGCGCGTCCCTCGACGTCGCGCTCCAGCCGCATCGCGATATCGCCCGCGCGCAAGGCCTTCACCCGCAGCGGCTGACCGTCCTCGCGCATCGCGAGCAGATCCGAGTAGCGCAGCGTCAGCGACGCGTGCTGCGCCTGCAGCGTGGGCCCGCCCATCGTGCTCCAGCTCGGACCCGCGATGGTGAGGCTGTCGCTGCTCAGGCGCAGATGGCCGATCAGGCGCAGCGTCCAGGCGTCGCCGTCGGTGCCATCGAAACGCACCTGCCGATCGAGTTTCTGGCTCAGCCATTGCTCGGCGGGCCGGCGCAGGAAGGGCCAGCCCAGCCACTCGCATACGCCGATGGCCACGAGCAGCAGCAGCACGACGGCGCCCACGCCCTTGGCCACGCCATGGCGGCCGGATCGTCGTCGAGGGCCCGGCGGCGTCGGCGCCGGGGCGGAGGAGGGCGTGTCGTTCACCACCATTGTTCAAACATCCTGGAGAAGTATTCCTTGCCGCGCTGCCACAGACCACGGTCCTGCCAGCGCTGCAGATCGATGGACTTGGAAGCCGCGCGGTCGCGATCGAACATGCGCGTCATCGCATCGCCGAAGTCTTCGCCGAGCACGACGGCGTTGACCTCGTTGTTGTAGACAAAGCTGCGCCAGTCCATGTTGCTCGAGCCGATCGTGGACACCACGCCGTCGATGACGGCGGTCTTGGCGTGCAGCACGGCGTCCTGCAGCTCGTGGATGCGCACGCCTGCTTGAAGCATGCGCTCGTAATGGCTGCGCCCGGCCTGCATCACCGGGCCGAAGTCGCTGCGCGAAGGGAGGATCAGCTGCACGTCCACGCCGCGGCGGGCGGCGTCGCACAGGGCGTCGACCATGTCCTGGCCCGGCGCGAAATAGGCCATCGTCAGGTACACGCTGCGCTGCGCGGCGCGGATGCTGCCCAGCAGCAGCGTGTAGATGCGGTTCTCGGTGTCCTGCGGCGTCGCCGGGATCACGCGCATCAGCTGCTTGCCGGGTGCCGGTCCGGCCACCGGCTCGATCGAAGCGACCGTGCCCTCGCAATGCTGCTGCGCCCAGACCTCGCGGAACATCGTGTGCAGCGCGCGCGTCGCCGGCCCGCGCACCTGGATCATCGTGTCGCGCCAGCCGTTCTCTTCTTCCGCCTTGGCATCGCTGGCGGGATTGCTGGCGGCATTGCTGGCTGAAGCGCCCGGTGTCGCGGACTTCGGCTTGGGCTTGGACGGCCCGCGGCTGCCGAAGCCGCCCGAGCCCGACGAGTACACCGCGCTGATGTTGATGCCGCCGGTGAAGCCGGTCTCGGCATCCACGACGAGGATCTTGCGGTGATCGCGGTGCGTGATCTTGTGATACCGGGACCGCTTGAGCGGATTCACCGGATTGAACGCGCACACCGCGATGCCGCCCTGGCGCATGCGGTCGAAGTACGCGTCCTGCGTGCCCATCGAGCCGACGGCGTCATAGAGGATCGCGACCTCGATGCCCTGCGCGCGGCGCTGCAGCAGCAGGTCGGCCAACTGCTGGGCGACATCGGCGTCCTCGATGATGTAGCTCTCGAGCACGATCTGGCGGCGCGCCTTGCCGATGGCATCGAACATCGCGGCGAAGGTCGCCGGTCCGTCGACGAGCAGCTTCGTGTCGTTGCCCGCGTACAGATCGACGTCCCCGAAGGAGGACATCGCGGCGATCTGGCGCTTGAGCAGGTCCGCCTTGCCTTGCGCGGCGGCGGCCTGCAGCACCTGCTCGCGGCTGGCCTGGCCGAGCGGGCCGCGCGCGCCAACGACGTCCACCTGCGCGGCGACGCGCGTCAGTGAAGGCGCCGCCGCGGGTGGATCGGGCACGCGGCCGTTGACGGGCGCGCGCGGCGTGCCGCAGGCCACGAGGCCGGCGCTCAGGCCGAAGGCCAGGATCAGGGCCGCGACACGCCGTGGCACGGCTTACTCCCGCAACAGGTCGGCGAGATCGTCGGCGTGCTCTTCTTCCTCGGCGAGCACTTCCTCGAGGATGCGGCGCGTCGTCGGGTCCTTGTCGCCGATGAGCTGGATCATCTGGCGATAGGCCTCCACGGCCACGCGCTCGGCGACCAGGTTGGAGCGCAGCATCGCCTTGAGATCCTTGCTCTCGTCGTACTCGGCGTGGCTGCGACGGGTCAGCGAATCGGGCTGGAAGTCCGGATCGCCGCCCAGCTGCACGATGCGCTCGGCGATGCGGTCGGCGTGGACGGCCTCTTGCGTCGCGTGCTCGAGGAATTCCTCGGCGATGCGCGGCGAGTTCATGCCGTGCGCGGTGAAGTAATGGCGCTTGTAGCGCAGCACGCAGACGAGCTCGGTGGCGAGCGCGTCGTTGAGCAGCCGGATGACGTCCTCGCGCCACGGGCCGTAGCTGGGCGTGACGGGGCCTTCATCGAGATGCTGGCGAGCGCGCTTCAAGGCCTGCTCGTCGAGCTGCAGGTGCTTGTGTTCGGGGGCGTTCATGGGCTGGCTCCTCTGAAGTCAGACAGTCGGACAAGTGGCGGGAGCGTCACTTGCGGATGGCGTTGAAGCCGGTGATGCCCAAGACCAGGAGCACCAGGAAGATGACCAGGAAGATCCCGAAGAGGATCTTGGCGATGCCGGCCGCGCCCGCGGCGATGCCGGTGAAGCCGAGCACACCCGCCACCAGCGAGATCACGGCAAAGATCAGGGCCCACTTCAACATGACGATGTCCTTTCCTGCTGTCGGCCGCGGCGCGGTCGTTTGACCTCACTGTAGGAGCGCCCCCCGGCGCGAAGGGATCAGCAGGACCCACGTCCGGGTGTAGGACAGCACGCCGCGTGACGGGCTTCCCAGCCGTTGCCGGACACGTCCTACAACCGGCTCCGGCGCGGTACGACAGACGCGGCGAGGACGAAGCCCTAGCCTTCACTCATCCTCCCATCCGCCTTCCGACCTCGGCGCCCTCCGCCGGAAAGGAGTCCCGATGTACACGCTCAACACCGCCAAGCACAACACGCTGCGCCCTTCGCTGAAGGCGCCCTCCGCCGCCACGCTCGTCACCGCCGGTGCGGTGCTCTCGGCGGTCATGATGATCGCCACGCCGGTCTTCGCTGCCGGCTCGACGGCGAAGGCGTCCGCCTCGTCCGACATCCAGTCGACCTACGAGCGCGATCGCGCCAACTGCCTGTCCGGCAAGACGGGTCAGGCGCAAGCGGCCTGCCTGAAGGAAGCCGGCGCTGCTCGCCAGGCCGCGCAGGCCGGCAAGCTGAACACCGCCAGCACGCAGGAGCTTGCCAACAACGCGATGCTGCGCTGCCAGCGCGTGGCCGAGGAAGACCGCGAGGACTGCCGGATGATGGTGATGGGTCAAGGCACCCGTGACGGCAGCGTGCAGAGCGGCGGCATCCTGACGCGCATCGAGCGCATGGTCCAGGAGAACCCGACCGCCGCGGGCGTGCCCGCCGCGCCGCCCAGCGCCACGATGCGTCCGGGTCCGGACGTGCCTCCGCCGCGCCAGCCTGCCAGCGCGCCCAAGCGTTGATCCGCGCTGATTGAGAGCCAGAGAGGAGTGACACCATGCTGATGAAACGCTTTCTGCCGATGGCCCTGTCCGGGCTGGCCGGTTACGCGCTGTGGCAGTGGCAGACCCGCCGCAACGAGCAGCGCCTGAAGACCTCGCATGCCAAGCCCGAGGAGATGACGACCTGGGAAGGCGAGGGCGGTGCGCTCCACCGCACCGGCCCTCACATGGGGCCGGAACCCGCGAAGCCGGCGCAGTAAGCCGACCGTGACGCAGAGACCTCGAGGCGCCCCAGGGCGCCTCGTTGCGTTTCATGTCGCCTCAGGTCGAGGGCTGGTCCGCAGTTCGGGCCGAGGCCTCGGACGGCTCCTCGATGCGGCGCATCGGCAGCAGCACGGCGCCGATCACGACCACGGCGAGCATCGCGCCGCCGCAGACGCCGAACACGAGTGACGTCGACCATCCGCGCAGCAGCCAGCCGGCCAGCGCCGAGGACAGCGGCGTCAGTCCCATCACGAGGAAGAGCAGCACCGACATCGCACGGCCGAGCATCTGCGGCGGCACGCGGCGCTGGATCCAGCTCATCACGGCGACCTGCACGAAACCGGCCATCGCGCCGATCGGCGCGAGCAGCGCGATCGCCTGCCAGGTGTGCGAGGCCTGGCCCAACGCGATGAACACGAGTCCGGCGACCGCGTCGATCAGCAGGATCGATCCGCCGAGGGACACGAGCGGACCTTGGCCTTCTGCCCGGGTACGGCGTCCGGCGCGAGCCGCCAGCAGCAGGCCCGCGAGGATGCCGGCGCCGTGTCCGGCCGTGAGCAACCCGAGCGTGGTCGCGTCGCCGTGGAGCTGGCGTTCTGCCAACACGGGCAGCGCGACCTGCAGCGGACCGCCGACGAGCAGCCCGATCGCGGTCACGTACAGGCACAGCGCGCGCAGCAGGGGATCGTTCCAGAGCGCGCGCAGGCCCTCGGCGATCGACGCGAGGATCGACGGTTTCGCGGCCTCGGATGGGGCCGTCGATGAGGCGCTCGTCGCCATCATCGTCACCGGCCACAGCGCGAGTGCCGCCAGGGCGAAGCTCGCCGCATCGAGCGCGAAGGCCCAGGCGAGGCCGCCCAGCTCATGCGAGGCGGCGGTGCCTGCGATGAGCGCGGCAGCGAGCAAGGGGCCGGCGAGCATCGTCACCTGACGCATCGCCATCAGCAGCGCGTTGCCCGACCGGATCAGCGCGGGCGGAACGGCGCGCGGCAGGATCGCGCTGCCTGCGGGATGCGAGAAGGCCGTCGTGATGCCGAGGGCCACGGCGAAGACGTGGATCCAGGGGAGCGTCATGACGCCGCTGGCCACGCCGAGCGCGAGCAAGGCCAGCAGCACCGCGCTGATCTGACGCGTGAGCAGCAGCACGCGGCGTGGCGCGTGTCGGTCGACGATCGCGCCGCCGACCAGCATCAGCAAGGCGCGCGGCAGCGCCATCGCGGCGATCACGGTGCCCAGCGCCAGGGGATCGCCGGTGGTCCGCAGCACGAGCCAGGGCAGCGCGAGCAGCGTGAACTGGTCGCCGAGCATCGACACCAGGCCACCGACGGCGAGCCAGCGGAAGTTGCGGTCGGCCCAGGGACGCACGGGGACGGGCGTGGCGGGCACGTCGGCGGAAACGGCGGCGTTCATGCGGGCGCTCCCTCAGCATCCGGCGAAGCTGGTTGATGCGCGAGGATCGCGGCGTCGATGTAGCGAGCCAGCGCGGCGTCGATGCCGCTCATCTGCTGGAAGTCCGCGTCCTCGCCGATCATGCGGCGGCCCTTGCGGCGCAGGTCCTCGTCGACGGGGACGAGGTCCTCGACCGCGAGCCAGCGGCGCACCAGCGGACCCAGCGCTTGCGCATCGACCGGTCGCGCGGCGTCGTGAGCGGAGCGGAAGTCCGCGATCAACGCGGGGATCTCGACCTTCAGATGCGCGAGCAGCTCCGGCGCGAGGCCGTCCTGCAGCGCGCGCAGCCGGTCGAGGTCCTCGCCCGAGTAATGCCGCGCGAAGACCTGCTGCGCGGTGATCAGTCGCAGCAGGTCCTCGGTGTCCTCGGCGCCGTCGAGCGCGCGGCGCTCCACGCGGCGCAGCATCGTCAACAGGCGCTGCTGCTCGGCGATCTCGCGTTCGACCGCGGCGATCTGCTTGGCGAGCAGCTCAGCGAGCGGCACTTGCGCGCCCGGCGCGAGCAGCGGGGCGATGTCCTTGAGCGGCAGGCCCATCTGGCGGTAGGCCAGCAGGCGATGCAGCGTGCGCACGTCCTCGTCGGTGTAGCGGCGGTAGCCGCCGTCGGAGCGCGACGCGGGCATCAGCAGCCCGAGCTGCTCGTAGTGATGGAGCGTGCGGACGGTCAGCCCGGTGCGCTTGGCGAGGTCGCCGACGGTGTAGTCCATGGCAGTCCGGCGGGGCCGGGGTCGTGTCAACGGACGCGATCATGAAGCCTCACGTGACGTGAGGGTCAAGCCTTGTCAGCGGCTGATGTCGATGTCGACGCGTCCTCGATGCGTCATCAACGCGCCCTCAACGTGACATCAACGCTGGACCAACGCGAGCTTGACGCCGAGGCCGACGAAGGCGGCCGCGAAGCCGCGGCGCATCCAGCGCAGCACCGGCGGACGCGAGAGCACGCGGTCGCGCATGGCGGCGGCGAAGACGCCGTAGAGCGCGAAGACGATGAAGGTCATGAGCATGAACACGGCGGAGAGCTCGAGCATCAGCGGCGTGGGACGCGGGGTGTCATGGGGGATGAACTGCGGCAGGAAGGCGACGAAGAAGATCGAGAGCTTGGGGTTGAGCAGGTTGATGAGCGCGGCGTGGATGACGAAGCCGGTGGCGGAGCGCGGCGGGCTGTGGGGGTCGATGGCGAGCGAGCCGCGGTCCTGGAGGGCGGTCCAGGCCATGTAGAGGAGGTAGAGGACGCCGGCGTACTTGATCGCGTCGAAGGCCAGGGCGCTGGCGTGCAGCAGGGCAGCCAAACCGGTGATGGCGGCGAGCATGTGCGGCACGATGCCCACGGTGCAGCCCAGGGCGGTGAGCAGCGCGGCGCGGGCGCCGTGTGAGAGGCCGGCGGCGAGCGTGACCAGCGCGCCGCTGCCCGGCGAGGCGACGACGATCAGCGAGGTCAGCAGGAATTCGGGGTCGGACAGCGAGGAGAAGGGCACGGCGGGCCTCGGCGCGAAGTGGCGGGAGCCGCATCGTGGCCGGCTGAAGGCGGGGCGTCTTGGATGAAATTGCAGCGGCTCGTGGCTCGTGGCTCGTGGCTCACGGCCAGCGAGGCGAGGCGCGCCGATCAGCGCGTCGCGGCGGCGTAGGCGCCCGGCGCGAGGCCGAAGCAGCGGACGAAGTGGCGCGTGAGGTGGCTCTGATCGAAGAAGCCGCAGGAGGCGGCGGTGTCGGCGAGCGAGGTGCCGCGGGCGATCAGATGGCGCGCGCGTTGCAGGCGACGTTGCACGACGTAGGCGTGCGGCGGCAGGCCGGTGGCGCGGGTGAAGGCGCGCAGGAACTGGAAGCGGCTGAGCCCGGCCTCGCGCGCGAGCTCGTCGAGGCTGACCGGCGCGGCGGCGTCGTCGTCGATGCGCGCGCGAGCGAGCGCGATGCCGGCGGGGATGTCGTCGAGCGCGGCCAGGCGGGGCTGGAGGAGCGACTGCAGCAGGCTGAGCAGCGCGCTGTCGACGTGGAGCGTGTCGGCGGCGCCGGGCGGCGTGGCGGCGCTGGCGCGGAAGAGGGATTCGAAACGCGCGGCGATGCGGTCGTCGTGCAGCGTGGGCTGGTGGAATTCGACGTCGGAGGTTGAGCGCGTGGCGGTCAGGTGCGGGAGGCGGGGCAAGGCCTCGGCGGTGATGTCGGCCATCGCGCGGGTGACGAGGTCGGGGGCGAGGTAGAGCATGCGCCAGGTGCGCCCGTGGTCGCCGAGCGGGAGACCGTCGTGGACCTCGCCGGGGTTGACGGTGATGACGTCGCCGGGGAAGGACTCGACCTGCCCGCGCGCGCTGGCGGTGCGCTGAGCGCCGCGGTCAATGCGCCCGATGCCGAATTCATCGTGGATGTGGCGAGGAAACGCCCGCGCGCTGTCGGCATGGACGATCTCGACACCCGCGAGCGGGCAGGGGAGGCGGGTGAAGGCGGGCATGGGGAGGGGCGGGATGGGAGACTCTAACAAGTAGAGCGCGTGATTTTGCGGGGCGCTGCAAACTAAGAAGCGTTGCATGCAGCGATTACCTGGACTACGAATTTCGATCTTGGATCACCGACTCCTTCGCGAATCGATGAACGGGTGGCGAAGTGCTTCTGCTACTCGCGTAAGCCAAGTGAAGAACCTTTTGTGGAATCCGGAACTTCAATCTTCGGCTTCACGACGATTTTGAACGTTGGTGTGAGGCGGGCAGAGTAATGTATTTCTAGGCCTTCTCTACATTGATAAAGGCGAATAAATTCATTGCAATTACGCTGGCGAGCCACGTGATTTGGCATTTGCGATATTGTCGGTGTTCTTGATTCTTTATAAATCCTTTATTGATTTCGCGCGGACTTGAATAGCTTTACAATTTGATCGGCTCCATCAAATGTTGCGGGCAACTTGTCTTCGTTGGATAAAAGGCCGCTGAACACTAGGCTTTCAAATTTCTCCAATGCGACGTTGTTTGTCTTTTTGATTTCTGAAGAATAGGTTGCGTAACTTTGAATGAATTGGCAAAGCGTCGCTCGGAATTCCAATTGTAGTAGTTGAGCTTTGACGGAGCGGAAATGTAAAAGAACGACGCGAAAAAAGTAGATCAGTATCAACTCCATCGCGATTGCTGGCGGAACTGCGTAGATGAAAAAATCCTTGTAGTTGGAGAAGTTTGTCTGATGGCTAACGATGAGCCATAACTCGAAAAGCAACGGCGTCGTGACAGCGATCCCAAGCGCCACGAGACACCAAAACGCGAATCGCTGCTCGGCCTTCTTCTGATCTACGAGATTTTTGAAGCCGTGAACGAGTCCTACAAAATTGAAGCCGGTCTCGAGGCCCGATAGTTCGGTTCTGAGTGCTTCAACTCGCTTTTCTTTCGAAGCGATCTCGTCGTCCCATTGTTGCTTTAGTTTTGCTGCTGAGTCTTGGTTTTCGTTGAAACTGCGAATTGATTCGATATGTGGGTGATGGAGTAATTCTCTCGCGATCGACGCCGGCATGATGAATGACGCGTAGATCAATTGACGTTGATGTTGGCTAGAGAATTCATTCAGATTATCCTGAGCAAAGGAAATTACTTGACGAAGTTCGATTGTCAAATCCTCTGGCATTGAGAATTGGAGTTCGCTCAGGAATCTGTAGGCCATTGTGAATATGTCCGCTAGATCCTCCTCGGTCCCGGTGGTTTGCTTGAACTCACGAACTGCGTCAATAAAGGCTTTTCCAATCCATTTGGAATTTATCGGGGAGTATTTGTCAAACTCGATTGGTGCCGATATCATGAACCGCAGAATGGTGCGCAAGTATGGGATGAAGCTGGGGCTTCCATGCGAATCCTTTTCCGACAAGATTGACGATACTCTCTCGAGTGCTGCTTTATTTTTTTGGTCCGAGAATAGGCCAGGAGCGGCGTTTTCCATCTATTGATCTCCCTTGGAAGTTCTCAAAATGTAGAGCGTGAATGGATGACGAAACATCCGTGAAATCGCGCACGGATGATTTCTCAAAGCGGCAATGGGCGACCTCTTTCCCACGCCGGAGAACCTGCCGTGCACTGGCTGAAACAGATGGGACTGGAGAGAAGGCGGCGCGCAGCACGGCCCAAACGACAAAACCGCCTCCCGGCGGTTTTTTGATCTGATTGAAGTTGCCGCGACGCGGCGGGGGCTGGTGAGTGGCTTGGGTCTAGGGGGCCGCGGCGCCTCACCTCGGCTTGGGAATCCCACTCCCCATCTCGCGCACGATCTCGTTGACGCCGATGGCATGCGTGCTGCCGAGGTACTTGATCAGCGTGCACTCCTTGGATTCGATGCGACCGATCAGGAATGCTTCCTTCTCGTTGCCCGACGCCAGCGGGTTGAGGAAGGGCTCGCGCGTTTTCAGCTGCAGGTGCAGCCGCTCGCCCGCGTAGGTCTTGGAGGCGTCGAAGTTGTTCACCACGCAGCCGGAGATGAGCGGGGAGTGGGTGGACGCGAGCGCGTGGTCGGCGCAGAGGCGGTTCATGACCTGGCAGGCCAGCGAAGCCTTCTTCTGCTCGAGACCAAGCGCTTGAAGCGCCGGCATGTCCGCTTCGGTCAGGCGCAGCAATGGAGGCGTGCCGTTGGGCTTCGTGTCGTCTGTGATGACCAGCGTCGTGCCGGAGACCGTGGCCTTGAGCTTCAGCGTCTTGCCGGCCACCGTGACGGTGAACCGCTTGGCGCCGTTCGCGTTCTTGGCCTGAAACACCGTGCCCGACCGCAGCCGGTAGAAGTTGCGCTCGGCGGTGGGCGCGCTGATGCGCGACAGAAACACATCGCGCCGTTCCTTGCGGAAGAAGTCATGGGACATGGTCGCCTCCCTGGTCTTGAGGGAAGCCAGCCTAGGCAGGGAGCACGGGGCGCCACAGTGCAGAAGGTCATCGACCCCGCGCGCGGTACTTGCCGGAGGAGGCGTTCGGCCTTCCAGCCCGTGACGGCTCGGCGGGGCGAACGCCTTGTTCCGGCAGGGTCGTGAGACAGGAAGTGAGACAAAAGGCCCGCATCAGACGTCATCACGACGCTAAATGCTGGATCTGCAAGCCTTCTGTTTGAATGAGGTTGACGAGCCTTACCCTCGGCACTGGTCACAACGGTTAGGGCTGCTTGGTTCCCCACCTGACCCGGTTGGCCGCGCTTCCATGCGAGGAGGCCCGTCAGCGGCGGATTCTAGCCGAGCTTTCAGCACCCTCCCGCCGAGCTCCCTCCCGCCGTGCCACTTCGCACGTTCCCGCGTGCGATCACCGCCGCGCCGCCGTCGACTCATCCGCCTCGCCTGTGGTTAAATCCGCCCCGGAGCGGACACACCGTCCAGTTCCATCGCCGATTTACCAACTACTTGCGGGCGATCAACAAATGCGGCTAAAGCGTTGCGGCTCCGACTGCCCCCGGGCCGGCAAACGCCGGTGATCTCTGTGGGCTCTCGGAGTTTTTTCATGTCCGCTCGTCTGGCTCAGTTCGACTCGCTGCTGACCCGCCGCCGCGCCGCTCGCGCCACCCCGGCCCCCGCCCAGCCCCAACGCACCCTGCGCGACCCCTGGGGCGAACCGGTCGCCGAGTTCTCCCGCTTCCCCTCCGACCTCGAGCTCCTCAAGGCCGCCCATCGCCTCCAGCCCGACGACTGGATCGGCGCGCTCGCCGACGACGCCCAGTCCCAGCGCCTGAACGCCGTCTGGCGCCTCGCGCTGCTGCGCGCCGACCGCCACGGCCAGGCCCGCGTGTCGCGCGAGCCCGGCCCCCAATGGATCAGCCCGCAGCAGACCGCGCGCCCCGGCGAACGTCCCGCCACCTTGCGCCGCCAACTGCACGCCGCGGCCGTGCGCCAGCTCTGGCTCGCCGGCTGGAAACTCGCCTGATCACCCCCCGATGACACGCATGGCGCGACTGCTCACAGCACTGGCCGTGCTGGTCATCCTCCTGATGGGTGCCCTCTATCTGATGGGGCATCAGCTGTCCGCGCCGGCTTTCCGCCCGATCGGGGCACCGCCGCCCGCCTTGCAGGCGCGTCAGATCGAATTGACCACCGCCGAGGGCGTCCCCGTCGCGGGCTGGTGGAGCCCCGGTCAGCCCGGCATGGGCACCGTCCTGCTGCTGCACGGCGTGCGCGGCGACCGCCGTCAGATGCTGCAACGCGCGTTGTTCCTGCATCGGCAGGGACGCGGCGCGCTGCTGATCGACCTGCCGGGGCATGGCGAGAGCGGCGGCACCGCGATCACCTTCGGCCTGCGCGAATCCGAAGCGGTTGTCGCCGCGCTGGACTTCCTCGTGCATGAAGTCCCCTGCGAGCGCCGCGCCGTCATCGGCGTGTCGCTCGGCGCCGCCTCGACCGTCCTGGCCAAGGGGCGGCCCCCGCTGGATGCGGTGGTCCTCGAGTCGATGTTCCCGACCATCGAGGAAGCCGTGGCCGACCGCCTCAAGATGCGGCTGGGCGACTGGGCGGGATCGCTCTCGCCGCTGCTGCTGACCCAGCTCCCCCTTCAGTTGGGCATCTCGCCCCGACAGCTGCGCCCGATCGAGCACATCGCCGAGCTGCAAGCCCCCTTGCTGGTGATCTCCGGCGGGGAGGATCGCCACACCACCGCGGCCGAGACGCAGCGGATCTTCGCCGCCGCCGCGTCGCCGAAATCGCTGTGGATGGTGCCCGGCGCGGCGCATGTCGATCTGCTCGACTTCACGCCCGAGGCCTACACCACGCGCGTGTCCGCCTTCCTCGACGACCATCTGCGCAACGCCGCGTGCGCGACCGCGGCCGTCACGACGCCGCGTTTCGGTCAGCCTTGATGCGCTCCGCCCGGATCCGCTCGGCGATTCACGGTGCGGGGAGCCGGTCGGCCAGCCAGGCCTCGGTGGCGTAAGGGAAGGCAATCGTCGGCTCGCGCAGCACGGCGAAGCGATCCTTCAATCCGCGCAACCGGTCCGCGACAGATTGCTGTTCCGCCTCGGGCAGCGAGGCGATGAAGCTCACCGACAGGATCCGGTCCAGCACCACCTGATCAAAGGTCCCCACATGGCTGTGCGGGAACACCGTCCGTTGGAGGGGGGCGAACAAGACCTGTCCCTCGAAAGGCTGCTTCCACGTGCCCTTGTAGAAGCGCGGCGCATCGCCCTCGTAGGGGGTGATGATCTCGGTGATCGCGGCGACCCAGTCGACGGACTCGTCGCGCACGTTCCAGACCAGACCGAGCCGGCCCGAGGGACGCAGCACGCGGTGCATCTCGCGCAGCGCCTGCGTGTTGGCGAACCAGTGGAAGGCCTGCGCGCAGACGAGCACATCGGCGTCGCCGTCGGGCAGCGGGATGGCCTCCGCGGTGCCGGCCAGCGCGCGCACCTCGGGCAGGCTCTCCGACAAGCGCGCCCGCATCGCGTCCACGGGTTCGACCGCGGTCACCGTCGCGCCGGTGCGCGCGAGCAGCTTGGTGAACTTCCCGGTGCCCGCGCCGAGGTCGACGACCCGGGCCGGCGCGCGAGCGCCGAGCGTGTCCTGCAGCCAGGCGTTCAGCGCCTCGGGGTACTCGGGGCGTCCGCGCTGGTAGTTGTCGGACGCGGCGGTGTAGCCGCGCTGCGCGGCCTCGTGGATGGGGCGGGGCGAAGTCATCGGACGATCCTACGCCGCGCGTCGCGCCCGGGCGTCAAGACCGCGTCGGCGGACCGGGCGCGCGGTGGCCGCCGTGTGCTCAGAGCCCGAGCAAGGCCTGCCGTGTCACGGACACCGCCACGACATAGGCCAGCGCGACCAGCGCCAGCACGTAGCCGATCACGCGGAACTCTCCGCGGCCGAAGGCCCAGTGGCCGGTCGCGAAGTAGATCCCCAGCGCGATGAACTTGGCGGTCATCCACGGCTCGTAGCGCGGGTCGTGATGGAGCGCGCCCCAGAGGCTGATACCGGACACGACGATCAGCACATGGCTGCTGAAGACCAGCGTGCGCAGTCGCTCGTCGCCGACCCACGCCGCGCCGAATTGATGAGCGAGCCCGCGGACCAGGAACAGCCCGACGCTGCACCACGCGAGCAGCGCATGCATCTTGAGCATCGGGACATAGAACCAGTCCATGACCGGGGAGCTTCGTCACCCGGTCGGGGGATGTCAATCGGGGGAATGCGGGGCGGGGAGGGGAGAGGCGACTCGGTGATTCGCTCGGAAGAGGGCCCTCTTCATCTCCCCCGCCGCCAACCAGTTTGAGTCATGGCGGAACGAACGGCGATTTCGAGAATGAGCGCCTGGCATCGACGTGGGGTCGACGCAGAAAGGACAGTGACGATGACTTCGAATGCAGTTGAAAAGGAGCCGGTGCTCGCAGCATCAGGCGTCGAAGCGGGGTGGCCACCTCATCGATGGGTCCGGGTCGACAGCAAGTCACAGGCGCCGTACAAGTTCTTTCCCTGCTTCAATCCTTGCGCGCCGAACGAGTGGCCGTACGACCTGCAAGCGCTCATCGGAACGGAAGACTGGAACGACGTGATCGCCTGGTTCCTGGAGCGACATCCGGCCGTGTCTGGACAGGATCTGCACCGCTTCGCGGAGGAGCTGGTGCGGTGCGTGCCGGGACGCGAGATCAGCGTGGAAGTCAGCAACGATCCCGAGCTCGGTACGCTCAGCCTGTGGTTCACGTTGTGGGGATTCGGGGAGGAGGAATGGGGGTTGGAATCCCGGGAAGTCAGGACGATGAACCAGCTCTGGTTTTCCGTCCCTGCCTTCCGCCTTCTGTTTGGCTCCGTCGGCATCGATGCCAAACGCGGCGAATTCGCGGACCGTCATGAACGGTGGGGCGGGTGAGCCATGCATCACTTCGACCTGAATGAAGATGCAAGCCGGTTGCATGAACGACGAAGGGCGCCTCAGCGCCCTTCATGTTCTTCAATCCGCGGACCCCTCAGCGCAGCTGCAGATCGTCGTCGCCGAAGCGGATGTCGAGCGGCTCGATCAGCAGCTGCTTCTCGCCGTCTTCGACACGGCCCGCGTCCCACGCGTCGATGCCGCAGGCCTTGGCGATCTCCACCACCTTCGCCGCCTGGTCCGCCTTCACGAAGATCGCGAAACCGGCGCCCATGTTCAGCGTCGAATAGGCCTCGCGGTCATCCTGCTGCGCATGCGTCTGCATGAACTTCAGCACCGGCGTCACCGGCGGCACCGTGTGGATGCGGTACGTGAACTTGCCGGGGTGACGCAGCAGCTTGCGCCAGCCGTGGCCCGTGATGTTGGCGCAGTAATGCGGCGTGATGCCCGCCTTGTACAGCGCCTCGGTCACCGGCGAGTACAGCGTCGTCGGCGCCAGCAGCGCCTCGCCGTAGCTCAAGCCAGGTTCGATCTCGGTCAGGTAGCCTTGCGGCAGACGCTCGGTCAGCTTGCGCGCCAGGCTCAGGCCGTTCGCGTGGATGCCCGAGGAAGCCAGCAGCACGATCGCGTCGCCCGCGCCCAGCTTGTCGCCGACCGACAGCCGTTCCTTCGGATTGATCAGGCCGGTGCAGGACGCCGCCAGGTCGATGCGGCCCGACTCCACGATCCCCGCCAGCGCCGGCGTCTCGCCACCGCCCCAGGCCACCTGGCAGACGTCGCAGGCCTTCTTCCAGCCCTCCACCAGCGCCTGCGCGCGCTGCGCGTCGCCGAACCAGTCCGAGCCGCCTGCGGCCCAGTAGGCCTGCACCACCAGCGGCGTCGCGCCCACGGTGATCAGGTCGTTCACCGCCATCGCGATCGTGTCCTGCGCGATGCCGTCGTAATAGCTCTTGCCCGTCAGCGTCGCCATCTCGTCGGCGACCAGCGTCTTCGTGCCAAGGCATTCGACGATCGACGCCAGGTAGAACGGACCCACGTCCACGACGTACGCCGACTCGCCGCGCGAGGCCTTCACCTCGGTGAAACCATGCGCGCTCATGTGGACGGCCGTGGCCGCCGCGGCGCGCTGGGCGCTGATCTTCAGCGGGTCGATCAGGTCGTAGTTGACGCCGGCCTGTTCATAGCTCAGCGTGCCGGAGGAGGGATCGTGCGGGGTGCTCATGGCGGCGGATTATCCGTCAGCGCCAACGGACTCTCCTGACAAACCCGGACGCCATCCCCCCGCACCCCGTCCGGACGGGGAAGTCTGCCCCCGTAGAATGCCCCGCCATGAGTTACCAGGTCCTCGCACGCAAATACCGCTCCCGCACGTTCGAGGAGCTGATGGGTCAGGAACACGTCGTGCAGGCCCTGGCCAACGCGCTGACGCAGCAACGCCTGCACCACGCCTATCTCTTCACCGGCACCCGCGGGGTGGGCAAGACCTCGGTGTCGCGGATCCTGGCCAAGTCGCTGAACTGCATCGGCCCGGACGGCACCGGCGGCATCACCGCCCATCCCTGCAACGTCTGCGACGTCTGCCGCGACATCGACGCCGGCCGCTTCGTCGACTACGTCGAGCTGGACGCCGCGTCCAACCGCGGTGTGGAGGAAATTTCCCAGCTGCTGGACCAGGCCGTCTACAAGCCGGTCGTGGGGCGCTTCAAGGTCTACATGATCGACGAAGTGCACATGCTGTCGAACACCGCGTTCAACGCGATGCTCAAGACGCTGGAGGAGCCGCCCGAGTACCTGAAGTTCGTGCTGGCCACTACCGATCCGCAGAAGGTGCCGGTCACCGTGCTGTCGCGCTGCCTGCAGTTCAACCTGCGCCCGATGGCGCCGCAGACGGTGCTGGAACACCTGACGCGCGTGCTGGCCAAGGAGCAAGTCCCGAATGAACCCGGCGCGCTGCGCCTGCTGGCGCGCGCCGCGCGTGGCTCGATGCGCGACGCGTTGTCGCTGACGGACCAGGCGATCGCCTTCGGCTCGGGCAAGCTCGAGGAAACCGGCGTGCGCCAGATGCTGGGCAGCGTCGATCGCGGCCATGTGCTGGGCATCCTGAACGCGCTGATCGCCGGTGACGGCGCGGCGCTGGTGGGCGCGTCCGACCGGCTGCGCGACATGGGCCTGTCCGCGGGCGGCACGCTGGAGGACCTGGCGGTGGCGCTGCAGCAGCTGGCCATCGCGCAGGCGGCGCCCGGTGCGCTCGATGCCGGCGATCCCGACCTGGTCGAGCTGCTGCCGCTGGCGGCGCAGTTGCCCGCCGACGAGATCCAGCTGATGTACAGCATGGCGCTGCATGGCCGGCAGGAGCTGCCGCTGGCGCCCGACGAATACGCGGGGCTGACGATGGTCCTGCTGCGGATGATGGCCTTCCGGCCGAACGGGCAGGGCGCGCGTCAGCCGACGCTGCCGGAAGCAGCCGCGCGGAGCGCGCCCGCCGCGGCGCCGATGGCTTCGGCGGCGCCGGTCCGTCCGCCCGCTGTGAATCCGCCCGCGCCGCAAGCGCAGGCCGCGGAGCCGGCGCCTGCTCCGACGCCCGCACCCGCCGTGCCGCGCGTGGCCGAGGCCGCGCCGCCGGATCCCGAACCTGAGCCTGCGGCCGCACCGGCCGCCGCGCCTGAACCTGCGCCTGCGGCTGCGCCTGCGCCCGCGCCCGCGCCCGCGCCGGCACTGGCACTGGCACTGGCGCCTGCGCCAGCACCTGCGCCTGAACCCGCTCCCGCCGCGGTGGCAGTCGCCCCGCGCGCGCCGTCCGGCCCGTTGCGCGCGGCCACGGCCGGCGCACCGGCCACGCGTTTCAGCGAGCGCCTGCGCCCGCGCGCCGCGCCGCCGCCTGCGGAGAAGGCCGAGTCCGACAACGACGAGCCCGAGGACCTGTCCCCGCCACACGATGAGGACGGTCCGCCGCCGTGGATGGATGTGCCGCCGCCTTCCGACGAGGAGGCCGCGGTCGGCATGGGGATGTCAGACCTGGACGATCCGATGCCCGATGGCGGTGATTCCGCCGGTTCTCCAGGCGCTTCCGGTGCGGCCGGCGCGGCCGGCGGCATCTACCTGTCCACTGCGATCGACGAGGTCGAGCTGGTGCCCACGCCGATGGGCGAGCGCTGGTACGCGACCGTGTCCCAGCTGGGCCTCAACGCCTTGTCGCGCGAGCTCGCGCTGCAGGCCGAGTGCCTGGAGATCGACGACGCGGGCGACTCGCCGCGCTGGCGCTTCCGCGTCGAGCGCGAATCGCTGCGCCAGCCCGCCTTGCTCGACAAGCTGCAGGCGGCGCTGAGCGCCTTCGCCGGCAAGCCCGCGCGCGTGGAAATCGAGACCGGCCGGGCCACCGATTCGCCGGCGCTGCGCGACACCATGGCCGCGCGTTCGCGGCAGCGGCAGGCCGAGTCGATCATCCTGGAGGATCCCGAGGTCCGGCAGCTGCTCGCGCAGTTCAATACCGCGCGCATCCTGCCGGGCTCGATCAAGCCGGTCTGACCGGCGCCGCGGGGCAGGGCGTCGAGCGCTCGCCCCGGCGCTGGGCGACAATCCCGCCCATCGCATCGACCTCCGGGTCATCTCCGGCTCGGCCTGGCGCCGAGCCATTGAACCTCTGAACAAGGAATCACGATCATGATGAAGGGTCAACTCGCCGGCCTGATGAAGCAGGCCCAGGCGATGCAGGACAACCTGAAGAAGGCGCAGGACGAGCTCGCCAACGTCGAGGTCGAGGGCCAGTCCGGCGCCGGTCTCGTGAAGGTCACGATGACCTGCAAGCACGACGTCAAGCGCATCACCATCGATCCCAGCCTGCTGGCCGATGACAAGGACATGCTGGAAGACCTCGTGGCCGCCGCGTTCAACGACGCCGTGCGCCGCGCCGAGCAGGTCAGCTCGGAGAGGATGTCCAAGCTGACCGCCGGCATGCCGCTGCCCCCGGGCATGAAGTTCCCGTTCTGATCGGACCCCGGTGACCGCGCTCGACCAATTGATCGAGGCCTTGCGGCGCCTGCCCGGCGTGGGCCAGAAGTCGGCCCAGCGCATGGCCTACCACCTGCTGCAGCACGACCGCGCCGGCATCGACGCGCTCGCGCGCGCGCTGCAGGAGGCGGACAGCAACGTGCGCCACTGCGAGCGCTGCCACACCTTCAGCGAGACGCCGCTGTGTCCGATCTGCGCGGACCGGCAGCGCGACGCGCGCCTGCTGTGCGTCGTCGAGTCGCCGGCGGATCAGGCGGCGATGGAGCGCACGGCGTCCTACTTCGGCTACTACTTCGTGCTGCAGGGGCGGATCAGCCCGCTGGACGGCGTGTCCACGCGCGAGATCGGCGTCGAGCAGTTGCTGGGACGCGCCACGGACGGACAGGTGGAGGAGGTGATCCTCGCCACCAGCTTCACGGCCGAGGGCGAGGCCACCGCGCATGTGCTGGCCGAGGCGCTGCGCTCGCGCGGTCTGCGCAGCACGCGGCTGGCGCGTGGCGTGCCGGTGGGCAGTGAGCTGGAATACGTGGACCTGGGCACCATCGCGCACGCGCTGGTGGACCGGCGCTCGACCTGATCCGAAGACCTGAAGACCTCGAAGACCTGGAAGGCCTGGATGACCGTCGCGAACTACTGCCTGATCGTTGCCTGCGTGATGCCGGTGCTGTGCGCCGCGCTGGCGAAGTCCCGCGGCTTCGGCAAGCGCCGTCGCGATGGGGGTTTCGACAACCACGATCCGCGCGGCTGGCTGGAGCGTCAGACCGGTTGGCAGGCGCGCGCGAACGCGGCGCAGGCCAACAGCTTCGAGGCGCTGCCGCTGTTCATCGCGGGTGTGCTCGCGGCGCAGCAGATGCAGCTGGCGCAAACGCGCATCGATCAGCTCGCGATGGGCTTCATCGCGGCGCGGGTCGTCTACATCGCGCTGTACCTCGCCGATCAGCCCACGCTGCGCAGCCTCGCGTGGGGCGTGGGCCTGGCGCTCTCCGTGGCGCTTTTCTTCGCCTGAATCGGCGGTTCTCGACGAGCCCTCACCCCCCGCCCTCTCCCGCTTCGCGGGCGAGGGGGCCAAGATGGCGTCGCTCGTTGAGCCCCTCGCCGGCAGAGCGGGAGAGGGGGCCAAGATGGCGTCGCTCGTTGAGCCCCTCGCCCGCGGAGCGGGAGAGGGGTTGGGGTGAGGGCTTTTCGAAGTTCTCGCTGTTCCGGAAACTCAGCGCAGCGCGGTCTTCGTTGAGACCGTGCGGGCGCCCTTGGACTCGCTGGCGACCTTGGCGCTGCGGGTCTTCGCGGTGGACTTGGCCGATTTGGCCGTCGCGTTTGAAGCGACCTTTGTCGTCTTCGTCGACTTCCCACCGCGCGCCGACTTCGACGACGCGTTGTTCGTCTCCGCCGCCGCCAGCGTCTGGCCCTCACGCACGTAGACCACGACCTGCTGCCCCGGCTTGAACGTCGCCTTGGTGCTCACGCGGTTCCACTGCGCCAGCTGCGTCGTCCCGAGCCGATACCGGCGGGCCACGCTGGCCACCGTGTCGCCCTTGCCGGCCTTGAGCGTGACGCGCCGCATCGGCGGCACATCCGGCGCGAAGCCGATGCTGGCGTTGTCCGCCAGATGCTCGGACACGTCCTGGTCGCGCGAGGCCGTGCGCGGCACCAGCAGCGTCGAGCCCTTCGTCACCAGCATGCGCGCCGGGATGCGGTTGATCTCGCGCAGCCCGGTCTCGCTCATGCCCACCTGCTTGGCCGCGTCCGCCGGTTTCATCGTCCGCGGCACCACCCACGCCGTCCACGACGCGAGCGGGCCGCGATGCTTCTCGAGGTTGGCCACGAAGGTGCTGGCGTTGTCATACGGCAGCAGCAGCTGGCCGCTGCTCGCTGCCAGGATCACCGGCTTGTTCATCGACGGGTTGAACTGGCGGAAGGTGTCCTCGTCCAGCTCGGCCAGTTGCGCCGCGCGCGCCACGTCCATGTCACGGTCGATGTTGACGGACAGGAAGTACGGGTGATTGGCCACCGCCGGCAGCGTCAGGCCGAAAGCCTCGGGACGCATGACGATGTTCTTCACCGCCTGCAGCTTGGGCAGGTAGTAGCGCGTCTCGTCGGGCATGCGCAGGCTGTCGTAGTCGATCGGCAGGCCCGCCTTCTGGTTGCGCGCCACGGCCTTGCTGACGTTGCCCTGGCCCCAGTTGTACGCGGCCAGCGCGAGCTGCCAGTCGCCGTCGAACATCTTGTTCAGGCGCTGCAGGTAGTCCAGCGCGGCCTTGGTCGAGGCCAGCACGTCGCGGCGGTCGTCGCGGAAGATGTTCTGCTTGAGGTCGAAGTCACGGCCCGTGGCCGGCATGAACTGCCACATGCCCACGGCCTTCGCGCTGGACTGCGCGTCGTTGCGGAACGCGCTCTCGACGAAGGGCAGCAGCGCCAGCTCCATCGGCATGCCGCGCTTCTGCACTTCCTCGACCACGTGGTACAGGTACAGGCTGCCGCGGCCGGTCATGCGGCCGACGTACTCCGGGCGGCTGCTGTACCAGTCCTCGGCCCGGCGCACGAGGTCGTTGTCGAGCTCGGGCATGGCCATGCCGGCGCGCATCCGCGCCCACAGGTCCACATGCGTCTTGGGCGCGTCCAGGTCGACCTTCTCGCCCGGGTTCAGGTTGTCCTCGAGCAGCACGTCGAGCTTGTCCTCGGGCGCCGTGGCCACGCGGGCGACCGGCGTGGCGGGCGAGGGCACGGCCGAGGCGGCGGACTCGACCGCCTGCACCGTCTGATGCGCGATCGCCTGCGCGTCCTGGTTGTCCGCGGGCGCGGTCGGGCGCGTCGCGCAGGCGGCCAGCACCAGCGGCAGCAGCGCGGCGATCAGCGTGAGCGCGGGGCGGGACGGGGAGGAGCCGGAAGAACCGGAATCGGAGGAGCGGGAGGAACGCATCGGCGGGCAGGACGGGGTCGGGTGTCGGTGCATCGGGATCTCAGCGAAAGTCGTTCTTCCATTGGCGCAGTCCGGCCAGGACCGAGACCGGCTGCGCGGTCACGCGCGGGTCGTGGCGCTGCGCGGCCTCGCGGACCTCGGCGTGCTCGCAGCGCAGGAAGGGGTTGATCTGGAGCTCCACGGCGATCGTGGAGGGCAGGGTGGGCAGCGACTGCTCGCGCCGGGCCAGACACCAGGCCTCATGACGCGCGGCCGCCTCGTTCTGGGGCTCGACTGTGCGAGCAAACCGCAGATTCGACAAGGTGTATTCATGCGCGCAGCACACCCGGGTATCCCCGGGGAGCGCGGCCAGCTTGGCCAGCGACGCGAGCATCTGCGCGGGCGTGCCCTCGAACAGCCGGCCGCAGCCCGCGGAGAACAGCGTGTCCCCGCAGAACAGGATCGGCGCGCTGCCGTCGCTCGGTTGCTTCAACACGAAAGCGATGTGACCGGCGGTGTGGCCGGGCACGTCCAGCACGTCGAAGGTCTGGCCCAGCAGCTCGACCCGGTCGCCCTCGCGCAGCGGCACGACCGGCACGGGCAGGGTCTCGGTGGCGGGACCCCAGACCTGGCCGCCCTCGGCGAGCAGCGGCAGCAATTCGCGAACGCCGCCCACGTGATCGCCATGGTGGTGGGTCACTAGAATGCCTCGCAGGTCCAGGCCGAGCGCGCGCAGGGTGTCCTTCACCGGCGCCGCCTCGCCCGGATCCACGACGAGCGCCGATCGACCGTCATGCAGCAGCCAGAGGTAGTTGTCTGTGAAGGCGGGGATGGCGACGAGGTTCATGCAGGCAAGGGCGACAGGTCGCAGCGATGAAGACTCCGGACCAGGACGGCGGGATCGGCGACACCGACGAGAAGGCGCCGATTGTAGAGGCGCGCCTGCGTCTGGAGGCCGCGGCGGCCGAGCATGCGCACTGGTTGCGCACGCCTGCCGGACGCTACCTGCTCGCGTGGGAACAGCGCTTCATCGACGCGGCCGTCATCGACTGGTTCGGCTATCACGCGGTGCAGCTGGGTTTCCCGCAACTGCATGGCCTGCGCACCAACCGGATGAGCAACCGCTGGCTCGCGCTCAATCACCCGCCCGTCGAGGACGACGTGGCCGGTCCGCCGGTCCCCGGACCGGCGACCCATCCGCTGGAATACCAGCCCGAACCGCAGGCCGATTTCGCGTCGGGTCTCACCGGCGCGGGCCGCGCGGCCGTGTACTGCGAGTTCGACGCGCTGCCCTTCGAGGCCAACAGCCTGGACCTGGTGCTGTTGCCGCACACGCTGGAACTCGCCGCCGATCCGCACCGCTGCCTGCGCGAGGTCGAGCGCGTGCTGCGGCCCGAGGGGCGGGTCGTGATCCTCGGCCTGAACCCGGCCAGCCTGTGGGCGGTGAGGCAGAATCTCGCCCGCGTCAACGGCCGGATGCTGGGCCGCCCGCCGCGGCTGTACCTGCCCGAGGAGGGCGAGTACATCGGCTACTGGCGACTGCGCGACTGGCTGCGGCTGCTGTCCTTCGAGGTCGAGCGCGCGCAGTTCGGCTGCTATCGGCCGCCGCTGCTCAGCGACGCGTGGCTGACGCGGTGGCAGTGGATCGAGAAGCCCGGCGGCAAGTGGTGGACTGTGCTCGGCGCGTTGTATGGCGTGATCGCCGTCAAGCGCGTGCACGGCATGCGGCTGGTCGGGCTGACGCGCGGCAAGCAGCGCGTGGCCAAGACCGCGCCGGCGGTGGCCGCGGTCCATCACCACCACCACCGCCTCCAACCACGACATCACCGCGAGGACGTCGAGATCGATTGATCGCGGCGCTGGCCAGTACCTGCTCCGCGTTCTCTTCTCGTGCCGTCCTCGTCCTTTCCTGAATTCGCTGAAGTCCCCATGACCGATACCGCTCCCGCACCTGCCTCCTCTCCCGCCGCGCCCAAGATCGCCAAGCCGGCCGTGGTCATCTACACGGACGGGGCCTGCAAGGGCAACCCGGGTCCGGGCGGCTGGGGCGCGTGGCTCAAGAGCGGCGACCACGAGAAGGAGCTCTTCGGCGGCGAGCGCAACACGACCAACAACCGCATGGAACTCACCGCGGTGATCGAGGCGCTGACCTCGCTCAAGCGCAGCTGCAACATCGTCATCTACACGGACAGCGAGTACGTTCGCAAGGGCATGACCGAGTGGATCTCGGGCTGGCAGCGCCGCGGCTGGAAAACGGCCGACGGCAAGCCGGTGAAGAACGCCGACCTCTGGCAGCGCCTGGACGCGCTGCGCAAGCTGCACACCGTGGACTGGCGCTGGGTCAAGGGCCATGCCGGCGATCCCGGCAACGAACGTGCCGACGCGCTGGCCAACAAGGGCGTCGGCGTCGCGAAGTGACGCGAGAGGTTGAACTCGCGGGTTAACCCGCAACCCCCGTGCGGGTCTCGCCCGCCTGTCGCGACTGGCGGCCGCCACGCCGTCGCCCGTCCCATTGCTTCCCGGTTTTCACGGGGTTCGCGGCTACAGTCCGCGCGCCCCGGAAACCCGCACGAAAACTAGAAGCAATGAAGTTGACACGTCCGACCACGTGGATCGCGCTGAGCGCGCTGGCCGCCGCCCTGGTGCTGGCCTATGCCTGGCAGCGCTCGGCGACGAGCCCGGCGACGAGCCCGGCGGCGGTGACAGCCTCCGAGCCCGCGGCCGCCACGGCGACGAAGTCCGCCAGGTCCGCGACATCCGACAGCAAACCCGATCAGAAACCCGCAGACGGCCCGGTGCCCGTGGAGGCCCGGCCGGTCGAGCGCCTCGCGCTCGCCGACGAGGCGCAGGCCGTGGGCAGCCTGCGGGCGCGCCAGTCGGTGCTGCTGCGCCCGGAGGTCTCGGGGCGTGTCGTCAAGCTGGGCTTCTCCGACGGCCAACGCGTGCGGGCGGGACAGCTGCTGGTGCAGCTCGAGGACAGCCTGCAGGCCGCGCAGCTCAAACAGGCCGAGGCGCAGGCCGGCATCGCGCGCACGCAGCTGCAACGCAACCGCGAGCTGCTCACGCAGGGCTTCGTGTCGGCCAACGCGGTCGATCAGTCGCAGGCCGCGCTGGACGTGGCCGAGGCGCAGGTCGCGCTGGCGCGCGCGCAGGTGCAGCGCATGCAGGTGCGCGCGCCTTTCGACGGCGTCGCCGGCATCCGCTCGGTCAACCTGGGCGATTACGTGAAGGACGGCGCCGACCTCGTCGGCATCGAGGACGCCTCGAGCATGTGGGTGGACTTCCGCCTGCCCGAACGCTACGTGCCGCGCCTGCGCACGGGTCAGACGGTCGAGCTCGCGCTGGACGCGCTGCCGCAGCGCGAGTTCCGCGCGCAGGTGGAGGCGGTCGATGCGCAGCTCGACGCCAACGGCCGCTCGATGCTGGTGCGCGCGCGGCTGACGCAGGTCGCACCGGAACTGCGCTCGGGTCTCTTCGCCCGGGTGAAGGTGCGCTTCGCGCTGCGCGAGCAGGCGATCGTCGTGCCCGAGGAGGCGCTGGTGCCGCAGGGCGGCAAGCAGTACGTGCTGAAGGTGGTCCCGCAGGGCGCCACCGGCTCGGGCCGCACCACGCAGCGCATCGAGGCCCGTCTGGGTCTGCGCGTGCCGGGCAAGGTCGAGATCCTCGACGGCCTCGCGCATGGCGACCTCGTCGTCACCGCCGGGCAGCAGCGGCTGATGCGCGGCGACGCGCAAGCGATCCAGGTCGTCGAGCTGGGCGGCCGCACATGAAGCTCTCCGAGATCTCCATTCGTCGCCCGGTGCTGGCGACGGTGATGTCGCTGCTGCTGGTGCTGGTCGGGCTGGTCAGCTTCAACAAGCTGACCCTGCGCGAGTACCCCCGCATCGACGAGCCCGTCGTCACCGTCAGCACGCGGCTGGTCGGCGCGTCCAGCGAGGTGATCGAGAGCCAGGTCAGCAAGCCGCTGGAGGACTCGATCGCCGGCATCGACGGCGTGGACATCGTCACCTCGATCTCGCGCGCCGAGCAGAGCCAGATCACGGTGCGGTTCAAGCTCGAGAAGGACCCCGACAACGCCGCGGCCGACGTGCGCGACCGTGTGGCGCGGGTGCGCTTCCGGTTGCCCGAGGCGGTGGACGAGCCGGTGGTGGCCAAGGTCGAGGCCGACGCGCAGCCGACGATCTGGCTGGCCTTCACCAGCGAGACGATCGATCCGTTGGCCGTGACCGACATCGTCAACCGGGTCGTCAAGCCGCGGCTGCAGACGGTGGCCGGCGTGGCCGAGGTGCAGGTCAGCGGCGACCGGCGTTATGCGATGCGGGTGTGGCTGGACCCGGAGCGGCTGGCCGCGCACCAGCTCACCGTGCAGGACGTCGAGGACGCGCTGCGCAAGCAGAACCTGGAAGTGCCGGCCGGCCGCATCGAGAGCCGGCAGCGCGAGTTCAACGTCACCGCGCGCACCGACCTGAACACGCCCGCGCAGTTCGCCGAGGTGGCGCTGCGCTCCAGCGGCGGCTACACGGTGCGGCTCAAGGACGTGGGCCGTGTCGAGGAGGCAGCGGCCAGCGAGCGCTCTCGGGTGCGGCTCAATGGCATCCCGTCGGTGTCGGTGGGCGTGGTGCGCCAGGCCACCGCCAACCCACTGGAGGTGTCGGCCGGCGTGACGGCGATGATGCCCAAGCTGCAGTCGGAACTGCCAGCCGGCATCGAGGTCAAGCCAGCCAACGACAACTCGGTGTTCATCGACCGCTCGATCAAGTCGGTCTATCACACGATCGGCGAGGCGGTGGTGCTGGTGGCGCTGGTGGTGTTCGTGTTCCTGCGCACGCTGCGGGCGTCGGTGATTCCGCTGGTGACGATTCCGGTGAGCCTGATCGGCAGCTTCGCGCTGATGGCCGCGGCGGGCTTCACGGTCAACACGCTGACGCTGCTGGCGCTGGTGCTGGCCATCGGGCTGGTGGTGGACGACGCGATCGTGGTGCTGGAGAACATCTTCCGCCACGTGGAGGAGGGGCTGAGCCCGTTCCAGGCCGCGTTGCGCGGCGCGCGCGAGATCGGCTTCGCCGTGGTGGCGATGACGCTGACGCTGGCGGCGGTCTTCGCGCCGCTGGCGTTCACGCCGGGCCGCACCGGGCGGCTGTTCGTCGAGTTCGCGCTGACGCTGGCGGGCGCGGTGGTGGTGTCGGGCTTCGTGGCGCTGACGCTCACGCCGATGATGTGCTCCAAGCTGCTGCGCCATGCGTCGGCGCCGACGCGCTTTGACCGCGGCATGGAGCGGGTGCTGCAGGGCATCGAGGGCGGGTATCGCCGCGCGCTGGGCCGGGCGCTGCGTGCGCGCTGGGCGGTGGTGGCGCTGATGATGGCCGCGGGCGGACTGGGTGTGTGGCTGTTCACGCAGGCCAAGTCGGAGCTGGCGCCGGTGGAGGACCGCGGCGTGATCTTCATGCCGGTCAACGCGCCGGACGGCTCGACGCTGGACTTCACCGCGCGCTACCTGGACGCGGTGGACCGGATCTCGGCGACGTATCCGGAATTCGATCGGCGTTTCTCGTTCTCCAACGGCAGCAACGTGGCCAGCGGCAACCTGATCCTGCGCACGGTGGACTGGGCCGATCGCGCGCGCAGCACGCCGCAGATCGCGCAGGCGATGCTGCCGCAGCTGGGCCTGCTGCCCGGCGTGCAGGCCTTCCCGATCACGCCGCCGAGCCTGGGGCAGGGCTTCGGCTCGCGGCCGGTGAGCTTCGTCGTGATGACGAGCGACTCGTATGCGAACCTGGCCAAGGTCACGCAGGCCTTCATGGCGGAGATGGCGAAGAACCCGGGCCTGATCCAGCCGGACAACGACCTGCGGCTGAACAAGCCGGAGATCTTCATGGAGGTGGACCGCGAGCGCGCGGCCGACCTCGGCGTGCCGGTGGATGCGATCGCGCGCACGGTGGAGACGATGCTGGGCAGTCGTGTGGTGACGCGCTACAAGCGCGACGCCGAGCAGTACGACGTGATGGTGCAGACCGAGGCGCGCGACCGCGCGACGCCGGACCAGATCGAGCGGCTGTTCGTGCGCGGTCGCGACGGCGCGATGGTGTCGCTGTCGAGCCTGGTGCGGGTGCGCGAGACGGTGAGTCCGCGCGAGCTGAACCACTTCAACCAGCGGCGGTCGGTGTCGATCTCCGCGGCGCTGGCGCCGGGGTATGCGCTGGGCGACGCGCTGAAGTTCATGGATGCGACGGCGGCGAAGGTGCTGCCGTCGGGTTACGCGACGGAGCTCAACGGCGTGTCGCGGGAATACAAGTCCGCCAGTGGCGCGCTGGGGCTGGTGTTCGCGCTGGCGCTGCTGTTCATCTTCCTGGTGCTGTCGGCGCAGTTCGAGAGCTTCATCGATCCGTTCGTGATCATGTTGTCGGTGCCGTTGTCGATGCTGGGCGCGTTGCTGGCGCTGCGCTGGACAGGCGGGACCTTGAACGTGTATTCGCAGATCGGGCTGATCACGCTGGTGGGGCTGATCACGAAGCACGGCATCCTGATCGTGGAGTTCAGCAACCAGTTGCGGCGCGAGGGGCGGGCGACGCTGGAGGCAGTGGTGGACGCGGCGACGCTGCGGCTGCGGCCGATCCTGATGACGACCGGGGCGATGGTGCTGGGGGCCTTGCCGCTGGCGCTGGCATCGGGCGCGGGCGCGGAGAGCCGCCAGCAGATCGGCTGGGTGATCGTGGGCGGGATGAGCCTGGGCACCGCGCTGACGGTGTTCGTCGTTCCCACGATGTACGTGCTCTTCGCCCGCCAGCGCGTCCCCGGGGAGGATGTGACGCCGGCGTTGGCCGCTTGAAGTGATCGCGCGCCGCAAGCGGCGCGCGATGGATTGGGCCCCCTCGCCTGCGAAGCGGGAGAGGGCGGGGGGTGAGGGCTCTGCGAAGAGCTCCGTGCCCTCACACGAGCCCTCACCCCAACCCCTCTCCCGCTTCGCGGGCGAGGGGCTCCCGGTGCCAAGTTCCCGACTGCTGCGGTCGGCGCTTGAGAGCTGGCGGTGGGAGAAAAAACCTCCGCGCATCGGACGCCGCGCCACGCGCGGATCGGGCACGACGCGACGCCTCAGCGCATCGCTGCCCTCGTGACATCACCCCCACTCGCGATTTCCCGCGGCGTCTGTCCCAGCAGCCGCTTGAGCGAATGCGTCAGGTGGGCCTGGTCCGTGAAGCCCAGCCCGGCCGCGACCTGCGAGGCCGCCAGCCCCAATCGCAACTGTCGCGCCGCCTCGTGCGCCCGCGCGATCTGCTGCATCGCCTTCAGGCCCACACCCGCGACCTCCGCGAAATGCCGCTGGACGCTGCGTTCATCCAGCCGCTGGCTCGCCCCCTGCAGCGCGCGCTGCACCACCGGATCGCGCTCCAGCACGCCACGACGCGCCAGCGCCGCCACCAGTTGCTCCGCGTTGTCGAAGCGCGGGATCTCGAAGCGCTCCTCGCCCAGCCGGAAGCGGCCGTCCTCTTCCACCGGACACACCACGCCGCGCCCCCGCATCACCCGTCCGGGCGAGCGCGGCAGGTAGACCTCACCCCGAAAGGCGATGCTCAGCAACTCGTCGCCGGCCTCATGCTCGACCACCACCGGCGCCGTGATCTGACCGGTCTGGATCACCATTGCCGGACCGTCGCCACGGCGCACGAACAGCAGGTCCCACGACCCGTCCGGCAGCGCCAGCTCGCGCGAGGCCGCGTGGATGCGCAGATGGCGGACCTTCGCCACGAAGGGCGAGTCCGCCACGCGTTCCTGTTCGTCAGCGATCGGTCCCGGCATCGATGGCCTCTCGCGCCCGCAGCGCGCCGAAGAAGCGGCGGAGATCGTCCACGACGAGACCGGGCTCGGTCTCGTTGGCGAAATGCCCGCCGCGGGGCATCTCGGTCCACTGTAGCAGCCGGCTGTGCGAGCGCTCCGCGAAGCGGCGCACCGAGCGGAAGTCATCCGGAAACACCGCCACCGCCGTCGGTGTCGGATTGAGCAGCTCGCGGTAACCCGCGCCGCTGGCGGCGTTGGCCAGGTACATCTCCGCCGCCTGACCGCCCGTGCCCGTGAACCAGTACAGCGACACATGCGTCAGGAAGCGGTCCCGGTCGACCTCGCTCGCGCGTTCGCCCTCGAAGCCGAAGAACAGCTCTGCGTTCCACGCCAGCAGCGCCGCCGGCGAATCCACCAGGCCGAAGGCCAAGGTCCCCGGCCGCTTGGACTGGATGTCCACATAGCCCGCGTACTTGCGGAAATGGTCCAGCCGCTCGAAGCCGGCCAGCTCGAAGGGCGAGAGCCCGTCCATCTCGCCGGGCGCGCCGCTGGGGAAGGCGAAGACCTGCTGCAGGTGCACGCCGACAAGCCCATCCGGCGCGAGGATGCCCAGCTCGCGGGTCACCAGCGCGCCGCCATCGCCGCCCTGCGCGCCGTAACGCTCATGACCGAGGCGCCGCATCAGCGTGTCCCAGGCTGCCGCCACGCGGGCCGCGTCCCAGCCCGGTCCGGCGAGCGGCGACGACAGCCCCATGCCCGGCACGGACGGGATCACCACGTGGAAGGCCGGACCGTCTTTCAGCCCGTGGCCCTTCGGGTCGGTCAGCGGACCGATCAGGTCGAGGTACTCGACGGGGGAGCTCGGCCAGCCGTGCGTCAGGATCAGGGGGAGGGCGTCGGGCTCGGCCGACCGCACGTGGATGAAATGCACCGGCTGCCCGTCGATCTCGGTGAGGAATTGCGGCAGCGCGTTGAGCCTGGCCTCCTGAGCGCGCCAGTCGAAACCGTCGCGCCAGTACGCGGCGAGCTCGCGCACCAGCGACGCGGCCTGGCCGTGGCTGAAGTCGTTTACGACCGGGCGCGGCCAGCGCGTGGCGGCGAGCCGCGCATGCAGGTCGTCGATTCGGGCCTGGTCGATCTCGAGGCGGAAGGGATGGATCGTCGTGCTCATGGAGGACTCCTTCGTGGGGTGGGTCCACTGTCGCCGAGCGGTCCGCGCGGGTCTTGTAGAAATCCGACACCGCGGCCGCCCCAAGCACCGCCGCTACACTGCTGGGCCTTCGCACCGACGTTCGTCTCCTGCTCCACCATGGACAACCACCCGCTGATCGACTGGCATTCGATGTTCATGGGCGTGGCCCTGCTGGCCAGCGCCCGCTCCAAGGACAGCCGCAAGCGCAACGGCGCCTGCATCGCCAGCCCGGACTACAAGATCGTCGGCGTCGGCTACAACGGCCTGCCGCGCGGCTGCGACGATCACGACCCCGCCTACTGGTCCGACGACGACGCCGATCCCGCGAACTCGCGCCACAGCTACATCGTCCACGCCGAGGTCAACGCCATCCTCAACTGCGTCGTGCTGCCGCTCACCGGCAGCACCATCTACACGACGCAGTACCCATGCCCGCGCTGCGTGCAGTCCATCATCCAGGTCGGCATCCAGCGCGTGGTCTACCTGGAGAAGAAGGACCACCAGGTCGGCCTCAATACCGCCTCGGCCAAGATGCTCACCGACGCGCGCATCGACGTCCTCTCGCTGAGCGAGCTCGACATCCCCGCCGCCGCCTGGTGCACCGAGCTGTCCGGCTTCATCGCCAAGCCGCGCACCTGACCCCCAACCGATCGCGGCGAATCCCGATCCGCTGAACTGGGCCGGAAAACCCCCGTTTTTCCCGCTCAAGTTCCGGACCGGGCGATTCATGATTCCGTCCACGCCGACATGAATCGTTCCGAGGCCGCCATGCACACCGCCATCCCGCCCCATCTGATGCCCGAATCCACGCAAGCCCCCTGGGGCCTGGTGCCGGACCTCGGTCTGACCGTGGCCGGAACCGCCAGCATGGACGAGCTGCTGGTGCTGCAGGACCTGATGGCCGACCACGGTCTCAAGTTGCAGCCCACGCGCATGCTCTACGACCGCCTGTACGCGCTGGAGCGCCTGACCACGGCGCACGCCCGTGGCGATGCCCGCCTGCAAGCGGTGGCGCAGGACCTCTTCGACGCCTACCAGCGTCGCGGCGAGTGGATCGGCCTGGTGCACTGAGCGCCCGCTCTTCCCCCGAGCTCCCCCCAACGAAGGCGCCCCAGAGGCGCCTTCGGCGTTTTCCGCTCCCCCGTTCGCCTCCCCCGAATTCCGCCTTGGCGTGTTCACGGACGACGGGCAGAATCGCCGCTCGCTGAAAAGACAACAAGTCGATTGATCTCGGGAGGAAAAGGCGATGCCGTTCGTTGGATTGGGGGTTCACATCCTGCTGGCGCTGTTCTGCGCCATTCATGTGGTGCGTCATGGACAGCAGCTGTACTGGCTGATCATCCTGTTCTCGTTCCCGCTGCTGGGCAGCGTGGTCTACATCGTGATGTTCGTGCTGCCGCATGCGCGCCTGGAGCGCGGCGCGGTGCGCGCCGTGCGGGCGGCAGGCCGGGTGATGGATCCGGGCCGCGAGCTGCGCGAGGCCCGCGCCGCCTTCGACGACACCCCCACCGCGCAGAACCAGATGCGCCTGGCCGCGGCGCTGCTGGACGCGGGCAACGGCGTCGAGGCGGCCACGCAGTACGAAGCCTGCCTGCGCGGCCCGTTCGCCAAGGACCTGGAGATCCGCCTGGGCGCGGCCCGCGCCTTCATCGCGGCCGGCCAGCCCAAGCCGGCGCTGGACCACCTGATGTCGATCCGCGCGGAGCGCCCCGATTTCCGCGCCGAGCCCGTGTCGCTGCTGACGGCGCGCGCGCTGGGAGACCTGGAGCGGCCCGCGGAAGCCAAGGCCGAATTCGAGTCGGCCTCGTCGAGATTCGGCAGCGTCGAGGTGTGGGCCGAGTACGCGATCTGGGCGCTGGGCCGCGGTGACACCGCGACCGCTCAGCCGCTGCTGGCGCAGATCGACAAGGCCAGCGCGAAGTGGAACGCGATGGCCCGGCAGTTGAACGAGCCGGTGATGCGCCGCCTCAGAGCGGCGCGCAAGGGCTGAGGTACGCGCCGCCCGGGGCGCCGTCCGGGGGCGCTCAGTTCCCGTTGGACGAGCCCGCCCCGGAGGCCGACGTCGGTGCGGCGTTCACGCCGGTGGCCTTGCGCCAGCTGGCCAGCGTGTTGGCGAACTCGATGACCGCCATCGCGTAATAGCTGCTTTGGTTGTAGCGGGTCATCGTGTAGAAGTTCTGCGTGCCGGCCACGTAGACCGGCGCGGCGCCGCCCATCTGCAACTCGATCAGCGCGAGCGGACCCTGGTGCGCGCGCCCTTGCGGCGAAAGCTGCGCGCCCACCGATTCGAACTGCTTCGCGTCGAGCTGCGGCAGCACGTCGCTGATCAGCAGCTGCGCGCGCGCGGCCGTGTCGTTGGGCACCTGCACCTCGTAATGCGTGGGCATGCCGCGCTCCCAGCCGTGCTCGCGCAGGAAGTTGGCCACCGAGCCGATGGCGTCGACCGGGCTGTTGATCAGGTCCACATGGCCGTCGCCGTCGAAGTCGATCGCGTAGCGGCGCCAGCTGCCGGGCATGAACTGGCCCCAGCCCATCGCGCCCGCGTACGAGCCCTTCATCGCCAGCGGATCCAGCCCGTTCTCGCGCGCCAGGATCAGGAACTGGCGCAGCTCCTCGCGGAAGAAGCCGCTGCGGTCGCGCGCGCCCGGCGGAAGCGGCGACGGGTAGTCGAAGCTCAGCGTGGCCAGCGCGTCCAGCACGCGGAAGCTGCCCATGATCCGGCCGTAGAAGGTCTCCACACCGATGATCGACGCGATCATCTCCGCCGGCACGCCATAGGCCGCCTCGGCGCGCGCGAGCGCCGCCTCATGCGTGGCCCAGAAGTTCAGGCCGGCCTGCAGCCGTTGCGGCTCGATGAATCGCTGGCGGTAAGCGCCCCAGTCCTTGGCCTGACCGGGCGCGCCCGGCAGGATCAGCCGCTGCACGACCGGCTGCGAGCGCGCCAGCGCCAGGATCGCGCGCAGCTCCTCGGGGCGGTAGCCCAGCGAGGCGGCCTGCGCGTCGGCGAAGGCCATCACGTCGGCGCGATCGCCGTAGGCGGGCAGCGCCGCTGGCGTGCGCGCCGGTTTCCTCGCGGCGGGCTTGGGCCTGGGTTTATGCGCGGCGGCCTTGGCCGTGCTGCTCACCTGGGCGGACGCGGACGCGACCGGCGCCAGGGCGACCGTCAACGGCAGCGCGGCCATCGAGAGCTGGAGCAGGGAGAGCAGGAACGGACGGCGAGGGGAAGCGAGTCGGGCAGCGGTCATGCGGGACGGCGGATAAGGTCTTGCCGGAGCGCGGCGCAGACGGCCGCGAACGATCCCTGCCATTGTGACGTCGCGGCGGCGCGATCCTGGCGATAGCGCTGCGCTTCCAATTGCAACAGCGCCTGCGCGACCGCGGCCGCGCGCTCGCCGTGACGCGCCGTCAGCGCCGCGGCCCAACCGCGCGGGGTCTCGTCGTCGCGCGTGTCCAGGCCGAGCCGCGCCAGCTCGCGGCGCACGCGGGCGCGCTGGCGCGACCACGGGTCGTGCGGCCGGCGCTGCCACGCGGCGAGGCCCGCGCCGCCCAGCGCCACCAGCGTCAGCAGCCCGCCGGCCACCTGGCCCAGCGCGGTCCAGTCCGGGTTCTCGAAGCCCAGCCGCTTGAGCAGGTCCATCTGCTCGCCGGTGGAGAAGTTCAGCACCGTCTGCTGCCAGCGGTTGTTCAAGCGTTCCCACGCGGTGCGCAGGTCCAGCAGCAGGCCCGGCTGCAGCTGCTCCATCACGCCGGTGAACGCCCCCGGCGCGGCGCGCAGCGGCCGGCCCTGGACGCGGTCGGGCGACACGGCCGCCGTCGGATCGGCGCGCTGCCAGCCGCCCGAGGCGGTCCAGTACTCCGCCCACGCATGGGCCTGGCTCAGGCGCACGATCAGGTCGCCGTCCTGCAGCTGCTGATCGGCGCCCTGGAAGCCCGTGACCACGCGCGCGGGCACGCCCGCCGCGCGCATCAGCACGACGTAGGCGGACGCGAAGTGCTCGCAGAAGCCGAGCTGGCGGTCGAACCAGAACTCGTCGATCGCATGGGGCGTGTTCTCGCCGTAGACATCGGGCGTGAGCGTGTAGCTGAAGCGCCCGGTGCGGATCTGCCGCAGCAGTTCCCGGCTGACCGCCTGCGCGAGGGCGTCCTCGCCCATGCCCTCGAAGCGCTCGCGCAGCGATGCGCCCAGCGCCTGCGCGCGCGGATTCAATCCCGGCGGCAGGCTCAGCGCCTCGATCCGGTCGGCGCGGCTCAGCCGCGTGCCCCAGGTCGCGCGCGGCCATGCTTCCTGTCGGAAACGCAGCGTCTCGGCCACCGCCACCGGCGCCTGCCACTGGCCTTGCGGCGCGCGCACCGCGGTCAGCCGCCCCAGCGAGAAGCGCGCGCCGGCCGCGCCATCGCTGAACTCCAGCAAGGGGATGGCGGTCACGCGCAGCGGCTCGATGGTGGCCTGATAACGGTAGGACGGACCGCTGAGCACCGGCGCTTCCTCGCCCGCGGCCCAGTTCACGCGCGGCGCGTTCCAGGTCCGGCCGTCGAAGCGGGTCAGCACCTGGGCGCGGAAGTAGAGCTGCGGTTGCGGCGGCGGCGCGTCGTCAAAGCGCAGGCGCATCGCGATCGTGTCGTCGGAGGCGATCTCGGCGAAGGCGCCGAAGGTCATCGAGTCCGACAGCCCCGTGCGCGCCCCCGCGTCCTTGGGCAGTCCCCACAGCGGCGGGAAGCGCGGGAACAGCACGAACAGCGCCACCATCACCGGCAGCCCGTACAGCGTGTTGCGCGCGGCGATGCGCGCGGCCAGCTTCAGGCTGGGCACGCCCTGCGGCATCTGCGCGAGCACCAGCGCCGACAGCAGCGCCCACACGCAGCCGATCATCCACAGCGCCACCAGCGGTGACTGTGAATACAGGAACTGCGTGAGGACCAGGAAGAAGCCCAGGAAGAAGACGACGAAGGCGTCGCGCCGGGCGCGCAGCTCCAGCGTCTTGAGCGCCATCAGCATCGCCAGCATCGTGATGCCGGACTCGCGTCCGAGGATGGTCTTGTGCGTGGCCAGCGTCAGCCCGATCACCAGCGCCAGCACGGCCAGCAGGCTCCAGCGGCCGGGCAGCGCCTCGCTGCGCCAGGCCAGGCGCGCGCGCCACGCGAGCATCAAGGCCGTGAGCAGGCTGCACCACCAGGGCAGGTGACCGGCGTGCGGCAGCAGCGTCGCCGTGATGATCGCCAGCAGGAACAGCGTGTCGCGCGCCTCGCGGGGCAGGGGGCTGCGATGCGGACGAGCCGCTGCGACGCTCATGGCGGCGCTCATGCCTGCTCTCCGGCCAGCGTCAGCGCTTCCATGCAGGCACGCAGGTGCTCCGGGCCGAGGTCCGGCGCCAGCGCGAGCCCGCCCAGCCGCAGGCCGTAGGGCAGGCCCTCGTCCTCGGCGCGAAGGACCCAGGCGGCCAGTCGGGACAGGCGTTGCTCGAAGGGCAGGCCGCGCGTGGCGGCCAGGTCCAGCCATTGCTCGCTGGCGCGGCTGCCCAGGCGTTCACGCACGAGCAGAGTCGCGCCACCGCCACCGCCGCCCACGCCACCGCCGGGCGGCTGGGGCTGCGCCAGCGCCAGCGCCGACTTCTTCCACAGGATCTGCCGCGGCGAGTCGCCATGCCGATACGGCCGCAGGCCCGGGTCGTCGCCCAGTCCCGGCTGGCCCTGGCCTTGCGGCAGGCCCTCCTCGACAGCGGCCGCGGGCGGCGCGTCGAGCTCCGGCGCCGGATAGACCCAGGCCATCGCGGCGGGCCGCCAGTAGCTCCAGGTGACGAACAGGCCGAAGGGGAACTGCGATTCGACGCGCAGCCTCGGCAACGCGTGGCGGCCTCGCGTGGGCAGGCTGAGCTGCAACTGGAGCTGCGCGTGTCCCTGCGCGGGCACGTCGGCGAACGCGGTCTCCGAGGCCTTGACGTCGGGGTGTCGAAGGCCGACGCCGAACCGCGCCGTGCCCGGGTTGTGCAGCCGGATGTCCAGCATCAGCGGCTGGCCCGCGTGCGTGGGCGCCGGCGTCTTGAGGTCGAGCTTGAGCCCGCGCAGGTTGCCGTGCGTCGCATGCATGGACGCCAGGCCCGCGCCCGCGAGCACGAAGGTCAGCAGGTAGCCCAGGCTGAGCTGGTCGTTGATCGAGGCGAGCAGCAGCACCAGCAGCGTGATCACGAAGGCGAAGCCCGGCCGGCTGGGCAGGATGTAGAGGTTGCGCTGGGTCAGCGCGGTCGTGTCGCTGGCCGGATGCCGCGCCTGCCACCACGTGTCCCAGCGCCGTTGCCACGGCCAGCGCCACGCGGGGAGGAGGCGCCGTTTCATGGCAGCGGGACGGCGGCCATCATCGCGCGCACCTGCTCGCGGGCGCCGCGCGCGCTGCCGCCGCGCGGACGCAGCCGATGCGCGATCGTCTGCGGCAGGATCGCCTGCACGTCGTCGGGCGACACGTAGTCCCGCCCGCTCAGCAGCGCCTTGGCGCGTGCCGCGCGCAGCAGCGCCAGGCCCGCGCGCGGGCTCAGTCCTTCCTGGAACCATTCGCCCGAGCGCGTGGCCTCAAGCAGCGCCTGCAGGTAGTCCAGCAGCGCCGGGGACACGTGCACGGCGAGCACCTCGCGCTGCAGCTCGCGCAGCTGATCGGGCGTCATGACCGGGCGCAGCGCGCGCAGCAGCTCGCGGCTGTCCTGGCCCATCAGCAGCTCGCGCTCGGCCTGGCGGTCGGGATAGCCCAGGCTGATGCACATCAGGAAGCGGTCCAGCTGCGACTCGGGCAGCGGATGCGTGCCGAGCTGCTCGCTGGGGTTCTGCGTGGCGATGACGAAGAAGGGCAGCGGCAGCGCGTGGGTCGTGCCGTCGACGCTGACCTGGTACTCCTCCATCGCCTCGAGCAGCGCGCTCTGCGTCTTGGGTCCGGCGCGGTTGATCTCGTCGGCCAGCAGCACCTGGCTGAAGACGGGCCCGGGGTGGAACTGGAAGGCGCTGCCGCCCGCGGCCTGCGCGCCGGGCTGGTAGATGTTGGCGCCCAGCAGGTCCGACGGCATCAGGTCGGTCGTGAACTGCACGCGCGAGAAACGCAGCCCCAGTGAAATCGACAGCACATGCGCCAGCGTGGTCTTACCCACGCCCGGGAGGTCCTCGATGAGCAGGTGGCCGCCGGCGAGCAGGCAGGCCAGACAGTCCTCCGTCTGCGCCTGTTTGCCCTTGATGATCGTGCTAATCTGCCGGCGCAGGTCGGCCAGCGGTTGGGAGGCGAGGGTCGGAGCGTCGGAACTCATCGGCGCACGATAGCGCAGAATCCCTTCGGTCCGACGACGCCACGCGCATGACCCGACCATGTCCACCGCCTTCATCAGCCACCCCGACTGCCATCGCCACGACATGGGCGCCGGTCACCCGGAATGCCCGCAGCGCCTGGCCGCGATCGAGGACTGGCTGATCGCCCACGGCATCGACACCGCACTCGACCGCCACGACGCGCCGCGCGCCGCGCTGCAGTCGCTCGAGCGTGCCCACTCCGCGCGTTACGTCGCGGAGCTGAAGGCCGAGCTCGAGACGCTGGAGCAGCAGGCCCGGGACGGCGTGCCGCATCCGATGAAGGCGCTCGATCCCGACACCTGCGCCAACGCGCACACCTGGTCCGCGGCCTTGCGCGCGGCGGGCGCGGCGGTGCAGGCGACCGACCTCGTCATCGACGGCCGCGCGGAGAACGCCTTCTGCGCCGTGCGCCCGCCGGGCCATCACGCCACGCGCGAGCAGACGATGGGGTTCTGCTTCTTCAACAACGTGGCCGTCGCGGCCCGCCACGCGCTGGACGTGCGCGGCCTGGACCGCGTCGCCGTCATCGACTTCGACGTCCATCACGGCAACGGCACCGAGGACATCCTGGCCGGCGACGACCGCGTGCTGATGGTCAGCATCTTCCAGGACCCGCTGTACCCGTACTCGGGCACCGAGCCCAAGGGCGCGAACATGCTCAACGTGCCGGTGCCGCCGTACACGCGCGGGCCCGAGGTGCGCGAGATGATCGAGGCGCTGTGGATGCCCGCGCTCGAGCGCTTCAAGCCGCAGATGCTGTTCGTCTCGGCGGGGTTCGACGCGCACCGCGACGACGACCTCGCGCAGCTCGGGCTGGTCGAGGCGGACTATGAATGGATCACGCTGCGGATCATGGACGTGGCCCGGCGCCACGCCAAGGGTCGCATCGTGTCGTGCCTGGAAGGCGGTTATGACCTCGGCGCGCTGGCCCGCAGCGTGGGCGTGCACCTGCGCACGCTGGCCGGCATCTGAGCCGGCACGAGGGTCGCGGCCACCCAGCCGCCTCCTGGACTGATTGATCCGGCCGCGGCCGGCCCCCGAATTGTTTTCCTTCTTGAGTTCCATCTTGGGTACCACCACTCCCCTGAACCACACCCTGAGCCTGCGCGAACTCGAGTCGCTGCTGACGATGCTGGCGCGACCGCAGGCCTTGATCGAGGTCGGCCTGGTGCTGGCCTGCCTGGCGCTGTCGTGGCTGATCGTGCATCGCATCGGCAAGCACGTGCGGCCCGCGCCGGGCCACCACTCGGTGCTGATGGGACATCGCGTCTTCGACGGCGTGCTGTTCCCGGTGATCGCGTTGCTGCTGGCGCTGGGCGCGCGTCGCCTGATGCCGCTGCTGGGCGAGCCCGTGGCGCTGTTCCGCGTGGTGATCCCGGTGCTGCTGTCGCTGGTCGTGATCCGGCTGGTGGCGCGCGTGCTGCGCGCGACGATGCCCGATTCGCTGGGCATCAAGCTGCTGGAGCGCAGCGTGTCGTGGGTCGCGTGGCTGGGATCGATCCTGTGGATCGTGGGCGTGCTGCCCATCATCATCGATGAGCTCGACGACTACCAGCTCACCTTCCTGCCCAAGAACGGCAACCACTACACGACGGTCTATGACCTGCTGGTGGGCGTGCTGCAGGTCGGCGCGGTGATGCTCGTGGTGCTGTGGCTGTCCTCGGCGATCGAGTCGCGGCTGCTGCGCGGCAAGGCGGTGATGGACCTGTCCATGCGCAAGATCGCGGTCAACCTGACGCGTACCGCGCTGCTGGTGATCGGCGCGATGGTGGCGCTGAACATGGTGGGCCTGAACCTGAGCGCGCTGTCGTGGCTGGGCGGCGCGGTGGGCGTGGGTCTGGGCTTCGGCTTGCAGAAGATCGCGGCCAACTACGTCTCGGGCTTCATGATCCTGGCCGAGCGCTCGCTGCGTATCGGCGACATGGTCAAGGTCGACAACTTCGAGGGCCGAATCAGCGACATCAAGACCCGCTACACGGTGATCCGCGCGCTGAACGGCCGCGAGGCGATCGTGCCCAACGAGTCGCTGATCACGACGCGCGTGGAGAACCTGTCGCTCGCGGATCCGCAGGTCATCGTGACGACGGTCGTGCAGGTGGCCTACGGCACCGACGTCGACGCGCTGTTCCCGCAGCTGATCGAGGAGATCAAGCGGGTGCCGCGCGTGCTGTCCGAGCCGGCGCCGTCGGTGTCGCTGAGCAACTTCGCCGCCGACGGCCTGGAGCTGACGGTCGGCTTCTGGATCTCGGACCCGCACAACGGGCAGGGCGGGGTGCGCTCCGACGTGAACCTGGCGATCCTGCGCCTGCTCAACCGCCTGGAGATCGACATCCCGTTCCCGCAGCGCGTGCTGCGCACGGCCGGAGATGCCGCGCTGCCAGTGGCCGTGATGTCCACCGATTCACCGAGGCACCAAACAGGGGCGTGAATCCCGCATACCTGATCGCTTCACGAACCAGCAAACTTGCTTAACCTTCCTGGCATAAACAGCGCCGCCTACAGGCGCATGGACCAGGGAGGATTCCATGGGAATCAGTTCAGCAGGACTGGGCAGCAACCTCAATGTCGAGGCCATCGTCCAGAAGCTGGTGTCGGTGGAGCGCACGCCCATCGACAACCTCAACGCCGCCAGCGACAAGATCAAGACCAAGATCTCGGTGTTCGGCAAGGTGCAGGCCTCGCTCAGCGCCTTGCGCGACGCGGCGGCCAAGCTCACCAAACCTGACACCTGGCAGGGCGTGACGGCGACTTCGTCCGATGCGACCGTCGTCGGCGTGACCGGCGGCAGCGGGGCGGCCGAGGGCAGCTACGCGATGAACGTCGAGCGGCTCGCGGCGTCGCAGAGCCTGTCGAGCCCGATGTTCGCCAAGGGCGACAAGCTCGGCGGCGGTTCGCTGACGCTGGAGCTCGGCGAATGGAGCGCCGACCGGTCGAGCTTCACCTCCAAGGCGGGCAGCTCGCCGAAGTCCATCACGATCGAGCCTCCACGCGACTCGCTGGAGGATGTCCGCGACCGGATCAATGCCGCCGGCGGGGGCGTGGTGGCCTCGCTGGTCAATGACGTCAGCGGTTCGCGGCTGGTGATCCGCTCGCGGGAGACCGGTGCGGAGAACGGCTTCCGGATCACGACCAACCCGCCGACCTCCCCCGGACAGGGGCAGCCTTCGCTGGCGGACCTGTCTTTCGGGGGACCGGGTCAGCCCTCGCGGATGACCGAGGACCTGCGCGCGGCCAACGCCAAGCTGACGGTGAACGGACTGGCGATCACCTCGGCCACCAACACCATCGACTCGGCCATCGACGGCGTGACCTTCACCTTGCAGAAGGCGGGCGCGGCGACAGTCACGGCGAGCCAGGACAAGGAGGCGCTGAAGAAGGTGATCACCGAGTTCGTGACGGCCTACAACGCCGCGATCGGACTGTTGCGCGACAACACGAAGTACGACGCGGAGAACAAGACCGCGGCCGCCCTGCAGGGCGACAGCACCGCGGTGAGCCTGACCAGCCGGCTGCGCGGCGCGGTGTCCGCGGGCACGACGCTGCCGGGCGCGTTCGCGCACCTGCCTGACATCGGCTTGACGATGGGGGTGAACGGCGCGATCACCATCAACGACAGCAAGTTCACGAAGGCGCTGGCGCAGCGCGCGGACATGAAGCAGCTGTTCATGGGCATCGACAAGGATCACCCCGACAACAGCGGCATCGCGGTGAAGCTGCGCACGATGACGGACCAGATCCTGGGCATGGACGGCGCGCTGACGACCCGGACCAAGGGGCTGCAGGACAACCTGAAGTCCAACGGCAAGCGGGTCGAGGCGCTGGAGGACCGCGTCGCCAGCTACGAGAAGCGCTTGCGGCGCCAGTACACCGCGCTCGATACCTCGATGTCGGGACTGGGCCAGAAGCAGGGGCTGGTGGACAAGCTGTCGAAGATGGTCGGCTGAGGCGCCCGCGCAAGAAAAAGGCCACCCGAAGGTGGCCAGTCCATCGCTCGCGAGGGGGCGATCAGCCCGCCGCGACCGGGATCTTGACGGGCTTGCCCGAGGCGATGCGCTGTTGCCACTCTGCCGGGCCGGTGATGTGCGCGCTGGTGCCGCCGGCGTCCACCGCGACCGTCACCGGCATGTCGACCACGTCGAACTCGTAGATCGCTTCCATGCCGAGGTCCTCGAAGCCGACGACCTTGGCGTGCTTGATCGCCTTGGACACGAGGTAGGCCGAGCCGCCGACGGCCATCAGGTAGGCCGACTTGTGGTTCTTGATGGACTCGATCGCGACCGGGCCGCGCTCGGCCTTGCCGATCATGGCGATCAGGCCGGTCTTCTCCAGCATCATGTCGGTGAACTTGTCCATGCGCGTGGCCGTGGTCGGGCCCGCGGGACCGACGACCTCATCGCGCACCGGGTCGACCGGGCCGACGTAGTAGATGACGCGGTTGGTGAAGTCCACCGGCAGCGATTCGCCCTTGGCCAGCATGTCCTGGATGCGCTTGTGCGCGGCGTCGCGGCCCGTGAGCATCTTGCCGTTGAGCAGCAGCGTGTCGCCCGGCTTCCAGCTGGCGACCTCGTCCTTGGTCAGCGTGTTCAGGTCGACGCGCTTGCTCTTGTTGTAGTCCGGCGCCCATTGCACGTCAGGCCACAGGTCCAGGCTCGGGGGCGTGAGGTAGCTCGGGCCGGAGCCGTCGAGCACGAAGTGCGCGTGGCGCGTGGCGGCGCAGTTCGGGATCATCGCGATGGGCTTGGAGGCCGCGTGCGTCGGATAGGTCTTGATCTTGACGTCGAGCACGGTGGTCAGGCCGCCCAGGCCTTGCGCGCCGATGCCCAGCGCGTTGACCTTCTCATAGAGCTCGATGCGGAGTTCCTCGAGCTTGTCCTTGGGACCGCGCTCGAGCAGCTCGTACATGTCGATGTCGTCCATGAGGGCTTCCTTGGCGAGCAGGGCGGCCTTCTCGGCGGTGCCGCCGACGCCGATGCCCAGCATGCCCGGCGGGCACCAGCCCGCGCCCATGGTCGGGACGGTCTTCAGCACCCAGTCGACGATGTTCTCGCTGGGGTTGAGCATGTAGACCTTGCTCTTGTTCTCGGAGCCGCCGCCCTTGGCCGCGACGATGACGTCGACGGTGTTGCCGGGGACGACGTCCATGAAGATCACCGCGGGCGTGTTGTCCTTGGTGTTCTTGCGCTCGAAGATCGGGTCGCTGAGCACGGACGCGCGCAGCTTGTTGTCGGGGTGGTTGTAGGCGCGGCGCACGCCTTCGTTGACGGCGTCCTGGATGGAGCCGGGGAAGTCGCCCCAGCGCACGTCCATGCCGATCTTGAGGAAGACGTTGACGATGCCGGTGTCCTGGCAGATCGGACGGCGGCCTTCGGCGCACATCTTCGAGTTGGTCAGGATCTGCGCGATGGCGTCCTTGGCGGCCGGGCTCTGTTCGCGCTCATAGGCGCGGGCCAGGTGCTGGATGTAGTCGGCCGGGTGGTAGTAGCTGATGTACTGCAGCGCGGCGGCGACGCTTTCGACGAGGTCGGCGTAGCGGATCGTGGTGGTCATGGTCGTGCTCGGGGGCTCATGGACGCGGCGGATTATCCTCCAGCCCCCGATTTCCCCCGCGCGGCGTCCGGCATCCGGACTGCCATCCGCACCAAATGCGGAAGGAATGGGGAAGGAATGGGGAAGGATCAGCTCCCCGGCGCCGTCGTGCCGCGCGGCTTGACCATGTTGCCGACCTCGTTGGAGATGCGGCGGCGATCGTCGTCGGACATCGCCGGACCGCACTCGCGCTTGCCCAGCATCGAGCCCGTGCGGGCCTCGCGCTCGCACGTGACCTTCTGTCCGTTGGCGTCGGCGGTCTGGGTCGTGGCGGTCGCGCCATCGCTGGCACACGCGGCCAGGGCCAGCAGCGGAACGGCGGCGAACAACAGTCGGATCATGATGGGACTTCCCTAGAAGGTCCGGGATACTTGCCCCGGACGGGTGGTGAAGCGCGGGATCCTAGCAACGCCGCCCTCACGGCACCTTGGGGAGAACGCGACACTCCCTCTTCAGAGGGAACGGTCGGCGCACCAGCGATGATGCGGTCTTCACGGCCGCCGCTGACCTGCTCAAGTCATCGACGACCCGCGTTTGCAATGCTCTACTGCCGCCTTCGCCTCCTCGGGCCCGGCGTGCATCGCCATTTCGGAAGGACCTTTTCTTGACTCCAGGACTCAAACGCTTCTTCGCCAGCGAATCCGCGGGCGGCATCGTGCTGGCCATCGCCGCGGTGGCGGCGCTGATCCTGTCCAACTCCGCGTGGCGCGATCTGTACGTCGCCTTCACCCGCATCGAGGGCGAGGTCCGCATCGGCGGCGACTGGCTCGTGCTGGCCAAGCCGCTGCTGGTCTGGGTCAACGACCTGTGGATGGCCGTGTTCTTCTTCCTCGTCGGGCTGGAGATCAAGCGCGAGTTCGTCAGCGGCGAGCTCTCGCAGCGCTCGCAGGCGGTGCTGCCCATCGTCGCCGCGTTCGGCGGCATGGCCGTGCCGGCGCTGATCTACGCGGGCATCAACCACGCGGATCCCATCGGGCTGCACGGCTGGGCCATCCCCGCCGCGACCGACATCGCCTTCGCCATCGGCATCGTCATGCTGCTGGGCAGCCGCGTGCCGGCCTCGCTGAAGGTGTTCCTCACGGCGGTCGCCATCATCGACGACCTCGGCGCGATCGTCGTGATCGCGCTGTTCTACACGAGCCAGCTGTCGCTGGCGATGCTCGGCGCCGCGGGGGCCTGCCTGCTCGTGCTGTTCGCGCTGAACCGCGCGAAGGTCACGCGCGTGGACCTGTACCTCGTCGTCGGCCTGGTGATGTGGACCTGCGTGCTGAAGTCCGGCGTCCATGCGACGCTGGCCGGCGTGGCCACCGCGCTCTTCATCCCGTCGACCGACGGCAGAGGCCATTCGCCGGCCGAGGACCTCGAGCACGGCCTGCACCCGTGGGTGGCCTTCCTGATCCTGCCGATGTTCGCTTTCTCCAACGCCGGGGTGTCCCTGCTGGGCCTGCACCCGGGCGACCTGCTGCACCCGGTGTCGCTGGGCATCGCGCTGGGACTGCTGCTGGGCAAGGCGATCGGCGTGTTCGGCAGTTCCTGGCTGATGATCCGCGCCGGGCTGGCCGAGAAACCCGGCGGCGCGGACTGGGTCCAGTTCTTCGGCGTGTGCGTGCTGTGCGGGATCGGCTTCACGATGAGCCTGTTCATCGGCGGGCTGGCTTTCGAGGGCCAGGGGCCGGACTATGAAACTCGCGTGAAACTGGGCGTGCTCGGCGGATCGATCCTGTCGGGCATCGCCGGCACGCTGATCCTGCTGCGCAAGCCACGCTGAGGTGTACGCGTCATAAGGCGCCAGAAGCAGAGAAGGGACCCGAGGGTCCCTTCGTCGTTCATGAGCTCATGCGTTCATGAGACTGGCGCCGGGCGCCGCGTCAATGCTGCTTGGGGGTGTGGTGATGCGACAGCAGCCGGTCCGTCGCAGCGATCGCCAGCGCCGACACGAGGAAGGCCAGATGGATCAGCGTCTGCCACATCAACGTCTGCTCGGTCAGGTTCTGCACGTTGATGAAGGTCTTGAGCAGGTGGATCGACGAGATGCCGATGATGGCCGTCGCCAGCTTGACCTTCAGCACCGAGGCGTTCACGTGGTCCAGCCACTCGGGCTGGTCGGGGTGGCCCTCCAGGTGCAGTCGAGAGACGAAGGTCTCGTAGCCGCCCACGATCACCATGATCAACAGGTTGGAGATCATCACCACGTCGATCAGGCCCAGCACGGCCAGCATGATGATCGTCTCGTTGAGCTTGGGCACGTCGGTGTCGGCCTTGTAGCCCACGCTGTGGATCAGCAGGTCCAGCGCCTCCTTGTTGCCGAAGGCGGCTTCGACCAAATGCACCAGCTCCGTCCAGAACTGGAAGACATACACCGCCTGCGCCGCGATCAGGCCCAGGTACAGCGGCAACTGGAGCCAGCGGCTGCCGAACATGATGGAGGCCATCGGATTGAGCCGGGGCTTCGGAGCGGTCATCGGGAGGTGTCCTTCGAGTCGAAATGTCGCAACTGGCGGTAACCGCCAAACCGGGCGATTTTAGTGAGAGCATGCCGGCGGGTTTCCGAACGGGCATGTCATCCGCTCGCCGGAAGCTCTTCTACAAGAGTAAGCACATCGTCAGTGTGAACGCTCAGAGTTCGCCCGAGCGTGATTCCAAGTTCGAAAGATCCTGCCTGTACGGAGACAAAGGCCATGAGCGACAAGATCTACAACCCCCCCGCATCCGCCGTCCAGGGCGCGCATGTGTCCGGCATGGCCGCCTACGAGGCGCTGTGCCAGGAGGCCGACACCGACTACGCCGGCTTCTGGGCGCGCCAGGCGCGCGAGCTGCTGAGCTGGAAGCAGCCGTTCACGAAGACGCTCAACGAGTCCGACGCACCCTTCTTCAAGTGGTTCGAGGACGGCCGGCTCAACGTGTCCTACAACTGCCTGGACCGTCACGTCGAGGCGGGCCGCGGTGACCGCGTCGCGATCATCTTCGAGGCCGACGACGGCAGCGTCACCCGCGTCACCTATGCCGAGCTGCTGGCCAAGACCGCGCAGCTGGCCAATGCGCTCAAGGCGCGCGGCGTGAAGAAGGGCGACCGCGTCGTCATCTACATGCCGATGTCGGTCGAGGGCGTGGTGGCGATGCAGGCCTGCGCGCGCATCGGCGCGACGCATTCGGTGGTGTTCGGCGGTTTCTCCGCGCAGTCGCTGCGCGATCGCGTGCAGGACGCCGGCGCGGTGATGGTGCTGACGGCCGACGAACAGGCGCGCGGCGGCAAGTCCCTGCCGCTCAAGGCCATCGTCGACGAGGCGCTGGCCGGCAACAGCTGTCCGACGATCCGGTCCGTCCTGGTCTACAAGCGCACCGGCGGCCAGATCGCCTGGGTCGACGGCCGGGACGAATGGCTGCACGACGCGGTCGCGGGCCAGTCCTCCAGCTGCGAGCCCGAGTGGGTCGAGGCCGAACACCCGCTGTTCCTGCTCTACACGTCGGGGTCGACGGGCAAGCCCAAGGGCGTGCAGCACAGCACGGGCGGTTATCTGCTGCACGCGGCGCTCACCACGAAATGGACCTTCGACCTGAAGGACTCCGACATCTTCTGGTGTACCGCCGACATCGGCTGGGTGACCGGCCACACCTACATCGCCTACGGCCCGCTGGCACTGGGCGGCACGGAGATCGTCTTCGAGGGCATCCCGACCTTCCCCGACGCCGGCCGCTTCTGGCAGATGATCCAGAAGCACAAGGTGACGATCTTCTACACGGCGCCGACGGCGATCCGCTCGCTGATCAAGGCGGCGGAGACCAACGAGACCGTCCACCCGAAGAACTACGACCTGACGTCGCTGCGTCTGCTGGGCTCGGTGGGCGAGCCCATCAACCCCGCGGCCTGGGAGTGGTACCACCAGCATGTGGGCGGCGGCCGCTGCCCGATCGTCGACACCTTCTGGCAGACGGAGACTGGCGGTCACATGATCACGCCGTTGCCGGGCGCCACGCCGCTGGTGCCGGGCTCCTGCACGCTGCCGTTCCCCGGCATCACCGCGGCCATCGTCGACGAGACCGGCAATGACGTGCCCAACGGACAGGGCGGCATCCTGGTCGTGAAGAAGCCGTGGCCGTCGATGATCCGCACGATCTGGGGCGATCCCGAGCGCTTCAAGAAGAGCTACTACCCGCCCGAGCTCAAGGGCTACTACCTGGCCGGCGACGGCGCGATCCGCGACGCGGACAACGGCTACTTCACGATCACCGGCCGCATCGACGACGTGCTGAACGTGTCCGGCCACCGCATGGGCACGATGGAGATCGAGTCCGCGCTGGTGGGCTGCACCGAGCTGGTGGCCGAAGCGGCGGTGGTCGGCCGTCCCGACGACACCACCGGCGAGGCCATCTGCGCGTTTGTCGTGCTCAAGCGCCCGCGTCCGAGCGGCGACGAGGCCAAGGCCATCGCCAAGCAGCTGCGCGACTGGGTGGCCAAGGAGATCGGTCCGATCGCCAAGCCCAAGGACATCCGCTTCGGCGACAACCTGCCCAAGACCCGCAGCGGCAAGATCATGCGCCGGCTGCTGCGCTCGGTCGCCAAGGGCGAGACCGTCACGCAGGACACCTCCACGCTGGAGAACCCGGCCATCCTCGAGCAGCTGGGCCAGGCCTATTGATCGAAGGCCCGGTACCCCGCCGTGTGAGCCGCCGGTTGTCGCCGGTTCCACGGGTCTGATACCGCCGACACCCTCTGAGCCCCGCCTTGGCGGGGCTTTTTCTTGCGCTGTCGCAAACCGCGCGAGGCTTCGCCATCCTGGATCGAAGGGGTCGACTGACATCAACGGGGGAAGCCGGGGGAGATTCACACTCGCGCGGGTTGTGGAGCTCGGGCGCCTCGCGGCGAAGAATCCCGATTCCGCGCCCCGCTCAGGGCGCGGATCGCGTTCAAGACCGGGCACGGGCGACAGGGTCCGTCCGGCGAACGCCCAGCCAGAAGGAGACGTTTGTGGAATATGTGTTCACGCTCAAGTACCAGATGCCGCCCCAGGACTGCGAGGAGGTGCACCTGATGCAGCGCCTGGCGGCGGCCGGATGCGGTGACGCGCAGGTCGCGATGGGCCTGCGAGGGCGAGTGATGCTGAACTTCAGAAGGCGAGCGGAGCGGGCCGAGCCGGCCTTGCTCGGCGCGTTGCGCGAGGTGCGCGAGGCCCTGCCGGGCGCGAGGCTGATCGAGGCCGCACCCGACATGGTCGGTCTGACCGACGTGGCGATGGTGGTGGGGGTGTCGCGCCAGAACATGCGCAAGCTGATGCTGACCCACCCGATGAGCTTCCCGTCGCCGATCCATGAAGGCAATGCCTCCTCGGTCTGGCATTTGTGGGACGTGCTGCGCTGGATGCAGGGGCGGGGCAGCTACCGCATCGACAACGCGGTGGTGGAGCTCGCGACGGTGACGAAGTCCATCAACCTCGCGCGGGAGCGCGGGCATCTGCCGGAGCTGGCGCACGAGGAACTGGTCAAGCTCGTGGCCTGAACCTCGGGTGGACGGGCGCCCGGACCGACGCTGCATTCAAGACGCGCTGGCGCCAGAAGCAGGGCAGGCCCCGAAGGGCCTGCGTCAGGGGCGCCCATCCCCGGTGGTCACTTCCCCGGCGGTCACTTGACCGACAGCACCCACTTGGCGAGCTGTTCGGCCTCGGCCGGAGAGACCTGGTTCGGGGGCATGGGCACCGGGCCCCACACGCCCGACCCGCCCTTGACGATCTTCTCGGACAGCTTCTTCACCGCGTCCTTGTCCTTGGCGTACTTGGCGGCGACGTCCTTGAAGGGCGGGCCGACGCGCTTCTGGTCGATCGTGTGGCAGCTCATGCAGTTCTTCTTCTGGGCGAGCTGCTCGTTGGCGAACGCGCTGGGGGCGGACAGCGCGGCGAGCAGTGCCGCGGAGATGAACAAGGCGTTTTTCATGGCATCCTTTCAGGTCCTGCCGGGAACAATCGACATGCCCCACCACGGACCAACATCGCGACATGCGATGGGCGGCGCGGAGGCGTCCGGACCCGGGCGATTGTAGTGTTGGGGGTCGCGCCAGCCAGGTGCGCGCACGAGGAGAAAGACGATGTGGTTGATCGTGACGGGGGTGCTGTTGATCTTGCTCAAGCTGGCCGAGATCGGCCCGTTTGGGGATCTGAGCTGGTGGTGGGTGCTGTCGCCGTTCGCCGCGGCCGTCGTGTGGTGGGAGTTCGCCGACAAGAGCGGCTACACCAAACGCAAGGAAATGGAGAAACTCGACGAGCGCAAGGAGATGCGCCGTCAGCGTTCGGTCGATGCGATCGGGCAGGGCGACAAGCAGCGCAAGCGCCGTTGATGCGCCCTTGAAGCGCGGTACCGCGTTCTCGCCTGAATGGACAACGGGGCCCGCGGGCCCCGTTGGTCTTGGTCGAGCGACGCCCGAGACTCGGGCGACTTGAACGAGTCGAACGCCTTACTCGAACTTGTCGAGCACCGCGCCGGAACTGGCGCTGGAGGCGTTCCGGGCGAACTTGGCCAGCACACCGCGCGTGTAGCGCGGCGCGGGCTGGACCCAGTCGGCCTTGCGGCGGGCGAGCTCGGCCTCCTCGACATTGAGCTGCAACAGCAGCTGCACCGCATCGATGGTGATGGAGTCGCCCTCGTGGACGAGCGCGATGGCGCCGCCTTCATAGGCTTCCGGCGCGACGTGGCCGACCACCATGCCCCAGGTGCCGCCCGAGAAGCGTCCATCGGTGATCAGGCCGACGCTCTCTCCCAGCCCCTGGCCGATCAGCGCGCCGGTCGGTGCCAGCATCTCCGGCATGCCCGGGCCACCCTTGGGGCCGAGGTAACGCAGCACCATCACGTCGCCGGCCTTGATCTGGCCGGCCATGATCGCGGCCAGCGCGGACTGCTCGTCATCGAAGACGCGTGCCGGGCCGGTGATGACGGGATTCTTCAGCCCGGTGATCTTGGCCACGCAGCCTTCGGGCGACAGGTTGCCCTTGAGGATCGCCAGGTGGCCCTGCGCGTAGATCGGATCCGCGACCGCGCGGATGACCTGCTGCTCGGGCGACAGCTCGGGCACATCGGCGAGGTTCTCGGCCACGGTCTTGCCGGTGATGGTGATGCAGTCACCGTGCAGGAGCCCGGCCTTGAGCAGCTGCTTCATGACGGCCGGAATGCCGCCGGCCTTGTGCAGGTCCACGGCCAGGAAGCGGCCGCTGGGCTTGAGGTCGCACAGCACGGGGATCTTCGTGCGCATGCGTTCGAAGTCGTCGATGGTCCAGTCCACCTCGGCCGCGTGCGCGATCGCCAGGAAGTGCAGCACCGCGTTGGTCGATCCGCCCGTGGCCATGATCACCGCAACCGCGTTCTCGATCGCCTGCTTCGTGACGATGTCGCGCGGCTTGAGGTCGGCCTTGACCGCCTGGACCAGGTATTCAGCGGCGCGCTTGGTGTTCTCGACGACCTCGTCCTCGACGTTGGACATGCTCGACGAGTAGGGCAGCGACATGCCCAGCGCCTCGAACGCCGAGCTCATCGTGTTGGCCGTGTACATGCCGCCGCACGAGCCGCTGCCGGGGATGGCGCGTTTCTCGATCTGGCAGAAGTCCTCCTCGCTCATCTTGCCGGCGCTGAACTGGCCCACCGCCTCGAAGACGCTGACGATGTTGAGATCCTGGCCCTTGTAGTGACCGGGCTTGATCGTGCCGCCGTAGATGTAGATGGCCGGCACGTTGGCGCGCAGCATGCCCATCATGCCGCCGGGCATGTTCTTGTCGCAGCCGCCGATGACCATCACGCCGTCCAGCCACTGGCCGCCGACGCAGGTCTCGACGCAGTCGGAGATCACCTCGCGCGAGACCAGCGAGTACTTCATGCCCTCGGTGCCCATGGCCATGCCGTCGGAGATCGTCGGCGTACCGAAGAGCTGCGCGTTCGCGCCGGCCGCCTTCAGGCCGATGACGGCGGCGTCGGCGAGTTTCTGCAGGCCGGAGTTGCAGGGCGTGATCGTCGAGTGGCCGTTGGCCACGCCGATCATCGGCTTGCCGAAATCACTCTCCTGGTAGCCCATGCCGTAATACATCGAGCGGTTGGGCGCGCGCGCGACGCCCTCGGTGATGTTCCTCGAGCGGCGATTCGGGGCGTCGTCGTGCGGGGCGTTGGTGGCGTCGGTGGGCTTGGCGGTCATGGGAGCGTCCTGGCGGGCAATGCTTGGAGCGCGCCAGTATGCGCCGCGCGTTTTGGCGGGTCCAATATATAGTTGACAGCGTTTTGATTCACCGGATGTATCGATGATCGAGCTCCGTCCGCTGCGCCAGTTCCTGGTGCTGGCCGAGGAACTGCACTTTGGCCGCGCCGCCGAGCGCCTGCACATGACGCAGCCGCCGCTGAGCCTGGCCGTGCAGAAGCTCGAGGCGCAACTCGGGGTGCCGCTGCTGGAACGCGGCCGGCGGGTCGTCGCGCTGACGGCGGCCGGACAGGCGCTGGTGGAGGCCGGCGCGCGCCTGCTGGAGCAGGCCGAACAGGTGCCCGCGCGGGTGCGCGCCGCGGCCAGCGGCGAGGCGGGCCGGCTGAACCTGGGCTTCGTGTCGACGGTCGGTTATGGCGACATGCCGCGCTGGCTGCGCCTGTTCCGGGAATCGATGCCCGGTGTGCAGTTGGCCTTGCGCGAGGCGACGCTGGACGTGCAGCTGCGCGGGTTCGAGTCGGGCGAGCTGGATGCGGGCTTCGTGATCCACGCGCCGGGCGCGGAGCCGCCCGGGTTCGAGCGCCTGATCGTCTCCACCGAGCCGCTGGTGCTGGCGCACGCGCAGGACTGGGCGCTCGACGAAAGCGGCGATCCGGGACGGACGGGCGCAGGCGAAGCGGCCTTGGCGGACGTGTTGCGCCAGCCGCTGGTGGTGTTTCCTCGCGAGATCGCGCCCTCGCTGTTCGACGCGTTGCTGGGTTTCTATCGCGCGCATGGGGCGACGCCGCAGATCGCCCAGGAGGCCATCCAGATGCAGACCATCGTGAACCTGGTGTCCGCCGGCATGGGCGTGGCGTGGGTGCCGCGATCGGTCTGCGCGCTGCAGCGGCCCGGCGTGCGCTACCGCCCCTGGCCTGGCGTCGATGTGCCGGCCTGCGACACCAGCCTCATCTGGCGCGCCGACGCGCCGCCGGTCGTGCGGCGATTCGTGGACCATGTGCGGTCGCAGATCGCGGCGACGGCAGGTTCGGCGGCGGCGTCGGTCGTGCAGGCGCCGCCGAGTTCTGCCACCATGCGCCGATGAAAGGACGTTTGCCCGTGAAAGTTCCCCGCACGAAGAAGTCTGATCGCCTGACCGGATGGCGCCGCCTGGTCGGGGCGATCTGCGTGATCACCGGATTCTCGATGGTGATGAGCGTGGCCTTCGCCACGCCCGCCCAGGCCGCCGTCTTCAAGGACGCCGAGCTGCAGGCGCTGCTCGACGCGGGCCGCGCCGATGACCTCGAGAAGCTGGCCGCGCAGCGCGTGAAGGCCGATGCCGACGATCCTCAGGCCGTGGCCGCGCTGGCGCTGTCGCAGCTGGACCTCGCGGACGGCGCGGTGCTCAAGCAGAACATCCAGCGGCTGGAGCAGTGCGTGCAGCGCTCGCCGAACGAGGGCGCCTGCCAGTACGCGCTGGCCTTGTCGCTGGTGATGCAGGCGCGCGGCGGCAGCAAGCTCAAGGCGCTGGGGTCGCTGGGCCGGGTGAGCGAGCTGGCGCAGCGCGCGATGACCCTGATGCCCGAGGCGCCCGAGCCGCGCAGCGCGTTGCAGCAGTACTACCTCGCGCTGCCCAGCTTCATCGGCGGCGGTGAATCCAAGGCCCGCGCGCTGGAGCAGGATGTCAAGGACGCCGCGCAATTGAACCTGATGCGCGCGCGCGTGGCGGCTTCGAAGAAGGATTGGCCGGCGATGGAGAAGGCGCTGCGCGCGGTGCGCACGCAACGACCGGAACTACTGCTGGAGCTGCGCGTGTTGTGGAGCGATTACGGCCGCAACCTCTTCTTCGGCGATCAGAAGGAGCGTGCGGTGCCGTGGTTCGAGGAACTGCTGCGCAACCAGCCGAACCAGGCGATGGGCGCGTACGGCCTCGGACGCGCCTATGACGCACTGGGCCAGTATGACAAGGCCGTGGCGTCGTTCGAGCGCGCGCGCGGCCTGCTGGGCGCGGAGCAACTGGGCCTGGACCGTCGACTGGGCAGCGCGTTGGCGGCCAAGGGCGACAAGGCGGGCGCGCGCGTCGCGCTGCAGCGCTGCGTCGACAACCGGCGGGGCAGCGGCGGCGACGCCGAGGACTGCCGCAAGCAGCTGGCGGCCCTGGGCGGCTGACGGCGGCTGACGGCGGCTGACGTCGGCTGACGTCGGCGGAAGGCGCCTTAAGGCACGGGCTCGCCGCGCCTTTATGATTCGCGCCTTCGCGGCGCAGTAGACCCCTTCCCATGCTGGTGCATCCCAATTTCAACCCGGTGGCCTTCTCCGTCTTCGGCTGGCCGATCCACTGGTACGGGTTGATGTATCTGACGGCCTTCGCGCTGTTCCTGTGGCTGGGCACGCGCATGGTCGCCAAGCCCTGGAACGCGGCGCGCGGCTGGACCCGCCGCGACATCGACGACCTGCTGTTCTACGGCGTGCTCGGGGTGGTGCTCGGCGGCCGGCTGGGTTACGTCTTCTTCTACAAGCCGGCGTACTACCTCAGCCATCCGGGCGAGATCCTGGCGGTCTGGCAGGGCGGCATGTCCTTCCATGGCGGCCTGCTGGGCGTGCTCGTGGCGTTGGCGTTCTTCGCGTGGCGCCGGGGCTTCCACTTCCTGGAAGTCGGCGACATCGTCGCGCCCTGCGTGCCGACCGGACTGGCCGCGGGCCGCATGGGCAACTTCATCAACGGCGAGCTGTGGGGCCGTCCGGCCGATCCGGGCCTGCCCTGGGCGATGGTGTTCCCGCAGGCGCACGACGCTGTCATGACGCCGCGCCATCCCTCCCAGCTGTACCAGTTCCTCGGCGAGGGCCTGCTGCTGTTCATCGTGCTGTGGCTGTTCGCGCGCAAGCCGCGGCCGATGGCGGCGGTGTCGGGCCTGTTCCTGGTGGGCTACGGCGTGGCGCGTTTCGTCGCCGAGTACTTCCGCGAACCCGACAGCTTCCTCAAGCTCGACGACCAGCCGCTGCACCTGAGCCAGGGCCAATGGCTGAGCGTGCCGATGATCATCGGCGGCGTGCTCATGATGATCTGGGCCTACCGCCGCGCGGCGCGCCTGCAGGCCGCGACCGCGGGCCGCTGATCCCGCGCTCCGCTGATTCCGGGCGAGACCTCAAGAGACCCTTCATGCGTCAGATCTTCTTCGATACCGAGACCACCGGCCTGAACCCCGAGCAGGGCGACCGCGTCGTCGACATCGGCCTGGTGGAGATGGTGAACCGTCAGCTGACGGGGCGGCATCTGCACTTCTACCTGAACCCTGAACGCGACATGCCCGAGGAGGCGTTCCGCGTCCACGGGCTGAGCGCCGAGTTCCTGTCGGACAAACCCAAGTTCGCGCAGATCGTCGACGAATTCCTCGAGTTCATCCGCGACGCCGAGCTGATCGCGCACAACGCGGCGTTCGACGTCGGCTTCATCAACGCCGAGCTCAAGCGTTGCGGTCGCGCGCCGCTGCACGAGTGCGTGGACAACGTGCGCGACACGCTGCTGATGGCGCGGGACATGTTCCCGGGCAAGGCGAACTCGCTGGACGCGTTGTGCCGGCGTCTGGAAGTCGACAACAGCAACCGCGGCCTGCACGGCGCGGTGAAGGACGCGGAGCTGCTGGCCGAGGTCTACATCCGGCTGACGCGGGGTCAGGACTCGCTGGTCATCGACGACAGCGCGACGGCGACGCCGGGGCAGGGCGGGGACCTCGAGGTCGCGGCCATCGACTTCAGCGCTTTCGCGCTGCCGGTGATCGCAGCGAGCGACGAGGAACTCGCGCTGCACGACAAGGTGCTGGCGGAGCTCGACAAGGCCAGCGGCGGCAAGCGCATCTGGCAGAGCGCGGAGCCCGCCGCCGCCACCGCGGCAGCGACGGCCTGAATCCGGCGCTGGCGCGTCTCGCTCGAAGGATTCTTCAAAGAGTTCTTGAGTGAGGTCAAAAACTCATGGCATAATCTTTGTCTTTCCCGGACATCCCCGGCGGCAGCGAAAGCGGCGGTCGAGGACGACAAGACCGGGCGGTTAGCTCAGCGGTAGAGCACTGCCTTCACACGGCAGGGGTCGCAGGTTCGAACCCTGCACCGCCCACCAAAGTCTTGTTGATGATTCGCCGCATCCGGTGACCCGGTCTGAATACCGGGCGGTTAGCTCAGCGGTAGAGCACTGCCTTCACACGGCAGGGGTCGCAGGTTCGAACCCTGCACCGCCCACCAGAACAACCCCGACAGCGCAAGCTGCCGGGGTTTTTTCTTGTCGGAGAGCTTCAGGGATGCAGGTACTTCAACATCCCGAACAGCAGCGACGCCACCAGCGTCACGGTCGCCAACTGGCCACCAACCATCCATCGGATCAGCTCCGTCCTCGTGTTGGCGAGATCCTGTTTGACATCGCCTCGCAGCAACGACATCTCGCCTCGCACGGCTGCAATGTCTTGTTTCAGCTCGCTGCGGACTTGCGTGACCTCGCTGCGGACCGAGGCGATGTCCTGCTTCAACTCCGAGCGCACCGCCGCGATGTCCTGCTTCAGTTCCGCGCGCAACACAGTGATCTCTCCGCGCACGCCGGAGATCTCCTGCTTGACCTCGCCTCGCCACAACGAAAACTGCGACTTCAGGTCGATCACCTCGGTCCTCACGACCTGCAGGTCGCTGAGCTTCGCGTAAGGGGTCTGGCGATCGGTCATGCGTTTCTCCACGGCGCCGTCGATGGTCTCGGCGGCGATGCGGGCATCGTGGTCGGTGGCGCCGACCCGGCGGAAGGCGTGGTGCAAGGCGAGCTTCATCGAGCGGCTCCTTCGTATAGACGGCGTGTTCTTCTCTGAACAAGGCCGCGATCATCCTGCGTTCGCGGGGTCACGTCTCTCGCACATTCCAGTCATTCTTGGGGGAGGCCCGGAGAGAATGCCTCGATGCGCACCTTGCTCCCTTCCTCGCTGGTCGCGGTGATGCCGCGCTGCCTGCAACAGGCGCGGCAGCCCGTGCCCGACGGGCTGTTGCCGTTGCGGCTGGGAGACCTGACTCTCGGTCGCATCCATCCGATGCGCGCGGCGGTGCTGGCCGAGGTCTGGCCCGAACTCGCGATGCGCGACGGCGCGTTGTGCTGGGACGCGATGTCCTGGGACGTCGACGCGCGTTCCGAACGCGTCGGTCAGGTCGCCCTGGCCTTGCGCGAGCGGGGCGCGATCACCGGCTGGCGCGGCGAGCGCTACGCCTGCGAGCATCCCGTCGAAGATCCCGCCACCGCGCGCGGCGACGTGCTCTTCCGCCTGGAGCGGTCCGCGTTCCGCTTCTTCGGCCTGATGAGCCGCGCGGTGCACGTCAACGGCTTGCTGCCCGGCGCGCGGCTGATCTGCGGACGCCGCGCCCTGTCCAAGGCGACCGATCCCGGCAAGCTCGACAACCTCGCGGCCGGCGGCCTGACCGCCGACGAGGATCTCGTTCACTGCGCGCGGCGCGAGCTGCTCGAGGAAGCCGGCGTGCCGATGGCGCTCAGCGCCGCGGTGCAGCCGCGTGGCGCCCTGCGCAGCACGCGCATGGAGCCCGAGGGCCTGCATGACGAGATCCTCCATGTCTACAGCCTGCAGCTGCCTGCGGGCTTCGCGCCGCGCAATGGCGACGGCGAGGTCAGCGAGTTCCTCACGCTGGACCTGGAGACGCTTGCCCAGTGCCTCGCCGCGGGCGAGTTCAGCGTGGATGCCGCCGCCGTCAGCGCCTTCGGCCTGCTGCACGCGCAGGCGTTGGCCGACCTGCGGGCCTGATCGCCCGGGACGCTCGCGCTGCGGGTTCCGCGTACGGCCATGCCGGACGTGCTCGGCACAATCGGCCGCATGGATCAAGTCGATGCGGTGGTGATCGGGGCCGGCGTGGTCGGCCTCGCGGTGGGCCGGGCGCTGGCGATGCGCGGTCTGGAGACACTGGTGCTCGAGCGCGAACACGCGATCGGCACCGGGATCAGCTCGCGCAACAGCGAGGTGATCCATGCCGGGCTGTACTACCCGGCCGGCTCGCTCAAGGCGCGGTTGTGCGTGCGCGGCAAGCAGCTGCTCTACGCGTTCTGCGCGTCGCACGGGGTCGAGCATCGGCGCTGCGGCAAGCTGGTCGTGGCGACCTCGCCGGAGCAACTCCCGGGCTTGCGCGCGCTGCAGGCCAAGGCCGCCGCCAACGGTGTCGACGACCTGCGATGGCTGACGCGCGAGGAGGCCATCGCGTTGGAGCCCGCGCTGCGGTGCGAGGCCGCGTTGCTCTCGCCGTCCACCGGCATCGTCGACAGCCACGGGCTGATGCTCGCGCTGCAGGGCGATCTGGAGCGACACGGCGGCGCGGTGGCGTTCGGCGCGGTGGTGACATCGGTGACCTCGGTGAACTCGGTGATGGCGACGGACTCGGTGGTGCCGCTGCATCACGTCCACACCGCGGACCTGTCGATCGCCGCGCGCGTCGTCGTCAATGCCGCGGGCCTGCATGCGCCGCAGGTCGCCGCGGCGATCGAGGGCCTGCCGGCACCTCCCGTCGCGCGGTTCAGCAAGGGCTGCTATTTCGCGCTGCAAGGACGGGCGCCGTTCTCGCGGCTCGTGTACCCGCTCCCGCAGGATGCCTGGCTGGGCGTGCACCTGACGCTGGACCTCGGCGGTCAGGCGCGTTTCGGTCCCGATGCGCAGTGGCTGGACGTCGCGCGGCCCGAGGACATCGACTACACCGTCGATCCCGCGCGCGCCGACGTCTTCTATGACGACGTGCGCCGCTACTGGCCCGAGCTGCCCGACGGGGCGCTGCAACCCGCCTACAGCGGCGTGCGCCCCAAGATCCATGCGCCGGACGAGCCCGCGCCCGATTTCCGCATCGATGGCCCCGCGCAGCACGGCGTGCCGGGACTCGTGAACCTGATGGGCATCGAGTCCCCGGGCCTGACCAGCGCGCTGGCGATCGCCGAGGAGGTGCTCGAGCGGCTGGGCTGAGGCTCAGTCCGCGGGCACGCGTAGCGCGCGTTCGCGCTCCTTGGCGATGCGAGCCGCGAAGTCCGCCGCGCTGCCGCCGGTGGGCAGGTTGCTGACGTCCAGCATGCGCGCGCGCAGCTCGGGCTGGCGCAGTGCCTCGTTGATCACGGCGTTGATCAGCCGCAGGCGCTCGTCAGGCACGCCGCGCGGCGCGAAGATCCCGAAGGTCGACACCAGGTTGGCTTCGGCGAAGCCGAGCTCGGCGAGCGTCGGAACATCGGGCAGCACCGGCAGACGCACCGGCGAGCCGATGGCCAGCGCCCTGAGCCGACCCTGGCGCACGTACTGCAGCTGCTGCGACGCGACGTTGGATGACAGCAGCTCGAACTGCCCACCGATCGCATCGGTGAGCTGCTGGCCGCCGCCCTTGTAGGGCACGTGGATGATGTCCACGCCCGCGGCGGCGCGCACCTGCGCCAGCACCATGTGGCCCACCGTCGCGTGACCCGAGGTGGCCCAGCGCAGCCGGCCCGGCGCGGCCCGCGCTGCGGCGAGCATCGCGGCGAAGTCCCGGACCTTGAACGAGGGATGCGCGAGCACGAGCACCGGCGTGTCCATGAGGCTGACCACCGGCACGACGTCGCGCAGCAGTGTGGTGGATCCCGTGCTGGCCGGCGCGAACACCAACGGCGAGATCGCGCAATAGGCCAGCGTGTGCCCGTCAGGCGCGGCACGCGCGAGCGACTCCAGCGCGGTCAGCCCGCCCGCGCCGGCGCGGTTCTCGACGATCACCGGCACCTTGAGCCGCGCGCTCATGAACTCGGCCAGCGCGCGGGCGGTCTCGTCGCTGACGCCGCCAGGCGGGTAGGCCACGATCAGGTGCAGCGGCCGCGTGGGCCAGGGCTCGGCGCCCGGCGCGGCGCTCGCGCGCGTGCAGGCGGCCATTGCGTCGATGCCAGCGATCGCGGCGATCCCGGCGGCCTTCAGCGCCGAGCGCCTATGCATCGCGATGGTCCAGCGCGATGCGCCGCGCGAGCGCAAGGAAGGTGGCCGTCGGGCCGGCCTGGTCGTGCTCACGGTAGGCCAGCGTGAGCGGCGCCTCCAGCCGCGCGTGTTTCTCCAGCGGGCGGAAGACGATGGAATGCGCATGCACGCCGCGCATGGACGCGGGCACCACGGACAAGCCCGCGCCCGCGGCCACCAGGTTGAGGTTCATCATCATCCGGTCCACCTCGACGAAGCTGCGCGGCTTGACGCCGTCTCGCTCGCACAGCGCCAGCAGGTTGGCGTAGAGACCGGGCGCCCCCGGGCGGCGCACGAGGATCAGGTCCTCGTCCTCGAGTTCCGCGAGCGGGACCGGTGTCGTGGCCGCGCGCGGCACGGTGGCCAGGCGGTGGTCCAGCGGCAGTGCCAGCAGCGCGGGCTCGGTCAGCAGCGTCTCGAAGCACACGCCCTCGGGTTGCGCGACCGGCACGCGCAGGAAAGCGCAGTGCAGCCGGGCTTTCACGATCGCCTCGATCAGGCCGGCGGCGTGGTTCTCGGTCATCGTCAGCGCGATGCCGGGATGCTCGCCGCGACAGGCGCGCAGCACCGACGGCGTGTACGCATGCGCCGCGGCCGAGCTCGTGAAGCCGATCGCCAGCAACCCGTGCTGGCCGCCGGCCAGCCGGTCCATGCGGTCGCGCATGTCGTGGTAGTCGCGCAGCAGCCGTCGCGCCTCGTCCAGGAACTGCCGGCCGCCATCGGTCAGGCTCACGCCCTTGGGATGGCGGTGGAGCAGGGCCAGGCCCAGCTCCTGTTCCAGCGTCTTGATCTGCTGGCTCAACGGCGGTTGCTGCATGCCGAGCAGCGCCGCGGCGCGCGTCATGTGGCCGGTCTCCGCGACCGTCACGAAATAGCGCAGATGTCTCAGGTCCATGTCTGCGTTGTCTCCAGGTCCTCAGGCTCGCCGCGCCGGCTCCCCACCGCATGGGGAAAGCTACGTACGTCCCATATCGAAATCGTCTCGGACTCTGCCGATCAGTGTATTTGACGCTATGAGGCCCGGTCTCTAAGGTCCGCCCCGGATACCTAGAACAACCCCGACGGAGACAACGTTGATGAACACGACACGACATGCGAGGAGCGCGTCCGCGGCCCTGGTCCTGGCCGCGAGCGCGGTGGGAGCGGCGAACCTGGCCCATGCGCAGGCCAACAGCAGCGGCAACAACAGCAGCGTGCAGCTCTTCGGCCTGCTCGACATCGGCGTGCAGGCGCTGAAGTCCAGCGGCAGCGACACGCGCTACCTGGTCAACAGCGACGGCAACACGTCCAGCCGCTTCGGCGTGCGTGGCACCGAGGACCTGGGCGGCGGCCTGAAGGTCGGCTTCTGGCTGGAGTCCGCCGTGGCGGTCGACGACGGCACCAGCGGCGCCACCAGCACCAACAACAAGGACTCCGTCAGCGGCGGCCTGACCTGGGGCCGGCGCGCCACGGTGCAGATCTCGTCCGCGGACTGGGGCGAGCTGCGCCTGGGCCGCGACTACGTGCCGTCCTTCGGCAACCTGACCACCTCGATGCATCCGTTCGGGACCAACGGCGTGGGCAGCTCAGGGCTGCTCTTCTACCCGGTGCCCGCCGGCGGCACGACCGCGCGCACCAGCGTGCGGGCGTCCAACTCGATCGGCTACTTCACGCCCTCGGGCCTGAACGGGTTCTACGGGCACGCGATGCTCGCGCTGGGCGAGCAGGGCGCGGGTCCGACGCGCAAGGACGGCCAGTTGACCGGCGTGCGCGTGGGCTGGCGCAATGAGACCTTCAACGCATCGGCGGCGATGTCCAGGACGCGTTACGCCACCGGCGACTACACGCAGAGCAACGTGGGCCTGTCCTACAAGTGGGGCCCCGCGAAGCTGATGGCGCTGTGGGGCCGCAACGAGATCGGCATCACCAGCACCACCGCGACGATGCTGGGCACGCAATGGGAAGTCTGGCCGCAGGGCGAGCTGCGCTTCGCCTATACCTGGCTCAAGGCGAAGAATGTCGCCAGCGACGCCAACCAGATCGCGCTCGGGTACGTGCACGACCTGTCCAAGCGCACGGCGCTCTACGGCAACATCTCGCGCATCGACAACAAGGGCCGCGGCACGCGCTTCAACGTGGGCCTCGCCACGACGGTGCCGGGCGGCGACAGCGGCGGCGTCGAAGCCGGCATCCGCCACAACTTCTGATGGGCGTCGAACGCCTCACCCCTCAGCCACGCAGGAGCACGACGATGTCCCTCTCCATGCCCCGTCCGCTTCGACGCGGTGCCGTCACGGTCTCGCTGTCGATCGCCGCGGCCGCCGCCGTCGCCGCGATGGTCGCGCCGATGACCGCCCATGCCGAGGCCACGAAGATCCTCTTCGTCGGCAACAGCTACACCTTCGGTCGTGTCGACCCGGTGATGAGCTACAACGCGGCCAACGTCCATGACCTGACCGCGGCGATGTACGCCAGCAATCCAAGCGGTGCCAACAGCTTCGAGCCCCATCCCTGGGGCGGCGTGGCCGGCATCTTCAAGCAGTTCACGGTGCAGGTCGGGCTGAACTACGACGTGTCGATCTCGGCGCGCAACGCGGCCTCGCTGCGCGGCCAGTTCCTCAACACCAACTCGGCGGGCTGGGACCTGCGCGGCAACATCGGCGCGCAGTCCTGGGACAAGGTCGTGCTGCAGGAGCAGAGCGACGAACCCTTGACCAAGCAGCCCGGGTTGGCGTCCAACCCGGCGTACTTCGGCACGTACACCAACCTGATCGAGAACTGGATCCACCAGGGCAACGCGCTGAGCTACCGCGAGCGCGACCTGATCGGCGGCACGAACGCCCGGTGCGCGGAGATCACCGGCGCCTCCACGGGCACCTGCTCGCTGCTGCGCAACGTGCCGGGCAATGCCAATGCCAACGCGGATGCGGACGTGTACCTCTACCAGACCTGGGCGCGGCCCAACCTGGTCAACGCGCCCAGCACGACGGTGACGGACGAGACGACCGGTGAGGTCACGCCGACGGGTCAGCCCGCGCCGTCGTTCTATCCGTCGCTGCAGGCGATGACGGAGGACCTGAGGCAGGCCTATGCCGCGGCGGCGCTGATGGCCGGCACGGATGGATCGGGCGGCATCGCGGGCATCGCGCCGGTGGGCGAGGCCTTCATGCGCGCGATCGCGTCGGGCGTGGCCACGCCGGACATGTACGCGTCGACGGCGACGACGGACGGGTTGCTGGACCTGTGGTTCGACGACGGCACCCATGCGAGCAAGTACGGGTCCTACCTGAGCGCGTTGACGCTGTTCGGCACGATCACCGGCGTGGATCCGTCGGTGCTGGGCCTGGACGAGATCGCCGCGCGCGACCTCGGCATCAGCGCCCGCGATGCCGTGCTGCTGCAGCGCGTGGCCAGCGAGCAGCTCGGCTTCATCGCGGCGGTGCCCGAGCCGGGATCGCTCGCGTTGACGGCGCTGGCGCTGGGCGTGATGTGGGCCTTGCGACATCGGCGGATGAAGCGACTCGGCCGGGCCGCGGCGATGGTCGCGATCGGCCTGACGGCCGCGGCGCCGGCCGCCTTCGCGAAGGGCCCCGCGCCAGCGGGCGCGCCCGGAGGGGACGCGGGCTTCGACATGGCGGCCGAGGCCGCGCCGAGCCCGGCGGCCTGCCCGACCGGTGTGGGCGAGGGCGCGAGCTGCCTGAGCGGCAAGGACAGCGCGGGGGCGCTCTACATGATCGTCATGCCCAGGCAGTGGAACGGCGATCTGGTCGTGCACGCGCATGGGGGGCCTTTCCTGGGCGCGCCGACGATGAAGCGGGTCACGGAGGATGTCGAGCGGTGGACGATCATGCCGCGGCTGGGATACGCGTTCGCGGCGTCGAGCTACCGGCAGGGCGGGGTCGCCGTCAGCGCCGCGGCGCAGGACAACGAGCGCCTGCGCCGGCTGTTCATCGCCAAGGTGGCCAAGCCCAGGCATGTCTACCTGCACGGCCAGTCCTGGGGAGCGAGTGTCGCGGCCAAGGGCGCGGAGCTGTTCGCCGAGGGCAAGCCGTATGACGCGGTGCTGCTGACCTCGGGCGTGCTCGGCGGCGGGACGCGCAGCTACGACTTCCGTCTGGACCTGCGCGTGGTCTACCAATACCTCTGCCGCAACCACCCGTTGCCCAGCGAGCCGCAATACCCGCTCAACATCGGTCTGCCGCTGGACTCGACGATGAAGCAAGCCGACCTGGCCAAACGCGTGGACGAGTGTCTCGGCCTGAACAAGCCGGCGTCGGAGCGCACGCCGGAGCAGGCCGCGAAGGTCAAGACCATCGTCGACGTGATCCACATCCCGGAGCGCAGCATCCAGTCGCATCTGAACTGGGCGACCTGGCACTTCCAGGACATCGCGTTCAAGCGCACTGGCGGGGCGAGTCCCTTCGGCAACGTCGGCGCGGTCTACGCGGGATCGAGCGACGATGCGGCGCTCAACGCGGGCGTGGCGCGTTACGCGGCCGATGCGAAGGCCGTGGCGACCTTGTCGGCCGATGCGGACCTGGGCGGGAAGATCCCGGTGCCGGTGCTGACGGTGCATGCGATCCACGACCCGACGGCGATGGTCGAGCTGCAGGAGAGCTTCGGACGCACGATGACGGCGGCCGGTCGCGGCGATGCGCTGGTGCAGACCTTCACCGGCGACAAAGACCACAGCTACCTGAGCGACCCGACCTACGCGGCGCTGATGGAGGCGCTGACCGGCTGGGTCACGCAGGGGCGCAAGCCCACGCCGGCCTCGATCGCGGCGGGCTGCGAGAAGGCCAAGGCCACGCTGGGCTCAACCTGCCGCTTCGAACCGGACTATCAGGTCAAGCCGCTGGAGTCGCGGGTGGTCAAACGGGATCGGCCGTGAAGGGCCGCTCAAACGACTGCAGGATCCTTGCCAGTTCCCGAGCGTCCACCAGCCCTTGCGCGACGTCCACCATCACAGCCTCCAAGTGAGCGCTGCGAGAGATGGCGATCTGATCGCGAGCGAGAAATGTTAGACCGCACACAAGTCGATCACCGCTTGGCCAATGCGCGAAGCACTTCCCGGTGCTCCTCGATGATCTTCTCGGCAAGCTCGATCACTGCAGGGTCTGCTGGCCCATAGACCGATTCGGGCGTGGGCACGCCGTACTTGGACGGGCGCTCGTCGAGCTTGTCCGGGATCGGAAAGCCATACCTTTCGGAAAGTGATTGCATGGGGACTCCTTGAAAACCCCGCAGCGTAGGCAGGCCGCACCCGCGTCGCAATGACCCCTTCGAGGGTCGCGCCCACCCTGATGGGTGTCCCCACTTTGGGAGAAGCCAGATCCGGCATTCGGGCGAAGAATCGGCGGGTTCATCCGACAGGAGACGCCATGTTCACCGACCTGATCCGCCAAGGCCGCGAGGACGCGCCGCAAGGCAACCGCCGCGATTTCATGGAGGCCGCCGCCGCGCTCGGGCTGAGCGTCATGGCCGGCCCGGTGCTCGCGCAGTCGGGATCGGGCGGCGCGCCCGAGCTCATCCTGCGCAACGGCCGCATCACCACGATGGACCCGGCCCGGCCGGACGCCACCGCCATCGCGCTGCGCGACGGCGTCGTGATGGCCGTGGGCACCGACGCGGAGATCGTCAAGCTCGCAGGCGCGCTCACACGGGTGGTCGACGTCGAGAAGCGCCGTGTGATCCCGGGCCTGACCGACTCGCACATGCACATCATCCGCGGCGGGCTCAACTACAACATGGAGCTGCGCTGGGACGGCGTGCGCTCGCTGGGCGCGGCGCTGCTGATGCTCAAGGAGCAGGCCGCGCGCACGCCCGCGCCGCAATGGGTGCGGGTCGTCGGTGGCTGGAACGAATTCCAGTTCGACGAGAAGCGCATGCCCACGCTGGCCGAGCTCAACGCGGCGGCCCCGGACACGCCGGTGTTCGTGCTCAACCTCTACAACCAGGCCTTCCTGAATCGCGCGGCCCTGCGCGCGGTGGGCTACACCAAGGACACACCGCAACCCGCCGGCGCGATCATCGAACGCGACGCGCGCGGCGAGCCCACCGGGCTGCTGCTGGCCGAGCCCAATGCGTTCATCCTCTACAACACGCTGAACCTCGGGCCCAAGCTCGATCCCGAGCAGCAGCTCAACTCCACGCTGCACTTCATGCGCGAGGAGAACCGGCTCGGCGTCACGTCGGTGGGCGACGCGGGCGGCGGCTTCCAGAACTATCCCGACGACTACGGGATCATCGACAAGCTCGCCAAGGAAGGCCGGCTCACGGTGCGTATCGCCTACAACCTGTTCCCGCAGAAGGCGAAGCAGGAACTGGCGGACTTCCAGCGCTGGGCCAGGATGGGCAAGCCCGGTGACGGGACCGACTTCTACAAGCTCAATGGCGCGGGCGAGATGCTCGCGTTCAGCGCGGCGGACTTCGAGGACTTCCTCCAGCCGCGCCCCGACATGCCCGCGGCGATGGAGAACGACCTCGAGGGCGTGGTGCGCTTCCTGGCGGGCAACGGCTGGCCGTGGCGCATGCATGCGACCTACAACGAGACGGTGTCGCGCAGCCTGGATGTCTTCGAGAAGGTGCATCGCGACCATCCGATCGACAAGCTCGGCTGGTTCTTCGATCACTGCGAGACGGTGACGCCGCAGAACCTGGAGCGCATCAAGAAGCTGGGCGGCGGGATCGCCGTGCAGAACCGGATGTCGATGCAGGGCGAGTACTTCATCCGCCGCTATGGGCTGAAGGCGACGGCCGAGACGCCGCCGGTCAAGCGCATGCTGGAGATGGGGCTGCCGGTGTCGCTGGGCACCGACGCGACCCGCGTGAACAGCTACAACCCGTGGCAGGCGCTGTACTGGCTGGTGTCGGGCCGCACGATCGGCGGGACGGTGCTCTATCCGGAAGAGCGCCGGCTGGACCGGATCGCGGCGCTGCGATTGATGACGGCGGACGGGGCGTGGTTCTCGCGAGAGACCGGCAGGAAGGGCGTGCTCAAGGCAGGCGCGTTCGGCGATCTGGCGGTGCTGGACCGCGATTTCCTCAGCGTGCCCGAGGATCAGATCCAGGACATCACCTCGGTGCTGACGGTGGTGGCGGGCAAGCCGGTGCATGGCAGCGGCGCGTACGCATCGCTCGCGCCCGCGCTGCCGCCGGCGATGCCGGACTGGTCGCCGGTGCGCAGCTACGGCGGGTATCAGGCGCGCAAGTCGACGTCCTCGTCGATGAGCGACGCGGAGCGTCGGTATCAATACGCCGCGATGTGCGGCTGCGCTAGCCAGTGCGGCGTGCACGGTCACGACCACACGGCGGTGGCGAGCGCCGCGCGCGATGCGTCGGCGGCGCAGGCGTTCTGGGGATCGCTGGGCTGCAGTTGCTACGTGTGAGGGCGGCACCGACGAACCCGGCCCGAAGGACGCCGACTAGGTGCGCTTCGTTTCGCCCCGAGCCTTCATGCCGCCCCTGACCCTTGTCCCTCATCTCAACCCCTACGAACCACCGCCGTCCTATGACGACGCGGTCAGTTCTGGAGAAACGCCGCCGCCTGCCTACGGCAGGAGCGAGTCCGGTCTCGCCATCGACGCCGGTGGGATTCACGACGGGGCCGATCCCCTGTCCCATGGCGACCCCCGCTACGTGGACTTCCCCGCGCAAGCGCTCTACGACGGCTCGGTGGCTGACTGGATGCTCCCGCAGGGGCGGCCACGAACCAGCCTCGAACGGGCCCAGGCCTGGTATGACCACAGCGTCGCCGAGCGCGACATCCAGACCTCCGACGATGGTGTCGCGCGTCTGCAGGCGCTCGCGGTCATCGCCTGGTTCAGCCCGGCCTCCGGCAACTCCCGCCTCAACGGCCTGCTGAGGCAGGATCTGCTGGACATGATGGTCCGATGGACGGCGTTGTCCCGGCGTGGCAGGGGAGGCCGGGCGCTCAGGGCGGAGTCCATGGTCGTGCAGTACGTGCGGCTGCTCGCCAGCCTGGTCGGTCGCCAGGACATCGATCCCGGCTTCGCGCTGGAGTCCTTGAGACGCACGGACCGACGCGACCAGCCGCCGCTGCTGCTGGCGTTGGCCTCGGCGAGTGCGACCTCGTCCAATGTGGCCACGGCCCTGTGCGACCTGCTCCACGCGTGCCACACGGCGCGCCGCTCGCATCCGTCCTTCGAGAAGACGCTGGTGGCCGACCTGCTGGCCACGCGAGATCGCCGTGGCCTTGAGCGCGGCGACAAGTACGACACCTTCTATGGACGCGTGTTCGGGGATGGGCGGGCCGATACGCGCAGCCGCCCGGGCGCGGCCATCGTCGGCTGCCGCCTGGGACGGCTCGGGTTGCTTCCCTCCGACGAGGCGGTCTCGCGGAGGCATTCACCCACGCGAGCCGGCAAATGGCTGGAGGCGCAGAAGGCGGGAGACTCCTGGGGCCGGGGACGATCACTCGATCCTCGTCCCGACTGGCAGCCGCAGAGCCAGGCGGCGCAGCTCTACCGCCGGACCTTCCTCGAGAACGCCTGGCGCTCGCAACATCCATCCGCCGCGGTGCAGGCGTTCGCCGCGATCACTCGATCGCGAAGCCCGTCACCGAGCGCGCCGGCACGTTGATCACCGCGTGAGCCCGAAGAGCTGGGCCGCGTTGCCCCAGGCGATGCGACGCGCGATGTCGGCGGGCAGATCGCCGAGCCAGGCGCGGTAGCCCTTCATGGTGGCGTCGTAGTGCAACCAGCGCTGGTTGACCCAGGTGTCCGAGCCGATGAGGAATCGATCGGGGTAGCGTTCGATGAGCGCGCGCCAGTCGGAGCAGAGCTTGCCGTCGTCGCAGGTGAGCCCGGGCCGGTAGGACAGCTCGCCCATCAGCCGCGGGTACTTCGCGAGCAGCGCCTCGACGCGCGCGATCGGCGCGCCGTTGATGCCGGTGTGGGCCCAGATCAGACGCGTATCGCGGCCGTTGGAGGGCGTGGCGTCCATGAGCAGCTCGATGGCCGCGTCGTCGACATGCGCGAGCACCACGAGCGCCTTCTCGTCGGCGAGCGCCATCAGCTGACGGGCGATGGGGCCGCGGGCGTTGGCGCTGTCGTAGAGGTGGAATTCGCCCAGTCCGCGATAGGGACCCGACGCGGTGCCGCGCGCGAGTTCGTCCTGAACCATGCGCGCGATGCTGGGGTCGCGGAACCAGTTGTCGTAGTCGGCGCGGGTGCGATAGAGCCGGACGAAGGGGATGACGGTGATGCCGGCGGCCTTCGTCTCAAGCATCGAGGCCAGTGAGCGGGAGCCGTCGTTGGGGCGCGAGTTGGCGAGGACGGCCTTGACGCCGTTGCGCTGGAGGCGGGCGAGCACGTCGGCGGGCGGATGCGGGCCGTCGCGGCCGTTCCAGGCTTCCTCGTTGTAATGCAGGTGCGCGTCGAAGATCGGGCCGGTGTAGTCCTCCGCATGGGCGTCGAGCGAGGGCAGCGGGGACAGCGCGAGCGCGGCGATCACGTGCAGCAACGAGCGCAGGGCAGGGACCATGGCGGAACTCCCGGAGTGAGACAGCGCGGCGATGGCGGGGATTCTGCGTCGGATCGCTTCGAGACGGTGCTCCGGGAGGTGCGTGGGCTAAGGAACGGCCCTCGCCGTGGTCGGCGCTGACGACATGGCGGTGGGCTCGGCCAGCGTCATTCGCGACTCCCCCGGACCGATGTACCGCACGCGCTTGCATTGGTCGGGCAGACGCTGGCAGAGGTCGACGGCGATCAAGCCTGAACCGTCGTTGGCGGGCCGGATCAAGAGCCCCTGGTCGTCCTTGCGAGGAAAGGTGAGGGCGGTACGGAGGGTCTCCTTCGGGACGGTTGGCAGGCGCCCGGCCAGCCAGTCCAGGCCTTTCAAGGAACGTTCAGCGTTGAGGCTGCCGTCAACGCGCGAGTAGGTGCCATGAATGGCGAGGACCGCATCGCGGTTCAGGATGACGGGATCCCCGGCCAAGGCGAGCAAAGCGCACGCTGAAAGGCAGCGACTGGATACCGTGACCGGCTTGTTGGCGAACTTCGTGTAGAGCATCTGTTCGGCGAGGTCCACGCCGCCCATGATGTTCCTGACGACGATCGCCTCGTAATGCCAATGGGTCGCGAAGAGTTCGTGGACTTTCTCGACTTCCTTCGGGCCCAGTCCACCGTCTTCGATCCACACGGTCTTCCCGTCCGTGTGGGCGGTGACGCCGGTTTGTCCCACGGCAAGTAGCGGCAGGCTGAGCAGCAGCCCGCAGAGTGCTTTCATGGTTGCCTCCTGGCGAGGGGCTTGGCCCCTCGCGCTTGTGTGATGGGGGAGCGACGGCTAACGCATCACTGCGCGCACTGCGTATCGCGGCCAGCGCCGTCGATCACGCTGTGTGTCGAGTACCAGAAGTCCCAGAGGACTTGCTGGTAATGGGCGTATCCGCCGAAGTTGCTCTCCCCCCATGCGTCTTGCCCCGGCGTCCGGGTCGCTGCGGCATCACCGCCCGAAACCATTTCGATCTCGGCTTCCGTCAGTTCTCGAATGGACATGAATATCTCCGTGAATCAAAAAGCCCTTCCGTTGTTGGAAGGGGGAAATTTGCGGCCGCGGAGAAAGTCTCTTAGAGCGGGCGGAGCTTGTCCGCCCCGGGAAAGCGCTCCCGTGGGAGTTTCCCGTGACTTGAATGAAGAGGATTGGCCAGCCATTCAGCAAGAAGATGCTGAAACGCTGGCTCATGAAAGTCGGTTTCGACCCCGTGTCTCAGGGAAACCGAGCAGAGGTCTGCATCCCGCAGCCTCTCGCATGACATCGAACAGGCAGCCGTCAGGCCGCCACGTTCATTCGATCATCAGCACCGTCACCGATCGCGCCGGCAGCGTGATCGACTGGCCCAGCGTCTTGCGCTCACCCGTCATCACATCCACGGCCGCGTCGCCCGCGCGGATCATCTCGGGGAACCTCGACAGGTCCAGCTCGCGGGGCTCTCGCGCCTTGCTCATCACCAGCATCACCCGCTTGCCGCCCAGGCCCTTCGCCGCGTCGTAGCGGAACAGCACATACGCCTCGCCCATCGGCGCGTATTGCATCAGCGCGCCCTCGTGCACCAGCCGCTCCGACTTGCGCCAGTTCAGCAGCCGCTTCAGCCACGCCTGCGCGCCCGCCTGGCGCTCGCCAAGCCCCGCGCCGGTGAACGCGTTCACCGTGTCGCCGGCCCAGCCGCCGGGGAAGTCCGCCCGCACCGCGCCGTCGTCGCGATGACGCGGGCTGGTCATCAGGATCTCCGACCCGTAGAAGAACTGCGGGATGCGCCGCACCACCGCCAGGTAGGCGTACGCCATCTTCGTCAGGTCCAGGTCCTCGTGCAGCACGCTGTAGGTCCGGGGCGTGTCGTGATTGCCCTCGAAGAGCACCAGGTTCGCCGGGTCCGGATAGACGAAGTCATGCGCCAGCGCCTCGTACAGCTTCGTGAACCCGCCGTCGTGCGAATCCGGCTGATTCAGCGCCGCCAGCAGCGATTCCTGCAGCGGGAAGTCCATCAGGCTGGGCAGCGACGACACATACCCGTCGTGGTTGCGCTTGCCCGCCTGCCAGTACGACACCACCGCCGGATGCGGGCTCCATTCCTCGCCGACGATGTTCAGCTTCGGATACTCCTCCTTGAGCCGCCGTGACCAGACCGCCAGGAAGTCCTTGTCCGAGTAGCTGTAGGTGTCGGTGCGCACGCCCGCCAGGCCCGCGGTCTCGATCCACCACAGGCTCATCTGCGTCAGATAGGTCGCCAGCAGCGGCTGACGCTGGTTGAGGTCGGGCATGCCCGGGCTGAACCAGCCGTCGCTGAAGCGCTTGCGATCGCTGGGCGCCGCGTACGGGTCCTGCAGCGACATCCGCGCGTGATGCGTTTCCGTGTACTGGGGCCAGGCGTTGACCCAGTCCGCCGTCGGCAGGTCCTTCATCCACCAGTGGTGCACGCCGATGTGGTTCAGCACGATGTCCTGGATCAGCCCGATGCCGTGGCGCTTCGCCTCCGCGCCCAGCCGCACGTAGTCCGCGTTGCTGCCGAAGCGCGGATCGACCTGATAGAAATCCGTCGCGCCGTAGCCGTGATAGCTCCACTTGGGGCTGTCGTTCACCGACAGCGGCGTGGGCCACAGCATCGTGAAGCCCATCGCGGCGATGTAGTCCAGGTGCGCGGTCAGCCCGGCGAGATCGCCGCCATGCCGCCCGCCCTGGTCCGCGCGGTTCAGCCCCTCGGCCAAGCCGGGCACCTCGTCGTTGCGCGGATCGCCGTTGGCGAAGCGGTCGGGCACCACCAGGTAGATCGTGTCCTTCGGGCCGAAGCTCTCGCGCTCGGCCGAGCCCGCCACCCGCGCGCGCAGCGGGTATGGATGCTCGAGGACGGTCTGCCCATCGCGCTTCAGCCGCAGCGTCAGCGTGCCGGGCCGGGCGTCGGGCGCCAGGCGCAGGTCGACGAACAGGTAGTTGGGGCTGTCCCCGCGCCGCGTGCCGACGAGCGTCACGCCCGGCATCGGCGCGAGTTCGGCCTGCAGCGCGCCGATGCCCGCGCCGTGCAGCATCAGCTGCAGCTCGGGGGACTTCATGCCGACCCACCAGTCCGGCGGTTCGACCCGGTCAAGCGCCACGGCGGTGGCAGGGGAGACGGAAGCGGCCGTCGCGGCGGCGGCGGGAGTGTGCGTCATGACAAGCAGGCTCAAGGCGAGGGAAACAAGCGGCGAGGGGCATCGTGCCAGAAGCGGGAGAAAGGCCATCGTGCGCCCCGTTCAGCGCAGTCGGAAGACTTGCAAGGACCGTGGCGCGGCGTCCAGCGTGAGGCGGCCGGAGGCGTCGGCCGTTGGGGCGGATGCGGCGGATACGGCAGTTGCGGCGGCCGGGGCATCCGCGAGCGGACGCGCCGCGGTGGATCCCGCCGCCGGATACAGCGTCTTCAGCCGCGCGCGGGCCGGCAGGCCCGGCAGCTCGACGCGCGCCGCCTCCTGGCCGTAGTTGATCACCACGAGCACGCGCTGCCCCCGGTAGGCACGCTGGAAGCTGAGCACGCGTCCCTGCGCGAGCGGCGCCTCGTAGCTGCCACGCGCCAGGGCGGGCTGCGTGTTGCGCAGCGCCAGCATCGCCTTGTAGAAGTTGAGCAGCGAGCCCGGATCGGCCGCCTGCGCCTGCGCGTTGTGCGTGGCGATGTTCGGTGAGACCGGCCGGAACGGCGTGCCGGTGGTGAAGCCGCGCGCATCGGCGGTCCAGCTCATCGGCGCGCGCAGCGGCGCGTCGCCGGGCAGTCCCGCGACGCCGGCCTGTCCTATCTCCTCGCCGTAATACAGGAAGGGCGTGCCGGGCAGCAGCAGGTAGGTCGCCGCGGCGAGCCGATAACCGGCCTCGTCGCCGCCGAACTGGTCCCAGGGACGCCGGCCCGCGAAGATGTCGTGGTTGCTGAGCATGGTGGCCATGCCCAGCGGCGCCTCGGTGAAGAAACGCGCGACCTTGGCCGTCGCCTCGACCGCGCCGTCCCCGCCCTTGGCCGCGTCGATCACCGCGCGCTCCAGGCCGAACGCGAAGGCGCTGCCGCAGATCTCGGGCCGGGTGTAGACCTTGGGCTCGGCGGTGGCCTCGCAGACGACGAAGCGATGCGGATAACGCTGGATCAGCCGCGTGAACGCGCCGGTGAGGGCGCGGCTCTCGGGCTGGTCATTCCAGTCCTTGGCGCTGTTCTCGATCAGGTGCGGCACGGCGTCGAGTCGATACCCGTCCAGGCCCCGATTGAGCCAGTAGCGCAGGTTGTCCTCGTGGTACTTCACGACGGCGGGGTGGCGCATGTTGTAGTCCGGCATGTGCGGACCGAAGGTGGCGAAGTAGCGCGGCGAGCCTGCCGGCGACGACGCGGTGGATTCGGGCTTGGGCGGCGCGCTCGCGCCTTCGGCGACCTCGGGCACTTCCTCGCCGGGCAGGTACCACGGCGTCTTGCCCCAGATGTCCCAGTCCTGCAGCGCGCTCAGCGGCTGCGTGTTCCACACGAACCAGTCGCGCCAGGGACTGGCCGGATCGGCCGCCGCGGCCTGGAACAACGGATGCTCGCGCGCGCTGTGGTTGATGACGTAATCCATCACCACGCCGATGCCGCGCTTGTGAGCCTCGCGGATCAGCGCGTCGAAGTCGGCCAGCGTGCCGTACTGCGGCTCGATGGCGCGGTAGTCGGTGGTCGCGTAGCCGTGGTCCCGATCGGCGCTCGCGGTGATGGGCATCAGCCAGATGCCCTTGATGCCGAGCGCCTGCAGGTAGTCCAGCCGCTGGATGACGCCGCGCAGGTCGCCGATGCCGTCGCCGTCGCTGTCCTGGAAGCCGCGCACGAAGATCTCGATGAACGCGCCGTGCTGCCAGCCTTCGGGCAGGGGGCTGCGCCCTCGGAGCTCCTTCACCGGAGACAGGTCGACCGGCGTGGCGGCGGCATCGGGCGCGGCGGGTGCAGTGGTTGCGGCCCACGCGCCATCGACGCTCAGAAGGCCCAGCGCGGCCATCGCGCAGGTCAGGGCGGTTCGCACCATCGATCGGTCTCCGGATCTTCTTGTCTGTAGCAAAAGTACATCTGCGTGACCGGTGATTCCCGGTCGCCGCGCCGCAGCATAGAAGGAATGACCTATGAAGGGAAGTCCTGATCCTTCGCGTATGTAGTTTTGCTACCATCTAAAACATGACTTGGATCGCGACCTCGCTTGTCACATCGCTCCTGGCCGCGCTGGCGATGCCCGGACTGGCCGCCGCGCAGCAGCGCCCACTCGCCGATTGCGACGGCCCGCCCGCCACGGTGCTGGCGGCGGCGTCGGCCAGCGTCGCGCCCGCTGATCCGGCGGCGCCGCAGCCGGTCTGGCTCGACGCACGGCGTTTGCGCTGGCCCGGCTTGCAGCTCGCTGCGGGCGAGGTCGTGCGCGTGCACCGGTCGGCGGCCGGCGCGCTCGCGATCGTCGACGGCCGGGTGACCGGTGCGGATCGGGTTCAGACCTTGCAGGCCACGGACGCGCCGCTGCCCGCGGAGGTCGCCGCGCAGGCGGCCTATCTGGGGCCGGGCGCGGAACTGACGCTGGACGCCTCGGTCGATCCCACGACGCTGTGGACCGGGCAGGCGCTCGTCACCGTCGAGGGCGCGGATGGCCGCGTGACGCGTTGGAGTCCGGCGCAGACGGCGCGGGCGCTGGACCAGCGCTACGCCGCGGCGCAGCGCGAGACGGCGCTGGGTGTGTCGCTCGGCGCCCATGGTGCTCAAGGAGCGGGATTCAAGCTCTGGGCGCCGACGGCCGACCGGGTCGAGCTCTGCGTCCACGACGGCCCGGACAGCGCCGCGCGCTCGCGCCAGCCGATGGTCCGCGATGACGCCACCGGCATCTGGTCCGCCACCGCCGCCGGCGTGCGCGGCGGCGCGTATTACCGCTACCTGGTCGAGGTCTTCGTCCCCGGCGTCGGACGCGTGCGCAACCTGGTGACCGATCCGTACTCGGTGAGCCTGTCGGCGGACTCGGCGCGCAGCTACGTGGCCGACCTGGACGAGCCGCGGCTCAAGCCCGCGGGCTGGGACGCCAGCGCGATTCCCGCGCGCGTGAAGACGCCGACCGACATGGTCGTCTACGAGCTGCATGTGCGCGACTTCTCCCGCGACGACGCCACCGTGCCCGCGTCGCAGCGCGGCAAGTACCTGGCGTTCACGCAATCGCGGTCCGACGGCATGCGTCACCTGCGCGCGCTGGGCCGCGCCGGGCTGACCGACGTCCATCTGCTGCCGATCTTCGACCTGGCCACCGTGCCCGAGCGGGGCTGCACCGTGCCGCGTGTTCCGCAGGGCCTGGCGCCTGACAGCGACGCGCAACGCCGCGCCGTGATGGCCGAAGCCGCGAGCGACTGCTTCAACTGGGGCTACGACCCATATCACTTCAATGCGCCCGAGGGCAGCTTCGCCAGCGATGCCAATGACGGCGCGGTGCGCGTGCGGGAGCTGCGCGCGATGGTGATGGGCCTGCACGCGGCGGGACTGCGCGTGGGCATGGACGTGGTCTACAACCACACGACTGCCTCGGGGCAGCATCCGCACTCGGTGCTGGATCGCATCGTCCCCGGCTACTACCAGCGGCTCGATGCGGCGGGCCGCGTCGAGCGCTCGACCTGCTGCGACAACACCGCGACCGAGCACCTCATGATGGGCAAGCTGCTGGAGGACTCGGTGGTGCTCTGGGCGCGGGCCTACAAGATCGCGTCCTTCCGCTTCGACCTGATGGGGCATCAGCCGCGCGCGGTGATGGAGCGGCTGCAGGCCAGGCTGCGGCGCGAGCTCGGCCGCGAGGTGCCGTTGATCGGCGAGGGGTGGAACTTCGGCGAGGTGGCCGATGGCCGGCGATTCGTGCAGGCCTCGCAGCGATCGCTCAACGGGACGGGTATCGGGACCTTCAGCGACCGTGGACGTGACGCGGTGCGCGGCGGGGCCGCCGGGGACGACGCGGCGACCTCGATGCATCGGCCCGGCTTCGTGATCCCCGCGCCGGCGGGTGACGCGGCACGTCGCGCCGAGCTGCTGCGCCAGGGCGACCTGCTCAAGCTGGCGATGGCCGGCACGTTGCGCGGCGTCGTGCTGGAGACCGCCGAGGGCCGGCGCGTGCGCGGCGACGAGCTGCCCTACGGGGATCAGCCCGCCGGGTACGCGTCGGTGCCGGCGGAGGTCGTCAACTATGTCGAGAACCACGACAACCAGACGCTCTTCGACGCGCTGGTGCTGAAGCTGCCGCGCGAGACCTCGCCGGAGGATCGCGCCCGCACGCAGGCCGTGGTGCTGGGCATCAACGCGCTCAGCCAGGGCGTGGCGTACTTCCACGCGGGTGGGGAGCTGCTGCGGTCCAAGTCGATGGATCGCAATAGCTACGACTCCGGCGACTGGTTCAACCGGCTGGACTGGCGCGGGCGCGACAACGGGTTTGGCGCGGGCTTGCCGCCGGGTGGAGAGGGTGGCGTGGGTGGCGAGAGCGGCGTGGTCGCCGACGACGCGCTGCTGCGGCCGCTGCTGGCCGATCCCGCGATCAAGCCGGGGCCGGCGCAGATCGGCTGGACGAGCCGCGTGTTCCTCGATCTGCTGCGCATCCGCGCGAGCACACCGCTGTTGCGGCTGAGCGATCCGCGGGAGATCGAGCGCCGTCTGGTGTTCCACAACACGGGGCCGGGGCAGCAGGCGGGCGTGATCGTCGGGCGGCTGGATGGCAAGGGCAGGGCGGATGCGGGGTTTGAGCGGCTGCTGTACGTCGTCAACGCGGGCGCCGAAGCGGCCGAGATGACGCTGCCGGCCGAGGCTGGCTTCGCCTGGCGACTGCATCCGGTGCAGCGCGCGGCCGGGGCCGCCGATGCGCGCGTGCGGCGTGAGGCCGGCGTCGACGGCGCCAAGGGCGTCTTCCGGGTGCCGGCACGCAGCGTCGCCGTGTTCGTGGTCGAGCGGCGCTGACTGCCAAGAGCCCTCACCCCCCGCCCTCTCCCGCTTCGCGGGCGAGGGGGCCTCAATGCCTGACTGCGCGAAAGCCCCTCGCCCGCGAAGCGGGAGAGGGGGCCTCAATGCCTGACTGCGCGAAAGCCCCTCGCCCGCGAAGCGGGAAAGGGGGCCTCAATGCCTGACTGCGCGAAAGCCCCTCGCCCGCGAAGCGGGAGAGGGGGCCTCAATGCCTGACTGCGCGAAGGCCCCTCGCCCGCGAAGCGGGAGAGGGGTTGGGGTGAGGGGTGTCTCGGTCCCCGCATCGGCGGGATTCACCCGCCGTATCCCCGCGTCCGTCGCATGCGGGGATGCGCCCGCGTCCCCACAGGACTAGCATCCCCTCCAGCGGCCCTGTCAGAGGCCGCGTCGGAGACGGTCATGGGAACCAGCCAGGCGATCCAAGCAGTCCATGTCTCTCACCCCGCGCCACGCGGCCGCGCCGCGCTGCGCTCACTCGGCGCCTTGACGCTCCTCGCGCTCCTCGCGCTCACCGGCTGCGCCACCGCGCCGCCTCCCACGCCCGCGATCGATCCCGCGCCGCTGATCCACGACGAGCTCTTCGCCCCCGCGCGCGACGTGATCGAGCCCGACAAGGTGATGGCGATCTCGCCCAGGATGCGGCAGTTCCTGCACGACCGGCTGCCCAACTCCACCACCGGGCCGCTGATGCTGGACACCCGCGACCTGCGCGCGATGCTGCTGGACGCGCTGTACAAGCGCGGCGACCTGCAGCTCGAGTACGACGCCGAGATGACCCGCACCGCCGCCGAGGCCTATGACGCCAAGGCCGGCAACTGCCTGTCGCTGGCGATGATGACCGCGGTCTTCGCGCGCGAGATGGGCCTGCCGGTCACCTTCCGCCAGATCTACGACGAGGAGCAGTGGAGCCGCGTCGGCGACCTGCAGGTCGTCTCCGGCCACGTCAACATCGCGCTGGCACGGCGCCGCACGGACTTCCGCGTGCTGGGCGAGGAGTCCTCGCTGGTGGTGGACTTCCTGCCCGGCGCGCAGATCGCGCGCCAGCGCGCGATGGCGATCGACGAACGCATGATCGTCGCGATGTACCTGAACAACCGCGCCGCGGAGCTCATGTCCCAGGCTCAGACCGACCGCGCCTACTGGTGGGCGCGCGCCGCCTGGCTGTACGACCCGCGCCTGCTGTCGGCGCTCAACACGCTGGGCGTGATCTATCGGCGCCACGGCGAGACCGTCCTCGCCGAGCGCGTGTTCCGCGCGGTGCTGGCGCGTGAACCGGCCAACGTGCAGGCCATGGGCAACCTCGTGCAGGCGCTGCGCTTCCAGGACAAGCTCGCCGAGGCGCAGGCCTACGACGCGCAGCTCGCCGCGTTGCAGCCGTTCCCGCCGTTCAAGTTCTTCGACCTGGGCGTGGCCGCGATGAAGACGGGCGACTACGCCAAGGCCCGCGACTACTTCGCCAAGGAGATCGACCGCTCGGCCTACTACCACGAGTTCCATTTCTGGATGGCCCTGGCCAACGTCGGCCTGGGCAAGTGGGACATCGTGCGCGACGAGCTCGCCAAGGCCGAGGAGTACAGCGTCACCAGCCGCCAACGCCAGCTCTATTCGGCCAAGCTCGACAGCCTGCGCGCGAAGATGGACCGGCCGACGGTCAAGTCACGCTGAGCTGCCGCGGCGCCGAGCCCGCGGGGCTCAGTTCCCCAACGGCGGCAGCCCGTGGCGCGCGCGAGCGCGGGTGCAGGCCTCGTCACCCAGGCCCAGCGGGGCGCGCATGCCGAATTCGCGGCACGGCGACGGGCGCCATTCGTAGATGCCGCAGCCGGCGCGCTCGCCGACCTGGCCCTGCAGCGCCGAGCAGCGCGGGCGCGCGTGGTCGGTGCCGCGCATGCGGCAGGTGTGGCCGGTGACCTCCACCGTCAGTCCGTCGGGCACGGTGCCGCCCTCGCTCATCAGTTCCTGACGGGAGAAGTCGACGCGAAAGCTCGCGCAGCACGCACCGCAGCGGGTGCAGGGGTTGTCGGCGATGGCGGACATGGGCTCAGTTCGAGGCGGACGGGCTGATCGGCGGGCTGTCGGGCGGCGGCGGATCGTCGGGCTGCGGGGGCTCCCGCACGACGGTCACCGAGCAGGTGCACTGCGTGACGACCTGCGCCGAGACGCTGCCCAGGTAGCGGCGGATGACCGAGCTGGCGCGCGCGCCCATCACGACGTGATCGACGCCGGTCTTGGCGGCGAACTCGATCAGCGCGTCGCCGGTGTCGGGGGCCTCCAGCACGTGGAAGGTCAGGCGGCCATCCTCGAGGGCCAGCTCGCGCGTCATCGGATGGGCCCAGTTCTTCAGCGCGATCAGCTGCTGCACGTGATGGCTGCGGCCTTGCGCGTCGGTGAGTTCGTCCATGCCGAGGCGGTTCGTCTTCATCACCCCCACGCAGGCCAGGCGCGCACCCGGCTCGGTCTGCATGAGCCGGCGCACGACCTCGCGCAGGGCCTCGAGCAGCGCCGGCGTGGCGCCCTGCACGTCGACCGCGGCCATGATCACCGGGCTGCGGGCGACCTGCGCGCCCACCGAGGCCGGCGCCTGCGGCTCCTCGCCCAGCGCCAGGAACCAGCGCTTGAATCGGCGCACCAGCCCGCTGCGCTGGAGCTTGTGCGCGCGCGCGGTCAGCGGGACCGCGTCGGGCCGCTGCAGGTCCAGGGCGAGCTGCGCGGCGCTCTGATAGCGGCGCTCGGCGCGCACCTCCAGGCAGTGCAGCACGATCTCCTGGAACCACGGCGGCAGTTCGGGACGGATCGCGCGCGGCGGGATCGGGTCGACGTAGAGGCGCCGGCGCAGTTGCCGCACCGAGGTCGGCTGGCCGAAGGGGCGTTCGCCGGTGGACAGGTGATAGAGCATCACGCCCAACGCGAAGAGGTCGCTGCGGGGATCGTTGCGCACGAACTGCACCTGCTCGGGCGACATGTAGGGCCCGGTGCCCATCGGCAGCGAGAACTCCTCCTCCAGCAGGTCGGGCAGGAAGTCGTGGCGCGACAGGCCGAAGTCCACCAGCACGACGCTGCCGTCGGGGCGCAGCAGGATGTTGCTGGGCTTGATGTCCAGGTGCACCAGGTGCTGGCGATGCAGGTCGGTGAGCGCGTGCGCGACCTGGATGCCGATCTCCACCACCTCCACCAGCGGCAGCGGCGCCTGGTCCAGCCGCGGGCGCAGGCTGTCGGCCTCGATGCGCTCCATGACGATGTAGGCCTGCCGGCGCCAGTCGCCGCGCGCGACGAAACGCGGCACGTGCGGTCCCTTGAGCGCGGGCAGGATCATCTGCTCCACCTCGAAGCCGACGATGCTGGCCGGGTCCTCGCCGCCCTTGATGCGGGGGACCTTCATGATCAGCGGGAAGGTCTCGCCCTCGGGCGCGTCAGCCGGGGACTGGCGCCGCACCTGCCACAGATTGGCCATGCCGCCCTGATGCAGCCGCGCCTCGAGCACGAACCCATCCAGCACCTGGCCGGGTTGCAGCGGGGTGGTGATCGGGACCGGGGTGGAGGGTGAAGCAGGCGTCGGGTGGGCGTCGTTCATCGATTCCTTGGCACGCTCAGCGGCCGATGGCCAGGCGTTGCGCGAGTCGGTCCGCCAGTCCGGCGGGCAGGCCGGAGGCGGCGCGCAGCGCGGCAGCGGCGGCCTCGACATCGTACGGGACGCGCTGGAAGGTGAGCTCCTCGGTGTCGTGATCGAACAGCGCGTAGGCCGCCGCCGGGTTGCCGTCGCGCGGCTGGCCGCAGGCGCCGGGGATCACCAGCCATTGCCGGTTGGGCAGCAGCGGGATGGGCACACCAGGCTGGGGCCGGAAGTCGCCGGCCTTGCCGGTCCCCGAGAGGTGGTACAGCATCGGCTCGTGCATGTGGCCGCAAAAGGTGTATCTGCACTCGGTCGCATGCAGGCTGCGCATGGCCTCCAGGCGCCCCTGGACATAGGCGAATCCGGTCGGATCAAAGGCGTTGGCGTGGACGTACAGGCAGTCGTCCTCTTCCTCGGCCATCGGCAGGCTGGCCAGGAAGGCGAGTTGCGACTCGCTGAGCTGGGCGCGCGTCCACAGGATGGCGGCGCGCGCGTCGTCGTTCATCGTGGGGCGGGGGCCCTGGGTGACGCCCAGGTCGTGGTTGCCGGCCACGACGATGGCGCCGTCCTCGCGCAGCGCGCGGACCTGATCCACGACCCAGCCCGGATCGCTGCCGTAGCCGACGTAATCGCCGAGCAGCGCGAAATGGAGGGCGCCCTGGCGCCGGGCGTGGTCGAGAACGGCCGCGAACGCCTGGCGGTTGGCGTGCAGGTCGGAGATCAGAGCGGTTTTCATGACAGCGGCAAGGATGCCACGCGGGGCTGACGTCAAGCTTCGCGAGTGGGCGACCTCCGGGGTGAGCCCGCGCCGCCTCGCACCCGCCATTGGAGCGTACCCGGCGGCCCCGGGCTCCCCCGAACCGGAGGGTTCATCCCCCTCCGGATGGGCGACGGGCGGGGGGAGTCGCGGGTTTCGGCGGTTGTGGGCGGGCGCGGCTTTGCTAATCTGGCCCTCGACATGGGGCGCCGGCGGCAGCCCCGGCACGGGAGATAACAACGATGAATGGGTGGCATCTCGGGCAGCCGGGCCGATCCGCATGCGGACGGGTCACGGCGATCGAACGCCGGGCGCGCGCTCTGCGGCGGGCGGCGGTGTGGCTGGCGGCCGGCGCGACGCTGTGGGCGGGCGCGGCTCGGGCCGACTGCACGCGGGCGATCCGGGTGCCGGTGGCGCCGATCGGCATGAGCGTGGTGACCTCGGGCGGCGAGGTCAGCGGCGTGTTCCCGGACGTGCTGCGCAAGGTGGCGTCGGAGACGGGCTGCCAGTTTGATTTCGTGGTCGTGCCGCGGGCGCGCGTGGAGGCGATGTTCGCCGCCGGCAGCGCCGACGTGCTGGTGCCGGCGACCCGCACGACGCAGCGCGACCTGCACGGCGACTTCATTCCGATGATGAAGGCGCGGGCGATGCTGATCTCGCTGGCCTCGGACCGCGCGCCGATCGAGAGCCTGGCGGACCTGGCCGAGCGGCGCGAGCTGCGGGTGGCGGTGGTGCGCGGCTTCGATTACGGCGAGCCCTACCTGGAGCTGCTGAAGACCTTGCGGGCGCAACGCCGGCTGGTGATGGAGGCGGACACGGCGTCGGTGGTGCGCACGCTGGAGCGCAGCCTGGCCGATGTGACGATCATGGCGCCGTCGATCCTGGCGGGCACACTGCTGCAGGACTCGCGGACACGTCCGTTGCTGGACCGCCTGCGGCTGGAGGCGATGGCGGAGCTGAACTGGACGGACAGCGGGATCTACCTGTCGCGGCATCTGCCGGCCAAGGAGCGGGAGATCCTCACCGACGCACTGGAGCGCAACGCGCGCGCGGGCACCGTGTGGAAGGCGGTGCAGAAGCACTATCCCGCCGGCTCCTACGAGGACGGGTTGAAGGCGATCGGGGCGGTGAAGTAGGGCGCCGGCTCGGCTTGGCGATGGCGGGTTGTCGACTGACGCTCACTTGAACGCGTGCACATTGACTTGATTGGGCAATGGCGCCGCGCAAGGGCGACGCGAAGAATGCGCAGCTCGTTGTTCAACGAAGGCGCAGTCGGCGACCGCGGATCACGTGGTCGCGCCAGAGGTGGCGGTGCAACTCGTCTCCGCGATTGTCGTGGGGGCCCGGCTTCTCGAGGAACGCGCCGAAGCCATTGATCTGGTGACGCGGGTGCTCTCAATGATTGAAGACAGCTGCCATCGACTTTTGAAAGGAATGCCATGAAGCATTACGTCGTCTGTCCCTCTCCGGATCCGATGAGGTTTTCCGCTTGCGTGCTGGCGGTCGGTCCGTCTGCGCCCTTGGACGAAATGGACATGATCGTTCACGAGCTCCAATCGCGAGGTGTGGTCGGCAAGGTGGTCTTCGACATCCTTGTGGCGAACGCGTCTCGCATTCGCCGATTCTTCTGTGGAAATTTCGATGGCACGGACTTCAAGCCGTTCAAGTTCGAGTTGATTGAAGGGGATGACGCCATGCGCGAACACTCGGCTGCACTCCTTGCCGAGCGACTGCCATCCCTGGATATGGTCATGATGAGCCGAGCACAACGCTTCGCCATCACCCACGGCATGGTGATCTGACGCCCGCCACCATGAACAAAGGCCCGCACGCAGCGGGCCTTGTCGTGGGGCGCTTGTCCCGAGGAACAAGCGCTTGGATCGATTCGTCAGCTCAGCCGATGCGGCCCAGCAGCAGGTACTCCATCAGCGCCTTCTGCACGTGCATGCGGTTCTCGGCCTCGTCCCAGACCACCGACTGCGGCCCGTCGATCACGTCCGCGGCGACTTCCTCGCCGCGGTGCGCCGGCAGGCAGTGCATGAACAGCGCGTCCGGCTTGGCCTGCGCCATCATCGACGCGTCCACGCACCAGTCCGCGAACGCCGCCCGGCGGGCCTCGTTCTCGGCCTCGTAGCCCATGCTCGTCCACACGTCCGTCGTCACCAGGTCCGCGCCCTTGCAGGCTTCCTTCGGATCCTTGAAGACCTTGTAGCAGCTCGTGTCCCGGATGCCGGCCACCGCCGGATCGATCTCGTAGCCGCTGGGCGTGCTCACGTGCACGGTGAAACCGAGGATCTCCGCCGCCTGCAGCCAGGTGTTGGCCATGTTGTTGCCATCACCGACCCACGCCACCACGCGCCCCTTCAGGCACTCCATGTCGATCGCGCCGCGACGGTCCATGCCGCGCTGCTCGATGAACGTGAACAGATCCGCCAGGATCTGGCACGGGTGGTACTCGTTGGTCAGACCGTTGATCACCGGCACCCGCGAGTGCGCCGCGAAGCGCTCGAGCTTGGTCTGCTCGTAGGTGCGGATCATCACGATGTCGACCATGCGACTGATCACGCGCGCGCTGTCCTCGATCGGCTCGGCGCGGCCCAGCTGGCTGTCACCGGTGGTCAGGTGCACCACCGAGCCGCCCATCTGGTACATGCCCGCCTCGAAGCTCACGCGGGTGCGCGTCGAGGCCTTCTCGAAGATCATCGCCAGCGTGCGGTCCTGCAGCGGCTGGTACTTCTCGTAGTTCTTGAAGCGCCGCTTGATCATCGCGGCACGGTCGAACAGGTGGGCGTACTCTTCCGCGCGCAGGTCCTTGAACTGCAGGTAATGACGCATCAGGCTGTTCCCCGGCTTCATGGCGCGGAGGCCGGCGTCTGGGCCAGGAAGGCCTTCACCAGCGGCACCAGGATGTCGGCGATCTGCGTGGCCTCGGCGCTGGTCAGCGTCAGCGCGGGCACCAGGCGGATCACGCGGTCGGCCGTCACGCTGAGCAGCAGGCCGGCTTCCATCGCCTGCTGCAGCAGCACGCCGCACGGACGGTCCAGCTCGATGCCCAGCATCAGTCCCTGGCCGCGCACCTCCACCAGGCCGGACTCACCGGCCAGGCCGCGCTCGATCGCCGCCTTCAGCTCGGCGCCCACCGTGGCCGCGTTGGCCAGCAGGCCGTCGGCCTCCATGACGCTCAACGTGGTCACGCCCGCGCGCATCGCCAGCGGATTGCCGCCGAAGGTCGTGCCGTGGTTGCCCGGTCCGAAGACCTTGGCGGCCTTGTCGCCGCAGACCACCGCGCCGATCGGCACGCCCGAGCCCAGGCCCTTGGCCAGCGGCATCACGTCGGGCACGATGCCCGCCCACTGGTGCGCGAACCACTTGCCGGTACGGCCGATGCCGCACTGCACCTCGTCCAGCATCAGGAGAAGCTCATGCTCGTCGCAGAGCTTGCGCAGGTCCTTCAGGAAATCGATGCGCGCCGGGTTCACGCCGCCTTCGCCCTGGATGGTCTCCAGGAACACGGCGGTGACGTTGGGATGCTCGGCCACGGCCTTGCGCAGCGCCTCGATGTCGTTCAGCGGCACGCGCACGAAGCCCGGCACCAGCGGACCGAAACCGTCCTGCACCTTCGGATTGCCGGTGGCCGACAGCGTCGCGATCGAGCGGCCATGGAAGGCCTTCTCGAAGACGATCACCTCGGGCGAGGTGTTGCCGCGGTCATGCCCGTACTTGCGCGCGATCTTCAGCGCCGCCTCGTTGGCCTCCAGGCCCGAGTTGCAGAAGAACACGTTGGTCAGGCCCGACAGCGCGCAGAGCTTCGCCGCGAGCTGCTCCTGCAGCGGGACGTGGTAGTAGTTGCTGGTGTGGATCAGCTTGCCCACCTGATCCCGCAGCGCCTCCACGAGCACCGGGTGGTTGTGCCCGAGCGTGTTGACGGCGATCCCGCCCAGCCCGTCCAGGTATCGTCGGCCGGCCGTGTCCCACACCCACACGCCTTCGCCGTGCGACAACGCGATCGGCAGGCGGCCATAGGTTTGCATCACATGGGGTTCGGTCGGGGCGGCGAACGAGGAGTCCGAGGCGTTCATCAACTCTCCAGGTAGTCGGAGTGGGGGGTGAATGGGAGGGGTGAAGCGGCCGATTCTACGGGTCGACCCTCAGCGGGGAAACGATTCCTCCTGGACAGTGTCGGCAGTCACGCTGACCAGGGCGAGCCGTAAGCCCATGCGTGCTGCGACGCAACACATCCAGGGCACAATAGCGGTTTTGCCTGCCGCGACCGGACGCCCGTCCCCCCGCCGCGGGCCGGGACGCGTGAGACCGAGTAGCCAATGACTGAGCAGCCCAAGCCGCGAGAAGTGTTCATCCAGGGCATCACCACGGATGGCCGCACCTTCCGTCCGAGCGACTGGGCCGAACGTCTGGCCGGGGCCATGTCCTGCTTCCGTCCCGGCGGCACGCGCAGCGGCCGCGACGCCTACCTGGGCTACTCCCCCTACTGCGTGCCGCGCGTGGTCAACGGCGTGAAGTGCGTCATCGTCAACGAGGCGCTGAAGTCCGTCGAGCCGATGGCCTGGGACTTCGTCATGAACTTCGCCCGCGACAACAAGCTGCAGGTCGTCGACGCCTGCCTGCTGCCCGACGGCCGCGAGCCCGGCAAGACCTGAGCCCCGGACGTCCTGGCCTCCCGGTCTTCTCCGCCTCCTCGCTGACCTTTTCCGTGGCCCGTTCGGGCCATCGCCAAGTGCCGCCATCGCGGCTAGCCTGCCGGGTTCGCTGCGACCCGCCCACGAGGCTTGCCGGACATGGCCGTCTTCACCGCCGATGCGGCCCCTCGGGCCGAGGTCCTCCTGCCGGAACTGCGCGAGCTGCACCGCCTGATCGAACAGGGCGGGGCGCTGATCGGGGCGCGTGAACTCGTCACCGTTACCACGCCGCAGGGCGCGTTGCCGGTGCTCGGCGTGACGATGGGCAATCCCGATCCGTCCGTGCCGGCGCTGGCCTTCATCGGCGGCGTTCATGGCCTGGAGCGCATCGGCGCGCAGGTCGTGCTCGCCTACCTGGGCAGCCTCGTGCGACGGCTGCGCTGGGACCTCAGCCTGCATCAGCAACTGGAATCGCTGCGGCTGGTGTTCCTGCCGATCGTGAATCCGGGCGGTGTGCTGGCGGGCTCTCGCGCGAATCCGCAGGGCGTGGACCTGATGCGCAACGCACCGCAGGACGCCGAGCACGGCGTGCCTTTCCTGATCGGCGGACATCGCCTCACCCGACTGCTGCCGTATTACCGCGGCCCCGCGCAGGCGCCGATGCAGCCCGAGAGCGAGGCCCTGTGCCGATTCGTGCGCGAGGAGCTGCTGGGGCGGCCGGTGTCGATCTCGATCGACTTCCACAGCGGCTTCGGCTTGCGGGACCGGATCTGGTTCCCATATGCGCGCAGCCGCCGGCCGATGCCGCACCTGGCCGAGATCCATGCGTTGTGCGAGGTCCTGGATCAATGCCTGTCTCCGCACCCTTACGTGATGGAGCCGCAGAGCCGCCATTACCTGACGCATGGGGACCTCTGGGACCATCTTTATGACGAGGCGCTCACCCTCGATCGGGGGATCTTCCTGCCAATGACACTCGAAATGGGGTCATGGCTGTGGGTGAAGAAAAATCCTCGCCAGCTACTCTCCCGGCACGGCATGTTCAATCCGCTGATCGCCCATCGCGAACAGCGTGTATTGCGACGGCATATGGCTTGGATGGATTTCATGACTCGCGCGACGCAGAGCGCGTTCCGGTGGTTGCCGGGGCCGGACACAAGAATCGATCACGGGGAGCAGGCGTTGAACCGCTGGTATCGGAGGATCGTCCGATGAGCATGCACACGTGGGTGCTGCTGCGCGGGCTGACACGCGAGAGCGCCCATTGGGGCGACTTCCCCATCCACCTGCAACGCGCGTTGCAGGTGCAGCAGCCGCAGGCGCGGCTGGAGTTGCTCGACCTGCCGGGCAACGGGGACAAGCATCGGCAGAGCAGTCCCACGCACGTGGACGCGATGATGGAGGAATGCCGCGCGGAGTTGCGCCGACGCGGCGTGCCGCCGCCCTATCAGGTGCTGGCGATGTCGCTCGGAGCGATGGTGGCCAGCGAGTGGGCGGCGCGCCATCCGCGGGAACTCGACGGTGTGGTGCTCATCAACACGAGCCTGCGGCCGTTCAGCGCGTTCTTCCGCCGCCTGCGGCCGTCGAACTACTGGTCGCTGCTGCTGTTGAGCCTCACGCGGCTGAGCTTGCGCAGGCGCGAGGCCAAGGTGCTCCAGATGACGACGCGGCTGCAGCAGCAGCCCGAGCAGGTGCTCGACGACTGGGTGTCGATCCAGCGCCGGCATCCGGTGCGTCGGCGCAATGCGCTGCGCCAGCTGCTGGCCGCGGCGCGTTATCGCGCCAGCCTGGCCAAGCCCGAACCGCCGATGCTGCTGCTGTGCAGCCAGGGCGACACGCTGGTGGATTGGCGATGCTCGCAGGCGATCAGCCGCGCCTGGGGCGCGCCGCTGCGGCTGCACCGCCATGCCGGGCATGACCTGCCGCTGGATGACGGGGAATGGGTGGCGCGCAATGTCGTGGATTGGCTCCACGTGCGCGAGGTGGTGGGGCAGACCGCCCCGATGCCGCTGTGAGGGCCAGCCCGGCAACGGGCGATCCTGAAAGCGAAAAGGCCCGCCGAATGGCGGGCCTTCTACGTGCACCAGAGCTGGATCTTGGTTATCAGGCGGCCAGCGCCTTGATCTTGGCGGACAGGCGGCTCTTGTGGCGAGCAGCCTTGTTCTTGTGGAAGATGCCCTTGTCGGCGACGGAGTCGATGACGGGCTGGGCGGTCTTGAACAGGTCAGCGGCCTTGGCCTTGTCACCCGTGACGATCGCCTTTTGCACGTTCTTGATGACCGTGCGGAACTTCGAACGCAGCGCCGTGTTGGCGGCGTTCAGCTTGACGTCTTGACGTGCGCGCTTGCGGCCCGAGGCCAGGCGCACGGTTTTCTTCTTGGCTTTGGAAGAGCTTGCCATTGTCTTATCAGTCCAGATGGTGCAAAGACGGCGAGTATAGCAGCCAGGAATGGAAAAACCAAATCCGGAGAGATGTCGTTCTCAGCGGGCACCCATAATGCGCGGTCCTTCGCGCCCGCCCGTCCCCTGAATGAACCTGCTCCGCACCGCTTCCGTCGTTTCGGTCTTCACGCTGCTGTCGCGCATCACGGGCCTGGTCCGGGATCAGATGGTGGCCGGTCTGTTCGGCGCGAACGCGATGACCGACGCCTACAACGTCGCGTTCCGCATCCCCAACATGTTGCGCCGTCTCTTCGCCGAGGGCGCGTTCTCGCAGGCCTTCGTGCCGGCGCTGGCCGCGGCGCGCGCGCGCGATGGCGATGATGCCACCCGCGGCCTGATCGATGCCGTGGCCACCGTGCTGCTGTGGGCGTTGCTGGGGACCTGCGTGCTGGGCGTGGTCGGCGCGCCGGTGCTGGTGTGGGCGCTCGGCGCGGGCCTGTCGCACGACGCGCACGAGGCCGCCGTGGTCATGACGCGCTGGATGTTCCCGTACATCGGGTTCATGTCGCTGGTGGCGCTGTCGGCCGGCATCCTCAATACGTGGAAGCGCTTCATCGTGCCGGCGGTGACGCCGGTGCTGCTGAACGTGGCCTCGATCGCCTGCGGTTATGGATTGACACCGGTGCTGGCGCGCCATGGATATGAACCCATCTACTCGCTGGCGCTGGGCGTGATGCTCGGCGGCATCCTGCAGCTGGGCATGCAGGTGCCCGCGCTGCTCAGGATCGGCCTGATGCCGCGCTTCGCGCTGAGCTGGTCCGGTTTCCGCCAGGCCGCGGCCAATCCCGGCGTGCGCCAGGTGCTGGGCAAGATGGGGCCGGCGCTGCTGGGCGTGGGCGTGGCGCAGCTGTCCTTGCTGATCAACACGCAGATCGCCATCTCGGTGGGTGAGGGCGCCGCGTCGTGGCTGACCTTCGCCGACCGCCTGATGGAGTTCCCCATCGCGCTGCTGGGCGTGGCGCTGGGCGTGGTGCTCACGCCGCAGCTCGCCGCCAGCACCGCCAAGGGCGAGACCGCGCGCTACTCGGGCCTGCTGGACTGGGGTCTGCGCCTGACCTTCCTGCTGGCGCTGCCCTGCGCGGTGGCGCTGCTCGTCTTCGCCGAGCCGCTCGTGGCGACGCTGTATCAGCGCGGCGCCTTCCATGGCGAGGACGTCGCGCACACCGCGCGCGCGGTCATGGGCTACGGGCTGGGCCTGATGGGACTGGTGTCGATCAAGATCCTGGCGCCCGGGTTCTATGCGCGCCAGGACATGCGCACGCCGGTGCGCATCGCCGTGGGCGTGCTGGTGCTGACGCAGGTGTTCAACGCGATCTTCGTGTTCGGGCTGGGCATCGGCGTGGCGGGGCTTTCGCTGTCCATCGGCCTGGGGGCCGTGGTCAACGCGCTGCTGCTGCTGCACGGACTGCGCAAGCTCGGCACCTACACGCCGGAGCCGGGCTGGGCGCTGTTCCTGCTGCGCGTGGTCATCGCCAGCGCGGCGATGGGCGCGCTGCAGTGGTGGCTGGCACGGTACTTCCCGTGGGTCGGCGGCAAGGGAATGAGCTTCGAACTCGCGCGCGCGGGCTGGATGGCGTTGAGCCTGGGCGGCTCGGCGCTGCTGTATTTCGCCGTGCTGATGCTGCTGGGCGTGAAGCTGCGGGAGTTCGCCCGCCGGGCCTGAAGCGGCAGGGCTCACCCCGGGAAGACCGTCTGATGGGGGAGGGCGGGGGCCTGCTTCCGTGTGGGTGGCGGGACCCGATGGCGGGCGTAGACTCCGGCGCATGAGTTCACCCTTGCAGTGGACGGTGCCGACGGCGCTGGACTATTTCTCGACGCTGGTTGCCGACGACGACACCTTGAACCTGGCCGAGGCCGCTACCGCGATCGCGCTGGACGACTTCCCCCGGCTCGATGTGCAGCAGGTGATGGCGGAGCTGGACCGGCTCGGCGAACGGCTGCGGCAGCGCCTGCCGGCCGATGCGCCGCCCAGCCACCGGCTGCGCATGCTGAACCAGTATTTCCATGGCGAGCTCGGCTTCGCGGGCAACGTCAACGACTACTACGCCGTGGGCAACAGCTACCTGCACCAGGTGCTGGCCACGCGCCGCGGCATCCCGATCACGCTGGCCATCGTCTACATGGAGTTGGCCTCGCACGTCGGCCTGCGGGTCAAGGGCGTCAGTTTTCCCGGCCACTTCCTGATGAAACTGCGGCTGCCGCAGGGTGAGGTCGTGCTCGATCCCTTCAGCGGCCGCTCGCTCGGCCGCGGCGAGCTCGATGAGTTCCTCAGCCCCTGGCGAGAGCGCGCCGGGCTGATGCCGCAGGAGCCGATGTCGCTGGATGCCTTCCTCGGCACGGCGTCGCCGCGGCAGATCCTGGCCCGCATCCTGCGCAACCTCAAGCAGATCCACATGGACCGGCAGGATCTGCCCCGGCTGCTGGCCGTGCAGCGCAAGCTCGTGGCGCTGCTGCCCGAGGACCGGGTCGAGCGCGCCGAGCTCGAGCAGGCGCTCCAGCAACTGCGCGATGCGGGTGGCGGTCCCGCCACCTTCCATTGAGGGCATCCGAAAGAGGGAGAGCGTCGCCCGACGCTTAGAATCCTCCCCTTTCGAGGGAGACGTGCCCGTTTTCGTGCCCGTCTTCGTGCCCGTCGTCGCGTCCATCTTCGCGCCGGCCTTGCCGCGCACGCGCCCCCGTCATCCAACGCTGAAGTGGTTTGAAGCAGATCCCGCTGTCGCTCGGTCCCGAGCCCGACTACACCTTTGACACGCTCCTCACCGGTGCCAATACCGCCGCCCTGACGCATGTGCTGGGGCTGGGTGGGGGCTCGCCGCCGGTGTTCCTGTGGGGGCCGCCCGGCAGCGGCAAGACGCACCTGCTGCGCGCGCTCGCCCAGCACTGGCAGCATGCCGGCGCGCAGGTCGGCTGGTATGACGCCGACACGCCGCTGCCCTGGGAACTGCCCACCCATCCCAGCCTGCTGCTGCTGGACGACACCCAGCGTTTCGATCCCGGTCAGCAGCACGCCGCCTTCGCCCTGTTCGTCGAGGCCGCCACGCTGGGGCTGGCGGTCGTCTCCACTGGCACCGCGCCGCCGGTGGACCTGGACCTGCGCGAAGACCTGCGCACCCGGCTCGGCTGGGGCCCGACCTTCGCGCTGCAGCCGCTGTCCGAGGCCGAGGTCCGCGCCGTGCTGCGCCGCGAGGCCGACCGCCGCGGCATCGCGCTCACCGACGACGTGATCGACTACCTGCTCAACCGCTACGCCCGTGACCTGAAGCACCTGATGACGCTGCTGGACGGGCTGGATGAATTCGCGATGGCCAGCAAGCGCGCCGTCACCGTGCCGCTGCTGCGCCAGATGCTGGCCGACCAGGGCGTGCTCGCCTGAGCCGCCGGCCCTGGTCCGCGCCTCCCGGAACCCACCGCTTCTTCAAGGACTCGCCCGTGGACCTGACCCTCTTCGACCTGGATGGGACGCTGATCCCGCAGGACTCCGACCACGCCTTCGGCGCCTACATGGTGGAGATCGGCTGGGCCGATGGCGCCGCCTGGGCCGCGCGCAACGACGAGTTCTACGCCCAGTACCAGCGCGGCGAGCTCGACCTGGACGAATACGTCGACTTCGCCACCTCGGTCTGGCGGGCCCGCCCGCTGGCCGAGGCCGAGGCCGCGCGGGCCGAATTCATGGCCCGGATCGTCGCGCCGATGTTGCGCGACAATGCGCGCGCACTGGTGCAGCGCCACCTGGATGCCGGGGATCTCGTGGTCGTCGTGACCGCGACCAATGAATTCGTGACCGCGCCGATCGCCCAGGCCTTCGGCATCGATCACCTGATCGCCGTGCAGCTGGAGCGCGATGACACCGGTGCGTTCACCGGACGCGTGCGCGGCACGCCCTCGTTCCAGGCGGGCAAGATCGTGCGCGTGAACGAGTGGCTGGCCGCCCAGGGCCGTCGCTGGGAGGAGTTCGAGCGTGTGCATTTCTACAGCGACTCGATGAATGACTTGCCGCTGCTGGAGCGGGTCAGCCATCCGGTGGCGACCAATCCCACCGCGGCCCTCGAGACGTTGGCGCGCGAGCGCGGCTGGCCGATATTGAAGCTCTTCGAATGATCAAGAAATTTATCAACAAGCTGTTGGGCAAACCCGAGGGGACCGCCACGCCGCTGGGCAAGCGGGTGGAAGTCACCGCGGAGGAACACCGCATCGATCCGGCGCTGCTGGACGAGCGCGGGGTGAAGGTCGTCAAGGGCCTGACCGACGCGGGCTTCGAGGCCTTCATCGTCGGCGGCGCCGTGCGCGACCTGCTGCTGGGCCGCCGCCCCAAGGACTTCGACGTCGCCACCGACGCCACGCCGGAACAGGTCAAGAACCAGTTCCGCCGCGCGTTCATCATCGGCCGGCGCTTCCGCATCGTCCACGTGGTCTACGGCCGCGGCCGCGAGCATGAGGTCATCGAGGTCTCGACCTTCCGCGCGCTGCTCAAGGAGGACGACGCCGAGCAGGTGCAGGGCAACGAGAAGACGTCCAAGGGCGCGTTGGAGGGCAAGTCGCACGTCGTGGACGCGTCCGGCCGCGTGCTGCGCGACAACGTGTGGGGTCCTCAGATCGAAGACGCCGCGCGCCGCGACTTCACCGTCAACGCCATGTACTACAACCCCGAGCGCGAGCTCGTGGTCGACTACCACGGCGGCCTGGCCGACGCGCGCAAGAAGGTCCTGCGCATGATCGGCGACCCCGAGACCCGCTACCGCGAGGATCCGGTGCGCATCCTGCGCGCGGTGCGCTTCGCCGCCAAGCTCGGTTTCACGATCGAGCCCAAGACCCGCGCGCCGATCGCCGCGATGGCGCCGCTGCTCGCGAACGTGCCGCTGTCGCGCATGTTCGACGAGATGATCAAGCTGCTGCAGACCGGGCATTCGCTGGCCAGCATCGATGAGCTGCGCAAGCAGGGCCTGGCGCGCGGCGTGTTCCCCATCCTGGACGCGGTGCTGGACAAGGACGGCGCGCTGCCCGACAACGTGCACGGCAAGTTCGTCCGCCTGGCGCTGGAAGACACCGACAAGCGCGTGGAAGAGGGGCGCTCGGTGGCGCCGAGCTTCATGCTCGCGTGCATGCTCTGGGGCGAGGTCCAGCAGCGCTGGAAGCGCCTGACCGACGGCGGCGAGGGCCCGGTGCCCGCGCTGCAGCAGGCGATCGACCTGGTCTTCGACGCGCGCGTGGGCGACATCTCCGGCCGCGGCAAGCTCGCCGCGGACATGCGCGAGATCTGGATGATGCAGCCGCGCTTCGAGCGCCGCACCGGCAGCGGTCCGCATCGCCTGATCGAGCAGCCGCGTTACCGCGCGGGCTTCGACTTCCTGGCGCTGCGCGCCGAGGCGGGCGAGATCGATCCGGCGCTGGCCGACTGGTGGGAGGACTTCGCGCTGGGCAGCGAGGACGATCGCCGCGCGCTGCTCGACCAGGCGCGCGAGACGCAGCGTCAGGGCGGCCCGCGCAGCAAGCCCAAGGCGGGCGGCGGACGGGTGCACTCGGTGCCGCGCGGCTCGGTGGGCGGAGCGCAGCCGGTCAGCGGTGAATCCGCGGCCTCGCTGCCGATCGATCCCGAGGCCATGGACCACGGCGATGGCGGTGAGGGCTTCGAGTCCTCCGAGGGCGGCGCGAGCGCGCCGGCCAAGAAGCGCCGCCGTCGACGCAAGCCCAAGGCGGCGGGCGGCACCGGCGCGGCGGACGCGGGCTCGACCGGCGACGCATGATCACGGCGTACGTCGGCCTGGGCGCCAATCTCGGCGACCTGCGGCGCACGCTGGAGGCGGCGCTCGCCGACCTCGCCGACGAGCCCGGCCTGACCCTGGAGGCCGTCTCCGGCGCCTGGCGCAGCGCGCCGGTCGGCTGCGAGGGGCCCGACTACCTGAACGCGGTCGCCCGCGTGCGCACCACGCTGTCGCCGCTGGCGGTGCTGGCGGCGCTGCAGGCGATCGAGCTGCGACACGGGCGTGAGCGCCCGTTCGTGAACGCGCCGCGCACGCTCGACCTGGACCTGCTGCTCTACGGCGATGAATCCATCGCGCTGGATCGGCTGGTCGTGCCGCATCCGCGCCTGCACCAACGCGCCTTCGTGCTGCGACCGCTGCTGGAGCTGGATCCGGCGCTGAGCGCGCCCGGGCTTGGCGCACTGCTTGCCCATCTGCCGGCCGTCGCCGACCAGGCGCTGACCCGTGAGGACGCACCGCTGCGATGAGCGTGATCTCCCGTGTGCTGCTGGGCCTGAAGCAGGACCGCTTCTTCCTGGCCTTGCTGGCCGGTCTGCTGATCTTCTCCGTGGTGCAGCCCGCGCGCATCGCCAGCTACGGCACGCTGGTGGACTGGCCCACGATCGCCGCCCTGACGGGCCTGCTGCTGCTGACGAAGGGCCTGGAGCTGAGCGGCGCGCTGCATGCGCTGGGGCGCACGCTGGTCGAGTCCATGGGCACCGAGCGGGCCGCGGCGCTGTTCCTCGTCGCGACGGCGGCGCTGCTGTCGACGGTGCTGACCAACGACGTGGCGCTCTTCGTCGTGGTGCCGCTCACGCTGCGCGTGTGCACGATCACCGGCATGCCGGCCACGCGCATCGTGATCTTCGAGGCCCTGGCGGTGAACGCCGGCTCGGCGCTGACCCCCATCGGCAATCCGCAGAACATCTTCCTGTGGCAGCGCGCCCAGGTGCCGTTCACCGATTTCATCTGGCACCAGCTGCCGCTCGTGGCCAGCCTGATGGCGGTGCTGCTCGTGGTCACGGCGATGGCGTTCAAGGGCCGCCGGCTCGCGGTGCTCGCGCACGAGACCGTGTCGCTGGACAAGCGCCTGCTCGTGGTCTCCGCACTGCTGTATCTGCCGTTCCTCATCGCCACCGACATGCATCAGGCCGGATGGGCGGCCGCGGCGGTCCTGGTGCTGTTTCTCGTGCTGCGTCCGCGGGTGGTGGCCGACCTGGATTGGGGCCTGCTGCTCGTGTTCGTGCTGATGTTCGTCGACCTGCGCCTGCTGGCCGGGCTGGACAGCGTGAACCAGCTGATGCGCGGTCTGGGGCTGGAGCAGCCGACGCATCTGTACCTGGCCAGCATCGGCGTCAGCCAGCTCGTCAGCAACGTGCCGGCGACCATCGCGCTGGCGGAGTTCTCCACCGACTGGCGCGTCATCGCCTACGGGGTCAACGTCGGCGGCTTCGGGCTGATGATCGGCTCGCTGGCCAACCTGATCGCGTTGCGCATGACCGATGACCCGCGCGCGTGGAAGGTCTTCCACCTGTACGCGATTCCCGCGCTGGTGGTGGCCACGGCGATCGGCTACGCGCTGCTGTTCCTGTGAGCGCGGAGCGCCCGGACATTTCCTCATTCGACCGATGAATGAGGGCCGGGGAAATCCCGGCGGTGGCTCCATCGGGCCACGGGCCGCTACACTTGCGGGTTTTCCGTGACACGGAAATGAATCATTTGTGACGGTCCGGCGAGGATCGCACGGCCCGGAGCCTCCCCATGTTTTTCGGCAAGCTGCTGCCCCGAGAGGGCAATTTCTTCGAACTGTTCAATGAGCACGGCGCGCAGATCGTCGAAGGCGCGCGCGCCTTCATGCTCATGATCCAGAACTACAACGACCTGACGCTGCGCGAGAAGTACGCTGCCGAGGTCGACCGGGCCGAGCACCATGCCGACCGCGTCACCGCCGAGGTGAACCGGCTGCTGCACCGGACCTTCATCACGCCGATCGACCGCGAGCAGATCCACGGCCTGATCAACGCGATGGACGACATCCTGGACCTGCTGCAGGACTCCTCCGAGACGATGCAGCTGTACGACGTGCGCTCCATCCCCGACGAGGTGCTGCGCCTGGGCGAGCTGTCGGCCAAGTGCTGCGAGCGCGTCAAGCACGCCGTGACGCTGCTGCCCAAGCTCAGCGAGCCGCAGACCGCCGAGGCCGCGATCAAGGCCTGCGAGGAGATCGACAAGCTCGAGTCCGACGCCGACCGCGTGATGCGCGCCGCGATGTCCAAGCTGTTCCGCGAGCAGGAGGACGTGCGCGAGCTGATCAAGCTCAAGGCCATCTACGAGCAGCTCGAGTCGATCTCCGACCGTTGCGAGGACGTCGCCAACCTGATCGAGGGCATCGTCCTCGAGAACTCCTGATCCCCGCGATCGTTCGATAGGAGCGTCTCCAATGGGAACGATGCAGGTGGCCTTCTGGGTCGTGGCCATGCTCGTGGTGCTGGCCGTCGCGTTCGACTTCATGAACGGCTTCCACGATGCGGCGAACTCGATCGCGACGGTCGTCTCGACCGGCGTGCTCAAGCCGCAGCAAGCCGTGCTGTTCGCGGCCTTCTTCAATGTGATCGCGGTGCTGTTCTTCGAGCTGAAGGTGGCCGCGACGATCGGCAAGGGCTCGATCGACGCGAGCATCGTCGATCACCACGTGATCTTCGGCGCGCTGATCGGCGCGATCGCGTGGAACGTCATCACCTGGTTCTACGGCATTCCGTCGAGTTCCTCGCATGCGCTGATCGGCGGCCTGGTGGGCGCGGCGATCGCCAAGGCGGGGACCAAGGGCCTGATCATGAGCGGCATCGGCAAGACGGTGCTGTTCATCTTCGTGTCGCCGATCCTGGGCTTCCTGCTCGGGTCGCTGCTGATGGTGGCGGTGGCGTGGCTGTTCCGCAGAAGCTCGCCGCTGCGCGTGGACAACTGGTTCCGGCGGCTGCAGCTGGTCTCGGCCGGCCTGTACAGCCTGGGCCACGGCGGCAACGACGCGCAGAAGACGATCGGCCTGATCTGGATGCTGCTGATCGCGTCGGGTTACGCGGGTGCCGGCGAGCATTCGCCGCCGACCTGGGTGATCGTCGTGTGTTACCTGGCCATCGGCCTGGGCACGATGTTCGGCGGCTGGCGCATCGTCCGCACGATGGGTCAGAAGATCACCAAGCTCAAGCCGGTGGGGGGCTTCTGCGCGGAGACCGGCGGCGCGATCACGCTGTTCCTGGCGACGGCGCTGGGCATCCCGGTGTCGACGACGCACACGATCACCGGCGCGATCGTCGGCGTGGGCTCGACGCAGCGCGCATCCTCGGTGCGCTGGGGCGTGGCGGGCAACATCGTCTGGGCCTGGATCTTCACGATCCCGGCCTCGGCCTTCATCGCCGGCATCTTCTACTGGATCAGCTTCACGCTGTTCTGAGAGCACTCCCTCTCCCGCTTGCGGGAGAGGGCAGGGGTGAGGGCCAGTGGCGGCGGAAGTACGGAAGCCTCTTGGGCTTACTGACTGATCTCGCGCGCCGCCTCGACCTGCGATTCAAAGTAGCGCTGCGCCGAGAATGCGATCGTGGCCATCAGGCAGGCGCCGCCGACCATCAGACAGGCGATGACGCCCAGGATGGGCAGCCAGCCGGTGCGGCGCTCGGGCTGATGGAAACGCTGCGCCCAGCGCTCATCGGACGTCAGCCCGTGGACGATGCCCGCGAGCATGCTTTGCGCGACCATCAATCCGAGCAGCGGGATCAGGAACCAAGCCGTGACGTCGTCCTGGCCCAGCGTGTCCATGCGGTGCACGCCGTACAGGCCGAGCAGCGTGGGCAGCGGGTGCAACCAGCCGAGGCGGTCCCGCCAGCCGTGCAGGTAGAAGCGATGCGCCCCGAGGCTGCCGAGCGCGAAGCTCAACCAGGTGGCGACGGTCTTGGACTTGAGGTCCGCCGTGGTGCCGGCGTCGGGGGCGAGGGCGCTCATGCGGCGGGGGTGGCGGCGGTCGTGGTGCTTGTGCCCGTGCCCGTGTCGGCAGCGGGTGCCGCGACGGTGCTGGCTGCCGCGGTGCCGGTGGGTGAACTGGTGTCGCCCTGGCCCAGTTGGCGTTGCATCAGCACCACGTCCAGCCATTTGCCGAACTTCCAGCCTGCGGACTTCATCACGCCGACGTCCTCGAAGCCGTGGCTGCGATGCACGCCGATGGAGCCGAGATTCTGCGAATCGCCGATCACCGCGATCATCTGGCGCGCGCCCGCGGCCTCGCAGCGCGCGATCAGCTCGGCCAGCAGCAGCCGGCCCACGCCCTGGCCTTGAGCGGTCGGGGCGAGGTAGATCGAGTCCTCGACGAAGTAGCGGTAGGCCAGCCGGGGGCGGAAATAGTTGGCATAGGCGAAGCCCAGCACCTGCCCGTCGCGCTCGGCGACCAGGTAGGGGAGGCTTCGGCTGAGCACCTCGGTGCGGCGGCGGCCCATCTCGGCGCGGTCGGGGACGTCCGTCTCGAATGTCCCGGTGCCATGCAGCACCGCGTGTTCGTAGATCTGCTGGATCGCGGTGATGTCGCCTTCCAGACTGGGGCGGATCAGGAGCGGGGAAGTACTGCTGGTGGTCGTCGTCATTGGGGGAGGAAGACAAAGCGTCAGGAGCGAGTTTATAATGCCCGGTTTTGGCGCTGGCCCTTGGGTGTGGCTGTCATGCCTCGAAGCTCCCTGATCCGGAGCGACGGGCGATGGACGGACCGAGGGCGTATCTACGGCGCCGCTTCCGACCTTTCGTGGGGATTCACGCGCGACACACGCGCTCCCCGACTGGAATGGTCGATTCAATGATCTGCTTGCCCCTGTGTGTCCCTGGAGCGGTGGAACGCCAAAAGACTGAAGGATAGATCATGGTCGTGATTCGACTCTCCCGCGGTGGCTCCAAGAAGCGTCCGTTCTACAACATCGTCGTGACCGACAGCCGCAACCGTCGTGACGGCCGCTTCATCGAGCGCCTCGGTTTCTACAACCCGGTCGCCTCGGGCAATGCCGAAGGCCTGCGCGTCTCGCAAGACCGCGTGTCGTACTGGGTGGGCGTTGGCGCCCAGCTGTCGCCGGCGGTTGCCCGCCTGGTGGACGTGTCCAAGAAGGCTGCCGCTCCGGCCGCCTCTGCTGCCTAATCCACGGATCGCAGCAGATGAAGCAGGCGCCTGACGATCTGATCGCGCAATCTCCGGCCTTCCCGGAGGACGCCATCGAAGTCGGGCGCGTGCTGGACGCCTGGGGCATCAAGGGCTGGCTGAAGATCCTCAGCCACTCCGCCGATGCCCAGGCGCTCTTCGCCTCTCGCCGCTGGTTCATGAAACCGAGCGAGAAGGCGCTGCCGGGCAAGCCGCATGTCGTGCCGCCCGTGCTCAAGATTCTTTCCGTCCGTGATCACGCGGATGGCATCGTCGCCCAAGTGGAAGGCGTCGCCGACCGCAATGGCGCCGAGGCGCTCAAGGGCGCCCGCATCTTCGTCTCGCGCAGCCTCTTCCCCGAGACGGACGATGGCGAGTTCTACTGGGTCGACCTGATCGGCATGTCCGTCGTCAACAAGGACGGCTCGACGCTGGGCGAGGTGATCGACCTGATCGACACCGGTCCGCACTGCGTGCTGCGCATCCTGCCCGCGGGCAAGACCGCGCCGGTCAAGCCCGACGAAGAGATTCTGATCCCGTTCGTGAACGCCTATGTCGGCGATGTCGACAAGGCGGCCCGCGTCATCCCGGTCGACTGGGATCTCGACTACTGAAGCCGGGGCTCCGCGGCCCATGCGCTTCGACGTTCTCACCCTGTTCCCTGAGCTCTTCGACCCCTTCCTGCGGGTCGGCGTGACGCGTCGCGCCTACGAGAGCAAGCAGGTCGACGTGCGGCTGTGGCAGTTGCGCGATCACGCCGACGACAACTACCGCCGTGTCGATGACCGCCCGTTCGGCGGCGGTCCGGGCATGGTGATGCTGGCCGCGCCGCTGGAGCGCGCGCTGGCTGCCGTCAAGGCCGACCGCGCGACGACGCACCCCGGCGCGCCCGCCGTCATCCATTTCAGCCCGACCGGGCGCAAGCTCGACCAGGCCCTGGCGGGGGAACTCGCCACGGGCGAGGGTGCCATCCTGCTGTGCGGCCGCTACGAGGGCATCGACCAGCGCGTGCTGGACCGCCATGTGACGCTGGAGATCAGCCTGGGCGACTTCGTGTTGTCGGGCGGCGAGCTGCCGGCGATCGCGATGCTCGATGCGATCGCGCGGCTGCAGGAGGGCGTGCTCAACGACGCGGCCTCGCACCAGCAGGACAGCTTCTCCGACGGGCTGCTGGACTGCCCGCATTTCAGCCGCCCCGAGGTGCTCGAGACCGCCGAGGGTCCGCTGCCGGTGCCGCCGGTGCTGCTGTCGGGCCATCACGCGGAGATCGCGCGCTGGCGCCGGGAGCAGTCGTTGGCGCTGACGCTCCAGCGCCGGCCGGAGCTGATCGAGGCCGCGCGGCGCGATGGCCGGCTCGACAAGAAGGACGAGAAATTCCTCGCTTCCCTCACGGGCGCGACGCCCGCGAAACCGCGCAAGACCTGAGCGCAGTTTGACGATCGACCAACCACGTCTATAATCGCGGGTTTTTCCGATCCTCTACCGGGCATCATCCTGATTCGCGCCGGCATGATCACCAGGAGATCCTCGTGAATCTGATCCAGACCCTCGAGCAAGAAGAAATTGCTCGCCTGAACAAGACCATCCCCGCGTTCGCCCCCGGCGACACGGTGATCGTGAACGTGAACGTCGTCGAAGGCACCCGCAAGCGCGTGCAGGCCTACGAAGGCGTGGTCATCGCCCGCCGCAACCGCGGTCTGAACTCCAACTTCATCGTCCGCAAGATCTCGAGCGGCGAAGGCGTGGAGCGTACGTTCCAGCTGTACAGCCCGCTGATCGCCTCGATCGAAGTGAAGCGCCGCGGCGATGTCCGTCGCGCCAAGCTGTACTACCTGCGTGAGCGTTCGGGCAAGTCGGCGCGCATCAAGGAAAAGCTGTCCTTCAAGGCAGCCGAATAATCCTTCGGCGTTCGCCCCCTCAAAGCCGCTCCAAGGCCCTGCCCGGAGCGGCTTTGTCGTTTCTGGCGTCCAATCGGGACCTCGCCTCCGGGCGCCCACGAACAAGTCCGGCTCACCGGACGGACCTCGACGCATGACGACGCCTCCCGCCAGCTCTCACGCCAGTTCTCCCACGAGTCCTCCCGCCACCCGACCGCCCATCAAGGACCCTCGCGTGGTGCCTGTCGCCGGGACCGATGCGCACCTGCCGGCCGTGCCGCTGGATCGCCTGACGGCCGCGTGGTTGCGTGAGCGTTTCCTGAATCCGCCCGCGAACGCGATCGACCCGGAGATCCCCGGCGATGGCGGCGTCTTTCCTGGCCGCAACACGACGCAGGCCGCCGTGCTGGTGCCGCTGGTCGAGCGCCCCAGCGGCCTGCACGTGCTCCTGACGCAGCGCACGGCGCATCTGCGCGATCACGCCGGGCAGGTCAGTTTTCCCGGCGGGCGCGCCGAGCCCGAGGACGGGTCGCCCGAGCGCACCGCGCTGCGCGAGGCCGAAGAGGAAATCGGCCTGGATGAACGCTTCGTCGACCTGATCGGCCAACTGCCGGTCTACCGCACGGTGACGGCCTACGAGGTCACGCCGGTGGTCGCGTTGATCCGTCCGGGCTTCTCGCTGCGCCTGGACGCGTTCGAGGTGGCCGAGGCCTTCGAGGTGCCGCTCGCGTTCCTGATGGACCCCGCGCATCACCAGCGGCATCTGTTCGAGTACGAGCTGCCGGTCGGGCCGGATGCGTCGAATGCGTCGGACGCCGCGGGACCGCTGATGGGCCGGCGCCAGTTCCTGTCGATGCCGTGGACGGGGCCAGGTCTTGCGATGTCCAACGCGGACCCCGCAGTGGGCCTGATGGCGTCGGAGTCGAAGGAGTTCTTCATCTGGGGCGCGACCGCCGCGATGTTGCGCAATCTCTACCGCTTCCTGCAGGTCTGACACCTCGATGCGGCGGGGGCGAGGCAATCCCCCCGCCGAGGGTGTGGCGGGCCGCTATCATCCCGGGCCATGAACTTCTTCGCGGTCTTGCTGGCGCTGGTGTGCGAGCAACTCAAGCCCCTGCCGCACGGCAATCCGGTCCACCAAGGCATGATCGCCTGGGTGCGCTGGACCGGGCGCAACTTCGACGCCGGCCGGTCGCACCATGCGGCGGTCGTGTGGACGATCACCGTCGTCGGTCCGGCGCTGCTGGTGGGCGCGATCTACGCGCTCGTGCGGCCTTACAGCCTGCTGCTGTCGCTGGCGCTGGACGTGCTGGTGCTCTACCTGACGCTGGGCTTCCGCCAGTTCAGCCATTACTTCACCGACATCCGTGACGCGCTGGAGCGCGGTGACGAGCTCGAGGCCCGACGCCTGCTGGCCGAATGGCGCCACCTGGACGCCAGCGAGCTGCCCCGCACCGAGCTGCTGCGCCACGTGCTGGAGCATTCGCTGCTGGCCGCGCATCGCCATGTCTTCGGCGTGTTCTTCTGGTTCGTGCTGCTGTCCACGCTCGGCCTGGGCCCGGCGGGCGCGGTGCTGTACCGGATGGCGGAGTTCGCCGGCCGCTACTGGGCCTTCAAGAGCCGCACGCTGGACGCGCCGACCAACGAGCGCCTGATGGAGCTCTCGCGCCGGCTGTTCGGCCTGATCGACCACATCCCGGCGCGTCTGACCGCCGCGGGCTTCGCGATCGTGGGCAACTTCGAGGAAGCTGTGAGCGCCTGGCGCCGTGACGCGACGCTCTGGGCCCACAACAACGAGGGCGTGATCCTCGCCTCCGCCGCGGGCGCGGTGGGCGTGCAGCTGGGCGGCAGCGCCGCGCCGGGCGTGACGCCGGACCGCAGCAAGACCTTCGAGTCCGGCGGCGACATCGACGCCACCCGCGCCGAAGGCTCCACAGGCGGCGTGCCGCCGCAGCTGGGCCACCTGCAGAGCGTCGTCGGCCTGGTCTGGCGCTCGGTCGTGCTGTGGATGCTGCTGCTGGCGCTGCTGACCTTCGCGAACCTGGTCGGCTGACGGGGCGCGCGTGCCGCGCGATGCGACAAGGCCGCCCTCGGGCGGCCTTTTGCTTGGTACAGGGGCTTCAAGCGTCCCGCACGTCGGCCAGGACCTGCTGACCGAAGTCGGCGCGCGCGAGGTACTTGAGCACGCGCGACGCGGTGTTGTCGGCGCTGACCAGCTGACCCTCGGCCTTGAACGCGGCAAAGACGTCGCGATCCGGGAACTGCGCGGCATCGCCGCCGCGCAACTGGGCCTGCATGTCGGTGTCGATGATGCCGGGGGCCAGCGACACGACACGCGCCGCGTTCAGGCCGCGCGCGGCCTTGTGCTCCTCGTCGAGCGCCATCGCGCGGCTGAGGTTGTCCATGCCCGCCTTGGCCGCGCAATAGAGCGCGCTGCCGGCCATCGCGCGGCGTCCGAGGCCCGACGAGATGTTGAGCACCTTGCGCGTGGCGGGCCAGTCGCGCGTCGCGTCGAGGAAGGCGGCGCTCAGCAGCACCGTGGCCTCCAGGCCGACACGCAGCGCGCTGGACAACGCCTGCAGCGACTCGCCGTCGATCGGTCCCGGCGTCGTGACGACGCCGGCGTTGTTGATCAACGTCGCGGAGCGCCAATCACTTGGCTGCGTGCGCAGCCAGTCGCCCAAATGCTGCGCGACCGTCAACGGCGAGGACAGATCCGCCTGCCACTGCTGCAGCGGCAGGCCGCGTTCGTGGGCGAAGCGTTCCAGCGCGTCGCTGCGGCCGCGGGCGATGCCGACCACGAGATGACCGGCCTCGAGCGCCTGGCGCGCCAGCGCCTCGCCCAGGCCGCGCGAGCTGCCGGTGATGACGGTGAGGTGGGGGCCGGTGGCCGGCGAGGTCGGGTTGGTCGGGGTGGAGGTCATCACAAGGCTCCTGATGAAGAAAAGGGGGCGCGGCCGGGGCTCAGAAGGGCGCCGGTTCGTGCAGGGTGAGCGACGGCGCGTCGAGCACCGCCGGCAGGCTCAGGTCGCGCGCGTGCAGCAGCAGCCGGGGCGCGAGACGGAGGACCTCGGGCGGCGCGTAGAGCGCGTCGCCGAGGATGGGATGGCCGGCGGCGAGCAGGTGTACGCGCAGCTGGTGCGAGCGGCCGGTGACGGGCTCCAGCTCGACGCGCGTGGTGCCCGCGTCGACATTGCGGCTGAGCACCCGGACGCGAGTGAGGCTGGGCTTGCCGCGCTCGTGGTCGATCATCTGCCGCGGGCGGTTGGGCCAGTCGACGATCAGCGGCAGGTCGATGTCCATCGTGTCGCGCTCGATGACGCCGGCGACGACGGCCTCGTAGCGCTTGTCGACGAGACGGGCGGCGAAGGCCCCGCTGAGCGCGCGCTGCATGGCCTCGCCGCGCGCGAAGACGATCAGCCCCGAGGTCGACTGGTCCAGCCGGTGGACGATCAGCGCATCGGGGAACTCGGCGGCGACGCGGGCCCAGGCGCAGTCCTGCTTGTCCTCGCCCCGGCCCGGCACCGACAGCAGGCCCGAGGGCTTGTCGACGACGACGCGATGCGCGTCAGCGTGCATCACGCGCTGGTTCAGGTGGGCGAAGGCGGAGGCAGGCATGCGGGTGAGGGGCGGATCGCGCGAGGGGCGAGTGGGACCGGCGGATTGTCGCGGCGTCCTCGTATCATCGGCCGCCATTCAGGGAGCAGGCTGCGCGATGACAGCACACCACCAGATCCGTTTCTTCCCCGATCCTCGGATCGACACACGGCGCCCGTCGGCGCCGCGCGGCTGAGGCACCGGCATGTTGCGCGTGCTCAGCGTCGCCGGGTATCGCTCGTTGCGTGATCTGCGCTTGCCGCTGGATCCGCTGACGCTGATCACCGGCCCCAACGGCAGCGGCAAGTCGAGCCTGTACCGCGCGCTTCGGCTGCTGGCCGACGCGGCGCAGAACCGCGTGCTGCCCGCGCTGGCCAACGAGGGCGGCTTCGCCTCGACGCGATGGGCGGGCCCCGAGGTCATCAGCCGCGCGATGCGGGCCGGCGAGCAGCCGATCCAGGGCACGGTGCGCGACGGACCGGTGTCGCTGCGCCTGGGCATCGGCGGGGACGATTTCGGTTACTCGATCGAGCTCGGGCTGCCGCAGGATGCGCCCGAGTTGTTCGAGGACGACCCGCAGATCAAGCGCGAGGCCTTGTGGGCCGGCGCGTCGTACCGGCCGGCGTCGGCGCTGGTGGAACGGCGCAACCCGTCGCTGCAGGTGCGCGACGGCCGCGGCTGGGCGGCGGTCAACACGCCGCTGGCGGCGTTCGACAGCATGTTGTCGCAGCACGCCGACCCCTCGCAGGCGCCGGAGATGATCACGATGCGCGAACGGCTGCGCGGCTGGCGCTTCTACGACAGCCTGCGGACCGACGCCGAGGCGCCGGCGCGGCGCGTGCGCGTGGGCAGCTTCACGCCGGTGCTGGCCGGGGACGGCGCGGACCTGGCGGCCGCCTGGCAGACGATCGTGGCCATCGGCAACGGGGAGTTGCTGGATCGCTGCCTGCAGGACGCCTTCCCCGGCGCGTCGGTGACCGTGAGCCGCGATGACGCCGGTTTCCGGCTCGCGATGCGCCAGCCGGGGCTGCTGCGGCCGCTCGATGCGGCCGAGCTCAGCGATGGCACGCTGCGCTACCTGATGCTGCTGGCGGCGTTGCTGAGCCCGCGCCCGCCCGAGTTGATGGCGCTCAACGAGCCCGAGAACAGCCTGCATCCCGACCTGCTGCCCGCGCTGGGCCGGCTGATCGCGACGGCGAGCGCCCAGAGCCAGGTCATCGTGGTCTCGCATGCGCGCCGCCTGATCAGCGCGCTGGAGGACGCGCCCGATTGCCGCTCCTGGGAGCTGCGCAAGGAGTTCGGCGAGACGCGTCTGCCGGACCTGCCGCTCGATGAGACGCCGCCCTGGCGCTGGCCGGAGCGCTGAGGATCGCAAGCCGGCGCGAATGAACGCGACCGGGAACGACCGGGCACGACGCGACTCGGTGGCCCGCGCTCAGAACTGGTGGATCCACCCCGACTGCAGCGCCGATTGCGGATTCGATCCCGCGGCGGTGACCGCGGCCAGCGCGTCGGCGGCCGGCATTCCCAGGTGCTTGAGCACGCACGCCGCCATCGTGCCCGTGCGGCCCATGCCGGCCGCGCAGTGCAACAGCGTGCGGTCGCCCAGTCGCAGCCCGTTCGCCACCTGCTCCACCCCCTGGCGGAACGCGGCGGCATCGGTCGCCAGGCCGTAGTCGCGCATCGGGACGTGCAGCCAGCGCATGGGCAGGCGACCCTCGGCGATCGCCTTGTGATACGCCGGCGACAAGGCCGCGACCTCGTCCAGCGGGTTCAGGCAGACCAGCAGGTCCAGGCGGTTGGATCGCGCCTCGTCGAGGAACGCGGACCACGGCTCGCGGCGTCCGGGCATCGACTGCAACCACAGTCGGCCCGTCACGCTGTCAGGAAGGGAAATGGAACGGAAGGCCATGGACGGATTGTCGGCAATCCGGGTGCCGATCGTCACCCTGCGTGCAGGCGTGTTATTCAACTGGAAGTTTATTAAATGGCCGAACGCGGCGATCATGGCGCCACGGCACGACGCTGCCACTGGCCCGACAGGGCCGCCAGCCAGAACAAGGAGCTCGCCATGATCAGGATCCAGGGACTCGACCACCTCGTATTGCGCGTGCGCGATCTGGCGGCCTCGTTGCATTTCTACGTGGACCTGCTCGGTTGCACGGTGGAGCGCCACCAAGAGGCGATCGGCCTCGTGCAGCTGCGCGCGGGCGCGCAGCTCATCGACCAGGTGCCGCTGGACGGCAAGCTCGGCCGCGTCGGCGGCGCCGGGCCCGGTGCCGAGGGCCGCAACGTGGACCACTTCTGCCTGCGCGTGGCCGAGCTCGACGAGCCCGCGCTGCGCCGCTGGCTGACCGAGCGCGGTGTCACCGTCGATGCCTACGGCTCGCGTTACGGCGCGGAGGGCGACGGCCCGTCGCTGTATCTCTTCGATCCGGACGGCAACGCGCTGGAGCTCAAGGGCCCGCCGTGGCCCGAGGGCCTGCATGACGCGCTGGACGAGTCGGTGGCCTTCGGCCCGATGTACGGCACCGAGGCGATGCCGCTGTTCAACCACCTGCCGATGGCGCTGGGCGCGCTGGCGCGCCTGGGCGGATCGCGCGAGGCGCTGCAACGCCACATCGCGCATTGGACGCCGCTGTCGCGGCCGGCAGTCGATGACGGCAGCTCGCCACCCAGGATCGAGGGCGCCTTGCGGCGCGTGCTCGCGGTGCCCGAGGCGCAGGCCTTCCACGTCGCGATCCGGCTGGCCTACGCGCTGCAGTCCGGTCATGAGGGCGAACTGGCCGCGGCCTCGCGCGCGACCACCGGTCTGAAGAGCCGGTTCGCCTCGCCGCTGCCGGCGACGTCCGCGGCGGGGCAGGGCGGGGAGCGCCTGCGCGATGTGATCGACGCGCTGCGCGCCGACCCGGCGATGACGATGCCCGCGATGCCCGGAACGCTGATCACCGCGCGGATGCAGCAGGCGGCGGCGCTGCCCGGCTTCGACGAGTACGTCGCCCGTCCGCGCCTGACGCTGGACGAGCTGGCCGAGGCCTCGCTGGCCGTGTACCTGTCGCGGCATCAGTTCACCGCGCTGCACCTGGTCACCGGCACGCATGCGTTGCGCGTGCTGCTGGCGGCGGCCGCGTCACGTGGGGTGGAGGTCGACGAGGCCCGCGTGCTGCGCACCGTCTGGCGGGCCTGGCTGGGCGCCTACCTGTCGGACCTGAAGCCGGCGCCGGCCTGGGCGCTGGTGCATGCGGGCACGGCTTCGGAGGACGACTGGACGCGCGAGCTGCCGTCGCTGCAGGCCTCGATGAACGATCACCGCATCAAGGTCGCCGACGCGGCGCGCGAGGAGTGGCGCCATCGCGGCTGGCCGGGCTATGCCTTGTGCCTGCGCCGCCAGGGGGCTGCAGAATGAGCGCCGTGTTGTCGTCCTCCGCTGCGCCTTCTCCCGCCGACGCGGCGCCGCCCGCGCCGCTGCGCCATCCCCACCTGCTGCTCTGGGCCGTCTGCGCGCTTGCGTTGATGAGCACGGCGGGTGTCGCGCTGCCGTATCCGATCCTGGCGCCGATCTTCGTCGGCGGACCGGTCGACGGCTTCACGCACTTCCTCGGCCTGCGCCCCGAGCTGCTGATGGGCCTGGCGCTGGCGGTGAACCCCGCCGGCATCCTGGTGGGCAGCCTGGTCGTGGGGCCGATGTCGGACCGCTACGGCCGGCGTCGCGTGCTCAGCGTGACCATCACCGCGACGCTGGTGGGTTACGGGCTGAGCGCCTACGCGCTGGCCTCGCGCGACTATCCGCTGTTCGTGCTGTCGCGTTTCGCCACCGGGCTGACCGAAGGCAATGTGGCGGTCGTGCGGGCCCTGCTGGCGGACTGGCATCCGCAGCTGGAGCGCACGCGCAGCTTCGCCTGGCTCAACGCGAGCCTGTACATCGGCTGGCTCGTCGGACCGCTGCTGGGCGGGCTGACGCTGCCGTGGGGCGAGGCCGTGCCTTTCCTGGTCGCCGCGGCGGTGCTGGTGCCGTGCCTGGTGCTGCTGGGACTGGGGTTGCCCGATGACCGGCCGGCCGCGGCGCCGCAGGGCGGCATGCTCGCGGCGATGCGCCAGCAGCAGTCGCTCGGCCTGATCGCGCAGGATCCGGTGCTGCGGCATCTGGCGCTGCTGCAGCTGGCCTACACGCTGGGCGTGAACGCGCTGTATGAATTCGCGCCGCTGTGGATGCTGCAGCAGGCCGGGCTGGACAGCCGCGGCATCGCGCTGGTGACGGCGGTGCAGTGCGCGGCGATGACGGCGGCGAGCGTGGTGGCCGCGCGCATCGGATCGGGGCCGACGCCGCTGCATCGCGCGGCGCGTTTCGCGGTCGTCGCGGCGATCGGGCTGCTGGCGCTGAGCCTGGCGCCGTCGTGGCTGGGGCTGGCGCTGATTCCGCTGCTGGGCGTGCCGCTGTCGTTCTACAACGCGCTGATGCCGGCGTGGATGTCCGAGCGTTTCGCCGCGCACGGGCAGGGGCGGGTGATGGGGCTGCTGACGACGGTCTTCTGTCTTTCCAACACGCTGATCGCGTTGATCGGCGGCGTGCTCGGGATGATGTCGGCGCGCTGGATCATGCTGCTGGGCGGGGTCACCTGCCTGATCGCGGCGATCGGGTTCATCCGCTTCGCGAGGCGCCATTCATGAGCCAGGCCAACGAGGAACGGCTGCTGTTCGAGCTCAAGAGCCGCGGGCCGCAGCCGGTGGCCGCGCTGGCCGCGGCGCTGGTCATCACGCCGATGGGCGCGCACAAGCTGCTGGCTCGGTTGGAGGAGCAGGGGCTGGTGCGGGCGCGGGACGAAGGCCGGGAGCCGTCGCGGGACGCTGGGGGCGTCGGCGGCGATGCCGATGGCGACGGGGGCGCGCCGCGTCTGGGTCGGCCGCGCAAGCTGTGGTCGCTGACCGAGGCGGGGCATGGCCGATTCCCCGATCGGCATGGCGATCTCACGGTGCAGTTGATCCAGCAGGTGAAGGGGCTCTTCGGCGAGTCGGGACTGGATCAGCTGATCGCGGCGCGCGAGCGCGACAGCGAGCAGCGGTATCGCGCCGCGCTGGCGCGTTGCCGATCGACCGCGGACAAGGTGCGCGAGCTCGCGCGGCTGCGGGCCGAGGAGGGCTACATGGCTCGCGCGGAGCGGGATGGGCGCGATTGGCTGCTGGTCGAGGACCACTGCCCGATCTGCGCGGCAGCGCAGAGCTGCCAGGGTTTCTGCCGCTCGGAACTGGTGCTGTTCCAGCGTTGCCTCGGGCCCGAGCTGCGCGTCGAGCGGACCGAGCATCTGCTCGCGGGGGCGAGGCGTTGCGCGTATCGGGTCAGCGCGGTCAGGGAGACATCCGCGGTTGATTGATGCGGACTGCCACCGCCTCTGGCCCTCACCCCTCCCTCTCCCGCAAGCGGGCGAGGGCGACCGAATGGCGCTCTGCATGCTCCCTCTCCCGCTTGCGGGAGAGGGTGACTGAATGGTGCTCTGCATGCTCCCTCTCCCGCTTGCGGGAGAGGGCAGGGGTGAGGGCCTGCGGCGGTGGAAGTACACCAGCGCACTCCCTCGCCCGCGGAGCGGGAGAGGGTGGGGTGAGGGCTCTGCGAAGGGCACGGTGCCCTCACCCGAGCCCTCACCCCAACCCCTCTCCCGCTTCGCGGGCGAGGGGAAGACATCAAGACACGATGTACGCGGCCGCGCCCGTGGCGAGCAGCCGGCCCTGCTCATCGGTGAACGACATGCGCGTATTGGCCACGCGGCTGCCCAGGCGCATCACCTCGGCCTCGCAGCGGAAGATCGCGCCGATCGCGGGACGCAGGTAGTCCACCCGCAGATCAATCGTGCCCAGCTTGCCGAAACGCTGCAGCCGCTGCTGTGGCGGTTCATCCAGATGCCGCGCACCCGTCGCCGCCATCACCGCCAGTCCACCCATCGCGTCCAGCGTCGCGCTGATCACGCCGCCGTGCAGCCGGTTGTGGGCGTAGTGCCCCACCAGGTCCGGCCGCATGCGGATGTGCGCCCGCACGATCTCGTGCTGCAGCTCGTCCACCTTCAGGCCCAGCACCTGGTTGAAGGTGATCAGCTGCTCGAAGATCTCGCACAGCGCCGAGGTGAACTCGGGCTCGAAGGGGCTCTTCACGGCGGTGGGCGCATCGGTGCTCACATCGGTCTTGGCGTCGGTCATGGTCGCGGACCTTAACGCAACGCGATGCGCCGCAGGAGAGCGCTCCCCCTAGCGCCGCTGACGCCCAGGTGACATCCGACCCCGCCGCCGCCTCGCGCCGCGCGCCTTCGGCACAATGCGCGCCATGAGTGACATGAGCGAATCGACTTCCACCGCGGCCGCCTCGGCCCGTCCCGACGGCTTCCTGCGCGTGAGCGCCGCGCTGCGCGCGCTGGCGCACGCGCACGAGCCGCGCTGGCTCGAGGTCTCCGCGCGCAGCTCGCAGGAAGCGGCCGACGCGCTCGGCGTCGCGCTCGGACAGATCGCCAAGAGCGTCGTGTTCCGCCGCAAGGCCGATGACACCGCCGTGCTCGTGATCGCCTCGGGCGACAAGCGCGTGGACGAGCGCAAGCTCGAGGCCCACACCGGCAAGCTCGGCCGTGCCGACGCCGATTACGTGAAGGCGCGCACCGGGTTCTCGATCGGCGGCGTGTCGCCGCTCGGCTTTCAGCCGACCTACGCCGACACGGTCACGGCACCGATGCTGTTCATCGACCAGGAGCTGTTCCGCTTCGACGTCGTGTGGGCCGCGGCAGGGCATCCCAACGGCGTGTTCCCGATGACGCCGCAGGAACTCGTGGCGCTGACCGGCGCGCCCGTGATCGAGGTGGCACAGGCATGAGCGAGTCCATCGACACGGTGCTGACCGCCGCCAACGTCAAGCGCACGCCCGAAGGCCGCGTGGCCTCGCCCTGCATCAACATCTGCAAGATGCATGAGCCCACCGCGCTGTGCCGCGGTTGCGCGCGCACCATCCCCGAGATCGCCGGCTGGAGCAAGTCCGACGATGCCGACCGCATCCGGCTGCTCAACCTGTTGCCTGAGCGGCGGGCGTTGCTGGCCGCGCATGGCGCGTTGGCGACGGAACCCCTTCCCAAGGCCTGACCATGCGCTCGATCGACTTCTACTTCGACCCGATCTCGCCCTACGCGGCGCTGGCGTTCGAGCGGCTGCCCGAGGTGCTCGCCGGGCGCAGCGTCGCCGTGCGCTACGTGCCGATCCTGTTCGGGGCCTTGCTGAAGTCGCTCGATCACAAGGGTCCCGCCGAGATCCCCGGCAAGCGCGACTGGACCTATCGCCAGGTGCTGTGGCTCGGCCATCGGCTGGGCGTGCCGCTGGACCTGCCCGCCGCGCATCCGTTCAATCCGCTGGGCCTGTCGCGCCTGCTGTGGGCCACCGCGCCCGACGGCCAGACGCCGGGCCGATACGCCGTCGAGCGCGTGCTGCGTCACGTGTGGCGCGGCGGACTCGACGCCGCTGATCCGGCGCGGCTCGCGGCGCTGACGGCGGAGCTGGCGCCCGCGCGCGATCCCGCGACCGACGCGGTGAAGGCCGCGCTGCGCGACGCCACCGACGCGGCCTTCGCGCGCGGCGTCTTCGGCGTGCCGACGCTGGCCGTCGACGACAAGCTCTTCTGGGGCCTGGACGCGCTGGACATGCTCGCGGCCTATCTCGACGGCGACGCGTGGTTCGACGGCCCGGCGTGGACCGACGCGGCGACCTGGCCCGTCGGCGTGAAACGCGGCGGTTGAGCCGCTAGGGACATACCCTCTGCTGCGGCGCACAGGGGCCGAAATTCCGCATCGAGAAATCCGAAGCGAGGGTAACCCCCGGAGTTGTCAGTCTCGGGAAAGCAAGTCGTCAGAAACGGGTCAGAGGCGGCTCGGATAGTGCCGCTCCAAGGGCCACCGGTCGGTGGCTCTGGGAAATCCCGAGGAGACAATCCCATGGCAACTGCAAGCGCAGTGACCACCAATGCGCCGATGACGGCCGAAGAGAAGAAGGTCATCTTCGCCTCTTCGCTGGGCACGGTGTTCGAGTGGTACGACTTCTATCTGTACGGCTCGTTGGCCGCGATCATCGGCAAGCAGTTCTTCACCGGGCTGGATCCGACGGCCCAGTTCATCGCGTCGCTGATGGCGTTCGCGGCGGGCTTCATCGTGCGTCCGTTCGGCGCGCTGGTGTTCGGCCGCCTGGGCGACATGATCGGCCGCAAGTACACCTTCCTGGTCACGATCCTGATCATGGGTCTGTCGACCTTCATCGTCGGCGTGCTGCCCACCTACGACACGATCGGTCCCGCCGCGGCGGTAATCCTGGTCGGTCTGCGCCTGCTGCAAGGCCTGGCGCTGGGTGGTGAATACGGCGGTGCCGCGACCTACGTCGCCGAGCACGCGCCGCACGGCAAGCGCGGCGCGTACACGTCGTGGATCCAGACCACGGCGACGCTGGGCCTGTTCCTGTCGCTGATCGTCATCCTGGGCACGCGCACGGCGCTGGGCGAGGCGACCTTCGCCGCCTGGGGCTGGCGCATTCCGTTCATCGTGTCGATCCTGCTGCTGGGCATCAGCGTGTGGATCCGGCTGTCGATGAACGAATCGCCGGCCTTCCAGAAGATGAAGTCCGAGGGCAAGACCTCCAAGGCGCCGCTGTCCGAGTCCTTCGGCCAGTGGAAGAACCTGAAGGTCGTGCTGCTGGCGCTGTTCGGCCTGGTGGCCGGCCAGGGCGTGGTCTGGTACACGGGTCAGTTCTACGCGCTGTTCTTCCTGCAGAGCGTGGTCAAGGTCGATCCGGCCGCGGCCAACATCATGGTGGCGGTGGCGCTGCTGATCGGCACGCCGTTCTTCGTCGTGTTCGGCACGCTGTCCGACAAGATCGGCCGCAAGCCGATCATCATGGCGGGTCTGCTGCTGGCGATCCTGACCTACTTCCCGCTGTTCAAGGCGCTGACCAACGCGGCGAACCCGGACCTGGCCCGCGCGCAGGCGACGGCGCAGATCACGCTGACGACGGACCTGGCGCAGTGCTCGTTCCAGGGCAGCCCGGTGGCGCGTGACGTGGACTTCACCACGCCTTGCGACATCGCCAAGCGCGCGCTGGCGCAGTCGGCGGCGAACTACGAGACCGTGGCTGGCACGGCCGGCACCGGTCAGGTGAAGGTCGGCGACAAGGTCATCGAGGCGCCGACCGCCTCGCTGACGGCCGGTGGTCACAAGTTCGATGAAGACAGCGCCAAGAAGATCGCCGCGTTCAAGAAGGAACTGGGCGATGCGATGAAGGCGGCGGGTTATCCGGCCAAGGCCGATCCGGCGAAGGTCAACACGCCGCTGGTGATCGCGATCCTGGCGGTGCTGGTGCTGTACGTGACGATGGTCTACGGCCCGATCGCCGCGATGCTGGTGGAGCTGTTCCCGACGCGCATCCGCTACACGTCGATGAGCCTGCCGTATCACATCGGCAACGGCTGGTTCGGTGGTCTGCTGCCGTCGATCAGCTTCGCGATGGTGGCGCAGAACGGCAACATCTATCACGGCCTGTGGTATCCGATCGGGATCGCCGCGCTGACGCTGGTCATCGGCCTGCTGTTCGTGCGCGAGACCAAGGACGTGGACATCTACGCCCGCGACTGAGCGAGCGACACAAAACCTCGAGCTTGAAAGGCGGCCTTCGGGCCGCCTTTTTTTCATGGGCGCGCGCCCGCATCGCCACGACGTGGGAGCGTCTCAGCCTGCTGTCAGCAAAGCCCGAAAGAATCAGGGCTGTCGCAAACAGGAGTTCCCCCGACCATGTGGAAGCTAGTACTTGGATTCATCGTCTTCGCCGCCATCGCGCTGTTCGTGCTGATGAAGAGCGGGGGCAACATCGACCTGACCGGCGAGAAGCATGACGTGACCGGCGGTCACGCCGATCAGGCAGCCAGCGACGCCGCCTCCGCCGCGATGGCCGCCGCTTCCGCCGCGTTGCCCGCGGCCTCCGAGCCGGTCCCGGCCGCGTCGGCCGCCTCGCAGTAATCGTCAGCGTCAGCGGGCAGGGCGCGAGCTCAGCGCATCCCGCGCGCCCGCTCCCCGCGAGGATCAGCCCAGCCGGTCCTCGCCGGCCGCGCGCAGCGGCGCGTCCACCGGCAGCCGCATCACCATGCGCGTGCCCTCGCCGGGTTGCGAGATCACCTCGATCTGACCGCCCAGCACGTTCGTCACGATGTTGTGCACGATGTGCATGCCCAGCCCCGACCCGCCCTTGCCGAGCTTGGTCGTGAAGAACGGATCGAAGATCCGGCGCACGATCGACGCGTCCATGCCGCGCCCGTCGTCGCACACGCACAGCTCCACCTGCGACGCGTCCAGCCGGTTGCAGCTCACCGTCACCTGCCCGCGCTCCGCCCCCTCGAAGGCATGCACCAGCGCGTTCATCAGCAGGTTCGTCAGTACCTGACCCAGCGCGCCCGGATAGCTGTTCATCCGCAGCTCCGGCTGCAGCTCCGTGACCACGCGGAACGGCGTGTGCTTGAAGCTCGGCTCCACCATCACCAGCACGTCCTCGACCACCGTCGCCAACTCGAAATCGCGTCGCGTGTCGCTCGTCTGATCGATGGCGACCTGCTTGAAGTCGCGCACCAGGTCCGCCGCCTTCTGCACGTTGCGATGCAGGATGTCCTGCCCGCGCCGCGTGTCCTTCACGAGGTCCTCCAGCTGACTGCGCCGCATCGGCGTGTTGTCCGTCAGCATCCGGTCCAGCTTGTTCCAGCGGTCCTCCAGCGCCGACACCACCGTCAGCGCGTTGCCCAGCGGCGTGTTGAGCTCATGCGCCACGCCCGCCACCAGCCGCCCCAGCGACGCTAGCTTCTCCGACTCCACCAGCTCGCGCTGCGCGGTCTTCAGATTGGCCATCGCCTGCGTCAGCTCCACGTTGGCCTCGGTCAGCTGCACCGTGCGCTGCGCCACCTGATCCTCCAGCGTGCTGGCGTGGCCGCGCAGGTCGTGGAAGGCCTTCAGCAGCGCCAGCCGCATCCGCTCCATCGCCTTGCCCACGCGAGCGATCTCGTCCTCGCCGCCGAGCTCCAGCGGCTTGTCCAGCTGGCCCGAGGCCAGCTCATCCGCCGCTTCCGACAGCTTGGCGATCGGGCGCAGCACGCGGCGCTGCATCACCACCAGGATCAGCGCCAGTGACACCGTCAGCGTCAGCAGGCTGCGCCACAGCGCGTTCCACAGGTCATTGCGCTTGCGCGCCATCAGCGGCTCGGCGCTCATGACCACGGTCAGCTTGGCGATCTCGCGGCCGTCGCGCATCACCGGGCGGGTCTCGGACAGCGTCATCGCGTCGTCGGGTGAGCCGCGATGGAATTCGACGAAGGCCTGTTGCGCGGCGTTCTCCGTCACCACCACCGAGACGAAGCGCGGATCGTCCACCTGCGCCTTGACCATCGGCTCGGCCAGGTCGGGCGAGACCTGCCAGATCGGCTCGGCCAGCGACAGCGCCAGCACCTCGGAGACGCGGGACAGATCGCGCTGCAGGTCCTCCATGACGACGCGGCGGCTCAGCTGCTGCTCATAGAGCAGCACGCCGCCGGTCGGCAGCGCCAAGCCCACCAGCAGCGCCAGGATCACGGCGCTGCGCAAGGAAGTCTTCATCAGGGCCACGTCCGTTGTCCTGTCCATCCCGTCATGCGGGCTGATGATACGGGCCGCCGATGACGGCCTCATGCGGCGAAACGCTCATCCGCGGCCAGTACCGTGACCCGGTTGCGCCCCTGCGCGCGCGACGCCTGCAGCGCCTGGTCCGCGCGGCCGATGAAGTCCCGGGCGCTCTCGCCCTGGCCCAGCTGCGTCACGCCCACCGACAGGCTCAGCCGCCGGTCGGCGTCCGCCTGCAGCTGACCGACGCCGTGGCGCAGTTGCTCCGCCAGCGTGTAGGCCTCGTGCAGGCCGGCGCCGGGAATCAGCAGCGCGAATTCCTCGTCCTCCAGCCGCGCCGCGACGTGATGGCTCTGGGCCACGGCGCGCACCGTGTTGGCGACCTGCCGCAGCGCCTCGTCCAGGCGCGACGCGCCCAGCCGCTCGCGCAGCGCGGAGAAATCGTCGATGTCGCCCAGCAGCAGGCAGGGCGCGGTCGGTGAACCCGCCGAACCCGCCTCCGGGCTGAGCAGGCAGTCCGCCAGCGCGCGGTCGAAACCGCGCCGGTTGCTCAGCCCGGTCAGCGGATCCAGCAGCGCCTCGCTGCGCGCGCGGTGCACTTCCTGGCGCAGCGACGCGACCTCCTGCCGGCTGGCCTCCAGCCGCGCCATCAGGCTCGCCACCGCGTGGCCCATGTCCTGCGTGCCCTCGATCGCGGCGGCCAGGACCTGCACGTGCTGACCCGGCGCGGCCTCGCGCAGCGAGCGCTCCCAGCCCTGCAGCGCGCGGGCGTAGTGCTGGACCTGGTGACCGGCCTGGTCGGTGCAGTCCGACACGCCGCGCAGCACGTCGCCGACGTCGCGCGCCAGCGCCACGGCCACGTCCTCGTCCAGCTCGGCGATGTGCTTGCGGTAGAGCGCCCAGGTCTGCGGCTCGTCGAGCGTGGCCCCCTCCTGGGTCAGGCTCATCAGCTCGCGGCTGAGCGCGCCGTTCATGGCGGTCACGTGTTCATACCAGACGGCATACGTGACCGGGTGCAGCGCCGCGCGCTGCCTGGACATCAACGGCAAGGCCGTGCGCAAGGCTTGCGCACTGGCGGCGATGCTCTCGGTGTACCTCATCGGCAGGGTCCCTCACAGGTCGGAGTCTCATCGCGCCCGTCGGCGCGCGGCCCCTTGTTCTTTCCTATCCCCACAACCCGCCGTCCGCTCGAAGGTGCTCGATCGCGGCAGGCGCTCGTCGGTCTTCGGCGCGCCGGGGCCAGGTCTTGAGCGCGGCAACGCACAAAAGCCCACATCAGCCGCCCGCGGGACAACTATTCACGCGGGAAGGGACAAGGAAGGGACAAGGAAAAAAGGGAAAGGGAAAAGACGGGCCCATGCCGGATGCGCGCACGCCGCCCGGTGGCGATCCGGGCGGCAATCGTGCATTGCCCCTTCACGAAAGCGGTACCGACCTCGATTCCTAGAATCGACCGCCATGAGCAGTACCCCCTCCACGCCGGCCGCCGGGCCGTCCGGGCCGTCCGCCCCCACAGGCGCTCACGCGTCCGACGCCCGCGTGCCGCTGAGCGGCCTGCTGCTGGCCATCGGCGGCGCGATCGGGTTCTCGGGCAAGGCGATCATCGTCAAGCTCGCCTACCGGCACGGCGTCGACGCGATCACGCTGCTGATGCTGCGCATGCTGCTGGCGCTGCCGCTGTTCCTGGCGCTGGCCTGGTGGGCCGGCCGCGGCAAGCCCGAACTCACCGGCCGGGAGAAGCTCGCCGTGCTGGGCCTGGGCTTCAGCGGCTACTACCTGGCGAGCTTCCTGGACTTCGCCGGCCTGGCCTACGTCACGGCCAGCTTCGAGCGCCTGATCCTGTACCTCAACCCGACCATCGTGCTGCTGCTCTCGTGGGCGATGTTCGGCCGCCGCGTCAGTCTGAGCCAGGCCGGCGCTTTGGCGGTCAGTTACGCCGGCGTGTTGCTCGTCTTCGGGCATGAATTGCAGGTGGCCGGCGCCAACGTGTGGATCGGCGGCGCGCTCGTGCTGGGCAGCGCGGTGTCGTACGCGCTGTACCTGGTCTACAGCGGCGAATGGGTCCGCAAGCTCGGCGCCATGCGGCTCACCGGGCTGGCGACCTCGGTGGCCTGCGGCTTCTGCATCGCGCAGTTCCTGCTGACGCGGCCGGTGTCGGGGCTGGCGGAACTCGCGCCGGCGGTGTGGTGGCTGTCGGCGCTCAACGCGCTGGCCTGCACCTTCGCGCCGGTGCTGATGGTGATGATGGCCATCGAGCGCATGGGCGCGGGCGTGGCCGCGCAGACCGGCATGATCGGCCCCATGTCCACGATACTGATGGGCGTGCTGATCCTGGACGAACCGCTCACGGGCTGGGTCGTCGCGGGCACGGTGCTGGTGCTGGGCGGCGTGTGGCTGCTCGCGCGCCAGCGGCGATGAGGACAACAACCACCCTGGGCAACGGAGATCGACATGGACTTGGGACTTTCGGGCAAGTGGGCCCTGGTGTGCGCGGCCTCGAAGGGCCTGGGCGCGGGCTGCGCCGAGGCGCTGGCCGCCGAGGGCGTGAACGTGGTGATCACCGCGCGCGGTGAGGAGGCGCTGCAGGCGCAGGCCGCGCGGCTGCGCGCGATCAACCCCGCCGTGCAGGTCGTGGCCGTCGCCGGCGACATCGCCACCGAGGCCGGCCGCGCCGCCGCGCTGGCAGCCGCGCCGCGCATCGACATCCTCGTGAACAATGCGGGCGGTCCGCCGCCGGGGGACTTCCGCGACTGGGAGCGCGAGCAGTGGCTCGCCGCGATCGACGCCAACATGCTCACGCCGATCGCGCTGATCAAGGCGACCGTCGACCAGATGGCCGATCGCGGCTTCGGCCGCATCGTCAACATCACCTCCGGGGCGGTGAAGGCGCCGATCGACGTGCTGGGCCTGTCCAACGGCGCGCGCTCGGGCCTGACGGGTTTCATCGCGGGCATCGCGCGCCAGCCGCGCATCGCCGGACGCAACGTCACGATCAACAACCTGCTGCCCGGCGCTTTCGACACCGAACGCCTGCAGAAGACCATGGCCGCCGGCGCGCAGAAGACCGGTCAGCCGGTGGACGACGTCCGCGCCAAGCGCATGACGGCCATCCCGGCGCAGCGCTTCGGCAGCGCCGCCGAGTTCGGCGCGATCTGCGCGCTGATGTGCTCGGCGCACGCGGGCTACCTGACCGGGCAGAACATCCTGCTGGACGGCGGCGCCTACCCCGGGACCTTCTGAGCGAATACCTACCGGGCGAGGGCCTTCCGAGCGGAAGGCTTTCGCGGGCGCCTCGGCGTCAGCGCCGGCCCGACGACACGAGGATGCCTGCCGCGATCAGCGCGAAGGCCGCGCCGTGGAACCACGCCGGCCATTCGCCCAGCAGTGCCGCGGACATCAGCGCCGCGAAGACCGGCGTGAGGTTGCCGAAGAAGGCGGCCAGCGTCGGCCCGGCCTGCGCCACGCCCAGTCCCCAGCAGCGATAGGCGATCAGCGAGGGCCCCACCGCCACGTACACGAGCGCCGCGACGATCGGCCAGCCCCATTGCACCGGCGGCACGCCCACGGCCTGCTCGACGCCCGCGCTGGCCCAGCCGAAGGCCAGCCCGAAGACCATCTGCGCCATCAGCAGCGCGGACCAGTCCCAGCCCGGCCGGCGCTCGCCCTGCATGTGCGCGGGCGGCCGCGCGAGCAGCCAGCTGTAGAAGGCCCAGCTCAGCACGGCCAGCAGCATCAGCAGGTCGCCCTCGACGAAGCGCACCTCGGCGAGCCGCGCCAGGTGCCCGCGCGAGATCACCAGCGCCACGCCCGCCAGCGACAGCGCCGCCCCGATGAGCTGGCGCGGCGTGGGCCACACGCGGTAGAGCAGGGCGCCCACCGCGAGCATCCACACCGGCAGGCTCGCGGCGATCAGCGTCACGTTGAGCGCCGTGGAGCTGTGCAGCGCCTGGTACTGCAGCGCGTTGTAGCAGCCCATGCCCAGCACGCCCGTCAGCACGAAGTAGCCCCAGCGCGCCCGCAGCGGGGCCAGGTCTTGCAGCAGCGCGCGCGCCGGCCGCGCGATCGCCACCAGCAGCGCGAACGCCAGCGTCCATCGCATCGCGTTGAGCAGCAGCGGCGGCACCAGCGGTCCCACCGAGCGTCCCACCACGGCGTTGCCCGCCCACAGCAGCGGAGGCAGCGTCAGCATCAGGGCCAGTCGTGGGGTCAACGTCATCGGATCGATGCACGGCGGACAGGAGGCTGGCACGATAGCCCCATTCGACGCGTCGGGCGACGCGCGAGCGACATCCCCCCATGAGGAGAACCCTGATGAGCGACAGAGCTGTGCGCATCTCGCAAGCCGGCGGACCGGAGGTCCTGACGATCGAACCGGTCCAGGTCGGCGAGCCGGGTCCGGGCGAGATCCGCATCCGCCACGCGGCCTGCGGCCTGAACTACATCGACATCTACCACCGCAGCGGCGTCTATCCGCTGCCCTTGCCGTCGGGGCTGGGCATGGAGGGCGCGGGCATCGTCGAGGCGGTGGGCGAGGGCGTCACGCATCTGAAGCCCGGCGACCGCGCCGCGTATGCGAGCCATCCGATCGGCGCCTACGCCACCGCGCGCGTGATGCCCGCCAAGTGCGTCGTGCGGCTGCCCGACTTCCTGAGCTTCGAGCAGGGCGCCGCGATGATGCTCAAGGGCATGACGGTGCAGTACCTGCTGCGCCGCACGCTGCCGCAGGGCGGGCTGCAGCCGGGCGATCACGTGCTGTTCCACGCGGCGGCCGGCGGTGTCGGGCTGATCGCCTGCCAATGGGCCAAGGCGCTGGGGCTGCGGCTGATCGCCACCGCGGGCAGCGACGCGAAGTGCCGCCTGGCGCTCGATCACGGCGCGGAGTTCGCCATCAACTACTCGACCGAGAACGTCGCCGAGCGCGTCAAGGACATCACCGGCGGTCAGGGCGTGAAGGTGGTCTACGACTCGGTCGGCGCGTCGACCTGGGAGGGCTCGCTGGCGAGCCTGCGGCCGTTCGGGCTGATGGTCAGCTTCGGCAACGCGTCGGGTGTGGTGCCGCCGGTGTCGCTGGGCGCGCTCGCGGGCAAGGGCCTGTACCTGACGCGGCCCTCGCTGTTCGTGCACCTGAGCTCGCAGGCCGCGACGCAGGAGATCGCCGGCGAGCTGTTCCAGGCCGTGGAAAGCGGCGCGGTGAAGATCACCATCGAGCAGCGTTATCCGTTCGACGAGGTCCAGCGGGCGCATCGCGAGCTGGAAGCCCGCACGACCACCGGCTCAGGCGTGCTGCTGGTTTGATCCGGCGGCGGCCAGCGGCGGATCGAGATCGGCCGCGACCGTCTCCGCATCCAGCAGGGCATCGTTGGCGCTGGCATCGCTGACGATGCGCCGCGGCGCCGGCAGATCGTCGAGGTCCGCGGGCACCGTGTCGGCGCCGAAGTCCGACGGCTCGTCGCCGTCCAGCGCGCCGGCGGTCGACTCGTGGACCTCCACGTCGACGGTCTCGGTGCGCAGCACCTCGTCCAGCACCAGCGGCTGCGACACCTTGATCTCGAAGCTGAAGCACGAGCCCGCGCCCGGCTGGCTCTCGACCTGCACCTCGCCGCCCATCAGCTCCACCAGGCGCTTGACGATGGTCAGGCCCAGGCCCGTGCCGCCGTAGCGGCGCGTGATGCTGCCGTCCGCTTGCGTGAACGGGCTGAAGATCTGCGCGATCTGCTCGCGCGTCATGCCGATGCCGGTGTCGTGCACCGCGATGCGCAGCCGCAGCGGACCGGCCTGCGCCGGTTCGCCCTCGCTCGCCGCATCGATGCGCTGGATGTCGACGCGGACCTCGCCCTTCTCGGTGAACTTCAGCGCGTTGCCCACGAGGTTCACCAGGATCTGACGCAGCCGCAGCGCGTCGCCCAGCAAGTGCTGCGGCACGCCGGGCTGCACCCGCGCGTGCAGCTGCAGGCCCTTCTCGTGCGCCTGCAGCAGCAGCGGATGCAGCGCCTCGCGCAGGCAGTCATGCAGGCTGAACGGTGCCTGATCGATGATCACGCGGCCGGCTTCGATCTTGGCGATGTCCAGCAGGTCGTTGATGATGACCATCAGGCCCTTGGCCGAGCTGTGCGCGAGCTCGATGAACTTGCGCTGGCGTTCGTTGAGCTCGGTCTGCAGCACCAGCTCGGTCAGGCCCAGCACGCCGTTCATCGGGGTGCGGATCTCATGGCTCATGTTGGCCAGGAAGGAACTCTTGGCCTGGCTCGCGGCCTCGGCGGCCTCGCGCGCGGCCTCGAGCTGCGCCTGCGTGGCCTTGAAGTCGCTGATGTCGCGCGCGTTGAGCTGCAGCACGATCTCGCCGCTGACCGGGTCGCGCATCGGGCGCGCGTCCACCGCGTGCCAGCGCCGGCCGTGCGCGGTGTTGATCTCGAGCTCGGCGGTGAAGGTCAGCCCGCCGCGCACCTGCGCGATGATGCGCCGCGCGAGTTCCTGCTCCGGGAAGATCGCGCTGAAATCGGTCGCGCCGATGGTCTTGCGCAGGCCGTTGAAGCACATGGCCGCGGCCGGGTTGCGCATCAGCGTGCTGCCGTCGCGCAGCGAGAACACGGCGATGCGCACCGAGGTGTGCTGCAGCGCCTCGACGCCGCGCAGCAGGCTCTTGTCCACGCCGCTCACCAGCGAATCGGCGGCGAACAGCATGACCTGGCGCTTGTCGGGGGTGCGGATGCCGCGCGAGACCAGCATCACCGTGGTCGGCTGGCCCTTCGGATAGAGCGTCCACTGCTCGCGCACGAGCTTGCCCTGCGTGTGGTCGGCGGCCGTGACGGCCAGGCGCTCGGCCACCGAGGCGCTCATGTCGGAGAGATCGCTGGAGAGGAATTCCTCGGCGCTGTCGGCGCGCCAGAAGCTGAGCGCGGCGGCGTTGGCCCAGAGGTTGCGCTGACGCTCCTGGTCGTACACCCACATGGGCACATCGAGCCAGTCATAGTGGGTCAGGCAGGAGAAATCGAGCATGGGGGCGAGGCCCTGTTCTGGTTACGTTTGGTCGCAGCGGATTGTCGCCGCCGACCGTGTCCTGTCCATGGCTCGCGGTGTCCATTCCTTCACGTGAAAAGCGCGGGCGTTTCCCAGCCCCCGCGCTTGCGTGAAGAGCGCCCACCGCGACCACGGCTCTCCCTGCGGACAAGGCTAATCAGGCGGGCGCTCCCGCGCCAGCCTCGTTTCTCCGGGGGAACCCTCGGTCGGAGGGAATATGACGCGGAATCAGCCCCGCTTGACGCGGCGCAGCTCGTCCCAGATCAGCAGGATGGCGCCGACGGTGATGGCGCTGTCGGCGATGTTGAAGGACGGGTAGTACCAGCCGGCCCAGTGCAGCTGGATGAAGTCCACGACGTAGCCGTGCAGCAGCCGGTCCACGATGTTGCCCACGGCACCGCCCAGGATCAGGCTCAGGGCCCAGGCGAATTGCGTCTGGTGCCCGTGGCGGCGCAGCATCCAGATGATGAAGATCGTCGCGGCCACGCCCAGGCCGACGAAGAACCAGCGCTGCCAGCCCGAAGCGCCCGCCAGGAAGCTGAACGCGGCGCCCGTGTTGTGCACGCGGACCAGGTTGAAGAAGGGCAGCACGTAATGGCTGTCCCCGTACTGGAAGCTGTGCAGGATCAGCACCTTGGTGAACTGGTCGGCCACGATCACCAGCAAGGCGATGGCCAGCCATTGGATCAGGCGGTTGTTCGACGAGGACGGGGACTTGGTGACCATGGGGTGCGGGGTGCTGGATGCGGGGATCGGCGGGCGAAACCCGCAACTGTAGCGCTGCCCGGTGCCAGGACCGCGCGGACGGCTGCGGCTAGAGTGCGACTCCCATGAGACTCCGCCTGAAGATCGCGCTGCTGGCGCTGCTGCCGCTGGTCGCCTCGCTGCTGCTGATCGCGGTGGCGGTGCGCCAGCAGGAGCGCGAGCTGCTGGCGCGCGAGCATGCCGCCGTGCAGCGCGCCTACATGGACGCGCGGCGCGACGAGCTGCGCCATTACGTCGAGCTGGCCGTCAGCACGCTGCAGCCGCTGTATGAGCGCACGCCGGGCCTGGCCGCGCAGGGCAGCGCCCTCGATGTGGAGCGCGACAAGCGCGAGGCGCTGCGCCTGCTGTCGGCGCTGGATTACGGCGAGGACGGTTATTTCTTCGTCTACGACCTGCAGGGGCGGGTGCTGATGCACTCGCGCCAGCCCGAGCTCGTCGGGCGCGATCTCTGGGCCCTGCGCGACGCGCAGGGCCGTCCCACCATCCAGCAGCTGATCGCGCAGGCCAAGGCCGGTGGCGGCTACGTCGACTACGAGTGGCGCAAGCCCTCCAGCGGCGAGCGCGCGCCCAAGCTCGGGTATGTCGTGGCGATGGACCGCTGGAACTGGATGCTGGGCACGGGGCTGTACCTGGACGGCATCCGCGCGACGCTGGAGCAGCTCGATCGCGAGGCGCAGGCCAACATCGCGCGCACGATGTGGGGCATCGCGGCGATCGCGGTCTTCGGCGTGGCGCTGATCAGCGTGTGCGCGCTGGCGCTCAACCTGAGCGAGCACCGCCAGTCCGAGGCCAAGCTGCGCGCGCTGGCGCATGAGGTCGTGCGCTCGCAGGAGGACGAACGCGCGCACCTGTCGCGCGAGCTGCATGACGGCGTGAGCCAGACCCTGGTGTCGACCAAGCTGCTGATCGAATCGGCGCAGCAGGCCGGGTCCACGGCCTTGCTGCCGCGCGCGCTTGAACGGCTCAACGCCAGCCTGACCGAGGTGCGCGATCTGTCGCACCGGTTGCGTCCGGCGCTGCTGGACACGCTGGGCCTGCCCGCGGCGCTGGAGCACCTGGCTGGCGAGTTCGGCGACAGCGGCGCGATGCCGGTGTCCATGCGCGTGACCGGTACGCCGCGCGAGCTGCCCGAGCTGCTCAACACGGTGCTCTTCCGCGTGGCCCAGGAGGCGCTGACCAACGTCGCTAAGCACGCTGGCGCGGCGCGGGTGGAGATGTCGCTGGAATTCGGTCCCGCGGAGTCGCCGGACTCGGCGCGCGGCGAACCCGGCGGCGTGCTGCTGCGGGTGCTGGACGATGGCGCGGGGTTCGACCCGGCCGACGCCGAACGCGCCGAGCGCGAGGATCCGCGACGGGGCATCGGCCTGCGCAACATGCGCGAGCGGATGGCGTCGGTCGGCGGCGTGCTGGACCTGCAGGCCAGCCCCGGCCACGGCACGCAGATCGAGGCGCTGATGCCCGCGGCGGCGATCCGGCGCCTGGCGCGCGACAATCCGGCCCCATGAGCTCGGATCCTTCCCTGGGCACGGCCGCCGCCGTGCGTCTGCTGCTGGTCGACGACCACCCGCTGGTGCGCGAGGGCGTGCGCTCGCGGCTGCAGAACGAGGCGCGCTACCTGGTCGTGGGCGAGGCGGGCAATGCCGAGGAGGCGATGATGATGCTCATCGCCACGCAGCCGCAGGTGGTGCTGCTGGACGTGGGGCTGAAGGGGCACAACGGCATCCAGCTCGCGCAGACGATGCTGGAGCGCGCGCCCGACCTGCGCGTGCTGATGTACAGCATGTACGACAACCCGGAATACGTGCAGCGCGCGCTGCAGGCCGGGGCGCGGGGGTATGTGCTCAAGGACGCGCCGGCCGGCGAGATCGTCGCGGCGATCGACGCGGTCGCCGCGGGCGGGACCTTCCTCAGCCCGGGCGTGTCCAAGCGCATGTTCCGCAGCCAGCAGCCGCGGCCCATCCTGTCGCCGCGCGAGAGCGAGATCCTCTCCGCGCTGGGCCGCGGCGAATCGAGCAAGCAGATCGCCAAGGCGCTGGACCTGTCCGTGCGCACCGTCGAGACGCATCGCCAGAACATCAAGCGCAAGCTCGAGCTCGAAGGCCAGGCCGAACTCATCCGCTACGCGGTCGAACACGCGCGCGGGCTGCATCGGGACGAGGGCTGAACGCCGGAACCGCGCGCGGGTCCGTGCGCACGCAGTGGCCCCGCTTTCCTTGGCGCTCGCCGCCGCTGTCCGATGCAACCGATGCCCTCGGGATTCGTCCCCCCTGCGCCGGGTGGCGCCCAAGCGCCGATTGAACAGACACCCGCGCCGCGGGTCGACGGCCTGAGCCCGCGCGCCCACCGCTGGCTGGATCATCTGGCGCATCCGCGGGCCTGGGCCGCGGCCACGACGCGCGACGCCCCCGTGGACTTCCTCTTCGCGCTCGTGGAGGTGTTGGGCGAGATGGACGTCTTCCCCGCACCCGACGAGGTGCTGGCCAGCTGGGTCACCTTCGGGGGCGGTCGGCCGCCACGGGTGCGCCAGCGCGACCTGCCGTATGCGTGCCCGGCCGGCGCGGCCGTTCCAATCCCGCGACCTTGGCTGGGGGGCTTCGAGAACTACGACGGCGAACGGCGCCTGATGCTGGGACTGGTCCGGGACCCTGGCGGCTCCGCCGAGCCCGTGGTGTCGCAGACCTGCGCGCTGGGCGCGCGGCGCGCCTTCGAGATGCTCGCCTCGTCGGCGAGGGATGCGCATCGGCGGCGGGGGCAGGCGTGGCCGTCCTGCTGCGATGACGCGATGGCGCTGCGAGAGGCGCTCTGCCGTTTCCTGGGCACGCGACCGGAACTGACCGAGGCGCTGGCCGCGCGCTTCCCGTTGCAGCAGGGCATTCGCCCGTGGCCGCGTCCGTTGGCGGCGGAGATCAGGCAAGCGCAGCGGACGTGCCACTCCGGCCGCGATGCGCGACCCGAGGATCTGCGCCTGCCGCCCGAGGTGTTGCGCGCGTTGCTGCCGGACGGCGGCTCGAGGCTGTCCGGCCGGTGGCGCAGGCAGCAGGCCGAGCTCCGCCACAGATTGCCGCTGATGCCGATGGCCTGGTCGATGTGCTTCGGCGCGCAGGGGGGGCGGCTCAGCGTGCATGGGCGCCAATGCCTGGAGCCCTCGCTGATCCGGGGCCGCTCGCCGCAGGCGATGCGAGCCCTGCTGGCCGGCGTGGCCACCCCCACCCGCCGGGCGCGCCGGCTGTTCGACGCCGGGCAGGACCTGGCGGTCGCCGTGTCGGCGGGGCTGCTCGCGTCCTGGCAGGTCGGACAGGTGTCGTGGATGGGCGACCCCACGCTGCCGAGCGAGGAAGGTCGGGGTTAATCCCTACGTGCTCCTACGCCGGTGGGCTAGTCCAGTCGACGGATGTGGGAAGCCGCACGGACACCGACACTCCGCCGCAAGACAGTCCGCGTGCGTCGTCGTCCCTTGAGGCCGCCACCGTGCGCGCCAAAAAAGGAGACATCGATGTCGAACATGAGTCGCCACCTCGCCTGGGCGGGCGTGGCCATCCTCGGGGCCTTCGCCCTGGCCACCGTCGCGCTGGCCAACGGCGAGGCGGTGAGCGCGCTGTGGGTCGTCGTCGCGGCGATCTGCGTGTACCTGATCGGCTACCGCTACTACAGCCTCTTCCTGGCGACCAAGGTGCTGGGCCTGGACCCCACCCGCCAGACGCCGGCCTGGAAGCACAACGACGGGCTGGACTTCGTGCCGACCCACAAGTACGTGCTCTACGGCCACCACTTCGCGGCCATCGCCGGCGCGGGGCCGCTGGTCGGTCCGGTGCTCGCGGCGCAGATGGGCTACCTGCCCGGACTGCTGTGGATCCTCGCGGGCGTGATCTTCGCCGGCGCGGTGCAGGACTTCATCGTGCTGTTCATCTCCACGCGCCGTGACGGCCGCTCGCTGGGCGACCTCGTCAAGCAGGAGATGGGCACCGTGCCCGGCGTGATCGCGCTGTTCGGCGCGTTCATGATCATGATCATCATCCTGGCGGTGCTGGCGCTGATCGTGGTGAAGGCGCTGGCGGGTTCGCCCTGGGGCACCTTCACCGTGGCGGCGACGATTCCGGTGGCGCTGTTCATGGGCGTGTACCTGCGCTTCATCCGCCCGGGACGCATCGGCGAGGTCTCCATCATCGGCTTCGTGCTGCTGATGCTGGCCATCATCGGCGGCCAGTGGGTGCATGAGAGCCCGGCCTGGGCGCCGCTGTTCACCTACGACGGCAAGGCGCTGACGTGGATGCTGATCGGCTACGGCTTCGTGGCGGCCTCCATCCCCGTGTGGCTGCTGCTGGCGCCGCGCGACTACCTGTCCACCTTCCTGAAGATCGGCACGATCATCGCGCTGGCCATCGGCATCGTCGTCGTGGCGCCGCCGATGCAGATGCCGTCGTTCACGCAGTTCGCGGCGGGCAACGGTCCGGTGTGGTCGGGCAACCTGTTCCCGTTCCTGTTCATCACCATCGCGTGCGGCGCGGTGTCGGGTTTCCACGCGCTGATCAGCTCGGGCACCACGCCCAAGATGCTGGACAACGAGGTCAACGCGCGCTTCATCGGTTACGGCGGCATGCTGGCCGAGTCGTTCGTGGCGGTGATGGCGCTGGTGGCGGCCTCGTGCATCGAGCCGGGCGTGTACTTCGCGATGAACAGCCCGGCCGCGCTGGTGGGCAACACGCCCGAGACGGTGGCGGCGACGCTGTCGACCTGGGGCTTCGTGATCACGCCGGAGATGCTGGTGCAGACGGCCAAGGACGTCGGCGAGAACACCATCCTGGCGCGCGCCGGCGGCGCACCGACGCTGGCCGTGGGCATGGCGCACATCCTGCATCAGGTGGTGGGCGGCAAGGCGATGATGGCCTTCTGGTACCACTTCGCCATCCTGTTCGAGGCGCTGTTCATCCTGACCGCCGTGGACGCGGGCACGCGCGCCGGCCGCTTCATGCTGCAGGACCTGCTGGGCACCTTCGTTCCGGCGCTCAAGCGCACCGAGTCGCTGCCCGCGAACCTGATCGCCACCGGCCTGTGCGTGGCGGCGTGGGGCTACTTCCTGTACCAGGGCGTGGTGGATCCGCTGGGCGGCATCAACACGCTGTGGCCGCTGTTCGGCATCGCCAACCAGATGCTGGCCGCGGTGGCGCTGCTGCTGGGCACGGTGGTGCTGTTCAAGATGAAGAAGGACCGCTACGCGTGGACCACGATCGTGCCGGCGGCCTGGCTGCTGATCTGCACGATGACCGCGGGCTGGCAGAAGATCTTCAGCGACGACCCGAAGGTCGGCTTCCTGGCGCATGCCGCGAAGTACGCCGACTCGCTCGCCGCCGGCAAGGTGCTGGCGCCGGCCAAGAGCCTGGAGGCGATGGAGCGTGTGATCTTCAACGACCGGCTGGACGCGGCGCTGTGCGGGCTGTTCATGTTCGTCGTGATCAGCGTGCTCGTGTACAGCGTGAAGGCGGTGCTGAAGGCGCGTGCCGAGCGCAAGCCCACGGTCCACGAGACGCCGTTCGAGCGCATGCCTGAAGGCGCCACGGCGGGCGGCCATGCTTAAGCAGGTCGCCGCGGAAGCGGCCCAGGCGGCGCAAGCCGCGCTGTCCGCGGCCTCCGAGGTGCTGCAGGCCGGCCGCTACATGGCGCGCGGCGTGCGCCAGCAGCTGATCGGCGCGGACTACGGCGCCTATCTGGCGCACATGGGCCGCACGCATCCGGACCAGGCGCCGCTGAGCTACGAGGACTTCTTCCGCGAGCGGCAGGAGGCGCGCTACAGCTCGCGCACCGGGCGCTGCTGCTGAGCGGGCGCATCCCGGCGCGTCGCGACGAGGGCCCTTCGGGGCCCTCGCCGTTTCCGCGGCGTCCACCGGATGCCGCGTCCACAGAAGGGTCGATGGCAGGCGCTGGCCGCGTCCATCGGCAACGGTGGGCGGAAAGGTTCGCAGTGGCAACGGACATGGCGGGGACGGGTCGATCCGGACCCTGACCAGTGATCGGGACCTGCCTGGTCTCGTGATTCCGGTCATGGCGGCCTGACCGGGGGCTTCGCAGAATCTTCTGCTCCATCCACCCCCGGAGCCCTCATGCCCGCCCAATCTTTCCCGAGTCCGCGTCGCCAGTTGCTCGCACTGCTGTTGCCCTGCGCGCTCCTTGCGCCGGACGCTCGTGCCATCGTCATCAACGAGGAAGCGTTCAAGCGCTTCGGCGGCGACCTGTCCAACATCGAGGGAACGGCCGGGCGCGTGGACGAGCAGCTGTTGGCGGAGAGCCGGAAGCCGCGCTTCCACTCGGCCGGTCTTCTCAAGCTCACGGGCATCGATCGGAAGGGATGCCACCAGACGAACGGGACCTGGCTCGGCGAGGATGCGGCCTTCGTCTACATACTGGCCGGGGCGTCCTGTCTGAGCGGCAAGGACGTTCACGCGACAACTCGTGTCGCCCAGGTCGAGTTCATCGATTGGCAGGGGCGGAGCGTGGTCAGCGGGGAGGGCCGCGTCTTTTTTCCCGCTCACGGAAAGGCGATGGCGATGGCGCTCGTACGCGTGCCACGGCCCGCCGACAGGCCGCTGGATGTCCTCCGGCCCTTGCTGCCGCCGGTGTGGATCAACGACACCTTCGGTGATCGCGCGGGCAGAGGCGATCCCTCCATGGAAGTGGTCGCCTATGGCCGGGGCGGTGTCGGAAACTCGGAGGACAGGCAGCCCGCTCGTCGCTTTGGCGTCGCGGGGAGGCGCGACTTCTCGAGGGACGATCCCAATGCCATGTACCTCGACTACGACGCAACGACCGGCAGCGAGAACTGGGCACGCGGGGCCGGCGACAACGGCGGCGGCTGGTACGAGCGCGGGGAACACGAGGGGATGCTGACAGGCCTGACCACCTGGTTCAATCCAACAATGACGGCGGCCACGCGGGTGGCGGCTCATGCCCTCTGGATTGAGGGCCTCTACCCCGATGTCCGGATCGCGAGGCGAGTCGCACATGCCTTCAATGGCAGTTGGGCTGAGGCCTATCCGTTGACCGAGCGGCGAGCCCTTGTCACCACTGATCTCAGTCTGAACGGCCTGACGGGCGAGCGGCGACGCGGCTTGTACTTCAAGGTGCCTTCGGCCCCGGACGGCGGCGTTCCGATGCCGTCCGGCACACCGGGCCATACCAGGTTCCAGATCACGGTCAAGGATGAACGGACGTCCGTGCCCACCCAGCTGACACTGCGCGGACAGAAGATCGCGCCTTGCGTGGGGCTCCTGGCGATGAACGACTCGCACGATTGCCCCGAGGGCGGGGATGGTCGACTGATGCTGAGCTACTGGCCGGAAGACAACCCCACGCTGGCGCAGGGGCGTGTGTTCGTCGGTACGTTCGACATCGGCGCAATCTTCGACCGCGTCGATGCCTCGAACTTCAGCCTTGTCTCCCCCGAGGTGTGGCGGGTCGATGTACGCATCTCCACCCGCAAGCTGGGGCGCGTCACGGCGACGAGGCCGTTCGAATGGGACTACAAGGGCGCGGTACAGCGGGCCGGCGCCTTCAAGGAGGGCGACAGCAGGCGGCCCAACCGGTTCACCTTCCGCGTGCCCGAGCAGGCAGGCGTGGAGGAATCCGTCGAGGTGACCACGAACAGGAAGGCGGAGAAACCGTACAGCCTCATACGCGTGGTCGCGCACGACGTGCTTCAACAGACGTCGGAGTGGGAGCAGGTCAGCCCCGGCTCCTATGACCGTCACATGCCCAGGACCACGCGAGTGATCCACCTTCGTGCACAAGTGGGCCGGGGCTGCGGCGGAGCGAAACCCTGTGCGCCGCGAGACTGGAAGCGGCGCCTGACGGTCTCTTTCGCGAAGGAGGACAACCTCGGATTGCCGCCGGGCATCTACCGCGGCAGATTCGACATGGATGGCAGCCATGCCTCCGGGGCCGGCGCCGAGCAGAACAAGCTGAGCGTGGACGTCGACGTGGAGACGCTTTGAGCGATCGGCTGCCGCTCGTGGCGCTCGTGGCACTCGTGAGTATCCACAACGTGTGATTGCATGAACAATCGAGCGGTGCCTCGCTTCGCTGCCAACCTCGGCTTCCTTTATCAGGAGCTGCCCTTCCTCGATCGCATCGAGGCCGCCGCGAGCGACGGTTTCCGGGCCATCGAATGTCTGTTCCCCTACGACGTGCCGGCCGCCGAGTTGCGCGCGCGGGTCGATGCGCACGGACTGGAGGTGGCGCTGATCAACGCGCCACCTGGCGATTGGGCCGGCGGTGAGCGCGGCCTGGCCTCACTGGCCGGGCGCGACGAGGACTTCCGCGAGTCGATCGAGCGGGGCCTGGACTACGCGCATCGCGTGGGCGCGCCACGGCTGCATGTGCTCGCGGGCCTGCTGGCGCCGAATGAGGATCGCGACGCCGCGATCGGGCGTTATGAGGCGCGCCTGCGCTGGGCGGTGGAGCAGGGCGCTCGCGCCGGCATCACGCTGATGATCGAGCCCATCAATCCGCATGACATGCCGGGCTATCTGCTGCAACGGCAGGACGAAGCGCACGCGATCGTCGAGCGGATCGGGTCCGGGCATCTGAAGGTCCAGATGGACCTGTATCACTGCGCCCGGGTCGAGGGTGACGTGCTCGCGCAGCTGCGGCAATGGCTGCCGACGGGCCGCGTCGGGCACTTCCAGATCGCCGGCGTGCCGGATCGGCACGAGCCCGACGTCGGCACGCTGGACTGGCGCGGCGCGCTCGCGGCGATCGATGAGATCGCCGCGGAGACCGGCTGGGACGGCTGGGTGGGCTGCGAATACCGGCCGAGGCGCGGCGCGGTGCCCGAAGGCACCAGCGCCGGCCTGGGCTGGCTGCGGGATCAGGCGATCACGCGCGTCTCGCCGTCGCCGTAGAGATTGCTCTCGCAGCGGCCGCAGATCGTCGGGTGGGCCGGATTGGCGCCGACGTCCGCGCGGTAGTGCCAGCAGCGCTCGCACTTCTGGTGCGTCGACGGCGTCACCGTGATGCTGAGCTCCTGCGCCGCGGCCACGCTCGCGGCCGAGGTGATCAGCACGAACTTCAGGTCCTCGCCCAGGCTGCTCAGCAGCGCAAGGTCCTCGGCGGTCACGCCCAGCGCGACTTCCGCCTGCAGCGACGAGCCGATCGCGCCGGTCGTGCGCACCGCCTCGATCGCCTTGTTCACCGCATCGCGGAGCTCGTGGATGCGGTTCCACTTCGCGATCAGGCCGTCGTCGTGCGCGACGCCGAAGGACCAGAAGGTCTCGGTGAAGATCGTCTCGCCCGGCTGCTTGCCGGCGAAGACCTTCCACGCTTCCTCGGCGGTGAAGCTCAGGAACGGCGCCATCCAGCGCAGCATCGCGTTCGTGATGTGCCACAGCGCGGTCTGCGCCGAGCGGCGCGCCTTGGCGTTCGGCGCGCTCGTGTACAGGCGGTCCTTCAGCACGTCCAGGTAGAACGCGCCCAGGTCCTCCGAGCAGTACACCTGCAGCTTGGCCACGACCGGGTGGAACTCGTAGCGCTGGTAATGCGCCAGGATCTCCTCCTGGAACTGCGCCGCGCGCGCCAGCGCGTAGCGGTCCGCTTCCAGCAGCTGATCCATCGGCACGGCGTCCGTGGCCGCGTCGAAGTCCGAGGTGTTGGCCAGCAGGAAGCGCAGCGTGTTGCGGATGCGGCGGTAGCCGTCCACGACACGGTCCAGGATCTTCTTGTCGCCGGCGATGTCGCCCGAGTAATCGGACGCGGCCACCCACAGCCGGATGATCTCGGCGCCCAGCGACTTGCTGGTTTCCTGCGGGTCCACGCCGTTGCCCAGCGACTTGCTCATCTTGCGGCCCTGGCTGTCCACGGTGAATCCGTGGGTCAGCAGGCCGCGGTACGGCGCGCGGCTGTTGATCGCGCAGGAGATCAGCAGCGACGAGTGGAACCAGCCGCGATGCTGGTCATGGCCTTCCAGGTACAGGTCGGCTTCCGGACCGCTGTCGTGCGCGGCGCCGGCATGCGAGCCCTTGAGCACGTGCTGGAACGTGGAACCGGAGTCGAACCACACGTCCAGGATGTCCTGACCCTTCGAGTACTGCTCGGCCTCCGCGCCCAGCCACTCGGCCGGATCCAGCTTGGACCAGGCTTCGATGCCGTCGGCTTCCACCAGCTGCGCGGCGCGCTCGATGAACTCGAGCGTCTTCGGATGCGGCTGGCCGCTGTCCTTGTGCAGGAAGATCGGCAACGGCACGCCCCAGCTGCGCTGGCGCGAGATGCACCAGTCGGGCCGGCCGGCGATCATGTCGTGCAGCCGCGTGCGGCCGTTCTCCGGGTAGAAGCTGGTCTGCTCGATCGCGTCCAGCGCCAGCTGACGCAGCGTCTTGTCGGCCTTGTCCACGGTGAACACGCCGTCGCCGTCGTCCATGCGGACGAACCACTGCGCCGCGGCGCGGTAGATCACCGGGCTCTTGTGGCGCCAGCAGTGCGGGTAGCTGTGGCTGATCTTGCTCTGCGCCATCAGGCGGCCGGCGTCCTGCAGCGCCTGCGCGATGACCGGGTTGGCCTTCCAGATGTGCTGGCCGCCGAACAGCGGCAGCTCGGCCTCGTAGACGCCGTTGCCCTGCACCGGGTTCAGGATCTCCTTGAACGTCATCCCGTGCGACATGCACGAGTTGAAGTCGTCCACGCCGTAGGCCGGCGCCGAGTGGACCACGCCGGTGCCGTCATCGGCGGTGGCGTAGTCGGCCAGGTACACGGGACTCTCGCGGTCGAAGCCCGGGTGCACATGCGCCAGCGGGTGCTTGAACTTCAGCAGCTCGAGCGACTTGCCGGCCGTCACGGCGACGGTCTTGCCCTCGATGCCCCAGCGGGCCAGGCACTTCTCGACCAGCGCCTCGGCCACGACGAAGAAACCGCGCTCGGTGTCGACCAGCGCGTAGGGCAGCTCGGGGTTCAGGTTGAGCGCCTGGTTGGCCGGGATGGTCCAGGGCGTGGTCGTCCAGATGACGGTGAACGCCTCCTTGTCGAGCTGGGGCACGCCGAAGGCGGCGGCCAGCTTCTCCGGTTCCGCGCTCAGGAAGGCGACGTCGACCGCGGGCGACTGCTTGTCGGCGTACTCGATCTCGAACTCGGCCAGCGAGGAGCCGCAGTCGAAGCACCAGTACACCGGCTTGAGGCCGCGATAGACAAAGCCGCGCTCGAACAGGCGCTTGAGGACACGGATCTCGCCGGCCTCGTTCTTGAAGTCCATCGTGCGATAGGGATGGTCCCAGTCGCCGAGCACGCCCAGGCGCTTGAAGTCGGCGCGCTGCTGGTCGATCTGCGCGGTGGCGTAGGCGCGGCTCTTGGCCTGCACCTCGTCGCGCGGCAGGCCGCGGCCGAAGGTCTTCTCGATCTGGTTCTCGATGGGCAGGCCGTGGCAGTCCCAGCCCGGGATGTAGGCGGCGTCGAAGCCCTCGAGCTGGCGCGCCTTGACGATCATGTCCTTGAGGATCTTGTTGACCGCGTGACCCATGTGGATCTGGCCGTTGGCGTAGGGCGGGCCGTCGTGCAGAACGAACTTGGGCTTGCCCTGGCGCGCCACGCGCAGGCGCTGGTACACGCCCTGGTCTTCCCATTCCTTGACCCAGCCCGGCTCGCGCTTGGGCAGGTCGCCGCGCATCGGGAACGGCGTGTCGGGCAGGTTGAGCGTCGATCGGTAGTCAGGCTTGGACGTGTCGGTCATGGCAGCGGCAATCGAAGAGGGCGGCCTCGCGCGGAAGGCGGGGCAGCGGGGAAAGGAGGGGAACGGGGCCTGTCGGCAGGAGGGCGCGGGCGCTGGCACGCCGCGCGCCGGCTGAACGCGGGGAGGGCGCTCAGCCCGTCAAATTCGGTCGCGGGTGGTCTGGCGGCGGACGGCGGCGTGCGGGCTCGCCTGCTGGGCGAAGAACGCGCGGGCCTGGCGGACGTCGTCGCGGATGGCGGCCGTCAACGCATCAAGCCCGTCGAAACGGGCTTCATCGCGCAGTTTTTGGAGGAGTTCCACCCGCACGAGTTTACCGTAGGCCTCCGAGGCGCCCAGCCGGGCGGCCAATTCGGCCGGCCAGTCCAGCGCGTGCACCTCCAGCAGCACGCGGCCGGCGTCCTCGACGGTGGGGCGCACGCCCAGCGAGGCCACGCCATCGAGCACGGTGCCGTAATCCCCATCCAGCCCATGCACCCGCACCGCGAAGATGCCGTGCGCGGCCGGCTTGTCGTGATCGAAGCGCAGGTTCAGCGTGCGGAAGCCGTCGCCGCGTCCGGGCGCGCTCTCCGAGAGCTGCCGGCCGAGCTTCTGCCCGTGGATCACATGGCCGGAGATCGCATACGGGCGGCCCAGCAGCCGCGCCGCGCCGTCCATGTCGCCGGCGGCCAGCGCCTCGCGCACCGCGGAGCTCGACACGCGCAGCCCGTGGACCTCGTAGCTCATCATCCGGGCGACGTCGAAGCCCAGCCGCTGCCCGGCGGCGTCCAGCGTCGCGTAGTCGCCCTGGCGCTTGGCGCCGAAGCGGAAGTCGTCTCCGACGAGCACGTACCGCGCGCCCAGGCCGTCCACCAGCACCTGCTGGATGAAGTCCTGCGCGGGCAGCGAGGCGAGCGCTTCGTCGAAGCGCAGCACGACGACCTGATCGACGCCGCAGCGCTCCAGTTCCTGGAGCTTGTCGCGCAGCGTGGCGATGCGGGCCGGGGCCAGTTCAGGCTTGCCCAGCCTGGCGGCGAAGAAATCGCGCGGGTGCGGCTCGAAGGTCAGCACGCAGGTCGGCAGGCCGCGGTGGCGGGCCTCCGACTGCAGCAGCGCCAGCATGGCCTGATGGCCGCGATGGACGCCGTCGAAGTTGCCGATCGTCAGCGCGCACTGGGCTGCGATGCCGGGATGGTGGAAGCCGCGGAAAACCTGCATGGGCCGGGATTATCTGTCGCCGCGCTCAGGTGCCGCTTCACCACGCCGAGCAGGTCGTCCATCTCGAAGGGCTTGACCAGGTAATCGTCCATGCCGGCAGCGAGGCAACGGCCGCGGTCGTCCTCGACGGCGCTGGCGGTCAGCGCCACCACGGGCGTGCGCGGCAGCAGCCGGCGCGCCTCCTCCTGACGCCAGGCCTGGGTGGCGGCGTAGCCGTCCAGGCCGGGCATGTGGCAGTCCATCAGCACCAGGTCGAAGCGCTGCGCGCGCAAGCGCTCCAGCGCCTGCTCGCCGTGTTCGGCCGGCACGACCTCCACGCCGCAGCGCGTGAGCATCGTCGAGGCCACGAGCAGGTTCACCGGGCTGTCGTCCACCAGCAGCACGCGCCCGCCCAGCGTGGGCAGCGGCGTGGCGGGGACGCCGGCGGCCGCGCCAGGAACGGCGGGTCGAGGCGGCTCCGTCTCGGCCGCGGCGATCTGCAGCGGCAGCGTGAACTCGAAGGTCGAGCCCTCGCCCGGCGTCGACGTGCAGCGCAGGTCGCCGCCCATCGCGCGGGCGAGCTCGCGCGAGATCGTCAGCCCCAGGCCCGCGCCGTCGCGCCGGGCGCGGTCCGAGCCGCCGCGCGGCGCTTCAGCCTGCTCGAAGGGCGCGAAGATCCGTTCCAGCTGGTCGGCGGGGATGCCGTCGCCGGTGTCGCGCACGGCGAAGCGCAGCAACGTCCCCGCACGCATGTCCAGCACCGGGCTGACTTCCACGTCCACCCGGCCGCGGTCGGTGAACTTGATCGCGTTGCCCACCAGGTTGTGCAGCACCTGCTGGATGCGGGACGCGTCCCCCATCGCCCGCGCCGGCAGTTGCGGGGCGACGCTGCACGAGAAGGCCAGGCCCTTGGCCCGGGCGGTCTCGCCCAGCAGCCGGGCCACGTCGCCCACGACCTCGCGCAGCTCCATCGGGCGAGGCTCGACGACGAGCTTGCCGGACTCGATGCGGGCGAGGTCCAGGATGTCATTGACCAGCGTCAGCAGGTGTCGGCCCGAGCGACGCACGATCTCGACCTGCTCGCGCTGCTGCGCGCTCAGATCGCCGCGCTCCAGCAGCTGGGTCATGCCGATGATGCCGTTGAGCGGCGTGCGGATCTCGTGGCTCATCACCGCGACGAAGCGGCTCTTGCTGCTGCTGGTTTCCTCGGCGGCGTCCAGCGCCAGCCGGCGCTGCTCGGCCAACCGGGCCTGCTCGAAGCGCAGGCGCAGCAACTCCAGCGTGCGGGCCTCGACACGGCGTGACTCCAGCACGGTGAGCAGCCAGAACATCGCCAGCCCCCCCGCGCTCAGCCAGCCGGTGGTGCCGCCCTGCAGGAGCATGCGGATGGCGATCGGCGCGATCACGAGCGAGGCGAACAGCGCCTGGCCGCGCGCCCAATGGCCCAGCGACACCATCGTGAAGGCCACCAAGCCGACCAGCGTCGTCATGACGGCGCCGTCGATCTCTGGCAGGTTGGGCGTGGCGAACAGCGCGCCGATGACGCCCCAGGCCAGGCCGTCGAGCGCGAGACCGGCCAGATAGCGATGCTCGTGATGCGGGCGCGCGCGTTCGACCAGCGGGAGTTTCAGGAATCGGCCGGCGTCGAGCACGCGACACGACGAGATGCCCCAGCGGGTCAGGAGCCAGCCGATCAGGTCGACCGCGGGCAGGTGCGACCACAACAGGACGACGGGCAGCAGGCTGAAGAGCGCGCCGACGATCGCGGGCATGGCCACGCGCGCCTGCAGGTGCGTGAGGCGTTCCGCGCGGACCTGCAGCGCGATGCTGAGCGGGCCCGATTCCCCGATGTGATGATTCTCAGAAGTTCCCATACGACGCGGCCGTCGAGGATCCCGGCCGATGCGCCCTCCAGGCTCGTGACGCCGCCGCGTGAGCGGCGCCTTGGTGGCGCGTTTCTATCCAAGTTCCGCGATGCCCGCCCTCGGGACCTTCCCGAGGCTGGAAGGATGACATCCGTCAATCGCCCGTGAATCTCCGCTGGAAGGCGGTCGGCAGGAAGGAGACCAGTCGCTCGCTGGCATGGACCCGATTGCCGGTCGCGCCAGGTGGCTCGCCCGATCCGGCGATGCTGTTGCTCATGTGCCGGCGTCTGCAGGCGCGAGTGGCAGCCTCGAGTTCGCCCCAGGTGGTGGCCGTTCGCGGACCTGGAGGCCCTCAAGCTGAAGGATCGGCCCTGGGACGATCAGCCCGAGACGGGCTCCGACATCGCCAAGTCCCGCTGAGCGGCGTCCAACCAGATCCAGCCGCCCTCCTTGAGGTCGGCTGGCAGGTCCAGCGCGCCGATGCGCTGGCGGTGCAGGGCCAGCACCCGGTTGCCGACCGCTGCCACCATGCGCTTGGCCTGGTGGTAACGCCCCTCCGTCAGCGCCATCTGCAGCCGGCCGTCGGGCAGCCGCTCGGCGCTGACCGCGTTCACCGGCTCTTCGGCCAGCTTGGGGTTGCGTTCCTCGAGCAGCACGCCCGCCAGCAGCTGACGCAACTGCGCCTCGTCGACCTCCGCCTTGCACGCCGCCTGGTACAGCTTGGGCACGTGGTACTTCGGGCTGGTCAGCTTGTGCTGCAGCGGGCCGTCATCGGTCAGGAGCAGCAGGCCGGTCGTGTCCTCGTCAAGGCGGCCCACCGGCTGGATGTCGCGGTTGCGCAGCGGCTCGGGCAGCAGCGAGAAGACGCTCGGGTGATGGCTGGGCTTGCGTGAACACTCGTAGCCGGCCGGCTTGTTCAGCAGGATCAGCGCCTTCTCGTGGAACGGCCAGACCTGGCCCTCGACCTCGAACACCAGCCCTTCGGTGGGGAAGGCCTGCTGCGGGTCCTCGACGACCTCGCCGGCGACCGTCACGAGGCCGTGATCGATCAGCGCCGCGCAGTGCCGGCGGGTACCGAAGCCTTGGCTGAACAGGATCTGGGCGATGGCGACCGGCTTGGCGGCCTTGGAAGAACTCGAACTCATGGGCGTGATTGTCGCCGCGGGTTTGGAAATGAAAAATCTTGATCGAGATCAAGAAATGGCGCGGTGAGAACGCCTTGAAGTTGGATGTTCTCGTCCGTGACGGGTACGTACGCCGCTTCGCATCACCGCGACCGGCGATCGACCGGTGGCCCCTCAAACCCATGTCCTCCCTCCTCCAACGCGCCGCCGCGCTGCTTCATTTGCGGGCCAAGCCCGGCATCCCACGCGCCGATCGGGCGCAGGGCCGCGAACTGCTCGAGGTCCTGAAGCAGCGGACCGCCGCCGAGCTGCGTACCGATCTCCACGTCGACACCGGCCCCGATGCCCGGGCGCCGCGCCACCTCAGCGCCGTGACGCTGATCCAGCCGGCATCGCTGCTGGCCAGTCAGTTGTCCGATGGCTGCCTGCTCCTGGCGGCGCCGGACGCGCGGCAGCTTCACCCGTTCGCGCGCGCCTGCCAGGAGGAAACCGTCTGCCGGGTGGTCGACCTGCGCTCGGAGCGCGAGCGACACCACGGTCCGCGCATGCGCATGCCTGTGGCCCTGAGCTGGATCCCGGTCGATGTTGGCGCCGACACGCCCATCGCGCCGAGCCAGTTGCTGCAGACCAGCCTGCAGCTCGCCGAGCTCGAACCTCGGCAGGGCGGGAAGACCGCCTTCCAATGCGCGGACGGCCGGCATGTCGGCGCCACCTTCGCCGCGGCGCTCGGATTGGTCCGGCGGCATCTGCGGCAAGGGTTCGAGGAGCGCGACCTGCCTGATGCCGTGCTGCAACAGTGCCTGGACATCCGCCGGGACCGCGGTCTCGATCTGTTCCGGGCGTGTGACCTCGTCTCGCTGATGGGGTTCGGCCGCCTGCTGCTCGAGGCTGATCGGCGAGGGGACTTGCGTGGCCTGCATCGGCCCCGGCCGCTGCTGGGTCAGTCCCGGCCGACGCTGGCCCAGATCCGCGCGCAGGCCCTGCAGGCCCGAGCCCCACGCTCCATCCTCAAGGCGGGGAATCCTGGCGGGGGCGTCGCGTCCACACGCCATGTGAGCTTCGCGAGGACGCTGGACGTGCGCCTGTTCGCGGACGGGCCGCCTCGATTGGCGAGCGAGGACGGTGCGGGCGACTCGGAGGATTCCGACAGCTCGAATGAGTCGTTCCTGATCTAGGGCCTGGGCGGTGCGGCCTTGCAAGTGTGACGGATGTCCTGCCGGGAGCATCCAAGTGACAGCCGGATTGGCGGATCGACAGACAAACGTGGAGGCAATGTCGCCGAACTTGTCCCCACGCCGATGAAATTCTCTCTCTCGTCGCTGCTTCGCAGCAAACCCGCGACTGACGCGGACACCACGCCGACCAGCGCCAAGTTCAAGGCGCCCTCCGGGCTGTCGCGCAGCGAAACCAAAGCGTGGCGCGCTCAAGCTGCCCCGGCCGGCAAGCTGTTCGAGCAACTGGAAACGGAGGGCAAGTCATGGTTGGGCAAGCACATGCTGCCTCCGGGCTCGATGCACGGCGTCGAGTTCCGACCCCTTGCCGCGCACGCGCTGTCCGGTACCGGCAACGTCCTGATGACGGCGCCGAACCGCGCCGAGGCCCATGGCTGGGCCCACGCCTGCCTCAAGCACAACATCGCGCGAGTGATCGACCTGCGCCCACCTGGCACGGCCGGCGAGCCGTCCTGCATGGACGGCGGCAAGAGCTTCCAGAACTACCGCGGAGGGCTGACGGCCAGGTTCCGCGCGATCAACCTGCGTGGCCCCCGTTCGAAGAAGCCGGCGGCGCAACCCGAGAAGCACCTGGGCCCCCACGCCTCGGAGACGCTGGTCGGTGTGAGCATGTCGAAACAAGGTGTGGTGCTCAATGGCGCCGGGCAACCGGCGCCGGGCGCGGAACTTCGACTGACCTGGCTGCGCGTGCCGCTGAAGTCCGGCGAGGTTCCGTCGGCCTCTCGGCTGAAAACCCTCTGCGCGCACCTGACGACGCATCGGCTGGAGCCGGGGCAACACCAGGCCATCCAAACCGCCGCGGGCGACCGCCGCGCCGGCGTGGTGCTGGAAGCCGCGCTGATGCTGCATCGCCAGCATCGAAGCGGTGAGCTCCTGCACGCCACGCCAGAACAGGCCGTGCGCGACGCGTGCACGCGCATCGGCGTCGAGATCGGACCGCTGCAACTTCGCCAGCAGGAGCTGATGACCTTGCTTGCTTTCGTCCAGGATCTCCACGATGTGCCGCTGAACCGCGAAGGCGTGGACAAAGTGTTGCATCGGCGGGCCGCGCCGCCTCCGCCCGTCGTGGCGCAGACACCCGTGACGGACGACCTGCCCCCGCCACCGGAAGGGCTCTGATCTCAGGCGAGCACCGCGTCGACCACGGCCCGCGCCACCACTTCCGCGGCCAGCGCGCCCAGCAGCGTCATGTCGCCGTCGACGTCGGCGGCGCCGGTGGCCAGCGCGAACATCACGTCGCCATCCATCACCGTGTGCACCGGCTGGATGGCCCGGGCGAAGCCGTCGTGCGCGATCTGGGCGAGCTTGGCCGCCTGCGACTTCGTCAGGCGCGCGTCCGTGGCGATGATCCCCAGCGTCGTGGCGCTGCCCTGAAGCCCGCCACCCGGCGCCTCACCGGCAAGCAGGGCCTGGACCGTGGAGCGCGGCCGGCCGTCGGCGCCGCGCGATCCGGCGAGCACGTCGCCGGAGCGCGGATCGACGACATCGCCGACCGCGTTCACCGCCACCATCGCGGCCAGCGTGACGCCGCCCACGCGCACCGAGGCCATGCCCAGGCCGCCCGGCATCGCGCGGTCCACGCCCAGCAGCTTGCCGACCGTCGCGCCGGCCCCGGCACCGACCCGGCCCCGCGAGCGCTCCGTGGACGTGGCCGCGTCACAGGCCGCGCGGCCGGCCGCCGCGTCGGGCGCGGTCTCGGCGCCATGCAGCCAGAGGTCGAAGAGCACGGCGGCCGGCACGATGGGCACCCGCGCCTGGCCGACGGCGAACCCATGGCCGCGCTCGGCCAGCCAGCGCATGACGCCGTCCGCGGCGGCCAGCCCGAAGGCGCTCCCGCCAGTGAGCAGCACCGCGTGGACCTGCTGGACCGTGTTCTCGGGACGCAGCAGCTCGGTGTCGCGCGTGCCCGGCGCCGCGCCGCGCACGTCCACGCCGGCGGTCGCGCCGGCCTCGCACAGCACGACGCTGCAGCCGGTGGGCACGTCCGGATGGGTGAAGTGGCCGAGCTTGAGCCCGGCGACGTCGCACAGGCTGCCGCTCCCAGCGCCGATCTCAACGCGGCTCAAGGCTTGGCCTTGGGCGTGAGCGGTCCGCAGTCGCTGCCAAGGTAGCGGGCCTCGCCGGTGGAGCGCAGCACCTCGGTCTTGCCGTCGCGCTGCGAGCGGATCTCGGACTTGGTCAGGTAATGGTCCGCGCCGAGGAAGGTGATCTCATTGGTCCCTTCCGACGCCGGATTCGAGCAGCGGAAGTTCACCAGCAGCTTGTCGCCGGAGCGCTTGCTGTCGTGCTCGCACTTGCCCTCGGTGCGGGGCAGGGCGGCGCGGTCGGCCTGTTCCTTGGTCACACAGCTCTTGAGCGTCAGCTCACCGCCCTGGAAGTTCATGCTGACGCCGTTCTTCGTCATCATCGATTCCAGCTGCTTGCGCTGCTCGGGCGGCAGCGCCGCCATCTGCTTCTGCATCTGCTCCATCTGCGCCTGACGCTGCGGGTCGAGCTGGGGCTTCTGCCTGATCTCCCACAGGCCGGGCTTGAAGTCCTGGGCGGAGGCCGACAACGCCGCGGCCGCGAGCAGCAGTCCGGCGATCAGGGAAGGGGGCGTGATCGACGCGATCGACATGGCGGGCTCCCCCGCCGCGACGGCGGCGGGACCCGGCCAGTGTACGCAGCGTCAGGCGAAGACGCCCGCCGTGTCCTGCATTCGCGCGCTCACCTCGCCGAGGTGGTGGAGCGTGTCGCCGTACTGCATCTCCATGACCGTGAGGCGCTTGAAGTAATGGCTGCCGATGTACTCGTCGGTCACACCGATGCCGCCGTGCAGCTGCGTGCACTCCTGGCCGACGAAACGCATCGACCGGCCCAGCTGCACCTTGGCCTGGGACACCGCGCGGCGGCGGGCCTCGGCCGGTTCGTTGAGCTTGAGCGTGGCGAAGTAGCTCATCGAGCGCGCCAGCTCCAGCTGCATCTTGATGTCGGCCATGCGGTGGCGCAGCGCCTGGAAGCTGGCGATGGCCACGCCGAACTGCTTGCGCGTGTTCAGGTAGTCCGCCGTCAGCGCGACGTAGCGGTCCATCACGCCGACCGCTTCCGCGGCCTGCGCCGCGATGGCGATGTCCACGGCGTGCTCGAGCACATCGAGGCCGAGACCCGGGCTGACCAAGCGCGTGGCGGGTGTGCGATCAAAGGTCAGTTCAGCGGCGCGCGAGCCGTCATGCAATGCGTAGCCGCGCACCGTCATGCCGGGCGCGTCCTTCTTGACCAGGTACAGCGCGATGCCTCGGCCGGCGTTGTCCGCTCGCGCCGGCACGATGAAGGCATCCGCCACATCCCCGGCGGGCACGAGACTCTTCGCACCGATCAGGTGATGATCGGCGGTCGCCAGCGTGTCGCAAATCTCAAGCCGATAACGCGCGCGGCGTTCCTGATGCGCCAGCACCACCAGCGCGTCGCCGCCCGCGATGCGGGGCAGCCAGTCCGCCTGGACGTCCTTGCCGGCCCGGCTCAGCACCGCCGGCGCGACCAGGCCGCCCTGGGCGAAGGGCTCCATGACCAGGCCGCGGCCGAGCTCCTCCATCACGACCATCGCCTCGGCCGGGCCGAAGCCCAGGCCACCATGCGCCTCGGGCACGGCCAGCGCGGTCAGGCCCAGGCCCGCGAGTCCTTCCCAGACCTGGCGCGAGAAGCCGCCCGCCTTGACGATCGCGCGGCGCTGCTCGAAGCCGTAATCCTTGTCGACGTAACGCCGCACGGCGTCGCGCAGCGAGTTCTGGTCTTCGGTGAAATCGAAATCCATGTCTGTCTCCTGTCGCCTGCCTCAGCCCAGCACGGTCTGCGCGACGATGTTGCGCTGGACCTCGTTGGATCCGCCGTAGATCGTCGTCTTGCGGTAGTTGAAGTAGTGGCTGGCCAGCGGCGCGCAATGGGCCGCGCCCACCTGGTCGCCTTGCCAGCCCGCTTCCATGGCCTCGTGGATGAAGGGCGTGGCGTAGGGACCGGCGGCCAGCATCATGAGCTCGGTGTAGCGCTGCTGGATCTCGCTGCCGCGGATCTTGAGCAGGCCCGCGACGTCCAGCGACTGCTTGCCGCTGCTCTCCGCGGACAGCACGCGCAGCACCATCATCTCCAGCGCGACGATGTCCACTTCCAGCAGCGCGACCTGATCGCGGAAGCGGCCGTCCTCATACACGCCCTCGGCCTTGGCGATGCGCTTCAGGCGCTCCAGCTCCCGCTTGGCGCGGTTCACGTCGGCGATGTTGGTGCGCTCATGCGCGAGCAGGTACTTGGCGTAGGTCCAGCCCTTGTTCTCCTCGCCCACGAGGTTCTCGGCGGGGACCTCGACGTTGTCGAAGAACACCTCGTTCACCTCGTGCTCGCCGTCGAGCATGATGATTGGCCGCACGGTCACGCCCGGCGACTTCATGTCGATCAGCAGGAAGGAGATGCCGGCCTGCGGCTTGACGCTCGGGTCCGTGCGCACGAGGCAGAAGATCCAGTCGCCGTACTGCCCCAGCGTGGTCCAGGTCTTCTGGCCGTTGACGATGTAGGTGTCGCCGCGCTTCTCGGCGCGCGTCTTCACCGAGGCCAGGTCCGAGCCCGAGCCCGGTTCGCTGTAGCCCTGGCTCCACCACACGTCGCCGCTCATGATGCCGGGGAGGTGGCGCTCCTGCTGCTCGCGCGAGCCGAAAGCCATGATCACCGGCGCCACCATCACCGGCCCGAAGGGCACGACGCGGGGCGCGCCGGCCAGCGCGCATTCCTCTTCGAACAGATGGCGCTGCACGGCGTTCCAGCCCGGTCCGCCGAACTGCTTCGGCCAGGCCCAGCCGTGCCAGCCCTGCTTGCCCAGGATGCGCGCCCAGCGCTGCAGATCGTCCTTGTTCAGGCGCAGCGCGTTGTGCACCTTGTGGCTGATGTCCTGGGGAAGGTGATCCGCGACCCACTGGCGGATCTCGGCCCGGAAGGCCTGCTCCTCGGGCGTGAAATTCAGGTCCATGTCGTCTCCTGCAGTCCTGGATGCCGCCTGTGGCGAACTGCGCGGGGTTTTAGCACGAGCGTTCGCTTTTTCCATGTCCCGACCGGGACAAGCCGAGGGACATGCCCGATCCCAGCGAGAATGCGCGGCTTGCGAGCCGCCCAGGCTCCGTCCGAGGCCTGCCCATGACCGCTTCCTTCCCGACCGCCTTGCCGCGCCCGGTGCTCGCCCTGCATGGCGGCGCCGGCACGATCCGCCGCGACAGCATGAGCGCGGAGATGGAGGCGAGCTATCGGGCCGCGCTCAAGGTGATCCTGGCCGACGGCGCCGAGCGCCTGTCCCGCGGCGACGCCGCGATGGACGTGGCGGTGGAGGCGGTGCGGCGGCTCGAGGAGTGCGAGCTCTTCAACGCCGGCAAGGGCGCGGTGTACACGGCCGACGAGCGGCATGAGCTCGATGCCAGCGTGATGGACGGTCGCGACCGGTCCGCGGGGGCGGTGGCCGGCGTGACGCGGGTGCGCAACCCGGTGCTGGCGGCGCGGGCGGTGATGGCGCACAGCGGCCATGTGATGCTGATCGGTCCGGCCGCCGAGGCCTTCGCCTTCGAGCAGGGGCTGGAGCGCGTGGAGCCGACCTGGTTCGGCACGCCGCAGCGCCTGGCCCAACTGCGCAAGGCGCAGGCGTCGGCGATGGGGCAGGTGCTCGACCATGACGGCCAGCAGGCCGTGGCGGGCGGCCCGATCGACGAGAAGACCAAGTTCGGCACCGTCGGCGCGGTGGTCCGCGACGCGGCGGGGCATCTGGCGGCGGCCACGTCCACCGGCGGGATGACCAACAAGCGGCCGGGGCGCGTCGGCGACTCGCCGATCCTCGGCGCGGGCTGCTACGCGGACGACCGCAGCGTCGCGGTGTCCTGCACCGGCACCGGCGAGGCCTTCATCCGCGCGGCGGCCGCCCATGAGGTCGGCGCGCTGATGCGCATCGGCGGGATGTCGCTGGCCGAGGCGGCGTCGCGAGTCGTGTTCGAGGAGCTGCCCCCGGTGGGCGGCGACGGCGGCCTGATCGCCGTGGACGCGCTGGGCAACGTGTGGCTGGGCTTCAACACCGAGGGCATGTACCGCGGCTGGGTCGAGGCGGGCGGGGCGCCGGTCGTGGGTGTTTATCGGGATGAATGAGGCCGCTGCCTGCAGGTCGCGGCGGGCCGGATGGCTGGTCGCGCCAGGCCGGATGCTCCGGCAAACGCCCGTGCGCGGTGTTATGGTGCGGGCCGCGTTGAAGGGCAACGAACGGTGGGGTGCCTGGCGCCACCCGACCGCAACTACGAGTGGAGAGATGTCGCTGTGATTCCGTCGCTGCAATCCGAAGGGCTGATCCTGGCCGAGGTCAACGGCTGCCTCGGCCTGATCACGCTGAACCGTCCCCAAGCGCTGAACGCGCTGTCGCTGGCGATGATCCGCGACATGACGACGCTGCTCACGGCCTGGCGTGACGATCCGCGCATCCAGGCGGTGGCGGTGCTGGGCGCGGGCCGCGAGGGCAAGCCCGCCGCGTTCTGCGCGGGTGGCGACATCCGCTTCTTCCATCAGGCTGCGTTGGCGGGCGATGCCGCGCTGGACGCGTTCTTCACCGAGGAATACGCGCTCAACCACCTGATCCACCAGTTCCCCAAGCCCTACATCGCGCTGATGGACGGCGTGGTGATGGGCGGGGGCATGGGCGTGAGCCAGGGCGCGCGGCTGCGCGTGCTGACCGAGCATTCCAAGCTGGCGATGCCCGAGACCAACATCGGTCTGTTCCCGGACGTGGGCGGCGGGTATTTCCTGTCGCGCTGCCCGGGGCACAGCGGCGAGTGGCTGGCGCTGACCGGTCAGGTCATCGGCGCGGGTGACGCGATCGAGCTGGGCCTGGGCGACGTGTTCGTGCGCAGCAGCGAGCTGCCGGCGATCGTCGAGGCCTTCCGCACCGGCGCGCAGGACAGCGCCGAGCATGTGGTGGCCACGGTGATGGAGCGTGCGGACCTGGCGCCGCCGGCCGAGCACTGGAACGCGCGGGCGCTGATCAACCGGCACTTCGCGGCGCCGACGGTGGCGGCGCTGTTCGCGTCGCTGGAGGCGGATGCCGACGCGTGGGCGCAGCACACGCTGGCGACGCTGCGCAAGCGCTCGCCGCTGATGATGTCGGTGACCTTGGCGCAGATCCGCCGGGCGCGCGGCATGTCGCTGGCGGAGGACCTGCGCATGGAGCGCGACCTGGTGCATCACTGCTTCCACCTGCGCCCGGGCGCGGCGAGCGAGACGGTGGAGGGCGTGCGCGCGCTGGCCGTGGACAAGGACCATGCGCCGCGCTGGAACCCGGCGCGCGTGGAGGACGTGACGCCGGCCGATGTGGATGCGTTCTTCCGCAGCCCCTGGACGGCGGCCGAGCACCCGCTGCGCGCGCTGGACTGATCGGGAGATCAGGTCCATCCCCTTTCTCAGTTTGAGAGGGGGGAGCCACCTGCTTAAATCGGTATCCCCCCTCGGATCGCCCGTCGAGGGTCCACGATGTCGATTCGGAACAGCAGGCAGGAGACGGGCATGTCAATCTCCAATCGTGACCTGCTGGACCAAGCGAAGGAGCGACCGAATCTCTCTCCGGAAGTGCGTCGCCGAACTCTCATCAGCCGCGACGCGCTGGCCGCCACGCTGACGGTCTTCCGCAACCTGGTGCACGACAACATCCACAAGCGCTTCGGCATCTTCGTGGAGCCCGGCACCACGCGTCCGCCCAACATGCCGTTCTATCGCAACCTGCCCGGCTATTGCAGCGAGGGCGTCGACAACCTGTTCAACCGCAGCGTGCAACCTTATCTCGCCGAGGCCGTCTACGCGCCGGGCCGCAACATCAAGCTGAGCTTCAGTCAACGGCTCTGATCAGCGGAACGGGTCAGCGCAGGCTCTGATCCGCGGGGCTGATCGGCCGGCAGCAGCGCGGCGCGGCCCTCGGCCTGGCGGATGAACTCCTCGTAGACGCGGGTCGCGACGACGGCGTCCGGGCTGCGCTGCATCGCCACCGCCGCGCCTTGGCGCGTCAGCGAGACGACGTACTCGGAGGCGCCCGCATCCCACACCAGCCGCGCGAGTTCGTTGCCGATCCGCTCCCGGCGCAGCGTCGCGACTTCCTGGCCCGCGCTCTGGGTGGGCGGGGTGTCGAGGGCGGCGGAGGTGGACGTCGTGGCGCCGGGCGCCGGCAGCTGGCCCAGCAGCACCGGCCGTCCGACCTCGCCGGCCGCTGCCATCCGACGGAAGCTGTCGAAGCCCCGCCAGGCCTGGGCCTCATCGGTGAAGGTCAAGGTGCGCCGAAGCAGACCCTGCTGTGAGACCGCGACGTAGAGTCTGCGCGGCAGCCCGGTGGACCAGACCTCGATCGCCAGGTCGTCCACGGTATGACGCCGCATCAGCACCACCTCGCCGGCCGCCTGCCGGGCGCGAAGCTCGGCGATGTCGGTGGCCTCGGTGCGGGCCGGCGGGGCGCTTGGGCCGGGATGACGGGCGCCCGGTGGGTCCTTCTTCGTCCTGGCGTTCTTCGCGGGTTTGCTCGGTGCCTTCACAGGCTTGGCGGCCTTCGCTGTCTTGGCGGTCTTCGCGGGCTGAGGCTTGTCCGCCGCGGCGATCGGCGTGCTGGACACGGCACCGATCAGCACCGCGAGCACGGCCCCGCCGAGGCGCAGAAGACCTCCGGGAGAGCGGGTGGGATGGCGGAACGAAGACATCGGTGAACACGGCCGCGAGGGCGGCCGGGATGGTACGACGTACGGCCCGCGCGGCCCATCCCTCCGCCGAGTGAGGACGCCATTCGATACAAATCGGCGCCTGGGATAATCACCTGCTTATGCCTTCCACGTTCTCTCCCTGGCGCCTGTCCGTGGCGCCGATGCTCGACTGGACCACGGCTGATTGCCGCTACTTCCATCGGCTGCTGACCCGCCACACGCTGCTCTACACCGAGATGGTGACGACCGGCGCGATCCTGCACGGCGATCAGCCGCGCCACCTCGACTTCAACCCGGAGGAGCACCCCGTCGCGCTGCAGCTGGGCGGCTCCGAGCCCGCGGATCTGGCGGCCTGCGCGAAGCTGGCCGAGCAGTGGGGCTACGACGAGGTCAACCTGAACTGCGGCTGCCCGAGCGAGCGCGTGCAGCGGGGCGCGTTCGGAGCCTGCCTGATGGCCGAGCCCGGGCTGGTGGCCGATGGCGTGAAGGCGATGCGCGACGCGGTGTCCATCCCGGTGACGGTCAAGCACCGCATCGGCATCGACCGGATCGAGAGCTATGACTTCGTGCGGGACTTCGTCGGCCAGGTCGCCGACGCGGGCTGCGAGGTCTTCATCGTGCATGCGCGCAATGCGTGGCTGCAGGGCCTGTCGCCCAAGGAGAACCGGGACATCCCGCCGCTGCGTTACGAGCTGGTCCATCGGCTCAAGCAGGAGTTCCCGCGGTTGACGATCGCGATCAACGGCGGGCTCAAGGCCGACGATGAGATCGCTGCTCAGCTGGACCATGTCGACGGCGTGATGGTGGGACGTCAGGCCTATCACGAGCCCTGGCAGATGGCGGGCTGGGACCAGCGCTTCTTCGGCTCGGCCGCGCCGATCGCCGAGAGCCGTGAAGCCGTCGAGGCGCTCTGGCTGGATTACCTCGATCGCCAGGTCGCCGCCGGCCGGCCCTGGTCGCAGGCGATGCGCCATGCGCTGGGCCTGTGGAACGGGTTGCCCGGCGCGCGCCGTTGGCGCCAGGTGTGGTCGGACCACAAGCTCAAGGCGCTGGCGCCGCGCGAGGTCGCCCGGATCGCCACCGAAGCGAGGGTGCAGGCGGCAGAGATCGCCAGCCGGCACCCCGCGTTCAAGCCACCGGTCGACGCGGACGCGCCGTCTCCTGTCACGGACTGACCGCGTCAAGGATCAGCATCGCGCCATGGCGCCTCAGGTTTTCTTCCATTGCTACGAGACGGTGCTCGGCCACTGCGGCATCGCGTGGACCGAGCGCGGCATCGTGGGCTCGCAGTTGCCCGAGGAATCCCTCTCGATGACCCGCGACCGGATGTGGGTGCGGTTTCCGACGGCGCTTGAGGAAGCGGCGTTCGAGCGCCTGCCCGAGTCGGTGCAGCAGGCCTGCCTGGGCGTACGGGCGCTGCTCGCGGGCGAGCCGCGCGATCTGCTGGAAGTGCCGCTGGATGACAGCGCGGTGCCGGCCTTCGATCGGGAGGTGCTCGCGTTCACGCGCCGCATTCCGGTCGGGCAGACGCTGACGTATGGCGAGGTGGCGCTGCAGCTGGGGCATCCCGGCGCGGCCAGGGCGGTCGGGCGCGCCGAGGGCCACAACCCGTTCGCGCCGATCGTGCCCTGTCATCGCGTGATGGGCGCGCCGACGGCGGGCAAGGCCGCCAACCTCACCGGGTTCTCGGCGGCCGGTGGTGTCGTCACGAAGCTCAAGATCCTCGCGATCGAGGCGAGGGCGACCGGGCAGCAGGTCGGCGAACAACAGGATCTGTTTTGATCGGTTGGCGCTCTGCGGACTCCCTCTCCCGCTTGCGGGAGAGGGCAGGGGTGAGGGCCAGTGGCCGCCGCAGGATCACTCCCAGGGGGCTGCCTCGGTAGCCGTTGCCGTCTCGGCCGAGGTGTCCACGGCAGGTTCTGCCGTCTTGCCCGGCGCATGCTCCGCGGCGATCTTGGCCGACTGGCCGATGAAGTCCAGCTCGCCGCCCAGACCCTCGATCAGATCGGGGATCAGACGCGCCAGCTCGCCCGTGGCCAGCGCCGCGTCGACGTCGAAGGCCTCATCCTTGGCCGGCTTGTCGCGGCCATCGAACACCACGTCCAGGAACTTGATGCCCTTGATCTGCATCGTGTCCGTCAGCGTGAACGACACCCGTTCCTTCCACGTCATCGCCAGGCGCGTCGGCATCTTGCCGCCGGTCAGGTGGGCCTTGACCTCGTCCGTGTCCAGGTTGTGGCGGGCGTAACGCACCGCCGCCTTCAGCTCGTCCGCCGCCTTCAGCTCGCAGTCGCGGTCGATCACGAACTCGGCCGGCGGCACGCCGTCCATCAGCCACGCGGCCATGCAGGCGGCCGGCGATTCGGCGCTCTGCAGCAGATGCAGGTTGATCGACGAGTCCGCCTTCACCAGCAGCGTGATCAGCTCATCGGCCTTGCCGATCGAGCCCGCATCCACCATCAGCAGCCCCTGCTTGGGGGAGATCCACACCCGCAGGTGGGACTGCAGCGTGAACGCGCGCGGCAGCAGTTCCAGCGTGGCCTGCTCCTTCATGTCGCGCTGCTGCTTCTTGCCCGGGCGGCGGCCGGTCTCGAGCTCCACGCGCTCGACCATCTCGTCGACCTTCTCGCGCACCACCGAGCCGGGCAGCACGCGCTTTTCCATGCGCAGGCTCAGCAGCCAGTGGCCGTCGATCTCCTCGAGCAGCCGGGCGCCGGGCTCGCCGCGCGGCGGCACCCAGCCGGCGGACAGCGCCTCGGTGGCGCCGCAGGGAGTGAAACGCTCGTTCTCGAGGGCATCCTCGAGCTTCTCGACATTGGCTTGCCAGTCGTTGGACAGGCGATAAACGATCAGGTTCTTGAACATCTCGGGGACTGCGTAGAGGCGATGAGCCATGGCGGCGCGCGAGCGCGCCAGGAATGACAACGGGGCCAAGCGGACGACGCGTGGCCCCGTTCAAACGATGGGCGGATTGTCTCAAATCCGGCGGACGCTCCGGACGCGGATCAACCCGCTTGCCAAGCCGTTTCGCCCTTCACTGGCATTCCTGCCGGGATTCCTGCTTTCAATCTTTTACGCCTGGGCCGCCTGCTGCTCCGCCGCGATCTGGCGCAGCGCCTGCTCGAAGGCCTCGGGCGGCTGGCCGCCCTGGATCAGGTACTTCTCGTTGATCACGACCGCCGGCACCGAGCTGATGCCCCGGCCCAGCCACAGCGATTCGGTCTCGCGGACGTCGTCGCTGAACTCGCCGCTGTCGAAGACCCGCGCCGCCTCGGCCGCATCCAGGCCGATCTCGCGCACCGCGGCCAGCAGCGTCTCGCGCTCGCCCGGGTTCTTGCCGTTCGTGTGATACGCGGTCAGCAGCGCCAGCTTGAGGTCGCGCTGCGCCTGCGCCGATTGCAGACCCGCCCAGTGCAGCAGCCGGTGGGCGTCGAAGGTGTTCCAGATCCGGCTGCGGGCGCCCTCGGTGAAGGTGAAGCCGACCTCCGCGCCGCGTTGGCGCAGATGGCCGCGGATCTGCTGGCGCTGCTCGGTGGTGGAGCCGTACTTGCGCGTCAGGTGTTCCTCGATGTCCTCGCCCTCGGGGACCATCTGCGGGTTGAGCTCGAAGGGCTGGAAGTGCAGGTCGACCGCGACCTCGGGCAGCCGGGTCAGGGCGGTCTCCAGCGACTTCAGCCCGACGGCGCACCAGGGGCAGGCCACGTCGGAGACGAAGTCGATGCGCAGTGGTTGCAGGGCGGTGGGGGGCGTCGAAGCGGTGGTGTCAGTCATGCCGCCCACTCTAGCCAGAAGTTCAAGTCAACACGCGGTCGCTGGGTTTTGCCAGGTAGAACCACTCGTGGCCGGGCTCGGCGTTGTTGTTGGGGAAGACGATGCGGCCGCCGAAGGGCGCGAGCACCGGCGTGCCGTCGGCGCGCGTGCCGATGCGCTCGGCCTGCGCGATGGCGTCGAAGCTCGCCCAGTGGCGCTCGAAGCGGTCGTCGACGCTCTCGCGGTCGATGACCTCGTAGAGCTGCAGCAGCTCGACCGGCCGCTTCGGATCGGCCGCCTCGACGCAGCCCGGCGCGACCATGCCCAGCAGCACCAGCGTGCGCAGGATGGCCTTGAACGCGACCTCCGGTCCCTGCGGATCGGCGTGCTGGCCGCATTCCAGCGTGATGCAGTAGCCGCCCGTGCTGCGCATGTACTCGGTGGTGCCGACGCCGTAATGCGGGTCCTGCTGCAGCGCCATGCGGCGCGAGCCGTCCGCGGCCTTCTCGGCGCGGCGCTTCAGGCCCAGCGCGTAGGTCGACAACCAGCCCTCGACGATGCGCTGCGTGCCCACGGCCAGCGCCAGCGCGCTCTCGGCGGCCTGATGGCGGAAGGGCTCCAGGTCGCCATCGTTGTCGCGCGGACCGAGCATCGCGAAGGCCGGTCCGGGGTTGTTGAAGCTGTGCAGGTCCAGCATCACGTCGCTGGCGGCGATCCACGGGCAGAGCCGGTTGGCGATGCGGTCCTCGAAGTCCTGCGGGATCGGATTGACGCGCAGGTTGCGGTTCAGGTTGCGCTCGCCCTCGCGGCGCTGCAGGCGGTGGGCCAGCGGGTTGACGATGGGGATCATCGTCAGCGTGCCCTTCACCAGCGTCAGCGAGCCGTCGTCCAGCATCGCCATCACGCGCTGGATCGCGCCGACACCGGCCACCTCGTTGCCGTGCACGGCCGCGCTCACCAGCAGCCGGGGGCCGGGCCGCAGGCCGGCGAACTGGTGGACACGGAGGTGGGTCGGGTGATCGGTGCGGGCGTCGCTCATGGCGGGGCGGGAGGTCTCGAGGAGGAAACGCGAAGCATAGGCCCGCGCGGCGCGCACCGAGCCGCGCGCGTGCGCGGCGCGTATGCCGAAATCGCTGGAAGCAATGAGCCCAGGTTGGGCTCAGGTGGCGCTCAGGTCGCTCAGGGCGTGCCCAGCAGCTGGCGCGGATCGATGGGTTGCTCGCAGGTCCAATGCGTGTTCGGCAGATCGCCTGCGGGAACGCCGGCGGTCCAGCGCGTCAGCCGGTACAGCGTGCCGAAGGCGAAGTCCGGCGGCGCCTCGCCGGGGCCGGCCAGCAGCTCGCCGCCGCGGCGCACGTTGTCCGCCATCCAGGCCGGCAGGCGCAGGTGATACGGATTGCGCGCGATCTCGCCGTGGTGGCAGGCCAGTGCCCGCACCAGACGCGCGGTGTCGCGCTGACCCGTCTCGATCAGCGTGGTCGGGCCGGGCTGCGTCGCCCAGAACTCGGTCTGCGCGACCACCGTGTCGATGCGCGCCTGCGCCAGCGCCTCGGTGACCAGCCGGTGCACGCCGATGTGCGTCGGGATGCCGTCGCCCGCATGCGGGATCAGGATCAGCGCCGGCTTCTCCGCCGCGAGCAGTTCCGCCACGAGGCGCACCTGCTGCTGCCAGAGCGGCGTGCGCGCGTCGTCGGCCTCGGGCTTGACCTGCTCGAAGCCGTCCGCGGCCAGCAGCCGGAGGTCGAAGTCCAGCACGTCGCAGGCGGCGCCGAGCTCGGTCCAGCGCTCGCCGCGCCGCTCCTGCTTGCTCCCCAGTGTCACGGCGATGTTGGTCACGCGCCAGCCGGCTTCCTGACGCAGCCGCAGCGGCAGCGCGCCGACGATGCATTCATCGTCCGGATGCGGCGCGAAGACGAGCACGTGGGGCGTCGGTGCCTCGCTGGTACCGGCACCATGGCCGGCGGTGGGGCGGCCCGAGGGCGCGGTCAAAGGACTGACACCGGTACGCACCGGCTGCCTCAGCACGGCATACCAGCTGGCGATCCAGGCCTCCCAGTCCGCCTGGCGGTTGGCGTCGGCGGCGACGGGGGAGAAAGCGGGCGTGGGAGCCGGGGCAGGGGAATTCGCGTTCATCGGCGGGGATGTGGCGGCCCGGGCGCCGAGCGCACGGGCGGGTTCGATCGGCCCATCTTAGCGGGCGAATCCCCAAATGGTATTACATTGGTAGTAAAACTAGACGCAGACCGGTGTAATCCCGGACATGAAGTGGTCTCAGGCGACCGGTGCCTGCGCGGGGCGGATCGCGGATCGCCCCGGCCAGGTCGCCAGGACCACGCCGCCCAGCGCCAGCGCGTAGGCGGCGAGCTGCAGCGAGCTCATGCGTTCGCCGAGGAACACCAGGCCGACCACGGCCGTGGACACCGGCAGGAACACCATGAACACGCCGGCCTTGGCCGCGCTGACGTGCTGGAGCCCCTTCATCCAGAGCCAGACCGTGACGGTGCTCGCGGCGATCGCGTAGAAGAGCAGCAGCCCCCAGTCCTTGATCGCCACGGTGCTGAAGTCGAAGTCCAGCGCCTGCCACAGGCCCAGCGGCGTGACCAGCACCAGGCCCCAGAGGTTGATCAGCGCGCTGATGCGCCGCGGGGGCAGGGCGGTGGTCAGCTGCTTGCCGATGACGACGTAGCTCGCCTCGCAGATCACGGCGCCGACCAGCAGCAGCGCGCCCCAGCCGGAGGTGGCCGCGCCGGCGCTGTCGCCGTGCTTGTTCAGCGCCACGAGCGCGATTCCGCCCACCGCCATCGCGATGCCGGCCAGCGTGCGCGGGGCGATGCGCTCGCGCAGGAACAGCCAGCTCATCAGCGCGACCGTCGCCGGGATGCCGGCCATGATCACGCCCGCGACGACCGCCGAGCTGTGTTTCATGCCGAACAGCAGGCACAGCGAGAACAGGAAGTTCCCGAAGAACGATTCGAGGAAGAGCAGGAAACGGGTGCGTCCGCTGAGCGGTGCCTCGGTGGGGCCGCGTTTCAGCCAGGGCAGCATGAACACGGCGGCCATGCCGAAGCGCAGCCAGGCGAGCAGGAAGACGGGGAACACCACCACCAGCAGCTTGGACAGGCCGACGTAGCTGCCGATCACGCTGGTGCTCGCGGCCAGGCTCAGGTAGGAGAGCCAGGGGACGTGGTGGCCGTGCGCGGCAGGCGCGCTGAGAGCCTCGGCCGAGGCTTTGGATTTCGGTTCGGTGGTGGCGCTGGACATGGAGGGATGATGCCCGACCGGAGGAAGGGTCAGGCAGGGCGACGGGGTCAGGAGTCGGGAGAGCGCCCAAGCGCGCCCACGTCGCAGTCGATCACTTCAACCGCCGCAACGCCACCCGGATCGCATCGATCATCCGGTCGAGGTGTTCGCGCTCGGCGATCAGCGGCGGCGACAGCGCGAGGATGTCGCCCGTTGTGCGGATCAGCACGCCTTGCTGCCAGCAATCGAGGAAGGTCTCGAAGGCGCGCTTGGTGGGCTCGCCGGCACGCGGCGAGAGTTCCACCCCGCCGACCAGTCCGAGGTTGCGCACGTCGATCACATGCGGCTCACCCCGCAGCGCGTGCAGCTGCTCCGCGAAGTAGCCCTGCAGCTCGGCGGCCCGCGTGAGCAGGCCGTCCTCGGCATAGGTGTCCAGCGTCGCGATCCCGGCCGCGCAGGCCAGCGGATGCGCCGAGTAGGTGTAGCCGTGGAAGAACTCGATCGCGTGCTCGGGCCCGGTCATGAAGGTGTCGTGGATGCGCCGCTGTGCGAGCACCGCGCCCATGGGGACGCAGCCGTTGGTCAGGCCCTTGGCCACGGTCATGAGGTCGGGCGTCACGCCGAAGGTCTGCGCGGCGAAGGCCTTGCCGGTGCGGCCGAAGCCGGTGATGACCTCGTCGAAGATCAGCAGGATGCCGTGCTTGTCGCAGATCTCGCGCAGCCGCTGCAGGTAGCCCTGGGGCGGGATCAGCACGCCGGCCGAGCCGGCGACCGGTTCCACGATCACCGCGGCGATCGTCGACGCGTCGTGCAGCGCGACCATGCGCTCGAGGTCCTCCGCGAGGTCCGCGCCGTGCGCCGGCTGGCCGACGCTGAAGGCGTTGCGGGCGAGGTCATGCGTGTGGCGCAGGTGGTCCACGCCGGCCAGCAGCGAGCCGAACATCTTGCGGTTGGCGACCATGCCGCCCACCGACATCCCGCCGAAGTTCACGCCGTGATAGCCGCGCTCGCGGCCGATCAACCGGGTGCGTTGGCCCTCGCCGCGCACGCGGTGGTAGGCCAGCGCGATCTTCAGCGCCGTCTCCACCGACTCCGATCCGGAGTTGGTGAAGAACACCCTGTCCATGCCCTCGGGCGCGAGCGCCGCCAGCCGCGTCGCGAGCTCGAAGGCCTTGGGATGGCCCATCTGGAAGGGCGGGGCGAAGTCGAGTTCCGCGGCCTGCTCCTGGATCGCGCGCACGATCCGCGGTCGGTTGTGGCCGGCGTTCACGCACCACAGGCCGGCCACGCCGTCCAGGATCTGGCGGCCCTGGTCGTCGGTGAAGAACATGCCGTCGGCGCGTGTGAGCAGGCGCGGCGCCTGCTTGAACTGCCGGTTCGCGGTGAACGGCATCCAGTAGGCGTCAAGGTCGCCGTGGGCTTCGGGGTTGGGCGTGGTCATGGGGGCTCCCGGTTCAATGCCGGTCAGTCTAGGGAAGGGCCCGCGCAATCGGTGAGCGTTCCGGAGGCGGGAAAACCCGCGTTCACGCAATCAGATGCGACAACGTGGCCGGTTCTTCGAACAGAATGCCGCCCATGGTCAAGGAAGTGCAATTGGATGCGATCGACCGCGCGATCCTCGCGGTCTTGCAGCGCGACGCGCGGATCTCCAACCAGGATCTCGCCCAGCGGGTCCATCTGTCGGCGTCGGCCTGCCTGCGCCGGGTGAAGCGGCTGGAGGACACCGGCGTGATCGACCGCGTGGTGGCGCTGCTCGATCCCAAGGCGATCGGCAAGCCCGGCACCAGCTGGACGATCGTCAACCTGGAACGGATGACGCCGGCGTCGCTCGCGGCCTTCGAGCAGGCGGTCAAGGACGCGCCCGAGCTGCTGGACTGCTTCTACGTCGCCGGCACCAACGACTACCTGCTGCGCTTCGCCTACAAGGACGCCGAGGACCTGGAGCGGCTGCACACGCAGGTGCTGATGCAGCTGCCCGGCGTGGCCCGGGCCAACTCGATGCTGGTGCTGCGCACCGTCAAGAAGACGAGCGCGTTCCCGTTGGAGTAAGCGGTCAGGCCGCGCGCGGCCGCAGCACGCGCAGCATCGGCAGCAACTGGATCAGCAGCATCGCGCCGAGGATGAGCCCGCAACCCGCGAGGCCCGCGGCGTTCAGGCGGTCGCCCATCATCAGGTAGCCGAAGATGGCGGCGAACAGCGTCTCCGAGGACAGGATGATCGCCGCGTCCGCCGCATGGGCGTAGCGCTGCGCGACCACCTGGCCGGTGAAGGCCACGCCCACCGACAGCACGCCGGTGTAGAGGATGGGACCGGCGGCGGCCTCGATGCCGGCCCAGCTCCAGGGCTCGAAGCACAACGCCCAGACGAGCGCCACCACGCCGCAGAACAGGAACTGCCCGCCCGCCACGGTGAACGGGGAATTCATCCGGTCGGCCACCAGGCCCACCAGCAGCACATGCACGGCCCAGGGCAGCGAGGAGGCGATCACCCAGGCGTCACCGGGGCCGATGTTGAGCTCATGCGCGCCCGACAGCAGGAAGGCGCCCACCAGGCAGGCCAGCGCGCCCGGCCACACCGACCAGTGCGGCAGGTGCTTGAGCACCAGCCAGCCCAGCAGCGGCACCAGCGGCACGTACAGCGCGGTGAGGAAGCCGGCGTTGGTGACGGTCGTGTACTGGATGCCGATCTGCTGCAGCGCCGCGCCGGTGGTGAGCAGCGCGCCCAGGCCCATGATCTTGAGCGCGTCGCTGCCGCGCAGCACGGTCGCGCCCGGCGCGCGGCGTTCCCGCACGATCAGCGGCAGCACGACGAGCGCCCCGATCAGGAAACGGATGCCGGTGAACATCATCGGTCCGATGCTCTCCATCCCATGGGCCTGGGCGACGAAGGCCGAGCCCCAGATCATCGCGATGAGGGTGAGCAGCAGGTTGGCTTGGATACGGGTCATGTCAGGAGGAGAGGTAGGCGATTTCCTCGTCGCTGAAGCCCGCGTCGCTGCGGGCCTGGACGTTGAAGGGCGGGCGCAGGCGCGGCGCCTCGAAGCGCTCGACCAGTTCGGGGTAGAGCGCGACCGGATCGAGTCCGCGCTCGCGGCACAGGTGCCGGTACCAGTGGTTGCCGATGCGCACGTGGCCGACCTCGTCACGCAGGATGACGGCGAGGATCTCCACGGCGCGCGTGTCGCCGGCCTTGGCGAACTTGGCCTGCAGCGGCGGCGTGGCGTCCAGCCCGCGCGCCTCCAGCGTGCGCGGCACCAGCGCCATGCGCGCGAGCACGTCGCCCGCCGTGCGCATCGCCATCGTCCACAGCCCGTCGTGGGCGTCGAAATCGCCGTAGCCGCGGCCGAGCGAGCGCAGGTGCTCGTCCAGCAGCGTGAAATGCAGCGCTTCCTCGCCGGCGACCTGGATCCAGTCCCGGTAATACGCCGGCGGCATGCCGGGGAAACGCCAGACGGCGTCCAGCGCCAGGTTGATCGCGTTGAACTCGATGTGCGCGATCGCGTGCAGCAGCGCCGCGCGGCCCTCGGGCGTGAACGGCGAGCGCGAGGCCACCTGCAGCGCGGCCACGAGCCGCGGCCGCTCGGGGCGGCCGGGCGGCTCGGTGTCGGGGGTGAGGACGGCGGCGGTGTCCAGCGCGGTGTCCAGCGCGGGGGCCAGGCCGGTGCGCGGATCAGGGTCCGAGACCGCGGCCAGGAGCGCCCGGGCCGCCTGCGCCTTCTCGTGCGGGTCCGGGATCAGAAGGACCTGCAGCGCGCGGGTTCGAAGTTCCATTCGTAGAATTATCGCCATTCGTCCCCAGATAACTCGAATTCAAAAGGAACCCGCCATGTCGTCCCCTACACCGCCGACCCCGCCGAGCGCCCCCACGCCCTCGACCCCGTCGTCCAGACCCGCCCCGAGCGAGCTCCACAAGTTCATCTTCGAGGGCTTGCCCGTGCGCGGCATGCTCGTGCGCCTGGACGAGAGCTGGAAGGAGCTGCTGGGCCGCCGCAGGGAGCCGCTGGCCGCGCCGGTGCGCGGGCTGCTCGGCCAGATGACGGCCGCCGGGGTGCTGATGCAAGCCAACATCAAGTTCAACGGCGCGCTCGTGTTCCAGGTGATGGGCGATGGCCCGCTGAAGCTCGCGGTGGTGGAAGTCCAGCCCGACATGAGCTTCCGCTCCACGGCCAAGACCCGCGAGGACGTGCCCGACGGCGCCACGCTGCAGCAGATGCTCAACGTGCACGGTCAGGGCCGTTGCGCGATCACGCTCGATCCCAAGGACCGCCTGCCGGGGCAGCAGCCCTATCAGGGCGTGGTGCCGCTGAGCGGCCCCACCGGTCAGCCGCTGGAAAAGCTCAGCGACGTGCTGCAGCACTACATGCGCCAGTCCGAGCAGCTCGAGACCACGCTGGTGCTCGCGGCCAATGACGACATCGCCGCGGGCCTGCTGATCCAGCGTCTGCCCATCGAGGGCGAGGGCAACCTCGAGGCCGATGCCAGCTCGGGCGTGGTGCGCGAGGAAATGGAAGAGGCCTACAACCGCATCAGCATGCTCGCCTCGACCTTGACCGCCGAGGAACTGCTCACGCTGGACAGCGACACCATCCTGCGCCGCCTGTTCTGGGAAGAGACCGTGCGGCGCTTCGATCCGCAGACGCCGCGTTTCGCCTGCACCTGCTCGCGCGAGCGGGTGGGGCGCATGCTGCTGGGGCTGGGCCGGCAGGAGGTCGACGAGATCCTGGCGGAACTCGGCGGCGTGGAGATCGGCTGCGAGTTCTGCGGCAACCACTACGTCTACGACCCGGTGGACGTCGGCGAGCTCTTCACCGACCCGCAGAACCAGGCGCCGGGCTCCCGGCAGGTGCAATAAGCCCTCCGGGCCCCAATGGCCCTGAAGGCCCGGAAGGCCCCCTCGCCCGCGAAGCGGGAGAGGGCGGGGGGTGAGGGCTCTTCGAAGGGCACCGAGCGCCTCCCCGAGCCCTCACCCCAACCCCTCTCCCGCTCCGCGGGCGAGGGGAACTCCCAGGGTTTCCTTCAGCGATCCACGCGCACCGTGCGATCCAGCGTCGTCGGCTTCACGCGCTGCGTGCCGTGCGCCTTGAAGTAGGCCTCCAGCGCGTCCACGTCCATCGGGCCCGTCTGCACGAAGCGCGCTTCGGCGAAGGTCTTGAAGCTGTCGCCGCCGACCTGCAGGAAGTTGTTGATGACCACGCGCACCTTCTGGCCCGGCGCGATCGGCTGACCGTTGAGCATCAGGCTGCCCGGCACCAGCCGCGAGCCCACCGGCCGGCGCTTGTCCCAGCGGTAGCTGAAGCCCTGCGAGGTCTGCAGCGGCAGGTACTTCGCGTCATTCGCCCACCATTGCTCCTCGAGCACCTGCTGCAATTGCGCGCCGCTCATCTCCACGACGACGAGCGCGTTGGAGAAGGGCAGGGCCGCGAACAGATCGCCGAAGGTGACCGTGTCGCCATCGCGGTGGATCAGCCCGGTGCGCACGCCGCCGATGTTCTGGAAGGCGATCTGCGCGCCGCCGTTCTCCGGCGCGCGCGTGGCCGCGAGCATCGCATCCGCGACGAGCTGGCCCATCGTCGTGCCGCCGCCGTCGCTGCGGTCCTCGCCGTCCTTGCTCAGCGCCTGCGCGAGGAAGCCGACCGGACGCTCGATCAGCGGCTGCGCGACCTGCTGATAGCTGTTGATCAGCAGCGTCTGGCGCGGATCCTTGGCGGTCTCGGGGCGGACCACCACGTTATTGGCGCGCGCCTCGGTCATCGTGCCGGTGGCGCGGTCCAGCGTCAGGTCGATCTCGGTGACCAGCGTGCCGTACTTGTCGCCGCTGGTGACCAGGCGGCCATCGACGCGGCAGTTGTACGCGCGGTGCGTGTGGCCAGAGACGATCAGCCCGACGCGCTTGTCCAGCTTCTTGACGATGTCCACGATGGGGCCGGAGATCTCCGGGCAGTCGTTGATGCCGCCGCTCGGATAGCCTCCCTCGTGGATCAGCACGACGAAGGCGTGCACGCCCTGGCGTTCGAGCTCGGGCACGATGCGGTTGATGGTGTCGGCCTCGTCATCGAAGCGCAGGCCGCGGATGCCGGTCGGGCTGACGAGCTCCGGCGTGCCCTTGAGCGACAGCCCGATGAAGCCCACCGGCACGCCGTCAAAGCGCTTGATCGCGTAGGCGGGCAGCACGGACTGACCGGTCTTCTCGTCGATGGTGCTGGCGGCCAGGTACTGGTACCTCGCGCCCTTGAACTCGGTCGGGCCCTTGCAGCCGTCCTTGGGGTGGCAGCCGCCGCGCTGCTTGCGAAGCAGCTCGGCGATGCCCTGGTCGAACTCGTGGTTGCCCACCGAGGAGATGTCCAGCCCCATCAGCCCGAGCGACTCGATCGTCGACTCGTCATGGAAGAGCGCTGACAGCAGCGGGCTCGCGCCCACCAGATCACCCGCGGCGACGAAGACGTGATTCGGATTCTTCGCCTTGATCTGCGCGACCACGGTGGCCATGCGCTCGGCGCCGCCGGCTTCCAGCGTGACGGTCTTGTCGGGGTTCTGCGGATCGGGCAGCTTGATGCCACCGGCCGGGGGCAGCAGGTTGCCGTGGAAGTCGTTGATCGCCAGCACCTTGACCGCGACCGAGCCCGTGGCGGCCTTGGCCGGCGCCGCGGGCGCATTCAGCGCGGGCGGCAGCGGGGCGGAGGCGGAGGGCCGCGACGACGCGCCCGGGTTCGAGGAGCTCAGCGAGCCGCAAGCCGCGAGCAGGGCCGCGCTCAGCAGCAGCGACAGCGCGCCCAGCGGGCGGCGCACGGAAGGACGATTCATCGGGGCAGGCTCCTGGGACGCCGGATTACCGTGGAATGGCGCGCTCGCAAATGTTTGCGGGCAGCGAAGCCGCGGATTGTGCCTCGACCGTGTGGCGATGCCGTGAGCGGCGCGTTCAGTCGGAGGTGGGATCGCACGCCTGGCGCGCGGCGGTGCGGCTGGCGTGCTCGCACGCCGGGTCATCGCAGAGCTCACAGGACCAGTCGCCGCCCAGGTTCTCCCCGCGCTGCAGCAGCCGGCCGAAGAGGCCGTCCGTGCGCCCGAGATGAGGGCGCAGCAGCGGTCCGAGCGCGTTCAGCGCCTGCTGCAGCCGCTCCGGCCCGGCGCCGGTGACCAGGCTGTAACCCAGCCCGGCGTCGCGCAGCGCGCGCCGCACCAGCCGGTCCGTGGGCTGCTGCGCGTGAGGGCCATCGCGCATGCCGTCGGCGACCCAGGGCAGGTCCAGCGCCATCAACAGCGTCGCGTCCATGCGGGCCTGGACCTGCAACGCGAAGGGGTAGAGCGAGCGGTCGTCGAAGAGCTGCTCGCTGTAGACCGCGGTCATCAGCGGCGTCGTGTCGCTCAGGACCAGGTCGTGGTCCGCCGCGGCGGCCTCGGCGCGGCGCCACTGCTCGCGGGCGATGGCGTCCTGCTCATCAGGGCGCGGCGTGCGGCCTTCGCGGTCGCACCACTCGCGCAGGTATTCGCCCACCAGCGCGCAGCGCAGCCGGGTCTGCGATCGCAGGTGATCCAGCAGCGCCACGCCGAGCTGGCTCTTGCCGGTGCTCTCGGCGCCGACCAGGGCGATGTGCAGAGCCACGGGAAGGTCCTCAGGCCGCGGCCGCCGCCGGGCGCAGCTGACGCTGCCAGGCGCGCCAGCCGGCCACGGACATCGGCACGAAGACCGCATACAGCACGACCGTGAGCCAGTAGCCCTTCAGCGCGAACAGTCCGATGCTCACCAGGTTGACCATCACCCAGACGGGCCAGTTCTCCTGGTACTTGCGGCCCAGCAGCCACTGGCCGGTGATGCTGGCCACCGTGGGGAGGGCATCCCAATAGGGGAGGGGGGAATCAGTGCGGTGCTGCAGGAACAGGCCCAGCAGCGGCCACGCCGCCAGCGTCACCAGTAGCGCCGTGACGCGGCCCTTCGCGTCGAGCGTGCGCACATGCAGCGCGTCGCCCTCGGCGGTGCGCCCGCGCCGCCATTGCCACCAGCCCCACAGCGCCAATCCGGCGAAGAGCAACTGCAGCGAGGCCTCGCCGTACAGCTTGCCGCTCCAGAACAGCACGAAGTACAGCAGCGAGCTGCTCAGCGCCAGCGGCCAGGCCAGCACCTGCACGCGCATGTTGCACACCACCATCCAGATCGCCAGCACGAAAGCGACCAGCTCCAGCCAGCTGATGGGGCTGCCCAGCGCGGTGAACGCCGGCGAGAGCGCCAGGCTGAGGGCCTGCGAGAGGAGGGCCGACACGGGCCCGGACAGGAGATCCATCGTCGGGAGCATGCGCGGGGAAGGGAAAGGCGGAAAGGGAGGAGGTGAAAGGCGAAAGGGAAGGCGAACGGGAAGACGCGATCTTCAGCGACGCAGCGGGATGAAGACCTCGTCCGGCTTGACCATGCCCAGCTCGATGCGCGCCTTCTCCTCGACCATCTCGAGGCCCTCGCGCAGGTCGAGCAGCTCGGCCTGCAGCTGCGTGTTGCGCGCGCGGGCCTTCTCGTTGGCGTCTTCCTGCTCGCGCAACTCGGCGCGCAACTGGACCCCACGGGCCAGACCTCCCTTGCCGAACCAGAGCTGGGCCTGGATGGCGACAAGGAAGGCGGTGAGGACGATGGCCAGGGCTTTCACAGGCCGCGAGTGTAGCTGCAACGAAAAAGGGCAGGCCCGCGGGCCTGCCCTTCGAACGCGGGGAGCGCCCGCGCCATCGTCACACCCGCGGGATTCAGCGCAGGTTGTAGAAGGCCGAGCGGCCCGGGTACACGGCCACGTCGCCCAGGTCTTCCTCGATGCGCAGCAGCTGGTTGTACTTGGCCATGCGGTCCGAGCGCGACAGCGAACCCGTCTTGATCTGGCCGGCGTTCAGGCCGACGGCGATGTCGGAGATCGTCGAGTCCTCGGTCTCGCCCGAGCGGTGCGAGATCACGGCGGTGTAGCCGGCGCGCTTGGCCATCTCGATGGCGGCGAAGGTCTCGGTCAGCGTGCCGATCTGGTTGATCTTGATCAGGATCGAGTTGGCGATGCCCTTGTCGATGCCTTCCTTCAGGATCTTGGTGTTGGTGACGAACAGGTCATCGCCCACCAGCTGCACCTTGTCGCCGAGCTTCTCGGTGATGTGCTTCCAGCCGTCCCAGTCGCCTTCGGCCATGCCGTCCTCGATCGAGATGATCGGGTACTTGTCGACCCAGGTGGCCAGCATGTCGGTCCACTGCTCGGCGCTCAGCTTGATGCCGCCTTCGCCTTCCAGCACGTACTGGCCGTCCTTGTAGAACTCGCTGGCAGCGCAGTCCAGACCCAGCGCGATCTGCTCGCCGGCGGTGTAGCCGGCCTTGTCGATCGCTTCGAGGATCATCTGGATCGCGGCTTCGTGGTTCTCGACGTTGGGGGCGAAACCGCCCTCATCGCCGACGGCCGTGGACATGCCCTTGGCGTCGATGATCTTCTTGAGCGCGTGGAAGACTTCCGCGCCCCAGCGCAGCGCCTCGCGGAACGACGGCGCGCCCACGGGGATGATCATCAGTTCCTGCAGGTCGATCGAGTTGTTGGCGTGCGCGCCGCCGTTGATGACGTTCATCATCGGCACCGGCAGCTGGTTGCCGCCCATGCCGCCGAAGTAGCGGTACAGCGGCAGGCCCGACTCTTCCGCGGCGGCGCGCGCCACGGCCATCGAGACGGCCAGCATCGCGTTGGCGCCCAGGCGGCTCTTGTTCTCGGTGCCGTCCAGGTCGATCAGCGTCTTGTCCAGGAAGGCCTGCTCGGAAGCGTCCAGACCCAGCACGGCCTCGGAGATCTCGGTGTTGATGTGCTCGACGGCCTTGAGCACGCCCTTGCCCAGGTAACGCGACTTGTCGCCGTCGCGCAGTTCGATGGCTTCACGCGAGCCGGTGGACGCACCCGACGGCACGGCCGCTCGGCCCATCACGCCGGACTCCAGCAGCACGTCGCATTCCACGGTGGGGTTGCCGCGGCTGTCGAGGATCTCGCGGCCGACGATGTCAACAATGGCGCTCATGGGAACAGTCTCCAGAAGTGAAAAAGCTTGTGCGGCGCGCATGGTGCCAGCAACGGGTTACCGCTGCTGAACAAGCTGCGGGCTCAGACCCCGTCGACGACGATCATGCGCATGACGCCGGCGTGCTCGCGCAGCGACTTGGCATGCTGATAGGTCTCGGAGTCGTAGAAACGCCTGGCCGCGTCGCGGTCGGCGAACTTCAGCACGACCAGCCGCGAGGGCGTCCAGGGGCCTTCCAGCACCTCGACCGCGCCGCCGCGCACCAGGACCTCCGCGCCATGCTCCTGCATCGCCTTCGTGCTCCATTCGCGGTACTTGGCCATCTGGTCAGCATCGGTCACGGTCACGTCGGCAATGATGAAGGCGGGCATGGGGCGGTGTCTCGATCGGTGATGTCTGAAGTCCCGGACCCTGGGGGTCTCAGGCGGCGGCGGGGGCGCTGACCTCGTGGCCGGCCTTGGCCTTGTGGTCCAGCGCGGCCTTGATGAACGCGATGAACAGCGGGTGGCCGTCCCACGGCGTCGACTTGAACTCCGGGTGGAACTGCACGCCCATGTACCAGGGGTGCACGTTGCGCGGCAGCTCGACGATCTCGGTCAGCTTCTCGCGCTGCGTGATCGCCGAGATCACCAGGCCGGCGTCCTGCAGCTGGTCCAGGTACTGCTCGTTGGCCTCGTAGCGATGGCGGTGACGCTCGGTCACGACCGGGCCGTAGATCTCGTGGGCGAGCGTGCCCGGCTTGACATCCGAGCTCTGCGCGCCCAGGCGCATCGTGCCGCCGAGGTCCGACTTCTCGTCGCGCTTCTGGATCGAGCCGTCCGCGTCCTGCCACTCGTCGATCAGCGCGATGACCTTGTGCGGCGCATCGGGTTCGAACTCGGTGGAGTTGGCGCCGTCCAGGTGGGCCTTGTGACGCGCGTACTCGATGGTGGCGACCTGCATGCCCAGGCAGATGCCCAGGTAGGGGGTCTTGTGCTCGCGGGCGTACTGGGCAGCGAGGATCTTGCCCTCGACGCCGCGCTTGCCGAAGCCGCCGGGCACCAGGATCGCGTCGTACTTGTCGAGCTGCTTCACATGCTCGCGGTCCAGCGTCTCGGAGTCGACATACTCGATGTTGACCCGGGCGTGGTTGTGGATGCCGGCGTGGCGCAGCGCCTCGTTCAGCGACTTGTAGCTGTCCGACAGGTCGGTGTACTTGCCGCACATGGCGATGGTGACTTCGGTCTTGGGGTTCTCGACCTCGTTGACCAGCGTGTCCCAGCGCTTGAGGTCGGTGGACTTGGTGTTGAGCTGCAGCTTGGTGCAGATCAGCTGGTCCAGACCCTGCTCGTGCAGCACGCGCGGCACCTTGTAGATCGTGTTGACGTCCCACATGGAGATCACGCCGTACTCCGGTACGTTCGTGAACAGCGAGATCTTCTCGCGCTCGTCGTCGGGCACGCGGCGGTCGGCGCGGCACAGCAGCGCGTCGGGCTGGATGCCGATCTCGCGCAGCTTCTGCACGGTGTGCTGGGTGGGCTTGGTCTTGAGCTCGCCGGCCGCGGCGATCCACGGCACGTAGGTCAGGTGCACGAACGCGACGTTCGTCGGGCCCATCTTCAGCGACATCTGACGGGCGGCCTCGAGGAAGGGCAGCGACTCGATGTCGCCGACCGTGCCGCCGATCTCGACGATCGCCACGTCCACCGCGTCGGCGGTGCCGTGACCGGCGCCGCGACGGATGAAGTCCTGCATCTCGTTGGTGATGTGCGGGATCACCTGGACGGTCTTGCCGAGGTAGTCGCCGCGACGCTCCTTCTCCAGCACCGACATGTAGATCTGTCCGGTGGTGAAGTTGTTGCTCTTCTTCATCCGCGTGGTGATGAAGCGTTCGTAGTGGCCCAGGTCCAGGTCGGTCTCCGCGCCGTCGTCCGTGACGAAGACCTCACCGTGCTGGAACGGCGACATCGTGCCCGGATCCACGTTGATGTAGGGATCCAGCTTGATCAGGGTGACCTTGAGGCCGCGGGACTCGAGAAGCGCCGCGAGAGAGGCCGATGCGATGCCCTTGCCGAGGGAGGACACGACACCGCCGGTGACGAAGACGTACTTGGTCATTGTCTTGCAGCGCCTGGGTCTTCCGAACGGAACCCGAAAACGCCGTGGTGGTAAAGCGCGATTATAGCGATGCCGTCCTGCCCTTCATCTCGCCCATCAACTCGAGGACCAGGTGCGCCGTCTCGTCGGGTTTCTCGAAGGGGTAGAGGTGCGTGCCCTCGAACCAGCGGAACAGGTCCTTGGCCAGCGCCTTGGAGCCCGCGGCGGTGGCCTGGCGCAGCTCCTCGGACTGCGTGCCCGCGATGAAGGCCACCGGGCACTTCGGCGCATGGCCCTTGAGGATGCGCGGCAGGTTGTGCGGCAGCGTGTTGTAGATGCGGGTCTCGATCTCGCGCGTGAAACCGAGCCGGACCTGGCCGTCCTCGTGCTCGTCGAAGCCGCTGGCGATGTAGTCCTGGAGCACGCGCGGATCCCAGCGCGCGAACTTGCCCTTGGCGGCGAAATGCGTGTGCACCTCGTCGCGGCTGGGCCACTCGTAGCGACGCTGATGCGAGATCTTGCCCGGCGAGACCTTCTTGATGAAACCCGCGGACTTGGCCACGCGCAGGCTGTGCGCGCGCCATCCGTCGATGACCGGGGAATCCAGCATCACCAGGCCCTGGACCAGCGCGGGTTTGCGGCAGGCCGCCAGCAGCGACAGCAGACCACCCAGCGAGTGCCCGATCAGCATCACCGGACCGGCGGGTTTCACCTCGTCCTGGATGAAGGCCAGCAACTCGTCGCGCAGGTGCGGCCAGTTGCTGGTGACCGGATAGCGCGGGTCGTGGCCGATGCGCGGCAGCGCGTGCACCGTCCAGCCCGCGTCGCGCCAGATGTCGAAGAGCACGCGATAGCAGCCCGACGGAAACCCGTTGGCATGCGAGAAGACGATGGTCTTGGGCGATGTCATGGAGCGGGTCTGTGCGGGCGCGGTGCAGGGGGCAGCGGTCGGGTCAGGCGCGCGCGGCCAGCAGCGACTTCAGCTGATAGAGCGCGGCATGGGCCTCGCGCGGGCTGAGCGCGTCGGGGTCCAGGTCGCGCAGCGCGTCCAGCAGCTCGGCGGTGTCCGGCGCGGCCATGGCGAGCTCGCCTGGGGCGGGTTCAGGCGGCGGGGCGAAGAGGTCGATCTGCGTGTCGCCCTCGGTCGCGCGCGCTTCCAGCGCTTCCAGCGACGCGCGGGCCTGTCGCACCACCTGCGCGGGCATGCCCGCCAGACGCGCGACCTGCACGCCGTAGCTGCGGCTGGCCGGACCGGGCTGGATCTCGTGCATGAAGACGATGTCCTCGCCGCTCTCGATCGCCGAGACATGCATGTTGACCGCCTGACCGTGCTTGGTCGGGAACTCGGTCAGCTCGAAGTAATGGGTGGCGAACAGCGTGAACGCGCGGCACTTGTCGTGCAGGTGCGTGGCGATCGCGCCGGCCAGCGCCAGGCCGTCGAAGGTCGAGGTGCCGCGGCCGATCTCGTCCATCAGCACCAGCGACTGCTCGGTCGCGGCGTGCAGGATCGCGGCGGCCTCGGTCATCTCCAGCATGAAGGTGGACTGCGCGTTGGCGAGGTCGTCGGCCGCGCCGATGCGGGTGTGGATCGCATCGATCGGGCCGAGCCGGCAGGCCGCGGCCGGGGTGTACGAGCCGATCGCCGCCAGCAGCGCGATCAGCGCCACCTGGCGCATGAAGGTGCTCTTGCCGCCCATGTTCGGGCCGGTGATGACCAGCAGCTTGGTGCGGGCGTCGAGCCGGCAGTCGTTGGCCATGAACTCGCCGGCGCCGGTCTCGCGCAGGCGGGATTCGACGACCGGATGGCGGCCGCCCTGAATGTCGATGCACGGATGCGAGACGAACTCCGGACGGCACCAGTTCAGTGTCGCGGCGCGTTCGGCCAGCGCAGCGAGCACGTCCAGCGACGCCAGCGAGCGGGCCAGTCCGCCCAGCGCGCTCATCTCCTCGGTCAACTGGTCCACGACCAGTTCGTAGAGCATCTTCTCGCGGCTCAGCGCGCGTTCGCTCGCGGACAGCGCCTTGTCCTCGAAGGCCTTGAGTTCGGGCGTGATGAAACGCTCGGCGTTCTTCAGCGTCTGACGGCGCGTGTAGTCGGCGGGGACCTTGTCCAGACCGCTGGTGGTGACCTCGATGTAGAAGCCATGCACCTTGTTGTACTGGACGCGCAGGTTGGCGATGCCGGTGCGGGCGCGCTCGCGGACCTCCAGCGCGATCAGGAAATCGTCGCAGTTGGTCTGGATCGCGCGCAGGTCGTCGAGTTCCTCGTCGAAGCCCTTGGCGATGACGCCGCCTTCGCGCAGCAACGCCGCGGGCTCCTCGGCGATGGCGCGGCTCAGCAGCTCGGCGATGTGCGGCGAGGCGCGCAGGCCCTCGGACAGCTGGTCCAGCAGCGCCGCGCCGGCGGGCACGGTCTGCGCCAGCTCGGGCAGGATGTGAAGCGTGGCGCGCAGGCCGGCGAGCTCGCGCGGGCGCACCTGGCGCAGCGCGATTCGGGCGGCGATGCGCTCGACGTCGGAGACCTGACGAAGCGCCTCGCGCAGCGGCTCGAAGCCGGTGGTCATCAGTTCGGCGATCGCGTCCTGGCGCTCGCGGGCGGTGGCGCGCTCGCGCTGCGGATGCAGCAGCCAGTGGCGCAGCGCGCGGCTGCCCATGCCGGTGCGGCAGGTGTCCAGCAGCGACAGCAGCGTGGGGGAGGTCTCGCCGCGCAGCGTCTGGGTCAGTTCCAGGTTGCGCTGCGTGGCCGGTGGCAAGTCCAGCAGGTCGGTGGCGCGCAGCACCTGCAGGCGCTTGACGTGGGTGAGGGCGCGGCTGCCCTGGGTGCTCTCGGCGTAGGCCAGCAGGCAGGACGAGGCCGCGTGGGCCGCGCTCATGTCCTGCGCGTTCAAGCCCTGCAGGCTGGCCACGCCCAGCTGCTGGCAGAGCTTGCGCAGGCCCAGCGTGGCGTCGAAGTGCCAGGCCTGGCGGTTGGTGATGGGCAGCCGGGCGGCGAGCACCGCGGCGGGATGCTTCTCGCGGTCGACCAGCACCTCGGCCGGCGACAGGCGCGCCAGCCAGGCGCCCAGTTCGCGTTCGCCGCATTGCGCCAGGCCGATCTCGCCCTGCGTCATCGACAGCCAGGCCAGGCCGATGGTCTTGCCCTGCGTGGAGATCGACAACAGGATCGCGTCCTGCTTGTCGGCGAGCAGTTCCGAATCAGTGATGGTGCCGGGGGTGACGACGCGCACGACCTTGCGCTCGACCGGGCCCTTGGTGGCGCCGACCTCGCCGACCTGCTCGGCGATGGCCACGGATTCGCCGAGCCGGATCAGCTTGGCGAGGTAGGACTCGAGCGAATGCACGGGGACGCCGGCCATGACGACGGGTTGTCCGCCGCTCTGGCCGCGGGTGGTGAGCGTGACGTCCAGCAGCGCGTTGCACTTGCGGGCGTCGTCGAAGAACACCTCGTAGAAGTCCCCCATGCGATAGAAGACCAGCGTGTCGGGGTAGTCGGCCTTGATGCGGAAGTACTGCTGCATCATCGGCGTGTGCTGGCTGAAATCGTCGGTCGCGGCGCTGCTCATCGGAGGAGGGAAATGGACAACGCCCTCGGTGGGAGGGCGTTGTGGTGGGTGGCTGGGTGGGGAGTGTAGGGCATGGCCGATCACGGGGGCGTGATCGAGCGTCATTGGTAGAGACGATGCTCGGGATCGAGCCAGACGACGTAGAACACCTCGTCGACCAGGATCCCGTGCACGCGGCCATGCTTGTTGGCGCTCAGCTGGAACTGCCAGGCTTCGTGGCCTTCCCATTCGTCTGGCAGGCGCGGAAACCCCTGTTTCTCGGTCGTTCCTCGCCAGTGGTGTCGATGTGCGCGGAGCGCCTTGGCCTTGCTGCATCGAAACTCTTCCACTTGGAGCGAGGAGATCGCTTGCAGCCGAGCCAGCAACTGCTGCAGATATCGCCTGGCGTCGTCGGTTTGTTCAAACCCGAACTTCATCGTGGTCTGCAGCAGGCGAAACGAGAATTTCAGCAAGTCATCCGGCAGTCCTCGGGTGACGTGCTCGCGAGTCCTGGGAGTCAGGGGCCGGCGCTTGTTCATGCGGCCTCCTTGCGTACATCCTCAGACTTGAAGAAGCGCTTCATTGATTCCTGCGTGACTTCCTCGCGGCAGCCTTCATGATGATTGGACAGACCGTGTCGAGCTTCCAGCCACGGATCTTCCATGCGGGTGCGGATGTGCAATGAGTAGCCGGTATCGATGCCATAGAGCTCGATCACCTCGTCGATCAACTCGCGCAAGCGCGTGTCGAGATCCTGAGGCGCTTCGATGGGCTCGACGATCGGCCGCCCCCAATGGCCGTTGTAGAGGTCATGGACGGCAGGCACTGTCGGCCCATGCATCCAGGCCTCGATCCGCTCAGGGAATGCGGGCTCTTCGAAATGCGCGAGATGCCAGCCCTGCACGTAGTACAGCAGCTTGTGCAACTTGGCGGTGGTGATGGGATCGCCGACCTCCTGGAAAGCGGCAAGGATGTACTCGGAGATCTTCTGGGCGCTGGACGGCATGGACTTCACCTCACGGCATGTTGTGCGAAATGCGTGAGGCCATGCTAGGTCGGGCCAGCGGCGCGCCGATCGAGCCCTTCGCGCCAAAAGCGACAAAGCCCTCCAAGGGAGGGCTTTGTCAGCGGGCGTTGGGATCGCCCGAATGTCCGATGGCATCGGCCTTCTCGGCCGTGTCAGACCTTGTCGGCCGAGAGAATCAGGCCTGCGCGTCGTCGTCCGTCTTCTTGATGCGAACCGGTCCCCGCTTCTTGGGGGCCTCGGCGGCGCCGTCCACGGCGGCGGCCTTCTTCTTGGGGGTCGGCTTGTCGGCGGACTCCTCCCCCGCGGCGGCATCGGCGTCCAGGTCGTCCTGCGAGATCACGCGGGAGTAGGGCGCCAGGATCTGCACCAGCGGGCCGTAGATGCGCGGCGTGCCCGCGACGATCTCGCGTTGATGCAGGAAGTCGGGCTCACCGGTGAAGTTGCCCACCAGGCCACCGGCCTCGGTGATGATCAGTGACCCCGCGGCCACGTCCCACGGATTCAGACCGGTCTCGAAGAAGCCGTCGTAGTGGCCCGCGGCCACGTAGCACAGGTCCAGCGCGGCGGCGCCGGGGCGGCGCACGCCGGCGACCTGCGTCGAGACTTCCTCGAACATCTTCAGGTAGCGCTTGAAGTTGTCGCCGCGTCGGAACGGGAAACCCGTGCCGATCAGCGCGTCGCTCATCCGCGTGCGCTTGGACACGCGGATGCGCTTGTCGTTCAGGAAGGCGCCGCGGCCGCGCGTGGCGTAGAACAGGTCATTGCGCGTCGGGTCGTACACGACCGCCTGCTGCACCACGCCGCGATGCGCCAGCGCGATCGACACGCAGTAGAAGGGCAGGCCGTGGATGAAGTTCGTCGTGCCGTCCAGCGGGTCGATGATCCACTGGAACTCGGAATGCTTCGCGCCGTATTCGCGGCCGGATTCCTCAGCCAGGATGCCGTGGTCGGGGTAGGCCTGCAGCAGCGTCTCGATGATCGCCTGCTCGGCGGCCTGGTCCACTTCGGTCACGAAGTCATTGGGCGACTTGGTGTTGATCTTCAGGATGTCCAGGTCCAGCGACGCGCGGTTGATGATCGCGCCGGCGGTACGCGCCGCCTTGATGGCGACGTTGAGCATGGGATGGTGAGCGGCTTGCGTCATGCGGGACGTTTTCCTGTGGAAGAAGTGGACTGGCGAAAGGAAAGAGCAAGCGCCAGACGTCGATGTCGACCAACGTCCGGCGCGGATAATGCGCGATTTTGGCACAGACTCGTGGTTTCCCCTATGCCCTCGGCTGACTCCGGCCTGACCGCCACCCCCGCGCCGTCGGATCCGTCACGCGAATCCACCTCCAACGAGGGCGACGGCCCGACCCGCGATCGCACCCGTTTCGTCCTGATCGACACCAGCCATCCCGGCAACGTCGGCTCGACCGCGCGGGCGATGAAGGTGATGGGCTTCCGGGACCTGGTGCTGGTGCGACCGCGTTTCGCCGATGTGCTCAGCCAGGAGGAGACCGTCGCGATGGCCAGCGGCGCGGCCGACATCCTGGCCCGCGCGCGGATCGTGGATCGAGTCGAGGACGCGCTGGACGGCTGCACCTTCGTGTGCGCGACGGCGATGACGCCGCGCGACTTCGGCCCGCCCACGCGCCGGCCGCGCGAGCTCTTCGCGGAGCTCGTCGCCCAGGCGGACACCGGCGGCACCGCGCATCAGGTGGCCTTCCTGTTCGGGTCCGAGCGCTACGGCATGAGCAACGAGGACGTCTATCGCGCGCATGCCGTGCTGTCGATCCCGACGCATCCCGACTACGGCTCGCTGAACCTGGCGCAGGCGGTGCAGCTGCTGGCCTACGACTGGCGCCAGGCACTGGGCGGCTACGAGGTCCTGGCGCGCACCGCCGATCCTCGGCTGGCCGACGCGCAGGCGGTGCAAGGGCTGCTGACGCACCTGGCGTCCAGCCTCGTGCACCTGGGTTACCTGGATCCGGCCTCGCCCAAGAAGCTAATGCCGCGCCTGAACCAGTTGTTCAATCGCGCGGCGCTGACGCAGGAAGAGGTGCATATCCTGCGCGGCATCGCCCGCGCGATCGAGAAGACCGCGCCCGCCGCCGGCACGCCCCCCGCACTCGGGGGAGACGAGTAAGCCCCGCGTCGGCTCCAGAAGACCTCCACCCGGCAAGGGTGAGGGGCGCCGCTAAACTGGCCGACCCTCCATCACGAGCCCCGAGCGGGCTTCCATCGGGTTCCCCCACCATGTTCCAGCGTCTTCGCGAAGACATCGCCTGCATCCTCGAACGCGACCCCGCCGCCCGCTCGGCCTGGGAGGTGCTGACCTGTTATCCGGGTCTGCACGCGCTGATGGTGCATCGCTGCGCGCACTGGTTCTGGCGGCGTGGATTCCGCTGGCTCGGGCGTTTCACCTCGCACATCGGCCGGTTCCTGACCGGCATCGAGATCCACCCCGGCGCGACCATCGGCCGGCGCGTGTTCATCGACCACGGCATGGGCATCGTCATCGGCGAGATGACGGAGATCGGCGACGAGGTCACGATCTACCAGGGTGTGACGCTGGGCGGCACCTCGCTGGTCAAGGGCGCCAAGAGACACCCGACGCTGGCGCGCGGCGTGATCGTCGGCGCCAACGCCTGCATCCTTGGCGGCTTCACGGTCGGCGAGGGCGCGCGCGTGGGCTCGGGCGCGGTGGTGACCAAGCCGGTCCCGCCGGGTGCGACCGCCGTGGGCAACCCCGCGCGGATCATCGAGGCCAAGGGCGACGCGCAGCGCGAGGAGGCGGCGGCCCGCATGGGCTTCTCGGCCTACGGCGTGACGCAGGGCGACGATCCGGTGGCGCAGGCCATGAAGGGTCTGATCGACAACGCCGCGGGCCAGGAGCACCAGATCGCGCTGCTCTGGCAGGCGATCGCGAAGCTGTCCGAGGCGGAGAGAACCGATTGCGTGCCCGAGGGCGCGCAGCAGGGCGAGCACTTCGACGCGGACGAGTTGTCGCGGCTGGTGAAGTAGCTCTTCAAGTCTCTTCAAGTCCCCTCGCCCGCGAAGCGGGAGAGGGCGGAGGATGAGGGCTCTGCAAAGGGCACCCAGCCCTCACGCGAGCCCTCACCCCCACCCCTCTCCCGCTTCGCGGGAGAGGGGCTTCTCAGGCAGAGGCTGCCTGAAGGGGAAGCGGATCAGTGATGGTGACCGTGGTCGCCGTGGGCGTGACCGTGGTCGATCTCTTCCTGCGTGGCGGCGCGCACGTCCTTGACCTTGACGCTGATCTTCAGGTGCTGGCCGGCCAGCGGGTGGTTGCCGTCCAGGTGCACGCTGTCGCCCTTGATCTTCACCACGGTGAAGACGTGGAAACCGTCCTCGGCCGTGGCCTCGTCCTCGCCGTCCTTGGCCTGGCGGATCTGCAACTGGCCGCCGACCTTCACGCCGGGCGGGAAGTCCTTCTTGGGGATGCTGATCAGCAGGCTCTCGTCGCGCTCGCCGAAACCGGTCTCGGGCGTCAGCTCGATCGTGGTGGCGAAGCCCTTCTCCTGGCCTTCCAGCGCCGCCTCGATGGCCGGCAGCGTGTTGCCGTAGCCGCCGATGAGCAGCGCCATCGGCTCATCGGTCTTCTCGATGACCTGGCCGAGCTTGTTGGCGACCTTCAGTTCGACGGTGGCGATGGTGTCCTTGGTGATCTTCATGGGGTGTTGCTTCTCGTGGAGTCGTTCGTTGAAACGGGCGTGGGCGCCGTGCTGGGATCAGCCCGGCCGCTTGGGCCGCTGGGCATTCTTGGGGCGGAACGCGGCGCACACGGCGTCGCGCGTTTCCAGGTAGGGGCCGCCGATCAGGTCGATGCAATAAGGCACTGCGGCGAAGATGCCGCTCGCGCCGGCATGCCCGGCCAGCGTCTCGGCGATCGCCTTGGGCTGACCGGGCAGGTTGATGATCAGCGCCTGGCCGCGGATCACCGCGATCTGCCGCGACAGGATGGCCGTGGGCACGAAGTGAAGCGAGATCTGCCGCATCTGCTCGCCGAAGCCCGGCATCTCGCGGTCGGCCACGTCCATCGTCGCCTCGGGCGTGACGTCGCGGACCGCCGGGCCGGTGCCTCCGGTGGTCAGCACCAGGTCACAGCGAGCGTCGTCGACCAGCGCGCGCAGCGTGTCGGCGATCCGCTCGCGCTCGTCGGGGATCAGCCGGGGCTGGAACTCGATCGGATTGATCAGCGCCGAGCGCAACCAGTCCTGCAGCGCGGGCAGGCCCTTGTCCTCGTAGACGCCGCTGGAGGCGCGGTCGCTGATCGAGACGATGCCGATGCGCACGGCCTCCGGCGGCGCCAGCGCGCCCGCGCCGTCATTGGCCGCGCTGGCATTGATCTCACGCATCGTCGTCCTCGTCCTCACCCTGTTCAGGCGCGTCGTCGCCGTCCGCCGAGGCGCCCTTGGCCGCGAGCACATGGCCCTTGATGAACTGGAACAGCTCGCGCCACGCGCGGCCGTTGCGCTGCTCGGGTGCCTGGGCGCGGTCCTTGCGCGCGGCGCGGATCAGGCTGCGCAGCTGCTGGACGTCGACCTCGTCGAAGCTGTCGATGAACCCCTGCAGCGCGGTGTCCTCGTCGACGAGGCGCTGGCGCCAGCGCTCGGCCTGATGCAGCTCGAGCGAGTCCTGCGCGCGGCCGAGCTTGAACTCGGCCACGGCCTCGCGGATCGGGGCGGGGTCGACCTGGCGCATCAGCTTGCCGATCAGCTGCAGGTGGCGCTTCTTGCCGCTGCGCGCGGTGCCGGCGACGATGCGGCGGCCTTCCTTGATCGCGTCCATCAGCGACTCGGGCAGGTCCAGCGCGGCGACGCGCTTCTCGGGCAGCGTCAGCAGCTCCTCGCCGAGCTGCTGCAGCGCGTCCATGTCGCGCTTGAGCTGGCTCTTGCTGGGGCGGTCGTCCTCGAAATCATCGAGGTCGTCGCGGTCGTGCGGGTCGTCGTGGTCGTCGTGCATGGGAGAAGAAAAGCGAGAAGCCCCGACCGGGAGGGCGGGGCACAGCGCCCGTATGATAGTCGCCACCCCGCCGCGGCCTCGGATTCCCCCAGGCCGCGCTGCTTTCAATGAGACCGCATTCATGAGTCAAGCCGAGCAAGGATTCGCCTACAGCCAGGACCAGTTCCGCCAGTTGATCGAGGACGTGCTGGGCGAGGCCAAGCGCCTGGGCGCCAGCGACGCCGGCGCGGAAGTGTCCGAGGGCAGCGGCATGTCGGTGTCCGTGCGGCGCGGCGCGCTGGAGAACGTCGAGCGCAACCGCGACAAGTCGCTGGGCATCTCCGTGTACCTGGGCCAGCGCAGAGGCAATGCCAGCACCTCGGACTTCTCGCCGCAGGCGCTGCGCGACACCGTGCGCGCGGCCTACGACATCGCGCGCTTCACCGCCGACGACGAGTTCGCCGGCCTGCCCGACGAGCAGGACCTGTCGCTGGATCCCGCCGCCCGGCCCGAGCTGGACCTGTTCCATCCCTGGGCCGTGACCGCGGAGCAGGCCGCCGAGCTGGCGCTGCGCTGCGAGGACGCGGCGATGAAGACCGACGCGCGCATCACCAACTCCGAAGGCGCGGCGGTGTCCGCGCAGCAGTCGCACTTCTTCTCGGGCAACTCGCGCGGTTTCCGCGGCGGCTACGCGAGCTCGCGGCATTCGGTGTCGGTGGCGCCGATCGCCGGCCGCGGCGCCGGCATGGAACGCGACGCCTGGTACAGCTCGATGCGCGACGCGGCGGATCTGTCGTCCGCGGAATCCATCGGCCGGTATGCGGCCGAGCGCGCGCTGGCGCGGCTCAAGGGCCGCAAGGTCAAGACGGCCAGCGTGCCGGTGCTGTTCGAGGCGCCGGTGGCGGCCGGGCTGCTGGGCGCGCTGGTGCAGGCCACCAGCGGCGGCGCGCTGTACCGGCGCGCGAGCTTCCTGCTGGACAGCCTGGACCGGCAGATCCTGTCCCCGCACGTGGAGGTCGTCGAGGACCCGCATGTGATCAAGGGCAAGGGCAGCTCCCCGTTCGATGACGAAGGCGTCGTGACCAAGGCCCGCACCGTCGTCGAGGCGGGCGTGCTCAAGGGCTATTTCCTGTCGACCTACTCGGCGCGCAAGCTGGGCCTGCGCACGACGGGTCATGCGGGCGGCTCGCACAACCTGACGATGCGCAGCAAGGCCACCGCACCGGGCGATGACCTCCCGACGATGCTGCGCCGGCTGGGCACCGGCCTGTTCGTGACCGAGCTGATGGGGCAGGGCGTGAACTACGTGACCGGCGACTATTCGCGGGGCGCGAGCGGGTACTGGGTGGAGAACGGCGTGATCGCGCACCCGGTCCACGAGATCACGATCGCGGGCAACGTCAAGGAGATGTTCCAGCAGATCGTGGGCATCGGCGCCGACACCTACACGCTGGGCAGCAAGACGGTGGGCTCGATCCTGATCGAGCAGATGAAGCTCGCCGGCGCCTGAGGCCGGCGGCCCTTCAGGGCTTGTCAGGTTGACGCCAGCCCGGCGGTGGTTAATCCTGTTTTCGCTCCGGCCCCCGAGAAGGGCCGACATCAAAGCAACGAAACAGGAGACTTCATGGAGCGTCGTTCGTTCGTCAAGAATGCCGGCCTGGCCGGCGTGCTGGCCGCCGGTGCGGCCCCGGCCATCGTGCATGCGCAGGCCAACATCCGCTGGCGCATGGCCTCGAGCTTCCCCAAGCAGCTCGACACGATCTACGGCGGTGGCGAGGTCTTCGCCAAGAAGGTCAGCGAGCTCAGCGGCGGCAAGTTCCAGATCAGCGTGCACGCGGGCGGCGAGTTGATGCCGGCGTTCGGCGTGGTGGACGGCGTGCAGAACGGCACGGTCGAGATCGCGCACACGGTGCCGTACTACTTCTTCGGCAAGGACGAGACCTTCGCCATCGGCGCGTCGATCCCGTTCGGGTTGAACTCGCGGCAGATGACGGCGTGGACCTTCCACGGCAACGGTCTGAAGCTGATGCGCGAGTTCTACCGGAACTACAACATCATCAACTTCCCCGGCGGCAACACCGGCGCGCAGATGGCGGGCTGGTATCGCAAGGAGATCAAGTCGGCGGCCGATTTCAAGGGCTTGAAGTTCCGCATCGGCGGTTTCGCGGGCCGGGTGATCGAGCGCATGGGCGGCGTGCCGCAGAACCTGCCGGGCGGTGAGCTGTATTCGGCGCTGGAGAAGGGCACGATCGACGCGGCCGAGTGGGTCGGGCCGTATGACGACCTGAAGCTGGGCTTCAACAAGGTCGCGCCGTTCTACTACTACCCCGGTTGGTGGGAAGGCGGTCCGCAGGTCGACTTCTACCTCAACACGAAGGCGTACGAGGGTCTGTCGGCCGAGTACAAGGCGATCGTCGAGGCGGCGTCGGCGTACACGCATGTGGACATGCAGGCCAAGTACGACGTGCTGAACCCGCCGGCGCTCAAGCAGCTGGTGGCGGCCAAGACCAAGCTGATGCGTTTCCCGAAGGATGCGATGGATCTGGCGTTCAAGGAGTCGATGGCGCTGTACAGCGAGTTGTCGGCGAAGAACCCGAACTGGAAGAAGGTGTACGAGGATTACGCCAACTTCCGTCGCGACCAGAACCTGTGGTTCCGCTTCGCGGAAGCCGGCTTCGACGACTTCATGCAGTCGCAGCGCTTCTGATCCTCGACGGCCCCCGTCAACACGGGCCGCGCTTCCGAAAGGGGCGCGGCCCTTTTCATTGGATGCCCCCGCCGGGGTGACCCGACACCCCCATCAGTTGTCCGACTTCAGGACGAATCAGTCTGAGACAAGACCTGGCACTGACCTCCATCGCAGCGATGCGTGGAGGTTGTCATGGGGGTGTATGCAACGGGGTGGTTCTGGCGCTGGATGCGACAGCACCGATTGCTGGAGCGCGATCTCTGCCGTGCCGTCAGCGAGATGGCGCGGGGACTGATCGACGCGGATCTTGGCGGCGGCTTGGTGAAGAAGCGAATTCCGAAGATCGGTCAAGGAAAGCGTGGCGGCTTTCGGACGATCGTGGCCAAGCCCAAATCGGTCGGATGGTTCTTCATCTACGGTTTCGCCAAGAGCGAAAGGGAGAACATCAGCGCAGCCAAGGAGGCGGACTGCCGGGATGCTGCTGACTGTTTCCACTTGCTCAGCCGTGAAGAACGCGCGAGGCGCGTCGACGTTGGACTACTTTTCGAGGTGAATTGCCATGCACAGGACTCGCACGACATTTGATCGCATGCTGCTGACGACCTACTTTGAGCTAATGCGTGCCGGCCTGGTCAGCCGAGCAAAGTACATGGGCGTCCAAGCCCGTTGCCGGCCCGTCGTGCAACCGCGCCGGGATTGCGAGTCGATCCGCCCGCGCAAGCGCCGCGCGCTCAGCGCGGCGGGCTCGCGACACTGAGCCGCATCAATCCCCACCACCCGCGCGCCCGAGCGCGCGCTGGATGGCCTGGGTGAGCGCTCCCAGCTCGATCGGCTTGGCCACGTACCCTTGGAAGCCCGCGGCCAGGCCTTCCTGGCGATCGGCGACCATCGCGAAGGCCGTCAGCGCGACCGCCGGCAGCTGGTCCGCGCTGCCGCCGGGCAACTGCCGCACCGCGCGGATCAGCGAGCGTCCATCCATCTCCGGCATGCCGATGTCGGACACCAGCAGGTCGTAGCGCTCCTCGCCTTCGCTGAGCCGCGCCAGCACCTCCGCCGCGCTCGTCGCCACGCTGACCTTCGCGCCCAGCCGGCTCAGTGCCACCTGGCCGACCTCGCGGGCGTCCTCCTCGTCATCGACGAGCAGCACCCGCACGCCCGACAGCGTCTCCTCGGACAGCTCCACCGGCGTCGCCACCGGTGCCGGTGGCGGCGCCTGGTCACGCAGCATCGGCAGGCGCAGCTCGAAGCTCGCGCCGCCGCCGGGGCCCGGGCTCTCCGCGCTGATGCGCCCGTGATGCAGCTGCGCGATCGCACGTGCGATCGCCAGGCCCAGACCCAGTCCGCCGACCTTGCGCGTCGAGGACCCATCCTCCTGGCGCAGCCGGTCGAAGACGAAGGGCAGGAACTCGGGCGAGATGCCGCGTCCCGTGTCCGTCACGCGCAGCAGCGCGCAACCGTCCTCCGCGGACACCGACACCTCCACGCGTCCGCCGTTGTCGGTGAACTTGATCGCATTGCCGATCAGGTTGGTCACGACCTGCAGCAGCCGCTGCGCGTCGCCGCCGATCCACACCGGCTCGGGCGCCTGGCAGTGCAGCGCCACGCCCTTGCCCTGCGCCTCGTGCAGGGCGCCGAGCACCGACTCCGACGCCAGCGCGGCCAGGTCCATCGGCGCGGTCTGCAGCACCAGCTTGTCGGCGGCGACCGCGCTCATGTCCAGCAGGTCGTTGATCATGCGCGCCTGCAGTTGCGCGTTGCGCCGGATCACCGTCGCGGCCTTGCCCAGCAGCGGGTGCGCGTCGGAGAAGTTGCCCAGGATGTCCGCCCAGCCGGTGATCGCGCTCAGCGGTGAGCGCAGCTCATGCGACAGCACCGCCAGGAACTGGTCCTTCAGCTCGTTGGCGCGCTCCGCCGCTTCCTTGCCCTGGCGCAGCGCCTGCTGCGCCTCGTAGGCCGGCGTCGAGTCCCGGATGATCTTGGAATAACCCGTGAGCGTGCCGCCCGCGCTGAACAGCGGTGTCACCACGCCCTCGGCCCGCAGTCGCGTGCCGTCCTGGCGCATCAGCCAACGGTCGTCGCGCGCCGCGCCCTGCGTGAGCGCCATCGCCAGCTCGTTCTCGAGCACGCCGGCCGCGCGGTCGTCCGGCGTCAGCAGGATCTCCGCCGACATCCCCCGCACGGTTTCCAGCGCATGGCCGAAGATCGTGCCCGCAGCGCGGTTCCAGTCCCGGATCCGTCCCTCGCTGTCGAGCAGGATCACCGCGTGGTCCTGCAGCGAGTCGACCACCCGCGCATACAAGGCATCGGCCTCGCGCAGCTGCGCCTCCACCTGCCGTTGCGCGTCGCGCTGCCGCACCTCGCGCAGTGCGCGGTCGATGGCCACGGGCAGGCGCGCCAGCCGCCCCTTCATGACGTAGTCGGTGGCGCCGCGCTTGAGCAGCTCTACCGTGTTCTCCTCGCCGATCACGCCCGACACGAAGATGAACGGCGTGCCCGGGACCCGCTGCTGCGCCAGCGAGAGCGCCTCCGCGCCGGTGAAGCCCGGCAGCTGGTAATCGGACAGGATCAGGTCGAAGCGTTGCGTCTCGAGCGCGCCCAGCAGCCCCGGCTCGTCCTTCACCCAGGTGATCCGGGCGCGCGGATGCGTGGTCTCGAGCGACGCCATCAGCAGCTCGGCGTCGAAGGTCGAGTCCTCCAGCAGCAGGATCTCCAGCGGCGGCGACACGCCGTCCTCGAGGGGCAGGGTCGGCTCAGACATGGCTCATTCGTAGCGACGGGCCGCGCGCAGCGATCCCGGAGGCGGTTCGTTGAGCACCGCCCAGAACACGCCCAGGTCGGCGATCGCGGTGACGAACTGCTTGAATTCGACCGGCTTGACGACATACGCGTTCACGCCCAGCTCGTAGCTCTGCACGACGTCGGACTCGGTCTGCGAGGACGTGAGCATCACCACCGGAATGCTCTTGAGCCCGGCCGTGCCGCGCACCGCCTTGAGCACCTCCAGCCCGTTGACCTTGGGCAGCTTCAGGTCCAGCAGGATCACCGCCGGGTTGCCCTCGGCGCGGTCCGCGTGCGTGCCTTCGCGCAGCAGGTAATCCAGCGCCTCAGCGCCGTCGCGCACGACGATCACCTCGTTGGCGAGCTGGCTGCGTTCCAGCGCCACCAGGGTGAGCTCCAGGTCGCGGGCATCGTCTTCAACGAGCAGGATGGGCTTGAGCATGGTCATCGGTCGACAAGGGGGAAGGGGGACTGCGCGAGCATCTCGCGCGTGGGCAGGGTGAAGGTGAATCGGGCACCGCGTTCGGGCTCGCCCCAGGCGTCGATGCGCCCGCCGTGGCGCTCGACGATGCGGCGCACGCTGGCCAGTCCGATGCCGGTGCCTTCGAACGTCTCGGTCTGGTGCAGGCGCTGGAAGACGCCGAACAGCTTGCCGACGTACTTCATCTGGAAGCCGACGCCATTGTCCGCGATGGACAGGCCCACGCCGGTCTCGTCCTGGATACCGGCGATCTCGATGCGCGCCACCTCGCGCGGCCGCGTGTACTTGACGGCGTTGCTCACGAGGTTGCGCACGGCTACCTGCAGCAGCACCGGGTCGCCCCACAGCACCGGCAAGGGGCGCTGGACGACCCACTCGATGCGGCGGTCCTTGTGTTGCTCGGTCTGCTCGGCGATCAGGTCGTCGATCAGGTGCTCGGTGGGGATCCTGGCGTGCTTGATCGCCGAGCGGCCCATGCGCGAGAAGTCCAGCAGCGCGTCGACGAGTTGACCGGCATGCGCCGAGGCCTCCTTCACATGCGTGAGGTAGCGCTGCGAGCGCGGCGTCAGCGACGCGCCCTCCATCTCCATGACGAGGTCGACGAAGCCGGCGATGTGGCGCATCGGCGCGCGCAAGTCATGTGAGACCGTGTAGGAGAAGGCTTCCAGCTCCTTGTTCACACGGCCCAGCTCCATGGCGACCTCGGCCATCTCCTCGGCGCGGCGCAGCACGATGCCGATCAGCGCCTGGCGCAGTTCCTCCATCGCGTGGACCTCGCCCGGCGTCCACGCCAGCGAGCGCCCGCCGAGCTGTTCCTTCCAGCTCGCGAAGCTGCGCCGCGGATGCAGGCGGTCGTCGGCGCCGACGGCGGATTCCTTGCGCGGGTCGCCGGCCCAGGTCACGGTCTGCACGATCTCGGGCCGGAACCAGACGATGTGATGCCGGTGCAGCCGCGAGATCGAGATCGCCAGCAGGCCCGCCGTCGATCCCAGCACGCCCTCGCTCATGCCGTCGAGCGAGGCGGCGTCCTGGGGCAGCCGGTCGCTGTGCCAGACCCGGTCGATGCGGTTGGCCAGCCATGCGCCCAGCGCCAGCAGCGTGGTGCGGTCCGGCGTCTCGCCGACCGTCCAGCACTGGTCGTTGAGGATCACCGCGGCGCCGGCGGCCCGGCCCAGCCGCAGCAGCGGGCCGGGCTCGTCGACCAGGCGCTGCAGCGTCGCGTCGCTGTCGGCGAGCTGGGCCACGATGGCCAGCGTCAGCTGGCGCAGCCGCAGCTGCTCGGTCACCTGCTCGTTCTCTTCCTTGGCCTCGATCTGCAGCGACAGCAGCTGGCCCAGATGCTCGCAGGCCATGCGCGTTTCCCAGGGCAACTGTCGCGGCGCGTGGTCGTGGCAGGACACCAGGCCCCAGAGCTTGCCGCCGACCACGATGGACACCGACATCGAGGCCAGCGTGCGCATGTTGCGCATGTACTCGAGGTGCACCGGCGACACGCTGCGCAGCGCGGACTGCGACATGTCCAATGCCGTGCCCTCGCGCCCGTCGACGAAGCGCACCGGGACCGGCTCGTAATGGGCGTCGGCGATTAGCCGGATGTGGTTGACGCGGTACAGCTCGCGGGCTTGCGCCGGGATGTCGGAGCCCGGGAAGCGGTGCCCGGCGTAGGCGTCGTAACCGGGGTCGACGGACTCGGCGAGCACCTCGCCGTGGCCCTCGGCGTCGAAGCGGTAGGCCAGGCAGCGGCCGAAGCCGGTCAGCCGTTTCATCTCGGCGACGACGACGCGGCACAGCTCGTTCACGCCGCTGGTGCGCTGCATCAGGGGCACGAGGTGGCGTGCCAGGCTGTAGATCGGCGCGCGCGTGCCGGTGTCCTCGCTGTCGGGCTCGAGCTCGAAATGCACGAGCGTGCCGAGCCGGTGGCCGGCCACATGCAGCCGGCGATCGCCCACGGTCAGCGTGCCGCAGGACACCGGACCCTCGCCGTCGACGAGCCGGTGGCGCGTGGTGGTCACCAGGTCGAGGGCGCCCTCGATGCGCGCGGCGAGCAGGTCGGGCGTGCCGGCGAGCAGCGTGTCCCAGTTGTCGCTGAAGGCCACCAGCGCGCCGGTGCGGCAGTCCACGACGGCCAGCCAGCCGTGCGGCTGGATGGCGCCGGGCACGCGGATCGGCTCGCTCGCGCACTGCGCGAGCTGCTGATCGGTGGCCGCGGCCGTGGCGGCGGAGAGGGCGCGTGTCATCGATCCAGCGCGCCGAAGGTCTCGATCAGCGCCTTGAAGGTCTGGACCGCCGCCTTGCAGGCGGCGGTGCGGCTCGCGGCGTCGCCGCCGGCGGTGTCCTGGGCCAGCGCGCGGAACTCCCGCCACATCGCGCCGGTGCGTTCGCCGTAGCCGTGGAAATAGGCCGCGCCGCGGTCCGGCGTCAGGCCTTGTCCGGCCAGTTGCCGGGTCAGCACCTGGCCGCCCAGTGCCGAGCCTTCGAGGACGTACAGCGATCCGATCGCCGTCGCCGGCGAGTCGAGCATGATTCGGTGCTGCGCGGCGCGCGCGGCGTCGCGCATGGCCAGGTCTTGCGTGAGGCCCAGCGCGGCGATGTCGCGCGCGGCGAAGGGCGCGCGCTGGCGCTCGTCAAACCAGGGCCGAAGCCGCTCGGGCAGGGCGTGACGCACGCGCATCTCCCAGAGCGTGAGGAACTCGTGGAAGCCCTGGACGATGCGGCCGTAACGCGCGATCGGCATCGGCGCCTCCAGCCGCAGCAGCGCCTCGATGTCCTCGTGCAGCGGGCCGGTGCAGTGGCGCAGGCGCGGCAGCAGCTCGGTGGTTGTCTCGGTCGTCGTGGCTATCGTCGTCATGGAACTCGGGGAAGCGGGGCGCGCGGATTATGGGCAGAAAGGCGCAGGGCAAGAATCCGTCCCGCCCCTATGGACGAGGGGTTCGGGCGACTCGCGGCGATCCGCGCAAGAATGCCGGACTTCTCCGAGAGGGCGCGAGGTCACGTGGGCACGTCGATTGCCGGTGAATCCATGGACCGCGAATCGCACGCCGTCCCTTTCATCGTCCGTCCCATCGCGTCATCAGCCGGTCTCCCCGCCGGTCTGTCGACGTGGACCTCTTGCCGCAGGGTTTGCCATGTCCCCCCACGCCGTCATCGTCGACGACAACCTCGAGTCCAGCGAGACGCTGGGCATCCTCCTCGAACTGGAGGGTTACAGCGCGGCCACCGCGGCCTCGCTCGCCGAGGCGCGTCAGCGACTCGCGGAACGCCGGCCGCAAGTGCTGATCCTGGACCGCGCGCTGCCGGACGGGCAGGGCATGGACTTCCTGACCGAGGCGCTGGCCGGCGGTCCGATGACGGTGGTGATGCTGACCGGGACCTCGGACGCGGGCGATGCCGCCGAGGCGATCCGCCGCGGCGCGAGCGCCTACCTGGTCAAGCCCGCGACGATCGATCAGCTCAAGGCCGTGCTCGATCAGGCGCAACAGGGCGCGCGTCAGGCAGCCTGACGACGCCTTGAGCGGATCCTTGAAAGCTCCCTCGCCCGCGAAGCGGGAGAGGGCGGGGGGTGAGGGCTCTTCGAAGGGCACCGAGCCCTCACCCGAGCCCTCACCCCCACCCCTCTCCCGCTCCGCGGGCGAGGGGAGTCAAGAGGCCGCGCGGGAATGCAGCGATGTCAGCGGAAATCGTCCAGCTGGATCCCGTGACGGTGCAGCTTGTCGTACAGCGTCTTGCGCGGCGTGCCCAGCAGCTCCATTGCCGCGGGCACCTTGCCGCCTGAGCGGCGCAGGGCCTGCTCGATCAGCGCCTTCTCGACCATCTCCATCTGACGCGCCAGCGCCAGGTTGGGCACCGCCTGGATCGCGGCGCTCGAATCGAGGTCATCCAGCGCCAGCACGAAACGGTCGGCCGCGTTGCGGATCTCCCGCACATTGCCCGGCCAGTCGTGCGCCATCAGTTCGCGCAGCTTGTCCGGCGTGAGCTCCGGCGCCTCGCGCTCGTAGCGCTTGCAGGCCTGCGCGACGAAGTGCTCGAACAGCAGGGGGATGTCCTCCCGGCGCTCGCGCAGCGGGGGCAGCACCAGCGTGGCGATGTTGAGCCGGTAGTACAGGTCGCTGCGGAACTGGCCGCGCTCGCCCATCTCCTTGAGATCGGCCTTGCTCGCGGCGATGAAGCGCACGTTGATGACCTGCTCCTCGTTGGAGCCCAGCCGCTCCACGCGCCGTTCCTGCAGCACGCGCAGCAGCTTGATCTGCAGCGGCACGGGCATGGTCTCGATCTCGTCGAGCAGCAGCGTGCCGCCGTTGGCGTGCTCGATCTTGCCGATGCGGCGCTTGCCCGCGGAGGTGAACGCGCCGGACTCATGGCCGAAGAGCTCGCTCTCGAAGAGCGCCTCGGGCAGCCCGCCGCAATTGATCGCGACGAAGTGCCGGTCGCGGCGCGGGCTCTGGTCGTGCAGGCAGCGCGCGACGAGTTCCTTGCCGGTGCCGGTCTCGCCCAGGATCATCACGTCGGCCGACGTGGACGCCAGGTTCAGCACCTGGCGGCGCAGCTGCTGCATCGCGGCGGACTTGCCCAGCAGCGCGGCCTCGATGCCGCTGGCCGCGGACAGCTGCGCGCGCAGCTCGTCGGCGGAATGCCGCAGCATGCGCAGGTCCAGCGCGCGGCGCGCGGTCTCCAGCAGCCGCTCGGGCGCGAAGGGTTTCTCGATGAAGTCGTAGGCGCCGTTGCGCATCGCCTGCACGGCCATGTTCACGTCGCCATGCGCGGTGATCAGGATCACCGGGATCTGCGGATCGGTCGCCTGCACGTGCGCCAGCAGCGCCCGTCCGTCCATGCCGGGCAGGCGCACGTCGGTGATGACGATGACCTGCGCGCCGGGCTGCACGTGCGGCAGCGCCTCCTCGGCCGAGCGGCAGGGCACGACCGCGAGCCCCTCGAGCTCCAGCGTCTGCGTCAGGCTCACCCGCACCGGCAGGTCATCCTCGACGAACACGACCTTGTAGCCCTCAAACATACTGACCCTCCTCGGCCTGCCAGGTGTCGACCTCCAGGTCGAATTCGAAACTCATGCCCTGGTCCAGACGGTGCGCCCGCAGCGCGCCGCCGAACTCGTGGACGATCTTGGATGAGATGACCAGCCCCAGCCCCAGCCCCTCGCCGGCGGGCTTGGTCGTGAAGAAGGGCTCGAACAGGCGCGGCAGCAGCGATTCGCTCAGCCCCGGTCCGGTGTCCTGCACCTGCACCAGCACGCGCCGACCATCCTCCAGCGGCAGCGCGGCCACGCGCAGCCGGCGGGGATGATCCTCGGGGCTGTCGTGCGCGGCCTCCGACGCGATCGCGTCGATGCCGTTGCCCAGCAGGTTCACCAGCACCTGCTCCAGCCGGTTGGACTCGGCGCTCACCCGCAGCCCGGGCGGCACGTCGACCTCCACCGGCAGGTCCAGCGCGCGGGTGCGGTGCTCCAGCAGCAGCCGCGCGTTGTTGACGCTCGCCAGCAGCGACACGGCCGTGCGCGCGGGCTCCGCCTTGCGGGCGAAGCTCTTGAGCTGGCGGGTGATCTGGCCCATGCGTTCGACCATGTCGTCCATCGTCTGCAGGTTGTCCGCGACCGCTTGCAGGCGGCCGGCCTCCAGCAGCCGTTGCGAATTCCGTGCCAGCGCGCGCAGCGCCGTCAGCGGCTGGTTCACTTCATGCGACAGGCCCGCCGACATCTGCCCCAGCACCGCGAGCTTGCTGGTCTGCAGCAGCTCCCCTTCGGCCTGGCGGCGCTGGGCGATCTGGTCGAGCAGCTCCTCGTTGATCTGGCGGAGTTCCGCCGTGCGTTCATCCACGATGCGCTCCAACTGCGCATGCGCGTTCTGCAATTCGGTCTTGGCGTGGAAGAGCTGGCGCAGCGCGCGCCGTCTCGAGGCCAGGTACAGCAGCAGCATGCCGATCGCCGCGCCGAAGGCCGCGCCGCTCCACGCCGCGAGCCGTGCCTGACGCCGGACCTCGGACAGGTCCGACAGCGCCAGCAGCCGCAGGCCCAGCGGCAGCAACTGCCGCTCCTGGGCCAGCAGCGTCGTGCTGGCCGGCGCGGGCGCGCGTACCAGCAGGCTGTTGTAGGCCTCCAGCGCGCCGGGCAGGCCCAGGTCCGGACCCACGCGCGGATAACGCGCGCTGGCCTGCAGGCGGTCGCGCTCGGACGCGTCCGCGCGGTTGAGCACCGCGTAGCGCCAGTCCTCCACCGAACTCATGATCACCACGCCCTGGTCGTCGGACACCAGGATGCGCTCGCCTTGCGATCGCAGCCCGAGGTCCACCCAGGTCGACTCCAGCGGCGCCAGGTTGAGCTTGACGACGATCACGCCTTGCAGCTGCTGGTTGCGGCGCAGCGGATGCAGCAGGAAGAAGTTGGTGGAGCCGCTCAGCCCGGCCTGGCCGGCGTCGGAGGCGAAGAAATGGTGGCGGTCCTGCTCGATGGCCTGCTGCAGGCGCAGCGGCGGCGTGAGCGGCTCGCTGGACGCGAGCACGCGGCCCTCGGGGTCGGCCACGAAGATCTGCGTCGTGCCCGCGCGCACGTTCACGCGCGCCAGCACCAGGCTGGCGGACTTGCGCAGCGCCTCGTCGTCGGGATGCTCGACGAGCCGCGTGACGTCGCCGTCGATGGCCAGCAGGCTGGGCAGGTAGGCGTGCCGGCCGAGCTCGGTCTGCAGGTTGGAGGCGTAGAGCTCCAGCCGCTCGGTGGCCAGCGCGCTGAGCTGGTCCAGGCTGGCGCGTTCGCTGAGCCGATGGCCCAGCAGCAGGCCCAGCAGCATCAGCACGCCGGTCAGGTACAGGTAGAAGCTGGGCCGGCCCAGGAAGTGCGCCAGCCGCTGGCCAGCGGACGAGGACGCGAAGGAGGAGGTGACGACCGGTTCCATGGAAGACAAGAAATCGGCGCCCAGTGTGCCCAAGTTGGCGCGCGACCGGCACCCGGTGCACCGGCTTTTTTGCCTCTGGCGAGGATTCGCCCGGCTGGCTAGGCGGTTTGTGCGGATTTCCGCACCTCGTTGCGTCACCGAGACTGGGAACACAACGTCGACCGGTGCGCACGCATGCCAGCTTGTCGGTGAATACCCTTGAAACGGACGGTCTGGCACGGGGGTTGCACCCCGGAGCCCCGTCACGCGGCGCGAGCCGTGTCCAACAACATGCTGGGGCCTTATGGAGATACTTTTTCAGCAGATCATCAACGGCCTGGTGCTCGGGAGCATGTATGCCCTCGTCGCGCTGGGCTACACGATGGTTTACGGGATCATCAACCTCATCAACTTCGCGCACGGCGAGGTGCTGATGGCCGGCGCCCTGGTGAGCTGGACCGTGGTGACCGCGCTGGCGGGCCTGGGCCTGCCGGGCTGGCTGCTGATGATCATCGCGCTGGTGTGCGCGATCGTGGTCTGCACGCTGCTCAACTTCACGATCGAGAAGATCGCCTACCGGCCGCTGCGCAACGCCCCCAGACTCGCGCCGCTGATCACCGCCATGGGCATGTCGCTGCTGCTGCAGACGCTGGCCATGATCATCTGGAAGCCGAATCCCAAGCCCTTCCCGCAACTGCTGCCCACCGACCCGATCCAGATCGGCGGCGCGGTGATCACCGTGACGCAGGTGCTGATCCTGGTGTCCACCGTGGTGATCCTGGGCGGTCTGCTGTTCCTGGTGAACCACACGAAGATGGGCCGCGCGATGCGCGCCACCGCCGAGAACCCGCGCGTGGCCGCGCTGATGGGCGTCAAGCCTGACGCGGTCATCTCGCTGACCTTCATCATCGGCGCCGCGCTGGCCGCGGTGGCCGGCCTGATGTGGGCCGCCAACTACGGCACCGTGCAGCACTCGATGGGCTTCATGCCCGGGCTGAAGGCCTTCACGGCCGCGGTGCTCGGCGGCATCGGCAACCTCGCCGGCGCGATGGTCGGCGGCGTGCTGCTCGGCCTGATCGAGGCCATCGGAGCGGGTTACCTGGGTGACCTGACCGGCGGCGTGCTGGGCAGCCATTACGCCGACATCTTCGCGTTCATCGCGCTGATCCTGGTGCTGACGCTGCGTCCGTCGGGCCTGCTGGGCGAACGTGTCGCCGACCGCGCCTGAGGAGCCTCACATGTTCCAGAACAAGTCTTCCAAGATCATCACCTTCCTGATCGCCGGCGCGCTGCTGCTGGTGCTCCCGCTGTTCGCGCAGTCCTTCGGCAACGGCCCGGTCCGCATCATCGACCTGGCGCTGCTGTACGTGCTGCTGGCGCTCGGCCTGAACATCGTCGTCGGCTACGCCGGCCTGCTGGACCTGGGCTACGTCGCGTTCTACGCGGTGGGCGCGTATCTCTTCGCGCTGCTCAACAGCCCGCACCTGGCGGAGAACTTCGAGAACATCGCCGCCGCCTTCCCCAACGGGCTGCACCTGCCGCTGCTGATCGCCATCGCGGCGGCGGCGCTGCTGGCCGGCCTTTTCGGCGTGGTGCTGGGCGCCCCGACGCTGAAGCTGCGCGGCGACTACCTGGCCATCGTGACGCTGGGCTTCGGTGAAATCATCCGCGTGTTCCTGAACAACATGGAATACCCGCTGAACATCACCAACGGTCCGCGCGGCATCGGCCAGATCGACGGCGTGCACTTCCTGGGCTTCGAGTTCAGCAAGAACCACGAGTTCTTCGGCATCGCCGTGAATTCGGTGTCGATGTACTACTACCTGTTCCTGGCGCTGGTGATCGGCTCGGTGGTGATCTGCTACCGGCTCGAGAACTCGCGCATCGGCCGCGCGTGGATGGCCATCCGCGAGGACGAGATTGCCGCCAAGGCCATGGGCATCAACACCCGCAACATGAAGCTGCTCGCGTTCGGCATGGGCGCGACCTTCGGCGGCGTGGCGGGCTCGATGTTCGGCGCGTTCCAGGGCTTCGTGTCGCCGGAATCGTTCAGCCTGCAGGAGTCGGTGATGATCGTCGCGATGGTCGTGCTGGGCGGCATCGGCCACATCCCGGGCGTCATCCTGGGCGCGCTGCTGCTGGCCGCGCTGCCGGAAGTGCTGCGCTACGTCGCCGGTCCGCTGCAGGAGATGACCGATGGCCGGCTGGACGCCGCCATCCTGCGTCAGCTGCTGATCGCGCTGGCGATGATCGTGATCATGCTGCTGCGTCCGCGCGGCCTGTGGCCCTCGCCGGAACACGGCAAGTCCCGGCCCCTGCCGCCGGGATCGCAGCCGCCCGCCAATGCCGGCAGCGCCATCAACGCCTGATCCGCGCCAGGAGCAAGAACCAATGACTGAAACCGTACTGAAAGTGGCCGGCGCGTCCAAGCGCTTCGGCGGCCTGCAGGCGCTGTCGGATGTGGGCATCGAGATCGAGAAGGGCCAGGTCTATGGCCTGATCGGTCCCAACGGCGCCGGCAAGACGACCTTCTTCAACGTCATCACCGGGCTGTACGTGCCCGATGGCGGCACCTTCGAGCTCGGCGGCCAGCCCTACAAGCCGCAGGCCGTGCACCAGGTGGCCAAGACCGGCATCGCGCGCACTTTCCAGAACATCCGGCTCTTCGCCGAGATGACCGCGCTGGAGAACGTGATGGTCGGCCGCCATGTGCGCACGCACTCGGGCCTGATGGGCGCGGTGTTCCGCACGCCGGGCTTCAAGAAGGAAGAGGCCGAGATCACGGCGCGCGCCCGCGAGCTGCTGGATTACGTCGGCATCGGCCGGCACGCCGACTTCAAGGCCCGCACGTTGTCCTACGGCGACCAGCGCCGGCTGGAGATCGCGCGCGCGCTGGCCACCGATCCCAAGCTGATCGCGCTGGACGAGCCCGCCGCCGGCATGAACGCGACCGAGAAGGTCGTGCTGCGCGAGCTGATCGACCGCATCCGCAACGACGGCCGCACCATCCTGCTGATCGAGCACGACGTGAAGCTGGTGATGGGCCTGTGCGACCGCGTGTCGGTGCTGGACTACGGCAAGCTCATCGCGTCGGGCACGCCTGCGGAAGTGCAGCGCAACCCCAAGGTGATCGAGGCCTACCTCGGCGCCCACGCCGCGCAAGAAGTGCACGCGGCCCCCTGACCCGACCCATGGAAATCGAAAAGATGGCAGACAACATCCTCCTCCAGGTCGAGGGCCTCGCCGTCGCCTATGGCGGCATCCAGGCGGTCAAGGGCGTGGACTTCGACGTGCGCCAGGGCGAACTGGTCTCGCTGATCGGCGCCAACGGCGCGGGCAAGACCACGACGCTGAAGGCCATCACCGGCCTGCAGCCGCTGGGCGTCGGCGACGTCAAGTTCATGGGCCAGTCCATCAAGGGCCAGGGCGCATGGAACCTGGCCAAGCAGGGCCTGGTGATGGTGCCCGAGGGCCGCGGCACGTTCACGCGCATGACGATCACCGAGAACCTGCAGATGGGCGCCTTCATCCGCAAGGACAAGGAGATCGAGGCCGACATCGAGAAGGTCTTCGGCCTGTTCCCGCGTCTCAAGGAACGTCGCAACCAGCTCGCCGGCACGATGTCCGGCGGCGAGCAGCAGATGCTGGCCATGGGCCGCGCGCTGATGGCGCGTCCCAAGCTGCTGCTGCTGGACGAGCCGTCGATGGGCCTGTCGCCGATCATGGTCGACAAGATCTTCGAGGTCGTGAACGACATCCACCAGCAGGGCGTGACGGTGCTGCTCGTCGAGCAGAACGCCAGCCGCGCGCTGGAACTGGCCACCCGCGGCTACGTGATGGAGTCCGGCGTGATCACGATGAAGGGCGACGGCAAGACGCTGCTCAACGACCCGAAGGTCCGCGCGGCCTATCTGGGCGAGTGAGCAGCGCGGGGATCACAGACCGGCGAGGCCTTGCAGGCTTTGCCGCGTCGAGGTCCCCACCACCACCTCGTTGAGCTTGGACAGCGCGCCGTCCGCGTTGATGGCGTAGGCCACGACCTTGTCCGCGCCCAGGAAGGCCGTGTAGAGATACCTGCCGTCCGGGCTGATCCACGAATCGCCGGCGACGCTGTCGATGTCGGGCAGCACCTGGGGCTCGACGGCCGCTTTCGCATTCAGCAGCGTGAGCCGGCCATCGACGTCGATGCGGAATGACGAGATGGCGCCCGACGCATTGCCGACATACGCCAGTTGCCCGTTCGGGGTGACCGCGACCCAGCAGGGGTCCTTCACATGGGGGATCTGGACCTGGTTGATCCGCGTCATCTTGCCGGTCGACGGCTGGTAGTGGAAGGACGCCAGTCCGACTCCGGAGATGCTGGTGGCCAGGTAGGTGGGCGTGGCGGCGCCAGGCACGAAGACGCCGGCGAATGGCGATTCGACCTGCGCGGTGTTCTTGACCGGCACGCCCAGGCCGCCGTCATGCAGGATGGGGAAGGCCACGATCGCGTTGCTCGCGACCCCGGCGTTGACGATCACATGTTTCCCGCCCGGCGAGACGAGCACCTGCGTCGGCTGCGCCGCGGCGGGAATGCCGGCCAGCGCGGTCAGGTCATACGCGCCGCGCTGCGTCAGGCTGCCGTCGGCGCCGACCTTGTAAGCGGCGAAGCGAGTCGCGCCTTCCAGGAAGGTGACGTAAAGGTGGCCGTGGTGATAGGCGAGGCTGTTGGGCTTCACGCCCGCTTGCGTCGCGTTCTTCTTCAGCAGTGTCAAGGCGCCCGTCGTGGGGGAGATCTCGAACACCGAGAGGCTCTGATCGCCGGCGTTCACCGCGAAGAGCCGGCTGGCATCGGTGCTGATGACGATCGCGTGCTGGCTAACCAGTGAGTCCGGCACCAGCTTGCCGTCGCGTTGCCCGTTCGTGCCAGCACCGTGGGTGGCGGTCGTGGCCTGACGCACCAACCTGCCGTCCGCCTCACGGATGAAGTGCACGACGGTGTTATGGGTCTCGTTGGTTTCTGTGTAGAGGTGATTGACGGCGCGAGTCGGGACCACCGGTCTCGGCTCCGGGGACGATCGGTGGTCGCTGCAGGCCATCAGCATCGCCGTCAAGGTGAAGGCGCCGAGCCAACGGGGAACGTAGCCGGGAGCGCGCGAGAAAACGTGTGTCATGGAAAGGGGCGTGGGTGAGCGCGACATGCGCGGTGTTGCGGTCGACCAAGTTCGACCGGACGCCCAGAGTCCCCCGAGCAGGGAGGCCGGTTCAGGCCGGCTGGCGATCGTCGTCGATGCGATTGTTAGGGTTCGCCAGGGCGGTCGCGAGGGACCATGACGAGGTAGTCGTCGATCCGGCCACCGTCCAGCGGCTTGACCATCACGCGCAGCGCGTTGACGCGCTCGCCCATCGCGAGGCCGTCACGCCGGCGGACCTCGATGAAACCCTGGCGCTCCCAGAAGCGCTCCGCGCGGGTGTTGCCGACGACGACGCCCAGTCGCACCCAGGCCGCCCCGTGGCGCTGCATCCAGCGCTCGAGTTCCGCGTAGATCTCACGCGCGGCCTGCGAGCCGTGCAGCGTCGTGGCGACGATGAACAGGCCCACCAGCCACACCCGTGGCGCCATCAGGTCCGACACCAGCGAGGCCATCGCCACGAGCTCGCCGGACTCGTCCGCGTAGCCCAGCAAGCGCTTCGCTGTGAAGCTCCAGCCCTCGGGGGGCAGATCGCGGATCTCCTCGCGCGCTTCATCGGGGCGGGGCGGGGTGCCGTTGACCTGCTCGAAGTAGAGCGGGTTGCGCTCGTAGAACCGCTGCAGCAGGTCCTCGTCGCCGGCTTCCAGTTCGAATACGCGGACATGCGGCAGCGAGGCGGCGGGCGGGAAGGGGATCGGCATCGGCGAGGTCCACGTGCCGGCGCATCGGGGCGCCGCTCATCGGAAAGATCACCGAGCGTACCAAACCGAGCGCAGAGCGAAACCCCGCGTTGATCTCCCCCGAAGGTGGGCCCCCGCCGGAGTGAGTTCGCTCATCCGGACGGGGGGAGGGGATCACTGGCGGATGAAGGCCAGCAGGTCGGCGTTGAGGCGATCCTTGTGGGTGTCGGTCAGGCCGTGCGGGGCGCCGGCGTAGACGATCAGCTGCGAGCCCTTGATCAGGCGGGCCGAGGCGCGGCCGGAGATGTCGATGGGCACGATCTGGTCGTCGTCGCCGTGGATGACCAGCGTGGGCTTGTCGAACTTCTTGAGGTCGTCAGTGAAGTCGGTCTCGGAGAACGCCTTGATCGAGTCATAGGTGTTCTTGTGGCCGCCTTGCATGCCCTGGAACCACCAGTTGTCGATCAGGCCCTGCGAGACCTTCGCGCCCGGCCGGTTGAAGCCGTAGAACGGTCCGGCGGGGATGTCCTTGTAGAGCTGCGAGCGGTTGGCCAGCTGCGCGGCGCGGATGCCGTCGAAGACCTCCTTGGGCACGCCGCCGGGGTTCTTGTCGGACTTGACCATGATCGGCGGCACGGCCGAGACCAGCACCGCCTTGGCCACGCGGGACGTGCCGTGGCGGCCGATGTAGCGGGCGACCTCGCCGCCGCCCGTGGAGAAGCCCACCAGCACGGCGTTCTTCAGGTCCAGCGTCTCGATGACGGTGGCCAGGTCGTCGGCGTAGTGGTCCATGTCATTGCCGTCCCAGGGCTGGCTGGAGCGGCCGTGGCCACGGCGGTCATGGGCAATGACGCGATAGCCCTGATCGGCCAGGAAGATCATCTGCGCTTCCCAGCTGTCGCTGTTCAGCGGCCAGCCGTGGCTGAACACGATGGGCTGGCCGTTCTTCGGACCCCAATCCTTGTAGTAGAGCTGCACGCCGTCCTTCGTCGTGATGTAGCTGCCCGCGGGCTGGGCGCTCGAGAGCGGCGCGCTGACGCGGGCGGCCTTGTCCGCGGCGAAGGCCGGCGTGGCGACCACGCCGGCGATGGCGACGGCCAGCGTGGACAGCACCAGCAGTTGACGACGCGATTGGCGGGCGAGGGTGGCGATGGCGTTCATGGTGGGCTCCTTCAGGGGTGTGGTGGTGGGGTGGGTGGGAAGGTGAACTCTGGATTGCTTGCTAATCATTTGCATGCGAAGGATTTGGTGGGGCGACGCGGATGAGCGATCTTGAAGCGGCGTTCAGCTGGAGGTGCCGGCCTTGCGGGCCATGCGCTCGCGCAGCGCGAGCAGGCGGTCGCGGAGCTCGATGATTTCGGCCAGCTCCGTGTCCGAGGCATCGACGATGCACTGCGGCAGGTGGGTGGAGCGCTTGCGCAGTCCGCGGCCGGCGTCCGTCAGCGTGATCAGCACCTGGCGCTCGTCCAGCGGAGAACGGTCCCGGCTGACGAGGCCCGCGGCCTCCAGTCGCTTGAGCAGCGGCGTGACGGTGGGCGAGTCGAGGAACACGCGCTCGGCGATCTCACCGACGGTCAGGCCGTCGCGTTCCCACAGCACCAGCATCACGAGGTACTGCGGATAGGTGAGCTCGAGGTCCTTGAGCAGCTCGCGGTAGACCTTGTTCAGACCCAGCATCGTCGAGTAGATCGCGAAGCAGAGCTGCTCGTCGATCTGCTGCGGCACGCAGGCGGCGGAGGCGCTGCTGGCTTTCTGCTGCTTGCCGGTGACGGTGGGTTTGGTGCGTGCCATGGGTGCGAAATTTACTTTGCACGCAAATGAATGGCAAGCGAAAAGATTAATCGGGGCCGGAAGAAGGGGCATGCCCTTCCTCCGGTGCGTTGCGCCGCGTTTGGTCTTATTGCAGGTTCAACGCCTGCGTCATGTCGCCCATCGGCTGGCCGCCAGCGGCGGTGAGCGCGTCGTCACGCTGCTTGAGGCCGGGCAGCAGGTCCAGGCCGAAGCGGCGCGTGATCAGGCGCAGCACCGAGGCGGTGTCGTATTGCGTGTGGTCGACCGTGCCCTTCTTCGAGTAGGGCGAGATGATCAGCGCCGGGATGCGCGTGCCCGGGCCGAGCTTGTCGCCCTTGGGCGGGGCGACGTGGTCCCACTGACCGCCGTTCTCGTCGTAGGTCACGACGATCACCATGTTCTTCCACTGCGGGCTGGCCTGCAGCTTGGCCACGAGATCGGCGATCTTCTGGTCCGCGTTGGCGATGTTGGCGTAACCCGGATGCTGGTTGTACAGGCCCTCGGGCTTGTAGAAGCTCACCGCCGGCAGGGAGCCCGCGGCCGCGTCCTTCACCAGGTCGTCGTAGTCCTTCAGGTGGGTCGCGCGATCGCTGGCGTGCGTGACCGGATCCATGTTGGCGTAGAAGTTGAACGGGTGATGGTGGGTCTGGAAGTCCACCGCGTCCGTGGCGGCCACGCCGCTGGCGTTGCCCGCGTAGATCACCGTGCGCTTGGCCGCCGCCGCCTGCTGACCGTCCTTCACGGCGGCGTTCCACGAGCCGGCGTACCAGGCCCAGCTCACGCTCTTGGCGCTGAGCAGGTCGCCGATGTTCTTCTGCAGCTGCGCGGGCAGCGTGGTGTTCTTGGTCGCGTCGGCGTACAGCGCGTTGTTGCCGCTGACGTCCGCCGGCGCGTTGCCGCTGGGCTGGAACGCGGGCTGCATCGTGTTGACCGCGTAGAACTTGTTGTCGCCGAAGTAGTTGGCCGGCGTGATGTTGCCCGAGCCCGCGAAGCTCGGCGCGCCGTCCAGCGCGGAAGCCTTGCTGGTGGCGGACAGCGTGAGGTTGGACGTGTACGAGCCGTCGGCGTTCTTGTCCAGGATCTGGATCGTGGGCTTGGCCGCGGCGGTGTCGGCGTTGGGGTACTCCGGCGCGCAGGCGCAGATCAGGTACTGGTGGTTCAGGAAGGACCCGCCGAACGCGCCCTGGAAGAAGTGATCGGCCAGCGTGTACTGCTGGGCCAGCTTGTAGAGCGGCGAGGCGCTGTAGTCGAAGTAGCCCATGACCAGGCCGCCCGAGTCGGCGAACGCGGCGAACATGTCGTTCTTGCCGCCGTTGATCTGCATCTGGTTCTCGAAGAAGCGGTGGTACAGGTCGCGCGTGACGACGCTGCCGTCGATCGTCGCGTTGGCGCTGGCCTTGAACGCGGTGCCGATGTTGAAGGGCGCGTTGGCCAGGCCGGCGCTCTGCGCCTGCGACACGGTCACGGTGCTGCCCGGCGCGGTGACGCCGCCCCAGACCGGCGGCAGCGTGGCGAGGGCCTGGCCGTTGCGGTCCTTCTGCGGGATGTAGGCCGCGGTCGGCTTGCCGTCCGCGCCGACCACGGTGGACAGGCCGTCGGCGCCGGCGAAGTTGCCGTACAGGTTGTCGAAGGCGCGGTTCTCGGCGTAGATCACGACGATGTTCTGCACCTTGCTCTGCAGCGCGGCGGTGGTGTCCATCGGCGCGTCCTCTCCGTCATGGCCGAAACAGCCGCCCAGCGCCAGCATCGCGCCCAGCGCGAGCGGGGTGAGGGCGAGTTTGAGACGAGGGGCGGGAACGACGCGGGTATCGCGGGAAGTGATCTTCATCTGGCTGACTCCACAGGAGTGATTGGCGAATGGCGCGCAGCTTCCTTTCGCCGCATGACACGTCCGTGTCATTCCGTACCGGTACACCGCTGTTTGCGCACATTTCCTGCGTGCGTCGTGATGAAGCTGTTATGAATCTTTCTCTTTCCCGTGAAAATGGGCTTGTTTTGACCTTGGGCGTGCTGACGGGCGCGCTGGCTTGCGTGGCCCTTGGACTGCTGCTGGGCGGGCGGCCCGGTCATGCGGCCGCGCTGGCTGCGACCGCACCCGCGACCCGACCGTTCTACGCCACGGCCTTCGAGCGCAAGCCCGACGCGGCCACGCTGACCGGGCTCGGGCGGCGGCTCTTCGCCGACAAGGTGCTGTCCGCGTCCGGCACGATGGCCTGCGCGTCCTGCCACGACCCGGCCCTGGCCTACGGGCCGCCCAACGGCCTGGCCGTCCAGCGGGGCGGCGCGAGCGGCCATGTGCCGGGGCTGCGCGCCGTGCCCTCGCTGCGCTACCGCCAGCAGACGCCGGCCTTCACCGAGCACTTCTTCGACAACGACGGCGACGACAGCCTGGACCAGGGCCCCACCGGCGGCTTCGCGTGGGACGGACGCGCCGCGTCGGCGCACGAGCAGGCCGAGGCGCCCTTGCTGTCACCGTTCGAGATGGCCAACACCGACCGCGGCGCGGTGGTGCGGCGGCTCGCGGCGTCGCCCAACGCGGCGGCGATGCGCGAGGCCTTCGGGCCGCATCTGTTCGACGACGCCGAGCTCGCATGGAACGCGCTGGTCCTGTCGCTGGAAGTCTTCCAGCAGAACCCCAAGGACTTCGCACCGTTCAACAGCCGCTACGACGCCTATCTGCGCGGCAAGGGCAGGTTGACGCCGGCCGAGACGCGCGGTCTGGCGCTCTTCGAGGCCCGCGACAAGGGCAACTGCGCGTCGTGCCACATCAGCGCGATCAAGCGCGGCGCGTTCCCGCTGTTCACCGACATGGGCCACATCGCGATCGGCGTGCCGCGCAATCCGGCGATCCCGGCCAACCGCGATCCCGCCTTCCACGACCTGGGCACTTGCGGCCCGCTGCGCACCGATCTCCAGGATCACCCGGAGTACTGCGGCCTGTTCAAGACGCCGTCGCTGCGCAACGTGGCGACGCGGCAGGTGTTCTTCCACAACGGCGCGATGCGCTCGCTGGAGGCGGCGGTGCGCTTCTACGCGCAGCGCGACACGAACCCGGAGCGCTTCTACGCACGCGATGCGAAGGGGCGTGTCGTGCCTTATGACGACCTGCCGGCGCGATACCGCGACAACCTCAACATGGAGCGCCCCTTCGGCGGCGCGCGCGGCGGCAAGCCGTCGCTGAGCGAGCGCGAGGTGCAGGACATCGTCGCGTTCCTGAGGACCTTGAGCGACGCGCCGCAGTGACCGCATTTCAGGTGGCGTGAGCATTGAGCCCCCTCGCCCGCGAAGCGGGAGAGGGCGGGGGGTGAGGGCTCTCCGAAGGGCACCCTGCCATCACGCGAGCCCTCACCCCAACCCCTCTCCCGCTTCGCGGGCGAGGGGCTCAATGTGGGCTCAATGTGGCTTCAATCGGGCTTCAATCGGGCTTCAATCTGGCTTGCGGTGGCAGAAGAACTCCCACACCGACTTCGGCTTGCCGTAGCGGCTGAGCGTGCGCTTGTTGAGGTGGTCAATGTCGAAGCAGGCGGTGAGGACGTCCTCCAGCTTCTCGCGCGTGAAGAACTGCTTGGCCACACCGTCCACGGTCGTCAGCGTCCAGGACGCGGCCTCATCCGGCGCGCCGTAGTGCCAGTCATCCTCGGCGTTCACGCAGCCGATGAGCTTGCCTTCGGGCGCGAGCACCCGCGCGATCTCGCACAGCGCCCGGCACGTGTCCTCGCGGTCGAAGTAATGCAGCGACAACTGCGCCACGGCCAGGTCGAACTCGCCGTCCGCCAGCATCGGCATCGCGCGCACATCAGCCAGGACATGCCGCGCCCGCGGCGATTGCTGCCGGCATCGCGCCAGCGCCTCCGCCGAGATGTCCGTGGCGGTGACCTCCACCTCCAGCTCCAGCAGCGCCGCGGTCTCCCAGCCGTCGCCGCAGCCGATGTCCAGCGCGCGCCGCACACCCGGCAGGCGATGCTGCCAGCCGCTCAGCCAGGCTTCCTGGCGGCTCAGCGGGTGCGCGGCGTAACGCTGATCCCAGACGTCAGCGGGGGCATGCAGTTCATCGGGCGGCGATGCGGTCATGCATCGCAGCCTAGCGCGTCCCGCCCTCAGGCACCGTGCGGCGGCCCACGTTCACCCGATACAGGCGACAGGGCCACGCACGGCAGCCCAGGTCAGAACGACTTGGTCAGGCTCACGTAGACCGTGCGGCGCTGGCCGTACTGCGGCGCGCCCACGCCAATGCCCGAGCCATCGCGCAGTTGGTAGACCTTGTCGAACAGGTTCAGCACCGACAGGCGCGCTTCCACCGGTCCGCCACCGCCCAGGGCGAAGGTCTTGCTGACATCGGCGTTCACCGCGGTGTACGAGGGCAGGTGCGTGGTGTTGGCGAAACCGTTGCGCAGCCCCGACCCGAACAGCGCGCTCGCGCCCAGCGTGTAGCCCTCGTCCAGGCGGACATTCACGCCGGCCGAGGCGCTCAGCTTCTGCTCGTGATCCAGGTGGACCCAGTGGTTGGCGATGAAGTCGAGCTCGTCCTGCTCGAAGTTGAACTGGCCGGTCTCGACCTGGCGCGCCCGCGCGTGCACGGTGCCCAGGTTGGCATAGGCGGACCAGTCGCGCTCCTTGTAGCTGGCCGACAGGTCCACGCCGTAGATGCGGCCCTGCGCGTAGTTGAAGGCCGAGTAGATCAGCGCGTTGCCGAACTGGCCCTCGTCCTGCAGGTGGCGCACCGCGCGGTAGTACCCGTCGACGCCCAGCGTCAGCTTGGGCGTGACCTGCCACGCCGCACCGGCGTCGTAGTAGTTCGAGCGCTCCGCGCGCACCGCGGTGTTGGCGTCCGAGGGCAGCGCGTTGGTCGTGCCGGCGAAGGCGTCCACCGAGGTGGTGTCGATCTTCTCGGTCGGCGGCGGCGTGAAGTAGCGCGCGTAGCCCGCGTGCACGCGCAGCGTCGGCGTGGCATCCCACACCAGTCCGGCGCGCGGGCTGAGCTGGTGTTCCTTGCTGACCGTGTCGACCTCGTCGTACCGGGCGCCGTAGTTGAACGTCAGGCCGCGCGCGAGCTTCCATTCGTCCTGCAGGTAGGCGCCCCAGAGATGCCCGCCCAGCCGCGCGCTGTCGGCGATGGACACGGGCGTGGAGGACGTCTGGTTGCCGTCGTCATCGGCAGGGAAGACCAGCGCGTCGTTGCGCGTGCTGGCGTGCTCGCGCTGCGCGAAGAGCCCGGTGCGCACGGTGTGCGTGGCGTTGAGCCGGTAGCTCGCGTCGGCCTGCAGGCCGTTGGCCTCGTTGCGGCGCAGGATGTCGGCGGCCACGCCCAGGTACTGCAGGTCGCCGACGGCGTCGGGCGTGTAGTGGACATCGGTCGTGCGGTGGAACAGCGAGACCTGGTAGTCGACCTGCTCGCCGAGCGTGCTCTGGAAGCTGACGACAGCGAATCGGTTGCGCTCGCGCTGGCGCGCGTCCAGCGTGGACGAGTCCTTGTCCGGCGTGTTGTCCAGCGTGAAGGCCGTGGACTGGCCCGGCGAGTTGGGGATCTGGAATCGGTTGTTGGTGACGCCGGCCATCGCGGTGATGCGGCTGTCCTCGCCCAGCAGGTAGGACACGAGGCCGAAGGCCTTGCCCTGATGCGTGCGGTCGTGCAGCGCGTCGCGCGACGCGGTGGGGTTCTCGATGCCCAGGTCGTTGCCGAGGTAGGACCCGCTGAACTCGTAGCTCAGCCGGCCCTGGCTGCCGTGCAGGGACAGGTCCAGCTCGCGCGTGCGCTGCGTGCCGAGCGTCACGCCGACGCTGCCGGCCAGGGGCTTGTCGTCCTCGCCCACGCCTTTCGTGGTGATGTCGACGATGCCGGCGGTCCGGTAGCCGTATTGCGCCGGCAGCGCGCCGGTGAGCAGGCTGATGCTGTCGGCGAATCGCGTCTCCAGCGTCTGACCGAAGCCGCTGATGGCTTCGGGGATCACGACGCCGTTGATGCGGTACTGCAGGTTGGCATGGTCGCCACGCACATGCAGGCCGCCGTAGGAGTCCTGCACCACGCCGGGCGTCTGCAGCAGGACCTGGTTGAGCGGCGTGTCGTCGCCCTGGGGCAGGCGGCCGAGATCGGCCTTGTCGAACTTGTAGACCGTGCTGCCGGTGTCGGGCGACAGGCCATTGCGGGCCGCATCCAGTCGGTTGCGCGCGCCTTGCACCTGCACGGTGGGAAGCGGCGTGCCGGCTGTAGCGGACGAGGCATTGGTGGAGGAGGCTTCAGCGCTGGCGGCGTCGTCCTGCGCGAAGGCGGGGACGGCGGCGAGCAGCGGATAGGCGATGGAAACGGACAGCGCGAGCACGCGCAGGCGAGGAGCAGTCATGGTGGTGGCTCTGGAGATCTGATGTCGGACGGACGCAGGCCGGCCGGATCTCACGCGGTGCGGGAGAACAGGCGGTGCGACGGGCGGGAGGATCAGATCGCCAGCGGCGGCCCGCGGCTGCGCGGCGCGGGCGCGGGCAGCGAGTGCGAGTCGGGCGTGATCGCCGCGGCCTGGACATGCGCGCCGTCGGCCAGCGCGAGCACCGGGGCCTCGGCGCGGGCCGAGGCGGCGAGGTCGTCGAAGGCCAGGCAGACCTCGCACAACTGATCGCTGGACAAGGTGTCCGGATCGGCGTGGGCGAGGTGCTCGTCGTCTTGCGCGACGCTCGTGCTGGCGGGGCCATGCCCGCGCGCATCGGTGAGGTGACCGATGCCATGCCACACCGCGCCCTGCTGCGACAGCAGCATGAACAGCGGGAGCAGCAAGTGCAGGAGGTGCTTGCGCATGGGGCGGGATTATGGGGGGCGCTTCCCGCGCGAGACGAAGGTCAGCAGGGCGCGGACAGCTTGCCGACAGGTTCACATGGCGGATCCGTCGGGATGCGCTGGCCGCCGCGCTTTCGCCATTGATGCACCGATTCCCGCCAATCGCCGCACGCGGTCCCACGTCGCGATCCGGCTGGACACACTGGGGCTTCGTTGTTGGCTCGATCCACTCCCTCGGACACCTGCTTGGAGATTGCGATGAAGATCCCTGTTGCCGCCTGGCTCCGCGAGAACCGGAGCTTCCTGCTGTTCGTGGCTGGTTTCCTGTTCTTCCGCACGGCGATCGCGGACTGGAATCCGGTGCCCAGCGGCTCGATGCGGCCGACGATCCTGGAAGGCGATGTCGTCTTCGTCGATCGGACGGCCTATGACTGGAAAGTGCCGCTGACCGATTTGTCGCTGCGCCGCGTGGGCGAGCCCCGGCGCGGGGATGTGGTGACCTTCAGCTCGCCGCGCGACGGCACGCGGCTGATCAAGCGCGTGGTGGCGGTGCCCGGCGATGTGGTCGAGCTGCGTGGCGACCGACTGATCCTCAACGGCGAGGCGGCGACGTACGCGCCGGTGGGGGAGGTCGCGGAGGCGCTGGTCCCCGGGGTCGAGGTGCGCGGGGTGCGCGAGGTCGAGCAATGGGGCGGTCAGGAGCGCATCGTGCAGTTCCTGCCCGCGCTGAACGCGCCGCGCGATTTCGGTCCGGTGGTGGTGCCCGCCGATGCGTTCTTCATGATGGGCGACAACCGGGACAACAGCCAGGACTCGCGCTACATCGGGCTGGTGCCGCGCCGGCTGATCATCGGGCAGGCGCATCGGGTGCTGGTGTCGGCGGACATCAAGGGGCGCTGGGCGCCGAGATGGGATCGTTTCGCCGCGCCCTTGAAGTGATGCGGTGAGCGGGTGAGGGGTGAGGGGCAAGACCCGGCTCGCGTCGAGCGCGCGAGCACGAGCGGCATTGACCCGTGGTGCGCAAGGTCTCTCGAGGGGCGTCGAGAATGGTCCGCTCCGCCTTTCAACCTCGAGAAGCCTCATGACGGATCTGTCCCGATTCCCCATCACGAAGAAGTGGCCCGCGCAGCACCCGGAGCGGCTGCAGTTGTATTCGCTGCCCACGCCCAATGGCGTGAAGGTGTCGATCGCGCTGGAGGAGCTGGGGCTGCCGTATGAGCCGCATCTGGTGAGCTTCCAGACGGATGACCAGCTGACGCCGGAGTTCCTGTCGCTGAATCCGAACAACAAGATTCCCGCGATCATTGATCCGGACGGGCCGGGGGGCGAGCCGCTGCCGCTGTTCGAGTCGGGCGCGATCCTGGTGTATCTGGCGGAGAAGACGGGGCGTCTGATGCCGACGGATGCGGCGCGCCGGTATGAGACCTTGCAGTGGGTGATGTTCCAGATGGGCGGGATCGGCCCGATGTTTGGACAGGTGGGGTTCTTCCACAAGTTCGCGGGCAAGGATTACGAGGACAAGCGTCCGCGTGACCGTTATCTCAACGAGTCCAAGCGTCTGCTGGGCGTGCTGGAGAAGCACCTGACCGGTCGCGGCTGGATCATGGGCGACGAGTACACGATCGCGGACATCGCGATCTGGCCGTGGGTGAACAACCTGGTGGGGTTCTACGGCGCGGGCGAGCTGGTGGGCTTCAGCGAGTTCAAGAACGTGCAGCGCGTGCTGGAAGCGTTCCTGGCGCGTGATGCGGTCAAGCGGGGATTGAACATCCCTGCTCGGCCGGCGGCCTGAGCGGGCTGATGGCCCCCTCGCCCGCGAAGCGGGAGAGGGCGGGGGGGTGAGGGCTCTGCGAAGGGCTCCGTGCCCCCACACGAGCCCTCACCCCAACCCCTCTCCCGCTTCGCGGGCGAGGGGCTTCAAGCGGCGTCTCGCTCAGTAATGCGGCGGCAAATCGTCCCGCAAGTTGCCCGGACCGTCCGAGCGGCCCTCGGGGACTTGTCGCCGCAGTTGCATGACCTCACGCACGAGCGCGTCGATCTGTTCCTGCTGCCTGGCGACCTGGTCGTTGAGATGATCGACCAGGTCCTCGGAGAACGAGGCCTTGATCTCAAGCTCGGTGATGCGGGCCTCGAGGACCCGGACCTCCGTGGGGGTGTCCGGGTTCGCGCTCATGGCTTGGTCGTCGCGGCGGGCTTGACCGCGGGTTGCGACATCAGCTCCGAGATCACCGACACCGGCGCATTCCCGTAGCTCAGGAACTGTTCGTTGAAGGCCTTGATCTTGAAGTCCTTGCCCAGCGCCTGCTTGCGTTGCTCGCGCAGTTCCATGATGTCGCTGTAGCCGCTGAAGTAGCTGGTGAGCTGGACCGAGGTCAGCTGCACGCGGCGCCATTTCTCGCGGGCCTCGCGTTCGGTCTGGAAGGCCTGGCGCTGGAGCAGATCCAGCGCCTGGGCCTCGGTCATGCCGAGCACGTGGACGCTGTAGTCGAGGATGGTGTTGGTGACGCTGCGCAGGTTCCACTTGCCCCACATCAGCCACATCTCGGGCGCGTTCCCGCCGTAGCCCGACTCGAGCATCATGCGTTCGCCGAAGACGGCCCAGCCCTCGACCATCGCGCCGTTGCCGAAGAGCGTCTTGACCAGCGAGGGCGACTTGTTGGCGTAGACCAGCTGCGTGTAATGGCCCGGCACCGCCTCGTGGATGTTCAGGATCTGCAGGATCCAGTGGTTGTACTCGCGCAGCGAGCTCTCGGCCTGCTCGGGCGTGAGGTCGTCCAGCGGCGTGACGTTGTAGTACGTGCGGTCCTGCGGGCGATAGGGGCCGGGAGCCTCGATGCCGGCGCCGGCCACGCCGCGCTGGTAGACCGGCGTCTCGCGCACGATCAGCGGCTTGCTCGCGTCCTGCGTGAGCAGGTCGTGGTCGGTGATCCAGCGCTCCAGCTGCGGGATCTGCGCGCGGATCTCCTTGACGAAGTCCTCGCGCTTGACGTGGCGCTCGCTGAGCTTGCCGATCACCGCGCCGATCTTGGCGAAGCGGTCCTCGGGCTTGGGCGCATCGCCCAGCGTCTTCGTCCAGAGCTCATCGGACAGCTGCGCCATCCGCGTGAGCAGCTCCTCGCGGGCCTTGAGCGCGCGCTGGTACATCTGCTCGGCCGAATGCCGGGACTGGATGTCGTAGCCGAATTTCTTCTCGTACAGCGCCTGGCCGAGCCGGAAGCTGCGGGCCTTGCCGCTGGCCTGGCCGTCGGCGAGCAGCTTGCGCAGCTGCCCCCGATAGCCCTCGACCGCGAGCTTGGCCGCGGCGATGCGGTCATTCAGCAGCTTGCGCTCGGCCGGCGTCAGCGACGCGGCGTCCGGTCCCTGCGCGGCCTTGGCCACTTCATCGAGCACGCTCAGCACGCCCGGCGCCTGGTCGATGGCGAGCTGGGTGTGCTCCAGCGTCGGCTGCTTGAGCAGCGACGCGCCGGCGCGGTAGTAGGCGGGCACCTGCGCCAGGCGCGCCGAGATCGTCTTGAGCCGCACCGGCAGCGGCGCGTAGTCCGTGGCCAGGATGTAGTCGATCGGGCCGGCGATGTTCAGGTAGGACGGATTCCACTCGTACTCGCGCAGCTCGGTCAGCTGGAAGCGGTCGCTGCGCAGCTTGTTGAGCAACTGGCCCAGGTCGGTGCGCGAGGACGCGCCCAGCGTCGTCGCGTCGACGGCCTCGAAGCGCTTGAGCCAGTCGTTGGCGAAGGCCAGCGAGCGCGCGCGCATCGCGCGGTCCGGCGCGGGCAACTGATCGGCGAATTCATACCGGCCCGCACCGATGGCGGCGTCCGGGTCCAGGCGCCACAGGGCCTCGATGTAGTCGTTGGCCAGGCGCTGGAAACGGGTGTCGGCGTCGACGCCGGCATCGGGATCAGGCTTGATGACGGCCCGCACCGGCTTGGCGGCCGCGGGGCTGCTGGCGGCATCGGCGGCCAGCGCGGGCGCGGCGCTCAGCGCGCCGAGGGTGGTCAGCGCGGCCATGGCCAGCGCGCTCAGGGTGGTGGGGCGAATCGTCATGGGCGCGAGCATAGCCTCGTCGACACCCCCATGACCAAGGCCATGATGCGCAAGGGCGCCGGTCGATGCGACGGGCGCCCTTGCATGTCAGCCTGGAAACGAAGCGGTCAGCCCAGCAGCCATCGGCTCACGTGGAAGGTCACCCAGGAGGCGAAGTAGGCCAGGCCGAACAGGTAGGCCAGCATGATCGCGGGGATCTTGTAGCCGCCGGTCTCGCGCTTGACCGCCGCGATCGTCGACACGCACTGCGGCGCGAAGATGAACCACGCCAGCAGCGAGAAGGCCGTGGGCAGGCCCCAGGTCGAGGCGATCAGCGGCGTCAGCGCCTGCGCGGCCTCGTCGCCGGTGGCCGACAGCGAGTACACCGTGCCCAGCGCGCTCACCGCGATCTCGCGGGCGGCCATGCCCGGCACCAGCGCCAGGCTGATCTGCCAGTTGAAGCCGATCGGCTCGAAGATCGTCGCCAGTCCGCGGCCCAGGTAGCCGGCGAAGCTGTACTCGATGGCCGGCCCGGTGGCGCCCTCGGGCGCGCCGGGGAAGGTCGACAGCACCCACAGCAGCAGCGTCAGCGCCAGGATGATGCCGCCCACGCGCTTGATGAAGATCTCCGCGCGTTGCCACAGTCCGATGGCGACGTTGCGCGCATGCGGCCAGTGGTAGCTGGGCAGCTCCATCATCAGGGGACGCACCTGGCGGCCCGCGTCGGTGAAGCGCTTGAGCAGCCACGCCACGGCCATCGCCGCGATGATCCCGGCGAAGTACAGGACGAAGAGCACCAGCCCTTGCAGCTCGATGCCCGCCCACAGCTCGCGCTGCGGGATGAAGGCGCCGATCAGCAGTGCATACACCGGCAGCCGCGCCGAGCAGGTCATCAGCGGCGCGATCAGGATGGTCACGAGCCGGTCGCGCGGATTGGCGATCGAGCGCGTGGCCATGATCCCGGGAATCGCGCACGCGAAGCTCGACAGCAGCGGGATGAAGCTGCGGCCCGACAGGCCCACCGAGCCCATCAGCCGGTCCAGCAGGAAGGCGGCGCGCGGCAGGTAGCCCGATTCCTCGAGGATCAGGATGAAGAAGAACAGGATCAGGATCTGCGGCAGGAACACCAGCACGCCGCCCACGCCCGCGATCAGGCCGTCGACGACCAGGCTGCGCAGGTGACCCTCGGGCAGCAGCGCCCCGGCCTGCTCGCCGAGCCAGCCGATGCCGGTCTCGATCCATTCCTTGGGCACCTCGGCCCATGCGAACACCGCCTGGAACAGCAGGAACAGCAGCACGGCCAGCAGGATCGGGCCCACCACCGGATGCAGCACGACGCGGTCGACCTTGTCGCTGGGCAGCTCGCCCTGCAGTGCGTCCAGACCGAGCGCCTTCAGGATCTGGTTGATGCGCGCGGTGTCGTCGCCCTCGGCCACGTTCGAGCCAGTGCGCCATTGCTGGGGATCGTCCAGCACCTCGCGCAGCTCGTCCAGGCCGTCGCCGTCGGTGGCGACGGTCCGGATCACCGGCACGCCCAGCAGCTCGGAGAGCTTGGCCGTGTTGATCTCGATGCCGCGGCGCTGGGCCAGGTCGGCCATGTTCAGCGCGACCACGCAGGGCAGCCCCTGGCGCTGCACCGACAGGAACAGCCGCAGGTTGCGGCGCAGGTTGGTCGCGTCCAGCACGCAGACGATCAGGTCGGGGCGTTTCTCGCCCTGGGCGCGTCCGGCCAGGACGTCCACGGTGACGCGCTCATCGGGCGAGCGCGGGTACAGCGAGTACGTTCCCGGCAGGTCCAGCACGCGCAGCAGCTTGCCCGCGGCGGTCTTCAGGCGGCCTTCCTTGCGCTCGACGGTCACGCCGGCGTAGTTGGCGACCTTCTGGCGGCTGCCGGTCAGGCGGTTGAAGAGGGCGGTCTTGCCGCAGTTCGGGTTGCCGACCAGCGCCAGCAGCGGTCCCGCGGGATGGATGTGGACGACCGATTCACGCATGGGCGGCTCCGGCCTGTCCGTTCGTGGCGCTGTCGGCGGCGTTGGCGGCGATCAGCCCCTCGGCGGTGGTGTCCTCCAGCAGCACGCAATCGGCTTCGGCCTTGCGCAGCGCGAAGGTCGACTGCCCGATGCGCACGACCAGCGGGTCCGCGCCCGGCATCGCGCGCGCCAGCACGGCCACGTGCTCACCGGCGACGAAGCCCAGCTCCTCCAGCATCTGTTTCCATTCCGGCGCATGGGCCGGGGCCTGCAGCGCCTGGACGCGGTGCGCCCGGCCGATGGCGGCCTGCGCGAGGGTGGGGGAGGAAAGGACAGCGCTCATGTCGTGGGGATCTCGGGAGGAGCCTGCGGGCTTGCGAAGCGAAACATTCTAAATGATAGTGATTCTCAACTTGCCAGGAAGAACCGGGGTGAAGGTTCGCTCAACCCGGGGGCGCATGGCGGACCCGTCGAACGAGGCGGCGGATGGGCACGGGATGTGCTTGTCGCTACCCACTTTTCCCAGGGATCGCAATGGCTTGAAATAGTGGGGAGACCCTCGATTTGATGAGCCCGCAAACGTTTAGCGTTTTCCTGGACCTCGCTTACACTCGCGCCTTCTTAGAATGCCCGGCTGCTCCTCACCCTTCGCATCGAGACCGCAAATGATGAAGTCCTTCCTGTCGTCGTTCTCTCCCCTCGCGGCTGGCCTGGCCCTGACGCTGACGGCTGGCGCCGCGGCCGCGCAGACCACCCCCGCGGTGATCTTCGACATGGGCGGCAAGTTCGACAAATCGTTCAACGAGGCCGCCTATCGCGGCGTCGAGCAGTGGAAGAAGGACACCGGCGGCAAGTACCTCGAGTTCGAGATCAGCAACGAGACCCAGCGCGTGCAGGCGATCCGCCGCATGGCCGAGCGGGGCGCCAGCCCCATCATCTCGGTGGGTTTCGCGCAGGCGTCGGCGCTGAACCAGGTGGCCAAGGACTTCCCCAAGACGAAGTTCGTGATCATCGATGAGAAGGTCAACCAGCCCAACGTGCAGTCGGTGCTGTTCAAGGAACAGGAAGGCAGCTTCCTCGTCGGCGCGCTGGCCGCGCTGACCAGCAAGACCGGCAAGGTCGGTTTCGTCGGCGGCATGGACATCCCGCTGATCCGCAAGTTCGAGTGCGGCTATGAGCAGGGCGCCAAGGCGGCCAACGCCAAGGTCGAGGTCTTCAAGAACATGACCGGCACGACCGCTTCCGCCTGGAACGATCCGACCCGCGGCGGCGAGCTGGCCAAGGCGCAGTTCGCCAAGGGCGTGGACGTGGTCTTCGCCGCGGCCGGCGGCACCGGCGTGGGCGTGTACCAGGCCGCCAAGGACGCCAACAAGTTCGCCATCGGCGTGGACAGCAATCAGAACCACCTGCAGCCCGGCACGATGCTGAGCTCTATGGTCAAGCGCGTGGACGTCGCCGTCTACAACGTGCTCAAGGAATGGAAGCCCGGCATCAGCGTGCTGGGCCTGAAGGAAGGCGGCGTGGAATACGCCGTCGACGCCAACAACGCCAAGCTGATCGCCCCCGCGGTGAAGACCAAGCTGGACGCGTACAAGGCGGACATCATCGCCGGCAAGATCAAGGTGGCCGACTACATGGCCGACAACGCCTGCAAGAACTGACCCCCGCGAGCGAGCGTTCCTGACATGACACAGTCCCCACGCGGCGCCGCCGCGCCCGCGGTCCGTCTGTGCGACATCTCCAAGCGCTTCGGCGCGGTGCAGGCCAACCGGGCGGTGAGCCTGGCCGTCGAGCGCGGCACGGTGCACGGCCTCGTCGGCGAGAACGGCGCCGGCAAGAGCACGCTGATGGCGATCCTCTACGGCTACTACCACGCCGACGAGGGTCACATCGAAGTGGATGGCCAGCGCGTGAGCATCGCCAACTCGCATCAGGCGATCGCGCTGGGCATCGGCATGGTGCATCAGCACTTCATGCTGGTGGACACGCTCTCGGCGCTGGACAACGTGATGCTGGGCGCGGAGCCCGCGTTCTTCCTGTCGCGCGCCAAGAAGCAGGTGCGCCGCGAGCTCGAGACGCTGATGCGCGACACCGGCCTGACGGTGCGCCTGGACGCCACCGTGGCGGATCTGCCGGTCGGCGAGATGCAGCGGCTGGAGATCCTCAAGGCGCTGTACCGCGGCGCCCGCATCCTGATCCTGGACGAGCCCACCGCGGTGCTGACGCCGCAGGAGACGGACCAGCTCTTCGAGGTGCTGCGCCGCCTGCGCGAGCGCGGCACGACCATCCTGCTGATCACGCACAAGCTGCGCGAGGTGATGGCGCTGTGTGACGCCGTGACCGTGATGCGCGCCGGGACCGTGATCAAGACCTGCGCCATCGGCGAGACCGATCCCGAGGACCTGGCCGAGAGCATGGTCGGCCGCAAGGTCCAGCTGGGCCGCGACGGCGGCGCGGTGAAGCCGCAATCGGACCAGCCCGTGCTGCGCGCCGAGGGCCTGACCGTGGCCAGCGACAGCGGCTCCGGCGTGCACCTGCTGAGCAACGCGACGCTGTGGCTGCGTCCGGGCGAGATCGTCGGCGTGGCCGGTGTGTCGGGCAACGGCCAGAGCGAGCTGCTCGAGGTGCTGGCCGGCATGCGCGCGCCCGATGCCGGCGCGCTGCACGTGGCGGGCCGCGATTTCCACGCGGCGTCGTGGATGGACCCGCGCACGGCGCGCGAGCTCAAGCTCGCGCATGTGCCCGAGGATCGCCACGCGCTGGGCATGGTGCTGAGCTTCCCCGCATGGGAGACGGCCGCGCTCGGTTATCACGAGCAGGACCAGTACTGCGCCGGCCCGTTCGGCCTGGCGATGAACCAGCGCCACCTGCGCGCGCAGACCGCCGAGATGATGGAGCGCTTCGACGTGCGCCCGCGCAACGCGGAGCTGGGTTCGTCGAAGTTCTCCGGCGGCAACCAGCAGAAGCTGATCCTGGCGCGCGAGATCGGGCAGCAGCCCGCGGTGCTGCTGGTGGGCCAGCCCACGCGCGGCGTGGACATCGGCGCCATCGAATTCATCCACAACCAGCTGCGCCGCCTGCGCGACGCGGGTTGCGCGATCCTGGTCGTGTCCAGCGAGCTCGACGAGATCCTGGCGCTGGCCGATCGCGTCGTGGTCATGAACGCCGGCCGCATCACCGGTGAGCTCGCCATCGACGAGTGCTCCGAGAAGAACCTGGGCCTGCTGATGTCGGCGTCCCCCACCCAAGAGAAAGCCGCATGAGCGCCCAAGCCTTGCAGATGCCGCGCTGGATGGACCTCGTCCTGCTGCCGCTGTGGAACCTGCTGATCGCGCTGGCGGTGGCCGGCGGCGTGGTGCTGCTGATCGGCGCGAGCCCGGTGCAGGCGCTGACGGTGCTGCTGGACGGCGCGCTGGGCAGCGCGCGCGGCCTGGGCTACACGCTCTACTACACGACGACCTTCATCTTCACCGGCCTCGCGGTGGCGGTCGCCTTCCACGGCGGGCTGTTCAACATTGGCGGGGAAGGGCAGGCGACGCTGGGCGGCATCGGCGTGGCGCTGCTGTCGCTGTGGCTGGCGCCCAAGCTGCCCGGCTTCGTGATGATCCCGCTGGCGATCCTGGCGGCCGCGCTCTTCGGCATGGTCTGGGCCGCGGTGCCCGGTTACCTGCAGGCCTGGCGCGGCAGCCACGTGGTCATCACGACCATCATGTTCAACTTCCTCGCCGCGGGGCTCAACGGCTACCTGCTGGTGAACTGGCTGCGCCCGGCGGGCTCGATGTCGGTGGAGAGCGACGCGTTCGCGGAGTCCGCCCGCATGCCCGCGGTGCATGAGCTGCTGGCCAAGCTGGGCGTCGAATGGCCGTCCTCGCCGCTGAACCTGTCGATCCTGCTGGCGCTGGCCGCCAGCGTCTTCGTCTGGTGGTTCCTGTGGAAGAGCCGCGCCGGTTACGTGCTGCGCGCGGTGGGCGCGAACCCGAGCGCCGCGCATTACGCCGGCATCCGTCCGCGCTGGCAGGTGCTGGCGGCGATGGGGCTGTCGGGCGCGCTGGCCGGCCTGGTCGGCGTCAACGAGATCGCCGGCGTGCAGGGCAAGCTGACGCTGGACTTCGTCGCCGGCGCCGGGTTCACCGGCATCGCCGTGGCGCTGATGGGCCGCAACCATCCGGTGGGCATCATCCTGGCGTCGCTGCTGTTCGGCACGCTGTATCAGGGCGGGGTCGAGGTCTCGTTCGAGGTCCCCGGCTTCAGCCGCGAGATGGTGGTGACCGTGCAGGGCCTGATCGTGCTGTTCGCCGGCGCAATGGCGATGGTGAGCGCGCCGATGTTCGCGCGGCTCTACGGGGCATTCGCGCGCAAGCAGCGCGCCGCGGAGGGGAAGTCCCATGGATGAGGTGCTGATCGGCTCCGTGCTGGCGTCGACGCTGCGCGTCACCACGCCGCTGCTGTTCGCCGCGTTGGCGGGTCTGCTGTCGGAGCGCTCCGGCGTCGTCGACATCGGGCTGGAAGGCAAGATGCTGTCGGCCGCGTTCGCCGCGGCCGCGGTGGCCAGCGTGTCGCATTCGACGACGCTGGGCCTGCTCGCCGCGATCGGCGTGGCCATCGCGATGTCGATGGTGCACGGCTTCGCCACGGTGACGCACCGCGGGGACCAGGTGGTCTCGGGCGTGGCGCTGAACATGGTGGCCGCGGGCCTGACCGTCGTGCTGGGTATCGCCTGGTTCGCGCAGGGCGGCCAGACGCCGCCCATCGGCGCGGAGCAGCGCATCACCGGCCTGCTGCCGCAGTGGGCCGAGCCCACGCCGGGCAGCTGGTTCGCGTCGGTCATCGGGCACGGCCTGCTGAGCCACAACGCGCTGGTCTACCTGGCGTTCGCGCTCGTGGTGGCGGTGTGGTTCTTCCTGGAGCGCACGCGCCCGGGCCTGCGCCTGCGCGCGGTCGGCGAGAACCCCGCGATGGTCGACGCCGCGGGCGTGTCCGTGCCGCGGCTGCGCTACACGGCGCTGGCGCTCAACGGCATCCTGTGCGGCCTGGGCGGCGCCTACCTGACGCTGGCGCAGAACGCCTCGTTCTCGCCCAACATGACCGCGGGCCGCGGTTTCATCGCGCTGGCCGCGATGATCTTCGGCAAGTGGAAACCGGTGCCCACGCTGTGCGCGTGCCTGCTGTTCGGCTTCCTGGACGCCGTGGCGATCCGCCTGCAGGGCGTGTCGCTGCCGGGCATCGGCGAGGTGCCGGTGCAGCTGATCCAGGCGCTGCCCTACATCCTGACGGTGGTGCTGCTGGCCGGCTTCATCGGTCAGGCGATCGCGCCCAAGGCGTTGAGCAAGCCCTACGTGAAGGAGCGCTGAGCATGGCGGCCTCGCAGGACCTGATCGCGTCGCTCGCGGCGAAGGGTGTCGCGCCCGAGCTCGTCGAGCGCCTGCTCCAGGCCGCGCTCGACGCGCGCCAGCACTCGCATGCGCCGTACTCGAAGTACTTCGTCGGCGCCGCGGTGCTGGACGAGCAGGGCCGCATCCACGCCGGCTGCAACATCGAGAACGCCGCCTACCCGCAAGGGTGGTGCGCGGAGACCAACGCGCTGGGCCACATGATCATGGCCGGCGGTCGCGTCGCCCGCGTGGTGATGGTGACCGGCGCGGGTTCGGAGATCATCACGCCCTGCGGCGGCTGCCGCCAGAAGCTGCGCGAGTTCGCGCAGCCCGAGGAACTGATCGTGATCGCGGGCGACGCCTCGGGCGTGCGCGCGCACTGGACCCTGGAGCAGCTGCTGCCGGCGAGCTTCGGTCCGGACCATCTGAAGAACTGAACGACAACTGAACGACCACAGGCGCGGCCGATGTCCGGCCGCGACAGGAGAGAGAACCATGTCCATGCCCCTGCACGGCGCCGAGCTCGACGCCGCCATCACCACCAGCCTCGCCACGCTGAAGTCCACCTTCGGCGAGCAAGGTCCCGAAGTCGCCGTGGTGCTGGGCTCCGGCTGGTCCGGCGCCGTCGATCAGCTGCAGGACGTGAAGCACCTGCCCTACGCGCAACTGCCCGCGTTCCCGCAACCCAAGGTCGAGGGCCACGTGGCCGAGATCGCCGTGGGCCGCGTCGGCCAGCAACGCGTGGCGATGCTGCGCGGCCGCGCGCACACCTACGAGAGCGGCGACTGCACCGGCATGGCCGGCGCGATCCGCAGCCTGAAGGCCTGGGGCGTGAAGGTGCTGGTGCTGACGAACGCGTCGGGCAGCCTGCGCTCGCACCAGCCTCCGGGCAGCCTGATGCTGATCTCGGACCACATCAACGCGCCGCAGCGCTCGCCGCTGACGGGCCTGCCGGGCAGCGACCGCTTCTGCGACATGAGCGTCGCCTATGACGCCGAGCTGCGCCAGCAGGGCTTCAAGGTCGCGCGCGAGCACAACATGGTGCTCACCGAGGGCGTGTACGTGTGGGCCGTCGGTCCGCACTTCGAGACGCCGGCCGAGATCCGCATGTTCGCCGCCTGGGGCGCCGATGCCGTGGGCATGAGCACCGTGCCGGAGACCATCCTGGCGCGTCACGCCGGTCTGCGCGTCGCGGGCCTGGCGCTCATCACCAACATGGCCGCCGGCATGTCCGACGAGGCCCTGACGCACGCGCTGACGCTGCAGCAGGCCAAGACCTCGGGTGACCGCGCCGCGGCCTACCTGGGCCAGTATTTGGCCTCGCTGGCGACGCTGGATTCGCTGAAGGCCTGATCGCGCGAAGGCGCAAGATCGGGCGCGGGCGGCGCCAAGGTTGGCGCTGCTCCTTGGGAGCAGTAGATGAAGACCGAGATGAGTCTGCAACACGCGGCGCGCCTGGCGCTGCGATGCCTGGATCTGACCAGCCTGAATGACGGCGACACCGCCGCCGACATCGACGCGCTGTGCGCGCGCGCCGTCGGCGCGGCGGACCGCGGTCACGTGGCCGCCGTGTGCGTGTGGCCGCGATTCGTCGCGCAGGCGCGCGCGGCGCTGCCCGCGGACATCCGCGTCGCGGCGGTCGCGAACTTCCCCGACGGCAGCCTGGATCTGCCACGCGTGCTCGCCGAGATCGATGCGATCGCGCAGGCCGGCGCGCAGGAGGTCGACGTGGTGCTGCCGTACAAGGCGCTGATGGCGGGTCAGTCCACGGAGGTGGGCGAGTTCCTGGCCGAGGTGCGTCACGCGACGCGCCCGTTGACGTTGAAGGTCATCATCGAGTCCGGCGAGCTGGGCTCGACCGCGCGCATCGCCGAGGCCACGCGCCAGGCGCTGATGGCCGGCGCGGATTTCGTCAAGACGAGCACCGGCAAGAGCCCGGTGTCGGCGACGCCGGCCGCGGCGGCCACGATGCTGCGCGAGATCGCGGGCAGCGGCCTGGGCAACGCGGGCTTCAAGGCCTCGGGCGGGATCCGCTCGGTGGCGGATGCCACGGCCTACCTGCAGCTCGCCGCCGAGCACCTGGGCGAGGGCGCGTTGACGCCGCAGCGCCTGCGCTTCGGCGCGAGCGGGCTGCTGGGCGACATCGAGGCGGTGCTGGCCGGTGAAGGCAGCGTGGCCGCCGGAGCTGACAACGCCGCCAACGCCGCGTACTGACATGCTGGCTCAGGAAATCATTCGCGCCAAGCGCGAAGGTCTCGCGCTGGACGAGACGCAGATCCAGCACTTCGTGCGCGGACTCGTGGACGGCAGCTGGAGCGAGGGCCAGGTGGCCGCGCTGGGCATGGCGGTGTTCCTGCGCGGCATGGGCCGCGACGAGGCCGTCGCGCTGACCCGCGCGATGATGCACAGCGGCCGCGTGCTGCGGTGGGACGACATGCCGGGACCGGTGCTGGACAAGCATTCGAGCGGCGGTGTGGGCGACAAGCTCAGCCTCATGATCGCGCCGATGGTGGCGGCCTGCGGCGGCTACGTGCCGATGATCGCGGGACGCGGCCTGGGGCACACGGGCGGCACCGTCGACAAGCTCGAGGCGATCCCCGGCTACACGACGACACCGGCGCCCGCGGACTTCGACCGCATCGTGCGCACGCTGGGCTGCGCCATCATCGGCCAGACCAGCGACCTGGCGCCGGCCGACAAGCGCTTCTACGCGGTGCGCGACATCACCGCCACCGTCGAGAGCGTGCCGCTGATCACCGCGAGCATCCTGTCCAAGAAACTCGCCGCGGGCCTGCAGGGCCTGGCGATGGACATCAAGTGCGGCAACGGCGCGTTCGCGGCGACGCCCGAATTCGGCCAGGAGCTGGCGCGGAGCATCGTCGATGTGGCAGGCGGCGCGGGCCTGCGTACGCGCGCGCTGATCACCGACATGAACCAGGTGCTGGGACAGGAAGTCGGCAACGCCCTTGAAGTGCGCGGCGCCATCGACTACCTGACCGGCCGCCGGCCTCGCGAGGCGCGCACGCATGAGCTGACGCTGGCGCTGTGCGCGGAGATGCTGGTGCTGGGCGGGCTCGCGCCCGACACGGCCGCGGCGCGCGTGAAGCTGCAGGCGGCGCTGGACAGCGGTGCCGCGGCGGAGCGCTTCGCCCGCATGGTCGCGGCGCTGGGTGGTCCGGCGGATCTGCTGGAGCGTCCGGAGGCGCATCTGACGGCTGCGCCGGTCGTGCGTCCGATTCCCGCGCTGCGCGCGGGTCGGGTGGTCGGCATGAACACGCGGGACATCGGGCTGGTCATCGTGGAGCTGGGCGGTGGCCGCCGCCTGCCGGGCGATGCGCTGGACATGCGCGTCGGGCTGGATGGCTTCGCGCAGCTGGGCGACGAGGTGAACGCGGGCGACCCGATCGCCTTCGTGCACGCGGCCGATGAAGCCTCGGCGGACCGCGCGATCGCGCAGGTCCTCGCGGCGATCACCATCGATGACGCCCCGTCGTGGTCGCCTTCGGCACTGGTCATGGCGGAACTGGGCTGACTCACACGAGCCCTCACCCCAACCCCTCTCCCGCTTCGCGGGAGAGGGGCTTTTCGGCAGTCGGCCACTGAAGCCCCCTCGCCCGCGAAGCGGGAGAGGGCGGGGGGTGAGGGCTCCCAGTCAGGCCACCGGTGCAAATGCCGGTCTGTAGAATTCCGGCCTCATTTCTGATTCCTGCCATGTCCGATTCCATCGATCCCACCGACGCGCCCGAAGGCGAGGGCGTCAACCACCCCAAGGCCCGCATCCGCAGCTTCGTCGTGCGCGCCGGGCGCATGGGGACCGGACAGGTGAAGGCGCTGGCCGAGCTGGGCCCGAGATTCGTGCTCCCGTTCAAGCCCGAGCCGCTGGATTACGCCGCCACCTTCGGCCGCCAGGCGCCGGTGGTCTTCGAGATCGGCTTCGGCATGGGCGGCCCGACCGCCCAGATCGCGCGGACGCTCCCAGACGTCGACTTCATCGGCTGCGAGGTCCATGAACCCGGCGTGGGCGCGCTGCTCAAGCTGATCGGCGAGCAGGACATCCCCAACATCCGCATCTTCCAGCACGACGCCGTCGAGGTGCTGGACCACATGATCCCCAAGGGCTCGCTGGCCGGCGTGCACATCTACTTCCCCGATCCCTGGCACAAGAAGCGCCACAACAAGCGCCGCCTCGTGCAGCCGCCGTTCGTGGCCAAGCTGGTCGAGCACCTCGCTCCGGGCGGCTACCTGCACCTGGCCACCGACTGGGAACCCTACGCGCAGCAGATGCTGGAAGTCCTCAGCGCCGATCCGGACCTGGTCAACAGCTCCGAGCGCGCTGACGGCTACGCCGACAAGCCGGCCTACCGCCCGCTGACCAAGTTCGAGAATCGCGGCCTGAAGCTGGGCCACGGCGTCTGGGACCTGGTGTTCAAGCGCAAGGGCTGAGGCCCCGTCCGGCCGTGACCAAGGTCAGGCCGGGCCCGACCTGCAAGGCCTTTCAGGGCGGGCCGCGAGGGTCGCGCTGGTAGAGTTCCGCACCATGTCCGAATCCAACTCCCTTGCCGGCCGGCACATCCTGCTGGGCCTGTCCGGCGGCATCGCCTGCTACAAGATCGCCGAGCTCACGCGTCTGTTCGTGAAGGCCGGCGCGACGGTGCAGGTCGTCATGACGGAGGCCGCCGAGGCCTTCATCACGCCGGTGACCATGCAGGCGCTGTCCAACCGGCCCGTGTTCACGAGCCAATGGGACGCGCGGCCCGAGAACAACATGGCGCACATCAACCTCACGCGCGAGGCCGACGTGATGCTGATCGCGCCGGCGAGCGCGGACATGATCGCCAAGCTCGCGCAGGGGCGCGCCGATGAGCTGCTGTCGCTGACCGCGCTGGCCCGTCCGGCCCACGAGTGCGCGCTGCTGCTCGCGCCCGCGATGAACCGCGAGATGTGGGCCCATCCGGCCACGCAGCGCAACCTGGCGCAGGTGCAGGCGGACGGCGCGAAGGTGCTGGGCGTGGGCTCCGGCGACCAGGCCTGCGGCGAGGTCGGCGACGGGCGGATGCTCGAGCCCCAGCAGTTGCTGGAGCACGTGATCTCGCACTTCCAGTCCAAGGTGCTGGCGGGTCGCAAGCTGCTGATCACGGCGGGGCCGACCTACGAGGCGATCGATCCGGTGCGCGGCATCACCAACCGCTCCAGCGGCAAGATGGGCTTCGCCATCGCGCGCGCGGCCGCGGAGGCGGGCGCCGAGGTCACGCTGGTGGCCGGTCCGGTGCACCTGCCCACGCCGCTGGGCGTGACGCGCGTGAATGTGCAGAGCGCGCGCGAGATGCTCGATGCGGTGCTGCCGCGCGCGGCCACGCATCACGTGTTCGTGGCGACGGCGGCGGTGGCGGACTGGCGTCCGGCGCAGGCGGCGGAGCACAAGATCAAGAAGAACGCCAAGGCCGGTGAGGCGGTCGCGCCCGCGCTGGAACTGGCCGAGAACCCCGACATCCTGGCCACGGTCGCCGCGCTGGCGCATCCGCCGCTGTGCGTGGGCTTCGCGGCGGAGAGCCAGGACCTGATCAAGCATGCGCGCGAGAAGCGCCAGCGCAAGAACGTGCCGCTGATCGTGGCCAACGTCGGTCCGGCGACCTTCGGCCAGGACGACAACGCGCTGACGCTGGTCGACGCGCGCGGCGAGCGCGAGCTGTCGCGCGCCGACAAGCTGACGCTGGCGCGCGAGCTGGTGCGCGAGATCGCGCAGCGGCTCACGACCTACAACGCCTGATCGCGCGCAGCGATCCGGCGACCGGTTTCCCTTTCTGTTTCCCTTCCTGTTGATCCCCTGCCTGATCCCATGACCACCATCGATCTGAAGGTGCTCGACCGCCGCATGGCCGAGCAGCTCCCCGCCTACGCGACGACCGGCAGTGCCGGCCTGGACCTGCGCGCCTGCCTGGACGAGGCCATCACGCTGGCGCCCGGCGACACCGTGCTGGTGCCGACGGGCCTGGCCATCCACATCGGCGATGCGGGCCTGGCCGCGATGATCCTGCCGCGCTCGGGCCTGGGTCACAAGCACGGGGTCGTGCTGGGCAACCTGGTGGGGCTGATCGACTCGGACTACCAGGGCCAGCTGATGGTCAGCGTGTGGAACCGCGGCAAGGACACGTTCACGATCCAGCCGATGGAGCGCATCGCGCAGATGGTCATCGTGCCGGTGGTGCAGCCGCAGTTCCGCGTTGTTGACGACTTCGATGCGTCCTCGCGCGGCGAGGGCGGTTTCGGCTCGACCGGGAAGGCGTGATCCCTCGGGGCGAAGCGCCCGATGGCAGTCAGTCCCAGGTGGTTGACTGGCACATTTGAGCTATTCACCTAGCTAGAAGTGGTGGGGGAATCTTGCGACGCCCACCCGTGCGTGCGAGTGCCCTGACCGGGATAGGTCAGGACACTCCCGGCTTTTCCAACGAAAGGCCGTGACCATGACCGCGCATTCCGATTCCCGCCTCAGACACTCCCGTTCGACGGACGCGTCCACTGACGCCGCAGTCCCCGCGGTTGCCGCGATCGAACCCGCGTCGGACGAGGCGCTCAACCAGGCTCTCTGGCAGGCGGCGGAACCCGGCGAATCGAACAGCTCTCCGGCGCCGGTCGAGGCGCTCACCGGGCCCACGATGCCGGACATCGCCTCTCATGACACGCAGGTGCCGTCCGGCGCCGTCGCCGGGACCTCCTCGGGTGAGGCGCTGGGATGGCCGGCCCTGCTGGGGCACGGCGCGGTGATGTTGGCGGGCATGGGCGCGCTCGGCGCGGTGGGCTTGTCCAGGATCGATCGGTTCGAGCATCAGCTCGCCGACCAGAAGCATCAACTGGACGCGAAGGTGGACGGTCTCGCCGGGAAGGCGAACGACGAGCTGGGCGCGTTGCAGCACCTGATCGACGACCGGCAGCAGGACGTGCTCAAGCATGTCGACCAGAAGCTCGACGACGCGCAGGCGCACAACGGCGCGCAGCTGCAGGCGCTGGGCGATCAGGCGCAGGCGGCCTTGAACGAGCTCAAGCAGCAGCTCGCCGACAGCGCCCACGCGCGCGATGAGCTCAACGCGCGCATCGACACGCTGGCCCACCAGCTCGACCTGATCGTCAACGCGCTGGTCCCCGGCCACGCGGGCGGCGCCGCGATGACGCCCCCGCCATCCGGCGTCTTCGGCGTGTGAGCGGGGGGGCGTCAGTCCCCGTGCCCGTGGCCTTCCTCGACGCCGGCCGCTTCCGCGTCCACCGGCGCCTGGGCATTGGCGCCGTCGAAGAAGAAGGGCTTGCGCGGCTTCTTCGCGGGCCAGACCTCGTTCATCGACGGGATGTCGAAGACGCGGCCGCCCTGCATGACCTTGGCGATCCTGTCGCTCTGACGGATGTCCTTGAGCACGTCGCCGTCCAGGATCACCAGGTCGGCGAGCTTGCCCGGCTCCAGTGAGCCGATGTCCTTGTCCAGCCCCAGGTAACGCGCCGGATTGAGCGTCGCGGTGCGGATGGCCTCCAGCGAGGTCATGCCGCCCAGGCCCATCATCCACAGCTCCCAGTGCGCGCCCAGGCCCTCGCGCTGGCCGTGCGCGCCGATGTTCACCGACACGCCCGCGCGCTGCAGCTCGGTCGCCGTCCTCGCCACCTGGATGACGTTGAAGTCCTCCTCCGGCGCCGTCTCGCGACGCACGCTGCGCGGCTCCAGCACGGCCTTGGGCACGAACTTGCTCAGGATCGGATGACGCCACACGTCGGTACGCGCGTACCAGTAATGCTCGCCGTCCAGGCCGCCGTAGGCGACGTTCAGCGTGGGTGTGTAGCCGACCTGCGTCTGCGGCCAGAGCTGCTTCACGTCCTCATAGACCTTGCCCACGGGCAGCGCGTGCTCGATGCCGGTGTGGCCGTCGATGACCATGTTCATGTTCAGCTGGAACAGCGACCCGCCCTCGGGCACGACCATCATCTGCGTCTCGCGCGCGGCCTCGAGCACCTGCTGGCGCTGATCGCGACGCGGCTGGTTGTAGCTCTTGACGCTGATGGCGCCCGCGGCCTTGAGCCGCTTCAGATGCGTCTGCGCGTCGTCCAGGCTGTTGATGACCGCGGAGAAGTCCGACTTGGCGCCGTACAGCACCGTGCCCGTCGAGAAGATGCGCGGGCCGACGACGCGGCCGGTGCGCTGCATCTCGGACTGCGTGTAGATGTCGCTGGTGCGGTTGGACGGGTCGTGCAGCGTGGTCAGGCCGAAGGCGAGCGAGGCGTAGTTGATCCAGCTCTGCTGCGGGACGATCTCGCTCTCGGCCATCGTGCCGTGCCAGTGCGCGTCGATCAGGCCGGGGATGACGGTCTTCCCGGCGGCCTGGATGGTCTCGGTCCCGGCGGGGATGGTCACCGATGAGCGCGGCCCGATCGCGGCGATGCGGTCGCCGTCCACGAGGATGGCGCCGTCCTCGATGACCTCATCGGGCTTGGCGGCGTTCATCGTGACGATGCGCGCGCCGACGATGGCCACGCGGCCCTTGGGCTTGTCGGCGGTCAGCGTCAGCTGGATCGGGGCGCCGCGCTCGGCGGGCTTGAAGCCCGGTTGCAGCGCCTGCGCCAAGGGCACGGTGAAGAGCTCGTTGCCCAGCGCGTAGTGCAGCGCGTAGGGCCGGGTCTTGCCGTCGCCCGACCATTGCAGGTCGTCGCCGGCGTTGACGTCGAGCTTCTTCACCGGCATCGCCTCGGCCTTGGGGCCGACCGTCTGCAGCTTGCCCGCAGGGGCGAGCGCCGTGACGTAGGTGTGGAAGCGCTCGGTGAAGCCCAGCCACTGGCCGTCGGGCGAGACGGTGAAGCGTGTGGCGAATTCGCTCTTGGCGACGGCCACCTCCCTGCGGTCGGCCAGGTTCAGCCGGATGAGCTGGTGATTCGAATCGACCTCACCGGTCTGCTGGCGGCGGGTGACGAAGAGCGTGTCGTTGTCGGCGCCGAACTGCGGGGCCTCGCCGTCCTTGCTGACGCGCCGGGGCGCGGTCTTGCCGTCGACGGCGGCGACGTAGATGCCGGGCTCCAGGCTGTTCCAGGGCGAGGTCAGGTAGCCGCCCTTGGCCTTCTGGTACGCGACGGACTTGCCGTCGGGCGAGAAGGCGGGAGCGAGGTACTTGCCGGCGTCGGGCGTGACGACGGTGTCGCGGCCCGAGGCCAGGTCCAGCACCCGCACGCGGCCCTGCTCGGCGTCGTTCCAGCCGAGATAGACGAGCTGGCGGCCATCGCGCGAGTAGGCTGGGAAGTACTCGAAGCGCTCGGTCTGCGAGGTCAGGCGGCGGGATTCGCCGACGGGCAGGCCGTCGCGCAGCGCGCTTGTATAGAGGTAGCCGGCGGCGGAGAAGACGACGCTCTTGCCGTCGGGCGCGACCTTGACCCAGCGCAGCATCTTCGAATCGAAGGTGGCGGGCGCGACCTCATGGGCGAAGCGCACGGCGGGGGTGAACTGGCGTTCATCGGCGACGTGGAAGGGGATCTCGGCGGTCGAGCCCTTGACCGGGTCGATGCGCCAGAGCTTGCCCTGGGCCCAGGCGACGATCTGCTTGCTGTCGGGGGTCCAGGCGATGCCGGGGTAGACGCCGTGCACGGACCAGGACTCCTGCAGGTCGCGCTCGAGGCCCGTCCAGGCGGGGGTCTCGCGGCCGGTCTTGAGGTCCTTGAGGAAGAGCGTGGTGCGGCTGCCGGTGGCGTCGCGGAGGCGGCGGATGAAGGCGAGGGTCTTGCCGTCGGGCGAGGGGGTGGGGCGGATCGCGCCGCCGGCGCCGGTGACGAAGGCCTCGCTGGTGCCGTCGGTCAGGTCCTGGCGGTAGATGCGAAAGATCTCGCCGTTGCTGTCCTTGTTGTATTCGAACTGGCGGCCCGGGGTGCTGTCCTGGGAGTAGTAGAGGTACTTGCCGTCGGGGGAGAGGGCGGGTTCGCCGAGGTCCTTCTGCCAGTTGGGCTTCTCGTTGAGCTGCTGGCCCTTGCCGCCGTCGACGTGATAGAGCCAGATCTCGCCGGAGCCCAGCGAGCGGGTGCCGGTGAAGTGCTTGCGGGCGGCGATGTACTTGCCGGAGGGATGCCAGACGGGGTTGTTGAGGAGGCGGAAGTCCTCGGTGGTGAGGGCGCGCGGGTTGGAGCCGTCGGCGTTCATGACCCAGATGTTGTCGCCGCCGCCGGCGTCGGAGACGAAGGCGATCTGAGAGCCGTCGGGGGAGAAGCGGGGTTGGATCTCCCAGGCCATGGAGTGGGTGAGGGCCTTGGCCTCGCCGCCCTCGATGGGCATGACGTAGAGGTCGCCGAGGAGGTCGAAGACGATGCGCTTGCCGTCGGGGCTGACGTCGACGGACATCCAGGTGCCGGAGCGCACGTCGAGCTTGGCAACGCGCTTGTCGCCCGGGGGCTGGTTGACGTTCCACTTGGCGGCGGCTGCGGCGGGCGCGGAGGCCGCGGCGGCGGGAGCGGGCGGGGCGTCAGCGGCGAAGGCGGCGGCCTGGAGCGCGAGGCCGAAAGCGATCACGCCCGCGCGGGCGGGCGTGACGGTGAAGAGGGACGAAATCGTCGGCTTCGTGAGCGTCTGGACAGGCATGCGGCACCCTGGGATGAAGAGTGCCGGCAGCATATTCGCCACCCCCTTGTTCACGCGGAAGGGTTTGCCAGGGCATGACGAATGGCAGTGCGAGGGGCGTGCGCGCGGGGCGAGAATCCGGCCCCTTGCCAGCCAGTGATCGAGCCAGCCTTCACCCCATGGGCCCCATTCGCAGGGCCTTGAAGTTTCAGGAGAGAGGGATGGATTTCATCGCGCGCAAGGCGGCGTCCACGAGGGCGCGTCAGGCCTTGCTGTCGATCAGCGTGACGATCGGCGTCACGATGATGGCCGGATCGGTCCAGGCGCAGACCCCCACTGCCACGACCAGCGTCGATCTCAAGGGCTATCGCTTCCGCTTCGAGTCCCAACCGGCGGAGGTTCTGGCGCGGCCGCCCGAATTGGCGCCGCGTTCAACAGTGACCATCATTCGGCTGCGCGCGGACGGCGATGAGCCGGTGTACCTGCAGACCCTGCCGCTGGAGCCAGGCTGCGGGAAGCTTCCCGCGGTCTCGGTGCTCGCGGATCGATACGTGATGCTGTGCGGCCATTTCGGAGGCCGTCATTACACGCACCAGGTGTTCCGCATTGGCGCGCTCGGGCCCGAGGCGACCACGCTCGATGCCTTCGATGATCCGGCCCGGCTGACGGTGGGCGCCGATGGCGCTGTGATCGCACGGATCAGTCGCCGCGATGTTGTGCCCGGTCGCGTCGGGTCGGCGTACGTGCCCATCGACTATCTGCTGCAGGCGGACGAGAGCAGCTTCGGTTTCGTTCCGCTTGCCTCGGCGAAGGACGACCCACGCCAGACGCGCGCGCCGCGCTGAGCGCCTGAGGGCGTGATTCATCGGATGGGTGTATGGTCAGCCCCGCTTCCGCAAGGTCGCGGGAGACTGGAGACACGATGAACTCACGCTTGTGGATGGCGCTCGTGGCGGGCGCCTTGTGTTCCTTGTCGGCGGCGGCCCAGGAGGTCACGCTCACGCGGCTCGAATGCGGCAACGGCAGCAACGACCCGCGTCGTTTCACCGACACCTACGCCTACACCGAGACCGCCAAGCCCTTCACCTTCAGCTGCTACGTGATCCGTCACGGCAACGACGTGATGGTCTGGGACACCGGCTACTTGCCGGGCTCGGTGCCCAACGCGACCAACAAGCCGCTGGCCGATCTGCTCAAGCAGATCAAGGTCGATCCCGCCGAGGTGAAGTACGTCGGCATCAGCCATTTCCACGCCGATCACACGGGGCAGCTCGGCCCGTTGAAGAACGCGACGCTGCTCATCGGCAAGAAGGACTGGGAAGGCATCACCGCGACGCCGCCGCTGGCTGGCGCGAATGCCAAGGGCTTCGAGGAGTGGATCGCGGAGAAGCGCAAGGTCGAGCAGCTGACCGCGGACAAGGACGTCTTCGGCGACGGCACGGTGATGATCCTTCGAGCGCCGGGGCACACGCCGGGACACACGATGCTGCTGGTGCGCTTGAAGGGCATGGGGCCGGTGGTGCTGAGCGGCGACGCGGCGCACTTCCACGAGAACTACGTGAACGAGGGCGTGCCGAGTTTCAACGACGACCGCGCGCAGACGATCGCGTCGATCCAGCGCATCAAGGGCATCGAGAAGAACCTCAAGGCCACGATCATCATCCAGCACGACCCGCGCGATATCAGCAAGCTGCCGACGTTCCCGGAGGCGGCGAAGTGACGTAGAGTCCGCCGCCAAATCCAAGAGGGAGTCTGTTGTGCGAGCAATGAGGAAGGCGGCCGTGCTGGCCGCCTGTTTGATCGCGCCCGTCGTCTGGGCGGGCGAGTGCAAGGTGGAATCGGCGACGCTCCCGGTCCAGGTGGTCCAGAACCGCGTCGTCGCCATCGCACGCATCAACGGCCTGGCCATGCCGATGCTGGTCTCCACCAGCGCCGATTTCTCCATGCTCCAGCCCGATGTCGTCCAAGCCTTGAAGCTGCCGCTCGAGATGCTGCCCTTCGGCACGCGCCTGTCGGGCAACGGAGAGAACCTCGAGGCCCAGACCGCCCACGTGGATCGGGTCAACCTCGGCAACATCAATTTCAGCGGCATCACCTTCGCCGTGGCCGACCTGCGTCTGGGTCCCCATCTCAAGGGCGTGATCGGCCGCGACCTCATCGCCGTCGGCGACATCGAGTACGACCTCGCCCGCGGCTTCGTGCGGCTGGTCATGCCCAAGGGAGACTGCGAGCATCACCATCCCGTCTACTGGGCTGGTGATGCGCCCGTCATCGAAGTCCCCATGCTCGCGCCGCGCAATCGACGCGACAAGATGATCCGCGTCCCGGTCTCGATCAACGACAGGACCGTCACGGCCATGCTCTCGACGGGCTCGGCCCACACGCTGCTCTCGCTGGGCGCCGCGCGCAAGGCCGGGATCTCGAAGGATCGTCTGGTGCCCGTTGCCGACAGCGGGCCCGCCTCGGCCTGGATGGCGGACATCGAGAGCTTCCAGTTCGGCGGAGAGCGCATCACGCATCAGCGCCTGGGCGTCGAGGACTTCGCCAGCGAAGCGGATTTCGGCATGACGCTTGGCGTGGACTATCTGCTCGCGCATCGCGTCTACGTGTCCTTCCTGCGGGGCAAGGTCTATGCGACCTGGAACGGCGGCGCCGTATTCACCCCGCGCGAAGGTGCGGTCGAGAACAACTTCGATGCAAGCTTCGCCGCCGTGTCAGCCTCGTCGGATCAGGCCGACGCCGATGCCATCGCGAGCCGCGCGGCGCAGGCGGTCTCCGAGCGAGACTTCTCGCTGGCCATCTTCCTGATGGATGGTGTCATCGCGAGCAAACCCGACGTCCCCGCGTATCTCCTGATTCGAGCCGAGGCGCATGACGGCGCAGGTCAGACCGAGCTGGCCCTCTCGGACACGAATGAGATGCTCAGAATGAACCCGGAGTCCGTGGATGCGCTGCTCATGCGTGCGTACGTGCTGGCGAGAACCCCTGCCGGCCACGACGCCGCGTTCGCCGATCTGGCGCGGGTCGATGGCCTCGTGCGACGCGATGCCAACCTCCGGGCCTCCATGGCGGTCGCCTACGGACGCATCGGGCGCGTACCGGAGGCGCTCCGGCAATGGGACGCCTGGTTCGAGACCCACCCGCGCGATGCCCAACTCGGCCGGTCCTATCGCCAGCGTTGCCTCCTGCGCACCGGGCGCGACCTCGAGTTGGGGCTGGCATTGAGGGACTGCGAACGAGCTGTGGAACTCGATGCCGAGAGTCCGATGGCACACGCAGCATTGGGCTGGACGCGCCTTCGAATGGGCGACCTGCCGCGCGCCAAGGACGCGTTCGACTCGGCGATCTCGCTGAAGTCCGACCATGCCACGGCGCGCTATGGGCGCGCCATGTACTGGCGCCAGGAGGGCGACGCGCAGCGCTCGCAAGAGGACGCCGCGGCTGCGCGCCGGAGCGCTCCCCGCATCGACGAACAGATCCGTGGCATGGGCCTGCCGACAATGCCCGTCGAGCCATGACCCGCGCGCGAGTGCCAGGAATGAGGAAGGCGGCCGTGCTGGCCGCCTGTTTGATCGCGCCCGTCGTCTGGGCGGGCGAGTGCAAGATGCAGCCGACCACGATCCCGGTCCACGTGGTCCAGAACCGCGTCGTCGCCATCGTGAAGATCAACGGGCAGGAACTGCCCATGATGGTGGCCACCACCGCGCAGTTCTCCGTCCTGCTCCCCGAGCCCGCCAAGGCGCTCAAGCTGCCGCTGGCCATGCTCCCCTTCGGCATGCACCTCTCCGGCAACGGCGAGAACATCGAGGCCCACACCACCGTCGTGAACCGGCTCGGCTTCGGCAATGTCGAGGTCGAGAAGGTCAGCTTCGTCGTGACCGAGGCCAACCTGGGCCTCAACCTCCAGGGCATCCTCGGCCGCAACGTGCTCGCCGCCGGCGACACCGAGTACGACCTCGCCCGCGGCGTCGTGCGCCTGGTCTTCCCCCAGGGCGATTGCGACAAGGCCAGCCTCGCCTACTGGGCCGGCGACGCCCCCGTCATCGAGACCCCCATGTCCCCCGCGCGCGATGACCGCGACACCATGGTCCGTGTCCCGATCCGGATCAACGACAAGCCGGTGACCGCCATCCTCAGCACCGGCGCGCAGCACACCACGCTGTCCACCGGCGCCGCGCGCAAGGCCGGCATCGCCCGGGATCGATGGCAGCCGATGTCCTCCGGAACGCCGGGCGAGCCGACGCGCCGCTGGCTCACCGACATCGACAGCTTCCAGCTCGGCGGCGAACGCATCACCGACCAGCGCCTGGAAGTCGAGGACTTCGCCAGCGAGGGCGACTTCGACGTGATGCTCGGCGTGGACTACCTGCTCGCGCACCGCGTCTACGTGTCTTACCACCAACGCCGCGTCTACGCGACCTGGAACGGCGGTGATGTCTTCACCGCGCGCGAGGGCGCCGCGAAGAACCAGTTCGACACGAAGTTCGCCGCCGTCCCCGCGACGCCGCAGCAGGACGAGGCCGACCTGCTCGTGCGTCGCGGCACGCTGGCCGTCGCGGCCAAGGACTTCGCCCTGGCGGTCGAGCTGATGGACCGCGCCATCGCCCACCGGCCGGATGTGGCGATGCAGTACCAGATCCGCGCCCAGGGACGCTACGGGATCGGGCAGCGTGCCGGCGCGCTGCGGGATGCCGATGAGGCGCTGCGCCTGGACCCTTCGCTGTCGCAGGCGCGGCTCACGCGCGTGCATGTGCTGGTTCGCGACAACCAACCCGACGAGGCGCTCGCGGAACTCGCGCGGCTCGACGCCAGCCTGTCGCGCGACGCAGACGAGCGCTACCTCATGGCGTGGACCTACAACCTCATGGGTCGCGTGCCCGAAGCTGATCAGCAGTGGGCGTCCTGGATCTCCACCCATCCGCGCGACGTGAAGCTGGGCCACGCCTACAACGAGCGCTGCTTCATGCGCACGACGCGCAAGCTCGAGCTGCCGCTCGCGTTGAAGGATTGCGAGCGCGCCGTCGAGGTCAACGCGAAGAGCTCGGCCTTCCAGGACTCGCTGGGATGGACGCTGCTGCGCCTCGGCGATCTGCCGCGCGCGAAAGCGGCCTTCGATGCCGCGATCGCGCTGGAACCGGGACACCCGTGGGCGCTGTATGGGCGCAGCCTGTACTGGCGCAAGATGGACGATCAGCCGCGTGCGCGGCAGGACCTCGCGGCCGCGCGCAAGAGTCTGCCTTCCATCGACGACCAGATCCGCGATTCCGGTCTGCCGACGCTCGCCGGCGAGCTTTGAGGATCGATCGCCTCAAGCCAGCGCGTTCACCAACACCAGCGGTGAGTTCTGCTCCGGCAGCGCCGCGAGGTTGGGCAGCGAGCCGCTGCTGCGCGGCACGATCGCCAGCGTCAGCACCGTGGTGCCGCTCACCGTCAGCCCGGCCGTGTAGTCGTACAGCACGCTGGACTGGTCGCCGGTCTTGGTGATGCGGATCCGGTAGGTGCCCGCCGTCAGCGTCACGAAGCTCGACAGCTCGCCCGACGTGCTCACGCTCAGCGTCGGTGACAGACCGCCCAGGCTGCTCGTGTTGGTGATGTAGACATCGAGCGCGCCCAGCGACGGCGCGGCGTGGAAGGCGCGGACATTGAAGCTGCCGCTCGCCGCGGCCGCGTTCGATTCGTCCAGGAAGCGGAAGGTCAGGCTGGTGGCCAGCGAGCCGTAGGCGATCACCGAGGTGTAGCTGTCGGCCGCGAAGTCGCGGGACGCCGAGAACACCGCGCTGGACGAGCCCGCCGCGTGCAGCGCGACCTGCAGCGTGCCGCTGTCCTCGCTGCCGTAGCCGCTGGCGGTGCCGCCATTGGCCAGGCCGGAGATCGCGGTCTCGCTGCCGACCCAGAAGTCCGCCGTCGCGTAGTCGACCGTCGCGTTGACGAAGCGCAGCGCGGCCTGGTCCTCGGTGCCGCCGCCGCAAGCGGCCAACGGCAAGGCGCTGCCCATCGCGGCGAGGCCCGCCAGGCGGGTCAGGAAACCACGACGGTCGGAGGCGGCGAAGGCGTGGGGAACAACGTCGGAAGCGGGGAGGGCAGCGGGGAGGGCGCTGTTCTCGATCGGCGAATCGGGCATGGGAGCTCACATGCGAATGGACATCGCGGCATCTTTCCCGCCGCGCCTCCGACGCTGATGGCTGAGCGGCAAAGATTCGTGTCGCTCTCGACGCAAGGCCGACGGCGGATGAAAAACGGGCCGCTTTCGCGGCCCGTTCCGTTCTCACCGTGTGACCGTCCCGGTCACTTCGCGCGAGCGGTCATGATCGCGTCCGCGACGTTCTTCGGTGCCTCGCTGTAATGCTTGAACTCCATCGTGTACGTCGCGCGGCCCTGCGTGGCCGAGCGCAGCGCGGTGGAGTACCCGAACATCTCCGACAGCGGCACCTCGGCCTTGATGATCTTGCCGCCGCCGATCATGTCGTCCATGCCCTGCACCATGCCGCGTCGGCTGGACAGGTCCCCCATCACCGTGCCCGCGTAGTCCTCCGGCGTCTCCACCTCCACGGCCATCATCGGCTCCAGGATCACCGGATTCGCCCGGCGGCAGGCTTCCTTGAAGCCCATCGACGCGGCCATCTTGAACGCGTTCTCGTTGGAGTCCACGTCGTGGTACGAGCCGAAGGTCAGCGTCACCTTCACGTCCACCACCGGATACCCCGCCAGCACGCCGTTGGGCAAGGTGTCGATCACGCCCTTCTCGACCGCCGGGATGTACTCGCGCGGCACCACGCCGCCCTTGATCGCATCGACGAACTCGAAGCCCTTGCCCGCTTCCTGCGGCTCCACCGTCAGCACCACGTGACCGTACTGGCCCTTGCCGCCGGACTGGCGCACGAACTTGCCCTCGACGTCCTCGACCTTCTTGCGCACCGTCTCGCGATACGCCACCTGCGGCTTGCCCACGTTGGCCTCGACGCTGAACTCGCGCTTCATCCGGTCGACGATGATCTCCAGGTGCAGCTCGCCCATCCCCGAGATGATCGTCTGCCCCGACTCCTCGTCCGTGCGCACGCGGAAGGACGGATCCTCCGACGCCAGGCGGCCCAGCGCCAGGCCCATCTTCTCCTGGTCCGCCTTGGTCTTGGGCTCCACCGCCTGCGAGATCACCGGCTCGGGGAAGACCATCTTCTCCAGCGTGATGATCGCGTCTGGGTCGCACAGCGTCTCGCCCGTGGTGACGTCCTTCAGGCCCACGCAGGCGGCGATGTCACCGGCCAGGATCTCCTTGATCTCCTCACGCTGGTTGGCGTGCATCTGCAGGATCCGGCCGATGCGCTCCTTCTTGCCGCGCGTCGGGTTGTAGACCGAGTCGCCCGATTTCAGGATGCCCGAGTACACGCGCACGAAGGTCAGCTGACCGACGTACGGGTCGGTCATCAGCTTGAAGGCCAGCGCGGAGAACTTCTCCTCGTCGGTGCGCTCGCGGGTCACCGGCTGATCGTCGTCATCGGTGCCGCCGACCGGCGGGATGTCGGCGGGCGACGGCATGAAGTCGATCACCGCGTCCAGCATCCGCTGCACGCCCTTGTTCTTGAACGCCGTGCCGCACAGCATCGGCTGGATCTCGCCGGCGATCGTGCGCTGACGGATCGCGCGCTTGATCTCGTCCTCGCTGAGCGTCTCGCCCTCGAGGTACTTGTTCATCAGCGCCTCGTCGGCCTCGGCCGCAGCCTCGACCATCTTCTCGCGCCATTCCTCGGCCTTGGCCTTCAGATCAGCCGGGATCTCCTGGTACTCGAACTTCATGCCCTGCGAGGCCTCGTCCCAGATGATCGCCTTCATCTTCAGCAGGTCGATCACGCCCTTGAACTGGTCTTCCGCGCCGATGGGCAGCACGATCGGCACCGGGTTGGCCTTGAGCCGGTCCACCATCATCTGGCGCACCCGGTAGAAGTCCGCGCCGATGCGGTCCATCTTGTTGACGAAGGCCAGTCGCGGCACCTTGTACTTGTTGGCCTGGCGCCAGACGGTCTCGGACTGCGGCTGCACGCCGCCCACCGAGTCATACACCATCACCGCGCCGTCCAGCACCCGCATCGAGCGCTCGACCTCGATCGTGAAGTCCACGTGCCCGGGGGTGTCGATGATGTTGATGCGGTGCTCCGGATAACCGAGCTCCATGCCCTTCCAGAAGCAGGTCGTCGCGGCCGACGTGATCGTGATGCCGCGTTCCTGTTCCTGCTCCATCCAGTCCATCGTCGCGGCGCCGTCGTGCACCTCGCCGATCTTGTGATTGACCCCGGTGTAGAACAGGATGCGCTCCGTCGTCGTCGTCTTGCCGGCGTCGATGTGCGCCGAGATGCCGATGTTGCGGTAATGCGCGATGGGGGTCTTGCGGGACATGGTGGTCTCCAGTGGCGATGAACGACCCGGGGACGCCAGCTTCATGGGAGGCGGCCGTCGAGTCCGAAAGCCGACCAATGTAGCGACAAGCCATGACCGCCGCCATCCGCCGCTTGGAAGAGCCCGGTCGCCTAGGGGATGACCCTCGGTTCCTGCCATTTTCGTGCTCGCATCGAACGACATCCCCCATCTAGGGGTGTGCGTCTTGGGCGAATCGTGAAATCCCGGGGCGGTTACGTCATGTCACTTCGATACATTCGCTCACTCGAATAATGTTCCAGGGAGTTGGTGTGAAGTTGCCTGTTGTTGCTGGCCTGTTGATGTCATGTGTCATGAACCTTGCGCACGCGGCCCCGGCCGCGGTCGACGAAGGCATGACCTGCACCGTGGCCGATGGCTGGTGGTCGCTCGATCCCGAGCGGCCCTCGCAGCCGGAGCCGGTCAAGGTCGTCAAGCTGAAGTCGCTGACCACCGGCGAACCCGGCGTCTGGGTGCAGCCCGCGCGCGGCAAACTCACCGACCAGCAGATGCACATCGCGCTACGCCGCCTGAGCGATTGCCATTGAGGCGTCCCTCGGAGGAGGGCGCCCGCAGGGGGTAAACCCGGGTCGGCCGGTGGCGCTGGCTAGAATGTCGGGCTTCACCGCCGCGGCGCGCGCGGCGCAACCCCCTGGGATCCCATGGCCAGCACCACCTCCTCCAAGCATCTGATTCACTTCGAGGGGGGCAATGCCCTCTCGTCCTTCCGAGCCGCGGCGCTGCTGGCGCGCCTGCAGGCCGTCAGCGACCGCATCACCGCGGTCCACGCGCGTCACGTCCACTGGGTCTGGACCGACGCGGCGCTCGACGCCGAGGGACGCGACAAGCTGGCCGCGCTGCTGAACTACGGCGATGCCTATGAAGGCCCGGCCGACGGCGGCCTGATCGTCGTGGCCCCGCGCCTGGGCACGCTGAGCCCCTGGGCCTCCAAGGCCACCGACATCGCCCACAACTGCGGCCTGGCCATCCACCGCGTGGAGCGCGTCACCGAGTTCCGCCTGACGCTCAAGTCCGGTCTGCTCGCTGGCCTGACCGGCGGCGCCAAGCCGCTGACCGAGGCCGAGCTCGTCGCCTGCGCCGAGCTGCTGCACGACCGCATGACCGAGAGCGTGCTGCTGTCGCGCGAGGACGCCGCCCATCTCTTCGACGACAAGCAGGCCCAGCCGCTGGCGCACGTGGACGTGCAGGGCCGCGGCCGCGCCGCGCTGGACGAGGCCAACGGCGCCTGGGGCCTGGCCCTGTCCGACGACGAGATCGACTACCTCGTGGCTGCCTTCACCAAGCTCGGCCGCAACCCGAGCGACGTCGAGCTCATGATGTTCGCGCAGGCCAACAGCGAGCACTGCCGCCACAAGATCTTCAACGCCCAGTTCACCATCGACGGCGAGGCTCAGCCGCTGTCGCTGTTCGGCATGATCCGCAACACCGAGAAGCTGCACCCGCAGCACACGGTGATCGCCTACGCGGACAACGCCGCGGTGATGGAAGGCCACGCGATCGAGCGCTGGATGCCCGCCGGCGACCAGCGCGCGCCGAAGTACGAAGCCCGTGCCGAGACCGCGCACGTGCTGATGAAGGTCGAGACGCACAACCACCCGACGGCCATCTCCCCGCACCCGGGCGCCTCCACGGGCGCCGGCGGCGAGATCCGCGACGAGGGCGCCACCGGCCGCGGCGCCAAGCCCAAGGCCGGCCTGACCGGCTTCTCGGTGTCCAACCTGCACCTGCCCGGCCTGGACGAGCCCTGGGAAAAGAGCCCGGTCGGCAAGCCCGCGCACATCGCCAGCGCGCGGCAGATCATGACCGAGGGACCGCTGGGCGGCGCCGCGTTCAACAACGAGTTCGGCCGTCCCGCGCTGGGCGGCTACTTCCGCGTCTATGAGCAGGACGTCGACGGCATCCGCCGCGGGTATCACAAGCCGATCATGATCGCCGGCGGTGTCGGCGCGATCCGCTCGGACCTGACCAGGAAGATCGAGTTCCCCGCCGGTTCGCTGCTGATCCAGCTCGGCGGCCCGGGCATGCGCATCGGCATGGGCGGCAGCGCCGCCAGCTCGATGGCCGCCGGCACCAACACGGCCGACCTGGACTTCGACTCGGTCCAGCGCGGCAACCCCGAGATCCAGCGCCGCGTGCAGGAGGTCCTGAACCACTGCTGGGGCCTGGCCGAGCGCAACCCCATCCTCGCCGTGCACGACGTCGGCGCGGGCGGCATCTCCAATGCCTTCCCCGAACTGGTGAACGACGCCGGCCGCGGAGCGACCTTCGACCTGCGCAAGGTCCCGCTGGAGGAGAGCGGCCTCGCGCCCAAGGAGATCTGGTGCAACGAGAGCCAGGAGCGTTACGTCCTGGCGATCGCGCCTGAGAGCCTCGACCTCTTCACCGCGATGTGCGAACGCGAGCGCTGCCCGTTCGCGGTCGTCGGCGTGACGACCGAGTCCCGCGAGCTGGTGCTGGAGGACGGCGCCCAGGGCGAGCGCGCCATCGACATGCCGATGGACGTGCTGCTGGGCAAGCCGCCCAAGATGCACCGCGACGTCCAGCGCGTGACGCGCTCGGGCGGCACGCTGACGCTGGACGGCGTCGAGCTGGCCACCGCCGCGCGCACCGTGCTGCGCCACCCGACCGTGGCGAGCAAGCGTTTCCTGGTCACCATCGGCGACCGCACCGTCGGCGGCCTGAACCATCGCGACCAGATGGTCGGCCCGTGGCAGGTGCCGGTGGCCGACTGCGCGGTCACGCTGGCCGACTTCAAGGGCTTCGCCGGCGAGGCGATGAGCATGGGCGAGCGCACGCCGCTGGCGGCCGTGGACGGCCCCGCGTCGGGCCGCATGGCCGTGGCCGAGGCCATCACCAACCTGCTGGCCGCGCCGATCGAGCTGTCGCGCGTGAAGCTGTCCGCCAACTGGATGGCCGCCTGCGGCGAGCCCGGCGAGGACGCCGCGCTGTATGACACCGTCAAGGCCGTCGGCATGGAACTGTGCCCGGCGCTGGGCGTGTCCATCCCGGTGGGCAAGGATTCCCTGTCGATGCGCACCCGCTGGTCCGAGGACGGCGCCACGAAACAGGTCACCGCGCCGGTGTCGCTGATCGTGTCGGCCTTCGCCTCGATCGCCGACGTGCGGGGCACGCTGACACCGCAACTGCGCGACGGTGACACCACGCTGGTGCTGGTCGACCTGGGCCAGGGCCGCATGCGCATGGGCGGCTCGATCCTGGCGCAGACGCTGAACCAGTTCGGCCCCGAGGTGCCCGACCTGGACGATCCGGCCCTGCTGACTTCGCTGGTGGCCGCGGTCAACGACCTGCGCGGCCAGGGCAAGCTGCTGGCGTACCACGACCGCAGCGACGGCGGCCTGTTCGCCGCGGCCCTGGAGATGGCCTTCGCCGGCCAGCGCGGCGTCAGCCTGAACGTGGACATGCTCGTCACCGAGGGCGACGGCATCAGCGACAGCCGCGCGGAGATGGGCGACTCCAAGAACTGGGCCTCGCAGGTCAGCGGCCGCCGCGACGAACTGACGCTCAAGGCGCTGTTCAACGAGGAACTCGGCGCCGTGCTGCAGGTGGCCACCGCCGACCGCGACGCCGTGCTGCAGACGCTGCGCGCGCATGGGCTGTCCAGGCAGTCGCACGTCGTGGGCAAGACCAACGACACGCGGCAGGCCGAGGTCTGGCGCGACGCGAAGAAGGTGTTCGCCGCGCCGTTGCACGAGCTGCAGCAGGAGTGGGACCAGGTGGCGTGGCGCATCTCGCGCGACCGCGACAACCCGGCCTGCGCCGACCAGGAACACGCGCTGTCCAAGACCCCGGGCCAGGGCCTGCACTGGCTGCCGAGCTTCGACGTCAAGGACGACGTCGCCGCGCCGTTCATCGCCAGCGGCGTGCGGCCCAAGGTCGCGATCCTGCGCGAGCAGGGCGTGAACTCGCATGTCGAGATGGCCTATGCGATGGCGCAGGCCGGCTTCGATGCCTACGACGTGCACATGAGCGACCTGCAGGCCGGCGCGGTCGATCTGAAGGACTTCAAGGGCTTCATCGCCTGCGGCGGTTTCAGCTACGGCGACACGCTGGGCGCGGGCGAGGGCTGGGCGCGGTCCATCCTGTTCAACCCGGTGCTGAAGGCGGCCTTCGAGGGCTTCTTCGCGCGCTCCGACAGCTTCGCGCTGGGCGTGTGCAACGGCTGCCAGATGCTGGCGGCGCTGTCGCCGATGATCCCGGGCGCCGAGCACTGGCCGAAGTTCGTCCGCAACCGCAGCGAGCAGTTCGAGGCCCGCCTGGCGCAGGTCGAGATCGTCGAGTCGCCGAGCATCTTCTTCACCGGCATGGCCGGCAGCCGGCTGCCGATCGCGGTGGCGCACGGTGAGGGCTTCGCGGACTTCTCGCAGCGCGGCAACCCCGAGCAGGTGCTGCGCGCGATGCGTTACGTCGACGGCGACGGTCAGCCCACCGAGCAGTACCCGCTCAACCCCAACGGCAGCCCGCAAGGCCTGACCGCGGTGACCACGGCCGATGGCCGCTTCACCGCGCTGATGCCGCATCCGGAGCGCGTGTTCCGCAATGTCCAGATGAGCTGGACCGCGGGCGACACGGCCGAGTTCAGCCCCTGGATGCGCATGTTCCGCAACGCGCGCAAGTGGGTGGGCTGATGCGGGTGGGCTGAGGCGGGCGGACTGACCCGCCCGTTCAGGGCGCGACGGGCCGGGCGAAGATCTCGGCCTCCGTTCGCCCGTCGCTGGACAGGGTCCAGATGCCTTGGCGCGTGGCGGCGGGCAAGGCTTGGCCCCAGCTGTCCCGCTGACGCGGGCGGCACACCACCAGGTGCATCACGCCGTCCTGGGCGCGATAGAGACCCAGGTTGGCCGCTCCGCATGGCGTGCCGGGCTGGCGGATCGTCGGCAGGCGGATGCCTCCGATGTCGGCGCTGCTGAAGGCGCCGATGCCGCCCGAGAAGTCGCCGATGCCACCTTCGACGATCAAGCTGCCGGCATCCGTCTTCAGATGGCCGTTGGCCACCCGCAAGTCCGCGCGGGCCAGGGCAGCCTCCCGGCCGCCGAAGCTGGCTCTCGGCCCGACCGTCAGGTCCCGGTCGATGTAGGCATTGCCGTTGACTTCCAGCGTCGCAGGGGGGACGTGCGCGCGTGCCGCGACGTACTGGTCGGTGGCGCGCAACGGGCGAGGTGGCGTGCCGGCGACCAGGCGCTTGCCCGCTTGGAGGTACTCGGCCACGCTGAGGTCCCGAGTCACCTCGAGGTTGGCGACGTTGCCCAGATCCTTGCCGTTGAAGTCCCAGGACTGGGTCGGCGGCGCGGAGCCGTCCTGGCAGGTGACGCCGGAGGTCCCGCCGCAACTGGTGGGCGGCGCGGCGGCGCGCGACGCGTTGGTGTCCACATAGGTCAGCGTGGCCAGCACGCCGGGGACACCGTCTTCAGCATCACGCAGGGGATTGGTGGCGGGTTGGCCTGCCGCGCTGCGCAGCTTGCGCGAGACCTTCGGCGAGCTGCCCGGCGGCGCGATCAGCGCGTCGGGGCCGATGGCCTGGATCGCGGCCTTGAGCTGCGCGGCCTGTCCGTACTGCAGCTTGCCCTGCGGGAAGAAGGGCTGGGAGTTGAACAGCATCAACGAGAACACCGGCTTGGGCGCGTCCGCGACCGTTCCGGTCGGCGGGGCGCAGTGGCGGCTGCAGCGTGTCGACACACGCCACCGCGGCACGGCCTGCGTGCCGGTGTGCCCGTCGACGATGGTGTCGCCGTGGATGAAGGGCAGGTCATCGGTGAGCCGCACGTAACCGAGGGCCTGCAGCTCGGCGATGGTGGGCTGGTAGACGTTGGCCACGGACTGACCGTCGATCTTCAGCCCGCAGCCCGCCAGGGCGGACGCCCCCCCTGCCGGGGTCGCGACGGCGCTGGCGCTGGACAGGTCGACCTCCGCGCAGCGCTGATGATCGGGCACCTGGGCCAGGATCTCGCGGCCATGGTCCCGGGTGTAGGCCGCTGCGCCCTCGCGCAGGACGGCCAGGCGCTCGCCGGCATGGCGGCCCTGTTCGACCATCTGCTGGAAGCGCAGCATCTCCAGCGCGCCGATGGACAGGCCGCCCGCGACGACCAGAACGAAGCTGATCTCCAGCAGGGTGAAGCCGGCCTGGCGACGCCGGGGCGCGACGGGAAGCAAGCGGAGGCGGGCAAGGAAGCAGGCAGACATGCGGCGGCGCTCGAAGTGGGCAATACCCCGCATCGTCCCAAGCCCGCCCGCGCACGCCTATCGGCGAAGTTGAGGCCGCGCGCGCCCGGCCTGCCGCGTGCGTGCCGGTGCGCTGACCGGGATCAGGGAGAGCGCTGCGCCTTGCGCACGCCGGGCCGGATCAGAGGCCGTGCGTGCCCGCGGCGATGCCCGCCAGCAGCTCGTACGAACGCCGCCGCGCCGCGGCGTCGTGCACCGCGCAGGCGACGATGAACTCGTCCGCGCCGGTGCGCTCGAGCGTGGCCTGCAGGCCCTCGCGGACCGTGCGCGGCGACCCCACGATGGACTCCGCCAGCATGCGCTCGACCGCCAGCTTCTCGCCGGCGGTCCACTGCGTGTCCATGCTGTCGATCGGTCGCGGCAGCGGCCCGCGCTGGCCGCGCTGCATGCCCAGGAAGCGCTGCTGCAGCGAGGTGAACAGGTGCTGCGCCTGCGCGTCGGTGTCGGCCACCACCACGTTCAGGCCGACCATCGCATAGGGCGTCGGATGACGCGCGCTGGGGCGGTACTGCGCGCGGTACATCTCCAGCGCCTGCATCAGCATCGACGGCGCGAAGTGCGAGGCGAACGCGAAGGGCAGCCCCAGGTAGGCGGCCAACTGCGCGCCGTACAGGCTCGATCCCAGCAGCCAGACCGGCACCTCGGTGCCCTGGCCGGGGATCGCGCGCACGACCTGGCCCGGCTGCTCGGGTGCGAGGTAGGCGATCAGCTCCAGCACGTCCTCGGGGAAACGGTCCTCGTGCGCAGTGGCCAGGTGGCGGCGCAGCGCGCGCATCGTGGGCCCGTCGGTGCCGGGCGCGCGCCCCAGGCCCAGGTCGATGCGGCCGGGGAACAGCGTGGCCAGCGTGCCGAACTGCTCGGCGATGGTCAGCGGGGCGTGGTTGGGCAGCATGATGCCGCCCGAGCCGACGCGGATCGTCGAGGTGGCGCCCGCGATCTGGCCGATCAGCACGGCCGTGGCGGACGAGGCGACGCCCTCCATGTTGTGGTGCTCGGCGACCCAGTAGCGGGTGTAGCCCAGGCGCTCCGCGTGCTGCGCGAGCGTGGTGCTGTCGTGGAGCGCCTGGGCGGCCGTGCCGCCCTCGACGATGGGCGCGAGGTCGAGGATCGAAAGACGTGGGTGCATGGGCGCGCAGTCTAGGCGGGGTGCCCGGACCGGGGCGGCGCCAGGGTTATCGCCGGATGAGGTAGGCGAGGTGCCCGAGCTGCCACGGCCGGTGGCCATCCGCGGGGCTCAGTCGCTCGTGAGCTGCGCCTGCACCTGCCGGGTCTTGCCGCCGTTCCACACGGTGAGGGTGATCTTCTCGCCGATCTGGCGCTCCTCGAGTTCATTGAGCAGCGTGTCCAGATCGGACACCGGCGTGCCGTTGACCGCGGTGATCACGTCGCCGCCGACGATGCGGCCGTCGCGTCCGCGCATGAACGGTTTCAGCCCGGCGCGCTGCGCGGCGCCGCCGGCCTGCAGGCCGATCAGCACCACGCCCTTGGGCAGGCGCAGCACCTGGCGCAGCTGCTCGGTGCCGGCCGTCAGGCCCAGCGCCGGGCGGATCACGCGCCCGTGCTGGATCAGCTGCGGGACGACGCGGTTGACCTCGTCGGCGGGGATCGCGAACCCGATGCCGTTGCTGCCGCCGCTGGGGCTGAAGATGGACGTGTTCACGCCGATCAGCCGCCCGGCCGAGTCCAGCAGCGGACCGCCCGAGTTGCCCGGGTTGATCGCCGCGTCGGTCTGGATGGCGTTGCGGATGGTGCGCTGGGTCAGCGACTCGATCTCGCGGTTGAGCGCCGACACGATGCCGCGCGTCAGGGTCTGGTCCAGGCCGAACGGGTTGCCGATCGCGTACACCGTCTGTCCCACGAGCAGCTCGCGGCTGCTGCCCATGGGCACGGGCAGCAGGCGTTCGCGCGGCGCGGTGATGCGCAGCACGGCGAGGTCGCGGTCCGGATCAACCCCCACGAGCCGCGCATCGAACGAACTCTGGTCCGACAGCGTCACCTTGGCCGCGGACGCGCCGCGGATCACATGGAAGTTGGTGACGATGTGCCCCTGCTCGTCCCAGAAGAACCCGGAGCCGGTGCCGCTGGGCACCTCGGTCACGTTGCGCGAGAAGAAGTCCCGCTGCTGCGACAGCGTCGTGATGTGCACCACCGACGGCGACACGCGGCGGAACACCGCGATGTTGTTCTGCTCCTGCGCGTCCAGCGGTCCGCGTGGTGTCACCGGGCGGGGCTGCTGGGCGTGGGACGCGGTGCTGAAGGTGCCGAGCGCGGCCAGGATGGCAAGGGGGACGATGACGGCCGGCACGACGGCGGGCGACAGGAGGGTGGAGCGGCGCATGGCGGGCGATTCTCCATGGCGCTCGCCGTCGATCAAGCCCCGGTCAAGCCTCGATCAGGCTTCGGGCAGCGGCGCGTTGGCGGTGTCTATCCAGTCCTGCTTGCGCTGCAGGGTCTCGTCGTCGTCGGCGAAGCGGCGGGCGATGTCCTGGAACTCGTCCTGGATGCGGATGAACGCGTCGACGACGACGGGGTCGAAGTGCGTGCCGCGGCCCTCGACGATGATCCCCAGCGCCTCCCGATGCGACATCGCCGGCTTGTACACGCGGCGGCTGATCAACGCGTCGTAGACGTCCGCCAGGGCCATCAGGCGGGCCGCGAGCGGAATGGCCTCGCCGCGCAGCCCCTCCGGGTAGCCCGAGCCGTCCCACTTCTCCTGGTGGCCGTAGGCGATGTCCTTGGCCATGGACAGGAACAGCACCGGCGTGCCGAGCTGGGCCTCGGCCTGCGCGATCGCGTCGCGGCCCAGCGCGGGATGGGCCTTCATGATCTCGAACTCGGCCGGCGTGAACCGCCCGGGCTTGAGCAGGATGCGATCCGGAATGCCGATCTTGCCGATGTCGTGCAGCGGTGCCGACTTGAACAGCGTCGCCACGTACTCCGGCGTCAGCAGCTCGCGCAGCGCCGGCTGCTCGCGCAGCGCCACGGCCAGGGCCTTGACGTAATGCTGCGTGCGGCGGATGTGGTTGCCGGTGTCGCTGTCGCGCGTCTCCGCCAGCGAGGCCATGGCCAGGATGGTCACGTCCTGGATCGCCGCGAGCTCCGCGCCCCGGCGCGCGACCTCCGCTTCCAGGTACGCGGCCTTGTCGCGCAGGAAGTCCGCGCTGGCCTTGAGCCGCAGGTGCGTGCGCACCCGCGCCCGCACGATGGGCGGGCTGATCGGCTTGGTGATGTAGTCCACCGCGCCCATCGCCAGGCCGCGCGTCTCGTCGGCGACGTCGGAGCGCGCGGTCAGGAAGATCACCGGCACGTCGCGCGTGGCCGGATCGGCCTTGAGCCGCTCGCAGACCTCGTACCCGTCCATGCCCGGCATCATGACGTCCAGCAGGATCAGGTCGGGGCGCGGCTCGGCCGCCGCGATGCGCAGCGCCTTCTCGCCATGATTGGCGATCTTCACGCGGTAGCGGTCGCGCAGCAGCTCGCTCATCAGCGTGAGGTTGTCCGGCGTGTCGTCGACGACGAGCACGGTCGCGCCGTCGGTGGGGTCGGCGAGCGCGGCGGGCGAGGGACCTGAGGCCGACGTCGAGGTGAGCGTGGAAAAGGGGCTCATGCGGGACTCCCGGACGAGGAACGCGGATCGGCGGGCGAGGCGGACTCGGCGGCGTCGATGGCCAGCAGCGCCAGCGCCGCGTCGAAATCGAATCGCGCCGCGGCATCGGCCGCGCGGCGCAGTCCCCGCAGCCGCGCCGTGGGCAGCGGCAGGCGGTCGAGCAGCTCGGACAGCGCCTGCGCCGCGTCGGCGGCGGCCGAGTCGCTGTCCTCGAGCAGCGCCGCGAGCCGCGCGATCGTGTCCTGCAGCCGCGCGCGCGAGGCGTCGTCCAGGACTGCCGGGGCCTGCGACGCCGACGGGCCGGTCCCGGTGGAGGATGCCCCCGGCGACGCCGCCGCCAGCATCGCCTCGCGTGCCAGGTGCCGGCCCAGCGAGACCAGCAGCGTGGCCAGCAGCGACTGGGCGCGCACGAGCAGCGGTTCGCGCTCCGCGGCGCTCACGCGTTGCGCGCAGGCCTGCTCCAGCGCATGCGCCGCCGCGGCGAGCGGCCGCGCGCCCAGCGTGCCCGCCGCGCCGCGCAGCGAATGCGCCAGCCGGGTCATCGTCGCGTGATCGGCCGCGGTGGCGGCCTCGGCGAAGCTCGCGGCGAAGTCGCTCTGCGAGTCGTGGAAGGTGCGCAGCAGCTTGCGGTACAGCGGCAGGTGGCCGCCGGCCGTGGCCAGACCGGCCTGCGTGTCCAGTCCGGCGATCTGGGGCAGGTCGTCGCGGACCTCCTCCTCGGGGGCCTGGCCGCCTCGGCGCGTGTCCACGCGCCCGCCCGCGCCAGAGTGCGCGTCGACGCGGACACCCGCCCCGGAGCGCGTGTCGACACGGCCACCCGCGCCGGAGCGCGTGTCCATCGGCACGGCCGCGCTCGGCATCGCCGGGCGGACCCAGCGGGCGAGGGTCTCGAACAGCAGGTCGACGTTGAGCGGCTTGGGGATGTGGTCGTTCATCCCGGCGGCCAGGACCTTCTCCCGGTCGCCGCTCATCGCGTTGGCGGTCATCGCGATCACCGGCAGCGCGCGCCAGCGCGGATCCGCGCGCAGCGCGCGGGTCGCCGCGTAGCCGTCCAGCACCGGCATCTGGCAGTCCATCAGCACGCCGTCGAAGCCCTCGGGGGAGGCCGCGAGCAGCTCCAGCGCGATGCGGCCGTGCGCCGCCAGCGTGACGTGGATGCCGGCGTCCTCCAGCAGCGCGGCGGCCAGTTCCTGGTTGAGCTCGTTGTCCTCGGCCACCAGGATGCGGGCGCCGGCCAGCGCGCGCATGGCCTCGCGCGCCGAGTCACGCCGGCGTTGCGCCGCGGGCAGCGGCAGGTCGACATGGCCGAGCGCCTCGCCGATCGCGCTCAACAGCGTGGAGGCCGTCACCGGCTTGGTCAGCAGCACCGGACGGCGCGCGCCGCCCGGCCCATGGCCGGCGGCGGCCAGCGCGGCGGTCAGCGAGTCGTCGCGGCCGAAGGAGGTCACCAGCACCACCGCCGGGGGCGTCTCCAGGCGCCCGTCGCCCAGCTGGCGCGTGGCGGCCAGGCCATCGAGCACCGGCATCTGCCAGTCCATCAGCACCAGCGAGTAGGGCTGCCCGTCGGACTGCGCGCGCTCGGCGTCGCGGATCGCCGCGGCGCCGTCGGCCGCGGTGCTGACATCCAGCCCGAAGCTCGCGCCCAGCGTGGACAGGATCTCGCGCGCGGCGCGGTTGTCGTCGACGACCAGCGTGCGCAGGCGCGCCAGCTCATGGGCCATCAGCGCGCGCCGCGCCGGCAGATCGGAACCCTCCGGCTGGAGCGCGAAGCGCGCGCTGAAGTGGAAGGTCGAGCCCACGCCCGGCGCCGATTCCAGCCAGATGCGCCCGCCCATCATCTCCACGAGCTGCTTGCAAATCGCCAGTCCCAGCCCGCTGCCGCCGTACTTGCGCGTCGTGGAGCTGTCGGCCTGGCTGAAGCTCTGGAAGAGCCGCGCCTGCTGCTCGGGCGTCATGCCGATGCCGGTGTCGCGGACCCAGAAATGCAGCTCGACCTCGGGTGTGCACACCGCGTCCAGCGAGGCACCGGCCTCCTTGGCGCCCAGCGTCATCGACTCGATGCCCACGATGATCTCGCCGCGTTCGGTGAACTTGGCCGCGTTGTTGCCGAGGTTGACCAGCACCTGCCCGAGCCGCAGCGGATCGCCGACCAGCGCGGTGGGCAGGTCCGGCGGCACGTTCAGCAGCAGCTCCAGGCCCTTGTCCTCGACGCGGAAGCCGATCAGGTTGACCAGGTGGTCGAGCACGTCCTCCATGCGGAAGGGCACGCATTCCAGGCTGAGCTTGCCGGCCTCGATGCGGCTGAAGTCCAGGATGTCGTCGATCACGCCCAGCAGGTTCTCGGCCGAGCGGTGCACCTTCTCGATGTAGTTGCGCTGGCGGGTGTCCAGGCCGGTCTGCAGCGCCAGGTGGGACATGCCGATGATCGCGTTCATCGGGGTGCGGATCTCGTGGCTCATGTTGGCCAGGAAATCGGACTTGGCGCGCGTGGCGTCCTCGGCGTCCTCCTTGGCCCGCTGCAGCGCGTCCTGCGCGCGTTCGCGCTCGGCCAGCGCCGCCTGCAACTGGTGGTGCTGGTCCTGGAGTTCCAGCTCCTTGCGCTCGCGCGCGGCGCCGTGGGCCAGGCTGCGCAAGGACGCCGCGAGCAGCCCGAAGGCCAACAGCGCCACCAGCGCGGCGATGCCCACGCGCGTGGCGCTGGGCTCCAGCGCGTCCAGGTCACCGAGCAGCACCAGGCGCCAGGGGCCGGACGGGTCGTTCCAGGCCACGTCCGCCTGGACGGCCGCGTGGCGGGTGCCGTCGACCTCCACGGTCGGCCCGCCCAGCGCGAAGGGCAGGCTGTGCGCGCGCGACGGGTCCTCGAAGAGCTTGCCGAACTGGCCGCCGCCGGTAAGCGCCTTGGCACGCTGCGGCGTCGAGGTGCCGTCCAGGCTCATGCGCCAGTCCGGGCGGCTGGCCGCGAGCACCACGCCCTGCGGCGACACGAGCAGCGCGCCGGCGTAGCTGCGCGTGTCCAGGAAACGATCCAGCGCGTCGGCGTAGAGCCGCGCGGCCAGGACGCCGACGATCTCGCCGCTCTGGCCGGGCTGGCGGTAGATCGGCGCGGCCAGCCAGAAGGCGCGCTGGCCGGTGGTGATGCTGATGCCGGCGAAGACGTTGGGCTGTCCGCGCATGGCCTGGCGGTAGTACTGGCGGAAGCTGACGTCCAGCCCGATCGGGGAGACGCCCTCGTCGTCCCAGGCCGCGATGATCCGGCCGCGTGCATTGACGACATAGGCCAGCTGCGCGCCGACGCTGGTGCCGATGACCTCCAGCGTGTCGAAGGCGGGCCGGTCGCGGCGCGCCTCGGTGGTGTCGGTGAGCGCCGCCGCGGTCTTGAGCGCGGGATTGAGCTGGCCGGCCAGCACCACCGCGCCCATGCCCTTGCCGGTCAGCGTCAGGCCCTGCAGCGCGATCGCCTCGCGCTGGGCGGCATTGGCCAGGGTGCGGCGGAAATCGTGCTCGAGCGAGCGTCGGTGGGTCTCGCTCGCGGCGACACCCAGCGCCAGCGCCACCCCCGCGGCGAGCAGCCACGCGGTGCGGCGGTGTCGCAGCAACCAGTCGGAGACACGACCCATCCCTTTCCCTCCCTGGAGAAGCCCGGTCGGCAGGCGCCGGGCCATGGTGGATGAACGCCGAGGCAGTGTAGGGGATCCTCACCGGTCGCGGGCTCGTCCTACAGGCGCGGCGCGGCGCGCGCACTAGCATCGGGCGTCATGGCCAGCCTTCCCAGCGACCTGTCCTGCGACCTGCCCGGCGATCGACCCGGCGATCTCGTCGTCGCCCGGCCCGCCGGGCTCTACTGCCCGCCGGGCGACTTCTACATCGACCCCTGGCGGCCGGTGGACCGTGCCGTGATCACGCACGGGCACAGCGACCACGCGCGCATGGGGCATGGCCACTACCTGGCGCATCACGACAGCGCGGCCATCCTGCGCCGGCGCCTGGGCGAGGACATCACGCTGCAGACGCTGGCCTACGGCGAGGTCATCGAGCACCACGGCGTTCGCGTCTCGCTGCATCCCGCCGGACACGTGCTCGGATCCGCGCAGGTGCGGCTGGAACACGCCGGCCGGGTCTGGGTGGCCTCGGGCGACTACAAGCTGGAGGCGGACGGCACCTGCGCACCGTTCGAGCCGGTGCGCTGCGACACCTTCATCACCGAATCCACCTTCGGGCTGCCGATCTACCGATGGCCATCGCAGGCCGCGCTCTTCGCCGAGATCGACGCGTGGTGGCGCGCCAACGCGGCCGCCGGACGGGCGTCGGTCCTCTACGCCTACGCGCTGGGCAAGGCGCAGCGGCTGCTGCACGGCGTGGATGCGTCCATCGGCCCGATCGTGGCGCACGGGGCGGTCGAGCCGCTCAATGCCGTCTATCGCGCCGCGGGCGTGGCGTTGCCGCCGACCTTTCACGCCGCGGATCCGGCGCTGGACAAGGCGGCGCTCGCCCGCGCGCTGGTCATCGCGCCGCCGTCGGCCGGACGCTCGCCGTGGATACGGCGTTTCGGCAGCGACCCCTCGGACGCCTTCGCCAGCGGCTGGATGCAGCTGCGCGGCACGCGGCGCCGACGGGGCGTGGACCGGGGATTCGTCGTGTCTGACCACGCGGACTGGCCGGGCCTGATGGCGGCCATCCGCGGCACCGGCGCGGAGCGGGTCTTCGTCACGCATGGCAGCGTGCCGGTGATGGTGCGCTGGCTGCGCGAGCTGGGCCTGGACGCGCAGGCCTTCAAGACCGAGTACGGCGAGGAGGCCGAGGAGGGTGGGCCGGATGAGCAGTCCGAGAAGTCCGAGCAGTCCAAGCCGGCCGAGCCGGCCGAAGGCATCGAGGAGAACGACGCGTGAAGGCCTTCGCCGCGCTGTATCGCGAGCTGGACGCGTCGACCTCGCAGCGCGCCAAGCAGGCCGCGCTGCAGGCCTACCTGCGCGCGGCGCCGGCCGCGGACGCCGCCTGGGCGGTCTTTTTCCTGGCGGGCGGCAAGCCTCGGCAACTCGTGCCCTCGCGCTTCCTGCGTGAGCAGGCGCGGCTGGTCGCGGGGCTGCCGGAATGGCTGTTCGACGAGAGCTACGAAGCTGTCGGCGACCTCGCGGAGACGATCGCCTTGCTGCTGCCCGAGCCGACCGCGATGTTCGAGCGCTCATTGGCGGACTGGATGACGCAGCACCTGCTGCCGCTGCGCGGTCAGCCGCCGGAGGCGCTCGCGATTGCGTTGCAGGGCCAGTGGGCGGCGCTGGCGCCCGAGCAGCGTTTCGTGCACGGCAAGCTGATCACCGGCGCCTTCCGCGTGGGGGTGTCGCGGCTGCAGGTCACGCAGGCGCTCGCGGCGATCAGCGGCGTGGACGCCAAGCTCGTCGCGCAACGTCTGATGGGCTACACGCAGCCCGGCGCGCGCCCGGCCGCCGCGGATTACGAGGCCCTGGTCGCGCCCGAGCTCGAGGGCGCGATCGAACTCGGCCCGGACGGGCTGCCGCTTGCCGGCGGCGCTGAGGCGGGAGGAGGGCGGCCGTCGCGCGGACTTCAGCCCTATCCATTCTTCCTCGCGCATCCGCTGTCGCTGCCGCTCGCGCGTTTCGATGAGAGCCTGGGGCCGGCCGAGGACTGGCTGGTCGAGTGGAAGTGGGACGGCATCCGGGCGCAACTGGTGTGCCGTGGCGGCGAGGTCGCGATCTGGTCGCGCGGTGAGGAGCTCGTCACCGACCGCTTTCCCGAGTTGCGCGCGATGGGCGAGGCGCTGCCCTCGGGCACGGTGCTGGACGGCGAGATCCTCGTCTGGCGCGAGGGCCGCGCCGCGCCCTTCGCCGAGCTGCAGCGCCGCCTGGGCCGCAAGACGCTGGGGCCGAAGCTGCTGCGGGACCTGCCGGTCGCGCTGTGCGTGTATGACCTGCTGGAGCACGACGGCGAGGACCTGCGCGAGCGCCCGCAGCGCGAGCGTCGAGAGCGCCTGGAACAGCTGGTGGCGGCGCATCCGCTGCCCGGGCTCGTGCTGAGCCCGCGCCTGACCGGCGCCGACTGGGCGTCGCTGGCGCGCGAGCGCGAGCAGGCGAGGGCGCTCGGCGTGGAGGGGATGATGCTCAAGCGACTGGACGCGCGTTATGGCGTCGGGCGGACGAAGGATGTCGGCGTGTGGTGGAAATGGAAGATCGATCCGCTGTCCGTGGACGCGGTGCTGATCTACGCGCAGCGCGGCCACGGGCGGCGCGCGAGCCTCTACACCGACTACACCTTCGCGGTCTGGAACGGTCCGCCGGAGGATCCGGCGCGCGCGCTGGTGCCGTTCGCGAAGGCCTACTCGGGGCTGACCGACGCGGAGATCCGCGATGTCGACGCCGTCATCCGCAAGACCACCGTGGAGAGCTTCGGCCCGGTGCGCAGCGTCACGCCGACGATGGTGTTCGAGCTGGGCTTCGAAGGGATCGCGCGCAGCGGCCGGCACAAGAGCGGCATCGCCGTGCGCTTCCCCCGCATGCTGCGACGGCGGGAGGACAAGCCGGTCGACGAGGCCGACACGCTGCAGTCGCTGCAGGCGCTCCTGCCCGAGGGCGCGGCATGAGGGCGGCACGACCTGCAGCGCGCACCGGAGCGCGCCCCACAGCGCGTCCCCCATCGCGCCCCGCCGGCCTCGCGCCGATCGACGACTGGGTCGCTACCCAAGGCTGGACCGCCTTCCCGTTCCAGCGTCGCGTCTGGGAGGAGATGGCGCGGGGTCGCAGCGGGCTACTGCATTCGAGCACCGGCAGCGGCAAGACGCTGGCGGTGTGGCTGGGCGCGCTCGCGGCCTTGCGCGAGACGGTGGGCGCGCAGGCCCGCGAGATCGCCGGCAAGACCGTTGCGCCACCGCTCACCGTGCTCTGGATCACGCCGATGCGGGCGCTGGCCGCGGACACGCTGCGCGCGCTGACGCGGCCGATGGCGGATCTGTGTCCCGGTTGGACCGCCGGGCTGCGCAGCGGCGACACGACGTCCGCGCAGCGCGCCGCGCAGGACCGGCGGCTGCCGACGGTGCTCGTGACGACGCCGGAGAGCCTGTCGCTGCTGCTGTCGCGCGCCGATGCGCGCGAGCAGCTCGGTCAGGTGCGCCTGGTCGTCGTCGACGAATGGCATGAGCTGATGGGCAACAAGCGCGGCGTGCAGACCCAGCTCGCGCTGGCCCGCCTTCGCCGCTTCCGCGATGAACGAAGCGCTCCTCTTGCCCCCTCTCCCGCAGGGCGGGAGAGGGCGGGGGTGAGGGCCAGCGGCCGTGGCAGTGCGCTGATGACCTGGGGGTTGTCGGCGACGCTGGGCAACCTGGACGAGGCCTTGCGCACGTTGGTGGGACGCGAGACACCCGACGCCGTGCTGGTCCAGGGCGAGACCGACAAGACGCTGCTGATCGACACGCTGCTGCCCGAGACCGTCGAGCGATTCGCCTGGGCCGGTCACCTGGGCCTGCGGATGCTGCCGCAAGTGGTCGAGGCGATCGAGGAGAGCGCGAGCTGCCTGGTCTTCACCAACATGCGCTCGCAGGCCGAGCGCTGGTATCTCGCCCTGCTGGAAGCGCGCCCCGACTGGGCCGGCGTGATCGCGCTGCACCACGGATCGCTGGACCGCGAGGTGCGCGAGTGGGTCGAGCTCGGGCTCAAGGAAGGGCGCTTGAAGGCGGCCGTATGCACGTCGAGCCTGGACCTGGGCGTGGACTTCCTGCCGGTGGACCGCGTGCTGCAGATCGGCTCGGCCAAGGGCGTGGCCCGCCTGGTGCAACGCGCCGGGCGATCGGGCCACGCGCCGGGCCGGCCGTCGCGGATCACGCTGGTCCCCACGCACAGCCTGGAACTGGTCGAGGCCGCCGCCGCGCGCGATGCCGTGCGCGCCGGCCAGATCGAGGCGCGCCACAGTCCCGTCGCGCCGCTGGACGTGCTGGTGCAGCACCTGGTCACGGTCGCACTGGGCGGCGGCTTCGAGCCCGACGCGTTGCTCGACGAGATCCGCGGCACCGTGGCCTATGAGACGCTCACCCCCGCGTCCTGGGCCTGGTGCCTGGACTTCGTGCGCCAGGGCGGCCCGTCGCTGACGGCCTATCCGGACTATCACCGCGTCGTGCCCGACGAGACCGGCCTGTGGCGCGTGCCCGATGCGCGCCTGGCCCGCCGACACCGCGTCAACATCGGCACCATCGTCAGCGATGCCGCCATCAGCGTGCAGTACCTGAGCGGCGGCAAGCTCGGCACGGTGGAGGAGGGCTTCATCGCGCGGCTGCGTCCCGGCGACGCCTTCCTGTTCAGCGGGCGCCTGCTGGAACTGGTGCGCGTGGAGCAGATGACCGCCTTCGTGCGCCGCGCGACGGCCGGACGCGCCGCGGTGCCGCGATGGAATGGCGGACGCATGCCGCTGTCGAGCACGCTGGCCGACGCGGTGCTGCGCGAGCTGGCCGCGGCGGATCAGGACCGATACGACGCGCCGGAGATGCGCTGCGTGCGACCGCTGCTCGAGCTGCAACGCCGCTGGTCGCACCTGCCCACGCCCGACGTGCTGGTCGCCGAGACGCTCAAGTCCCGCGAGGGCTGGCACCTGTTCCTCTATCCCTTCGCCGGCCGCCAGGTGCACCTGGGCCTGGCGGGCCTGCTGGCCTGGCGCGCGGCGCAGCCGGAGACGGGCACCTTCTCCATCGCGCTGAACGATTACGGCCTGGAGCTGCTCAGCGCCAAGCCGATCGATTGGGCGGAACGCCTGCCGGGTCTGCTCACGCTCTCGCCGATGGACGCGCTGCTGCGCGAGGTCCTCGAGAGCCTGAACGCCACCGAGCTCGCTCGTCGGCGCTTCCGCGAGATCGCGCGCATCTCGGGGCTCATCTTCCAGAGTCACCCCGGCGAGCGACGCAGCAATCGGCAGCTGCAGGCCTCGGCCTCGCTGTTCTTCGAGGTCTTCCAACAGCACGACCCCGACAACCAGCTGCTCGTGCAGGCGCGCCAGGAGCTGCTGACGCAGGAGCTCGACGTTCGCCATCTCGCGGCGGCGCTGGCCCGCATGAGCGCGCAGACGCTGCGCGTGCAGCCTCTACGCCGGCCGACGCCGCTGGCCTTCCCGCTGATGGTCGAGCGCTTCCGCGAGAAGCTCAGCAACGAGTCGCTGGCCGATCGCATCGCCCGCATGGTCGCCGACCTGGAGCGCAACGCCGATGCCGCGCGTTGAGGGCCGATGAACACGGCGCGGCCGGGCGATGATCGCGGGATGTCACTCGATGTCGACGTCCCCGAGGGCGCGCTCGCCCGCACGCTGGCCGGCGAGCGCGTCTGGCTGCTGCCGCAGCGCGCGTTGTGGTGGCCGGCGACGGGCACGGTCTTCGTGGCCGACGTGCATCTGGGCAAGGCCGCGACCTTCCGGGCGCTCGGTCAGCCGGTGCCCTCCGGCACGACGCAGGACAACCTCGATCGCCTGAGCGCGGTGCTTGAGGCCACGCGCGCGGCGCGACTGGTCGTGCTGGGGGACTTCCTGCACGCCGCCGCGGCGCAGCAGGCCCGGGTGCTCGATCCGGTGCATCGCTGGCGCGAGCGTCACGCGGCGGTCGAGGTGGTGTTGATCCGCGGCAACCATGACAGCCGCGCCGGCGATCCGCCGGCCTCGCTGCGCATCCGGATCGAGGATGAGCCGCATGCGATGCCGCCTTTCGCGGCCAACCACCATCCGCGGACCGTGGCCGGCGCCTACGCGCTGGCCGGCCACCTGCATCCGGCGGTGACGCTGCATGGCCGTGCCCACGAGCGTCAGCGGCTCGCGTGCTTCTGCGAGACGCCGGACCTGATGATCCTGCCGGCCTTTGGGGCGTTCACGGGCACCACGTCAGCCGGCATGCCCGCGGACGCGCGTTGCCACGCGGTGGGTGGCGGGGTGGTGTGGGCGGCGCCTGAGCGCACCTGATCGCGGCTGATCGTGCCTGGTCGTGCCTGAACGGGCTCAGGGGTGAAAACCGCCGACGTCGGTGTGGAAATCGCCGACCTCGGTCCATTCGCGCAGGTCGGCGGGCACGCCGAAGGCCTTGGACACGGCGCGCGCCGCTTCCTCCGCCGAGGCGAACGAGTCGCCCCACGGCATGCTGTCGTGTTTCACGCGCCAACGCCTGGACAGGCGCGGCTTGATCGTGAACGTGCCGTCCAGGCTCTGGAAGACGTAAGAGACGGTATCGATGTCCATGCTGAGCTCCGGGGCGCCGGACCGACCACCCTAACAAACCTGGCGGCAACTGTCATTCCCGCGTCGCGCGAGCGAGGGACGGTGCAGCACTCGCACGCGCGAGGCGGCGCTCGCGGGGCGGGGCATGGGACTTGCCGCATCCTGCGCACCGATGACATATCCCTGGCGATTCTTCCGGGCGGGCGGCGCCGATCAGGCGCTTCTGAGCACCGCCGACGACCTCCTGCATCTGCGTGACCTCGATCAGAAGCGCTGGGTCGCGCTCGCTTGTCCCACGCGCGGTCTCGAATTCGATGAACGGACGCTGGACCTGATCGACCTCGATCGCGACGGACGCATCCGCGCGCCCGAGCTGATCGCGGCCTGTGAATGGGTGGGCGCGCGACTGGCCGACTGGACGCCGCTGCTGCGCGGCGATGAGCGGCTCGCGCTGGCCTCGCTGGCCGCGACCGACGAGGGCCGCGCGCTGGCCGAGGAACTGCAGCGCACCCATGCGCTCGCGGGGCACGAACCGCGCGCGGACATCGGGCTCGAGGACATCCGCGAGCGCCAGTCCCACTTGGCCGCCGAGCGCCAGAACGGCGACGGCATCGTGCCCGTGTCCGCCTTCGAGCAAGCGGCGGATCGCGCCCTCGCGCAACGCATCGCCGACACGCTGGGCGCGGTCGCCGATGCTGGCGGCGAGCCCGGCATCGACGAGACCCGCATCGAGGCCTTCCTCGACCAGGCCGCGACGCTCCTGGCCTGGCACGCGGAAGGCGAGGCCGGGTGCGCCGGCAAGCGCGCCGCGGCGATGGCGGTGCAGGCCGTGCACGACAAGGTCGAGGACTTCTTCGCGCGCTGCCGGCTGGCCAGCTATGACGCCTCGGCGGCCGCGACCCTCAACGCCACGGATCCCGAGCAGCTCAAGCGCCATGCGGGCGAACTGCTCTCGCTGGAGACCGGCGCACTGCGTCAGCTGCCCGCGGCTCCGGTCGGCCCCGGCGCGCCGCTGCCGCTGGACGAGCGGGCCAATCCGGCGTGGCAGTCCGCGTTGACGGCGCTGCGCGAGCAGGCGGTGCGTGTGCTCCTGGGCCGCGACGCGGTCGAGATCGACGAGGCCGATTGGCGCGCGCTGAAGGCCCAGGTGCAGGCCTGCCGCGACTGGCTGCGAGCGCAACCTGCCGGGCCGGTGGCCGCGCTGGGCGTGGACACCGTCGCGGCGCTGTTGCACGACGATCTCGAGCAGACGCGTGTGCGCCTGCTCCGCGTGATCGAGGAGGACCGCGCCGCCGCGCCGCGTCACGCCGCGCTCAACGACCTGGAGAAACTCGTGCTGCTGCAGCGCGACCTGCTGCGGCTGGCGCGCAACTTCGTGTCCTTCGAGGACTTCTACGAAGGGCGGGGCGCGGTCTTCCAGGCCGGCACGCTCTTCATCGACGGCCGCGCCTGCGAGCTGTGCGTGGAGGTCGCCGATCCTGCGAAGCACGCGCCGATCGCGGGTCTGGCCAAGGCCTACCTGGTCTACGCCGAGTGCGTGCGGCTGAACCAGAAGCGCACGATCGTCGCCGTGGTGAGCGCGGGCGACGTCGACTTCCTCTTCATCGGGCGCAACGGGCTGTTCTATGACCGCGACGGCAAGGATTGGGACGCGCGCATCGTCAAGGTGATCGAGAACCCGATCAGCGTCGGACAGGCTTTCCTGTCGCCGTACAAGAAGCTCGTGAGGCTGGTGGAGGAGCAGGTCGCCAAGCGCGCCGCGGCCAGCGACTCGACGCAGCAGGGGCGCATGGGCCAGTGGGCCGGGCGCATCGCCACCGCCGATCAGCCGGGGGTGGCCGGCGCGCAGGCCGCGGCTCCCGTCGCGGGCGCGTCAGGAGTCACCGGCGGCGCGCTGGGTTCGGGTGTGCCCGGTGTCCCGGCACGGCGTGTCGATGTGGGCACCGTGGCCGCGCTGGGCGTGGCGCTGGGCAGCATCAGCACGGTGATCGTGGGCGTCTTCGGGCGCTTCGTCGATCTGGGCTGGTGGATTCCGCTGGCGGTGCTGGGCATCGTGGTGTCGATCTCCGGGCCCAGCATGCTGATCGCCTGGCTCAAGCTGCGTCAGCGCAGCCTCGGTCCGATCCTCGATGCGAGTGGGTGGGCCATCAACAACCGCATGAAGCTCAGCACCCGGCTGGGCAGCTCGCTGACCAAGCGGCCCACGCCGGTGCCCTCGGCGATGAAAGTGCCGGAGTCGGCGGCGGCTCAGTCCAGCGGCGGGTCCGCGCGTTCCTCGACCGGCGAGGTGGCGCGCGCCTTGTGATGCTTGCGCGGCCGGGCGAACTTGGGCAGCAGTTCCAAGATCGCCAGGGCCAGCAGCATGCTCAGCACGGCCGTCGCCTCGCGGCCCAGGCCGCAGGCCACGCCGATGGCGGCGGTCAGCCAGATGCCGGCGGCGGTCGTCAGGCCGTGGACCTGCTCCTCGTCCTTGAGCTTGAGGATCGCGCCCGCGCCCAGGAAGCCGATGCCCGCGATCACGCCCTGCAACACGCGGCTCATGTCGCCCAGGGCCATGCCGCCCTGCTGAGGAACGAGCACGAACAGCGCCGCGCCCAGCGCGACCAGCATGTGCGTGCGCATGCCCGCGGCCTTGCCGTGCTGCTCGCGCTGATAGCCCAGGCAGCCACCGAGCACCGCCGCTAGCAGCAGCCGCAGCGTGATGCGGGTGATCTGCTCGACATCGGGAATGTCGGAGAACTCCGAGCGCAGCGTCTGCAGTACTTCGTCGGTCCAGCTCATCGTCATTCAGGATCCTTTCGTGGACGGTCGGCCGACTCGACCGGCGCGGCCACCTCGGTCGCCTCGGCCGCCTCGATCGGCGCAGTCGGCGGTACCGCGGTCGCCGCGGTGATCGCCTCGGCCGCCTCGGCATCGGCGGCGTCGAAGTCATACCCCTCGGCCGCGTGCAGCGACCACGCGCCGCCACCCCGCAGGTGTAGCACGTGGCTGTGGTGCCGCAGCACGCCATGACGGTGCGCGATGCTCACCAGCGTGATGCCGTCGCGGCACAGCCGCTCATACAGGCGACTCTCGTTGCGTGTGTCCAGCGCGCTGGTGGCCTCGTCCAGGATGACCATCCGCGGCGTGCGCACCAGCACGCGCGCGAAGGCCAGGCGCTGCTGCTCGCCCATGGACAGCTGCTTCTCCCAGTCCTGCACCGCATCCAGTCCGCCCACGCGGTCGGCGAGGTCCGGCAGGTTCACCTCGGCCAGGATCGCGCGCAGCGCGTCGTCATCGAGCTCGGTGCTCGTGTCCGGATAGATCATCTGGCTGCGCAGCGTGCCGGGCTGCAGATAGGGCCGTTGCGGCAGGAAGAAGACGTCCTCCAGCGGCGGATGCTCGATGGTGCCTTCGCCGCTGCGCCACAGACCGGCGATCGCGCGCAGCAGCGAGCTCTTGCCGCAACCGCTGACGCCGGTGATGAGCAGGCTCTCGCCGGGTTTCAGCGCGACGTTGAGCTTCTCGACCAGCAGCCGGTCGAACTGCGGCGTGTACAGCGTCAGCTCGCGCAGCGCGAGCTGCTCGGCATGGGCGCTGGTGATGCGCTCGCGTTCGCGCTCCTGCCGGGGCTTGCGCGCGCGCATCGCGTCCGACAGCGCATGCAGCCGGTCGATGCCGGCGACGAAGCGGCTCAGGCTCTCGAAGTTGTCCACGATCAGCGAGACCGCCGTGAGCACCGCGGCGAAGGCACCGGCGGCCTGCACCGCGGCACCGACCTCGAGGTCGCCCGACAGCACGCGCTCGGCCAGGATCACGCTGGGGACGACCAAAGTGAGCTGGCTGAAGCCGCGCTGGAACAGGTTGAGCGCGCGCTGCTTGCGGATCAGCTTCCAGTAGTTCTGGTAGACCGACTCGAAGCGATGCTCGATGTGGGCGCGCTCCTGCGGCTCGCCGCGGTAGAACGCGATGGATTCGGCGTTCTCGCGCAGGCGCATCAGGCCGAAGCGGAAGTCGGCCTCGCGGCGCAGTTGCCAGAAGTTCAGCTGGATCAGCGGCGAGCCGAAGACGTAGAGCGCGAGGAAGGTGCCCACGGTCGCGTACACGACGAGGAAGGCCACCAGCAGCTTGGACAGCGACCACAGCACCGCGCAGAAGGCCACCAGCTGCATCAGCGATCCCAGCATCAGCAGCATGAAGTGGGTGGAGCGGCCGGTGAAGGTGTTGATGTCCTCGGAGATGCGCTGGTCGGGGTTGTCGATGTCGCCGGCCGCGCCGGTGCCGATCTCGTAGTACTTGCGCCCGTCGAGATAACCGTCGAGGAATCGGCCGGTGAGCCATCGCCGCCAGTGGTTGGAGAAGGCGTCCCGCATGTAGTAGTAGAAGGCGTACACCGGCACGGCGAATCCCAGCACGATGAGGCTGTCGCGCACGGCGTGCCAGAAGCGCGAGTGATTGCGCTCGGCCAGGGCGGAGGTCATCTCGCCGGTCTTGTCGTTGAGCATCACGGCCAGCTGCGTCTCGCACAGCATCAGCACGATCATCAGCAGCAGCAGGCCCCAGGCGGCCTTGCGCTGGTCGCCGAGCCAATAGGGCTTGGCGATCTGCAGGAACTGGCGCCAGGCGGCGTAGGACAGCCGCGGCGGGCGGCGACGCTTGCGCTTGGGCGCGGCGGGCGGGGCGGCACCGGGCGGAGCGCTCGAACTGGCGCTCGAGTGGGTGCTGGACGGCGGCAGATCCGTCGCAGGAGAGGAGGGGTGGACCATGATGCCGGACGCAGTCTGCCGAGATGGCTCGACAGTAGCTCCGACGGCTCACGGCGCGGGTAGGACAGGGCCTACTGCGGGTGCCGGAGGGAGGCGCGAGTGGCGCCTCCCCGGGGCGGTCTCATGAGAGGAATCGCGAGATGGCGTAGGCCAGTCCGCTGGTGGCCGCGGACGAGGTGGCGGCCGAGCCCGCGCACCACTTGAACAGGCGGAGGTCGGACGCCTGCCCGCTGATCTTGATGCGGTCGTCGACGGTGGTGAGCACGCGGGCGAACATCTTTTCCATCTCGGCGCTGTTGCGATTCATCATTTCGTCAATCGACTTCCTGAACTCGAGTCGCTGCGCGTTGAGTTCATCCTTGAACTCATTTCGGATGCGCTGATGCTCGACGCGATGGTCGGCGAGTTCTCGGCGAAAACCCTCCTGGTCCTTGCGCATGGTTCGAAGCTCGTCATGGACCTGAGCGAGGCCATGGCGCGTGTCTTCCCGCAGCTTGTGGGTTTCGGCGACCACCTGGTCGAGTCGGTACATCACCAGGGTGAGGTCAGGCGGTGGTGCCGGGATGGGCGTGACGACGGTGGCGTGAGCGGAATGAGGGTGCATGCGTGGACTCCTGGACATGCAATGAAGGGAGTCGCGAATGCTAGGAGTCCTCGTGGTCGAACGGCGTTGCTGGAACGACGCATCGCGACCAACCTTGATCGGTTTGGGATGACGTTGTCTGATGCGCTCAGACGAACAATTCTGCGAGGCGCGCGACCGCCGCCTCGCTCATCGCGCGATCGACGCGGCGGTCGGCATTGTTGAAGTCGTGCTCGCCTTGCGCCTGGACCAGCAGGCCGTCGCGGCGCGGCACGACCATCAGGTTGTGGCCGCGCCAGGCGACCATGTAGTCGACCTCGGATTGCGGCACCAGCCGGGCGATCTGGCCGCGCACCGGGATGAGCGAGTCGTCGCCGAACAGGGCCCGCGCGCCGTAGCCGGTGCAATTCACGATCACCCGTTCGGGGAGCGCGGCCAGCTCACGCGACTGGGCGAAATCGCGCGTGACGATCTCGCCGCCTTCGCGCAGGAAATCCTCGAACAGCATCCGTTGATAGGGCCGGATGTTGAAGGTCATCTGCGTGAAGCGCCGCGCATGCGCGACCGGAAAGGGATGCTGTGACGGGGCCAACGCGACCGAGCGCGGATGCAGATCCGGGATCAGGTCGAGCAGGTCGGGGTAGTCGGGTTCGGTCGCGCTGCCGTGCGCGTTGCCATTGGCCAGCGGCTGATCGAACGGCGTGTCCGAGAGCACGTAGCCATCGCGCCATTCGACCGGCGAGCCGTTCATGCCCAGCAGGTCCTGCCACGCGCGGAAGCTGTGCCGCGCCATGCGCTCCCAGCCGGCGTTGAACGCGGGCGTCGCGTGGGCTTCGGTGACGATGCGCGAGTCCGGGGACCACATGCCGGTCGCGAAGGTCGATGCGACCTCCGGCGGACGCTCGCGGCAATAGATGCGCACTTTCAGCCCGGCGCGCTGCGCCACGCGCGCGGTGGTCAGGCCGATCGCGCCGCAGCCGATCACGGCGATGCGGCGCGCGCCCGTCTCACGGATCAGCGGCTGCGCGCCCAGCGTCGCCGACCCCCAGGACAAGGACCAGCCCGCGCCGCCATGACCGTAATGGTGGATGACCGTCTTGCCGTGCAGGCGCTGGGCCTCGATGCGTGGACCTTGCTCGCGGAAGGGGCGCGTGCAGACGGTGATGTCGACGATGCGATCGGACGAGACGCGCATGCGCGCGGGGCGGGGCGTCTCGGCGAAGGGCGTCGCGGGTGTTGCAGCGGATGTCGCAGCAGACTGTGCGCGGCCGGCGAGCGGCCATGCGGCGGCGCAGGCGCTTGCGGCGCCCAGCCAGTGACGGCGGTTCATGGGAACTCCTGGTGTCACCGGCCCGGGGCCGGAGGGCGATCGCTCGTGGCGGTCTTGGCGATCGTGGCGAAAGTCAGTCGATCAGGCCGCGGCCATCTTGGCCAGCGACTTGCGGATGGCGGCGGCGTCGCGCAGGCGCTGCGCCGAGCCGTCGGCGTCGAGCAGGATGACCGTGATGGTCTGGCCGCCGCTCTTCATGCGCATGGCCAGGCAGCGGCCGGCTTCCTCGGTGTAGCCGGTCTTGGACAGGCGGATGTCCCAGCCCTTGGCGCCGACGAGGTGGTTGGTGTTGCGCAGCTCGCGGGGGCGGCCGTTGATTTCCACCTCGCTCGACTTGTCGCTGCTGATGCGCGCGATCGCGGGGTAGCGCGCCGCGGCGGCGGCGATGCGCGCCATCTCGATGGCGGTGGACGTGTTGCCGGGCGACAGGCCGGTGGGGTCGGCCAGCGCGGTGTGCGTCAAGCCCAGCGCGCGGATCTTGGCGGTGACGGCGGCCTCGTAGGCCGGCATGCCGCCGGGGTAGTGGCGGGCCAGCGCGGACGCGGCGCGGTTCTCCGAGGAGATCAGCGCCAGTTCGAGCGCCGCCTCGCGGCTCATCGTCGCGCCCACGCGCACGCGGGACTTGCTGTGCTTGAGGCGGTCGACGTCGGCGTCGTCGATGCGGATCTCCTCGCGCATGTCCTGGTTGGCGTCGAGCACCACCATGGCCGTCATCAGCTTGGTCAGCGAGGCGATGGGCACGACGGCGTCGGCGTCCTTGGCCATCAGCACGCGTCCGCTGTCGTCGATGACGAGCATGTGGCGCGCGTTGACCGGCAGCTTCATGAGCGGCGCCTCGGCGGCCGCCGGCACGCCGGGCGTGATGACGTTGCCAGGGATGTTGCCAGGGGCGGTGCCGGGCGCGGGGGAGGTCGTGGGCGGTGCGATGGCGACGATCGGGGCCTTGACCACGCCGCCGGGCGAGACGGCATCCGGCGTGTAGGGCGACGCGCTGGCCGCCGGGGCGGGGGTCACGACGCCGGACGGGCTGATCGAGGCGGTGTACGGCGTGGCGGTGGGGACGACGACTTCGGGGTCGTCGCTGGCCGCCTCGACGATCAGGCACGCGCAGGTCAGGAGCAGGGCTGGCGCGGCGAGGCGCCAGTTGGTGTGGGCGAGGGTGCTGAGGACGGTATGGCGGATCGTCACGGCGGTGGGGCGGGCAGTCGTGGCAGGGGAACGGGGCGGGCGGACAACGGGTTGACCGCCGCGCAGTTTAAGTTCTCCCCGCGCGGCGTCGATCAGGGCTTGCCGTAACGAGCGTTACGTCGGCGGTCTGGCACCTATGGCATGCCGCGTTCCTGACGACCCGGTTCACTCCCACGCCTTGCGCAGCTTCGCCGCCACATCCAGCGCCGGTCGGACCAGCTCGGGCAAGGGCGCCTGCGCCTGGTTCGCCGGGCCGACCTTGTCGAAGTGGCGCACCACCTTCCCGGGCAGGAACCTCGACACGCTCGCGTACAGGTGGCGGTCGCCATGTCGCGTCTGCTGCGTCACGTAGAAGCGCTGCGGCGTCATCACCGCCAGGTGATCCTTCGCCCGCGTCATCGCCACGTACAGCAGCCGTCTCTCTTCCTCGATCTGCGCCTGCGCCCCGGTGCTCAGGTCCGACGGCATGCAGCCATCGACGCAGTTGAGCAGGTACACCGCATTCCACTCCTGGCCCTTGGCCGAGTGGATCGTCGACAGGATCAGGTAGTCCTCGTCCTTCAAGGGCACGCCCGACTCGTCGCTGCTCGCCTCGGGCGGATCCAGCGTCAGCTCCGTCAGGAAGCGCTCCCGCGACCCATAGCCCTGCGCGATCCGCGTCACCTGCTCCAGATCGGCCAGCCGCACCGGCGCGTCGTCATTCAGCCGCTCCAGGTGCGGCGCGTACCACTCGACCGCGTCCTCCAGGTCCATCGGCCATTCCGACCGCTCCAGCAGCCGCAGCATCAGCGTGCGCAGCGCTTCCCAGGACGCGGCCGCCGCGCGCGGCGGCTCGAAGTCGCGCAGCGCCTGCGCCGGGTCCGCCGCCGGGGACATCGCATCGAGCAGGCGCCGCGCGCTCGCCGGACCGAATCCCGGCAGCAGCTGCGCCACGCGGAAACCCGCCAGCCGCCCGCGTGGGTTCTCCGCCCAGCGCAGCACGCTGAGCACGTCCTTCACATGCGTGCTCTCGAGGAATTTCAGACCGCCGAACTTCACGAACGGGATGTTGCGCCGCGTCAGCTCCAGCTCCAGCGGCGCGCTGTGGCTCGAGGTCCGGAACAGCACGGCCTGGCGCTTGAGCCGCAGGCCCTGCTCGCGACGCTCCAGCACCTTGTCCGCCACCCACTGCGCCTGACGCGCCTCGTCGTCGACGGTGACCAGCTGCGGCCGCTCGCTGGACACCTTGTCGGTCCACAGCTGCTTGTCGTGCCGATCCCGCGCCATCGCGATCACCGCGTTGGACGCGTCCAGGATCGGTTGCGTGGAGCGGTAGTTGCGCTCCAGCGCGATGACACGCGCGGTGGGCTCGAACTGCACGGGGAACTCCAGGATGTTGCGCACCTCCGCCGCGCGGAACGAATAGATCGCCTGCGCGTCGTCGCCGACCACCGTCAGCCGCTCCCCGCGCGGCTTGAGCCGCTTCAGGATCGTCGCCTGCAGCCGGTTGGTGTCCTGGTACTCGTCCACCAGCACATGCTGGAAGCGATCGCCGAGCTCCGTGGCGAGCCGCTCGTCGCTCATCAGCTCGGCCCAGTACAGCAGCAGGTCGTCGTAGTCCAGCAGCTGCTGGCGCTGCTTGTCCTCGACATAGGCCCGGAAGAGCTGCTTCAAGCCGTCATGCACCGGGAAGCACCAGGGGAAGTACTCCTGCAGCACCTGGTCCAGCCGCGCCTCGCTGTTGACCACGCGCGAGTAGATCGACAGGCAGGTGGACTTCAGCGGGAAACGCTCAGCGGTCTCGGCCAGGCCCAGCGCCTGTCGCTGCAGGCCCATCAGGTCCTCGGCGTCGGCGCGGTCCAGGATCGTGAAGTTGGGCGCCAGGCCGATGCAATGGGCGTACTCGCGCAGCAGCCGCGCGCCGACGCCATGGAAGGTGCCCGCCCACGGGAAACGCGGCGGTGCCTGCGTCGCGCGCAGTCCGAGCGCGCGGTGCAGCACCCGGCCGGCGCGGCGCTCCATCTCGCCCGCAGCGCGGCGCGAGAAGGTCAGCAGCAGCAGGCGTTGCGGATCGGCGCCTTCCTGGATCAGCCGCGCCACGCGCGCGGCCAGCGTCTTGGTCTTGCCCGATCCCGCGCCCGCGATCACCAGCAGCGGGCCGTCCGAGGAGGCGCCGTCCAGGCCGTGCTCCACGGCGGAGCGCTGCTCGGGATTGAGTTCGGCGAAGACATCGGCGGTGGACATGGGTGCGCATCATAGGCTGTATGCAAACCCAGTGATAACCGCGTTCGCGGGAGGCGGAACGCGACTTGCCGAGAATGGCCCATGCACCACTTGCTCGTCTTCATCGCCGCGCTGTCCATGCCCCTGGTGGCCTGGGCCTCGCAGCGCGGCTTCTTCGGCCCGGACAACGCCGCGATCTCCGATCGTTTCCCGACGCTGCTCGTGGCCGACGGCTACGCGTTCTCGATCTGGGGCGTGATCTTCCTGCTGGACCTGGTCTTCGCCGTGTGGCTGCTGCGCGGGCATCGCGCGGTGCCTGATCGAGAGGGCCATGCCGACTCGCATCGCGGCCACTGGCTCGTGGTGCTGGGCTTCGCGTTGACGGCGAGCTGGATGATCGTGTTCTCGCGCCAATGGTTCTGGCTGGCGCTGGCCATCATCTGGCTGTCGCTGGTGTGCCTGCTGTGGGCGCTGATGCTGGTGGCGCGCGCGGTGCCGCGCGGCGCGCAGTCCTGGCTCGCGGTGATGCCGCTGGCGCTGCACGCGGGCTGGCTGTCGCTCGCCGCCTTCCTCAACACCGCGCAGGTCATCGTGGCCGAGCAACTGCTGCCCACGCAGGATCAACTGCCGTGGACGCTGGTGCTCTGGGCCCTGGCCGCGTTGCTGCTGCTCGTGGCCAACGCGCGGCTGCACGCGCCCGGCACCGGTCCCGCCGCGCTGGCCTACGCGGCCGCGGCGGTGTGGGGACTGGTGGGCGTGTATGTCAAGCAGCGCACGTCGACGCAGGCGGGCGCGGACGTGTCGGCCTGGGTCGCGCTGGCGCTGGCCGCGGTGCTCGCGGCGCAGACCCTGTGGCTGCGCGCGCGGCCGATCACGCCAGGCGGCGCTCGTCCTTCGCGTCGAACAGATGCGCCGCCGCCGCTTCCCAGTGCAGGCGCACCGCGTCCCCGACCCGCAGGTGCGGGTTCCCCGCCACGCGCGAGGTGACCGGCCCCATCGGGGTGTCGACCAGCAGGTAGGTCTCGGGCCCGGTGGGCTCGATCATCTTCAGCGTGCCGGGCACGCCCAGGCTGTCGCCCTGGCCGCTCAGGCCGATGTGCTCCGGACGGATGCCGTAGAGGACCTCGCCCGCCGCGCTCGCCGAGCCGATCGCCGCCTGCTGCGCCGCGTTCACCGGCACCGCCTGGCCGTTGGCCGCGAGACCGCCGCCGTCCTGACGCGCGTTGACGAAGTTCATCGTCGGCGAGCCGATGAACTCGGCCACGAAGCGATTGGCCGGGCGTGTGTAGATCTCCTCGGGCGTGCCGAACTGCTGCACGAGCCCATCACGCATCACCGCGATGCGGTCGCCCAGCGTCATCGCCTCGACCTGGTCGTGCGTGACGTACACGGTGGTGGTCTTCGTGCGCTGGTGCAGCAGCTTGATCTCGGCGCGCATCTCGATGCGCAGCTTCGCGTCGAGGTTGGACAGCGGCTCGTCGAAGAGGAACAGCTTGGGATCGCGCGCCAGCGCGCGGCCCATCGCGACGCGCTGACGCTGGCCGCCGGACAGCTGCCCCGGCTTGCGATCCAGCAGGTGCGAGATCTGCAGCATCTTGGCCACGCGCTGGACGGTCTCGTCGCGCTGGGCCTTGGGCACCTTGCGCATCTCCAGCCCGAAGGCGATGTTCTGCGCGACGTTCATGTTGGGATAGAGCGCGTAGCTCTGGAACACCATCGCGATGTCGCGGTCCTTGCTCGGCGCGTAGGTGACGTCGCGATCGCCGATGTGGATCGAACCCGAGGTCGGGTGCTCCAGCCCGGCGATCATCGCCAGCAGCGTGGATTTGCCGCAGCCCGACGGGCCCACGAGGATCAGGAATTCGCCGGCCTCGATCGACAGATCGATGCCCTTGAGGATGTCGGCCGAGCCGTAGCTCTTGCGGACCTGAGAAATGGCGAGCGCGCCCATGCTTGACTCCTCTTAACCCTTGACGGCGCCGGCGGTGAGCCCGCGCACGAAATACTTGCCCGCGACGACGTAGACCACGAGCGTCGGCAGCGCGGCGATCAGCGCCGCGGCCATGTCCACGTTGTATTCCTTGACGGAGCTGGACGTGTTGGCCAGGTTGTTCAGCCCGACGGTGATCGGCTTGCTGTCCGCGCCCGAGAACACGACGCCATACAGGAAGTCGTTCCAGATCGCGGTGAACTGCCAGATCAGCGTGACCACGAGGATGGGCGTGGACAGCGGCACCACGATGCGCCAGAAGATCTGCCAGAACGAGGCGCCGTCCAGCGTCGCGGCCTTGATCAGCTCATCGGGCAGCCCAGCGTAGTAGTTGCGGAAGAACAGCGTCGTGGACGGCATGCCCGCGAGCACGTGCACGAGGATCAGCCCCCAGACCGAGCTCGCGATGCCCAGCGTGCCCAGCACCTGGCTCATCGGCAGCAGCACCACCTGCATCGGCATGAACACGCCGAACAGCAGCAGCGCGAAGAGCAGCTCGCTGCCGCGGAAGCGCCACTTCGTCAGCACGTAGCCGTTGAGCGCGCCCAGCGCCGTGGAGATCAGCACCGCCGGCACCACCATCAGCACCGAGTTCAGGAAGAAGGGCTTCAGGCCGCCGCAGTCGGTGCCGGTGCAGGCGCTGGTCCAGGCCTTGGACCAGGCATCCAGCGACGGACTCATCGGGATCGACATCAGCGTGCCGTTGCGCACCTCGTCCATGCCCTTGAGCGAGGTGCTGACCATCACGTACAGCGGCAGCAGGAAGAAGAAGGCGAACAGGGCCAGCACCACCCAGAGCAGCACGCGCTGCGCGGTGAGGCGGCGGGAGGTCGACGCGGCGGTCGACGGGGAGGGGAGGGAAGAAGCGCTCATGTCGCGACGCTCGCTGTCTTACTGCTTCGAGCGGAGCTCGGAATAGAGGTAGGGGACGACGATGGCAGCGATCGTGGCCAGCATCATCGTGGCGCTGGCCGCGCCCAGGCCGATCTGGCCGCGCGAGAACGCCATCGTGTACATGAAGGTCGCCGGCAGGTCGGTCGCGTAGCCGGGGCCGCCCGCGGTCAGCGCCATCACCAGGTCGAAGCTCTTGATGGCCAGGTGCGCCACCACCATCAGCGTGGAGAAGAACACCGGGCGCAGCGTCGGGATGATGATGCGCCAGTAGATGCGCGGCAGCGAGGCGCCGTCGACCTGCGCGGCCTTGATGATCGAATCGTCGATGCCGCGCAGCCCCGCCAGGAACAGCGCCATCACGAAGCCCGAGGACTGCCAGATGCCGGCGATCACGACGCAGTAGATCGCCATGTCGGGATCGACCAGCCAGCCGAAGCTGAAGTTCTCGAAGCCCCACTGCTGCATCAGGTGCTCGATGCCCAGGCCCGGGTTGAGGATCCACTTCCACGCCGTGCCCGTCACGATGAACGACAGCGCCATCGGATACAGGTAGACGGTGCGCAGCACGCCTTCGCCGCGGATCTTCTGGTCGAGCAGGATCGCCAGCAGCAGGCCCACGACCATCGCGCCGCCGATGAACAGGCCGCCGAAGATGCCCAGGTTGGTCAGCGCGAGCCACCAGCGTTCGTTGTCGAACAGCGCGCGGTACTGGTCCAGCCCGACGAACTCGTAGTTGGGCAGCAGCCGCGACGCGGACACGGACAGATAGCCGTTCCACGCCATCAGGCCGTAGATGAACAGGAAGGAGATCAGGAAGGTCGGCGCGACCACCAGCTTGGGAAGCCAGGGACTGCGCGGGGCTCGGGAAGCGGACATGCGGAGGAGCGGACCTGGGGAGGGAGCGCGTCGCGCGGACGCGTTCCTGGAGGAGAAGGGCGGGGGCGAGGCCGTGGGCCCAGCCCCCGCGAGAAGGGCTTGCTTACCGGATCACTAGATCAATGGATCACTGGATCACTTGGACTTGGCGGCGGCGGCCAGGCGCGTCTGCGCGTCCTTGGCCGTCATCTTGTCGCTGTTCCAGAACTGGCTCACGACGTCCTTCATCGCGCCCTCGGCGGCGGCGGGCACCGCCATGCCGTGCGCGATCGACGGGACCAGCGTGCCGGACTTGGCGTCGGCGGCGAAGTCCGCGGCGGACTGCTTGGCGCAGTCGTCGAACTTGTCCATCTTCATGCCGGTGCGCACCGGGATCGAGCCCTTGTTCAGGTTGAACAGCTCCTGGAACTCGGGCGACATGATCGCGGTGGCCAGGTCCTGCTGGGCCTTCTCGTTGGCGGCGTTCTTCAGCTTGAACAGCGCGAAGGAGTCGATGTTGAAGGTGAAGGCCTTCTGCGTGCCCGGAGCGGCCGCGCAGATGAAGTCCTTGCCCGGCGCCTTGCCCGCGGCGATGAACTCGCCCTTGGCCCAGTCGCCCATCAGCTGCATGCCGGCCTCGCCCTTGATCACCATCGCGGTGGCCAGGTTCCAGTCGCGGCCCGGGGCGTTCTTGTCGGTGTAGTCCTTGATGCGCTTGAAGGTCGTCAGCACCTTCTCCATCTGCGGACCGGTCAGCGTGGCCGGATCGAGCTGCACCAGCGCCTTCTTGTAGAAGTCCACGCCGCCCACGCCCAGCGCGACGGATTCGAAGACGGTGAAGTCCTGCCAGTTCTGGCCGCCGTGCGCCACGGGGATGATGCCGGCCTTCTTCAGGGCCTCGGCGGTGACGAAGAACTCGTCCCAGGTGGTGGGCAGCTTGGCGCCGGCCTTCTTCAGCGCCTCGGGGTTGGCCCACAGCCAGTTCACGCGGTGCACGTTGACCGGCGCGGCGATGTAGTGACCCTGGTACTTCATGATGTTGGCGACCACCGGCGGGATGACCTCATCCCACTTGCCGGCCTTGGCCACCGCGTCGACGTTGGTCAGCACGCCTTCGCGCGCCCATTCCTGCAGCGACGGGCCCTTGATCTGCGCCGCGGCCGGGGCGTTGCCCGACACGACGCGCGACTTCAGCACCGTCATGGCCGAGTCGCCGCCGCCGCCGGCCACCGCGAAGTCCTTCCAGGTGTGGCCCTGCTTCTGCAGCGTGGCCTTCAGCGCGGTGGCGGCCTTGGCCTCGCCGCCGCTGGTCCACCAGTGCAGGACCTCGACCTCACCGGCGTGCGCCGCGCCGGCGGCCATCAGCGCGCACAGCGCCGCGGCCTGGGAAAGTTGCTTGAGCTTCGTCATTCCGTTGTCTCCGTGTCGTCAGGAAGTTGGAGCGAATGTTGTCATGGGATGTCGGATGAGGCGGGACCGAGGTCACCGCCTGTTCGACGTCCGTCGTGTCAGAACCAGACTTCGACCTGCGCGCCGAAGCTGGTGCCGGAGGTCTCGCCGTCGTAGCCGGCCACACCGGTCACGTTGCCGGCGGCCTTGTTCCACTTGGCGTGGGTGACATAGAGGCGGAACTCGGGTCGGTCCATCAGGGCCGGGCCGGTGGACAGCGTCGGCGCGAAGGTCACCTTCGTGAGCCGGGCGCGTTCACCGCCATCGGGCTTGTATTGCGACACGCCGGCCTCGGTCAGCAGCTTGAAGTTGCGGGTGACCGCGTAGGACACACGTCCGCCGACCGATGTCGACACCGTGGCCTTGCCGGCGTTGTCCTTCTCGTTGGCCCACAGCAGCATGCCCATGCCGCCCCAGGCGCCTTGCTGGAAGTTGACCGATTCGACGACGCGGAACTTCTTGGCCGCCGACGTGTCGGTCTGGTTGCCGAAGTTGGAGTTCAGACCGGCCGAGCCCTGGGCGTACTGCACCCACAGCACGTTGTTGAACGACGAGCCCAGCAGGTTGCTCTGCACATGCTTGGCGGTCAGGCCCCAGCCGTTGGTGCCACCGGCGAACTGCGACTTCGTGGCCGTGCCGAACAGCGCGAGCGTGCCGTCGGGGTTGGTGTTGATGTCGACGTACTCGACGTTGCCGCGGTGCGCGGGACGCTGGTTGTTGTCCTTGTCGTTGGTGTAGTACGCCACGCCGAGCTTGCCCGGGCCGACGTTCAAGCCCTTGAAGCCGGCGCCGATGCCGGCCATCTCGGTGAAGTAGGTGTCGACGATGTGGACGTCACCGCGGCGGCCGCGTTCCTTGCCGGCCCACACGGTGGCCTCGGGAGCGAAGTCGAAGCCCTTGGCCTCGGCGTACATCTGCGCCAGGCGCAGGTGCTTGGCGTCGTCGGCGTCCGAATGCGGATTGAAGTAGTCCGTCATCAGCACGACCTTGTAGTCGATGCCGTCCTTCTTGAAGCCCTGCGCGAGCTGGAACTCGCCGTAGATGTCGCACTCGTTGCCCAGGCGGTACTTCATGCCCGCGGTGCCGCCGTTCAGGGCGTAGCAGGCGCGGCTGGCGCCGCCGTCGGTGGTGCCGCCGGGACCGGCGCGGAAGTAGCCGGTGTAGTCGAGGGCGTGGGCGGATCCGGCGGCCATCAGCAGGCCGGCGGCGGCGGACAGGGTGGTGGCGCCCAGGCGCGGAGCGCGCCCAATTCGGGTCATGCGGGTCATGTTCAGTCTCCGGTGTGGGTCCGCTCAACGGCGCTCCTGGCGTGCCGCCGTTAATCAGACGTTTATCTTTCTTGCATGCGGGCTGAACTTTAATTTTCCATTAATGAAACTAAATTGGTGCTTACCACTAGCAGCTTGGTGCGCCATCACACCTTCGTATGCCGTGTTGCGTGCGCGCTGCGCGCTGCAGGCGCTGGTCTGGTGCGCTTGGGCGGATGGCGTAAAGCGAATCGCGGGTGCCGGGTGCCGGGTGCCGGCGGGCGCCAGCCGGCGCTCAGCCCGCAGTCAGCGGCAGGCGCATCGACACGCGCAGTCCGCGCGGCGCGGCCGGGGCCAGCGTGATGCGGCCACCGTGGCGCTCGACGATCTCCTTGACGATCGCCAGGCCCAGTCCGCAGCCGTTGCCCTCGTGGGTGCCGCGGAAGAAGCGCTCGAAGACCTGCTCCCGCAGGGCGTCGGGGATGCCGGGGCCATTGTCGGTGACGATGAGTTCGGCCTGATCGCGCGCGCGACGCACCTGCACGGTGACGCGCGCGCCGCGTCCCGCGTAGCGCAGCGCGTTGTCGACGAGGTTCACGAGCGCCTCGCGCAACAGCAGCGGCACGCCGGTCACTGTCACCGGGAGATCGGACGAGGGGTCTCGAGCATCGTCGTCCTCGGCGGCGTCGGCCTGGCGCAGCCGTTCCTCGAGTTGCGAGGCCGTGGCGCAGTCGGGGTCGCCGTCGGGACCGTCGTAGCCGAGGTCGACATTGAGCGCGAGCGCGCGCGGCACCAGCTCCGCCGTGACCTCGCGCGCGAGCCGGCCGAGGTCCACGCGCACCTGCGCCTGGCGCATCGCGGATTCGGGCTCCGCGCGCGCCAGCGCCAGCAGCTGGTTGACGAGGTGAGCACTGCGCGTGGCGCTCTCATGCACGCGGGCCAGGCGCACCGTGAGCGGGCCGGGCGGGGCCTCGGCCAGCGCGAGCTCGCTCTGGCTCTTGAGCCCGGCCAGCGGCGTGCGCAATTGATGGGCGGCGTCGCTGATGAAGCGGCGCTGGCCCTGCACGTTGTGGCTGACGGCCTCCAGCAGGTCGTTGATCGCCTGCGCCAGCGAGCGCAGTTCCTGCGGCGCGGCGTCGAGCTGGATGGGGCGCAGGTCATTGGGCTTGCGGCCCTCGACCAGTCGGCGCAGCCGCGCGATCGGCGCCAGGCCCGCGCCCACGCCAGCCCACACGATCATGCTCATCAGCACGATCAGGATGGACAGCGGCAGCATGGTGTCGATCAGCAGCCGGCGCGCAAGCAGCTCGCGATTGGCGCTGGAGCGGGCGACCTGCACCAGCATCGTCTGCTGCGCCTGGGGGTTGTCGCCGAACTGCTGGTACACCGCGGCCACGCGCACCGCGGCGCCGGTGCGGCCGTTCTCGGTCTCGATCTCGCCGTCGTAGAACTGCGCCTGGCCCAGCGGCGGGCTGGCCGCCAGGGCCGGCGGGCTGGGCAGGTTGCGGTTGCCGAGGATGAACTTGCCCGGCGGCGAGCTCACCGTGTACAGCAGCTTGTCGTTGGGGTCGGCCTCGAGCACGTCCTGCGCGGCGCGCGGGAAGTCGATCAGCAGTCCGTTGCCGATGGGCTTGACCTGGCGCGACAGCGAGCGCGAGGCCTGCAGCAGCGTGGCATCGACGGCCTCGTTGGCGTAGCGCACCGCGAGCCGGTAGCTGAAGACCGCGCCGGCGAGCCACAGCACGATCTGCGGCAGCAGCAGCCACAGCAGCAGCTGGCGCTTGAGCGAGAAGCGCGACGGGGCCACCGCTCAGCCCCGCTCCAGCTCCAGCAGGTAGCCCAGTCCGCGCACGGTGCGGATGGCCACCTGCGCGCCTTCGAGCTTGCGTCGCAGGCGGTGGATGTAGACCTCCACCGCGTTGGTGGCCGCGCCCGAATCCGCCGCCGAGGCGATCGCGGCCGCGCCGCCGCGGTCGCCGGCCCAGGCCTGGTTGATCTGCTCCTTCGTGATCACGCGGCCCTGGTGCGTGAGCAGCAGGTCCAGCAGGTCGAATTCGCGAGGGCTGAGCTCCAGCATCTCGCCGCGGACCTGCGCGCTGCGCGTCTCGCGCTGCATGCTGAGCTGGCCCAGTTCGGTGCTGGCCTTGAGCGCGCGGCTGCGGCGCAGCAGCGCGCGCAACCGGGCCTCGAGCTCGGGGAAATCGAAGGGTTTGGTGAGGTAGTCGTCGGCGCCGGCGTTGAGCCCGGCCACCCGGTCCTCGAGGCTGTCCAGCGCGGTCAGGATCAGCACCGGCAGCGAGGCGTCGGTCTGGCGCAGCTGCTTGAGCACGTCCAGTCCGCTGACCATCGGCAGCCCGAGGTCGAGCACGACCACCTCGAATTGCTGCTTGGCGAGCAGGTACTGCGCGACCGCGCCATTGGGCGCGTGCTCCACGGTGAAGCCGCTGGCGCGCATCTGTTCACACAGGGCGTCGGCCAGGATGGCATCGTCTTCGGCGAGCAACAGGTTCATGAATGGCAGATTAACAGCCCCAAGCGACGCACTGCCCTGGGGCAAGCCCGGAAGTTCCGCACGACTTCGCGCCCTCGGTGCCGCCATTCGCCCGCCATCGCCCCCTTGTAGGGCAATCGACCACACGAGGTGTCGCCGTCGGCCTCTGCCTCGGCGCCGGACTGCTTGGAATACTGCGCGCCATGAACGCCGGGGACATCAAGCAGACGCTATGGCGCGTCGTCTACACGAAGAACGCGAACCTGCAGAGCAGCGGGGACGCGGTCGGCCCGTGGCATCCCGACAAGCGCCACATCGAGCAGTGCGCGCAGGTCCTGCGCGCGATGGAACAGGCCGTGGGCATTCAAAGCAACGCGCAGGCGGCCAAGAACGCCAGCACCTGGGTCTGAGCGCGCGACAGGGCGCGCAACGGAGCGCATAAGCAAAGGCGAAATCGTCGCTTCGGTCTGAAGCGGCGGGCGGGAACACTCGGCGGCATCGCGCCTTCGGGTGCTCGGATGGCCCTGCCGATGACCGCTTCCTCCGCCTTGCGCCGCGCCAGCGACGCGTCGCCGCTTTCTTTTTCCTCGCCGACGCTGGCCCACCTGCTGGGGCCGGGTCTTGACCACGTGGCCGCGCAGCTGGCCGCGACGGCCGTGCGGCGCGATCGCGAGGGCGGTCATGCCGCCGAGCAGCGCGAGCTGATCCGCGCCAGCGGCCTGCTCGCGCTGACCATCCCCGACGCGCATGGCGGCCTGGGCGGCAGCGTCCCCGAGTTCCTCGAGGTCGTGCGCCGCCTGGCTCGTGTCGACAGCGCGCTGGCCCATGTGCTGGCCTTCCACCATCTGCAGCTCTACGGCGTGTCGCTCTATGGCGGACCCGCCGCGGGCACGCACGGCGCGCGTCATCTGCGCGAGACCGCCGAGCAGCGCCTGTTCTGGGGCAACGCGCTCAATCCGGCCGACACGCGGCTCACCGCGTCGCGCGAGGACGGCGGCTGGCGCCTGCGAGGCGTGAAGGGCTTCTGCTCGGGCGCGCTCGGCTCGGATCGGCTCACGGTGTCGGCGACGACGGAGGAGGGCGGCTTCCTCATCGGCATCGTGCCGACGCGGCGCGAGGGCGTGCGGGTCGAGCAGGACTGGGACGCCTTCGGTCAACGTCAGACCGACAGCGGCACGGTGCGCTTCGACGGCGTGCGGCTGGCCGACGAGGAACTGCTGCAGCTGCCGGGGCAGGGACCCACGCCGCGCGCGACGCTGCGTTCCCAGATCGCGCAGCTGATCATGACCCAGCTCTACCTGGGCCTGGCGGAGGGCGCGCTCGACGAGGCGCGCCGCTACTTGGTCGAGCGCGGCCGCGCATGGTCCGCCTCGGGCGTCGCGCGCGCTGTCGACGATCCACTGGTGCAGCACCGCTGGGGTGATCTGCGATTGAAGGTGCGCGCTGCGCAGGCGGTGTCGGCCGAGGCAGTGGATCGCCTGCGCCGCGCGCTCGATCGCGGCGAGGCGCTGACCGCGCAGGAACGCGGCGAGGTCGCCGTGGCCGGCGCCGAGGCCAAGGTCCTGGCGCATCGCGCCGGGGTGGAGATCGGCAGCCAGCTCTTCGAGTTGACCGGCGCGCGCAGCACCTCGGCCGAGTTCGGGCTGGATCGCTTCTGGCGCAACGCGCGCGTGCACACGCTGCATGACCCGGTCGACTACAAGCTGCGCGACATCGGGCGCTTCGACCTCGACGGCCGCATTCCCGAGCCGACGGCCTACTCCTGAGCGAGGCGCACGCCATGACCGAACCGCTGATCCGCCTCGACGGGGTGTCCAAGTCCTTCGCGCTGCCCGGCGGCGCGCGTTTCGACGCCGTGCGCGACGTGAGCCTCAGCGTGCGACCGGGCGAGATCCTCGGCCTGATCGGCAAGAGCGGCGCGGGCAAGTCCACGCTGCTGCGCCTGATCAACCTGCTGGAGCGGCCCGATGGCGGTCGCGTGCAGGTCGGCGGACGCGATCTCACCGCGCTCGCTCCCGCCGACCTGCGCCGTGAGCGGCAGCGGCTGGGCATGATCTTCCAGCAGTTCAACCTGCTGCAGAACGCGACGGCCGCCGAGAATGTCGCCTTCCCGCTGCAGCTGCACGCCAAGGGCTCGCGCCGCGAGCTCGCCAGGCGCATTGCCGAGCGTGTGGCCGAGTGCCTCGCGCTGGTCGGCCTGTCCGACAAGGCCGATCACTACCCGGCGCAGCTCAGCGGCGGTCAGAAGCAGCGGGTGGCGATCGCGCGGGCCCTGGCGCCGCAGCCCGACGTGCTGCTGTGCGATGAGCCGACCTCGGCGCTGGACGCCGAGACCACGCGCGAGCTGCTCGCCACGCTGGCCGACATCAACGTGCGGCTGGGCGTCACGATCGTCGTCGTCACGCATGAGCTGGAGGTGGTGCAGACGCTTTGCCGCCGTGCGGCGGTCATCGCCGATGGCCGGATCGTCGAGCAGTTCGACGTCGCCGACGCGTGGCATCAGGCGCGCTCCCCGCTGGGGCTGGAGCTCGCGCGGCTGCAGCGCCAGGCCGCGAGCCTCGCCGCGCTGGCCGCGTCCGCGGAGGACGCCGCCGTGGTCATCGCCTCGATCGGACGCCGGGAGGTCCGCCATGCTTGAGAACCTCGTCGGGCTGCTGCCCGAGCTCTGGACCGCGCTGGGCCAGACCGCGCTGATGCTGGCCATCGGGCTGAGCGCGGCGGTGCTGCTCGGCGGACCGCTGGGCGTGCTGCTCTTCCTGCTGAGCCCGGGCCAGGCGCTGTCGGCGCGCCGCGGCGCGGTGCTGCTGCACCGCGTGATCAACGCGGTGGTGAACACCGTGCGCAGCTTCCCCTTCATCATCCTGCTGGTGGCGCTGGTGCCGATCACGCGCGTGATCGCCGGCACCTCCATCGGCCCACTGGCGGCGGCGGTGCCGCTGTCCTTCGCGGCCATCCCGTACTTCGCGCGCCTGGTCGAGCAATGCCTGCGCGAGGTGCCGCGCGGCGTCATCGAGGCCGCGCAGGCGATGGGCGCGTCGCAGACGCAGATCGTCTGGCGCGTGCTGGTGCGCGAGTCCCGCGCCGGCCTGGTGAGCGCGCTGACGGTGCTGGCGATCAGCTTCCTGTCGTATTCCGCGGTCGCCGGCGTGGTTGGCGGCGGCGGCATCGGCGACCTCGCCATCCGCTACGGCTACTACCGCTTCCAGACCGACGTGATGGTGCTCACCGTGGCCATCCTCGTCGCGCTCGTGCAGCTGATCCAGATCACCGGCCACCGCATCGCGCGGCGGCTGGACAAACGTTGAGAACCAGAAAGGGAATCCCGATGACCGTCGCCCGCCGCACGCTGCTGGCCCTGGCCCTGGCGCTGAGCGCCTCCGCGCTCTCCACGCCGCTGGTCCATGCGCAGGACAAGAAGGAACTGACCATCGGCGCCACCGCCGGGTCCAACATCGAGGTGCTGCGCCAGGGCATCAAGCCGCTGCTGGAGAAGCGCGGCTACACGGTGAAGCTGGTCGAGTTCAACGACTACGTGCAGCCCAACATCGCGCTGGCGCAGGGCGCGCTGGATGCCAACTTCTTCCAGCACATCACCTACCTGAACCGCTTCCGCGAGGACCGCGGCGTGGACATCGTCGATGTCGTGCAAGGGCCGATGGCGCCGTTCGGGATCTACTCGAAGAAGCGCAAGCGGCTGGCCGATGTGAAGCCCGGCGACCGCATCACGCTGGCCAACGATCCGGCCAACCTCGCGCATGGACTGGCGCTGCTGGCCGATCAGAAGCTCATCACGCTCAAGCCCGGTGCCGATCCGATCCGCGTGACCGAGAAGGACATCGCCGCCAATCCGCTGAACCTGAAGCTGCAGCCCATCGAGGCCGCGCAGATCCCGCGCACGCTGGACGATGCCGAGTACGCGATCGTCAACGGCAACTTCGCGATCTCCAGCGGGCTGAAGCTCACCGACGCGCTGCTGCTGGAGAAGACGCCCGATCACTACATGCTGGTGCTGGCCGTCAAGGGCAAGGACAAGCAGCAGCCCTGGACGAAGGCACTGGCTGATGCGTTCCGCGCGCCGGAGTTCAAGGCGGTGCTGGAGCAGAAGTTCCCCGGCTACGCGCGCCCGGCCTTCCTGCAATGAGCGCGGCAGAGCCAAGACCCATCCGGTTCAACGCGTTCGCGATGAACACGGTGGGCCACCAGTCGCCGGGGCTGTGGACGCATCCGCGCGACGAGTCGCATCGCTACACCGATCCGGACTACTGGATCGAGCTGGCGCGGCTGCTGGAGCGCGGCGGCTTCGACAGCGTGTTCCTGGCCGACGTGCTGGGCGTGTACGACGTCTTCGGCAGCACGCCTGACGCGGCGCTGCGCCACGCGGTGCAAGTGCCGCTGAACGATCCGCTGGTGCTGGTGCCGCTGATGGCGTCGGTGACCCGGCACCTGGGTTTCGGCGTCACCGTGGCGCTGACCTATGAGCCGCCGTACAGCTTCGCGCGGCGGATGTCGACGCTGGACCACCTGACGCGCGGGCGCATCGGCTGGAACATCGTCACGGGCTACCTCGACAGCGCCGCGCGCAACCTCGGTCACGCGGCGCAGCGCGCGCATGACGAGCGCTACGACCTCGCCGACGAGTACCTCGACGTCGTCTACAAGCTGTGGGAGCTGAGCTGGGAGGACGGCGCGGTGCGGCGCGACAAGGCCGGCCGCGTCTTTACCGATCCGGCGAAGGTGCATCCGATCGCGCATCGCGGCGAGCACTACCAGGTCCCGGGCGTGCACCTGTGCGAGCCCTCGCCGCAGCGCACGCCGGTGCTGTTCCAGGCCGGGACCTCCAGCCGTGGACGCGCCTTCGCGGGGCGGCACGCCGAGTGCGTCTTCGTCAGCGGGCCCAGCACGGCCGTCGTGCGGGGGTATGTGGACGGCTTGCGCGACGCGGCGCAGGCACAGGGACGCGCACGCGACGACGTGCTGATCTACGGCCAGGCGCTGATCATCACCGCGCCCACCAGCGCCGAGGCGCATGCCAAGCATGAAGACCTGAAGCGCCATGTCGACGTCGAGGCCGCGCTCGCGCTGTTGTCGGGCTGGACCGGCGTGGACTTCAGCCGTTATCCGCTGGACGCGACGATCGACTACCTCGACACGCAGGCCGGCCGGACGGCGCTCGCGTCGTTCAGCAGCGCGGACCCCACCCGGCGCTGGACCGTGGGCGAGGCGGCCGCGTTCATCGGACTGGGCGGGCGAGGTCCCGTATTCGTCGGTGATCCGGCGGAGATCGCCGATCAGCTGATCGCCTGGCAGGACGCGACCGGCCTGGACGGATTCAACCTCGCGTACGCGCTGGCGCATGAGACTTTCCGCGACGTCGTCGATCTGGTCGTGCCGGAGTTGCGACGCCGTGGCCGTTATCGCCCCGAGGCCGAGCAGGAGGCCGCGCCAGCGACGCTGCGATCGCGCCTCTTCCAACGAGGCGATCGGCTCCCCGACACGCATGCCGGTCGGCGCGTGCGGATCGACGTGCCGGCGGAGGCGAGCGCCGTGGCGCCCTCCACGACCGACACGGCCGACACGACCGACACGACCGATCTTTCCCAGACTTCCCTGACCATTCCCTTGACGGAGCCCGTCGCATGACGATCGATTCGAAGAACAAGACTGCCTGGTCGCGCCGCGACGTGTTGGTGCTTGGTGCCGGACTCGGTGCGGGGCTGGCCGCGGGCCTGACGTCGACGGGGGCGTTCGCCCAGGCTCAGGCGAAGGAGCAGGGCGGCCCGCTGCCCAAGGAGCTCCGGCTGGACTACGCCTACTACTCGCCGACCAGCCTGGTGCTGCGGCGATTCGGCTGGCTGGAGGAGGACCTGCGCAAGGACGGCGTCGATGTGCGCTGGGTCCTGAGCGCGGGCAGCAATCGCGCGTTGGAGTACCTGAACGCCGGCAGCATCGACATCGGCTCCACCGCCGGCCTCGCGGCGCTGCTCGCGCGGGCCAACGGCAATCCGATTCGCGCGCCCTACATCTTCTCGCGGCCTGAATGGACGGCGCTCGTGGTGCGGCCGGACTCGGGCATCCGCTCGCTGGCGGACCTCAAGGGCCGGAAGATCGCGGCGACCAAGGGCACCGATCCCTATCTGTTCCTGCTGCGCGCGCTGCACACGGTGGGCCTGAAGCGCGGCGACATCGAGCACGTCGCGCTGCAGCACGCCGATGGGCGCGCGGCGCTGGAGCAGGGCCGCGTGGACGCCTGGGCCGGCCTGGATCCGCTGATGGCGGCGAGCGAGCTCGATGCGGGCTCGCGGCTGCTGTATCGCAACGTCGGCTTCAACACCTACGGCTTCCTGAACGTGCGCGAGGAGTTCCTCGGCCGCCACCCGCAGGTGGTGCGCCGCGTGATCGCCGCGTATGAGCGCGCCCGCGCCTGGACACAGGCCAACCCCTCGGAGGCCGCGCGCATCCTGTCGGAAGAGGCCAAGGTCAGCCTGCCGGTGGCGTTGCTGCAGGTGAAGCTGCGCACGGACTTCTCGCGGCCGTTGCCGTCGGACGAGCATGTGAAGGCCTTGCAGGCCGCGGCGCCGATCCTGAGCGCGGAGCAATTGGTCAAGCCCGGCGCGGACCTGAATCGCGCGATCGCGGATCTGGTCGACACGCGCTTCTCGGCCGGTCTGATCAAGGCGTGAGCCCGCGCATGTCGGGCGTCCTGGGCGTGCTGCCGCCGCTGCTGCTGCTGGCGCTGGCCGAGGCCGCGGTGCGCTGGGGCTGGATCGCGCCCCACTTGCTGCCTGCGCCCAGCGACGTGGTCGCGGCGCTCGTTCAGATGGGGCGGGATGGGCAACTGGGGAGTCACGTGATCGCCAGCACCTTGCGCGTGGCGGCGGGGTTCGGCGTGGGCGCCGTGCTGGCGGTGCTGCTGGGCGCGCTGGTCGGCTTGTCGTCGACGGCGGCGGCGGTGCTGACGCCGAGCTTCCAGGCGCTGCGCGCGATTCCGTCGCTCGCCTGGGTGCCGGTGTTGCTGCTGTGGCTGGGCATCGACGAGGCGTCCAAGATCGCGTTGATCGCGATCGGTGCGTTCTTCCCCGTCTACATGGGCGTGGCGGCCGGGTTCCGGGATGTGGACCGGAAGCTGGTGGAGGTCGCGCGGCTGCGGGGACTGGGTGCCGCGGCGCTGGCGCGTCGCGTGCTGCTGCCCGCGGCGTTGCCGGCGCTGCTGACGGGCTTGCGCAATGGCTTGAGCCTGGCGTGGATGTTCATGGTCGCGGCGGAGCTGATCGCAGCGAGCCGGGGCCTGGGGTATCTGTTGACCGATGGTCGTGAGACCGGCCGGGCCGATCTGGTGTTCGCGGCGATCGTGCTGCTGGCGCTGCTGGGCAAGTTGACCGACGGCCTGATGGCCGCGGTCGAGCAACGCGCGCTGCATTGGCGCGACAGTTTTGGAGGCGCCGCATGAGCGTGTTGACCGTCACCGTGCGCGCGAAGCGCTTTCCTCGCGGGCAATGGGATCTGCCTGTGCTGCAGGACGTCCATTTCGAGCTGGCTGCCGGGCGGGTGCTGGGCCTGGTCGGGGCGAGCGGCTGCGGCAAGAGCACCTTGCTGCGGATCGTCGCGGGGCTGGACCCGGACTTCGACGGCGAGGTGCGGCTCGATGGGCGCGCGCGGCGCGGACCGGATCGCGAGATCGGCGTGGTGTTCCAGGAGCCGCGCTTGTTTCCCTGGTTGACCGTGGCGGAGAACGTCGGGTTCGACCTGGGGCAGGGGCATGACGAGGCCTGGGTCGCGACGCTGCTGCGTGAGGTCGGGCTCGCGGAGCTGGGCGATGCGTTGCCGAGGCAACTGTCGGGCGGTCAGGCGCAGCGCGCGGCGATTGCGCGAGCGTTGTACACGCGGCCGCGCGTGCTGCTGCTGGATGAGCCGTTCTCCGCGCTGGATGCGTTCACGCGGATGCGGCTGCAGGATCTGGTGCGGGAGGTCGCGGCCAGGCATGGGACCAGCTTGATCTTGGTGACGCATGACGTGGAGGAGGCGGTGCTGCTGGCTGATCGCGTGCTGGTGCTGGGTGCAGCGCCCGGGCGCGTGGTGCGGCGGATCGACGTACCGCTGGTGCATCCGCGTGGGCGCGACAGCGCCGCGGTCGCGGATCTGCGCGGCGAGGTGTTGCGGGAGTTGGAGCGGTTGAGCTGAACGCTCGCCCCCCTCGCCCGCGAAGCGGGAGAGCAACGGTGTCAATCGGTGCGCCTTAGGCCCCCTCGCCCGCGAAGCGGGAGAGGGCGGGGGGTGAGGGCTCGGGGCAGGGCTCGCTGTCGATCACGAGCCCTCACCCCTCCCTCTCCCGCTTCGCAGGAGAGGGCGATCGACCGGCGCGCTTTGGACTCCCTCGCCCGCTTGCGGGGGAGAGCAACCGTGTCAATCGGTGCGCATTGGGCCCCCTCGCCCGCGAAGCGGGAGAGGGCGGGGGCCAGGGCCAGCGGCGTGGGCGGTCCGCAGACCCGTGGATAGCCGCAAAGCGCCTAAGCATCGACGTTCTTGTTCGTTCGGTGACGGAAGGGTGGTTCGCAGAATGAGGCGATTCCTGCTGCCTTCCCTGCCATGACCACCACCGCCACCGCTCCCGTCCTCCTCATCGCCGCGAGCCCGAGCCAGACCTCGCGCTCCGGCGCCTTGCTCGGTGCTGCCGCCGAGCGCCTGCATCACCACGGGCTGTCCACCCGCACGCTGCGCCTGCGCGACCTGCCGGCCCAGCCGCTGCTGCATGCCGATGTCGAGGATCCCGCCATCCGCGGCGCGATCGAATCCGTGGCCCAGGCGAAGGTCATCGTGCTCGCCACGCCCATCTACAAGGCCGCCTACAGCGGCCTGCTCAAGGTCTTCCTCGACCTGCTGCCGCAAGACGGCCTGGCCGGCAAGTCGGTCTGGACGCTGGCCACCGGCGGCAGCCTGGCGCACCTGCTCGCGCTCGACTACGGCCTGCTGCCGGTGCTCTCCGCGCTCGGCGCGCGATCACACGTCGACGGCGTCTACGCGGCCGACGCGCAGATCGCCAAGGACGCCGCCGGCGCCTACGTCATCGGCGACGACATCGCCCGCCGCCTGCTCTCCGGCGCCGCCCAGGTGCGCGACCGCGTCCCGGTCCCCGTCGCACTGGAAGCGCTCGCGCGGCCCGCGCTGGTCCTCTGATCCCCTGCCATCCCCTTCTCGCTCCACCACTTCGGAAAGCCCACGATGCAAGGACTCCTCTCCCGCCGCCAAGCGCTGGCCCTGGTCACCGCGCTGAGCGCTTCACTCGCCTCGTTCGGCGCGCTCATCGGCAATGCGCACGCGCAGACCGCCGCGCCCGCCAACCCCGCCGAGCTGCGCATCGGCTTCCAGAAGTACGGCACGCTGACCGTGCTCAAGGCCAAGGGCGACCTGGAGAAGCGACTCGCACCGCTGGGCATCACGGTCAAGTGGACCGAGTTCCCCGCCGGCCCGCAGTTGCTCGAGGGACTGAACGTCGGCTCGATCGACTTCGGCACCGTGGGCGAGGCGCCGCCGATCTTCGCGCAGGCCGCCGGCGCTGACCTGGTCTACGTCGCCAACCAGCCGCCCGCGCCGACCGCCGAGGCGCTGGTCGTGCCCAAGGACTCACCGATTCGCACGCTCGCCGACCTCAAGGGCAAGAAGATCGCGCTGAACAAGGGCTCCAACGTCCATTACCTGCTGGTCAAGCTGCTGGAGAAGCAGGGCCTGAAGTACAGCGACATCCAGGTCGTCTATCTGCCGCCGGCCGATGCGCGCGCCGCCTTCGAGCGCGGCGCCGTCGACGCCTGGGTGATCTGGGATCCCTTCCTCGCGGCCGCGGAGCGCCAGCTCGGCGCGCGCGTCGTGGCCGATGGGCAGGGCGTTGTCGCCAATCACCAGTTCTACCTCGCCGCGAGGACCTACGCCGACAAGCACCCGCAGGTCATCCAGGCCATCGTCGACGAACTGGCCAAGCTCGACCGCTGGTCGCAGGCCAACACGGGCGCCGTGGCCGCGCTGCTCGCGCCGCAGATCGGGCTGGACGTGTCCACCACCGAGCTCGCCGCGACGCGCTTCTCCTACGGCATCCAGCTGATCACGCCGGCCATCGCCGCCGAGCAGCAGAAGATCGCCGACGCCTTCCATGCGCTGAAGCTGATCCCCAAGCCCATCCGCATCGCCGACGCGCTGCCCAAGACGGTCCGCACCGCCGCCAAGTAAGTCCTTCAGCCACCCCCGATCAGCTCCGCGAGACCTCCCCCATGAAGATCCTCTGGTTCATCCCCACCCACGGCGATTCGCGTTATCTCGGCACGTCCAAGGGCGCGCGCGTCGCGGACTTCGACTACTACCGCCAGGTCGCCATCGCCGCCGACAGCCTCGGCTACGAGGGCGTGCTGCTGCCCACCGGACGCAGCTGCGAGGACAGCTGGATCGTCGCGGCCAGCCTCATCGAGGCCACGCGCCGGCTGAAGTTCCTCGTCGCGCTGCGGCCGGGCCTGGTGCAGCCGGTGCAATCGGCGCGCATGGCCGCCACGCTGGACCGGCTGTCCGGCGGTCGGCTGCTCGTCAACCTGGTCACCGGCGGCGATCCCGAGGAGCTGGCGGGAGACGGCCTTTTCCTGCCGCATGAGGAGCGCTACGCGCTGTCCACCGAGTTCCTCACCGTGTGGCGCGATGTGCTGCGCGCCAGCCATGCGGGCGAGGCCATCGACTTCGACGGCGAGCAGCTCCGCGTGAAGGGCGGCAAGCTGCTGTACCCGCCGATCAACACGCCGTATCCGCCGGTCTTCTTCGGCGGCTCGTCGGGTCCGGCGATCGACCTCGCGGCCGAGCAGGTCGACACCTACCTGACCTGGGGCGAGCCGCCCCAGGCGGTGGCCGAGAAGATCGGCGAGGTGCGCCGCGCGGCCGCGGCCAAGGGCCGCACGCTCGAGTACGGCATCCGCCTGCACGTGATCGTGCGCGAGACCGAGGAGGAGGCCTGGGCCGCCGCGGGCCAGCTGGTCCAGCATCTGGACGAGGACGTGATCGCCGCGGCGCAGGCCAAGTTCGCCGCCATGGACTCGGTGGGCCAGCGGCGGATGGCGGAACTGCACGGCGGACGCTTCGACAAAAACGACATCCGCGCGGGGCTGGAGATCTCGCCCAATCTGTGGGCCGGCGTGGGCCTGGTGCGCGGCGGCGCGGGCACGGCGCTCGTGGGCAATCCGCAGCAGGTGGCGGACCGCATCCAGGAGTACGCGGCGCTGGGGCTGGAGTACTTCGTGCTCAGCGGCTATCCGCACCTGGAAGAGGCCTATCGCTTCGCCGAGCTGGTGTTCCCGCTGCTGCCGCTGGCCGTGCGCGAGAAGCTCAGCGCGCCCAAGCTGACGGGCCCCTTCGGCGAGATCGTCGCCAACCACTACGTGCCCGGCCCGGCCAAGCTGGCCGCGGCGAGCTGACATGCGTGCCGTCGCCCTGAAGGGCGTCGTGCCCTGGCTGGTGCCGCTCGCCGTCTTCGTGGTGTGGCAGGTGAGCGCGCAGGCCGGCTGGCTGTCCACGCGCGTCCTGCCGGCGCCGTCGTCGGTGGCGCGCGCGGCGTGGGAGCTCGCGGTGTCGGGCGAGTTGTGGCGCCATCTGGCAGTGAGCACGGGGCGGGCCTTCCTCGGCTTCGCGGTCGGGGGCGGGCTGGGCCTGCTCCTGGGGCTGCTGACCGGCTCGCAGCGCTGGGCCGAGACCGCGCTCGACACGACGCTGCAGATGCTGCGCAACATCCCGCCGCTGGCGCTGATCCCGCTGGTGATCCTGTGGTTCGGCATCGACGAAACAGCCAAGCTGTTCCTGGTCGCGCTGGGGGTGTTCTTCCCCGTCTACCTCAACACCTTCCACGGCATCCGCGGTGTGGACCGCGATCTGATCGAGATGGCGCGCTCGTACGGGCTGCGCGGCTGGGCGCTGTACCGGCAGGTGATCCTGCCCGGCGCGACGGCGTCCATCCTCGTGGGCCTGCGTTTCTCGCTGGGGCTGATGTGGGTGCTGCTGATCGTGGCCGAGACGATCTCGGCGCAGAGCGGCATCGGCTACATGACGATGAACGCGCGGGAGTTCCTGCAGACGGACGTGGTGCTGGTCGGCATCCTGATCTACGCGCTGCTGGGCAAGTTGGCCGACGTCGCGGCCCAGGCGCTGGAGCGCGCCTGGCTGCGCTGGCATCCGGGGTACCAGACATGATGAGCGTGACCGAGATCGACGTCCTGGCCGATGCGCAGGACTCCCAACCCGCGGCGCTGGCCGAGGACACGGTGCCGGCCGCGCGGCGGCAGGGGGCAGAGCCCGCCGCGCGTCCCGCATCCGCATCCCCGCCCGCGGCGGTCGAGCGGGGCACGACCCGCGCCGGCGGACAGGCCGTGTCGCTGGACGGCCTGGGCAAGGCCTTCGGCGATCGCCAGGTCTTGCACGGCATCGACCTGCGCGTCGCGCCCGGCGAGTTCGTCGCGGTGATCGGCCGCAGCGGCTGCGGCAAGAGCACCTTGCTGCGCTTGCTCGCCGGACTGGACGCGCCCAGCGCGGGCGCGCTGTCGGCGGGCGAGGCGGCGGACACGCGCTTCATGTTCCAGGACGCGCGGCTGCTGCCGTGGGCGCGCGTGCTGGACAACGTGGCGCTCGGACTGACCGATGCCGACGGGCCTCGCCGGGCAAGGCAGGCGCTCGCGCAGGTGGGCCTCGCGGACCGCGCCAGCGAATGGCCGGCGCGGCTGTCGGGCGGTCAGCGGCAACGCGTGGCGCTGGCGCGCGCGCTGGTGCATGCGCCGCGGCTGCTGCTGCTGGACGAGCCGCTGGGCGCGCTGGACGCGCTCACGCGCATCGACATGCAGCAGCTGATCGAATCGCTCTGGCGCCAGCACGGTTTCACCGCGCTGCTGGTCACGCACGACGTGGCCGAGGCGGTGGCGCTGGCCGATCGCGTGCTGCTGATCGAGGACGGCCGGCTGGCGCTGGACCTGCGCATCGATCTGCCGCGTCCGCGCCGGCGCGACGCGGCCTTCGCGGCGCTGGAGCAGCGGCTGCTGGATCGCGTGCTGAGCGCGCCGGACCGCGACGAGGTCGCACCGCGCGAGCACGCGCCGGTGTCGGTGCCCGCGCCGATGCTGCGCTGGGCGGTGTAGCCACGGGATCGGCGAGATCGGCACGCCGGGTTTTCGGGAACGGTTCCAGGCCTTGAGCCGCACGCGGGCTCTGCGGTACCCTGGCCCGATGACGATCGCGCTCCCGACCTCGACCCCGCTGCCCAACGCGGACTGGCCCTACCTCGAGATCCTCATCCGGCTGGCGCTCGCGCTGTCGCTGGGGCTGCTGCTGGGGCTGGAGCGCGAGCGGCGCGGCAAGGAAGCGGGGCTGCGCACCTTCGGGTTCATCGCGTTGCTGGGCGCGCTGGGCGGCTCGCTCGGCGAGCATTACGCGCTGCTGAGCCTGCTGCTGGCCGCCGGCCTGGCCGTCCCGCTGAACGTGCACACGATGCGCGGCGGCCACGGCCCCGAGCTCACGACCTCGGCGGCGATGCTCGTGACCTGCATGGCGGGCATCCTCTGCGGGCTCGGTCACACCGTCACGCCCGCGGCGGTGATGGTGAGCACCACCGCGCTGCTCGCGTGGAAGGAACGCCTCTCGGGCCTGTCCATGGGCCTGACCGAGGGCGAGGTGCGCTCCGCGCTGCTGCTCGCGATCCTGGCCATCGTGATCTACCCGGCGCTGCCCACCGGCGCGGTCGGCCCGTGGCGGCTGATCGAGCCGCGCGCGGCGTGGGTGACCGTGATCCTGATCGCCAGCATCGGCTTCGTGAACTACATCCTGTGGAAGCTGTATGGCTCCAAGGGCGCGGAGCTGTCGGCCTTCTTCGGCGGCCTGGTCAACAGCAACTTCACCGTGGTGGAGATGGCCACGCGGGTGCGCGAGACCGCCGGCCGCTTCGCCGAGGGCGCCTACCGCGCCGTGCTCGTCGCCGTGGCGGCGATGGTGATGCGCAACGCGGTCCTGCTGCTGATCCTCACGCCGCTGGCCTTCGTGAACGCGGCGGCGGCGTTCTCGTTCATGGTGCTGGCCGCCGCCGGCTTCGTGCTGCTGAGCCTGCTGTCGCGCCGCAGCGGGGCGACCGACGACGTCGCGGACATCAAGCTGGAGCTGCCGTTCTCGCTGCCGGTGGCCTTGCGCTACGGCGTGCTGTTCCTGCTGCTGCACGTGGTCGGCCGCGTGATGCAGCGCGAGTTCGGCGAGGGCGGCTTCTACCTGGTCACCGTCATCGGCGGCCTGCTGTCCAGCGCGAGCGCGGTGGCCGCGGCCGCGAGCATGGCCGCGCAGGGCGCGATCGGCTTCGACGTCGCGGCCAACGGCGCGGTGCTGGCATCGCTGACCAGCCTCGCGTTCAGCCTGTCCTTCATCGTCAAGACCGGACACCGTCGCCTGATCACGCGGCTGGCGCTGGCGATGGTGGTCATCGCGGTCGCGGGCGGACTGGGCGTCCTGCTGCGCGAGCTCGTCGCGCCGATGGTCAGCGCGCTGCTGCCCTACGTGGACAGCAACGGCCACTGACCGCGTCGGCGTCGGCGTCAGCGTCGGCGTCAGCGTCGGCGTGAACGTCGACGCTGGTATGAACGCCGGAGTTCAGCCGCCGAAGGCCTTGCGCAGGCGCTCGCCGGCGAAGGCCTGCGCGTTGCGGGCCTTCTCGACGACCGCGGCGGTGCCGAAGAACTCGTGGGTGACGCCCTCGTAGTCGCGGCGCTCGACCAGCACATCGGCCTTGCGCAGCGCGTCTTCCATCTTGGCGCTGTCCGAGCGCAGCGGATCCACGCGCGCGCTGATCAGCGTGACCGGCGGCAGTCCGGCGAGGCTGGCATCGACGAGGTTCAGGCGCCAGTCCTTGAGCTGTTCCTTGTCCACCAGCAGCTTGTCGATGAACCACTCGACCATCGCGCGGTTGAGCGGCTGGGCGATGGCGTTCTCCAGGTAGGACTCGGTGTTGAGGCTGGTCTGCGTGACCGGATAGATCGCCAGCACGTGCGCGGGCCGTTGCAGGCCGGCGTCGCGCGCGGCGATCGCGGTGGCCAGCGCCAGATTGCCGCCGGCGCTCTCGCCGGCCAGCGCGACGCGGCTGGTGTCGCCCTTGAGCGTGGCGCCGTTGGCGAGTGCCCATCGATACGCGGCCAGCGCGTCGTCCCAGGCGGCGGGGAACTTGGCCTCCGGCGCGCGGCGGTAGTCGACGGACACGACCACCGCTTGCGCCTGCTTGGCGATGCCGCGGGCGCTGGCGTCGTAGACGACGCGATCGGCGATCACCCAGCCGCCGCCGTGGAAGTAGACGACGACGGGGAAGGGCCCCGGGCCGGCGGGCGTGAAGACGCGGGCGGGCAGCGGGCCGGTGGCGCCTTGCACGGTGATGTCGGCGCTGGTCACGCCGGGCACGAGCTGGGCGGGATCGGTGCTGCGGTTGTTCTTGCGCAGCAGCGCGTTGACGGCGTCGGCGATCGTCGGGTTGGCGCGGGCCGCGGCCACGTCGACCTTCTCGATGGCCTTGGGCCGCAGGGATTCATGCGCGCTCAGGACGGCGAGCATGTCGCCGTCCAGCCGCACGCGGCCGATGGTCTTGGCGATGGCGGACTTGACCGCGCCGGGGCGCTCGCTGCCCGTGCCCTTGCCGGCCTCGTCGGCGGCTTGCGCGGCACTCAGCGCCATGGTGGCGGTGACGCCGAGGATCAGTCCCGCGATGAGACTGACGCGGCGGTTGGCTGCGGTGGTGGTGTGGGTGGTGATGATTGGGGTGGGCATGTCGAGTCCCTTGGGAAGCCGTGTCTGGCGACGTGGAGAGCAAGGGGGATGCCTGGCCTTCGCGTTCCCCGTCAACGCCTCGCCCTGGCCTCCAGCACGAAATACGCCACCGCCGCGATGGACAGCGGCGCGAGGTAGTACAGCGCGCGGTACGCGATCAGCGCGGCCAGCACCTGGCCTTGACCGAGCTGCGGACCGAGGAAGGCGACGAAGACGCCTTCCAGCACGCCCAGCCCCGCCGGCACATGCGCGATGACGCCAGCCACCGCCGCCACCAGCAACACCGCCAGCGTGTGGCCGTAATCCACGCCTTGCTGCAGCAGCACCCACAACACCGCGCCGATCGTCAGCCAGTTGGCCGACGCGATGGCCAGCTGCATCGCCGCGATGCGCAGGCTCGGCACGAAGAACACATGACCGCGCAGCGTGAACTCGCGCCGCGGCGAGAACGCGCACAGCGCCAGGTAGCCCGCCACGATCGCCCACATCAACGCGCCCAGCCCGCGCAGCGCCTCGGCGTCGATGTGCCAGTCCGTCGGCGGCGCCAGCCAGCCGAAGAGGAACAGACCGCCCGCGAGCAGCCCGTAGCCCAGCCAGTTGGACGCCATGCTCAACGCCAGGATCTTCGCGGGAACGGGCTGGCGCAGACCCTCGCGCGCGTACAGGCGCAGCCGCATCGCGACACCGCCCACCAGCGAGCCGAGGTTGAGGTTGAACGCGTAGCTGATGAAGGTGATCAGCATCACCCGTCGCGCGGGCAGGCCGTGACCCGTCCAGCGCTTGCCGATCAGGTCGTAGCCGCCGTAGATCAGGTGGCTGAGCGCGCACAGCGCCGCGGCCGCGATCAACACGCCCGCGGGCAGCTGCCGCAACGCGTCGCCGACCTCGTCCCAATCGACCTGGTGCGCCGCCCACGCCAGCAGCGCGACGACGGCGACCGCGAACACCGCGCCCAGCGCGCGACGCCAGCGTGAGGAACGCGCGGCGGTGCCAGAGGGCGCAGGCGGGCCGCCCACCGCGCCGCTCACTCCGCCGCTTCTTCGCTCAAGCGCTTCGTGCCGTGCCATTGCCAGGCCTCCGCCGCCGGCATCTGCGGCGCGCTCACCACCACCGGCGTGTCGGCGGCCGGCATCACCGGCTGCGTCTGTCGCGGCAGTCGCGCCAGCCAGCGCGGGAAATGCCGCATCACGTGGAAGACGATCGCGCCCACGCCCAGCCGCCACCACCAGCGATGCACGTGCGTCTCCTCGAGCTTCAGGCGCCGGCACTGATCGCGCATCAGCGGCTGCAGCTTCTCGCGCAGGTCGCGGTTGAAGGCCGCGTCCTCGACGATCACGTTGGCCTCCAGGTTCAGCGACAGGCTCAGCGGATCGAGGTTGCTCGATCCCACCGTCGCCCACGTGTCGTCCACCAGCGCGACCTTGCCGTGCATCGGGCGCTCGCAGTACTCGTGGATGTGCACGCCCGAGCGCATCAGCCGGCCGTAGACCATCTGCGCGGCCCAGCGTGCCCAGGCGATGTCGGGCTGGCCTTGCAGGATCAGATGGACGTCCACGCCCCGCCTGGCCGCGCGCTGCATGCTGCGCAGGAGCAGGAAGCCGGGGAAGAAGTAGGCATTGGCGATGATCACCTCGCGCTTGGCCGCGTGCAGCGCCAGGCGGTACATGCGCTCGATGTCGTCGCGGTGGTGATGGTTGTCCCGCGTGACGATGACTGCCTTGGCGCCGCTGAGCCCGTGCGATTCGCCGCCGGTGTGAGCTCGCCCCCGCGCGTGACCGCGGGGCTCGCGCGCGCGGCTGGACCACCAGCGCCGCTGCGCGGTCGGTCCGGCTGACGGGCTCTCCGGGGTCGCGGTCGCGAGGATCTCGCGCGTGACGACACGCAGCTGCTCGACCACCGGGCCGCGCATCCGCACGGCGTAATCCTGCTTGGACTCGGGGCCGTCCTCGATCAGGTGATCGGCGGAGTAGTTGATGCCGCCGATGAAGCCGAGTTCCCCATCCACCACGACGATCTTGCGATGCAGCCGCCGGAAAGGCTTCAAGCGGCGCGACAGCCGCGGCGGCGGATCGAAGACGTGCAGCTTCGCGCCCACGTCGGTGAGCCCGCGCACGAAGGCCTCCGACAGCTCCGGGGAGCCGAAACCGTCGACGGTCATCTCGACATGCACGCCGCGCCGCGCGGCCGCGATCAGCACCTCGCGCAGCGCCAGGCCGACTTTGTCCTCGAAGAGGATGAAGGTCTCGATGAGGACCTCGCGCCGGGCCGATTCGATGGCGGCGAAGACGGCGGGGAAGAACTCCTCGCCGTTCTCGAGCAGCTCGATCGCGTTGCCCGTGGTCCAGTCCGGGCGCTTCACAGGCGGATCTCCGCGGCCAGCGGCGCATGGTCAGACAGATGCGACCAGGGGCGGCGTGGCAGCACGATGGGGTGCTCCACCGTCGCGCCGCGCACGTAGATGCGGTCCAGCGCCAGCAGCGGGAAGCGCGCAGGGAAGGTTCGCGCCGCCGAGCCGTTGGCCTTCACGAACACCTCATTCAGGCCGGCGCAGCGGCTCAGCAGCCGATGCGCGCGCTGGCGCCAGTCATTGAAATCGCCCGCGACGATCACCGGGTCGTCCGGCGGCAGGCTGTCGATGAGCTGGCACAGGCGCTGCACCTGCCGCTGCCGGTGGGATTCGCGCAGGCCGAGATGAACGCAGATCGCGTGCAGCTCGCGCCCGTCCGACAGCTTCAGCACGCTGTGCAGCAAACCGCGACGTTCCGGCCCTTCGACCGAGACGTCATGGTTGGTGTGATGCGTGATGGCGAACTTGGACAGCAGCGCGTTGCCGTGGTGGCCTTGCGGATAGACCGCGTTGCGGCCATACGCGAAGTCGCTCCAGAGGCTGTCCGCGAGGAACTCGTAATGGGGCGTCTGCGGCCACGTGGGGACGCGCGCCGCATGCAGTTCATGCTCGCCGAGCACTTCCTGCAGGAAGACGACGTCCGCCGAGACGGCCCGTACCGCGTCCCGCAACTCGTGCAGGATGAAGCGGCGATTGAAGAATCCGAAGCCCTTGTGCAGGTTGACGGTGAGTACGGTGACCTTCATGACCTGCCATGACGGCAAGCCCTGTGCCTGTCACCGCGTCAGCCTGTCACCGGTCCTCGGGCGTCAGCATCATGGGACCGATGCACAGGACCCCGAAGGTCAGGGCGAAGGCGCCCACGAGAATCGCGCCGATCAGTTCAAGCATGGGGTGCTCCTGGAGGGCGGTGGGCCGCGAGGCGGCGGGCTCCCGGCCTGTGGGCGCGAGGCCCACGGATGCCGGGGAGGAGCGATCAATACTAGACCTGTCCCCGCGCGCGCCGCAACCGCGCAAGCGGGTGCCCGACCGCCCATCCGGGGGATTCCGGCACCGCGCTTGCAGACATCGTGAAGGCGTGCTCAGCCGCGCGCCAGACCGTGGCCGATCAAGCCTCAGCCGCGTCCGCCTTGCCGTACGCGTTTGCGCTGGGCCTCGTCATCCATCAATTCGTACCACATCGCATTGAGCACCGCGAAGCCCGCCGCCAGCGGCAGGCCGAGGATCCAGGCGAAGTACCACATGAGCTCTTCCTTTCAAGTCGTTGACGGGGAACGGGAAATCCGATCCCCCGAAATTGGGGTGAACGGACCGGTCAGTAGGCGTGGTCGCCATGCGTGATGTCATGGGGCCGGACCTTGCCCCAGATGACGCTGTACACCCAGGCGGTGTAGGCAAGGATGATCGGCACGAACACGATGGCGCACACCAGCATGATGAACAGCGTCAGATGGCTGGAGGACGCGTCCCAGACCGTCAGCGCGGAGGGCAGGTGGGTCGACGACGGCACGATGAACGGGAACATCGACGCGCCCACGCTGAGGATGATCCCGGCGATGGACAGGCCGCTGAAGATCACCGTCAGGCCTTCCCAGCGCGCGCGCAGGCCCAGCAGCGCCAGCAACGCGCCGAGAAAGCCCAGCGCCGGCGCAGCCATCGTCCACGGGTGCGCCGCGTAGTTGGCAAGCCAGCCGCCGGCCACGCCCGACTGCACGGTCTTCATCAGCGGATTGGACGGGCCGTTGGCGATGTGAGGGCTGCTCCATTGGAAACCGCCGACCCACTGCCACACGAGCAGGCCGCCCAGCGCGTAGAGCACGATCGTCGCGATCGCGGCGACGGTCGCGAAACGCCGGGCACGATCGGCCACCGCGCCGTCGGTGCGCACGGACAGCCACGCGCCGCCGTGCATCACCAGCATGGCCACCGACACCAGCCCGCACAGGATCGCGAACGGATTGAGCAGGCCGAGGAAGCTGCCCTCGTAGATCATGCGCATGTCGGGCGTGAAGTGGAAGGGCACGCCCTGCAGCACGTTGCCGATGGCCACGCCGAAGATCAGCGAGGGCACGAAACCGCCGATGAACAGGCACCAGTCCCAGCTCGATCGCCAGCGCGGGCTCTCGCGCTTGCTGCGGTACTTGAAGCCGACGGGGCGCAGGATCAGCGCGAAGAGCGCCGCGAACATCGCGAGGTAGAAGCCCGAGAAGGACATCGCGTAGATGTGGGGCCAGGCCGCGAAGATCGCGCCGCCGCCCAGCACCAGCCAGACCTGGTTGCCTTCCCAGATCGGGCCGATGGTGTTGATGACGACGCGGCGCTCGACGTCCTCGCGCGCGACGAAGGGCAGCAGCGTGCCCACGCCCAGGTCGAAGCCGTCGGTCACCGCGAAGCCGATCAGCAGCACGCCGAGCAGCAGCCACCAGATGACGCGCAGCGTGTCGTAGTCCAGCAAGGTGTGAAGGATCATGAGGTTCTCCGGTTCGTTGCGGGCCGGCGGATCAGACGGCGTGGACCTTGCCGACCAGCGGCACCTCGTGCGCGGGCGTCGGTGCGGGCAGCTCGCGCGGTCCCTTGCGGATGGCCGCGAGCATCAGCTTCATCTCCACGACGATGAGCACCGTGTAGATCGCCACGAAGCCGAGCAGCGTGAACAGCACCGTCTCGATGCCCAGGTGCGACACGGCCACCGCCGTGGGCAGCACGCCCTCGACGGCCCAGGGCTGGCGGCCGAGCTCGGCCACGATCCAGCCGCATTCCGCGGCGATCCACGGCAGCGGGATGGACCACACCGCGACCTTGAGCAGCCACGGATGCGCATCGAGCCGGCGCCGCGCCGACAGCACGAAGAAGGTCGCGGTCAGCACGATGAAGAACAGGCCCAGCCCGACCATCACGCGGAAGGACCAGTACAGCGGCGCGACCTGCGGCACGGTGTCCCACGCGGCCTTCTTCACCTGCTCGTCCGTGGCCTGGCGCGGATCGTCGACGTAGCGCTTGAGCAGCAACGCATAGCCCAGCGACGGGCTCATCCGGTCGAACTCCTGGCTCAGCGCCGCGGGTACCGCGGTGCCCGGCGGCAGCGCGCGGATCTTCTGCAGCGTGTCATAGGCCGACTGGCCCTCGCGGATCCGCCGCTCGGCGAGTTGCACGAGGTCGAGGATCCCGGGGATCTGCTCGGTCAGGGAGCGCGTACCGATCAGGCCCATCACCCAGGGGATCTGGATCGCGTAATGGGTCTCGCGCGCGTCCTGGTCCGGCAGCCCGAAGGCGGTGAATGGCGCCGGCGCGGGCTCGGTGTGCCACATCGCCTCGATCGCCGCGAGCTTCATCTTCTGATGCTCGGACGACAGGTAGCCGCTCTCGTCGCCAAGCACGACCACCGACAGCGACGAGGCCAGTCCGAACGAGGCCGCCACCGTCATCGAGCGCCTGGCCAGCTCGAGGTGTCGGCCCTTGAGCAGGTACCAGGCCGAGACGCCGAGCACGAACAGCGCGGCCACCACATAGCCCGCCGACACGGTGTGCACGAACTTGGCCTGCGCCACGGGGTTGAAGAGGACTTGCGCGAAGTCGCTGACCTCCATGCGCATCGTCTGCGGATTGAGCTTGGCGCCCACCGGGTTCTGCATCCAGCCGTTGGCGATCAGGATCCAGAGCGCGGAGAAGTTGGTGCCCAGCGCGGTCAGCCACGTGACGATGCAGTGCGCGCGCCGCGACAGCCGCTCCCAGCCGAAGAAGAACAGGCCCACGAAGGTCGCCTCGAGGAAGAAGGCCATGAGGCCCTCGATCGCGAGCGGGGCGCCGAAGATGTCGCCGACATAGTGGCTGTAGTAGCTCCAGTTCATGCCGAACTGAAACTCCATGACGATGCCGGTGGAGACGCCCAACGCGAAGTTGATGCCGAAGAGCACGCCCCAGAACTGCGTCATCTGCTTCCAGATCGGGCGGCCGGTCATCACGTAGACCGTCTCCATGATCGCCAGCAGGATCGACAGGCCGAGCGTGAGCGGCACGAAGAGGAAGTGGTACAGCGCGGTCATCGCGAATTGCAATCGCGACAGGCCGACGACATCGAGCTCCATGGTGAATCCTCCTGAGGTCTTGTGGTGGCAAGGGATCGAGTGGGATCGGTGAAATGGGGCAGTGGAATCGGCGGGTCAGGGCCCGCGAGGGCCGCGCAGGGCCGCGAGCGCCTCGTCGAAGCCGGGCGTGCCGCGGCGCAGGTCGGCGCGCAGGCGGCCGCGCTCCAGCACCAGCAGCCGGTCGGCGAGCCTCGCCTCGCGCGCCAGGTGCGTGGCGATCAGCAGCGTGCGGCCCTGGGCCTGCTCGCGCAGCCGGGCGAGCACATCGCGCGCGGTCGCTTCGTCGAGGCCTTCGGTGGGCTCGTCGAGCAGCCACAGCCGGGCAGGACGCAGCAGCAGGCGAGCGAGCGACAGCCGCCGCGCCTGCCCGCCCGACAGGCCCAGTCCGCCTTCGCCCAGCGGCGTGTCCAGGCCGCGCGCGAAACGCGCGACGTCGTCGGTCAGTCCTGCCGCGCGCAGCACTTGCGCGAGCCGCTCATCGTCGGCGTCGACATCGGCCAGGCGCAGGTTGTCGGCGAGGCTGTCCTGGAACAGCTCGGTGCGTTGCGTCAGCCACGCGGCGGGCAGCGTGCGCACGCTGCCGGCGATCGGGCTGAGCTCGCCCGCGATCAGCGACAGCAAGGTCGACTTGCCCGCGCCGCTGGCGCCGATCACGGCGATGCGCTCGCCCAGCGCCACGCGCAGATGCAGGTCGCGCAGCGCGTGGCTCTGAGCGCCTTCGTGCAGGGCGCGCACGCCGGTGAGCGAGCAGGCGAGCCCGGCCTCGGGCGCGGTGGTGGCGCGAGGAACATCCTCGATGAGCGCTGGGGCGAGCCGACGCGCCGCCAGCGCGCCACGGCCGGCCTCGATCGCGCCTCGGCGCAGCGCGGCGAACGGCTCCATCGCGGCCAGGGTCACGAGCAGCGCCAGCGCGGCGGCGGGCGCGTCCAGGCGGCCGCGTTCGACCAGCGCGGCGGCGGCGAGCAGCACCGCGCTCAAGGTGACGCTGCCGGCGATCGAGAAGGCGGCGCCGGTGCGCGTCTCCAGGTCCTGCAATGCGAGATCGGCGCGTGCCAGCCGCGCGTCGGTCGCGCGCAGGGCCTCGCAGTGCGCCTGCAGGCGGCCCGCCATCACGAGCTCGGTCTGGCCGGCGCTGAGGTCGATGGCCTGCTCGCGCAGGCGCTCGATCGCGACCGCGCGGCGCAAGGCCAGGGGCTGGGCCCGGCGCGCGGTGCGCGCGGTCACGCCCAGTCCCACCAGCGTCAGCCACGCGCCGAGGACCAGCCCCAGCCGCGCATCGAGCGCGCCGACCAGCACGGCGGCCAGCGCCGCGGCGCCGATCGCCGCCGCGAGGGGCACAGCGATGCGCAGCACGATCGATTCGAGCGCGTCGATGTCGGCGGTGAGCCGCAACAGCAGCCGCGCGGGGCGGCGGTGCAGGCGCCGCGCGGCCTCGGGCCGAGCCCATCCGACAAAGAGCCGCTCGCGCAAGGCGGCCAGCGCGGCCAGCGCGGCGTCGTGGGTCCACACGCGCTCGCCGTAACGGCTGGCGGTGCGGACCAGCGCAAGCAGCCGGATGCCCGCGCTGGGCACGAAGACGTTGAAGGCCGCGGCACCGGCGGTGAGACCGGCCAGGCCCGCGGCGGTGATGAACCAGCCCGACAGCCCGAGCAGCGCGATGCCGGCCAGCACGGTGAGCACGGCGAGCGCGGTGCCCAGGAGCAGGCGCGGACCGGCGGTGGCGAGCAGCACGCGCGCCAGGGCGCGCAGGCCACGGGTTCGCGCACGCGAGCGCCTCATGCGGTGCTCCCGAGCGCGACGTGGGTTTCCGATGGCGCTTCCGAGGGCGCTTCGGCAACCGTGTCCGGCGTCGCACTACCGGTGCTGCCAGCGTTCAACGTGATCGCGCGATCCATGCGCGCGATGAGCGCCGGGTCATGCGTGGCGACGATCAGCGTGCGATCGCGAGCCAGCCGGAGCAGGGCCTCGATGACAGCATCGGCGGTGCGCGGGTCCAGGTGCGCGGTGGGCTCATCCACGAGCAGCAGTCGCGCGTCGGCATGAACTGCGGCGCGCGCCAATGCCAGGCGCACCAGTTCGCCGCCGGACAGCCCGATGCCGCGCTCGCCGAGCGTGCCTTCGGGCAGCGCTTGCGCGACCTCGTCCAGCGCGGCCAGGGCCAGCGCATCCAGGACTTCCACGCGCCCCACGCCGGGCCGGTCCAGCGAGACATTCCGCTGGACCGTGCCCGCGAAGACGTGCGGGCCCTGGCCGATCCAGGCCATGCGCGCGCGAAGCTGCTGGGCATGGGCCTCGTCGACCGGGACGTCGCCGACGCGGATCTCGCCGCCCGAGGCCGGCAGCAGGCCGGCGATCAGCGCCAGCAGCGTGGATTTGCCCGCGCCGCTCGGCCCCACGAGGGCCACGCGCTCGCCGGCGGGGATCCGCAGCGTGAAGCCGTCGAGGAGCGGCGGCTCGCCCGCGTGGCCGAAGCGGAGCTGGTCGATGTTGACGTCCACCCCGGCCTTGCCGTGGGGTGCGGACGGTGGCTCACCGGCCCCGAGCGCGCCTGGCAGCGGCACGCCGGCATGGCGATGTCGCTCAAGCCGCGCCAACGCCGCTTCGCCGGCGGCGCGATCGTGCCAGACGGCGGCGAGCTCGCGCAGCGGCTCGAAGAAGGCCGGCGCGAGCATCAGGACGAAGAGCCCCTCGCCCAGGGTCAGGCGTTGCCCCCAGGCGCCGATGCCGCCCAGCGGGCCCAGCAGGTGGAAACCGACGTAGACCGCGACCAGCGCCACGCCCAGCGCCGAGAACAGCTCGAGCGCGGCCGAGGACAGGAAGGCGATCCGCAGCACGCGCATGGCGCGCTCGCGCAGCGATTCGGCGCTGTCGCGCAGCCGCCGCGCGGTCAGGTCCACCGCGCCGAGCGCGCGGATCGTCGACAGGCCGCGCAGCCGATCGAGCAGGAAGGCATTCATGCGGCTGAGCTCGACGAGGTGCGCCTCGCTGGCGGCCTGGGCGCGCCAGCCGATGAGGGCCATGAACAGCGGAATCAGCGGCATCGCGCCAATCAGGATCAGCGCGGCCGCCCAGGACTGGCTGCCCACCGCCAGCGCGATCAGCGGCGGCACGAGCATCGCGCGGTACCGCGCCCCGCGATGTCGGCTCAACCATGGCACGAGCGCCTCGGCCTGCTCGGCGAGCAGCGATGCCGTCTCACCCGAAGGCGCGCGGTCGCGGTCCAGCGGGGAGCGGCGGGCGAGGGCCGCGATGGCCTCGGCGCGCAAGGCCGACAGCGCCTGCCGCGCGCGGCGATGGACCTGACGAGCGCCCCAGGCCTCCAGCGCGGCACGCAGCAGGCCGAGCGCGAGCAGGCCGAGTGCCGCAGCGGTGACGTCTCGCAGGCCGCCGCCATCGGCCAGGCGTTGCACGGCCAGCGCGACGAGGGCGGCCTGAGGGATCCAGAGCAGCGAGGCGAGCGCCTGCGCGAGCGCGCCGGGGCCGAGGCCGGGCAGCCGGGGGAGTTCCGGGCGTCCGGGGCGCTCAGGGCGGTCTAGGCTGGCAAGGCGGCGGTCGCCGTCGCGGGCTGTCAATGATCGGCCTCTCCACGGCGAATCCGCCGCATCGTCGATGAGGGGTGGACCGGAGCACGGAGGCGCGGAGCGCTGGACAGGCGATCCGCTATCGAGGCGCCGATCAGGTCCCGGGAGAGGTCAGGGCCTGGTGGCGGGGGGCGATAGCTGGCGATTCTGTTCGAAAACCGACCGAATGTGTGTAACCGCAGGGGATCAGTCGCGCAAGCTCTTCATCACCACGCTGGTGATCAGCGCATGCGCGGCGTCGAAGTCCTTGTCGGAGAGCTGCGTCTTGCCCATCACGACGGCGAACTGCGGGCCCAGGTCGGCGTAGGCCTGGGTCGAGGACCAGATCAGGAACATCAGGTGCGTGAAGTCCACGCGCGCCACCAGTCCCTGCCTGGCCCAGCGCTCGAAGGTGCGCACGTTGGCGCGCAGATGCGGCACCACGCTGTTGGCGAGCTGCTCCGCGTAGCGCGGCGCGCCGGTCATCACCTCGCGCGTGAAGACGGCCGAGCCGCTCGGACGCTCGCGCGAGAAGCGCAGCTTGGCGCGGATGTAGGCGCTGATCGCCGCTTCGGGATCGTGCTCGCGGGCCAGCGTGTCCATGCTCTCGAGCCAGGACGCCAGCACGCTGTCGAGCACGGCGACGTACAGCTCCTCCTTGCTCGCGTAGTAGTACAGCATGTTCTGCCGGCTGATCTCGAGCGCCGCGGCGATGCTGTCCAGCGAGACCCCTTCGAAGCCGAAACGCGCGAACTGCCGTTCGGCCTCGGCCAGGATCTGCTCCTGCTTGCGCAGGCGTGTCGCGCGGGGTTTGCGCTGCGGTGGGGTCAACAACTCGTCCATGCACCGATTGTGGGCGGTGACGCCCCATCTCGTCTCCATCGGGTTTTTACGCGATGGTCAAAGTTTTACGCATGAGTAAATATCGTCGGCGTACTGCCCGGTCAGGGTGGGAACGAGGACGAGATGACGAACACGCAATCGCAACACACGTCGGACGAATCCCCTCGCAGTGGGCCGCGCGCCGGACGGCTGGACGCCGCCGATTACGCCCGCAACTTCTGCGATGCCCATCCCCCGCTCACGCCCGCGCAGGCACGGATCGAGTCGGAGCGCTGCTACTACTGCTTCGATGCGCCGTGCATCACGGCCTGTCCCACGGGCATCGACATCCCGACCTTCATCCAGCGCATCGCGCAGGACAACCTTCGCGGCGCGGCGCGCGCCATCCTCGAGGCCAACCCGCTGGGCGGCATGTGCGCGCGGGTCTGTCCGACCGAGGTCCTGTGCGAGCAGGCCTGCGTGCGCAACCGGCACGAGGACAAGCCCGTGGAGATCGGTCTCCTGCAGCGGCACGCGACCGATGCGCATCTCTCGGAACAGGCCGCCGGGTCCGGCGCGCCGCTGTTCACGCGAGCCCCTTCGACGGGGCGGCGCATCGCCGTTGTCGGCGCGGGTCCCGCCGGCCTGGCCTGCGCGCACGGCCTGGCGCGGCGCGGGCATGACGTGGTGCTGCTCGACGCGAAGCCCAAGCTCGGCGGGCTCAACGAGTACGGACTCGCCACCTACAAGACGGCGGGCGACTTCGCGCAGCGCGAGATCGACTGGCTGCTGTCGATCGGCGGCATCGAGCCGCGCTGCGATCAGCAGCTCGGCCGGGACTTCACGCTCGATGCGCTGCTCGCGGACTTCGACGCGGTGTTCCTCGGTCTCGGCCTGGCGGGCGTGAACGCGCTGGGCATCGAGACACCGCCCTTGGAGGGCCTGCGCGCCGCGGTGGACTTCATCGCCGAGCTTCGGCAGAGCGATCCGTCGCGGGTGCCGATCGGACGGCGCGTCGTGGTCATCGGCGGCGGAATGACCGCGGTGGACGCCGCGGTGCAGGCCCGGCTGCTGGGCGCCGAGGAAGTCACGATGGTCTATCGGCGCGGACCGGCCTCGCTGTCCGCGTCGGAGGTCGAGGTGCGCTGGGCGCAGACGAATGGTGTCACCGTGCGCCACTGGGCCAAGCCGGCCGCGGTGCTCGGTGAACAGGGGCGTGTCACCGGGATGCGCTTCGCGGCGACGGCGGAGCAGGGCGGCCGGCTCGTGGAGACCGGCGAGACCTTCACGCTCGCCGCCGACATGGTGCTTCAGGCCATCGGCCAGAGTTTCGTCGGCGATCCCATCGACGAGCCCCTCGACGAGCCCATGGGCGCGTCGATCGCGCGGGTCGGTGGCCGCATCGGCACGGACGAGGAAGGCCGTACCAGCCATCCACGCGTGTGGGCCGGCGGCGATTGCCGCCCTGGCGGCCGCGACCTGACGGTGGAGGCCGTCGAGCACGGCAAGCGCGCGGCGGTGTCCATCGATGCCGCGCTGCGCGACGGGACGCTCACGGCCAGCGCTCCGGTCAGCATTCCTGCCAGCACCCCCGCCAGCCTTCAGGAGGTCCAACGTGGCTGATCTCACCAGCACCTTCGTGGGCATCAAGAGTCCGAACCCGTTCTGGCTGGCCTCCGCGCCGCCGACCGACAAGGAGATCAACGTCACCCGCGCGTTCGAGGCCGGCTGGGGCGGCGTCGTGTGGAAGACGCTGGGCGAGGATCCGCCCGTGGTCAACGTGAGCGGTCCGCGTTACGCCACGCTGATGTCGCAGGACCGCCGCGTCATCGGCCTGAACAACATCGAGCTGATCACCGATCGGCCGCTGCGCACCAACCTCGAGGAGATCGCGCGGGTCAAGCGCGCGTGGCCGGATCGCGCGATGGTGGTGTCGCTGATGGTGCCCGTCGACGAGGTGGCCTGGAAGCGCATCCTGCCGATGGTCGAGGACACCGGGGCCGACGGGATCGAGCTCAACTTCGGCTGCCCGCATGGCATGAGCGAGCGCGGCATGGGCGCGGCCGTGGGCCAGGTGCCCGAGTACATCCAGCGCATCGCCCAATGGTGCAAGCACTACTCGCGACTGCCCACGATCGTGAAGCTGACGCCCAACATCACCGACGTGCGCCACCCGGCGCGCGCGGCCAAGGCCGGCGGCGCGGACGCGGTCAGCCTGATCAACACGATCAACTCCATCATGGGCGTGGACCTCGATCGCCTCACGATGCTGCCCAGCACCGATGGCTGGGGCTCGCACGGCGGGTACTGCGGCCCGGCGGTGAAGCCCATCGCGCTGAACATGGTGGCCGAGATCGCGCGCGATCCGCTGACCGCGGGACTGCCCATCTCGGGCATCGGCGGCGTCACCACCTGGCGCGACGCGGCCGAGTTCATCGCGCTGGGCGCGGGCAATGTGCAGGTCTGCACCGCCGCGATGGTCTACGGCTTCAAGATCGTGCAGGACCTCTGCGACGGCTTGTCCAACTACCTCGACGCGCACGGGATGCGGTCGGTGGAGGAGCTGCGCGGCCGCGCCACGCCGACGGTCAAGGACTGGAAGGCGCTGAACCTCAACCACGTCGAGAAGGCCGTCATCAACCAGGACAGCTGCATCCAGTGCGGCCGCTGCCACGTGGTCTGCGAGGACACTTCGCACCAGGCGATCAGCGCGACCAAGGACGGGCGACGTCACTTCGAGGTCAAGGACGAGGAGTGCGTGGGTTGCAACCTGTGCGTCTCCATCTGCCCGGTGCCTGACACGATCACGATGCGCGCGCTCCGCCCCGGTGAGATCGACAAACGGACCGGGCTGCCGGTGAGCGGCGAGTACGCCAACTGGACGACGCATCCGAACAACCCGGGCGCCGTCTGTGCGAGTGCAGCGAGCGGCGCAGCCGCGACCGAAACGCTGCAGGGGGTCGCATGAACGCTTCAACCGCATCGAGCGCACCGAGCGCATCGAACGTCGCGTCCGGCAGCGAGCAGCTCTTCAACGCCGACCTCGCCCCCACGCGGCCCGAGCAGCGCACCTGGCGCTGGTATCACTTCGCCGCGCTGTGGGTGGGCATGGTGATGTGCATTCCCGCCTATACGCTGGCCGCGGGACTGATCGAGTCCGGCATGTCCTGGAGCCAGGCCGTCGCGACGGTGTTCCTCGGCAATTTCATCGTGCTGATCCCGATGCTGCTGATCGGTCACGCGGGCGCGAAGCACGGCATTCCCTACGCGGTGCTGGCCCGCGCGTCCTTCGGCACGCGCGGCGCCCGGCTGCCGGCGCTGCTGCGCGCGCTCGTGGCCTGCGGCTGGTACGGGATCCAGACCTGGTTCGGCGGAATGATGATCTACACGCTCATCGGCACGCTGCTGGGCCGCCCGCTCGATGCCGATCCGCTGCCCGGTCTGGGCATCACCGCCGGACAGCTCGCGTGTTTCCTCGTGTTCTGGGCGCTGCAGCTGTATTTCGTCGTCCACGGCATCGAGTCGATCCGCAAGCTTGAGACCTACACCGCGCCGATCAAGATCGTCATCTGCTTCGTGCTGCTGGGCTGGGCGTGGCAGCGCGCGGGCGGCTTCGGTCCCATCCTCGATCAGCCCTCGCAGTTCGTCGAGGGCGGCCGGAAGGCCGGTCAGTTCTGGGCGGTGTTCTGGCCGTCGCTGACGGCGATGGTCGGCTTCTGGGCCACGCTCGCGCTGAACATCCCCGACTTCACGCGCTTCGCCCGCTCGCAGCGGGACCAGCTCGTCGGACAGGCCGTCGGCCTGCCCGCGCCGATGGGGCTGCTGGCCGCGCTCGCGGTGATCGTGACCTCCGCGACCGTCGTCATCTACGGCAAGGCGATCTGGGATCCGGTGGATCTCGCCAGCCGGATGACCGGCGCGGCGGTGCTCATCGCGCTGATCGTGCTGTTGATCGACACCGTCAGCGTGAACCTCGCGGCCAACCTCGTCGGCCCGGCCTTCGATTTCTCGGCGCTGGCGCCGCGCCGGATCTCGTATCGCACCGGCGGCTTCATCACCGCGGGACTGGCGCTGGCGATGATGCCGTGGAAGATCCTCGAGTCCACGCAGGGCTACATCTTCACGTGGCTGATCGGGTACTCGGCGCTGCTCGGCCCGGTGGCCGGCATCCTGATCGTCGACTACTACCTGATCCGCCGCACCGAGCTGCACGTCGACGAGCTCTACCGCGAGGGCGGGCGCTACAGCTACGGCTCGGGCTGGAACTGGGCGGCGCTGCTGGCCTTCGTGCTGGGCGTGCTGCCCAACCTGCCGGGCTTCCTGAACGCGGCGATGCCGGCGCGCTTCGGCGACGTGGCCGAGCCCTTCAAGCTGATCTACACCTACGCCTGGTTCGTCGGCATGGCGATCGCGGCGGTGGTCTATCGCGTGGCCATGGGCGCGCGGACCCGGCCGGTTCCGGCCACTGCGTGAGGAGATCCCCGATGAACAAGCCCCTCCTGATCCGCGGCGCGACGGTCGTCAACGCCGACCGCGAGACGCCGGCCGATGTGCTGTGCGTGGACGGCCGCATCGCCGCCGTGGGCGAGGCCGCCGCGCGCGAGGCGCCGGCCGGCTGCGAGCTGCTCGACGGCACAGGCCGCTACCTGCTGCCCGGCGGCATCGATCCGCACACCCACATGCAGCTGCCCTTCATGGGCACGGTGACGCAGGACGACTTCTTCAGCGGCACCGCCGCGGGACTGGCCGGCGGCACGACGAGCATCATCGACTTCGTCATCCCCAATCCGCAGCAGCCGCTGATGGAGGCCTACCAGCAATGGCGCGGCTGGGCGGAGAAGTCCGCCGCCGACTACGGCTTCCACGTCGCCGTGACCTGGTGGAGCGACAGCGTGCATGCCGACATGGGGCGGCTGGTGGCCGAGGAGGGCATCAACAGCTTCAAGCACTTCATGGCCTACAAGAACGCCATCATGTGTGACGACGAGACGCTGGTGAACAGCTTCCGCCGAGCGCTGGAGCTCGGCGCGATGCCCACCGTGCACGCGGAGAACGGCGAGCTGGTCTACCTGCTGCAGCAGGAGGTGGCCAAGATGGGCATCACCGGGCCCGAGGGCCATCCGCTGTCGCGTCCGCCGATGGTGGAGGGCGAAGCCGCCAACCGCGCGATCGCGATCGCCGACGTGCTGGGCGTGCCGATCTACATCGTGCATGTCTCGTGCATCGAGGCCGCCGAGGCGATTGCCCGCGCTCGCGCGCGGGGGCAGCGCGTGTATGGCGAGGTGCTCGCGGGTCACCTGCTGATCGACGACAGCGTGTATCGGCATCCTGACTTCGCCACCGCCGCGGCCTATGTGATGAGCCCGCCGTTCCGGCCCAAGATCCATCAGGAGTTCCTGTGGCGCGGGCTGCAGAGCGGTCAGCTGCACACGACGGCGACGGACCATTGCACCTTCTGCGCCGACCAGAAGGCCGCGGGCCGCGAGAACTTCGCGAGGATCCCCAACGGTTGCGGCGGCATCGAGGAACGCATGGCGGTGATCTGGGATGCGGGCGTCAACACAGGGCGGCTCACGCCCAGCGAGTTCGTCGCGATCACGTCGGCCAACTGCGCGCAGCTCTTCAACCTCTATCCGCGCAAGGGCGTGATCGCGCCGGGCGCCGATGCCGACCTGGTGCTGTGGGATCCGCAGGCGACGAAGACCTTGTCGGCCAGGACGCACCACAGCCGCAACGACTTCAACATCTTCGAAGGCCGCACCGTGCGCGGCATCCCCAGCCACACGATCAGCCAGGGCCGGGTGGTGTACGCGGACGGGGATCTGCGCGCCGAGGCGGGCAAGGGCCGTTATCTCAAGCGTCCGCCCTTCGGGCCTCACTTCAAGGCGGCGCAGGCGCGCTCGCAGGACCTGGCGCCGACGGCCGTCGCGCGCTGAAGCAAGGAGTCGGTGATGGACATGAAGACCACGACCACGACCTCGGCCTCGACCTCACTGGACGGGCTGCGCATCAATGGGGATCGGCTCTGGGAGTCGCTGATGGCGCTGGCCCGCATTGGCGCCACGCCCAAGGGCGGCGTGTGCCGGCTGACGCTGACTGACCTTGATCGCGAGGGGCGGGACCTGGTCACGCGCTGGGCGCGCGAGGCCGGCATGACGGTCACCATCGACAAGATCGGCAACGGCTTCATGCGGCGGCCGGGGCGCAACAACGCGCTGCCGCCGATCATGACGGGCAGTCACATCGACACCCAGCCCACCGGCGGGAAGTTCGATGGGAACTATGGCGTGCTCGCGGGGCTGGAAGTGGTGCGCACGCTCAACGATCACGGCATCGAGACGAAAGCGCCAATCGAGGTCGCGTTCTGGACCAACGAGGAGGGCTCGCGCTTCGTGCCGGTGATGATGGGCTCGGGGGTCTTCGCCAAGGCCTTCACGCTGGAACACGCGTATGCGGCGACCGATGTCGAGGGCAAGACGGTGCGCGACGAGCTCGCGCGCATCGGCTACATCGGCGAGCAGGAGCCCGGCGATCATCCGATGGGGGCCTACTTCGAGACCCACATCGAGCAGGGGCCGGTGCTGGAGGACAACGACAAGGTGATTGGCGTGGTGCAGGGCGTGCTGGGCATCCGCTGGTTCGATTGCACGGTCACCGGCATGGAGGCGCACGCGGGGCCGACGCCGATGGCGCTGCGCAAGGATGCGCTGCTGGCCGCGACGCGGATCATGCAGGACGTGGTGGAAGCCGCGCATCGGCATCCGCCGCACGGGCGCGGGACGGTGGGCATGGTGCAGGTGTTCCCGAACAGCCGCAACGTGATCCCGGGCCGGGTGAAGTTCAGCATCGACCTGCGCAACGCGACGGACGCGCTGGTCGATCAGATGGCCGACGAGGTGAAGGCCTTCGCCGCGCGGGTGGCGCGCGAGCACGGGGTGGAGGTGGGGATCGAGCTGGTGTCGAGCTACTCGGCGATCGGCTTCCATCCGGACTGCGTCGAGGCGGTGGGGCGCGCGGCGGAGAAGCTGGGTTACTCGCACATGCCGGCGGTGTCGGGCGCGGGGCATGACGCGGTCTACATGGCGAGGCTGGCGCCGGCCGGGATGATCTTCATCCCCTGCAAGGACGGCATCAGCCACAACGAGAACGAGGACGCCAAGCCCGAGCACATCACGGCCGGCTGCAACGTGCTGCTGCACGCGATGCTGGAGCGGGCTGGCGTGGTGCGGTGATCGGCGTGGAGGGCTGAGCCGCAGAAAGAGAAAGGGGTCGCGCCTTGCGGTGCGACCCCTTTCGGATTTGTTGGTGGAGAGGAGGAGGATCGAACTCCCGACCTTCGCATTGCGAACGCGACGCTCTCCCAGCTGAGCTACCCCCCCAACGAAGACTCGGACTATAGCAGAGATTTCACGCGCGGCCGTTCTCCAGAGGGAACTGACGCGGGAATCGCACAACGCGAAGGCCCCGCCGAGCCTTCAGGCCATCACCAGCGGCAGCCCTTGTCGCGTGCCGCGTCGCGGACCAGCGGCACCACCGCCAGCAGCCCCTTGTCCGCATAGGCCTTGCGGCAGTCCTGCTGGCCCGCCTTGCGCATTTCCTCGGCCAGCGGATCCTTGTCCTCCGGCGGCTTGGGCACCGCCTGGATCAGCCCCGACGAAGCGCCCTTCGGCCGCATCGGACCGCGCGACGGATTCAGGTCGAGATTGAGCTTGGGCGCGTTGGGTGGCGTGGATGCCGGCGTCGCCACGTCGTGACCGACCCGCGCGCCCGCGTCCGGCGCGCCGACGCTGGGCTGCGTCGACGTCGGTGAGCTCGAGCCGTCCAGCGAGATCCGGTTGGCCGGCGCCGCCGAGGGCGTCGGTGCCACGCGCGGTTGCGGCGTCGGCGGCGTCGTGGTCGGGGCCGCTTGCGGCCTCGGCGCTGGCGTAGGCGCGGGTGTCGCCGCGGGAGGCGCAGGCGTGACTTGCGGTGTAGGTGTCGGCGCCGGCGCCGGCGGTGCGGCCAGGGGCTTGGGCGCAGGTGCCGGGCTTGGCACGGGTGCGGGAGCTGGCGTGGGCGCCGGCGCCACGGGCGTCAGCGGCGGCAATTCGGCCGGCGCCTTCAGCTCGTTGGGCATCGGGGGCGTGACGGTGCGCTCGATCGGGGCGCGGTCCAGGCGGCGCACGGTCGTCGGCGTCTCGCTGAGCATCGGCGCGGGCCGCTCCGGCAGGTTCAACTCCGAGGAGGGGGCCTGCAGGCCCTCGGAAGGCAGCGTCGGACGGACAGGCGCCGCATCCCGTGATGGCGCGATCCGCGTCGGCGCGGTCACCGACGACTCGGTCGGCGTGGTCAGCGTCGTCACCTCCGGCGCGGCAGGCGGCGCCTCGGCCGCGGGAATCGGCGAGGGCGTCGGCGCTGGTTTGAGCGCAGGGGTGGGCTTGGGCGTGGGCGTCGTTGCCGGTCTGGGCGTCGGCTTCGGCGTCGGTTTGGCCGGTGCGGGCTCCGGCGGCGCGCTGCGTTCCTCGGCGATGTCGCCGATCAGCTCATCGCCGGTCTGCTGGCGCCATTGGCCCTGACGCGCCGCGCCCGGGGTCTTCAGTTCCTCGGGCGTGGGCGGCTGCTCCCGCACGGTGCCGCCGAAGCGCGGCTGCTTCGCGTCGCCGGGCGGGCCGCGCTCGGGCAGCACGGTCGCCGGTTCGCCGGATCCTGGCTCGAATCGATCGCCCTGCAGGCGCACGTTCAGCGGCCCCCAGGCGCCTTCGCCCGGCTTGGCCGAGCCACCCGGCGCGTTGCCAACCGCCAGCAGCAGCAGCACGTGCAGCAGCACGGCCAGCAACAGGGCCTGCCCCATCTGGTCGGGGGCGCGGTGCAGCGGAGTCTGGGCGGGATCGAGGACGGCGGACAAGGTGGCTCGCGGAGGATCGCGGCGGGCGGCGCTGGGGCGCAGCATAGCCGGGTTCGATGACCCGGCATGTCAGGGCTTGTCTGCGGATGGGCCGGCGCGCGAGGGGCGCCGGCAGCGCGGGGTCAGGTGCCCGGCGTCTGGTTCAGGTCGGCGCGGCGCGCACCGGTGAAACGCTTGGCCCAGTAGGCCTCGCGCATGTCCTCGACACGCACGGCGCCGCCGACGCGCGGCGAGTGGATGAACTTGCCCTCGCCGACATAGATGCCGACGTGCGAGAACGTCGCGCGCATCGTGTTGAAGAAGACCAGGTCGCCCGGCTTGAGGTCTTCCTTCTTGATCGGCACCAGGCTGGACAGCTTGGCCTGCTCGTCGGCACGGCGGGGGAGCACCAGGCCCACGCTCATCTCGAAGATGTGACGCGTGAAGCCGCTGCAGTCGAAGCCGTTGTTGACCGAGTTGCCGCCCCGCTTGTACGGGACGCCCAGGAAGTTCATCGCCGACAGCACCAGGTCGGACGCGTTGTCGCGCACCTTGTTCAGCAGGCCGGGCGACGACGGTTCCGCACCGGTCTGCGCCTGCGCGACGATGCCGCGCTGCTGCAGGAAACGCGTGACGGCATCGCTGGCGTTGGCATTGCCCGCGGCTGCACCCATCAGCGCCGTCGGGGGCAGGGCGGACGCGGTCGACGGGACCGGCGTCGCGGCGGGCGCGTTCTGCGTGGCAGCCACCAGCGTCGCAGCGGTGCCGGCGGCGGCGACCGTCGTGACGGCGGCCGTGGTGCTCGCGCTCGGACGCATCAGGCTCTGGCCGTAGGCGCCCATCATCGTGCCGGCGGGCGGCGCGACGTCGGTCTTGGCGGTGGTGGACTTGTCGGCGGTCTTCTCGACCGGCTTGTCCGCGGACCGGTCAGCGACCTTGGTGTCGGGTTTTGCCGAGCCCGCCTTGTCCGCGGTCTTCTCGACGACGGCATCGGCTGCGGCGACCTTGTCCTCGTCAGCCTTGGACGCCTTGCCCTTGGCCGCGGACTTCGTGTTCTTCGCGTCCTTCGACGACTTGCTGTTCTTCGGCTCGGCGGTCTTCTTCGCGACCGGCTTGCTGGCGGATTTCTGCGCGGACTTGGCCGTCGCGGCCTTGACGGCGGGCTTGTCGTTGGTGGACGAGGTCGACTGTTGCGCCCAGCAACTGCTGCTGGCCACGGCGCAGATCAGCCCCAGTGCGGCCATGGCGCGCTGGAGCGACTTGCGAGGGGGAGCAGAGCGGGAAGAGCGAACAGTTCTCATCGTTGTTGGGCGCGGAGACTAGGCACCATCTCCGTACCGGTCAAGCGCGAATGCCCGCAGGGCGGCGCTTGCCTAGGGAAAGTCCGGGCGTGGCCACGAGACCGGTCCCAGGAAAAACCCGGATTGGACCACAGCACCCCCTCGAATCGTTGTGAACGAAAGTTTCAGAAAAGCTCCTGGTGCGAGGATCCGTGCGTAATTCGCGCAAGACCCGCTCAGGGCGGACGCGAACGACCGAGGAGATCAAGATGACGTCAAGTTACGCGGCGATGTACGAGCGCTCGATGGGCGATCCCGACGGCTTCTGGACCGAGCAGGCTCGCCTCATCGACTGGGAGCGCCCCTTCGATCAGGTCTGCGATGCGAGCCGGCCGCCGTTCGCGCGCTGGTTCGTCGGCGGACGCACGAACCTGTGCCACAACGCGGTCGACCGTCACGCGGCCACGCGGCCCGACGATGCCGCGCTGATCTGGGTGTCGAGCGAGGTCGGCCAGGAGCGCGTCTATCGCTTCGCGGAGCTGCAGGCCGAGGTCGAAGCGATGGCCGCGATCCTGCGCGAGCAGGGCGTGGGCGTCGGAGATCGCGTGCTGATCTATCTGCCGATGATTCCCGAAGCCGCGTTCGCGATGCTGGCCTGCGCGCGGATCGGGGCGATCCATTCGGTGGTGTTCGGCGGCTTCGCCAGCCACGCGCTGGCCAACCGCATCGACGATGCGGAGCCCGTGCTGATCGTCAGCGCCGACGCGGGCAGCCGCAATGGCCGCGTGGTGCCCTACAAGCCGCTGCTGGACGAGGCCATCCGGCTCGCGGCGCATCCGCCTGCCAAGGTGCTGATGATCGATCGCGGGTTGAGCGCCTTCGAGCGCGACGCGGCGCGCGACCTCGACTACGCCGCGCATCGCGCGCGGCTGCTCGGCACGCGCGTGCCCTGCGAGTGGCTGCCCTCGGAGGCCGTGAGCTACACGCTCTACACCAGCGGCACGACGGGCAAGCCCAAGGGCGTGCAGCGCGATGTCGGCGGCTACGCGGTGGCGCTGGCCGCGAGCATGGCGCACATCTACGACGGAAGGGCGGGCGAGACCTTCTTCTCCACCAGCGACATCGGGTGGGTGGTCGGCCACAGCTACATCGTCTACGGGCCGCTCATCGCCGGCATGGCCACGCTGATGTACGAGGGCACGCCCGTGAGCCCCGATGCCGCCGTGTGGTGGCGGCTCGTGGAGCAGTACCGCGTGAGCGTGATGTTCAGCGCGCCCACCGCGGTGCGCGTGCTCAAGAAGCAGGATCCGGCTTGCCTGACGCGACATGACCTGTCGTCGCTGCGGGCGCTGTTCCTGGCTGGCGAGCCGTTGGATGAGCCGACCGCGCGCTGGATCGCCGACGCGCTGGGCAAGCCGGTCATCGACAACTATTGGCAAACGGAGACCGGCTGGCCGATCCTGACGCTGGCCCGGGGTGTGGAGGGCGGCGAGGGCGCCGAGCCGAAATGGGGCTCACCGGGCGTGCCGATGTATGGGTATCGGGTGCAGTTGCTGGACGAGCGGACCGGCGAGGTGCTGGATGCGCCGAATCAGAAGGGTTTGCTGGCCATTGCGTTCCCGCTGCCGCCAGGCTGCATGCAGACGGTGTGGCGCGATGACGAGCGATTCGTGCGCACCTACTGGTCCAGCGTGCCGGGCAAGCAGGTGTACTCGACCTTCGACTGGGCGCTGCGCGATGAGGACGGGTACTACTTCATCCTGGGCCGCAGCGATGACGTGATCAACGTGGCGGGCCATCGGTTAGGCACGCGCGAGATCGAGGAGTGCATTGCCGGACACGCCGCGGTGGCGGAGGTGGCGGTGGTGGGTGTGGCTGATGCGCTCAAGGGTCAGGTCGCGATGGCTTTCGCGGTGCTGAAGGATCCGACGCGGGCCGCGACACCGGCGGATGCATTGGCGCTGGAGGGCGAGATCCTCAAGCGCGTGGATCAGCAACTGGGTGCGGTGGCGAGGCCGTCGCGGGTGCGTTTCGTGACGCTGCTTCCGAAGACGCGTTCGGGCAAGTTGTTGCGCCGTGCGATCCAGGCGGTGTGTGAGCAGCGGGACCCGGGCGATCTGATCACGCTGGATGATCCTGGCGCGCTGGAGCAGATTCGTGACCTGATGCCGGGCAAGCCCTGACGCACAGCATGCGGATGGCGGCACGCACCACGAGGCAGACAGCGAGATCGGAGTCACCCGCAGGGGGCCCGGGAGACGGGACCTGCGAGCATCGGGCGCGGCTCCCGGGCCCCCTGCGGGTGACGGAGCGCAGTCAAAGGGGGGTTAGCGTTTCATCAACGCCCGCCAATCGTCGCGGATGAAGTGGACGACGGCGTCTTCGTGGTGGAAGCCGATGATGCGGTGGGCGGCTTGTTTGACGTCGTCGCTGGCGTTGGACATGGCGATGGCGTGATGCGCGGACTTGAGCATGGACAGGTCGTTGACCTGGTCGCCGAAGACGACGAGTTCGCGTTCATGCAGGGCGTAGCGCTCGGCGAGTGTCTTGATCGCCTGATCCTTGCTCGCTCGCCGGTCGTGGATGTTGAGCCAGGGCCAGCCTGGCATGTAGATGTCCTCGGCGAGGTGGGTGGTGACGAGGTCGCCGCAGGTGGCGAGGATCTCGGCCTGGAGGGCTTCGAGTTCGGGTGCGCGGCCGACGACGAGCATGGTGACGAGCGGATCGACGAGTTCGTCCTGCATCCGTTCGACATGGCGCAGTCGCGGATCGGCGTTGCGCTGGCGTTCGGTGACGAAGCGTTGCTGGCCCTCGTTCTGGACGTCTTGCCAGAACAGTTGATCGCCCTTGGGGCCGTGGGTGGCGATGAAAGGCATGAGGCCGTGGCGGCGGACCAGCGCGAAGATCGCCTGACCCAGTGAGGGTTCCATGGCGTTGACCAGTTCATGCCGGCCGGTGCGCAGGTCGCTGATGTAGGCGCCGTTGGAGGACACCACGGGCAGCGAGATGGGCAGGCCTTCCAGGATGCGGGCGATCGACACCACGTGGCGGGCGCTGGCGACGGTGAAGGCCAGGCCTTCGGCCAGCAGTTCGGTGAGGCCCGCGCGGGTCGCGGGCGAGAGTTGGGCCTGCGGATCGAGCAGGGTCCCGTCGAGATCGGAGACGTAGAAGCGCATGGAACATCTGGCGGCCATCGAACGCCGCGATAGGCGCACATCCTACGCTGGCACCGTTCGATACTTGGCGGATGCCGCCTGCCCAGACCCCGCCGCCATCGCCGCCGCCATCGCCCTCGTCCTCAGGCTCCTCGACGACGCCGCTCGATGTCTTGGGGCGGCCGAGGCTGGACGATGCGACGCGGCGCTGGCTGCCGTGGGTGGTCGCGTTGGCCTTCTTCATGCAGACGCTGGACACGACGATCCTGAACACGGCGCTGCCCGGCATGGCGAAGGATCTGGGCGAGGACCCGCTGCGGATGCAGTCGGCGGTCGTGGCCTACCTGCTGACGGTGGCCTTGCTGATCCCTGCTTCCGGGTGGCTGGCGGACCGCTTTGGCACCCGCACGGTGTTCCTTTGGGCGATCGGCCTGTTCAGTTTGGGGTCGCTGGCATGCGCGGTCTCGCCCAGCCTGCATGTGCTGGTGGCGGCGCGGGTCGTGCAAGGGGTGGGCGGCGCCTTGCTGGTGCCGGTCGGGCGGCTGGTGGTGCTGCGCGCCTTCCCGAAGGGAGAGTTCCTGACCGTGATGACCTTCATCAGCCTGCCCGGGCTGGTCGGTCCGCTGCTCGGGCCGACGCTGGGCGGGGTGCTCGTGGAATTCGCGAGCTGGCATTGGATCTTCCTGATCAACCTGCCGGTGGGGCTGGCCGGCGCCTTCGCGTGCCGGCGCTACATGCCGCAGATCAAGGGGCCAATCGGGCGGCGTTTCGACTGGGGCGGCTACGGGCTGTTCAGCGTGGGGCTGATGCTGCTGTCGCTGGCGCTCCAGGGCTTCGGCGAACATGTCGTCAGCGTGGCCGTGTGCTTCGTGATGCTGGTCGCGGGCGTGGCCTGCATGATGGCCTACTGGCTGCATGCGACACGCAGCGACGAGCCGCTGTTCTCGCCCGCGCTCTTCGCGGTGCCGACCTTCCGCATCGGCTTGCTGGGCAACGTCTTCGCGCGGCTGGGCAGCGGGGCCACGCCTTTCCTCACGCCGCTGTTCCTGCAGGTCGGCCTGGGCTTCTCGCCCAGCGAGGCGGGGCTGTCGATGATCCCGTCGGTGCTGGGCGCGATGTTCACCAAGACGCTGGCGATCCGGCTCATCCGGCGCGCTGGCTACCGCCGGGTGCTGATCGTCAACACGCTGCTGCTCGGGGTGCTGATCGCGAGCTTCGCGCTGATCCCGCGCGGGGTCGGGCACGTGTGGCTGGCGATCCACCTCGGTCTGTTTGGCATGATCAACAGCATGCAGTTCACCGCGATGAACACGCTGACGCTGGGCGACCTCGACGAGCGCACCGCCAGCGCGGGCAACAGCCTGCTGGCGGTGGTGATGCAATTGTCGATGAGCCTGGGCGTGGCGACGTCCAGCGCCTTCCTGCTGCTGTTCTCGCACGGGCTTCCACGCACCGAGGGCGCGGCGATCGTGCCGGCCTTCCATGGCACCTACCTGGCCCTGGGCGCGATGGCCGCGATGGCGGCGTTCATCTTCTACCAGTTGCGCCGCGATGAAGGCGCCGCGGAGGAGACCGCGCAATCCCGGCTGACGCCGGAGGATTGACAGCGTCCTCCCCCAAAAGAGAAAAGCCACCCCGAGGGGTGGCTCTGTCGTGCAGGACGCCGGGCGGGCGAGGCGCTCAGAGCACCTCGGACGCGAAGTCCGCGAGCCGCGAGCGCTCGCCGCGCGCGAGCGTGACGTGGCCGCTGTGGGCCCAGCCCTTGAACTTGTCGACCGCGAAGGTCAGACCCGAGCTGCCTTCGGTCAGATACGGCGTGTCGATCTGCGCCAGGTTGCCCAGGCAGACGATCTTCGTGCCGGGGCCCGCGCGGGTGATCAGCGTCTTCATCTGCTTGGGCGTCAGGTTCTGCGCCTCGTCGATGATCACGTACTTGTTCAGGAACGTGCGCCCGCGCATGAAGTTCAGGCTCTTGATCTTGATCTTGCTGCGCACCAGGTCGTTGGTGGCCGCGCGACCCCACTCGCCGGCGGTGCTGTCGCCGCGCGCCAGCACTTCCAGGTTGTCGTCGAGCGCGCCCATCCACGGGCCCATCTTTTCCTCTTCCGTGCCGGGCAGGAAACCGATGTCCTCACCGACGGGCACGGTCACGCGGGTCACGATGATCTCGCTGTAGCGGCGCTCGTCGAGCACCTGCGACAGGCCCGCGGCCAGCGTCATCAGCGTCTTGCCGGTGCCGGCGGAGCCGGTCAGCGTGACGAAGTCGCAGTCCGGATCCATCAGCAGGTTCAGCGCGAAGTTCTGCTCGCGGTTGCGCGAGGCCACGCCCCACACCGAATGCTTCTGGTGGCCGTAGTCCTTGAGCGTGCGCAGCACGGCGGTCTTGCCGGTGATCTCCTGCACCTTCGCGTACAGCGGCGCGGCGCCGGGCGCTTCCAGGTAGACCAGCTGATTGATCAGCAGCGTGGGCACCAGCGGACCGCTGATCCGGTAGAACGTGGTGCCGCCTTGCTGCCAGCTCTCCATCGTCTTGCCGTGACGCTCCCAGAAGTCCGCCGGCAGCGCCTGTACGCCGGTGTAGAGCAGGTCGGAGTCCTCGAGCGTCTTGTCGTTGCGGTAATCCTCCGCCGGCAGGCCCAGCGCGCGGGCCTTGATGCGCATGTTGATGTCCTTGGACACCAGCACGACTTCGCGGCCGGGTTGCTGCGCCTTGAGCGCCTGCACGACGCCCAGGATCTGGTTGTCGGCCTTGCCCTGGGGCAGGCCCTGCGGCAGCGGCGTCTCGAACAGCGTGGTCTGGAAGAACAGCTTGCCGCCGGCCTCGCGGTGACCGGTCTGGTCCAGCGGCAGGCCCTTGGACATCTCCTCGATGGAGCTCGACTTGAGCGAGGCCGCCAGCGCGTCCAGGTCGCGGCTGACCTGGCGCACGTTGCGGGCGACCTCGGTCATGCCCTTCTTGTGGCCGTCCAGCTCCTCGAGCGTGATCATCGGCAGGTAGATGTCGTGTTCCTCGAAGCGGAACAGCGACATCGGGTCGTGCATCAGCACGTTGGTGTCGAGCACGAACAGTTTCGGGTCGCCGACGGTCTTGCGCGCCTTGGCGCGGCTCGGGGCGGCCTTCTTCGCCGGGGTCTTGTCCGAGGCGGGCGGGACCAGCGCCAGCGACGGCGAGTTGCCGCCGCGGGCTTCCACCGGCTCGGTGCGCTGACGCGCGGGCGCGGGGCTCGCCGTGCTCACGGGACTCGAGGTCGGCGCGGGCGCGCTGGCGGCGGGCACGGGGGTCTCGGCGCGCGAGGCAGCGAGCGGAGCGGACGGGGCCTCGAGCGCGGGAGGACGTTTGCTGGGCGACAGGTTGGTCGCGAAGGAATCGGAATCTAGGCGGCTGGCGCGCTTGGTCGGAGGCTTGGGCAGTGGCATGTGCGGGGTGGGACGACTTGCTTGATGAGCCTGGGTCGATGCGGACCAGGGGTCATGCCCCGGGCCTGACGGGCGGCGGCGCTGCCGGAGGTATCGGCGGCAACGCGGGGCCCGGACTCGCGCGCGGCGCCCAGAAGACAAAAAGCCGCACCGGGACCGGTGCGGCTTGTCTTCGGGGATTCATTCGCTGCGATCAGGCACAGGGGCATGCGGCTGATTATGCACAACTCCCGGCGTCCGCCCGTGACGGGCGAAAGAAGATCAGGCGGCTTCCTTCTTCAGGGCCTTGACGGCCTTGAGGACTTCCTCGACGTGACCGGCGACCTTGATCCCGCGCCATTCCTCGCGCAAGATGCCTTGGGCGTCGATCAGGAAAGTCGAGCGTTCAATGCCTTTGACTTTCTTGCCGTACATGATCTTGTTCTTCACCACACCGAACATGTGGCAAAGTTTTTCCTCGGTGTCGGCGATCAGTTCGAAAGGCAGCTCGAGGTTCTGCTTGAACTTGTCGTGCGAGGCCATGTTGTCGCGGGAGACCCCCAGCACGACGGCGCCGGCCTTCACGAATTCCTTGTGATGGTCGCGGAACTGCATCGCCTCGGTGGTGCAGCCCGGGGTGTTGTCCTTCGGGTAGAAGTACAGCACCACGACCTTGCCCACGAAGGCTTGGGGTGTGAACTTCACGCCTCCCGTGGCAAGAGCTTCAATATCCGGGAGGGGTTTGTTGAGCGCTGGCGTCATGTGGCGTTCTTCAGAGAGATGTGCCCGGGCGGGCATAGCCAGCGATTATACGTTGAATGGGTCCTTCTCTGGCCGGGCTGACATGGACGAGTCAGAGCGCTCCCTCAGAGAGGTGCGCGGCCGCGGTCGCACCCCGCGCCGCGGCGGGCGACGCGGTGTGGTCGGCGCGTCGTTCAGGCCTCGATGAGCAGCGCCGCGAGCACGGCCCGGCCTTCGCTGGCCAGCACGTTGTAGGTGCGGCAGGCCGCGCCGATGTCCATGGTTTCCATGCCGATGCGTGCCTGGATCAGCCCCCGGTACAGCGCCGGTCTCGCGAACCGGATCTTCGAGCCGCTGCCGAAGATCACCAGTTCGGGCTTGAGCGCGAGGATGCGTTCGAAGTGGGCCTCGGTGAGGTCCTCGAAACGCCGGACGTTCCAGGCCTCAGGTTGCCCCTGCCAGGGAACGAGCACGCTGTGCGCCTGCTCGACGCCGTTGACCCACACGTGGTGCAGGTCGTGCGCGGAGATCATGTTGCCGCCCAGCGGCTGGTCGGGTTGAAATTTCATTGAGGGTGATTTTGGCAGCGACGCAGGGTGCCGCCGCGCGGCGGTGCGATTACCCGCGATAACCCTGTGTTTAAATCGATGGTTCCCGATTTTCCCCTGGCATTCCCCCTGTGGAATCCCCGAAACCTCGACCGGAGCCATCTTGAGAACCGTCACCAAGTCCAGCAAATTGGCCAATGTCTGTTACGACATCCGCGGACCCGTGCTGGACAAGGCCCGGCAGATGGAGGAAGAGGGGCAGAAGATCATCAAGCTGAACATCGGCAACATCGCCGCCTTCGGCCTGATGCCGCCTGACGAGATTGTCCAGGACATGATCCGCAACCTGCCCGACGCGGCCGGCTACACGGATTCCAAGGGCCTGTTCGCGCCGCGCAAGGCGGTGGTGCATTACTGTCAGGAGAAGGGCATCCGCGGCGTGGCCGTCGATGATGTCTATCTGGGCAACGGCGCGTCCGAGCTGATCGTGATGGCGCTGAACGCGATGCTGGACAACGGCGACGAGGTCCTGCTGCCCGCGCCCGATTACCCGCTCTATACCGCCGCCGTGGCGCTCTCTGGCGGCAACCCGGTGCATTACGTCTGCGACGAGTCCAGCGACTGGTTCCCCGACATCGCCGACATCCGGGCCAAGATCACGCCGCGCACCAAGGCGATTGTCGTGATCAACCCGAACAATCCGACGGGGGCGCTGTATCCCGAGCCGCTGCTGCGGGAGATCGTCGAGCTCGCGCGCCAGCATCAGCTGATCATCCTGGCCGACGAGATCTACGACAAGACGCTGTACGACGGCCACGTGCACACCAGCATCGCCGCGCTGTCGGACGACGTGCTGACGCTGACCTTCAACGGCCTGTCCAAGAACTACCGCAGCTGCGGCTACCGCGCCGGCTGGATGGTGGTCTCGGGCGACAAGCGCCATGCGCTGGACTACATCACGGGGCTGAACATGCTGGCCTCGATGCGCCTGTGCGCGAACACGCCGGGGCAGCTCGCGATCCAGACCGCCCTGGGCGGCTACCAGTCGATCAAGGACCTGGTGGCGCCGGGCGGCCGGCTGGCGCGTCAACGCGATCTCGCCTACGAGCTGCTGTCGCAGATCCCGGGCGTGAGCGTCGTCAAGCCCAAGGCCGCGCTGTACATGTTCCCCCGCCTCGACCCCAAGATCTATCCGATCGAGGACGACCAGCAGTTCGCCTACGAGCTGCTGGCCGAGGAAAAGGTGCTGATCGTCCAGGGGACGGGCTTCAACTGGAAGTCTCCCGATCATTTCCGGCTCGTGTTCCTGCCCAACACGGACGATCTCCGTGACGCCGTCGGCCGCATCGAGCGCTTCCTGGCGACCTATCGCAAACGCCACGGACGCTGACCCCCCGATCTTCTGAAAGACCCATGACGATGAACCCGATCAAAGTTGGCCTGCTGGGCATTGGCACCGTCGGTGGCGGCACGTTCCACGTGCTGAACCGCAACCAGGCGGAGATCCGCGGACGCGCCGGCCGCGGCATCGAGATCGCGATGGTGGCGGACCTCGACGTCGAGCGCGCGCGCAGCATCGTCGGCGACGCCTGCCCGGTGGTGGCGGACGCGCGCGAGGTGATCGCCAATCCCGAGATCGACATCGTCGTCGAGCTGATCGGCGGTTACGGCATCGCGCGCACGCTGGTGCTGGACGCGATCAAGGCCGGCAAGCACGTGGTCACGGCCAACAAGGCGCTGCTGGCGGTGCATGGCAGCGAGATCTTCGCCGCGGCCCGCGAGAAGGGCGTGATGGTCGCCTTCGAGGCGGCGGTGGCCGGCGGCATCCCGATCATCAAGGCGCTGCGCGAGGGCCTGACGGCCAACCGCATCGAGTGGATCGCCGGGATCATCAACGGCACGACCAACTTCATCCTGTCGGAGATGCGCTCCAAGGGACTGGACTTCGGCACGGTGCTCAAGGAGGCGCAGCGCCTGGGTTACGCGGAGGCGGATCCGACCTTCGACATCGAGGGCGTGGACGCGGCGCACAAGGCCACGATCATGGGCGCGATCGCGTTCGGCATCCCGGTGCAGTTCGAGCAGGCCCATGTCGAGGGCATCACCGCGCTGCAGGCCACGGACATCAAGTACGCGGAGCAACTGGGTTATCGCATCAAGCTGCTGGGCATCGCGCGCCGCCGCGAGCAGGGCATCGAGCTGCGCGTGCATCCGACGCTGATCCCGGCGGGCCGGCTGATCGCCAACGTCGAGGGCGCGATGAACGCGGTGCTGGTGCAGGCTGACGCGGTGGGCACGACGCTGTATTACGGCAAGGGCGCGGGCGCGGAGCCGACGGCCTCGGCGGTGATCGCCGACCTGGTGGACATCACGCGCCTGGCGACGGCCGATCCGGACCATCGCGTGCCGCACCTGGCCTTCCAGCCCGATGCGATGAACGACACGCCGATCCTGCCGATGGATCAGGTGCAGACGGCGTTCTACCTGCGCCTGCGCGTGGCGGACCAGGCGGGGGTGCTGTCGCGCATCACGACGATCCTGGCCGAGCACGAGATCAGCATCGACGCGGTGCTGCAGCGCGAATCGGCCGAGGGCGAGAGCCAGACCGACCTGATCATCCTGACGCACGACACGCGCGAGGGCCGCATGAGCGTGGCGCTCGCGAAGATGCAGGCGCTGGACACGGTGCTGGCGCCGATCGTGAAGCTGCGCAAGGAAGAGCTGGCGTGAAATACCTCAGCACCCGCGGCGACAAGACCGAGCGCCACTTCTGCGACATCCTGCTGGAGGGCCTGGCGCCCGATGGCGGGCTGTACCTGCCGACCGCGTATCCGACGATTGACGCCGCCACGCTCGCGCGCTGGCGCGGCCTGTCCTACGCGGAACTCGCGTTCGAGATCCTGTCGCTGTACATCGACGACATCCCCGCCGCCGACCTGAAGGCGATCACCGCGCGCACCTACACCGAGGCCGTCTTCGGCACGCCGCAGATCACGCCGCTCAAGCCGCTGGAGCCGGGCCTGGCGCTGGTCGCCCTGTCCAACGGCCCGACGCTCGCCTTCAAGGACATGGCCATGCAGCTGCTCGGCCAGCTGTTCGAGTACGAGCTCGGCCGCCGCGGCGAGACGCTCAACATCCTCGGCGCGACCTCCGGCGACACCGGCAGCGCGGCCGAGTACGCGATGCGCGGCAAGGCCGGCATCCAGGTCTTCATGCTAAGCCCGCACGGTCGCATGAGCCCGTTCCAGCAGGCTCAGATGTTCAGCCTGCAGGACCCCAACATCCACAACATCGCCGTGCAGGGCGTGTTCGACGACTGCCAGGACATCGTCAAGGCCGTCTCCAACGACCTCGCGTTCAAGCGCGGCCAGCGCATCGGCACGGTCAACTCGATCAACTGGGCGCGTCTGCTGGCGCAGGTCGTCTACTACTTCGCTGCCTACTTCCAGGCCACGAAGAGCGACGCGGAACGGGTCAGCTTCACCGTGCCGTCGGGCAACTTCGGCAATGTCTGCGCGGGGCACGTCGCCCGGATGATGGGTTTGCCGATCGACCAGCTGGTCGTCGCGACCAACGAGAACGACGTGCTCGACGAGTTCTTCCGCACCGGCGTCTATCGCCCGCGCGGCGCCGAACACACGCTGGAGACCTCCAGCCCGTCGATGGACATCTCCAAGGCCAGCAACTTCGAGCGTTTCGTGTTCGACCTGCTGGAGCGCGACGGCGAGCGCGTGAAGCGCCTGTTCGGCGAGGAGCTGGCCACGCGCGGCTTCTTCGAGATCACCGCCGAGGAGCGCGCCCGCATCGCCGGGCAATACGGCTTCGTCTCGGGCCGCAGCACCCATGAGGACCGCATCGCGACGATCCGGGAGTGCCACGCGCAGTACGGCGTCGTCATCGACACCCACACGGCGGACGGCCTGAAGGTCGCGCTGGCGCGGCGACAGCCCGGCGTGACCATGCTGGTGCTGGAGACCGCGCTGCCGGCCAAGTTCGCCGCCTCCATCGAGGAAGCGCTCGGCCTGGTGCCGCCGCGTCCCGTCGCGCTGGCCGACCTGGAATCGCGCCCCAAGCGCGTGACGGTGCTGCCGGTCTCGGTCGATCAGGTCAAGCAGTTCATCGTCGAGCATGTCTGAGACCACCCCCATGCCGGCCGCGCCACGCGCGCCGATGATGCCGATGGAGGAGGCGCTCGAACGCCTGCTGTCGCAGGTCGCGCCGCTGGGGCGGACCGAGCCGGTGTCGACGCCGCTGGCGCGCGGGCGCGTGCTGGCGCAGGACCTGGCGTCGCCGCTGGATGTGCCGCCGTACGACAACAGCGCGATGGATGGCTACGCGATGCGCGCGGCGGACGTCGCGGCGCTGGGCGGGGAGGGCGCGGTGCTGCCCCTCTCGCAGCGCGTGGCGGCGGGCTCCGTGCCCACGCCCTTGCAGCCGGGCACGGCCGCGCGCATCTTCACCGGCGCGACGGTGCCTGAGGGCGCGGACTCCGTGCTGATGCAGGAGCAATGCGAGGCGATCGCCGAACCGGCCGCGGGCTCGGCGCCCGGACTGGGGCAGGTCCGTCTCCTGGGGCCGCTGGTCCCGGGCCAACACATTCGCCGTCGGGGCGAGGACCTGCGCACCGGTCAGACGGTGCTCACCGCGGGGGCGCGTCTGAACGCGGCCTCGCTCGGACTGGCCGCGACGGCCGGTGCCGCGACCTTGACCGTGGCCGCGAGGCCGCGCGTGGCGCTGTTCTCGACGGGCGACGAACTGGTGCTGCCGGGTCATCCGCTGGGTCCGGGTCAGATCTACAACTCCAACCGCACGACCTTGCACGCGCTGCTGCTGGCGATGGGCTGCGAGGTGCGCGACCTGGGCATCGTGCCCGACTCGCTGGAGGCCACACGCGCCGCGTTGCGCGACGCGGCCAGCGACGCGGACCTGATCCTGAGCTCGGGCGGGGTCTCCGTCGGCGAGGAGGACCACCTCAAGCCAGCGCTCGAGCGCGAGGGGCGGCTGGACCTCTGGCAGATCGCGATCAAGCCGGGCAAGCCGCTGGCCTTCGGCGAGGTGACCAGTCAGGGCGGACGCACCTGGTTCATGGGCTTGCCGGGCAATCCGGTGTCGAGCTTCGTGACCTTCCTGCTCTTCGTGCGCCCGGTGCTGCTGCGCCTGCAGGGCGCGACGCAGCTCTTGCCGCGTGGCTTCCAGCTGCCGGCGGAGTTCACCTGGACCAAGGCCGACAAGCGCCGCGAGTTCCTGCGCGCGAAGCTCAGCGACGCGGGCGGGCTGCAGCTCTTCGGCAATCAGAGCTCAGGCGTGATGAGCTCGGCGGCCTGGGCCGACGGGCTGATCGACCTGCCGCCGGGCGCGACCGTCGAGCCGGGGCAGGTGCTGCGCTTCCTGCCCTTCAACGACTTGTTCTGAGCCTTCGGGCGGATGTTGAGATGACGATCACCGTGCGTTACTTTGCCGCGCTGCGCGAAGCCCTGGGGACCGACGAGCGCATCGCGCATCACGCGGGCGCGACGCTGGGGTCGCTGCGCGACGCGTTGATCGCGAGCGACGCGGCCCATGCCGAGGCGCTGGCGCGCGGGCGGGCCATCCGCTGCGCGCTCAATCAGCAGATCCTGCCGGAGGACACGCCGGTGGCCGACGGCTCGGAGATCGCCTTCTTCCCGCCCGTGACGGGCGGTTGAATCTTCCCGCCCGTGATGGCCGGTTGAATCTCCCCGCCCGTGACGGGCGGCTGAGCTCATTCCTTGAAATAGACCATCTGATGCGTGGAGGCCAGCAACTGGCCGTGGTCGCTCCAGACCTCGGCGGTCTGGTCGAAGTAGCCATTGCGGAAGTTCAGCGCCCGGGCCATCGCGAGCACGTGCCGGTCGCCTTGCTCGGCGAGCAGCGCGGCGTCCGCGTGGAAGTAGGTCGTCAACGAGACGGTGCCGATGGCGCCGGGTTTTCTGCGTCGCACGAAGATGCGCGGGAAGAAGCTGTCGCAGATCGCGGCGAGGGACGGGAAGTCCATCGGCCGTGCGGGTTCGTCGCGCACCCAGTAGCGGCTGACGGAGTGCGATTGCTCCTGGCCGTCGAAGGGGCCGGGCGCGAAGCCGGGCAGGAAGCGCATGTCGTAGCGCGACACCCAGGCCGGCAGGAAGCCGACCTTGGGCAGTGAGGGCAGCCCGGCCGCGGGCGGGACGTCGGCGGGGAGCGTCGCCTCGGGGGCGGACCAGGTGTCGCGGCGTTGCGCGAAGACGGCGGTGCCGGTGGCGGCGACCTCGCCGCCCTGCAGGAGCTCGAGGACCCAATGCTGCGTGGAGCGGTTGGTGCGTGCCGGGAGCGCGTCGATCTCGAAGTTGCCATCGACGAGCGGGCTGCAGAAGTTGACCGTGAGCGCGATGGGCTCACCCAGGCGTTCCGGGTGCAGCAGGGCCGCGTTGAGCATCGCGGCGCTGGTGGTGCCGCCGAAGGGGCCGACCATGTTGGCGTAGGCGGGCGAGGTCGCGCCGGCGAATCGGTGGCCGCCGGCCGGGGCGAGCAGGATGGCTTGGTCGAGGTCGTGAGGCATGCGTCACCTGGAACAACGGGAAGGACGCCCATTGTGCGCAGGGATGGCGCGCCTGGCTGTCACCTCAAGGACCGAGACGCATCCCCCATCGGAAGGCCGACTTCGGAGCGAGTCTCGCCGGGACAAGACCTGGCACTGATCGACATCGCAGTGCGTGGGGGTCGCCATGGCGGGGACGGTCTACTTGGTGTCGGGGTTTCAACGATGGATGAGCAAGCAGGTCTTGAGCGAGCGAGACCTGTGCCGCGCTGTGGACGAAATGGCACGGGGCCTGATCAGAAGCAGATTTGGGTAGTGGCCTCGTGAAGAAGCGGATCGCACGATCCGGGGCTGGCAAGCGAGGCGGCTATCGCGTGATCGTCGCGAACCGGCCAGGTGGGCCTTGGTTCTTCGTCAAGGGCTTTGCCAAGAACGCGATGGAAAACGTGGATCGGGAGACCCTGCTGTACTGCCGTGCAGTCGCGAGGGAATTGATCGCAAGCTCGGCGGAAAGCTTGGAGGTCATGGTGAAACGCAACAACTTGAAGGAGGCGATTTGTGATGCGCAAGCGCAAGAACGAGCTCATTGAAGAGATGCTCCGGATGAGTCGGGAGTTTCATGCTGGAGGAGCGTTCAGCGATGAAGCGATGTGTCGTCTCGAGCATGCGGCGATGCCGCCGCCGGAACCGCTGACCGTCGAGGACTTCCGCGCCATCCGCGAGCAGACCTCGTACAACGAGTACACGCTCGCGAGGATGCTCAACACGACTGCGCGGCGCTATCGGCGGTGGGAGCAAGGCTTGGGCCGGGCTCCACATGGCGCGGAGCTCAGGCTGCTTCGGATGATCCGGGATCGAGGCGTGCACGCGATCTTCCCGTGATCCCCGAGCAACTGGATGGCGTTGCCAGCGGCGTCAGCCCGCCGGCTTTTTCAGATGCCGCGCCAGGAGCTGGTCCCACGAGTTGGCGAACTGGTCGACGAGCTGATCGAAGGCCGCCTGCTCGTTGGCGCGGCGGGCCTTGTCGGCGTTCTCGTTGCTGCTCCAGGCGCTGGCGGAGGTCTCCGACTTCTTCGTAGCCTCGTAGGCCGAGTAGACATAGCCCGTCCGCGTGTCCATCAGCAGGGCCGAGGCTGTCGTCGTGACGTAGATGGTCTTGGTCGGCGCCAGGCCCAGCGTCAACAGCGTGATCGGGCGCGCGGCGTCGGTGTCGAAGAAGGTGGTGTCGAAGGTGTAGATCAGCAGCAGGTCGCCTTGCAGCCGCGCCGCGGCCTCGCGGAGTTCCTTGTCGCTGTCGAGCTGCTGCGGTAGCAGCATGCGGTTGATGGCCACGATGCCGCTGACCTGCGGCAGGCGGGCGATGCGTTCGAACTGGCTGTCGCTCTCAACCTCGCGGGTCGTGACGACGGAGTAGCGGCCAGCGCCGTACGCGCCGCCGGATTGACGCAGGTGGTAGTTGGCGTAGCCCGAGGACTGCACGCGGACCGCGGCGATCGCGGCGGGGAAGGGCGCGGTCGGCTTGGCGGCGAAGCCGGCCTGGATCGACGCGGGCGCGAAGGCCTGCAGGTCGGCCTTGGCGCCGGGGGCGATGTAGCTGCTGGCGCAACCCGTCAGGGTCAGCGTCGCGATCATGGCAAGCAGGGTCAGGATTCTCATGTCGACTTGTCCTCCGTGGGGGTGGACTGTGCCTGATGAATCCACGGTTTGAAAACTTCGACCTGCGGCACCCGGCTGATCACCCGCGTTTCAGCATCCTCGCCGCCACCACCTCCCCCTGCGTGAACGCCTCCTCGAACACCGAGTAGCCCGCGAGGTCCGCGTGCGCCACATGCAGCCGTCCCTGCGCGCGCTCGCGCAGCGCCGCCAGCGCCGCCGACCCGCGCAAGCCCGGATGCGGGATGCTCATTGCGTGGCCGTAACGCATCAGTTCGATGCGCTGCAGCCGCTCCGGCAGGTCCGGATGCATCGGCGCAAGATCGGCCAGCACGCGGCCCGCCCACGCGCGCCAGTCGTCCTGCAACAGATCCTTGCGCTGCGATTCCCGCAGCGCGCGGTAGGCCGTCAGCACCATCGGACCTCGGCTCGGATCCAGGTCCTGCTGCGCCGCGTTCACGTAGCCCAAGGCCTCGCCGCCATACGCCACGTTGTCCCAGGACAGCGGCGCGCCCAGTCGCTCCAGCGGCGGCGCGTCCAGCAGCAGGTTGGCGACCAGCCACGGCGCATATCGCATCGCAGAAGCCGCTTCCGTCAGCGCGGCCGGCGGCTGCTCGGGCAAGCGGGCGGCGATGAACAGCGGCATCGCCAGCACGACCTGGTCGGCCTCCCAGCGCTCCACCGTGTCGGCGTCCGCGTTCCAGACGAGCACCTGCACGCCATGACGTTCCTCGCGCACGCGCAGCGCCGTGCGCCCGCCGTGGAAACGGTCGGCCAGCGGCGCGGCCAGCCGTTCCGACAACCACCCGTTGCCCTGCGGCCATGTCAGCACGGCCTCGCGCTCCTCGCCGCTCATGAATCCATGCCGGCTGCCGAAGTAATGCAGCCCCGCCCAGGCCGACACCTGAGACGCATCCGCGCCGTAGTCGTCGCGGCAGCAGTAGTCCAGATACCAGCGCAAGGGCTCGGCGGTGAGCTGTTGCGCCTCCAGCCACGCGGCGAAGGTCTGCGCGTCCAGCGCCTGATGCGCCGGTGTCCACGCGTGATGCGTGCTCGGCATCGCGAAGCCCACCTCGCGCCGCGCCTGATCGACCAGCTCGCCGAAGCGGTGGTACTGCGCCTGCACCTCGGGCGTCTCCGCCGGCGGCAGCAACCCGTCGACCCACTGGTCCTGCCACCACAGCCGCTCCTGCGGGCTGTGGCAGAGCCAGCGCTCTTCGAAGACCCAGCGGCCGTGTTCCTGGCGCGCGAGCCCGAGATCCTCCAGCAGCGCGCGCACCTCGACCGCCTCGGGTCCCGGCGTGGGCAGGTAATGCGCGCCGAGCGGGCAACGCAAACCCGCGCCGAGGGTCTCGCCCGCACCGATGCGATGGCCGCGGCTGTTGCCACCGGGTTGGTCCTCGAGATCCAGCAGCGCGACGTCCACTCCGCTCAGGCGCAGCCGCCTCGCGCAGGCCAGTCCCGCGATGCCGGCGCCCAGCACCAGCACCTGCGCGCGCCGCGGCGTTTCCGCTGCCGCCGCCCAAGTGGGCAGGGCGCCGCGCAGCCGATGACCGCGCTCCCAGTTCGCGCCGGTCCAGCCGCCGGGCAGATCGCCGAGCCGCTCGGCGAGCCGCTCCGCGATGGGACGCGCGTCACGCCCGCAGGCCGACAGCATCGGCAGCAATGAGGCGGCCAGCGCGCCCGTGAGCAGGTCGCGACGCTTCAATGCAGCTTGCCCCATTCGCGCTCGAACTCGTGGACCAGCGCCTGGTTGGACAGCCGGTTCACTTCCAGCCCTTCGGGGCGCGCCATGTCGGGCGGGAAGTTCAGCAGGGCGGGCATGCCGTCGATGCTCAGGAAGCGCAGGCCCTCCGGCAGCTTGCGCGGGATGGACCACGGCCGGCGGCCCGCCAGCACGTAGCCCCATTCGCCGAAGCTGGGCACATGCGCGTGATAGGGCGTCGCGGTGAACCCGACGGACTCGATGGTCTTGACCACGGTCCAGTACGCACGCGGTGCCACGAGCGGCGAGGTCGACTGCACTACCGCGAAGCCCGAGGCATTGAGGTGCTGATCGACCAGCTTGTAGAAGCTGGCCGTGTACAGCTTGCCCAGCGCGAAGTTGCTGGGGTCGGGGAAGTCGATGACGATGACATCGAAGGTCTCGTCCGTGGTCTCCAGCCAGCCGAAGGCGTCGGTGTTGACGATGCGGACCTTGGGATCTCGCAGCGCGTCATGGTTGAGCTGGCGCAGCAGCGGCATCGTCGAGAACAGCTGCGTCATGTGCGGATCCAGCTCCACCAGCGTGACCTGCTGCACCGACGGGTAGCGGAGGATCTCGCGCACGGCCATGCCGTCACCGCCGCCCAGCACCAGCACCTTGCGCGGCGCGCCCTGCGCGGCCATGGCGGGATGGACCAGCGCCTCGTGATAGCGGTACTCGTCGCGCGAGTGGAACTGCAGGTTGCCGTTGAGGAACAGGCGCGTGCCGCCAGCGCCCTGCGTCACGACGATGCGCTGGTAGCTGCTGCTTTCCTTGAAGACGATCTGCTCGCCATAGAAGCGGTCTTCAGCCCAGGTGCTGAGCCGATCAGCGCCGATCATCGCGGCGGTGAGCAAGGCGATGGACACGGCGCAGGTGAGCGCGTGCGAGCGCCAGGTGCGCAGCTCGGCGCGGAAGATCCACAGCGCCCAGACCGCGACGGCGACATTGAGCAGGCCGAAGAACAGCCCCGTGCGCACCAGCCCGAGGTTGGGCACCAGCAGCAGCGGGAAGGCCACGGCCACGAGCAGCGCGCCGAGGTAGTCGAAGGTCAGCACCTGCGACACGAGTTCCTTGAGCGCGTAGCGCTGGCGGAAGTGGCGCTTGAGGATGCGCATCACCAGCGGGATCTCCAGCCCGACGAGCGTGCCCACCAACAGCACCAGGCCGTAGAGCAGCACGCGGAAGCCGGCGACCTGGGACGGGGGTAGCAGGCTGTGCGCGGTGAACAGCGCCGCGGGCATCAGCCCGCCGATGACGCCCACGAGCAGCTCCAGGCGCAGGAAGTGCGCGATGAGCTGGCGGTCGATGAAGCGCGACAGCCAGGAGCCCAGGCCCATCGCGAAGAGGTAGGCGCCGATGATGGTCGAGAACTGCAGGACGGAGTCGCCGAGCAGGTAGCTCGCGAGCGCGCCTGCGGCGAGTTCATAGACCAGGCCGCAGGCGGCGATGACGAAGACGCTGGCCAGCAGCAGGACCTCGGGCAGCGAGGCCCGGCCGCGGTCGGGAGCGGCATCGTCGTGGTCGGGGTCGTGCGCGGCCGCCGCGGCGGTGGGGTCTTGAGACATGGGGCGCGAGGCTATCACGCGCGAGGGAGGGATTTCACCCCTCGCGGCGGGCGCGGATCGCGTCGGCGAGCGCCTGGGCGTAGCCGTCGATGAAGGCCTCGCGGCGCCGGCGGAAGTCGGCGGCGGTCTTGAAGACGCTGGCCTTCTGGTTCAGCAGGTAGGCAGTCACGATGGCTTCTTCTTGAGGGAGGAAGAAGTGGACCATCGCGGGCGAGGCGCTGGCCCCGAAGAGGTTGTCGCCGGCCCATAGCGTGTCGATGCCGCGCACCCGGGCGTCGGACAGTTCATAGGGCACGCGGCCCGGTTCGAGCGCCTGTGCGAAACGGCTCTGGACCTCAGCGGACTGCTGCGGGAGCCAGGCCTGCACCGTGGCCGCCTGGGCCTGGTGCCGGTTGCGCATCGCCTTGATGCACAGGGCGCGGTCGCGGTCGAACTGGCCGGGCATCGAGGTCTCGACCTTGACATTGGCGAAGAGCTGGCCGCTCGTCAGCGCGTACATGGCACGCACGCCGTCGCGCACGGAGACGCGTTCAGTGCGGGCCGTGGCGCTGGCGCCGGTCGTGGCCGGCGGGATCTGGAGTTCACGCCAGCTGACGCCATCGGATCGGGTGTCGATCTGACGCAGGACGATCTCGTCGGATACACGGGCGGGGACCAGGCGATTGAAGGGCGCAGCGAATTCGGCGGGGTCTGCGGCCGCGGGCGCCGCGAGGAGCGCGCGCGAGGAGCCGGCAAGGAGGCCGAAGGCCGTGGCGTGTCGCAGCAGTGCGCGTCGTTGCATTCCCGGATTCCCCTGTGAACTTGCAAATGCCGCGCAGTCTATGCGGCTCTCGAGGGGCTCGATCTCCCTCTGAATGGGGGCTCCGGGATGATGGACACTGCGGCGATGGAGAACGTTGAAGTGGCGTTGGAAGGGCGCTTGAAGCAGATGGTCCTCGACTGTGGCTGGCTCATGCAAGCGCTGTGCGCCGTGCGGGACCTGGGACTGCCGTCCTGGTGCATCGGCGCGGGCGCGATTCGCAATGCGGTGTGGGACGCGCTGAGCGGCCACACGCGACCTTCTGCGCTGTCCGATGTCGATGTCGCGTTCTTTGATGCGAGCGATCTGACGCCTGAGCGAGATGCCGCGCTGCAGCGGCGCCTGGCCGCCGCGCATCCCGGCGTGCCTTGGGAGGTCACCAACCAGGCGGCCGTCCACCTGTGGTTCGAGTCCTACTTCGGGCACGCGGTCGCGCCGCTGCGCTCGTTGGAGGAGGCCGTTGGCACCTGGCCGGAGTACGCGACCTCGGTCGGTATCTGGCTCGATGCGGAGGACGCCCCGCAGGTGGTCGCGCCGCATGGCCTGGAGGATCTCTTCGCCATGGTCGTGCGCCGCAACCCAACCCGGGCCAGTGTGCGCGACTTCAACGATCGCACCGCATCGAAGCGCTACGCCGAGCGCTGGCCGAAGGTGCGGATCGTGCCCGCCTGAGGCGTCTTCAACGCTCGCGCTTCGGCGCATCCATCGTGAATATCACCCACTCGGGCCGCATGTTGAAGCGCACCGGGTAGATGCTCACGCCCAGGCCGCTGGTGATGTAGACCGGCCGTCCGTTGACGTTGACCCAGCCATGCGTCTGGTCGTTGGGCCAGCCGTGCGGCGCGACGGCGGAGCCGTAGAAGGGGATCCAGACCTGGCCCCCGTGCGTGTGCGCCGCCACCGCCAGGCCCGGCGCCGGCTTGAAAGATCGCGCGCTCGCCGGATCGTGCATCAGCGTCAGCGCCTGCGCGCCCGGCGGCAGCTGGCGCATCGCGCGGGTCGGGTCGCTCTGCATCGAGGTCCGGTCGCCGATGCCTACCACCCACAGCGAGGTGCCCGGCAGCGGCACGGCCTCGTTGAGCAGCACCGTGATGCCCGCGGCGCGCAGCGCGCGATTGAAGCCGCTGCTGTCGGTCCACCAGTCGTGATTGCCCAGCACCGCGTAGACGCCGCGCGTGGCCTTCAGCCGGCCAAGCACGGCCGCGACATCCGCCGCGGTGGTGCCGTCCTCACCCCGGCCCGAGATGAAGTCGCCCGGCAGCAGGATCACATCAGGCTGGGCGGCGTTGATCTCGTCGACGATCGCATTGGCCCGCGCGATCGTCATCACGCGCTTGAACTCGTGCGCGATGTGCCAGTCCGAAGCCACCACCACCTTCAGCCCCGGCGGTCCACGCCACTGCGGGACCTCCACCGGCAAGTCTCGTCGCGCGACCCAGCGCGGCTCGATCAGCAGCGCCCACACCGCCAGCAGCGCCAGCAGGAGCAGCAGCCAGCCCAGGAACTTCAGGAATTTGCGGAGCGCGGTCAGGAACATCGAGACGGGAAGAGTGACGGACGATCAGCCCGGCAGGCCGTCGCATCGCAGTGAAAACGAAGGGCCGCAGTATGGAGGCAATCGCGGTGCCGTCTGTTGCGATTGCGTGCAGGGCGAGTCAATGCGCCGGGAACTCGATGTCCAGCCGGCAGCCCTGGCCGGGCGAGGACGTGATGGTGATGCGTCCGCGCAGGCGTTGCAGCACGCTGACCTGCGCGACGAAGAGGCCCAGTCCGCTGCGTCCGCGGCCGAATTGCGTGGAGACGTAGGGATCGAAGACGCGCGGCAGCAGCTCCGGCGCGATGCCGCGGCCGTGGTCGCTGACGCGCAGCCGGACCTGCCCGGCGGCGTGCGAGGCCTCGACCTCGACCACACCGTCCTGCCCCGCGACGTAGGCGTGGCGCTCGACGTTCTGGAAGAGCTGCAGCAAGACCTCGGTGAGCGCCTCGGCGGGCAGCTCGACCTCGACCTCCGCGCGGCAGCGCAGCGTGAGCGGGGTTTGCGGCGACAGGCCGCGCTGCCAGGCCGCGTCCACCAGCCGGGCCAGCGACACGCGCCGCGTGGGCTCGATCGCGTGACGCGCGTCGATGTGTTGATAGCTCCGCACGAGGGCCAGGGCTTGCTCGACATTGCGCCGCGCGAGTTCCGCGCTGGCCTGGCAGCGTTCGAGCTCGGTCGTGAAGTGACGTCGCGACACGGAGCCCTCGGCCAGCCGGTCCACCAGTCCCGCGTTGACCTCGGTGACGGTGGACAGCACCGTCAAGGCCGAGCCCAGCGGCGTGTTCATCTCATGCGCCACGCCGGCCAGCAGATGGCCCAGCGTGGCGAGCTTGCTGCGCTCGATGAGCTCGGCCTGCATCTGGCGCTGCAGGTCCAGCGCGGCTTGCAGCGCCTCAGCCTTGTCGGCGAGTTCGTCCGCATGCGCCTGCGTGCGCGCCTGGAGCTGCTGCGCGTGACCGAGCTCGATGCGGCGCAGCTCGGTGACCGCGTCCATGCGGCTGCTCTCCCGGGTGTCCTCGAGTTCCAGTGCATGGGCGTCGCGCAACGAGGCCAGCGCATCGACGAGCCGGCCGGCGTCCTCCTGCCAGCGCGCGAGCTGCTGCAGCCGATGCACGACCTGGCGCCGCATCGAGAAGCGCCGGCTGTCGGCGACCACGCGGACCATCAGCGCGATGGCGGTGTCGACGTCGCCGGCGCGCCAGGCGAGGGCGGCCTGCGCGGCGTAGAGCTCCTTGGCGATGCGCTCGCCGCCGGCGCCGGCCAGGCGCAGGTACTCCTCGGCCTCGCGCAGCAGCGTGTCGGCCTCGGCGTCGCGACCGTCGATCAGCATCTCCTCGGCCAGCGACGAGCCGGTGTTGCAGGCGGAGATCCAGCGGCGCTGGGCGACGGCCACCATCAGGCCCTCGCGCAGCACGCGCTGTTCCTCGGCGCGCTGGCCGAGGTGGCGATGCGCGACCGAGATCGACGCGTAGATGTCGACCCAGCGGCCACGGTCCTCGCAGACGCGGAAGAGCCGGATGGACTCGCGGAAGGCGTCGATGGCGGGCTCAAACTGGCGTTGCAGCGAGAGCGCGCCGCCGATGGCGCGCTGGCAGTGGGCCTGATCGACGGGGCGCTCGCTCGCGGCGGCGCGGCGCGTGATCTGCTCGAGCAGCGCGAGCGCGGGATTCAGGCGGCCGAAGCGCAGGTGCATGCGGCAGCGCAGCGAGAGCACCGCGACGGCGACCGAGGGGCCGTGGCCGGCGTCGACCCAGGGCAGGACGGCATCGAGGATGGCCTCGATCTGCTCGGAGCGCCAGAGCTCGCCGCAGAGGTCGGTCAGGTGCCAGGCGAGCTCGACGCCGAAGTCGCTTGGGGGCAGGGTGAGGACGAGGTCGAAGAGCCGCATCGTCGGCACGAGCCGATGCTGGGCGCTGCAGGGGTCGTCGGCGTAGTCGCGCATCTCCGCGTCCAGCCACGACCGGCAGGCGGGGGCGTTGTCGATGGGCGGCGCTTCCCTCACGTGTGCGGCTCCAAGGGGACAGGCGATTATGCGACGGGGCCTATGATGCCGCGCATCAAGGGAGAACGACGCGCATGAAGACGCTGTTGGAGTTGGAACTGGACCTGCCGAGCCTGACGGATGTCGATGACTGATCCGCGCGCGACCGATGGTGCGCGGCCCCCGGTACGCGAGACCCTGAGCGATCGATCGGGTCGGGTGGAGGCGACCTTGTCGCGCACGCGATTCGTGGTGTCGGTTCTGTTGTTCTTCGTCCTGGTCGGAGGCCCGCTGTGCGGGCTGGCTTCCTTCATGCTCCTCCTGTCGTTGGCGCCCGCGCCGCCGGATGTCGCCTCGATGTTCTGGGCGGCGCTGCTCATGATGATCACCGCGCCCGTCCAACTGGCGGGCCGGATGCTGGTCCTGGGTCTGGTCACCGTCGCGCCCCTGGTGCTGCTGTCGATGTGGCGACCCGAGCGGGTCCGCCGCTGGCGACCGTGGCAGCGGACGCTGGCAGCCTTGATCGTGCCCATCGCCGTGACGGGTGTGCCCTGGTTGGTGGCGAGCAGCGGCATGCCGCGCGGCTTGCCATGGGGAACCTGGCTGACGCTGCTCGTCCCCGTCGCGGTGTGCGCCGCGTTTGTCGGCGGCAGGCTATGGTCGAGGTTGCGGCTCTGAGCCGTGCATGGCCGGGGAGCTGCTGGCCAGTCGCGCTGTCTGCACCCTGTCGTTCCCGCTCGACGTTCCGTCGCGCCGGCGAGGCGATGCGGACCTCGCCCGGCTAAGGTGACCACATGCCGCGCCCTTCGGCGCGGTCCTCGCCGCAAGGCATCAAGGAGTGCGTCATGGGCTTCGTCGGCCTGCTGTTCTGGTTGGTCCTCTTCGTGCTGTGCTGGCCGCTGGCCCTGCTGGCGCTCGTCCTGTGGCCGCTCGCCTGGCTGATCACACTGCCGTTCAGGCTCATCGGCCTCAGCGTCGAGGCCGTCTTCGCGCTGCTCAAGGCCATCCTCTTCCTGCCCGCGCGCGTGCTGGGCTGGCGCGAGTCCCGCTGAGCGGTGGCTCTCGCTGCTCCGCTGATCGCGGCCCCCTAGCTTGACCCTCGCCCCCCTAGCTCGACCCGCGAGAAAGCCTCGGCGTCCTTCCGATTGAGGATGTCCGCCCCCGCCGCGCGAGCGCATCTTTGCGCCCTCGCAGTCACAGCCAACGCGCTGTTCAAAGGGGAGATGACATGGGCAGTATCGGAATCGAATGGGTGCGCCAGTACCACGGCCTGGCCGGCAACCTGACCAACACCAAGCCGCAGGCCGAGGGCTTCTACAACACGCTCAGCGCCACGCGCCGCTTCCAGTGGGGCGACGACCTGGCCTGGGATCGCGACTTCGAGCAGCAGGGCGCGGGCTCGCCCGCCTCGGGCACGGACACCATCTGGGCCGACAACGTCGACATGGTGTTCTTCTCGGGCCACGGCTCGCCGAGCGGTTTCCTCTTCGGCGTGAAGACCGACGACGCGAAGGTCAAGCCGACCGAGGTCCGCTGGGGCGACAAGGAACTGGAGTGGATCGCGCTGGACGCGTGCAACGTGCTGGAGGCCAACGGCGTGTTCAGCCGATGGGGCTGGCCGGTCTTCAAGGGCCTGCATTACATCCTCGGCTTCCACACGACCACCGGCGACGAGCCCGACCGCGGCCGCCTGCTGGCGCAGTACCTGAACAACGGCGAGACCATGCGCCGCGCGTGGATCAAGTGCTGCCAGGACACGGAGGGCTCGGACACGCAATGGGCCTACCTGCGCGCGGATGCGCCGGGCACCGACACCTACAACGACCACTGGTGGGGCAAGGGCAGCGTGTCGGCCGATCCCGACAGCCCGACGGTCCTGTACTACGCCCGCGGCGCGTGCTGAGGAGAACGACATGAGCGTGAAGATCCAATTCCCCGAGCTGCCCCGCGTGAATCGCGAGTTGCCGCTGTACACGGCGCTGCCGCCGAGCTGGACCGCGGAGAAGGTCGCCAAGCTGGCCTCGCGTTTCGACATGAAGGGCGAGGTGGTGGATGCCGGCCCGTGGTACGTGTGCCGCAACGAGCCGTGGGTGCTGGAGGTCTACCAGGCCAGCCACTCGCTGCGCATCGAGCGCCAGGACATCGATGCCGAGGGGCGCGATCGCAAGGGCGATGCACCGGACCGCGAGGCGGCGATGGTCACTGCCAAGCGCGTGATGGCGATGATCGGCGACGAGTACGCGAAGCCCGAGCTGCACTCGGTGACGGAGCTCGAGGTGATGCGCGCGACGCGCGAGCAGCGCGAGGGCGAACGTCATGTGGTCGGGCTGCAGGTCAACTACCGCTACGCGCTGGACGGCGTGCCGCTGGTGGGGCCGGGCGCGAAGGCGCAGGTGAGCGTCGGGGCCGATGGGCAGCTGATGCAGGCCTATCGATTCGCGCGCGCCGTGGAGCGCATCGGCGCGCGCGAGAGCGTGGCGCCCGAGGAAGCGATGCGCCGCTTCGCCGCGAGCGAGATGGTGGCCAGGCTTGATGCGCGGGCGAAGGTGTCGGTGTCGTCGGCGGTGCTGGGGCTGCTGGCGATTCCGCCGACGGAGGTGCAGAGCGTGCTGGTGCCGGTGTACGTGCTGCGCGGCGAGATCAGCACCGAGGCGCTGCCTCGCCAGGCCTTCGTGACCTACGTGGCCGCGACGGAACTCGGCGAGGCCGATGCCAAGCGCAAGCGCTGGCAGCAGGTGCGACCGGGGCTGGTGACTGCTTGAGGCGAGCACTTGGCCTGCCCGGAGGGACTCGAACCCCCGACCTGCTGCTTAGAAGGCAGCTGCTCTATCCAGTTGAGCTACGGGCAGACTGAAATCGGTCAGCGACCGAACCCGCGTCCTGAATGGACTTCGGGCCCTTCAACCGCGTTCCCACGCCGTCGAAGGGCCCGAATTGTGCCACGCCGACCGCCGTCACCAGCGCGCGTGCTTCAGTTCGACTTCGATCCTTGTCCGATCGACTGTCGACAAGCTCAAACTCAGATGAGCACGTTCACGATCGCGTTGCCGATGCCCATCAGCGCCGCGCCCGAGATCAGGCCCGCGCAGATCGGCTCGCAACCGTCCACCCAACGCTTCCAGCCCGAGCTGCCCGGCGTCTTGTAGACCTTGCCCATCACGAAGAAGATCATCGCGCCGACCCACATCGCGAAGGTCGACTCCGGCGGCAGCACCACGCCCAGGCCGATCGCCACCGACGACAGCGGGAACTTGCCCTTCGTCGCCATCTTGATCACCTCGATCACCACCGCGCACGCCGCCGCGATCGCCATCGTGATCAGCGCCGACGCCGGCAGGCTGTGCAGCCCGTTGGCGATGATCTCCGCCACGCCGCGCCATTGCACCGCCGCGGGCATCGAGAACTGCTCGGAAATGATCGTCGACGTCGAGCGCACGCCATCGGCGTTCTTCGGCACGAACAGCAGGAAGAACAGCGGCACGCAGAACAGCACGCCCGCCACCACGCCGATCACGTGACCGATCGCCTGATGACGCGGCTTGCCGCCCAGCATGTAGCCCGGCTTGATGTCGCTCAGCAGGTTGGCCGCGTTGGAGGCGATCTCCGCGGTCATCCCCGCCGGCACCAGGTTGGACGCCGGATTGGAGCGGTCGATCGCGCCCATCGTGAACTGCGTGATCTTGGACAGCGCGCCCGTGGGCGTCCACGAGGTCAGCGCCATCGAGTTCGTGCAGATCACCGTCAGCACGAAGATCAGCGGCAGCGAGATCAGCGCCATCAGGAACGGCACGCCGAAGAACGCGTGCGAGGTCCACGCCGCCAGCACGCCGAAGATCGGCACGCCCACGTACGAGATCCACAGCGGCACCTCGATGTGGTTCAGCAGGTCGGTGCCGTCGCTCTTGCGCGGGTCCTTCTTCTTGAAGACCTTGAAGACCGCCAGGAACAGGTCCGGCTTGGCCAGCAGCGTCGTCAGCGAGCCCGCGACCATCATGGCCACGCCCCACCACATCGACCACTGGTTCACGATCTCCACGCGCGAGATCGGGATCAGCGCGCCCGTCGGGCCCACGCGCTGCACGATGTCGCCGGCCTGGATCATGATCGGCGCCAGCACGACGAAGTTGACGAAGGCGCCCAGCAGGCAGCTCGTCGCCACCGCGATGCCCATCAGCCCGCCCACGCCCAGCATCGCCGCGTCCAGCGTCAGACGCAGGCCCAGCGCGCGGATGTCGGTGCCCAGGATCTTGGGGATCCACAGCTCGGCCTTCACCGCCATCTCGTAGTAGTACTGGTCCAGCCGCTCGTGGAAGGTCCAGGGCTCGGTCATGCCGGCCCACTTGTCCATGCGCAGGACCTTGAACTGCAGCAGCTTCATCCAGCCGTCGCTGACGATGGCCTGGTAGAGCGCCGCGCCCGCGGCCACCTTGGCCAGCAGCTTGGCCTTGTAGATGCCTTCGCCGCCTTCGCCCGTGTACAGCGAGTCCAGCACCACGCCGCATGCGCGGCCTTCAGGGAAGGGGAGCTGGTCCTCGTTGATGAAGCGGCGCTTCATCGGGAAGGCCACGAGCACGCCCAGGATGGCGATCACGACCATCCAGATCATCATCTGCCACCACGGCACGATGTGGTCGACGACCAGCATGTACGCCGCCAGCGACGAGAACAGCGGCGACACCACATAGCCCGCGGCCGTCGCGATCGACTGCGTGCAGTTGTTCTCCAGGATCGTGTAGTCCTGCGCCCATCCCAGCGTCGCGAAGATGCGGAACATCGCGAAGGCCAGGATCACCGACGTCAGGCCCACGCCCACGCTGATGCCGGTCTTGCCGCCGATGTACAGCGAGGTCGCCGCCAGGATGCCGCCCAGCATGAAGCCGGTGAAGCCCGATCGCAGCGAGAGCTGCGCCATGTCGCCGCGAAAGACGTTCTTGAACCACCACTCGTCCTTCTGCGCGCGCGACCAGGTCTGTACCTGCTCGTCGGTCAAATGCTGTAGCGCCATGCTCTGCTCGATCCTTCCGGGTTGACCCGTTCTTGCCGCGCCCGGCTCCGGGCTCGTGACCAGGAAGGACGCTGATTTGAAACAAAAAAACAGCGCGCATTGTCCCCGGCTGACATCGTGCTGACACAGCGGGTCACATGGGGTTTCTACCTAACCCGAAGGTCGGTGTGCGATTCCCTCGTTGTGGTGTCGTGACCGCGCCGTTGTCGCCCCCAGCGGGGTCAATGCGTCAGGCTTGTCACGCTGGCGGCGGGGTCGGGCGTTGCGAGGCCCCCGCATTCCGGTGCTGACAGCGCACGAAAGCGCGTTCAACGCCTAGCATGTGCGCATCCCCTCGTGATGGACGGAGCCGCTGTTGACGCTGATGTGGGTTCTCCTGGGCGTCTTGCTGGGCGCCGCGCTGACCCTGGTGCTGCTCCTGGCGGTCCAGGGTCGACTGGGTCGCGCGCGTCAGCGCCGCCAGCGCGACCGGCTGACGGGTCTGCTGCTGTCACGCCGCTTCGAGGATGAATTCGCCACCACGCTGGACGCGCTGCAGCGCCGCGGCGGGGAGGGCAGCCTGCTCTACATCGGCCTGGACGGCTTCCGGCTGATCAACGACGAGCACGGCAAGGAGGCCGGCGACCACGTGCTGGTGCGCACCGCCGAACGCTTGCGTCAACTCGCCGGAAAGAAGGCCCTCGTCGGGCGGGTGGCGGGGGATGAATTCGCTCTTTGGAGCGAGATCCCGGCGTCGCAGACCGATGCGTTGGTGCGTCAGGTGCTGGAAGCGCTGGGCGAGCCCGTGGTCATCGGCGCGCTGGGGTTGAGCGTGGGCGTGTCGGTGGGCGTGGCGATGTCGCCCGAGCACGGCGGCTCGATCCGGCTGATCCGGCGCGCGCAGACGGCGATGCGCTCGGTGAAGCGGCTGGGTGGCAGCGGGCATGCGTTCTTCGACGCGGTGCAGGAAGAAGAGCTGCGTGAGGAGCTGACGCTGGCGCGCGAGCTGCGCGAGTCCGTCAAGAACAAGGAGCTGGACCTGCTGTACCAGCCCAAGATGGACGCCGGCACGATGCAGGTGACGGCGGTCGAGGCGCTGCTGCGCTGGAAACATCCGACGCTGGGCATGGTGAGTCCGGCGCGATTCATCCCGATCGCCGAGCGCTATGGGCTGATCGACGCGATCGGCGACTGGGTGGCCGACACGGCGCTGGTGCAGGCCGCGCGCTGGCGCGAGATGGGGCTGCGCATGCGGGTCGCGATCAATGTGTCCGGCTATCAGATGCGCTCGGATGAATTCATCGGCCGGCTGGAGAAGGGCCTGCGCAGGCACAAGCTGCGGCCGGAGCGATTCACCGTGGAGATCACCGAATCGGTCGCGATGGAGCACACGACGGTCACCGGGCGCGCGTTCAAGCGGCTGGGCGCGCTGGGCGTGCACGTGTCCATCGATGACTTCGGCACGGGCTACTCGAGCCTGGCGGCGCTGCGGCAGTTGCCGGCGCAGGAGCTCAAGATCGATCGCGCCTTTGTCGCGGACGTGGCCACCAGTCCCGAGGCGCAGGCCATCGTGCGCGCGGTGATCGAGATGGCGCGCGCGCTGCAGTTGAAGGTCGTGGCCGAGGGGGTGGAGACGCCCGCGCAGCGCGATCAGCTCGTGGCGATGGGCTGTGACGAGCTGCAGGGCTACCTGTTCGCCAAGCCCATGTCGGCGCGCGCGATCGAGGTGCTGGCCTCGGATTCGGGCAAGGCGCCCAGCGGTCACGCCGAGGGCTTCCGGCCGTCGATCTTCGTGGAGACCGCGGCGGTGCCGCTGGATGGGCGGCGCTGAAATGGATCGAGCCGCGAAGGACAGGTCCTTGGCGGCTCGATGAAGAGAATGGTCGGGGCGGCGGGATTCGAACTCGCGACCCTCTGCTCCCAAAGCAGATGCGCTACCAGGCTGCGCTACGCCCCGACGAAGCCGCAGATTGTAGCCTGGAAAATCGACGCGTCAGAAGACTGATTGCGGAGCGTCGCCAGGAAGGTCCTCGGCGCGCGTCCGGATCCGTCAAGCCGACAGCTTCTGCGCCATCTGCCAGCCCAGTTCCGCCATCGGCTTGGCGCCTGCCGCGGCCTCGCGCGCCTGCGCGCTCGACGCGGTGCCGTCCTCCACGCGCTTGGCGATGCCCTGCAGGATCGCGCAGATGCGGAACAGGTTGTAGGCCATGTAGAAGTTCCAGTCCTTCATCACCAGCTTCGGATCCGCGCGGCCGGTGCGCTCGCAGTAACGGCGCACGTAGTCCAGCTCGCCCGGGATGCCCAGCGGCGCCAGGTCCACGCCGCCCAGCCCGCGCGCGGTGCCCGTCTTGAGGATGTGCCACGACATGCAGTGGTAGCTGAAATCCGCCAGCGGGTGGCCCAGCGTCGACAGCTCCCAGTCCAGCACCGCCAGCACGCGCGGCTCCGTCGGGTGGAACACGAGGTTGTCCATCCGGTAGTCGCCGTGCACGATCGAGACCTCGCGCTCGTCGCGCGCCGACTCCGGGATGTGCGCCGGCAGCCATTCGATCAGGCGGTCCATCGCCTCGTTGGGCCCGGTGATCGAAGCCTGGTACTGCTTGCTCCAGCGGCCGATCTGGCGCTCGAAGTAGTTGCCCGGCTTGCCGTAGGCCTCCAGCCCGACCGCGCGCACGTCCACGCGATGCAGCGCGGCGATGACGCGGTTCATCTCCTCATAGATCGCGCCGCGCTCCTGGTTGGAGGCGCCCGGCAGCGTCTGGTCCCACATCACGCGGCCCTGCACGAACTCCATCACGTAGAACGCGCGGCCGATGATCGATTCGTCCTCGCACAGCGCCAGCATCCGCGGCACCGGAACGTCGGAGCCCGCCAGCGCGCGCATCACGGTGAACTCGCGTTCGATCGCGTGCGCCGACGGCAGCAGCTTGGCCACCGGTGCGGGCTTGGCGCGCATCACGTAGGTCGCGTGCGGCGTGATCAGCTTGTAGGTGGGATTGGATTGGCCGCCCTTGAACTGCTCGATCGTCAGCGGGCCGGCGAAGCCCGCGATCTCGCGCGTCAGCCAGGCGGCGAGCGCCTCGGCGTCCATCGGATGGGAAAGGGCGCGGGTGCCGGTGAATGCGTCGTCCACGGGGTCTCCTGGAGTTGTCGTGATTCGTGAAACACGCGCCCCGGAGACCGGGACACCGGTCGCGGGACGCTCAGCGATTGGCGATGGCCAGCAGCTTTTCCTTGCTCAGCACCACGAGCCGCGTCGGCTCGACGCGCACCGCGCCTTCGCGCTCGAAGCCCTTGAGCTCCTGATTGACGCGCTGCCGCGACGCGCCCAGCAGCTGCGCCAGGTCTTCCTGTGCCAGCTGCAGGCCGATGCGGACCTCCTCGCCCTGCGTCACGCCGTAGCTGCGCGCGAGCAACAGGATCTGCTTGGCCAGGCGCGAGGCCAGGGGTCGGGTGTTGAGGTCCTCGACCTGGTCGAACATCAGCCGCAGCCGGCGGCAGTTCAGGCGCAGCAGCGCCTCGTACAGCTCCGTGTGGCGCTGCAGCAGGTCCTTGAAGTCGGGCTTGCGGATGACCAGCAGCGTGGTCTCGCCATGGGCGCTCGCGTCGTGCGTGCGGGGCAGGCCGTCGAAGAGGGCGATGTCGCCGAACCAGATGCCGGGCTCCACGTAGGTCAGCGTCACCTGCTTGCCCGACAGCGACACCGAGCTGACGCGCACCGCGCCGCGGGCCACGCCGATCCATTCCTCGGCCGGCTCGCCGCGCACCGACATCAGCGCGCCATCGGCTAGACGTCGAACGGTGGCTCGCGCCAGAATGTCGCTGCGCAAGGGCAGTGACAGCTTGGAAAACCACGGACCCGTCTCGATGTTGTTGCGTTCGGAAATTGTAAGAACCGAGCTGTTCATGCTTTGTCGCTGGCGTGACAAGCCAGCTGTCTCCTGGAAGATGCCCAAGTGGTGCGCCCCCTTCGGGGTCATGCGCGGACTATTGTGAGGGAGTGGCGGCGCGCTTGCCCGCGTCGTGCCCAGGCCTGCATGATGCGTGGGCGATGCGCATTCGGGACGAAGGAGGGGCGCTTTTCCGGGTTTGTCCCGGGGAGCACCGTGCTAGAGTGAAACGCACACCAACAGCAATAACAGCGGGAATGGATCGAGATCATCACGACCCGCGCGGCGTGTTGCCGACGCATAGCGTTCTCGCGCTCGCCATCCTCATGGTGTCGGCGCCGGCCTGGAGTCTCGGCGTCGGCCGGCCCCAGGCGGCCTCGTCGCTGGGGCAGCCGCTGAACCTGCTGTTCCCCGTCCAGCTCAACCCCGGTGAGTCCCTCACGCCCGAGTGCGTGCGCGCCGAGGTCACCGCGGGCGAGAACCCCCTGTCCGCCTCCGGCCTGCACTGGCAGATCGAGGGTGACGCCAATCGCATCACCGGTGTCCGGCTGCGCAGCATGCAGCGCATCGATGAGCCCATCGTCGCCGTGCAGCTCAGCGTCGGATGTCCGGCCCGGCTCACGCGCCAGTTCACCGCCTTCATCGATCCGCCCGGCATGAACGCCGAGCCGATGGTCGACCCCGGCCAGGCGCCGGTGCCGTCGATCTCGCCCGCGTTGCAGGCACAGCAGGATGCTCAGCCGCGCGCGCCGCAGAACCCGGTGGCGCGTCCGTCCGGATCGGGCGCGGGTCAGGAGCTCTCACTGGCGGCCGCGGCGACGCCGTCCGCGTCCGCCAGTGGCGATCGCCCGCGTCGACCGCAGCGCCGTGCCGAGGCAAGGCCCGGCCCCACGCCGCAGATCCGCGCTGGTGTCACACGTCAGACGCCGGAGGCTCGCGCCGCCCGGCCCTCGGCGCCCCGTCTGACGATGGAGCCGGCCGAGGCGCTGCAGACGCCGTCGCCGACGCTGCTGGCCGCGGAGGCCGCCGCGAGCGCGGCCAGCGCCGCCGAGGAATCCCGCCAGCAGATGCTGGTCATGCAGAAGCAGATGGCCGACATGCAGGCCGAGCAGAAGCGCACGCTGGCCGCGATGAACACGCTGCGCCAGGAGTTGCAGGCCGCGCGCGAGCAGGCCGCGGCCAAGGGCTCGGCGTCGTCGGGTTGGGTGCTGGGCCTGAGTCTGCTGAGCTTGGCGCTGGCCGCGAGCAGCCTGCTGATGTGGCGCAGCAACCGCCTGCAGAAGCGTGAATCCGAGCAGCATTGGCTGGGCGATTCCCGCCAGGATCCGCACGACCCAAGTCAATCGGTGCAGCCGGTGCCGACCGGACCGTCGCCGTTCACGCCGACTGATCCGCACAGCTCGCCCGCGCCGCTGATGTCGCACCTGTCCAGCGACGGGCCGGTCGTGTCCTCGGCGCCGTCGACGATCCCGATGCCGCTGTCGCCGCTGGACGAGCCCACGCGGCCCGCGCCGCTGACCGTCAGCGCGCCACCGACAACACCCGCGACGGCGCCCGCGATGCCGGCATCCCGGCTGTCTGCCCGCCCACCGACGACCGCTGCCGACGACGCGCTGGATGCGCTCGCCGCGCTGGACGCGATGGAGCCCTTGAGCCTGCAACTGGATCGCGGCGACACGCAGCCCGCGCCGTTCACGTCGGACCTGGGCGGCTCCGGCGGCATCGTGACCGTCGAGGAACTGATCGACCTCGAGCAGCAGGTGGATTTCTTCCTGGTGCTGGGCCAGGACGACGCGGCCATCGAGCTGCTGTCCTCGCGCCTGAACCATCGCGACGCGGCCAGCGGGCTGCCCTTCCTCAAGCTGATGGAGCTCTACCAGCGCCGCGGCGACCGGGAGGCGTTCGACCGCGTCGCCAGCCGCTTTGCCGAGCAGTTCCATGCGCGCTCGCCGTCCTGGAGCGACGACCTCAACGAGGGCGAGGGCCTGGAACGCCACGAGGAGCTGGTCGAACGCCTGGAGGCCGCGTGGCCTGACGCGGAGGGCTCGATGAGCCTGCTGCAGGATCTGCTGTCCAGCCACCAGGAATACAGCGGCGACCTCGGTCTGCCGGCCTATCGTGACCTGCTGCTGCTGTACGCGGTGGCACGCGATCGCGCGGAGCACGAGATCGACGGCAACGCCGTGGACCTGGTGCTGCCGCTGGATGTGCCCGGCCATCCCGAGCAGATGGCGACCATGGCCTGGCAGGCTCCCGTGCCGGCGCCCGGCACGCCCGCGCCGCCGCGGTCCAGCCTCACGCAGAGCGTGGACCTGGACCTCTCGCTGGTCGAGGACGAGCCCCAGGACAAGGCCAAGGGCGGTTGACGTTCGGCGGGTGATGCCGCGCGGTCAGCGCAGCGCGCTCAGGCGTTCGAGCGCGAGATCCAGCGTCTCGTCCTTCTTCGCGAAGCAGAAGCGGATGACCTTGGCGTCGCTGCCGCCGCTGTAGAAGGCCGACAGCGGAATCGCCGCCACGCCGATCTCCCGTGTGAGCCACTGGCACATCGCCATGTCGTCCAGCGCGGCGAGTTCGGGCCGCAGGCCGCCGTAGTCGACGCTCTGGAAGTAGCTGCCCGGGCAGGGGCGCAGCACGAAGGCGGAGTCCGCCAGCCCCGCGCGGAAACGGTCGCGCTTGCGCTGGTAGAAGTGGCTCAGCCCCAGATAGGGCGCGGGATCGCGCATGTACGCCGCAATGCCGTGCTGCATCGCGGAGTTCACCGTGAACACGTTGTACTGGTGAACCTTGCGGAACTCCGCCATCAGCGGGGCCGGCGCGGTCACGTAACCCACCTTCCAGCCCGTCACGTGATAGGTCTTGCCGAAGCTCGACACCACGAAGCTGCGCGCGGCCAGCGACAGCAGCCGCGACACGCTCTGATGCGTCTGGCCGTCGTAGACCATGTGCTCGTAGACCTCGTCGCTGATCAGCAGCACGTCGGTCCCGTCGAGCAGCTCGGCCAGTTGCGTCAGCTCCTGCGCGCTCCAGACCGCGCCGCTCGGGTTGTGCGGGCTGTTGATCATGATCGCCCGGGTGCGCGGCGTCAGCGCGGCGCGGATCCGGTCGAAGTCGGGGCGGAAGCTCGCCGGGTCCAGCGGCACCGGCACCATGACGCCGCCGGCCAGCGCGATGTTGGGCGCGTAGCTGTCATAGGCGGGTTCCAGCACGATGACCTCGTCGCCCGGGTGCACGACCGCCAGCAGCGCGGTCAGGATCGCCTGCGTCGCGCCGGCCGTGACGGTGATCTCGGTGTCGGGGTCGTAGGCGTGGCCGTACAGCGCCTGGATCTTGGCGGCGATCGCCTGGCGCAGCGCCGGCACGCCGGGCATTGGCGGGTACTGGTTGTGGCCGGCGCGCATCGCGGCGTTCACGGCGTCCAGCAGCGCGGGATCGCCCTCGAAGTCCGGGAAGCCCTGGCCGAGGTTGACGGCCTGGTGCTGCTGCGCCAGCGCCGACATGACGCTGAAGACGGTCACGCCCAGCTGGGGCAGGCGGCTCGCGGGAACGGGAGTGTGAACACGCATGATGGACATCGATGGAGTGGCGGGTCGGCGGGGGAGGCGCTGGACGGGCCGGGGATCAAGGAGCGGGCATCACAGGTCGTAATCGCTGGACTCGCCGCTCATCGCCCGCTGCAGCAGCGTGCGGTTGAGGCGGTCCGAGAGCAGCTCGGCGAAGCTGTAGACGTAGTTGCGCAGGTAGGCGCCGCGCTTGAACGCGATGCGCGCGACGTTCTGGCCGAGCAGGTGGCCCAGCGGGCGCGAGACGAGCTCGCCGCCGGGCGGGTCCTCGCGCACGGCCATCTCCGCGACGATGCCCACGCCCAGGCCCAGCCGCACGTAGGTCTTGATGACGTCCGAGTCGATGGCCTCCAGCACGATGTTGGGCGTGAGCTGGCGTTGCGCGAAGGCGCGGTCGATGCGGGTGCGGCCGGTGAAGCTCGGGTGGTAGGACACGAGCGGCTGCTGCGCCAGCGCCTCCAGGTCGATGCGCTCGGCCTGCGCCAGCGGGTGCTCGGCGCGCATCACCAGCACGTGCTGCCATTCGTAGGCGGGCAGGGTGACCAGCTCCTCGAACTGCGACAGCGACTCGGTGGCCAGGCCCACGTCCGCCGTCTCGTCGATCAGCATGCGGGCGACCTGGTCCGGGCTGCCCTGATGCAGGCCGATGTTGACCTGCGGGAACTGCTTGCGCAGCTGCGTGACGGGACCGGGCAGCACGTACCGCGCCTGCGTGTGGGTCGTGGCGATCGACAGCGTGCCCACATCCTGCTTGGAGTACTCCTCGCCGATGCGCTTGAGGTTGCCCACCTCGCGCATGATGATCTCGATGGACTTGAGCACCTGGCGGCCGGGCTCGGTGATGCTGCGCAGGCGCTTGCCGTGGCGCGAGAAGATGTCCACGCCGAGCTCTTCCTCGAGCTCCAGGATCGCCTTGGACACGCCCGGCTGGGAGGTGTACAGCGCCTTGGCCGTCTCGGTCAGGTTGAGGTTGCGGCGCGCGGCCTCTTGGACGAAGCGGAACTGGTGCAGGTTCATGTGGGGGTTATCGCACGTGGGGTCCGGTCAGTGCTGGGGCAGCACGGTCGGCCGGGCGGGATCGAGCGGATCGACGGGCAGGGTGGTCGCGGAGATCAGGTCCAGCGTCGCGCCGGCCATCGCGCGGATCACCGAGGGCTGCTCGCCGATCGCGTCGTGCAGCGCGAAGAGGATGCGCGGGTGCTCGGCGCGCAGCCGTTCCACCAGCGGCGGGACGTCGCGGCGCACATGGCCGCTGGCGCCCAGGAACATCGGCACGATCTGGATGCGCGTGCAGCCGCGCGCGGCCAGCGCGCCGGCGGCGGTGGCGATGTCGGGGAGCATCAGCTCCAGGTAGGCCAGCGCGATCGGGAGGTCCGGGCGGCGTTCCTGGAGTTCCGCGGCAATGGCCTGGAACGGCGCGGCCCAGGCCGGATCACGGGCCCCGTGGGCGAAGAGCAGCAGACCGTCCATCAGCAGTCCTCCGTGAGACGAGGTCGAGCGACCCGGCAGGCGGTGATCCCGCCCGTCATCGATAGCGCACCAGCCAATAGAACGCGCCCATCGAGATGCCCAGGTAGAGCAGGCTGGGCGCCGAGGCGACGAGCCACGGCGTCCAGTCGCGCAGCAGCCCCAGGTGGCCGGTGATGGCGTTCAGCACCACGAAGCTGATGCCCAGCATGATGCCGCCGAAGACCTTCACGCTGATGCCGCCGGAGCGGAAGTGCAGGTAGGCGAAGGGCAGCGCCAGCGCCACCATCACCATGCACGCGAACGGATAGAAGGCCTTGCGCCAGAACTGGATCTCGGGCTGGGCCGAGCTCTGTTCCTGCGAGGACAGGTGGCGCGTGTAGCGATAGAGCTCCAGCGTGGACATGTTCCAGGTCGGCTGCACCGCCGCGGACACCACGCCCGAGGGCAGCGAGCTTTGCCACTGGTAGCTCGGCAGCAGCAGCTCGTGGACGGCGGGGTTCTCGGCGAGCTTGTCCTGCGGCGACGCCGGGTCGGCCGGCGCCGACGCCGCGGCCGTCACGACGGCGGGCTGGCTCAGCGGCGCGGGCGTTTTCGACCACTGCAGCAGGCGCACGTCGTTGAGCTTCCACAGCCCGGTGGCGTCGACGGTCGCGTTCTTCGCCGTCAGCCGCGTGGCCATCGCGCCCTTGGGGTCGAACTCCAGGATCAGCACATCCTCCATCAACCCGTTGGAGCGCGCCCGGCCGACGTGCACCGCGTAGCTGTAGTCGCCGACGCGGTCCTTCATCCAGGCACCTTGCGCGTTGGTCACGCCGCCGCTGGCGCTGGACTTGAGCAGCTGCGCCTGGCGGTCGGCCCACGGGTTGACGAAGTCACCCACGACGAAGGCCAGCACGGCGAATCCCAGCGCCATCACGCTGAGCAGCCCCAGCGCGCGCTGCGGCCCCAGGCCGCCGGTGCGCAGGATCGTGAACTCGCTGGACTGAGCCAGGCGCGCCATGCTGAAGATCGTGCCGATCAGCACCGCGATCGGCATCAGCTCGTAGAAGCGGCCCGGCAGCTTCAGCGCGCTGGACCACACCGCCAGCCCGATGCCCAGGCCCAGGCGCTGGAAGCGGTCCAGGTCGTCGATGAAGTCCAGGAAGAAGAACAGCGCCAGGAACCCGGCCATGACCAGGGTGAAGGAGCTCAGGATGTCGCGGTACAGCAGCCGCCGGACGGTTTTCATGTGGGCACTCCCGGCGTGGACGAGGACATCGAGGCCGGCGCGATCACGACACCGGCGGGCACCGGGCCTTGGATCGTCTCGTCGTAGCCGGGCGCCTCCGCGGGCGCCGGGGTCACGCCGCTGCGCGGCGCGCCGAGCCTGGCGCCCTGTTCACGCCAGAGCAGCAGCAGCATCGTGATGGCGAAGGCGCCGCCGTGCAGCGCGAGCAGCGCCGGTCCCAGCTTCATCTTGTTGCCCACGACCCAGGTCTGCGTCAGGTTGATCAGGTTGAAGTAGACGATGAACGCCAGCAGCGCGAAGAGCAGGTTCCAGTTGCTGGCGCGGCGCGGGTTGGTCGCCGAGATGCCGATGCCCAGCAGCACCAGGTTCACGCAGCCCAGGATCATGCCGAAGCGCCAGGCCAGCTCGCCGTCGTTCTGCGGCGTGCGGTCGGCCAGCAGGTCCAGCGTCGGGCGCGTCTTGGGCGAGCGGGTGCCGCCGGCGCGCATCACCTCGTCGTCCACCACGACCTTGTACTGCTGGAAGCGCGCCACCGACTTGTCGCCGTTGCGCAGGTCCACGTCGTTGCGCTGGCCGTGGTCCAGCACCAGCACCCGCTGGTTGTTCTGGTACACGAGCGCGCCGCGCGCCGAGGTCGTCACCGACTCCAGGTGCTCGGTGTTGTTCATGATGAAGACGTTGCGGGCGGCGGCCTCGTCGGCGGGGTCGCGCTCGATGAAGAACACCCGCGAGCCGTCGTTGGAGCTCTGGAACTGGCCCGGCGCAACGCGCGACAGGTCGCTGCGCTGCTCGAATTGCTCACGCAGCTGGGCGCTGTTGTCGTTGCTCCAGGGCCAGACGATGGTCATCAGCACGGCCACCACCAGCAGCACCGGCGAGGCCATCGCCAGCACCGGCCGCACGAAGCGCGTCAGGCCCAGGCCGCTGGCGAACCAGATCGTCATCTCCGATTCCTTGTACATGCGCCCCAGCGACATGACGACGGCGACGAACAGCGACAGGCTCAGCATGACCGGCAACTGGGCGAGGGCCAGATACCCCAGCGACAGCAGCACGTGCTGCGGCGCCACCGTGCCCTTGGCCGCCATGCCCAGGGATCGCACCAGCAGCATCGTCACGACGATGGTCAGGATGACCACGAAGGCCAGTCCGAAACTGCGGGCGAGTTCTTTGCGTACTGATGAATCGAATAACATCCGGGCACTTTATCTACTTCTCGGTATTATGGACTTTCGCTCTCAGCTCGCGTCCCTCGACGCACTGTCGTCGCACGCTGCCGACGCCCTGGTGCTGGTCGTCGCGGGCGACAGCCTGCCGACTTCGCTCGACAAGACCATTTCCGCCCTGATCAAGGACGCCATCAAGCTCGGCGACTTCGAGCTGAAGGCGGGTCAGGTGTTGACGCTGGTGCGTCCCGCCGGCCTGAAGGCGCCCCGTCTGATCGTGGCCGCCAGCGGCGCCACGCTCAAGGCCGCGCGTTCGGCGCTGGGCGCCGCGCTGGGCCAGCTCAAGGGCAAGGGCGCGACCGGTGCCTCGATCGCCTACGCCGGCTTCGCCGCGGAGCTGACCGAGTCCCTGGCCGAGCAGTCCGTGCTCGCCGCCCAGGAAGCGACCTACGTCTACCGGGAAACCAAGCCCAGCGCGCCCGCCGCGTCCAAGCTGGCGAAGATCTCGCTGCTGCACGCCAAGGATGACGCCAAGGCCGTCAAGGCCGGCCTGACCCGCGGTCAGGCCATCGGCGCGGGCATCGCCGTCGCGCGCGAGGCCGCCAACCTGCCGCCCAACGTCGCCACGCCGGCCTATCTGGCCGAGCAGACCAAGGCGCTGACCAAGAGCCACGGCATCAAGGTCGAGGTCCTGGACCAGAAGGGCATCGAGAAGCTGGGCATGGGCTCGTTCCTGTCGGTGGCCAAGGGCTCCGACGTGCCCCCGCGCTTCATCGTCGCCAAGTACGAAGGCGCGGCCAAGACGCAGGCGCCGGTGGTGCTGGTCGGCAAGGGCATCACCTTCGACTCGGGCGGCATCTCGCTCAAGCCGGGTGCCGGCATGGACGAGATGAAGTTCGACATGGGCGGCGCTGCTTCCGTGCTGGGCACGCTGCGCGCCGTGGCCGAGCTCAAGCCCAAGATCAACCTGGTCGTGCTGATCGCCGCGTGCGAGAACATGCCCAGCGCCCGCGCGGTCAAGCCGGGTGACGTGGTGACGTCGATGTCGGGCCAGACCATCGAGATCCTGAACACGGACGCCGAAGGCCGCCTGATCCTGTGCGACGCGCTGACCTACGCCGAGCGCTTCAAGCCCGCGGTCGTCGTCGACGTCGCCACGCTGACCGGCGCCTGCGTGATCGCGCTGGGCGGCGTGCGCTCCGGCATGTACGCCAGCGACGACGAACTGGCCGCGGCGCTGTCCGCCGCCGGCGAGACGGCGCTGGATCCGTGCTGGCGCCTGCCGCTGGACGACGACTACGCCGACGGCCTGAAGACCAACTTCGCCGACGTCGCCAACGTCGCCGGCCGCGAGGGCGGTTCCATCACCGCGGCCAAGTTCCTGCAGCGCTTCGCCTCGAAGTACCGCTGGGGTCACCTGGACATCGCCGGTACCGCCTGGAAGGGCGGCGGCGCCAAGGGCGCCACGGGCCGTCCGGTCGGTCTGCTGACGCACTTCGTGCTGTCGCAGGTCCGCTGAGCGCCGCGCGCGTTCCTCGGACATCAAGAAGGGAAGGGCAGGTCCGGTGACGGAGGTCAACTTCTATACCGGCGTGCCCGACCGCCAGGTCTACGCCTGCCGCCTGCTGCGCAAGACGCAGGCGGCGGGGCTGACCGTCGGGGTGTGGGGGCCGATGCGGCTGCTCGAGCGACTCGACCAGACGCTGTGGACCTTCGAGCCCGGTGAATTCCTGCCGCACGTGCTGCTGCGCGCCGATACCCCGGCGCCGCTGCGCGAGCGCACCCCCATCCTGCTCTCGGACCAGCTCGACGCGCTGGCCGGGTGCCAGGTCTTGCTGAACTTCGAGCCGGGCGTGCCGCCGGGACTCGAGCGCTTCGAGCGCGTGCTGGAGCTGGTCTCCGCCGATGCCGATCAGGTCGCCGCGGGACGCGGTCGCTTCAAGGCCTACAAGGCCCTGGGCCTGACGCTGAATCATCACGTGATGTCGGCGTGATGTCGGTTTGATGCCGGCTTGAGCGCGACGCTCGCCGGTCACGGAATTTCCTCGACGATTTGAGCCATCGCGGCGCCGGATGAGCGCCTCGCGACCGCCGCGCCACGGCGGTGCCGCCTTGCGTCGCGGTGGTGCCGGGAAGCCCATGGACAGGGCGATTTCTGCTGCCACACCGTGTCGACTGGGCGGAAATCCGCACACGACGTGCGAGGGGTGTGCACGCCTTCGCACTCCTGCGAAAACCATCCGGGTTTGCCCCGGTGACAGGGGCGCGACAACGCTCGCGCCGTGACCGCGTTCACAGCATTTTCACTATGGAAACGCCGCAACCTTTCGGGGTATGGTCGCTCGCGTTGAGAACTCAACGTCATTCCACATATTCCCGAGTCGGAGGTTCCTAGATGCAATCCAAGCTGAATGTGATCGTGGGCGCAATCGCCATTGCCGCCACCGGCGCCGCCATGGCGCAGGACGCGGTGGTCAAGATCGGCCACGTCGGTCCGACCAGCGGCGCCATCGCCCACCTGGGCAAGGACAACGAACTGGGCGCCAAGATGGCCATCGACGAGCTGAACGCCAAGGGCGTGACGATCGGCGGCAAGAAGGTCAAGTTCGAGCTGCTGGCCGAAGACGACGCCGGCGATCCGAAGCAGGGCACGGCCGCCGCGCAGAAGCTGGTGGACTCCAAGGTCAACGGCGTCATCGGCCACCTGAACTCCGGCACGACGATTCCCGCGTCCAAGATCTACAGCGACGCCGGCATCCCGCAGATCTCGCCGTCGGCGACCAACCCCAAGTACACCCGCAACGGCTACAAGACCGCGTTCCGCGTCGTGGCTGACGACGTGCACCTGGGCGGCACGCTGGGCAAGTACGCCGTGACGCAGCTCAAGGGCAAGTCGATCGCCGTCATCGACGACCGCACCGCCTACGGCCAGGGCGTCGCCGACGAGTTCGAGAAGGGCGTCAAGGCCGCGGGCGGCAAGGTCGTCGGTCGTGAATTCACCAACGACAAGGCCACGGACTTCACCGCCATCCTGACCTCCCTGAAGGGCAAGAAGCCCGACGTCGTCTTCTTCGGCGGCATGGACGCCGTGGCCGGCCCGATGCTGCGCCAGATGAAGCAGCTGGGCATCGAAGCCAAGTTCATGGGCGGCGACGGCATCTGCACGGCCGAACTGCCCAAGCTGGCCGCCGGCACCGTGTCCGACAGCCAGGTCGTCTGCGCGGAAGCGGGCGGCGTGGAAGGCGAGTCGAAGAAGTCGCTGGACGCCTTCAAGACCAAGTTCAAGGACAAGTACAAGGTCGAGGTCCAGATCTACGCCCCGTACGTCTATGACGCGGTCAACGTGATGGTCGACGCCATGGTCAAGGCCAAGTCCTCGGATCCCAAGGTCTACCTGCCCGTGCTGGCCAAGACCGCCGATTACAAGGGCGTGACCGGCACCATCGCCTTCGACGCCAAGGGCGACATCAAGAACGGCGCGCTGACCCTGTACACGTACAAGGGCGGCAACCGCGAGCAGCTCGCCGTCGTGCGCTGATCCCCACCGGACCCGGCCGGCCCTCGCGGCCGCGGCGACCGACGAAACGCCCACCTCGGTGGGCGTTTTTTTTCGTCTCCCGCGCCACGCTCGTGACCTTGGTCATCCTGTCACGCACCCCTTCACGCATTCCTTCACGTTTCGTCTCTGACAGCGCGACGACAGCCCGACAACGGCGTGTCCCCTGATCGAGGGGTCACCCCCTCACTCGCGTGCATTCCCGCACGAGAGCCCCTGAAAGCATTCAGTCAGGGGGTTCGCACCTTCCGGGTGCTACAGACAATGGCCCCCGTCAGCGCGCCACCGGGTCGATTCGGGGATCCGGCGGAGGTCGACGACACGGGTTCAACCGAGTCGGATTGCAAGGCGGCGGCCCCTGCAAACGGGGGGCTTTCAAGCCTGGGGGTGGGAGGCATGATGCCCCCCGCAGCGAGTTGGGGTCTCCCCTTGGAGCCACCCGCCGCGCAGCGAGCAGTCCTGAGAGGTTCACCCGGGTCGGCGACAGCACTCCCAGCGAGTGCCGTGACCAGCTTTGGGGACGGGCATGATTCGAATTTTTAACCACTACCTCCATCGTCGTACCCTGATCCAGGTGCTCTTCGACCTGGGCCTGATCGTCGCGGCGGTCTTCGCGGTCGCCCTGAGCCAGGGCAGCGGCGAGCACATGATGAGCTTCGCGGCGTCCTACGGCCTGTCCCTGGCCGGCGGCATGTTCGTCATCAACTCGGCGTCCGGCCTCTACTCCCAATCCCACAAGCGCTCGCTGACGCAGTCCTGCGCCCGCGCGCTCTTCGCGTTGCTGATCGGCCTGCCGCTGGCCTACGGCCTGTTCAGCCTGATCCCCGCGACGGTGTCGCATCGCGAGCTGCTCACCTCCACCGCCATGCTGGCCGTCGCGCTGGTCATGGTGCACCGCGTCTACGCCGCGCACTCCGGCGCGCAGGGCGCGGGCCGGACCAAGATCCTGATCTTCGGCAGCGGCCACGCCGCGCTGGCCGTCAGCGAGAGCCTGCGCGCCGCCGATCCGCACGCGCAGATCGTCGGTTTCCTGCCGGGCCCCAACGAGATCGATCCGCAGGTGCCCGCGCATGAGCTGCTGGGCGCGGGCGAAAGCCTGACCGACGCCGCGATGCGCCTGGGCGTGGACGAGATCGTCGTGGCGCTGTCCGAGCGCCGTGGCGGCTCGATGCCGCTGCGCCAGCTGCTGGATTGCAAGCTCTACGGCATCCGTGTCGTGGACCTGGCGACCTACTTCGAGAAGACGCTCGCGCAGATCAAGATCAGCCACGTGCACGCGGGCTGGCTGATCTTCGGTGACGGCTTCAACCAGGGCGTGCTGCGCAGCGCGGTCAAGCGGGTCTTCGACCTGTGCTCGTCGCTGGTGCTGCTGGTGGCGACGGCGCCGATCATGGCGATCACCGCGCTGCTGATCAAGCTGGAATCGCCCGGCGGCATCTTCTACACGCAGGAACGCGTCGGCCTGAACGGCGCGACCTTCAAGGTGATCAAGTTCCGCAGCATGCGCAACGACGCCGAGAAGGACGGCCGCCCCCAGTGGGCGACCAAGAACGACGCCCGCGTCACGCGCGTCGGCAACTTCATCCGCAAGGTGCGCATCGACGAGCTGCCGCAGCTGATCAACGTGCTGCGCGGCGAGATGAGCATGGTGGGTCCGCGTCCCGAGCGTCCGTTCTTCGTGGACGAGCTCGTCGCGCAGATCCCGTACTACGCGGTGCGCCACAGCGTGAAGCCGGGCGTCACCGGCTGGGCGCAGGTGCGCTACGAATACGGCTCGACCATCGAGGACTCGCTGGAGAAGCTCCAGTACGACCTGTACTACGTCAAGAACCACACGCTGTTCCTCGATCTGCTGATCATGCTGGAGACGGTGGCCGTGGTCCTGACGGGGCGGGGGGCGCGCTGAGCGCACCCTGATCCATGTGGGCAACTTCCCTGAACCTCGGCACCGCGTCGGGGATCGTCGCGGTATTGGCGCACCTGGCCCTGGCGGTCGTGGTGCTGCCGCAATTCAGCCAGCATCGACGCCGCGCGCTTCGGCTTGAGATCGCGCTGCTGCTCAGCGCCTTGTGGGCGGGGCTGGACGCGGCGGTCGAGCAGGGCCTGCTCGGCGCGCACGGCTGGCCGGCGCTCGTGCTGCTGCCGGTGTGCGACGCGCTGCGCTACGGCGCGTGGTTCTCCTTCATCCTGGCGCTGATCGAATCGCGCGGCGACGACGGCCAGGCGCGCAGCGCCGGCGTCGCGCGGCCGCTGCAGTGGCTGGCCTGGGCCGGCGTGGCGGTGGCCGTGGCGCTGCCGCTGTGGCGCTACTGGGGCGATGCGTCGCTCTCCGAGATGCAGCGTCCGATGACGATGGCGTGGCTCGGACTGGGCGTCTTCGGCCTGGTGCTGATCGAGCAGATGCTGCGCAACATCGACAGCGACGCCCGCTGGAACGCCAAGCCGGTCAGCCTGGGGCTGGGCGCGGTCTTCGCGTTCGACGTGTTCGTGTTCTCGCAGGCCTCGCTGTTCCAGCAGTTCGACGGCGACGCGCTCAGCGTCCGCGCCGCCGTGCACAGCCTGGCCGTGCCGCTGCTGTGGCTGGCCAGCCGGCGCCACAAGAAGTGGCTGGACAAGCTCCATGTCTCGCGCACCGCGGCCTTCCATTCGGCCACGCTGCTGATCGTGGGTGTGTACCTGCTGGGCGTGTCGGGCATCGGCTACTACGTGCGCTACACCGGCGGCGAATGGGGCCGGGCGCTGCAGCAGGTGCTGCTCGCGGTGGGCGTGCTGGCGCTGCTGACGATGGGCCTGTCGGGCTCGCTGCGCGCGAAGCTGCGCGTCTACATCAGCAAGCATTTCTTCAGCTACCGCTACGACTACCGCCAGGAATGGCTGCGTTTCACCGCAATGCTGTCCGCGAGCGCCTCGCCGGCGGAGCTCGGTGAATCGGTGATCCGCGGGCTGGCGCACCTGGTGGAGAGCCCCTCGGGCGCGCTGTGGCTCAAGCGGGCACCGGTTTCCGGCGGCGATGCCGAGTACGCGCAGGCCGCGCGCTGGAACCTCAACGACGACCGTCAGGTGCTGAACGCCGACGCCGCGCTGCTGCACCTGCTGCAGGAACGCGCGTGGATCGTCGACCTGGACGAATGGCGCCGCGATCCGGCGGCGTACGAGCACGCCCCGCTGCATCCCGCGCTGGCCGGGGATGCGCGGCACTGGCTGCTGGTGCCGCTGCTCAACGCGGGCACGCTCACCGGCTGGGTGATCCTGGGGCAGCCGCGCACGCGGCTGGAGCTCGACTGGGAAGTGCGCGACCTGCTGCGCACCGCGGCGCGTCAGGCGGCGAGTTACCTCGCGCAGATGCAGGCCGCCGAGGCGCTGCTGGAGGCGCGCAAGTTCGAGGCCTTCAACCGCATGTCGGCCTTCGTCGTGCATGACCTGAAGAACATCGTCACGCAGCTGTCGCTGATGATGAAGAACGCCAAGCGGCTGCGCGACAACCCGGAGTTCCAGCAGGACATGCTGGACACGGTGGAAAACTCGCTGGAGAAGATGCGCCAGCTGATGCTGCAATTGCGCGAGGGCGACAAGCCGCATCACGGCAGCGCCAGCGGCGTGGCCTTGACGGCGATCGCGCGGCGCCTGGCCGCCGCGGCCGTCAGCAAGGGCCGGGCGCTGGAGCTGGAGCTGCGCGACGAGGTCAGCGCGCGCGGCCATGAGGAACGGATCGAGCGCGTGCTCGGCCACGTGGTGCAGAACGCGCTGGACGCCACGCCGATCGACGGCCGCGTCACGCTGCGATTGCAGCGCGTGGGCAGTCACGCGCAGGTGGAAGTGGAAGATACTGGCTGCGGCATGACGCAGGAATTCATCGATCAGCGGCTGTTCAAGCCCTTCCAGACGACGAAGGCGGCGGGCATGGGCATCGGCGCCTACGAGAGCTACCAGTATCTGCAGGAACTAGGGGGGAAGATCAACGTGGAAAGCGCGCCCGGAAGAGGCACCAAGGTCACCATCTTGCTGCCGCTGTTTTTCGCCCAGACGGGCAGTGACGCCGCACTGGCGCAGGCACGATGAGCGCGCAACCCCCATCGCTGCTCATCGTCGAGGACGACCTCGCGCTGCAGAAGCAGCTCAAGTGGTCCATGGACCGCTTCGAGTCCGTGACCGCCGACGACGTCGCCAGCGCCGTGCTGCAGTTCCGCCGGCACAAGCCGCCCGTGGTCACGATGGACCTGGGCCTGCCGCCGGACCAGGACTCGACCTCCGAGGGCTTCAGGCTGCTCGAGAAGCTGATCGAGCTGGAGCCCGGCACCAAGGTCATCGTGCTGACCGGTCAGAACGACCAGACCAACGCGCTGCGGGCGATCCGCATGGGCGCTTACGACTTCCTGGCCAAGCCGGTGGATCCGGACGTGCTCGTGCTGACCGTGGAGCGCGCGATGCGGCTGCACGAGCTGCAGCAGGAGAACCAGCGCCTGCTCACGCAGCAGGACGGCGAGGCCACCGGCCGGTTGATCACGCGCGATCCGCAGATGCAGCGCCTGTGCCGCACCGTCGAGCGCGTCTCGGGCAGCGACGCGACCGTGCTGCTGCTCGGCGAGAGCGGCACCGGCAAGGAGGTGCTGGCGCAGTCGCTGCATGACGCCTCCAAGCGCAAGGGCCGCTTCGTGGCGATCAACTGCGCCGCGATCCCCGAGGCGCTGCTCGAGAGCGAGCTCTTCGGCTACGAGCGCGGCGCGTTCACCGGCGCGACCAAGACGACCGTCGGCAAGATCGAGACCGCGCACGGCGGCACGCTGATGCTCGACGAGATCGGTGATCTGCCGATGCCGCTGCAGGCCAAGCTGCTGCGTTTCCTGCAGGAGCGCAGCATCGAGCGCCTGGGCGGACGCCAGGAGATCCCGGTGGACGTGCGCATCGTCGGCGCGACGCACCAGGACCTGAAGGCCAAGATCGAGCAGGGCCTGTTCCGCGAGGACTTGTTCTACCGGCTGGCCGAGATCGTCGTGGACATCCCGCCGTTGCGCGATCGCGTCGGCGACGCGGTGCTGCTGAGCCATGCCTTCCTGCGGCGCTTCTCGTCCGAGCAGCGCCGGCCCATCCTGCGCCTGGCCGATGACGCGATCCGCGCGGTGGAGGCGCATCGCTGGCCCGGCAACGTGCGCGAGCTGCAGAACGTGATGAAGCGCGCGTCGATCATGGCCGACGGCGAGCGCATCACCGCCGACGACCTCAACCTGCCGGTGCCCGCGGGCGGCGACGCGCCGGTCGAGGAGGCCGACCTCGACCTGCGCGCGGTGCGCGAACGCGCCGAGCGCCAGGCCGTCGTGGCCGCGCTGGCCCGCACCGACGGCAACATCGCCAAGGCGGCTGACCTGCTCGGGGTCAGCCGGCCGACTCTGTACGATCTGATGGCCCGTCTGGGCGTGAAAGCGTGACGGCCTGAAGGCCCGTCGGCCCGAGTCTCACGCGCCGATCGCCTTCGATCCCTTGAATCGCTGAAGCCCTGATCCCCTCGATCACTCCGTTCCCTCTGTTCCTCGACCGCGAAAGAGACAACGCATGTCCCGCAAGCCTGAGCCCAGCAAGAAGTCCGGTCCGCTCTCCACCTCCATCGGCCGGGAGGGCCGGTCGCTGCGTCAGGGCGCCACCGCGCTGGCGCTCGGATCGGCGCTGCTGCTGGCCGGCTGCTTCGGCGAGTCGGCGCAGGACCTGGTGAAGTCCGCCAAGGCCCACCTCGACAAGCGCGACAACAAGGCCGCGATCATCCAGCTCAAGAACGCGCTGCAGAAGGACGACTCGCTGGCCGAGGCGCGTTACCTGCTGGCCAAGGCGCTGCTGGACAGCGGCGATGTGGCCGGTGCCGCGATCGAGGCCGAGAAGGCCAAGTCGCAGGGCTTCAGCGGCGACGCGCTGGCCGCGCTGCAGGCCCGGCTGCTGCTGATGCAGGGCAAGGTCGATGAGCTGCTGGGCCAGTTCGGCACCCGCCATCTGCAGAACGCCGCCGACGAGGCCGACCTGCAGACCACGCTGGTCGGCGCCTTCGTCGCCAAGCAACGCCTGGCCGAGGCCCGCAAGGCCGCCGACGCGGCGGTCCGCGCCGCGCCGGACAACGTGCAGGTCCGCCTGGTCAACGTGCGGCTGCTCACCAGCGAGGGCAAGCTGCCCGAGGCCCGCGAGGAAATCGACCGCGTGCTGGCCAAGTCGCCGCAGTCGGGCGAGGCCTGGCTGCTCAAGGGCGAGCTGCAGGTGCTGGCGGAGGCGCCGCCCGCCGAGAGCATCGCGAGCTTCCGCAAGGCGCTGGAGGTCGACAAGAAACTGGTGGGCGCGCATGCCGGGCTGATCAACCAGCTCATGCGCACCGGCGACAAGGCCGGCGCCAAGGAGGCGCTCACCGCGATGAAGGCGGCCGCGCCGCAACACGCGCAGACCTTCTATTACGCGGCGGTCTTCGCGTTGGACGGCGGGCAGATCAAGGAAGCCACCGAGCTGACCCAGGCGCTGCTGAAGGTCGCCCCGAACAACGAACGCGCGCTGTTCCTGGCCGGCCGCGTGGCGCAGGCCAATGGCGACCTGCGCCAGGCCGAATCGCATTACGCGAAGCTGATCCAGGCGACACCGGACGCGCAGCCCGCGCGCGTGGCGCTGGCGCAGCTGCAGCTGCGCGGCGGCGACACCGAGCAGGCGCTGGCCACGCTGCAGCCGGCGCTGGACGGCAAGTCGCCGTCGGCCGAGGTGCTGGCGCTGGCCGCCGAGATCCGGCTCAAGCAGGGGCAGGGCGCGGAGGCGGAGCGCTTCCTGGCGCGCGCCGCCGAGCTCAATCCCAATGACGTGCGCAGCCGCGTGGGGCTGGCGCTGGGTCAGATGCAGAAGGGCCAGGCGGCCGCGGGCATGACCGCGCTGCGCCAGCTCGCGGCGCAGGACAAGGGCACCATCGCCGACATCGCGCTGATCAGCGTGCTGGCGCGCCAGAAGGACTACGACGGCGCGACGCAGGCGATCGCGGTGCTGGACAAGAAGGATCCGAAGTCGTCGACGGCGCCGGAGCTGCGCGGGCGCATGCTGCTGCTGCGGGGCGACCGCGCCGGCGCGAAGGCCGCCTTCCTGGAGGCCGCCAAGCGGGAGCCGGGCTCGATGACCGCGGCCAACAGCCTGGCGTCGATGGACCTGCAGGACCTCAAGGCCGAGGACGCCGTCACGCGTTACGAGACGGTGCTCAAGGCCGATCCGAAGAACCTGCGCGCCGAGATGGCCATCATGGGCCTGAAACTCGCGCACAAGCTGATCGACCGCGACGCCGCGGCCAAGCGCCTGACCGAGCTCGCCAAGCAGCATCCCGACGATCCCACGCCGCGCCAGGCCGCCGTCGGGCTGCTGATGGAGAAGAAGGACTTCAAGTCCGCGCTGTCGCTGGCGCAGGAAGGCGTCACCGCGAGCCCCGACAACCCGACGCTGGTCGACCTGCTGGGCCAGGTGCAGGCCGCCACCGGCGACCGCCAGCAGGCGATCAGCAGCTTCAACAAGGTCGCCACGCTGCAGCCGCGCTCGCCGCTGGGCCCGCTGCGCCTGGTGGACCTGGCGGTGCAGGCCGGCGACAAGGACGGCGCCGCCGCGGCGCTCAAGCGCGCGCAGGCGGTGGATCCGGGCGATCCGGACCTGGCGCGCAAGGTCGTCGAGAAGAGCCTGCAGCTGCAGCGCCCCGATCTGGCCATGACCGCGGTGAAGGGCCTGCAGACGGCCCGGCCGAAGTTCGGCCTGGGCTGGAAGCTCGAGGGCGACGTGGCCCGCGCCAGGCGCGACCTGCCCGCGGCGATCGCGGCGTACCGCAAGGCCGAGCAGATGGCGATCGATGCCGGCGCCACGGTGCCCAACACCGAGCTGGCGATCACCCTGCACAGCACGCTGATCGAGGCCGGCAAGAAGGACGAGGCCGAGCGTTACAGCGCGGCCTTCCTGGCGAAGAACAAGGCGGACGAGCTGTTCCTGTACCACGTCGGCGACGTGGCGCTGAACGCGGGCCGTTACCCCGAGGCGGAGCAGCGTTATCAGGCCGTGCTGGCGGTCAATCCGCGCAACGCGGCGGCGGCCAACAACATCGCCTGGCTGCGCCTGCGCGCCGGCAAGGCCGATGAAGGCTTGAAATTTGCCGAGCAAGCGACCAAGCTGCGCCCCAATGTGCCGCCGTACATGGACACCCTGGCCGAGGCGCTCGCCGCCAAGGGCCAGAAGGACAAGGCCATCGAGGTGCAGAAGGAAGTCGTGAAGCAGGCGCCGACCGTTCCGGCGTACCGGCTGCGCCTGGCGCAGTTGTACGTGGCGGCCGGCAACAAGGGTGACGCCGAGGCGGAACTGAAACGCCTGGCGGACCTGGGACCGAATTTCGAGCAACAAGCCGAGGTGCGCAAGCTGCAGGCGGCGATCCGTTGAGGCGCCGGGTCCTGGGAAGATCCCAGGGCCGGCCGTCTCGCCGGACCGCATGACGGCGGCACCACCGCGCCCGGGGAGGGGACGGTCATGAGCCAGATTCGACGATCCAGTCTTCGCAAGCGGCTTCACCAGGGGCTGCGACGGGTGTTCTCGTCGCTGCCCAAGCCGATGCGCTTCGCGATCTACCGGCGCATGGTGGATTGCGATCCCGCGCCCTCGCAGCGGCTGGAGCTGAAGGTCGCGGACACGCAGGAAGAGCTCGACGCGTGTTTCCGCATCCTGCACGACGCCTACGTGGGCAGCGGCTTCATGAAGCCCGACCCCAGCGGGCTGCGCGTGACGATCTATCACGCGCTGCCGACGACCACGACGCTGTGCGCCAAGTACGACGGGGTGGTGGTGGGCACCATCTCGATGGTGCGCGAGGGCGTGTTCGGATTCCCGCTCCAGTCGGTCTTCGACCTCGAGGGCGTGCGGGCCAAGGGCGGCAAGATCGCCGAGATCTCCGCGCTGGCCGTGGCGCCGGCCTTCCGCAAGACGGGCGGGGCGATCCTGTTCCCGCTGATGAAGTTCATGCACCAGTACTGCACCGAGTACTTCGATACCCGGCACCTGGTGATCGCCGTGAACCCCGACAAGATCGAGCTCTACGAGGCCTTGCTGTTCTTCCAGCGGCTCAAGGAGCAGACCGTGGCGGAGTACGACTTCGCCAACGGCGCGCCGGCGGTGGGCGCGACGCTGGACCTGCACGAGGCGGATGCGCTCTTCGAGCGGCATTACCGCGGCCGCGCGCCGGTGAAGAACCTCCACCACTATTTCTTCCGCCAGCGGCTGCCCAACATCCGGCTGCCTGAGCGGCGCTTCCACACGACCAACGACCCGGTCATGACGCCGGAGCTGCTGGACCACTTCTTCAACCAGGTGGTGCCGGTGTTCCCGCAGATGGACGACCGCAAGAAGGCGCTGCTGTGGTCGGTCTACCGCGAGGATCCGCAGTTCCGCGTGGTGCTGCCGATGCTGAGCGGCGGCGGGCAGGACCTGGGGCGCTCGCTGCGGCAGTACCCGCGTTACTCGATCCGCTGCCCGGGGCATCTGGACATCCGCGCGGCCAACGAAAGCCAGCTCGGCCATTTCGACCTGGACGTCATCGAGGTGTCGGCGCACGGTTTCCAGGCCGAGTGCGACCACGATCTGCCCTTGCAGGTGGATGGCGTGGTGGAGATCGAGCTCGGGCACAACGAGACCGCGCACGTGACCGCGCGCGCGGTGCGCCGCAAGGACACGGACCAGGGCAGCTTCTACGGTTTCCGGATCGACGAACCGGACCGCCACTGGCGCAGCTTCGTCTCCACGCTGGAGATGGGCATCACCTCGAAGGATCTGGCCGCATGAGCAATCGACGCGATGTCCTGGTGCTGGGCGCGGGCGGCGCGCTGGGCTGGGCGGGGCTGTGCGCGCCGGTACGGGCGCAGGAGATGTCCAACACGCTGCCGGACCTGATCGACCGCAGCCGGCAGGCGGTGGTGGCGGTGGGGACCTTCGCGGCGACGGACAGTCCGCGGTTCAGTTTCCGCGGCACGGGGTTCGTCGTGGGGGATGGGCGGCGGATCGTGACCTGCTCGCATGTGATCCCGAATCCGGTCGAGAAGGATTTGATGATCACCGTGCCCGCGGCGGGCAATGCCTCGGGGCAGCCGCAGCTGCGCGCGGTGAAGCTGCTGCGCCGCGACGCGTCTCGGGACCTCGCGATCCTGGAACTGGCCGACGACAAGGGGGCGCTGGTCGGGGTGCTGCCGCTGGCGGAGGCCGACGGCGATCAACCGGTCGTGCGCGAGGGCAGCGCGGTGGCGCTGATGGGTTATCCGATCGGCACGGCGCTGGGCGTGACGATGGCGACGCACCGGGGCACGGTGGCGGCGATCACGCGGGCGGCCTTGCCGGCGCCCAATGCCAACAGCCTGTCGGACCGGGCGGTGCGCCAGTTGCGCGAGGGCCCGATGGAGTTCCTGCAGCTGGACGCGACGGCGTACCCGGGCAACAGCGGCGGACCGCTGCTGGAGATCCGCACCGGCAAGGTGGTGGGGATCGTGAACATGGTGGTGCTCAAGGGCACCCGCGAATCGGCGCTCAGCGCGCCCAGCGGCATCAGCTACGCCGTGCCGGTGAAGTACGTGTGGCCGTTGTTGGGGAAGTGACGCGCTGAGCGAGGCCGGGGTGCTTCACCCCGCATGCCCCACCGGCGCCGCCGCCGCGTCCTGCGTTGCGGGCTCGCGCAGCAGCAGCGCCAGCAGGCCGCCTGAGGCCGCGAACACGGCGCCGACCGCGAACGCCACGCGGTAACCGCCCGCCAGCGCCGCCGGCATCGCCACACCGAGCGCGCCCAGGTCCGCCGTGCGCGACGCCGCCAGGCTCGCCAGCACCGCCAGCCCCAGCGAGCCGCCCAGCATGAAGGACGTGTTCACCATTCCCGAGGCCAGCCCCGATTCGCTCGGCGCGACCTCGCTCATCGCCGCCAGCAGCACCGGGTTGAACGCCACACCCGCGCCCAAGCCCAGCAACAACATCCCCGGCAGCACGTCCAGCCAGAAGCCGCCCTCGGCCGGCGCCCGCGCGAACAGCGCCAGCCCCAGCGCCGCCAGCAGCAAGCCCACGCACAGCGGCTTGCGCAGCCCGAAACGCATCACCAGCTTTGCCGACAGCCCCACCGAGAACGCCGCCATGATCAGGTTGGCCGGCAGGAATCCCAGCCCCACGTGCATCGCGTCGTAGCCCAGCACCAGCTGCATGTACAGCGCCGACAGGAAGAACCACGCGAACATCGCCGCCGCCCACAACACGCCGATCACGTTGGACACCGCCACCGAGCGCAGCCGGAACAGCCCCAGCGGCATCAGCGGATGCGCGACCTTCGTCTCCACGACGAGGAACACGGCCATCAGCGCCACCGACACGCCCAGCAGTCCCAGCGTGCGCGGCGAGGTCCAGCCCGCCTCGTTGCCGCCCACCACCGCGTACACGGCCAGCATCAGCGACGCGGTCACCGTCACCGCGCCGGCCCAGTCCAGCGTCTCATCTGGCGCCGTCGGCCCGCCGCGCTCGATCAGCCACAGGCACAGCGCGATCACGATCGCGCCGATCGGCAGGTTCACCAGGAAGATCCAGTGCCAGCTCAGCGCGCTGGTCAGCACCCCGCCCAGCAGCACGCCGATGCTGCCGCCGCCCGCGCACACGAAGCCGTACACGCCCATCGCCTTGGCGCGGTCGCCGGGTTCCGTGAACATCGTCATGATCAGCGACAGCGAGATCGCCGACACCACCGCGCCGCCCAGCCCCTGCACCGCGCGCGCCGCGATCAGCAGCTCCTGCGTGTGGGCCAGCCCGCAGGCAGCCGACGCGCCGGTGAACAAGGCCAGCCCCGCCAGGAACATGCGCCGGTGCCCGTAGAGGTCGCCCAGCCGCCCGCCCAGCAGCATGAAGCCGCCGAAGGTCAGCATGTAGGCGTTGACCACCCAGACCAGCGAGGTCTCGGTGAAATGCAGGTCCGCGCGGATCGACGGCAGCGCCACGTTCACGATCGTCGTGTCCAGCACGATCATCAGCACGCCCAGGCACAGCACGCCCAGCGCGAGCCAGCGGCGACGGTGGAGATCAAGGTGAGAAGTCATGGGCAACGCGGATCCGTGAAGCATTTAAGAGGGTCTGGACTCACGACGCGCCAGCCACCGTGATTTCGACACGGCCGCGTTTGTAGCACCGCGTCGAGCAGGCCCGGGAGGTCATGGCGCGCGGTGCTGCCACCGGCTGTCAGCTGTCGGTGGATCGCCTACACGCGCTGCCGAAATCGCCGTACCGCGCGATACGGCAAGCGTGTCTGCCGTTGAAACCGCCTGAAACGGAAGATTCATTCCGTCAACAGGGGGAACAACATGAGCACCACCAAGTACCTGAAAGCGATCCGCGCCGAACGTCAGAGCCCGTTCAAGACCGCGATGCTGCTCAGCAGCCTGGCCATCGGCGCCGGCCTGATGTTCAGCGCGATCCAGGAAGCCCACGCGGCCACGCCGGTGACCAACACCTTCCAGGTGACCGCGACGATCACGAGCTCGTGCACCGTCTCGGGCTCCAACCTGAACTTCGGTTCCGCGATCGACCCGCTGGCCGCCGGCGTGCCGCTGGACGCCACGTCCACGCTGACCGTGACCTGCTCCAACACCACGCCCTACACCGTCGCGCTGAACGCCGGCGCGAACGCGGGCGGCTCCACCAACTTCACGGCCCGCACGATGAAGAGCGGCTCCGACACGCTGGGCTATCAGCTCTACGTCGACTCGGGCCGCAGCTCGGTCTGGGGCGACGGCACCTCGTCGTCCAGCGCCAAGAATGGCACCGGCACCGGCTCCGCGCAGTCGCATTCGGTCTACGGCCGGATCCCGTCGCTGGCCAACGTCGTGCCGGGCAGCTACACCGACACCGTCACCGTGACGATCAGCTACTGAGCCTGATCGTCACTTCCGGTCCGGCGCTCCCCCAGGGAGGGCGGGGCGGATCCAGGGCCTCCCGCGGGAGGGCGGATCCCCGGACCGACCCTTTGCTCGAGTGCTGACGCAGTACGCCGCTCGACTCGCGATTGATTCCGGAGGCTGGGCTTTCGGGGCACGCGACTCGGCCTCCCCCCTGACGACAGCGGCGGGTCAGCACTCGACAATGTTCACCGCGAGTCCGCCCCGGGCGGTCTCCTTGTACTTGGTCATCATGTCCGCGCCGGTCTCGCGCATCGTCTTGATGACCTTGTCCAGGCTCACGTGGTGCGTGCCGTCGCCGCGCAGCGCCATGCGCGCCGCGTTGATGGCCTTCACCGACGCGATCGCGTTGCGCTCGATGCAGGGGATCTGCACCAGCCCGCCTACCGGATCGCAGGTCAGCCCCAGGTGGTGCTCCATGCCGATCTCGGCGGCGTTCTCGGCCTGGGCCGGCGTGCCGCCCATCACCGCGCACAGCGCGCCCGCGGCCATCGAGCACGCCACGCCCACCTCGCCCTGGCAGCCGACCTCCGCGCCGGAGATCGAAGCGTTTTCCTTGTAGAGGATGCCGATCGCCGCGGCGGTCAGCAGGAAGTCGATGACGCCGTCCTCGTTGGCGCCGTGCACGAAGCGCGCGTAGTAGTGCAGCACCGCCGGCACGATGCCCGCGGCGCCGTTGGTCGGCGCGGTCACGACGCGGCCGCCGGCGGCGTTCTCCTCGTTCACGGCGAGCGCGTAGAGGTTCACCCAGTCCATCACCTGCAGCGGGTCGCGCAGCGCGGCTTCGGGATGGGCGACGAGGTCGCGGTACAGCGCGGCCGAGCGGCGCTTGACCTTGAAGCCGCCGGGCAGGATGCCCTCGGTGCGGCAGCCGCGCTGCACGCATTCCTGCATCACGTGCCAGATCTTCAGCAGGCCCGAGCGCGTCTCCTCGTCGGAGCGCCAGTGACGCTCGTTGCGGCGCATGATCTCCGCGATCGAGCAGTGCTCCTTCTCCGTCAGGGCCAGCAGCTCGGCGCCGGTCTTGAACGGGTAGGGCAGCACCGTCGTGTCGGGCGCGATCTGCTTCTGCTTGGCGCCGTCGGCCAGCACTTCCTCGGTGACGACGAAGCCGCCGCCGACCGAGTAATAGACGCGGTTCTGCAGCTCGTTGCCTTCGGCGTCGAAGGCGATGCAGCGCATGCCGTTGGCGTGCAGCGGCAGGCTCTGGCGGCGGTACATGACGAGGTCGCGGGCCTCGTCGAAGGCCACGACATGGTCGCCGCCCAGCGCGATGCGCTTGTCGGCGCGGATGCCGTCGAGGATGCCGGGAATGGCCTCGATGTCGACGGTGTCGGGTTCATGGCCGGCGAGGCCCAGCAGCACGGCCTTGTCCGAGCCGTGGCCCTTGCCCGTGGCGCCGAGCGAGCCGTAGAGCGCCGTGGCCACGCGCACCGTGCGGTCGAGCACGCCCTCGTGGCGAAGGCGTTGCACGAACATGCGCGCGGCGCGCATCGGACCGACCGTGTGGGAACTCGACGGTCCGATGCCGATCTTGAAGAGGTCGAAGACGGAAACTGCCATGAGACCTCTCCTCGATCACTCGTCGGCGTAGGCCGACAGCGGGGGGCAGGAACAGACCAGGTTGCGGTCGCCGTAGACGTTGTCCACGCGGCCGACCGGCGACCAGTACTTCACGTGGCGCAGCGCGGGCACCGGATAGGCCGCGTCGTCGCGCGAGTAGCCGTGGGCCCACACGGTCGTGAGCAGGCTCTCGGCCGTGTGCGGCGCGTTCACCAGCGGGTTGTCGGTCTTGGACCAGGCGCCGGACTCGACCTTGGCGATCTCCTCGCGGATCTGGATCATCGCGGCGATGAAGCGGTCGAGCTCGAACTTGGACTCGCTCTCGGTCGGCTCGACCATCAGCGTGCCCGCGACCGGGAAGGACAGCGTGGGCGCGTGGAAGCCGTAGTCGATGAGGCGCTTGGCGACGTCCTCGGCGGAGATGCCGGAGGAGTCCTTGAGCGGGCGCAGGTCCAGGATGCACTCGTGGGCGACGCCGCCGCCCTTGACGCCATCGATGTTGCCGCTGAAGTGGATGTCGTAGTGGTCCGACAGGCGGGCCGCCACGTAGTTGGCCGACAGGATGGCGGTTTCCGTCGCGGCCTTCAGGCCGACCTCGCCCATCATGCGGATGTACATCCACGAGATCGGCAGCACGGCCGCGTTGCCCAGCGGCGCGGCGGAGACGGCGCCGATGGCGGTCGTCTCGCCCAGGCCCGCGGCGCGGTGCGCCGGCAGGAAGGGCACGAGGTCCTCGACCACGCAGACCGGGCCGACGCCGGGGCCGCCGCCGCCGTGCGGGATGCAGAAGGTCTTGTGCAGGTTCAGGTGGGACACGTCGCCGCCGAACTGGCCGGGGGCGGCGATGCCGACCAGCGCGTTCATGTTGGCGCCGTCGACGTACACGCGGCCGCCGTGTTCATGCACCAGCGCGCAGATCTCCTTGACGTGCGTGTCGAACACGCCGTACGTCGAGGGGTAGGTGATCATGATCGCGGCGAGGTTGGCGCTGTGCTGCTCGCACTTGGCCTTCAGGTCGGCCAGGTCGATGTTGCCTTCCTTGTCGCACTTGGTCACGACGACCTGCATGCCCACCATCTGCGCCGAGGCCGGGTTGGTGCCGTGCGCCGATTCGGGGATCAGGCAGATCTTGCGATGCGCGTCGCCGCGCGACTCGTGCCAGGCCTTGATGATCAGCAGGCCGGCGTACTCGCCCTGCGAGCCCGCGTTGGGCTGCAGCGAGACGCCCGCGTAGCCGGTGGCCTGGCACAGCCAGGCGGTCAGCTGCTGGTCCAGCTGGGCGTAGCCCTGCAGTTGGCTCTGCGGCGCGAACGGGTGCACCTGCGCGAACTCGGGCCAGGTGATGGGGATCATCTCGCTGGTCGCGTTGAGCTTCATCGTGCACGAGCCCAGCGGGATCATGCTGCGGTCCAGCGCCAGGTCCTTGTCGGACAGCAGGCGGATGTAGCGCAGCATCTCCGTCTCGGAGTGGTGGATGTTGAAGATCGGATGCGTCAGGTAGGCGCTGGTGCGGGCCATCGCGGCCGGGATCAGCGTCGCCACGGCGGCGCCGGTGAAGGCGTCCGCCACCGGCTTGCCCTCGGCGAAGACCGTCAGCACGGCCTGGATGTCGGCGCGGGTGGTGGTCTCGTCCAGCGTGACGCTGATGCTGTCCTCGCCCGCGCGGCGCAGGTTCATGCCGGCGGCGACGGCGGCGGCCAGCACCGGGCCGGTGTGCGCGCCGGTGCGCACGTGCACGGTGTCGAAGGCGGTCTCATGGACCAGCGTCAGGCCCAGCGACTTCAGGCCTTGCGCCAGCACGGCGGCATAGGCGGCGACGCGCTGCGCGATGCGCTTCAGGCCCTGCGGGCCGTGATAGACGGCGTACATGCTGGCCACGACGGCCGGCAGCACCTGCGCCGTGCAGATGTTGGACGTCGCCTTCTCGCGGCGGATGTGCTGCTCGCGGGTCTGCAGCGACAGGCGATAGGCGGGCTTGCCGTGCGAGTCCACGGACACGCCGACCAGGCGGCCCGGCAGCGAGCGCTTGAACTCGTCGCGGCAGGCCATGTAGGCGGCGTGCGGGCCGCCGGCGCCCATGGGCATGCCGAAACGCTGGGTCGTGCCCACGGCGATGTCGGCGCCTTGCTCGCCGGGGGCGGCGATCAGCGTCAGGGCCAGCAGGTCAGCCGCGGCCACCAGGAGGCCGCCGTGCGCGTGGACCGCGTCGGCGATGGCCTGCAGCGGACGCACCACGCCGGTCACGCCGGGGTACTGGACCAGCGCGCCGAAGCACTCGGTCTTGCCGGCGTCCTCGGCCGGTCCGACCAGCACGTTGATGCCCAGCGGCTCGGCGCGGGTGCGCACGACTTCCAGCGTCTGGGGCAGCACGTCGTCGGCGACGAAGAAGGTCTGGCTCTTGCTCTTGGCCATGCGCGCGGCCAGCGTCATGCCTTCGGCGGCGGCGGTGGCCTCGTCCAGCATGGAGGCGTTGGCGATGGCCATGCCGGTCAGGTCGCAGACCATGGTCTGGAAGTTGACCAGCGCTTCCATGCGGCCTTGCGAGATCTCGGCCTGGTAGGGCGTATAGGCGGTGTACCAGGCGGGGTTCTCGAGGATGTTGCGCAGGATGACGCCCGGGGTGAGCGTGCCGTGATAGCCCTGGCCGATGAAGCTCTTCAGGATCTGGTTCCTGCCCGCGATGGCCTTGAGCTCGGCCAGCGCCCGCGCTTCGGTGACGGCGTCGGGCAGGTCCATCTTCGCGGCGCGCTTGATGGCGGCCGGGACGATGGCGTCGATCAGCGCGGCGCGCGAGGCGCTGCCGATCGCCGACAGCATCAGCGTTTCGTCATGGGCGTCGGGACCGATGTGACGGGCGTGGAACTCGACGGCGTTCTCGAGCTCGGCGAACGAGGGCAGGGCGGACATGGCGGGGCGATCCTGGAAATGAAATCGAAGTCATCAGTGACCGTGGGTCGGAGAGGCTTCGATTCGGGAAGGGCCGCTAGGCGCGGACCGGAGCCATAGCAGCGCTATGGCGAGGATCCGCAACAACGCGGCCCGCCCGAAGCGAGGCCTCTACGGCCGACGGTCAGGAGTTCTTCACGAGCTCGTCGTAAGCGGTCGTATCCATCAGGCCATCGAGTTCCGACGGATTGGACAGCTTGACCTTGAAGAACCAGCCCGACTTCAGCGGGTCGGTGTTGGCCAGCGACGGGTCGGCGCGCAGCGCCTCGTTGACCTCGACGATCTCGCCCGAGACCGGGGCGTAGACGTCAGCGGCGGCCTTGACCGACTCGACGACGCCGGCCACTTCCTTGGCGGCGAAGGACTTGCCCACGTCGGGCAGGTCCACGAACACGACGTCGCCCAGCGCGTCCTGCGCGTGGACCGTGATGCCCACGGTGGCGATGCCGTCGGTGGTGTCGACCCACTCGTGGTCGGGCGTGTACTTGATGCTCATGGAAGACTCCGTGCTACCGGCGAAGGTCGCGCAAGGTTGAGAGAGGAAAAACGGAACGGGTGATGACCCAGGATCGCGGATCAGCCGCGGAAGTATCCGTTGGGCGTGAACGGCGTGGAAGACACCGTCATCGGCGTGCGCTTGCCGCGCACCTCGGCGAAGAGCTCCGTGCCCAGCGCCGCGTAAGGCGTCTGCACGTAGGCCAGCGCGACCGGCTTGCCCACCGTCGGGCCCAGCGTGCCGCTGGTGACGACGCCGATCTCGACACCCTCGGCGTTGACGAGCTTGGCGCCCTCGCGCACGGGCATGCGCTCCGAGCTGACCAGGCCGACGCGCTTGCGCGCCGCGCCTTCGGCGAACTGGCGGTCGATGACGGCCGCGCCGGGATATCCGCCGGCACGGGCGCCGCCGGCGCGGCGCACCTTCTGGATCGCCCAGGTCAGCGAGGCCTCGACCGGCGTGGTCGTCGTGTCGATGTCATGGCCGTACAGGCACAGACCGGCTTCCAGGCGCAGCGAATCGCGCGCGCCCAGGCCGATCGGCATCACCTCGGGCTGCGCCAGCAGCTTGCGGGCCAGTTCCACCGAGCGGTCCGCGGCCACGGAGATCTCGTAGCCGTCCTCGCCGGTGTAGCCCGAGCGGGTGACGAAGGTCGGGATGCCGTCCAGGTCGAAGAAGCCGCCGGTCATGAAGACCAGCTTGGCGACGTCGGCGTTCAGGCGCGACAGCGCCGTCACCGCCTGCGGGCCCTGCAGCGCGAGCAGCGCCTGCTCGGGCATCGGACGCACCTCGCAGCGGCCCGACAGGTGCTTCTGCATGTGGGCGATGTCCTGATCGCGGCAGCCGGCGTTGACGACGACGAACAGGCCGTCGGTGCGGCGCGCGACCATCAGGTCGTCCAGGATGCCGCCGTCGTCGGCGGTGAACAGCGCGTAGCGCTGCTTGAACAGGCCCAGGTCGACGATGTCGACGGGGACGAGGGTCTCGAGCGCGGCGGCGGCGTCATCGCCCACCAGCAGGACCTGGCCCATGTGGGAGACGTCGAAGAGACCAGCGGCGGCGCGGGTGTGCTTGTGCTCGGCCATCACGCCGGCGGGGTACTGGACCGGCATGTCGTAGCCGGCGAAGGGCACCATCTTGGCGCCGAGCTCGACGTGGAGCGCGTGCAGGGGGGTCTTGTGCAGGGGCGTGTTCAGGGACTGATCAGCGGACATGTCTCGCTCCGAGGGCATTCGTCGTGACCACGCCGATCGTGACCGTGTCACGCCCGGGTGGGGGAAATGCCCTCGCTGTCCGCTTTACCTGAGAGATTGGCCATCGGCGGTTGGCCGTCGGCTTGCCCCTTCGGTGGACGGGCTCGACCGGTGATGGTCCGCCCCGCCTCTCTCCAGTGAGGACGCCCGATGTCTCGGGCGTTTTGCCAGTCCTTTTGCCTGAGCGTTCGCAGCGTGGGATCGCCAGTGCCACTGCGCCTTCGGCGGCCCCCGCGAGGGGGCTCTCTCCTGACAGGCGCGCATTGTAGTCATGGAATCGGGCGCGGTCGCGTGTCGGATGGGGCACAGGGGGAATGACGCCGGGATGGCCGTCGGGTGTCGGGTGCTCGGGGGACGGGCGACCACCCAGCGCGGCGGCCCCGCTGGCGGGTCGAAGGAGTTCCCGTCATGAAACCGCAGGCGACCTCGGTGCTTCATTTGCCGCTGCCACCTCCGCCACCGCCGCCGCCATCCCCAGAGCCTTCCCCGGCGCCGTCTCCCGACCCGGCGCCGGCGCCCGTTCGCGACGTGGCCGAGCGTCGTCGCAGTGACACGGCCATCGCCCATCTCAGCGCGGGCCGGGCGACGATGCGCCTGGAGCCCTCGCCGATCCTGCGCCTCCCGCCCGAGGCCGCGCCGCCCAACACCACGCTGCCCAACACCGCGCCGCAGAACACCGCGCCGCCCATTCCGGGCGCCGAGCCGACGCCTGGCTTCTGGACCCGCCTCGAGAAGCTGAACCAGAAGAGCGTCGCCGGGCTGTCGCAACGAATGGGGCGCCCGGGCGGACTGCCGGGCTGGTGGCGCAAGCACTTCGGTCCGAAGGAGCAGAAGGGCAACGAGGTGCTTGGCCATGCCCGGCGCATCGGCGCCAGCCTGGCCTCGGCCTATCTGGGCGTCGACCCGCGACACCGCGACCTCATGCCGGCGCAGTTCGCGCTCATCGTCCATCGGTCCGTCAACCGGGCCTTCCTGGACTGCGCGTACCCGGCGCGCAAGGAATGGGCTCGCCGGGTCGCGGGGGGCGGCGTCGGCGATTTCCGCCGTGCGCGCCGGCAACTGGATCGCGAGATCGAGGCGTCGCCGATGATCCTGGGCCGGCCTGACGACCGGCCCGATCCCCGGCAACTCGAGGCGCGGTTTGCGAAGGCGGTCATCCGCGCGTTGATCGCGGCGCCCCGGCAGTCCTGATCCCCCGCCGTCCGGCGCCCGTGCACAATCGCGCCCATGCGACTCCTGCTGGTGGAAGACGACCTCATGATTGGCGAGCAGCTGCTCGAGCTGCTGCGCGCCGAGGGTTATGCCGTGGACTGGGTGCGCGACGGCGAGATCGCCGACACCGCGCTGCAGTCCCAGACCTACGACCTCGTGATCCTGGACCTGGGCCTGCCCAAGCGCGACGGCATGGGCGTGCTGCAGGCCCTGCGCGGGCGCAAGCAGACCGTGCCGGTGCTGATCGCCACCGCGCGCGACGCCACCGCCCAGCGCGTGGCGGGGCTGGATGCCGGCGCCGACGACTACGTGCTCAAGCCCTTCGAGCTCGATGAGCTGCTGGCGCGCATCCGCGCGCTGCTGCGACGCGCGGCCGGCCGCGCCGAGCCGGTCTACGAGCACATGGGCGTGAGCATCAACCCGGCCACGCGCGAGGTCACCGCGCACGGGCATCCCGTCACGCTGTCGCAGCGCGAATGGGCCGTGCTGGAGCCGCTGATCGCGCGCCCGGGCATCGTGCTGTCGCGCCAGCAGCTCGAGGAGAAGCTCTACGGCTGGAAGGACGAGATCAGCAGCAACGCGGTCGAGGTCTACATCCACGGGCTGCGCAAGAAGCTCGGCGCCGAGCTGATCCAGAACGTGCGCGGCGTGGGTTACCGCGTGCCCAAGGAATGAACGCGGTGGACGGATCCGACGCGCCGCGGCGCGGCCGTTTCGCGCTGCTGCCGCGCTCGCTGCGTTACCGGCTGCTGCTGTTCCTGCTGGCGGCGATGCTGACCAGCGCGCTGATCCAGGGCATGAGCGCGTATCGCAACGCGCTCATGGAGACCGACGAGATCTTCGACTACCAGATGCAGCAGGTCGCGCTGTCGCTGCGCGCGGGCATGGGCACGGGCCTGCCGCTGCCGCTGGGCGAGGAACAGAGCATCGACCTGATCGTGCAGGTCTGGGGGCTGGACGGCACGCCGCTGTACCGCTCCGCCGGGCCGGACTGGCTGCCGCAGCGCGCGGTGCTGGGCTTCTCCAATGTCGCGTTGCGCGGCAAGCGTTATCGCGTCTTCGCGGTGCAGGGCCGGTTCCAGGTCGTGCAGGTCGCGCAGGACATCGCGGTGCGACAGCGCATGGCGGGCCAGCTCGCGTGGCGCACCGCGCTGCCCACGGCGCTGATGCTGCCGATGCTGGCGCTCGTGGTGTGGTGGGTGGTGTCGCACTCGCTGGCGCCGCTGGAGCGCGTGCGCCAGCAGCTGTCGCGCCGCGTGGCGCAGGACCTCGCCCCGGTGGACGAGGAGGACCTGCCCGCGGAGGTCCAGCCGCTGGTCACCGAGCTCAACGCGCTGCTGGACCGCGTGCGGCAGGCCTTCGAGCAGCAGCAGCAGTTCGTGGCCGACGCCGCGCATGAGCTGCGCTCGCCGCTGGCCGCGCTCAAGCTGCAGCTGCAGTCGGTGCGGCGCGCGCCGGACGACACGGCGCGCGCGCAGGCGCTGGAGAAGCTGGGCTCGGGCATCGACCGCGCGTCCCACCTGATCGAGCAGCTGCTCGCGCTGGCGCGACAGGACAGCGCCAAGGCGCAGGCGCCGATGCAGCCTATCGCGCTGGATGCGCTGTGCCGCGACGCGGTCGTCGACGCGGCGACGCTGGCCCAGGCGCGCGGGGTGGACCTCGGGCTGGGGCGCTGCGATCCGGCCCGCGTGGACGGCCATCGCGAGGCGCTGACGATGCTGCTGCGCAACCTGATCGACAACGGCGTGAAGTACGGACGCCGCCGCGTGGACCTGAGCCTGGAGCGCAGCGGCGGCCAGGCGCTGCTCGTCGTCGAGGACGATGGTCCGGGCATCCCCGACGCGGAACGCGGGCGCGTGTTCGATCGCTTCTACCGTTCCGAGGCGCAGGCGCAGCAGGCACCGGGCACCGGCCTGGGCCTGGCGCTGGTGCGCAGCATCGCCGACGACCACGGCGCCACGCTGCGCCTGGGGCACAGCACCGCGCTGGGCGGGTTGCGCGTGGAGCTGGCGATGCCCTTGTCGCGCGTGCCGCAGGGGCCGTCTCCATTGCCCTTGACCCCGGTCGAACCGCCTGCGCTGCCGCCCGCTTGACGCCCGGCTCGCTCGGCTTTACTTGCCCTTCACGACGACCTTTCCGGGATTAAGAGCGACCTAAGCCAAGCTCCTCACACTTCAAGCCATCGAATCGGCGCAGGGTCCCAGGACCCGGCGGCCGGCAGCAAATCTGGAGGTTCAGATGGCTCAAGTGGAGAAGATGATTCCGGTGAAGAAACTCGTGTGGGCGCTGGCCGCGGCTGGCGTGCTGGGAGCCGCGGGCGGTGCGCTCGCGATGCGCAACGCCAAGCTGATGCCGGTCGCGCAGACCGAGACGCCGAGCGCGTCCGTGTCGGCCGGCTCGGACGGCACGCAGGTGGCGGCGGTGACGACGCCGACGGCCAACGCGGCCGCCCCGGCGGGCAACTTCACGCCGCCGCCCGCAGGCATGCCGGACTTCGCGCAGATCGCCGCGGCGCAGGGCCCGGCGGTGGTCAACATCAGCGTGTCGGGCACCGTGAAGACACGCGCGGCGCGCGCGCCGCAGATCGATCCGGACGACCCGTTCTATGAATTCTTCCGCCGCTTCGGCGTCCCGGGCATGCCCGGCGGGCCCAATGGCGGCGAGGGCGGCAATGGTGGCAGCGGCGGCAGCCGCGAGATCCGCGGCCAGGGCTCGGGGTTCATCGTCAGCGCCGATGGCGTGATCCTCACGAACGCGCACGTCGTGCAGGACGCGCAGGACGTCGTGGTCAAGCTGACCGACCGACGCGAGTTCCGCGCCAAGGTGCTGGGCAGCGACAAGTCCACCGATGTCGCCGTGCTCAAGATCGAGGCCAAGAACCTGCCCACGGTGCGCCTGGGCGCCACGCGCGACCTGCGCGTGGGTGAATGGGTGCTGGCCATCGGCTCGCCCTTCGGTTTCGAGAACAGCGTCAGCGCCGGCGTGATCAGCGCCAAGGGCCGCTCGCTGGGTCCGGACGAGAGCCGTGTGCCCTTCCTGCAGACGGACGTGGCGATCAACCCGGGCAACTCGGGCGGGCCGCTGTTCAACGCGCGGGGCGAGGTCGTGGGCATCAACTCGCAGATCTACAGCGCATCGGGCGGGTACCAGGGCCTGTCCTTCGCCATTCCCGTCGAGGTCGCCAACAAGGTCCGCACGCAGATCGAGAAGGGCGGCAAGGTGCAGCACGCCAAGCTCGGCGTGATGGTGCAGGAAGTCAACCAGGGCTTCGCCGACTCCTTCAAGCTGGATCGTCCCGAGGGCGCGCTGGTGGCCAATGTCGAGGACAACGGTCCGGCGGCCAAGGCCGGCCTGCGCTCGGGGGATGTGATCCTGGGCTTCAAGGGCCAGCGCATCGTGTCCAGCGGCGACCTGCCGGCGCTGGTGGACCAGTCCCTGCCGGGCGACAAGGTCGACATCGACGTGTGGCGCAACGGCAAGCGCGAGACGATCACCGCCACGCTGGGCGACGCGAACGACAAGTCCGCCAAGCTCGCGGCCAAGGGATCGAGTGACGCCGATGCCGACCACGGCAAGCTGGGCTTGGCGCTGCGTCCGCTGCAGCCCGAGGAACGCCGCCAGCTGGGCACGCGCGATGGGCTGCTGATCCAGGAGGTCGGCGACGGCAGCGCCGCGGCGCGCGCGGGCGTGCGTCCGGGCGACGTGCTGCTGGCCGTCAACGGCACGCCGGTGCAATCGATCGACCAGGTGCGCAATGCCGTCAAGGGTGCCGAGAAATCGGTGGCGCTGCTGGTGCAGCGCGGCGGCGACAAGATCTTCGTGCCGGTGCGCATCGGCTGATCGACGACCGCTTTCTCAACGTTTCCCTCCCAACCGACCGCTGCCTGTGGCGGTTGCTCCGTGGGGTCCGCGCGTGGTGGCGCGGACCCCTTTTTTTTCCACCCGCTTTTCGACCGTTGCGGCGCTGGCATCATGCGCGGCATGTCGAGTTCGAAGTCCCCTGACGAATCGCCGGTGATGAGCGCCGCGCGCGCGCGCAGCCAGCAGGCGATCGACGCGTTCATCGAATCGCTGTGGATCGAGGAGGGCTTGTCGCGGAACAGCCAGCTGGCGTATCGGCGTGACCTCCAGCTCCTGGCCGACTGGGCCGCCGCGCAGCGCGGCCGCGCGATGGATGAGATCGAGGAGCTCGACCTGCTTGGGTATGCCTCGGCGCGGCACGAGGGCGGCAAGGCGAGCTCGGCGAATCGGCGCCTGTCGGTGTTCAAGCGCTATTTCCGCTGGGCGCTGCGCGAGCGCCGCATCGAGCGCGATCCGACGCTCAAGCTGATCACCGCGAAGCAGCCGATGCGCGTGCCCAAGACGCTGTCGCAACAGCAGGTGGAAAGCCTGCTCGAAGCGCCTGACGTCGGCACGGCCCAGGGCCTGCGCGATCGGGCGATGCTGGAGCTGATGTACGCCAGCGGCCTGCGCGTGAGCGAGCTGGTCACGCTCAAGAGCGTGCACGTGGGCCTGCGCGAGGCAGTGCTGCGCGTGACCGGCAAGGGCGACAAGGAGCGCCTGGTGCCGTTCGGCGAGGAGGCCCATGCCTGGCTGATGCGCTACCTGCAGGAGGCGCGCACGCAACTGCTCAGCGCGCGCGGCACCGATGACCTGTTCCTGAGCCGATTCGGTCAAGCCATGACGCGGGAGAGCTTCTGGCGGATCGTCAAGAAATACGCACGGATCGCGGGCATCACCAGCCCGATCTCGCCGCACACGCTGCGGCATGCGTTTGCCACGCACCTGCTCAACCATGGCGCGGATCTGCGGGCCGTGCAGCTGCTGCTGGGGCATGCGGACCTGTCCACGACGCAGATCTACACCCATGTGGCCCGGGAGCGGCTCAAGGCCCTGCACGCGGCGCATCACCCGCGCGGTTGAGGATCGGTGCGCGGGCCGACGGCCGAACTGCGGCACGGGGCGCTCACACCAAACCCCGTCCTCCACCTCCCCGGATGGCCCCACGCCGCGACGCGCGCGTCGGCGGAGCCGGTCCGACCCCGCCATGAGCCACACCATCGTCTATTCGACCTCCCTCCCCATGCTGGGCGGAGTGGGGCAGCCGGTCTCCGCGCACTTCGGCCACTATCCCTGCGATCCCCGCGTTGCAGCCTGGCCGCCGCTGGCGCCGGGCGTGAATCCCGCCCATCTGCTGTCGGTGGCGATGGCTTCGGTCGGTCAGGCGCTGCATGGGCTGGTCGCTCCGATGCTGAACGCCACGCGATTCAACGCTTCACCCTGGATGCCGCCCATCGTGCAGTTCGCGGCGCCACCCGGACTGCCCGGCATGCCGCAGAGCTACGTCCCGTATCCGTCCCATCCGCCGCAGGCCTTCTTCGCGCCGCATCCGGCCTACACGCGGCACCCGCAGGCGGGAGGGCCTCCGCCTCGCACGCCGTCCGCCGCGCCCTCGAGGCCGGCGCTCCCGCCCACCTTCACCCCCACGAAACTGGATCCGCAGGCCTTCTTCGGCTCGGCGGCCGAGATCCTGGAAAGCGACGTCTCCGACATGGTTCTGGCGCATCCGGCGCCGGGCCAACCGGAGCCGGCCTTCTTCGCCGCGCTGAAGCACACGGGTCAGTCCGTCATCGGCGAGTTGCCGATGGGGAACGGGAGAACGGCCCACGCCGAAGCCATCCGATTGGCCGGCGAGACGAACGACGGCAGCTGGCTGCTGGCCTTGAACCTCAACATTCCCGGTGAGCCGCCCGAGCATCGGCTGATCCGCATGCACGACGTGAAGACCAGGCCCGAGGATGGCATGAGCTTCGTGGAGGATCTCAAGCGGATCGATGCCAGTCTGGCGAAGAACCGATGCGGCGAGGAGGGCCGGACGCTGGGCGTGATCTGTCACGACGGCGCCACCGAGTCCGGCGCGGTGATCGCCGGCTTGAATGCGTTGGGCGAGGCCGACGACATGCGACGCGAGTCGCGGGAGAGCGGTACGCCCATGCCATCGCCGGGCCAGTTCGCGCGAAGCCAACGCGAGTTCGTGCAGGACGCGCGAGACCTCCGCGGCTCGGCATACGCGCAGGGACAGGAGCGCGAGCTCGAGGCGGTGATGGACCTCATCTACGAGGCCGCCCAGTCGCCGGGCGAACCGGCGGGCCAGGAGGCCCCGCTCCTCATCGACATCCGGGAGGAGACATCCCCAAAAGGGATCCGGGACGAGCCGGCGCGCGGGGATAGTCCGACCGTCATGGATCAGCCGGTGCCCGCGAACGTCCAGCGTCGGCCTGTGCTGACGCCCACGACGACGCCCACGGCCACGGTGACGCCGCTCCCGGTCACGGCGCTGGCGCAGCAGCCTCAAGCATCCGCCGCGCAACGCGTGACCAAGGGGGGCGAGGAGATCGGCGACGAGCTGCTGCTCCTGCAACTGGCTCAATTGCCGTCACCGCCCAAGGACCTGTCGTCTCGCGGCGAGCCGATTCGTCGACGCTTGGAACGCCAGAACGTCGACAGGCTCCGCGAGGAAGTCCAGCGCCGTCAGCTGGCCCGATTGCCTTCGCCACCTCGGGGCCTGCCGAGGTCAGCTTCCGCGCCGGATCTGAGAGGGAGCGGCGGTGTCGGCACCGAGCGTGCGCGGGCCTTGGAGAAGAACCTCGCGACAGCCCGCAGCGAGAGCGCCCTGAACGAGGCGGGGCGCTCGGGCCCCCTGACCCGGACGTTGTCCGGCTTGCTGGATGAGATCGACCTCCACCACCGCCTGACCATGACGCTGAACAGGAAGCGCCCCGGCAAGCCTCGAGAGTCCCAGCAAAACCTTCTGAAGCTCACGGATCAGATGGCGCCGCTGGTCGACAAGTTGCGCGAGCGCGCCCGGGCGTCCGGCGCCGCCGATCGCCGTGACCGCGAGGCGGAGGTGTCGCGACTGGTGACGGCTGCAATGGCCCAGGCGTTCAAGGCCATGACGTCGGCGCGGCAAGCGCGTCTGCACCAGGCGCATGGCGCCGAGTCCGGCCTCGTCGCGACCGCGCGCAAGGAGATGGATCGTGTGACGGACCGAATCTCAGCGCTCAGCCGGAAGGAGACGTCCTCCTTGAGCGGGGCGCCGTCCGAAGAACTCATCCACCTGGCGCGTCAGCGGTCCACGCTGTTCCACACGCTGGGGGCGATCGACGCCGTGATGGGGCCGCGTCGCTCAGCCCAGCACGGCCCCGAGATCATGGAATCCGAGGTTTGAGGCGCCGCGCTCAAGCCACCGGAAGCCCCGCCGGTGGCTTGATCTCTTCCAGGCAGATCATCGAGCGCACGTCCGCCACGCCGTCCAGCTGCATCAGCTTGTCGGTCAGGAACTTGGACAGCGCCTGCAGGTCGCGGGCCACCACCTTGAGCAGGTAGTCCGAGTCGCCCGACACGGTGTGGCATTCCAGGATCTCGGGGAAGTCGCGGATCAGCGACTCGATCTCCCGCACCCGCGCGAACGCCTGCGCGGTGATGTTGAGGCTGACGTAGGCCGTCACTCCCAGGCCCAGCGCCAGCGGGGCCACATCGGCGCGGTAGCCGCGCAGCACGCCGCGCTCCTCGAGCGCGCGCACCCGGCGAAAACACTGCGGTGCCGACAGATGCACCTGCGCCGCCAGGTCGACATTGGACATCCGCCCATCGCGCTGCAGCGCCTCCAGGATGCGCAGGTCGATCGCGTCGAGCGAGACCGGACCCAGCGCCCGCGGAGGCGCGGAGGCCGAGGGTTTGGACGCCGGCTGGGACGGCGCCGACGCGGCGGCGGTCTTGCGGGTGGCGGAGGTGTCCAACTTTCTGGTCATCTTGTTCACGGACGGGATCGTGGCGAGGAATTATTGCGATTCTATGGCGCCGAATGAACAAAGCGTGCGTGGCGCGTCGCCAACGACTGGCCTAGACCCGGCGGCTTCGGCGAGAATCCCGCCCCATGGATCACAGTTTTCTCTCCGCCCTCATCCTGCTGCTGCTGGTGCTGGACCCGCTCGGCAGCCTGCCGATCTTCATCCCGATCATGCGATCGGTGCCGCGCGAGCGCCGGCTGAAGGTCGCGCTGCGCGAGGTCGGCATCGCCTTCGCGGTGCTGCTCGCGTTCATGTTCCTGGGCGAGGGCTTCCTGCGCCTGATGCACCTGTCGGAGCGCTCGCTGGAGGTGGCCGGCGGCGTGATCCTGATCATCATCGCGATCCGGATGATCTTCAGCCACGCCGGAGAGTCCGCCTACGGCATGGAGACCGGCAAGGAACCGTTCATCTTCCCGCTGGCCGTGCCGCTGCTGGCCGGCCCCTCGGCGATGGCGACGGTGCTGCTGCTGGCCTCGCGCCAGCCCGACCGCGTGGCCGAATGGATCGGCGCGCTGTTCACGGCGATGGTGATCTCGTTCCTGGCGCTGATCCTGGCCGACCGCATCCGCAAGCTGCTGGGCGACTCGGTCGTCTCCGCGCTGGAGAAGCTGATGGGCCTCGTGCTGACGGCCATCGCCGTGGAGATGATCCTGTCGGGCCTGAAGCGCTACTTCGTCGGCGGGCTCTGAGGGGCCGCGCCCGCGCCGGATCCGCTGGCGGCGATCTCGTCGGCGGCCTGACGCGAGGCCGGCGAGGCGCGCCATTCCTCGGCCGTCATGCCGTACAGCGCGCCGTCGAAGTCGTACCAGTGCTCGATCGCACGGAAGCGCATGCCGAGCTTGGTCATCACGTGCGCGGAGCCGGCGTTGTCCGGGTCGCAGAACGCAACGAGCTGCGGCGCGCGCAGTTCATCGATCGCGAAGGCCGTCATCCGCCGCGCGGCCTCCGACGCATAACCGCGGTCCCAGCGGTCGCGGCGCAGCCGCCAGCCGAGCTCGTGCGGATTGGCGCGGTCGCGGCCGATGTGCTGCACGCAGCCCGCGCCGACGATCAGGCCGCTGTCCCGCTCGATGAAGGTCCACCAGCTGTAACCCCATTCGGCCCAGCGCGCCTTGACGCGTTCGATCATGAGCTGCGTGTCCTCGCGCGTGTCCGGCTTGCCGGTGATGTAGCGCATGACCTCGGGGTCGCGGTTCATCTCGAACAGGCCGTCGAGGTGCGAGTCGGCCATCGGCTCGAGCCGCAGGCGGGGGGTGAGGAGGATGGTCATCGGGCCACTGTAGCCGCCGCCGCGCCGGGCTGCCGCAAGTCAGACAGGTCGAGCTCATCCGGCTCGCGCGCGCCGTTGAGCCAGCGGATGCGGCAGCGGCCGGCGCGCTTGGACTCGAACATCGTCTGATCGGCGCGGCCCATCAGCATCTCCGCCTCCACTCCGTCCAGCGGAAAGTGCGCGACGCCGAAGCTGCTGCCGACCTGCACCGTGGCGCCGTTGGACAGCCGGATCGGCGCGAGGATGCCGCGCAGCAGCCGCTCGCAGGTGGTGCGGCTATCGGCGGGCGAGGGCAGCGGCGTGAGCAGCACGACGAATTCGTCGCCGCCCAGCCGCGCGGCGGTGTCGGAGGCGCGGATGCCCGAGGCCAGCCGGCGCGCGATCTCCTTGAGCACCTCGTCGCCCGCGTCGTGGCCGTGCGTGTCGTTGACGGCCTTGAAGCCGTCCAGGTCCAGGTAGGCCACCGCCACCGTCATCTCCTGGCGCTGCGCGGCGGCCATCGCCTGGCGCAGCCGGTCCGACAGCAGCACGCGGTTGGGCAGCCCGGTGAGCGCGTCGTGGAACGCGGCGCGCTCGACGCGCGCCTCGTAGGCCTTGCTCTGCGTGATGTCGGCCATCATCCACAACGTGGTGTCGCGCTCGCCCGGCAGCGCCACGCCGTTCAGGTCGACCCACACGAGGCTGGCGTCCTTGCGCCGCATTTGCAGCTGCGTGCGGAAATGCCCGCCGCGGCGCAGCACCGGGTAGGCGTTCTGGCCCAGCGCGAGGAAGGTCTCCTCGTCGAGGTAGAGCTCGCGCACGGGGAGGTCCTGCATCTCGTCCTCGCCGTAGCCGAACAGCCGCTCCAGCGCCCGGTTCTTCCACACGATGCGCCGGCCCCGCAGCTTGGCGATGGCGATGACGTCCGCGTCCAGCATCGCCTGCTGGTCCAGCGTCAGGCGGCGCAGGTCTTCGGTCATCGCATCGGCGAGCGCCTGCGCGCGGGCGCGTCCCGCGGCCAGCAGGTAGGTCGTGGCCGCCAGCAGCGTCGTCAGGATCAGGCCGATCAGCCCCGGTCCCCAGCCGGCGGCGTCGATCACGCGGCGCTCGTAGGCCGCGTTCAGCGCCGTCTCCAGCCGGAATGCGCGCCCCGCGATCTCCAGGTGACGCAGCTGGGTCACGACGCGGTTGTCGAAACCGGGCTGCGCGGTGACCGGCGCATCCAGCGGCTGGATGCCGGTGGCGGAGTCCAGCAGCAGGTCCTCGGTGGCGGTGTGGTCGTCGACGATCAGCCGGAAGTCCATCGGCGCGTCGGCCAGGCCCTCCTTGAGGCCGTGCAGGATCTCCTGCGCCACCAGCGGCGCGTACAGCAGGCCCAGCAGCGCGCGGCGCCGCTGCACCGCGTCGATCGGATCGGCGCCCTCGCGGAAGACCGGCACCAGCAGCAGCATGCCGGGACCGTGCGCGCGGTCCTGCACCAGCGGCACCGGCGCGGACAGTGTCGCCTCGCCGGTGAGGATGGCGTGCTCGATGGCTCGCCGCCGGATGCCCTCGGAACCCAGGTCGAAGCCCCAGGCGGGGTAGTTCTTGGACAGCGGCTCGATGTGCGCCACGACGAAGAGGTCGGGGGCGGCGTGGCTCATGCCGCGCACCGAGAACTGCGGCGCGCCGTCCGCGCGCTCGGCCGCGACGAAGGCGGACAGCTCGGTGCGCATCACGCGTGGCACGAAACCGAATCCCCGCACGCCGGGGAACTCGCGCGGCAGGTCGCGGGATTGGACGTAGGCGCGGAAGGCCTGGCGATCGACCCGGCCGTGCAGCGCGGCGATCGCGCCGCGCGCGCCCTTGAGGCCGTACACGGGCTGGATGAAGCGCTGCACGATGTCGCGCTCCAGCCGTTCCGCCTGGGCGTCCAGCAGCCGATGCGCCTCGGACACGACGCGGTTGCGGTTCCAGAGCATCGCGCTGAGCGTCATCACCAGGCCGGCCAGCAGCACCAGCAGCGCGGCCACGACGGCGGTCATCGGCAGGTCGCCGGCGCTGGGGCGTGCGGCGCGCGCGGTGTCGATCACGGGCTCGGAAGGGTCGTGCACGGGCAGGGCGGCGGGACCGCGGATGCTGGACACAGCCGACAACTGTAGGGCAGGGCGCGCGGTCGTGCGCGCGCCGTCCCGCGAAGCCCCGACTCGTTACATCTGATGCGCCGCGGCGTCGCGCGAGCGCCTATCCTCCCCCGCTCCAGGGGGCGGCGCGCGGCTTGCTCTTGTGCTGCAATCAATCCTCATCTCCGGCAAAGGCGTGCAGTCATGGCGGAAGACTCGGACAGGAGCCCGAAGGGCTGGTGGGCGATGGTGCGGAGGCGCTGGTCGGCCCGCGGGACGCAACCGGCGCGCATCGCCGCGGCCGACGAAGCGCAACTGATGGACGGCCTCAAACGCGAGGCCGCGCGCGCGCAGCGCCACCGCCACGACGGCGTGCTGATGCTGCTGGAACTCGATCCCTGGGCGCGGTTCCACCAGCAGTACGGCAGCGAGTGCCTGCAGGCGCTGGATGAGCGGCTCGATCAACTGGTGCGCCAGCAGCTGCGCGGCGGCGACTGGCTGCTGCCGCTGCCGCGTGGGGTCTGGGCCGCCTACCTGCCGTGCACGGACCCGCTGGGCGCGCTGGACGCCGCGGACCGGGTGCGCTCGCGCGTGGCCACGCTGGATTACCGCTGGTCAGGGCAGGCGCTGCCCTTGAGCGCGAGCCTGGGCCTGGCGCATTGGCAGGACTGGCGGCGCGAGCCGCAGCAAGGCGCGGATCAGCTGCTGCAGCAAGCCCGTCAGGCGCTGGCGATGGCCCGCGGCGCAGGATGCAACTGCGTGCGCGCGTACGCGGCGATGCCGTCCGGGCGCAACCGCTACAGCGGCACGCGGCCGGCGTAGCCGGTCATCTCGAGATAGCCCCAGCCCAGCGTCCGGCCGGACTCGTCGGTCAGGCGGGCGACGCCTTCCCAGTACGGGAAGCCGGTGCTGCGCCGGGCGTCCACCTCTTGCGCGGCGTAGGCCGCCTCGACGAGGAACACGCCGCGCGGCGTGTGGATGCGCCAGCGCGTCGGATAGCTCGCCAGGCTGACCGGGCTGCGCCAGTGCGCCAGCGGCTCGAAGCGCAGCTGCTGCTCGAAGTCGAGGGGCGCCGAGGCGCGTGCGGCCGATCCCCCGCTGTCCGGCGCCGCGCGCCAGCTGCCGCCGGTCCAGACCACCGCGCCATCGGCGCCGCGCATCTGGAACAGCGTCATCGACGAGCCGTCGTCCAGGTTCAGCCCCAGCCAGTCCCAGCCGACCGCGCGGTCGGGGGCGGCCTCGGCGCCGCGGCCCAGGTACTGGTTGCTCCACTCGTGATCGAGCCAGGCGCGGGCGCGGACCTCGCGCGTGCCGCCCTCGCGCAGCGCCAATTGACCGCCGCCGCTCAATTGCGGCTCGCTGACGTAGCGGCTGGCCTGTTGCGCGCCGGGGCCCTTGCGCGACCAGCCCTCGCGGCCCTGCAGCAGCGGCGGCTGGGGCGCGTCCAGCGTCAGCGCGAGCGCGAAACCCCCGCGCTCGCTGGGCATGGCCAGCGTGTAGCGGCTGTGGCCGGCCGGACCGTCCGAGCGCGTCAGGCGCCAGCCGGTCAGCCGCACGCGGGTGTCGTCGGTCTCGGCGCGGGCGTTGGCGAAGCCGTGGCGCAGGACCTGCTCGTCGTGCAGCAGGCGCTGCTGTCCCAGGTCCGACAGCGCCGCGTGGGCGAGCATCAGCTGCGCCGGCGAGAACGCCGAGCCCCCGGGCGACAAGGGCCGACGCAGGTCGTTGCGCACGCGGAAGAAGGTCAGCTGGAAGCCGAAGTCCGGGCGCGTGCCGGCGGGAATCGGTGCCCGCGAGCCGTCGCCGATGAAGAGTACGCCGGTGACGTACCACCACTCGACGCGGGTCTCGGGGTGCGCGCCGTGGTCGCGCGGGAACCGCAGCGGGGCGTCGGACAGGGCGTCTTCCGTCGCGGCCACCGGCGCATCGGCCCGTGCGGCCGGTGCGGCCTGCGCGATGGACGAGCCTGGCCGCGTGATCCCCATGCCCGCGAGGGCGCCCAGCAGCGGGCGTCGTCCGATCATCACCAATCCTCCCGCACGGCGCGCAGCGCCTCGCCCTGGCCGGCCCGCAGCGCCCGCGCGCTGGCCCAGGCGGCCGTGGCGCCGGTGGCCAGCAGGCTGGCGGCGAGCAGCGCCGCGACGCGCCAGCCGGGAATCGTCCCGTCCATGCTCCAGTGGAAGCTCTGCGGGTTGAGCCGGTACACCAGCACCGCGCTGATCGCCAGGCCCACGAGCAAGCCCATCAGCGCGCCGGCCACGGCCTGCAGCAGCGTTTCCGCCAGCACCAGCCGGCGCAGCATCGCGCGGGTCAGGCCCAGATGCAGCAGCAGGCCGAATTCGCGCCGTCGCGCCAGCAGCTGCGCCGACAGGCTGGCCGCGACGCCGAACAGCCCCAGGCCCAGCCCGACCGCCTGCAGCCAGTAGGTGATCGCGAAACTGCGGTCGAAGATCGCCAGCGAGAAGCGCCGCAGCTCGCCGGCCGAAGCGATCTCCAGCGACTCCGGCGCGCCCGAGGCCGCGCGCAGCGCCTGTTGCACGGCCACGGGATCCGCGCCCGGACGCAGCCACACGGCCAGCTCGGTGACCGCGCCGTCGCCGCTGACCCGCGCCCAGTCCTCGCGCGCCATCAGCACCGCGCCGGACTGGCGGCTGTAGTCGCGCCAGATCGCCTTGACCGCGACTGGCAACTGCCGGCCGTCCAGGCGCAGCATGAAGCGGTCGCCCGGTCTCAGGCGGAGTTCGTCGCGCATCGCCTCGTTGATGTAGACCGGCGTCACGCCCGCCGGCAGCGCGACCGCCGCGCCCTGCAGCGGCAGCCGGTGGTCCAGCGGCCGCGCCAGCAGCGTGGTGCTGCCGGTCATGCCGCGCACCGTCAGGCCCACGGCGCGCGTGCGTTGCGCGGCCACGCGCTCGACGCCCGCCAGCGCCGCGGCGGACGCGGCCAGACCCGGCGGCATCGGCTGCCCCTGCTGGGCGCTGTCGCGCGCGGTCTGGCGCAGGTAGAGATCGGCCGGCAGCATGTCCGTCAGCCATTGGTCCAGCGACTGGCGGAAGCTCGCCACCATGACCAGCATCGCCACCGCGAGTGCCAGCGCGACCAGCACGCCGGCGATCAGGCGGCCGGCCTCGCCGGCCTGGTCGCGGGCGCGCTCCACGGCCAGCAGCGGCAGCGCGCGGCGCGCCGCCCAGCCGCGCAGCAACCCGGTGATCGCGCGCAGCACGAGCGGCACGGTGCCCAGCGCGCCCAGCAGCAGCGCCACCATGGCCGCGTACGCGCCCAGCGGCAGGCCCGCGACCATCGGCATCGCCGCCAGCGGCAGCGCCGCGGCCAGCAGCAGCGGCCCGAACCACCAGCCGCGCCCCGACGCCTGCCCGCTGCCCAGGCCCTTGAGCACCTGCGCGACGGGCAGCCGGCGCAACCGCATCAGCGGCAGTGCCGCGGCGCCCAGGCTCACCAGCGGCCCGAGCGCGAGCAGGCCCGCGATCGAGGCGGGCGACATCGTCAGCGCCGGCCGCGCGCCGCTCAGGCCCGTCAGGCCGCTGCCGAGGTCGCCACCGAGCGCGTGCAGGCCGAGTTCCGCCAGCGCCACCGCCAGCCCCAGGCCGAGCACCGCGCCGGCCAGGCCCAGCAGCAGCGCTTCCGACATCAGCAGCGCCAGGCGCTGGCGCGCGCTCATGCCGAGCACGCCCAGCAGCGCGAGCTGAGGCAGGCGCTGCGCCACCGACAGGCTGTGCACGGCGAAGACCATGAAGGCGCCGACGAACAGCGCCATCAGCGACAGCACGCCCAGGTTGAGCCGGTAGGCGCGCGTGAGCCGGCGCGCCTCGTCGGCCTGCTGGCGGGCCTCGTCGCTCGGGGCGCGCGCGGTCACGCCCGGCGGCCAGGCCGATGGCGCCCGACCGGCCTGGCCGGCCGACAGCCGCAGCAGGATCGCGTCGAGCTGGCTCTCGCGGCGCAGCATCTGCTGCGCCCAGGCGATGTCGACGATCACCAGCGCCTGCTGGCGATCCGGCACGCGGCCGGCGACCGGCACCGGATCGGGTTCGCCGGGCAGGTCCAGGCGCAGTGCCGCGCCTGCTTCCCAGCCCAGCCGCGTCCAGGCCGCGTCGCTGACCAGCAGCGCCGGCTCGCGCAGCGCACGTCCCAGGTCGGCGCCGTCCAGCCGGGGCAGCCATTGCGGGTGGAAGGCGCCCAGCTGCAGCAGGTCCAGCCCGATCAGCCGCACGCGCTGCCATTGACCGTCCTTGGCCTGGATCCGGATGCTGGCGTCCAGGCGCGGGGCCAGCGCGGAGATGTCGTCGCGGGCGGCGAGCTCAGCGAACAGGCGGTCCGACAGTGGCGCCGCGCCGGGCGCGGCCACGAGCTCCAGATCGGCTTGCGCGCTGCTCTGGCGCGCGGCGGACTCGAACTGGGCGAGGGCGGAGGCGTTGATCCAGTGCACCGCGCCGGCGAGCGCCAGACCCAGCGCGATCGTCAGCAGCGCGGCGAGCTGGCGGCCCCACTGCAGGCGCAGCGCGGGCCAGGAGAGCTGCCACCACCAGCCCCACGCGCGGCGCAGCGCGCCCGGGGCGGCGGAGGAGGGCGGCAGGTCGGCCATGCGGGCTCAGACCTCGACGAGGTGGCCGTTCTCGAGCCGCAGCCGGCGATCGGCCATCGCGGCCGCGTGCGCCGAGTGCGTCACCAGCAGGCAGGCCGCGCGCTGCTCGCGCAACTGGTCGCGCAGCAGCGCCAGGACCTGGTCGGCGTGCGCGGGATCGAGGTTGCCGGTGGGTTCGTCGGCCAGCACCAGCACGGGCCGGTGCACCAATGCACGGGCGATGGCCACGCGCTGCAACTGACCGCCGGACAGCTGGCGCGGCAGGTGCCGGGCCTGGGCGTTGAGGCCGACCGCGTCGAGCATCTGCGCCACGCGCGCCGGATCGGGCCGGCCCTGCAGCAGCAGCGGCAGCGCGACGTTGTCGAACACGCTCAGGTGGGGCAGGACGTGGAAGGCCTGGAAGACGAAACCGAGCTGCTCGCGGCGGAGCTTCGCCTGGCCTGACTCGTCCAGCGCGAGCAGATCCCGCCCTTCGAGCACGACCTGGCCCCGATCCAGCGGCTCCAGCGCGGCCAGTCCGTTGAGCAGCGTCGACTTGCCGCTGCCCGATTCGCCCAGCAGCGCGAGCATCTCGCCACGATGGAGCGTCAGCGAGAGGTGTTCGAAGAGCGTGTGCGCGCCATAACGCTTGGTCAGGCCGGAGGCGGTCAGCAGGGGAACGTCCATCGTCGGGCAAGGCAGCCGGCGGTGGCGCCGGCGCGGTAACGCGATCCGGCGATTGTGGCCCTCGGCCGGGGCAGCGCAGGTGGCGCGGTGCGGCAGGAGGTCGGGATGCGCCCAACCCACTCGAAAAAGGGTGTGGACCACCTGAACAGGTGGGTCGCCTCAGGAGGCGCGCGACAGCGCGATCAGCTGGTCCAGCGCGCCAGGCGCCTCGGCCGGCACGATCTGCCGGGTCGGCATGCTGCGCAGCCAGGTGATCTGGCGCTTGGCGAGCTGCCGTGTCGCGGCAGTGCCGAGTTCCTGCAAGGCGGCCAGATCGGGCGATGCCTCGTTCTGGTCCAGCAGCTCCCAGGCCTGCCGATAACCGACGCAACGCATCGACGGCAGGCCCAGGTGCAGATCGGCGCGCGCGCGCAGGCGCCGCACCTCGTCGACGAAGCCCTGCTCGAGCATCAGCGTGAACCGCTGCGCCAGCCGCGCGTGCAGCCAGGCGCGCGCCGCGTCCGAGGGCTCCAGCGACAGCAGCGGCCAGTCCACGCCCTGCGAGCGCTGCCGCCCATACAGCACCGACATCGGCTCCCCGCTCAGCAGGCACACCTCCAGCGCGCGCTGGATGCGCTGCGCGTCCAGCGGCGCCAGGCGCGCGGCGGTCGCCGGATCGAGCGTCGCCAGCCGCGCGTGCATCGCGGGCCAGCCCTCGCGCGCGGCGTCTGCATCGAGTTGCGCGCGCAGCGCGGGATCGGCCTGTGGCAGCTCCGACAGGCCGTCGAACAGCGCCTTGAAGTACAGCATCGTCCCGCCCACGAGCAGCGGTCGCGCGCCGCGGGCCTGGATCTCGGGCACCAGGCGCAGCGCGTCACGGACGAACTGCGCGGCCGAGTAGCTCTCGGTGGGCTCGAGGATGTCGATCAGGTGATGCGGGACCGCCGCGAGCTCCTCGGGCGTGGGCTTGGCCGTGCCGATGTCCATGCCGCGGTACACCAGCGCGGAATCCACGCTGATGATCTCCACGCGCTGATGCCGCGCGATCGCCAGGGCGGCGGCCGTCTTGCCGCAGCCGGTCGGACCGGCGAGGCACAGTGGCGTCAGCGCGCTCGTTGGGCCCGATGGCACCGACGGCTCCGGGGAACTGGCCGGGCCTGACGCGCTCAGAAGCGCTCCCACGGCGCCAGGTAGCGCCATTGGCCGGCGGGCAGCTGGCCCAGCGGAATGCGGCCGATGCGCACGCGCTTGAGCGCCAGCACCTTCAGGCCGACCATCTCGCACATCCGGCGGATCTGGCGCTTGCGGCCCTCGCGCAGGACGAAACGCAGCTGGTCCTCGTTGGCCCAGCTCACCTTGGCGGGCTTGAGCTGCACGCCGTCGAGCTCCAGGCCGTGGTTCAGCAGCGCGATCGCGCGGGGATCGAGCTGATGCTGCGGATGCTGCTCGGGGTCACCGTTCTCGACGGCGACGCGCACCAGGTATTCCTTCTCGACGTCGGAATCCTCGCCGATCAGGTGGCGCGCGATGCGGCCGTCCTGTGTCAGCACCAGCAGACCGGTGGAGTCGATGTCCAGGCGGCCGGCGGGGGCCAGGCTGCGTCCGTGGCCCGGGGCCCACTGGATCTTGGAGGGATCCTCGCCCCAATGCGTGTCGGCCTTGACCAGCACCGACGCGGGCTCGTAGCCGTCCTCGGCCTGACCCGAGACGTAGCCGATGGGCTTGTGCAGCAGGATGGTGACGCGCTGCGCCTGCTGCTCGCGGGCGGCGGGATCGACCTCGATCCTCGCGTCGGGACCGACACGCTGGCCCAGCGTCGCGGGCTCGCCGTCGACGGTGACCCAGCCGGCCTCGATCCATTCGTCGGCCTCGCGGCGCGAGGCCAGGCCGAGCTCGCTCATGCGCTTGGACAGGCGCTCGCCGGCATCCGGATCGGCCAGGCGCGCGGGCGCGGGCTGACGCGGCGCGTCGGGCTGGCGCGGACGGTCGGTGCGCTCGGCGCGTTCCTCGCGTTCGGCGCGGGCGTGGGCGTCGGAGAACGGCGCCTGGCCGCGATCGTTGCGATCGCCGCGATCGCCATAGGGCGCGCGGCGCGGGCGATCGTCGCCGTAGCGCGAGCCTTCCGGCGGGCGGCCGTAACGGTCACCGCCGCGGTCATCGCGTCGCGGACGGTCGCCATAGCGATCGCCGCCGCGGTCATCGCGGCGCGGGCGGTCGCCCTCGAAGCGGGGGCGGTCACCGTAGGGCCGGTCACCCTGGGGACGGTCGCCTTGCGGGCGCTGCGGACGGTCGCCATAGCGATCGCCGCCGCGATCATCGCGGCGCGGGCGGTCGCCCTCGAAGCGGGGACGGTCGCCGTAGGGGCGGTCACCCTGGGGACGATCGCCTTGCGGGCGCTGCGGACGATCGCCATAACGATCGCCACCGCGGTCATCGCGGCGCGGACGGTCGCCTTCGAAGCGCGGGCGGTCGCCCGAACCCCGGCGGTCATCGCGACGGTCATCACGTCCCGGCGGGCCGCGGCGATCCTGGCGGCCTTCCTCGGCGCGGCGCTGCTGATACGCGGCCTCGCGTTCGGCGCGGTCGGTCTGCGCCTGGGCGAGCGTCGGGCGGGGCTTGTTGACGCCCTTGCCGCGCAGCGGCGCGCGGCGGGGACCCTTGTCGGTCGAGCCGTCGGACTTGGCATCGGCCGGTTTGTTCTTGTTGAGCTTGAGCGTGGCCATGTCGGTACTGCTTCTGGTGAAAGGGTGGGCGCCGGGAAATCGAAAAACGGAAATCGGGAACGGAAAACGGGAAACCTGGAACGGACAGCGGGAGGGAGCGGATCGAAGGGCGGTGAGTCGGCGAACTCAGCGCCCGCGCAGGAAGAGCCCGTCCAGGTCGCGCACGGTCAGTTGGCGCCAGGTCGGACGGCCATGGTTGCACTGGTCGGCGCGTTCCGTGCGTTCCATGTCGCGCAGCAGCGCGTTCATCTCGTCGAGGGTCAGTTGGCGGTTCGCACGCACGGCGCCGTGGCAGGCCATGGTCGCGAGGATCTCATGCTGCGCGCGTTCGATGGCATGGCTGGCGTCGAACTGCGCGAGTTCGGCGAGCACGCCGCGCGCGAGTTCGACGACGTCGCCGCCGGACAGCAGCGCCGGGCGCTCGCGCACGGCCAGCACCTTGGCCGAGAGCGGCGAGATGTCCAGGCCGAGCCGGCGCAGCGTGTCGGCCTGGGCCTCGGCGGTGGCGATCTCGGATGGCGTCGCGGCGAAGGTCACCGGGATCAGCAGCGGCTGGGAATCGATGCGGGTCTCGCCCAGCGCGGTCTTCAGGCGTTCGTAGACGACGCGCTCATGGGCGGCGTGCATGTCGACGATCACCAGGCCCTGCGCGTTCTCGGCCAGCACGTAGATGCCCTGGATCTGAGCGATCGCGCGTCCGAGCGGCCACTCGCCGGCCTGGCTGGACGGCAGCGGGGAGGGCGGTGCGCCGGCCAGCATCGACAACGACGCCGAGGGCGCGCCGGCCGCGGCCGGGAGCCCGGCGCTCGGGCCGGACGCGTACAGCGCCTCGGCCTGCTCGAGCGCGAGCGCGGTCTGGGCGCGGGTGGGGATCGGCGCGCGCCAGCCCTCGGGGCCGGCGAAGCGGGCGGAGGGCGCGTGGTAAGGCGCGGGCGGCTCGTAGGCGGCGAGGCCGGGCGCGGTGCCGGCGGTGCCGCTGCTGCTCTCAGGGGCGGCGGCGCCGTCCATCGGGCGTTCCCAGGCGGGCGTGCCGGACCAGCGTTCACGGCCGGAGGTTGCGGGCGCGGCTTCGGGCGTGGCGTCCTCGGTGCGCGACAGCGCGAGCGCGGCCACCACGGCGCGGCGCACCTGCTGGTGGATCTCGCGGCCGTCGCGGAAGCGGACCTCGATCTTGGTCGGATGGACGTTGACGTCGACGAGCTCGGGCTGGACGTCGATGAACAGCACGTAGGTCGGTTGACGGTGGCCGTGCAGGACGTCGTCGAAGGCGGAGCGGATGGCGTGCGCGATCAGCTTGTCGCGCACGTAGCGGCCGTTGACGTAGACGTACTGCATGTCCGCGCGGCTGCGGGCGGCCTCGGGCAGGCCGACGCGGCCGTGGATGCGCATCGGGCCGACCTCGGTGAGGACCTCGCGGCTCTGGGCGATGAAGTCCTCGTTGAGGACCTCGGCGATGCGCTGGGGCAGCGGCGCGGCGCGCCATTGGTCGACGAGCTTGCCCTCGTGCCAGACGGCGAAGCCGACGTCGGGCCGGGCCAGCGCGTGACGGCGCAGCGCCTCGAGGCAGTGGGCGAGCTCGGTGCTCTCGCTCTTGAGGAACTTGCGGCGCGCGGGCGTGTTGAAGAAGAGCTCGCGGACCTCGACGGAGGTGCCTCTGGCGCGGGCGGCGGGGCTGAGCTCGCCGGTGCGGGCTTCCAGGCGCCAGGCGTGGGCGGCGCCGTGGAAGCGCGAGACGATGGCGAGCTCGGCGATGGAGGAGACGGCGGCGAGGGCCTCGCCGCGGAAGCCCATGGTGACGACGGCCTCGAGGTCGTCGAGCGTGCCGATCTTGCTGGTGGCGTGGCGCTTGATGGCGAGCGGGAGTTCGCCATCGGGGATGCCGGCGCCGTCGTCCTCGACGATGAGGGAGCGGATGCCGCCGGCGATGAGCTTGAGCTGGATCTGGGAGGCGCCGGCGTCCAGGGCGTTGTCGACGAGCTCGCGGACGACGGAGGATGGGCGTTCGACGACCTCGCCGGCGGCGATCTGCGAAATCAGTTCATCGGGAAGCTCGCGGATCGCGCGGCGTGCGCCGGATGCGGCGGGACCCTGCGCGGTCGCGGAGTCCGCCGTCGGGGCGAGGGTGTCATCCATGGGGGCGGATTGTAGAGACAGGTCGTCTCAACCGGTGGACCGGTGCGATGTCGCCGTTCGTTTGAGCGTGAACCAGAGCAGGAACACGGCGCCCGCGAGGAGGAAGCCCCAAGGGCAGGCGTAGAACCATTGCCAGCGGATGGAGTCGACGAGTGGCGGTGCGATCCAGTAGGACTGCGGCGCGGTCTGCGCCAGCAGCATGTTGACGCTGAAGTGCAGCGCGATGGGCGCGAGCAGCGATCGGGAGGTCAGGTAGATCGCGCCGAGGGTGAGCGCTCCGGTCTCGACCTCATTCTTCGACCGGCCTCATGTCCCGTCGATAGTCATTTCTTCCATCACATCGATGAGTCGGTGACCGCGACGTCACCCACCTGGTCCAGTCGGTCAGACCACAAGTCCAAGTCGGTGAAGCGCGTCGCCGATCACCGGTGCACCTGGAACCGGCCCTCGGATCGCGAGGCCATCCGGACGCGTGGAGATCGCGGGCGTTCGTTGCGAAGGGTGTCGTGCGGACAGGTAGAACCGGTCGGGCAAAAGGGGGTACTGCCGCGCTTTCCGGAAGGCGTGGTGATCGGGTTGGACCGAGCAGCCCCGCGCTCAGGTGCCCTCAACAATGGAAGGAATCGATCCATGGTCTTCAATCAGCCGATGTACACCGGCCTGTCGCAGTCCTACTCGCTCACGCCGATGGGCATGGGCGGCGTCGCGACCCACGCGCCGTGGGGAGGCTGCTTCCCGGCTTCCGCGTATCCGCTCTACGCGAACTATTCGATGGGGTACAGCTGCCAATGGCTGGGAGGCATGCCCTTCGGCGTCGGCGGCCAGTCAGGGATGCCCTTCGGCTACGGCGACGAGACAGGGATGATGGCCTACGCCTACGGCCTCCAGAACTCCCTGAGGATGATGGCCTCGCAGGCTTTCGGGACGCCTGCCATGACCGGTGGATTCGGGACGCCTGCCATGGCCGGGGGACCCGGGCAAGTCGGCGATCTGTCCAAGGGCGGATGGAGCGACTCGAAGGGCGGTTATGTCGTCGGTGAGAGCGGCCGGCTCCAGATCGATCTCAAGGGCGGCGAGTCCTCCAGCGACAGCATGGTGCAGTACCGGACGGAGGGCGGGGAATGGAAGGACCTGGACCGCGCCAAGTCGGGCAAGGGCTCGAGCAAATGGATCGATGCCGAACCCGGGTCGACGGTCGAGTTCCGAATCAAGACGGAAGACGACAAGATACACCGCGCCGGAAGCACGGACAACGCCGACAAGCGCGACCACGGGCGGACCACCGTCACAGACAAGGGCGTGAAACTGGCCTTTGAGGATTGGACCGACAACGACTTCAATGACGCGGAGATCGAGATCTCCGACGCGAAGCCACTGGGCACCTAGATCCGGAACGACGACATCGCGATGTGCCCGCCGAGCTTGTCAGGAGCTGAGTCATGTACCTCATCCGGTTCGCGCCCCTGGGCGGACCCTCGCCGGCACGTCTCGGAGGAGCCCTCGCGATGCCCGGCTGCCGAGGGCGGGGCTTTCTCCCCACGATGTACACCTCGTTCGGGCACTGGTCGATGGGGGTCAGTCGAGGCTGGCTCGGGCGTGTCTGGCCGCGGCCGGACGGCGGCCATGCGGGCGCGCCGACATTCGCCTGCTTCCTGGAGGCGCCGCAATGCCCGTACTCGGCCTGCGCGCCGGTGCCTTGGGTGTCGCTCGGGGGCTAGAGGGGCGGGGCAGGCGCGGCCGTGTGTGCGGTGGGGCACACAGCAAAACCGGGTTGGCGGATCTCGCGTTTCTTCACAAGTGCTTCAGGAAGCGCCCGCCATAATCCGCGCCCATGGACCTGATGTACTTCCTCGTCGACTTCATCCTCCACGTCGACAAGCACCTCGCCGAGTTCGTGACCGCCTACGGCCTGTGGGTCTACGCGCTGCTCTTCCTGATCGTCTTCGTCGAGACCGGGCTCGTCGTGATGCCCTTCCTGCCGGGGGACTCGCTGCTGTTCGTCGTCGGCGCGCTGTGCGGCACCGGCATGATGAGCCTGCCGCTGGCCATCACGGTGCTGCTCGTCGCCGCCATCCTCGGCGACCAGTGCAACTACACGATCGGGCGCTACTTCGGCCCCAAGGTCTTCCAGTGGGAGCAGTCGCGCTTCTTCAACAAGCGGGCCTTCGACGCCGCGCATGAGTTCTACGAGAAGCACGGCGGCGTCACCATCATCCTGGCGCGCTTCATGCCGTTCATCCGCACCTTCGCGCCCTTCGTGGCCGGCGTGGCCGAGATGACCCGCAGCCGCTTCACCGCCTACAACGTCGCCGGCGGCGTCATCTGGGTCGTCGGCCTCACGCTCGCGGGCTACCTCTTCGGCAATATCCCGTTCGTGCAGACGCATCTGTCCAAGATCATCTGGGCCATGATCCTGATCCCCGGCCTCATCGCGCTGTACGGCGGATGGAAGGCCTCGCGCGCGAAACCCACGCCGGCCGCGTGAGCGCCCACGGGAAAACACCGAGGCGCCTGGCGCGCAAAGCACGGGGGTGAGCTTCGTCACGGTGAAAGCGCAGGGCTATCCTCGCCCGCTGCTTTCACCGCCGACAACGCTCCATGCAACACCGCCTCATCAGCAAGGCCGCCACCCTGGCCCTGAGCCTGACCGCCGCGATCGCGGCCGCGCCCGCGCAAGCCCAACAGGCCGCGACATCGACCGCTTCCGCCACGGCCACCGCCACGGCGCCGGCACCCGCCGTCACCATGCTGTTGCGCGAGCCCGCCGTGTCGGCGCGCCATCTGGCCTTCGTCTACGGCGGCGATCTGTGGATCGCCAACCGCGACGGCAGCCAGCCGCGCCGACTCGCGGGTCACGCCGCGCCGGAGTTCGCGCCGCGCTTCTCGCCCGATGGCCAGTGGATCGCGTTCTCCGCCGCGTATGACGGCAATGTCGATGTCTACGTGATCGCCGCCGCCGGCGGTCAGCCGCGGCGCCTGACCTGGCATCCGTCCGCGGACCAGGTCACCGGCTGGAGCCCCGACGGCAAGCGGGTGCTGTTCGCCTCCGCGCGCGAGGTGCTGAACAACCGCAGCAAGCAGCTGTTCGAGGTCGGCGTCGACGGCGGCTTCGAGCACAAGGTCATGGAGGCCGTCGCCTATGAGGGCGTGTGGTCGCCCGACGGCAGCAAGCTGGCCTATCGCCCGTACAACGCGGCGTACTCCGGCCCGAGCGGCTGGCGCCAGAGCCGCGGCGGCACCACGCCGCCGATCTGGATCATCGATCCCAAGGGCAAGACCTGGGAGCAGATCCCCCATGTCAACGCCACCGACAGCAACCCGATCTGGATGGGCGACGAGGTCGTCTTCATCTCCGATCGCAACGACGGCGCGGCCAATCTCTTCGCGTTCAACACGAAGACCAAGGCGCTGCGCCAGCTGACGAAGGAAACCGTCTGGGACGTGCGCGGCGCCGACGGCCGCGACGGGCGCATCGTCTACGAGGTGGGCGGTCAGCTCAAGGAGATCGGCCTGGACGGCGGCGCGCCGCGCTTCCTGAGCATCGCGCTCAACGAGTCCAGCACCCAGGCCCGCGTGCAGTGGAAGGACGCGTCCAAGACCATCACCAATGCGTCGCTGTCGGCCACCGGCAAGCGCGTGGTGATCAGCGCGCGCGGCGAGATCTTCACCGTGCCGGTGAAGGACGGCGTGGTGCGCAACCTGACGCAGACCTCGGGCGTGCGTGAGAAGGACGGCTTGTGGAGCCCCGACGGCCAGCAGGTCGCCTACGTCTCCGACGAGCCCGGCATGCGCCATCAGGTCGTGATCCGCGATCAGCTCGGCGATCAGGCCGCCAACAAGCCCACCCGCAAGATCCTGCTGCCCGAGACCGGGTATTACACGCTGATGGACTGGTCGCCCGACGGCGCGCGCCTGATCCTGCAGGACAACCACCTCAACCTGTTCCAGCTGCCGCTGACCGGCGCGCAGTCGGGCAAGCTCGCGAAGATCGACACCAGCGAGCGCCGCGGCGGCATGGACGTCAGCTTCTCGCCTGATGGCCGCTATCTGGCCTACACGGTGATCGGCAGGAACTTCTTCAGCCAGGTCCGCGTCGTCGACTTCCAGACCGGACAGCAGCACACCGTCACCGACGGACTGAGCCACGCCAACCTGCCGGTGTTCTCGACCAAGGGCGACGTGCTGTTCTTCGCCGCGTCGATCAACTCGGGACCCGCGCAGGTGGGCCTGGACATGTCCACGCAGGAACGCGCCGTGCGCATGGGCCTGTACGCGGCGGTGCTGCGCGCGGACGGCAAGTCGCCGCTCGAGCCCAAGGCCGGCGACGAGGAGTCCAGGGACAAGAAGGCGGATGAGGACAAGGACGACAAGTCTGACAAGTCCGACAAGGCGGAGAAGTCCGAGAAGTCCGAGAAGGGCGACAAGCCCGAGAAGGACGGCAAGGACGGCAAGAAGGACGAGGGCAAGGACGTCAAGCCAAAGGTCAAGCCGGTGCGCATCGACTTCGCCGGCCTGAAGGACCGCATCGTGGGTCTGCCGGTGGCCACCGCGCGTTATGACAATCTGGGCGTGGCCGATGACGGCGCGCTGTTCTATGTCGAGCGCAAGCAGCCGGGCGCGTCCATCGAGGCCGACGGCGGCAACGGCCGCAAGGGCGATCTTTACCGCTTCGACTTCGAGGAGAAGAAGACCAAGCTGGTGAAGCCGCAGGTCGAGGACTACAGCCTTAGCGCCGACGGCAAGAAGATCCTGCTGAACCTGGGCGGCGGGCGTCTGGAGATCTCCGACGCGCGCGAGAAGATCGACACCAAGAGCATCGATTTGTCGGGGCTGAAGACGCGCATCGACCCGCGCGCCGAGTGGCGTCAGATCTTCGACGAGACCTGGTGGATGGAGAAGGAGTACTTCTACGATCCCAAGCTGCATCAGCTCGACTGGCAGGGCGTGTATCAGCGCTACGCGCCGCTGGTGGCGGGTGTGCAGCGTCGCGAGGACCTGAACGACCTGCTCGTGGAGATGATCGGCGAGCTGCAGGTCGGCCACAACCGCGTGGGCGGTGGCGACGTGTTCCAGGAGCCGCGTGTCGCGGTCGGCCTGCTCGGCGCGGACTTCAGCCTGGAGAACGGCAAGTACCGCATCAGGAAGATCCTCAAGGGCGACCGCTGGGATCCCTACCTGAAGGCGCCGCTGGCCGCGCCGGGCGTGGGTGTGAAGGAAGGCGACTACTTGCTGGCGGTCAACGGCCAGGCGGTGGACGGGTCGCGCAACCTGTACCAGGCGCTGGAGAACACGGTGGGCAAGCCGGTGCAGCTGACGGTGTCGATCAACGCGAACGGGCAGGGCGCCCGCCGGGTGACCGTCGAGCCGGTGGCCACCGAGTCGCGTCTGCGCCAGTGGGCGTGGATCGACCACAACCGCGAGGAAGTGGATCGTCTGAGCGGCGGCAAGATCGCCTACGTGTACATGCCGGACACGGCGGGTCCGGGCTTCCAGCACTTCAACCGGATGTTCTTCGCGCAGGTGGACAAGCCGGGGTTGATCGTCGATGACCGTCGCAATGGCGGCGGCCAGGCGGCCAACTACGTGACCGAGCTGCTCAACCGCGCCTACCTGGGCAGCTGGAAGGACCGCGATGGCCTGATCTACGACACGCCGGCCGGCGCGATCTACGGGCCCAAGGCGATGCTGATCGACCAGGACGCGGGCTCGGGCGGGGACTTCATGCCGTATGCGTTCAAGCGCACAGGGCTGGGCCCGCTGATCGGCAAGCGGACCTGGGGCGGATTGATCGGGATCTCGGCCAATCCGAACCTGATCGACGGTGGGTCGCTGGTGGTGCCGTTCTTCCGCTTCTTCACGCCGGAAGGCGAGTGGCGCATCGAGAACGAAGGCGTGTCGCCCGACATCGACGTCGATCTGGACCCGGTGCAGGTCAACGCGGGTCGCGACGTGCAGCTCGAGGCCGCGGTGGCCAACGTGCTGGAACGCCTGAAGACCTGGAAACCGATCCAGCGCACGACGGCGCCGGCGATGCCGACGCAAGTGGGGAAGTGATCGGCTGCGCCGATGGCTAGGAAGAACGGGGCTTCGGCCCCGTTCTTCATGGGCGAAAGCCTTTCACTTCGCTGACGCTCTCCCCCTGAAGGTTGGCCGGGCGCGGCGATGGGGGAGAAACGCGCCGGAGCGCACTAGTGCTCTCTACCATCACCTTGACGTGATATCACGCAAAGGTTATGGTTTTGACTTCAGCCCACTGTTCTCCCGACGCATGGGATGTCTTCTTCCACGATGAATTCGTGGCCGAGTTCGAAGCGTTTGAACTTGATGTCCAGGATGCACTCGTCGGTGCGGCTGGGGCCATCGAGTTGTCCGGACCCATGACAGGCAGGCCCCATGTGGACACGCTTCATGGCTCCAAGTTTCCAAACATGAAGGAACTGCGGTTCACCGCAAATGCAGGCAGGGAAGTCTGGCGCGCTGCATTCGCGTTTGATCCTGATCGGCAAGCCTGCGTGTTGGTGGCGGGAGCCAAGCAGGGCAGGAGCTGCGGATTGTTCTACGAGCAGTTGATCCGCGTGGCCGATCGGCGCTTTGCCGATCACCTGGCTCGAAAGTTCGAACGGACCGATACGTCCAAGAGGAAATGAAAATGAGCCGATCACTCAAAAGCATCGTTGCCGCGCTTCCGCCGGAACGTCGCGCGAAGGTCGAGGCCAAGAGTCGAGAAATGGCTGACGACATGATTCGATACGCCGAAACTTTGGCCGAGGCTCGTCGCGCTCTCGAGAAGACACAGACCGAACTGGCTGACGTTCTTCAGATCAAGCAGAACGCAGTCGCTCAACTGGAGAAACGAAGCGACATGCTGCTTTCGACGCTGCGGAAGTATGTGTCCGCCATGGGCGCGGAGCTGCAACTCAGCATCCGGACGGCCACAGGGGTGGTGATCGTGCTTGACGGCTTCGGCACGTTGTTGCCCGAGACCGGCATCTCGACTCCCGAGCGGCTTCAGGAGCCACGCGGGCGCTCGGTCAAGCGCAAGGGCTGAATCACGCTCGCCCCCCGAGTCCGCTCACCAGGTGATCACGGCGTCTGCCATGCCGAGGCAAGTGGGGAAATGATCGACTGAACCGACAGACACGGAACGCGGCTGCGGCCCCGTTTTTCATAGGCCGCGCAGCCAGTCATGGTCAGAGAGCCGTCGACGCTCACCCGCCCCTTGGGGGCGGGCGGGGCGGGGTGACGGCGAGCCCGCCCGCTTGGAGGGCGAGGATGGGGTGGGAGTTCAGCCGTTCACGCGAAGCGTTGTGAGCGCCGGGCGCTCACAACGCCCGATGTCTCGCCGCGAGCGGCGGATTCTTCGCGAAGTAGCGGGCGATGCCGATGGCCAGCGCCTTCACCAGGTCGTCCTGATAGTCCGGGTCGCGCAGCTTCGCCTCTTCCTCCGGATTGGAGATGAACGCCGTCTCCACCAGGATGGACGGCACGTCGGGCGCCTTCAGCACCGCGAATCCCGCCTGCTCCACGCTGCCCTTGTGCAGCTTGGCCAGCTTGCCGATCTGCCCCAGCACCTCGCCGCCCAGCTTCAGGCTGTCCTTGATCTGCGCCGACGTGCTCATGTCCAGCATCGCCCGCAGCACGCCCGCGTCCTTCACGGCCTTGCTGTTGACGCCGCCGATCACGTCCGCCGCGTTCTCCTTGTCCGCCATCCAGCGCGCCGCCGTCGAGCTCGCCCCGCTCGTGGACAGCGCGAACACCGAGGCCCCGCGCGCCTTGGGCGTGATGAACGCGTCGGCGTGGATGGACACGAACAGGTCGGCCTGCACCCGCCGCGCCTTGCGCACGCGCTCGCCCAGCGGCACGAAGAAATCGGCATCGCGCGTCATCATCACGCGGATGCGCGGATTGCTGTTGAGCCGGTCCCGCAGCTTCTTGCCGATCGCCAGCACCACGTCCTTCTCACGCAGACCCGTCGGACCGATCGCGCCCGGATCCTCGCCCCCATGCCCCGGATCGATCGCGATCACGATCAACCGGTCCAGCTTGGTCTGGCTCATCTCCGGCGCCGCTTCCTTGAGCGGCGGCGTCACCGGCGGTGGCGTGTCGATCCGCGCGACCGCGCTGGCCGGGCGTTGCGGCGCTGTCGCCACGGCGCTCGCCGCCTGCTCGGCCGCGGATGCCGCGCTCAGCGGCCGGTCGATGCGCCCGATCAGCTCACCCAGCGCGTCGTTCACCGACTGCGCCGCGGCCGTCTCCGCCGCTTCCTTGCCGCGGACCAGGTCCAGCAGCGGGTCGCGCTCGCGGGTCGGATACAGGTCCAGCACCAGCCGGTTCTTGTAGGCCGCCACCGGCTCGATCGTGAAGACCTGCGGCGCCACCGGCTGTTTCAGGTCCAGCACGATGCGCACCACGCGCGGCTGGTTCTGTCCGACCCGCACGCCGGCGATGTACGGATCGTCCGGCTTGATCTTGCCCAGCAGGTCCTTGAGCCCCGCGTCCAGCGCGAGTCCGTCGACGTCGATCACCAGCCGGTCGGGATTCACCGCCAGGAAGCTCTTGGCGGCGAGCGGGCGATCGGATTCGATCGTCACGCGCGTGTAGTCGCTCGCGGGCCAGACCCGCACCGCGACGATGCTGGCCGAGCCGGCCGCGGCCAGCGCGGGCAGGGCCGGCAGCACCGGGAAGCTCAGCACCACCGCGCCCATCCGGCCCAGCGCCTTGCGGCGTCCGCGCGAGGGCAGGGCGATCAGCGGATCGTTCCGATCTTTCGTGGAGGGCGGCAGACCGGTCATGGCTCCTGTCCTGTGAGGCGGGGGTCGATTCGGGGATCGAGACGGGTATCGAGTTCGGCCAGCACCGCCTGGCCGCGGGCCGTGCGGGCTTCAACGCGAACGTCGCGGCTGTCGTCGGCGTTGACCTCGATCAGCACGCGCAGATCAGCCGGGGGCAACATCCCGGCGGCCTTCTCCGGCCATTCGCTGAGCTTGAGACCCGGCGCGGCGAAGAGATCGCGGAAGCCCGCGTCCTCCCACTCGCGCGGATCGCTGAAGCGGTAGAAGTCGAAATGGTGGGCGGGCGCGCCGGCCAGCCCCGGTGGCGCATAGTCCTCGACGACGGCGTAGCTCGGGCTCTTGATGCGGCCGGTGACGCCCAGCGCGCGCAGCAGGTGGCGCACGAGGCTGGTCTTGCCGGCGCCCAGGCCGCCATCGAGCTCGATGCTCAGGTCCACGATCTGCGGACAGCGGGCCAACGCCTGGGCGAATCGTTCGCAGGCGGCCTCGTCGGGCCAACGGTAAGGGCGGGTTTCTAGAATGCTCAACAGCGATGAATTCCTTGATCAACACCCCGCGGCCCGGCGCGTCCGGCGACGCGATGCCGAGCCCCTCCCGAGACCCCGACGCGCTGGCCGCGCTGATGGTCGAGGTCCGCGCCTGGGCGCATGAGCTCGGATTCTCACAGATTGGCGTCGCACTCGTCGATCTGAGCGATGCGGAAGCAGGTTTGCAGGCCTGGCTGGACGCCGGTTTCCATGGCGAGATGCAGTACATGGCCGCGCATGGCCTCAAGCGCGCGCGTCCCGCGGAGCTGGTGCCCGGGACCATCAGCATCCTGACCGCGCGCATGGACTACCTGCCCGAGGCCGCCGGCGACGACTGGCAGGACCGCGAATGGGCCGCGATGCGGGATCCCGCGCGGGCCCAGGTCTCGCTGTACGCGCGGGGCCGGGACTATCACAAGGTGCTGCGCCAGCGCCTGCAGCAGCTCGCCGATCGGCTCCAGCAGCGCCTGGGGCCGATGGGGCACCGCGTGTTCACCGATTCGGCGCCGGTGCTCGAGGTCGAGCTCGCGAGCCGTTCGGGCATCGGATGGCGCGGCAAGCACACCTTGACGCTGCATCGGGACAGCGGCTCGATGTTCTTCCTCGGGGAGATCTACCTGGACCTGCCGTTGCCGCCCAGCGAGCCGGTGACCGCGCATTGCGGCCAGTGCCGCGCCTGCCTCGACGCGTGTCCGACGGGGGCGATCGTCGCCCCGTACCGGCTCGACGCGCGGCGCTGCATCAGCTACCTGACGATCGAGCAGGATGGACCGATTCCGGTGGAGTTCCGCGCGGCCATCGGCAACCGGATCTACGGCTGCGACGACTGCCAGCTGGCGTGTCCGTGGAACAAGTTCGCGCGCAGGAACGCGCTGCCGGACTTCGAGTGGCGCGAGCCGCTGGGGCATGCGTCGCTGCTCGAGCTGTGGGCCTGGGACGAGGCGAGCTTCTTGCGTCGCACCGAGGGATCGGCGATCCGACGCATCGGTCACGCGCGCTGGCGCCGCAATCTCGCCGTGGCGATGGGCAACGCGCTGAGGCAAGACCTGGCGCCGGAGCTCCGGGCCCGTCTGCGCGAGGCCCTCGGCGCCGTGCGTCCGAACGCGTCGGAGCTGCTGGCGGAGCACATCGATTGGGCGTTGGCGCAGGATCGCGGGGCGCGGCCCTGAAGGGATGGAGGGGCGGCGGCGAACTGGCGGTGGCTAGGGGGATCCGGTCACCAGCGCCAGCCACAACGGCAGCACGATCATCCCCAACAGCGTGGACACGGTGACCAGTCCCGCGACGAACGGCCCGTTGCCGCCCATGCGCACCGCCAGCACGTAGGCGCTCGACGCCGTGGGCATCGCGGCGAACGCCAGCAGCAACGCCGCCTGCGGCGCCGGCAGCGCCAGCAGATGGCCGATCAGCAGCGCGACCAGCGGCAGCACGACGTGCCGGATCGACAGCAGCGCCGTCGCCAGCCATGGCGCATCCTTCAGCGCGCCCAGCCGCAGCCCCGCGCCCACCGCCATCAGCCCCAGCGGCAGCGCGGCCAGGCCGATCTTCTGCAAGGAGATGGCGGCCGGCTCGGGCAGCCGCAGCCCCAGCAGGTTGGCGGCCAGCCCCGCCAAGGTCGACACGATCAGCGGATTGCGCGCCAGCTCGCGCAGGTAGCCGTGCCCGCCATGGCGCGCCAGCGGGTACACCGCCGCCACGTTGGCCACCGGCACGCACACCGCCACGATCATCGCGATCCACGCCACGCCTTGCGCGCCGTAGAGCCGCTCCGCCAGCGCCAGCGCGACGAAGGAATTGAACCGGAAGGCCACCTGCGAGCCCGACGCATGCGTCCTCGCGTCAACACCTGGCACCCAGCGCAGCGCAAAGGCCAGCGCGATGCCGGTCAGCATCACGCCCAGCCCCCCGCCCATCAGCGCCATCGTGTCGCCCGGCGACAGGCTGCTGCGCGAGATCGAATTGAACAGCAGCACCGGGAACAGCAGGAAGTACACCAGCTTCTCGGCGGCCTCCCAGACCGGGCGGTCCAGCGGCGTGTAGCGGCACAGGACGAAGCCGGCCACGATCAGCAGGAAGTCAGGCAACAGCAGCAACATCGGAAGACTCGAAGGGGGCGACAGAGTGTGCCAGCGCTTTCCCGCCCTCCCGGTGAGGTCTCTACGTAGTTCCGCTAGCCCGGGCGATACATCGGGATACTTAAGCTCTGCCGATCCCCCATCCTTCAGAAGACGAGGAGCCCATGAACCGTCGCTCGATCCTTCAACACGGCCTGCTGTTGAGCACGTTGTCGCTGTCCTGCGCTGCGGCGCTCGCGCAGTCCTATCCCAACAAGCCGGTCAAGCTGGTCGTCCCGTTCGCGCCGGGCGGCACCACCGACATCGTCGCCCGCGTCGTCGCGCAGCACATCTCCGGCCCGCTGGGCCAGACCATGATCGTCGAGAACAAGGCCGGCGGCGGCGGCATCATCGGCGCCAACGACACGGCCAAGTCCGCGCCCGACGGCTATTCGCTGGGTGTGGCCACGGTGTCCACCACGGCCACAAACCCGGCCATCAACCCGAAGACGCCGTACAACCCGCTGACGGACTTCACGCCGATCGTGAACCTGGCGGCCACGCCCAACGTCATCGCCGTCCATCCGTCGTTCCCGGCCAAGGACTACAAGGCCTTCGTCGCGGAGCTCAAGAAGAACCCCGGCAAGTACAGCTATTCCACCTCGGGCACCGGCGGCATCGGCCACCTGCAGATGGAGTTGTACAAGAGCCTGACCGGGGTCTTCGTCACGCACATCCCGTATCGCGGCGCCGGCCCGGCCCTGAACGACACCGTTGCCGGCCAGGTGCCGATGATCTTCGACAACCTGCCCTCGGCGCTGCCCTTCATCAAGGACGGCCGCCTGGTGGCCATCGCCGTGGCCGCGCCGCAGCGCCTGGCCGTGCTGCCCAACGTGCCGACCTTCAAGGAGCTCGGCCTGGAGCCCGTGAACCGCATGGCCTATTACGGCATCCTGGGTCCGAAGAACCTGCCCAAGGAGGTCGTGGCCAAGATCAACGAGGCGGCCCGCAAGACCGTCGAGATGCCCGAGGTCAAGAAGCGCATCGAGGAAACCGGCTCCATCGTGATCGGCAACACCCCCGAGCAATTCACCGAGCAGATCAAGGCCGAGTACGCGGTCTACAAGAAGGTCGTCGAGACGCAGAAGCTCAAGCTCGACTGATCCCTGGCGTGGACGTCCGGCGTCCACCGCGCCAATGAGAAAGGGGCGTCCCGAAGGACGCCCCTTTTGTCGTTCTGGCGCGGGCTCAGCGGAACAGGCCGCAGAGTCCTTGCATCGAGTGGTTCATCAGGCCCGCGGACAGGCCGCGTGCGGCGTTGCTCGCCGCGATGTCGCCCTGCAGGCCGGACTTCCTGATGATGTCGGAGGCGGAAGGTCCTTCCACCAGTCGCTTGATGCCGCCGATGGCTTCGCCGATCAGGCCGATCATGGTGTTCTCCTGGAAGGACGCCCCTCACGGGGCGTCGGGGTGGGGAATGTCTGCGAGGGTCAGCCGAAGATGCCGCCCAGTCCCTTCATCACGTTGCCGAACAGGCCGCCGGTGAGCGTGTTGACCACGCCGCCGATCGCGCCGCCGATGCCGCCGCCCTGGCCGCCGACGATGCCGCCCAGTGCTTGACCGCCAATGAGCTTCGACGCCATGGGAACGAGTGCACCAATCATTTTTCTCTCCTAGGGAAAGGTCGCCGCGAGATCGGTCCGATCGCCGAGGTGCCGCGTCTTGCGACCGGTGTTCCGGTACGCGGCGGCCTGGGATCAGGTCGCGGCACGGGCGGCTAGTCGCTTGTACGGCAGGTGGAAGTTCGCAGGGCAGCCCGAAACCGTCAAATTTCGAATCATGAAAAGTTCTTTGCGGCATGCAAAAAAGTCGCGTGCTGCACCGCCGCAAGATTTCTCATGATGGAAGAGTCACTCTCACAATCCGGTTTTTGTTCTGCAAGTTATTGATTTTGAAAGATAAAAAATTAAGTCTTATATAAGACATAAAGCTCCACGCCCCCGGTCGAGGCGCCTAGATTTGAGCCCATCGGTTTTCGTTTTTTCTCTCAGCAAGTTCATACCTACAGGAGCTCACCATGACGACCTTGACCCGCGAACAGCAGATCGCCGCCCTCGAGAAGGACTGGGCGGAAAACCCCCGCTGGAAGGGCATCCAGCGCGGCTACAGCGCCGCGGACGTGGTTCGCCTGCGCGGTTCGCTGCCGATCGAGCACACGCTGGCCAAGCGCGGCGCCGAGAAGCTGTGGAGCCTGGTCAACACCGAGCCCTTCATCAACGCGCTGGGCGCGCTGACCGGCAACCAGGCCATGCAGCAGGTCAAGGCCGGCCTGAAGGCCATCTACCTGTCGGGCTGGCAGGTCGCCGGCGACGCCAACAGCAACGGCGAGATGTACCCCGACCAGTCGCTGTACTCGGTGGACTCGGTGCCGAAGGTCGTGAAGAAGATCAACGCGACCTTCAAGCGCGCCGACGAGATCCAGTGGTCCGAGGGCAAGAGCGACATCGACTACTTCGCCCCGATCGTGGCCGACGCGGAAGCCGGCTTCGGTGGCGTGCTCAACGCGTTCGAGCTGATGAAGGCCATGATCGAGGCGGGCGCCTCGGGCGTGCACTTCGAGGACCAGCTCGCCGCCGCGAAGAAGTGCGGCCACATGGGCGGCAAGGTGCTGGTGCCGACGCGTGAGGCGGTGGCCAAGCTGGTCGCAGCGCGTCTGGCGGCCGACACGATGGGCGTGCCCACCGTGCTGCTGGCGCGTACCGACGCCGAGGCCGGCGACCTGGTCACCAGCGACATCGACGACAACGACAAGCCGTTCTGCACCGGCGAGCGCACCGTCGAGGGCTTCTTCCGCACCCGCAACGGCGTGGACCAGGCGATCAGCCGCGGCCTGGCCTACGCGCCGTACGCCGACATGATCTGGTGCGAGACCGGCAAGCCCGACCTGGCTTTCGCCAAGGCCTTCGCCGAGGCCATCCATGCGAAGTTCCCCGGCAAGCTGCTGGCCTACAACTGCTCGCCGTCCTTCAACTGGAAGAAGAACCTGGACGACGCCACGATCGCCAAGTTCCAGCGCGAGCTGGGCGCCATGGGCTACAAGTTCCAGTTCATCACGCTGGCCGGTTTCCACAGCCTGAACTACTCGATGTTCAACCTGGCCTACGGCTACGCGCGCAACAACATGAGCGCCTTCGTCGAGCTGCAGGAAGCGGAATTCGCCGCTGCCGAGAAGGGCTTCACCGCCGTGAAGCATCAGCGCGAGGTGGGCACGGGTTACTTCGACGCGGTCACCACCACGATCGAGGCGCAGGCGTCGACCGCGGCGCTGAAGGGTTCCACCGAGGACGAACAGTTCTTCGACGCGAAGCACGGCTGATCGCCGTGTGGCGGCCTCGCCTCGGCGGGGCCGGTGAACCGGGAAGGGACGGCTGGGGAGCCGTCCCTTTTTTCATGCCGGGGCGGCGTGGCGCTCGTACCCGTGCCGAGCTCGCCGCTCGACGATCACCGCCGCGAGGTCGGTGAGCGCCGCGCGGGAGTCGGCGCGGATGAACGGGTGGCCGGGCGCCTCGAACCGTCGGGCGACGTCGCCGAGCACCCGGCCCAGACCGCGCTCGCGCAGGTCGGCGCCCAGATTGCCGAGGGCCGCCGCCTTCACCGCGGGCGGGGCGTCCTCGCCGAGGTAGCGCTCGCGCCGGGCCTCATTGACAGCGCCCCCCACGCTGCCGCCCAGCGTGAGGGCGATGCCCGGGGCGGCGAGCCCCAGGGCCACGGGCGGGAAGAACAGACCGAGCAGCCCGAGCTCCACGAACGGTGCCTGCGCCTTGGACATCGCGGCCGGAATGCCGCTGGCGATGTCATCGGGGCCGTCGAGATGGCGCACGCGCGCGATCAGGCGAAGCAGCTTGAGGCAGGCGGAAGGTCGTTCGAGAGGCGGCTCAGGATACGGGGCGTGGACGAACGGGGCAGAGCGGACGGAAGGGACATGAACGGTCTCCGGCCGGGCGCGCGACGCGGCCCGGCATGGGCAAGACCTGGCTCGACATGGCTGGGGAGCGGCGTAGTGCGGCGCGGCGCGCGCCCGTTCACCGCAGTGAAGGTTCGGATCGGCGCTCGGTCCTGTCTCGATGGCGCCATTCCTGGATCAGTTCGACCACCGCATCCGGGTCCGCCGGCTTGACGAGGTGCACGTCGAACCCGGCCTCGTGCGCACGGCGACGATCGTCCTGCTGGCCGTAACCGGTCAGCGCGATCAGCAGGCAGCGATCGCCGCCGGGCAGCGCGCGCAGCCGTCGCGCGACCTCGTAGCCATCGAGCCCCGGCAGGCCGATGTCCAGCAGCACCACCTCGGGCCCATGCGTCGCCGCCCGGTCGATCGCCCCGGGGCCATCGAGTTCGACCTGGGTCTCGAAGCCCGCCAGCTCGAGGAACACCGCCATCGAATCAGCCGCGTCGCGGTTGTCGTCGACGACGAGGACCTGGCAGGCGTCGGCCCGCGCCGGCGCGCCCGGTTCATCGGCGCGCGGCGACGGCACGGCCCGTGACGCCACGGCGGATGCCAGGGTCGCGTGCGACGTCGCTTCCGCGATCGACCCTCTCGGCTCTTGCGGCAATTCGGACACGGCGTCATCCGACGATGCGGCCGGCAAGCGGATGCGGAACTCCGAGCCCTGACCGGGGCCATCGCTGAGCGCCTCGACCTCGCCGTGATGCAGCTGCACGAGGCGCTGCACCAGGGTCAGCCCGACGCCCAGTCCGCCCTGATTGCGGTCCAGCCCACGCGGGCCCTGCTCGAACAACTCGAAGACATGCGGCAGCAGCGACGCCTCGATGCCGCGACCGTTGTCCCGCACGGACAGCACGAAGCCGTCGTCCTCCTGCGCCAGGCTCAGCGCGATGTGGCCGCCGGGTTCGGTGTACTTGGACGCGTTGTGCAGCAGGTTGGTCACGACCTGGATCAGCCGGGCGGCGTCGCCGCGCACGCGCGCGGGCCGATCGGGCAGGTCCAGCCGGAGCTGCTGGTGGTGCTCGTCGATCAGCGCGCGCACCTGCTCCAGGCCCTGGCGCACGATGTCGCGCAGATCGAGCGTCTCCGTCTTCAGCACGATCTTGCCCTGGCTGATCCGGGCGACGTCCAGCAGCTCGTCCACCAGGCGGGTCAGGTGCCGGGTCTGGCGATCGGTGATCGCGATGGCGTCGACCAGGCGGCGCGCGCGGTCCGCGGCAGGCAGTGCCTGCGCGCCCGCGCCGAGGGCGGAGGTCGATGAGGTCGATGAGGTCGACGACAGCGCCCGCATGACCTCGATCGCGCCACGGATCGGCGCGAGCGGGTTGCGCAGCTCGTGCGACAGCATCGCCAGGAACTCATCCTTGCGGCGGCTGGCCTCGAGCAGCTCGGACTCGGCCTGCCGGCGCTCGACGATCTCCGCCTGCAGCGCGCCGTAGAGCCGGGCGTTCTCGAACGCGATGGCGGCGCGGCCGGCCAGCTCCTCGAGCGTCGGCCAGTCCGGCGGCTCATGCGGATCCACCAGCAGCAGCGCGCCGAGCTCGCGCTCGCCGGCCACCAGCGGAAGCGCCACGCCGCTCGTGGTCTCGCGGCGCAGCAGCGCGCGCGAGGCCGGCTCCTCATCGTCCAGCGCGCTGCGCGCGGCGTTGTAGAGCACCTCGCTGAGCATCTGCTCGCGGCCCTCCATCAGCAGCGGCGGCTCGCCCGCGGCGGTCGGCGCGTCGCAGCGCAGCACGCGCTCGTGGCCGTGGCCCGCGTCGCGCAGCCACAGCAGCGCGCGCGGCGCGAAACGCGGCACGAGCAGCGTGAGCAGCCGTCGCATCGCGACGTCGGCGTCCAGCGAGTCGGCCAGCTCGCGCCCGGCCTGCGCCAGGAAGATCGAGCGGCGCGTGTTCTCCTCGGCGGCGCGCTGCGCGGCCTCGGCGCGCGCGATGGCGATGCGCTCCAGTGCCTGCTGCCGCAGGCGCTGCTGCATGATGAACAGGTCGACGAAGACCCGCACCTTGCTGCGCAGCATGTCCGGGATGACCGGCGAGAGGATGTAGTCGACCGCGCCGAGCGAATAGCCCTGCGCCGTCTGCAGCTCGTCGGCGTAGGCGGTGACGAAGATGATGGGCGTGTGCGCCGAGCGCCGATAACCGCGGATCAGCCGGGCCGTCTCCAGCCCGTCGATGCCGGGCATGTTCACGTCCATCAGGATCACCGCGAACTGCTGGCGCAGCACCTCACGCAGCGCCTCGCTGCCCGAGCGCGCGATGACCAGGTGCTGGTCGAGATCGGCCAGGATGGTCTCGAAGACGAGCAGCTTCTCGGGCAGGTCGTCGACGATCAGGATGCTCGCGCGCTCGGCCGCGTCCGGCGTCGCATAGCCGTCGAAGAGGGCGCTCAACGGCATAGCCAGCCTCGGAGCACGGTCAGCATGTTGGCCGGATCGACGGGCTTGGACAGGTAGTCCCAGGCGCCCGCCTCGATGCACTTCTGGCGGTCGCCCTTCATCGCCTTGGCGGTGACGGCGATCATCGGCAGCTCGCGCCCGCGCGGCAGGCGCCGGATCTGCTGCATGGTCTCCAGTCCATCCATCTCCGGCATCATGATGTCCATCAGCACGATGTCGATGGACGGGTCCTCCTGCACGAGCCGGATCGCCTCGCGGCCGTTGTCGGCCGAGACGATGACCATGCCGTGCCCGTCCAGCACCGTGGCCAGCGCGAAGATGTTGCGCATGTCGTCGTCGACGATCAGCGCCTTGCGGCCCATGAGCGGACAGCGCGCCTGCTGCGCGTCATGCAAGGCGCGGCGCTCGTCGTCGTCCATGTCGGTCTGCGGTCGATGCAGCGCGAGCGCCAGCGCGGCCCGCGCGGCATCGGTGCCCGCGGCGAGGCTGACCGGCAATCCCACCGGCCGCGACCAGCGCCGGGCCGGGTCGTCGCCGCCGGTGATGACGGCGTCGGCCCCTGCGGCCGCACTGGCCACCGGGAGCGCGTTCACCGCCACGACCGGCAGCGGCAGCGTGCCGGGGCGGCGCTCGATCGCGTCGAGCACGTCCTGCGGTCCGATCCATCCCTGGGCCGCGTCCACCAGCAGCGCGTCCGCGCCGGGCAGCAGCGCGCGTGCCTGTTCGGCGTCGGCGATGAAGACGGTCTCCACGTCGCGCGCCAGGGGCTCGAGCAGCGCCTGACGCGCGGGACCGTCGGCCATCGCCACGGCGAGCCGGCGCTGCGGGCGGTCCAGGTAGCGCTGCAGGTCACGCAGCGCGTCCTCGACGTCATCGCGCGACTGTAGCGGCTTGGACAGGAAACCGAGCGCGCCGGCCTGCAGCGCGCGATCGCGCGCGTCGTCGGTGGAGACCACGCACACCGGCAGGTGGCGGGTGTCCGGGCCGGACTTGAGCCGGTCCAGCACGCGCCAGCCCTGCATGTCGGGCAGGAAGATGTCCAGCGTGACGAGGCTGGGCCGGAACTCCTGCGCCATCGTGAGCGCCGCCGCGCCGGTGGTCGCCACCAGGCCCTTCATCCCGCCCTGGCGCGCCGCGTCGAGCAGCACGCGGGCGAAGGCGAGGTCGTTCTCGACGATCAGCACCACGCGGTCGCCGCTGCCGATGTCGTCGCGGTCGTCCTTGGCGACGTTGGCGAAGACGATGCTGTCTGGCGGCGTGTCCATCTGCACGCGATGCGGGTCGAGCGCCGCCGCGTCGTCGTCGTGGGTGGGATCGCCCGGACCGGCCTGGCGCGCGACGGACCCGCCGGCTCCCGTCGATCCGTGGGCGGGCGGGGCGCGTCGCGCCGCGGCGCGCTGCACGGCCGCCTCGGCGAGCTCGGCTGCGCTGATCGAGGTCGGCGCGTCGGCCGCCATCGCGCGCGATCCCGCGTCCAGGGCCGCGGCCGAGGCCGCTCGGCCAGCGCTCGGTGCCCGGGCGCGCGGGCTGCGCGCCGGCGCGTAGTGCTGCGGCAGGTACAGCGTGAAGGTCGAGCCATGGCCCGGCGCGCTCACCAGCTTGATCTCACCGCCCAGCAACCGGGCCAGCTCGCGGCTGATCGCCAGGCCCAGCCCGGTGCCGCCGTACTTGCGCGAGGTCGAGCCGTCGGCCTGCTGGAAGGCCTCGAAGATGATCTGCTGCTTGTCGGCGGAGATGCCGATGCCGGTGTCGGCCACCGAGAACGCGATGACCTGGCTCGCGTGATTGAGCGCCTCGTTGTCGGCGGACCAGCCCTCGCTCGCGGCCGTGACGGCGAAGGTGACCTGGCCCTGGTGCGTGAACTTGAAGGCGTTGGACAGCAGGTTCTTGATGATCTGCTGCAGCCGCTTGACGTCGGTGACCAGCGCCTTGGGCAGCGGCGCGGCCATCTCGACGGCGAAGCCCACGTGCTTGGACTCCGCGAAGTGGCGGAAGCTGCGTTCCACCGAGCGCTGCAGCTCGTCCAGGCGCAGCTCGCTGACGTCGACGGCCACCGTGCCGGACTCGATCTTGGACAGGTCCAGGATGTCGTTGATCAGCATCAGCAGGTCGTTGCCCGACGCGTGGATGGTCTTGGAGAACTCCACCTGCTTGAGCGTCAGGTTGCCCTCGCTGTTCTTGCAGAGCTGGTCCGACAGGATCAGCAGCGAGTTCAGCGGGGTGCGCAGCTCGTGCGACATGTTGGCCAGGAACTCGGACTTGTACTTGGACGTCAGCGCGAGTTGCTCGGCCTTTTCCTCCAGCGCCTGGCGGGCCTGCTCGACCTCGGTGTTCTTGCGCTCGACCTCCTGGTTCTGATGGGCCAGCAGCTGGGCCTTCTCCTGCAACTCGCCGTTGGTCTGCTGCAGTTCCTGTTGCCGGCGCTGCAGCTCCTCGGCCAGCGATTGCGACTGGATCAGCAGGTCCTCGGTCCGCGTGCTGGCCTCGATCGTGTTGATCACGATGCCGATCGATTCGGTGAGCTGGTCCAGGAAGGCCTGGTGGGTCGGGTTGAAGCGCTCCAGCGAGGCCAGCTCCAGCACCGCGCGCACGCGGCCCTCGAAGACCACGGGCAGCACCAGCACTTCCATCGCCGCGGATTCGCTCAGGCCCGAGGCCACGCGGAAGGCGCTGCCGGGCACGTTGGCCAGCAGGATCTTCTCCTGGTCCAGCGCGCACTGGCCGACCAGGCCCTGGCCCAGCGCGAGCTCCTTGCCGTGCGTGGACAGCCCGCCCGAGGCGTAGCTCGCGATCAGCTTCAGGCGCGGCATCTCGCCGCGCATGTTCATCACGTAGAACTCGGCCTGCTGCACGCCGACGACGGGCGCGAGCTCGCTGAGGATCAGCTGGCCGACGGTGACCAGGTCCTTCTGGCCCTGCAGCATCCGGCTGAACTTGGCGAGGTTGGTCTTGAGCCAGTCCTGCTCGGTGTTCTTCTGCGTCGTGTCCTTGAGGTTGACGATCATCTCGTTGATCGTGTCCTTGAGCGCGGCGACCTCGCCCTGCGTCTCCACGGTGATGGAGCGCGTCAGGTCGCCCTGCGTCACGGCGGTGGCGACCTCCGCGATCGCGCGCACCTGCGTGGTCAGGTTGGCGGCAAGCTCGTTGACGTTCTCCGTCAGGCCCTTCCACGTGCCCGAGGCGCCCGGCACCTTGGCCTGACCGCCGAGCTTGCCTTCCACGCCCACCTCGCGCGCGACGGTCGTGACCTGGTCGGCGAAGATCGCCAGCGTGTCGGTCATCGAGTTGATGGTGTCGGCCAACGCGGCGATCTCGCCCTTGGCCTCCACGGTCAGCTTCTGCGCGAGGTCGCCGTTGGCCACCGCGGTCACGACCTTGGCGATGCCGCGCACCTGGCCGGTCAGGTTGCCGGCCATGAAGTTCACGTTGTCGGTCAGGTCTTTCCACGTGCCGGAGACGCCGCGCACCGTGGCCTGTCCGCCCAGCCGGCCCTCGGTGCCGACCTCTCGCGCCACGCGGGTCACTTCCGCGGCGAAGGAGGACAGCTGGTCCACCATCGTGTTGATCGTGGTCTTGAGCTCCAGGATCTCACCGAGCACGTCCACGGTGATCTTCTTGGAGAGGTCACCCGCGGCCACGGCCTTGGTCACGTCGGCGATGTTGCGCACCTGCGAGGTCAGGTTGGACGCCATCGAGTTCACGGAGTCGGTCAGGTCCTTCCACGTGCCGGCGACGCCCTGCACATCGGCCTGTCCGCCGAGCTTGCCCTCGGTGCCGACCTCACGCGCCACGCGGGTCACCTCCGCGGCGAAGGAGCGCAGCTGGTCCACCATCGTGTTGACGGTGTTCTTGAGCTCCAGGATCTCGCCCTTGACGTCGACGGTGATCTTCTTGGAGAGGTCGCCCGCGGCCACGGCGGTGGTCACCTCGGCGATGTTGCGGACCTGCGAGGTCAGGTTGCCGGCCATGAAGTTCACGGACTCGGTCAGGTCCTTCCACGTGCCGGCGACGCCCTGCACGTCGGCCTGGCCGCCGAGCTTGCCCTCGGTGCCGACCTCGCGCGCCACGCGGGTCACTTCCGCGGCGAAGGAGCGCAGCTGGTCCACCATCGTGTTGACGGTGTTCTTGAGCTCGAGGATCTCGCCCTTGACGTCGACGGTGATCTTCTTGGAGAGGTCGCCCGCAGCCACGGCCTTGGTCACGTCGGCGATGTTGCGCACCTGCGAGGTCAGGTTGCCGGCCATGGAGTTCACGGAGTCCGTCAGGTCCTTCCACGTCCCCGAGACGCCCTCCACGCGGGCCTGGCCGCCGAGCGAGCCCTCGGTGCCGACCTCACGCGCCACGCGCGTGACCTCGGACGCGAACGAGCGCAGCTGGTCGACCATCGTGTTGATGGTGTTCTTCAGCGTCAGGAACTCGCCCTTGACGTCGACGTCGATCTTCTTGGACAGGTCGCCCTGGGCGACGGCGGTGGTCACGTCGGCGATGTTGCGGACCTGCGCGGTGAGGTTGCCGGCCATCGAGTTGACCGAGTCGGTCAGGTCCTTCCACGTGCCAGCGACGCCCTGCACCTCGGCCTGACCGCCGAGCTTGCCCTCGGTGCCGACCTCGCGCGCCACGCGGGTCACCTCGGCGGAGAAGTCGCCGAGCTGCTCGACCATGCGGTTGATGGTCTTGGCGGTGTGCAGGAACTCACCCTGCAGCGGGCGGTTGTCGACTTCGAGCGCCATGGACTTGGTCAGGTCGCCCTCGGCCACGGCGCCGATGACGCGGGCGGCCTCGCTGGTCGGGTGGACGAGGTCGTCGATGAGCGCGTTGATGCAGTCGACCTGCTGGCCCCAGAAGCCGCGCGTCTCGCGCAGCGCGGCGCGCTGCTTGAGCCGCCCCTCGCGGCCGACGACCTGGCGCAGCCGCGAGAGCTCCGCGGCCATCGTCGCGTTCTGCTCCACGACCTCGTTGAACGCGTCGGCCAGCTTGCCCGCCACGCCGGTCCAGTGGAACGGCAGGCGGATGTCGGGGTCTCCTCGGCGCAGTGCGTGCAAGGCCAGCAGCATCGCGTTGAGATGCTCGGCCGGGACCACGGCCACCCCTTCTTCCAAGACGCTCATGAGCGACTCCCGGCCGTCTGAACGCGGCTCAACCGATCGACTTTAGCCGCGCGACAACGCTGACAGGGGTGGGTTTAGGAGGGGAGGAGCGGGCACGCTGATTGCCAAATCAGGGTATGGACGGACGGCGGGAGCCGGACGCGCTTCGTCGCGTGCCTACTGCTGTTGCGTCGTGTTGCATTCACGGAGAAATCAACGATGTCGGACACATCGCCTCACGCCCTGCGCGTCCTCGTGATCGATGACGATCCCGAGGGCGCGCGCAGCCTCAGCGAGCTGTTCCGCTGCTATGGCTGCGCGACCTCGGTGGCCTACAGCGGCCGGGTGGGACTGCGGCTGTCCAAGCTGTTCAAGCCGGAACTGGTCTTCGTGGACTTCGACATGCCCGACATGAACGGGCTGGAGGTGGTGGCCGAGGCCAAGCTGATCGACGCGGAGGCGGGCCGTCACGTGATGTACGTGTGCCTGACGGGCGGCGGTCCCGAGATCACCGACGAGAAGGCCGGCCAGGCGGGATTCAACCGGCTGCTCTACAAGCCGCTGAAGGTGACCGACCTGCTGGCGGTATTGCTGACCGCAAGACCCGGCAACTTCAGCGCCAGCCACAGCGCGCCGACGATCCGCCCCACGCCCGCGGCATACAGGGATCGCACACCGAGGCATTGAGCCTCAGCATCGACCCTCAATCCGCGCGGCCCAACTGCGACATCGCGCGGCTGACATTGGGCGAATCCCCGGGCGACACGCCCGCGCAGGCGAGGTCGCGGACCTCGGCGGCGCGGCGCGGCGCGCGGTGCGAGAAAGCCTGGAACTCGCTGGTGTGGATCACGGTCATGCAACGGCCCTCGCGCCGCATGGCCTGGACCTGGGCCCGGGCGTCGGGCGGCGCATCGGGCAGACCGGCGAGTGCCGCGATCTGCGCGGCGTCCTCGGCCTCGTCCTGGCGGAGGTAGCGCTTGAGCCAGACCACGGCCTCGTCGTCGCGGCCCAGCAGGAAGAGCGGTCCGGCGACGCTGGTGCCGGAGCGTGCCTGTGCCTGCGGCGGGCGATCGCGCAGCGCCGCGAGCCATTCGTCCATGACCTCGGCCAGCATCGAGCCGCCGGTGACGAACGGGAACTTGCCGTAGAGCGCGTTCAGGCCGACGGTGGAATCGAAGCCGTCGCGATAGCGCGCGTAGCCGGCCTGATGGACCGCCAGGCCCTGGCGAAGCAGCGCGACCTGCGCTTCGCGCGGGCGCCCCAGCTTCTGGGCGGCCATGGCCAGTTGCTCGTATTCGGCGCCCAGGAAATAGGCGCCCATGCCGCGGTCCTTGGGGATGGTCTCGGTCTCGTCGTTGAGCGCGTGATGGCGATGCGCCAGTTGGCGGTCCGCGTCTTGGCCCAACAGCAGCCAGCGCCACATCAGCGCCGTCGCTTCATTGCGGCGCACGATCGAGTCCCAGTTATCGAACCGGTCCCGCCAGGCATCGGCCAGCTTCAGCGCGAGGGCGATCTTGCGCAGCGCGCGGTCCGGATGTTCGACCGCCTCGTCCTGGCATTCCTCGACCAGCTTGCTGATCAGCAGGCCGTAATCAACCCCCGAAGGCGTCTCGCCTGCGGCCAGCTTGCGGCGCACATCGGCGATGCCTTCCTCGGTGAGCTCCTTCATGAAGCCACCTTCGGCGCGCACCGACTGCTCCAGCTCATCGAGCAGCGGCACCGAGGCGGTCTGGGCTGACTGGGCGGCCTGCGCGGCATGAGCCGTCGAAGCGAATGCGGCGAGCGTGGAGAGCGCCGCGAAAGCGAGCGCGGCCAGCGCGTGCGAGCGCCGGCGCGAGAAGGTGGCGGACATGCCCGGAACTCCCTGATCCGATGTCGACGCATCGGTTGATGTCTGGAAAGCGCGGATTGAAGCATGGCGAAGCGTCGCCGCCGGCGCTGGCGCGGCCGATGAATCGACGCATTCGCGGCCAATTCCTCACATCCGCAGAATTCCACGAGGCAATCAAATACTTGCCAAAAGCAACCAAATGGCGGAGCATGCGGCCATGACCGATCTCGACCGCATCGAAGCCGTCCGGCGCTTCAACCGCTTCTACACGCGCCGCATCGGCGTGCTCAACGAGGGACTGCTCGACTCGCCGTTCAGCCTGACCGAGGGCCGCATCCTGTTCGAGCTCGCCCATCTGGAGCAGGCCGAGGGGCTCACCGCGACCGAGCTGGGGCGATTGCTGGACCTGGATGCGGGCTACCTGAGCCGGCTGCTGCGCGACCTCAAGGAACGCGATCTGGTGCGCGCCACGCGCAGCGCGGTGGACGCGCGGCAGTCGCTGCTGCAACTGAGTCCGGCCGGGCGCAAGGCGTTCAAGCCGCTGGAGAAACGCTCGCAGGCCCAGGTGGGGGAACTGCTCGAGGCGCTGGGCGAGGCGCAGCAGACCGAGCTGCTGCAGGCCTTCCGGCGCGTGCAGGCGCTGCTCGAATCGCCGGACGAGGCCGCGGCCAAACCCGCGCGGGGCGGCTTCATCCTGCGGTCCCATCGGCCCGGCGATCTGGGCTGGATCGTCGCGCGGCATGGCGCGCTGTACGCGCGGGAGTACCAATTCGACATGCGCTTCGAGGCGCTCGTCGCGCGCATCGCCGCTGATTTCATCGAGCGTTTTGATGCTCGCCGCGAGGCTTGCTGGATCGCCGAGCGCGACGGCCTGAACATCGGCAGCGTGGCGCTGGTGCAGGCCCGCGACGAGGCGAGCGACGCGCCCATCGAGGGCACGGCCCAGTTGCGACTGCTGCTGGTGGAACCCTCGGCGCGCGGGCTGGGTCTGGGCGACCGGCTCGTGGCCGAGTGCCACCGCTTCGCGCGCGAGGCCGGTTATCGACGCGTTCGTCTGTGGACCAACAGCCAGCTCGACGCGGCCAAGCACATCTATCGCAAGGCGGGCTATCGGCTCACCGGCACAGAAGCCTTCCAGGGATTCGGGTTGGACCTGATCGGCGAAACTTGGGAGCTGGACCTTTCGGCGCTTCCCTGATCCCTGATTCATGAACCACGACCTCTACCTCGACGCCAGCGGCCTTCGCGCCGACCTCGCCGCCGCGGCGCTGCCCGCGGACTTCTCCGCGCTCGTCGCCGCCCATCAGGCCGCGCTGCAGGCGCTGCTGACGCCGCAGGCGCTGGCCGACACCGAGGTGGCCTGGCGCTACCGAGTGCCGGAGCTGGGCGAGGGTGGGGCGTGCTCGCTGTTCGGGCAACTGGCCGAGCAGCCTTACGACCTCACCGGCCTGCTGGGCGCGCCCTCGGTGGACAACCAGCGCCTGGTCGCCGAGGCCACCATCGTCACGCGCTACTACCGCGCGCACAGCGCCAGCCACTGGTTCGGCGTCTATCAGGCGCGACGCAAGCCCGACGGCGAGCCGGTGCTGGTGAAGCTGGCCTACTTCGGTGCGGAGAGCCGCGCCGAGTTCCCGTTGACCGAGGCCTTTGCCGCAGGCAGCAACAACAGCGCCGTGGGCCTGAGCGGCCGCGCGCGGCTGATCAACGACGTGGCGGCCTTCGTGGCCGAGGGCGGCGGCTACTACACCTGCGATCCCAAGGTGAAGGCCGAGGCCTGCCTGCCGCTGTTCGATGCCGATCGCCGCATCGTCGGCATCCTGGATTCCGAGGCCTTCGACAAGGACTTCTTCACGGGGCCGGAACTGGCGCTGATCGTCGCCGTCGCGGCCACGCTGTCGGGCGGAGAGATCGCGAGGCCGATCTGAGCTGAGCGCGGCTATGCTCGCGCGTTATGCGCGTCATGGGTGATTCCTCTTCCTTCCCGGCCCTGGCCTCCCTCCGGGGCGACATGGCCGACCGCGTGCGCGCCTTCGACTGGGCACGCACGCCGCTGGGGCCCTTCGAGCGTTGGCCTGCCGCGCTGCGCAGCGTCGTGGCGACGATGCTCGAATGCCAGTTGCCGATGTACCTGGCCTGGGGCGAGGAGCACATCCAGATCTTCAACGACGCCTATCGCCCGATCCTCGGCGACAAGGCCGAGCCCGCGCTCGGTGGGCGCGCGTCCGAGACCTGGGCCGAGATCTGGCCCACGATCGGCCCGATGTGGCAGCAGGCGCTGGCGGGCGCGCCGATGGGCTTCGATGACTTCAAGCTGACCATCGACCGCTTCGGGTATCCCGAGGACGTCTTCTTCAATTTCTCCTACAGCGCGGTGCGCGACGACGCGGGCCGCGCGGCCGGCGTGCTGGTCACCTTCGCCGAGACGACCGAGAAGGTGCTGGCCTCGCGCCGGCTGGCCTTCCTCGACGCGCTGGCCCAGGCCACGCGCGCGATCACCGAGCCCGCCGACGTGATGCGTGTCACCGCCGAGCGGCTGGGCCGGCATCTCGGCGCCAACCGCTGTGCCTATGCGACGGTGCGCGGCGACCAGGACACCTTCGATGTCATCGGCGACTTCAACGACGGCGTCGCCAGCATCGTCGGGACCTACCGCTTCGGCGACTTCGGCCAGGAGGTGCTGCGGCAGATGCGCGCCGACCAGGCCTTCGTGAACCACGACGTCGACCGCGACCCGGTCACCGCCGACACCGATCTCAGCGCCTACGCGCGCACCAGCATCCAGTCGGTCATCTGCGTGCCCTTGCACAAGGACGGACGCTTCGTCGCCGCGATGGCCGTGCATCAGCGCGAGGCGCGGCATTGGACCGATGACGAGATCGCGCTGGTGAAGATCGTCGTGGCGCGCTGCTGGGAAGCGCTGGAGCGCACCCGGGCCGAGGCCGCGCTGCGCGAGGAGGCCCGCACGCTGGAGACGCTCAACCGCACCGGCGCGGCGCTGTCGGCCGAGCTGGACATCGGCGCGCTGGTGCAGCGCGTGACCGACGCGGCCACCGAGCTGACCGGCGCTCGCTTCGGCGCGTTCTTCTACAACGGCGTGGACGACCAGGGCGAGGCCTACCTGCTCTACGCGTTGTCCGGCGCGGACCGCAAGCACTTCGACAAGCTGGGCCATCCGCGGCCCACGGCGCTGTTCGGACCGACCTTCCGTGGCGAGCCCACGATCCGGCTGGACGACGTGATGGCCGATGCGCGCTACGGCCAGTGGGGGCCGCATCACGGCAAGCCGCCGGGCCACCTGCCGGTGCGCAGCTACCTGGCGGTGCCGGTGACCAGCCGATCGGGGGAGGTCCTCGGCGGCCTGTTCTTCGGACACGAGGACGTGTGCGTCTTCACCGAGCGCAGCGAGCGCCTGGCCGAGGGCATCGCCAGCCAGGCCGCCGTCGCCATCGACAACGCGCGGCTGTACGCCGCGTCGCGCGAGGCGATGGTCGAGCGCACGCGGCTGCTCGAGAGCGAGCGCACCGCGCGCCTGGCCGCCGAGCAGGCGGGGCTGGTCAAGGACGAGTTCCTCGCCACGCTGTCGCATGAGCTGCGCACGCCGCTGAGCGCGATCACCGGATGGGTCCACATCCTGCGGCGCAAGTTCGGCGACGAGCCGGCCGACCTCAAGAAGGGCATCGACGTCATCGAGCGCAGCGCCAAGGCGCAGGCGCAGCTGATCGAGGACCTGCTGGACATGAGCCGCATCACCACGGGCAAGCTCAGCCTGGAGGTCGCGCCGGTGTCGGCGGCGAGCTTCACGCTGGCGGCGGTGGAGCTGCTCGCGCCGGCGGCCGAGCGTGCCGGCGTGCAGATGACCGCGGACGTCGCCGTCGACGCGGGCGCCACGGTGATGGGCGATGCCGACCGGCTGCAGCAGGTCGTGTCCAACCTGCTGTCCAACGCGATCAAGTTCACGCCGCGCGGCGGCGAGGTGCGCGTGCTGCTGCGCGGCGGCGCGAGCCATGTGGACCTGATCGTCGAGGACACCGGCATGGGCATCGCGCCGGCGTTCCTGCCGCATGTCTTCGAGCGCTTCCGGCAGGCCGATGGCTCGATGGCACGGCGCCATGGCGGTCTCGGGCTGGGGCTCTCCATCGTGCGCAATCTCGTCGAACTGCATGGCGGTGACGTGCGCGCCGAGAGCGCCGGCGAGGGGCAGGGCGCGCGATTCATCGTCTCGCTGCCGGCCATCGTCACGCGCGACCTCGCCAGCGCCTCGCCCGATCCGGGCGCGACGGACCGGATCTCGCTCAAGGGCGCGCGCATCCTCGTCGTGGACGACGACGAGACCGTGCGCGAGATGGTCGCGCGGGCGCTCGGCCTGCAGGGCGCGCAGGTGACCGCGGCGGCCAGCGGTGCCGAGGCGCTGGACGTGCTGCCGGGGTCCGATCTGAACCTGCTGATCTCCGACCTGGGGATGCCCGAGATGACCGGCTTCGAGCTGCTGACCCGTGTGCGCGAGCTGCCCGCGGGGCAGGGCGGCGACATCCGCGCCATCGCCTTGACCGCCTTCGCCCGTGAGACCGACCAGCGCCAGGCGCTCGAGGCCGGTTTCCAGGCCCACTTCCGCAAACCGGTGGAGTTCTCCGCGCTGGTGCGCGCCATTCAAGCCATGGGACTGTCATGACCACGCAACTGATCCTCTTCCGTCTGAGCATCCGCAGCAGCTATGCCGCCGACACGGAGGAGGAGGCCACCGAGGACAGCTTCGACACGATCCAGTTCTTCTCGCACGAGGGCGCCGTGTGGCGCATCAAGACCTTCGCGATCGATCAGGACGTGCATGTCTGGTCGATGGACGTGAGCGAGGTCGACGACCTCGTCGAGCTGGCCGTCGGGAACACGGAGTCCAACTACGGCGATGTGCTCGAGGAGGGCTACATCCTGAATTCGGAGACCGGGCTGGAAGGCCTGCGCGAGCAGCTCGCGGAGCGCGACCTGGACACCCACCTCAACGAGACGTCCGTCGGCGCGGTGTTCTGGACGCCGGCCGGCACGAGCTACAAGTCCAAGAGCCGGCCGGGCAACTGAGCACGGACGGAGAAATCCCGGGGCGATCGCCGCGATCGACAGCGGCCCCGGATCGCATCACCACGGAGGGAGTTCCGATGAACACGAGGATGCGGCGAGCGATCGCCGGCTGGCTGGGCGCCTGCGCGCTGATGGGAAGCGGGATCGGCGGCGCGTGCGCGGCCACTCCGGCGGAGGAAGTGCAATCGCACGTGAAGTACCTCCGCGAGATCCGCGCCGACGATGACAACGCCACCATCGCGCGTCACAACCGGCAGATGGACGCGGGGTGGGCCTACTTCAAGGCGAACAAGCCGCAGGTGCTGCCGCTGCTGCGCGAGCAACTCCACCAAGAGCTGCGCGCGCCCCAGCCCAACGGCATGGTGCTGCTGGACCTGGGGGACTACCTGACGCTCAACGGCATCGACGATGCCGATCGAGACAAGGGTGCCCAGGCGCTGGCGGCCATCGATCCGAAGGATCCGGTGGTCGATGCCAATGTCCAGCAGCTGTTCGAGTTCGCCCGGCTCGTCGCAGCGAGGCAGGACGTGCGCGCGTTCCCGTTGATCGACCGCGCCTTCCTGCGCAAGGACGTGCAGCTCTTCGTACCGCAGCATGCGATGAAGCTCGAGAGCACGCTCGCGTCGGTGTTCCTCTACGGGCCGTACGGCGAGCGCGGGGAGACCCATCTGCGCGAGCTGTTGCGCGTGGAGACCGACCCGGCGATCGCGCGCCGCATCATCGAGATCCTCATCTGGATCGGCTCGCCGGCCAGCGTGCCCGAGATCAAGCGCGTGGGCGAGACCTGGACCGATTACGAGACCTTCGGCCGCGTCATGACCTTCATGATGATGAGCGGCGGTCCCGATGGCCCGGCGGCGCTGCGCGAGGTCCGCATGGAGACGCTCGACGACAAGGCGCAGGCCTACTGGACGAAGCAGCGCGGCGATTTGGACCACGCGAGCTTCGCGACCTGGCATTCGCTGATGCCGAAGTCCGAACTGCGTGCGTCCAGCGCCGAGCTCGCGCGCCGCACCCTCGCGCAGATCGAGCAGCGCAAGGGCATCGGCGCGGAGGCGCCGCCGTTCTTCCTCGTGGACGCGCCGATTCCGGCGGCGGAGATCATCGCCTCGTTGACGCGGTCGCGGGCGCTGGTCCTCCAACGTCTGTCGGATGAGGCGCTGTCGGAAGTGAGGCTGTTCAACTTGCTGATCAACACGCTGCGCTACCGGCATCTGCCGATCGATCAGCTGCGCTGATCAACCGCGGTGAGAGGCGGATCGAGCGATCCAGCGTCCCTGCAGCGCGAAGCCCGCCAGGAACAGCACGAACCAGCCCAGCAGCGCGGTCTTCACGACCGGGTCTTCCGGGCCGGTCGCCAGCGGATGCGCGACGGGCAGCCGGCTCAGCGTCTCGTTGATGCCGGGCACCATCAGCAGGAAGTAGCTGAACGACAGGCCGAAGGTGGCGAGGTAGGTCCGCAGCCGCCCGAGGAAACCCAGCCGGGGGGCGAGCCACGCGCCGCCGAACGCGGCGATCAGCGCCAGCACGCCCAGCACGTGGCCGGGATTCACGCCGACGACGCTGGACAGCCCGAACGAGGTGAGCACCGACAGCGCCAGTCCGCCGAGGTACACCCGGCCCGCGCGCGTGCCGGGATCGATGCGCCCCTGGTGCGCGAAGGCGATCAGGCCGGCGACGACCGGGATCAGGCTGAGGGCGGTGTGCGCGACACCAAGCGTGGACAAGGGATGAGTCATGGCGAGTCTTGTGATCTACTAGTAGGTAGGTTGCAATGGCGAAAAGGAGGGCGACCGCGGTCGCCCCAGGAGAGAACGAATCAGCCGGGCTGGGTCAGCTTGAGAATGGCGGGCTGGACGATGGTGGCGAAGGACTTCGGGTCGTCGAGGGCGCGCGCGACGAGCATCGCGCCATGCACGACCGCCATGAAGGCCTTGGCCGACACCGCCGGACTGTTGAGCAGGTGGAACTGCCCGGCGGCCGCGCCGCGCTTGAGCACTGCCGCGAGCCAGGTGTTCAGGTCCTGGAAATGCGCGCGAACCTCGACGGCGACCTCGTCGGGGATGGTCGGCAACTCGGTGGCGAGCATCGCGCAGATGCAGAACGGATGCTCGCCGCTGCGGATGCAGCCGGCCCAGTAGTCGGCGTAGGCGTTGAGCTCCGACAGCGGATCGTCCACCTGTGCCGTCAGACCCGCGAGCCCGACCTGGGCCTCCTGCCGATAACGCACCACCACGTCCCGCACCAGCACGGCCTTGCTCGCGAAGTGATGGTGGATGCTGGCCTTCGTGATGCCCACGCGTTCGGCCAGATCGGCGTAGCTGAAGCTGTTGTAGCCGCCCGCCACCAGCAGCGCGCGGGTGTGGGCGGCGATCTCGGCCGCCTTGGGCGACAGCTCGGGCAGCGATTCAATCGGAAGGGCGGACATGGGCATCGATCGGGGACACGATGCGTCGCACTCTACTAGTTGGTAGGTTGCTTGTCAAAGGCCCCGGCAGTCCCATCGCCCCCATCGCCCCCATCGCTCACATCGACTCGTCCAGCATGCGCCGGTAATCGCTGGGCGAGGCCTCGCGGGGATTGGTCTTGTGGCAATGGTCGTGCAGCGCGCGCTCGATGATCTGGTCGTAGAGGTCCACCGTCACGCCCATCTCGCCGAGTCCCGCGGGCAGCCCCAGGCGCTGGTTCATCGCCTTGACCGCGCCGGCGAGCTCGTCGGCGGGCGTGCCTTCCTGCAGGTTCATCGCATGCGCCATGCGGGCGATCTTGTCGTCGCGGCGCATCGAGTCGTGCATGCCGTTGAAGCGGATCACCGCCGGCAGGAACACGGCGTTGAGCGTGCCGTGATGCAGCGTGGGCATCAGCCCGCCCAGTGCGTGGCTGAGCGAGTGCACGCAGCCCAGGCCCTTCTGGAACGCGAGCGCGCCCAGCGTGCTGGCGGCCATCATGTCGAGCCGGGCGTCGAGGTCGTCGGGGTGGGTGGTGGCGCGCTCGATCTGGCCCCAGCCGCGGCGCAGGCCCTCCAGCGCGATGCCGTCGGCGGGCGGATTGAAGGCCGCCGACATGAAGGTCTCCAGGCAATGGGCGATCGCGTCCATGCCGGTGGCCGCGGTGAGCCCGGCGGGCAGCTTGCGGGTGAGCTCGGGATCGCACACCGCGGAGCGCGGCATCAGCACCCAGTTGTGGAAGCCGAGCTTGCGGCCGTCGTCCACGATGATGATCGCGCCCCGCGCGACCTCGGAGCCGGTGCCGGCGGTCGTGGGCACGGCGATCAGCGGCGCGGCCCGGTCGGTGATGTTGCCGGCGCCGCCCAGGACGGTGGCGTACGCCGTCAGCGGGCCCTCGTGCGTGGCCGCGATCGCCACGCCCTTGGCCAGGTCGATGCTGGAGCCGCCGCCCACCGCGATCAGCCCGTCGCAGTCGTGCGCGCGATACATCGCGACGGCCTCGCGCACGGCGGCCTCGGTGGGATTGGGCGGCGTGGCGTCGAAGACGGGCAGGGCGCTCGCGTCGATCGGGGAGCCGGTCCAGGCCTCGAGGACCAGGTCCAGCACACCGGCGGCGCGCACGCCGCGGTCGGTGACGATGAGCGGCCGGGAGATGCCGTTGCGCGCGCATTCGGCGCCGATCACGCGTCGCGCGCCGGCCTCCAGGTGGATGTGGGTGAGGTACTGGATCAGGGCCATGGGAAGGGGTCCTCTGCCGTGGGGGTCGTTGTCTGGGAAAATCCTGGGATTGCGGCTGGGTCGACGACCTAGCCTACGCCCTGGAGTTCCCGTTGAGTAGCACCTTGTTGACACCGCGGATGGCCGCGGTGCTGGAGCGCATCCACCGCGCCAACCGGCCGTCCTTCGCCAGCCTGTCGCCCAAGCAGGCGCGCATCGCCTATCTGATGGGCGCGGAGATCCTGGATCTGCCGCGCGCGCCCTTGCCGCGCGTCGAGCCGGTGGCGATCCCCGGCCCGGCAGGCACGATCAATGCGCGTCTTTACGCGCCGATGACGCGCGAGGCCGTGGCCGAGCGCGATCAGGCGGAGGGTCAGGCCGGTCGCGGACTGCCGGTGTTGCTGTATTTCCATGGTGGCGGATTCGTCATCGGCAATCTGGAGACCCACGACAGCCTGTGCCGGCAGATGGCCTTGCGCACCGGCTGCGCGGTGCTCGCCGTGGACTATCGGCTCGCGCCCGAGCATCCGTTCCCCGCGGCGGTCGACGACTGCTGGGCGGCGCTCGCGTGGCTGGCCACGGCCGCGCCCGGGCTCGGCCTGGACCGCGCGCGCATCGCGGTGGGCGGTGACAGCGCCGGGGGCACGCTCGCCGCGGTGACGGCGCTGCACGCGCGCGACATCCGCGAGCAACTGGGGCTGACGCTCGCGCTGCAGCTGCTGATCACGCCGGGCGCGACGGCGCACGCCGACACCGACTCGCATCGCCGCTTCGCCCAGGGCCACCTGCTGGACGCCGAGACGATCGCGTGGTTCTTCAACCAGTACATCCCCAGCGAGCGGCGCGAGGACTGGCGTTTCGCGCCGTTGCGCGCGGATGATCATGAGGACGTCGCGCCGGCCTGCCTGATCCTGGCCGAGGCCGATCCGCTGATCGACGAGGGCATCGCCTACGCCGACCTGCTGCGCGCGAACGGCAACGCGGTGCGGCTGGAGCTGTACCGCGGCGTGACGCACGACTTCATCAAGATGGGCCGTAGCATTCCGGAGGCCAGCGAGGCGCTGGACGCCTGCGCCGACGCGCTGCGGACGGCGTTCGGGCTGCCCGCGCCCGCAACGCCAGCGACGCCCGCGACGTCCTCCATCCCCGCAGCCGTCGACACCACGGCCCCGACTTCCACGACCCCCACCGGGGCATGAGCATGAGCACCACCGCGCCCACCGCGTCGCCTGCCCGCGACCGATTCCGTTTCTTCGAACGCCTGCGCGTGCGCTGGGCCGAGATCGACGCGCAGCAGATTGTCTTCAACGGCCATTACCTGACGTATTTCGACACGGCGGTCGGCGGCTACTGGCGCGCGCTGGCGCTGCCGTACTCGCCGACGATGCAGGCGCTGGAGGGCGACCTGTTCGTGCGCAAGTCCACGATCGAGTACCTGGGCTCGGCGCATTACGACGAGCTGCTGGACATCGGCGTGCGCACCGAGCGCGTGGGCACGAGCTCGCTGACGGTGAGCTGCGCGGTGTTCCGCGGTGACGAGTGCCTGGTGCACGGCGAGCTGGTCTATGTCTTCGCCGATCCGGTGGCGCGGGTGCCCAAGGCGGTGCCGCAGGCGCTGCGCGAGCTGCTGCTCGGTTTCGAGCGCGGCGAGTCGATGACGGACGCGCGGGTGGGCACGTGGGCGACGCTGGGCGAGGACGCGCATCGCATCCGCCAGGCGGTGTTCGTCGAGGAACAGAAGATCCCCGCCGAGATGGAGTGGGACGCGGCCGACGAGGGCTGCACGCACGCGGTGGCCTACAACCGGCTGGGCCGGCCGCTGGCCACGGGGCGTTTGCTGGAGCACGTGCCCGGCGTGGCCAAGATCGGCCGGATGGCGGTGTTGTCGCCGATGCGCGGCAGCCGGGTGGGGCGTCAGGTGCTGGACGCGCTGATGCAGGCCGGGCGGGAGCAGGGCTACCGCGAGGTGCTGCTGCACGCGCAGCTCAGCGCCGAAGGCTTCTACACCCGCGCCGGCTTCCAGCGCCGCGGACCGGTCTTCGAGGAAGCCGGCATCGCGCACGTGGAGATGGTGCGGAGCTTGTGAGGCCGGGGGCCGTCCGGCCCCCATCGCCTCAGATCACTTCAAGAACTCCACCAACGCGTTCATCGTGAACTCCGGCGACTCCTCCATGATCCAGTGGCCCGAGCCCTTGACGATGCGGCCGTCCACCTGCGTCGCCACCAGCCGCGCCTGACCGATCAGGAACTCGCCCGAAGCCTTCTCGCCCGTCAGCACCATCATCGGCATCGTCAGCTTCGTCCGGGACATCGCCTCGAAGTCCTTCGCATCCTGCTCGAAGGCCTTGAAGTAGCCGAAGCCCGCATGCATGCCGCCCGGCTGCGCGTACGACGCGGTGTAGGCCTTGCGATCCGCCTCGGGAATGGACTTCGTCCGGTCGGCGGCAAAGTCGTTCCAGAAATGCTCGAAGTAGGTGCGCTCACGGCCCGCCACCAGCTTCTCCGGCACCTCGCCGTAGAAGTGGAAGTGCCACAGGTCGCGCAGCAGCCAGACCTTGGTCCAGTCCCCGACGCCAGGCAGGAAGGCGTCCATCAGCACGATCTTCTCGACCTCGTCCGGATACTGCGCCGCGTAGGCATACGCCACCATCAGACCGATGTCATGGCCGACGATCCGGACCTTGCGATAACCCAGCTGCTGCGTCAGCGCGTGGATGTCCTGGGCCAGCAGCTTCTTCTCGCCCGGCAGGTCGGGCTTGCCCGAGCCGCCCGCGCCGCGCAGGTCCACCGCGATCACCGGACCCGCCCCGGCCAGGCGCGGCATCAGCGGACGCCACATGCGGCTCGTCTGCGTGTAGCCGTGCAGCAGCACGATGGGCGTCGCATCGCCGCTGCCGGCGATCAGGTAATGCAGCTTCACGCCGTTCACCGTCGCGTCGCGCTCGACGATGGCCGTCGACTTGGCGGTCGAGGGGGTGCTCGTCTGCGCCTGGACCGGCAGCGCGGCAGTGAGCGCCGTCAGCGCAGCGCACCCCGCGAGGAGGAAGGCCGCGGCAGCGCGGCGGGTAGGACGGATCGTCATGGGGGAACTCCTTCTGGGGGAGGTTGTGGGGATCGAATCGAGAGACGTCCGCCCGAAGGCGGAGATCGCTGAGGATGTTCGTCAGCGCCGACCGTCGCCGCCATGCCGGAAAGTGCGCCCGGCCTCTACCTCTTTCGTACAGGGCGGGCAGACCCGAGCCCGCGCTCTCCCGAATGAGAGATCCCGCACCTGCCGCATCGGGGCAGCATCGTTGACACCACTTCCGGGCTACGCCTCAGAAAGCGCGCCATGACGACCTCGATCGCGACCTCGATCTCGACTTCAACCGCCTGCCAGATCCGCGTGATGACCGTCGACGACCACCCGCTGCTGCGCGAGGGCGTGGCCGGCGCGATCGAGGTGCAGCCCGACATGCGCCTGGTGGCCGAAGCGCAGGATGGGCTCGACGCGCTGGAGACCTTCCGCCGCCACCGGCCCGACGTCACGCTGATGGACGTGCGCATGCGCGGCATGGACGGCATCGCCGCGCTCAAGGCGATCCGCGCGGAGTTCCCGTGCGCGCGCGTGGTGATGCTCAGCAGCTTCGGCGCGCCCGCGCAGCTGCTCGAGGCCGCGCAGGCCGGCGCGGCCGGTTATCTGATGAAGGACGCGCTGCGCAAGGACCTGCTCGACACGATCCGCGCCGTGCATGCCGGCGCTCGGCGCTTCCCCTCCGCGCTCGCGGTCCAGTTGGCCGAGCACGTCGCCGACCAGCACCTGACCTCGCGCGAGACCACCGTGCTCAAGCTCGTGGCCGAAGGGCGCTCGAACAAGCGCATCGGCGGTCAGCTCGACATCGCCGAGGGCACCGTCAAGGCGCACATGAAGAGCATCCTGGGCAAGCTCGTCGCGAGCGACCGCACCCACGCCGTCACCATCGCCGTGCGGCGCGGGATCATCGATCTCTGATCGACCTCGGTCGGCGCTGGATCGGTCGCTGATCGACCCTCAGACGGAACAAGGGCCCGGAGGCTTGCGCCTGCGGGCCCTTGCTGCGTGCACCGCGCCGCGTCAATGCGGCGCCGCGATCACATCGCGATCAGACTCCGATCACACGGCCTTGGCGGTGTCCGCGTATTCCTCGATCTGGTCGAAGTTCATGTAGCGGTAGACGCTGGCCTTGTCGGCATCGATCACGCCCATTTCCTTGAGGTACTCCTCCTTGGTCGGCAGGCGGCCCAGGCGCGACGCGATCGCGGCCAGCTCGGCCGAGCCCAGGAACACGTTGGTGTTCTTGCCCAGACGGTTGGGGAAGTTGCGCGTCGACGTCGAGATGACCGTCGCGCCCTCGCGGACCTGCGCCTGGTTGCCCATGCACAGCGAGCAGCCCGGCATCTCGGTGCGCGCACCGGCCGTGCCGAAGGCGGCGTAATGGCCTTCCTTGATCAGCTCGCTCTGGTCCATCTTCGTCGGCGGCGCCACCCACAGCTTCACCGGGATGTCGCGCTGGCCGCCCAGCAGCTTCGCGGCCGCGCGGAAGTGACCGATGTTGGTCATGCACGAGCCGATGAACGCCTCGTCGATCTTCGTGCCGGCGACTTCGGACAGCACCTTCGCGTCATCCGGGTCGTTGGGGCAGCAGACGATCGGCTCGGTGATGTCGGCCAGGTCGATCTCGATGACGGCCGCGTATTCGGCGTCCTTGTCCGCTTCCAGCAGGTCGGGCTTGGCCAGCCAGGCCTCGACCTTCTCGATGCGGCGCTGCAGCGTCTTCGCGTCGGCATAACCGTCGGCGATCATGTTCTTCATCAGCACGACGTTGGAGGTCAGGTACTCCTTGATCGGTGCCGGGTTCAGCTTGATCGTGCAACCGGCGGCCGAGCGCTCGGCCGAGGCGTCCGACAGCTCGAAGGCCTGTTCGACCTTCAGGTCGGGCAGACCCTCGATCTCCAGGATGCGGCCCGAGAAGATGTTCTTCTTGCCGGCCTTGGCCACCGTCAGCATGCCGGCGCGGATCGCGTACAGCGGGATCGCGTGGACCAGGTCGCGCAGCGTCACGCCCGGCTGCATCTCACCCTTGAAGCGGACCAGCACCGATTCGGGCATGTCCAGCGGCATCACGCCGGTCGCGGCGCCGAAGGCCACCAGGCCCGAACCGGCCGGGAAGGAGATGCCGATCGGGAAACGCGTGTGCGAGTCGCCGCCGGTGCCGACGGTGTCGGGCAGCAGCAGGCGGTTCAGCCAGCTGTGGATCACGCCGTCGCCCGGACGCAGGGCCACGCCGCCGCGGTTGGAGATGAAGGCGGGCAGCTCGCGGTGCGTCTTCACGTCCACCGGCTTCGGATACGCCGCGGTGTGGCAGAAGGACTGCATCACCAGGTCGGCCGAGAAGCCCAGGCAGGCCAGGTCCTTCAGCTCGTCGCGGGTCATCGGGCCGGTCGTGTCCTGCGAACCGACGGTGGTCATCTTGGGCTCGCAGTAGGTGCCCGGGCGCACGCCCTGACCCTCGGGCAGGCCCACGGCGCGGCCGACCATCTTCTGCGCCAGCGTGAAGCCGGCCTTCGATTCAGCCGGCGCCTGCGGCAGGCGGAACAGCGTCGAGGCGGGCAGGCCCAGGAACTCGCGCGCCTTGGCGGTCAGCGAGCGGCCGATGATCAGGTTGATCCGGCCGCCGGCGCGGACTTCGTCGAACAGCACGTCGCTCTTGAGCTTGAACTCGGCAACGGTCTCACCGTTCTTCACCAGCTTGCCGTCGTAGGGCAGCACGTCGATGACGTCGCCCATCTCCAGCTTGCCCACGTCCACCTCGATCGGCAGCGAGCCCGAGTCTTCCTGCGTGTTGAAGAAGATCGGCGCGATCTTGCCGCCCAGCGTCACGCCGCCGAAACGCTTGTTCGGCACGAACGGGATGTCCTGGCCCGTGGCCCAGATCACCGAGTTGGTCGCGGACTTGCGCGAGGAACCGGTGCCGACGACGTCGCCGACGTAGGCCACGATGTGGCCTTTCTTCTTCAGGTCGTCGATGAACTGCATCGGACCGCGCTTGCCGTCTTCCTCGGGCTTGAAGGCCGCGTCGGAGCGCGTGTTCTTCAGCATCGCCAGGTAATGCAGCGGGATGTCCGGACGGCTCCAGGCGTCGGGAGCGGGGGACAGGTCGTCGGTGTTGGTCTCGCCGGGCACCTTGAAGACGGTGACGGTGATCTTCTTCTCGACCTCGGGGCGGGTGGTGAACCACTCGCCGTCGGCCCAGCTCTGCATCACTTCCTTGGCCTTGGCGTTGCCCGCCTTGGCCTTGGTGGCGACGTCGTTGAAGTAATCGAACATCAGCAGGGTCTTCTTCAGACCCTCGGCGGCGACGCCGGCCACTTCGGCATCGTCCAGCAGCTCGATCAGCGGATGCACGTTGTAGCCGCCGACCATGGTGCCCAGCAGCTCGGTGGCCTTGGCCTTGGAGATCAGGCCGACCGTGAGGTCGCCGTGCGCGACGGCGGCCAGGAACGAGGCCTTGACCTTGGCGGCGTCGTCCACGCCCGGGGGCACGCGGTGCGTCAGCAGGTCCAGCAGGAACGCGTCTTCACCGGCCGGCGGGTTCTTGATCAGCTCGATCAGCGCGGCAACTTGCTTTGCATCGAGCGGCAGCGGCGGAATGCCGAGCGCGGCGCGTTCGGCTTCGTGTTGGCGATAGGCTTGCAGCATGCGAACTCCAGTCGTGGTCTCTGCTTGGGTCAAAAAACGTCGGGAAGGCGGGCTCGGCGGTCAGGGTGCGCTGGGCACGATGACCTTCAGGCCCTTGAAATAGTCTCGGAAGAATCCCTGGTCGCGGGTGATCAGGCCGTCGCACTGCAGCATCGCGTGCGCGCCCACCAGGAAATCGGGCATCGCCCGCGCCGACGACGCGGCACCGGCCGCGGCGCCCTTGTCGGACAGGCGTTGCTTGAACTTGCGTTGCATCTCGCCGGCGCGGATGGCCGCGCGCTGGTCGATGGCCAGGAAGCGCAGGCCCATCTCCTCGAGCGCGTCCATCACGTCGGAGCCGTGGCCCAGGCCGGCGGTGACCTCCGACAGCACCACGTCGCACAGCACGACCGGACCGCTGGACAGCGCCAGGCGCAGCGCGGCCTCGGCCGCGTCCGCGCCGGGCGCGTCGCCCAGGAGGTCGATCAGGACGGAGGAATCGACAGCGATCATCCGGTCAGGCTTCGGTGGATTCGTCGGGGGCGCGGCCGCGCAGCTCGCGCATGACGTCGTCGGTGGCGGTGCCCTCGGGCAGCTTGAAGCGGCCGCGGGCGCGGGAGATGGCGTCGTCGACGTTCTTGCGCAGGATGATGCGCGCGCCGTCCAGTTCCACCTTCAGCGTCGTGCCCTTGGTCAGTCCCAGCGCGTCGCGCACGGCCTTGGGCAGGGTGATCTGACCTCGTTCAGCGACGGTAGCTTCCATGCGGGCTCCTGGCGATCCTGGGAGATTAGGCGACGGTTCTGGCGAATTCATGACCGAGGGTGCGTCATCGCACTGTCGGTATGAATCAGAAAGTATGCATGAATTGTACGTACTTTCGACTCGTGAAATCCAGTCGACACCCGGGATGCCCCACTGGGACGGTATGGAAATCCAGGGAGCGATGCCACCCGCGGTCCCAATGAAAAAGCCGCCTCGCGGGCGGCTTCCTGCAGGCGGCGGACCGCTTATTGAGCGGTCGGCGAGATGCCCAGGCCCGAACCGGCCGGTGCCGAGGCCGAGCGGGCGGCTTCGATCGCGGCGCGCTGCTCCGGGTGGATGCAGTCGTCGACCAGGCGCTGACCGGCCTTCACGTCCAGCAGCATCGACTTGTTGGCGATCTGGACCATCAGCGTGCGGCCGGTGACGTCCTCCAGGCGCAGCGCGCCGGTGGTGGACAGGACCGGCTTCATCGTGAAGGTGTCCTTCTTGTAGGCCACGTCGATGTAGCCCGTGTGCTTGGCGTTGGGCTCGATCGTGATCGACTGCTTGAACTCGCACTCGTACAGGCCGAGGTAGGCGCGCTTGGCCGCGGCCAGTTGCTCCTCGCTGGCTTCCGGCAGCGGGGGCGGGGGCGGCGGCGTCTTGGCGGCCGGCTTCTTCGCGGTCTTCGCCGGCGCGGGTTTGGCGGCCGACTTCGCCGGCGCGGGCTTGGCCGCGTTCGGGTCGGGTTGCGCCGAGGCGATGCCGGCGGTCAGCGTCAGCGCGGCGGCGGCAGCGCCGGAGAGGAGGAGGGTGGTCAGTCGCATGCGAGGAACGGAGAGGGGACCTGAAAACACCAGCCGATGCGGGTGGCCGAGAAAGCAAAACGCCGGAACGCGGCGATGAGCGATTGTCACCGCAGGCCCTCGCGCTGAAGTCGGCAATTAATGTGTCAATCGGTTGATCGACGCTAGGGTCTTCACCGGTTGTGCGGGCCGCCGTGCGCGGCGGGTGCGGGGGTGCGATCGCGGGAGCGTCAACGCGGCGTGAACTGCTGCACGAATGGCGGATTGCACATTGTTGCGAGCCTCGATGAGGCAGCGCGCCCGGCGTGGCGTCGATGCCGAATCGGCGTCGGCCTCGCCGTCAGAGCGTCTTCAGAGTGGAGAGGGCGTCGGCGCGAACCACGCCTGCTCGACTTCAGCCGGCAGGCGCTGCCCGGTGCGGTACGCGCGCTGCAGCAGGTGCCAGAAGAGCCGGTAGCTCGCGCGGTCATGGAGCATGTCGCGGTGCTGGATCGGCGCCCAGTCCGCGGCCTGCGCGGCCTGCAGGATCTCGATGGCCTCGTCGATCTCGGCCACGCTCGGCGCGAAGGCGTCGATGATCGGCTGGATCTGGTTGGGGTGGATGCTCCACATCCGCGTGTAGCCGAAGTCGCGCGCCGCGCGCTCGGCGGCGGACTGGATCGCACGCTCGCTCTTGAACTCGGTGGCCACGCAGTGGGACGGCGTCTTTCCGCGGCCGTGCGCGGCCGCGGCGATCGCGAGCTTGGCGCGCTGCACCAGCGGATGCGTGAACTGACCCTCGACCGTCAGCGCCGATCTCGGGATCGCGCCGCGATGCGCGGACACGAAGTCCATCAGCCCGAAGGACAGCGATTCGATGCGCGGATGCGCCGCGATCGCCTCGACGTCGCGCAGGGCGCCGTGGGTCTCGATCAGCGTGTGCAGCGGCAGCGGCTTCTCGATGGCATGGCGGCGCAGGCTGTCGTCGATGAAGCCGATGGCGGCGTCCAGCTCGGCGAAGCTCTCCGGCTTGGGGATCATCAGATAGGCGAGCTTCTCGCCGCCGCCGGCGATGACCGCCTCGACGTCGGCCTCGAAGGCGGGATGGTTGAACGGGTGCACGCGCACGCCGACGCGGCCGAAGGCGTTCAGCGAGCCATTGAGCAGATGCAGCACCAGCAGCATGTGCTCGGCCTCGCCGCCGACCGGCGCGCCGTCCTCGCAGTCCAGCGTGATGTCGAAGACCGGGCCCATCCGCGCCTGCAGCTCCAGGCTCTTGATCATGCGGGCCTCGACGCCGCAGTAATGGTCGACGACCGGCAGCACGGCGGGCGCCTGGCCTTCTTCGAACAGGGCCTGGGCGGGAGTGAGGAGGGCGGTCATGGGTGGGATGGAGGCTGGAAAGAAGAAGGGCCGGCCTTCTTGCGAAGGTCGGCCCGTCGAGTGTCGCTCAGCGAGATGCCTCAGTCGGCATCCGCGAGGATCACAGCAGGTGCTTGACGCCGTTCTGCTCTTCCAGCAGCTCGTTCAGCGTCTTGTTGATGCACTCTTGCGAGAAGGCATCGATCTCCAGGCCCTGGACGATCTTGTATTCGCCGTTCTCGACCGTCACCGGGTAGCCGAACATGACGTCCTTGGGGATGCCATACGAGCCGTCCGACGGGATGCCCATCGTGACCCACTTGCCGTTGGTGCCCAGGGCCCAGTCGCGCATGTGGTCGATGGCGGCGTTGGCGGCCGAGGCGGCCGACGACAGGCCGCGGGCGGCGATGATCGCGGCGCCGCGCTTGCCCACGGTCGGCAGGAAGGTGGTGCGGTTCCACTCTTCATCGTTGATCAGCGGCTTGACGGCCTGGCCGTCGATGGTCGCGAAACGGTAGTCGGCGTACATCGTCGGCGAGTGGTTGCCCCACACGGCCAGCTTCTCGATGCTGCCCACCGGCTTGCCGGTCTTGGCGGCGATCTGCGAGGCGGCGCGGTTGTGGTCCAGGCGCAGCATGGCGGTGAAGTTCTTGGCCGGCAGGTCCGGCGCCGACTTCATGGCGATGTAGGCGTTGGTGTTGGCGGGGTTGCCGACCACCAGCACGCGCACGTCGCGCGAGGCCACGGCGTTCAGCGCCTTGCCCTGCACCGTGAAGATCTGGGCGTTGGCGGCCAGCAGGTCCGCGCGCTCCATGCCCGGGCCGCGCGGACGCGCGCCGACCAGCAGCGCGTAGTCGGTGTCCTTGAAGGCGGTCATCGGGTCGCTGTGGGCCTCGATGCCGGCCAGCAGCGGGAAGGCGCAGTCTTCCAGTTCCATGATCACGCCCTTGAGCGCGTTCTGGGCCTTCTCGTCCGGGATCTCCAGCAGCTGCAGGATGACGGGCTGGTCCTTGCCCAGCATCTCGCCGCTGGCGATGCGGAACAGCAGGGCGTAGCCGATCTGGCCGGCGGCGCCGGTGACGGCGACGCGAACGGGTTTCTTGCTCATCAGAAGTCTCCGAGAAGTGCGAGTGGATTGATGCGTGAGGCGCGCTCCGCGCCAGCGGCGGCAAGTGTAGGCCAGCCGCGTGGCGGCACGGATCGCGAAAGGGTCTTCTTCGCCCACCGGTGTGGGGAGCCGCCCCCAATCGGGCAGGCCACCATGGCGCGAAACCGACACTCTTGTGTCTTATATAAGACTAATCTCGTCGGACTCCCTTCGGGAGATGGACGCTCGCACCACGTTTGTGCTCGAATCGCGCCCCATGTCGCCCCCCGCCGCCCCGGTTCACCCCGTCACGCCGCTCAATGAGCTGGCGCGCGCGGAAGCCGCGCCGTCGTTCAGCCCGCTGTATCGCCAGATCAAGGGACTGATCCTCAAGGGGCTGCAGGCCGGTGAATGGAAGGCGGGGGAGACCATCCCCAGCGAGATGGACCTGGCGGCCCGCTTCGGGGTGAGCCAGGGCACGGTGCGCAAGGCCATCGATGAGCTCGCCGCCGACAACCTGCTCGTGCGCAAGCAGGGCAAGGGCACCTTCGTCGCCACCCATGCCGAGCAGCAGCAGCAATATCGCTTCCTGCGCCTGACGCCCGATGGCGATGCGTCGGCGACGCTGGGGCGTCAACTGCTGGACTGCAAGCGCCAGCGCGCGCCGGCCTTCATCGCCAGGCTGATGCAGCTGCGCGCGGGCGATCCCGTCATCGAGATCCGCCGGCTGCTGCACAGCGGCGGCCAGCCGGTGGTGCTGGACGACATCTGGCTGCCCGGCGCGCTCTTCAAGGGGCTGACGACGGAGCGGCTGCTCGAGCACCGCGGGCCGTTCTACGGCCTGCTCGAAACCGAATTCGGCGTGCCCATGATTCGGGCACAGGAAAAGATCCGGGCAGTCGCGGCGCCAGATGATGCCGCCGCGCTGCTGCAGGTAGCGCCCGGCAGTCCGCTGCTGAGCGTGGAGCGGCTCTCCTTCACCTACGGCGACAAGCCGGTGGAGTTGCGCCGCGGTCTCTACAACACCTCCCACCACTTTTACCGCAACGACCTGAACTGATGCTTTCGCGTTGTGGCGATGACGTTTTCATGGCACCGCCTGAAAACGACATGCGCCCAGGACACCCTGACGGGGTGTTGCGTTGCCATAAAATCTTCGGGTTTCACATTGATTACAAGGTCGGACATGACGGACGCCACCCAAGCCACCAAGAAGAATCGACCGGTCTACACCAACATCCACGTCACGCAGATCGTCTCGTATCGCCTGCCGCCGGCGGGCATCGTGTCGATCCTGCACCGCATCAGCGGCCTGCTGATGTTCTTCCTGCTGCCGTTCGTGATCTGGATGTTCGACACCAGCCTCACGTCGGAGATCTCGTACGAGACCTTCACCGCCGCCTTCGTCTCGGGCATCGGCTTCCTGCCGGCCTGGTTCGTGAAGCTGGTGACGCTGGGCCTGATCTGGGGCTACCTGCACCACTTCATCGCCGGTGTCCGTCACCTGTGGATGGACGCGACGCACAGCGTGAGCAAGGAATTCGGCAAGAGCAGCGCCATCGTGACGCTCGTGCTGAGCATCGTGCTGACCCTGGCGCTCGGCGCCAAGCTGTTCGGCCTGTACTGATTCCGCCGCGGCCGCGTGACCACCCCGTCGCGCGGTCCGGATGAATTCCGACGATTGACCCAAGAGGCAAATCAACAATGACAACCTACGGAAGCAAGCGCATCGTCACCGGTGCGCATTACGGCCTGCGCGACTGGATGGCGCAACGCGCCACCGCGCTGCTCATGGCGCTGTTCACGATCGTGCTGCTCGCGCAAGTGCTGTTCACCAGCCAGCCGCTGGGCTACGACCTGTGGGCCGGCATCTTCAGCAAGCAATGGATGAAGTTCCTGACCTTCGCGCTGATCGTCTCCCTGGCGTATCACGCCTGGGTCGGCGTGCGCGACATCTGGATGGATTACGTGAAGCCGGTGGGCGTGCGGCTGGCGCTGCACGTGTTCACGCTGGTGTGGTTGACGGGTTGCGCGGGTTGGGCGATCCAAGTGCTCTGGAGGCTGTAAGCAATGAATATCGGAACCTCGCTGCCCAAGCGCAAGTTTGACGTCGTGATCGTCGGAGCCGGCGGCTCCGGCATGCGCGCGTCGCTGCAGCTGTCGCTCGCCGGCCTGAACGTGGCCGTGCTGTCCAAGGTTTTTCCCACCCGCTCGCACACCGTGGCCGCCCAGGGCGGCATCGGCGCCAGCCTGGGGAACATGTCCGAGGACAACTGGCATTACCACTTCTACGACACCGTGAAGGGCTCGGACTGGCTGGGTGACCAGGACGCCATCGAGTTCATGTGCCGTGAAGCGCCGAAGGTCGTGTACGAGCTCGAACACTTCGGCATGCCGTTCGACCGCAACCCCGACGGCACGATCTACCAGCGTCCGTTCGGCGGCCACACCGCCAACTACGGCGAGAAGCCCGTGCAGCGCGCCTGCGCCGCGGCCGACCGCACCGGCCACGCGCTGCTGCACACGCTGTACCAGCAGAACGTCAAGGCCCGCACCAACTTCTTCGTCGAGTGGATGGCGCTGGACCTGATCCGCGACGCCGACGGCGACTGCGTCGGCGTGACCGCGCTGGAAATGGAGACGGGCGAGATCCACATCCTCGAAGCCAAGACCGTGCTGCTGGCCACCGGCGGCGCGGGTCGCATCTTCGCGGCCTCGACGAACGCCTTCATCAACACCGGTGACGGCCTGGGCATGGCCGCGCGCGCCGACATCCCGCTGCAGGACATGGAGTTCTGGCAGTTCCACCCGACCGGCGTGGCCGGCGCGGGCGTGCTGCTGACCGAAGGCTGCCGCGGCGAGGGTGCCATCCTGCGCAACGCCAACGGCGAGCGCTTCATGGAGCGTTACGCCCCGACGCTGAAGGACCTGGCACCGCGTGACTTCGTCTCGCGCTGCATGGACCAGGAGATCAAGGAAGGTCGCGGCTGCGGTCCCAACAAGGACTACGTCGTGCTGGACATGACCCACCTGGGCGGCGACACCATCGCCAAGCGCCTGCCCTCGGTGCTGGAGATCGGCCACAACTTCGCCAACGTCGACATCACGAAGGAACCGATCCCCGTCGTGCCGACCATCCATTACCAGATGGGCGGCATCCCGACCAACATCCACGGCCAGGTCGTGGTGCCCAAGGGCGACGATCCCAAGAGCGTGGTCAACGGCCTGTACGCGGTGGGCGAGTGCTCCTGCGTGTCGGTGCACGGCGCCAACCGCCTGGGCACCAACTCACTGCTGGACCTGGTGGTCTTCGGCCGCGCCGCGGGCAACCACATCGTCGAGGCGCACAAGGCCTTCAAGGCCGCGGGCACGGCGCACAAGCCGCTGCCCAAGGACGCCGCCGACAAGACGCTGGCCCGCGTCGCTCGCCTGGAGTCCAACACCGGGGGTGAATACGCGCAGAAGGTCGCCGACGACCTGCGCGCCGCGATGCAGTCGCACGCCGGCGTGTTCCGCACCAGCAAGCTGCTGGACGAGGGCGTCACCGCCATCGCCGCCATCCGCGAGCGGGTCAGGAACATCACGCTGAAGGACAAGTCCAAGGTCTTCAACACCGCGCGTGTCGAGGCCCTGGAAGTCGACAACCTGATCGAGGCCGCGCAGGCCACGATCGTGTCGGCGGCCGCCCGCAAGGAATGCCGTGGCGCCCACACCGTGAACGACTTCGAGCGCGGCGCGGACGATGCGGAGTTCCCGCTGGGCCGCAACGACAAGGAGTGGATGAAGCACACGCTGTGGCACTCCAAGAGCAACAGCCTGACCTACAAGCCGGTCAACCTGCAACCGCTGACCGTCGAGAGCGTCCCCCCGAAGGTCCGTACCTTCTGACCGGCCGCAGGAGCATCAAGAAATGATCAAGCGCACTTTCAAGATCTACCGCTACGACCCGGACAAGGACGCCAAGCCGTACATGCAGACCATCGAGCTGGAGCTCGCGGGCAACGAACGCATGCTGCTGGACGCCCTGCTCAAGCTCAAGGAAGTGGATCCGACGCTGTCGTTCCGCCGTTCCTGCCGCGAAGGCGTGTGCGGTTCCGACGCGATGAACATCAACGGCAAGAACGGTCTGGCCTGCCTGACGAACCTGCGTTCGCTGCCGGATGTCGTCATCCTGAAGCCGCTGCCGGGCCTGCCCGTCGTCCGCGACCTGATCGTGGACATGACGCAGTTCTTCAAGCAGTACAACTCGATCCGTCCGTTCCTGGTGAACGAGGAAGCGCCGCCCGAGAAGGAGCGCCTGCAGTCCCCCGAGGAGCGCGAAGAGCTCAACGGCCTGTACGAGTGCATCCTGTGCGCGAGCTGCTCGACGAGCTGCCCCAGCTTCTGGTGGAACCCCGACAAGTTCGTCGGTCCCGCCGGCCTGCTGCAGGCCTACCGCTTCATCGCCGACAGCCGCGACCAGGCGACCACGGAACGCCTCGACAACCTCGAGGATCCGTACCGCCTGTTCCGCTGCCACACCATCATGAACTGCGTCGACGTCTGCCCGAAGGGTCTCAACCCGACGAAGGCGATCGGCAAGATCAAGGAACTGATGGTGCGACGCGCCGTCTGAGGCCGCTCGCCAGCCATCGCGCGCACACGCATGAACGCCGCCGACACCAACACCCTCATCGATGAGAGGGATCTCTCCAAGCTCAAGTGGCGCTGCCGCCGCGGGCTGTTGGAGAATGATCTTTTCATCGAGCGGTTCTTCCAACGTCACGAGGGCGCGCTGACCGTCTTCCACGCGGAAGGCCTGCGGCAGTTGATGGACCTGTCGGACAACGACCTGCTCGACCTGATGCTGGCCCGCAAGGAACCGGCTGACGAGCTCGATCGCCCCGACGTGCATGCCGTGCTCGCGATGCTGCGGACCCCACAGTAACCAGAACCCCCCGAAGTCATAAGGAATGCCCATGACCCCGTCTGACGTCAAAGCCACCCTGTCGTTCTCCGACGGCAGCCCCCAAATGGAGCTGCCCCTGTACAAGGGCACCATCGGTCCGGATGTGATCGACATCCGCAAGCTTTACGCCCAGACCGGCAAGTTCACGTACGACCCGGGCTTCCTGTCGACGGCGTCGTGCAACTCGACGATCACCTACATCGACGGCGACAAGGGCGAGCTGCTGTATCGCGGCTACCCGATCGAGCAGCTGGCGGTGAACTGCGACTACCTCGAGACCTGCTACCTGCTGCTGTACGGGGAACTGCCCACCCCGTCGCAGAAGGAAGAGTTCACCAACCGTGTGACGAACCACACGATGGTCAACGAGCAGATGCAGTTCTTCCTGCGCGGCTTCCGTCGCGACGCGCATCCGATGGCCGTGATGACGGGTCTGGTGGGTGCGCTGTCGGCCTTCTATCACGACAGCACCGACATCAATAATCCCGAGCACCGCGAGATCGCCGCGATCCGCCTGATCGCGAAGATGCCGACGCTGGTGGCGATGGCCTACAAGTACACGATCGGCCAGCCCTACATCTATCCGAAGAACGACCTCTCGTACGCCGGCAACTTCATGCGCATGATGTTCGCCACGCCTTGCGAGGAGTACAAGCCCAACGACGTGCTGGTGCGCGCGATGGACCGCATCTTCACGCTGCACGCCGACCACGAGCAGAACGCCTCGACGTCGACGGTGCGCCTGTGCGGCTCGTCGGGCACCAACCCGTTCGCGGCGATCGCCGCGGGCGTGGCCTGCCTGTGGGGTCCGGCGCACGGTGGTGCGAACGAAGCCGCGCTGAACATGCTGGAAGACATCCAGCGCAACGGCGGCGTGGCCAAGATCGGCGAGTTCATCAAGCAGGTGAAGGACAAGAACAGCGGCGTCAAGCTGATGGGCTTCGGTCACCGTGTCTACAAGAACTACGATCCGCGCGCCAAGCTGATGCGCGAGACCTGCCATGAAGTGCTGAACGAGCTGGGCCTGCACAACGACCCGATGTTCAAGCTGGCCATGGAGCTGGAGAAGATCGCGCTGGAAGACGAATACTTCGTCGCCCGCAAGCTGTACCCGAACGTCGACTTCTACTCGGGCATCGTGCAGCGCGCCATCGGCATCCCGGTGCCGCTGTTCACGGCGATCTTCGCGCTGGCCCGCACGGTCGGCTGGATCGCCCAGCTCAACGAGATGATCGGCGACCCCGAGTACAAGATCGGCCGTCCGCGTCAGCTGTTCGTCGGCGCCACCAAGCGCGACGTCAAGCCGATCGCCCAGCGCTGATCCACTGCTGTGTCGAGCCGATCCGTCGGCTCACCCCACCAAGCCCCTGAGCCCTGGCCAGGGGCTTTTTCCATTTGAATATTTGATGCGCGGGGTTCGCCCGGAGCTCGGCTGTATCAACGTTGCGGTATGCTCTGCAAACGTTTGCAATTGACAGAACACGCCAGTTTGGCACGACCTGAGGACCGAATCTACCGATGAGCACCATCAAGGATGTGGCCGCGCTGGCAGGGGTCTCCTTCACCACGGTGTCGCACGTGCTGAACAACACGCGGCCGGTGAGCGCCGAGGCGCGCGCCCGCGTGCTGGCGGCGGTCGACGAGATCGGTTATCTCCCCAGCGCGGTGGCGCGCTCGCTGCGCCGCAGCGAGACCAAGATCGTCGGCGTGCTGGTGCCCAACGTGCGCAACCCGTTCTTCGCCGAACTGGTCGTCGGCGCCGAGGAGTGGTGCCGCCAGGCGGGCTACTCGGTGTTCCTGTGCAACTCGGACAACGATCCCAAGCACCAGCAGGCCTATCTGCGCACGCTGCTGGAAAAGCGCATCGACGGACTGCTGCTGAGCTCCGCCGGCGACACCGAGGAGCTCGCGAGCACCTTCCGCCACGCCAGCGTGCCGGTCGTGACCGTGGACCGTCTGGTGCCCGGCGCGCGCGCTGACCGCGTCAGCGTGAACAACCAGCTCGGCGCCTTCGAGGTGGTGCGCCACCTGCTGGAGCTGGGCCATCGGCGCATCGGCTGCGTCAGCGGCCCGGGCGAGTTCGAGGTCACCACCGAGCGCGTGGCCGGCTGGCGCAACGCGATGCAGCAGCGCGGCCTGGAGGCCCGGCCCGAGTGGCTCGCCGAAAGCGACTTCAGCACGGCCGGCGGCTACGAGGCCGTGAAGGCGCTGCTGACGCGCCAGCCCGAGCTGACCGCCATCTTCACCTGCAACGACCTGATGGGCATGGGCGCGCTGCGCGCCGCCGCCGAGCTCGGCCTGGCCGTGCCGCGTCAGCTGTCGGTCGTGGGCTTCGACGCGATCGAGCTCGGCAGTTACGTCTATCCCGCGCTGACCAGTGTGGGCTGCTCGATCCGCGATCTCGGCCGCGAGGCCGGCCGCGCGTTGATCGAGCGCATCGAGAATCCCCAGGCGCCCTTCAAGGACCTGCAACTCGTGCCGCAGGTCGTGCTGCGCGAGAGCACCGCGGCGCCGTCGTCTCCGGAGCTTTCATGACTTCAGCCAAGGCTGCGGCCACCGTGGTGGTGGTGGGCAGCGTCAACATGGACCTCGTGGCCCACGCCGCGCGTTTGCCCGCGCCGGGCGAGACCCTGATCGGCGAGAGCTTCGCCGGCACCCCCGGCGGCAAGGGCGGCAACCAGGCCGTCGCCGCCTCGCGCCTGGGCGCGGAGGTCGCGCTGATCGCGCGCATCGGCATGCGCCAGCACGGGCAGGACCTGCTCGCCGCGCTCGAGGCCGAGCGCGTGCACACCCAGGCCGTGCGCCGCGACGACGCGGCCTGGCCCGGAGTCGCCGTGATCATGGTCGCCAGCGAGGGCGGCGAGAACGCGATCGTCGTGGTGCCGGGGTCCAACGCGGACCTGGACGCGGCGGACGTGGAGCAGGGCGGGGCGCTGCTGCGTCAGGCCAAGGTGGTCGTGGCCCAGCTGGAAGTGCCGGTGCCCGCGATCCAGCGCGCGTTCGAGATCGCCCGCGAGGCCGGCGTCACGACCGTGCTGAACGCCGCGCCGGCGCAAGAGCTGCCCGCATCGCTGCTGGCGCTCAGCGACTGGCTGGTCGTCAACGAGACCGAGGCGCTGCAGCTCGCGCGCGCGGTCACGCTGCCGGGTGACGCCGATGGCCGCACCATCGCGCGGACCACCGCGGCCCACCTGCGCACGCTCGGCCCCCGCCACGTGCTGGTGACGCTGGGCGGCGCCGGCGCCTGGCTGCTGTGCGACGCGCATCCGGATGGCCTGCACCTGGGCGCGGCGCGCGTCGAGGCGGTGGACACCGTCGGCGCGGGCGACACGCTGGTCGGCGGTCTGGCCGTGGCGCTGGCCGAGGGCCTGGCCCCGGCCCGCGCGGTCGCGCTGGGCCAGTCGGCGGCCGCGCTCGCGGTGAGCCGCGCCGGCGTCCAGCAGGCCATGCCGCATCGCTCCGAGCTGCCGGAATTGCCCGAGCTCGCCACGCTGGTGGCGGACGCGGCACACTCGGCGGTCGATCCCTCCTGATCCTGGAGCGCCCACCCTCATGCAGTACCCCATGGACAGCCAGATTTCCTCTCCGATTCCCGTCATCTTCGACACCGACCCCGGCATCGACGACGCGCTCGCGCTCGCGCTGCTGGCCTGCCATCCCGGCTTCGACCTGGTGGCGGTCACGGCGGTCTTCGGCAACGGGCCGGTCGAGACCACGACCCGCAACGCGCGCGGCCTGACCGCGCTGTTCGGCAAGGACATCCCCGTGGCCGCCGGCGCCAGCGGCCCGCTGCTGGACAAGCGCCGCCGCAAGGACGCCGCCCATGTGCATGGCGACGACGGCCTGGGCGGCGTGGCCGCGCGGCTGCCCGAGCCCGCGCGCGCGCTCGACCCGCGCCCCGCGCATCAGCTGATCTGCGACATGGTCAACGCGCGCCCCGGCGAGATCACGCTGGTGGCGGTCGGCCCGTTCACCAACCTGGCCCTGGCGCTGGCGCATGACGCGTCGATCGCCGGCAAGGTCAAGCGCGTCGTCGTGATGGGCGGCGCCTTCGGGCTCAAGGGCCATGCGGGCAATGTCTCGCCGGTGGCCGAGGCCAACATCATGGCCGACCCCGAGGCGGCCGATCAGGTCTTCACCGCCGCCTGGCCGGTGACCATCGTCGGCCTGGACGTGACGCAGGAAGCGATCATGCGCGAGGCGGACTTGGCCAAGCTGCGCGGCCGCGGCGACGGCGCCGGTGAGCTGCTCTGGCTGGCCACGCGCCATTACCAGCAGTTCTACGACGCGCGCGACGGCATCGGCGGCATCTATGCCCACGACGCGAGCGCCGCGGCGATCCTGCTGGTGCCCGAGGCCTTCACGCTGCGCGCCGGTCCGGTGCGCGTCGCGCTGGAGGGCATCGCCACCGGTCAGACCATCCAGGACTGGCGCAACGAGCACGGCACCGGCACGCCCTGGAGCGGCCATCCGTCGCAGCAGGTCTGCGTCGAGGTCGACGCCCCGCGCGTGCTGGCGCTGTTCGACGAGATTTTCTGAAGCATCGAGGAGACCCCCATGACGACCCAAGCCGTGAAGCTGCTGTTGCCCCGCTGGCTGATCACCATGACCCCGGACAGCCCGGTGCTCGAGCAGCACGCGCTGGCCATCGAGGGCGAACGCATCGCCGCCGTGCTGCCTCGCGAGGAGGCCCTGAAGCGCTACGCCGATGCCGAGCGCGTCGAGCTGCCGAACCACGTCCTGATCCCCGGCCTGATCAACGCGCACACGCACTCGGCGATGTCGCTGCTGCGCGGGGTCGCGGACGACCTGGCGCTGATGGACTGGCTCAACAACCACATCTGGCCGCTGGAGCGCCAGTGGGTCAGCGAGGAATGGACCTACACGGGCTCGATGCTGTCGGCGGCCGAGGCGCTGCGCGGCGGCGTGACCTACCTCAACGACATGTACTTCTTCCCCACCGCGATGGCTCGCGCGGCGGTGGACAGCGGCATCCGCGCCGGCGTGTCGATCAACGTCATCGACTTCCCCACCGGCTACGCCGCCAATGCCCAGGACTACATCGCCAAGGGCCTGGCCGCCTACGAGCAGTTCAAGGGCGAGCAGCTGCTGGACTGGACCAGCGCGCCGCACGCGCCGTACACGGTTTCCGACGAGACCTTCATCCAGCTGCGCGAGCTGGCCGAGAAGTACGACCTGCAGATGCACTGCCACATCCACGAGACGCAGGATGAGATCGACGGCAGCGTCAAGCAGTACGGCGAGCGCCCGCTGGCCCGCCTGAACAAGCTCGGGCTGCTGAACGCGAAGATGATCGCCGTGCACATGGTCCACCTGACCCCGGACGAGATCGACCTCGTCGCGAAGCAGGGCGTCCACCTTGTCCACAACCCGAGCTCCAACCTGAAGCTCGCGTCGGGCGTGGCGCCGGTCAAGGCGCTGGAAGCCGCCGGCGTCAACACGGTGCTGGGCACCGATGGCGCGGCCTCCAACAACCGCCAGGACATGTTCAGCGAGATCCGCGCCGCGGCGCTGCTCGCCAAGGGCGTGACCGGCGACCCGCTGACCGTGTCCGCGCGCACCGCGCTGGAGATGGCCACCGTGCGCGCCGCCAAGGCCATGGGACGCGCCAATGACCTGGGCACGCTGGAGGCCGGCAAGCTGGCCGACGTCGTGGCCGTGGCGCTGGACTCCGTCGAATGCCAGCCGGTCTATCACGCGGACGCGCAGCTGGTCTATGTCGCCGGGCGTGAACATGTCACGGATGTGTGGGTGGGCGGCCGGCAGGTGCTGTCGAATCGCAACGTTCTGACCTTCGACACCCAGGCATTGCTGGGTCAGGTGCAGGACATCGTGGCTAAGATGCGCGCCGGGCGCTGATCCCCCCTGAATGCGGGGTCGTCGGCGTCGAGGAGCCGACGGCGCGGACAAGACCGTCGGTGTGCAGGAGACAAAGCCGGCCGCCACACCCCGCGCGCTGGTGGGACAGACACCATGAGCAAGCCAACCCGGACGCACCCGCTGGGCCGCAAGGTCACATCCTTCGTCGTCAACCTCGCCGCCGCGGCCCTGGCCCTCGGGGTCAGCGCGGCGGCCCGGGCAGACATCCTGATCGGCCAGACGGCCGGTTTCAGCGGTCAGGTCGCCGCCAGCGTCAAGGAACTGACGCTCGGCGCCAAGCTCTACATCGACCACATCAACGCCACCGGCGGCGTCAACGGCCAGAAGATCGACCTGCAGTCGCTGGACGACGGCTTCGATCCCAAGCGGGCCGCGGCCAATGCCCAGACCCTGATCGACAAGGGCGCGGTGGCGCTGTTCCTGACCCGCGGCACGCCGCACACGCAGGCGGTGATGCCGCTGCTGGACAAGGCGCAGGTTCCGCTGATCGCGCCGTCCACCGGCGCGATGCTGCTGCACAAGCCGGTGCATCCGTACGTCTTCAACGTGCGCTCGACCTACCAGCGCGAGGCCGAGCGCGCCGTGCAGCTGCTGCTGGAGATGGGCAACACGCGCATCGCGCTGGTGCAGGTCAACGACACCTTCGGCGCCGACGGCATCACCGGCGCGATGACCGCCTTCAACGAGCGCAAGATGAAGCCGGTCGCCCATCTGACCTATGAGCGCGAGAAGCCGGACATCGCCGGCGTGGTCAAGCAGCTGATCGCCGCGGACCCGCAGGTGGTGCTGCTGGTGGCCTCGCAGCAGATCACCGCGGACACCATCAACGCGCTGCGCGCGGCCGGCTCGCGCATCCTGGGCGCGACGCTGTCCAACAACGCGTCCAACGGCTTCGTGCAACTGCTCGGACAGAACGCCGCGGGCGTCATCGTCTCGCAGGTCTTCCCCAGCGAGCGGAGCACCAATCTGCCGATGGTGCGCGAGCTCACCGACCTCGTGAAGGCCAAGCCTGGCGAGAGCGGCGGCCTGGTGACCCCCGCCATGATGGAGGGCTACGCCAGCGCCAAGGTGCTGGTGGAAAGCCTCAAGCGCGCCGGCAAGGATCCTTCGCGCGCCAGCGTGCTGCGCGCGCTCAACGGGATGTCGCGCTACGACCTCGGCGGCATGGACCTGAGCTTCAGCCCGACCGACCACACCGGCACCAACTTCGCCGACATCGCGATCATCGATCCCCGAGGCAGATTCCTGCGCTGACCGCGCCTCGATCTCCTCTCCCACGACGGGCGCCTTCGGGCGCCCGTTGTCGTTCTGGTGCCGGAACCGCGCGGATTTCCTGGCCGTTACGGCCCGTCGAACGGGTTGCCGTCGCGACCTTTCTCACGACTGAGGCCGGGTATTTCATCTGCTTCGAGGGGATTCATCAAGCCTGGCGTGCTCGACCGATTGACATGTGATTCGAATATTGAATCTTTGCGCGCCGATGCACGGTCCTCGTTCGGCACGATATTCGTCAATGCTTCCTCCGTCGAATAGCACATTCAGGTTATTCCATACATCAATGAGTGATTAGCAGACGAATCGAAGTCGCTGACACTGCTCGCAGGTTTGCGAATGGAAGCGTGCCATGAGAAACATGTATGCGATTGCACTGGGCCTGGTTGTCGCCGGCGCGAGCTGCCTGGCGGCCGAGCACGCCGGCGCACGGTCACCAGGCGATCCCTCATTTGGGCTGACTGCAATTGGTTATTTGCTGGCGAGCGGGGGGCTGATGCTCCTGATCGCCTGCCTGGCCGGCAGCGTCGAGGATTGGGTCAGAACCCGATGCCGACGGGTCGCGCGCTCGGATAAAGGAGATTGGGAGCGGCCGCCGCCCCCGGTCACCGAGCCTCACTGAATCCAGTGGGGTAGTGTTTTCGGGTTTACTTGATTCGGTGATTGTCGGTTTCCTGTTGCTCGCGAAACTGTGCCCGCCTCCAGGCATTGAGATAACGAGTGAGAAGGAGCCAAACCATGAGTATCGCCATCGTGATCATCGAAGACGACCCGAGCGTCATGAAAAGGCTGGTGGATGTGATCTCGAACAGCAGCTTCTGCGAGGTGGTGGGCATCGCCAAGAACCGCGGAGAGGCCATCGCGGCGATCCTGGCCAACCGCGCCGACCTGTATGTCGTGGACCTGGGGCTGCCTGATGTGGACGGGGTCGAGCTGATCCGGCTGATCAAGGACAAGTGTCCGGAGTCCCGCAGCGTGGTGGTGAGCACCTTCGGCGACAGCAAGCACGTGATGCGCAGCCTGCGCGCCGGCGCCACCGGCTACCTGCTCAAGGACGAGATCCAGCCGTCGATGGTGGACAAGCTCGTCAGCGCGCACAACGGCCAGGCGCCGCTGAGTCCGGCGGTCGCGCAACTGGTCATCGACCGCATCACGATGCTGGAGAACAACGTCCGCCCCCAGGTTGATCGCGAGAAAGTGCTGCGCGAGCTTGGAATGGGCGAGCGCGAATGGGATGTGCTTCGGCATCTGGTGGAGGGGCTGACGATCGTCGAGATCGGCCAGCGGCTCAGCATTTCGCATCACACCGTGAACCAGCACCTGCGCAGCGTGTATCGCAAGCTCGGCGTGAAATCGCGCGCGATGGCCGCCAATGCCGCGAGGCTGCACGGGCTGATCGATGAATAGTCCGAGGCGCGGGTCGCTCAAGGCGGTGTGCTTCTGGCTGACCCTGTTCGTGATCGTGTTGCTGGTGGTGGCCACCAGCAGCCTGGCCACGCGCGTCTACCGCGTCGAGCATGTCCGCGACCTGGAGATCGTCGGCGGCGCCGCGGGCAGTCGCGACGCCGGACCGGAGGCGCCGCGCCTGAGCGGCAGCGTCCTGGCCGACGAGCCTCGCGTCGAGTTGCCGTATCTGCGCAAGATCGGCCCGTCGAGCGACCTCAAGCGCATCAGATACCGCATCGACGTGGATCGATACCTCTCCCGCCCGGCGCCGTGCTGCGAACGGACACCAGGGGCGCCACCCCGCGGCGAGCCCCGCATCCCAGGCGCCAGCCTGCTGATCAGTCAGGCGCTGGACGGCATGGACGTCTACCTGAACGGGGTCTGGGTCGGCGGGCTGCCGAAGTCCTCCGTCACGGCACGCTACAAGTGGTACCGGCCCTTGCAGGTCTCGCTGGCCCGACGCCTGCTGCGTCCCGAGGGCAACGAGGTGACCGTGGAAGTCACCACCTGGGACCCGCAGGTGCAACTGGCGCCGGTCTACATCGGTGACCTGGACACGGTGTCCTACATCTATGAGCTGACGACCTTCATCGGGTCCTCGCTGGCCAATGCCTCGAACGTGTTCTGCCTGCTTGCGGGCATGTTCATGCTGGGCGCGTGGCTGGCCAGCCGCCGTGATGGCGCGGTGTTCCTCCACGCGGGGGCGACGACGGTGCTGTGGTCCGTGCTCTACACGCTGGTGCTGCTGCCCTACGTGCCGGCCCCCCTGTTGCCGTTGTGGGCCTGGGCCCAGTACGCCTGCATGGGCGGCGTCGTGGCGGTGCTCACGCTGTTCCTGTTCGCCTTCGTCGGAGAACCGCTGGGCCGCGTCGGGCGCGCGGCGCTGATCGGCGCGGCCTCGTTCGCTGCGGTCGCGTATCCGTGGCTCGGCGGACAGGGGAGGGCCTGGCTGGATGCCTACTGGCTGCCAGTGCTGCTCGTGTTCCACCTGCATGCGTGCTCCCGGCTGGCCCTGCATGTGGCGCGCACGCGGTCACGCACGGCGATGTCGCTGCTCTTCCAGTCGGTGCTCGCGCAGGTCTTCGCGCTGCGCGACCACAACGCCGTGCTGCAGATCGTCCAATTCCCGATGCCCGACGCCGGATGGTCGCTGGCGCACCTGCTGGTGTCGCCGATCTTCCTGAGCCATCTGAGCGTGCCGCTGCTGCTGTTCGTCGTCGCCCAGATCCTGCTCACCAAGTTCCAGGCCAACGTGAAGCGCATCCGCGACCACAACCTCATCCTGACCGACACGCTGCAGCAGCGCGAGCGCGAGCTGCTGGTCAGCCATCACCGCCAGCGCGAGATGGAAGCCGAGGCGGCCGCGCAGGGCGAGCGCGACCGCATCTATCGCGACCTGCACGACGGCATCGGCTCCAAGCTGGTGACCACGCTGTTCAGCGTGCGCGACCGGGAGATCGACCATGACCGGCTCGAGGCCAGGCTGATGGCGGCGCTGACCGATCTGCGCGAGATCATCTCGGTCACCGAGATCCGTGAGCAGCGCACGATCCACGACGTGCTCTTCACCTATTGCAGCAATCTGGACGAATCGTTGACCCGGGCCGATTTCCAGATCGAGTACGACATTCCCGAGGGACCGGAGATCGTGTTGCTGGACGACCTGACCAAGCAGGTGATGCGCATCGTCGAGGAGTCGGTGGCCAACACCATCAAGTACGCGCAGGCCAGTCGCCTGTCCATCCGCATGGCGGTGGTGGAACACGAGCGGCTGGAGGTGCTGATCGAGGACAACGGGCAATCCGGCGCGAGCCAGCGCGATGCACGGGCGCCAGACGCGGGTCCGGACGCCGTCGCGACCGATTCGCCGCTGTCGGGCGGCACGGGATTGGCGGGCTTGCGTCGACGCGCGGAACGCATCGGCGCGAGCTTCCATTTCGAGCGCACCGAGCAGGGCGCCCGGACCTGGTTGAGCCTGCCGTTGACCCGCGGGGCCGCCGTACTCCCTGCAAACGAGTGGGTCGGGCCCAGTTCCCAGTCGGAAACGAGCGCATTGCCACTGAGCTGAGCCATCGAACCGCGCGCCATTCCTCGAAATACTGGTGGGCCGCCCGGAGATCCGGGTCAGTCGATGAATGTCACGGTCATGCCATCTTCCCGAACGTCTCGCAGCAGCGTGCCGCTGACCCGGCTGCTGCCTCCCCCCGAACCGCCGCACGCCTGCTTCGCCCGCCAGCCCGTCATCGACGGATCGCTCCAGCCGCTGGGCGAGTCGCTCAGCCTGCGTTGGCGCGACAGCGCGCGGCGAGCGCCGCCGCCGCCCAGTCCCTACGCGACCAGCTTGTTGCTCAGCCAGACGCTGCTGGAAGCGGGCCTCGCGCGACGGCGCCCCGGTTGTCTGTTCGTCGAGATGGACGCGCCGACGCTCGCGAGCCCCATCGCCGACGTGCTCTCCGGCGCGCTGGGGGCGATCCAGCTGCCGGTGGATGTGCCGGTGCAGGAGCCGCTGACGCGCCGCGTGGCGCAACTGCATGCGCGTGGCTACCGCTTCGCGTTGTCGGGCGTGGTGACGCCGGACGATCCGCGCTTCGCGTGGCTGCCGATGCTGTCCTTCGTGAAGCTGGATGCCACGCTCGCGCCGGTGAGCGCCTGGGCGCCCGTCCTGCGCGTGGTCGAGCAGGCCGGAGCGGTGCTCATCGCGGACCGGCTGACCGAGCCGGCCGATTACGTCCGCCTCAAGGCCTTGGGCGTGCGCTGCTTCCAGGGCGATCTGCTGTGTGCGCCCCAGGAGGAATCGCCTCGACCCTTGCCGGCCTGCGACCTGGACGTGATTGCGCGCGTCGGACGGCTGCTGCGCCAGGGCGCGCCGCTGGATGCGCTGGGCCTGGCGGCCGGAGCGGATCCGGCCCTGGTCATCCGGCTGCTGATGCTGCAGCGCCTGTACGCGCCGGGACAACTGCCGCCCGCGTCACTGGCGGGCACCCTGGCGATGTTGCCGGAGCCGGCGTTGGCCGGCTGGCTGCACGTGCTGCGCACCTGCACCTTCGACCTGACGCCCAGCACGCAGAGCTGGTCCCACGCGGTGCGCGAGCAGATCTACAACTACCGCGCGCGCCTGATCGGCGCGCGGCTGTGCGCCAGCCCGGTCGAGCTGGAAGCGAAGGTCTTCGATCTGTATCGGCGGCTGTGCGCACGCGAGCCGGTCAAGTCCACCGCGCCGCTCCTCCCGGAGGGCGCGGGGGCCGATCCGCGATGACGCGCGATCAGTGCAGCGGTTCGTCCGAGGCCGGGCCGCTGACGACCGAGAAACCGGAGTCGCCGAGCGTGCCGGCCTCGATCTCTTCCTCGGTGGCTTCACGAACGTCGCAGACCGTCACGTGGATGCGCAGACCGACGCCGGCCAGCGGGTGATTGCCGTCGAGCACGATGTGCTCGGGATAGATCTCGGTGACGGTGTAGATGCGGTCGGACGGCATGTCGGGCGTCAGCGCGCCTTCGGGCAGGCCCTCGAACTGCATGCCGACGTCGACGTTCTCGGGGAAGACCTCGCGGGACTCGAAGCAGACGAGGTCGCTGTCGTAGTCGCCGAAGGCATCCTCGGGCTCGAGCGCGACGCTGACTTCATCGCCGGTGACCTTGTCGACCAGCGCTTCCTCGACCTTGGCGAACAGGTCCTGGCCGCCGAAAAAGAACTCCATCGGCGGGTCCAGGACCTCGACGGACTGGCCTTGGGCGTCTTCCAGTCTCCAGGTGAGGGAGACGACGCAGGGGGCAGTGATTTGCATCGCGCGATTCTCTCAGACAATGCCCGCCCATGAGCTCCACCTCCAAGTCCCCCTCGTCCCGTGCCGCCGCCACCGCCACCGCCACCGCCGCGGCCCAGTCGCCCCGGGCGTCGCGATCCTCGACCGGCTCCACGTCCGGCTCGCCGGCACGAAGCGCCGCCGCGCCCGTCTCGGGCATCGACATCGAGGCGGCGCTGCCGCTGCTGGGCGGCCTCAGCGCGACGCAGTTCATGAAGCGCCATTGGCAGAAGCAGCCCTTGCTGGTGCGTCAGGCGCTGCCCGGCGTGCAGGCGCCGATCGATCGGGCGGGCCTGGCTCAACTGGCCGCGAGCGAGGAAGTCGAGTCGCGGCTGGTCGCGCAACAGGACGGCGATCGCTGGACGATGCGCCAGGGCCCGATCGCCAAGCTGCCGGCGTGGAGCAAGCCGGGCTGGACGCTGCTCGTGCAGGGTCTGGATCTGCATGTCGATGCGGCCCATGCGCTGTTGAGCCGATTCCGCTTCGTGCCCGAGGCGCGGCTGGACGACCTGATGTTGTCGTATGCCAGCGATGGCGGCGGCGTCGGCCCGCATTTCGATTCCTATGACGTCTTCCTGATTCAGGTGGCCGGCCGCCGGCATTGGCGGATCGGCCGGCTGGGCGTGTCCACCAGCGGCGAGCTGCGCGACGACGTGCCGTTGAAGGTGCTGGCCGACTTCGAGCCCGAGGAGGATTTCGTGCTCGAGCCCGGCGACATGCTGTACCTGCCGCCGGGCTGGGCGCATGACGGCGTGGCCGTCGGCGGCGATTGCATGACGGCGTCGGTGGGGTTCCGCTCGCCCTGGCGCGCGGAACTGGCCAATGAGCTGCTGGTGCGCCTGACCGATGACGAGGACGAGCCGCGAGGCGACAAGATGTATGCCGATCCGCGCCAGGCGGCGACCGGGGAGCCGGGGCGCATTCCCGAGGCGCTGACCGCGTTCGCGCGCGAGGCGGTGATGAAGGCGGCGGCCGAGCCGCTGGCGCTGGAGCGCGCGCTTGGCGAGGCGCTGACCGAGCCCAAGCCGCGCGTGTTCTTCGAGCCGGGCGAGGCCTTGCCGCCGGGGCAGGGCGCGCGGCTCAGCACGCGGGCGCGCATGATGTATGACGCCGCGCATGTCTTCATCAACGGCCAGTCCTTCCGCGCTGGCGGCCGCGACGCGACGCTGATGCGGCGCCTGGCTGACGCGCGCGCGCTGTCGCCGGCGGACGTCGCGCGTCTGAGCGAGGGCGCGCGGGAACTGCTGGATCAATGGGCCGAGGACGGCTGGGTGCTGCCCGCCTGAACACGTCCGCAGGGAAAAGGAGACCGCCATGTCGACAGAAGCTTCGCTCCCGGAAAACCTGAAGCCCGGCCTCGTCGAGTCGGCCGAGGGCGTCCGGCAATTGCTGCGGCAAGCGCTGCTGCTGGCCGCCGCGCAAGGCGGGCGCGAGCTCTGCTGGCTGGACGCCGACTTCAGCGGGTGGCCGCTGTCCGACGCGGCGCTGCTGGAGGGGCTGCATCGCTGGGCGCTGCCGCATCGTCAACTGCGCCTGTTGGCGGCGCATGACTACGAGACGCTGCGTCGCGTCCATCCGCGTTTCGTCCAGTGGCGTCAGCTGCACGACCATGTGGTGCGCGCGCACGCTTATGATCCGGCCGACCTCGGCGAGCGCAGCACCCCCGCGCCCCAGGCGCTGCTGCTGGCACCCGGATTGCTGACGGTGAAGGTGTGGACCCCGTCGCGGGCGTCACTCTCACTGCGTGATCCCCGCGAAGAAGCCATGGCGTATGAATGGTTTGACGCTATTGAGCAACGGTCTGCCGCTTCGTTCGCTAGCAGCACCCTAGGCTTGTAAGACGATTACAAACTGATGGCTATAATTGCCGGCTAGGCGAGGGAAGCGCTCGAGGTTTTCCGCGTCTTGGTCTGCTGAAGTTCGTACTCGTACTCTGGTACGACTTCATTAATTACCGGTAATTGATTGTTCGTCTAAAAGTTACTTGAGGACAAGTATGAAAAAGTCGATCCTGATGGCCTCCCTGCTGGCCGCTGTTGCTCTGACCGCTTGCGGCAAGAAGGAAGAAGCCGCTCCCGTGGCGACGCCCGCTCCGGAAGCTTCGGCTCCCGCCGTTGAAGCCTCGGCCCCGGCCGTGGAAGCTTCGGCTGCCGCTTCGGACGCTGCTGCTCCGGCCTCGGCTGCCAGCAACTAAGACGTTCACTCGTCCTGAAAAAGCCGCATGGTCCGCCATGCGGCTTTTTCTTTGCCTGGGCGAATCTGCGCGAGGAGCGCACCGCCAGCTGGTATTTGACTGGAGTTTGCCGGCCCACCGTTGGCGTATGACAAGTGCGGCTTCCGGCGAATGAGCGCCCATGAAAAACGCCACCCGAGGGTGGCGTTTTGTTTTGCGCAAACTGATGGCGTACGGTTCGCCATCGGTGGGCTGAACTCAGCGGACGTCTTCCATCAGCAGTTGCAGGATGCGCTTGGCCAGCTCGTTGGTCTGCTGCACCCCCTTGTCGTCCAGGATCTTGACCGTCGAGACATTGCCCTCGGTCTTGACCGACACGCGGTAGCGCACCGCGCTCGACGCGCTGGTCGCGCCGAACAGACGTTGGAAGAAGTTCGGGTCTTCCTTGCCGGCCTGGTTGGGGTCGGCATAACGCAGGAAGAACAGACCCTGCTTGCGATCGCGGTCCTCGATGGTGAAGCCGTGGCGGTCCAGCGACTGGCCGACACGACGCCAGGCGCGGTCGAAGTCCTCGTTGACCTGCAGCTGATCCGGCACCTCGGCCAGCGAGCGCGGCGCGTTGCCGCGCGGCTGCTCGGCGAAGGTCGGCGCGGCCGGCTGGGCGTTGGCGACCATCGTCTTGGCGTCTTCGTCCTTGCCGCCGAGCTTGAGCATCAGGCGCGAGGTCATCTCGGCTTCCAGCTCCGGATCGGAGGGGCGGGGCTGCCAGCCGGTGTCGTCGCGCTGCGAGTTCGTGTAGACCTCGACCAGGCCGCGGTGCGTGACGTAGATGTCGGTGCCGCCCTGCTCGTTGCGCTCCAGGCGGGTGCGGTACTTGTCGCGCTCACCGGTGGAGTACAGCGAGTCCAGCAGCGATCCCAGCGTCTTGCGGATGAAGTCCTGCGGCAGCTTGGCCTTGTTCTCGGCCCAGTTGGTCTCCATCAGGCCGACGTTCTGGTCCTCGGACTCGATCGTGAAACCGCGGTCCTGCCAGAAGCCCTTGATCTGCGGCCAGAGCTGCTCGGGCGGCAGGGTGCTGTGCAGCCAGCGGGCGTTGCCCAGGCGGCGGAACTCGACCGTGCCGGCCTTGTCCAGCGCGGTGGGCGCGCCGGCGGTGGCGACGGGGCGCTGCGGATTGGGCTGGGCGGCCATCTGCGCGGCGCTGATGGGGCCGGTAGGACGGTTTTCCTTGGGCAGCTGGGTCAGGTCCGGCGGCACGTCCAGGCCCGTGGTCTGCTTGGCCTGGGAGCGGTAGTCGACCTTGTCGCTGGTGGTGACGCTCTCGAACGTGCTGCACGCCGTCAGCGAGGCCAGCGCCAGCAGGCAGGCCGCGCGCACCGGGGTGGAAGCGCCGGTATCAGAAAGGGGACGAGTCACGCTGGAGATCTCCGAGGTAGGAACGGCGGCCCGCGGCCGCTGAAGGAAAGTGGAGCGGCCGGCGGCGCGCCGGCCGGCGGTATTAGAGCAGGCCGGCCTCGCGCATGGCGGCTTCGACCTGCGGCTGGCTGGCCGCGGTCAGCGGCGTCAACGGCAGGCGCAGGTGGTTGCTGCTGCGGCCCAGGCGTTCCAGCGCCCACTTGGTGGGGGCCGGGCTGGGCTCGCAGAACAGCTGCTTGTGCAGGCCCAGCAGCTGGAAGTGCAGCGCGGTGGCCTCGCGCACGCGGCCCTCGATGGCGGCCGTGCACATCTCGTGCATCAGCTTCGGCGCGACGTTGGCGGTGACGCTCACCGAGCCGCGGCCGCCCATCAGCATCATGGCGACAGCGGTGCCGTCGTCGCCCGAGTAGATGCTGAAGCCCTTGGGGGCGTGCTTGATCAGCCAGGCGGCGCGCTCGATGTTGCCGGTGGCTTCCTTGATGCCGAACACGCCGGGCAGCGCGGCGCAGCGGATGGCCGTCTCGGGGGCCATGTCCGCGACGGTGCGGCCGGGCACGTTGTAGAGCATCGTCGGCAGGTCGACCGCCTCGGTGATCGCCTTGAAGTGCTGGTAGATGCCTTCCTGCGAGGGCTTGTTGTAGTAGGGGACGACCGACAGCGAGGCGTCGGCGCCGACCTGCTTGGCGAAGCGGCTGAGCTCGATGGCCTCGGCGGTGGCGTTGGCGCCGGTGCCGGCCAGGACCGGCTTGCGGCCCTTGACGTGCTCGACGGCGACGCGGATCACCTCGCGGTTCTCTTCCATCGTGACCGTGGGTGACTCGCCCGTGGTGCCCACGACACCGATGACGTCGGTGCCCTGGTCGATGTGCCAGTCGATCAGACTGCGCAGCCCATCGAAATCGATGCGGCCGTCTTCGTGCATCGGCGTGACCAGCGCGACGATGCTGCCAACAATTGCGTTCATTGAGGATTCCTCGTGATCGGCGGATTCTACTGAAGCGCCGGGGCGCTTCCGGAGGTCGGCGCTCAGCGCAGCCGGTACCTCGGGTAGACCCCAGGCGCGTGCCCGGGCGCGGCGGCGGACGCCGCGAGGTCTTCGGACGGTTTCTCGCGAACGGCAGCAACGCGCTGGACGTAGCGCCCGTTGACGCCCTCACCGAGGGAAGCGCCCCTCGGCCTGTCGAGGGAGGCGCCGTCGGACTCGCCCTCGAAGCCATCCTCGTAGCCGATCACGCGCAGGCCGGCGACCGCTTCGAGCAACTCGCCCGGACGCAGCAGGAATTCGGGCCGGGCGGGGCGGCCGACCGTTTGCTGTCCATCGGTAAAGGTTTCGTAAATCAGCCAGCCGCCCGGCGCGACGGCCTCGACCACTCGGGGCAGCAGCGGCCGCCAGAGGTAGTTCGTGACGATCACCAGGTCGAAGACGCGGCCCGCCAGCGGCCAGGGGCCGGACTCGATGTCGGCCTCGATCAGCTCGACGCGGCCGGACAGGTTGCGAAGCCCGGCCAGCGCGGCGGCGTCGCGGTCCACGCCGGTCACGGCCACGCCGTCGCCGGCCAGCAGCCGCAGATGCCGGCCCGAGCCGCAGGCCAGGTCCAGCGCGGTGGGCTGCTCGCGATCGCGCCAGGCCTGCGACCAGCGCAGCACCCAGTGGCTGGGGTAGGAGACGGGGGCGTGGGGACTCGGGACGGGGGTCATGCGGGGTTCATGCCGGGAATCATGCGGGGCGTTGTTCCTTCTTGAGCGCCTTCATCGCCAGGCGGTCGACCATGGCCGGGGCCAGCAGCTTGAGCCAGCGGCCCAGCTTGCCCTTGGCGGTCATGACGATGTCGCGCTCGCGGGCCAGCGTGCCGTCGAGGATCAGCCGGGCGCAGGCCTGGACGGTCATCGCGCCGCGCTCATCCAGGCTGCTCAGGCCCGAGGCCTGGCCCTGCGCGTTGAAGCCGCGGTAGCGGATCTGCGTGTCGACGACGCCGGGATAGGCGATGGTCACGCTCACGCCGTGCGGGGCGACCTCGGTGCGCAGCGCCTCGAAGAAGCCGGTCATCGCGAACTTGCTGGCGCTGTAGGCGGTCCGCCCGGGAATGCCCAGCAGGCCGGCCAGGCTGGACACCGCCACGATCCGGCCGCGGCTGGTCTTGAGCGCGGGCAGCGCGGCCTGCGTGCACCAGGCCGAGCCCCACAGGTTGATCTGCATGAGCCGCTGGTACCAGGTCAGGTCCTTGACCTGGTCGAAGAGCGCATGCGCGGACATGCCCGCGTTGTTGACCAGCACGTCGATCGCACCGAAGGCGCCCAGCGTGGACCGCACCAGCTCCTGGCAGTCCTCCTGGGACTCGACGTCGCAGCGCTGCACGAGCGTGCGCGCGCCAAGAGCCTCGCAGTCGGCGGCCACCTTCTCGAGCTTGTCCACGCTGCGCGCGGCCAGCACCAGCGAGAGCTTGGCGCCCTCGCGGCGGGCCCATTGACGCGCCAGTTCGGCGCCGATGCCGTCGGAGGCACCGGTGATGATCACGACCATGTTGTCTCCGTGTCTGTCTGCGTTGTCGTTGTGGAAAGCCGGCCCGGAGGCAGGATCAGAAGCAGGCCCAGAAGGCGTCGCCGAGCTGCTGCATCAGCAGCGGCTGGGTGTAGGCGAGGAACACCAGCGCCAGCACCGCCGCCGCGCCCAGCGCGCCGATCAGCCCCAGGATGCGGGTGAGCGCGCGGCGTGTCATCGGGGTCGTCCCGGTGATGGTGCTCAGGCCGCCGCCGGCACGGGCTGACGCGCGATCGCGGACTCGCGCACCGGCAGGTTGGCCAGCATCGCCATCACGCCCAGCCCGATGGCCAGGTACCAGACGACGTCGTAGGACCCGGTGGCGTCATAGAGCTTGCCGCCCAGCCACACGCCCAGGAAGGAGCCGATCTGGTGGCTGAAGAACACGAAGCCGCCCAGCATGGACATGTGCTGCACGCCGAAGATCTGCGCCACGATGGCGTTGGTCGGCGGCACCGTGGACAGCCACAGCACGCCCATCACCGAGGCGAAGACGTAGACGCTCGTGGCGGTCAGCGGGACGTTCAGGAAGACGATGATCGCGATCGAGCGCAGCAGGTAGATGCTTGAGAGCAGATAGCGCTTGGGCAGGCGCTGGCCGAGCGACCCGGCGGCGAAGGTGCCGAAGATGTTGAACAGGCCGATCAGCGCCAGCGCGTTGGCCGCGACCTGCGGCGTCAGGCCGTGGTCCTTGAGGTAGCTCGGCATGTGCACGCCGATGAACACGACCTGGAAGCCGCAGACGAAGTAGCCCAGCATCAGCAGCTGGAAGCTGCGGTAGCCGAAGGCCTCGCGCAGCGCCTGGCCGATGCTCTGGTGGTGGCCGCCCGCGGTGAGCGGGCGTTCCGGCTCGCGCAGCCCGAAGGCCAGCGGGACGATCAGGCAGGCGGCGATCGCCAGCACGAACAGCGCGTTCTGCCAGCCGCTGTAGCCGATCAGCCAGGACTCGACCGGCACCATCAGGAACTGGCCGAAGGAGCCCGCCGCGGCGGCGATGCCCATGGCCCAGGAGCGCTTGTCCGCGGAGACGTTGCGGCCGATGACGCCGTAGATGACCGCGTAGGTGGTGCCCGACTGCGCCAGGCCGATCAGCACGCCAGCGCTGCCCAGGAAGCCGGCGGAGGTCGTCGAGACGGCCATCAGCGCCAGCCCGGCGGCGTAGAGCATCGCGCCGACGACCAGCACGCGCAGCGCACCGTAGCGGTCCGCGATCATGCCGGCGAACGGGCCGGCGGCGCCCCAGGCGATGTTCTGCACGGCCAGCGCGAGCGAGAAGGCTTCGCGGGTCCAGCCCCGGTCCATGGTGACGGGCGTCATCCACATGCCGAAGCCGTGGCGGATGCCCATCGACAGTGTCACGATGGCCGCGCCGCAGATGAGCACCTGGCTCATCGACAGGGTGGCGGCTCGGGCGGAAGGGGAGGTCGGGGTCGCGCTCATCCGGCGAATGTAGCGGTTAGCCGGTCTTGCCGCCGCTCTTGGCGTTATTGGGTTTCGCCGCGGGCTTGGCCTTGCCTGCGCCGGACTTCCTGGTCGTCGCCTTTTTCGACGACTTGGAGGATTTCGATGGCGCGGCCGCCTTGCCGTTGAGCGCGTTGTTCTCCTCGCCGGCGGTGGCGGCCACGTCGTCCAGCTGCGTCAGCACGCGGCCCTGCTTGATGCGCAGCAGCGGCTTGTCCAGCGCGTCGAGGTCCTCCAGCGGGTTGCCGATCAGCACCAGGAAGCTCGCTTCGCAGCCCGGCTGGAAGCAGCCGAGCTTGCGCTGCGGGAACAGCGCGCGGGGCGTGTCCACCGCGGCCAGGCGCAGGATCGCGGCCTTGTCCAGCACACCCAGCTGGTCGAGGTGATGGACCTCGCTCAGCGCGTTGCCGGTGAACAGGTCCGAGCCGACCAGCAGCCGGACTCCGGCGGCCTTGAGCCGCTCCAGGTTCTGCTTCTGCACCGCCTCGATGCGGGTGAGCAGCTCCGGCGCGGGCTGGAACAGCCGCGTGGCGACGGTCGCGGTGATCACGCCGACCTTTTTCTCGGCGGCCAGCGCGGCGATGTCGGGCGGAATCAGGTGGGTCTCGGGGTCCTCGCCGTGCTGGGGGAAATAACCCGGGAGCTCGGCGATGAAGTCGGCGCCGGCGCGCACGGCCGCGGCGAAGTCGGCCGCGCTCTCGATGTGCACGACCACGCGGCGCTGCTCGGCGTGCGCGCGTCTCACGACCTCGGCCACCACCTCGGGCGACACGCCCAGGCGGCCGCGCTGCTCGGGCACCTGGCGCAGCTCGGGCCGGTCGTGGTAGCTCATGATGACCTTCACCAGGTCGGTGTGCCGGCCCGCGATCAGCGGCCATTTCTGGGCCACCTGCTCGGGCGTGTCCATGACCAGCACCGCCTTGTCGACGATCTGGTCAAGCGACATCGGCGGCGTGCCCGACTGCAGCATCGCCAGCGGCTGGCCGTCCGAGGACGTGATGCAGGCGGTGGCGAAGAGCACATCCGGCGTCTCGGCCTGGGCGATGCGCGAGCGGATCGGATCGATGGCGGCCGGGTCGGCGCACAGCATCGCGGCGTAGAAGACGCCGTCGCGCAGGTAATCCTGGCCGAACTTGTCCAGGCCCCAGGCGCTCTGCAGATTGTGGTTGTGGGCGTCGGCCAGCGGCGCGATCAGGGTCTGGCCGCGCAGTTCCAGCAGGCGGTTGACCTTGCGCGGGCGCTTCTCGACGAAGCGGCCGTCCTCGACGTAGAGCGTGCCGCTCTGCAGCTTCTCGCCGTCGAACCAGCGCGCGTGGCGCAGTTCCATCGCCATCTCGGGGCTGGCCTTGAAGTCATCGGCGCGCGCGGCCGTCCCCAGGAGGAGGGGGATCAGCGCCAGCGGCGCCAGCAGCGCGCGTAAGTAAGAGGACAGGGCGGGCATCGGACCGGAAGAGGCAGGGACCTGGAAGCGGCGGATGCTACGACAGCGCTCCCACGCCGCCAGGGCTCGATCGGTAACCGGACGTGCCGGCGCGCGGCTCGCGTGCGGCATGCGCGCACGGCCCCCAGGAGGGGGGCGTGCCCCGAGGGGAAACCCCCATGGGAACGACCCCTGCCATCCGGCGTCAGGGAGCGTCTCCCGCGCTGCATAGAATCCCGCCCCATGGCAACCAAAGCAGTCACCACCACCGGCAGCGCCTCGGGGACGAACCCGGGCAGCTACGGCGAAGCCTCGATCCGCGTCCTGAAGGGTCTGGAGCCCGTCAAGCAGCGGCCGGGCATGTACACCCGCACCGACAACCCCCTGCACATCATCCAGGAGGTGATCGACAACGCGGCCGACGAGGCGCTGGCCGGGCACGGCAAGCGCATCGCCGTCATCCAGCACACCGACGGCTCGATCACCATCGAGGACGACGGCCGCGGCATCCCCTACGGCATGCACCCCGAGGAGGGCGTGCCCGTCGTGGAGATCGTCTTCACGCGGCTGCACGCCGGCGGCAAGTTCGACAAGGGCTCGGGCGGCGCCTACAGCTTCTCCGGCGGCCTGCACGGCGTGGGCGTGTCCGTCACGAACGCGCTGGCCAAGCGGCTGCAGGTCACCGTCTACCGCGAGGGCCAGGTCGCCACGCTGGCCTTCTCCGGCGGCGATGTCGTCGAGCCGGTCGCCACGCGCAAGGGCGACATCAAGGGCGGCGACCGCAAGCAGGGCACGACGGTGCGCGTGTGGCCCGACGCCAAGTACTTCGAGAGCGCCGACTTGCCCAAGGGCGAGCTCGTGCACCTGCTGCGCTCCAAGGCCGTGCTGATGCCGGGCGTCACCGTGACGCTGACGCAGGAAAAGACCGGCGAGACGCAGACCTGGACCTACAAGGGCGGCCTGCGCGATTACCTGATGCAGTCGCTGCCGGCGGATCCGCTGATCCCGCTGTTCGAGGGCGAGCAGTTCGCGACCGCCTCCGAGAGCGAGAACTTCGCCGAGGGCGAAGGCGCCAGCTGGTGCGTGGCCTTCACCGAGGAAGGCCAGGTCATGCGCGAGAGCTACGTGAACCTGATCCCCACGGTGGCCGGCGGCACGCACGAGTCGGGCCTCAAGGACGGCCTGTTCGGCGCGATCAAGGGCTTCATCGAGATGCACGCGCTCGCGCCCAAGGGCGTCAAGCTGATGGCCGAGGACGTGTTCTCGCGCGCCAGCTTCGTGCTCTCGGCCAAGGTGCTGGACCCGCAGTTCCAGGGCCAGACCAAGGAACGGCTGAACTCGCGCGACGCGCTGCGGCTGGTGTCGGCGTTCGTCAAGCCGGCGCTGGAACTCTGGCTCAACCAGCACGTCGAGCACGGCAAGAAGCTCGCGGAGCTCGTCATCAAGCAGGCGCAGACGCGCCAGCGCGCGGCGCAGAAGGTCGAGAAGCGCAAGAGCTCGGGCGTGGCGGTGCTGCCCGGCAAGCTGACCGACTGCGAGAGCACGGACCTGCTGCACAACGAGCTGTTCCTGGTGGAGGGCGACTCCGCGGGCGGCTCCGCCAAGATGGGCCGCGACAAGGAGACGCAGGCCATCCTGCCGCTGCGCGGCAAGGTGCTCAACGCGTGGGAGGTCGAGAAGGACCGGCTCTTCGCCAACAACGAGATCCACGACATCTCCGTGGCCATCGGCGTGGACCCGCACGGCAAGAACGACGAGCCCGACCTGTCCGGGCTGCGCTACGGCAAGATCTGCATCCTGTCGGACGCGGACGTGGACGGCGCGCACATCCAGGTGCTGCTGCTGACGCTGTTCTTCCGCCACTTCCCCAAGCTGATCGCGACGGGCCACGTGTACGTGGCGCGCCCGCCGCTGTTCCGGGTGGACGCGCCGGCGCGCGGCAAGAAGCCCGCGGCCAAGCTCTACGCGCTGGACGAGGGCGAGCAGACCGCGATCCTGGACAAGCTGCGCAAGGAAGGCGCGCGCGAGGGCAGCTGGAGCATCAGCCGCTTCAAGGGCCTGGGCGAGATGAACGCCGAGCAGCTCTGGGACACGACGCTGAACCCGGAGACCCGCCGCCTGCTGCAGGTGCAGTACGGCGAGCTGGACTTCGGCGACACCGAGGGCGCCATCAACAAGCTGATGGGCAAGGGCGAGGCGGCGGCGCGGCGCGAGCTCATGGAGCTGCACGGCGACGCCATCGAGGTGGATGTCTGACATGCTGGACCACCGCGTCACGCTGCGCCCGACGATGCTGTCCGACCTGGACTTCGTCGTCGGCGTGGAGCAGGACGCGGGCAACCGGCCCTTCATCACGCCATGGGAACGCACGCAGCACGAGGGCGCCATCCGCTTCCCCGACGCGCGCCATTTCATCGTGGAGCTGGACGCCGAGCGCGCCGGCTTCGTGATCCTGCAGGGCTGCCGCAATCCGAGCCGCTCGGTGGAGCTCAAGCGCATCGTGCTCGGTCCCAAGGGGCAGGGCGTGGGACGCGTGTGCGTGCGGCTGCTCAAGAAGATGGCCTTCACGCAGCTGGGCGCGCATCGCTTCTGGCTGGACGTGAAGGGGCGCAACACGCGGGCGCAGGCGCTGTACCGCAGCGAGGGCTATGTCGAGGAAGGCCGATTGCGCGAGTGCGTGCGGGCCGAGCCGACAGAGCCCGAGGCGGCGGCCGGGATCGGCGGCTACGACGATCTGATCGTGATGTCGCTGCTCGAGCGCGAGTACGAGGCGCGGGTCGAGCAGGGGCTGGAGGCCGCATGAGCCACGGCCGCGCGCCGCATCGCCGCCCCTCGGGGCGGGGCGCGCGCCAACGCCTGGCGCTGGGCATCGCGGTGGCCTTCGCGGCCAAGCTGACGCCGGCGCACGCGGAGCTGTGGGGCTACGTCGACGCGGAGGGCATCGCGCACTTCGCGCCGTCGCAGGTCGACAGCCGGTTCCAGCCGGTGATGTCGCCGCTCAGCGGCATCCGGCGCGTGCCAGGCAAGACCGACCACGGCCAGCGCATGCTGACCTGGCTGGACATCGCGCCCGAGGTGAAGGCGGTGCAGCCGTATCTGCGCGAGGCGGCCGCGGCCACCGGCGTCGACGCGGAGCTGCTCAAGGCCATCATCGCGGTGGAGTCGGGCTTCAAGCCGGATGCGGTGTCGCCGCGCGGCGCGACCGGCCTGATGCAGATCACGCCCGCGACGGCGCAGCGCTACGCCACCGCGGAGGAGCTGCGCCGGCCGCAGCATCTGGTGGAGGCGCGGACGAACGTGCTGATCGGCGCCCGCATGCTCGCGGACCTGACGCGGCGCTTCGGCCGCATCGACGCGGCGCTGGCGGCGTGGAATGCCGGTGAGGGCGCGGTGCGTCGGGCGGGCGGGCAGATGCCCGACATCGACGAGACGCAGGCGCACGTGCACCTGGTGCTCGAGCTCTATTGGGCGCTGCTGCAGCGCAGCCTCGGAGCGCGGGCCAAGCAATTGACGATGGTCGCGACGCCGCTCGAATGAGCGGGCGCGATCGACAAGGATTTTCAGACCGGCACCGGCCGGCAAGAGAGAGATGACGCAAGAGACTTTTGATTTCGAGAATCCCGCCGCCCCGGGCGGTCCGGGCGGGCAGGCCCCGTCGGGCGACGCGCTGACGCTGGCGCAGTACGCGCAGCAGGCCTACCTGGAGTACGCGCTGTCGGTCGTGAAGGGCCGCGCGCTGCCCGCGTACAGCGACGGCCAGAAGCCGGTGCAGCGCCGCATCCTGTTCACGATGGAGCGGCTGGGGCTGGGCTTCACCGGGGCCACCGGCGCCAAGGCGGTCAAGAGCGCGCGCGTGGTCGGCGAGGTGCTCGGTAAATACCACCCGCACGGCGACCAGGCCGCGTATGACGCGATGGTGCGCATGGCGCAGGACTTCAGCCAGCGTTACCCGCTGGTCGATGGCCAGGGCAACTTCGGCAGCCGCGACGGCGACAACGCCGCGGCGATGCGGTACACGGAAGCGCGGCTGTCGATCTACTCGCGGTTGCTGCTCGACGAGCTGGACCAGGGCACGGTCGATTTCCAGCCCAACTACGACGGGTCCTACGAGGAACCCAAGGAGCTGCCCGCGCGGCTGCCGTTCGTGCTGCTGAACGGCGCGTCGGGCATTGCGGTGGGCATGGCCACGGAAGTGCCCAGCCACAACCTGCGCGAGGTCGCCGAGGCGGCGGTGCTGCTGCTCAAGCGTCCGGATGCGGGCGACGACGAGCTCTTCGAGGCGATCAAGGGTCCGGACTTCCCCGGCGGCGGCCGGCTGATCAGCTCGCCCGAGGACATCCGCGCGGCCTACAACTCCGGCCGCGGCAGCCTGAAGGTGCGCGCGCAGTGGAAGATCGAGGACCTCGCCCGCGGCCAGTGGCAGCTGGTGGTGACCGAGCTGCCGCAGGGCGTGAGCACGGCCAAGGTCCTCGAGGAGATCGAGGAGCTGACCAACCCCAAGGTCAAGACCGGCAAGAAGACGGTCACGCCCGAGCAGCTGCAGCTCAAGGCCTCGGTGCTGGCGGTGCTGGACAAGGCGCGCGACGAGTCCAACAAGGACGCGCCGGTGCGCCTGGTGCTCGAGCCCAAGAGCCGCGCCATCGAGCAGCAGGAGCTGATCAACACGCTGCTGGCGCATACGAGCCTGGAGACCTCGGTCTCGCTGAACCTGACGATGGTGGGCGACGACGGCCGGCCGGTGCAGAAGAACCTGCGCCGCATCCTGACCGAGTGGATCGGCTTCCGTCAGCACACGGTGTCGCGCCGCACGCAGCACCGTCTGGACAAGGTGCTTGAGCGCATCCACATCCTGGAAGGCCGCCACAAGGTCCTGCTGCACATCGACGAGGTCATCGCGATCATCCGCAACTCGGATGAGCCGAAACCCGCGCTGATCGAGCGTTTCGCGCTGAGCGACCGGCAGGCCGAGGACATCCTCGAGATCCGGCTGCGTCAGCTGGCGCGGCTGGAGTTCATCAAGATCGAGCAGCAGCTCAAGGAGCTGCGCGACGAGGCCGGCAAGCTCGAGGAGATCCTGTCCAACCCGTCGGTGCTGCGCCGCACGGTGATCAAGGAGATCGAGTCCGACGCCAAGCAGTACGGCGACGACCGCCGCACCGAGATCAAGGAAGACAAGCGCGCGGTGGCCGAGCTGCGCATCGTGGACGAGCCGGTGACGGTGGTGGTCAGCCTGAAGGGCTGGGTGCGCGCGCTCAAGGGCCACGAGGTGGATCCGGCGGCGCTGGCCTTCAAGTCCGGCGACTCGCTGTATGGCGTGTTCCCGTGCCGCAGCGTCGATCCGCTGGTGGTGCTGGGCACCAACGGCCGGGCGTACTCGGTGCCGGTGTCGGCGCTGCCGGGCGGGCGCGGCGACGGCCAGCCGATCACGACGCTCATCGAGCTGGAGTCGGGCACGCAGATCGCGCATTACTTCGCCGGTGCGGCGACGCAGAAGCTGTTGCTGGCGGGCACCGGTGGCTTCGGCCTGGTGGCCGAGGTGGGCGACCTGGTCGGGCGTCAGAAGGCCGGCAAGGGTTTCCTGAGCCTGGAAGGCGACGAGCGTCCGCTGCCGCCGTCGATGGTCCCGGCGGGAGAAGTCGCGGGCGTGCAGGTGGCCTGCCTGTCGATGGCGGGGCGCCTGCTGACTTTCGCGATCGAGGAGCTCAAGCACCAGCCCAAGGGCGGCCGCGGGCTGACGCTGATCGACCTCGACGCCAAGGACGCGCTGGTGAGCGTGGCCGCGTTCACGAACCAGCTGATGGTGGCGGGCCTGGCGCGCGGGCAGAAGCCCAAGGAAGAGGCGCTCAAGGGTGTGGGCCTGGCGTCCTACGCCGGCAAGCGCGCCAAGAAGGGCAAGCCCTGCGACCTCATGACCAAGCCGATGCGGGTGACGGCGGGCTGAACGGCTCCGTCCGCTTCGACGCGGCCCCTCGCGGGGCCGCCCCGACAGAGCTCCGCGGCATTTGCCCGGAGCTCTTTTTGTTTTCCGCGACTTCCCTAACGAGATATTGATGCCGTCCTGATGGAATATTGAATGAATCCGCTATCGGTCCGAACGGGAATTTCATGTTTGTAAGTAAAGATGTGCGATTCAGGGTTTTTTCCTATTCGATCCGTAAAGCGCCTGAATACATTGGCCACTCGGATTCGCGCCGCCCGGCATCGACATCCGTTCAGGGAGAACCTATGAAAAGAATCCTGGCGCTGTTATGCGCCACCGTGATGCCTTGCGCATTCGCGGTTCCGGCATGGGACAAGACCTCGCTGGAAGCCGCCGAGAAATACCTGCGCGTGAATCCCAATGGGGCTGCCTCTGATATTCATCAGGCGGACCAGTTTCCAGATGGGGCGCGGGGTTTCTATGTCGAGAATCTGCCGCCGCTGCGTGCCTACACGCCGGAAGCGGGGAAGTCCGCCAAGGACCAGATGCTGGCGCAGTCGTTCTGCGGCGCTCACCTGATCGTCCTGGCCAAGGCCGGGGATTCGGTGGCCGCGCTGACCAGCCGCAACGCGTCCATCCTCACCCGCACCGAGTTCGAGATCGTCGACGTCGTGAAGTCCCGCTCGGGGCTGCAGGCGGGCCAGCGCGTGAGCGTGGTGCGCCTGGGCGGCGAGGTGGTCGACCAGGGCGTCAAGCTGCGCGTGGCTGACGAGCGCGGTGACCCCTATATCCAGGGTCAGACCTATTTCCTGGCGCTCGCCAGGCCGAAGGATTCTGCCTCGCAGGATTTCTTCATGCGCAGCGATCCGGTCCCCGTGCGGGCTGGTCGCATCGACCCCGGGAGCGGTCGCTGGGAGAAATTCCTCTCTGGCGAGAAATACACGTCCATGAAGCAGGAAATCCTGCGCGTGTCCCGCAGCAAGCAATGCGCTGAATAACGAGGGATCCCATGAAAAGGTATTTCCTTGCCGCGGGCGTCGGTGGCCTGCTGGTTTCGCTCGTCCCTGCGGTACTCGCCGCCGGGGTTTGTGTGGTCAAGCCATCGGGTTGCCCCGAGTATGAGGTGCTGAATAAATCCTTTCCCCCCGGAAAGGTCACCATCATCACCCGCGACCTGAGCGTGCAGCAGCAGCAGTGGGTCCAGAACGCGATCAACGCGCTCAACGGCAGCGGCCCGGCGGCCTCCGCGGGCGTGACCTTCGGGTTGTCGTCGTCGCGGGTCTCGGGCGATGTCGGTTACGTGTCGATGGCCTTCCCGGGCAACACCGACACCGGCTCGGCCGGCGACACGCGGCAGTACCGCTCGCCGAGCTCACCCAACGAGACCCAGCACGCCGACGTCAACGTCTACCTGAACACCTCGTGCAGCACCGGCAGCTGCTTCGACTCGTCGCAAGCCGCCGCGTTCCAGGCGGCGGTGCAGGGCGTCATCGAGCATGAGCTGCTCCACACCCTGGGCCTGGGCGACACGGTCGATCCCACGGCCCAGGACATCATGGCGCCGTTCCGAGGCATGAACAACAGCGCCGGCACCCGTTCCCTCTCGCCCTGCAACAGCAGCGGCGTGTCCAAGGCCAAGCAATCCCGCTCGACGGGCAACGGCGGCCAATGCGTGAGGAAGCCATGACCGCGATGCGCCTGCACCCCTTCCTGTCCCGCCCGGCCGCGCCCGCGCTGCCGCCCTTCCTGTTGGATGCACTGCTGGACGAGTTGCTGGCGGGCTCGTCCGGCGACTCGTCGGATGCCTTGCCGGGGGCGCTGCCGCTGGGCATGGATCCCGACAGCGGCCGCCCGCGCCTCGAGGCCGGCGTCTATTACGGACCCGACGACGGCGATGGTGACGGCGACGACGGCGGCGACTGGGGCGATCCCGGCGGCGACGGCGATGGCGGCGACGGCGATGGCGACGACGGCGACGACGGCGATGACTGGGACGACGACGATGACGACGACCCGGACGACGACGATGACGACGACGACGAGGACGACGATGACTGCACCGCGCAGGACGACGGCGGCGATCCGGACCCCGGCGCGGATGACGACTTCGACGATTCGACCGATGACGGTTGCTGAGCGCTTGCAGGAGACGCCATGAACGATTCGATGGATTCCCGCCGCGGCGGCCGGCTCTCGCGCCGCCACCTGATGATGATGCTGGGCGGCCTGGCCGCGGCGGCAAGCACGCTGTCCGCGTCCTCCGCGGCCGCCGCCCTGGCCGCGCGCCGCAACCGCCGACGCGGCCAGGCGATCGTCCCGCCGGCCGCGCTGCGGCTGACGACGTCGGCCGATCCCGGCTTCAAGGCGGCGATCGACGCCTGGTTCCCGGGGCTGTCGGCCAACCGGCGCTTCGCGCGGCACGCGCCCTACCTGGCGCTGGTGCGCAACGTCAGCAACGACCAGACGCTGGGCTACACGCTGACCTGGACCTCGACGAACCAGGGCAAGGTCCAGGAGCATTACCGGCGCCGGGTGCTGTCGGCGCGGCAGACGTCGGTGGCCGCGCGCAAGTCCCGCGCGAACTCGGCTCCGGCGACGCTGGCCCCGGGTGGCGTGGCGCTGGTCAGTCCGATGTTCACGTGGACGCCGGAGACCTACCGCCAGGCCTTCCCGGCCGGGGCCACGGGGCGCAACCCGCTCGGACCCAAGCGCATGCAGCGCACCCAGGCCAAGCGCCCGCGGGCGTTCGGCTTCATGAAGCGGTCCCGGCACCACGCGGTGTCGGTGCGGCTCACCGGCGCGCTGATGCTGGGCAATGGCGCGCAAGGCTCGCGCGGCCGGCACCTCGCGCGGGTGCAGCGCAACCGCCGCAACGCCAGCCACGACGAGGCCATCGCCTTGCTGGCACAGGCGCGCGTCAACGGCCGGGTCGACACGCAGCGTCTGCTGCGCGGCATCGACCGCTCGCTGCAGATCGCCAAGTTCAAGCACAAGTCCCGGCATCCCAACTACGTGACGGCGCGCGAGAAGTTCGCGCTCAAGCTCAAGTGGGCGATCGGCCGCGGCCAGTCCGACCGGGCGCTGCGGCTGCTGCTGCAGGCCAGCGGGCGGTCGCGCGCGGTCTGAACGAAGGCGACGCGTGCTCAATCCTGCGCGCCGATGGGCCCGGGAGGGCGCGAGCCGCCTGGCCGCGTTTCAGCACGCGGATCTGCGCGGTCTGAGCGCCTGCATGGTCGCGCTGTCGAATCCGGTGACCGGCGACGCCACCCGCGCGCGCGGCCTGCTGGACGTGGTCCATCGACGACTGCGCGACGACGGCCGCCGGCCGGTGCCGCTGGCGCTGGCCGCGCGGGCGGTTCGGGCCGCGCGATGGCTGGGCCAGGATCGGCCCGAACCCGGAGCGCACCCCGACGGGCTCGCCGCGGCCCGGGCGCGGATCCGGCGCGCGCTGGACGGGCCGTTGGCGCTGAGCCTGCCGCCCATGGCGACCGCCGCGACCGCCGCGCCTGCTGAGGACAAGGCGCCTGCGCACGAGGCGCGGCTCACGCCGGCCTCCCTGGCCGAGGTGCTGCAGGCCTGCCGCGAGGATGCGAGATCTGATGAGCAGAGGGATCGCGCCGATCAGTTCTGCCGACGCTGGTTCGCCCTGGCGCGCCAGACGCTGACGAGTCGTCCGGGACTGGACCTCGCGGCCGCGCACGTGCCGCTCTGGCTGACGGCCGGACAGCAACTGGGCGATGCGGCGATGGTGGACCTCGCGTTGATCCTGGCCGAGTGGGTCGGTCGTCACCAACGCCTGTCCGACCCAGGCGCGGCCGATTGGGGCGGGATCGCGCGCACCGCGCAGACACCCGGCGGAACGAGCGCGGGACACGCCGTGGCCCTGGTCGTCGGCCTGCGCGCCACGCGATTGAATGGCGATCGCGAGGCCGAGCGGCGACTGCGGCGCATGGCGCTCGCGGCCCTGGACTTCGTCGACGGCTGGTGGCGGTCGACGGAGCAGGGCGCATCCGGCGCTGGCGCGACGGCGTCGGAACTGGCGGGGCTGCTGACGCTGGCCGGCGTCACAGCCGATGCGTCGACCGCGGAACTCCTCGAACTCGAGGTCGTGTCATGACGGCCCCGGCCCGCAACGCGAGCCTCGTGGCCGATGACCACGCCCACGCCCACGCCCACGACGACGCGCTGGTGCGGCGTTTCCTGGCGCAGCGCGCGGGCGAGGTGCCGGTGGAGGCGGTCGTCCTCTTCGGTTCCCGCGCGCGGGGCGATGCCACGCCGGCCAGCGACGTCGACCTGCTGCTGGTCACCGCCGGGCCACCCTCGCAGCGCAGCGAGGCCTACGCCGGCCAGGCCTTCGATGTGATCCACGAATCCTTCGAATCGCTGCATGAAGGCGCGCATCAACGGGCCGGCGGCAACAACAACATCCGGCTGGAGATCCTGGCCACCGGACGCCTGCTCGTCGACACCGAGGGTCGGGTCGCGCCGCTGATGGCGGCGGCGCGCCGGCGCTTCCTCGCGCCCGCGCCGGCGACCCCGCCCGACTGGGCCGAGGCGGAGAGCGCGCGCCTCGATGCGATGGGGCGCAGCGCGGCCCGTCTGGCGCTCAGCGCCGCGGGCCCCGAGGCCGAGCGCGCGTGGCGCGCCCTGGCGTCGATGCGCCAGGACGATGCCTTGCGCCGCTGCGTCCAGGCGGTCTACCGGCTGGAACGGCGCTGGTCCAGCGCCTTCCCGGTGCTGGTGATGCGCGGCGGACTGGCGCCCTGGCCGGTACTGCAGCAAGGCTGGGACCGGCTGCTGGCGGCCGATGACGATGTCGCGGCCCGTCAGGCCGTGATCGACGAGGTCGTGGCTTGGACGTCGCGGCAGCTGGAGGCGCATGGATCGCGCTGACTTCCTCTCGGTGTGCGGCCGGGCCCACAGGCGCCTCATGCCGGATGCAGGCTCGACCGACGGGACAGACGGTGCAGGCCGCGCGGACGCTGCCGCCTATCTGCCGGCGGCGTTCATCTGCGAGGCCGAGGCCTGGTTGTTCGGTCAGCTGGCCGCGCGCTGGTCCGGCCGAGGGCGGGTCGTCGACGCCGGCAGCTTCCTGGGCGCGTCCACCCGGGCCTTGATCGCGGGCCTGCCGGCGTCGGCACGGGAGCGCGCGCCCGGTGGCTCGAGCAAGCCCCTCGTGGCGCTGGACCGATTCGTCGTCGGGGACGCGTATGTGCAGAAGGCGCTCGCGAAGCTGGGGCAGGCGAGGGCGCGCGGGGAAAGCTTTCTCGACCTTTTCCTGGACACGATCGGCGCGGATCTGCGACTCGTCGAGGTCCGCGCGGGCGATGTGACGCGGGTCGGCCGCCTTGACGCGCCGATCGAGCTCTGCGTCATCGATCTCGCCAAGAGCCAGGCCCTGAACGCCCACCTGCTGTCGTCCTGGTTCGGGCGGCTGATTCCGGGCGTGTCGGTGGTCGTGCAGCAGGACTTCTTCAGCCCCTTCCATCCGTGGATCGCCGCTTCCATGGCGTCGATGCTGCCGTCTTTCGACCTGGCCCCGTGGCGCATTGGCGAGTCCGCCGTGTTCCGGCTGGCGCGCCCGCTGGATCCTGAACGGATCGCCGCGGCCGCGCAGCGAGATCCCGCGGACGCGGCGGCATGGGAGGAGGCGGCGCGGTGGTCCGAGGCTTTCGGTGCCGATGACATGAAGCTGCTGCGCCTGGGGCGCTGCGTCGCGATGGCCGCGGAGACGGGCCGTCGAGCCCGAGCGGTCTGCGAATGGGAGAGTCTGAGCAGCGAGACCCCACCCGCCGCCTGCCCGAAGTGGCCTCGCCTGCTGCGGCTCGCGGGACGGGCGCTGGGCATCGAGCCCACGCATGTGGCCACGCATGAGCCCGAGCCCGTCCCGCTGGACAGCGTCATGCGATGAGCATCCCGGACGCGCTGACGTGTCTGGCACCCGTGCTGGCGGCGCGGCGCTGGGCGATCGTGGGATCGGTCGCGGATCGGCTGCACCGCCCGGGCGCGTGCAACCGCGCGCTGCCGGAATCGGCGGACCTCGACCTCGCCGTGTGGGCACGGGATCTTGCGGATCTGATCGATCTGCGCGACGCGTTGGCGCGGACGCTGCGCGCCGAGGTGGATGCGCGGCTGCCGTTCCGCCTGGTGAGCGCCACCGGCCTGCCAGTGGACCTGGTGCCCTGCGGGCCAATCGCCCAGTCGGGCTTGGTGGACTGGGGCCGGCCGGGGTTGCGGCCCATGTCGGTCCGGGGGTTCGATGAGGCGGTCGAGACGGCGTCCCCGCGATCGTCGATCGAGGGCCGCTGGCCGGTGGCGACGGTGCCGTGGCTGATCGTCCTGCGCCTGCTGGCCTGGGAGGCGTCGCGTGGCCGCCGCCACCAGGACCTCGTGGCGGTGGAGCGGCTGGTGGCGACGCACGCGCGGCGCGCCGAGCGCCTGGGTGAACTGAGCCGCGCGCTGCGGGCCGAGGGCTCGGCGCAGACCTTGGCGGCGCTGTCGGCGCTCGGGCTGTCCGGTGCCTGCTGGAGGCTCAGCGCGAAGTCGGCGCGACCCGGGACCGGGCGCCGATTGCGTCTGGCAGGTCGGCTGATCGAGGCCTTCGCCGGCGTGCCTGACCCCGCCGGTTTCTTACGGCTGTGACGCACTGGTACACATCTCGCACTTTTGCGGCGAGACGCCGGATGTGGTCGAGATGCAAACTATTTCACGTCAAATCGCCCAATTCCTGGGCGGATGAAATGGAGCAGTCATGAGCAAGAAGTCCCTGGTCCTCGCCGCGATCGCCGCGGCCGCGGCCCTGGTCGGCGGCGCCGCGCACGCGGACACGCTGGATCCGGTTTTCGTCACGCCGTCCAGCGGCAGTTTCTCGGACGTCGTCCTGGGCAGCTTCACGCTGACGCAGGCATCGGACGTCACTGGGTCGGTGTTCGCTGCCACCTCGATCGATTTCGGCGCCGGCTTCACGCTGCCGCTGCAATCGGTCAGTTTCAGCTTCGCCGGCCTGAACGGCGTGACTGACCTGGACGCGAGCGCGGGCGGGTTCAGCTACAAGAACCTGGCCGCCGGCACGTACCAGCTGCTGGCCAGCGGCTCGCTGGGCGGCAGTGGCTTCGGCAACATCGCCGTGCTGTCGACGACGGTCAACGCCGTCGCCGCGGCCGTGCCGGAACCGTCGACCTACGCGCTGATGCTCGCGGGCATCGGCGCCCTGGGCTTCATCGCCCGTCGCCGCCGCGCCTGAGCCACAGCAGTCGCAACCATCGCGGCTGCCACGACAGCGTGGCCGCGATGGCTGCCGCCGATCCGGCGAGCAGCATCAGCCACACCAGCGCCGCCATCGACGGATGATCGGCGCTCAGGCACAACACCAGCGACACCGCCAGCGCCAGCGCGCCCGCCACGCGGAGCGCCCGCACGGCAGCCGGCGTGGGCGAAGCCTCGCCGTGCACCTGCTCCCAGTGGGTGTCCATCGCCAGCGCCAGCCAGCCGAAACCGATCACCGCGCTCACCGCGGCGCCGCCCAGCAGCACGATCGGGTCAACCATGGCTGGCCTCCGCGTTCTTCATCGAGGCGCCCAGCGCGCCGCCCGTCGGCAGCGGCGCACTCGTCGCCGAGGCCGTTGACTGCTCCGCCCGACGCGCCAGCTTGCGCGCCACCAGCACCGACACGACGGCCGTCGCCAGCAGGCTGAGGTCCACGCCCGCCACCGGCCAGTAGCCCGTGGAGATCGTGCGCGCCAGGTGGTCGCCCGTGGTCAGCGCGTTGCTCACGACGGCGGTCACCGCGCACGCGGCGACCAGCCAGCACTGCTCGCGCCAGGCCGGATTCGTCCCCGCACGGGCGCCCCCGCCGCCGCGCACGAAGGCGTGGACCATCGCCACGCCCCAGGCGCTCCAGAACACGGTGCGTTCCCACTCGCCCTTGTCGGCCAGCGATTCCGGCAGTAGGCGATTGGCCACGAGCATCGCCATCGTCGCGATCAGCATGCCGGTGACCGTGGTCACCGCCAGCGCGTCGACGATGCGCGCGCCCTGGCCACCGGCCTTGGCGTGCTGCTGCTTGCGCTTCTCGACGAAGAACAGGAAGCCCGTCGCGATGCACACGCAGCCCAGCAGGCCGCCCAGCACGTACAGCCAGCGCAGCATCCAGTGGCGGAAGTGCTGCAGGTGCAGCCCGGTGAGGAACTCGTTGACGCTGTCCACGGCGGTGCGCGGGGGATCCTCGCGCAGCAGCTCGCCGGTGGTCGCCTTGAAGTGGATGCCTTCGCCGGTGAGCGCGACGCGGTCGGTGCCCGCGCGGTAGACGCTCACGTAGGCATTGGCGTCGCCCACGTGGGTCACGTTCACGAACCCGACATCGCCGGCCATGCCCTTGGCCTCCCAGCGGCGTTGGGCCTGCGCGACCATCTGGTCGACCGAGGCCATCGGCGCCGCGACGCCGGCGCGCTCGTGCGGCAGGCCGGTCTCGCGGGCCTCCACGCGTTCATGCAGCTCGTGCAGGTCGTGCAGCTGCGTGTGGGCGACCGGGAAGTAGATGCCCGCGAAGATCACCAGCCCCGTGAACGCGAAGAAGAAATGGAAGGGCAGGGCGACGACGCCGGTCAGGTTGTGCAGGTCCAGCGCGCCGCGCTGCACGGTCTTGTGACGGCGGAAGGTGAAGAACTCGCGGAAGATCTTGCGGTGCATGACCACGCCGCTGACCAGCGCGGCCAGCATCATCAGCGCCGAGAACCCGACGATCCAGTAGCCCAGGTCCTTCCAGGTCAGGTGCAGGCTGTAATGCAGCGGGTAGAAGAACTCGCTGCCGATGCGCAGCTGGCCCTGCGGCAGCACCGTGCCGCTGCGCGGATCGAGCGCGTGCACGGCGAAGACGGTCTCGTCCGGGTCCTTCGCGTTGGGCACCTTGAAGCCCGCGAACACCGACACCACCGGGTCGCGGTGCGTCGTGTACGCGCCCCAGCTGTTGACCACCTCGAAGCGCTCGGGCAGCGGGCCGTTGACGCGGCCCTCGAGCAGCGCCACGGCCTCCTTGGCCGGCTGCATCTTCTGGAACGCGGGCGCCAGGATGGTGTCGAAGGACGGCATCGGCTGCGGCGCGAAACGCGAGGACGGGATCGCCCATCGGTCGATCTCGCGGTCGAAGACCGACAGCGAGCCGTAGAAGAACACCACCATCAGCACGAAGCCCAGCACCAGGCCGAACCACGTGTGCAGCCAGGCCATCGAGAGCCGGAAGTTCTGGAACATCTCGAAGTCCTCGTTCAGCCGAGCAGCGCGCGCTGGATCAGCGCGGCGGCTCCCGTCATCACACCGCCGCCCGCGAGCAGCACGGTCCAGGTCACGCCGGTCCGGCGTGCCGCGAAGGTCCACAGGAACACGACCAGGTAGAGCAGCACGCCGAGGATGGCGCTCAGGTGCTCACCGTCATGGAAGGGCATGCCGAGCGCGTACAGGCCGCTGTGCGCGAGGGCGATGAAGCCCCAGCAGAACGCGTAGCCGCCCAGCACCGCGGCGCCGATGCGCGAGAGCAGCGCCCACGGCAGGCCCCGTGCGGACCGGCGACCCGCGCCGGCGGCGCCGGCAGAGACCGGAGGTGCGGTGGTAGCGGTATCTGTCATTGCGGCAGCTTACGTCAAGCGCTGTTGTAAATGCGAGGCATTATCGTCTTGTCAATGACTTAGATGCATACAATTCGCATTCGCGATAGCAAGTTTGTGTGCGATAGGCGCAATTCGGTGTCGGTTGCTCCCTGATCGCTTCTGATCCTCCTTACCCCAACAACAGGATTTCTCGATGTCCCAAGGTCCGTTCCCGATTCGCCCGTTGTGCCTGTGCGTTGCGCTGGCCGTTCACGGCATGGCCTTCGCGCAGCAAGCCGTCACCGACAACACCGCGCTGCCGGCGGTCAAGGTGGAAGGCAAGTCGGCCAAGACCAAGACCTACACGGCCGAGGACAACAGCACCGCCACGCCGCTGGGCCTGTCGCTGCGCGAGACGCCGCAATCGGTGTCGGTGATCACGCAGCAGCGCATCCAGGACCAGGGCCTGCTCAACATCACCGACGTGGTGGCGAATGTGACCGGCCTGGCCGTGCATCAATACGAGACGAACCGCGCCCAGTTCACCGCGCGCGGCTTCGACATCAACAACATCATGATCGACGGCGTGCCCACGACCTGGAACCAGGCGTGGAGCTCGGGCGAGATCTTCTCCAGCCTGGCGATGTATGACCGCGTGGAAGCCGTGCGCGGCGCCACGGGCCTGACCACCGGCGCCGGTGATCCGGGCGCGGCGATCAACATGATCCGCAAGCGCGCGACGGCCACGACGCTGACCGGCACGGCCGAGCTGCAACTGGGCACGCACGACAAGCGCCGCGTGATGGCCGATGTGGGCACCGCGCTGAACGCCGACAAGACGATCCGCGCGCGCTTCATCGCCGAGTACAACGAGGAAGGCAGCGAGACCCGCCTGATCGAGCGCAAGACCAAGACCGGCCTGGCGACCTTCGAGGCCGACCTGACGCCGCGCACGCTGCTGTCGGGCGGGGTCTCGCGTCAGGAGAACGACTCCACCGGCGCGATGTGGGGCGGCCTGCCGGTCTGGTACGCCGATGGCACGCGCACGAACTGGGATCAGTCGACGACGACCTCCTCGGACTGGGTGCGTTGGAACTCGACCTACACCAACTACTTCGCCGCGCTGGAGCACCGCTTCGACAGCGGCTGGCGCGTGAAGGCGTCCTTCAGCCGCGGAGAGCGCGTGGGCGACGCCTACCTGTCGTATCTGAGCGGCGCGCCGGACCGCACGACGGGCCTGGGCATGAACTACTTCAATGCCTATTACAAGCCGCAGACCGACCAGAACGACCTGAACGTCCAGGCCAGCGGCCCGTTCGAGGCCTTCGGCCGCACGCATGAACTGAGCGTGGGCTACACGCGTTCCAGCCAGAAGTTCCTGTCGCAGACCCGCGCCGGCGACTTCGGCGCCGCGCCCAACTTCAACGCCTGGAACCCGTCCTGGATCCCCGCGCCGCAGTGGGGCGCGCTGGCCTTCTACAGTGACGGCAGGACCAAGCAGGAAGGCCTGTACGCGGCCAGCAAGCTGAGCCTGGCCGATCCGCTCAAGCTGATCCTGGGCGCGCGCGTGAGCAAGTACGAACAGGTGGCCAGCGACTCGGCCAACCCGGTCAAGGTGAAGGACGAGGTCACGCCGTACGCGGGCATCGTCTTCGACGCGACCAAGGACATCTCGGTCTACGCGAGCTACACCTCGATCTTCCAACCGCAGTCGGTGCGCGACATCAATCGCAAGACGCTGGATCCGATCAAGGGCAAGGCGATCGAGGCCGGCGTGAAGGGCGCCTTCCTGAACGGCAAGCTCAACGCCACCGCGGCGGTCTTCCACATCGAGCAGGACGGCCTGGGCCAGTCCACCGGCGAGAACATCCCCGGCACGACGCCGCCCGAGACCGCCTACCGCGCGTCCAAGGGCGCGACGAGCAAGGGCTTCGAGCTCGAGCTCAACGGGGAAATCTCGCAGGGCTGGAACGCCAGCGTCGGCTACAGCCAGTTCCGCGCGAAGGACGCGGCGGGTGTGGACTTCAACTCGATCTATCCGCGCAAGACGCTCAAGCTGTTCACGACCTACCAGCTGCCCGGCGCGTTCAGCGCGGTGACGGTCGGTGGCGGCGTCAACTACGAGAGCGAGTCCTACACGGACGCCACGAACCCGGTCGGCGTGGTGCAGCGCATCGAGCAGAAGGGCTTCGCGCTGGTCAACCTGATGGCGCGTTATGAATTCAGCCGTCAGCTGTCGCTGCAGGTGAATGCGTCCAACCTGACCGACAAGCGCTACTTCCGCATGTTCGCCGCCTTCGACCAGCAGACCATCGGCACCGGCCGCGAGGTCTCGGCGACGCTGCGTTATCAATATTGAGAGAGCAGAAAGCAGAAAGGGCGACCCTCGGGTCGCCCTTTTTCACTGGCGCGTCAGAGCGCCCAGTTCAACGCGCTCACATGAACAGATGTTCCCCGGCGTTCTCGCCGCCGAGCACCACGTAGTTCACCTTGCGCAGGTCCGCCAGCGAGCGTCCGCCGGCGTAGGACACCGAGCTCTGCAGGTCTTCCTCCATCTCGCGCAGCGTATCGGCCAGGCGGCCCTTGACGGGCTCCAGGATGCGCTTGCCCTCGACGTGCTTGTACTCGCCCTTGTTGAAGTCGGACGCGGAGCCGTAGTACTCCTTGTAGCGCTTGCCGTCGACCTCCACCGTGTTGCCGGGCGACTCCTCGTGGCCCGCGAACAGCGAGCCGACCATCACCATCGCCGCGCCGAAGCGCACGCTCTTGGCGATGTCGCCGTGATGGCGGATGCCGCCGTCGGCAATGATGGGCTTGGTGGCGACGCGGGCGCACCACTTCAGCGCCGAGAGTTGCCAGCCGCCTGTGCCAAAGCCGGTCTTGAGCCGCGTGATGCAGACCTTGCCCGGGCCGATGCCGACCTTGGTCGCGTCGGCGCCCCAGTTCTCGAGGTCGATGACGCCTTCAGGGGTGCCGACGTTGCCGGCGATCACGAAGGTGTCGGGGAGCTTGTGCTTGATGTGCGCGATCATGCGCTGCACCGAGTCGGCATGGCCGTGGGCGATGTCGATGGTGATGTAGTCCGCGCCGAGGCCCTCGGCGGCGAGGCGGTCGATCAACGCGTAATCGGCGTCCTTCACGCCGGCGCTCAGAGACACCATCAGGCCCTTGTCGCGCATCGTGCGGGCGAAGGCGACGGCGTCCAGGTCGAAGCGGTGCATCACGTAGAAGTAGCCGTTGGCGGCCAGCCATTCGGTGATGGACTCGTCGACGACCGTCTTCATGTTGGCCGGCACCACCGGGAGCTTGAAGCGCCGCGGGCCGAAGTCGATGGAGGTGTCGCATTCGCTGCGGCTGGTCACGCGGCACTTGCGCGGCAGCAGCAGGATGTTGTCGTAGTCAAAGATTTCCATGGTCCAAAGTCGCAATGTCGGGCAGCGTTGATGCAGTGCTTGCCCTGGGCTGCGAGCGCTTGACTTGGAACCCGGCCATGAAAAACCGGGTCCCAAAATTTGGGCCCGGTGGCTCATTCTACGCATCCTCTCGACGCATCGCCTGCCGCGCTGCGGTGCAGCATGCACGGATCGGGGGCTTTCGCGCACAGTTCGCTAAACTTCGCCCCCTTGGCCCTTCAACGGGCGACATCACCAGTCAAGCCTCATGCATTCCGTCGTCATCAGCGGTACCGGTCTCTACCAGCCGCCGCACGTCATCACCAACGCCGAACTGGTGGAGGCCTTCAACCGTTACGTGGACCTGCAGAACACCGAGCACGCCGAGGCGATCGCCGCGGGCACGCGCGCGGCGCTGGTGCATTCGAGCGTCGAGTTCATCGAGAAGGCGTCGGGCATCAAGCAGCGCTACGTGATCGAGAAGGACGGGGTGCTGGATCCGACGCGCATGTATCCGCGCTTCGAGGAACGCGCCGATGACCAGCTCTCGCTGATGGCGGAGATCGCGGTGGACGCGGCGCGCCAGGCGCTGGCCGCGGCGGGTCGCAAGCCCGAGGACGTGGACGCGGTGTTCTGCTCGGCGGCGAACATGCAGCGCGCGTACCCGGCGATGGCCGTGGAGATCCAGCAGGCGCTGGGCGCGGGCGGCTACGGCTTCGACATGAACGTGGCGTGCTCGTCGGCGACCTTCGCGCTGGAGCAGGCCTACAACGCGGTGCGCTCGGGCGCGTCCAAGTGCGTGCTGATCGTGAATCCGGAGATCACCTCGGCGCATCTGGAATGGAAGGACCGCGACTGCCACTTCATCTTCGGCGACGTGTGCACCGCGATCGTGGTCGAGCGCGCGGACCTGGCGGTGGCGGCGGAGCAGTGGGAGATCCTGGGCACGAAGCTGGCGACGCAGTTCTCCAACAACATCCGCAACAACTTCGGCTTCATGAACAAGGCCGAGGACAGCGATCCGGACGCGCGCGACAAGACCTTCCGCCAGGAAGGCCGCAAGGTGTTCAAGGAAGTGGTGCCGATTGCCGCGGCGCACATCGAGAACCACCTGGCCGCGCTGCACATCCAGCCGACGGACGTGAGCCGGTACTGGCTGCACCAGGCGAATCTGGGCATGAACCAGCTGGTGATCAAGAAGCTGGTCGGTGGCGAGGCCGGCGCGGAGATCGCGCCGCTGATCCTGGACACGTATGCCAACACGGCGTCGGCCGGATCGGTGATCGCCTTCCACGAGCATCGCGCGAATCTGAAGCAGGGCGACCTGGGCGTGATCTGCTCGTTCGGCGCCGGTTATTCCGTCGGCAGCGTGATCGTCAAGAAGCGCTGAAGCCGTCAAGGCCCCCTCGCCCGCGAAGCGGGAGAGGGCGGGGGGTGAGGGCCAGTGGCCGATGCAGGACGTTCAGCCTCCCGCGCCAACTGCTCCCTCGCGAGCGTGATCTCATCGCGGTCCAGCCGATCGACATCGAAGCGGAACTCGCGCGCCTGCTTGTCGCAGCTCAGCGAGGGATGTCCGAAGTTGCCGCCGCGATAGGAGCCGCCACGTCGCGACAGCGCGCCGATCAAGGCCTGCACATCCTTGGGCAGCGGCGGCACCTCGGCCACCGTGGCACCGTACTGCGCGCGGGCGATCGTGGCCGCGAAGAAGCGCAGATGCAACGGGAACTCGGACTTCGCCACCTGGATCGCGATGCCTTTGCAGACGGACAAGGCCGCGGCGTCCTTCGTATCCGGGCAGGCGCGGTCGACCGAATTCGCCAGGACCAGCTCCAGCCGCATCGGCTCAAGCTTGAGCAGCACGGCGCTGGCCTGCTGCTGATTCGCGAATCCCATCTGAGCCAGGCGCCGCGTGATGAGCTCATCACCGGTGCGCATCTGCGTTGCGTTGGCCGCGACGGCGCGCCGCAGGTGCCGGAGCGCTTCCGTCGAATCGCCGCTGTGCTGCGCTTCCAGCAGATAGGCCACGAGATTGCCCGGATCCATCGAGGTCCAGCGGGCGGCCGGAACGCGCATGCAGACGGCGTCGCGGCCGAAGTCGCAGCGGCTCGCCGCGATTCCGACGATGCCTGGATCGTGACTGGCCTCGGCGATCGCGGCCACGCGCGTCCAGTCGTCGCGCAGCATCGCGCGCATCAGCTGCCCGAGCTCGTCGCTCGCGCCGTCCAACTGCTTGGCGAAGGCCTCGAGCTGACGTCCCAGCGGCGAATGCTTCTGGGCCAGCCGCTCCATGACGACGTCAGGACCATCCAGGGTCTGCTCGGGCAGCGGCGTGTCGTCGCCGCAGATCGTGTCGCGGCGCTCGTTCTTGACGATCGGTGGCGCGTGGGCCGAGGTGCTCTCGGTGCCCGTCCCCGCGGCGGTCCGCTGTCGCTCCTCGGCGTCGCCGACTGAAGCATCGGATGCGGCGCTGCCCGCGATGTGCCAGGGCCAGTCTGATGAGCCGGCGGTGGCTGACGCCGGGGAATTGCCGGCGGATGCGGCGCCGGAAGGCAAGGAGTCGCTCGTCGACGCAGAGCCCCCGAGCCAGGCTCGCCCAATGGTGAAAATCGCGATCGCAGCGACCAGGCTGACCGCCACGGCGAGCGCCACTCGCCGCGGGCGGTGGCGGCGCGGGTTCGTCATGTCGCCCGTCCCGCTGTCGGTCGTGCGAGCAGTTGCTTGAGCCATTGCATGGCTTCTCTCCCTCCATGTGTCGGCCGGCGCATCGAGGCCCGCGCTTCAGCGGCGGCCTGGGGCCGCTCAACCGTAGATCGCCTCGAGCTTGCGCCCGACCAGCGTGGCGCGCGTGAGCGCGAGCAGGCGTGAGATTTCCTCGGCTAGCGCCAATCGCTCCTCGTCATCGATCGTGATCGTGGCGGCGAGCGCCTCATGCGCCGCCAGGAAGTCCACCCGCATCGCCGTCGGCGGGTGGCTGGCATCGGCGCGCCATGACTCGTTGCGCGAGGTGGTGCGATAGCTCGCGAACTCGGCCGCGTCGACAGCCCGCGCTGCGTCGGCGATCCGCGCGTCGATGGCGTCGTCGGGCGTGGTCAGCGCATGCACGCGGATCGCGGCGTCCACGACCTCGTGCAGGTACAGCTTCTCGAGCGCGGCGCGCATCGCCGCCGAGCCCACGACCGTCGCGGCCAGCAGGTCCGCGAGGTACTCCGCGCGTTGCGATTCCCGCATCACCAGCCACAACATGCCGCGCGCCCAGGCGAAGAGCAGCTCGGACAGACCGAGCATCGCGAACTCCAGCGGCAAGGCCAGCAGCGACACGATCGGCCCGCCGGCCGATCCACGGCCCAGGTCGCCCAGCGCCAGCGGCCGCACCGCGGTGCCCCAGGTGGCCAGCAGGTGAATGGCCTGTCCGAGGAACTGACCGCGCAGCGGATCGCCGTTGGCGCCATGCGAGAGCTCATGGGCGAGGATCGCGGCCAGCTCCTCCGGCGTCAGGATCGCCAGCAACGGACTGCCCAGCTCGACATGCCGGCGGCGGCGCCAGCCGGCCGCCCGGTAGTTGGCGGTGAAGTCGGCGCAGATCGCGAGTCCATCCGGAGGCGGGACGCCGAGCGCGCGCGCCACGCGGTCGCTCAGCGCGTGCAGCGCCGGGAATCGCGCGCGGTCCAGCGGCTGGTCCGGTTCCCGCGCCAGGCGCGGACGCGCGGCCACGCACAGCAGCAACAGCGTCACGCCGGCCAGCGGGATGAACAGGTTGGACCACGGCCTGGCCAGCAGCACCAGGCCCAGGATGCCAGCCAGCAGCCCGACGCCGTGCACGCCGAGCGCCAGGACGTAGGCCACCAGCAGCGGGGCGGTCAGCGCGGGGCGGCGTCGGCGCGCGACCGTCAAGCCATGGCGCATGACCTCCTCGAAGAGATGCCGGCTCTGGCGCTCACCGAGCGCGCGACGCACGCGCTCCCAGCGGCCGAAGGCGCCGGCGGCCGACGCGCCGCTCACCGCCCGCTCGCCTCGATCCGGATCTCATCGCCGCGGCAGGTGCCGCCGCCGCTGCCGCCAGGCCGGTCGCCCAGCAGGTCCTTCAGCGATCCGCCCGCGCGGTAATCCCGCGGCAGCTTCACCTGGATCTCCGTCAGGTACTGGCCCGAGCACATCAGCTTGACGCTGTCCCGATAGGCCTCCGACCCAGTCTCGGCCTGCAGCTTGTCGTAGAACGCGCGCCGCGAGATCGTCCCGCCGATGTTCTGACGGATGTACCGGCCCACGCCCGAGTCGTTGAACTGCTTCACCAGGTCGACCGCGCGGCGGAAGTACGCGTCCGGCGGCATCGACTGGCAGGTGCCGTGCTTGCGCCATTCGTGCTCGCCGAAGTCCTTCTCGTAGAGGAAGTTGGGCATCCACGGCCCGATGTAGGCGATCGTCTCGCGCGACAGCGTCATCGGCGCGTTGCTGCAGTTGCCATAGCTGATGCCGCATTGCTGACGGTTGGGCCACAGCCCGTGCAGCGTCAGGTTGCTCACCTTGAGCTTGCCGCTCTCCATCGCCTCGCACTCCGGCTTGCCGCGCTTGCCGCCCGCCGTCCACTCGCAGAAGCCGGGCTGCCACGACATCGCCAGCACGAAGCTGTCGTATTGGTCGGCGGTCTTGCACATGCCGCCGCCGCTCATCGACGGCGCGTCCGAGCCGTTGCGGGCATTCGAGCGGTCGCCGAAGGAGGGCGCGGCCGCGGACGTGGAACCGCCGCCGGCGTTGCCGCAGTCGTTGGGGACCCAGCGCTCGGGTGGCCGCGCGCCCGGGACCTGCACCCGCGTCCAGCCCTCGGCATGCGATTCGAGGATGGTGTAGCCCGTGCCCGGCGACAGCTTCGAGGCGTCGGGATTGGTGCCCTTGCGGAAGGACTGCAGCGCGTCGCAGGCGCGCGACGCGGTGAAGGTGCCGCTCGCAGGCGCGGCCCAGGCCGCCGGCAATGCCAGGCACGAGAAGAACGAGAAGACGAAGGCCGTCACGGCGAAGCGAAAGCGCATTTCAGAATCCGATCGAAATACCAAGTCCCAGCACCCAGTCCGCGGTCTGCTTCGTCAGTCCGCGATTGATGGAGGCGTCCAGTTGCACGCGGCGGTCGACCAGCCAGGTCACGCCGGTGCCCGCCGAGATGCTGCGTCCGCCGTTGCGTGTCGACGCCAGCTGATCGCCGGCGATCTCCGCGTAGCCCTTCCACTGCTCGGCGATCGGCCAGCCGATCGACGCGCCGAGGATGCCGCCGATGAAGTGCCCGCCGTCTTCGCGGCGGTCGCGATACAGCCCGCCGATCAGCCCCGCGGACCAGTCGCGAGGCAGGTCCCATTCGGCCGTCAGCCGCAGCGAGGGCCGCCAGCCCTGGCCGCGGAACGCGGCCGACCCGCTGTCCATGTCCGCGTGCAGCAGCCAGGCCAGCCCCGGCTTGTTCGTGTTGGCGTCGCCGTCCTGCACATGCCACTTCACGCCCAGCGCCGTGTCGGCCCAGCCGCTCGCGCGCACCGTGCCGCTGGCGTCACTTGCGCGCAGCCGCTGGTAGCCGTCGGTCTCGACGCGGAACTCCCAGTCCTGCGCGAAGCCGAAACGCAGCAGCGTCGGCGTCGACCACAGCCGGCTGCGCACGCCGTCGCTCTTGTCGCGCTGATACCCGAGCCCGGTCTCCAGCAGCGCGCGGCCCTGGCCGACCGTGCTGCTCGACTCGACGATGCCGGGCTGGTCCGGTTCGATGGCGTCCTTGCCGTCATCGGCCGCGTGGGCCGTGGACATCGACGTCGCCATCAGGACGCCGATCAGCATGGGGGCGAGCGCGATCCGCATGCTCACTGTCCGCCGCTGCGCTCGCCGCCCATCCACCAGGACGGCGGCACGCCCGAGGCGCCGGTCGCCGGTCCGGACGCCGCGTCCGACGCGGGCAGCGGCGGCGGCATCGGGCCGATCGTCTTCCAGCCGGCGTCACCGGCGAACTCGCTGTAGACCCAGTCGGGTCCATAGGGCCCTTGCTCCTGGACCAGCCCGCCATCCTTGGGCGGCTCGATCTCCGAGGGCTGGATGCCCTTGAGCGCGACCTGCATGTACTCGATCCAGGCCGGCAGCGCGATGCCGCCGCCGGACTCGCCCGCGCCCAGGCTGCGCGGCTGGTCGTAGCCGATCCACACCACCGTCGCCACGCGCCGCTGGAAGCCCGCGAACCACGCGTCCACCGCGTCGTTGGTCGTGCCGGTCTTGCCGTACAGGTCGTAGCGCTTGAGCGACGCGCTGGCCTTGTAGGCGGTGCCGCGGATCGCCACCTCTCTCAGCAGCGAGCCGGTGATGAACGCGTTGCGCTCGCTGATGGCGCGGCGGTCCTCGGTGAGCTTCTCCGGCTCGGCCTGGAACAGCACCTGGTTCTGCGCGTCCACGATCTTCGTCACCAGCAGCGGCTTGAGCAGGTAGCCGCCGTTGGCGAAGACCGAATAGGCACTGGCCATCTGCAGCGGCGTCACCGAGCCCGACCCCAGCGCCAGCGTGAGGTTCTCGGGCTGCTTGTCGACGTCGATGCCGAACTTGCCGGCCCAGGCGCGGCCGCGGCCCGGCGTGAGCTGCTCCAGCACGCGGATGGTGACCATGTTCTTGGACTTGGCCAGCGCCTGGCGCAGCGTCATCGGGCCGTCGAAGTTGCCGTCGGAGTTGCGCGGATTCCAGTCGCCCACCGAGATCGGCGCGTCGTCGACCAGCGTCGCCGGGCCGGCGCCGCTGTCCATCGCCGCCGAGTAGATGAAGGGCTTGAAGCTCGAACCCGGCTGACGCCAGGCCTGCGTGGCGTGGTTGAACTGGTTGCGGTTGAAGTCGAAACCGCCCACCAGCGCCAGGATCTTGCCGCTGTCGGGTTCGACGGAGACCAGCGCGCCCTCGGCCTCAGGCGACTGCGTCACCGCCCAGGCGCCCTTGGGGAACTCCTTGGTCGGGTTGCCGCGCAGCACGCGGATGATCGAGCCGCGCTGGATGCGCAGGTCGGCCTTGGCCTTGGGCGCGAGCGCCGATTGCACCGAGCGCAGGCCTTCGCCCTTGATCTCGATGTCATCGCCGTCGGACAGGCTGGCGAGGATCTTGTTGGACGCGACCTGCGTCACGACCGCGGTGCGCAGGTCGTCGTTGTCAGGGTGCTCGGTGAAGACCTGCGCGATGGCCGCGTCCTGATCCTGGCCGTCCATGCCGTCGGGCAGATCCACGTCGCCTTCCGGACCGCGCCAGGCCTTGCGGCGCTCGTAATCCATCAGTGTGCGGCGCAGGGCCTTGTACGCGGCGACCTGGTCGTCCATGCGCAGCGTGGTGGTGACGCGCAGGCCGCGGTTGTAGGCCTCCTCGCCGTACTGCGCGTGCACGACCTGGCGGACCATCTCGGCGGCGTACTGGCCCCAGGGCAGGCGCTGGTCCTGCGCGCTGCGCAGCTTGACGGGCTCCTCGCGGGCCTGCTGCGCCTGCTCGGGCGTGATCATGCCCACGTCCACCATGCGCATCAGCACCGTGGACTGGCGCCGCTGGGCGAGCTTGAGGTTGGTGATCGGATTGGCGCGGTAGGGGCTCTGCGGCAGGCCCGCGAGCATGGCGGTCTCGGCGATCGTCAGGTCCTTGAGCGACTTGGCGAAGTAGGCCTGCGCCGCCGCCTCGAAGCCGTAGGCCCGCTGACCCAGGTAGATCTGGTTCATGTAGACCTCCAGGATCTTGTCCTTGGAGAGCTGGCTCTCGATCTTGAAGGCCAGCAGGATCTCGACGAACTTGCGGGTGTAGAGCTTCTTCTTGGTCAGGTAGAGGTCGCGCGCGAGCTGCTGCGTGATCGTGGACGCGCCCTGGCTGCGCGACGAGGAGAACAGGTTGACCCAGAACGCCCGCATCATCCCCGGGACGTAGACGCCCTGATGCTCGTAGAAGTTGGTGTCCTCGACCGCCAGCAGCGCCTGCTGCATCTGCTTGGGGATCTGGTCCAGCGGCAGGTAGCTGCGGCGCTCGGCCCCGTACTCGGCCAGCAGCTGGCCGTCCTCGGTGTAGACCCGCAGCGGCTGCTTGGGGTTGTAGTCGGTGAGGCGGTCCAGGTCGGGCAGGCCCGGCCAGATCACCGCCGCCGCGCCCGCCACGAGCAGGGCCACGGCGAGCACCCCGGCGCCGGACCACACGGCGATGCGCTTCCAGGTCGGCAGCGAGCGCAGCGAGGCGCGCATCGGCGCGGTGCGGCGCCACAGCGCCTGGAAGAAGCGGGCCACGGCCGTGGCGACGTTGCGGGCGAGTTGGGCGATCGGCTGCATGCGGGGCGCACGAGTTCAGGTCGGCGGATTATCGTCAGACGGCGCGTCCTGTCTCGGCCCGCGCGCTGACGGCAACAAACCGCACACAGTCGACACACGAACCGTGTACGGGACCCACCCCCAACGGGGGGCGAGGCCGCCGTTTGGCAGGCGACGTGCCTGACCCGCGCGGTTCGCCCCTGCGGGGGACGCTTAGCCGATCCGCAAGTCCAGCGTCAGGAAGACGAGCGCGTTCAGGGCGAAGTGCAGCGCGATGGCAGCCTCGATGCGGGCGCTCAGCGTGTACATCAGGCCGTAGCCCAGCCCCGCCAGCAGCGCCAGCGCGACATAGGCCGGTCCACCGGCCGCGTGCGCGAGGCCGAACAGCACGGCGGCCAGCAGCACCGGCAGCCAGCCGTTCATCGTCCGCAGGTCGGTGCCGTGCCGGCGCGCCAGCAGCCCCTGGATCACGCCCCGGAAAGCGACTTCCTCGGCCACGCAGGTCAGGAAGAGGTTGGCGGCGAGGAAGACCGCGGCGTTCTCGGGCCAGCGCAGCGTGGGACGGCCGACGCCGGTGGCGACCGCGATGGCCCAGGGCAGGGCGAGCGTGGCTGCCGCCACCGCCCACGGCGCCCAGCGCGGCAGACCGGAGGCGGGCAGGGGCAGCGGCTCGGTGCCCGCACGGGGACTCGCGACGGCGGGATCGGGATCCCGGCGCTGTCGCGCCGCCAGCACCACCAGCAGCAGCAAGCCGGCCACGCCCTTGTCGAAGTTCAGGTATCTCAGCGTCGGCCCGCGGGCGTCGGAGGTCGACGCGAGGTAGGTCGGGTTCAGGAAACCGGGCAGCAAGTGCAGCGACAGCGCCAGGCCGATGACGAACATCAGGCCCATCAGGACGGCCTCGCGGCGCGGGCGCTGGCGGGCCTCGAGCGCCATCCAGGCCAGGCCGGCCAGCGCGGCGATCGGGACCATCGCGGCGACGGTCAGCTGCCCGTGGATCAGGCCTGCGGTCATCGCCAGGATCAGCAGGGACAACCACGGCCAGGGCGCGCGTACTGGCGCCAGCGCGGCCAGCATGGCCAGGCCCAGCAGCAGGTGGCTGAGCGGGATCGGGGACAGCAGCGGAAGCGTCATCGTGCGAGTGGGGTGGATCACCCTCGTGCGGGGGCGCCCGATGGGGTGGCCGCCAGGGCGCCGAAGTATCCATGAGGCTGAGGTATCGTGCCGCCCCATGCATGAGATGACTTTCTACTGGCACGACTACGAGACCTTCGGACGCGTGCCGCGCCGCGATCGCCCGGCGCAGTTCGCCGGCATCCGCACCGATGCCGAGCTGAACGAGATCGGCGATCCGCTGATGGTGTACTGCCAGCCGCCCACCGATTCGCTGCCCGATCCCGAGTCCTGCCTGCTGACCGGCATCCTGCCGCAGACCTGCGCCGAGCAAGGCCTGCCCGAACATCGCTTCGCCGCCGAGATCCACGCCGAGCTGTCCCGTCCGGGCACCGTCGGCCTGGGCTACAACACGATCCGCTTCGACGACGAGGTCACGCGCTTCCTGTTCTGGCGCAATCTGATCGACCCGTATGGCCGGGAATGGCAGAACGACTGCGGCCGCTGGGACCTCCTGGACGTCGTGCGCTGCGCCTACGCGCTGCGGCCCGAGGGCATCGAGTGGCCGAAGCACGAGGACGGCCGGCCCTCGTTCAAGCTGGAGCACCTGACCGCCGCGAACGGGCTGGCGCACGAGGCGGCGCACGATGCGCTGTCCGACGTCCGGGCCACGATCGCGCTGGCGCGGCTGATCAAGGAAAAGCAGGCGAGGTTGTGGGATTTCTGCCTGAAGCTGCGCCGCAAGGACGCCGTCTGGGCCGAGATCGGCATGAACCGGCCGTTCCTGCACGTGTCGGGCATGTACGGGCCGGACCGCGGCTGCATCGCGCTGGTGTGGCCGCTGGCGCCGCACCCGACCAACAAGAACGAGCTGATCGTCTGGGACCTGGCCTTCGATCCGGCCGAGCTGCTGACGCTGGACGCCGACGCGATCCGGCTGCGGATGTACACGAAGCAGGAAGCGCTGCCCGAGGGCGTCACGCGGCTGCCGATCAAGACGATCCACGTGAACAAGTCGCCGATCGTGATCGCCTCGCTCAAGATCCTGTCGCCGGAGATGGCGCAGCGCTGGGGCATGGACATCGAGCAGGGCCTGGCGCATGCGCGCACGTTGGCCGCGCGCGGTGGGGACATGGGCCGGACCTGGCCGCAGGTGTTCCAGCGTCCGGCGGGCGAGGGCGGCGTCGACGTGGACGAGGACCTGTACGGCGGGTTCGTGTCCAACGAGGACCGGCGCACGCTGGAGCGCTTGCGTGGACTGGCGCCGCAGGCGCTGGCGGACCGCGTCGCACAGGGCAAGGCGGCGTTCGAGGACGCCCGGCTGGAGGAGATCCTCTTCCGATACCGTGCCCGGAACTTCCCGGAGACGCTCAGCGGGGAGGAGCAGGCGCGTTGGGAGCATCACCGCGCCGTGCGGCTGCACGAGGGCGCCGGCGGCGCGCAGACGCTCGAGGCCTTCTTCGAGCGCATCGACACGCTGGCGCAGACGGCGGAGGAGTCGGAAGACGAACGCGCCGGGGAGATCCTGTCGGCGCTTTACGAATGGGCAGAGCACATCGCGCCCCCACCGCCGTGACTTCGCGCTGAACGGGCAGCCCTTGAACCCGGTGCTCCCCGGGGTTCCAAGTCCCGATCAAAACAGGTACACCGTCATCCATACGCCAGGAGACGACATGCAATCCCAACACGACGCCGCCGACCCGATCGCCGCCCGCATGCGGGCCATGCTGGTGAGGGCGCCCCTGGCCGTGGCCTTCGTGGCCGCGGGCCGCTTCGAGGTGGTCAGCGAACAGTTCAACCACCTCTTCGGGCACGGGGACGACACCGACCTGAGCGGCACCGACCAGCGCTCGGCCGTCGTCTCCGACGCCTCGCACCAGGCCCTGCAGGCCCGCATGGGCACCGCCTTCGGCGCGGGACGCCCGCTGGACGAGGAAATCGAGTTCGTCCGCCGCGACGGCTCGCGCTTCTGGGGGCGGCTCCAGGCCACCCCGGTGCACTGGGAACAGCCCGCCGGCGAGGCGATGTGGATCGTCGACGACGTCACCGCCGCCCGGCAGCTACGACTGCAGCCGACCTGGTCGGCCAAGCATGACGACGTCACCGAACTGGCCAACCGCCGGGAAATGGAGCGCCGCCTGGCCGAACACGTCGGCAGCCGCCGCCATGAGCCGGTGTCGGTGCTGTTCGTGGACATCGACAAGTTCACCGAGATCGTCCAGGGCATGGGCGCGGAGGTCGCGGACCACTTCCTGTACGGGCTGGGCCAGATGCTGATCACCAAGGTGCGGGCCTCCGACACCGTCGCGCGGCTGGAAAACGACCATTTCGTCGTCCTGCTGCCGGACTGCGACCAGCATTACGCGCAGATCGTGGCCGAGAAGATCCGCTCCTCGATCGCCAGCTACCGGCTGCGCTGGGGCCTGCATCGGGCCCGCGTGAAGGCCAGCCTGGGCGTGGTGCAGCTGCAGCCCTCGCTGGATACCGTCGACGCGGTGCTCGGCGCCGGCCAGCTCGCCTGCACCGAGGCCAAGGCCTCCGGCGGCGACAGCGTCCGGGTGTTCATCTCCAGCGGCAGCTTCGAGGAACTGGCGGGCGCCTGATCCGCCTCCTCCGGCCAAGCCGGGCCGGTCCGCCAGAGCTGGTTCGGCCCAAGTCGCCTGATTTGTGCGATTAACGGATCATTGATCAAAAGAAAAGCCGGAAAAATCCATTTCTTTTCTAAAGATCGGCCGGCAAGTGCCGATGACGGCGGTATGTCCGGTCGCTTGAGGCCGGGATACTGGAAAGAAGCCCATGTCCGTCAGCCTGTCGACCGCCTTGTCCGGGATCTCCGCCGCCAATGAACGGCTGCGCGCCTCCGCGAACAACATCGCCAATGTGTCGACGCCCGGTTATCGCCGCGAGCGCATCGAGGCCGAGACCGCCGCCGACGGCAATGGCGTGACGACCAAGGTCGAGAAGGTGCCCACCCCGGGCGAGGACCTCGCCACCGACGTCGTCGAACAGAAGTCGGCCACCTACGCGTACGTCGCCAACCTGCGCGTGCTGCAGACCCAGATCCGGGCCGAGGGCGCGCTGCTCGACATCCACGTCTGAGCAAGCGCACTTTCCAATGACAAACGGCCGCTTTCGAGCGGCCGTTGTCATTTCCGCATGCCTGTGCGGATGCCCGTGAATCAGGGCCTGAGCTCGAACAGCGACGACCCGTCGCCGTTGTCCTTCACGCGCTGGACCTGGGGCGTGTCCTTCAGGTGGGCGAGGGCGCCGTTGCCCGACACGAACTGCATCGTCACGCCCGGGACCGGCCGGATGCGCCAGGACGGCGCGGCCACCGCGGCGCTCAGCGAGGGCTGCGACGCCAGGAAGTGCGCCACGGCCTCGCGCGTCTCATCGGGCGCGTCCACCACGACCTTGTCCGCGGCCAGCGCCGGGAAATGGCCGCCGCCGTAGGCGCGGTAGTTGTTCGTCACGACGAGGAACTCCGCGCGCTCATCCAGCGCCTGACCGCGCCAGGTGAGGTTCACCACGCGGTGCGCATCGCCGGAGCCCTGGCGTTGACCGTCCTTGTCGAAACGCGCCGGCTGGGTCAGGTCCAGCTCATAACGCAGCGCGTTGTCCGGGCCCAGCATCATGTCGAAGTTGAAGCTGGGGTAGCCGGTGTCGACGACGTCCTGACGCGCCGGCCCTTGCGGATCGATGCGGCGGAACTGGCCGGCGGACATCTCCAGCCAGTCGCGCACCTGCGCGCCGGTCAGCTTCACGACCTTGACGGTGTTCGGATAGACGTACAGGTCGGCCACATGCTTGATCGCGACGGGGCCGGCGGGGATGTCGGTGTACTGCGTCCAGCCCTGGCGGCCGCCGGACTTGAAGGGCGCGGCGGCGCTGAGCATTGGCAGCTTCTCCAGCGCCGTGCCCTGGACCGCCCTGAGCGCGTAGGCCAGTTGCGCCTGCGCGACCAGCCGGACCGCGTTGCCGTCCAGCACCTGCGAGAAGTAGCTGTGGATGGGCTGGTCGGCCACCGCGACCTGGCTGCGGACGTAGTCCAGCGTGGCCTGGTGCTCCTGGGCGATGACGACGGCGGGCATCGGGTCGGCGTCGGCGAGCGGCTTGCGCGTCGCGCGGTCGAAGATCGGGCGCAGGCTGGCGCGGCTGTGCGAGACCTTCCAGCGCTGGCCGGGCGCGGTCTTGCCGGTCGAGCTCAGGGTCAGGTCGACGATGCCCAGGTGATCGCCCCAGCGGCCGGGCATGACCGCGGGCGTGCCGAAGAGCTGGCCCTTGGCGAGGTCGACCCCGGGATAACCGGCGAAGCCGGGACCGGGGAACTCGGTGTGCGCATGGCCGAGCAGCAGCACGTCCACGCCCTTCACCCGGGCGAGCTGGGCGGCCATGTTCTCCGAGAGACGGGGTAGCTCGGTCTTGTCGATGCCGGTGTGGGCGATGACGACGACCAGGTCGGCGCCGCGGCGGCGCAGCGCGGTGACCTGCTCGGTGGCGGCCTCGACCATGTCGCGGACCTGCACCTTGCCGGCGAGGTTCTGGCGGTCCCATTCCAGGATCTGGGGCGGCGTCACGCCGACCACGCCGATCTTCAAGGTGTGCGCCTGGCCGGTCTCGTCGCGCATCGCGCGTTCAAGGAGCACGCTAGGCGTGAACGCGTGGCGGTGGCCGTCGGCCTCCATCACGTTGGCGTTCAGGTAGGGGAAATTCGCGCCGGCGATGGCCTGGCGCAGGAAGGGCAGGCCGTAGTTGAACTCGTGGTTGCCGAGGTTGGCGGCGTCCACGTCGAGCAGGTTCAGGATCTTGTAGGCGGGGTGGACGTCACCGGCGGCCAGCGGCTTGACGCGGGCCACGACGTCGCCCAGCGGGTTGCCCTGCAGCAGGTCGCCGTTGTCGAAGAGCAGGCTGTTGGGCGACTCGGCGCGGGCGCGGTGGATCAGGGTGATCGTCTTGGCCAGGCCGAACTCCTGGGCCGGACGGTCCTGGTAGTAGTCGTAGTTCAGCAGGTTCATGTGGATGTCGCTGGTCTCCAGCACGCGGAGCTTGAGCTCCGCGGCGGACAGCGGCATCGACACGAGCGACAGGGCCGAGCCGGCGATCAGGCCGAGCGCGGCCAGCGCATGACGGGCGCGCATGCCGGTCAGGCCCAGTCGGTGCCGGCGACGAGGACGGCGAGCGCGCGCTGGAAGCCGTCGGCGTCGATGGCGTCGAAGCGGGCGGGCTCGGGGCTGTCGAGGTCGAAGACGGCGCGCAGCGTGCCGTCGGTGACGACGGGCAGGACGAGCTCGGAGCGGGAGGCGGCGTCGCAGGCGATGTGGCCGGGGAAGGCGTGGACGTCCTCGACGAGCTGGACCTCGCGGGTGCGGGCGCAGGCGCCGCACACGCCGCGGCTGAAGGCGATGCGCACGCAGGCGACCTTGCCCTGGAACGGGCCGAGGACGAGTTCCTCGGGGTTGGCGGGGTGGACGAGGTAGAAGCCGGCCCAGTTCAGCGTCGGGACGGCGTTGAAGACGAGGGCGGCGAACTGCGCGAGGTTGGCGATGCGGTCGCGCTCGCCGTGCATCAGGGCCTGCGTCTGGGCGACGAGGGTGTCATAGGAGGCGCGCTTGGCCTCGGGGCTGGCCATGTCCAGCATCGGGGTGGGTTCGAAGCTCATGGGGCGGGATTGTGGCGGAGGTCACGCACGGCTGCTTCGCGGCGCGGCGAGAATGCGCCCGCTTCAAGGGAGATCACAAGATGAAGAACCTGTCTTGGTCCGCAGCACTTCTGCTGGGCCTGCTGGCAATGAGCCCCGCGGATGCGGCCGACACCGCCACCGCCGCGACCAGCGAGGCGCGCTCGAGCTCCCCGCTGCTCGCCCCCAACGAGCAGGTCGGCTGGGTGACGCAGGCCGAGTGGTCGCGGCGCTGGTGGGAGTGGGCCTTCTCGTTCGACGATGACTTCAGCCCCGTCGCCGATCGCACCGGCGCCCAGTGCGGCAACCGCCAATCGGGCGACGTCTTCTTCCTCGCCGGCACCTACGGCACCGCGCGGACCGTGCGCACCTGCCGGGTCCCGGCAGAGAAGTACCTGTTCTTCCCGCTGGTCAACATGCTCCACATGGCGGTCGGCCGCGGCGCGGCGCGCACCTGCGCGGACGTGACCCGCGATGCCGGTCGAGACACCGACAACGCGCAGTTGCTGGTGCTCGAGATCGACGGCGTGCGCCAGGACGGCCTGCAACGCCATCGGCAGCCCAGCCCGGAGTGTTTCAACCCGTATGCGCGCAACCCCCACGGCTGGCGCGTCTTCCCGGCGGCCGCCAACGGCTATTACGTGATGCTCAAGCCGCTGCCGCGCGGCCGGCACACGATCAACTTTGGCGGGGCGCTCTCGGACATGTCCCAGGCCGTCAGCTACACGCTGATCGTCGAGTGATCGTCCTGCACGTCCGGTGATCGCGCGCAGACCTCATCCCCACAACATCGGCTTGTTGACCATCAGGTAGAAGACCACGAGCACGCCGGCGAAGGCCGGGTAGCCCAGGCCTTCCCACCACCGGGCGTAGCGCCAGTACAGCGCGGGCAGCGGCTGCCCGCTCGCCAGCGCGGCATCCGCCATCCGCGACAGCTGGATCTGCAGCCACACCACCGGCAGCCAGCATGCGCCGATCACCACGTACAGCCCGATCGACAGCGCCAGCCACGGCGTGTCCAGCGACCAGCCCGCCTGCGACGCCAGCCACACGCCGGTCACCGGCTGCACGATCACCGCGGGCGTCGTGAACCAGAAGTCCGCCCGCTTGACCAGCCGCGCCACCACCGCCTGCGCCGCGATCGAGCCGCTCCGGTTCGCGAAGAACAGATAGAAGGCCGAGCCGAAACCCGTCCCCGCCAGCAGCACGCTCGACACGATGTGCAGCCACTTGATCACGAGATAGCTGTTCATGGATTCCCCCTGAGGTCTCTTGGAAGTTGTTGTTGGAAGTCGCCGTTGGACGTCGTTGTTGGAGGCTCTTGGCGCCCCGGCTCAGGCCGGCGCGTCCTCGTCCAGGATCAGCAGCAGGATCGCCACCGGCAGGTTCTTGCTCAGGCAGCCCAGCGGGTCCAGCCACAGGCTCGGAAGAATCACCGTCGCGACCGCGGTCATCAGCAGCATCATCGCGCCCGCCAGCCGGTAGACCCATCGCCGATGCCAGCGCCACATGGCCGCGCCGATCAGCACGTCCGCCAGCGCCCCCGCGACGATCACCGGTTCGATCCACGCTTGCGGCGTCGACGCCGCCTCCATCAGCGCGCGGCTCTGACCGTTGACCTCGATCAGGCTGACCAGCCCGGTCATCAGCCACAGCGCGATCAGCCCGCCGCGGGCCACCCGCCGGGTCCGGCGGTGGCGGAAGTTCACAAGCCCGATGCCCATGCGGCCTCCACGAATCGTTCGACCGGCACCGCCGGACGGCCCAGCACGCGCTCGAAGGCGGAGGCATCGCCGACGTTGTCCTGCTCCAGCAGCGACAGGCTCTCGCTGCTCCAGGGCGAGCTCGACACCAGGTCGCCGAGCCGGGCGCTCCAGCGGCTGGGCGCGTCCGGCAACGGGATCACGCGCGCCGGGCCGTGGCCGAGCTGACGGCGCAGCTCGCCGATGTAGTCCGCCAGGCTCAACGCGCGCGGACCCACCGCGGTGACCACCTCCGGGCCGCCGTCCTGCAGCAGCCGCAGCACGGCCAACGCGACATCCGGCACCGCCACCGGCTGCACCTGGGCCTGGACCGCCGCGCGCGGCAGCACCAGCACCGGCAGCCGTGCCAGCGTCATGAACAGCGCCGTGCTCGCGCCGCCGCGGCCGAAGACGATGCTCGGACGCAGCACCGTGGCGTCCAGCCGGCCCTCCGCGCGCAGCCGCAGCAGCGCCTCGTCGGCGGCGCGCTTGGTGGAGGCATAACGGGTCGCGCTGCGTTCCACCCCGTTGGCCGAGATCTGGACCACCCGCGTCACGCCCGCCCGGGCGCAGGCCTCGAACAGCGCGGCCGGCGCCTGGTGGTGGATGGGCTCGAGCTTGCGACGCGGGGTGTCGCGCAGCAGGCCGACGGCGTTCACCACGGCGTCGAAGCCGGTCACCCGCGGCAGCCAGGCCTCGGGCGTCAGGCCGCGCTGGAAATCGTGGGTCCGGGAGTCGCCGGCGGTGACGGCCAGCCCGGCCTCACGCAGCGCGCGCACGACGCGCCGGCCGACGAAACCACTGGCGCCGCAGACCAGCACCGAACGCACGGCGGGACGGGGGGATTGGGGAGCGTGGTCCATGGTGCTCACTCCTTGGAAGCGGTCGGCTTGGTATAGGTCCGCGCGTCGCCGGCCGCGATGTCGCACGCGCCATCCCGGCAGGCCGAGGCGCCGGCACGGCGTTCCGCCGCGCGTCGCAGCGCGGTTTCGAGCACCAGGTGCGCCACTGGCTTGGGCACCAGGTAGCGGTAGCGGGCGACCACCGGGTAGGCGCGGTCGAACAGGAAGCGCAGGCCTGGCAGTTCGGTCACGCGCGCGACCCAGTCGAGCGCCACGCCGCGGTAGGCGAGTCGCAGCACTTCCGACCCGGTCGACAGCCGGCCGTCGGCCCGCACGCCATGGAGCATCGCCATCAGCGCCGCGCGGTCGGTGCCGGCGGGGCAGGCCGAGAAGCCCGGCTCGGCGATGTCCACGAACCGCAGCAGCCCGGCCGTGTTGCGCAGCATCAGGTTGCGCATCTCGCCGTTGCAGATCGGGCAGGCGCCATCGAAATACAGCGTCAGCGGATAGGCACCGGGATCGGGATTCAGGGTGGCGGCAGTCATCGCGTCCTCCTTGAGGTGATCGTTCGATATTTCAGTAAAGACAGAAATTCGTGTTCAAAAAAAGGGCGGCGTTCAGTTGCCGTCGCCCCGCACGAAACGCTGCACGCTGGCGCCGAGCTTGAGCACCTTCTCCAGCGTCGCCGGCGACAGCCGCATCATTTCCTCGGACCAGGCGCCCAGCGTCTGCATCAGCCGCAGGCATTCGCGCACGCGGTCCTGGGCGTCGGGGGATTCGTTCTGGAAGCCCTCGTCGGCGACCAGCTCGGAGAGCATGCGCACGGTCGGATCGAATTCGCGGTGCTTGCGTTCGCGCACGATGGTGCGCAGCAGCTCCCAGACGTCGGCGGTCGTCTCGAAGTAGTCGCGCCGGTCGCCCAGCACGTGGGTCACGCGGATCAGGTTCCAGCTCTGCAGCTCCTTCAGGCTGGTGCTGACGTTGGAGCGCGCCACCGACAGGGTCTCGGCGAGCTCCTCCGCATTCAGCGGCCGGCCGTGGAAGTAGAGCAGGGCGTGGATCTGCGCCACGGTGCGGTTGACGCCCCAGGCGCTGCCCATCTCGCCCCAGTGCAGGACGAATCGGCGAGCGGTGTCGGTGAGTTCCATGCCGCGAACTGTAGTCCGACAGAAATTTCTGTCAACACAGAAATTTTCGCATGCGAACGCGGAGCCCTTGGATGGGGAAGGCGGTAGACAGCTTGAGGCGGCGGGCCGTCCATGGACCCCCAGTCGGCACGAGTGCGGCGAGCCGAGGGAGTTTTCATACTGCTCGTTTGCCTTGAAGGGGTGTTCAGATGTTGAAGCGATCGATCGAGCCGAGCGTGAGCCGTGATCCGATCCCGGAAGCGCGACGCCGGGTGGCGGCCCGAGGGCGGCGTGACGGTGAGGACGGGATCGAGGACGGGGCCGTCGAGGACGTGGCCGACCCTCCGGCCGGCAGCGAGGAAGAGCTGGGTGGGATCGTCGTTGAAGACTCCTCCTCTGATCGCGAACGCCTGCTGGTCTGGGCCGTCGGCGCGACGGCGGTCGGTGGCGCGGCGCTGGCCGCCGCGGGGTCCGATCCCTGGCCCTCCGCGAAGGCGGGGCCGGTCTCGCCCCCTCCCGATCCGACACCTCAACCCAAGCCCGGCCCCAAACCTGAGCTCAAACCGGAGCCCAAACCTGGGCCCAAACCAGAACCCAAGCCTGAGCCCGAACCGGAACCCAAGCCGAATCCGAAGCCCGATCCGAATCCGGACCCCAAGGAGGCGCCGCTGAAGGCCCCGCGGCTCACGCTGGTGGAAGACACCGGCACGGCAGGAGACGGCATCACCCGGCTGGCCGACATCGATGTCGACACCCGCGAGCTGCGCCCGGGCGCCATGGCCGAGGTCAGCCTCGATGGGGGGCAGACCTGGACTGCCGTCCAGGATCGCATCACAGCTTCCGTTTTCGACGATCGCCCCGACGGGCATCAACGCGTGCTGGCTCGACAACGCGCACCCGATGGTGCGATCAGCGCGGAGCAGCAGCTGGAGTTCGTCCTCGATCGAACGGCTCCGGCGATCCCGCAAGTCGTTTTCCAGCCGACCACGCTGCGAGACCGCGGCACCCAACTCCGGGAGCCGGGCTACGTCGTGCTGCAGCCGTCGGAACCGGGGACGCTGAAGTGGTCGTCGTCGCAGGATGGGGTGGCGACGGAGCATCATCACCGCCACGGTGCCGTGCGCCTGCCTGAGGGCCTGCCGGCCAGCGCGGGTCAGATCTCGGCGGCGATGGTCGATGAGGCCGGCAACGAATCGCCGTGGACTCGGCTGCACGTGGAACTGACCCCACCGAACGCGCCCGGGTTGGTGGCCGAGTTGCCGGCCCACATCGATGCGCCGACGACCGATGTCGTCATGCATCGAGGGGAGCGATTGAAGGTGAAGGCGCTGGAGCCGGACGCCCGCTGGCAGTTCTCCATCGACGGCCGACCCTGGCTGCCTGGGCAGGGCGACGCCATCACGCACGAGCTGCTGTGGGAGAAGGGCATGCATGCGGTGCGGGTCATGCAGTTCGATGCCCACGGGAATGAAAGCGACGTCACCTCGAGGACCGTGGAAGTCGCAGACACCTTGCGCGTCAAGCTGCGCCACGACACCGGACGGACCAAGGCGCAACTGTCCGACCGCTTGACCTATGACGCCACGCTGGACGTGAGCGGCCTGGATCCGTTGGCGCATGCGCGCTGGGAGTACCAGATCAATGGCGGCGCGTGGGTGCCGGGAGCCGCGTCGAACGAGCTTGCCAATGCCTTGTTCAAGGACGAGGGCGCGGTGGCGGTGCAGGTCCGCGCCTTCAATTCGGCAGGGGTCGTCAACGCGGAGGCAAAGCTCGACTTCGAGATCGACAGGACGCCGCCCAAGTTGTCCGACTACCGGTTGAGCCGTGGCGACACCGGAAAACTCATTGAGGGAAAAAAGGTCAACTACAAGGGAACGGATTACGACCCGAACGACAAGAACGCGTCGTTCATCGTGGTGAATGCCGGGACGCTCGCCCTCAAATCCCTCGAGCCCAAGGCGACGTGGGATGTCGGTGTCTATCGTGACGGTGAAGTCTCGAAAAGTGGGACCACGCTTGGAGGAATGGGAGGAGGGCCCGTGCCGTACGAATGGCACCGTGGCCTGACGGACGCCGCATTGCCCAGCGAGTTGCTGAAGCCTGGTCCCAATGTGTTCAATTACGTGGTGTTCGATCGAGCGGGCAACACGGAAGGCAATCGGGATGGAATGGCCAGCGCCGGAGGCGTCATCCTCCTCGAATTCCTCTACTTCATCCCACCCGTGTCAGCCGCCTCGGTGCCGCCGTTGTGACCGGGCGTTCCCGAGTGAGCTCTCCGCCCGACGGCGCGGTCACGGTGCAGCAGGCCCCCGCCAGGTCCCGGCAGGTGACAACCAGGTGCTTGCCGGTCCTGCCAACCAGGTCTGTGCCGCTTCCGACCGCTTCACCTGCAGATCGAGGAAGGCCACGCTGACCTGTTGCGCGGCGATCAGGCCCAGCTGCTGCTCGTGGAGTTGGCGGTAGTCGGGAACCGCCGGGACGGGCGCCAGGCGCGTCGGACCTTCCTGGCCGCCCCGGCCGCCGCGCATGCCGCCGCTCCGGCGGCCCTGCGGCTGCGACTGGGCTTGATCCTCGGCGGCGCGGATGCGCTTGTTCTCGCGCTCGACGTCCTCGGCGCGAGGCTCATTCCCGGCGAAGGCCGCGTGGCGGACCTCGTTCACGCTCAGCAGCCGGCCTCGCCCCGCCGGCATCGCCGTGAACGGCGCCTGGCGCCACGCCACATCGCGCACCAGGCCCAGCACGTCGCTGTCGGCCGCGCCCGTGAGGCCGAGCACCGGGATCGACACCTCGCGATATCGCGCCGCCTCCGGTTGCGCGAACACCTGCGGGCTGATCACGATCGCGGCGATCGGCTGGATCGCGCTGGAGCGCAGCACCGAGCCATCCGCCTGGCGTTCGCCGGCCAGCGCCATCGCCATCTGCGCGCCGAGTTCATACCCGGCCACCACCGTGCGCGACCAGTCCAGCGCCCGCCACGGCGCGTTGCCCTCACGGCCCAGCCGCTGCGCCTCGGCCAGCAGTTCATCCATCCGGACGAGCCGGCGCCGCATCTGCGCGTCGGCGTAATGGCGCCGGCCCAGTTCGGTGAACTCGGCCGAGCGCGCCAGCTCCGAGGACCACGCCATCGCGTCGTCCTCCAGCGGCTGCAGCGACAGCACGGCATATCCCGCCGACGCCCAGGCGCGGCGCCAGCGGATGCCGGCGGTCTCGTTCTCGCCCAGACCGGGCAGGTAGACGATCACCGGCTGCGGCACCGGCGCGGACACGCCCGCGGCGGGCAGTGTCAGGCTCAGCCGGACGTCCTCGCCGCGCAGCCGCCAGACGACGGGCAACACCATCGCGGCGTCGTCGCGCGGCGCGTAGCCGCGAGCGTTGAAGTCGCGCTGCTGCTGCTGTTCATCGAGCCGCGCCTTGGGCGTGCCGCCACATCCCGCGAGCAGGACCGCGGCGCCCATCACCGCAGCGATGGTCCAGCGCAGTGAGCGCGCCGGCCGCGGGAACGCCATGGCGGCCGGTGTGACCGGGGCCATGGGGGAAGCGGCGCGCGCGGCCGGCTGGGTCGGATCGATCATGGGCGGCGACGCTAAGCGGACGATGTAAACCGGCGACAAGCTGGCGTTCAATGCGCCGGCGATGCCGCGACCGACAGCTCGTCGGGAATCTCCGCGTTGAAGCGCCGCAGCACATGCCGGCTCATGCCCTTGGCGAGTTCCTCCTCGCCGTAGAACACGGTGCCGAGCTGCTCCCGGCGCAGCAGCGCGGACTCTTCCTCGCCGTGGGTGCGCAGCACGATCTCGATGCCCGGGTTCAGCTGCCGCGCCGTGTCGGCCATCTGCCGCGCCTTCATCGAGTCGGGCACGGCCACCACCAGCATCGCGGCATTGGCGATGTGGGCCTGGACCAGCACCATCGGGTCGCTCGCGTCGCCGCTGACCGCCGCCATGCCTCGCTTGCGCAGCCCCTCGACGGTCTCGCGGCCCTGGTCGGCGACGACGAAGGGAATGTCGCGCTCGGTCAGCGCCTGTGCGATGCGGCGTCCCACGCGGCCGTACCCGACCAGCACCACCTGGCCTTCCAGGTACTGACGCTCGGTGGTCTGCGGCAGCTCGGCGTAGGGATCGTCGCGCGACTCGAGCTTGCGCGCGAACGAGGACCGCTCCAGCACCCAGCGCTGGATGGGCCGGATCATCGCGAACATCACCGGGTTCAGCGCGATCGAGATCAGCGCCGCGGCCAGCACGAGGTTCATGCCCGCCTTGGGCAGCAGGCCCAGCTGCAGGCCCAGTCCGGCCAGGATGAAGCTGAACTCGCCGATCTGCGCCAGGCTGGCCGACACCGTCATCGCCGTGTTCAGCGGATAACGGAACAGGATCACGATCGCCGTGGCCGCGATGGCCTTGCCCAGCATCACGATCGCCACCACGCCCAGCAGGTGCAGCGGCTGTTCCACCAGCGTCATCGGGTCGAACAGCATGCCCACCGACACGAAGAACAGCACCGAGAACGAATCCCGCAGCGGCAGCGATTCCTGCGCGGCGCGGTGGCTGTACTCGGACTCGCGCATCACCATGCCGGCGAAGAACGCGCCCAGCGCGAAGGACACGTGGAAGAGCACGCCCGCGCCGTACGCGATGCCGATCGCCACGGCGATCACCATCAGCGTGAAGAGCTCGCGCGAGCCGGTGCGCGCCACCTGCCAGAGCATCCACGGCAGCACGCGGCGGCCCACCACCAGCATCAGCACGACGAAGGCCGCCATCTGCGCCAGCGTCTCGGCGATGGTGCGCCACAGCGGGGCCTCCTCGGCGCCCGGCGTCGGATTGCCGCCCAGCACGGTGGCCAGCGGCGGCAGCAGCACCAGGATCAGCACCGTGGCGAGGTCCTCGACCACCAGCCAGCCCACCGCGATCCGGCCGTTGACCGATTCCAGCGTGCCGCGCGCCTCCAGCGCCTTGAGCAGCACCACCGTGCTCGCGCACGACAGCGTCAGCCCGAAGACCAGCGCCTGGCCGGCCGGCCAGCCCCACCACATCGCCAGGCCCATGCCCAGCAGCGTGGCCGCGCCCATCTGCACGACGGCGCCCGGCAGCGCGATGCGCTTGACCGCCATCAGGTCCTTGAGCGAGAAGTGCAGCCCGACGCCGAACATCAGCAGCATCACGCCGATCTCGGACAGCTGCGCGGCGATGCCCACATCGGCGACGAAGCCCGGCGTGGCCGGTCCGATCGCGATGCCGGCGAGCAGGTAACCCACCAGCGCCGGCAGCTTGATGCGCTCGGCGATGAATCCCAGGATCAGCGCCAGGCCGAAGCCCGCCGCCAGCGTGGAGATGAGGGAGACGTTGTGTTCCATCAGCGTGCCGCTCCCGGACCGGCGACGGCGGCGAAGGCCTCGCGGTGGCGGGGGCCCTGCGCGAACGCGCCCAGGGCGGCGGCGATCCGGCGCTCCGCGTCCGCCACGTCGGGCAGATCGGCGCCGTAGATCTCCATCCAGGTCTGGAAGACCGGATCGTTGTCATGGCGCTGGAGCAGCCGCACCGGCTGGCCCTCGCGCGCTTGTTCGAAGGCGGCCAGCGCGGCCGCGAGCTGGTCCGCGTGGACGCGGTAGTAGACGTAGAGCTCGACCGGCGGGGGCGAGCGGTCCGCAGGATGGACGGCGGGGGGCGCGGCGGCGCGCGTCGGCGGCGAGGTGGTCATTCAGGTTCTCCGATGACGTAGGGCAGGGGACGGGGGGTCAGGACGGCGCCTTGCGCGCTGCCCAGGTGCAGCGAGCCGGACTCCAACGCGGCGAGCTTGACCTCGGCCAGCAGCAGCGGACGGCCCTCCAGCCGGCCGAAGCCCGCGACCATGCCGGCCGGCTGCTCCGGATCGGCGCTGTGGAAGATCTCCTGGCCCGGCGTGGCGTCGGCGTCGCTGCCCTCCATCGCGAACAGGTGGGTGCGGCGCTTGATCGTGCCGCGGTACTGGCTGCGCGCGACGATCTCCTGACCCGGGTAGCAACCCTTCTGGAAGTTCACGCCGCCGATCAGTTCCAGGTTCAGCATCTGGGGTACGAACTGCTCGACCGTCGGCTGACGGATCCAGGCGAGCCCGGCCGTCACGTCGAGCCCCTGCCACTCCTCCGGGTCGATGACCGGCAGCGCGGGCGCCGCGGCATCCGCCGGTTGCAGCAGCAGGAAACGCGGCGTCACGCCGTCATCGGGCAGCCGCGTGGCGAACGCCTCGCGGCCATCGGCCAGGGCCAGGCGGCCCACGGTCCAGATGTCCGCGGGCGCCGCGCCGCCCAGTCGATCGACCAGCCAGTCACGCGCCTGCGCGCCCGACAGCCCCCACACGGCCCAGGCGGCGCTGTCGTCGCTGAGCTTGCACTTGGCGCGCAACACGAACATGGACAGGCGCTTGACCGTGGCGGGCAGGACGTCCGCGGGCAGCGCCAGGAGCACGGATTGCTCGTCGGGCTTGATCGCGAGCATCGTCGCCAGCAGCCGGCCCTTGGCCGAGCAGTACCCGGCGAGCCGGGCCTGGGCCGGCGTCTGCAGGGCCAGGTCTTGCGTCAGCTGCGTGTGCAGGAACTTGGCGGATTCCTCGCCCTGGGCGCGGATCACCCCCCAGTCAGCGAGACGGACGGCACCCAGCGCCGAGGACGGCACGGGCAGCGGGGCGTGGTGGAGGTCTTCGATCATGGGGCCGATTATCATCAGCCCCCGCATTTCACGAAGGGCACCGGGTCTTGTCACGCGCGAAGAACAAATCTCTCAGCACTGCGAAAAAACCGAAGCGGCAGAGCGGTCGCATCGGGCGCTGGCTGCTGACGGTGCTGATCGTGGCCGCGCTGCTGGGCGCCGGGGCCGCCGGGGCGGTGATGTGGTGGCTGCAATCGCCGCTGGTGCTGGCCAAACCCGAGGTGGAGCTGTCCATCGAACCGGGGACCGCGCCGCAGCAGGTCGCGCAGGCCTGGATCGCCGCGGGCGTGGAGACCGACCCGCGGCTGCTGTACGCGTGGTTCCGCTACTCCGGCCAGGCCCGAAAGATCCGCGCCGGCAGCTACGAGATCCATGCCGGCGTGACGCCGCGCGAGCTGCTCGACAAGATGGTCCGCGGCGACCAGGTGCTGGAGCAGCTGCGCATCATCGAGGGCTGGAACTTCCGCCAGCTGCGCGCCGCGATCGCGGCCGCGCCCGCGCTCAAGCAGACCACGGCGTCGATGACCGACGCGCAGGTCATGGCCGCGCTGGGCGTGCCCGACCAGCCCGCCGAGGGCCGCTTCTTCCCCGACACCTACGCCTACAGCCGCGGCGTCAGCGACCTGACCGTGCTCAAGCGCGCCCACGCGCTGATGCGCAAGCGGCTGGACAGCGCCTGGTCCGGCCGGGCCGACGGCCTGCCGCTCAAGAGCGCCGATGAGGCACTGGTGCTGGCCTCCATCGTCGAGAAGGAGACCGGCGCCGCGGTGGACCGCGGCCTGGTGGCGGCGGTCTTCGTCAACCGGCTCAAGGCCGGCATGCCGCTGCAGACCGATCCGACGGTGATCTACGGGCTGGGCGCCGAGTTCGACGGCAACCTGCGCAAGATCCATCTCCAGACCGACACGCCGTTCAACACCTACACGCGCGGCGGCCTGCCGCCCACGCCGATCGCGATGCCGGGGCTGGCCGCGCTGCAGGCCGCGCTGCATCCGACGCCGTCCAAGGCGCTGTATTTCGTGTCGCGCGGGGACGGCACGAGCCAGTTCAGCGAGGACCTCGCCGCGCATAATCGCGCCGTCAACAAGTACCAGCGCGGCCGCTGAGGCAGGCCCGCACCGAGATCAAGAGAGCAGCCACGCGTGAGCGGTCGTTTCATCACCTTCGAGGGCATCGACGGGGCGGGCAAGTCCACCCACATCACCACCGTCGCCGAGCATCTGCGCCAGCGCGGCGCTGACCTGGTCCAGACCCGCGAGCCCGGCGGCACGGCGTTGGCCGAGTCGCTGCGCGGGCTGTTCCTGCACCAGGACATGGACGGCCTGACCGAGGCGCTGATGGTCTTCGCCGCGCGGCGCGATCACGTGCAACGGGTCATCGCACCGGCGCTCGCGCTGGGGCAGACCGTGCTCTGCGACCGCTTCACCGACGCGAGCTTCGCCTACCAGGGCGGCGGCCGCGGCATGGACTGGCAGGTGCTGGCGACGCTGGAGCAATGGGTGCAGCAGGGGCGCCAGCCCGATGTGACCTTCTGGTTCGACGTGGACCCGGCCATCGCCGCCCAGCGCCGCGCGCAGGCGCGAGACGCGGACCGGCTCGAGCAGCTGGACCTGGATTTCTTCAGCCGCGTGCGGGCCGGCTACCAGCGCCGGGCCGAGGCGGCCCCGGCGCGCATCGTGCGCATCGACGCCGGTGACACGATCGAGGGCGTCGCGGCCCAGATCCGCGCCGAGCTGGAGCGCCGCGGATGGTGAGCGACACCGCCATCGACGCCGACGGCGTGACCGCGCTGGCCGAGAACGGCCAGCTCCCGCTGCCCTGGCTGGGCGAGCCGCTGCGGCGCGCGCTCACGCAGGGACGCAGCCACGCGCTGCTGCTGCAGGGGCCGGCCGGTGTCGGCCAGTTCGACCTGGCGCTGCTGCTGGCGCAGGCCTGGCTCTGCGAGGCCCGCACCGGCGACGATCAGCCCGGCTGCGGCCAGTGCGCCAGCTGCCGGCTGCTGCGCGCGCGCTCGCATCCGGACTTCCAGGTCCTGCTGCCCGAGGCGCTGCGAGAGCCGCTGGGCTTCGGCGCGATGGACGCGGAGGGCGAGGGTGGCTCGGCCAAGGCCAGCAAGACCAAGCCCAGCAAGGAAATCAAGATCGAGGCGGTGCGCCAGACGCTGGCGTTCTCGCAGGTCAGCGCCGCGCGCGGCAAGGCCAAGGTGGTCGTCGTGTATCCGGCCGAGGCGCTGAACACGGTCGCGGCCAACGCGCTGCTCAAGACGCTGGAGGAGCCCGCCGGCCTGCTGCGCTTCGTGCTGGCGAGCGCCGCGCCGCAGCAACTGCTGCCGACGATCCGCAGCCGCTGCCAGCCGCTGCAGATGGCGCTGCCCGCGCGCGATGCCGCGCTGGCCTGGCTCACCACGCAGGGCGTGGACCAGCCCGGCGTGCTGCTGGACGCCACCGGCGGCCGGCCGCAGGAGGCGCTGCTCTGGAGCGAGGAGGGCCTGGGCGCCAAGACCTGGCTGGAGTTGCCGCGGCGCATCGCCCGGGGCGAAGCCTCGGCGCTGACCGACTGGCCGGTGCCGCGCGCGATCGCGGCGATGCAGCGCCTCGTGCACGACCTGATGCGCATCGCCCATGGGGCCGGTCCGGCCTACTTCCCGCGCGATGCCCTGCCCAAGCTGCCCGCGGTGCGCGCGGCGCTGGAGCAGTGGGCCAAGGTGCTGCTGCAGGCGGCGCGCCACGCGGACCACCCGCTCAACGCCGGATTGCTGATGGAATCGCTGGTGGCCCAGGGGCAACAGGCGATGCGCCCGGCGCGGTAACCGAATCTGACCCGCGGGCGCGGCGAGTAGACTCGCCCCTCATGAGCGAACTCAGCCTGAAACCGATGAGCACCACGCCGCCCGCATCCGCCCCGGGGAGTCCGGCCCCGGCCCCCGCCGGCAGCAGCCGGCCCAGCGTGATCCAGCTCGTGTTCAAGGAGAAGGGCGCGCTGTACGCGGCCTACATCCCGATCTTCTCGGAAGGCGGCGTCTTCGTTCCCACCACGCGCGAATACAAGCTCGGCGAGGACATCTACCTGCTGATGACGCTGCCCGAAGACCCCAACCGCTATCCGGTCGCCGGCAAGGTCGCCTGGCTGACGCCGGCCAACGCGTCGGGCGGCCGCACGCAGGGCGTCGGCGTGCGGTTCCCCGGCGACGAGAAGACCCGGCTGATCAAGCTCAAGATCGAGGAGCTGCTCGGCACCGCGATCTCCTCGGCCAAGCCGACGCAGACGATCTGACGACCCGCTTTCCGGCGACCTGTTCCCCCTTGCGCCCAGCACCGCTGACGGCGGCGACCTTGCGATGTACATCGACTCCCATTGCCACCTGAGCTTCCCCGAGCTCAAGTCCCAGCTCCCCGACCTGCTCGCCGCGATGGACGCGGCGCAGGTGACCCAGGCCGTGTGCATCTGCACGACGATGGAGGAGTTCCCCGAGGTCCGCGAGATCGCCGACGCGCACGCGCAGCTCTTCGCCACGGTGGGTGTCCACCCGGACAGCGACGAGGTCCATGAACCGACCGTCGACGAACTGGTGTCGGGCGCGGCGCACGCCAAGGTCGTCGCCATCGGCGAGACCGGGCTGGACTACTACCGCCTGAACGGCCGGACCATCGAGGAGATGGAATGGCAGCGCGAGCGCTTCCGCAACCACATCCGGGCGGCGCGCCGGACGGCCAAGCCGCTGGTGATCCACACGCGCTCGGCGGCCGAGGACACGCTGCGGCTGATGCGCGAGGAAGACGCCGGCCAGCCCGGCGGCGTCGTGCACTGCTTCACCGAGACGATGGACGTCGCCAAGGCGGCGCTGGACCTGGGCTTCCACATCTCGTTCTCCGGCATCGTGACCTTCAAGAACGCCGCCGACCTGCGCGAGGTCGCGCGGATGGTTCCCGACGATCGCATCCTCATCGAGACCGACAGCCCCTACCTGGCGCCGGTCCCGTACCGGGGCAAGCTCAACCAGCCGGCCTACGTGCCGCATGTGGCCAAGCTGATCGCCGAGGTCCGCGGCGTGCCCGTGGAAACGCTGGCCGCGCAGTGCACGGCCAACACGCGCCGGCTGTTCCGGCTGCCGGAAGCGGCCTGAGATGCGCGCGCTGGCCGCCGTTCCGGTGTCCCTGGCGCTCGCCGTCGCGCTGCTGGCGGGTGGCGCCATCGGTGCCCCGGTCGTACCTTCCGCACCGGCCGCCGAGGCGCCCGAGCTCCACGTCGCCGCGCGCAATGACCACGCCAGCACGGTGATGTCGCTGCTGCTCAAGGGCGTGGATCCCAATGTCCGCGACGCGCAGCGCAACACCGCGCTGCACGTGGCCATCCGCGAGGAATCGGGCAAGGCCTTCGAGGCGCTGCTCAAGAGCCCCGGCACCGACGTCAAGGCCATCAACCAGGCCGGAGAGACGCCGCTGATGCTCGCTGCGATCAAGGGCCGCCTCGACTGGGTGCAGGCGCTGGTGGCGCATGGCGCGCTGATCAACGAGCCCGGCTGGTCCGCGCTGCACTACGCGGCCGCCGGCCCCAATGAGCAGGTCGTGCGCTGGCTGGTCCAGCAGGGCGCGGAGCTCGATGCCCGCTCGCCCAACGGCACGACGCCGCTGATGATGGCCGCTGGTTATGGCGGTCTGAGCGGCGCGGAGATCCTGATCGAGGCCGGCGCCGACGTGACGCTGTTGAACGATCAGCGACTGAGCGCCGCCGATTTCGCCCGTCGCGCCGGTCAGGACGACATGGCCGACAAGCTCGATCGCCTGGCCAAGGCGCGCGCCAAGGCTTCCGGCGCCGGACGGACAGCGCCGTGAGGCGGCTGCTGGCAATCCCGTAGGAATTCGTCCGACATACGGTTTGGCGGGCCGCCCACTGTTGGCGCCCGGGGCCGGTCTCTACAGTTCATCCCATGCCGACACGGTGTCGGCGGCGCCTCAAGCCCTCGCAGCCAGGCCCCACGGAATCAACTGAATCCTTCTGGAGACCGCCATGCAGACCTCGACCTCCTTCGCCGCCAACCCGTTCGCCATGCTGATCGACCCGGAGCGCGTCGTGCACGACGTGGCCTGCTCGGAGCGTCTGGCCCGTCTGCGCAGCCGCGTCTACCGCCCGCTGGACAAGCCGCTGATCGCGCACCGCGGCGCCGCCGACCAGGCCCGCTTCGACGAGGAAGTCGATGCCGCCGAGCTGACCGAGGCCGACCTGCTGCCGCTGGACAACGAGCCGGCGGACACCTCGATCAACGCCTGAGCCCCTGACCCTTGCCGGGGCAATCGTCCCGGGCCGCTCGGACCTCGGGGAAACCTTGTCGGCGCAGTCCGACTCGCGCTTCCGCCGCCCGACTACACCCGGCGCCCCGTGATCTCCCTAGGATGATGCTCAAGCTGGTCCGACTACCGTGTGACCGACGCCTTGACCCTGACCCCGGAGAGACAACATGCGCCGCCCTCATGATTCCGTCATCGTTCCGTTGATTGCCGTCGATCGGATCGAGGCGCGAGGCTGGAATCGTTGGCTCGCGGGCAGTCTCCCCCTCCTGGCCGCCGCGGTCCTGCTGACGCTGGGCGGCTGCGCGTCGATGAGCGGCTCCGCGAGCCAGTCACCGGCCGGCTCGCCTGAAGCGGCACCCGGCGCCGCGCCTGCCGTCCTCGGCGGCAATCTCTGGACTCCCCGCATGGAAGGCCGCCGTGAGGCTGTCGTCCGCGCCGGAACGGGCCACGGCGTGTCCGTCGTACGTACGACGGACAACCAGTTGAAGTTGATCGTTCCGATGGACGCGGCCTTCGAGCCCGGCCGATCGGAGCTGAAGCCGGCCTTGCGTCCGGTGCTGGACGAGGTCGCGCGCGGTCTGGACGACCCGGTGCGCGTGACCATCGTCGGCCACACGGACAGCGCGTCGGGCGACGCGGTCAACGGACCGCTGTCGCAGGACCGCGCCGAGTCCGTGCGCGAGTACCTGGTCCAGCACGGCGTGCGGCGCGGCCGCCTGCTCGTGGAGGGCCGCGGCGGCCGGCAGCCGGTGGCGAGCAATGCCACTGAAGCCGGCCGGGCCGCCAATCGTCGGATCGAGATCTTCCTGTCACAACCCGCGTCCTAAGCTGTTCAGAACGGGAGTTGAGCCATGAACGCCTTCTGCCACTTCTGCCCCCGGAATCTCCTCCTCGCCGCGGCCTTCGCGCCGGCGGTCCTGTCGATGGGCTCGCTGGCCCAGGCGGCTCCGGCCGTCGATCCGACGCCCACCTCGCTCGATGACCGCGTCGAGCTCAGCGGGCGTAGTCTCGCGGACCGCGCGCGGTCGCAGTCGGCCAGGCTGAGCGAGACCGCGCGAGAGAGCGGCCGCAACGGCGGATCGCGCTACACCGTGACCCAGCACGCCGCCGAGCCGCTGGCCACCGCCAACCAGTCCGCCGGTGCCGCCGGCTGGCAAGGGCGCGCCGCCCAGGCGACGCAGACGATGGTGTGGGCCAAGCCCTGGGCCGGCAGCGGCATGCGGCTGGGGGTGGGGGTCGAGCAGCGCGGGGCCGCTGTCGGCGGTTTCCAGTCCGCGCCGTATCAGAACCTGCGTCCCGGCGCGGCCGGCGACGCCGGTGTGCTCGTCGGCGTCGCGATGCCGACCGGTCCGCGCTCCCATGCCTTCCTGCAGACACCGTTGCTGGACCCGCAGCGGCCGCAGGCTGATGAGCTCAACGTGGCCGGTCTCAACAACCGCGAGCGACAGGTGCGGGTGGGCCTGGCGTTCAACAGCCGCAAACCCTATGCCGACCTGCGCAAGGGCTTCCGCATGGAGTTGAGCGGGCAATCCTCGCTGACCTTCCGTCCTCGTGGCGGTCGCGTCGGGGTGACCTTCCAGAAGATCTGGTGAGCGCTTTCCGCTCCGCAGCAAGGCCGGCATTCGCCGGCCTTTTGCTTTTCGGGCTCGGGATCGATCGGGCAGGTGGGCAGAGGCGGAGGCAGGGCAGGGGAAGGGCGCGGTAGGTCCATTCCTACAGCGCGTCGGTGAGCGCTCCGACGCGCGCTCGCGGCCCGGGACTGCCCGGGCGGCGCGGCGCAGTCCCTACAGTTCATTCCATCGCGGCACGGTGCCGCGCAGGAGAACCAAGATGCTGCACTACGCCGTCGTCTTCTTTGTCATTGCCTTGATCGCCGCGCTGTTCGGCTTCGGCGGCATCGCTGCCGGCGCCGCCAGCATCGCGAAGATCCTGTTCTTCGTGTTCGTGATCATGGCGGTCGCGACCTTCGTGATGAGCCTGTTGCGCAAGTGACGCTCTCGTCGCTCGATCACGTCCCCCACAACAACCAAAGGAAATCCATGAACAAGCCCGCCACCGCAGCCCTCATCGCCGCCGCCCTCAGCCTGTGCGCCGGCATGGCCCAGGCCGCCAACTTCTCGAAGTCGGTGTACGACGGCGCCAAGGACGACATCAAGAAGACCTACAAGGTCGACAAGGATGCGTGCGACCAGCTGTCGGGCAACGCCAAGGACATCTGCGTCAAGGAGGCCAAGGGCCGCGAGGACGTGGCGCTGGCCCAGCTGGAATACAACTACAGCGGCAACGCCAAGGACGAGGCCAAGCTGGTCGAGGCGCGTTATGAAGCGCGCTACGACGTGGCCAAGGAACGCTGCGACGACCGCTCCGGCGAAGCCAAGGACGTCTGCCAGCGCGAGGCCAAGACCTCGTACGAGAAGGCCAAGGCTGACCTGAAGATGAACAAGAAGGTCGCCGCCGCCGTCGATGATGCCGAGGAGACCCGCGTGAAGGCCGATTACAAGCTGGCCTCCGAGAAGTGCAACACGCTGTCGGGCGACGCCAAGGACGTGTGCGTGAACTCGGCCAAGGCCCGCTACAACCAGCGCTGATCCCCGGCCGCCGACCCGGTGGCCACTGCCGATCACCAGTGCTGATCGGCTCTGAAGAACAACCCCGGTGGGGGCGCGGAACGGCAACGCCGAACCTCGCTGTCGTCGCACCGGCGGATCCAGGTCAACAACTCCAACAGCCCGCCTGGCTCCCCCTGTCGACACCAACTGCAACGGCGCCCCGAGGGGCGCCGTTTTCTTTGGGTTGGCGTTGGGGTGATCCGCCTGGCTTACCAGCCGTAATAGGACTTCTGGTTGAAGCAGGTGGCGCTCTGCACGGTCTCGTCCGAGCTCGCGGAGATCTTGGCCGTCCACAGATTGGTGGCCTTGGTCACGCGCGTCACCGGCGTCGAGGCGATCGGCGAGCTGCTCTTCTCATTGAAGTAGGTCGCGTACGCGTTGTAGTAGCTGATGCGCTGCGGCGGGCCGTTGTGCCACGAGGCCGCGCCATTGCACTCCAGACCGCCGTTGACGATGTTGATGATGGTGCCGATGCGGAAGGCCATCACCGCTTCATCGGTGGTGTCGCCCGCGGCCACCGGACCAGTGGTCTTGCCCGCGACGGTCATGCCGGTGCGCAGCTGGGGCAGGCCGGGATCGTCCCCGCTGGTGGAGATGTGCGTGACGTCGCCGTACAGCACGTCATGCGAGGACGGCTTCTGGCCCTGCGGCGTCATCCAGAACCACACGCCCGACAGGATCGACAGCGCGCCGTTGGTGGCGACGAGATCCGGTCGACGAAGCAGCGTGTCGCGCGCGGTGATCACATCGCGCATCAGGCCGTTGTCATAGAGCCAGTGCGAGAACGCGCCGTAGTTGTAGTTCCAGGACAGCTGGATCACGCCTCGGCCGTGGTACGAGCGGCCGGGCACCGGCGGGAAGTCCGCCGAGCCGCTGTCGACATAACCGATGGCCTTGCTCGTGCCGTCGGCGGCGGTCGAATAGCCGACTTCCTCGACCCAGTAGAGCCCGCCCTTCCACACTTGCGTGCGAACGCCGGCGCGGTCCGTGTAGGGCTCGATCCACGGCGACGGCGCGCCTTCCCAGGACCCCGAGGTCTCGCGCGAGGCCTTGGCCCAGAACACGAGGAACTCCTGGGCCTGCTGCTTGGCCGTGCCTTCATTGAGGAACTGCTTGAAGCCGTTGGCCGCGGCCCAGCGGTTGTACTCGAGCACCGCGCGGCGGAACGCGGGCAGCGTGAAGGTGTCGGTGGAGCCGTCGGCCTTGGCGAACGGCGGAGAGTTGCGCTCGGCGCCACCGGCCACCAGTCGGCCGGAGCGCAGCGGGAACAGCCAGTTCCAGTCCGCGTCGGTGACCTGGCGCAGGAAGGCGTATCCCGTGGCCGGCAAGGTGCTGCCGGCGTCGCCGACGGGCACGGGCGCGGGCGCGGGCGTGCTTGTGGCGGGCGGCGAGACGGGCATCACCGGCGGCACGACCGGCGTGCCGGCCGGCAGCGTCACCGGCTGGTTGGCGGGGCTCGGCGGCAGCTTGTCGATGACGACGTCGGTGGTCGGGCTGGAGGTGGCGTCCGACGCCGATGTCGACGTCGGGCAACTGGCGAGGGCGTCCCAAGGCGTCTGCCAATCGAATTGGACCGACGCGGCCGGATCGGTGTCGCGGTTCCAGTACTTGGCCTTGAAGCAGCGTTTCGCGCCCTGGACGACCGCCGACACGACGGTGCCGCCGGTGTAGGCCGTCGCCGCGTTCCAGCGCGGTGCGAGGTCCGGCGTGGCGCTGCCGTCGGCGGCGATCACCTTGGCGTGGCCGACCAGCTTCCACGGGCCATCGCCGCTGGTGAAGCTCGGGCTCTCGCCTTGCGTCCACCACGCGTTGACGAACACGCCTTCCTTCGTCGTGCCGTCCACGGTGGCGCGGAAGGTGACGTACTGGTTGGCGTTGGCGTAGGTGGTGGCCGCGCGCCAGGCCGGCGCATTGGTGGGGGAGGTGGCACCGCTGGACCACACCGGCGCGGTGAGGATCATCGCGCTGGCGCAGGCGGCCAGCAGCGTGAACAGGACCACGCGCAGCGCTTGCGTCCAGCGTGGGCGGCAGGTGCGAATCTCATTGACCATGGAGCACCTCGCCGACCTGCTGGTAGTTCTGCAGGGCTTCCTGATAGGAGCCGGGACCGCTGGCCGCGAACTGCGGCTGCGGGGTCACCGTCAGCGCGGGCGCGGTGCGGGCGACGGGGGGAGGGGGAGGGGTGTCCGTGGATGCCGGGCCGGACGAGCCGCCGCAGCCGGTCAGGACGAGGGCGCCGAACAGCATCGGCACCGCGCAAGCGCCGACGGCCGGGCGGGCCGGCCATCGTCGTTGGAACAGGGAGATCAGGCGCGAAAGCGCGAGGGGGATCATGGAAACTCCGGGCAATCAAGCTTCGAGCGAAGCGAAGCCGACATGCTCGGAGTTGCACGCGAAAACGGGGATAGCAAGCCTTGATCATTGATCAGGCGAGCCTGACTCATCAAGGCTGGTTGTCGCCCTTCAAAAGGCTTAGATCAGTCCTGCCTTGTCCAATCCGAAGGCCTGGTCCTGCGAGCCCGGCACGCTCTGGAAAGCGACGTTGAGCCGATTCCAGGTGTTGATCGTCGACACCTGCCAGGTCAGCGCGGTGAGCTCGGCCGCGGAGAAGACGGCGCTGACCTCGGCGTAGACGGCGTCGGACACGCCGGCCTCGGGGATGCGGGTCAGCGTCTCGGTCCAGAGCAGCGCGGCGCGCTCGCGGGCGGAGAACAGCGGGGACTCGCGCCAGATCGCGACGTGATGCAGGCGCAGCGGGCGCTCGCCGGCGATCGTCGCCTGCTTGATGTGCATGTCCAGGCAGAAGGCGCAGCCATTGAGCTGCGAGGCGCGGATCTCCACCAGCGGCAGCAGCTCGGGCTCCAGACTGCTGTCCTTGAGGCCCATCGACAGCGTCACCAGCTGCTTGAAGGGGGCGGGCATCTGCTGCATGTAGTTCAGGCGTTGGCTCATCGTTCACTCCTTGTGAGGATCGGGTTGGGAAGGGGAATGTCGTGTCCTCCCCCACAAGACGACCCAGCCTGCGCGGTTGTGACATCGCCCCGATGTCGAGGGCGCTGGCGGCGCGGCCAGCGCCCAGCGTCCCGGATCGGCTGGCTAAACTGCCCGACGCCCGCCGAAGAAGGCCTCGAACACCCTACGCCGTGACCGCAACGACTCCCGCCAGTTCCTCCTCCAGCGTCTTCCGCCACCCGGGCTTCACCGCCTTCCTGGTCTGCCGGCTGGCCGCGGTCTTCGCGCAGCAGATCCAGGCCGTGGTGGTCGCGTGGCAGGTCTATGACCTGACGCGGCAACCGCTCGCGCTGGCCTATGTCGGCCTGGCGCAGTTCATCCCGATGCTGCTGCTCCTGCTGCCGGCCGGCGACATGATCGACCGCTTCAGCCGCAAGCCGATCCTGGCGATCAGTTGGGCCGTCAGCGCGCTGTGCAGCCTGACGCTGTGGTGGTTGTCCGGCCATGGGCACGCCGGCGTGACCGGCATCTACGCGGTGCTGGTGTTGTTCGGCTGCTCGCGCGCGTTCTCCGGACCGGCGCTGCAGAGCCTGCTGCCGCAGATCGTGCCCCGCGAGCAGCTCGCGCAGGCGATCGCCGCCAACAGCATGCTGCTGCGCGTGGCCAGCATCGGCGGTCCGTTCCTGGGCGGACTGCTGTACGGTTTCGGCGGCGCGCAACTGACCTTCCTGGTCTGCCTGGCCTGCTTCGTGCTGGGCACCGCGCTGCTGGTGGGCGCCGTGCCGGTTCGTTTCGCGGCGCCGCCGGCCCCGGCGGGCGGCAACATCTGGCAGCGCTTTGGCGCCGGCATCCACTTCATCCGCTCGCGGCCCATCATCCTGGGCACGATCTCGCTGGACCTGTTCGCGGTGCTGCTCGGCGGCGTGGTCGCGCTGCTGCCCATCTACGCGCACGAGGTGCTGCATGCCGGGCCGGAAGGCCTGGGCGCGCTGCGCAGCGCGATGGCGGTGGGCGAGGTCACGGCCGGTTTCTACCTGAGCCTGCGTCCGTTCAACCGCCATGTGGGCAAGGCGATGTTCGCGGCGGTCGCCGTGTTCGGGCTGGCCAACCTGGTGTTCTCGCTGTCCACGACGTTCTGGCTGTCCTTTGGCGCGCTGGCGATCGCCGGCGCCGCCGACATGGTCAGCGTCTACATCCGCGGCGCGCTGGTGCAGTTCTCGACGCCCGATGAGATGCGCGGTCGCGTGAACGCCGTGAACATGCTGTTCATCGGCTCGTCCAACGAGCTCGGCGAGTTCCGCGCGGGCAGCGCGGCCGCGGCGCTCGGCGCGGTGCCGGCCGCGGTGACCGGCGCGGTGTGCACGCTGGGCGTGGTGGCGACCTGGGCGGCGCTGTTCAAGCCGCTGCGCCGGGTCGACCGCTTCGAGGAAGCGTCACCGGCGACGGCCACCCCTGCGGCTCGCTGAGCCAAAAAAGAGCCGCGTCGGCCCGAGGGCGCGACGCGGCAACAGGGAGGATGCAGTCATGCAAGCGGAATCTGGCAAACGGCGATCCCGGTGAGCGCCGGGCGGCCTTGAGAGCCGTGGCGCCGTTCCTCGGATCGTCGGACCCGGCCTGGGCCCGAGCGTTCAATTCAATGCGTGTTGCGGCCGCGCACGGCGGGCGGCAGGTAATCCTTGCCCACCATCGCGCGGGCGAACAGGTAGTTGTTGCGGGCGCGGGCGGGCAGGCTGTCCAGGTCGACGTGGCCCTGCGGGTCGCACGGGAAGGACATCGCCCGGCCGGCGTCGAAGATGGACTCGAAACGGACCTCGAACTGCGGCGCGTTGGCGTCTGCGGTGATCTGGAGGCTCATGTCGTTCTCCTGGTGAGTTCCTTTGATTTCACTATCGGCGCTGGCCATCGGACTTCCCATCAGCGCAGCTCGGTGCGCGGTGTCGGTGCCGGTCGGTGGGCCGTGTCCGGCGTCGTCCTACATCCTGTGGGCACAACGGAAGGCGTTTGGCGGGCGTTGACGGTCCGGTCGATCGCCGCCCGGGACTTCACGTAGCTTTGCACGGACGCCGTCAGGCGCGCCGGATGCCGCGTGGGACTGCGCCTACAGCGCGTCGAGGTGCCCGCTGCTTCGCCCCGCGTGCGGCGGCGGCGAGGATCTCGTCATCGCAACCCATTCCCCACCGGTTCGAGGCCCACCATGGATGACAACATGTTGATGCTGATGACGCTGGCCACCTGCTCCGCCACCGCGTTGGCGCTGCGGCTCTGGCAATGGCTCGACGAGCTGGCGTGGGACGAGACCCAGGAGGACCTGACATGAGCGCACGACCACCCCTTCCGCCCGAACATCCCGCCGACGCCTCCACCGCTTCCACGGTGGCGCCGTCCGCCGAGCGCCAGGAGGTCAACGAGGCGCCGCTCAGCCAGCAGGCCTTCATCTGCGGCGAGGTGACCTACCGGACCGGTGACGGCCCGCTGATGACGATCCGCCAGGGCGCCGTGCAGGTCGAGGTCAACGAGCTCGACGTCACGCTGGGCTGGGAAGACGGCGACGCCCGTCTGAGCGCGCTGATGCCACGCAGCGAGTACGCCCGTTTCATCGGCACCGGCGCGATCAAGCCGGTCGTCGCGCATCGCACCTGACGCTCGCCCGCCTGATGCCCGGCTGACGCCAGCCCATGAAAAAAACGCCTCGGGAGACCGAGGCGCTTTTCATTGGGAGGAGGCGAGGATCAGTCGCGGTCGCCGCCGAAGATGCCCAGCAGCTGCAGCAGCGCGGTGAACACGTTGTACAGGTCCAGGTAGATGTTCAGCGTGGCGCTGATGTAGTTGGTCTCGCCGCCGTCGATGACGCGCTTGACGTCGACCAGCATGAAGGCCGAGAAGATGCCCAGCACGGCCACCAGCAGCGCCAGGTGCACGCCGGTCGATTGCAGGAACGCGTTGGCGACGCCGGCGATCATCGCGATCACGGCGCCGACGAACAGGAACTTCTGCAGGCCCGACAGGTCGCGCTTGACGACGGTGGCCAGCGAGGCCATCGCGAAGAAGATCGCGGCGGTGCCGCCGAAGGCCGTCATGATCAGCGTGCCGCCGTTCTTGAAGCCCAGGATCGCGGCCAGCAGGCGCGACAGCATCAGGCCCATGAAGAACGTGAAGCCCAGCAGCGAGGCCACGCCGGCGGCGGAGTGCTTGGTCTTCTCGACCAGGAACATCAGGCCGAAGGCGCCGGCGAAGAACACCAGCATGCTCATGCCGGTGCCCATCGCGGCCATGAAGCCGGTGGCCACGCCGATCCACGCGCCGAGGACGGTCGGGATCAGCGAGAGCGCGAGCAGCGCGTAGGTGTTGCGCAGGACGCGCTGGCGGTCGGCGGACAGCGAGGAGCCGTAGCCGCCCGGGTTGAGGTCAATGATGCGGTCGTTCATGTGCGTGCGCCCCATGAAGTGAGAGTTGGCGTTGATTGTAGGCACGGGTCTTAAGGCTTCGTTAAAGTGCTCGTCTTTCCTTCAATGACCGCTTTGAGGCCGCAGATGAAACAGAAGCCCTTCCTGACCCTGGACGACGTCAAGCGCATCGCCGCCGCCGCGGAAGCCGAGGCGCTCAAGAACAACTGGCCCGTGACCATCGCCATCGCCGACGACGGCGGCCATCTGCTGTGGCTGCAGCGCCTGGACAATGCCGCGGCGACCTCCGCCGTGATCGCGCCGGCCAAGGCCAAGACCGCCGCGCTGGGCCGCCGTGAATCGAAGGTCTACGAGGACATCGTCAACAACGGCCGCAATGCCTTCCTGAGCGTGCCGCTGGAGGGGATGCTCGAGGGCGGCGTGCCGGTGATCGTCGATGGCTTCTGCGTCGGCGCGGTCGGCGTCAGCGGCGTGAAGTCGACCGAGGACGCGCAGATCGCCAAGGCGGGTATCGCCGCGCTCGGTTGAAGTTCGCGGAACGTAGTCCGGTTTGCGCAAATCTTCTCCGTGAATACCCTGGCGGGTTATACTTGTCAGGTTTACCCGCAACCTACCGCGTCCCGCACACTTCACCCCCGATCGCATCGGATCCCCACACGGATCGACTCCCTCCCAGGAGACCCGGTCGCACCCGCGCGCCAGCCGTCCACGGCGCGTGCCGGTGCCGATCCAGGGCCCTGAAGCAGAGCCGGGCGCGCGCACAACAACGGAGTTTCCCGTGCTGCCCGATCTGCTTTCCGCTCCCCCCGCGATTCTTGCCCTGGCAGACGGCACGGTCTTCAAGGGTTCCGCGCTCGGCGCTGCCGGCCGGACCGTCGGTGAAGTGGTGTTCAACACCTCGCTCACCGGCTACCAAGAAATCCTCACCGATCCCAGCTATTGCCGCCAGATCGTCACCCTGACGTATCCCCACATCGGCAACTATGGCGTGAACGATGAGGACGTCGAGGCATCGAAGATCTTTGCCGCTGGCCTGATCATCAAGGAGGCACCGGTCCTCGATTCGAACTTCCGCAAGGGCCGCACGCTGCGCCAGTACCTGAAGGACGAAGGGACCGTCGCCATCGCCGACCTCGACACGCGCCGCCTGACGCGCGTGCTGCGCGAGAAGGGCGCTCAGAACGGCTGCATCCTGGCGCTGGCCGCCGGTGAGCAGATCACGCAAGCACACGTCGACGAGGCCATCGCCGCCGCAAAGGGCGCGCCCAGCATGGCCGGCCTGGACCTGGCCAAGGTCGTCAGCCGCACCGAGCGCGAGACCTGGACCGAGACCGAGTGGACGCTCGGCAAGGGCTACGGCGAGCAGACCGCGCCCAAGTTCCACGTCGTGGCCTACGACTTCGGCGTGAAGAGCAACATCCTGCGCATGCTGGCCTCGCGCGGCTGCCGCATCACCGTCGTGCCGGCGCAGACGCCGGCCTCCGAGGTCTTCGATCTCGAGCCCGACGGCGTCTTCCTGTCCAACGGCCCCGGCGATCCGGAGCCTTGCGGCTATGCGATCAAGGCCACCGCGCAGCTGATCGAGGCCGGCATCCCGACCTTCGGCATCTGCCTGGGTCACCAGATCATGGCGCTGGCCTCCGGTGCCAAGACCTTCAAGATGAAGTTCGGCCACCACGGCGCGAATCACCCGGTGAAGGACCTGGACAACGGCCGCGTCAGCATCACCAGCCAGAACCATGGTTTCGCGGTCGATCCCGAGACGCTGCCGGCCAACCTGCGCCCGACGCACATCAGCCTGTTCGACGGCACGCTGCAAGGCCTGGCCCGCACCGACAAGCCGGCGTTCTGCTTCCAGGGTCACCCGGAAGCGAGCCCCGGCCCGCACGACATTTCGTATCTGTTCGACCGCTTCATCGGTCTGATGTCCAAGGCCTGATGAAGGGGGAGACGAGTTATGCCCAAGCGTTCTGATATCAAAAGCATCCTCATCATCGGCGCCGGCCCGATCATCATCGGCCAGGCCTGCGAGTTCGACTATTCGGGCGCCCAGGCCTGCAAGGCGCTGCGCGAGGAAGGCTACAAGGTCATCCTGGTGAACAGCAACCCGGCGACGATCATGACGGACCCCGACACCGCGGACGTCACCTACATCGAGCCGATCACCTGGCAGGTCGTCGAGAAGATCATCGACAAGGAGCGTCCTGACGCGATCCTGCCGACGATGGGCGGCCAGACCGCGCTGAACTGCGCGCTGGACCTGCACAAGCACGGCGTGCTGGACAAGTACAAGGTCGAGATGATCGGTGCCAACGAGCACGCGATCGAGAAGGCCGAGGACCGTCTGAAGTTCAAGGACGCGATGACCAAGATCGGACTGGGTTCGGCCCGCTCCGGCATCGCGCATTCGATGGAAGAGGCGTGGACCGTGCAGAAGCGCATCCACGCCGAGATCGGCGGCAGCGGCTTCCCGATGGTCATCCGCCCCAGCTTCACGCTGGGCGGCACCGGTGGCGGCATCGCCTACAACCCGGAGGAGTTCGAGGAGATCTGCAAGCGCGGCCTCGACCTGTCGCCGACCAATGAGCTGCTGATCGAGGAATCGCTGATCGGCTGGAAGGAATACGAGATGGAAGTGGTCCGCGACAAGGCGGACAACTGCATCATCGTGTGCTCGATCGAGAACCTGGATCCGATGGGCATCCACACCGGCGACTCGATCACGGTGGCTCCGGCCCAGACGCTGACCGACAAGGAATACCAGCTGCTGCGCAACGCCTCGATCGCGATCCTGCGCGAGATCGGCGTGGACACCGGCGGCTCCAACGTGCAGTTCTCGATCAACCCGGTCGACGGCCGCATGGTCGTCATCGAGATGAACCCGCGCGTGTCGCGTTCGTCGGCGCTGGCCTCCAAGGCCACCGGCTTCCCGATCGCCAAGATCGCCGCGAAGCTGGCCGTCGGCTACACGCTGGACGAGCTGAAGAACGACATCACGGGCGGCATCACGCCCGCGTCGTTCGAGCCCAGCATCGACTACGTCGTCACCAAGATCCCGCGTTTCGCCTTCGAGAAGTTCCCGATGGCCGACTCGCGCCTGACGACGCAGATGAAGTCGGTGGGCGAGGTGATGGCCATGGGCCGCAACTTCCAGGAATCCTTCCAGAAGGCGCTTCGCGGCCTGGAGACCGGCATCGACGGCCTGTCCGAGGTCAGCACCGATCGCGAGGAGATCGTGCAGGAGATCGGCGAACCCGGTCCGTCGCGCATCCTGTTCCTGGGCGACGCGTTCCGCATCGGCATGACGCTGGACGAGGTCTTCGAGGAAACGAAGATCGACCCGTGGTTCCTGGCCCAGATCGAGCAGCTGATCAAGATCGAGCGAAGCCTGAAGGGCCGCGAACTGGCCGGCCTGTCGGCCGATGAGCTGCGCCTGCTCAAGAAGAAGGGCTTCTCGGACAAGCGCCTGGCCAAGCTGCTGGGCACGAACCAGCACGAGGTGCGCAACACGCGCCATGCGCTGAACGTGCGCCCGGTCTACAAGCGCGTCGACACCTGCGCCGCCGAGTTCGCGACGCAGACCGCCTACATGTACTCGACGTATGACGAGGAGTGCGAGGCCAACCCGACCGACAAGAAGAAGATCATGGTGCTGGGCGGCGGTCCGAACCGCATCGGCCAGGGCATCGAGTTCGACTACTGCTGCGTGCACGCGGCGCTGGCGATGCGCGAGGACGGCTACGAGACCATCATGGTCAACTGCAATCCCGAGACCGTCTCCACCGACTACGACACGTCGGACCGCCTGTACTTCGAGCCGGTGACGCTCGAGGACGTGCTGGAGATCGTCGCCAAGGAGAAGCCGGTCGGTGTGATCGTGCAGTACGGCGGCCAGACGCCGCTGAAGCTGGCACTGGACCTCGAGGCCAACGGCGTACCCATCATCGGCACGACGCCCGATTCCATCGACGTCGCCGAGGATCGCGAGCGCTTCCAGAAGCTGCTGCATGAGCTGGGTCTGAAGCAGCCGCCCAACCGCACGGCGCGCAACGAGGACCAGGCCGTGGCCCTGGCCAACGAGATCGGGTATCCGCTGGTCGTGCGTCCGAGCTATGTGCTGGGCGGCCGCGCGATGGAGATCGTGCACGGCGACAAGGACCTCGAGCGCTACATGCGCGAAGCCGTGCGCGTGAGCGAGAAGTCGCCGGTGCTGCTGGACCGCTTCCTGGAGGACGCGGTCGAGGTGGACGTCGACTGCATCTGCGACGGCACCGACACGATGATCGGCGGCATCATGGAGCACATCGAGGCCGCGGGCATCCACTCGGGTGACTCGGCGTGCTCGCTGCCGCCGTACACGCTGTCCAAGGAACTGCAGGACGAGCTGCGCCGCCAGACGGCCGCTATGGCGCATGCGCTGAAGGTCGTGGGCCTGATGAACGTGCAGTTCGCCATCCAGGGCGACGTCACCAAGGGTCTGGCCGAGAACACGGTGTACGTGCTCGAGGTCAACCCGCGTGCCTCGCGCACGGTGCCGTTCGTGTCCAAGGCGACCAGCCAGCCGCTGGCCAAGATTGCCGCGCGCGCGATGGCCGGCATCAAGCTCAAGGACCAGAAGGGCGCCGCGGGCAAGCCGCCGGTGGAGATCCAGCCGCCGTACTTCAGCGTCAAGGAAGCCGTCTTCCCGTTCAACAAGTTCCCTGGCGTGGATCCGATCCTCAGCCCGGAAATGCGTTCGACCGGCGAGGTCATGGGCGCCGGCCGGACCTTCGGCGAGGCGATGCTCAAGAGCCAGCTGGGCGCGGGCTCGCGCCTGCCGCGTCAGGGCAACGTGCTGATCACCGTCAAGAACAACGACAAGGATCGGGCCGTCGCGCTGGCGCGTGACCTGGCGGCGCTGGGCTTCGGCGTGGTGGCGACCAAGGGCACGGCCGCGGCCATCGAGGCCGCCGGCATCCCGGTGCGCGTCGTCAACAAGGTCAAGGACGGCCGTCCGCACATCGTCGACATGATCAAGGGCGGGGACATCCAGCTCGTGTTCACGACGGTCGACGAGACCCGCGCGGCCATCGCCGACAGCCGTCACATCCGTCAGGCCGCGCTGGCCAACCGGGTGACGTACTACACGACGATGGCCGGCTGCGAGGCCGCGGTCGAGGGCATGAAGCACAAGGATGGACTCCTGGTGCAATCGCTGCAGGAACTGCACGCGGAACTGCATTAAACTGGCCCATCCATTCCGCCGCCGCTGCTCAGCGACCCTGAGCGGCAGCGGCGGTTTGTTTTGTTTTTCAAGGTTCTAGAGACATGGCCACGACGATCCCATTGACCAAGCGCGGCGCTGAGAAGCTCAAGGAAGAACTGCATCGGCTCAAGACGGTCGAGCGGCATGCCGTGATCAACGCGATCGCCGAAGCGCGCGCGCAGGGCGACCTGTCCGAAAACGCCGAGTACGAGGCCGCCAAGGACAAGCAAGGCTTCATCGAGGGCCGCATCATCGAGATCGAAGGCAAGCTGTCCTCGGCGCAGGTGATCGATCCGTCGTCGGTGGATGCCGGCGGCAAGGTCGTCTTCGGCACGACCGTCGACCTGGAAGAGGAAGAGTCCGGCAACGAGGTCACGTACCAGATCGTCGGCGACGATGAGGCCGATCTGAAGCAGGGGCTGATCTCGATCAGCTCGCCGATCGCGCGTGCGCTGATCGGCAAGGAAGCCGGCGACGTGGCCGAGGTGGTGGCCCCGGGCGGCATCAAGCGCTACGAGATCGTCGACGTCCGCTACCTCTGAGGCGCTCGCCGATGCTGCTGCGGATTCGCGCGCTGCTGGCCGCCTTGTGGGCGGGTGAGCTGCTCGCCGTCGCGTTGCTGGCGGCGCCCAATGCCTTCGCGACGCTGGAGCGCGCGATGGCCGGCAAGTATGTGGCGCGGCTGTTCGAGATGGACGCCCGCTTCGCGCTCGCCGCGGGCGTGTTGCTGATCCTGATGGAGCGGCGTCTGCATCGCGATGGGGTGGTCGGCGGATCGGCGATGAATCCGGGCTTCTGGCTGCCGCTGGTGGCGATCGGGCTCACGGCGGCCGGCTATTACGCGCTGCAACCGATGATGGAAGCGGCGCGGCAAGGGCAGGGCAGCTGGACCTTTCTTCAGCTGCATGCGGTGTCGCTGGTTTGCTTCGGCCTGAGGACGCTGGTGGTGTTGGCGCTGGCCTGGCGCGTCAGCGTGTCGACGCGATCCTGAGGCATCCAACGCAAAAGACGGCCCGCGGGCCGTCTTTCTGTTGGTGCCGAGGGGCTGGTGTCAGCCCTGGCTGGATTTCTTGACGCTGGTCTGGCGCGGCTTCTTGGCGCGCTTGACCTCACCGCCCTGGGTGACGCGCTGGTTGCCCAGCACGGTGACCTTCTTGATCTGCGGACGGTTGTTGCCGCTCTTCGAGAACTTCACGATCTTCACGATCTTGGGGGCCGAGCGGGCATCGTCCTTGACGACTTTTTCCTTCTCCGGCATCGGGCGCCAGAGCACCAGCAGCTTGCCGATGTGCTGGATGGGGGCGGCGTCGAGCTGCTCGGCGAGCGTGGCGAGGAACTCCTCGCGGCCCTGGCGATCGTCCGACATGACGCGGACCTTGATCAGGCCGTGGGCCTTGAGCGCGGCGTCGACCTCCTTGGTGACGGCAGCCGTCAGGCCATCGGCGCCTATCATCACGACCGGGTCGAGATGGTGTGCGTCGGCGCGTTTTTCCTTGCGCTGGGCAGGGGTCAATTGAATAGCAGGCATCTGCCTATTATCCGTGCAATGAAAGTCGATACCAAAAGCAAGAAGGTGAACAAGGCGTGGTTGAACAACCACGTCAATGATCCCTACGTGAAATTGGCCCAGAAAGAGGGCTATCGCTCCCGGGCTGCCTACAAGCTCAAGGAGATCGATGAGGAATTCCAGCTGATCCGTCCTGGACAGGTGGTCGTCGATCTGGGCGCATCGCCCGGCGCCTGGAGCCAATACCTGCGCCGGCGCTTCGCGCCGAAGGAGGCGGGTGCGGGCGGTGCGGCGGTCGGGCAGTTGAACGGCCGGATCATCGCGCTGGACCTGCTCGAGTTCGAGCCCATCGAGGGCGTCGAGTTCGTCCAGGGCGACTTCCGCGAGGACGAGGTGCTGAGTCAGCTCGAGTCTATGCTCGGCGGCGCCAAGGTGGACCTGGTGGTGTCCGACATGGCCCCCAATCTCTCGGGCATCGAGAGCACGGATGCCGCGCGCATGGAGCACCTGATCGAGTTGGCGCTGGACTTCTCGCAGCAGCACCTGAAGCCGGAAGGCGCGCTGGTTGCCAAGGTCTTTCATGGCAGCGGGTATGACCAACTGGTGCATGCCTTCCGCGCGCAGTTCAAGAAGGTCAAGACCAGCAAGCCGAAGGCGTCGCGCGAGCGCTCGTCGGAGAACTTCCTCGTCGGCATCGGACTGAAGAAGGTCTGAACACGGCTGAACCATTCGAATGGCGAACGCCGTGAAGCCCGATGTGTGGCGATTGATGCGCTCAGAGGTCGATCTGGCTGGCGCGCTGGCGGTTCGACATCGATCCAAGGCCCGATCAAGCGTCAAGACCGCCCTTGCTTGCGGGGTTTGATCGGCCGAGGGCGTGGCAATATCTATCGTGGCGTGTGGGAATGCCAATCAGATCCTGGGACTTGACTGGCCTAGAATCCGCCCCATATGCCGTGAAAGTCCGCTGCCCAGGGGATTGCCCCGGGCAGGCGGTGATGGAATGACAAAGGAGTCGCGGTGAACAATCAGTGGTTCTCGAAAGTGGCTGTGTGGATGGTGATCGCCCTCGTGCTGTTCACTGTCTTCAAGCAGTTCGATCGCAGCGCAACCCAGGGGAATCCGATCGCCTACTCTGACTTCCTCGAGGAAGTCCGTGCCAAGCGCGTCAAACAGGTGACGCTGCAGGAAACGCCGGCGGGCACCGAGATCGTGGCCCAGACCAGCGATGGCAACAAGCTGCGCACGACGGCGCCGTACATGGATCGGGGCCTGATCGGCGACCTGATCAACAACAACGTCAAGTTCGACGCCAAGCCCCGCGAGGAGCCGTCGGTCCTGATGAGCATCCTGCTCAGCTGGGGGCCGATGCTGCTGCTGATCGCGGTGTGGGTCTACTTCATGCGTCAGATGCAGGGCGGCGGCAAGGGCGGCGCCTTCAGCTTCGGCAAGTCCAAGGCGCGCATGCTGGACGAGGCCAACAACTCCACCACCTTCGCTGACGTCGCCGGATGCGACGAGGCGAAGGAAGAGGTCAAGGAGCTGGTGGACTTCCTGAAGGATCCCCAGAAGTTCCAGAAGCTGGGCGGCCGCATTCCGCGCGGCGTGCTGCTGGTCGGCCCTCCGGGTACCGGCAAGACGCTGCTGGCCAAGGCCATCGCCGGCGAGGCGAAGGTCCCGTTCTTCACGATCTCCGGCTCTGACTTCGTCGAGATGTTCGTCGGCGTGGGCGCGGCCCGCGTGCGCGACATGTTCGAGCAGGCGAAGAAGAGTGCCCCTTGCATCATCTTCGTCGACGAGATCGACGCGGTCGGCCGCCATCGCGGTGCAGGCCTCGGCGGCGGCAACGATGAGCGCGAGCAGACCCTCAACCAGATGCTGGTGGAGATGGACGGCTTCGACACCAACCTCGGTGTCATCGTGATGGCCGCGACCAACCGTCCGGACATCCTGGATCCCGCGCTGCTGCGCCCGGGTCGTTTCGACCGTCAGGTCTACGTGACGCTGCCGGACGTGCGTGGCCGTGAGCAGATCCTGAACGTGCACATGCGCAAGGTGCCGGTGGGACAGGACGTCCGCGCCGACATCCTCGCGCGCGGCACCCCGGGCTTCTCGGGTGCGGATCTGGCCAACCTGGTCAACGAAGCCGCGCTGTTCGCCGCACGCCGCAATGGCCGCGTGGTCGACATGCAGGACTTCGAGAAGGCCAAGGACAAGATCATGATGGGCCCCGAGCGGAAGTCCATGGTCATGCCCGAGGAAGAGCGCAAGAACACCGCGTACCACGAGGCGGGTCATGCCCTGGTGGCCCGACTGCTGCCCAAGACCGATCCGGTCCACAAGGTGACGGTCATTCCGCGTGGCCGCGCGCTTGGCGTGACGATGCAGTTGCCCGAGGGTGACCGCTACAGCATGGACAAGGAACGCATGCTGTCGACGATCTCGGTGCTGTTTGGCGGCCGGATCGCGGAAGAAGTCTTCATGAACCAGATGACCACCGGCGCCAGCAACGACTTCGAGCGTGCCACGGCGATCGCCCGCGACATGGTCACCCGCTACGGCATGACCGATGAGCTGGGTCCGATGGTCTACGCGGACAACGAGGGCGAGGTCTTCCTCGGCCGCTCGGTGACCAAGACGACCAACATGTCGGAAGAGACGATGCGCAAGGTGGATCAGGAGATCCGCAAGATCATCGATGAGCAGTACACGATCGCGCGCAACCTGATCGAAGAGCACAAGGACAAGATGCACGCGATGGCGACGGCCCTGCTCGAGTGGGAAACCATCGACGCCGAGCAGATCAACGACATCATGGACAGCCGTCCTCCGCGTCCTCCCAAGGACTGGACGCCGCCGACCAACAAGTCCGACAACGGCGGAGCACCCGCCGTGAACACGGGCAGCGCACCGGCCGCGGCCTGATCGGTTGAAAGGCTGAAAGGCTGAGCGATCCACGCGGAGCGTCTTGCACGCTCCGCTCCGCACCCCGAAGGGCCAGTCGAGAGACTGGCCCTTCTGCTTTCCGTCATACTCGCTGTCTGGCGTGGATGTCCCCTGGCGCGAGCGAGCGCGGTCCATGCGCTCTGACACTCAGCCGCCCATGACCTCAGCCTCGTCTCCCTCGTCTTCGTCGTCCCCCTCGATCTGGACCACCACCCGCTTCGACCTCGACCTGGCCGAGCGCCCGCTGGTGATGGGCGTCGTCAACGTGACGCCCGACTCCTTCTCCGATGGCGGTCAGCACGACGATGCGCCGCGCGCCATCGACTTCTGCGAGCGCCTGCTCGGTGAAGGCGTCGACATCCTCGACATCGGCGGCGAATCCACGCGTCCGGGCGCACCTCGGCTCGACGCGGATGAGGAATGGCGTCGGCTGGAGCCGGTGGTGCGCGCGGCGCTCAACTTCGGCGTGCCAGTCTCGGTGGACACGTGCAAGACCGAGGTGATGCGGCGCGCGCTGGACCTCGGCGTGGACATCATCAACGACGTCCAGGCGCTGCGCGATGAGGGTGCTGAAGCGCTGCTCGCCGAGCACGGCAGTGCCGGCATCTGCCTGATGCACATGCGCGGACAGCCCGCCGGCATGCAACAGCTGACGGACTACGAGGACGTCGTCCTCGAGGTCGCGGACTTCCTTGGCGAGCGCATGCGCCGCCTGATCGAAGCGGGCGTGGTGCCTGAACGCATCACGCTGGATCCGGGTTACGGCTTCGCCAAGACCGTGGAGCAGAACCTCGAACTGCAACGGCGCCAGCGCGAGCTCCTGTCGCTGGGGCGGCCGCTTCTGATCGGCTGGTCGCGCAAGTCCACGCTCGGCGCCGTGACCGGCAGATCGGTGGACGAGCGCCTGCACGCGAGCGTCGCGGCAGCGGTGACGGCGGTGACGCTCGGTGCCCGTGTCGTGCGCGTGCACGACGTCGCGGCGACCGTTGATGCGCTCAAGGTGTGGCGGGCCTTCGGCGCCCCCGAGGCCTGATCCGCGAGGGCCTTCGACACAGGCCCCCGAGTGGGCGAGCAGTGCGCGCTCCGGCTTGGGTGACAATCCGCGGATTCAGATCGAGAAGTCGCAGGAGGTCGCTTCAATGAGCCGGAAGTATTTCGGAACCGACGGGATCCGCGGGACCGTGGGCCGCACCCCCATCACCCCTGATTTCATGCTGCGTCTGGGCCATGCGGTCGGCCGCGTCCTCAAGCGCAGCTACGCCAAGCCCAGCGTGCTCATCGGCAAGGACACGCGCATCTCCGGCTACATGCTGGAGTCCGCGCTGGAGGCGGGTTTCGCCTCGGCCGGTGTGAACGTGCTGCTGACCGGCCCGCTGCCGACGCCGGGCGTCGCCTACCTGACCCGCGCGCTGCGCCAGCACCTGGGCGTGGTGATCTCGGCCTCGCACAACCCGTTCGCGGACAACGGCATCAAGTTCTTCTCCTCCAAGGGCGAGAAGCTGCCCGACGCCTGGGAGCTGGATGTCGAGGCCGTCCTGGAGGAACCGCCCGTGTGGGTGGACTCCGCCGGCCTGGGTCGGGCGCGCCGCCTGGATGACGCACAGGGCCGCTACATCGAATTCTGCAAGGCGAGCTTCAGCAGCGACCTGAGCCTGCGTGGCATGAAGCTGGTGGTCGATGCTGCCAACGGCGCGGCTTATCAGGTCGCGCCGTCGGTGTTCCACGAGTTGGGCGCCGAGGTCATCTCCATCGGCAACAAGCCTGATGGCTACAACATCAACGACAAGGTCGGCGCGACAGCACCGGAGGCGGTGGTCGCGGCGGTCAAGGAGCATGGCGCCGATTACGGCATCGCGCTGGACGGCGACGCGGACCGCTTGCAGATGGTCGATGCCGACGGCCGTCTCTACAACGGCGACGAACTGCTCTACGTCATGGTGGCGGACCGGCTGGCGCGTGGTGAGCGGGTCGCCGGGGCCGTGGGCACGCTGATGACCAACATGGCCGTGGAGCTCGCGCTGCGACAGCGCGATGTCGAGTTCGTGCGGGCCAAGGTCGGCGACCGCTACGTCCTGGAAGAGCTGGCCGCTCGCGGCTGGCAACTGGGCGGGGAAGGCTCCGGCCACCTGCTGGCGCTGGATCGCCACACCACCGGAGATGGCATCGTCAGCAGCCTGCTGGTCCTGGAAGCGGTGTGCCGTAGCGGACGCCGCCTGGCGGACCTGCTGGACGGCGTGACGCTGTTCCCCCAGACGCTGATCAATGTGCGCCTGCAGGCCGATCAGCAGGACTGGAAGAGCAACCCGGCGCTCGCGCGCACGGAGGCCGAGGTGATGGCCGAGCTCGGCGACCGCGGTCGCGTGCTGATCCGCAAGTCGGGCACCGAGCCGCTGCTGCGCGTGATGGTCGAGGCCAGCGATGCCGAGCTCGCGAAACGCTGCGCCGAACGACTGGCGGACGCAATTCGCGGCTGAGTCCGCAGCTGAATCCGCAGCCGAATCCACGGTCGAAGCCGCGGTCGAACCGACCAAAAAAATGGGCCGTCGGCGCGTGAGCGTCGGCGGCCTAACTGCATTGGTCGTCGGCCGTTTGAGGCACGGCTCTTCGGGTTCAATGGCACCGTCATGGTGCTGACATCGTCTCTCGCAGGGTTTTCCCGCACGGCCGGCAGGCTACGCAGCGAAGATGACAGCGGGGTGAATCGAATATGACAATGGTCGAGGAGCCGCCGGCGAAGGCCTGTTTCTCCTCTGGTGCGCTATTCGTAACGACATTTTTCCGGCTTCGGGCCGGCGTCACGGATGTGTCACATTGAGGTCATAGCATCCGCTCCGTTCGCCAACCAACCCCAAGCGATAGGACTGAATGACCATGAATCAACTGCGTGCTGGCCTGCTGTTCGCCGCTTGCGCCGCGATGTTCTCCGCGGCCCAGGCTCAAGACGTGACCGGTGCGGGTGCGTCGTTCCCGGCGCCCGTCTACACGAAGTGGGCTGATGCCTACAACAAGTCGACCGGCGTCCGCATCAACTACCAGTCGGTCGGTTCCGGCGCCGGCATCAAGCAGATCCAGGCCAAGACCGTCGACTTCGGCGCGTCCGATGCCCCCCTGAAGGACGACCAGCTGGCCAAGGACGGCCTGGTGCAGTTCCCCACCGTGATCGGCGGCGTCGTGCCCGTGATCAACGTCAAGGGCATCAACCCCGGTCAGCTCAAGCTCAGCGGCCAGGTCCTGGGCGACATCTACCTGGGCAAGGTCGCCAAGTGGAATGACCCCGCCATCGCCGCCCTGAACCCGGGCGTGGCGCTGCCGGACGCCGCCATCGCCGTGGTCCGCCGCGCCGACGGTTCGGGCACCAGCTTCCTGTTCACGAACTACCTGTCCAAGGTCAACGCCGAGTGGAAGTCCAAGGTCGGTGAAGGCACCGCCGTGAACTGGCCGACCGGCGCCGGCGGCAAGGGCAACGAAGGCGTGTCGGCCTTCGTGACGCGTCTGCCGAACTCGATCGGCTACGTCGAATACGCCTACGCCAAGCAGAACAAGATGACCTACGTGCTGATGAAGAACGCCAACGGCGCCTTCGTCAGCCCGAGCGATGACGCCTTCAAGGCCGCCGCCGCCGGTGCCAAGTGGAACGAATCGTTCTACCAGGTGCTGACCGAGCAGCCGGGCAAGGACAGCTGGCCCATCACCGGCGCTACGTTCATCCTGATGCACGTCGCGCAGGACAAGCCGGCCCAGGCCGCCGCCGCCCTGAAGTTCTTCGACTGGGCCTACACCCAGGGCGACAAGATGGCCGACGAGCTGGACTACGTGCCGCTGCCGGCCGCGGTCAAGGATCTGGTGCGCAAGCAGTGGACCGACCACGTGAAGGACAGCGCCGGCAAGGCGGTCAGCTACAAGTGATCGTCGCCTGACGAGAACAGCCCGGTGCGCCCGTCGCGGACACCGGGCTTTCGCACAAGAATTTCAAACACACGAGCGGAGGCCCCGTGGCCGCAATACTTCCAGCCAACCCCATGGACCGAGAACGCGGTCAGGAACGCGCCAAGCCCGGCGGCCGTCCGCCCGAGCGCCGTCGCGTCGCGCCCTGGGCCGACACGGTGTTCTCGCTGCTCACGCACGGCGCCGCCTGGCTGACGCTGGCGCTGCTGGTGGGCATCATCGGCTCGCTGCTGATGGGCGCCGCGCCCGCGATCAAGCAGTTCGGCCTGGGCTTCCTGGTGTCGACCGACTGGGATCCGGTGCAGGAGAAGTTCGGCGGCCTGGTCATGATCTACGGCACGCTGGTGACCTCGCTCATCGCGCTGCTGATCGCCGTGCCGGTGAGCTTCGGCATCGCGCTCTTCCTGACGGAACTCGCGCCGGGCTGGCTGCGCCGCCCGCTGGGCATCGCCATCGAGCTGCTCGCCGCCGTGCCGTCCATCGTCTACGGCATGTGGGGCCTGTTCGTGTTCGGGCCGCTGCTGGCCACCTACGTGCAGACGCCGCTGCAGAACCTGCTGACCGGCGTGCCGGTGCTGGGCGCGCTGGTGTCCGGTCCCCCGGTGGGCCTGGGCATCCTGTCGGCCGGCATCATCCTGGCCATCATGATCATCCCGTTCATCGCGTCGGTGATGCGTGACGTGTTCGAGGTCACGCCCGCGATGCTCAAGGAGTCCGCCTACGGGCTGGGCTCGACCACCTGGGAGGTGGTCTGGAAGGTCGTGCTGCCGTACACCAAGACGGGCGTCATCGGCGGCATCATGCTGGGCCTGGGCCGCGCGCTGGGCGAGACCATGGCGGTCACCTTCGTCATCGGCAACATGAACCAGCTGAGCTCGCTGTCGCTGTTCGAGGCCGCCAACACGATCACCTCGGTGCTGGCCAATGAATTCGGCGAGTCCGGCCCGGGCAGCCTGCATCAGGCCTCGCTGCTGTACCTCGCCCTGGTCCTGTTCTTCATCACCTTCGTGGTGCTGGCGTTCTCCAAGGTCCTGCTGAACAAGCTCAAGAAGAGCGAAGGAGCGCGCACATGAGCGCCACCACCGCCGGCCGCATGGCGATGTACCAGAAGCGCCGCCGCATCAACGTCATCGCGCTGACGCTGTCGCTGGGTGCGATGTCGCTGGGTCTGATCTGGCTGATCTGGATCCTGTTCGAGACGATCACCCAGGGGATCGGTGGCCTGAGCTGGGCCACCTTCACGCAGATGACGCCGCCCCCCAATTCGGACGAGGGTGGCCTGGCCAACGCGATCTTCGGCTCCGCCCTGATGGTGGCCATGGCCACCTTCATCGGGGCGCCCATCGGGGTGCTCGCCGGTGTCTATCTGGCCGAGTACGGCCAGAAGACCTGGCTGGGCAGCGCCGTGCGCTTCATCAACGACATCCTGCTGTCGGCGCCGTCGATCGTGATCGGCCTGTTCGTCTACAGCCTGATCGTGCTGCGCTTCAAGGGCTTCTCCGGTTGGGCGGGCGTCATGGCGCTGGCGCTGATCGTGATCCCGGTGGTGATCCGCACGACCGAGAACATGCTGAACCTGGTCCCTGGCGCGCTGCGCGAGGCGGCCTACGCGCTGGGTACGCCCAAGTGGAAGGTCATCATGACCGTGACGCTGAAGGCGGCTCGCGCCGGCGTGCTGACCGGCGTGCTGCTGGCGCTGGCCCGTGTCTCGGGCGAGACCGCGCCGCTGCTGCTGACCGCGTTCAACAACCGCTTCTGGTCGACCGACCTGACCGGCCCGATGGCCAACCTGCCCAAGGTGATCTTCGACTTCGCCATGAGCCCCTACCAGAACTGGCAGAAGCTGGCCTGGGCGGCGGTGTTCATCATCACGATCGGCGTGTTGATCCTGAACATCCTGGCGCGTTACGCCTTCAAGCAGAAGCATTGACCGGCTTCGGTCCACGATCAACGAATCCAACGAATCGAGCAACAACATGGACGTCAAAGTCGACATGCCGGTGACCGAGAAGGCGAAGCTCTCGGTGAAGAACCTGAATTTCTATTACGGCAGCTTCCACGCGCTGAAGAACATCAACCTGGACATCCCCGAGAACAAGGTCACCGCGTTCATCGGCCCGTCGGGCTGCGGGAAGTCCACGCTGCTGCGCACGCTGAACCGGATGTTCGAGCTCTATCCGGAGCAGCGCGCCGAGGGTCAGATCCTGCTGGACGGCGAGGACATCCTCACCAGCAAGGAAGACGTGTCGCTGATCCGTGCCAAGGTCGGCATGGTGTTCCAGAAGCCGACGCCGTTCCCGATGTCGATCTACGACAACATCGCCTTCGGCGTTCGCCTGTTCGAGACGCTGTCGCGCGTCGAGATGGACGAGCGCGTCGAATGGGCGCTGAAGAAGGCGGCCCTGTGGAATGAAGTGAAGGACAAGCTCAACCAGAGCGGGTCGGGTCTGTCGGGCGGTCAGCAGCAGCGGCTGTGCATCGCGCGCGGCATCGCGATCAAGCCGGAGGTGCTGCTGCTGGACGAGCCGTGCTCGGCGCTGGACCCGATCTCCACGGGCAAGATCGAGGAGCTGATCCACGAGCTTAAGCACGACTACACCGTCGCGATCGTGACCCACAACATGCAGCAGGCCGCGCGTTGCTCGGACTACACCGCCTACATGTACCTGGGCGACCTGATCGAATTCGGACCGACCGCGGAGCTCTTCATGAAGCCCAAGCGCAAGGACACCGAGGACTACATCACGGGTCGTTTCGGCTGATCAACCAGGGAGCAACAACATGACCGACAAGCATCTCTCTACCCAATTCGACGCCGAGCTGAGCGGCATCTCCACGCGCGTGCTGGAGATGGGCGGCCTTGTGGAATCGCAGGTCGCGCAGGCCGTCGAGGCGCTGGGCACCTTCAGCGGCGACATCGCCAGCCACGTGCTCAAGCAGGAAGAGATCGTCAACACGATGGAGATCGAGATCGATCGCGACCTGTCGACGATCATCGCCCGCCGTCAGCCGACCGCGCGGGACCTGCGCCTGCTGATCGCCGTGTCCAAGACGATCGCCAACCTCGAGCGCGTCGGCGACGAGGCCGCGCGCATCGCCCGCACCGTGCAGCGCCTGATCAACACCGGCGTGTCGAGCCGCCTGCGCCTGCCGATGTCCGACCTGTCGTACGAGGCGGAGCTGGCCACCGCGCAGCTGCGCAAGGCGCTGGACGCGTTCGCGCGCCTGGACGTGGACCGCGCGCTGGAAGTGCTCAAGGCCGATGACCAGATCGACAAGGAATTCGACGGTCTGATGCGCAAGCTCATCACCTACATGATGGAAGACCCGCGCACGATCTCGTCGTCGATCGACCTGGTGTTCGTCGCCAAGGCGATCGAGCGCGTCGGCGACCACGCCAAGAACCTGGCCGAGGTCATCATCTACGTGGTCAAGGGCACGGACGTCCGCCACAACACGCCCGACGCCGTCGAGCAACTGGTGCGCTGAGCACCGCAAGCGATGAACCCCTCCGGCCGACCAGCACCTCCGGGAGCGGGTAGGCCGGAAGACCCCAATAAGAGGAGTTACCCCGCATGAGTCGCATCCTGGTCGTCGAGGACGAATCCGCCATCGCCGAGCTCATCTCCATCAACCTGCGCCACGCCGGCTTCGAGGTGACGCTGGCCGGCAATGCCGAGCAGGCGCAGCTGGAAGTGGACCGCGTGCTGCCAGATCTGGTCGTGCTGGACTGGATGTTGCCGGGTCAGACGGGCCTGGCGCTGGCGCGTCAATGGCGCGGTGCCACCCGCACCCGCGAGCTGCCGATCATCATGCTGACGGCGCGCGCGGAAGAGGTGGACAAGGTGTCCGGGCTGGACGCCGGCGCTGACGATTACCTGACCAAGCCGTTCTCCACGAACGAGCTGCTGGCGCGCATCCGCGCGGTGCTGCGTCGCAAGGCGCCCGAGGCGCTGGACTCCGCGGTCGACGTCGGCGGTCTGGTGCTCGATCCGGGCACGCGCCGCGTGAGCCGCGAGGGCGTGGAGGTCAAGCTCGGTCCGACCGAGTTCCGCCTGCTGCATTTCTTCATGACGCACCCCGAGCGCGTGCACAGCCGCTCGCAGCTGCTGGACCGCGTGTGGGGCGACCACGTGTTCATCGAGGAACGCACCGTCGACGTCCACGTCAAGCGCCTGCGCGAGGCGCTGGAGAAGGTCAGCTGCGCGCGCATGATCGAAACGGTGCGCGGCGCCGGTTACCGCCTGACCCAACAAAGCAGCGCCCTGTCGGCCTGAGGACGCATCCATGGCATGGATGTTGTCGCGGGTGCTGATGCTGGTGCTGGGCACCGGCATCGCGGGCGGGCTGGGTTATTGGTTGGGCGAGTGGATGCAGATGCCGCATCTGGCGGCGGCGCTGGCCGCCGCGGTCGCCGTCATCGTCATGGCCGTGTGGGACGCGGCGCGCGCGCATCGTCTGGTGACCTGGCTGCGCGGCGATCAGGACGATGACGCGCCCCGCCTGGGCGGACTCTGGGGCGAGATGGCCTATCGCGTCGAGCGCGGCCTGCGCGACCGCGAGCGGCGTTTCGATCGCGAGCGGCAGCAGCTCGAGCAGTTCCTGCAGGCGATCGAGGCCTCGCCCAACGGCGTGATCCTGCTCGACGGGCAGGACCACATCCTGTGGTGCAACGTCGTCGCCGGCGATCATTTCTCGCTGGATCCGCAGCGTGACAAGCTGCAGCGCATCACCAACCTGGTCCGTTATCCGGCCTTCGTGTCGTATCTGCAGCAGGGCCAGTTCCAGCAGCCGCTGACGCTGACCAACACCCGCGCGAAGTCGACACTGCAGGTGCTGGTGCGCGATTACGGCGTGGGCGGGGAGAGCCGCAAGCTGGTGCTGTCGCTGGACGTGACGGATCGCGAGCGCAACGAGGCGATGCGGCGCGACTTCGTCGCCAACGTCTCGCATGAGATCCGCACCCCGCTGACGGTGCTGGCCGGTTTCATCGAGACCATGGCGAGCCTGCAGCTGACCGAGGCGGAGCGCAAGCGCGTGCTGCATCTGATGCAGCAGCAGACCACGCGCATGCAGACGCTGGTGGGCGATCTGCTGACGCTGGCGCAGCTCGAGGGCAGCCCGCGTCCGGCGGCCGATCACTGGATCTCGCTGGACCCGCTGCTGGCGCGGCTCGGCGCGGACGCGCAGGCCCTGTCGCAAGGACGTCACGAGCTCGTCTGCGAGCGCCAGACCGGCGTGGAGCTGGCGGGGGTCGAGACGGAGCTCCTCAGCGCGATCGCCAACCTGCTGAGCAACGCGGTGCGCTACACGCCGGAAGGCGGGCGGATCGAGCTGCAATGGCGTTGGACGCCGGAGATGGGCGGAGAGATCTCGGTGATCGACAACGGTCCGGGCATCGCGCGCGAGCACCTGCCGCGGCTCACGGAGCGCTTCTATCGCGTCGATGGCAGCCGCTCGCGGGATACGGGCGGCACGGGCCTGGGCTTGTCCATCGTGAAGCACGTCGTGCAACGCCATGGCGGCGAACTGCGCATCGACAGCGAACCCGGGAAGGGCTCGAGCTTCCGACTGAAATTCCCGTCCGCCCGCGTGCGGATGGCCGATGCCACCGCGATGGGCGATGAATCGGCGCCCGCCGCGCTCGCGGGAGGCGAGGACCTCTGAGGTCCACCGCGCTCACAACGAAAAAGGCCCCTCGGGGCCTTTTTCATTGATCCTTTTGCATCACCAGGTAGGTGCCGGATCGGTCGGTCGGTCGACGCACGACGCCCAGCACCTTCCAGCCCGAGGGCGGCATCGGCGTGCTCTCAGCTTGCACCGAGATCGCGATCGGGCAGCGCGTGCGGTCCAGCCCTTGCGTCGCATCGACGCGCCAGTGGCCCTGGAACTCCAGCGCGGCCAGCGCGTGCGTGGGCAGCCCCGGCGCGGCGATGCATTCCGGCTGACCCGGCAGGTGCGCCGCGATGCGATCCACCAGCGGCTTGTTGCTGCGCGCGTAGTTCAGCGTATGCAGGCCCAGCGTCATCGCCAGCAGCCAGGCGAGCGCGACACCGCCCGCCGGCAGCGCCAGGCTCTTCCACAGCGCATGGCGATGGCGCGCGGTGCGCCAGCGCACCAGCCACAACCAGGCCAGCGTGCCCAGCACCGCCAGCACGAAGGTCAGCAGGCCGAATTCGGGCTCATACCCCTGCGCGAGCTTGCGCACGTTGGCCAGCAGCTTGGCGGGCCAGCCGATCTGGATGGCCGTGTAGTACAGCCACAGGAAGATGGCCCCGGCGCTGAAGAAGAACACCGAGAACCAGTCGAGCAGGGCGCTCGCGCTGCGCTGGAAGGTGGGCAGCGCGAAGCTCGCGAGCACCGCCAGCGGCGGCAGCGCGAGCAGCATGGCGCGATCATCCGCGCCCATCAGCAGGCTGGCCGTGAGCGGCACCACCGAGGCCAGCAATGGCACCGACAGGTGGCGCCGCATCAGGTGCGTGCGCCAGCGCCACAGCGACCAGGCTGCCAGTGGCCAGGCCGGCCAGCAGAACCAGCCCACCAGCCGGAGCCAGTCCAGCACGCTGCGCTCGCTGGCGCGCACGCGCCAGGCCCAGCCGTGCATCGGCCAGGCGATGAGCGCCGCCAGCGCCATCGCGCCCAGGATCCACGGCAGGAACTGGCGTGCGTCCTCGTAGGTCGACCGGTAGCACAGCCACAGGGCGCCGATGGCGAGCGCCAGCGCCACCGCGGGCGCGCCGCTGGTGGCCAGGATGGGCAGCGCCGCGAACATCGCCGCGCGCGCCTTCCACAGCCGGAAGGGCAGCGCCGCCAGGCTGTAGACGAACAGCGTGATGCCCAGCAGCTGGAGGATCTCCGGCGTGATCTCGTGACCCAGGCGCAGCAGGCCCACGCTGGCGATCAGCGCGAGCAGGCAGCCGTCGGCCATCGCGCGGGCGTAGTCGACCGCATGGGCTTCTCCGCCGAAGGCGAAGGCCACCGGCTGGGCGGCCTCGGTGCGTGCCAGGTGCAGGCAGCTGTACCAGACCAGCGCGAGCACCGCCGCGAGCATCAGCCCGAAGGGGATCCGCGCGGCCACCGACGGATCGAGGAAGGGCAGCAGCTTGATGCCCAGCGCGCCGATCCAGTAGGGCAGCAGGCCGCCGTCCGCGGGCAGTCCGGCGATCGCGGGCTGCAGCCAGGGTGCATGGCCTTGCGCGATGCTGGCGATGAAGCCGTAGGCGGTGAGGTCGGCATTGCGCCACGGGTCGCGGCCGAACAGGCCGGGCAGCACATAGGCCGCGCACAACAGCAGCAGGGCCCAGCGCGGGATCGGGTGGGTGCTGCGCTCGGCCACGACGGCCGGGGTAGGCAGATTCATGCGCGTCTGTCTCGTTGTCGTTGTGGATGCCGGTGCGCATCATGCCGCAGCTTGGGCAGCGCCAGGATGAGTCTCCTGACAGCGCACGGTAAAGCCGCGTGGGGCGGCCGGGCCGGTTCCGGTTCGGCTGACCCGTCCTGAACTGCGTTGACAGTCTCGGACGGTTGTAAAGGTCGGCGTCAGCCGACCAGTAGCGCCCGATGCACAGCATCGGGCGTTTGCATTTTCAGCGACAAATGCAGTCGCTCCTCGTTGTAGATCTGGACCGACTCTTGCACCATCCGCCTGGCTTCCTTCAGGTCGTTGGGCCTGTCCAGCAGGAACTCCATTTTCAGGATCCCGTTGACCCGCTCGGCCAACGCGTTCTGGTAGCAGTCATACCCGTCTGTCATCGAGCAGGTCAGTCCATGCCGTCCGTGCAGCTCCTGGTAGAGCGTCGAGCAGTACTGGATCCCTCGATCCGAGTGATGCACCAGCCGCTGTCTGGTCTTCCTCCCTTTGAGCGCAACCTTCAGCGCTTGCGCCACTTCCTCCGTTTGAAGACTCGCGTGCACGTGCCAGCCCACGATCTTTCTTGAATACGCGTCCGTGACCAGGCTCAGGTAAACGAATCGCCCCGCCGTCGGCAGATACGTGATGTCAGCCACCCAGACCTGTTCCGGCCCGGTTGGCCTGATCTGCTCCGGCCCAGGCTTAAGCAGGTTCGGATGACGCCTGAAGCGGTGATGGCTATCGGTGGTCTTGTGATACGCCCTGCGCGGCGCCACCAGCAACCTCGCGTTGCGAAGCACATCAAACATCGCATCTCGCCCCACGCTGATGCCTTGGCGCTCCAGCGGCTCGCGCAGCATGCAATGCAACTTTCGCGTACCCACCCGCGGCTGCCTCAGTCGCCTCTCCCGCACCAGACTCACCACCGCCTGCGCCCTCTGCGCCAGCGCTGCCTGGCGGCAGCGGTCCTGGTAATAAGCTTGACGGCTTATGCCCATGTGTCGGCAAGCCCCGCTGACGCTCAACCCTTGGACAAGGTCTTGCTCGAGGACTTGCCTGAAGGCTTTTTTACGACGCGTACTCCGTAATCCTTCTTCAACACATCGATCACGGCTTCAAACAGCTGCGCCTTCTGCTGCGCTTCCTTGAGCTGTACTTGCAACGCCTTGATCTGCTGCTCCGGCGTCAGCGGCGTGGGGGTCTTGTCTATCGGCATGGCTGCCGATGATGCCCCAGCTCCCCAGCCCAGGCGACCATGTTTGCGCAGCCACTTCAACACCGTCGATCGGCCCTGGATGCCGTACTCGGCCTGTGCCTGCCGGTAGGTCAGCTCCCCCCTCTCCACCTGCGCCACGACCGCCAACTTAAAGGCCATCGTGTAATCGCGCTGCGTTCTCTTGATCCCCTTATCCATCGATCCCGCCCTTTCAGCGAGCCCGAGGTGTCAACGTGGGGCAGGACGGGTCAGGCCATGAAAAAAGGCAGCCGGTGGGGCTGCCTTCTTCGGGGGACCGGATGAGATCCGGTCGGGGAGGGCTGCTTAGGCCTTCTTGCGCAGGTTCGCAAACTTGTTGCGGAACTTCTCGACGCGACCGCCCAGGCTGTCGACGCTCTTCTGCGTGCCCGTGTAGAACGGGTGCGATTCGCTGGAGGTTTCCAGCTTGACCAGCGGCAGTTCGCGGCCGTCGTCCAGCTTGATGGATTCCTTGGTGTGCACCGTCGAACGGATCACGAATTGCGAACCGTTGGACTGGTCCAGGAAGACCACTTCGCGGTAGTTGGGGTGAATGCCTTCTTTGGCCATTTGAAAATCCTCGCTGCGGTGCCGCCAGCCACATCGCCCGATGCGATGCACTTGTCGACAGCGGAAAAACGCGGAGTATAGCTGAAATGCAAGAAGCCGCCCAGGGGGCGGCTTCCGTGAAGTCCATGCGGAGCGAGATTTACCCGCCGCGCCGCATCATGTCGAAGAAATCGTGGTTGTTCTTCGAGGACTTCATCTTGTCGAGGATGAACTCCATCGCCTCGATCTCGTCCATCGGGTACAGCAGCTTGCGCAGGATCCAGGCCTTCTGGAGGATCTCCGGCTTGAGCAGCAGTTCCTCGCGACGGGTGCCCGACTTGTTCAGCAGGATCGACGGATAGACGCGCTTCTCGGCCATGCGGCGATCCAGGTGGATCTCGCAGTTGCCGGTGCCCTTGAATTCCTCGTAGATCACCTCGTCCATCTTGGAGCCGGTGTCCACCAGCGCGGTGCCGATGATCGTCAGCGAGCCGCCTTCCTCGATGTTGCGCGCCGCGCCGAAGAAGCGCTTGGGGCGCTGCAGCGCGTTGGCGTCGACGCCACCGGTCAGCACCTTGCCGGAACTGGGCAGCACGTTGTTGTAGGCGCGGGCCAGGCGGGTGATCGAGTCCAGCAGGATGATCACGTCCTTCTTCAGTTCCACCAGGCGCTTGGCGCGCTCGATGACCATCTCGGCGACCTGCACGTGGCGGGCGGCCGGTTCATCGAAGGTGGAGCTGATGACCTCGCCGCGCACGGTGCGCTGCATCTCGGTCACTTCCTCGGGGCGCTCGTCCACCAGCAGCACCATCAGATGAGCCTCGGGATAGTTGGCCGCGATCGAGTGCGCCAGGTGCTGCATCATCATCGTCTTGCCGGACTTGGGCGGCGCGACGAGCAGCGCGCGCTGGCCTTTGCCCAGCGGGGCGATCAGGTCGATGATGCGGCTGGTGATGTTGTCCTCGCCGCGGATGTCGCGCTCGAGCTTGAACTGCTCTTTCGGGAAGAGCGGCGTCAAGTTCTCGAACATGATCTTGTGCTTGGACTCCTCCGGCGTCAGGCCGTTGACGCGGTCCACCTTGACCAGCGCGAAGTAGCGCTCGCCGTCCTTGGGCACGCGCACCTCGCCTTCGACCATGTCGCCGGTGTGCAGGTTGAAGCGGCGGATCTGGCTGGGCGACAGGTAGATGTCGTCCGTCGAGGCCATGTAGCTGGCCTCGGGTGAGCGCAGGAAGCCGAAGCCGTCGGGCAGGACTTCCAGCACGCCGTCGCCGAACACCTGCTCGCCGGCCTTGGCGCGCTTTTTCATGATCGCGAACATCAGCTCCTGCTTGCGCAGGCGGGCGACGTTGTCGATCTCCAGCTCTTCGCCCATCTTGATCAGGGCGGAGACGTGAAGCGCCTTCAGTTCAGAAAGATGCATGGGGGGGTTTACCCGGTCTGTCGTCCAGGGCCTGCCAAGGCCAGGGACACAAACAACGGCGAGCCCAAGGGACGCGCGTGCCGCGTGTTGGCGGACGATGGAAATGCGTGGAGTCTTGGGCGCCGAGTACACGCGCTCGCCCGGAACGTCGACGGCGTCCGAGGACGCCGCGGTGCCCGGGAGGGCGTGTTGGCAAAGTGACCGTCGAGGCCGCATGGGCCCCGACGGATCGAATGATTATAGGTGGGCGTCCAGGAAGGACGTCAACTGGGCCTTGGACAGCGCGCCGACCTTGGTCGCCGCGAGCTGGCCGCCCTTGAACAGCATCAGCGTCGGAATGCCGCGGATGCCGAACTTGGCCGGGACTTCGCGGTTGTCGTCGACGTTGAGCTTGGCGATCTGCAGGCGGTCGCCGTAGTCCTTGGCGACTTCGTCCAGGATGGGGGCGATCATCTTGCAGGGGCCGCACCATTCGGCCCAGTAATCCACCAGCACGGGCTTGTCGGACTGGATGACGTCGTTGTCGAACGAGGCGTCGGAGATGTGTTTGATCTGTTCGCTGCTCATGGAGATGGTCCTTGCGTGATGTCCCTGCCGGGCGGATGCCACGGGCGGGCGGCCGGCCGGGCGACAATGCGTCGCCGCGGGGGCCCCAGGGCTTGCAGGGAGCGTCGATTCTCACACAAGCCCGGAAACCTCGGCCCGAGTAGGCGCAGGACCGACATGACGGTGCGCTCAGCGGATCTCAAGGTCCCGCGGCCGTGGAATTCGCTATCGTCGCCATTCGCAGAATCTTCGACTTCCCCCATTCGCCAGAGCCCGCCACCGCCTTGACGACTTCGCCGCCGCCATCCCCCCCGGATTTCCCGTTGCTCCCCGCCCACACCAGCGCCGCGATCTGGGACGGCGTCGTCCGCCGAGCCGCCGATTGGATGCAGGAACGGGGCGTGGCGTCGCGCGACGCGGTGTTGCTGCTGCCCTTCGCGCAGCATCTGGCGCCGGCGCGACGCGCGTGGATGAAGCTCTCGCGCTGGCAGCCGCGCATCGAGACCACGCACAGCCTGGCCTCGGCGCTGGGCCCGAGCGCGCTCCCGCAGGCGCAGCAGCTGACCGGCGACGCTGCGATCGACGCGCTCGCGGCGCGCGCGCTGCTGCGCGGCCAGAGCTGGGCCGAGGCGCTGCGCGACGAGGATCCGCGCGCCCACGACGCCGCCGTGGGCCGGCTGGTGGAAGCCGCGCATGCGCTGGCGCGCGGCGCGGCGCTGCGCGATCCGGCGCGGCGCGCGGCGTTCTGGGACGAGGGCCGTCAGGCGCTGGCCGCGCAGAGCGGTGTCGGTCACCTGGAACGCGCGCTGCTGGCCGTGGCGCTGGAATGGGCCGCGGCCGATCCGCGCGCGCCGGCCACCGATGCGCTCTTCGCGTTGCGACCCAGCGCTTGGCTGCACCTGCAGTGCGGCGGACCGGATACGCTGGCCGACGCGCTCATGGCCAGCGCCGAGGCGGCCGGCATTCCGTGCCTGCGCCTGAACGCGGACCTGCCGCTGGATGCCGCCTTCGACGGCGGCGAGCCGCTGGGGCGGCTGGAACAGGCGGTCTGCGAGGATTTCGAGGACCTGGCGCAGTGCAGCGCCGCGTCGGTGCTGGACCACCTGCGGGCGGGCCGCGCGCCGGTCGCGCTGATCGCGCAGGACCGGGTGGTGCTGCGCCGCGTGCGCGCGCTGCTGGAGCGACAGGGGCTGGGCATCCAGGACGAGACGGGCTGGACGCTCGCCACCACCGCGCCGGCGGCCCAGCTGATGGCGATGCTGCGCGCGGCGCGCCGCGACGCGACCGTCGACGACTGGCTCGCCTGGCTCAAGACGCCGCTGGCCGCGTCGCTGCGCGAGCTCGGCGGCAGCGCGTCGCTGGGGGCGCTGGAATCGCACTGCCGCCGCCGCGGCTGGTCCGCGCCGCAGGCGGTGCGCGCCGATCGCCTGCCTCCGGGCAGCGCGCGGCTGTGGGAAGGCGCGCGCGAGGCGCTCGCGCCGCTGCAGTTGCGCGGCGCGCCGACGCTGGAGGCGTGGATCGCGGCGCTCGGCCAGACGCTGCAGCAGCTCGGCGCCGATGAGCAGCTCAAGCGTCAGGAGGCCGGTGGTCCTCAGGTGCTGGAGGCGCTGTGGCTCAGCAAGACGCCGTGGCCGGGTTCGGGCCACGAGGCCGTGCTGCGCGAGGCGACGCTGAGCGCCTCGGAATTCGTCGACTGGGTGTCGCAGACGCTGGAGGCCGGCGAGTACAAGCCGCCGCTGCAAGGCGGGCTGCAGATCATGATCACGCCGCTGGCGCGCACGATGCTGCGGCCGTTCGGCGCCGTGGTGCTGCCCGGCGCGGATGCCGCGACGCTGGGGCCGGTGCCGCCGGGGCCGGTGCTGATCGGGGACACGCTCGCGCGTCAGCTCGGGCTGCCCACGGCCGAGGACAAACGACACGCGCTCGCCTGGCAGTTCGCGCAGTTGCTGCGCGCGCCGGCGGTGACGCTGCTGCGGCGCGGGCATCTGGGCAGCGAGCCGCTGGCGGCGAGTCCGCTGCTGGACCGCCTGGATCTGGCCTTGCAGGCGGTCGGCCGCACGCTGCCCCACTGGACGGATCCGCGTGTCGAGCTGACGTCGGTCGCGACGCCGTCGGACCGCGCCGCGGCGCGCGCGCAAGGGCGTCTGCCGGCGGCGCTGAGCGCCAGCGCGGTGGAGTCGCTGCGCCAGTGTCCGTATCAGTTCTTCGCGCGGGTGCTGCTGGGGCTGCGGGAAGCCAATGAGCTCGAGGTCCAGGCGGACAAGCGGGATTACGGCACGTGGCTGCACGCGGTGCTGCACCAGTTCCACACGGAGCGCGTCGAGGGACACGATCCGGCGCTCGATGACGCCTCGCGGTTGCAGCGCGCGGCGCAGGATCAGATGCGCGAGCTGGGCCTGTCGCCGGCGGAGTTCCTGCCGTATTCGGCGAGCTTCGCGCGGTTTGTCCCGGCCTATCTGGGATGGCTGCAGGAGCGGGAAGCCGAGGGGCTGCGATTCGAGCGCGGCGAGGTGGATCGGCGCGTGCGGCCCTGGGCGGAGTTCGAGCCGGAGCTCGAGGCGCTGGAGCTGCTCGGGCGCATCGACCGGGTCGACGAGACCCCTGCGGGCCCGCAGCTGATCGACTACAAGACCGGCAGCGTGAAGGGGCTCAAGGACAAGGTATCGAATCCTCTCGAGGACACGCAGTTGGCGGTCTACGCGGTGCTGATGGGGACTGGGAATACCACCGGTACCCTGCGTGCCGAGTACGTCGCGCTCGACGACGCCAAGGGCATCGCCGAGATCGAGCATGAGGACGTCGGCACCACCGCCGCCGTGATGCTTGACGGCCTGCGGCAGGACTTGCTGGCCATCCGTGCTGGCGATGCCTTGCCGGCGCTGGGCGAGGGCTCCGCCTGCGCCTACTGCGACATGCGCGGCCTGTGCCGGCGCGACGACTGGGAAGGGGCTGCGCCATGACCGGATCCACGATGGGACCGCTCGGCGCGGCGGCATACACGAAAGACGGCGCCCCGGTGGCGCGCGAGCGCTTCTACGAGCTCGCCTGCGATCCCGCGCGCAGTGTCGTCGTCGAGGCCTGCGCCGGCGCGGGCAAGACCTGGATGCTGGTGTCGCGCATCCTGCGCGCGCTGCTCGACGGCGCGCGGCCGCAGGACATCGTCGCCATCACCTTCACGCGCAAGGCCGCCGGCGAGATGCGCGCGCGCCTCAACGAGTGGCTGCACGAATTCGCCCACTGCGACGACGCGGGCCGCGTGCTCGCGCTGCGCCAGCGCGGCCTGCCCGAAGCCGAGGCCATCGCCCTCGCGCCGCGACTGGCCGGCTTGCAGCAACGGCTGCTGCAGGACGCGCGCCCGGTGGAGATCCGCACCTTCCACGCGTGGTTCTCGCAGCTGCTGCGCGCCGCCCCGCTGGAGTTGCTGCGCGCGCAAGGGCTCTCACCCGAGCTGCAGTTGCTGGAGGACGAGAGCGATCTGATGCCCGAGCTCTGGCAGCGTTTCCACGCCGCGGTGCTGGCGGACGAGACGCTGCTCGCGACCTACCGCGAGCTGAGCCTCGCGCATGGCCGCAACAAGCTGGTGAACTGGCTCACCGCGGCCTTCGAGAAACGCGTGGAACTGACCCTCGCGCATCGCCACGGCCGACTGCTGGACAGCATGCCGGCGGCCACCGAGGTCGTGCCGGAGTTCGCCGCGTTCACCGATCCCATCGAGGCCTTCGGGCCGATGCGCGGCGATCTGCAGGCGCTCGCGATCGAGCTGGGGCAGGGGAAGAACAAGAAGCAGAAGGACGCCGCGGTCGCGCTCGAGATGGCGCTGTCGGCACCGCGCGACCCGGCGATGTCGATCGCTGAATGGGACCTCGCCACGATGACCGCGGCGCGTGCCGCGCTCTTCACGAAGACCGGCACGCTGGTGAAGGCGCTGGGCGAATCGCCGCTGCTGCTCGAGCTGGGCGAGCGCCTCGACCGGCTGCAGCTGGCGCTCGAGCAGGACCGCGCGCGGACCTGGCATCAGCAGATGTGCGCGCTGGCGCTGACACTGCTGGCCGAGTTCGAGCGGCTCAAGCGCGAGCGCGGCATCGTCGACATGAACGACCTGGAGCGCGGCGCGCTCGCGCTGCTGGGTGATGTCGAGCTGTCGGGCTGGGTGCAGGAACGGCTGGACAGCCAGGTGCGGCACCTGCTGATCGACGAGTTCCAGGACACCAGCCCACTGCAGTGGCACGCGCTGCATGCCTGGCTGTCGGGCTACGTCGGCGCGGGCGGCGGCGTCAGCGGCCAGCGTCCGCCGTCGGTGTTCATCGTCGGCGACCCCAAGCAGAGCATCTACCGCTTCCGGCGCGCCGAACCGCGCGTCTTCGCCGCGGCGCGGGACTTCGTCCGCGAAGGGCTGGACGGCGCGCTGCTCGCCTGCGATCACACGCGGCGGAACTCGGTGCCGGTGCTCGCGGCGGTGAACGCCGTCTTCGAGCAGGCCTCGCTGGCGCAGCAGTACAGCGGCTTCCGCGCGCACACGACCGAGTCGTCCGGCGGCGATCCGCTGGACGGTGTGTTCTTCCTGGCCGGCGATGGGGCGCAGGATGACGAGGAGACCGAGGTGGCCGAGGAGGAGGGCGCGGAAGCGGGCATCGGCCGCGACGCCGGCACCTGGCGCCCAAGCCTGACCGAGCCGCGCCGCGAGCCCGAGCTGCATCGGCGCGAGGCGGAGGCCGCGCGCATCGCGGCGAGCATCGAGCAACTGCTGGCGGACGGACGCACGCAGCCGGGCGACATCTTCGTGCTGGCGCGCAAGCGCGAGAGTCTGCGCGTGCTGGCGCAGGTGCTCAAGGGCCGCGGCATCGCGCACGCGGCGCCGGAGGACATGGCCCTGCTGGACGCGCCCGATGTGCGCGACCTGCTGGCGCTGCTGGATGCGCTCGCGTCCAGCGGGCATCAGCTGTCGCTGGCGCACGCGCTGCGCAGCCCGCTGTTCGGTGCCAGCGAGGCGGACCTGCTGTGGCTCGCCGCGACCTCGGGATCGGTGCGGTGGCTGGGGCAGGGCGATGACGCCCGCGAGGCACCGATTCCGGTGCCGCATGCGGTGCCGGACACGGTGCCCGATGCGGGGCCCGACGCCGCCGATGGCACGGCCCCGAAGGCCCCGATCATCCGCTCCTGGTGGGAGGTGCTGATGCAGGCCGATCCAGCGGAGCTCAGCCCGGTGCTGACGCGCGCCCGCACGTTGCTGTCGGGGTGGGCGTCGATGGCGGTGCTGCGCAGCCCGCATGACCTGCTGGACGCGATCGTGCACGAGGGCGAGTTGATGGCGCGCCTGGCCGCCGCGGTGCCGGCCAGTGAGCGCCGCGCGCGGCTGCATGCGGTGGAGGCGCTGCTGGCGCTCGCGCTGGAGCTCGACGGCGGCCGCTACGCCGGCCTCTACGGTTTCGTGCGCGCGCTCAAGAGCCGCGCGCTGAAGCTGGCCGCGCCGGCCGAGCCCGACGCGGTGCAACTGCTGACGGTGCACGGCGCCAAGGGGCTGGAAGCGCAGGTCGTCATCCTGATGGACGCGGAGGCCGGTCCGGCTCGCGCCGAAAGCATGGCATTGGCGATCTCCTGGCCGGTGCACGAGCCGGTGCCGCGCACGGTGGCTTTCCTCGTCTCCGAGGCCAAGCCGCCGCCGTCGCTGCAGCCGCTGCTCGACGACGAGAAGGAACAGCGCCAGCGCGAGGAACTCAACGCGCTCTACGTCGCGATGACGCGCGCGCGGCATCGCCTGGTGCTGAGCCGCACACCTGCGCGGCGCCAGAGCGCCTCGGCGAGCTGGTGGGCGCGGGTCTCTCCGCAGGCGGAGCCGCTGGCCCTGCCCGAAGTCGACGTGAATGAGGGCGCCGCCCTGGTCGACGCCGAGCGCGCCGTGGTCCGCCTGAAGGTGCTGCCGCGCGTGGATCCGCTGCCGGCCAGCGCGGAGGCAGTTCAGGTGTCCGCCGAGGAAGACGGAAGCCCATCGACGGATGCCCGCGCGGCGGTCGGCCAGAGCCCGGAGGAGGTCGAGGAAAGCGCGGCGCTGGGCGAGGCGCTGCATCGGGTGCTCGAGTGGCACAGCGGGCCGCAGGGTCGCGCCCACGCGCTGGAGCGCCTGATGGCTGCCGCCGCGCAGATGTACGGGCTGGATGCGCGTCGCGATGAGCGTCTGCAGCGCAGCGTGAAGGCCATCCTCGCGAGCCGCGATTGCGCGCCGTTCTTCGACGCGTCCGTGCTGGCCTGGCACGGCAACGAGGTGCCGCTGAGCTGGCAGGGCCATGACATGCGGCTGGACCGGCTGGTCTGCCGCGAGGACAGCGCCGGCGCGCGCACCTGGTGGGTGCTGGACTACAAGCTCCACCCGGCGCCGCAGCGCAATCCCGAGTACCTGCTGCAGCTGTGGCGCTACCGCGAGGCGGTGAGCACGCTGCAGCCCGGCGACGCGGTGCGTTGCGCCTTCATCACCGGGCAGGGCAAGCTGATCGATTGCACCGAGGCGGTCGCCGGCGCGGCGGATCTCTTCGCGTGATCGGGCTCAGGCCGACCCCGGTCTGAGCATCGCCGCGCCGAGGGTCGTCAGGCCGGCGCGCTGTAATCGCCCTCGGACGGGCGGTTGTGCCAGGCCACCGAGGTCGTGGTCGGCCAGGGGCCGCCATCGCCGAGGCGCTGGTGCACCGCCAGCGCGCTCGCGGAGGCGGCTTCCAGCACGCGCGTGAGCGCCTGGATGTCCGCCAGCGTCGGGTCCGCCATCGAGGTGCGCAGGTACACATTGCCGCGCAGGCTCAGCAGCACGAAGGGGCGACCCTCGATGAGCACGTCCTGCGTGGCCTGCGCCAGGCGCTCGGTGAGGTCCCGGTCCAGCCACGCCATGATCAGCTCGCGGTTGATGCCCACGGCGCCGAAGCGCTGGCGCACGAGCTTGGACTCGATCTGTGACTGCTTGGGGAACATCACCAGCCAGCGCATCTCCTCGGGCGTGTCCGTGTCCACGCGCGTGCGCAGCGTGTCGGTGTAGGCCTCGAAGACGCTGCTCTCCAGCCGCTCCATCAGCTTGCGCTCGATGAGCATCATCTGCATGTCGGGATTGACCTTGAGCTCGCATCGCATGCGCAGCTCGTAGCCCTCGATGTAGCTGCGCTGGGACGGGCCCCATTCGATGCGGGTCAGCCCGGGCAGCGTGCGCGGGAGGTCGATGATGAGACCGCGCCCGTCGCGGGCGTGGCGCAGCTGACCGCCGCGCTCGGCGGCCCAGTCGGCCAGGGGCCGCCACCGGGCCGCGTTGGCACGGGCGGTCAACCACTGCTTGATTTGTTTGATTACCATGAGGCGGGACGATGCGCGCGGGGCCCTGGGTCCGTGCATTGACGTGTCGACGAGCGGGGCCTCGCGCCCCTATGGGGAACGCTTGATGATCGAAGTGTATTCATGGCCCACGCCCAATGGCCACAAGGTCCACATCATGCTGGAGGAATGTGGCCTCCCTTACCGGGTGATTCCCGTGGACATCGGCGCCGGTGAGCAATTCGACGCGCGATTCCTCGCCATCAGCCCCAACAACAAGATCCCCGCGATCGTCGACCCGCACGGGCCGGACGGTCAGCCGATCTCGCTGTTCGAGTCCGGCGCCATCCTGCTGTACCTGGCCGGCAAGACCGGGCAGTTCCTGCCGCCGGACACGCGCGGGCGCTACGAGGCGCTGCAGTGGCTGATGTTCCAGATGGGCGGCGTGGGGCCGATGCTCGGCCAGACGCACCACTTCCGGATGTACGCGCCCGAGAAGATCGAGTACGCCATCGACCGCTACACCAACGAGGCCAAGCGCCTGTACGGCGTCATCGACCGGCGCCTCGCGCACACGAAGTACATCGCGGGCGCCGAGTACGGCATCGCCGACATGGCGATCTTCCCGTGGCTGCGCGGCGCGAAGAACCAGGGCGTGGAGATGTCGGACTTCCCGCATCTGAAGGGCTGGTTCGACGAGATCGCGGCTCGCCCCGCGGTGATGCGCGCGGTGGAGGTGCTGGTCGAGAAGCGCCGGCCGCTGGTCGATGACAAGGCGCGCGAGGTGCTGTTCGGCCGGACCCAGTACGAGCGCCGCTGAAGGGTCTCGGGGCGCCGTGGCCGCCGGGGCGGGGGTCAGATCTTGCCCAGCCGCGCGCGGTCGCCCAGCTCGGTGAGCCAGCGCCGGCCGTCCTCGCGGATGGCCGTCGCCAGGCCCTTGTCCTGCAGCCGCTGCTGCATCTCCTCGCTGACCGGCATGCCGCCCGGCGCCTGCGGGATGAAGTAGAGCGCGGCGCGCTCTTCCTCGGTGATCACCAGGTCGGCGGGCGGGACGGGGAAGCTGAAGGTCGGCGGCGTGGACATGCGCCGGAGTATCCCTCAGCGCAGGTCCTCGGCCCGGGTCCTCAGCCCTGGTGCTCAGCCTTGATGTGCGCCTGCCATCGTGCCGGCCGCGCGGCGGCGATGGGCGATGCCCGCGGCCAGCGCCGCGATGCCCAGCAGCGCCAGCGAGCCCGGCTCGGGCAGCTCGCCCGCGGCGAAGGCCAGCGCGTTGGCCATCAGCAGCGCGCCGTCGGTGGAGGTGTTCCAGCCGCCGTTCCACACGTCGCTGGAGACCGGGAACATGTTGAGCCCGACGACGATGCCGTTGTGATCGGTGCGGTAGCCCAGCAGCGGCTTGTCGTTGGTCCAGTAGGCGACGACGCTGGCGCCGGCCTTGGGCGTGACGCGATAGCACAGCGCCGACAGGCCGCCGCTGAAGCTGTCGATGTCGCGCATCAGCGGGCTCTGCGGATCGGACACGACGCCCAGGCTGCCGCACGAGTTCTGGTTGTTGTTGGCGTTGAAGACGTCGTAGTTGGCCGTGATGAAGCGGCCGTTGAGTCCGCCGAAGCCCGTCGTCGCATGCGACAGGCCGGCCTCGACCACGCCGCCGCCGGCGTCCACGTAGTCCGCCAGCACGTTGCCCAGCAGCGTGGCGCTGGCGAAGGGCTTGGTCGAGCTGTCGTTGAAGACCAGCACCGCGTCGTAGCTCATCAGCAGCGCCAGCGTGGGCGTGCCGGTGTTGGCGTTGAAGACGTCGACCGCGCCGCTGACCATGCCCGTGCCGGAGATCTTGGACTGCACGTCCGCCAGGCCGCCGTTCTGGCTGGTGGCGCCGAGGATCAGCACCGAGGCCTGGGCGGCCAGGGCGCCAGTGCACAGCGCGGCGGTGATCAGCGCGGAGCGCAGGAGGGGGAGGACCTGGGGGATCGAGCGCATGGGTTCTCTCTGACTGTCGTTCTTGTGGGGGCCGGGTGGGAGGGGCCGGAAGCGGCACGGGGAAGCAACATCCAAGCCACCGGGGCGGAAGCTGAGGCCTCACAAGCACTTGCGTGTCCTGTCCCTGGAGAAAGGGGCAGCGGGTGTAATGAATTCCGACACCTTCGGTGTGGAAGTTGCTTGGGGCGCCCCCGTCAACGGGGGGTAAAGCTGGGGGTCCGAACGTCCATGAGGGTGACGCCGGACGACGCTTGGAGAGAAACTTGCCAAGGCGTGAAGGCCGGACCTGCTTGCGGGTGGGATCCGGTTCTGATCACAACACCAAAGCAGGAGCGTCCTTCATGTCAGCAAAACCGGACCACACCGATGCCGTCGGCGGCGTCGAGAGTCACAACGGACGTTGGTTCGTCCGCGAAGTCGTCGGGGACGGGCCCTTCCGGGCGCGATACCTGGTGATCGCTCCGCACGCGCAGCCCGATGGGCAGGCGGTGCTGGACGGCTACTGGCACGACCTTGAGCGCAGCTTCGACACGTGGAGCTACGCGGCCGACGCGGCGCTGGAAGCGGCGCAGCGGGCGATCGATTTCAGGCCTTGAATGTGGGCGGGCTTGATCGGGCCTGAGCAGGCCTGGTCAGCTCGGTCGGGTCTGTTCCGGCCCGGTCGGTCCTGGCGGGCTCAGCTGCCCGCCGAGATCTTCTTCTGCAGCGCCTTGTACTGGTCCAGGCGCGGTCCGCCGAGCGCGACCGCGCGCTCGATCGCCAGCGAGGCCTTGTAGCGCAGGCCTTGCTCCATGAGCACCTGCGCCAGGTTGTTCCAGCCTTCGGGCAGGTCGGGGCGCACATCGGTGAGGCGCGCGTAATGGCGCGCGGCGGCACGCCGATCCTTGGCGGCGTAGGCGGTGTTGCCCGCCCCCAGCAGCAGCACCGGTTCACCGGGCCAGCGCGTGAGCGCGGTGCTGTAGCCCTTGCGCGCGGCCGGCGCGTTCAGCCGTTCCAGCGCGGCCAGGGCCGAGCCCGTCTGCGCGCCGTCCAGCGAGGCCGGCAGCAGATCCGGCGGCAAGGTCGTCATCGCCCAGTAGTCGCCGCGCGCCCAGGTGCGCTCGAAGACGGGCAGCTCGACCTCCTGGCGCGCGGTCTTGCCGCTGTGCAGCAGGATGGTCCGGCGCTGCTTGTCGTAGCCGACCACGACCGCGTAATGCCACACCGGCGCGATGTCCAGCGACAGGTTCTGGAACACGATGACCGGATGTCCGGCGGCGACCTCGGTCAGCAGCGCGTCCAGACGCGGCGCCAGCACGTAGGCCGGCAGGCCCTGGCGACGCGTGGCCACCAGCATCTCCGTCTGCAGCGAGCCCTTGCGGCCGGGCAGGAAGACCTGCGGCTTGAGCTGCTCCACCGTCGCCGGCTTGCCGGCCGTCTGCAGCAGCATCGCCAGCGCGGCGGGGCCGCACTCGTAATCGTCCTGCGCGACGAAAGGCGTCGCGGCGGACAGGTCCACGCGCGCCGGCAGTTCCGCGGGCCACTGGCGCTCCAGCGCCTGCAACTGCGGCGGCGTGCTCGCGCAGCCGCCCAGCAGCAGCGCCAGCGCAAGCGCCGGCGCGGCCAGGGTCAACGACGTACGCGAGCGCGCCGGACGGCGCGACGGCATGCCGGGGAACGACCAGTCGGCGCGCATGCGGGACCTCAGCGGATCGAGCGGGTGAACGGGAAGACCTTGGTGAAGCCCAGGATGTCGGTCACCAGCAGGATCACGAACACGGTGAAGATGATGCCCAGCACTTCGCCGCCGGCGGGGGCGTTGGCGATGCGGCCGTCCAGCGCCTGGATTTCCTCGTCGGACATCGCGTCCACGCGGGCCTGGGCGGCGGTGGCGTCCACGCCTTCCTTGACCATCGCCTGACGCACGTCGTCGCGGGCGAAGAAGGCGTTGACGCGGGCGCGGCTCTCCGCGGTGGCAGCGGTCGCGGCGGGCTGCACCAGCGCCTCCGTCGGCACGATCTGCGCGCTGGCGTGCATCGGCAGCGCCATCAGCGTGCTCGACACGATCAGCGTCGACGCGATCGCGCGCTTGGCCAGGGAGGGGCGGGAGACTTGTTGTTGTCGGTTCATGGTGGACCTGAAAAAAAGGGGGACGGATGAAATCCTAGGTCCGCCCCTGGCGCTGTTACAAGTTCGATTACCGAGCGTCACAACGGATGCAACTCGGCGGCATCGGCGGGCTTGAAGAACGTGTTAAGGCGAGGGCGGCGAAGGTCGGCCGCGAGAGGGGCAAGGGCCGTGCCCGGTCCAGGTCCGGATGCCGGTCGGGCAATCCGGGGTCAGCGCTCGCAGGACTGGCCGCTGGCGCTGCGCAGGATCCAGCGCTCGCCCTTGCGGTTGAGCTGCGCCAGCGACGCCAGCGTCCCGATCGCGCAGGTCGAGGGATCGACCTCGGCGTATTGCTCCAGCTCGACGGTGTCGGCATCGCGCCAGCGCATGAAGCGGAAGCTGATCCGCGGCTGGTCGGGCTGGGGCTGGAACTTGTAGCGCTCGATGAGCTTGCCGTCGGCCACGTTCCAGATCACGACGCCGTTGAACTCCACCCCGGGCGAGGCGTGGGTCACCACCAGATGGCGGCCATCCGGCGAGGGATGGACATTGCCGTGCATCTCGTAGCGCGTGCCGTCGGCCCGCGAGATCCACAGGAGTTCCTCGCCGAAGGCCAGCGTGACGCGGATGACGTAGAACGCGCGGTCCGGCGACAGGCCGTCGAGGCGGTAATCGACGTAGGGGCGCGTCGCATCGAAGGGGTCGGGACGCACGCTGTCGAGCATCTCCGGGCGCCCCTTGGCCAGCGGCAGCATCAGTCGCAGGCCGTCGCGGCGCACGCCCAGCGCCAGCCGGCGCATCACTCGGGCCTCGGCATCAGCGCGGAAGGCTTCATCGGAGCCTTCCTCGACCGCGGCGGCGGCCGGCGCGCTGGCCGAGGAATCAGGAAAGAGCTCGCCGCGCGGCGCGATGCCCATGCTGGGCCGGGGCTTGGGCGGGGTCGGCGTGGGGGAGGCCGCGTGGGCGGCCGTCAGGCTCGCGGTGAGCAGCGTCAACGCGCAAAGCACGGACCGGGTGCGGACAGGGCGAGCGGTGAGAGCGCTGCGGGCGGAAGCGGAAGCGGGCATCGGACGAGCGGAGAGTCGGGCGGAGGCCGACAGGGTCGGCGGGCGCGCGAGTCTAGGGGGCGGCTCCCGGCGGGGTCCAGGGTCCCTTACCGCTGGTGACAAGACCTGCGGCCGCGAGCTTGGCAGCCGTGAAGTCCTTCACGAATGACGATCACGGATGACGGTCGCGGATGACGGTCGCGGATGACGGTCACGGACGTTGGGCCGTCAGCCATGGATCGCCGCGGCCACGATCTGGCCGATGGAGATGCACATCGCGGCGACGACCACGGCCAGCGCCATGTTCTTGTGCTCGACGATCTCTTCCCACAGCTTGTAGGGTGTGAGCTTGTCAATGACGACGAAGCTGATCCAGAACACCAGCACGCCGATCAGCGCGTAGAGGATGGAGCCCAGCACGATCGCGGGCTTGAGCCACTCGAAACCTTCCATGTCGTTCTCCTGGTCGAGACCTGATTACTTGTGTCCGCCGCCGCCGCTGCTGTAGCCGCCGTACGAGCCCCCGCTGGAGCCCACGTAGCCGACGCCGCTGCCGCGGCTGCTGCGCTTGCATTGCTGGTACTCGGCGCTGCTGGCGCCGTAAGTGTCCTTGTAGCGGTCGCAGTCGTCCTTGCTGCAGGCGCGCAGCAGCGCGAAGAGCAGGGCGATCAGGAAGATCGCCACGATGATGTTGCGCAGCAGCTTGCCCTGGTCCATGCCGGAGGACACATCGCGCTGCAGCGCGGGCATGCGGTCCTCGGGCAGCGCGAAGAAGCGGCGCACCTCGGCTGCGTCGACGGCGCGGCCATGGCTCCAGGTGACCTCGTTGCCGGTCTGCTCACTGCTGAGCAGCTCCAGCCGCGTGCCGTTGCGCCACTCGTAGTCGCGCACCAGCGCGCGTTCCTCGCGCTTGACGCGCCAGTAGAACTCGCCCAGCACGTAGGTGACCTTGGCGGTGTAGGTCCACTTGTGCTTGAAGTCCTTGTCCTGGTAGCTGACCGACTTGGACTTCGCGTTGGCCGGCGCGCCGGTGATCGGGCGCACCAGGCTCCAGCCGTCCTCGGTGTCCACGAGGAAGGCGAAGCCCTCCATGCGATTGAACAGCAGGTACTCGCGCCAGAAGGTCTGTTCGTCCTCGGCCGATTCGGGGAGGTCGCAGCGCTCCAGGTAACCGACGACCTGCCAGGACTGCGGTGTGCCGCCGGAGATCGCCAGCTGACCGATGGTGCCCAGCGGGATCTGCGGCTCGCCGCCGGTGTTCTGCTGGTAGGCCGCGAGGTCCGCGCCGGCGCCCTTGGAGATGTCGACGACGGACTTGCACTGCCCGCAGACGATGGACTGTGAGTTGTCGAGCTTGGGTTCGAGCGAGGCGCCGCAGTTGGGGCAGGGCATCGCGCGGGACTGCAGCGTCGCGCCGCTGGCCTCGCGCAGCCCGGTGAGCTGCAGGTCGGCGAGCTTGACCGGCCGGCCCACGGACCAGGTCGGTTGCACGGGATCGCTGTACTCGAGCGACGCGACCTCGTTGGCCGTGTTGCGCAGCTCGACGACGGGGTAGCTCTTGGCGAGCTGCGGCGGATGCGGCAGTTCGCCCTCGGCGGCGGCCAGCGTGGCGTCGACGATGCTGGCGACCTGCCACGCCGTGTTGGCGAGCATCTGCATGCCGCCCGGGCGCAGCGTCGCGGGATCGGGCGCGCGATCGAGCAGCGGCGCCTCGAAGCTGATGACGAAGCTGCCGTTGTCCTCGGCCAGCCAGCCGCTGCGTGGCGTCTGGTCGGCGCTGGCGTCGAAGAGGATGTGCCACTCGTTCCAGCCGCCGTCGGCATAGGACATCTGCAGCCGGCCGACGACGAGGAAACCCGCGCCGGCATAGCGCCCGGCGGCGCCGAGCTGCAGGGGCGAGTAATCCTCGAACAGCTCCGAGCTGGTGCCGATCTTGCGCAGCGTCTCGCCGTCACGCAGCAGCGTGGAGCGGCAATAGCTGCAGACGGCGCTGGCGGAGGCGGCCGAGGCGAACTCGACCGGCCCGCCGCAGTTCGGGCAGTGCGCCTGCCAACGGCGCTGGGGGGAAGCGGTAGCCAATCAGGACCCGGGAATCGCGCGGACCGCGGTCAGCTCAGCTTCTTCAGCAGCTCGGCCTTCTTGGCGGCGAACTCCTCGTCGGTGAGGATGCCCTTGGCCTTGAGGTCGCCGAGTTTCTCGAGCAGCAGCAGCACCTCGTCGGCGCCTTGGGTGATCGGCTGCGGCACGGCCTGCGCCGCTTGAGCCGCGTTGGCGGTGGCCTGGTTCGCGTTGGCCAGGCCTTGCTGGAGCTGCTGCGCCATGGTCTGGCCCAGGGCCAGGCCGGCGCCCAGTCCCATGGCGTCGCCGGCGATGCCGCTGCCGCCGCCCGAGCCCACGCCCTCGGCGAGCTTGGGGATGGCTTGCGCGGTCTGGTACTGCATGAACTGGCCCATGTTCTGGCCGATCATGCCCATGCCGATCTTCTGGTCGAGGATCTTCTGGAGCTCCTCGGGCAGCGAGACGTTCTGCAGCGTGACGAGCTCGAGCTTGAGGCCGAGCGCGTCGAAGGCCGGGGCGGTGGCTTCCTGCAGCGCCTTGGCGAACTCGACCTGGTTGGCAGCGAGGTCGAGGAAGGGGATGCCGGACTGCGCGACCGCGTCGGAGATGTGCTGGAGCATCAGGCCGCGGAGCTGGCCGTCGAGCTCGGTGACGGTGTAGCGCTCGCGGGTGCCGGAGATCTCGGTGTGGAACTTCTTCGGATCGACGACGCGGTAGCTGTAGTTGCCGAAGGCGCGCAGGCGCACGGCACCGAAGTCCTTGTCGCGGATGGTGACGGGCTGGGTGGTGCCCCAGCGCTGGTCGACCTGCTGGCGGGTGGAGAAGAAGTAGACGTCGCTCTTGAAGGGGGACTCGAAGAGCTTGTCCCAGTTCTTGAGGTAGGTGAGGACCGGCAGCGTCTGCGTGGTCAGCTTGTACATGCCGGGTCCGAAGACGTCGGCGACCTTGCCTTCGTTGATGAAGACGGCCATCTGCGATTCGCGGACGGTGAGGGAGGCGCCGTACTGGATCTCGAAGTCCTGCATCGGGAACCGGTAGGCCAGGACGCCGTTGTCGTCCTCGGTCCACTGGATGATGTCAATGAACTGTTTCTTGATGAAGTCCATCAGGCCCATGGCGCTGCTCCAGGAAAAACGCGATCCAACTTGACCGCTGCGCAGGAGTATCCCTCAGCGACAAGGCGACCTTGGTCACCCTGAAGGGGGGAGGTTTGTGCGGATGGAAATCGACGAGACGCCTGCCGTGACGATGGTGGACACTGCGCCCGTTCGGCGAAGGGAAGGGCCCTCGCCGCGCGCACGATCAAGGAGGCAGGCATGGAGAGATCGATGAAGACGTCGATGAGCAGGTCGATGAGCACCTCGATGAAGACGCTGATCGCCGCGGGTCTGATGACCGTGGCGGGAGCTGCGACGGCGGCGGGCGTGACGTCGCCGCTCGTGGGCGCGTGGACGCTGGATGTCGCCACCTTGCCGATGCCGCCGCAGGTGCGGCCGCAGCGCGTGTCGCTGGAGTTCCGCGACGTGGCGCCGGATCGATGGGCGACGAAGGTCGAGATCATCGACGCCGCGGGCCAGCGGCTGGATTCGGCGTCGACGGTGGTGCTGGACGGCTCGCCGGGCAAGGCGACCGGCAGCTACTTCGTGGATGTCGTGGCGGCGAGGATGCCCGAGCCCAACGTGCTGGTGATGCAGTTCATCTTCGAGGGCATCCCGCGATCGACGCGGGTGTATTCGGTCAGCGCGGATGGCGCGGTGCTCACGGAGACCGAGACCTACTTCCTGAAGGACGGCACGCCGAAGATGCGGGTCGCGCGGTTCAAGCGGTCGGCGCCGTGAGGCTGCCAGGCGCGCCGCACACGTCGACGAGCAGGCGCCTCAGCCACTGGTGGCCGGGGTCGCGGTCCATGCGCGGATGCCACATCTGGGAGATCGTGATGGACTCGGTCTCTACCGGCAGCGGGATCGCGGTCACCGTGCCGCCGGAGAGCTCCGCGCTGAAGTAGGACCGCGGCACCAGCGCCACCAGGTCGGTCTGTGCGGCGATCGCCAAGGCCGCGCGGAAGCTCGGCACGACCACGGCGATGCGGCGTTTCAGCCCCAGCGTCTCAAGCGCCTCATCCACCGGTCCGCCGAGGCGGCCCCGGCGCGAGGTCACCACGTGGCTGGCTGCGGCATAACGCTCCGCGGTGAGCGGACCTTCCTCGAGCAGCGGATGGCCGTGCCTCACGGCGGCGACGAAGTGATCGCGGTAGAGCGCCTGCAGCCGCACCTCCGGGCCGGATTCGCCGAGCACGCCGATGTCCAGGTCGATGAGGCCCTCGCGAAGCGGGCGGACGTCCTTGTCGGGCTTGGGTGCGAAGCGCAGGCCGATGCCGGGCGCCTGGGCCGCGGCTCGCAGCACGAGCAACGGGCCGAAGGCCTCGATGAAGCCGTCATTGGCGCGCAGCGTGAAGCGGCGCTCGACGGTGCGCGGATCCCAGTCGGCACCGGCGGGCCGCAGCACGGCGCGGGCGCCTTGCGCCAGGTCGCGGACCTGCTCGCGCAGCGCGAGCGCATGCGGCGTGGGCACCATCGCGCGGCCGGCGCGCACCAGCAGCGGATCGCCGGTGGCCTCGCGCAGGCGGGCGAGGGTGCGGCTCATCGCGGAGTCGCTCAGGCGCAGACGCTCGGCGGCGCGTGTGACGCTGCCCTCGGCGAGCAAGGCATCCAGCGCGGTGAGCAGGTTCAGATCGACGTCGTCGGCCATCGGGCGACGCTAGCACGGCGCAAGGGCCGGTGCGGCTGGCGTGCCGTGCAAGGTGTCCCTGCGCGCGGCGCGCTGGCTGACGGGCCTCGCGGCTTTCATACTGGATGCATCTTTCGTCGCACCGCAGTTCCCGATGACCGTTTCCTCCCGACCCGCCGCCTCGCTCGATCGACCTGAACCCGGGGGCAGCGCCAACGTCAACGCCAAGCCCCACGCTGACGGCGACTCCGATGGCGTGCCCATGCCGCGGCGCCTGGCCGCGGTCGCTGCGATCCTCGGCGCCATCGTGCTGGTGGTGCTGGACGGCGCGATCGCCAACGTGGCCTTGCCGCACATCGCGCAGCGGCTGTCGGCCTCGCCGGCGGACACGGTCTGGGTCGTGACCGCGTATCAGCTCGTCGTGGTGATGTTCCTGCTGCCGGCGGCCGCGCTCGGCGAGCGCCTGGGCTATCGGCGCGTGTTCGTGAGCGGCGTGGCGCTCTTCACCGCGGCGTCGGCGCTGTGCGCGATGGCGCCGTCACTCGCGTGGCTGGTGGCCGGGCGTTGCCTGCAGGGGTTGGGCAGCGCGGCGGTGATGCCGCTGGGTCTGGCCTTGCTGCGATTCACCTATCCCAAGCGGCTGCTGGGCCAGGCGATCGCCTACAACGCGCTGGCGGTGGCCGCCGCGTCGGCCGCGGGACCCGCCGTGGGCGCGGCCATCCTGTCGGTGGCGAGCTGGCCCTGGCTCTTCGCGGTCAACCTGCCGGTGGGGCTGCTCGTGCTGCTCGCCGCGCGCTCGCTGCCCGCGACGCCGGGCACGCGGCGCGCGATCGATCCGTGGAGCGTGCTGCTCAACGCGGCGATGTTCGCGTGCTTCGTGATGGGCGGGGATCGCGTGATCGCCGAGCCGCTGCAGGGCGGCGTGCTGCTCGCGGTGGCGGTGGCTTGCCTGGTCATGCTCGTGCGGCGGGAGCTGCCGCGCGCGGCGCCGCTGATCCCGCTCGATCTGCTGCGCTCGCCGCCGTTCCGGATGTCGATCGTCGCGTCGGTGTGCTGCTTCACGGGGCAGATGGCGAGCTATGTCGCGCTGCCGTTCTACATGCATCACGTGCTCGGGCTCGGCGTGCTGGAGACCGGCCTGCTGATGACGCCCTGGCCGCTGGCGGTGATGGCGACCGCGCCGTTGGCGGGCAAGCTCGCGGACCGCGTGTCGACGGCGCGGCTGTGCGCGATTGGCGGCGGCGCGCTGGCCGCGGGCCTGACGCTGTGCGCGCTCTGGCCGGTGCAGGCGGATCCTCGGCCGGCGCTGGTCGCGTTCACGGTGCTGGCGGGCGCGGGGTTCGGGCTCTTCCAGACGCCCAACAACCGCAACATGCTGCTGTCGGCGCCCAAGGACCGCAGCGGCGCGGCGGGCGGCGCGCAGGGCATGGCGCGGCTGACCGGCCAGACGATGGGCAGCCTGCTGATGGGGCTGCTGTTCAGCGCGCTGCCAGCGGCGAGCGCATCGCACGTGGGGCTCGGCGTCGCTGCGGGATTCGCGCTGGCCGCGGGATTGATCAGCCTGATGCGTGGGGAAACGCAGAGGTCCTGATCGCGGCGCTCGGGTCCCTTGTGCCTCAGGGCTTGGCGGCCTTGCGCGCCTCGATGTCCTCGCGCAGACGGGTGCCGTAGGTGCAGGCGGGGTCGTCCTGACCGTTGTTGCAGGACTTCTCGAGCGACTTCAGCGCGGCGTCGAAGTCGGTGCGGCCGGCCAGGCCTTGGCCGAGCACCATCGCGTTCATCGTGCAGGCCCAGGGGTCGTTGGCGTCGCAGGCCGCGACGAAGGTGGCGGCGGCGCATCGCTGCTGGGCGGTGTTGCTGGCCTCCAGCGACAGCAGGCGGGATGCGCGATTCGTGCAGCCCGAGGCAATGCCGAATCGGCAGGCGCGCTGGAAGAGCGGCGCGGTGGCGGTCTCGGGCGCCTTCTTGTATTCGAGCACCTGGGCGAGCCAGTAGCAGGCGCTGGCCGTGCCTTCCTGGCACTTGGCCAGGCAGACCGACATGTTGCCGACGCGGCAATACATCGGCGGCAGGAGGGACGATCCCTTGCGGCCCGACATCAGCTGGGTCGGACAGACCGTGGCCTCGGCGGCCATCTGCGAATCGGCGATCACGGTGCGCGAGATCTGCTCGACCTCAGCGGTGAGGTCCGTTTCCTCGTCCGCCGCAGCCCAGCGCGGCGCGAGGAGGAGGGCGAGGATCAGCAGCAGAGGGCGCAAGGCGGGCATGGTGTCGCGAGACGTGGCGGTCGATGGCGCCGGAGTATCCGTGGCGCGCTCGCCCGATCGGGTGCTCGAAACCCCTTCACCCCCTTGAGGGGGAGTTACCCCCCTCTCCCGCTGCGCGGGCGAGGGGCTTTTGGTGCACTGGCGATTAGCGCCGGACCTTGCCGTCCTCGGTCAGGATGGTCATATCCACGTACCGCGACCCCGTGTGACGCTGACTGGAGAACCCGATGAAGAAGCCGCCGAGGTCGAGCTGGCTCTGGGCTTCGAGGCCGGAGACGATGTTCTCGGGCGTCGGGTTGTTGCCGGCGCGGCGCAGGCCTTCGACCATCACCTTGGCGGCGATGAAGCCTTCCATGCCGGTGTAGCTGACGTCGGCCTTGGCGGCCTTGGTGCGCTGGAGGTATTCACCGGCGACGGGGGTGAGGCCGGAGAACGGGAAGGGCACGACCTGCGAGACGACGACGCCGCGCGCGTCCTTGCCGAGCTCGCTGGCCAGCGCCTGCGCGCCGACGAACGAGAAGTTGTAGAAGTTGCCCAGGAAGCCGGTCTTTCGCACGGCGCGGATGAAGGCGGCGCAGGACTTGTAGGCGGCGACCTGGACGATGCACTCGGGCTGGCCGGCCATGACGGACTTGAGCGCGCCGTCAACGTCGACGGAGTTGCGCTCGACGGTGCCTTGCGAGACCGGGGCGAGGTTGTGGGCCTTGAGCGCGGCGGTGACGGCGGCCAGGCCGGACTGGCCGTAGGCGTCGTTCTGATAGAAGACGGCGACGCGCTTGATGCCGACGGCGAGCACCTGCTTGACCATCTCGGCGGCCTCGTCGTTGTAGGAGGCGCGGATGTGGAAGAGGTACTTGTTGAACGGGGTGCGCAGGCTCTCGGCGCCGGTGAACGGGGCCACGAGCGGGATCTTGGCGGCGGTCAGCAGCGGGAGGGCGGCGAGCGTGGTGGGGGTGCCGACGTAGCCGAAGAGCGCGTTGACGCCGTCCTCGATGAAGCGGCGGGTGTTGAGGGCGCAGCGCTCGGGTTCGTAGCCGTCGTCGAGGGACTTGAGCTCGATGCGGCGGCCGTTGACGCCACCGCGCTGGTTGATCTGATCGAAGACCAGCATGGCGCCTTCCTTGAACTGCTCGCCGAGCTCGCGCGCCGGGCCGCTGAAGGGCGCGGACTGGCCGAGCACGATGCGGGAGTTGTCGGCGAAGACGGGCAGGGCGCTGGCACCGGCGAGGGCGGCGAAGTTCTGGAGCAGGTGACGGCGATTCATGAGCGGATGACGGCGTGGCACTTCAGGAAAGGGGCGCATCTTCCGTGAAGGCGCTGACAAGACATGTATGCAGTTGCCACAACGCAGGACTTTCCCCAGGGAGTGTGGAGAAGTTCACGACTGGAGGCGCTGCGGTGGGCCGTGAAGGGCCGCCAGGCGCCAGGTGTTGCCCGAAGCGTCGTCAGGACGCGTCATCCGCGTCATACGCGTCGGGCATCGACGACCGCGGGGCTCGTCAGTCGATGAGGAACTGGTACTTCTTCGTCGAGGCCGTCGGGACGGGGGTGTCCCCGTAGGTCGCTGGCGCGAACCTGGAACGCTCGAGCGCCGTCCTCGCTGCGTCCCTGACCGCGGGTGGTGCGTTGGACAGGATGGTGATGTTGCTCGGCTTGCCATCGGTCTCGACGAGGAACACCAGGGTGACGGTCCAGTCGCCGCGGTTTCTGGGGTTGCGGCCGGGGGACACCGGCTTCGCGTCTTCCAGCAGGCGGAGCGGGGTGAAGCGACCCGATTCCATTTCTGAGACGTTCAGGACGGCGTCCACGCGCGTCGGGAAGTAGCCACGCACGAGGGAGTTGGAGCCGATGGCGGTGTTGCGGCTGTCGAAGACGGGGAACGGTCGGGGACGCTTCGCATAGCTGTTCTCGAACTCGAAGGTCATCGTCAGGGTTTGAGGCGCCTCGGTCTTCTCGCAGTTGTAGCGGAGCAGCGCGGCCTCGGTGGTCTTCAGCAGCGCGGGTTCGCCGGACACCAGCTCGACGCTTTGCACCTTGCCGTCCGCGAAGACGGCGTTCACGGTGATCTCACCAAACACCCCATACCCGTCGGCATTGACGGGGGTGACGGGGAACGGCGTGGAGCTGCAGTTGATCGGCTTCTGCGAGGACAGGACGCCCGCGTCGGCCGCTGTTGAAGCGCCGATTCCGAAGAGGAAGGCGACTGCCACGCGTGATGCTCTCGAGCGATTCCACAAGCCCATTGGCGTTGCTCCCCAGGTCGATATGAATGGCGCCGGACTATAGCGATGGCGTCGCGCTCAGCGGCGGGAGCGTTCCGTCTGGATCTGATCCAGCCAATGGATGAACGCGATGTGTCGCGGGTCCGAGTTGGCCGTGGGTTGATGCGACAGCACGCGGCGCACGAGGGAGAGGCGGGCGAAGTCGCCGCGGGCCTGGGGCAGGCGGACGCGAGCGGGTTCGTCGGGAGGGAGCGGAGATTCCCACGCCTTGGCAACGTCGTCGGCGCGGATCCAGAGGTCGCCTTGATGCTCGCGGACCATGATGGAGGCGCCTCGGAAGACGCGCCATCGACCCTCGTCATCGGCCCAATGCGCCTCCCGGAATCGCTGGCGGATGGCGGAGGCGATCTCGATGACCGCGCGGGGAAGCACGATGGCGGCGAGTCCCACGCAGATCATCATCCCGGCCATGGTGGGCAGGACCTCCCCGCTCAGATACAGCCCCTTCAGCGCGTAGAAGACGCCGAGGACGATGGCGACGCGGATGAGGGTGGATTGGAGGAGCGGGGCCATGGGGGGGTTATTGGCACTGGCGGATGGAGGAATCCTGCAGCTGGAAGAACCATTTGAGCTCGCCGCTCTTTTCGCGGATGTAGGTGGCGCCCGTGCGATTGGTCTTGATCTGGCCGAAGACGTTGGGGCCGGTAGCGTCGTAGCAGACGAGCCAGCCCGACATGACGGTGCCGACATGGGACCAGGCGGCGTCTCGACTGGATCGCAGCGCGAAGCTCGTGTCCTTCTTGCCGAAGTCGCGTTGCAAGGCGGCCAGGAGTTCGTCGCGAGTCGGCGGGGCGCCGGGATCGGGGCTGGTGTCGACGGTGATCTTGGAGAGCTTGTCGATCGGACGACCGTGGCGGTCGACTTGGGTGGCGCAGCCGGCGATCAGGGCAACGGCGAAGAAGGCCGATGCGAATCGGACGAGGCTTTTGAGATGGATGGGTTGCACGGTGTCTCCTTGAAGTCCTGCCTCACTGGCACTGCGTGAAGGCGCTCTGCGCGAATTGCCCGTAGAGCTTCAACTCGCCGGACTTCTCGCGGGCGTACATGGCGCCATTGCGGTAGGTCCCGGCCTGACCGAGGAAGTTCTTGCCGGAGGTCTCGAAGCAGACGAGCCATCCGGACAGGCGCCCGCCCCACATGTTCCATGCGGTGGGCCGCACGGAGCGGACTTCGAAGGTGAAGCCATCGCGCGGGAAGTCGCGCTTCACGACGGTCAGCAGCTCCGCCTGCGTGGGCACGGGGCCGGGGTCCGGGCTGGTGTCGGCGGTGATCGGGCTGCTGTTGTCGATGGGGCGCCCTTGGCGGTCGACTTGGGGTGCGGTGGCGCAGCCGGTGATAGCAGCGGTCGCGCAAAGGACGACGGTCAGGCGCGCGAGGCTGGATCGGTGAATGGCCGGCATGGGCGTTCCCTGGAATCGTTGGTGTTGTAGGGGAGGCAGCGTAGCGCGTTATGCGCGGGGATCGGGACGTATGCTCCCCGGGTTCAGGGAGGTGGCGTGTGCCGAAGGTAGAAATCGACCGCGAGCAGTGGTCCCAGTCCAGCAAGCAGTCTTTCGAGTACGAGGTGTGCTCCGAGGGCAGCTACGGGGACCTCCACTACAATTGCGCGAAGTGCGGGGCAGCGGCAGTCTTCACCGCCGAAGAGCAGAAGCACTCGTTCGAGGTTAAGAAGAACGACATCCGGCAGCAACGCATCCATTGCCCCGCATGCAATGCGGAGCTGTTCCGCTTGAGGACTAGGGAACGGGCTTGCCAGGCGCGTTGGGCCGCGGACCGCAAGAGCCTTGCCATGGATGCTGCATTCCTGCGCGAATGGCTGGACATCCTTGACGCGATTCCGCAGTACGCGCCCCGGTATCGAAACTCGATGGGGGATCGATTGGCTCGGTTGCTGCTGCGTCTAGGCCTAAGCGCGGAAGGATGACGGGCTCACTGGCAGCTGACAGTGTCGGCGCCGTGCACTTGGAAGAAGTGCTCCAACTCGTCTGACTTCTAGAAGTCGTTTGGGACACCGCAGCGATAGGTCGCATCCTCGGCAACGATCGATTACCGCTACCGAGGAGATTGCTCGATCTCGAGTACGACGACCTCCACGCGACCTTCGAGCGCCGCACGACTGCGCGAGACGAGCCCCATCTTCAACTCGGTTGCCGTCGTCGGCCTCCGCTTCCCCTTGCCGGATGATCGAGGTTGCTTTGAAGGCGGCGCATTACTTCCGAACCAAAGAACAAGGTAGATGCCACGGCGCTCCGCTGCGTAATCACTTGCGTAGAGGCGATCCAACTGCGTGTCTGCCGCATGCCAGACGTCCTTGTGCCATTGCCCTTTGATCTCGACAGGCATCCGCATCCCGTTCAAAGTCGCGCTGATGTCGGCTCTGTTGTCGTTGGCGAGATGGCCCTCCGGCGCAAGCTCTATTCCTTCGGGCCTTGGGGACAGCATTGTCAGCAGGTGATCTCGACAGCGCTCTTCGTTGAAGGGCATCCCTTGCTTCTGGAAGAACCCTTGCCAGGGATCCGCAGGATCGCCGACTATGCGCCTTTGAACTTGCCCGAGTAGTTCCAGCAACGTGGCTTGCAAATCGACCACCGTCTCAGGCGGTCTCGCTTCGACGATCGCTCGGACTTGGCTAAGCGTCGGCGGGCGATACACCTCTTCGGTCACTTTGCGGCGCTGCTCAGCGAACAGGACTCGTAGAGTCGCGGTGTAGCTGTCCTCAGGCGCATCGCGCAGGTTTCGCATTGCCTCCAGCGCCGAAACCGACGTCATGGCCGCGAGGCGATTCGCTAAAGAAACCAGAAAGTCCGTCGCGTCCCATGGGTTCTCGCTACCTGTCCATCCATTCTCTGGTCGCCCGCTGACCGGATGAACGCCTCGGAAGCTCGAGAAGATCCAAACGAGTTGGTCGAGGTTGAACGAAGTGCTTGTTGGCCGGTTCCTTCCGTGGAATGCCCGCCTTCGGATGGACCAGAGCAGCTTTGGATCTTGGGCAGCGGCCAACGACAGGCGAGCTCGCTGTGCGTCGAAGTCCCCGACAAAAGAAGCCGAGTCCCAGTTTCGGCGGCGCTCATCCGTAAGCTTGCCAGACAGCCGTGAGTTGGCGATTCCCTTCAGCGCCTCATATCTCCGCGACTCAATGAGCCGATCAATCATCGTCGCCTCAGGCTCCAATGCCATGTCGGGGTATGCCGTCAGCCACTGTTCTGCTAGGTCAGCAGCAGCTGGGTCGGCGAGATCCCCGTGCATCAACGAGTCGAGCTGATCGACGTTCGACCTACGCTTCTCCAACTGTGGTTCGATCCAGAGTCGCAAAGCGCTCTCGAACAGACCAAGAGAACGCATCTCTGATTCCAATGCAGGTTGCAGGTCAACAAGCTTGGCACGCTCCTGGATTCCGGTGTCGCGCAGTTCAAAAAAACCAGAGATGAGTCGGTCCTCCGGCACACCATGAAATCCAGCACCAACTCTTACGCGCTCTGCGAGCGCCGCCACGATCACTTTGGTGAAATTCCATCGCCGCGACTCAGCGTTGCTTTCCGCCATCTGCCTTGACGTGGGTGCGGCGTCAGTGTGTAGGAAAGCTTCGAATCCGACGAGCGCAGCCGCTGTGATCTCGGGGCCGACCCAGCCGTTGAGGCGCTCAATTGGCGTTGCGTCTAGGTGAAGGTCGTGAAAGCAGTTGAGGTAGGCCTCTGCCAAACCGAGAATGAAGCCGCCTTGTCCTTGGCGAATCTCATGGATGCCGTCGCTCATCTCTCGCCTTACTCGTTCCCAGCGGAGTGCGCGCGCGCGATCCTCTCGACGCGCTCGACGCGCGTTGTCCAGCTCCCAGTCTTGAACTCTAGGAACGGCCAGTTGTTCAAGCCAGTTTTCCATTTCAAGGCGCTCCCCAACAAATCGAAGCGCTGCACGACGGGCCAGCACGCCTTCAGTCGGCGAGTGCGGCGTCATCCGAACGAGGTCCTGCCATCGATCATCCGAGCTCTCGGTTTGAGGATTCAACGAGGCTAGCAGCCAAACAATGTCTTCTTCTGACGTGGATAGGCCGGCGGAGCGAGTGGTGGCCCGGAATGCGCGCTGCCACACGGTTTTGGGGCCGGGCTCTTCTAGGAGCACCAGACGCTGTATGCCACGTCTAACCTCGTCGCAGCCGCGCAGCCAATCATGAACGCGTATGCGAGTTTCACGCCGGTAGCCGATATCGGCGTCGAAGTGGCGCAGCCAGTTCCAAAGGCGAGCGGGCTCAACTGGGCCAAGCGCGAGTCGGCGCTCGATCAAACGAAACCCCATGTCGGTTAGTTCGTAGTTGCCGGGACGGTCATGTCGATTTCCCAGCGCGCCCAACTGCTGCGCAAGCGCGTCAAGTGCGCCTTCTAGTCGCGCGTCCGGTATCGACGCTTCGAGGCCGCTGAACTGCATCGCCATGCGACGATCCTGACGCGCATACTGGATGGCGACACTGACGATCTCCTGGTCCGTGAACGGCGTAGCGCCAACGCTCTTCACGATATCTGCGGCCATGCGAGGTCCGTTCTTCCCGCTTGGAAGCGCCTCACGCAGGATCGCCGGCCAGTCCTCCCCACCCAAGACCTGCAGAGACGCGAACGCAGCCCACCGAATGGCGTACCCGTCGTCCGGAGTCGAGACTAGTCTTCTAAGGTCGTTTCTCAGCGATTCGGCGAGTTCCGACCCAGCTATTGCCTCGATCAACAGCACCCTCAGACCGAACGGCACGGTGGTGCTTGTAATGATGTTCCTGGCTCGGCTCTCCAGATGGGCGCGCATGAGACTGCTCATGGCTAATGCGGCGCCAGTACCTGCAACGAATCGCTGGTCCTCTGCTGCAGTTCGCTCCAATGCATCGAGAAGGTTGATCGTCTGCTGTTGCGTGAGTGCGCCAGCATCACCGTACTCGATTACGCCGGACGGGTCGGCGTTGATGACGTCAGCCGCCAGATCACCGCTGTGGAGCGGCAGCCACGCGTGCAGTCCCCGAAGCGATGCGGGGACAACACCATGGGAGTGAAACAGAGCGAGCAGGCGTTTGCGCTTCATCGCCGTGTTGGCTTGTCGAGCAAGCCAGCGCGCACCGAGGTACTCGCCGATGCTTCGATGCCAGTAGGTCAAGCGATTTGACGCGGCGGCAGTTCCGAATAGCCGGCTTCCCAGAACAGAACGCAGATGGCTCGCGCCGGGCATCGCCGCGGCTTCGGAGAACGGCATCTCAAACTCATCCGGCTGGGCATTCTCTACAACGATGGCTTCGGAGCCAGTCAAGATCAATGCTGCGAATGCAGCACCGGCGGCATCTAGAGCTGACTGTGCGTCTGGTTGGAGTTCGTATTTGGCGTTGCTGTGTTCGCGCTGGAGGATCTCGGCAGCACTCGTGAACAATTCAGTTTTCGTTTTTGGGAGCGGGCCGTCCTTGGCGACACGCGCCAACATCTGCAGCGTCTGGGGATTTTCCATCAGGCCTGCAAGACTTGAGGCAGACAGGTGATCCATCACGACTTCAGCCTTGACGACGTCCCCATCCAGCTCGAAGGTGAGCAGTTCCCGAATCTCTAGCTCATCAAGAGACTGCAGATGGACTACCAGCGGATCCAGGTCCGGATACTGCTCCTTGATCGCAGCCTTGCTGGTGACGTTGCGCCAATCGGATATCCGGCAGGACAAGACAAACCGTGGAGATCCTAGGTCGGCGAGCTTCTGCAGTACGAGATCGACCGCGTCGCCATCGTCTTTGGTGCTGAGCTCATCGAGCGCGTCGATGACTAGTGTGGAAGCGTCGCCTAACACTCGCGATGGATTCGATCCCGCGTTCCTGAGTCGTCGAGCCGTGCAGTAGACATGACCAGGCTGAGTACCTAGCCACTGCAGCAGTTCGGTCTTCCCCATTCCAGCTTCACCGAGCACAACGATTGACTCTGGCTTTTCGGGCAAGTCGGTTTGAATAAGGGTGCGGCGATCTTCCTCCCCATCGCCATCACGGTGGTCATACCAAAGCCTTCGCGAAAAACTTGGACGCGACATCAACTTCATCCCTCGGGCTAGAACGCGGCAGTTAGAACTGGATTTTCCGGTGAGCAGTCGTTGCCACTCTTGACTCTCTCCCTCTCTATAACGAACTCTTGTGGAGCTACCCGACATCGGCGAGATCGGGGATTTCCTGGGGGTCACCCGATGCCAGCAAGTCCCATCGTCTTTATGCAATCTTGATACCCCCTACCCGAGCTTCTACAAGCTCTTGACCCCGTCCTTCCTAGAGTCCATCCATCCCATCACGCCCTCCTGTCGGGGGGTTGGGACCTCAACAAAATGGATGCACTCTTTCTTGGACTGAGCGTCGTGCTGTTCCTCATCGCCGTGGGCCTGGCTGCTGCCTCCCACCGCCTGGAGGCCAAGCAATGAACGCCCTCTACTGGCTCACCGGCCTCCTCTCCGCCGGCCTGTTCGTCTACCTCCTGATCGCCCTCTGGCGCGCCGAGGAGTTCTGACATGACGAACCTCGCCTGGGCCAACCTCGCCCTCTACCTCCTCGTCACGCTCCTCCTCGCGTGGCCGCTCGCCCGCTGGATCACCGCGCTCGCCAAGGGCCACATGCCCCGCTGGATCGCCGCCATCGAGCGCCCCTTCTTCCGACTCGCCGGCATCCATCCCGATGAAGGCATGGGCTGGAAGCAGTACGCCCTCGCGCTGCTGATCTTCAACTTCATCGGCGTCCTCGTCGTCTACGCGCTCCAGCGCTTCCAGGACGTGCTCCCGCTCAACCCGCAAGGCATGGGCGCGATCTCGCCGGACTCCTCGTTCAACACCGCCATCTCCTTCGTCGCCAACACCAACTGGCAAGGCTATGGCGGCGAGTCCACGATGAGCTACCTCACGCAGATGCTCGCGCTGACGGTGCAGAACTTCCTGTCCGCCGCCACCGGCATCGCCGTCGTCTTCGCGCTCATCCGCGGCTTCGCCAACAAGCTCTCCGGCCACGTCGGCAACTTCTGGGCGGACATCTCCCGCTGCACCCTCTGGCTGCTGCTGCCGCTGTCCTTCGTCCTGGCCATTGCCTTCGTCCAGCAAGGCGTCATCCAGAACTTCGACGGCTACAAGACCGTGCAGACCCTCGAGGCCCAGGACTACCAGACCCCCAAGCTCGGCACCGACGGCCAACCCCTCAAGGACGCCCAGGGCCAGCCCGTCATGGAGAACCAGCGCACGCAGGAGCAATCCCTCGCGATGGGCCCGGTCGCCTCGCAAGAGGCCATCAAGATGCTCGGCACCAACGGCGGCGGCTTCTTCAACGCCAACTCCGCGCACCCGTACGAGAACCCGACCCCGCTCTCCAACCTGCTGCAGATCGTGGCGATCTTCGTGATCCCCGCCGCGCTGTGCCTGAGCTTCGGTCAGCTCGTCGGCGACCGCCGCCAGGGCATCGCCATCCTCGCCGCGATGAGCACGCTGTTCATCGCCGGCGTGCTCGTCGCCACCCCCGCTGAACAGGCCGGCAACCCGCTCGTGGCCGCGCAAGGCGTCGACATCCAGGCCACCGACTTCCAGCCCGGCGGCAACATGGAAGGCAAGGAAACGCGCTTCGGCATCGCCGCGAGCTCGCTCTTCGCCGTCGTCACCACCGCCGCCTCCTGCGGCGCGGTCAACGCGATGCACGACAGCTTCACCCCCATCGGCGGCGCCGTGCCGCTGGTGATGATGCAGCTCGGCGAGGTCGTCTTCGGCGGCGTCGGCACCGGCCTCTACGGCATGCTGATCTTCGCCATCCTCGCCGTCTTCATCGCCGGCCTCATGATCGGCCGCACCCCCGAGTACCTCGGCAAGAAGATCGAACCCTTCGAGATGAAGATGAGCGCCGTCGCCATCCTCGTCACGCCCATCGTCGTGCTCGCAGGCACCGCCACCGCGGTCCTCTCCGGCGATGGCAAGGCCGGCATCGCCAACCCCGGCGTCCACGGCTTCAGCGAGATCCTCTACGCCTTCACCTCCGCGGCCAACAACAACGGCAGCGCCTTCGCCGGCCTGTCCGCCAACACGCCGTTCTACAACACGCTGCTCGGCATCGCGATGTGGCTGGGCCGCTTCCTGGTCATCGTCCCCGTGCTGGCCATCGCCGGCAGCCTGGCCGCCAAGAAGCGCATCCCCGTCGGCGAAGGCACGCTGCCCACCCACGGCCCGCTCTTCGTCGTCCTGCTCATCGGCACCGTCCTCCTCGTCGGCCTGCTGAACTACGTCCCCGCGCTCGCGCTGGGCCCCGTCGTCGAGCACCTGATGCTCTGGAAGTGACCCTTCGGAGCCCGTCATGACCAATCAACTCAAGACCCTTCACACCTCCGTGCCGGCCTCGGCCCGCGCCGAGGTCCTGGGCGGCGTCAAGCCCACCGGCTCCGCGCCGCAAGATCCACAACCGCCGCAATCGCCGCGCCCCGATGCCAACACCGGCATGTGGGACCCCAAGCTGGTGAAGCCCGCCATCCGCGAGTCCTTCGCCAAGCTCGCGCCCGCGGTGCAGCTGCGCAACCCGGTGATGTTCGTCGTCTACGCCGGCAGCATCCTGACCACCGGCCTGTGGCTCGCCAGCTTCTCCAAGCCGGAACTCGCCGGCGCCGAGGGCCCGGGCTTCATGCTCGCCATCGCGCTGTGGCTGTGGTTCACCGTGCTCTTCGCCAACTTCGCCGAGGCCCTCGCCGAAGGCCGCTCCAAGGCGCAGGCCGCCTCGCTGCGCGGCCTCAAGGCCAAGACCTGGGCCAAGAAGCTCGAGACCCCGCGCCATGGCTCGTCCTGGCACCCCGTGGCCTCCGAGGAACTGCGCAAGGGCCACGTCGTGCTGGTGGAGGCCGGCGATCTCGTCCCGCTGGATGGCGAGGTCATCGAGGGCGTCGCCTCCGTCGACGAGAGCGCCATCACCGGTGAATCCGCGCCTGTGATCCGCGAATCGGGCGGCGACTTCTCCGCCGTCACCGGCGGCACCCGCGTGCTCTCCGACTGGGTCGTCGTGCGCATCGCCGTCAACCCGGGCGAGGCCTTCCTCGACCGCATGATCGCGATGGTCGAGAGCGCCAAGCGCCAGAAGACGCCCAACGAGATCGCGCTCACCATCCTGCTGGTCGCGCTCACGCTCGTGTTCCTCGTCGTCACCGTGACGCTGCTGCCGTACTCGCTGTTCAGCGTGGAAGCCGCCGGCGCCGGCACCGTCGTGTCCATCACCGCGCTCGTGTCGCTGCTTGTCTGCCTGATCCCCACGACCATCGGCGGCCTGCTGTCCGCCATCGGCGTGGCCGGCATGAGCCGCCTGATGCAGGCCAACGTCATCGCGACCTCGGGCCGCGCCGTCGAGGCCGCCGGCGACGTCGACGTGCTGATGCTCGACAAGACCGGCACCATCACGCTGGGCAACCGCCAGGCCTCGGCCTTCCTGCCCGCGCCCACGCTGCAGGAGCAGGTGCTGGCCGACGCCGCCCAGCTCGCCTCGCTCGCCGATGAGACCCCCGAGGGCCGCAGCATCGTGGTGCTGGCCAAGCAGCGCTTCAACCTGCGCGAGCGCGAGCTCGCCGCGCTGCAGGCGCACTTCGTGCCCTTCACCGCGCAGACCCGCATGAGCGGCGTCGACTTCGGCGATCCGGACCACCCCAAGCGCCAGCTGCGCAAGGGCGCCGTCGAGGCCATCCGTCGTTTCGTCGAGGAACACGGCGGCCAGATGCCCGCGCAGGTCACCGCGGTGGCCGAGGAGGTCGCGCGCCGCGGCTCCACGCCGCTGGTGGTGGCGGACCTCAGCGACGGCCAGGCCCGCGTGCTCGGCGTCGTCGAGCTCAAGGACATCGTCAAGGGCGGCATCAAGGAGCGCTTCGCGCAGCTGCGCAAGATGGGCATCCGCACGGTGATGATCACCGGCGACAACCGCCTCACCGCCGCCGCGATCGCGGCCGAGGCCGGCGTCGACGACTTCCTCGCCGAGGCCACGCCCGAGGCCAAGCTCAAGCTGATCCGCGACTACCAGTCCGAAGGCCGGCTCGTGGCGATGACCGGCGACGGCACCAACGACGCCCCCGCGCTCGCCCAGGCCGACGTCGCCGTGGCCATGGCCAGCGGCACGCAGGCCGCCAAGGAAGCCGGCAACATGGTCGACCTCGATTCGAATCCGACCAAACTGCTGGAGATCGTCGAGACCGGCAAGCAGCTGCTGATGACGCGCGGCTCGCTCACCACGTTCTCCATCGCCAACGACGTCGCGAAGTACTTCGCCATCATCCCGGCGATGTTCCTGGGCGTGTACCCGCAGCTGGCCGCGCTTAACGTGATGGGCCTGCACAGCCCGGCCTCGGCCATCCTGTCGGCGGTGATCTTCAACGCGCTGATCATCGTCGCGCTGATCCCGCTGGCCCTCAAGGGCGTGACCTACCGGCCCATCGGCGCGGCTGCGCTGCTGCGCCGCAATCTGTGGATCTACGGCTTGGGCGGCCTGATCGTGCCGTTCATCGGCATCAAGGCGATCGACCTGCTGCTGGTCGCGCTCCATCTCGTGTGACGCGGAGGAACTCACCATGAACTCGACTCTCAAGATGCTTCGCCCCGCGCTCGTGGGCTTCGCGCTGCTCAGCGCCGTCACCGGGCTGCTGTATCCCGCGGCGGTCACCGGCGTGGCCAAGACGCTGTTCCCGTTCCAGGCCGAGGGCAGCCTCGTCCTGCAGGACGGCAAGCTCGTCGGCTCCGAGCTGATCGGCCAGAACTTCAGCTCGCCGCGCTACTTCTGGGGCCGCCCGTCGGCCACCGGCCCGATGGCCAACAACGCCACCGGCTCCAGCGGCTCCAACCAGGGCCCGACCAACCCCGCGCTGGTCGACGCCGTGAAGGCCCGCGTCGCGGCGCTCAAGGCCGCCGACCCGACCAACACCGCGCCCGTGCCGGTGGACCTGGTCAGCGCCTCGGCCAGCGGGCTGGATCCGCACATCAGCATGGCCGCCGCGCGCTACCAGGCCGCGCGCGTGGCCCGCGAGCGCGGCCTTTCGCCCGATGCCATCCAGCGCCTGATCCAGGCCAATACCGAATCCCGCGACCTCGCCGTGCTCGGCGAACCGCGTGTCAACGTGCTCAAGCTCAACCTCGCGCTCGACAAGGCGCATGCGTCCCAATGAAAACCCGTCTGCTGTCTCTCTTCCTGATCTCTTCCTGCTTCCTGCACGCCGCCGCGCGCGCTGAAGGCGAGGCCCCCGCCGCCACGTCCGCGCCCGCGGCCCCGGCCGCAACGCCCGAGCACACCTTCACCGGCAACGTCGGCTTCGTCTCGGACTACCGCTTCCGCGGCATCAGCCAGACCTGGAAGCGCCCGGCCGTGCAGGCCGGTTTCGACTACAGCCACTCCAGCGGCCTGTACGCCGGCACCTGGGCGTCCAACGTCTCGGGCAACAGCTACAACAACGGCGCCGGCATGGAGTGGGACCTGTACGGCGGCTACAAGCTGCCGCTGACCGACGCCGTCACGCTGGACCTCGGCGCGCTGGCCTACGTCTATCCCGCCGCGCGCCTGAACGCCGCGCCCGGTCAGCCGACCGCCAACAAGTACGACAACGTCGATGTCTACGCCGCGGTCACCGCGGGCGCGTTCTCGGCCAAGCTGTCCGTCGCCGCGACCGACTACTTCGGCCTGGACGGCGAGACCGCCGGTTATGCCTACTTCAGCGCGCTGCCGGCGAAGGGATCTTCCAAGGGCACGGCCTACCTGGACCTGAACTACGGCTTCGAGCTGGGGCAGGGCTTCAACGCCGGCGTGCATGTGGGCCACTTGTGGGTGCGCCAGTACGGCGACCTGTCCTACACCGACTGGAAACTGTCGGTCAGCAAGGAGTTGAAGGACCTGGGCGGCTTGACGCTCGCTCTGGCCGTCGTCGGCACCGATGCCGACAAGGCGCTGTACCAGGCCGGCGACAGCGCCGGTGCTCGCGCGAAACGCCTGGGCGATACGGGTGTGGTGCTGAGCGTCAGCAAGACGTTCTGAGCGCCGCGCGCGTGAATCCAGGGAGAGAATCGCCGGATGCCCAGCGTCACCGACGACAGACCTGACCCCGACAGCCTGCTGGCGCAGATCCGCCAGCAGGAATCGGCGGACTCGCGCGGCCGCTTGCGCATCTACTTCGGCGCGTCGGCCGGCGTGGGCAAGACCTTCGCGATGCTGCAGGCCGCGCGCCAACTGGCCGATCAGGGCCGCGCGCCGCTGATCGGTGTCGTCGAGACCCACGGCCGCGCCGACACCGCCGCACTCCTTGAAGGCTTGCCGCGTCTGCCGATGCGTCAGGTCGCCTACCGCGACCGCACGCTGCCCGAGTTCGATCTGGACGGCGCGCTGGAACGCCTGCGCGATCAGCCGGACGCGCTGATCCTGGTGGACGAGCTGGCGCATTCGAATGTGGCCGGCTCACGCCATCCCAAGCGCTGGCAGGACGTCGAGGAGCTGCTTGCCAACGGCATCAGCGTCTACACCACGGTCAACGTCCAGCACCTGGAAAGCCTGAACGACGTCGTCGGCGGCATCACCGGCGTGCGCGTGCAGGAGACGCTGCCCGACACCTTCTTCGACCGCGCCGACGAGGTCGTGCTGGTCGACACGCCGGCCGACGAGCTGCTCGCGCGGCTCAAGGCGGGCAAGGTGTACCAGGGCGCGCAGGCGGAGCGCGCGGGTCAGCACTTCTTCCGCAAGGGCAACCTGATGGCGCTGCGCGAGCTCGCGCTGCGCCGAACGGCCGATCGCGTCGAGGACGACGTGCAGGCCTGGCGCAGCAACGAGCGCATCGCGCCGGTCTGGAAGACCGAGGCCGCGGTGTTGTGCGCGATCGGCCCCGGCGACGAGGCCGAGTCGGTGGTCCGCGCCGCGGCGCAGCTCGCGCGCCAGCTCGCGGTGAGCTGGCATGCGGTCTACGTCGAGACCCCCGCGCTGCATCGCCTGCCCGACGCGCGCCGCGAGCGCGTGCTGCGCGTCGTGCGGCTGGCTCAGGATCTCGGCGCGACGACGTCGGTGCTGGCCGCGCAGGATCCGGCGCAGGCGCTGGCCGACTACGCGCGCGAGCACAACCTGTCCAAGCTGTTGATGGGCCGCAGCCTCGCGCGGGCGAGCTCGGCGCGGCGCTGGGGACGGCGCGATCTCGCGGCCTCGCTGGTGCTCGCCGCGCCGGAGCTGGACCTGATCCAGATCGGCGCTTCCGCCACGCAGCGCGCTGGCGAGGACGACGCCGGCCCGAGCTTCGGTGACGCGCCGCTTCGCTACCTGTGGGCGTCGGTCGCCTGCGTGGGCGTCGCGCTGGCGTGCTGGCCGCTGTCGCACCGCGTGGCCAACGACAACATCGTCATGCTGTTCCTGCTGGGCGTCGTCGCCGTGGCGATGCGCTGGGGCCGCGGCCCGGCGGTGCTGGCGAGCTTCCTCAGCGTGGCGCTGTTCGACTTCTTCTTCGTCGCACCCAAGCTGAGCCTGGCCGTCAGCGACGTGCAATACGTGATCACCTTCGTCGTGATGCTGGCCGTGGGACTGATCACCGGACAGTTGACGGCGGGATTGCGCTATGAGGCGCGCGTGTCGTCGGAGCGCGAGGCGCGGGCGCGCGGGCTGTTCGAGCTGACGCGCGAGCTGGCCGGCGCGCTGCAGACCGAGCAGGTCGTGGCCACCGCCGAGCAGCAGCTCGCGCAGCAATTCGGCGGACGGGCGCTGCTGTATGTGCTCGATGACGACGACCGCCTGCAGCCGTCGCCCAGCGAGGCCGCGCTGCCGCCGGGCGAGGGCTCCGACGCCGGCACCGCGCGCTGGGCGCTGGATCACGAGCAGGCGGCGGGGCAGGGCACGGACACGCTGCCCGGCAGCCAATGGTTCTACCTGCCGCTGCGCGCGCCGATGCGCACGCGCGGCGTGCTGGCGCTGCGCCCGGGCGACGCGCAGACGCTGTTGCTGCCCGAGCGCCGCGCGCAGCTCGACACCGCCGCGCGCATCGCCGGACAGGCGCTGGAGCGCGTGCATTACGTCGAGGTCGCGCAGCAGGCGTTGCTGCAGATCGAATCGGAGCGGCTGCGCAACTCGCTGCTGTCAGCGCTCTCGCATGACCTGCGCACGCCGCTGGCGGCGCTGCAGGGGCTGGCCGAGACGCTCGCGCGGCGCGAGCTCGACGCGGGCACGGCCGAGACCGCGCGCGCGATCGAGCAGCAGTCGCTGCGCATCAACGCGATGGTGCACAACCTGCTGGACATGGCGCGGCTGCAGAGCGGCGCGCTCAAGCTCCATCGCCAATGGCAGCCGGTGGACGAAGTGATCGGGACGAGCCTTCAGCTGATGGGCCCGGCGCTGGCCGCGCACCGCGTCGTGCTGGACGTGCCGGCGACGCTGCCGATGGTGGAGCTCGACGCGGTGCTGATCGAGCGCGTGCTGGCCAACCTGCTGGAGAACGCCGCGAAGTACACGCCGGCGGGCAGCGAGATCCGCGTCATCGCACGCGCGCACGGCATCGCCGGCGAGCGCGGAGGCGCGGGAGCAGCCGAAATGCGCCTGTCCGTCGAGGACAACGGCCCAGGCCTGCCGCCGGGGCGCGAGGAAGCGCTCTTCGAGAAGTTCACGCGCGGGCACAGCGAATCGCACCTGCCCGGCGTGGGCCTGGGCCTGGCGATCTGCCGTGCCATCATGCAGGCCCACGGCGGGCGCATCTGGGCCGAGCGCGCATCACCGGCCGGCGGCGCGCGTTTCAGTCTGGCGCTGCCGCTGGGCGAGCCGCCGGCGCTGCCGGCCTTCGAGGAGGACTCCCCATCGTGACCGAGCCGCAGACCAGCGTGCCCCCCGTGGCGCTGATCGTCGAGGACGAACCCAACATCCGCCGCTTCGTGCGGCTCTCGCTCGAAGGCGAGGGCTGGACCGTGCACGAGACCGGCACCCTGCGCCAGGGCCTGATCGACGCGGGCACGCGCCGGCCGGATCTGGTGATCCTTGATCTCGGGCTGCCCGATGGCGATGGGCAGGACTTCCTGAAGGATCTGCGCTCGTGGTCGTCGGTGCCGGTGATCGTGCTGTCGGCGCGCGGCGCCGAGGACGACAAGATCGCCGCGCTGGACCACGGGGCCGACGATTACCTCAGCAAGCCGTTCGGCGTCGGTGAGTTGATGGCGCGGGTGCGCGTGGCGCTGCGCCGCAGTCAATCGCGCGCGAGCGAGCATCAGGACCCGGCGTTCCGCTTCGGCGATGTCGAGATCGACCTGGCCGCGCGCCGCGTGCGCCGCGCGGGCGAGGACGTGCACCTCACGCCGATCGAGTACCGGCTGCTGAGCCACCTGATCGGCAATGCGGGCAAGGTGCTGACGCACCGGCAACTGCTGAAGGCGGTGTGGGGACCGTCGCACGTCGAGCAGAACCACTACCTGCGCGTCTACATGGGCAATCTGCGCCAGAAGCTCGAGGCCGAGCCGGCGAGCCCCCGGCACCTGCTGACGGAGACCGGAGTCGGGTATCGATTGATGCCCTGAACCAGCGCGCCAGCAGGGTGGGGAGGCTTGGCGTTAGGATGGCCCGCACGCCCTGACGCCGGGAACGGCGCGGGCACGTGCTTCGGTCCCCCCACGCTTAACAGGAGACATCTCATGATCCAGCAGGCCCAGGTCGAACTCGCGAAGACCTTCTTCGAGCAGTCGAAGAAGGCGTTCGAGCAGAACTATGCAGGGTGGAGCACCGTGCTCGCATCGCAGAAGGCGATCATGGACTCGATGCGCACGGCGGGCACGCCGTTCGAGGTCGCCGCCGACGAGTTCCAGAAGCTGATCGACTTCCAGGAGCAGCAGTTCCGCGCCACCGTCGACTTCATGACCAAGATGCAGGCCGACTACGCCAAGGTGGTGCAGAAGAAGGCCAAGTGAGAACCTCGACGCGAATGGCGTGACTACGGGCCCTTCTTTCGAGGAGGTCCCATGCGCATTCCCTTCACGTCAGTCGAGGCCGTCTGGCATCGTCCCGGCGAACCGGTTGACGGCGTCGCCGTCGGCAACGATCTCGCGCATCCGCTGCTGCCGGTGAAGCTCCGGTCAACTGAGGACGGGGCCGTCGCGCGGCGGCTGCGTGCCCAGTACGAAGCACGCGCATTGCGCAGTCAACAACGCATCGCGCTCGGTGAGTGGCCGAATGAATTGGTCGCCACCAGGCGCGACGGCGGCTCGAAGGCTGCCGCGACGCGAGCTGGCGCCGAGGCCCTGCGCCTGGTGCGGCTGGCCCTCTATGACCACCGCTTCGGGGCGCTCAAGTCCTACAACAAGAATCGCTCTCCCGAACCGATCCTCATGCCGTCGGAAAGCGAGAAGGCCCATGCCGGGGACCTGCCCACAGCACCGGTCCAATGCGCGGTGCAGAGTGCGGACATCTGGCAGGCGAAATCCCACAACGGCCACGACCTCGCGCTGGCCGCGCTCGATGTGATCGCGCATCGGCATCCGGATCTGCCGACGAACCTGGTGACCCTGGGGCGCGACCACACGCTCGTGGTCATCGGTCATCTGGATGCAGCGACCGTGTCTCAGCCGATGTCTTCCTGGCCGCCGGGATTGGTGGCCTGCGATCCCTGGAGCAATCTCAGCGTCCCGGCCAGGGAGTACCCGGAGCGCTTCGTCGAGAAGATGCGCAAGTGGACACTCGATGGCAAGTCGATCCGGAACGAAGCGCTTGAATGGCTTGCGCCGCGCGATCCGCAATGGATCGGGATCGCGAAAGAGGTGCCTGATGTATGGGTGCGCGAGCGCATGCGCAACGGTCAATGCAGGGATGTCGTGCTGTCATGTCCCACCCAGGCCACCGCGCCGTCTTCGAAGCCGAACGCCTCACCATCGGCCTGATGACGGTGAAGTGATCGAGGAACTGGGGCAGGGCGTGTTGCCCCGATTGGAGCTCGTCACCGACCTTTGATGCCGCGATGGCGCGGGTCGCGGAACTCCCTGCAAACATGGGGGATCGTGGCCTTCGGACAGCCTTTGCGCATACCATCCGCGCGCACTGGCTGGGAGGCCTGGATGTCAGACGTTCAATCGATGGTGACCATCGTGGCGCCGATTCATCGCGCCCGGATCGAGCCGCTGAAGGGGCAGATTGCCAGTCTGCTGGGCAACCCGGCCGGCGCTCCGTTCCGAGAGGCGGTTGAAACCGATCCTGCGCATCGATTCCTCCATTTCGCGAGCCTGCATGTGCTCGCGCGCCAGGATGGCGAAGACCGCGGCCATGCGCTCGACAGCGGCCATCTGATCCTGGAGCTTTCCGGCGACGGCTCGCCGGCCGAGGTGCTGCGACAGCTCGCGGACAACGTGGGCTCGCTGCTGACGCCGATCTTCGAGGCCGCCAGCGATTGGCGGCCGGGACAGACCTTGCAGTCCTACCTCGAAGGGCATCAACTGCGCATCGGTGTCGGCCTGTTCGACACACCGGGTCTGGCGTTCTGCGGCACGCCAGGACAGAGCGTGGTGTCGATCCATCAGGAACACCGACTCGCCCGCAAGGTGGGTGAACTTCTCGCCGACCCCGGCCATCGCGATCTGGCGCCGCTGGCCAAGCTGGACAAGGTCAAGGCGACCTTGAGCGGCGATCCCGTGTTCGCGGCCATCCTGGCTGAAGAGGTGGCACCAGAACCCGCGCCTGGTGCAGAGCCGAGTGTCTGGACCAAGGTCAAGGCCTTGTCGCCGTCTTTCGTCGCCACCTTCCTGTGGCCGCTGCTCCTGGTCCTGCTTCCGCTGTGTCTGTGGCTGGTGTGGCCCGAGACGTCGGCCACGAGCGCGCTTGACGCTGTTCGGCGGGCCGTCCTGTTCATCGCCGCCCTCGCAAGCACCTTGCTCGTGATCACCGGCGCGGTCCTTCTTGGCCTCTACCTGATGTTCCTGCGTCAGGAGCAGCGCGATGTGCCCTCGGATCGACGCCCGGATCCGGCGGAGTTGTTGGAGATGGTGGGCCGGGAGAACGCCTACGGCCACGTCCAGAACCACATGATGTCGTGCACGGTCTTGAAGCCCGGCGCGCTGCGCTACCTGAGCATTCGCCTGGCGCTCTGGGCCGTGGCCACGCTCACGGCGCTGAATCCGCGTCGCGGCCGCCTGGGCGACATCGGCACCATCCACTTCGCGCGCTGGATCACCATTCCCGGCACGCGGGACTTCGTCTTCTTCTCCAACTTCAGCGGCTCGTGGGAGAGTTATCTCGAAGACTTCATCACCAAGGCCCATGCCGGATTGACCGCGGTGTGGTCGAACACCGTCGGTTTCCCGCGCACGCGCAGCCTCTTTCTCGATGGCGCGACCGATGGCGAACGCTTCAAGCGCTACGCCCGGCAGTCGATGCTGCACACGCCGTTCTGGTACTGCGCCTACCCGTCGCTCACCACGGACAACATCCGCGCGAATCGACGCATCCGTAGCGGACTCGCTTGGGCCGAGACGGAGATGGACGCCGTCGAGTGGCTGACCCTGTTCGGATCCGCGCCTCGGCCAGTCGAGAAGCTCGAGACCACGCAGATCCAGAGCCTGGTCTTCGGCGGCATGAAGTTCAAGCCGGAAGGTCTTCTGCTGGTCGTGGACCTGGGGGATGCGCAGGCCTCCAACCGCGCATGGCTGCGGGAGGTCATGCCCCTGGTGGCCTTCAACGATGGTCGCTATGAGGCCCGGCCTGCCGTGGTTTCGCTGGCGCTCGGCGCGCGGGGCTTGGCGCGGCTCGGGCTGGATGCGCAGACCGTGTCGACCTTCCCGCCCGCGTTCACGCAAGGCATGCATGGGGCCGGGCGCGATCGGATCCTCGGGGATCTGGGTGCCAACGAGGCCAGCCAATGGCTGTGGGGCCGGGACGGCAACGATGTCGCGTTGCTGATCTACGGGAACACTGCAGAGGACGTCGCGGCGCTGACAGCGCGCATCGAGGGTCTCTCGGTGCCGATGGGCGCGCGGATCGTGTTCCGTCAGGCGCTGACGAAGGTCGGGGCCAGCCTGAGCGAGCGCAAGGAGCCCTTCGGCTTCGTGGACGGCGTCTCGCAGCCGGCGATGCGCGGCACCTATCGGGGCCTGCGCAATGACGACCCCATCCACCTGGTCGAGCCTGGCGAGTTCGTGCTCGGTTATCCGGACAACCGCGGCAATGTGCCGCCGGGGCCGACGATGGCCGCCAGCGGCGATCCGGCCATGTGTCTTCCGGTCGCGGGCGCGGCGCATGGCATGGCGAGCAACGCGCCGGACAACCCGAGGCTGGTGGGCTACAACGGATCGTTCCTCGTGATTCGCCAGCTTGAGCAGCACACCGACGATTTCCGTCACTACTGCCTGCGCGAGGGCGAACGGCTCAAGGATGCATTTCCCGATCTGCCCCTGATGCCAGGTCCCGAGGAGATGGCCCATTACATCGGTGCCAAGCTGATCGGCCGCTGGCAGGACGGCTCATCGCTCATCCGCAACCCCTACATCCCCGCGAGCGCTGTGCGCGAGCGGACCGGGCGCGACCCGGGCACCGCAGCCTCGCGCCCCGAGAGCCTGCCCGCCGAGCACGCCGCGACCGCGATCTCCTCGCCGGACAAGCGGGCCGATCCCGAGGTCCGCGCGATCAAGCCCGACAACGACTTCCTCTTCGGCACGGAGGACCCACAGGGCGTGCGTTGCCCGTATGGCGCCCATGTGCGGCGTGCCAATCCTCGCGAAAGCCTCTCGCCGGGCTCGCAGGACCAGATCGCCATCAGCAATCGGCATCGCATCCTGCGTGTCGGCCGCGGCTATCTCGGCGAGGACGGGAAGACGACGTCCGGTCTGATGTTCATGTGCCTGAATGGCGACCTCGAGCGTCAATTCGAATTCGTCCAGCAGACCTGGATGGGCAGCACGAAGTTCCACGGACTGGATGCCGAGACCGACCCGATCGCAGGCCGCGGGTTGCCCGGCGGCGACGGCTTCACCATCCCCACGCGGCGAGGGCCGGTCGGCTTGAAGGCATTGCCGCAGTTCGTGACGCTGAGGGGCGGCGGCTACTTCTTCCTGCCCGGTCGTCAATTGCTGAACTACCTGACGCTGTGACGGCAACGCCGCAGGCATCAGAACCGTGATCGCCACGCTGCGGGGTTGACGCCGCCAACAACGCAGTGGAAGAATCGCGCCCACGCCGGACGGCTCCGTCCGCGCGACGTTCAACCTCTTCAATTCCAGGAGGTGCCCCATGAAGATCCGTACGTCCATCCCCTGCTGATTGCCGACGACTGCATCTGAGCAGCATCGTGTCGGCGCCGTCTGCGCCCGCGAAGGCTGCGGCACCGGTTCCTGATCCGCCCCAGGTCTGCCATGAGACCGACGGCTCGCGAATCCTCCCGCTTCCTCCAGCCGCGACTCCATCCGGTTCCCCCGACCCGATGGCGACCTGACCGCGCCTGCCACACGTCCGTCGGCCCCCTGTGACCCTCAGGACCTGACCGCGCCAACAACGCGGCGGGTGACGGACCCCATGTATCTGCAATCCCTGCCGCTGCTGCGCTATCCGCGCACGGCGCACCTCGCGGGCAGTCGCCTGCAACCGGGCGACAGCGCCCATGACCAGCAGCCGCTCGCGGCGCTCGGCGGCTGCCACGTCGTCATCGAGGAAAAGATCGACGGCGCCAATGCCGGCCTCTCCTTCAGCGAGGGCGGCGATCTGCTGCTGCAGTCCCGCGGCCATTACCTGACCGGCGGTTACGGCGAGCGCCAGTTCAGCCCGATGAAGCTCTGGGCCCTGGCCCACGAGCATCGGCTGATCGAGCGACTCGAAGACCGCTATGTCATGTACGGCGAGTGGGCCTATGCCAAGCACAGCGTCTGGTACGACCGGCTGCCGCATTACTTCAACGAGTTCGACATCCTCGATCGCGCCACCGGACAGTTCCTGTCCACGCCGCGCCGGCACGCGCTGCTGGCAGGCTCGCCGGTGGTGTCGGTCCCGGTGCTGTATGCCGGACCGATGCCGACCTCGCCCAAGCTGCTGTGGGCGCTGGTCGGGCCCTCGCTGGCGAAGTCGGCGCGCTGGCGCGAGGCCTTCGAATCGACCGCGCGGCGCGAGTCGCTGCCGCTGGACCTGTGCTGGAAGCAGACCGACAAGGCCGACCAGTCCGAAGGGCTGTACCTGAAGGTCGAGGACGACGTCCAGGTGCTCGGCCGCTTCAAGCTGGTCCGGCCGTCGTTCACGCAGACCATCCTGGACAGCGACAGCCACCACGCGCGCCGGCCCATCCTGCCCAACGCGCTGGCCCCGGGTGCCGACCTGTTCGCCGAGTCGCCCACGGTGAGCTGGCAGGACCTCGGCCTGCGCACGCTGGGCTCGCTGATCGAGCTGCGCGCGCTGGCCGCTGAACAACAAGAACGCCGCGCCGGTTGAGCGCGGCCCCACGTGCGAGGGAGCACCTCATGAACACCTCATGGAACACCTGGCGGGCGCTCGTGCCCGCCGACGGACGAAGTCCTGACTACACGGCTTGCCTCGATGCCTTCCCGGTCCTCGAGCTCGCCAAGACCACGCCGCAGGATCCTCGATATCACGCGGAGGGCGACGTCTGGACGCACACGATGATGGTCGTCGACGCGCTGCTCGCGTTGCCCGATTACCAGCAATCGACGCTTGCCGAGCGCGAGGTGCTGTTCTTCGCCGCGCTGCTGCATGACGTCGCCAAGCACGCCACGACGGTGGTGGATCCGGTCACCGGCGCGATCGGGCAGCCGGGGCATTCGCGCCTGGGCGCGGTCGACGCGCGCGTGCTGCTGTGGGATGCCGGCATGCCCTTCGAGCAGCGCGAGGCCGTCTGCCGGCTGATCGCGGTGCACCAGGTGCCGTTCTTCGCGCTGGCGGATTCGCGCCGTGGCGTGTCGCCGGAGTTCACCGTGCGCGAGCTCTCCTGCCGGCTCGATCTGCGGCTGCTGGCCGCGTTGGCCGAGGCCGACATGCGCGGCCGCATCTGCGAGGACCGCGATCGGGTGCTCGACCACATCGAGCTCTTCCGCGAGCTCGCGCGCGAGGAGGGCTGCTACGGCCAGCCGCGCGCGTTCGCCGACGCGCACACCCGCGTCAGCTACTTCCGCGGCGCGGACGTGCATCCGGACTACGCGCTGTTCCAGGAACCCGGCTCGCGCGTGACGGTGATGTGCGGCTTGCCGGCCTCAGGCAAGGACACCTGGGTGGCGCGGCATCGGCCCGGTCTGCCAGTCGTGTCCTTCGACGATGCGCGCATGGCGCTGGGGCTGCGGCATGGCCAGAACGAAGGCGCGGTCGCGCATGCGGCGGTCGACAAGGCCAAGGCGCTGCTGCGCGAGCACGCCCCCTTCGTCTGGAACGCCACGCACCTGAGCCAGCAGATGCGCGACAAGACGCTGGACCTGCTCTTCGCGTACGGGGCGGAGGTCGAGATCGTCTATCTGGAGCGGCCGCGCGCGGAGCTGCTGCGCCGCAACGGCCGCCGCGACACCTCGTTGAGCAACACCGCGCTGCAGGGCATGTTGCGCAAGTGGGAGCTGCCGGTGCCGACCGAGGCCCACGCGGTGCGTTACTGCCCCGCGGATTGAGCGTCGGCAGACGCGCGGGATGGTGTGTTTGGCCAGCCCGCGATCCAGCGATCGAGCACCGCGTCGAGCGCCGCGCGCAGTCCCGCGCCGTGATGGGCCGCGTCCTCGCGCAGCGTCTGCAGCGACACGCCCGCCTGCGACAGCTCGCCCGCATGGCCGATCAGCCATTGCTCCAAGCGCGCCGGGTCCGCTTCCAGGTGGAACTGCAGCGCGAGCGCCGTGCTGCCGATCTCGAACGCCTGGTTCGGGCACAGCGCGGTGGTGGCGAGGCTGCTGGCGCCGGCGGGGATCTCGAACTGATCCCCGTGCCAGTGCAGCACCGGCTGGCTCTCGGCCAAGGGCGCCAGCGCCGATGCAAGGCCTGAAGCGCTCAGGCTGACCGGCGCGAAGCCGATCTCCTTGTGGCCATGGGGCATCGGCCGGACCTCGGCGCCCAGCGCGCGCGCCATCAGCTGGGCGCCCAGGCAGACGCCCAGCAAGGGACGTCCGAAGTCGAGGCGACGTCGGATCAGCGCGATCTCGTCGCGCAGGAAGGGGTAGAGCGCGTCGTCATACGCGCCGATCGGGCCGCCGAGCACGATGACCAGATCCGCCGCGTCGACCCGCGCGCCGATGCTCGCCTCATCGAGCGCATCGACGCCGGCATCCAGCGTGATGCATCGATCGAAGCCACGGGCGCGCAGCGCGGGCGCCAGCAGGCCGAGGTCCTCGAAGGCGAGGTGGCGAATGGCCAGCACGGTGCGGCCAGAGACAGTCGGGCCGGTCGATTCAGTCGATCCAGTCGATCCAGTCGAGGTGTTCGAGACGGTGGGCATGTCGGCGTGGCGCATGGGACGCGGGAGCGTCGAGTATCGGCGCGTCTCGCCGCGTCGAACGAAGCTCGACGCATCCATTCGTCCAGGCGAGTTATCCGTTCGTATTGGCGGGCGGCCGCAGGCGCGAGCCTTCAGGCCAGATGCGGTTGACGGCCGCCGGCGCCGCCCTTGCGGATGCGCCAGGCCTGCACCGCCATCAGGATCACGAACAGCAGCAGCACCACGCTGATGGCCTTCTGCAGCGCCGGATCGTCCGGGCCCGTGAACAGCGGCGCGCCGACGGGTACGCGGGTGAAGGTCTCGTTGAGGCCCGGGATCATGTGGAAGAACAGCGTGGCGGTGTAGCCCAGCGTCTGCACGTACGGCGACAGACCGCCGAAGACCCGCGTGCGACCGGCCACGATCACGAGCGCAAGCGTGACCAGCGTGACGATGGACAGGACGTGGGCGATGTTGAACCCGCCGTGGCGGAAGATGCCGAAGGCGGTCAGGCAGGTGATCACGGTGCACCACAGGTAGGTGCGGCCCAGCGTCGATGCGCCGTCGATGCGCCCGTGACGCAGGATCATCGCGTAGCCGGCGATCAGCGCCACCACCGCGAAAGCCGTGTGCACGGCGCCTAGAAGGGTCAGACCGAACATGGATGCTCCTGGGACGCCGCGTCGGCGCGGCGGGCCGGAACGCGGCGCGCTCCTGCGGATACCTTAGGCGAGCGACCGCCCCGGCGCATCAGTCGGAGGAGATAGAGCCCGGAGAGGGTTTGCCCGGGGTGGGGAGCGCGGCCCGGAGCACGCCGATCAGGATGTCCTGCGAGCGCTTCTGACCGTAGCCGCGGCCGTAGGCCTGCGAGGTGATGGCGACGACCAGGCGCAGGTGGGGGACGACGTAGATCTTGTTGCCGCCGTTGCCCGAGGCGAACCAGACCGGCACGCGGCTGTCGCCCACGCGGAGCGACTTCGAGTACCAGAGCCGGCTGTACTGGTCCGCGTAGGGGTCCTGAGGGCCGGTGGCCACGCGCGGGCGCAGCATCGCCTCCACGCCGCCGGCGCTGAGCAGGCGGCGGCCGTGGTACTCGCCGCCGCTGCGCACCAGCTCGCCGATGGCGGCCATCGAGCGCGTGCTCAACCACAGGTTGCCCTGACCCTTGGTCTGGCCGGCGCGGTCACGGTCCCAGCGCCAGTCGGTGATGCCCAGCGGCTCGAAGAGCACCGTGCCGGCGAATCGGCCGAGGTCGCCGTCCGGGCCACCGGTGGCCTTGGCCACGACGACGCCCGCCGCGTACGCGGTCACCGAGTTGTAGCGATAGACGCGGCCCGGCGCTTCCTGGCGCGGCACGGCGAGCGTGAAGGCGAGCGGATCGGGCGCGGCGTCCATGCGGTCCTCGTTGCCGGGCGAGGCGGGATCCTCGTCGTCGGCGGCCAGGCCGGAGCGCATGGTGAGCAGATCGTCGACCGAGGCGTCGCCCAGCGCGGACGTGGCGGACTCGGGCCAGTAGCGGCGCACCGGATCGGAGGCGCTGGCGATGAAGCCGCGGTCCATCGCGAAGGTCGCGAGCAGCCCGGTCACGCTCTTGCCGGCGGAGCGGATGTCGTTGAGCGAGCGGGCGGTGGCGCCGTTGTAGTAGCGCTCGGCCACCAGGTGCCCGTCCCGCAGGACGACCACGCCTTGCAGGGTCTTGTCGCTGTCCTGGTCCCAGGCGGCCAGCGGCGCGATGAAGGCCTCACCGCCCTTGGGCGCGCGCGCGGGCGGCGGCGACTGGCAGCCGGCGAGCAGCGCCAGCGCGACCCCGCTCACGAGGGCGAGGGCTGCGACGGACCGACTGGTCGAGCGCTCGCGGCGGGGGCCAGGATTTGCGGGGCGGGTGGTCGGTGCTTGACGAAGAGGCATGTCGGGGCGGCTCATGGGCGACGCAGCGTCGCATGGGGATCCGCGGCGCGTCAATCGTCACGGCAAGCCGCGCGCCGGGCGTCCGGCCTCGGTGTCGGGCCCAAACATCAGGCCAGAGCGTCAGGCCAAGGCGTCAGGCCCAGGCGTCAGGCTGCCCGGACGCCGCCAAAGGCTGGGGGCCGATCGAGCTGGCCGATCCAGTGGTGATACAGGCTGGCGGCGGCCACGCGCAGCTGGGCCAGGCGCTCGGGGAGGGCGGCGAGGATCTCCGCCTCGGTCTGCACGGTGAGACCGCGTGCCTGGCGCAGTTCCTCGCGGCCATGGACGCACCAGTCGCGCAGGCTGTGCTCGGTGACCTCCAGGTGGCTCTGCAGGCCGAGGTGCGGCCCGAGCGCGAAGCCCTTGTTCAGGCAGTTCGCGCCGAACAGCGTGCGGCTCGCGCCGGCGGGGATCTGGAAGCTGTCGTAATGCCAGTTGAAGCTGAGCAGCCGGTCGCGCCCGCCGAAGCAGGCGCGCGCGGCGGGGGTGATCCAGAGCTCGCGCCAGCCGATGTCGGGGCGCGGGTTGCGCGCCACGCCGGCGCCCATCGCGCGTGCGAGCTGCTGAGCGCCGAAGCAGTGGCCGAGCACGGGGCGGCTCAGGCGCAGGGCATCGATCAGCAGCGCCTGCTCGGCGCGGATCCAGGGCAGTCCGTCGTGGACGCTGTGGTCGCTGCCCAGGATGACGAGGCCGGAGAACGCGGAGGCGTTGCGCGGCAGCGTGTCGCCGAGATCGGGCCGCAGCAGGTGGACGGGGACGTCGCGGTCACGCAGGCACTGGAGCAGGTAGCCCGGACCTTGGGCGGCTTCGTGCTGGAGGATCAACACCGGTCTCATGCACAGGGGCGCGGACAAGCGCCGTGGTTGCGATGGACGCAGCGTAGGCAGGCCGGTCTCAAGGCGGGGGCAAGACATGGCACGGGGGTGTCAAGAAGGTATCAAGGATCGGAGGTGGTGATGACGGGTGCCAGAATGTCGCGATGAACTCGCCCGCCGTGACGCCTCGCGTTTCTGTCCAGATCGAAGACTTCGACCTCAGCGCCGAGACGCTCGCGCTCAGGGCGTCGGACGGCGGCATCGGGGCCGTCGTCAGCTTCGTGGGCACCGTGCGCGACGGCGCCGACGGCTCGCCCGTCACGCTCATGGAGCTCGAGCATTACCCCGGCATGACCGAGGCCGCCATCGAGGCCATGATCGACGAGGCCCATCGCCGCTTCGACATCCGCGGCGCCCGCGTCATCCACCGCGTCGGCGCGCTCGCGCCGCGTGCGCAGATCGTGCTGGTGCTCGTGTCCTCGCGGCATCGCGGCCAGGCCTTCCAGGCCTGCGAGTTCCTGATGGATTACTTGAAGACGCAGGCGCCGTTCTGGAAGAAGGAACACGGACCGGACGGCGCCCGGTGGGTGGACGCGCGCGTCGCCGACGACGAGGCGCTGGCGCGATGGGGCATCAACGTGGAGGGCAACGGACGATGAGCTGGGTGCAAGTGGCGGCGGTGTCCGTCGGGGCGTCGGGCGGCGCGCTCGCGCGTTGGGGCGCGGGCATGTGGCTGAACACGAAGTGGCAGGGGTTCCCGCTCGGGACGCTGCTGGTCAACCTGGTCGGCGGCTTCCTCATCGGCATGGCCCTGGAATGGTTCGGCCGTTATCCCGATGACCTGCTCAAGCTGCTGCTCGTCACCGGCTTCCTTGGCGGGTTGACGACCTTTTCCTCGTTCTCCGGCGAATCGCTCTCGCTGCTGCAACGCGGCGAATTCCTGATGGCGCTGACGCACTCGGCGGCGCACGTCCTCGGCTCGCTGGTCGCGGCGGCCGCGGGGCTCAAGGTCATGCAGATGCTGACCGCGGCCTGAGCGTCCGCATGAAGGTGGGCATGAGCGCCGACATGGACGCGCCGATCCGTTTTCCCCAGCCGCTGCGCGGCGGCGATGTGGTCGCCGTCGTCGCCCCATCGTCCGGCGTCAAACCCGCGATGCACGAGCGGCTGGACGGCGCGCTGGCCGCGCTGCGCCGCCAAGGTTTCATCGTCCGCGAGGGCCGCACGCTGCGTCAGCAGGTGCAGGGTGCGAGTGGATCCGCCATCGAGCGCGCCTCGGAGCTGATGGACGCGCTGCTCGATCCGGAGATCGCCGCGGTGATCCCGCCCTGGGGCGGCGAACTGGCGATCGAGCTGCTGCCGCACCTGGACTTCGAGCGCCTGCGCGATGCGCCGCCGAAGTGGTTCAGCGGGTTCTCGGACCTGTCGACGATCCAGGTCCCGCTGCTGCTACGCGCGGGCTGGGCGTCGCTGCACGGGCCCAATCTGATGCAACTCGGCGATCCCGCGTTGGATCCGGTGTCGCGTCGGATCTTCGATGTCTGGACCACGACCGAGCGCGAGCCGCTGGAGCAGCTGTCGGCGCTGGGCTCGGTGGCGCGGCGCCTGGATGGCGGCACGGAACCGGTCGACATCGAGGGATGCCTCATCGGCGGCTGCCTGGATTCGGTGGCGCGGCTGGCGGGCACACCCTGGGCGGACGTGCGCGCCTGGCGCGAATCGCTGGGCGAAGGCGAGCGCCCCTTGTGGTTCTTCGAGGTGGCCGAGCTGCCGCCGTTCGAGCTCGCCCGGACCCTGCACGGCCTGCGGCAGGCCGGCTGGTTCGACGAGGCGGCCGGCGTGGTCTTCGGCCGCAGCGCGGTCCCGGACGCGATCGCCAGCGGCGGCGAGTTCACGCAGGACCATGCGCTGCAACGCGCGCTCGGCGACCTGCCGTGTCCGGTGCTGCTGGATCTGGACATCGGCCACGTCGCGCCGCAGTGGTCGCTGGTACAGGGCGCGCTGGCGAGACTGGAATGGTCGGACGGACGATCGGTGGTGTCGCAGACCTTGGCGTGATGCTTGCTCGCCGCCGCTCACCCGCCCCTTGGGGGCGGGATGGGGTGGGGTGACATCGACCCCGCCCGCTTGGAGGGCGGGGAAGGGGTGGGAGCTCACGTGAAAAGAGGGTCCCCATCCGCTGGACCGGGTTCGTGGCTGATTGGGCGCGAGACTTGCCGTGGGAGGGGGTCTCTTGAAATATGGGGACACAGTCCCAGTTGGTGTCGCAACGGAGGTTATTCACCCATGCGAGTCGACAAGCTCACCACCCGATTTCAGGAAGCGTTGGCCGAGGCCCAGAGCCTGGCGGTGACGCGAGACAACCCCTACATCGAACCCGTCCATGTGCTCAGCGCGATGCTGGCGCAGGACGAGGGCCCCAAAGCGCTGCTCGAGCGCGCCGGCGTGAAGGTGCCGGCGCTCAAGGCCGCCGTGGACACGCTCCTCACCGGCCTGCCGCAGGTGCAGGGCGAGGGCCAGCAGGTCCAGCCCAGCCGCGATCTGATCAGCCTGCTGCAGGCGGCCGAGAAGGAGGCGTCCAAGCGCGGCGACCACTTCATCGCCAGCGAGATGTTCCTGCTCACGCTGGCCGACGCGAAGTCCGACTTCGCCGGTGTCGTGCGCGGCCACGGCCTCACGCGCAAGGCGCTGGAGACCGCCATCGAGGCGGTGCGCGGCGGCCAGAAGGTCGACAGCCAGGAGGCCGAGGGCAACCGCGAGGCGCTCCGGAAGTACACGCTGGACCTGACCGAGCGTGCCCGCGCGGGCAAGCTCGACCCGGTCATCGGCCGCGACGACGAGATCCGCCGCGCGATCCAGGTGCTGCAACGGCGCAGCAAGAACAACCCGGTGCTGATCGGCGAGCCTGGCGTGGGCAAGACGGCCATCGTCGAAGGCCTGGCGCAGCGCATCGTCAACGGCGAGGTGCCCGAGTCGCTCAAGGACAAGCGCGTCCTGGTGCTGGACATGGCCGGCCTGCTCGCGGGTGCCAAGTTCCGCGGTGAATTCGAGGAACGCCTGAAGTCCGTGCTCAAGGAAGTCGCGGCCGACGAGGGCCGGATCATCCTGTTCATCGACGAGATCCACACGATGGTCGGCGCCGGCAAGGCCGAGGGCGCCATCGATGCCGGCAACATGCTCAAGCCCGCCCTGGCGCGCGGCGAGCTGCATTGCATCGGCGCGACCACGCTGGACGAGTACCGCAAGTACGTCGAGAAGGACGCCGCGCTGGAGCGCCGCTTCCAGAAGGTGCTGGTCGACGAGCCCAGCGTCGAGGCCACGATCGCGATCCTGCGCGGCCTGCAGGAGAAGTACGAGGTCCACCACGGCGTGGAGATCACCGACCCGGCCATCGTCGCCGCGGCCGAGCTCTCGCATCGCTACATCACCGACCGCTTCCTGCCCGACAAGGCGATCGACCTCATCGACGAGGCCGCCGCCAAGATCAAGATCGAGATCGACTCCAAGCCCGAGGCGATGGACAAGCTCGACCGCCGCATGATCCAGCTCAAGATCGAGCGCGAGGCCGTGCGCAAGGAAACCGACGAGGGTTCCCAGCGCCGCTTCGCGCTGATCGAGGAAGAGCTGCTCAAGCTGCAGCGCGAGTACAACGACCTCGAGGAGATCTGGACCACCGAGAAGGCGCAGGCGCAAGGCTCCGCGCATGTGAAGGAAGAGATCGACCGGATCAAGTTCCAGATCGAGGAGCTCAAGCGCAAGGGCGACTTCAACAAGGTCGCCGAGCTGCAGTACGGCAAGCTGCCCGATCTGGAGAAGCGCCTCAACGAGGCGCAGGCCAAGGAGATGGGCAAGGCCAAGGACAAGACCCAGCCGCAGCTGCTGCGCACGATGGTCGGCGCCGAGGAGATCGCCGAGGTGGTCGCCCGCGCGACCGGCATCCCGGTGTCCAAGCTGATGCAGGGCGAGCGCGACAAGCTGCTGCACATGGAGGAGAAGCTCCATGAGCGCGTGGTCGGCCAGGACGAGGCCATCGTCGCAGTGGCGGATGCGATCCGGCGCTCGCGCGCGGGGCTGTCCGATCCGGACAAGCCGCTGGGCAGCTTCCTGTTCCTGGGACCGACCGGCGTGGGCAAGACTGAACTCTGCAAGGCGCTGGCCGGCTTCCTGTTCGACAGCGAGGATCACCTCGTGCGCATCGACATGAGCGAGTTCATGGAGAAGCACTCGGTGAGCCGGCTGATCGGAGCGCCTCCGGGCTACGTCGGTTACGACGAGGGCGGCTACCTGACCGAGGCCGTGCGCCGCAAGCCCTACAGCGTGCTGTTGCTGGACGAGGTCGAGAAGGCCCATCCGGACGTGTTCAACGTGCTGCTGCAGGTGCTGGACGATGGCCGCCTGACCGACGGCCAGGGCCGCACGGTGGACTTCAAGAACTGCGTGATCGTGATGACGTCCAACCTGGGCTCGCAGCACATCATGGCGCTGCAGGGCGAGTCCGACGAGGTGATCCGCGACGCAGTGTGGGGCGAGGTGAAGGCGCATTTCCGGCCCGAGTTCCTCAACCGCATCGACGAGACGGTGATCTTCCATGCGCTGGGCGCGACGCACATCAAGTCCATCGCCCGCATCCAGCTGCGCCAGCTGGAGCAGCGGCTGGACAAGCTCGAGATGAAGCTCGACGTCAGCGAGCAGGCGCTGGACGAGCTGGCCAAGGTCGGTTTCGATCCGGTCTTCGGAGCGCGGCCGCTCAAGCGCGCGATCCAGCAGCGGATCGAGAACCCGCTGTCCAAGCTGATCCTCCAGGGCCGTTTCGGGCCCAAGGACGTCATCCCCGTCGAGGTGTCGTCCGCGCCCGACGGGGAGCCGGGCGAGTTCAGCTTCGGTCGGGTGGTGCACTGACCGCCGGTCGCGGCAGGTGCCATCGATCGGGCGGCACCCGTCCGGTCTCGTAGGCCTGGACGATCCGGGCCTGCAGGACCTCGAAGGTCCGGTCGATCAAGAGCGCCTGCCGACCGGGATGACCGAGCAGCGTGGCGAGCAGCCCGAGCGCTTCATGCCCGTTCCGGATCAGCGCCGCGACGACGGCGGCCAGGGCGGGCTCGGGGAGCGTCCGGGGGATGCCGAACCAATCTTTCGCAGGGAGCGGTCCGCGCGCCCGCCAGCTGCCGTCCGGGTAGCGCTGCAGGTGCAGATCGTGGTCCGTGACCCAGGGGCCGTTCGGCATCCTGCCGTGCAGCACCGGCCGGGTCAGCCCGGCGTGCCAGACATGGATGCGCAGCGAGGGCGGCCAGCCAGGCAGCGCGGTCAGGGCCGCGAGCTGGAGGGTGGCCCGCGAGGGATCGTGGCTGGGGCGCGCCAGGGTCTGAACCACCGCCGGTGCCAGCGTCTGAGCCAGCGCCGGAGCCTCCGCGTGGCTGCTGATTGGAGGAGGGGTCTCGACCTCCCCCGGCATCGTCAGTTCGTGACGTCGGGAATGGAAGCGGTGCAGGGGGAGCATGCGCGGGCCTTTCAGAACCGATCAGGCGATGTCGTGCCGGTCAGATCGATCACAGGCGTCTGCCGGCCGGAGAGGAGAAGCGGCACCGCGCACGGCGACGGCGTCCCAGGCATGCTGAGCAAGTCTCGGATGTACTGGTCCGAGAAAACAGCGGGCCTCGCAGGCTCGACACGGGAGGCCGCCTGTACGCCCGATGCGGGGGAGCGTGTGGCTCTGTCTTCCGTCCGGAGCCGTTTGCATGGCGGGGGGGCGTCAGGGGCGGCACCGGAGAGGAACGCTTCGAGTTCGGCCCAGGTGTCGGCAGGCGACGGCGCCTGCGAGCCGGCTTCAGCGACGGTGGCCGCTGGCGGGTAGGGCGTTGATGCGATCGGGGACGGCTCCGTGGCGGGGAGCGGGTCGCGCTGTCGAGCGGGCGCGGCGACCAGCTTCAGCGGATGGTTCTGATCGAATTCGGAGGCCTGCTCCAGCCACTCGGCCATGCGTAATCCGAGTTTGGCCAACAGCAGCGATTCGTTGGTGCTACCCGGCCGCTGTCGGCTGTCCCCTGCGAGCTGCGCGACGATGCGCCATCCGTCGTCCTTGAAGCGGTCCACCAGGGCCGCGACGCAGACGCTCAACAGTGGCCGCGTGACATCCGCGGCGGGGCTCCAATCATGGGGAGGCTTCAGGTTGCGAGCGTGGAACCACGACCCGTCGGCCGTCCGGAAGATCAACAAGGGGTCACCGGACGCGAGTTGCGAGGTCTGGGCGCCGAACTGTCTCAATTCGCTGGTCGAGATCGAATCGGGAGCGCCGCCCGTCTCGGGCGCCCTCGCGCGAACGATGCGCAGGCCGGTGGGCCATCCCGGCAGCAGCGGCAGGAGGCTGAGCTGGATGTCGGCCATGTCGCGCGACAGCGGGCCTGACCCGGTGAGCGCCGCGACGGTGGCTTTCAGGGAAAGCCGGTCCTGCGACTCCAGGGGTTTTCGCGACGCGAGATCAGGCGTGGCGGCGAACGCGTCACGCAATCGTGCGGCATGGATCAAACGGTCTACGGCCAGCATCGGCGCTCCTTGGAAAGGGCCGATCAGTCGCGATGACGGGGCGCGTGTTCCGTCGTGCCGTGTCCCGTGGTCCAGCCGGTCAGGCGCGTAGCTTCTCCAGCACCTCGGAGCGGAACTCGCGCTGGTACAGGACGTAGACCACGCCCGCGGTGGCCAGCATCAGCGCCCACGGCGAGAAGAACCAGGCCACCACCGGGAACGCGAAGTAGTAGCCGCGCAAGCCGTCGTTGAAGGCCTCGGCCGCCATGCCGACCACCGCGCCGGCGCGGTCGGCGAACTGCTCGCGGGCCTCCGGCCCCTGCAGCGCGAACTGCGTGGCTTCCGGCGCGGACGCGACCAGCAGCGCGCCGAAGGTGTACTGGCGCATGCTCCAGGTGAAGCGGAAGAACGCGTAGACGAAGATGCCGGTCAGCAGCGCCAGCTTGATGTCGAACACCAGCGTGCTGGTCTTGACGGTGAACGGCAGCTCCAGCACCAGCGCGCTGGTCTGCTCGCTGGCGCCCAGCGCGGCCAGCAGGCCGCCGATGATCAGGATGGTGGTGGAGGCGAAGAAGGATGGGCTCGACAGCAGCGCCTGGCTGACCGCGCCATCCAGCACGCGCATGTCGCGGAAGGTCAACTGCAGCATCCACTGCCGGCGCACGCGGTTGGTGATCGCCAGCAGCGAGCCGCGCGCCTCGGCGTGGCGCTTGGAGAATTGCGCGTAACCGACCCAGCCCAGGAAGAACAGCGCGAGTGCGCCCCAGTCGAGCAGGGGCAGCGCGCCCAGCAGTTGTCTCAGCGATTGCATCGCGCGAGTGTAGGGCGCGCGCCCAGGCGGTCGCCCGGGCGCTTGCCGGGCGCTTGCCCGGGCGAGACGATCAGACCGGCAGGTCGAAGACCAGCACCTCGGCGTCCTGGCCGGCCTCGATGCTCAGGGCGGTTTCCTTGGCCATCTGCATCGCATCGCCGGCGGTGAGCGCCTCGCCGTTGACCGTCACCTGACCGCGCACGACATGCACGTAGGCCAGGCGGTCGGCCGACAGCGGCAGCTCGGCGCGTTCATCGCCATTGAACAGTCCGGCGTACAGACGCGCATCCTGATGGATGCTCACCGAGTCCTGCGCGCCGTCCGGCGACGCGACCAGGCGCAGCCGGCCGCGCTTGTCGGCCTCGGGGAAATGCTTCTGCTCGTAGCCCGGCGTCACGCCCTGACGGTCCGGCATGACCCAGATCTGCAGGAAGTGGGTCTCGCCGTCCTTGGAATGGTTGAACTCGCTGTGCATCACGCCGGTGCCGGCGCTCATGCGCTGCACGTCCCCCGGGCGGATCACGCCGGCGTTGGCGCCGCCCGGCTTGCCGTTGCCCATGCTGTCCTGGTGGGCGAGCTCGCCGCTGAGCACGTAGCTGATGATCTCCATGTCGCGGTGGCCGTGCGTGCCGAAGCCGGTGCCGCCGGCGATGCGGTCCTCGTTGATCACCCGCAGCGGGCCGAAGCCCATGCGGCGCGGGTTGTAGTAATCCGCGAAGGAGAAGCTGTGGAAGCTCTTGAGCCAGCCGTGATCGGCATGACCGCGGTCCGAGGACTTGATGACTTCACGCATTTGAATGCTCCTTTGCTGGCCCTGGTGGCGGGCCCTGTGTTGGCGATGGGTTCAATTCTGAAGATCGCGGGCTCTCCCGAGGGGGAGGGGCCTTGAAGCCAGCGTTCAAATAAGATGAAGGGATGTCACAACAAGACAAACGACGGGTGCTCACGCCCGAGGCGCTGGCCATGATGGACAGCATCGCCCGCAGCGGCAGCTTCGCGGCGGCGGCGCGGGAGATGGGCAAGGTGCCCTCGGCGCTGACCTACTCCGTGCGCCAGCTCGAGGACGCGCTGGACGTGCTGCTGTTCGACCGCAGCTCGCGCCAGGCGGTGCTGACCGCCGCCGGTCACGAGCTGCTGACCGAGGGCCGCCGGCTGCTGCAGGAGATGGACGCCGTGGCCAATCGCGTCAAGCGCGTGGCCACCGGCTGGGAGAGCGAGCTCACCATCGCCTTCGACGACGCGATCGCGCGCCGGGCGATCTTCGACCTGATGGACGCGTTCTATCGGCAGGCCGAGGACGGCAAGCCGCCGCCCACGCGGCTGAAGCTTCGAACCGAGGTGCTCTCGGGGACCTGGGAGGCCCTGATCTCGGGCCAGGCCGACCTGGCGATCGGCACCAGCGCGCAACCGCCGGGAAGTTCGGTGGTGTGCGAGGTGCTCGGACCGATGGAGATGGTGTTCTGCGTCGCGCCGCACCACCCGCTGGCGAGCTTCGAGGGCGTGCTGACCTCGGCCGATATCGCGCGTCACCGCATCGTCGCGGTCGCTGACACGGCCCGCCAGCTCGCGCCGATGACCGTCGGCGTCGTGCCCGGCCAGGAGGTGCTGACGGTGCCGTCGATGGCCATCAAGCTCGAGGCGATGCTGCGCGGGCTGGGCGTGGGGTCGCTGCCCACGCCGATGGTGCGGCGCCATGTCGAGGCCGGGCGGCTCGTGATGAAGGAGACCTTCCAGGGCAAGCGCATCTCGCCGATGCATTACGCGTGGCGCAACACCGGCCATCGGCCGGCCAAGGCGCTGGCGTGGTGGCTGGAGCGGCTCAAGAGCGAGGCCACCCGGCGCTCGCTGCTGGAGCAGCATGAAGGCCTGCTGCTGTGAGCGAGCCCGAGCGCCCGACCGCGAGACGGCCCTACGTCGGCCGCTTCGCGCCGTCGCCGACCGGGCCGCTGCACGAGGGCTCGCTGGTGGCCGCGCTGGCCAGCTGGCTCGACGCGCGCGCGCACGGCGGGCGCTGGCTGATCCGCATCGAGGACGTCGACGGCCCGCGCTGCCCGCCGGGCGCCGACGCGGTGGTGCTGTCCCAGCTCGCGCAAGTGCGTCTGCTGCCGGACGCGCCGCCGGTGTGGCAATCGCGACGCGGCGCGGCCTACCAGGCGGCGCTGGATCGTCTGGTCGCCGCGGGATGGGCCTATCCCTGCGGCTGCTCGCGCAAGGACATCGCCGAGGCGATCGCGGCCCGGGGTGAGCAGCGTGAGCGGCATGGGGAGCTCGTCTATCCGGGCACCTGCCGCCACGGGTTGCACGGCAAGCCGGCGCGGGCCTGGCGGCTGCGCAGTACCGCGACGGTGGACGGCGACGATCCGCTGCGCATCGACTGGCTCGATCGCCGGCTCGGCGCGCAGTCGCAGGACCTGACCGACGAGGTCGGCGACTTCGTGTTGCGGCGCGCGGACGGGCTGTGGGCCTATCAGCTGGCGGTGGTCGTCGATGACGGCTGGCAGGGCGTGACCGATGTCGTGCGCGGCGAGGACCTGGCCGACAACACCCCGCGCCAGATCCGTCTGCAAGTCTTGCTGGACCTGCCCACGCCGCGCTACCTGCACACGCCGCTGGTGCTGGGCGACAACGGCGAGAAGCTGTCCAAGCAGAATGGCGCGCGGGCGCTGGACCTGGGAGACCCGCTTGCCGCATTGCGACGCGCCGGCGCCCGACTGGGCCTGCCGGCACTGGAGGCGCGCACGATGCCCGAGTGGCTCGAGCACGCCGTGTCGGCGTGGGCTGTACGGCAGGGCTGAGCGCAGGAGCGCCCGGCGGCTGGCATGATCACGCCTTTGCGTTTCGGGATGTCTGTCGACATCCCCCTTTCAAGGAATCCTCGATGAAGACGACCGACAGCGGCCTGCAATACGACGACACCACCGCAGGCAGTGGCGCCACCGCCCGTGCCGGCCAGGACGTGAAGGTGCATTACACCGGCTGGCTGTACAAGGACGGCGAGAAGGGCGCCAAGTTCGACTCCAGCAAGGACCGCGGCGAGCCGTTCGAGTTCGAACTCGATGGCGGCATGGTCATCAAGGGCTGGGACGAAGGCGTGCAGGGCATGCAGGTGGGCGGTACGCGCGTGCTGGTGATCCCGCCGCAACTGGGTTACGGCGCGCGCGGCGCGGGCGGCGTGATTCCCCCGAACGCGACGCTGATGTTCGAGGTCGAGCTGCTGGGCGTGTCCGGCGGCACCGAGCCGCTGACGCTGGGCAACCTGCAGAAGACCGAGAGCGGCCTGCAGTTCGAGGACGTCAAGACGGGTGAGGGCGCGGTGGCCGAGGCCGGCAAGCGCGTGACCGTGCATTACACGGGCTGGCTGTACAAGGACGGCCAGCGCGGCCGCAAGTTCGACTCGTCCAAGGACCGCCGTGATCCGTTCCGCTTCCACCTGGGCGCGGGCGAGGTCATCAAGGGCTGGGACGAAGGCGTGCAGGGCATGCAGGTCGGCGGCACCCGCTTCCTGGTGATCCCGTCGGAACTCGGCTACGGCGCCTACGGCGCCGGCGGCGTGATCCCGCCGCACGCCACGCTGCTGTTCGAAGTGGAACTGCTGGCGGTCTGATCCAAGGCTGGCTCCCAGCCGCTTGCTGGGACCGCCTCTTTCTGACCCCCTCTCCTGCGAAGCGGGAGAGGGTGGGGGTGAGGGCTTGTCGCGGACCTCGATGTCCTTCGAAGAGCCCTCACCCCCCGCTCTCTCCCGCTTCGCGGGCGAGGGGGCTCAAGGCGAGCAGTTCTTCAGCGGCCCGACGTGTCTCCATGTCACTGCCATCGCGCAACGCGATGCGCGGCGCTTTCGCCAGCCCGGGGAAGTGATTCGTCAACGAGCGCTCATACCCCGGGTCGTAGTGATCCCGCATGAGCTCGCCGAAGACGGCCGCCCAGTGGCCCTCGCGCGCCATCGCCTGCCAGCGCTGCACGCGCTCCCGGCCGCGCAGCGCGACCAGTCCGCCGATCAGCGCGTTGAACGCCTCCGGCGCGGCCAGGAAGTGCGCGTAATCCTCCAGCAGCAGCTCGACCCGGCCCGCCTCGGCCATCTCGATCCACACGCAACGCCCCTGCCCGCGCAGCCGCTGCTGCAGCGACTCGGGCATCTGCACGCCGCCGATCTTGCGGCTCTCGCTCTCGACGAACACCGGGCGTGACGGATCCAGCCCGACGAGCGCCTGCCACAGTGCCGTGTCGAAGGCCTTCTGACTGGGTTGCGGCGAATCGGGCAGGGCGCCCAGCACCGACCCGCGATGCCGGGCCAGCGCCTCCAGGTCCAGCACCTGCGCGCCCGCCTGCGCCAGCGCCTGCAGCAGGCGCGTCTTGCCCGAGCCCGTCCGGCCACACAGCACGATGAAATCGAATCGCCCGGGCAGCTCGCCCAGCGTCTTGATGACCTCGCCGCGGAAGGCCTTGTAGCCGCCGACCAGTTGCAGCGACTTGAATCCGATCTGGTTCAGGAACCAGTTCATCGCGCCCGAGCGCTGTCCGCCGCGCCAGCAATAGACCAGCGGTCGCCAGTGCTTGACCATCACCGCGCGCTGCGCGTCGAGGTGGTTGGCGATGTTGCGCGCGACGATCGCCGCGCCGAGCTTGCGCGCTTCCAGCGGATCCTGCTTGTAGAGCGTGCCCACGACGCGGCGCTCGTCGTTGTCCAGCACCGGCCAGTTGACCGCGCCGGGCAGGTGGTCCTCGGCGAATTCCGCCGGCGAGCGCACATCGATCACCGTGCTGAACGCGTCCAGGCGCTGAAAGGCCTCGGCCGAGGCGATCACGTGGTACTGGCTCATGACTGCGGGCCTCGCGGCCTCATTGCACGGAGAGCGCGTCCAGCAGCTCGCCCTCGATCTGCAACTGCAGCCGGCTCTGCTGCAGCGCCGCGCCGTCGAGCAGGAACGTGTCCTCCACGCGCTCGCCCAGCGTGGACACCTTGGCGAGCTGCAGGTTGATGCCATGCCGCGCCAGCACCCGCGCGATCGCGTACAGCAGGCCCGCGCGGTCGGTCGCGCTGACCGACAGCAGCCAGCGCTGCGCGCGTTCATCGGGCCGCAGCGAGATGCGCGGCGTGAACGGGAAACTCTTCACCCGCCGCGACAGCCGGCCCTTGCGCGGCTCGGGCAGCGGGCCGGGCGCGACCAGCGCCAGGCTGAGCTTGGACTCGACCAGCGCGGTCAGGTCGCGGTGATGCAGGTCGAGCTCGGGCGCGATGACCTGGAAGGTGTCCAGCGCGTAACCGCTGCGCGTGGTGTGCACCTTGGCGTCCAGGATGTTGAAGCCCGCGCCGTCGAAGTAGCCGCAGATGCGCGCGAACAGATCCTGCTGATCCTTCGCGTAGACCAGCACCTGCAGACCCTCGCCGACCGGCGACGGACGCGCCCGCACCACCGGCTCGAGGCTGTCCACATGCCGCCACAGCGCGCGCGCGTGCCAGGCCAGGTCCGGCGCGTCATGCCGCGCGAAGTAGCTCAGGTCCAGCGTCTTCCACAAGGCGTCCTCGGTGCCGGGCAGCTGCGCCTTGAGCGCCAGTTCCTGCCGCGCCTCCTGCTTGCGCGCCTCGATCTCCGCGGCCATGTTCAGCCTGGTCCCGCCCAGCGCGCGCAGCGTCAGCCGGTACAGGTCCTCGAGCAGCTTGCCCTTCCACGCGTTCCAGACCTTGGGGCCGGTGCCGCGGATGTCGGCCACGGTGAGCAGGTACAGCGCGGTCAGCGTGCGCTCGTCCTTCACCAGCTGCGCGAAATGCTGGATGACCTCCGGATCGGACAGGTCTTCCTTCTGCGCCACGCGCGACATCGTCAGGTGGTGCTCCACCAGGAACACCACCAGCGCGGCGTCCGCCTTGGGCAGGCCGTGCGCGCGGCAGAAGCGCTTGGCCTCGACCGCGCCGAGATCGGAGTGATCGCCGCCGCGGCCCTTGGCGATGTCATGGAACAGCGCCGCCACGTACAGCGCGGACGGCCGGTCGAACTGCGCCGCGAGCTGCGAGCAGAACGGGTACTCGTGCGTGTGCTCCGGGATGAAGAAGCGCCGGATGTTGCGCAGCACCATCAGGATGTGCTGGTCCACCGTGTAGACGTGGAACAGGTCGTGCTGCATCTGCCCGACGATGCGCCGGAACACCCACAGGTAACGCCCCAGCACCGAGGTCTGGTTCATCAACCGGAACGCGTGCGTCTGGCCCTGCGGCTCCTCCAGGATGCGCATGAACATCGCGCGGTTGGCCGGATCGCGCCGGAACGCGCTGTTCATCAGGCCGCGCGCGTTGTACAGCGCGCGCAGCGTCTTCGCCGACAGCCCCTTGATGCCGGGCGTCTGCTGGTAGATCAGGAAGGTCTCGAGGATCGCGTGCGGCTCGCGCTCGTAGAGGTCGTCGCCGGCGATCTCCAGCATGCCGCTGCGCTCCAGGAAGCGCTCGTTGACCGGGCGCAGCTCGTTGTCGCGGGTGGCGTTGATCTGCTCCTCGAGGTTGAGCAGCGTGATCTGGTTGAGCTGCGTCACCGCCTTGGCCGCCCAGTAGTAGCGGCGCATCAGCTTCTCGGAGGCCCGCAGCGACTTGGTCGACGCGTAGCCGAATCGCTCGGCCACCGCGGTCTGCAGGTCGAAGACCAGCCGGTCCTCGCGGCGCCGCGCGGCCAGGTGCAACTGGCAGCGGATGCTCTTGAGCACGCCCTCGTTGCGCTGCAGCTGGCGGGCCTCGAAGGGCGTGATCAGGCCCTTGGCCGCGAGCTGCGACCAGGTCTTGCCCAGCGCCGCGCCGCGCGCGATCCAGATCAGCACCTGCAGGTCGCGCAGTCCGCCGGGGCTCTCCTTGCAGTTGGGCTCCAGCGCGTACGGCGTCTCTTCGTACTTGTTGTGGCGCTGGCGCATCTCCAGCGTCTTGGCGCGCATGAACGCGCGCGGATCGACGGCCGCGCGGAACGACTTGTCGAAGCTTCGCACCAGCGTCTTGCTGCCGGCCAGCCAACGCGACTCCAGCAGCGCGGTCTGGATGGTGACGTCGCCGGCGGCCTCGTCCAGGCACTCGCGCACCGTGCGCACCGACGAGCCGATCTCCAGCCCGATGTCCCAGCACGCAGTGATGAAGGCCTCGATCGCCTGCTTCAGCGGACCGGGCTGGTCCGGCATCGGATCGCCGGGCCGGGTGTCGGGCAGCAGCACCAGCACATCGACGTCGGAGTGCGGGAAGAGCTCGCCGCGTCCGTAGCCGCCCACGGCCACCAGCGCGGCCTGCGGCGCGGCGGCGGCCAGGCCGGACTGCGTCCAGAGGAGCTGCAGCGTGCCGTCCACGTGACGCGCCAGCAGCCGCATCAGCCGCGCGGCGGCCGACACGCTCGCCTTGGCGGCGGCGAAGTCGTCCAGCAGCTGCTGCTTGCCGGTCTTGAAGTGCTGGCGCAGTTCGGCGACCGGCACCGCGGGCGCGGCGGCGCCGACCTCGCCGGGCGTCCTGGCGTTCATGCGCGGTCCGCCGCGATCAGGCCGAGGCGGCCTGGGGCTGGATGAAGGCCGGCGGCGGCGGGGAGCCGGCCGACTGCGTGAGGATCTCGTAGCCGGTGTCGGTGACGAGCACCGTGTGCTCCCACTGCGCCGACAGCGAGCGGTCCTTGGTCACCACGGTCCAGCCGTCGTTGAGGCTGCGTGTCTCGCGGCGGCCGGCGTTGATCATCGGCTCGATCGTGAAGATCATGCCCGGCACCAGCTCCTCGAGCGTATTGGGGCGGCCGTAGTGCAGGATCTGCGGCTCCTCGTGGAACTTCTGGCCGATGCCGTGGCCGCAGTACTCGCGCACGACGCTGAAACCCTCGTTCTCGGCGAAGGTCTGGATGGCATGGCCGATGTCGCCGACGCGCGCGCCGGGCTTGACCTTCTGGATGCCCTTCCACATCGCCTCGTAGGTGAACGAGCACAGGCGGGTGGCCAGGATGGAGCCGCCGCCCACGACGAACATGCGGCTCGTGTCACCGTGCCAGCCGTCCTTGATCACGGTGACGTCGATGTTGACGATGTCGCCGTTCTTCAGCGGACGGTCATTGGGAATGCCGTGGCAGACCTGGTGGTTGATCGAGGTGCAGATCGACTTCGGATACGGCGTGTAGCCCGGCGGCTGGTAGTTCAGCGGGGCGGGGATGCCTTGCTGGACGTTCACGATGTAGTCGTGGGCCAGCTTGTCGAGGTGCTCGGTGGTGACGCCCGGCTTGACGTGCGGGGTCAGCATGTCCAGCACCTCGGACGCCAGACGTCCGGCGATGCGCATGGCGTCGATGTCGGCGCCGGTCTTGATCGTGATGGTCATAAGGCCGGCATTTTAGGCGTTCGCCCATCCCCCTGCAGCACGTCATCCGCACGTCAGGTGCTCACTCGGCCCAGACGATCAGCCCGGTGTAGGCCGTCACCAGCACCACGATGCCGAAGGCGATGCGGTACCAGGCGAAGGGCGTGAAGCTGTGGCTGGCGATGTACTTCAGCAGCCAGCGCACGCAGATCCAGGCGCTGACGAAGGAGAAGAACAGCCCCACGGCGAACAGCGGGATGTCGCCGGTCGACAGCACCGAGCGCTCCTTGTACAGGCTGTACAGGCCGGCGCCGATCAGCGTCGGGATCGCGAGGAAGAAGCTGAAATCGGTCGCCGCCTTGCGCGACAGGCCCAGCAGCATGCCGCCGATGATGGTCGCGCCGGACCGGCTGGTGCCGGGCACCATGGCCAGGCATTGCACGAGGCCGACCTTCAGCGCGTCCATCGGCGTCATCTGGTCGACGTCCTGGATGCGCACCGCGGTCTGCTGGCGCCGTTCGGCCCACAGGATGATGAAGCCGCCGAGGATGAAGGTGCTGGCCACCACGATGGGGGTGAACAGGTGTTCCTTGATGACCTTGCCGAAGAGCAGGCCCAGGATCACCGCCGGCAGGAAGCCGATGGCGACATTGAGCACGAAGCGGCGGGCGCGGACGTCGCTGCCCAGTCCGGCGGCGGTCTCGCGCAGGCGCTGCCAGTACACGATGATCACGGCCAGGATCGCGCCGGTCTGGATGGCGATGTCGAAGACCTTGCCCCGGGCATCCTCGAAGCCGCCCAGCAGCGCGCCGGTGAGGATCAGGTGGCCTGTCGACGAGATCGGCAGGAATTCGGTCAGGCCTTCCACGATCCCCATGATCGCGGCCTTGATCAGCAGCACAGTGTCCAACATCGACTCCGGAAATGCCGCCTCGCTCGGGGATGGAGGCGGGTCGGCGGGCATGATAGCCGCGTCGCGCACAGGGTTTGCCGCAGTGCAGCACCCAGGTGGGCGGTGAGGGGCGCCCCTGGCGTCAGGGTCCCGTGAAGACGGCGGGCGCTGCCCTTGACCGCGCGGAAAGCCCGCCGCTACATTACTGACCGGTTAGTCAGTTAGTTCCCATCCCACCCGTCATGCCCCGCGCCCCGTCCAAGTCCGCCAGCCCGGCGCCGTCCTCCGCCCGACAGCGGCGCAAGGAGGCGCGGCCGCAGGAGCTGCTCGAGGCGGCGCTGGCGCTGTTCGTCGAGAAGGGGTTCGCCGCCACCCGCATGGAGGAGGTCGCCGCCCAGGCGGGGGTGTCCAAGGGGACGCTGTACCTGTATTACCCCTCCAAGGAGGAGCTCTTCAAGGCGGTGGTGCGCGAGTCCATCGGCACGAAGATCGCGGAAGGGGTGTCGGAACTGGGCAAGCACCAGGGCTCGATGGCGGCGCTGCTGACCTGGATGCTGTGGAGCTGGTGGGAGCGCATGGGCCTCACGCCGGCCGGCGGCATCCACAAGATCATGATGAGCGAGGCCCGCAACTTCCCCGAGCTGGCCGCGTTCTACAACGACGAGGTCATCGAGCCCAGCTGCGAGCTGCTGGCCGAGGTGATGCGCCGGGGCATCGCCTCGGGGGAATTCCGCGACGTCGATCCCGATGCCGCGGTGATGGTGATGATCGGGCCGGTGCTGCACCTGGTGCTGCATCAGCACTCGATCGGCGCGGCCGGCATCACCCATGAACACAAGTGCACGCCCGAGCAGGTGTTGGAGCTTCAGCTCGAACTCATGTTCGAGGGACTTCTCAACCGCCCGCGCGACGGCGCCATGACCCGGTCGCCCGCCTAGAATACCGCCCGCATTCGGCGCGCCATGGGGCGGCCAGAGGATTGAACATGAACTTCGAACAAGCCCGCTTCAACATGATCGAACAGCAGATCCGTCCCTGGGATGTGCTGGATCCCTCGGTGCTGGCGCTGCTGGCCGTGGTCAAGCGCGAGGACTTCGTGCCCGCCGCCTACCGCAACGTGGCCTTCACCGACGTCGAGCTGCCGCTGGCCAATGGCCAGAAGATGCTGCCCCCGCGCGTGGAAGCCCGCTGGATGCAGGAGCTGCAGATCGAGCGCCACGAGAAGGTGCTGGAGATCGGCACCGGCAGCGGCTACATGGCCGCGCTGCTGGGCCACAAGGCGCAGCAGGTGTTCAGCGTGGAGAAGGATGCCGCGCTGGCCGGCGCCGCCCGCGACGCGCTGCGCCGCAACGGCGTGCTGAACGTGACGGTGGTCGAGGGCGATGGCGTGAAGGGCCTGCCCGGCGAGGCGCCGTTCGACGTCATCCTGCTGTCGGGCTCGGTGCCGCAGGCGCCGCAGGCGCTGCTGGACCAGCTCAAGGTCGGCGGCCGCATGGGCGTGATCGTCGGCGACGAGCCGGCGATGACCGCGCGCATCATCACGCGGACCGGCGAACGCGAATTCACGACGAAGAACCTGTTCGAGACCGTGGTCGGGCGCCTGGACGGCTTCGACACCGGCTCGCATTTCACGTTCTGATCCTGGCAGCCCGTCGCGCGTAATTGCCGTCACGGGGTGCGAAGTCTGCAGGTCGTCGCATTTCTTTCGAGACAGCGGGTCGAGGTGATCTATAACCTCGCCCGCGGCACCGATCGGGGTCGGAGGAGCTCTCCCCGCCGGTGCCGAGGTACTGAACGCCTGTCGCGGGCTGTCCGCGGCGGGTCCGCAGTTGGATCGATCCGAAGAACATGACATCGATACGAGGAAGCCTCATGGCCGCTGAACGCCGTACGTCTCCGATCTCCCGCCTGCCGCGGGTCACGCTCATGGCCGCGGCGCTCGCGTTGCTGGCCGGCGCGGCCCAGGCGCAGAGCCTGCAAGAGCTGTACGACGCGGCCCGCGCCTACGACGCCACCTACCTGGCGGCGCGCGCGGTGGCCGATTCGGCCCAGTACCGCTACGGCCAGACGCAGGCGCTGGCCCGTCCCAGCGTCGGGCTGGGTGTCGGCGCGACGCGCAACGAGGTCGACCTGCCCAACATCGGCGGGACCAATCCCGGCCGGCAGGGCAACACGGTCAGCAACGCCGGCCTGAGCGCCAAGTACGCCGTCTTCAACCGTCCCAATGCGGGCAGCATTGAACAGGCCCGCCTGGGCGTGGATGTCGCGCAGCAGGACCTGCAGACCGCGGAGCAGGACCTGATCGTGCGCGTCGCGCAGGCCTATTTCGATGTGCTGGCGGCCAAGGACACGCTGTCGACGTCCAGCGCCAACAAGGCGGCGATCGCGGAGCAACTGGCCTCGGCCAAGCGCAACTTCGAGGTCGGCACGGCCACCATCACCGACACGCGTGAAGCGCAGGCCCGCTACGACCTGGCGACCGCGCAGGAACTGGCCGCGGACAACGACCTGCGCGTCAAGCGCGTGACGCTGGACCAGCTGGTCGGCCGCGTCGGTGTCGAGCCGCGTCCGCTGGCCGTGCCGGTGGCGCTGCCGCCGGTGGCGCCGTCGACGGTCGAGCCCTGGGTCAGCCAGGCCGAAGGTGGCCACCCGGCCATCCGCAAGGCGCAGTTGGGTCTGGACATCGCCAAGATCGAGATCGAACGCGCCCAGGGCGCGCGCTGGCCGACGGTGGACCTGAATGCGTCGCTGGGCGTGCAGCGCCAGACCGGCGAGGGCCTGAGCTACACGGGCAACACCAAGCAGGGCTCGCTGGGCGTGTCGGTGAATCTGCCGGTCTACAGCGGCGGCGCGATCACCAACCGCATCAAGGAAACGGTGGCGCTGGAAGAGAAGTCGCGCAATGACCTCGACTTCGCGCGTCGCAGCGTGGAGGAGGGCACCAAGCGCGCCTTCTTCGGCGTGCAGTCGCTGCAGGCGCAGGTGAAGGCGTACGAGGCGGCGGAAGCGTCGTCCAAGCTGGCGCTGGAAGCGACGCAGCTGGGCTACAAGGTCGGCGTGCGCGTCAACCTGGACGTGCTGAACGCGCAGACCCAGCTGTACACGACGCAACGCGACCTGGCCAAGGCCCGCTACGACGTGCTGGTCAACAGCCTCAAGCTGCGCCAGGCCTCCGGTCAGCTGCGCCCCGAGGACGTCACGGCGATCAACGCGCTGCTGTCGCGCTGAGCCTGCTGAACCCGCGGGTTCGCAAGGACCTGATCGAAAGCCGCCTGCGGGCGGCTTTCGTTCGTCTGCGCGGCTGGTGACAGGTCTTGCCGCCAGTTCGCGCGACAATCCGCCCCTATGCTGTATGTGATTTCTCCCGCGAAGTCCCTCGACTACGAGACCCCGACCCCCGATGCCGTGAACGCGCTGGCGGGGCGGCCGCAATTCGTGCCGCAGGCGGCCGAGCTGATCGAGCTCCTCAAGACCAAGTCCAGCGCCGACATCGGCGGCCTGATGGACATCTCCGACGCGCTGGCGTCGCTGAACGTGGCGCGTTTCCACGCCTGGTCGACGCGTTTCACCGACAAGAACAGCAAGCCCGCGGTGCTCGCCTTCAACGGCGATGTGTACGACGGGCTGCAGGCCTCGACGCTGTCGCTGGACGACCTGCAATGGGCCCAGCGCCACCTGGCGATCCTGTCCGGGCTGTATGGCGTGCTGCGGCCGCTGGACCGGCTGCAGCCGTATCGGCTGGAGATGGGCACCGCGCTGAAGAACGCCAAGGGCGGCAACCTCTACGCCTACTGGGGCGACACGATCGCCGAGCACCTGAACGCGCAGACGGCGCAGCTGCCCGCGCCGGTGATCGTCAACCTGGCGTCGCAGGAGTATTTCAAGGCGGCGGCCCGGAAGGCGCTCAAGCCGCGGGTCATCGAGTGCCAGTTCGAGGACTGGAAGGGTGGCCGCTACAAGATCATCAGCTTCTTCGCCAAGCGCGCGCGCGGGCTGATGGCGCGTCATGCGATCCAGCACCGGATCAGCACGCCGGCGGGGCTGCAGGCGTTCGCCGTCGACGGCTATGCCTACGCGCCCGAGGCGAGCGAGCCGGACCGGCTGGTGTTCCGCCGCCGGATCGCGGAGTAATACCTGGAGCAAATCTGGAGTGATACCGTCACGACCATGAGCAATTCGCAATACCTCACGCCGGAATTGCGCGACTGGGTGGCCGCTCAATTGCGCAACGGCATCACGCGCGAGGCGCTGTATCAGGCGATGTTGAGCAGCGGCTGGGTGCCGGACATGGCCCAGGAGGCCCTGGCCGAGCATCAGGCGGTGGAGCCGCCGCTGACGCTGCCCGAGATCCCCGAACCCGTCGTCGAACCGGGCAGCCTGCCCGAGCCCGATCTGTCCGATCAGCGCAGCGTGCTGCTGCCCGATGGGCATCGTGTCGAGATCCTGATGGCGCTGCAACGCCCGCGGGTGATCGTGTTCGGCGGCCTGCTGTCGGAGGCCGAGTGCGACGCCGTCATGGTCGCCGCCGGCGCGCGGCTGGCGCGGTCCGAGACCGTCGCCGCCAAGCGCGAAGGCAGTGAGGTGAACTCCGCCCGCACCAGCGAGGGCATGTTCTTTGAGCGCGGCGAGAACGAGGTCGTGGCGCGTGTGGAACGCCGCATCGCCTCGTTGCTCAACTGGCCGCTGCGCAACGGCGAGGGCCTGCAGGTGCTGCGCTACCGCGTCGGCGCCGAGTACCAGCCGCATTACGACTACTTCGATCCGCGTCATGCCAGCTCCAAGGCCATCCTGGAGCGCGGCGGGCAGCGCGTGGCCACGCTGGTCATGTACCTGAACACGCCCGCGCGTGGCGGGGCGACGGTGTTCCCGGACATCAAGCTCGACGTGATGGCGCAGAAGGGCAACGCGGTCTTCTTCAGCTACGACCGGCCTGATCCCTCGACGCTCACCTTGCACGGCGGGGCGCCCGTCGTCGAGGGCGAGAAGTGGGTCGCCACCAAATGGTTACGTCAGGGCGAGTTCGTTTGACGCGGGCTTCACTGCCGGGTCGTTAGACTCGGCGCCCATCGTTGATCCCCGAAGAAGGAAGCTCACATGAAGTCGTTGATCGTTGCCCTGAGCACCGCGTTGCTGGCCACCCTCGTGCAGGCCCAAGGTCAGCCGGTGCCCCCGGCCACGGCGCCGATCGCGGCAACGCAGTCGGACATGGCCGCCCCGGCCGCCAAGCCTGCCAAGTCCGGCGCCAAGCACAAGGCCGCCGGCAAGACCTCCAAGAAGTCGGGCCAGCACGCCGCGGCCAAGAAGTCCGGCGCCAAGAAGGCGGGCGCGGCGAAGTCGGGCGCCAAGAAGTCGGGCGCGAAGAAGGTGGCTTCGGCCAAGCCCAAGAAGGCCAAGTCGCACCGCGCGACGGCCTGATTCGCGGGGCAGGGCGCGGATCCTCTCGCCCGGTTCCTCGCGCCCGGTCCATCGAGCCCTGGATCCGCCGGGCAACAAAAAAGCAGCCCGAGGGCTGCTTTTTCATTGGGTGCTGAACCGGGTGGGGTTCAGACGCGCTTGCGGTACTCGTGGGTACGCGTGTCGATTTCGATGTTGTCGCCTTGCGCCACGAAGATGGGCACGGGGATCTCGAAACCGGTGGCGATCTTGGCGGGCTTCAGGACCTTGCCCGAGGTGTCGCCCTTGACGGCCGGCTCGGTCCAGGTCACTTCGCGCACGACGCTGGTGGGCATTTCGACGGAGATGGCCTTGCCGTCGTAGAACACCACTTCAACTTCCATGCTGTCTTGCAGGTAGTTGATCGCGTCGCCCATGTTCTCGGCTTCCACCTCGAACTGGTTGTACTCGGTGTCCATGAACACGTACATCGGATCAGCGAAGTACGTGTAGGTGCACTCCTTCTTGTCCAGGATGATCTGGTCCATCTTGTCGTCGGCCTTGAAGACGACTTCGGTGCCCGAGTTGTTCAGCAGGCTCTTCAGCTTCATGCGCACGGTGGCGGCATTGCGGCCACCGCGGCTGTACTCGGTCTTCAGCACGACCATGGGGTCCTTGCCGTGCATGATCACGTTGCCGGCGCGAATTTCTTGAGCGATCTTCATGATGATTCCGGGAGATTGGGTCCGGGCACAGTCACCAGGATGCTTGAGATCCGAACTGTTCCGGCGGTGTGAGGCGTTCCGTGCCGAACCGGCTGTTCACAACCGTGGCGCGTTCTGAACGCGAAAAGCCGCGCATTCTAGCCCGAAAGGCCCCTCAGCCGCCACTCGCGTGCCGGGCAAAGGCCATGAGCTGCGAAGTCAAGTCCTCCTGCATGCCCAATCTGGCACGCCAGGACCGGGCCTGGCCCACGGCGGCGGAGCGCTCGCGCAGGGCCTCGGCGCAGGCCGGCGTCCAGTCCGAGAGCCCATTCCAGGCGCGCGACAGTGCGCGCCAGCGCGACGCCCAGGCCGGGTCCGCGCCGTCCAGCGACAGGTCCAGCGACAGATCGAGGAAAGCGTCGAGCTTGGCCGCGTGCGCGCCGTCGTCCTGGAAGTAGATCTGCCAGAGCATCGGTTGCCCGGCCCATTGCGCGCGAACGAAGGAATCCTCGCCGCGCACCAGGTTCAGGTCGCAGGACCAGAGCAGCCGGTCGTAGTCCTGCTGGCTCAGGTAGGGCAGGGCGAGGGCGCGTTGCCCGGGGCGCAGCAGCGGCGGCAGCGCGGTCTGCGGCGCGCCGGGGCACAGCAGCAGCAGCCAGCCCGGGCCGAGCGCCTCGAGGAATTCATCGAGCGGCGCCTGCGGATAGGCGAAGAGGCTCAGCACGCGCTCGCCGGGCTGGCGTTGCCATCCGCGCGCGGCGAGCCACGCGTCGCCGTGATGCGAGATCGCGGCGTCGATCAGCCCCGGCTCGCGCAGCAGGCCGCCGGTGCGCGCCGTGAAGCCGGGATAGAAGAACCACTTGTCCAGCCCCGCGCCGGGTCCGGAGAACTGCGGCGACTTCAGCCCATGGCTGCGCTCGACGTAGCTTTCGGCGCTGAGGTACTCGAGATTGATCCACGCCGACCGCGTCGGCCGGGTCGCCATCGCGACGACGAAGGCGGACGGGAGCTCGCAGCCGAAGGTCTCGAGGACGACGTCGCCCGGCGCGGCCTCGATCGCCTGATCCCAGTGATGACAGCTCAGGCCCGGCACGGCCTCGGGCTGCATCCAGTTCAGCGCGCTCAGGTCGTCGCACCAGAGCCGCGCCTGCTGGCCGCGCGCGGCGAGGTCACGCGCCAGGCGCAGGCAGACGCCGAGGTCCCCATGGTTGTCGATGACGCGGCAGAAGATGTCCCAGATCGGCATCGCGGGATTATCCGGCGGCACAATCGCGCCCCATGAGCAAGCCCCCCGCCGGCGCCAGCGAAGTGCCGGAACCGATCCCTGACGCCCGTCCCGAGGACACCTGGAACGACCAGTCCGACGCGATCGAGGCCGCCGAGTCCGGCCGTGTCGCCGACATGGAGCGCGCCGCGCGCGAGGTCCGCGACCGTCTGCTGGCCGAGGTGCTGGCGCTGCCGGCGCTCCCCGGTGTCTACCGCTATTTCGACGCCCAGGACCACGTGCTCTACGTGGGCAAGGCCAAGAACCTGAAGCGGCGCGTGTCGAGCTACTTCCAGAAGGACCACGGCGGCACGCGCATCGGGATGATGGTGGCGCGCATCGCGCGGCTGGAGACCACGGTCGTGCGCACCGAGGCCGAGGCGCTGCTGCTCGAGAACAACCTCATCAAGGCGCTCAATCCGCGGTTCAACATCCTGTTCCGCGACGACAAGAGCTATCCCTACCTGCGACTGTCGGGCCACGCGTGGCCGCGCATCAGCTACTACCGCGGCGCGGTCGATCGACGCCATCGCTACTTCGGTCCGTTCCCCAGCGCGTGGGCGGTGAAGGAATCGATCCAGCTGATCCAGAAGGTCTTCCAGCTGCGGACCTGCGAGGACACGGTCTTCAACAACCGCAGCCGGCCCTGCCTGCTGCACCAGATCCATCGCTGCACCGGGCCGTGCGTGCCCGAGGGCCAGACCGAGGACTACCGGCGCAACGTCAGCAACGCCGAGCGCTTCCTGCTGGGCGAGACGCAGGAGGTCATGGATGCGCTGCAGGCATCGATGATGGGCCACGCGGAGCGCTTCGAGTACGAGCAGGCGGCGGGCGTGCGCAACCAGATCACGGCCTTGTCCAAGGTGCTGCAGCAGCAGGCGGTGGACGAGAACAGCGCCACCGGCCGCGACCGCGACGTGGACATCCTCGCGGTGAAGCTCCAGGGCGGTCGCGCCTGCGTGAACCTGGCGATGGTGCGCGGCGGCCGCCACCTGGGCGACCGCGCCTATTTCCCCAAACACGTGGACGACGCGACCGCGATGCGGCTGGTCGACGAGGAGGATCTGGTCGAGCTGGACGGGGAGGGCGGTGGCGAGGGTGGCGAAGGTGGCGCTGGAGGCGTGAAGCGCGTGGAGCCGCCCAGCCCCGAGCGCCAGGTCCTGGAGGCCTTCATCGCGCAGCACTACCTGGAGATGGCCGTGCCGTCGCTGCTGGTGCTGTCCGATGCGGTGGATCCGGCGCTGGCCGAGGCGCTCAGCGCGCAGGCCGGATATCGCGTGACCACGCAGGCGCAGCCGCGCGGCCAGCGCCGCATCTGGCAGGAGATGTGCGTCAAGGGCGCGGAGATCGCGCTGGCGCGGCTGCTGTCGGAGGAGGGTTCGCAGCAGGCGCGCACGCGCGCGCTGATCGAGGCGCTGGACCTGAGCGTCACCGAGCTCGACAAGTTCCGCATCGAGTGCTTCGACATCAGCCACACCGCGGGCGAGGCCACGCAGGCCTCGTGCGTGGTCTTCGAGGGCCATCAGATGCAGAGCAGCCAGTACCGGCGCTTCAACATCGAAGGCATCACCGGCGGGGACGACTACGCGGCGATGCGCCAGGTGCTGACACGCCGTTACAGCAAGATGGCCGAGGCGGCCCAGAATGGCACCGGACGGCTGCCGGACCTGGTGCTGGTGGACGGCGGCAAGGGGCAGGTGTCGATGGCGCGCGAGGTGTTCGGCGAGCTCGGCATCGACCTGAGCCTGATCGCCGGCGTCGAGAAGGGCGAGGGCCGCAAGGTCGGGCTCGAGGAGCTGGTCTTCGCCGACGGGCGCGAGAAGGTGTACCTCGGGCGTGATTCGGCGGCGCTGATGCTCGTCGCGCAGATCCGGGACGAGGCGCACCGCTTCGCCATCACCGGCATGCGGGCCAAGCGCGCGTCGATCCGCACCGGTGGATCACGGCTGGAGGATGTGCCCGGCGTCGGTCCGAAGAAGCGCGCGCAGCTGCTGCAGCGATTCGGCGGCGTGCGCGGGGTGGCCGGGGCAAGCGTCGAGGAGCTGTGCAGCGTCAAGGGCATCTCGCGCGAGCTGGCTGAAGAGATCTATCGCGCGCTGCATTGAACGGCGCGCTTCGGTTGGGAAAACAGATGATGTCGAGCTTCAGACTTTCTCGAGTCGCGGCACGGCGCGGCGATCTCGCCGCGCGGGTGGCCGCAGTGATGGTGGCGGTGGTGCTCGTGGGTTGCGGTGCTTCAACGCCGCAGTCGCCGCAGCCGGCGAATCCTCCTGCGGACCGTGCACCGGCGCAGGACGCCACGCGCGCGCCTGCGGGTCAGATGACGCCGACGGCGCCGGGCTCTCCGTCCGGTCCGGTGCCGACCTCGCCGGCCGTGCGCCGCGGCCTGCCGCTGCCCGCGCCGCATCCGGTGAGCACGCACGAGGCGCTGCGGCTGCAGGCCGCGCAGCGCATGGTGGCGGCCAATCCGGATGGCACCTACATGGGCGAGGTGCCACCCGAGTTGCTGGCGATCCCGGTGCTGGAGATCGAGCTCAACCGGGACGGCACGATCAAGCACATCCGCGTGCTGCGCAAGCCGACACAGGCCGAGGACACGATCGAGACGGCGATCGCGGCGGTGCGCCGGGCCGCGCCGTTCGGCGATGTGAGCAAGCTGCCCAAGCCGTGGAAGTTCGTCGAGGTGTTCCTGTTCGACGATGACCGGCGCTTCAAGCCGCGCACGCTCGACGATTAAGCGAAGACCGAGGGGCGAGGGGGCTCGAAACGGGCACAATGCCGCCCATGTTCTGGACGCTGCCAACCTTGCTGACCTGGGCCCGCATCGTGGCCATCCCGCTGATCGTCGGGGTGTTCCACCTGCAGATGACGCCTGCCCATCAAAACCTGCTGGCCACGGTCCTGTTCATCACGGTGGCCCTGACCGACTGGGCGGACGGCTACCTGGCGCGCAAGCTCAACCAGACCTCGTCGTTCGGCGCGTTCCTGGATCCGGTGGCCGACAAGTTCCTCGTGTGCGCGGCGCTGCTGGTGCTGCTGGAGCAGCAGCGCGTGGACGCGCTGGTGGCGCTGGTGATCGTGGGGCGCGAGATCGCGATCTCCGCGCTGCGCGAGTGGATGGCGCAGATCGGCGCGTCGAGATCGGTGGCGGTGCACATGCTGGGCAAGCTCAAGACGACGGTGCAGATGGTGGCGATTCCCTTCCTCCTGTTCGACGGCAGATTGTTCGGGATCATCGACACCCATTTGTGGGGCACGTGGCTGATCTACCTGGCGGCGGTGCTGACCATCTGGTCGATGGTCTATTACCTGCAGAAGGCCTTGCCGGAGATCCGCGCGAAAGTGCGTTGAATCGCGGCGCGCTGTCCCCTGGGCGACTGGCGTGTGGGCTGCTTGTATCGGGACTTCCCCCTTGTCGGGCCGAGAGGGCAAAGCGTCTAGAATCCGCTTCCCGCGCCGTTCGGGCGGCCTGGCAAACCAATGAGGGGGTACCTTCGTGAACAAGTCCGAATTGATCGAGCACATCGCCAAGCAGGCGGACATCTCCAAGGCGGCCGCGGGGCGCGCGCTGGAGGCTGTCATCGGTGGTGTGAAGACGACGCTGAAGAAGAACGGGACGGTGTCGCTGGTGGGCTTCGGCACCTTCAGCGTCACGAAGCGTGCGGCGCGCACCGGCCGCAACCCGCGCACGAACGAGGCGATCAAGATCAAGTCGGCGAAGGTGCCGAAATTCCGTCCGGGCAAGGCCCTGAAGGACGCGGTGAACTGAGACCGCAGCCCGCCGGGTCGGCATCGCCGGCAGGACGGGCCCTGGTGACGCGAGACGCGTTGCCCTCCCCGAAAAGTTTTCGGGCGCTTAGCTCAGTTGGTAGAGCGGCTCCTTTACACGGAGTAGGTCGGCGGTTCGAGACCGTCAGCGCCCACCATTCCCGAGGCTAGAATGCCGCGGCGCAAAGGCGAACCCCGGTTCGCCTTTGTCGTATGTGATGCGGCGCGTCGACCGGCCCGGTGCCGGCGAGACAGCGCCGCCTCTTCCGAGATGACCCGAGGTTGTTGATGTTCGATTTCGTTCGCAAGCACACACGGCTGTTCCAGTTCATTCTGCTGATCCTCATCCTGCCGTCCTTCGTGTTGTTGGGCGTGGAGGGCTATAGCCGCTTCATGGACGGCAGCAACGCGTCGGTGGCGTCGGTCGACGGCCACAAGATCACGCAGTCGGAATGGGACCAGGCGCAACGTCAGCAGGTCGACCAGATGCGCCAGCAGGCGCCGACGATGGATCCCAAGCTGTTCGATTCGCCCGAGATGCGCAAGGGCGTGCTGGAGAACCTGCTGCGCGAGCGCGTGCTCGCCGCGGTCGCCGCCAATGAACATCGCAGCATCAGCAATGACCAGCTCGTCGAGCTGATCCGCACGGACCCGCAGCTCGCGCCGCTGCGCGACAAGGAACTGGCTCGCCGCATCGCGGCGCAGCAGGGTCTGTCGGTCGATGGCCTGCTGCAGAAGCTGCGCCAGGACCTGCAGTCGAGCTCGGTGCTGGCACCGCTCGCGCAGAGCTCGCTGGGCACGCAGACCAACGCGGACATCGCGTACAACGCGATGCTGCAGCAGCGTGAAGTGCAGTTCCAGATCTTCGCCGCCAAGGACTACGCCGCGACGCTGACGCCGACCGACGCCGAGCTCGAGACCTACTTCAAGGACCCGAAGGTGTCGGCGAAGTTCCAGCTCGCCGAGCGTGCCGACATCGAGTACGTCGTGCTGGACGCCGCCACGCTGCAGGCCGGCGTGACGGTCAATCCCGATGAAGTGCAGGAGTTCTACAAGAACAACAAGGCCCGGTTCACCTCGGACGAGGAGCGCCGCGCGAGCCACATCCTGATCAAGGCGCCGGCGGACATGCCCGCGGCCGAGAAGGCCAAGGCGAAGGCCAAGGCCGAGGAGCTGCTGGCCGAGGCGCGCAAGAACCCGGCGGGCTTCGCCGAGCTGGCGAAGAAGGAATCGCAGGACGAGTTCTCGGCGCCCAAGGGCGGCGACCTGGAGTTCAGCGGCCGCGGCGGCTTCATCAGCAAGCCATTCGAGGAAGTCGTCTACGCGCTGAAGAAGGGCGAGATCGGCAACGTGCTGCAGTCCGACTTCGGCTACCACGTGATCATGCTGACCGACGTGCGCGGCGGCGTGGTGCGTCCGTTCGACGAGGTCAAGGCCAGCATCGAGGCGGACCTGCGCAAGCAGCTCGCGCAGAAGCGCTACACCGAGGTGGCTGACGATTTCGGCAACACGGTGTTCGAGCAGCTGGATTCGCTGAAGCCGGCGGCTGACAAGTTCAAGCTGACGATCCAGAAGGCCACGGTGCAGCGCAAGGCCGCGCCGGACGCGACGGGTCCGCTGGCGTCGGCCAAGCTGCTGGAGGCGGTGTTCTCGTCGGACACGCTGAAGAACAAGCGCAACACGGCCGCGATCGAGGTCGGTGGCAACCAGCTGGTGTCGGCGCGGGTCGTCGACTACAAGCCGGCGCGCGTGCCGCCGCTGTCGGAAGTGAAGCCGGCCGTGGCCGCGGCCTGGGTGCAGGAACATGCCGCGTCGGCTGCCAAGAAGGCGGGCGAGGCGCGCGTGGCTGAGCTGCAGAAGGGCGGCGACGCGAAGGGTCTGGGCGAGCCGGTCGTGCTGTCGCGTGCCAAGCAGGGCATGGTGCCGCCGAAGGTGATGCAGGCGGTGATGCGCGCGGACGCGACGAAGCTGCCGGCGTATGTCGGCATCGATGCGGGCGATGGCGTGTATCTGGCGGTCAAGATCGAGAAGGTCCTGCCGCGTGATCCGGCGCTGATCGATGCCAAGCAGCTGGCTGACCGCTATGCGCGGGAGTGGGGCGGTGCCGAGCTGCAGAGCTTCTACAACGCGCTGAAGTCCGAGTACAAGGCGACGATCAAGCCGTCCGCGCTGCAGGCTGCGGCGGCGTCGGCGCCGACGAACTGATCGAGGCCGAGTGGGCGGCTTTCGCGCGGTTCAAAAGTTTTTGAAGAGAATCGCAGAAAGTTCTCCCACGAGAGTGAAATCTAGGCCATAATTTCTTTCTTCGCCGGTGGCTGTAGCTCAGTTGGTAGAGTCCCAGATTGTGATTCTGGTTGTCGTGGGTTCGAGTCCCATCAGCCACCCCACCGAATAGAAGAAACGCCCGCAAGACGCAAGTCTCGCGGGCGTTTTCCATTGCGGGTCCGAAGGATCTTCAAGACTCCGCCATATTCCCAATTTGGGAGTATCGGCACCCAGTGCGCCATTCGTCGGCGCATGAAAAAGGCCCCGGGATGGGGCCTTGGGTAGGTCAGATGATCGACCCCGGGAGCTGCTCAGGTCAGTTATTCGATGAGCGCGGCACCTCGGTGTTGCGGTCATAGACGCGGGCCGTCTTGGCCTTGTTCTTGTGGATGTTGGGCAGGGTGACCAAGAAGCTCACCGCCTCGCAGGAGGCCTTCGCCCGTGGTGTCGCCTCCGGCCTGTCCCAGGCTGAGGCTTACCGGCGCGCCTACCCGCGCAGCAAGGGCTGGAAGCCGGAGGCGGTGCACCGGGCCGGCGCGAAGATGGCCGCCCTCGCCAACGTCTCGGCAAGGGTGAAGGAACTCCAGGGTCAGGCCGCAGTGGTCGCCGTGCTGGACAAGGCCAAGGTGCTGCGCGAGGTCGCCATGCTGGCCCACAGCGATATCGCCGGGATCATCGGGGAGGGCGGCCGCGTGCTGCTGCCCAACGAGCTGGACCCGGCCACGCGCGCCGCGGTGAAGAGCTTCAAGATCGACGAGTACGGGAAGATCGAATACCAGTTCTGGGACAAGCGGGCGTCGCTGGACATGACGATGAAGCACCTCGGTCTCTACGAGCTCGACAACAAGCAGAAGACCGACCCGCTGGCCGACCTGTTGGGCACGCTGAAGGGCAATGTCATCGGCCCGGCATAAATGCACGGACGAGACAGCAGCCTAAGCGTACTTCCCGTTACAGTCGGTCGAGCGTCGAACTTCACTGCGGCGCGTAACTGGGAGGAAAGATGTCCGAAGAGACCATGGAAATCACTTGGCAGGATCTCGAGAACTTGATTCGTGGGGTTGCCAGCGTAAAGTATGGGCAGCTTGCCCGAGCTGAGGATATCGCTGGAGTTAAATGCGATTGCGTTGTTCGCCTTGACGATGGGAGCGTGGTGCTCATTGAGATTAGTAAAGAGCACTCCATCGACAAGGTGCGTACCGATATTGCTAAATTTAATACGCTGCGACCTCATTTCTTCGCGCAGAATATTTTCCCGAAGTGTTTCTTTATTACGCTGGATCGACCGACTCCGGCAATGATTGAGGCAGGAAAGTCTCAGCACATTGGTGTGTATTCCGTCAGTCAGTTCTTTGAATTCATTCTTGGCTACGGAAAATATAAGGCGGCCCGCAAGGATAAGCCATTTGGTTCGGCGGTTGATTTATATTCGGGGCAACCCGATATGAATAGCTTTGTTCCCGTCACCTACGTCGGCTTGGATGGTAAGAACTTCAGCGTTGATGATATTGCAGAAGAGCTACTTAATCGCCGGACCGTCGTGCTGATTGGTGATTATGGTTCCGGCAAAAGTCGGTGCATCAAAGAGGTTTTTGACAAACTCTCCAATAAGACCTCTGTCAAGTTTCAATATCCCTTTGCTATCAACTTGAGGGAAAATTGGGGCTTGAAGAGGGCTAAGGAAATACTAACCCGACACTTTACCGATTTGGGCCTCAGTGAGGTTCTGGATCAAACCCTTGCGTCTGCCTACTCCCCCGCCTCGATCTATCTTCTAGACGGATTTGATGAGATTGGCGCTCAAGCGTGGAGTAATGATCCCGCTCGTCTTGTGGATATCCGTAAGCAATCACTGGTCGGTGTTAAGGAGTTGGTGACCAGCGCGACGGGCGGCTTGTTGATCACGGGACGCGAGCACTACTTCAATAATGATGTAGAGCTCATGACCTGTCTGGGTTTGCTTAACAAGAACCCATTAGTATTGCGCTGTAATGAGCAACTTAACAATGATCAATTTGCTGAGATGTTGGGCAGGCGTGGTGCTGAGTTCCCTGCCTGGATGCCAAAAAAGCCCTTGATTGCAACCATCGCTAGGGATATCGATCCCGAGATGTTGGATTTGATGTTCTCATCGAGTACGGGGGAGGCTGATTTCTGGGATCTGTTGATTAATAGTTTCTGCGAACGCGAGGCAAGGATTAATTCCATCCTTGAGCCGCATATCATTCGCTCGTTGTATACAAGGATCGGTAGGCTGACCCGGAATACCGCGACGGCACTAGGTCCGATCTCAATCAAACATATCAATGAGGCGTTTGAAGAAACGACCGGGCAACCTCCTACTGACGAATCGGCTATCGTCCTGCAGCGTCTGCCCGGGCTAAGCAGAATTGGCGCGGAGAGCATGGATCGGCAATTCGCTGATCTATTTATCCTGGATGGATTGAAGGCGGAGGACGTGCTGGATACGTATTCGCAGGGCGCTCCGAAGGTCTTGAAGGAGGAGTGGAAGAATCCTGTGGGAGAGCTAGGCGCGTACTTCATCGGCGCGCATTTGGAGAGTACGGGTCAGGCCTTCGGTGTGCAGGCGTTTGTGAAGCGGCATATGCACTCTGCAAATAAGGTATTGCTGGCCGATCTCCTCTCCGGATTGTTGCGTACAGATGTGAGGGGGCTGGATTTCCAGTTTGCACAGATCGAAAAGGGTAAATTTACCGCGCTCGCAATCGGTGAAGGCATTATTTCGAATCTTCAGTTCGTCGATTGCCAGTTCGATTTTTTGGACGTCACCGATTGTTCAGATGCGCAGAAGATTTCTTTGAAGGACTGCGTGATAGAAAGGATCGCGGGGGTGTCGTCTGCGGCTCACTCGCCTGCTTGGTTGGAGGATTGCATTGTCGATGATTATCAGTCGGTGAATACCCTGGCGGCGATTAAGGATGCTGGCCTAACCTTTGCTCAGACCTTCCTGCTGTCAAGCCTTCGAAAGCTGTTCCTTCAACCAGGGGGCGGGCGTAAAGAAGCAAGTATGTACAAGGGGTATGGGGATTCAACTTCGAAGCGAATCTCAGAGAAAGTTATGCACCTGCTCTGTCGAGAAAAGATTTGCAGCAAGTTCAAGGGTGGGTCGGATTCGCTCTATATACCTGACCGTTCGATGACCGGGCGCGTTCACGCAATCATGAGTCAGTTGACGACCTCAAACGACCCGCTTTGGGTTCAGGCGTCAAGGCTGGAGTGAGCCCTGAAAGATGGCGGAAGTGGCAATAGGTGGCGTGCTGGGCGTGTGCGCGAAGGTGATCGCGTTTCTCTTAGACCTTTTCCGCAGCCAGCTGGAGGTCTACGTGGACCTGAAGCTGTTCGCAGCTCAGCCCTACGAGATCGTCCTCATCAATCGATCCCAGCACCGGGTCAAGATCGACAGACTGCAGGTTGTGCCCGATGGCTTCCCAAGCGAAGCCAATGGCTGGCTGATCTCCGACAGGCCGTTCTTCAAGGGGCGCCGCCTTGTGACTGGGCAGAGCGTGAAGATCCTGTTGAAGGGGGCCGACCTCGGAGAGACCACGCTCAGAACGTTCATCGTCGAGTACACGACATTCTTCTTCGGTTGGGAGATCGCCCGGAAGAAGCGCTTGGCCGAGTGCGACTTTGATATCACCGGTATGACCATTTCCGTCTCGGCGACCCTTGGTTCACCCAAGGTCGGCAAATAGTCGGGTCTTCCGGGGCGTGCCAAAGATGGCACGGTGTCGCCTCCACCCTCCGGAGGCACCATGCCCGACATCCTGCTGCACGATCCCGCCCGCGTTGGCTTCAAGCTGACGCCCACCGCCTTCGCCGCGCTGCTCCTGCTGGCCCCGCCGCTCAACTGGGGCCCGCGATGGGCCGCCGGTTCGGGCGCAACCAGCGCCGGCGGGCGCGCGAGGATCAGGCGCAGTTGGCGGCCAAGCTGCAGAAGGTCAGCGACACGCTGGCTTTTGCCGCGACGACGGCGATCGAGCGCGGTCACACGGTGCACGAGCTGACCTGCGAGATCGCGGCCGCCAAGGCGATGCTCGCGCGGCGCTCCGCGCTGATGCGGCCTGAGGGCTGGAAGTTCGGCGGCGAGCCCGTGCCGCAGGTCCACCTCGACCCGTTCTTCGACGAGTCGCCCGACACCGACCACCAGCTCGACGCGGCGATGCTCGCGCAGCCGGTGTCCTTCGAGCGCGTGCCGCTCGACGTCCTCCTCACGGATGTCGACCGCGACTACCTGAAGCAGCGCCTCCACGCGCGCGTCCAGTTCGCCAGCGCCGACTTGTATTACGCCATCAGCCCGGCCGCGATCTCGTCCATGCGCGGCTCTGATCTCGCCGATCGCCTCGCGACGGAGATCGCGCGACAGCTCGCGCCCGCGCTGATGCGGGAACTCGGCCTGGAACGCTGGCCGGAAGAGCCGGGCCTCTGATCCATGGCTGAAGAGCTCGACGCCGCCACCCTGGCGCGCAACCTCGATGGTCCGATGTGGAGGCTGTGCAACCTCTACAAGATCATCGTCAAGGGCGATGACGACGACGACGGCCCGGTACTGCAGTTCAAGCCGAACCGCGCCCAACGACGGCTGATGTCCAAGCTCTGGCATCGCAACATCATCCTGAAGGCCCACTAGCTCGGCTTCACGACGTTGGTCTGCCTCCTCTGGCTGGACACCGCGCTGTTCAGCAAGAACCCGATCCGCTGCGGCATCGTGGCCCAGGACAAGGACGCCGCCGAGGTGATCTTCCGCGACAAGGTGAGCTTCGCGTACGGCAACCTGCCCGAGTCGCTGCGGGAGCAGTTCACGCTCAAGAAGTGCACGACGGCCGAGATCCTCTTCGGCCACAACGGCGCCAGCATCCGCGTCGCGACCTCGGTGCGGTCCGGCACCATCCACCGGCTGCACGTGTCCGAGTTCGGGAAGATCTGCGCCAAATACCCGTACAAGGCCGACGAGGTGGTCAAGGGCTCGATCCCGGCCATGCCCAAGAGCGGCATGCTGATCATCGAGTCGACGGCCGAGGGCCAGGAGGGCGAGTTCTACAAGCTCACCACCAAGGCCATTGAGAACGCCCAGAAGCTGCGCGCGCGGACCATGGAGCGGCTCACGGAGAAGCACTGCCGCTTCCACTTCTTCGCCTGGTGGGAAGAGCCCAACTACGTGCTCGACGACTCGACGGTCCCCTTCACCGAGGCGGACGAGGTCTACTTCAAGCAGGTCGAGGCGCGGATAGGCAAGAAGCTCACCGATGAGCAATGGACCTGGTACGTCACCACGCGCGACAACGACTTCAGCGGCGATGCGCCGTCGATGGCAGGAGTACCTGAGCTACCCCGAGGAGGCCTTCCACGTCAGCACGGACGGCTGCTACTAGGCCAAGCAGATGGCCACGGCGCGCGTCCAGGGCCGGATCTTGCGCACGCTGCCCATCGAGTCCGCGCCCGTGTTCTGGGACATCGACCGCGGCGACATGAGCTCGATCTGGCTGATGCAGAAAATCGGGCCGGAGCACCGCTTCATCCGCTACGACGAGGCCAGCGGCGAGGAGCTGAACCACTTCAGCGGCTGGTTGCAGGATCAGGGCCTGGCCTGCGCGAAGCACTTCCTGCCTCACGAGGCCGCGTACAAGCGCATCGGCAAGACGGCGGACACGAACTAGTCGATCGAGGAGATGCTGCAGGAGCTGCTGCCTGGCCAGCGCTTCGAAGTCGTGCCGCGGGTGACGAACCTGGACAACGGCATCCAGGCGACCCGCGCGGCGTTCGCCAGCAGCTGGTTCAGCGAGCAGGGGTGCGGCGTCGGGCTGTCCCGGCTGTCCAACTACCGCAAGAAGTGGGACCAACGGAACGGCCGCTTCACAAGCGAGCCGATGCACAACGACGACAGCCACGGTAGCGACGCGTACCGGCAGTTCGGGCAGGTGCTGGAGGCGGGGGAGAAGTTCTCGATGCAGGTCGCGGCTGCCGGCCGGCGTGCTACGTCGAAGCGGCGGGGGACGTCGCCGATGGCGGTCTAACGATCCGTCACAATCCTCTCGAATAAGGGAGGAACCATGATCGACCGACGTACTGTCTACATTCTTGGAGCAGGGGCAAGCTTCCCCTACGGCTTTCCCCTTGGAGCCGGCCTTCGGACCGAAATCCTGAACGTGAAGCCCGCAGATCTTCATCAGGTTAAATTCAGCAACGCTGGAATCGTTCCAAAAATCGAGGAATTGACATCGCAGTTCAAGCAGGCATTTGAGCATTCAAAGTCACCATCCATCGATGCATTCTTGGCTAACAGAACTGAATTCTCGGAAATTGGCCGAATTGCTATCGCGAAAGTGCTTCTTAGCTATGAACGGGTTAAAACGCTCTACGCAGACGAACGCAACGATGACTGGTTGGGCGCAGTCCTCAATTCAATGCGTTGTCCGAAGATTGAAGACTTCCTCAAAAATCAAGTTTCTTTCGTGACGTTCAACTACGACCGATCACTTGAGTTAACTTTGCTCAATTTCGTTCGACATAACTTCAATCATTCCGAGGGAGATGCATTAAAGGTTGTCGAGTCATTCCCGATCATTCATGTGTATGGATCTCTTGGGTCGCTGAACCCGTCAAGCAAGAATTTCGTTCCGTATGGTGGCGGCACTCCCAGTCGGTCGGCGTATGTGGGGGTATTCGGCGACGACAACGGGCATGCGGAGAGGGAACGCTACAGACAGCATCTTCGATGGGTTGCTTCGGCGGCGAGCGAAATCAGAGTCATTCCAGAACATCGGGACGACGTTGAACCAAACCACTTCTCACGAGCTAAAGAACTAATTGCAAACGCGGAACGCGTGGTGATGTTGGGCTTTGCATTCGACGACCTCAACGTCCGTCGACTTAGTCCAGAGTTGCCGACTGCGATCGGTCGGTTGGAGAATGAGTTCCATGGGGATGCTGTTTGTTGTGCTGCCACGATTTACGGAATGGCGCAGGCAGAAGTCCTAAGAGTGGCGCGGGGTTTGGCACGCGAAGCTCACAGGCTCCGCCAATTCCGCCTGCACAACATGACCTCACTGCAGATGCTTCGTCATACCGGTATCCACATCTGCGACTGATTGCGTGCCAAGGATGGCAGCCTCTCCCCCGAGGTCGCGTCGTGCGTCTGAGCCGCTCGGTTCGGAGGTGCTGATCGGCGCGTCGCGGGCGCGGCCTCACGCATCAACCTGATGAGAGGCTTCCGATGGTGTCCAAACTCTCGACCTTGCTGCGTCCGATGGTGGCGCTGGCCCTCCCGCGATCCGGCCTGCGGCCCGCGCCGATGCTCGCTTGTGGGCTTAGATTGTGATTCTGGTCGTCGTGGGTTCGAGTCCCATCAGCCACCCCACCGAATAGAAGAAACGCCCGCAAGACGCAAGTCTCGCGGGCGTTTTGCTTTGGGTGTCGCCGACATGGCGATCGGACGCCGATTCAGCGCGTGCCACGGCAACCTCCATGCCGGACACCCACCCTTCACGTCACCTGAATCCCTTGTTCACGTCCCTCGGAAGCTCGATGGGACGCATGGTTGCGTCCCGAGGCCTCGCCTAGTCTTGGACGGGCAGCGCCGCTGCCCATGAGATCGCACAGGGAGAAAACACCATGAACACGCCGCTACTGCGGCCGCTGGCCCGCGCGTTGGCCGGCGGCGGCTTGCTGCTGGCCGTCGCATCGCCAGTCAGCGCCGAGGAGTTCCGCTACGTCTACCTCGGCAACCAGATCCCCATGCACTTCAGCCATTACCGGCTGCCCCCCGACTCGCCCTATTACGACTACGACACCACCGGCCGCATCGTCCTCGAGCTCATCGACGACGCGCCGCTCACCGCCGGCACGACCCTCAACGACGTCACCTGGTTCCGGCTCTCGGTCCAGGCCGCCATGGACCCGGGGCACCACTTCTCCGTCGAGACCCCGCTCATCCCCGGCCACACCGAATGCTGCAGCTACTGGCATGAACTGAGCGGCTCGCTCAGCATCGGCAGCGTCGACGCCAATGGTCTCCCGACCAACTGGAACATCTGGCTCGAGAACTACTACCTGCTGCCCACCGGCCGCGAGGACCGCACCCGCATCTACACCTCGTTCAACGGGCCGGAAGGTTTCTCCGCAGGCAACATGGATGGATTCGCCGCTGGGGGCGGGACCTCGCAGGGCGGCGGCACCTGGCTCGCCCTGGCCGTGCCCGAACCCTCGACCTACGCGTTGATGCTCGCCGGCATCGGCGTGCTGGGCGCGTTCGCGCGACGACGCGCGCTCAGCTCGCGCGAGGCTTCGCCGTCGACGCCCGCACCACCAGCCGCGGCGGATCGGTGACCACCATCGGCGGCACGTGATCCGGCGACGCATCGATCTCCGATTGCAGCAACTGCACGGCCAGCGTCGCCGCCTCCGCCGTCGGCATCGCCACCGTGCTCAGCGCCGGCCGCATCTGATGCGCCAGCTGGATGTCCGTCACGCCGATCACCGACAGGTCCCGCGGCACTTCCAGGCTCAGCTCGGCCGCGGCCTGCAGCACGCCCAGCGCGGGCAGGTCGTTCGTCGCGAAGACCGCCGTCAGCCCCGGCTCGCTCGCCAGCAGGCTGTGCGCGGCATTGCGTCCCTCGTCGATCGTGTCGTGACCGTAGCGCAGGCAACTCGCCGGCACGCCCGCGCCCGCCTGCTCGACCGTGTCCAGGAACCCGCGCAGCCGCCAGCGGTGATTGCCGCTGGGTTCGCTGCCACACACCGCGCCGATGCGCCGATGCCCCAGTCGCAACAGGTGTTCCGCTGCGAGCACGCCCGCCTGATAGAGATCCACCGCGACGCACGGCAACGGCGGCGGCTCCTGCGGCCGCTCCCACATGCACAGCACCACCGGCACGCCGCGTCGGCGCAGGTCCTGCAGCGCGTCGAGCTGGACGAAGTCCGCGTTCATGACGATCACGCCCTGCGCCAGCGCGCCGCCGATCGCATCCAGGTAGGCTCGCTCCTGCGCGGGATCGTCGTTGGTGTTGCACACCAGCAGGAAGTAGCCGAGCTTGCGCGCCGCGCGTTCCACCTCGAGCGCGAACTCGGGATAGAACGGGTTGGCGATGCTGCTCACCACCAGCGCCATCGTGTGCGGCTTGCCCTCCACCAGCGCGCGCGCCATCAGGTTGGGCCGGTAGCCGAGCTGCTCCACGGCGGCGAGCACGCGCCGGCGCGTCTCCTCGCCGACCTTGCCCCGGTTGCGCAGCACGTTGGACACGGTCGCCGCGGTGACTCCGGCGGCGCGTGCCACTTCGACGAGAGTGGTCATCCCGCGACTGTAGCCGCAGCCGCGGCCTCGGCCCGCGCGCCCGGACCGGCCTCGCAGAGGTAGACCAGCGCCGGTTCGCCCTCGGGCGAGCGATAACCGTCCTCGAGCGCCTTCACCGCTGCCGGCACCAGCGCCTGCGGCAGCAGCGCGACGACGCAGCCACCGAAACCGCCGCCCGTCATGCGCGCGCCGCCGGCCTCGCCGATCACGTCCTGCAGCAGCGCCGCGAGCTGATCCACCGCGGGCACGGTGATCTCGAAGTCATCGCGCATCGACGCATGCGAAGCCTTCATCAACTCGCCCAGCCGACGCACGTCCCCCTCGCGCAGCGCGCGCGTCGCGGCGATCACGCGCTCGTTCTCGGTGACGATGTGACGGCCGCGTCGGAAGGTCTTGTCGTCCAGCCCCGCGGCTTCCAGCTGCGCCAGCGTCACGTCGCGCAGGGCCTTCGCACCGGCACCCGCGGCCGCGGCTTCGCACTGGCGGCGGCGCTCGTTGTAGGCGCTGTCGACCAGGCCGCGACGCACCCGCGAATGCGCGATCAGCAGCGCCGTGCCCGCGGGCAGCGGCACCGGCTCGGTGTCCAGCGAGCGGCAGTCGATCAGCAGCGCGTGACCCGCGCGGCCCTCGGCGCTGGCGAGCTGATCCATGATCCCGCACTGGCAACCGACGAAGCGGTTCTCGGCCTGCTGCGCCAGTCGCGCGAGCCGCTTGCCATCGAGCGTCGCGTCGCCGCCCAGCCGTTGCGCCGCGCGCAGCAGCGCCAGCGCGAGCGAGGCGGAACTGCTCAGCCCCGCGCCCATCGGCACATCGCCGGCGATGACGAGGTTCATACCTGACAACGACGGCAGCTCTTCCACGAGCTGCGCCAGCGTGCCGCGCACGTGATCGCGCCAGCCGCCGCCGGGGAAGTGCGGCGGCGTGGCGCTCAGCGCGAACCGGTCCTCCGCCTGCTGCTCGTCGAGCGCGAGCGCATCGACCTGGCCGTCGTCGCGCGGTCCGGCGGCGACCCAGGTGTCGCGGTCGATGGCCAGCGGCAGCACGAAGCCGTCGTTGTAATCGGTGTGCTCGCCGATCAGGTTGACGCGGCCCGGCGCGCGCGCGAGCACCGTCGGCGCGACGCCGTGGCGTTCCAGATAAGCGCGCTGAACGGCCAGCGCCGTGGGCGCGGAGGACGGGAAGTCGATCGAGGAAGTGGTCATGTCAGTTCAACGCGGGCGTTCATCAACGAACGCGGTAATGGGTGGCGGGCTGCTCGCGCAGCCGTGCGGCGGCCTGCTCCGGCGTGAGGTCGCGCTGCGCCTCGGCCAGCAGCTCGAAGCCGACCATGAACTTGCGCACCGTCGCGCTGCGCAGCAGCGGCGGATGGAAGTGCGCATGCAGCTGCCAGTGCGGTGCATCGTCCGCTTGCGGGCCGCTCGGCGCGCCGTGCCAGCCCATCGAGTACGGGAAGCTGCATTGGAAGAGGTTGTCGTAGCGGATGGTCAGCGCCTGCACGATGGACGCGAGGCTCGCCTGCTGCGACGCGCTCAGCTGGTCCAGCCGCTGCACGGCGAAGCGCGGCAGCAGCAGCGTCTCGAAGGGCCACTCGGCCCAATAGGGCACGAGCGCGATCCAGTCCTCGTTCTGCACGACGACCCGCTCGCCATCGGCCTCGGCGCGGGCGACGGCCAACAGCATCGATTCGCCGCGGGACGCGAGCCACTCGCGCTGCAGCCGGTCCTCGCGCGCGGGCAGGTCCGGCACGAAGTCGCTGGCCCAGACCTGGCCATGCGGATGCGGGTTGGAGCAACCCATCATCGCGCCCTTGTTCTCGAAGACCTGCACCCAGCGCCAGCGCTCGCCCAGCTCGCGCGTCTGCGCGGCCCAGCACGCGACGACCTCGCGCAGCGCGGCCTCGTCGAGCTCGGGCAGGCTGCGGCTGTGATCCGGCGAGAAGCAGATCACGCGGCTGGTGCCGCGCGCGGGTTCGGCCTGGAACAGCGCTGCAGAGTCACCTGCGCCTGCGACGGCTTCGGCCGGCGGCGCCGGCACCTCGGCCATCAGCGCGGGGAAGTCGTTCTCGAAGACGAAGGTGCCGGGGTAGGGCGGGTTCACCTCGCCGTTGATGCGGGTGTTGCCGGCGCACAGGTAGCAGCTCGGGTCATGCGCGGGGCGCAGCGCGAGGTCGGGGCTCTCGGTCTGGCCCTGCCAGGGGCGCAGGCTGCGCTGCGGCGACACCAGCACCCACTTGCCCGCCAGCGGATTGAAGCGGCGATGCGAGTGACGGTTGCGGTCGAAGTCCGCGGGATCTGGGGAAGACGTGTCCATCGTTGAATGAATCCTTGAGGGGCGGGGCTTCAGCGGCAGGGCTTCAGCTGCCGGACTTCAGATGCCAGATGCCGACGGCGCCCGGCGCCAGTGTCGCGCTTCCGAGCAGCGGGATCGCCTGGTCGGGCACGGGCACCACGGCCGGCGCCGGTCCGCGGTGGATGGCGAAGAGGAACTCGCCGCGACGGCGCAGCCGCAGCCCGGGCGCGAGCGCCTGCGGATCCAGCGGCGTCAGGCCCGCATCGCGCGCCGCGACGCCGATCCAGCGCAGCAGCAGCGCCTCGTCGACGATGCCCGCGTGCAGGTGGAAGCGGCCGCGCGTCAGCCACGCGGGCGCGCCGTCCTCGTAACGCGCGAGGACCAGCGTCTCCTTGACCGCGTCCGCCTCGGGGTCCAGCTCGATCAGATCGCGCCATTGCATGCCCTGACCCTGGCCATGAACGCCCGCATCGATCGCGACCGTACGTCCCGGGCGCATCGATTCGACGGCCCGCACGCGCACTGGCAGCCACTCGCGCAGCGGGCCCGGCGGCAGCGGCTCGGTGATCGAGAGCCGCTCGGTCTTGCTGCCCGTGCGCGGTCCGGCGACCACGATGGCGGTGCTCGCGCGAAGCCGCTCGACGAGCGCCTCACGCAGATGCAGCGTGCCGGGCAGCACCACCATCGCGTAGCCGTCCAGCGGCGCATCCGGCGCGATCACGTCGACGTCCAGTCCCAGCCGGCGCAGCGCGCCGTAGTACGCGAGCATCGGTCCGAAGCCCGCCATGTCCTTGCCCTGCGGCTGGATCTGCGCCATCCACAGCGACGGGTAGTCCACGACCAGCGCGACCGGCGCCTGGCGCGTGGTCAGCGACTCGGCGTTCGCGCGCTCGAGCAGCAGGTCGATCTCCGCGCGGACCTGCGCCGCCTCGAGGCCGCCGTCATCCAGCGCGCCATCGGGCCGATTCAGCCCCGAGTGCATCTGCTCCTGCCCGAAGGGCAACTGGCGCCAGCGGAAGTAGGACACCAGTTCCGCGCCGTGCGCGAAGGCTTCCCAGGTCCACGCGCGCACCATGCCGGGCAGCGGCAGCGCGTTCCAGTCGGCCCAGTTCACCGGCCCGGCCTGCTGCTCCATCACCCACATGCGGCCGTGGCCGACGCCGCGGTACAGGTCGTGGTGGAAGGCGGTCATGTCGGGATGTCCGGTGCGGCCCCACAACTGGCGCTCCGGCTCGCTGAGGAAGCTCGCGGCCGTGTCGACGTGGCCCAGCGGGTAGCTGTCCCACGCGGCGATGTCCAGATCGACGGCGCAGTCGTGATGGTCGAACTCGGCGAACAGGCCCATGAAGTTGTGCAGCACCGGCCGGCCGGGCGCGTGCGCGCGGATCAGCTCGACCTGCAGCCGGTTGAAGCGCACCACCTCGTCCGAGGCGAAGCGGCGGAAGTCCAGCGCGTGGGCGGGCAGGGCCGCGGTCGGTTGGCCGATCGGGAAACCGACATGGGCGAAGCTCAGGAACTGCAGGCCCCAGAAGGCTGTGCCCCAGGCCTCGTTCATGCGCTCGACGGTCTCGTAGCGCGCGCGCAGCCAGCGCTGGAACGCGGCCAGCGCGGTCGGCGTGTAGGACAGCGTGGTGTCGTGGCAGCCGTACTCGTTGTCGGTCTGCCAGGCGACGACGGCGGGGTGACCGCCGTAGCGCTGCGCCATCGCCGTGACGATGCGGCGCGTGGCCTCGGCCAGCGACGGGCTGGAGAAGCAGTAATGGCGCCGCGCGCCGAAGGGCTTCACGCGACCGTCGGCGCCGATGGGCAGCACGTCGGGATGCGCGTCCACGAGCCATTGCGGCGGCGCGGCCGTCGGCGTGCCCAGCACGACCGACAGGCCCTCCGCCGCCAGCACCTCGATGGCCTCGTCCAGCCAGGCCCAGTCGAACTCACCGGGCGCGGGCTCCATCCGCGACCACGCGAACTCGGCGATGCGCACCGTGTCCAGCCCCAGGGCCCGCATGGCGCGGGCGTCCTCGCGCCAACGCGACTTCGGCCATTGCTCGGGGTAGTAGCAGACGCCCAGGCGCAGCAGCGCCGGCGAGTCGGACGGGGAGGGGGTCAGGGGCATGGAGCGGGAACTCGTTGACGCGGTTAAGCGATTAATCCAATTGGAGCAACCCGGCGAGGCGATGTCAATCGGATCGGCATCGATGGCCTCGAATCGGCCAGGCGCGATTCCATCGCTGACGGGCTGTATCCATTGGATTCAAGGGCGCTGCGCGTAGAATGCGGGGTCCTTCTGCGGACTTACCCGGATTGCCCCCTGCGGTCGACCTTGGTCTACTGAATGAGATTAAACGATTAACTGCCGTTCCAGGCAGGACAACGACGTGAGCGAGACAACCCCACCGGCGCCGGTGGCGCTTCCAGTGCCCCCCGCCGTGCCGGTGCCCGAGACCGGTTTCCTGAACCTCGGCCATTACCCGCATCCCACCCGCACGCTGACCGTCAACAGCCGCTACCTCGCGCTGGACGGCGCGCCCTGGATGCCGGTGATGGGCGAGTTCCACTACAGCCGCTATCCCGAGTCCGAATGGGCCGCGGAGCTGGCCAAGATCAAGGCCGGCGGCGTGGACATCGTCGCCAGCTACGTCATCTGGAACCACCATGAGGCGGTGCAGGGACGCTGGCGTTGGGAGGGTCGGCGCGATCTGGCGCGATTCATCGCGTTGGCGGCCGAAGCTGGATTGCTCGTCTATCTGCGGCCCGGCCCGTGGGTGCATGCCGAGGTGCGCCTGGGCGGCTTCCCGGACTGGCTCGCCGCGGCCTGTGAGCCGCGGACCAACGACCCCGCCTATCTGGCGCTGGTGCAGCGGCTCTACGCGGAGATCGCGGCGCAGGCGAGGGGGCAGCTCTGGTGCGATGGCGGCCCGGTGATCGGGCTGCAGCTCGAGAACGAGTACGGCCTCATCGGTCCTGGCCGTGGCGCCGAGCACATCGCCGAGCTCAAGCGCCTGGCCATCGAGGTCGGGCTCACGGTGCCGGTCTACACCGTCACCGGGTGGCCCACGCTGGACATCCCGCCGCGTGAGGTGCTGCCCGTGTCGGGCGCTTATGCCGATGGATTCTGGCAAGGCTCGCGCGAGGCGCTGCCGCCGTCGGGCGTGTTCCTGTTCAACACGCGCCGTGTGATCGGCGAGATGGGCAATGTCGACGGCACGCCCGCCGCGGGCCTGATCGACACCGCGCACTACCCGTTCTGCCTGGCCGAGGCGGGCGGCGGGATGGCCCAGAGCTATCACCGGCGGCCTGTGGTCAGCGCCGATGACGTGGTCGCGACGACGCTGGTGCAGCTGGGCTCGGGCGCCAACCTGTACGGCTATTACATGTATCACGGCGGTACCAACCCCGTGTGCGAGACCGGGCCGCTCAATGAGACCCAGGCCAGCGGTTATCCGAATGACGTGCCGGAGTGGGGGTATGACTTCCACGCGCCGCTCGGGCAGTACGGGCAGGTGCGGCCGTCGTGGGGGCGGCTGCGCGCGCTGCATCAGTTCATGCGCGACTTCGGCGCCAGGCTCGCGCCGCATGCGCCGGTGCTGCCCGAGGACGGGCCGTTTGATCCGGCGGATCGGGCGCTGCCGCGCGTCGCGTTGCGCGCCGCGGGCGGCTCGGTGGCGGACGTCGAGGGCTTCGTCTTCGTCAACCATCAGGTGCGGCATCACCCGCTGCCGGAGCGGCGCGATCTGGCGATCGCGTTGAACACCGAGGATGGTGGGGCGCTGCGCCTGCCCAGCGAGGGGGGATTCACGCTGCGGCCAGGTGCCGCGTTCATCTGGCCCGTCGGGCAGCGGATCGGCGCGGCGCGGATGCGGCAGGCGACGGTGCAGCCGATGGCGCGGTGGACCGAGACCAGCGGCGATGTCGTCTGGGTCGGCTTCAGCATTGAAGGCATCGCGGCGGAGTTGATCTTCGACGCGGCGGGCATCGCCTCGATCGAGGTCCGCGGCGGTCATGTCGATCGACGCGCCGATCGCGACGGCGATGTGTGGGTCGTCAAACTGGATTCGCGGGATGTGCCCCACTTGGTCTCGATGCGAGACACCGATGGGCGCGCGCATCGCGTGATCGTGATGTCGGCGATCAGCGCGGCTGCCAGCGCGAAGGTGCGGCTCGGCGGGCGCGATCGGCTCATGTGGTCGAGCCATCCGGCGACGGTCGGGGAGGGGGACGAGGTGCGAATCGATGCCCCCGAAGGCGCATCCGTGTGGCTTCGCGTCTTCCCCGCCGAAGGACTCGCCGGGCAGCGCGAAGAACTCGCCGTTGAATGGGCCGTCTGGCATATCGCCAAGGCTGATCCGTACTTCCACCTCTCTTGGCCCGTGCCCTCTCCCGCGGGGGCGGGCGAGGGGATGACCGAGCCGACCTCCAACACTGGGTTGACTGCGACGCAGGTGAAGGAGGCGGGGGACGCGCCTGCCTTGCGCTGGGGGCCGCATGTGCCTTGGCGTGACGGGCCCGTGCCGCTCGTGCCCGATGAGGCCGCGCATGCCTCAGACGCGCGTTGGGCGTTGACCCTGTCGGACACGTTGCCGGTCGGTCGACTCTGGTTGACGCTCGACCTCGTCGGCGACGTCGCGCGGCTGGCCGTCGATGGCGTCGTCGTCGATGACCGCTTCTGCGATGGCAGCGCCTGGACCATCGCCATCGATCGCTTCCGCAACGCCGATGGCTCCTGGCCAGCCATCGAGCTCGCTGTCCTGCCGCTCGCGGCAGACCTGCCGGTGTTCCTCGAGCCTGAAGCCCGCGCGTTGGGCTCCGGTGCCGTGCTGCGACGCGCGGCGCTCACTGTCGAGCGCTCGCATCGCGTGTCGACGACCTCCACCGCGAAGGACTGAACCATGGCCTCGGTGGAACTGGACCGGATCGGCAAGACCTACGTCGATGGCGGCGTGCCCACGGTGCACGACGTCACGCTGGACATCGCCGAGGGCGAGTTCTGCGTGTTCGTCGGCCCCTCGGGCTGCGGCAAGTCCACGCTGCTGCGCATGATCGCGGGGCTGGAGACGATCAGCAGCGGCGAGATGCGCATCGGCGGACGCCGCGTCAACGAGAAGGCGCCCGGCGAGCGCGACGTGGCCATGGTCTTCCAGAGCTACGCGCTCTACCCGCACCTGGACGTCGGCGAGAACCTCGGCTTCGGCCTGCGCCTGGCGCGCGTGCCCAAGGCCGACGCGCAACGCCGCATTGACGAGGTCGCCAGGCTGCTGCAGATCGACCACCTGCTGCGGCGCAAACCCCGCGAGCTGTCCGGCGGTCAGCGACAACGCGTGGCCATCGGACGCGCGCTCGTGCGCCGGCCCGGCGTGTTCCTCTTCGATGAGCCGCTGTCCAACCTCGATGCCGCGCTGCGCCAGCAGACCCGGCTCGAGATCGCCCGCCTGCATCGCAGCCAGGGCCGCGCTAGCTCCATCTACGTCACGCACGATCAGGTCGAGGCGATGACGCTCGCGGACCGCATGGTGCTGCTGCAACCGCCGCCGCCCGGTGCGCTGCTGCCGCAGCCCAGCGTCGCCCAGTGCGGCGCCCCGCTGACGCTGTATCGGCGCCCGCGCAACCTCTTCGTCGCCGGCTTCCTGGGCTCGCCGCGAATGAACTTCCTGCCCGCGACGCTGATCGAGCGCCGCGAGGATGGCCTCGTCGCCGCGCTCGCCGACGGCACCCGATTGACGCTGCCGGTGCGCGCCGACGGCGTCAACGACGGCGACGCCGTCACGCTGGGCGTGCGCGCGGAACACCTGCGACCCGCGACCCGCCGCGACGGGAGCGACGACCCGCGCCTGAGCGAGCCGATGCGCACGCAGGTCCAGTGGCTGGAGCACCTCGGCGATCAGAGCCTGGCCTACCTGGCCGGACCCGGCGGAGCACTGGTCTCGCGCCTGCCCGAGGGCCACGCGGCGCCCGCGATCGGCGAGTCCTTCCCCGTCGCCGCGTTGCGCGACGAGGTCCATGTCTTCGACCCGCGCGGCGAGGCGCTGCCCCGTCTGCACGAGGAGCTCGACACATGCGCGGCCCGATGAATCCGTCGCGCCGTCGCGCGCTGCGCGCGGGCGCTGGTCTCGGTGGCCTGTCGCTGGCGAGCGGCTCGGCGTTCGCCGCGCTGCTGGACCGGCACGAGCCGCTGCGCGTCTGGATCAACGGCGACAAGGGCTATGAGGGCGTCGTGAAGATCGGCGAGCGCTTCACGCGCGACACCGGCATCGCGCTGCGCGTGGAGCATCCCGAGAACGGCGTGTCCAAGTTCGAGCAGGCCGCCGCGGCCGGCAAGGGCCCCGACGTCTGGATCTGGCCGCATGACCGCGCCGGCGGATGGGCCGCGTCCGGGCTGATCCGGCCGGTGGCGCCGTCGCGCGCGCTGCGCGAGTCGGTCGCGCCGATGGCGTGGTCGCCGTGGCGCATCGGCGGCCGCACCTGGGGCTATCCGATCGCGATCGAGTCGGTCGCGCTCATCGTCAACCTCGACCTGGTGCCGCGCGTGCCGCGCACCTGGGACGAGGTCTTCGAGCTCGACCGCCGCCTGCGCCCGCAGGGCCGGCGCGCGATCATGTGGCCCTACAACGAGTTCTATTACACCTACGCGCTGATGTCGGCCGGCGGCGGCTACGCCTTCCGTCGCCGCGAGGACGGCAGCTGGGACGCCGCCGACAACGGCATCGACACCGACGGCACGCGCGCGGGCATGGGGCTGCTCAAGCGCCTCGTGGACGAAGGGCTGGTTCCGCGCACCGCCACCTATGCCGAGAGCGAGGCGGCGATCAACGAGGGCCGCGTGGCCATGACCATCAACGGGCCCTGGGGCTGGAACAACCTCAAGAAGAGCGGCCTGCGCGTCGCGGCCGCGCCGCTGCCGTCCTTGCGCGGGCGCGCCGGCCGGCCGATGACCGGCGTGCTTGGCGCGATGCTGTGCGCGTCCAGCAAGCAGCCGCTGCTGGCCACGGAGTTCATCGAGCGCTACCTGCTCAGCATCGAGGGGCTGCGCGCGATCCAGGCGCATGTGCCGCTGGGCGTGCCGGCCAACACGGCGCTGCTGGCCGAGTTGCGCGGCGACGCGCTGGTCGAGGGCACGGCCGCGGCCGCGGCGCTCGGCGAGCCCATGCCCAACGTGCCCGAGATGGCGCGCTTCTGGACCGCGATGAACGCCGCGGTGCAGGGCATCACCCAAGGCCGCGAGAGCGTGGACGCCGGATTGGCGCGCGCGTCGCGGCGCGTGGCGGGGCAGGGCGCTGAAGTCAAACCCGCGAGCGCCGCGGTGCGGGAGGGCTCGTGATGCGCGCGCTCTCCTACGGGCTGCACGCCCTGAACCTCGCCGCGGTCGCGGGACTGCTGTTCCTGTGCCAGCAACTGCTGCGCGCGCATGAGCCGATCGCCGCGATGGCCGCGCTCGGCGTGGCGGGGCTGCTCGTGCTGCTGCAGTTCAGCAAGCGGCTGCAGGCCTGGCGCTACGTGATGCCGGGCGTGTCCGCGGTGCTCGTGTTCATCGTGCTGCCGATGGTCTTCACGCTGGGAATCGCCTTCACCAACTACAGCTCGGCGCACCTGCTGTCGTTCGAGCGCGCCACCGACGTGCTGCTGCAACGCACCGAGAGCGACGGCCTGGGCATGGACCTGACGCTGGTGCGCGAAGGCGAGGGCGCGTCCGCGCGCTACCAGGCCCGGCTGCGCGACGATGAGGGCAAGGACTGGCTGAGCGTTCCGTTCACGCTCGGTGCGGCGAACGCCGTCATCCTCGGCGCGGCCGAGGACGGACAGCCGCTCACCGGTGAGGCGCTTGCGCCCCGCGCGCTCGTCGAGCTGCTGCCTCAGCTGCGTGCGCTGGTGCTGCGCACGCCGGACGATCGCCAGTGGCGGCTGTCCAGCCTGCATCGCATCACCGACCAGGCGCAGCGCTACGCGGCCATCGACGCAGACCGGCTCAGCGATTTGCGCGACGGCGGCGTCGTCACCGCCGACCACGCCGCGGGCGTGTGGCGCGACGCGCGCGGTCAGGCCCTGGAGCCGGGATTCCGCACGACGGTCGGCCTGGCCAACTACACGCGCATCTTCGGCGACAGCAGCTTCTTCGAGCCCTTCGTCCGCGTGTTCATCTGGACCGTGAGCTTCGCGTCGCTCAACACGCTGCTGACCTTCTCGCTCGGGCTGTTCTTCGCGGTCGCGCTGAGCTGGCCGGCGCTCAAGGGCCGTGGCGCCTATCGGCTCGCGCTGTTCCTGCCCTACGCGGTGCCGGCGTTCATCTCGATCCCGGTCTTCCGCGGCCTGTTCAACGAGAACCTGGGCGAGATCAACCTGGTGCTGGACCTGCTCTTCGGCGTGCGCCCGGGCTGGTTCAGCGATGCGACGCTGGCCCGCGCGATGGTGCTGACGGTCAACACCTGGCTGGGCTACCCGTACATGATGATCCTCGCGATGGGCCTGCTGAAGGCCATTCCCGAGGACCTGTACGAGGCCTCGGCACTCGCGGGCGCGGGACCGGTCACGAATCTGTTCCGGATCACGCTGCCGCTGATCGCTCGGCCGATGGCGCCGCTGCTGGTGGCGTCCTTCGCGGCCAACTTCAACAACCTGACGCTGATCGCGCTGCTGACCGAGGGCGCGCCGGACTACCTCGACACGCAGGTCCCCGTCGGCGCGACCGACCTGCTCGCGTCCTACACCTACCGCATCGCGTTCAACGACGGCGGTCAGAACTACGCGCTCGCCTGCGCCATCTCCTCGATCGTCTTCGTGATCGTGGCGCTGCTGGCCTACGTCAACCTGCGCTTCTTCGGCGGCGCGAAAGCAGCCCGGCGCTGAGCCGGGCGGGAGCCTCGTCATGGCCATGGTGATGACCTCGTCGCAGCGCTGGCGCGTGTGGGCGCTGCATGCGGTGCTGATCGCGTTCGTCGTGGTGAGCCTGCTGCCGCTGGCGATGATCGTGTCGATCTCGCTGCGGCCCGGCAACTTCGCCGGCGGCAGCCTCATTCCCAAGGAGATCAGCTTCGAGCACTGGCGCCTGGCGGTGGGCCTGCCCGTCGTCGATGCCCAGGGCAACGTGACGCCGCCGCCGTTCCCGGTGCTGCAGTGGATCCTGAACTCGCTGAAGGTCGCACTGGTGAGCGCGGCGGCCTGCCTGGCGCTGTCGGTGACCAGCGCCTATGCGTTCGCGCGGCTGCGCTTCCGCGGCCGCGAGGGCACGCTGACGGCGATGCTGCTGCTGCAGATGTTCCCGTCGGTGCTCGCGCTGGTGGCGATCTACGCGATCTTCGATCGCCTGGGCGACTGGGTGCCGTGGCTCGGACTGAACAGCCACTGGAGCCTGGCGCTGGCCTACACGGGCGCGGTGGCGCAGCACATCTGGCTGGTGAAGGGCTATTTCGAGAGCATCCCGCCCGACCTCGAGGAGGCCGCCGCGGTGGACGGCGCCAGTCGCTGGCAGTCCTTCGTGCTGGTGCTGCTGCCGCTGGCCAAGCCGGTGCTGGCCGTGGTGTTCGTGCTGGCCTTCCTCGGCGCGATGATCGAATACCCGGTCGCGTCGGTGCTGCTGCACGACGAGCAGCAGCTGACACTGGCCGTCGGCTCGCGCCTGTTCTTGTTCAACCAGCGCTATCTCTGGGGCGACTTCGCCGCGACCGCGCTGCTGGCCGGCCTGCCGCTGACGCTGATGTTCCTGCTGATGCAGCGCTGGCTGGTCGCGGGCCTGACAGCGGGCGGGGTGAAGTCGTGAGCGACGCCGCATGGACGCTGAGCCGGCCGGGCGGCGTGTCGATCCGCGTGCTCGGACATGGCGCGAGCTGGGTCGGCTGCCGCGTGCCGCTGCGCGATGGCTCCACCCGCGAGGTGCTGCTCGGCTTCGATGACCTCGACAGCCAGCGCCGCAACCGCGCGTATGTCGGCGCGACGATCGGCCGATGGGCCAATCGCATCGCGAGCTCGCAGCTGCGGCGCGGGGATCGCGTGTGGCCGCTGCTCAGCGAGCCGGGCTTGAATCACCAGTTGCACGGCGGACCGGGCGGCTTCCATCAGCGCGAGTGGACGCTGGTGTCGCAGGCGCGCGATCGGCTGCGGCTGGCGCTGCACTCGCCGGACGGCGATCAGGGCTTCCCGGGCGCGCTCGATGTCGAGGTCCGGTACACGCTGCCTGATGCGATGACCGTGGACATCGAGCTCATCGCGGTCCTGCAGGGCGACGATCCGTCCCCGGTGGGGCTGACCAATCACGCCTATTTCCAGCTCGATGGCGATGGCTGCGTGGATGTGCGCCGTCAGCGTCTTCGCGTCGCGGCGAACCGCATGCTGCCGGTGGATGCGTCGGGACTGCCCACCGGCGCGCCGATGGCGGTGGAGGGCACGCGATTCGATTACCGCGAGGGCCGGGTGATTGGCGAGGCGCTCGATCACGCCTTCCTGCTGCCCGAGGGCCACGCCAGCGCGGACGCGCCGCGGCATGCCGCGACGCTGAAGTCCGCGGACGGCCTGCTGGCGATGGACCTCAGCACCTCGCTGCCGGCGGTGCAGGTCTACACGGGCGAGTTCCTCGCCGCGGGCACGGCGGGCTGCTCGCCGCGCTGGCCCGCGTATGGCGGCATCGCGCTGGAGCCGCAGTTCCTGCCCGACAGCCCGCATCACCCCGAATGGGCGCAGCCCGATTGCTGGCTGGCGCCGGGGCAGACCTGGCGCCATCGGCTGCGTTACCGCTTCAGGACCTGAACCGCTTCGCCAAAGCGGCGCGTCGTCGCTCGCTTCACCGTGGCGATGGGCGATCGGCGATGCCGCAGAATCCCGCGCCATGTACCGACTCCGACTGACGCTGGCCCTGTCGCTCATGCTGGCCCTGGTCTGCCTGCAGGCCGCCTTCGTGTATTGGGGCACGGTGCGCGTGGACGGCTACGCGCACCACAGCCGCCTCACCAGCGACTTGTTGTCCGAGCTGCTGGATCTCTCCGCCAACAAGCAGCGGCTGCGCAACTGGGCCGCGCAGCAGGTGATGGGCGCGGGCGCGACCGAGGCCTCGCGCGAGCGGCTGCTCGATGCGATGGACGCCGGCGCGCGGCGCCTGGACGACCTGTCGCGGCGCCATCTGGCCTCGTGGGAGGCGATCGCGCAGCGCGACGACGTGGCCGTGCCGCCCGAGGTCACGCAGCTGGTGGACATCAGCGCGCTGCTCTCGGACAACCTGGTCGAGCTGCGGCGTCAGCTGCGCGCGCTCGAGCCGCATGGCGAGCGCGAAGGGTTCGAGAGCGTCTGGCGCCAGCTCAATCAGGTCTTCGACAAGACGCATGGCCGCGACCTGCGCGACCTGCTCAACGGCGCGATCGAGGGCCAGCGCAAGGCGGTGCCGATCGCCCGCGCGGCCACCGAGCGCGGCATCGCGCGGCTGCGCCTGCAGAGCGTGGTCATGGTCGCGCTGACCTTCGCCTGCGCCGTGGCGCTCAGCCTGCACCTGCGGCGTCGGCTGCGCCGGCCGCTCGACGCGCTGCTCGAGGGCGCGCAGGCGGTGCAGGCGGGGCGGCTCGGACATCGCATCCCCGTGGGCCACGGGGACGAGTTCGATCAGGTCGCGCTGCGCTTCAACACGATGGCCTGGGAACTCCAGCAGCATCGCGAGGCCGCCGAGGCCGTGCGTCGCGGCCTGGAGGACGAGGTCCGCGCCCGCACCGGTGAGCTGGAGCGGGCGCATCTGGCGCTCCAGCAGCTCGACCATCGGCGCCGTCAGCTGTTCGCCGACCTCGGCCATGAGCTGCGCACGCCCGCGACCGTGATCCGCGGCGAGGCCGACGTGGCGTTGCGCGCCGGCGAGCTGCCAACGCAGGAGTACCGGTCGACGCTGGCGCGCATCGTCGCAGCGGTCAAGCAGATGACGGGCGTCGTGGACGACCTGCTGCTGATCGCGCGCGCCGAGGCCAATGAACTTGACATCGCGCGCCAACCCCTGCCGCTGGGCACGCTGCTGGACGGCGCGGTCGATCAGGCGCAGGCGCTGGCCGCGGCGCATGGTCAGCGCCTGATCGTCGAGCCGGTGCCGGATGAGCGGACCGTGTCCGCGGATCCGATCCGCCTGCGTCAGGCGCTGGTGATCGTGCTCGACAACGCGATCCGCTACTCGCGCCCCGGCGGTGCGGTGCGGGTCGCCTGGGCGGTGGACGAGCCCCTGCGCGATGAGGCGCAGGGCGAGTGCCCGGCGCGTGTCGCCATCCACGTGAGCGACGACGGCATCGGCATTCCCGCGGAGGAACTGCCGCTGGTCTTCGAGCGATTCATGCGTGGCCGCCTCGCGCGTGAGCATCGCGCCGACGGCACGGGCATCGGCCTGTCCATCGCGCGATCGATCCTCGCGGCCCATGGCGGCCATCTCGAGATCGACAGCGAGGTGGGGCGAGGCACCACGGTGCGACTGATCATTCCGGACACGACGACCCCATGAGCCGACAACTGCTGATCATCGAGGACGATCCCCGGATCGCCGATTTCCTGAGCCGGGGACTCGGTGCCGAGGGGTACGTGGTGGAGGTGGCGCGCACCGGAACCGACGGGCTGGCGCGGGCCCGCGCCGGCGGGGCCGCGCTGATCATCCTGGACCTGATGCTGCCCGGCCTGGGCGGGCTGGACCTGTGCCAGACACTGCGCGCGGAGGGCCATCCGGCCGGCATCCTGATGCTGACGGCGATGGACAGCACCGCCGACAAGGTGCGCGGACTTCGGCTGGGCGCGGACGACTACATGGTCAAGCCCTTCGATTTCGAGGAGCTGCTGGCGCGGCTCGTGGCCCTGCAGCGGCGCGGACGCGAGCAGCGTCCGGAGGCGTCGCTGCTGCGCGTGGCCGACCTGGAGTTCGACCGCGAACGCATGCTGGTGCGACGCGACGGCCGCCTGATCACGCTGACCGCCAAGGAACTCGCGTTCCTGGAGCTGCTGATGAGCGCCGCGGGCCGGGTCTTCAGCCGCGAGCGCATCCTGGCCAACGTGTGGGGCGTGCACGTGGACCCGCTCACCAACGTCGTCGACGTCTACGTGCGCCGCCTGCGCGCCAAGATCGACGAGGGGCACGCGCTGCCGCTGCTCAAGACGGTGCGCGGGCTCGGTTATCGGATGGACGACCTGCCGGACGCCGGCTGAGCCGCGTTCATCTCCGGTTCATCCGCGCGTCATGGCCGGTTCATCGGCCGCGACGTTCGTGTTCATTGACGGTTTCCAGAATCGATCAGGCGCCGCGGAGGACTCCGTGGCGCGGCGACCTTTGGGTCGCCGTCCCTCAATCCTCGATCTGGAGTCTGTCCTCATGACCGTTCTCGTCCGTCATCCCGCCATTCGACCTGCCGTTCGCGGCGTTCAACCCCGGTGGGCGCTGACCCTCGCGGCGCTGATGCTCGGCGCCGCGGGCGCGGCATCCGCGCAGGACCGCGCCGCGACGGCCAGTGCCATGCCCCCCGCGAGCTCGACCGCCGCGACCGCGGTCTGCGCCAGCACCGACCCGGACCGCATCGCCGCGCTGTTCGATCGCTGGAATGCCTCGCTGGCCACCGGCGATCCGGCGCGCGTCGCCGCGAACTACGCGCCCGACGCCGTGCTGCTGCCCACCGTGACCAATGAACCGCGCAGCACGCCAGCGGACATCCGCGATTACTTCGTCAAGTTCCTCAAGAACAAGCCCCAGGGCACCATCGACAAGCGGATCATCAAGATCGGCTGCAACGTCGCGCAGGACGTCGGGACCTACACCTTCCGCTTCGGCGACGGCTCCACCGTCAAGGCGCGCTACACCTACGTGTACGAGCACCGCGATGGCCAGTGGCTGATCGCGCACCACCACTCGTCGGCGATGCCCGAGAAGACCCGCTGAGGAAACGCGCCGAGCCACGCTGGACCCAGCGTGGCTCATCCTCAGAACGGATCCATCGCGCTGGTGAAGCGCCCGGATCCGTCCAGCGCGCCCCAGGTGTAGCCCTGCCAGCCGGGGTAGGCCTGCGGCTCCCAATACAGAACGCCGAGCCCGTTGGCGCCCAGCGCCGACACGCGCGTGAGCAGGTCCGCGATCATGGCCTTGGACGCGGCCGCCTGCTGCCAGTCCATGCCGGTCTCGGCCACGATCACCGGTTTGCCGTAGCGCGACACCATGTCGGCCATGTTGGTCGACAGCGCCGCGTTGCGGCTCGTCCAGTTGCTTGAGGTCGGGTAGTGCGAGAGGCCGATGACGTCGTAGCGCGCGCCATTGGCCTTCATGCCGTCGAAGAACCAGCGGAACACCGCGTTGTCGTGGCCGTTGGCCAGGTGCAGGATGACCTTGGCGCTGGGGAACACCGACTTCACCGCGTCGTTGCCGTTGTTGATCAGCTTGACCAGGTTGGCGAAGCTCGAGCCCGAGGCCTGCCCATCGGGCCAGAGCATGCCGCTGTTGATCTCGTTGCCGACCTGCACGTAGTCGACCGTCACGCCGTTGCTCTTCAGATAGCTGAGGATGCCCTGCGTGTGCGCGTAGACATCGCTCATCAGCTGCGTGAAGCTGTGGCCGGCCCAGCCCGCGGGTTTGGTCTGCTGGCCGGGATCGGCCCAGGAATCGCTGTAGTGGAAGGTCAGCATGACCTTCTGGCCCTGCGCGATCGCCCGTTTGGCCTTGTAAAGCGTGTCGGCGCCGTCGCACCAGCCGCCGCTCGGATTGACCCAGACCCGCAACCGGATCGTGTTGATGCCCAGGTCCTTGAGCAGCTTGAACGGATCGGTCCTGGCGCCCGAGGCGTTGTAGAAGCTGTAGCCCGCGGATTCCTCCTGGCTGACCCAGCTCACGTCAGCGCCCTTGACCAGCGTGGCCGCGGCGGCGGGCAGCGCGGTGAGCCCGGCGGCCAGGCCCAGGCCCGTGCCGATCGCCTCGCGGCGTGTGAATCGCTTCGTCATTCCCTTGTCTCCTTGCGTGGTTGTGGTGAGGGAAATCGGGACAGCGCTCCGCCGGACGCGGGGCCGGCGCGCGCCATGAAAAAACCCGGCGCGAGGCCGGGTTGGTGGGGTTTACAGCTCGGCGCGCAGGCTGATCGCGAAACGCCGATCGTCGGTGTAGGTGCCGCGCGGCAGGCCGTAATCGCTGAACACGCTGCGGCGCACGGTGCGCGTCAGGTTGTTGCCCTCGATCGCGATGCGCAGCTTGGGCGTGATCGCGTAGCTCAGGTAGGCGTCGACCATGCCGTAACCCTTCATCGACACCGGCGTCAGCGCGGTCACGCCGTCGTTGCTGGGGAAGCTCAGGCGCGAGCCGACCGTGTAGTCGCTGCGCCAGTTGTAGGCCAGGCGCGCGGAGAAGTCGCCCAGGTCGTACATCGCGATCAGGTTGGCGCTGCGCTTGGACAGGCCTTCCAGCGGCGCGCTGCGGCCGTCGATGGGGCTGGGCGCGGCGCTGTCCACCAGCGTGAAGTTGGCTTGCAGTCCCAGACCGCGCAGCGCGCCCGGCAGCTTGTTGAAGAAGCCGGTGTAGCCGAACTCCAGCCCGCGGATGCGGCCGTCGCGGCCGTTGCTCGGCGTGGTCAGCGTGTAGCTGGTGCCGTTGATCGTGGTCTGCGTGCTGGTCGTCTGGATGAAACCCGACACGTCCTTGTAGAAGGCCGCGCCGTAGACCGAATCGCTCTTGGACAGGTAGTACTCCAGCGTCGCGTCGAGCTGGCTGGCGCGCAGCTTGTCGAGCTCCGGATTGCCCTGGTAGCCGGTCTTGTCGTTGACGTTCAGGCTCAGGCTGGGCGTGAGCTGGTCGAAGTTGGGCCGCGTCACCACGCGCGACAGCGACAGGCGCGTCAGCAGGTCGGGCGTGAGCTCGAGCTTCAGGTTGAGCGAGGGCAGGAAGTCGGTGTCGGTCTTGGACAGGTCCACCCGTCCGCCGCTCGTGGCGGTGTAGGCGCGCTGCGTGCGCGTCGTGACCGCGCGCACGCCGACGTTGCCGGTCAGCGGCAGACCTGCCAGCGTCGTGTCGAGATCGCCGGCGACGTAGACCGCCGCGGCGCGCTCGCGGAACTGGAAGCTCTGCGCCGGGTCGAGCTCGGGCACCGACAGGTTGAAGGTGGAGCGCACGGCCTGCGCGTCGCGCAGCCAGTTGGTGTCGGTGACCGTCAGCCACTGGCGCGGGATGTTGCCGCCGCCCGCGTCCTTCAGCAGGTCGTTGTGGGGCAGCAGGCCCACCGCCGGGATCTGCGACAGGCTGAACATCCAGATGTCGTCGATGGTGTTGATCTCGGCGCTCTGCGCGCGGCGATCGTTGAGCCGCACGCCGGCGTGCAGCGTCGTGATCACGCCGAGGTCCACCGGCTTGTCGCCGTCCAGGCGCCACGCGGTTTCCTTGCCGGTGTTGTGCGTGCGGAAGTACAGCGCCTTGTCGGCCCAGTAGTTGGCCGGGTTGTCGAGCTGCGCGGTGGGCGAGAAGGCCGAGGGCAGCTTGGTGCTCAGGTCGAAGCTGTAGCTGACCGGGTCGTTGCTGAAGGTGCCCAGACGCACCTCCTGGTAGAAGCGGTCGAAGGTGCTGCGTGTGTGGCTCAGGTCGCTGCGAAGCGTGGCGTCGCCGACCTTCCACTTGCCGGCCAGCGCGAGCTGGTCGATCTTGGTGTTCTCGTCGGCCACCGAGCCCGAGGTGCTCATGCTCGCGCCCCAGAAGCTGCCCGAGACGAACTTGCCGTTGGCATCGGTCTGGACCGCGCCGTTGGGCCAGAGCTGGCCCTGGTTGGCGGTGGCGCTGAAGTTTGCCCAGAACGGCGAGGCGTAATGGCCGAAGACGTCGGTGCGGCTCTTGAGCTGCGTGTGGTTGAAGTCCAGCGTGTATTCGCTGCGCGCGTCAGGGCGCCATTGCAGCGAGGCGCTCGCGGCCTTGCGGTCGCGTTCGCCGAACTCGTAGGCCAGCCACTGGCCCAGCGGCGCCACGGTGTTGGAGCCGTCGGCGAGCTTGGCCGGGTTGTCCAGTTCCTGCGTGTCGGAGCGGTAGTCTCGCTTCTGCGCCGAGACGCTGAGCAGCGCGCCGAACTCGCCGGCATCGGTGCGCCAGCGGTTGGACACGAGCAGCGAGCCCTCGGCGTTGTTCTTGTCGGCGAGCTCGGCGCGCGTGGCCTTGAGCGAGCCCGCGAGCTTGAAGCCGGCGAAGTCGAAGGGGCGGCGGGTGCGCAGGTCGATGACACCGCCGATGCCGCCTTCGATCAGGCTGGCGGTCGGGGTCTTGTAGACATCCGCGCCGGCGAGCAGCTCGGCGGGGACGTCCTGGAAGGCCAGGCCGCGCTCCTTGCTCGCGCTGAAGATCACGCGGCCGTTGAGCAGCGTCTGCGTCTGCTGCAGGCCGCGGACCTGCACGCGGTCGCCTTCGCCGCGGTTGCGCGAGATCTGCACGCCGGTGATGCGCTGCAGCGCCTCGGCGACGTTGGCGTCGGGCAGCTTGCCGATGTCGTCGGCGACGATGGAATCGACGACCTGATCGGCGTTGCGCTTGATGTCCTGCGCCTTGATCAGGCTGGAGCGCTGGCCCTGGACCACGACGGTGTCCAGCGCGTTGCCCGCAGCGGAGGAGGCCGAGGCTGCCGGGGCAGGCGCCGCGGCCTGTGCGTGGGCGATGGCGGGCGCCAGCGTGGCGCAGGCCAGCGCCACCGGCGCCATCAGGAAGACGGCGGACGGACGGGAGGCGCGAGCGCGCGCCTCGGACGGGGTGCGGGTGGAGGAGGTCATGGTGTCTCCGTCTTTGGACGTGTTGTGTTGTCGGGGCAGGGGGCGGCGTCGCGCATGGCGGTGATCGAGGGGAGGGCGCGGCCCTGGTCGTCGAACAGCGTCTGGTTGGCCCAGCCGTTGCCGTCGCCGGTGCGCCAGCCCGCGCCGGGCACCGCGAGCCACGCGGGTTCCCAGTAGAAGACGCCCAGGCCGTGCGGCACGCCGGCCACGGCCCGGACGACGTCGCGCAGCATCCGCGCCTGGCCCTCGGGCGTGGCGGGATAACCGGAGCGGCGTGCGCCTTCCTCGTTGAAGACCGCGCCGCCGCCGCCGGGGTTGTCCAGCTGATGGCCGTATGCGGTTTCGACCACCACCAGCGGTTTGCGGTAGCGGTCGGAGAGCATGCGCAGGTTGTCGCGCAATGCGTCGTAGGCGTCGTGGTGATACGGGTACCAGCTCAGGCCGATGACGTCGTAGTCGAGCTTCTCGGCCTCGAAGCCGTCGTAGACGCGGCGGAAGGTCTCGGTGCTCTTGCCGTCGCCCTGATGGGCCAGATGGAGCATCACCGGCAGGCGGCGGCCGCGCAGCGCGTCGGTCGCGCGCACGCCGCGGATGCCCGCGCGCAGCAGCGCGGCGAAGGCCGCGTCGCCGCCGATCTTCTCGTCGGGGGTCTCGCGCCAGGTCTTGCCGTCGGGCCACAGCATGCCGCCGTTGACCTCGTTGCCCACCTGGATCATGTCCGGGTCCGTGCCCTGCGCGTGGAGGGCCTTCAGCACCTCGGAGGTATAACGTTCAACCTCTTTTTCCAGCGCCTCGCCGTGCAGGCGCGCCCAGGCGGCCGGTTTCACCTGTTTACCGGGGTCGGTCCAGTGGTCGCTGTAATGGATGTCGAGCAGCCATTTCATGCCCTGCGCCTTCAGGCGCTTCGCCAGGCGCAGCGTGACGTCCAGTCCGTTGTCGCCGCCGCCCACGGGCTCGCCGTGGCGCGAGACGATGCGCTCGCCCTCGATGACGTCGTGGGCGTTGACGGGGGTGTGCCACAGGCGCAGACGGCCCCAGTTCATGCCGGCCGCGCGCAGGATCTGCAGCGCGGAGCCCGAACGTCCGTCGGCGGTGAAGAACTTGCCGCCGCCGCGCTCGACGGTCTCCAGCGTGGAGATGTCGGCGCCGAGGATGAAGTCGTCGCGGTGGGTGGTCCGCACCGGGCTGGCGTCGCAGCGGGCGGCGGGCGAGGAGGGGGCTGCGGGGGCCGGTGCGGGCGCTGAGGCGACGCTTCCAGCCACGCACAGCGCGGCGCCGGAGAGCACCAGGTTTCGTCGAGTTACGTCGACGCGCGGTTGCGGACGGGGAGGAATCACGGCTGTCTCACTCACCGCGGCGCTCGGAAGCGCCTCGGCCTTGTTGTCGATGCCCGCTATCTTGCGAGCTGCTTGTTCAGTTAGGTTAATCGCTTAACCTTGGCCGTGAGTGTCGTTGATTATCCGGGTGCGGAAGTCAGGAGTTTCCCGATGACGCCGTCGTGACGGCGTGAACGTGGCGGTGAAAGCGGCGAGTGAAGGCGACGGCGAAGCGAGGCGTGTCAGCCGCCCCAGAACGCGTCCTTGACCGGGATCCGCGCCGGGATCAGGCCTTGCGCGTGGAAGGCGTCGGCGATGCGCTGCTGGTCGGCCGCGATCGCGGACGTCAGCGGAACAGCGCCGTAACGCACGCGTTGCCCGAGTTGCAGCAGCAGCGCCTCCGGGACGCCGAAGCGGGGGGCGACCAGGCGAGCGCTTTCCTCGCGATGCTCGTTGGCCCAGCGGCCGGCCTCGGCCAGCACCGGGATCACGTGCTCGCGCAGCAGCGCGCCGTGGGCGGCGGCGAAACCGCGTCGCGCCTCATAGAAGCTCCAGGGCGGGGACTCGGGCGCGAGCACGCTGAAGTCGGCCAGCACGCGTGCCTTCGTCGCCGCCTGCGCGAAGGTCAGGTAGGGATCCCACACGACCCACGCGTCGATCGCGCCGCGCTCGAACGCGGCGCGCGCGTCGGCTGGCGACAGGTACACCGGCTGCACATCGCGCAGCGTCAGCCCGGCCTTGGCCAGCGAGGCCAGCAGCAGGTAATGCGAGCTCGATCCCTTCTGCAGCCCGATGCGCCGTCCCTTCAGGTCGGCGATGGCGCGCAGCGGACTGTCGGGCTTGACCAGCACGGCCTCGCTGTGCGGCTGACCCGGCTCGGCGGCGATGTAGACGAAGTCCGCCCGCGCCGCCTGCGCGAAGATCGGCGGCGGCGATCCCGTCACGCCGACATCGATCGCATCGACGTTGAAGGCTTCCAGCAGCTGCGGCCCGGCGGGGAACTCGCGCCACACCACCGACCAGCCCAGCGGGGCAAGGCGTTGCTCCAGCAACCCACGGACCTTCACCAGCGGCAGCAGTCCGCCCTTCTGGAAGCCCACGCGGATCTCACCCTTGGTCGCGGCGCCAAACGCCATCGGGGCAGCGAGCAAAGGCAGGGCGGACATCAGGGTGCGGCGCTTCATGCGGACTCCTTGGCGAGCGTGGCGGTGGGATATCGGGAGGCCGGACGCGCCAAGCCGAGGTGCTCGCGCAGCGTTGAGCCCTCGTAGCGGGTGCGGAACAGGCCTCGCCGCTGGAGTTCGGGCACGAGCAGCCGGGTGATGGCCTCGAATCCGGTGGGCAGCAGTGGCGGCATCAGGTTGAAGCCGTCGGCGGCGCCGTGCTCGAACCAGTCCTGCAGGACATCGGCGACCTCGCTCACGCTGCCGATCACCGACAGATGGCCGCGTCCGCCCGCGATCTTCATCGCGAGCTGGCCGAGCGTGAGCCCGTCCTCCTGCCCGAGCCGCGTGAGCAGCTGCTGGCGGCTGCGCTGGCCGGAGTCGGTCAGCGGCAGCTCGGGCAGCGGTGCGTCCCAGTCCAGGCCGCGCAGGTCGATGTTGCCGATCATGCGCGACAGCAGGCCCAGCGCCGTGTCGCGGTGGACCAGCGATTGCAGCTGGGCCTGGCGGTCCTCGGCCTCGGCGCGCGTGGGAGCCACGACGACGTACGCGCCGGGCAGGATCTTCAATGCGTCCCGCGATCGGCCCTGCGCTTGCGCACGGGACTTCAGGTCGGCGTAGAAGGCCTGGGCGCGCTCGCGCGTGGGCTGCGCGGTGAAGACCAGCTCAGCGCTCGCGGCGGCCAGCTGCAAGCCGGGCTCGGAGGCGCCCGCTTGCGCGATGACCGGCTGCCCTTGCGGTGAGCGCGGCACGTTCAGCGGACCGCGCACGCGGAACTGGGCGCCAGCGTGATCCAGCGTGTGTCGCTGGTCGGGGCTGTAATACAGACCCGCCGCGCGGTCGTCCAGCAGCGCGTCGTCATCCCAGCTGTCCCACAGCCCTTGCACGACCTCGAGGAACTCCCGCGCCCGCGCGTACCGGTCGCCATGCGCGAGATGCGCGTCGCGGCCGAAGTTGCCGGCCTCGTTGGCGTTGTCCGAGGTCACGAGGTTCCAGCCCACGCGGCCGGCGCTCAGGTGATCCAGCGAGAGCAGCTGACGCGCCACCGTGTAAGGCTCGTTGTAGCTGGTGGTGACGGTGCTCACGAGTCCGATGCGCGAGGTGCCCGCGGCCAGCGCGGACAACAGCGTCAGCGGCTCGAAGCGCGTGGACCTCGACAGCCGCTCGGCGCCCGGACCCGACTCGGTGGCCACCGAGTCGGCGAGGAAGATCGCATCGAGGCAGGCCGCCTCCGCCTCGCGGGCCAGGCGCTGGTAGAGCGCCAGGTCCAGGCCGGCGCGCGGCGGGACGTCGGGATGCCGCCAAGCGGCGACGTGATGGCCGGATTCCAGCAGGAAGGCGCCCAGGTGCATCTGGCGCCGGCCGTGGCGCGGCAGGTGGCTCGCGGCTTCAGAAGTCATACCGCGCCTGCACGCCGAAGTAGCGTTGATCGTCGCGCGGCACCCATCGGTTGACGAAGGCCGAGCCGCGACCGAGGAAGGAGGCATACGACTTGTCGAGCACGTTCTTCACGACCATCGCCACGCGCCATCCCTGCGAGGGCTGCTGCAGCGCGACGCTCGCGTTCCAGATACCGTAGGCGCCCTGGACGGTGTCGGCGTACTGGCCGATGTCGTATTGCACGCGGCTCTGCCACGCGTAGTCCCCGCCGAGTTCGAGCTGTCGCCCGCCCGCCAGCGCGAAGCGGTAGCTGGCGCGCACCGAGCCCTTCCAGTCCGGCGAGAACGGCAGCGGCTTGCCGTTGACGTCGCAGCTGGCGGCCGCGCCGGCGGGGCAGTTGAAGCGGTCGATGCGCGCATGCACGTAGGCCAGCGCGGCGGACAGCGTGAAGTCGCGGGTCACGCGGGCGTCCAGGTCGAGCTCCGCGCCGCGGCTGGAGACGTCGCCCGCGTTGATCAGGCGCGTGATCACGGTGCCGTCGACGGTGTCGAAGAAATTGGCCTGGTAGTTGCGGTAATCGGTCGAGAACACCGCCAGATTCAGGCGCAGCCGGCGGTCCAGCCATTCCGACTTCAGCCCGGCCTCCACGCTGTTCGAGGTCTCCGGCTTGAGCGCGAGCGCATCTCGGGCCAGCATGTTGAAGAACACGTTGAACGCCGGCCCCTTGTAGCCGCGCGACCAGGTCAGGTACGTGCTGAGGTCGTCGTTCACGGCATGCTGCAGGCCGATGCGCCCCGAGCGCCCGATGGCACTGGTGTTGCCGGCCAGCGAGACCGCCGCGTTCACGCCCGGGATCGCCCCGGCGAACTGCGCGTCGGGCGTGCTGCGCGTGCGCGCGTGCTCGAAGTCCAGGCGGTCCTGCGTCCAGCGCGCGCCGGCCAGCACGGTCCAGTCGGAGGCCAGGTGCCAGCGGCCCTCGCCGAAGAGCGCCGAGCCGTGGCTGTTCGTGCCGTAGCGCGCCTCGCCCCAGTCCGCGAAGCTCGTGCCTGTGCTGCCGGTGCCAGTGCCGCTGCTGGTCATGCGCACGACGTCGCGGCGGTAGGTTTCCTTGTCGCGCGTGTGCAGCGTGAAGAAGCCGGCCACGTAGTCGATGGGCAGGCCGAAGGTCGATCCCAGCGGCGACGCGACGCGGATCTCCTGCGACAGCTGCGTGAAGTCCACCGTGCCCAAGTCGTGCGACTGCGGCAGCCCGAGCGAGGCGGCCGGCAGTCGGTCCCCATCCTGGCGCTGCGTGTTGTTCCAGCCGCGCCAGCCGGTGATCGCGGTCAGCCGGTGTCCGGCGGGAAGCTGGCGCTCGTAGGTCAGCGACACGCCGCGATTGCGGTCGTCGACGGTGGTCGCCAGGTTGGCGTTCACGCGCCGGTTGTCGTCGCTGGCCACGACTGGCCCCAAGGCGGCCGCGAACGCGGGGAAGTCGCTCACCGTGCCCGACGGATAGGCGATCAGCCGCGTGCGCGTGACCACGCCGGTGGGGATGTCGTCCTTGGACTTCAGGAAGTCGGCGGCGAGCGCGAGCCGGCTGGCCGCGTCGAGGTCCCAGTCCACGCGGGCGCGCACGCCGCGCTTGTCGTAGCCGTTGACGCGGCTGTCGTCGTGGACATTGGTGACGTTGCCGTCGTAGCCGCCCGCGAGCACCGTCAGCGACGCGCGCAGCCCGGCGGCGATGGGGCCGGAGATGCCGCCGCGCAGCCGGGTCTCGTTGCCGCCGCCGAAATGGCTGAAGTCGATGAAGCGCTCGAGCTGCGAGGCAGGCTCGCGGCTGACGATGTTGACCACGCCGGCCGAGGCGTTCTTGCCGAAGAGCGTGCCCTGCGGCCCGCGCAGCACCTCCACGCGCTGCACGTCCAGCAGGTCCAGCGTGCTCTGGCCCGGGCGCGCGAGCGGCACGCCGTCGATGACGGTGGAGACGGTGGGCTCGACGCCGGGCGAGGTCGAGATCGTGCCCACGCCGCGCACGAAGAGCGAGGTGTCCTTGTTGGACGCGCCAGTGCGGAAGTTGAGGCTGGGCACCAGGGACGTCAGGCTGCCCAGCGTGTTGCGGTTGGCGTTCTCCAGCGACTCCCCGTCCAGCACCGACACGGCCACCGGCACGCGCTGCAGCGACTCGCTGCGCTTGGCCGCGGTCACGGTGACGGCGGGCAGGGCGGTCGCGTCTTCCTTCGCGGTGTCCTTCGCGGTGTCCTCGGCCCATGCGGAGGACGCGCTCATCGCGGTGAGCAGGGAGCAGGCCGCGGCGATCGATCGGCCGCGAGGCGGGCGCGGTCGATGACGGGTGGTCGGGGCGATGGTCGGGCGGCGCATGGCGTTCTCCGTTTTCCTCAGAAGCGATTGATCGAACCAACGAGCTGTTAGCGCTAACATGGATCGCATCATCGGAATCGGCGCCAGGGAGCGTCAAAGACCAAAAGATGATTTCCTTACACGGTTTCCGCACTGGGCGCATCGACGCGCCGTGTGCGATCGCGGGAGGGCGCGATGACTGAGCCGGGCGCTCGAAAGCAGCGCACGACTCGGCGCACCTCGCAGCGCACGACGCTGATGGACGTGGCCGCGCGGGCCGGGGTGTCGGCGATCACGGTCTCGCGTTTCTTCAACGAGCCGCATCGCGTGGGTGCGGAGGCCGCGGCCCGGGTGAAGGCCGCCGTCGAGGCGCTGGACTACGTGCCCAACCTCGCCGCGGGCGGACTGGCGTCGGCCCAGAGCCGCGTGGTCGCGATGGTGGTGCCCAACATCTCCGGACCGATCTTCGCGCACACGCTGGAGGCGCTGTCCGACGGGCTGGCCGCGGCGGGGTATCAGCTGCTGCTCGCGTCGAGCTACTTCTCCCAGGACAACGAGGAACGCGCCGTGCGCGCCTTCCTGGGCTGGCGGCCGGCGGCGCTGGTGCTGACCAGCCGCCATCACAGCGCGGCGACCGAGCGCCTGATCGAGGCGACGCAGGTGCCCGTCATCGAGACCTGGGAGCTGACGCCGCGGCGGCCGACGCTGCAGATCGGGTTCTCGCACCGGCAGGTGGGGCGTGACGCGGCGGCGCACCTGTGGGGGCGCGGCTACCGCCAACTGGCGTTCGTGCACAACAGCGCCGCCGGGGACCTCAGCGCGCAGGAGCGCCACGACGGCTTCGCCGAGGCGCTGCGCGAGCTCGGTCATCGAGGCGCGCCGGTGGCGGTGCGGCCGCGCGCCGCCCCGCCGATGGAGGCGGGCGCCGAAGCGCTGCGGGCGCTGCTGGCGCGCAAGCGGCAACGGCCGGACGCGGTGTTCTTCGCCAACGACAACCTGGCCTGCGGCGCCTTGCTCGCGGCGCAGCGCGAGGGCTGGTCGGTGCCGGGCGACGTGGCGGTGTTCGGCTTCGGCGACTACGCCTTCGCCGACAAGCTGCTCCCCAGCCTGAGCACCATCCGTCCGCCGGCGCGCGAGATCGGCGAGATCGCCGCCGCGCATGTCCTGACCCTTGTCGGCGGACAGCAGCCCAAGCGCCTGACCGCGCTCGCCTGCGAGGTCATCGCGCGGGAAAGCGACTGAAGACCGTCCCGCGCGTGCGTGTCCGTTCTGACATCGGGCGCACAACGCCCGGACGTGCGCATTCGCCCTCAGGCTTTCCGTGCGAATGCCGATCCCCTCCAGATACAAATTCCAACAGGAAGGGAGTCGGGATGTCCAAGGGTTTGAATCTCCGGATCGGCGCGCGTCTGGGGCTCGCGTTCGGTCTCATGGTGCTGCTGATGGTGCTGATGGCCGGGGCCTCGCATGGCGGGCTGACCGCGGTCGACAGCCGGGTGCATCAGGTGATCGGCGATCGCTACTTCAAGGTGCGCACGCTCAATCGCATCTTTGACGAGCTCAACCAGCAGTCGCGCAACGCGCGCAACGTCCTGTTGCTGGACACGGCGGCGGAGCGCGTCACGGAGATCGACGCCATCCGCGCCTCGCGCCAGCGCGCGGGGAAGCTCTTCGACGAGCTGGTCCCCACCATTCATGACAGCCAGGCCAAGGCGCTGCTGACGCAGGCGCTGGCGGTGCGCGCGAACTATGGCGAGGCGATGGAGGGCTTCCTCGGCCAGGCACAGGGCGAGGACCTGGATGCCGCCAAGGCCACGCTGCTGCAGCGCCTGCGGCCGGTGCAGCTGAGCTACGTCGAGGCGCTGAACCGGCTCGTCGAACGCCAGGAGCAGCTGATGGCCGAGTCCGGCGCGCTGGCCACCGAGGCCGTGCGCGAGACCGTCACGATCCTGTGGGTCGCGGTGGCGGTGGGCATCGTGGCGGGGCTGGCCTTCGGGGTGACCGCGACGCGGTCGGTGACGCGGCCGCTGGCGGAGGTCCGCCGGTCGATGGAGACGGTGGCCGGCGGTGACCTCGCGGCGGACGTGCGCGTCACGCGGCGGGATGAGCTCGGCGAGCTGCAGCAGAGCCTGCTGCGCATGGTCGACGGGCTGCGCACGCTGGTGCGTGATGTGCGCAGCGGCGTGGACTCGGTGACGACGGCGTCGACGCAGATCGCCGCGGGCAACCTCGATCTGTCCAGCCGCACCGAGGAACAGGCGAGCAGCCTGCAGCAGACGGCCAGTTCGATGGAGCAGATCACCGGCACCGTGCATCAGGCCGCGGACAGCGCGCGGGAGGCGACGACGCTCGCCTCGGCGGCGTCGGACACGGCGCGTCGCGGCGGGGAGGTGATCGGGCGGGTCGTGCAGACGATGGAGGCCATCACCGACAGCAGCCGCCGCATCGAGGACATCATCGGTGTCATCGACGGCATCGCGTTCCAGACCAACATCCTCGCGTTGAACGCGGCGGTGGAGGCGGCGCGCGCGGGCGATCACGGTCGCGGGTTCGCGGTGGTGGCCGGTGAGGTCCGCGCGCTGGCGCAGCGCAGCGCGAGCGCGGCGCGCGAGATCAAGACGCTGATCGGGCGATCGGGCGTGTCGGTGGCGTCGGGCGGGCGGGAGGTCGCGGCGGCGGGCGAGACGATGCGCGAGATCGTCGAGCAGATCCGGCAGGTGAGCGTGCTGGTGACGGAGATCGCCAGCGCCGCCACCGAGCAGAGCCAGGGGCTGCAGCAGATCAACCAGGCGGTCACGCAGATGGATCAGGTCACGCAGCAGAACGCCGCGCTGGTCGAGGAAAGCGCCGCGGCCGCCAACAGCCTGGAAAGCCAGGCCCAGCGGCTCGCGGCAGCGATCGCGACGTTCAAGCTCGCTTGAGCTTCTGCGCTTCAGAGCCCTTTGACTCCCCTCGCCCGCGGAGCGGGAGAGGGGTGGGGGTGAGGGCTCGTCAGCAACAGCGAGTCTTGCACAGAGCCCTCACCCCTCCCTCTCCCGCTCCGCGGGCGAGGGGGCATGACTACTTCCGCTCGATCGCCTCGCGGGTCCTGGCGACCTGCTTGACCGAGACGGCTCCCGCCTGATTGCTCCAACCCTGGCGCAGGAAGGTCGCGAGCTCGGCGACTTCCTCATCGCTGAGCCGATGCGCGAAGCCCGGCATCACCAGCACCGACGGCGCCTTCTCGGTTGACGGCGTGCGCGCGCCCTTGAGGATCACGTGGATCAGCGCGCTCGGGCTGTCGGCGTTGACCACGCTCGCGCCGTCCAGCTGCGGGAACACGCGCGGCGCGCCCTTGCCCGTCACGAAGTGGCAGGCCGCGCAGTTGTCGATGTAGAGCCGCTCGCCCAGCGTGAGGTTCACCGCGGCGGTCAGCTTCGCCCGCGTCTCCGCGCGCCCCTGCGGCTTCACCGATGCGCTTGGCGAGCCGCTCGGCGGCAACGAGCGCAGGAAAGCCGCGATCGCATGCAGGTCCGCATCGGCCAGGTGCGAGGTGCTGTGCTCGACGACCTGCGTCATCTCGCCGGCCACCGCCGCGCTGCGGTTGCGCCCGGTCTGCAGGTAGTCGACGACGTCCTGCTCGCTCCAGTGCCCCAGGCCGCGAATGGACGGGACGTCCCAGCCGCCGAGATCCCCACCGGCGAGGAACTTCTCCTGCGCGCTGTCATAGGCCTTCTCGTTCATCGCGAAGCCGCGCGGCGTGTGGCAGCTGCCGCAATGCCCCAGGCCTTCCACCAGATACGCGCCGCGCGCCACCGTGGCGTCCGCGCCCACCGGCGGGCGGAAGGGCTGGTCCGATCCGAAGAACCAGTTCCACAAGCCCATGCCCCAGCGCTGGTTGAAGGGGAAGCTCATCGCCGTGGCCGGCGGCACCGACGCGTCGGCCTTCACCCCGTGCAGGAAGAAGGCGTACAGCGCATGGATGTCGGCATCGCTGACCTTGGCGTAGCTCGGGTAGGGCATCGCCGGATACAGGTGCTGGCCGTCGGCGCGCACGCCCCGGCGCACCGCGTCGGCGAACTGCTGCTCGGTGTAGCCGCCGATGCCGTGCTGCTTGTCGGGCGTGATGTTGGTCGAGTAGATCAGCCCGTGGCCGCTGTCGATGGCCAGTCCGCCGGCGAAGGCGGGCTTGCCGGGCGCGCTGTGGCAGGCGATGCAGTCGCCGGCGCGGGCCAGGTACTCGCCGCGCGCGATCAGCGCGGGGTCCACCGGGGCCGAAGCGCCCGCGTCCGCGCCCGCGGCAGCGGCGTATCCAGCGGCGGATTCAGCGGCAGATTCAGCGGCAGATTCAGCGGCTTCAGCCATCGGCAGATGCCGCAACGCGTAGCCGGTGGCGATCAGCGCCGCGGCGGCCAGCGCGATCTGGAGGGATTGGGGGAAGGACATCGTCTTCATGCGCGCGCGCTCAGGCCTGGACCAGCGGTCCGGGGTTCTTCAGGTACTGGGTCTTGATCGCCTCGGCGGCCATCAGCGTGATGGCGCCGATGGTGGCGGTCGGGTTGGCCTGGAAGTTCTGCGGGAACGCATTGCCGCCGGGCACGAAGACGTTGTGCACGTCCCAGGACTGCAGGTACTTGTTGAGCGCCGAATCGCGCGGCGACGTGCCCATGATCGCGCCGCCCACGTTGTGCGTGGAGACGTACTTGGTGATGTCCCACTGCGAGTCCAGCGCGAGGAAGTTCTCGTTGATCGCGTCGGGGCCGAGATCCTTGGCGAGCTTGAGCACGATGTCGCGCAGGTAGCGCTGGAGCTTGAGCTCGTTCTGGCGCCAGTTGAAGGTCATGCGCAGCAGCGGCTGGCCCCACGGGTCCTTGTAGGTCGGATCGAGGTCCAGGAAGTGGCCGCGGTAGGACATGCAGGTCGTCGTGATGCTGATGCCCATCGAGCGCCCGTACCAGTCGACCATGCCTTCCTTCCAGCCCTTGCCCCACTGCGGCGTGCCCTTGGGCAGCGCCGCGCCGATCGGCGCGCCGGTGGCCTGCGAGCTGTGGATCTTGGCGCCGCCGATGAAGCCGAGCTTGATGCCGTCGTCGAAGTTGCCCGGAGAGATGTCGTTGAACATCTCGCCGGTCGCGCCGGCCGTGGCGAACGGGTTGAAGTGCCTGTCCTTGAAGAACAGCGTCGCGCCGCCGTTGCTCAGGAAGGCGTAGTTGCGGCCGATGGTGCCGGTCTCGGTGACCGGGTCATACGGCTTGCCGATGCCCGACAGCAGCATCAGCCGCACGTTGGCGAACTGGAAGCTCGACAGGATGACGATCCTTGCCGGCTGGAACACGGTGTTGCCGTGCTCATCGGCGTAGGTCACGCCCTTGGCGGTCTTCCTGTCGTCATGCAGGTCCACGCGCAGCACGTTGGCGTTGACCTTGTAGTCGAAGTTGGACATCCGCTTGACCACGTCCAGGATCGCCGTCTGCGGCGAGGCCTTGGAGTAGTTCAGGCAGGGGTACTTGCTGCAGTAGCCGCAGTAGTTGCACGGCGCGAGCTGCGCGCCGTACGGGTTGGTCCACGCCTGCGACACGTTGGCCGACGGGTTGGGGAAGGGGTGATAGCCCTGCTTGCGCGCGACGTCGGCGAACAGCGAGCAGTTCAGCGTGTCCTGCAGCGCGGGCAGTGGATAGGGGCTGGAGCGCGGGCCTTCGAAGGGATCGCCGCCGGGCTGCACCTGACCCTTCAGGTTGCCCGTCGTGCCCGACAGGCCGCAGACCTTGTCGAAGAAATCGAAGTGCGGCTCGATCTCCTCCCAGGTGAACGGGAAGTCCTTGATCCGCATCTCCGGATCGAGCTTGCCCTTGCCGTAGGCCTGATCGGCGTAGGTCTTGAGCTTGATGTCGGTGGGCGTGGGCCGGATCAGCACGCCGGTCCAGTGCAGGCCCGAGCCGCCCACGCCGGTGCCCGGCGCGAAGGCACCCCACTTGCGCGTGGGCAGCGCGTTCTGCGCGGTGTCGTAGCGCACGGTCAGCGCGGCCTCGCGCGGCGTGGCGAAGACCTTGTTGCGGATCGCGTAGGCGTACTGGTCGGCGGGCTTCGGATAAGCGAAGTCCTCGGGCGGACGGTCCGGACCGCGCTCCAGCGCGCGGACCTTCAGCCCGGCGCGCGCCAGCTCGATGGCCATGATCGAGCCGGCCCAGCCGAGCCCGACGATGACGACGTCGACGTCGTCGTTGGTGAGATGTGCCATGGGAAGTCTTTCGGGATCAGGCGCGCTGGCCGCTCAGGCTGACGGGGCCGAGCGGGTAGGGGCGGTCGTGCTGGTCGACCCACTCGGTGTAGGCGCCACGCGCGCCGGGGAAGCCGATCGCGACCCAGGCCTTCATGTCCTTGTTGCCGCCGTACTTGGGGTCGGCGAGGTAGCCGTTCTTCGTGTCGCCGAGCAGCTGGCCGAAGAACTGCGAGGCCTTGAGCGTCGGCTCGCCGAGCTCGTCGAAGTGGACGTCGTTCTTCTGCAGCGCGGTCAGCAGCGCGTCCTGCTCGGCGTGCGTGAGCTGCTCGAAGGGGCGCTGGTGACGCGCCTGCGCGGCCTTCTGCGCCAGCGCGATGCCCAGCCGGTAGACCGCCTGCGGGCCATGGCTCATCTGGAAACCCAGCGTGGCCGGCGCGTCCAGCTGATGCGGCGCGGCCAGGTAGATGTCATCGCCCAGGCCGGCGTGCAGTTGATGGTCGAGGAAGACCGGCACGTTGGTCTCGAGCGCGCCTGGGCCCTTGCCCTCGGCGGGGATCAGGCGGTCGCAGGCGGCGAGCACGAAGGCCCACTCGGCGGCGGTGAAGAAGACGGGCTGGTAGCGGGAGAGCTCGACGCCCTCGAGGCCCCGGTCGCGCACGGCGTGCAAGGGCAGGGCGACCAGGGGGACCGCGGCCGCGGACGCGACCAGGAGCGTCCGGCGGGACGGGATGAAGGGCTTGGACATGGCGGGCTTCAGGGCGGGCTTCAGGGCGGGCTTCAGGCTTCGGCTTTTCGGATTCCCTGGATCGGGAACCCGCGTCAAGCCCGCGATGGTAGCGGTACCGGTATCGCTACCGCAGGGTTAACGCTGATCTGATGTGCGATCAGCGCGCTGCAGGGCGCCTCATTCGGAGGTTTTGAGTTGCTGTTCGCCCGCGACGCCTGCGTCGCCCGTGCTGCCCGCACTGCCAGCGCTGCCGGTGTCGCCCCGCGCGCTCGCGATCCATCCGTCGAAGACCGCCTGGTGCGCGCGGATCCAGCCGTCGACATGGCGTTCGATGTCGGCGGCCGAATCGGCGCCCTCGCTCATGCGCAGGTTCTGCGCATTGATGTCGCCGATGGGCAGGCGCATCGCCGCGAAGAGCCGGCCCGCCGCCGGGTTCTGCTCGACGAAGGCGCGGTTGGCGACGATCTGCTCCTCGTCCGCCTGGAAGCCGTAGTTGCGGCCGTTGGACAGCCGCGTGTCGGCACCGTCGACCGAGGCCGAGAACGGCACCTGCAGCCACACGACGTCGCGCCCGGGGCGCAGCACCGCGCTGACCCAGTACGGCGTCCAGGTGTAGTACAGGACGGGCTTGCCCTCCTTGAAGCGCGCGATGGTGTCGGCCATCAGCGCGGCATAGCTGCCCTGCCGATGCGTGACGCTGCCGCGCAATCCATAGGCCTGCAGATGGCGCTCGATGGCGAGCTCGCAGCCCCAGCCGGGATTGCAGCCGGTGAGGTCGGCCTTGCCGTCGCCATCGGCGTCGAAGAGCTTGGCGATCGCCGGATCCTTCAGCTGGTCGATGCGCGTGATGCCGTATTGCTCGGCGGTCTTGCGGTCGATCAGGTAGCCCTGCACGGCGCCTTCGGCGTAGCTGCCGCCGCGCACGAGCCGCGCGTCGCCGCCGCTGTTGCGGTAGAAGTCCGCGTGCAGCTGGCGCCAATGGTTGGCCATGAAGGTGGCGTCGCCGTTGGCAATGGCCAGATGCTCGGTGGCGGGTTCGAGGTCCTTCATCGGCTGGACCGTGTAGCCCAGCCGCTCCAGCGCGCGCGACACGAGCAGCGTCTGGAAGGCCTCTTCCGCCAGCGAGCTCTTGAGCGGCTGCACCGTCACGCCCTGACCGGGCAGGGTGGCGGGGGCCACGTGCGGCGTCGCAGGCAGCGGCGGCGGGGTGAGTTCCTCGGCTCGGGCCTGGGAAGTGGCGCCCAGCGCGACGAGCAGCGCCGTCGCGGCGCGCAACGCGGTGGCCGAGACCGGCCGCAGCGCGCGGCCGATGAAGCCGACCGGCCCCGTGCGCCACCAGCGCGCATGGCCGCGGCGCGGTCGCGCCACCGCCTGCGTGAGCCGGTCCAGCGTGATGGCCAGCAGCACGATGCCCACGCCGCCGATCGTCGCCAGGCCCATGTCCAGGCGGCCGATGCCGCGCAGCACCATCTGGCCCAGACCGCCCACGGCGATCATCGACGCGATGACGACCATCGACAGCGACAGCATCAGCGCCTGGTTCACGCCCGCGAGGATGGACGGCATCGCCAGCGGCAGGCGCACCTTCACGAGCATCTGCCAGGGCGACGCGCCGAAGGAGCGCGCGGCCTCCACGAGGTCCTCGGGCACCTGGCGCAGGCCCAGGCTGGTGAGCCGGGCCAGCGGCGCGATCGCGAAGACGATGGTGACGATCACGCCGGGCACGTCGCCGATGCCGAACAGCATCACCACCGGCACCAGGTAGACGAAGGCGGGCGTGGTCTGCATCGCGTCCAGCCAGGGCCGCATCCAGCGCTGCGCGCGATTGCTGCCGGCCAGCAGCACGCCCAGTGGCAGGCCGATCAGCACGCAGAACACGAGCGAGGTCAGCACCAGCGACAAGGTCACCATCGCCTCAGGCCAGATGCCCAGCATCGCGATGACCAGCATCGACAGCGCGGTGCAGATCGCCACGCGCGCGCCGGCGAACTGCCAGGCCAGCAGGCCCAGCACGCCGATCGTCGGCAGCGCGGGCAGGCCGGTCAGCATCGACTGCATGCCGCCGAGCGTCGCGTCGATGGGCACGCGCGCGGTCTGGAAGAACGGGCGCGCCTGCTCCACGGCCCAACCCAGCCCGTGATTGATCCAGGACGCGATCGGCAGCGAGCCGTCCCAGAGTTGCTGCAGGTGGAAGCCGGCAGCGTCGGCATGAGCGGCGGAATGAGCGGCGGCGTGAGCGGCCGCGCCATGGGCCGCTTGAGCGGGCGCGTCCAGCCAGGCGTTGGCCGTGGACGGTTCGGGCGCGGCGCTCATCGCCTGCCAGGGATCGATCGGGGCGGTGGGCTGAGCGGCGAGGGTCGGCGTGTGAAGGTCCTCGTTCATGCGACCTCCGCGACGCGCCGGCCGGCGTTCAGGAAGCTGCGCACGAAATCGTCGGCGGGATCGCGCTGGATCTCCGCGGGCGTGCCGACCTGCACCACGTGACCGTCCTTCATGATGGCGATGCGGTCGCCGATGCGCATCGCCTCGTCGAGGTCATGCGAGATGAACACGATCGTGCGTCGCCGCACCTGCTGCAGCCGCAGCAGCTCGGACTGCATCTCGGCGCGGATGATCGGATCGAGCGCCGAGAAGGCCTCGTCCATCAGCAGGATGGCGGGATCGGCCGCCAGCGCGCGCGCCAAGCCGACGCGCTGCTGCATGCCGCCGGAGAGCTCGTCGGGGTACTTCTCGCCCCAGCCCGCCAGGCCCACCAGCGCCAGCGCCTCGTCGGCCTGAGCCAGCCGCTCACGGCGGCCCACGCCGGCGAGCTCCAGCCCGAAGGCGGTGTTGTCGCGCACGGTCATGTGCGGCATCAGCGCGAAGGACTGGAACACCATGCCGAAGTCCTTGCGGCGCAGCGCGCGCAGCTGGGCGTCGGAATAGGCGTTGATGTCCTCGCCGTCGATCACGATGCGCCCGGCGGTGGGTTCGATCAGCCGGTTGAGCAGCCGCACCAGCGTGGACTTGCCCGAGCCCGACAGGCCCATGACGACGAAGATCTCGCCGGCGTGGATCTCGAAGCTCGCGTCGAAGACGCCGATCGACTGCCCGGTGCGGGCGAGGATCTCCTGCTTGTCCAGACCGTCCTTCACCAGCGCGAGCGCTTGGGCGGGACGTTCGCCGAAGACCTTGAAGACGTGGTCGATGTGGATGCCCTTGGCCATGAGCGATGACTCCTTTCTCGCGGCGGCACGCCGCGGTCACGCCATCAGCCTGGGGGACGAGGAGCCGGAACGAGCGCGCGCGGCGGCCCCGGCGGGCCTCGAAGGGCTGCCAGACGGGCACGGCGGAAAGCGAAGGCAAGGGGCCAGTGCCCGCTGGAGGACTCGGATCGCGGTCGTCGGGCCTGGTCGAGGGGCGACGTCCGGGGAGTCTGGCGTGGCAGTGGGGCCGGAAAGTCCGGCCGGAGATGCCGGGGCATGGCCCGGCGGCGAACCTGCACCGCGACGGGAGTCAGCGCTCCGCGAGTAGTGCGAGGGCGGTCAACATATCAATTTGACCGACATTTAAGCGCTAATCATAACTTCCAGGAATGATTCGAGTCAAGTCGGCGGGCATCCGCCGGTCCAGGCGAGGGTCGCGGGCACCGCATCAGGCCGCCATCACCGCGACGATCTGCACCAGCAGGATCTTCACGAGGGTCATCGACGGAAAGATCATCGCGTAGCCGATGTCGGGTTGGTCGGTGGGCGCGATCCGGTTGCCGAAGGCCAGGATCGCGGGGTTGCCGGTGGCACCGGCGACGATGCCGGCGGCCGCGTCGAACGGCAGCCGGAAGACCCACAGCGCCAGCCCCAGCGTGACCGCCGTGAGCACCGCGACGATCGCGCTGCCCAGCAGCAGGTAGGTCCAGCCGCTTTGCGCGATGGTGGCGGCGAAGGTCGCGCCCGAGGAAAGGCCCACCACCGCGAGGAACACGGTCAGCCCGAAGTTGCGCAGCACGAGGTTGGCCGAGATCGGCATCGCCCACTGCAGCGACCCGGTGCGGCGGCGCCAGCCCAGCAGCAGCGCGACGAGCAGCAGGCCCGCGAAGCCCAGCGAGAAGCGGCCCAGCCCCGGGATCGTCCAGACGATCGCGCCCAGCGCCAGGCCCAGCGTGACGCCCACGCCCAGGCCGATGTAGCCGATCTCGCCGGTGCCCTTGACCGAGTCGCCGAAGAAGCGGCCCAGCGCCGGGAAGCTCGCGCGCGGCGCCATCAGGCCGACGCGGTCGCCGAACTCCAGCACGCGGTCCGCATGCGGGGCGAGGTCCACGTCGCTGCGGCGCAGGTGCAGCACCCGTGCGTCGGCCTCGGCCGGCAGCGCGAGATCGCCCAGCCGCCGTCCCGCGACCTGCGGGTTGGAGACGAAGAAGCGCTCATAGTCCAGGTCGCCGCGATCGCGCAGCATGCGGCCCGGCTGCGTGTGCCCGAAGCGCATCGCCGCGCGGCGCAGCGCGTCGGGATCGGTGCCGGTGAGCAGCAGCACATCGCCGCGGCGCAGCTCCAGCGCGTCGGTGGCGCCGATGTTGTGATGATCGCGGCGCACCGCCGACACCGTCACGCCCGCGGGCAGCGTCTGCGCCACGGCGCCGACGGTGCGGCCCAGCACGGCGACGTCCTCGACATCGACCTCCTCGACATGCAGCGAGGGCTTGTCGGGCTGCACCAGCCGCGGCTTGCGCCAGGCGTTGTAGAGCCCCAGCAGCATGATCGGGATGGCGACGCCGACCGGATAGGCGACCGAGTAGCCGGTGGCCGGCGTCGGTCCGAAGACGGCCAGCGCGGCCTGCAGCGCGGCGGTGCTGGTGCCCGCGCCGGCGTAGGCGCCCAGCGCCTTGGCGAGCGTGACACCGGGCCAGAAGTGCACGGCGGCGAGCATCACGCCCAGCGCCGCGAGCACGCCCGCGAGCGCCGCGGCATTGGCCTTGGCGCCGCGCGCGCTGGTCAGTCCGCGCAGGAACTGCGCGCCGTAGGCGATGCCCACGCCGTAGAGGAACAGCATCAGGCCGAGGTTGCCGATCAACGCGGGGATCTGCAGCGTCGGCGCCGCCGCGCCGACGGCGAGTCCCACGAACAGCACCGCGCCCGATCCGAGCGCGAAGCCCCGGATGCTGCGTGCACCGAGCCAGTAGCCGGCCGCGATCGTCAGGAACAGCGCCAGCAGCGGCTGCGAGGCCAGGAATCGACCGACAGGTTCGAGCACGTCCATCGCGCGGGCTTCCGAGGATCCGAAGGCGTCGAGGGTAGGGGGTCAGGCGTTGCCGCGCAAGCCAAGCTTGACGAGATCGCCCTGTTGATCGGCCTGTTGATTGGATTCGTCGGACGCCGTCGTGGTTGAATCGCCCATCGATCCCAGGGAGGACGCTGCGCATGACAGCACGATGGATGTCCCGCGTGACCGCGATGGTCCGCTACTTCGCCCAGGCGGTGCCGTTCCGGCTGATGCCGGCCTTCATCACCACGCTGGTGCTGCTGGGCCTGCTGGCGGTGCCGGTGCCCGAGGGGCTGACGCCGCAGGCCTGGCGCCTGGTGGCGATCTTCCTGACCACCATCGTGGCCATCATCCTGAAGGTGATGCCCATCGGCGTGATGGCGATGATGGCCATCGTCATCCTGTCGCTGTCACAGGTGACGTCGCCGACCTCCAAGGGCGCGATCACCGATGCGCTGAGCAGCTTCTCCAATCCGCTGATCTGGCTGATCGTCGTGGCGGTGCTGATCTCGCGCGGGCTGAAGAAGACCGGACTGGGCAACCGCATCGGGCTGATGTTCATCGCGCTGATGGGCAAGCGCACCGTGGGCATCGGCTACGGGTTGGCGATCTGCGAGCTGGTGCTCGCGCCGTTCACGCCGAGCAACACCGCGCGCGGCGGCGGCATCGTGCATCCGATCATGAAGTCGATCGCCGCAGCGTTCGACTCCGATCCGGAGAAGGGCACGCAGGGCAAGGTCGGCACCTACCTGGCGCTGGTGAACTACCACGCCAACCCGATCACGTCAGCGATGTTCCTGACCGCCACCGCGCCGAATCCGCTGGTGGTGGACTACGTGGCCAAGGCCTCGGGCCAGCAGCTGCACCTGAGCTGGACGACCTGGGCGCTGTGCATGCTGCTGCCGGGGCTGGTGGCGCTGCTGGCGATGCCGCTGGTGGTGTTCCTGATGGCGCCGCCCGAGCTGAAGGCCACGCCCGACGCGGTGCGTTTCGCGCGGGGCGAGCTCGAACGGATGGGCCCGCTCAGCGGCAAGGAGCGCGTCATGCTGGGCGTGTTCGGCGGCATGCTGCTGCTGTGGGCGAACGTGCCCGCGATGATCGGCGGGCCAGCCTGGACGCTCGATCCGACGGTGGTCGCCTTCCTCGGCCTGTTCGCGCTGATCATCACCGGCACGATCGACTGGGACGACGTGCTGTCCGAGAAGAGCGCCTGGGACACGCTGATCTGGTTCGGCGCGCTGGTGATGCTGGCCGAGCAGCTCAACAAGCTGGGCGTGATCGGGTGGTTCTCGACGGGCATGCGTGACGCGATCGTCGCGAGCGGCCTGGGCTGGGCGGCGGTGGCGGCGGTGCTGGTCGCGGTCTTCGTCTTCTCGCACTACCTCTTCGCGAGCACCACCGCCCACATCAGCGCGATGATGCTGGCCTTCCTGACGGTGGGCGCGCAGTTGATTCCGCACGAGTTCCTCGTGCCCTTCCTGCTGATGATGACGGCGGGCTCCGCGATCATGATGACGCTGACGCATTACGCGACCGGCACCTCGCCGATCATCTTCGGCAGCGGCTACGTGACGATGGGCCAGTGGTGGCGCGTGGGCGCGGTGATGTGCGTCTTCGAGCTGCTGGTCTTCGCGGTCGTCGGCATCGCGTGGTGGCGGGTGCTGGGCCTGTGGTGACCGAGCGGATCTGATTTGGGCGAAAGGGCAGTCATGAAAACGGCAGTCTTCAGCACGCGGCGGTATGACCAGACGCTGCTCCAGCAGGCCAACTGCGACGCGGGCCATGAGCTGGTCTTCGTGCAGGACCGGTTGACGGTGGAGACGGCATCGCTGGCCGGCGGCTGCGCGGCGGTGTGCGTGTTCGTCAACGACGCGGTGGACGCCGCCGTGCTGGAGCGCCTGGCGGCGCAGGGCACGCGGATCGTGGCGACGCGCTCCACCGGGTTCAACCACATCGACGCGGCGGCCGCGAAGTCCCTGGGCATCGCGGTCGTGCGGGTGACCGACTATTCGCCGCACTCGGTGGCGGAGTTCGCGGTGGGCCTGTTGCTGGCGGTCAACCGCAAGATCGTGCGCGCCAGCATCCGCACGCGTGACGGCAACTTCGAGCTCGACGGCCTGATGGGCTTCGACCTGCACGGCAAGACGGTGGGCGTGATCGGCACCGGCAAGATCGGGACGATCTTCGCGCGGATCATGGCGGGCTTCGGCTGCACGGTGCTGGGCCACGACGCGTTCGAGAAGCCGGAGTTCGAGCAGCTCGGCGGTCGTTACGTGGACCTGCCGACGCTGATGGCGCGCTCCGACGTGGTGTCGCTGCATTGCCCGCTGACGCCGGAGACCGCGCACATCGTGGACGCGGCGTCGCTGGCACAGCTCAAGCGCGGGGCGATCCTCGTGAACACAAGCCGCGGCGGGCTGATCGACACCGAGGCCGCGACCGAGGCGCTCAAGACCGGGCAACTGGGCGGGCTGGCGATCGATGTCTACGAGCAGGAGGCGAGCCTGTTCTTCCAGGACCTGTCGTCGACGGTGATCACCGACGACGTGATCCAGCGGCTGGTGTCCTTCCCCAACGTGATCGTCACGGGGCATCAGGCCTTCTTCACCGTCGAGGCCATCGGCCAGATCATGGCGACCACGATCGCCAGCCTCAGCGCCTTCGAGCGCGGAGAACCGTTGGTGAATCGGATTCCCGAGTAGGGCCGGGGCGATCTGGGACGCTTGGAATCGCCGCCGCGGCGACAATCCGCGGCGATGACCGACTCCCAACACCGCTTCGACGCCGCCGAGCGCGAGGCCGTCTATCGCGCGATCGCGTTGCGCCGCGACATGCGCCATTTCACGCCGTCCGCCCCCTTGCCCGATGAGCAACTTGAGCGGCTGCTGCGCGCCGCGCATGCGGCGCCTTCGGTCGGTCTGATGCAGCCCTGGCGCTTCATGCGGCTGAGCACGCCCGCCTGGCGCGCGCGCCTGATGCCGATCGTCGAGGCGGAACGCCAACGGACGGCCGACGCGTTGGGCGAGCGCTCGGCGGAGTTCCTGCGGCTCAAGGTCGAGGGCCTGCGCGACAGCGCGGAGCTGCTGGCGATCGTGCTCGCGCCCGACGACGGCACGGTCTTCGGCCGTCGCACGCTGCCGCGCGAGATGGCCTGGAGCTCCGCCGCCTGCGCGGTGCAGAACCTGTGGCTGGCCGCGCGCGCCGAGCATCTCGGCATGGGCTGGGTGTCGATGTTCGACCCGGACGAGCTGTCACAAGCGCTGGCGCTGCCCGAGGGCTCAGCGCCCCTGGGCCTGCTGTGCCTGGGTCCGGTGCCGGACTTCTACGACCAGCCGATGCTGGAGGAAACCGGCTGGCGCCACGCGCGCCCGTTGGCCGACATGCTGATGACGCCGCCAGATCTTGGGGCTTGATTCCTTCTCCCGGTCGCCGGAGCGCTTCCGTTTCAATCGGGCTGCATGAGGCTCCCTCGCCCGCGGAGCGGGAGAGGGCGGGGGGTGAGGGCTCGTCGAAGGCACCGTGCCCTCACGCGAGCCCTCACCCCAACCCCTCTCCCGCTTCGCGGGCGAGGGGCTTGCAATCCTCGAGGGGTCACTCCCAAACGGGGCAGGCGCGTTTGTGACGTTGGCGGTAGGCTGAGGCTTCCGCCTCCCAAACGCGCCTTGCCGGCGCCACGCCTTCGCCATGACCACCGAGACCTGCCAACACCTCCGCCGCAGCCTGCTGGACCTGCACCGCGCCCTTGTTGAGCTCGAACGGGGCGATTACCAGCAGCGCCACGGACCGCAGAGCGCGGGCGAGTTCCTCCAGGTGATGGCCTTCGGCGAGGAGATGCGCTGGCTGGAGCCGCTGAGCCGCCTGATCACGATGCTGGACGAGGCCATCGACGGCGCGGCCAGCGCCGCCGAGGTCGACGCCACGCCGCTCGCGGTCGCGCAGCGCGCCCGCGACCTGCTCGGCCTGGATCGCGACAGCGACGATGCGTTCAAGCGCCGCTACGCCGAGCGCTTCGATGCCTCGCCGGCGCTGGTGCACGCCCACACGGCCGCGATCGCGGCATTGAAGGCAGTGGGGACGTCCGCGCCGGTGTGAATCCGAAGGGGCCGGCCAGCGTGGCCATGCTCACCGCCCGCCGGCCACGTCCAGCATCGCGCCCACCGTGTAGCTCGCCGCCGGCGAGAGCAGCCACGCGATCGCCTCGGCGATCTCGGACGCCTGGCCGAGCCGCCCGATCGGGATGCCCTGGGCTGTCGCCGCCAGCAGCGCGGGGAGTTCCTCGGCGGGCCGGCTGTCGGCGTGGATGTCGGTGTCAATGACGCCCGGCCGGACGCCGTTCATGCGGATGCCGTGCGCGATCAGTTCATGGCCCAGGCTCAAGGTCAGCGCATCCACGGCGGCCTTGCTCGCCGCGTAGTCGCTGTACAGATTGGCCGAGCCGCGCTGCGCCGCGCGCGAGGACACGTTGACGATCGCGCCGCCCGCACCCCCGTGGCGGGTGCTCATGCGCGCCTGCGCTTGCTGCGTGCAGTGGATGACGCTGAAGACGTTGACCTCGAACATGCGCCGCAGCCGCTCAGGCGTCAGGCCGTCCAGCGAGGCCGAGGGCGCCACGATGCCCGCGTTGTTCACCAGCCCGGTCAGCCGGCCCAGCCGGCGATCGACGGCGTCGAACAGCGCCGCGACCTGCGCGGGATCGCCGACATCGGCCTGGATGATCTCGACGCGGCGGCCCAGCGCCCGGAGCTCCTCAGCCAGCGCCTCGGCCGAGGCGCGGTCGCTGCGGTAGTTGAGGGCCAGGTCATGCCCTTGGCGCGCGAGCAGCCGCGCGGTCGCCGCGCCGATGCCACGGCCCGCGCCGGTGATCAGGGTCAGGAAGGTGCTCTCAGCCGGTGCGGAAGCGGTCATGCGATGGTCCTGTCGCGGTGGAAAACGCCGCTGTATTCTGCGTCCCCATGACGTCGACCTCCGAGTCCAACGATCCGCACGCGCTGTTCAGCGGCAGCGGTCAATCCCCCACCGCCCACGGGGTGCTCGCGTGACTTTGAGGACCGCGCCCGAATGGGCCTAGAGTCGACCCATCCGCATTGGGGAGACTGCATGTTCGACCACGTCAAGTTCGGTGTCCGCGACTTCGCCGCCAGCAAGGCCTTCTACCTGCAGGCGCTCGCGCCCATCGGCGCCGTCGTCGTCGGCGAGGACGAACCCAGCTACGGTGTGGAGATCTGCGACAGCGGCGACGTGTCGCTGGTGCTCTTCGAGACCCGCGAGCAACCCGCCCACCTGCACATCGCCTTCCGCGCCCAGACCCGCGCGCAGGTCGACGCCTTCCATCGCGCGGCGCTTGCCGCGGGCGCGAAGGACAACGGCCCGCCGGGGCTGCGTCCGAAGTACCACGCCAACTACTACGCCGCGTTCGTGATCGATCCCGACGGGCACAACATCGAGCTCGTCTGCCATGCCGCGGCCTGAGCCCGCAACGATGTCCACGGAGACCCGCCCATGACCCAACGACTCGCGGCCTGCAGTTGCGGCCAATTGACAGCGCAGGTGACCGGCGATCCGGTCCGCGTGTCCATCTGCCATTGCCTGGCCTGCCAGCGGCGCTCGGGCAGCGTCTTCGCCGAGCAGGCGCGATACCCGCGCAGCGGTGTCGTCACCTCGGGGCGCTCCACCGTCTACACCCGCACCGGCGACGAGGGCACGCGCGCCCACTTCCACTTCTGCGCGACCTGCGGCACCACCGTGTTCTACGAGATGGAAGCCTTTCCCGAGTTCATCGCGATCCCCGTCGGCGCCTTCGCGGATCCCACGTTCCCCACGCCCAACGTGTCCGTCTACGAGAGCCGCAAGCACGCCTGGGTCGTGCCGCCCGCGGACGCGGAACACTACGACTGAGGCTGCGATACTCCGCGGCTGATCGCCCAGTTGGAGGGCGATGTCCGAGCCCCCTCATGATTGACGACCACCGCGAGCGCTCGATCGAGCTGCTGGCCGCCACCGACTGGACCAGATCGCCGCTCGGCTCGCCCGAGACCTGGCCCGAGGCGCTGCGCAACGCGGTCTCGCTGATGCAGGACTCGCTGATGCCGATGTGGCTGGGCTGGGGCCCGGAGCTCGCGATGGTCTACAACGCGTCCTACGCCGAGATGCTCGGCGGCAAGCATCCCGCCGCGATGGGCGCTCCGCTGCAGCAGGTGTGGGGCGAGGTCTGGGCCGACGTGTCCACGCTGATCGACACCGCGCTGGCCGGGCGCGCGCTGTACCGCGAGGACCTGCCGCTGCGCGTGCGCCGCAACGGCTTCGAGGAGCCCGCCTGGTTCACCTTCGCCTACACCCCGCTGCGCGACAGCGCCGGGACGGTGCAAGGTCTGATCTGCAATGTGTGGGAGACCACCGAGAAGGTCCGCCAGCTGCAGCGCCTGGACGAGAGCGAACGGCAGTTCCACACGCTGTTCGAGCGCATGGACGAGGGCTTCTGCGTCATCGAGTTCCTCGACGGGCCGCATGGCCCGCTCAGCGACTACATCCACGTGCTGGCCAATCCGGCCTACGCGGCCAACGCGGGGATTCCCGACGTCGTCGGCCAGAAGGTGCGCGAGATGGTGCCCGCCGAGGCCGACGGCTGGGTCGAGATCTACCGCAACGTCCTCACCAGCGGCGTGCCGGTGCGTTTCGAGCGCGAGCTCGAGCGCACGGGCCGCTACCTGGAGCTCGCCGCCTTCCGCATCGACCCGCCCGAGCGCCGGCAGGTCGCCGTGCTGTTCCAGGACGTCACGCGCCGCCACCGCTCGGACCGCGCGCTGCGAGAGCTCAACGACACGCTGGAACGCCGCGTCGAGCAGGAGCTCGCCCATCGCCTGCGCACCGAGGAGGCGCTGCGCCAGTCGCAGAAGATGGAGGCCGTGGGCCAGTTGACCGGTGGCATCGCGCATGACTTCAACAACATGCTGGCGGTGGTCGTCAGCGCGCTGGACCTGCTGGCGCGCAAGTACCTGCAGGACGATCCGCTGGCGATGCGCTACGTGGACGCCGCGCGCAACGGCACCAAGCGCGCCGCGCAACTGACGCACCGGCTGCTCGCGTTCTCGCGCCAACAGCCGCTGCGGCCCGAGGCGCTCAACGCCAATCGGCTCGTGTCGGGCATGTCAGACCTGCTGCGCCACGCGCTGGGCGCCTCGATCCAGCTCGAGGCGGTGCAGGCCGGCGGGCTGTGGCGCACCCACGCCGACCCGAACCAGCTTGAGAACGCGATCCTCAACCTCGCGGTCAACGCCCGCGACGCGATGCCCGATGGCGGACGGCTGACCATCGAGACCGGCAACGCCTTCCTCGACGACCGCTACGCCGCCGAGCAGGTCGGGCTGCTGCCCGGCCAGTACGTGATGGTCGCGGTGACCGACACCGGCAACGGCATGACGCCCGAGGTCATCTCGCGCGCCTTCGATCCGTTCTTCACGACCAAGGAGGTCGGCCGCGGCACCGGCCTGGGCCTGAGCCAGGTCTATGGCTTCGTGAAGCAGTCCGGCGGCCACGTGAAGATCTATTCGGAACCGGGGCAGGGCACCACGGTGAAGATCTACCTGCCGCGCCTGCTGCACGCGCAGGACGAGGACGCGCAGACCAGCCCGGCGCCGCTGACCGCGCACGCCGATGGCCGCGAGACGGTGCTGGTCGTCGAGGACGAGGCCGCCGTGCGCGCGATGTCCGTCGACGCGCTGAGCGAGCTGGGTTATCGCGTGCTCGAGGCCGACGGTGCCGAGGCCGCGCTTCGCCTGCTGGATGCGCATCCGGAGATCGCGCTGATGTTCGCGGACGTCGTCATGCCGGGCATGAACGGCCGCAAGCTCGCCGACGAGGCCCGCCGCCGCCGGCCCGATCTGAAGGTGCTGTTCACCACCGGGTACACGCGCAACGCCGTCGTGCACAACGGTGTGCTGGACGCGGGCGTCGACCTGCTGGGCAAACCCTTCACGCTGGAGGAACTCGGCGCCAGCGTCCGGGCCGTGCTGGACAAGGAGCGCTGAGTCAGGCGGCGGAGTCGCCGATCGCCGCGCCTGACCCGCCTGGCGCGCTCGATGCACTCGATGCGCCCGATGCGGCCACGGTGAACTCGAAGATCACCTGCGGCCGATCGAAGCGGTAGCTCAGCGTGCCGCCGTGCTCCTCGACGATGCGCCGCGTGATGTACAGGCCGAGTCCGAGGCCGTTGCGGTTGTGGGCGCCGCGCTCCTGGCCGCGCTTGAAGGGCTCGAAGAGCTCGGTGGCGATCGCCGCCGGGATCTCCTCGGCCTCGTTGGCCACGCTGAAGCGGTGGCCGCCACCCGGTGCCGGTGCCAGGGAGATCGTCACCGGCCGGCCCGGCGCGCCGTAGTTGCGCGCGTTGGCGATCAGGTTGGACATCGCCTGCGCGAGCCGCACCACGTCGCCATCCACAGCCGCGGGTCCGGCGCTGCGCGCCACGACCTCGAAGCCGGGATGGCCGGTGCGGACCTCCTCGACCAGGTCCTGCATCAGCGCCTCCAGGTCCACCGAACGCTGATCGGCGCGAAGCGGCATGCCGACCTCGGCGCGGCTGAAGTCCAGCACCTGCGTGATCAGGCGATGCATGCGGCCGCTGGAGGCGTCCAGGCGCGCCCCGAGGCGGCCGGTCTGAGCAGGATCGGGCTCGCGCTTGAGCACGCCGGCCACCATCTGGATCGCCTGCAGCGGATCGCGCAGGTCGTGGCCCAGCATCGCGAGCAGGTTGCGGCGCGCGGCCTCCACTTCGGCATGGCGCGCCGCGGCCGTGCGTTGCAGCTCCAGCATCAGCTGCTTGCCGAAGCGCACGTCGGTGTCGGTCCAGGGCTCGGCGCAGTCCTTGACCTGCTCGCGCCACTCCGAGAACGAGCCGCGCGGCGTGAGCCGCGGGCCGTTGGGACCGCGGGCGACGACCTTGTCGGGCTGGCCGGCCCAGCGCACGGTCTCGCGCTGCTCCTTGCGCAGCGCGATCAGGCGGCCGCCGTTGCTCGCGTCGAAGGGCAGACACATCGCGCCCACCCATTGACCGAGCGCGTCCTGCATCGAGTCGGGCCAATCGCCCAGGCAGGCGCGCAGCGCGGGCATCTCGCCGGTCCACGGTGCCGTGGCGATGGCCACGGCCAGGTCCTGCGGCAGCGTGCCGTCGGACACCACCTTGCTCTGCTGCGCCAGCACCAGCGCATCGGCCCGCAGCACGTCGCGCAGCCGCGCGGACCGGGCCAGCATCGCGGTGACGGCGTCGTCGGCGATGGCGAGGTCCGCGGCGAGCTCGGCGATCAGCGAGGCAGTGTCGCCCTGACGGCGCGCGAATTCCCGGGCCTCGATGGTCGCGATCGCCGAGGACAGCAGGTGGGCCAGCACGTCGCAATCCGAGCGCACCGGGTAGGGCACGTGCAGCGAGCTCATGTGGTGGCAGGCGATCAGGCCCCAGAGCTTGTCGTTGACGACGATGGACACGCTCATCGACGCGCCCACGCCCATGTTGTGCAGGTACTCGACGTGGATGGGCGAGACGCTGCGCAGCACCGAGTGCGTCAGGTCCAGCGGCGGCGCCTCGGGATGTCCGACCAGCGCGACCGCGCGGTAGCTGACATGCGGGATCAGGCGCAGCGTGTTGAGCAGGTACAGCCGGCGCGCCTGCGCGGGGATGTCGCTGGCCGGGTAGCGCAGACCGAGGTAGGAGCTCAGCGTGTCGGCCTTGGCTTCGGCCTCGACCTCGCCGCTCTCGTCATGACGGAAGCGATAGGCCATCACGCGGTCGAAGCCGGTCCAGGCGCGGATGGCGTCAACGGCGACCTGCAGCACCGCCTCCATCGACACGGCGCGGCGGATGCGTTCATAGACGCGGGCCTGCGAGCTCTGCGGCGACAGCGGCTGCGTCCGCGGCTCGATCTCGATCAGCGTGTGGTGGTCGTGGACGTGGACGACGGCGTCGTGCGGACGCCCGCCAAGGTCGGTCTCGCAGAACGTCGGCATGCCGGGCGTGAGCGCGGCCTCGTCCATCAGGCGGTCGATCTCTCCATGCAACGCGCCGGGGAGCGGAAGCTCGGACCAGGGCTGGCCCAGCGCCGGGGTCAGGCCGAGCAGCGCGGGGACGTTCTCGCTCCAGGCGGCGACGCGGCCCTCACGCACGGCGATCATGAGCCCGTGCGGCTGGATGGATCCGGGGATGTGGATGGGCTCATCCGCGCAGGATTGCAGCGTCGGAAAGGTCGGCTGAGCACGTTCGACACTCGACACTGACACTCCTTGAAAAGGTGGCACTTTAACCGGTCGGGGTCAGGCGTCGTCTCGACCTCCCACTGTCGGCGCGCTTTACAGCAACTAGCGCTCCCGTCATCGCATTTCCTTTGAAATCAATGACTTGCGAATCTGGCCCGGTTGTTGCTCACGTTGGCGTCAGCTCCTGCAAGCTACTCCTCCCACCACCTTTTGAGGGTTCCACCATGCGCCTGATCAAGCTCGCTGCCGTCGCGGCACTCGCCCTGTCCGCCGTTGCCGCCTCCGCGGCGCCGCTGCTCGGCAGCACGGTGCGTTACCAGTACTACTACCCCGATTCGTCCACGCCGTATGGCGGCGCGGCCAACGGCGATTACGTCGTGGGTGCGGGTGTCGAGGTGGGCAACATCGTGGACAGCGTCGGCTCGATGGACATCACGGCCAACCAGATCATCGTCACCTTCAATGGCCAGAACGGCTTCAACGGCGCGGCCTTCAACGGCTGGACCCTGACCGACATCCTGGGCACGATCGACGCGTTCAGCGTCTCCATCGATGCCTCGAGCAACATGGCCGGCTTCGATCTGTCGCGCCTGAGCTTCACCGACGACGTGATCACGGTGAACTGGCAAGGCCTGGGCTTCACCAGCGACACGCGCCTGGTGCTGAACGTCGCCGCCGCCGCGAGCGACGTGCCGGAACCGGCCTCGCTGGCCCTGGCGTCGCTGGCGCTGCTCGGCGCCGGCCTGGTCCGCCGCCGTCAGCAGTCGCGCTGAGACGCGGTCTGATCGTGCCAACGGTCCGGGCCGGACGATCGGCCTGAGACCGCGCAAGACCTCCCGAACGCCTGGCGCTGCCAGGCGTTTTTCCTTTCGGACATGTCGCGAGCCGGCGTGACGCTCAATACGTCAGCCGCAACGAGACCGAGTAGTTGGCCGGCGCGCCGTAGTAGGTGTTGTCGAACTGGTCCAGCACGAAGTACTTGCGGTCGAGCAGGTTGCTGCCGTTGAACTGCACCGAGACATGGCGGTTGACCTGATAACGGGCCATCAGCGACAGGTTGGTCACGCTGCCCTGGCGCAGCGTGGTGCCACCACCGGGCGAGCCCACCGCGGTTGAGCTGGCGGACTGCCAGTTCACGCCGCCGCCCACGGTCAGGCCCGGCACCCAGCGAACCAGGTCCCAGGTCCCGAACAGACGCACCATCGTGTTGGGGATGAAGGTGCGGATCGTCTGATCGTTGCCGTCCTTGGTCAGGTAGCGCGTCCAGCCCAGCGAGGCGGACACGCCCTCGGCGACGCGGCCGGCGAGCTCGAACTCGAAGCCGCGCGTGCGCGTGCCGTCGACGCCCTGCGACACCGAGGTGATGCCGTCGGGCAGCTTCACGGGCTCACCGGTGACGGGATCCAGCACCGGCGCGGCGACGTTGTCCTGCTTTGTCTGGAAGACGGTCAGCGCGGTCGTCAGGCGCTTGTTGAAGTGCTCGCCCTTGATGCCGAGCTCGAGGCTGGAGCCCTCGATCGGATCGAGGTAGCGGCCGTTGATGTCGCGGCTGTTCTGCGGCTTGAAGATGCCGGTGTAGCTGCTGAAGACCGAGAACTCCGGCGCCACGTCCCAGACCAGGCCCGCGTAGGGAATGACCTTGGCGTAGTCGTACTTCGCGTCGTTGGGCGTGTCGTAGACATAGAACGAGTTCACCTTCCAGCGGCCGTAGCGCGAGCCGCCGATGAATTTCAGCGTGTCGGTCAAGGACAGGCGCGCCGCGGCGTAGACCGCGTCCTGGTCGGTCCTGATGCGGTTGAGCGGCGTCGCGTCGGCCCAGGCGGGTTCCGGGTAGCTGCCATCCCATTGGAAGAAGTTGCTCACCGGGGCGAGGTCGCCGACGGTGGCCTGCTCGGTGCCGACGTTCTTCGCGCGCGAGCCGGTGTAGCCCAGCACCAGTTCATGCTTGCGGCCCAGCAGCTCAAAGGGCCCCGAGGCATACAGGTCGAGCGCGGTCTCGATGATCTTGCCCTTGCTGCGATAGGCCCAGGGATCGAGGCCCTCGCCGGTGACCGGGTCGGGCCAGCCCGAGACATAGAAGAGCTTGACGTCTTCCTTGTAGACACGGCGGCTCAGCGAGGAGCGCAGCGTCCAGCCGTTGTCGAAGTTGTGGCGCAGCTCGCCGAAGACGGTTTGCGTCTGCTTGTCCCAATAGGACCAGTCGGGCGCGGTGGTGACCGAGGTCGACCAGTTCGCCGGCGTGCCGTCGGCCAGGAAGATCGGGAACGAGCCCCAGGTGTTGCCGCGCGGGTTGTTTTCCTGATGGTCGAAGCCGATGGACAGGCGCGTGGCGGGCGTCAGGTCCGCGTCCACGATGCCGTACAGGATGTTGCGGCGCTTGTGATAGATCGACTGGTACGAGTCGGTGTCCTCGACCACGGCGACGCCGCGCGCCCGGATGCGGCCATCGGCGCTGAGCGGCGCGCTGGCGTCGAGCTCCACGCGGCGGTTGCTCCACGAGCCGACGGACAGGTCCAGCGACGCGGTCGGCACGCGGCTGTCGGCGTGCTTGCGCACGAGGTTGATCGAGGCGGCGGGATTGCCCGCGCCGGTGGTCAGGCCGGTGGCGCCGCGCACGATCTCGATGCGCTCGTACAGCGCGGTGTCCAGCGTCTCGTCGATCGAGCCGGTGCTGAAGTTGGTCTGCGCCGGCACGCCGTCATACATCAGCGTGTCGACCAGGAAACCGCGCGCGTAGAAGAGCACGCGTTCGGTGTCGTACTGGTTGGAGTAGACGCCGGGCGTGATGTCCAGCACCTGGCGCAGCGAGGTGAGGTTCTGATCGTCCAGCCGCTGCCGGGTGAGGATCGTCATCGACTGCGGCGTGTCGCGCGGCGAGAGCGTGAGCTTGGTCGCCGAGGCGGTCTTGGAGGCGGTGTAGCCCTCGCCGCGCTGGCCGCTGACGGTCACGGGGGCGATGGTGACCGGCTTGTCGGTGGCCTCTGCAGGGCTTGCGGCGGCTGCGGCAGGCGCGGCGGAGTCTGCGGTCGCGGCGGTCGCGGCCGTGCCCGAGGCAGCACCGGACGCGGGCGCGGTCTGGGCCGCGACGGCGGAGGCGATCAGCGTGGCGGCGACGGCGAGCCCGGCATGCGGGAGGGGACGGATGCTCATGGCAAAGGCGGGCCCACCGGCTGCGGTTGGCCGGTCGACTTCAAGTGGATGGGAAGTTGTTGATACTAATTCCTATTTGAGAACATTCTCATTTGTGTCGTGCGGGAGGCGTTTCCGAGCGTGTCTCGGGGACGCCGGGTCGCCGGAACTGTTGTCGAAAAGGCACGGGGTCGCACGTCGTAGGAACATGGACCCCATTCATTCCCAACCAGGAGACTTCCATGCTCGCGAAGAACACGATCTGCATCTGGTACGACAAGGACGCGGAAGACGCGGCGCGCTTCTACGAGAAGACCTTCCCTGACAGCAAGGTGGGTCGCATCGCGCGGGCGCCGGGGGATTACCCCGCGGGGCAGGAGGGGGCGGTGCTGGTGGTGGAGTTCACCGTGTGCGGCGTGGCCTGCATGGGGCTGAACGGCGGGCCGCAGTTCAAGCAGAGCGAGGCCTTCTCGTTCCAGATCGCGACGGACGATCAGGCGGAGACCGACCGTCTGTGGAACGCGATCGTCGGCAACGGCGGCGCGGAGAGCGCTTGCGGCTGGTGCAAGGACAAGTGGGGCGTGAACTGGCAGATCACGCCGCGCGCGCTGACCGACGCGTTGCATGACCCGGATCGCGCGGCCTCCAAGCGTGCTTTCGCCGCGATGATGGAGATGGGCAAGATTGACATCGCGAAGATCGAGGCGGCACGTCGCGGTTGACGGTGAAGGGGAGGGGCGGCGCTCACCGCCTCAGCCCCGGGCGATCGCCTTGTCGGCGAGTTTCTCGAGCAGGTTGAGCACCTTCTCGCCGACCAGGGTGTGGAGGTTGGCGGTGGACGGATCGCTGGTCTGCTTGGCCTGAGCGGAACTTCGGATCACGGTCAGCAGGATCAAGGTCGGCACCGAGAAGAGCGCGATGACGGCCGTCACGACGATGTGCCATTGATCCGGCTGGGCCGCGGGCCAGTGGTCGAAGAGGCCGACGAAGACGCCCAGGGCAAAGAGTCCGGCTGTGTAGAGGACTGCCGCAGCGGCCAGACCTCCTCGGGCGGCCCAGGCTCGAAGGCTGAGGTCCAGGGCCGCCAGCCGGGTGATGGTTTCGGATTCCACACGGTCGCGGGAGGACGTCGCTTTAAGTGAAGCGGGCCCGGGCAGCATCAATGAATCGCTGCCGCTGTTCTGGCTCGGCGGGTAGCTGTCGTTCGAAGTATTCACGGATTGACCTGTCCTGCATGTGAATGGCCTTGGCTCGACGTGCTTCGGTCCACGGGCCGTCGTCGTCGCGCGCCTGGGCTGAAAGTTGTGGGCCGGTGAGTTCCGCGTATCGGCCGAACACCTGATCAACGAAGAACCAGACACGCTTGTCCGACAGGTGGGGAATCAGCGGGACGAACTTGCCGGTCTCCAAATGAATCTCGGTGAGCATTGCAATGGACTTTCGACCGAACGGATTCAACCGGTAATAGAGGGAGCCGAATATCGGGCCATGCGGCCACGCTTCAGGTCTCTCGGTCACCACCGATTCGCCGTCGATCGTCAGGCTCCACGCGTGTACGAAGAACACGAGCTTCTGAAGCTGCTGATGATCGAACTTCCGCTTGGACTGTTGCCCGCGATGGATGAACGCGTTCGCGACGAGAGAGGGGGAGTACGGCATGCCGATGATTCTGGGCACACTCCCGGACGCCTCCGGCGAGCCTGTGGAACACCCGCCACAGGCCGCGGCTGACCTCAACTGAAGCTATTGAAGTTCGACGCGATCACGCTATCGCTCGTCACCGCTCGAACCGATACCCCACCCCATAGATCGACCGGATCCGTTCTGTCCCCGCGCCGGCGCGCTCGAGCTTGCGGCGCAGGTTCTTGATGTGGCTGTCGACCGCGCGCTCGGTGACCTCACGGCCGTCCACGTGCAGCAGGTCCAGCAACTGCGTGCGCGCATACACCCGCCCCGGGTGCGCCCAGAGGATGTGAAGCAATCGGAACTCGATCGGCGTCAGGTCCAGCGGCTGGCCTTGCCAACTCGCCGCCCAGCCCGACTCGTCCATCGCCAGGGCCTCGCTGCCCGCGGCAAACGCCGCGACCGCCGCCGCGCTCGCCGCGGCCGTCGCCGCTTCATGGGCCCGACCACGCCGCAGCGCCGCCTTCACCCGCGCCATCACCTCGCGCGGACTGAACGGGTTCTTCGCGATGTAGTCGTCCGCGCCCGTCTCGAGTCCCAGCAGCCGGTCCGACTCCTCCGCCCGCGCCGTCAGCATCAGGATCGGCACGCTGCTCATCGCGCGCAGTTCACGGCACAGCGTCAGCCCGTCCACGCCCGGCAGCATCAGGTCCAGCAGGATCAGGTCGTGGCGCCGCGCCGTCCACGCCGGGATCACCTCGCGGCCATCCGCCACCCATTCGGGCTCGTGGCCCGCCGCGCGCAGATAGTCCGACAGCAGCGCCGCCAGCTTGGGTTCGTCCTCCACCACCAGCACGCGCGCACGGCCCGGCTCCATCGGCATCGGCATCGCAGGCGTGGACATGCCCATTGGCGCCGGGGCCGGCGGATGAGAGTCGTCAGCCATGAACCGGCAGCTCCACGCGCATCCACAGGCCGCCCAGCGGCGAGGGGTGCGCCTCGATGCGGCCCTCGTGCGCCTCGGCGATGCGCTGGCAGATCGACAGACCCAGGCCCGATCCACCCCCACGACGGCTGCGTGACGCGTCCACGCGGAAGAAGCGCTCGAACAGCCGCGGCAGGTGCTCCGGGCCGACGCCCGGCGAGGTGTCCTGCACGTCGATGACCGCCTGCGAGCCGCTGCGCCGCGCGCTCACGCTCAGCGTTCCGCCCGCGTCGGTGTAGCGGCAGGTGTTCTCGAAGAGATTGCCCAGCAGCTGACGCAGCCGTCGCTCGTCGCCGAAGACGCGCAGCGGCTGATCGGGCAGGTCCAGCCGCAGTTCCAGCCCGCTGCCATGCAGCCGCTCGCCGAAGGCCCCGGCGGTGACGCCGATCAGCTCGCGCAAGTCGACCTCCGACTTCCGGTACGCCAGCGCGCCCACGTCCGCGAGCGACAGCTCGTGCAGGTCGTCGACCAGCTTGTGCAGGATGCCGACCTCGCCCTGCAGCGAGCGCAGCGCCTGAGCGTCGAGCTTGCGCACGCCGTCCTCCAGCGCCTCGAGCTCCCCGTGCAGCACGCCCAGCGGCGTGCGCAGCTCATGCGAGACATCAGCCAGGAACTCGCGCCGCATGGCCTCGTTGCGCTGCAGGGTCAGCGCGAGCTGGTTGAAGTCGCGCCCCAACCCGGCGATGTCGTCGTTGCCGCGGGTCTCGGGCACGCGCACCTCGAAATCGCCCGCCGCCAGCCGGTGCGTCGCATGCGCCACGCGGCGAACCGGGCGCAGCAGCCGGCGCGACATCCAGAACGCCACGCCGCCCGCCAGCAGCACCGCGGCGCCGCCCACCACCCAGGCCGAGCGCAGCTGCGCGTCATAGAAATGCTTCTCCGCACCCGGGCTGACCGACTCGATCGGCGTCAGCGTCAACCAGCCCACCGTCAGGCCGTCCACGATGATGGGGCGTTCCACCGTCGGCTCCACCGGCCCGGCGTAGCCGGCCACGCGCTCGCGGTTCTCGTCGAACAGCGTGAAGCGGCGCGTCGCGCCGGTCAGGTCGGCCGGCCCGTGCTTGACCGCGGGCATGTCGGCCTCGGGCACCAGCGGGCGCAGCAGCCGGCCCCAGAGCTCGGGCTTCTGGCGCAGGAAGTCCCAGCTGCGGCCGTTCTCCCGGTAGCCGGCGGTGACGCTGGTGCGCGCCAGTTCCAGCCGGTTGACCGCCTGCTCGTTCAGATACCCGATGAAGTCGCGGTTCAGGTTGATGTGCGAGAACACGCCCATCGCCAGCGCCACGGCCATGGCGGTGCTGAAGACGGCGAAGAACAGCCGGGCGGTGAGGTTGAAGGGCAGCGTCACGGGGCGCATCATCCCAAAGCCGGCGCGCGAGGAGCAAGTCGACTGGGCGGATCCCGCGCGGCGCACGCGATCTTCAAGGTCTCTCCACATTCGCGCGTCAGCATCTGCCGCCATGCCGAAGAAGATGACGCCCCCCTGGTCCGGACCCGACCGCCGCGCCGCATTCCGCCCCTTGAGCGCGATGAGCCCCTCGACGATCGCCGCCGCGCTGGCCGCCGTCGCCGTGCTGGTGCTCACCGGCTGCGGCGAGAAGAAGAAGGACGCCGGCAAGGGCGCGCCGCCCGAGGTCGGCGTCGTGATCGTGTCCACGCAGGACGCGCCGATGGCGCTAGAGCTGCCCGGGCGCCTGGTGGCCAGCCAGATCGCCGAGATCCGCCCGCAGGTGGGTGGGATCGTGCAGAAGCGGCTCTTCGAGGAAGGCACCGTGGTGCGCGCCGGTCAGCCGCTGTATCAGCTCGATCCCGCGACCTATGAGGCCGAACGCGCCCGCACCGCCGCCGCGCTGCAGAAGGCCGAGGCGCAAGTGGCCGTCGCCCGCACGCGCGCCGAGCGCGACGCCGAGCTGCTCAAGGCCGACGCGCTGAGCCGCCAGAGCGCCGACGACAGCGCCAGCGCGCTGCGCCAGGCGCAGGCCGATGTCGCCGTGGCCCGCGCCGCGCTGGACGCCGCCCGCGTGCAGCTGGAGCGCACCCGCATCACCGCGCCGATCACCGGCCGCATCGAGGTCTCCACGGTGACCGCCGGCGCGCTGGTCACCGCCGCGCAGACCACGGCGCTGACCACGGTGCAGCAGCTCGACCCGATGCACGTGGACATCGTGCAGAGCAGCGCCGAGATCCTGCAGCTGCGCCGCTCGCTGGACGGCGGCACCGGCAGCCGCCAGGTCAAGCTCGTGCTGGAGGACGGCAGCGCCTACGCCCGGCCCGCCACCCTGCAGTTCAGCGGCGTGACCGTGGATCGCGGCACCGGCGCGGTGACGATCCGCGCCGTCGTGCCCAATCCCGACAACATGCTCATGCCCGGCATGGTGGTGCGCGCCAAGCTGCTGGCCGGCATCGATCGCGACGCGATCCTCGTGCCGCAGCAGGGCGTGTCGCGCTCGCCCACCGGCGAGGCCACGGCGCTGGTCGTCGGCCCCGACAACAAGCTGCAGAACCGCGTGCTGGTGCTCAAGCGCGCCGTGGGCAACCAGTGGCTCGTCACCAGCGGGCTGAAGGTCGGCGAGAAACTCGCCGTCGAGGGCCTGCAGCGCGTGCGCGCCGGCCAGACCGTCACGCCGGTCGCGGCGGGCAGCCGCAAGGGCACGGGCGGCGCTGCTTCCGCGGCTTCTTCCGCGGCCTCCACTTCGGCCTCCGCGGCCTCCGGCGCGTCCTCGGCGCAGGGACGCTGACACCATGGCGTCGTTCTTCATCGACCGGCCCATCTTCGCGTGGGTCATCGCCATCGTGATCATGCTGGCCGGCGGGGCCGCGGTGTTCACGCTGCCGCTGGAGCGTTATCCCGACATCGCCCCGACGCGCATCTCGATCAACACTTCGTATCCGGGCGCCTCGGCCAAGGCCATCGAGGACTCGGTGACGCAGATCATCGAGCAGAACCTCAAGGGCATCGACGGCCTGTTCTCGATCGAATCGAGCAGCAATGCCTCGGGCAGCGCCAGCACGGTGCTGAGCTTCGTCGCGGGCACCGATCCCGACCTGGCGCAGATGCAGGTGCAGAACAAGGTCTCGCAGTCGCTCTCGCGGCTGCCGCAGGCGGTCCAGTCGCAGGGCGTGCGCGTGACCAAGGCAGGCACCGAGAACCTGATGGTCATCATGCTGACCAGCGACAACCCGACGGTGACGTCGGCCGACCTGGGCGACTACCTGTCGAGCACGCTGGTGGACATCATCAGCCGCATCGAGGGCGTGGGCGACGTCAACGTCTTCGGCTCCGGCTACGCGATGCGCATCTGGCTGGATCCGTCGCAGCTGCAGCGCTACGCGTTGGTGCCCGGGGACATCCGCAGCGCGCTGCAGGCGCAGAACACCGAGGTCTCGGCGGGCCAGCTCGGCGCGCAGCCCGCGCCCGAGGGCCAGCGCCTGACGGCCATCATCACCGCGCGCGCCAAGCTGCAGACCGCGGAGCAGTTCCGCAACATCGTGCTGCGCGTGCAGCCTGACGGCTCGGCGCTCAAGCTGGGCGACGTGGCCAAGGTCGAGCTCGGCCGCGACAGCTACACGACCAACGTGCGCAGCACCGGCCAGACCGCCGCGGGCATGGCCATCCTGCCGGCCAGCGGCGCCAACGCGCTCAAGACCGCCGAGGCGGTCAAGGCCAAGCTCGCCGAGCTCGAACCTTTCTTCCCGCTGGGCATGAAGAGCACGATCACCTATGACACGACGCCGTTCATCAGCGTGTCCATCGAGGGCGTGGTGCACACGCTGATCGAGGCGATGGTGCTGGTCGTGGCGATCATGTACCTGTTCATGCAGAACCTGCGCGCGACGCTGGTGCCGGCGATCGCCGTGCCGGTCGTGCTGCTGGGCACCTTCGGCGTGCTGGCGGTGGCGGGCTACTCGATCAACTCGCTGACGATGTTCGGTCTCGTGCTGGCCATCGGCCTGCTGGTGGACGACGCGATCGTCGTGGTCGAGAACGTCGAGCGCCTGATGCGCGAGGAGGGCATGAGCCCGCGCGACGCCACGCGCGAGAGCATGAAGGAGATCAGTGGCGCACTCGTGGGCATCGCGGTCGTGCTGTCGGCGGTCTTCATCCCGATGGCCTTCTTCGGCGGCTCGACCGGCATCATCTATCGCCAGTTCTCGATCACCGTGGTCAGCGCGATGATCCTGTCGGTGCTGGTGGCGATGAGCCTGTCCCCCGCGCTCTGCGCGACGCTGCTCAAGCCCGTGCACAAGGGTGAGCACGCGGCGCACGGCGGCCCCTTCGGCAAGCAGCTGGACTGGTTCTTCGGCGGCTTCAACCGCCAGTTCGACAAGTTCACCGAGCGCTACGTCGGCCGCGTGCGCTGGCTGACGGCGCGCGGCGTGCGCAGCTTCATCGTCTACCTGCTGCTGATCGCGGGGCTGGCGGCGCTGTACCGCACGCTGCCCACGTCCTTCCTGCCCGACGAGGACCAGGGCAGCCTGCAGATCCAGGTCCGCATGGCGCCGGGCGCGACCGCCGAGCGCATGGAGGCGGTGGCGCAAAGCATCGAGGCCTACCTCGCCGACCAGAAGGAAGTGCAGTTCTACAACCTGGTGCGCGGCGCCAACGGCGACCAGGGCTCGGGCCAGGGCTTCATCCGCTTGACGGACTGGAGCGAGCGCACGGACAAGGGCCAGGGCGCGGGCGCGCTCGCCGAGCGCTTCAGCCGCGAGCTGGGCAAGCGGGTGCGCGACGCCAACGTCTTCATCGTGCAGCCGCCCACGGTGCGCGGCCTGGGCGGCAGCTCGGGCATCCAGCTCTTCCTGCAGGACCTGGGCGGCGTGGGCAGCGACACGCTGCAGGCCGCGCGCGACAAGCTCATCGACGAGGCCAACCGCCATCCCGAGCTGAGCCGCGCGCGCATCAACAGCCTGGCCGACACGCCGCAGCTGCAGATCAACATCGATGACCACAAGGCCGGCGCGCTGGGCGTGGCCACGTCGACGATCAACGACACGCTGTCCATCGCGCTGGGCAGCGCCTACGTCAACGACTTCATCGACCGCGGCCGCGTCAAGCGGGTGCTGGTGCAGGGCGACGGCGCCTACCGCGCCGACCCCGAGGCGCTGCGCTACTGGTACGTGCGCAACACGGCGGGACAGATGGTGTCGTTCAAGGCCTTCGCGACCGCCACCTGGCAGAACGGCCCGCGTCAGCTGGTGCGCTACAACGGCAGCGCCGCCTACGAGGTGCAGGCCGACGTGGCGCCCGGTGTGAGCTCGGGCGCGGCGATGCGCGCGATGGAGGAGATCCTGCGCGAGATGCCGCCCGGCGTCGGTTTCGAATGGTCGGGCCGCAGCTACCAGGAGCGCCTGTCGGGCTCGCAGGCACCGATGCTGTACGCGGTCTCGGTGCTGTTCATCTTCCTGTGCCTGGCGGCGCTGTACGAGAGCTGGTCCGTGCCTTTCAGCGTGATGCTGGTGGTGCCGCTGGGCATCATCGGCGCGCTGATCGCCAGCCATCTGGGCGGACAGATGAACGACGTGTTCTTCCAGGTCGGCCTGCTGACCACGGTGGGCTTGTCAGCGAAGAACGCGATCCTGATCGTGGAGTTCGCCGAGACCTTGCGAGGGCAGGGCATGAGCCTCGTCGATGCCACGCTCAAGGCCTGCCGCCAACGGCTGCGGCCCATCCTGATGACCTCGCTGGCATTCATGATGGGCGTGCTGCCGCTGGCCTTCGCGAGCGGCGCGGGCTCGGGCTCGCAGCGCGCGATCGGCGTGGGCGTGCTCGGCGGCATGGGCAGCGCGACGCTGCTGGGCATCTTCTTCGTGCCGCTGTTCTATCTCTGGGTGAAGCAGCGCTTCAGCCCCGTGGGCAAGGAGAAGGCGCAGGGCCAGGACGGTCATGGCGGCCATGGCGGCCCCGATGCCGACGCCGCCCACAAGCCGGAGGTGCAGGCATGAAGGCGATCCTGCTGATGCCGCTGCTGCTGGGCCTGGGAGCCTGCGGCAGCCTGGTGCCGTCGACCGACGCGCCGACGCCGCCACTGCGCGAGGACTTCCGTCCTGGTGCGATCGCAGCCGCCGCGTCGGCGGCCTCCGCGAGCGCCTCGTCAGCGCCGACCGCTGCCTCGCACGAATGGCGCGGTTTCTTCGCCGATGCGCGGTTGGACGAGGTCGTCGCCATCGCACTGGACCAGAACCGCAGCCTGCGCGCGAGCGCGGCCGCGGTGGAACGGGTGCGGGCGCAATACCGCGTGACCGCGGCGGACCGCTGGCCCGAGATCAGCGCGGGGGCGTCCGCGACGCGTCAGCGCACGAGCGGCGGCGCGGATCCGACGACGAGCTACAGCGTCAACCTCGGTCTGGCGAGCTACGAGATCGATCTGTTCAACCGGTTGGGCAGCCTGGAAGGGGCGGCGCTGTCGCGATTCCTCGCCGAGCAGGAAACGCAGCGCAGCGCGCGGCTGAGCCTGGCGGCGGAGGTCACCACGGCCTGGCTCGCGCTGGCCGCGGCGCAGCAGCGCCTCGCGCTCAACCAGGAGCTGCGCGACAGCCAGCAGCGTTCGCTGGATCTGGCCGAACGCCAGTACGCGCTGGGCGCGGCGTCGGGGCTAGATCGTGCGCGGGCGCGCACGGCCTTCGAGTCCGCGCGCGGCGACGCGGCCGAGAGCGTCGGCGCGGTCACGCAGGCGCGGCTGCAGCTGGAGTTGCTCGCCGGCCAGCCGCTGCCGGATCGGCTGTTGCCCGCGGTGCAGGACACTAGCGGGGCGATGGCCTTGCCGGCCTTGCCCGGCGGTCTGCCCGCCGAGGTGTTGCTGCAGCGCCCGGACCTGCGCGCCGCCGAGCAACGCTTGCGCGCGGCGGCGTTCGATGTGGGCGCGGCGCGTGCGGCGCGATTCCCCCGGCTGACGCTGACGGCGAGCGCCGGCACGCGCAGCGCGGAACTCGACGGCCTGTTCAAGAGCGGGTCGGGCGTGTTCAGCGTGATGCCCCAGATCGACCTGCCGATCTTTGACGGCGGCGCGCGGCGCGCGCAGGTCGAGGTCAGCGAGGCGAGCCGGCGCGAGGCGCTCGCGAACTACGAGTCCTCGCTGCAATCGGCCTTCCGCGAGGTGGCCGACGCGCTGGCGGTGCGCGATCAACTGGCGGAGCGGCTGGACGCGCAGCAGGCGCAGGTCGAGGCGGCCGAGCAGTCGCTGCGCCTGGCCGAGCGCAGCTACCGGCTGGGCGGCAGCAGCCAGCTGGAGCTGCTCGACGCGCAGCGACAGCTGACGACGGCCAAGCGCGTGCTGGTCACGCTGCGACAGACCGAGCAGGTCAATCGCGTGGCGCTGCTGCGCGCGCTGGGCGGGCGCTGGACGCAGTGAGGACGTTCAGTCTCTGATGCCGAAGTTCAGGCAGCTGCTGCCGCGCCAGCGGATCTCCAGCGGCGCGCCGGCGTCGGCGAGGGTCTCGGTGGACGGATCCTTGCCGCTGCCCAGGTTGAGCTGCCGGTCGGGCTGCTTGACCACGCCCAGCGTGACCACGAGCCGGCTGCCAACCTCCAGCCGGTGGCCGATGACGCGCGTGTCTTTCACGACCAGGCGTTGCGGAACGCCGGGGCGCAGCAGGCGGCGCTGACGCGGATCGGCGTTGAGGCTGGCGCGCTGCAGCCACCAGGCGAGATCGAGATAACCGCCGCGAGGACCCAGCGCGTACACGCCCAGCACGACATCCACGTCGCGCTTGTTCACGACGAAGTCCAGCAAGCCATCGAAGCCGCCGGCCAGCTCCATCGGCTGCGAGAGCGCGTCCGTCACGAAGACGAGCCCGGCGCGCGGGTCCAGTCGCGTGTGGACCGCGTCGCTGGGCGACGGCCGGGCCGCGTCGGTGCGGTCGCGGAAGTCCACGCGCTGACGGGTCTCGGCCCGCGGTCGCGGCGTCGGGGACAGCACGTTGGCCAGCGACGGGTCACCCGGCACGCCACCGGCATCGGGCGCGCGCGACGCGGCCGGCGTGAGGCACAGGCGCTGCGTGCGCGTCGCCATCGCGTCGAGCGTCGGCGCATGGCGCCAGGTGTCCGCGCCCATCACCTGCCAGTTGACGCGGTCCGCGAGCAGCGCCGGCTTGGGCGCGCCCTTGAGCACGTGGTCGAACCACGCCAGGCGCAGGCCCTGCAGGTCGATGCGCGCGGACGGATCGGTCGTGTAGCCCTGCACGAGGGGCGGCACGCCGGTCTGCATCGAGAAATGCTCGAAGGGCCCGATGAGCAGCGTGTGATCGGCATTCGGCCGCTGGCGCACATGGGCGCGCCAGTAGTGCAGGGCACCGATCTGCGCGCCGTCGAAGTAGCCGGTCGTCGCCAGCACCGGCAAGTCCACGTCTGCGAAGTCACGGCCCTGCGGGATCAGCCGCTGCCAGTAGTCGTCGTAGGTGGGATGGCGCAGCCATTCGGAGAACAACGGGTTGGCGGTGCCGTCGATCGCGGGGAGCTCGCGGTAGGCGCGGCCGCTCGCGTACCAGCGCTGATCGAGCCGCGCCCAGCGCGCCTGATCGCCATAGGTCGCGTCGTCCAGCGCGCGCTTGCCGGTGACGTAGAGCGGCCACGGCAACATGAAGTTCAGGAAGACGCCGCCCTCCATCGGCACGTCGATGCCCGGAGCCGTGGTCGCGGAGGTCGCGATCGCCATCAGCGCCGCCGGGCGGTGCTTGAGCGCGGCCCACTGCGTGAATCCGCTGTAGCTGCCGCCGTACAGGCCCACGCGGCCGTCGCTCCAGGGCTGGCGCGCGATCCAGTCGATGACTGCCGCGGCGTCCTCACCGTCGTGCTGGAACGGAACGATGGGGCCGGTGCCCAGGCCCTTGCCGCGCGTGTAGGCCACCACGCCCGCATACCCGTGAGCGGCGACGCGTTTGGCGTCGGTCCAGGCCCAGTCGTCGTTGGCGTAAATGGTGAAGGTCATGAGCGCGGGCCGCGGTGGCCCGTCGATCGGCCGGACGATCAGCGTGTCGAGCGCGGTGCCGTCGCTCGCACGCACCGGCGTGCCGCGTGACAGGGGGCGCTCGATGACATAGCGCCGCGCGTCGTCGGCCTGGATGGCTGGCGCGGCCAGCGCCTGGAACGCGCGATAGGCCGAGACCACCTGCCACGCGCGCACCAGCCGCACGGCTTGCGGCGGCGCCAGGCGCGGCTGGCCCACGGCGGGCGCGAGCGCCTCGTCGACCGCCCCCTCCATGCGCGGCAACTGGCCGCTGAACGTGGGCTCGCTGCGCCACGCGGCGCGCGGATCCAGCGCGCCGAAACGCTCGGCGAAGACCTCGCGCCACGCGTCCGCATAAGGGCGGCCAGTCGCTTGCGCCTTCAGCAGCGCGCGGGCGTGGATCTCGTATTGGAGGAAGAGCGGCGGCGCGGCGGGGTCGATGTCGCCCGGGCTGCGCAGACGTCGCAAGGCCAGCAGGCTATCGAGCGCCGCGGCCGGTTGGCCGGCCACGAGCTGCAGCCGGAATCGCGTGTCGAGATCGCGCTGCGGATCGTCGTCGCGCCAGGAGCCCAGCAACTGCTCGGCCAGCGCGCGCATGGCCACGGGCTTCGCGTCCTCCGCCACGCGCGGCTCGCGCAGCGCGGGTGGGGTCACGAGGCTGGCGTCGGGCTCGGCGGCGTGGGCCTGGAGCGCAACCATGGCGCTCATGGCGAACACCACCAGTCCGCCGCCGACGCGGCGCCTGATCCAGGCGTTCAACGGGATCAGCGCTTGGACGGCGAGACCTCACCGGTCAGCAGGCCGGTGATCACGCATTCGAGGAAACCGCCGCAGCGCGAGCTCGCGCGGCGCGAGTCGGCGCGGTCCTGCGCGGCGCTGCTGGCCTCGCGGGCGCCGGCGCGTTGCAGGTCGACGGACGCGCGCTGATCGTTGTCGGCCCGCTCGTTGTTGTGGGTCGCGCAGCCGGTGGCGAGCGCGCAGACGGCCAGCAGCGCGGCCAGCGCCACGCGGGAAGCTTGAACTTGCATCGAGGAACTCCCTGGACCCGCCGATGTTGGAAATGGATGTCGAGGCGGATCGCGGCGCAGTATCCGCGTTGTCCGCGAAACGTGCACGCGTGGCCAGCGATGAATGTCGATGACGAGAAATGCCCAGGTGAAGCTTTCGACAAGTCCTCCTGGATCGTCCCTATGCGCCGCGGCCTCGAACCGACGAAGAATCGCCCCCGACACACGGGCCTCATTCGAGGACCTCGTGGACACAGGGAGCGACTTCATGCATCGATCTGCAGGCGGCCAGCGGGCCGCCTTGTTTCGTCTGGGCGTGCGCCTCGCGCTCGTCGCGCTGGCCGCGGTCTGTCTGCTGATCACCGTGACCGCGGTGCGCGCGCAGGCTGCGGGCACCGGGCCGTCAGCTGCGACGGCGAGGCCCGCCGGTACCCCGCCGCCGATCGCCGATTTCTTCCGCGACCCGCAGCTGCGCCGGCCCAGGATCTCGCCCGATGGCCGCGCGATCGCGCTGGTCGTCACCAGCCCGCAGAACGAGCGCAGCGCGCTGGCCGTGATGGAGCTGGAGCAGGGCAACAAGATCCAGGTGGTGGCGAGCTTCACCGATGCCGACATCGCGCAGTTCGACTGGGTCGGCAGCGAGCGGCTGGTCTACACCGCCGGTCCGGATCAGTCCGGCAACTGGCGGCGCGAGAACTTCGCGGGCCTGTGGGCCGTCAAGCGCGACGGCAGCGAGCGCCGCCAACTTATCCTCACGCGTTACGGCCAGGACAGCCGCGTCGATTCGCGCATCGCCACGCGCGCGCTGCCCTTTCAATGGTTCCTGCAAGACGTGCCGGACGACGAAACCGGCGAGGTCGTCGTCGGTTATGGCCGTTATGACGCGAACTGGCAGCTCCAGTCGGTGCAGCTCGCGCGGCTGAACATCGAGACCCAGCAGCGCCGCATCCTCGAGGCGAAGTCGCCGCAGAACGTGATCGGCTGGGCCCTCGATCCGGTGGGCGAGCCCTGGGCGCTGGGGACGCTGGACGGCAACCGGCTCGCGCTCCATTACAAGAACGCCACCGGCGCTTGGGTGCTGGCGCAGGAGGGGACCTACGTGAAGGCGCCGCCGCCGTCGCCGCTGGCCTCGGACGGCCGCGGATTGCGGCTGGTCGTGGCGAAATCCGGCGCGGGCACGCAGGCGCTTTACCGCGTGGATCCGGCGACGCTGCAGCCCGAGCGCGAGCCGCTCGTGTCGATCGCGGGCTTCGACTTCGACGGCAACGCGGTCTTCGACGCCGACAGCCGCCGGTTGCTGGGCCTGCACTTCCAGGGCGACGCGCCGGCGACGCACTGGTTCGACGCGACGCTCAAGGCCGTGCAGGCTGACATCGACCGCGCACTGCCCGGTCGCGTGAACGAGCTGGAGTGCCGCCGCTGCCTGAAGACGGGGCGTGTGCTGGTCACGTCGATGTCGGACACGCAGCCCGCGGAGTTCTTCCTGTACGAGGTCGCCGAGAGGCGCCTGCGCGCGCTGGGTGGGACGCGGCCGTGGATCCGCGCGGAGGAGATGGCGCAGCGGGAACTGGTCCGCATCCGCGCCCGCGACGGCCTGGAGTTCCCCGTGATGGTGACGATGCCGCGCGGCCGCCCGGCCGGTCCGCGCGCGGCGGTGATGCTGGTGCATGGCGGTCCGTACGTGCGCGGCACGCGCTGGACCTGGGAACCACTGGCGCAGTTCCTGGCCTCGCGCGGGTACGTGGTCCTCGAGCCGGAATTCCGCGGCAGTACCGGTTATGGCGATCGGCTCTTCAAGGCGGGCTGGCACCAGTGGGGCCTGGCGATGCAGGACGACGTCAGCGACGCGCTCGCCTGGGGCGTGAAGCAGGGTTGGGTCGATCCGAAGCGCGTGTGCATCGCCGGCGCGAGCTACGGCGGCTACGCCGCGATGATGGGCGTCATCAAGGATCCGGCGCAATACCGCTGCGGCGTGAGCTGGGCCGGCGTGACCGACATCGACTATCTCTTCAGCCTCGACTGGAGCGACATGAGCGACGTGTGGAAGCGCTACGGCATGACCGCGATGATCGGCGACCGCGAGAAGGATGCGGAGCAGCTGCGGCGGACCTCGCCGCTGCGCCGCGCCGCCGACGTGAAGGTGCCGGTGCTGATCGGCCACGGCATGGAGGACCAGCGCGTGCCCATCGACCACGCGACCGATTTCCGTCGGGCGCTGGACAAGGCCGGGCATCGGCAGGTCGAGTATGTGACCTACCAGGATGAAGGCCACGGCTGGCGCAAGCTCTCCACCGAGCTCGACTTCTACGGCCGCATGGAGCGCTTCCTGGCGCGCCATCTGGGCGAGGGCGCGCCGGCCGCCGGGCAATGAACCCGGCGGCGCTTCCGTCGCTTACTTCAGCGTGTAGCTCAGCCAGGCCGTGTCATACGCGCCGTTGCGCGCCGGGTCCCAGTAGGTGAAGCTGTAGCGCACCACGTCGCCGGCCTTCAGGCCGGGCACGGTGTAGGCATTGCCGCTGCCTTCCTTGAGCATGCGCACATTCATCTGGCCGCCGCCGTTGACCGTGTAATGCACATCGGCCCAGGTGCCCGTGGCCTGCGTGAACTTCACCGTGCTCGCGGTCGGCTGGCTGATGCCGTCGGGCGTGGCCGGCGGCGGATCCGTCGGCGTCGTCGTGCCCGATTCCCACACCACGTCATCGATCGCGAACTGGAAGGCCTGCGCCGGCAGCCGGTTGGCGTCGCTCGACAGCATGAAGATGTCGGCGATCGACTGCAGCGCCACCTTCGGGCCGATCAGCGTCGACACCGGCACCGTCGCCGTCGCCCACTCCCCGTTGCGCACCAGGCCGAAGGCCGTCGTGTTGGCCGGGAAGTTCACCCAGTTCTGGTTGGTGTACGTGTCGCCGATGCCGATGTTGAAGGACACGTTGGCCGGGATCTTGATCCGGAACTTCAGGTTGCCGTTGCGGTAGTTGGTCAGGTCGCGGGTCTGGCGCGCCTGGATGCCGCCGCCGAACCACTGGCCCGGCGTGTTGTAGCTCCACGCGATCACGTTGGTGCCCTCATAGGGCTGGATGTTGCCCGCGCCGGTCGACGCGCCGTTCCACAGGAAGATGTCGGACGTGCTGCCCGCATCGAGCTTGTTGCTCACCGCGGCGTTGTCGGTGAACACGCCGAACTTGCCGGACGCCTCGGGCACGGTCTGGTTGCCCAGCTTGACCTCGCCCTTGCCGTCGAGCTCATACACGCGCACGTAGTCCACGTACATCGTGCCGGGCAGCGGCGCGGTCACTTGCGCCGGCGTGGCCGCATCGGTGAAGTTGCCGCCGACGGCCAGGTTCAGCAGGAAGTAGAAGGGCGCCTGCAGCGCCGTGGAGCTCACGGGCAGCGGGGCGTCGTACATGTCGTGCTCGCCGTCGTTGTCCACGACGGTGAAGCGCATCTGGCTCTCGGTCCAGTAGAAGCGGTACTTCACGAAGCGGTTGGCGAAGGACGCCTGCGGGCGGTACCAGTTCTTCGTCTGCCAGGCCGTGGACGCCGCGCACGATTCGTTGCCCGGCACGCAGGCGGCCTGTGACCACGTGATCACGTTGGCGCCGACGAAGTAGTCGGGCGAGGGCGCACCCGCGGCAGACCAGGCGGAGGCCTTGTGGCCGAGCTCGGCGATGTCGATCTCGCCCTTGCGCGGCCACGCCTGCGGGCTGGTGCCCAGCAGCCATGCGGCGGGCCACAGGCCCGTGGCCAGCGGCGGCGTGGCCATGCGGATCTCGATCATTCCGTACTTGACCTGCACCTTGCCGAAGGAGTCGATCTTCCCGGAGGTGAACTCGTTGCTGCCCACGGTCTGACGCAGCGCGCGGATCGCGAGCGCCCGCGTGCCGGGCTCGAAGGGCACGTCGGCGATGGACAGGTTGTTGGGGCTGTAGGACTCGAGCTCCGCATTGCCGTAGCCGCAGAGGTTGATCTGGCAGCCGTTGCCGTTGTAGGTCGTCCAGATCGAGGTGTTGAGCGCGGCGGCGTTGAATTCCTCGGACCACAGCAAGCGGCCGATGGTCGGGTTGGTGACGCTGGCGTGGGCTTGCGCGGCGCCCAGGACCAGCAGTCCCAGCGTCGCGGTTTTCAGAGAACGCATGTCTGTCCTTCTTCGCAGTGAAGCGAGTTGATGGGGAGGGGGCGTGAAAGATGGGAAGCGAGAGCGCGGTGGCGACGCGGCTTACCAGCCGATCGTGTAGGTGACCGTGGTCGGCGCGTTGGTGTGCAGCGAGGGGCTGAAGCCGCCGACGTCGTCGTACGCGAAGCCGTAGGCCAGGCCCACGCCATTGGCGTTGCCCTCGGTGCCCTTGATGGCGTGGTCGTGCCAGAACTTGGCGAACCAGTTGGCGCGCGTGCCTGCGGGGTAGAAGGCCGCCGGGCGGTACCAGTCGGCCGGATTGGCCAGCACGTGGCGGTTGAGCGCCGCGCACACCTGCGCCTGGATCTGCAGCTGGATGGACTTGGCCGGATCGCCGTTGGGCACATCGACCTGGAAGCTGCCGTCGGGCTTGCGCGGATCGTCGAGCTTGCCCGCGCCGAGGAACACCTCGGCCGTGTTGGGCTGGCCGTTGATGTAGTACGTGCCGTTGAAGCGCCCGCCGGTGAAGACGAAGCGGTTGGTGCTGGCATCCACGCGGCCGCGGAAGGTGCCGAGGTTCTCGAGCGTGAAGACGAGGTCCTGCGACTTGAAGCGGTTCCACATCTCGCCGATGTAGCCGTCCAGGTAGGCGCCGTTGACGTCGCCCGGGCGGAAGGTGAAATGCGCCGGCGCCAGGATGCGCGTGCGCGGCGGCACGGCGGGGAAGTTGGGCTCGGCCAGGCTGCGGAACTCGACCGGCACCTCCTGCTGGAATCGGGTGAACAGCGTGTCGCGCGATTCGGTCAGCGGCTCGCCGACGGTCTTGTCGTAGCCGCCCAGGCCTTGCAGGCGCAGCTTGAGCGGGAACCCGAAGTGGTCCACGCGCGTGGTGTTGATGAAGATGCCCTGGTCCGGCTGACCCTTGGGGATGAGCGCGAATTCGCCGAAGTCGAAGACGACGTCGAGGTTGGGATCGGTGGCGTTCTCGATGTTGGCACCGGCGTAGGCGACGCGGCCCGCGCCGTCGGTGTTGACCTCGATGTACATCGGGCTGCCCACGGACATCAGCACGCGCGCCGAGTTGATCGGCGGGATCGTGATCTGGCGCGTCTGCGAGAGCGGGAAGAAGTAGTTGGCGTACAGGCGGCCGTTCTTGGGCACGGTGTTGTCGGACAGGCGCATCGGCACGACGTTGCCGGCGGCGTCGACATGCACGAACTCACCGGTCTGCCAGCTCTTGCCGATGACGGCCCAGTAGACCTGGGCGTCGCTCCAGCGGCCGTTGGTCGCGTTCTCTACCTTGAAGGTGGTGCGTGCGTTCCAGTCCGCGCCATTGCCCGGCGTGCCGGGGTTCTGCGGCGTGCCCGGATCGGTGCCGCCGCCGGTGCTGACCGTCGCGCTGAAACGGGCGCTGTCGTAGGCAGGGTTGCCGTTGTTGTAGGTGAACCAGTAGTCCACGCGCGTGCCGTTGACCGCGCCGGCGAGCGGCTGCTCGTAGCGCGCGGTGGCGCTGTTGTAGGGCATGCGCAGGTTCTGCTGCGCGCCGCCGTTGAGCTGGTAATGCGCGTCGACCCAGGTCGTCGCGACATTGGACTTGAACCACAGCGTGGCCTGGCTGCCGTTGAAGGCCACACCGTGGCTGAAGCTCGCGTTGGACTGGGCGAGGGCGGGGGCGCTGGACCCCGCGGCCACGCAGGCCAGGGCCAAGCCGGCCAGGCAATGGCCCAGCCAGGAGAGAAGGCGTGTCATGTCGTCTCCGAATCGTGTTGTCGACCGTGAGCAGGAGGCACCGATCGACACGGGACGGGAAGCGCTCTTTGGCGCTCGCCTCGGACCCGTGACTTCTCTCCGGCGGCGCCGATGCTAGTGAAAAACCGACGTTTATGAAAGCGCTTTCACGCGAAAGGGGCATTGGGGTTGCAACAGCTTGAAAGCGGATCGACCGGGCGAGCAGCGGCGCGAGGGGCCGCGAAGCGGGCTTATCGTCGAGCCCATGTCGACGCCGTCCTCAGCCACGACCTTCTCCTTCCGGCGCATCGCGCTGCCGGCCTTCGGGCCCTCGCTGCTGTTCGGGCTGGGGGAGGGGGCGATCCTGCCGATCGTGCCGCTGATGGCGCGCGAGCTGGGCGCGTCGGTGTCGATGGCGGCGTTCGTGGTCACGCTGATCGGTGTCGGATCCTTGCTGAACAACATCCCCGCGTCGGTGATCACGATGCGCTGGGGCGAACGCTGGGCCATCGTGGCCGCGGGCGTGTGGAGCGCGCTGGGCATGGCGCTGTGCGTGCTGGTGCCGGGTGTGGTCGCGCTGGCGGTCGGCTGCTTCATGGTGGGCATGTCGCAGGCGGTCTACAACCTCGCGCGTCAGAGCTACCTGACCGAGGCGGTGCCGGCGGTCTATCGCGCGCGGGCCTTGTCGACGCTGGGCGGCGTGATGCGCATCGGCATGTTCATCGGGCCCTTCCTGTCGGCGGCGGCGGTGCATGCCTTCGGGCTGTCGGCCGCGTTCGCCGTGGGCATCGCGGGTGTGCTCGCCGCGGCGGCGGTCGGTGCTCGACTGCCTGACCTGCAGGCGCCGGTGCATCCGGAGGGGCAAGCCCCGGCCCCGGTGTCGCTCGGGTCGATCCTGTCGGATCACCGCCGCGTGTTCCTGACGCTGGGCCTGGGCGTGCTGCTGGTGAGCGCGGTGCGAGCGTCGCGTCAGGCGGTGATTCCGCTGTGGGCGGACCACCTGCTGCTGGCGCCAGCGGTGACCTCGATGATCTATGGCATCTCGGGCGGCATCGAGATGCTGCTGTTCTATCCGGCGGGCCGGGTGATGGACCTGAAGGGCCGGCGCTGGGTGGCGGTGCCGTCGATGGCGATCATCGGCCTGGCGATGCTGGCCATGCCCTTCACCGTCGGCTTCGTCACGCTGTTGATCGCGGCGACCGCGATCGGCGTGGGCAACGGCATCGGGTCGGGGCTCATCATGACGCTGGGCGCCGATCACGCGCCGCGCCACGGCCGGGCCTACTTCCTCGCGGTGTGGCGTTTCCTCTCCGACCTGGGCGGATCCTGCGGACCGGCGCTGCTGTCGGCGCTGGTGGCGACGGCGTCGTTGGCTGGCGGGATCGCGGTGACGGGGCTGTTGTCGCTGCTCGCGGCTACGCTGTTGGGCATGTGGATCCCGACGCGCAAGTCATCGGAGAGCAAACCTTGAATTCACCGCCCAAGTCCCTTGTGACTGAGCGCCTCGTGATGCGGGCATCCACGCCCGCGCTGGCTGAGGCCACGATCGATTACCAGCAGCGCAACCTCGCGCACTTCGAGCGCTGGGACCCGACGCGGCCGTCCGATCATTGGACCTTGGACGTGACCCGCGCTCGGCTGGAGCGCGAGGCCGCGGCCTTTGACGCGGGCACGCTGTGGCGCTTCTGGATCTCGTCGCGCGAGGCGCCGGACCGGGTGATCGGACAGTGCGCGGTCTCCGAGGTGGTGCGCGGCGTCTTCCAGAGCGCGATGCTGGGCTACAGCCTGGATGTGGACTGCGTCGGCGGCGGCTTGATGCACGAGGCGCTGGCTCGTGTGCTCGATGAGGTCTTCGGGCCGCTGGTGTCGCTGCACCGGGTGCAGGCGTCGGTGAGACCGGAGAACGCGCGCAGCCGCCGCGTGCTGGAGCGGCTGGGTTTCCAGCGCGAGGGATTCAGCCCGCGCTACCTGTTCATCGATGGCGCGTGGCGCGACCACGAGACCTTCGCGCGGATCAATCCGACGTGGGGGGATAGCCAGCGGCCGGCCGAATGAGATGGCGGGACGGGCCGGGCCGCCTTTCGGAATGAGTCCGCATGTGCTTGTGCGCGGACCTTCCTTGTCCGGGCACGCCGGCGCACGCAGGCTATGGGGTCTTCTCCTTCGATGAATCCCGGAAAGCCCCCATGTCGCTTCGCTTCTCTCGCGGTCCGTCCCGTCGCTCCTCGCATCGCGCGCTGCTCTCGCTGAATACGCTCTCGCTCGCAATCATCGCGAGCCTCGCCCCGGCGGCGGCTGGCGCGCAGACGCCGTCCAGTGCGTCAGCTCCTGCGGCAAGCGCCGCCTCCGATCAACTTCAGCAAGTCGTCGTCACCGGCACACGCCGCGTGAACCGCACCGTGGCCGAGTCCGAATCGCCCGTGGACGTGCTCAGCGCTGCCGACCTGCAACGCACCGGCACTTCTGAACTCGCCACCGCGCTGAGCCAGTTGTTGCCCTCGTTGAACTTCCCGCGCCCCTCGCTGACCGACGCGTCGGACGCGGTCCGTCCCGCGCAACTGCGTGGCTTGGCGCCCGACCAGACCCTCGTGCTCATCGACGGCAAGCGCCGCCACACCACCGCCGTCGTCAACATCAACGGCACGCAGGGCCGAGGCTCCGCGCCCGTCGACCTCAACACGATTCCGCTCGCCGCCATCGAACGCGTCGAGGTGCTGCGCGACGGCGCGGCCGCGCAGTACGGCTCGGACGCGATCGCCGGCGTCATCAACATCGTGCTGAAGAAGGGCGCGCGCGGCGGTAGCGTCGGCGTGGAGGTCGGACAGACTGACGCCGGTGACGGCCTGCGCCACACCGAATCGGCCAGCGCAGGTTTCGCGCTCGGCGACGGCGGCTGGGTCCGCGTCGCGCTCGAGAACCGCCATCAGCAGCGGACCAACCGGGCTGGCGTCGACACCCGCGATGCCGCGACCGAGCCGCGTCTGGGGCAGGTCAACAACCGGCTCGGCGATCCCGACAGCCATCAGCAGTCGGCCGTGATCAACGGCGAGATCGCACTCGGGACGAGCCTGCAGGCCTACGCCGTCGCCACGCTCAGCCGTCGGGACACGGACTCCGCCGCCTTCTGGCGCACCCGCGCCACCGCCGTCGCCAACAACGTGGCCGGTCTCTATCCGGAAGGCTTCCTGCCGCTGCAGCAGAGCCGCACGGTCGACACCGGGCTGGTGATCGGCGTGCGGGGTGAGCTCGCCGGCTGGAACTGGGACGCGAGCCTGGACCATGGCCGCAATCGCTTCGACATCGACGTGACCAACACGGCCAACTACTCGCTGGGCAACGCGAGCCCGACGCGCTTCGACGCGGGCCGGCTCAGCAACCAGCAGACGGTACTGAACCTGGACCTGTCGCGCGAGGTCGATCTCGGTCTGGCCGCGCCGTGGACGCTGGCGCTCGGCGCGGAGGCGCGTCGCGAGCGCTACGAGATCGATGCCGGCGAGCCCGCTTCGTATCAGAACGGCGGGGCCTCGGGCTTCCCCGGCTTCCAACCGGGCAACGCGGGCGCGCATTCGCGGCACGACGTCGCTGCCTATGCGAGCCTGGAAGGCCAGGTGACGAAGGCCTTCAGCGCCTCGGCGGCACTGCGCGCCGAGCACTACAACGACTTCGGCAGCGCGACCTCGGCCAAGCTCTCCGGGCGCTATGTCTGGTCACCGGCGGTGGCGCTGCGCGGCACGGTGTCGACGGGATTCCGCGCGCCGTCGCTGGCGCAGCAATGGTTCGCGACGACCTCGACCAACCTGATCAACGGCGCGCTGGTGGAAGCGGGCACCTTCCCGGTGGAGTCCTCCGCCGCGGCCGCGCTGGGCGCGAAGCCGCTGAAGGCGGAGAAGTCGCGCAACCTGAGCCTTGGTCTGCTGCTGCAGCCGCTGGCGCAGTGGCAGACCACGGTCGACGTCTACCAGATCGACATCGATGACCGCGTCCTGCTGTCGGCCAACCTGAGCCTGCCGACGGCGCTGCGCAACCAGCTGGCCGCGCAAGGCGTGCTGGTGAGCGCGGGGCGCTACTTCACCAACGCGCTGGACACGCGCACGCGCGGCGTGGACGTGGTGAGCACCTGGCAGCAGGACTGGGGCGGTGCCGGACGCGGCCAGTACACGGTGGCCTACAACCACAACAAGAACTCGATCCGTCATGTGGACGACAACCCGGCGGTGCTGAGCGCCAACAACCTGGAGCTGATCGACCGGGTCACGCTGGCGCGGGCGACGGTGGGCTCGCCCAAGGACAAGCTGGTGATCAGCGCGGAGCATCGATGGGGTCCGTGGACGGGGCGGGTCGCGGCGAGCCGCTATGGGAGCTTCGTGGTGCGGCAGTCCAATCCGGCGAATGACCAGACCTTCGCGCCGGCCTGGCTGCTGGATGTGTCGGCAGGGTGGGAGCAGGGCGCCTGGCAGGTCAGCGCGGGCGTGGACAACCTGACCAACCGCTACCCCGATCGGGTGATCGCGGCGAACGCGGTCGGCGGCATCCTGAGCTACAGCCAGTTCTCGCCGTTCGGCTTCAATGGCCGGCAGTACGTGGCGAGGGTGGGGTATCGATGGTGAATCGCGGGCCGTCAGGTCCGATCCCGGATCTTCCCGATCCGGGAGTTCAAACCAACCCTTGCTTGCTCGCCAGCACCGCCGCTTCCGCGCGGCTCGAGACGTTGAGCTTCTTGTAGATCGACTTGATGTGGTCGTTGACCGTGAACCACTTGATGCCCATCAGGTTCGCGATCTCCTTGATCGTGAAACCCTTGCTCAAGTAGGTCAGCACCTCGTTCTCGCGCGGGGTCAGGCGTTCCCATTCGGGCACCGGGTCCAGCGTCACGCCGCGCCCGCTGGGCGAGGCCGTCGAGGTCAGGCTGCCGAAGCCCGAGTTCAGTCCCATCGGGCCCGAATCCCCGGTCGACCCCGGCCGGAAGTGCGACAGCAGCCGCCGCGCAATCGCCGGCGACAGCGGCGGCTGACCGCGCACGATGCGCTGCAGCTCCTCCACCAGCACCTCGAAGCGGTCTTCCTTCAGCAGATACCCATCCGCCCCGCGCTGCAGCGCCGGGAACAGGTGGTCGTCATCCGAATACAGCGTGGTGACGATCTTCACCGCCGGCTTGCCGGCCAACTCGCCCAGGAACTCCATCCCGTTGCCGTCCGGCAGCTCCAGGTCGATCAGGATCAGCTTGAACCCGGGCCCGTTGGGCCCGCCCTCGGCCTCGACCTTGGCCAGCTGGCGGCGCGCGCCTTCCAGGTCCCCGGCCTCGGTGATCTCCATCCCGTCGCTGAAGCTTTCACGCACCACGCGGCACAGGAAGCTGCGGGCGACAGGGTTGTCTTCGACGATGAGAACTTTGACGGCCATGGTGTGCGGAGCGATAGCTGGCCGCATCCTAGCAGCGCCCCCCCGGCTTGCATGCCCCGTGAAACAGGGTGTCGATGGGCGGTCAGCCGTTGACGACGACCAGCTTTCCCACCACCTGCCGCGTGGCCATCCGCGCGAACGCCCGCGGCAGCTCCTCCATCGGCAGCACCTGGTCGATCACCGGCTTGATCTTGCCCGCCGCGTACCACTGGGCCAGCGCCATCATCATCGCGGCGTTCTTCTTGGGTTCGCGCTTGGCGAACTCTCCCCAGAACACCCCCACCAGCGACGCCCCCTTGAGCAGCGCCAGGTTCAGCGGCAGCGCCGGGATCGCGCCCTGGGCGAAGCCCACCACCAGGTAACGCCCCCGCCAGGCGATCGAACGGAAGGCCGCCTCGGCCAGGTCCCCGCCGACCGGGTCATAGATGACGTCCGGGCCCTTGCCCTCGGTCAGCGCCTTGAGCTCATCGCGCAGCGAGCCGCTGGCGTAGTTGATCGTGGCATCCGCGCCGATCTCCCGGCAACGCGCGCATTTCTCGTCCGTCGACGCCGCCGCGATCACCCGCGCCCCGGCCGCCTTGGCGATCTGGATCGCCGCCGTGCCCACGCCCCCGGCCGCTCCCAGGATCAGCACCGTCTCGTCGGGCTGCAGCGCCGCGCGGTCCATCAGCGCATGGTGGCTGGTCGCGTAGGTGCAGATGAACGCCGCGGCATCCTCGAACGGGAAACCCGGCGGCAGCGGCATCGCCAGCGCCGCCGGCACCAACGCCTCGGTCCCGAAGCCGCCCGTGCCGGTGAACGCGGCCACCGCGTCGCCGGGCTTGAAGCCGCTCACGCCTTCGCCGACCGCCTCGACGACGCCCGCGAACTCCGTGCCGGGCACGAAGGGCAGCGGCGGTTTCATCTGGTACTTGTTCTGGACGATCAGCAGATCAGGGAAATTCAGGCTCGCCGCCTTGATCGAGACCTTCAGCTGGCCCGGGCCAGGCGTCGGGGAGGGCAGTTCCTTCCACAGCAGCGCCTCGACACCGACGGGGTTCTCGCACAGCCAAGCCTTCATGGGGATCTCCAGGATGTTGTGGGGCGCCGGGGCCAGGCCGAGGGCCAACGCCGGCGCGGGGTCGGGCGGATGATAGGCAGCCCGGGAGGCCCCTCGCGTCACCCGGGTGACGGCCTGCCTACAATGCCGCCCCATGCGCATCCTCATCGCCAACGACGACGGCTATCTGGCCCCCGGCATCGCCGCCCTGGTCAGCGCCTGTGAAGGCCTCGGCACGGTGGAAGTCATCGCCCCCGAGCAGAACGCCAGCGGCACGTCCAACTCGCTCACGCTGCACCGGCCGCTGTCGGTCTACACCGCCGCCAACGGCTACCGCTATGTCAACGGCACGCCGTCCGACTGCGTCCACCTCGCCCTGACCGGCCTGCTGGACTACAAGCCCGACCTGGTGCTCTCGGGCATCAACAACGGCGCCAACATGGGCGACGACACGCTCTACTCGGGCACGGTCGCCGCTGCCACCGAGGGCTACCTCTTCGGCGTCCCGTCGATCGCCTTCTCGCAGGTCGAGAAGGGCTGGGGCCACCTCGACGCCGCCTCCGCCGTGGCACGCGCCCTGATCCAGGACGTCATCGCCGGCGGTCTGGATCACCCCTTCCTGCTCAGCGTGAACATCCCCAACCGCGCCGACGCCGCCTCGCTGCCGCGCCGCATCACGCGGCTCGGCCGCCGTCACGCGAGCGAGGCCACGATCCAGCAGCGCAGCCCGCGCGGCGAGCCGATCTACTGGATCGGGCCGGCCGGCGCCGAGCGCGAGGCCGGCGAGGGCACGGACTTCCACGCCACCGGCAATGGCGCGGTGTCGGTCACGCCGCTGCAGGTCGACCTCACCGAACACGCGACGCTGGGCGACTGGCGCCAGCGGCTGCAGACCACCGGCCGTCCATGACCGCCTCGCCGCCCCGGCCCAAGCGCTTTCCGCTGTCGCTGGACAAGCTCGGCACCCCCCGCGCCGCCGCGCCTAGCGCGGCCGCGGCCGCCGAGGCGCGCGAGCCGCTCAAGCCGCAAGGCCACTGGCAGCAGGCCGCCGCCATCAAGGCTCGCCAGACCACGCCCATCGGGCTGGGGCTGGACTCGGCCGGCGTGCGTCAGCGCATGGTCGACCGCTTGCGCCGCGAGGGTTTGAGCGACGAGCGCGTGCTGCAGGCCCTGGCCACCGTGCAGCGCCATCATTTCGTGGACTCGGCGCTGGCCACCCAGGCCTACGAGGACACCAGCCTGCCCATCGGCCATGGCCAGACGATCTCCAAGCCGTCCGTCGTCGGCCGCATGCTGGCGCTGATGCTGAACGCGCCCGGCGCGCAGCAGCGCGGCCATCTGGGCAAGGTGCTGGAGATCGGCACCGGCTGCGGTTATCAGGCAGCGCTGCTGATGCAATTGTCGAAACAGGTGGTGTCGGTGGAGCGGCTCAAGCCGCTGCACGACAAGGCCCGCGACAACCTCGTCGGTTTCCACCAGATCCGCCTGGTCTACGGCGACGGCATGCTGGGCCATCGCCCGTCCGCGCCCTACGACAGCATCATCTCGGCCGCCGGCGGCGACGACATCCCGCAAGCGTGGCTGGACCAGCTCGCGCCGGGCGGCCGGCTCGTCGCGCCGATGACCGCGCCCAGCGGCCGCGGCCAGGTCCTCGTCCTCATCGACCACGTCCGCGACGCGGCCGGCTCGCGTTTCGTTCGCAGCCTGCACGAGGCGGTCCTGTTCGTACCCCTAAAATCCGGAGTCCTGTGACGCGGCGCCTCGACGACACCCTCGAGGCCCCGCGTCCGGGCTTTCCCAACGACATCTTCCCGCGCATGCAACAACTCTTCCGTTCCCCGCTGCTTTGGGCTTCCGTGGTGGTGATGGCGCTCACGGGCTGCCAGAACACCCCGCACCGCGCGCCGGTGGAGGATCGCCCCGTGGGCAAGGGCGCGAACACGCAGGCCATGCCCGGCACCGCCATCACGCCCGCACCGGAATCCAAGCCGCTGCCCGGCGCCGAGAACGCCGGCAAGCCCGGCTACTACACCGTCAAGCCCGGCGACACGCTGATCCGCATCGCCATGGACAACGGCCAGGGCTGGAAGGACGTCGCCCGCTGGAACGGCATGGACAACCCCAACCTCATCGAGGTGGGTCAGGTCTTGCGCGTGGTGCCGCCCGGCGTCGATCCGACCGGCGTGACGACCAAACCGCTGGCAAGCTCGAAAGTCGAGACGCGGCCGCTGGATGGCAAGTCCCCGGCTCCGGCGACGACGACCGCTTCCGCCGCCTCGGCGCCCGCGCCGATCGCCACCGCGCCCGTCGCCGCGACCAAGGACGACGACGACATCAGCTGGGGCTGGCCCGCTTCCGGCCCGGTGGCGGCCGGTTTCGACGAGGTCCGCAACAAGGGCATGGCCTTCTCCGGCAAGGCCGGCGATCCCGTCTTCGCCGCCGCCGATGGCCGCGTGATGTACGCGGGCGCGGGGTTGCGCGGATACGGCAACATGATCATCATCAAGCACAGCACGAACTATCTGACGGCCTACGCGCATAACCAGACGTTGCTGGTGAAGGAAGACCAGGTGGTGCGCAAGGGTCAGAAGATCGCCGAGATGGGTAGCAGCGACGCGGATGCCGTGAAGCTGCACTTCGAGGTGCGCAAGCAGGGCAAGCCGATCGATCCGTCGAAGTTGCTGCCCGCGCGCTGAGGGCGCTCAAGGAGGCGCCGCGACATGAACTTGCAACGCGCCGCTTCCTCAGAGGGTCACCTGCCCGAAGGCCTGGACCGCCCCGGTCATCCAGGCCGCTTTGAATTGCCGCTCGAGCTCTCGAGCGACGGCGCGGACGCGACCGACGAGCGTGAGGCGGATGGCCGCGGCGCGCAGGGCGAAGGCGGCGACGGCGACGGCGAAGAGGGCCACGACCCCGCCGACGCGTCTCCCGACGGTTCCCCCAGCGGCGGCGCAGAAGCCGCCAGCGAGGACGACGAGGATGTCCGCGCGCTGCGCGACGCCGAGTCCGGCGAAGCCCGCAAGGCCGGCAAGGGCGACCTCGGTCCCGCCGACGGCGATGCGACCAACGCGCTGCAGGCCTACCTGCGCGACATCCGCCGCACGCCGCTGCTGACCCCGCAGGAGGAGTACGACACCGCTGTCAAGGCGCGTGCCGGCGACTTCGAGGCGCGTCAGGCGATGATCGAGCACAACCTGCGGCTCGTGGTCAGCATCGCCAAGAACTACCTGGGCCGCGGCCTGCCGATGAGCGATCTCATCGAGGAAGGCAACCTCGGCCTGATGCACGCGATCGGCAAATTCGAGCCCGAACGCGGTTTCCGATTCTCGACCTACGCCAGCTGGTGGATCCGCCAGGCGGTGGAGCGCGCGCTGATGCATCAGGCGCGGCTGGTCCGGCTGCCGGTGCACATCGTGCGCGAGCTCAACCAGGTGCTCAAGGCGCGCCGCGCGCTGGAGGCGCTGGCCGCGGAGCGCGGCGGCGAGGGCAGCGTGCGCGCCGAGGATGTCGCCCAGGCGCTGGGCCGCCCGGTGGACGAGATCGCGGAGCTGCTCGCCTACGCGGAGCTGCCGAGCTCGCTGGATTCGCCGGTGGACCGCAACGGGGAGGGCGGCGAGTCGATGCTGGACCTCGTCGCCGACGAGCAGGCCATCGATCCGGCCGGACATCGGCTCAGCCATGAACTCGAGGACCTGCTCAAGAGCGGGCTGGCCTCGCTGAGCGACCGCGAGCGCGAGGTGCTCGCCGGACGTTACGGCCTCGCGGACCGCGAGCCCGAGACGCTGGACATCCTGGCGGTGCGGCTGGGCCTGACGCGTGAACGCATCCGTCAGATCCAGATCGAGGCGCTGGCCAAGCTCAAGCGCAACATGATGCGCCAGGGCATCAGCCGCGATTCGATCTTCTGAAAGGCGCTCCTCCCGCTGAGGGAAGGGAAGCTCCCCTCGCCCGCGGAGCGGGAGAGGGGCAGGGGGTGAGGGCTCGTGGCGCGGCTCGGTCGCGCGGCGCTGGGATAATGCCGCCCCATGACTGATGTATCGGAATGGCTGAAGGTCGAATCGCTGGACCTTGAAGCGCAGGGCGTGGCCCACAACAGCGAGGGCAAGGTGGTCTTCATCGAGGGGGCCTTGCCGGGTGAGGAGGTCCAGGTCGCCGTCGGCCGCAAGAAGAACAACTGGGAGCAGGCGGCGCTGGTCGCGATGCGCCGCGAGAGCGCGCAGCGCGTGCGCCCGGTCTGCCCGCATTTCGGTCTGCACCCCGGCGCCTGCGGCGGCTGCAAGATGCAGCACCTGCATCCCGCCGCCCAGGTCGCCGTCAAGCAGCGCGTCCTCGAGGACAACCTGTGGCACCTCGGCAAGGTCAAGGCCGAGGCGCTTCTGCGCCCGATCGAGGGTCCGGCCACCGGTTATCGCTACCGCGCGCGGCTGTCGGTGCGTTACGTGCCGAAGAAGGGCCATGTGCTGGTCGGCTTCCACGAGCGCAAGAGCCGCTACATCGCCGACATGCAGGTCTGCAAGGTCTTGCCCGAGAAGATCAGCGCGATGCTGATGCCGCTGCGCGGGCTGATCGGCGCGATGGACGCGCGCGACCGCTTGCCGCAGATCGAGCTCGCCATCGGCGACACCGACGGCACGCAGGTCATCGCGCTGGTACTGCGCCACCTCGAGCCGCTGAGCGCGGGCGACGTCGCCAAGCTGCGCGCCTTCGCCGCCGAGCACGGCGTGCAATGGTGGCTGCAACCCAAGGGGCCGGAGACGGTGCACCTGCTGGATGCGGACGGTCCGGAGCTGGCCTACACGCTGCCCGAGTTCGGCGTCCTGATGCCGTTCAAGCCGACCGACTTCACGCAGGTCAATCACCACATCAACACGGTGCTGGTCGGACGCGCGCTGCGCCTGCTGGGCGTGCAGCCCGAGGAACGCGTGATCGACTGGTTCTGCGGCCTGGGCAACTTCACGCTGCCGCTGGCCACGCAGGCGCGCGAGGTGCTGGGCATCGAGGGCAGCGAGGCGCTGGTGCAGCGATCGCGCGAGAACGCCAAGCGGAATTCGTTGGATGGCAAGGCGAGCTTCGTCGCGCGCAATCTCTTCGAGATGACCCCGACGTTGCTGGCCGCCGACGGCGTGGCCGACCGCTGGCTGATCGACCCGCCGCGCGAGGGCGCCTTCGCTCTGGTCAAGGCGCTGGCCGACCTGATCAAGGACCCGTCGCTCGCGCCGGGCTGGACGCCGCCCGAGCGCATCGTCTACGTGTCCTGCGCCCCATCGACGCTGGCGCGCGACGCCGGGCTGCTCAAGCACGTCGCCGGCTACCGGGTCACGATGGCCGGCGCGGTGAACATGTTCCCGCACACGGCGCACGTGGAGTCGATCGCGGTCTTCGAGCGCGATCCCGAGGCGCAGGTCCGCATCGCCGAGCAGGCCAGGGCCGAGGCCGCGCAGGCGGCGCTGGACGCCCAGTCGGCGCAGCCGAACTCGTAGAATCGCCGGCTTCGGTTTCTCTCGCCTCGGCAGGTCCTCCAGATGTCCGGCAGCACTTTCGGCAGCTTGTTTCGCGTCACCAACTTCGGCGAGAGCCATGGTCCGGCCATCGGCTGCGTGATCGACGGCTGCCCGCCCGGACTGGCGCTGTCGGTCGAGGACATCCAGCCGGAGTTGGACCGCCGGCGTCCGGGCACCTCGCGCCACGTGACGCAGCGCCAGGAACCGGACCAGGTCGAGATCCTGTCGGGCGTCTACGAGGGCCTGACCACCGGCACGCCGATCTGCCTGCTGATCCGCAACGTGGACCAGCGCAGCAAGGATTACGGGAACATCCTGGACACCTTCCGTCCGGGCCACGCCGATTACACCTACTGGCGCAAGTACGGCCTGCGCGATCCGCGCGGCGGCGGCCGCTCGTCGGCGCGGCTGACCGCACCGATGGTGGCCGCGGGCGCGGTCGCGCGCAAATGGCTGCAGCAGGAGCTGGGCATCGGCTTCCGCGGCTGCATGACCGCGCTGGGCGAGATCGACCTGGCCTTCGAGGGCTGGGAACACGTCGGCCAGAACCCCTTCTTCGCCGCCAACGCCTCGCAGATCCAGGCGCTGGAGGATTACATGGACGCGCTGCGCAAGGACGGGGATTCCGTCGGCGCGCGGCTGATGGTCGAGGCCACCGGCATGCCGGCCGGCCTGGGTCAACCGCTCTTCGACAAGCTCGATGCCGACATCGCCTACGCGATGATGGGCATCAACGCGGTCAAGGGCGTGGAGATCGGCGCGGGCTTCGAGAGCGTGCGCCAGCGCGGCAGCCAGCATGGCGACGAGCTCACGCCTGAGGGCTTCGCCAGCAACAACGCCGGCGGCGTGCTGGGCGGCATCTCCAGCGGCCAGGACCTGCGCGTGTCCATCGCGATCAAGCCCACGAGCTCGATCCGCTCGCCCAAGGCCTCGATCAACCGCGCCGGCGAGCCCACCACGGTCGAGACCTTCGGCCGTCACGATCCCTGCGTGGGCATCCGCGCCACGCCGATCGCCGAGGCGATGCTGGCGCTGGTGGTCATGGACCACGTGTTGATGGACCGCGCGCAGTGCGCGGACGTCGAGCTGCCCATTCCCGCGATCGCGGCCCACCGGTGACCGACAGCGCCCGCACGCTGCGCGCGAGCGCGCTGCTGGGCTGCGCCTATTACGGCAGCATCGGGCTCTTCAACCCGTTCGCGCCGCTCTGGTACAAGTCGCTCGGACTGCCGGTCGTGGCGATCGGCCTGCTGGTGTCGATGCAGAGCTGGACGCGGCTGTTCGCGCCCTACGTCTGGGGCCTGGTGGCGGACCGCACCGGGCGGCGCGTCGAGTTGATCCGCGCCGCCGCGCTCGCCTGCTGGCTGAGCGCGCTGGGGCTGCTGCTGCCGCCGTCGGTGCTCGGGCTGACGCTGATCGTCTTCCTGATGTACTTCTTCAACGCCTGCGTGACGCCGCTCAACGAGGCGCTGATCGCGCATGAGCTCGCCGCCAGCGGCGGCATGGATCCCAAGCGCTACGGGCGGGTCCGGCTGTGGGGCTCGGTCGGTTTCCTGGCGACCGTCGTGGGCGGGGGCTGGTGGTTCGAGTGGGCCGGCATGGCGGTGTTCCCGGTCACGATCGCCGTCGGCCTGACCGCCATCGTGATCGCCGCGTGGCGGCTGCCGCGGCGTGCGGCGGTGCAGCACGACGCGGGCCACGAGCCCGTCTCCATCGGCACGACGCTGCGCCGGCCCGAGGTCGGCTGGTTCTTCCTGGGCATGTTCTTCACGGTGCTCGCGCACACGGCGATCTACGCCTTCTACAGCCTGTACCTGGACCGGCTCGGCTACAGCAAGGGGCAGGTCGGCGCGTTGTGGGCGGTGTCGGTGGCGGCGGAGATCGCGTGGTTCGCGTTCCAGGGCCGCTGGGTGCGCCATCGCCACCTGCATCACTGGCTGATCGCCGCGGCGCTGCTGACGTCGCTGCGCATGGCGGGCACCGCGTGGCTGGGCGCGAGCCTCGCGGCGATGGTGCTGCTGCAGTGCTGCCACGCGGTGACCTTCGCCGCGCAGCACACCGCCTGCATCGGGCTGATCGGCCGCTACTTCCCGGGCCGGCTGCAAGGCCGCGGCCAGGCGCTGTACGCGGTGCTGGGCTACGGCGTGTCGGGCGTGCTGGGTAGCCTGGGCGGCGCCTGGCTGGCCGAAAGTCATGGCTACGCGGCCTGCTTCTGGGCTGGCGCCGGCTTCGCGCTGCTCGGCGCGTGGAGCCACTGGCGCTGCGCGCGCCGGGATCCGCTGAGCGTGGACGCGACCCCCGCCTGAGATTCTCCGGTCGCCCGGTCATTCCCCCTGAGGAAGGTCATCTCATCCGCCCCGGATGCAGTTCGTCGTGAAGGTGACCGGTTTCAGTCCCGGAGAAAAGCAGGCCATGACGCACAAACAGCAGTTCGTCGCGTCCACCTCCCGCATCAATTTGGGGATTCCTACACTGCGCCGCATTCAAGGATCATCGATTGGGTGATCCCGTCTCGACGGATGGGGGAGATCATGCGCAAGCAATGGTGGATGGGTGGTGTGGCCGTGGTGGCGGTCGTGGCCGGCGGTGTCGGCGTCTACGCGACCAGCAGCGGCAGCGCCGCGGCGCCGAAGAAGGACAGCGCCAAGCCGGCGCTGGAATTCCAGGCCGCGGAAGTCGTCAAGCCCGCGATGGCGCCGATGCCCGGTGTCATCGAGTTCTCCGGCCCGCTGGTGGCGCCCAACACGGTCATCGTGCGCGCCAAGGCCTCGGGCAGCCTGGACCGGCTCGCCGTCGCCGAGGGCAGCCGTGTGACGGCCGGCCAGTCGCTGGGTCAGCTCGACCTGGAGGAGCTGCGCCACAAGGTCGCCGAGCGCAACGCCAGCGTCGAATCCGCGCAGGCGATGTACGAGCAGTCCGAGCGCCAGTACAAGGCCAACCAGGGCCTGGCCTCGCAGAACTTCATCGCGCCGACCGCGCTGGACAACTCCCGCGCGCAGCTCGAGTCGGCGCGCGGCCAGATGCTGTCGGCCAAGGCCCAGCTGGGCACCAGCGAGGTCCTGCTGCGCCAGGCCGCGCTGATCTCGCCGATCAACGGCATCGTCGCCAAGCGCCACACGCTGCCCGGCGAGAAGGTCGCCGCGGAGCAGCAGGTGCTGACCATCGTGGACCTGTCCAAGCTCGAGCTCGCCGGCCTGGTCGGCACGCACGAGGTGGGCAAGCTCTCGCCCGGCATGTCGGTGCAGGTGAAGGTGGAAGGCAGCGACGAGCCGGTGACGGCCCGCATCGCCCGCATCTCGCCGGCGGCGGAACCCGGCACGCGCTCCATCGGCGTGACGCTGACGCTGGACAACCCCGGTGAGCGCTTCCGCGCCGGCCAGTACGCGGTGGCGCGGGTCGAGCTCCCCGACGACAAGCCGCGCCTGACGGTGCCGGTGGGCGCCATCGGCGCGGTGTCGGGCCAGGAACACGTGTGGCTGATCGAGAAGGGCGCGCTGGTGCGCCGCATCGTCACCACCGGCCGGCGCGATCCGCGCGAGGGCCGGGTGGAGATCCTGGCGGGCGTGACGCCGCAGTCCCAGGTGCTGGGCGCGCGCTTCGACAACCTCAAGGAGGGCGAGCGCGCCGAGATCCGCGCGCCCAAGGCCGCCGTGGCCAGCGCGGCCGCCAGCGGCGCCGCCGCGCAATAAGGAGACGCCATCATGTGGATGACCCGCGTCTCGATCCGCAACCCCGTCTTCGCCACCATGGTCATGGTCGCGCTCTGCGTGCTGGGGCTGGTCGCGTATTCCAAGCTGGGCGTCGAGCAGTCGCCCGACATCAATTTCCCCGGCGCCCAGATCGACATCCAGTACCCGGGCGCCTCGCCCGAGGCCGTGGAGCGCGAGGTGGCCAAGCCGCTCGAGGAGGCGCTCAACACGATCGCCGGCGTCGAGCGCGTGCAGTCGCGCAGCTTCGAGGGCCGCGTGCAGGCATCGGTGGAGTTCTCGCTGAAGGCCGACATGAACCGCGGCATGCAGGAGATCCGCGACCGCGTGGCGCAGGCCCAGGCGCAGTTCCCGCGTGACGTGAAGCCGCCGATGGTGCAGCGCTTCCAGACCGAGAACGCGCAGGCCATCATCGTGGCCGCGCTGATGAGCCCCAACCGCTCGCTGCGCGAGCTGTCGATGATCGCGGACCTGAACGTGTCCAAGCGGCTGGGCCGCGTCGAGGGCGTGGCCAAGGTGGACATCGGCGGCATGGCCGTGCGCGAGGTCCGCATCGACCTCGATCCCACGCGGCTGCGCGCCTATGGCATCACGCCCGCGGAGATCTCCAAGGCGCTCAACGCGGCCAATACGGACGCGCCGGTGGGCCTGATCTCCAACCGCTTCGATGACGCGATGCTGCGGGTCGAGGGCAAGGTCAAGGATCCGAAGGACTTCGTCAATGTCGTGGTCGGCCGCCGCGGCGACCTGCCGCTGACGCTGGGCGACCTGGGCACCCTGAGCGAGCGCGAGCGCGAGCTCGACAGCATCGCCCGCATCAACGGCCAGCCCGCGGTGACCTTCAACGTCTTCAAGCAGCAGGACGCCAACATCGTGCAGACCGGCGAGGCGGTGAAAGCCGCCGTCGAGGAACTGCGCCGCACGCTGCCCAAGGACATGGAGCTGCGGCTGATCTACGTCAACAGCGACTTCGTGAAGCACTCGCTGGACGGGCTGCGCCACACGCTGATCGAGGGCGCGCTGCTGACCATCGCCATCGTCTTCCTGTTCCTGCACAGCTGGCGCTCGACCATCATCACCGGGCTGACGCTGCCGATCTCCGTGATCTCCAGCTTCATCGCGGTGTATGCCTTCGGCTTCACGCTGAACTTCATGACGATGATGGCGCTGAGCCTGTGCATCGGGTTGCTGATCGATGACGCGATCGTGGTCCGCGAGAACATCGTGCGGCACGTCGGCATGGGCAAGGGCCACCACCAGGCGGCCGAGGACGGCACCAACGAGATCGGCCTGGCCGTGATGGCCACGACCTTCGCGATCTGCGCGGTGTTCGTGCCCGTGGCGTTCATGGGCGGCATCGTCGGCAAGTTCTTCTACCCGTTCGGCATCACCGTCGCCGTCGCGGTGCTGGTGTCGCTGTTCGTGAGCTTCACGCTGGATCCGATGCTGTCGTCGGTCTGGCCGGATCCGCCCAGCACCTACGTCAAGAAGGTGCCGGTCATCGGCCACCTGATCCGCGCGACCGACCGCGGCATGGACCTGCTGCACACGGCCTACGAGAAGACGATCCGCTGGGTGTTCTCCGGTCGCCGTTATCGGATGTTCTTCCCGCCGGTGCCGGTCTTCGGCCGCCCGTTCGACGCCGACGGCGCTCGCGACAAGCAGGCGCGGCGCCGGCTGCGCCTGGCCACGATCACGCCGCGCGGCATCGTGACCTGGTCCGGCGTGGGCAGCTTCGTGCTCGCGCTGATGCTGGTGCCGGCCGTGGGCAGCGAGTTCCAGCCGCAGATCGACCAGGGCTTCACGCACCTGACGCTGCGCATGCCCGTGGCCACCAGCCTGGACCGCGGCGAGGCCAAGGTGCGCCAGGTGGAGGAGATCCTCGCGACCTTCCCCGAGATCAAGACCGTGGCCACCGTGGTGGGCGGCAGCGGCGAGGGGCTGGCCACCGGCCGCAACCAGGCCAACCTGGACATCGCGCTGGTGGACCGCAAGCTGCGCAAGCGCTCCCAGACGCAGGTCGAGGACGCGATCCGCGCCGAGATCTCGCGCATTCCCGGCGTGGAGGTCAGCGTGGGCTTCAACCGCCCGGTGTGGGTGACGATCCTCGGGTCCGATCCGGAGGTGCTGACGCAGGTCGCCAAGGACTTCGCCGAGAAGGTCAAGAAGATCAAGGGCGCCGTGGACGTCGACACGACGGTCAAGCCCGGGCTGCCGGCCTACGCGGTCAAGCTCAAGGACTCCGCGGTGCGCGAGCTGGGCCTCAACGCGGTGCAGGTGGCGTCGTCGCTGCGCGCCTACGTCAACGGCGAGATCGCGACCTACTGGACCACGCCTGACGGCAACCAGGTGGAGGTGCTGCTGCGCCTGCCCAAGGCGCAGCGCCAGAGCCTGGACCAGATGCGCACGCTGCCGGTGGCCTTCGCGCGGGACGGCTCGCCGATCTCGCTGGAGCAGGTCGCCACGATCGAGCCGGTGTTCAACCCCGAGGTGATCCGGCGCCAGAACCTGCAGCGCCGCGAGGCGGTGTATGCCGGCGTGCAGGGTCGCCCCGGCGGCGACGTCAACGCCGACGTGCAGAAGCTGATCAAGGAGACGCAGTTGCCCCCGGGCATCAGCTTCATGGTCGACGGCGACGGCAAGCAGCAGGCCGAGGCCTTCAACGGCCTGCTGATCGCGATGGGCCTGGCGCTGATCTTCATCTACATCGTGCTGGCCAGCCAGTTCGGCAGCTTCGTCCAGCCGATCGCGATCATGGCCTCGCTGCCGCTGGCGCTGATCGGGGTGATGCTGGCGCTGCTGCTGTGGAAGACGACGCTGAACGTCTTCTCGATGATCGGCCTGGTGATGCTGATGGGCCTGGTGACGAAGAACGCCATCCTGCTGGTGGACTTCGCCAATCACCTGCGCACGGAGCAGGACCTGTCGGTGCCCGAGGCGCTGCTGCAGGCCGGCCTGATCCGGATGCGTCCGATCATCATGACGACCGCGGCGATGGTGTTCGGCATGCTGCCGATGGCGATCGCGCTCAACGAGGGCGGCGAGATCCAGGCCCCGATGGGCCGGGCGATCATCGGCGGCGTGATCACGTCGACGATCCTGACGCTGGTCGTGGTGCCGGTGATCTATTCCTACCTGGTGCGGGGTCGCAAGACCTTCGACGCGACGGCGCCTTCGCCGAGCGCGCCGAACGGCCCGGCCGGAAGTGGTTCGCCCACCGCCGGCCCGATCGTGACGCCTGTCACGCCCACGCCCGGGATCGCGGACTGACATAGCAAAAGTAGGCTAGCCAAAACGAAGGACTGACACATCCAGAGGATGGTCGTGCCCAGACCTCGGCGGGCACATTGACCGGATCGCTCCCCAGCGTTTCGACCAAGCCGCCGATGTCCACACCTCCCACCCAACCGATTGATCCTTCCAACCGACGCCCGCCGTTGGTCTTGACGGAAGTCAACTCTGGACAAGTCCATCAGTTCTCCGGGAATGCCCGTCGCGCCGCCAACGACGCCGTCCGTCCGCCTCGCGGGGGGCGGCGACCCGAGGCGGCGCGGCATTTCCACCCGACCACCGCCGCCAACGACGCCTGCCTGCCGCCCGGCGATCCCGACCAGACCGTCCTTCGATGGTGCGACCTGCGCGTCGCGCCGTCTCCCGTCGCGGTGGCGATGCTGCTGTGCGCGATGCCCTTGCTCGTGCTGGCCGCGACCACGCAGGCGGTGGCGGCGGGTCTGGTGGGCTTCGGCCTGTTCGCGATGGTGCTGGCCGGGACGGTGATGGCCGTGCGCACCTTGCGCGGTCTGTCCTTGATCTGCCGGCCGCCGCGTCCTTGCTTCTCAGGCGACATGGCGATGGTGGAGGTCCGCCTGATCAACACGGCCCGGCGATCGCGCCGGGCGATCGCGATCAGCCTGGGCGACTACCGCTGGGATGGCCTGCCGGACTGCCTGGACGTGCCCGCCGGGGCGGCGCGCGTGGCCTTGCTGCCCTTGCCGGTGACGGGGCGGGGGCTGCAGGCCTTGCCGGACGTGCGGCTGCGCACGCAGCATGCCTTCGGCCTGGTCCGCGTCAGCGCGGCGTGGCGCCCGGCCAGCAGCCTGCGGGTGCGGCGCCGCCCGGCGCTGGTCGGCTGAGGCCCCGCGTCAACCCGGGGCGGGGCTCAGCAGCTCTCGCGCAGGATCAGCTCGAAACCCAGGTCCAGGCAAGGCTCCGGCACGGTCTCGCCGTGCATCAGCGCGACCAGCATCCGCGCCGCTTCCAGTCCGATCCGGCCCCGCGGGGTGCGCACGGTGCTCAGCGGGGGCAGCATCTGGTCGCCGCCGGTCAGGTCATTGAATCCGGCCACGGCGACGCGCTCGGGCACGCGAATGTCCCGGCGCAGCGCCTGCAGCAGCGCGCCCTGGGCCAGGTCGTCGTTGTTGAAGAAGATCGCATCGACATCGGGCGCGCTGGCCAGCACGCGATCGAACATGGCGGCGCCCAGCGCGAGGGAGGAGGGCGCCGCATCCAGGAACTCCAGCGCCGGATCGTGCGCGGCGCCGAGCGCCTGCCGATACCCGGCCGCGCGTTGCAGGGTGCGCGGATCGAGCTGCGCCGCGGCGAAGGCGATGCGCCGATAGCCGCGCCGCATCAGCTCCGCGGTCATCGCGTGACCGGCGGCCTGCTGCGAGAACCCGACCGAGAACGCGCCGGCCTCGCCCCGGTTCTCCATCACCTGCACGCAGGGCACGCCACTGCCCTGCAGCAGCGCGCGCGCCGCGTCGGTGCGGTCAAAACCGGTCACCAGCAGCCCGGCCGGACGATTCATCAGGTAGGTGCGCAGCAGCGCCTCTTCCTCTTCGGGGTGGTAGTGCGTGACGCCGATCAGGCTCTGGTAACCGGCCGCGAGCAGGGTGCGCTGGGCCGCATCGAGCAGGTCGACGAACAGCGCGTTGGACAGCAGCGGGATCAGCACCACGACCTGGTTGCTGCGCGAGGAGGCCAGCGCGCGCGCCGCCGGATCGGGCACGTAACCGAGCTGGGCGACCGCGGCGTTCACGCGCTCGACGAGTTCGGCGGCCACGCTCCGTTCCCCGCGCAGCGCCCGGGATGCCGTGATCGGGCTGACGCCAGCGGCCACGGCGACATCCTGCAGGGTGACCCGGCCAGTGGCGCGGCGGCGTTTGGGGGAGGGGGCGTTCATGCGCGCGAGGATAGCGCTATCCACCTGCGCTGACAGCCCGGAAGGACCCCGAGGATGGTGCCGAGGAGGGCGCCCTGAAACTACGCGTAATCCCTCTCTTGGTGCTCCGGTGCACCACCTAAGATAGCGCTATCCCACCGCAACGGCGACCCGGTCCATCCGATCGCCGTCTCTTTTCCAGTTTTGGGACAGCGCTATCCAATGACCCCGCCGACCGCTTCTTCCCAGGCCCTCATCGACCCCATCGTCGTGATGGGCGTGGCCGGTTGCGGCAAGACGAGCGTCGGCGATGCCCTGGCGCGGCGGCTCGGATGGCCGTTCATCGAAGGCGACGCGCATCACGCGCCGGCCTCGATCGCCAAGATGCAGGCGGGCCAGCCGCTGACCGACGACGACCGCTGGGGCTGGCTGGACCGGCTCGGGGTGATGCTGCGCGAGCAGGCACCGGTGGTGCTGAGCTGCTCGGCGCTCAAGCGGGCCTACCGCGACCGGCTGCGCGCGGCCTGCCCGGCGGTGCGCTTCGTGTTCATGGACATCGACCGGCCGCTGGCGCTGGAGCGCGTCGCGGCGCGCGCCGCCGGACACATCTTCCCCGCGAGCCTGGTCGACAGCCAGTTCGCCACCTTGGAATCGCCCATCGGCGAGCCCGGCGTCATCACCGTGCCGGCCGCGTTGCCGTTGGCCGAGCAGGTCGAGCGCGCGCTCGTGCTGCTGACCCCGAAGCCCCACCAGGAGACCGGCGCATGACTTCGCCCGCACCTCACCTCCCTCCGGCCGCCGACGCCAGCGCGACCGCCGCCGCGCCGCGCTCGCGCCTGCAGATCGCCAGCGAGGCCGCGATGGCGCTGTGCCTGGCGGTGATGGCGCTGGCGGTGTTCGTCAATGTCGTGCTGCGTTACGGCTTCGGCAGCGGCATCGCGGCGAGCGAGGAACTCTCGCGGCTGCTGTTCGTCTGGATGGTCTTCATCGGCGCGACGGCCGCCTATCCGCTGGGCGAGCACATGGCCTTCACCAGCCTGCTGCTGCCGCTGCGGCGCAAGCCCGCGGCGCTGCGCGTCATCACCGCGCTGATCCGCGTGGCGGTGATCGTGGCGGCGGGGCTGGTGGGGTGGGGCGCCTGGCAGCAGGTCGTCGTGGGCATGGACAGCGCCTCGGTGGTGCTGGGCTATTCCAACGCGCTGCTGCCGCTGCCGGCGCTGCTGTCGTGCACGGCGATCGCGCTGATGGCGCTGTGGGAGCTCGTGCGCAACAAGCCGCTGGACCTCGACCACGAGTCCGACGTCGAGTGACGCGGCACGGGCCAAGCGAATCGAATCACGCGACCCTGGACGGGACACAACGATCATGAGCAACGAGGCACTGTCCTTCCTGATCTTCTGCGCCGGCATGCTGCTGCTGATGGGTCTGGGCATCCCGATGGCCTTCGCGCTGGTGCTGACCGGCGCGGGCATGGCCTGGGCGCTGGACTTCTGGGACACCCAGCTGCTGGCGCAGAATCTGGTGGCCGGCATCGACAGCTTCCCGCTGCTGGCCGTGCCCTTCTTCATCCTCGCGGGTGAGTTGATGAACGCGGGCGGCATCAGCCGGCGGATCATCCAGATGGCACAGGCCTGGGTCGGCCACATCCCCGGCGGACTGGGCTTCGTGGCGATCGGCGCCTCGGTGCTGATGGCCAGCATGAGCGGCTCGGCGCTGGCCGACACGGCCGCGCTCGCCACGATCCTGCTGCCGATGATGCAGCGCCACGGCTATCCGATGGGCACGTCCGCGGGGCTGATCGCCTCGGGCGGCATCATCGCGCCGATCATTCCGCCATCGATGCCGTTCGTGATCTACGGCGTGACGACCAACACCTCGATCTCGGCGCTGTTCATCTCCGGCATCGTGCCCGGGCTGGTGATGGGCGCGGGCCTGCTGATCGCGTGGAAGCTGCAGCTGCGCAAGATCGACCTGCCGCCCGGCAACGCGCTGCCGATGGGCGAGCGGCTGCTGGCCACGGCCAAGGCCTTCTGGGCGCTGCTGATGCCGCTGATCATCATCGGCGGCATGAAGAGCGGCATCTTCACGCCGACCGAGGCCGCCGTCGTCGCCGCGTTCTACGCGCTGGTGATCAGCTTCGCGGTGCATCGCGAGATGGGCTTGCGCGACCTGCACGGCGTGCTGGTGCGCGCGGCCAAGACCACCGCGATCGTGATGTTCCTGTGCGCGGGCGCGCAGGTGGCGAGCTACATGATCACGCTGGCCGACCTGCCCGGCGTGCTGACGGGCTGGCTCGGCGGGCTGATCGAATCGCCGCGCCTGCTGATGGCGCTGATGATGGTGATCCTGGTGATCATCGGCACCGCGCTGGACCTGACGCCCACGATCCTGATCTTCGCGCCGGTGATGCTGCCCATCGCGGTGAAGGCGGGCATCGATCCGGTGTACTTCGGATTGATGTTCGTGCTCAACGGCGCGATCGGGCTGATCACGCCGCCGGTGGGCACGGTGCTCAACGTCGTGGCCGGTGTGGGCCGGCTGTCGATGCACCAGGTCATCAAGGGCGTGAATCCGTTCCTGATCACCTACACGATCATCCTGGTGATGTTCACCGCGTTCCCCGAGCTGGTCACGGCGCCGATCAAGTGGATGCGCTGAACCTGTCCACGATGCATTTCTCAAGGAGACAACCATGAGCTTCAAGACCCGTCGTCAGACCCTGGCCGCCGCCGTCGCGCTGGCCGCTGTCGCACTGAGCACCACGCTGACCGTGTCATCGGCACAGGCCGCCGACATCAAGCCGCGGCTGATCCGCTTCGGCTACGGCCTGGCCGAGAACAGCAACCAGGGCCGCGCGGTGAAGGTCTTCGCCGACGAGGTCGCCCGGCTGTCGGGCGGCAAGATGAAGGTGCGCGCCATCGGCGGCGCCGCGCTGGGACCGGACACGCAGATGCAGCAGGCGCTGATCGGCGGGGCGCAGGAGATGATGGTGGGCTCGACCGCCACGCTGGTGGGCATCGCCAAGGAGATGGCGCTTTGGGACACGCCGTTCCTCGTGAACAACGTCCGCGAGGCCGACGCGCTGCTGGACGGCCCGGTCGGCGACAAGGTGCGCGCCAAGCTGACGGACAAGGGCATGGTCGGCCTCGTGTACTGGGAGAACGGCTTCCGCAACCTGACCAACAGCAAGCACGCGGTCAACAAGCTCGAGGACCTCAACGGGATCAAGCTGCGCGTGATGCAGAACAACGTGTTCCTGGACAGCTTCAAGCAACTGGGGGCCAACGCGGTGCCGCTGCCGTACTCGGAGCTGTTCACCGCGCTGGAGACCAACGCGGTCGACGGCCAGGAGAACCCGTACAACACCATCCTCTCGGCCAAGTTCTACGAGGTCCAGAAGTACCTGACGGTGACGAACCACGTCTACAGCCCGTGGATCGTGACGGTCAGCAGGAAGTTCTGGGATGGCCTGTCCAAGGACGAGCAGGCGGTGCTGCAGGCCGCCGCGGTGAAGAGCCGCGACTTCGAGCGCAAGGACACGCGCGATGAGGCCGCCAAGGCGCTGGCCGAGCTCAAGGCCAAGGGCATGGCGGTCAATGAGCTCAGCCCCGCCGAGACCGCGCGCATGCGCGACAAGCTCACCCGCGTGAACGCCGGCATCGCCACGCAGGTCGGCATGGACCTGTGGAGCGAGACGCAGGCTCAGCTCGGCAAGTTGCGCGGGGCGAAGTGAGGACCGGGTCGACCGGGGCCGCGTGATCGCGCTTTGACGAAACACAAGGTCATCGTGTCGATGGTCCCGGCGACGTGAGCGATATCACGTCGATGCGAACGGGAGGATCGACGGGAGAACGGGCTGTCGCTGAAGGGAACTGATCGGGCATCGTTCCATGGAGGCCCGCGCCATGCCGCAACTGCCCAGTTTCCTGACCCGTCTCTCCCCGTTCTCGCCCCCCTCGACCGCCGGCGACACGCCCGTCGCCGCGGCGCAGGGACCCGCTGCCAAATCGGTCCGCGAAGCCCAGCAAAGCCCGGAGTTCGAGACCGCCAGGCGCTGCGTCGCCGCGGACTGGTGGCCACACGGCCTCGGACTGCACGTGGACGAGGGCGAGCTTCGGCACGAATTCGAACCGCGTGAGGGCCCCTTGAGCGCACGCGTTCCCATCGACCTCTCGCCGTACCGTCGCGGCGAGGCGGTTTCCTCCGAGGTCGTGGCCATCGAGGGTGGCCGCGACGGCAAGACCACACAGCACCGCCAGGCCGGGGGGCTTTTCAAGGGCGGCGCAGGCGAACGCGCCGCCGCGGCGGTCCAGGCCGAGACCGCGCAGCGACTCGGCGCCGTGCTGCTGCAACGCTTCGACTGGACACGCCCGATCGCGCTCGAGCCGGCACCGTTCAAGGCCCTGGCCCAGGCCTTGTCCGAGCCGTCCCTGACGTCGAGGTCGTGGTCCCTGCGCGCGCAGAGCGATCGCGGCGACGTGCAGCTGTTGCTGCACACGCTCACCGGCGACCGGTCGCTGGGGACGGTGCTGAAGGCCGGGCCGCACGCCCAGGGCGTGGCGATCTTCAGGCCCAGACCGGACGACAACCTGGCCTCGGCCGCCCAGGGACTGGCCCAGCGCCATAACGGAGCCGCACGGCTGGAGGACCGCTTCCTGCTGCCGGCGTCGATGTCGGGCGCCCGAGCCGGACAGCGCCTGGCCGCGCTGGATCGCGAGGGCCGCGCGTCGACGATGGCAAGGTCAATTCGACGGACCCCTCGGGCGCTCGCCAGATGTGGGTCCACCACGGCCCGTCGACGCCCACGACCCTTCGCGACCCGCGCGCCTCCGACCCGTCGGCGCGTTGACCGCGCGTCCCGGTCCCCTCGGGTTTTCCCCTTCACGCGATGCGCAGGAATGCGCAGTCCGAGGCGGGTCAGGCCATCGGCTGAAAAGTGACATGTCGTAACCGCCGCCTATCATCGATTCGAACGATCCGACACCTTCGACTCCTTCGATCCCTGACTCGCGGATGCATCGACGACACCTGACCCTGGCGGGTCTGGCCTGGTTGGGCGGGGCGCAAGCCTCGGCCACGACCCGGTTGCCGTCTCCGGCCCCTGTGCCGGGACCGGCGTCGACACCGCCCACGCCCTCCACGGGCCCGTCGACCGTCGCCTCAGGCGGCGCGCCGGCGGCGTCGCTGCGCCTGCTCAGCGAGGAGTTCCCGCCGATCAACTTCACCGAATTCGGCCAGCCGCGCGGCCTGTCGGTGGACATCGTCCAGGCGATCCAGAAGCGGCTGGGCCAGTCGTTGCCCATCGAGTTCATGCCCTGGGCCCGGGCCTTCCGCGAGGCGCAGGACGGCGCGCCGACGGCGCTGTTTTCGATGGCCCGCATCCCCGAGCGCGAGAAGCTCTTCCACTGGGTCGGCCCCATCGTCACCTTCCAGAGCACCTTCTACGCCAAGGCCGGCAGCGGCCTGCGGCTGAACTCGCTGGCCGAGGCGAAGCGCGCGCCCAAGGTGCTCGTGGTGCGGGACTGGTACACGCTGACCCAGCTGCAGTCGGCGGGTTTCCACAACCTGCAGCAGGTCAGCGATCCGATCCAGGGCGTGCGCATGCTGGCCGCGGGCCGCGCGCCGCTGTTCGCCGCCGAGAAGCTGTCGATGCCGCAGACGCTGGTGCAGGCCGGTGTCTCGCGCGACGCGATCGAGGAAGTGTTCAGCTTCGCCGCGAGCGAGGGCTTCATCGCGTTCTCGCGCAGCACGCCGATGGGCACGATCCAGGCGTGGCAGCACCAGCTCGCCGAGATGAAACGCGACGGCAGCTTCCAGGCGATCTACAAGCGCTGGCTGCCGAACGATCCGCCGCCGCGCTAGCCGCCGGCGCGTGTGATCGTTCACACGTTCCGACAAGCCGCGCTGCACATGAACAGGGATGCTCGATGACTGGACAGGTGTCCTCGATTCCAGTCATGCCATGCCTGATTCCCTCATTGACCGCTGGTCCGGCGCGACGCCGCCCAGTCACCCCGACGCGGCCATCGGCGAAGCCGCCGCGGCCGATACCCCCCTGGCTGTCGAGACGGCCAGCTTCGGCGTCCAGAGCGGCGGCGTGCCTGAGCGGGAACTCAAGCAGGCAGGGCTCGCGCTGAGCGCGGACTGGTGGCCCCGCCATCTGGGCTTGAACCTGGACCACGGCGCGCAGCGCTGGGCTTTCGAACCGCCGGAGGGCGCCTCGGCCTGGATCCAGATGGAGAGTGACAACGGCGGCTGGACCTCGCGACCGTTCGGGCAAGATCCCGTGCCCCTGGACTTCGCCCATCAACTGCTCAAGCAACTTCGCGTCCATCTGAGCGGGGCCGGGAGCGGGCCCGTGTCCCGCTTGCCGGTGCACTCGGAAGACCTCGTGAAGTCGCTGGGCGCTCTCGAAGAGAAAACCTCAGGCCGGGCGCGACCCGAGCCCAGGAAGCTGCCGAAGCCGGAACCCGGCGAGTTCACCGCGGCCGAGTGGCTCGGCGAGGCACGCCCGCGGCCCGCGAGCCCGCTCGCGGCATCGGCCGTGTCCGCCAAGTCCGTGGACGCTCGACTCGCCACCGTCCGCGCTGAGGTCGCGCAGTCCCTGGGCGCCACGCTGATGGAGCGCTTCGAATGGAACCGGCCGCTCGCGCTGGAGCGGGCGCCGTTCGACGCCTTGAGGCAGGCGATGGCGGCTTCCAGCGCCGAGCCACCGGACTGGGCGCTCCGTGTCGATGCCAAGGGGCGGAACGTGGAACTGATCCTGAAGGAAGGGGGGGCGCATCGGTGCTTGGGCGTCGTGCTCAAGGACGGCCCGCACCTCGACGGATTGCGCATCTTCCGACCCGATCCCAAGGACGACCTGGAGCATCTCTGGAACGAGCTGGCGATCGGGCACAACGGCCGGGCCCGGACCGTCGGGCGCGTGATGGCGCGGGAGTCCACCTCGCTGGAAACCAAGCAGCCGCTTGCCGACGTCGACCCGGAAGGGCGGGTGATGGTGCTCGGACACGGCGAGCCCGGCGGCGCCTGGCGTCAGCCCACGGTCGGCGGGCTGACACCGCGGCAGCTCGCCGCGCAGCTGGCCGGGCAGGGCTTGTCCAAGGCGTTCAATGGCACCGTCTATCTGAACTCGTGCAGCAGCGGCAACGGGCTGGGTTCCACGGAGGCCTTCTCGCATCGCCTGCGGCAAGCGCTCGCGGACAAGGGCTACCGGTCCCTGACGGTGGCGGCCCGTCCTGGGGTCACCCGCGCAGGATTCCAACGCGACATCGTGGCACCGTCGGAACTGGTCCTCCATGCACCGGCCACGCTGGCGCGCACGCGCCGGCTGATCGGGTCGCTCGAGGCGCAGCGGGAACGCGCGCTCCGCGAAGCCTTGACGCAGGAGCGGGAGCTCTCGCGCGAGCGGCGGCCCGAGCGTCGTCAGAGCCTGTTCGAGAAGCAGGAGAAGACCCTGAAGGAGATGCGCATCTACGCGGACCTGGTGGAACAGGAGAAGGCGTACGCCGCGCGGATCGAGGACGTCAGCGCAGGCGCACGGATCGCCGCGCAGATTGCCCGGGTGAAGGGCGAGGCCATCGCCGCGCTGAGCCCGCCCGCGGCGTCGGGCGTCAAGCCGCCTTGGCATCGCCGGCTGATGGACGGGATCAAGGGGCTGTTCCGCCAAGCGCAGCCCCAGCCGACCGTGGCGTCCGAGATCGATCGGCAGGCGGACTGGGCCTACCACGACTACACCTACGACCAGGTGGGCGTGCGCCACATGTGGGGCCATGTCGGTCCCCGCCGTGCCGGTTCCTCCAGGAGCAAGGACGCCCGAGGCTGATCGAACTGCCAGGCTTGGCGATCCGCCGCCGCGCTGATCGGGTGGCCGAACTGGAACTTGGATCGAGTGAACACAGCCCTCTTCCCTTCGTGATCACTCCATGCGAGTTTCCTCCCCGATCCCGGCCCAGACGGCCGATGCGCTCTCAACGGATGAGGCGGCCTTGTCGGTCCGCACGCCGGTCGCTTTCCTTGACCAGCAGATCGATCCAGCGACGATTTTCGCTGACCACGCGCTGCTTATGGAGTCGTCAGTCCTCGTCAACGTCGTGATGCGGGCTCCCTGGTGGCCAAGGGGACTGGGTGTGCGCATCGATGATGTCCTGCGCTGCAATTGCGAGCCGACGGGCGGTGCGAATCGTTGGATCACGATCCGTCATGCGGATGGCCGTTGGGACAACGAGGTCGGCGCGTGGCAGCGTACCGTGGCCCACACCTCGACCGCCATGCTCAACGTCCTGATGCATGCCATCAGGTCGGAGGCTGCCGGCATGAATGCCGCCACGATGGCGAGCATGCCCGAGGACGGTGATGCCTTGCGGATGGGATTTTGGACGCTGGAAGAACTGGCCGATCGAGCCAGGCATGTCGTGGAGAGGCTGCCGTCTCGCGGCCGATTGCAGCCCAACGAGCACATCACCGTCGCACGGCCATTGACCGTCCGAGACTCGAAGGACAAGACCGTGAGCATGCTCCTCGGCCAGATCGCGGGCGCACTGGGCCCGTGGCTTCAGGATCGATTTCTGTGGGAGCGGCCAATCGCACTCGAAGCGGGCTTGAAGCGGCGCTTGCTGCAGCTGTTGGAAAAGGCCCCGAACGGCGTCGTGTGGTGGCTGCAAGCCAATGTCGCCGGCGATCGCATCGACGTGCGGTTCGTTGACGGGCTGCGCGCGGCGCGCGAGACAGTCCTGACGCTGAGCCCCGGGCTGTCCCATACGGCGATGTGGTCCTTGATGGATGCGTCCGAGCAGCCGATCAAGACCTTGTCCCGCTACCACGATCTGATCGAGTCGCCGGCTGGCGACATGCGTCTTTCATTTGAAGCCCCCGCCGGGGCGGATCCTGTCCGCCTATTGGAGAACGTCCACCCGAACGGGCGCATTCTGGTCGCGGGGCATGGTAAGAGGAGTCGGGCATTCGATGGCACGACCGCATACAGCACTGATCTGGTCGGTGACCTGTCGCCCGAGGCTTTGGCGGATGGGTTGATCCAGCGCGGTTTGCGGCCGGATTTCGCGGGTACCTTGGTTCTTTTCGCGTGTGAGGGTGCCTCCGGTGCCGCGTCGACGGCGGAACGCTCCTATGCCGAAAGGCTTCGCGTCGTGCTGGCTGCACGGGGGTATCACCGACTCGGCATCACCGCGTTTCCGGGGTTGGCGAGGCAGCACCACACACACCCGGAAGTCTTCCCCTCAGAGACCTTGCGGGACTTGGGTCAGACGAACTGGTTTGCCCGGGAGGCGCTGAGGCGGGCAAAGGAGGCTGCCGCGATGGTGCGCAGCGATGACCCGAAGGAGAGCGAGAGGGCGGCGAAGGAACAGAAGTTCTGCCAAGGACAGGTCGATTTCTATCGCCGCCTGGAAGAACGGGTCACGACCTTGGGGAACCTGAATGCGATTCTCCTGGATGAGTCGTACCAGTCCGTAGCGGTCCGGGACTTGAGGGCGCATTTCGGCCCTGTGGGGCCGCGAATGGCCGCGGCGATCTCGGAGGAGCTCCGCAAGCTCGGCGCAGTCATGCCACCTGAGCCCAAGGCGCCGGACTGATAGGCTGCAAGCTCCGCGGCCGCGCCGCTCGTGCAGCCTCCGTCATGCCCAAGCCCTCCATGTCCTCGCCGTCGCCATCGTCGTCCGTGACAAATGATCGGGACAAGCCCGCCGCTTCGCCTCGTCTCATCGACCTCGCCCTGCAGGGCGGGGGCTCTCACGGCGCCTTCACCTGGGGCGTGCTGGACCGGCTGCTGGAGGACGGCTCGCTGCGCATCGACGGCGCCTCGGGCACCAGCGCCGGCGCGATGAACGCCGCGGTCATGGCCACCGGCTTCGCGCAGGGCGGGGCGCTCGGCGCTCGCCAGGCGCTGTCGCGCTTCTGGCAGGACGTCTCCGGCGTGCCCGCGTGCTTCGGCGTCGTGGGGGAGGCCGCCGGCCCCGCCGACCCGGTCCGCCCGCCCACCCCCGCGTGGATCTTCAACCGCAGCGCCTGGCCCGGCATGGCCGCCTGGGAGGCCTGGCTGCGCTTGTGGAGCCCGTATCAGCTCAACCCCTTCAACCTCGATCCGCTGCGCGACATCGTGCGGCGTCACGTCGATGTGGACGCGCTGCGCGACGGCCCGATCAAGGTCTTCGTCACCGCGACCTCGGTGCGCACCGGTCAGCCGCGCGTGTTCAGCGGGGAAGACCTGAGCATCGAGGCGCTGATGGCCTCGGCCTGCCTGCCGCACAGCGCGCAGACCGTGGTCATCGACGGCGAGCCCTTCTGGGACGGCGGCTTCTCGGGCAACCCCGCGCTCTGGCCGCTGGTCTACGGCACCGAGTCCGACGACGTGCTGCTCATCCAGATCAATCCGCGACAGCACGAGGGCATCCCCCGCACCGCGTCGGAGATCGACGACCGCATCAACGAGATCACCTTCAACGCCAGCCTGGTGGCGGAACTGCGCGCGATCTCCTTCGTGCAGCGGCTGCTGCGGGACCGGCGCATCGACCCGACGCGCTACAAGCAGATGCGGCTGCACCGCGTGGCCGACGAGGACGGCCTGGCGCCGTTCGGCGCGTCCAGCAAGCTCAACACCGATCCGCGGTTGCTGACGACGTTGTTCGGCCTGGGCCGTGCGGCGGCGGACCAGTGGCTGAACACCTGCGCGAAGCACGTCGGGCACGACAGCACCCTGGACATCGGCGAGGTCTTCCTCGCGAATCGGGTCAACAACGCCCGGCCGCCGATCAAGCCGTCTGCCAAGGCGCCTGTCAAGCCAGCGGCCAAACCCGCCCTCAAGCCGCCTCGGGGTTGACCCGACAGTTGTATCGACATGCAAGCGGCGGCGTGGCTGTCGACATTTCTTAACCGCGCCGTCACGACCCGCGCCGAACATCCCGCTCCGACAACAACAACGACGACGTGCGGCCGGCACGCGCGCCTCTCGGGAAGACCAGGAACCTCGACCGGTTCCGACAGGGAGACTTCGATGCGATCCATCCTGCTTCTGACCGCCGCGGCGGCCGGGCTCGTCCACACGACCGATGCCGGCGCCTTCGCCCAAGAGACCCACAAGCGCATCGCCATGGATGCGGTGCGCTACATGCAGCGCCACGCGGACACCACGCAGTACGCCAAGCTGCTGGCCGGCGTGACGCGCGCGGGCTACACGATCGAGCAGTTCACCGAGCAGCTCGGCCAGGGCGCCTACGACGTGGACGATTTCGCCGACACCTACCTGTGCGGCGCCATGACCGGTGACTGCGTGCTCGCGCCCGTCTGGGGCCTGGGCTCGGGCATCGTCAACTACACCTCCTACTGGCACTTCCAGAACCGCACGCAGGGTCCGGACGTGCACGGCAACGCCTTCGGCGGCTACAACTACGCCAAGCTCACGGTGAAGGGTGACATCGACGACCTTGCCGCCGCGTGGCTGGTCGGCGACCACCTGGACGACGGCAAGGGCGGCATGAAAGGCTGGTTCAGCGACGGCAGCAAGTACAACAGCTACGGGCTGACCGAGGCCAACTACCGCCAGGGCAGCAGCTCCACCGCCTCGATGTACGCGGACTTCGAGAAGGCGCCGTTCCAGCCCATCGACAACCTCGGCCAGTACTGGTGGTCGCAGTTCCTCGCGCGGCCCACGGTGCAAAGCCTGGGCTTCGTGATGCACACCACCGACCTGCTGCAGCCGCATCACACCTGGACGACGTCCGCGCTGAACCACTCCGGCTGGGAGACCTGGGTCAAGGACTACTACGACAGCGAGGCCCTGAACGACGACGCGCGCGTGACCGCCGCGCTGGCGAGCTACACGCCGCTGTCCGGGACGGCCACGGACATCCGGCCGCTGCTGCGCCAGGGCGGGGCGATCTCGTACAGCCGCGGGGGGCAGGTGTTGTCCTCCACCGATCACGGCGTGCGCCGCGATGTCGGGCGCGTCGTCGTGCCGCACGCCATCGCGATGGTGGTGCACCTGCTCAACCGCGCGGCCGAGCGGCTGTGAGGGCCGCGCTCCTCGCGGGCGCGGTGGGGCTGTCGTCGTTGGGGCTGGCGTTGGCGTTGCCGTTCGCGCTGGCGTTCCCGGCGATGGCGGCTCCGATCGCGCAGCCGTCCGCCGATTGGGTCGCGCGCGTGGGCAGTGAGCCGATCCCGCGGCGCCCGGCCGAGGCGCTGCTCGCGCTCGCGCGGCGCGAGCGGCCCGAGCTCACGCTGGGCGAGCTCACGCGTCACCTGGCGGTCGACCTGCTGATGGGCGACGCGGCCGCGCGCGAGGTCGGCGATGCCACGCTCTTCGCGAGCCGGCGCGTCGGTTTCCCGCCCGAGCTGGAGATCCGCCGCCAATGGCTCGTGACGCTGCAGGCGCTCTGGCCCGATCGGATCGACGCCGCGTGGCGTGCCGCCTCACCGGAGCTGCCGCTGAAGGTCGACGCGGCCGCGTGGCGCGCCGTGTGGCCCGACGCCGGCGCCTCGCGTCCCGGATCGAGCCTGCGCATGGACGACGCGCTGGACGCCGCGCAGCTGGCCGCGGCGTCGCGCGTGGTCGTGCAGCGGCATCGCGCTTTCGGTGGTGCCGGTGGCGCGGGCGTCGTGCCCGCTGGCGCGATCACGCTCGGCGACCTCTGGCCGCTGCAGAACGTGCAGGGCCGGCGCCTGCTGCGTGGTGGCGATCTCGACTTCGCCCGCGCGCAGGCTCGCCAGCTGCTGCGCGAGCGATTCGTCGAGCACTGGCTGCGGCGCGAGAGCGGCTGGCAGGCCGACGAACTCGACTTCGTGCACCGCGTGATCGAGGCGCGCCAGCGCAAGCTGGCGTGGCAGCGGTGGTCGGGCCTGAGCGCCGATCCGCACGGCGACGCGCCGCCGCGCGACGCGCTCGCCGCGGCCGTCAGCCCGGCCGACATCGAGCGCTACTACCGTGCCCATCAGGAACGCTTCGAGCGGCTGGAAGCCGTGGAGGCCCTGCATGTGCGCTGCCCCGCATCCGGCGAGGAACAGGGCGAGCCTCCGTCGGCTTGCGCGGCGCCCGCGAGCCTGCGCGGGCTCGCGGGCGCCGCGCCGTTGAACTGGCGATTGGGCGATGCCGAGCCGGACTCGGCGCTCGATGCCTGGGCGCGCGACCTGGCGCGCGCCTGGCCGGTGGGCCCGGCATCCCCGCCGATCCGTCATCCGGACGGCGCGGGCTGGGAACGCGTGCAGGTGCTGTCGACGCGGCGCGGCGTCTATCCGGTGGACAGCGAGACCGTGCGCCACGAGGCGCGGCAGGCGCTCGCGCTGGAGCGGCTGGACGCGCGCTGGCGGCAGCGGCAGAAGGACCTGCTCGACGCGGCCGGCCTGCGCTGGGCGCCCGGCGTGACGCCGCCGCGCACGCCCTTCGAGCCCCCATCGCCGATGGCGGCGGGAGACGCGCATGCGCACGCGCATTGATCGGGGCGTGGCCCGCGGCCGCATCGACCTGCGTCTCGCGCTCGCGTTGACGCTGGTGGGGGCATTGCTCGGCTGGGTCGCGACGGGCGGACCGCTGGATGCGTGGGACGCCGCTGAGGCCTCGCCGCGCGAGGCGCCCGCGGTGTCCTTGTCCGCGTCGGCCACAGCATTGCTTCGGAGCGAGGAGGGCGCTTCGGCGCCGTCTTCGGCGGGAGCGGCGAACGAGGCGGCGTCCGCGGCGAATGGCGCCGTGTCCGCAGTTGCGGCCTCCGCGCCCGGCGCGCCCGCTTCAGCGACCGGGGAAGTGCCGGCGGCATGGACCCTCGCGGAGGCCCGCACGGCGGGGGACGAGCGCACGCCGCCGCTTCAACGCGCTGCCGCCGAGGCGCAGACGCCAGCGTGGCAACTCGACGATCGCAACGCCTACGCGCGCCGCGAGCAGGACCGGCATCAGTCGGTGCAGCGCGCCTTCGTCGACGCAGCCGAGCGCGAATTGCCGCTCATCGATCAGCAGATCGAGCGGGGCCGGGCGATGGGACTGTCACCGGAGCAATTGGCGATCGGCGAGGAGAAACGCCGCCGCATCGCCGAGATGCAGGCCCGCATGCGCGCGTCGCTGGCCGCGAGCGGCGCGTCGCCCTGACCGAGGACGGCCGCGCGCTTCAGCTCAGGCGCCGGAAGCGCAGGTCCTCGATCAGCGTCTCGTCGCCCACGGCGGTGACGCGCTGTTGAACGACCTCGACACGGCCTTCGACGGCCAGCTGCTGGATCTCCTTGGCGGCGCTGTCGAAAACGAGCGGATGCTCCAGGCCGGAACCCGCATGCGGCAGATCCACGAGCTCCCCGGGCGAGGAGTCGAGGAACATGGTCATGGCGATTGAACTCATGCTGGACCTCACGAGCGAATGGGACAGGGCACTTTATGCGGCAGCGCAGCAGAGTCAAATGCTGTTTCCAAAGATCGCGGTCATGGGATTCGGCGATCGCACCGCCGGGCGTTCTGCACCGTCCTGAAGCGTCAAGGAACGAAAAAACGGGAGCCAATCTGGCTCCCGTTTCGGTCTTCTCGAAGTCGGCCGCATCGGCACCAGGGCCGGCAACCAACCTCCGGTGGATCACATCGCCAACGCGTTGCGCACCTTGAAGCGCGAGATCGCCTCGGTCAGGGCCACGGCCTGCTGGCGCAGGCTCTCGGCGGCGGCCGCGCTCTGCTCGACCAGGGCCGCGTTCTGCTGCGTGCCGCGGTCGATCGCGGCGACGGCCTCGTTGACCTGCACGATGCCGTGGGTCTGCTGCTCGGTGGAGGCGTTGATCTCGCCCATGAGGTCGGTGACCTTGCGCACCTGCGTGAGCACCGAGTCCATCGTGCGGCCGGCTTCCTGCACCTGCGCCGCGCCCACATCGACCTTCTCCACGCTGTCCGAGATCAGCGTCTTGATCTCCTTGGCGGCGTTGGCGCTGCGCTGCGCCAGCGCGCGCACCTCGCTGGCCACGACCGCGAAGCCGCGGCCCTGCTCGCCGGCCCGGGCCGCCTCGACAGCGGCATTCAGCGCGAGGATGTTGGTCTGGAAGGCGATGCCGTCGATGACGCCGATGATGTCGCCGATGCGCTTGCTGGAGCCGGTGATGGCCTCCATCGTCGTCATGACGCGGTGCACGACCTCACCGCCCTGGCCCGCGACCTGCGCCGCGGCATCCGCCAGGCCGGTGGCCTTGCGCGAGGACTCGGCGTTGACCTGCACGGTCTCGGTCATCTGCGCCATCGAGGAGGCGGTCTCCTGCAGCGCGCTGGCCTGCGACTCGGTGCGGCTGGACAGGTCCTGGTTGCCGCTGGCGATCTGCGTGGACGCCGTGGCGATGCCGTCCGCGGCCTGACGCACGTTCGTCACCATCGTGGAGAGGTTGCCGCTCATGGCCTTCAGCGCGGTCAGCAGCTGGCTGAGCTCGTCGCGGCCATCGACCTGGATGTCGTCGCGCAGGTCGCCATCGGCCACCGATTGCGCGACCTGGATCGCGCGGTTCAACGGCGCGGTCACCGCGCGGCTGATCAGCCAGCCGAGCAGGCCGGCGATCGCCGCGGACAGTACCGCCGTGGCGATCAGCAGGTTGCGGTCGGTCGTGAACAGCTCGCTCGCGGACCGCGTCTCCGCGGCGGAACGCTCGTCCTCGTAGCGGATGAAGTCGCCGGTGGCGGTCAGCAGCGCCGCCAGCAGCGGGCGGCATTCCGCGTTCATCTTGGTGACGGCCTCGTCGCGCTTGCCGTCGTTGGCCAGGCCCACGATGGCCAGGGCGACCTTGCCGTACTGCTCCTCGATGCCGGCGACCTTGTCGAACAGGGTGCGGTCCTGCGTGGTCGCGTCCTGCGCGCCCGCCAGGTGCTGCTTGAGCTTGCCCAGCGCCTGCTGGACGGCCTCATGCGACTTGGTGACCGCGTCCAGTTCCAGCGCGCGATCCTGCGGCGTGGTCACCAGCACGAGGTTGCGCGCGGCGATGGCGCGGGACTTGGCGGCGGACTGGAGGTCGATCACGAGGCGCTCTCGCGCCGCCACGCCCTGCAGATAGGTTTCCACGCGCGAGCTGGACTGGTTCAGCCAGTGCAGCGCCGCACCGGAGACGGCCGCCACGATGAGCGCCATCACACCGAAACCCGCCCACAGCTTGGTCTTGACCTTGAGGCCTGAGAAGTTCATTTGGTTTCCCCCTGATGGATGCTGGTGACGCCCGTCCTTGTGGTCGTTTCGCGTCCCAGAGTCATCTTCGGCGTTGCGGCGGGCTTTCTCAATGCGAGCCGCGCCGTTTCGCTTGAAGGGGGATCACCTACACCCCCGTAAGCCAGCGGGGAGGGAAAACCCTTGGCATGGGGTGGGGGCCGAAGCATCCGGCCCCGAAGGCGTCAGGCGCCGAAGGCATGCGCCAGGCCGGCGACCTCGCGCTCGAAGATCATCCGCTCGCGCCGCACCGCCTGCTGCGCCGGCCGCGAGAGCTCGAGGTAGAGCTCGAAATCGCGCATCAGACCGGCGGCGCCGGCGAAGACCTGATCGACCTGGTCGGGTTTGAAGTAGCACTCGTCGGGCAGCGCGTAATCGCGCGCGGCGCCCACATCCAGCGCGAAGACGCAGCAGTCGCGCATCAGCGCCTCGCGGGCGAGGCGATCCTTGCCGGGGAAGGTGCCGAGGTCGATGAACAGCTTGCTGCGCCCCAGCGCCTCATAGACCTGCGCGCGCGTCAGGCCGCGGATCAGGTGGACCTTGCAGCCGTTCTCGCGTTCCAGTCGCGCGGCGATCGCGCCCACGTCGTAGACCACCTTGTGGTTGGCATTGAGCGCGATGTCGGTCTTGGCGGCCGTCTCGAAGACGGGCTCGCCGGGCGCGGGCACCGGCTTGCCGGGCGTGTAGTCCGACAGCGGCAGCGTGCGCGTGCAGCCCAGCGCGCGGATCACGTCGCGCGCGTAGCCCGATTGGTAGGTGTGCAGCACCCGCTCGCTGCGCAGCAGGTTGAGGTTGATCTTGTTGACCGACAGGTATTCGAAGGCGTTGTCGATGCTCAGCCACCAGACCATCGGCGTGCAGGGCTGGAAGTAGCGCAGCCAGTGGACGTAGGTCTCGGCCAGGACGACGCAGGTGTCGGGCGTCATGGCGATCTCCTCGGCCAGGCGCACCTGGTACTTCTCGTAGTCGGCGATCGTGTTCGGGCGCGGCTGGAGCTTGAGCGCGGTGCCCGCGGTCAGGCCGTTGCGGCGGAACAGGTCGTCGATGGCCGGCAGGTCAGTCGGCAGCACGTACCAGACGCGCGCATCGTGGCCCTGGCGCAGCAGCGAGTCCGACAGCTGGTGCAGGGCTTCCGGACCGCCGGTCTGCACGCCATGGGGAATGAGGATGACGATCTGCTTCTTCGCGTTCATCAGGAGCTTTCGAGAGTGGCCAGGCGCGCCTGCAGCTTCTGCGCGGCCGCGGGCGACACCGCCTGGAAGCCGGGCATCAGGAAGCCGCTGCGCGTCTTGACGATCCGGTCGGAGAGGTGGTCCAGCAGGAAGTCGGGCATTTCCCGGTAGACCAGGGGCAGGTGGAAGATGCCGTGGAAACCGAAGGTCGGGAAGGGCACCGCAGGGAACTCCACCGAGAAGTGCTGCGCGATCGCCTTGGGCGCGAAGCGGCAGCCGGCGCGCTCCAGCGTCTCGCGCATGGTGCGGCAGATGAAGAGGTCCTCGGGCTCGGCCGGATCGGCGTAATCGAGCTGCGCCACCGCGTGCACCAGGCGCCGCGAGCGCCACGAGAAACCGCCGTTGCCGACCTCGTTGACCTCGTAGTTGGGCCAGGGCGCGCCGATGTAGTCGTAATGCAGGAAGTGCGGCGAGAACTGGTCGGCGTTGAGCACGAAGCCGTCGTACTGGATCACCAGCACGTGGTCGGCGCTCAGGTGATCGGCCAGCGTGCGCGTGATGATCTGGTTGTACTCGGTGATCGAGCGCAGCGTCGGCACCGGGATCACCGGCAGTCCGGGCCAGAGCTCGGGCTTGTCGGAGTAGATCAGCACCTGGCTGAACGCCAGCCCGTGCTGCTCCATCTGACGCATGCTGTGCAGCAGCGCCTGGCGCGCGAGCACATGCAGGTCGGTGTCGACGATGGCGACGGCGATGCTGGGCTTGCTCATCTCAGCGGCCTCTCACAGCAGGTCGAGCAGCTGCTTCGTGACGGTGCCCCACGAGAAGCGCTGCGCCAGCCGCTGGCGGGCCGCCTCGCGGCGCGCGGCCGGGGGCAGGCGCTGCTCCACGACCTGCAGCATGGCCTCGCGCAGGTCGTCGAGGTCCGGCACGACGAAGGCGCCCACCGGTTGCGGCGCGTCGGCGTCGGTGCCGGGGCGGCTGTGCAGGCGATGGCAGAGCTCGGGCGGCGTGAAGTCGTCGGTGGCGCCGCCGCCGCTGACGATCACATGCGTGCCGCAGCCCATGGCCTCGAGCACCGGCAGGTTGAAGCCTTCGGCGCGGTAGGGCGAGACGTAGGCGTCGGAGAGCGCGTACAGCGAGCGCAGCTGCGCCAGGTTCAGGCTGGTGGACAGCACCGAGATGCCGTCGCGCACCTGCGCCGAGTTGAGCTGCGGCGCGCGGCTGGCCATCTCCGCGAAGACGCGGTCCACGCCGATGCCGTACAGCCCCTGGTGGTCCTTGAGGATCAGCCGCACCGGCAGGCCCTGCAGGCGCAGTTCGGCGAAGGCCAGCAGGATCAGGTCGATGCCCTTGTTCCAGGTCGCCACGCCGACGTTGCTGAAGACGATCTCGTGCGGCTGCATGCCCAGCGCGGCCCGCGCGGCCTGGCGCTGCTCGGGCGTCATCGGCAGGAAGGTGTCGGTCTTGTAGCCGTGGGGCACGACCATGACCTTGTCGGCGTCAAAGCCGTAGTCCACCAGCCGGGCCTTGGACCAGCGCGTCGGCGTGATGACGAGGTCATCGCCCTGGGTGAGCGCGCTGGGCGGCATCTCGGGCGGATCGAAGCTCTTGCCCGACAGGCCGAACTCGGTGACGACGAAGGTGGCGTTGCGGCGCGCGGCGGCGGGGTCGCCCAGGCGGACCGGCGAGGCGATGCGCAGGCGCACGTCCATGACGCGGTCGCCGGGATCGGGCAGGGCGTCGATGATGGCGCGTTCCTCGGGCGCGAAACCCGAGTCCAGCTTGCTCTTGTCCCAATGGGGCATGAAGAACGGCGCGTCCTTGTGGAACAGCTCGAAGCGCGGGTCCTTCACCATCTCCAGGATCTGGTTCTGGTTGACCATCGCGATGGAGTGGTTCACCCCGCGCCAGCCCTCGATGCACAGTGTTTTCATCGGGCCATTGTGTCGCCCGCCGCGAAACGGCCATGCGCCGATAAGGGGGACAGGAGCGGTCTACTCCGCCAGGTCAGCGGACGAGCGCCCCCCCGCCCGCCATGTCTGCCATGTCCGCGTTCATGCCGACGGCCATCGCCGGGCCGGAGACGGCCGCCGCCGAGGTCTCCAGCGGCATCGCCAGCGGCGCCGCTGCCGTCGCGTCCAGCGAGAGCACCGCCCGGCCGCCGGACGCCATCTCGATGCGTCCGCCCACGGCCAGGCGGCCGCCGCCCAGCAGCCGGTCCGACCACGATCCGCCGCCGGCATTGGCCGATCCGCTGACGTCGAGCGAGGCGCCCGGCGCGCCGGACCGCAGGATGGGCTGGATGACGTTCAGGCCGGCGGGTTGCCAACTCGAGGAGGACTCGACCCGATCGGCGATCTGAGCCTGAAGCTCGGCGACACGGGCGTCGGCCGGGCGCGCGCGCTGCAGCACGGCCAGCCGATCCATGGCGTTGCCGATCGCCAGCGCGGCCTCGGGCGTCAGGCACTGTCGTTCCAGATAGAACCGGCCCGGTCCGGGATCCAGGTTCACCAGCTCGGTCATGAAGGCATCGAAACGCGCCTGACCATCCCGCGGGTGGCCGGCCGCATCGGGTTGGCCCAGGCGCTCGATCCAGCGCTCGCGCTGGGCATTCATCGCCTGGATGAAGTCGTCACGGACGCCGAACTCGCGGTGGCGGGCCGAGCGGTTCGGCAGGACCTGGCCATCCTGCGTGGCGATGCGCACCATGCCGGACCGCGACTGGAGCACCAGCTCGGTCTCCACGCCCACGCGGTACCGGCCAAGCGCGGCGATGTCGCGCCCGCCGATGACTGCCAGCGAGGGATGGGACACGCCCGCGCCAGCGCCCAGGCGCAGCGCGGTGCGGGAAGCGTGCTCGGTCTGCGCGGAGCGTGCCGCGCCGCCGGCATCGCGCGCCTGCTTGCGGTCCAGCAGCGTGTGCTTCAGGCCGACGCCGGCCGACGCGGACGCCCCCACGCCCGGAAACACCTGGATCGCGGCGGTGGCGTCCAGGCTGGCGGAGACGTCCACGGCGGTGGCGCGCCCCTCGTTCCAGCCGAAGGAGATGTCGCGGAAGTCCCCGAGGCGATCCACCACCTGGGACCACATCGCACCGCCCTGGGCCGGGCGTTGCGCCGCCGATTGATCGGCGATGTCGAAGATCGCGTTGACCGCCAGTTCGTTCATCCGCTTCCAGCCCTCGTTGCCCAGGCCCGTGGCGAGCGCCGGCGGCAGCGACTCGTGTTCGCGCCCGTCGGGGCGGGTGCGGATCATGAGCCCGCGCGACACCAGGTGCGACGCGCCCAGCCGCGCCATCGCCTGCGCCGAGACATTCAGCACCGGGCCGATCTGCGTGCCCGCGCGCACGCCGACGCCCGCCGAGCCGCTGACCTTGCGCTCGCTGCCGAGGTAGAGCACGCCGGTGTCGAGGGTGCCGCCGCGGAACACCGCGGTGCGGCTGCGCTCGGCGCTGACGTCGATCACGGGCGTGATGCCGGTGGACAGGCCGCCGATCCCCGCGACCGACACGCCGCCGTAGCCCGCGTTGAAACCGGCGGCATGTCGACGCCCATCGGTGTAGCTGCTGATGCCGCCGGCCGTCGTGGCGACGACGATCTGGCGCAGCAGCTCGCGGCGCTGCGCGGGCGAGGCGGCCTGGAAGGCGTCCTGGAGCACCTGCCGCTCGGCGGTCGGATCGATCGTCCGGCCGTCGGCGAGGAGGATCTTCGCCGAGCTCCCGATCGCGCCCGACTTGAGCAGCGTGGCCAGCGGCGACTTGTCCTTGCCGGCGAGGCGCCGGGCGAAGCGCAGGGGCAGGCTCAGCTGATGGCGTGTCGTGGGACGCTCGCCGTCGGGCGTCTTGCAGGCGAGGTCGATGTAGCGGACGAACTTGCGCAGGCGCTTGGCCATCAGGTGGAAGTCAGAGCCCTGACCGCTGACCGTGAAGCCGTTGCGCAGCGCGACGTAGGCGGGTTTGTACTCGCGCATCGCCTCGCCCTCCAGGTCGGCGGCGCGGCCCTGGTTGGCGGTCGCGTGGAGGAAGGCCTGCGCGGCCAGCGTCATCGGCAGCTCCGCTTCATGCGCACCGCCCGGTTGCCGGCGCGCGTTGCCGGTGCCCAGCCAGGTGGGATCCAGCAGGTCCAGCTGCCGGGGGTGGGCATCCAGCGCGTCGCGCACGTCGTCGCCGGACTGGGCGCCGCCGACGCGCAGGCCCTGCGCGATCAGCGCGTCCTCGGCCCGCAGGCCCAGCTTGTATTTCTCCAGCGCGACTTCCGCGCGCGGCCGCATCGGATCGCCGTCGGGGGGAAGGCGCAAGCCCTGCAAGGTCAGGAGGATGTCGAAACCACCCGCCGTCGCCGCCAGCGCTCGGCGGGCGGCGTTGGCCTGACGCTGGACTTCCATGCGCGCCGGCGTCTCGCCGGCGGGGCTCGCGATGGGATCGCGCGTCACGCCGGAGAGCGCTGGCGCGGGCGTCCGCAGCAGTTCCGCGAGCACCTCGCCGGCCCGGGCGCGGTCGGAGGTTGCCGTCTCCAGGACCGCCTCGAGCAACAGCGCGCGCTCAGGAGGCAACTCGGGCAGGGAGCTTCGAATCAGCTCCGCGATGGCAGGCGCCTGCTTCGGCACAGCAGCGGTTGACGACGCCAACGACCGGGCGGGCGGCTTCGTCAATTGCGCGGCCGTGGACCGCGCGGCGGCGCGGGCTTTCGCATCCGCGGCTTGCAAGGCCTTCGCGCTGGCCTTGGCGGTGGGCTTGAACAGCGCCGGGCGCTTGTCGGGCATCGGGGGCGGGTCACTCTTCACGTAGGTTCGGCTGAAGGGGCCGATGGTGCGCTCGTGGCGCGCCGGAGAGAGCCGCAGCCTCAGGTCCTGGAAGGGGCGGAGGAAACGTCGGAACAGCGAGGGCCGGCCGGTCACGCCGGAGGCCCCGGAATCGCCGCCCGTGGCCGAGGACGGCGACGACGAGGCGTCGTCGGTGGGGGCGGGCAGGGCGCCAGACGCGTCGTCGGTCGAGGCGGAAGGTTTGTCCGAGTCGGTGGGCGACGGAGTCGCCGGCGAGTCGGAAGGGCGTGAGGAGATCGTGAAGGCCATGGCGCGTTCCCGAGCCGGGACGACGCGCCGGCGTCACGGCTCCAGTCGGCCACCCGATCAGGGCGCGTGGCAGCCGATGAAGGGGAACAGTCCGGACGCCCTCAGAACGAGTTCATGCGACATCCCAGCCGCGAGTGAGCATTTGTCACACGCGCGTGCCCGCGATCCGATCGGCCACCGATCGGCCACGGGGCAGCGACCGGTCAGATCAAGGGCGCGTTGCCGCCTTGTTCCTCATCCAGGCGGCGCGCGGTCGCGTGGATCGCGCTCATCGCCGCGTGATGGACGGTGGCCTGCGTCGCATCGGTGAGCAGCGGCGTCGTGGCCGCCGCCGGGGCGGCGAGCAGGTCCTCGGTGCTGATCGCGGCCTTGGCCGTGGCGGTGTCCGCGGCCGCGGCGGCATCGCCCGCCTGGGCGTCGGTCGCCTTCGCGAACCAGACGTCGCCCATCGCGTGCGACACGCCGTCCGCGGTCTTGTAGCCGGAGATCAGACCGATCAGATTGCCGTGATCGATCGTTGAGCTGGACTGCGCGTTCAGGTCCAGCTCCACGATGCCGAGTTCCGCCAGCGTCTTGAGCTCGCCCGCGTCGGTCTTGCCGTTGCCGTTCGCGTCGGCCCAGAGCCGCAGCTGGCTGAAGCCCGCATCGTGCGCGTCGAGCCGGTGGTCGCCGTTGGCGTCCAGCGCCTGCATCGCCTCGTAGCCGTTGGCCGCGTGCCGGCCGTTGGCCAGCACCGTGCCGGTGCCGAAGAGCTCGGCGCCCGAGTCGATCTGCCCGTTGCCGTTCAGGTCGCGCGCCAGCAGCGCGTTGCCCTGCGCCATCCAGCCCCACTGCTGCGCGTGGCCGGTGTTGTTCATGTCGAAGCTCACGCCCTGCGCGGCGGAGACCGTGCCCAGCCCGTGCCCGTCGAGGTTGAGCATGATCGGCGTGGACAGGAACAGCGCATCGAGCTGCGCGCCCGACATCGCATGCAGCGCGTCCGTGGTGAAGGCCATCACCTGGTCCATCGACAGCGCCGCGAGGTCGCGGGTCTCGAAGCCGACGATGGCGTCGCTGCCGATCGCATGGATCTGATCGACCGTCAACGCCCGCGCCTGCTCGCGGCTGAGCGCGGTCAGGTCGTCGCTGGACATCGTCGAGAACGCCTCCGACGAGATCGCCATGATCTGCTGCGTCGTCAGCGCCGCGACCTGGCGGCTGTCCAGCGCCTCGATCGCGTCGGAGTTCATCGCCGCGAGCGCCTCGGTGTGCAGGCCGCGCAGCGTCTGCGTGCTCAGCGCGTGGACCTGGTCCGAGCCCAGCGCGGCGAACACGTCGGTGGACAGGGCGTTGAGCGTGGCCGTGCCCAGCGCGCGGAAAGCCGAGGAGCTCAGCGCCGCGTAGTCCTCGGTGCCGAAGCCCGCCAACTGCGCCGTGGTCATCTCGGCCAGCTGCAGGCTGGTCATCGCATGGACCTGGTCGGTGGACAGCGCGGCGAAGTCGCCGGCATCCATCACGCGGATCGCGCGACCGGGCAGCAGCGCGACGTCCTGGGCGTCCAGCGCGGCGATCTGGTCGCTGGTCCAGGCCAGCACCTGCACGTTGGTCAGCCCCAGGATCTGGGCCGTGCCCAGTGCCTGGATCTGTTCGGTGTTCATGGCCGCGGCCTGCTGGTAGGTCAGCGAGCCCACCTGATCGGGGCGCAGCGCCGCGACCTGATCCACGCTCAGCCAGGCGATCTGGTCCGAGCCCATCGCCTTGAGGGCCGTTGTGTGCAGCACGGCCAGGTCCTGCGTCTCCAGCGCGCCGATCTGCGTCGCGTCCAGCGCCGCGAGCTGCGACGAGCGCAGCGCCGCGAACTGCAGCGTGGTCAGCGCGGCCAGCGCCGTCGGGTCCATCGCGGCGATCTGCAGCGAGCTCAGCGCCGCGATCTGCCGGGCGGACAGGGCCCCGATCTGATCGAGGTCCAGTGAGCCGAACTGCGAGCTGCTCAGGCCCAGCAGCGCCTGCGAGCCGAGGTTGGCGAGCTGCTCGGTGCTCAGCCGGTCGATCTGATCGGCGGTGAGCCCGGCCAGTTGCCGCGAGCTCAGCGCCGCGAGCTGCGCGTTGCTCAGCGAGGCGATGCTGTCGCCGTTGAGCGCGCCCAGCTGCACCGAGCTCCAGCCCGCGAGCGCCCGCGTGTTCAGGCCGATGACGTCCTGGAACTCCAGCTGACTGATCTGGTCCGTGCTCATCGCCGCGAGCTGGCGCGAGGAGAACACCGCGAACTGCGTCGAGTCCAGCGCGTTGAGGTCGGCCTGCTCCAGCGCCGCGAGCTGCGTCGTCGTCAGCGAGGCGACCTGGTTGGTGCGAAGCGCCGCGAACTGGTCAGGCACCAGCGCGTTGAGCTGGTCCGTCGTGAAGGCCTGCATCGCCTGGATCGACAGGCCGCGCACGCCGTCGGTGGAGATCGCGTCGATCTGCGAGGGATCCAGCGCGGCGATCTGCGCCGTGCTCAGCTGCGCGGTCTGGGCGCTGCCGAAGGCGCCGACCTGCTCGCGGCTGAGCAGGTGGATCTGCTCGCTGCCCAGCACGCCGAGGTAGACCGGCTTGATCGCGGCGAGCATCTCCGGCGCCAGCAGGCCGATCTCGTCGCTGGAGATCGCGGCGATCTGGAAGGAAGTCAGCGCGGCGAAATGCGCGGTGCCCAGCGCGTTGAGCGTGTCGTGGTCCAGCGAGCGGACCTGCGCCGTGCTCAGCGCGGCGAGCTGGCCGTCGCGCAGCGTAGCCACGCCCGTGGGCCCCAGCGCGTCGAGCTGGTCCGCGCTCAGGCCGCGGATGGCCAGCGTCGTGATCGCCTGCAAGGCCTGCGGCGTCAGCACCTGCAACTGCCCGGCGGTCAGCGCGCCCACCTGCAACGCGGTCAGCACCTGCGCCTGCGCGGTGCTGAAGGCGGCCACCATGTTCACGTCCAGCGCCTGCACCTGCGCGCTGCTCAGCGAGCGGATCACCGAGGCATTGAGCGCGCCGAAGTCCTCGGGCTCGAGCTGGGCGACCTGCTCCGTGGTCAGGCCGCGGAACTGCGCCGAGCTGAACGCCGCGAACTGCTGCGAGCTCAGCGCGTTGAGGTCCTCGGGCGACATCGCCGAGAGCTGCGCCGTTGTCAGCGCGCGGATCTGGCCGCTGGTCAGCGCCTGCAGCTGCGCCGTGCCGAGCACGTCGAGCTGATGGTCCGTCAGCGTGGCGATCACGCGGGTGGACAGCGCCTGGATCGCGCCGGTGCCCAGCGCGCCGAGCTGTTCGTCGCTGAGGTCGCGCAGCTGCTGCGTGGTCAGCGCGCCGGTCTGCGCGCCGCTCAGCACCGCGAGCTGGTCCGAGCTCAGCGAGGCGAGCTGCGCCGGCGTCATGCCGCGCAGCGTCGTGCTGCTCAGCGCCGCCAGGTCCTCGGTGCTCAGCGACTGGAACTGCGCCGCGGTCAGCGATTGCAGCTGCTTGGAGTTCAAGGCCGCGATCTGTCCGGTGGACAGCGCGGCGAGGTCGTCGCTGTCGAAGGCGGCGAGCTGGCGCGTGGTCAGCATCGCGATCTGCACCGTCTTGAGCGCGCCGAGCTGCTCGGCGCTCATCGCGCCCAGCACCTCCGGCTTCAGGCCCACCAGCGCGCTGCTGCTCATCAGCCGCAGCTCATCGGTGCTGAACGCGGGGAGCTGGTCGCTGGTCAGGCCGATCAGCTGCGTGGAGGTCAGGCTCTGGACCTGGCGCGAGGACAGCGCATCGACCTGGTCCGAGGACAACACGCCCAGCTGCTGCGAGTTCAGCGCGCGCAGGCCCTTGGTGCCGATGGCGGCGAGGTCCTCGCCCTCCAGCGCGGCGACCTGCGTGGTGCTCAGCGACTTGATCTGCAGCGTGTTCAGCGCGCCGGCCTGCTCGGTCGTGAGCGCGACCAGCGCGTCGGTGGACAGCGTGCGGAACTGTTGACTGGTGAGCGCGGCGACCTGCTTGCTGTCCAGCGCCTGCACGGCGTCGGAGCTCAGCTGCGACACGGCCGTCGTGGTCAGGCCGCGCACCGCGCCGGTGGTCAGCGCCTGCAGCGATTCGGTCTGCAGCGCGCTGAGCTGGTCGCCGCTCAGGCCCTTGGTCTGGTTGCCGCGCAGCGCGCCGATCTGCTGGGTGCTGAACGCGTTGAGCTGGTCCGCGCTGAGCGCGCCCAGCTGCGACGTGTTGAGCACCTGCATCGTGGCGGTGCTGAAGACGGTGACTTCCTCGGTCGTGAGCAGGCCGATCTGCTGCGTGGCCAGCCCGCGCACCTGCACCGACGACAGCGCCGCGATCTGCGCGGTGTCCAGCGCGGAGAACTGGTCGCTGTCCAGGCGGCGCAACCGGTCCACCGTCAGCGCGGGGATCTGCGTCGTCGTCAGCGCGTGGATCTGGTCGGGCGTGAACGCCGCGACCGAGGCCGTGGTCAGCGTGCGGATCGCCCCGGTGTTGATCGCCTGGACGTCCTGCAGCTCCATCGCCGAGAGCTGTCCGGAGGCCAGCGCGTTGAGCTGGCGCGCGGTCAGCGCATGGACCTGCGTTGTGGTCAGCGCCACCACCTGGTCGGCGGTCAGCAAGGCCCACTCCGACCCCGTCAGCGTGGCGAGCTGCGCGGTGGTGAGCGCTGCGATCTCCTCGGGAGTGAGCGAACCGACGTCGAAAGTGGCCATGGGCAGGGAGGGTACTTCTGAAACCTGGCGGTCTGTCGTTTGCGGCCCACCGGATCACGCCCGATGGGCGAGGGCCGGCCGCAAACGGCAAACCGGGGGCGCGAGGCCCCCGGTTCCGCACGGTCCGCTTAGATCAGCGGAGCCGCGCTGTTCTGGTCATCGTCATGCAGCTTCTTGTAGGCCGCGCTCAGCACGTCGTGGTTCACCGTGTCCGTGGACGTGGTGGCCGCCGTCGTGGCTGCCGCGGTCGTCGCCGTCGCGGTGGCCGCCGTGGTGCCGCCGGTCAGCAGGTTGGCCTCGGGCTGGGCGAGCAGGTCGCCCAGGTGCGGCGTGGACGCCGTCGTGCCCGTGGCCGTGTGCTGCGCGCCGTCCTTGGCGAACCACACGTCGGTCATCTCATGCGAGCTGCCGTCGGACTTGGTGTAGCTCGACACCAGGCCCAGCACGTTGCCGTTGTCGACATCCGTGCCCTTGGTCGCACCGAGGTTCAGGTCGGTGATGCCGAGGTCGGCCAGGGTCTTGAGCTCACCCGCGTCGGTCTTGCCGTCGTGGTTGGCGTCGACCCAGACCTGCAGCTTGCTGAAGTCCGTGTCCTTGGCGTTGATGTGGCCGTCATGGTTCGTGTCCAGCGAGGCCAGGGCGGTGAAGCCGTCCAGACCCTTGCGGCCGTTGACCGTGGTGCCGGCGCCGAAGAGCTCCGCACCGCTGTTGATCGAGCCGTCACCGTTGCGATCCATCACCAGCAGACCGTCGTTGCCGCCGACCCAGCCCCACTTGTCGTTGTGACCGGTGGCGTTGAGGTCGAAGTTCACGCCCTGGCTGGCCGACAGCGTCTGGATGCCGTTGCCGTCCAGGTCCAGCACGATCGGCGAGGCCAGGAACATCGCGTTGGTCTGCGCGTCGGTGAAGCCGGCCGTCTGGTCGGAGGTCATCGCCAGCACCTGCTGCATGTTCATGCTGGCCAGGTCCTGCGTGTCCCAGCCGATGAACTGGTCGGACGTCATCGCCACGATCTGGTCGGTCGACAGGCCCTGGATCTGCACCGAGGTCAGCGCATGGATGTCGGACGAGTCCATCGCCAGGATCTGGTCGGTGGTGAACGCGTGGAACTGCGACGAGGTCAGCGTGCCGAAGTGCGTGCTGGTCATCGCCGCCACGTCTTCCGTGGACAGCGCCGCGATCTGGTCCGTGCCCAGCGAGCGCAGTTGCGCCGTGCTGAATTCATGGACCTGGTCGCTGGTCAGCGCGGCGATCTGCTCGGTGTTGAACGCGTGCAGGGCGGTCGTGCTCAGCGCATGGATGCCGTCCGTGGTGATCGACCCGATGTCGGCGGTCTCGATGCCCGCGACTTGCGTCGCGGTCACCGCGCTCCATTGCGACGAGGTCAGCGCGTGGATCTGATCCGACGTGAAGGCCTCGAAGTCCGCGGAGCCGAAGGCCACCATGTTCACGCTGCTGATGGCAGCGAGGTCACCGGTGTCGATCGCCTGGATCTGGTCGGTCGTGAACGCGTGCAGCTGGGCCGAGGTCATCGACACGATCTGCGACGAGGTCAGGGCCTGCACGTCGTCGGTGGCCAGCTGGCTCACCTGCAGCGTGCTCAGCGCGCCGATCTGCTGCGTGCTCAGGGCGGCGATCTGGTTGGAGTCCAGCGCCTCGAGCTGCGTGCTGTCCAGCGAGCGGATCGCGGCCGTGCTCAGGCTGCGCAGGTCGGCGGTCTCGAACGCGGCCATCTGGTCGGTGGTCAGACCGTCGACTTGCGCCGAGGTCAGGGCCGCCGCCTGGGTCGAGCTCAGGGCCACGATCGATTCCGTGCTCAGCGCGCCGATCTGGGCCGAGCCGAAGGCCTGCAGCTGCGTGGAGCTCAGCGCGGCGACGTCGTCCGTCGTCATCGTCGAGATCTGCGTCGTCGTCAGGGCCTGCAGCTGGCTGTTGCTCAGCGCGCGGATCTGGCCGCTGGTCAGCGCGTTCAGGTCGTCGCTCGTGAGGTTGGCGATCTGCGCGGTGGTCAGCGAGGCGACCTGCAGCGTGGTCAGCGCGGCGATCTGGTCGGAGCCCAGGGCTTCGATCTGATCCGTGCCCAGGGCACGCAGGGCCGTCGTCGACAGCGCGCGGAGGTCACCCGTCTCGATCGCGGCCATCTGGTCCGTCGTCAGGCCCTTGACCTGCGCGGAGGACAGCGCGGCGACCTGCGCCGAGGTCAGCGCGATCACCGAGTCGGTGCTCAGCGCGCCGACCTGGGCCGAGCCCAGCGCCTGGACCTGCGTCGAGCTCAGGGCCGCCACGTCGCCGCTCTCCATCGAGGAGATCTGCGTCGTGGTCAGCGCCGCGACCTGCTGCGTGGTCAGGGCCTTGATCTGGCCGCTGGTCAGCGCGTTGAGGTCATCGCTCGTCAGGTTGGCGACCTGCGCGGTGGTCAGCGAGGCGACCTGCTGCGTGGTCAGCGAGGCGACCTGGTCGGAGCCCAGGGCGGCCAGCTGATCGCTGGTCAGGGCGCGCAGCGCGACCGTGGACAGCGCCTTCAGGTCGCCCGATTCGATGGCGCCCATCTGGTCCGTCGTCAGGCCGGCGACCTGCTTGCTGGTCAGCGCGGCGACCTGCGTCGAGCTCAGCGCCACGACGGCTTCCGTCGTCAGCGCGCCGACCTGGTCGGAGCTCAGCGCGGCGACCTGGTTCGTGGCCAGGGCGGCGACGTCGGCGGTCTCCATCGCCTGGACCTGCGCGGTCGTCAGCGCGGCGACCTGCGTCGTCGTCAGCGCCTTGATCTGCGCGCTGGTCAGCGCGTTCAGGTCATCGCTGGTGAGGTTGGCGACTTGCGAGGTCGTCAGCGCGGCGACCTGGTTCGTGGTCAGCGCGGCGATCTGGTCGGAGCCCAGCGCCTCGAGTTCCGCGGAGGTCAGCGAGGCGACCTGGCCGGTCGTCAGCGCGCGCAGTTGACCGGTGGTCATCGCGGCGAAGTCGTCCGTGGCCAGCTGGCTCACTTGCGTGGTCGTCAGCGAGGCGACCTGCGCGGTCGTCAGCGCCTGGACCTGGTCGGAGCTCAGCGCTTCGAGCTGGTCGCTGTTCAGGGCGCGCAGGGCGACCGTGGACAGGGACTTCAGGTCAGCGCTCTCGATGGCGGACATCTGGTCCGTCGTCAGGCCGGCGACCTGCTTGCTCGACAGCGCGGCGACCTGGCCCGAGGTCAGGGCGACGATCGAATCGGTGCTCAGCGCGCCCAGCTGGGCGGAGCTCAGCGCGGCGACCTGGTTCGTGGCCAGGGCCTGCACGTCGGCGGACTCCATCGCGGCGACCTGGGCGGTCGTCAGCGCGGCGATCTGCTGCGTGGACAGGGCCTTGATCTGACCGCTGGTCAGCGCGTTCAGGTCATCGCTGGTGAGGTTGCTGACCTGGCCGGTCGTCAGCGCGGCGACCTGGGCGGTCGACAGCGCGGCGATCTGGTCGGAGCCCAGCGCCTCGAGCTGCGCGGAGGTCAGCGCGGCCAGGGCGTTGGTCGACAGGGCCTTCAGGTCGCCCGTCTCGATGGCAGCCATCTGGTCGGTGGTCAGACCGGCGACCTGCTTGCTGTTCAGCGCGGCGACCTGGCTGGAGCTCAGGGCGACGATCGCGTCCGTGGCCAGCGCGCCGACCTGCGCCGAGCTCAGCGCGGCGACCTGCGCCGTGTTGAGGGCGGCGACGTCCTCGCTGGTCATCGTGGAGACCTGCGTGGTCGTCAGCGAGGCGACCTGCTGCGTGCTCAGGGCCTTGATCTGGCCGCTGGTCAGCGCGTTCAGGTCATCGCTGGTCAGGTTGCTGACCTGAGCGGTCGACAGCGCGGCGACCTGGGCGGTGGTCAGCGCGGCGATCTGGTCGGAGCCCAGCGCGTCGAGCTGATCCGTGCCCAGGGCACGCAGCGCGGCGGTGGACAGCGACTTGAGGTCACCCGTCTCGATCGCGGCCATCTGGTCGGTCGTCAGGCCGGCCACCTGCTTGCTGGTCAGCGCGGCGACCTGCGAGGAGCTCAGCGCGACGATCGCGTCCGTGCTCAGCGCGCCCATCTGGGCGGAGCTCAGCGCGGCGACCTGGTTCGTGGCCAGGGCGGCGACGTCGTCGCTGGTCATCGTGGAGACCTGCGTCGTGGTCAGCGCGGCGACCTGCTGCGTGGTCAGGGCCTTGATCTGGCCGCTGGTCAGCGCGTTCAGGTCATCGCTGGACAGGTTGCTCACCTGCGCGGTGGTCAGCGAGGCGACCTGCGCGGTGGACAGCGCGGCGATCTGGTCCGAGCCCAGCGCGTCGAGCTGGTCCGTGGCCAGGGCACGCAGCGCGGTCGTGGACAGGGACTTCAGGTCGCCCGTCTCGATGGCGGCCATCTGGTCGGTCGTCAGGCCGGCGACCTGCTTGGTCGTCAGCGCGGCGACCTGCGAGGAGGTCAGCGCGACGATCGCTTCGGTGCTCAGCGCGCCGACTTGCGACGAGCTCAGCGCGGCGATCTGGTTCGTGGCCAGCGCGGCGACGTCGGCCGATTCCATCGTGTTGATCTGGCCGGTCGTCAGCGCGGCGACCTGCTGCGTCGTCAGGGCCTTGATCTGGCCGCTGGTCAGCGCGTTCAGGTCATCGCTGGACAGGTTGCTCACCTGGCCGGTCGTCAGCGCGGCGACTTGCTGCGTGGTCAGCGCGGCGACCTGGTCGGAGCCGAGCGCGTCGAGCTGGGCCGTGCCCAGCGCGGCGATCTGGGCCGTGCCCAGGGCGCGCAGCTGGCCGGTGGTCAGGGCGCCGAAGTCATCGGTGGCCAGCTGGCTGACCTGCGTGGTCGTCAGCGAGGCGACCTGGGCGGTCGTCAGCGCCTGGACCTGGTCGGAGGACAGGGCTTCGAGCTGGTCGCTGGTCAGGGCGCGCAGGGCGACCGAGGACAGCGCGCGCAGATCGGCCGATTCCATCGCGCCCATCTGGTCGGTCGTCAGACCGGCGACCTGCTTGCTGGTCAGCGCGGCGACCTGGCCGGAGGTCAGGGCGACGATCGAGTCGGTGCTCAGCGCGCCGACTTGCGACGAGCTCAGCGCGGCGATCTGGTTCGTGGCCAGCGCCTGCACGTCGGCGGACTCCATCGCGGCGACCTGCGTGGTCGTCAGCGCGGCGACCTGCTGCGTGGACAGGGCCTTGATCTGGCCGCTGGTCAGCGCGTTCAGGTCATCGCTGGTCAGGTTGGCGACCTGGGCGGTCGACAGCGCGGCGACCTGCTGCGTCGTCAGGGCGGCGATCTGGTCGGAGTTCAGGGCCTCGATCTGGTCGGTGCCCAGGGCGCGCACGGCAGCCGTGGACAGCGCCTTGACGTCGCCCGATTCGAGCGCGGCCATCTGGTCGGTGGTCAGGCCCTTGACCTGGGCGGAGCTCAGCGCGGCGACCTGCTGCGAGGTCAGCGCGACGACCGAGTCGGTCGCCAGGGCGCCGATCTGGGCCGAGCCCAGCGCGGCCACCTGCTGGGTGGTCAGCGACTGCACGTCGCCGCTTTCCATCGTGTTGACCTGCGCGGTCGTCAGGGCGGCCACTTGCGCGGTGCCCAGGGCGCGGATCTGGGCCGAGCCCAGCGCGTTCAGGTCATCGCTGGTCAGGCCGGCGACTTGCGCGGTGGTCAGCGCGGCGACCTGCACCGTGTTCAGCGCGGCGACCTGGTCGGAGCCCAGCGCATTGAGCTGGTCCGTGGTGAGCGCGCGCAGCGCGGCGCTGCTCAGGGCGCGGAGGTCACCGGTCTCGATGGCGGCCATCTGGTCGGTGGTCAGGCCCGCGGCCTGCTTGGTCGTCAGGGCGCCGACCTGCTGCGAGCTCAGCGCGACGATGGCGTCGGTGCTCAGCGCGCCGATCTGGGCCGAGCCCAGGGCCTGCAGCTGCGTGGTGGTCAGCGCGGCGACGTCGTCGCTGGTCATCGTGGAGACCTGCGCGGTCGTCAGCGCGGCGACCTGCGCGGTCGACAGCGCCTTGATCTGGCCGCTGGTCAGCGCGTTCAGGTCATCGGAGCTCAGGTTGCTGACCTGTGCGGTCGACAGCGAGGCGACTTGCTGGGTCGTCAGCGCGGCGATCTGGTCGGAGCCCAGCGCGTCGAGCTGGTCGGTGCCCAGCGCGCGCAGCGCGGCGGTCGACAGGGCGCGGACGTCGGCGGTTTCCAGCGCGGCCATCTGGTCGGTGGTCAGGCCGGCGACCTGCTTGGTCGTCAGCGCGGCGACCTGGCCCGAGGTCAGGGCGGCGACGTTTTCCGTCGACAGCGCGCCGACTTGGGCCGAGCCCAGCGCGGCGACCTGCTGCGTGGACAGGGCCTGCACGTCGGCCGATTCCATGCCGTTGATCTGGCCGGTGGTCAGCGCGGCGACCTGCGCCGTGGACAGCGCGCGGATCTGGGCCGAGCCCAGCGCGTTCAGGTCATCGCTGGCCAGCGCCTGGACCTGCGCGGTCGTCAGCGAGGCGACTTGCGCGGTGGTCAGCGCGGCGATCTGGTCGGAGGAGAGCGCGTCGATCTGCGCCGTCGTCAGCGCGCGCAGCGCGTTGGTCGACAGGGCGCGGACGTCCACGGTCTCGATGGCGCCGACCTGGTCGGTCGTCAGGCCGCCGACCTGCTTGGTCGACAGCGGGGCGACCTGCTGCGAGCTCAGCGCGGCGATGTTCTCGGTGGAGAGCGCACCGACCTGGTCGGAGCTCAGCGCGGCGATCTGCGTCGTGGTCAGCGCCTGCACATCGGCGCTTTCCATCGTGTTGACCTGGGCGGTCGTCAGCGAGGCGACCTGCTGCGTGGACAGGGCGCGGATCTGGCCGCTGGTCAGCGCGTTCAGGTCATCGGAGGTCAGGTTGCTGACCTGGCCGGTCGTCAGCGCGGCGACCTGCTGCGTGGACAGCGCGGCGACCTGGTCGGAGCCCAGGGCGGCGAGCTGGTCGGTCGTCAGGGCGCGCACGGCGGCGGTGCCCAGGGCCTTCAGGTCACCGGTCTCGATGGCGCCCATCTGGTCGGTGGTCAGGCCGCCGACCTGCTTGGTCGACAGCGCGGCGACCTGGCCGGAGGTCAGGGCGACGATGTTCTCGGTGGACAGCGCGGCGATCTGGTCCGAACCCAGCGCGGCGATCTGGCCGGAGCTCAGCGCCTGCACGTCCTCGCTGGTCATGTTGGCGATCTGCGAGGTCGACAGCGCGGCGATCTGGGCGGTGCCCAGCGCGCGGATCTGCGCGGAGCCCAGCGCGTTCAGGTCATCGCTGGACATCGCCTGCACCTGACCGGTGGTCAGCGCGGCGACCTGCTGCGTGGACAGCGCGGCGACCTGGGCGGAACCCAGCGCGTCGAACTGCTCGGTCGTCAGCGAGCGGATGGCGGCGGTGGACAGCGCGCGCAGGTCTTGCGACTCCAGCGCGGCCATCTGGTCGGTCGTCAGACCGGCGATCTGCTTGGTGGACAGCGCGGCGACCTGCGCCGAGCTCAGCGCGGCGACGTTTTCCGTCGACAGCGCGCCGATCTGGGCCGAGCCCATCGCGGCGACCTGCTGGGTCGTCAGCGCGGCGACGTCGGCGCTTTCCATCGTGTTGACCTGGGCGGTCGACAGCGCGGCGACCTGGGCGGTGCCCAGCGCGCGGATCTGGGCCGAGCCCAGCGCGTTCAGGTCATCGCTGGCCAGCGCCTGGACCTGGCCGGTCGTCAGGGCGCTGACCTGGGCGGTCGTCAGCGCGGCGACCTGGTCGGAACCCAGGGCGTCGAACTGGTCGGTCGTCAGCGAGCGGATCGCGGCCGTGGACATGGCGCGCAGGTCCTGCGTCTCGAGGGCGGCCATCTGGTCGGTGGTCAGACCGGCGATCTGCTTGGTGGACAGCGCGGCGACCTGGCTGGAGCTCAGCGCGGCGACGTTCTCGGTCGACAGCGCGCCGACCTGGGCCGAGCTCAGCGCCTGGACCTGCTGCGTGGTCAGCGCGGCGACGTCGGCGCTTTCCATCGTGTTGACCTGGGCGGTCGACAGCGCGGAGACTTGCGCGGTGCCCAGCGCGCGGATCTGGGCCGAGCCCAGGGCGTTCAGGTCATCGCTGGCCATGGCCTGGACCTGGCCGGTCGTCAGCGCGGAGACCTGCTGGGTCGTGAGCGCGCCGACCTGGTCGGAGTTCAGCGCGTCGAATTGATCGGTGGTCAGCGAGCGGATCGCGGCGGAGCTCAGCGCGCGCAGGTCGCCGGTCTCGATGGCGGCGATCTGGTCGGTGGACAGGCCGGCGAGCTGCTTGGAGTTCAGCGTGGCGAACTGGCCCGAGGTCAGCGCGACGATGGCGTCGGTGGACAGGGCGGCGATCTGGGCCGAACTCAGCGCGGCGATCTGGCCGGTGGTGAAGGCCTGGACGTCCGCGGACTCCATGCCCTGGACCTGGTCGGTCGACAGCGCGGCGATCTGGGCGGTGCCCAGCGCGCGGATCTGCGAGCTGCTCAGCGCGTTCAGTTCATCGGTGGACAGCACGGCGACCTGGCCGGTCGACAGCGCGGCGATCTGCTGGCTGCTCAGCGCGGAGACCTGGTCGGAATTCAGCGCTTGGACCTGGTCGGTGGACAGCGCGCGCACCGTGGCGGTGGACAGCGCCTTCATGTCGTCGGAGCTGATGGCCGCCATCTGGTCGGTCGTCAGGCCCTTGACCTGCGTGGAGGTCAGCGCGCCGATCTGGCCCGAGCTCATCGCCTCGATGGAGTCGGAGCTCAGCGCGCCGATCTGCGAGGAGCTCAGCGCGCGCACTTGCGCGGTGGACAGCGCCTGCACATCGGCGCTGTCGACGCCGGCCAGCTGGTCGGTGGTCAGCGCGGCGATCTGCTGCGTGGTGATGGCGCGGATCTGGTTGGTGTCCAGGGCGGCGATCTCGTCGCTGGCCAGCTGGCGGATCTGCTGGGTGGACAGCGCGTTGATCTGCGCGGTCGTCAGCGCGGCGACCTGGTCCGAGTTCAGCGCGGCGATCTGGTCGGTGCCCAGCCCGCGCACGGCGGCGGTGCTCAGCGCGTGGACGGCGTCCGAGGTCAGCGCAGCGGCCTGGTCGGAGGTCAGCGCGGCGGTCTGCGTGCTGCTCAGCGCGGCGGCCTGGCCGGTGCCCAGAGCGGCGACGCCCTCGGTGGAGAGGGCGTGGACCTGCTGCGAGCTCAGCGACTTGATCTGATTGGTGGTCAGCGCCTGGAGGTCATCCGAGGCCATCGAGCCGATCAGGCTGGTGGAGATGGCGGCCACCTGCTGCGTGCTCAGCGCGCGGATCTGGTCGGAGGCCAGCGCGTTCAGGTCATCGGATTCCAGGTTGCGGACCTGGCTGGTGGTCATCGCGCCGACCTGCTTGGTGGTCATCGCGCCGAACTGGTCGGAGCCCAGGGCGTTGAGCTGCGCGCTGGTGAAGGTCTGCACCGCCGAGGTGGACAGCGCGCGCAGGTCATCGGATTCGATGGCGGCGATGTTGCTCGTGGTGAAGAAGGAGACGGCCTTGGTGCCCAGCGTCGCGAACTGCGACGTGGTGAGCGCCTGGAACTGCTCGGTCGAGAAGGCGGCCCAGTCTTCGCTGGTCAGGCGCGCCAGGGTCGTCGACGTGAGGGCGGCGATCTGGTCGGTCGTCAGGTTGGTAATCAGCGATGCCATCTTGGAACTCCGTGAACCTATGGGGCGGATGCGCCCATAGGCGCGAGGTGGTATTGGTCAGCTTGTTGTTTCAGACACCCGGGACTTCCGGATGCCGTCATCGGGTTTTCGGACCGCGGACGACAAACTTGAGCGAGCTCCGAAATGTTATTGGGGCAACGCTTAACGTGAACGGAACAAAAGGGCCGGGAGACGGCCTCAGTTCACGGTTACAGACGGCGCGTAAAGCCCGCGAACGCGGGGGAGGGGATGCTTGCCGGGGCAACCATTTCCTGCGCCGTGATCGAACGGTCGTTCGATAGTGGGTGCCAAGACCTTCAATGTTGATCGGCACTTAGCCGCGCCGCTGAAGGGCGGCGGGGGCGTCCTCCGGCATGCGAACGGGGTGCGAGGCCCGGGTTCAAGGGGCGCAACAAGATGTGACTCGTGTGACCGATGCCCGGAGGCGCCGGGGCCGGCCAGAGGGCCGCGGGCGGCCGTCCTGTGTCGACCGTGACATGCGTCACGAGTTTCCGACCCGTCCCGGGTGGAGTTTCTCGAGGTTTGAGCGGCCCGATGAATTAATGCCGCCTAATTAATATGGATGAGGTTTTCCGGGGCGCCGACGCATCTCGCGCGCGCGTCCCGTGCGCGCCTAATCGACCGCGCGCCCGGTCGCCTTGAGTCCATTGTCGAAGTGACACCGGACCAGCCGCGCCGCCCGGTCCGGATCGCGGGCGAGCAGGGCGGCCAGCATCTCGCGGTGCTCCTGCAGCGATTCCTGCAGCCGGCCCTGCTTGAACAGCGAGTGGTGCCGGTTCAGCTTCATCACCCGGCGCAGGTCCGTGATGATCTGCATCCGCCAACGGTTGCCGTCGATCTCGACGATGCGCAGGTGGAAACGCTCGTTGGCCGCGAAGAAGCGCTCGCGGCCGGTCTCGCCGGCCGCCAGGCTCGCTTCCAGGTCCGCGTGCAGCGCGCCCAGTTCCGCCAGCTCCGCGTCGCTGGCCTGGCGCGCCACGACCGCCGCGGCGTCGCTTTCCAGCAGCGAGAGCAACTGGTAGGCCTCGCGCACGTCGCGCTCGGACATCTCGGTGACGTAGGCGCCGCGGCGCACCCGCATCGTGACCAGTCCCTCGGACGCCAGCACCTTGAGCGCCTCGCGCATCGGCGTGCGGCTGATGCCGAGCTCGGCGCAGAGCTTGAGCTCGTCGATCCAGCTGCCGGGCTCGAGCTCCTTGGCGAAGATGCGCTGGCGCAGCCGCTCGGCCACCTCTTCATAAAGAGGAGCGCGGGGAGCGAGCGGGGCGCTGAGCGGGCCTGGGAGCGACATGGCGCCGGAGTGTAGCCAATCTGAAATTCATAATTATGAATTCGTGCCGCGCTATGATCCGCGGCTTCCAGGAGTCCCCCATGTCGAACGAACACAAGGTCCCCTCCGCCGCGCCGGCCGCCACAAGCGGCACGAACACTCCGCAGGAGTTCGCGCCGGCGACGCTGGAGCAATGGCACAAGGCGGCGGCGAAGTCCGCGCCCGGCGGGGATCCCGCGAATCTGAACTGGCATACGCCCGAGGGGCTGGTCGTCAAGCCGCTGTACACCGCGGCCGACACGCGCGACCTGCCGCACGCCGACACGCTGCCGGGCTTCGAGCCCTTCCTGCGCGGCCCGCAGGCCACGATGTACGCGGTGCGGCCCTGGACCATCCGGCAGTACGCCGGGTTCTCGACCGCCGAGGAAAGCAACGCGTTCTACCGCAAGGCGCTGGCCGCGGGCGGGCAGGGCGTGTCGGTGGCCTTCGACCTGGCCACGCACCGCGGCTACGACTCGGACCATCCGCGCGTGACCGGCGACGTCGGCAAGGCCGGTGTGGCGATCGATTCGGTGGAGGACATGAAGATCCTGTTCGACGGCATCCCGCTGGACAAGGTCTCGGTGTCGATGACGATGAACGGCGCGGTGCTGCCGGTGCTGGCCGGTTACGTCGTCGCGGCCGAGGAGCAGGGCGTTCCGCAGGACCAGTTGAGCGGCACCATCCAGAACGACATCCTCAAGGAGTTCATGGTCCGCAACACCTACATCTACCCGCCTGAACCGTCGATGCGCATCATCGGCGACATCATCGAGTACACGGCCACGTCGATGCCGAAGTTCAACTCGATCTCCATCAGCGGGTACCACATGCAGGAGGCGGGCGCGAACCAGGCGCTGGAGCTCGCGTTCACGCTGGCCGACGGCAAGGAGTACGTGAAGACCGCCATCGCCAAGGGCATGGACGTGGACGTTTTCGCCGGCCGGCTGTCCTTCTTCTGGGCGGTGGGGATGAACTTCTACCTGGAGATCGCCAAGATGCGCGCCGCGCGTCTGCTGTGGTGCCGGATCATGAAGGGCTTCGACGCGAAGAACCCCAAGAGCCTGATGCTGCGCACGCACAGCCAGACCTCGGGCTGGAGCCTCACCGAGCAGGACCCGTACAACAACGTGGTGCGCACCACCATCGAGGCGATGGCCGCGGTGTTCGGCGGCACGCAGTCGCTGCACACGAACTCGCTGGACGAGGCGATCGCGCTGCCCACCGAGTTCAGCGCCCGCATCGCGCGCAACACGCAGCTGATCATCCAGGAGGAGACGCACATCACCAGCGTCATCGATCCCTGGGCCGGCAGCTACATGATGGAGTCGCTCACGCAGGACATGGCCGACAAGGCCTGGGCGCTGATCGAGGAGGTCGACGCGATGGGCGGCATGACCAAGGCGGTCGACTCCGGCTGGGCCAAGCTCAAGATCGAGGCGAGCGCCGCGGAGAAGCAGGCGCGCATCGACAGCGGCAAGGACGTCATCGTCGGCGTCAACAAGTACCGTCTGGCCAAGGAGGATCCGGTGGAGATCCTGGAGGTCGACAACGTGAAGGTGCGCGACAGCCAGATCGCCCGCCTGCAGAAGATCAAGGCCACGCGTGACAGTGCCAAGGTCCAGGCCGCGCTCGCGGCGCTGACCGAGGCCGCGCGCTCCGGCACCGGCAACCTGCTGGACCTGAGCATCCAGGCCGTGCGCCTGCGCGCGACGGTGGGCGAGGTGTCCGACGCGCTGGAGAGCGTCTTCGGCCGCCATCGCGCCGACACGCAGAAGGTCACCGGCGTGTACGCTGCCGCCTACGACTCGGCCGAGGGCTGGGCGCGGCTGCAGGACGAGATCGCCGCCTTCGCCGAGGAGCAGGGCCGGCGTCCTCGCGTGATGATCGCCAAGCTCGGCCAGGACGGGCATGACCGCGGCGCGAAGGTCGTGGCCACGGCCTATGCCGACCTGGGCTTCGACGTCGACATGGGCCCGCTGTTCCAGACGCCCGAGGAATGCGCGCGTCAGGCCATCGAGAACGACGTGCACGCGGTGGGCGTTTCCACGCTGGCCGCGGGCCACAAGACGCTGGTGCCGGCGATCATCGCGGCGCTCAAGGCGCAGGGCGGCGAGGACATCATCGTCTTCGTCGGCGGCGTGATCCCGGCGCAGGACTACGACTTCCTCTACGAATCCGGCGTCAAGGGCATCTACGGCCCGGGCACGCCGATCCCGGCGAGCGCGAAGGACGTGCTCGAGCAGATCCGCAAGACCGTCGTGGCGTGAGCGAGGCGGATCGCGTGAACGCGAATCCTCGGACCGTGCAAGCGCATGATGCGCATCCGCTGACCGCGCCGCTGCTGGGCGAGCCCGGCCCGGCGCAGCGCCGCGCGGTGGCCAAGGCCATCACGCTGCTGGAGTCCACGCGCGCGGACCATCGCGCGCAGGCCGACGCGATGCTCACCGCGCTGCTGCCGCACACGGGGCGCTCGCTGCGGCTGGGCATCTCGGGCGTGCCGGGCGTGGGCAAGAGCACCTTCATCGAGGCGCTGGGGCTGATGCTGATCGAGGCCGGCCATCGCGTGGCGGTGCTCGCGGTGGATCCGTCGAGCTCGGTCTCGGGCGGGTCCATCCTCGGCGACAAGACGCGGATGGAGCGGCTGTCGATGGACGAGCGCGCCTACATCCGGCCCAGCCCGTCCAGCGGCACGCTGGGCGGCGTGGCCGAGAAGACGCGCGAGGCGATGCTGGTCTGCGAGGCCGCGGGCCACGACGTCGTGATCGTCGAGACGGTGGGCGTCGGCCAGAGCGAGACCGCCGTGGCCGGCATGACCGACATGTACTGCCTGCTGCAGCTGCCCAACGCGGGCGACGACCTGCAGGCGATCAAGAAGGGCGTCATGGAGCTGGCGGACCTGGTCGTCATCAACAAGGCCGACCTGGACGACCACGCCGCCACGCGCGCGCAGGCGCAGATCACCTCGTCGCTGCGGCTGTACGGCATGCATCGCCGGCCCGCGCACGATCATTACCATCCTGGCGCGGTGGCGTCGGCGTGGGAACCGCGCGTGATGCGGATGTCGGCGCTCAAGGGCGACGGCGTCGAGGCGTTCTGGCGCGCGGTGACCGAGTTCCAGTCGCTGCAGCAGGCCAATGGCGGCTTTCGCGAGAAGCGCCAGCAGCAGGCGCTGGCGTGGATGTGGGAGCGCATCCAGTCGGGCCTGAAGCAGCAGTTCAAGGCGGCGCCGGCGGTGCGCGCGGCGCTCGAGGAGACGACGGCGCGGGTGCTCGATGGGCGCCTCGCGGCGTCGACGGCGGCGCGCGCGCTGCTGGGCAAGTTTTCCGGAGACACGAATCCCGAGGATTCAAAGGACCAACGACATGCATGACATCCAACAGATGCTCGAGGCCAAGCGCGAGAAGGCGCGGCTGGGCGGCGGCGAGAAGCGCATCGCGGCGCAGCACGCCAAGGGCAAGCTCACCGCGCGCGAGCGGCTGGACCTGCTCTTCGACGACGGCACCTTCGAGGAATGGGACATGTTCGTCGAGCACCGCTGCGTCGACTTCGGCATGGCCGACAACAAGATCCCGGGCGACGGCGTCGTCATCGGCTACGGCATGATCAACGGCCGGCTGGCCTTCGCCTTCAGCCAGGACTTCACCGTCTTCGGCGGCGCGCTGTCCGAGGCGCATGCCGAGAAGATCTGCAAGGTGATGGATCAGGCGATGAAGGTCGGCGCGCCGGTGATCGGCCTGAACGACTCCGGCGGCGCGCGCATCCAGGAAGGCGTGGCCTCGCTGGGCGGGTACGCGGAGGTCTTCCAGCGCAACGTGATGGCCTCGGGCGTGATCCCGCAGATCAGCATGATCATGGGCCCCTGCGCGGGCGGCGCGGTGTACTCGCCGGCGATGACGGACTTCATCTTCATGGTGAAGGACAGCAGCTACATGTTCGTCACCGGCCCCGAGGTGGTGAAGACGGTCACGCACGAGGAAGTGACCGCCGAGGAGCTCGGCGGCGCGTCCACGCACACCGCGCGCAGCGGCGTGGCGGACCTGGCCTTCGAGAACGACGTCGAAGCGATCCTGATGCTGCGGCGCTTCTTCAACTACCTGCCGCTGAACAACCGCGAGAAGGCGCCGTGCCGTCCCAGCGGCGATCCGGGCGCGCGGCTGGACCACTCGCTGGACACGCTGGTGCCGGAGAACCCCAACAAGCCCTACGACATGAAGGAGCTGATCCTCAAGGTCGTGGACGACGGCGACTTCTTCGAGCTGCAGGCCGAGAACGCGAAGAACATCCTGACCGGGTTCGCCCGCATGGAAGGCCAGACGGTGGGCATCGTGGCCAACCAGCCGCTGGTGCTGGCGGGTTGCCTGGACATCAAGAGCAGCATCAAGGCGGCGCGCTTCGTGCGCTTCTGCGATGCGTTCAACATCCCGGTGATCACCTTCGTGGACGTGCCGGGCTTCATGCCGGGGACCTCGCAGGAGTACGGCGGCATCATCAAGCACGGCGCCAAGCTGCTCTATGCGTATGCGGAGTGCACCGTGCCCAAGGTGACGGTGATCACGCGCAAGGCCTATGGCGGCGCGTATGACGTGATGAGCTCCAAGCACCTGCGCGGCGACGTGAACTTCGCCTGGCCCAACGCGGAGATCGCGGTGATGGGGGCCAAGGGCGCGGTGGAGATCATCTTCCGCGAGGACAAGAACGACCCGGCCAAGCTCGCGGCGCGCGAGGCCGAGTACAAGGCCCGCTTCGCCAATCCCTTCGTGGCGGGCGCGCGCGGCTTCATCGACGACGTCATCCAGCCGCATGAGACGCGCAAGCGCATCTGCCGCTCGCTGGTGATGCTCAAGGACAAGCAGCTCGAGAACCCGTGGCGCAAGCACGGCAACATCCCGCTGTGAGCGGACCAGGAGACAAGAAGATGTTCAAGAAGATCCTGATCGCGAATCGCGGTGAGATCGCCTGCCGCGTCATCAAGACAGCCCGCAAGATGGGCATCCAGACCGTCGCCGTCTATTCCGAGGCGGACAAGGATGCCCGCCACGTGGAGCTCGCCGATGAGGCCGTGCTGCTCGGCCCGGCGCCGTCGCGCGAGTCGTATCTCGTCGCCGACAAGATCCTCGCCGCGGCGAAGCAGACCGGCGCCGAGGCCATCCACCCGGGTTACGGTTTCCTGTCGGAGAACGAGGAGTTCGCGCGCCGCGTGGAAGAGGAAGGGCTGGTGTTCATCGGACCCAAGCACTACTCGATCGCGGCGATGGGCGACAAGATCGCCTCGAAAAAGCTCGCGGGCGAAGCGCAGGTCAACACGATTCCCGGCCACAACCAGCCGATCGAGTCGCCCGACGAGGCCGTGGCCATCGCCAATCGCATCGGTTACCCGGTGATGATCAAGGCCAGCGCGGGCGGCGGCGGCAAGGGGCTGCGCGTGGCCTTCAACGACAAGGACTGCCACGACGGGTTCACCAGCTGCCGCAACGAGGCCCGCGCGAGCTTCGGCGACGACCGCGTGTTCATGGAGAAGTTCGTCGAGTCGCCGCGCCACATCGAGATCCAGGTGCTGGGCGACGCGCAGGGCAACGTCGTGTACCTGTGGGAGCGCGAGTGCTCGATCCAGCGCCGGCACCAGAAGGTCATCGAGGAGGCGCCGTCGCCCTTCATCAGCGAGGCCACGCGCCGCGCGATGGGCGAGCAGGCGGTCGCGCTGGCCAAGGCGGTGAAGTACCAGAGCGCAGGCACGGTCGAGTTCGTCGTCGGCAAGGACCAGTCCTTCTACTTCCTGGAGATGAACACGCGGCTGCAGGTCGAGCATCCGGTCACCGAGTGCATCACCGGGCTGGACCTGGTGGAGCTGATGATCCGCGTGGCGGCGGGCGAGCCGCTGCCGTTCAAGCAGGACGAGATCAAGCGCGAGGGCTGGGCGATCGAGTGCCGCATCAACGCGGAGGACCCGTTCCGCAACTTCCTGCCGTCCACTGGCCGGCTGGTGAAGTACCAGCCGCCGCCGACCACCATGGAGGCCGCGGGCGATGAGCGCTTCGGCGTGCGCGTGGACACCGGCGTCTTCGACGGCGGCGAGATCCCGATGTTCTACGACTCGATGATCGCCAAGCTGATCGTGCACGGACGTGATCGCGACGAGGCGATTGCCAAGATGCGCGAGGCGCTGAATGGCTTCGTGATCCGCGGCATCTCGAGCAACATCCCGTTCCAGTCGGCGCTGCTGGCGCATCCGGATTTCCGCGCGGGCGACTTCAACACCGGCTTCATCGCGCAGCATTACGGCAGCGGATTCCACGCCGAGGATGTGCCGCACGACGATCCGGACTTCCTGGTGGCGCTGGCCGGCTTCATCCGTCGCAAGGCGCGCGAGCGCGAGGCCGGCATCACCGGCCAGCTGCCCGGTCACGAGGTCCGCATCGAGCATGACTACGTCGCCGTGGTCAACGAAGGGCAGGGGCATTTCAGCCGCTACGCGCTCAACATCACCGAATACGTCGGCGCGCAGGGCGAGGCGCTGGTGTCGGTCGGGGGGCTCGGGGGTGTCGGCGGATCGCATGCCTATCGCATCGTGAGCCAGTCGCGGCTCAACGACACGCGCCTGGTCGGCACGGTCAACGGCCAGCCCTTCGTGGCGCAGGCCGAGCGCGGCACGCCCAAGGCGCCGCTGGCCTATCGCATCCAGCACAACGGCCGAGCGATCGAGGTCACGGTGCTGTCGCCGCGCGCGGCCGAGCTGCATCAGCTGATGCCGTACAAGGCGCCGCCCGACACCAGCAAGCTGCTGCTGTCGCCGATGCCGGGGCTGCTGGTGCACGTGGCGGTGCAGCCGGGGCAACTGGTGCAGGCGGGCGAGCGGCTCGCGGTCATCGAGGCGATGAAGATGGAGAACATCCTGACGGCGACGCAGGACGTGAAGGTCGCCGAGGTGATGGCCAAGGTCGGCGAGAGCCTGGCGGTCGATCAGCCGATCGTGCGTTTCGAGTGAGGGCCTGGCGATGACGACGAAACCCTATCGGATCCTGGGCATCCAGCAGATCGCCATCGGCGGGCCGGACAAGGCGGCGCTGCGCAAGCTGTGGGTGGACGTGCTGGGGCTGGAGGTCATCGGCCAGTTCGTCTCCGAGCGCGAGAACGTCGACGAGGACATCTGCGCGATCGGCAGCGGGCCGCACAAGGTCGAGGTCGACCTGATGCAGCCGCTGGATCCGGAGAAGAAGCCGGCGGTGCACACGACCCCGCTGAATCACGTGGGGCTGTGGGTGGATGACCTGGCCAAGGCGGTTGAGTGGATGAGCGCCAACGGCGTGCGTTTCGCGCCGGGCGGCATTCGCAAGGGCGCCGCGGGGTACGACATCTGCTTCATCCATCCGAAGAGCAACGACGAGTTCCCCATCGGCGGGGAGGGCGTGCTGATCGAGCTGGTGCAGGCGCCGGAGGACGTTGTCCAGGCCTTGTCGCGCTGAGGGTCTCCGGCGCGGCGCTCAGCCCTCGTAGGGACCCCGTCCCGGCAGCGCCCACAGCAGGCCGAGCGTCGCCCCGGCGGGGGCCACCGTGAGGTGGTCCTCGCCCGCGAGCACATGGCTCTCGATGCGCAGGGACGGGTAGCGCCGGCGACGCAGTTGGGCCTCGAAACGCCGGGCGTCCGCGACTAGGTCGTTCTCTCGATTGAAGCGCGGCCCGCGCGCGACGGCCTCGAAGGCGCCGACGTACTGGAAGACTTTCGCGTCCAGGTCGGTGTGCTGCTTCGCGTAGGCCGCCTCGCGCTCGAACATCACGTGCTGGTCGAACCAGTAGGACGGGCTGCCGAGGATGTAATGGCTGAACACCTCGGGCCGCGTCACCAGCATCTGCGCCGCGAGCAGCGCGCCATAGGAGTGCCCGAGGATCACGCGGTGTCGCGGGTCCAGTCCGTAGCGCGCGGTGACCGCGGGCACGGCGATCTCCGCCACGTACTTGAGATAGGCGGCGGCCTCGCCGTAACGTGGCGCGCCATAGCGATTGGCCGGCCGCGTCGCCCGGTCCAGCGGGTTGCTCGGCGTGTAGTCGCGCGAGCGCATGACCACGGCGGATTCATCCGCCGGCCCGGCCAGGCCGATCACGGCGAAATCGGCGAGGTTCTGACCCTGCTGGCCGACGCGGTTGCGCAGCGCGCGCACCAGCGGGAATGCGTAGGGCGCATCGGTCACGAAGACCGCAGGGCGAGGCTCCTTCGACGGGAGCGCGCCGGCGGGGAGATCCACCCAGAGTTCGTAGCGACGCCCGGACACCGGGTCGGGCAGCGGGTGGACGAAGGTGTTGGGGAGGGCGTACGGCCCGGTGGAGTCCGGCAGAGCGGGCGCGGCGATGGACCGGGAGGTCGGCATCAGCAGGGCGCCCAGCGCGGCCGTGAGGACGCGGCGTCGATCGGTCATGCGGAAAGCGGAAGCAGAAGTGCGCCGCGAGTGTCCGCGTGCCGGGGATCCGGCGAATGAAGGGGTGGCGTTACGCCCGTTACCGGACGGGGCGCGCTCAGTCCACGAGGATGCCGCGGTTCTTGAGCGTGAGATGGATCTTGTCGCCGACGGTGTCCTTGTTGAAGGGCTTGACGATGTAGCCGCTGGCGCCGAGCTGGGCGGCGCGGATGATGTCTTCCTTGCGGCCCTCGGCGGTGACCAGCAGCACCGGGACCTTGGTCAGCGGATCGGTGGCGGGTTTGGCGCGCAGCGCTTCCAGCATCTGGAAGCCGTTCATGACCGGCATGTTCACGTCGCTGAGCACGAAATGGACGGGCTCGCCGGATTCCTGGGCAAGCTCGAGCTGGCGCAGTGCGGCCTTGCCGTCCTCGGCTTCGAGGATCTTCTTGAAGCCGAGCTCGCGCAGGAGGCCGGAGATGATGCGGCGCATGGTCGAGAAGTCGTCGACCACCAGGAAAGTGAACTCTTCGCGTTTGATCGTCGTGACCATGGGAACCTCGTCGAGGGCGGAATCCTAGCTCGAACCGTCCTCGACAGGCTCGTCTCGTGTGCGGCGTCCGATTTCGCATTGTCCTGACGGCGCGCTCTGGGCGGCAAATTGCATCCGTTTAGAGCTTCTCGAGCTTGATTGAATTGTTGTCGGGCGTCTGCCAATGTGATCGACAGACTCAGTCGATAGTCCGCATCCACTCGGCGATCTCGCTGGATCTCGAGGTGACACGCCAGCAACGCAGCACGCTGGCGAATGCGCAACGGAATCGGGCGCGACGGGTTGCGCAGACGATTGATCAACTGCTGATGTAGCCCGCCGGGATGCCCGATGTTCAGCCCATCGATGTGCTGTTCGATCTCCCAGTCGAGCGCGCGCAGGTGGACGGCGTAGTACGACCGGCTGATCGAGGCCCGCCACGCGCTCTCCATCGGGAGCTCCAGTAGCGCGTGCGCCAAGGTCATCAGATCTTCGATGTGGATGGCCATGTCACACCACGCGAATCAATGCGGCGTTCTGGACTTGCGCGGGCGGCATCGGGTCGGTGCCGACGAAGTCCATGACGAAGCCTTGCAGAAGGAGGCCGGCGTCGAACAGCCTGAGGTGCAGCCGGTTGGAAAGCGCGATCGACGCGTCAATGGAGACGGGAAGGCGCAGCTCATAGAGGACGCTGGCGAAGTCTTGATCGCAGTGTGCGAACAGGCGCGGTGCCGGGCCGATCCACCTCAATCGCTCTTCGCGCAGCACCTGCCCCATGATGTCGAGGGCGCTGCGTGCTCGATGCACAGGAAGCTCATAACCGCGCAGCACTTCGAGCGCCAAGGGTGCAAAGCACGGGTCCAGTCCACCGGGTTCAAGGGAGGATCGTCGGAGCGCGTCATAAGCACCCACCGCACCTTCCAGATCCAGCACGATCACGGCCAGACTCACCGTGGACGCCAGGGTGCCGGTGTCGATGTTTAGGAATCGCGAGGTCAACGCCGCCGCATCGCTGAAGTAGCCCAGGCTCGCCAGGCACGATGCGTGGTTGAACGCGGCCCGCCAGTCGTCGTGCAAGCGACGCGCATTCGCGAACCAGTAGTCCACCTGCTGCCGATCGCCGGTCAGCGTGTGGATGCGGCCACGCAGGTGGCTGGCTTCGAGCGCATCACGCCGCGCCAGGCGGTCCGCGTCCGCCAGCAAAGCGCGGATCTCGTCGTGGTCAGGTGGCAGGAAGTGGCTCATCCGCGCTTCCAGCGCGGCAAGCCGCGTGTCGATCACGGGCGCGGTCAGGGTCTGGAGTGCCAGCGGCATGAGGGACCTCTTGGAGGAATGGGATGCCCCATCCTCGGTGACCGGTTCATTCGCCGCCATGACCGACTTGCGTGCATCACGCCCGATCGCCACCTTGGATAAGTCGACCGGCCGACTTGAATCCGTCAGCGGCGGCGTCCCAACTCGCTCACGCCCTCACGCTGCCTCTCGATGCTCGTAGTACGGCCGCTCCCGATCGTCGAGGATCGCCTGCATCGCCGCCACATCCCCCTTCGGATCGAGCCACGCATCCAGGTGTTCCTCCTTCAGCGGGATGACGCACCGGTCATGCCCCGCGGCGGCGATCTCCGGCGGCGGGTCGTCCGTGATCACGGCGAAGGACAGCAGCGGCGGCTCCGCCGGATCGCCGGTGGGCGAGGTCCACGCCGACCACAGGCAGGCCACCAGCATGTCGCCCAGGCCCTGCGGCTGGAACTCCAGCACGACGCTCTTGCCGTCGCGCTGCACGTTCTCGTAGAACGCCGACGCCACCATCACGCCGTGATGCACGCCGAACTGGCCTTTCCAGAAGCCCTCCAGGCTGTCACGTCGTGCGTTGTAGGTGCCCGGGTACTTCGTGTCGTAGAACGCGGGCTTGCCGGCCGGGCGGCATTGGTAGCGCATCGGCTTGAGCACGCGCTGCCCGTCCTCCATCACCATCACCGGCACATACCAGCCGGGATAGATGCGCGCGTCCTGCGGCTCGGTCGGCGCGTCGCGGCGCAGGTCGCTCAACCAGCGCAGGCGCTGCTCGATCTTCGACAGCGCGATGCGCCGGCTGTCCTCGGCGGACTTCGTCGGCCTGCCGGCCAGCTTGCGTTCCGCATCCGCCACCCGACGCCGCAAGTCGAAGAGTTCCTGCTCGATGTCCCTCGTCCGGGTGGCCTTGTAGGCGACGATCGCGTCCCAGGCCTGGCGCTCCTCCTCCGACCGAGGGTCCGAGAACATCGCCTCCATCGTCTTGGGCAGGGGGCGCTTGCGGCCCTCGTTGCGCTCCCAGAAGAGCTCGACGTACTCGGCCAGGGCGATCTTCACGCCCATGCGGGCGCAGAAGGTCTTCCACTCCTGACGGATGCGGGCGCTGTAGCACATCAGCCCATCCTAGCGCCGCCCCTCAGCCGTGGTCGTCCAGGGAGACCCCCAGGCTCGAGGCCTTGTGGCCCGCTCGCGGGAGGGCCTTGCCGGCACGGGTAGCATGGCCGCCATGACCGCCGCGCCATCCCCCTCGACCTCGACCTCGACCTTGGCCTCGGCCTCGGCCTCGGCCACGCCATCCCGTTCCGCACCGTCTGACCCCGTCGCCGAGCTGTTGCGCCATGCCGCGCGCACCTGGATCGCGCCGCGCTTCCGCCATCTGGGCGACGACGAGGTGATGCAGAAGGCGCCCGGCGAATGGGTGACCACCGTCGATCGCGACGTCGAGGCCTTCCTGACCCCGGAGCTGCTCGCGCTCGCGCCTGGCTCGCGCGTGGTCGGCGAGGAGCAGTGCGCCGAGACCCCGGAGCTGCTGGATCATCTCGACGAGGGGCAGGTCTGGCTGGTGGATCCGCTGGACGGGACCTTCAACTTCATCTCGGGGCGCGAGCCGCTGTCGTCGATGGTGGCGCTGCTCGAGGACGGCGTGGCCGTCGGCGCGTGGATGCTGGACCCGATCGCCGGGGTGCTGCACCACGCCAGGCGCGGGCAGGGCGCCTGGCGCGAGGGCGAACGCCTGCGCGCCGCGTCCGGACCGGGCCTGCGCCGCGCCGTCGTCAAGACGCGTTTCCTGCCGCCCGAGGACCAGGCCCGCGTGGCGACCTGGTCGGGCGTGGAGATCCTGCCCGGTCTGAACTGCGCCGGCGCCGAGTACCCCGCGCTCGTGCACGGCGATTTCGACGTCACCGTGTACTGGCGCAAGCTCGCCTGGGACCACGCGCCGGGCACGTTGTTCGTCACCGAGGCCGGCGGCGTCGCCGCGCGTTTCGACGGCACACCCTACCGCGCGGGCGACCGGCATCCGGGCCTGCTCGTGGCCCGCAGCCGCGAGGTGTGGGACGAAGCCGCCGCGGCCTGGCGGACGGCGTAAGGTCCCCCCTCGGAATTTTTCGCCGGAGCGCCGATTGCCGCCCAGGCCGTCGATGACGGCCTCGCTTGCTTCTCCGGTTCCCGACCCGCGCCCGGACCCGCTTTCCAACCCGCCGCCCGCGGCGACCTCACTGGACATCGCCCGGCGCCTGGACCGGCTGCCCTGGTCGCGCTGGCATTGGCGCGTGGTGCTCGCGCTCGGCGTGGCCTGGGTGCTGGACGGCCTGGAAGTCACGCTGGTGGGCTCCGTCGGGGCGGTGCTGGAGCGGCCCGACACGCTGGCGCTCAGCGCGGTCCAGGTGGGGGCCTCGGGCTCGCTGTACCTGGGCGGAGCGATCGTCGGTGCGCTGGTCTTCGGGCGAATGTCGGACCGGCTGGGGCGCAAGCGGCTGTTCCTGGCCACGCTCGCCGTCTATGCCGTGGCCACGCTCGCGACCGCGTTCTCGCCGAACTTCGCGTTCTTCGCGCTGTGCCGCTTCATCACCGGACTGGGCATCGGCGGCGAGTACGCCGCCATCAACTCCGCCATCGACGAACTGGTCCCGGCACGCGTGCGCGGGCGGGTGAACCTCGCCATCAACGGGAGCTTCTGGATCGGCGCGGCGCTCGGGGCGGCGTCCAGCCTGCTGCTGCTGCATCCGGCGGTGTTCGGGCCGGTGCAGGGATGGCGCGTGGGCTTCGCGATGGGCGCGTTGCTGGCGGTGGGCATGGTGCTGGTGCGGCGCCACGTGCCCGAGAGCCCGCGCTGGCTGCTGCGCCACGGCCGCGTGGACGAGGCGCGCGCGATCCTCGATGCCATCGAGGCCGAGGTCGCCGCCGAGCGCGGCCCGCTGCCCGAGGTCCCGCCCACCACGGCGCGCGAGCATCGCCGCGCCGTGCCGACGATGCGCGAGGTGCTGCACGTGCTGCTGCGTAGCTACCGCGCGCGCAGCGCCGTGGCGCTCGCGTTGATGCTGGCGCAGGCCTTCTTCTACAACGCGATCTTCTTCAGCTACGCCCTGGTGCTGACGCGCTTCTACGGCGTCGAGGACCACCGCGTGGCGCTCTACATCTTCCCGTTCGCCCTGGGCAACGTGCTGGGGCCGCTGCTGCTGGGGCCCTTGTTCGACAGGGTGGGGCGGCGCCGGATGATCGCGCTGACCTACGGTCTGGCCGGCGTCGGGCTGGCCGCGACGGGTGTGGCCTTCGTCGCCGACGTGCTCGACGCGCGCTCGCAGGCGCTGTGCTGGTCGGTGGTGTTCTTCTTCGCGTCGGCGGCCGCCAGTTCCGCGTACCTGACGGTCAGCGAGGTCTTCCCGCTGGAGATGCGCGCGATGGCGATCGCGATCTTCTACGCGGTGGGGACCGGCGCGGGCGGCTTCGTCGCGCCGCTGCTCTTCGGCTGGCTGGTGGAGAGCGCGCAGCGCGTCAATGTGGCCGCGGGCTACGGCCTGGGCGCGGTGCTGGTGATCGTGGCGGGGCTGCTCGCGCTGCGGTTTGGCGTCGACGCGGAATGCCGGCCGCTGGAAGACATCGCCCCGTCGATGGATTCATTGGATGGCAGAGGCTGAACAGCGCTAGATCGCCGCCGCCGCGGCGGGTCCGCTCAGCCCTTGCCGAACCAGCGCCGCACGCGCCGACGCCAATCCAGCCATTGGCGATGGCGCGATCGGTCGATGCGCTTGACGTCGATCAGCGTGACGTCGCCGCAGGCCGACATCGTGTGCAGACCGCTGGTGAAGGCGGGATGGGCGAGGTCGCCGGTGAAGGTCTCGGGCAGGGCCGACACGCGCGCCTCGTCGGGCGTGAGCCGGTCGAAGCGCACCCACCGCGTCGCGCTGCCATAACCCGCGCTGCTGTCCTGCACCGGCAGCGTCACGCGGCCGGCGTCATCGACGAAGGGTGTGCCTGCGGGCCGCGCGCCGTCGTGGGCCGAGCGAACCGGGTTGCGCGCGTGCGGCATCCACGGACCGAGCAGCTCATCGGCGTAGGCCACGTGCAACTCGCGCTGGTCGCGCTTGTCGGGTCCGATGACGGCGTAGAACATCCACCAGCGCCCTTCGTGGCGCAACAGCGAGGCATCCACCGCGCGCACGCCGGGCAGCAGCGCGGCCACGCGTTCCCATCGCTCCCAGCGGTGGGCGCCGTTCTTCGCGCCGTCGATGGCGCGGTACAGCGCGACTTCCTCCGCCTGGCTGGTCTCCGGCACCATCCAGACCTGACCCTCGTGCTCGAAGACGAAGGGATAGGAGAGGTGGAAGGGCTGGCGCAGCACCGGCTGCGGCGCGCTCCAGGTGGTGTCGGAGAGGTTCAACGTCAGCCGTTGCAGATCGGCGCGCTTGGTCCGGTAGTCGAAGTTCTCGACGAACACATGCAGCTCGTCGCCCTCGCGCAGCGCGAACGGGTCGGCGTAGTAGCACCAGTCACCGGCGGGCGGCATCCACACGATGTCGTCGCGCAGCGCCTTCAGCCGCTCGGGGCTGAGGCGATCGAGACGCTCGGGGACGACGCCGACGGTCCAGAAATCAGACTTCGGTCGCTTGATCACGCCGCATCATGCCCCGGATCGGATCAGCCGCGCGCGTCCTCGACGCTCAGGCCGGCGAGGCCCTGCACCGTGGCGCCCTGGCGCGCGATGACGTCCTGGTACAGCGCCAGCGTGGCGCGCACCGCGGTCGAGCGGTCGTAGCGGTCCATGTCGTAGACGACCGGCTGACGCGCGTTGCGGTGACGTTCCTCCAGCGCCGCGGCGATCGCCTGACCCATGGCCGGGGCATCGTCGACCGGCACGATCGCCGATTGCGCCGGATCCAGCATCTCGCGCGCGCCCAGCGTGGCGGTCGCGACGATGGGCAGCCGCGCGCGCATCGCTTCCAGGATGGCCAGCGGGAATTGCTCCTCGCGCGAGGAGGACACGTACAGGTCCATCTCGCCCAGCAGTTCATCGACGTTCCAGCGGAAGCCGAGCAGGTGGATGCGCTTGTCCTCGCCGCGCAGCGCCTCGAGTTCGGCGCGCTGCGGGCCTTCGCCGATCAGCACCAGGTGCGCGTCCGCGGGCGCGTGGCGCTGGAAGGCCTGGATCAGCGTGTGCATGCCCTTGGCCGCGTGCAGGCGGCCCACGCAGCCGATCACCGGCGCGGTGGCGGGGATGCCGAACTCCATGCGCAGCGAGCCCGACGGGGCCTTGGACGCGCAGGTCCCGCTGCTGCGCTCCGGCGCCCAGTTGTAGATGACGCGGTGCAGCCCGCCGAAATCCTTCAGGCGATCGACCTGCGCCGAGTTCACGCACACCAGCGCGTCCAGGCGCGCATGGTGGTGGGTCTTGTAGCCGACGTGCAGCGTGCCCACGCGGGCGCTGCTGGTGGCCGCAGCCGTCGCCTTGCAGGCCGGGCCGAGGTGGCCATGGACGATGTCCGCGCCCAGCCGAGCCGCCAGGCGCTTCACCCGCGCGCCGCGCAACAGCGGCAGATGCAGGCCGTGGAAGCTCACGCGCGGGTCCAGCGCGTGGCGCACCGCCGATCCGGCCGGTCCGATCACATGCACCGTGTGGCCCAGCGCCGCCTGGGCATTGGCCAGGTCGATGCAATGGTGCTCGCCACCGGCGATGCGTGAGGAGAAGACCACATGGACGATCGAGAGTGCGCGCATGTCGATTCGGCAAAAAGGCTAAAAAACGTCCGGAGTCTATTTCTTAACATTCAGCAATACAGACCTCGTTTCCCCGTAAACGTGGGGTGTACATATGCCAAGGACGGGTGGAGCGTGCGCAATTTCCTGGTCAGTCTTCACGTCACGCGAACACCCCATGACTTCCGGCTTCACGCCGAAGTGGCTACCGCACGTAAGCGAAATGATCGTGAAGGGCCCGCGAGTTCCCGAGGGCCAGGCCTTGCGCGACGAAGCGCCGAATCCCTGGGATGAACTGCAGTCATGACCACCAGCCAGCGCGGTCATTGAAGTTAAGCTAGCGCGCCTTTTTGCGCCCTGCGCACGAAGAACACATCTTTACGCCACTTGCCACGTTCCGCGGAGCCCGCTTCCATGATGCGTTTGTCGCTGATTGCCCTTGTCGTTGTGACTGTCCTTGCCGGTTGCGGCAAATCCTCCCCGGACAAGAAGGCCACGCCCGCGGACGCCGCGGCCAGCGCGCCCAGCCTGCTGGTGGCCCAGGAGGACGTCCAGACCGTGGGCGTGAGCCAGTACGCCAGCGGCCCGGTGATCACCGGCTCGATCCAGCCGGAACGCCGCGCCGATCTGCGCGCCGAGCTGCAGGCCATCGTGCTGCAGGTCTACAAGGAGAACGGCGAGCGCGTGAAGCGCGGCGACCTGCTGGTCCGCCTGGACGACACCGCCATCCGCGACACCGTGCAATCGGCCGATGAATCGGCGCGCGCCTCGGCGCAGAGCTTCGAGCAGGCCGAGCGCCAGTACCAGCGCCTGAAGACGCTGCAGGCGCAGGGCATGAGCTCCATCCAGGCGATGGAGGATGCCGAGATCCGCCGCAACAACGCGCAGAGCGACCTCGTCGCCGCCCGCGCCCGCGTGGCCACCGCCCGCCAGCAGCAGCAGCGCACCGAGGTCCGCGCGCCGTTCGACGGCGTGGTCAGCGACCGCAAGGTCTCGCCCGGCGATTCGGCCCAGATCGGCAAGGAGCTGATCAAGGTGATGGACCCGGTGTCGATGCGCTTCGAGGGCCTGGTGTCGGCGGACCGCATGTCCGAGCTCAAGCTCGCGCAGACCGTCTACTTCCGCGTCAACGGCTATCCGCAGGTGGACTTCCAGGGCAAGGTGCGCCGCATCGCCCAGGCCGCCAATGCCAACACGCGCCAGGTCGAGGTGCTCGTCGATTTCGCCGGCGCGCAGCAGCCCGGCGTCGCGGGCCTCTACGCCGAGGGCCGCGTGCAGACCAACAGCGTCTCGGCGCTGATGGTCTCGGACAGCGCGCTGGTGCGCGAGGGCGACAAGTCCTTCGTGTGGCGCGTGGACGCGGGCAAGGTCACCAAGTCGCCAGTCAAGCTCGGCGCGCGCGATGATCGCCTGGGTCTGTTCGTGATCGCCGACGGCCTGAAGCAGGGCGACCGCATCCTGCGCAGCCCGACCAGCACGCTGATCGATGGCCAGCGCGTGGAGCTGGGCAAGGCGACGACCACGGTGGCCAGTGGCGCCAATAGCGGAATGAGCGGCGGCAAGGGCGCCGGCGCGCTGGTGTCGCCGGTGCCGGCCGCGCCGGTGGCCTCGGCTGCCTCGGCCCAGTGACACGCGCAGGAGACTGAGCCATGTTCCTCTCCAATTTCTCGGTCAAGAAGCCGATCGCGATGATCGTGATCATCATCGGCTTGATGGCCCTGGGGTTGCTCGCGCTATCCAAGCTGCGCGTCAACCAGACCCCCGACGTCGACATGCCGCTGCTGGTGGTCAGCATCAGCTACCCGGGCGCCTCGCCGGAAACCTCCGAGCGCGAGATCGTCAACCGCATCGAGAAGTCGCTGCAGAGCATTTCCGGCGTCAACGAGGTGCGGTCCACCTCGGGCGAAGGGTCCGCGCAGCTGCTGCTGTTCTTCAACTTCGACAAGAACATGATCGAGGCGGCCGACGAGGTCCGCAACGCGATCGCCGCGGTCCGCCACAAGCTCCCCACCGAGATGCGCGAGCCCGTGCTGCAGCGCGTGGATCCGTCGGCGCAGCCGATCATGCAGCTGGCGCTGTCGTCCAGCAGCCAGTCGCATGCCGAGATCTCGCGCCTGGCCGAGGACCAGCTGGCCGACCGCTTCCGCGCCATCCCGGGCACGGCCACGGTGACGGTGAACGGCTCGCTCAAGCGCGAGCTGTCGGTGCTGCTCAACGCGCAGAAGCTGCGTGAGTTCAACGTGTCGGTGACCGAGGTCGTCAACGCGCTGCGCATGCAGAACACCACCGCGCCGGTGGGCAAGGTGCGCGGACAGCTCGAGGACCAGAGCATCCGGCTGCTGGGCCGCATCGAGTCGCCGGCCGATTTCAACCAGATCGTCGTCAAACGCGCGGGCAGCGAGCTGATCCGGCTGGGGCAGGTCGCCACGGTCAAGGACAGCTTCGCCGAGCAGACCGGCCTCTCGGTGCGCAACGGCTATCCCAACGTGGGCATCGCGGTGACGCGCTCGCGCGACGCCTCCACGGTGAGCGTGGCCAAGGACGTGCGCAAGCTGGTCGAGGAGATCGCCGCCACGCTGCCCAAGGGCACGACGCTCGAAGTGGTGCAGGACGGCGGCCAGGACGCGCAGGACAGCCTCAACAACGTGATCCACGCGCTGGTCTTCGGCGCGGGGCTGACGATCTTCGTCGTGTACGTGTTCCTGAACTCGTGGCGCTCGACGCTGATCACGGCGCTGTCGCTGCCGACCTCGGTGGTCGCGGCCTTCATCGCGGTGTGGCTGTGCGGCTTCACGCTGAACTTCATGAGCCTGCTGGGTCTGTCGCTGGCCATCGGGGTGCTGATCGACGATGCGATCGTGGTGCGCGAGAACATCGTGCGGCACATGGAAAGCGGCGCCGACCGGCGCACCGCCGCGCTCAAGGGCACGGCCGAGATCGGGCTGGCCGTCGCGGCCACGACCTTCTCCATCGTCGCGGTGTTCATCCCCGTGGCCTTCATGCCGGGCGTGTCCGGCGAGTGGTTCCGCCCGTTCGGGCTGACCGTGGTGGCCTCGGTGCTGGTGTCGCTGTTCATCTCGTTCACGCTGGACCCGATGCTGTCGGCCTTCTGGGGTGATCCCCCGGGGCACCACGAGGCGCCCAAGACCGGCATCTCGAAGATGCTGCAGGGCTTCAACGAGTGGTTCGACCGACAGGCCGATGGCTACGGCCATGTGATCGGCTGGGCGCTGCATCACCGCCGCTGGATGGCCGTCTTCGCGGTGCTGAGCTTCGGGCTCGCGATCTTCCTGCAGTCGCATTTCGGCGGGACCAGCTTCCTGCCGGCGTCGGACTCCGGGACCATCGCCATCGAGGTCCGCACGCCGGCCTCGTCCAGCCTGGAGTACTCGCGGCTGAAGATGGGCGCGGCCAGCGCGCTGTCGCGTGAGATCCCCGAGGTCGTCGCCACCAACGAGAACGTGAACGCCAGCGGCGGCCGCGTCTACGTGGACCTGGGCAAGAGCACGAAGCGCAAGCGCAGCGCGGCCGAGATCGCCGCGGACCTGCGCTCGCGCGTGGGCCGGATGGTCGGCGCCGAGTACGTGGTGCTGGACGACCTGAACAACGGGGCGCAGAAGCCCGTGCAGATCCGCTTCCATGGCGCGGACTCGCGCAAGCTGATGGCGATCACGACCGACTTCATGGAGAAGCTGCGCCGCGTGCCTGGCGCCGTGGACGTCGGTCTGTCGGAGCAGGACCCGCAGAACGAGCTGCAGATCGAGATGAATCGCGGTCTGGCCAACTCGCTGGGCATCTCGGTGGGCGACGCGGCCAACGCGCTGCGCGTGGCCTTCGCCGGCGTCGAGGTCGGCGACTGGGTCGACCCCAGCGGCGAGACCCGCGACGTGGCGGTGCGACTGGCACCGGAGGACCGCGTCGACGCGAGCAACATCGAGCGCCTGCCGATCGCGGTGACCGGCGCCGGCGTGATGGTGCCGCTGGAGCAGATCGCCACGGTGACGATGGGCAAGGGCCCGGCGAAGATCCAGCACTCGGACGGCAAGCGGATGATCGCGGTGTCGGCCAACGCGCATGGACGCTCGCCCGGCGAAGTGACCAAGGACGCGCTGAAGCTGGCGAAGTCGATCAACTTCCCGCCGGGCTACGGCATCGAGCTGGCCGGCGCTTCCAAGGACCAGGAAGAGGTCTTCGGCGCGATGTTCATCGCGCTGTTCTCCGGCATCGGGCTGATGTACCTGATCCTGGTGATGCAGTTCGGCAGCTTCACCGCGCCGATGGGCGTGATGCTGTCGTTGCCGCTGTCGCTGATCGGCGTGGTGGTGGCGCTGCTGCTGACCAAGGGCACGCTGAACCTGATGAGCTTCATCGGGATCATCATGCTGGCCGGCCTGGTGGCCAAGAACGCGATCCTGCTGCTGGACGCGGCGCGTCAGGAAGAGGCGGCGGGCGTGCCGCGCGAGGAGGCGCTGATGCACGCGGGGCGCAAGCGCTTCCGTCCCATCCTGATGACGACCTTCGCGCTGATCGCCGGCATGTTGCCGGTGGCGATCGGCATCGGGGAGGGCGGCGAGTTCTACCGGCCGATGGCGGTGGCCATCATCGGCGGCACGATCACGTCGACCTTCCTGACGCTGCTGATGGTGCCGAGCTTCTACGACAGCATCGAGATGTTCCGCGACAAGCAGCGCCGACGCGTGGAGCAGGCGTCCCCGGGTTGGGGCAAGGTGCGCGCGGGCGCGCTGAACCGGGTGATCGAGCTGGCCGTCATCGTCGGCTTCATGACGGGGCTGATCTTCGTGTGGTGGGTGATCGAGTCCCTCATCAAGCGCCGCCGCCCGGTGGCGCACCACGAAGCGGTGCTGGGCGCGGGCGACGACTGATCGCGCGACGCTCGACGCTCCAACGACAAGGCGCCTCTCGTGAGGCGCCTTTTTCATTCCGAGGAACCGCACCGGAAGCGAGGACGACTGGGAGCGCTTCCTGAAGATTCGGAGTGAGCGCAATGTCTCGACCTACAGAACAAACGCCTCGACGGGCACCCCGATGTGCTTCGCGCGTCCTGCTGTCAGCCTGCCTGCTGTTCGGCCTCTCGGTCTGCAGTGAGGACGATGAGGAGCCCGCCGGGCCCGAGACCGTTGCTCCGGCAGAGAAGCAAGAGGAACGGGAGAAGCACGAGCGGGAGAAGCAGGATCGGGAGAAGCAGGATCGGGAGAAGCCGGATCGGGAGAAGCCGGATCGGGAGAAGCCGGATCGGGAGAAGCCGGATCGGGAGAAGCCGGATCGGGAGAAGCCGGATCGGGAGAAGCCGGATCGGGAGAAGCCGGATCGGGAGAAACCGGATCGGGAGAAACCGGATCGGGAGAAGCCGGATCGGGAGAAGCCGGATCGGGAGAAACCGGATCGGGAGAAACCGGATCGGGAGAAACCGGATCGGGAGAAGCCGGATCGGGAGAAGCCGGATCGGGAGAAACCGGATCGGGAGAAGATCGAGCGGGAGAAGCAGGCGAAGATTCCCCGCTTCTCGATCGGCGGTCAGGTCAGCGGCCTGGCATCGGGGCGGAACATCACGCTGCGCACGGCATCCGGCGAGGAGTTGCCGGTCAATGTCAACGGCGCCTTCCACTTCACGAAGTTGCTGATTTCGGGCGAGGCGTACCAGGTGGAGATCAGCCGGCAGCCGCTCTGGCAGTTCTGTGAAGTCCAGGAAGGCCATGGCCAGGCCATGTCCTCCATCAGCAGCGTGAAGGTGCTTTGCTCCGACGCGGTGGCCGAGGTCACGACGCTGGCCGGATCGGGCAAGGCGGCTTTCGCCGATGGCCAACGCCTCGCAGCCTCCTTCAATGATCCCGGACACGTGACGATCGACGTTCACGGGAATGTGTACGTCGCGGACTACCGTAACCATCGCATCCGCAAGATCACCCCCGAAGGCAAGGTCTCGACGCTGGCTGGCTCCGACGTGGGGGGGGTCGCCGATGGGCAGGGCGCCGACGCTTCATTCGGATCTCCGCTCGGCGTGGCCGTGGATCATCAGGGACACGTGTACGTGGCGGACAGCACGAACCATCGCATCCGCAAGATCACGCCCGAAGGCAAGGTCTCGACGCTGGCTGGCTCCGACGTGGGGGGGTTCGCCGATGGGCAGGGCGCCGACGCTTCATTCGAATCTCCGCTCGGCGTGGCCGTGGATCATCAGGGACATGTGTACGTGGCGGACAACAGGAACCATCGCATCCGCAAGATCAGGCCCACCGGCGAGGTCACGACCTTGGCTGGCTCGGGCAAGGCGGCCTTCGTCGATGGCATGGGCGTCCAGTCCTCGTTCCGCAATCCGACAGGTGTGGCCGTGGATCATCAGGGCCACATGTACGTGGCGGATCGACGCAACCATCGCATCCGCAAGATCACGCCCACCGGCGAGGTCACGACCTTGGCTGGCTCGGGCAGCGCGGCCTTCGTCGATGGCATGGGCGTCCAGTCCTCGTTCAGCAGTCCGACAGGTGTGGCCGTGGATCATCAGGGACATGTGTACGTGGCGGACAGCAGGAACCATCGCATCCGCAAGATCACGCCTGCGGGAGAAGTCACCACCCTGGCTGGATCGGAGAAATCAGGGGACGTCGACGGACAGGGCGCCATGGCGTCATTCAACGCTCCCTACGGCGTGGCTGTGGACCAGGAAGGGAATGTATACGTCGCGGATGGATCAAATCACCGCATCCGCAAGATAAGCCCGCGGCGAGCGCGCTGAGCTGCCGTCAATCCTGAGGCGCTCAAAGCACTCGGCCTGGATTCAACAACCCGGCCGGGTCCAGCGCCTGCTTGATCTGCCGCATCAGCTGCAGCGCCACCGGGCTCTTGCGCTGCGCGAGCTCCTCGCGCTTGAGCTGGCCGATGCCGTGTTCCGCGGAGATCGACCCGCCGTGCGCCGCCACCTGGTCGTAGACCAGCGCGTTGACGGCCGCTTCGTGCTCGCGCAGGAAGTCCGCCGGCGCGACGCCCTCGGGCGCCTGGACGTTGTAATGCAGGTTGCCGTCGCCCAGATGGCCGAAGTCGACCAGCCGCGAACCGGGGAAACGCTCGGCCAGCAGCGCATCGCAGCGCTCGACGAAGGCCGGGATGCGAGACACCGGCAAGGCGATGTCGTGCTTGATGTTCAGGCCTTCCTCGCTCTGCGCCAGAGGGATGGACTCGCGCAGGTGCCACATCGCCTGGCTCTGCGCGAGGCTCTCTGCCACCGCCGCGTCGTCGATGACGCCGCGCTCGAGCGCCTCCTCGAGCAGCCCCTCGAACTGCGTGCGGGCGTGGGCCTCGCCCTCGCTGTCGGACAGCTCCAGCAGCACCGTCCACGGCCTCGGACCCAGCGGCCGCGCCAGCTGCGGGAAATGTCGCGCCACCAGCGCCAGCGACAGCGCGTTCATGACCTCGAACCCGGTGAGCGCCGCGCCGCAGCGCGCTTGCGCCAGCCCGAGCAGGGCGACGGCGTCGGACAGCGTGTCGCACGCGGCCAGCGCCGTCATGCGCGCGCGCGGCAGCGGGTGCAGCTTCAACGTCGCCGCGGTGATCACGCCCAGCGTGCCTTCCGAGCCGATGAACAGATCGCGCAGGTCGTAGCCGGTGTTGTCCTTGCGCAGGCCCGACAGTCCGTCCCACACGTTGCCGTCGGCAGTGACCACCTCCAGCCCGAGGCAGAGCTCGCGCGCGTTGCCGTAACGCAGCACCTGCGTGCCGCCGGCGTTCGTGGCGAGGTTGCCGCCGATCGTGCAGCTGCCCTCGGCGGCCAGGCTCAAGGGGAACAGGAATCCCGCCTCGCGCGCGGCCTGCTGCAGCGTCTGCAGCACGCAGCCGGCGTCGACGGTCATCGTCAGGTTGGACGGATCGATGTGACGGATGCGGTTCAGGCGCTGCAGGCTCAGCAGCAACTGCGTGCCCGAGGCGTCCGGCACCCCGCCGCCGACCAGGCCTGTGTTGCCGCCTTGCGGCACCAGCGCCACGCCGTGCTCGCGCGCGAGCGCCACGACGGCCGCGACTTCCTCGGTGTCGCCGGGCCGCACCACCGCGAGCGCGCGTCCGATGTAGCGCTTGCGCCAGTCGCGCTCGTAGGCGGACAGGTCGTGATCGATGGCGCGCAGCACGTGCGCGTCGCCGAGGCGCGCGCGCAGCGCGGCGATCAGCGCGTCGTGATCGACGGAAGGCACGGTGCCGTTGCTCACGGCGTCTCCTCACCCGCGCGGCGGGCTTCGGCCAGGCGCAGCCGGATCTGCGCCGCGCAGGCCACGAAGATCGTCACCGACAGCACCACCTCGACCCACGCCAGCGCCATGCCCCAGCCGCCCTCGGAGGTGCCGCGCACGAGGCCCTCGGTGACGTAGAGCCAGATCATCAGGCTGAGCCAGCGGTAGGTGTACATGCGGTAGCGCCACAGGCCCGGCAGCGGCAGCAGCAGCGGCACGGCCTTGATGGCCAGCGTGCCGCTGCCGGTCGGCGCGAGCCAGAGCTCCCAGGCCAGGCAGATCAGCGCCAGCGCCAGCGTCGCGAGGAAGGCCACCTGGCGGCTGCCGCGCTCACGCGGCGTGGGCTCGGTGCGCGCGGTGGCCGCGCGAGGTTCGGCCATGATCGACGAGGCTTCTGGGCTTGACATGACTGGCATCATAGCCAGCATGACCAGTCGAGAAGAGGCGCCCACACAGAGCTGGCGCGAGGGAATCCGGGAGCTCGGACGCGAGTTGTTGACGTGGCCGTACGCGCGCACCTTGCGCCTGTTCGTGCAGCGCTTTCGGGAGGAGCGCCTGGGCCTGACCGCCGGCAGCCTGACCTTCACGACGCTGATCTCGCTGGTGCCGCTGCTGACCGTGGCGCTGGCGCTGTTCACCGCCTTCCCGATGTTCTCCAGCTTCCAGTCCGCGCTGGAGAAGTACTTCCTGAAGTCGCTGATCCCGGACAACATCGCGCGTCCGGTGCTGATGTCGCTGACGCAGTTCGCGGCCAAGGCCAATCGGCTGGGCGTGGTCGGCCTGATCGTGCTGGCGGTGACGGCGCTGTCGCTGATGCTGACCATCGACCGCACGCTCAATCAGATCTGGCGGGTGCAGCGCCCGCGCCCGATCGCGCAGCGCGTGCTGGTGTACTGGGCGGCGATGACGCTGGGCCCGTTGCTGCTGGGCGGCAGCCTCACCGTCACCAGCATCCTGATCACCTACAGCCGCGACCTCGTGGACAACATGCCGCGCGGCCTCGTGGTGCTGCTCAACAGCGTGGACCTGGTCGTGCTCTGGGGCGCGATCGCCGCGCTGTTCCATTACGTGCCCAACACCGACGTGCGCTGGCGCCACGCGCTCACCGGCGCGGCCTTCGTCGCCGTGGCTTTCCACCTGGCCAAGCAGGCGCTGGCCTGGTACGTCAAGCAGGTGCCGACCTACTCGACGCTCTACGGCGCCTTCGCCGCCGTGCCGATCTTCCTGATCTGGATCTACGTGGGCTGGTCCATCGTGCTGCTGGGCGCGATCCTGGCCGCCAACGCGCCCGCGCTGGCCGGTGGCGTCGACGTGCGGGCGAACAAGCCGGGCATGCCGATGGCGCTGGCGCTCGATGTGATCCGCGAGCTCGACGCCGCGCGCAGCGGCGGCGAATCCGGGCTGTCGATGATCGCGCTGTCGCAGCGCATGTGCGTCGACCCGCTGCAACTCGAGCCCGTCCTCCAGCAGTTGCAGAAGCTGGACTGGGTCGGCCGGCTCGAGGAGGAGGGCGCCCAGCGCCTGGTGCTGCTGTGCGAGCCGTCCTCGACCGTGGCCGAGCCGCTGATCCGGGCGCTGCTCGCCGAGCGTCAGGCGGGATTGAACGTGCTCTGGGAGCAGGCCGGCTGGCAGCAGGCCACGCTGGCCACGCTGATCAGCGGTCCGACGCCGCCCAGCGCCGCCGCGGCGCCCTGAGCCCGCCGAGCCGCGTCCTCGCAGCGCTGAGGGCTATCGCAGCCACGTGAGCGCGGCGCCGCCGCCGATCACCGCCAGCAGCGCCAGCACCGAATAGACCGTGCGCCGATACGGCGGCTTCGGCCGGGTCGCGCCGGTGGGTTTCATGCCGTACTTGGGCGTGGCGCCCAGCGGCAGCGCGGCCTTGTCGATCAGCGGCGTGTCGCGGTGCTCGCGGGCGCGCTGCTCCGCCACGCGCAGGCGCGCGGATCCATCGAGCAGCTGCAGCTGCTTCGCCTGGGTTTCGATGTCGACGGTGGCCGGTTGGGTCGGAATCGGGATGTGGGGATGTTTGTCTGGGAACGAGCGTTGCTGCATGTGAACTGCCTTGACTGCCTGCGCTCCCTCGCCTCCGCGAATCGGGCGATTGTCTCGACGTGAGCGCGACGGTCAAGTAACAGGAGGAACAGAAGGAACGCGCGGTGTGGACGCGCCCGCTGCGTCACGCGTGCAGCACCACCAGCAGCGCGGTCGCCGCCTTCTTGGACAGATTGCGGATCGCGTGCGCGCCGTCCACCGCGTAGCGCGCGGTCTCTCCGGTCTTGACCATCTGGCGGCTGCCCAAGGCGGTCACCTCCAGCTCCCCGCTGAGCACGCTCAGGTGCTCGCGCGAGCCCGGCTCATGCGCCGCGGACTCCAGCGCGCCGCCCGGCTGCACGGTCAGCTCGTACCACTCGAAGTTGCCGGCCAGGTCGATCGGGCCGAGGATGCGCAGGCGGCACAGGCCGTCGGGACTGGACAGCCCGGGCGTGGCGTGCGCGGCCACCATCTCGATCGATGGCGCCGCGGGGCGCTCGCCGCCCAGCAGTTCCGACAGCTCCACGCGCAGCGCGTTGGCCAGGCGCCAGACCACGGCGACGGTGGGGTTGGCCTGGTTGCGCTCGATCTGCGAGAGCATGGACTTGGACACGCCCGCCCGCCGCGACAGCTCGTCCAGGGACAGGCCCTGCGCTTGCCGCAACGACTGCAGCGTCGCGCCGACGCGCGGAGGTTCCAGTTTTTCTGAAGGATTGGCGGACATCGTCGTCGGCGGGAAGATGGTGATCTGGCAGCGCGAGCCGGTGGCTTGACCGGTCCGGGCTCTTCCTTGATACTGCACGGCTGTTCGATATAACGAACGCGTTCGATTTAACGGATTGTGCCGCAGGAGCACCGCATGACCAACTTCGCCCCCACGCCGAGCTCGCCGTCCACCGACGACTTCTACCGCCACCTGCAAAACGAGCTGCAGGGCATCCGCGACGCCGGCCTGTTCAAGGGCGAACGCATCATCACCACGCCGCAGGGCGCGATCGTCAAGACGACCGACGGTCGCGAGGTGATCAACCTGTGCGCCAACAACTACCTGGGCCTGTCCTCGCATCCGCAGGTGGTCGAGGCCGCGCACGAGGCGCTGCGCACGCACGGCTACGGCCTGTCGTCGGTCCGCTTCATCTGCGGCACGCAGGACATCCACAAGGAGCTCGAGCAGCGCCTGGCGCGTTTCCTCGGCACCGAGGACACCATCCTCTACGCGGCGGCGTTCGATGCCAACGGCGGGCTCTTCGAGCCGCTGCTGGGCGAGCAGGACGCCATCGTCAGCGACGAGCTCAACCACGCGTCCATCATCGACGGCATCCGGCTGTGCAAGGCCAGGCGCTTCCGCTACAAGCACAACGACATGGCCGATCTCGAGGCCCAGCTGACCGCCGCGCGCGCGGCTGGCGCGCGTCACGTGATGGTCTTCACCGACGGCGTGTTCTCGATGGACGGCACGATCGCGCAGCTCGACAAGATGCGCGAGATCACCGACCGCTTCGGCGCGCTGCTGGCCATCGACGAGTGTCATGCCAGCGGCTTCATGGGCAAGACCGGCCGCGGCACGCATGAGCACCGCGGCGTGTTCGGCAAGGTCGACATCATCACCGGCACGCTGGGCAAGGCGCTGGGCGGGGCCTCGGGCGGTTTCACGACCGGGCGCAAGGAAGTCATCGAGCTGCTGCGCCAGCGCTCGCGTCCCTATCTGTTCTCCAACACGGTGGCGCCGAGCATCGTCGGCGCGTCGATCAAGGTGCTGGACCTGCTGGAGGGCAGCACCGCGCTGCGCGACAAGCTCGAGGCCAACACGACCTATTTCCGCGAGGCGATCCAGCAGGCGGGTTTCCAGATCAAGCCGGGCACGCATCCGATCGTGCCGGTGATGCTGTTCGACGCGGTCAAGGCGCAGCAGCTCAGCGCGCGTCTGCTGGAGCTGGGCGTGTACGCGGTGGGCTTCTTCTATCCGGTGGTGCCCAAGGAGCAGGCGCGCGTGCGCGTGCAGATCTCGGCCGTGCATGAGCGCGAGCACCTGGAGAAGGCGGTGGCCGCGTTCGCGCAGGCGGGCCGCGAACTGGGCCTCGTGAAGTAAGCGCCTTCGGAAAGAAAAAGAAGTCCCATGACCAAGATCCTGTTGATCGGCGCGAACGGCCAGATCGGTTCCGAGCTGGCGGTGGAGCTGGCCCGGCGCCACGGCAACGCCAACGTCATCACGAGCGACGTGGCCCCGCAGGGCCGCGTGCCGCAGCTCACGCACGAGATGCTGGACGTGACCGACGCGGCCGCGCTGGCCGCGGTCGTCAAGCGTCACGGCATCACGCAGATCTATCACCTCGCCGCGGCCTTGTCGGCCACCGGCGAGAAGCATCCGATGTGGGCCTGGGACCTGAACATGAAGGGCCTGCTCAACGTGCTGGAGCTGGCGCGCACGGAGAAGCTGGAGCGTGTGTTCTGGCCGAGCTCGATCGCGGCCTTCGGTCCGCAGACGCCCAAGCGCGACACGCCGCAGACGACGGTGATGGATCCGACGACGATCTACGGCATCTCCAAGCTGGCCGGCGAGGGCTGGTGCCGCTGGTATCACGCCAACCACGGCGTGGACGTGCGCAGCCTGCGGTATCCGGGCCTGATCAGCTGGAAGACGCCGCCGGGCGGCGGCACGACGGACTACGCCGTGGAGATCTTCCACGAGGCGCTCAAGCACGGCCGCTACACCTGCTTCCTGAAGGACGACCAGGCGTTGCCGATGATGTACATGCCCGACGCGCTGCGCGCGACGATCGAGCTGATGGAAGCGCCGGCCGAGCGCATCACCGAGTGGGGCAGCTACAACCTGGCGGGCGTGAGCTTCACGCCGGAGCAGATCGCGGCGTCGATCCGGCGCCGCATCGCGGGCTTCGAGATCGACTACGCGCCGGACTTCCGCCAGAACATCGCGGCGAGCTGGCCGCAGTCCATCGACGACACGGTCGCCCAGCGCGACTGGGGTTGGAAGCTCGGTTACGACCTGGATGCGATGGCGGACGACATGCTGGCGTCGCTGAAGGCGCAGGCGGAGCAGGCCAAGGGCTGAAGCCCCCGACTGCGCGGACAATGGCGGCGATCCTTCGCTGCCGTCCTTGAACCATGTCCCGACTCGCCACCGAATTCCAACGTCTGTACGCGGCCGGTCCGTCCGGCGAGCGCCGCGCGCTGGTGCTGGACGTGGGGCGGCCGTCGGATTGGGAGTTGCTTGGCCAGGTGTGGCGCGAGGTGCAGCTGGCCTTGTCGCTGCCCGCGCCGGCCATCGCGATCGCCGGAGAGAACAGCTATCAGCTGTGGTTCTCGGTCGAGCGAGGCGTGACGCCTGCGGACGGGATCGCGTTCCTCGAGGCGCTGTCGCGGCGCTACCTCACGGGCATCGCGCCGACGCGCGTGCGTTGTCTGACCGAGCCGCCGGCGATGCCGGCCGAGGTGAAGGAAGGCCAGTGGTCCGCATTCGTGGCGCCGGACCTGGCGCCGGTGTTCGTCGAGGCGACATGGCTGGACATTCCGCCGGGTGCGGAGGGGCAGGCCGATCTGCTGAAGCCGCTCAAGCCGATCACCCCTCAGGAGTGGGAGGCGGCGGGGGAGTTGCTGCGCGAGAAGGCGGAGAAGCCTTTGCTCGCGACCGCGCCATCGCAGCCGACTTTGGCGGGTCCGTCGACGGAGGTGATGGCGCCGTCGACCGCATTCACCGATCCCCGCGCGTTCCTGCTGCACGTGATGAACGACGCGACGGTGCCGATGGCGTTGCGGATCGAGGCGGCGAAGGCGCTGATCCAGGAATCAGGCAAGTCCTGACCCCGATCCGCCAGCGTTCTCCGAACGTCGACATCGATAGGTCAATGACGTCGGCATCACGTCCCGACAGAGTTGCAGTCTTCCTTCTTGGAGGTGCTACTCATGTCGCCCAGTGTTGTCGAATCTCAGTCCATGGTCTCGCCCGAGGATCTCTACATCCTCGACGTCAGCGAGTTCTCGAAAGACCTCTATCGGATGGGGAATGCCACTTGGCCGAGGTTCACTGATGGACGCGCCCGCGTTGACGTGCCGATTTCGATGCTGAACGGTGTCGAGGTCGTGGTGGCCAACGGCAACGGCTTTTCGGCATTCGACCGGATCACTCAAGCGATGCGGCAGCCTGGGCGCAAGGTCTGGCGCATCATGAAGGGCGCTCAGATTCCATCGGAGCTGGTGCTGGTCAAGGACCGCCGATCGCATCAACATGGGCACTACATGATCGCGCCAGCTGTCACGATGCCATTGAAGAAGTTTCTCGGCGCGCTGGAGGAACTCGGCATGGATCGGAGCCGGGTGCAACTCATTGTTGAAGGAGATTCAGATGCCAGCTAGGTTGATCGTCGGCGAGTACAACGTCTTGTGGGAGGCGTTGAGGCACTATGAGCAGCACCTTCTAGGAGTCGCCGCCAACGCGGCGGATGAAGACGCTCAGTTGGATGCAGATGACCGACTTCTCAAGCTGAATTCGATTCGCACCGTCATGCAGGTCGCAGCGAAAGAAGACTGGGATCTGGATCTGAGGTGAACGACACGGCTGACGAAAGCAGATCGGGAAGGAGCTCTTCACCATGAGTTCAAACGCGTACGTGATCACCTATCGGGGCCAAGCAGATCCTCCACCGCAGGAAGAGCGCGATCTGCTCGCGGCACTCGACACGGTCAGCGTGGTCGATCGCATGCCGGGGATCGTGCTGGTGGAGGGCGACACCGTCGATGTCGAGACGTCGCCGGAACGATTTCCAGCTTGGACCTGCTCGCCAGAAGTCGCGCTGGAACCGTAGCCGCGGCGAACACGGTGACGATCAGAACGGAATCTTCCCCGTCCAGATGTCCTTGTACATGACCCAGTCGCCCATGAAGCTGTAGAGCGGGCGCTTGAACGAGGCCGGCTTGTTCTTCTCGAAGCCGAAGTGCCCGATCCACGCGAACGCGTAGCCGCACAGCAGACCCACCAGCACGAAGCTCCAGGTCTGCGTCGCGATCGCATACGCCAGGCACATCAATCCCAGCGTCGAGCCCACGAAATGCAGCCGGCGGCAGGTCCGGTTCCGGTGCTCGCCCAGGTAGAACGGATAGAACTCCGCGAAGCTGCGCATCGCCTTCACACGATCCGCGGTCGCGGGTCCATCGGCATCGCGCGGCGTGTGGGGCAGGGGGCTCGTGCTCATGATCGTCTCCTGGCGCGACCTCCGAGAGCCCCACGCGGGGTCCTCTCGGGGTCGTCATCTCGATGGTGCTCGTGACCGTACGACGCTCAGGCCAGCGCCGCCTTCAGCGCAATCAACATCCCTTCCGGCGCCTCGGTCATCAGTGAATGCCCGGCGGGCAGCGTCTGCACGCGCGCGCCCAGCAGCTCCGCCAGCGACTTCGCTGCCTTCGGCGGCGTCATCGCGTCCTTCGCGCCCAGGATCATCTCCGCCCGCACGCCTGCCGCCGTCACCTGCGCGACAGCCTCCGGCGCGCGCTGGTATCGATCGCAGACCAGGAAGTCGTGCTCGAACAGATTGCCCTGCGCGTAGCCGGCCTGCATGCGCTCCATCAGCGCCTGATTCGATCCCTGCAGCCAGGCGCCCGGGCCCGGGTACGAGGGCTTGTTGGCCGTCGACGCATGAGAGAACGCATTGACCATCGCCATCGCTGCCAACGGGCGCTCGCGCGAGGTGCTCAGCAGCGCGTCCGACACCTTCATCGGCCACGCCGTGCCGACCATCACCAGCCGCGACACCCGCGCCGGCCGCTGCGCCGCCGCTTCGAGCGCGATCAGCGAGCCCATCGAATGTCCGACCAGCGCGACCCCGCTCGCCGCGCTCTCGGCCGGCGCCGACGCCGACGCCGATGCGACACCCGCCGCATCGAGCAGCGCGTTGATCCAGCCGCCAAGCGACTCGACGTCGCCGAGCGCCGGACCCGCGCTGCGGCCATGGCCGGGCAGGTCGACCGCCAGCACGCTTCGTCCGTGATGCGCGAAATGCCGCGCCAGCAGCGTCCAGACGCTGTGATCGTGCAGCGCGCCGTGGATGAACACGACGCAGGGCAGGGCGGGATCGAAGCGCTTGCCGCCGGTGTAGGCATAGGCCGCATGGCCCTGCACCGTCAGCCTCAGCGCGGTCGACTGGCCCGCGGGATTCCGGGTTGCTTGAACGCTCATTTGGCGGCCACCTTCAGCGCGGATTTCAGGTCGGCGATCAGGTCGGCGGGATCCTCCAGACCGATCGAGAGACGGATGGTGCCGGCGCCGATGCCCGACGCGGCCAGCGCGGCGTCGTCCATGCGGAAATGCGTCGTCGACGCCGGATGGATGACCAGCGAGCGCGCGTCGCCCACGTTGGCCAGGTGCGAGAACAGCCGCAGCGACTCGATGAAGCGCCGGCCCTGCTCGCGCCCGCCCTTGAGGTCGAAGCTGAACACCGCGCCCGCGCCTTTGGGCAGCAGCCGCTGCGCCAGCGCGTGATCCCGATGCGAGGCCAGCCCCGGGTAGTTCACCCGGGCGACGATGTCCTGCGCCTCGAGAAACTCCGCGACCTGCTGCGCGTTGCTCACGTGGCGCTGCATGCGCAGCGGCAAGGTCTCGATGCCTTGCAGCATCAGCCAGGCGGTGTGCGGGCTCATGCAGGCGCCGAAGTCGCGCAGCCCCTCGCGGCGCGCGCGCAGCAGGAAGGCGCCCACCGTGCTTTCCTCGGTGAAGACCATGCCGTGGAAACCGTCGTAGGGCTCGGTGAGCTCCGAATACCGTCGCCAGTCGCGGCTGGCCGCATGGGCGCGATCCCAGTCGAAGCGCCCGCCGTCGACCAGCAGTCCGCCCACCACCGTGCCGTGCCCGCACAGGAACTTGGTGGCCGAGTGGTGCACCAGGTCCGCGCCCAGCGCGATCGGTTGTTGCAGATAGGGCGTGGCGAAGGTCGCGTCCACCAGCAGCGGGCGATGCGCCTCATGGGCGATCTGCGCGATGGACGGGATGTCGAGCACGTCCAGACCGGGATTGCCCAGGCTCTCGCCGAGCAGCAGTCGGGTCTCGGGCCGGATCGCTGCGCGCCAGGCGTCGAGGTCGCCGGGGCGCACGAAGGTCGTGGAGATGCCGAAGCGCTTGAGCGTGTAGTGCAGCAGGTTGTGCGAGCCGCCGTAAAGCGCGCTGGAGGCCACGATGTGGTCGCCGGCGCCCGCGATCGTCGCGATGGCCAGGTGCAGCGCGGCCTGGCCGCTGGCCGTGGCGATGGCGCCGACGCCGCCATCCAGCGCGGCGATGCGCTCTTCCAGGACAGCGGTGGTCGGGTTGGAGAGCCGCGAGTAGACGTGGCCGCTGCGCTCCATGTTGAACAGACCGGCGGCCTGCTCGGCGCTCTCGAACACGAACGAGGTGGTCAGGTGCAGCGGCACGGCACGGGCGCCGGTGGTCGGGTCGGGCGCGGCCCCGGCGTGTAGCGCCAAGGTATCAAAGCCCGGGTCGGAAGGACCTGACATGGGGTGTCTCCTGCTTGTTATGAGGCCGGATGGCGTCTTGTGGGATCTGGCGCCGGGCATTGTGTGCTATGTTGGCAGCCAACTTTTCCTCACGTTTTTCTCAGGCGACCATGAAAGTCTCCGACATCCTGCGCGTCAAGGGCAGCACGCTCTTCACCGTTTCTCCCGACACGCCGCTCGCGCAAGCCGCCGAGACCATGGCCGAACGCGACATCGGGTCGCTGGTGGTGATGGAGTTCGGTGACCTGGTGGGCATGCTGACCTTCCGCGAGGTCATCCAGGCCGTGGTCAACAACGGCGGCAGCGTGGGCACGCGGCTGGTGCGCAGCGTGATGGACGACGCGCCGCTGACCTGCACGCCCGAGACCGAGATCGACGAGGTCCGCCGCATGATGCTGGGCCGCCACGCTCGCTACATGCCGGTGCTCAACGGCAGACAACTGATGGGCGTGATCTCGTTCTACGACGTCGCCAAGACGGTGGTCGATTCGCAGGACTTCGAGAACCGCATGCTCAAGGCCTACATCCGCGACTGGCCGAGCGAGGACGGCGCCAAGGCGTCCTGATCCCCACGATCCCAAATGAGAAAACGCCCCGCGTCTTGCGACGCGGGGCGTTCTTCATTGCAGGTCCAACAGCAGACTAGACGAGGCTTACATCCAAGCCACCCCGTAATAGTCGTAGACCTTGCGGCCGTATTCATCCGAGTACTCGGGGCGATCCGTCTGCGCGTAGCGCGGTGCCTTCTCGAGCTGGTCCTCGCGCAGCGGCACGACGTAGCCATCCAGGCTGGTGTCGTACTTCAGCATGTTCCACGGGATCGGATACCGGTCGGTACCGATGCCCATGAAGCCGCCGAACTCGAGCGCCGCGTAGCGGACGAGGCCGGAACGCTTGTCGATGACGAGGTTGTCGATGCTGCCGAGCTTGTCGCCGTTGCCGTTGTAGACCTTCGTGCCTTCCACGCGGTCCGAAGCGATGGTGGTGCTTGCCATGGGGCGTCTCCTACACAGTTGCGATAAGGTCCTTGAGGCAAGGCGCGTGCCGTCGACGCGCCACACACGCGGGAATTTCCCTTGCCTCGACACGGAAACCCCGAACAACGCCGCGCCGCCCACCGCCGATGAAACTGCCCCCCGCCCTCCGTGAAGCCGTCGACATCGTCAGCGAGGCCGCCCAGGGCTGGAGCGACGACAACGCCCCCAGCATGGGCGCGGCGCTCGCCTACTACACGCTGTTCTCGATCGCGCCGCTGCTGCTGATCGTCATCAGCGTGGCCGGCCTGGTCTTCGGCGAACAGGCCGCGCGCGGCGAGGTGATGGAGCAGCTCTCCGGCCTGCTCGGCACGCAGGGCGCGATGGCCGTCGAGGACCTGCTCAAGCGCGTGAACCGGCCCGAGGAGGGCGGCTGGGCCGCGGCCATCGGCACCGTCGTGCTGCTGGTCGGCGCGACCTCGGTCTTCGCGGAGCTGCAGAACTCGCTGAACCGCATCTGGAAGGCGCCGCCCCCGCGCAGCGGACCGGTCTGGCAAGGGCTGGTGACGCTGCTGCGCAAGCGGCTGCTGTCGCTGGGGCTCATCCTCGGGCTGGGGTTCCTGTCGATGGTCTCCATGGTCGCCAGCGCGGCGCTCGCCGCGGTGAGCAAGTGGTGGACGCCCTGGCTGGGGACCGAGTTCGTGCTGCTCGCGCAGATCCTGAACGGCACGCTCGCGTACGCGCTGATCACGGTGATGTTCGCGGTCATCTACAAGTGGGTGCCGGACGTGCCGGTCCGCTGGCGCGATGTGTGGCTCGGCGCGCTGATCACCTCGGCGCTGTTCAGCCTGGGAAAGACGCTGATCGGCGTGTACATCGGACGCAGCGGCGTGAGCTCCGCCTACGGCGCCGCGGCCTCGCTGGTGGTCATGATGTTGTGGGTCTATTACTCGACGCAGGTCTTCCTGATGGGCGCCGAGCTGAGCTGGGCCTTCGCCAAGCGCCACAGCCTGCGCGAGGAGGCCGCCGCCACCGCCACGCGCGCGCTGCAGGCGGGCTGAACGTCCGCCGGATCCCGCTGCGCGCCGCGCTTCAGGCGAGCGCCCGATCACCCGCCAGGCCGCGCCGATCCTCGTCTTGCGTCCGGCATGCCGATTGCCCTGTCTCAGGGATCATGATCGCGACCCTCGACACGGCCGCCGCCGCCACGCCGGTGATGCTGCAGACCGCGGCCGAGGCGCGCCATCGCCGATGGTGCAATGTCCGGCGGGTGCTGCTGGTGCGGCTGGATGGGGTGTCGGGCGTGCTCGGATCCACCGCCTCGTTCGCGGCGATCCACGAGACGATGCCGTGGTCACAGTCCACGCTGCTCACCGCGCCCGAGGCAGCGGGGTTGCGGCCGCACCTGCAGGCGATCGACGACCTGCTGACCTTCAACGCGCCGTGGACCGCCGAGGGTGCCGCCGCGCTCGGTGCCGAACCCGCCACGATGCGCGGCGATGCCGAGATGCATCTGTTGCGCAAGCTTCGGCGCAGCCACTTCGATGCCGCGGTGCTGTTCTCGGCGACGCCCGGCGGGGCGCTGCCCGCCGCGCTGCTGTGCCGCATGGCGGGCATCCCGCTGACGCTGGCGCATGTGCGCGAGCCCGCGCATGGCCTGCTGAGCGACGAACTGCTGGACGACGGTCTGATCCAGGACGACACGCGCCGCCAGTTGGCGCTGGTGGCGCATGTCGGCATGTCGACCACCGATGAGCGTCCGCGCCTGAGGCTCCTGCCCAAGGACAGCCACCACATGCGCAGCGCCTTGCAGCAAGCCGGCCTGGGCTTCGGTCAGCGTTACGTGCTGGTCTGCCCGGGCGGTGGGGTGGGGCGCACCAGCACGCCCGCGGCCTTCGCCGCCGCGATCGAGGTGCTGCTGCGGACCTGGGCCGACGACACCGCCGTGGTCCTGTGCCCGATGCCCGGTGACGAGTCCGCGCTGCCGGCGCTGCGCGCCGCGATGCCGTCGCGGGGGCAGGTCTTGCCGGTCGTGGGGGCCTTGGGTGAACTGGCGGCGCTGATCGCGGATGCACGCCTGTTGATCGCCACCGACGACCTCCCGCTGACGATCGCGGCGGCGGTGCGGGTCCCGGCGGTGGTGCCTGAAGACACCTCCCGCCGCGACTTGATCCTTTCCTGAACTGGCGCCGGACCATCAGCGACCCAAGGACACGCCCCGATCTGGAGCGTGTTCCGTTTCAGCGAAATCGATGCCCATGCTTCACCCGTCCCCCTCCCATTTCACGCCATCGCCGACCCCGTCCTGGGCGTCGCCCGACCCCCTGGGCAGCGAGTCGTGCGTGAATCACGCCGCCGTCTCTTCCTCGGACGACGATCCGGACGCGCGCCCCTCCGGCCACTCCTCCCCACCTCAGGCGTACAGCAGATCCCAAGCGCGCGGCTGCGGTTTCGAGCCTCCGATGAGCGCGACCGCACGCGATGCAATGCGAGGACGCGAGCGTTTCCAGTCCGCGGCGAACCCGCCCCCGCGCCAGCCGCCGCCCGCTGCCGAGCCGATGGCGCAACTGTGGCAACAACAACTGCAGCACCAGCAGCAAGCGCTGGAGTTCCAGTTCGCATCGAATCACCTGAACCACATGGCCCAGCTCGTCCAGAACGCGCAGGCGATGGTGAACGGGTCCTTCTGGCCGACGTGGTCGCCGTATGTCACCGTCGCGCCGAGCCTGCCGTGTGTGGTCGGCACGCCGTATTTCTCGCCGTACTACGCACCGTTCGATCCCAGGGACAACTGGAGCACCGCCGGCGCGTTCGGGGCCGGCATGTTGGGTGCGGGCGTGATCGGTGCCGGACTGCTGGGCTGCGGCGTCGTCGCCAACACCTTGGGTCATGCCGTCGGTTCGACCTTCGGTGGGGCGATACGCGGACTCGTTGACGCATTCTGCTGGTGAACTTCACGAGGAAATTGGTCACCAGACGTTCGAGCGGGCACGGTGCTTGCCCACTTGTCGGGCCGCGCGTGGACGTGCGGCGGATGGCTTCGGAATGGACGGATGTCCACCCGACGCGCGGATTCAGACCATGACCGGGAAGCGCGCTGTTCCCGTTGACCAAGGAGTTCCTCCATGCACCTGCGAAAGCTCGCCTGGGCCTTGCCGCTGATGCTGGCCGCCACCGCGGCCAGCGCGGACAGTTCCGGCAGTTTCCAGGAGGGTGCGAAGCTCGCCTCGTTGGCTCGCCCGGAGCCCGTCGCGGCCCCAGCGACCACGCCCTCCCACGTCCCGCACACTGGCGTCAGGCTCGTGTCCGCGGGTCCGGCCGATGCGCGGATCTCAAGCTTCGCACCGGCCTCCGCCAAGCCCGGCAACCCTTCCACGGCGCCCGTGGATGTGGAGCCACGCGACGCCCGTTTCGAAGTCCGCAACTTCCTGACCCTGGTGGTCGCGCTCGCCCTGGTGGGCTGGATCCAGCGCCGCCGCCGCGATGCCTGACAACACCCCCACCCCGCGGTGCCCGCATGTCGGACACCACGCACCGGCCCGGTTTGAATCACCCGCGCCGGTGCCTTTTTTTCGGGCGTGTAGTTCGTATGGCGTTCATTGACGAACGAGTCGCGGATTTCGCACCGGAATTTTTTTCAAATCGATTCGCGCAGGGGGCTGGCAATCCGGTCGCTTGCTGCAAGAATGAGTTAGAGCGCTTAGGCGGACCTACTTCACGAAGTGGGTCGCCTCCAAGATTTTGCTGACCCCACCACGAAGGATGACCCGGTGACCCATGCGTTGATCGTGGATGACGACATTGATTCCGTCGCCACCCTGCAGGAACTGATCGCGAGCGAGAAATTCACCGTGTCGGTGGCCCACACCCTGCGCGATGCGCGCCGACACATTGCCCTGCAACAGCCCGACGTGGTGCTGCTCGACCTCCAGCTGCCGGATGGCAACGGCATGGAGCTGTTCCAGGATCCGCAGCTGGTGGCCAATTCCGAGGTGGTGCTGATCACCGGCCATGCCAGCCTGGACACCTCGATCCAGGCGCTGCGCATGGGCGCGGCTGATTACCTGGTCAAGCCGATCAACATCAAGCAGCTCCAGGGCGTGCTGTCGCGGGTGATGAAGCCGGCCGCGCTGCAGGCCGAGGTCTCCGAGCTGAACGCCAACCTGGCCAACACCGGCCATTTCGGCCTGCTGTGGGGCCGCACGCAGCCGATGCAGCGCATCTATGAGCAGATCTCGCGCGTGGCGGGCACCAGCGTGTCGGTGTTCATCAACGGCGAGAGCGGCACCGGCAAGGAACTCGTCGCGCAGACGGTGCACGACCTGAGCCGCCGCCGCAAGAAGCCGTTCCTGGCGGTCAACTGCGGCGCGATCTCGCCCAACCTGATCGAGAGCGAGATCTTCGGCCATGAGAAGGGCGCGTTCACCGGCGCGGACAAGCAGCACGAGGGCTTCTTCGAACGCGCCAGCGGCGGCACGCTGTTCCTGGACGAGCTGACCGAGATGCCGATGGAGCTGCAGGTCAAGCTGCTGCGCGTGCTGGAGACCGGGCGCTTCATGCGCGTGGGCTCGACGACGACGCTGGACGCGGACGTGCGCGTGATCGCCGCGTCCAACCGCCCGCTGCTGCAGGCGGTGCAGGCCGGCAAGCTGCGCGAGGACCTGCTGTACCGCCTGAACGTCTTCCCCATCGAGATGCCGCCGCTGCGCGAGCGCCTGGATGACGTGCCGCTGCTGGCGGATCACTTCCTGCGCCAGATCGCCGCCAAGGAAGGCAAGAACAAGCGCTTCACGGCCAAGGCGCTGGCCCAGCTGCAGACCTACCACTGGCCCGGCAACGTGCGCGAGCTGCGCAACGCCGTGCAGCGCGCCTATGTGATGGCCGTCGGCGACACGGTCGACGAGCAATGGCTGCCCAAGGGCGAGGGCGCCGATGTGGCGGCGATGTCCGGCGGCGCCGCGACCTCGGCCAGCGCCGCGGCGGCGACGTCGATCGCCGCGAATGCCGCGAACGCCGGGAGCGCTGCTCAGTCGCTGGCCGGTGGAGCGGGCGCCGCGGAGGTCTCCGGCCCGTCGGTGACGATGCCGCTGGGCAGCTCGATGGCGCAGGTGGAGAAGGCCTTCATCCTGGCCACGCTGCAGCATTACAAGCATCACAAGGAGCAGACGGCGGCGGTGCTCGGCATCAGCCTCAAGACGCTCTACAACCGGCTCAAGGAGTACGCCGCCGAGGACGCGGCCACGGGCGCCTGAGCCCCGACGGCGAGCTGGCATACCGCCTGCCTGATCCGGGCAGGAGGTTCACATGTCACTTCGCTGGGTGTCCGATTGCGAGCCGGGCCTGCGTCGCGTGAAGGCGGCGCGGGGCTTTCGATACGTGGATGCGGACGGCCGACCCGTGCGGGATGCCGGCACGCTGCATCGCATCCGCGCGCTGGCGATCCCGCCGGCCTATGTCGACGTCTGGATCTGCGCCCGCGACGACGGCCACATCCAGGCCACCGCGCGTGACGCGCGCGGTCGCAAGCAGTACCGGTATCACGCCGACTGGATGGCCCTGCGCGGGGACAACAAGTTCGGCCTGCTGCTGGATTTCGGTCAGCGCCTGCCGCGCCTGCGTCGCGCGGTGCAGCGCCGGCTGCGTGACGGCGGACTCGACCGCGAACGCGTGATCGCCGCGCTGGTGCGGCTGCTCGACCGGACCTGGATGCGCATCGGCCACCGCGAGTACGCCCGCGCCAACGGCTCGTACGGGCTGAGCTCGCTGCTGTCGCGCCATGTGCAGGTCAAGGGCGACGCGCTGCTGCTGAGCTTCCCGGGCAAGAGCGGCGTGCGCCATCAGCTGGCCGTGCGCGACGACCGCGTCGCGGCGCTGGTCAGACGGTGCCGCGACCTGCCGGGGCAGGAGCTCTTCGGCTATCAGGACGAGGCGGGCGAGCCTCACCGCATCGATGCCGCCGATGTCAACGACTGGCTGGCCACCGTCGGCGGCCCCACCTGCAGCGCCAAGGTCTTTCGCACCTGGCATGCGAGCGTGCTGGCGCTGGACCTGCTGCGCGAGCACGCGACGCGGGGCACCGCGCCGGTCGACGCGATCAAGCAGACGCTGCAGGCGGTGTCGGCCCGCCTGGGCAACACCGTGGCCGTGTGCCGCAAGGCCTACGTTCACCCGGAGGTGCTCGCCTGGGCGCAGTCGGGGCGCATCGAGGCGCTGCCCGCGCAGCGCTGGATGACGGCTCCGCCGGCGATGGCCGGTCTGAGCGTGGCCGAGCGCCGCCTGATGGGCCTGCTGCGCACGCAGCCGCGCGTGGAACTGGCTACACCTGCGCCGGCGCCGCGGCCGGTGTCACGCCGATCGTCGCCCTCGAAGGCATCGCGTCCCGCTGCCCCATCCCTTGCGCAGCGTAAGCAGCGTCCAGGCCATCCGCCGCGGACGTCGCGGTCGGCGCCGACGCCTCGTTCATCGCGTGTGCCTGCAGCACGTGATCGGCCAGCGACGGCCAGTCGCTGAAGACCCCGGCCGGCTCGCGCAACGGCGATCGACGCCAAGCGGTCTCACCGCCGGTGTCCAGCAGCAGTCCGGTCGCGCCGGCGCGGTGGCCGGCCTCGACGTCGTCCAGCAGGTCGCCCAGCATCCAGGAGCGCGTCAGGTCCAGCCCATGCGCGCGCGCCGCTCGAGTGAGCATGCCCGGCGCCGGCTTGCGGCACAGGCAGGCCGGGCGGCCCTGCGCGTCGGGCGCGTGCGGACACACGGCCACGTCGTCCAGCGTGACGCCGAAGCCTTCCTGGAGCTGACGCAGCAGCGCGCCCTGCAGCCGCGCGAACTGGGCGCGGGTGAACGCGCCGCGGGCGATGCCGCTCTCGTTGGTCACGAGCACCAGCGCGAGCCCGGCCGCGCTCAGCCGGGCCAGCGCCTCGCCGGCGCCGGGCAGCAGCCGCAGGCGCTGCGGATCGTGGACGGCGCCGTCATCGGGTTCGACGAGCGTGCCGTCCTTGTCGAGGAACACCGCCGGCCGCAGCCGGGCAGGCGAAGGGGAAGGAGAGGGCGAACCCACATCGCGCCGGGCGCGCGAGCCGGCGGAGAAATCGAGGTCGTGAAGGGAGAGGGTGGTCAGGGGGGCGTCGAGCCAGGCGGTCACGGGGGTGGCCTCCTGTCGCGCTCAGCGGACCCAGCCGTAATCGGTCTGGCGCGGCGCCAGCGACTGTTTGTGCCGCGCCATCATGCCGGTCTCCCGTCGCCCGCCATCAGAGGCCGGATCGATCATCACGCCGCTCGGGGTGACCGGGTCGGCGGTGGTGGAGGTCGCGGCCGTGGTCACCGGAGGCGAGGCCGGGGTGACCAGGTGGCTGCTCCTGGGCGGCGGCAGCAACTGCGCGAGCCGGTCCAGCGTATGACGCACGTCCAGCGGCTTGGCCCAGAGTTCCTGGAAGCCGCAGCTCAGCGCGTCGAAATCGGAATCGGCGGTGACCGCGATCGCGGGCACCTGGGCCCAGCCGCGCCGCATGCGCAGCAGCTTCAGCAGGTCGGAGCCATGGCAGTCGGGCAGGTTCAAGTCCACCAGCAGCAGCGAGGGCTGCAACTGCGCGCTCAGCCGCCAGGCCGGCATGCCGGCCTCGGCCACGTGGAGCCGCAGGTCGCGGCGTTGCTCGAACATCGCCTCCATCACGATGACGTTCAGCGGGCTGTCCTCGATGTACAGCACCGTGGTGAGACCGTCGTTCATCAGTTCGCTCCTTCCCTGTCCGTCCTTGGTTGGTCGCGAGATGTGGCAAGCGTCGTGCCTGGAAACCTCCCCTGATCCGGGGATTCCCCGAGTGAATTCGGCTCGTCCGGTGTAACCGGTACATGGCTCGCGCGTCAACGTCGGCGACATGTCGACGCGGAATTGATCTTCCGCGCTTCGTCATCGGGAAAGGCGAAGCGGTCGATGGGTACGAGGCTTGCCTTGCCGAGGAGGACTCTCCCACTTCAAGGAGCGAGCATGGCCACCCGTCAACGCAGCGGCGCCGCGAATCCGGCTGCCGACATTCCTGATGACGCCGCGGAACACCGTCCCACCAGCTTCGGCGTGCACAAGCCGGTGGATCACGTGGTGATCAGTTTCCCGAGCGCGCCCGACGCCGGCCAGGCCCGCGCGGCGCTGGCCGCGCATGGCATCGCCGGGGAGGATCTGCACGCCTTCAGCGACCACGAGATGGTCGCGATGGTCGCGCGCGACCTGAAGAACGCGAGCCCGCTCGCGGCCATCGGGCAGGAGATCAACCTGCTGCGGAGCCACGGCGAGCTGGCCGAGCGCGGATACCACTTCCTGGTCGTGCGGGCGCGTGATGACGACCAGGCCCGCGAGATCGCCGAGATCGCGCGCCGCAATCGGGCCGAGCGGGCGCAGTACTACGGCCACTTCATCATCGAGGAGCTGCTCGAGCCCGAGGGCGGTCGCCCGCAGGTGGCCGAATCGCCGCATCGCGGGCTGGACGCGCATCCCAAGCCGGAGCTTCCGAACTGAGCGCCGGGGCACGCCCCTTGCCCTGGACTTACCCGTCACCCCACCTGCAGATCACCCCCGCAAGGACGAAAGGACTTTCCTCATGAGCACCACTCCGAACAACGAGAAGAGCGACAAGGCCACCCCGTTCACCACGGCCAGCGATGTCGCCAAGGCTGTCAACGGGACGGGCAGCAGCGCATCGAGCACCGCGACCTCCGGCACCGGCCCGTCGAGCACGGCGGCGGCGGATCTGGTGAACCGTGTCGCGGACAAGGCGCACGCCACCATCGACAAGCTGGCGACGACGGCGGTGCCCGCCGCGGAGCAACTGCAGAAGAGCCTGGAAGACACGAATTCCATGCTGCACGATCGCGCCGACCGGCTGCGCGCCACCGGCAACGAATGGTGCGACGGTCTGCGCGCCAATGTCCGCGAACATCCGCTGATGGCCGTGGGCACCGCGCTGGCGGTCGGCATGCTGATCGCGCGCCTGACCCGCTGAGGCCCGACCGCCCATGAGCGACGCGCCGCACGGCTCGCCCCAATTCCCTCCGCCGTTCCCGCCTCCATTCCCACCGCCGCCCGCGCCGCCGCACGGTCCTCCACCCGCCTCGGCGGGCGGTGCGCCTTTCGGCGACCCGGCCGCGGCGGCGGGCTCTGGGTCAGGCCCTGTGCCGCCGATGTCCGAGTCCTGGCTGGGCGACCTGCAGGGCATGGCCCGCGCGGCGCGCGGCATGGTGTCGGGGCGGCTGCTGCTGCTCTCTCTGGAGCTGCGCCGCGCCCGTCACGGGCTGGTGAGCCTGGTGATCCTGGGCGTGGTCGCCGCGATTGCCGGTGCCACCGCGTGGATCGCGTTCTGGGCGCTGATCGCCGCGCTGGCGGTGCACTTCGGGTTGAGCTGGCCCTGGGCCTTCGCCGGCGTACTGGTGCTCAACCTGCTCGTGCTGGTCTGGGTGGCCGCCGCGATGAAGGCGCTGACGCCGATGCTGGCCTTGCCCGCGTCCCGTCGCCAATTCCACTGGCTGTTCAACGATCCGATGGATCCCGAGGAATCGAGCGCCGATGGCCGCACCGCAACACCGCCCTGATCCCCGCCGCATCCCCGACGTGCCCGATCGGGCGACCGGGCCGGAGACGCTCGAGGAGCTGTCGCTGCGCATCGAGATGGCGGAGCTGCGCGTCGTGCGCCGCGATCTCGAATACCGCTTGCATTGGGATTCGCTGCAGCAGCGCGGCAAGGCGGTGCTGGTTCCCAGTCGCTGGCTGCTGCCCGCGCTGGGCACCGGCGCGAGCTGGCTGTTCTGGCGCGTGGTGCGCGGGAAGAAGCGGCGACATGCGCGCGATCACCGTGATCACGAGCGGCATGATCGTCAGCACTTCGCCGATTCGGCCGAGCCGCACCGCGGGCATCGATCGCATGAAGCCGCGGCGGGCGAGGGCAGCGCGCGGCCGGAAGTCGGCACGCTGCAGCTGCTGACGATGCTGTGGGGATTCATGCCCGCGCGCATCCGGCTGCAGGTCGGGCCCGAGATTACCCAGTTGCTGCTGGGACTCGTCGCGGGCTACATGCAGGGGCGCAAGCAGCAGCGAGAGGATGCTGCGCCGTCTCGCAGCACCGACTCCCGCTGACGAGCCCTCACCCCAATCCCTCTCCCGCTTCGCAGGAGAGGGGCTTTTGCGTCATCGGGTCTTGAGGCTCCTTCGCCTGCGAGGTTGTGCGTCAGCGGGCTTTTAGGTCCCCTCGCCCGCGAGTTGTGCGTCAGCGGGCTGGTGGGCTCCCTCGCCCGCGAAGCGGGAGAGGGCGGGGGGTGAGGGCTCGCGGAGCCGCTCAGTCTCTCAGGCCGCGTTGCGCGCCTGGTCGCGCAGCAGCTTGATCTGGTCATGGTTGCGCAGCGCGCCGGCGAGGTGGCGCTGCACGACCTCCATCACGCCGGCGGGCAGGTCCTTCTGCGCGGCCTTGCGATATCGCGCCACGGCGACGTCCTCGCCGCGCTCGCATTCCTCGAGCATCGCCTTGTCGCTGTAGCCCGTCAGCGTCGCCTTCACCGCGACCCAGCCGCGATGCAGCGTGCCGCCGGTGCTGCCTTCATCCTCCGGCTTGCCGCCGTGCTGCCGCACCAGTTGCTGCAGTTCCGACGCCGCCTGCCGGCAGTCCGCCGCGCGCTGCGCGAAGACCTCGCGCAGGCTCGTGCTCTTGACGTGCTCCGCGCAGCTCAGGAAGCCGTACTCGCCGTCCTTGCTGGTTTCGATCAGCGTGTTCAGTTCGTCGATGACATCAGCGTTGTCCATGGTCGTTCCTTTCAGATCGGGGAAGTGATCACCTCCCCGATACAGCAAGTCACATACCCGTGGACAGCCCCATCGCGCGACGCAACGAGTCCAGGATCTGCGAGGGCGACGCCGGCTTGCGCAGCACGATGAACGAGGACTCCGCGGTCAAGGCCTCGCTGAAGCCGCTGATCAGCACGACGGGCAGACCGGGCCGACGCTTGCGCAGCTCGCGCGCGAGCGCCTGACCGTCCATCGAGCCCGGCATCACCACGTCCGACAGCACGATGTCCACGGCCGCGCCGCTGCCGAACAGCTGCAGCGCCTCGTCCGCGTCCTTGGCCGACAGCACCTGGCACGAGAAACTGCGCAACAGACTCGCGGTGACGCGATTCAGCTCCTCGTTGTCCTCGACGAGCAGCACGCGGGCGCCGGCCAGCTGGTTGTCGCGCAGGGCCTCGCGCGGCTCGTCGCCGCCCGCGCGCCGCACCGGGGCGCTCGCCTGCGAGGGCAGCAGCAGCGTCACCGTCGTGCCGGCGCCGAGCTGGCTGGCGATGCGCGCCGTGCCGCCGGCCTGCACGCAGAAGCCCAGCACCTGGCTCAGGCCCAGGCCCGTGCCCTTGCCCACGGACTTGGTCGTGAAGAAGGGCTCGAACACCCGCACCAGCAGATCGTCGGGAATGCCGGGGCCGCGGTCGGTCACGCTGATGGCGACGTACTCGCCCGGGGCCAGGTCGCGCACGTCGCCCGGCGCGGCGCGGCCGGCCTCGATCGTGATCTCGCCCATGCCGTCGGTGGCATCGCGCGCGTTCAGCGCGATGTTGATCAGCGCGAGCTCCAGCTCCGACGGATCCACCCGCACGCTGGGCAGGTCCGGCGCCATCGTCATCGCGAGCTGCATGCGCTTGCCCAGCACGGTGGCCAGCAGCTCCTTCATCTCGCTCAGCGTCGAGCCCAGGTCGACCACCTGCGGATGCACCGGCTGGCGGCCGGACACCCGCAGCAGATGCTGGGTGAGGCGGCTGCCCACGTCGACCGAGCGCATGATCGCGCCCAGCGGCATCGCCAGCGATTCAGCATGCGGGCTGCGCTGGATCAGGTGAGCGCTGTTGCTGATCACGCCCAGCAGGTTGTTGAAGTCATGCGCGACGCCGCCCGTGAGCCGGCCCAGCGCCGCGGTGCGCTGCGAGCGCGAGCTGAGCTGCTCGGCCTCGCGCGTGCGGTCGATCGCTTCGTTGACGCGCTCCTCGAGCTCGGCGCGGCCCTGGCGGATCGCGGCGCTCGCGTCCTCGAGCGCCAGCGCGACCTCGTCGCACTCGACCATGCCGGTCTTGGGCGCGTGCACGGGCTCGCCGGCGCGCAACTCGTTGGCGATGGTGTTGAGCGCGTGGATGGGGCCGGAGATCCGGCGGCTGATCCACAACGCGCCGAACATGCCCACCAGCACCAGCAGCAACGCGCCCACGGCGATCGGCTGCAGCGCGTTGCGCCCGCCGAGTCCGCCCAGGCCGATGTCGCGCGGGACCGCCGTGATCACCATCCAGCCTTGCGGCGACTTCGTGAAGTAGCCGACGACCGGGACGCCGTCCAGGTTTACCGATTCGAAGCGGGACTCCTCGCGCGTGGCCATCAAGCGCTTGAGATCATCCGTGCTCGGCCGGCCGGCATAACTGATGCCGCCCGGATGGCGTGCGACGACGGTGCCGCGACCATCGACGATCGACGCGGTCCAGTCGGGCGGCAGCCGCTGCGCGTCGATGATCTGCTGCATCTCCTGCGGCAGCACCGAGATGCTCATGTTCAGCCACACATGGCCGCCGCGCTCAATGGGCTGCACGATCTGCGCGCGCAGCTGACCGGTCACGGGATCGGGCGAGAGGTTGCCGATCGTGGCCTGCTCGATCAGCGGCACCGCTTCGCGGGCGAGCCCGGGAGCGATCACGGGAGCAGGGCCCGCCGTCAGCACGGGTGCGGAAGCGCCGGCCTGCGGGGAGGAGGGTGTTGAAGGCGTTGAAGGCGACGACGGCGCGCCGATCGGCCGCTCGGGCACACGGCCCGCGGCCAGGCGGGTGCTGAACAGCGTGCGGTCCGGCGCGTCGAGCTCCACCCAGCCCGACAGCCCCTGCATCGCGCGGCGGGTCTGCAGCTCCAGCATCGCCAGGTCCTCGGGCGGGATCTGCGGCGCGGCGTCCAGGATCTGCGACAGCGACAGCACCCGCGCGATGCCCGCGCGGCGGGCGAGTTCCTTGTCCACCACCATCGACAACGCACGCGTGCTGTCGCGCATGTGGCGCACGGTGGCTTCCTGCTCGTCGCTCCAGGTGCGCCAGCTCACCCACAGCGCCGCGATGATGCCGGGCAGCATCACGGACAGGACGAGCACGAGCAGGCGGGAACGGATCGGCAGGGGCATGGGCGAGGCAGCGGAGGAACGGACGGGCCGCCACGGCCAAAGGCCGGTGGCGCGGACGCGTGAGCGTCGAGGCGGCAGATTATGGGCGGTGCTGTTCAAGGACGTTCCGGAGGCAGGGGAGCGGCCGCTCGCGGCGGAGCGGGCGGGCGCAGCAAGGTGGCGAGCGGCGTGCAGGGGCGGTCGCTGCCGCGCAGGTAGACGGCCACCGGGCGCATCTGGCGGTTGCGCTGGCTGATGCTGCGCAGGCAGATCAGCAGCGGCACGGCCAGCACCGCGCCGGCCACGCCCCACAACCAGCCCCAGAACATCACCGACAGCAGCACCGACAGCGGATTCAGCGACAGGCGCTTGCCGACCACCATCGGCGTGATGAAGTTGGACTCGATCGCGTGCAGGCACAGGTAGCTGAGCACCGGCGCCATCAGCGCGGCCAGGCCGGCGTCGCCCAGCGAGGAGGCCAGCGAGGCCGCCAGCAGCAGCCCGCACATGATCAGCGGGCCGAGGTAGGGGATGAAGTTCATCAGCGTGGCCATGGCGCCCCACAGGCCAGGGTTGGGCAGGTCCACGTACCACATGGTCCCGGCGACGACGAGGCCCACGCCCAGGTTGATCGCGCTGACGGAGGCCACGTAGCGCGAGATGTCGCGCTGCGCTGCACGCAGTCCACCCAGCACGCCGGCGCGCAATCGCGGTCGATGCGGCAGCAGTTCGATGCAGCGCGACAGCACCCAGTGCTCGGAGGCCAGCAGGAAGTAGAGCAGGATCGTCGTGGCCGCGGCCGACACCAGGAACTTCAGTCCGGTGCCCAGGACCTGCGCCGTGAGCGCGACGCCCTCGCTGGCCAGCCGCTCGCGCACCGGATCGACGGGCGGCGGCGCGGCGGTGCGGCCGGTGGCCCGGCGCTCCACCGGCGGCCCGAAACCCGGGATCGCCGCGCGCCAGCGATCGACACGGTTCAACGCCTGCGACACCGCCACCGGCGCGCGCTGCCACCAGTCCGCGACCGGCTCGGCCAGCAGCGCCACGCTCAGCACCGTGCAGCCGACCAGCGTGGTCACCAGCATCGCCGCGCTGATGGCCTCGGGGATGCCGTGATGGCGCATCGTCCTCACCGCGGGCGCGAGCACGAAGGTCAGGATCAGCGCCACCAGCACGGGCAGCACGATGGCGCTGGCTTCCTTGAGCAGGAAGACCAGCGCGATCAACAGCAGGCCTCGCGTCGCCCAGCGGCGCATCGTGGTGGGGGGCAGGGCGGCGGGACGCAAGATGGGTAAGGTTGACGCGGACGGGAACGTTCGAGCCCATCGAAGCAAGCTGCGGGCCAACCCTGCCGGGGACGCGGGTACGCAGAGGTACGAAAGGGGAAGGCGGAGGAACGGTTGGGGGCAGGACGTGCGTCGGGGCGAGCGCACCCGTCGTCATCGGTAAACGATGCCGAAAGCCTTGCGAGGTGTCGCCGGTTGGCGACGCCGGAGTGGTCCTGAGGGGGCTCCGGGGGCGGGAGGGAGGACGGCCGGGGACTCGACGCGCCGTGATCCCCAATCCCCCGGCAGGCCCCGTGCCCAGTGGGTTTGCGGCGTTCTGGCGGGCACGCCGGATGACGCGATCCCCGCAATGTGAAACCGCCGGAACGCGGTGGCATGGTCCTTGCGCTGATGGGACATCAGGCCGGTCCGCCGGCACTGTCTGCAACCAGTTCCCGTCCTCGCGGCGGGGACCCTCCGGAACCGGTTGCGGGCGGTTTCAACCATACCCGGGAAGGAGTCTCACAAGTGGGAGCAATGGAACTCAGGCACGAGCACAGGCAGTCGCAGACCCTGTCGCCCCGCCTCCAGCACGCGGTGCGGCTGCTGCAGATGTCCTCGCTGGATTTCTCCACGATGGTCACCGACATGCTGGGGCGCAATCCCTTCCTCGAAGTCACCGAGAGCTCGGACGACTCGCTGCCGCTGGACGCCGATGTGCCGGTGGCCGCGTCGCCGGTCATGTCCGAGATGCCCGAGCCGCTGCCCGACGATCGCGAGATCTGGCGCGCGGAGAGCTCCGGCTCGATTCGCCGCGCTGACGACGGTGAGCTCAGCGCGCTGGAGATGACCGCCGCGCAGACCTGCCTGCGCGAGCATTTGCGCGGACAGCTCAACGTGCTGCGGCTGTCGCCGCGTGACCTCGTGCTGGCCACCATCGTGGCGGAGTCCGTCGACGACGACGGCTACCTGCGCAGCTCGCTCGAGGAGCTCATGGCGGTGGCGCAGATGCAGCCGCCGGTGGCGCTCGAGGAGATGCAGATCGCGCTCAAGCGCGTGCAGGCGCTGGATCCGCTGGGCGTGGGCGCGCGCAGCGTCGCCGAATGCCTGCTCCTGCAGCTGCCCAAGATCGAGGACACGCGCAGCCGGATGCTGGCCGAGCGCATCATCACGCAGCATCTGAACCTGCTGGCCTCGCGCGATGTGCCGGCGCTGGCGCAGCTGCTCGACGTGAGCGTGGCCGAGGCCGAGACGGTGTGCCTGAAGCTGCGCCGCTTCGACCCGCGTCCGGGCTGGCGCTACGAGACCACGCAGGCCGCGTACATCGTGCCGGACGTGCTCACGACCAAGGTCCGCGGACAGTGGCGCGTGCAGCTCAATCCGGCGGTGATCCCGAAGGTGCGCATGAACCAGGTCTACGCGGAGCTGTTCCAGCGTCACCGCCAGCAGGGGCATGCCGAGATGGCGAATCACCTGCAGGAAGCGCGCTGGACGATGCGCAACATCGAGCAGCGCTTCTCGACGATCCTGGACGTGGCCAACGCGATCGTGCGTCGTCAGCGCCACTTCCTGGAATTCGGCGCGATGGCGATGAAGCCGCTGGGCCTCAAGGAGATCGCCGACGAGGTCGGCATCCATGAGTCCACGGTCTCGCGTGTGACCAACAACAAGTACCTGGCCACGCCCAGCGGCGTGTATGAGCTGAAGTACTTCTTCTCGCGCGCGATCGTGAGCAGCAACGGCAGCGCGTGCTCGGGCACCGCCATCCGCGGCCTGATCAAGGACATCATCGAGGCCGAGCGTCCCGAGAACCCGCTGTCCGATGCCGAGATCACCCGTCAGCTGGCTCGCCAGGGTCTGGTGGTGGCTCGGCGCACGGTGACCAAGTACCGCCAGATGCTGCGCATCGACGCGGTGGAGCGCCGCCGCCAGCACAGCTGACGATCCCGGATTTTCCCGAGGCGCGATGGAGACAAGGACAGCACCCCAAGAGGTGCTGTTTTCATTGGTGCGTGTGGCAGACGCCAGCGCGATGGCGTCGTCGGTGAACCCATGTGGGCATACCCGGACTGATCCAGGATGACACTTCGTGACGGATCGCCGATCCGCGGGTGTCCATGGGAATCACGCGTGTATCTGTATCCGATCCAGAGTTTCTCTTTTCCTCCCTCGCCGGATGTCGAGCCCTTGCTGCAGGTGACGACGCGGGACGGCGCCGCGTTGAGGGCTTTCGCGGAGCGCCAGACCAACGGCCTGCGTGATCTGCGACAACGTTGGAGCGCCAGCGTTGTTGATCAGAATGCGGAAGCGCGGCCGATGGTGGCGGCTCGAGCCGATCGTGCCGAGGGCCGACTCCAGGCCGGGATCCACGCCCTGGAACAGGGATCCGGTTCACTGCCGATCGCGGAAGCCACCCTCACGCAGAACTGCATCGCCCTGGACGTGCTCGCTCAGATCATCACGTATGGGCTGCATGGCAAGCTCGCCGAGCACTCGTGCGACGCGGAACAATTGATTCGCGAGGCGACGGTCCTGGTGCGGACATCGCCGCATCACGCCGCTGCCTTGTCCGAACTCGCAGCGACCTACGATGCTTTCCAGCCTCACGCGCTTCGGGAGGCGCTCGGCACGCTGAAGCGGGGCATTTCGAGACTCCAGGATCCCCGCGCGGCAGCAACGGACGCCATGCCGCCGCGGCACGAACTGTCCAACGGACTCACGCGCCCATTGACCGAAGAGCCCGATCCCTTCGGCGGGACACGTGCATCGGCCGAAGCGCGATGGAATGAGCTCACGGTGAAGATTCAGAAGGTTGGTGTGATGTACGGCGAACTTTACGAGCGCTCGTCGGGCCTCTGCAAGGACGTGAAAGCTGTACAGGACGCTTACGCGAAACTCAAGTTCACCCTCCAGACAACGGGTCGTGTCGATCGTCGATTCATCGAACAAGTCCATGGGGGCTGCGATCATGTCGCGACGCGCCTCTCGTCGCTGCTGGCCCGCCAGCACCAAGGGCCCGCGTCGATCCATCAAGGCTGACGCTTGGAGGCGGGGGCCGCCGTGGCGTCCTTGACCAGGCGATCGCGGCGTTGAGCGTCGAGACCGGGTGTCGCGCGCAGGTCGGTATCGACCTGGCCTTGTTTCAGATCCTCATGCGCCTGGCCCATGACCGCGCGCTGGTCCTCGCCGGCCGCGCCGGTGCCCATTCCGCCCGTGGCATCGGCGCCGACGCTCTGATCGCGTTCATGCGGCAATTGCACATCGTCGTTGTGCACGGGTGTGGCATCGGGCTTGACCGAGCCGGGTGCCACGGGCGCCTTGTCCAGCAGACGGCGGGAGGGCTTGGTGGCATCTGCGTCGACATCTGGCTTCCGATCAGTGGGTTGGCTCATGAACGTCCCCTTCGAATGATGTTGATCCGGACAGGCAATCCGGCCGCCCACATCCGCCTGGAACTCGAAGGCATCGGATATCGGACTGACCGGCCCTTGCCGTCCAGCGGCGACGGATCAGCCCTCGAACCGGAGTCTTGCCATGAACCCATCCCTAACCCCCAACTCCTCGCATGGGGGTGCGTGGTCATTTGAACGCGCGGTCGAGACGACCCATGTCACGACCCATGCGGCCAGGGCTGAGCAGCCGATCCTCCGATGGGCCCGGGACCTGCTGGTCCACGAGTCGCCCTGGGACGTGATTGATCGCGAACGGGCGCCGTGCAGGCCCGGGGTCCGTCACCCACGCACGAGCCCCCCGGGCATGACACGCGAGACCGCGTTGGTGGAGATCGAAGCGGCCTGCGCCTTGTCCCGTTATCTGTGCCAGGGGACTGCGGATGCCGAGATGGGCGACGCGGTTCGTGTATTCGCGCAACAGCGGTCGGCTCTGGAGGCGTCCCTGCGAGACGACCCCAACGGTCGTTGCCAAGTGGCGTCGTGGCGGGTCGACGAGCTGTGTCGGGCCTGGCAGAAGTTGAGCGCCGCCGGGCGCACGCGGTTCGAGTTGACCGGACCGGTCAAGGAACCGCACCACCCGATTGATCGAAGACTCCAACAGTTCAACGCCATCGTGTGGAGCATGGGCGGGACGCCGGATCCCATCGGTGGAGCTTCTGCGATGAAACGCCTGGCTGACTTGCAAAGAGCCTGCGACGCCTTCCATGGCAGTCATCGCCTCCCGCCCGATCAGGCCGAACGACAGTGTGCGATGGCCTTGGAGAAGTCGCGGGAAGTGATCGATGCATGGGTCGCGGCGCGCAAGACGGCGTCGATTCGATCGACGTCTTCATCAAGCACGGCAGCAACAAACCCTCCGAGCGCGTCGCTGCCCGCGTTGCTGCCGACACCCAGGACTTCGCAGCGGCCCTCCCTGCCGCCGGACCGCCGGACGCATGACCAGATCTACCTGCCGCCGATCCTCCGCGGGACGGGCGCCTCCTCGATGTCCCGCGCGGCGCCCCCCGTCTCGTTGATCGACGGCGTGACGATCTCGCTGGACCAATTGCTGGGGCTGCCCGAGGAGATCCTTGAGCCGGCCGAACCGTCTGCCACGCCGGATGCCCTGTCACGTTGTCTGGGCGGTCAGCTGCCTGCGGGCCGCATGCCGCGCATCGCCTTCGAGCTGCCCTCGCACGGCGGCCAACGGTACGCCGATGCCCGGGACTTCCTCGGCGACTTGCAGGTGGTGCGTCGTTACCTGGGCGACCCGTCGGTGCGGGAACACGCTTGCGGCCGGACACTCGCCATGCTGACCGACAAGGTATGCCAGGCGGTGGAGATCGGGCACGCGCCGCCGGTGACGGCACTGGCCGGGCTGCTGGACACGGCACGTCGCGCGTCGGTCTGCGTCGATGCGCGGCAGGCCTTGACCACCATCGGCGTCCAGATCGAGGAGTACGCCGCGCGAGGCAGTGCCGACTTCCAACGCGGTGCCCGAAGCTTCCAATCCAAGCTCCGCGAACTGGACGCCTGCATGAATGAAGCGGACGGGGCGGCGGCCGTCCTGGCCCGACACGGCCGCTTCACGGTGGAGCAGCAGTGGCGCACCATTGAGAACCGGATCGAACAGCTGGTCCCCGCAGGCGCGGCGATGCTGCGCAACGAGGGCGGAACGGCACTTGCCCGCGAGGGGCAATGGAAAACTGGAAGTCCCGATTCGCCCTCGTCGACACGGATCTGATGCTCTGGGGCCAGCTGTTGCTCGGCGCGCTGGTGATCGTCGCGGGCGCGCTCCTGCTGCACGCGATCCTGCGTCCGATCGCGCTGCGCCTGGCGCGCTTCTCCCGGCTGCTCACCGCAGTCGTCCAGCGCTGCGAGAACCCCACCCGCTGGACACTGCCGCTGATCGGGCTGCTCGTCGCCGCGCAAGGCGTGCCCGACACCGTCCCAGGCATCGCCGGCGTGCAGCACGTGTTGGGCGTGCTGGTCATCGTGGGCCTCGCCGCCATCGCCAGCGGCGCGATCACCGGCGTGGCCCAGGGGGTGGCCCTGCTCAATCCCGCCGATGTCGAGGACAACCTCGCCGCCCGCCGCATCCAGACCCAGACCAAGGTGCTCGCGCGCGTGGCCAAGGGCGCCGTGATGCTCGCCGCACTGGCTTTCATCCTGATGACCTTCCCGCGCGCCAAGCAGCTCGGCGCCAGCCTGCTCGCCTCCGCGGGCATCGCCGGCCTGGTCTTCGGCCTGGCAGCCAAATCAGTCTTCGGCAATCTGCTCGCAGGCCTGCAGATCGCCATGGCCCAACCCATCCGCCTCGACGACGTCCTCATCATCCAGGGCGAATGGGGCAGGGTGGAGGAAATCACCTCCACCTACGTCGTGCTCAAGATCTGGGACGAGCGCCGCCTCGTCATCCCGCTCCAATGGTTCATCGAGAACCCATTCCAGAACTGGACCCGCACCAGCGCCAGCATCCTCGGCACCGTCATGCTGTGGGTCGACTTCACGCTGCCCGTGAACGATCTCCGCGAGAAAGCCACCGCCATGTGCAAGGCCTCCGCCCACTGGGACGGGCGCGTCTGCGGCGTGCAAGTCGTCGAGACCACCGAACGCACCATGCAGATCCGCGTGCTCGTGTCGGCCAAGGACTCCGGCAAGGCCTTCGATCTTCGATGCGAGTTGCGCGAAGGACTCATCGCCTGGCTGCAGAAAACCTATCCCCAGTCCCTGCCTCGGGTCAGGGCGCTCGTGGAAGACCTCCCGGCCCCCGCAGCGCCCGTCATCAAGCCGACCCTGCCGCCGTCTCCGGCGCCCTGACTGCCTCGGGCAGAGCGCCACCTCGGGGCGACCGGGTCCCCTTTCCTCCATGTCCTCTCATGGATGGCCGCCCCGGCCATCCAATTCACCCCTTGACTTCCGGAAAGGGGACCCGGTCGCCCCTCACCCCGTTACATCGAGCTGCGCCAACATCAGGCGCAAAACCTCGTCCACTTCGGCTTGCTCGTTCAAGTAGTAACGCGCATGACTGTGGTCCAGGCGAGGGCCCACGCGCACCGTCACCCAGTCGGGGCCCGCCCGCTCGAATGCCGGCTCGTCGTTCGTGTCGTCACCGATGTAGAACCCCGCATCGGCGCCATAACGCGCCGTGAGACGCGTCATCGCATCACCCTTGTCGGGGGCGCCCTCGACAAGCACGTTGACGACACGCTTGCCCGGCTCGGTGACGATGCCCGCCGGCAGATCAGCAACCAGCACGGCAATCGCATCGCGCGCGGCCACCGGATCCTTCGCCATCCGGTAATGGATCGCAATGGAGGCCCCCTTGTCCTCGATCGTGGCACCCGCCTCGTTGAGCCGCGGCTCCATCCTCAACATCCGCTCCCGGAAGGCCCCCAGCGTCATCACGACGCGCGGGTCAGGGCCGTCAAGCTCATCCTCCGCGCCATGATTGCCGACGATGTGCGTGGGCTTGAAACCCAGCCGGTGTCGCACGTCCAGCACCTGGCGGCCGCTGACCACCGCGACCGGGACGCGCGCCGCGAGCCGCTCCAGCAGCTTGGCCGTGGCCTCAGGCAGCCTCGCTTCATCCGGCTGCATGACGATCGGCGCCAAGGTGCCGTCGAAATCGAATCCCAGCAGCGGCCGCCGCTTCATCAGTCGCGCGAGAGCCCCGCGGCCCTCGGCATCCAGCAGGTATCGCACCGGCATCATCAGGTGATCGCCTCCTCGCCCGCCTCGCGCGAGCGTCGTTGCACGCGGCGCGTGATGCGCTCGCGCAGTCGCCATTGGCCCGCATCCGTCAGCATGCGGCCGGCCCATCGATAGACATTGAACTCCCGCACCGTCATGCGCAGGCTCGCCATGCGCTCACGCTGTTCCTGCACCGGCATCGTCGCCGCCCGGTGCAGCGCATCCGTGGTCTCCTCGACGTGGTACGGGTTGATCACCAAGGCCTCCTGCAGCTCGCGCGCCGCGCCGGCGAAGCGGCTGAGGATCAGCACGCCCTGTTCGTCGTCGCGCGCGGCGATGAACTCCTTGGACACCAGGTTCATGCCGTCATGCAGGCTGGTCACCACGCACATGTGCGCGGCGCGGTAGAGCGTCATCAGCGCGGCATGGTCGTGGTGCTCGGCCAGCAGCACGACCGGCTTGTAGCCGGCTTCGCCGAACCGCAGGTTGATGCGCTCGGTGACGCGATGGATGCGGTCCTGGAATTCGCGGTACTCCTCCAGCGCGTTGCGCGTCGGCGCCGCCACCTGCACGAGCACGAATCGCCCTTGCCACTGCGGATGTTTCTCCAGCAAGCGCTCCACCGCGTGCAGCCGCTCCAGGATGCCCTTGGTGTAGTCGAACCGGTCCACGCCGACCGCCATGATCGTGTCGGGCTTGAGGTTCAGGCGCGAATACACCGCCGCGCGGGCGTCCGCCGGCGACTCCCATCCCGCGCGCTCCTCGTCGGTCGGCCAGGCGATCGAGATCGGATAACTCTGCACCAGCGTGGGCTCGCCCTGGTAGCTGATCGTCGAGTGCTCGTGCTCGATGCGCGCCTCCAGATAACGGTCCACCGTCTCGGTGAAGTTCTTGCAATGGAACCGGGTGTGGAAGCCCAGGATCGTGCTGCCCAACATGCCCTGCAGCAGCTCGCGTCGCCACGGGCAGATGCCGAAGGACTCCGGGTTTGGCCAGGGGATGTGCCAGAAGGTGATGATGGTGGCCTTGGGCAGCTTCTCGCGCACCATCGCGGGCAGCAGTGCGAAGTGGTAGTCCTGGACCAGCACCACCGGGTCGTCGCCGCGCGCCTCGGCCACGACGGCATCGGCGAAGCGCTGGTTCACCGCGCGGTATTGCGCCCAGTCCGATTCACGGAACACCGGCCGCACGTGGGCCACGTGACACAGCGGCCACAGGCCCTCGTTGGCGAAGCCCTGGTAGTAGCCGCGCTCTTCCTCCTCGCTGAGCCAGATGCGGCGCAGCATGTAGTCCTGCGTGTCCGGCGGCACCGCGACGCGGTCATGCGCGTCGACGACGTCCTGGTCCGCGCTGCCGCTGCCATGCGCGATCCAGGTGCCCGAGCACGCGCGCATCACCGGTTCCACCGCCGTCACCAGCCCGCTCGCGGGGCGGCTGACCGTGATGCCGTTCGGACCGCGTTGGTGGATGTAGGGCTCGCGGTTGGACACGACGATCACCTGGTCGCCGCGCAACTGCGTGCGCAGCAGCCCGCGAAGCCGCTCAGGATCCCAGGGCGTGAGCGGCCCATGCTCGCGATACAGGTTGTCCTCGAGCTCGCGGATGTGCTGGCGGATCTCGACCTCCAGCGGCTGCAGCTCGGGCGGGGCGGTCTCCGGCCCGCCGCGGAAGCCCGCGGTGTTGTTCAGCAGCGGGCGCACCAGTCCCTCGCCGCGCAGGATGGCGCGCATGCCCGAGACCCAGCCGCGCCAGCTCAGCTGCGCCACGATCATCGTGATGCCGGCCACGGCCAGGCCCAGCACGGTGATGAAGATGATCATGTAGCGGCGCGTGTCCAGGCTGCGCCGGTCGGGCAGGCTCAGGTCATGCAGCAGCACGAGGCGCTCGGAGTCCGCCTGCTGCGGATTCACCGGAAAGACGCCCACGTGCACCGCGCCGCTGGCCAGCTCCAGCCGCGGATCCTTCTGCGCGGCGGTCAGCTCGGCCTCCTTGCAGGCGAGCGTGTCGGGGAAGCCCTTGGTGCTGAGCTCCTGCTTGCCGTCGGCGGCGCACAGCGCGATGCCCACGAGCCGCTCGTCGAGCACGCCGCGCTCGAGCAGGTTGCGCATGCGCTCGCGCTTGGCGCCGGGCTCGATGTCGGCGATCGCCACGGACAGCGTCTTGGCCACCATCGCGCCGCGCGCGCTCAGGTCGCGCGAGAACCACCGCAGCGTCATGCGGTCCAGCAGGGGCAGGGCGAGCAGCGCGGCGACCGTCAGCGTGATCAGCAGCGGAACGAGGAATCGGAGCTGGAGATGCAGCGACTTCATGCGTGATCCCGATCCACGTCCCCGTCGCCGTCGCCATCGCGATCACCGCGTGGCAGCGCATGCAGCCCGCCCAGCGCCAGCCCCGCGGCGAAGGCGCCGTAGATCAGCAGCAGGCTCGTGACCGAGGGCGGGCGGGTGCCCGCGGCCGTGGCGCGTTTGTCCGCGCCGGGCGTGAGCACGCTGGGCGCGACGACCCGGTCCACGCCGACCGCTACCGCGGTGAGCAGCAGCGCGTCGGTGACGGCGTTGCCGCGCGTGGGGTGGCGTCGCAGCGCGCGCATCCGGTCATACAGCGCGCCCCAGATGAGGCCGGTGGCCGCATGCAGCGCGATGTCCGCGGCGGAGGCCTTCAGGCCCGGCCGGCCCACCCGATATTCCGATCGCCCCACCAGGTGCGCGGGATCCGACCGGCTGCCACGCATCAGCGCCACGCCCGAGAACACACTGGCCAAGATCCCGTCGGCGCATGCCCGGCGCAAGGCCGGCAGCAGCAAAGCATTCAATGGCGACTCCTGTGACACAGAGATACAACGCTCTGCGAACGGCAATCGCCGTGCCGCCCAAGCCCGGTGCAGGGCGGGAGGCGAACGAGCGGTGACAGGCGATGGCCCGTCCGGGCCGTCTCACTGGATCGCGACCGGGGGCGGCATGTACGGCGGTTCGTGCACGGGGACGGGGTCCTCGCCCGGGATCGGCGGATCGATGATGTCCGGCGGAAGCTGGTCGGGCTGCGGTCCGGGGCCATGCGGCGGGGGCGGCACGATCGGCGCCTCGTTGGGATGCGGCGGGTTGGGTGGCACGGTGTGCGCGTGCTGAGGCGGGCGAAGGTGTGTCATGGTGGTCCTTGGGGGCAAAGCCCTCGATGTCCCCAGTGCAAGCGGCGCGCCCGGGTCGAGCGTTCGATGTCGCGTGAGAAGGGATGGGCACGATGCACCTCCCGTTCGCGGCAGGCGGCACCCGGATTGCCGGAAGTCGGCATGTCCACCAGTCTCCGGGAAGGAGTGACGGCATGAGATCCCACGTGCTGCCCAGCAGCGACTTCCGCGCCGATCTGATGGCGCGCGACGAGGTCGTCGCGCTGTTGGTCGACGATCACCAGCGGGCGCAGCACGCGTTCCACCAGTTCGACCGGCTCTGGGAGCAAGGCGACCACGAGTCCTGCGAGGGCCTGGTGCGTCGCACCTGCGCGCTGCTGACCGTGCACGCGACGCTGGAAGAGGAACTCTTCTATCCGGCCGTGCGCCAGTGTCCCGAGATCGGCGCGGTGGAGCGCCGGCTGATCAACGAGGCGGAGATCGAGCACCTCGTCGTGCGCATCCTGATGTCGCAGCTGCGGCGCATGAGCGCGCAGGACACGCAGTTCGCGCCGCTGGTGGGCGTGCTCGGGCGCTACGTGAGCCACCATGCGACGGACGTCGAGCAGGGGATCCTGCCGCGGCTCACGCATGCGTCATCGGTGGATTGGCGCAGGCTGTCCAGCGGATTGCGCCGCCGCCGCGACGAGCTCGACCGCCAATGGCGCGACGAACTCAGCCAGGAGAGCTCGGAATACGAGCGGCAGCAGGACGCGTGAGCGCCTGATCAGCGTGCATCGGCGGCAGCGGCGCCCGCGCCCTTGAGGCCTTTGGCGCGCTCCGCGCGGCGCGCCACCGAAGCCACCAGCCCATGCGAGGAGAAATGCGCCATCAGGCGCTGCTTCTGCTGTGCGGTGAGCGCCGAGGCCTCGATCATCTCGGGCCAATGCGCCCAAGCCGCCTTGACGCAGCGCGTCACGGCCTGCTCGGCGGGCTTCACCGGCAGCTTCAGCTTGTCGCAGAAGACCTGCAGCAACTTCGGGCCGAGCGCCTGCCGCTCGGCCGGGCTCGCGTCACGCAGTTCGCCGCGCGAGGGCGCGAGCGCCTCTGGCACTGTCAGCAGCGCATGGCCGCGGATGCGGTGGTAGACCGCATAGGCGACCACGTCGTAGGCAGGCGACAAGGTCGGCGTGACGCCGTCGAGATAGCGCACGCCGAGGTTCTTCAGATGCATGTCGGCATTGCCGATCATCTCGTTGACGGCGAGGCGGCGCAGCAGCTCGTGCACGGCCGGTTCGCCCAGGCTGGGCTCGGCCATCAGCACAGCGGCGATGTCGAGGTAGCTCACCGGTCGCCCGTCCGGGCCCCCGCCGTACTTGTCCTCTGGCATGCGGCCCAGGATCTGAGCGAAGTCCTCGACGTGGACGCGTCCTCGTGCGGTGCGATCGAAACGCGTGACCGCGAGGAAACGGGTGCGCGAGCTCGCGTCACCGAGGTCATAGCCGTGGGCGATGCCCAACCGGCCCAGGGGCTCGAGCGTCGCTTCGCAGGTGTCAACGCCTGCTGCCCGGGCCAGGCGTAGCGACAGGTCCTCGACCTCGGGCAACAGCGGCTGGCCCACGACGGGGAGTTTGGCGATCAGGTGGGTGTCCTGCTCCTTGGTCCGGCCGACGAAACGATCGCCGTCGCGGATCACGCCGAGCTTGGGTTGAACACCCGACAAGGACACGCCTGCGTCCAAGGGATCCGCGGTGACCGACATCTCCAGCGCGTCCTGACCCTGGGTGACGTAGCGCGCGAGCTCGTCGCGCGAGAGTGTGACGGGCAGCGCGCTGACATCGCCGGGCAGGTCCCGGCCGCAGGCGGCGAGCATCTCGAAGTGGTCATCGGGCGCGCAGCCGCGCAGAGCCGCCACATGGTCGCGGAAGACGCCCTCGGGCAACAGGTTCTGGAAGAAGGACGGCAGCAGCCAGCCGTTGCGCGTCGAGTGCCGGCCGTTGAAGCTCGCTGAGCGGATGTCACGCCACAGGTCGGCCTGCGCCTGCGGTGTCGCGGCGCGCAGGGACATGGACAAGGTCGGCAGGCCCGATCCGGCCGCCGAAGCCGCCATCGACGCGGCGCCCAGCGCCTGCGCGATCACTGCCTCGTCGGCGACGAAGCGGTTCGTGACCGCGGCGCCAGGCAGGGCGTACTGGAAAAGCACGCCCAGGCGTGTGACGCCGAGGTGGATGGCGAGCGCCTTGACGTTCATCGCCGGCCCGACGCGTCATGACCACCACGCGCGAGCGGCGTGACCGGCACATCCTGCGCGTCATGGAGGGCATCGAGTGCCTGCGTGACCACGGAGCGCACCGGCGGGCGCAGTTCCTCGCCAGCCGCCACGGCCACCGCCGCGCCCTTGGGGACGAGGAGCAACTCCAGCCCAAGGCGGTCCGACAGGGCCATCAGCGTGGAGAGCCGAAAATCCTCCTGGCCGCTGAGCACATGGGTCAGCGTGCGAGGCGCCACGCCGGCCGCCTCGGCCAGACGGGCCTGGGTCAGGCCGAGTTGCTTGGCAGCGTCCCGAAGGCGCTCGGCGATGGCGGGCAGGGTCAACATGGCAATAAAGTGCGAAGTTCGGTTCTAACGATACTTCGTTGCCATGCATCCGTCAACGAAAGATGGCATTTTCTTGCTATATATCTGCATGATGGCAATTTAGTGCCAACACAAGGGCCTTGTGTCGTGGGACGCTCGGACGGGGTTCCCGGGTCAGCGCGAGGCGGGCGTGCTCGCTGCGCCGGCCGCGGCGGGGAAGGCCGCTTGCGGACCCGCCCCCGCGGTGGCCGTCACGCGCCAGATCACGTTGCCGACGTCGTCTGCGACCAGCAGCCCGCCCTGGCGGTCGACCGCCACGCCGACGGGACGCCCCATCGCGCGTCCCTGGGCGTCCAGGAAGCCGGTCAGCACATCGACCGGCATGCCGCTGGGCTTGGCGCCGACGAAGGGCACGAACACGACCTTGTAGCCCGCGGGCACCTTGCGATTCCACGATCCATGCTGGCCGATGAACATCCCATGCGCGAAGCCCTGCGTCAGCTTGTTGCCATCCGCCGAGGCCAGTCCGAGCGACGCGGTATGCGCGCCGACCGCGTAGTCCGGCACGAGGGCTTTCTCGACGAGCTCGGGCCGAGGCGGCTGCACGCGCTGGTCCACATGCTGCCCATACCAGCTGTAGGGCCAGCCATAGAAGCCGCCATCCTGGACCGAGGTGATGTAGTCGGGCACGAGGTCGTCGCCGAGTTCGTCGCGCTCGTTGACCGCGACCCACAGCGCCTGGCTGGTCGGTTCCCAGGCCAGGCCCACCGGATTGCGCAGCCCCGATGCGAACACACGCGTCGAGCCGGTCTTCAGGTCGATCTCCAGGATCGCGGCACGACGCTGCTCGTTCTCGATGCCGTTCTCGGCGACGTTGCTGTTGGAGCCGATGCCGGCGTACAGCTTGCTGCCATCGGCATTGGCGATCAGGCTCTTGGTCCAGTGGTGGTTGATCGTGCCGCCGGGCAGGTCCGCGACCTTGGTCGGCTGGCCGGCCAGGCGCGTCTGCCCGTTGGCATAGGGGAAACGCACGACGGCATCGGTGTTGGCGACATAGAAGGCGTCGCCGATGAGCGCCATGCCGAAGGGCGAGTTCAGCCCCTGAGCGAAGACGAAACGCTGGTCGGCGACGCCGTCGCCATTGGTGTCGCGCAGCAGCGTGATCCGGTTGGCGCTCTTGGGCGTGGCGCCGGCCTTCTTCTGGAACTGCTTGGTGATCCAGGCCTTGGGGCCCTTGCCGTCATCGGGGCGGACCGGGGCGTTGGTCTCGGCGATGAGCACGTCGCCGTTGGGCAGCACGTGCAGCCAGCGCGGGTGATCGAGCTTGTCGGCGAAGCGCGTCACCGTCAGCCCGGCCGCGGGCTGCGGCTTCGCCCCCGCCGGCCAGCCGACGGCCTTGGCGACGTTGATCGTGGGCAGCAAAGCCTTCTGCGGCTCGGGCAGGACCGGATTGGGGCCGTAACCGGGCGGTGTGGCGGGTTGGGCTTCCAGCGCGTGGACAGCCATCGCGACGGTGGCAGCAGCCATCGCAAGCGAAGCAAGGGCGAAGGTCTTCTTGTTCATCGGCATCTCCGTGGACGGGACCGCACGGCGATGGCGGCCATCGTGCGTCCAGCAATCGGGATGCCCGAGGCTGCTCAGCGGCCGGCCTCAGGCGCCGAGGCCTGCCGGTCGATCAGGCGCAGGCGGTCGCCGGCATCCACCATCAGCATCTCCAGCGGCAGGTCCCCCGAGGCCGGGTTCCACAGCGCCTCCTGCAGCGCGCGCAACGGCGCGAGCCGGTCAGCGACGGCGCGTCGCGACGTCAGGGCGATGTCCGATGCCTTATCCAGGCGCTGCGTCATGCCGGCCATCGCGACCTCGAGCTTGCGCAGATCGATCTTGAGCAGCTGCTCGCGCAGCGAGGGATCCAGCGGCTGGCAGGCCATCGCGCTGAGCGACTTGCGGTCCGGCGTCATGAACAGCTCGGACGGTCCGTGGTTCACCGCCTCCCGCCAGACCTCGCTCAACGCGCCCGTGTGCGGCGACAGCTCCCGCGCACGCAACTGACCCTGTTCGTCGCGCTTGAGATCGGCCCAGGTCGGATTCGGCCTGCCCATCAGCCAATGCCCGATCAGCAACTGCTGGAGCGTCAAGGCCTCCGCAGTCGCGAGTTGCCGGGCGCGCGCGCCGGTGAGGGCGCTCAGGAGCTTGTCCGCGCTCGCCGCCTTGACCGGCGCCCGGCCGCTCACCTCGTCCGCGACGACCACGGGCACGAACTTGCGGCTCACCGGCTGCGCGTAGGTCGCACGCGGCAGCCCCAGCGACAGACCGGTCTGCGCGGTGATGGACTCCAGCATCGCCGACGCGGTCGCCATGGCGCGCGCCATGGCACTGGTCTCGGCCGCCGAGGCCCTGTCGGACATCGGCCACAGTCGATAGACGACGCGCTGGCTGGCGGTCGCGACGGCGTAGTCGCCTCGCTCCACCGGCGGGTGGATGTCGCGAACGGCCGCCATCAGCGCGCGGACATGGCTCTCCCGGTCGGTCGAGGTGTACGCGGGTTGATCGCTCGGTGCGGATGCGTTGACAGGCTCCTGCTGCGCGGCATGCTGCGCCACGGGCGAGGGCCCCCTTGTCGGCAGCAGCAGCCGCGGCGGCAGCCGCAGCGGCGGCAACGGTAGCGTCTGGGTGGTCAACGCGATCGAGGAGAACGCTCGGCCCAGTGGCTCCGCGACCGCTTCCCGCCAGTCCTCGACGGTCTGGACACGCTCATTGGCCAACGGTCGGTCGGGGTGCTCCCGCATGAAGGCGATGTAACGATCGATCGTCTTCAACAACGTTGCCGCCTTGGCCCGGCGCTTCTCCGGAGAGCGCAGCTCCCAATCGTGCATGAGCAGCTGCAGCTCCCGGAACTGCACCGGTTTGGACTGGGTGAATCGCGGGCGAAGGCGCACGCTGGCGCGACGGCACGCGGACGACGCCCGGGTCACGAGCCTGTCCAGGAAGCGGGTGGCCGCCGGTGAACCGCCGTGGGCCGAGGGCGCCACCGACGGTGCATCCGCGCGGCGCGCGCCCATGCTGAGACTTCGGAACATCGACAAGGGGCTGGGCATATGAGGCAGACTCCGATGCCCGGCCGCCGATCCCGGAGAGATCGCAGCGGCGGGCGAGAGGATCTGTCGGCTGACAACGCGCGGGAGTTCCTCGCGTCAGGTTCCGCCTGCGGCTTCACCCGGCATCACGCTTGCCCTGGCTGCGGCGGTTCGACATCACGGCAAGACATGACACCAGGAAGAACTTTGTGGGCGAGCGTCGCGCTGAGCGTCCCTTGCGGCGCGGCCTTGGCGCAAGAGACGCCACCCGCGGCATCGACCGCTTCGGCACTCCCGACCGTGGTGGTCTCGGGCAGCGTCGCCGAGCGTCGAGTGGAGGACGCACCGTACGCCGCCACCGTCATCGATGCCGCCACGCTGCGCACCGCCGGGCCGCGCGTGAACCTGTCCGAGGCGCTCAACCGCGTGCCGGGCCTCACGGCCAACAACCGCCAGAACTACGCGCAGGACCTGCAGCTGTCCTCGCGGGGTTTCGGCGCCCGCGCGCCCTTCGGCGTGCGCGGCCTGCGGCTCTACACCGACGGCATTCCGGCCACGATGCCCGATGGACAGGGGCAGGTGACGCACTTCGACCTGGCTTCCGCCGAGCGCATCGAGGTCCTGCGCGGCCCGTTCACCGCGCTCTACGGCAACAGCTCCGGCGGCGTGATCGCCCTGGTCACCGCGCCGGTGCGGGAGCGCTTCGCGCAACTGGACCTCGACACCGGCAGCGCCGGCCTGCGACAGGCACGCATCAGCGCGGGCGCGCCCTTCGGACCGCGCGACGGTGCCGGCCGCGGTGCCGAGGCGCAGTTCAGCGCCTCTCACATGGAGACCGATGGCACGCGCCCGCACAGCGCCGCGCGCCGCACGCTGGTCAACGGCCGGCTGGCCTGGTCCGGAGCGAGCGATCAGGTCGTCGTGCTGCTCAGCGACATCGACCAGCGCGCGCAGGATCCGCTCGGCTTGACCGCCGCGCAGCTCGCGGCCGACCCCGGTCAGACAACATCGCAGGCCACGCAGTTCAACACCCGCAAGAACGCGAGCCAGACGCAGCTCGGCGCGCGCTGGTCGCATCGATTCGACGACGCGGGGCCGGTGCAGGAAGGGACCTTGACGGCCTATGCGGGTCGCCGGTCGGTCGCGCAATGGCAGTCGATCACCGTCGGTGCGCAGACGCCGCCCAGCAGCGGCGGCGGCGTGGTGGATTTCAGCCGGCGCTACGACGGGGCCGATGCGCGCGTGCGTTGGCGGCTGGGCGCGGCCACCCTGGTCACCGGCGTGAACGTCGAGCGGCAGCGCGACGACCGGCAGGGTTACGAGAACTTCATCGGGACCGGCGCCTCGCAGGTGCTTGGGGTGACCGGTGCGTTGCGGCGCGACGAGGACAACGCGGCCACCACGCGCGAGGCGTACGCGCAGCTGGAAGCGCCGGTGACCGAGACCTTGACCGCCACCGCCGGACTGCGCGCGGGACGGGTGAGTCTGTCCGCGCGCGATCGATTCCTGGCCAATGGCGATGACTCGGGCGCGCGACGCGATCGCTACACGACGCCGGCGGCGGGCCTGGGCTGGCGCGTCGCGCCGTCGCTGTTGCTGCATGCGGCGGTCGGGCGGGGCGTGGAGTCGCCCACCCTCAACGAGCTGGCCTATCGCGCGGATGGGCAGGGCGGCTTCAACGCGGCGCTGCGGCCGCAACGCAGCACGCAGCAGGAGGTCGGCGCGAAGTGGCGAGGCGGCGGTGACGTTGACGGCGACGACGCCCGGGCGGAACGCGCGGTCGAGCTCGACGCCACGCTGTTCCGCATCGAGACCCGCGACGAGATCGGCGTGCTGAGCAACAGCGGCGGACGCTCCAGCTTCCGGAACGTCGGCCGCACCCGTCGCCAGGGGGTGGAGCTGGCTGGCGCCTGGCGATTCGCGCCGAGATGGCGGGCGCAGATGGCGCTCGGGACCTTGCGCGCCCGATACCTGGACGGATTCCTGACCTGCACCGGCACGCCGTGCGCGGCGGCCACCGTGCCGGTGGCGGCGGGCAATCGCATCGCCGGCACGCAGGGCGGCAGCGCGTACGCCGAGCTGGCCTGGCGGCCGTTCGCGGCTGCGCGCCAGGGCGAAGTGGCCGTCGAGTGGCGCGGCATGCGCCGCACCGCGGTCAATGACATCAACAGCGAATGGGCGGCCGGATACGGCGTGCTGAACCTGCGTGCCCAGCGAGGCTGGGCGTGGGGCGGGGCGCTGGCGACGCTGACCGCGCGCATCGACAACCTGGCCGACCGCCGCTACGTCGGCAGTGTCATCGTCAACGACGGCAATGGCCGCTTCTACGAGCCGGCGCCAGGCCGGTCCTTCTGGATCGGGCTGTCGTTGCGCGCCGCAGGCATCGGGGATCGCTGACCCGCGCCATCGCCCGCGCCTCGGCGGCGCGCGATCAGTGACGCTTCGGGAACGGCCGCCAGGGGGCGATGTCGTAGCGCTCCTCGATGTGCACGATCATTCGCGCCAGGGTCTGCAACTGCTGACGGAGCTCCCTTTCGGCCGTGAGGTCCTTGGCGCGGAGGCGCTCCACCTGGTCGGAACGATGGGCCAAAGTCTGCCGCAGCTTGTTCCGAAGCGCCGCGGCTTCGTCCAGCGAGACGTCGTCCCGCGAGCGCTTGCGCAACGCGATGGTCTCGCGGAGCAGGTGCGCCAGCGTCGAGTCGCGTCGACGGAACGGGTTGGCGGGATCCGCCTTGCGCAACAGCGCGCTCAGATCGACGTCGCTCAGATCGACGTCGGTCGGTCGCATCGGGCAGGGATCGACCTTGGCGGACTTGGGGGCCTCGCTCATGCTCCAGTCCTCCACCAGCATGTCGACATCCTGAGGGATGCCCTGCCATTCGGCGAGCCGCGACGGGAACTCCTCGAGCAATTGGCGCAGGGTCAGCTTGGGATACGCCACCATCAGCGACTGAACGAGGCGGATCGCGTCGAGCGAGCGCATGACGGCGTTCTCCGAGGGGACGCCCGGCCGCCCCTGCGACCGGTCCGCGTTCTGCTCGCCGACGCGGCGCAGGAGGGACAGCGGCCATTGCAGCGCGCCCACGCTCAGAGAGAGCATCTTCTCGCGCTCGGTGATCGGCAGCGGCGCATCCCAATCGACGCTCACGGCCCGGGGCGTCTCGAAGAGCGGAGGCAGCCATCCGCTCCTGATGCTCTCCAGCCGCTGTTCGATGTGATGGTTCTCCGGGAACGCACAGCCGATCTGGACGGCATGGCTTCCCGGGGGAGCATCCCAGTTGTTGGTGAGCAACTGACCGAGCACGCGGTGATGGACGCTCAACGGGACGCGCGAGTCAGGGGCCCGAAGGCCCAGCGCTGGCCCACCCTCGTTGCGGACGAGATCTTCCAGGCTCTCCGCCAACCGTTGGCGAGGGGTCTGGGCTGTGGCCCTCGCGGTGCCGCGAGCGAGCAGCCGATGAAGGAATCGCTTGAAGCCGGTCAGGCAACCCGGCGTGGACGGTGACTTCGACGCGCCGACCTCGATCGATTCGAACGAGGTCGCACGGGGCAGGCTGGATAGGCGGGGCATGTCGTCATCTCCTTTCAGAAGGGGTATCCGAGGCGGCCGGGACGCCCATGCGGCGGGCCAGGTCGGCCAGCGCGCCGTCGAGTCCCGAGCGCAACTCGAGATCGAGGAAGCCGTTGTCGTCCATCAGCTCGACGAGCTCGTCGCGCGCGAATTCCTGGCGGCCCTCGGTGACGTACTGGCCCAGGCGTCGCAGCACGTCCTCGCGCACATCGCGATCGGAGGCCGCATCGGCGGCATCGAGCAACTCGAAGAGCGGGCCGTCGAACGCGTCGATCAGTTGTTCCAGGTCGACGATCGCCTCGTCGAGCGCGACCACCACGCGCGTGCGGTCAGGGTGGTCCTCGCAGCGCTCGATCACCGCGCGGCGGAGATCCTCCACGGCCAGGTTCAGCCGGCGGCGCGTCTGGCGCCAGATCTGTCGCGGTGGAGGCAGCGCGGGCGGTGTCGCGCCGCGTGGCGTGGGGGGAAGGGAGGCGGAGGAGGGGGGCGATGGCAAGGGCGTCATGCGCATCTGTTGCATGACTCGCGCATCGGGTTCGCCCGCACGTTCGCCCGGTTGACGGCGGGCCCAACGGCCTCGCGGATCGATCAGTTCGGCGTTGGCGCGGCGAACTGCCCGATCAATCGCATCAGCAATGGCGGCCGCAAGGGTTTGGACAGGTGCGCGTCGAACCCGGCCTGGAGCGCCTGCTGCCGATCCACGTCACGGGAGAACGCGGTGAGCGCGATGGCGGGCAGGCGCTCGCCGGGCGCTTCCAGCGCACGGATGTCCCGCATCAATTCATAACCGTCGCGCCCGGGCATGCCGATGTCGCTGATCAGCAGATCGAAGGCGTGACCGGCCAAAGCCAGGAGCGCCTCGTCGGCGCCATGCACCGCGGTCACCAGCGCGCCGCGCTCGCCCAGGATCAGCTTGAGCATCGCGGCGGCGTCGACATCGTCTTCGACCACCAGCACGCGCAGGCCGGACAACGAGACCGATTCGGTGTCCGCATCGCCCAGCGGCGCGAAGCCGCTGATGGCACTCGATGCTCCGAGGTGGCCCGGACCCGTGTCCTCCTCCGGCCGCGCCCAGGTGCCGGGCCGGACGTGCTCCCCGGGCAGCCAGAAGCTGATCGTGGCGCCGAGACCGCGGCCCTCGCTGCGGGCCTCGATGTGGCCGCCGTGCGCCTCCACGAGGCTCTTCACGATCGACAACCCCAATCCCAGCCCGCCATGCTGGCGGCTGGCGGCGGCGTCGCTCTGCGTGAAGCGATCGAAGACATGCGGCAGGAACTCCGGGGCGATGCCCTGGCCCTCGTCTCGCACCTCGACCACCACGCCCGCGTCGCGCGCGCGCAGCGACAAGGTGATCGTGCTGCCGCGCGGCGAGAACTTCGCCGCGTTGCCCACCAGGTTCCAGACCACCTGCTGCAGCCGGCCGCCATCGGCCAGCAACACGACGTGCTCGTCCTGCAGGTCCAGCGCGAGCGCATGGCCGCTGTCGTCGAGCGTGTGCTGCAGCGCCGAGACGGCCGCGCGCAGCACCGCGCCGATCTCCACGCGCTCGCGGCTCATCGGCAGCTTGCCGACGTTGAGCCGCGACATGTCCAGGATGTCGGCGATCATCCGCGCCTGGATCGACACATTGCGGTCGATCGCCGCCAGGCCCTTGATCAGCAGCTCCGGCGGACTGTGCCGCTGGAGCACATGGGTCCAGCCCATGATCGCGTTGAGCGGCGTGCGCAGTTCATGCGACAGCACCGCGATCAGGTCGTCCTTCATGCGAGACAGGTGCTCGGCCTCGCCGCGCGCGACGCGCTCGCGGTCCAGCAGCTCCTGGCGCTGTTGCGCGATCAGCAGCCGCATCGAGATGTCCACCGCCATGGCCATGAAGACGCCGGGCTCGATGGGCGATGACGCGGTCCATTCGACGGGCACGGCGCGGCCGTCGACGCCGCGCAGCGGGAACTCCGCACGCAGCTTGTCCGGCCCCAGCGCATCGATGAACGCGCGCGCCATGGCCTGATCAGCCGGGGCAACGAAATCGGTGAGGGGCCGGCCCACGACGAGATCCGCCTCGTCCGCGCGAAGCCCGAGCAACGCGAGCATCGCGGGATTGGCGTCCAGCAGCGCGCCGTCGCCGCCGCGCAGCAGGCAGATGCCGCCGGGCGCCTGCGCGTAGACCGCGCGGAACTTCGCCTCGCTGCGGCGCATCGCCTCTTCGGCGGTCCGGGTGCGCACCAGCGCCTGGATCGTCGAGACCAGCACGGCCGGCTCCACCGGGTGCGTCAGATACGCATCGGCACCGGCGTCCAGGCCACGCACCTTGTCCTCGTCGGTGAGGTAGGCCGCGGTCAGGTGGATCACCGGCAGGCGGAAGGTGCTCGCCTGCGCGCGCAGGCGGCGGCACAGCTCGAAACCGTCGATGTCGGGCAGGTGGATGTCCAGCACCACGGCCGACGGACGCTGGTCCACGGCGGCCAGGGCCTCCGCCCCGGTCGCAGCCTCGATCGTCGGGAACCCGGCAGCGTTGAGCAGCCGCACCGTCGTGTACCGACCCACCGGATCGTCGTTGACGACCAGCAGCGGATGAGCGGCCCGATCGATGGCGCGCGGCTCGATCATCCAGGGCCTCCGGCCTTCCCGTCCTGGGCGTTGGCCTGCTCCGGCGCGCGCAGCGGCAGCGTCACGGAGAACGTGGAGCCGACACCCGGCGCGCTTTCCAGCGCGACGCGACCGCCCAGCAGCTCGGCGAGGCGCTTGCTCAGCGACAGGCCCAGCCCGGTGCCGCGCAGGCGCTTCTGGATCGGCGAATCGATCTGCGTGAAGTCCTGGAAGATCGCGTCGTGGAACTCCTCGGCGATGCCGATGCCGGTGTCGGCGACGGCGAAGGTGACCTCGTCCTGCCCGCCGGCGCCCACGGACCGCACCGCGCTCACGCGCACCTCGCCCTGCGCGGTGAACTTCAGCGCGTTGGAGATGTAGTTGCGCAGGATCTGCGACAGCTTGGCGTCATCGGTGAACAGCTGCGAGACGTCCTGCGGGGCCTCGAAGATCAGCTGGACATCGGGGTTGACCAGCACCGGCTTGAACATGCCGCGCAGCGCGGCGAAGAGGTCGACCAGCTCGAACCAGCCGGGCGAGACGTCGATGCGTCCGGCCTCGACCTTGGCCAGGTCCAGCAGGTCGTTGACCATGTCGGCAAATTCTTCCGATGTCACCCGGATGAAGTCGACCTGTTTTTCCTGTTCCGCGGTCAGCGGGCCGTCCACCCGGTCCAGCAGCAGGCGCGTGAGGCTGCGGATCGAGGCGATGGGCGTGCGGAACTCGTGGCTCATGTACGCGAGGAACCGGCTCTTGAGCTCGGTGGCCTGACGCAGCTGCTGCGCCTGCGTGTCGAGCTCGGCATACAGCGCGAGCACGCCGCGGTTGGTCTCGTCGAGCTCCTCCTGCAGCGCGGACACCTGCGCCTGCGCGGCGGACAGGGCGGCGCGCAGCGCCTCCGCATCGGTGGATCCGGTGGATCCGGGGGATTCGATCGGCGTCATGGTGTCGAGGTTTCCGTCATCGGGTTCCGTTCATGCGGCCAGCGCGTCGGCGCGACGGACGACCACCACCGTGGCGTCGTCACGACCGCGCACGTGGTCGCGCAGGATCCATCCGGCGATCAGCGAGACATCCGCCTGCAGCAGTCCCGGCACCTCCATCAGCGACCAGCGGCTGACGATGCCGTCGGAGTGCAGCACCAGCACGGCGTGCGGCGGCCAATCGTAGGCCACGTCCTGCAGCTTGCGCACCTGCAGGCCGAGCGTTCCGTGCTGGGACATCAGCGAGCGGTCGGTGACGCCGGAGATCAAGCGGCCGGCGATGTTGCCGGCGCCGCCGAATCGCAGGCCGGTCTCGCCCTCGGTCAGGCTGACGATGGCGGCCGCGCAGCCGCGCGTGCTGCGCAGCGGCTCATGCAGGCGGTCCAGCAGGCTGGCTGGTGATACGAGGCCGGCCTCCGGCGCGTCCTGGAGCAAGGCGCAGAACCGATCAGCGGCGGCAGCGGCATCGGGGCCATGGCCCAGGCCATCGGCCATGCCCAGGGTCCAGAGCGAGCCCGCGCGGCGCAGCGTCCAGGCGTCCCCGCTGACGAACTCGCCGGGCGCGGCGATCGTGAGCCCGGCGACCTGGAAGGCGGCGGTCAGGTCGCGTCGCGCGGCCGTCGTGGTGGTCGACGATCCGCCGCCACCCGCGCGCGCCTCGAAGCGCGCCGAGATCACCGTGCCCCGGCCGGACGCGGAGAAGACATGGAAACCGTCGGACATCCGCTGGATCGCGCCCAGCCCGGTGCCCGCGGAGCCCGCCGAGCTGTAGCCATCGCGCAGGCAGCGCTCGACGTCCATGCCGGCGCCGCGGTCCAGCGACAGGATCTGCAGGGCGGGGGGGTCGTCCACGCGGCCACCATGTCCGCCCTCGACCCCGATCAGCAGCGCCGCCTCGCGGCCTGGGCCGACGTGGCGTTGCAGGTTGGTGCCGAGCTCGGTCACGGCCAGCGCGACGCGGCCCGCGCACTGCTCGTCATGGCCCAGATCGGCCGCCAGCGTCTGCGCGGCGCGGCGGGCCTCGCCCACCTGGCTGCCGTCCTCGATGGGGAAACGTCGGAAGGCGCGCACGGCTACTTCCAGCGCGTGATCGTCACGCGCGTGCCGCGGCCGGGTCCGGAGTCGATCTCGAAATCGTTGACCAGGCGCTTGCTCCCGGACAGACCCATGCCCATGCCGTTGCCCGAGGTCCAGCCGTCCTTCATCGCCAGGTCCATGTCAGGAATGCCCGGCCCCTGGTCGACGAACGCCAGCCGCAGGCCCGTGCGCAGACCCGCATGCACGACAGCCCACTCCATGTCGCCGCCGCCGCCGTAGATCAGCGTGTTGCGCGACAGCTCACTGGCCGCCGTGATCATCTTGGTCTGGTCCACCAGCGAGAACTTCAGCTCCTGCGTCAGCTTGCGCACGGCCTGGCGCGCCAGGACGATGTCCGCCTCCGTGCGGATGGGCAGCGCCCCCGCGGACTCAGCGGCGGACAAGGCCACGCTCCCCGAGCTGGATGCCTTGCCCGTCCGAGGCGCCGTCGCTGTCGTCGTCATCATCGAGACCTTCGCCGGTCGACTGGGCATCGAGCAGCTCATCGGCCTCGCGCAGCAGCGTCATGCCGCGCTCGACGTTGAGCGCCGTGCGCACGCCGTGCAGCGACAGACCCAGCTCCACCAGCGTGATCGCCACGGCCGGCTGCATGCCCACGACCACCGAGGTCGCGCCCAGCACCTTGGCGATGCTGGAGATGCCCGCCAGCATGCGGCCGATGAAGGAGTCCACGATCTCGAGCGCGGAGATGTCGATCAGCACGCCGGTGGCGCCGGTCTCCTGGATCTTGTTGGCCAGATCGTCCTGCAAGGCCAGCGCGGTCTGGTCCTGCAGGTCGACCTGGATGGTCACCAGCAGGGTCCTGCCCATGCGCAGGATCGGGATGCGCGTGGTCATGCCAGGCCGCCCACGCTGCCCGTGCCGAAGGCGTCCGCGCCCTTCGCGCGGGTCACGACGAAGCCGGCGCGTTTCATCGCCAGCTTCAGCGCGTCGGCCAGCGTGGCCTTGGTGGTGATGCCTTCCAGGTCGATGCCGAGATGGACGATGGTCTGCGCGATCTGCGGGCGGATGCCGCTGATGATCGCGTCCGCGCCCATGAGCCGGATCGCGGTCACCGTCTTGAGCAGATGCTGCGCGACCAGCGTGTCCACGGTGGGCACGCCGGTGATGTCGATGATGGCCAGCCCCGAACCGGTCTCCACGATGCGCTGCAGCAAGGTCTCCATGACCAGCTGCGTGCGGCCGCTGTCCAGCGTGCCGATCATCGGCACGGCCAGCACGCCGTCCCAGAGCTTGACCACCGGCGTGGACAGCTCCAGCAGCTCCATCTGCTGACGCGAGATCACCTCCTCGCGGCTGCGCTGGTAGGTGGTGACGGTGAACTGGGCCATGTGGTCGATCAGCGTGGAGATCTCCCACGTCGCCTCGACCATGGCGGCCGGGTTGTCCTTGAAGCTGCGCTGCAGGCCGGCGAACAGCGGCTTCTTCAGCGCGAGCACGAAGCGGCTGGTGTCCGCGGCGGCGGAGCCTTGCGCGGCGCGCGAGGCCGAGAGTCGCTCCAGGACGTCGCGCACCGGGGTCCAGGGCGTGTCCTCGAAGTTTTCTGTATTGCCGCTGGCGCGCACGCCCGCGAGGATGGCGGTCAAGACCTCACCCGTCTCGCGGACCTCGCTGGCCAGGGCGCGGTTGCCGCCGCCGGCGGTCAACTCGGCCTGCCATTCGGCCAGGACCTGGTCCCGGTGCTGGGAAAGAAGGGCTTCGACGGCGGCGCTGTTCTGTTTCATCGGGACCTCGTGGGCACGGGATGTGCCTGACTTGGGGAAAGGCGTGCATCGCCCGGGCGGCGGATCCTACCGCTCCGTGACGCCTTGACACACCCATTCGAGGGCGAAAACCGGGGAAGGGTAAGTCCCTAGACGCTCGCGGGGTGGAGCGGGCACGCTGGTTGCCCCATGCGCCTGTCTGACATTGAAGATCAACGATTGGGAGAACGACGTGGCGGAAGAGATCAGCGTGCTGGTGGTGGACGACAAGCCACAAAACCTGCTCGCCATGAAAGCGCTGCTGGCCGATTCGGGCCTGCAGGTGTTGACGGCGGATTCCGGCCCCGCCGCGCTGGAACTGCTGCTGGTGCACGACGTGATGCTGGCGCTGCTCGACGTGCAGATGCCGGGCATGGACGGCTTCACGCTGGCCGAGCTGATGCGGGGATCCGAGCGCACGCGTCACGTGCCGATCATCTTCCTGACCGCCGGCTCGCAAGAGGCGCAGCGCAGCTTCAAGGGCTACGAGGCCGGCGCCGTCGACTTCATCTACAAGCCCGTGGACGCGCATGTGCTGCGCAGCAAGGTCGCCGTCTTCGCCGACCTGCATCGCCAGCGCCTGATGCTCGCGGAACGCATCATCGAGCAGGAGCGCCTGGCGCGCGTGAACGCGCTGATGCTCAGCGCGCTCAGCCACGACATCCGCAGCCCGCTGTCGGTCATGATGCTCAACGCCGAGCTGCTGATCCGCCAGACCGAATCGCCCGCGCTGCAGAAGGCCGGCCAGCGGGTGAAGGCTGCGGCCACCTTGCTGGGCCGTCAGGTCGACCACCTGGGCAGCCTGGCGCGCCGTCCCTGCGAGCTGCTGCAGGTGCAGCCGAGACGCGGCGACCTGGCCGCGCTCGCCGCGCAGCGCCTGGACATCGAGAGCAACCAGTCGGTGCTGTGGGCGCCGCCGGTCTTCGAGCGCGTGGGCGACACCACCGGTGACTTCGACAGCGAGCTGATGGCGCAGGCCATCGACCAACTGCTGATGCAGGCCGCCACGCATGCTGGCGACAGCGCGATCCGCTTCCAGGTCGATGGCAGCGCGCATCGCTCGCTGATGCTGCGCGTGAGCTTCGACACGGTGCTGGAGTCCGAGGCGTCCATCCACCTGTTCGGCGGCGATGAGCCGGTGTCGGGCATGTCCTCGGCGCAGGTCGGCCCGGGCCTGCAGGAACCCGAACGCGTGGCGCGCGCCCATGGCGGCTCGCTGATCGGCGTGTCGCGCGCGCGGCAGGGCACGATGTTCGAGCTCCTGCTGCCTCGGATGCAGTCCGAGCGGTGAGCGAGGCCATGTCCTACAGCCGCGGCCAGCGGGGCCCGACAGACCGTGCGTGCGCGCGGGTCCACAGTGGTGGTATCACACCAACCACGATGGGGACCGTCATGAAGCGCAACCTCCCTCTGACGACGAAGGCGACGATGAAGGCCGCGGTCGCTGCCGCTGCCCTGGCACTGACCGGGCAGGCGATGGCCGACATCACGTTCTACGAGAACGAGAACTTCCGCGGGCGCACCGCGGGGGCGGGCGCGCAGGTCAACTTCCTCGGGGAGATCGGCTTCGACGACCGGGCCTCGTCCATCGAGGTCCGCGGCGAGCGCTGGGAGGTCTGCGAGGACCCCGGCTACACCGGCCGTTGCCGCGTGCTGCAGCCCGGCAGCTATCCGTCGCTGCGCTCCATGGGCTTGGACAACCGGATCAGTTCCGCGCGCCGCATCGACGAGCGAAGCAACGTCGACAACGGCCGTTATGGTCCCGAGCCGCAGCCGACCTTCTATCGCCGTGGCGAGGAGGGCCTGTATCAGGCGCAGGTCGTCTCGGTGCGCGCCGTGATGGGCGATGAGCAGCAGCGCTGCTGGATCGAGCAGAAGGAAGTGCGCGACCGGCCCAATGTCGGCGGCGCCGTGATCGGCGGCGTGCTCGGCGGCATCCTGGGCCACCAGTTCGGCGGCGGTTCCGGCCAGGCGGTGACCACCGCCGCGGGCGCCATCGGCGGCGCGGTCGTGGGCAGCAATGTCAACCGCGACCGCGACGTGCGCAACGTGCAGCGCTGCGGGGCCGCGCCCAACAACGGCAACCCGCAGTACTGGGACGTGACCTATCGCTTCAAGGGACAAGACCATTACATGCAGACCCGGCGACCGCCGGGGGCGACCGTCACCGTCAACGCGCGCGGCGAACCGCGCGAGTGACGGCAACGGTCCACGATCGACCGACCCAGAGAGGAATCTGGGGCAGGCCGGAGCAGGGGCGCGCTAGCATGCGCCTCCGCTCCGGCCGCCTCGTTTGCGTTTCATGAACATCAAGACGTCTTCCGCCGCCTCCTCGACCTCGGCCACCGCCGCCGGTGGTCAGCCTGCCCACCTGGCCAACGTGACGCGGCGTCATGACTGGCTGCCGCTGCCCACGATGCTCGGCTTCGCGCTGGCGGTGATCACCATCCTGATCAGCGCGCTCTTCTCGTGGCGCTCGCAGCAGGCCCAGTCCGATGCCGCCGACGCGATGACCCGCACGCTGGCCGTGCAGGAGCAGATCCAGACACTGGGCTCGGCGATGAAGGATGCCGAGACCGGTCAGCGCGGTTATCTGATCACCGGCATCGACACCTACCTCGTGCCGTTCAACACGGCGCAGGTGACCATCCCCGCCGCGGCGGAACGGCTGCGTGCCGCCTTCCAGAACTACCGCCCGCAACTCGCGCGGCTGGAGACGGCCGAGCAGCTGTTCAAGGCCAAGCTCACCGAGATGGACGAGTCCATCGAGCTGCGCCGCCGCGGCGACACCGCTGCTGCCGTCTCCGTGGTCAAGGGCGATCGCGGCCGCATCCTGATGGAGCGCATCCGCACGCTGCTCGGCGAGATGGAACGCGAGGAGCGCGACCGCGCGGCCTCGCGACGCGAGGCCTGGGATGCGTCGGTCCAGCAGACCGTCGCGGTGATATGGGGCGGATCGGCGCTGCTGCTGGTGCTCACGGCCGTCGCGGCCGTGCTGAGCGCGCGCGCCTACCGCGCGGGCAAGACCGAGGAATGGCTCAAGGCGGGCCTGGCGGGTCTGGGCGTCGAGCTGCAGGGCGACCCGCATGTCGAGCGCCTGGCCGACGTGGCCACGAGTTTCCTGGCGCGCTGGACCGAGGCGCGCGTCGGTGCCTTCTACGTCGCGCAGGAGGACGGCAGTTTCCTGCGCGTGGGCGGCTATGCGCTGCCCGTGATGACCGGTGAGGCCGCCTCGCCGGTGGTGCGCGGCGGCGACACGCTGCTGGGCCAGGCCGCGAGCGATCGCCGCATCGTCCATGTCCAGAATCTCCCGGCGGACTACCTGCCGATCACGTCCTCGCTGGGCAAGGCCACCGCGACCGAGCTGCTGATCGCGCCGGCGGGCATCGATCGCCGCGTGCAATGCGTGATCGAGCTGGGCTTCCTGCACGGCGTCGGCGAGGCCGAGCGCGAGCTGCTGGCCCGCGTCGCGGAACCGATCGCGATGGCGCTGCGCGCGGCCAAGGATCGCAGCCGACTGGAAGCGCTGCTCGAGGAAAGCCGCCGCCAGGCCGAGGAACTGCAGATGCAGCAGGAAGAGCTGCGCGCGAGCAATGAGGAGCTCGAGGAGCAGGGCAATGCGCTGCGCGACTCGCAGTTGCGCCTGGAGAAGCAGCAGACCGAGCTGGAAGAGAGCAACACGCAGCTCGAGGAGCAGGCGCGCCAGCTGGAGATGCAGCGCGCCGCGCTGACGCAGGCGCAGGGCGAGCTGACCGACCGCGCCGACGCGCTGGAGCGCTCCAACCAGTACAAGAGCGAGTTCCTGGCCAACATGAGCCATGAGCTGCGCACGCCGCTCAACTCCACGCTGATCCTGGCCAAGCTGCTCTCGGACAACAAGGACGGCAACCTGACCGACGAGCAGGTGCGTTTCGCGCAGACCATCTCCTCGGCGGGCAACGACCTGCTCGCGCTGATCAACGACATCCTGGACCTGTCCAAGATCGAGGCCGGCAAGGTCGACCTGCAGGTCGATCGCAGCTCGCTGCCGCGCCTGCTGCAGCATCTGACGCAGGTGTTCGCGCCGATCGCCGCGCAGCGCAACCTGGCTTTCGACCTGCGCCTGGCGCCCGGATCGCCGGAATGGATGGAGACCGACGAGGCGCGCGTCAGCCAGATCCTCAAGAACCTGCTGTCCAACGCGCTGAAGTTCACCGAGCGCGGCTCGGTGCGCATGGAGGTCGGCCCGACGGCCGACGGCCGCATCGCCTTCGCCGTCACGGACACCGGCATCGGCATCCCCGCCCATCAGCAGGGGCCGATCTTCGAGGCCTTCCGCCAAGCCGACGGCAGCACGCACCGCAAGTACGGTGGCACGGGGCTGGGTCTCTCGATCTCGCGCGACCTCGCGCGGCTGCTCGGCGGCGACATCCATCTGCGCAGCGTGCCGGGCGAGGGCTCGACCTTCAGCCTGGTGCTGCCGATGACGATCGACCTGCCCGAGGACGGCCAGCTGTCGCGGCCGCTGCCACCGGCGCAGGCCCCGATCACCGCGTCGCCGGCCATCGCGTCGCGGGCGGGCTTCGACGCGGTGTTGCCGGCCGCGCGGCTCGATGACGAATCGGAGGAGGGCGCTGAGGACCAGGCGGTCTCGCTGCTGCGCGAGCCCGCGCCGGCCGCGCCCGAGGCGCGCCTGCCGCAGCTCGACGACGACCGCCTGTCGTGGGTGCAAGGCGATCGCGCGATCCTGATCATCGAGGACGATCCGCGCTTCGCGCTGATCCTGCGCGACCTGATCCGCGAGATGGGCTTCGTGTGCCTGATGGCGCACACCGCGGAGAACGGCCTGTCGGTCGCGCAACGCTACGCCCCCAGCGCGATCCTGCTGGACATGAACCTGCCCGACCACTCGGGACTGGGCGTGCTGGACCGGCTCAAGCGCGAGCCGCTCACGCGCCACATCCCCGTGCATGTGATCTCGGTGGCGGACTACTCGCATGAGGCGCTGGAGCGCGGCGCGGTGGGCTACGCGCTCAAGCCCGTCAAGCGCGACGAGCTCGAGAGCGCGCTGCATCGCCTGGAAGCCAAGTTCTCGCAACGCCTGCGCACGGTGCTGGTCGTCGAGGATGACGCGCGCCAGCTCGACAGCATCCGTCACCTGCTCGCCGCCGACGAGGTCCGCATCCACGGCGTGGCCACCGCGGCCGAGGCGCTGAAGGCGCTGCGCCAGTCGACCTTCGACTGCATGGTCATGGACCTGAACCTGCCCGACATGAGCGGTTACGACCTGCTCGACCAGATGGCGCTGCAGGACGATGTCGCCTTCCCGCCGGTGATCGTCTACACGGGCCACACGCTGTCGCCGCAGCAGGAGCAGCAGCTGCGCCGCTATTCGCGCTCGATCATCATCAAGGGCGCGCGATCGCCGGAGCGACTGCTCGACGAGGTCACGCTGTTCCTGCATCAGGTGGAATCGCAGCTGCCGCCCGAGCGCCAGCGCATGCTCAAGGAGGTGCGCGCGCGGGACAACATGCTCGAGGGACGCCGCGTGCTGATCGTCGAGGACGACGTGCGCAACATCTTCGCGCTGTCGGCGGTGCTGGAGCCCAAGGGCGTGAAGGTGGACATCGCGCGCAACGGCCGCGAGGCGCTGGACCGGCTCGCCGCGCCGCTTCAGGGACCGGGCGCGATGCCGCCGGTGGACCTCGTGCTGATGGACATCATGATGCCGGAGATGGACGGCTACACCGCGATGCGCGAGATCCGCGCGCGGCCCGATCTGAAGCGGCTGCCCATCATCGCGCTGACCGCCAAGGCGATGAAGGACGACCAGGAGAAGTGCATGGCCTCGGGCGCCAACGACTACATCGCCAAGCCGCTGGACATCGAGAAGCTGCTCTCGCTGGTCCGTGTCTGGATGCCGCGCTGAGGACCGACGGACGATGCCGCACGCATCCCCTGAACTCGACATCGAGGTCCGGCTGATCCTGGAAGCCATCTACGAGCGCTACCACTACGACTTCCGGGACTACGCCGGCAGCTCGCTGCGCCGCCGGCTGAAGGCCGCGATGCAGCGCTTCGAGTGCGCGACGTTGTCGCAGCTCCAGGGGCGGCTGCTGCGCGAGCCCGAGGTGTTCCGGTCGGTGCTCGCCGACATGACCGTGCAGGTCAGCGAGATGTTCCGCGATCCCGAGTACTTCCTCGCGCTGCGCGAGCACGTCGTGCCGGTGCTGCGCACCTACCCGTCGCTGCGGCTGTGGGTGGCGGGCTGCAGCGGCGGCGAGGAGGCGTATTCGCTGGCCATCCTCATGAAGGAGGAAGGGCTGCTGGAACGCACGCTGATCTACGCGACCGACATCAGCCAGGAGGCGCTCGCGCTGGCCCAGGCCGGCGTGTACCGGATGGAACTGGTGCCGGGCTTCTCGGAGAACCACCGCGCCAGCGGCGGCAAGGGATCGCTGTCGGACCACTACACGGCCGCGTACGACCATGTGCTGATGGACAAGTCGCTGAAGTCGCACATCGTCTTCAGCGACCACAGCCTGTCCACCGACAGCGTCTTCGCCGAGGTGCAGCTCGTGTCCTGCCGCAACGTGCTGATCTACTTCAACCGGGCGCTGCAGGACCGCGCGTTCGGGCTCTTCAGCGAGGCGCTGTGCCGCGGGGGCTTCCTCGGCCTGGGCGCGCGCGAGACGCTGCGTTTCTCATCCCACGCGCACGAGTTCGTCGAGATCGCCGCGCGCGAGCGGGTCTACCAGAAGCGCAACGGCTGAGGGCGCGTTCAGCGCGTCAATCACGGGCGATCGGCCGGGAGGCCGATGCCCAGGGACCTTGCGCCAATCAGGCCATCCCGGCCGCGTAGATCGAGGCCAGCACGCCGACCGCGAGCGCGGTGAGCCACAGGCGCATCGGCGCGGGCTCGTCGCGCGGACGGCGCTGTTGATGGCGATGCGCCAGCAGGCAGGCCACCGAGGCGCCGCCGGCGACCAGGAACACCAGCGCGAAGCCCAGACCCTCGACCGAGCGGCCGTGATGCAGGGCCATCGCCAGCACGATCTGCCCCAGCATCAGGCCCGCCACGCCGGAGACGGCGGCGGAGGACAGGGAAGCGGCGGCAGCGGAGCGGGGGGCTTGAGGCATGGCGCGAATCGACGGTGAACGTCGGGTGGGACAGCGATGCGCGATTGTCCGGGCGAGCCCCGCGCGGCCACCGTCGCGCGCCGCGTCGAAACGCGCGGTCGAGCGCAGTATTTCGCGCCGCGGCGACTCTCGTTGCATCGACTTTGGTCCGATCACATCGAGTAACAAACGCGTTCGAGCGTTGGATTCGCACATGCCTGACCCCCGTGAACCAAGGGGGTGTTTCAGGCACGCGCGCCCGCGTACGTAGCACCTTCCGGGTACAGCACGCAAGTACTGGGTTTTTATGTGGGTGGACGCACAGACTCCCTCTGGAGCGGATGGTGAACTGCAGCGTCCGTAGCTTTCGGACTCATCCTTTTCGGAGCAACCACCATGACCCTGCCTTTGCTCTCCCGCTCGCCCGTGGCGTTCCAGCGCACCCTGCTGGCTCTCGCCCTGGCTGCCGCCAGCGCCAGCGCTTCCGCGCTGCCGCAGTTCACCTGGGATCCGGCCGCCGCCGGCCTGAACGGCTCGTCCTTCACGGCGGACAACCTGCTGGTGTCGAACTACTCGACCATCACCTTCGGGGCCGGCAACACGTTCACCGAATCCGGCTACCTGGCGATCAGCGCCACGCAGCTGGGCGGTCTGACGCTGCCTTCCAGCGGCCTGAACTCGGACTACGGCTTCTACATCCAGTTCAGCGGTTCCGGCACGCTGTCGCAAGGCGGCAACCCGGCCACCACGCCGACGCTGGGCACGCTGAACACGCTGACCTACACCCTGTACGGCTACAACGGCACCTCGTCGTTCGGCTTCGCGGGCAACACCCCGACCGAAACCGCCACGGGCGAAGTCGCGCTGGCCTCGGGCTCGCTGGTGCTGGGCACGGTGGCCACGACGCCGCTGGGCGACGGCACCTTCAATCCCTCGGCCAACGCCAAGCTGACGCTGAACTGGCTGGTGCCTGGATTCCAGACCTCCTCGCCGGCGTACAACATGGCGCTGACGTCGTTCTCCAACACGACCTCCCAGGTCGAGCCCTTCGTGGGCGGCTTCCGCATCCGTCAGGGCGGTGGCTCGGTGAACTTCGCCTCCGCGGTGCCGGAACCCTCGACCTACGCGATGCTGCTCGCCGGTCTGGGCGCGATCGGCTTCGTGGCGCGTCGCCGCACCCGCACCGACAAGTGATCGTGCGGCCGGCTCGACGAGCCGGCCCCGCGTGAACCGGTGTCACCGCGCGTCAGCGGTGAGCCGGTGAAGCGGTGAAACGGGAACTGGATCAGCCAGGCATGCGGGTGCCGAAGCGATCCAGGACCCGTGGAACCGGAGATGGAAGTAGAAGAGAGCGTTCCATGAACGCTCGACGGACGCCCGTTCCCGACGGGACGTCCACTGCGATGCTTGACGCGTCGACGGGCTGTCAGGCCTGCACGGCGACGGGCGCGAAGGTGGCAGAGGTGGCCGCGTTCACGCCGTCCGGTGCCTGGGACAGCAGACGTTGGAAGTCCTGCTTGAGCAGGGCGTAGCACTCGCAGGCCCGGGCCTCCAGCCCCGGCCGGTCCAGTACCGCGATATGTCCGCGGGAATATCGGATCAGGCCGGCGGCCTGGAGGCGCTGGGCGCTCTCGGTGACGCCTTCCCGGCGCACCCCCAGCAGGTTGGAGATCGATTCCTGGGTCACCGACAGTTCGTTGTGACCGTGCTGGCGATCCAGGCTGGAGAGCAGCCAGCGGCACAGCTGGCGTTCCAACGAATGGTGACGATTGCAGACCGCGGTATGGGCGACCTGGGCCAGCAGGGACTGCAGGTAACGCAGCAGGAGCAGGGTGGTGGCGCCCGAGCGCACCAGCTGTTCACGCACCAACGGTACGCGCATCCGGTAAGCCAGACCGGCGCGTTGCACCACCGCGCGGCATGCCGGCGACTCGCCGCCCATCGCCGCGGCCAGGCCGGCCGCGCCTTCCGAGCCGATCATCGCGACCTGCGTCGCATCGCCGGAATGCGTCGTCTGGATCAGCGACACGATGGACGTGATCGGGAAATAGACATGCGTGGCGGGGGCGCCCGACTCGAACAGCACGCGGCCCTTGAGCAGCTCGACGGTCTCGAGGTGCGCGGACCAGCGCACCAGATCCTCGGCGGGCAGCTGCACCAGCAGCTGATTTCCGCGGGATCCGTCGGCGGCAGGAGTTGCGGCAAGGGACAGGGACATCTACAGCTCCAGGAACCGGACATCGGTTCCAGCGCCAAAGGAAGGCAATCACCGTGCCCGGCGGGTGTCCAACGGTGTCTTCGGTGCCACCGCGTGTCTGCGCAAGACTGCCCATGACTGGCGCAAGTTCGGCCCGAGTTCCGCATGAGACCCCCCTAGAATCCGCCCACCATGCCCCTTCGGACCCCGACATCCTCTGAGCCGCGTGCCGGGTCCGTCAGCCAGAAACTGCGCGCGATGGTCTGGCTGATCGTGCTGCCGACGCTGCTGCTGTCGGTGATCGCCGGGATGGCCGTGTTCCACACCGAGCGCCGCGCCGCGGTTGCCGCCGCCACCGAGACCGCCGAGGCGCTGAGCCTGGTCGCCGACCGCGAGATGGCGGTTCGCACGGCGCTGCTGCAGGCGCTCAGCGTGTCGCCCAGCCTGGCCGAGGGCCGGCTCGAGCAGTTTCACGGCGAGGCCGCACGAGTCGTGGCCAACACGCCCAGCACGATCGTGCTGACCGCGGCCGACGGCCGGCAGCTGATCAACACGCGCATCCCCTGGGGCCAGCCGCTGCCCGCGACCGGCGCCTTCCAGGAAGGCATGGATGCACCGCGTCGTCGCCTGATCGTCTCCAACCTGTATGTCGGTCCGGTCGACCGCCGGCCCAGCTTCGCCGTGCGCGTGCCGGTCACGGTGCTGGGCCAGCCGATGTTCCTGGGATACGGCAGCCCCGTCGCCGACATGCAGCAGATCTTCCGCCAGCAGCCGCTGCCGGAAGGCTGGCTAGGCGTCGTGCTCGATCGCAAGGGCTATGTCGTCGCCCGCACGCGCGAGCCCGAACGCCGCGTCGGCCAGCGCGCCAGCCCGAACATGCTGGAAGCGCTCGGCAAGGGCGATCGCGGCGTCGTGGAAGCGCGCACGCTCGATGGCGAGGCGGTGTTCACCGTCTTCAGCCGGGCGCCGGATTCGGGCTGGGTGGTGCTGATCGGGCTGAGCCAGGCCGAGCTCGCCAAGGGCGCCTGGACGGCGTTCGCGATGATGCTGGCGCTCTCGCTGAGCTTCATCGTGCTGGCGCTGGTGCTGGCGCGCCGCTTGAGCCGCGCGATCGCAGAACCGCTGCGGCGGCTGCGCAAGGACGCGATCCGCATGGGCGGCGGCGCGACGATCGAGCCCGCGTCGCCGGGCAGCGGCATCGACGAGATCGACATCGCGCAACGCGCGCTGGCCACCGCCAGCCGCGAGCGCGCCGGCAACGAGCTCCGCCTGCGCGAGGAGATCGATGCCGCCGTCGCGCAGACGCGCAGCGCGCAGCAGACGGCGCTGCGCAGCCAGAAGCTCGAGGCGCTCGGGCGCCTGACCGGCGGCATCGCGCACGACTTCAACAACCTGCTGCAGACGATGACCACGGGGCTGCAGCTGGCGCGTCGGCTGAGCAGCGATCCGCGCGGCGACGCGGCGCTGGACGCCTGCCAGCGGGCGACCTCGCGCGCCGCGCAGCTCACGCGGCAGCTGATGGCCTTCGGCCGGCAGCATGTGGGCCACGAGGCCGTCATCGACCTGCGGCGCGAGCTGCCCGCGCTGATGGACCTGGCCGGCGGCGCCGTGGGGAGCGCGGTGGACGTCCGTCTGCAGATCGATGAGACGCTCTGGCCCGTGCGCACCGACCCCGTGCAGCTGGAGCTGGCCGTGCTGAACCTGGCGCTGAACGCGCGAGACGCGATGCACGGGCGCGGTCAGTTGACCGTGGCGGCGCACAACCGCACGCTGCCGATGCCGCAGGAGAAGTCGTCGAGTCCGGCGGTGCTCGAGCTGCCGCCGGGCGAGTACGTCGCGATCTCGGTGCGCGACACCGGCGACGGCATGTCGCAGGAGCTGATGGAGCGCGCCTTCGAGCCCTTCTTCACCACCAAGCCGGTGGGGCAGGGCACGGGGCTGGGACTCCCGCAGGTCTATGCGTTGGCGCAATCGGCCGGCGGCACCGCCGGCATCGTCAGCAAGATCGGACTGGGCACGGAGGTCACGCTGTGGCTGCCCCGATCGCACGGCCGCGCGAAGGACGCCGCAGCGGAGCTTGCCGGCGCGGCAGGTCTGGCTGCATCGGCGGCATCCGCCACGGCGGCCTCCGAGGCGAACGGCGCCACGGCCCCGCGTTTTTATGGACGCGTGCTGCTGGTCGAGGACGAGGCGTCGGTGCGGGAGCTCACGGCGCAGGGGCTGGAGGAACTCGGCTTCCACGTGACGACGGCGCCGAGCGCCGATCACGCGCTGGATCTGCTGCGTGGGGGCCTTGCGGTGGACGTGGTGCTGACCGACATCGTGATGCCGGGCGTGCGCAGCGGGGTGGATCTGGTGAGGACCTTGAAGGTGCTCAAGCCGACGCTGCCGGTGGTGCTGGCCAGCGGCCACCCGGTGCGCATCGAGGAGGCGCCGGATGTGCCGCTGGTGCCCAAGCCCTACGACATCAACGTGCTCGCGGCCGTGCTGGCGCAGGCCCTGAACCCCACCCGCGAGCCCGCCGCGTCCGACTGACCCGGTTTCTCGCTCGCGCTTGCGGGGGAACACCTGGAACTCCCTCGCCCGCGAAGCGGGAGAGGGCGGGGGTGAGGGCTCTGCGAAGGGCACCGTGCGCTTCCGTGCCCTCACACGAGCCCTCACCCCAACCCCTCTCCCGCTTCGCGGGCGAGGGGCTTCATGGCAGCGTCAAGCCACCTTCGGCAACCCCGCCAGCAGCTTGTCGAGCGTGATCGGATAGTCCCGCACACGCACGCCGGTCGCGTTGTGGATGGCGTTGGCCACAGCGGCGGCGACGCCGCAGATGCCCAGCTCGCCGACACCCTTGGCCTTCATCGGCGAGGAGATCGGATCGGTCTCATCCAGGAAGATCACCTCCTGATGCGGGATGTCGGCATGCGCCGGTACCTCGTAGCCCGCCAGGTCGTGATTGACGAAGAAGCCGCGCCGCTCGTCCACGTGCAGCGCCTCCATCAACGCCGCGCCCACGCCCATCGTCATCGCGCCGATCACCTGGCTGCGCGCGGACTTCGGGTTGAGGATGCGGCCCGCCGCGCACACCGCGAGCATGCGCCGCACGCGGACCTCGCCGGTGTACGCGTCGACGGCGACCTCGCAGAAGTGACCGCCGAAGGTGGACTGCTGGTACTTCTTGTCCAGGTCACCGAACTCGATCTTGTCCTCGGCGGCCAGGCCCTCGTTGCCGGCGATCTCCGCGAGCGAGACCGCGCGATCGCCGCCGCGCACCTGGCCATCGGCGAACACGGCTTTCCCGGCGTCGATGCCGGCCTTGCGCGCCACGAGCTCGCGCAGCGCGACGCAGGCCGCGTACACGCCCGAGGCCGAGCTGTTGGCGCCCCATTGGCCGCCCGATCCCGCCGACACGGGCAGCGACGAATCGCCCAGCCGCACGACGACCTGCTCGAGGCCCACGCCCATCATCTCCGCGGCGGTCTGCGCGAGGATGGTGTAGGTCCCGGTGCCGATGTCGGTCATGTCGGTCTCGACGGTGACGATCCCGCGCTTGTCGAGCCGCACGCGGGCGCCGGACTTCATCACGAGGTTGTTGCGGAAGGCCACGGCCATGCCCAGGCCGATCATCCAGCGGCCTTCGCGGCGCTGACCGGGCGCGGTGCGCCGGCTCCAGCCGAAGCGCTCCGCGCCCAGGCGCAGGCATTCGGTCAGACGGCGCTGCGAGAACGGGCGCTCCGGCTTCTCGGGGTCGACCTGCGTGTCGTTGAGGATGCGGAACTGGACCGGGTCGATCCGGAGCCGCTCCGCGAGCTCGTCCATCGCGATCTCCAGCGCCATCAGGCCGGGGGCCTCGCCGGGCGCGCGCATCGCGTTGCCCTCGGGCAGATGCAGCTCGGCGAGCTTCATCGCCGTCATGCGATTCGCGCCCGCGTACATCACCCGGGTCTGCGCGACGGCGGTCTCGGGCTGACCGCCGGGTTGATCGCCCGACCAGCTCTCATGGCCGATCGCGGTGATGCGGCCGTCGGTCTCGGCGGCGATGCGCAGGCGCTGGATGGTGGCGGGGCGGTGCGTGGTGTTGTTGAACATCAGCGGCCGCTGCAGCGCGACCTTCACCGGGCGGCCCGCCGCCTTGGCGCCGAGCGCGGCCATCAGCACGTCCGCGCGCAGGAAGAGCTTGCCGCCGAATCCGCCGCCTATGAACGGCGAGATCAGCCGCACCTTGTCCTTGGGCAGGCCCAGCGTGCGCGCCAGGTCGCCCAGTCCCCAGTTGATCATCTGGTTGGCGGTCCACACGGTGAGGCGGTCGCCTTCCCAGACAGCCAGCGTCGCATGCGGCTCCATCATCGCGTGCGACTGGTCGGGCGTCGTGTAGGTCTGGTCGATCTTCACCGCGGCGCGCGCGAACGCGCCCTCGAAATCGCCGACGTGCGTCTCGGGCGGCGTGCCGCCGGGGCCGTCGTCCTGCTTGGGCGGCTTGGCCTTGGACTTCTCCTTGGCCAGGCTGAACGCGCCAGGTTCCTCGCTGTATTCGACGCGCACCAGCGCCGCCGCGGCGCGGGCCTGCTCGAAGGTCTCGGCGACGACCACGGCCACGGCCTGGTGGTAATGCGCGATCTCGGGGCCACCCAGCAGCGCGGCCGTGTTCATCTTGCCCTGGCCGAGCTTGCCGGCGTTCTGCGAGGTGACCACGGCGAGCACGCCGGGCGCGGCCTCGGCCGCGTTCAGGTCCATGCGCGTGATGCGGCCCTTGGCGATGCCGGCGCCGATGACCACCCCGTAGGCGGCATTGCGCGCGACGTCGTGGCGCTCATAGGCGTAGGGCGCGGTGCCGGTGGTCTTGCGCGGACCGTCGATGCGGTCGGTGGGTTTGCCCACGACGCGCAACTGGTCGATCGGATTGGTGGTGGCGGGGGTGTCGAACTTCATGCGGTCCTCCCGGACGTCCTGGCGTGCGCGAGCACCGCCGCGAGCGTGCGCTCGACCAGCGGCAGCTTGAAGGCGTTCTCCGCCGTCGGGGTCGCGCCGGCGAGCAGCGCCTGCGACGCGGCGCCCGCGCCACGCTTCAGGGCCGCATCGGCGGCCGGCACGCGCCAGGGCTTGGGCGCGATGCCGCCCACGGCGATCCGCCCGCCGCCATCGCGCTGGACGATGGCCGCCACCGAGACCAGCGCGAAGGCGTAGGACGCGCGGTCGCGGACCTTCTGATAGACGTGCACGCCGCCTGCGGGCTTGGGCAGCGTGACCGCGGTGATCAGCTCGCCGGGCTCGAGCGTGGTCTCCACATGCGGCGTGTCGCCGGGCAGGCGATGGAAGTCCGCGATGGGGATGCGGCGGGCCTGGCCATCGGCACGCAGCGTCTCGACGGTGGCGTCCAGCACGCGCATCGCGACGGCCATGTCGCTGGGATGCGTGGCGATGCAGGCCTGGCTGACGCCGATCACGCCCAGCGGCCGGCTCATGCCGCCCAGCGCCGAGCAGCCGCTGCCGGGCTGGCGCTTGTTGCAGGGTTGATCCGTGTCGTAGAAGTAGGGGCAGCGCGTGCGTTGCAGCAGGTTGCCGGCGGTGGTGGCGCGGTTGCGCAACTGGCCGGAAGCGCCGGCGAGCAGCGCGCGGGACAGCACGCCGTAGTCGCGCCGCACGCGCGGGTCGGCGGCCAGGTCGGTGTTGCGCACCAGCGCGCCGATGCGCAGGCCGCCGTCATTCGTGGGTTCGATGCGGTCGAAACCCAGGCCGTTGACGTCGATCAGGTGGACCGGCGTCTCGATCTGCAGCTTCATCAGGTCCAGGAGGTTGGTGCCTCCGGCGATGAAACGCGCGCCGGGCTGCCGTGTGGCGGCGGAGACCGCCGCGGCCGGCGTGGCCGCGCGCTCGAAGGTGAAGGGCTTCATGCGGACCTCCGTTCGCCGGCGGCCGGCAAGCCGGCCACCTCGGACACGGCATCGATGATGTTGGCGTAGGCGCCGCAGCGACAGAGGTTGCCGCTCAGGCGCTCGCGCAGTTCGTCCGCGGACAGCAGCGGGCGGGCGGTGAGATCGCCGGTGACATGGCTGGGAACGCCGGCCTGGATCTCCTGGAGCACCGCGACCGCCGAGCAGATCTGCCCGGGCGTGCAGTAGCCGCATTGGTAACCGTCATGGCGCACGAACGCGGCCTGCATCGGGTGGAGCTTCTCGGGCGTGCCCAGGCCCTCGATGGTGGTGAGCTTGGCGCCGTCGTGCATCACGGCGAGCGTGAGGCAGGCGTTGACGCGGCGGCCGTCGAGGTGGATGGTGCAGGCGCCGCACTGGCCGTGGTCGCAGCCCTTCTTGGTGCCGGTGAGGTGCAGGTGCTCGCGCAGCAGGTCCAGCAGGGACGTGCGGTTGTCCAGGGTCAGCGTGTGCGGCTGGCCGTTGACCTCGAGCGTGACACGGGTGGTGGCCACGAGTTTCTCCTGGGTCGGGTTGGCGGTGCGCGCGGGGGCTTGCGCGGCGGCCTCGAGCGAGGCGCCTGCGGCCACGGCGGCGGACGCGCCCGCGCCGGCGATCAGCAGACCGCGGCGCGAGAGCGCACCGGGCGGATCGTCGCACGGGGAGGAGGGCGCGTCTTGCGCGCGAGGGGATTCCACGTCGAGGTCCATGCTGGGGGCTCCTGGCTGGGCAACCCCCTGCAATGGCAATCCCCGTTCCCAAGACTCCCCTCTCCCGCTGCGCGGGCGAGGGGGCCAACAAGGGGCTCAGCGACGCGCGGGAGGCACGCGGCTGCTGTCTTCGCCGTCGAGCGTGGCGCCGGGGTCTTCCTCGCCGGCCACGGACTCATCGAAAGCGTGATCAGGCACCGCGGGCGGTCCCGGATCCTGGGGCCGTGGCGCGGCCGGCGCCGCCTCACGCGAGCCCTCCGTGCCCGGCTCCGGCGCAGGCCCCGACGGCGTGTCGATCGCATCCACCGGCGTGGGCGCGTCGGGACCGACGGAGGTGGCGGGCGAGTTGGTCGCGTTCATGGCATTCCCTGGCATGCTGCTGGCCGACACCACGCGGCGTCTGCCGGCGCGCTTGGCCATGGTCATCGCCGTCTCGGCCAGACGCATCAGCGACTCGGCCTGCCGGCCATGGTGCGGGGCAAACGCGATGCCGATGCTGACATCGACCGCGACATGACTCCCATCGGACAGGCGGATCGGCTCGGCGATCGCATCCATCATCCGGCGCAGCGCGGGTTCCGCCTCATGCTCGGCGCGCAGCGCGGTGACCAGCATCGCGAACTGATCGCCGCCCATGCGCGCCACGAGGTCGTGGTGACGCACCCCCGCCTGCAAGCGCTGCGCGACCACGCGCAGCACCGTGTCGCCGGCGTCGTGGCCGTGCTCGTCATTGATCGCCTTGAAGCCGTCGACGTCGACCCAGCACACCGCCACCAGCCCGACCCGCTCGCCCAGCAGCGTCAGCGCGCCGGCCAGGCGCTCGGTGAAGCGCACCCGGTTCGGCAGCCCGGTCAGCCCGTCATGCACCGCCAGGTGCTGCGCGGTGGCCTCGCTTTCCTTGAGCGCGGTGATGTCGATCATCATCCAGAGCGATTCGCGCTCGGTGACCGCCGCGCCGCTCAGGTCGATCCACACCGGCGTGCCGTCCTTGCGCCGCATGCGCAGCTGATGACGGAAGCGCCGGCCCGATGCGATCGCCGCGTAGGCCGCCTCGCCGATCTCCTCGTGGCTCGCATCGTCCAGGTAGAGCTTGCGCGTCGGCTGACCGACCAGCTCCCCGGGCGCGTAGCCGAACACGGAGGCCAGCGCGCGGTTCTTCCACACGACCTGCCGGTCGCGCAGCCGCATCATGCCGACCATGTCGTTGTCCAGCATCAGCCCCTGTTCCGCGGCCAGCGTCTGCAGCGCCGTGGCTGCTCGCCGGTCGCGGCGCTGCTGCAGGAACACGAGCACCGAGCAGCCCATCACCGTCAGGATCACGAGCGCGGCCAGCGCGCCTTGCTGCTGCGCCTCGCCGCGCCACGCGGCCAGGAAGTCGGCGGTGCTGGCGCCGGTGAAGATCGTCAGCGGATATCCGCGCACCTGGCGATAACAGGTGATGCGCTCGATATTGTCGAGCTTGGTCTTGGTCATGTACCAGCCCTGCTGCGGGTTGGCCGCCATCTGGCGCATCAGGTCCTCGGACACGATCACATCACCCACGCCGCGGATCGAATGCGGCTCCGCTGCCGAGTAGCGCGCGATCAGGCGCTGGCTGCGCGTGCGCAGCGAGATCGCCCCCTCGCTGCCGATCGTCAGGCCCTTGAAGCTCTCGATGAAGTGCTCGGTGGACAGCGAGGTGTAGACCACGCCGGCGAAGGCGCCGTCCTCGGTCTCGAGCCGGCGCGCCACGACGATGGCCCAGCGCCTGAGCACGCGCCCGAACAGCGGCTCCGAGATGACGAAGGCCTCGCTGTCGCGGGCGCGCTGGAAGTAGTCGCGGTCGCCGACGTTGAGCGTGCGCTCCTCGTTGGCCAGTCCGTAGATGACCTGGCCGCGCGCGTCGGTCATCCGGATCGCGTCGATCTGCGGCAGCAGGCTGCGCTGGTCCGCCAGCGCGCGCTCCATCGCGCGGCGCAGTTGCTCCGGTTCTCGGCCCGCGCGGCGGAACTGCAGCGCCAGCGTCGACAGCGCGTTGTCCACCTGCTTGAGCTCGGCGCCGATCTCGATGCTGAGGCTGGCGGCGAGGTTCTCGGTCGTCTCGCGGGCCCGTGTCAGGTCGGACGTCCGTCCGGCTTCCAGCGACAGCCAGGTCGCGGTCGCGATCGCCGCGGCGATGACGACATTGCCCGCGATCAGCCACAGGGCCAGGCGGGTCAGAGAACGCGGAACGTAGAGGGGCGGACGGTCCATCGGGCGGCACGCAGGCGAAGCGGCCATCCTACCCGGGCCGAGCGACGCGCGGGCCCCCCGAAAGGCTTAATTCAAGCCGCTCAACCCGTTCGCAACCCGCTCATCCCCGCAACTGCTGCTCCAGCGCGTGCAGCACCTGGTAGCAAGGCAAGACCTGCGCCACGCTGGCCTGCGGCTCGCGACCCTCGCGGATGGCCGCGACGAACTCGCGGTCCTGCAGCTCGATGCCGTTCATCGACACGGCCACCTGGCTGACGTCGATGGTCTGGTCGCGCCCCGAGACCAGGTCGTCGTAGCGGGCGATGTAGGTGCCGGTGTCGCCGATGTAGCGGAAGAAGGTGCCCAGCGGCCCCTCGTTGTTGAAGGACAGCGACAGCGTGCAGATCGCGCCATTGGCGGACTGCAGCTGCACGCTCATGTCCATGGCGATGCCCAGCTCGGGGTGGATCGGCCCTTGCAGCGCATGCGCCTTGACCACCGGCGCGCCGCATTGCCAGGCGAAGAGGTCCACCGTGTGCGCCGCGTGATGCCAGAGCAGGTGGTCGGTCCAGCTGCGCGGCTCGCCCAGCGCGTTCATGTTGGTGCGGCGGAAGAAGTAGGTCTGGACGTCCATCTGCTGGAGCTTCAGCTCCCCGGCCGCGATGCGGCGATGGATCCATTGATGGCTGGGATTGAAGCGCCGGGTGTGACCGCACATGGCCACCAGCCCAGTCTCGCGCTGGCGGCGCACGACGGCCTCGCCCTCGGCCAGCACGTCGCACAGCGGGATCTCCACCTGCACGTGCTTGCCGGCGTCCAGGCAGGCGAGTGTCTGGCTCGCGTGCAGCTGCGTGGGCGTGCACAGGATGACGGCGTCGACATCGTCGCGGGCGAGCGCCTCGTCGAGCTCGGTGGTGGCGTGGCCGATGCCGTACTTGGCGGCGACCTCGCGCGTCTTGGCGAGGTCACGGCTGACGAGCGAGACAACCTCCACGCCGTCGATGAGCCTGAGCGCGTCGAGGTGCTTCTGGCCGAAGGCGCCGGCACCGGCCAGCGCGATGCGCAGGGGAGAAGTCATGGCAATGCTCCGCGTTCAGCGATTCCCGGAAGTCCGAGGATTCGGGGACTCGGGGGATTCATGGGGTTCATGGGGTTCATGGAATTCAGGGGTTCTCGAGGATCAGGTGGCCCACGGCGGTGTTGGACGCGGGCACGTGATAGAAGCGGTGGGCGACACGCGGCGGCGCTGGCTTGTCCTCCGCGAGGTCCGACATGGCGCCGCGCGCGATCAGCCACATCACGAGCTCGATGCCCTCAGAGCCGGCCTCGCGCACGTAGTCGATGTGCGGCATCTCCGACAGGCCGCGAGGATCGCTGATCAGGCGGTCCATCCAGGCGTTGTCCCACTCGCGGTTGATGAGGCCCGCGCGCGGGCCCTGCAACTGGTGGCTCATGCCGCCGGTGCCCCAGATCTGCACGTTCAACGGCGCATCGAAGCTCTCCACTGCGCGGCGGATCGCCTGACCGAGCTGCAGGCAGCGCCGGCCCGAGGGCACCGGGTACTGCACCACGTTGACCGCCAACGGGATGACCGGCACTGGCCAGCCCGGCGCACCCGCGGGCTGTTCGCCGAACATCAGCGACAGCGGCACCGTGAGCCCGTGATCGACCGTCATCCGGTTGATCAGCGTGAGGTCGAAGTCCTGCTGGATGACGCTCTGCGCGAGGTGCGCGGCCAGCTCGCCGTGGCCCTGCACCGGCGGCACCGCGCGCGGCCCCCAGCCCTCGTCGGCGGGCTCGTAGCGATCGGCCGTGCCCAGCGCGAAGGTCGGGATCATGTCCAGGCTGAAGGCGTTGGCGTGGTCGTTGTAGACCAGCACGATCGCATCGGGCCGGTTCTCTGCCATCCAGCGCCGCGACGGCTCGTAGCCCGCGAACAGCGGCTGCCAGTACGGGTCCTGCGTGCGGCCCTGGTCCATGGCCACGCCGATGGCGGGCACATGCGAGGTGTAGACGGACGCGGTGATGCGCGCGTGATTCGGCGCGCGGTTCAGCGGCGGGGTGAGGCTCATCGGCCGCTCTCCTGGTCCTTCTTGCGCCGGGGCGTGCCGTCGGGGTGACGGCCGCCGGCCAGCATCATGTCGCGGTAGTCGGTCTCGGTCATGCCGGTCATGCCGGCGGCCATCTGCTGGTAGCTGCGGCCGTCGGTCGCGCCGATCTTGGCCAGGAAATAGATGTTGCCGCCCAGCCGGATGCACTGGTTCAGGTCGCGCGCGAGCACGGCCTCCTTCTGCGGCTCGGTCATCGGCCATTCGTCCAGGTAGGCGCGCTCGTCGGCCTTGAAGCGCGCGCGGTTCTCGGCCTTCATCAGCGACATGCAGAACTGGTTGAGCCAATAACCCTTGCGCGCCTGATCGGCATCGAAGATGGTGGTGCCGGGAATGTCCCGGTAGGGCTTGTCGAGCGACATGGGGGTCTCCTCGGAACGTGTCATCGACGTCGGCTCGCGCTCATCCGCGAGCGAGCTCGGGCCAGTACAGCCGCAGCGGGTTGTCCACCATCAGCCGCTGGCGCAGCTCGGCGGTGGGCGCGATGCGCGGGATCACGTCCACCAGCAAGCCGTCGTCGGGCATGTGGTCCTTGAGGTTGGGATGCGGCCAATCGGTGCCCCAGAGCACGCGGTCGGGGAACTCCTCCACGACTCGGCGCGCGAACGGGATGACGTCACGGTAGGGCTCGGGCTCGCCGCCCAGCGCGCGCGGTCCGCTGACCGAGAGGCGCTCCGGGCAGGTGACCTTGCTCCAGATAAAGGGATGCTCGCGCAGGAAACGCAGGAAGAGCGCGAACTCGGGCCCATCCACGGGCTTCGTGACATCGGGCCGGCCCATGTGGTCGACGACAACCGTCGTGGGCAGCGCGGAGAAGAAGTCCCACAACTCGGGCAGGTCGGGCGCCTCGAAGTAGATGACGACGTGCCAGCCCAGCGCCTTCACGCGATGCGCGATCTCCATCAGCTCGTCGCGTGGCGTGAAGTCCACCAGCCGCTTGACGAAGTTGAAGCGCACGCCGCGCACGCCGGCCTCGTGCAGCTCACGCAGCTGCTCGTCGGTGACCGAGCGCCGCACCGTCGCGATGCCGCGCGCGCGCCCGCCCGACGCGCGGCAGGCATCGACCATCGCGCGGTTGTCGTCGCCGTGGCAGGTGGCCTGCACGATGACGTTGCGGCTGAAGCCCAGCCGGTCGCGCAGCGCGAAGAGCTGCGCCTTGCTCGCGTCGCAGGGCGTGTACTTGCGCTCGGGCGCGTAGGGGAACTCGCCGCCGGGGCCGAAGACGTGGCAATGCGCGTCGACGGCCCCGTCGGGCAATTGGAATCGGGGCGTCGACGGGTCCTGGTACCAGTCGAGCCAGCCGGGGGTCTTCTCGAAACCGCCGGTCGTGGGGAGCGTCATCACGGGTCCTTCCTTGCAATGCCGGACGAGTCCGGAGCCTCAGCCGAGCCTGGGCTTGGCCAGATGCGCGAGCAGCCGATCGGCCTCGGTGCGCCAATCGGGGCTGCGGCCGAAGCCGGCGCTGCCGCGCTCGCCGAAGAGCCCGTCCTCGGCCAGGTCGGCCATCCAGGCCTGGCGCTCGGCGGTGCCCTCGGCGCTCCACGGCGTGAGGCCCGCGTCGCGTACGGTCTCGGCCACCTCGCGGACCTCCTCGCTGCGCCGGCGTCCATGCTGGATGACGCGCTGGAAGAAGTAGCTCGCCTGCTTCTCCCAGTCGATGCCCGGGAAGGTCTCCTTCAGCGAGGCCAGCACCGCGTCCTCGACGCCGTGATGCCGCGCCGAGGTCAGGCTCTCGATGACCATCGCCTCCAGCCCCTTGATCATCACGCTGCGGCACATCTTGGTCGCGCTGACGACGCCGAACTCGCTGCTCCCCACGGTGGCCGCGAAGCCGAGCCGTGCGAGCATCGGCGCCGCCGCCTGCGCATGCGGGCCGCCCAGCAGCAGCGGGACCTGGAGGCGGTAGGGCGGCACGCTGGTCATGACCGCGCCCTCGACGTAGCGGCCACCCGCCGCGTGCACCACCTCGGCGGCCTCGCGCTTGGCCTTGGGCGACGCCGAGTTGAAGTCCAGCACGAGGGTGTCGGGCCGGAGTCCGGCTGCGGCGGCGCGTGCCGCGTCCAGCGTCTGACTGGCCGTGACCGCGCTGATGACGAGATCGGCCGCGGTGGCCATCATCGTGGCCGATGGGCAGAGCTCGACGCCGAACTGCACGGCGTGCTCGCGCATCGTGTCGGCATCCGCCGACGGCGATTCGAGCTTGAGGTCATAGGCGCTGACCGTCACGCCCTGGGCGCGCAGGTCCTCGGCCAGGATGCGGCCGACCTCGCCGTAGCCGACCAGGCCGACCCGCGACACGACCGACGGCGTGGGCGGCTGGAGGTCGTCGGAGCCGTTGACGGCCGAGGGGGAGACTGCCGTGCCCATGTCAGTCCAGCGAGATGTTGAGCCGCTTGATCAGCTCGGCGTACTTGGCGGACTCGCTGGCGATGAAGGCCGCGTACTGCTCCTTCGTCGTCGGGAAGACGTCGTAGCCGAAGGTGGCGTAGCGCTCGCGGATGTCGGGCTCGGCCAGGGCGGCCTCGATGTCGCGCTGGATGCGTTCCTGCACGGCCTTGGGCAGCCCGCGCGGCGCGGCGATCGTGGTCCAGCCGGTGACCTCGTAACCCGCCGGGCCGCCAGACTCGCTGACGGTGGGCAGGTCGGGGAAGGCGGGATGGCGCTTGGGTCCGGTCACGGCGATGAACCGGATCTTGCCCGCGCGCTGCAGCGGGCCGGCGGTGGCCATCGAGCCGAGCGCGAAGTTCAGCTCGCCGTTGGCCACGGCGGTGTAGAGCATCGTCGTTTCCTTGTAGACGACGTGCGTCATCTGCGTGTGCGTCATCGCCTCCAGCTGCGCCGAGCCCAGGTGCACCGGATTGCCCACCGACCACGAGCCGTAGTTCAGCGCGTTGGGACGGGCCTTGGCGTCGGCCACGATGTCGCCGACGGTCTTGTACTTGCTGTTGGCGGGCACGCCGACGAAGAAGTAGGTCTTGAACAGCGGCGCGATCGGATCGAAGTCCTTGACCGGGTCGTAGGGCAGCTTCTTGAACAGATGCGGATAGACGACGAGGTGGACGTTGTCGAGCTGGATCAGGTCATGGCCGTCGGTGGCGCCACGCTTGAACGCGTCGATCGCGATGAAGCCGTTGGCGCCGGGTTTGTTCTCGACGATGACCGGCTTGCCCCACTTCTTGGAGAGCTTCTCGGCGACGACGCGCGCCACGGTCTCCGGACCGGCGCCAGCCGGGAACGGCGTGATGATGCGCACCGGCTTGGTCGGCCAGTCGGTAGGCGCGCCTTGCGCCCTCACGGCACCCGACAGCAGGCTGCCTGCGACGCCCAGCGCGGCGACGAGGGCAGTCCAACTCCCTCGCCCGCTTGCGGGAGAGGGCAGGGGTGAGGGCCAGCGGCGGTGGCAGTAGGTCGAATGCGTCATCGTTGTTGTCTCCAGGAATCTCTTGTCATCGGCAGGCTCTGCAAGGCGGCCCGCTCGGGTGGATGGGAACTGCTGCGGAGGTACTTCAGGACATCGGCGGGAATCAATCGATGTAGCGCAGCCCGGCCTTGGCCAGCGGCTCGCGCATCTTGTACAGGTCCAGGCCGAGCACGCCGGCGGCGAACTGCTCGCGCTTGGCACCCTCGTTGGCCTCGCGGGCGGCGGCGGCGTCCAGGGTGCGCGTCGCCATCGCGGCGGGCACGCAGACGATCCCGTCGTCATCGGCGACGATCACATCGCCCGGATGCACGAGCGCGCCGGCGCACACCAGCGGGATGTTCACCGAGCCCGGCGTGGCCTTGATCGTGCCCTTGGCGGAGATGCACTTGCTCCAGACCGGGAAGGGCATCTCGTTGAGGGTGCGGACGTCGCGCACGCCGGCGTCGATGATCAGCGCGCGGGCGCCGCGGGCCTTGAACGAGGTGGCGAGCAGGTCTCCGAAGTAGCCATCGGAGCACGCCGCCGTGACGCCTGCGACGACGATGTCGCCGTCCTGGATCTGCTCGGCGGCGACGTGGAGCATCCAGTTGTCGCCGGGCTGCAGCAGCACGGTCACGGCTGTGCCCGAGACCGCCACGCCCGACTGGATCGGGCGCATGTAGGGCTGGAGCAGGCCCACGCGGCCCAGCGCCTCGTGCACGGTCGCGGCGCCGAAGTGGCCGAGCGCGTCGGCGGCAGTGCGGTCGGCGCGGGTGATGTTGCGGTAGACGACGCCGAGTTCGTACATGGCGGATTCCTGTGGAGATCGAGTGGAGGAAGGCTCAGGCCGCGGGCGATGAGAGCCCGAGCCGGCGACGCAGCGCGTCGTGGCGAGGGGAAGCGAAGTCGTCCGCGACCTGTTGCGCGGTGGCGGGTTCGGCGCAACGCGCGGCCACGCCGGCGGTGAAACGGGTGACGATCTCCAGCCCCGGCGGCATCGGACCGAGGACGGCGACACCGTCGTGGCCCTGCAGCTCGCTGCGCTGCTGGAAGCCGAGGTCGACATCGCCCTGGGCGAGCATGCGGGCCACGGGCACGCCGGCCGGCGATTGCCGGAGTCGGTCGGCGAGCGTCTCGCGCAGCCCCCAGTCGCCGAGCAGTTTCAGCAGCGCCTGGCCGCTGGGGCCGGTGGAGTAGCCGATGGCGCGGGCCGAAGTCAGCGCCTCGCGCAGCGCGTCGGCGGTGTCCACGGACGGGTGAGGCGCATCCTGAGGTGCGGCGATGACCATCGGCGAATCGGCGATGGGACGCAACGAACCGGCACGCAGATGGCCAGCGGCGAGCAACCGCTGCATCGCGTCGTCGGCCAGGACCACGAGGTCGAAGGGCTCGCCGGCCTCGACGCGTCGGGCGGCGTCAACGCCGCCGACGGACTCGAAGCGCGTTTCCAGACCGTGGACCGCGGTGTAGGCGGCGGACAGCTCCGCCAGCAGCGCGCGGGTGGCCATCGAGGAAATGCCGGCGAGGGGAGCGATCACGGGTGGACGAGGTCTGTCGGATTGCGGCGGATTCTGGTCCGGTCCGGCCAGACGATCCAGTTCTAGCTTCCACTAGCTGATATTCCGATCGGGCATGGCACGGATGGTCGAGCCATGCCGGTTCGTGAGAGCATGCGCGGCATGAACCTGACCCAACTGGAGACCTTCGTCCATGTCGCCGAGCACGGCAGCTTCAGCAAGGCCGCGATGGTGCTGGGGGTGGCGCAGCCCGCGCTGAGCCGCCAGGTGCGGGCGCTGGAGACGGAGCTGCACGAGACGCTGCTGCTGCGCAACGGGCGCGGGGTGGCCTTGACCGAGGCGGGGCGGCGTCTGCTGCAGCACGGGCAGGACATCCTGAACCTGGTCAGCCATGCCAAGGATGACTTGCGCTCGCGGCGCAGCGAGCCGGTGGGGCAGATCACGATCGCGATGCCGCCGACGCTGGCGCGGCTGCACACGCTGGCGCTGATCCGGGCGTTCCAGGCGGAGATGCCGCAGGCGCGGCTGACGATCATGGAGGGCTTCTCGGTGCACCTGACCGAGTGGCTGCTGACGGGGCGCACGGACCTGGCGCTGGTCTACAACCCCGAGCCGCTGCCGGCGCTGGAGATCCTGCCGCTGCGCCGGGAGCGGCTGTGCCTGGTGTCGCCCAAGGACCAGGCACCGGCGAGGCCGCCGACCTTGTCGCAGCTGTCGCGGTATCCGCTGGTGATGCCGCAGAGGGGGCACATCTTCCGGGCGCTGATGGAGCAGGCCGCGGCGATGGCGGGCGTGCAGCTGGACGTGCGGTGGGAAGTCGCGAGCGTGCCGGCGATCCTGGACTGCGTGGCGGCCGGGATCGGCCATGCGGCGCTAGGCGAGGACGCGCTGCGGATCTATGAACGCCCGGAACGTCTGTCGACCACGCCGTTCGCGCGGGCGGACATCCAGAGCACGCTGTGCCTGGTGACGCCGACCAGCAAGCGCGCGACGCCGTTGATGCAGAGAACCGCGGCGGTGCTCATGAAGATGGTGGGGGAGGGGATGAAGTAGGGCGAGGAGGCGGAGCCGCGGGCTTAGGTCAGCCCGCATGACGTGCACAGGACGGGCACAACAGTTGCCCTGACGAACTCATGCCTCCCGCGATGCGACGTCCGTCCGCGCGGGCTCGATTCACAAGAACCGGAGACCCCGAATGATCAGCACCATCCTGCTCGTCGTCCTCATCCTGCTGTTGATCGGCGCGCTGCCGTCCTGGCCGCACAGCCGCAGCTGGGGCTACTACCCCAGCGGCGGTCTGGGCCTCGTCGTGCTGATCCTCGTCATCCTGCTGCTGATGGGATACATCTGACGACCCTCACCCGCTGAAGGCCGTGGGCCGACGGCCCCGGCCTACGGGTCTGCCTCTCTCGTTCAGGTGCCTATTTCAGGCGCCCAGCAACGACTGCCCGCACACCCGCAAGACCTGACCCGTCAGGCCCTGCGACTCGGGCGTGGCCAGGTACGCGATCGCCTCGGCGACGTCCTGCGGCGTGCCGCCCTGCTTGAGCGCATTCAGCCGCCGTCCAGCCTCGCGGACCATCAGCGGCATGCGGCGCGTCATCGCCGTCTCGATGAAGCCGGGCGCGACCGCGTTGACCGTCCCGCCGCGCGCCTCCAGCGTCGCAGCTCGTGCGGCGACATAGCCGATCAACGCCGCCTTCGACGCGCTGTAGTTCGTCTGACCCGCATTCCCCGCGATGCCGCTGATCGAGGACAGGCAGATCTCGCGCGCGCCCGCTTTCAGCAGATCGGCCGCGTCCAGCCGCGCGTCGATCGCCAGGATCGCCGCCAGATTCACCGCCATCACGCCATCCCACTCCGCCGCCGACATGCGCGCCAGCGTGCGGTCCCGCGTGATGCCGGCGTTGTGCACGAGCACGTCCACCCCGCCGAGGCGCCGAAGGGCGTCGATCAACTCATCGACCGCGCCCGGAGCGGTCAGGTCCGCTGCCAGGAACGAGCCGCCAATGTCCCGGGCGAGCGCTTCCAAGGGCTGACGCGCCGCCGGCACGTCGACGCACAGCACGCGGAACCCATCCAAGGCGAGACGCCTCGCCGTCGCCGCGCCGATGCCGCCAGCCGCGCCCGTCACCAGCGCCACGGGCGTTGACGTCGATTCCGGCGCTTCATGCGCTTCATGCGCTTCATGCGCGGAAGCGTCCGAAGCGAGCTCGCGCGCATGCCCCCGCCACGCCAACACCTGCCCCGAGACATAGCCCGAGCGGTCCGTGCCGAAGAAACGCAAGGCGCCGGCCAGCGACTCGGCCGACGCCGCAGCCGCGCCGGCCTGCAGCACGAGCGCGTTGGCGGTCGCGCCGCGCCGCCCGATCTCCTTGGCCAGCGCGCGGATGAAACCCTGCACGGCCTGCTGGCACGCGGCCTGGGCCGCGTCCGCCGTGCCGTCGGTGGTCAGCGCCAGCACGCGGCCGCCTGAGGTCAGCCGCGTCAACGCGAGCTGCGTCTGCTCGAACAGCGCATGCAGTGCCGGGATGTCGCGACAGCCGGTGGCGTCGATGACCAGCGTGTGCACGGGGCCCGAGCCGGTCTCCGCCGCGCCCAGCGCCACGATCGCCGCCAGCAGCGACGGCATCGGCGAGGCGCTGCCCGGCGCGATCGCGAGCACCGCGAGGCCGCTCAGCTCCTTCGCGCTCCACGCGTCCTGGCGCCGGCGCAGCTCGACGGGCTGCGGCAGTCCCAGCGTGCGCGCCACACGGCGGCCCAGCGGGTGTTGGACGAAGGAGAGCAGGCGATCGGTCATGGCGCGGCGCAGGTAGCGGCAGGAAGGTGCCGGGGAGACGGCGCGCGGAGTGTAGGGGCAGCGCCGATCGGCGCAGTCGAGCCGCCAGCGCGACGTTCAGATATCGACCACGCCGGGACGCCGATTTGCCGGGAGAACCCACATCCGTTTCACTCGAAGGAGTTCAAGATGCGACACATCCACAAGATCACCCTGCCTCTGGGCCTCGCCGCCATCGCCGCGGCGATGACCGTGCCGGCGTTCGCGCAGGTGGAAGAGGAAATCGTCTCCGGGCCGAAGTCCCGCGATCAGGTCATCGCCGAGCTGGAGCAGGCCCGGATGGACGGCTCCTTGGACCGTCTGCAGGGCGAGCACAGCTACGCCCCGGACTTCGATGAGGCCCGAGGCATGGACGTGCGGTACTCCAACCACCAGGCCGACGCCGACGTGACGGTGGGCATGTCCGCCGACACCAGCACGCAGGTGCAGTTCGCGGCGCCGGCCGCGGGCGGCAAGACCCGCGAGCAGGTCATCGACGAGCTGCAGCAAGCCCGTGCCGATGGCTCGCTGGACCGCATGTGGAGCGAGCAGGGCTATGCGCCGGAAATGGATCCGGCGCGTTCCCTGCATCGCTGACCGGCGGCGCGGCTCAGAACCGCGCCACGTCCAGGATCGCCTGCGCGAAGGCCTGCGGTGCCTCTTGCGGCAGGTTGTGCCCGATGCCGCCGGCCAATTCACGGTGGGCGTACCTGCCCACGAACTTGCGCCGGTAGGCCGCGGCCGGCGGGTGCGGCGCGCCGTTCGCATCGCCTTCCAGCGTGATCGCCGGAATGGTGATGTCGGGCTGCGCGCCGATCCGCTCCTCGACGGCGTCGAAGCGCGATTCACCGTCGGCCAGTCCCAGCCGCCACCGGTAGTTGTGGACGACGATCGCGACGTGATCGGGGTTGTCGAACGCGGCCGCGCTGCGCGCGAAGGTCGCGTCGTCGAAGCGCCATTGCGGTGAGGCCAGCTGCCAGATCAGCTTGGAGAACTCCGCGCGGTACTTCTCGTAGCCGAGCCGGCCGCGCTCGGTGGCGAAGTAGTACTGGTACCACCACTGGAGCTCGGCCGCCGGCGGCAGCGGCGACGCGTTGGCCTGGCGGCTCACCAGCAGGTAGCCGCTGACGGCGACCAGCGCCTGGCATCGTTCCGGCCACAGCGCGGCCAGGATGCCCGCGGTGCGGGCGCCCCAGTCGCAGCCGCCCACCAGCGCCTTGGGGATGCGCAGCGCGTCAAGCAATGCGATCGCGTCGCGCGCCAGCGCGCCTTGCTGCCCATTGCGTGGCGTCTGCCCGGACAGGAACCGCGTGCTGCCGTAACCGCGCGCATACGGCACGATCACCCGATATCCGGCCGCCGCGAGCATCGGCGTCACCTGCTCATAGGTGTGCACGTCATAGGGCCAGCCGTGCAGCAGCAGCACCGGCGGACCGTCCGCCGGGCCGGCCTCCACGTAGCCCACGCGCAGGTCGCCCGCGTCGATGTGCTTGAGCGTGCCGAAGCTCGGCGCGATCACCGGCAGGGAGGACGAGTCCGACCCAGCAGCCTCACGGGTCGCGGCGAACACACCGGCGGGCATCAGCCCGGCCGCGAGCGAGGCCGCCGCGGCGCCGATCAGGAACTTGCGCCGAGGCAGCGCATCGGTCGGGAGATCACGGTCGTCGTTCATGTCGAGGAGGCCCCGCGGGGCGCGATGTGGTGGCGATGTCCGCAGTGGACGCCCGCGATGTATCGACGCCTTGTCAGGCTGCAGGCCGCTTTGCATGGCGCTGTCGCCCCTTCCGCGAGAGATACACGGCCATACAAAGCCGCTGCTGTTGCTGCTGTTGCTGCGGTGTCGCTGATGCGTTCTCTGACATCCATCAATCGGACCCCTCGCTTTCCCCGGCGCGCCTTCCTAGCCTGAGCGGTCCGGGCGCACGCCGCGCCTGCATCGAGAGGCGCGAGCCTCGGGAGACCGTGATGGAAGAGGGAATGCTGGAAGACATCGTGTATTGGCCATCGCTGCGCACGGCGCCCGCGGAGCTGCGCGCGCTGCGGGAGCTGGACAAGGCCCGCAAGCGCCGGATGCTGCCGCTGATCACGCTGACGCCGCCCGCGCGCAAGCCCGACACGCTGGACTTCCGTCGCGCGGCGCAGCAGGCCGGCGAGGTGATGCAAGCCTTGCCGCACCTGCTGGATCTGGGCCGGGCACCGGTTGAGCACGGGTCGGCCTGGCGCAGGTTGAGCAACCCGATCCAGGGCTTCCGCGCCTGGCGCGAGTTCGTCCAGGGGCATCGCGGCGCGATCCCGGTCGTCCAGCTGACCGACAGCGCCGGCGCGCGCACGGTGGCGCAGCAGGCGGTGTGCATCGAGCGCGACGTGGGACTCGTGGTGTTCCGGCTCCGGGGCGCGGCCCCGTCGACGGCGGTGGTCGAGCAGGCGCTGGACGCGCTGGACCATCCGGGCCGCGCGGTCGTCGTGCTGGACTTCGGCACCGAGCGCGACTGGCTGCTGGGCTGCGCGGGCACGGGGCGGGACCTGCTCGCCCGCTGGCCGCAGCGCTGGCCGGGGCTGCGGCTGGTGGCGATGGGCAACAGCTTCCCCAACACGGCGGACTGGCTGGGCAAGCCCCCCGGCGGCGATCAGCCGCGCTCGGGCCGGCTCGCCATCCTGGAACGTGAGCTGCATCGGCGCCTGGGCGGCGTCGCGATCGTCGGCTACGGCGATCATGGCGCCATCCACGTGCCCAGCGAGCCCGGCGTGGAGCTGCCCGAGGGACTGGTGCGCATCGACTATCCCTGGCAGGGCGAGTGGCGCTTCGAGCGCCGCCGCCGGATCTCCTCGCATGAGGCCAACCGCGAGGCCGCCGAGGCGATCGTGGCCGCGGCGCCGTCGTTCGGCGAGCGCGGTCTCTGGGGCGAGCACGAGATCCTGGAGGCGTCCAACGGCCGCGTGTACACGCGCGGACGGGAAGCGTGGACGGCGGTGCGGGTGAACCTGCACCTGGCCACGCAGCTCGACGAGTTGCTGGCGGAATGGCGGCTCGCGTCCATGGCGACTTCGTGAAAACCTCCGGGGCGGCGAGGGCCTGACGAAGCCGGACGGCGGGGAAGGGCATCCGGCCCTGCCTATACTCGCGCCCCATGCGCCGCTGGCTCACCGTCTTCCTGCTGATCCTGCTGCCGCTCCAGCTGAGCTGGGCGGTGGCCGCGACCTATTGCGCGCATGAAGCCGATCCCGCCGCCAGCCATGTCGGCCATCACCAGCATCGGCATGAGGCAGATCCGACCGGTCACGCCTCGCCCGATCTGAAGGTGAAGGCCGTCGAGCCCAAGGGCGTTGAATCCGCAACGGACAAGGCGCTGACCTGCGTCGACGACGACTGCGGCTTCTGCCACCTGGGCCACACCCAGCCGGTGGCCAGCACGCCGCTGGTGCTGCCGGCCGTGACCAGTCCGGCCGACACGGGCTCCGCCACGGACGCCTGGACCTCGCGCGGCCCGGACCGCCGCGAACGCCCCAACTGGCGCGCCGCCTGAGCGGCGGGCGCCTGCCTCCCTGATCCCTCACGCCCCGGCCGAGCGCCGGCGCGCGCGGCGCTCGCCGATTCCCCGTTGATCCCCCTTCCTGCCCGGCCGCCCACGCGGCGGCGGGCGCAACGCCGGAGTCTCCGATGCGCAAGTTCCTGGTGCCGCTGTCCAGCGCGGCACTGATTTCCCTTTCCATGCAGAACGCCGCTGGCGCGGCGCAGCCGGCCGCTGACGCGTCCGTCCCTTCATCGGCCGCCCCTTCATCGGCCTCCGTGACCGCGCCGCCGCTCACGCTCGACGCGGCGCTGGCGCGCGCGATGGCCTCGCATCCCCGCCTGCGGGCCGCGACCTACGAGGTCGAGGCCGCTGACGGCGCGGTGCAGCAGGCGGCGCTGCCGCCCAACCCCTCGCTCGGGCTCGAGCAGGAGGACACCCGCCGCGAGACCCGCACGATCACCGTGATGCTGAGCCAGCCGCTGGAGATCGGCGGCCAGCGCGCCGCCCGCACCGCGCTCGCCCAGCGAGGCCGCGACCTGGCGCAGGCGGACCTCGACACCGTTCGCGCAGAGTTGCGCGCCGACGTCGTGTCGGCGTTCTTCAACGCCTTGATCGCGCAGGAGCGCGTCACGGCGGTGCAGGAGTCGCTGCGCATCGCCGGCAGCGGGGCCGACGCCACCGCACGCCGCGTGGCCGCGGGCAAGCTCTCGCCCATCGACGAGACCCGCGCCCGCGTCGCCGCGTCCGGCGCGCGCATCGAGCTGCGTCAGGCGACGTCGGACCAGCTCGTCGCGCGTCACGCGCTGGCCCTGGCCACCGGGCTCGACGAGGCCCTGATCGGCTCGCTTGATGGGCGCGCGTCCGCGCTGCCGGCCCTGCCGGACGAGGCGCAGATCGCTCGTCGCCTGGCCGACGCGCCGGCGCTGCGCCGCGCGCGCCTGGAGGTCGAGCGCGCGCAGGCCGCCTATGAGCTGGAGCGCTCGCGCCGCATCCCGGACGTGACGGTCAGCCTCGGCGCCAAGCGCGCGCAGGAGATCGGCCGCAGCCAGGCGGTCATCGGCGTGTCGCTGCCGATCCCGCTGTTCGATCGCAACCAGGGCGCGCAGCGCGAGGCCCTCAAGCGCCGCCAGGCCGCGGAGCAGCTGGCCGAGGCGGAGTCCGCGCGCCTGCGCGCCGAGGTGCTGGGCGCGGCCGACGAACTGGCCGCACGCGTGGACGAGGTCCAGACGCTGAGCCGCGAGGTGCTGCCCGGCGCGCAGGAAGCGCATGTCGCGGCCACGCGGGGTTTCGAGCTCGGCAAGTTCGGCTTCCTGGACGTGCTCGACGCGCAGCGGACCTGGCTGCAGGCCCGCACGCAACTGCTGGATGCGCTGGCCAAGGCCCACCGCGCCCATGCCGACCTTGAGCGCCGCCTTGGCGCGCCCGCCCAGCAACCGTGAGAACAACGATGAACTTCAACCAAGACAAGCAGGGCGGCGAGACGAAGCGCGCCTTCGGACTGCCCCGTCGCCAATTGATCGCGATCGCGGTGCTGATCGCGCTGGGCGTGACCGGTGGCGCTGCCATCCTCGCGGCCGGTCCGGCCTCTTCGGCCAAGGGCGGTCATGCCGAGCACGCCGAGCATGGCGAGGAGAGCAGCCATGACGACCACGGCCATGGTGACGAGAAGCCGAAGGCAGAGGCCAAGGCCCCTGACGCCGAGCCCATCGCGATGACCGAGGCACAGATCGAGTCCGCGGCGATCACGCTCGACACGGCCGGTCCGGCCACCATCCGCACCACCACGCGACTGCCGGGCGAGATCGGCTTCAACGAGGACCGCACCGCGCATGTCGTGCCGCGCGTCAGCGGCGTCGTCGAGGCGGTGCCCGTCACGCTCGGTCAGACCGTGCGCAAGGGCGACCTGCTCGCCGTGATCGCCAGCGCGCAGGTGTCGGACCAGCGCAGCGAGCTGCTCGCCGCGCTCAAGCGCGAACAGCTCGCGCGCACGACCTTCGAGCGCGAACGCAAGCTCTGGGAGGAGAAGATCTCGCCGCGCCAGGACGTCGACATCGCCGAACAGGCGCTGCGCGAGGCCGAGATCGCCGTGGCCAACGCGCGCCAGAAGCTGCAGGCCGTGGGCGCCACGCCGCGCGGCGGCGCGCTCAACCGCTTCGAGCTGCGCGCCCCGTTCGACGGCGTCGTCGTCGAGAAGCACCTCACGCGGGGCGAGCAGGTCAAGGAGGACGCCAGCGTCTTCGTGCTGTCGGACCTGCGCACCGTGTGGGCCCGCATCGACGTGCCCGCGGGCGACCTGGCCAAGATCCGCGTGGGCGAGCGCGCGGTGGTCCGCGCCACGGCCTTCGAGCAGGCCGCGTCGGGCAGCGTGACCTACGTCGGTCCGCTGATCGGCGCGCAGAGCCGCACGGCGCAGGCCCGCATCGCGATGACCAATCCCGATGGCGCGTGGCGTCCGGGGCTGTTCGTCAACGTCGACCTCGTCACGGGCGAGACGCCGGTGCCGATCACGGTGGCGGCCGACGCGGTGCAGGTCTTCGAGGACCGGCAGGTCGTGTTCGTCCGCACCGACCAGGGATTCGCCGCGCAGCCGGTGAAGACTGGCCGCGGCGACGGCCGCCGGATCGAGATCGTGGACGGGCTGAAGCCGGGCACGCGCTACGCCGCGGCCAACGCCTTCGTCATCAAGTCCGAGGCCGGCAAGGGTGCCGCGACCCACGCGCACTGACGGAGCCGCCATGTTTGAACGCATCATCCGATTCGCCATCGAGCATCGATGGCTGGTGCTGGTGGCGGTGCTCGCCATGGCCGCGCTGGGTGTCTTCAGCTATCAGAAGCTGCCCATCGACGCCGTGCCCGACATCACCAACGTGCAGGTCCAGATCAACACCGGCGCGCCGGGCTACTCGCCGCTGGAGACCGAGCAGCGCGTGACCTTCCCGGTCGAGACGGCGATGGCCGGGCTGCCCGGGCTGAAGCAGACGCGCTCGCTGTCGCGCTACGGGCTGTCGCAGGTCACGGTGATCTTCCGCGACGGCACCGACATCCACTTCGCCCGGCAGCTTGTCAACGAGCGGCTGCAGGCCGCGCGCGAGCACCTGCCCGACGGGCTGACGCCGGCGATGGGGCCGGTGTCCACCGGGCTGGGCGAGATCTACCAGTGGACGATCGAGGCCGAGGAGGGCGCGCGCAAGCCCGACGGCACGCCCTACACGCCGATCGACCTGCGCGAGCTGCAGGACTGGGTCGTCAAGCCGCAACTGCGCAACGTGCCCGGCGTGACCGAGGTCAACACGATCGGCGGCCACGCCAAGGAGTACGAGATCGCGCCCGATCCGGGCCGGTTGTCCTCGTACGGGCTGACGCTCGCGGAGGTCGTGCAGGCGCTGGAGCGCAACAACGCCAATGTCGGCGCCGGCTACATCGAGCGCCGCGGCGAGCAGTACCTGATCCGTGCGCCGGGCCAGTTGCGGGACCTCACCGACATCGGCAACGTCGTGCTGCGCAGCGAGGGCGGTGTGCCGGTGCGGGTGCGCGATGTCGCGCAGGTCGGCATCGGCAAGGAGCTGCGCAGCGGCGCGGCCACCGACAACGGCCGGGAGGTGGTGCTGGGCACCGTCTTCATGCTGATCGGCGAGAACAGCCGCAGCGTGGCGCAGGCGGTGGACCGCAAGATGAAGGACATCGCCACGACGCTGCCCAAAGGCGTGCACGTGGTCACCGTCTACGACCGCACGGTGCTGGTGGACAAGGCCATCGCCACGGTCAGGAAGAACCTGATCGAGGGCGCGGTGCTGGTCATCGCGGTGCTGTTCCTGTTCCTGGGCAACCTGCGCGCGGCGGTGCTCACGGCGATGGTGATCCCGCTGTCCATGCTGTTCACCTTCAGCGGCATGGTCAGCCAGAAGGTCAGCGCCAACCTGATGAGTCTGGGCGCGCTGGACTTCGGGATCATCGTGGACGGCGCGGTCGTGATCGTCGAGAACTGTGTACGACGCTTGGCGCATGCGCAGTCGCGGCTGGGGCGTCCGCTCACGCGCGCGGAGCGTTTCCACGAGGTCTTCGCCGCGGCGCAGGAAGCTCGCCGGCCGCTGCTGTTCGGGCAGCTGATCATCATGGTGGTGTACCTGCCGATCTTCGCGCTCACGGGCGTGGAGGGGCGCATGTTCCACCCGATGGCCGTCACCGTGGTGATGGCGCTGCTGGGCGCGATGATCCTGTCCATCACCTTCGTGCCGGCCGCCGTGGCGCTGTTCATCGGCGACAAGGTGCAGGAGAAGGAAAGCCGCCTGATGGGCTGGGCACATCGCGCCTACGAGCCGATGCTGGCCCGCGTGATGGCCGCGCGGCCGGTGGTGCTGACCGGCGCGGTGGTCGCGGTGGTGTTGTCGACGCTGCTCGCGACGCGCCTGGGCAGCGAGTTCGTGCCCAGCCTCAACGAGGGCGACTTCGCGGTGCAGGCGCTGCGGCTGCCGGGCACCAGCCTGTCGCAGTCGGTGGCGATGCAGCAGCAGCTGGAGACGCGGCTCAAGCAGAAGTTCCCCGAGATCGAGCGCGTGTTCTCGCGCACCGGCACGGCGGAGATCGCCGCCGACCCGATGCCGCCCAACATCTCCGATGCCTACGTGATGCTCAAGCCGCAGGACCAGTGGCCCGAGCCGCGGCGCACGCGCGATGCGCTGATCGCCGCGGTGCAGGAGGAACTGGCGACGCTGCCGGGGCAGAACTACGAGTTCTCGCAGCCGATCCAGCTGCGCTTCAACGAGCTGATCTCGGGCGTGCGCTCGGACGTCGCGGTGAAGGTCTTCGGCGACGACATGGACCAGCTCAACGCGGCCGCGGCGCGCATCGCGACGGTGCTGGGCGGGCTGGAGGGCGCGGCGGAGGTCAACGTCGAGCAGACCACCGGGTTGCCGATGCTGACCGTGGACATCGACCGCGAGAAGGCCGCGCGTCACGGGCTGAACCTGCAGGAGGTGCAGGGGCTGGTGGCGACCGCGACCGGCGGCGCGCACGCGGGCACGCTGTTCGAGGGCGATCGGCGCTTCTCGATCGTCGTGCGGCTGCCCGAGGCGCTGCGCAGCGACCTGGCCGCGATCGAGCGCCTGCCGGTGCCGCTGCCCAAGGGGCCGGATGGCGTCGCGCGTTTCCTGCCGCTGTCGGAGGTGGCGACGTTGTCGCTGGCGCCGGGACCCAACCAGGTCAGCCGCGAGGACGGCAAGCGCCGCGTGGTCGTCAGCGCCAACGTGCGCGGGCGCGACCTGGGGTCTTTCGTCGCGGAGGCGCAGCAGGCGGTGGCCTCGCAGGTCACGCTGCCCACGGGCTACTGGCTGGGCTGGGGCGGGCAGTTCGAGAACCTGCAGTCCGCCAGCGAGCGGCTGCGCGTCGTGGTGCCGGTGGCGCTGGCGCTGGTCTTCGGGCTGCTGTTCGCGATGTTCGGCAACGCGCGGGACGGGCTGCTGGTGTTCTCGGGCATCCCGTTCGCTTTGACGGGCGGGGTGCTGGCGCTATGGATGCGCGGGATTCCGTTGTCGATCTCGGCCGCGGTGGGTTTCATCGCGCTGAGCGGCGTGGCGGTGCTGAACGGGTTGGTGATGATCTCGTTCATCCGCCAGTTGCGGGAGCAGGGCCGGCCGCTGGCCGAGGCGATCCATGAGGGCGCGATCACGCGGCTGCGGCCGGTGCTGATGACGGCGCTGGTGGCGTCGCTGGGCTTCGTGCCGATGGCGCTGGCCACGGGCACGGGCGCGGAGGTGCAGCGGCCGCTGGCGACGGTGGTGATCGGCGGCATCCTGTCGTCGACGGCGCTGACGCTGCTGGTGCTGCCGGTGCTGTATCGCTGGGCTTATCGACGTGAAGAGCGGGAGGAGGGCGAGGAGGGCGAGGAGCTGAAGGCGCCTGGCGATCTCGCGACGGGCGAGTTTCCCGCGACAGGCGGCGTGGCGCGCTGAGGCGTCGCGCTTGAAGTGACACCCGGGCGTCGGGAGACGGCCGGGTGTTTCGGCGAGTTGTCGAACGGCGCCCCGCATCGAAGGGAGTGCGCTGCCTTGTCCAAGTCGCTGGGAAGCGATCTCGACAAGTGCGAGTCATGGTTCTCGTCGAACGCCTTGCCTAGAGTGGGTGGCTCGTTCCCCAAGGAGAGCCGCATGCCCACGACCCGCATGGAAATGAACCACCGGATTCTTGTGCCCAAGGAAATCTGTGAGGCGACAGGCGCCAAGCTGGGAACACGGTTCATCTGGGAGATGCAGAAGGACGGCAGCATCCGCGTGATCGCGAAGTGCAAGCTGCCACCTTGGGCGGAGCCGCTGGAGGCGGCGACCGACGCAACGCCTGGGAATGATGAAATTGATGATCAAGGAGAAGACGATGTTTCAGAACCTGCATGACACCTTTCTCACCACGCGCGGCACCCTGAAGGTCCCGCCGGAGATTCTCAAAGCGCTGAAGGCCAAGCCTGGCACGCGCTTCGTGTGGGCGCTGCGGCCAGATGGCCGACTCTATATTCGGGCCAAGACGAAGACGCTGGAGGATCTCTATGGAATCCTGACGCCCCCCGACGGGCTCACCGTGTCGATCGAAGACATGAACCCTTTCCGCTGATGGGCGCCGTCGACACGAATGTCCTGATCCGTTGCGTGGTTCGGGACGATCTGGCGCAGTGGCACGCTGTTGCGAGTCTGCGATCCCGATACAGGGAAGCTGGGCAACAACTGTTCGTGCCGGTCACCGTGCTCCTGGAGTTCGAATGGGTCCTTCGCAGCCGCTTCAGGTTCGACAAAGACAAAGTCCTTGACGCCATGGCGCAAGTACTGGATGCCGACGACCTCCTCATCGACGAGGAAGAAGCGATGGATGATGCACTCGAGCTTTTCAGGTATGGCGAAGCCGACCTTGCCGATTGCATGCACGAGCGCATTGCCGCCGCTGCCGCGCGGAGTCCTCTGCACACGTTTGATCGACGCGCCTCCGCGCTACCGGCAGCAGAGTTGCTCGGGGTCGGCGCAGGACAGCCCGTGATCGCCGCTCTGTCGTCCGACCAGCTTGATCTCACGAGGCTCCAACGCCCGCAAACCGATGCACCGTCACCGACCGATAGACCTCCCCCGGTCGCAGCACCGTCGATGGCCAGTCGCTGCTGATGGGGCGGTTCGGTGAATCCGGCGCGTGTTGCGTCTCCAGGCAGAGCCCATCGCCTTGCCGATAGAAGGCGCCATCGCTGCCGAGCAGGCTGCCATCGAGGAAGTTCCCCGAATAGAACTGCACGCCAGGCTCCGTCGTCAGCACCTCCATCGCGCGGCCTGAGACGGGATCCCGCAAGCGCGCCGCCAGGTGCAACTGCCCGTCGAAGGGCGCATCCAGCACCCAGTGATGGTCGTATCCTTTGCCGCGCTGCAGCTGCGGATGGCACTGTCGAAGCCGGGACTCGATCACGCGCGGTTCGCGGAAGTCGAAGGGCGTGTCGACCACCGTCGCCATCGCCGTCGGAATCAGCGCGTCGTTCACTTCGCAATAACGACTTCCCGCGATCTGCAACTCGTGGCCCAGCACCGACCCGCGGCCCGCGAGGTTGAAGTAGTCGTGGTGCGTCAGGTTGACCACCGTGGGCGCATCGGTCGTGGCCTCGTACTCCACGGTCCAGCCCATGTCCTCCTCGATCCGATACCGCACCACCGCCCGCAGCCGCCCCGGGAATCCCTGATCGCCCGCCGGGCTGTCGAGCTCGAGCCGCAGGCAGCCGTCGCTCTCCGGTTCCGCGCGCCACAGCTGCGTGCCGAAACCGCGCGCCCCGCCATGCAGGCAGTTCGAGCCGTCGTTGGCCACCAGCGCATGGCGCTCGCCGTCCAGCCGAAAGGCCGCCTCCGCGATGCGGTTGCCGTAACGCCCGACGATCACGCCTAAATGCGGATTGCGCAGCAGGTAATCCTCCAGCGTCGGCAAGCCCAGCACCACGTTGGCGAGCTCACCGCGCGCATCGGGCACCTCCAGCCGCGTGACGATCCCGCCCAGCGTGATCGCGCTCAAGCGCAGTCCGCGCCCGTTGTCCATCGTGAACTCATGGACCGGCCGACCGTCGGGCAACTGGCCGTACACGCGTCGTTGAATCGGCTTCATCGCCTTCATCGGGTCACGAACCGGTGCGGCGCGCGGCCGCGATGGCCATGCGGATCCAGCTCGAAGAGCGCGCCCGCCAGCGGCTCGTGATCGCACTGCCGGCGCGCGGTCGTCACGAACAGGCGATCCAGCGCCGGCCCGCCAAACACGGGGCAGGTCGGCTGCGAGGCCGGCAGCGCCAGCCGCAGCGTCTCGCGTCCCTGCGCGTCGAATCGCAGCACGACGCCATCGCCCCAGATCGCGGACCAGAGCCCGCCCTCGGCATCCACCGCCGCGCCATCAGGCTCGCCGCCGTCCAGCGGTAGTTGCACGAACACGCGGCGCTCGCCGAGCCGCCCATCGGCGCGGTAATCCATCGCCCAGATCGTGCGCGTGGGCGAATCGGTGTAGTACAGCGTCCCGCCATCCGGACTGAAGTTCAGCGAGTTGCCCACGATGCCCGGCGGCAGCGGCAGGCGTTCGACGACCAGCCCGCGCCCGATGCCGACGCCCGCGAGGCTGGCGCGGTAATAACCGCCCACGGCCGCGCCGTGCGAATTGAACATGCCGAAGACGAAACGCCCCTGCGGATCGCAGCGGCCGTCATTGATGCGCGTGCGCGGCTCCTCGGCCTCGACCGGGGTCAACGGGCCGATCTCGCCGCTGACCAGGTCGAACATCGCCACCCCGGACGCCAGGCCCAGCACCAGCTGTCCCGGCGTGTCGCACAACGCGAAGCTGCCCAGCGGCTCGGGCATCTCCCACTGCGTGATCACACCATCGGCATGGCTCCGACGGAACAGCCGATGGCTGTCGATGTCGGTCCAGTACAGCGCCTGCTCCCGATCGCACCACAGCGCGCATTCGCCAAGCCGGTCCCGGCTGTCGACGTGCACGCGCGCAGGCGTTCCCGTTCCCGCTCCGGATCCGTATCCGGCGCTCATGCCCAGCCCCCGTCCACGATGTAGTCCTGCGCGCTGCACATCGCGCTGTCGTCCGCCGCCAGGAACAGCGCCATCGCCGCGATGTGGTCAGGCATCAAGGGCTGCTTGAGGCACTGGTTGGCGTCGATCTCCTTCTTCGTCTCGTCATTGACCCAGAGCTGGAGCTGCTTCTCGGTCATGACCCAGCCGGGCACCAGCGTGTTCACGCGGATGTTGAAGGGCCCGAGGTCCCGCGCCAGCGAGCGCGTCAGACCCTGCACGCCGGCCTTGGAGGTCGTGTACGCCGCCATGCCGCCCTGCATCAGCATCCAGCTGAAGGAGCCGAAGTTGATGATGGACCCGCCGCCCAGCGCCTTCATGTCCGGCGCCACCGCCTGCGCGGCGAAGAACTGGTGCTTGATGTTCACGGCGATGGCCTGATCCCAGAACTCGGGCGTGACGTCCTCCAGCGCATGGCGCTTGTCGTTGGCCGCATTGTTCAGCAACACCTTGAACGGCCCGCCGAGCTGCTCGCGCAGCGACGCGATCGCGGCACGCAACTGCGCGATGTCGGTCAGGTCGGCCGCGACGAACGCGCTGCCCGGCAGCCGCGCCGCCAGGGCGTGGCCCGCCTCGGCGGCGATGTCGATGAATCCCACCCGCGCGCCCTGGGCGGCGAAGCGTTCCACCAGCGTCGCGCCGATGCCGGTGGCTCCGCCGGTGATGAGCACGCGCTGCTCGCGCAGGCTGGGATAGAGGGCGCTGGTCATGGTGTCTCCGTCGTTCTGGGACGCGAGTGTCGCGTCCTCCTGATGTGGTGTCGCGTTGATTCTATAAGTCTGACTATTGAATCGATCGCAAGACCATGAATGAGGGTTTGCACCGATACGTCAAGTCATAAAGTAATACTTTAATTCGCTCCAACAAGAAATCGACCCGAATCGACAGAACGCTGGAGACAACATGAGCCTGAGCTTCCCTCGGCCCTACAAGGGCGTATTCCCGGTCGTGCCGACGACCTTCAACGCCCAGGGCGGGCTGGACCTGGAAAGCCAGAAGCGCTGCATCGACTTCATGATCGATGCCGGCTCGACCGGCCTGTGCATCCTCGCCAATTTCTCCGAGCAGTTCGTGCTCGGCGACGATGAGCGCGCGGTGCTCACCCGCACGATCCTGGAGCACGTCGCGGGCCGCGTCCCGGTCATCGTGACGACCACCCACTACAGCACGCAGATCTGCGCCGAGCGCAGCCGCATCGCGCAGGAGATGGGCGCGGCGATGGTGATGGTGATGCCGCCGTACCACGGTGCGACGCTGCGTGTGGGCGAGGCCGGCATCTTCGAGTTCTACGCGCGCCTGTCCGACGCGATCGACATCCCCGTGATGATCCAGGACGCGCCGATGTCGGGCACGCCGCTGCCGCCGTCCTTCCTGGCCCGCATGGCCAGGGAGATCGAGCAGGTCCGCTACTTCAAGATCGAGACCGCCGGCGCCGCGAGCAAGCTGCGTGAGCTGATCGCGCTGGGCGGTGACGCGATCGAGGGACCGTGGGACGGCGAGGAGGCGATCACGCTGCTGGCCGATCTGGACGCCGGCGCCACCGGCGCGATGACCGGCGGCGCGTATCCGGACGGCATCCGCCGCATCGTCGATGCCTACGCCGCCGGCGACCGCGAGACCGCCGTCGCCGAGTACGGCCGCTGGCTGCCGCTGATCAACGTCGAGAACCGCCAGGGCGGCATCCTCACCGCCAAGGCGCTGATGAAGGAGGGCGGCGTGATCGCCTGCGACGCGCCGCGTCACCCGTTCCCCGAGATGAACCCGGCCGTGCGCGCCGGCCTGCTGGACGCGGCCAAGCGCCTCGACCCGCTGGTGCTGCGCTGGGCGCGCTGATTCACCGACGTCATCGATCACGCCAAGGACCGTCATGAGCGCCATCCCTGAGTTCAAGAACTACATCGCCGGCGAATGGGTCGCCGGCGCCGACCAGCGTCCCAACATCAATCCGTCCGACACCAGCGATGTGATCGGTCTCTACGCGCAGGCAGATGCCGCGCAGACCGAGGCCGCCATCGCCGCGGCGCAGGCCGCGTTCCCGGCCTGGGCCACGAGCACGCCGCAACAGCGCTTCGACGTGCTGGACGCGGTGGGCAACGAGCTGCTCGCGCGGCGCGAGGAGATCGGCCGGCTGCTGTCGCGCGAGGAAGGCAAGACGCTGCCCGAGGGCATGGGCGAGACCCACCGCGCCGCGATGATCTTCAAGTTCTTCGCCGCCGAGGCGCTGCGCTGCGGCGGCGAGACGATCGCCTCGGTGCGGCCGGGCGTGTCGGTGGACGTGCTGCGCCAGCCGGTGGGCGTCGTCGGGCTGATCGCGCCGTGGAACTTCCCGATCGCGATCCCCGCCTGGAAGATCGCGCCCGCGCTGGCCTACGGCAACACCGTCGTGTTCAAACCGGCGGAGCTGGTGCCCGGCTGCGCGTGGACGCTGGCTGACATCCTCTCGCGCACGGCGCTGCCAAAGGGCGCGTTCAACCTCGTCATGGGCGCCGGATCGCAGGTGGGGCAGACGCTGGTCGATTCGCCGCGCGTGAAGGCGCTGAGCTTCACCGGCTCGGTGGCCACGGGGCGGCGCATCATCGCGGCTTGCGCCGCGCGGCAGGCCAAGGTGCAGGCCGAGATGGGCGGCAAGAACCCCCTGGTCGTGCTGGACGACGCCGACCTGGACGTGGCCGTCAACGCCGCCGTGCAGAGCGCGTTCTTCTCGACCGGCCAGCGCTGCACGGCGTCGAGCCGCATCATCGTCACCGACGGCATCCATGACCGCTTCGTCGACGCCGTCGTCGCGAAGCTGGGCACGCTGAAGGTCGATCACGCGCTCAAGGCCGGCACCGACATCGGCCCGGTCGTCGATCAGCGCCAGCTCGCGCAGAACCTGCGCTACGTCGACATCGCGCAGCGTGAGGGCGGCACGCTGGCCTTCGGCGGCGATGTCGTCGAGCGCGACACCCAGGGTTTCTATCAGCGCCCGGCGCTGATCACCGGCACGACCAACGCGATGACGATCAGCCGCGAGGAGGTCTTCGGCCCGGTGGCCAACGTGGTGCGGGCGCGCGACTACGACGAGGCGCTCGCGCTGGCCAACGACACCGAGTTCGGCCTGTCCGCCGGGATCTGCACGCAGTCGCTCAAACACGCGAGCCACTTCAAGCTGCACGCGCAGGCCGGCATGGTCATGGTCAACCTGCCGACCGCGGGCGTGGATTACCACGTGCCCTTCGGCGGCACGAAGGGATCGAGCTACGGACCGCGCGAGCAGGGCAGTCACGCCCGCGAGTTCTACACGACGGTCAAGACCGCCTACACCTTCGCGGGCTGAGCATGCGGATCCGTGCATCCGCCGTCCGTGCCGGCGCCGCCTTGCTGGTGGTGGTGGCCGGCGTCGCGGGCTGCGCCGTCGCGCCGGGGAACGCATCGGGCAACGCGCCGGTGGACAGTGCCGCCGCTGCGCCTGGCGAGACCCTGCCTGTCGCGCACGATCCGACGCTGATCGAGCGCGATGGCGTCTTCCATGTCTTCACCACCGGCAAGGCCATCCAGCATCTGCGCTCGCAGGATGGCGAGCACTGGACGCGATTGGCGCCTGCGCTGGCCGAGCCGCCCGCGTGGTGGGCTGAGGCGGTGCCCGCGCATCGCGGACTGGATGTCTGGGCGCCGAAGGTGTTCGCGCTCAAGGGCCGCTACTGGCTCCTGTACTCGATCTCGACCTTCGGCAAGAACCGGTCGGCGATCGGCCTGGCGAGCAGCGAGTCACTCGACGGCCCATGGCGCGATGACGGTGTCGTCGTGAAGAGCGTCGAAGGCGACGACTTCAACGCGATTGATCCGGACCTGTTCATCGATGAGCGCGCAGCGGGCGGTGACGGCCGCCTGTGGCTGAGCTACGGCTCGTTCTGGGGCGGCATCCGCGTGGTCGAAGTGGACCCCGGGACGATGCGGTCGACAGGGCCGACGCGTTTCATCGCGCGCGGACCCGGCAAGGATGGCGCGGGCAGTCCCGGCAGCGGCGGCGCCATCGAGGCGCCGACGATCGTGCGGCGCGGCGAGTGGGTCTATCTCTTCGTCTCGCACGATTTCTGCTGCCGCGGCACGGCCAGCACCTACAACATCCGCGTGGGCCGGGCGCGCTCGGCGACGGGCCCGTTCCTCGACCGGGACGGCCGCGACCTGATGGCCGGCGGCGGCACGGTGGTGGAGCAGGGCGCCGGGCGCTGGATCGGCCCCGGTCACCAGGACGTGGTCGGCCGCTGGATCGTGCGTCACGCCTACGACGCGCAGGACGGCGGCAAGCCCAAGTTGCGCTTCGACGAACTGCGGTGGACCGAGGACGGCTGGCCCCGGTTGTAGGCTCGTGCCCGCGATGGCCGGAGAAGATCGACACGATCCCCGGCCCGAACAACAAGATCAGGAGACAAACCCTTGGCAGCCCTCAAGCTGGAGCAGATCGGCAAGCGCTACGGCGCGGTGCAGGTCATTCCCGACCTGTCGCTCGACGTGGCGCCGGGCGAGTTCATCGTGTTCCTCGGCCCGTCGGGCTGCGGCAAGACCAGCCTGTTGCGCATGATCGCGGGGCTGGAGGAGGTCAGCGCGGGGCGCATCCTCATCGGCGGGCAGGACGTGACCCACGCGGCGCCCGGCCTGAGACAGCTTGCGATGGTGTTCCAGCACTACGCGCTGTACCCGCACATGACGGTGCGGGACAACCTGGCTTTCGGCCTGCGCAACATCAAGCTGGCGGAGTCCGAGATCGATCGCCGCATCCAGGAAGCGGCCCGCATGCTGGAGCTGGACGCCTTGCTGGCCCGCAAGCCGGGTCAGCTGTCGGGCGGTCAGCGGCAGCGCGTGGCGATCGGACGCGCGGTCGTCAAGGAGCCGGCGATCTTCCTGTTCGACGAGCCGCTGTCCAACCTGGACGCCGCGCTGCGTGGACGCACGCGGCTGGAGCTGGCGCAACTGCACCGGCGGCTGGGCGCCACGATGGTCTTCGTCACGCACGACCAGATCGAGGCGATGACGCTGGCCACGCGGATCGTGGTCATGAACGCCGGCCGGATCGAGCAGGTCGCGCCGCCGGCCGAGCTGTACCGCCGGCCCGCCACGCGTTTCGTCGCGGGCTTCATCGGAACGCCGGGCATGAACTTCATCCCGGTGCGGCGATTGGCGGATCGGCAGGGCAAGGCGGTGGTGGAGCTGCCGGGCGGGCAGGAGATCGCCACCGAGGTCGGCGCCGAGGTGCCGGGCAGCGAGCTGACGCTGGGCGTGCGGCCGGAGCATCTGGTCACCGTGGCGCGCGGGCCGTTGGCAGCGCAGGTCGAGATGGTGGAGTTCCTCGGCGAGCGCACGTTGGCGCACGTGCGTCTGAGCGACGGCACGCGGGCGATCGCGACGGTAGCCGGTGCATCGCCGGTCGCAGGTGAATCGGTGCAACTGTCGCTCGCGTTGGACGAAGCGCATCTCTTCGACGCGCAAGGCCAAGCGCATCACGCCGTGGTGCCGACATGAGCGCGGCGTTTTCCTCATCCGTCGGGCTGCGCGCCTCGCGCCCGGCGCATGCGCTGTTCGTGCTGCCCTTCGTGGCGGTGTACGCGCTGTTGCTGCTCTGGCCGCTGGCCAAGGGCTGGTTCATCAGCTTTCATGACCATGACCTGCTGTCCAACGACAGCTTCTTCATCGGCTGGCAGAACTACCGGGAACTCCTCGCCGACGACGTCTTCCACCAGGTCGTCTGGAACACGATCCGCTTCGTGTTGCTGAGCGTGCCGGTCTTCGTCGGCCTGTCGCTGATGCTCGCGCTCGCGCTCAACCGGCCGGGCAAGCTCGCTGCGGTGCTGCGCGCCGTGTTCTTCTGCGCCAGCGTGTTCTCCGTCACCCTGATCACGCTGGTCTGGCAGCTCGCGCTGATGCCCGAACGCGGCCTCGTCGCCCAAGGCAGCACCGCGCTCGGCATCCCCCAGCTGCCCTGGCTGACCAGCGACCTGCTGGCACTGCCCACGCTCGCGCTCGTGACTGTGTGGTGGATCATCGGCCTGCCGATGATGCTGTTCCTCTCGGCGCTGCAGCAGATCCCCACCGAGGTCTACGAGGCCGCCGCGCTGGACAACGCCAGCCGCTGGCGCACGCTGTGGCACGTCACGCTGCCGGCGCTCAAGCGCACGGTGGCGCTGGTCGCCGTGATCGAGGTGATCCGCCAGTTTCAGGTCTTCCCGCAGATCATGCTGATGACCAACGGCGGGCCCAACAACACCACGCGGCCCATCGTCCAGTTCATCTACGAGCAGGCCTTCATGCAGCTCTCGCTGGGCTACGCGACCGCGGCCTCGCAGGTGCTGCTGGCGGTGATGCTGGTCGGCGTGTCCGTGCAGATGTGGCTGGAGCGGCGCGAAGCCGCCACGGGAGGCCGTCGATGACCCCGATGCTGCGCAAGGGCTGGTTCGACCGGGCAGTGATGGCGGCGCTGGTGCTGCTCGCACTGCTGTGGATGCTGCCGCTGCTGTGGGTGCTGGCGCTGTCCTTCAAGCCCAACGAGCTGCTGATGGTCCGCACCGATGTCTTCCTGGAGCCGCCTTACACGCTGGCCAACTACGCGGACATCCTGCAGACCTCGCAGGTCTTCCGCTGGCTGGGCAACAGCGCGCTGGTCGCGGCGCTGCAGACGCTGGGCGTGCTGGTGCTGTCCTCGCTCGCGGGATACGGCTTCGCGCGCTGCGAGTTCCCCGGCCGGCGCTGGCTGTTCCCGCTGGTGCTGTTCGGACTGGCCGTGCCGGCGCAGAGCATCTTCATCCCGCTGCACCGGCTGTTCTCGGACTGGGGGCTGCAGAACTCCTACGCCGGCCTGGCGCTGCCGGGGCTGGCCGCACCGTTCGGCGTCTTCCTGATGACGCAGTACTTCAAGGCCGTGCCGATCGACCTGGAGGAAGCGGCGATGCTGGACAACGCCTCGCGTTTCCGGACCTTCCTGCGCGTGGTGCTGCCGCTGACACTGCCGGCGCAGGCCACGCTGGGCATCTTCACCTTCCTCGCGTGCTGGAACGATTACCTGTGGCCGCTGGTGATCGCCACCAAGCCCGAGATGTACACGCTGACCCGGGGCCTGGCCTCGACGCAGACCAACTTCGCGCAGTCCGAGGGGCTGGGCTTCCTGATGGCGCAGGCGGTCTTCGCCGGTGCGCCCGTGCTCATGATCTATCTGTTCTTCCAGAAGCACCTGGTCACCGCGGTGGCCGGGACGGGGCGCTCGTGATGCGACGCTTCCCCCTGATGGGCACGGCCTTGCTGGCCGCCATGGTCGCAGTGGGCAGCTCGATCATGGCCGGCTGCGGCGACAACCACGCCGAGACCGCCTCGGCCAGCGCGCCCCGGACCGAGATCACGCTGATGCGTTTCTTCGGCAGCTGCGACGCCAAGTTCGGCGCCGTGGCGAAGACCGCCGACGGCGTGGGCGAGTGCGGCATCGTGACCGCGATGGTCAACGAGTTCAACGCGACCAATACCGACGGCATCCGCGTGAAGACGCAGACCGCGGAATGGGCACCGTACTACGACCAGCTCACCGCGCGCCTGGTCGCCAAGGACATCCCGACGGTGGCGGTGATGCACGAATCCGCGCTCGGCGACTACGTGCGGCGGCGCCTGATCGAGCCGCTGGACGCGGAGCTGCCGGCGTTGGGCATCGACACGCAGGACTTCACCGACCACGCGCGCCGCGGCGTCACGCTGGACGGGAAGATCTACGCGCTGCCCTTCGACACCTGGGCCTGGCTCTGGCACATCAACACGACGCTGATGGCGCAGGCTGGGCTGATGGGCGCCGACGGCAAACCGACGCTGCCGCATTCTCCGGAGGAGCTGCTGGCGATGGCGCGCCAGTTCAAGGCAAAGACCGGCAAGCCGCTCTTCGCCTGGGCGATCGTCAAGGAGACGGCGGCCACGAACCGCACCTTCCAGACGCTGATCGCGCAGCAGGACACGAAGCTATTCAGCGACGACGGCCGGCGCATCGACATGCATCAGCCGCAGGTGGTGAAGGCGCTGACGCTGATGCAGCAGCTCTACGCCGAGGGCCATGTGAAGCCCAACCTCGACTACGGCGCAGCCAATCAGGCCTTCCTCAACGGCGAGGCCGGCGTGGTGGTGGTCGGCACCTGGACCATCGACCAGTTCCTGCGCGAGGCGAATAAACCTTCCTCGCCGCTCAAGGGCGGCTACACGGTCGTGCCGTTCCCGCAGCTCTACCAGCGGCCGGCGGTCTTCGCCGACGGGCACAGCTGGGCGCTGTTCAAGGGCGGTGCGGCGACGCCGGAGCAGCATGCCGCGGCGCTCAAGCTGCTGCAGTTCATCTGGTCGCGCAGCGGCGAATGGGCGCGCACGGGCCACCTGCCGGTGCGGCGCTCGGTGGCCGGAAGCAGCGCCTTCCGCGCGCTGCCCTTCCGCGAGAACCTGACCGAGATCACGCGCACCGGGGCGTCCATGCCCAGCAGCGTGCCCACGCAGCGCGCGGTCGAGCTGCTCATCGGCGAGGACGTGAGCAACCTGCTGATCTCCGGCAAGCCGATCGCGGAGGTCCAGGACGATGTCGAGAAGCAGGTCAACAAGGCCTTGAAAAAGGTGAGGCGCTGAGATGACGAGCTCCCATCCCGTGAACGCCAATCCCGCGACTCCCGTTGCCGCGAGCCTCACGGTCCATCGCGACTTCGCCATCGGGGCGCTCGACCGACGCCTGTTCGGCGCCTTCGTCGAGCACCTGGGCCGCTGCGTCTACACCGGCATCTTCGAGCCCGACCACCCGAGTGCCGATGAACAGGGCTTTCGCGGCGATGTGAAGGCGCTGGTGCGCGAGCTCGGCGTCACGCTCGTGCGTTATCCCGGCGGCAACTTCATGTCGGGCTACGACTGGGAGGATGGCGTCGGTCCGCGTGCGCAGCGGCCGCGCAAGCTGGACCTGGCGTGGTTCTCGACCGAGACCAACCAGGTCGGCACCAACGAGTTCATGGCCTGGTGCGAGGAACTCGGCCTGAGCCCGATGTTCGGCGTGAACCTCGGCACGCGGGGCATGGACGAGGCGCGTCGCTACCTGGAGTACTGCTGCCATCCCGGCGGCACCGCGCTGTCGGAGCTGCGGCGCACGCACGGCGTGGACCAGCCGCACCGGATCCCGCTCTGGTGCCTGGGCAACGAGATGGACGGCCCGTGGCAGATCGGCCGCAAGACGCCCGACGAGTACGGCCGCCTCGCGCAGGAGACCGCCAAGCTGATGCGCATGCTGCAACCCGGCATCGAGCTGGCAGCCTGTGGCTCCTCGGCCTTCGATATGCCGACCTACGGCGAATGGGAAGAGCGCGTGCTCATGCACTGCCACGACGAGGTCGACTTCGTCTCGCTGCACAGCTACTTCGTCAAGCCGTTCTCGCCCGACGGCACGCTGCCGCCCGGCGCGGACGCCAGCACCGGCGCCTTCCTGGCGCAGATCGAGACCAACGCGCGCTACATCGAGGCCACCGTCGCGATCGCCGACGCGGTGGCGGCGCGCCGCCGGTCGCGCAAGCGGCTGATGCTCAGCTTCGACGAGTGGAACGTCTGGTACCGCGCGCGCCACGGCCACCACCTGAGGCCGTCGGGATGGCCCGAGGCGCCGCGGCTGCTCGAGGAGGTCTACACCGTGGAGGACGCGCTGCTGATCGGCGGCATGCTGTGCATGCTGATGAACCACGCGGACCGGGTGAAGGTCGCCTGCCTGGCGCAGCTCGTCAACGTGATCGCGCCCATCATGACGGAGCCGGGCGGACCGGCCTGGCGCCAGACGATCTTCTGGCCCTTCGCGCTGGCCTCGCGCTTTGGCCGCGGTACCGTGCTTCGGCCGGCGATCACGTCGCCGACCTATCCGAACGCGAAAGAGGGCGAGCTCCCGTTCCTCGTGGCCAGCGTCGTCTGGAACGAGGAGACGGACGGGGAGACAGACGAGAAACCGGGCGAGGGCGCAGGCACGCTCGCGGTCTTCGCGCTGAACCGGCATCTCGCGCAGCCGATGGACCTCGCCGTCACGTTGGCGGGTCTGGTCTCGGGTTCCGGACTGCGCGTGCAGGAAGCGTGGACCCTGCACGAGGACGATCTCGACGCGTCCAACACCGCCGACGCGCCGGACCGCGTCCGGCCGCGCGCGTTGGAAGCGGTGGCCGTGGACGGCGAGTCGTTGCAGGCGACACTCGCACCCGCGTCCTGGAGCGTGATCGTCCTCGCACCGCGCGCCTCCGCCCGATAAGCCTCATCAACCCCACCGCCCATGCCGCTGACCTGGTCCCATCCGCTGATTCCCCAACGCGCCGATCCGCATCTGTCGCTCCATGACGGACGCTACTGGTTCACCGCCTCGGTGCCGGGCTTCGACGCCATCGAGCTGCGCAGCGCCGCGCGCATCGAGGACCTGCCGCACGCCGAGCCGCGCCTCGTGTGGACGCGCCATGGGCACGGGCCCGCGAGCTGGCACATCTGGGCGCCGGAGCTGCATCGCGTCGACGGCCGCTGGCTGATCTACTTCGCCGGCGGCGAGCGCGACGACATCTGGAAGATCCGCATGCACGTGCTGGAGAACGCGCACGACGATCCGACGCAGGGCGAGTGGATCGAGCGCGGCCAGATCCGAACGCCGCTGGACGACTTCGCGCTGGATGCGACGACCTTCACCCACGGCGGCGAGCAGTACCTGTGCTGGGCCGAGGCCGATCCCTCGCGTCAGGGCAAGACCAACCTCTATCTCGCGACGCTGGCCAACGCGTGGACGCTCAAGAGCGCGCCGACGCTGATCAGCGAGGCGGTGCTGCCGTGGGAGCGCATCGGCTTCGCGGTCAACGAGGGGCCCGCGGTGCTGCAGCGATTCGGGCGGGTGCTGATCAGCTACTCGGCGGCGGCGACCGACGCCAACTACTGCATGGGCCTGCTCTGGGCCGATGCGACGTCCGATCTGCTGGATCCCTCGGCGTGGCACAAGTCGACCGAGCCGGTCTTCGCCAGCGCCAACGGGCAGTACGGCCCCGGCCACAACAGCTTCACGACGACGCTGGACGGCCGCACCGACCTGCTGGTCTATCACGCACGCGCTTATCGCGACATCGTCGGCGATCCGCTGCACGATCCCAACCGCCATGCGCGTGTGCAGCCTTTCGGCTGGCGCGCCGATGGCTTCCCGGACTTCGGCCAACCGCAGCCCGACGGTCCGGTGCAGGAGGTGGACGCATGAAGCGCGCTCGCTCGACGGTTTTCTCCTTTGCCTTCGCTGTCGCACTCGCGTGCGGGATCCTCGGTCTGACCGCGCCCGCGCGGGCCACCGTGGTGTGGGCACCACCGCCCGCTCCGGCGCCGCCGTCCTTGCAGGCCTCGGCCGCCGCGGGCGCGTCGCCCGGCCTGACCAGTCCGGATGGGCGGCTGCGCGTTCGATTCCACGCGGGCAGCGACAACTCCCTCCATTACGAGGTGCTGCGCGACGGTCAACCGGTGGTGCTGCCGTCGCCGCTGGGCCTTGATCTGGCCAACGCGAAGTGGCGGGTGCAGTTGCTGCTTCAGCCGTGCTCGCGCCCGGTGGACGGGCGTGAGCGTTATCCGCTGATCGGCAAGAAGCGTCAGGTCGACAGCCCGTACCGCGCGATGCGCTGCGTGGTCACGAACGCCAAGGACCAGCCGATGACGCTGGAGTGGCGCGCCTTCAACGATGGCGTGGCCTTCCGCTACGTCGTGTCCTTGCCGGAACCCCGCAGCAAGGTCTTCATGGACGAGCACACCGGGCTGCGGCTGCGCCCCGACACGCGCGCCTTCCTGCAGCCGATGCAGCCCTGGCATACCGGCTGGAAGGGCACGAACCCCGCTTACGAAGAGCATTACGCGATCGACACCCCGGTGGGTCAGCCCGCGCGACTGGGCGTGGGCTGGGCCTTCCCGGCGCTGTTCCGTTCGGGCGACACCTGGATCGCGGTGACCGAGGCCGGCATGGACGGCAGCTTCCACGCCTCGCGCCTGTGGCCCGACAACGACTTCGATCGCAGCTTCCAGGCCGCGCCGGCCTCGGGCGGCTACCAGTTCGGCTGGCCGCGGGTCGGCGAGACCGGCGGCGGCACGCAGCGCCTGGCCGCGGTCGACGGCACGATGACGACGCCGTGGCGCGTGATCGCCATCGGCGACCTGCCCACGCTGATGCAGTCGACGCTGGGCACCGACCTGGCCGCGCCCGCGGTGAAGTTCCCCGCCGCGAAGCTCAAGCCCGGTCCGGCGTCGTGGAGCTGGGCGCTGCTCAAGGACGACGGCACGGTCTTCGATGTGCAGAAGCGCTACATCGACTACGCCGCCGACATGCACTGGCCCTACACGCTGATCGACGCGGACTGGGACCGCAAGATCGGCTGGCCGCGCATCCAGGAATTGGCCGCTTACGGCCGCCGCAAGGGCGTGGGACTCTGGCTTTGGTACAACTCCTCGGGCGAGTGGAACGACACCGAGTACACGCCCAAGGGCGCGCTGATCGCCCCCGTCCAGCGCCGCGCCGAGTTCAAGAAGCTCGCTGCCGCGGGCATCAAGGGCGTGAAGATCGATTTCTTCGGCGGGGACGGCCAGTCGGTGATCCGCTATTACGTCGACATCCTCGAGGACGCGGCCCAGGCGGGGCTGCTCGTCAACTTCCACGGCGCGACGCTGCCGCGCGGCTGGAACCGGACCTATCCGAACCTGATGACCGCCGAGGCGGTGAAGGGCTTCGAGTTCGCGACCTTCGAGCAGGTCGATCAGGACGCCGTGCCCGAGCACCTCGCGATGCTCCCGTTCACGCGCAACCTCTTCGATCCGATGGACTTCACGCCGATGGTCTTCGGCGACATCCCCAACATCAAGCGCGCCACGCGCAACGGCTTCGAGCTCGCGTTGTCGGTGCTGCTGGTGTCCGGCGTCCAGCACTACGCCGAGACGCCCGAGGGCATGGCCACGGCGCCGGACAGCGTCCGGCAGTTCCTGCGCACGCTGCCGCGGCAGTGGGACGACGTGCGATTCCTCACCGGCGAACCCGGACGTTTCGTCGCGCTGGCGCGACGCGCGGGCGATCGCTGGATCGTGGCGGGCATCAATGCCGAGGACGAGCCGCGCACGATCGAGATGGATCTGGGCTTCCTAGCCGGGCGCACCGGCGCGCTGATCGGCGAGGGCGAGGGGCCGCGCGACTTCCGTCTCGGCACGCTGCCCGGCGGCGGACTGCAGCGTGTGACGCTGCCCGCCAAGGGAGGATTTGTCGCGAGTTTCGAGGCCGGTCGCCCGTGATAGCCTGCGGCCCGATATGAAGACCCGCGCCGACCATTCGACCTACAGCCCGCGCGCCCGCCGCGCCGAAGGCAAGAGCCAGCATGGCCGCATCGTCAGCGAGCTGGGCCTGGCGATCGTCTCCGGCGAGCTCCGTCCCGGCGACCGCCTGCCCGCCGAGCAGCAGCTGCTGGACCGCTACGAGATCAGCCGGCCGGTGTTGCGCGAGGCGGTGCGGGTGCTGGTGGCCAAGGGGCTGGTCGTCTCGCGCCAGCGCGCCGGCGCGATCGTGCGGCCGCGCAACGAGTGGCACCTGCTCGATCCGGACGTGCTGTACTGGCTGATCCAGTCCAAGCCGCAGGCGGAGTTCCTGAACACGCTGATGGAAGTGCGCCGTGTGTTCGAGCCGGCCGCCGCGGCGCTCGCCGCGAAGGCCGCGACGCCGGACCAGCTCGATCGCATCGAGCAGGACTTCGACGGCATGGCCGCGGCGACCGACACCGAGGAGCTGCTGGAGCCCGACCTCGCGTTCCACCGCCACATCGCCGAGGCCACAAACAACGACCTGATGGCCTACATCGGCAACATGCTGTCGCTGGCGCTGCGCGAATCCATCCTGCTCAGCAGCCAGTTGCCCAACACCCATGAACTCTCGCTGCCGCGCCATCAGGCGATCCTGACGGCGATCCGCAACCGCGACCCGCTCGGCGCGCGCCAGGCCACGCTGGTGCAGCTGCAGGAGACGGGCGACGACCTCAGCAACGTCCTGTCCGCCAAGGGCATCGTGGACCTGGCCTGACGGGCCGCCGCATCCATGGACGACGCCCCCAACCCCAACTGGTTCCTGCGCGCGCGGCTCAAGACCCGACAGCTGCTGCTGCTGATCGCGCTGGACGACCATCGCAACATCCACCGTGCCTCGGAGGCGCTGTGCATGACGCAGCCCGCCGCGTCCAAGCAGCTCAAGGACCTGGAGGACATGCTCGAGGTCAAGCTCTTCGAGCGGCTGCCGCGCGGCATGGAGCCGACGCTGTTCGGCGAGACCATGATCCGCCACGCCCGCATGGCGCTGACCAGCCTGGCCGCGGCGCATGACGACATCGTCGCGCTGAAGAAGGGCCTGACCGGACAGGTCGAGGTCGGCGTGATCATGACGCCGGGCATGTCGCTGCTGCCGCGTGCGATCGCGCGGGTCAAGTCGCAGGCGCCGCTGCTGCGCATCGGCGTGCAGATGGAGACCAGCAAGGTGCTGCTGGACCAGCTGCAGCGCGGCGTGCTCGATTTCATGATCGGCCGCATCCTCGAGGAGGACAGCGGTGCCGGCCTGCAGTACGAGGAACTGAGCGGCGAGCCCGCCTGCGCGGTCGCGCGCATCGGGCATCCGCTGCTGCAACGCGAGGACCTCTCGCTGGCGGACCTGGCCACGCAGCCGTGGATCCTGCCGCCGCCGGGCAGCGTCTTGCGCCATCGCTGGGAGCAGATGTTCCGCCGCGCCGCGATCGAGCCGCCGGCCGATGCGGTCGACACGACCGCCTTGCTGGTGATCACCGCGCTGCTGCAGCAGACGGACGCGCTGCATGTGATGCCCATCGAGGTCGCGCGCTACTACGCGTCGCTGCAGGCGCTGGCGATCCTGCCCATCGAGCTGCCGTGCAGCATGGACGGCTTCGGCATCATCACGCGCGAGGGCCATCTGCTGTCGCCGGGCGCGCGCACGCTGCTGGAAGCGGTGCGCGGCGCGGCGGCCGAGCTCTACGTCGACTAGCCGCGGCATCCCGGCGAGGGATTCGCCGCGGGGCCGGTGTCGGTCTGCGGCACGAAGCGGATCGTGCCGTCGGCGTTGTAATGCAGCTCCTCGATGGCGACGGAGCGCCGGAACTCCCCGCCGCCCGGCAGCTTGGCGTTGTGATACGCGATGTAGCTCTTGCCGTTGAACTCGAAGATCGCCTGGTGGATGGTCGGCGTCTTCTCGTTCTTCGCCATGATCACGCCGCGCGGCGTCCAGGGGCCCGTGGCGCTCGGGCCGGTCAGGTAGGCCGTCTCCTCGGGGAAGTGCTGCGAGTAGGACAGGTAGTAGGTTCCGCCGTGCTTGTGCAGGTAGGACGCCTCGGTGAAGTCCTTGACCGGCACCGCGGTGATCGGTCCGGCGAGCTCGGTCATCGAGGCTTTCAGCCGCGCGTACTTCAGCACCGTGTTGCCGAAGTACAGATAGGCCTGGCCGTCGTCGTCGATGAACACCGCCGGGTCGATGTCGTCCCAGGCGATGTCGGTCTGGGTCGTCATGTCGTTGGTGATCAGCGCGGTGCCGCGCGCGTCCTTGAAGGGACCGGTCGGGCTGTCCGAGCTCGCCACGCCGACGGCGAAGCCGGCGATCGTCGCGTGCTCGACGGTCGTGTAGAAGAAGTAGGTCGGCTTGCCGTCGACGACGCGACGCGTGATGTCAGAAGCCCAGGCACGGCCCTTGGCCCACTTGAAGTCGAGCGCCTTCATCGGCGAGCCGTGATCGGTCCAGCGCACGAGGTCGCAGCTCGAATAGACCCGCCACTCGTTCATCACGAAGTCCTTGCCGTCGGGCTTGGCCTCGTCGTGACCGACGTAGAGATAGACCCGCCCGTTGTCGACCAGCACGGCGGGATCGGCCGTGTAGAGCTGCGGGAAGAGCGGGTTGGCCGCGAGCGCGGTGCCGCTGGCGACGGTCAGCGCGGCCGCCGCGACAAGGCGAGTAAGGCGAGTAAGGCGAGCGAGGCGATGGATGCGAGTGATGCTTGCGGTCATGCGATGTGAGAGGCAGGGCGCGACAGCAGACGCTGCACGACGCAGAAGACGAAGAGCAGGGCGCCGATGACGATCTTGGTCCACCAGGAGCTGAGCGTGCCGTCGAAGGCGATCAGCGTCTGGATCACGCCGAGCACGAGCACGCCCGAGAGCGCGCCGGCCACGTAGCCGTAGCCGCCGCTGAGCATGGTGCCGCCGATGACGACGGCGGCGATGGCGTCGAGTTCCGCGCCCTGCGCATGCAGGCCGTAGCCGCTGAGCATGTAGAACCCGAAGAGCAGCCCGGCCAGCGACGCGCACAGGCCGCTGAGGCCGTACACGATCAGCTTGGTCCGGCCGACCGGCAGGCCCATCATCAGCGCGGATTGCTCGTTGCCGCCCAGCGCGTAGACCGCGCGGCCGAAGGCGCTGCGATGCGCGAGCCACACGCCCGCCACGAGCACGCCCACGGCGATGGCCGCGCTGGGCGAGATGAATCCGCCCGGCACTGCCCATTGCGTCTGCGACACGCCGACGAAGACGGGGTCGTCGATGGTGATGGAGTCGACGCTGATCAGCGAGCACAGTCCCCGCGCGAGGAACATGCCCGCCAGCGTGACGATGAAGGGCTGCAGCCGGAAGGCGTGGATCAGCGCGCCCTGCAGCACCCCGAACGCCGCGCCACCGCCGAGCACCAGCGCGATGACGGCCCAGGCCGGCCACTGCGCGTGGTGCAGCAGCCAGGCCGCGACGGTCGTGGCCAGGGCGAGCACCGCGCCCACGGACAGATCGATGCCGCCGGACAGGATCACCAGGCTCATGCCCACCGCCAGCACCAGCAGGTAGGCGTTGTCGATCAGCAGGTTGAGCATCACCTGCGGCGCGGCGAAGCCGGTGTAGTGCGCGCCGCCCGCGGCGATCAGCGCCATCAGCAGCATCACCGTGACCTGCGCGCTGAAGGCCGGATGGCGCAGCCAGCGTTGAAGAAAGCTCATGGGCTGGCTCATCGCGAGGCTCCGCGCCGGGTGAGGCGGTCGGTCACGCTGCGCAGCATCGGCCGCAGCTCGCTCGATTGCAGGATGCACAGCAGGAACACGACCAGCGCCTTGACCACCATGTTGACCTCGGGCGGCACGCCCAGCGAGTAGATCGTGGTCGTCAGGGTCTGGATGATCAGCGCGCCGATCAGCGCGCCCACGAGGTAGTACCGCCCGCCCGCGAGCGAGGCGCCGCCCAGCGTCACCGCGAGGATCGCGTCCAGCTCCAGCAGCAGACCGGCGTTGTTGGCGTCCGCGCTCCTGATGTTGGAAGCGATCATGAGCCCCGCCAGACCCGCGCACAGCGCGGCGAAGACGTAGGTGCCGAAGATCAGCGTCGCGGTGCGCAGGCCCGTCAGCCGCGAGGCCACCGGGTTCAAGCCCACGGCCTGGATGAACAGGCCCAGCGCGGTCTTGCGCAGCAGCGTGATCGTGGCGAGCGCGAGCACGGCGACCGCCCACAGCGACACCGGCAGCCCGAGCAGGTAGCCGCCGCCCAGCACGAAGAAGTCGTCCCGGTAGACGGTGAGGATCTGGCCGTCGGCCAGCAACTGGGCCAAGCCGCGACCGGCCACCATCAGGATCAGCGTCGCGATGATCGGCTGCAGCTTCAGACCGGCGACCAGCACACCGTTCCAGGCGCCGCACAGCAGCGCCGCGCCCAGCGCCGCCGCGTAGGCGACAGCGAGCGGTTGACCCGCGTTCACCGCCATCGCCGCGACCGTGGCGGCAATCGCGACGACGGCACCGATGGACACGTCGATGCCGCGCGTCGCGATGACCAGGCTCATGCCCAGCGCCGCCAGCATCAGCGGCGCCGCGCGGTTCAGGATGTCGATCAGCGGACCGTACAGGTGGCCGTCCTTGATTTCCAGGTGCCAGAAGCCGGGCAGCAGCACCGCGTCGATCAGCAACAGGATCAGCAAGGCCGCGACCGGACGCAGCAGCGGATGCGCGGCCAGCAATCCGAGCACCGCGCGCAGGCGGCGAGGTCGAGCGGGCCGGGCGGCGGCGGCGTCCGTCAAGGGGAGGGCCTCAATCACCGGCGATCACCTCCAGCACGGAGCGCTCGTCGAGCTGCCCGCGCGCGTAGGTGCCGATGGCGCGGCGGTCGCGCAGGACCACGACACGGTCGCTGCAGCGCAGGACCTCGGGCAGTTCCGACGAGATGAAGAGCACCGCCATGCGGCGATCGCCCTCGGTGCCTTGCGCGCACAGGCGCCGGACCTCGTTCATGATTTCCTCCTTCGCGCGCACGTCGATGCCGCGCGTGGGTTCGTCCAGGATCAGCAGGCGTGGCTGCGTGAGCAGCCATCGCGCGAGCAGCGCCTTCTGCTGATTCCCGCCGGACAGCAGCCCGATCGGGGTTTCGATGTCCGCGGTCTTGATGCCCAGGCGCTTCACGTAGTCCTCGGCGATCGCCTGCTGACGCTTGAGCGGGATCGCCCGCCACCAGCCCTGGCGGGCCTGCAGCGCCAGCATGATGTTCTCGCGCACCGACAGCGCCAGCACCGCGCCCTCGAGCTTGCGATCCTCGGAGCAGAACGCGAGCCCGCTGCCGATGGCCTGCCGCGGCGAGGCGAAACGCCGGCGTCGCCCGGCGACCTCGATGTCGCCGGCATCCGCGCTGTCCGCGCCGAAGAGCAGACGCGCGGTCTCGGTGCGACCCGAGCCCAGCAGGCCCGCGAGGCCGAGCACCTCGCCCTCGCGGATCTCGAGGTCGAGCGGCTGCAGCGCGCCGCGCCGCGCAAGGCCGTGCGTGCGCAGCGCCGGGGTCGTGGTCTGCGCGCAGGCCTCGACCGGCGGCGCGGAGGCCGCGTGCGGGCCGACCATCTTGCGCACCAGGTCCAGGCGGCCGAGGTCCTGGGCGATGTACTCGCCCTCGGTGCGCCCGTTGCGCATCACGGTGATGCGGTCGGAGACCGCGTAGACCTGGTCCAGAAAGTGCGTCACGAAGAGCAGCGCCATGCCTTGCTCGCGCAGGCGGCGCATGACGCGGAAGAGGTGCTGCACCGCGGCCTCGTCGAGGCTGGAGGTCGGTTCGTCCAGGATAAGTACGCGCGCGGAGATGTTGAGCGCGCGCGCGATCGCCACCATCTGCTGGATGGACAGCGAGTAGCGCGCCAGCGGCGCGTCCACGTCGATGTCGAGTTCCAGCTCGGCGAGCAGCTCCCGCGAGCGCTCGCGCATGCGGCGCCAGTCGATCTGGCCCCAGCGCCGCGGATAACGCCCGATGAAGAGGTTCTCCGCGACCGAGAGGTTGGGGACGAGGTTGACCTCCTGGTAGACGGTGCTGATGCCCAGGGCCTGCGCGTCGGCGGTGGCGCGCGGCGCGATCGGGTCCCCGGCGAGCTCGATGCGGCCGGCGTCGGGCGCGTACAGGCCGGTGAGGACCTTGATCAGCGTGGACTTGCCCGCGCCGTTCTGGCCCATCAGCGCGTGGATCTCGCCGGGGAACAACCGCAGCCAGACGCCCGACAGCGCCTTCACGCCGGGGAAGCTCTTGTCGATGCCGCTGAGCGACAGCAGCGGAGCGGCGCTGGACATCAGTACTTGCGGTTGGGGAGTTCCTTGGCCGCGACGTCGGCGGTGAAGACGCCTTCCTCGGTCGTGATGCGCTTGGCCACGGGCTTGCCGGCGACGACGTCGCGCGCGAGCTGCATCAGCTGCGGGCCGAGCATCGGGTTGCACTCGACGGTGACATTGAGCTTGCCCGCGGCCATGGCCTGGAAGGCGCCGCGCACGCCGTCGATGGAGACGATGGCGATGTCCTTGGCGGGCTTGAGGCCGGCTTCCTCGATGGCCTGGATGGCGCCGATGGCCATGTCGTCGTTATGCGCGAAGAGGACGTGGATCTTCTTGTCCTTGGCCTTGAGGAAGGCCTCCATGACCTCCTTGCCCTTGGCACGCGTGAAGTCGCCGGACTGCGAGCGCACGATCTTCAGGCGGGGATCGGCCTTGATGACTTCCTCGAAGCCGCGCTTGCGGTCGAGCGCCGGCGCGGAGCCGACGGTGCCCTGGAGCTCGACGATGTTGACGTCGCCGGTGGGCGCGTTCTGCTTGGCCCAGTCGATCAGCCAGCGGGCCGCCTTGCGGCCTTCCTCGACGAAGTCCGATCCGATGAAGGTGACGTACAGCGACGGGTCGCTGACCTTGACGGCGCGGTCGGTGAGGATGACGGGGATCTTCGCGTTCTTCGCTTCGCGCAGGACGGTGTCCCAGCCGGATTCGACGACGGGCGAGAACGCGATGACGTCGACCTTCTGCGCGATGAAGCTGCGGATGGCCTTGACCTGGTTCTCCTGCTTCTGCTGGGCGTCGGCGAACTTGAGCGTGATGCCGGCCTGCTTGGCGGCGTCCTTGATCGAGTTGCTGTTGGCGGTGCGCCATTCGCTCTCGGCGCCGACCTGGGAGAAGCCCAGCACGAGGGGCTTGTCCGCCGCGTGGGCCGTCGAGGCGAGGAGGGTGAAGGGGCTGAAGGGCGAGAGGGCCGTGCCCAGCGCCAGGGCGCAGGTGGCCCGCGCCAGCAGGTGGCGACGCGATGCGGTCATGTCCGTTGTCTCCTCGTTCGAGTGGGTGTGGAGGTCACGCCGATGGGCGCGCCTCGCGAGGTGACACGGATCCTAGGGAGGCCGGGGATGCCCGGCCAATCACATTTGCGGTGTGATCGATGCCGTTCCGGTTATCGGTCAGCGGCAGGTTTGGGGCATTCCGGGGCGGACTGGACGCGGACCGTGCGCACGCTGGCGTCGGCAGCGATCTTGTGGATCTGCAGCATGCACATCTGGCCGGTCTCGGTACGGCGCAGCGTGGCTTCGTAGTCGGCGCCGGGCACGGGCACGAAGGTCGCGTTGATCGTCTTGCAGCCTTCGCTGTTCAGGCTGATCGTGGTCGGCCGGGCGCCGGGGATCTCATGCTCCTGATAGAACTGCTTCGTGCCGATCGAGCCGCCGCTGCCGAAGGCCTCGAGGTTCTTGGTCGAGGGCATGCCGATGCTGACGTTGGAGGTGGTGCCCAGCAGCGACTGGAAGGAGGTCCCGAGGCCGCCTGACACGTGGATCGTGTCGTTGCCGCCGACGCAGGCCGAGCCGCGGTGGATCCACGCGGCCTTGCCGTTGGCACCGAAGAGGCGCAGGCGCGCGGGGCGGATGGCGCCGTCGGGCGTGACGAGCTCGGGGTCGGGCTGGAGCAGGTCCGGCGACAGGCCCATCAGCTCGGTCAGCGAGCCGGCGACGCTCACGGGTGCGGAGGCGGCAGCACCCGGAGTGGGGGCAGCGGTCAGGCTGACGTCAGGCGGCGGGGCCGAGGCGGCGCCGGCGGGTTGTGGCAACGGATACGGATGCTTCTCGGCGGCCTTGAGCGCGAGCAGGCGGGCCTTGAGGATGCGGCGCAGGTCGTCGGCGTCGTCCTTGAGCGCCTGGTCGCGTGTGTCGTCGAGCGCAGTGCCGCAGAGCTTGCGGTAGTTGTCGGCCAGCGGAATGGGCACGCGCATCGGATCGATGGTGCGCATCTGGACCTTGAGGTACTCGACGTCGGCGAAGAGGCTGGGCTTGCCCTCCTTGTCGGTGGTCTCGAACAGCAGGCCGATGGGGATGTAGGTCGCGGGCTGGCAGCGGAACAGCGTGCGGTCGTAGCTGTCGCGCGAGGGCTTGCCGTCCTTGGAGACGAAGCTCTGGCGGATCCATTGCTCGTACCAGACCTCCTTCGCGCCGGCGGCTTCACGCACGGCGGCGGGGACCTCGACGGCATCGGTCACGGCGAAGCGGACGGTGGAGTTGTCCTTGGGGGGCAGTTCGCGGAAGGCCTCCGGTGGCAGCGCGCGGAAGCGTTCGATGAAGCGCGCGCGGGCGGCCTTGTCGACGCCGAAGAAGGGCGCGCCCTCAGGGAAGTCGGTGAGCTCGGCGAGCTTGGAGGCGCGCTGCGCGAGCGCGGGCGACGCGCTCAGGGCGAAGACGGCGATGGCCGCGGCGGTCATGAACAAAGGAGAAACGCTACGGCGGATACGGCGAATACGGCGGGACGGCATGTCGGTCGAGAGAAGAAACGTCGAGGGTCTCGCGGACGCGAGGACGGGGTGATCGAGAGCGAAGGCGCGACCTTAGAGGGAAGGGCGCCCGTGGCCCCTCCGACCAAAGGGGGAGTCGCGGGCATCGCGTGAGGTATTGCCGGAGTCGCCGGGGTGTGTCGGGGCGGGTGTAGGCTTGGCCGCCACATCCCAGGCGCGCATCGCACAAGACCATGCCCAGCAGGAAGACCGCCAAACCCGCCGTGAAGCTGCTCGCGGGCGGCAATCCGCAGATCGCCAAGGGCCATGGGGACGCGCCGGTGCAGGCCTACATCGCGGCCTTGTCGGATTGGAGACAGGACGTGGTGAGGCACATCGACGCGCTGGTGACGCGCGAGGTGCCGGGCGTGAGGAAGGCGGTGAAGTGGAACTCGCCGTTGTACGGGATGGATGGCGAGACCTGGTTTTTGGGGATCCACGTGATGACGCGCTACGTGAAGGTCGCGTTCTTCAACGGCAAGTCGTTGGACCCAATGCCGCCGGTGGACTCGAAGACCGCGCACGCGCGCTACCTGCATGTCAGCGAGCAGGATCCGCTCGACGAGGCAGGGTTCTTGGCGTGGGTGAGGGCGGCGAGCGAGGCGCCGGGGGAGAGGATGTGAGCGGCAAGGCGCGCGAACTCGTGTCGCTCCCGTCAGCGGCGCGCGGACCTAAGTCACTTTCCCGACAGGGCCACTGCTGGAGACACTCCGAACAAAGGCGCAACGCCACGTTTCGGAGGACCTCAATGCCCGCGGCCCAAGCCATCTATGACCCGGATCTGGACGATCTTGCCCAACGCTTTGCACGCTTGGCTGTCTCGGACCCTGATGCCGCCTTGCAGACCTGGCACCAGGAAACTCGCGGGTTATCGACAGAGATCGGGCGAACTGCCGGACGCCTTGCCGATCAGGCATTGAACTGGCAAGGGCGCGCCCGTTTGAGCCAACAGCGCCAAGGTGCGGCTTTGCTCATGATCTGGCATGCCGATCAGTATCGGCGGCCCGTGATGCCCAAGCTCCCTCTGCTGTCCAAGCGGTTGACCTTCCAATACTGCGCGTCGCTCGTGCGACAGCGCGGCAATGACAGCGCCATTTCTGCAATGGCACGTGGACAGATGGTTCTGGTGGGCCTGCGTCGAGAGACTTGCACGCTCGTGAATCGGGGCCTCGGTGCATACGACGATTACATCGCCGTGCTGAATGGCCCCTCTGGCCAAGGCGCGGTCCGCACGTTCCCCGCGGCCACAGAACCCAGCGCGCAGTATGCGCATCGCGCCTCGCCGCTCAGCACAGGCAAGCGACTCGATCCCGCCTACGATCAGGTCCGCTTCCGCAAGATTGAAGGCGACGACGTCAACGGAGACGGCATTCGTGATGCCGGACGATTGAAGGCCGGGACCTACTTCTACAACGAGCGCCCGGGCGGGTACATGAAGGATCGTGCCTTCCAGACTTCAAAGAATCAGACAGCGGAACGCGACACCAACGGGGACGGATTCTTTACCTCGGCTGATACGAATCGTATCGACACGAAGTTCGTCGGCACCTCCATGCTGATCCACAAGGGCGGTAATCTCGCCAACGGAAATACCGGCTCCGCAGGCTGCCAAACGATCCCCAGCGACTGCTACGCGAGCTTCCTGGCCGCCGTTGGCCGCAACCCGCGATTCCACTATGTCCTCATCGATGGTTATTGACCTCTGCCGCCTTGCTCCGGTTGCGCTTGCGCTGAACTTGGGATGTGTTCTTCCCGCCGCGCACGCTGAAGCTGGCCGCGACGAAGCCTGCACCTTCGGCGCCTTCGTCGAGGAGCATGACCCCGCAGGTCTCAACGTGCGGTCAGCGCCGGATCCCAAGGCCGCAGTGATCGGCAAGCTGCCACCCATCTGGATCAGCAAGCAGGACAACCTGCAGGAACGAGTTGAGGTCGAGGTTTTCGAGGCGCGCAACGGCTGGTTCCGTATCCGGCGCGCGGAAGACTTCACCCGGCTGAGCGGGCGACCTTCGCGTCCGACCTTTGATGGCGAAGGCTGGGTCAGCGGCACTCGGCTCAGCGTGAAGACGCAGGCACTTCGCGGACGCGCCTCGCCCTCCTCCACCTCAGCCTCCGTATTCAAGAGCGCCGATGGAGATCCCCTCGACAGCGACGCGCTGATGGAAGCGAGCCGTCCTATCGATTGCAAGGGCGATTGGGTTCAGCTCGAGTTCAATGAACGCCGCCTTCCCAAGGATGTGCACTCGACCCTGCAAATCGCTCCGCAAGCTCGCAAGGGCGCACCACCCGGGCGCTTCCGCGTATGGGTCAACCAGATCTGCGGGATTCAGGAGACCACGTGCGACGGTCGCGGTCTCGAGGAAAGCACACGCTGAGCTCAAACGCCTCAGTCCGCCCACCTCACCAGATCCTCATACGTCGCGCACGCGCCGCCGCACAGGATCACGAGCACGTTGCCCGCGGACTTCAGCATCGGTGTCGATCGCTGCAGCACCGCGGCGACCGCCGCGCCACAGGCGGGCTCGACGATCAGCCGGTGCTCCTTCGCGACCGCGAGGCACGCCCGCGCCGCTTCCTGATCGGTCACCGTGACCGGCACCACCTCGTGTTCCTTCGTCCAGGCGAAGGCGCGCTCGCTCACCCGGCGCGCGCCCAGCGAGGTCGCGATGCTGCGGATCGCGTCCAGCGTCACCAGCTCGCCGGCTTCGACCGACGCCCGCAGCGAATCCGCGCCGACCGTCTCCACCGCCACCAACGGCACGTCCTGCCAGCGCGCCGCGTGCATGCCCTGCAGCACGCCGCTCATCAGCCCGCCGCCGCCCACGGCCAGCACCACCGCGTCCGGCTTGGGCATCTGCCGCGCGGCCTCCTCGATCATCGTCGCGTGGCCCTCCCACAGCAGCGGATCGTCGAAGGGATGGATGAACGCATCGCCCGGCTCGCGCATCGCCATCAGGAAGTCGTTCGCTTCCATCCAGCTCTTGCCGTGCACGATCACCTCCGCGCCCTGGCGCCGGATCAGCGTCTTGGGCCATTCGCCGGTGGTCTCCGGCACCACGACCACCACCGGCAGTCGCAGCATCCGGCCCGCGTAGGCGACCGCCATCCCGGCGTTGCCGCCCGAGGACGACAGCAGCCGCTTCGCGCCGCGCGACGCGTGGACCTCGCAGGCATGCCCCACGCCGCGCAGCTTGAATGAGCCGCTCGGCTGCAGGGCCTCGAGCTTCAACCACACCAGTTGTTCGGGCGAGCTGAACGCGTCGGAGTCGAGGGTCGGTGTCTGGATATGGATCGTCATGGCCGGGGATCCTAGGCCATCCCGACCCGGGTCCCCGCCGCTCGGCGCCACGCGATGCCGCTCGCCGCACCGCCATCCGGGGCAACCGATCGGGTGCCCGCGATCAGGTGCGGGTGATGGAGCCGCCGCCATCGACCAGCGAGGCCGTGCCCGTCACGAAGGACGAATCGTCCGACGCGAGGTACAGCACCGACTTGGCCAGCTCATCCGGCGTGGCCACGCGCTTGAGCGCATGCAGGTTGGTCACGAAGCTCTGTGACTCCGGCGTGTCGTTCATGTCGCGATACATGTCGGTGTCGACCGCGCCCGGCAGGATTGCGTTCACGCGCACGCCCTGCGGGCCGTACTCCGCCGCCAGCGCCTGCGTCAGACCGATCAGGCCGGCCTTGCTCGCCGCGTAGGCCGCCACGCCGGGGAAGCCGAAGCTGTAGCCGACGAAGGTCGAGGTGAAGATCACCGAGCCGCCGCCGTTCTTCGTCATCTGCGCGATCTGGTGCTTCGCGCCCAGGAAGGACCCGGTCAGGTTGATCGCGATCGTGTCGTTCCAGCCGGCTTCGGAAACGCCCGTGGTCGCGCCACCTTCGCCCAGCGTGCCGGCGTTGTTGAAGGCGATGTCCAGCCGCCCGAAGCGCTCGACCGCCAGGTCCACCAGCGCCTTCGCATAGGCCTCGGATTTCACGTCGCCCGCCAGCGCCACCGCCTGGCCGCCCGCGGCGTGGATCTCGGTGACGAGTTGATCGAGCTCGCCCGCGCGGCGCGCGCCGACGACGACCTTCGCGCCCTCGGCGGCGAAACGCAGCGCGGTCGCGCGGCCGATGCCGGAACTCGCGCCGGTGATCAGGGCAACCTTGTTTTCAAGACGTTGGCTCATGGAAGAACTCCTGGATTCGTGGAGCGCCGGTCCGACCGGCGCGGGGTTGAATGAAGCGATGGGAGGAAGTGTGGGAGCCGCCCATCGTTTCCAGAAGCCGTCGGCTGGAGAAACTACCGTTCTGAAGTTCCGGACAATCCCCCAGAATGGCGGCTTCGTCACCCGTGGGGTGGCCTGCTTCGGAGGGGAGCGCGTGGTCAAACTGGATGGGATCTCCAGCTTCGTGGCGATTGCCGAAGCAGGCTCGATCAGCGCCGCGGCGCGACGGCTGCATCTGTCGAAGTCGGTCGTCAGCGAGCGCCTGGCCGACCTGGAGCAGGGCCTCGGCGCGCCGCTCTTCCACCGGACGACGCGCAAGCTCAGCCTCACCGAGGACGGCCTGGCGTTCCTGGACCGGGCGCTGCGCATCGTGCGCGAGGTCGAGGAAGCGGCCGCCGAGGTCGGCGAGCGCCGCGGTCAGCTCACCGGCCCGATGCGGCTCTCCGCGCCGGTCACCTTCGGCCGCATGCACCTGGGTCCGGCGCTGTATCCCTTCCTGGGCGCGCATCCCGGCATCTCGATGACGCTGGAGCTGGACGACCGCCGCGTGGAGGTCTCGGCCGAAGGCTTCGATGCCGTGGTGCGCAACGGCACGATCGCCGATTCGCGGCTCGTGGCCTGGGTGCTGGCGCCTAGCCGCCGATTCCTGGTCGCCTCGCCGGACTACCTGCGCCGCCATGGCACGCCGCGCTCGCTGGCGGAGCTGTCCGATCACCGCGCCATCCATTACGCCAACCGCGGCATCGCCGACTGGCGCTTCCTGGACACGCGTCCCGACGAGTTCGTCCGCCCGCATGCGGTGCTGCGGGTCAACAACGGCGACTTGATGCGTGGAGCGGCGCTCGCGGGCCTGGGGTTGGCGCTGCTGCCGACCTTCATCGTCGGCGAGCAGATCCGCAGCGGCGAGCTGGTCATCGTCGACGTCGGACGTGAGGTCGAACAGGAGTTCATCTACATGGCCCATCCCGACGGCCGACGCGTGTCGACCAAGCTGCGCGCGCTGGCCGATGCGCTGAAGGCAGCGTTCGGCGATCCGCCGTACTGGGACGTCGGCGTGCCTCCGGCGCCGGGCGCTACGATCGCGCGCACATGAACCCCGCGACACCTGCCGCCATGGACGCCCACGACCGCGCACTCTTCGATCGCTCCTGGCATCGCGCCTGGACGGCGCTGGTGGCGAACGACGGGACCCACGCGCAGCGCGACGGCGAGGCGCTGCGCGATGCCTTGCTCACGAGCTACGGCGAGCCGCAGCGGAAGTACCACACGCGTCAGCACCTGGCCGAATGCCTGGCGCTGCTGGAGGAGGTCGCGACGCTGGCGACGCATCCCGCGGAGGTCGAGATGGCGCTGTGGTTCCACGACGCGATCTACGACGTGAAGGGCTCCGGCAACGAGGACCGCAGCGCCGATTGGGCGCACACCGCGCTACGCGAGGCCGGCGTCGATGCCGACGTCGCCGAGCGCGTCCGCCAGTTGGTGCTGGTCACCAAGCATGACGGCGTGCCCCAGAGCCCCGACGAGCAGGTGCTGGTGGACATCGACCTCGCAATCCTCGGCGCGGAGCGTCCGCGTTTCGACGAGTACGAGCGGCAGATCCGCGATGAATACGGCTTCGTGCCGGGTTTCCTGTTCCGCCGCAAGCGCAAGCAGATCCTGCGGACCTTCCTCGATCGGCCGGTGCTCTACAGCACGCCGACGCTGCGCGAGCGGCTCGAAGCGCGCGCCCGCGAGAATCTGCGCCGCGCGATCGGCTGAGGGCGCCGGGGCCGTAGCCTGATCCGGCCTGGCTCGGCCTCAGCAAGCTCCGCAAGCTGAGCCACTCACCGATTCAACGCGCGGCTTGAGCGACCGCCTGCGGCACGTTGCGGAAGCTGATGGCGAGCCGGTTGTAGGTGTTCATCAGCCCGATTGCGATGGTCAGGTCGACGACTTCCTTCTCGCTGAACACGGCGCTGACGGCGTCGTAATCGGCCGCGGGCACGCCGGTGGTCGCCACGCGGGTCACCGACTCGGCCCAGGCCAGCGCCGCGCGCTCGCGGGCATCGAACAGCGCGCCGCCTTCGTCCCAGGCCTGCACCAGCGCGAGCTTCTCGATGGGCATGCCCTTCTTGAGCAGGTCGCGGGTGTGCATGTCGAGGCAGTAGGCGCAATTGTTGATTTGCGAGACGCGCAGGAAGACCAGCTCCACGAGCGCGGCGGGCAGGCCGCTCTGGGCCACGTAGCCGTAGACGCCGCCCAGCGCCTTGACGCCGGCGGGAGCCACTTGGGTGTAATCGAGACGTTGGGTCATGGGGAACTCCTGGATTGGAAAGTGGTTGAAGGGAGGGTTGATGGGGTGGATTCTTCGCCCGGTCTGGTGCATCGAGAAGTCCCAACAAGCGCGAGAATCGCTGTACCACTCGATGCGCTTCCGATGAGTTCCAACCTGGATGCTCCTTTTCATCTGTCGCTCGACAAGGGCTCGGCGACGCCGCTGACGGACCAGATCCATCGCGGGATTGCCGTGGCGATCGAGCAGGACGTGCTGCGCCCCGGCACACGGCTGCCGTCGTGGATCGACCTCTCCGCGCAGCTCGGCGTGGCGCGCGGCACCGTGCGGGTGGCCTACGAGAAGCTCGCGGCGGATCAGCTGATCGAGGCCTCGCGCGCCGCCGGGACGCGCGTCGCGGAGCGGCCCGCGAGCGCGCGCCGCAGCGAGGCGCGGCTCGATCCCGGTCCGTTCGTGACGATGTATCGCGAGCTCACCGCCGGCCCGGGCCTGTTCCAGCCCGGCATTCCGTCGCGAGAGAGCCTGCCGTCCAAGCTGATGACGCGCCTGCGGGTGAGGGCGCTGACGGCGGAAACGACCGGAGCGGCGCTGTATCCCGATCCTCGCGGCGAGCTGGAGCTTAGACGTGAGATCGCGTCCTACCTGGCCGTGGCGCGCGGGCTGGTGTGCTCGCCGGACCAGGTGCTGATCACCGGCGGCTACGCGGCGGGTCTGGGCATCGCGCTGCGTGCCTTGAGGCTGGAAGGCCGGCGCGCGTGGATGGAGGAACCCGGCTTCTTCTTCACTCGGCATGCGTTGCCGCTGGGCGGCCTGACCACGGTGCCGGTGCGGGTGGACGAAGAGGGCCTCGATGTCGACGAGGGATGGCGCGAGGCGCCCGATGCGGTGTTGGCGGTGGTGACGGCCGGACAGCAGGCGCCGCTGGGCGTGACGATGTCGCTGCAACGCCGCTTGCGCCTGCTGGACTGGGCGCGGAGCACGGGCGGATGGATCGTCGAGGACGACTACCTGAGCGAGTTGCAGCTTCAGGGGCGGGCCGCGCCGGCGCTCGCGTCGCTGGACTCGGACGGACGCGTGATCCACATCGGCTCGTTCAGCAAGACGATCGATCCGCGCCTGAGGCTGGGCTTCGTCGTGGTGCCAGCGCCGCAAGTCGCGCGGTTCGGCGAGGTGGCGGCGTGTCTCGCGCCGCCGCCCGGGCCCGCGACGCAAGCGGCGATCGCGGCCTTGCTGCGCGAGGGTCATTACCTGCGCCACCTGCGCCGGACCAAGCGGCTGTACCTGGCGCAACGGGACGCGTTGCTGCGAGCGCTGCAGGCGCGCGGCCTGCACACGCATCCGGCGGCGCTGGCCGTGCTGGTGCGCACGCCTGACGGGGTTTCGGACCTGGCGCTTGCCCGCGCGTTGTTTGCCTTCGGCATCGCGCCCGCGCCGCTGTCGGTCTGGTACGCGCGGCCCGAACTCGCGCAGTCGGGGCTGATGCTCAGCGTGGCGACCGCGCCGCTCTCGCAGATCGAGCGGGGATGTGAGCGGGTAGCGGAGCTGGTGGAGCGGGCCGCCGTTGAGATATCGTGCCCAGCCTCGTGATTCCCGAAACGGGCTGCGATAGATGCTGCTGGACATATCCCACCTTCGCGCGCGGCGGATCCGTCCTGACGCGATGCCACGCCTCCGATGGCGCCGCCTTGGCTTCATAGCGGCGATTTCCACGATCTTGGCCGGCTGCGTTTCCATGAGCACGGAGACCTCGGTTTCCGTCTGGTCCCACGAGGACCGGACCTTTATCAGCGTTGAGGTTCCCACGAATGAGGTCAGCTTCAACTGGCACGGCGGTGGCTGGACGAATGGATTGGATCGGTACAAGGTGATCCTGCCGCGGAAAGCGGATGCCGTGGATGGCGGCCGCATCGTCTTGAATCGCGGCATCGGTGCGACGGATCAGGTGGTCTCGGTCAGCCCCGACAGTCGCGTTGAGGTCGATGGGGACGGGAATTGCCGCGTTCATATCCGGCTTTATGACCACGCCGGCAAGCCCTATGCGTTGAACGGCACCTATTTCCTTCCTCGTTCCTGTGGCCGCTGACGCTTGACCGCGCGGGGGGATCGGCTCGCCTGTGCCGCACCTGCGCGGCGAGCATCAGTGACCAAGGCACGGCCCTTGCCGCTCCGCTGCTTCGTCCTGCAACGAAGCCCCCACGGAGCCGCCATGCCCACATCCCATCCGTCCCGAACTGATATCCCCTTGGGCATCGCCTCCGGCCTGGCCGGCGGCCTGATCGGCGCCGCGGCAATGACCGCCTTCCAGGACCTGCTCGAACGCGTCGGGATCACCTCCGGCGTGCGCGGCTGGCCATCGACCGAGCGCGCCGCGGATCGTCTGGCCAAGCTCTCCGGCCGCCGCCTGCCCGCCAGTCAACGCCCTGTCGCAGGCGAGGCCGTGCACTACGCCGTCGGCTCACTGGTGGGGGGCGTGTACGGCGCCGCCGCGGAACTCGACCCCCGCGTGACCTGCGGGCACGGCACGGCCTTCGGCATCGCTGCGGCCACCGTTGTCGACGAGGGCCTCGTGCCCGCGATGCGTTTCGGCGAGCCGATCACGCGAGCGCCGCTCCAGTCGCATCCGTACTCGTATGCCTCGCACCTGATCTACGGCGCGTTCACCGAATGCGCCCGCAATCTGTTCCGCAGATTCTTCGGGCGTGCCCGCGCCGGAGCCGCCGTGGTGCGCGAGGCGAGGACGCTTGGCGTGCCCGTCGTCGCGCGCAAGCCGGCCGATTCGCGCCGGACCCTCGCGATGGCCTTCCTGATGGGCGCCACCGCGGGTCCGCGCACCAGCGCGCCGCTGTTCGCCACGGCCTGGGCGGCCAAGCTTGGCTGGATCGACGTGAAGGACTCGCCGCTGGCGATGCTCGGATCGACCTCCGCCGTCGCGTTGGCCACGCCCATGGCCATCGGCGAGCTCATCGTCGACAAGCTCCCCTCGACGCCCGATCGCACCGATCCTCCCGGGCTGGCCGCGCGCGCCGTGACCGGCGCGATCTCCGGCGCGGCGCTCGCGGGAGGGCGCTCCTGGCCAGCGGCGCTGTCAGGCGCGATGGGCGCGATCGTCGCGACCTACGCCTGCCACCGGCTGCGTGAGGGCATGGCCGACGCGCTGGGCCACGACTTCCCGGTCGCCGCCGCGGAAGACCTCATCGCCTTCGGCGGCGCCGCGATGGTGTGCCTGGCTTCGCTGGGCTTGAACGCCGCCACCGACGCGCGTGAGGACCACGACTATCACGATGCGCTCGAGGTGCTGGGCTGGCCGCATAGCTGAGCCGCCTGGGCGCGCCCCTGCCGCGTCCCCGATTCCCGTCGCGCCGCCGCCCCATCCGCCGCCTTGGGGATGCCGCTCGTGACGGGCATGCGCTATGTTCCGGCCGCCTTCACACCGCCTGAACGAAAGCGCCCATGACCGGATTCCTCAGCGACCTGCCCATCTCCGACGCCATCAAGTGCTTCGTCGACGCCAAGCTCAAGGGCAACGACGACACCCAGGCCATCAGCGCGGCGCGCGGCCTGCTCCAGGGCGCCGTCAAGCAGGCGCTGGACAGCGACAAGCTCAAGCAGTGGAAGCCGCTCGCGCTGCCACTGTCCGATCTGCTCGAGGACGGCACCGGCACCGTCGTGCCGCTCGGCGGACCGCTGCAAGGCAAAAGCCTCCAAACCGGCGCCTGGACCTGGGCCTTCGGCGCCCAGGCCGAGCTCACGCTCACCGCCGATGTGCTGGACGCCGCGCAGATGGGCACGCTCGGGCTGCCCGTCAGAAGCGGCTTCCTCACCGTGCGCTACGCCGCCAAGGGCACGCTCGGTGCCACCCTCGACGGCACCGCGTCCGCCGGCGCCTGGGGCTTGTCGGCGGGCGCGTCGGCCTCCGGCAACGCGGCCATCGAGTGGTACATCGCGGCGAGACAAAGCGAGCGGCTCGGCCTGGCGCTCGTGGCCGCGGTCCCCTTCATGGCGCCCCCGATGGACCTTCAAGCCCAGCTCGCCCGCGCGGGCGACTTCGACTACTGGGGCTGCTCCGTGGACCTGGACGGACAGTTGCAGGCCTCGCTCGGCGCCAAGGCCTCGTTCACCGGCTCGGGCTGGACCTGGGGCTTCGACGGCGACAAGGCCAAGCTGGGCTTCTCGCTGGGCGCGAGCGCCAACGCCAAGCTCGCCATCGGCGGCAAGTTCCGGCTGCGCAGCCTGATCAAGTCCATCGGCTCGGTCGACGGACAGGAACGCTACGGCCTGGAGGTCGCGCTGGAGCGGCTGTCCACCAGCTCGCGCTCGCTGGCACTGGAGCTGTCCGCCGGTCTCGACGCGACCGCGCTCGCGGCCTCCGCCGACGCCTGGCTGCGGCGCAAGCTGCCCGATCCGGCGAAGTACAGCGACGAGCTCGCGATCCTCACGCACCCGGGCACGGCGCTCGCGGAGGCGCTGGAGAAAGAGCTCGGCAAGGCGTTGACGGGCAACGCGTTCAAGCCGCTGTTGCTCGTCGCCGCCGGCTTCGGCGATCCGGAAGAAGCGGCTCAGACCCTTGCCTCCGCCTTGAGCGCCCGCCTGATCGACTTGCTCGATCGGGCCTCCGCCGCGATCGCCACGGGCGGCGCGAGCGCGCAGTCCCTGACGCAGGCCTGGATAGGCGCCGCGTTCGGGCCGCTGCCGCCCACCGTGATGCAGGCCTTGCAGAACTTCGTCCAGAAGCAGATCGACGCGCTCGGCGAGAAGGCGGCCACCGCGATCGGCGCGCTGGCCGCCAAGATCAACGCGGCCGCGGGCGACGCGGCGAGCGCGGTGCTCGCGCCGCTGGGCGCGCTCGGCGAGAAGATCCAGGCGCAGCTGGCCGCCGTGACCGGCAAGCTCAACAACGCCAAGATCGTGGGCGCCATCACGAAGGCGTTGGACGATTACGCCCAGCTGCGCGAGAGCGTGCTGGAGGCGCTCGGCGACGCCCAGCGCGCGAAGGTGACGCTGGCGCTTGCGGGCTCGGTGCAGAACACCAGCAGCAATCAGACTTTCCTGCGCGTGACCTTCGCGCCCACGGCGGACTCGGACGCAGGACGCCGCCTGTTCGACGCGATGTGGACCGGCCGACTGGACACGCTCGTCCCGCTGATCGCCGCCGCGCGCGCTGCCGGCGCCGTGGTGGGCGAGCCCGAGGGATGGCTGCTGCTCGCCGATCGGCGGCTGCGCACGGAGTCGGTGAAGATCAACCTCTTCGGCCTGAACATCGGTGACGTGCGCACGCGCGACAGCTCGGTGTCGCTGCGCGGCAACCTCACCGGCGACGTGATCGCCGACGGCAGCGCGACCGCCCAGCAGGAGGCCGACAGCTACTGGATCTCTCGCCACGCCCAGCTGGTGATGTCCGCGACGAAGGACGATGCCGGCGGGCTCGTCGATTTCGCGCTCAACGGCGCGTTCTCCGCGCGCGGCAAGACCTTGGACAAGGACCAGTTCGAGCGCATGTGGCAGGCGCTGCAGACGGTCACCGGCGGCAAGGGCGGCCGGAGCCTGGCCGAGGTCGTGCCGCTGCCCGACGATGGCTCGCTCGATCTCAAGGGACTGCTGAAGTCGGCCGCGATCCTCCTGCCGCTGTCGTTCACCGGCGCGGAGTTCCGCGGCTTCCTGAGCGCGCCGCTGCAGGACCTGCGGCGAGACCTGGTGACCTTCGGGTTGCGCGGCATGGAATCGGAGTACGCGCGCTGGTGGCCCAAGCAGACGCCGCGCCTCTTCACGCTGGAGAAAGCCCGGGACTGCCTGCCCGATTTCGCCGGCGACGACACGGCGCTGCTGCTCGCCTTCCTCGACCGTTTCCCTGAGCTGCCGGTCCAGTGGCGCAAGGACGCGGACATGGACGTTGGCGTCTATCCGCGGCTGGGGATGTCCGATGGCCTGCGGGTGAAGGGCTCGCCACTGCACCTGATGCTGGGCCGGCTGTTCGTGTTGTCCTATCTGCTGCGCGGTCTGGAGGCGCTGACCTCGCAATGCCGCGCGCTGGAGGACCTGCTACGGCCGGTTCGGCTGGAAACGATGGAGTCGGTGCGCGGACCCGCCGGCAAGCGCATGTCGGAGATCGCATCGACGCTCGCGCGCTACGCGACGTCGGGCGAGGCGCTGGTGGGGAACGAGGAACTTGTGTCGTGGCCCTTCGTCGCGCTGGCCGCGACGATCGCCTCGGCCGCCGGACGCCCGCTACCGGGCTTCGTCGCCTGTGTCGTGCTGCCGCCCTCGCAGACCGGTGGCGAGGATCGCCTGTTCCCGTTGATCGCGGGGTGACTGGCATTGGACGAGCCCTTCAGGCTCGCCCACCGATCAGGCCATCACGGCGATCAGGCCCACGCACAAGGTCATCGCGCCCAGGTAGATCCCCCACGCGCGCCGCTGGGTGGATCGTTCGCCGTCGCGATGGCGCTCCTGCTCCCCGCGCGCGAGCATCGCGCCCGTCGCCGACAGGCCGATCGCGACCACCGCGGCGGCCAGCAGATTGCGCCCTTCACCGAGATCATCGGCGGCATCGAGCCACACGGCCGTCGCGGCCGCCGTCACCAGGAACAGGCTGATCGCGCGCCCCACATCGAGCGCCTCCAGGCGCGACGCGAATCGCGGCTGGCGCAACCGCGCCTCATCTGGCGGCGCGAAGGGCGCGATGCCCGGCGGATTCCACCCCGGTGACTTGAACATCACCCGCACGCGATCGCGCCAGCGCGGCGTCGCCCGCGCGCGCTCGAGGAGCTCGCCGTAGAACTGGCCGATCGCGCGCAGCGGCGACCAGCTGTGCAAGGGCTTCACCGTGCCATAGACGCAGGGCTCGGTCTCCTCGACGAAGCTGCCGAACATCCGGTCCCAGATCACCAGCACCGCGCCGTAGTTCTTGTCGAGATAGCCCGGATTCACCGCGTGATGCACCCGGTGATTCGACGGCGTCGAGATCAGCCGGTCCAGCCAGCCCAGCTTGCCGATCAGCTCGGTGTGGATCCAGAACTGATACAGCAGCACGAACAGCCCCGCGCCCAGGTAGAGATCGACCGGCATCCCCAGCAGCGCCATCGGCAGGAAGAAGGGCGCGCCCATCACCGCGTAGAAGCTCTCCTGCCGCAGCGCCGTCGTCAGGTTGAATCGCTCGCTCTGGTGATGCACCGCGTGCGCCGCCCAGAAGATCGCGCTCTCGTGGCTCACGCGATGCAGCCAGTAATCGCAGAAGTCGTAGAAGACGATGGCCACTGCCCAAGCCCACCATCCGGTCCACAGGGACGTCGGCAGCAGCCCGAGATGCGGCTGCGCCCACGCGTAGATCCCCGTCTGGAACAGCGGCGTCACCGCCGCCACCGCCAGGCTCATCAGGCCCTGGCTGAGGCTGCTCAGCGAGTCCGCCAGGTCATGCGTGTCCCGGCCTCGCCAGCGGCCCCACAGCCATTCGAGCCCCATGAACAGGGCAAACAGCGGGACGGCGATCAGGAGGACACGATGCATGAGGGGAGGGCGCGAGCGCTCAGAACCGGTACCAGAGGCTGGCGCTGAAGGTCTGCTGCGACTTGGCGGTCGTCAGCGGCGAATGCGCGGCATCGCCCACGAGGCGTGCGTTGAGCCACTGGCCGCTGACCGACCAGCGCGAGGAGAACTTGTGCTCGCCGTTGAGCGCGATGCTCCAGTCCATCATCCCGGCGCGAGGCCGCCATTCGGGCAGGCCGCTGGCGCGCGCCTCGCGCGGGCCGACGCCGAAGCTGCTGCGCAAGTGCGCGCCGTTGGCCGCGGTCGCCGCGATCGTCACGCCGATCAGGTCGTCGCCGATCGGGATGCCCGAGGTCAGACCCAGTTCCAGCTGCTGACCGTCGTGATGTCGGCCGCTGCCCCAGGACGCGCCTGATTGCAGCAACAGCCAGGACGTCGCCTGCACGTTGGCGAAGGCCTCGGTGGTGACGCGCGAGCCGAGCCGGTCGATGCCTTGCGGCGTCACGCGCGAGGGGCGGCCGAACTGCGGCCACAGGCGCGCGCCCGCTTGCCAGGTCTTGGCGGTCTCCGCATCGGCTAGTAGGGGCACGAGGTTCCAGCCCACGCCCAGGTCCGTGGAGGCGAAGGCGCCGTTGGGCGCGAGGACCTCGATCGCCGGCAACAGGTCGTTGCTCTTGGCGCGGGAACCGGGCGCGGACGGCCAGCTGCGCGTGGAGACACCGCCCGACCAGCTCGTTTCAGCCGGCGGCGCGTCCATCAGCACGAGGCTGCCGGCGGCCCATGAGGGGGTGGCGCTCGCCAGCAGGCCTGCCATCAGACCTGCACAACGCAGGGGCAGGCGAGGGCGGACGTGGCGTCGGGACAGGGCAGTAATGGGCGTGCGGCAGGTCACGCGGAATTCTAGGAAGCCACGTCCGCGCGGACCTTGCTGCAGCCTGTCGCGTGGCCGTCGTCAGACCGTCAGGATCTCAGCAGCCGCAGGTCGTAGATGCCGCCCGCGATCGAGCCCGGCGCGGCGACGAAGCGCACTCTCAACGTGCCATCGGCGGGGCGCGGCCAGTCTTCAGGGATCGGTAAATCCAGGTCGTAGAAGGTCGATTCCGTGCCCTGCCGCGAGCCCTCACCCCCACCCCTCTCCCGCTTCGCGGGCGAGGGGCTCTCGGCCGAGGACTTCAGCGTGAGGTCAGTCAGAAGGCGGTCGTTGAGCCAGACAGCGAAGCGCCGGCCGTCGTCAGACGGGGAACACACCAGGCGCAACACACGGCCCTCGCGCTTGGGATCGTTCAGGCGGTAGCTGAACCAGCCCGTCGCATGGCGCCATCGACGTCCTCCATTCAAGCCGGTGTCGACGCGATCGCCCTCGAAGCCGTGATCGCTCTCGGGCTGTTGCTCGCCGGGCGCCACCGCGTCCACCGTCCGCGCCTGCAACGCGATGCGCGCTTGCTCGTCACGCGCGATTCGCTCGCGGCGCTCGCGCGCCTGCTGCGGCGTGCTCACTGGCCAGTACAGCATGTAGCGGCTGTCGTGCACGCGGAAGAAGGGCTCGAGCACCAGACCTCGCATCGGCGCGCCATCCGGGCCTTGCAGCAGCGATCCCGTGCGGAAGCTCAGCGGGCGGCCCGCGATCGGTAGCAGGCGGCCGGAGAAGTCCGCCTCCGAGGTCACGAACAACGGCGCCTGCGCGAGCGGCACCCGTTCGCCCTGGGCGATGTGATCCATGCGGGCATCGCCAGCGCGGAACTCGAGGCGTTCCTCCGGCAGCGGCCTCGTGCGCGATGCCAGCACGATCGGGCCGTGCAGCACCGCCACATGGTCGGGGCGCGTCGGCATCGGCTCCAGCGTGGTGCGCATCGGCAGGCGCAGCGCGACGGTGTCGCCCGCGCGCCAGCCGCGTTCAAGCGTGACGTAGCCACCGGGTCGCGCGTCCTCAGCGCTCAGCGTCACGGGGCGGCCGTTGACCGTCACACGCAGGGCGCCCCGTCTGACCCAGGCCGGATGGCGGATCTTCAGCGCGAAGCGGCGCGAGGGCGTTGCCTGGTCTGCGGCGACGGCATCGATGACCAGCCGCGTCGCGGCTTCGTCCGGGAATCGCGTGAGCTGGCGCAGCGTCACGCCTTGCTCGCGCCAGTCGAGCGATGAGGCGGCAAAGAGATTGACGTACAGCGTCGGGGTCGGGCCATCGGCCTGCGTGTAGATGAACTGGCCATGCCGCGCGTGGCTCTCCAGGCCGGACCCCACGCAGCACCACATGCCCAGGTCGACCTGCGAGTAGACGCGGTAATGCTGCGGTCGCATCGGCGTGAAGTACACGAAGCCGCCCGACGGATGCTGCGAGGCCAGCACGTGGTTGAAGAGGGCGCGTTCGTGGAAGTCGGCGTAGCGCGCTCGGGATGCATCGTCCGGCGCATGTGCATGCAGCAGCTCGGTGAGCTTGAGCATGTTGTAGGTGTTGCAGGTCTCGGGACCTTCCACCTCATCCAGCATCGGCTGGAAATCATCCAGCGCGTGGAAATGCTCCTTCACGCTGTTGCCGCCGATCGCTACGCTGCGGCGCGCTTCCACCGTGTGCCAGAAGAATCGGGCGGCCTCGAGCATTGAATCGTTCGAGCTTTCGGCCTCGGCGATGCGCGCGAAGCCGATCACCTTCGGGATCTGCGTGTTGGCGTGCAGCCCGGTGAGCGCGTCATGCCGGGCCAGCAATGGATCGAGGATCGCGCGATGCGAGAAGCGCGTCGCCATCGCGCGGTAGCGCGTATCGCCGGTGATCTCGGCCAGGTCGACGAAGAGCTCGTTCATGCCGCCGTGCTCGGCGCGCATCATGTCCTGCAGTTGTGCGTCGCTCAGCGGTTCGAGCAAGCCGAGTGCCCAGCCGCCCAGATCCACGAGCATCGTCCGCGCGAGCGGCTCCTCGCACAGCACCCACGCGTCGCGCAGACCGGCGAAGGTCTTGTGCAGGTTGTACCAAGGCACCCAGCGGCCATTGACCGAGAAGCTGTCGACCTTCAACTCCCCGCGCGCGATCTCGCGCCACGCGGTCCGTCCGTCCGGAATGCCGCCGAGGTAGCCATCGCCCTGCGCGAGCTGGCAGGCCCGCAGCTCGCGCAGCACCTGGCGCAGGCGCGCGGTGACGGCGTCGTCGCCGGTGCTCGCGGCCATCATCGCCAGCGCTGACACGTAGTGCCCGCCCATGTGGCCGTCCAGCCCGCTGCTTTCCCAGTTGCCGTAGGACGGCTTGGGCAAGGGCAGGCCGGCCTCGCGGCGGAACGGCGCGAGCAAGCGGTCGGCATCGAGCGCCATCAGGTAGCGCAGGTCCGTGCGCTGCGCCTCCAGCAAGGGCCCGTCGAGCAGCCGCACGCGCGAGAGCGGCATGCGCCGCGCGGCGGAGAGCGGAACATCGCGACGCGATGGATTCGCCACGTCCAGGGCCGCGCCGCTCGTCGCCCTCGCGTCCTTCGCCAGCAGCGCGCCGAAGCCGGGGCCGACCCCGGCGCCCACAGCGCACAGGCATCGCTGCAGGAACGCGCGCCGCATCAGGTGCCCGTGCGGATGGCCCAGACCGACACGCCCGCGGCCGATTGCGCCGTCAACGTGACCGCGAACGCCCCGGCATTGGTGTTCCATTGCCGCGAGAGCACGCCCGCGAAGCTGCCGCCCGAGGTCCCGCTGCCGCTCAGCGTCAACGCGACGCGGTTGCTGCCCTGGTGCGACCACGTGCCCGTGGCACCGCCGCTCACCGTGCCATCCGCCGCGAGCGTCACCGCCACCGAGGTCTTGGACGTCGGCGTGATGTCCAGCCCGTGGTTGATCAGCTTGTAGCTGCCCGCTGCATCGATCGCGCCCACCGTGGGCGAGGCAGCCGGAACCGCGAGCGACAGCGGCGCGTAGCGCAAGGGGGCGGCCACGAGCCAGTCATCGGCGTTGAGGAACATCTCGTGGACGCGGACCTGGTGCAGCTCGCCGCTGCCGGGGAAACGCGTGTGGAAGATGAGGAAGTACTGCCCCGTCGCCGCGTCGAGATACGCCGAGTTGTGCCCCGGCGAGACATAGCCCAGCGCGGTCCCGGACTCGCCGCTGGCCAGCGCCCATTGATGGCCGCCCATCAGCTTCTGGCCATGCGGCGTGATGCTGGCGTCGTCGAAGAGCGTGCCCGGCGCGCCCTTGACCGTCGCCATGTCGGTGCCGCGTCCGTCGACATAGGGGCCATCGGGATTGCGCGAGCGCGCCACGCGCAGGTTGTAGCCGCCGTTGGCGTCCAGCCCGCCGAAGCTGCAAAACAGGTAGTAGTAGCGCGAGCTCGGGCTGTAGAGCACGTAGGCACCTTCGATGCGCGCGTGGTTGCCGCCCATCAGGTGCTTGCCGTAGCCCTGGCCCGCGAGCGGCAACCCGCTCGTCTTGTCGATCTCCAGGATGAAGAGACCGCCCGAGTACGAGCCGTAGATCATCCAGAGCCGCCCGGTCGCGTCCTTGAAGACCTGCGGGTCGACGACGTTGGGATGGACCGTCGCGTCGTAGATCGTGCCGTCCTCGCTGGCCTGGCCCCACTGGCCGGACTTCAGCAGGATCTGCTGGTTCACGTAGGGTCCCTGGACCGCGTCCGCGACCGCCACGCCCAGCGCCGATCGCGGCGAGTCGCCCTTGCAGGCGCAGTAGTACATGCGGTACTTGCCGTCGTCCAGCCGCGCCACGTCCGGCGCCCACAGGCCGGTGACCTGCGCCCAGGCGAAGGTGTCGGCCAGCGCCGTCGTGACCTTGTTGAACAGCGGATTGGCGTCGTTGACGCCGTCGGCGACCGCGGCCCAGTTCATGAGGTCGGTCGACTTCGCGGCCGCCAGGTGCGAGCCGAACACGTAGAACGTGCCGTCCGCGCGGATCACCGACGGGTCGTGCACCGAGACCTCGGCGAAGGGGATCGGCGGCTGCGACGGGGCGGGCGCAGGGGCTGGTGCTGGTGCCGGCGCGGGAGCGGGCGAGGGGGCCGGTGTCGGTGACGGCGCCGCAGCCACCGCCGACGACGTCGATCCGCCGCCTCCACCGCAGCCCGTCAGGGCGAGCGCCACCGCGCCGCCGTGCGCGAGCAGGGTGCGTCTGTTGAGTTCGCTCATGGTCAGTCCTCCAGCGCGACGACGACGATGGACTTGGGAGGCAGCGGCAGGCTCAGCGTCCCGCCCGCGGCCTTGGCCTCGTACGCGACCGGCTGCACCGCCTGCGGCTGGGCGAAGGTGTTCTCGCTGTCCATCGCCGCGGCGCTCAGCACGCGTCCGACCGCGCGCGTGGCGCTCGCGCCCTGCAACGCGAGCTTCACCGTCTGCGCCTCGCGCGGATTCACGTTGAGCAGCGCCAGGTACAACTTGCCGTCCTTGCCGCGCGCCGCCGAGGCGCTCACCGTCGGCAGCGTCTTGCCCGCCAGCGCGTACGCGGGGTTGCCGGCCAGCGTCGAAGGCAGCGTCGTCGCGTCCTGGAAGGGCGTATACATCGCGAAGGCGTGATACGTCGGCGTCAGCACCATGCGGGTCTTGTCCGTCAGGATCATGGCCTGCAGCACGTTGACCATCTGCGCGATGTTGGTCATGCGCACGCGGTCCGCGTGTTCATGGAACATGTGGAAGTGCAGGGCGGCGAGCATCGCGTCGCGCATCGTATTGCGCTGGACCAGGAATCCCGGATTGCTGCCCGGCTCGGGGTCGTACCAGCTGCCCCATTCATCGAGCGCCAGGCCGATGCGCTTCTGCGGGTCGTTGCGGTCGAGCACCGCGATGTTGGCTTCCACCGTCTTGCCGAAGTCCTGCGCCTGCGCCAGCAGCCAGATCCAGGCCGACTCGTCGAAACCGACCGCCGGTCCCTTCTTCTCCCATTCGCCGCCCGGGAACGAGTAGTAGTGGTGGCCGATCAGGTCGAAGTTGAACTTGATGTTCTGCGTGGAGAGCACCTCGGTCCAGCGCGTGTCCTGCGCGTTGCCGCCGCTGGCGACGAACTGCGGCTTGTTGCCCGGCGGCGTCTTGAGGAAGGTGGCGACCTGGCGGTACTGGTTCGTGTAGTACTCGGGCGTCATGTTGCCGCCGCAGCCCCAGGCCTCGTTGCCCACGGCGAAGTAGCTCACCTTGAAGGGCTTGTCGCGTCCGTTCTTGCGGCGCTGCTGCGCGAGCGTGGAGCTGCCCTCGGCGGTCATGTACTCCAGCCACTCGGCCATCTCCTGCGCGCTGCCGGTGCCGAGGTTGCCGTTGACGTAGGCCTCGGCACCGAGCTGCTCCACGAGATCGAAGAACTCGTGCGTGCCGACGGCGTTGTTCTCGGGCACGCCGCCCCAGTGCGTGTTGACCTTCACCGGCCGCTTGCCGCGCGGGCCGATGCCGTCGCGCCAGTGGTATTCATCGGCGAAGCAGCCGCCAGGCCAGCGCACCAGCGGCACCTTCAGCGCCTTGAGCGCGCCCACCACGTCCTTGCGCCAGCCGCGCACGTTGGGGACCTTGGAATCGGGGCCCACCCACATGCCTTCGTAGATGCCGGTGCCCAGGTGCTCGGCGAACTGGCCGTAGACGTTGCGGTGGATCACCGGACCGGGCTTGCCGGCGTCGATGCTGAGTTGCACGTCGGCCGCCGCGGCAGGGAGCGACCAGGTCGTAGCCGCCAGCGTCAGGGCGAGCCAGGTCGCCTTCAGGGGGAATCGCATGCTTGTCTCCTTCGTTCTTGTCGGGGTCAAGCCGGTCCCTCTGTGGGGATCTCGGCAAGGGGTGAGGACGGCCACGGCCGCTGGCCCTCACCCCTCCCTCTCCCGCAAGCGGGCGAGGGGGCAACTCAATGCGAGTGCCGTGGGACTGCCGAGCCGCGGCAGCCGCGCAGGAAGTCGAAGTCGCAGCCTTCGTCGGCCTGCAGCACGTGCTGGACGTAGAGCTTGCGATAGCCGCTCAGATCGGCCGGATCGGGCTGCTGCTTCGTGGCCCACTCGGCCAGGCGCGCTTCGAGCTCCGCGTCGGAGATATCCAGATGCAGCCGATTCCCCGCGCAATCCAGCTCGATCCAGTCGCCCTCGCGGACCACCGCCAGCGGGCCGCCGGCCTTGGCCTCGGGCGCCACATGCAGCACGACCGTGCCATACGCGGTGCCGCTCATGCGCGCGTCGGAGATGCGCACCATGTCCTTGATGCCCTGCGCCAGCAGCTTGGGCGGCAGGCCCATGTTCCCCACCTCGGCCATGCCCGGATATCCCCTGGGCCCGCAGTTCTTCATCACGAGGATGGAGTCCGCGTCGACCTCCAGGTTCGGATCCATGATGCGCGCCTTGTAGTCCTCGAAGTCCTCGAAGACCACGGCCCGCCCGCGATGCTGCATCAGCGCGGGCGTGGCCGCCGAGGGCTTGAGCACCGCGCCGCGCGGCGCGAGATTGCCACGCAGCACGCAGATGCCGCCGTCCTCGATCAGCGGCTTGACGATCGGACGGATCACCTCGTCGTCGTAGATCGGCGCGTCATGCACGTTCTGCCAGAGCGTCTTGCCGTTGACCGTCAGCGCATCCTTGTGCGGCAGCAGGCCGTGCTCGCCCAGGCGGCGCAGCACCGCGGGCAGCCCGCCGGCGTAATAGAACTCCTCCATCAGGAAGCGTCCCGACGGCAGCAGGTCCACCAGCGTTGGCGTGCCGCGGCCGATCGCGGTCCAGTCCTCGAGCTCCAGCGGCACGCCCACCCGTCCGGCGATCGCCTTCAGGTGGATGACCGCATTGGTCGAGCCGCCGATCGCCGCGTTGGTGCGGATCGCGTTCTCGAAGGCCTCGCGGGTGAGGACCTTGGACAGGCGCAGGTCCTCCCAGACCATCTCCACGATGCGCATGCCCGACAGATGCGCCAGCACGTAGCGGCGCGCGTCGACGGCCGGGATCGCGGCGTTGTGCGGCAGCGAGGTGCCCAGCGATTCCGCCATGCAGGCCATCGTCGACGCCGTGCCCATCGTGTTGCAGGTGCCGGCCGAGCGCGAATGTCCCGCCTCGGCGGCGATGAAGTCGTGCATCGAGATCTCGCCGGCCTTGACCTGCTCGTGCAACTGCCAGACCGCCGTGCCCGAGCCGATGTTCTTCCCGTTGAGCTTGCCGTTGAGCATCGGCCCGCCGGTCACGACGATGGTCGGCAGGTCCACGCTGGCCGCGCCCATCAGCAGCGCGGGCGTGGTCTTGTCGCAGCCCACCAGCAGCACCACCGCGTCCATCGGATTGCCGCGGATCGATTCCTCGACGTCCATGCTGGCCAAGTTGCGCGTCAGCATCGCCGTGGGGCGCAGGTTGGACTCGCCGTTGGAGAACACCGGGAACTCCACCGGATAACCGCCGGCTTCCAGGATGCCGCGCTTGACGTGCTCGGCAAGCTTGCGGAAGTGCGCGTTGCACGGCGTCAGCTCGGACCAGGTGTTGCAGATGCCGATGATCGGCTTGCCGTCGAATTCATGGTCCGGGATGCCCTGGTTCTTCATCCAGGACCGGTACATGAATCCGTTCTTGTCCTGCGTCCCGAACCACTCGGCGGAACGCAGCTTGATCTTCTTCTTGGCCTCGGTCATTGCAGGTGTGGTGTGTTGTCTCCGAAGCGGATGCTAGGGAGACGGGTGATTCGGATCCAATCAAAACTTCCGGGATTCCGATATCCAATCGGATATCACGCCAGCCCGGCGTCGCCGAAGTCCGGCAGGCCGTCCGCGGTCCAGCGCAGGCGCTTGACGTAGGTGTGGCGGTCCGGGTTCCAGAGCGGGTCGCCCTCGATCTCGGTGTAGGTCCGCGCGTGATAGACCAGCAGCACCGTCTCGCCGTCCTCGTCCAGCGCGAAGCTGTTGTGGCCCGGGCCGAAGATCGAGCGCGACGGGCTCGAGGTCAGCACCGGCGTGGCCGACTTGGTCCAGCTCGCCGGATCCAGCGGATCGGACGCCTCGTCCATCCACAGCAGCCCCATCGCGTAGTTCTCGTCCGTGGCGCTGGCCGAGTAGCTGATGAACACCTTGCCCCCGCGCTGCAGCACCGACGGCCCCTCGTTGACGAGGAAACCGCGGCATTCCCAGTCGTACTCCGGCCGGCTCAGCATCACCGGCGGTCCCGACAGCAACCACGGCGTGGCCATCGGCGCGATGTACAGATTGGAGTTGCCGGCGATCCCGACATCCTTCTGCGCCCACAGGTAATACAGCTGCCCGCGGTGCTCGAAGGTCGTCGCGTCCAGGCAAAAGGTGTCGATGCCGCTGTCGACCTGGCCGAGGAACTCCCACTCGCCCGTCATCGGATCGGGCGAGCGGTTGCGCAGCGCATACATCCGGTGCTGGAACAGGCCGCCGACGATCTCGCGGCTCGGGGCCGCGGCGAAGTAGACGTACCAGGCGCCTTGGCGGAAGTGGAGTTCCGGCGCCCAGATCAGCTCGGACCACCGGCCCATGTCGGGCTTGCGCCAGATCATGCGGGCCGGCGCCTGGGCCAGGTCTTGCCAGCGATCGGCGGCGCGGAGCTCCACCCCGTCGTACGCCGGCACCGACGCGGTGAAGAAGTACCGCGCCCGTCCCCCCCCGTCCACATGGCGGGTGAGGTGGGGGTCCGCCCGTTGGGGGATCAGCGGCCTCAACGTGGGGGAGGGCGTCGGGGAGGGCGTGGGGACTTCGGTCACGTCGGGGGCATTCACGTCAGAGGCGCTCGGGTCGATCACAGCTTCCAGCGCAGGCCCAGGGCGACGGTGCGGTCGTAGTAGCGGACGTCACGCACCAGCGACGGGTTCTTGTCGAAGTAGTCGTGATACGCCTGGTTGAGCAGGTTGGTCACGTCCAGCGACACCGTCAGGTTCTTCGTGACCTCGTAGCCCAGCGACGCGTCCAGCGTGCGCAGCGGCGCGACCCACAGCTCCCGGCCGGTGGTGCGGTACGGGTATTCGGCCAGGAACTTGCCGCGCCAGTTGTAGGCCAGGCGGCCGTAGATGCCGTTGCGCTCATACAGACCGACCACGTTGTAGGCCTTCTTGGACTGGCCGAGGAAGGGGCCCTCGGTGCCGTCCGGCGCCGTCTGCTTGCCGGTCATGAAGGTGAAGTTCGCCTCCATCCCGAAGCCGCCCAGCCAGCCGGGCAGGAAGTCGTAGAACTGGCGGTAGCTCAGCTCGTAGCCATGCAGGTCGGCGCGGTTGACGTTGACCGGCTGCGTCACGCGGTACAGCACGCCGTTGACCGTGGTCTCGGTGGTCTGTGTCGTGATGCGGTTCTTGAACTTGTGCTGGAAGGCCGTGCCGGTCAACGAGCCGGTGCGGGCGAAGTACCACTCCAGCGCGACGTCGGTGTTGTCGGACTCGGTGGGCTTCAGGTTGGGGTTGCCGCCGGCCAGCGTGCCGTAGGTGACGCCGCCGCCCGGGGGCGTGTTGGTCTGGCCGGGGTTGTAGTCGACGAAGTTGGGACGCTCCAGCGTCTTGCCCCAGACCAGCCGTCCGACCAGCTTGGGCGTGAGCTCCGCGCGCATGGACAGCGTGGGCAGCGCGTCGGTGCGCGTCGTGTCCACCAGCACCGGCGTCACCTGGTTCGTGGAGGCATCGCGGGAGTTGCCGCGCAGCGTCTGCTCGGTGCGGACGACCCGCACGCCCGCCACGCCCGACACCGGCACGCCCAGCGCGTCGAAGCCGAACTTGGCGCGGCCGTAGATCGCGCTGGTCTTCTCGGTGTCGTCGAACAGCGTCATCGGGTCGTACGGCGTCAGCGCCGTGCTGCCGGTCAGCATTTGGCGGAAGGCCTCGCCGTTGTCGAGCAGCCAGTCCCGCGACGCGAAGACGTACTGCTTGACGCCGAAGTCGCCCCAGGTCTTGGGCGCCACCTCGTAGATGCCGGGGAAGTTGCTCAGCGTCTGGCCGACCGCCGAGAACGAGGTCGTCCACGGCATGTTGCTGTTGATCGACATCGCATCGCGCTTGGCCAGGCGCACGCCCGCGCTGAGCTCGCGCAGGAAGCCGTCGCCCATGTCGTAATCGGCATCGGCGCGCCAGTCGGTGGACTTGCCCTCGCGGCGGCCGCGCACGTCCACGCCGCCGTTGATGCGGAAGTTGGCCGCGTTGGTCAGGTCCAGCCCGGGATAGTCGATGAAGCCGCCGCCGTCACGCACCGCCGCGACGGTGCTGGTCGGGCTGTAGCCGGTGTCCAGGATGCGGTTGACCCAGTCGATCTGGCTGCGGGTGCGGGCGACCTCGGTGCTGAGCTTGAGCTTGTCGCTGACGCGCCAGTTGCCGCCCAGCGCGAGCTGGTTGTTGCTGGCCTCGTCGTGCTTGGCCTGCGTGGAGGTGAAACCCCAGCCCGGGTAATTCGTGTTGGTCGCGGTGTCCAGGTTGTTGGTGCCCGGCTTGGTCGTGATCACCGTGCCCGGCGCGGGGACCCAGCCCAGCACCGGATCGTTGTTCATGCCGATGCCCGCGACCAGGAAGGACTGCTGGTAGCGATGGTCGATGCGGGTGCCGAAGCCCTCGAGGTAGATTTCCGAGTCCTTGCTCGGCTTCCACTGCAGCGCGAAGTTGCCCGCCACGCGCTTGCGGTCGCCCAGGTCGAAGACGCGGCCCATCGCGTCCGTGCCCAGGACCTTCTCGGTGCGGCCGGGGACGGTGATCAGCGCCGGATCGCCGACGAAGGCGCGTTCATCGTGGTACTGGCCGCGCTGGTAGGACAGCCCGATCAGCGCGCCCATCTCGCCCAGGCCGGTCTTCCAGCGGTTGGAGGCCATGCCCGAGACGTCGGGGTTGTTCTTCTTGGCCTTGTCGCGGTGTTCCTCGCGGGCGTTGATGAACAACTGCGCGTCCTTGAAGTCCAGCGGCCGGTTGGTCCGCACGTCGATGACGCCGGCGGTGCCGCCCTCGGGCAGCGAGGCCTCCTGCGTCTTGTAGACGTCGATGCGCTTGAGCATCGTGGCGGGCACGTCCGCCAGGTAGAGGCTGCGGCCGGAGTCGGAGAAGAACTCGCGTCCATTGAGCAGGGTCACCACGCCGCCCAGGCCGCGGATGATCACGGAGCCGGCTTCGCCGTTGCCGCGCTGGATCTGCACGCCGGTCACCCGGCCGAGGATCTCCGCCACGTTCTTGTCGGGGAACTTGCCGATGTCCTCGGCGACGATCGAATCGACCACCTGGTCGCTGTTCTGCTTGATCGTCTGCGCGGACTCCGCCGAGCGGCGCATGCCCGACACGACCACGGTGTCGAGCTTGTTGTCCTCGGCCTTCTTGTCCTCCGCCTTCTTCTCGTCGGCGGCAGGCGAAGTCTGGGCGTGGACCGGGACCTGGAGGATCGCCCCCAACAGGGCGGCTGCGACCACGGTGCCCCGCGGCGCGAATGGGATCTGGCTCATTGTTGTCTCCGTCGTTTTTCTGGCTTGTCAACCCGGAAGCCGGGCGACTCCACAACCCCCGTAGGGTTGTTGTCGAGCGGAGCAGATGCTAGGGAGGCGAGCGATCCTGAGCCAATCACATTTTCCGGCTCCCCAATGCCGTTTCCGGCATCAGGGACGACCCCGATGGCGGCCTTCCGGGGGGGTCCGGACGGTTTCCGGCGATACAAACCGCCGTAACCGGTCGTTTCGACTTCCGCCAAATGGGGGGTAGCGCCCCCTCCAAGAGACCTATAGATGGGGATGGTGTGTGACAACGTTGGCAGGCCAAATCGGCAACATGTGGTCACAAGTGTTTCCGGAACCACCCCTCAGGGTTCCCCCTTGTTGGGGGGCGACGCAAGTGACCAACGCCATATCATGCGGACCTTCTCCGGCGAAGCAGTAAAGGGTGATTGACGACCGAGCCGGAGACCATCGGTCAGTCGAAGCAGGGAGGCCCTATGGAAGCAGTGTCCGTTGCCCGTTCATTCGAGGCGGCAGGAAATGGCGGCTACGCAGCGCCGGCGGTGAAGCGCCGGGTGTTGCTGGTCGACGATCACGAACTCGTGCGCGCGGGCATCCGCACGCTCTACCAGACGCTGGACGAGATCGACATCGACTGGGTCGAGGCGGCGTCGCTGCAGGAAGGCCTGCAGGCCTACGGCGACGGCGGCGCGGTGGACGCGGTGCTGCTCGACCTGAACCTGGGCGACTGCAAGGGCCTGCAGGGCCTGCGCCAGTTCATGGAAGCCTTCCCGGACGCCCGCGTCGTCGTCTTCAGCGGCACGCAGGATGAATTCGTCGTGCGCCAGGCTCGCGCGCTGGGCGCGGTGGGCTACCTGCCCAAGGGCGCGATGATGGCCGAGATGCGCAGCACGCTGCGCGCGCTGCTGGCCGACGGTCAGCGTCATCGCCAGGCGCAGACCGGCACGCTGTTCCCGCGCTTCCCGTCCTCCGCGATGTACGACCGCGTGGCCGAGCTGGGCCCGCGTCACCTGGAGATCCTGGAGCTGGTCCTGTCGGGCTGCAGCAACCAGGAGATCAGCAACTCGACGCAGCTGTCGCTGGGCACGGTGAAGAACTACGTGTCGTCGCTGCTGCTGGCGCTGGACGTGAAGTCGCGCTCGCACATGATCAGCCTGTTCCGCTGACGCGGTGGCCACGACGGTCCCCCGAGGCGGCCCACGGAACGAGGACCCGGCACCGGATACCTCCTTTCCGCCGACCGAGATCCTCCTCGATTCGCCGGGCGTCCTGGACGTGCCGGCGATCGCCGTTTCTGGCCGCCCGTCCGCGCAGGCGGCTGCCGGTGCTGTGGCTGCGGCCTCGCCCCGCGCGGGCGAGGCCGCACCCGAAGTTGCTCCCACCCCGGTCTCCGCCCATGCCGCCGGACCGGCGCCGCGTCCGCGCCGTTCCAAGCGGCCGCCGCGGCCCGCGCTGTTCGTGGCCGTCGCCGGCGCGGAGCACACGACCGACGAAGCGGTCCAGGAGGGCCGCCGTCGCGAGCGCCGCGCCATCGCGCGCCGGCTGCAGGACGCCGGTTTCGTCGAGGCCTGGAGCCACTGGCCCTGGCTGCTGACCGCCGTGGCGGTGCCGCTGCTGTCGGCGCTGCTGCGCGGCACGCCCACACCCGGCCTGGTCATCTGGATCATCGGCACGATGGCGCTCGGGCTGGGCTGCGTGCTGACGGCGCGTTCCCTGTCGCGCCGTCCGGCCAAGCCCTTCGAGCACCGTGCCGGTCTCACCGACCGCGAGGGCCGTCGGCTGCTCATCCTGCAGGCCGCGGGTTGCCTGGCGCTGCTGTGCCTGCATCCGTGGCTGGCGGAGTCGCCGGGCTCGCGCGGCCTGCTCACCGGGCCGCTGCTGGCCGCGTCCGCGGCGGTGCTGGGCGTGCTGCTCGGCCCGATGGGGCGGGGTGCCGCGCTGATCGGCCTGCTGCCGGCCTCCGAGGGCCTGGCACGTCTCTTCGATCCGTCCGCGCGGCCCGGCGCGGGGCCGGTCTGGTTCCTCGCCGCCGCGGTCATCGCGGGGCTGGCCATCCTGGAACACCACCGCTGGCAGCGCAACAAGCGCCTGCTGATGGAGCAGGACCTGCGCCTGGGCGCGCTCGAATCCGAGCGCGACGGCGCGATCCGCGCGGACCAGGAGAAGAGCCGCTTCCTGGCCATCGCCAGCCACGACCTGCGCCAGCCGGTGCACGCGCTCGGGCTGTTCGCGGCGAGCCTGGAACGCCGCCTGCAGGGCACCGAGGAAGAGCCGCTGATCCGCAACGTGATGCGCTCCATCGAAGGACTCGAGCGCTCGTTCAACGCGATGCTGGACATCTCGCGGCTGGACGCCGGCACCGTCGAACCCAACCTGCAGCACTTCCCGCTGCGCGACCTGTTCCGGCGGCTGCACATGCATTACGCCGGGCAGGCCGAGGGCGCGGGCCTGGGGCTGCGCTTCTCGCCGGGCGGCAAGTCGGTGACCAGCGATCCGCAGCTGCTGGAGCGCATTCTGGGCAACCTGATCCAGAACGCGATCAAGTACACCGAGACCGGCGGCGTCGTGGTCGTCGCGCGCTCGACCGCCACGCACCTGAACCTTGAGGTCTGGGACACCGGCATCGGCATCAAGTCCACGGACCTGCCGCGGATCTTCGCGGAGTTCTACCAGGTCGGGCAGAGCGAGCGCAGCCGCACGCAGGGCCTGGGCATGGGCCTGGCGATCGTCAAGCGCCTGGCGCACCTGCTGGGCTACCGGCTGATGGTGGCGTCGCGGCCGGGCAAGGGCACGATGTTCCGGCTCAGCATGCCGCTGGGCGGGCTGCCGGAGATCCCCGAGTTCACGACCGCCGCCGACACCGTGCCGATGCCGGTGATGGAGCCGCGCTCGGTGCTGGTGATCGACGACGAGGAACCCATCCGCATCGGCCTGCAGCTGCTGCTGGAGGAGTGGGGCTACGAGTCCATCATCGCGGCCACCGCCGCCGAGGCCGCCGACGCGGTGCGCGCGCGGGCCGAGCCGCCTGACCTGATCCTGTCGGACCTGCACCTGGGCGACGGCCCCGACGGCATCGCGGCGATCCGCGCGGTGCGCGAGCTCTGCCGGATGGAGGTCCCCGCGATCCTCGTCACCGGCGACACCAGCCGCGAGGAGTTGCGCCGCGCCACCGAGAGCGGCCACACCGTGCTCTTCAAGCCGCTGCAGCCGCGCAAGCTGTTCAACGCGCTGCGCGGCATGGTGTCCTGAGGCCGGCGGGCGGACTGCGCGCGCGTGCCCACGCGTGGCGCCTACAGTAACGCGCTCTTCACGCCGCCTCACGATGACCACGCCGTCCACCCCGCCCGTCACGCCTCCCACCGCCAACGTGCCGACCGCGCGCCGCCTGTTGGCCGCGGCCTGGGCCCTGCGCGTCCAGTTCTTCGTCTCCGGCGCGCTGTTCGCGACCTGGGGCGTGCACGTGCCCACGGTCAAGGCGCATTACGGGCTGGGCGAGCAGTCGCTGGCCATCGCGATGCTGGCCTCGGGCGTGGGCGCGCTGCTCGCGCTGTCGCAGGCCGGACGGGTCGTCGCGCGATTCGGTCCGCGCGGCGTGGCGGGCCTGACCGGCGTGCTGTGCGCCGCGGGCGTCTCGCTGCTGATCACGCCGAGCGTCTACCTGGGCCTGGTGGGGCTGCTGATGCTCTTCGGTGCGACGGCCAGTCTCTTCGACGTCGCCATCAACGCCGAGGCCACCGAGATCGAGCACCTCGCCGGCCGGCCGCTGATGAGCGGCTTCCATGCGATGTTCAGCCTGGGCGGCATGGTCGGCGCGGGGGTGGGCAGCCTGCTGCCGATGCTGGGCTGGACGCCGGGCACGCACCTGCTGGTGGCCTGCGGCACCGGGGTCGTGCTGATCCTGGGCGCGTGCGCCGCGATGTTGAAGATGACGACCGAGGCCGGCGAGAAGCAGCCGATGAGCCTGCCGCGCGGCGTGCTGGCGCTGATCGGCACGCTGGCCGTGCTCGGCCTGATCGCCGAGGGCGCGATGTACGACTGGAGCGTGCTGTTCATGAAGCAGGAGCGCGGCAGCGATGCCACGATCTCCGCGCTCGGTTACGCGAGCTTCAGCCTGGCGATGGCGCTGGGCCGCTTCGGCGGGGACTGGGTGCGGGCGCGGGTCGCGCCGGTGCCGCTGATGGTCGCGAGCGGACTGCTGGCCGCCGCGGGCATGGCCACGGCGCTGCTCGTGCCGCTGGCCGACGCGGGCCTGCTGGGCTTCGCGCTGGTGGGCCTGGGCCTGTCCAACGTCGTGCCGGTGCTGTTCAGCGCGGCGTCCAAGGTGCCCGGCGTCAGCGCCGCGCACGGCATCGCGGCGGTGTCCTCGCTGGGCTACCTCGGCATGATGGCCGGTCCGCCGCTGATCGGCATGATCGCCGAGCACACCTCGCTGACGGCCGGCCTGTCCTGCGTCGTGTTCTTCGCCGTGATCATGGCGATGAGCGCGAGCCGGGCCCTGGGCGTCACGCAGGCGCCGCGCGCGGCGGCGCGGACCGCGTAGGGATCGTGTACGGACCGCACAGGAACCGTGCCCGCGCCGTGTAGGCAATCACCCGACACGCGCTTGCGGCGAAACCCTCGCCGCGCTTGCGGTCTTGCCGTCGTGACCCGGCCCGCGGTCGTCCCTACAGTTGATCCTGACAACGGAATTCGAGCTTTCGTTGTTCATGCTTCTCTCTCGCATGGTCCGCCTATTCCCTCTGCGGGCGGACGAACTTTCGGCCCTGGTCGTGAGACCAGGGCCTTTTCTTTTGCTCAGCGGGTGATCACAGCTGGCTCATGCCACCGTCGACGATGATCTCCGTCCCGACGATGAAGGCGGATTCAGCGGCGGCCAGGTGCAGCACGGTGGAAGCGACTTCCTCGGAGGTGCCGAAGCGGCCCAGCGGGATCTGACCCAGGATGGCGGCGGCGGTGGCGTCCAGCGTCGCGGCATCCATGCCCAGCTTGCCGTACAGCGGGGTCTGGATCGGGCCGGGGCTGACGACGTTCACCCGCACGCCCACCGGCAGCAGCTCCGCCGACAGCGTCTTGGCCATCGAGATCAGCGCCGCCTTGCTGGCCGCGTAGATCGACGAGTTGGGCATGCCGATGCGCGCGTTGATCGAGCCGTTGATCACCACCGACGCCCCGCGGCGCAGTTGCGGCAGCAGCGCCTGCAGCTGGAAGAAGGGGCCCTTGACGTTGGTGTCGAAGGTCTGGTCCCAGAGCGACTCGGTCGCGTCGGCGAGGCCGGCGAACTTGGCCACGCCCGCGTTCAGGAACACCGCGTCGACGAAGAGGTCGCGCTCGCGCAGCGTCTGGCCCAGCGCTTGCGCGTCCTCGATCTTGCCGGCGTCGTTGCGCAGCGTGATCACCTCGCCACCGATGGCCGTGGCCGCGGCGGCCAGGGCGGCCTCGTCACGGCCGGTGATGATGACGCGGGCACCTTCGGCGGCGAAGGCTTGCGCGGCGGCCAGGCCGATGCCGCTGCTGCCGCCGGTGACCAGGGCGGTCTTGCCGACGAAGCGGCGGGCGTTGTGAGCGGTGGCGGCGGCGGTGTTGGTCGTGTTGCTCATGATGTTTCCTTTCAACTCGTTCGGGGTGGTCGGCCGGGTGGGCCGGGTGGGTGGGTCTCGTTTCAGCGCTTGGCGCCTGGCGATGACTGAATGTTCGTCGCCGCGACCGAGGAAGTCGCGCCACAATCGCGATGCACTCATTCGAACGAATCGAACATGTTGAGTCAGGACGAACTGGCCCTGCTGGACGCCATCCGGACGACGGGCAGCCTGTCGCGCGCCGCCGCCGCGCTAGGCAAGGCGCCGTCGACGATCTCGCACGCGGCGCGCCAGCTCGAGACGCGGTATGACGCGCTGCTCTTCGACCGCCGCCGCTACCGGCTGCAGCTCACGCCCGCCGGCGTGCTGCTGGCCGAGGAGGCGCAGCGGCTGATGGCGGACATGACCCGGCTGAACACCCGGGTGAAGCAGGTCGCCAGCGGCTGGGAGGACCGGCTGACCATCGTCACCGACGAGCTGCTGGAGCTCGCCAGCTTCTTCCCGCTGATCGCCGACTTCGACAAGCTGGCCTCGGGCGTCGGACTGCGCTTCACGCATGAGGTGCTCGGAGGCACCTGGGAGGCCTTGCGAGAGGGCCGGGCGGATCTCGTCATCGGCGCGACCAACGAGCCGCCGGCCATCCCCGGCCTGCGCTGGTTCGAGCTCGGCCGGCTGGACTGGGTCTTCGCGATGTCGCCGCGTCATCCGCTGGCACGCGCCGAGGAACCGCTGTCGCGCGACCTCGTGCGCGCGCACCGGGCGGTCGTGGTCGCCGACACCTCGCGCGGCGCGAGCGCCCGCAGCTACGGTGTACAGGGCGGACAGGCGCAGTTGGCCGTGCCGGGGATGGCGGAGAAAGTGAGGGCGCAGGTCGAGGGCCTGGGCGTGGGCTGGTTGCCGCGTCACCGCGTCAGCGGGCTGATCGCGCGCGGTGAGCTCGTCGAGAAACGCACCGCCGATCCGCGCGAGCCCAACACGCTGTACGTCGCCTGGCGCGGCGACCACGCGGGCCGCGCGCTGACGTGGTGGACCGAACGCCTGCAGCAACCGCGGCTGGCCAAGCGGGTGGTGGACGGCGTGCCGATCGCCTGAGGCCGCGCGAGCTTGACGGCCCGCTTGCCTAAGATGCGGGCCCATGGACAGCAAGACTTCAGCGCCGCGGCTGCGCATCGACTGGCGCGGCCGGCCGACCGACATCGAGTACCGGTGGGTCAACGAGGACTCTGCCCGCGACGGCGCGGGCGAGGGCGCCGAGGCCTCGCCCGTGATGGTCTTCCTGCACGAGGGCCTGGGCTCGATCGCGATGTGGCGCGACTTCCCGGAGCAGCTTTGCCGCGCGCTGGGAATGCGCGGCCTGGTCTATTCACGGGCCGGCTACGGGCGCTCGACGATGCGGCCGCTGGATGAGCCCTGGGCGCCCGATTACCTGCACCGCCAGGCGCTGGAGGTGCTGCCGGCGCTGCTGGCAGGGGTGGGGGTCACGACACCACCGTGGCTCTTCGGGCACAGCGACGGCGGCTCGATCGCGCTGATCCATGCGGCGCATCGCGCGACGGCCGGTCTCGTGGTGGCCGCGCCGCACATCACGGTGGAGGATCTCTCGGTCGAGAGCATCGGCCGCACCGTCGAGTTGTATGAGGCGGGTTCCTTGAAGCGCAGCCTGGCGCGCTTCCATGACGATCCCGACTCGCCATTCCGCGGCTGGAGCGACGCGTGGCGCAGCGCCGAGTTCAAGGACTGGTCCATCGTCGAGGAGATCCGCGCGATCACGTGCCCGCTGCTCGCGATGCAGGGCGAGGGCGATGAATACGCGTCGATCGAGCAGATCCGGGGCATCGCGCGCGAGGTCCCGCAGACGCGCCTCTTCGAGATCGCCGACTGCGGCCATTCGCCGCACAAGGATCAACCCGACGCCGTCATCAACGCAGTCAGCGAGTGGTTCAAACAGACAGCAGCCCGAGCGTCATCGCTTTGAGCGTCGCCGCGGCGCGGGTGCTGCAGCCCAGCTTGCGGAAGGCGCTTTCGAGGTGGGTGCGCACGGTGGCGGGGCTGATGCCCAGGATCCTGGCGGCTTCCTTGTTGCTCTCGCCGATGGCGATGCGGGCGAGGACCTCGGTCTCGCGCGCTGAGAGCGTGATCGCCGCTGGGGCGGACGCCGCCGCCACGCGGCCGCGCTCGGCGCCGCAGACGGCCTCGGCGGCCTGAGGATCGAGCCGACCGGCGGCGATCTCCGCGCGCATCGCGGCGCGGGCCGTCTCGGCATCCATCGCGGAGGCACCCGGACGCGCGGTCCGTGCCGTGACCCAGGCCGCCGCCGCCGCGAGCACGCGTGCGGGCATCGGGATCGCCGCGCCGGCCACCCCGCGGAAAGCGCCCGATCCATCCATGCGCTCATCGACGTAGGAGGCGAGCTCCGCCTCCTCGTGCAACGCGGCGAGCCGGCGCGCCGCGCGCCCGGTCCAGTAGGGCATCAGGCGCAGCCGCTCGCGATCGGCCTCGCCGAGCCGGCGGCCCTCCTGCGGGGCCTGCCACAGCGCATTGGGCACCGACGCGCGGCCGATGCCGTGCAGCAGTCCCGCGCGATGCAGCCGCGCCTGCGCCGCGGCATCCCAGCCGAGCGACGCGCCCGCATCGCGGGCGGTGTCGGCGACGCGGCGCGAGAGTCCCGTCATCCAGGGCAGTTTCAGGTCGATGACATCGGCAACGAGCTCCAGCGGCGTGGTCAGCGCCGTGAACGCGCTGTCAATGTCGACGGTCTCGTGCGCGCCCGCGTCCAGCTCGGCCATCCACGCCGCCGCATGTCGCGCGACGAGCGCTGCCAGCGCCGGCGGGTACTTCGCGCCCGAGCGCTCCGCCACATGACGAAGCGCGGCGGGCAAGCCATGCACGCGCGAGAAGATCTCGAGATCGCCCGCCAGCGCCACATGGAAGACCACCGCGGGGACCTCGGCGCCCGGCAGGCCTTCCGGCTTGCCGCGCCCATCCCAGGTCTCGAACAGATGGCGCATCGCGCGCTCGATGCCGGCGGGCAGGCCCAGCAGCCGGGCGACTTCTCCGGCGACCTCGCAATGGATCAGCGCGGCCTCGCCCAGCGTCCCCGCCAGCGCGGAGGCCTCGGCCGCCGAGCCATTGGAGAGCATCGCGTCCCGGCCGCCGACGTCGTCGCCCATCAGCACGGAGAACTCCGGCGCGTTGGCCGTGCAGCCGGACCACCGCAACAGCGCGACGCAGGACGCGTGCGCCGGCGCCTCCAGCGCATCCCGGCCGACGACCAAGTCCTCGACCAGGCCTTCCGACACCGCCGCCGCGGCGATGCGCGTGGCCAGCCACGCGCTGCGGGTCGAGTGGTCGACCGGCTGCCCCATGCTGAGGTCGCCGACGAAGGCCAGCGCGCGCACGGCGTCGAGCACCGGGACGTGCGACGTGGGTGGGGGAAGGGCGCTCGAGGCGGGGTTCGAAGCAGGATTCGAAGGAGATGAAGCGGTCACGGCGTCCCTGGTGCGAGGTCAAGCGGATCGCGGGCGGCGAGCCCGGCGTGACCCGCACGCCAGGGCTGCCCGCGACCGGCGCGGACCTTACCGGGATTGCCGGACGGCGTCCAGGATGACCTTGGCGACCGCTTCCGGCTGCGACTGCTGCGGCACATGCGAGCTGGCCACCTTCGTCACCTTGGCACCGGCGCGCTGCGCCATCGCCGCTTGCGCCTCGGGCGCGATCATGTGATCGGACGTCGCCAGCAGGTACCACGACGGCTTGGTCTTCCAGGCCGGGTTCGCGCCGACCGGCTGCTCGAAGGCCTTGGCCTGGATCGGGCCTTGCGTGGCGGCCATGACGGCGGTCGTCGACGCGGGCAGGTCCTGGGCGAAGTGGTCGCGCATGCCTTCGGGCGTCAGGCTCAGCCAGCCCTGCGCGTCGGGGCGCAGGAAGGCCAGACCCGACGGCGCCGGATAGCCCTCGCCCTGCTGGGCGGTGTTCTGGCCGGCGGCCGGCGCGAACGCGGCCACGTAGACCAGCGAGGCGACCTTGTCCGCGTTGCCGGCCTCGGTGATCACCGTGCCGCCCCACGAGTGGCCGACCAGCACGACCTTGCCGGGCTGCGCGTCGATGGCGCGGCGCGCGGCGGCGACGTCGTCGGCCAGCGAGCTCAACGGGTTCTGCACCGCGGTGACGCGCACGCCTTCGCGCTGCAGCAGCGGGATGACCTTGGCCCAGTCGGAGCCGTCGGCGAAGGCGCCGTGGACGATCACGACCGAGGGCTGGGCATTGGCACCCGTCGGCGCGGGTTGCGCCGCGAGAGCGGCCGTCGAGAAACCGGCCGAGGCGGCCAGCGCGCCGGCAGCGGCAACAGTGGCGGCAGCGAGGATGGCGCGGCGGGAGACAGCACGAGAGAAGGAAGCGGTGAAGGACATGGTGGGCTCCTGGTTCATGTGGAGGTGAGGAACAGGGCTCTACTGTCGCGATTCAGGCGCTCGGCCGGTATCGGACGAATGTCCGACCATCCGGCAAAACCCGAAGTCGGGTCGCGGAAGCGACACCGCCGAGGAAACGGCGTCATCGCGCCCGCGCGGGGCAAAAACGCGCGTTCCCCGTCACCGCAAGGCCTGACCCCGTGAAGGCGACGTGAAAGACGACAGCGCCTAGGGAAACGCCCACCCCCACACCGAGGGGGAACCCCTGGTGACCCCCCTCCTGCGGGCCGTGACATGCGTCACAGAATCGCCACGCCCCACGGCCGACCTCCCCCGGCCCGCAGCAGTCGAGGCGACGTCCCCACCCGGGGTGCCGCCGTCAGTCAGAGTCCAGGTGGACATCCCACCTTCATTCCGTAGAAGGACGCAGCAATGTTCAAGAAGACCGTCATGGTCCTGGCGCTCCTCGGCGCCGCGGCGTCGGCGCACGCCGAGCAGTACACCTTCATCAACGAAGGCTTCAACAACGTCCCCGGCCTGACGGGCCAGGGCTGGAAGGTCGTCAACAACGCCTCCGGCGGCGTCACGCCGGGCTGGGTCCAGGGCGACCAGACCAACTTCACCGCCCACACCGGCGCCCCCGAGTCCTACGCCTCCTCGCTGTGGAGCGACGCCGGCGCCGGCCAATCGCTGGCCAGCTGGCTGATCACGAGCGCGTTCTCGACCGAGTTCGACACGCAGGTCTCGTTCTGGGCCCGCGGCGGCGGCGACGCCACCTACCTCGACCAGCTGACCTACGGCCTGGTCAACAGCGCCGGCGACATCAGCAGCCTGATCACCACCGCCACCGTCACCGCGCTGGACGACTGGACCCGCTACACCTTCACGATCGCCGGCCAGGGCGCGGGCTCGACCGCGCGCTTCGCGCTGGGCCACGTGGGTGACGCGGACGCCGCCAACATCGTCGGCATCGACGACCTGCGCGTGGCGCAGGTGCCCGAGCCCTCGACCTGGGCGCTGGCCGGCGTGAGCCTGCTGGGCCTGATGGCCGCCCGCCGCCGTCGCGCGCGTTGATCGGCCCCGCGCCGCATCCGTTCCGCATCCGAATCCGAGTCATTCCGCAAGGACACCGACCATGATCACCCGCATCACCCTGGGCCTGGCGATCGCCGCGGCCCTGCCGCTGGCCGCGCAGGCGCACGACGCCGCCGAGCACGCGACGCCTGCCGCTGCCGCCGCCCAATCGACGGCGCCCGTCGCCTCGCAGGACGCCCTCGTCATCGTGCGCGATGCCGAGACCGGCAAGCTCCGTCCGGCCACCGCCGAGGAGCATGAAGCCCTCAAGGCCATTCCGGCCAACAACCTCCGTGCCCGCGTGGCGATGCGCGCCGCGGCGCTCACGCCCCAGCTCAAGCGTCACAGCAGCGGCGCCACCGGCGTGCGCCTGACCGACGACATGGCCAGCCAGTCCGTGATCGTGCGCGGCGCCGACGGCAAGCTGATCGAAGCCTGCTTCGCCAGCAAGGAAGAGGCCGAGGCCTTCATCAAGAACGGCGGCACGCTCGCCAAGTCGGCCCTGCCCACGGAGTAAGCCACCATGTCCATGAGCTTCAAGAAAACCGTCCTCCGTACCGCCGTGCTGGCCGCGCTGATCGGCGCGGGCGCCGCGCAGGCCGCCACGATCGTGATCCAGAGCCGCGACCCGGCCGGTGTCGGCTTCAACGACCCGACGCCCGTGGCGCCCGTGGGCGGCAACCCCGGCACCACGCTGGGCGAGCAGCGCATGTACGTGTACCGCTACGTCGCCGACGTGTGGGAGAAGGCGCTCGACAGCGACGTCACGATCACGGTGAACGCGGGCTGGCAGGCGCTGACCTGCACGGCCTCGTCCGCCACGCTGGGCAGCGCCAGCGCCTGGAACATCTGGCACGACTTCCCCGGCGGCCAACCGGGCACCTGGTACCCGCAGGCGCTGGCCAACAAGCTGGCCGGCGTGAACCTGAGCGAAGGCATGCCCGATGACGGCACCGGCTACGCCGGCGTCGACATCAAGACCCAGTTCAACGTGAACCTGGGCAAGTCGGACTGCCTGGCGGGCTCGCCGTTCTACCTGGGCCTCGACGGCAACTTCGGCACCGGCGTGAACTTCGTCGAGACCCTGCTGCATGAACTGGGCCACGGCCTGGGCTTCAGCGTGATCTCGGTGCAGACCTCCACCGGCTACCGCATCAACGCCGCCGGCACGGCCTACGTGGCCAGCGGCGGGCTCCCCAGCATCTGGGAGCGCTTCATGTTCGACAACACCGCGGGCAAGACCTGGCTCAACATGACCAGCGCCGAGCGCAAGGCCTCGGCGGTCAACCCGCTGGGCCTGGCGTGGATCGGCTCGAACGTGCTGGCCGGCGCGGACATGCTGTCGGCGACGCCGGTGCTCAAGATCGCGACCTCGGCCCCGGGCTACACCGGCCTGTACCCGTATGGCACCGCGTCCTTCGGTCCGGCCGTCAGCACGGGTCTGGCCATGGGCTCGCTGGCCACGGTGACGCCGGACGCGGTCAACGGTCAGGGCTGCCTGCCGTTCAGCGCGGCGGACACGACGGCGGTGGCGGGGAAGGTCGCGGTCATCGACCGCGGCACCTGCGGCTTCGCCGTGAAGGCCAAGAACGCGCAGAACGCGGGCGCGATCGGCGTGATCATCGCCAACAACGCGGCCGGCGCGGCCCCGGGCCTGGGCGGCACCGATCCGACAATCACCATCCCGACGATCAGCGTCTCGCAGGCCGACGGCGCCAAGCTGCGCGCGGCGATCACCGCATCCATCCCCTACGGCATGCGCGGCAAGGTCGGCTACGCGACGGGCTCGCTGTCGACGGATCCGACGCGCCGCGCCGGCGCCGACGCGCTGGGCCGTCCGCTGCTGTACACGCCGAATCCGCTGGTGTCGGGCTCGTCGGTGTCGCACTGGGATGTCTCGGCCACGCCCAACCTGCTGATGGAACCCAACATCACGCCGGACCTGGGCCTGATCCTGGTCGCCCCCAAGGACCTGACCAAGCCGCTGCTGAAGGACCTGGGCTGGTAAACCCTCACCGCGCCTGAGCGCTCCGGCCCGGTGCCGCCTCGCGGCGCACCGGGCTTTTCTTCATCCATTCCAGAAGGATTGAGGGCGCAGGGCGCTCGAACCGCGCTGGAACGGCGTGTCGGTGGGGGTCTGGTTGCGTCTTCAAACAGGAGGGGGGCTCAGACTGGCTGATAATCGCGCCCCCGGTTCGCCGGAACCTGGTTTTTTACTGGAAGCATTGATGAACAAGAGTGAACTGATTGAAGGCATCGCCACCAAGGCTGGCGTGACCCGTGCCGTGGCCGCGACCGCCCTGGACGCGACCCTGGAAACCATCACCGAAGCGCTGGCCTCCGGCGACCAAATCGCCCTGGTCGGCTTCGGCACCTTCAAGGTGAGCGAGCGCGCTGCCCGCACCGGCAAGAACCCGGCCACCGGCGAGGCGCTGGAGATCCCGGCCTCGAAGGTCGCCAAGTTCACCGCCGGCAAGGCGCTGAAGGACGCGGTCAACAAGTAAGCCTCCCGGCTCGCTTGCGGCAACGCGAGAACGCCCGCTCCTGATCGCTCAGGGCGGGCGTTCTGTTTTCTCGGGCCGAGAAGCTTTCAACCCTCGCGGAAGAACTTGAGCGCGGCGAGGTCAGGGAAGGCGGTCGGACGCTTGGCCTGGGCGGCGGCGAAGGCCTCCATCAGGTTGCGGTTCTGCCAGATCGCGGCCTGCAGCCAGCCCATCTGCTGGAGGCTGTCCTTGACGCCGTGATCGCGCGCGTAGTGGATGGCCTGCTTGCTGCCCCAGACGGCGACCGGCGGCTTCTGCGCGATCTCGCGCGCGCATTGCAGCGCGACCTCGACGCATTCGGCCTGCGTGGTCAGCACGTCGTTGAGCAGTCCCACGGCCAGCGCGCGCGCCGCGGGCATGCGCCGGCCGGTGTAGGCCAGTTCCTTCACGACGCCCAGCGGGATCAGCTTGGGCAGGCGCTGCAGCGTGCCCAGGTCGGCGGCCATGCCGATGTTGATCTCCTGGATGCAGAAGAACGCGCCGGTCTCGGCGTAACGCAGGTCGCAGGCGGCGACCAGGTCGACGGCGCCGCCGATGCAGCCGCCCTGGATCGCGGCGATCGTGGGCACGCGCAGCTCGTCGAGCTTGTTGAAGGCCTGCTGCATGTCGGCCAGCAGGTCGACGATGGCGGCGCGGCCCTCGGCGCTGCGGTCATCGAGCTGGATGCCGCCGTTCTGGAAGACGTCCAGCGACATGCCCGCGCTGAAATGCTTGCCGGTCGAGGAGATCACCAGCGCGCGCAGCGTCGGGCTGCGATGCAGCGTGTCGAGCTGCGCCTCGAGCTCGCGCCACAGCTGCGGCGACATCGTGTTCATCGCGTCGGGCCGGTTCAGCACCAGGTGGCCGACGCCGCCTTCTTCCGAGTAGCTCAGGCATTCCATGCGGGTCTCCAATCGTTGTGGGTGGGTCTCGTGGACCGGCCCAATGTAGCGGGAGACCCCGCCGCGCCGCGTCAAGCACGCGACGCGGCGCGGCGATTGGAGAGCGCTCTCAAGGCGGCTCGCCCGTGACGTTCACCGGTGCACTGGCCGGTGCACTAGCCGCTGCGGGCTCACGCCCCGACCAGCTCTTCCGCGGGCCCGAAGAACTCGTAGCGCAGCTGCGCCGCGGGCACGCCCAGGCGCTGGCCGGCGCGGTACACGGCCTGCATGAAGGGCTTGGGGCCGAGCAGGTAGAGGTCGACATCGCGGTCCTCGGGCAGGTGGCGCGCGAGCAGCGCGTCGGTCACGTAGCCGATCTCATGCGGGTCGTCGCCCTCGCGCGGCGCGTCGTAGACGTACAGCGCCTGAACGTTGCCATGCGCGGCCGCGAGCACATCCACGCGCTCGCGGAAGGCATGCACGCCGCCGTGGCGCGCCGCGTGGATGAAGCGGATCGGCCGGCCGCTGCCCGCGGCGGACTCCAGCATCGACATCGCGGGCGTGATGCCCACGCCGCCGGTCACCAGCACCAGCGGACGGGTCGCCGCGGCGTCGAGCGTGAACTCGCCGGCGGGCGCCTGGATGTCGATGCGGGTGCCGACCTCGGCCCGGTCATGCATCCAGTTGGACACGAGGCCGTTGTCCTCGCGCTTGATGCTGACGCGGTACCAGGGCTTGCCCGGCGCGTCCGACAGCGAGTAGTTGCGCCGCACGGTGCGGCCGTCGATGTCCAGCACCAGCGTCAGGTACTGGCCCGGGTGGAAGGGCGGCAGCGGCTGACCGTCGACGGGTTCCAGGTAGAAGGAGGTGATCAGCTCGCTCTCGCGTTCCTTGCGCGCGACGACCATCGCGCGCTGACCGCGCCAGCCGCCGGGCAGCGCGGCGTTGGCGGCGTAGACCTGCTCCTCGGCGTCGATCAGCAATTGCGCGAGCGCGCCGTAGGCCTGCGCCCAGGCCTCGATGACCGCCTCGGTGGCGACGTCGGCGCCGAGCACCTCGCGGATCGCGCGCAGCAGGCATTGACCGACGATCGGGTAATGCGCCGGCTGCACGCCCAGCGCGACGTGCTTCTGGATGATGCGGGGCAGGGCGGGGGCGAGTTCCTGCACGCGGTCGATGTGGCTGGCGTAGGCCAGCACCGCCCCGGCCAGCGCGCGCGCCTGCGTGCCCTCGGCCTGATGGGCCTCGTTGAAGAAGGCCTTCAGCTCGGGGTGCTCGGCGAGCATCACGCGGTAGAAGTGGCGGGTGATGTCCTCGCCGCGCGACTTCAGCAGCGGCACGGTGGCCTGGATCAGGGCGATGGTCTCGGGGGTGAACATGCGTGGGGACTCCGGATGCGTTGAGGATGACGCTCTCTACTCACGATCCGTGCCAGCGTAGACGGCGCCCACTAGCGCTCGCAATGCCTTGATTGGCAAGGGTTTTGCTCTGCCCTTCGGACGAGTCAGGTCGAAATGACCGAAGATTCGCCGCTGTCCGAATGACCACATGCGGGTGGAAATGACCACGACTTCAATGAACCCGACGAGCTCCGACGCCCGGTATCGCCAGTTGCTCGCCGCCGTGCGCGGGCTGATCCGCTGCGATGCCGTGGCGCTGCTGCGCCTGGCGCCGGAAGGCGGCCCGGCGGTGCTGCAGCCGGTGGCGGTCGACGGCCTGGCCGAGGAGGCGCTCGGGCGAAGATTCCCGGTCGCGGCGCATCCGCGGCTGGCGAGGCTGATGGCCAGCGGCGACGGTCTGCGCTTTCCCGCGGACGCCGGCATCCCCGATCCCTACGACGGGCTGCTCGCGCATCAGCATGTGCTGGAGGAAGTCCACGACTGCATGGGCGCGCCGTTGCGGCTGGAGGGTCGCGTCTGGGGATTGGTGACCTTGGACGCGATGGACCCGCTGGCCTTCGACGGGGTCGACGGCGAGCGCCTTCAGGCGGTGGTGCGCCTGTTGGAGACGGGCATCGCCGCCGAGGAGACGATCGCCGGGCTCGCGCGTCGCGCGGAGCAGGAACAGGCGCTGGCCCGCGCGGTGCAGCGCGACGCGCCGCGTGAATTGCTGGGACGCAGTGCCGCGATGGTCCGGCTGCGCGAGGAGATCGACACGGTGGCCGGGTCCGACCTGACGGTGCTGATCCTCGGCGAGACGGGCGTCGGCAAGGAGCTGGTGGCGCAGCGGCTGCATGCGCGCTCGGCGCGCGCCGAGCGGCCGCTGGTGCAGATCAATTGCGCCGCGCTGCCGGAGACGCTGGCCGACAGCGAGCTCTTCGGCCACAAGCGCGGCGCGTTCACCGGCGCGGTGGCGGACCGCATCGGCAAGTTCGAGCTGGCCGACGGCGGCACGCTGCTGCTGGACGAGGTCGGTGAGTTGCCGCTGCCGGTGCAGGCCAAGCTGCTGCGGGTGCTGCAGAGCGGGGATGTGCAGCGGCCCGGCAGCGATCGGATGCAGCGGGTCGATGTGCGGGTGCTCGCGGCCACGAATCGCGACCTGCGCGAGGAGGTCGCGCGCGGCAGGTTCCGGGCGGATCTGTACCACCGGCTCTCGGTGTATCCGCTGCGGGTGCCGTCGCTGCGCGAGCGCGGGCGTGATGTGCTGACGCTGGCCGGCAGCTTCCTGGAGGAGAACCAGCATCGGCTGGGAGCGCGCAACCTGCGCTTGTCGCCGCAGGCCTCGCAGGCGCTGCTGGATCAGCCGTGGCCCGGGAACGTGCGCGAGCTGGAGCACCTCATCAGCCGCGCGGCGCTGCGCGCGCTGGCGGCGCAGACGGCTTCATCCGCTTCAGGCCGGGGCGGGCGCTGGATCGCAATCGAGGCAGAACACCTGGGCCTGTCGGCGCAGGAGCCGATGGCCACGGGGATCGCGCCCGACAGCGAGCCTGTGCTCGACGCGGAAATGGAAAGGCCCGAGTTGAACTCGGGCCTCGAGGGGAAGCAGGGTCAGGTGGAGGGCCAGGGCTTGCGCGAGGCCACCGACGCGTTTCAACGCCGGTGGATCGAAGCCGCGATCGAACGCAACGGCGGCGCGATGGCCGCCGCGGCGCGCGACGCCGGCATGGATCGCAGCAACTTCCTGCGGCTGGCGAAGCGACTGGGGATCAAGGGCTGACATTGAGCCTAGTAGGGCTATTGGGCAGTGTGCCCTTCCGCGAGCCCTCACCCCAACCCCTCTCCCGCTCCGCGGGCGAGGGGCTGTCCAGCCCCGTCACGCATGACCCCCTCTCCTGCGAAGCGGGAGAGGGCGGGGGTGAGGGCTCGATGCAGGGCTCGGTCAGGCAGCAATCACAACGTCCTCAACCACGCCAGCAGCGCCTCCCGATCCGACTTGGGCAGCTGCTCGAAGCGCTGACGCGACTTCTCGGCCTCGCCGCCGTGCCACAGGATCGCCTCGGTCAGCGTGCGCGCGCGTCCGTCATGCAGATATCCCACCGGCGTGGATGCCTGCACCTTCTCCGTGTAGCCGATGCCCCACAGCGGCGACGTCCGCCACATCGCGCCCGCCGCCTGACCTTCCGGCAGGTTGTCGGCCAGCGCCGCGCCCATGTCGTGCAGCAGCAGGTCGGTGAACGGCCGGATCGTCTGGTCGCGCAGTTCCGCGAACGGGTGGTTCTTGCCCGTCTTCATCTCCGCCGTGTGGCACGCCGCGCAACGCAGCGCATCGAAGACCTGCCGGCCCGCCTGCACCTGCACCGGATCGACGCGGTGCTCCTCCGTCGGCGCCACGCCGCGCGGGAAGCCGCTGGGCAGGCTGCGCTGCGCCGGCACCGCGATCAGCTGCATGTACTGCGTCAGCGAGGTCAGGTCCGCCTCGGCGATCCCCTTCTGCGCCGGCGCCGTGCGGCACTTCACCGGATCCGTCGAGCAGCTGCGGTTCGGATACACCGACGAGGTCACCGACATGTCGTTCAGCAGCGCGGACGCCACCTGATGACGCAGGCTCGCCTTGGACGCCTTCCAGCCGAAACGGCCCAGGCGCGTCGCGCCCGACTCCGGATCGAAGACGTAGTTGGCCTTGCCCAGCACCCCGTCGACGTCGGCCTGCGTGCGCACGCGGGCCAGGATGTCGGCCTCGGGCACCGCCTCGAGCAGGCCCACGCCGATCATCGGCTGCGCCATGCGCGGCGACACCAGCTGCGGCACCGGCCCGTCGAAGCCGAACTTCGGCCGGCGCAGCTCGACCTTCGTGCCATCGGCCAGCGTCACGCTGCGGGTCTCGAAGCTCAGCACCTTGACGCCGTTGCCCCAGTCCTGCGGCGCGCCGCTCGAGGAGATCGCGTTCATCTGGATCGCCATGCCGTAGCGCGGATCCGGGCGCACCGCGCCATCCGACCCCTGCGTGCCCACGTGGAAGGACATCCTGTCCAGCCGCTGATTGACCGTGAACGGCGCCGGGCTGCGACCGTTGTTGGTGTGGCATTGCACGCAGGCCGTGGCGCTGAAGCGGGATCCGGCCAGGTTCTGGATCGCGGTCATCGGGTCGTTGCCGGCCTCGGAATGCGCGCCCGTCACGAAGCTGCTGTGCAGCAGGCGCCGGCCTTCAACGAAACGCTGCAGGTTCTGCATGCCGATGTTGTTGAACGGCTGCTGGAACATCCGGAACCCTTCGTCCGAATAGTTGTAGGACACGGAGCCCACACCGCCCGCCAGCGTCGCCTCAGGCAGCGGCACGCTGTTCAGGCGCGGCTGCACGCCGTACCACGGGCGCAGGCCCGTGCCCATCACGTAGACGACCTCGGTCGTGTAGTAGCGGAAGTCGCCCTTGTCCCCGATCGCGTCCATCGCGGCGCGGCTGGAGAAGAACGAGCCGGTGAACTCCAGCGCCTCGCCCAGCTTGAGCGCGCGCGCCGGAATGTTGACGCCGTTGGGCACCAGCACGCCGTTGGCATTCGGCGCGAGATCCGAATGCCCCGGCATGTTGTCCAGCACCACCGAGCAGCCGTCGTTGGCGCCGACCACGCCGGCATAGCCGCTGTCGGGCCGGCGCAGCGCGTTCTGCGGCGGCTTGGGCATGATCGGGCAGGACGTCAGGTCCTTGAAGCCGTCGGTGTAGGTGGTGTTGTCCAGCAGCTGGCCCGGCGACATCCAGCCATAGCCGGTGACGTTGGGATCATCGATGCGGCGGAAGAAGGAATGCCCGCCGCCGCGCTGCGCCTGCGGGAAGTACTGGTTCACGATCAGCCGCGGCTTGGTGACGCCGGCCACGCGGCTGTTGTCGATGAACTCCACGCCCCAGGTGCGGTTGCGGAAGTAGTTGGGCACGAAGTTCATGTACGCGCCCGGGCCCTTGTCGACGGGGTTGCCCATCGCGTCGACGGTCTCGTTGGGACCGAAGCCGATCTCGTTCCAGTCCTCGCCGCGCTCGCGGCCATGACGCCCGACGCCGCGCTGACCGAAGCGCGTGACGAGCGTGCCGTCGGGCAGCGTGAACTGCAGCGTCTCGATCGGCGCCTGCGGCTGGAACAGCGCCGTCATCGCCGCGCCGTTGGCCGGAACGGGCAGGGCGGAGGTGGTCGCGGTGGGGATGCTGTTGTCGCTGCCCACGGTCTTGAACTCGACCTCGAAGAGCGAGTAGCCGTAGTTCGTCGCCCGCGCGATGCCCTGCATGCGGACGAAGCGCGTCTTGACGCCGAGGTTGTAGTACTCCTCGGTGCCGCCCTTGCCGGCGGACTGGTTGCGCAGCTCGGTCCACGACTTGCCGTCATCGGAGACCTGGATCGCGTAGGCCTTGCCGTAGGCGTTCTCCCAGACGAGCTTCATGTAGCCCAGCGGCTGCGCGGTGCCGAAGTCGTACTGGATCCACGAGCCGTCCTCGGCCTTCGAGGCCCAGCGCGAGGACAGGTTGCCATCGATCGTGTTGGTCGCGGCCAGGCCGTTGTTCTCGCTGCTGGAGGCGATCACCGCCACCGGCTTGATGGCGACGCCGGGCTGCGAGGTGTCGCCGGGCACGGTCTCGGGCGGCGTGGTCGGCTGCGTCGGGTCCGTGGGTGTCGTCGGATCGGTGGGCGTGGTGGGCGTGGTCGGAGGGACCGGCGCGCCGGTGAAGGCCTGGATCTCGAAGATCGAGTAGCCGTATTGCGTGGAACGCGCCACGCCCTGCACGCGCAGGTAGCGGCCCTGACCCGCGAGGCCGGTCAGGTCCTCGAGACCGCCGGCGCTCGCGTCGACGGTCTTGATCGTGGTCCAGGTCTTGTTGTCCTCGGAGGTCTGCAGCAGGTAGCGCGTCGCGTGGGCGTTCTCCCAGTTGATGCGCACGCGCGTGATGGCCACGCTGCTGCCGTAGTCCAGCGTCAGCCATTCGTTGTCGCTGAAGGCCGAGCCCCAGCGGCTGCCGTCGTCGTGGTCGATGGCCTTGGCGGCGCTGAGGTCGCCGCGCTCCATGGAGCTGGCGGTGGCGGCGACCGGCGTCAGCGCGGTCTCCGTGGCGCTGTCGCCGGCCTGCGCCTTGGCGCGCGCGGCCGCGTCGGCGCTGCCGCCTTGCGACGCGATCTGGACGCTCGCGTCCTGTTGTCCGGTGCCGCCGCCGCAGGCCGCGAGCAGCGCGCTGCCCAGCAGGGCAGGGACGATCGCCCTGCCCATCTCGAATCCGAGTTTCCTGAACGCCATGATGGTCTCCCTCCCGTGCCGATGTGGGGTGCGTGTATGAGATCTGCGCATGGGGTGCATGCGGCGCGGAGTTTTGTTTTTGTTTGGCTGACCGGCAAGCTTCGATGTGTGTCGAATTGCTGTGGGATTGGCAACGGTTCGACGCGAAGGCGACACCTTTGCACCACGACGAGCGCACCGGGCGATTCGCGGAGGAAATGTGACCAGTTTTGTCTACCTCGGCGGAGGTACGACACGCCGCATGGCGGCCACATGACCGCGGCCGACAGGCCGAAGGAACTGCGCTCCAAGCCCTTTCAGATCAGGACGGCTCGCGCAGCCGCTCCCGGATGACGGCGTTGACTTCCGCGCCATAGATGAGCGTCGCCGCGCTGATGTAGAGGAACACCAGCGTCGCGACCACGCCGGCGAAGCTTCCGTAGAGCAGCGCCAGCTTTCCCGCACCAGCAAGCGTGCGGGACAGCAGCACCGCGGAGGCGACCCACAGCGCCGCCCCGACGAGCGCGCCGGGCAGCACGGTGCGCACACGCTGCGAGATGTCGGGCAGCCAGGCGTAGAGGAGGGCGTACAGCGCGGCCACGGCGGGCAGCGCCGCGGCATAGCGGACACCCTGGCGCAGCCACATCGAATCGCTGGCCTCGCCCAGCCCCTGCGACAGCGCATGCCACACGTAGGGCATGACGACGACGGAGCTGAACGTGACGAGGGCCCCCGCGCCGACGACGAGGGTGAACAGGGTGACCTTCAACCGTGCCTGCCAGAACGACAGGCCACGCTCGATGCCATAGGAGCGGTTCAGCGCGGTGCGTGCGGCCTGGATGCCGGAGGATGCGGTCCACAGGGTCACGAACAGGCCGATCGCGAGCAGCGATTGGCTGCGCCGGGACAGGACCTGGTCGATCACGGGCTGGATGGCGCCGCGGACCAGCGGGGGCGCGTACTCCGCGACGCGTCGAGCCAGGGCCGCCGCATCGCCCGGCGCCCCGAGGTAGGGGGCGGCGGCCGACAGCAGCAACAGCAGCGGGAACATGGACAGGACCATCGAGAAGGCCATGCTGCCCGCCTGATTGCCGGATTGGTGCAGCACGTAGTTGCGCACCGCGCGCAGCAGCACGCCCAGGACCGGCAGGTCCAGGACGGCATGCAGCGCGCGGCTGCACAGGCGTTTGAGGCGGCTCACGTGCCAGCGGGCGAGGGACTCATGAGGCGTTGCCGCTCCCAGGTTCCGCGTCTAGCGGCCGATCGGCGGCCAGCAGCAGGTCGTAGCGATGACGGGCGGCCTCCAGCGCGAGTTCTCGGCCGATACCGCTCGACGCGCCGGTGACGATGGCGAGACCCTGGGAAGCGGTGGAGGAGGCGGAGGACGGGATGTTGGTGGTGGTGCTCATGACGTCGTGAGGACGACCTTGCGGCAATCCTCCTCCTTCTTGTTGAAGATGTCGTAGCCGCGGGCGGCTTCGGTCAACGGCAGGCGGTGCGAAATGATCGCTTCCGGCTTGAGCCGTCCCAGCGCGATCTGCTCGAGCAGCTCGGGCATGAAGCGCTGCGCGTGCGTCTGCCCGCTGGCGAAGCTCAGGCCCTTCTCGAAGGCGTCGCCGAAGAGGAAACCGTGGATGAAGCCCGCGTAGACGCCGGGCACGCTGACGACGCCACCGCGGCGCGTGGCCGCGATCGCCCAGCGCAGCGAGGTGCCGGCCGATCCTTCCAGCTTCATCGTCGTCAGCACGGTCTCGACAGTGCTGCCCTTGGCCTCGAAGCCCACCGCGTCGATGGAGGCGTCCACGCCGCGGTGGTCGGTCTGCTCGATGATGAATTGCGCCGGGTCGTCGATGCGGTCGAAGTCGATCGGCAGCACGCCGTAGGTCGCCTGGGCGAAGGCGAGGCGATAGGGGTGGTGATCGACCATGAAGATGCGTTCGGCGCCCAGTAGGCGCGCGCTGGCCGCGGCCATCAGTCCGACCGGACCGGCTCCGAAGATCGCGATCGTCGATCCCGCCGTCACCTGCGCGTTGAGCGCCGCCTGGTAGCCGGTGGGCAGGATGTCCGACAGGAACAGCACCTGCTCATCGGCCAGCCCCGTGTCGGGAATGACCAGCGGTCCGACATTGGCCTTGGGCACACGCACGTACTGCGCCTGGCCGCCCGGATAACCGCCGTACAGATGGCTGTAGCCGAACAGGCCGGCACCGGCGCGGATGTCCTTCTTGTTCAGGATGGCACCGCGACCGGGGTTGGTGGTCTCGCACGCGGCAAAGAGCTTGCGGCCGCAGAAGTAGCAGTCGCCGCAGGAGATGGTGAAGGGCACGACGACCCGGTCGCCCCGGCGCACGCGGGTGACGCCCGGACCGACGTCCTCGACGACGCCCATGAACTCGTGGCCGAGGATGTCCCCGTCCTTCATGTCGGGGATCTTGCCGCGGTAGATGTGCAGGTCGGAGCCGCAGATCGCGGTGGCCGTGACGCGCAGCAGGATGTCGTCATCCGCGGCGAGCACGGGGTCGGGAACGCTCTCGACGCGCACATCGTGCGCGCCGTGATAGGTCAGGGCCAACATGGGGAAGTCCTCGGTCGGGGAGGGGGCGTGGACAGCGCCGCGGTAGCGGGTGTGGACGCCAGGCGCCGAATGGCGGTCGGATGGAGGAGAACCGGCAAGCCCGGTGCCTGCTCCCGCAGGACGTGGGGCTTGCCCATGCCGGTCGGCGGCTCAATGCCGCTGCTGCTGCTCCGCCATCAGCTCTTCCTTGCGCTGGCGCAGGCGCTCGCCCATCTCCACCAGGTCCAGGCGCGACTGTTTGGCCTTGGGGAACATCTCGTTCTGTTCTTCCTTGACGTGATGCTTGACCCATTCACCCATGACGGTGACCTTGGCGTCATAGTCCTCGCCATCGGGCTCGACGTCCTGCACGGCGGCGATCAGGTCCTTGATGCTCTGATGCTCGACGCGGGCCTCGGGCACGAGTTCCTTGTCCTTGAGCGCGGCCTGGACTTCGGGATAGAGGATCTCTTCCTCGATCTGCGCGTGGACCGTCAGTTCCAGGCAGATCTGCGCGACGATGTCCCGCTTGCGCGCGGGGCTGCGGGCCTTGTCGAACTGCTCGAAGAGGTCGCTGACCTTCTTGTGGTCCGCGCGCAGCAGCGCGATCGCGTCCTGGGTCTTCGTCGCGGCGCGGCGCGCGGTGGTCTTGCGGGCAGCGGTGCTGGCGGTCCTGGGAGTGGTCTGGCTGGGCATGGAAGCTCCTGGCATTGGGTTGAAGGATGAACGTGGTCCGGCAAGACCGATGCCCACGGGGAATGGCGATTGCTGCGTTCTTGGCATCGATGCTGAAGGCCACCGCCATGACTGCTTCCCCCGGCCCACGCGTGCGCAGCGCCACGCTCTCGCGATCGCGCAAGGTGCTGTTGCTCGTCGACTTCATCAATCCCCTTCGCTTCGAAGGGGCCGAGGCAATCGCGTCGCAGGCCGTCGAGGCCGCCTGCGCGACGGCGGAGTTCAAGCGCGACTGCACGGCGGCGGAATCCGGCCGGATCGAGGTCTCGTGCCCGACGGATCGGCATCGTCCTTGCCGCTGGCGGGTGCATGTCATCCCGCGCTGCCACCCCCATCGTCGGAACCGCGGCCTGGAGCCTGCCTCGCGCGGTGCAGGGCGCTTTCCCGGAAGGCGACAGCCTGCTGTCCCGCTATGCGCAGGTGCTGCCATGCACGGAGATCAATTCGACTTTCAGCAAGGTCCACCGGCCCGCCACCTTCGAGCGGTGGGCCGCGCAGACGCCGCCGGGCTTCCGCTTCTCGGTGAAGCTGCCGAAGGCCATGACGCACGACGCCCGGCTGAAGGTCCCATCGCGCGAGGTGCGCGACTTCGTCCGGTCGCTGCAAGGACTAGGTGAGCGCCTGGGGGTGCTGCTCGTGCAGCTGCCGCCGTCGTTGGACTTGGATCGCAGGGTGGCGCGCGCCTTCTTTCGCGCCTTGCGCGAGAGCTTCGACGGCGCGATCGTCTGCGAGCCCCGCCACGCGAGCTGGTTCACCGAGGCGGGCGATCAGCTGCTCGTGGAGGAGCGCGTGGGCCGCGTCATCGCGGATCCCGCGCGGCCGGCAGGCGCTGGCGATCCTGGCGGATGGCTCGGCGACCACGGCGATGGGCGCGGCGCGACCGTGTACTACCGCTGGCACGGCGCGCCGCGCATGTACTGGTCGGCCTATGGCGACGACTGGCTGCGCGATCGGGCTCGCGACATCGCGCGCTGGCCCAAAGATACGCAGGTCTGGTGCATCTTCGACAACACCGCCTCCGGTGCCGCCACGGCCGACGCCTTGAGGATGAAGGCCTTGCTCGGCGACGCGTGATCCATTCAGGAGGACGTGGCGCGCGGTCACGTCCCGCGGGTCTATGAGGAGATGGGCGGAAGGGCCGAGCTCAAGCACAACCCCGCGGGCGCGGTGCGCAAAGCCGCCACGGTGGCCGTGGTCGCCGGTGTCGCGTACTGGCTGCGGCGCCGTCAGCAGGGTCGAGTCAAAGATCAGGGTTTTCACTGATCTTTCAGGCTCTTGAACTCGCCGCGCCGAGCTCCTAAATCCGAGTCGATTCGCCATCAATCGATTCGGAAGAGGAACTGGATCATGGCCACGCATCAAGACCCATCCCCGAGCGCTCGTGAGGAGCGCGCACCTCGACAGGCTCGGTTCCCGATGCCCCCGTCGCAGCTTCAGGCCTATCTGCTCGCCCGCGAGACGCTGCGGCGATTCAAGCGCTCATCGAGCCCTTGTTTCGCCCGCGATCCCGGCGCCCGGCCCAAGCAGGCTCCAAGCCCCGACCAGCCACGCTGATCGCCCCACGCGCGCCGCGACGCGGCGCCCGGGCTCGCACAGGTCCTGACGATTCATCCCGACGACGGAAGCGTTCCGGCGTCGCCCTGTTTCATCGACCACCGAAAGGAGAGGTTTCATGTACGACAACACCCTGTATCGACCACAAGCGCTGCTGGAGCAGCTCTCGCAGTTGCAGCAGGCGCTGTCGCGTTCCCTGACGCCGGGCGGCGCGCCGGACGGCATTCGTGCCGCGGCGGCCGGCAGCTTCCCGCCGATCAATGTCGGCCGCACCGAGCGATCGATCGAGGTCTATGCCTTCGCGCCCGGCCTGGACGCGCAGGGCATTGACGTCACCGTCGAGCGCGGCGTGCTGCGCCTCTCGGGCGAGCGCCGGCCCACCGAGCGTCAGGCCGGGCAGGGCGTGCAGGTCTACGCGGCGGAACGCTGGCATGGCCGGTTCAGCCGGGCTGTCGCGCTGCCTGAAGATGCCGACACCGCCAGCGTCGAGGCCAGTTATCGCGATGGCGTGCTGCGCGTGAGCGTCGGCCTGCGCGAGGCCGCCCGTCCTCAGCGCATCACCGTGCAATGACCCCAGGAACGATGCCAAGGAGTTGCCATGTCTGATCAGAACCACCTGACCATTTCCAGGAACGACGCGGGCAGCGAGCCCGCCGCCGGTTCGTCCACGAGCCGCGGGAGCCAAGGCGAGCGAACCGCCGCCGCGCCCGCGGTGGAGATCATCGAGGACGGCGTCGGCATCACGCTGTTGGCGGACATGCCCGGCGTGCCCCGCGAGAAGCTGGATGTGCGGCTCGACGGCGAGACGCTCGTGATCGAGGGCGACACCGCCGTCGAGGGCCCCGAGGGCATGCGCGGCCTGTGGGCGGAGGTCCATGTGCCTCGCTATCGCCGCAGCTTCACGCTCAGCCGCGAGCTGGACACGTCGCGGATCGAGGCCGGCATCAAGGACGGTGTGCTCACGCTGCGCATTCCCAAGCAGCCGCACGTGCAGCCCCGGCGCATCGCGGTGTCGACGGCTCACGCGGCTGGGTGATAGGCAAGCACGGGGGGCAAATACGGCGGGCGGGGATGGCGTTCCCGTGTCGCCCTCAGCCCGCAAACTGCTCCCGCAAGTCTTGCGCCTGGGCGCGTATGGCCCGGATCTCCCCGTCGGACAGCCGTTCGAGGTGCCGGAACTGCGCGCCCACGCGCGGATGCTGCGAGAAGCGGTCCTTGTGGCGCAACAGGAAGTCCCAGTAGAGCGTGGTGTAGGGGCAGGCGTCGGGGCCGGTCCTGAGCTCGGGACGGTAGCGACACCGCGCGCAGTACTGACCGCCGCTCATGCGCTCGATGTACTTGCCGCTGGCGATGTAGGGCTTGCTCGTCATCTGGCCGCCGTCGGCGAACTGGCTCATGCCCAGCGTGTTGGGCAGCTCGACCCATTCGACCGCGTCGACGTAGATCGCCAGGTACCACGCATGGACCTCCGCGGGCCGCACCCCCAGGAGCAATGCGAACAGCCCGGTGACCATGAGGCGCTGGATGTGGTGCGCGTAACCCAGACGCAAGGTCTGCGCCAGCGCATCCTTCAGGCAGGCCAGTTCCGTGTCGCCGGTCCAGTAGAACGCCGGCAGCGGTCGATCGGCGTTCAGCGCATTGGCCGTCGAGAGCACCGGCATGCGGGTCCAGTAGATGCCGCGGACGTACTCGCGCCAGCCGAGCACCTGCCGGATGAAGCCCTCGGCGCTTGATAGCGGGACGTCACCGTCGCGCCAGGCCTGCTCGGCGCGCGCGACCACCTCGCGCGCGCCGAGCAGCTTGAGGTTGAGCGCCGCTGACAGCTGCGCATGCCAGAGCCAGGGCGTGCCCGGCCACATCGCGTCCTGCCATTGCCCGAACTCGGGGAGCCGGTCAGCGATGAAGCGATCCAGGGTCAGCAGGGCCTGCTCGCGCGTGACGGGCCAGTCAAAGTCCGACAACGAGCCCGGATGGTCGGGAAACTCGCGCTCGACCAGCGCCAGCACCTCGCGTGTCAGCGCGTCCGGCGCGACGCGCACACGCTCGGGCAGGAAGCCCGGCCCCGTCGGCGGGAATGGGCGCTGGTTCTCGGCGTCGAAGTTCCAGCGATCGCCCACCGGCTCGTCCCCGTCCATCAGCACGCGATGCCGGCGCCGCATCTGCCGGTAGAAGCGCTCCATGCGCAGGTCCCGTTTTCCCTCGGAGAAAGCGGCGAACTCGCGCACGGTGCAGAAGAAGTGCCGGTCGTCCCGCAGCTCGATCGCGTAGCCGGCCGCGCTGGCGGCGCCTCGCAAGGCCTTGAGCACGCGCCAGTCGCCAGGTGCCGTCATCCGCACGCGCTCGGGTCTCCATCGCGCCAGCGCCCGTGCGAGCTCGCTGTCGAGGCGGCCGGTGTTGCCCGCCTCGTCGAGGCGGACGTAGTCCACGCGCCGGCCCTGCTGCCGCAAGGCCAGCGCGTGGTGCCGCATCGCCGACAGGAAGAGCGCGATGCGGATGCGGCTGGACCAGACATGCGTGGACTCCTCGCGCACCTCGGCCATCCAGACCACGTCGCGCCGGGGATCGAAGTCGTCGAAGGCCGAGCTGTCCGCGTCCAATTGATCGCCCAGCACCAGGACGAGCGAGCGCACGGGCCCGTTGGGATCGCGAGGGCCGTCGTCGCGCGCGAGGGGATCCGGTGGCAGGGCAGGGGGAGTGATCGTCATGGAGGCTGTACGGTGCCGGGGCCGGATCGGATCACCCGGCCCTCATCCGACGCTTGCCCAGCGCTCACCCGGCACCGTCGCCGTCACTTGAACGACAGGTTCACGCTGGCATAGAAGGTCCGGCCGCGCGGGTCGGTGTAGGTCGGATCGTACGTGGACAGGAAGTAGTAGCTCTGGTTGGAGAACGGCGGCGCGGTGTCGGCCAGGTTCTGGATGCCGGCGCGCACGCGCAGCATCTTGTTGACCTTCCACGCGCCGGAGATGTCCCACAGCGAGTACGCCTTGACGCGGCGGGGCGCCGTGTCGGGCAGATAGCTGTCGTCCTGATAGCTGGAATAGAAGGTGTTGCCCAGCGTCAGGTTGAAGTCGCTGAACTCCCAGTCCAGCGACGCGCGATGACGCCAGCGCTGGATCACCTGGTCGTTGAGGAAGCGGCCGACGTTGCTGACGTAGGGCTCCAACGGTCCGAACTGGCGCTTGTAGTCGAGGATGTAGGTGCCGCTGAGGTTCAGGCCGAAGCGCCCCCACGCGCTGGGGCCGCTGCGCAGCGTGGCCTCCAGGTCCAGGCCGGACGTCTTCAGACGACCCTGGTTCTCCTTGCGCAGCACGATCGTCGGTTCGTCGAATTCGTTGCGCTCGATGTACTGCGCGTAGCGGTCGGGGTTCTCGAGGATGGTCTTCTCGTACAGGTCGCTGATGACGTCCCGCTTCTTGATGAGCCAGTAATCCAGGCTCACGCTGATGTCACGCGCCGGCTCCAGCACGATGCCGGCCGAGAACTGCTGCGAGCGCTCGGGCTTCAGGTTGGGATTCGCCTCCTTGCGGGTGGCCCATTGGTCGAAGCTGTCCAGCACCTTGTCGTAGATGAACGCGGGGCTGGACCCGTAGCTCGTGGGACGGTAGAGCTCGCTGAACGACGGCGCGCGGAAGCCGGTGCCCGCCGAGGCGCGCAGCAGCAGCTGCCGGCTCGGCTGGTAACGCACGCCGAGCTTGGGATTGGTCGTGCTGCCCACGCCCTGGTAATGGTCGAAGCGCACGGCTGCCTGGATCTCCAGGTCCTTGAGCAGGGGCGCGCTGAGCTCGGTGTAGGCCGACGCGATGTTGCGGCTGTTGCTCGTGGCCTTGAGCGAAGCGTCCGGCACGCCCGGGTCGAGCGAGCTGTCGCGGTCCCCGCCGATGTTGTTGGAGACCAGCAGCGCCGATGGCGTGAACTTCTGTCCCTCACGGCGCAGTTCGGCGCCCACCGCGATGCCCAGCGACCCGCCTGCGAGCTCCATCAGCGACCCGGTGAGCTTGGCGTCCACGCCTTGCGTGGTGCCGCTGGACTTGCGCGCGACGTCGTTGACGCGGATCGCGTTGATCAGCGCCTGGCCCGCGGCGGAGGACGGTCCGAACGGGTTGATGTCGCCGCTCTTCACGCCGGCGTCCAGTTTGTCGAAGAGGAAGTAGCCGTTGACGTACTTGTCCTGGGACTTGTTCTTCGCGTAGCTCGCGGCGAGCGAGTAGTCCCAGTCGTTGCCGAGGGTGCCGGTGACGCCGGCGACGTAGCGCTCGGCATCGCTGGTGACCTCATTGGATCGGTTGCCGAGCTCGGTGGCGCGCATGCGGACCTCCACCGTGCCGGTGTAGTTGATCGGGCGCGGCAGGTTCCGGTTCAGCGCGGCCACGCTGACGCCAGTGAAGTTGGTCGGGTTGGGCGAGAGCACGTACGTCGTCTCCGCGCGGCTGCGCAGCACCTCGACGAAAGCCTGGCTGCGATCGGTGATCTTCACGACGCCACGGCCAAGGAAGCTCGTCTTGCTGGCGTCAGGATAGATCTCGGTGTCGGCCATGTAGTCGTAGCCGCAGGTCTGCGTGCCGGGCGTGAAGACGCTGGCGGGCGGCTTGCAGTCCGGCGCGAACAGGTTGACCGTGCGATCGGTGAAGGGCTGGCCGCCGATCGTGTAGCCCGCGGCGTTGATGGCGGCGAGCTGCGCGGCGCGCGTCGACGCGTTGCCGGACAGGCGCAGGTTGGCCGGGTAGGGGCGGCTGGACATGTAGTAGGGCAGCAGCTCCGACAGCGGACGCTCCTTCAGGAAGTCCCGCTGCGTCGAGCGCAACGCGTCCAGCTTCTGCACGTCCAGCACGCCGAAGACGTTGAAGCCCTGCTGGCCGAGGTCCCCGTAGCCCGCGGCGATGGACGCGGCGCGCTTGCCCGCGCCGCCTTCCTGCGTGCCCGAGGCATAGGCGTTGAGATCCACGCCGCGATAGTCCTTGCGCGTGATGAAGTTGATGACGCCGCCGATGGCGTCCGTGCCGTAGATCGCGGAGGCGCCGTCCTTGAGGATCTCCACGCGCTCGATGGCGCCGGCGGGGATGTTGTTCAGGTCCACGCCCGCGCTGTCGCCGGGGGAGGCGAAATTGGCCAGGCGGCGGCCGTTGAGCAGCACCAGCGTGCTCGACACGCCGATGCCGCGCAGGTTCGCGCCGTTGAAGCCGCGCTGACCGCCGTTGTTGTCGCTGATGCTGGCGCCGTCGGTCAGGCCGGCGGCATTGCCGCTGATGTTGCGCATCAGCTCCGCGGCGGTGGTGGCGCCGGTCTTGGCGATGTCCTCGCGCTTGATCGTCTGGACGGGCAGGGCGGTCTCGCCCTCCAGTCGCTTGATGCTGGAGCCGGTGATCTCCACGCGCTCCAGCGTCTGGCTGTTGGCCTCCTGCGCGTGCACCGCCACGGCGGCGGTGGCAAGGAGCAGGGCGACGGCTTGAGCAGCAGCTTGAGCGATGGCGTGCGGGCGCGGAACCTGTGTCGTGATCATGGGGGCCTCTGAGAGTTGGGGAAGCGCAGGCCGGCGGCGGGCCGTCCTTGCGAAGCACTCTAGAAGTCGCTGTCCACCGCGGCACATCGGGTTTTGGCGGGGCGGTCGCTCCGATGCAAGCGCGCGTCGCTTCGCTGCAAGCGCGGCGCCGGGCGTGTGGCGCACACGCGCCTCGCCTTGCGCGATTGCGACACCGGCTTGCATGCAAGGCACCTCTGAGGTGCAACCCTGTCGTGATCCTGCAAGGCGCCGATCAACATCGCGGCATGCAACCCTCTCGCAGTTCCTCCCGGAAGGCCTTGACCCTCCTGGCCTTCCTCTCGGCCGCCGCGTCCGCGCAGGCTCAGACCGCGATCGTGATCGGTGGCGCGCTCAAGTTCGACAACGACGCGGTGTGGCAGCGCATCGTCGACGAGGCCGGTGGCCCGCGCGCGCGCTTCGTCATCCTGGCGACCGCGGCCGCGAATCCGGATCGCGCCGCCGCGCAGATCGTCCAGGCGCTGCGCCGCCGCGGTGCCGACGCGCAGGCCATCCCCGTCACTCCCAAGCTGGCGCCCGACGCGCTGGCAGCCGCCCTGCGCGACCCGGCATTGCTGGCGCGCGTGCGCGGGGCCACCGGCGTCTTCTTCTCGGGCGGCGCGCAGGAGCTGATCGTGGACACGCTGCAGCCGCAGGGCCGGCCCACGCCGATGCTCGAGGCCATCTGGGACGTCTACCGCCGCGGCGGCGTCGTGGCGGGCACCAGCGCGGGCGCGGCGATCATGAGCCGGGTGATGTTCCGCGATGCGCAGGACGTGCTCGGGGTGATGCAAGGCCGCCTGCGAGAGGGCATCGAGATCGACCGGGGGCTGGGCTTCGTCGGCCCGGATCTCTTCATCGACCAGCACTTCCTCAAACGGGGCCGCATCGGCCGCATGTTGCCGCTGATGCTGGCCAAGGGCTATCGCGCGGGCCTCGGTGTCGAGGAGAACAGCGCCGCCGTCATCCATGCCGGCCACGCCGAGGTGATCGGCGCACGGGGCGCGCTGTTCGTCGACCTGCGGGACGCGACGACGGACCCGCGCCTGGGCGCCTTCAACATCGAGAACGCGCGCCTGAGCTACCTGGACCGGGGCGATCGCATCGACCTGCAGACGGGCGCGGTCACGGCCTCGGCCGAGAAGCGCGCCAGCAGCTTCCTGGATCCGGCGGCCTCCGACTTCAAACCCTATTTCAAGGACGAGCCGTTCTATGCCGACATCCTGGGCGACAACACGATCGCGCAAGCGATGGCCCAGCTGCTCGACAGTCCGGCCGCGGAGTTGCGTGGCCTGGCCGCGCGGCTGAAGCCGCGACAGGACGCCGGAAATGACGCCGGAAATGACGCCGGACGTGGCGCTAGGAGTCGCATGGAGGCGCCGATGGCCTTCGAGTTCCGCCTGTACAAGGGCGCGGACACGAGCGGCTGGTTCACCGGCGCCTTCGGCGGCGAGGACTACACCGTGGTCAACGTCCATCTGGATGTCAGGCCGGCGAGGGTCGCGTCGCCGCTCTACGAGCTGATCGCCCCGCCCCCCCAGGACCGTCCGGCCACCGGCGCCGCCCGGGGGCAATGAGCATGGAGCAGCGTCAACACGAGCTCCCGAGCGCCTCGCACGGCACGCGCCGCGCGCTGTACAGTCTCCACTTCGGGCAGCGGCGCAGCGGGGCCAAGGTCTACCTGCAAGCCTCGCTCCACGCGGACGAGGTGCCGCCGATGCTGGTGGCCCACCACCTGCGCACGCTGCTGGCCGAGCTCGACGAGGCCGGCGCCATTCCCGGCGAGATCGTCCTGGTGCCGATGGCCAATCCCATCGGGCTGTCGCAGTCGCTGCAGGGCGCGCACCACGGTCGCTTCGACATGGCGTCGGGCATCAACTTCAACCGGCAGTTCCAGCACCTGACGGATCGCATCGCCTCGCACGTGGACGGGCGCTGGACCGGCGACGGCGCGGACAACACGCGGCTGATCCGCGAGGCCGCGATGCACGCCCTGGCCGCGGTCGCGCCCACCTCGGAAACCGAGGCGCTCAAGCAGCTGTTGCAGTCGCTGGCCGTGGACGCCGACATCGTGCTGGACCTGCACTGCGACCACGAGGCGACGCTGCATGTCTACGCCGGCACGCCGCAGGCCGACATGGCCGCGTTGCTGGCGCGGCGCCTGCGCGCCCAGGCGCTGCTGCTGTGCGCCTGCTCGGGCGACGATCCGTTCGACGAGTCGCTGTCGCGCCATTGGTGGGAACTGGCGGAGCGCTTCGGCGATCGCCCCATCCCGGCCACGGGCTGCTTCGCCGCCACGGTGGAGCTGCGCGGCGAGGCCGATGTCGACGATGCCTTGGCGATCCAGGATGCGACGGCGCTGGTGGAGTTCCTCCAGGACACCGGCCACGTCCTGGGGCCCGCTCCCGCGATGCCCGAGGCGCGCTGCGCCGCGACGCCGCTCGAGGGCGTGCAGCCGCTGGTCGCGAGCCACAGCGGGATCCTCGTCTTCCACCGCGCCCTGGGCGACCGGGTGAGGGCGGGCGACTGCGTGGCGGAGATCGTCGATCCGGCCACCAGCGCCCGTGAGCCGGTGATCGCCGAGGTCGACGGCCTCCTGTTCGCGCGCGTCGCCCGACGGTGGGTCACGCGCGGTCTGCGCCTGGGCAAGATCGCCGGTCCGACGGCGTTCCGGTCCGGCAAGTTGTTGTCGCTGTGAGTTCACGATGATCCCCAAGACCCTTCGCCTGCCCAACACCTTCGTCCTGATCTTCGCGCTGCTGATCGTGATCGCGGCCGCGACCTGGTTCGTGCCGGGTGGCCGATACGCGACCACGCTCGTCGACGGCAAGCCGGTGATCGATCCCGCCAGCTACCAGGTCGTGGCCAGCCAGCCGCAGGGCTTGGCCGCGGTGCTGATGGCGCCGATCAAGGGCTTCGTCGAGGCGGGGCTGATCATCGGATTCGTGCTGATCGTGGGCGGCGCGTTCTCGGTGCTGCAGGCGACGCAGGCGATCGACGCGCTCATCAAGGCGGTGGCCAAGGCGCATCAGCGATCCGCGCTCGTGCGCGCGCTCCTGATCCCGGGCTTCGTCACGCTGTTCTCGCTGGGCGGGGCGACCTTCGGCATGGCAGAGGAGGCCATCCCCTTCGTATTGATCTTCGTGCCGCTCGCGCTGGCCTTGCGTTACGACACGTTCATCGGCGTGGCGATTCCCTTCCTCGGCTCACAGGTGGGCTTCGCGACGGCCTTCCTCAATCCGTTCAACGTGGGTGTCGCGCAGGGACTGGCCGGTGTGCCGCTGTTCTCCGGGCTGGGTTACCGCTTCGTGTGCTGGCTGGTGTTCACCGGCGTCACCATCGCCTTCCTGATGCTGCATGCGCGACGCATCCGCCGCCGGCCGGAGGCCAGCGCGTGTTTCGCCGACGACGAGCATCAGCGCGCCGCGCTGGACCTGGAGGCGATCGCCCGATTCGCCGGCATCGACCGCAGGCAACGCCTGGTGCTGCTGAGCTTCGCCGCGACGTTGGGCGCGATGGTCGTCGGGGTGGTGCGTTTCGGCTGGTACATCGAGGAGATCGCTGCGATCTTCCTCGCGATGGCGATCGTCGTCGGCCTGATCGCGCGCATGGGCCAGGACGACTGGGTGCGGCATTTCCTGACCGGTGCCAAGGACCTCGCCGGCACCGCGCTGGTGATCGCGCTGGCCAAGGGCACGGTGGTGCTGATGCGGGACGCCCAGATCATCGACGCGATGCTGCACGCGCTGGCGCCGTGGGTGGCCTCCGAGCACGCGGTCTTCGCGCTGCACAAGATGTACGGCATCCAGTCCGTCATCAACTTCTTCATCCACAGCGGCACCGGGCAGGCCGCATTGACGATGCCGGTGATGGCGCCGCTGAGCGACCTGGTGCAGGTCAGCCGCCAGAGCGCGATCCTCGCCTTCCAGTTCGGCGAGCTGAGCACGCCCATCATCCCGACCTCCGGCATCACCGTGGGCGTGCTGAGCCTGGCGCGCATCCCCTTCGGCCGATGGGTGCGGTGGATCCTGCCGCTGCAGCTGGTCTTCGTCGTGCTGGCGCTGACGATGCTCGCGATCCCCAGCCTGGCGCCGCAATGGGTGGGGTGGTGACCCGCGGCCGCGATTACAGTGCCGCCATGCCCGTCCGCGCCCATGAGTGACTCCCGCTACGCGCCCGCCGCCGCCCTGGTGCTGCCCGGGTTCTCGGCGCTGGCGCTGGGCGCGGCGCTGTCGACCCTGCAAGCCGCGGCCGATCTGCTGGACCAGCCCTACCTGCTCGGTCCGTGCGTGCTGTCGCTGGGCGGCGGCCCGGTCTCAGGCAGCGCCGGCCTGCGGGTCGAGACCCAGCCGCTGCGTGCGCACAAGACCTGGGGCGTGATCGTGGTCGTGGGCCAGGACGCGCACGTGGACAGCGGCTTCGATGGCGCCGTCTGGGACGAGGCCGAGCTGATGCAGCTCGGCGCCCTGCTGCGCGAGCTCGCCGACGGCGGCAGCGCCCTGTGCGCGAGCGGCAGCGCGGTGAGCCTGCTGGCGCGGACCGGGCTGCTCGACGGCCGCCGCGCCGCTTGCCCGTGGAGCAGCGCCGAGGCGTTGCAGGCCGAATTCCCGCAAGTGATCTGGACCACGCAGCTGTGGGCCGGCAGCGGCGGCATGCCCGGGGTGGTGGCCGGCGTGGAGGCCGGCGGGGAGATCCTCACGGCCACCAGCGGCACCGCGCTGATGGACGCGCTGGTCGCCTGGCTGACGACGCGCCACGGCGAGCAGGCGCTGCCCGACCTGGCGCCGCTGCTCGGCCTGGAGCGCGGTCGGCCAGCATCCGAGCCGCAACCCCGGCCCGGACGCCTGAGCCAGACGGCCAGTCCCAAGCTGCGCGAGGCCCTGGCGCTGATGGAGGCCAACCTGGGCGAGCCCTTGCCGACCGAGGACGTGGCGCGGCTGTGCGGCGTGTCGCGCCGGCAGCTGGAACGGCTCTTCAAGCGGCATCTCGACACGCTGCCCTCGCGGCATTACCTCGAGCTGCGCCTGCAGCGCGCACGGCGCCTGCTGCTGCAAAGCGGGCAGTCGATCCTGCAGGTCGGGCTGACCTGCGGGTTCTCGTCGGGGCCGCATTTCTCGAATGCCTACAAGGCGAGGTTCGGCCGCACGCCGCGCGAGGAACGCGCGCCCGGCGCTGCCTCGGGGGGCTCGATGGCCTCGGCGCCGCGAGCCGCCGAGCCGCTGACGGAGGCCGCCTCATCCGCCATCACACCGTGCGAGCCTGACGCTCGCGCGCCACATCAAGGAGAGGGCGCTTGAACCCCACCGAATTGCTGCTGCGTCCGGCCACGCCCGCCGACCTGCCCGCGCTGGAACGCATCGCCGCGTCCAGCGTCCACGGCATCGGCTCGCTGCCGCAGGACCCGGCCAAGCTGCGTCGCCGGCTCGAACACGCCGAGCAGTCCTTCCAGTCCGAGGACGTCGCCAGCGGCGAGGAGTCCTATCTGTTCCTGCTGGAGCATGCGGGTCGCGTCATCGGCTGCAGCGGCATCGCCGCCAGCGCCGGCTTCCACGACCGCTTCTACAGCTACCGCAACGAATTCATGGTCCATGGCTCGCGGGGCCTGCGCGTGACGCGGCGCATGCACACGCTGCACCTGTGCCACGACCTGACGGGATCCACGCTGCTGACGTCCTTCTACATCGAGCCGGAATTCGAGGGCACCGAGGCCCCGGAGCTGCTGTCCCGGGCCAGGCTGCTGTTCATCCGGCGCTTCGCGGATCGATTCGCGGGCACGCGAATCGCCGCGGAGATGCCCGGCGTATCCGATGAACACGGCCATTCGCCGTTCTGGTCGGCGGTGGGCGAGCGCTTCTTCAAGATGAGCTATCCGGACGCGGAGCGGGTGAGCGAAGGGCGCAGCAAGTCGCTGATCGCGGACCTCATGCCGCGCACGCCGATCTATGTCGGCCTGTTGCCGCCGCAGGCGCAGATGAGCATCGGCCAGCTGCATCCGGTGGGCGAGCTGCCCTTCCAGATCCTGTTTCGCGAGGGCTTCGAGACGGACACCTATGTCGATGTCTTCGACGCGGGACCGACCGTGGTCGCGCATCTGGACCAGGTGGCGACCGTGCGTGCCGCGCGGCGCCTGATGGTGGCCTCCGCCGAAGCGGCTTCCGGGCCGCCGGAGGCATCCTGGCATCTGGTGGCGGCCGGGGACCGGTCCTCGTTCCGGGCCACGCTGGGCCGGGTCGGCGCGGCGGCGACCACCCTGACGGCCGGCGCCGAGGTCGCGCGGCGGCTCGCGCTGCGGACCGGCGAGCAGGTGGACGTCGCCCCGCTGGTCCTGGCGAGCGACGACGAGGAGGGCGCGGCATGAAGGTCGAACGTGTCGATGTGCCCGGGCTGCTGCCGACCGCCTGGCGCGAGGCGATGGCCACCTGGGTCAATCAGCTCGGCGAGCCCTTGGCGACGTCCTTGCCGGCGGGTCACCGCCTTTTCGTGCTGACGCAGGAGGACCGCCTCCTGGCCTGCGCGCGGCTGATCCCGCCGATGTCGGTGGTGCCGGTGACGGCGGGACTGCCGATGGACACCGGGGACGGGCCGGCCGGGTCGATGTCAGGCGATGCGCTGCGCTTCCATTTCCATGTGGGCAAGCTGGTCCATCTCTCCGAGGAGCTGCGGCTGTTCAGTCCGCAACAGATCCTGCTGCTGGGCAACGACCTGTGCGACGCGGCCGAGATCACCGATCTGGCGGTCGATCCGCAGGCGAGCGAAGGCGAACTGAAGCTGCGGCAGGTCCTGACCGCCATCGTGAAATCACACGACGGGCAAGGGCGCCTGTTCGTGGACCTGCAGGGCCATCGCGATGCGCAGGGCCTGTCGCCGTTCTGGCGCGGTCTGGGAGCGCGCTTCCTGCCGGAGCAGGGCGACGCGCCGGGCAGCGGGCCGCAATGGCGACGCGGCTTCGCCGAGCTGCTGCCGGCGTTGCCGCTTTACGCATCCCTGATGGACGACGCCTCGCGCGCCAGCATCGGCGGCTTCGGGCCGGCGGCGCGCCTGGCGCGGGAAGCGCTGCAGGCAGCCGGGTTCCGGCCCGGCGCCCACGTCAAGATCGACGACGCGGGGCCGACCTGGCAGCTGTGACCGCGCCGCCGTGACCGGCCGGCCCCGGGTCGAGCGGCGTCTCCAGGTCTTCAGAACTTGAAGCTGCCGTCCGACCGCGATTGCGAGCCGCTCGCGCAGCTCGTGAACTCGCGGTTGCCGCTGCCGGTGGTCTGGTTGCTTTCCCAGACAGCGCTCGTTCCGTTCCACTTCACGTACTTGTACTGGACCGCCGTGCCCGCCGGCAGGTTGACCGTCCCGGTCCACGGCACGTTGGCGCCCGAGCCCTGGATGGTCAGCGCGAAGCCCGAGCCCGGCCCCCAGGCGCCCAGTCCGCTCACATTCCCCACCACGCGCAGGTTCTCGCCCATCACCGTGCTGGCATTCGCGATCGTGAAGGTCACGGCGCAATTGCCGCTGCTGCCGCCCCCGCTGAGCTTCTGACCCGTGTGGATCGCCACCGCCGGCGTGCTGCCGCTGTTGTTGGCCGGCACGGTGAAGCTGGCGCTGCCGTTGGCGTCCACCGTCACGGACTCCGCCGTGCAGCCGGTGCCGGCGGCGTTCCTGTTGCCGTTGATGACGTTGCAGTAGGTGCCCGCCGGCAGACCGGTGGCGAAGCTCCGCGTCCAGGCGCTGCCGCTGTTGTTCAACGCGACGAAGGCGACATTGCCGCGGCTGAAGGCGACCTGGTTGCCGTTGTCGCCGACGATCCAGTTCTGCTGCGCCTGGCCGACGCTGGCATTGCGGAAGGCCACCATGTTGGCCAGCGGCGTCCAGCGATGCGCGAAGTCCCACACCACGTTGATCTGCGGCACGCCGCCGCTGTACGGGCTCGCGGTGGGGCGGTCGGCGTCGGTGTTGCTGAACTTGAAGCCCGAGTACAGCTGCGCCTCCGCGTAACCCTGGGCCAGCATGAAGATGTTGGCCAGCGTGTAGCGCTGATTGGCGGCGTCGTTGCCCGCAGCGTTGTTGATGTTCAGCGAGCTGCCGTTGCGCTCGGTGTCCCAGTTGGTGACGAAGACCGTGGCGTTCTGCGGCTGGATGAAGCCCCAGCTGCCGCCCCAGTTCCCCCACGTGCCCATGATCCCTGGGATGCTCGACAGCGTGTTGCCGCCATTGCCCCGGAACACGTCCCGCATCGCATACGGGAACTGGAACTCGTTGATCGTGCCGATCGGGAAGTAGCTGGGTCTGTCCACCTCGCCGTCATTGATGATCTCCTGCGTGACCCAGATGTCCTCGCCTTGCAGCGTCTTGGGATAGGCCGTCTTCACGGCGCTCATGATCGATGTCCACGAGCCGGCCGGCATGTGCTTGGCCGCGTCGATGCGGAAGCCGTCCACGCCCATCGCCAGCAAGGCCTTGAGGTAGTTGACGATCTGGCCCTGCACGTAGCTGCTCTCGGTCGCCAGGTCGGGCAGGCCGCCGAGTCGGCAGTTCTGGACATTGCTGCGCCCGGCCGGCGAGTTGTAGTCGGCGTCGTTGATCGTGCAATTGCCGTGGAAGTCGTTGGCGCTGAAGAAGGGGTAGCTCAGCGTCGCGGCGTTCCAGGTCGAGCCATCGGTCGCCGTGCCGCTGCCATCGGCCATCTGGTTGACGACGATGTCGGCATAGACGCGCACGCCGGCCGCGTGGCAGGCGTTGATCATGCTCTGCAGCTGCGCGGGCGTGCCCATGCGGCTGGTCAGGTTGGCGTAGTTGACGGGCTGATAGACGCCCCACCAGCCGTTGGCGTTCTTGGACGCGCCGGGCGGCGAGATCTGCACGGCGCCGAAGCCCTTGGGGCCCAGCCATTGGGTGCATTCGGTGGCGATGTCGGGCCAGGCCCATTCGAACATCTGGACCGACGTGGCCTTAGGGTTGAGGGCCTGTGCAGGACTCGCGAGGACTGCGAGCGCGGCACTGGCGGCGGCGGTGAGGGCGTGGGCGAGCCGGCGGCTCGGGAAGGGCAGCAGGGGCATGTCGTCTCCGGTGTTGATTGACCGCCGCCCTCGAGGTGAGGCGGCTGGCATCGACCACTCGACTGCTTGCCATGGCCGTCTTTCCCGCATCGGGAAAGCATGGCAACTCTAGTCAGCCTGACCGAAATCGCCCGTAGGAAAACTACCAAGTCACGCCGTTTGCCCAGTATCAACCGATCCAGCAGATTTGTTTCTCGGTGTAGTTTGGCTACCCACCTGCGGCGTGCTCGCTGTGGCCGCGATTTCGCGCTCGTGCGCGTCGATGCGCTCGCAGCTGTCGCAGCCGTGGCAGCGGTCGAAGCCCGCGGCCTCGTCGAGCGCCTCCAGGATGTCGATCCACCGGCATCGACCTGACTGCGCGTACGACACGATCTGCTCCAGGCGGCGGCGGTCCTGCTCGCCCTTGGTCTCATAGCGGCTCATCGTGTCGATCAGCGCCTGGGCGTCGCCGGGTGGAGGATCGACGAGTTGCAGGCGGTCCCCCTCGGTCGACAGCCAGCCCTCATCCGCCAGCAGGCCGATCAGCACGCGCAGCTTGTTGAGCGGTCGCCGGGTCGCCTGGCGCAGGGTCTCCAGCGTCCAGGGCGCATCGGGGGGAGGGGGCGCTCGAAGCGCTTCGACCACGGCCTGCGCGTCCGCCAGCGACGGATAGCGGCCGATGAGGAAGAACTGCTGCACCGCTCGGTCGCCCGGCACGAACAGCAGCGTGCAGTCCGCGCGGTCCCCGTCGCGGCCCGCGCGGCCGGACTCCTGGTAGTAGACGTCCAGGCCTGCCGGCACCTGGTAATGGACGATGCGCCGGATGTCGGGCTTGTCGATGCCCAGACCGAAGGCATTGGTCGCCACCATCACGCGGGCGTCGCCACGCATGAATCGGTCCTGCGCCTCGTGCCGGGCCGCGGCACGCAGCCGGCCGTGATACAGCGTCGAACTCACGCCCGCGGCGAGCAGGGCGTCGTGGACGGACTGGCCAGATTTCACCGTCGCGGTGTAGACGATGGTCGAGGGTCCGACATCAACGCGAGGGATGGCGTCGTCGCCGTCGTCGCGCGGTCCGGCGACGATCTCGATCAGGCGCCGCAGCTTGTCCGCCTCGTCCGTCAGCGGCTCGACGCGGTAATGCAGATTGGCGCGATAGCTGCCGCCGACGAGACAACCCGCCGCCGGGATGTCCAGTTGCCGCGCGATGTCCTCGATCACCTCGCCGGTGGCGGTGGCGGTCAACGCGAGCACCGGCGGTGCGCCGAATGCCTTGCGCGCGTCGCCCAAGCGCAGGAAGGCGGGCCGGAAGTCGTGGCCCCATTCGGAGATGCAATGGGCCTCGTCGATGACGAACAGGTCGGTCGGGCGGCGGGCCAGCCCGGCGAGCCACGCTTCGTCCGCGAGGCGCTCCGGCGTGATCAGCACGACCTGCGCGGTGCCGTCGAGCGCGGCAGCTTCCTGCTCGGCACGCTCGGCAGAAGGCAGGCCGCTGTGGATCTGCGCGCAGGCGATGCCCAGTGCGTTGAGCCGCTCGCACTGGTCCTTCATCAATGCGATCAGCGGCGACACGACAAGCGTGCGTCCCGGCAGGAGGGTCGCGGGCAACTGGTAGCACAAGGACTTGCCGGCGCCGGTGGGCATCACCGCAAGCGTGTTCAGCCCGCGCAGGACACGATCGATGACCTCGCGCTGTCCGGGTCGCCAGGTGCGCAGACCGAGGCTGCGCAGTTGGCGGTCGAGGGTGCGTGGTGATGGGGGGCGACGACGGGGCATGGAGGAAAGGTGGCGGGCGCTCGGACGCGGAACACGCCACTAGCAAGCCGCGCGCCTGCGAGCGCCACTCGAGCTGACGTGCGGGTCTAAAGAGTTGAAAGCGATGATCGCCACCGAATCCATCAACTCCCACCCCCTCCACACACACATGAGTAATTGACAATGTGCATTATGTTGAGTTGCCAAGCGGTCAACGACGCTGTGTTCCGGGCTGTTGCTTGACCCTGCTTTTCCGCCCTTCCTCCTCGAACGAGCCCCGCAAAATGCGGGGCTTTTTCATTGCTCAAGAACGCTGATGCTGGACCTGTTTGGGGAGGTTCCGGTGACAACTCAGGACGTAGACGCCTGGGTGTTGTCGGTTGCAGGCATCGAGCCCGGGACGCCCCGTGCCGAGTATTACGCGCAAGCCTGGCGCGTCGTGGACAAGATCAAGCGAGCCAAGCTCGCCGGGACCTTCGACGCCATTGTCGAAGGCGCGGCTCAGCCCTCAGGGGGCTGGTGGAGCCGCTTCTCGTGGACGCGCCAGACGCAAGTTGTGAAAGAGCGAAGGCCCGCATCGTAGCGGGCCTTTGGGCCGCATAGCCGTGGCCCCGATGTCGAGTCAGCCGAGCGGCGGCCAGACGGTCAAAACGGTGTAGCCAAGCGAGGCCACACCGGCGACCAGGCCGACCAGCTCAGCGCTTCTTGAAGCGGCCATTTTTCGCACGCGGCGGGGTCTTGGTCTTGCGGCGCTTGGTCATGCCAGTTTCCTTTCGAGGTTGGTGATGCGAATCTCGTGATGCTGCTGGACGCTCTGCAGCGTGGCGAGCTGGGCGCTGATGCGCCACAGCAGGCCCACGGTCGGGACCAGCAGCAGGTTGAGCCAGCTGAAGGCTTCGGCGCTCACTTCGCGGCGCCCTTCTCCGGCATCAGGATCCCGGCCAGGCCGCCGATGGTCGCGGCGACGGCGGCGGGGTCCTTCGTGGCGACGGCCTGCGCGGCGGTCGCCACCACGGTGCCGATGCCGATCCAGGTCGTGGGCTCGCCCAGGCGCTTCAGGAGGTAGCTCAGCATCAGCGGCCCCCCATCTTCTTCAGCGGGCTCGTGACCACGGGAATGACGCGGCTCATGGCGCGTCGGGTCAGGGTGTGTTGCAGCAGCGCGTTGCTCATGCGTTTTCCTTCAGGGGTGGGTGATGTCGTAGAGCCAGGTGCCCAGGCTCCAGTCCTTGCTACCGGTGGCGGCCTGGCCGACAGCCGAGACGCCTTGGTAGACCAGGTTCTTGTCGCTGGCCGGGTTCACCCAGTCCAGGCCGGTGAAGCGCGTTGGATCCGTCGGATCGCTGTGCGTCATGTCGTAGAAACCGCCGCCGAGCGACCAGTACGGATCACCGGTAAGGCTCTGCCCGAACGCCTCAACCGCCTGGTTGACGACGTTGTTCGAGCTCGCGGGGTTCAGGGTCTCGGAGACCAGCTTGCCGCCGTTCCAGAGCCGCCAGGCGAGCAGCCCAACGACGCCGACTCCGGCCAGCGCGATCACGCCCGTGGCGCTGAGCTGGAGCTTCATCAGATGTAGAACTCCGGGTTCTTGGCGAGCGCCGCCGCGAGCTCGTTGCGGTAGCGCGTCTGGCTGGCGTCGTTCCAGATGGAGCCCGCGCCGCCAGGCGCGAGCATCAGCGGCGTCGACGGCGCGGCGGCGGCGGCGTTCTTCGGCGTCAGCAGCAGGTAGGCGGCGGCGCCGAGCGCGGCGACGGTCAGGAGGGCTTCGAGGTTCATGCGTAGGTGCTCGCGTCAGAACGGAACAAGGCGAGCTCGGACGTGCGGCGACGGCGCAGGCCGCGCTCCAGATCGGTCCCAGCTCGAACGAAGCGCATAGCCGCGGCCTCGGGGTCATTCCCCGCGTTGACGGCCTCGGCGATGGTGCGGAAGCTCTTGGGGCTCAGGTTGTAGGCCATGCTCACCAGCGCATCGAACTGCGGCTGTGTCAGCGCGACGTTGACGTAGGCCTTGACCCAGCGCTCGCCGCGCTCACGCACGTCCTGGGCGAACCAGGCGTCAGCCGTGGCGAGGTCGATGCACTCCGGGGGCAGTGGCCCGCCGTCGGGGTAGTAGCGGCCCCGCCCGATCGTCCAGCCGCCGTCTCCGAGGCGATACCGGGTCAGGGACAGCCCTTCGAACTCGGCGATGTGGGCCAGGCCCTTGGCGCTGGTGGTCATCGCTGCGACCGCAGTAGGCAGGATCATGTTTTTCACAACGGAGTAGGTCGCATCGACCTCATCGATCCACGTGGGATTGGTGTCTTCGACTTCCGGTTGCCAGTCGGCGTCCGGGGCGTAGGGGTCAAGCGTTGATGCCCCGCCCTGCCCTGGCGCGGACTGCTGAGACCGCCACCAGTAGGCGACGGTCACCAGCAGCAGGGCGGCGGGCGCGAGCATGCGCATCACTGGAGCTCGTACTGCACAACGCCGCTCGGGCCGGTGCTCGGCGCCGCGTCCTTGATGTTCCAGATCAGGTAGATGCCCCAGCCCGGCGGCAGGCGCTTGTTCATGCGCTGGGTGGTGCCGACGTCGGTGGTCTGAGCGTTGAAGTTCTCCACCAGCTGATAGCACTGCGACGGCACGAAGTACGCGGTCGGCACGGACTTGGCCGCCACGATCCGGACGGTGGTCGATCCCCCTGCCCCGGCGGCACCGCCGCAGGAGGCCATGCGCATCAGGATCCCATTCACGTTGGTCGCAGGGGCGACGAGCTGCTGCACCGTGAAGGACGTCAACGTCGTGGGGCCAGCGACGGCAGAGCTTTGGATGGCGTCGGTGATCTCGTCGACCACGCGCACGCTGCCGGACAGGCGAGCGGAATGGACCTTGCCCATGCCCAGTCGCAAGATGCCGGTCGTCGCCGGATTGATGGCGGTGATTTCCCACGTCGATGCGGCTCCGGGTAGCTCGATGGCGTCGCCGGTCTGGAACACGCCCAGGTCGTTGCCGTCCGCGCGGACGCGGATCGACTCATCAGCGCCGCCAGCTGTCCCGCTCTCGTAGCGGAAGAACGTCGCCTTGAAATTGATCAGGCGATTCGACGTGAAGTTGAGTGTTTGAAGCATGGGGTCACTTGAAGGCGATAGCCGCGGCGACCACGCCCACGAGGGCGACGGCACCGATGGCGACGTAGATCAGCGTCTTGTTGCCGGCGGCGGTGTCGGCGGCGGACTGATAGGCGCTCTTGGCGACATCCGCCGCGCTGGTGGCGTTCTTGCTGGACTGGCTCACGACGTCCTGAGCCATGCCCAGGAGCTTGTCGAACTTGTTGCCAGCGAAGCTCAGCGCCGCGTCGTTGGCGGTCAGGGCGAATTTCTGCGCGCTGTCGGCCATGTCCATCGACCGCGCGAAGGCGGTCTTGTTGAACGCCGCCGCGTCCTCTTGGGTCTGCTTGGCGAAGTCCATCGCGCCCAGGCCCGAGGTGGCGGCCTTGATGGCGATGTCCTTCGCAGCCTCGGTCTGAGCCAGGCCCATGCGCTCGATGGCGCTGATGGCGCCGCCGTCGACGCTGATGCGCACCGATTGGTCGCGGCTGTCCTCCATGCGGATGGACTGGTCGCGGCTGTCGTCGATGCGCGTCGAGAAATCGCGGCTGTCGTCGATGCGGACCGACTGGTCGAGGTGCGTGGACCGGTCGCTACGGTCATCGATGCGCACCGAGTTGTCGGTGCTCGAGCTCAGGCTGGTCAGGTAGGTGCCCTGGTCCCAGACGTTGCCGTTACCCACGATGCCGCCGCCAGCATCCACCACGCTCCGGTTGTCGTAGTAGCTGCTGGTGGTGGTGGTCTGGGTCTCGTTCTTCTTGCCGCCGCTCATGCGGTTTCCTTCGTGAGAATGAAGCCAGCGACGCGGTATCCCTCACGCTCCAGGCGTCGGACCAGGCCGCGTCGCTTCGTGTGGGTGACCAGTTGGCCCGCGCCGATGCGCTGGGCCTCGTGCTCTGCGAATCGCGTCATGGTTCCGACCAGGTCGAAGCCCGGGCGGCCGCCTGCGGCGCCGCAGTGGATCTGCCGACCGCTGGCGGTCTCGCGCACACCGAGGGTGAACGCGCCGACGAGCTCGCCGTCCGCGATGAGCTCGAACAGCGCTTCACCGGCCACGGCTTCGCGCAGGCTCTCGCCCAGCACGGCGAAGCGCTCGGCCCGCTGCAGCAGCGGGACCGAGCTCGCCGGATCGGCAGCCAGGCGGACGCTCAGCTTTTGCGCCATACCGCGAACACCAGACCGAGCAGCATCAGCATGGACAGCGTGTTGCCGCTGAAGCCAGCCAGGGACATGCCGCCCGACTGGAACGCGCCACCGTAGGCCGTCTGCGGCATCTGCGTGACCGATGCGCCGAAGCCTTCGCGGCCTTGGATCGTGGCGCCCGTGGTCTTGCTGCCGCCCGTGGCCACGGTCCAGCCGCTGCCGTCCATGAAGCTGCGGGAATCGACCGGGCCGCCCGAGATCATCGGCACGGGCGGGCCGCCGCTGATCGCGTCGCCCAGGCCCTTGCCGATGCCCCCGGCCAGGCTGCCGAGCGCGTTGCTGCCCGCCTTCGAGTCGAGGAGGGTCATCCAGTCCATCAGCGCTTCCCCAGCACCATGAACAGGACCAGGCCGCCGATCAGCAGCGGCAGGATGTCGCCCATGCGCAGGCCGCCGACGGCGGCGACGCCGCGCGTGGTCAGGTCAGCGCCCGCCACGTTTTGGGCGTAGACCGGCGTCTGGTTGGAATAGCGGATGGGCACCGCCTGGTTGCCCGCCAGGCGGGTCGCCAGGTCGATGTCCAGGCGCTTGCTCAGGTAGCTGCCGCCCAGGCTCATGGCCTGTTGCAGGAGGCCCGACAAGCCGCCGTCCGCCGTGGGCGTCGCGGTGGCGGGCGTGGCGTAGCCGCCCCCGTAGGGATTGCTCCCGTCGTTCATCGCGTAGATCTGATTTGCGATTTCGTCCATGTGATGCCTTGTGAAATACAAAGGCCGGGGCGTTTTGGCCAGGTGCCCCGGCGAGCCTGGTTGCCGCGCTGCTGAAGGAGGAAAGTGCTAGCGCGGTCTTGTCGGCATCACAGGTTGCGCGGCAGGTCGACCACCTCGACGATCGCGCGCACGGTGTCGGCGGCGCCCAGCGTCAGGTTGAACTCCAGGGCGCGCGCGTCACGCGTGTCCAGCGCCGAGGAGTTCACGTTGTCGTGCACCCAGTCGAGCGTGTAGATCCGCGACTGGGGAACCTTGCGCTGCTCCTGCTGGATGAAGCGGTTGTCCAGGCAGCGGATGCGGCTCCAGATGACATTGCCGTTCTTCTTCGCCTCGACGCGCTGCAGGTTGCCGTCCGCGGTCGCGGTCCAGTCGGTGCCCGTATAGACGAAGTGGATGCGCTTGATGAAGGCGCCCTTGAAGTCGGGCATCCACGTCACGGCGGTGCCGCCGCTGGTGGGGATCTGGTACGCCAGCACCTTGTGGATCAGCTGGCCCTCGCTGGACTTGTCGCCCGGGCGGAACTGCAGGCCGGTGAAGCCACCCACGGCGTACAGGCTCAGCGGGTTGGCGCCCGCGTAGTTGTTGACCACCTCGATGAAGATGTCCTCGTCACCCAGGCCCGGGATGTCGATGGCGCCGACCTCCTTGGCGAAGATGGTCAGGCCGTCACGCTCGGTCAGGTCGATCGTCAGGTGGCCCGCGTCATCGTAGATGCCACGGTACTTGTTGATCCGGTCGAGCTCGGCGCCGCTGATGGGGCCGAACACCACACGGGCGCCGACCTTCACGACGATCTCGGTGATGGTCGACTTGCCGATGCCGTTGGCGGTGGCCTGCGGGAAGCACAGCAGCACGCGCCCCAGGCTCATCGCCCAGCGCTGCACCTGCGTGGTGGAACGGACGCTGTTGGCGACCGGATTGAAAGGCGGGAGGTCGAGATAGAGCATCGTCGGGCGCGCCTTACTTGGGCAGGTACTTGCCCACGACGGGCACTTCGAACACTTCGCGCTGGAGCACAGCGACGGCGGCGTAGGCGGCGATTGCGACCGCCGCGATCTTCAGGTAACCGTTCAAGGTCGGATCCTCAGAAAGGGTTGGGGGGAGAGTTCTCGCGCACCAGCTTTTGCAGGGCCGGGATCTTGGAGATGACCCAAGAGGCCAGCACCGTCGCAGCCAGCACGGCGAGCGTTTCGCGGCTCACTGCGGGGAGCGATGGGAGGTAGCGTTGCAAGCTCATGGAAGCCCGAACTTTTCCCGTCGCGCCGAACCCCGCCTAGCCCCCTCGCCCTCCATAGACGTCTATGGAGAAATGGCCCGTTCTCTATGGATTGAAGGGGGCCGGTTGTCGTGCCTTGCACACGCCGGGGATTGACACCGCGCCCATGGTCCGGACCTTCCGCGCCTTGTCGTACTCGATGTATTGGCCCTGGGTCAGCGCGTCGATGTGCTCGGCCTTGCAGCCCATGTGCGCCGCTGCGGCCTTCCGATGGGCAGGCTCGCCCAGGTAGCCCACGTGCATGTGGGTTGCGTTTCCCATGGACGCCTTATCGACGAACGCGGGCGACTGGCTGCACCAGTAGAGGGTCAGGCCTTGATGGTGGCGGCCTCGGGTGTTGAGCTTGCGCCAGGCGGGCGGCGCGTAGCTGGGCGCGGTGACGTCGGCGAGCTCCTCCACGACGATGGTGGCGCCAGCGGCGATGTAGACCAGCGTGCACCAGGTCTCGAACTCCGCGCGCAGAGACTTGGCCGTCTTGCCCTTGGGGACGTAGCGGACCGCGAAGCGCGGCGCTTGGATGGCCTGCAGGAGCTCGGCGAACGTGGCGACCTGGCGGGCTGCCTTCTGGTACTCGTCATTCGTGTCCCAGATGACCAGGCGGTCCGGGCGCGTGGCCGCGAGCTGGGCCTTCAGCCACACGCCCTTGCCCATCTCCGACGCGGCCAGGATGGCCCAGCTCTGGCCCTTCGCGTCAGCGGCCACAGCGGAATTCCACGATCAGGTGCAGCGGGCCAAGGAACACCACCAGGTGGCTCCGATCAACGGCGCCGCCCAGTTGAAGGCGCGGAGAGAGGCGCAGCCGCGCCTCCACGATCAACGTCCGTTCCCTCATCGGTCAAGCGCCCGGCATGACGCGGGTGCCAGCGTGCGGACGCGGACCCGGATCGTTCCAGGCGTCCGCCTGGCTCATCTGCTGCTGCGGCTGCTGCGAGCTCGAGCTCGCACTGGCGCGCGCCTGGCGCTCGGCCTCGGCGGCCTTCTCGGCGAAGTACTTCCGGCCCAGCGCAACGGCAGTGACCGTCGGCGGCACCGACACCACAGCGAGCGCGAGCTCGGGGCTGTCGGTGAACGACAGGTTCCAGCCGTATTTCTCAGCGACCGCGGCGAATGCGGTCCCGATGCGCTGGCACACCTCGGGCGTGTACGCGGTCGGCAGGAACGGCAGAGCGGGCTCAGCCATCGCCACCGCCAGGCTGAGCATCCCGGCGAGCTCGGCGCCGCGATCGGGCGCGGCCTCGGGCTGCTGGCCGGGGATCAGGGCTTGCCCGGCGAGCTCGGCGTCAGCGTTGGCGGCAATCGCCATCAGGTCCGCAGGGATCGGCGGGGCTTCGGTTTCAACGGTCATGAGCTCAACCCCGCTTCATCAGGGAATCCCACAGCCCGGCAGGCTTGGCCGGGGCCGCAGGCGCGGGCGCAGGGGCCGGGGTGGGCACCGCCAGTGCGGCCACTTCGGGCGGCACGACGATGGGTTTTTCAGCGACCGGCGGCGCCGGGGGCGGCGCAGCCTGGTCGATCTTGTTGGCGCGCGTATTGCGCAGCAGGCCAGCGGCCTGCTGGCCGTTCTTGGCCGCGCACATCAGCCCGCAGTCGGGGCAGTGGGTGTAGGGCAGCTTCCCCTCGTTCTGCTTCACGTGCACGCCCTCGAAATCGCACGACGGGCACGGGCGGATGTGGCGGCCAAGAATCTGCGCCATGGTCAGGTGCCCGATCCGTTCGCCAGGTCGACCAGGCGGGCCAGCGTGTGCTCCACGTCGACCAGGCGCGTGCCCAGCACCTCGAACGCGGCGGCGTCCGGCGTCGGCGCGGCGGTCGCCAGCGTCTCAGCCTCCGTCTGCAGGGCCTTCAGCGCGTCGTTGGCCTGGTCCAGCGCGATGCGCAGGCCCTGCCACTTCACGTCATGGTCCTGGCGGATGGCGCCGACGGCTTGCAGTTCCGCCGCGCCGCCGATGGCGGTCGCGACGAGGGCCGCCAGTGCGGCCAGGGAATTCATCAGGGGGTTCAATGGGGGCTCCTATGGGCTGAGGTCAGGAGCCGCGCTTGAGCTCGGCGAGCTCGCGCTCGACCGCTTCCAGGCGGTCCAGCAGGTTGGAAACGACACCCCGGAACGGGGCGGGCAGAAGGGGAAGAAGGGAGCGCGGGTCCATGGAGCGGCAGATTGCCGTCCATGGAGACGCGTCGCTAGATCGCGTGGCGTCGAAGGCTTTACATATTGAAACTTTGGGCCAGCCGGTCTATAGGCGGTCCCGCCCGACCCGATAGAACGGCCTAGGAGCCCCGCAACCGCCCCGCCGACGCCCGTTGCCCCGCCCTGCCCTCGTTCGTCGATCCTGGGGCCGTTCCGGCGCTCCCGCGCCGTCCTCGGTGCCCTTATCCGCCAGAGCCGTCGCCGGGCTCCCCATTCAAGACCTGACTTCGGGGTCGCCGCAGTCGCGACGACAGCGGTTTAGCGCTCGCTCCCAGGGGGGCGTCATCCTGCCCCCCTGGGGGGGCACTTGATTGGGGTCTGCGCATCGCGGCCTTCATCTCGCGCTGCGTCGGTGTATCGCGGGGGGCGCGCCCGCCAGGGCGACATTCCGGCCCCCTGGGGGGCCCAATTTTTTCCCCGGCCGGGAGCGCGATCGGACCGGGCGGATTGCTCGGCTCCGGCGGCCTCGGGATGCCGCCGTCTGTGGGTAACTCGCTGCTCTCAATATGAGAAATACACCCTGTTGAAGAGGGGTTCGAGTCGGGGGTTCGAGTTCCCTCCCCTTCCGCCTCAGAACCACGATGAATAGGGCTCTTTGCGCGTTTTGCAGGGGTTCGAGTTGGGGGTTCGAGTTCGGACCTTGGGCGCACTGAAGGCACCCGGGCCAGAACGACGTAGAGCAGCTTCCCCTCGTCCTGGCTGGCGAGCTTGTCGCGGCGCACCAGTCCGCGGTCTTCCAGCAGGCGCACGGCCTTCTTGAGCGCCTGCAGGTCGGGGACGTAGTGCTTGGGGCCGCTACGCGGCTGGATGGGCGTCAGGCGCCGCAGGAGGGCCGCGTAGGTGGACTCGCCGCGTCCGGTGTGGAAGTTGGTGAAGCGCACGAGCTGGAGGAACAGCTTGGTCATCCAGGAGGGCAGAGCCTCCAGCGCCTCGAGCTCGTTGAGGGACACCATCACGAAGCCGTCGGCGACAGCCTGCTTCGTGGCGTAGACAGCCGACTTCCTCATGCCTTGGTCGGGCTGTGCTCGTCGCAGATGCCGCCGCGCAGCACCGGGAAGTCGCCGCGCTTGCATCGGGGCATCTCGCGCGCGGACAGGCTGTCGGGGTTCAGCCAGTACGGGTCGAACTGCTTGCAATTTGCACAGCAGCGCCGGTCCTTCGGCGCGATGTAGCCCATGCGCGCCAGGCGCTCGGCCTGGCTGGTCTTGGGCGGGGCCACGGGAGCGGCGGGAATGCCCGGGAGGGCTGTCTGCTGCTGCATCACCGTTGGCACCTCGACAGGTCAGCCGCCGTCGCCAAGAACGACTGATAGTTCCCATCGGCTGGGCGCTTCACCCACAACCACGGCGCGCCCTGCTGGCCCTGGGTGGCTTCGAAGGGGCCGATCACCTCGACGGCGTACATGCGAGGGGTGCCGTAGGCCGGGGCCGTTTGCTTTGTGTAGGTGCAGGTCATGCCCGGGGCGGGCTGCTCTGCTGCAAGTGCCTGGCCGGTGGCGACCAGGCTGGCGATCAGGAGGGCGTTGCGCATGTTCATGCTCCCACCTGGCGGACGTACCGCACGCAGAACGAGAAGCCGGGCCACTGGCGCCGGGCGTCGTCTTTGGCGCGGTCTCGCGCCGTCTGATCGCTGATGGCCAGGCCGCGCCACGTGTGTACGTAGTCCGTGCGCAAGACCTGGCACCGCACCTCCCACAGAGGGGCGCTCTGTGCAACGCCCCCGCCCGAAGGGGGGAACGTCAGCGAGGTGGGGCGATTTATCGTTGTAGCCTCCATGAATCAACCTCCCATTGAATCGATTCAATTTAATCGTAGCACGGATTAAAACGAATCGATTAAACTGATCGGGACCCACCGCAAGCGAGGAGTGAAGAATGCTGAAAGCTGCTGACTACGTGCGAATGGCCAAGCAGACCCTTGGCGACGTCGACATGACCGACCGGAAGCTGGGCGAACTGCTGGGCGGCATCGCGCAGCCGGTCATTTCGCAGGCCCGCTACGGCAAGATGTCAGACCCGTTGGCGCTGCGCCTGGCGAGCGTTCTCCCGAACGTGCACGCAGGCGAGATCCTGTGGGTGGCTCGCATGGAGCGAGAGAAGGACCAGGCGGTGAAGTCCGCGCTGGAGGACTACGTGGGAAAAGTGTTGGCCGCCATGCCCAAGCCGTCGGCCTTGGTGCCGACCGCTGACCTGGCGGCCTTCCCCTTCAAGCGGCGTGGGAAGAAGCCCACCGTGTGCATTATGTGACTATCTAGATTTGATGCTCGTAGGCGATCGCCCGACAGCGACCGGCGCATCCGCCTCGCATCTCTCTCCTCGACTGCCGGATGCCGCCTTCCCCGGCCGATCCCTATGCTTCCCTCACGTCGAAACAGTGGCGCCTCGAGGCACCCGGTCGACTCACAGGGAGTTGTCATCATGTCCAAGCTGTCGTTCCTCATCGGCGCGTTCTGCTGCGCGCTCCTGGCCCTCGAGACCCCGACGGCCACCGCCGCCGGCAACCTCAACGCTCTTTCCAAGACCGATTACCGCTTGCTGCCGACCTGGCAGGTCCAGTCCGTCGTCAACACCGCGGACGTCCAGGACCGGCTCCAGCCCCAGCCGCTGAATCACCAGGTCCGTCCCGGCGATGTCGTCGACGTCGAGGTCCGCTACGTCAACGCCGCCGGCAAGCCTGCGACCGACGTCCGCCTCACGCTACCGGTCCCCGCGGGCGGTCTGCGTGTGCTGCTGGGCGGCTCCAGCGACACGCCGCCTCAATTCGCCAGCCTCGACGGCAAGCGATACGACCCGATCCCGCTCAAGCGCGAATTGCGCCTGGCCGACGGCCGCCGCGCCACGATCGACGTGCCGACGTCCGAATACCGCTTCGTCCGCTGGCACCTCGGCGATCTGCCCGCTGGCGCGGAACGCGCCGTCCGCGCCCGGCTTCAACTGCCCGAGGAATCGGCCGCCAAGCCCTGAGATCTCCATGGCCGACCGGTGTCTTCGCACCCAATGCGGCGAACGTCGCCTCGACGGGCTCCCGCGCAGCTGATGGAACTCGACCTTCGCGCCCTTCTGGGCACCGACGCCCTGCCCGGCCGCCGGCGTCTTGCGCCGCACGGCTCCGCGTCGTCCCAGCGGCGACGTCCGCGCCGCGTCGTCGATGGGGCCTTGGCGAAGCCCACCCAGCAGGGACCTCGTCGTATCGAGTGAAGCCGGGGCCGGCGCGTGCGTCGGCGGGCTCGGTGTGTGGAAAGCGGCCGGCGTGCCGACGATCAACGCCATCGGGCCGAGTGACGCGACGAGCCGGATCATGCGGCTCTCCGGCTCGCGCGCACCAGCAAGGCCGCTGTGCGCGGGCGATGCGCTCGATCGCCCGCCACGTCCGCGCGGATCTCGGCGGCCAGATCCAGCATTGCGTCGATCTGATCGGCCATCGCCTCCGCGTCGGGATCCAGCGCGATCTCACGGATCAGCACGAACTGCCGCCGCTCGCTGTCCGCGGCGATCGTCGCGCCCGACAGCGCGTCACGATCGGCGTTCAGGCGCAGGAGGCGCAAGGCCAGCGTCCCGGCGGGATCCTCCTGCGGGATCGCCATCACGCGCGCCACCAGCATCACACGGTCTTCGTCGCGCTCGACGACCGAGTCTCGCGAACCTGCCGGTCTCCTGCTGGCGCCCTTGCGGATCTGCGTCAGCGGCCGGAGTCCGCCAGCAGCGCAGCCAACGATGCCTTCCACAGCGTTGCCACCGTGTGCGAGCCATGGCCGCGCGTGGCCGGGCTGAGCGGGATGACGATCGCCTTGCCACGCGGAACGCGTTTGATCTCCTGTTCCAGCAGGCCCAGTTCGGGCGGATTGATCAGGTCGTCCGCCGTGTTGACCGCCAGCAGCGGCGCCTTGATCCGCTCCAGTCCCGGGTTGGGGTCGTAATCGCGCGAGGACTCCAGCGCGTAGAGCGTGTCATTGGCATCGCTGTGCTTCTCGCCGTTGGCCACGGCCGCGTCGATGGCCGCATCGGCGGCGGCAAGCGTGGGCAGTTGCTGCTGACGCAGCACCGGGTTGCTCGACATCAGCATCAGCATCTCGCTCGCCGTGCCCAGGCTCGGCGGCTGGCTCTTGTAATTGCCCCCCTGCCAGGCGGGGTCGTTGCGGATCGTGTCGATGACGACCCGGCGCCACAGCCGGTTGCGGCCGGCGATCTGCGTCGGCAGGCTGGCCAGCGGCATCAGCGCATCCATGAAGTCCGGATGGCGCTGACCCCACAGCCAGGTGTGCATGCCACCCATCGAGGTCCCCATGACCAGGCGCAGATGGTCCACCTTGAGACCCTCGGTGACGAGCAGGTACTGCGCCCGCACCATGTCCTCGTAGCCGTAGCGCGGGAATCTCGCGCGGAGTCCGTCGCTCGGCTTCGACGAGGCGCCATGGCCGATGCCATCAGGCAGGATCAGGTAGTAGCGGTTGGCATCCAACAGGCCACCCGCGCCGAAGAGCTCGCCGGAGAACTCGGGGCGGATGAACTGCGCCCCCGTCCCGCCGGTGCCATGCATGATCAGCACGGCGTTGCTGACTCGGCCGCTCGCGTCTCGCCGCGGCTTGCCCAGCGTGCGGTAGTGCAGCTTCAACTCGGGCAGCACCTCGCCGCTGGCGAAGCGGAAGTCGCGGGCGATGAAGTCGCCCTCCACGGGCACGAGGTCCTCGGCCGCCCACGCGGGACCGCCGAGCAGGCCGCCGGTCAGCAGGACCAGGCACAGGCGCTTGAAGAACGTGAACATGGGGGCGGCTCCGGATCAGCTGGATTCGATATCACGCACCACGCTCATCACCTTGGTGGTGATGATGTCCACCGCCGGACCGTTGGCCCCGTGCGGCAGGATGACGTCGGCGTTGCGCTTGGTCGGCTCGATGAACTGCTTGTGCATCGGACGCACGGTTTCCAGGTACTGGTTCACCACGCTCTCGGTGCTGCGGCCGCGTTCCCGGATGTCGCGCTGCAATCGGCGGATGAAGCGCACGTCGGAGGCGGTGTCCACGTAGATCTTCAGCGACATCAGCTTGCTCAGCTCGACGTCGTACAGCGCGTAGAGGCCCTCCACCACGATCACCGGCGCGGGTTTCACCGTGATGGTCTGCGAGGAGCGGTTGTCGGCCGCGAAGTCGTACACCGGCATCTCGATCGCCTGCTCGTCGCACAGCGAGGCCACGTGTTGCGTCATCAGCGGCCAGTCGAAGGCGTCGGGGTGGTCGTAGTTCTGCTTGCGCCGGTCTTCCGGCGACATGTGCGACTGGTCCAGGTAGTAGTCATCCAGCATCACCACCGCCACTCGCGCCGGGCCGATGGACGACAGCACCTGACGCGTGACGGTCGACTTGCCGCTGCCGCTGCCGCCGGCGACGCCGATCACGAAGGGGTTGTTGTTGTTGTTCTTGGTTGTTTTCATGGAGATCTTCGCCATGCGTAAAGCCATGGCCGGGTTGTCGAACTGCGGAGCATCCCACAACCGAGCCCGGATCCCCTGCGGGCGCCCATGCAGACGCGCCCCAAAAGTCGCGTTCGCGGGCAAAGCTGCCCGCTTCGCGTTCATTCGATCTGGACGTTCGCCTCCTTGACGAGTCTCGCGAACTTGCCGGTCTCCTGACGGATCTGCGCCGCGAGCTGCTCACTGCTGCCGCCGGTGGGCTCCGCGCCGATCTCCTGCATGCGCTGGCGGAACTCCGGCGCCTGGATCACCTTCACCATCTCCGCGTTCAGCCGCGTGACGATGTCCTTGGGCGTGGCGACCGGCGCCAGCACGCCGAACCAGGTGCCGATGTCGAAACCCTTGAGCCCCATTTCCTCCAGCGTCGGGACATCGGGCAGGGCACTCGAGCGCTTGGCCGTGGTCACCGCCAGCGCGCGCAGCTTGCCCGCCTTGATGTGCGGCAGCACCGGGGTCACCGTGTCGAAGGACATCTGGATCTGACCGCCCAGCAGGTCCGTCGCCAGCGGCCCGCTGCCCTTGTAGGGCACATGCAGCAAGGTCGTGCCGGTGGCGTTCTGGAACTGCGTGCCGATCAGGTGCTGCGCCGTCCCGTTGCCGTTGGAGCCGTAGCTCCACTGGCCCGGGTGCGCCTTCAGCGCGGCGACCAGCTCCGGCACGGACTTCGCGGGCGTCGCGCTCGCGTTGACGACGAGCACGTTGGGAACCAGCGCGATGCCGGTGATGGGGATGAAGTCGCGCTGGAAGTCGTAAGGCAGCTTCTTGTAGACGCTGCTCGCGATCGTGTGGTGCACCGCGCCGATCAACAGCGTGTAGCCGTCGGGCTTGGCCTTGGCGACGTAATCGGCGCCCAGCGTTGCGCCCGCGCCCGGTCGGCTTTCGACGATGACCGGCTGACCCAGGCTCTGCTGGAGCTTCTCGGCCAGCGCGCGGGCGAGCACGTCGGTGGTGCCGCCCGCCGGGAACGGCACGATCAGCGTGATCGGCTTGGCCGGCCACGGTTGGGCGAAGGCGGGCGCTGAAATGCCCAGGACCCCGATGGACGCGGCGATCGCCGCGATCAGGGTACGGCGGCGTAAAGAGCTTGCAACGTGGTTCATGGTCTTGTCTCCTGACGATGGCTCTGCTGGCCATTCGACGTGGGTGTCAGTTTCTTCAGGCCGGTTGACGCAGCGCGGCGACGACGGCCGCGGTGACATCGGTGGTGCGGGCCTGTCCGCCGAGATCACCGGTGTGCAGCGCCGGGTTCGCGGTGACCGCCTCGATCGCGCGCATCAGCCGCTGCGCGGCCTCTGCCTCGCCGAGGTGTTCCAGCAGCATCACCGCGGACCAGAAGGTCCCCACCGGATTCGCCAGCCCCCTGCCCATGATGTCGAACGCCGACCCATGGATGGGCTCGAACATCGATGGATAACGGTGCTCCGGGTCGATGTTCCCCGTGGGCGCGATGCCCAGGCTGCCCGCGAGCGCCGCTGCCAAGTCGCTCAGGATGTCCGCATGCAGGTTGGTCGCGACGATCGTGTCGAGCGACGCCGGCTTGTTGACCATGCGCGCGGTCGCGGCGTCGACGAGCTCCTTGCCCCACGTCACGTCGGGGAACTCCCGCGCGACCTGCGCCGCGATCTCGTCCCACATCACCATCGCGTGGCGCTGCGCGTTGCTCTTCGTGACCACCGTCAGCAGCTTGCGCGGCCGCGACTGCGCCAGCTTGAACGCGAAGCGCATGATCCGCTCCACCCCGGCCCGCGTCATGATGGACACGTCGGTCGCCGCCTCGATCGGATGCCCCTGATGCACGCGGCCGCCGACGCCGGCGTACTCGCCCTCCGAGTTCTCGCGCACGATGACCCAGTCGAGGTCCTTCGGTCCGCAGCGCTTGAGCGGCGCGTCGATCCCCGGAAGCACGCGCGTCGGCCTCACGTTGGCGTACTGGTCGAAGCCCTGGCAGATCTTCAGCCGCAGGCCCCACAGCGTGATGTGATCGGGGATGTCGGGATCGCCGGCCGACCCGAACAGGATCGCGTCCTTGCCGCGCAGCGCGTCCAGCCCATCGGCCGGCATCATCTCGCCGTGCGCGCGATACCAGTCCCCGCCCCAGCCGAAGTCCTCGAACTCGAAACGAAAGCGGTCCGTAGTGGCGGCCAGCGCTTCCAGCACCTGACGGCCGGCGGGAATCACTTCCTTGCCGATGCCGTCGCCCGGAATCGTGGCGATGCGATAGGTCTTCATGCGATCGGTCTCCTGGTCTTGCATGGAACAACGAGGCCGACTCTAGGCATCCGCGCCCCGCTCGGATCGCCGCTACAGTCAAGCCGTCCTTAACCTGAGCTCAACAATCGAACCGGAGTCCGCATGCCCGCCCGAGCGCCCTCCTCTGTCGCCCTGCCGTCCTCGGCCACCATCGCGCCGGCCGACCTGGGGTTCTTCTCCGCGCTGTGCGGCGCCGGCAGCCTGAGCGCCGCGGCGCGCGAGCTCGGCATCACGACGGCGGCGGTCAGCAAGCACCTCACGCAGATGGAGAGCCGCCTCGGCGCCACGCTGCTCAGCCGCACGACGCGCCGCATGAGCCTGACGCAGGAAGGCGAGCTCTACCTGGAGCACGCGCGGCGCATCCTCGCGGCCATCGACGACCTGCAGGACGTGATGAGCGCCAGCGGCCGCACCGCGAGCGGGCTGCTGCGCGTGAACGCGACGCTGGGTTTCGGGCGCACGCACATCGCGCCGCTCATCTCGAGCTTCGTGCGCCAGCATCCGAAATTGCAGGTGCAGCTGCAGCTGTCGGTGAATCCGCCGCCGCTGCACGAGGACGCGTTCGATGTCTGCATCCGTTTCGGCCCCCCGCCCGACGCGCGCGTGATCGCGCGGCGCCTGGCGGGCAACCGGCGGCTGCTGTGCGCGTCGCCGGCCTACCTCGCAGCGCGGGGCACGCCGCGCACGCCGGCGGAGCTGGTGCGTCACGACTGCATCGGCATCCGCCAGGGCGAGGAGGCCTACGGCCTGTGGCGGCTGAGCGCCAGGCGCGGCCGCAAGGTGGTCACCGAGGCCGTCAAGACGCGCGGCGCGCTGACGACCAACGACGGCGAGATCGCCGTGAACTGGGCGCTCGACGGCCACGGCATCCTGATGCGCGCGCAGTGGGACATCGCGCGTTACCTGGCCAGCGGCCGGCTCGTCCAGGTGCTGCCCGACTGGGACACGCCCGACGCCGACATCTACGCCGTCTACCCGAGCCGCGTGCAGGGCACGGCGCGGGTGCGCCAGTTCGTGGACCACCTGGCCCGCGCGCTGGGGGATGACCAGCCAACGAGGACCACGGCGGCGACAACCACGAAGGCGGCGGCGGGCTAGCATCGATGCCTCCGGCCGGCAAGCCGGAGGAACCGTCGCGGGCCGCAGCCGATTGCGGTCTTGGGGATCCCGCGTTTGGCCTTCAACTGGCAGGCTTCTTCCTCGCGTCCCTCACGGACGGAAAGGGCAAAGATGAGCGCACACGGATTGCTGGACCAACTGCTGAGGTCCGGCCGGGATCTGCTGGAAGGACGCGGCGGCGCGTCCACCGGCCTGGGCGGACTCGCCAGCCGGGGCGGGCTCGGTGGACTCGGTGGATTGGGCGGTCTCGGTGACCTGGGCAAGCTCGGCGCCGGGGCCGGCGCGATCGGGGTCCTGGGCTCGCTGCTGGGCAGCAAGCGCGGCCGCAGCTATGGCGGCAAGGCGCTCAAGTACGGCAGCATCGCCGCGCTCGGGCTGATGGCCTACAAGGCCTACACGAACTGGCAGGCGCAGCAGCAACAAGGGCAACAGGGCCAACAGGGGCAACAGGCACCAGGCGCCGCGGGATCGGGCTTCACCGGGTCGGGGTCGGTTTCAGCGTCGAACTCGGGATCCGCGTCATGGACCCCGGGCGCCCTGCCCGCGGAACCGCGCACGCTGGACCGCGTGCCGCCAGCCGAGGCCGAGCACCACAGCCGCGCCGTGCTGATGGCGATGATCGCGGCGGCCAAGGCCGATGGTCATCTCGACGACCGCGAGCGCGGCCTGATCGAGAACGAGCTCGCCAGCCTGGACGACGATCCCGGCCTGCGCGCCTGGTACGAGGAGCTGCTGCGTCAGCCGCTGGATCCCGCGCGCGTCGCGCAGGCGGCCACCTCACCGGAGATCGCCTCCGAGATGTACCTCGCCACCTTGCTGATGGTCGACGAAACCAGCTTCATGGAGCGGGCCTACCTCGACGAGCTCGCCCGGCAGCTGAAGCTGCCCGACGGGCTCAAGGCACAACTGGAGGCGCAGGCGCTGCAGGGCTGATCGCAGGATCAGTAGTGCACCACCGAGCGGATTGACTTGCCCTCGTGCATCAGGTCGAAGGCCTCGTTGATGGCGGTCAGCGGCATCGTGTGCGTCACGAAGGGCGCGAGCTGGATGTCGCCGCGCATGGCCTCCTCGACCATGCCGGGCAGCTGCGAGCGCCCCTTCACGCCGCCGAAGGCCGTGCCCTTCCAGCTGCGGCCGGTGACGAGCTGGAACGGCCGCGTCGAGATCTCCTGGCCTGAACCGGCCACGCCGATCACGATGGACTGGCCCCAGCCGCGATGCGCGCACTCGAGCGCCGCGCGCATCACGTTGACGTTGCCGATGCATTCGAAGGTGTGATCCACGCCCCAGGTCGTCATCTCGACGATCACCTGCTGGATAGGCTTGTCGTGGTCCTTCGGATTCACGAAGTCGGTGGCGCCGAAGACCTTGGCCAGCTCGAACTTGGACGGGTTGGTGTCGATGGCGATGATGCGGCCGGCCTGCGCCAGCTTCGCGCCCTGGATCACCGCCAGGCCGATGCCGCCCAGGCCGAAGACCGCGACGCTGTCGCCCGGCTGGACCTTGGCGGTGTTCTTCACCGCGCCCAGGCCGGTGGTCACGCCGCAGCCCAGCAGGCAGACCTGCTCGGGGTTGGCGTCCGGGTTGATCTTGGCGAGCGACACCTCGGCCACCACGGTGTATTCGCTGAAGGTCGAGCAGCCCATGTAGTGATAGATGGGCTGGCCGTTGTAGCTGAAGCGCGTGGTGCCGTCGGGCATGACGCCCTTGCCCTGCGTGGCGCGGACGGCCACGCACAGGTTGGTCTTGCCGGACTTGCAGAACAGGCACTCGCCGCATTCGGCGGTGTAGAGCGGGATCACGTGGTCGCCGGGCTTGACGCTGGTGACGCCCTCGCCGACCTCGACGACGATGCCCGCGCCCTCATGGCCGAGCACCGCCGGGAACAGACCTTCCGGATCGTCGCCGCTGAGCGTGAACGCGTCGGTGTGGCAGACGCCGGTGTGGGTGATCTTGACCAGCACCTCGCCCTTGCGGGGCGGCGCGACGTCGATCTCGACGATCTGCAGCGGCTTGCCAGCTTCGAACGCGACGGCGGCACGGGACTTCATGGGGAGGGCCTTTCGAATGGAGATGGGAACGGGCGTCCGCGAAGGACGGCGCGCCCCGAGGGGCGCGCGATGCGAGCCAGTCTATACCCCGGGCCCCGGTCGGACGCGCTCTTGAGGCCCCTCGTCCGCGCGACGCATGCGCTTCGCGCACGGGCCCCGTGGTGTCCGCGGTCGCGGGGCGCGTCAATGCGCGAGGAGGTAGCGCGCCATCAAGCGCGCCTGGGTCTCGCTCAGCCCCAGCGTCGGCATCGCGGTGTGGGCGTCGAGCGCCTGGGGATCGCGGATCCACGCGGCCAGGCCGTCCTCGGTCGCCGGCGCGACGCCGCCGATGCGGTCTCGACCGGCCAGGCCGCTGAGCCGCGGACCGTTGGCGGTGTCCGGACCGACCACGCCCGGTATCGCGTGGCACGCGGTGCAGCCGTGCTGACGGAAGGCGCGCTGAGCCAGCTCGACACTGGACAGCGCCGGCACCAGCGGCGCGGGTGCATCCACCTGGCCGTCGCAGCGGCCGCGTGGGGAGACGGGCGTGGCCATGGTCGTCGTCGTGGCTGGGCTCGTGATCGTGGCCGCGGTGGTGGCCGCCGTCGTGCTCACGCTTGCGGAGGTCCCCACCATCGCGCGGTACTGGTCCGGCGTCATCAGCGGCAGCGCGTCGAGGAAGGCGACGATGGCCCAGAGCTCACGCTCCTCCAGCCGGTACTCCCAGGCCGGCATGCCGCTCATCTTGATGCCATTGCGCGTGATCCAGTAGAGGTCCTGCGGGCGCCAGTGACGCGTGGCCTCGATGAGCGAGGTCGGCACCGGCTGCAGGCCCAGCGCGAAGGGCTCGGGCGCGACGCCGGGCGCGCCGTGGCAGGCCACGCAGCGGTCGCGGAAACACGCGGCGCCGAGCATCACGCGGTCGCGCGCATGCAGATCGGCCGGCGGCGGATGCGCGTCGGCGCGCCGCTGCACCGCGCGCTTGAGCGCGATCTCCAGCAGCGAATGCACCGGCTGCCAATGCGGACCGGTGGCCGACACGTCATAGACGCCCCAGCCGATGAAGGCCGCCGCGCCCGCGATCCCCAGCGCGGCTGCCGCCACGAAGGCAGCGATCACGGCGCGGATCGGCGATCGGAGCAGCGGTCGTCGTGCTGATCGCGAGGGTTGGGGCTCGGTCATGGCCGCCCAGCGGCAAGCGCGATGCCAAGGGAGATCGAGGCCTGGCTGCAAGCCCCTCGCCCGCGCAACGGGAGAGGGGTTGGGGTGAGGGCTCGTGTGAGGGCACGGTGCCCTTCGAAGAGCCCTCACCCCTCCCTTGTATGTAGCAAAGTAGACCCTGGCCGCCACAGGCCGATCCTCCCAGGGTAGGCGCTGAGGCGTCATGCCGAGGGAGAGCGAGGGTCGTGGCGGCCTATCTCGGTCGCCGTGACGGATAGCCCGAACGGTTGTGAGGTCCATCGAGGCCGTATCGAACACAAGGAAGGGCACTGTCATGAGCGACGAGATCTTCGTTGGCGTCGACGTTTGCAAGGCTTGGCTGGATACGGCCCAGGTGTGCAGCTCAAGCGCCGCTGTGCCAGGCGAGCTGACTGCGAGAGTGAACAACGATGAGGCCGGGCGCGCAGAGCTGGTGAATCAGCTCAAGCGCCTGTCGCCGACGTTGGTGGTGTTGGAAGCCACCGGCGGTTTCGAGGCAGCGTTGGCCAGCGAGTTGTGCGCGGCAGGCATTGCGGTAGCCGTGGTCAATCCCAAGCGAGTGCGCGACTTCGCCCGATCAATGGGCGTTCTTGCCAAGACAGACCGGCTGGACGCACGGGTGTTGGCCAAGTTTGCTTTGGCCGCCCGTCCCCAGGTGTACGCGCTACCCGACGAGACTCAGCAGGAGATCACCGAGCTCGTGGATCGACGTGCGCAGCTGGTGACGATGCGCGCGCAGGAGAAGAACCGCTTGGCCACGGTCAAGCACGTGGCGCGTACGAGCGTGCGACACCACATCGAGTGGCTGGACAAGAGGATCAAGGAGATCGACAAGGATCTGGACGGTCGCTTGAAGGACTCGACGATCTACCAGCCCAAGTACGAGCTGTTGGACAGCGTGCCGGGCATCGGCCGAGTCACGATCTCTACGCTGCTGGGACGCCTGCCTGAGTTGGGGACTCTGAACCGCAAGCGCCTGGCGGCGCTGGTGGGGCTGGCGCCGATGGCCGATGACAGCGGCAGACGGCACGGTCAGCGCTACATCCAGGGCGGACGGGCAGACGTGCGCGCGGTGCTGTACATGGCTGCACTCTCCGCCAGAAGGTGCGACGGGCCGATCAAGGACCTGTACTCGCGCCTACGCGCCTCAGGCAAGCCCTACAAGGTCGCCATGACCGCGTGCATGCGCAAGCTGCTGATCATCCTCAACGCCATCCTCAAGTCCGGCCAACCATGGAGGCTCATCGAGAGCGCTTGACACGGTTGCTCTCCCGCTTCGCGGGCGAGGGCGATCGGTTGGCGCTCTGCATCCCCTTTCCCGCTTGCGGGCGAGGGGGCCTTCGGCCATTCGGCGGATCGGGCACTTCGCATGCCGGGGAGCGCGCATGCCCCGACGCCACCTCCTGCTCGCCGCCCTGTCCTGCGCCACGCTCACCGCCTGCGGCCCCTCGCCGGATGAGCCGCTGAAGCGCTGGCAGGTGGAATCCGCGGACCCGGTGCGGGGCCGGCAGCTGATGTCCCAGTACCAGTGCGGCAGCTGCCACCTCATCCCCGAGGTGCCGGGCGGCGGGCAGCGCGGACCCGGCCTGCAGGGCTTCGGCCGGCGCAGCTACATCGCCGGGCAATGGCCCAACACGCCGGAGACCTTGCAGCAATGGTTGCGGGATCCGCCCGCGATGCAACCCGGCACGGCGATGCCCCGGCTCGGCGTGTCCGAGCAGGACGCCCGCGACATCGCCGGCTACCTGCTCTCGCTGCGATGAGCGCGACCCTGCTGCGCCCGGCCGGTCCGCAGGCGGAGGCGCTGGCGGGCGCGATGAGCACCGCCCTGGCCGTATGCGCCTTCGCCTTCGTCGTCGCGATGGGCGCCCTGGCCGCCGCGCTGTGGTGGCGCGGCCGACGGCCCGTGCCCTCGGCCCTCTGGCTCTGGGGCGGCGGACTGGTGCTGCCGGTGCTCGTCTTCGGCGGACTGCTGCTGCACGGCGAGCGCCAGACCCGGGGCCTGCTCGACCCCGCGCCACCCGGCGCGCTGAGGATCGCCGTCACCGGTCACCTCTGGTGGTGGTCGCTGCGGTATGACGCCGAGGGCGACACGCCCGCCTTCGTCACGGCCAATGAGCTGCGCGTGCCGGTGGGCCGGCCCGTCGCGCTGACGCTCGCGTCCGACGACGTCATCCACAGCTACTGGGTGCCCGCGCTGGGCGGCAAGATGGACCTGGTGCCCGGGCGGTTGAACCGGCTGACCTTCACCGCAGCGCGGCCCGGCGTCTATCGCGGGCCCTGCTCGGAGTACTGCGGCACGCAGCACGCGACGATGGTGCTGCAGGTGGTGGCCATGACGCCCGAGGACTTCGCGCGCTGGCGCCGCGAGCAGGCGGCCGATCCGCCCGCGCCGGTCTCGCCCCGCGCGATGCGAGGCGCCGCGCTGTTTGCCGAGCACGGCTGCGTCTCGTGTCACACGGTGCGCGGGAGCAGCGCCGCCATCGGCTCCGCACCCGCATTGGGACCGGACCTGACCCATGTCGCCAGCCGCCTGTGGCTGGGCGCGGGCGCGTTGCGACAGCGCGGCGCCGGCAGTGATGTCGCCGATGACGCGGCCAGTGCTGCGGTCGGTCAGCCGACCGGCGACGCCCGCCCCGCGCTCCGCGCCTGGATCCGGGACGTCCAGCAGGTGAAGCCCGGCGCGCGCATGCCGAGCTATCGCCACCTGCCGGCGGGGGACATCGAGGCTCTCGCGGAGTACCTCGCCGAAGCCCCTGCGAAGCGGCCCCTGGTCGCCGCCACGCCATGATCGAGAACGAGATGATTGGCGACGCGGCGAACGGCGACGCGATCAGCCGTCCCGCCAACCGCCTGCCGCGACCGCCGGGCGAGCTCGAACGGCTGGAGGCCGCCTGGGCGCCGCCGCGCGGCTGGCGCCGGGTCGGCAGTGTCAACAACGTCTTCATCGGCAAGCTCTACATCGCCACCGCGTTCGTGTTCCTGCTGCTGGGCGGCGTGCTCGCGCTGCTGATCCGCGCGCAGCTGGCCGCGCCCGGTCAGACGCTGATCGATGCGCCGCTGTTCCAGCAGCTGTTCACGATGCACGGCACGGTCATGATGTTCCTCTTCGCCGTGCCGATGGTGGAGGCGATCGCGGTCTTCCTGCTGCCCAACATGCTGGGCGCGCGCGACCTGCCCTTCCCTCGCCTGTCCGCCTATTCCTACTGGATGTACGCGATCGGCGGCCTGGCCTTCTACGCCACGCTCTTCTGGCGGCTCGCGCCCGATGCCGGCTGGTTCATGTATCCGCCGCTGAGCGGCGCGACCTACTCGCCGGGGCTGAACGCGGACTTCTGGCTGCTGGGCATCGGCTTCATCGAGATCTCCGCCATCGCCGGCGCGATCGAGCTGATCACCGGCGTGCTGATGACGCGCGCGCCGGGCATGCGGCTGAGCCGGATGCCGGTCTACGCGTGGGCGATGCTGGTGGTCGGTCTGATGATCATCCTGGCCTTCCCGGCAGTGATCGCCGGCACCGCGCTGCTGGAGATGGAGCGCGCCTTCGACTGGCCGATCTTCGACGCCACCCGCGGCGGCGACCCGCTGCTGTGGCAGCACCTGTTCTGGTTCTTCGGCCACCCCGAGGTCTACATCATCTTCCTGCCGGCGGCGGGGCTGGTGTCGACGATGGTGCCGGCGCTCGCGCGCACCACGCTGGTCGGCCGGCATGCAGTGACGGCCGCGCTGATCGGCATCGGCGCGGTCAGCTTCCTGCTGTGGCTGCATCACATGTTCACCGCGGGCCTGGGCGGCATGGGCATGAGCCTGGTGTCCATCTTCAGCGTCGCCATCGCGATCCCCGGCGCGCTGCAGGTCTTCGCCTGGATCGGCACGCTGTGGCGCGGCCGGCTGCAGTGGACGACCGCGACCTGGTTCCTGGTCGGCTTCCTCGTCACCTTCGTGCTGGGCGGACTGACCGGCGTGATGCTCGCGCTGCTGCCCATCGACTGGCAGGTGCACGACACCTACTTCGTCGTCGCGCATTTCCATTACGTGCTGATCGGCGGCATGGTGCTGCCGATGTTCGCGGCGCTCTACCACTGGATGCCGCTCTGGAAGGGTCGCGCGATGTCCGAGCGCGTCGGGCGCTGGGTCTTCGGACTGATCTTCGGCGGCTTCCACCTGACCTTCTTCCCGATGCACATCGCCGGGATGCTGGGCATGCCACGGCGCGTGCACACCTATCCTTCGGGAATGGGGCTGGAGCTGCCGAATGCGCTGTCTTCGGTCGGCGCGGTGATCATCGCGGCGGGCGTGCTGCTCTTCGTGATCGACCTGGTGCGCAGTCAGCGCGGGCCGGAGCAGGACCATGAGGACCCATGGCGCTCGTCGACGCTGGAGTGGCTCCCGTCGGAGAACTACGGCACGCGCAGCATCCCGCATGTCGAGCACCATGAGCCGCTGTGGCATCGGCCCGGTCTGCATGAGGAAGTCGAGGCCGGCGTGCATTGGCTGCCAGGGACGATCACCGGCGGACGCGAGACGCTGTTGACCAGTCCCGCGCGGGCGCATCCGCTGCGGATCGTTGTCCTCGCGGGGGACAGCCTGTGGCCGTTGGTCGCGGCGATCGGGACAGCGGCGTTCTTCCTGTTGATGACGGTGAAGGCGGTGGCGGGCACGGTGGTCGGCGGCGTGGTGGCGATCGTCGCGATCTGGGCGTGGCTGTGGCAGACGGATCGCGCGCCGGCCTTCGAGGACGCGGAAGCGGCAGACGGCGTGATCCTGCCGATGGGCGCGAGCCGCTGGCAGGCGCCGTCGTTCTGGGGCGTGGTCATCCTGATCGTCGTGCAGGCGACGATCTTCGCGTCCATGGCCTTCGCGCATCTGCACGTGGCGATGCGGCTGGATGTGTGTCCGCCGCCAGGGGCCGGGCTCGCGGATGTGTCGACCTTGATGTTCGGGTCGATCGCTTATGCGCTCAGCGCAGCGATCGTGATGGCCACAGGGCGTGGCGCTTGGCGCGCGCCGGTGGCGAGGTGGCGGGCCGTGTGGCTCGTGCCGGCGTTCGGGCTGGTCGTCGGAGCCTTCGTGATGGGCTTGCAGACCGCATGGCCGGCGGAGCGCCCGCCCACGCTCGATGCGTGGACCGGGACGCTCGCCGCGATGCACAGCCTGCAGGGGTTGCAGGTCGCGGTGGCCGCGTTGCTCGCGCTCTACTTCGGGGCGCGCATCGCGTCTGGGCTCGTCCGGCCCCGGCAGCACGCGACGCGCGAGGCGGTCGTGCTGCTTTGGGGCTGGATCTGCGTGCAGGGCGTGGTCACGCTGTGGTGGCCACGGTGGATCGCGTGAGGCTGCGCGCTCGTTGACTGCCCTCGCCGCTGGCCCTCACCCCTGCCCTCTCCCGCAAGCGGGAGAGGGAGTATGCAAGGCACCAACCGATCGCCCTCGCCCGCGGAGCGGGAGAGGGAGGGGTGAGGGCTCGTGATCGACAGCGAGCCCTGCCCCTAGCCCTCACCCCCTGCCCTCTCCCGCTTCGCGGGCGAGGGGGCCCAATACGCACCGATTGACAAGGTTTATCACGCGCAAGCGGGAGAGCAATCAAACGCCGAGGAGGGAGACGGCCTTGGTGTTGAGGTAGGCCTCGAGCGCCTCGGGGCCGCCCTCGGAGCCGTAGCCCGAGTCCTTCACGCCGCCGAAGGGCATCTCGGCCGAAGGCGTGGCGGGCTGGTTGACCCACAACATGCCGACTTCCATCCGTTGCGCGAGCAGGTGGGCGTTCTTGATCGACCGCGTGAAGGCGTAACCCGCCAGGCCGAAGGGCAGCCGGTTGGCCTCGGCGATCGCGTCCTCGAGCGCGTCGAAGCCGCGCACCGCGGCGATCGGGCCGAAGGGCTCGTCGTTGAAGACCGACGCATCCAGCGGCACGTCGGCCAGCACGGTGGGCGCGAAGAAGTTGCCGGCGCTGCCGACACGCTCACCGCCGGTGGCGATCTTGGCGCCGCGCTCGCGCGCCTCGGCCACGATCTTGGACATCGCCACGACGCGGCGCTCATTGGCCAGCGGGCCGAGCGTCGTGCCTTCGGCCAGGCCGTCGCCGAGCTTGAGGCCTTGCGCGTGCTTGACCAGCGCGGCGGTGAACTCGTCCTTGAGGCTGTTGTGGACCAGGAAACGCGTCGGCGAGATGCAGACCTGGCCCGCGTTGCGGAACTTCGCGCCGCCGGCGGCCTTCACGGCCAGCGCGACGTCGGCGTCCTCGGCGACGATCACCGGCGCGTGGCCGCCCAGCTCCATCGTCACGCGCTTCATGTGCGCGCCGGCCATCGCGGCGAGCTGCTTGCCGACCGGCGTCGAGCCGGTGAAGGTGACCTTGCGGATCACCGGATGCGGGATCAGGTAGCTGGAGATTTCATGCGGATCGCCGAAGACCAGGCCCACGGTGCCCGGGGGCACGCCGGCGTCGACGAAGGTCTGCAGCAGCGCGGCGGGCGACGCGGGCGTCTCCTCAGGCGCCTTGACCAGGAAGGAGCAGCCGGTGGCCAGCGCCGCGCCGAGCTTGCGCACGATCTGGTTGACGGGGAAGTTCCAGGGCGTGAACGCAGCGACGGGGCCGACCGGTTCCTTCAGCACGAGTTGCTGCGCGGCGAGGTTGCGCGACGGGACGATGCGGCCGTAGACGCGGCGGCCCTCGTCGGCGAACCACTCGATGATGTCGGCGCCGGCGAGGACCTCGACCTTGGCCTCGGCGACGGGCTTGCCCTGTTCCTGGGTCAGCAGTTTGGCGATCTCGGGGGCGCGCTCGCGCAGCAGCGCGGCGGCGCGGCGCATGGTGGCGGCGCGCTCGTGGGCGGAGATGTTGCGCCAGGCCTCGAAGCCCTTCTGGGCGGCGTCGAGCGCGCGGTCGAGGTCGGCCTTGCTGGCGTGGGCCACGCGGCCGATCACGGCGCCGGTGGCGGGATTGCGGACGTCGATCGTCTTGCCGCCGGTGGCATCGACCCATTCATTGGCGATCAGCAGGCGGGTATCGGGATAGGAGGGAGTGGTCATCGCGTGGTCCTCGAAGACGAAGGAAGAAATCTTGGGCGCTGACTCTACCCCCTCCCCTGCGACGGGGTTGTGCCGCAGCGGACATGTCCGACGGAGCACAGGCGTATTGGTCGCAGGTCGCCCGGGCACGCTGAATCCCTTTCCCGGAAGGCGGTGTCGAGGGTTTGCGCGCCCCAATGGAAGGTCGCAAGTTGGATAGATTTCCTAGCCTCTCGACAATGCCGTGTTCATGAATCCGCTGGTCACTCTTCTGCTGATGCAATTCGCCTTCCGCCTGCTCTCGCAAGACCCAGTGGATGCGGTGCTCTTCACCTCGTTCAGCGCATTGCTGGCCTTGCCGGCCTGGTGGACAGGCGGACTCAAGAGCTGGCGCGGCATAACCGACATGGCGCGCGCTCATCCGCTGCAAGCGGCGATGGCCGCCCTGATGCTGGGGCTGTTGATTGTGATGCTGGCCATGCTGGACAACCCATGGACAAGGATCGCCGCCGACCTGATCCTGGGTTTCTTCTTCTACTTCAGCTTCGGCTGCCTGGCGATCTGGGCCTTGGATCGCTTCAAGCGACGATCGGGATCGTGATGGGTCAGGCTGACATGAGCAACAAGCCTCATTTGGTGTTTTCCTGCTTTCTCACCGAGGTCGACCACGTCGCGACGGCGCTCGGCGAGACGGCCAGCAGGGACAACGGGTCTGTCTATCAATTGATCAGGAGCCCCTTGGATCTTGAAGAGGTGGCTTTTGGCAAACCCAGCAGCAGTGGGCGCACGAAGAAGAAGGCGGTGATCTTTGAAGCGCAGGCGGATCCGGTATGCACCGTCCTGGTCAGCAACATCGCTGACGGATGGCACACGCTGGTGAATGTCTTGAGCGCCAGACTGAATGTTCCCTGCATTCAGATCAACAGCACCGCCGATGGCGTGATCAACGCCTTCAACCAGTTTGAGATTCAAGTGCCCGGCATGGAAAGCCGTGTCGTGCATGCGCTTGAGGATGGCGATCGATGGGTCTTCTTCGAGAAAGGTCCGATCCAGCCCTTCGAGTCGCCCGAGCACTACAAGAAGCGGCGCATCCGGGACCGCTTGCGCAGGCAGGACTTGATGGCGTACCTCGAGGCGCTCGGTATTGATGCGCAAAGCGAGGACTTCTGGAAGGGGGAAGGACGGCACGGCATCTACCTGGTGCAGGTCTGATCACCTGCGGGATCGCCACTTGCCCGCCTTGCCGCACCCTGACTTCGTGCTGGATGGATGACCGCTTTCCTGGACCGCCTGCCGCATGCGCCTCCGCGCGCGTGGATCGCTGCCTTCCTGCTCGCGCTCGCGGCGCTGGTCGGCGTGACGCCCTTGCCCGCCCTCGCCCAGGATCCCCCCGCCGCTGAATCCACCGATCCAGCCAAGCTGCTGGACGCCGCCCGCAAGGACCTCGCGGCGCTCAAGGCGCAGCAGGACAAGGCGCTCAACGAGCAATCGCTGCGCGACTTCAAGGACAAGGTCGATCAGGTGAAGTCCCGCACCGATCAGGCCGCCTCCGCGCTCGAACCCCGCCTCAACGACGCCAAGGCCCGGCTCGCCGAGCTCGGCGATCCCCAGCCCGACGTCAAGGAAGCCCCGGAGCTCGCCACCCTGCGCGCCCAGCTCAACCGCGAGGTCGCCACGATCGACGCGCAGGTCAAGGTCGCCAAGGACACCGGCCTGCAGGCCGACAGCTACCTCGCCGCCGCCACCGCCAACCAGCGCCTGCAGCTCAGCGCGCAGCTCGGCGAGCGCTACCCGTCCGTCCTCCAGTCCAGCTTCTGGACCTCGCTGCGCGCCGCGCGCGCCGATGACACCGAGCGCGCCCGCGTCTTCCTCGCTGAGCTCGGCGCGCTCTGGGATGGCGTCCCCGGCACGGCCTGGGGCACCTTCCTCGCCGCGGTCGCGGTCTGGCTGGCGCTGTGCCTGGGCGCGCGCCGGCTCACCGCGCGGCTCTGCGCCACGCGCGTCCCGCAAGGCCGTCTGCGCCGATCGCTCTTCGCCGTCAGCGAGGTGATCCTGCGCACGCTGCGCCCGGGGCTGATCGTCCACGGCCTGATGCTCACGCTGACGAGCGGTACCGCGGCGCTCAGCGACGCACCCGGCTCGGTCGGCGCGTGGCTGGACACCGTCGAGACCATCGTCTGGTTCGGCGGCTTCGTCGCCGGTCTCGGCGCCGCGTTGCTGATGGCCCGCAAGCCCTCCTGGCGGCTGCTTCCGGTGCCCGACGACACCGCCGCGCGTCTCGCCTGGTTCCCCCGCACGCTCGCGGCCGTCGTCGTGCTGGGCTGGCTGTCCTCGCGCACGGCCGCCACGCTCGAGCTCAGCATCGCCTGGAACAGCGCCGTCCACGCGCTGGCCTCGCTCACCTTCATCGCGGTGCTCGCGGCCGCGATCGCGCAGCTGCGACGAGGCACGGAGGCTGCCACCGCCTCCTCCGCTGACGAGGGCACCAAGGCGTCCAAGGACGACCGGAAGTCCCGCGACGATCAGGCCGGCACCGGTCAGCATCCCGAACTGACCATTCGCCCGTTGTGGCTCTCGGTGCTGCGCGCCGCCGCGTGGCTGGTGCTGGTCGGCTCGGGACTGGCGCTGCTGACCGGTTTCGTCTCGCTGGCGATGTTCGTGCTCAACCAGGTCGTGTGGGCGCTCATCGTGCTGGGCGGCGCCTCGCTGCTGACGCTCCTGGTCGACGACTTGTTCATGACCTTGCTGGCGACCTCGCCCGACGCCGCGGGCAAGGCCGCCACCCAGGCCGACAGCGCCGCCGAGGACACGCCGCGCCCACCGCGCACCCGCGAGCAGACCGCGCTGCTGCTGTCCGCGCTGTGTCGCGTCACCATCGGCTTCTTCACGCTGTTGCTGCTGCTGGCGCCCTACGGCGAAGGGCCGATGGACCTGGTGCGCCGCTCCGGCAGCCTGCAGGACGGCCTGGCCATCGGCGCGCTGACGCTCAAGCCCTTCGACCTGCTGCAGGGCATCGCCGTGCTGGTCATCGGCATGGCCGCGGTGCGGCTGCTCAAGGGCTGGCTGTCCGACCGCTACATGCCCACCACGCGCATGGACGTCGGCATGCGGTCCTCGACGACCACGCTCTTCGGTTACGTCGGCACCGTCGCCGCGATCGCCGCCGCGTTGTCGGCGGTCGGCTTCAGCCTGCAGAGCGTCGCGTGGGTCGCGAGCGCGCTGTCCGTGGGCATCGGCTTCGGGCTGCAGTCCGTCGTGCAGAACTTCGTGTCGGGCCTGATCCTGCTGGCCGAGCGGCCGGTGAAGGTGGGCGACTGGGTCTCGCTGTCGGGCGTCGAGGGCGACATCCGCCGCATCAGCGTGCGCGCCACCGAGATCCAGATGGGTGACCGTTCCACGGTCATCGTCCCGAACTCGGAGTTCATCACCAAGATCGTGCGCAACGTCACCTATGGCGAGTCGCTGGGCATGGTGCAGTTCAAGCTGCCGATGCCGCTGGCCACCGACACCGATCGCGTGAAGGCGCTGGTGCTGGCCTCCTTCCAGGCGCATCCGGGCGTGCTCGCGACGCCCGCGCCCAACGTGCAGCTCGACGGGGTGGATGGGACCAACCTGGTCATGAATGCCTCGGGCTTCGTGAACTCGCCGCGCGCGGCCTACGGCATCAAGAGCGATCTGCTCTTCGACGTGCTGACGCGATTGCGCGCCGAGGGCCTGCTGCCCGGACAGGTCGCACCACCCCCCGCGCCGGCATGAATGGCCCCATCAGGGCGCGCGGACTGTGTCGACGCGACAATCGCCGGCGCCATGAATACGACCACGCCTTCCTCGCTTCCGATCAACCCGATCACCCCGGTCTTCGCCGACGCCGCGCCCGTCGCGCCCGTTCCGATGGACAAGGCCTACCGGCTGCTCAACCACGGACCGACCGTGCTGGTCTCCGCCGCGCACGGTGGCGTGCGCAACGTCATGGCCGCTGCGTGGTCCTGCGCGCTGGACTTCAAGCCGCCCAAGGTCACGGTGGTGCTCGACAAGGCCACGCGCACCCGCGAGCTGGTCGAGGCCAGCGGCGTCTTCGTGCTGCAGGTGCCGACCGCGCAGCAGGCGGCGCTCACGCACCAGCTGGGTAATCGCAGCCTGCATGACGATCCGGAGAAGCTCGCGCATGCGGGGGCGCGACTCGTCGATGTGAGGGTGGCCGATGCGAGCGTGCCGCTGGTCGAGGGCTGCGCCGCGTGGCTGGTCTGCCGCGTGCTGCCCGAGCCGCGCAACGAGCAGGTCTACGATCTGTTCATCGGCGAGGTGATCGCCGCCTGGGCCGATGCGCGCGTGTTCAGCAACGGGCATTGGCACTTCGAGTCGGCGCCGCCCGCGCTGCGCAGCCTGCACTACATCGCGGGCGGACAGTTCTACGCGATCGGGGAATCGATCGTGGTGCAGAACGCTTGAGCCCCTCGCCCGCGCAGCGGGAGAGGGGCGCACATCAGAACCGGTGCTGAATGCCCAGGCCGACGCTGGACTGCGAGTCCGCGAAGCCGTTGTCGTCGCGCGAGACGCTCACCACGCCGCCGCTGCCCGACTTGGCCGTCGAGGCCACCGCGTACAGGCTGGTCCGCTTGGACAGCTCGTACTTCGCGCGCACCGCGTAGAGTTTCGGATCATCCGTGCCGCTGGCGCCGCTGGAGATGTTCTGGAAGTACACCGCCGGCGTGAAGCTCAACGCGGGCGTGGCCTGCCAGGTCGCGCCCAGCCACGTCATCGTGCTCTTCGCGTCAGCGCCGCCCACGGCGAACTCCTTGCGGTAGACGCGCTGCGCCAGGAACAGCTTCACCGGCTTCCAGTCGTAGGACACGCCCCAGTGCAGCGCCTTCTCCTTGTCGTAGCGGCCATTGGCGGCGATGGTCGCGCCATTGCGCTGATCCACCACCAGCGTCGCCGCGAACGGACCCGCCGTGTACGCGCCGGCCAGCGCGAAGAAGCGCCCCGCCGCGTCGGAGCCGGCCACCTCGCCCAGCGCGTAGGTCGCGCCGACCTTCACCGGGCCGAAGGTGCCCTGGTACTTGATCAGGTTGGACATGCCCGTGACCATGCCGTCCTTGCGCGGCAGCGTGGCGATCTGCCCGCCCGAGGTCGCCCAGGAGTAGAACGGCGCGTAGCCCATCGGATCGAAGGGCAGCAGGAAGTCGTAGGTCGTCGTGTACGACCGGCCCGCAATCACTCGCCCGAAATCGCCCTCCAGGCCGACGTTGGCCTGCCGGCCCCAGAACGACGATCCCGCCGCGCCGGTGTCGAAGCCGACCTCGGCCTCCAGCTGGAACACGGCCTTCAGACCGCCGCCCAGGTCCTCCGCGCCGCGCAAGCCCCAGCGCGAGGTGTTCATGCCGCCCGAGGTCACGCCGAAGCGGTGATCGCCCGCGGCGTTCATGTGATCGCGGTACTCCATCAGCACGTCGGCGATGCCGTAGATGGTCACGCTGCTCTGCGCGTGGACGCTCGTCGTGGCGCACAGGCCCAGCACGCAGGCAGCGCCCAACGCGCTCCTGGCGTTCTTGCCGCTCTTGTGAATTCGGGAAGTCTTCAAGATGTCTCCTTGTTGTCGTGGAGGGGCGGTCAGGGAATCGGTGAGTCCAGGCGTCGCGCGGCGCTCATCGCCGCAGGCCGAAACGCGTGGCCAGCGCCGCGTACTCGCGGTTCTGGCGCTCGATGAAGTCGCGCAGCGCGGGCCCGGTCAGGGCCAGCGGGAACAGGCCGTGTCGCGCGCGCAGGTCGTCAAAGGCGGACGTAGCCATCAACTGATCGAAGGTGGCCGTCCAGCCGGCCAGCGCCGCGTCAGACACCTTGGGCCCGACATAGAACCCGCGGATCGCGGGCCAGACGATGTCCACGCCCTGCTCGCGCGCCGTCGGCACGCCCGCGAGCGGACCGGGCAGGCGCCGCTCGGCCAGCACGGCCAGCGCGCGGAAGGGGCCGGTCGGCGAGAGCTTGTCGAAGACCTCCGACGCGTCGCCCATGTAGACCTGCACGTGGCCGCCCTTGAGCGCGGCCATGGCCTCGCCGCCGCCCTCGAAGGCGACGAAACGCATCGCCTTGTGGTCCACGCCGCCCGCGCCAGCGACCAGCGCCGACTTCACCCAGTCCTGGCTGCCGATCGTGCCGCCGGCGGCGAAGCTGATGCGCCCGGGATCGGCCTTGATCGCGGCGAGCAACTCGGGCAGCGTCTTCCATGGCGACTGCCGGCCGACCAGCACCACGCCGTAGTCGACGCCGATCGCGGCGACCCAGCGCACGTCGTCGACGCTGCGCTTGCCGAAGCGACCGTGAGAGAGATTGAGCAGCGAGCCGCTGGAGAACGCCACCAGCGTCTGCGCCTCCGCGGGGCGGCGCGTGACGATCTGGTCGAAGGCGATCGCGCCGACACCGCCCGGCATGTAGGTGATGCGCATCGGCGCGCGCGTCAGCCCGGCTTGCTGGAAGGCCGCCTGCGCGAGCTTGCAGCTCTGGTCGAATCCACCGCCGGGCTTGGCCGGCGCGATGCATTCAGGTGACGCGTCGCCGATGGGCAGTCGGACGCTCGATGCCGCCACCGGCGCCGCCGTCGTGATCGGCAGCGCGCGTCCGGCGGGCGCCGAGAAGGCGCTGGTGGCCGGCCAGGCGGCAGCCCACAGGGCCACCAGGATGGCGGCCGCGCGGCGCCAGCCCGCGCCGAAGGTCGGGATCGATCGCATGTTGTCTCCTCGCGGTGATCTGGGTCGCCGCCGCCCGCCGTCGATCGCGTGCTCGAGAGCTCGCCAGTCGTCGATGGGTCAGCGCGGTCGCCCGCCACCTGCTTGCAGCGGACTCTAGGGAAGCGGCGCTTTCAGCCGGCTTTCAGCGCGGCCGGGTTTTCCGATGCGGCCTGCAGCGGCAGCCGCAGCGTGACCGCGGTGCCACGTTCCAGGCCATTGGCATCGATCCGCGCGGCGGCGATGTGCATGTCGCCGAGATGCCGCCGCGCGATCGCGCGCACGATCGCCAGCCCGAGACCCGAGCCCGGCAGATCGACGTTGCTGCCGCGGAAGAATCGCTCGCCGGCGCGCGGCCGTTCATCGGCCGGGATGCCCGGTCCGTCGTCGACGACGCGGAGCACGGCCATCGGGCGCGCCTCAACTTCGCCCTCGTTGCCCTCATTGCCTTCTTCGCCCTCGTTCCCCGGCTCGACCTCCACGCTCAACGTCACCTGCCCGCCTCGCGGCGTGTAGCGCAGCGCGTTGTGCAGCACGTTGAGCAGCGCCTCGCGCAACTGGCTCTCATGGCCCAGCACGACGATGTCCTCGCGCGCGCACTCGAAGCCCAGGTCGATGCCCTGCTCACGGGCCAGCGGCCAGGACTCGCGCGCGCAGCGGTCGGCGAGACGGTCCAGCATCAGCGGCGTCATGGCGACCGCGGCCGTGTCCGCCCGCGCCAGGGCCAGCATCTGGTTGGTGCGCCGCACGGTGTCGTCGATCTGCCCCTTCAGCGCGGCCAGCACCTCGGCCAGGCGCTCGGGGTCCTGTTCACGCCGCGCGTAGCCGACCATCGTCGCCAGCGTCGCGAGCGGCGTGCGCAACTGATGCGACGCGTCGTCGACGAATCGCCGCCGGCCGTCGATCAGCTCACGCTGCCGGGCCAGGTGGTGATTGATGGCCCGCACCAGCGGCGCGGCATCGGCCGGCACCTGCGTCTCGTCCACCGGGGACAGATCGTCCTCGGCGCGCGCCTCGACGTCGCGCCGCAGGCGGTCCAGCGGACGCAGCGCCCAACCGATCACCAGCGCCAGCGTCCCGGCGACGACCGAGACCGTCAGCAGGTCGCGCCACATCGCCTGCATCAGCAGCGCGCGCGAGAACGCGTTGCGCGAGTTGGTGCTCTCGGCCACCTGGATGATCATCCGCCGGCCGGGGCGCTCGGCATCGAGCTCGCGGGCCCACGCCCCGACACGCACCGGTGCGCCGAAGTACTCGGCGTCGATGAAGCGCGGCACGCCGGTCCTGAGCGGCTGGTCGGGCAGGGGCAATCCGGCGTTGCCGATCTCCACCAGGCCGTCCTCGGTGCTGACGCGGAAGTACACCTGTCCGCTGGCGGTCAGCTCGAAGAACTCCAGCAAGCGGTACGGCATCTCGACGGACAGCCCGCCGGTCTCCGTCGACACGTTGCTGTCGATCGCCTTGATCGCCCCGAGCAAGGAGCGGTCGTAGGCCGAGTTGGCGGCCTGCAGCGCCGTGCCCCAGGTCAGCGCCAGCTCGATGCCCACCGCCCCGAGCATCACCGGCAGCACCAGGGTCAGCAGCGTGCGACGCACGCTGAAGCGCCGCCAGCGCGCCGGCAGCGCCAGCGCCTTCATGCCGGTTCCAGCACGTAGCCCAGCCCGCGCAGCGTCGTGATGCGCACCTTCCCGGACTCCAGACGGCGGCGCAGCCGATGCACCAGCACCTCGACGGCCTCGGGCCGCACGTCCTGCTCGTCGGAGAACAGGCGCTCGAGGATCTCCTGCTTGGACATCGGCTCGCCGCTGTGCTGGATCAGCGTGCGCAGCACGGCGTGCTCGCGCGGGGACAGCGCCAGGGGTTCGCGGTCGAGCGTGAACAGCTTGGACGCGGCGTCATAGACCAGCGGTCCGCAGGCGAAACGTGGCTGGTCGCGCCCGCGGGAACGCCGGATCAGGGCGATCAGGCGAGCCTCCAGTTCCTGCACCTCGAAGGGCTTGGCCAGGAAATCGTCCGCGCCTTCGTGCAGCGTGCTGACGCGCTCCATCAGCGAGTCCCGCGCCGTCAGCACGAGCACCGGCACGCGGGAGTCGGCGTCGCGCAGGCGGGCGAGGATCTCGTGGCCGCCCAATCCGGGCAGACCGAGGTCCAGGATCATGGCGTCGTATCGCGTGGCCGCGAGTTGGCCGAGCACCAGCCGTCCGTCGTCCACCCAATCGACGACGAAATCATTCTGCGCAAGCGCCTTCACCAGCCAATCGGCCAGGGGTTTTTCGTCTTCGACAAGCAGGATCCGCATGGCGCGCGATGCTAGCGCGCGGGTTTGCGGTGTCGGCTAGTGTCTTTCCACATTGGCAGCCGGGAGCTACAGCGCGCGGGCGCGTCATGGCCCAGGCCGATCGGAAGGACTCGACTCAGATTCGAATTCGTCGTCGAACACACCTGCCCGATACGCAAGGAAATAGGCGACACCGAAGAATACAAGGCCGAATACGAATGCCGCCAAACCATTGAGAAGAAATTCAATCCACATGGAACCCCCGAATGAATAGGAAGTAATGAAAAAAGGTGTTGAGGAGAATCAGCGACCACATGACGGCTCGGCCGACCAGCCGCGAGAACAATGGGCCGCTCGTACCACGCCGATTGCGATTCAGCGGCTCGAGCCAGCGGACAATCGCAATCCAGATGCCCATCGAGCTCAACATCAAGGTCGGTGCAATCGAAGGAATGAACGCTCGCACTGCCTCGTTGGGAATGTTGCAGACGATGTCCTGCAATGAAATGGCGACAGCAGCGTCGAAAACGAAGAAGATCAGCGCCCAATCCGCACACGAGGTCTTGAAGGCGCCAGGACCTCGAATCGCGAGATTCAAGATCCAGCCAGTCACCGGCGGAAAAATACCCGCCAACCAGAATGCCATGGTTTCTGGATTCATCTTTTCCTCTGCCGCGACCTATTGCGCTCGATGTCATCGATGCTAGGCCCGCAGCGGGGGCTCAAAATCGACCCAACCCCGTGTTTTGCTAGGTTCAAGTCAGCAAATCCACTGGTATTGGGGATCTGGCGGTGATCAGAAACAAGAATGGGTGGGCGAACCCGGCGCGGCGGGTAGCGGCTCGAGGGGTGTGCGCTTCGTGCGGCGCCGATGGGGCCCGGCAGCGGTGGCTCCGGTAAGCTGCCGGCTCTCCGCGCCACAGCCCCCCGCCATGATCGTCCGCGAGCGCCCGTCCGGCATCCGTCTCTTCCTCGCGATGCGAGGGTCCATCCTCGCGCAGATCAAATGGACGCTGGCCGCCAACATCGCGCTCGCGATCCTCGTGACCTGGAGCCACGGCCGGTTGCTGGATTACAAGCTGCAGGTCTCCGCGCTGCCGTTCTCGCTGATCGGCCTGCCTCTGGCGATCTTCCTGGGCTTCCGCAACAACGCCTGCTACGACCGCTACTGGGAGGCGCGCAAGCTCTGGGGCGACATCCTGCTGCGCGGACGCACGCTCGCGCGCCAGGTGCTGACGCTGATTGACGCGCCAGTTGAGGCGCCAGTCGAGGCGCCGGCCGACCCGATCGTCGTGGCATCCGCGGACTCGAGCGTCGATGCACTGCAATGTCGCATGGTCCGCCGCATGGCCGCGTTCGCGCATGCGCTCAAGCACCAGTTGCGTGGCACGCCGCCGGGTACCGAGGTCTCGGACTGGCTCGATGCCGACGAGGCCCAAGCCATCGGCGCCGTGTCCAACACGCCTTCAGGGCTGATGCTGCGCATGGCGCGCGACCTGCAGGCGTGTCGTCAGCAAGGGCGCATCGATCCGGTGTTGATGGCCTCGATCGACGCCACGCTGTCGGGCCTCACGGCCTCGGCGGCGTCCTGCGAGCGGATCAAGAACTCGCCGCTGCCCTTCCCCTACACGCTGCTGCTGCACCGCACGGCCCACCTGTACTGCTTCCTGCTGCCCTTCGGGCTGGTGGATTCGATGGGCCTGCTCACCCCGCTGGTCGTGGGCATCGTGGCCTACACCTTCTTCGGGCTGGACGCGGTGGGCGACGAGATCGAGGAGCCCTTCGGGCTGCGCGCCAACGACCTGCCGCTGGACGCGATCTGCCGCACGCTGGAGATCGACCTGCTGCAGGCGCTCGGCGACCCCGAGGTGCCGCCGCCGCTGCAGCCGGTGGATTACTGCCTCATGTGATCACGTGAGGCGGCTCGCGTCGATCGTGGCGATGGCTTGCACCGTATCGCCATGACGCACCAGCCAGCTGACCTTCTCCAGCTGGCGCAGGTCGCCCGCGTTGTCGGGGTCGCGCTGCGCCATCAGCTGACGCCGCGCATCGCGCAGCAGGTGCATGGCGTTGTCCTGGTGATCGCAGTAGAGCTCCACCTGCACCGCGCGCAACTGCTGCTGCATCGCCGCGCGACGTTCCGCCCGGCGCGTCAGGTCATCGGGATTGGTCGAGGCCTGGGCCGACGCCGCCGCGAAGGCGGCAACCATGGCGAGGATCGGGGTGGACTTGCTCATCTGCTTCTCCTGGGCCGTCAATCAAAACGAGGCCTTGGGCGTAAGGTGCGCCCCGCGGGTTAGGCGATCCTTAAGCTCGCGCGGGTCGCGGCGCTGCACGCACCGGCTTTTACGCGACCGAAACGCGCGGCTCACGCGTCTTCACCGGGCCAGGCCCTCGCACCGCCTCGTCGTCGCTTTGTATGCCACTGTGTCCGGCCGCGTCGCCGACACGCGCCGCGCCAAATCGCCGCGCCGATCACACATCGGCGATACACCCGATCGATTCAATGCGGTTCACGCAGCGAGTCCCGCTGCACCACCAGGAGTTCCGCATGCCCCCGACCACCGATCACGTTCAAGTCCTCTACACCGCGCAGACCCGCACCAGCGGCGGACGCGAGGGCCGCGGCCAGTCCGACGATGGCCGCCTCGATGTCGCGCTGAGCTCGCCCGGGTCGTCGCGTCCGGGCACGAACCCCGAGCAGCTCTTCGCGGTGGGCTGGTCGGCCTGCTTCATCGGCGCGATGGGCCTGGCCGCCCAGGCCATCGGCGTCAAGCTGCCCGCCGAGACCGAAGTCCACGCCGGCGTCGACCTCAACAAGGGCGCCGACGGCTACTTCCTCAGCGCCCGCCTGCGCGTGTCCGTGCCCGGCCTGCCGCGCGACACCGCTTACGAGCTGATCAAGCGCGCCCACGACACCTGCCCCTATTCGAAGATGACGCGCGGCAACATCAACGTCGGTCTCGAGCTGGTCTGACGAGGCCCTCCGCATGAAGCGCCTCGTCTTCGCGCTGCTCTTCCTGCTGGGCGGTGTCGCGCACGAGGTGCGCCATCCGCTGCAATGCACCGCCATCGTCAGCGGCGGCCCGCGCAGGAAGTCGCCTCCTCCCGTGTGAGGACGCGCCGGGCCTCGCGTGTCGCCACGAGTGGCGCGCGAGGCCCGCCGCGGGCGCGGGGCTCGGTATAGTGGCCGGCACATCCACCCTGCCCCGCGCGTCATCGCCGTGAGCACCCAGCGTTCCACGCCTCCCGCTTCCGCCCATCCGCACATCGCGGCCTTCCACGATCCCCAGACCGGCACCGTGAGCTACGTGCTGGCGGATCCGGCGACACGCCAGGCGGCGATCGTGGATCCGGTGCTCGATTTCGACCTGAAGTCCGGCCACACGGCGGCGAAGCAGGCCGATCGAATCCTGTCGCACCTGGCCGAGCAGGCGCTGACGGTGCAATGGATCCTGGAAACCCATGCCCACGCCGACCACCTGTCGGCCGCGCGATACCTGCAGGAACGCGTCGGCGGGCGCATCGCCATCGGCGAGCACATCCGCGAGGTGCAGGCGGTGTTCCGCAAGCTCTACAACCTGGAGCGCGACTTCCTGCCCGACGGCCGCCAGTTCGACCATCTGTTCCAGGACGGCGAGACCTTCGCCATCGGCGAGTTGAGCGCGCAGGCGCTGGCGGTGCCCGGTCACACGCCGGCCTGCCTCGCGTATCGCGTCGGAGACGCCGTCTTCATCGGCGACACGATGTTCATGCCCGACGTGGGCACCGCGCGCGCCGACTTCCCCGGCGGCGACGCGGCCACCTTGTACCGGTCGATCAGACGGCTGCTGGCGCTGCCGCCGGAGACGCGGCTGTTCGTCTGCCACGACTACCCGCCCGGCAGTCGCGACCCGGCGTGGGAGACGACGGTGGCGGAGCAGCGCGCGCGTAATCTCCATGTGCACGACGGCGTCAGCGAGGCGCAGTACGTCGCGCTGCGCACGGCGCGCGACGCGCAACTGGAGGTGCCCGCGCTGATCCTGCCGTCCATCCAGGTCAACATCCGCGCCGGCCACCTGCCGCCGGCCGAGGACAACGGGGTCAGCTACCTGAAGATTCCGCTGAACGCGCTGGGCCGGTCTTGAGACATCAGGCTCGGCCGAATCCGGGAAATCGGCGTCTGGCCGGCGGTGTCGGATGCAGGCGGCGGGCATCGTCCGCCAGGAGGGCCTCGTACTGCTTGAGCACCTCCCGGGCGCGGCGCTCGACGCCGTGGCTGTCGATCCCTGCGAACCGATAGAGCTTGTCGAGTTCCCGATGATCGCCGCCCACGAGTGGCAGGTAGGTGTCGTCGATGAGACGCTTCAGATCGGTCGCGCGAAAGGTCCGATGGGCATCGCGCCCCTTGAAGAAATCGCGCACGGCGGCCTCGGAGACTTCCGCGAAGGGCGGCTTCCCGAACGCGGCTTCATGATCGATGGAATGAAGCCCTCCATCCCGGTCGACGAGGACATTCTTCATGCGTGCCGAGGAATCTTTCGCTCGACTGCCCCATGCGTCGTGACGATCGCCGTGTCCGACGATGAAATCGAAGACGCTCAAGCCGTCGCGGTGGTACTTGCCGAGCAGACTACGCGCCTGCGCCGTGTCTCCTAGCGTGTGGAAAGCCTCCTGGTAACCATGGGCACTGCGGCCCGTGTCGATCTCCGGCGTCACGAGCGTGCTGCGCGCGCCCGAGGGCGAGACCAGGATCGTGGGCTTGGGCGCGAAGGCCCGTCCCACCAGCAGGCCGATCCGGTGCACGACATCCTCCTTGAGCGTTTCGGCTTCCAGGATCAACGCGCTTTCCGCATCCACCACCTCCGCGCCGACCTTCACGACCACGCGACGGCCATCCTGGAGCTGCCTCAGCGAGACGTCGTTGTTGCTGGAGAGATCCTGCAGCACGCGTGCGCGATCCAACTGCTCGCGGGTGACGGCGTGGGGATCCGGGGCCCTCGAGCCGGCCTTGCCGAGCTCGGTCTTCGAATGGAAAAAGTGGAGTCTTGCGCCGATCCTCATGCCAGGGCTCGAACCGAAGTTGAATCGCGAGGTCAGTTCGGCCCGGGTGTCCAGTCAGTCATGTCGTGGCACGGCTTCCCCGGTTGGAAATCACGAAACCGATGCGCGTGACGCCGGCCGCCAGCGAGGCCGAGGGGCTGGCCGGAAGATGACAAACGCGTCATCTTCCGGCGCGCGGGATCAATGCCCGCCCGCGGCTCGCGTGGGCTCGCCAGGTTCGGCGTCCTCGAGCTTCACCAGGAACGGCGCGCGCCAGGCCAGCAGGATGGGCGGGATCGAGAACACCAGCACCCAGCCGAAGAAGCTCGCGTAATGCTGGCCCACGCCCGAGAACAACCAGCCGCTGACGCTGCCCGTGGCCCACTTGGTCAGCGCCATCACGCCGGTGGCCATCGCGTAATGGGTCATCTTGAAGGGCCCCGGCGCGAGCTGCTGCATCATGTACAGCATGTGGCCGACGGAGCCCATGCCGAAGCCGAACTTCTCGATGGCCACGACCGCGCCGATCCACCAGAGATCGGTGGGCAAGGCGTGGCTGAGGTAGTAATAGGTCAGGTGCGGCAGGTTGAGCGCGATGGCCAGCAGCAGGAACGAGCGCCGCAGCGTCATCTTCGCGGCGATGAAGCCGCCGAGGAACGCGCCCGCGATGAACGCGATCGTGCCGGCGCTGCCGTAGATGTGACCCAGCGCGGCGTTGTCCAGCCCCAGCCCACCGACGCTGCGCGGGTCGAGCAGGAAGAGCGGCCCGAACTTCTCGATGAAGCCCTCGCCGAAGCGGTAGAAGAAGACCACCGCCAGCATCATCCAGATCGAGGGTTTCTGGAACAGCGTCACCCACGACGCGCGCAGCGAGACCATGGCGCTGGCCAGGTCCTGGCCATGCACGGCCGCAGGCGCGCCCGGCGGCAGCACGCGCAGGTGCCACAGGCCGAAGCCGCCCATCATCGCCGCCGCCGCCAGCATGACCGCCATCCAGCACTGCACCCAGCTCCAGCCCAGCGACTGATGCAGCCAGCTCGTCATCGACACGCACAGCCCCGAGGCCACCACCGCGCCGAGGTTCCAGCACATGCCCTGCAGCCCGGCATACCGGGCCTGCTCGCGGGGCGGCATCGTCGTCATGTAGACGCCGTCAGCCGCGATGTCCTGCGTCGCCGACGCGAAGCCGACGATCCAGAAGAAGGCCAGCGACGCGCGCAGGAAACCCTCCAAGGGCAGGCAGAACGCGACCGCGCCCAGCGACACCATCATGAGGAACTGCATCGCGATGACCCACCAGCGCTTGGTCTTGTAGGGCTCCAGCAGCGGCGACCACAAGGGCTTGAGCACCCACGGCAGGTAGAGCTGCGAGGTGTAGAGCGCGATGTCCTCGTTGGCCACGCCCAGGTTCTTGAACAGGATCGCCGCGACGGTGCCGACCATCACGTTGGGCAGCCCCATCGCCAGGTACAGCGACGGCACCCAGGTCAGCGGATGGCGCGCGGGGCGATCGACGCCGCCTGGCGCGTGCTCGCCAGAATCGGCCCGCATGGACGTGGCGTCGGGGCCATCCGTCGTCGTCCCGGTCCGGGCCGGCGGTGCCCCGCCCCCGGTCATCCGGGAAAGGTCTGCGCTCATCAGGGAGTCTCCTGTTGGTTTCCGGGGATCGTGGGGATCCCGTGGATCTTGTTTGGCGCGAAGCATACGACACGATGACAACGTTGTCAGCCCGGGGAAGCGAGCATGCCGGCGAGACAGCGCATGCGGCAGCAAGGGCGCTCGCGATGGGCGACGCGGCGACACGCTTCGTCGCGCTCTCCGACGCGATCTCCAAGGACATCGTGTTCAATCGCGACGGCGGCGACGATGCCGCGGAGGCAGCCGCGGCGTCCTATCGCGATGGGCTGGCGATCTCGCTGGCCGTCGTGGCCGCCGCGCTGGGCATCGGCATCGCGCTGGCCTGGCAGGTCACGCGCTCCATCACCGCGCCGATCGCCGAGGCCGTGCGCGCGACCGAGGATGTCGCCGCCGGTGACCTCACCGTGCAGATCCACGCCGTCGGCCGGGACGAGCCGGCCGATCTGCTGCGCGCGATGGGCCGCATGGTCACGCAGCTCGGCCAGCTCGTGGGCCAGGTCCGCGACAGCAGCGAGAGCATCGCCACCGGGTCGCGCGAGATCGCCCAGGGCAACGCCGATCTGAGCTCGCGCACGGAGAGCCAGGCCAGCAGCCTGCAGCAGACGGCGGCCTCCATGGAAGAGCTGACCAGCTCGGTCGCCCAGAGCGCGGCCTCGGCCGGACAGGCCAGCCGCATGGCGTCGGACGCGTCCGGCGCGGCCTCCGAGGGCGGTCAGGCGGTGGGCGAGCTCGTGAGCACGATGCAGGGCATCAGCGACGCCTCGCGCCGGATCGGCGACATCATCGGCACGATCGACGGGATCGCGTTCCAGACCAACATCCTCGCGCTCAATGCCGCGGTCGAGGCCGCGCGAGCGGGCGAGCAGGGACGCGGTTTCGCGGTCGTCGCCTCGGAGGTGCGCGCGCTGGCGCAGCGCTCGGCGAGCGCGGCCCGGGAGATCAAGGACCTGATCCAGACCAGCTCCCAGCGCGTGGACGTCGGCGCGCAGCAGGCGCAGAGCGCGGGCGAGGTGATGCAACGCGTGGTCGCGCAGGTCGGCCAGGTCGACACGCTGATCCGCGAGATCTCCGCCGCGACGCAGGAACAGAACGGCGGCATCCAGCAGGTGGGCGGCGCGGTGACGCACCTCGACCAGGTCACCCAGCAGAACGCCGCCCTCGTCGAGCAGAGCGCGGCCGCCGCCGAAAGCCTCAACGGCCAGGCCCAGCAGCTCGCGCGGCTCGTCAGCCAGTTCCGGATCCGCGGCGCCGGCTGAGCGCGCGCCGGTACCGCGCGCGCCGATGCGACGCGACCGTACGCCGTCCGGCGTACCGCTAACGTACGTGAATCACTTCGCGGGAAGTCGCCGGACGTGGGGACGGCGCCTTCACACGGTGTTCAGGGGGTCCTCACGGACAGGTTTCTGAAGGCTCTGAGGCGCAGCCTGATGACACCTCTCGTAACACCCGGCCTCCCCTCCGGTCACGACCATGTCCATCCTCCGGAACTTCCGCATCGGCAAGCGCCTGGCGCTGGCCTTCGCCGCCGTGCTGGCCCTGCTCTGCTTCATCGCGGCTTTCAGCATCCAGCAGATGGGGCGGATCAACGACAACGTCCAGGATCTCAACACCAACTGGCTGCCCAGCGTGGCCAAGCTCGCCGACATGCAGAACGCGGCGAACAACGCGCGACGGCTGTCGCTGCGCGGCGCGCTCGAGACCGACGATGCCTCGCGCGCCAAGCTCAAGCAGGACCATGACGCCGCCGTCGCCGCCTTCGACAAGGCTGCGGGGAGTTATGAGCCCTCGATCACCGGCACCCGGGAGCGCGAGCTCTACGGACGCATCCGCGACGGCTGGAAGTCCTACCTCGAGGCCGATGCGGAGTTGCAGCGCGCGATCGCCGGCGGCGAAGCGCAGCACGAGACGGCGCGCAAGCTCTCCGCGGGCAAGTCCTCGTCAGTGTTCTCGGAGCTGTCCAAGGCGATCAACGACGACGTCGACTTCAACCGCGCGGGCGGCGACCAAGCGGCGCGAGATGCCGCGGCGTCCTACACGAGCGGGCTGCGCGTGACGCTGGTGGTGGTGGCGATCGCGCTGGCCATCGGCATCATGCTGGCGCTGCAGGTCACGCGCTCGATCACGACGCCGATCGCGCAGGCGGTGCGCGCCAGCGAGGACGTCGCCAGCGGCGACCTCACGGTCGACATCCGTGCCGAAGGCCGCGACGAACCGGCCGACCTGTTGCGCGCCATGGCGCGGATGGTCGATCAACTGGGCCGCCTGGTCGGCCAGGTGCGCGAGACCAGCGAGAGCATCGCCACGGGCTCCAAGGAGATCGCGCAGGGCAACGCGGACCTGAGCTCCCGCACCGAGAGCCAGGCGAGCAGCCTGCAACAGACGGCGGCCTCCATGGAAGAGCTGACCAGCTCGGTGGCGCAGAACGCGGCCTCGGCCGGTCAGGCCAGCCGCATGGCCGCGGAGGCCTCGGGCGCCGCGAGCGAGGGCGGCCAGGCCGTGGGAGAGCTCGTGCAGACCATGCAGGGCATCAGCGAGTCGTCGCGCCGCATCGGCGACATCATCGGCACGATCGACGGGATCGCGTTCCAGACCAACATCCTCGCGCTCAATGCCGCGGTCGAGGCCGCGCGGGCCGGCGAGCAGGGACGCGGATTCGCGGTCGTCGCCTCGGAGGTGCGCGCGCTCGCGCAGCGCTCGGCGGGCGCGGCCAAGGAGATCAAGGATCTCATTCAAGCGAGCTCGCAACGCGTGGACGTCGGGGCGCAGCAGGCGCAGAGCGCCGGCGAGGTGATGCAGCGCGTGGTCGCGCAGGTCGGCCAGGTCGACACGCTGATCCGCGAGATTTCCGCCGCGACGCAGGAACAGAACGGCGGCATCCAGCAGGTCGGCGACGCGGTGACGCATCTGGATCAGGTGACCCAGCAGAACGCCGCGCTGGTTGAGGAAAGCGCGGCCGCGGCCGAAAGCCTCAACGGTCAGGCCCAGCAGCTGTCCAAGCTGGTGACGCAGTTCAGGCTGCGCGCGACGGCCTGATGACAATCAGCCATCCACCGATTCCGCGCTTCTGAAAATCCGAGAGCACCCTTCCCGAGGGCCTCTCGGGCCCAACGGAATTCCCCCGCGCATCCCGACATCGTGTCCCGATTCCCATCCTGAAAGCTCTCACAGGTTGACGCTCGTCCTCCCCGCTCACTACCCTGCGCGTCCGCTCTCCACACGCGGCTGACACGGCGGAACGCCGGCAGGGAGGACCCCATGCAAGAACTGACACAGCTGCTCACGCAAGCCTTGCGCGAGCTGGACCACGTACACCCGCCCTCTTCCGCCGCGCAGCAGACGCGCCGGCTGTTGACGGCCGCGCTCGCCAAGACCGGGCTGCCGCTGCGCGCGCCCACTGCGTCGCGGCTGCGTGTGATCGTCGCCGACGACCACCTGCTGGTGCGCGACGGCCTCGTCGCGCTGCTCGAGCGCGAGCCCGACATCGACGTCGTCGCCCAGGCGCGCGACGGGCTGGAACTGGTGCGCCTGGCCCGCGAGCACCGGCCCGACCTGCTGCTCGTGGACACCGACATGCCGGTGATGAACGGCCTGGAGGCGCTGCGCCGCATCCGCGCCGAGCCGATGAACTGCAAGGCCGTGTGCCTGTCCACGCGCGCGCTGCCGCGCGAGGTCGTCGCCGCCATCGATGCCGGCGCGCAGGGCTTCGTGCTCAAGGACAACTCCTTCGACGAACTCGTGCGCGGCGTGCGCCGCGTCATGCAGCACCAGGTCTTCATCAGCGGCGAGCTGCTGCAGGGCACGCTCGCGGGCATGCGCCAGGATCCGCGCGAGCTCGCCGTCACGCAGCTCACGCCGCGCGAGCGTGAGATGGTCCAGCTCTTCGCCGAGGGCTACAGCGCCCAGCAGATCGCCGACCAGCTGCACGTCAGCGCCAAGACCGTCGCCACCCACCGCGAGCACGTCTACGCCAAGCTGCGCATCCAGAGCATCGCCGAGCTCACCCGCTTCGCGCTGCGCGAGGGCCTCACCACGCTGGACGCGCCGCCGCCGCGTTGATCGGCGCATCGATCAGCGCATTGATCGACACGTGAATCGGCCACGCAATCTCAGCATCGACCGCGGCGCGAATCAGACGAATGCCGATGGGCCCGACGAACCCGCCCCCCTACGCTTGACCCACAAGCCCGGACCCCTTCGGTCCGTTCCTCCACGTCAGGGTCACGCATGATCGACGCCGCGCTCCAGCAGGTCGCCCAGCAGCTCAACCAGCACCTTCGTCATCGCCTGGGCGCCGACGAGGACCTGGTCGCGCTGACCAACCTGCTCGAGCAGAACGGCGGCCCGGTGCCGCTGGCGCAGAACAAGCTGGTGATGTTCCTCGCGGGCATCGAGCGCGACATGGTCGCCCACCGCGCGGCCGCGCCCGGCGGTCTGCCCTCGCGCCTGCAGACGCCCGATCCCGTCTACCTGAACCTGCTCGTGATGTGCGCCGCCAACTTCAGCGGCACGAACTACACCGAGGCGCTGAAGTGTCTGTCCGCGGCGATCGCCTTCTTCCAGTCGCGCCCGGTGATGGACCACCAGAACTGCCCCGGCATGGACAGCGCGCTGGAGCGCCTCACGCTCAACATCGAGAACCTCAGCAGCGCGGAGATGCACAGCCTGTGGTCCATCCACAGCGGCCGCTATCTGCCGTCGGTGCTCTATCGCATCCGCCTGGTCAGCGTCGACAGCCAGTGGGCGCGCGGCCGCGACATCCTCATCGGCCAGACCGACCGCGACCTGCGCGGCAACCTGTCATGAGCACGCTCACCCGCTTCATCGAGCTGGCGCGCCTGCGCGTGGAGCATGACTACTTCGACGGCGCCCCCGCGCGCGGCCTGCGCTTTGACCCCGACCCCGATGGCGCCGACTGGATCCGGCGCCACGACCTCGTCGTGCGCCAGCGCGACGGCGAGTTGCTGCTCGCGGCGGCCGAGCCGCGGCTGCCGCAGGTCTGGGAGGACCTGCGCGGCGATATCGCCCCACCCGCCTGGACACTGCGCGCCAGCGATCCGCGCCATGCCCTGTACACGGACCGTCGCGACCGCGCCGGTCATCTCCAGATCACGCTGGATGACGCCGCGCCGCGCGCCCGCGAGCTCCCACTCGACGCCTGGATCGCCGCGTTGCCGCTGCGCGCGACACGTCGTCTGCGCGCGCGACGCGGCACCTGGAAATACCTGCTCGTGGGCGACTGGCCGGACGTGCCCATCGCGCTCGTCGATCGTGACGGCGGCGTGGAGTTCCGCCGCGACGAGCCCGAGACGCTGGACGACGGCCGGGTCGCCGCCGTCTTCCGCTCCACGCGCCGCTTGCCGCTGCGCGAGCGCGGCGCGCTGCACCTGGAGTTGCGCGAGACCGAGGGCGCGTCGCGCCGCCTGCTCACGCCGGTTCCCCTGGCCGCGCCCGCCGGCTTGATCTGCGAGCACCGCAACGGCCGACGCAGGCCGGTCCACGAAATCTTCCTCAACCGCTGAATGCCGAAGGAGCCAGCCATGGCCGTGATGAAAACGCCGGGTGTCTACATCGTCGAGAAGAACGCCTTCCCCAACTCGGTGGTGGAGGTCGCCACCGCCGTGCCCGCCTTCATCGGGCACACGGAGTACGCCGACAACCGCAACGTGCCGCTGTCGATGAAGCCGTGGCGCATCAGCTCGATGGCGGAGTACCACCAGTTCTTCGGCGGCCCGCCCTCCCCGCTGTTCAGCATCGCGGAGGCCGCGGCCGACACCACGCCCGACTTCAAGGCCGCGCCCGACCTCGACCAGGAGACCAAGGGCTACGTGATGACGCAGGTGGACGGCGCCAAGGGCGGCCAGTTCGCGCTGTACCAGGCGCTGCGGCACTTCTATCAGAACGGCGGCGGCCCCTGCTACATCGTCTCCGTCGGCTCCTACAAGGACGAGCTCGACAAGGACAAGCTCTCCGCCGGCATCGAGACGCTGCTCAAGGAGCAGGAGCCCACGATGCTGCTGGTCCCCGAGGCCGTGCGGCTCAAGACGGTGGATGACTGCAACGCCGTGCAGCAGGCGATGCTCGCGCACTGCGGCAGCAAGATGCGCAGCCGCATCGCGATCCTGGACCTCTATGGCGGCGACCAGGACTTCACCGCCATGCCCTCGCCGATCGAGACCTTCCGCGACAAGCTCGGCATCAACTACCTGGACTTCGCGGTCGCCTACTACCCTTGGCTAAACACCTCGATCGTCGGCGAGAAGGACCTGGGCTTCGAGAACATCGACCCCGCGAGCCTCCCGGCGCTCAAGACCATGATCATGGCCGAGCTGCGCCTGAAGGCCGACACCACCGTGCCGCGCGAGAAGGCGATGGTCGACGCTGTCAACGACCTCGGCGCCGATTTCAAGGCCAAGGTCACCACCGCCTTCGCGGAGGAGAAGAAGGCCAACCCCGACGCCAAGGACCCGACCCCGGACCAGATCAACGCCGGCGTGCTGGCGCAGAAGGCGCTGCTCAACAAGACGCTGTCCAGCATCAGCGGCGTCTTCGTCACGGTGCTCAAGGAAGCGCGACGCCATCTCAACGTGATGCCGCCCGGCCCCGCGATGGCCGGCATCTACACGATGGTCGACAACAGCCGCGGCGTGTGGAAGGCCCCGGCCAACGTGAGCCTCTCGGGCGTGATCTCGCCCACCGTGTCCATCTCGGCCGAGCAGCAGGAGGACCTCAACGTCACGCCGCAGGGCAAGTCCATCAACGCCATCCGCAGCTTCATCGGCGAGGGCGTGCTGGTCTGGGGCGCGCGCACGCTCGACGGCAACAGCCTGGACTGGCGCTACGTCAACGTGCGCCGCACGATGATCATGCTGGAGGAGTCCTGCCGGCTCGCCGCCAAGGCGCTGGTCTTCGAGCCCAACACCGCCAATACCTGGGTGACGATCAAGAGCATGATCAGCAACTTCCTCACCGGCATCTGGAAGCGCGGCGGCCTGATGGGCGCGGTGCCCGAGGACGCGTTCAGCGTCCACGTCGGACTGGGCGAGACGATGACGCCCGAGGACGTCCTCGAGGGCATCCTGCGCGTGACCGTGCTCGTGGCCATGGTGCGGCCGGCCGAGTTCATCGAGATCACCTTCCAGCAGCAGATGCCCAAGTCCTGATCCCGCGCGGATCCGCGACCCACCACCCCATTCCGGGACACCACCACGATCCATCCGCGATCGCGCCGCCCACCATCCGCGGCCGGTCCACGACGCTAGGGAGCAAGCGAAATGGCTGATGACGGTTCCAAGCAATCCACCAATGTCTGGCCCCTGCCCAAGTTCCACTTCCAGGTGAAGTGGGACTCGGCGGTGCTGTCCTTCGAGGAGGTCTCGGGGCTGGACGTCGAGGCGCAGCCCATCGAGTACCGCCACGGCGACAGTCCGGTGTTCTCGCCCATCAAGATGCCGGGCCTCAAGAAGTACGGCAACGTCACGATGAAGAAGGGCGTCTTCAAGTCCGACAACAAGTTCTGGGACTGGTTCAACACCATCAAGATGAACACGATCAAGCGGCTGCCCGTGACGATCAGCCTGCTCGACGAGGAAGGCAAACCGACGATGGTGTGGACGCTGACCAACGCCTGGCCGACCAAGATCACCGGCACCGACCTGAAGGCCGAGGGCAACGAGGTTGCCGTCGAGACGATCGAGATCGCCCACGAGGGCCTGACCATCGCCAACGCCTGACGCCGCGCGCGGCCCACCCGCCATGCCCGAGCCCGTCGACTTCCATCAGATCCTCCAGGGCGACAACGTCCCCAGGCGGGACGATCCACCGCCGGCCTTCGCGTTCAAGGTCGAGTTCCTCCGCCTGCCCAACAGCGGCGGTCCGCTGGCCTGCTCGTTCAGCGAGGTCGCCGGCCTGGAGCAGACGCTGGAGACCGAGGAGCTCGTGGAAGGCGGCGAGAACCGTTTCGTGCACCAGTTGCCGACGCGCGTCAAGGCGCGCCGGCTCACGCTCAAGCGCGGGCTGGTGCAGCGCGACTCGGCCTTCGTGGACTGGTGCCGGCAGAGCCTGCGCGGCGGCATGGAACGGCCGCTGCAGCTGGTGGACGTGAAGGTGCAGCTGCTCGACGCGACCTTGGCGCCGCTGCGCAGCTGGACCTGCAACGGCGCCTTCCCGGTGCGCTGGACGATGGAGCCGTTCGCGTCGATGAAGAACGAAGTGGCGATCGAGGAGATCGAGCTCGCCTACCGCGACTGCTGGGACCCCGAGTGAGGCCGCCGGCCGAGGAACCGACATGACCCTGGAAGTCCGTCAACTGGTGCTGCGCGCGCAGGTGCGCGATCGCGAGGACGACGAGGACGAGTTCGATCAGGACGAGCTCGACGACGACAACGACGATGAGGACGAGGACGGCGGCGCCCGACCGGGCGGCTCGCGTCGACGCCGCCGGTCCAGGGCGCGTGGTGCCGGCGGATGCGGCGGCGGTGCCGACGACCCCTGCGAGGACAAGGCCGCGCTCAAGGAGGAGATCCTCGCCGCTTGCCAGGCGTGGCTGCGCGACCAGCTGCGCCACCTCAACGAGCGCTGACCATGGACAGCCAGCCGCTCACGCTCTCCGCGCTGGACGTCACCGGCGACCTGCCCCAGCCGACCGGCAAGGAGTACCGCCTGATGATCAATCCGTCGGAGTTCTCGCACACGCGCAGCATCTGCTACAACACGCGCCGCACGCTGGGCCAGACCAGCAACCCCGCGCGTTTCTCCGCGATGAATCCGGACAAGATCGCGTTCAACGTGGTCTTCGACGGCACCGGCGTCATCCCCTCGCGCAAGGACCAGCCCGACGATGTCGCCGGCCAGCTCAAGGCGATGTGCGATGTCATCTACAAGTACCAGGGCAAGGTCCACGAGCCCAACCACCTGCGCGTGGCCTGGGGCACGCTCAGCTTCGACTGCCGGCTGACGACCTTCGACACGACCTACACGCTGTTCAAGTCCGGCGGCGCGCCGCTGCGCGCCAAGGTCGCGCTGGCGCTGACCGGCTTCGCCACGCCCGAGGATGCGGTGCGCACCGCCAGCCCCTCGTCGCCCGACCTGAGCCACACCGTGCTGGTCGTCGCCGGCGACACGCTGCCGCTGCTGTGCCTGCGGATCTATGGCGACGCGCGCTACTACCCCGAGGTCGCCGCGTTCAACGGCCTGTCGAGCTTCCGCCGGCTCGAGCCCGGCCTGCGGCTGCACTTCCCGCCGCTGGCCTCTGCCTCTGCATCCATCTCCGCCCACGCCGCCGGCGCGGCACGCGCGCTGTCCTTGAACTGACGCACCCGGCCATGCCCGCTCCCCCCAGCCCTTCCCTCACCGACGCCGGCCCGCTGCGCGTGGTCGTGCACAGCGCCGGCGAGGCCCAGCCGGAGCTGCCGCTGCTGTCGGTCACGGTGCGGCACGCGTTGAACGCGATCTCATGGGCGCGCCTCGTCATCGCCGACGGCGACATGACCAAGGGCCAGATGCCGCTGGGCGACGGTCCCCTGTTCCGCCCCGGCACGGCCATCGTGATCGAGGCCGGCTACGGCGACGAGGCGACCGAGATCTTCACCGGCCTGGTCGTGCGCACCGGGTTCAAGGTGGACGGCAACAACGACGCGCGACTGGAGATCGACTGCCGCCATGCGGCCTTCCGCGCGACGCTGGGCCGGCGCAGCGCGCATTACGTCAAGCAGAAGGACAGCGCGATCCTGCAGTCGCTGCTGGATCGCCACGGCCTGGAGGCCCAGGTCAAGGCCACCGCGTACGAGCATCCCGAACTGGCCCAGCACCATTGCTGCGACTGGGACTTCATCGTCGCGCGCGCCGACGCCAACGGCCTGGTGCTGCACATGGCGGGACCGAAGGTCGTCGTCGAGCCGCCGGCCTTCGGCGCGGATCCGGTGCTGGGCGTCACCTGGGGACGCGACCTGATCGACTTCCAGATCGACATCGATGCCCGCACCCAGTGGTCCTCGGTGCAGGCCACGAGCTGGGATCCGTCGCAGCAGGACATCCTGCAGGGCGAGTCCAAGCCGCCGGCCGAGACGCCGCAGGGCGGCGATCTTTCCGCCGATGACCTCGCGGCCATCGTCGCGCTGGACCCGCTGCCGCTGCAGACCTGCGCGCCGCTGGGCAAGGACTCGCTGGACGCCTGGGCTGCCGCCGCGCAGACACGCGCGGCGCTGGCGCGCCGACGCGGCCGCCTCGGTTTCCAGGGCCATGCCGCGGCGGTGCCGGGCGCGGTCATGTCCGTGGACGGTCTGGGCGCGCGCTTCGGCGGCCGTGTCTACCTGACTGCCGTGCAGCACGAGCTGACGCAGGGCAACTGGATCAGCCAGGGCGAGTTCGGCCGGCATGCCGACTGGCATGTCGAGCGCACCGATGTCGCCGCGCCCGCCAACGGCGGTCTGGTGCCGGGCGTGAGCGGACTGCAGGTGGGCGTGGTGATGAAGCTCGACGAGGACCCGCTGGGCGAGTTCCGCATCCAGCTGCGCCTGCCCGCGCTGCAGGCCGAGGCGCCAGGCATCTGGGCGCGGCTGGCGCAGGCCCATGCCTCCAAGGGCTTCGGCCATTTCTTCGTGCCCGAGATCGGCGACGAGGTGCTGGTCGGTTTCCTCAACGACGACCCGTCCTATCCGATCGTGCTGGGCGCGCTGTACAGCAGCCAGCACGCGATGCCCTACGCCCCCGAGGCCAAGAACAACACCAAGGCCATCGTGACGCGCTGCCTGCATCGCATCGAGTTCAACGAGGAGGACAAGGTCATCACGATCGTCACGCCCGCGAAGAACACGGTGGTGCTGGACGACAAGAACAAGCGCATCCGGCTCGAGGACCAGAACGGCAACAGCGTCGAGCTCGCCCCGGCGGGCATCACGCTGGACAGTCCCAAGGCGGTCTCGATCACCGCGGGCACGACGATGGCGCTCAAGGCCGCCACCGGCATGACGCTCACCTGCGACGCGGACATCTCCGCCAGCGGGGCGAACATCACCGCCGACGCCAAGATGGGCTTCACCGGCAAGGGCGCGGCCACGGCCGAGCTCTCCGCCGCGGGACAGACCACGGTCAAGGGCGCGATGGTCATGATCAATTGATCGCTGCCGACGAGGAACGCCATGCCCCCCGCCGCCCGCCTCACCGACCTGCACACCTGCCCGATGGTGACGCCCGGACTGCCGCCGATCCCGCATGTGGGCGGACCCGTCGTGGGGCCGGGCGTGCCCACGGTGCTCGTGGGCAAGCTGCCCGCCGCAGTCGTCGGCGACAGCGCCGTGTGCGTGGGCCCGCCCGACGCCATCGTGCAGGGGTCGTCGACCGTCATGATCGGCGGCCGCCCGGCAGCGCGCATCGGCGACGCGACCGCGCACGGCGGCCAGATCGCGCTGGGCCTGTTCACCGTGATGATCGGAGGCTGAGATGAACTTCCTGGGCCGCGGCTGGAGCTTCCCCCCGCGTTTCGACGCCGACCGCCGCGCGGTCATGGTCTCCGGGGTCGAGGACATCGAGGAGAGCCTGCGCATCCTGATGCGCACGCGCCGCGGGGAACGCGTCATGCAGCACGCCTACGGCACGCGGCTGCACCAGATGGTCTTCGAGGTCATCAACGACCAGACGCTGACCGAGCTGCGCCTGATGCTGGAGCAGGCCATCGTGCACTTCGAGCCGCGCATCGAGCTCGAGCAGCTGGACATCCGCGTCTCGCCCGATGAGCTGAGCCGTGGCGTGGGGATGCTGCTGCTGCGCCTGGACTACGTCGTGCGCACGACCAACACGCGCCACAACATGGTCTACCCGCTGTACCTGGACCAGGCGACCCACCCGGTCCTGGCCGGCTGAACGCGCGACGGTCATGCATCCGGGCGCTCAACAGGACCAACGACTGCCATCGGCGCTGGTGCCGGGCTACGCGCGCCCGGATGAGCTGCGCGTGGCCGACCGGCTCGTGCAGGTGCTGACGCTGGCGCGGCAACTGCGCTTCGTCGACGCGCAGGGCCGCGTGATCGGCCGCTGGGGCGACGCGCTGGCGCAGGACGGCGCGATGCTGCTGGCCGAGCTGTCCACGCTGCCGGTGGCGGACTGGCAGGCCCGGTTGCGCGAGGGCGGCCCCGGCGAGGATCCGAGCCTGCGCGAGAGCTGCCTGCGTCTGGCGCGCCGGGTGGAGCGATGGCACCAGGCCTTGCAGGACCAGGCCGAGGCGCGCCCCGCCGACGACCTCTGTTTCCGGCCGGTCGCGCACTGGCTCGGCGAGGTGCTGCGCACGCAGCTCGGATCGCCGCCGCGGGACGATCGTCTCTACTGGCTGGCCTTGTGCCGGGTGCTGCTGCGGCTGCGCGAGCTCGCGGCGCAGCGCCTGGCGGGCGAGCTCGACGGCGGCCGCCACGATCCGTCCACCGGCCTGCTGCTGGCCTGGACCCAGCTGCTGCAGCTGAGCCGCGCGCCGCTGAACGCCTTCGACGAGCGGCTGGTCGACCATTACTACGCCGACCGCCTCGCGCTGCCGCGCCTGGGCGCGGGTCCGCAGCGCGTGTGGCTGGTGCTGGAGGCCGCCCCGCTGCTGGCCGAGCCCGTGCCGATCGATCCGTCGCAGCGCTTCGTCGCGGCGCTGCCGCGCGGCAGCCGCAGCTTCGTCATCGAGCAGGCCCCAACGCTGCAGCCGCTGCAGGTCGCGCGGCTGCTGACGCTGCGGCAGTTGCGCGACCCGTTGATCTCGCCGCAGCGCGAGTACGGCTACGCCAGCGCGATCGTCGCCACCGACGTCGCGGCGCCGACGCCCGAGGCCGCGGCCGAGACGCGCGCCGCGAGCTGGCCCGCGCTGGGCGGGGGCGTGCTCGCGTCGCCGGCGCGGCTCGGCCTGGCGATCGCCTCCCCGATGCTGCTGCTGCGCGAGGGAACGCGCCATGTGCGCCTGACGCTGGAGATCGCCGGACCCGACCTGCCGGCACCGCCCGCACGGTCTTCGCATGGCACCGACGACGATCACGGCCACCCCGACCACGACGCCGAGCGCTTCTTCCTCCCCTTCGCCGCCGCCGCGCGCTTCGAGGCGCACGCCCAGGCAGCTTCCGGACAGCCCGAACCCGGCCCGCGCGAGCCGGCCGAGCGTCTCTTCGCGCGCGTGCGCCGCCTGTGTCCGTCGCTGGCCTCGCAACCGTGGCTCGCCTGTCTCTGGGCACGCTGCCTGGCCAGCGCCGATGCCGAGGTGATGTCCCGGCGCCTGGGCCGGCTGCTCGCGGTCTGGCTGTGCGGCACCGCCGAGGACCTCGATCCCGACGCGCTCGCGCTGCTGCGCCGCCACGCCCGGCGCGTCTTCTCGCGCGCCGGGCAGCAGCCCTCGCCTGTCGACGTCGATGACCCGCTGGCGATGCTCTACAGCGATCGGCCGCTGGAGCGCTCGCTGATGCTCAATCGCGTCTTCCACGATGCCTGGCGGGTGCGCGCCAGCGGCGACGCCGGCTGGCTGGACCTGGGCGCGGCGCTGGTGGCCTCGCCCGCCGGGGGCGCGCCGGGCCTGCAGCTTCGCCTGTTGATCGGCGCGGACCAGCCCGCGCTGGGCGTCGCCAAGGCGGCGATCCATGGACCGGGCTGGCCGGACCAGCCGGTGATGCAGCTGTTGCTCGAGGGCCGCAGCCGTCTGTTCCCGGCCAGCCTGATGCAGCAGCTGGCCCTGGCCGCGGTGCAGGTGGAGGTCGACGTGCAGGGCCTGCGCTCGGTGCAGTTGAACAACCAGCTCGGCCAGCTCGATCCGAGCAAGCCCTTCCTGCCCTTCGGTCCCCTGCCCGACACCAGCGCCTATCTGCAGTTCAGCCATGTGGAGCTGATGCGCAAGCCGCTGACGCGGCTGCGCGCGCGCATGCGCCATGCGTCGCTGCCGTCGGCCGGCCTGGCCGCGCAGTACGACGCCTACCCCGACGGCCCCTGGACGCCCGAGGTCTTCCGCCTCCGCTCGGAGCTGCTGCGCGACGGCCGCTGGCAGGACGCGGACCAGCCGCCGATGGCGCTGTTCCCCTCGACCACGGCCGGCCAGGCGGACGCGGACCAGACGCTCGAGTTGTCCTCGCCGGGCTGGCTGCGGCTGCACGCGCCGCAGCCCGAGGCCACCGGCGCCGACTACTCGCTGCGCAGCCGTCAGGGCTTCTTCCGCCTGCGCCTGGACGGGCCGCGCACGGGCTTCGGGCACAGCCTGTATCCGCGCGTGCTGGCCGAGCGGATGACGGCCAACAGCCGCCGCAAGGACCCGCTGCCCGTGCCGCTGCCACCCTACACGCCGGTGCTGGAATTCCTGCGCGTGGACTACGCGGCGCGCGCGCGCGTGCTGCCGCGCCCGGGGTCGGCGGAGTCCGCGTCGGACCGGCTCTTCCACTTGACGCCCTTCGGTGCGCGGGCGCTGCACGCGCTGCCGGGCCGACATCCGGTGACGGTCCTGCCTGCCGAGCCGGCCGAGGGCCAGCTGCTGATCGGGATGTCCGGCCAGCCGCCCTCGGGCACGCTGAGCCTGCTCTTCCTGCTGCGCGCCGAGGCGGCCGTGGAGGCCCTCGGCCGCGCGGGTCCTGCACTGCGCTGGCAGGCCTGGTGCGACGGCGACTGGCGCACGCTGGAGCCACACCGCGTGTTGCTCGACGCCACCGACGGGCTGTTGCGCAGCGGGCTCGTCCTGCTGGACCTGCCCGGCGGCATGAGCGCCGACCATCCCGCGCTCCCGCCCGGCCTGTTCTGGCTGAGGCTGCTGGGCGACGCCGCGCGGGCCGGCGCCCTGGACCTGCTCGCGGCCGTCAAGGGCGTGTGGGTCAACGGCGTCGCGGTGCGGCTGGAGGGGCCGCCGCGCGACGAGGTCCTGCCGCCCGGGAGCATCCGCGCGGCGCAGACCCCGGTGCCCGGGCTCGCGGCGATCCGCCAGCCCTGGCCCTCGCTGCCTCAGCGTGTGGCCGAGGACCGCGACGCCTGGAAGCAGCGCGTGGCCGAGCGGCTGCGCCATCGCGATCGCGCGGTCACGCCCGGCGACGTCGAGCGGCTCGTGCTGCAGGCCTTCCCCGGCGTCTTCAAGGTCAAGTGCCTGCCGCGATCGTCGCGATCGTCGGGTCAGGCCGAGACCGGCAGCGTGCGCACCGCGAGTCCCGCTCCGGACGAGCGCGTCGTGGTGGTGGTCGTGCCCGCGCTGCCGCCCGGCCATGAGGTCGACGGCACCGAGGCGCCCCGCCTGGACGCCGCGACGCTGCGCCGCGTGCATCGCTTCCTGCTGCCGCGCCTGGCGCCGGGGCACACGCTGCTGGTGCGCAACGCCACCTACGACCGCATCCAGGTGCGCTGCACGCTGCGCCTGGCCGACGGTGAACCCGCCGGCCGCCGGCTGCGCGAGTTCAACCAGGCGCTGCGCGATTTCCTGTCGCCGTGGCGGCCCGGCGGGCTCACCGCGCGCTTCGACTGGCGGCTGCGCGCCGAGGAGGTCGAGGCCTACCTGCGCGCCCTGCCCGGTGTCGACGCCGTGGGCCGCGTCTCGCTGCTGCAGGTGACGCGCGACGACGCGGGGCTGTACCGCTTCGGCGACTCGGCGCGCGGAGACCGGGCCCTGCGCCCGCGCGCGCCGTGGAGCCTGGCGCTGCCCACGCGCGGCCATCTGCTCGATCTCGCCGAGGATCCCGGCGGCCGGCCCGCCGTCAGCGGCCTGTCGCAGCTCAGCGTCGGCGGCAGCTTCATCATCGGGCGGGCCGTCGCATGAAGACCGTCAACCGCGAGACCCTCAAGAACTACTTCCGCGACGGGCAGATGCCGTCGCAGCGGCACTTCGAGGCCCTCATCGATTCCATGCTCAACATGAACGACGAGGGCTTCCGCAAGACCGTCGAGCATGGCGAGCAGCTCTACGCGCCCATCGGCCACGACGCGCTGATGAGCTTCTTCCGCGATCAGCAGCCCGATGCCGCGCTGTGGCAGTTGCGGCTGGGCACGGTCAATGACCAGCTGCAGTTCCACGCCACGGGGGCACCGAGTGCGCCGGGTGCAGCGGGTGTATCCGGTGCATCGGCTGCAGCGCGCGCGGACGCGGCCGCGGACGGGGCGCGCGTGCCGGTGATGACGCTGGACGCGTCGCGCAAGGTCGGCCTGGGGACGCTGGAACCGTGCGCGCGGCTGGACGTGCGCGGCGTTGCCGCGTCGCAAGGCCGCCTGGGGACCTTCCCGATCGATGCCACGCTCGCCGCCAAGCTCAAGGCCGACGGCGAATGGCATGACCTGACGCCGCCGCTCACGGGCTGCCAGGGCTTCGAGGTGATGGCCGGCGCGGGCGGCGCCAAGGGCAGCGGACATTTCGGGCTGGTCCATGCGATCGCGCTGAGCACCTACAACCCGATGCCGAGCTGGTTCCCCGGCCGCGGCAGCCGGCGTGGCATCCGCCAGACGCAGGCCTGGTGGGGCCGGCGTTGCGACAAGGTCGAGCTGCGCTGGTTCGGCAAGCAGGGCCGCGACCAGAGCTACTGGCTGCAGGTCCGCAGCGCGTGCAAGTTCGGCGACGACGTCCCGCTGCGCGTGCAGCTCAGCCGGCTGTGGTTCTGGCCCGAGATGCAGGCCGACACCGATCCGCGCGATGGCACCTGGGGGGTGGATCCATGAACGCGCCCCTCACCATCGCGCGACGCACCGCGCCCGATCCGCTGGGCTTCGACGCGCTGCGCGCGCTGGCGATCGAACGCGCCCAGGCCGCCAGCGGCGAGCTGTGGACCGACTACAACCTGCATGACCCGGGCGTCAGCATGCTGGAGGCGCTGTGCTTCGCGCTGACCGAGGACGTCTTCGCGTCGCGCCAGCCGGTGCCGACGCTGCTCGGGCTGGACGAGCGCTCGCCACGCGCGGCGTGGGAGCGGCTGGGCCTGCACACGCGCGACGCGGTGCTGCCGTGCCGCCCGGTGAGCGAGGCCGATTGGCGCCTGTGGCTGGGCCATGCGCTGCCCGGCACGCGCCAGCTCGCGATGAACGCGCTCAAGGACTGGCGCGGCCGCGCCACGGGTCTGTGGCGGATGACGCTGCAGGCCGGCACCGACCGGCCCGATGACGACCGCCGATTGCGCGAGCGCGCGTTGCGGGTCTTCCACGCGACGCGGGCGCTGGGCGAGGACCTCGCCGAGCCGCCGCGGCTGCTCGCGCCGCGCTGGGTGCGGCTGGAGCTGCACCTGAGCGTGGCGACCGAGCAGGACCTGGGCGACGTGCTGACCGAGGTGCTGCGCCGCTGCGACGCGGGCGTGTCGCGGCGCGTGCAGACGCCGCTCGACGGTCAGGACGATCCCGATCCGCCGCCCGGTCTCACCGACGATCCCGACCTGCCGGGCGGTCCGATGGGCCGGCCGACGACCCGCGCCGAGCGCCGCTGGCTGGCCGAGGACGACGACTTCCTCTACGCCAGCGACCTGGGCCGCCTGCTGCAGGACGTGCCCGGCGTGGCGAGCGTCGAGGGCCTGTGGCTGCGCGCGGTCGATCCCGACGACGATCGCCCCGAGGACACCACCGCGCCACCGGGCAGCGTCGCCCGTCGCGGCCGGGACTGGGCGCTGCGCCTGCGCTGGCCGTCGACGCCACAGGAGCTGCGCGGCTGGGTGATCCGCCGCGACGGGCTGCGCGTGCAGCTGACCGAGGACGCGTTGCTGGCGCAGCTCGCGCTTCAACGGCGCGCCGATCACGCGCGCGACACGGCCCTGCAAGGCGCCCAGTCATCGGATCTCAGCGCCGCCGCCACCGCGGGCGTGGGCATGGGCATCGGCACTGCCACCGCTGCCAGCGTGATGGCGCCACCGCCGCTGCCCGCTCGTCGCGACGGGCACCTGGCGGCGGTCAGCGCGCTGCCGCCGCTGTATGACGAGGCCCTGCGGCTGCGCGAGGCCACGCAACCCGGGCTGCGCCACCAGTGGCTCGGTTACGCGGCGCTGCTGGAGGTCGGGCTCAACCAGGCGCAGCAGCAGCGCGAGCAACTGCCGCGGCTCTTCGCGCTCGATGATCCGGAGCTCCGCAGCTACTGGCACGAGTGGCCGGGCAACGCGCAGCTGGCCGACATCGAGTCGCTGTACCTCGTCGATCGGCGACAGGCCCAGGACGACGCCTCGCTGGACGCGGACCGGCTCGGCCGTCGCCATCGCTTTCTCGACTTCCAGCTGGCGCTGCATGGCGAGGCGCTCGACCAGACGGTGCTCGACGGCCTGCCGCGTTACCACGCGCCGGACGCGTGGCCGCGCCACCTCCTCCTGCTCAAGCGCGACTTCATGCGGCGCGTGATCCGGCTGGGGCGCGACCGCGGCGCCGGGGCCGACCTCAGCCGTCCGCTGCTGGGCGAGCGCGACAACACGCCGCCGCTGCAGGAACGGCTCGGGCTGATGCTGGGTCTGGCCAGGACGGAAAGCCGGGCGCTCACGCGCGTGCTGGCGATGCTGCAAGCGGCGGGATTGCGCTTCGAGCGCGAGCGGCTTCATCGACCGCCCGCGCGCCGGCGCGGCGAGACCTCCTCATCGAGGCATGGACACGGGCCAGGGCCAGGGCAAGGGCAAGCTGCAGCCGCCGCGCCGACATCACCGCTGCTCGATCCGTCCGAGCCGAGATTGCCGAACGCGCAGGTGCACTGGGGCACGCTGGCGCGGCGGCTGAAGTCCTGGGCCGACGCGCATCACGAGACCGCGGTGCCCCTGGCGATGCTGCGCGCGGCGGTGGATCCGTCCCGGTTCCGCCACGATCCGGACACGGGTCAGCTGCGACTCGCCGCCGACACGGAGCGCGACTGGGTGCTCGCCGAGGCGCTCGCTCCCGACGCCGCGCGGCGCTTCGCCCGCGAGTTCCACGCCGCCGCCTGCCTGATGCAGGCCGACGGCGAGGGCCTGCATCTGGTGGAACACCTGCTGCTGCGACCGATGGCCACGCCCCCCACGCCCGCCACGGGCAGCGCCACCGAGCCGCTCGCGGCGGACCAGCGCGTCAGCGTCGTGATGGCGGGTTGGACGGCGCGCGGCCAGGACCGGCGCTTCCGCCAGATCGCCGCGCAGGCGCTGGAGCGCGAGGCGCCCGTCCATCTGCGCTGCACGCTGGTCTGGCTCGACGCGCCGGACATGCTGGCCTTCGAGGCGCTGTGGCAGGCCTGGCTGAAGCGGCGACTGGCGTATGAGCAAGGGCTGCTCAGCGGAGACGCGGCATCGCTGATCGAGCCGCTGGACGACGCGGCGTCGGTGCTCAGCCGCTGGCTGCGGCGCTGGCATGCACGGCAACGACCTCGGCATGCCTCGCGCGCGGCAGGGGCCTCTTCATGAACGCGCCGCTTGTCCTGCCCCAGGTCCATCGCATCGAGACGATGCGTCTGGAGCTCGACCACCGCAACGAGCGCGAGGCCCGGCGCGGCTTCGAGCTGCACGATCGCCTGATGGTGTTCCTGCGCCATGAGGGCCTCGCCGCGATCGAGGCGGCCTTCGACGGCGTCTGCCCGCCGGGACAGGTCTGGGTGCTGCCCCGCCTGACGCTGGACCTGGGCGTGGTGGAGGCCCGGCAGGACGAGCGGCTGTGGCTCGACCGGCTGACTCGGACGCTGCGCCGCGAACTAGAGCGCGCCACGCCGACGATGGAGACGGGAACGACGACAACAAGCGGCTCACCCGTGAGGCCCCTGCCCATCGAGCACCGCGACGGCGAGCGGCACGAGGTCGACCAGTTCCTGCATTACCTGCGCCACGGCCAACTGCCCTGGGGCGTGAACCTGGGCGGGCGGCGCGCGTTGTCGCTGTGGCTGGCGCGCCTGGCCCAACGCCAGGGCGCGGCGCTGTGGCGAGCGTTGTCGCAGGATCGCGCGCGAGACCGGCTGCTCGCGCGCCTGTCGCGGATCGCGCCGCACGACGGCTTGCAAGCGCTGATCGCGCAGCGCGACCCTCGTCTGGCGACCACGTTGACGCGCCTGGATGACGAGGTGCTGATCCCCTTGCAGGGTCGCGGCCGGCTCAGCGCCTATCAACGCGGGCAACTGCAGCAGGCGCTGCGCGTCGCCGCGCTCGAGGGGCTGTGGGCCGCGCGCGGGACGGCGTCCACCGGGTCCGCAGGCCTGGGCGGCCGGGGACGCCGGTCCCTGATCGCGCGATGGCGGCGGCTGCTCGCCGACGCGCTGGGCGGACGCTGGCGTGAGGACCTCGCCGCCCTGGCCGGCGCGACGGGATCGCCGAGCGACGACCGCTTCCCGATGGATCTTGCCGACGAGGTGCCGGGCGCATCGCCGGGCACATCATCGGCAGGCACATTGACAGGCACATCGCCGGACGCCGCCTCGGCCTCGCCGGGACGCACCTGGGAGCAGGCGCTGATCCAGCTGCAGGCCCTGCTGCGCGAGCGCCGGCCCGGTCAGGGGGAGCGGCTGCGGCATCTGCTGACGCAGCTCGCCGCCTCGCACCCGATGCTGCTGCGCCACCGCCTGCGCGCATGGGCGATGCAACGACGCGAGCGCCGCACCTGGTCGCTCACGCTGCCGCCGGCGAGCCTGGCGCTGCTGCTCGAGGCGATGAGCCCTCGGCCGTTGCCCGCGCTCGCCGGCTCGGCGGGCCAGCACTGGGCGGAGTCCTTGCGCCAGACCGCGTTGCGGCTGGAGCGCGAGGCGCCGGCGGGGCAACGCCTTGGCGTGAGCCGCCTGATGGCGCTGCTGATGCAGGCCAGCCTGCGCCACTTCGCCGAGGGGCGGCGGGCGCCGGACCAGCACGCGGGCTGGCTCGCCCTGTGGCGGCGGGCGAGCGTGGACGCCCGACGCTGGGAAGCGACGCCGGCCGCCTCGACTGCCGCCTCGGCCGCCGCCTCACGCGCCAAGGCCGCGGCCGAGGACAACCCGCCGCAGCCCCGCCCTCGCCGTCGCGAGGCCGGCGACGCGACCGGCGACGCCTTGCTCCACCTGGAGCGCGAATGCCGCGAGGGCCGCTGGCGCTGGCCGCAGCGGCTGCGCCTGGCGCGCCTGCTGGAGACCGCGCAGGGTTGCGAGCGTTGGCTGCAGTTGCTGACCGAGGACCGCCGCTGGTCGATGCTGCAGGCGCAGTTCGGCGCCGTCACCGGCCCGTTGCGTCAACGCGCCGGGCGGCTGCAGGGCTGGCTGCGCGGCCTGGTGCGCGAGCCCGCCGCCGCGCTCGCCGAGCATTGGCGCCGCCTGTGCCGACACCTGTTCATCCGCGGTCTGAGCCCGGACGCGGCCTCGCTGCGCCGCCATTACCTGGAGGATGCACTGCCGGACGACGAGCCTGACGACGCGGGCGAGGTCGACGAGATGGACAAGCCCGATCAGCGCGATGAAGCCGGCCACCGGCTCGCCGCGTCTGCTGTCGCCCGGCTAGACCCATCCGCGCGCCCTGATCGACCTGATCGAACTGATCGACCTGCGCGCCCCGTCCGGTCCGATGGCCGGCCCGAACCGGTCTGGGTCGACGACGCGGGCCAGGTCCTGCTCGCCGCCTATGCCGAGCGCCTGTTCAAGCATCTGCAACTGGTGCGCGACGGCCAGTTCATCGACGACGCCGCGCGGGCGACCGCGGTGCAGTGCCTGCAGACGCTGTGCCACGGACGCGAACCGGCCCCGCCCGACGACAGCTGCACCGTCCTGTCGCGCCTGCTGTGCGGCGTCGCCGCGGACACGGTGCTGCCCGCCCCCGCGCCCTTCGACGAGGAGCGCCACACGCTGCTCGATCAGCTGCTGGGCGCGGTGATCGCGCACTGGTCGGCGCTGGGGCGGACCTCGGTGGCCGGACTGCGCGAGAGCTTCCTGCAGCGCCAGGGCCGGCTGCAGCAGGAGCGCGTGCCTGCGGGCGAGCCGCCGCGCTGGCGCCTGCGCGTGCAGCCGCGCGGCTTCGACGTGCTGCTGGACCGGATGCCGTGGAGCTTCCACACGATCCGCCTGCCCTGGATGCAAGGAGCGCTGCATGTGGACTGGCGCTGAAATCGCTGAGGCCGCAGAAGCCGCCGAGAACGCGCACACGCGCGCGCTGCGCCTGGAGCTGGACTGGTTCGCCCGCGCGCTGGACCGGCGGCTCGCCGGGCACTTCCGCGCCGAGGAGCCTGCCCAGGAAGGGGCCGATGCGCGCGTCCACGAGCGCCCCGACGACGACGTGCTGTCCGACGCGCCGGACCTGCCCGAGGACAGCGAGCTGCGCCGCTGGGTGGATCGCTTCGCGCTGACCGCGGCGCAGCGCGTGGTGCTCGCGCTGGCGCTGGCGACGCATCTGCGCCCCGCGGCGCTGGACCTCCTCTTCATGCGCAATCAGCATCTGGACCGCGGCTTCACCGAGTTCGGTGGCGTCAAGGCGTATGCGCACGGCGGCTTCCTGCCCACCGGGGAGACCGCGGCCTTCCTCGTCGCCGGCGAGTCGCTGCCCGCGCGCATCGCGCTGCTGGCCTGGCTGGACGGCGCGCATCCGCTGGCCGAGGCCGGTTATCTGCGCGTGGACAGTCCGCCGCCGGGCGAGCCGCGCCTGGCCGGGCTGCTGCTGCTCAGCGACGAGGCGCTGCAGCGCCTGTGCACCGGCGACGCCGACAAGCCCGACCACAGCCTGCAGTTCCCCGCGCGCCGCATCACCAGCCCGCTGACCTGGGACGACCTGGTGCTGACGCCGGAGGTGATGGACGAGGTGGAGCAGATCCGCGCGTGGATGCGCGACGGCGGCCGGCTGATGCGCGACTGGGGTCTGGCGCGGGCGCTCAAGCCCGGTTACCGCGCGCTGTTCCACGGACCGCCGGGCACCGGCAAGACGTTGACGGCGACGCTGATCGGGCAGTCGGCCGGGGCGGACGTCTACCGGATCGACCTGTCGATGGTGGTGTCCAAGTACATCGGCGAGACCGAGAAGAACCTCGCGCGCGTCTTCGACCAGGCGCAGAACCGGCACTGGGTGCTGTTCTTCGACGAGGCCGACGCGCTGTTCGGCAAGCGCGGCGCGGCGCAGAGCGCCAACGATCACCACGCCAACCAGGAGATCGCCTACCTGCTGCAGCGCATCGAGGACTTCCCCGGCATCGTGATCCTGGCCAGCAACCTGCGCGGCAACCTGGACGAGGCCTTCTCGCGGCGCTTCCAGTCGATGGTGCATTTCCCGCTGCCCGACGCCGAGCAGCGGCTGCGCCTGTGGCGCGGCATGCTCGACGAGCGGCACTGGAGCGCGGACGTGGACCTCGCCGTGACGGCGCAGCGCTACGCGTTGTCCGGCGGCGCGATCGCCAACGTGATCCGCCACGCGGCGCTGGCCAGCCTGCGCCGCGGCCGGGACCGGATCTCGCCGGCCGAGCTGCGCGCCGGCATCGCCCGCGAGCTGGGCAAGGAAGGGAGAACGCTGTGAGCCCTCATGCCCCGCCGCTGCGGCGTCCCGCCGCGCTCGCGATCGCGATCGCGCTGGTCGCCTCGCTCTGCGCGACCGCCTTCGCTGCCGTCACCACAACGCCGCTGCGCGCACCCGCGGCAACCGTCCTCACGCCAGTGCCGCAGGCCTCTGCAGTGCCCCCTGCGTCCGCGCCGGCCGCTTGCCCGGTCTCGGCGGCGTCCTCGCTGCCAGGATCGGGCTCGGGCGCTGCCGGCGCCTGCGGCTCGGCCTGCTGCGCGGCCGACGCGCCGCTGCGGCTCGCACGGGCGCCGGAGCCCTTGCCCGCGGCGCGCCGTGGTCAGGCCTATTCGCAATGGATCGCGGTCGAGGGCGGCCGACCCCCGTATCAATTCACCTTGCTGGAGGGCGCTCTGCCCGACGGGCTGATGCTCGGCGCGCGCGGGCTCGTGTCGGGCGTGCCGGAGCAGGTCCAGCTGAGCCGCTTCACCGTGGCCGTGCAGGACCAGGCAGGCGTGCGTCTGCGCCAGACCTTCGACCTGCGCGTGCGGGCGGTCGAGGCCGCCAAGCCGCCCACTCCAGCCAAACCCGCTTCAGCGCCCGCATCGGCCGCCTCGTCCGCGCTCAGCCGGCTCACGACCCTGGACGCCGTCAGCGATCCGCACGCGCAGCGCGAGCCCTCGGTGACGACCTACCAGCTGCCGGAGCAGGCGCTCAAGGCGCTGGGCGACGAGGCGGCCCGCAACGCCGCGGTGGACGCGGGCACCGATCCGCCCATCGTCGAGCCGCCGGATCCCGCGGCGTCGGCGCCGCCGCCGCTGCCGGCGGTGCCGCCTGATCTGAACTGGAGCAAGCCGCAGCAGGCGCAGCTGATGGTGGCGCTGGCCCCACTCCAGACGCAGGAGTTTCCGTCGCGCGATCTCTTCCTGGCCGCTGTCCGCATGCGCGTGTGCGCGCACATGGGCCGGGTGATCGCCGACGAGGCGCGCCGACGCAAGCAGACGGCGCAGGATCCGGAGGCCTTCCTCGCGTCCTGCACGGCGACCGCCGCCACGCGCGTCCCCGCTCCCTCGAACCCCTCGCCCCCTTCGACCCTCAAGGCGCGGCGCGCGGATCAAGAGAGGCAGGAGCAGCTGGCCGCGGAGGCCGCGGCGGCGTATGCCGCGGCGGCGTCGGCGGCGGCCTCGGGCGAGCTGCCGGTGGCGTCGGTGCGCACCTGGCTGCTGCCGCCGGGGCTGGAACCCTGGCTGGCGGATGCCGCCAAACGCGAGCGGCCGCTGCTGCCCGCCAAGCCGCTGGACTGGACCGGCAGCGCGGGCTGCGGTTGCGCCGCCGATCACGGCGAGCACGGCGACCAGCCGATCTACGCCTTCTATCCGACGTGGATGAACGACGTCCAGCCGCAGGCGATGAACTTCGGGCTGATCAACCGGATGAGCGTCTTCGCGTTGCCGCTGGGCAGCGACATCGCGCTGCCGCAGGGATGGTCGAGCTCCACCGAGCAGACCGCCTTCGCGCGCGCCGCCCGCCGACACGGCACCCGGCTGGACGTCGGGCTGTATGGCAATGACTGGCGCTTCCTGCAGCTGCCCACCGCGGAGCAATGGCCCACGGTGCGGCAGCAGCTGCCGCGCCAGCTGGCGGCGCGCACGCGCCAGATCCTCGACACGCCGCTGCCCGGCTGGTGGGAGGACGTCAAGGCGTGGATGCCGTTCTTCGCCGAGCGCCAGTACCTGGGCGACGGCGTGACGATCGTGATCGAGGAACCGCCCGCGGCCGGCGAGGCCGCCGCGCGCTTCGCCGAGTTCTATCCCGCCTTCGTCCGCGCGCTGGCCGAGGAGATGGGGCGGCATCGCCGCCGGACCTACACGATCAACCTCGTGGTGACCCTGCCCATGCTGCAGGACCATCCGAGCTTCGGCGTGCCCGCGCTGTTCGAGCTGCTCAAGGCGGTAGAGCAGCCCACGGTGGTCAACGGGCGCATCGTCGCCACGCAGTCGGACTACCAGCGCGGCAGCAACGTCGAGCTGCGCGTGCTGGTGCTGATGCCCGAGCCCACGGCGCTGTCCAAGAAGCTGCTGCGCCAGCTCGCCGAGGACAGTGCGGCGCTGCACGGCACGGACCGGCGGATCTTCCTGCGCAGCCTGATCCCCGTGCTGCAGCTGCCCTCGCCGGACGCGCAGCAGTTCCAGGACGACATGGTCTACGCGCAGGACAACTTCGGCGGCCTCGGCTTCTGGCCGGCGCCGCTGGACGACAAGATGCTCGACGCGCCCAAGCTGGCGGCGCTGGGCAACGTCTTCGGGCCAGGGGCGGAGCCGGGTCAGCTGTCCTCGCTGTGCAATTGGGTTTGCCCCAACCGCTGGGGGCTGCGGCTGCTGCTGGAGCTGCTGGTCCTGGCCGGGATCGCGGTGTGGGTCGCACTGCAGCTGAACTGCGAATGGCGGCGGCGATTCGGACGCGTGGCGCTGCTGGCGGGGCTGCCGCCGCTGCTGGTGGCCTTCGCGCTCACGGCCTGCGACCCCGCGATGGCCTTCCTGCGCAACGGCATCGCGCTGATGGGCCTGCTGGTGGCCGCGATGGTGGTGTTCCTCGTCAGGACCCTGCTCAAGCGCAAGGTGGAGAAGCCATGAAGCGACACGACACCAAGGAGGCGGCCGGGGATCGTCAACCGGCAGCCGCATCGGCTGTCTCATCCGCTGCGATGCCAGAGACCGCGACGGCGCCGCCAGACAGCGCGCGGATGGTCCGCCAGGCCGCGCAGTTGAAGCGCTTGCGAGGCGGCGAGCCGGCGTCGGAGGCGTCGCATGCCGCGACCTCGGCGGAAGCAGCTCCTGAGCGCGGCGGCCTGCCGGCGCAATTGCGCGCGGGGCTGGAAGCGATGTCGGGTCAGGACCTCGGAGACGTGCGCGTGCATTACGGGTCGTCCAAGCCGGCGCAGCTGGAGGCGCATGCGTACGCGCAAGGGCGCGACATCCACCTCGCGCCGGGTCAGGAGCAGCACCTGCCGCACGAGGCCTGGCATGTGGTGCAGCAGGCGCAGGGCCGGGTGAAGCCGACCACGACGATGGGCGGTGGCGTGCCGGTCAACGACCACGTCTCGCTCGAGCGCGAAGCCGACGTGATGGGCACGCGGGCGATGAGCGCGGCGCCGGTGCAGCGCAAGTCCCGGATCGACCTCGATCACGACAAGACGAAGGGAAAGAAGGACGAGATCGCCAAGAAGATCGAAGACCTCAAGGCGGCCAAGCGGGAAGCCAAACGGGTCAAGACCGCGAACTGGGTCAAGGACGACGGTAGCGGTCAACCCAACACCTATCCCACCTCCCGTGACACGACCTTCAACACGGACATCGCGGGCATCCGGCAGAAGTACGAGTTGGCGATCAAGGCCTTGGCCGAGTCCTACGGCGCCTCCGATGCGCTCAAGAGCGGCTCGGCGTATTACGGCACCGAGCTGGCGGAAACGCCCGGCGTCTTCAAGCGTCCGGACAACAACAAGGAGTACGTGCAGGACCGCCGCGGCACCTTCGTGTCGCGCTACGTGCGACGCGAGCTGAACCGCCGGGACGACATCAACAAGCCCGGGGGCCTGACGCCCACCGGCTACGGCACCTACGGCGATCTGGTCAACCACAAGGACGCTCTGCTGCCCGGCGGCACCACGGCCACCGACGCGCTGAGCTGGAACCACCGCGAGTACCTCCAGCAAAGCATGGGCGGCGGAGGCAACCAGTTCGCGTTCAGCCACACGTCCACGAAGCGGCCGATCCTCAGCAACGATCACGAGACCTTTGGAGAGCACAACGGCGCGGTGTTGGTGGACCTGGCGCAGCTGCCCAAGGACAGCTTCGGCGCTCAGTGGCAGATCAATCCCACCGACGGACACAAGGAACCCTTGGCGCCCGGCAAGCTGCCGCCGGTGACGAGGTGGGACAGCACCAAGACCGACAAACAGGCGGAAAAGGTCGCCATGAGCGGCTACCGCAACATGGAAATCGTCGCGCACAACGTGTCCAAGGCATCGATGGTCCATCACTGGGCCGGGCCGGAGGGCAAGAAATCCGTCTATGACGACGGGCGTTCCGCCCGGGGCCAGTTGATGGTGGACAAGCGACGAGAACTCGAGACGCCCAAGCCCGTCGTCGTGGAACCGAAAAAGGGGGACGGAGCGGACAACACCGACTGACCGCCCCGTCCGATTACCTAAGTCACCCTCCCGAGGCGCCCCCCCTGGCTATCCTTTCCACCGGTCAAGAAGGACAAGCCAGATGCTCACGCCTCGTTCGGGACACCAGGGAATCATCCGCGCCGCGTTCGCGCTGGGCGCGTTGGGGCTATTTGGAGGCCTGCTCGCGGGATGCTCCTCCATGGACAAGCTCAATCCGTTCTCCAGCTCGGTCAAGCCGACCGAGGTGCGCGGCACCATCACGGCCTCGGCCCAGCTCAACCCCAGCGTCAACAAGCGCCCCTCGCCGCTGCTGGTGCGCGTCTATGAGCTGAAATCGGCCAACGCCTTCAACTCGGCGGACTTCGTCAGCCTGTACCAGAAGGACCAGGCCGAGCTCGGCACCGAGCTCGTCGCCCGCGAGGAGATGACGCTGCAGCCCGGCGAATCCCGCACCATCGCCAAGAAGACCCTGTCGCCCGAGACGCGTTTCATCGCCGTCTTCGGCGCCTATCGCGATCTGGAACACGCGCGCTGGCGCGCGGTGACGCCGGTGGCCGTCGGCAAGAAGCAGGAGATCGTCATCCAGGCCGACGAGCTGTCGGTCAGCGCCTCGGTCAAGCAACCGTGAGCTGGCACAGCAAGGTCATCTGGTCGCAGGGCATGTTCCTGCTGCCCCACCATTTCCAGCAGGAAACCCGCTACCTCGAGCACCTCGTCGACAGCCGTGCCCGCGCCCTCGCCCCCCACGGCTGGGGCTTCACCGAGCTCGTCCTCGACGAGGCGCTGATGAGCGTGGGCCGGCTGGGCATCGTGCGCGCCAGCGGCATCCTGCCCGACGGCACCCCCTTCCAGATCCCGCAGGCCGACGCCGCCATGGCGCCGCTGGAAGTCCCGGCGGACCTGAAGGGCGACCTCGTCGTGCTGGCCGCCCCGATCGCGCGCCCCGGCACCGACCAGGTCGCGTTCAACGGCGTCGATGCCGGCGAACTGCACCGCTACCACGTCGTCGACCAGGACCTGCGCGACCAGACCAGCGCCGGCGACGAACCCGAACCCGTGCAGACCGGCGCGCTCACGCTGCGCCTGCTGCCCGCGCGCGAGCTCAACGACGCCTACGCCGCGCTGGGCGTGGCCCGCATCGCCGAGCGCCGCGCCGACCAGCAGCTCGTGCTGGACCGCAGCTACATCCCGCCGCAGACCCGCATCGACGCCAGCAGCCACCTCTCGGCGATGGCGTCGCTGCTGCACGGCCTGGTGCGCCAGCGCGCGCAGCTGCTGTCCTCGCGCATGGGGCAGATGGGCAATGGCGTCTCGGAGCTGGCCGACTTCCTGATGCTGCAGGCGCTCAACCGAGCCGATCCGCTGTTCCGCCAGCACGCCGCGTCGCCGCACGTCCACCCCGAGGTGCTGCACCGCGACTGCCTGCAACTGGCCGGCGACCTGGCGACCTTCGTCAGCGACTCCCGGCTCGCGTCCGAATACCCGCTGTACCGCCACGATGACCTGCGCGGCAGCTTCGCGCCGCTGCTCGAGGACCTGCGCCGCATGCTCAGCGTGGTGCTGGAGCGCAACGCGCTGCAGATCGACCTGACCGAGCGCACCCACGGCGTGCGCACCGCCGTCGTGCCCGACGCCGACCTGCTGCGCAGCGCGAGCTTCGTCATCGCCGTCAACGCGCAGGTGGCCGCCGAGCAGTTGCGTCAGCGCTTCCCGGCGCAATCCAAGCTCGGCCCGGTGGACCGCATCCGCGACCTGGTGAACCTGCAGCTGCCCGGCATCGGCCTGCGCGCGCTGCCGGTCGCGCCGCGTCAGCTGCCCTTCCACGCGGGATTCCATTACTTCGAGCTGGACCGCGGCGGCGAGCTCTGGAAGCAGCTCGAACGCAGCGGCAGCTTGGCGCTGCACGTGGCGGGCGACTTCCCCGGCCTGGAGCTCGAGCTCTGGGCGATCCGGCAGTAGCCGCCCCGCCCACCGATACAAGCGACGCTGGCCCGCACGCGCCACTCGACGACCCCACACCAGTAACCCCCGGGAGCCGGCATGGACCCCTCCGCGCTCAACGATCCGTTCGCAGGCTTCGACGATCAGCGCACCTTCATCAAGCCCCGTCCGGGCGGCGCGCAGGCGCCGCGCGGCACGCCCGCGCCCGATTCGGTGCAGCCCGACGCCGCCCCGCCGGCCGCCGGGCTCAACCCGCTGCTGACGCTGGCCAACCCGCTGCTGCTGCTCGTGCCGCAGCTGCGCGCGACGCGCCGCGTGGACGACGTCGCCGTGCTGCGCAACAACCTCGCGCAAGGCATCCGTGACTTCGCCGCGCGCGCCGCGGCCGCGGGCATCCCGCCCGAGCGCGTGATGGCCACCCGCTACGTGCTCTGCACGATGATCGACGAGGCCTGCGCCGACACCCCCTGGGGCGGCTCGGGCGTCTGGGCGCGGCACAGCCTGCTGTCGATGTTCCACAACGAGACCTGGGGCGGCGAGAAGGTCTTCCAGCTGATGGCGCGCCTGGCCGAGAAACCCGACGCCAACCGCGACCTGCTGGAGCTGATCTACGCCGCGCTGACGCTGGGCTTCGCTGGGCGTTACCGCGTCATCGACAACGGCCCCGCGCAGCTCGAGGCCGTGCGCGATCGCCTCGCTCAGATCCTCAAGCAGCAGCGCGGCGACTATCCCGCCGCGCTGGCGCAGCACTGGCAGGTCGAGGCCGTCAGCCAGCGCCGCCACATCGGCTGGCTGCCGCTGGCCGCCACCGCCGCGCTGACCGCGCTGGTGCTGGTGGGCGTGTACCTGTCGCTGACGCTGTCGCTGGCGGAGCGCTCCGATCCGGTCTTCGGCCAGATCCAGTCGCTGCGGCTGTCGCCGCCCGTGGTGGCACCGCCGCCGCCACCGGCCAAGCCGCGGCTGGCGCAGTTCCTGCAGTCCGACATCAAGGCCGGCCTGGTGGCCGTGCGCGACGAGGTCGACCGCAGCGTCGTGACCATCCGCGGCGACGGGCTCTTCGCGCCGGCCAGCGCGACGATCGTGCCGGAGCGCGAGGCGCTCATGAGCCGCATCGCCGATGCGCTGACGCAGGTGCAGGGCTCGGTGCTGGTGACGGGTCACAGCGACTCGACGCCGATCCGCACCGCGCGCTATCCGTCCAACTGGCATCTGTCGGAGGAACGCGCCAACACCGTGCGCGAGCTGCTCGTGGCGCGCCGCGTCGCGCCTGAGCGCATCCGCGCCGAGGGACGCGCCGATGCCGAGCCCGTCGCGGCCAACGACACCCCCGCCAACCGCGCGCTGAACCGGCGCGTCGAGGTCAGTCTGATGATCAACGGCCGCGCCGCGGATGCGCCGGCCCGCGGAGCTTCCCGATGAAACGCGTGCTGGGATGGATCTTCAACCGCTGGGTGCTGCTGGCGGTCCTGGTGCTGGCGGTGGCGCTGCTGATCTGGATCGTCGGCCCGCTGGTGGCCATCGGCGAGGCACGTCCGCTGGACACGGCGCGCTCGCGCTGGATCACGATCGGCGTGCTGGTGCTCATCGTGGCGCTGTGCATCGCCTGGAACCGCTGGCGCGCCAAGCGCGGCAACACGGCCGTGGTGAACCAGCTGCTGCAGCAACCCGCGGCGGATGTGCCCGAGCGCGAGAGCGCCGACATGCTCGCCGTGCGCGAGCGCTTCCGCCAGGCGCTGCAGATGCTGCAGCGCTCGCGTTTCGGCGCGGAGGGCTCGGCCGGATTCGGCGCGAAGCTGCGCTCGCGATTCGGCGGCCGTTATCTGTATGAGCTGCCCTGGTACCTGATCATCGGCGCGCCGGGCTCGGGCAAGACGACCGCGCTGCGCCACAGCGGGCTGAACTTCCCGCTCGCGGACCAGATGGGCGATCACGCGATCCGCGGCGTCGGCGGCACGCGGCATTGCGACTGGTGGTTCACCGATCGCGCCGTGCTGATCGACACCGCCGGGCGCTTCACCACGCAGGACAGCGATCCCGACAACGACAAGGCGACCTGGAGCGGCTTCCTGCAGATGCTGCGCCGCTCGCGGCCGCGCCAGCCGATCAACGGCGCGCTGGTGACGGTGTCGGTGACGGATCTGCTCGCGCGCAGCCCCGCGGAACGCGCCCAGCACGCCGCCACGGTGCGCGCGCGGGTGCAGGAGCTGCAGAAGGACCTGGACATCCGCTTCCCGGTCTACCTGCTGGTGACCAAGGCCGACCTGCTGTCGGGCTTCATGGACTACTTCGCGACGGTGGACAAGGACCAGCGCGCCGCGCCCTGGGGCTTCACCTTCCCGCGCCAGTCCAGCGAGCCGCTGGCCGGTTTCGGTGCCGAGTTCGACGCGCTGGAGCAGCGCCTGCAGAACGGCCTGATCGACCGCCTGCAGGCCGAGCGCGACCCGCAACGCCGCGCGCGGATCTACGGCTTCCCGGCGCAGTTCGCGAGCCTGCGCGGCCTGCTGGCCGAGTTCGCCGAGGGCGTCTTCGCGCCCTCCCCCTACGAGGCGCAAGCGCAACTGCGCGGCGTGTACTTTGTCAGCGGCACGCAGGAAGGCACGCCGATCGACCGGGTGCTGGGCTCGGTGGCGCGCAGCTACCAGATCGAGAACGCGGTGCTCGCGCCCAACCAGGCCAGCGGCCGCAGCTACTTCCTGAACCGGCTGCTGGGCGAGGTCGTCTTCGCCGAAGCCGGCCTGGGCGGCACGCACCGCGGCTGGGAGCGCCGCCGCAATGCGCTGGCGCTGGCCGGTTACGCGGCGGTCGCCATCGCGGGCATCGGGCTGATCACCGCTTGGACAGTGAGCTACTTCAACAACCGCAAGTACCTCGAGGAAACCTCCGCCCGCGCCGATCACGTGCGTGAGCTGCTGCAGGCCACGCCGAATCGCGCGTCGGCGGACCTGCTGCCCATCCTGCCCGCGCTGCAGGCCACGCGCGCGCTGGCCGCGGTGGACGAGGACGTGTCGTGGACGCACCGCATGGGACTGTTCCAGGGCAAGAAGCTGGACAGCGCCGCGCGCGCGTCCTACGAGCGCATGCTCGGCGACGCGGTGCTGCCGCGGCTGGTGCTGCGCATCGAGGAGCAGCTGCGCCAGGGCGCGGCCACGCCGGTCACGCTGTACGAGGCGCTCAAGGCCTACGTGATGCTGCATGACCCGCAGCACTTCGACGCCAAGGCGCTCAAGCAGCACATCGAGAGCGACTGGGAGACCACGCGCCGCGAGCTCACGCCCGAGCAGCGCGAGGCACTCGGCGCGCACCTGGACGCGTTGCTGTCGCAGGGCGGCATCGCCTCGCCGCTGCCCGAGGACGCCTCGCTGCTGACGGCGGTGCGCACGCAGCTCGCGACGCAGCCGCTGCCGCAGCGCATCTACAACCGGCTGCGCGCGCAGGGCCTGGGCACCGAGTATCCGGACTTCACCGTCGCGCGCGCCGGCGGACACAACGCGCCGCTGCTGTTCACGCGCACCAACGGCGCGCCGCTGACGCAGGGCGTGCCGGGCTTCTTCACGCGCGACGCCTACCTGCGCGGCTTCCAGCCGCGGGTGGGCCAGGTGACGGATGAGCTGTCGGCCGAGGAACCCTGGGTGCTGGGCGTGGCCGCCGCGCCGAAGAACCCGCAGGAGATGGTGCGCGCCAACGCGCCGCTGGTGGACGACGTGCGCCGGCTCTACCTGAACGACTACGCCGCGGCGTGGGAGGCCTTCCTCAACAGCGTGAAGCTGCTGCCGATGGCCACGGTGCCGCAGTCGGTGGAGCGCTCGCGGATGCTGTCCGCGCCGGACAGCCCGCTGGGTCCGTTCCTGCGCGCGGCCTCGCGTGAGACGACGCTGGCGCAGCCTGGCAACGCGATCGAGAACGCCGAGCGCCGCGCCGCGGACCTGGTGCAGCAGACGCGTGAGAAGGTCGCGGGCATGTTATCCGGCAGGCCCGGCCAGCCGGCGACGAACGACCCCAACGCGCCGCGCATCGAGAACATCGTCGATGAGCGCTTCGTCGCGCTGCGCAGCATGGTCACCGCGCCGCAGGGCGGCGGCAAGGCGCCTCTGGACGAGACGGTCGGGCTGATCGCCGAGGCCAACATCATGCTGACGGCGGCGGATTCGGCGCTCAAGGGCGGCAGCGCCCCGCCGCCCTCGCCGGTGCCCACGCGGCTGAAGGCGGCCGCGGCGATGAGCCCCGAGCCGCTGCGCACGATGCTCGACGACCTGGGGAGCAGCAGCGCGCGGGTGTCGCAGGGCGCGATGCGGCAGAACCTGGGCATGGAGGTGCGCTCGCAGGTCGGCGAGTTCTGCAACCAGGCCGTGGCCGGGCGTTATCCGCTGGACCGCAACTCGTCGCGCGACGCGACGCAGGCGGACTTCGCGATGCTGTTCGGACCGGGCGGCAAGATCGACCAGCTGTTCCAGAGCAAGCTCGCGCCCTACGTGGACACGACGACGCGGCCGTGGAAATTCCGCGCCGTCGAGGGCACGCCGCTGGGCGGCGACGTCGGCACGCTGCCGCAGTTCCAGCGCGCGCAGGCGATCAAGGAGACCTTCTTCCCGGGCAGCAACACGCCGTCGCTGCGGCTGGACTTCAAGCCGATCGAGATGGACACGTCCATCCAGCAGTTCATCCTGGACGTGGACGGCCAGATCGTGCGCTACAGCCACGGACCGCAGATCCCGACCTCGGTGCAATGGCCGGGTCCTCGCGGCAGCTCGCAGGTGCGGGTGCAGCTGAGCCCGGCGAGCACGAGCGGATCGAGCGGCATGGTCAATGACGGACCGTGGGCGCTGTTCCGGCTGTTCGACCGGGTGAAGATCGAGAAGACCAACGCGCCGGAGCGCTTCAAGGCCACGTTCGAGATCGAGGGCCGCAAGGCGGTCTTCGAGGTGACGGCCAGCAGCGTCCGCAATCCCTTCCGGCTGCCGGAGCTCAACGAGTTCCGTTGCCCGGGCGGGCTGTGACCCCCATCAGGAGAACCCCCGAGATGAGCGCGCTGCCCGAAGCCCTGAACACGTCCGGCGATGGCACGCCGGGTTGGTACGGCAAGGTCGCCGCGCTGGGCGATTTCGCGCAGCGCCGGCTGCCGCCGCATTGCGTGCGGCATTGCGACACCTGGCTGTCCGGGATGATGCAGGACCTGCCCAAGGTGCTGGGCCCACGCTGGCTCGACACCTACCTGACCGCCCCGGTGCTGCGCTTCGCGTGGGCGCCGGGCGTGGTCGACATGAAGTGGTGGTTCGGCGTGCTGATGGCCAGCTGCGACAACGTCGGGCGCTACTTCCCGCTGGTGATCGCGCAGCCGCGCGCGCAGCCGCCGGTAGACCGGGCCGGGCTCGACCACCTGGACCGTTGGTACACGGTGCTGGCCAACGCGGCGATGCGCACGCTGGACGACACCGCGACGGTGGACAGCCTGGAGCACGCGCTCGCGAGCGCGCCCCCGTGGCCGACCAGCCACGCGGCGCTGCTGCCCGCGCCGGAGAACGCGGTGCAGTGGGTGAGCTACACCGCGTCGGCGAGCCTGCTCACGTCGGCGGTGCCGATGCTGGCGGCGGGCGAGCTGATGGAGCGCCTCGCGGGTTGCACCGTGTGGTCGCCCAACCCCGAGCCGGGACAGCAGGTCCACATGCGATGGGGTCCGGGGCTGCCCTACGTCGAGGCGTTCGCGGCGCTGCTGACGAAGCAGACGCCTTGAGGGGTCCGGAGCACCTGGGGGTGCCCCGGTGCGTCCTCAGGCCTTGAAGCGTCGCGCCGCGAAGCGCGCGAGCATGGCCACGACGATCAACGCGGCGATGTCGCCGGCGATCATCAGCGTGCCCGGGCCGCCGCGATGGGCGATGTCGGCAGCCTGACCGAGATGGCTCGCGCCCAGGCCGTGGGCCTCGACGAGGCTCATGGCGGTGAGCCAGGTGGCGGTCGCCGCGATGGCGATCGCGGCGGTCACGGCCACGTTGGCCTTCAGATAACTCTTCCTCCGCGGGGGTGCGGGCGGCGGGGCCTCGAGGGTCGCCGGTGCCGGATCTCTGCGCATGTCCTTGTCCTCCTGATGCGTGAGGACGGTTTGTAGGCGCGCGAGTGGATCAACGGGGTCGGCGTGTCCTGAGCTGCGGATGGCGGCGGCGAACGGGGGATGAGCGTGATCGGATGGGCGCGTGGATCAGCGCGTGGATCAGCGCGTCGATCAGCGCGTGGATGGTCGTCACCACCGCATCATCGGCAGCGGATTCCAGGGCTTGCGCAGGAACTCGGCGCCGGTGCGCCTGAGCAGGCCGACATGGAAGCCGCGATCAGGCAGCCGGCGCTGGATCTCGCGGATGTGCGCGTGAGGGATGCCGAAAGTGATGAGGCCGAGCGACACATCGACGGTGTCGGCGCGGCGCCATTGATCGACGATCGCGGCCCACGGGCCGGCGCGGAACGGCCGCAGCTTGTGATGCTGGACGATCAGATCGTGAACGAGCTCGGGGTCGACATCGTCCAGGCCTTCGGCCTCGATGAAGCTTCGTGCGAGCCGGCTAGAGGGGTCGAGGTAGTCGAAGGTGCCGTCGACCCAGATGCCGAGGTCGTGAAAGGCGGCGGCGATGGGCAGCGCGGGCGAGCCGTCGAAAGTCGCCGGTCCCAGCGCGTTGAAGCAGTTGACGACGCGATAGACGTGATGGCGATAACCGTCGAAGTCCGTGCCGAGCGCTTCTCGATGCGAAGCCAGGATCCGATCGACGAGCGCGTGTTCGGTGACGATCGGAGGCATCGAGCGGGACCTTTCTCCAGCGATGGCGGAGATCTTCTGGTAGCGGGGCGAGTCTGTCCACGCACCGAAGAGAGAGGCATGGGCTGCGCGGACGGGAGAGGCGCATCGACCTCGCCGTCACCGTTGCCGCCACGTCTTCGGCGACACTGCGCGCCATCCCATGAACGACCCGCACCTGACCGATTTCACGCTGGACGAGGTCACCGTCCTGAAGCGCCATCCGCGCACGCGGTATCAGCCGCCGTCGACGGACTTCTCCTTGCGAGCCGCAGGCCAGGTGGTTCACCTCGTGCAGATCGCGGGGTTGCCGCACCTCGAAGCCGGCCACACGATCACCGCGCTGTGCCGCACGCCCGGTCAGCTGCAGAGCGTCGTCGGTTGGCAGAACCAGACGACCGGCGAGGTGGCGCTGCCGACCGCCGAGCGGCAATCACTGCTGGCGGTCCTGCTGCCGGTGATCTGCGTGCTCACCTGGCTCCGTCCGGATCCGGACGCGCTGCCTGGACTTCGATGGCTGGAGCTGCTGGGCACGGGCATCGCGATGCTCTGGACGCTGGGGCTCGTTCGATTCTGCTGGCGCGTGCGACGCGAGCGCGCCCTGCTTCGTTCGGTCCCCAACCGCAGGCTGATGTCAGACGTGGGCAAGCGCGAGCCGCTCTGATCGACTGTCGAGCTCACGAGCTCACAAGCGGGTCGTCCGCTTCGTCCGTGCTGGCTGGGTCGATCCAAGCAACACGTCCTGCGCCGCGCTGACCAGACGCTTCGTCAGCCGCTCCAGCCGGGGCGATTGCAGCTTCCATCCGTGCCAGAACAGCGCGACATCGGTCGGATGGTCCGGCAGCAGGTCGACGAAGTCCTCGCGCGCGGCCTTCGGCTGCGACGCCAGCCACAGCTCAGGCACCATGCCCACGCCCAGCGCGCGACCGACGGACTCGAAGCGCGGAATCGCCGGTCCGATGTGGTGGCAGGGATAGGCGTCCTCCTTCAACCCCAGACGCCGCTCGATCACCCGCGTGTGCAGACGATCCTTGCGGCTGGCCGCGACCACCGGCGCGCGGCGCATCGCGTCCCGGCTCAGCCCCTCGGGAAAGCGATCCCGCACGAAGTCGCGCGAGGCCATCAGCCGATAACGCATCACGCCCAAGGGCAAGGCCTCGCAACCGCGGATGGCGTCGGCCTGTGTCGTCACGCAGCCCACCGCCTCGCCCGAGGTCATCAGCGCCTGCGTGTGGTCCTGATCGTCCACATGGGTCTCGAGCAGCACGTTCTCGGCGACGAACATCGGCGCGAGCGCCGGCACGAACCAGGTCGCGAGTGAATCCGCGTTGACGGCCAGCACCAGTCGCAGCGGCGCCTCGGCGTGGCCGCGGATCTCGGCGTCGAAGTCGTCCTCGAGCAGCGCGGCGCGGCGCAGGTGCTGCATCAGCCGTTGCCCGAGCGGCGTCCCGTGGCAGGGCCGCGTGCGGGCGATCAGGGTGCCGCCCATCTCGATCTCCAGCGCGCGGATCCGCTGCGAGACCGCCGAGGCCGTGATGTGCAGTTGCTGCGCTGCGGCCTCGAAGCTGCCAGTCTCCAGCACCGCGAGCAAGGCCGCGGTCTGACGGGGATCGAAACGCATGGGGCACCTCCGGACGGGTCGGCGCATCTTAAGCAAAACTTCGGATGGCTGAATTGAATGAATCCTGCTTCATGAAAACCAGGTGAATCCGGACACTGCAGTTACCGCTTCAACACAGCGGCCCTCAACCAACCGAAGGAGAACCCTCATGAAGAAGCTGCAAGTTGTCCTGTCCCTGGTCATCGCCGCGATGGCGACCACGGCGTGTTCCACCACGCGCTACGTGCCCACCGATGAATCGATGAGCCCGGTCGCGCAGGCCAAGAGCGAGTGCGAGTACGAAGCCAAGGCTGCGACCGCGAGTCACGGCAGCAGCTACCACCTGGGCCGGCACCACGCGGGTGGGATCCTCGGCCAGGCCGTGGGCGACGGCGTGGTCGTCGGCATGCGCCAGGCTGACCTGATCAAGGGCTGCATGAAGGCGCACGGGTATGCGGCGGTCAAGGGCTGATGCGCGCCATCCCATCCGCCGCCGGCTGAGCTGGCGGCGGGAATCTCGGGATTCATCGCATGACGCCGATCCGAGGCCGGGACCGCTCCTAGCATCCGCGCACCTTGGACTTCCCGCCTCGCCTGCCATGCACGCACGTGTCCTGAACCCGCTTGCCCTGCTCATCCTGACGGCATTCCACGGCCCGTTCCTTGTTGGCACGGCCGCCCATGCGGCGACACCCCCATCAACCGCGGCCGCGCGCGAACTGGTCGTCGAGCGCGTGGACCTGCCGGGATCGGAAGCGGGCACGCAGACCTACAACCTGCAGGAGACCGCGACGCTGCGCGTGTTCGCGCGATCCGAGGCGGGCTTCAAGGCGTCGAGGATCTTCTGGCAGCGACGGGAGGCGATCGGTGCTTGGCGCGCGCCCGAGTCGCTGCCCTTCTCCGATCCGCGCTGGCGGGATTCCGACCCGCATCTGTCGGCCGACGGCAAGACGCTGACCTTCGTCTCCAGCCGGCCCGCTGACGACGCGAAGCCGCGTGGCGACGATCTCGATCTGTTTGAGACGCGGCTGACGTACCTCGATGCCGGGTCCTGGGCGCCACCGCGACGCCTGGCCGACGCGCGTCAGAGCGCGGGCCAGGAGCTGGGGCCGGAGCGCTACGGCACGCGGCTGTATTTCGCCTCCACTCGCGCGGGTGGGCCGGGCAAGCTGTCCGTTTATCGCGTGGACGACGACGAGCAGACGGCGCCTCGCGCGTTGCCGTCGCCAATCAACGAAGGCACGGCCAACAGCGATTTCACCTTCAGCCCCGACGGTCGATTCGCGCTGTGGTGGAGCAACCGCGCCGGCAGCGAAGGCGGAGCGGATCTCTATGCGGCGGAGCGCGTCGGCGACCGCTTCGGCCCGGCGATGCGCCTGCCCGCGCCGGTCAACGGGCCCGGGTTCGAGTTCACGCCATCGATCACGGCCGATGGCCGCTGGCTGCTGTTCGCGTCGACGCGGGCGGCGCCGGGCGTGGCGGCGGGTTTGTCGGCGGTCTATCGCGTGAGCTGGCCGGCGGTGGTGGAGGCGCTCGGTTCTGAAGCGCAGGCGTTCAGCCGTTCGAGCTTGGACGCGCAGGTCAGCGCGCTATGGCGGACCTTCGATCACGAGCCGGGTCAGCCGGGCGATGCGGAGCGCCTGCGCGCGCTGATGCATCCGGAGGCGCGCGTGTGGGCGCAGCAGTTGAATGCGTCGGCCAGCCAGATCCAGGCGAGAAGCTGGACGGCCGACGCGTTCGCGGCCGCCGTCGGCAAGCCGAGCGCGCGCGGGCTGCGAGAGTGCGAGATCCATCGGGAGGTGCGCCGCTACGCGGGGCATGCCGAGGTCTACAGCGTCGTGGAGTCACGCCGTGATGCGGCGCAGGCAGCGCCGGACTACGTCGGCGTGAACAGCACGCAGTGGCAGCTCGGGCCGCAGGGCTGGCAGATGCTGTCGCTGCATTACGCGGTGGAACTGCCCGGGGCGCCGTTGCCGCCGAGCGCGGGGGCGAGTGGGAAGTGTGTGGGGTAGGCGGATGTTGGGCGTCGGTCCAGCCGCCGCTCGTTGAAACGAGCAGCCGACGAAAAAACGCCCCAGGTGCGCTCGGCACCTGAGGCGTTTCCGTGAGAGGCCAGTCGGCTCAGCGTTCCGAGACGGCGATCAACTCCCGGTGACTGCCTGTATAGCTCGGCAGCATCGCGTTCGAGGCCATCGACGACGAGCCCGAGAACGACGCCATCGCAGCGATCAACGCATCCGCCTGACGGGTCATGGCGATCTGGGCCGGTGAGCCCAGCATGCCGCCGATCGCCAGTGTCCTCGCCTCCAGGCTCTCGGTCACCGTCGGTGCCTCCGACTCGCGCATGAGCGCCGTCTTCGCCCCGGCCGCTTGGCCCGCAGCCGTGTTGACCTGGGCGTTGGTCAGCACGGTGCCGTCGGCATAGACGACGCGTTCGACCTGGTAGGCCGCGCCCAGGTACCAGTCCTTGACCACGACCTTGTCGGTCGTGGTGCCAGAGAACGTGATCTCCAGGTTGTTGCTGACCTTCTTGAAGGTCGTGCCCGCACGCGTGATGCCAGCGCCGAAGCTCAACTGGTCCAGGACGTTGGCGGTGCTGTCGTTGTCCTGGATGGTGTCGGTGCCGTCGCCCTTGTTGAACAGGTAGACGTCCGCACCGGCACCGCCATTGAGGGTGTCGTTGCCGAGACCGCCCGCGAGCGTGTCGTTGCCCGCAGCGCCTGTCAGGGTGTTGGCGGCGGAGTTGCCGGTCATGACGTTGTTGGCCACATTGCCCGTGGCGCTGAGCGCCGTGCTGCCTTGCAGGGCCACGTTCTCCACGTTGTTGGCCAGCGCGGTCAATGTGACCGTGGTGAGGACGGTGTCTGTCCCCTCGCCGGCGTTCTCCGTGATCACGTCGGTCGTCGCGTCTACCAGGTAGGTATCGTCACCGGTTCCGCCCAGCATCGTGTCGTTGCCTGAGCCTCCATCGAGCGTGTCGTTGCCCGCACCGCCGATCAGCGAGTCGGCGCCACCGCCGCCCACCAGCGAATCGTTCCCGGCGCCACCGTCCAGCTTGTTGGCGCCGCTGTTGCCCGTGAGCACGTTGTCGAGCGCGTTGCCCGTGCCATTGATGGCATTGGAGCCGGTCAGCGTCAGATGCTCGACATTGGCGCCCAAGGTCCAGGTCACGCTGCTCTGCACCAGGTCGATGCCCTCCCCGGCGTTCTCGTTCACGACGTCTCCGGCGGCATCGACCACATACGTGTCATTGCCCAGCCCGCCGTTCATCGTGTCGTTGCCGGCACCGCCAGTCAGCACGTTGGCGCCCGCGTTGCCGACGAGGACGTTGGCGAGCGAGTTGCCTGTTCCGTTGATGTCCGCGCTGCCGGTGAGCTCCAGTTGCTCCACGTTGCTGCCCAGCGTGTAGCCGATGCTCGCGAACACCTTGTCCGTACCCTGGTTGGACGACTCGGTGACGGTGTCGCCGGCGTTGTCCACCACGTAGGTGTCGTCGCCGGCCCCGCCCTTCATCGCGTCGGCGCCCAAGCCGCCGTCCAGCCGGTTCGCTCCCGCGTTGCCGTCAAGCTTGTTGTTCAGCGCATTGCCAGTCGCGGAGATCGCCGCCGTGCCGGTGAGCACGATGTTCTCGACGTTGGCGGGCAAAACATACGACACGGATGTCCGTACGAGGTCGGTACCCTGATTCAACTCCTCGACCACCACGTCGTCGGTGCTGTCGACCAGGTAGGTGTCGTCACCCAGTCCACCGATGAGCGTGTCGGCTCCGCCTCCGCCGTCCAGCGTGTCGTTGCCTGCCAGCCCCAGAAGTCGATCATTGACGGGATCGCCCAACATGTTGTCATCGCCATCGCTGCCGCGATACGCCTCGAGCGAGCGCAGATAGGCCATGTCGCGCACAGTCCCATCGGCGAACCGCACGAACTCGATCGACGCGGTTGCGCCCTCGATCCGACCGTCCTTGATCCGGATCCGGTCGTTGCCGAAGGTCAGCAGCAGGTCGTTGGGCCACCAGGCGCTCACGGCCATGTCCGCTTCGTTCAGACCAGGGCCCAGCACAAGGGTATCGATTCCGCCAGCGTCGCTGATCGCGTCCACACCGTCTCCAACGTTGAATCGATAGGTGTCGTTGCCCAGGCCGCCATACAAGGAGTCGTTGCCTTGACCGCCGGAGATGTCGTCGTCGCCGGCGCCAGCGGCGATGCGATCATCGCCACCACCTCCCGACAGCGTGTCCGCCGCAGCACCGGCGATGATCACGTCGGCGTCCTCGGTCACAACATTGACGCCGCCATTGAGGAATCTCGCCCGGACTTCCGCGCGGCTGAGCTCGAAGCCATCCGCGAAGGTGACCGTGCCCAGCGTCGAGCGGAAGGGGTCGGTGCCCGGGTCGATGAACGCCTGGCTGAAGGTCATCGAGTCGCCGGGAGACCCCACGCCGAGTCGAAGATCGTCGCCCTGGCGTGTCATCGTGAACTCGGAGGCATCGATGCCCGCGCCGAACTCGATATCGACCGATCCGACGGTTGTTTCAGTAAACCAGTCGGTGCCGTCGCCACGATTGAAGTAGGCGCGCGCGGAACCGCGCTCGTCGAAGACCAGCGAGATCGTGTCGTTGCCGGTGCCGCCCGTGATCTGGTCGTAGTCGCCGTGCGTGTAGATGAGGTCGTCGCCCGCACCGCCATCCAGCACGTCCTGGCCGGAAACGATGTAGCGCCCCCAGAGCGGATCGCGGATGCCGCCATCATCGAGCGTGTCGTTGCCCGCGCCGCCGACCAACACGTTGCGCTTCGAGTTGCCGGCGAAGTTGTCGTTCAGGTCGGATCCGACCACGCCGATCTCGCCGACCGCCTCGTCCAGCACCAGGCGCTCCACGGAAGCGGCGAGATCGAGCTGGAACATCGACGCCCCCCCGGCCGAAACGACCACGACGGTATCGAAGCCCTCGCCTTCCTTCTCGACGATCACGTCCGAGGCGTCCACGCGGTAGAAGTCGTCTCCCAGCCCGCCCACTAGCGTGTTCGCGGCCGCGTTCTGGCTGCCGTCGAGCACGTTGTTGAGCGCGTTGCCGGTCCCGCGGGTCGCGGCGGAACCGGTCAGGGTCAGGTTCTCGATGCCCGCGGTCAAGGTGTAGGAAATGGAGGCCTCGACGGTGTCGGCCCTCCTGTTGTTGGCCGCGTCCTCGCCGAGCACCACGTCACCGATGTCGTCGACGACGAACGTCGTCTCGGCATCAGCCCCTCCAATCATGGTGTCGGCACCGGCGCCGCCATCCAGCCTGACCGCCCCCGAGACACGGCTCCCGTCGATGACGTTGTTCAGCGCGTTGCCGGTGTAGGTATGCGCGATGCTCTGACCGGAGTTGGTGTAGTAATAGTCCTGCGCGTTGAACGAGATCAGGTCCTCGACGTTGTCGGCGAGCGTCTCGTGATACGCGGTGGTGATCACCGTGTCATGCCCCTCACCCGCAAGCTCGATGATCGTGTCGTTCCCTGTACCCAGCTGATTGGGATAGTTGATGTACGGATTGCCTTCCCCGTTGATCGAGGTGGTGTAGTAGATGTCGTCGCCCGCGCCCCCGATCAGGGTGTCGCGACCGCCGCGGGTCTCCGCGGAGACCCCTCTCGCGCCGGGCGCCTGCCAGGACAACCAGGCCCGACCGTCCTCGAACGACGGCCCATTGAAGACGTTCGACGCGGCATTGCCGGTGAGGACGTTGTCGCCCGCGTTGCCCAACAAGCGGGATTGATGGAGGCCCGGCTGAGCCGACAGATCGTTGGCATCCGCGGCGAGGGCCGCCGATCCTTCCGCCAGGTCCAGCGTCCGCCCATCCGAGGTCGTCGAGCGAGTGAGCCCCATGTCCTGGACGCGCTGGCGCACGTCGTCGCTGCTCCAGCTGCTGCCGTCGGCGAACCGGATGGCCGAGAGTTCGTTGCGCTGGCCGGTCGTGGTCATCGAACTGAAGAAATCCAGCACGATCAGCTCCGCATCGGAGCCAGCGAGCCGCAAGACCAGGTGACCGTCCACGCGTCGGAGCGCGACATCACCCATGGCGATGCCGGCGCCCAGCACCACGGTGTCCCGCCCACGTCCGGAGGCCTTGGATTGGTCGAGATAGTCCCGACCCGAACTCCGGTCGAAGCGGATCACGTTGTCGCCGCCACCGCCGATCAGGAGGTCCTCACCGCCGCCGCCTTCCATCGTGTCGTTGCCTTCCCCGCCACTCAAGCGGTCCCTTCCGGCGCCACCACGCAAGCTGTCATTGCCCGCCCCGGCGTCCAGCAGGTCATCCCCCGCGTCACCATCCAGGCGGTCGTCGCCCTCGCCGGCATCCAGGACGTCGTTGCCCGCGCCGCCCAGCAAGGTGTCATCGCCCAGATCGCCCCGCAGCAGGTCGGCGCCATCGCCGCCATCGAGGTGGTCGCTCATGCCGTACCCGAGCAGCGTGTCATTGCCCGCGCCGCCCTGCAGCGTTCCGGGCTCGTCAGCGAACGCCGCGAGCACGTCATTGCCGGCGCCGCCAATCTGCTGCGGCGGGGGGATCAACGCGTAGATCTGCGCCTGGTTCCAGACGGTGCCATCCGCGAAGGCGAACTCCTCCAGGCGGAACTCCATCCCGCCGCCCCAGGTGGACACCGTCAAGGTGTCGGGGGCGCCGACGATCCGGATCACGGTGTCGAAGCCGCTCCGCTCGAGCGTGATCTGCGAAGGCAGGATGCCAGGCCCGAACTGGATCCGGTCCCGCGCGCCGCTCTCATCGAGCACCGTGTCATGCCCGCTGCCCAGTCCGAACAGGTAGGTGTCGTTCCCCGTTCCGCCCATCAGGGTGTCGTCGCCCGCGCCGCCGTCCAGAATGTCGTTGCCACCGTTACCCACGATGGCCTCGTTGCCGCTGGCGCCTCGCAACCAATCGTCCGTGTAGCCGCCGACGCCTTCCAGTTGGAGCTGACCGACCATCCACCGGCCAAACTCGTCCGTCGAGCCGGCAGCGAAGGTTCGCAGCTGCTGCAGGATGTCTTCCCCGTTGGCGCCCATGCGCATGAGCACGCCGGCAAGATCCTTCACGGCGGAGGGGTCCTGTTGGTAGAGCCCGCGCGCGACCCCGATCGCGGCGGTCAGATCCGTCGAGTAGGTGTTGGTCGCGGCGTCGAACCGATAGTCGACGGCCTTGAAGAAGCTCGACAGATGCGTCTGTTGCATCAGTCGCGCGTACAACTCCTCGGCGAAGTCCGCAAACACGAAGTTCAGGTAGCCGCCCGCAACGGCGCCCGGCGAGTTGGTCTCGTAGATCGTGCCGCCGTACTGGGTGAACCGGTCTCCGAGGAAGGCCTCAAGCACCGGCAGCTGTTCATAGACGCTCTCGAACGCGCCGGTTTGCCGCACATCCACCCCGCCCCATCGATACAGCAAGGCCTTGAGCAGCGCACGGCGCTCGCGCGGATCGTCGGAGGCGACGAACTCCTGGAGCCAGCCCTTCATCAGGCCGGTGCCGTCCTTCATGATGGCCTGGTGGAGGCTCGGCAGGTTGCCGAAGCCCCAGAGGTCAGGAAGCGCCGCGACGTCGGCGGAGACCGGCACCTCCTCCGGCGCCTGGCCACGGGCCGGATCCACGCGGAACCAGACGTCCGCCGCGCCCCCGGTGCTGCCGTCGGCGCGCTCGAAGGTGCCGACTTGCCGGATGCGATTGCCGTGCTCATCGCGGATGTCCGCTGCGAGGTACTCGGTCGAGATGCTGCGGACGCCGGCCTCGGCCAGCGTCTTCAGTTCACCGCCCTCGAGCGTGCCGTCGCCGTCGTCAAGCCACAGCCGAAGCGCAGCATAGGCGTCATCGGCCTGATCGATGCGACCGTCGTTGTTCTTGTCCAGTTCCGCCAGCGCCTCATACCCGTTGGCCGCGAGTTGACCGTTGGCCAGTTTCGTCTGATTGCCGAAGAGCTCCCGGCCTGAATCGATCCTGCCGTCGCCGTTGCGGTCGAGCACCAGCAAGGCATCGTTTCCGCGCACCCATCCGGTACGCTCGCGCGCCCCGTTGCCATCGTGGTCGAAATGCGCCTCGCCGTCATCGGCATCGGACGTGGCGATCCCGTTCCCATCGAGATCCAGGACGATCGGCGAGAGGATCTTCTTGGCGGAGGCGAATCGGTCCAGCAAGCGCAGGAGGACGTTCTCGTCGTCGAAGGTGCCGCGGAAATAGGACTGGAAGGCGCGTTGCACCTCCGCCCAGGACTTGTTCCCGTACTTGCCTTCCGTCCAGTAGTCGTAGGTGCGCTCCATCGTCCTGGCAACGATCTGCGCCTTGAGCGAGAAGGGAATGTTGTTGACGCCCGCCGCCATGGCGTCGCCGAACGCATCCATCTTGTCCTGGTCAAAGACGATGCCGGGCGCTGTCAGGACCCGGCCCAGCGAGGCCGCGCCTGCGAAGGACATCGCATCCACGAAGGTCTCGCGTTGGAAGCGATTCTCCTGGATGAGTTCGCCGATGGTGAGCGAATCGGAGTCCGACATCTTCTTGTCGAAGTAAAAGAAGGCGCCACCCCAGCCTCCGACGGGCAGGCCATAGTCCTTGGTCGCCATCGAGATGTCCTTCTGCCACATCTTCTCGACCTCGACCGGACTGCCTCGAACCAGGTCGCCAATCACGGCGGCGCCGATCGAGTCGGAGATCTTCTGCATGTCGATGTCCTTCTTCGCGTGCTCGGCACCGATCATGGTGTGCGCGCGAATGAAGACATTGGCAGGGCTCATGGGATCGTTTGAATTGATCTCCGCGGCCTGCTTGAACCAGTAGAGCGTGTCGGCGTTGAGCGCAATCTCGCCGCTGGAATTCAGCGAGACGATGTATTGATAGGCCTTGTAATAGTCCTTCGTGCCATTTGAGGTCAGCGCGTTGATCTGATTGATCTGATTCTGGTTCAACGTGAGCGATGCCATTTATTATCTCCCTGGATTAATCTGTCAATTCATCGAGTTCGCCATGAACGGATGATCTTCCTGGTTTGTTCCTCAATGGATTTCCAATGCTCGAACAACTTCAGTGGATAGCGATAGACAACTTCCTCTCCAGTGTCCGAATCAAACATGGAGACGCTGCATTGCGGATAAGGAACCTGCGCCTTTTGAGGGTATTCCGGATCGACGCAGCTCATACGAAAAAGCCCCCCGTCCTGGCGCTTCCCCACCCACTCGACGAGATCGCGCGGCGTGCCATCCGGCAGGATCCATCGGTATCCCTCCAGACCATGTCTGCGCAGACCGGGCTCCAGCTCGATGACTTTCGAGGCATGCAATCGAGCCATGGACTGTTCGGTGGTGATGGTGTCGGAGCCTGACGGATGAAGCTGGTAGATGACGTACTCGATCAGACGAGGATCGAGCTCATTCATCCAGTTTTCCAGGTCGTACCCGGACATCGTGGGCCAAAAGAATCGCCATTGGCCCAGCGCAGGTTTCCCGGGCGGAAACTGAAACCCCTCGCCCCCCGGAATCGCAAACTTCTCGAATCGTTTCCTGGCATCGGGCGCCATGAAGTTCGCTGGCCACGCGAAGGTATGGCCGCCATGAAATTCCTTGATCAGGGCGGTGGAGTAATATTTCTCCACGTCTCGTGCCGTCTCAATGAAAGCGGCCCGATGCTGGGGCAAAAAATGTTCGTCGGCATATGCTCGCGCTCTCGCGACAACGACTGAATCTTCCACAGATTGCTCCTTTTCCTTGCATCCCGGAAGAATCATTCCGGAGATTGCCGCACCAACCAGGCGGCGGGAGAAAAAACGTCGGTTCATATTGAATCCCTGCGATCAGGCTGCATACACGACAAGCCTCAAACACGAGCCGATGTGAATGCGTCTGGAGCCGGGAAGGTGCTCACGAAGTCTCTGCATCGATACCCCCTCGCCCGATCGCGCGCCGCCGCGCTGAACCTTTCGCGATCCGCGCCGGTCAGCGCCAGAACCTCCGTCACGCTGCGCGACAACTGGTGCCGATCAAACACCCCGACCAAACGCCCCTCGCGCCCGTCCTGGATCACTTCCCTCACCGGCGCCGTATCCGACCCGATCACCACGCACCCGGTGGCCATCGCCTCCAGCATCGACCAGCTCAGCACGAACGGATAGGTCAGGTAAACATGCGCCGCGGACAGTTGCATCACTCGCTTGTACTGCGCGTAAGGCAGCTTCCCCAGGAAGTGCGTCCGCGTCGGATCGAGCCGATCGCCGACTTCGTCCAGCATCACCTGGCGCCAGGTCTTGCCCGACGAATGCGCGCGACCATAGCTCACGTCGTCGCCACCGACGATCACGGTATGACAGCTCTTGTGCTCCCGCTGAATCGCCGGCAGCGCGCGCATGAACTGGTGAAAGCCGCGATACGGCTCCAGATTCCTCGCAACGTAGGTGATCACCGGATCCCCCGCCCTCAGCACCGCCCCGTTGGGCATCGCCATCCACGCCTGCGGGTCCGGCCCGAGCCCGTCGAGATCGATTCCCTCATGCGCCACCGTGATCTTGTCGAGGTAGGCCTTGGGGTGTTGCGCCTTCTGCCAATGCGTCGGACTGATCCCCGCGTCGCAGTTCTCCAGGTTCAGCAGATGCAACGCATTCCAGGTCCGCACCCGCGCCCGATCATCGAAGCTCATCGGGAACTCCGGATCAAACCCGAGATCGGCGCCCTGCCAATCGGGATCCAAGCCGTTGCCAGTCGCAGGTGCGTTGTAGAACCACTCGCAGAAGTGCACGAGCCGCGCGTCCGGGAACACGTCCTTGGCGTTGAGCGTTTCACCCCAGCCGGGATGAGCAAGGATCAGATCCGGCTTGAAACCCTTGGCCTTGAGCTTGAGCAGCACCCGCGCCACCGCCTGCCCATGCAGCACGGCGTCTTCCATGCGCCGCAGGTATGGGTGTTGCTGCTTCCCCACCTCGCGATGAGGCTTGTAGCGGATCAGCGTCAGACGCCCGCTGGCCTCCAGCTCCGGCATGCCCGGCGCCGTGTCGCGCCCGATGCCGATCACCTGCCAGCCCGGCCGCTCCGACCAGGCCTTGGCCACATGACGAAACTGGCCCGGGAAGTTCTGATGGACGATGAGCACGCGCATCACCGCTCCTTCAGGCTTTCATCCACGTGACGCTTCACCGGATCGAACAGGTAGCGAATGACGCGCCGCTGCGAGGTCTTCACCTCCGCCGTCACATTCATCCCCGGCGCTAACCGCACCTGCTTGCCGTCGACGTCGATGACGCCTCTACCAAGCACCAGTGTCACCGGGAAGATCGCGCCACGCTTCTCATCGTTGACCGCATCAGCGCTCACGCTCTTCACCGTTGCCGGCACCGTGCCGTACTTCGTGAATGGGAAGGTCTCGAGCTTGATCTCCGCTTCCTGCCCAGCCCTCACGAAGCCGATGTCCTTGTTCTCAAGCACGACCTCGGCGGTCACCTCGGCTTCATCAGGCACCAGCACCAGCAGCACCTGCGCCTCGGTCACGACGCCGCCGGCCGTGTGCACGGCCAACTGCTGCACCGTGCCGTCGACCGGCGCGGTCAAGCGAGTCAGCTGGTTGCGTTTATTGGCCTTCGCGCCTTCCTCGGCCAACTGTTTGAGCTTCAGATCAGCCTGGGCCTCGCGATCCCTCAGCGTGCGCAGCGTCTCCGCCCGGAACGATGCCGCCGACCCTCGCGACTCCGCCAGCGCTGCCAGCGCCTCGCGCTGTCGCGCCATCGCCGTGCCGAGGTCCTTCTCCTGCTCGATCCGCTCCCTCGTCCGATCCTGCCCCGCGTGGCCCGCGATGAAGCCCTGATCGCTCAGCGCCTTGTAGTCGCGCTCACGCTGCTGCGCCATGGGCACGGTGCTCTGGAGCTTCTCGACGACCTGCTTCGACGTGGCGATCTCCGCCTCACGCCGTTCCATCTCCGCTTGCAGCTTGGCCAGCTTGGCCGAGATGTCCGCCCACTCGCTTTGCACTTGGAAGCGCGCGCTGTCCGCGTCCTCGCGCGGCATCGACTTCACCGCCTCGGCAGCCAGTTGCGGCGAGCCGCTGCCCGACAACGACATCAACAACGCCCGAGCTCGCAGTACTTCCGACAGGGCCGCCAAACGCTCCTTCTCGACCCGATGGCTGTCCGCCTCGGTCATCGTCGAGTCCAGCGCGATCAACAGTTGCCCGGCCTTCACCTTGTCGCCGTCCTTGACGAACACCTCGCGCACGACGCTGGTCTCCAGCGGCTGGATCGTCTTGCTGCGGTCGCTCACGATGATCCGGCCCTGCGCCACGGCCACGATGTCGATCTGCCCCAGGATGGCCCACGCCAGCGCGATCACGAACAGCGCGCAGATCGCGATGGCCATGCGGCGCGGCGCGGGATGCGGTGGGGTCTCCTGCAGCTCCAGCGCAGCTGGAAGGAAGGCGCGCTCATCGGCCAGCCGCCGAGGTCCGGCCAGTTCCTCGCGACGCTCCCAGGCCGCGCGGAACACGGCGCCATAACGCGCAAGCAGCTCGCGCAGCGGATGGCGGGGCGCCACGGCGCCCCCGTTCACGTCGGCGCTCATTCCGAGCCTCCCTCGCCCTGCATGCGCCACAGGTGCGCATAAAGCCCCTGCGGCTTGGCGATCAGCTCCTCATGGCTGCCCATCTCGGCGATACGGCCCTTCTCCATCGCGATGATGCGATGGGCATGGCGCACGGCGCTCAGGCGATGGGCAATGATGAACACCGTGCGACCCTGACAGATCGCCCGCATGTTCTTCTGGATGATGGCCTCGCTCTCGTAATCGAGCGCGCTGGTGGCCTCGTCGAAGATCAGGATCCGCGGCTGACCGAACAGCGCTCGCGCGATCGCGATGCGCTGGCGCTGCCCACCGGACAGTCCGGTCCCCTGCTCGCCCACCACCGTGTCATAACCCTCAGGCAACTCGGCGATGAAGTCGTGCGCGCCGGCAAGCTTTGCCGCGTGGATGACCGCCTCAATCGGGGCGGCCGGATCAGAGATCGCGATGTTCTCCCGCACCGAGCGGTTGAACAGCATGTTTTCCTGCAACACCACGCCGACCTGGCGCCTCAGCTGCGTTGCATCAGCCATCGCGATGTCCTGGCCGTCGACCAGCACACGGCCCGCCTCCGGCACATAAAGCCGCTGCAGCAGCTTGGTCAGGGTGCTCTTGCCCGATCCGCTGCGCCCGACGATGCCGATCACCTCGCCCGCATCGACCGACAGGTCCACGCCATGCAGCACGGGCTGCGCGTCGGTGCGGTAGCGGAAGGTCACGTTCTCCAGCGTCACGTCGCCGCGCACGCGCGGCATCGCACCCGCGCTCTGCGGGCGCAGTTCCGTGCGCGTGTTCAGCACATCCCCCAGGCGCGCCATCGAGATGCCGGTTTGCTGGAAATCTGTCCACATCTGCGCGATGCGCATGATCGGTTGAGCGACCCGGCCGGCAAACATGTTGAACGCGATGAACTGGCCCACGCTCAGCTGACCTTCGATCACGAGCTGCGCGCCCCACCACAAGGTGGCCGCGTTGACCAGCTTGCCGATCAGGTTGATGCCCTCGTTGCCGTACTGCGCCAGCGTCTGCGTGCGGAAGGACGCCGACACGTAGGCGGCGAGCTGCTCATCCCACTTGCGAGCCATCTGCGGTTCGAGCGCGCTGGCCTTGACGGTCTGGATGCCGGTGACGGTCTCGACCAGCAAGCTCTGGTTCTCGGCGCCGCGGGCGAATTTCTCGTTGAGGCGTCCGCGCAGCACCGGGACGATCGCCAGGCTGAGGATCAGATAGAGCGGCAGCGACACCAGCACGATCAGCGTCAGCGTGACGCTGTAGCTGAACATGACCGCGATGAAGATGACCGAGAACAACACGTCCAGCACCAGGGTCAGCGCGTTCCCGGTCAGAAACTGGCGGATGTTCTCGAGTTCTCGAACGCGGGCAACCGAATCCCCGACGCGGCGGGCCTGGAAGTAGGCCAGCGGGAGGCTCAGCAAGTGGCGGAAAAGCCGCGATCCCAACTCCACGTCGATGCGGCTGGTGGTGTGGCTGAACACGTAGCCGCGCAGGATGTTGAGCGTGCTTTCGAACAGCATGATCACCACCAGACCGAGGACCAGCACGTCCAGCGTCGTGAGCCCTCGGTGTACCAGCACCTTGTCCATGACCACCTGGAAAAAGAGCGGACTGACCAGCGCGAAGAGCTGCAGGAACAGCGAGATCGTCAACACCTCGCCCAGCAGGCGCCGGTGCTTGACGATGCTGGGGATGAACCAGGAGAAGTCGAACTTGGCGAGGTCGCCGGCGAGGCTCGCGCGGCTGGCGATGAGGATCAGCTCGCCGGTCCATTGCGCGGCAAAGGTGTCCAGCGGCTCGATGGTCGGCCGCGCGGTTTGCTCGTCGCCGGCAGGGTCCATGAAGAGGACGCGCTTGCCGTCGGATTGGGCCAACACGACGACGCGGCCGTCGTGGAGCATGGCCAGCGCAGGCAGCGCGGCGAGCGACAGTCGATCCGGCGTCGTGCGCGAGGTCTTGGCCTTGAGGCCGAGCCGCTTGGCGGCCAGGAGAAGATCGCGGGTGGACGGGACGTCATTTGCTCCCAGACCCAGGGAGTGCCGCATCGAGGGGGCGTCGGTGGCCACGTGATGCATGCGCGCGACGAGGCACAGCGCGCACAGCCCGCCGTCCGCGTCCGGCGTCGTGTCTGACGGCCCGTCGCCTGGTGCCATCGCCGACGCGACCTCCTCGGCCACGCTTTCCAGCGCGTCCGCCCCTCCCTGTCTTGTCACCATTTTGTTGCCGCCTTAACGGCCTCTTGTAAAGCGGCGCGATGGTAGAGGAGACGATCTGCGGGAAGATTCCCCCCTTGAGAGGGGGTTGAAGTTTCCCTTGCGACGAGGGCTGTGGGCGCTGCGCGGCAGGCATCAACCTCGGCTTCTCCACCTTCGATGGCTGACAGCGTTTGAAGACCGTGGCCGGTCACTAGGATGGCCGCTCATCCCACGACGGACCGCCATGCAGATTCGCTTCCATCACCCGGAGGACTTCGAGTCGCTCCTCGATGTCTTCGTCGACATGAGCGTGCATTACAACGGGACGAATGCCCCGCCGCGCGACGTGATCGAGCGGAACCTCAGAGATCGGATCCTGGGACCGGACTCCGACGTGCGGCTCGTCGTTGCGATCGAGGACGGCGTGGTGCAGGGAGTGGCGGCGATCTCGCTGCTTTATCCGGCGCCCAAGGAACGCGGGCAGCTCTTCATGAAGGAGCTGTATGTCCACAGTGATCACCGCGGGTCGAAGGTCGGGGAACAGCTGATGCGCTGGATCGCTCGCCACGCCATCGAGCAAGGCTGCGTGCGCTTCGACTGGAGCGGCCCACCCGAGGGCGCCGATTGCTCAATCCTTGCAATACCCCTCCCCCGCCCGCACCGTCAGACAAGTCTTCTTGCCTGCCAGCCACTTCATGCCCGTGGCGTCGCCATCGGTGGGCTGAAGCGTCTCGGACTTGCCGTCGCGCTCGAAGCGCAGGACGCCGTCCTTGCTCACGCCAGCAAACTTCCGCTCGGCATCCAGATCCTTGATGCGGACCTCATAGCGGCCAGGACCTGCGGCGTCCAGTTGCAGATACGTGCCTTCCGGTCCGATCCAACGGCCTGTCCAGGCTTGCGCGGGGTCGGGGGTTGAGGCGATCTCGGGCGAAGCAGTTGAGGCTGGCGGTACGGCCGACGTGGAAGGCGAGGACGGCGGTCCTCCGGTCGGCGCATTCGCGCGATCACATCCCGCGAGCACCAGCGTCGCGGCGATCAGCGCGAACCCGCGCCACTTCATGTTGTTCATGTGGACCTTCCTCGACATGGCTCTCGATGGGCTCATCGAGCCTGTCGAGAACGCGGCAAGCCGAGTGCCCGAGGGATCCAGCCTCAGCGCGCCATCGCGACCGGCGCCGCGACCAGCCCCGCGAGCCGCTCGCTCGATCCGAGCTTGGACGCCATCTTGTGACGCAGCAGCTTCAGCTCGCTCATCACCTCACGCAGCTCCGCTTCGGTCGGACGCAGCGGATGGAGCGATTTCGCGAGCACCGGGATGATCTCGCGTTCCATGAAGCGCGTCTTCGATGCCGCGACCTGCCAGACCACCAGCGCCACGCCCAGCACGATGAAGAGCAACATCGACAGCTCGGCCTCATCGGGCGCCACCACATGCGTCAGCGCCGGGCCGATCATCATCAGCAGGAGCGCGCCCACGAGCGATAGCCCCACCCATCGATCAACATGCGTCGACGCAAAGCGCCGATCGACCTTCGGCGACAGCAGCAGGAAGGGATGGCGGATCAGCGCCCGGCGCTCGTCCGCGCTGAGCGACGACGGCTCGCGCCGGATGCGCTCCTCGAGCGCGAGGCGGTCGGCCATGACCTCATCGATGTTGGGGAAGGTCGTGCGCACCAGTTCCTCGACGGGCGCAGGGAGCTTCGCAAAGGACGCATAGATGCCCGGATCGGTCTGGAGCGAGGTCCGGCAGTCTTGGCAGATGAGCTCATAGCCCACGAGCTCGCCCTGCCCCGCGCTGATGTAGTAGACGTGCCCCGCCGACCCGACGCGCTTGAGCTCGAAGACCCGTTTGTCTCGGCAGATCGGGCAGAAGTCCGCCACATACCCCAGCCGGCGATAAACGATCTTCTTCCCCCAGACGATGAACATGCCTTCTCCCTCGTGAACGTGATCTCTGTTGTCCCTCTCGGCGGCAGCGTGGTGATCGCGCCCTCGCCGGGGTCGGCCTTGTCGGCTCGGGCGCGATTGTGGCCGAGCCACGCAGGTCCGACGAACCCCGCCGGAAGGGGGGAACCCGGAAGTCGTGAAGAGTTCTTGCCCGCCAGACTTCATCCCGCGCTCACACACACGTCAGAGACTGCGTCGCCCTCCCGATGACGAAGCGCACTCCCCCGGCATGAACAAACGCGTGATCTTCCTGGCCGTGCTCAACGGCGCGTCGATGCTGTTGCTCCTGTACTTCTTCGACGCCGCGAACCGCCAGGCGATCGGCGAGGCCAGACAGTCCTACGACTTCGGCGACAGCATCAACGCCCTGCTGTTCGTCGCACCGGCGGTCCTGCTGTGCATGCTGGGCAACATCGTCTGGTTCTGCGCCTCGGTGTGGTGGGCCGTCGATGAGCGCCGCTTCCGGTCAGCCATCCTCTGGCTCATCGTGACGATGGCGTGGATCCTCACGATCCACGTGGCGACTGATTGGATGGACCTGTCGCCTTGCGTCGCCGCCACACAGTGCGACCCAGCCACAGCAGAATCCCGATGATCAGGGACCACGGCAGCAGATAGGCCAGACCGGTGATCGCCGAGGAGATGCCCTGCGACAGGCTGCCGCTGAAATCGGCACCGGCCTGCGCGATGGGTCGCCAGAACGAACTGCCATGCGCGGGCTCGATTGCGATGTGAAGGGTCTCGGTTTCCACGCGCTGCATCAGCTGAGCCTGCTTGCCGGCGACGGCCTCCAGCTCGCTCTGCACCGACGCCAACTCGTGCGTCACCTTGATCAACGCGTCGACGTCGTTGCCAGGGCGCTTGCGCAGGGTTTCCAACTCCGCGCGATAGCTGGTCAGCATCGCCAGCTTCTTCTCGGTGTCCTGGATGGGCCCCGCCAGATCCTCCGCCTGCGTGAACTGGCCCGTGATCTCGCCCTGCTGGCCCAACGCCGCGATCAGCTTCGGGATGCCAGCCGGCTTCGCCCGGAATCGCAGCGACGCAGAGGGCCGCCGGCCGCTGCTGACGCGGGATTCGAGCACCTCGCAAGCATCCGCCCTGGCCTGATGGCAGGCCGTCAGCGCGGCTTGATGGACCGTCGCGATGCGTTCCTCCGGCACTTCGATCTGGATCGAATGCTCGTAGGCGAGCGTGCGACGAGCGGTTCCGGACGAGTCGGGCGCCGCCACCATGCGCTGCTTGGCTGCAGAGCCCATGGATCCGGAGTCCGACCTGCCGGAGCACCCGGCAAGAACAGCCAGCAGCACGCACGCGATCAGGGAACGGTTCATCAAGGCTCCGACGGTGAAGGCTCCGGAGTGTGCCTCAGCGCCGAGCGCGTGCCGGGAGGTCGTGGCGCTGGGCGCGCGCCAGGATTGACGCCGGAACGGGCTGCCCGATTGCCCTTGCAACGACAACCATCCTGCAAGGAGCAACGGTCATGTCTCACTCCCCCATCGCCGCGGGCGCCGCGCCCAAGCCCGGTCCCGCCCCTGCCAAGGCACCGCCTTCACCCGCCGAGAAACCCGCGCCTGGTCCGAATCAAGCGCCGCATGAGCATCCGGACGATCCCGGCGTGCATCCCGACGGCCCGCGTCGATATCACGACGACTACGCGACCCCGCCGCGGTAGATTGAAGACTCGACCCACTGATCCTCTGGCGCATGCCCCGCCAGCCGATGCGCGTGCACACGCCGCAGCCCCTGCTCCAGGTGCCGCGTGAACGCCTCTGAATTGAAGAGGCGTCCTGTGAGCCGCGCGTCTCGCACCGTCTGCTTCGCCCGCGCGAGCGCGAGCTCGTCGCTGGCCAACGCGATCGCCTTGGCGACGTAATCCGACGCATCCCGCGCGATGAACTCCTCGCAGTCGATCGCCATCAGCAGGCTCGCGGCCATGCGCGCCGGGAAGCTCCGGCCAGGCAGCGTCAGCACGGGAACGCCCATCCAGAGCGCATCGCTGGCCGTCGTGCCGGCGTTGTAGGGGAGCGTGTCCAGGAAGAGATCGGCCAACGCGAGCCGCTCCAGGTAGACCTCGCGCGAAACCCGCGGCGCGAAGACGATGCGCTCGGGATCGACACCCTGCGCAGCAGCGTGCCCACGCAGGTTCAACGCGGCCTCGGCATCCTCCTCGAGGATCCAGAGCACCGCCCGCGGCGCCTCGCGCAGGATCGAAGCCCACCTCGCGAATTGCTCGGGCAGGATCTTGCACGGGTTGTTGAAGCAGCACAGAACGACGGCCGCCTCCGGCAAGCCCACGTCCTTGCGCGTCAACCCGGTCGAGGGCATCGGCCGCTGGCGATCATTGGCCTGATACCAGGGCAGCATCAACAGGCGCTCATCGAAGCACGACCGCTCGGTCTCGGGAATCAGCACCGGGTCGGCGACAAGGTAGTCGTAGTCCTTCGACCCCGACGTGCCGAGGAAGCCGAGGTACAGCATCTGCACCGGCGCGGCGCGTGCCGCGAAGATCCCTGGTCGCGCGCCATCGGTGAATCCCGTGAGGTCGATGGCGATGTCCACGCCCAGTTGCCGACACAACGCGGCGACCTCGGCATCGGGCAAACGCGCCACGTCGTGGAAGGCATCGAAGGCGCCGCGCAGCCGCTGCTGCATCGCGTCGTCCTTCACGTCGCCATAGTTGATCGCGATGACTTCGAATGCCGCGCGGTCGTGCAGCTCGATGACCTCTGCCATCAGGAACGACACCGGATGGGAGCGGAAGTCCCGCGAGACATAGGCGACCTTGATCCGGCGACCGGCCGTTTGTGTCGGATCGCCCGCGGGCTCAGCGGCAGCCGCCGCAGCCGCGGCATCGGTGACTGACAAGTCCTGCATCCAACGCCGCGACGCGCGCTGCTGACGCTGCGGATCGTCCAGCACGGTCTGCACGACAAGCGGCTGGATCGCCTGCTGACCGGCGTCGACGTCCTGCGCCAGGCGCTTCGCGTCCTCGTCGAAGGGGGCCCAGTCGAACACATGCATCGCGGCGTAGAGCCGGATGCTGCGCAGGCCATCGACGTCCGGCTGGATCGCCAGCACCCGGTCGAAGTCCGAGATCGCGTCAGAGAAGCGCCGATTCAGGAGCAGCAGGCTGCCGCGGTTGTTCAACGCGGCGACGTGCCTCGGGTCAAGTCCGACCGCGCGGGTGAACGCGGCGAACGCGTCATCGGCGAGCCCGAGTTCCTGTAGCAACAGGCCGCGGGCATTGTCGGCGTCGGCATCGCGATCCAGACGCTCAGCCATCCGCTGCAGCGTGGCGAGCGCGGCGTTGACTTGACCCGCATCGATCTGCGTCCGTGCGGCCTCGCGCAGGGGCCGCGGGTCACCGGGCAGCGTGTCCTCGGCCACGTTGAAGGCCATGACCGCCGCGTCCGCCGCGCCCATCAACCGGTACGTGAGCCCGAGTCCGAGATAGGCGCCGCCGTACGCGGGGTTCAAGCTGGCAGCGCGTTCAAACGCGCCGATGGCTTCGTCGAATCGGCCGGCCCCGCGCAGCGAGGTGCCGAGGTTGAAGGCGATGTCGGCGTTGCCGGGCTGAAGGCGCGAGGCCTCGGCGAAGCAGGTGGCGGCCCCGTCCCAGTTGTGATGCTCGGCGAGCAAGGCGCCCAAGCGCGTGAACGGCCGCCAGTCATCGGGGAACTGCTGCGTCGCCTGATGCAGGGTCTGCGCCGCCGCGGCGGGATCACCGGCGCGCTGCTGGGCTGAAGCGCGCTGGACCAGCGCCTCGACGGTGGAGTCCGCGCGGTGACGGCGATCGGAAGACGACATGGCGGCGATGCTAACCGCGGGGCGGACAACGCATGTGAAAGAGCCGATGAGCGTCGCCATTCCCCGAGTCCTACACGCTCACGCGCACCCCGCTGACGCCTGGGTCGGCCGCGTGGCCCTAGGCTCGTTCCATGGGATTGCATCGACTCATCGGTCGCCTCGCGATGGCGCCCTTCTCCAAGGCCCTGCCCGCGATGGGCGATACCGAACGCGCCGCGCTCGAGGCCGGCACCGTCGGCTTCGAGGGCCAGCTCTTCGCCGGGCAGCCCGACTTCGACGCCCTCATCCAGCGCGGGCCCAATCGCCTCACCGACGAGGAACAACGCTTCCTCGACCACGAGGTCGCCACGCTCGTCGCCATGCTCGACGACCACGCCATCGACACCGCCGGCGACCTGCCGCCCGAGGTCTGGCAGTACCTGCGCGAGCACCGCTTCTTCGGAATGATCATTCCCAAGGAACACGGCGGCCTGGGATTCGGCCATCACGCGCATGCCGAGGTCGTCACCCGCATCGCCACCGTCAACACCGCCTGCGCGGTCACGGTGATGGTGCCCAACTCCCTCGGCCCGGCCGAGCTGCTGCTCCACTACGGCACCCCCGAGCAACAGCAGCACTACCTCCCCCGCTTGGCCGATGGCCGTGAGCTGCCCTGCTTCGGCCTGACCTCGCCCTACGCCGGCTCCGACGCCGCCTCCATCCCCGACCGCGGCGTGCTCACCGAGCGCGAGATCGACGGGCGGATGGTGCGCGGCTTCAGCGTGCGCTTCGACAAGCGCTACATCACGCTCGCACCGGTGGCGAGCGTCGTAGGCCTCGCCTTCCAGGCGATCGACCCCGCGCGGCCCGAGGGCCAGCAGGAACTCGGCATCACCTGCGCGCTGCTGCCCGTGCCCACGCCCGGCATGGAGATCGGCAAGCGCCATCGGCCCATGGACTCGGCCTTCATGAACGGTCCGATCCGCGGCGAGGACGTCTTCGTGCCGATGGACTGGATCATCGGCGGCGAGGCCCGCGTCGGCGAAGGCTGGCGCATGCTGATGGAATGCCTGGCCGCGGGCCGCGCGATCTCGCTGCCGGCGCTGGGCGCGGCGATGCAGCAGACCGCTCTGTTCGTCGTCAACGGTTACGGTCAGGTGCGCGAGCAGTTCGGACTGCCCATCGGGCGATTCCACGCGATCGCGGGCATCACCGCGCAGATGGCGGCACGGCTCTACGCCACCGACGCCGCGCGCCGCTACACCGCCGCGGCGCTCGACGCCGGCGAACGGCCCAGCGTCGCCAGCGCCATCCTCAAGGTGCAACTCACCGAGGCGGGACGCCGCGCCATCAACGACGGCATGGACGTCCTCGGCGGCAAGGGCATCATCGCCGGCCCGCGCAACCTGTTGGGCGTGGCTTACCGGCATGCGCCGATCGCCATCACCGTCGAGGGCGCCAACCTGCTGTCGCGCGCGCTGATCATCTTCGGCCAGGGCGCGACACGCTGCCACCCGTTCGTGCTCGAGGAGATGTCCGCCGTCCAGGCCAAGGACCCGGAGCGGCTCGGGCGCGCGCTCCTCGGTCATGTCGGCCATGTGATGCGCAACGCGTGGCGCAGCGTGGTCCACACCCCGCTGGTCGGCCAGCCGCCCGAAGACCTGCGCGCTGAGGCCAAGCTGATCGCGTCGCTGTCGGCGCGTTATGCGCTCACGGCGGATCTCGCGATGGGGCTGCTCGGCGGCAAGCTCAAGCGCATGGAGTTGCTTTCGGCGCGTTTGGGCGATGTGCTCGCGTGTCTCTACCTGGCCGCCGCCTGCGTGTGGCGCTATCAGATGGAGAACGACCCGGCGATGCGGCCGGTCGCGCGCGCGGCGATCCGTCTCCAGCTGCATGAGGCCTCGACGCTGCTGCGCGAGCTCTACGCGAACCTGCCTTCGCGCCTCGTGCGCGCGGTGGCGCCGATGTTGCTGCACGGCACGGGTCACCTGGCCCCGCTGCGCGACCGCGAGGCCATCGCGCTGGCCGACGCGCTGCGCACGCAGCCCGGCTTGATCGCGCGCCTGTGCCCCGACGTCTCCCGCCCGAAGCGCGGCGGCCTGCTCGACCTGATGCAAGCGCTGGACGCGGCCCGTGTGCTCGGCGACGAGGTCCCCGAGCTCAACAAGGCGCTGCGCCGCGCGCGATCGCTCGAGGAAGTGGCGCAAGGCTCCCGCAATCCCGAGACGGCGCTGACCTATCTGAAGGCCGCCGAGGAGGTGATCCGGGTGGACGAGGACGGCGAGCCGCGTCGCTGAGGAGTCGGGTAACTGAGGTGGCCCTCCGCTGGTCCAGTGGACTTAGACTCCCGCGTCTGAACGAGGGAGAAACAAGAGACCATGAAGCATCCCACCCCGATGCTCGTCGACGGCGCGCGCCGCGCCGCGCCATGGGTGCTGAGCCTCTCGTTGCTGGCCGGCTGCGCCACGCCAGGCAATGCACCGAACGTCCAATGCCAGCGGCGCCCGGACGGACACCTGCTGATCTTCCACGCGGTGCGAGACAACCTCACCCACTCCATCGTGCTGTTCCTGCTCAGCCCCACCGTCAAGGACAGGATGGAGCTGGTCGTTCCTCGCATCACCGGGCTCGTGCCCGCGAGCGAGGTCGTCGACCTGGACAACCCTTCACGACACTACGACGGCGCCCTGCAGTTCTCGGGCGACTCGGTCGACGTCAAGCTGATCCAGGCGCATGAGCCGCGCGGCCCTTCGGATTGGAACGGCCGTTATCGCCTGGGCCCCTGCGGCTCTTGAAGACTTCGCTGACTGTCGATTTCGCCCAGCGCCGCTCGTCGACAGAATGGCGCCCCGCCAGACCGCATCTCAAGGATCCACGATGACCCCGCAGAAGACCCTCTCCGCGCTGCTCGCCGCCGTCGTCCTGGCCTCGATCACGTCGTTCGCGCCGGTCGCGCACGCCGCGCCGCAGACCTACGACATCGAGCCCACCCACACCTATCCCAGCTTCGAGGCCGACCACATGGGCCTGTCGTACTGGCGCGGCAAGCTCACGAAGAGCACCGGCACCATCGTCTACGACAAGGCCACCGGCGCCGGCAGCGTCGACGTGAAGATGGACCTCGCCAGCATCGACTTCGGTCTCCCCGCGATGAATGCCTGGGCCACCGGCAAGGACTTCTTCAACGTCAGCCAGAACCCCAGCGCGACCTACAAGGGCCGCTTCGACGCCGTCAAGGCCGGCGTCCCGACCCAGGTCACCGGCGAGCTGACGCTCAACGGCAAGACCCGTCCCCTGAACCTGACCATTCACCAGCTCAAGTGCATCCCGCATCCGCTGCACAAGCGCGACTTCTGCGGCGCCGACGCCTCGGGCAGCTTCAACCGCGAGGACTTCGGCCTGGCCGCCGGCAAGGACTGGGGCTTCAAGATGGACGTGAACCTGCGCATCCAGGTCGAGGCCGTCGCCAAGGAGTGATCCGCAGGGCGGTGTAAGAAACTTCGCGGGCCGACGACTACCTGGGTATGGCATCCAACCCAGAGACCCAAGACACGCGCTATCGCGACGCGATCCGGCAGTTCGGCCCCGACGTCGCCCGCTTCGTCGCCGGCTACGAACGCGACGAGGCCCGCCGCCAGGAGCTGCTGCAGGACGTCCATGTGGCGCTTTGGCAGAGCTTCGCCGGCTTCCGCGGCCAATGCAGCCTGCGGACCTGGGTCTACCGGATCGCCCACAACGTGGGCGCCTCCCACATCGACCGCAGCCGCAAGGTCGCCGAGCGGGGTTACCTCGCGCTGGACGACACCGAGGTCGAGACCCTCGTCCATGACGGCGCCGACATGGCGCACACCGAGCGACGCATCGACCTGCAGCGCATCTTCGCGCTGATCCACCGCCTCCAGCCCCCGGACCGCGAGGTGATGCTGCTCTACCTCGAGGACGTCGACGCCGCGGCCATCGGTGAGATCACCGGCCTGTCCGCGCGCAACGTCGCGACCAAGGTGCACCGCATCAAGTCGGTGCTCGCCCAGCAACTTCGTCCGCAGGAGCCCCCGCGATGACCCGCCCTGACGATCCCTCCGCCCCCTGCGCCCCCTCCGCCCCCGCTGAGCCTTCGGACCACACCCTGCAGCGCCTCTGGCAATCCCAGTCCACGCCCGCAACCGAGTTCGCCCTGGACGATCTGCGCCGCGCCGCGGGCCGGTTCCAGCGCCGCATCCTCTGGCGCAATGCCACCGAGTACCTGGCCTGCGCCGTGATCGCGCTCGTGTTCGTGTTCTACATGGTCCAGTTCCCGTCCCCGCTGATGCGGACCGGCAGCGCCCTGGTGATCGCGGGCACGTTGATCGTGGCCTGGCAGCTGCATCGCCGGGCCTCCGGCCAGCCCGCGCCGACCGACCGCGGCGCCCAGTCCTGGCTCGACTACCAGCGCGCGCAGTGGGCGCGCCAGCGCGACGCGCTGAGATCGGTGGCGACCTGGTACATCGGCCCCCTCGTGCCCGGCGTGATCGTCTTCCGCTGGGGCGTGGAAACCGAGCTCGGTCCAGGCGCGCCCTTCGCGCGCGGACTGACCGCGAATCTCGTTATCGCGGCCGTGTTGGTGGCCGTGGTCCTCTTCAACCGCTATGCCGCCCACCAACTGCAGCAACGCATCGACCGTCTGGACCAGGAGGCCCGTTGACATGAGCACCACCCGCTTCACCCGCTTCTCCAGTCTCACCCTCCACACCCCTTCCACGCTCCCCACCCGCCTCGTCAGCCTTCGCCACGTGGCCCTGCTGCTCGTCGGCGCCTGCGCCTTGCAGGCCTCCGCGCAGCCGGTGCTCGCCGAACGCGCCCAGGCGATGGCGCAGCAGCAGGTCGTTGCGGGCGGCTTCCGCAGCCTCGTGATCGGGCTGGTGGACGGCGACCGCAGCGCGGTCTTCGGCTTCTCGGCCAAGGGCACGCCGGTGCCGGACGGGGGCAGCGTCTACGAGATCGGCTCGGTGACCAAGACCTTCACCGGCCTGCTGCTCGCGCAACAGGTCCATGCCGGCAAGCTCAAGGCGGACGACCCGGTGAGCCGGCTGCTGCCCGGCCAGCGCGTGCCCGATCTCGACGGCCGGTCCATCACGCTGCTGGACCTGGTCACGCAGACGTCCGGCCTGCCCCGCCTGCCCTCCAACCTGGACCTGACGCGGCTCGCCAATCCCTATGCGCGATACGACCGCGCGGCACTGGGGAGTTTCCTCGACGGCCATCAGCTGAAACAGCGCCCGGGCGAGCGTTATGAATACTCCAACCTCGGCTTCGGCTTGCTGGGCGTCGCGCTGTCCACCCAGGCCGGTGAGTCCTACGGCGATCTGGTGAAGGCGCGCATCCTCACGCCCCTGGGCATGGCCTCGACCAGCGTCACGGTCGACGACGCCATGCGGACGCGGCTGGTGCCCGGCCATGGCCAGAATGGCCAACCGGTGTCCGGCTGGGACTTCGACGCGATGGCCGGCGCCGGCGCGCTGAAGTCGGACGCCGACGATCTGCTGCGTTACCTGCGCGCGGCGATGCGGGGCGCGACGGAGCGCGACTCGCCGATGGGGCTTGCTCAGACGCCGCAGCGAGACACGGGCATCCCTGGCACGCGCATCGGCTACGCCTGGCACATCACCGACGCTCGCGGGCGGCTGGTGGTCTGGCACAACGGCATGACCGGCGGCTACGCGAGCTTCATCGGTTTCACCGCCGACGGCCAACGCGGTGTCGTCGTGCTGGCCGATGCGATGAGATCGGTCGACGCGCTCGCGATGACGGCGCTGTTGCCGGAGCTCGCACCGCCGCCCTCGCGCCCACCCGCGGCGTCCACGCCGGCGCCTGCCGGGTCTGCTTCCACCCCTGCCGCCTCGCGCCCATGAAAAACGCCGCCGGGGCGTGAGCACCCGGCGGCGTGGCGTCGGAGCGAAGGGGCTAGCCCTTCAGTCCTTCATCGCTTCAGGATCACAGCGAGTTCAGGAAGGCGATCAACGCCTCGCGATCCGCGGTGCTCAGGTTGATGAAGCGCTTGCGGCTGGTGTCTGCTTCACCGCCGTGCCACAGGATGGCCTCGCTCAGCGTGCGCGCGCGGCCGTCATGCAGGTAGCCCACCCGCACGCCGGAACCGGCGACCGACTCGGTGTACCCGATGCCCCACAGCGGCGAGGTGCGCCACTGGCTGCCGGCGGCCTGGCCCTCGATCAGGTTGTCGGCCATCTCGCTGCCCATGTCGTGCAGCAGCAGGTCGGTGTAGGGCTTGATCGTCTGGTTGCGCATCTCGGCCAGCTCGGTGGCCACGCCGGTCTTCATCTCCGCCACGTGGCAGGCCGTGCAGCGGATCGACGAGAACACCTTGGCGCCCGCGGCCACCTGCACCGGGTTCACGTCCAGGTACTTCAGCGGGGTCACGCCCTTGGGGAATCCGCTGGTCTGGCTGCGTTGCGCCGGCACGCCCAGTTGAGCCACGTAACGCGACAGCAGCGTGAGCTCATCCTCGCTGACGCCCTTCTCGACCTTGCTGCGGTTGCACTTGGCCGGACCGGCCAGGCAGTCGCGGTTCGGATAGACCGGCGAGGTGACGGACATGTCCAGCAGCAGGGCGCTGGCCGTCTGGTGACGCAGGCTGACCTTGGCCGCCTTCCAGCCGTAGCGGCCCACGCGGACGGTGCCCGACTCCGGGTCGTAGACCAGGTTGGCCTGGCCCTTGACGCCGTCCTCATCGGGGGTGGTGCGCACGCGCGACAGGATGTCGGCGTCGGAGATCGCCTCCAGCAGCCCCATGCCGATCACCGGCTGCGCGCTGCGCAGCGAGTACACCGAGGGCGTCGGTCCGTCGAAGCTGACCTTGGGCTTGCTCAGCGTGACGACGGTGCCGTCGGCCAGCGTGACCGTCTTGGTGTCGAAGCCGCTGACACGCACGCTGTTGCCCCAGTCCTGCGGCACGCCGGTGGTGGACGAACGCGCATTCATCTGCACGGCCATGCCGTACACGGTGTGCGGCACCTGCTTGCCATTGGCGTCGACCGAGGCCGTGCGCACGGCCATCGTGTCCAGGCGCTGGTTGAGCACCTGCGGCGCCAGGCTGCGGCCGTTGTTGATGTGGCAGCCGAAGCAGTTGGTCTGGTTGTAGCGCGGGCCCTGAAGCTGGACCGCTGCCGTGTTGCGATCGTTGCCCTGCTCGTTGTGGTCGCCGGTCCACATGTTGGTGTGGAACCAGCGCCGGCCCTCGACGAAGCGCTGCATGTTCTGCATGCCAATCTGGAGATTCGGCTGCTGGAACATGAAGGTGGCGTTGTCGGCGTAGTCGTAGGAGATCGACCCGGTGCCGCCCGACAGCGTCTCCACCGGCAGCGCCGCGTTGTTCAGGCGCGGCTGCACGCCGTATTGCGGACGCAGGCCGCTGCCCACCACGTAGGTGACCTCGTTGGTGTAGTAGCGGAAGTTGCCGTTGTCCCCGATCGCGTCCATCGCGGCGCGGCTCGAGAAGAAGGAGCCGGTGAACTCGATCGCGTCGCCGACCTTCAGGTTGCGCGCCGGGATGGTGACGCCGTTGGGCACCATCACGCCGTTGGCGTTGGGCGCCAGGTCCGAATGGCCCGGCACGTTGTCCAGCACCACGGAGCAGCCGTCGTTCGCGCCGATCACGCCGTTGTAGCCGGTGCTGGGCTTGGCCAGCGCGTTCTCCGGCGGCTTGGGCACGATCGGGCAGGAGGTCTTGTCGACGAAGCCGTCGGTGTAGGTGGTGCGGTCCAGCAGCTCGCCCGGCGACATCCAGCCGTAGCCGGTGACGTTCGGGTCATCGGTGCGGCGGAAGAAGGAATGGCCGCCGCCGCGCTGCGCCTGCTGGTAGTACTGGTTGATGATGATGCGGGGCTTGGTGACGCCGGCCACGCGGCTGTTGTCGATGAACTCGACGCCCCAGGTGCGGTTCTTGAAGTAGTTGGCGATGAAGTTCAGGTAGGCGCCCGGGCCCTTGTCCTGCGGCTTGCCGTTGGCATCGACGGTGTCGTTGGGACCGAAGCCGATTTCATTCCAGTCCTCGCCGCGCTCGCGTCCGTGGCGCGAGCGGCCGACGAAACCGAAACGCGTCACCAGCGTGCCGTCGGCCAGCGTGAACTGGGTCTGCTCCAGCAGCGGCGGCGCGGCCGGCGTGACCACGGCCGCGCCGGTGGGCACGGACGCGAAGGCCGAGGTCGCGAGCGTGGGCAGCGTGTTGTCGCTGCCCGGGCCGGTGAAGGTGACCTCGAACAGCGAGTAGCCGTATTGCGTGCCGCGGGCCACGCCCTGCAGCCGGACGTAGCGGGCGCTGGTGTTGAGGTTGAAGAACTCCTCGGTGCCGCCGTGGCCGCCCGAGACGTAGCGCAGCTGGTACCAGGTCTGACCGTCGTCGGAGACCTGCAGCGCGTACTCCTTGCCATAGGCGTTCTCCCACAGCAGCTTCATGTAGCCCAGTGGGGTCTTGGCGCCGAAGTCGAACTGGATCCAGGCCTTGTCGTCCTGCGCGCTGGCCCAGCGCGTGGTCAGGTTGCCGTCGACGGCCTTCTCGGGGCCGTTGGCATTGTTCTCGGTGGCACTGGAGGTCGCCTTGACGACGGTCACGGCCTTGCCGGGCTGGCTCAGGTCGAGGCCGCCGGGCAGTTGCATCGTGGGAGGCAGCGCGGGTGCGCCGGCGTCGTTGCCGGTGGGCAGCGGTGGCGGCGTGGGTGCGGGCGGCGGCAGTTCGGGCTCAGCGTCCCCGACGGGCGAGGACGCGGGCGGCGCGGGGGCCGGCGTCGGCGCGGGTGCCGGAGCGGGCGTTCCGGCCACGGGCGGGTTGCCTGAATCGGCGGAACCGCCGCCACCGCCGCCGCATCCGGCCAGCAGGCTGACGGCGCTCAGCGCGACGACGGCACCGAGCATGAATCCCCGAGGGGTGGTGGGGGGCGGCGGGCAGGCCAACTTCTGGTCGGCCTGGGAATCATTGCTGCGCATGGCGCTCCTGCGAGTCCGGTCAATCGAGACACCCGGATGCGCGAAACACGATCCCGAGGTGAACTTTCATCCCGTTCATGCAGGGAACGTGCCGGTTTCCATTGGAAACACCTGACCCCGAACTCGTGCGAGCAGCGGTTTTTTGGGTGGGGTGCCTAATTCCAAAGAGGTATCGAGGCCGACACCGGAGCGTCGTTCGGGGCCAGGTTTTGTCAGGCAGCGACAAATAGTGTCACTTTTGACAACTTGACGATTGGCGTCACCGGGCGCGGGCGGCTGTCAATCCGACGCTCCCGCAAGGGCGCGGCGCGAGGCGCTTGGGCATGATCCGGACTCCAACAGGGAGAACAAGAGATGCCGGGGATGTGGAATCGGGTGGTGTCGAGGTCGGGACTGGGCCGGATGAGCTCGGGGGAATATCAGGCCAATCTCAACGGGATGAACATGTTCTTCGGCGCGGTGCTGGGGTTCGTGCTCTCGGGGACCGAGAAGCTGCAGGCGTGGCAGTTCGGGGTGCTGCTGGCCATGCTGGCCGGGGTGGTGATCACGGTGCTCTACATCACGTCGAGCAAATACCGGCTGGGTTATGCGCTGCTGGCGATCTTCTATGCGGTGATCCTGCCGGACGCGATGGATTTAATGCTGCACAGCAAGGACACGGTGCCGGACAAGGTCCGCCCGACGCTGCTGGTCTGGATCGGCATGACGATCATGGTGGAGTTCTGGGCCCGCGAGAAACCTCGAGCCGACGCCGCCGGGGATACCGCCGACGCGTCGACCGCGCCATAGCGCCCTCCTCGTTCGATCACTTCCCGCAGTCAATCACCTTCGAGTGATTCAGCGAGATCCGCATGTCGGCGTCGCGCAGGCCGCGGGCGACGGCGAAGCTGCGCAGCGCCGTGTTGCGGCGCACCGGCTGCGCATAGTTGCCGCCGTCCTCCCGGCGCACCGCCGCGACCTGCGGCGTGTGGGCCCCGACACGCCGGCTCAGGGTGCCGGCTCAGGGTGCCAGTCGCGTGAACACGTCGTCGCGGGCCTTCACCAGCGACTCGTGACAGGCGAAGCAGGTCTGGTGCTGGGCCACATCCACCGGCTGGCCGTTGATGAAGCGGCCGTAGCCCCAGCCGCCGCTCGCCGCGTAACGCTTCGAGTCCTTGACCATCACCTGCACCGTGGTGGCCTGCGCGGGCACCGTCGCGGCGGGGAATTCGCTCGAGCGCTGACGCTTCCACGCGAGCTTGACCAGCATCGCGCCATCCGGGAACGGCAGCTTGCCCAGCTTGTAGGCGTCGATGGCGATCTTGTTGCCGACCACCGCGCGCAGCTCATCCAGCGGCGCATCCTCGGTCGCCACGCCCACCAGCTCCCACTGGCGATAGCCGTCGGGAATGGTGACGCCGTAGATCGGCGAGGCGGGTTTGGCGGACTTCGCGGCCTTGGCCGCCTTCGCTGGCGCGGAGGAGGCGGGCTGGGCAGGCTGGGCGGAGGCGCCGAAGCTCGCGGCGGCGAGCAGGACCAGGGCCGGAGCCAGGCGGGTGGCCGACGCCAGACGCTTCGAATTCATGGGAGACCTCATGCCAAGTGGAACCATGGCAGGGATCAGACCAAAACCGGCCCTCGCGCGACATTGAACGAAGGTATGCGCGACCCCAACCCCGGTCAGGGGCGCGCCGGGATCAGAGCGGCATGCGCCGCGTCGTCTCGTCCTCTTCCTCCGCCTCCAGCGGCATCGGGCCGGAATCGACCGCCGCTTCCTCGGCCGCCGATCCGGTCTCGTCGGCCGGCGTCTGCACCTCGGTCTGCAAGGCGGGCTCACCCACCCACAGCGCGATCGCGCTGAAGTTGTCCTGATCGGGCAGTCCACGCTCCTCGATGGCCGCGCGCATCGCCGTCAGCCAGTCATCGGGCGAGCTCGCATCGCGCAGCGTGTCGTGGATCAGCGTGTCGCCGGCCGTGCCCCACCAGCCGTCGCTGGCCAGCAGGAACACGTCCCCGTCCTGCAGCGGCTGCGGCGTCGTCGTGTGCGGATGCAGCTCGTCCTCGATGCCGAGCGCGGCCACGAGGTGATTCTTGTGCGGATGATCCTCGGCCTGCTCGGGCGTCAGCAGCCCCGCCTCGATCAGCATCTGCACGACGCTGTCGTCCTGCGTGATCGTGTCGATGCGGCCGGCCCGGATCCGGTACAGCCGCGAGTCGCCCACATGGGTCCACATCGCGAAGTTGCGCTGCGCGTCCACGCACAGCGCGACGACCGTCGTGTGCATGCGGTCGCGGCCGGTGCCCTCGACGCCACGGCGCACGTCGTCATGCGCGTCGAGCACCGCGCCCGTCAGCAGCTCGGGGCGCCACGGCAGCGTGGCCTCGCCCAGGCTGGTCTGCATGCGATGGACGGCGCGACGCGCGGCCTCCGCGCCATTGCGGTGACCGCCAGCGCCATCGGCCAGCACGGCATACCAGCCGGGACCGTTCTCGTGCGCCACGATGGCGTCTTCATTGTTGGCGCGCGCGCCTTGTTCGCTGCAGGCGGCGACCCGGATCTTGAGCATGGTGTGAACGACGTGTAGGACGGATGGCAGGGCTCAGGCCCCGCTCTGATGTGGGTGTGCGGAAGTGGCGGAAGACTCGGCGCCCGGTTGTCCACCGGGGCCAGCTTGCCCGACCTGGCTCAGGCGCTCGAGCTGATCTTCATAGGCCTCCAGGAAGGCCTTGCCGAACAGGGTGTGGAAGTCCTCCTGCGCCTCGTCGCGGATGGACTCGAAGTGTTGCAGGTACAGCTCCCAGAGCTTGGCCTTGCGGTTCATGGCCAGCACGCTGTCCAGCACCGACCGGCTCGTGAGCTTGGCCTCCAGCGCCGAGGGCTGGAAGCGCGTGAGCACGCCCTCGAGCGCCGCGCGGGTGCCCGCCATCGTGCCGATCGTGTGGCCGACCAGGTCGCGCATCGCGTCCTGCATGGCCGCCGGACCGGGCAGGAAGCCGCGCACCGGCGGCTGCAGCAGCTGCTCCAGCGCGGACTGCGGATCGGGCGAGAACTTCAGCGGGTTGTTCTCCCGCGAGCGGATCACCGTGACCTGCGCGCGCAACTCGTGCTTGGTGGCCGCGCGCACGGCCATCATGCGCAGCGTCCCGTCCACCGAGGCGTTCAGCAACTGGCCGATCACGCGCATCAGGTCCGGGTTGAGGCCTTGTGGCGGCGGCGCCATGCGCACGCCCGCGCCCTCGCAGAAGGCCTGCCAGAGCGCGGCGGTGTCACCCGGCTGACCGGCGGCGGCCGGCGGGGCGACCGCGGTCACCGGCGGCGCGACCGGCGCGATCGGCGGCGCGACCACAGTCACCGGGGGCGCAACGGGCGCGACTTGGGCGATCGGCGGAGGCGGCGGCATCTGCGCGAACGGCGGTGCCACGGGCGGCGCGACCACGGGCACCGCCACTGGCGGAATGGCGGGCGCAATGGCGGGTGGCATGGCGGGCGGCGTCGCCCGCACCTCGGGCGGCCGGAACGACGAGTGCAGCGCCGGGGTGTGATCCGGCAACGCGGGCGTGACCGGCTCGGAATGCGTGGCCGGCGCGGCCGCGCCGAACAGCGCGAGCGGGTCCGTGTTGAGACCCCCATGCGCCGAGCCCGCGCCATTCGAGCCCGCCATGCCCGGCCCCGCGGGCGCGGCCCCGGCCATGAATCCGGCCAGCGGATCGGCGTTGCCGCTGCCCGACTGCAGGCCGAAGAGGTCATCCAGCGACCGGTTGCCGTCCCCGGGCACCAGGTCGGAGAAAGCACCGCCGAATCCGAGGTCATTGGCCGGCGGCGGCGGGACGGCGGGTGCCGGCGGTGGTGCCAGGTCCAGCCCGCCAAAGGGGTCGAAGGACGAGGCACCCTGCCCGAAGGCGGACTGCGCCTGGCGCGATGTCGAGGACGGCGGGGGCGGCGGCGGCGCGAACGGATCGAAGTCGTCCGGCAGCAGCATGGGGCTGGCGGGCGCGGTGGGCGGCGGCGCGCTGGCCGGCAGCGACGCGAAAGCCGACACCGGCGGCGCCGGCGCGGGCGTCGTGGCGAAGACGTCCGGCGGCGGCGGCGTGCCGCCGAGCAGGTCGGCGAAGGGGTTGGAGCTGGACAGCGCCGCCGGCGCGGTCGCCGGGCCCAGCGTCGACGGGCGATGCAGGTCCGGCGCGCGGCGGATCACCGTCGCGCCTTCCCCGCCGGCTTCGTTCATCACCTCCAGCAGGTAACCGCCGATGCGGACCTGGTCCAGATGTCGCAGCGGCACGGCCTGACCCTGCGCCACGGCCTGGCCGGCCACGGTGATCGGATTGGCGCTGCCGACGTTGCGGATCAGGAAGGCGTCGCCATCGGCGCTGATCTCGGCCTGCTGGCGGGAGATGTGGCGCTCCGGGTCGGGCAGCGCCATCGTGTTGTGATCGGCACGGCCGATGGTCCCCCCGGAGGCGTCGAAACGCGCGGTGATGGGCTGCGTCAGGGGCAGGTCGTTGAGCGACACCGCGCGCAGGGTGAGGGTCATGGTTGCGGCCTTCGGGACCTAAAGCGACAGGCATGGCATGTTTGCGTGTCACAGGTCACGCTTCAATGAACGAAAGTCACCTGCGGCGGGCTTGTCGCTGTTTCATACTCCAATCCGCTCGAATCCCGACGTGATGCCGATGTCGACCACTTTCCGTCCTGACACCCTGCCCGCCTCCCCCAGCACCACCGCCCGCCGCGATCCGGCGCCGCGGGGCCGCGCCCCATTCGCCCTCTCGGCGACGACGGTGCTCCTGCTGAGCCTGGCGCTCGCGGCCTGCCAGACGCCCGCGCCGCCCCCGCCGCCGCCCGAGCCGGTGGTGACCGCGCCGCCGCCCCCGCCGCCGCCGCCCGAACCCGTGCCACCGACGCCGGCCGAGCAGGCGCTGTCGCAGAAGACCGCCATGCAGGCCATCGAGCTGCTGGAAGCCGGCCAGGAAGACCAGGCCCGCGCCGAGCTGTCGCGCGCGCTGCAGCTGGATCCGGCCAACAAGCTGGCCAACAACCTCATGAAGCAGATCACCGCCGACCCGGTGGCGCTGCTGGGCCGCGAGTCCTTCGCCTACACCGTGCAGTCCAGTGACACGCTCTCGCGCATCGCCGGCCGCTTCATGGGCGACATCTATTCGTTCTACATCCTGGCCCGCTACAACGACATCCGCGTGCCGCGCCAGGTCGCCGGCGGCCAGGTGCTGCGCATCCCGGGCAAGCCGCCCGCGGGTCCGCTGTATCCGCGCCCCTCGGCCAAACCCGATCCGAAGGCGGCCAAGGACGCCGCGGCCGCTGCGGCTGCCGCCAACACGGCTCCTCCTCCCACGACGACCGCCGCCGCCGCGGCCCCTGCCGCGCCGACCGCGCCGCCGCCGGTGCCTGAGCTCTCGCCCGGCGAGAAGGCCCTGCGTGCCGGCGACGCGCACGAGCGCGCCGGCCGTCTGGACAAGGCGCTGGAGGAATACCGCCGCGCCGAGGCCGCCGACCAGCCCGGTGCTGGCGCCAAGATCGAGGCCGTGCGCAAGAAGCAGATCGCCCGCGCGACGCTGTCCGCCCGCACCGCCTTCGCCAAGCAGGACCTGGCCGGCGCGATCAAGGGCTGGGACACGGTGCTCCAGTTGGACCCGGACAACGAGCTGGCCAAGCTCGAACGCCAGAAGGCGGTCACGCTGAAGGCCAAGGCCGATCAGCTGAAGTGACCGGCTGAGCATCCGATCGAAGAGGCGCCTCGTGCGCCTCTTTCTCTTTGGGGCGCCGGGATTCCGGCTTCCACCGGAGGGTCTCCTGACCTTCACGAGGCAATGACACTGTATATTCATACAGTCATCAGCCATTGCCTTGTCGGCCCTCTCTCATGGACCTCGATCGCAAGCTCGCCATCCTGGCGGACGCCGCGAAGTACGACGCCTCCTGCTCGTCCAGCGGCACGGAGCGCCGCGACTCCCGCGGGGGCGCGGGCATGGGCTCGACCGAGGGGATGGGGATCTGCCACAGCTACGCGCCCGACGGCCGCTGCATCTCGCTGCTGAAGATCCTGCTGACCAACCATTGCCAGTACGACTGCCTGTACTGCGTCAACCGGGCCTCCAGCAACGTGCCGCGCGCGCGGTTCCAGGTCGAGGAGGTCGTCGCGCTCACGTTGGACTTCTATCGGCGCAACGTCATCGAGGGCCTGTTCCTGAGCAGCGGCATCGTCAAGAGCCCCGACTTCACGATGGAGCAGGTGGTGCGCGTGGCGCAGACGCTGCGCGAGGAACACGATTTCCGCGGCTACATCCACCTGAAGACCATCCCCGACGCCAGCGAGGAGCTGCTGCGGCGCGCCGGCCTGTATGCCGACCGCTTGAGCATCAACGTGGAGCTGCCGACCGACCAGGGACTGAAGGCGCTGGCGCCGGAGAAGGACACCGCCGCCATCCATCGCTCGATGGGCCGGCTGAAGCTGCACATCGACGACGCCAAGGCCGAGCGCCGCGCGGTGGCTGAGGCGCCGATCCGCGTGCTGCCGGGGGCGGCGACCCGTCCGGCGCGGCCGCCGCGTTTCGCGCCGGCGGGTCAGAGCACGCAGATGATCGTCGGCGCGGACGCCAGCGACGACCGCAGCATCCTGCGCAGCAGCGCGGCGCTGTACGGGCGCTTCCGGATGCGGCGGGTGTACTACTCGGCCTTCAGCCCGATCCCCGATGCGTCGCGCGCGTTGCCGCTGAAGTCCCCACCGCTGGTGCGCGAGCATCGCCTCTATCAGGCCGACTGGCTGATGCGCTTCTACGGTTTCGAGCACGACGAGATCGTCGACGACGGCACCGGGCTGCTGCGGCTGGACGTCGATCCGAAACTGGCCTGGGCGCTGGCGCATCCGGAGCGCTTCCCGGTGGACCTGAATGTCGCGCCGCGCGAGCTGCTGCTGCGCGTGCCGGGGCTGGGTGTGGGATCGGTGGACAAGCTGCTGGCCGCGCGCGGCACGCGGCGGCTCCGGGCCGAGGATCTGCGCCAGCTGAAGCTGCCCACGCGCAAGGTGATGCCCTTCGTGATCGTCGACGGCCATCAGCCGCGCCAGGCGGATCTCCTGGGCGCCCTGCCCCGATCAGCGCCCGACGCCGCGGCAGCATCGGCATCGGCATCGGCATCGGCATCGGCATCGGCATCGGTCGCGATGCCGGCGATCCAGATGGGCCTGTTCTGATGCAGCGCGCGCGGCTCGACGGACCCATCGACCTCGCCGGCTTCCGCCGCGAGGCCAAACGGCTCCTGGCGCTGGGCACCCGGCCCGAGGACGTCCTCTGGGACTGCGGGGACGCCACGGACGGAGACCTGTGGTCCCTCGCGGAGACCGGCTCCGCCGAGACCGATCCGGCGTCACCCGTCGATACGCGCGGCGCCGCGCATCCGTCCCCGCTGCTCCACGTGCCGAAAGACTTCATGCGGCTGTGCGAGGACGTGCTGCTCCATCGCGAGCCGCAGCGCTTCGCGCTGATGTACCGGCTGCTGGCGCGGCTCGCTCGCGAGCCCGCGTTCTGGCGGGATCCACTCGATCCCGATCGCCGCCGCGCGGAGCAGCTCGCCCGTGAGGTCCGCCACGAGATCCACAAACTGCATGCGTTCGTGCGCTTCGTGCCGGTGCCCGACGAAGACCTCGGCGGCGGCGAGCGCCTGGTCGCGTGGATCGAGCCCGAGCACCACGTGCTGGAAGCCGCCGCGCCCTTCTTCGCGCGGCGCTTCGCCAACGAGCGCTGGGCGATCCTGTCGCCGCGATGCTCGGTGACGTGGGATGGCGTGTCGCTCAGGGTGGGGCCCGGCGCCGCGCGCGAGCAGGCCCCCGCGCCGGACGCCGGCGCGAGCCTGTGGCTGACCTACTACCGCAGCATCTTCAATCCCGCGCGGCTCAAGGTCGCGATGATGGAGCGCGAGATGCCGCGCCGCTACTGGGCCAACCTGCCGGAGGCCGCGCTGATCGAGCCCCTCGTCGCGCAGGCGCAGGCGCGCATGGCCGGCATGATCGACGCGGCGCCCACCGCGCCGCGACGGCTCCGTCCGATCGCGCCGATCGACAGATCGCCGCAGGGATCGGGAGCCGCGGACGACCCTGACGCGTAACGGCCGTCACGCGACCGCATCGACCGGAAGCGAGGACCGCGCCGCTAACATGCGCGACCGCCGCGGCGCTCACTGCCGCCCCTCTCGCCGATCCTCTCGCCGACTTTCCTGCCGATCGCTCCCATGACGACGCCCGCTCCGCGCAACTTCGCCATCGACTGCCTGCGCGGCGTGGCCATCCTGCTGGTGATCGTGCATCACCTGGCCCTGCCCTTCCGCTTGCCGCTGCGCCCGAGCCTGGCCGGCGAGTGGATGCCCAGGCGGCTGATCGACGCGATCAGCTTCAACGGCTACGAGGCGGTCTTCATGTTCTTCGTGATCTCCGGCTTCCTGATCACGACGCGCATCCTGGAGCGACACGGCGAGCTGCGCCGCGTGGACCTGCGCCAGTTCTACCTGGCCCGCGCGCGCCGCATCCTGCCGCTGCTGCTGGTCGTGCTGACGGTGCTGACCCTGCTCGCGCGGATCGGGCTGGAGGGCTTCGCGCCCGGCGAGCAACAGACGCTGCACGGGCTGGTCGGGTCCGCGCTCAGCTTCACCTTCAACTGGTATGAGGGACGCACCGGCTGGGCGCCCGCCGCGTGGGACGTGCTGTGGTCCCTGTCCATCGAGGAAGTCTTCTATGTCGGCTTCCCGCTGCTGTGCCTGCTGCTCCCGCGCGGGCTGCTGATCGCGGGTCTGGCGGTGCTCGCGCTGAGCCTGATGCCGCTGCGCGCGGTGGTCCCCGTCAGCGACGAGGTCTGGTGGGAAAAGGCCTACCTGCCGGGCATGTCCGCGATCGCGTGGGGCGTGCTGGCCGCGCTGGCGGCCCGGCGCTGGACGCCGGCCCCGCGCGACGCCCGGGCGCTCGCGCTCTTCGGCGGCTTCTGCGTGCTGATGGTCATCGGCTGGGGCGACCTCGTGCATCGCGGGCTCTTCAAGTCCGGCATGTACGGCCTGTGCGGAGGCACGGCCGCGATGCTGATCGCCTTCCATGCCCATGCCCTTGCCCAGTCGCCGCGGCCGCAACGCGGGCACGCGTGGCTGGGCTGGCTCGCGCGCATGGGGCAGCTGAGCTACGAGCTCTACCTGACCCACATGTTCGTCGTGCTGGCCGTGGTCGCCGCTTATCGCGCGCTGCTCGGGCCGTCGCAGGCCTGGACCTTCGTCGTGTACCTGCCCACCGTGGCGCTGTGCGTCGGCCTGGCCGTGCTGGTCGAGCGCTTCATGCGCGACCTCGCGGCTCGTCCGCTGCTGGCGCCCTTCATGCGGCCTCGACGCGTTCCAGGTAACGCGCCTTCGTCCGCTGCCACGCCGGCCGCGACAGGCAGCGATCGCGGTAGGCCAGCACCTTCTGATACGCCGCGATCGTCGACGGGTCGCTGAGGCCCGACTCCAGCACGTGGGCCATCAGGATGTCGGCCACGGAGAAGGCCTCGGTCGCGATGAAGGCGCGATTCGCCAGCCAGCGGTCCAGGTTGCCCAGCACGCGATGCACCCAGCCGGTGAGGAACTCGCGGTGCTTCTCGCAACTGCCCTTGGACGTCCAGTCCAGCGTCAGCAGACCCATCAGCGGCAGCTCGACGGTGTTCATCGCCGCGAAGCACCAGCGCATCACCTGCGATTCGCCCTCGCGGTCCGCGGGCATCAGCTGCCCGGTCTTCCTCGCGAGGTAGACCAGGATCGCCGCGGACTCCGACACGATCAGCCCGTCGTCGTCGATGGACGGGATCTGCTCGAAGGGGCTGAGCTGGCGATAGGACGCGGTGTTCAGGTCATGCGCGGGATGGTCCATGCCGACGATCTCGCACGGCAGCTGCATTTCCTCGAGCGCCCACAGCACGCGCAGGTCCCGGGTGTGGCCGCGCGCCATCGCGTTGACGCGGGAGAAGCCATAGAGCTTGAGCATGCGCGGTCTCCTAGCCGCGACGCGGCGGCGGTGGTGAAACGTGGCGCTGGCCACGGCGGCGGGCCCAGGCGCCCAGCACGATGCCGCCCATCAGCAGCATCGCCCAGGTCGCCGGCTCCGGTGCGGGCGAGGCCAGCGCGTTCAGACGATAGTTGAAGCCCGACGCGGAGCTCACCGCGTAGTCGACGGCGTTGCCGCTCCAGTCGGACACCTGCGTGATGCCGCCCCAGTAGATCGAGGGCGCCTGGGCCGCGAGCGAGGCGCTCGCCGAGGACAACGCGCCCTGCAGCGCGCCGCTCATCTCCAGGTAGAAGTCCATGCTCAGCGGCGAACCGGCCATCACCGCCGCCGAGAAGCTGTAGACCGCGTAGACCTTGTCGATGTCGCCGACATTCCAGTGGCTGACGGTGGCGGTGCTGCCGTCGCCTTGCAGCGTCGTGCGGCTGTCCCAGCTGGTGAGGTAGTGATCGTCGAGCTGATGCACCAGCGTCCAGTCCAGCGCGCCGACCTGGCCCGCGCCGCCGCCCGACGCCGAGCCTGCGGTGCCGCCGGTGATCACGATGTTGTAGTGGACGATCAGCGCGTCGTCGAAGCCGCCGTCGCGCCGCTGGAAGGTCAAGGCGTCGTGCTGATAGGCGGTCAGCGCGCCGGACGCGGATCCGGTGCCGGTGACCTTCAGGTCCAGGCTGCCGGTCAGTTGACCGGGCCCGATCCGCGTCGCGCCGGACGCGCTCGACGTATACGGCTGACCGCCCGCGTCGATGCCCGAGCGCGCCACGTCGGCGGCGAGCGAGCCGGGCGTGCCGGTTTGGTGCCGGGTGTCGGTCGTGCCGCTGGCGTTGAGCTCGACCTGCTGCATCGGCGCCGCAGGGGGATTGAACTGCGCGAGCGCGCCGGAGGAGGCCGCGATCAGCGTGGCGGCAAGGAGGATCGGTTTCATGCAGGAAAGGCCCTCGAGACACGTGCGGCGCACGCGATGCGCGGGCGGAGCAAGCGGGACGCCCACCCGCGTGGAAATCCGCGGGAATCGGGTCCCGCGTCCCGCACTCCGGGGTCGCGGGCGTCGCGCGGCACCGAAACGAATGGCATCCGCCCGCGCCGCGGGTAAGAACGCGCCTTGCCCCGATGAGGACAACCCCACCGCACGGAGACTTCCATGGAAACGATGCAACTGCACCGCGGCCGCCTGATCGATCACCTGCAGCTGGTCGTGCGCGACCTCGCCGCGAGCCGCCGCTTCTACGAAGCGGTGCTGCCGCCGTTGGGCGTGCCGCTGGGCGGCGCGGCCGAGGACTACTTCTGGTTCGACGAGCTGTTCGTCTCGAGCGCCGACAGCTCGTCCGCGCAAGGTCATCTGACGGGGCGGCATCACCTGGCCTTCCAGGCCAAGGACCGCGCGGCGGTGGACGCCTTCCACAAGACCGCGCTGGCGAGCGGCGGCACCGACAACGGCGCGCCCGGCGAGCGCCCGTATCACCCGGGCTACTACGCCTGCTTCGTGCTGGACCCCGACGGCAACAACATCGAGGCCGTCTTCCACGGCGAGGCCGAGCGCAGCGCGCCGTCGGTGACGGTGACGTTCTGAGCGAGCGCGAGGTCGGGCCCTAGGGCCCTCGGCTCACTTGCGCTCGGCCTTGCTCTTTGCCGACGCGGCCGCCGGCGAGGTGCCCGCCCCCGGCGAGGCCGGCGCGGGCGAGGCCTTGGCTGCGGACTCGTCGATGAGCTGCCGCATCAACGCGGTCGCTCGCGCGTTCTTCGGATCCACGCGCAGGCACTTCTGCAGCAGCATCACCGCGCCGGACTTGTCGATCGTCGAGATCTTCTCTGCCTTGCGCACGTAGAGATCGGCCAGCAGACGCCGCGCGGACGGATCGTTGCGGTCCTGCGGCGCGCGCTTCTCCAGCAGCCGGATCGGCTCGTCGAGCTCGCCCTGCGCCGCCAGCATCGCGATGTGCTCCAGCTCGTTGCGATCGCCGCCCGCGCCGGACCCGCCGTCCTTGCTCGACGCCGCGGTTGCGTTGCCCGAACCGCCTGCGCCGCCCGCGTTCGCCTTCTCCGCCGTCTGGGCCGAGTCCTTCGCCTTGGGCGCCGGCTTGGCCGCCACCGGCGGCGCGGCCTTGCGCAGCGTCACGCGCGCGGGCTTGCCGAGGTAGCTCTTCTGGTTGCGTTCCTTCTCCAGCGCGCGCAGGGCATCCGCGGCGGCGTCGTTGTCGGGCTGCAGCGCCAGCGCGCCCAGGTACTGCGTCGTGGCGCCCTCCAGGTCGCCGCGCTTGTGCGCCGCGCGGGCCTTGTCCAGCTTCTCGGTCACGCCCGCGTCGATCAGCTGCCGCGTCGCGGCCAGGCTGTCGCGATAGCCGCTGTTGTCGGGCCGCAGCACGGTCAGCGATTCCCAGGTCCAGGCCGCGTCGGCCAACTGGCCGTCCTTGACCTGTTCCTGCGCGCGCGCGATCTGCGCCTGCTCGAAGGCCGTCGGGCCCGGACCGACGCTGCCGTCGGGTCCGCGCACCGCGCCGGGGCCGCTGCTGCAGGCCGCCAGCGCGGCGGCCGCCATCAGGACGAGGAGCGCCGCCCTCATGGGGTCTGTCCGATGCGTCGGCTGGTCTGCAGCCGGGCCTTGAAGGCCTCGAGGTCGTGGTCGCCGAAGATCATCGTGCGGCGCAGCATCAGCGGCTGCGCGTAGAAGGCGTTGCCGCCGGGGTTGACGGTCACCGCCAGCGTGTACTTCTGACGCGTCAGCGTGTCCAGCACCAGCTCGTTGGCGTCGCCGTAGGGATAGGCGTAATGGCGCACCTGGCCGGCCGTGCCGAGCTTGCTCTCGATCAGGTCGCGCGGGCCGGCGGTCTCGGCATCCAGGGCGCGCTTGTAGCGCTCCTCGTTCTCGCCGCTGACGCGCTCGATCAGGTTGCGGTGCGACTTGGAATGCGCCTGGATGTCCATCAGACCCGAGGCCTGCATCTCCACCAGCTGCGGCCAGCTCACGGCGTCGCCGCCCGCACCGACGAAATCGGTGTAGACGAACATCGTCGCGGGCAGGCCCAGCTTGCGCAGCACCGGGTAGGCAAACTTGTAGACCGACTCGTAGCCGTCGTCGAAGGTGATCACCACGGCCTTGGGCGGCAGCGGTTCCTTGCCGTCGAGGTAGCCGCCGAGCTGCGAGAGCTTGATGACGCGGTAGTCGTTCTTCGCGAGCCACTCCATCTGCGCGGCGAAGTTGCCGGGCGAGACGGCCATCTTGCCGCCGACGGTGCCGAGCCGGTGATAGCAGAGGATGGGCACGGTCTGGAAGCTGCCGGCGCGCACGCCGGCCGGGTTCATCGGCTTGAGCGGCACGATCAGCGGCTGGCCCGGGTCGACCTTGGTCACGCCGCCGTTGGCCTCGCTGATCTGCCAGTCGCGGTCCTCGCTGCCGAGCAATCGGGCGGCGATGCCACGCAGCGATTCACCGGCCACCGGCGAGTAGATGACCATCCGGTCGCTGCGGGCGAGGACCTCACCGGTGGCGGTCGTCGCCGCGGCCTTGGCCGGCGCGGGCTCGTTGAGCGGCGGCGTCGAGGTCGGCGCGGTCGTGCAGGCGCTCAGCACGAGCGCCGCGGCGGCGAGCAAGATCTTGCCCCCTCTCCCGCGCAGCGGGAGAGGGTTGGGGTGAGGGCTCGTCATGGGAGACATGGCTTGTACGAACGTCATCACGGAGCGGTCACGAAGATTTGGGGGCTTCCGCGTCGTCCGCGGGCGTCGGCGTCGCCTCAGGCGCATCGGCCGTCGCGGCCGTCGGCTTCAGCCCCGAGCGCCGACCGATCGTCGTCGGCGCCTCGGCCTTGGCGGCGGAGGCGGCCAGCGCCTGCTTGTCCTGCAGCGCCTGCGCCATCCGGTCGAACGCCGCGTACAGCAGCCCGAATTCATCCTTGCGCTGCTCGCGGATGCGGAAGTCGACGCGGCCGCGGCCGATCTCGTCCAGCGCCTCGACCACCAGCTTGATCGGTCGCGAGAACCAGTTGGCGACGAAGAACATCGCGATGGCCACCGCCAGCACCGTCGTCACCGCCAGCACCGCCATCAAGGTGCGCGACAGCCGCGCCACGCTTTCCAGCGGCCGCTCGGGCAGGCCCAGCGCCACGCGCCCCACCGTCTTGTCCTGGAAGGTGATCGGCGACTCGAACCCGAGGATCGCCGCGCCCGCCGCGGCGTGATACCGCGTGCGCTTCACCCCGCCCTGCTCGCCCAGCGTCTCGCCCGGGGGCGGCTGGTAGGGCTTGCCGACGGCGTCAGGCTGGCTCGAGGCCGCCACCACGCCGGCCCGGTCGATCACGGTGACGCTCTCGAAGTCGCGCGTCTTCATGATCTCCTGCAGCGACACGTCCACCGAGACCCAGTCCTCGCCCAGCGCCGCCGTGGCGTTCTGCGCGGCGATGAAGCGCGAGAGCGCCGTGCCGTAATCGGCCACCTGCTGCATCAGCGCCGCGTTCTGGCGCTGGCTGATGATGGAGCCGCTCACCGCCATCACGATAGCGACGATGCCGGCCATCATCGCGGCCCACTTCACGCGCAGCGGGATCAGCTTGGAACGGCCCTTGTTGCGCGCTTCCTCGTCGATCTCGACCAGCACCTTGACCAGCGCGTCGGCCAACTCGGCGCCGGTCTGGAAGCGGTTGTCCGGAGACTTGGCCAGGCAGCGGTCGACCACGCGGCGCAGCGACGCGGGAATCTCCGGGCGCAGCTTGTTCAGCGGCGTCGGGTCGTCCTTGGCGATCTTGAGCGCCAGGTTCACCACGCTGTCGCTGGTGAACGGGCGCACGCCGGTGAGCATCTGGTACAGCACGATGCCCACCGAGAACAGGTCCGAGCGGCCGTCGATCTTCTCGCCGTTCATCTGCTCGGGGGCCATGTATTGCGGCGTGCCCAGCACGTCGCCGACACGGGTGCGCTGCTCCCCCTTGGTGGACTCCATGTGCGCGATGCCGAAGTCCATCACCTTGATGTCCAGCGTGCCGCGCACGCGGGCGATGTTGCCGGGCTTGATGTCGCGATGGACGATGCCGCGCTTGTGCGCGTAGTCCAGCGCGCGCGCCAGCTGGATGGCCATCACGACGGTGTCGCGGATGGGCAGCGGCGCGCCGGGCTCGAGCAGGTCGGCCAGCGGTTCGCCGTCCAGCAGTTCCATGGCCATGTAGGGCCGGCCGTCGACCTCGCCCACGTCGTGCACGGTGACGATGTTGGGATGGGACAGGCTGCCCGAGGCGCGCGCCTCGCGCAGGAAGCGTGCGTGGTATTCCTCGTCCTCGCACAGCGAGGCATGCAGGAACTTGATGGCGACGTCGCGGCCGATGCTCGGATCGTGCGCCTTGAACACGCTGGCCATGCCGCCGCGGCCGATGCGGTCCAGCACCTGGAAGCGGCCGACCTGACGCACCGGCGCGTCCGCGCTGGCGGCCTTCGTGATGCTGGTGATGCCGGCCAGCGCGCCGCCGGGCAAGGTGCCCGTGGACGGGCGCCGCTCGGGCTCGGGCGCGGGCGGCATCGCGCGCAAGGCCGCGACCGCGGCCACCGCGTCGGGATCGAGCACGGTCTCGGCGAACTCGGAGGCATGGAAGGTCGAGTCACCCGCGTCAGCCACCGGCACCGAAGACTCCCTCTCCTGCGCAGCGGGAGAGGGTGGGGGTGAGGGCTCGCGTGAGGGCACGGCGTCCTTCCCCGAGCCCTCACCCCCCGCCCTCTCCCGCTGCGCGGGCGAGGGGGCCTCCAGGGCCTCCGGGGTCTCCAAGGGCTCCGGGGCTGCCGGAGCTGCCGGAGCTGCCGGGGCCTTCTCGGCGGGCTTGGCTGGCTTGGGCGACAGCGCGTTCAGGGCCGAGGCCGGCATGATCACTGTCTCGTTGGAGATCGGCGCGGCCGGGGCGATCACGGTTTCGTTGTCGAGGGCGGCGGGCGGCACCGGCGCGGCAGGCGTGACTGGGGCGGCAGCCGCGACCGGCTCGACCGGCTCGATCGGCGCAACGGGCTCGGCGGCCGGCGTGCGCGGCTCCAGCAGCGGTGCGGGCGCGATCACCGTGTGGTCGTTGTCCAGCGGGATGTCGGCGGGCTTGCGGCCGGCGCGCATCGAGAAGGTGTCCGGGAAGGTCGGGTCGATGAAGCTGACCTCGCGCTCCTGCTGCACGGTCTCCGGGCCGTCGTCGTGCGGCGGCTCCGGCTCGGGCGGGAGCTCGGCGGCCGGCGCGCGGTTGGCCGCGGTGATCGGCGGCATGCGGTCCAGCGGGGCACCGGCCGGCACGATGCGCGTCGCGTCCGGATCCAGCGCCGGGTCATCGGCGCGCGGGGCCGGAGCATGGCCCGGCTTGGCCGAGCGGGAATTACCTTCAGAACCTGACATCGAGCGCCTCGCCGCGGCGAGGATCGCCGCCCAGTCCGCATTTTCGTGTCACGGACAGAGGGGGCAATGAACGAAAGTCACGACGCCCGCACACGCTACGCGTGCTTGTCCTCCAGGAAGCGCCGGAACCATGCCTGCGTGTCCTCGAGCTCGAACTCGGGGAACGCGATCTCGGGCTCGTACAGGCGCGGTTCCAGGCAGGCCGCCAGCGCCCGGTACGCGCCGACGTCCTCGCGCCGGTTGACATCCCCCGAGATCGGCGCGGCCTCGACCTGCAGCGCCAGCACGCCCCCAGGCAGAGCCCGCACGCCCACGCCCTCCCCAGCCGCCGCAGTGAGCGCGGCACGCAGCGCGGGCTCGCCGCCCAGCGCCTCCACGTTGCGCGGCCCCAGGTAGCTCAGCCAGTAGGCGCCGCGCACGCGATCGCCCAGCGTCAGGGTGTCGATGGAGACATGGCTCACGTCCAGGCACGGGAAACGCCGGCTCCAGCCGCGGATCCGCTCGAACGCGGGCGGCTCGCCGGCGCCGGTCGCGGCCAGGAAGGCCGGCGACACGTAGCCGAAGGACAGCGGCAAGGTCTCGGCCACGGCGTCGTGGAAACGCACGAAACGCTCCAGCCCGATCCGCTCCACCGTCTCGGTCGCGTAGGTCAGCTGCAGCAGGCTCACCGCGTCGGGCCGCATCGCCGCGATCGGATCGTCAGTGTGCAAGCCGATGTAACGCACGCGATGGGCGCTCACGCCCTCGGGGTTGTCCATCAGCCGGAAACCGACCGATTCCTCGCCCGGCTGCGCCAGCTCGTCCAGGCGGCCGTTGATCTCGGCGTCGTCCAGCTCGACGGCGTCGCCCTCCTCGTCGATCGTCCAGCGCAGCGCGGGCTCGTGGACCAGTCGCAGGTACTCGGCGATGCAGCGCGCGGCGGCGGCCTGATGCTGCTCACAGGGCCCGCTCAGATAGAACACCGCCGTCCAGCCGTCGCGCAGCACCGGCACGCCGGCCTCGACGTCGATCTGGTAACGCGGCAGCTCGCCAGCGGGTGCGCCGCTCGGCGAAGTCGGGGATGTCGTGTCGCTCAAGTCGGATCCTCCGGGGCGGTCATCGTAGGCGGTCAGATCGGGAGGCCCAGCAGCCGGGCGACGCCCTTCATGACCGGCGTGGCGAAGGGCGCGATGCGATAACCCGGCGCGACGATCTTGGGCACCTGCCGGAACACATGCATGTAGAGCTCGCCCTGGTCGAAGGCGCCGCGATCGCCCCAGTGCGGCATGTTGGACGGCGGGCATGGCGCCTTGAAGTCGTAGACCGCGCGCACGGCGTTGGGGTTGCCGGCCTCGTGCAGCACGACGTCGGGCCGCTGCGAGCCCTTGATCACGTCGCCGCGATTGCCCACCGCCTGCGGGCCTTTGGCGGTGCCGTTGTAGGACTGCTCGGTCGACACCTCGTTGCCGCGCCCCTGGGCCTCCATCTTCTCGTTGACGCAGGCCTCGGCCTCCTCGCCGATGTCGGTGCCGCGCTGCATCGCGCCGGTGATGTCCTTGCCGCGCGCGTCCTTGCCGACCACGCTCTTGCAGAAACGCTGCCACGCGGCCTTGGTCTTGGGGCCCGACGGGCTGCCCAGGTGCTTCTTGTTGACCGAGGCCGCGGCGGCCTCGATGCAGTCCTTGAGGATCTGCTCGAAGACCTCGATCGTCACCGGCGGGTTGATCGCGCCGCTCAGATTCGCGGCGTTCTCATGGTTGTGGAACATCTTGTCCATGAACCGCGCGGCGTTCTTCTTGTTCATCTTCACGGTGAACGAGTAGAGGATCCAGGTGGCCTCCTTCATGAAGGTGCTGGACTTCACGCCGCCGGCCACGCCGGGGTTGTCGCCATTGGAGAGCGCGAACTTGGACCCCTTCACCGCGGCCATCGTCTTGTCGCCCTTGACGGTGGTGGTGCCGTCGGCCAGCGTGATCGACTGGGCGATGTTGGGATACGGGATCGGCACCGGGCCGCCGGGACTCGGCGTCTTGCAGACGTCGGGGATCGTGGCGATGGTGATGCCGTTGCTGAACTTGTGGACCAGCGAATGCACGGTCCCGTTGACCTTGATCGTGGCCGCCATGGCGTCAGTCCCCCGCGCCGAGGACGTCCAGCCGCCGCCGCTGCCGCCAGGCCGGCGCCTCCACCGGGAACAGCGGCGTGCCCGGACGCAGCAGGCACAGGTGCAGCGCGGCCAGCGCGCGCGCGCGCTGATGCCCGTCGCGCAGCACGCGCAGGCATTGCAGCTCGCTCAGCGGTTCGCCCAGGAAGTAGCGCGCGGTCGCGGGCTGTCCCGTCAGCGCCGGCAGGCGCGACTGGTGCGACAGCCACCACGCGCGCACCCGCTCCACCTGCGGCCACGGCAAGGCCACGTCCACGGGCAGCTCGACGTCGTCGTCCTCGGGGTCCTCGTTGGGGCCTTCCTCGAGGTCCTCGGGCGGCGTCGCCTCCAGGCCGTCGACATTGACGTCCGCGCCGACGATCAGGCAGAAGGCCTCCAGCGCGATGCGCGCGAGCGCCGGCTGGGTCATCTGGTCCACGAGCCACGGCACGTAGCGCAACTGGCCCGACAGCCCCGCGCCGATGACGCGCAGCCGGGCCGCGCCAGCCATCGATTCGGCCTCGACGAGCAGCCGATGGCCGTCCTCCACCGGCAGCGCCAGCACGGCCAGCCGGAAGGCATCCATCTGCCGCGTTCCCGGCCGCAGCGCCGCGCCGGTCAGCGCGGCGAGCGCCTTGCCGCGGTCGCCCAGCAGCACGCCCGACCACAGCGCCCAGAAGCGCGGCTCGCTCTTCTCGTCGCTGATCAGCTCCAGCACCGCGTTCAGGCCGTCCACGCGGCCGAGCTCGCCGGCCAGGCGCAGCGCGCGGGCGCGTTCGCCCGCATTCGTCGAGCGCATCGACACCGACCAGCGCTCGCCCGCGTCCAGCCGGTGCGCGCCGTAGGCCTCCAGCGTGAGGCGTCGGCTCAGCGAATCCTCGGCCGACATCAGCGCCTCGGCCTGCAGCGCCTCGTTGGGGCCGACCCAGGCCAGCGCCGCGGCCAGTCCGGGCGCGGCTTCCGGCGCCTCGCGGGCGCGGCGCACCAGCGAGGACCACGCGGCCGCGCGGCCGTTGAGCGCCAGCACGCCGGCGACGAAGAAGTCCTCGGCGCAGTCGTTGATCAGCGCGGCCTCGCACGGCGGCCAGGCCTCGTCACCGGCCTCGGCCAGGCCGTCGAGCTGCGCGGCGAGCTGCTCGTCCAGGTCGGCGAACTGTCGCGGCGAGTAATGCGGCGCGTCCAGCGCGTCGCGCCGCTGCGTCCAGAGGAAGGCGGCCTCGTCGCGGTAGGTCTCGATCTGATCGGCGGTGACCGGCGCGAAGGACGAGACCTCGCCCGCACCCATGCCCGCACCGACGCCCGATGGCGCCCCGGATGCCGTGCCGGATGCCGCGCCCGTGCCGGTCTGCAATCGCCCGTTGTCCATCGTCATGTCCGTTGCGCCACGCGGGCGCGGATGACCGCGGCGCCGCGCTCGCCACCATCGGAGCTGCCCCAGAGCAGCGACAGCGGCCCCTTGGCATGGCCCTTGCGGCCGGCCGACGCGGCCAGCAGCAGATGCAGCGGCGCGCCCGCCGCGCCCACGTCGCCCCAGCAGTCGGCCGGCGCGAGGAAGTCCGTCGGATCGCGCAGCCGGTCGCGCACGCGCAGCCCGCTGAAGCCGTATTCATCGGCGCGGTACGCCTCGCCATTCATGTCACAGACCACGTTGTCGATCATTCCTTGCGTCGCCACCTCATCCAGCGCGTGCCGCAGGGCCTGTGTCAGGCCCTCGCCGACGCACACGCCGTCGCTCTTGTTCAATCGGGTCTCGCGGCCCAGTCCGACCGCGAGCAGCTCCGCCCATGCGGGGTCCGCGCCGGAAGCGCTCGCGGAGTTCACCGCCGCGCTCGCCAGCAGCAGTGCGCCGGCGGCCTCGCCCGGCACGAAGCCGTAGGCGTTGTTGGTCAGGCCCGCGCCGTGCAACTGGCCCTCGGCCTCCAGCCATTCAAGCGTCAGCGGCGCGAGGTAGGAGTCCACCCCGGCGACGATGACCGCCTCCGCCTGCCCGGCGCGCAGCCAGGTCCGGGCCTGATCCAGCGCCTGGAAGCCGCCGGCATGGCCGCTCGGGAAAGCCTGGAACGGCCCCAGGCGCTCGCCAAGCCGCGCGCGGCACAGCGCCCGCACGGCCTGCGCCGCGGGTCCGGCGTCCGGGTCCTGTCCAGGCGCCGCGCCGGGACCACCCGGTCGCGTCGGCGGCAGCGCCACCGCCACGCCGATGCGTCCCCGCGGCGCCGCGCGCACGTCGGTCAGCACTTCATCCAGCGCTGGCGCCAGCAGCGCCACGAGGCGCTCCGGTCCCTGCAGCTCCGGGTCGATCGAGGCCACACGGGCCACGCGCATCGGCTCGCCCGCGTCGTCGACCAGGTAGTCGTGCTCGACGAAACCGCAGAGGCCGGCACGCACGGCGGCGGCGGTCGCGCGCGCGGTGCCGCCGACCGGCGTGCACGCGCCGATGGCCAGCACGCGCAGTCCGGCGCCCGGGTCCGCCGCGCCCTGGGCATCGGCGGTGCCGCTCGTTTGCGTCTTGCGGAGATCGTGCATGTCAGGCCGCCTCCACGCGCGGGGCCGGCGCGTCCTCGTCCGGCTCGGCATGCGCCGGGCCGAGCTGTCCGTCGCGCAGGTCCTGCTTGAGCCACAACCGGGTGCGCTCGAGCTTGAGCACGCGCGGATGGCAGGGCAGCGCGCTGTGCCACACGAGCGAGACCCGGCGCTCATCGGGCGCGATCAGCACCGTGTGCAGCCGCGGCGGCACGTGTGTCTCGCGATGGCCGTCGCCGAAGACGGTCTCCATCCCGAGGAACACGCGCGGCAGCGCGAAGCGCCAGGTGCCGCCGCCCGGCGTGAGGTTGAGCAGCGTGACCGCCTCGCCGCCGCGCAGGAAGCCCGGATGCTGCTGGTCCGCGGGCGCGCATTGGTAATGGCGGTCGTCGAAGTCGTGGGGCAGCAGCGGCAGGCGCTCGCGCTGCCAGCGGTCGTCGTAGGTGCCGGCGAAGCGCCGCCGCTCGGTCCAGTGGCTGCACAAGGGGCCGAAGCCGGCCGGCTCGGGCCGGTCCTTCCAGCCGTGGATCAGGTGGTCGGGGTGCTCGATGTTGGGCAGCGGACGGCCATCGACGTGCTCGGCCTGCGTCGCGAAGCCCTGCCCCACCGGATTGCGCTCGTCCCACGCGGCGGGCTCGGCCTTCGGATCGGCACCGCCGAACGCGCGTTCCCAGACGATGGGCATCGCGGTGAACGGCGCGGGCCGGCCGATCGAGCGGCCCTGCCACACGCGATCGCCGAAGACCTTCAGCACCTTGGCCCGGCCGGCGACGGCCAGGCCCACGTCGAGCTCGGTCACGGGCTCACCGCCCGGCGCATGCGCGTGGCCGTCGAGCAGCACATCGGTGGCGACCTTGGTCCGGATCAGGTCGGCATCGGCCGCCAGACTGGTCGACGTGGCGTCGCCGCGATGCAGCGGGCCGCGCAGCACCTCGGGCTGTGACCCGGCCACCCGCGCCGCGCCGTCGGCCTGCAGCGTGAAGCTGGCCTTGACCGCGACCAGCCAGATCTCGGTGCCGTCGCGGTCGCGCACCCAGCCGCGCTCGGCGGCGAAGGGCGTGCGGTTGTCCAGTTGCCACATCGGGAAACGCCGCGTCGCGCCATCAATTGATGTCGACGAACGCGCCCTTGATGCGGTTCGCGCCGCTGGAGCGGCTCATCACGTAGGTGCCCTTGATCAGGATCTTGCCGGCGGCGGTCAGCACGATGCTGGCCTGACCGCAACGCAGCTCGACCTGCTTGGCCCCGTTGAGCACCACGCGCTGGCCGTCGACGACCAGCGTCTGCCCGTGGGTGGTGAGCCCCGGTGTGTCGCTGGTGTCGTCGGAGCGCGGCGAGGTCACCGGCTCTGCGATCGCCGGCGCCTCGGGATGAAATTCAGGTTGGAGCGCCTCGCCGGGACGGGCGACGGGCTGCAGGGCCTCATCCGCGGCGGTGCGCAGCGCACGGCCGAGGATCACCGGGCGCAGCGGGTCGCCGCGTTCGAGCGAGACGATGACCTCGTCGCCCTCGTCCTCGACGCGCAGTCCGACCACGGACAGCGCCGCCACCGGCGGCAGGCCCTTGGCCATGCGCACGAGGAATCGGCCCTGCGCGTCGAACCCGCAGAAGACGCCGACGAGCACGCCCGCGTCGACGAGCCGCACGCGGTCCATCAACTGCTCGGCGGCATGCACGGCGGCGGTGACGTCACCGCGGCGGCGATGGGGGCCCGGGCTGGGCTCGGCGCCCAGCGGGCCGGAATTGCGGCGGTGCTCGGCCATGTCAGTTCTCTCCGATCTTGGCGCCCTTGACGGCGACGCCGCCGCTGCCCTTGACGCTCACGGTGCCGCTGGCCTTGACGGTGATCTTGGACGCGGAGATGGTGATGCCGCTGGAGTCCATGACGATCTTGCTGCCGCCGGCCTTGAGCGTGATCGACGGCGCCTCGATCGTGGCGCTGCCGCCGGCCTTGGTCTTGTAGGTGCCCTTGGCGGTCTGGCCGATGGTGGCGGCCGACAGCTTGTGCGGGCCGCCCACGCCGATGGATTGCAGGGCGCCGACGTTCACGCGCTGCAGGCCGCCGATGGACACCATCTGCGCGCCGCCCACGGTGATCGCCTCGGCCGCGCCGACGGTGTGTGCGCGCGCGGCGCCCACGGTGTGGGCCTCGGCCAGCGAGATGGTGGTGGTCTGCACGCCGTTGACGGTGTGGCTGCGCATGCCGTTGACGGTGACGGTCTGGCCGGCGTTGATGGTGAGCGTCTCGCCGGCGCCGACGGTCTCGGTGCGATGCGCGCCGACGGTGATCGTCTCGTTGGCGCCCACGGACTCGGTGCGGTTGGCGCCGACGCTGACGGTCTCGTTGGCGCCGATGGACTTGCTGCGGTCCGCGCCCACGCTGATGGTCTGGTTCACGCCGACGCTCTGCGTCTGGTTGTTGCCCACGGTCTCCGAGTCGTCGACGTCGACGGTGTCGGTGCGGTTGTTGTGGATGGTGGAGGTCTGGTCGTGCTCGATCGTGGTGGCCATGTCGTACTGGCCGTGGATCGTGATCATTTCCTTGCCGGCGGTGTCGTCCATCGACAGCTCGTTGTAGCCGGCGCCCTTGTGCGTCTTGGACTTGATGCCGCTGATGACGGCGGCGGCGGGCAGGCCGTACGGCGGCATCTGCTCGGCGTTGTAGACGCGGCCGGTGATGAGCGGCTGATCGGGGTCGCCCTCGACGAAGTCGACGACGACCTCCTGGCCGATGCGCGGGATGGAGACGCCGCCCCAGCCCTTGCCGGCCCAGGGCTGCGAGACGCGGATCCAGCACGAGCTGGTCTCGTTGCGCTGACCGCGGCGGTCCCAGTGGAATTGGACTTTCACGCGGCCGTACTTGTCGGTGAAGATCTCCTCGCCTGAGGGGCCGGTGACGATGGCGGTCTGCGGGCCGGGGGCCATGGGCTTGGGCGTGCGGCGCTCGGGGCGGAACTGCTGGTCGGCCGGGATGGCGTGGAAGCGGCAGCGCAGGCCCGATTCGCCGGAGTCGGACTCGGTGGCGGCCTGGCGCATCTGCGTGGTGGTGCCGATGACGAGGTACTTGGCGTTCTGGTCCTCGCGCGGATGGCGCGCCAGCGACAGCAGGTGGCCGGTGCGCACGCCCTGCGCGTTGGTGTCGCCGTCGAAGCGCGCGTAGGCGGTCTGGATCTCGTCGAGCCGGTCCTCGACGTACTGGGCGCCATCGCTGCTCTGCACGTAGCCGCCGGGGTAGTCGAAGATCTCGCCGTCGGAGAGGTCGTAGTCGCGGGCGCGGTCCTGCTTGGTTTCCAGCGAGGTGGACGGGCGCTCGAAGTCGTAGTCGGTGATGACGACCTTGCCGGGCTTGAGGCTCTCCTGCGTGACCCAGGCGTCGACGTACTCGAGCTCGGGCGGGGCGTTGTTCACGCCGCCGTAGAACGGCAGCGACTCGCAACCGGGTGCGCAGTCATGGGCGGAGGCGGCGTCGGTGAGCACGAGGGTGTGGCCGCCCTCGTCGTGGGTGAAGTACCAGTAGATGCCTTCCTGCTCGAGGAGGCGGGCGACGAAGTTGAAGTCGGTCTCGCGGTACTGGACGCAATAGGTCCAGGGGCGGTAGGCCCGCATGAGCTTGAACTCGTGGCGCGCGACGGGGTGGTCGTCGAAGACCGCCTTGACGATGTCGGGGACGGTCATCTCCTGGAAGATGCGGCAGTCGGCGGTGCGGGTGAGCAGCCAGAGCCACGGCCGCAGCGTCATCTGGTAGACGGTGTGCTTGCCCTCGAAGCCGGTCTGCGCGAAGCGGGTGACGTAGCCGGAGAGATGGCGGGGGGCGTCGTCGCGCAGCGCCATGGTGAGCGTGGCGGGCTTGCCGAGGAGCTCGGCGGCGCGGATGTCCTTGCGCTCGGAGAGGAGCGTGAGGGTGGATTCGCCGAGGTCGCTCAGCGCCTCGCGGGACGCGCAGGCGTGCACGCGCAGGAGATCGTCGGCGAGAGCGGTCTTGAGGCGGAATGGTGCGGCCATGAGCGGACCGTCGCGGCGGACCGGAACACACGGTCCTTCACCTGACGGTCCTTCACGGTAGGCGTGGTCGCTCCCCGTCGAAAGCGACCAAAGTCATTCGCCGAGGGACGCAGGCGGGGCGTCCGCGTTGTTGCGAATCCTCGCCATAGCGCCGCTATGGCTGCGGTTCGCGCCTAGCGGCCCCTCCCGCCTGCGCCCCTCGGCGTGTCACTCGTGGGGGGGACGTCGCGCTACAGACGCGTTACATCGGCAGCGGGAGGGACACGGTGAGGGTGAGCACGGCACCGTCGTCGGCGTAGTCCGCGGTGATCTCGCGGCCGTCGATCTGCCATTGTTCCCACTCGAAGACGCCCTCCTCTTCCTCGCCGTCGAGGGCCTCGCCGTAGGCGGCGATGGCGGCCTCGCGGGTCGTGACGGGGGCGTTGGCCAGGGGCGCGTCACCCTCGTAGGGATCGACTTCCTCGCTGCCCTCGGGGTAGTAGAAGACGGCGCTGAGCACGTGGGTGCCGGGGCCCAGGGGCTCGCCGAAGTCGGTGGCATGGGCCTCGCGCGGGGTGAAGGACAGGACCACGCCGGCTTCCTTGAGGAGCACGAACCCGGCGCGGATCTCCTTCTTGCGCTTCTGGGAGAGCTCGGTGGGGGCCGGTGTGCCTGGGGGCGTGGTGTACGCCAGGACGGCGGCGATCAGCGGAGCATCCACCTCGGTCAGACCGATCAGGCTGGGGAGGTTGGGCAAGGACGGGGCAGTGGCGACGGTGGTCATGGGGGTGGACGATAACGCGAACTGAGGGGTTCACGGGGGTGGCGGCCGATATCGTCATTCAAACCGATATGAAATCGCGACCTGCCGGGTACGCGCTTCGCCACCTGGCAACTCGCTGCGCAGGGTCAGCAGCAATTCCATCTGCTGTTGCGGCAATTCGACGTTGGTTTGACTCTCGCTCCCGGCTGAGGTCGATGAGCGGTCGCCCTCATTCGCCAATAGGAGGGTTATCTGGATCCTGAATCCGGACCCACTTGTTGCCATCAAAGCGGACGAGATCCGTCACACCCACGCTCCACAACACACCATCGGCGTGATCGAGACGCCATGCGTCTTGGATCTCGGGCTTGAGCTTGGACCTGACCTCGCTGATCTCCTTCCCATCGAATTCGAAGAGCCCTTCCTCGGCGCTCAGATAGACCACCCCGTTGAACTTCGCGAGGCACACGAAGGTTTGGTGATCGTTCAAGCCGCTCAAGCTCTTGAAACCCGTCCTGGCACTGCCTTTGAGCAGCGTGCCGTTGTAGCCGCAGACCCAGACCTCGTCGGGACCGATGCAACGGACCCATTCCAGATGCTCGTCGACGGGGAGCTCGATCTTGGACCATGTCCGTCCGTCGAAATGCGCCATGTGGCCTTGCATTCCAACGACATAGACGTCGGAGGAGTTGTTGCCGTCGACGCAGCTCAACATGGGCGAGGACGACATGAGATCGAGCATCTCTTCGATTCGATCCGGTCCGTACTCCGTCGGGTCGACCTTCACTCGAATCCCTTGGTCGACTTCGCGCCAATCGTCGACACCTACTCGCCGATAGACCTGGCCGTGCTGACCGCACGCCCAGAGCTCACCATCGATTTCTCGCAGATTGCTCATGAGGCCGCCAAAGTCACCGTCCAGCATCCCGCTTCCGGGGATCTTCTCCGTGCGCTTCTCACCTGTGCTGCCGCGAACGAAATGAACGGCTCCATGTCGCCCCAGACAGGCGAAGCGCTTCTTGTCCTCCGGCAGCGTCCAGTAAGCGTGGACGGAAACGATGTTGTCCTCGAGATCAAAGAAGCCGAAGGGAAGCTCCTGCTGGCTCGGGTTGTACGTGGACATGCGCGTGTGCGCCGTTTCGTCCGGGTCCAACGAATCAAGCTGCGTGGCGATGAATACGAAGTCGGGCGCGATGACGACGCCGTCCAAAAAATAGACCGACGAGACATCGTCCTTTGATGGTCTGCTCATGACACTGGATTCATCGTGTTGATCATGAATTCGACGAGTGAGGCAAGAACAGCGAAACGCGATAGACCTGATAGTCGATCACGCCCGTGGAACAGCAACAGAAATATCCTGAATTGCCAATTCGCTAGTGTAAGAAACACGCAACTGCCGACCGCCCTTGATCCATTCGTCCCATTCAATCTCCCCCTCGTCCTCTTCGGTCTTATGCGGCGCGCCATACGCTCGCAGCGCATCGTCCCTTGACTTCAATGACGCGTCTGCAAAAGGCGCCACTCCTTCATAAGCCTGGGCATCGCCTTCGCCGAAAGGAAAGTAGAAGATGCATGCCAGGACATAAGGACCTGCGCCTCGCGGGACACCATGCTCATCCTCGTAATCGCCTCGTGACAGAAAGGACAGCGACACACCTTTGTCGTTTATATTCACAAAGTCCGAACCCAGCTCGCGAATCTTCTTGGGTGACAGCACTTGGACCGATCCGCCCGCGGCTTCAATCGCCTGTTGTAGCAGTGCATCTACGTTCGTCAGACCAAGAACGTTGTGCAATTCTTCGATTCGCATGAAGATAATTCTCCCAAGAAGGATGATCCCGAATTTCTTCTCAGGCTCTCAGCCCTTGTAAGGCGGCATCACGCAGATGTTGGCAATGCTCTGATTGTCGTTGTAGGCGCAACTGATCTGCAGCCCCGCCTTGGACCAGTCATCAGATTCAAACATCCCATCCGACTCTTCCGTATCGAACGGTTCCCCGTAGGCGGCAAGAGCTTCCGCTCGGGCGCTGAGTCTTACATCCGTGAATGGCGCTGGCCCAAGATACGGCGCGTCGTCTCCACCGTTCGGAAAGCAAAATACAGCTTCGAGTGCGTACTTTCCGCTACCCCGCGGTGTATCTCGTTCTTCCTCGAACATCGCACGACTTACGAATACCAGCTCCACACCGTGATCGGGGAAACGTACGTAGGCGTTGCCGTAGTCGCGAAAGCGCTTAGGCGTCAAGCCAGTCAGATCACCTCCGCCTGCCTCTACTGCCGCAAGCAACGCCTCGTCGGTTTCAGTGAAGCCGATCAACTGCACAAACTTGTCTGCATTCATCTAACTATTCCATTCAACGGTCCGGGCGAAATGGGCTCGCAGCCATACGACAACGTCCATGCTGCATCGTCAATGCAAGACCCGGAGCCATTCAAGTCGCAGCCTGGAACTCAGCGAATCGCTTCAAAATGATTCGACTGACAGCTTCGTAGTTCTCCGGCTCATCGACCAACTGATCGAAGGACTCGACAGCCGGGAACAATGCCTCGAGATCCAGCAGATACCGATATTCCCAGCCGGTCGTGTAATAACTTCGCGCAAACGCTCGTGCGTCCTCGCAGAAATGCTCTGGCTTCAATGACCCTTGGGTGTACTCGGCACAGAAGTCACGAAGAGACTTACCATCTTGGGCGCCGGACTTCAAATAATCATGAATGGCTGCATTAAAGTCTGGCGCCAAGTGGCCGGACGCGCGAGCCCATCCAATAAACCAAACGATGTGGATCCCGTTGGGCCGGGAACCGTCTTGACCACCATAGTTTTCGAAGAAGTCCAATGGAACGTTCACCATCAACTTCTCGCCATCCGAGAGAAACTGGTTCAACAGATCATCCATGACGCGCCTCACCGTCTCCCGCCAAGGACAAGAATGAGCAATAGGGCTCACTATCCATTAGCCGCCATTCAATGATCGTGCGTCGCATGAGTTCCAAAAGCTCCACGCTTCCGAGGCCTGAGACGAAGAGACGGAAGCCTTCTTCCACTTCTTCGCCAAGCAACTTCCTAGAAGGGTAGTTGATTCGTTCGACGGCAATCCTTGGGTTGATCTCTGCCATCGCCTCGAAGCAGCGACCCAGCCCTAGATAATATTCAGGGTAACCCACACGCCCAAACGCGTTCTCCGCTGCTTGCAAAACAGATGAATCGATTTGCGATGTAAACGACAGAAATAACTGATCAATACACCTCTCGCTACCGCCATCAAACGGCTTATCAAACAGATCAGCGAGGTCAACGTCCCTTCGAGCAGAAGGTTTCAAGCCTCTAAGCGCGCACAGGCGATCGGCCCATGAGGCGGACTTCTCAGCATTCATTGCGAGACACCACGATCAATGCGCCTTTGAATCGACGCGTCATGCAAGTTTGCGAACGTCTTCCATGATCTGGATCCGCGTCACTTGGGCAAGCAGATCCAGATGGACATGGATGTCCACCTTCTTGAGCGCCTCCACCTTGGCAGCACCTCCGACAGCCAGCGCAGGAGCGAAGCCGTACATGGTGTTCTTGTCCACCGGCCCCAACGCCGCCAGCGCCTTGTCGAAGAGCGATTCACCAGCCTCGTCGATGAGATCGAAGTTGCCCCTGTTGAATGAAGCGAAGCTCAACTGCAGGGCCTTGTCAGGTCCGCGGCGATCGAATGCCTCTTTATCAAAGGACGGAAACACCATCCCATAGGGAGAGTTCACCTTCAAGGACTGCCCAGTGCGCTCGCCCCAAAGGACAAGCTTACCAAACGCCGTGCGCGCGAAAACGTGAAAGTCGTCTTGGGCGACGAATGGCGTGCCGTCCATCCACGTGCTCAATCAATGGCCCTCGACCGCCCCTTGAGCCACTTGTCTCAATGCTCACGCATTCGGCGAGTGAGGCAAGAACAGCGAAACGCGATAGACCTGATAGTCGATCAAGCTGAACATGACATGCAGGTCGTAGCCGTCCATCGTCCAGAGATACGAACCCGTGTCCGGCGCCTGCGTGATCTTGTCCGGTCGACGCCCGATGCGCTGCTCCACGACCGTCGGCGTGTCGTGGAACTCGATGCCATGCGGCATCCGACCCTCGAAGCCCGCGCTCTTCATGTCGCCGCGGCGATTGAATCGAATGCCGGTCAAGGTGGAGTTCGGTCGGCCATGCTCGCCAACATACAGCGTTACGCCGTGCGAGGGCATGTAGTGGGTGATCTCACCCGCATTGCTGAAGTCGAACAGCTTCGCGGACCAACCAATGGGAGCCAGCGTCTCAGCAGCAAGCGCACCAACCAGGGATCGCCCCAACGCATTGATCGCCATGTTGGGGTCGCCACGTTCCTCATCCGGCGGCATCGACTCGGTTCCGAGCATTCGCCGGTCATAGATGTTCTGGCGACGTAGGTGGACGACGCCCAGGTCATCCTCTCCATCGAAGAAGCTGGCGTTCAGAACCCAATCCTCAGGCGCCCAGAGGAGTGACATCAGCTCCTGGACATTGCGGCGCGCGAGCGGCTCACCAAGAAGAGCCTTGGCCTCGGCTGCCGACTGACCAAACCGGAGCCCCGCCGGAAGCGGCCCATCGAATCCACGATAGGACTGGAAACCCGGAGCGAAGAAAGCGACCTCGCGAAGAATGAACGCACCCGGGTCAAGTGGCGGAACCTCATCGGGTTTCGCCACCAGCGACCAGTAGAGCTCCTTCGCGTCGTAGATCAGCGCAAGACTGTGCCGCTCGACTTCGTCCACTTCGCTGGCCTGTGCGTTTCGGCCAGCGCGATACGGGTCTCGCTTGAAGTACTCGTCTTCTTCCGCTGTGAACGGACGGTGGCGAATCCGCAGAGTTCCCAACCACTCGTCGAAGTCCGGATTGGTAGGCGAGCGTCCTATGAACCCTAACAGTCCCTCGGTGGGAAACGCCTTGTCAGAGTCCGAGTCGCTTCTTTGCATAGACGTCCACGAGCGAAATGGTGACTGAGCTCAGTCTTGTCATTGCCTTGTCTTTGAAGCGGCAAGTGACCTGCAAGCCTTCACGGATAAATGTCGCAATGCTCGGGTCTAGCTCGGCGGGTTCGCCGAGGCAGCTCTTGACCGACGCGATGGGCATTTCCCAAGTCAATCCGAAGGGCAGGTCCGCGCCGCCCGTTTCCGACTCGATCGCTGCCAGGAGATACGAGCCTGCCGACTTCGGAACTTCGTCGAACGTCTCTTCGAAGCTCGGCCGAGCGCTGAACTCAAGCGTCACCTTCTTGTCAGGCGTCCGAATAAAGACCGTCAAGTCAGGTCCCTTTGGTCTTGCCTTGAATCCCAGTTCCTGAATCAGGTCATCGAATCGATCGTTGTCGGTCGAATCGGCCAGGAACGGAATCAGTTGTTCGAGGTTCATGTTTGATCTACTTCTTCAAGAGTGGCTTCACTGCGCGGTGACTACTGACCGCGTCCTTGACGTACTGGTCGAAGTCAAATTTCTCAAGCTCCTTCACGGCCTCGGCGTACTTTTCGCTGCAACCATGATCCTTCGTGTCCATGGACTTCTGAATTGCTGCCGCGTCCTTTCGGAATGCTCCTTTGAGGTCCTTGGAATCGCCAGAGACTTGGCCCGCGTTGTTCTTCGGACCCCATGTTCTGCCTTCCTTGTGGACGTCCTCCGGAACGGTGATCGTCTTCGCATTGTTGTAAACACGATTCAGGACCGACTCCAACTGCTTCGAAGAGAGCTTTCGAAGCAACCCCGATTCCTTCAGATACTGTTCTGCGGCCGCTTTCAGCGCTGCTCCAGATGGCACATGGTCCGCATTCAACTCACCGAGTTTCTTGGGAGCCGCGCGATAGTACGAGACCTTACCGCAATCAGGATGCGGCTTCTGAGTCTTGGGGTTGACCTTCGCGCCGTCGCTTCCCTCGTTCTTGGCCTTCGGCGGCTCGGCTTCAGGCTTCTTCTTTGGAGGCCGTCCAGCCAATTCATCCAGCTTCGCTTCCGCCTTCTCCAGCGCTTCCCGCAAAGGCTTCTGGAAGCGCTTGGGCAAATGAGGCAGCACCTCTTCGGCCACCTTCTTCAAGCCGGCCGCATAACGTTCGGACTTCTGCGCGATCTTGCCGGCCGTCGCGGCCTCGCCCGCGATGGGCACGGCACCGAGCACCGACAACCCAGCGCCCACCCAATCGCCTCGGCCCGCACTGATCAGCCCGTTCAGGATGTCTGCCGGCGCGCCCGCACCTGGGATCAGGCCGACGAGATCCAGCAGCATCTGCAGCGCGTCGAGCTTGGAGATCTCCGACGGGTCGATCTTCACGCCTGCATTCGCATCCTCCGCCTTCCCCGCGCTGACCGCGGGCGACTTCTGCAGGATGCCTGTCGTGTTGTAGCTACCCATGCGATCAGCCGCCGTTCATCCAGAACTTGTCGCCGTGCCGCACCAGCCACTTCTTGCCGGCGCGCACCGTCGAGCTCTTGTCGATCGGCTCGCACTTCTTGCCCACCGTCCCGCTCTTGATGCCCGTGCCGCTACCCGGCATGTCGCCCACGCTGCTCGGTGTCTTGCTCTGATCGAAGACCACCGCCGGACTGCCGTTGAGCTTCACGCTCTTCACCACCCCCGTCGCGGCGCTCACCTGCGACGTGATCGGATACGGCACCGGGACCATCGAGCTGCCCATCGGCGTCTTGCAGACGTCCGGCGGCATGCTGTAAACCACCCAGCCGCTTTCCTTGCGAGCCCCCAGGTTGCTAGCCATGCGCGGCCTCCTCCATCTTGAACAGCGGCGCCGCCAGATCGGTCTCGAACCTCAGCTCGGCCGTCTTCACGTTCATCTCCGCCGACACGCTCGCGCGCCACACGATGGCCAACTCCATCGCCTCGGTATCCACATGCAGCGTGTCGATCACGCACGCACCGCCCAGCATCAGGCCGCTCTCCAGATGGAACAGCACCGACGCCCGATGCCCCGGCAGCGCGATGAACGCGTACCCGCTCGGGCACAACGCCGGATCGATCAGGTTGCCCAGCTCGAGGTAGCAATCCGGTCTCGGGAAGGCGATCTGCTGGTCCTGCGGCGCGGCATTCCAGTACGCCATGTCGAAGTCCCGCGGCAGATTCGGCCACCGGCTCTCCAGCCACTGCTCGTCGTAGGAGCCCGCACGCTGGATGCGCGGCGTCCATGCGCGACCCACGGGCCCGAATCCCGCTGGACGATGCGCATATCTCGTCGCCTGCTCCAGCATCTGCGGCGGCTGTTGCCCCGCGGGCTGCTGCGTGATGTCGGGCCGCTCGACGAGATCGTCCGGCAGCTCGATCTGCGGCGCGGGCCAGGAGGCCGGCATCGGCAGACGCGCATCTCGCAGCGCGCGCCCCAGGTCCGCATGCAGCCATCCACGGCCCAGCGGATTCACGAAACACACCTCGTTGAGCAGCAGCTCGGGCTCATCGGGCCGTTGCTCGAAGTCGGGATTGGCCACGCGGCTCGCGCCGCCGTAGGCCAGCTCGTACAACAGCGGCACCGACGTCACCGGCCCTTCGACTCGACGCTCCCAGCCGCCTGCCCCATCCGGCGCGAAGGCCGATGGCGCGCGCAGATGCAGCGCCTTGTCGAGCAGCATCTCCCGGTTGCGCTCCCCTTGCGGTCCGGGCGCGCGCAGCCACGCATCGATGGCGATGCGGCGGCGCTCCTGCCAGGCCACCCGGTCGGCGAAGCTCGTTTCAGGATCGGTCGGCGGAGGCTCGTAGCCCGCGGCGGCATCGGCCTGTGGATGACGGGCGGGTTGACTCACGCGCACGCGGGCCAGCCATCCCTCGCTGGCGACACCACCGGGCGCATGCGAGCGCCCCGTCACCAGCACGTCGCACTTGAGCTTGAATGGCGCGAGATCGCTTTCCACGCGCACGCTGCTGTGGCCGACCTCGCCGACGTACAGGTCGTCGGTGACCAGCGGCGGCGCGCCCGCGTCGATGATCTGCGGCACCAAGCGCAGCGGACCGCTCGTCGCAGGTACCGCGCCCTCGAGCTGCCACGCAGGCACGAGCTTGTAGACCGTGCGCATCGCCACGACCTCGTGCTCGCGATCCTGCGTGTCGATGCCGCGATAGCCGGCCGCGCCGAACGGCGTGAGGTTGACCAGTTCCATGCCGGGCTCCGACCTCAGTTGAGGTCGATGTCTTTGCCGTTGATCTGCACCGGACCCGAGGCGTCGAACAGGAACTCCGATCCGACGATGGTCACCTTGCCGTCCTTGGTCATCGTCAGGCTGGCCTTGCCGACGACGAAGCGGATCGCGTCACCGGCAACGAGCTCGTAGGTCTTGCCCACGCGCGTCGTCTTGCTCAGGCCCACCTGCTCCGATTGCTGCAGGCCCACCGTCGTGTTCATCAACCCGCCGACGGTCGTCTGATACGCGGCACCGATCGTCAACGCCTTGCCCAGCCCGATCGTCTCGGCCTTGGCCAGCGCGATGGTCTCGGTCTTCATGCCCCCGATCGTCACCGACCGGTTGTCCCCGATCGACACGGTCTCATTGAGATCCACCCGCTCCGTCCGGTTCTGATGAACGGTGATGGTCTCGTCGAGATCGACAGTCTCGGTGCGGTTGCCCTTCACATGGACCGTCTCATGCCGGTCGATCGTCTTCGTCCGGTCACGCCCGACCCAGTGCGTCTCGTCGTTCTCGACCTCGATGTCCTGGTTCTTCTCCGCGTGGATCCACAGCTGCTCGTCGCCCTGCTTGTCCTCGAAGCGGATCGCGTTGGCGTTGCCGTAGCTCCCGCCCTTGGTCGAGCGCGTCAGGAAGCCGCTCTGCGTCGCGTTGGCCGGCAGGTCCCACGGCGGCAGGTTCTCGCCGTTGTAGGTGCGGCCCATGATGATCGGCGCATCGGGGTCGCCCTCGATGAACCCGACGATCACCTCCTGCCCGATCCGCGGAATGTGGATGCCGCCGAAGTTCGAGCCCGCCCACGGATGCGCCACGCTCACCCAGCACGAGCTGCGCTCGTCGCGCTTGCCGCGGCGGTCCCAGTGGAACTGCACCTTCACGCGCCCGAACTTGTCGGTGTGGATCTCCTCGCCCGCCGGACCCGTCACGATCGCCGTCTGCGGCCCCGCCACCAGCGGCTTGGGCGTCTTGCGCGGCGGCCGGTACTGCTGCGCCGCCGGAATGCAGTTGAAGCTGCAACGCAGCCCCGTCTCGCCCGAGCCCGCCTCGTTGGCCGCCTGGCGCAGGCTGATCTGCGTGCCGGTGATCAGGTACTGGGCGTTCTCGGTATCGCGCGGATGACGCGTCAGCGCCAGCAGATGGCCCGTCTGGACGCCCTGCGCGTTCGTCGTGCCGTCATAGGTATTGAAGGCGGTCTGCAGCTCGTCGAGCCGATCCTCGACGTACTGCGACCCGTCGCCCGTCTGGATGTAGCCGCCCGGGTAATCGAAGATCTCGCCGTCGGACAGGTCGTAGTTGCGCGCCACGCTCTGATCGGTCTCCAGCGAGGTCGACGGCCGCTGGAAGTCGTAATCGGTGATCACGACCTTGCCCGGCTTCACGCATTCCGCGCTGGCCCAGCTCTGCACGTATTCCAGCTGCGGCGCGGCCTGCGCCTCCGAGCCGTAGAACGGCAGCGACTCGCAACCCGCCTTCGCGTCATGGCCGCTCGCGGAGTCGCACAGCACCACCTTGTGGCCGCTCTCGTCGTGCTCGACGTACCAGTAGATGCCCTCGTGCTCGAGCAGCCGAGCGACGAAATTGAAGTCGGTCTCGCGGTACTGGACGCAGTAGTTCCAGGTCCGGTACGGGCGCAGCAGCTTGAACTCGTAGCGCGCGATCGGGTGGTCCTCGAAGACCTGCTTGACGATGTCCGGCACCGACATCTCCTGGAAGATGCGGCAGTCCGAGGTGCGCGACAGCAGCCACAGCCAGGGCTTGAGCTGCATCTCGTAGACGCAGTGCTTGCCCTCGAAGCCACGCTGCGCGAAGCGCGTCACATAGCCGCTGAGGTAGCGCGGTGCATCGTCGCGCAACGCGATCGTGAGCGTCGCGGACTTGCCCAGCAGCTCGGAGGCCTGGATGTCCTTGCGCTCGCTGAGCAGCGTCAGCACGGTGTCTCCGGCATCGCTCAGGCCCTCGCGCGACACACACGAGTGCACGCGCAAGGCATCTTCAGGCAATGCGGTCTTGAGGCGGAACGGTGAGGCCATAGGTCTTGCTGGATCTCCCTGACCCGCACGGTAGGGGGCGCCTATCGCGCGGGAAAGAGGCGAAAGTCACTTTGGGCCGCGCAGTCCGCCCGCTAACGTCCGTCCACTCCTCCCGCGCCAGGGGCAGGGCTTGCCCTGGGCGAAACATCCGGTTGCAGACCGGGGCGTCCATCGCGCGTCGGAGGGTCATGTAGGAGTCCGCCATGCCCGCAGCCCGCATTCCCGGCCCCCAGGGCGCCGGGGCCAACACCTTCGCCATCGACGACGGCACGATGATCCGCGCGGCCTCGCCGCTGGTCGCGCCGGTGGGCACCGCCGCGCGCGCCGACAAGCCCGCCGCCATCGACGACGACACCCGCGCGCTGGCCGCGGTCGCCTATGGCGAGGGGTCGACGGGCAACGTCTACGAGGAGATGGCCGCGATCGCCAACGTGCTGGTGCGCCAGCAGAAGGCGCGCGGTTTCGCCACGATCAGCGCCTTCATCAAGAAGGACAAGACGTTCGCCTTCGCCGCGCATGACGGCAACCAGCGGCATGACAAGCTCAAGAAGGCCACCGCCGAGGAGATCGCCGCCGACACCGGCATGAGCGACGCGCTGCGCGGCGCGCGCAACGCGTTGAGCTCGACGGGAACGGATTACTCCAACGGCGCGTACTTCTGGGACGGGGCGGACATCAAGTCCAACTACGACAAGCACCCCAAGGTGAAGGCCGGCATCCACATCACCGATCCCAAGCACAACATCTACGACATCAAGGACAAGGACGTGCCCGGCGAGGAGTGGTGGCGCAACGCGCAAGGGGTCAAGACGAAGTTGCGCGGCAAATGGGATTACAAGTACGAGTCCACCGCCGCGTATGGCGGCACGATCTTCTGGAAGTACAACGCGGACTTCGTGAAGGCCACCAACAACAAGGAATACGACTGATGCCCGGACCGTCGCGCCTGCTGCCGAAAGCTCCCGTCCCGGTGAGCGCCCTCGCCTCCTCGATGTCCGCGTGGGTGGCGGTGTCGCTGGCCGGCGTGCTGTTCACGGCCTGCGCGGCGCAGGCAGACACCGTCGCGCGCAACGCCACGGAGTTGCGCGACGCGCTGCGCGGCAACGCGCCGGCGGCGGTGCTGGAGCCGCTCAAGACCGAAGGCTGGTGCGGTCCGCAGGGCTGCTTCGTCGATGCCGGCGAGCTGCGCATCGATCGGGACAAGGGCGGCTTCGCGCGCGCCGAGGGCGGGAAGAAGCTGCAGGTCGTCGAGCACAAGGCGCTGGGTGGCGACGCCCTGCCCGATCTGGACTGGACGCCGACGGATGCGTACCGCGTGATGGCGGGCGGTCAGCGTTGGGGCAGCTGCCTGGAGTTCTCGCACGCGGGCGTGGGAAAGAGCGGCACCTTCCAGCGCTGGACCAGCGTGGTGCTGGTGCCGTTCAACGGCGCGGCACCGGGCGCGACGGCGCATCGCTTCGTCGGGTACTGGACGGGCTGCGATTCGCTGGTGACTGGGGCGACGACGGGAACGCTGTCGCTGCGCGTGGTGGAGCGCTCCGAGCCCAAGGCCGACAAGCCGCTGCGGCTGGTGGCCTATCAATGCAGCGCGCGTGGGTGCGAAGGCCAGGACGATCGGCGTGCAGTCAACGGCGAGCCGGGCAATGCGCAGGATGGGACCTTGACGATCAAGCAACCCTGAGCGTCAAGCCCGCGCGGCTCATGGCGCTGGCTCAAGGCGCCGGCCGGCGCCCCAGGATGATGATCGCCATCCCCACGAGGCTGACGGCGACGCCGATCCAGTCGGTGGGCGTGGGCTTGACCTTGTCCACGAGCATCAGCCACACCATCGCTACCCCGATGTAGACGCCGCCATAGGCCGCATAGACACGGCCGGCGGCGGTCGGATGCAGCGTGAGCAGCCACGCGAAGAGCGCCAGGCTCGCGGCCGCGGGCACGAGCAGCCACGCGGACTTGTCCTGCTTCAGCCAGAGATACGGCAGGTAGCAACCGACGATCTCGGCGACCGCGGTGACGACGAACAGCAGGAAGGTCTTGGCGAGATCCATGGCTCAGCGCTCGGGAATGACTTCGTAGAAGTGGATGACCAGCCGATCCTGCGGCACGAGGTCCTTCGCGCGGAACTCCAGCGTCCTCGCGTCGATGCGCCGGGCCTGACCGGGGAAGCACAGCGACACGATCTCCTCGGGCTTGGCCTTCTCGATGCGCAGCGTGAAATCGCCGATCGGCCCCTTCCAGTTGCGGCCGGTGCCCAGGATGTATTCGACGTCCTTGAGCATCACCATCAGCAGCTTGGCGCCCGCATCGACCTCGCGCTGCATGCGCCGATCGAGCGCGGCACGCGCGCCCTCGTCCAGGCAGACGGCGTCCTCGCCGTGCTTGGCTGGCGGAGGCAGACGATCCTCGGGCGGCACCCATCGGTTCTGCTGATACGGATAGGTGTAGACCTGCCCGTACAGCGGCTTGTACTCGTGCTCGACGCGCAGCGGCCGGTCCTTGGGGAAACGCTGTTCCCAGTAGACGGTCTCGGTGACACGCCACTGCGGGAAGCCCTGCTCGACCGCGCCGATGGCCTCGAGCTTGCGCTGCACCGCCTTCGGGTAATCGCAGACCTCACGGTCGCAGCCGAAGGTCTCGAAGATCGTCAGGTCGGAGAGCCCGGCGCGGCGCAGCGCGGCGGTGACGTCGCGGCCCTTGAGCATGGCCTTGTGCTCGAAGCGGGTCGGCACCGGCTGACCGTCGACGAGCACCTTGAACGGCCGCAACGGGTAGTCGTTCTGGCTGAGCATCGACATGCCCGGATTCCAGCCGTAGTCCGGCATCGGGAAGGCGACGGTGCTGCGGATGTCCGCGCGGCCCTCGTTGACGAACTGATAGGTGACGCGGATGCGTTCCTGCGAAATCTCGAGGAGCTCGGAAGCCATGCGGACATCGGCGCTCTTGACGAGCTCGATGCCGCCGGTGCCCACGCGGGCCATCGAATCATTGGCGCGAGCGACAGGCGACAGCGTCGCGGCCAGCAGCATCGCCGCCAGCACGGAAAGGGATCGGGTCATGGCGGCGGAGTATCCGCGAGGATCAGACGTCCAGGCTCAAGCGCTTGATGGCCGATCGCACCTTCGTCTCCGAGGCCGTCATGCCCATCCGCTGCATGCAGGCCTTGAGGCGGCCCTCCCGCTCCAGGAGTCCAGCCTTCGCCTTCAGGAAGGAGGAAGCAATCGACGACCCGTAGGCAAGCTCCGCCTTCTCCCGGCCAGCCGCCATCACGGACGCATCCGCGGCCATCATCGCCAGATCGATCAGGTCCCGAGAGGCGACGCTGTCATCTGCCCAACGGTCCGCGTTGGCCATCAACTTGGACGCCACGAGGTCCACCCCCGTCAATCGCCACGCGCCGCAGACCCGCTCCTCGGCTTTGGGCTCATCCAGCGTGATCCGGCTCTCGAAGACGATCTCGAACTTGATGGCGCGTTCGCCGCCCATCGAGACCGCGCTTCGAATGCCGTATTGATCGACGCGAGCTTCCCGCTCGATCTTCACCGCCGGCGAGAACGCCCACGCCAGACCACGCTGATCGACAAGCGAGCGCATCTCGCGGTAGCCCTCCTTGTCGTCGCACATGAAGTCGATGTCGACCGACTCGCGGAACTCGTCATAAGCCAGCGCGATGGCAGTCCCGCCGCCGAAAAGGCAGCGATACCCCTTCAGCATGTCGCTGTTCAACTGCTCCAAAACTGCGGCGATGTGGCGGTGATGAGGCCGCTCAAACAAGGAACACCCCCTTGCCCACGGTCGCCACCAGCTTGTCGATCAAGGCCCGCTCCTTGGGAGGCACAAGCGCCTGATCCACATGACGCCAGTTGCGTTCATAGAGCTCAAGGGCTTCCTGAGGCGACACCGTGGCACCAGGCTCTTGGATGTGCCAGGCAATCTGTCGAAGCTGCGGATAGTCCCCGATGCGGATCCGCGCGGGCATCCGACGCGGCGGCAGGCGCTCGCCGGGCATCCTTCGCTCGGGATCACCAGCCACTTCAGCCAGATCCTGCGACAACCGAAGCGAATCCAGCACCTTGAGGAAGGTGGCCACCGTCACCGATGGATCGCCTTGCTCCAAGCGATGCAGGGTCACTCGGGTGATGCCCGCCTCCTTGGCCACCTGCTCGGCGGTCATGTTCCGACGCAGACGGGCCTCCCGGACGCGCTCGCTCACCTGCCCCCAGAGGTGCTGGAGGTGATCGGTGAGAGGAAGGGCTTTGGCCGGCATGTATCGCGTTTTATACGAAGACGCGATGACATGCAAGCTTCAGGCCTCAGTCGAACCCGTACTCGAAGTCCCCATCCTTCACGCTCAGGCCGACCTTGGTGATCGTCTGCCCGTTGGTCAGGCGCGTGAGGTACTCGCGGCTGATGCGCGGCAGCACCGTGTTCGTGAGGATCGCGTCCACCACGCGGCCGCCGCTCTCCACCTCGTTGCACCGGCTGATGATCAGCTTCACCACGTCGTCGCCAAACGTCAGCGGCACGCCCAGGTTCTCGCCCACGCGCTTCTGGATCCGGCCCAGCTGCAGTCGAACGATCTGGCCCAGCATCTCCTCGCTCAGCGGGTAATACGGGATCGTCACCAGCCGTCCCAGCAGCGCCGCCGGGAACACCTTCAGCAGCGGCTCGCGCAGCGCCTTGGCGATCCCCTCTGGCTCGGGCATCAGCTCCGGATCCGCGCACAGCTTCATGATCAGGTCGCTGCCCGCGTTGCTGGTCAGCAGGATGATCGTGTTCTTGAAGTCGATGTAGCGGCCCTCGCCATCTTCCATCCAGCCCTTGTCGAAGACCTGGAAGAACAGCTCATGCACGTCCGGATGGGCCTTCTCGACCTCGTCCAGCAGCACGACGCTGTACGGCCGGCGCCGCACCGCCTCGGTCAGCACGCCGCCCTCGCCGTAACCGACATACCCCGGCGGCGAACCCTTGAGCGTGGAGACCGTGTGCGCCTCCTGGAACTCGCTCATGTTGATCGTGATGACGTTCTGCTCGCCGCCGTACAGCGCCTCGGCCAGCGCCAGCGCCGTCTCGGTCTTGCCCACGCCCGAGGTCCCCGCCAGCAGGAACACCCCGATCGGCTTGCTCGGGTTGTCCAGCCCGGCACGCGACACCTCGATGCGCTTGGCGATCATCTCCAGCGCATGCCGCTGACCCACCACCCGCTGGTTCAGCGTGTCGGCCAGCTGCAGCACCGCCTGCAGCTCGTTGCGGACCATGCGCCCCACCGGGATGCCGGTCCAGTCCTGCACCACCGCGGCCACCGCCTGCTCATCCACCTGCGGCAGGATCAGCGGCGCGTCGCCCTGCAGCGCCGTGAGCTCGGCGCGCAGCCCGTGCAGCTCGTCGAGCAGCGGCGCGCGCTCGGCCTCGGCCGGTGCGCCCTCCCCGTCCTTGCGCAGCAGCGCATGCAGCTCCAGCACGCGATCGACCAGGCCCTTCTCCTTCAGATGCCGGGCCTCGAGCTCCGCCTTGCGGGTCTGCGCCTCGTCCAGCTGCGTGGCCACGCGCTGCTTGCGCTCGGCCACGTCCATGCCGATCGCGCCCTCGCGGCCGATGATCTCGCGCTCGACCTCCAGCGCCTGGATGCGGCGCAGGCAGTCCTCGAGCTCCGCCGGCGTCGCATGCTGGCTGACCGCCACGCGCGCGCACGCCGTGTCCAGCAGGCTCACCGCCTTGTCCGGCAGCTGCCGCGCCGGGATGTAGCGATGGCTCAGCCGCACCGCCGCGGCGATGCCCTCGTCCAGCAGCGCCACGCGGTGGTGCTGCTCCAGGATCGTCGCCACGCCGCGCAGCATCAGCACGGCCTTCGCCTCGTCGGGCTCGGGCACCTGCACGACCTGGAAACGCCGCGTCAGCGCGGGGTCCTTCTCGATGTGCTTCTTGTACTCGGCCCAGGTCGTCGCCGCGATCGTGCGCAGCTTGCCGCGCGCCAGCGCCGGCTTGAGCAGGTTGGCCGCGTCGCCGGTGCCGGCCGCTCCGCCCGCGCCGATCAGCGTGTGCGCCTCATCGATGAACAGGATGATCGGCTTGGGCGACGCCTGCACCTCGTCGATCACCTGACGCAGCCGGTTCTCGAATTCGCCCTTCATGCTCGCGCCGGCCTGCAGCAGGCCGATGTCCAGCATGTGCAGCGACACGTCCTTCAACTGCGGCGGCACGTCGCCCTGCGCCAGCCGCAACGCGAAGCCCTCCACCACCGCCGTCTTGCCCACGCCCGCCTCGCCGGTGAGGATGGGATTGTTCTGGCGGCGGCGCATCAGGATGTCGACGATCTGCCGGATCTCCTCGTCGCGGCCCGCGATGGGATCGATCTCGCCATCGCGCGCGCGCTGCGTCAGGTCCACCGCGAAGCGCTTGAGCGCCTCCTGCTTGCCCATCGCCGCGGGCGCGATCGCGCCGCTCGCATCGCCGGGCACGGCGCCGGGCTCGGCCGCGCGCATCGCGCGCTCCGGCGAGCCTTCGAGGATCTGGTTGAAATGCTCGCTCAGGTCGTCGACCGGGATCTTCTCGAACTGCTTGGACACGGACAGCAGCACGTTGCGCATCGAGGCCGTCTTCAGCAGCCCCAGCACCAGGTGACCGGTGCGCACCTGCTGGTCGCCGAACATCAGCGAGCCATAGACCCAGCCGCGTTCCACCGCGTTCTCGACCCAGCTCGACAGGTCCGTGACCGAGGTCGCGCCGCGCGGCAGCCGGTCCAGCGAGGCCATCAGGTCGGCCGACAGCTGCGCCGCGTCCAGCCCGTAATGCTTGACGATGCGATGCAGGTCGGAATCGGGCGTGTTGAGGATCTGATAGAGCCAGTGCTGCAGCTCGACGTACGGATTGCCCCGCAGCTTGCAGAACACGGTGGCGCCTTCGATCGCCTTGTAGGCCAGCGGATTGAGCTTGCCGAAGAGGCTGGTACGGGCGATTTCTGTCATGACGATGCTCCCTGTGATGCCGGCGGCGTGGCCCGCCCCTTCACCCGCTGTCGCGGATGCAGGCGCAGGTCGCCCCGGTCGTGACGATGCGGACGGCCGCCCGAGCGGCCCGTCCAGGAGGTGAAGCCCAGTCGCGCGCGACCGCTCAGCGCCGCGGCGGGCACTTCGTCGTGTCGCAGCACGGGCTGCAGCTCCCATTGCAGGTTGTGGCCGACGTACTGCCGGATCCAGTCGTTGAGCGGCCGCCACGCGTCGCCGTCGGGCAGGAAGCCCTCGTACTGGCGCAGCGTCAGCGGTCCCAGCACGACGCGAAAGCGGTACTGGCGGTCCCAGGCCTTGTTGCCGGCCGCCGTGTTGCGACCGAGCTGCGGCAGCTCGCGGCCGATGCGCTCCGGACGTTGGCGCGCGAAGCCGAGCCGCGTGCGCTCGCCGTCCTCGACGGGCAGCCAGTGCGCGACGTGCTGCTCGATGCGCACCGGCACGCCGAAGTGCAGCGAGAGGATCTTCTCCAGCCCCTCGGCATGTTGCGCGCGGCCGCCATGCAGCCCGGCCTGGAACAGGCGCGCGGTCTGCGGCAGCGAGTCGCCCGGCCGTTGCGCGCCGTCCAGCCCCGAGGCCGCGCCCAGCCACGCGGCGTAGCGGTCCGAGGCCGGGCGGTCGTGCTGCACCGTCGGCTGGGACTGCGCCCAGGCGCGATAGAAATGCAGCAGCAGCCGGTGATGGAAGACGTCGAGGAAGCGGCTCAGCGTCGGATCGCCGCGCTGATGCAGCCGCTCGCGGGTGTACTCGGTCAGGTGCAGCGGCATCGGCCCCTGCGGTCCCAGCAGGCCGAAGAAACGCACACCCAGCCGCGGCGCCGGGTTCTGCCCACGCGTCAGGCTGGACAGCGCCGCCGGGGCGAAATCGAGCTCGGGCTCCTGGCCCAACCGGATCGCCTCCTGCGACGGCCGCAGGCCGCGACCCAGCCGCGGCACGTCCGGCGTGAGGCCCTCGATGCGGCGCAGCAGCGCGAAGAAATCGTGCGCCCACGGCGTGGCCTCGACGTCCTCGAACAGCGCGCGCAAGGCGGCGTCGTCGACGCTGCGCCGACCCGGCCGCCGCGCAAGCAGTGAAGCCGGCGACGGCTCGGTCTCAGTTGCAGCCGATGCAGCCGATGAAGGCGGCGTAGAAGCCGAAGCAGCCGAAGCCGCGGCGCTCGCGGGGTCGGCGCCACGCGCCGGCACGGGCGCGTCCGGGCCGTCCGGTCCGTCCTTGCGGACGTTCACGCGCGGCTCCCCGAGGCGCGCTCCGAGCGGCCCTCGGCATCGCCGCCGATGCGCGGTGCCCATCGCTTGACGGGACCGCGCTGCGGCGTGCGCAGGCTCAGCTGCGTGAAGCTGTTGATCGCGGCATGGCGCGTGAAGTAGCGCTCCAGCACGCTGGCGAAGAGGAAGGCGCTGTGTCCCTGGAACGCAAGCTCGTCCAGATCCAGCGTGATCTCGCTGCCCGAGCCGAAGCTCAGCGGCCCGGTGAACGGCAGCCGGCGCACGACCGGCACCGCCTCGACCGCGCGCACGCCCTCGACCTGACGCAGCCAGGCCGCATCGCCGGGCGGGCCGTACAGCGCGAGCAAGCGCCGCAGCGTCGCCGCGGCCTGCGCCGGCGGCTCATCGCCCCAGGGCAGTTGCTGCTGGGTCAACAGGCCCACCAGGCTCCAGCCGGCCTCGCCGACCGGTTGACGGTTCACCGGCCGCGTCGGTCCCTGCACCGCCTCGACCTTGAGCACCGGCCCGGCGGCATCGAGCCGCCACACCCCGGCGCCGTTGTGCGGCAGCAGCATCGGCAGATCGCGGTTGGTGACGAGCGCGGACACGGACAGCTGCCGGATGTCCTCGCGATACGGCGCATGCCGCGGATCGACAAGCGACAGGAAGACCTCGTCGCCGATGTAGCCGGTGCGCGGCCCCTGCTCCTTCTGCCGCATCGACATCAGGCGGGGCTCGCGGCGCGCGGTGTAGAAACCGGGCGCGTCGGAGCGGGCCTCGTGGTAGGTCGCGTACAGCGGCTCGAAGCCCTGCTGACCGAGCGCGCCGGCACCGTAGCCGGTGACCGACTGCAGGCTGTGGATCTCGTAGTCCATCGGCCGCGTGCGGTCCGGGACGACGTGATATTCCCAGTTGCCGGTGCCGAGCTGGATGCGGTCCAGCCGCTTGGGGAACAGGTTGACCGCCGGCGTGCAGTGCAGCGAGACGCTGTCCGCATCGACCATCGCCTCCAGCGCCGCGTCGCCGCGGCTGAAGAACAGCACGATCTCGAAGCTCGTGCCGTCGATGCGCGAGAGCCGCTCGGCCAGGTGATCGATCTCCAGGAACAGGAAGCGGCGCGGCATCGCGGCCAGCTCCTGCATCAGGCGGCAGCCGGAGAAGTTGCGATGGGTCTCGGGCAGCAGCGCCTCGTCGGGTGCGAAACCGAGCGGGCGGATGCTCGCCGCGCCGCGCCATTGCGACAGCACCGCGGGCGCGTCGATCCCCTCGCCGGTGACGAAGCTGCCCAGCGGCGCGCCCAGCGCGAGCTCATGCAGCCGGTACGCGACCTCATCGGGCGCGCTCAGGTACAACGCGAGCCGGTCCAGCCCGAGCTGGCGCACGGGCACGCCGCCGCCCGTCTTGAAGCGCAGGCGCAGGCCGCCGCGCGAGCCGGCCGCCTCGGGCAGGCGCGACATCGGCAGGTCGGGCGCGTGGCTGAAGTACTGCGCGTCCTCGAGCGTCAGCGGCCACAGCGTGACGTCGTGGGCGGTGCGGAACTCGCAGCGCGTGTCCTGGCCGCGCGCCACGCCGGACTGCAGCACGCTGCCGCGCGGCACCGGATGGCCCTTGGAGAGATTGGGATCGGTGGGATCGACGCTGAAGCGCGCGATCATCATCGAGGGCACCGGCGCGAGGAAGTTCGGGTAGATCGACTCGAGCAGGTGCGTGATCAGACGCGGATGCTCGGCGTCGAGCTTGAGCTGCACGCGCGCGGACAGGAAGGCGAAGCCTTCGAGCAGGCGCTCGACATAAGGGTCCGCGACCTCGGCGTCCTCCAGGCCGAGCCGGCCGGCGATCTTGGGGAAATCGCGGGCGAACTCGGCGCCGACCTCGCGCAGGTGGGCGAGTTCGTCGTTGTACAGGCGCAGCAGGCGCGGATCCATGGGTGTCCTCAGCCCTCGCGGACCTCGACCTGTCCCGCCTCGAGATCGAGCTGCGTGCGCAGCAGGATCTCCAGCGGCACCGGCTGCGACCACAGGTGGCCGCGGATGTCGAATTCGATGACGTTGTGCGTGTCCATCACGCTGGACGTCTCGATGGCGCGCACCTCCAGCGACTCGGGCAGGATGCGCGGCTCGAAACGCAGGATGGCCTGGCGGATCTGCTTCTCGAGCAGGTGCACGTCCACGCGCGAGGCGAGCTGCCCGGACAGCGGCGGGAGGCCGAAGTTCAGGACGCTCTCGCCGACGCGCGCGTAGGGGTCGGCCTCCTTGCCCAGCGGCTGCGTCGCGTTGAAGAGCCAGCCCAGGTCGCGCAGGACGGCCTGGCGCAGCTGCGACTTGCTCATCACGCGGCGGTCCTCGGCCTCGACGCGATGGAAGGGCTCGTCATCGGTCAGCCGGTCCAGCAAGGCCGGCTGCAGGCGATCGCGGTGGATCTGGCTCATGGCATCACGACTTCAGAGAAGGGCATTCCGCGGCGTCGGCCTTGCCGACAGGTTGATAACGGCGCTGCGCGGCGTTCCAGCGCAGCGTGGGCAGGTCATACGGCCCGCTGACCGCTGGGTGGTCGACGTGGACGCGGATTTCCTGCGGCACGCCCTCCTTCCAGCGGCCATGCTTGAGCGCCAGCATCGCGGGCTGGTCCCAGGGGAACAGCTGCGACAGGCCGCCCAGGCAGCGGAACTCGCGGTCCACCAGCAGCGGCGTGGGGAACTGCTCCCAGGGCGTGTTGTCGGGCTTGCCCTCGTAATACGCGAGCGTGAAGATCGAAATCAGCGCCACCTCGGGCCGCCCGCCGGGCGCCGTCAGCTCGCACCGGCGCGCGAACGCCAGGTAGGGCTGCCAACTGCCGGGCAGGCGCGCCTGGTCCTGCGCTTCCAGCGGCGTGCAGGCGTCCGGGTCCAGAGTGCGCCAGACGCCGCTCTTGCCGGACGGCCGGGCGCTCGAGGGCTTGGCCGCGCTGGCGTCCGTGGACGGCCCGCTTGCCGGTGCGCCGGCCCAGACCGGCAAGCCCACCAGCAGGCCGGTGGTCAGTGACGCACCTGCGGCCCATGACCGCCGGCGAGCCCTGCTCGGCAACAGCCCTCGACTCATTCAGGTCCTCAATTCGATCAGACGAATGTCCAGCAGACCCATCTCACCCTGATCGCTCATCAGCACCCGCTGTCCGACGCCCGCGTACTGGTCGTCCTGCGACCCTGGCAGCGCCTGCCATTCCGTGCGGCGCGCCATCCACACGCGCTCGTCGTCGAAGGCCACCGTGCGTGGATACCGCGTCGGGATCAGCGCCACTGACGCGCCGCCGTTGGGGAACTCCAGATGCGCCGGCGCCCAGACCAGGTCGCGCAGGTCCGTCGGCGGCTCGATGTGGATCTCCTTCAGCGCGGAGAACGGCACCCAGCAGTAACGCCCATTGATCACCGCCTCCAGCACCGGACCCAGCCGCGAGTCCGCGTCGCAGATCCAGTCGAAGGCCTGTCCATCGATGCTGCCGGCCGTCGTCGGCGCGTCTTCCAGCGCCTGCGCCCGCAGCTTGCGCGCGCCGGCCGCGTCGCCGTCGGTCTCGACCTTCAACGCATGCACCAGGTTCGCGACCCACTCGGCCGGCTCGCCCATCACCATCGGCGTGGTGCGGCCCTCGAAGACGGCCTCGCGCACGAGCTCGCACTTCAGCGCCTCGCGGTACGTGTTCACCATCGCCAGCGTGCCCGCGTCGAGCTCGCCGCAGACTTCCAGCTGCGCCGCCGCCCGCGCCCACTGGCCGGTCACGGCCAGCAGCTGGAACAACATCGTGCGCAGCTTCGCGTCCTGCGGGCGCTGACGCACCTCGGCCTGCGCCGCGGCGAGCGCGTCGGTCGGGCGGCCCGCGGCCAGCAGCTCCTGCACGGTGCTCATGTCAGGTCGTCGTCGAAGGTGTGCGTGCCGCCCATCGCGCCCTTGGCGTTCTGCGTGCGGTACTCGATGTTGACCTTCTGGAAGCTCATCGCGATGCGCTCCACCGGCGCGCCGCTGTCATCGGCCTCGATGTCGTAGGACGCCACGCGCGCCTTCTCCAGCGTCAGGCAGAAGTAGTCCTCCTGCGAGCCACCGGCCTTGCGCAGGTAGAGCTTGGCGCTCTTGACCTCGTCATTGGTCGCCACGGCGCTCATCAGCGCGGTGCTCGCGCTGTCCAGCCCCTTGGTGATCGTCAGCTGGCGATAGCTGCGGCGGCCCGTCTGCTGGCCCGCCACGGCGTCTCCCGCCGCGCCCACGCCCCAGCTGAAGCCGCGCACGACGATGTCGTTGGCGTGGCCCGCCGAGGTGGACTCGCCCTTGACCTTGCCCGCCCGCTTGAGCGACAGGTCCAGGTACATGTCGGCGCTCTGCGCGCCGCCGCTGGTCAACGGATTCATCTCTCGCTCCGGCATGGACAACGCATGGCGGCGAGGCCTCGCCACCGCCATGCGTTGTCCCAGTGTTCGGGCGCGGCGCGCGCGGCCAGGGCCGGCGCGCCGCGGGTCATCCTCGTGCGATCTCGCGATCGCCGGGGATCAACGCGTTTCGGTCGTGGAAATGTTCCAGCCGAACTTGACCGCGCCGCCCAGGCCGCCCTTGGCGTCTTGGGCCTTGTACTCGAACTCGATGTCGGCGTAGGACACCGACACGCTCTCGCTGATCTCGCCGCCGGCGGAAGCGGACGGCGACACCGCGGTCACCAGGACCTGCTTGAGCGTGACCTTCAGGAAGTCCTGCTGGCCTTCACCGGCCTTGCGGCAGGTCAGCACGGCCTGATCGAAGTGCTTGCCCGAGGCGCAGGCCTTGGCCAGCACCGGGGACGCCTTGTCGTAGTAATGCGCGAACACGAACTGGCCGGGAACGCCCTTGCCCTTGCCCGAGCCGCCGCCAGCGTTGGCGGTGCTTTCCTGACGCACATCCCACGACCAGGCGAGCAGATCGATCTCGCCCTTGTGGTCCTTGTGGGTGGATTCGCCTTCGACTCCGGCGAACTTCAGATTGGCGTCGATCGTCATGGTCGGTTTCTCCTAGATGGACTCTTTGAAAACAGTCTCCGCTTCAACGCTCAATCAGCGGCGGAGACCAGGGATTGCGGGCCCGAGGGCCCGGATGCTTTGCCTCGAAAGATCAGAACGGCGCCTTCGACAGCGCTCCCTTCAACACGTCGCGCGTCATCGCGCGCGATTTCTCGATTTCCGTCAGCCGGGCTTACTTGCCCTTCTGCGAGGGCAGCGTCGACACGAGTCGCAGCGACACGGTCAGGCCCTCGAGCTGGTAATGCGGACGCAGGAAGAATTTCGACGAGTAGTAGCCCGGGTTGCCCGGGATCTCCTCGACCAGCACTTCCGCGGCGGCCAGCGGCTTCTGCGACTTCGTCGTCTCCGAGGAGTTGGCGGGATCGCCGTCGACGTAGTTCATGATCCACTTGTTGAGCCACTTCTCCATGTCCGCGCGCTCCTTGAAGGAGCCCACCTTGTCGCGCACGATGCACTTCAGGTAATGCGCGAAGCGGTTGCAGGCGAAGAGATACGGCAGCCGCGCGGCAAGGTTGGCGTTGGCGGTGGCGTCCGGATCGTCGTACTCGGCGGGCTTCTGCAGCGACTGCGCGCCGATGAACGCGGCGAAGTCCGAGTTCTTGCGGTGCACCAGCGGCATGAAGCCGTTCTTGGCCAGCTCGGCCTCGCGGCGGTCGCTGATGGCGATCTCGGTGGGGCACTTCATCGCCACGCCGCCCTCGTCGGTCGGGAAGGTGTGGGCCGGCAGGCCCTCCACCGCGCCGCCGGCTTCCACGCCGCGGATGCGCGTGCACCAGCCGTAGGTCTTGAACGAGCGGTTGATGTTGGTGGCCATCGCGTAGGCCGAGTTGGCCCACGTGTACTTGCCGTGCTCGCCGCCGCCGGTGGCTTCCTCGAAGTTGAATTCCTCGACCGGGTTGGTCTTGGCGCCATACGGCAGGCGCGCCAGGAAACGCGGCATGGCCAGGCCGATGTAGCGCGCGTCGTCGGACTCGCGCAGCGACTTCCAGGCGGCGTACTCGGGCGTGCTGAAGATCTTGGTCAGGTCGCGCGGGTTGGCCAGCTCCTGCCACGACTCCATCTGCATCAGCGACGGATTGACCGCGGCGATGAAGGGCGAGTGCGCGGCCGCGGAGACCTTGGCGATCTCGCCCAGCAGCTCGACGTCGGGCGGGCTGTGGTCGAAGTAGTAGTCGCCGACGATGCAGCCGAAGGGCTCGCCGCCGAACTGGCCGAATTCCTCTTCATAGACGCGCTTGAAGATCGGGCTCTGATCCCAGGCCGTGCCCTTGTAGCGCTTGAGCGTCTTGCCAAGATCGTTCTTGGAAATGCTCATCACGCGGATCTTGAGCTGCTCGTCGGTCTCGGTGTTGTTGACGAGGTAGTGCAGGCCGCGCCAGGCCGATTCCAGCTGCTGGAACTCGGCGTGGTGCAGGATCGCGTTGACCTGCTCGGAGAGCTTCTTGTCGATCTCCGCGATCATCGCCTCGATGGAGACGATGACGTCGGTGCCGATCAGGTTGGTCTGCGACAGCGCCTGCTGCGCCAGCGTCAGGACGGCCTGCTCGACGGCGGACTTGGCCTCGTCGGTCTTGGGCTTGAATTCCTTGTTCAGCAGCGAGGCGAACTCGCCGCCCTGGTACTCGATGCCCTGCAGTGAGGGCGCGGCTTGCGAGAGGGTCTCTTCGGCCATGGTGTCAGCTCCGTGGGGTCCGGGTTATTGCGCGTCGCCGCCGTCGGCGGGCTTCTGGGCCGAGGCCAGGGACTTGAGCAGCGCCTCGTCCTTGACCACCTTGGCGATGAGCTGCTCGGCGCCGGCCTTGCCGTCCATGTAGGTGATCAGGTTGGCGAGCTGCTGGCGGGCCTCGAGCAACTGCTTGAGCCCGTCGACCTTGCGCGCCACCGCGGCGGGCGAGAAGTCGTCCATCGACTCGAAGGTCAGGTCCACCATGAGGTTGCCCTCACCGGTGAGCGTGTTGGGCACGGCGAAGGACACGCGCGGCTTCATGGCCTTCATGCGGGCGTCGAAGTTGTCGACGTCGAAGTCCAGGAACTTGCGGTCCGACACCGGCGGCAGCGCCTCGGTGGGCTTGCCCGACAGGTCCGACAGCACGCCCATGACAAAGGGCAGCTGGACCTTCTTCTCGGCGCCGTAGAGCTCGACGTCGTACTCGATCTGCACGCGCGGGGCGCGGTTCCTGGCGATGAACTTCTGGCTGCTGGTGGCCATGTTTGCTCCTTGAAGCGTGAATCAGGGGACGACGGGAGACGGGGGTTCTTTGAAGCTGGCTGGGGGATCACTCGGCGATCACGACGATCACTCGTTGAGGATCCCGGCGAGCTTCTCGATCTCGTGCACGCCCTCGGGGTTGAGGTCGCGCATGATTTCCATGAAGTTCTTGCTCATGAGCCGTTGCGCGCGCCGGATCAGCAGCGGCGCGGGGTTGCTGGGCTCATGGCGTTCGATCCATTCGCAGGCGCGCTGCAGCGCGCGCACGGCGTCCTCGCGGCTGGCGATCGTGCCGGGCGCGGCGACGGCGCCCACGAGGCCCGCGGCCGCATGGCCTGCTCCGGCGAAGGCACCGTCAGCGCCGGACGCCGCGTCGGCGCCCAGGTCGACGCCCTGGCCTTGCAGTTGCCCGGCAGCGGCGGCCAGCGGCTTGAACAGGCGCAGCAGCGGCGCGAAGTCGGGGCCCTGTCCAGCGCCCAGCGGGGTCTCGATGGCGGCGACGATGCCCTGCACGGCGGGCAGCGCCTCATGCAGGCGCGCGGCGAAGCGGGGATCGTTGGCGGCCTGCGCGGACAGGCCGGCCATCAGGCCCTCGGGCGACGGCACGGACTCCTCGCCGACCGGGTCGGCGTTGCCCAGTGCGAGCTCGACGTCGCGCACGCGCGGTCCGCCGCGCTGGCCGGTGAGGCTGGCCGCGCGCAGGTCGGCCAGCGCCGCGCTGCCGCTGATCAGCGGCTGCAGCGCGTTCAGGCGCATGGTCGGGTCGTTGTGGTCCGAGGCGTCGAGCTGCGGATGGACATGGTCCCAATGGCGCTCGAGCAGGCCGCGGATCAGCCCCAGGCCCTGCAGCGCGGCGCCAAAGCCGTGCAGCCGGGCGCCGGAGCGCAGCAGCCAGACGGCCACGCGCAGGTCGCGGGTGCGGGCGGACAGGGCCAGGGCCTGCTCATGGACGGCAAGCCAGTCGGGTTCCTCGGCGGCGATGACGGTGTCCCCGTACTGCTGCTCGGGTTTGCCCGCACCGGCCGCCTCGAGGGCGAGGAAGGCAGGGTCGTACTCCAGGTCGGCGCCACAAGGGGCGTCGTCCTGCAGCGGAGCGAGCAGTGCGTCGAGGTCGAGATCAGCCATCGCGTCGGAGGCAGCCAGGCAGTTGCATGGACTGGACTCTATTGACAGCTGTTCAGGCGCACAGTGGTCGAAAGTCACTTTGCCCCCCAAGGGGCGGGTCAGGCTAGGGATTGGCGCGCGGAGGGATCCGGGTGTGGCTCGGCGCCAGGCCTTCCTGTCGACGCATTGGCAAGTCCCATTTCGAGGTAGCGCCATGAAAGACGTCTGTCAGAAACATTAACAACATGTTTCGCCACAAGACAGCCGGCCGGACGGGCCGCCATACTCCGCCCCCGCAAGACCTGTCCCCTCTGTGCGGGACAGGCTCACCAGGCCCGCACCATGACACCCATCACCACGCCCGACGCGCCGCCCCTTCCTCCAGACGCTCCTGACGCCCCTGACGCTGACCGCCGTCGCTGGCTCGCGATCGCCGGGGCCAGCGCGCTCGGGGCCACGCTCGCGGCCTGCGGAGGCGGCGGTGGCGGCAGCGCCGAGGCGCCCGCCTCGCCGTCCGCGCCGACGCCGTCTCCAGCGCCTTCGCCAACGCCGGCACCCTCTCCTGCCCCGGCCCCGGCCCCGGCGCCCACGCCCGCGCCGCCTCCCGCCTCCACCGTCAAGCGCGGCCTGGCCTACGACCTCAAGGACGCCGCCGACTTCAGCGCGCTGGCGGGCGGGTCGGTCGGCTGGTGGGTGAACTGGGCACTGCAGCCCAACGCCACCGTCGTCGCCCAGCCGAGCATCGCCGGTGCGATGGAGCACGTGCCGATGCTCTGGAACTTCAACTTCGACACCGCGCAGGTCGTCGCCGCGCTCAAGGCGCGACCGTCGGTGAAGTCGCTGCTGGTGCTCAACGAGCCCAACCTCGTCGACCAGGCCAATGTCACGCCGGCCAGCGCCGCCGCGCAGTGGCCGCGCTACGAGGAAGTGGCCCGCCAGACCGGGGTGAAGATCGTGGGCCCGGCGATCACCTGGGGCACGATGGCCGGCTACACCGACCCGGTCGCCTGGATGGACGCCTTCATCGCCGCCTACCGCGCCGCCAACGGCGGCCGCGATCCGCAGATCGACGCCCTCGCCTTCCACTGGTACGACTACGGCCTGGCCGGTCAGCTCGATCGTCTGACGAAGTACGGCAAGCCGTTCTGGATCACCGAGATGGCCAATTGGCATGCCCAGAACGACGGCGCGCAGATCGACACGGTGGCCAGGCAGAAGGCGCAGATGGCCGAGATGGTCCAGATCTGCGAGTCGCGCACCGACGTCGTCCGCTACGCGTGGTTCACCGGACGCTGGTCGCCGGATCCGCATTTCACGAGCCTGCTGGGCGCCTCGGGCGCGCTGACCGAGCTCGGCCAGCATTACAAGTCCCTGCCCAAGGGCTGACGGAGGGGCGGAGCGCGCGATGGCGCGGGGCGGGACTGCCGATTGCTGGTGGTGGGCATCATCCCTTCAAGGAGAGATCCCGATGAGCACACGCTTCCAACGCAGCCGCCCCCTGTCCACGATTGCCGCCGTGACCGTCGCCCTGGGCGCGATGCTCGGCGCGGCGGGCGCCTCGGCGCAGACCGCGGCCCCCGCGGCCTCTGCACCGCGCGCCGCGCATGCCGACAGCAGCTTCCTGAAGAACGCCGCCGAGGCCAACTTCGGCGAGATCAACGCCGCCAACATCGCCCTCAAGAAGGGCGTCAGCGCCGACGTGAAGAGCTTCGCGCAGAAGATGATCGACGACCACAAGAAGGCCGATTCGGACCTGCAGTCGCTGGCCGCGTCCAAGGGCGTGAAGCTGCCCACCGAGGCCACGATGATCCAGAAGGGCAAGGAGAAGCTGCTGGAACAGCGCGACGGCACGAGCTTCGACCACCATTACGCCGAGAACCAGGTCAGCGCCCACAAGGACGCCGTCAAGCTGTTCGAGAAGGCCTCCAAGGACGCCAAGGACGCTGACGTGAAGGCCTGGGCGGCGAAGATGCTGCCGGCGCTGCAACAGCACCTGACCGAGGCGCAGGCGCTGGAAACGGCGACCAAGGCCGCCGACAAGAAGAAGTGATCGTTGAACCGATCGGGCGCTGAACGCGCCGATCAACGCAGCGCGGCCAGCACGGCCGCCTGCGTCCGCCAGCGGCGCCGGTCGGCGTCGCTGGCGAGCTCGCCGCCGTCGGCATCGTCCGGCGGCAGCAGTTCGCTCAAGTCATGCACCGGCACCGTGGCCACCTCGGCCAACCGGTGCGTCATCGAGGCCGGGAGGCCGTCGCACACCACCACGTCGTAGAGCCGGCTCAGCACCCGCGCGAGGTCGCGGAACTCCGCCGGGTCGCCCGCCGATGGCGCCTCGCCAAACAGTCGTGATGCGGCCAGCAGCGTGACCTCCGCGCCCAGCGCTCGCGCGGCTTCGCTGAACTCGTCCGCCAAGGCCTCGGGCCGCTCGCTCACCAGCCCGATCTTCAGACCGAGCGGATGGCGCAGGGGGGGAACGGGGGTGCGGTCGGACATGGACGTCAGCATCGGTCGCGTTACGGCGGATCGGAACGAGGTGCGCAGCGTAGTCAGCTGGCGATTGAAGGCGTTGACCGATGTCAATCGGATCGTGACGGCGCGCTGTCCGCGCCATCCCCACCGCGGAGATTGATGGCTCGTTACCGAACCGTCACCAAGGGTTCACCGACTGTTGCCGAGCGATGTCAAGGATTCGCGCGGTGTTTGCCCCCGATTCCTAGCATCACATCAATCCTTCAACCAGAGACCATCATGCACAACGCCCTCGCAGTTGCCGTCCCCCCGAGTGATGCTTCCCGCGACCGTCTGCGCGATGCCCCGGCCAGCCGCCCTCGCATCGCGTCCTCCGCGAATCAATCCCCGCTGGACCCCTCTTCCGACGCGCTCACCGGCGCGGCCTCCTCCCCCGACGCGCGTCCGCTGGCCCGGCTGGCCATGCCCGTGGCGATCAACGATCCCCGCTACCCGAGCCGCGATCCGCAGCAACGCATGCTTGAAGTGATGCGCGTGATCCGCGACGTCGTGCAGCCCACGGCGAAGGTCGTGCGCGCGGGCGACCTGATCTTCCGCGCCGCGCAGCCCTTCAGCACCGTCTTCCTGATCAACGCCGGCGCCTTCAAGCTGGTCAGCCGCAGCCTGGACGGCCGCGAGCAGATCGTGAGCCTGAAGTTCCGCGGCGACTGGCTGGGCTTCAGCGGCATCGCGCAGGGCCGCCACCCCTGCGACGCCGTCGCGATGGACACCGGCAACATCTCGATCATTCCTTACGAGACCCTCACCGCGGCCTGCGCCCGTCACCCGGAGATGATGGCCGTCGTCCACGAGGCGATGAGCGCCGAGATCACGCATGAGCGCCAGTCGCTGATGTCGGTGTGCACGCTGGCCTCGCTGGCGCGGGTGGCGGAGTTCCTCTGCGCCTGGGCGCGCAGCATGCATCAGCGCGGCCTGCGCGCCGACGAGCTGACGCTGCGCATGACCCGCGCCGATCTCGGCAACTACCTGGGGATGACGCTGGAGACGGTCAGCCGCTGCCTGTCGCGCCTGAACCGCGACGGCCTGATCCGATTCGGCGAGCGGGGCCGCCGCCAGATCTCGATTCCCAGCCTCGTGGCGCTGGAGCAGTTCGTGATCAGCGGCTCGGCGGGCCGGACGGACGCCGCCGCGGCCTGAGCGCCAACAACGCCGGGGGCGCCCTGAGCGCCCCGAGCCCCCTCAGCGCCACCCTCACCGCTTGAGCACCCCGACGATCGCCCGCGCCAGCGCGGCGCGGTCGTAGGGCTTGGGCAGCAAGGTCCCCGCCAGCGTCCCGTCTGCGCCGAGCAGCTCCTCCGAGAAGCCCGACACCAGCAACACCGCGATGTCCGGCCAGTCGCGACGCACCTGGGCGGCGAGTTCGGTACCGCGCATCCCGGCGCCGAGCGCGATGTCGCTCAGCAGCAGCTGCGGCCGACGCGCGTCGTGCGGCTCCTGCGCCTCCCCGGGGGTCTCCAGCACGCGCAGCGCCTCCTCCGCGCTCGCGCAGGCGGTGACCTCGCAGCCCAGATCGACGAGGTAACGCCGCGCGACCGCGCGCACCTCGGCGTCGTCCTCCACCAGCAGCACCCGCAGCCCCCGCGGCACGGCATCACCGTCCCGCATGGCTCCGTTGCCCGCGCCGCCCGCGCCGCCCATCGACTGCTCGTCGGCCAGCGCGGCCCGCGGCGGCTGAGGCAGCACGAGGCTCAGCGTCGTCCCCTGCCCCGGCACGCTGTCGATACCGACCGCGCCGCGCGACTGCCGCGCGAAACCGTAGACCGTGCTCAGCCCCAGCCCCGTGCCGCGCCCGGCCTGCTTGGTCGTGAAGAAGGGCTCGAAGGCGCGTTCCTTCACGTCCTCGGGCATCCCGGTGCCGGAATCGCTCACCGCGATGCGCACGTAGCGCTGCGCGTGAACGGGCAGCCGCTCGACATCGTCCACCGATCCCCGAAGAGGTTCATCGTCCCCTCCGTCCTGATCGTCCTGATCATGCCCGCTGTCGTCATCGGGGACTTCCTCCTCGAGCTGTCGGCGCAGCGCCGCCGGCACCGCATGCAGCGGCGCGGCTTCGAAGACCAGTTCGCCACCCTCGGGCATCGCGTCGCGGGCATTGATGGCGATGTTCAGCAACGCCGACTCCAGCTGCGCCGCATCCGCCTGCACGTCGGGGCAGCCCGGCGCGACCTCGATGCGGATACGGATGCGCTGATCCAGCGTGCGCCGCAGCATGTCCGCCAGCGACCGGATCATCGCGCCCACGTCCACGCTCGTCGGTTGCAGGCGCTGGCGGCGCGAGAACGCCAGCAGCTTGCCGGTCAGCTCCGCCCCGCGGCGCGAGGCCCGCGTGGCCGCCGCCACCAGCTGCGGCGCGAAGCCGTCGTCCGCCACCGCCGGCAGATCCGCGAGCACCTGCAGGTTGCCCTGGATGACGGTGAGCAGATTGTTGAAGTCATGGGCGATGCCGCCGGTGAGCTGCCCCACCGCCTCCAGACGCTGCGAGTGATGGAGCGCCTCCTCGGTCCGCGCGCGCTGCAGGCAGGTGCCCAGCAGGTTGGCCACGGATTCCAGGAACCGGAGCTCCGCGTCGCCGAATCGGCGCGGCTGGCGCGAGCGCACGACCACCGTGCCCACCGCGCGGCCGCGGTCCGACAAGGGCACCGACAGCGCCGACATCAACCCGGCACGGCGATACGCCTCGGGCACGACAAAACGGGTCTCGCGCGCGTAGTCCTCGACCACCACCGGCAGGCCCTGCGCGAGCACGAATCCCGGCGGCGTGTCCGGCTGATTGGGCAGGCGCGCGCCCACACCCTCCTCCGGCAGCAGCCCCACGCCGCTGGCCAGGCGCAGGGTCGTGCGCGCGTGATCGAGCAGGAACACCGCCGCGAGTTCCACCTCCAGCGCCTGCGCCGCGATCGCCGGCACCGCCTCCAGCACGGCCCGCGGATCGAGCGCGTCGACCGCGATGCGGCCCAGCTGCGCGAGGTGCTCGCTGTAGCGGGCGCGTTGCAGGGCCTGTCGCACACGTGGGTACTCGGCCACGCTGCGCATCGAAGCCATGGTGTACGGCAGCCCCAGCGGCTGCAGCGGACTGAGCGCGATCTCGACCAGCACCTCGGACCCGTCGCGCCGCCGCGCGACCAGCTCGGTGGCCGTGCCGCCCATCGGCCGCGCGCGCGGCGCGTGTTCATAGGCCTGGCGATAGGCGGCGTGGCGCGGCCGGATGCTGTCCGGCACCAGCATCTCGACCGGCGCGCCGATCAGCTCGTCCTGCGTGTAGCCGAGCAGCTGCGAGACCGTCGGATTGGCGAGCCGGATGCGGCCCGTGTCGTCGACCAGCATCAAGGCGTCGGGCGACGCGGCGAACAGCGCGCGCAGCAGGACCGCTTCGTCGACCCCGGCCGTCCCGTCGCTCATCGACGCCCTTTCCGGGACGGCCTCAGGCCGACTGCGTCGAGGTCACCCTCGGCGCGAAGAGATAGCCGGCGCCACGCACCGACTTGATCCAGGGGCCCTCGCCCGACTCCGCGCCGAGCTTGCGGCGCAGCCGTCCGACCTGCACGTCGATCGTGCGGTCGAAGGGGCCGGACTCGCGTCCGCGGGTCTGGTCCAGCAGGAAATCCCTGGACAGCACCCGACCGGGGTGCAGCAGGAAGGTGTGCAGCAGATCGAATTCACCGGTCGTCAGCGCGACCTCCTCCGCATCCGGACCGGTCACGCGGCGCGCGGCCACATCCACGGTCCAGCCCTCGAAATGCAGCCTGGCCGGGACGTCCGCGCCGTCCGCCGGACCCGCGCCGGCGCTCGCGCCCGCGGCCTCGGGGGGCGGCGCCAGGCGTCGCAGCACCGCCTTCACGCGCGCGACCAGCTCGCGCAGGTCGAAGGGTTTGGTCACGTAATCGTCGGCACCGACCTCCAGACCGACGACCTTGTCGACCGCGTCGCCCCGCCCGGTGACGATCACCAGGCCGCAGCGCCAGTGCTCGCGCAACTGGCGTGCGATCACGAATCCGTCCTCGCCCGGCAGGCCCAGGTCCAGCAGCACGAGGTCGGGCGGATCGGACGCCATCAGCGCCATCAGCGCGCGGCCGTTGTGCAACTGCGTCGTGCGGAAGCCGTGCGAGGCCAGGTAGCCGGCCAGCAGCACGGTGATGTCGGGCTCGTCATCGAGGATGGCCACGTGCGCCGGTGCGGGGGCACTGGCGGTCGCGGTCGGGGGCGCGGTCGGGGGCGTCACGGGTCCGGTCGAGGTCATGGGTGCCGCATTAGACCGCGTCAGACCGCGTCCGCGCGGATCAGACGCTCCAGCGTGCGCGTCAGGCGATCGAGGTCGATCGGCTTGACCATGTGCTCGTCGAAGCCGCTGCTCAGCGCCTTGTCGCGGTCCGAGGCCTGACCGTAGCCGGTCAGCGCAATCAGCCGCGGCGCGATCGGGCCGAGCTCCCCTTGGATCAGCGTCGCGAGCTGGTACCCATCGATCACCGGCATGCCGATGTCCAGCACCGCCGCGTCGAAGCGCGACGCCCGCACCCGTTCGAGCGCCTCCTGCGGCAGCGTCGTCGTCACCACGTCGTAGCCGGCGTAGCGCAAGGCCATGCCCAGCGTCTCGGCCGCGTCGCGGTTGTCGTCGACGACCAGCACGCGTCCCTGCACCGGCGGCAGCGTGTCGAGCGCCTCGGCGGCGGGGCCCGGCACCGGCGGCACCGTGTGGATCTCCGCGGGCAGCGTGACGCGGAACGTCGCGCCCAGGCCCGGACCGGGGCTGTACACGGCGACCTGGCCGTGATGCATCTCCACGAGCTGCTTGACGATCGCCAGCCCGATGCCCAGGCCGCCCTTGGACCGGTCCAGCGTCGTGGATCCCTGCTCGAAGAGCTCGAACACCCGCGGCAGCATGTCCGCGTCAATGCCCGCGCCGTTGTCCTGGACCTCGATCACGAGCGCATCCTCGACCGCGCGCGCGGCCACGCGGATCTCGCCGTTGGTCGGCGTGTACTTGGCGGCGTTGCTCAGCAGGTTCACGACGACCTGGCGCAGCCGCGCGCGGTCGCCCACCAGGCGCAGTTCCGCGCCCACGTCGCAGGAGACGCGCAGCAGGTGGTTGCGCTCCTCGAGCAGCGGGCTCACGCCCTCGATGGCGTCGGTCAGCAGGAACTGCACGTCCACCGGCTCCCGCGACAGCTCGATCTTGCCGCGGGTGATGCGGGTGATGTCCAGCAGATCGTCCACGAGCTTGGACAGGTGGCCGACCTGGCGCTCGATGATCTCGTGCTCGCGCGAGAGGCTGCCGGTCTGCAGCCGGATCAGGTGCAAGGCCGTGGAGATCGGCGCCAGCGGATTGCGCAGCTCATGGCCGAGCATCGCCAGGAACTCGTCCTTGGCGCTGGCGGCGCGCTCACGCTCGTGGTCCAGCCGCGCCGCGTGCAGCCCGGTCGATGCGAGCGTGGCCGCGGCGCGCATGAACGCGCTCTGATGGGCGGACGGGAAGTCCGGGCGGGAGCTGCCGAACCACAGGCTGCCCGCCCGGCCGGCCGGCCCGAGGTACAGCCGCACCACGCGCAGAGTGCCCAGCGGCGACTCCAGCGGCGTGGCGGCCTCGGCCGTGTCGGGCATCTCGCGGCAGGCGCGGATGAAGTCGGTCCAGGCATCCTGCGACACCTTCACCCCGCCCAGCTGCAGCGTCGTGGCGGGGGGCGCGTCAGGCACCAGCGGCGCGTGCACCAGGCACACGGCGGTGCCGACGATGCGGTTCACCGCCTCGGTCGTGAGCTGCAGCACGGTGGCGGCATCGCGCCCGACCCACAGCGCCGGCAGCGCGAGCAGGCCCATCAGGTCGCGCAGCGCCTGGTCGGCGGCGGACGGTTCTCGTTCTCGGAACATCGTGGTCATTCGGCCCGCCGGCGCCAGGCCGGCTCAGGAAGCGCCTCCGGTGCCGGCCGCCCGCGGCGACGGCCCGTGGCCCGGCGCGCGGACAGCTCGCGCAACATCTCGGCCGGCGGCGTGAAGAAGGGATTCTCTCGCAGCACGCCGCCGATCATCGTCAGCGGATGCGTCCGCAGCAGATCCATCATGAGCGTGCCGTCCAGCGCGGCGAGGTCATACACGCAGATGGCCAGCTGACGGCGCTCGGCCAGCAGCGCGTTGAGCCGCGCCTCGTAGTCGAGCAGATCCAGGCGGTCCTGCCCCGCCCGCGCCGCCCAGCCCATCTGGGCCATCACGCGGACGCCGTCGAAATCGCTCGCTGGCGCAGGAGCGGGTGCAGGCATCGGCGCCGTGGCCCGGGCCATCGCCTCGAGCAACTCCTCGACGTCCAGCCCGCCGGGTTCCGTCCAGTCGGCCGGCCAGGCCCGCACGGCGAGCTGGCCGCGGTGCTCACAGGCCGGGACATCGATGCCGGCCTGCGCCAGCCGCGCGCGATGGGCGTCCTGGCCGTGCGGCTCGACCAGGTGCAGGTTGCGCTCGTTGCGCGCCAGGGCCTCGCGATAGAACGGGACCAGCGCCTGATCGGCCTCGTCCCGGCTGTCGACAAACGCGCAGATGTGGAAATGGGTGGTGTTCACTGCTCTCTCACGCCGTTCGTGGGGGATCCCGCCGAACGTCCTCCAACCCGAGTTGCAACGGCCAGTGATCTGGCTCTTGTGACTGACTTCTTGATGTTAGCCTTGATGAGTGGGTCTGGCCGCGAGTGTCTGACCGAAGTCAAAGAGGAGACCGTCATGGAACCCGTCGTGCACCCGTTCTCGGCGCTGTTCGAGCAGCTGGGGCTGCCCGCCGCCGAGGCCGACATCCGCGCCTTCATCGAACGCCACCGCCCGCTGCCCGGCGGCACGCGCGTGCAGGACGCGCCGTTCTGGTCGCCCGCCCAGTCGAAGGCGCTGCGCGACATGCTCGCGCAGGACGCGGACTGGGCCGAGGTCGTGGACCAGCTCAACCTGGCGCTGCATTGAGCTGAGCCGCGGTTGAACCGCGGCGCGAGGCCCCCGTAGAGGGCCCCTGTCGAGGCCTTCGCCCCACGCAAAGGGAGAGAGATGACTGACTGGCTGCACGGCCCGCTCGCGGCCCGGCATGGGGATCGCGTGCGGGCGGTCGTCCGGCTGTTGCTGATCGCCGCGGGCCTGTTGCTGCTCGCCAGGTTCGCGATCTGGTCGTTCACCACGCCCAAGGCCCTGCTCGCCGCGGTGCCTGAGGTCCAGCACTTCGAGTTGCGCGAGCTCTCCCCCAGCGACAAGCACGCCACCCGTTTCGACGGCCCGCTGCTCCAATCCCAGGCCCGGCTGGCGCTTCCGGCGTTCGTGCGCACAGACTCGGACCTGGCGCTGCACCAGGTGCGCTTCCAGATCGACCTCGCGCCCTATCTCTCGGCCAAGGACTTCGACGCCCCGGCGCCGTCCGACGCGCAGGCGCCCCCGATGCACCGGCCGACCAAGAGCCTGATCATGACGCAGGCGATCAACGGCGCGGACGTCTACCTGAACGGGGTGTGGCTGGACGGACTGACGCAGTCCTCGCGGCATGCCCGGTTCATGTGGTTCCGGCCCATGGTGGCCGAGTTGCCACGCCACCTGCTCCGTCCTGACGGGCCCAACATCGTCACCGTCGAGATCAACAGCTGGGAGCCCTACTTCACGATCTCGCCGATCCGCATCGGACCCACGTCGCAGGTCGCGTACGTGGCCGAGGCCATCGACTTCATCTGCCGGCAGCTGGCCGATGCGTCGCGCTGGTTCTGCCTGCTGGCGGGGCTGTTCATGATCGGCGTCTGGCTGGCCAACCGCGAGGACACGGCCTTCGGGCTGCTCGGGGCGGCCTCGCTGACCTGGGCCCTGATCTACACGCTGTCGTTGTGGATCTACCTCCCCTCCGACTGGCGGCCGTACTGGTTCTGGGCCTTCTACCTGTGCGCGGGCGCGTTCAACGTGCTGTTGATCCAGTTCGTCATGCGCTACATCGACCGGCCCGTGAGACGTCGCCCGCTGATCGCGATCGTCGTGTTCTCGGCGATCGCGGCGACGGTGTGGCCCTTCCTGGGCACGGTGGTCGAATGGGACCTCGACAAGTTCTGGATCTGGTCACTGATGCCGTTCCAGCTCTGGGCGCTCGTGCACCTGGCCCGCCACGCCTGGCGCACGCGCAACGTCCATGCGGTCCTGCTGCTGGGGGCGGTCATCCTGGCCGGAGCCCTGATCCTGCACGACTACAACGTGCTGACGCAGCTGGTGCGCTGGCCCGCCCATGACGACGATCCCAACCTCGTGCGCCTGCTCGGCGCGCCGATGTACCTGACGCACCTGGCGCTGCCGCCCTTGCTGATCGTGATGGCGCGCGTGCACCTGGCCAAGTTCCGGCTCAGCGTGGAGCATGTGCGCGAAGCCAACCGCATCCTGGCCGAGGCGCTGCGCCGTCGCGAGATGGAACTGGCGCTGAGCTACTCGCGCCAGTCCGAGCTCGAGCGCCGCGAGGCCGGACAGGACGAACGCGAGCGCATCTACTCGGAGTTGCACGACGGCATCGGCTCACGGCTGGTCACCACGATCTTCAGCCTGCGAGAGGGGCGCCTGGACCGTGACCAGATCGAGCACAGCCTGCTCGACGTGCTTCAGGGCGTGCGCGACCTGGTCAGCGAGACCGACAGCACCGAGCACCGCGACATCCAGGACATCGTCTTCGACTACTGCGTCGGCCTGGACGGACTGCTGAGCGCGCCCGACTTCCAGGTCGAGTACGACATCGAGAGCGGCCACGAATGCGTGCTGCTCGGCGACCGGTCGCGGCATCTGATGCAGGTGCTCGAGGAGAGCGTCGCCAACACGCTCAAGTACGCACGGTCGACGCGGCTGGCCATCGGCCTGCATCAGATCGACGGCTGTCTGGTGCTGACGGTGTCGGACGATGGCGACGCGGCGGGGCATGGGACCGGCGCGGTGCGCCCCTCATTCGGCACGTCGACCGGCCGCGGTCAGGCCCACATGCGCGAGCGCGCCCGCCAACTGGGCGGCGACTACCGCTTTGAGCGTGGGCCCGAGGGCGCCCGCACCCTGCTGCGCCTGCCGCTGATCGGCGAGGGGCCTGCGGCCCGTCCGGCCCTCACGCGGGATGGCGCAGCGTCTTGACGTAATGCCGCGGGTGGCAGAGCCGGCGCAGGAAGATCCAGAGCGACTCGTCGATCGCGAGCGCGTTCCGCGCGTCGTCCAGGCCGGGACTGCGCAGGCCGCGCCGGTAGCGGTCCACCTGCTGGCGCACCGACGGCGCCCAGCCTTCGCCCATCCCATGGCACGCGGCCAGCAGCAGCACGCGCAGCCATCCCGCCAGCGCATCCGCGGGCAGCGCCCCGATCAGCGCCGCGACGCTGGGAGCCTCGGGAGCGCCGCGTCCCGCGTGCAGCCGGTGCAGCAGGAGCAGACGCATGATCACCGCGGGATCGCCCATCGCCGCGACGGCGAGCGCCTTGGCCGACACGCGATCAGCCAGCAGCTGCTGCAGGCGCGCCAACACGCCGGCATCACATCCCGGCAGCGCGTCCACCGCGAGCCGCTGCGTCGGCGAGATGAATGAGCCCTGGAACAGCGGCACGCCGGCGCCGGCCAGGCTTTGGTAACCGTTCATCGTCTCGACGTGCTGGCCGATGACCGTCAGCTCACGCTTGGCAGCCAGTTGCGCAAGCGGGCGAAGCCAGTCGGGGCGGATCGCCCGCAGGTCCAGGCGGCAGAACTCCGCGTAAGGGGCGAAGAGCCAGCGGGGATCGGCCGGATCACGGAGGCCGTCGATGCAGAAACGCTGGCCGCGCGCGCGCAGTTGCGCCACGCGCAGCAGCATCGAGGCCTCCACGGACACAGCATCGGTCAGCGTGATCACCACCCCCAGGCGCGTGCACAGATCGGCCAGCGGTCCGAGCAAGGTGGGCTCATCCATCGCGATCAGGTGAAGGCCTGAAGGCGTGCGGCCCGAGACGCTGCCGTCCAGCAGCGCATTGGAGAGCATGGCCGCGACGCGGAACTCGCCGGGCACCAGGCGGTCGGGCTGCTCCGCGGTGTTCCAACGGAAGAGCAGCTCGTGCGCGACCAGCCGGCCGTCGGCATCGACGACCTCCTCCGCGCCGAAACGGACCTGCGGCGCATCGTTCGCGGCTCTCGCGGCGTTGGTCCCGCCGCCAAAGGTGAGCACGAACGGCTCGGGCGGCTGCGGGTCCGGACGAGCCGAAGGCAGCCTCGAAGGATCGAGGGGAATGGTGTCGAGGTCACTCATGGTGGCAGTCCCTGCAGAGAGTCACCCGACATTCCCTTGGCGCGAGAGCAAGATATTCGAATGTCGGGAAGAATAAATCCATTGAACGCACATCGAATCCCTTCAACGTGGCGCCACCATTCTAGAGATCACCTCCCTGTGTCAGCGACCGCAATAAGACATCACCAATCCCTCAAGAATAGACATCTTTAGCTATCCACTAGCTCATTGAGGCTGGTTTCCTCCTGACCGAATCAATTTTGGAGCTCGCAATGGAATCCCGCCGCGTCCCCGAGGCCGGCTAGGCCGTGCAGATGACACGCTGCATGCCTCATACCAGCGGGCCACTAGCAAATTTTTGCTAGTCATTTCAGATCAGCGTCTCGGAGCACTCCATCCTCACTGGAATTACCTAGCAAATTGATGCTATTGCGAGCCGGCACACCGGGAAACGAAACTGAGCATCTCGAATAACCACCCCGAGGAGTTTACGTGCCCGCCCACCGAGATTTTCAGGATTGGCAAGGACCGAATATCCAACGGTTCCCGTCCCCGCGTTTCATCGGGTCGACTCATTGGGTGATATCCCGCGGACTGATGGCGCTGACACTGGCAGCCACGGCAGTGAGCGCCGAACCGGTGCCTGAAGCCACTCCAACGGCGTCCGCCCTCGCGACGACGCCGGCGGCCACCTCCACGACGTGGGGCGCGCCTCTGACCGCCTTTCTCGAGACCGCGTTGGCGGAGGATCCGTCGATCGAACGCGCCCGCGCGGCGATCGCCGCCGCCGAGGACGGCGTCACCGCGGCGAAGTGGCAATTCGGGCCGTCGCCCACGGTCTCGCGCCAGCGCGCGACCGGTTCCGGCTACGTCACGGTGCTCAGCGTGCAGCAGCCGCTCTACACCGGCGGACTGCTGACCGCCAACCTCGCCGCCGCCCGCACGGCCGTGCGCAGCAGCGGCCAGGACCTGCTCGCCGCGCAGCTCCAGCTCCGGCTGCGGATCGTGCAGGGATGGGCGGACTGGTCCAAGGCGCACGGCCGCGTGCAGGCGCTGGAAGGCCTGCGCGACAGCCATCGCCAGCTGCTCGACATGATCCGGCGGCGCAACACGGCCGGCGTCGCGACGAACTCGGACGCGGCGCTGGCGACCTCCCGGATGAGCGCGGTCGAAGCTGAACTCGCCCAGGCACGGCTCGAGGAGAACCTCCAGCGCGACCGGCTGCAGCGCCTGGCACGGCGACCCGTCGATGCGCCGCTGATGGCCGCGCTTGACGGCGAGCTTCCCACCCCGCCGACCTTGAACGCCGTCCTGGACCGCATCCAGCTGTCGCCGGAGATGGCGCTGGCGCGCTCGGCGGTCGACGCGGCGCGGGACGAACTCGCGCGCGCCAAGGCCGCCCTGATGCCCACGCTGAGCGTGCGCCTGGACCATCAGAGCGGCGCCATCAACGATCAGCGCATCGGACTGGTGTTCCAGGCGGGGCTCCAGGGCGGTCTGTCCGGCCTCTCGGGCGTGAACGCGGCACGCTCGCGCATCGCTGCCGCCGAGGCCGCCGTCGCCGCCACCGAGCAGGACCAGTTCGGCAACTACCAGCTCGAGTACACGCGCTACGCCGCCGCGGTCGCCTCGCTGCGCAACGCGGGCCTGACCGTCGCCACCAGCGACGAGGTCCTGGCCTCCTACCGGCGTCAGTTCGAGGCCGGCAAGCGCGCCTGGCTGGATCTGCTCAACATGGTCCGGGAAGCGCATGCGACGCGCCAGGCCCAACGCGACGCGGCCATCGACGAGCGCGCGGGCCTGTACCGGCTGCGCCTGCTCACCGGCGCCATCGACACCGGGCTGGACACCACGGCAAACGCCGCGACCGACCGCGCCGGCGAGGCCGGCCCCGCCCCATCCCCGACCGTCTGGGTCGACCCCTCCGGGTCCTGACCACGACGCCCACGGCCTCCGCCCTCCGCCACGCCCGCCCCTCGAAAGCGCCCCATGTCCTGGAACTTCCTCTCGCGCCGCCCTTCCGCGCCGCCCGCGCCCGCCTCGTCCTCGCTGGCCGTCGCGCTGACCCATTGGTTGCGGCTCAAGGGCCGCCCGGTCCCGATCGAGCAGGTGCGACAGCGCCAGGCCGAGCAACCGGCCCCTGCCGAGGACCTCGCCGCGGCCGTCCATCTCGCCAGCGCGGTCGACTCGAGCGCCCGGTTCACCTGCCTGCAGGGACCGCAGCTCGCCGCGCTGCCGCTGCTGTGCCATCACGCGGAGCATGGGTGGCAGGTGATCACCGCGCGCACGCCGCAAGGCCTGTGGCGCTGCGTCGGCGCCGATCAGGTCCGACGCGAGCTGGTGCTGGACGCGCAGCCCTGCCTGCATGCGACCGCGGAAGACGACGCGCGACAGGCCGCCGACACGACGGCGCACGGCATGATGCTCAGCCACCTGCGCGGCCAGTGGCCCACCTTCGCCGAAGCGGCCGGCCTGTCGCTGCTGCTGTCGGCGATCGGCATCTCGATCTCCTTCTTCTCGATGCAGGTCTACGACCGCGTCATCCCGAATCAGGGACACCAGACGCTCTGGGTGCTCACGGTCGGCGTCGGTCTGGCGGTGCTGATCGAGTTCCTGCTCAAGCTCGCCCGCGCGTCGCTGCTCGAGCCCCGGCTCAAGCTGCTCGACGTCGGCATCTCCAAGGCGCTGATGTCCCGCCTCGGCGCGGTGCGCATGGACCAGCGGCCCGGCGCCGTCGGCACCCTGGCGTCGCAAGTCCAGAGCTTCGAGTCCATCCGCGGCATCCTGTCCGCCGGCACCCTGTTCCTGCTGTTCGACATGCCGATGGCGCTGCTCTTCGCGCTGGTGATCGCGGCGATCGGCGGGGCGTGGATGGCCTTGCCGGCTGTCGTGCTCTTCGGGTTGACGGTGCTCACCGGCCTGCTCCGCGCGCGCCGCATCGCGCGCTTGACGGCCAGCAACCAGTCCGGCGCGAACGCCAAGACGGGCCTGCTGGTCGAGACGATCGAGGGCACCGAGTCGATCAAGGGCCTGGGCGCATCCTGGCGCTTCGAGGCCCGCTGGGCCGCGCTGTGCGAGGTCAACGCCTCGCAGAGCCTGGCGCTCAAGCATGAGAGCGACACCACCTCCTACCTCGCGGCGGCGCTGCAACAGGCGAGCTACGTCTCGCTGATCTGCGTCGGCGCGGTGCTGGCGATCCATGGCGAGCTGACGCAGGGCGCGATCGTCGCGTGCTCCATCCTGTCGGGCCGGGTGCTGTCGCCGCTGGCCTCCATCCCGCCGCTGCTGGTGCAACTGGGCAGCGCCCGAGCCTCGATGAAGGCGCTGGACGCGATCTTCCGGCTGCAGGTCGACAACCACGCGATCGAGCGGCCGATCGTGCCCGAGACCCTGCGCGGTGACCTGCGCTTCGAGGACGTCGAGTTCAGCTATCCCGGCCAGAAGGACCCGCTGCGCATCGGCCATCTGAACATCCGCGCCGGCGAGAAGATCGCCATCCTGGGCACCGTCGGCGCGGGCAAGACCACCCTGCTTTCGCTGGCCTGCGGACTGTCCAAGCCATCGCGCGGCACCGTGTACCTCGACGGCGTCGACCAGCAGCAGATCCACGCCGGCTGGCGGGCCTCGCACCTTGCCTACGGACCGCAGCACGCCTGGCTGTTCGCCGGCACCTTGCGCGACAACCTGCTGTTCGGACTGCCTGATCTGGACGACGACACCCTGATCGCGGCCTGCCGCCGGACGGGGCTGTGGCCGATGGTCGCTCAGCATCCGCATGGGCTGGACCGCAAGCTGTCGGAAGGGGGCCGCGGCCTGTCCGGCGGACAACGCCAACTCGTGGCGCTGACGCGCCTCGTCCTGGCGGATCGACCGGTGTGGCTGCTCGACGAGCCCACGTCCGGCATGGACGACGGACTCGAACACGCGACGCTGCGGCTCATGAAGGAACTGCTCAAACCCGAGGCGACGCTGCTGCTGGTCACGCATCGACTGTCGATGCTGGCGCTGGTGGATCGCGTGATCGTGCTGGCCCCGCAAGGCGTCCTCGCCGACGGCCCGCGCGACGAGGTCCTCGCGCGCCTGCAGGGCCGGCCGGCTCCAGGCGCCGCGGGATCTCCCGCCACGACGCACTCTGCGGCCACGCGCCCGGCGCGTCCTGTCGAGGCGCCCACCGCCTCCGCGCCGACGGCGACCTCCGTCGCCCCCTGACACGCTTTCAGCAAGGACTTCCCATGTCGACTTCCTCTTCCTCCCCGCATGCGCCTTCGCGCCTTCGCTGGACCGTCCTGGCCACGGTGGCCGCGCTCGGCGCCGGTCTCTGGTGGGCCTCCGTGGCCGAGATCGAACAGGTCACTCGCGCCGGCGGCAAGGTCATGGCATCCTCGCGCACACAAGTCATCCAGGCACCAGATGGAGGGGTGGTGGAGCAGCTGTTCGTGCATGAGGGAGATGCCGTCCGCAAAGGCGACCTGCTCGCCCAGTTGGACAACACCAAGGCCAGCGCCGCGCTGGCGGATTCCAGCGAAAAATCCGCGGCGCTGAACGCGTCGCTCGCTCGACTGCGCGCGGAGACGCTCGGCACTCCCTATCGCCCTGCCGCCACCAACGCCTTCAGCGAACTGCAGCGCAAGCTCTACGAGCGCCGGCAGACCGCGTTGCGCGAGGAGCTCGCGGTGCTGACGACCTCCGCGGATCTCGCGCGGCGCGAGGTGGAGCTGAATGAGCCACTGCGCCAGGCCGGCGACATCAGCGCGGCTGAGTTCCTACGACTGCAACGGGCCGCCAACGAAGCGGCCGGCCTGGTGACCACCCGCCGCAACAAGTTCCTGCAGGACGCACAGGCCGAGCTGGCCAAGACCGAGGAGGACCTCGCCAGCATCCAGCAGGTGCTCAACGACCGTCGAGGCAATCTCGAACACATGCAACTCCGCGCACCGGTGGACGGGATCGTCAACCTGATCACGCAGACCACCGTGGGTGCGGTGCTGCGCCCGGGCGACGAGATCATGCAGCTGCTGCCCACCGGCGAAGACCTCATCATCGAGGCGCGCTTGCGCGCCGCGGACATCGGCTTCGTGCGCCCCGGCATGCAGGCCACGGTGAAGCTCGACGCGTTCGACTACAGCATCTATGGCGCACTGGACGGCACCGTGAGCTACGTCAGCCCGGACGCCTTGACCGAACGCACACCGCAAGGCGAACAGCCCTACTACCGGACGCACATCCGCATCACGGGCAAGCGTTTCCACGGCGAGAAGGCCGATGCCATCGTGATCCAGCCCGGCATGACCGCGACCGCGGAGATCATCAGCGGCCGTCACACGGTGCTGGACTACCTGCTCAAACCCGTCAGGAAGACCATGTCCGAATCGCTCGGCGAGCGATGATCCGCAAGCCGCCGCCCGACCTGTCGATGTTCGCCACTCACTTCGCGTCATTGACCCATCGTCGACTTCACCGACAACAACCCGGATCCTCAGGGGACCCCTCACATGATCACTGTCACCATCATCGAAGACGACGCCACCGTCCTGCAGCGGCTGATCGACGTCGTGTCTGCCAGCAGCGCCTGCCAGATCGTGGGCATCGGCCGCAACCGCGGCGAGTCGGTCTCGGCGATCCTGGCCAACCGCGCGGACATCTATCTGGTGGACCTGGGTCTGCCTGACGTCGACGGGATCGACCTGATCAAGCTGATCAGCGAGAAGTGCCCGGACGCCCACAGCATCGTGATCAGCACCTTCGGCGATGCCAAGCATGTGATGCGCAGCCTGCGCTCGGGTGCCTCGGGCTACCTGCTCAAGGAAGAGATCCAGCCCAGCCTCATCGACAAGATCATCGCCACCCACAACGGTCACGCCCCGCTGAGCCCCGCCGTCTCGCGCCTGGTGCTGGACAAGCTCGAGAGCCTGGAGACCGGCGTGAAGCCCAAGGTCGACAAGGCGCAGAAGCTCAAGGAGCTGGGACTCGGCCAACGTGAATGGAGCGTGCTGAACCTGCTGATCGAAGGCCTGCCGATCGTCGACATCGGCAACCGGTTGTCGATCTCCCGCTTCACGGTCAATCAGCATCTGCGTTCCATCTACCGCAAGCTGAACGTGAACTCCCGCGCCATGGCCACCAGCGTCGCGCGCATGCATGGACTGATCGACGAATGAATCAGGCCTGATCCGCGCGCCGTGCGGGCGCCTCGGTCGACACGCGTTCTGCGACGAAAGAAAGAAGCCGCCTTCAGGCGGCTTTTCGCCGTGCCCCCCGCCTCAGGCCGCGGCCAGGCCTTGTGTATCGGCGAGGGTCGCCGCAGGGGTCGGCAAGCGAGTGACTTCCGCGGCGGGGACTGGCGACATCGAAGGCGGCTTCAGGCGCATGCGCAGCAACTGCTGGCAGAGGAAGAACGTGGCGCGATCAAGGGCCCTCTGGGACTGGCCAGACGCAGCTTCGCGCAATCGGCGTCGACCCGTGGCGAGTTCCTCTCGCAGTTGCGAGGCCAGGTCGGCATCGCGTCCATGCGTGGCCGCGAGGTTGAGCACCGTCAACCAGCCCATCAGCAACGCGCGCGGCAGCGCTTCCAGGACCTCCTCCATCGTCTCGGCCTGGACGATCGTCTGCGGCGCATGCAGCGCCTGGATCCTCATCAACCGGACGACGACGGCCGGGTGCCGGCCCGCGAGCATCGCCAGCGAGCTCGCCTCCACGCCCGCGCGGGCCAGCGCCATCAATTGACCGATGACGCGCGGGTCGCATCCCGGCAAGGCAGCCACCGCGGTGGTCGTCGGCCGGGCGATCGCATAGCCCTGGAAGTAGTCGGCACCCGCGTCGCGCACACGCACCAGCGTCGCCTCGTCCTCGATCTTCTCGGCGATCACGGACAGGCCGAGCCGGTGGGCCTGGCGAATCAGCGCCGACAAGCGCCCCCCGTCCAGATCCGCCACGTCGACCTTGGCGAATTGCACCCAGGGCGCCAACGCCCAGCGCGGGTCGTCGAGTCGCTGCACGTCGTCGAGCGCGAAACGGTAGCCTCTGCCGTGGAGCTCACGGAGCCGCCGCGTCAGGGCCTCGTCCACGGACACGGTCTCCAGCACCTCGATCACGCCGATGTCCGGCGTCACCGTCTCGGCGATCGGGCTCATCAGCGTGCGCGCATCCATGTTGATCAGCAGGTCCCCCAGCGGGTGTTCCGCCGCGGGCGTGCGCGTCAGCAGCTCGGCATCGATCAGCGCGTTCGACAACACCGCCGCCGTGCCGTAGCCGCCGAGCTCCGGCCCGACCTCCCCATCGCGGGCGTTCCAGCGGAACAGCAGCTCGGTCGCGACCACGCGACCGGTCCGATCGATGATCGGTTGGCCGGCGTAGCGAACGTGGGTACCGAGGTCTTCCGCACCGCTGACGGGGGTGCAACCGGAGTCGTGGGGACGGGGCATGGGTGCTCGAAGGCAAAGGGAGAAAAGCAGGGCTTCATGCTATGAATCGCCCGCTCAGCGCCGAATAACAACTCCTTGTCATCCATGACCAGTCGCTAGCAGTTGAAGGTGGGTCGCCCCCACTTCGATGGTGGCGACGCGGGCGCCCCGTTTGCCGAAGTCGAACACCGTCCGCCGCGAGGCGTCGCACCGGAACCCCGGCGCGAGACCTCGTCGACTCATCCGCCGACCTCGGACCGTCGGCCGCCGCAGGGAGATACTCCCCCTCGCAGGCGACGACACAGCCGCCCGGGTCGTTGGGTTTTCTTATCCGGATCACAAGGAGAAACAACATGCAGATGCGACACACCCGACTGGCCGCCGCCGCCCTCGCCGCCGCCGTCCTCGGCGGTTGCGCCAACATGGATGAACGCCAGCGCGGCACCGCGGGCGGTGCGGCGATCGGCGCGGTCTCGGGCGCGGTCATCAGCTCCGCCACCGGCGGCAAGGCAGGCACCGGTGCATTGATCGGCGGCGCGCTCGGTGCGGTGGCCGGCAACGTCTGGTCGCGCCACATGGAGGACAAGCGCCGCGCGATGGAGCAGGCCACGCAAGGCACCGGCGTCGAGGTCACGCGCACCGCCGACAACCAGCTCAAGCTCGACGTGCCGAGCGACATCTCCTTCGCCACCAACAGCGCCGCCGTCGAGCCGCGCCTGCGTCCGGTGCTGGATGCCTTCGCCAACGGGCTGAACAACAATCCGTCGCCGACGGTGGTGCGGGTCGTGGGCCACACGGACAACACCGGTTCCGACGCGATCAACGACCCGCTGTCGCTGCGTCGCGCCGAGAGCGTGCGCGGCTACCTGGCCGACCGCGGCGTGCGCGCCGACCGCATCGAGGTGGCGGGCCGCGGTTCGCGCGAGCCGCTGATGTCGAACGACACGCCGGAGAACCGCGCCAAGAACCGGCGCGTCGAGATCTTCCTGCGTGAGCCGCAGCAAGGCTCGGGCGGCTGAGGCCGGCGCGCCTGTCGCCCGCGTGGCGGCGCGACGGTGACGGGCCTGGGTAGCATCCAGCCCCTATGAACCCGTCGCCCGCGCCACCGCCGCCCACACCCCAAGCCGCGGGCGCTTCCACCGGTCTGCTCCCGCTGCTGTTCGTCGCGGTGTGGAGCACCGGTTTCATCGGCGCGAAATTCGGACTGCCCGACGCGGAACCGTTGACCTTCCTGTCCTGGCGCTACGCGGCCGTGCTCGTGCTGATGCTGCCCGTGGTGCTGGTGCTGCGCGCGCCGTGGCCCGGCTCGCTGCGGGCCTGCGGACACATCGCCGTGACCGGACTGCTGGTGCATGGTGTCTACCTGGGCGGCGTGTTCACCGCGATCTCGCACGGCCTGCCCGCCGGGATCACCGCGCTGGTGGTCGGCCTGCAGCCGCTCGTGACCGCGCTGGGCGCGCGCGCCTTCCTCGGCGAGCGCATCGACCGCCTCCAGTGGCTGGGGCTGAGCCTCGGTTTCATCGGCGTCGGACTGGTCGTCGCGCAAAAGATCGCGGCGGTGCCCGGCGGCGCCCTCGTGACGATGCTGCTGCCGGCGATGCTCGCGCTGCTGGGCATCACCGTCGGCACGCTGTACCAGAAGCGCTTCTGCCCGTCCTTTGACCTGCGCACCGGCTCGATCATCCAGTTCGTGCCCAGCCTGATCGTCACCGCCGCGCTGGCCGCGGCCACCGAGACGATGCAGGTGACCTGGTCCGGGCAGTTCGTCTTCGCGCTCGCCTGGCTGGTCCTCGTGTTGTCGCTGGGCGCCGTCAGCCTGCTCAACGTGCTGATCCGTCGCGGCAGCGCGGTCCACGTCGCCAGTCTGTTCTATCTGACGCCACCGGCCACGGCGCTGATCGCCTGGGGCCTGTTCGGGGAGACGCTGTCGGTCCTGGCCATGGCCGGCATGGCCCTGGTCGCCGTCGGCGTCTGGCTCGCGCGACGCCGGGCCTGAGCGCGTCCGCTCAATCGGCCAGCAGGCGCAGCATCAACTCGACGCGCGCGGCCCACGGCGACAACGCGGCGCCCGGCTCGTCGCTCGCGCCAACGATGCGTCCCTGGGCGCAGCGGGTGGTCCGCCACACCGGCACACCGGCTTCCTTCAGCGCGCGCACCGGTGCCTCCAGGGCCTCATGCAGCGTGCCGTTGCCGGTGCAGGCGAGCACCAGTCCCTGCAGGCCCGCCACTCGCCAGGCCTCGATCGCGCGCGCATCAGCGCCCGCGTGACTGCCCAGCACCTCGACCCACGGCCAGGCCTGACCCCCGGCCGGCAAGCGTGCCACACCGAGCGCCTCACCCGCCGGCCAGTCGCGGAAGCGGCGCAACACGCCCTCCTCCACCACCGCCAGCGCGCCGGCGTCGGGGCCCGCCTCGAAGGCATCCAGACGATATGAATGCGTCTTGCGGAGCTCCAGCCCCGACCACACCTGACCTGCCACCACGGCAACGACGCCCGACACGCCCTCGGACTCCGCCACGGCAACCGCGTCGAGCAGGTTCTGCGGTCCGTCGGCCTGGATGGCCGTCGCGGGCCGCATCGCCGCGGTGAGCACCACCGGCTTGCGCGGCGCCAGCACGCGTTGCAGCAGGTAGGCGGTTTCCTCCAGTGTGTCCGTGCCGTGCGTGATCACGACGCCGCGCACCTCAGGCCGCTCGAGGTGCGCCTGCACCCGGCGAGCGAGTCGCGCCCAGGTCGCGTGATCCATGTCCTTGCTGTCGAGCTGCGCGAGCTGCTCGGCCTCCAGGGAGCGACTGGCCAAGGCCGGCACGGCCGCCACCAGCGTGTTCACGGACAGCGAGCCGGCCTTGTAGCCGACGTTGTCCGTCGCACTGCCGGAGGCTCCGGCGATCGTCCCGCCGGTGCCGATGATCACGAGGGTCTGCGCCGCGCTTTGCAATTTATCGTCTCCTGTATAAAAATCCAGATGCTGGATGAATTCTCAGGCACGCATCGAACAGTCATGCACCCCGCTGTGGGGTGAACCGCTTCGACCCGGCTTCGTGGCATTCAGCCTTCCCCACCGAATAAAGGCCTGTGCTCGTGGAAACACCGCCCAAACTGACCGCCCGCCAACAACAGATCTTCGATCTGGTCCGCGACAGCATCGAAAGCACCGGCTCCCCGCCCACGCGCGCGGAGATCGCGCAGCAGCTGGGTTTCAAGTCGGCCAATGCCGCCGAGGAACACCTGCAGGCGCTGGCCCGCAAGGGCGTCATCGAGCTGGTGGGTGGCACCGCCCGCGGCATCCGCCTGCCGTCGACGGCGCTGCGCCAGGTCAACCGGGCCCGGGAGCACAGCCAGTTCGCGTTGCCGCTGGCCAGCCTCGCACAGCTGACGCTGCCGCTGGTGGGCCGGGTGGCCGCCGGCGCGCCGATCCTCGCGGAGGAACATGTCGAGCAGCACTATAGCGTCGACCCTTCGATGTTCTCGAAGGCGCCGGACTTCCTGCTGCGCGTGAAAGGCATGAGCATGAAGGACATCGGCATCATGGACGGCGACCTGCTGGCGGTGAAGAAGGTCAGCGAGGCGCGCAACGGTCAGGTGGTTGTTGCGCGGATCGGCGAGGAGGTGACCGTGAAGCGCCTGGAGCGTCATGCCGACGGCATTCGACTGCTGCCCGAGAATCCGGATTTCCAACCGATCGACGTCACGCCCGATGAACAGTTCGCCATCGAAGGCTTGGCGGTAGGTTTGATCCGTTCCGGCGGCTTCCACTGACCATGACGGCCGCCCGCACCACCGCGCGCAAGTCGCACAGCAAGGCGGCCTCAGCGGAGACCTGCACGCAACTGCGGCAGATTCCCAACATCGGACCGGCGATGGTCCGCGATTTCCAGTTGATGGGCATCCATCAGCCTGCGGATCTCGTCGGTGCCGATGCCTTCGCGCTGTATCAGGGCATCTGCAAACTGACCGGGAAACGCCACGATCCTTGCGTGCTGGATACCTATATGGCCGCTGTTGATTTCATGAATGGCGGCCCACCCAGGGATTGGTGGAGTTACACCGCCCAGCGCAAACGCGAGTATCCGGATCTGTGAAGAAGCCGGATAGATCGCCGCATTCGGGTTCACACTGAAATCCCGGCGAATGATGGCGCCGACAGAATGCGTGTGAAACCAATGCCGGAAAAGAAAAAACCCTGCCGACTTGCATCGACAGGGTTTCAATGTTGGCGGAGTGGACGGGGCTCGAACCCGCGACCCCCGGCGTGACAGGCCGGTATTCTAACCAACTGAACTACCACTCCTAAGACGACGTTGTTAAGCACGTCATTCTTGTTCGCGGACAAGTTGCGCTGCAAATCTCCAGATCCATACAGATCTGCGATGCAGCCAAGCCTTGTCAAACTTGGCGTCCCCTAGGGGATTCGAACCCCTGTAATCACCGTGAAAGGGTGGTGTCCTAGGCCTCTAGACGAAGGGGACTGAACCTTCTCGCATCGACTCAGACCGCGCCCAGACTTCCCGAAGGAATTCTGGTGGAGGTAAGCGGGATCGAACCGCTGACCTCTTGCATGCCATGCAAGCGCTCTCCCAGCTGAGCTATACCCCCGAATGCTTTCGCATCGAATCGGTACGCTGCCCGAGTCTCAAAACGTTGGCGGAGTGGACGGGGCTCGAACCCGCGACCCCCGGCGTGACAGGCCGGTATTCTAACCAACTGAACTACCACTCCAGATACTCAAGATCTTTCGATCCGTCGCATCAAACTCTTTTCTATCTCTTGTCGCATCGATCCGATCAATTGCTTGACCGTATCGCTGCGTCGATATCGTTACTATACCTGATTTTGACAACGATCAAATCGATTTCCGAAGAATTTTTCGATTTTCTCGTTCAATCTCTAAGTCAGTAACCAAGCTCGACAACTTGGCGTCCCCTAGGGGATTCGAACCCCTGTAATCACCGTGAAAGGGTGGTGTCCTAGGCCTCTAGACGAAGGGGACTAAACCTTCATTCCTTGAACCGCGCGCCACACAAACCGAAGTTTGGTGGAGGTAAGCGGGATCGAACCGCTGACCTCTTGCATGCCATGCAAGCGCTCTCCCAGCTGAGCTATACCCCCTTCGGGGATTCGATCCGACTTCTTTTCGGCTTCCTTGAATCTCGTCGGGGAGCTGACGCTCCCCGTTTTGATTCGCTGTCTGCCGCTTCGAAGTTCGTTTCGAACATCGCGCTGTTCAAGCGAGAACAAGAGTATAGACCGAGTTTTAAACGGAACGCAAGCGGTTCAACAAAATTTCTTTGTCGAAGAGTTCCAGCACCGCATCGACCGATGGCGTCTGCGTCCGGCCACACGCCAGCACCCGCACCGGAATCGCCAGCTGCGGCATCTTCAGGCCGTGGGCGGTGATGGTTTCCTTGATCGCGGCATTGATCGCGGCCTTGTCCCACACGGCCAGCGCCTCAAGCTTGTCCGCCAGCGCCAGCACCGCCGGCTTCACGGCGTCGGTCAGGTGCTGGGCGCGATCCGCCTCGCTCGGGGTCACCGGCGACACGTACATCGCCAGCCAGTCCGTCAGCGCCACGGTGGTGCTGCAGCGATCCTTGAACAGCGCGCACAGTGCTTCCAGGCGGGCCGGCGCGGCCAGGCCGCGCTTGGCCATCTGGGCCGTCACCAGTTCGGCCAGGCGGGCGTCGTCGGCCAGCTTGATGTAATGGGCGTTGACCCACTCGAGCTTCGCCGGATCCCACTGGGCCGGGCTCTTGGAAATGTGGCTGCCGTCGAACCACGACACCAGTTGCTCCCGCGAGAACAGCTCATCGTCCCCATGGCTCCAGCCCAGGCGCGACAGGTAGTTCAGCATCGCCTCGGGCAGGTAGCCGTTCTCCTCGTAGGCGGTCACGCTCACCGCGCCGCGGCGCTTGGACAGCTTCAGGCCATCGTCACCCAGGATCACCGGGATATGTCCGAACGCGGGCAGCGGGGCGCCCAGCGCGTTGAACAGGTTGATCTGCCACGGCGTGTTGTTGATGTGCTCGTCGCCGCGGAAGACGTGCGTGATCCGCATGTCCCAGTCGTCGATGACGACGGCGAAGTTGTAGGTCGGCACGCCGTCCGGACGCAGCAGTATCAGGTCGTCGATCTCGCGGTTGTTGATCGTGATCGGGCCCTTGACCACGTCATCCCACGTGACGTCGCCGTCGATCGGATTCTTGAAACGCACCACCGGATCGACGCCCGAGGGAATCGCCGGCAGCGTCTTGCCGGGCTCGGGACGCCAGGTGCCGTCGTAGCGGCGCTTCTCGCCGCGCGCTTCCTGACCGGCCTTCATCGCGGCCAGTTCCTCGGGCGTGCAATAGCAGCGGTAGGCGGTGCCCGCGGCGATCATCTGATCGATCACCGCGTGGTAACGCTCCAGGCGCTGCATCTGGTAGATCGGGCCCTCGTCGTACTCGAGGCCCAGCCACTTCATCGAGGCCAGGATCTGGTCCACCGAGTCCTGCGTCGAGCGCGCGACGTCGGTGTCCTCGATGCGCAGCACGAATTCGCCGCCGAAGTGGCGCGCGTAGGCCCACGAGAACAGCGCCGTGCGGGCGGTGCCCAGGTGCAGGAAGCCCGTCGGGGATGGCGCGATGCGGGTGCGGATCGGAGAGGTCATAGCGAGTTCAAACCACGGGCCAGGTCGGCCTTGATGTCTTCGATGTCTTCGAGGCCGACCGCGACGCGGATCAGCCCCTGCGTGATGCCGGCGGCCTGGCGCTGCGGCTCGGTGAGCCGGCCGTGCGAGGTGCTGGCCGGATGCGTGATGGTGGTCTTGGTGTCGCCCAGGTTGGCGGTGATCGAGCAGATGCGGGTGTGGTCGATCACGTGGAAAGCGGCCGCGCGGCCGCCGTCGGTCGCCGCATTAGCACCACCCTTGACGATGAACGCCACGACCGCCCCGCCCTGCCCGCCTTGCTGGCGCATGGCCAGTTCATGCTGCGGGTGCGACTTCAGCCCCGGGTAGTACACGCGCTCCACGCCCGGATGCGCTTCCAGCCATTCGGCCAGCACCGCGGCGCTGGCGGTCTGCGCCTTCATGCGCACCGACAGCGTCTCCATGCCCTTGAGCACGACCCACGCGTTGAACGGCGACAGCGACATGCCCACGGTGCGCATCACCGGCGTGAACACGTCGTTGACGTACCTGGCCGGTCCGCACAGCGCGCCGGCGATCACCCGGCCCTGACCGTCCAGGTACTTGGTCCCGGAGTGGATGATGAAGTCCGCGCCCATCTTGGCGGGCTGCTGCAGCGCCGGCGAGGCGAAGCAGTTGTCCACGGCCAGCAGCGCGCCATGCGCATGGGCGATGTCGGCCAGCGCCGCGACGTCGCAGACCTCGGTCAGCGGGTTGGTCGGCGTCTCGGCGAACAGCAGCTTCGTGTTGGGCTGCAGCGCGCTCTTCCATTCGGCGAGGTCGGTCTGCGACACGAAGGTCGTCTGGACGCCGAACTTGCCGAACTCCCCCTGCAGCAGCTTGATCGTGGAGCCGAACACCGAGCGCGAGCACACGACGTGGTCGCCCGACTTCAGAAGCCCCATCACCAGCAGCATGATCGCGGACATGCCCGAGGAGGTCGCGATGCAGGCCTCGGTGCCCTCGAGCGCGGCCAGCCGGCGCTCCATCATCATGACCGTCGGATTGGAGAAGCGGCTGTAGACGAAGGCCTCTTCCTCGTTGGCGAAACGGCGCGCGGCGGTGGCCGCGTCCGGATGCACGAAGGAGCTGGTCAGATAGAGCGCCTCGGAGTTCTCTCCCCAGGGCGACGGCGGCAGGCCCTCGCGCACCGCGAGCGTGTCCAGTCGCGCGTCCTCGGGCAGGCCGACGCGAGGAATGCCGCCCGGGATACTGCTGCCCTTCGCGTCGTCCGCCATCACTGGTCCCCTCCGCTCTGCAGCGCCAGACGGCTGCGCGCGGGCAGGTCCTCTTCCTCGGGCTGCGACTTGCGCTGGGCCTGCATCGTGGCGAAGTCCTCGGCGGTCACGTCACCGGTGATGTACTGGCCGTCGAAGCACGACGCCTCAAAACCGTTCAGTCCTTGGCGCAGTTGGCCGACCACGCGCTTCATCGCGTCGACGTCCTGATAGATCAGCGCGTCGGCGCCGATGAACTGGCGGATCTCCTCGATCGAGCGGCCGTGGGCGATCAGCTCCTCCTTGGTCGGCATGTCGATGCCATACACGTTGGGGAAGCGCACCGGCGGCGCGGCGGAGGCCAGGTAGACCTTCTTGGCGCCGGCCTCGCGGGCCATCTGCACGATCTCCTTGGAGGTCGTGCCGCGGACGATGGAGTCGTCCACGAGCAGCACGTTGCGGCCCTTGAACTCGAGACCGATCGCGTTGAGCTTCTGGCGCACCGACTTCTTGCGCGTGGACTGGCCCGGCATGATGAAGGTCCGGCCGACGTAGCGGTTCTTGACGAAGCCTTCGCGATACGGTTTGCCGATGCGGTGCGCGAGCTGCATCGCCGACGGCCGGCTCGATTCGGGGATCGGGATCACGACGTCGATCTCGCTGGGCGGGATGGTCGAGATCAGGCGCTGGGCCAGCGTCTCGCCCATGTTCAGCCGGGCCTGATAGACGGAGATGCCGTCCATCACCGAGTCCGGGCGCGCCAGGTAGACGAACTCGAACATGCAGGGATTGAGCGACGGACTCTCCGCGCACTGCTGCGTGTGGACCGTGCCGTGCGTGTCGATGAAGAGCGCCTCGCCGGGCGCGAGGTCACGCGTCAGCGTGTGGCCGGTGCCCTCGAGCGCGACGCTCTCGCTGGCCACCATCACCTCGCCGTTGGCGGCCTGGCCAAAGCACAGCGGACGGATGCCGTAGGGGTCGCGGAAAGCGAGCAGGCCGTGACCGGCGATCAGCGCGATCACGCCATACGAGCCCTTGATGCGCTTGTGCACCGTGGCCACGGCCTTGAAGATCTGCTCGGGCGTGAGCGGCAGGTCGCGGCCAGCCATCTCCAGCTCGTGCGCGAGCACGTTGATCAGGACCTCGGTGTCGCTCTCGGTGTTGATGTGACGGCGGTCGACCTCGAAGAGCTCGTCCTTGAGCGCATGGGCGTTCGTCAGATTGCCGTTGTGCACGAGCACGATGCCGTAGGGGGCATTGACGTAGAACGGCTGCGCCTCCTCCTCGGAATAGGCATTGCCGGCCGTCGGGTAACGGACCTGGCCGAGACCGACGTTGCCGGGCAGCGCGCGCATGTTGCGGGTGCGGAACACGTCGCGCACCATGCCGCGGGCCTTGTGCATGAAGCACTTGTGGCCCTGCATCGTGACGATGCCGGCCGCGTCCTGCCCGCGATGCTGCAGCAGCAGCAGCGCGTCATAGATCAGCTGGTTGACCGGCGCCTTGGAAATCACACCGACGATGCCGCACATGGGAGGTCCTTCAATGCTCTGGAAACTGGGAGGAAACGGAATTCGGGATCAAGGCCTGATCGTTCGGGATGTTCAGGCCGGAATGTAGTCGTGCAGGGCCGTGGGCAACAGCGGCTTGACCTGCGTCAGGGTCACCTGCAGATACGGCACGATCTGCGACTCGACCCACGGCGCCGAATGCACCGCCGGCGTCATGGCGACGATGACCGTGGTCAGCAGCGCCAGCAGCACCGCGCGCAGCACACCGAAGCCCGCGCCGCACAGTCGATCTATCACGCCGAGCGGCGTGGCATGGATCACTGCCCGGATCAACTTGGCGGCGATGCCCCACACCAGCAGCACCAGCACGAACGCGAGCACCAGGCCCAGTGCATGCAGCATCGTCGGGCCGACCTTGTCGATCGGGATGAAACGCTCGACCAGCGGCGCCACGAACGGGCAGGCCAGGTAGGCCACGATCCAGCCCGCGATCGTCATCAGCTCGAACACCAGGCCGCGCCAGGCGCCAAGCAGCACCGAGATCACGAACAGGCCGATCAGCGCGAGATCGACCCAGTTCATCGCGCGGCTCCGCGAGGGCTGGGGATCGGGCGTGGCGCGAGGCGGTCATGGCCGGGCATCGTTCGTATCTCCGTGCCGGCCCGTCAGAGCGTCAGCACGGCCGAGGACAGGCCACCACCACGGACCTTCGCCGCGACCTTGTCCGCCTCGTCCCGCGAGTTGAAAGGCCCCACCCGCACGCGGATGCGTCTGCCGTCGGCGGTCTCCACCGCCTGGGTGTAGGTCTTCAGGCCCAGGCGCTCGACCTTGGCGCGCACGTCCTGCGCGGCCTTGCCGTCGGCGTACGCCCCGACCTGCACGATGAATCGGGCGCTGCCCGCGGCCGCGTCGACCTTGCGTTCGGGCGAGGACCGGCCCTCGAGCAGCGCCTGCGCGCGAGCGGCATCGGCCGCGCGCGTGTCGGGCTTGGCTTCAGGTTTGCGCTCCGGCTTGACCTCCGGCTTCAGGTCGGGCTTGCGCTCCGGCTTGAGCTCGGCGCGCGTCTCCGGTCTGGTCTCGGGCTTGCGCTCGGGTTTGGGCTCGACGATCGCCGGACGGGCGGGCTCGGCCATCGTCGCGCGCTCATCGGGCTGCGTGGTCATGCGCGTGGGCGGCATCGCCTGCGCGACCTGCTGTTCGGGCGTCACGCCGGGACGCGATCCCGGCGGGGGCACCGCGCGGTCGGCGTCAGCCTGCTCGGCGGACTCGGTGATGATGCCGCGGCCGGCGTCGGCCTCGGTCGTGCCGCGAGCGCTCTGCCCCGTCGGCGCCGGAATGCTCAACGGCGGCGTGCCGTCCTTGCGCGGGATGTCGATGGGCAGGTCCACCGGGATGGAGCGGGGCTGGGTCTCGAAGGCCAGCGGGAACACGATCACCGCCACACCCACCAGCACCGCCGCTCCGATCAGGCGGCGCCGCGCGCGCAGGCGCAGTTGCTGGACGTCGTCGACCGCCTCGGCGCCGCCGCGCGAGCGGCCTCGGCCGCTGTCGGCGCGCGCCCGGTCGCCACGCTCACCGCCCCGGTCGCCGGAATCGTTCGCTTCGCCGCGCTTCAGGAAGGACAGAAAACCCATGTACTCGGATGACCTGGTTGATGCCGCGCCGTCGCCGCCCCGAAAGCGGGAAGCGGCCCCTCCGCATTTACGGACGGGGCCGCCGACTTCAATCGCGACAGATTCGAATGCAGCGTTGCGATGCGTTCAACGCGGGCGTGTCAGGACTCGGATTCCGGCTGGACGCCGCCGCCCAGCCTCGGGATGCCGTTCTTGAGGATGCCGCCCACGGTGAAGAACGAACCGAAGACCAAAATTCTATCAGCGGGGTCCGCCTCGGCGGCCGCGGCGGCCAAGGCGGACGCCGGATCCGCGTGCAGCGTGAACGCCACGTCCTTGGGCGTCTGCAGCGCGCCCGCGGCACGCGCCTCCTCGAAGCGCTGCGACAGCGCCTGGGCGCTCGCCGCACGGGCGATCGGCAGGTCGCAGAAGTGCCAGTGGTCGATCAGCGGCGAGATGCGCGCCAGGATGTTGGCCAGGTCCTTGTCGGCCATCGCGCCGAACACCGCGCGGGTGCGCGGGAAGAAGCCCATCTGGTCCAGGTTCTGCGCCAGCGCCGCCACGGCGTGCGGGTTGTGCGCCACGTCCAGCACCAGCATCGGCGAGCCCGGCACCACCTGGAAGCGCCCCGGCAGCTCCACCAGCGCCAGCCCGGCGCGCACCGCCTGTGCGGAGATCGGCAGCCGCTCGTAGAGCGCCTCGAACACCGCCAGCACGCCCGAGGCATTGAGCAACTGGTTCACACCGCGCAGTGCCGGGTAGGACATGCCGCTGTAGCGACGCGCCCTGCCCGCCCACTGCCATTGCTGGCGGTCGCCGGAATAGGTGAAGTCGCGGCCCAATTGACGCAGATCGGCGCCGATCGATTCAGCATGGGCCGCGATCGATGCCGGCGGCATGGGGTCGGAGACGATCGCCGGCCGGCCCGGCCGCATGATGTGCGCCTTCTCGCGACCGACCGACTCGCGATCCGGGCCGAGGTACTCGGTGTGGTCCAGGTCGATGCTGGTGATGACGCTGCAGTCGGCGTCGATCACGTTGACCGCGTCCAGCCGGCCACCCAGGCCGACTTCCAGGATCACCAGGTCCAGCGGCTCGGCGGCCAGGCAGTGCAGGATCGCGAGCGTCGTGAACTCGAAGTAGGTCAGCGTCAGATCGCCCCGGGCGCGCTCGACGGCCTCGAAATGCGGCAGCAGCGCCGCGGCGTCCACCGGGCGGCCGCCCACCCGGCAGCGCTCCTGGAAGTGCACCAGGTGCGGCTTGATGTAGAGCCCCACGCGGTAACCGGCCTGCAGCGCGACGCTCTCGAGCATCGCGCAGGTCGAACCCTTGCCGTTGGTGCCGGCGACCATCACCACCGGCGTGTCCGGGCCGAACTTCAGGCCCAGCCGATCGCGGACCTCGGCCACGCGGGCCAGGGTCATGTCGATTTCCTTGGGGTGGAGGCGCTCGCAGCGGGCCAGCCAGGCGTCGAGCACCGCTTGCGCGTCACCGCCGGGCGCCAGCACGGGGAGGGAAAGTTCGTGAGGGATCGGAGAGGACATCGGGACTTCCAAGGCTCAAATGAAGACGGCCAGACCGGGTCGGGTCTGGCCGTGCTGAGGACCGGAACCGCGCCGGGCGGTTCGGCGGCGCGCCGTCAGGCGACCGCGTCGGAGCTCTGGCGCTGCAGGATGGCCAGGTTGCGGGCGATGATCTCGCGCAGCTTGCGACGGTCCGCGATCATGTCGATCGCGCCCTTCTCCATCAGGAACTCGGCGCGCTGGAAGCCCGGGGGGAGCTTCTCGCGCACGGTGTTCTCGATCACGCGAGGACCGGCGAAGCCGATCAGCGCCTTGGGCTCGGCGATGACGATGTCGCCGACGAACGCGAAGCTCGCCGACACGCCGCCCATCGTCGGATCGGTCAGCACGCTGATGTAGGGCAGCTTCGCCTTGGCCAGTCGCGTGAGCGCGGCGTTGGACTTGGCCATCTGCATCAGCGAGAGCAGGCCTTCCTGCATCCGCGCGCCGCCGGTGGCGGTGAAGCAGATGAACGGGGTCTTCTGCTCCAGCGCGGTCTCGACGCCGCGCGCGAAGCGCTCGCCGACCACGGAGCCCATCGAACCGCCCATGAAGTCGAACTCGAAGCAGGCCGCGACCACCGGGATGCTCATCACCGCGCCGCCCATCACGACCAGCGCGTCGGTCTCGCCGGTCGATTCCAGCGCTTCCTTGAGCCGGTCGGGGTACTTCTTGCTGTCCTTGAACTTCAGCGCGTCGACCGGCAGCACCTCCTGGCCGACCTCGTAACGGCCCTCGCCGTCGAGGAACGCGTCCAGACGGGCGCGGGCGCCGATACGGTGGTGGTGGCCGCACTTCGGGCAGACGTTGACGTTCTGCTCGAGGTCGGTCTTGTAGAGCACGGTCTCGCAGGACGGGCACTTGATCCACAGGCCCTCCGGCACCGTGCGGCGCTGGTCGGGATCGGTCTGCTGGATCTTCGGGGGAAGCAGTTTCTCAAGCCAACTCATGGCGGGCTCCTATGTCTAAGCGGAACGCGAAACCGGGGGCGATCGGGTGGATCGGCGCCCCGGTCAGGCGTCCAGCGCGGCGCGGATGTCTCGGATGAAGGCCGCTGCCTGGATCGCGACATTATCCCTTGTCTGGGACTCGATCAGCTGAACCAGGGCCGAACCGATGACCACCGCGTCCGAATGGCGCGCCACGGCCGCCGCCGTCGCCCCGTCGCGGATGCCGAAACCCACGCCCAGCGGGATCGGCACGTGACGGCGCAAGCGGGGCATCGCGTCGGCGACGGCGCCGGTGTCCAGGTGGCCGGCGCCGGTCACGCCCTTCAGCGAGACGTAATAGACGTAGCCGCTGGCCAGCTGGCCGATGCGGGCGACCCGCTCATCGGTGGAGGTCGGCGCCAGCAGGAAGATCGGATCCAGCCCATGGCCCTTGAGAGTGGCGGCGAAGGCCTCGCACTCCTCGGGCGGGTAGTCGACGATCAGCACGCCGTCGACGCCCGCGGCCTGGGCCGCGGCGCCGAAGGCTTCCCAACCGAAGCGCTCCACCGGATTGGCGTAGCCCATCAGCACGACCGGTGTGTCGCCGTCCTGCTGGCGGAACTCGCGCACCATGTCCAGCACGCGGGTCAGCGTGATGCCCTTGGCCAGCGCGCGTTCGCTGGCCTTCTGGATCACGGGGCCGTCGGCCATCGGGTCGGAGAACGGCACGCCGAGCTCGATCACGTCCGCGCCAGCACGGGCCATCGCGAGCATCAGCTCGACGGTCACATCGGCGTACGGATCGCCGGCGGTCACGTACGGAATCAGCGCCTTGCGGCCCTGCGCGCCCAGCCGGGCGAAGGCGGCTTCGATGCGGCTCATCGCGCACCTCCCTTGACGGCGTGACCAGCCATCGACGGGCGGTCGAAATACTCGGCGCCCGACAGGTCGGCGACGGTGCCGATGTCCTTGTCGCCACGACCGGACAGGTTCACCAGCAGGTGCTGGTCCGGGCGCATCGTCGGCGCCAGCTTGATCGCATGCGCCAGCGCATGGCTGGACTCGAGCGCCGGGATGATGCCCTCGGTGCGGCACAACCGGTGGAAGGCCGCCAGCGCCTCGGCGTCGGTGGCGCCCACGTACTCGGCGCGGCCGATGTCCTTCAGATAGGCGTGCTCGGGACCGACGCCCGGATAGTCCAGGCCGGCGGAGATCGAATGGGTCTCGATGATCTGGCCGGCGTCGTCCTGCAGCAGGTAGGTGCGATTGCCGTGCAGCACGCCAGGCGCGCCGGCGCTGAGCGTGGCGGCGTGCCGGGGCGTGCCGACGCCCTCGCCCGCGGCCTCGACCCCGATCAGGCGCACGTCGGCGTGCGGGATGTAGGGATAGAAGATGCCGATGGCGTTGCTGCCGCCGCCCACGCAGGCGATGACGGCGTCGGGCTGCCGCCCGATCATCTCGGGCATCTGCACCAGGCACTCGTCGCCGATGATGCGCTGGAAGTCGCGGACCATCATCGGATACGGGTGCGGGCCAGCCACGGTGCCGATGATGTAGAAGGTCGACTCGATGTTGGTGACCCAGTCGCGCATCGCCTCGTTCAACGCGTCCTTGAGCGTGCGCGAGCCCGACTCCACCGGCACGACCTTGGCGCCGAGCAGGTTCATCCGGTAGACGTTCGGGGACTGGCGCTTGACGTCCTCCGAGCCCATGTACACGACGCATTCCATGCCGTAACGGGCGCAGATCGTCGCGGTGGCCACGCCGTGCTGGCCGGCGCCGGTCTCGGCGATCACGCGCTTCTTGCCCATGCGGCGCGCGAGCAGCGCCTGCCCGATCGTGTTGTTGACCTTGTGCGCGCCGGTGTGGTTCAGGTCCTCGCGCTTGAGGAGGATCTGCGCGCCGCCCAGCTCTTCGCTGAGCCGCTTGGCGTGATAGATCGGGCTGGGGCGGCCGACGAAGTGGGCCAGCTCGTACTGGAACTCGCGGATGAACTCCGGGTCCTGGCTGTAGCGGGCGTAGGCCTCGTTGAGCTCATCCAGCGCGTGGATCAGCGTCTCGGCGACGAAGCGGCCGCCGTAGTAACCGTGCGAGGCGGGCGTGGACACGGGGCCGAAGCGGCCGAGCGCGTCCGGTTGCGCGTAACCCGGCAGCGGGCCGGTCGCGAAGGGAATCGAGGTCTTGGACATGAGGGGTCCTCATTGGAGGATGCCCGCGCGCGGATCGGGAGAGTGATCAGGCGATCAGACCGACATCAGGCGGTCAGCCTCGCGCACGGCATCGCAGAACTGGCGGATCTTCACGGCGTCCTTGAGGCCCTTGCTGGCCTCCACGCCGGAGCTGACGTCAACGGCCCAGGGCCGGACCTGCTGCACGCCATCGATCACGTTGGCTGCACTCAACCCACCAGACAAAACGACCGGAGAGGGAACGCTTGGAGGCAGCAGTGACCAATCGAAGACCTTTCCGCCTCCACCGTATCCGTCGACGAAGGCATCGAGCAGCACGGCCTGGGCGCGGGAGAAACGAGATGCGAAGTCTAGCAAATCGAAACCCGGTGCCATCCGTGCCGCCCGCAGATAGGGCCGCGCCCAGCGGTCGCAGTCCTCGGGCGACTCGTCGCCGTGGAACTGCAGCGTCAGCGTCGGGATCGCGGCCAGCGCGGCCTCGATCGCGGCCGGCGCCGCGTTGACGAACAGCCCCACCGGCGTCACGAACGGCGGCAGGCGCCGGGCGAGCTCGGCGGCGCGCGCGACGCTGACCGCGCGCGGGCTCTTCTCGTAGAACACCAGGCCGATCGCGTCGGCACCGGCGGCGACGGCCGTGTCCACGTCGTCCTCGCGGGTCAGGCCACAGATCTTGATGCGGGTACGGGTCATGGTCGTCAAGCTCAGAGATTGGGCAGCGGCGCGGAGTAGCCGCCCGGCAGCCAGTCCATCGCCGCGGTGTGCCGTGGCAGGTTCAGGTGATCGTCGTAGCTCGGCCCGACGAAGTACAGCCCGTCCGGCGCGAAGGTCGGTGCCGCCGCGTCGCGCGAACGCGCCGCCAGGACCTCGTCCATCCACGACGGCGGCTTCTGCCCTGCTCCCACCGCGATCAGGCAACCCATGAGGTTGCGGATCATGTGATGCAGGAACGCGATGCCGTCGAACTCGAAGCGCCAGTACGGGCCATGCCGCTGGATCTCGATGCGGCGCAGCAGCTTCACCGGGGACGCCGCCTGGCACTCCGCCGAGCGGAAGGAACTGAAGTCGTGCTCGCCGATCAGGCGCGCCGCGGCGTCACGCATCGCGTCGCCGTCCAGCGGCCGGAAGGTCCAGCCCACGCCGCCTTGCTGGATGGACGGACGCACGTTGGACTCGAGCAGCAGGTACCAGTAGCGCCGGCCGCGCGCGAGGTTGCGCGCATGGAAGTCGTCGCCGGGAAAGGCGCTCCATTGCACGGCGATGTCCGGAGGGAGGTAACGGTTGGTGCCACGGACCCACGAGAAGGGCTCGCGATCGACCGGTGAATCGAAGTGGACGACCTGGTTGAGCCCATGCACGCCGGTGTCGGTGCGGCCGGCGCAGATGGTGCGGATCGGCTGCGCGGCGAACTGGCCGAGCGCCGCTTCCAGCGCATCCTGCACGGTGCCGCCGCCGGGCTGGCTCTGCCACCCCTTGTAGGCATCGCCGCGATAACTCACACCCAGCGCCACGCGCATGCGGATCTCCGAACCAGAAAAAAGAAAAGGCGCCCGGCCAGGCCGAGCGCCTTGTCGCGTAGAACGCGCAGTTTAGCGAAGCGGATCAGCGCATCGAATCAAGCATCAGCTGCGCGCGATCCTTCAGCGGACCGCTGGCCTTGCCGACCAGCTCCTGCAGCACGTCGCGAGCGCCTTCGGTGTCGCCGATCTGGCGGAATTCCTCGGCCAGTTCCAGCTGACGCTGCAGCGCCTCGTCGTCGTTCGGATCGATGCTGTCCAGGTCGACGCCGAGGTCGTCCAGGCTCATCGTGTCCTGCGTCGTGGGCTTGGCGTCGGACGGCACGTCCAGGTCGGGCAGCTCGATCGACCCCTCGTCGGCGCGGGCCGCGGGGGCGTCCGCCGGCAGGTCCAGGTCGATGCTCGACAGGTCGAAGTCCAGCGACTCCGGCGCGGCGGCCGGGGCCGACGCGGGCGTCGTGCCGCCGAGGTCATCCAGATCGCCAAGGTCGAACTCCAGCTCATGGGCGGAGGCCGTCGTCGGCGCGGACTGCGGCGTGCTCAGGTCCAGGTCCATGTTCATCGGCGCCTGGCTGCCCGAGCTGGGCAGCGCCTGCGTCGCGGCCATCGCGGGGGCCGGGGCCGGGGGCGAACCCAGGTCCAGGTCGAGGTCCAAGTCCATCAGGCTGGACGGGCCGCTGTCGCGCGGGGCGGCAGCCGCGGCCACGGAAGCACCGGCGGCGGCCGTCGCGGCGGCACGGGCCAGCGCGCCGGAACCCGGATGGGCCAGACCGGCCGCGGGCAGCGTGCTCGCGTTCATCGGCTCGGGACGCTCGTCATCGTTCTCGAACATGACGGGCGCGCCGCCCGGCTGATACAGCGGATTCTCGGGATCGACCTGACGACCCAGCTCCTGGACCTTCAGCCAGTCCTCGCCCTGACCCTTGGTCTCGGCGTACAGCTGCACGGCCAGTTGCTCGAAGCCCTTGATGTCGCGACGCTTGCCGTAGACCTCGAGCAGCTTCAGGCGGATGGCCAGGCGCTCCGGATTGGCGCGCAGCGCTTCCTTGAGGATTTCCTCGGCCTGCAGGTCGCGGCCGTAGGCCAGGTAGACGTCGGCCTCGGCGACCGGATCGACGTCGCCGATCGCGTCGAGCTGGCTCAGCGAGTAGCTCATCGACGACTGGCCGGTCGTGGACGCGTCACGCGTGTCCACGCGCTGGCCGCCGCTGTGACCGAAGAACGAGTCCGGCGCCAGGCGGCTCTCCGCGAAGGCGGTCTCGGAGCGCGAGGCCGCGTCGCGGCGCGCGCGCCAGCGGTTGTAGAACACACCGCCGCCGATCACGGCCAGCGCGGCGAGCAGCGCGGGCAGGTAGTCGGACAACGAATCCAGGAAACCGGGTTCCTCGGCCTGCGGCTGAGGAGCCGGCGCCTTGCGCGGAGCCGACGCGGCCACCGGGACCGAGGCCGGCGTCGCGGCTTCGGCGGCCGAAGCAGCAGCAGAGGCCACCGGCGCCGGCGCGGACGCCGGCACGTTGGCCGCGACGCTCACGGGCGGGGTCACCACGGGGGCGGGAGCCGGTGCGGGCGCCGGAGCCGGTGCCGGGGCAGGCGCCGGAGCGGCGGCCGTCGTCGTCGGCGCGGACGGCTTGGCGGCGGCGGAGAGCTTCTTGAGCTCCTCGACGTTGCGCGTCAGCTCGGCCACGCGCGCGGCGGAGTCCTTCTTCTCGGTGTCCTTGGAGACCTTGGCCTCGCCGCCGGCGACGCTGGGCTTGCTCAGCGTCAGCTTGTCCGGAGTGGCGGAGGTGGCCGGCTTGCGGTCCTCCACGGCGGCCTGGACGGAGCCCTTGGCCTGACGCGCGTTCTCGTCGGGCTTGAGCGTCGGCGCGGCCTCGGCCAGGCGCTGGCGATAGCCGCCGAAGTCGCTGCTCTGCGCCTGGATGACCTTGCGGGCTTCCTGAGGCGTGATCGACTGGACCGACTCGCTGCCCGGCACCGACAAGGTGGCGCCCGACTTCAGCCGGTTCATGTTCTGGTTGATGAACGCGTCCGGATTGCTGCGGTACAGGCCCACCAGCATCTGGTCCAGCGAGACGCCGGCCGGTTGCGTGCGCGAGGCGATGCGCGACAGCGTGTCACCCGGCTTGACGGTGTACTCCGAGGCGCCCGTGGCGGGAGCCGGCGCGGCGGCCGTCGGCGCGGGGGCCGGGGCGGGACGCGAGGGCCTGGCGCTCACGGCCGGCGCGGGCGGCTGGCTCACCGGCGCGGCCGGGGCGGACGCCACCGGCGGCTGGGTGCGCGCGACCGGCGCCGTGGACGGCGCGGGGGCGGAGATCACCGGGGACGTGGTGGGCTCGGCGCTGCGGGCGACGTTGTTGTTCGGCGGATCGAACAGCAGCGTGAATTCGCGGGTCAACCGGCCGCTGGACCAGTTCACCTCGAGGATCACGTCGACGAACGGTTCCTGGACCGCGCGATCGCTGGTCAGGCGCAGGTACGGGCGGCCGTCGGGACGGCGGGCCAGTTGCACCTGCGTGCTGGACAGCACCGCGTTGTAGTCCAGACCCGACGACCGATAGGCGTCGGGCGAGGCCACGCGCAGCTTGAGGGAGCTGGCTTCCTCCGGGCTGAGGCTGCTGACGTCGATCTCGGCGCGCAGCGTCTCGCCGAGCGCCGACTGCACCGTCAGTTTCCCCAGTCCCAGACCCCAGGCCGAGCCCGCCGCCAGTCCCAACACGGTGACCGCGGCCACCTGGCTCAGCGCAAATCGCGCATATGCGCTCGCATGTTTTTTCAAGGCGTCCCCCAAAGCAACAAAGCGGCCCACCCTGAGGACCGCCTGTCTGACGTATTGTTGTTGTGCGACTGATGTGCCCGGGCAGGCTCCCAGCCGTTCCCGCGGTAGAAAATCACAACGGTGGCAAGCATATACGCATCGTTGCTGAGGTAGCTCATGAATAACAACGATGAGCGCCCCTCGATTCACCGCTGGTTACAGCCGTGTCGCTAGAAGGCAACGCGGCGCTTCTCCTGGCAATCCCTAACCCGGGAACGAAAAAAGCGGTGGCATGCCACCGCTTCGTTCATCAGGCCGGAAACGCTCAGCGATCCAGCAGGATGCGCAGCATGCGGCGCAGCGGTTCGGCCGCGCCCCACAGCAGTTGGTCACCGATGGTGAACGCACCGACGTATTCCGGGCCCATCGCCAGCTTGCGGATGCGACCCACCGGGATCGTCATCGTGCCGGTGACGGCGACCGGGGTCAGGTCCTTGATCGTCGCTTCACGGGTGTTGGGCACGACCTTCACCCACTCGTTGTCGGCGGCGATCATCGCCTCGATGTCGGCCAGCGGCACATCCTTGCGGAGCTTGAAGGTCAGCGCCTGCGAGTGGCAACGCATCGCGCCCACGCGCACGCAGAAGCCATCGACCGGCACGGCCGGCGAGCCGAAGCCCTCGCCCTGGCCGAGGATCTTGTTGGTCTCGGCCATGCCCTTCCATTCTTCCTTGGAAGTGCCGTTGCCCAGGTCCTTGTCGATCCACGGGATCAGCGAACCGCCCAGCGGCACGCCGAAGTTCGCCGTTTCCTCGGCCGACAGCGAACGCTGCGTGGCGATGACCTGACGGTCGATCTCGAGGATGGCGCTCTTGGGATCGTCCAGCAGCGGGCGCACGGCCGCGTTCAACGTGCCGTACTGGGTGAGCAGCTCGCGCATGTGCTGCGCGCCGCCGCCCGAGGCCGCCTGGTAGGTCTGCGTGGACATCCATTCCACCAGGCCCGCCTTGTACAGCGCGCCCACGCCCATCAGCATGCAGCTCACGGTGCAGTTGCCGCCGATCCAGTCCTTGCCGCCCTTGGCCAGCGCGTTCTTGATGACCGGCATGTTGACCGGATCCAGCACGATCACGGCGTTGTCGGCCATGCGCAGCGAGGACGCGGCATCGATCCAGTGGCCGTTCCAGCCCGCGGCGCGCAGCTTGGGGTAGACCTCGTTCGTGTAATCGCCACCCTGGCAGGTGATGATGATCTCGCAGCGCTTGAGCTGGTCGATGTCGAAGGCGCTCTGCAGCGCGGTCTCGTTCCTGGCGAAGGCCGGGGCGGTCCCGCCCGCGTTCGAGGTGCTGAAGAACAGCGGCTCGATCAGATCGAAATCGCGCTCCTGCGCCATGCGGTCCATCAGCACCGAGCCGACCATGCCGCGCCAGCCCACCAGTCCAACCAAAGTCGTCATTTGCGTTCCTTGAAGAGGCCCGGCACTGCACTGGCCGGGCAAGTCGCCCAAAACACCGTCACAAACCCTGCGGAGCCTGCCCGGCTCGCTTCGCCGGGTTTGTGAGAGGGGGCGAGACGAACCGGAGCGGACTAGCTCTTGATGGTTTTGGTCGTGGCAATGGTGGACGTGGTCGTGGTCTTGCCCGCGAGGATCGCGGTCACGACGGCATCACCCATCTCGCGGGTGCTCACCTTCTGGGTGCCCTCGCTCCAGATGTCCGCGGTACGCAGACCCTGGGCCAGTACGGATTGAACCGCCGACTCGATACGAGCGGCGGCTTCGGGCTGGTTGAGGGAGAACTTGAGCATCATGGCAGCGGAGAGGATTGTAGCCAGCGGATTGGCAATCCCCTTCCCTGCTATATCGGGCGCGCTGCCATGACTCGGTTCGTACAGACCTTTGTTGTTCTTGTCCAACGAGGCACTGGGCAACATGCCGATCGAGCCGGTCAGCATCGCGGCCTCGTCCGACAGGATGTCGCCGAACATGTTGCCGGTGACGACCACGTCGAACTTCTTCGGCGCCTTGACCAGCTGCATCGCGGCGTTGTCCACGTACATGTGCTCGAGCTCGACGTCCGGATAGTCCTTGTGGACCTCGGTCACGACGTCCTTCCAGAACTGGAAGGTCTCCAGCACGTTGGCCTTGTCGACCGACGTCACCTTCTTGTTGCGCTTGCGCGCGGCCTGGAAGGCGACATGGGCGATGCGCTCGATCTCGGGGCGCGAGTAGCGCATCGTGTCGAAGGCTTCCTCGCTGCCGGGGAAGTGGCCGTCGACGGCGGTGCGGCGGCCGCGCGGCTGACCGAAGTAGATGTCGCCGGTGAGCTCGCGGATGATCAGGATGTCCAGGCCCGCGACGAGTTCCGGCTTCAGGCTGGACGCGTGGGTGAGCTGCTCGTAGCAGATCGCCGGGCGGAAGTTGGCGAACAGGCCCAGCGCCTTGCGCAGGCCCAGGATCGCCTGCTCGGGGCGCAGCGCGCGCTCGAGCTTGTCGTACTTCCAGTCGCCGACCGCGCCGAACAGCACGGCATCGGCCTCGAGCGCGAGCTTGAGCGTGGCCTCGGGCAGCGGGTGGCCCTCGGCCTCGTAGGCGGCGCCGCCCACGGGGGCGGTTTCCATCTCCAGCGGCAGCTCGAGCGCGTGCAGGACCTTGACGGCCTCCGCGACGATTTCGGTGCCGATGCCGTCACCCGGCAGGACTGCGATCTTCATGGACTTCCCTTTGGCAATGGGCAATTGGCGAGCGCCGCGTGGCGCTCAGCGCGGAATTCGGTGATTCAGCCACGGCTTGGTGGCGATGCGTTCGGCCTCGAAGGCCTTGATCTTGTCGGCGTGACGCAGCGTCAGGCCGATGTCGTCGAAGCCGTTGAGCAGGCAGTACTTGCGGAAGGGCTGCACGTCGAAGGGCAGCTCCTCGCCGTCGGGCTTGACGACGACCTGACGCTCCAGGTCCACCGTCAGCTGGTAGCCGGGGAAGGCGAAGACCTCGTCGAACAGGCGCGCGACCTGGGACTCGGGCAGCACGATGGGCAGCACGCCGTTCTTGAACGTGTTGTTGAAGAAGATGTCGGCGAAGCTCGGCGCGATCAGCGCGCGGAAGCCGTACTGCTGCAGCGCCCAGGGCGCGTGCTCGCGGCTGGAGCCGCAGCCGAAGTTGCTGCGCGCGATCAGGATCGAGGCGCCCTGGTAACGCGGCTGGTTGAGCACGAAGTCCGGGTTGGGCTTGCGGCTGGCGGGATCCTGGCCGGGCTCGCCATGGTCCAGGTAGCGCCACTCGTCGAAGAGATTCGGGCCGAAGCCGCTGCGCTGGATCGACTTGAGGAATTGCTTGGGGATGATCGCGTCGGTGTCGACGTTCTCGCGATCCATCGGGGCCACGAGGCCCTTGTGCACGGTGAACTTGTCCATGTCTTGCTCCTGCGTGCGCGCGCTCAGGCGATGCGGCGGACGTCGACGAAGTGGCCTTCCATCGCGGCGGCCGCGGCCATCGCCGGGCTCACCAGATGGGTGCGGCCGCCGGCGCCCTGCCGGCCCTCGAAGTTGCGGTTGCTGGTGGAGGCGCAGCGCTCGCCCGGCTCGAGCCGGTCGGCGTTCATCGCCAGGCACATCGAGCAGCCCGGCTCGCGCCATTCGAAACCGGCGGCCTTGAAGATCTGGTCCAGGCCCTCGGCCTCGGCCTGCGCCTTCACGAGGCCCGAGCCCGGCACCACCAGCGCCAGCTTGACGTTGGCGGCGACGCGCCCGCCCAGGCGCTTCACGACGGCGGCGGCCTCGCGCATGTCCTCGATGCGGCTGTTGGTGCAGCTGCCGATGAAGACCTTGTCGATGCGGATGTCGTTGATCGCCTTGTTGGGCTCCAGCGCCATGTACTGCAGCGCGCGCTCGATGGCGCCGCGCTTGACGGCGTCCTTCTCCTTGTCGGGATCGGGCACGCGGTCGTCGATGGACAGGACCATCTCGGGCGAGGTGCCCCAGGTGACCTGCGGGCGGATCTGCGCGGCGTCGAGCTCGACCACCGCGTCGAAACGCGCGCCCGGGTCCGAGTGCAGCGTGCGCCAGTACTGCACCGCCTGGTCCCACTCGACGCCGGCGGGCGTGAACGGGCGGCCCTTGACGTACTGGATGGTCGTGTCGTCCACGGCGATCAGGCCGGCGCGCGCGCCCGCCTCGATGGCCATGTTGCAGACGGTCATGCGGCCTTCCATCGACAGCGCGCGGATCGCGCTGCCGGCGAACTCGATCGTGTAGCCGGTGCCGCCGGCGGTGCCGATGCGGCCGATGATGGCCAGCACGATGTCCTTGGCGCCGACGCCGGGCATGACCTGGCCCTCGACCTGGATCAGCAGGTTCTTCGCCTTCTTGGCCAGCAGCGTCTGCGTGGCCAGCACGTGCTCGACCTCGGAGGTGCCGATGCCATGCGCCAGCGCGCCGAAGGCGCCGTGCGTGGAGGTGTGGCTGTCGCCGCACACGACGGTCATGCCGGGCAGCGTGGCGCCCTGCTCCGGGCCGATCACGTGGACGATGCCCTGGCGCTTGTCGCTCATCTTGAACTGCGTGATGCCGAAGCGGTCGCAGTTCTTGTCCAGCGTGTCGACCTGCAGGCGCGACACCGGATCGGCGATGCCCTGGCTGCGGTCGGTGGTGGGCACGTTGTGGTCGCTGACGGCCAGGTTGGCCGACAGGCGCCAGACCTTGCGGCCGGCCAGGTCCAGGCCCTCGAAGGCTTGCGGACTCGTGACCTCGTGGACGAGGTGGCGGTCGATGTACAGGACGGCGGTGCCGTCGTCCTCGGTGTGCACCACGTGCTCGTCCCAGAGCTTGTCGTAGAGCGTGCGGGGGGCTGCGGAGATGTTGGCGGTCATGGGATGGCTCTCCATCACTTCAGGAATCGGGGGCTCACTTGGAGCCGCCCTTGGAAACTGGCGGGTTCGTGGCCTGCGCGGCCGCGGCCTCGGCCTTGGCGGCCGGGCACAGCGCGTCGACGAAGCGCTGCACGACGGTGGGCAGCCGCTCCTGGCGGGCCACCCCCAGAACATAGTCGCGCTGGGCCCAGGCTTCATCGAGCGTGAGCCGGCGCACGTCGAAGACCTGCGCGAAGCGGCGCGCCGGCGCGTCCGGCAGCACCGCCACGCCCATGCCGGCCTCGACCAGCTGCGCGATGGCGTCGAAGCCGCGCACCTGCAGCCGCGCCTTGAGCGTGCGGCCGCGGGTCATGGCTTCCTGCAGCATCAGCTCCTGGGCGGCGGCGCCGCTGTGCAGGCCGACGAGGTCATGCTCCAGCAGGTCGTCGAAGCTGACGGACTCGCGCCCGGCCAGCTCGTGCGCGGCGGGCACCAGCACCGCGAGGCGGCCGGTGCGGTAGGACCAGGTCTGCAGCCGGTTGTCCAGCAGCGGCGTGGTGAAGACGCCGACGTCCGCGCGGCCCTCGGCGACGGCGGCCTGGACCTCGGCGCTGGTCTGGTCCTCCAGGCTGATGCGGATCTGCGGATGGGCCTGCGAGAACGCGGCCAGATCAGGCGGGAGCGCCTCGGCGATCGCGCCGGCATTGGCGGCGATGCGCAGGTGGCCCTTGATGCCGCGGGCGAACTCGACGACCTCGCTCTCCAGCGCGTGCAGCGACGCGTGCAGCGAGCGGATGTGGCGCACCAGCGCGCGGCAGGCCTCGGTGGGCTCCACGCCCCGGGCGCGGCGTTCGAAGAGCTGCACGCCCAGGCGCGTCTCCAGGTCGGAGATCCGCTTGCTGGCGGCGGCCAGCGCCAGGTGCTCGCGTTCGGCTCCGCGGGTGATCGACCGGGTCTGTTCGATCGCCAACACGAGGTTCAGGGTGGTGAGGTCGAGGCGCATGGTCTGGCGGCGGCTAGGTTGAACTTTAGCCTTCGCCCGAAAGCGAAGACTACCGGCGTTCATGATAACCACTTCGCCGTCGACGAAGCCTCGAAATGATGCGCGCGGCCGGAAGCCGAGACGGCCTGTGGCGCAAAAACACGTCAGGTGGATCAGCACATTTAGGTCAGTCGGCGACGGATTCCAACAAAAGTTGGCTAGTGCCTGATGCCCAGGGTCAACCCGAAGATCCGGCCACCCCCTACCAACCACCTCGGAATCATCATGAACACCCACATCTTGCGTAGTACCGCCGCCGCCGCCCTGGTCGCCACCGGCGCCCTCACGATGAGCCCGCCGGCCCAGGCGCACGGCGCCCCGGAGTTCCCGGTCGGCCGGGTCTACAACTGCTACAAGAACCCGTCGCTGCCGGCCTGCCAGGCGGCCATCGCCTACGGCGGCCCGCAGGCCATCTACGACTGGAACGGCGTCAACCAGGGCCAGGCCGCCGGCAATCACCAGGCGGTGGTGCCGGACGGCAAGCTCTGCGCGGGCGGTCAGGAGAAGTTCAAGGGCTTCGACCTGCCGCGCGCGGACTGGCCCGCCACGCCGTATTCGCCGGGTGCGGACGGCAAGTACGAGTTCCGCTATTTCGCCTCCGCCCCGCACCGCACGCTGAACTGGACCTTCTACCTGACGCGTGACGGCTTCGACCCGTCGGCGCGCCCGCTGCGCTGGTCCGACCTGGATCGCGTGGCCCAGCTCGGCCCGGACCAGATGCAGACGGTGGGACAGAACTACCTGATGCGGCTGAGCCTGCCCAAGCGCACCGGCAAGCATGTCCTGTACTCGATCTGGCAGCGCTCGGACAGCGGTGAGGCGTTCTATGGCTGCTCGGATGTGGACTTCGGCGGCACGGGCACGACACCTCCGGCCATCCCGTCGTCGCTGACGCAAATTGGCCAGGTGGCGGCGGCACAGGACCTGCCCGCGCAGAGCACGGCCACGCTGCGGGTGTTCGACAAGAACGGCGCCGACCTGGAGAAGATCACCACGACGCTGACGGCAGCGACGGCCAAGGCCGACTGGCTGGCACGGGTGGCGACGCTGACCAACGCGGGCTCGGCCTACGTGAAGATGGGCGCGCTGCAGGGCGGCGTGGTCGTCGTGCCGAGCGGCGCCGCGCAGATGGATGTGTATGCGTTGCAGGCCAACAGCGGCGTGCGTTTCGCACTGGACACCCAACTCCCCAGCACCACGCCGCCGACCAACCCGCCGGTTGTCGGCGACACCTGGGTGGAAGGCGCGACCTACAAGGTCGGCCAGGTCGTGAGCTACCAGGGCAAGCAGTACCGCTGCCTGCAGGCGCACATCGCCTACAAGGGCGCCGGCTGGATGCCCAACGCGGTGGGGACGCTCAACATCCTGTGGAAGGCGATCTGATCGGCGGCGTCAGTCGACGTCCTTGCTCGTGTCGCCGGGCTTGACCGAAGACACCGAGCTGAAAGCACAGGGGGCAGGAGGACCTCTCCGCCCCCTGTCCACCGCTTGCGTGACGCTCGTTACGTCTTCCCGACTTGTATTGGTCTGCTTGAGGTCTTATTGTGGTCCTGCTTTGGTGCTGTGTCGGGCCACGCGTTGAAGCACATCAACCACCGTCAAGGAGACATTCCATGCACATCCGTGCCCGACTGGGCGGCGCCTTCGCGCTCGCCTCCCTCGCCTCGCTCAGCGGCGCCCTCGCCGCGATGCTCGCCCCCACCGCTGCCCTGGCCCATGGCGCCCCGGAGTTCCCGATCGCGCGCCAGTACAACTGCTACAAGAACCCTTCGCTGCCGGCCTGCCAGGCCGCGATCGCGTACGGCGGCGAGCAGGCCATCTATGACTGGAACGGCGTCAACCAGGCCGCCGCCAACGGCAACCACAAGGCCGTCGTGCCCGACCTCAAGATCTGCGCGGGCGGCCAGGAGAAGTTCAAGGGCTTCGACCTCGCCCGTGCGGACTGGCCCACGACGGCCTATGCGCCGGGCGCCGACGGCAAGTACGAGTACCGCTACAACGCCACCGCGCCGCACCGCTCGCTGAACTGGACCTTCTTCCTGACGCGCGACGGCTGGAACCCGAGCGCCTCGCCGCTGCGCTGGTCGGACCTGGAGCAGGTCCAGCAGCTGGGCCCGGATCAGATCATCACCTCGGGCAAGACCTACACGATGAAGCTGACCCTGCCGCGACGCAGCGGCAAGCACGTGCTGTATTCGGTCTGGCAACGCGCCGACAGCACCGAGGCCTTCTATGCCTGCTCGGACGTCGACTTCGGCGGCGGCACCACGCCGCCGGGCACACCGTCGGACCTCAAGCAGATCGGCCAGGTCTCGGCGGCGCAGGACCTGCCGTCGGGCAGCCAGGTCAAGCTGCGCGTGTTCAACACGGCCGGCAACGACCTGGAGACGATCTCGGTGTCGCTGACCGCGGCGGCGACCAAGGCCGTGTGGCTCGGCCAGATCGCGACCAAGGTCAACCAGAGCTCAGGCTACGTGAAGGTGGGGTCGCTGCAGGGCGGCTCGGTCGTGGTCCCGAGCGGCGCGACGGTGATGGACGTCTATCTGCAGAACGCCAACTCGGGCGCGAGCTACGCGATGGACGTGATCCTGCCGACGACGCCGCCGACCACCCCGCCCGGCACGACGGCCTGGACCGAAGGCGCGAGCTACACGGCCGGCCAGGTGGTGAGCTACGCGGGCAAGAGCTACCGCTGCCTGCAGGCGCACACGGCCTACGTCGGCGCGGGTTGGAACCCGGCCTCGTCGCCGACGCTGTGGCAGGCGATCTGAGGCTCAGCCCAGCCGGACTTCACCTGACCTGAGCGAATCAGGCCACCCCGCGCGCCGCAGGCGCCGGGGTGGCCGGACAGACGACGTCCAGCCAGCCTCCCGCCAACCGACGGATATGGGGATGGACACGGGCGCCGTCCGTCCTGACATCGAAGAGCACATCGTGCCTCTGCTGCACCCTCGCCAGGGAAAAGCCGAGCTGGCCGCCCAGACTGTTGTCGAACATGAGCGTGGCGTCAGCAATCGACGCTGCATGGCCGATCGCCGCCCGCGTGCGATCGAAGCGCTGCAGCAGTTTGTGGAGCGGCACGTTGTGCCCGCCCTGCTCGACGCGCTGCCCCACGCGGGTGATCGACAGGTTCACGTGCGCAAGCCCCACGAAGACCAGCACGACGAAGTAGCCCTCGCGCTGCATCTCGATGATGTCGTCTGCCTTGGAGTCGACTTGACCATCCGGATGACGCACGAAGTGCGAGAACACGGTCTCGAAGGCAAAGGGCAGCCCTTCCCGCATCACCAGCGTCTTGAAGGCCCGAACGCCCTCTTGTGACAGCCGCGCCCACCGGTCGTCGTCATTGCGCAGCTTCTGCGCCCACGGCGGCAGCGGCGATTGAAGGGGCAGGATGGAGGACGTCAGATGGTCCGCGTTCAACAGCGGCATCTGCAAGGTCGGCCCCAGCTTGTCGCGCCAGAGAGTCGACTTCCCCGAACCGTTATGCCCGGCCAGCACGATCGCCATGGGCTTCTTCTGGCCCTTGCCCAACCCTCGCAAAAGGCTGGACAGGGACGGCGCCCCGCGTGCCGTCATTTCGCCGGCAGTGGCTCGAAGTGTCCGTGGATCAAGCGGCCGCGCTCGCGTTTGCCTTGCGCCGTCCGCCGGATCAGGATCGTCGGATCATTGGGATCCACCGCGTAGACGAAACTCGTGTTGCTGCCGGGAGGGAACACCGTCTTGCGGGAGACACCCGGACGCTCCAGCGCCGCGCCGACCTTCTTGATCAGGCTGCTGGTCTGCTCATCGCGCTTGACGCGCTTGATGGCAGCGGACTTGCCTTCCGAGGTGTCGATGAGCGCCATGCCGCCGGAGAACACGGCCATCGCCGTCCCCCGCACCGTCGCCGACTTGGCGGGTTTGCGGGTCTCGATCTTCTTAAGGCTGCTGTTGGACGACATGGTGAGGTGCGAAGTAGGCCTGAATTGTGCCACCGGCACTGAGCGGACGCGGATACGGCCGGGTCCGCCGCGCCACCGCGAATCAGAGCCCCAGCACGCTGCGGCCCACCGCTTCGGCGACCTCGATGCCGTCCACGCCGGCGGACATGATGCCGCCGGCGTATCCCGCGCCCTCGCCCGCCGGATACAGGCCGCGCACGTTCAGGCTCTGGTAGTCCTTGCCGCGCGTGATGCGCAGCGGCGAGGACGTGCGCGTCTCCACGCCCGTCAGCACCGCGTCGTTCATCGAGAAGCCGCGGATCTGGCGCTCGAAGGCCGGCAGCGCCTCGCGGATCGCCGACAACGCGTACTCGGGCAGGCTGCCGAAGCCCTTCTGCTGCAGGTCCGTCATCGTGACGCCGGGCTTGTAGCTCGGCTCGACATTGCCCAGCGCCGTGCTGCGCTGACGCTTCACGAAGTCCCCCACCAGCGCGGCCGGCGCCTTGTAATCGCCCTCGCCCAGCTCGTAGGCGCGCGATTCCCAGAAGCGCTGGAACGCGAAGCCGTCCAGCGGGTTCACCGTGCTGCCGTCCTTCTTCCCGTCCTGGCGATAGTCCTCGGGCGAGATGCCCACGACGATGCCGGCATTCGCGTTGCGCTCGGCCCGCGAGTACTGGCTCATGCCGTTGGTGACGACGCGGTTCGGCTCCGAGGTCGCCGCCACCACCGTGCCGCCCGGGCACATGCAGAAGCTGTAGACCGATCGCCCGTTCTTCGCGTGATGGACGAGCTTGTAATCGGCCGCGCCCAGGATGGGATTCCCGGCGTTGGGACCGAAGCGCGCCGTGTCGATGATCGACTGCGGATGCTCGATCCGATACCCGATGGAGAACGGCTTGGCTTCCATGTAGACGCCGCGCTCATGCAGCATCGTGAAGGTGTCGCGCGCGCTGTGACCGAGCGCCACGATCACGTGATCCGCGCGGATCTGCTCGCCCGAGGCCAGCGTCACGCCGCGCAGGTGCTGCTGACCCTCGGTGCCGGGTTCGATCAGCAGGTCCGTGACCTTCTGCTGGAAGCGGATCTCGCCGCCCAGGCTCTCGATCTCGGCGCGCATCTTGATGATCATGCTCACCAGCCGGAAGGTCCCGATGTGGGGCTTGCTGACGTAGAGGATCTCCTCGGGCGCGCCGGCCTTGACGAACTCCGTCAGCACCTTGCGGGTCAGGAAGCGCGGATCGGAGATCTGGCTGTAGAGCTTGCCGTCGGAGAAGGTGCCCGCGCCGCCCTCGCCGAACTGGACGTTGGATTCGGGGTCGAGCACGCTTTCGCGCCACAGGCCCCAGGTGTCCTTGGTGCGCTCGCGGACCTGCTTGCCGCGCTCCAGCACGATCGGGCGCAGGCCCATCTGGGCCAGGATCAGCGCGGCGAACAGGCCGCAGGGGCCGAAGCCGATGACCACGGGACGCAGGCGCTCGCCGGTCGAGGCCGCGGCGGCGAAATCCGCCGGCGCCTGGCCGACGAAGCGGTAGCTCGTGTCGGGCGAGGGCTTGATGTGCGTGTCGCCGGCATGGCGCTGCAGCAGCGCGGTCTCGGCGGCGGCATCACCGACCTCGCAGTCGATGGAATAGATCAGGACCATCGCGGTCTTCTTGCGGGCGTCGTAGCTGCGCTTGAAGACGGTGAAGGCGGTGAGCTGCGCGTCCGGGATGCCGAGTCGGTCGACGACGGCGGGGCGCAGGGCCTCCTCGGGGTGGTTGAGGGGCAGGCGGAGTTCGTTGATGCGGATCATGGCGATTGATCGAGCAAGGAAGAAACGGTCAGCAGAAAGCAAAACAGGCCCCGCCGCGGGGCGTGGGCCTGTCGTCAGGTCGATGGGGTCTTGCTCCCCGCGACCTCAACCCGAGTGCGGACGCTTGCCCGGGTTCTTCTTCGAGCGGGTGTGCGAGCCGCGCTCGAGGCTGCTCTTCTGGCCGCGGTTCGGGGTGATGGTCACGCCCTTGGGGGCGGCGGGACGGGGGGAAGCCTTGCGGTCGGCTTCGGTGACGATCTTGTTGCCCATGTTGGCTCCGGTAATGAACGAGAGACACCTGCCCGAAGTCACAGACTCACCGGCCTCGGGCCCACCTGGGCGACCGGTTGCCTTGAGCAGCGTCGGAAATACGGTGAAGGGCGGGAGTTTACACGTTCCCGAGCCATTGACTCCCGCGAGCCAGCTACCGCGACGACGAGCCAGCGCCCCTGGCCCGCCAGATCAGCCAGGCCGCGATGCCTAGCGCCCAGGCCGACCCGAAGTAATGACCCAGCGCGTCCTCGAACGACGTGGCCTGCAATCCGGCGCCGATCCGCAGATTCCATACGGCGGCGCACGCCAGCGCCACGGCGCCGGCCCCATACGCGATCCTCATTCCCGACCTCATCCCAACCCAGTTTTCTTATGGGCGGAACTGTAGAGGCCGCAAGCCCGCTCGCGTCCCCCGACCTACCCAAATCGGGGGAGGGAAAGCAGGAGGATGTGCGGCAAATGTGGCGGGATCGGCCCAGGAGCTCGACCGTCGCGCTCACTCGCCGACGTGGCCGCCGGCGTCCAGCGCGGGCGGACGCAGCAGGTCGGCGTCCACGCCCATGGCCTCGCTGGCCCGTTCCACGGCCTGCCAGAGCTCGGCGGGCATCGCCAGGATCGCCTCGGGCGTCGGGGATCGGGCGATCCAGGCATCGATCTCCTGATGCTGTTCAGCCGTGATCAGGTCGAGGTTCAACATCTCGTCGATGGTCTTCACTGCGCGTCCTTGCTCGGTCAGGCACCGGTCGGGCGACGATCTGGCGACCGCCGCTCGGCCCCTTCGACGGGGCGTGCCGCCGCACAGGGTACCAGTCCGGATGGCTGGCTCGCCGATTGCCCTGCGAACAATCCCGGCAGAGATGCCGCGAACGCCGTTCGGCAGGACTGGCCATGAAACCGATCAGCCTCGCATTCCTCGCTTCCTCGGCGACGGTCGTCGCCGCGGCGGCTTTCGCCCAGACCCAGGCGCCGGGCGCGGCGCCCATCGACCCGGCCGCGGCCCGCCGCCAATCCGGCACGGTCGGCCCGCCGCTGGACGCAGCCTCGACCGCGCCTGTCCCGAGTGCTCCCGTGACGCCGCCGGCCTCCGCCGCGCCCGTGGAGCCCCCGCCCGACGCGGCGCCCGCCCCAGCCGCCGATGAGCGCCCGCAACGGCCCTCGCGACGCGCCAGCGGCCGGGTGACCGAACCTGGCGAGCGCTCCGGCGCGCTGCGCATCCGCCCCGACCGCAACTGACCTCCACGTGGACTGCTGCCCATGACGCCTGAGACCCCGCCCTCGCCCACTCCCAGTTCAGCACCTGCCGCCCCGGACGGCCCCTCGGGTACGCCGCGTGACGTCGCCGCCGAGGAGACGGTGCCGGTGTTGCTGCGGGGGTTCTCGGTGGTGCATGCGGCGCTGGCGTTGCTGTTCACGCTGATGGCGTTGATGCTGCTGGCGATCGCTGCCAAGGAGATGTGGGCGGCGCTGCATGCGGACTGGGACGATCAGGCCGCGCAACTGGTGATCGAGGCGATGGGCGTGCTGGCCGCGGCCGTGGTCGCGCTGCAGATAGCGCAGACGGTGACCGAGGAAGAGGTGATCCGCACGGCCCACATCAGCGCGCCGACCCGGGTTCGGCGCTTCCTGTCGCGGTTCATGGTCGTGATCGTCGTGGCGCTGGCGATCGAGGCACTCGTGGCGACCTTCCGCGCGGCGCATTCGGATTCGACGCTGCTGCTGCATGCGGCGGCGATGGTGCTCGCCGTGGGCGCGCTGCTGACCGGCTGGGGCCTGTTCATCCGGCTGAACCGCGCGGCCGAGGAACTCGAGCCCGAGGCCATGCAGGAAGCCAAGCGAGAGGATCACAAGCTCAAGTGAGCGGTCTCCCAACTGGCGCCACCCGATCAATCCTTCTCGAACGGCATCGTGTCCTGGAAGTCCTGCGCCTCGACCTTGCGGGCGACCAGGCGCGCGCAGCCCTTCAGGCGCGAGAGATCCTCACCCTGCAGGCCCGGATTGGGGTGGGCGCTGAAGCAGCACACCGTGCCAAAGATCCGGCCGTCGGACAGCACCACCGGGGCGCTCAGGTGCGCGCCGATCGGGATCGGCGTGTCCGGGAGCTGGTATTGCGCCGCGACCGCCGACGCATTGGTCATCAGCTCCGGCGCGCGGCCCTCGACGATGCGCTGGCAATAGCTCTGCTCCAGCGGCGCGGAATCCCCCACGTGCACGCCGATCTCCGAATGCCCGTCCACGAATCGGAACACCCGCTCCCCGTCCTGGAACTCGGACACGAACACGACGTCCATGTGCAGCTGCTGGCGAAGACCGCACAGCACGTCGGTGATGCGGGCGTCGAGCTCGGGATCGAAGCTGTCCGACGTCGCGGCCAGCAACTCGGAAATGGCGACATCCAGGGAATGAGCGGTGAACGGTCGGTCGTACATCAGCGTCAAGGACAGAGGCAACAGCGGCGGCGTACGCCGCAAAGGAGGACGGATGCTAAACCCATTGCGGCCTAGCGCTCGCCGTCCGCGTGCGTGAGCCGATACAGCCCGACGTCGACACGTCCGGCGAGGAAGCCTGCCTCGCAATAGCAGAGGTAATAGGTCCACAGGCGTCTGAACGCCTCGTCGAAACCCAGGGCCTGGATCGCTGGCCATTCGGCGAGGAATCGCCGCCGCCATTCCCGCAGCGTCAGCGCGTAGCCGCGGCCGAATCGCGACTCGGTGGTGAGGCGAAGGCCCGCGCGGCGCGCCTCCGCCGCCATGCGCTCCGGCGTCGGCAACATGCCGCCCGGGAAGATGCAATGCTGGATGAAGTCCGGGCTGTCGCGATAACGCTCGAACTGCGATTCGTCGATCGTGATGGCCTGCAGCACCGCCACGCCGCCAGGCTTGAGGCGATCCTTCAACGTGGCGAAATAGGTCGGCCAGTAGGCCTCGCCGACCGCCTCGATCATCTCGATCGAGACGATGCGGTCGAACTGGCCGCTGATGTCGCGGTAATCCTGCAGTCGCAGGTCGACCTCGGGCGCCACGCCGTACTGGGCAGCGCGCTCGCGGGCGAAGGCGAGCTGCTCGGTGGACAAGGTCACACCAACGACCTCGACCCCGCAGCGCCGCGCCAAGGTCGCGGCCAGCGTGCCCCAGCCACAGCCGATCTCCAGCACGCGCTCGCCCGCACGGGGATCGAGCAACTCGACGATGCGGTCCAGCCGTTGGGCTTGGGCCGATTCCAGGGTCTGCGACGAGCCCTCACCCCCCGCCCTCTCCCGCTGCGCGGGCGAGGGGGCCAAGAGGGCCTCGTCTTCCACGTCAGCAGTCGAGCGGGCCTCCTCCGCGTCATAGATCGCGCTGGAATACAGCATCGATTCATCGAGCCAGCGCGCGTAGAACTCGTTGCCGAGGTCGTAATGCGCGGCGATGTTGTGCCGGCTGCCGCGCCGCGTGTTGGCGTTGGCCCGATGCCGCCACCGGGCCAGCCATCGCGCCGGTCCGCGCGACTCGATCACGCCCAGCGCGGCTTCGTTGGCCAAACCGAAACGCAGCAGCTCGGTCAGGTCCGCGGACGACCAGTCACCATCGCGATAGGACAACGCCAGCCCCAGGTCGCCCTGCAGCAGCAGGCGCCACGCCGGGCGCCAGCGATGGAGCCGGAGTTCCGCGCGGGGGCCGGGGGCCGCGCCCACCACCTCGATCCGCCGTCCGTCGGGCAGCGTGAGCGACAGCTGGCCGTGGCGCACGCGCGCGAGCAGGCGCCGCAACGGCGCGTGCCACGGAGACAGGCGATCGCCCGTCAGCGTCGTCGTCGCCGTCGCAGTAGCCGTCGCTGACGTTGTTGTTGTTGTCGACGTTGTCGTCGTCGACGACGGTGCGGTCAGGGTCGAGCTCGAATCGTGATGCATGAGGGTCTCGAGAGGTCGATCAGGAAAGAGGTTCGCGCCGCACGACGGTCATCGGCTGCTCGGGCGCGGCGGGCCGGTCATGCAGCCGCGCGCCCTTGAGCCACAGCCGCAGCGCTTCCCAATGAATGCCGACGATGACCTTCAAGGTCAGCAGCGGATATGAAAGGAACAGCCGCGCAAGCCCCGCGTCGGTCAGCGGCACGCGGCGCGCGCCGAGTCGCGCGTGCAGCACCGCTGCACCGGCCGCATCGGCTGCATCGGCTGCATCGCCGACAACGTCACCGATCTCCGATGACCGCTTCGCGGCCTCCGGTGCGCCCGTGTCTTCCACGGTGATGCCGAGGGACATCCCTGGCCGGTCGGCGTGCGGCGGCTCGATGCGGAAGCGATAGCGGAGCGCCATGCCCAGGAAGGGCGAGACATACAAGCGCTTGTCGCTCCGCTGCTCGATCAGCGTCGCGTCGCGCTGCTGGGGCTCGACCTCGATCAGATAGCTGTGGCGCTCGCCGAAGGTGTTGTTGACCTCGTAGATGACCGCTTGCAGCCTCCCGTCGGGCGCATCGCAGAACCAGACGCTGAGCGGATTGAAGGCGTACCCGAGCAGTCGTGGCATCGTCAGCAACCGGATCGCGCCGCCGACCGGCAAGCCGGCCTCGACGAGACGGGCTTGGACCTGCGCGCGCAGTCCCGCCACGTCCGCTGCCCGTCCATCCCCGTGGTCGGCCGGTCGGAAGCTGAAGAGGTTGAAGCGCCCCACCGAGAACCACCGCAGGCGCGCGTCCATCGCCGGCAGCTCGTCGAGGTCGAGCAACAGCATGAACATCCCGTAGCTCAGCCGATGGCGCAGCGGGCGCAGGCGCTGATGCATCACCCGTCCGCGGTAGATCGCGGAGTTCATGTCGCCACCATGCCCGCTGGATCGACCATATGCTTCGGTGCCGGCAAGTGGATACGGCCGGACTCGTCGGGCACGGTCCAGGGCCGGCGCACGCCGCCGAGCGCCTCGGCCACCGCGAGCCCCGCCTGCAGGCCGTCCTCATGGAAGCCCGACCCGAACCACGCGCCGCAGAACCACGTGCGCTGCTGCCCCTGCAGCGACCAGAGCTCCCGTTGCGCGGCGATGCCGGCCGCGTCGAATCGCGGATGTTCGTAGACCTCGGTCCGGATCAGGTGCTCGGGACGCGGCGCCACCGTCGGGTTCAGCGTCACGAACAGCGGCGCGGCATCGGCGCCCTGCGGCAGATGCGGCTGCAGGCGGTTCATCCAGTAGGTGACCGTGGGCGGCGCCAGCTCCCCCGGCGCGGCGGACCCGGAAGATCCCCCGCGCGACCCGAGGTAGTTCCAGCTCGACCACACCGCGCGGCGGCGCGGCATCAGCGCGGGGTCACGATGCAGGACGGCGAGGTTGCGTGTGTACGGGAAGGCCGACAGCAGGCGTTGCTCCGCGTCGCTGGGCGCCTGCAGCATGCGCAGGGACTGGTCCGCATGCGTGGCGAGCACGACATGGTCAAACAGGCCCGTCCAGACGCCGCGCCGGGTGCGCAGGCGCACGCCGCCCGGCTCGCGGGCGACGGCAATCACGGGTTCGTCGCGATGGATGCGATCGGTGAAGGTCCGCGTCAGGCGGCGCACGTACTCGCGGCTACCGCCGTCCACCGTGCGCCAGACCGGCCGATCAGCCACCTGCAGCAGGCCGTGGTTCTGGCAGAAGCGGACGAAGGCGGCCACCGGGTAGCGGCCGATCTCCGCCGCGGTCGTCGACCAGATCGCCGCGCCCATCGGATAGAGATGGTCGTCGCGGAAGGCGCGTCCATAACCGCCCCGGTCGAGGTACGCGTCCAGCGCCATGTCGCCGCAGGTCTGGGCGTCACGTGGCGCCTCGCGGTAGAAGCGCAGCAGCTCGCGCAGCATCGACCAGAAGCGCGGCCGCAGCAGGTTGGCGCGCTGGGCGAAGAGGCCGTTGAGATCGGTGCCGGCGTACTCCAGCGCGCCGCCGTCCAGGCTCACCGCGAAGGACATGTCGGACGCCCGGGTCGGGACATCCAGGTGGCGGAACAGCGCGCTCAGGTTGGGATAGGCCGGTTCGTTGTAGACGATGAAGCCGGTGTCGACCGGGACGGTCGCGGTTGAAGCCGAAGCCGCGGCCGGCGCATCGACCGTGTGACTGTGACCGCCGACCCGGCCCTCTGCCTCGAAGACCTGCACGTCATGCCGTTGCGACAGCAGCCAGGCGCAGGACAGCCCGGAGATGCCGGCTCCCACGACGGCGATGCGCCAGGGGCGGCCCTCGGGGTGAGGCGGAAACTGGGGAGCTGTTGCTTCGGTGCGGTCCATCGTCGCGTCCTGGGAATGTGTGCCTTGTACGCGAGCGATCGGGTTTTGGATTCCTCGGCCCCCTCACGTGGGCGTGCAGAGGGCGGGATCAGGTGCCGTTCCCGTCATTGGCGAGGCGTCGGCGGGCGTCACCGAGGAATCGGCGCGTGAATTCCTGCCGACTCCTGGGCGACAAACGCCCGTTTGGCGATCCTGTCCGCGGTAGGCGATGATCCGAGTCGCCGTTCGCCGCGTATCAGGGTCCATGGGCCAGTCACGTCGCGAACCTCCGACCACCGTCCCGGCCACCGGGCCGGACGGGGTCACGTCCACGTCCACACTGTCCCGGGTCCGACATTTGAAGATCGTTCCGCTCGATCCGACGCGCTCCGCCGCGCCCTCGCCGTCCGAGCCGGACTGGCCGGCGCTCATGCGGCGCATCGCGGAGCATCAGGACCGCGAGGCCTTCGGGCGGGTCTTCGCCCATTTCGCGCCCCGGCTCAAGAGCTACCTGATGCGCACCGGCAGCAGCGACGCCGCGGCCGAGGAGCTCGTGCAGGACGCGCTCGTGACGGTCTGGCGCAAGGCCGCGATGTTCGATCCGGCGCAGGCCGCCGTCTCGACCTGGATCTTCACCATCGCGCGGCGCCTGCGCATCGACGCGGCGCGCCGGCATCTGCTGGATGGCGCCGGGGACGAGTGCTTCGAGTTCGATCACCTGCCGGCCGACCAGGCCGACGTGGCCGACCACGCGGATGCGTCCCGCCAGTGTCGGCGCGTACGGGACGCCCTGTCGCGCCTGCCGCCGGAGCAGGCGCAGGTATTGCGCCTGTCCTTCTACGACGACGAGCCGCATGCGCGGATCGCCGCGGAACTCGGCTTGCCGCTGGGCACCGTGAAGTCGCGGATCCGGCTCGCCGTCACGCATCTGCGCAAGTTGCTGGAATCCTGATCATGTTGCCGCCCGATATCCACCATCACCCCGACGACGAGCTGCTGCTGTCGTTGGCCGCCGGCGGTCTGCCGACCGGCATCCGCCTGGTGACGGAGGTTCACCTGGAGCTGTGCGCCAGCTGCCGCGAGCGGGTGGCGATGTTGCGCGCGGTGGGCGGGGCGATCCTCGAGGAGGAAACGCCCGTCGCGATGCGCGACGACGCACTGGCGCGCGCTTTGGCGCGGATCGACGCGCTGGAGGCGGGAAACTCTGATGACGCGTCAGCGGCTCCGCGCAAGGTCCCCGCGCCGCCGCCGCTGCCCGCGGGTGCGGTCTGGCCGCGCGCGCTGGCCGATTGCAGCGCCACGCGCTGGCAGTGGCTCGGCCCGGGCATGCGCTGGAGCCGGGTCAGCGTGCCGGGTGCGCCCGAGGCCAACCTCTTCCTGCTGCGCATCGGTGCGGGCAAGTACCTGCCGCCGCACACGCATCGCGGCACCGAGCTCACGCAGGTGATCTACGGGCGCTTCCATGACGGCCGCGCGCTGTTCGGACCGGGCGACTTCGACCTGGCCGACGGTGAGGTCCACCACCAGCCGGTGGTGCAGGAAGGCAGCGAATGCATCTGCATCGCTGCCGTCGAGGGCCGCCTTCACTTCGACGGGCTCATCGCACGCTGGTTCGGGTCGCTCGTCGGGATGTGATGCGGGCGGTGAGCACCGCCGCGATGCCGGACGACACGCTGCTGATGACCGTGCCCCAGAGCAGGTCGACCGCGGTGATCAGCCAGGGCCAGTCGCGCAGCGTGGCCTGATTGGTGAAGTCGTAGGTCGCGTAGGCGAGAAAGCCGAACAGCGCGCCATGGGCGAAGGCTAGCGCCGGGCGGCCTCGCCGCAGGCTGGGCGCGATCGCGAAGAACACCAGCCCCACGATGTACAGCGGATAGAAGATCGCCACCGCGCGCCAGTCGACCTCGGTGGCCATCAGATGGCCGATGCCGGGGCGGTAGAGGCTGGCGGTGGCGGTGCTCAGCCACACGGCATCCATCGCGAGGAACACGGCCAGCGTGAGCGCATAGGCCAGCGGCCAGCGCCAGGCCGGAGCGGGCTCCGCGAAGAAGCCGGTGGCGGCCGGGGATCCGGTCGAAGCAGTCATCTCGATCTCCTGGGGCCGCGTTCAGGGCAGCCGGTAACTCAACACGCGTCCGCCCTTCACCACGGCGTCCAGCCCGATCCAGCGGCCATCCGCGCGATCACGCCACAGCGTGATCTGCTGGCGCTCGGCGGCCTTGCCCGACGTCGCCGGCGGAGTGGCCGTCAGGCGCCAACGCGTCGCCTCCACGTCGCGCCCGTTCACGGCAATCACGCCGTCGGGCAGGCGCTCGACGCGGAGCTCGTCGAACTCGCCGGTCTGCGGATTCAGCAGCCGCTGCTGTCGCACGAGCGCGGGGTTCCAGTAGGCGTAGCTCATCGGGCAGTCGGGGTCCGCGAAGGTCTTGTCGACCTGCACCGGCTTGCCGTCGTCGTCGGTGCGGCTCTGCACGGATTGCAGGCAATCGCCGCGCCAACGCTCCTTGGCCTCGTGGCGGTACCGGAAGACCGTCAGGCCGAGGAGCTTCACATCGAAGCGCGCGGTGCTTTGCACGGTGCGCGCGATTGGCGCCTCGGTGCCAGCAGCAGTTGCTGCCGCGACTTCCTCGACGACGAATCGATGCGTGCCGATCGGCTTGCCGTCGAGGCGGACCTCGAAGTCCCAGGTCGCTGCGCCAGCGGCGGCGGCCCATGCGACTGCAGCGCACGCGGCCACAAGACGTGGCGCCCTCATCGCGCCGCGCCGCGTCGGGGCGGCCAGGGAATGAAGGCGCTGGTGCGGGCGATGTAGTCGCGGTAAGCGGGACGGCGCCCGCCGATGTCCTTCTCCAGCAGCGTCACACCGCTGACCTTGAGCAGCAGGAAAGTCATCAGCAGCGGCGAGGCCAGGCACCACGCCGCGGCCCAGCCGCCGGCGCTCAGGCCCATCACGCCCAGCCCCCACCACACGCAGGTCTCGCCGAAGTAATTGGGATGACGCGAATATCGCCACAAGCCGGTGTCGAGCACCCGGTCGCCGTGACCTGGCGAGCGGCGGAAGCGCGCGAGCTGCGCGTCGGCGACGGCCTCCATCAGCACCCCGACGGTCGCCATCGCTGCCCCCAGCCCATCCCAGAAGCTCCACGGCGCCCGGCCCTCCCCGCTCGCGACGAGCTGCGGCCAGGTGACGACCCAGCCCAGCACCGCCTGCAGCAGGAACACCAGCCACAAGCTCTTCAGCGCGAAGCCCGGTTGATTGCGGGCGCGGATGGCCTGGTAGCGGCGGTCCTCGCCATGGCCCCAGTTGCGCGCGGTCACGTAGACGGCCAGCCGCACGGCCCAGGCGATGGTGATGGCGAGCATCACGAGGGCGCGCGTGTCGCCACCCCGATGGAAGACGTAGAACGCGGCAGGCGCGGCGATGAACAGCGACCAGACGCGATCAGCAAGGCTCGCGTCCTCGCGTGCGATGCTGACCAGCCAGGTCGGCACCGCGATCGCGACGGCGATGAGCAATCCCAGGAGAGCGGTGCTCCACATGGCTCAACGGGCGCTGGTGCGCCGCGGCGCGAAGAGGTAGTGGCTGACCCACCACTGCTGCCCGCGGTCGTACGCGAAGAGCTCCTCGACGGAGAGCAGGAAGAGCCGCCAGCGCTGCCACCACATGGGGGCGTCGGCGGCGCCATAGACGGATTCGAAGACGGGCATCAGTTCGCCGCGATGCGCGTCCAGCCGCTGCAGCCAGGCGGCGGCGGTGCGCGCGTAATGCCGGCCGTCCCAACGCCAGCGCTGCTGCAGCGCGAGGTCGTCCTGACACAGCAGCGCGAGGTCATCGCTGGGCATCATGCCGCCGGAGAAGAAGTGCTGGCTCATCCAGTCGGTGGCATCGCGAACCTCGAAGGCATAAGGCGCATCGCGGTGCGCGAAGACATGCATGAAGAAGCGGCCGTCGTCGCGCAGCCAGCCGGCGACCTTGCGGAAGGCCTGCGGCCAATTGCGCAGGTGCTCGAACATCTCGACGGAGACGATGCGGTCGAAGCGCTTGGCGAGCGCGCCCACATCGGGGTCCTCGCCTTCGCCGAAGCTGTTGAAGTCGCGCGTGAGGACGCGCAGGTTGCGCAGACCGCGGTGGGCGGCCTTGCCCTCGATGAACTCGCGTTGGGACGCGGAGTTGGAGATCGCGAGGATCTCGGCATTCGGGAAGTGCGAGGCCATCCAGAGGCTGAGCGATCCCCAGCCGCAGCCGAGCTCGAGGATGCGTTGGCCGTCGGCGAGTCCGGCGCGGGCGGCGGTCTCGGCGAGCGCGGCTTCCTCGGCGGCCTCGAGCGTGTCGACGCCCTCGGGCCACCAGCAGCAGCTGTACTTGCGCTGCGGGCCGAGCATGGCCTGGAAGAGCGCGGGCGGGAGTTCGTAATGCTGCTCGTTGGCCTTGTCGGGGAGGACGGCGAGTGGCGCGCTCTTCAGCGAGTCGAGGAAGCGCTGCGTGAGCGCGGCAGCGGTCTCGTGGTCCTCGTGATGGGATTCATCGAGGCGCTGGCGCAGCAGGTGGCGGATGCCGAGCCGCAAGGCCGGATCGGGCAGGAGGCCGCGTTCGGCCAGACGCATCGCGAGCGAAGACAGGGCGAGATCCATGGCGTGACCTGGGAGGGGTGACGCCTTGTTCTACGTAGGAAAACGGGGTTTGGATCATCAACATCGCCTCATCCCACGCCGTCTTCTCTCCCCATCCGCTTCAATCGCCATTGCAGCCAGACGAGCTCAATCGCCAGCAAGATCGCGCCGGCAAAAGCAATTGGCCAGATCGATCCTCGCAGGATCGCCTGATAGATCGCGACGATGCCGATCAGCATGCAAACGCCGTGAAGGACGAATTCGATCGCGAAGCGCTTGAAACTCTTCATGGCTTCTCGTTGTCCGATCAGATCACTCGGGCCACGACGTTCGCGCAGAACGCGGTGAACACACCGAGGATCGCCCCGGCGCCCACCTGCCGAAACAGGCGAATCCCCCAAGGCCAAAGACCGAAGCCGCCAAAGAGGATAGGCAGCGCGCAGAGCAAGGCGACCAAGGCCCATTCGCGCCAAAGGTAGGTTTGCAGGAGAAACATCGGGATGGCGATCGCGATGACGATGAATGCGTCGACCGACATTTCTCGCAGGGCTAATTTCGTCCCGTGTTGCATGGTCAGAGCCTTGAAAAGACCATCGCTACGCTGAATCGGTTTCAGGCCGCCACTCGGATTCCAGGCGGTCCCGCAGCAAAGTATCGTTCCATACCCCTCGAATCGATAACCGACGCTGCTCCGCGGTCAAATCACCGACCTTCCACTCTTCCTGGCCATTCCACAGCCACTACACGTCAACCATTCGCGTGGCAGGATTCATGACTCCAGCGCGGAATGTCGGAAAATCCTTTTCAGCAGCCGACAACTCGACATTTCCAACGATAGAAACAATCCCTTGATCCACTGCCGCGCCGAGAGGGAAGAAACATTGAAAAACAGACGCACCCACCATCAACTCCGTCAGGGACGACGGGCGGGCCTCATGGAAGCCAGCGAACGCCCGCAGCAATGCTCCATATTGCCGATGCTTGTGCGTGTAGTGCAAATAACTGAAGCCTCGATTTGTATTCAGTTCAACCACATCGCCAATCTTCAGACTTGCCACTTATTCACCCATCCCCAACCCGGAACGCATGAGACGAAGCCAAGAATTTCCACGTCCCGTCCATTTTTCACTTGGCCGCCGCCACTTCTTTACAGCGATAGCTCCAGAAATAGGAGCCATCACAACTATCAATGCAATAAGCAGGAGAAATAGGAAAGGAAACCTGTCGACGACGCCGGGAACAAAAACAAACACGAACATCATTGCCATGACAGCAATGTGAAGCCACTTGTACCACCTCATATGCGACGCTTCGTTCTGTCTACTCTGGCCAAAGACGCAGGGCCCGGATCGCCCTTGCGGTTGCTCCATTGCCGACGGTGATCGCTTCCTCGAGCGGTGTCCCGTCACCGGCGACGGGAATGCTAGAGGTGCACGTTCCTCTGGGCGTTGGGGGCAAACCCTGGCACCATCCGCCGATTCGCACGATCGTCACCCGCCTTGCTCACCGCCCTATTCCTCTGCATGAAGATCGCACTGTCCTGCGCCATCGTCGTGGGCATGCACGCCACGACAACACGCGAGATCGTCGATCTCTACGGTCGATCAAGGCTCGCGCTCGTTGGGTTGGGGGCGTTGTTCCTCGGCTTGTTCTCGAACTGGTTGCTGTCCGGGCCGCATCTCCTCGAATGGAGCTTCTGGACCTCGCTGGAGATCACAGATCACCTGACCGTCGTGGCATTGGCGTTCGGATTTGGCTTGCTGGTTCAAGTCCTGCGCTTTTGGAGTGCCGAAGTAAAGCCTTCCGGACGACGTCAGCTCAGAGTCTGAAGAAGTTATCCATGAACAACCATCTAAAGGCCAAATACGAGCAACACTTGGAATTCCTTGGCGAAGAGCTGGTGGACATCAATCAAGTCGGCTTGTTTGACTTGCAGATTATCCATCTGGCGTCATTTGCTGGAGACTGCGAGGACGTCGTGGAAGCTGCAAGACTCGGCGCCAATCTGAACGCCATTGGCGATCTGGGCCTTTCCCCGCTTCATTACGCGATCCTCGGTGGTTGCGCTCGGACGGTGAAACTCCTGCTGAGTCTTGGGGGCGACAAGTCGATCGAAAATGAGTTCGGCGAGTCTGCTCTTGAGATGTCGCGGATCTTGGAACTGCATGAAATCAGCGTCCTTTTGGGCAGCGCCGAGCTTGCTCCTTCATTCGGACACGATGCAGCTGGCCATGCGAAGCAGCGCTGGCTGGATTTCAAGGATATTCAGGAAGGAAATTGGGGCCCGTCGTGCGAGTAGCTGCCCTGTTCTCCTCCCGCGCCAACGTCATTGCCACATTGGCGGCTGCGGCGATCTCACTGCTCACCACTTGGCTCGCATTCGCAATATTCGCCCCTGAAGCATCCACGGTACTGCGTTTGCTCTGCAGCGCGATCGTGTGGATCTTGGGCGTTCCGCAATGGCTGAAGGCGCATGCCCAGTCTCCAATCGAATGGCTGGGATTGGCATTACTCGGGACACTGGTGGCACTTCTGTTTGCGTGGATCGATTGCCGAATGCTTGCTGCGCCGTGGGCGCATTCTTGCGGAGGCGGACCCGCCGGATTCAGCGCCCTCCTGACCTATTGTGCGTTCGCGGCAACGCTCGTTTTCCTAGGAGCGGGTGTACGGTGCGCCGCCCTTGTGGCAATTTCACCGGAGAGCATTCAGCAAACGAAAAACAACGAATCGAGAGATTAATTAAGTGCGAACCGCATCAATCGCATTCTTCTTGGCCATAAATCTGATAGATCTATAGTTGGCGCTTTTCACAACGACGCCGCAAATGATCGTAGTCCTTATATTCCTTGCCAGCTTCACTCCGTATCTATGGCATATAAAGCGCAATCGCAGGCAAGGCCGCGAGTCCTGAAAATTCGGACCTTGCCGTGGGAGGCAGCGCGGGCCGCACCGGCGGCTGGCGACAACTACATCTCGAACGAGCCTTGATCTACATCCAAACCCTTTGGCGCCTGACAACGCAATTCGCGGCGCTTTGCTGCCTGCTCACGTTCGGGCATGTCGGAGCCGTGCCCGTTGAACCTCCCGAAGCCGTGGCCAGGCAGTTCTTCGAGAAGCACGAGCGCTTCTGGATCGAATCGCCACCGGCCGGGCTCTACACCCCAGAACTCCACCAGCTTCTGCAGCGCAACAGCGACTGCCTGGACGACGGCGAATCCTGCGCGATCGATTGGGACTTCTGGACCTCCACGCAGGATCGCGCGGAGCTTCGCTGGATCCGTGTCACCCGTATCGTGGCGAGCGATCGTCAACGACAGGTCGACTTCGAGTACCAATGCGAGTGCGGTGACAGCGCGTCTTCCATCCAAACGGCACGCCTGCATCTGGTCAGACTCAATCGCGACTGGCTGATCGATGACGTCATTCGCGACAAGCGCTCTGTGAAGGCATTACTGCGCCGCGAGTTCACCACCCGCAGGACCACGACGACCAGCGACGCATTTGAGATTGAACCTCGTGACTGACCGCACCAAAGACACGCCCAATGGAGACACCATCGGCGGATTCCTTGCGGCGACTGTGATCGCGGCTGCCTGCCTGGCGATGCTGTCGCCGATTTCGGGCCGGGACGAGCTTGTCGATATGCTTCTCACGTTTCTGGTCGTCTTTCCGTTCACCGTAGCCGCGACCCTTGCGCTCGGCGTTCCAGCCTTTGCCTTGGTCAACCACTGGAATCTTGTTCGCTGGTGGTCGGCGATATTGGGAGGCGCGGTCATCGGCGCGCTGGCCATCGTCATCGTGAGCGAGGGCAATGTCAGCGGGGCTGGTATGCCGATCTATGGCGCCGCAGGCGCTTTGGCAGGGCTCTCGTTCTGGGTGGTTTGGCGCCGTAAACACAAGGCAGGGCGACGACACGGGTCAGACCGTCCAGCGGCCGACTGACGCAGATCACGGGGGCCAACCGCTCAAGACAACAGATCAGAGTTCATGCGAATCCTCGACACCCTAACTCGCCGCCATCGAATGAAGGCGCTGCTGGTCGCGCTTCCTTTGCTGGTCACCAGTCACGTCGCTTGCGCCTCTGGGAAGCTGGTGGTGCTCCGTTGAGCCAAATTTCTCATACTCCTGAATCTCGGGAAATGGGACCAACGTCTTCGGACACCGAGACGTGCGGTATTTGCCCAATTACCATTCAAATCTTCTTCGATCCCAAAATGCACGGACTTGTTCCTCAAGCTACAACTCCTACTTGGCTTGGGCCCGACGCGAGGGAATCAACCGCATGGGAAGATGAGATCGCATTGATTCAGAGCGGCGGGCAAGGCAGCCGACGCTGGACGAATGCCCAGCTCAAGGAACTACTTACAACGGGGAGAGTATCGGGATTTGTTAGACACCACATCAACAGCGTACGGGGAAGTCCAGGGTATGCGAGCAATCCGAACAACATCAAATTCACAGACCCGTACAGTCATTTCTGGACGGAACACAATGGCAACTACGCACCTCCAACCTAAGGCCCATTGATCAGGAGATTATGTGCAATCAGATCTAAAGAATGCACTAGAGCGCGCGGCTCTACTCGGCCATCAAACAACAGCATTAGGCGCAAACTTGTATGGTCACGTACCACATGTCGCACCCGAAGCATGGCTGCATATAGTCTACCGAGGCCTCACACCCGCCGAGCGATCCAAGATGGAAGTTTCGCTAGGGCGGAGCATGCCTGCAAGCCTTAGCGAATTCTTCGCTAGCTCCAACGGCATCTCCCTATTTTCGAGCCACCTCGATATTTACGGATTAAGGAGCGATTACACCCGAACTGGCGACGCGCGATGGCAACCCTTCGATATTATCGATACCAACGTAACTGAACGCCCACGAGGCACTCCAAAAAACTGGATCCTCATCGGAAGTTATTTCTTTGATGGTTCATTTGTCGCCATTGACGCAAACTCCGAAGAGGTTTTTCGCCTAGCCCCCGGCCCTTCGGCGTCGCTCGTCAATACATGGAATAATCTGAATGATTTCATTAGCGCGGAGGTAACTCGACTGTCTATGCTATTCAACGACCATGGCCATCTGACAGTCGGCATTGAAAACACCGTGCCAAACTAGAGAAAATCAGCCTTGGAAGCCCAGCCAAGTAGTGGCGCACTCTCACGACCGGACGGTCGGCACATATAGGCTCACAACGCGGGGAGATAGTCCTATCCAACGACGGAAACTTCACGTCCCGCAAGTTTCTTCGCCGCATCCGACCCCACATAGGCGCCAAGGTTCTTATCAAGCTTCAGGCTACGCCGAACCCGCGTCATCACACTATCCGCCCAAGCAACGAACGCGGGATCGCGCTCGACCGATCGGTGTTGCTTGTGGTAATACATCCGCCCGTACCGCATCACATTGCCATCGTAGAACGGGCGCCAGAACTCAATTAAACAAGACTTCCTCAAGTCGATATGAACCTTAACGGGACTATCTCGTTCAACAACAATACTTCTTGCCAAATATCGCGGCGCCAAATAGCAAAACAACGAGGCCTTTCCCACTTGAGACAAGGGGATAGTCAAATCTTCAAGCGGCAGCAGATTCATAAGATCCGCATTGGCAACATCCGAGAGAATGTCGACATCTTCCATTTCTCGCATAATATCTTCAAGTGCTTGAAGATCCACGTCCGTTGCGAGGATGCTTAATTGCTTTCCCATACAGAAGTCCCTCAGAACGCTCAAACTACAGAACGAATGCGTTTGCCGGCAACCGCCACACGTATTACTTCAAATAATTACCTATTTGCACTTCGAAAGCTGAGACGAGATCCTTTCGGTCGGATTTGCATTCACCCCCGCCCCACCCTCTTCCCCCTCAACATCTCATGATCCGCGCGCTCGATGAGTTCATGGGCGCCGGCGGTGTCTTCGGGGGCGAAAGCCGCCACGCCCGACGTCGCCCCAACCCGCACCACCGCGCCTGACGCCAGCGTCACCGGCTCCCTGATCGCCTCGATCACCCGCGCCAGCACCGGCGGCCATTCCGCGTCGTCGACGCAGGTCAGCACCAGCACGAATTCATCCCCGCCCAGCCGCGCCGCCGTGTCCAGCGGCCGGATGCTCGCCGTCAGCCTTCCCGCGATCGTCTGCAGCAGCTGATCCCCGGCGTCATGCCCGTGCTCGTCGTTCACCGCCTTGAAGCCATCCAGGTCCAGGTAGCACACCGCCACCCGCTTCCTCTCCCGCCGCGCCATCGCCAGGGCCTGCTCGATCCGGTCGTACAACAGCACCCGATTCGGCAATTGCGTCAACGCATCATGGAACGCCGCATGCGCCAGGTGCTCGTGCGCTGCCTTCATCGGCGTGATGTCCACCGCCATCGCGAAGACCTCCGTCTCCGACAGCGGCGCCGCGTTGAAGTCCACCCACACCGCCTCGCCCGCCTTGCTCCTCATCCGGATCTGCGAGCGGTAATACCCGTGCGACGCCAACGCCGCATACACCTGCCGGCCGACTTCCTCGAACTGCGCGTCGTCCCAATAGAACACCCGCGCCGACACGCCCTCCAGCTCGCCGGGTCCATACCCCAGCAAGCGCTCCACCGCCCGATTGCGCCACGTGATCATCCGGTTGGACATCTTCGCCATCGCCACCAGGTCGCTGTCGAGCATCGCCGCCTGCTCGCGCTGCAGCCGCCGCTCCTGCGTCACATCCCGCCCGGACGAGAACACCAGCAGTTCCCCGCCGATTTCCGCCACGCTCAGGTGCAGCGCCACGTCGATCACCTCGCCGTCATCGCGCCGATGCTGCACATCCACCTGTTGCCGATCGCCGGCCTTGATCTTCGAGAGCCACCGCTGGATCGCCGCTTCGTCCTGATTCGCGTCCCAGCCCGAGATGTGCCGACCCAGCAGCGATGCGCGCGTCGACTTCAGCATCTCCGCGAAGGAATCGCTCATCTCCACCAGCCGGCCGTCGCGGTTGATGATGTGGATGCCGTCGCCCGCCACGCGCATCAGCGCCCGGATGCGCTGCCCTTGCGAGGCCACCTCGCGGATGGCTTCGAACTCGCGGCGGCTCACGCGATGCGCATAGGCCGAGGCCAGCGCCACCAGCAACCATGCCAGCGCCGCGAGCGACCCCACCCGCCACGCCTGCGCGCGCCACGGCGCGAAGAAGCGATCGTTGTTGACGCCCGCGTAGACGACGAACGGCCAGCGCTCCAGCGCGCGGTAGGAACTCGTGCGCTGCTGACCGTCGATGGACACTGTCGTCACCAGCGTGCCCTGACGCGGGTGCGACGCCAACATCTGGCGCGTCGCCGCGGAGACGTTGGTGTCGCCGATCTGGCCCTGCACCGGGCTGCCCGGCGCCGCGCGCGCCACCAGCCGCAGATCGTCGCGGCGCAGCGTCATCGCGTCCAGCGGGGCCAGCTCATAACGATCGAAGATGCGCCGGAAATGCTCGACGCCCACGGTCACGTAGATCACGCCCGCGAATCGTCCCTGCACCCGCATCGGCCGCACGAAGGCCACGACCCAGTTGCCCGACACGCGCGACACCAGCGGCCCGGTCACCTGCGTCGTCGGCGCTGCCTCATCCCGGGCGCGGACGAAGTAGTCGCGGTCTTCGACCCGCGTGGGCGCGCCTTCTGGCAGCCGCGTGCCCCAGCGCACCCGGCCCGTCGCGTCCGCCGCGCGGATCGCCTCCACGCCGGGCATCAGGCCGAAGCGCGCCAGCATCACCTCGTTGAGCGCCGCGTCCCCCGCGCCGTCCTTGAGCATCCGCTCGAGCTCACCGCCCGTGGCGCGCAGCACCGCATCCACGCGGCCGATCTCGGCCTCGACATTGAGCTGTGCCACCGCGGCGAGGCCCTCGGCGAAACTGCGCGCCTGGGTCTCGTAGGCGCGGCGCGAGTTGTCCAGCACATGCGCCACCAGCGCGGCCAGCACGAGCGCGACGGTCAGGTTCGCCCCGACGAGCCACGCCGTCAGGCGACGGCGCCGGCGCGCCGCTCCCTCGATGAGCACTTGCGGATCAGTCAGCGGCATGGGCTGTTGAACGTCGCATCGGCGTGCCGGACAGGACGTGCCCGATCCCGGCATCGTGGCCTCGACTCCCTGAAGCCCGGCCGGATCTCGCGACCTCCGTCGCGGTCCGGCTTCCCAGCCAGTCTACTGATCCGCTCCCGGCCGCGGCGATGCCGGGAAACCCGAGAACGCGGGGGTGTCAGAGGCCTTCCATGATCTTCTCCGCGGCCTTGTCCTTCAGCGTCCCGTCCTTGGGCGCGAGCAGCTCGCGCGCGTTGGGGATGCCGGTGCCCGAGGCCGCCGCGGCCGGTGCCTTGTAGCCGGGCACCGTCGACACGGTGCCGCCCTTGACCTTCTGCTCGCTGCTGCCCGCCGGGCAGGCGTCGTTGGTGTAGAGCACGCTGCCGTTGACGACGCAGCGGCGCACGCCGCCCGGCGCGGGCTGACCGCCGCTGGCCGGCGCGTCATTGGCCGAGGACAGGCCCGGCACCTTGGGCAGCTCGACGCTCTGCACCTGCCGTTCCACCTGGCGCGTCGCATCGCGCAGGAACGGGATCTCGTCGCGCTTCTTCCAGCCGACGACGCCGGCCACGACCAAGGCCACGATGAGCAATACCAACCGCATGACAGATTTCTCCCTGAATGCCGCGCCTGGATTGAATGTATTGGTGCGCGGCGGGCGAAATCATATCGGCCGCGCATGACCGGTTTCCCTTGACGACGGCTCACGCTGTGCCGTTTTTCCCCCTCGTTACGGGGATGGTCCGTAACGCGACTTTCGACAGGTCCCGCGCCGCGAGACCCCTATCGTGACGACGTGATCCGCCACCCTCTGCTTTCAATGATCGATTCCCGAATCCCTCGCGCGCTCGGCGCTTGCGTCGCCATCGCCGTGTCCGCGCTCACGATGGCCGGCACGGCCGCGGCCAGCGATGCCCCACCCGCCGCGCTGCGCGCGCTCGTAGACACCGCCATCCGTCCGGTGATGTCGAAACACGCGATCCCCGGCATGGCGGTGGGCGTCACCGTCAACGGCCGCAGCTACGTCTTCAACTACGGCGTGGCCTCGCGCGAGTCGGGTGCCCCGGTCGACGACGCCACGCTCTTCGAGATCGGCTCCGTCAGCAAGACCTTCACCGCGACGCTGGGCGCGCTGGCGCTCGTGGACGGCCGCTTGTCGCTGTCGGACTCGCCCGGCCGATTCCTGCCTGCGTTGCGCGGTCACGCGGTCGACCGCGTGACGCTGCTGCAGCTGGCCACCTACACCGCCGGCGGCTTCCCGCTCCAGGTGTCCGACGAGGTTCACGACGAAGCCGCGCTGACGCCTTATCTCACCCGCTGGCAGCCGGCCTTCCCGCCAGGCACGCAGCGCGTGTATTCCAACCCCAGCATCGGCCTGTTCGGCCGCGCGGTCGCGGCGTCGATGAAGATGGACTTCGATCGCGCGATCGAGTCCGAGCTGCTGCCGCCGCTGGGCCTGCGCGACACCCACATCCACGTGAGCGCGGCCGCGATGCCCCATTACGCCTGGGGTTACGAGAAGGACGAGGCCGTGCGCGTGAGGCCCGACGTCTTCGACGCGGAGGCTTACGGCATCAAGACCACCGCGGCCGACCTGCTGCATTTCGTGCGGCTGAACATCGACCCATCGTCGGCGCCACCGCGTCTGGCGCGCGCGATCGCGGCCACGCAGGTGCCGCGTTTCCAGGTCGCCGGCATGACGCAAGGCCTGGGATGGGAGCAGTACCCGTGGCCGGTCTCGCGCGAGCAGCTGCTGGCCGGCAACGCGCTCAGCCGCGGCGCCACGGCGGCGGTGCCGGTGTCCGATACGGTCGCAGCCGATGCGGCAGCGGCAGCCGCCGGCGCGACGCGCGCCACGCCCGATGCACCCCGTCTGTTCAACAAGACCGGATCGACACGCGGCTTCGGCAGCTACGTGCTCTTCGTTCCGGAGAAACGCCTGGGGCTCGTGCTCCTGGCCAATCGCGCCTGGCCCAATCCCGCGCGCATCGAGCTGGGACTCGCGCTGTTGGAGCAGCTCCAGCAGCTGCCGAAACAGCAACCGGCTCAGTAGCCGGGTCAGCGCGAGGAGGCTGAGCGCAACGCCGTCAGCTCGCGCGTCAACCAGACCTTGCTCTCGACGGGCGCGGCGCCGGCGCAGCGCACGAGATAGGGCTTGCCGCTCATGCTGCTCTTGGACGCGCCGCGGTCAATGAACTCCTCGGCGGTCTTCACGAGGTTCTTGTCCTCGAGGTAGGCCAGCTTGCGCTCCAGGTGGGCGCGGGCCTCGGCGGCCGCGTGCCAGTCGCCGTTGCGGTTGAACTCGCAGGACGAGGTCTGCAGCCGACCCAGCAGCGCCGTCACCTCGGCCTTGGCCGCCGCTGGCAAGGGCGTGGCGCCAGCCGTCGCGGCGCCCAGGATCAACGCCGCCATCGCGGCGCACCGCGTCGAAGTCTGGATCACACGCATCGGACGCATCACGCTCATCACCACGTTCATCACCACGCTCATCACGCTCATCACGCTCATCACGCTCATCACGCTCATCACGCTCATCACGCCGGTCTGGAAAGCGGCGATGTTGCCAGATACGCGCTGCCATCCAGGCACTCGCCCACGGACCAGCTCTCGTTGCAGGCCGCGGCCAGCCGCTGCAGCTCGGCATCCTGTTCGTCGAGCTCGGCCCGCATGCGGGCGATCTCGGCCCGTCTTCGCGCGAGACCCGCCTGCACCAGGTCATGCGGCAGCCGGCCGCCCTGTCCCTGCGCGAAGGCCTGCCGCAGGCTGTCCAGCGAGAAGCCCAGCCGCTGCGACAGCTGGATGAACTGCAAGCGCTCCAGGGCGGCCGGACCGTACTCGCGGTAGCCATTGGTCGAGCGCGTGCCCTCGGGCAACAGCCCGCTGGCCTCATAGAAACGAATGGCCGAGGGCTTCATCCCCGTCTGCCTGGCGAGTTCTCCGATGCGCATGCGAAACCTCTTGACCTTCAAGTGAGCTTGAAGCTTACGCTCGCGGCCATCTCCCTCGCTTGCCACCGGATAAAGCCCGGTCGCCGTCACCATGTCGACTCCCGCTTCTGCCTCTGCTTCCTTTCCCGCTTCCAACTCTGCTTCCGTCTCCCTGCAGGACGCGCTGGTCCTGCCCAACGGCCAACGGCTCAAGAACCGCATCGCCAAGGCCGCGATGGAAGAAGCCCTGGCCGAGCCCGGCCAGTTGCCCGGCGCCGCCAGCCAGCAGCTCTACCGCCGCTGGGCCGAGGGCGGCGCGGGCCTGCTGATCACCGGCAACGTGATGGTCGCGCCCGACGCGCTGACCGGCCCGGGCGGCCTGGTGCTGCAGGCCGGCACGCCGCTGGCGCCATATCGCGCGTGGGCCGCCGCGGCCAAGACCGGCGGCACGCGCGTGTGGATGCAGATCAACCACCCGGGCCGCCAGGTCTTCGCGGCGCTGGGCAATCCGGGCTTCGCGCCGTCCGATGTGGCCCTGGACATGGGCAAGCACGGCAAGCTCTTCGCGCCGGTGCGCGCGCTGACCGAGCCCGAGATCGCCGCCATCGTGCGCCGCTTCGCCGACACCGCCCGCGCCGCGCGCGAGGCCGGCTTCGACGGCGTGCAGATCCACGCGGCGCACGGCTACCTGCTGTCGCAGTTCCTGTCGCCGCTGGCCAATCGCCGCGAGGACGGCTACGGCGGCCCGATCGCGCATCGCGCGCGTCTACTGATGGAGGTCGTGCGGGCGGTGAAGGCGGTCGCGGGACCTGACTTCGCCGTCGCGGTCAAGCTCAACAGCGCGGACTTCCAGCGCGGCGGCTTCGACGAGGCCGACGCCCGCGCGGTCATCGAGATGCTCAACGCGGAAGGCATCGACCTGCTGGAGCTTTCCGGCGGCAGCTATGAGAGCCCCGCGATGCAGGGCCGCACCGCCGACGGCCGCACGCTGTCGCGCGAGGCCTACTTCCTGGAATTCGCGCGCGAGCTCGCGGGGCTGGCGCGCATGCCGGTGATGACCACCGGGGGCATCCGCCGCCGCGCGGTCGCGCAGCAGGTGCTGGACAGCGGCATCGCGCTCGTGGGCATCGGCACCGCGCTCGCCTACGCGCCGGACCTGCCCGCGCAGTGGATGGCCGCCGAGGCCGTCGCGCAGCCGGTGGCGGTGGGCTGGAAGAACAAGGCGATGGCCAGCCTCGCCACGATGGCGCTGGCGCGTCGGCAACTGCATCGGATGGCCGCGGGCCGCGCGCCCTCGAGACGAGTGTCGCCGTTCCTGACGCTGGTCCTGGACCAGTGGCGTGCGTCGCGACTGACGCGCCGTTATCTCGCGTGGCGCGCGCAGGCCGCGGGCACGGGCGGCTGAGCGAGGCTCGCGAGCAGCCGGGCGGGCGGGCGCCACAATGGCGACCGCCATGTCGAACGTCCCTTCTGCCATCGCCACTGCGGATCCGCTGCTCACCCGCGCGCTCGCGCAGGTGCCGCGCCGATTCCGCATGGCGGCCCTGCCCGATGCCTCGACCGCTGACACATGCAGTCCGTCCACGGCTTTGGCCATCGCGATCGAGCAGGCGCGGCAGTCGATGGCCGCTGGGATCACCCCGGCGGACGAGGTGCGGCGCTTGTTCCTGCGCTCGCTCGCGCGCCTGACCGACGAGGCCCGCAGCGGCGATCCCGCCTTTCAGGCCATGGTCTTGCGGCATCGATCGCCGCTGGTGCGCGAGCACGCCTCGCTGAGCGCTCATCTCGACCGGGACCGCCGACAGGTGCTCGCCATCGTGAATGCGATCGCGCATCCGGCCAAGGTCGTGCAGCGCGCGCCGGGGACGTTGCGGGAGGCGCTCGCCGCGTTGCAGGCTGCGGCGGCGGCGAATGACTGGTCGACGGTCGCGAAGGGGATCGCAGCGGTCCCCGTGGACGAGCCGGCGCTGGAACGCGACCTCGCCCGATTGCGCGATGAGCCTGCGCTGGCGCGGCTTCGGCGTGTGGACGTCCTCGCGGAGGAACCGATGGTCCAGCACCATCGCGCGCTGTGTGAGCAGAAGGGGCCGATGTCGGGCACGGCGCGCGCATCGGCCCAGGGCTCCGGCGCACAGCGGCGCGGTGACGCGGTGGAGGCACTCGCAGCCTCGGCGTTGCGGGCGCTGGCGCAGCGGCTCAATGACGCTGCCGGTGCGAGCGGTGAAGAGGTCTATCGCGTGGTCAGCTCGATGCGCGTCCCGCCGTCTTTCCCCGGCGATGCGCAACGCGCCAAGAGCGAATGGGATGTGGTGCTGCTGCGACGCCCTGCTGACGTCGCGGAGCACGTGTGGGACGTCGTCCTGCTCGTCGAGGCGAAAGCCTCCGCGGACGCGGCGACCACCGACCTGCCCAAGCTGCTGCGCGGATTGCGGCTGCTGGCGCAGGCGCAGGCCGACACCACGTATCGCTTCACGTCGCCTTCTGGGGAAGTGCTCGTCCGGGGCGACTCGCTGCGCGTGCTGCCGACCGAGGAAGCAGATCTGGCACGCGCCGTCCTGTACTGCAGCGACGCGCCCGCGGAGCTCCACCCCCGTTGGTTGAACGCGGCGAGCCGCATGCAGTTGCTGTCGTCGACCGCGAGCCTCGAGCGCGCGGCGCATGGCATCGACGGCGCTCCGATCGAGGAGCTCGAGCCGGTGTGGCAGCAGTTGCTCACGGCATCGGGGTTCACGCCGGTGCTGCATCAAGCCGCCACGCCGGTGCGTGTCCGCGGGCTCATGGTCCACCCGGACGATCTGGAGGCCTGCTGAGGCCTCTGGCCCTCACCCCTGCCCTCTCCCGCAAGCGGGCGAGGGTGTCCGACCGAGTCCCTTGATCGTCATGAGCACACGCTTGACGATTTCATTTACAGCTGTAATCATTGATTCGATTACACCCGTAAACGAATTCGCATGAGCAAGGATCACCCCCCGATCACCGCGGCCGAGGCCGAGGTGATGGAAGTCCTCTGGACCTCTTCCCCGCAATCGGCGGAAGAGATCGCCGCCGCGCTGGCCGACCGCCAGGACTGGCAACTCGCCACGGTGAAGACGCTGCTGAACCGCCTCTTGAAGAAGGAGGCCGTCATCGCCGAGCGCGACGGCCGGCGCTTCCTCTACGCGCCGCGCTTTCCGCGCTCCGCCTGGGCGCACGGCGAGGGCCTGTCGCTGCTGGATCGCCTCTTCGGCGGCAGCCTCGCGCCGCTGGTCTCGCACTTCACCTCGCAGCGCAAGCTGAAAGCCGCCGACGTGAAGGCGCTCAAGCAGTTGATCGAGGATTACGAGCAAGGCCGCTCGGACTCGGCCAAGAAAACCTCCGGCAAGACGACTCGCAAGACCCGCACCGGGGACGCCAATGATTGAGCTCACCGTGTCGATGGCCCTGCAGGACGCCGGCCACGCGCTGCTGCGGCAGAGCGCCCTGCTCACGCTCGTCTCGGCCGCACTGCTGATGCTGCGCCGGCCGCTCGCTCGTCTGGGCGGACCCGGGCTGGCATACGCCGCCTGGGCAGCGCTGCCGCTGCTGCTCGTCGTCGCGCTGCTGCCGGCGAGCACGCCCGCGACACGCTTCACCGCGGAGCTCTTCCCTGACGCGTTCCCCGGCCTGCTGCCCGACCTCACGCGTCTGGCCCCTGCCCTCGCTGAGCCGGCCCATCCCGTGCCGCTGAGCAGCATCGCCGGCGTGATGCTCGCGCTGGGCGTCTGGGCCCTCGGCGCGATCGCCGTGGCGTGGCACATGGTCCGGCTGCAACGCCGCTTCGAAGCCGCGCTCACGCGCGACGCGTCCGGCCGTCACTGGATCGGCGCGCAGGGACCCGCGCTCGTCGGCCTGTGGCCCGCGCGCCTGGTGCTGCCGCCCGATTTCGCTGAGCGCTTCGATGCGCGGCAGCGGCCGCTGGTGCTCGCGCACGAAGAGGTTCACCGCCGCCGCCGGGACAACCACTGGAACGCGCTGGCCAGCGCGCTGTGCGCGCTGCACTGGTTCAACCCGCTGGCCTGGCTGGCACTGCGCGCGATGCGGGCGGATCAGGAACTGTCCTGCGATCACGCCGTCATGCGCCTTCACCCCGGACAACAAGCCGACTACGGCCGCGCGCTGCTCAGCGCGCAACACGCCCCAGGCCGTGTCGATGCCCATCCCCATGCCCTGCTCCAGCCGTGGTCCGGTTGGCGCTCGTCCCACCCGTTGATCGAAAGGATCACCATGCTCGCCGTCCATCCTCATTCCCGCTCGCGCCGACTGCTCGGTGCCGGCACCCTCGCCCTGCTGACGCTGGGCGCGGCCGGCGCCGTGCACGCAGTCAACGCGGTGATGCCGGACCTTGCTCGCGATCCCGTCGCGCTGGACCTCGCCTTCGACGTGAGCCGCATCGAGCCCGGCGTGGCCACGGACAAACGCACGTCGAAGATGCGGCTCGTCGCCGAGGAAGGCCAGCAGGCGCTGGTGGTGCTCGGCGGGCGGCCGGACCAGCCCACGCCGGACCAGATCCGCATCGAGATCACGCCCAAGCGCCGCGACGGCAAGCACGTGATGCTCAACGTCCTCGCGACCGAGGGCGGCCGGCCGATGCTGCGCAGCGCGGTCCTCGTCGAGGACGGCAAGGAGGCCACGTTGTTCACCGCGCCCGATGGCGACAAGCGGACCGAACTGCTGATCCGCGTGCGCACCATCGGCCTCGGCGAGGTGCCCGGCTACAAGGCGGCGCGCTGAGATCGGATCAACACGCGGATCAATACCCCGCCGCCAAGCCCGTGTTGCGCCGCGGATCGTTGGCGCCGTAGAAGCGGTTGTTGCCCACCGGCTTCCCGTTCAGCGAGGGCGCGCCGATGATGATCGCCGCGAGGTGATTCGCCGGATGCGGCGCGCCGAGCTTGTGCCCCATGCCCTCCAGCAGCCGCTTCGTGTCGGGCGACAGCGCGTAGGGCTCGACGTTGGTCAGGTCCGGCAGCCATTGCTGGTGGATGCGCGGCGCGTCCACCGCCTCCTGCACCGTCATGTCGAAGTCGATCGCGTTGATCATGGTCTGCAGCACCGCCGTGATGATGCGGCTGCCGCCCGGCGTGCCCACCACCATCACCGGCTTGCCGTCCTTCGTCACGATGGTCGGACTCATCGACGACAAGGGCCGCTTGCTTGGGGCGATCGCGTTGGCCTCGCCCTGCACCAGCCCGTACATGTTGGGCACGCCGACCTTGGACGTGAAGTCGTCCATCTCGTTGTTCAGCAGCACGCCCGTCTTCGCCGCGGTGACCTTCGCGCCGAACCAGTCATTCAGCGTGTAGGTCACCGACACCGCATTGCCCCACTTGTCGGCAATGGAGTAATGCGTGGTGTTGCTGCCCTCATGCGGCGGCACACCGGGCTTCAGGTCCTTGGACACGCCCGCCTTCGTCGGATCGATCGCCGCGCGGATCCGGGCCGCGTAGTCCTTGTCCAGCAGCCGCTGCAGCGGGTTCTTCACGAAGTCCGGATCGCCCAGCGTGCTGTTGCGATCCACGTAGGCATGGCGCATCGCCTCGATCTGGTAATGCGTGCCCTGCGCCGATCCCCAGCCCAGCTGCCGCAACGGATAGCCCTCCAGGATGTTGAGCATCTCGCAGATGATCACGCCGCCCGAGCTCGGCGGCGGCGCCGACACCACGTGATACCCGCGGTAGTCGCATTCGATCGGGGCGAGCTCGCGCGTCTTGTACTGGTCCAGATCGGCCTGCGTCAGGATGCCCTTGCCTGACTGGCTCGAGTCCACCAGCGCCTTGGCCACCCAGCCCTTGTAGAAGCCGTCCGTGCCCTTGGCGCCGATCTCGCGCAGCGTCTTCGCCAGGTCCTTCTGCACGAGCTTGTCGCCGGCCTGGAAGGGCTTGCCCTTGTTCAGGAAGATCGCGCCCGAGGCCGCGTCGGCTTCGAAGTCCTTGGTCGCGGTCTGGAACATGTCGACATCGCCCTGGTCCAGCGCGAAGCCGCGATCGGCCAGCGCGATGGCCGGTGCGATCAGCGCGGCGCGTTTCATCGTGCCGTACTTCTCCCGTGCGTACTCCAGCCCCGACACCGTGCCCGGCACGCCCACCGCCAGGTGCCCATGCGTGCTCAGGCCCTTGATGACGTTGCCGTCCTTGTCGAGGTACATGTTGGCCGTGGCGGCCAGCGGCGCCTTCTCGCGGAAGTCGAGGAAGGTCTTGCGGCCGTCAGCGAGCTGGATCGTCATGAAGCCGCCGCCGCCCAGGTTGCCCGCGGCCGGATAGACCACCGCCAGCGCGTAGCCCACGGCCACCGCCGCGTCGACGGCATTGCCGCCGTCCTTGAGCACGTCCACGCCCACGCGCGTGGCCAGATGCTGCGCGGTCACCACCATCCCGTTGGGCGCGGCGACCGGCGCGGACGACGCAGCGAAGCTGGGATCGACCGGCGCGAAGGACAGGGACGCGCACGCCGCCGCGGCGCAGACCAGCAATCGGAAAGTCTTCATGAACCTGATTCCTCTGAGGATGCGACGGGCCATTCGACACCGGTCATGGCGTCACCCGCAATCCCGCTCGGGGTCAGGTCCTTACTGGAGAGGGTCTTTCAGCGCATCGGGCACCGGCAGTGCGACGATGTCGATGCCTTCGTCCGCCAGTTCGCGCGCCTCGTCGGGCGTCGCGTGACCGCGGATACCACGCTCCTTGGCCTCGCCGTAATGGATGCGGCGCGCCTCGTCGGCGAATCGGTCGCCCACGTCCTCGGTCTTGGCGATCAGCGTGCGCACCGCCTGCATCACCTGCTTCTGCAGCTCGATGGCGATCGCGGGCACCGCCTCACCGTCGGCGCTCGAGCTCGGACGCGCAGGCGTCGCGGACACGGAAGACACCGAGGCCGTCGGACGCGAGGGAGGCGTCGAGGGCGTGGGGGGCGTCGAGGCGTGCGACAGGTTCAAGCGCGGCGCGCTCGGCATGCGCCGAACGTTCGCGCTGTTGCACAGGGGGCAGCTCAGCAGACCGCGCTGCTGCTGCGATTCGAAGTCGGTCGACGACGCGAACCAGCCTTCGAAGGAATGGCCCGTCTCGCAGGCCAGGTTCAGGACGAGCATGGTCCGATGCTAGCGCTTGGCGGGTAGCGGTCAGCGGCTCGAGGCCTCGTCCGCGGACATCCAGTCCAGCGTCCAGGCGCCGGCGCGCCAGCGCTGCAGCCACAGCAGGCAGGCCATGGACTTGGCGTCCGTGAGCCGGCCATCGGCCACCATGCGGTCCAGTTCGTCTTCTTCGACCGGGAGAAGGTCGAGGAACTCGCCGTCATCGAGCCGGCGCTCGCCCAGGCTCAGGCCACGGGCGAAGAAGATCTCGATGCGCTCATCGGAATACGCGATCGCGTTGTGGGTCACGCCCGCGTAGGCCCACTCGCGCGCGCTGTAGCCGGTTTCCTCGCGCAGCTCGCGAATGGCGCAGCGCAGCGGGGATTCGTTGGGGTCCAGCTTGCCGGCGGGGAACTCCAGCACCACGCGGCCCAGCGGGTAGCGGTACTGGCGCTCCAGCAGCACGCGGCCGTCGTCCAGCAGCGGCACGACCACGGCGGCGCCGGGATGGCGCACGTATTCGCGGGTGGCCTCACGGCCATTGGGGAGCGCGACATGATCGCGCTTCACCTGAAGGAAGTTGCCCCGCAGGATCCAGTCGGATCGCAGCGGGGTCTCGCGCAGGTGGGGGTCGGCGTCCGGGGCCGGGGGAATGCCGATCACGTCGTCGGCATCGGGGCGCAGGGCCTCAGGCAGCTTCTTCGTCATCGAACTCTCGCACCTTGGACCGCGAGCGGCGCAGGTAGCGCCACACGAAGCCCGGGAAGCCGAGCGTGACGAACAGCGCCAACGCCGCGGCATAGAACTCCCATCCCTGAGGCGCGCGCTGGCCGAGGCGGGACTCGAGTCCGAAGCCCACGACCAGCGTGATCAGCGCCAGCAGGAAGAGTTCCAGCAGCCGCCAGCCGGCGGCCTTGGGATCACGGCGCGGCCCGACCAGCAGGATGCGCGAGCTCAGGTAAGGCGCGTTGGCCGCGATCAACGCGACCACGAGCACCGCCCACACCGATGTGCCCTGCTCCATCGTGCCGAGTCCTGTCCCGTGAAGTGATGTGTGTCAGGCGCTCAGGGCGCCAGCGCGCGGGCGCACAGCGCGAGCAGGCCGCTGGGCACCAGGCCCAGCACCAGCACGGCGGCACCGTTGAGCGACATCACGATGCGCGCGTCGGCCGGGGCGTTCAGCGGGCTCGTGTCGGCCGGTTCATCGAAGAACATGACCTTCACGACACGCAGGTAGTAGAACGCGCCGATCAGCGACAGCATCACCGCGATCACGGCCAGCCACAGGTACAGCGACTGGCCGGTCGCGATCATCGCCTGCAGCACGGCCAGCTTGCCGTAGAAGCCCACCATCGGCGGGATGCCGGTCAGCGAGAACATGTAGATCGCCATCACCAGCGCGTACCAGGGGCTGCGCTTGAACAGGCCGGCCAGGTCGCTGATCTGCTCGGACTCGAAGCCCTGGCGCGACAGCAGCATGATCAGGCCGAAGCTGCCCAGCGTCGTCAGCACGTAGGTGATCGCGTAGAACAGCGACGAGCTGTAGGCGTTCTGCACCAGCGCGGTGTCGCCGTTGACCACACCCGAGGCCAGGCCCAGCACGACGAAGCCCATCTGCGAGATCGTCGAGTACGCCAGCATCCGCTTGAGGTTGGTCTGCGCGATCGCGGCCAGGTTGCCCACGACCAGCGAGGCCACCGCCATCACCAGCATCATCTGCTGCCAGTCACGGGCCAGGTCGATCATGCCGTCGCCCAGCAGGCGCAGCGTCATGCCCAGCGCGGCCAGCTTGGGCGCGCCGCCGATCAGCAGCGTCGCGGCGGTCGGCGCGCCCTGGTAGACGTCCGGCACCCACATGTGGAACGGCGCGGCGCCCAGCTTGAAGCCCAGGCCGGCGACGACGAACACGACGCCCAGCACCAGCACGCCCTTGTTGACGGTGCCCGAGGCGATCACCTCGGCCACGCGCGGGATCGACAGCGAACCCGTGGCGCCGTACATCATCGACAGGCCGTAGAGCAGGAAGCCCGACGCCAGCGCGCCCAGCACGAAGTACTTCATCGCCGCCTCGGTCGAGATCGTGTGATCGCGACGCAGCGCGGTCAGCGCGTACAGCGACAGGCTCATCAGCTCCAGACCCAGATAGACGGTCAGGAAGTTGTTGGCCGCCACCATCACGTTCACGCCCAGCAGCGTGAGCAGGCTCAGCGTGAACAGCTCGCCCTTGAGCAGCTCGCGCGACTCGGCGTACGGACGCGCGTAGACCAGCGTGATGATCAGCGCGAAGGCGCTGAAGCCGCTCAGCAGGTGGCTCAGCGAGTCCACCACCAGCATGCCCTGCATGGCCTCGACCTGCGGCTGACCCATGGCCGCGAAGTGCATCGCGCCCACCACGGCCAGGCTCAGCTGCGTCAGCCAGTAGGTCGGCGTGCGACGCGGGTCGGTGACGAACAGGTCCACCAGCGCGACCACGCACGCCAGCACCAGCAACAGGATTTCGGGATAGACCGCGACCCAGTTCATGTCGTTCATTGTGTTGGGTCCTTATTGGATCTTGGACACGGCCACGTGCTTCAGCAGCGCGTCCACGGACGGGTGCATCACGTCGGTGAAGGGCTTCGGATACACGCCCATGAACAGCGTGGCCGCAGCGAGCACGCCCAGCATCAGGAACTCGCGTCCGTTGATGTCGGTCAGGTGGCGGACGTTGTCGTTGGTCACCGGACCGAAGTACACGCGCTTGATCATCCACAGCGTGTAGGCCGCGCCGAAGATCAGCGCCGTGGCCGCCAGCAGGCCGATCCAGAAGTTGTGCCCCACCGCGCCCAGGATCACCATCCACTCGCCCACGAAGCCCGCGGTCGCCGGCAGGCCGCAGTTGGCCATGCCGAAGAACACCGCGAACGCCGCGAACTTGGGCATCGTGTTCACGACGCCGCCGTAGTCGGCGATCTCACGCGAATGCACGCGGTCGTACAGCACGCCGATGCACAGGAACATCGCGCCCGACACGAAGCCGTGGGCGATCATCTGCACGATGCCGCCGGCCACGCCCAGCTCGTTGAAGATGAAGAAGCCCAGCGTCACGAAGCCCATGTGCGCGACCGACGAGTAGGCCACCAGCTTCTTCATGTCGCGCTGCACCATCGCCACCAGGCCGATGTAGATCACCGCGATCAGCGACAGGCCGATGATGAACCAGTCGTAATGACGGGCCGCATCCGGCGCGATCGGCAGCGAGAAGCGCAGGAAGCCGTAGGCACCCAGCTTCAGCATGATGGCCGCCAGGACCACCGAGCCACCGGTCGGGGCTTCCACGTGCGCGTCAGGCAACCACGTGTGCACCGGCCACATCGGCACCTTCACCGCGAAGGCCGCGAAGAAGGCGAAGAACAGCAAGGTCTGCGCCGACAGCGGCAGCGGCAGCTTGTGCCACGCCAGGATCTCGAAGCTGCCCGACTGGTTGTACAGGTACAGCAGCGCGATCAGCATCAGCAGCGAGCCGGCCAGCGTGTACAGGAAGAACTTGAAGGCCGCGTATACGCGACGAGGACCGCCCCACACGCCGATGATGATGTACATCGGGATCAGCGTGGCCTCGAAGAACACGTAGAACAGCATGCCGTCGAGCGCGCAGAACACGCCGATCATCAGGCCCGACAGGATCAGGAAGGCGCCCATGTACTGGTGCACCCGCGTGTCGATGACTTCCCACGCCGCGATCACCACGATGATCGAGATGAAGGCCGTCAGCGGCACGAACCACATCGAGATCCCGTCCACGCCCAGGTGGTAGTTGATCTTGAAGCGCTCGATCCAGGCGTGGTTCTCGACGAACTGCATGGCCGCGCTCGTGGTGTCGAAGCCCGAGATCAGGGGCAGCGTCACCAGGAAGGACAGCAGCGCGGCGACCAGCGCCATCCAGCGCACCGCGCCGGCGTTGTTGTCGCGTCCGAGCGCGAGCAGCAGGCCACCGCAGACGATGGGCAGCCAAATGGACAGACTTAGCAACATTCTTATTCTCCGCCCGCGTCAGAGGCCGAACAGGGCCTTGAATTGGGGCCCCATGTAAGGCCACAGCTGCCAGGTCATCAGACCCACGACACCCAGGATCATCACCAGCGCGTACCAGTACAGGTGGCCGGTCTGGATCAGCCGCACCAGGCCGGCGACACCGCCCACCGTGCGCGCCGAGCCGTTGATCAGCACGCCGTCGATGACGCCCTGGTCACCGGCCTTCCACAGGCCGGTACCGATCAGGCGCGCGCCGCGTGCCAGCACGTTCTCGTTGAACCAGTCCATGTAGTACTTGTTCTCGAGGATCGTCACGACCGGGCGGAAGATACGCGCGATCGCGGCCGGGATGGCCGGGCTGATCATGTAGAACCAGTACGACACCGCGACACCGGCCACGGCCAGCCACAGCGGCAGCGTCTGGAGGCTGTGCAGCGCCATGGCGAACGCGCCGTGGAACTCTTCACCCAGCTCGTGCATCGCGTGGTGGACCTCGTGGTTCACGAAGATCGCGTCCTTGAAGAACTCGCCGTGCACCATCGGGCCGATCGTCAGGTAACCGATCACCACCGACGGGATCGCCAGCAGGATCAGCGGCACCGTCACCACCCAGGGCGACTCATGCGGCGTGTGGTCGTGACCATGGCCGTGATCGTCATGATGGTCGTGCTCGCCCGGGAAGGGCTTGTGGTGGAAGTGTTCCTTGCCGTGGAAAACCAGGAAGTACATCCGGAAGCTGTAGAACGCCGTGACGAACACGCCGGCCACCACCGCGACGTATGCAAAGCCCGCGCCCGGCAGATGCGACGCGTGCACCGCCTCGATGATCGAGTCCTTCGAGTAGAAGCCCGCGAAGAACGGCGTGCCGATCAGCGCCAGCGAACCCAGCAGCGACGTGATCCAGGTGATGGGCATGTACTTGCGCAGGCCGCCCATGTTGCGGATGTCCTGGTCATGGTGCATGCCGATGATCACCGAGCCCGCGCCCAGGAACAGCAGCGCCTTGAAGAACGCGTGCGTCATCAGGTGGAACACGGCGACCGAGTAGGCCGACGCGCCCAGCGCCACGGTCATGTAACCCAGCTGCGACAGCGTCGAGTACGCGACGACGCGCTTGATGTCGTTCTGGATGATGCCCAGGAAGCCCATGAACAGCGCGGTGATCGCGCCGATGATCATGACGAAGTTCAGCGCGGTGTCCGACAGCTCGAACAGCGGGCTGAAGCGCGACACCATGAAGATGCCGGCCGTCACCATCGTCGCCGCGTGAATCAGCGCCGAGATCGGGGTCGGGCCTTCCATCGAGTCCGGCAGCCACACGTGCAGCGGGAACTGCGCCGACTTGCCCATCGCGCCGATGAACAGGCAGATGCAGGCCACGCTCAGCATCATCCAGTTCTCGCCGCCGAAGGGGTTGGCGAAACCGATCTTGGCCAGCTCCGCCGACTTGGCGAAGGTCTCGGTGTAGTTCAGCGAGCCGCCGTAGGCCACCAGCAGGCCGATGCCCAGGATGAAGCCGAAGTCACCCACGCGGTTGACCAGGAAGGCCTTCATGTTGGCGAAGATCGCCGTGGGCTTCGTGTACCAGAAGCCGATCAGCAGGTAGGACACCAGGCCCACCGCTTCCCAGCCGAAGAACAGCTGCAGCATGTTGTTGGCCATCACCAGCATCAGCATGCTGAAGGTGAACAACGAGATGTAGCTGAAGAAGCGCTGGTAGCCGGGGTCTTCCTCCATGTAGCCGATGGTGTAGATGTGCACCATCAGCGAGACGAAGGTCACCACGCACATCATCATCGCGGACAGGCCGTCGATCATGAAGCCGACTTCCATCTTCAGGCCGCCCAGCACCATCCATTCATAGACGGTCTGGTTGAAGCGCGCGCCATCCAGCACGGCGCTCAGCGTCATCGCCGAGAGGATGAAGGCGATCAGCACGCCCAGGATGGTGACGATGTGCGCGCCGCGGCGGCCGACCTGCTTGCCGAACAGGCCCGCCACGATGGCACCCGCGAGCGGGGCCAGCGGCACCGCCAGCAGCATGTTCTGAGAGAGTGTTGCAGACATTGTTTTTCTCGCTTCCCTCGGTCAGCCCTTCAGGGCGTCCAGCTCTTCCACGTCGATGCTGCTGCGGTTGCGGAACAGCACGACCAGGATCGCCAGGCCGATCGCCGACTCGGCGGCCGCGACGGTCAGGATGAAGAACACGAACACCTGTCCGGCCATGTCGCCCAGGTAGTGCGAGAAGGCCACGAAGTTCATGTTGACCGCCAGCAGCATCAGCTCGATGGCCATCAGCAGCACGATCAGGTTCTTGCGGTTCAGGAAGATGCCGATCACCGACAGCGCGAACAGGAACGCGCCCAGGATCAGGAAGTGGTTCAGGCTCAGCGCACCCATCACGCGGCTCCTTCGTTCTTTTCAGCCACCGGCACGGACGGGGCTTCGACGGTCGGGGCGACCTTGACGATCTTCAGGCGGTCGGCCTTCTTGACGCGGACCTGCTGCGAGGCGTCCTGCTTGCGCGAGTCCTTGCGGCCGCGCAGCGTCAGCGCGATCGCCGCGATGATGCCCACGAGCAGCAGCACCGCCGCGATCTGCACCGGGAACAGGTAGTTCGTGTAGATCTCGATGCCCAGCAGCTTGGTGTTGCCCAGCTTGGCCATGTTGGCGATCTCGGGCGCGTTCTCCACGCCGCGGAAACCGCCCATCAGCACGGCCGCGATCTCCAGCGCGATCAGCGCGCCCACGAGGCTGGCCACCGGCAGGTGCTTCCAGACGCTCTCGCGCACGGCGGTGGACTCGAAGTCCAGCATCATGACCACGAACAGGAACAGCACCATGACGGCGCCGATGTAGACCAGCACCAGGGTGATGGCCAGGAACTCGGCCTTCATCAGCATCCACAGGCAGGACGCGTTGAAGAAGGCCAGGATCAGGAACAGGGCCGAGTGCACGGTGCTCTTGGCCGTGATGACACGGAACGCGGAGCCCAGCAGCACGGCCGAGAAAACGAAGAACAGCGCGGTAGTGATGTCCATGTGATGTCCTGCAAGCAGGCTGACGGTCGCGGTCCCCTGCCCTCGCTCACGCGAGGGTCAGGCGCCGCGCACCGCTCAGCGGTACTTGGCGTCGGCCTCCTTGCTGGCTGCGATCTGCGGCTCGTACCGGTCCCCCACCGCCAGAAGCATTTCCTTGGTGAAGTACAGGTCGCCACGCTTCTCGCCGTGGTATTCGAAGATGTCGGTCTCGACGATGGAGTCCACCGGGCAGCTTTCCTCGCAGAAGCCGCAGAAGATGCACTTGGTCAGGTCGATGTCGTAACGCGTCGTGCGGCGCGAGCCGTCGGCGCGCACGTCCGATTCGATCGTGATCGCCATGGCGGGGCACACGGCCTCGCACAGCTTGCAGGCGATGCAGCGCTCCTCGCCGTTCTCATACCGGCGCAGCGCGTGCAGGCCACGGAAGCGAGGAGACAGCGGGGTCTTCTCTTCCGGGAACTGCACCGTGATGTTCTTCGAGAGGAAATGCCGGCCGGTCAGGGCCATGCCCTTCAGCAGCTCGGTGAGCATGAAGCTCTTGACGATGTCCTTGATGGCGCTCACAGCGGTACCTCGGATTACTTCCAGATATTGAACGGCGACTGGATCCACAGACCCACCACCACGAGCCACACGAGCGTGACCGGGATGAAGATCTTCCAGCCCAGACGCATGATCTGGTCATAGCGATAGCGCGGGAACGTGGCGCGCACCCACAGGAAGCAGGTCACGACGAAGAAGGTCTTGGCGAAGAGCCAGAACCAGTTCCAGAACGCCATCGTCTGTTGAATGAACGACGGGGTGTCCATGCCCAGCAGCGACCACGAGATCGGCGCCGACCAGCCGCCCAGGAACATCAGCACCGCCAGTGCCGACACCAGGATCATGTTGGCGTACTCGGCCAAGAAGAACATCGCGAACGACATGCCCGAGTACTCGATCATGTGGCCGGCCACGATTTCCGATTCGCCTTCGACGACGTCGAACGGGTGGCGGTTCGTCTCGGCCAGGCCGGAGATGAAGTACACCAGGAAGATCGGCAGCAGCGGCAGCCAGTTCCACGACAGGATGTTCACGCCGTGCGACGCGAACCAGCCCTGCTCCTGGCTGATCACGATGGCGCTGACGTTCATCGAGCCGGTGACCATCAGCACCACGACCAGGCAGAAGCCCATCGCGATTTCATAGGACACCATCTGCGCGGAGGCGCGCAGCGCGCCCAGGAAGGCGTACTTCGAGTTCGACGCCCAGCCCGCGATGATCACGCCGTAGACCTCGAGCGAGGTGATGGCCATCAGGAACAGCAGGCCGGCGTTGACGTCGGCGATCGCGGCACCCGGGCCGAACGGCACGACGGCCCAGGCGGCCAGCGCCGGCATGATCGTCATGATCGGGCCCAGGAAGAACAGGCCCTTGTTGGCGGCGCTCGGGACGATGATCTCCTTGAAGATCAGCTTCACGGCGTCGGCGATCGGGGTCAGCAGGCCCAGCGGACCGACACGGTTCGGACCCGGACGGATCTGCGACCAGCCGATGGCCTTGCGTTCCCACAGCGTCAGGTAGGCGACGCAACCCAGCAGCGGCAGCAGCACGGCGATGATCTTGAGCAGGCTCCAGATCACCGGCCAGACCATGCCCAGCATCGAGGCGCCGGCGTTGTAGAAGTTTTCCATCGTCGTCTCGTCCTCAGGCCTTGGTCACGGCGATCGCGCCGGTGAACGCGCCCAGCGCGGCGGTCTCGGGGATGCCGGCGGGGATGCGCACCACATGGGCGGGCAGCGTGGCGTCGAGCTGCGCGGCCAGCACGGCCTCGCCGCCGTCCTGCGTCACGCGCACTTGCGCGCCCTTGCCGGCGTTCTCGGACAGGCCGAGCTCGGTCCACAGCTGCTGCGGCAGCGAGGCCACGGCGGCGTCACGGCCGTCGCGGGTCAGCTGCAGCGAGGTGGCGCGGCGCACCAGCGCGTCGGTCGCGTAGATCGGGACCGTGGTCAGGCGCTCCAGGCCTTGCACCGGCGCGGCGGCAGCGGACTGCGCCGACACCGCATTGCTCAGGCGGTTCGCCAGATCGAGCTCGGAGCCCAGCGCCGCGGCGCGAACCTGCTCGGAGCTGTCGAACTCGAAGCCTTGCAGGCTCAGCAGGTTGCCCAGCACGCGCAGGACCTTCCAGGCGGGACGGCTCTCGCCGCGCGCCTTGGCCACGCCCACGAAGCTCTGCAGGCGGCCTTCGGCGTTGACGAAGCTGCCCGAGGTCTCGGTGAACGGTGCGATCGGCAGCAGCACGTCGGCGAACTCGACGACCGGGCCGGTCTTGAACGGGCTCATCACGACGACCATCTCGGCCGCGTTGATCGCCTTCTTGGCCGCGGCGGCGTTCGCGCCGTCGAGCACCGGGTCGGTGTTCAGCAGCAGCAGCGCCTTGGCGGGCTGGTCGTTCAGCACCTGGGCCGCGGTGCGACCGCCCTGCCCCGGCTGGGCGTGGACGAGTTGCGCGCCGACGGTGTTGGCCGCGGCGGTCAGCAGGCCGACCGTGGCGCCGGTCTGCTCGGCGATCCAGGTCGCCAGCGACAGCAGCGTCGCGGCTTGCGGATGCTGCACGGCGGCGTTGCCCAGCAGCACGGCCTTGCGCTCGCCCGACAGCAGCGCGTCGGCGATGGCCTTGGCGGTGTCGGAGGCGGTGCCAGCCACAGGAGCGCTCACGCCCTTGGCCGCGCCGATGGCGGCGGCGACGCCGGCCATCTCAGCGACCCAGGCCGACGGCGCGGCGGCGATCGTCGCGGCGACGGACATCTTCCAGTCCTCGACCGAGCCGTTCAGCGACAGCACCTGCGCGCCGCGGCGTGCGGCCTGGCGCAGGCGTTGCGCGAACAGCGGGTGGTCCTTGCGCAGCGACGAGCCGACCACGAAGGCGCGGTCCAGCGTCGACAGCGACGCGATCGACGTGCCCAGCCACAGCGCCTTGCCATCGGCGGCACGCAGCGCGGCGTCGCTCACGCGCAGGCGCGTGTCGATGTTCTCGCTGCCCAGGCCGCGGACCAGCTGGGCCAGCAGGTGCAGTTCCTCGACGGTGCTGTGCTCGGAGCCCAGCGCGGCGATCGCGGCGCCGCCCTTCTCGGTCTTGACCTGCTTGAGGCCGTTGGCGACGTATTCCAGCGCGGTGGTCCAGTCGACGGACTTCCACTCGCCGCCCTGCTTGAGCATCGGCGTGGTCAGGCGTTCGTCGCTGTTCAGCGCCTCATACGAGAAGCGGTCGCGGTCGGCGATCCAGCACTCGTTGACGGCTTCGTTCTCCAGCGGCACGACGCGCAGCACGTCGTTGTTCTTGACCTGGACGATCAGGTTGGCGCCGGTCGAATCATGCGGGCTGACGCTCTTGCGGCGCGACAGTTCCCAGGTGCGGGCGCTGTAGCGGAAGGGCTTGCTGGTCAGCGCGCCGACCGGGCAGATGTCGATCATGTTGCCCGACAGCTCCGAGTCCACGGTGCGGCCGACGAAGGTCTGGATCTCGCTGTGCTCGCCGCGGTGGGCCATGCCCAGCTCCATCACGCCGGAGATCTCCTGGCCGAAACGGACGCAACGCGTGCAGTGGATGCAGCGGCTCATCTCTTCCATCGAGATCAGCGGGCCGACGTTCTTGTGGAACACCACGCGCTTCTCTTCGGTGTAGCGCGAGGAGCCCGCGCCGTAACCGACGGCCAGATCCTGCAGCTGGCACTCGCCGCCCTGGTCGCAGATCGGGCAGTCCAGCGGGTGATTGATCAGCAGGAACTCCATCACGCCCTGCTGGGCCTTGATGGCTTTCTCGCTCTTGGTGCGCACGATCATGCCCTGCGTGACCGGCGTGGCGCAGGCGGGCAGCGGCTTGGGCGCCTTCTCCACGTCCACCAGGCACATGCGGCAGTTGGCCGCGATGCTCAGCTTCTTGTGATAGCAGAAGTGCGGGATGTACGCGCCGGCCTTCTCGGCCGCATGCATCACCATGCTGCCCTCGGGCACTTCGACCTTCTGGCCGTCGAGTTCGATTTCAACCATAGTTCTTCTCAGCGGCTCCGGATCAGGCGTGCGCCGGCGACTTGGCCGCGGCGGACGGGGACGACGCGCCGGGCGCCTTGTTCTGCTGGGCTTGCTCGATCATCGCGATGAACTCGCCCTTGAAGTGCTTGAGCATCGCGCGCACCGGCATCGCCGCGGCGTCGCCCAGCGCGCAGATGGTGCGGCCCTGGATGTTGTCGGCCACGGAGTTCAGCAGGTCGATGTCCTCGACGCGGCCCTTGCCGTGGGCGATGCGCTCGATCACGCGGTGCATCCAGCCCGTGCCCTCGCGGCACGGGGTGCACTGGCCGCAGGACTCGTGCGCGTAGAAGTAGGACAGGCGCAGCAGGCTCGTCACCATGCAGCGGGTCTCGTCCATCACGATGACCGCGCCCGAGCCCAGCATCGAGCCGGCCTTGGCGATGGAGTCATAGTCCATCGTGCACTGCATCATCACGTCCGCGGGCAGCACCGGGGCGGACGAGCCGCCGGGGATGACCGCCTTCAGCTTGCGGCCACCGCGCATGCCGCCGGCCAGCTCGAGCAGCTTCTCGAACGAGGTACCCAGCGGGATCTCGTAGTTGCCCGGACGCTCGACGTCGCCGGAGATCGAGAAGATCTTCGTGCCGCCGTTGTTGGGCTTGCCGACCTCGAGGTAGGCCTGGCCGCCGTTGCGGATGATCCAGGGCACCGCCGCGAAGGTCTCGGTGTTGTTGATGGTGGTGGGCTTGCCGTACAGGCCGAACGAGGCCGGGAACGGCGGCTTGAAGCGGGGCTGGCCCTTCTTGCCTTCCAGCGATTCCAGCAGCGCGGTTTCCTCGCCGCAGATGTAGGCGCCGAAGCCGTGGTGGCCGTGCAGCTGGAAGCTGAAGTTGCTGCCCAGGATGTTGTCGCCCAGCAGGCCCGCGGCTCTCGCCTCTTCCAGGGCCGCCTCGAAGCGCTCGTAGACCTCGAAGATCTCGCCGTGGATGTAGTTGTAGCCGACCTTGATGCCCATCGCGTACGCCGCGATCGCCATGCCTTCGATGACGATGTGCGGGTTGTACATCAGGATGTCGCGGTCCTTGCAGGTGCCCGGCTCGCCCTCGTCGCTGTTGCAGACGAGGTACTTCGCGCCGGGGAATTGGCGGGGCATGAAGCTCCACTTCAGGCCGGTCGGGAAACCGGCGCCGCCGCGGCCGCGCAGGCCCGACGCCTTCACCTCGGCGATGACCTGGTCGGAGGTCATGCCCTGACCCTCGCCCTGGGCGAGGATCTTGCGCAGCGCCTGGTAGCCGCCGCGCGCTTCATAGTCCTTCAGCGACCAGTTCTTGCCATCGAGGCCCGCGTAGATCTGCGGGGTGATGTTGCGGTCGTGGAAGCAGGTCTCGACGCCCGTGGCCTGCCACTTCGAGAGGTCGATGTTCGCGATGTTCGTCATCGTCCAGGTCCCTCAGTTCTTGTTGGCGGCGTGGTGCGCTCTGAGCGCATCCACCAGCTCGTCCAGACGCTCGGCGCTCATGAAGCTCAGCATCTGGCGGTCGTTGACCAGCATCACCGGCGAGTCGGCGCAAGCGCCCAGGCACTCGCTCTGCTGCACGGTGAAGACGCCGTCGGCGGTCGTGCCGCCGGCCTCGACGCCCAGCTTCGAGCACAGGTGGTCCAGCGCCTTCTGGCCGTCGCGCAGTTGGCACGGCAGGTTGGTGCAGACGTTGAGCTTGAACACGCCCAGCTTGCGCTGGTTGTACATGTTGTAGAAGGTCGTGACCTCGTAGACGGCGATCGCGGGCATGCCGAGGTAATCGGCGATCGCGTCTTCCGCCTCGCGGGACACGAAGCCCTGCTCCTGCTGGACGATGGACAGGCAGGCCATCACGGCCGACTGGGCCTGTTCGGCCGGGTACTTGGCGACTTCGCGCGCGAAGCGGGCCGCGGTGGCCTCGCTCAGCACGAACCCGGTGCTTGCAATTTCAGTGCTGCTCATCGCTTCACCACTCAACGGTCAATTTCACCGAACACGATGTCCATCGTGCCGATCACGGCCACCGCGTCGGCGATCATGTGGCCACGGGCCATCTCGTCCAGCGCGGCCAGGTGCGAATAGCCCGGGGCGCGGATCTTCAGGCGGTACGGCTTGTTGGCGCCGTCGCTGATCATGTAGATGCCGAACTCGCCCTTCGGATGCTCGACCGACGCGTAGGCCTCGCCCTCGGGGACGCGGAAACCTTCGGTGAACAGCTTGAAGTGGTGGATCAGCTCTTCCATGCTGGTCTTCATCGCCACGCGCGACGGCGGAGCCACCTTGTGGTTGTCGGTGATGACCGGACCGGGGTTGGCCTTGAGCCACTTCACGCACTGCTGGACGATGCGGTTGGACTGGCGCATCTCCTCGACGCGCACGCAGTAGCGGTCGTAGGTGTCCCCGTTGGTGCCGATGGGGATGTCGAAGTCCATCTTGCCGTACACGTCGTACGGCTGGGTCTTGCGGGTGTCCCAGGCGATGCCCGAGCCGCGCAGCATCGGGCCGGTCAGGCCCAGGTTCAGCGCGCGCTCCGGCGTGACGACGCCGATGCCCACGGTGCGCTGCTTCCAGATGCGGTTGTCGGTCAGCAGCGTCTCGTAGTCGTCGACGTTGGCCGGGAAGCGGTTGCAGAAGTCCTCGATGAAATCGAGCAGCGAGCCCTGACGGTTCTCGTTGAGCTTGTCGATGGCCTTCTGGTTCTTGATCTTGCTGACCTTGTACTGCGGCATCGCGTCCGGCAGGTCGCGATAAACGCCGCCCGGACGGAAGTAGGCCGCGTGCATGCGCGCGCCCGAGACCGCCTCGTACATGTCGAAGATGTCCTCACGCTCGCGGAAGCAGTAGATGAGGATGTTCATCGCGCCGCAGTCGATGCCGTGCGCGCCCAGCCAGAGCAGGTGATTGAGGATGCGAGTCAGCTCGCCGAACATCACGCGGATGTACTGCGCGCGCTCGGGCACCTCGATGCCCAGCATCTTCTCGATGGCCAGGCAGTACGCGTGCTCGTTGGACATCATCGACACGTAGTCGAGGCGGTCCATGTAGGGCAGCGACTGGATGAAGGTCTTGGTCTCGGCCAGCTTCTCGGTGGCGCGGTGCAGCAGGCCGATGTGCGGGTCGGCGCGCTGGATGACTTCGCCGTCGAGCTCCAGCACCAGGCGCAGCACGCCGTGGGCGGCCGGATGCTGCGGACCGAAGTTCAGGGTGTAGTTCTTGATTTCGGCTGGCATGCTCACAGGCCCCCGTAGTTGTCTTCGCGGATCACGCGCGGGGTGATCTCGCGCGGCTCGATGGTCACCGGCTGGTAGACCACGCGCTTCTGCTCGGGGTCATAGCGCATCTCGACGTGACCCGACACCGGGAAGTCCTTGCGCATCGGGTGACCGATGAAGCCGTAATCGGTCAGGATGCGGCGCAGGTCCTCATGACCCTCGAAGATGATCCCGTACATGTCGAACGCCTCGCGCTCGAACCAGTTGGCGGCGTTCCAGATCGGGGTCACCGCGGCCACCGACGGGAAGTCGTCCTCGGGCGCGAAGACCTTCACGCGCAGGCGCCAGTTCTTGTTGATCGACAGCAGGTGCGACACGACCGCGAAACGCGCGCCGTCATAGGCACCATCCTTGTAGGTCGAGTAGTCCACGCCGCACAGGTCGATCAGCTGCTCGAAGCGCAGCTCCGAGTGGTCGCGCAGCAGCTTGGCCACGGCGAAGTAATCCTTGGCCGCGACGGTGATGGTGATTTCGCCCAGCTCGCGCTTGAGCGCCACGATCTGGTCGCCCAGAACGGATTGCAGCGCCGCCTGCAGGGTGTCGAGTTTCATGGTCATGGGAATCAGCCTGCTTCTGCTCAGCGAGCGATGGTGTTCTCGCGACGGATCTTGGCCTGCAGCTGCAGGATGCCGTAGAGCAGCGCCTCGGCGGTCGGCGGACAGCCCGGGACATAGACGTCGACCGGGACGATGCGGTCGCAGCCGCGCACCACCGAGTAGCTGTAATGGTAGTAACCGCCGCCGTTGGCGCAGCTGCCCATGGACAGCACCCAGCGGGGTTCGGCCATCTGGTCGTAGACCTTGCGCAGCGCCGGAGCCATCTTGTTGCACAGCGTGCCGGCCACGATCATCAGGTCGGACTGGCGAGGGCTCGGACGGAACAGCATGCCGAAGCGGTCGATGTCGTAACGGGCCGCGCCCGCATGCATCATCTCGACCGCGCAGCAGGCGAGACCAAAGGTCATCGGCCACAACGAACCGGTCTTGGACCAGTTCACCAGCTTGTCCAGCTGGGTGGTCATGAAGCCTTCCTTCATTACGCCTTCGTTACCCATATCGAATTTCCAATCTTTCGAGATCAGCGGAGAAGGACCCTCGAGCCGCGGCAGCGAACACGCATTGACGCCACCTTGACGCGTTGCCCTTCCCTAACGGACACGCGCCCTGAACGGGCGCCGTGTCCTGATGCGTTCACGGGCCCGGTGCGTCACACACGGGCCCGCCGTCGGGTCGTCACTCCCAGTCGAGCGCGCCCTTCTTCCATTCGTAGGCGAAGCCCACGACCAGGATGCCCAGGAAGATCATCATCGCCCAGAAGCCCTCAGGACCGATCTCGCGCAGCGAGACCGCCCACGGGAACAGGAAGGCGATTTCCAGATCGAAGAGGATGAAGAGGATGGCGACGAGGTAGTAGCGCACGTCGAACTTCATGCGCGCGTCCTCGAAGGCCTCGAAGCCGCACTCGTAGGGGCTGTTCTTCGCCGCGTCAGGGCGACGCGGGCCGGCCAGGAAACCCAGCACTTGCGGGGCGATACCCACTCCGCAACCGACCAGGATGAAAAGGATGACGGGCAGGTATTGTTCCAGGCTCACGACTTGCTCTCGTTGTATGGCCGGGTCCGATATTGGCGCAGGCGCGCTGCAAAACCGATTCCCGACGTGTCACCGAAGTTTGGCGGGCCGGGGCCGACCAACGATTCGGCAAAAGCAACGGGCGCGCCGCCAGCGATTATCCAATCGCTCACGGACCGCGCCCGCCTTGTCCCCAGGGTTTTCGCACACGCGTTTCGCGTCGCTGGTCTCCCTGGGTCCTTCGCCCTGCTTGTTCACTTCGATCCGGCTTTCCGGCTAGATCGTGAAGACCATGGCAGGCCGATTTATTCTGGTGCCGACGGCGAGACTCGAACTCGCACAGCTTTCGCCACTACCCCCTCAAGATAGCGTGTCTACCAATTTCACCACGTCGGCTTGTGTCACCCTTCAGTGACTTGTCTTGACGGCTCGCGTTTCAGACAGCCTCGAATTCTATACAGCTTTCTGAGGCCAAATAGAAAACCAAAGCAATTTTCTTCAGGTCCTTGCGCTTGCCGCCCACGTCTGTCAGTTGGACGCGCCGGAGGCAGGCGCGGCCGGAGCGATCGACGCGCCCGGCAGCACGGCGGCCGAGGCCGGTGCGGACGGGGTCGCGGCGCGGTCCAGCAGCTGTTCGCCGGCGGACGGGCCCGAGCCGATGCCGCCGTCACGATGGCTGCCCATGTAGGCCAGCGCCAACGTGGCGACGAAGAAGATCGTCGCGGCGACCGCGGTCGAGCGCGACAGGAAGTTGGCGCTGCCGGTCGCGCCGAACAGCGAGCCCGAGGCACCGCTGCCGAACGAGGCGCCCATGTCCGCGCCCTTGCCATGCTGCACCAGCACCAGACCGATCATCGACAGGGCCGCGATCAGCTGCAGCACCAGCACGAGGTTCATCATCACTTGCATTGCTTCTTTCTCCAGGAACCTTGAACGCCGGGCTTCAGCCGGCCGCGCGGCAGATCGCCGCGAAATCCGCCGCCTTCAGCGCGGCGCCTCCGATGAGGCCGCCGTCGATGTCGGGCTGCGCAAACAGTTGGACGGCGTTGTCGGGCTTGACGCTGCCGCCGTACAGGATCTGCATCTGATCGGCCTTCTGCGTGGCCGCGCGCAACTGCTGACGCAGCAGCGCATGCACATGCTGGGCTTGCTCGGGCGTGGCCGTCAGGCCGGTGCCGATCGCCCAGACCGGCTCATACGCCACCACGATCTCGCCGATGCAATGCGTCAGCGTGTGGATCACGGCCGCGAGCTGGCGCTTGACGACTTCCTCGGTGCGGCCCGCCTCGCGCTCGGCCAGCGTCTCGCCGACACACACGATCGGCGTGACGCCATGCGCCAGCGCGGCCTTGGCCTTGTCGGCGACCAACTGATCGCCTTCGGCGTGGTACGCGCGGCGCTCCGAGTGACCGACGATCGCGTAACGGCAACCGAGGTCCGCCAGCATCGCCGACGAGACCTCGCCCGTGTAGGCGCCCTGCTCGTGCGTGGAGACGTCCTGCGCGCCGTACGCCACCTGCGTGCCGGTCAGCGCGAGCGCCGTGTCCGTGATGTACGGGAACGGCACGCACACGGCGACCTGGGCGTTCCACGGGCCCGCTTCCTTGAGGCCCGCCAGCAGCACGGCGTTGGATGCACGGGTGCCATGCATCTTCCAGTTGCCGACCACCAGTTTCTTGCGCATCAGATCAACTCCCTTGAATCCGGAACTTCTGAAAAATCCTGCAGCTGAGCGAAACCGCCCACCCGCTCACCAGCTCAGCACGATCTTGCCGACGTGCTCGCCCGATTCCATCAGCGCGTGCGCCGCGGCGGCTTCCGACGCCGGCAGCTGCCGGTAGATCACCGGCGCGATCGCGCGGGACTCGAGCAGCGGCCAGACCCGCTCGCGCAGCGCGCGGGCGATGCCGGCCTTGAACGCGATCGGACGCGGACGCAGCGTGGAGCCGGTGATCGTCAGGCGGCGGCGCAAGACCTGGCCCGCGTCGAACTCCGCCTTCACCCCACCCTGCACCGCGATGATCACGGCGCGGCCGTCGTCGGCCAGGCACTGCACATTGCGCGCGACATAGCTGCCGGCGACCATGTCCAGGATCACATCCACGCCACGGCCATTCGTTGCGGCCTTCACGGCCTCGACGAAGTCCTCGTCGCGATAGTTGATCGCGACATCGGCGCCGAGCGCCAGGCAGGCCTTGGCCTTGTCCGCGTTGCCGACGGTGACCAGCACCGTCGAGCCCAGCGCCTTGGCGATCTGGATCGCCGTGACGCCGATGCCGGAGCTGCCGCCATGCACCAGCAGGCTCTCGCCCGGCTGCAGGCGGGCCCGCTCGAAGACGTTGCTCCAGACGGTGAAGAAGGTCTCCGGCAGGCTCGCCGCCTCGACCATCGACCAGCCCGCGGGCACCGGCAGGCACTGGGCCACCGGCGCGACGCACCGCTCGGCGTAACCGCCGCCGGCCACCAGCGCGCAGACCGCGTCCCCGACCTTCAGGCCGGCCTCGGCCAGCGCCTGCGCGTCACCCGACTCGACCACCCCCGCGACCTCCAGTCCCGGCAGGTCGCTCGCGCCGGCGGGCGCCGGATAGGCTCCCTTGCGCTGCAACACGTCCGGACGGTTGATGCCGTAGGCCGACACGCGGATCAGGCACTCGCCCACCCCGGCGACGGGGTCGGCGCGTTCGATCAGCTGGAGGACCTCAGGTCCTCCGGGCTGGGTGATGGCGATGGCCTTCATGGGGCGATGCGCGGGCGTCGTGGCCGGAGACCGGGCCGATTACTCGGCCGAGCCTTCGCCGTGATGCGGAGCGGCCGGGGCCGCGTCGCGGTCCAGCAGCGCCTTCATCGACAGCTTGATGCGGCCCTTCTCGTCCGTCTCGAGGACCTTGACCTTGACGATCTGGCCTTCGCTCAGGAAGTCGGTGACCTTCTCCACGCGCTGGTGGGCGATCTGGCTGATGTGCAGCAGACCGTCCTTGCCCGGCAGGATGTTGATCAGCGCGCCGAAGTCCAGGATCTTGGTGACCGGGCCTTCGTAGACCTTGCCGATCTCGGCTTCCGCCGTGATCTGCTCGATGCGCTTCTTGGCCAGCTCGGCCTTGTCGCCATCGGTCGACGCGATCGTGATCGTGCCGTCTTCGGCGATGTCGATCTGCGTGCCGGTCTCTTCGGTCAGCGCGCGGATGGTCGCGCCGCCCTTGCCGATCACGTCACGGATCTTCTCCGGATTGATCTTCATCGTGTACAGGCGGGGCGCGAACTGCGAGATCTCGGTGTTGGCCGAGCCCATCGCGTCGACCATCTTCTCCAGGATGTGCAGACGCGCTTCCTTGGCCTGCGCCAGGGCGACCTGCATGATCTCCTTGGTGATGCCCTGGATCTTGATGTCCATCTGCAGCGCGGTGATGCCCGCGGTCGTGCCGGCCACCTTGAAGTCCATGTCGCCCAGGTGATCCTCATCGCCCAGGATGTCGGTCAGCACGGCGAAGCGGTTGGCGTCCTTGATCAGGCCCATGGCGATGCCGGCGACGTGCGCCTTCAGCGGCACGCCGGCGTCCAGCAGCGACAGGCAGCCGCCGCAGACCGAAGCCATCGACGACGAGCCGTTCGACTCGGTGATCTCGGAGACCACGCGGATCGAGTACGGGAAGTCTTCCTTGGTCGGCAGCACTGCGACCAGCGCGCGCTTGGCCAGGCGGCCGTGACCGATCTCGCGGCGCTTGGGGCTGCCCACGCGGCCCGTCTCGCCGGTGGCGAACGGAGGCATGTTGTAGTGCAGCATGAAGCGCTCGGAGTACTCGCCGGCCAGCGCGTCGATGGTCTGCGCGTCGCGGTCGGTGCCCAGCGTCGCGGCGACCAGCGCCTGCGTCTCGCCGCGGGTGAACAGCGCCGAGCCGTGAGCGCGCGGCAGCACGCTGTTGCGGATCTCGATGGCGCGCACGGTGCGGGTGTCGCGGCCGTCGATGCGGGGCTCGCCGGCCAGGATCTGGCCACGCACAATGCGGGCTTCGATCTCGAACAGCAGGCCGTCGACTTCCACGCCGTCGAAGGCAGTGCCTTCTTCGGTCAGGGCGGCCTTGACCTTGGCGTAGGCGCTGCGGCAGGCCTCGGTGCGGGCCTGCTTGGAGCGGATCTGGTAGGCGGCGCGCAGCTCTTCCTCGGCCAGGGCGGTGACCTTGGCGATGAAGGCTTCATCCTTGGCCGGCGCGGTCCAGTTCCAGGACGGCTTGCCGGCTTCGCGGACCAGCTCGTTGATCGCTGCGATGGCGATCTTGCCCTGGTCGTGACCGTAGGTCACGGCGCCCAGCATGATGTCTTCGCTGAGCTGGTCAGCTTCGGATTCGACCATCAGCACGGCGGCTTCGGTGCCGGCGACGACCAGGTCCAGCTTGGAGTCGATCAGCTGGGTCTTGCCCGGGTTCAGCACGTACTCGCCGTTGACGTAACCCACGCGCGCGGCGCCGATGGGGCCGTTGAACGGGATGCCGGAGATGGCCAGCGCGGCGCTGGTGGCGATCAGGGCGGCGATGTCGGCCTGGACTTCAGGATTCAGCGACACCGTGTGCACCACGACCTGGACTTCGTTGAAGAAGCCTTCGGGGAACAGCGGGCGGATCGGGCGGTCGATCAGGCGCGAGGTCAGGGTCTCGAGCTCGCTCGGACGGCCTTCACGCTTGAAGAAGCTGCCGGGGATCTTGCCGGCGGCGTAGGTCTTCTCGATGTAGTCGACGGTCAGCGGGAAGAAGTCCTGGCCGGCCTTGGGCGAGGACTTGGCGACGACGGTCGCCAGCACCACGGTGTCCTCGATGTTGACCAGCACGGCGCCGGAGGATTGACGGGCGATCTCGCCGGTCTCCATCACGACTTGATGCGGACCCCATTGGAAGGTCTTCGTGACCTTGTTGAACATGCTCATTCGAGTTCTCCTCAGTTCAGGCATGCGCCGCTCGCGGTGCGGCGCGAAACCGGGAGTGAAGCTGGGTTTGGCGGGATGCCATTCCAGAGCGCCTGCTTGACCGGTCCTTGCCGGCAAGCGCATTGGAATGACACATCACTGCCACGTCAGCCCGACTCCGTCTGTCGGATCGCCGGGTTTCCCACCACGGGAAGGCCCGGCGCGGCGGCCGGCCGGAACACTCCGGCGGCGGCTCGCAGAAACGACAAAGAGCCTGTTGGAATGGGACCAATCAGGCTCTTTGCATTCACGCGCGAATTACTTGCGCAGACCCAGCTTCTGGATCAGGGCGGTGTAACGCTCGGCGTCCTTGTTCTTCAGGTAGGACAGCAGGCTCTTGCGCTTGTTGACCATCTTCAGCAGACCGCGGCGGCCGTGGTGGTCCTTGGCGTGCAGCTTGAAGTGGGGGGTCAGCTCGTTGATGCGAGCGGTCAGCAGGGCCACTTGCACTTCGGGCGAGCCGGTGTCGCTGGCGCTGCGGGCATTGGCGGCGACGATGTCGGCCTTCTTCTGGTTGTCCATGGACATGGTGCGTTCCTTGTTCCGGAATGATTCGGAAGGTCCGCCGGCATGGCCGATGAAGGCGACAAGTGCGCAGACGGTTTCCGAGGATTGACTTGCGGTCACAGGTGAAACCGACCCGTGCCGTGCTCATCGTTCACCCGGACGGACCGGGCAAAACAGCGCGCAGTGTAACCCAGAAGAGTGGCTTTTGGAATTACGCGCTCAGTCGGGCCGCTTCATGCGGCAAGTCGAGGGCTGCGCCGCCTGGTCCGCGTCGAGATATCTCAGCGTGCGGAAACCGTAGCCCGAGCCCTCGTTGTCATGCTGCACGCCGGCCTCGCCCGCTCGCCGCATCACGCTGACGTACAGCGGCTGCTGCAATTGATGGTCGCCGGCGCGCATCACGCCCTGGTGCGCGACGCCCAGCGGGCGGCCGTCCACGCGCAAGCCCTCCAGCGCCGTGGCGACGGCCTTCGGATCGGTCGATCCGGCTTTCTCCATCGCGGCGACGAGCATCTCGATCATCAACTGCATGCGTGCGTGCAGGTAGTCGTGCTCGGGCTTGGGAAAACGCTGGCGGAAGGCGCCGTAGAAGCGCTCCGCAACCGCGGTGCCGGCGTTGGGATGCCATTCGGCCACCGCCAGCACCCGGTCGACGCCGGCCTCGCCCAGCACGCCCGGCACGCCCAGCGCGTTGCCGTAGAAGGTGTAGAAGCGCGCGTCGAGACCGATGTCCCTGGCCGCCTTGATCAGCAGCGTCAGGTCGTTGCCCCAGTTGCCGGTGAGCACCGCCTGCGCGCCGCTGGCGCGGATCTTGGTCGCGTAGGGCAGGAAGTCCTTCACGCGGCCCAGCGGATGCAGCTCATCGCCGACGATGCGCAGATCGGGCCGGCGCGCCGCGAGCATCGCCCTCGCCTGCTCGCGCAGGTGCTGGCCGAAGCTGTAGTCCTGGCCGATCAGGTAGATCGTCTTGAGCCGCTGATCCTGCGCGATGACCTCGACCAGCGCGGCCAGCCGCATGTCGGTGTGGGCATCGAAGCGGAAATGCCAGAAGCTGCATTGCGCGCCCGTCAGCCCCGGGTCGACGGCGGCGTAGTTCAGGAAGAGCGCGCGGCGCGAGGGCTCGCGCGCGTTGTGCTTGTCGAGCGCCGCGATCATCGCGCCCGCCACCGCCGAGCTGTTGCCCTGGAGCACGACCGGGATGCCCTGGTCGGTCGCGGCGCGCAGCAGCGACAACGACTCCTCCACCGAGCCCTTGCTGTCGAAACGCACCAGCGCGAGCGGTCGCGCGCCGCCGGGCAGCTTCACGCCACCGCGCGCATTGACGCGCTCGGTCGCCCAGATCAGGTTGCGGAAGACGGCCTCGCCGCCATTGCCCAGCGGCCCCGAGAGCCCTTCGATCAGCGCGAGCCGGATGGGCTCGGCTGCGGGCTTCGCAGTTGCGACCGCGGGAGCAGCGATCGTGGATGCAGCCATCGCGGCGGTCATCACGGCGGTCATCACGGCGGTCAGCGCGACCGCCGCCCGCCTCGTCCAGCGCCTCACAGCGCGGCCGGGCCGTTCAGCTGCGACAGGTCCCAGCGCGGCTTGACCTCGAAGCCGCCGCCGCGCGTCAGCGCGGCCATGTCGCGCTGCAGCCGAAGCCCGGCGGCCAGCGCGATCATGGCGCCGTTGTCGGTGCACAGGTGCAGCTCGGGGTAATGCACGCGCACGCGGCGCTTCTCGCAGATCGCGTTGAGCTGCTCGCGCAGATGCTTGTTGGCGCCGACGCCGCCCGCGACGACCAGGCGCTTCAGCCCGGTCTCCTTGAGCGCGAGCATCGCCTTCTTCACGAGCACCTCGACGATCGCCGCCTGCGTCGACGCGGCGAGGTCCGCGCGCTGCGGCTCGGTGATGCCGCCGTCCTGGGCCTCGAGCTTGCGGACCTGCGTCAGCACGGCGGTCTTCAGACCGGCGAAGCTGAAGTCGGGCTTGCCGCTGTGCAGCAGCGGACGCGGCAGCGCGAAGGCCTCGGGATCGCCCTGCTCCGCCAGCCTGGACAGATGCGGACCGCCCGGATACGGCAGGCCGAGCAGCTTGGCCGACTTGTCGAAGGCCTCGCCCGCGGCGTCGTCGATGGTCTCGCCGAGCAGCTCGTAGCTGCCGACATCGTCCACGCGCATCAACTGCGTGTGGCCACCCGACACGAGCAGCGCGACGAACGGAAACTCCGGCGGATCGGCCGACAGGAAGGGCGACAGCAGATGGCCCTCGAGATGATGGATGCCCATCACCGGCCGATCGAGTGCCGCGCCCAGCGAGGCCGCCACGCCCGCGCCCACCAGCAGCGCGCCGGCCAGTCCAGGCCCTTGCGTGTAGGCCACGACGTCGACATCGGCCAGCGACAAACCCGCGCTCGCGAGCACCTCGCGCGTCAACGGCAGCACGCGGCGGATGTGATCCCGCGAGGCGAGCTCGGGCACCACGCCGCCGTAGGCCTGGTGCATCGAGATCTGGCTGTGCAGCGCGTGCGCGAGCAGCGCCGGCACGCCGTCGCCCGACGCATCGACCAGAGCCACGCCGGTCTCGTCGCAGGAGGATTCGATGCCGAGGACTCGCATGGGATCAGGCGCCGCTCAATGGTTTTCCTTGGCGTGGTTGATCGAGTACTTGGGGATCTCGACCGTCACGTCCTTGTTGGACAGGATCGCCTGGCAGGACAGGCGCGAGTTGGGCTCCAGGCCCCAGGCGCGGTCCAGCATGTCTTCCTCGTTCTCTTCCATCTCGGACAGCGACGCGAAGCCCTCGCGCACGATCACGTGGCAGGTGGTGCAGGCGCAGACCTGGTCGCAGGCGTGCTCGATGTCGACGTGGTTGTCGAGCAGCGCCTCGCAGATCGTGGTCCCGGGTGGGGCCTCGATGCTCTTGCCCTCGGGCGCGTATTCGGGATGGGGAAGGATCTTGATGACGGGCATGGGATGTCCTTGAAGCTGGCGGCGTCGGCTCGCGTTCAGACCTGATCGATGCTGCGGCCGGTCAGGGCCTGCTGGATGCCGCGGTTCATGCGCGCGGCGGCGAAGGCCTCGGTGCCCTTGGCCAGGGCCTCGACGGCGGCGTCGATGGCATTGGCGTCGGCGACGGCGTCCTCGGCCTGCGCCTTGGCGAGCAGGTCGGCCTGCAGCGCGGCGATCTCGGCGCGCTCGGCGTCGCTGAGCAGGTCGCCGTCGGCGCGCAGCGCGGACTGCGTCGCGAGGATCATCCGTTCGGCTTCCACGCGCGCCTCGCGCAGCTTGCGCGCGGCCATGTCGGCCTCGGCGCTGGCGAAGCCCTCGCGCAGCATGGTGGCGATCTGGTCGTCGGACAGGCCGTAGCTCGGCTTGACCTGCACCGCGGCCTCGACGCCCGAGCCCAGCTCGCGCGCCTGCACGCTCAGCAGGCCGTCGGCATCGACCTGGAAGGTCACGCGGATGCGGGCGGCGCCGGCGGCCATCGGCGGAATGCCGCGCAGCTCGAATCTCGCGAGCGAGCGGCACTCGCTGACCAGCTCGCGCTCGCCCTGCAGCACGTGCACGGCCAGGGCGGTCTGGCCGTCCTTGAAGGTGGTGAAGTCCTGCGCCTTCGCCACGGGGATGGTGGCGTTGCGCTCGATGATGCGCTCGACCAGCCCGCCCATCGTCTCCAGACCCAGCGACAGCGGGATCACGTCCAGCAGCAGGATCTCGCCATCGGCGCTGTTGCCCGCCAGCTGATTGGCCTGCACCGAGGCGCCCAGCGCCACGACCTCGTCGGGGTTCAGGTTGGTCAGCACCTCGCGACCGAAGAGCTCACCCACGACGCGGCGCACGATCGGCATCCGCGTGGAGCCGCCGACCATCACCGTGCCCTGCACCTCGTCGGCGCCGACCTTGGCGTCGCGCAGCACGCGGCGCACCGCCAGCAGCGTCTTGTTGACCAGCGGCTGCGCGAGTTCGTCGAACTGCGCGCGCGTGACCTCGACGTTCAGCGCGCCGGCATCGAGCGCGGCGGCGAGCGTCACGCGCTCGCGGTCCGTCAGCGACTCCTTGGCCTGGCGCGCGGCGACCAGCACGCGGCGCTTGTCGGCGGCGCTGCTCGCGCTGAGGCCCGCCTGCGCCAACGCCCAGTCGGCCAGCAGGCGATCGAAGTCGTCACCGCCCAGTTGCGCGTCGCCGCCGGTGGCCACGACCTCGAAGACGCCCTTCGTCAGGCGCAGCAGCGAGATGTCGAAGGTGCCGCCGCCGAGGTCGTAGACGGCGTAGAGGCCCTCGCTGCCGTTGTCCAGCCCGTAGGCGATCGCGGCGGCGGTGGGCTCGTTGATCAGGCGCAGCACGTTCAGGCCCGCGAGCTGAGCGGCGTCCTTCGTGGCCTGGCGCTGCGCGTCGTCGAAGTACGCGGGCACCGTGATGACGGCGCCGAACAGGTCGTCGTTGAAGGTGTCCTCGGCGCGCTGGCGCAGCGTGGCGAGGATCTCGGCGCTGATCTCGACGGGCGACTTCAGGCCCTCGCGCGTGGCCAGGCTCAACATGCCCGGCGTGTCCTCGAAGCGATACGGCAGCTTGTCGCGGTTGGCGACGTCCTCGACGCGGCGGCCCATGAAGCGCTTCACCGAGACGATGGTGTTCTCGGGGTCCTCGGCCTGCGCGGCCAGCGCGTCGTAGCCGAACTGGCGGCGGCCTTCGGGCATCACACGCACGGCCGAGGGCAGGATCACGCGGCCCGCGTCATCGGGCAGGCACTCGGCCACGCCATGGCGCATCGCCGCCACGAGCGAGTGCGTCGTGCCCAGGTCGATGCCCACGGCGATGCGACGCTGATGGGGATCGGGCGACGCGCCGGGTTCGGAGATCTGCAGCAGGGCCATGGTGTGGGGACGTGTTCTTGGAATGTCGGGGAAGCGGGTTCAGGGCAGCGTGATCAGGACATCCTGATCAGGACAGCGTGTCCAGTCGACGGTCGATGTCGGCGCGGAAGCGCGTCAGGAACATCAGCGCGCGCACGGTCTCGGCAGCGCCCGGGGCGTCGCCGGTCTCATCGAGCTGGCGGCCGGCCTGGGCCAGCAGCGCGCTCTCGCGCTCGGCGACCTGGCGGTCGATGGCCAGGATGGCGTCGGGGGTCTTCGCGTCGTCGAGCGACTCGCGCCACTCCATCTGCTCCATCAGGAACGCGGCCGGCATGCGGGTGTTCTCGTTGGCCTGGATGGGCGCGCCGCGCAGTTCGCAGAGATAGGCAGCACGCTTGAGCGGATCGCGCAGGCGCTGATGCGCCTCGTTGACACGCAACGACCACTGCATCGCCAGGCGCTGAGAGGCCGCGCCGTCCGCGGCGAAGCGGTCGGGATGCACCTTCGCCGCGAGCGCCTTCCAGCGCTCCGCGATCTCGGCGCCGCCTTGCGCGAAGCGCTGCGGCAGCCCGAACAGGGTGAAGTCGTCGTCGTCGAGTTTCATGAACAAAAAAGCGCGGCACCGTGGCCGCGCCCTTTTTCGCGTGCGAGATCAGATTCGGAAGGATTCACCGCAGCCGCAGCGGTCCTTCTCACGCGGATTGCGGAACTTGAAGCCCTCGTTCAGGCCTTCGCGGACGAAGTCCAGCTCGGTGCCGTCCAGGTAAGGCAGGCTCTTCGGATCGATGAGCACCTTGACGCCGTGGCCCTCGAAGATCACGTCCTCGGGGGCGACCTCATCGGCGTACTCCAGCTTGTAGGCCAGGCCGGAGCAGCCGGTGGTCTTGACGCCCAGGCGCACGCCCACGCCGCGGCCGCGCTTGGCGATGTAGCGCGTGACGTGCCGGGCGGCGGCTTCGGTCAGGGTGACGGACATCGCGGGAACCTCAGGCTGCGACGGCAGCGCCGTGCTTGGCGCGATAGTCGTCCACGGCGGCCTTGATGGCGTCCTCGGCCAGGATCGAGCAATGGATCTTGACCGGCGGCAGCGCCAGCTCTTCCGCGATCTGGTTGTTCTTGATGGACAGCGCCTCGTCGAGCGTCTTGCCCTTGACCCACTCGGTGACCAGCGAGCTCGAGGCGATCGCCGAGCCGCAGCCGTAGGTCTTGAACTTCGCGTCCTCGATGAGGCCGGTGGCCGGGTTCACCTTGATCTGCAGCTTCATCACGTCGCCGCAGGCCGGTGCGCCGACCATGCCGGTGCCCACCGATTCGTCGCCCTTGTCGAAACCGCCCACGTTGCGGGGGTTCTCGTAGTGGTCGATGACCTTGTCGCTGTATGCCATGTCAGTTCTCCAACGTCTCTTGTTCAGGTGTCCTGGGGATCAGATCAATGAGCGGCCCACTGGATGGTGCTCAGATCGATGCCGTCCTTGTACATGTCCCACAGCGGGGACAGCTCGCGCAGCTTGGCGACACGGTCCTTGAGCAGCGAGACGGCGTAATCGATTTCCTCTTCGGTCGTGAAGCGGCCGATCGTCATGCGCAGCGAGGAATGCGCCAGCTCGTCGCTGCGGCCCAGGGCGCGCAGCACGTAGCTGGGTTCCAGGCTGGCGGACGTGCAGGCCGAGCCCGACGACACGGCGATGCCCTTGATGCCCATGATCAGCGACTCGCCCTCGACGTAGTTGAACGAGGCGTTGACGTTGTGGGGCACGCGGCGCTCGAGGTCGCCGTTGATGAAGACCTGCTCGATGTCCTTGAGACCGTCCAGCAGGCGTTGCTGCAGCGCCTTGATGCGGGGCAGCTCGGTGGCCATTTCCTCGCGGGCGATGCGGAAGGCCTCGCCCATGCCGACGATCTGGTGCGTGGGCAGCGTGCCCGAGCGCAGGCCGCGCTCATGACCGCCGCCGTGCATCTGCGCTTCCAGGCGCACGCGCGGCTTGCGGCGCACGTACAGCGCGCCGATGCCCTTGGGGCCGTAGGACTTGTGCGAGGCCAAGCTCATCAGGTCCACGGGCAGCGTGGTGACGTCGATCTCGACCTTGCCGGTGGCCTGCGCGGCGTCGACGTGGAAGACGATGCCCTTCTCGCGGCACAGCGCGCCGATGGTCGGGATGTCCTGGATCACGCCGATCTCGTTGTTCACGAACATCACCGAGATCAGGATCGTGTCGGGGCGGATGGCCGCCTTGAGCACGTCCAGGTCGATCAGGCCGTCTTCCTTGACGTCGAGGTAGGTGACCTCGAAGCCCTGGCGCTCCAGTTCACGCGTGGTGTCGAGCACGGCCTTGTGCTCGGTCTTCACGGTGATCAGGTGCTTGCCGCGGGACTGGTAGAAGTTGGCGGCGCCCTTGATGGCGAGGTTGTTGGACTCGGTGGCACCGGAAGTCCAGACGATCTCGCGCGGGTCGGCGCCGATCAGCGCGGCGACCTGGCCGCGCGCGTTCTCCACGGCTTCTTCCGCTTCCCAACCCCAGGCATGGCTGCGCGACGCCGGATTGCCGAAGTGTTCGCGCAGCCACGGGATCATCGCGTCGACGACGCGCGGATCCACCGGCGTGGTGGCGCCGTAGTCCATGTAGATGGGGAAGTGCGGGGTCATGTCCATGGGAACGTTCTTCTTATCGACTACTGAATCGGTATGACGGGGACCGGCGGACCGGGCTCACTTGCTCATCGCGTTGCCGAGCGCGAAGACGGAGTTCGGCGCGGTGATGCGGATGGGCTTGACGACGGGGGTGCTGGAGATGGCGCGCTTGATGGGCGCCTCCTCGACGGTGACGCCCTTGGCGAGCTGGTCGTCGACGAGCTTGCGCAGGGTGACCGAGTCGAGGAACTCGATCATCTTGTTGTTCAGCGCGGTCCAGAGGTCGTGCGTGATGCAGCGGCCGTTGTCCTCGCCCATGCAGTTTTCCTTGCCGCCGCAGCCGGTGGCGTCGATGGGTTCGTCGACGGCGACGATGATGTCGGCGACGGTGATCTCATCGGAGCGGCGACCCAGGGAGTAGCCGCCGCCCGGGCCGCGGGTGGATTCGACCAGTTGATGGCGCCGGAGCTTGCCGAACAGCTGTTCCAGGTAGGACAGCGAGATCTGCTGGCGCTGGCTGATCGCGGCCAGCGCGACGGGGCCGCTGTTTTCGCGCAGGGCCAGATCGATCATCGCGGTGACTGCAAAACGGCCTTTGGTGGTGAGACGCATCGAACTTCTCCTTGGCGCCCGTATCGGGCTTCAGGACATGGAGGCGGCGGCTCGGCTGACGCCGGGTCGACTCACGGAGCAGGGTTAACCCCGCTAAGTCCGACCATTTTACTCAATTAAGAAAAGGCTTGCTCGGGTTAGCCCCGACAGGTGGCGCGGGGGCCTGTTCAGGCCAGGCGGGCGAGCGCGATTTGCGCTAGACGCTGGCAGCCGGACTCCAGGAGGTCCAGCACATGCTCGAAGCCGTCGGGTCCACCGTAATAGGGATCCGGGACCTCGATGTCCCCTGGAAGCAGGGAAATCCGGTGCTGCAACGCAGCAGGACAGCGGCGGCGGAGTTCGCGCAGATGGCCGGCGTCCATGGCGACGAGCAGGTCGAAGCGTTCGAAATCATCGGGGCGAAGCGCGCGCGCCCGCTGGTCGCAGAGCTCATAGCCCCTTTTTCGGGCGTGGTCTTGGGAGCGCTCATCGGGGGCTTCGCCCGCATGCCAGCCCTGAACGCCGGCCGAGTCGACCCGGATCCGGTCGGCGATGCCGAGCGCCTCCAGCTGGTGGCGGAGGACACCCTCGGCGGTGGGGGACCGGCAGATGTTGCCGGTGCAGACGAACAGGATGGAGAGCTCGGGGGTGGGCATGGGGCGAGATTGTGGCGCTCGTCACCGCTCCTCCCCGCCGGAGACCACCGCGATCGCCTCGACGGCCGCCCGTATCACGTGTCGGTGAGCGCGGACCGCGCCCCGTCGGCGAGTGCGAAGGCGGTGATCGATTGGCTCTGTCCCCGGGCCTAGGGGAAGCCGGGGTAGGCGACATCGAGGTCGATGTGATCCGATGCCATCGCCATGACCCACATCCAGTCGCCCGAACAACGCGCGGAACTCGTCGCCAATCTCTTCGCGCTCTCAAGCAAGGAGTACCAGCAACATGTCTGGGTCGAGGGACGTTCCTGGGGGAAGGTCGTCCACGACGAATTCGACTACGCCGTGCACTTCTTCTTCGATGACTCCACGCTTCAGCGGGACCCCTACGACAACATCGGATGGATGCTGCGCGACAGGTCGGAGGCGGATCTGGTCACTGCAGTCATCGAGGCAATCGACGCCGTCTTGGTGAAGCACGGCAACGGTCTCTCGGATGCTGAATACATCGCGACGCCTGAATGGGCGGCGGTGGTCGAAGCGGCAGGGGCAGCCCTGGCGGTCATCCCCGATTCCGAGAAGGTGCCGCTGTGATCGTCGAAGCGGCAGGTGGGCCGCTTAGATTGGGACGCCTGACTGTCCTGTGCGTCGGCGACCGACTGCTCGACCCCTCCGAGCATTGGTCGTCGATTCAAGCGATCGTGGCAGGTCTGTCATCGGGACAGCCGCACCGGTTGATCGAGGCCCTGCGCATTGACTGCGGCGCGGTGAGCCAGACGGCATCCTCATGGGAGCAAGCCCAGGATCTGGTCGCGGCCCCGATCACGCCCCACTCGCTCCTGGTGGCCTACTTCTCGATGGCATCGAGCGCAGGAGCAAGGCAGAGCATCTCGATCGACGCCCGCTCGCAGGCCAGCGTGATCAGCGTCTCGCTCGATGCTGCATGGCTCGGCGACGCGGGCCTGGCGACGCAAGCCATGCTTCGCCTCGCGGCTTGGGCAAGCGGTGTGTTCGACACTGCCGTCCTGGCCTGCGGCCCTGAACTCGACCTCCATGAAGCCCAGAACGCCGAGGGACTACCTGCCATCGAGGCTGCACTCGCGAGCGACTGGAGATGTTGGGCTGCCATGTCCATTCGACGTTTCCGGGAGCGTGCGACATGACGGGAACGAGCGATGCGCGCGGTGCGCCAAGGTCGCAGGCAACGTGAAACCGAGAAGGAAGCGCCATGAGAAGTGAGGGATGGGACACCATCGTATTGAGCGACCCCGACCATGAGCATCTGGTCGCAGAGCTGCACCACGATGCTCAGTTCTTGTTGCTGCTTGACCGCGAGGATGGGCGTGAAGCCGTTTGCATCTCGTTCCCGGACAAGGATGGACGTTTGAGGAACCGAGTTCCCCTGAGCGAGTTCCTGGAACGCTTGAGGGTGGCCGCTGATGACCTGAATCAATGATGAACGAGGTCCCCGCATCGGTCCTGGTGGAAGCCAACCTTTCTGAGATCCTCTCCGAGGTCAGACAACAAGAGCACGTCGACGCAACGTTCCCCAAGGACCTGCTGAGCTTCCCGGAACAGATGGCCCAGGTCCAGGAATGGATCGAACACGCCGGCGAGTACGGCATTGCGTACGAGTCACTCGTGTCGTTGCTGGAGCGATTCCCCTTCAAGCTTTCAAGCCAGCGATCCGTGAAGCTTCTGGAGGTCGGGCTGCTGATGCGCTTCAAGACAGAGCGACCCGAAGACGACCGATTCGACAGCCGCTCTTGACAGCGAGCTGCAGATAAGCCCCATCAAGAATGGGCACACCTCTGAGCGATGGCCATGAAGCAAGGCGTCACAGATTCATGGCGCCAATCAATGCCCGAGGACGTACGCTTCAAGTTCGATTGATCCTGCTCTTCGCCGAACGGTGACCACGCGGGATCACCTTTTGCCTCAGGACTGCGACTTCACCCAGGAGCCTTCAATGAGCCTCACGCAAATCGAAACCGTCCGTGCCGCCCGCCTGCAGCTGATCGACCTCGGCGACGAGAAGACCGCGAAGCTGCTCGAGTGGGCACTGGACACCGACAAGGCGCCGTCGACCGCGCCTGCGACCACGGACAAGCGAGAGACGCCTCCGGCTCGCTGATTGCAGAACGCCCGTGGCGGTCAGCGCGCCTTCCCGCCAACCGGCCAACCCAGCGCTTCGCACCCGCTGGATTCAAACTGCGCCATCACTTCTCCGGCCGTGACTTGCTGAAGCACGTTGCCGGAGAACAGGCTGACCTTTTCGTCACTCCGGATTCCGGCGCTTTTCTTCAACCCCGCGTAGGCATCCGGAAAGTTGCGCCGCGCCACGCACAGCAGGAACAGCCGCCCCTCCGCGTTCGCGCTCGACAACCCGGCGCGAATCTGCTGGGCCGTCCAGTGCGTCGCCACGTCACGCGCGGCCAACTCCTCCGCGGAGACCTGACCTGGCGTTCCCACCGCTCCCCATGCGTAGAAGCGCGCGTCGATGAGCGCGGCGGGAAGCCGTTCCGGCCCAGCGCCTCCCGCCCAAGCCGTCGTCGCGGAGAAGCATCCCAACGCGGCACCGAAGCAGATCGCGCGAGACGCGCGGATTCCAATGTTCATGGGAGCTCGGCGCCAAGCGCCGTGGGGTCGAAAGCAGCCACTCTACGAGTCGCATCGCTGCTCTTCACCCGGAGTTTCACTTGGCTTATTCGAGTGATGTCACCCCGCATCTATCGATCCTCACTTTCCTTCCTTCCTCCCCCACGGCGGCATCCCTAGGCTGCGGCATTCACACGCTTTGCGCTCGTCGAGCCCGCCGCCATGTCCTCCCCGTCCGACACCTCGCTCCCTGACGCCCCCTCCCGCCGCCGCTGGCTCACCCACACCGCCGCGCTCGCCGGCGTGGCCGCCCTGCCCGCCTTCCCCGTCCGCGCCGCCGACGCCAAGACCCTGCGCATCGGCTATCAGAAGTCCAGCACGCTGACGCTTTTCCTCAAGTCGCGCGGCATCCTGGAGACCGCCCTCGCGCCGCAGCAGGTCAAGGTCCAGTGGCATGAATTCACCTCGGGCCTGCCGCTCCTCGAAGCCCTCAACATCGGCGCGCTCGACCTCAGCGCCGACGTCGCCGACGCGGTGCCGCCCTTCGCGCTCGCCGCCGGCGCCAAGCTCACCTATTACGCGATCGAGACGCCCTCGCCCACCGCGCAGGCCATCGTCGTGCGCAAGGACTCGCCCATCACCTCCGTCGCCCAGCTCAAGGGCAGGAAGATCGGCTTCGCCAAGGGCGCCGGCGCGCATTACCTGCTGCTCGAGGCCCTCGCCCAGGCCGGCCTCTCCATCCGCGACATCGAACCCGCCTACCTCAACCCCGCCGATGGCCGCTCCGCCTTCGAGAACGGCGCCATCGCCGCCTGGGTCGTCTGGGATCCCTTCCTAGCCGCCGTCCAGCGCCAGTCCGGCGCGCGGCTGCTCGTCGACGGCACCCGCATCGCCGCCTATCGCCGCTTCTATCTCGCCGCCACGTCCTTCGCCCAACAGAACCCCGAGGTCCTGCAGCGCGTCTATGACGAACTCCAGCGCGCCGGCGAGTGGGTCAAGAAGAACCCCGCCGCCGCGGCCGACTGGCACGCGCCAGTGCTGGGACTCGACCCGACCATCGTCGCCGCCGCCAACGAACGCCGAAGCTACGCCGTGCGCCCCGTCGACACCGAATCGCTCTCCGAGCAGCAACGCATCGCCGACGCCTTCAGCGGCGCCCAGATCCTGCCGCGCCGCGTCGCCATCCAGGAATCGCCGGTCTGGAAGCCCGCCTGACCGCGGCCCACCCATCGCCAGGAGCTTGTCCATGTCCGTCCTGCATCCCGACACCACCACCTCCGCGTCGACCGCGATCTCGGCCTCGACCTCGGCGCTCGCGCGCCCGCCCTCACCCCGGCATCCCGCGCCCTTGCCCACCCGCAGCGTGGCCGATGTCCGCGCGGCGCTGCTCGCGCGGGTCGAGATCGCGTTGCTCGATGTCCGCGAGGAAGCCGCCTACGCCGAGGCCCATCCGCTGTGGGCCGCCAACCTCGCCGCGTCCCGGCTGGAACTCGATGCCTGGGGTCGCCTGCCGCGCCGCGACGTGCCGCTGGTCATCTACGACAACGGCGAAGGCGTGGCCGCCGCCTCCGCGCGCAAGCTGCAGTCGCTCGGCTACACCGACGTCGCACTGCTCGATGGCGGACTGGCCGCCTGGCGCGACGCCGGCCTCGAGCTCTTCCGCGACGTCAACGTCCCGAGCAAGGCCTTCGGTGAGCTCGTCGAGGCCCGCCGCCACACGCCGTCGCTTTCCGCCGAGGAGGTGAACGCGAGGCGCTCGCTCGGCGGCAATCTCGTGCTGCTGGACGCCCGCCGCTTCGACGAGTACCGCACCATGAGCCTGCCCGGCTCGATCAGCGTGCCCGGTGGCGAGCTGGTGCGCCGCGCGCGTGACCTCGCGCCCGATCCCGCCACGACCATCGTCGTGCACTGCGCCGGACGCACCCGCAGCCTGATCGGCGCGCAGTCGCTGATCGACGCGGGCGTGCCCAATCCCGTCGTCGCGCTGCGCAACGGCACGATCGGGTGGACGCTCGCCGGGCTGACGCTCGCGCAGGGTCAGGGCCGCTCACACGAGGACGTGCCGCTGGGCGAGCTCGACGCCGCCCGCGAGGGCGCCGCGGCGCTCGCCCGCCGCGCGCATGTCCAGCGCATCGACTCACGGGTGCTCGCCGACTGGCTCGCCGATCCGCGCCGCAGCACCTACCGCTTCGATGTGCGCGGCGCCACCGAGTACGCCCGCGGACATCGCCCCGGCTTCCGCCACGCGCCGGGTGGGCAGCTCGTGCAGGAGACCGATCACCATGTGCCCGTGCGGGGCGCGCGGATCGTGCTCAGCGACGACGACGGCGTGCGCGCGCCGATGGCCGCGGCCTGGCTGGCGCAGATGGGCTGGGAGGTCGCCGTGCTTCCGCCGGATCCCGCCTCGCACACCGAGACCGGCCCGGACCTGCCGCCGCAGCCGCTCTCGCCGACCGTGGCCACGATCACGCCGGCCGAGCTCGCGCGCTGGCGCGGCGAGGATGCGGATCGCGAGCATCCGGAGACGGTCGTGGTCGACGTCGCGCCGAGCATCACCTACGTCGTGCGCCACATCCCGGGCGCGTGGTGGAGTCCCCGCGCGCGACTGGCCGAGGCGCTGCGCGACGTGATCCCGCCGTCGCGGCGCGTCGTGCTGACCGGCAACCTCGGCGTGCTGCCGCGTTTCGTGGCCGCCGACCTCGCCGCGGAGCTGGCGGCCGAGGGCCGCGAGCTGCTCGTGCTCGAAGGCGGCACCACGGCCTGGTATGACGCGGGATTCCCGATCGAATCGGCCAATCCGCGGCTCGCGTTCCCACGCGATGACCGCTACCGGCGCCCCTACGAGGGCACCCATCACCCGCGCGCGGCGATGCAGGCCTACCTGGACTGGGAGTACGGCCTGGTCGCGCAACTCGAGCGCGACGGCACGCACTTCTTCCGCCCCATCGAGGGCTGAGCCGCCAGGTTGAGCCGCTATTTCGCCTTGGCTGCCGCGATGGGCACGACGTTGTCGTGCGTCGCCGCGCCGAAGGCCTGCTCCTTGAGCTGCGAGAGCTGATCGCGCAAGCGCGCCGCCTTCTCGAACTCGAGGTTGCGCGCGTGTTCCAGCATCTGCTTCTCCAGCTGCTGGATGCGCTTGCTCAGGTCCTTCTCGCTCATCGCCTCGACCTCGGCGGTCTCCGCGATCACCTTGGCGTCGTCGCGGCCCGGCTTGTCGCTGTACACGCCGTCGATCAGGTCGCGGATGCGCTTGACCACGCCGCGCGGCGTGATGCCATTGGCCGCGTTGAACTCGATCTGCTTGGCACGCCGGCGCTCGGTCTCGCCGATCGCCTTCTTCATCGACTCGGTGATGCGATCCGCATACAGGATCGCCTTGCCGTTGACGTTGCGCGCCGCCCGCCCGATGGTCTGGATCAGGCTGCGCTCGGCGCGCAGGAAGCCTTCCTTGTCCGCGTCCAGGATCGCCACCAGCGACACCTCGGGAATGTCCAGGCCTTCGCGCAGCAGGTTGATCCCCACCAGCACGTCGAAGGTCCCCAGCCGCAGGTCGCGCAGGATCTCCACCCGCTCGACGGTGTCGATGTCCGAGTGCAGGTATCTCACCTTCACCCCGTTGTCGCTGAGGTACTCGGTGAGCTGCTCGGCCATGCGCTTGGTCAGCGTCGTGATCAGCACCCGCTCGCCAACCTCGACACGATCGCGGATCTCCTGCAGCACATCGTCGACCTGATGCGTCGCGGGACGCACCTCGACGACCGGATCCACCAGCCCCGTGGGCCGCACCAGCTGCTCGACGACATTGCCGGCCTGGCGCTTCTCGTAATCGCCCGGCGTCGCGCTGACGAAGATGGCCTGGCGCATCTTGCGCTCGTACTCCTCGAACTTCAGCGGCCGGTTGTCCATCGCCGACGGCAGTCGGAAGCCGTACTCCACCAGCGTGCTCTTGCGCGCGCGGTCGCCGTTGTACATGCCGCCGAACTGGCCGATCAGCACATGGCTCTCGTCCAGGAACATCAGCGCGTCCGAGGGCAGGTAGTCCACCAGCGTCGGCGGCGGATCGCCGGGCGCCGCCTGCGACAGATGGCGCGTGTAGTTCTCGATGCCCTTGCAGTGGCCCACCTCCTGCAGCATCTCCAGGTCGAAGCGCGTGCGCTGCTCCAGCCGCTGCGCCTCCACGAGCTTGCCTTCCTTGATGAAGAAGGCCACGCGCTCGCGCAGCTCCTCCTTGATCGTCTCGATCGCGGCCACCACGCGGTCGCGCGGCGTCACGTAATGGCTGGACGGGTACACCGTGAAGCGCGGGATCTTCTGCCGGATCTGACCGGTCAGCGGGTCGAAGAGCACCAGGCCCTCGACCTCGTCGTCGAAGAGCTCGATGCGCAGCGCCAGCTCCGAGTGCTCGGCCGGGAAGACGTCGATGGTGTCGCCGCGCACGCGGAAGTGGCCCCGGGTGAATTCCATCTCGTTGCGCGTGTACTGCATGCGCGCGAGCTGCTGGATCACGTCGCGCTGGCCGACCTTGTCGCCCACCCGCAGCGTCATCACCATCTGGTGGTAGTCGCTGGGGTTGCCGATGCCGTAGATCGCCGACACCGACGCCACGATCACCACGTCGCGCCGCTCCAGCAGGCTCTTCGTGCAGGACAGTCGCAGCTGCTCGATCTGCTCGTTGATCGCGCTGTCCTTCTCGATGAACAGGTCGCGCTGCGGCACGTAGGCCTCGGGCTGGTAGTAGTCGTAGTAGCTGACGAAGTACTCGACGGCGTTCTTCGGGAAGAACTCGCGGAACTCGCTGTACAGCTGCGCGGCCAGCGTCTTGTTGGGCGCGAACACGATCGCAGGACGGCCCAGCCGCGCGATCGTGTTGGCCATCGTGAAGGTCTTGCCCGAGCCCGTCACCCCGAGCAGCGTCTGGAAGCTCTCGCCGTCATTGACCCCGTCCACCAGGCCCTGGATCGCGGTCGGCTGGTCGCCGGCGGGCGGATACGGCTGGAAAAGCTGGAACGGAGAGCCTTCGAAAGAGACGAATTCGCCCTTCGGCGCCTCGGACGCCGCGTCGTCGGCAGCGGCGGCCACGGACGTGTCCGCCTGCGTGGCAGCGGATTTCGCGCCCTTGGCGGCGGGGGTTTCAGGCTTGGCGGCGGAGGATCGGCTCATCAGGGTTTCCCAGGGGCAACGCATGTTCCCTGCCTACAATCGGCGGGCTTCGCTGGGCGCTCAGGAGGCGCCTGCGGGCGTCAGGACGCGACAGCGTAGCGCAGTCCTCTTGCCACCGATTGTCAGGAAAGCCTCCATGTCCTTGTTCGCCGCCGTCGCCATGGCCCCCCGCGACCCGATCCTGGGTCTGAACGAGCAATTCAACGCCGACCCGAACCCCAACAAGGTCAACCTGGGCGTGGGCGTCTATTACGACGACAACGGCAAGCTGCCGCTGCTGGCCTGCGTGGCCGCCGCCGAGGCGCAGATGCAGGCCGCCCCCAAGCCGCGCGGCTACCTGCCCATCGACGGCATCGCCGCCTATGACGCCGCCGTGCAGGCCCTGGTCTTCGGCGCCGGCGCCGAGGTGCTCCAGCAGAAACGCGTCGCCACCGTCCAGGCCATCGGCGGCACCGGCGGCCTGAAGATCGGCGCCGACTTCCTCAAGCGCCTGAACCCCGACGCCAAGGTGCTGATCTCCGATCCGTCCTGGGAAAACCACCGCGCGCTGTTCACCAACGCCGGCTTCCAGGTCGACACCTACCCCTACTACGACGCCGCCAACCGCGGCATCCACGTCGACGGCATGCTGTCGGCGCTGAACGCCGCCCCGGCTGGCACCGTCGTCGTGCTGCACGCCTGCTGCCACAACCCCACCGGCTACGACCTGACGCCCGCCCAGTGGGCGAAGGTCGTCGAGGTGGTCAAGGCCCGCGGCCTCGTCGCCTTCCTGGACATGGCCTATCAGGGCTTCGGCGAGGGCATCGCCGAGGACGGCGCCGTCATCCAGCAGTTCCTGGCCGCCGGCCTGGACTTCTTCGTCTCCACGAGCTTCTCCAAGAGCTTCTCGCTGTACGGCGAGCGCGTCGGCGCGCTGAGCGTGGTCTGCGCCTCGGCCGAGGAGACGGTCAAGGTCCTGAGCCAGCTCAAGATCGTGATCCGCACCAACTACTCCAACCCGCCGACGCACGGCGCGCAGGTCGTCGCCACCGTGCTGTCGACCCCGGCACTGCGCGCGCAGTGGGAAGAGGAACTGGCCGGCATGCGCGTGCGCATCAAGCAGATGCGCGAGGCGCTGGTCGCCGAGCTCCAGGCCGCCGGCATCACCGACGACCTCAGCTACGTCACCCGCCAGAAGGGCATGTTCAGCTACAGCGGCCTGTCCGCCGAGCAGATGCAGCGCCTGCGCTCGGAGTTCGGCGTCTATGGCGTGGACTCCGGCCGCATCTGCGTGGCCGCGCTCAACAGCAAGAACCTGAAGCCGGTCGCCGCCGCGATCGCCGCCGTCAAGCGCGGCTGAGCTCCCCGGCGGACGCTCCGCCGACGCCACACATCGATGCGCTGATCGCACGATCGCGCCTCGCCCCCAGGGCCGGTTCCGTCAAAAGCGGGCCGGCCCTGCGCATTTATGGCGAAATCCGGCGCTTCGAAGCCCCTGTTCGGGCCTTGGCCGGCGCATCGGGGACACACACTGGGCAAGGCCGGGACCTAGAATTGCTGCGTTGCACAATGGGTACCAGGCCCCGGGTGCCAGCCTTCGCCTCACTCCCCCTCGAGAGGTCCGCCAGATGCTCTACCAGCTTTATGAAACCCAACGCGCGCTGCTGAGCCCGTTCTCCGAGTTCGCCAGCGCCACGGCCAAGCTCTACAGCCATCCGCTGTCGCCGTTCGCGCACACGCCGCTGTCGCACCGGATGTCCGCCGGCCTGGACCTGATGCACCGGCTGGCCAAGGAATACGAGAAGCCCGAGTTCGAGATCACCAGCGTCGAGGTCGACGGCGTGGAGGTCGCGGTGCAGGAACTGGTGGCCGAGGAGAAGCCCTTCTGCAAGCTGCTGCGCTTCAAGCGCTACACGGACGACTCGGCGGTGCTGGCCAAGATGAAGGCGCAGCCGACGGTGCTGGTCGTCGCACCGCTGTCGGGCCACCACAGCACGCTGCTGCGCGACACCGTCAAGCAGTTGCTCAAGGACCACAAGGTCTACATCACCGACTGGACCGACGCGCGCATGGTGCCGCTGGACGCCGGCGCCTTCCACCTCGACGACTACATCTACTACGTCCAGGACTTCATCCGCCATGTCGGCGAGGACTGCCATGTGATCTCGGTCTGCCAGCCCACGGTGCCCGTGCTGGCGGCGATCTCGCTGATGGCCTCGGCCGGCGAGACCACGCCGCGCTCGATGACGATGATGGGTGGCCCGATCGACGCTCGAAAGAGCCCGACCGCGGTCAACAACCTGGCGATGAACAAGAGCTACAGCTGGTTCGAGAACAACGTGATCTATCGCGTGCCGACCAACTTCCCGGGCGCGGGCCGCGAGGTCTACCCGGGCTTCCTGCAGCACACCGGCTTCGTCGCGATGAACCCGGACCGCCACCTCACCTCGCATTACGACTACTTCCTGGACCTGGTGCGCGGGGACGACGACTCCGCCGAATCGCACCGCCGCTTCTACGACGAGTACAACGCGGTGCTGGACATGCCCGCCGAGTACTACCTGGACACGATCAAGACGGTCTTCCAGGACTTCGCACTGGTCAACGGCACGTGGACCGTGGGCGGCGACCTGGTGCGGCCGCAGGACATCTCGACCACCGCGCTGCTGACGGTCGAGGGCGAGCTCGACGACATCTCCGGCGCCGGCCAGACCAAGGCCGCGCATGAGCTGTGCAGCGGCATCGCCTCCAAGCATCAGTTCCATTACGACGCGGTCGGCGCGGGGCATTACGGCATCTTCTCGGGCCGTCGCTGGCGCGAGAAGGTCTATCCGGTCGTCCGGGACTTCATTGCGCAGTACGATGCGGCCCCGCTGAAGCAGCCCGCCGCGGCCAAGCGCGCCTCCCGTCCGGCGGCGCGCCGCACGCGCAAGCCGACCGAGTGAACCCCGCCGCGCCCGCCACCGATCCCCGACCCGACCTCCTGCCCGACCCCGCGCTCGCCCCCGCGCCCGAACTGGTGCCGGACCCCGTGCCCGACCCGGTGTTCGACGCGCTGGTCGAGCGGCTGAATCTCGCCCTGCCGCAGACGCAATGCACGCGCTGCGGTTATCCGGATTGCCACTCCTACGCCCACGCGATCGCGCGCGGCGAGGCGCCCATCAACCAATGCCCGCCCGGCGGCGCCGAGGGCATCGCGCGCCTGGCCGCCCTCACCGGCCGCGAGCCGCGGCCGCTCAACGCCGAACACGGCATCGAGGGCTCGAGACGCCTCGCCGTCATCGATGAGGACTGGTGCATCGGCTGCACGCTGTGCATCAAGGCCTGCCCGGTCGACGCGATCGTGGGCAGCAACAAGCTCATGCACGTCGTCATCGACGCGGACTGCACCGGCTGCGAGCTGTGTCTGCCGGTCTGCCCGGTGGACTGCATCTCGCTTGCGGACGTCACGCCCGGACGCAGCGGCTGGGCCGCCTGGAGCGCCCCGCAAGCCGAGCGCGCCCGCGAGCGCTACCGGCTGCACGAGATCCGCGTCGCACGCGACCAGCGCGAGCAGGCCACGCGCCTGGAGGCCAAGGCGCAACACAAGCTCGATCATCTCGAGTCGTCCACCCGCCTCACCGACCCCGCGGACATCGAACGCAAGCGCGCCGTGATCGCGGCCGCGCTGGCCCGCTCGCGCGCCAAGCGCGGCGTGTGACGCCGCGCGCCAGCACATCCCTCGCCATGAACAAGACCCAGATCCGCGAATTCTTCGAGATCCTGCGCGCCGCCAATCCCTCGCCGCAGACGGAGCTCGAATACGCCAGCGTCTTCGAGCTGCTCGCCGCGGTGCTGCTGTCGGCGCAGGCCACCGATGTCGGCGTCAACAAGGCCACGCGCCGGCTGTTCGTCGTGGCCAACACGCCGGCCAAGATCCTCGAGCTCGGCGAGGAGCGGCTCGCCGACTACATCAAGACGATCGGCCTGTACAAGACCAAGGCGAAGAACCTGTACGCGACCTGCCGCATCCTCGTCGAGCAGCACGGCGGCGAGGTGCCCCAGACCCGCGAGGCGCTGGAAGCCCTGCCCGGCGTCGGACGCAAGACCGCCAACGTCGTGCTGAACGTCGCCTTCGGCGAGGCGACGATGGCCGTGGACACGCACATCTTCCGCGTCGGCAACCGCACCGGGCTGGCGCCGGGCAAGAACGTGCTCGAGGTCGAGGAGCAGCTGCTCAAGCGCGTGCCGCCGGAGTTCCTCGTCGACGCGCATCACTGGCTGATCCTGCACGGACGTTATGTCTGCCAGGCCCGCCGGCCACTGTGCGAGCGGTGCGCCGTCGTCGCGCAATGTGACAGCGCGCCCATGGCGGCGGCGCGTTGATCGAACCTCGCCAACTACAATCCGCGCGTTCATTCCGTCAGGGAAACCATGTCCAGCATCACCGACCTTGTGGACCGCGTGGAGCGCCTGCTGGTGCGTCACGAGGAACTGAAACGCACGAATGCGTTGCTCGAACAGCAGGTGCAAGGCCTCACGCTGGAGCGCGACAGCCTGCGTTCGAGATTGGCCGCGGCCCGCGCGCGCGTCGACGCGCTGCTGGACCGCCTGCCGCTGGAGGCAGCCGACCTCCTCGAAGGCGGCGATGGCCCCGACACCACTGATTCTCGAAAGACCGGCGCATGAAGCAAATGGAAGTCACGATCATGGGCCAGAGCTACCTGCTCGGCTGCCCCGAGGGCGGCGAGGCCGCGCTGCAGAAGGCCGTGGCCCGCGTCGACAAGGAAATGTGCGCCATCCGCGATGCCGGCCGCATCAAGGCGCGTGAGCGCATCGCGGTGCTCGCGGCGTTGAATCTCGCGTATTCGCTGACCGAATCGAGCGCGCATGCGGCCGCTGGCGATGCAAGCGATGCAACGGTTGGCAACACTGGCGCGCAGGCCGCCATACCCGATCTGGACGGCTTGATGAAGAAGCTGGATGAAGCCCTTGTCCAAGACGGGCAACTGCTGTGATCGATGGATCGCGGCGCGTAGAATCCAAACCGTCCACTGCGTTCGCGTGAGTTTTATATTTCCTTGAACCGATGCTCTCGCGAGCAAGGGCTTGGAACATTGCAGAGCTGGTGTGAGCGTCTCGCGTCAGATGAACCCGAAGCCCTGCTGACCTCGCCCACCTGTACCCCTTGGGTTCAGGAATGCGGCTCACGGCTCGCCGTGGACACCTCTTCCCCAAACCGCGCCTGAGCGTCTCAGAGCGCGGTTTTTTCATGGAGTCGACGTTCATGGATACGCCGATGAGCCCCCCTTCCGCGTCCCCGCAGTACTGGCTGATGAAGTCCGAGCCCGACGAGGCCTCGATCGATCACCTGCAGGCCGCTGGCGAACTGCCATGGACCGGCGTGCGCAACTATCAGGCGCGCAACTTCATGCGCGACCAGATGCGCATCGGCGACGGCGTGCTGTTCTATCACTCCTCGTGCCCGGAACCCGGCATCGCCGGCTTCGCCGAGGTCAGCAGCACCGCGTATCCCGACGCGACGCAGTTCCACGCCAGGAGCCGGTACTTCGATCCGAAGTCCAAGCCCGAGGAACCGCGCTGGTCGCATGTCGATGTGCGCTTCGTGCGCAAGACGCGGCTGCTGAGCCTGGCGGACATGAAGCGCGATCCCGCGCTGGCGGGCATGCGCACGCTTCAGCCGGGCAACCGTCTCTCGATCACGCCCGTCACGCCCGAGGAATGGGCGCACCTGCAGCGATTGCTCGCCTGAAGCCTCAGCCACCCATCCCGAACGGGATCGACGCCAGCACGACCTGGTTGCCGCCGCGGCGTTGTGCTTCCTTGACGGCCATCTCGGCGGCGCCGAGCAGCTCTTCCTGACGCGAGGCCGTGTGCGGGAAGCTCGCCACGCCCATCGACAGCGACAGGCCGAGGTCCTGCCCCTGCAGCACGACGATCTGCGCGTGGCATTGACGGCGCAGCTGCTCCATGCGCGCATGCGCGGTGGCCAGACCCACGCCCGACAGCAGCACCGCGAACAGGTCATCGCCGATGCGGCAGGCCGCGTCCATCGCGCGCGTGTTGGCGCGCAGCATGCGGCCCAGGCCCTCGAGCAGGCGCTGTCTCGCTTCCTCGCCCAGGCCCGCGTCGGCGGCCACCGGGTCGAGCGCGATCAGCACGAGCGTGAACTCGCGGTGCTCGCGTGTGGAGAGGTCGATCTCGCGCAGCAGCTGGTCATCGAACTGAGCACGCATGTACAGGCCCGACACCTCGTCGCGGCCGCTGCCCTGCTGCAGCTCGCGACGCAACTGCTCGAGCGACTTCTGCTGCTGCTCGAGCTGCTGCAGCGCGCGCTGCAGGTGCGTCTCGCGATGGCGCTCCTCGGTCTTGTCGCTCCACAGCGCCATCACGTGTTCCTGGCCCAGCGGCACGCGCGTGACCATGAACTCGCGGCGACGGCCGCCGATCTCCAGGCGGTGCTCGGAGCTCACCACGCCGCGCTGCGCGAGCGTGGCCTGCTCGGAGCGGCGCATGGCCTGGACCTCGTCGCCGCGCATCAGCTCGTTGTCGGCGGCGCCGACGATGCCGGTCTCCGTGCGGCCGAAGAGCTCGGACATGCCGGGACTGGCGAAGACGTAGCGGCCCGTGGCCATCGACTTCACGGTCAGGCAGGCGCCCGTCGGCTCGAGCAGGCTGAGCAGGCCGGCCGCGACGGGCGACTGGGGCGTTCCCGTCGATTCCAGCCAGGCATCGAAACTGGCAGGCGCGGGTGTCGCGGCGGCTTGTAATTCCATGGGTCGGGCCGGGCCAGGAGTGCCCCTGGCGGTCGAATGGTGGTGGATCGAATGTAGATGGGCGCCGGTTGCCCGGGCAAGTGCTGCCACCCGCGTGGGGGCGTCACTCCCCCTAACTTGGGGTCAGTCATCCTAGCTCGCCCCGACAGGGGGTGACGGCGATGCACTTCACCCAGAAGGGAGACCCGGTCGCCTGGAAGGACAAGCCGTGAAAATGTCACGGCTGGTCACGCACGCGCCGGGCGCGCGACCGAACCACACTCGATCTGGCGGAGCGTCAAAAATAAGGCTAGAATCCTCGTTTTGCTGGCAAACCCTGCGCGTCGATTCGGAAGTGGAATCCGGATACTCCGCTTCGAAGGCAAGTCCTTCCTCGCGAACACCGAGCGCTATTTGAAGGAATTTCATGACCACCATTCGCGTCAAAGAAAACGAGCCGTTCGACGTGGCCCTGCGCCGCTTCAAGCGCACGATCGAAAAGCTGGGCCTGCTCACCGAGCTGCGCGCCCGTGAGTTCTACGAGAAGCCGACGGCTGAGCGCAAGCGCAAGAAGGCCGCGGCCGTCAAGCGTCACTACAAGCGCGTGCGCAGCATGCAGCTGCCCAAGAAGCTGTACTGATCGTTTGATCGGACGCTTCGGCACCGGGGACCGTCACCACTGACCGCGCCCCATTGCCCGAACAGCACAGAAAGCCCGCGCAGGACGCTGCCGCGGGCTTTTTTGTTTTCCGCGCCGGCGGAATGAGGTTTGAGACAAGCTGTCGACAGACAGCCAGGACAAGCAAGGAGTCCCCATGAGCCTGAAGGAACAGATCACCGAAGACATGAAGACGGCGATGCGCGCCAAGGACAGCGAGCGCCTGGGCACGATCCGCCTGCTGCTGGCCGCGGTGAAGCAGAAGGAAGTGGATGAGCGCGTCGAGGTCGACGATGTGATGCTCGTGGGCATCGTGGACAAGCTGATCAAGCAGCGCAAGGATTCGATCAGCCAGTTCACGGCCGCGGGCCGGACGGACCTGGCCGACAAGGAGACGGCCGAGCTGAAGGTGCTGGAGGTCTACCTGCCGCAGCGCCTGAGCGAAGCCGAGATCAAGGCCGAGGTTGCCGCGATCGTGGCCGAGCTGGGCGCCAAGGGTCCGGCGGACATGGGCAAGGTGATGGGCGCGGTCAAGGGCAAGCTGGCCGGCAAGGCCGACATGGGCCTGGTCTCGGCCGCGGTGAAGGCGGCGCTGGCGGGCTGAGCGCCCTGCCCGCTTCCGAGTCAACGACAGGAGTCCGCGATGGAACTGACCGTTCAACAACTGACGCCCGATTTCTGCGTCGCCCCGCAACTGACGCCGGACACGATGGCGGCGCTGGCGGGCGCCGGCTTCAAGTCGGTGATCAACAACCGTCCTGATTTCGAGGGCGGCCCCGATCAGCCGACGAGCGAGCAGGTGAGAGCCGCTGCCGAGGCTGCGGGTCTGGTGTATCACCACCTGCCGGTGCAAGGCGGTTATCAATCGCCGGAAGAGATCGCCGCGATGCGTGCGCTGCTGGACGAAGTGCCCAAGCCGGTGCTGGCGTTCTGCAGATCCGGTGCCCGCTCGACGAGGCTCTTCGCCTCGGCGATGCAGCTGGACTGACCCCGCCACCTTCCCGAAGACCACCGGCGTCTCGCGATCGAGACGGCCGGTGGGCCCTCGCCCGAGGTAAAGGAAGGAATTTGACTGCCGGGAGGCAGTCAAAGGGGGGACAGGAGGGCGAGGGCCCACCGGCTGGCTCGATCGCTGCTCGACCCCTTCGAAAGAGGTGAGGGCTTTCCCGCAACGCTCTCTGAAATCAGCTTCCCGTCAGCGCTTGCTGGCTACATTCCAGGTCTCACCGCAAAAGAACATCGAGCCTGTCCCGTCACGGGTTCGAGATGGAGACCTGGACTGTCGATGAACGCCCTGCTTGCATTTGCCAAGGGCATTGATTGGCTGACGGACCGGTTCGGCACGCTTGCCGCCTGGGCTGTCTTGCTGTCGTGCTTGATCAGCGCCACCAACGCGGTGGTCCGTTATGGCCTGGACATCAGCTCCAACGCCTTCCTCGAGATCCAGTGGTATCTCTTTGCCGTGTGCGTGATGGGCGGCGCGGCGCAGGTGCTGCGGCTCAACGAACACGTGCGGGTGGACATCCTCTACACGCGCTGGCGCGGTCACGGCAAGGTCTACATCGATCTCTTCGGCCTGATCGTGTTCCTGCTCCCCGTGATGGGGTATGCGGGCTGGCTGTCGTGGGACTTCTTCTGGGTGAAGCTGACCACCGGCATGCGGCCGGAGGACACGATGGCGGCGCTCGGCACCGGCGGCTACCTGCACAAGCTCTTCACGAGCGGTGAGGTGTCGGGCAACGCGGGCGGCCTGATCCGCTGGCCGGCGGCGCTGACGCTGCCGGTGGGCTTCGCGCTGGTCTTCCTGCAGGGCTTGTCGGAAGTGATCAAGCGGGTGGGCTACCTGGCGCATCTCGTGGAGATGGACACGCATTACGAGAGGCCGCTGCAATGATGACGATGGAGCAGTTTCCCCCGCTGATGTTCGCGGGGCTGATCTTCATCATGTTGATCGGCTTCCCCGTGGCGTTCTCGCTGGCCGCGCTCGGCCTGGCCTGCGGCTTCTTCGCGGTGAGCCAGGGCTGGTTCCCGCCGGAGTTCATGTCGGCGCTGCCGCAGAACGTCTTCGGCATCCTGTCCAACGACCTGCTGCTGGCGATCCCGTTCTTCACGCTGATGGGCGCGCTGCTCGAGAAGTGCGGGCTGGCCGAGGACATGCTGGACTCGATGGGTCAGCTCTTCGGGCCGGTGCGCGGCGGGCTGGGCTACTCGGTGATCATCGTGGGCTTCATCCTGGGCGCGATCACCGGCACGGTGGCGGGTCAGGTGATCGCGATGGCGATGATCTCGCTGCCGGTCATGATGCGTTACGGCTACAACATGCGCTACGCCACGGGTGTGCTGGCGGCGTCGGGAACGATCACGCAGTTGGTGCCGCCGTCGCTGGTGCTGGTGGTGCTCGCGGACCAGCTCGGCAAGCCGGTGGGCGACATGTACAAGGGCGCCTGGGGCCCAGCGATCCTGCAGGTGCTGATCTTCGCGCTGTACACCTTCGCGCTGTCGCGCATCAAGCCGGAGTTCGTGCCCGGCGTGCCCAAGGAAGCGCGCACGCTGGACGGCTGGGCGCTGTGGCGCAAGTGCCTGCGCGGGATCATCCCGTCGGCGATCCTGATCTTCGCGGTGCTGGGCTCGATGGGCGGGCTACCCTTCCAGGACTCGGCGATCTGCACGCCGACCGAGGCCGGCGCGATGGGCGCGGTGGGTGCGTTCATCCTCGCGGCGACGCATCGCCGGCTGACCTGGCCGGTGGCCAAGGACGCCATGATCGGCACGATGCGCATCACCGCGATGGTGGTGTTCATCCTGATCGGGTCGCGGACCTTCTCGCTGGTGTTCCAGGGCGTGGAAGGCGGCAAGTGGATCGAGCACCTGCTGTCGAATCTGCCGGGCGGTCAGGTCGGGTTCCTGATCGTGGTGAACCTGTTCATCTTCTTCCTGGCGTTCTTCCTGGACTTCTTCGAGATCGCGTTCATCATCCTGCCGCTGCTCGGCCCGGTGGCCGACAAGATGGGCATCGATCTCGTGTGGTTCGGCGTGATGCTGTGCGTGAACATGCAGACGAGCTTCATGCATCCGCCGTTCGGCTTCGCGCTGTTCTACCTGCGCGGGATCTCGGACTCGCTGTTCAAGAACGGCGCGTTGCCGCGCAAGGTGCTGTCGAGCGACATCTACCTGGGCTCGATTCCTTGGGTGGTGATGCAGCTGGTCCTGGTGGGCATCGTGATCTTCTTCCCGCAGACGGTGACGGCCTTCCTGGACAAGCCCGAGGTGGTGGACATGGACAAGGCCACCGAGATGCTGCAAGGCATCGACGCCGGCCAGGACGGCCGCACCGACCCGAACGCGGACACGAATGCGCTGTTCGGCGTGCCGGCGGAGGCCGCGTCGGCGGCCTCGGCGCCGGCATCGTCGAACTGATAGGCCTCAACGCGTCGACGGCGGCATGTTCGAGGCTTGCTTGATGCGGTCCCACGCATCCTTCACCGCGGGCTTGGCGCGCGCCCACTCGAGCGATGACCCCTGGCGCTGCGCGCCCCAGTCGCGGTGCAGCTCGGCCTCGAAGTCATCGAAGTCGCGATCGGGATAGCGCGCGAAGGCATCGACGCCATAGGCATAAGCCGGGCCGAAGTCATCGTGCGTGTCGCCTTGCTGGATGTACGGCCGCTTGGCGTAGTTGTCGCGCCAGTAGGCGGACTCCTGCTCGCGGTCGAAGGCATGGTCTCGGCGTTCATCGAAGTCGGGCATGGCTTGCTCCTGAGGTCGGGATGACCTGGATCGGCAAGTCCCATGCCCTGCCCCCTCCCCCCGGAAACTTCGGATTTCCCGCCTGTCAGCATCGAAATATGCTGAGCCTTCACCGAGGGAGAACGTTCACATGCTGATCTGGGGATCCAAGGGCGCTGTCGCCGACCTGGGCGTCCAAGCCCACCACCACTGCGCCACCTGCGAGCGCGAGCGCCCTTTCAAGCTGGCGCTCCAGTACAAGCTCCATCACCTGTACTACCTGTTCAAGTGGGTCTCCAGCAAGCAGTACCTGCTGGTCTGCGAGGTCTGCCAGCGCGGCAGCCAGCTCGCCGCCAAGGAGGTCGAATCCAAGCTGACCAAGAACCCCATCCCGGTGATGCACCGCTTCGGCTGGGTGCTACTGGTGGCCTTGATCGGGCTGGTGATCGTGATCGGCAAGTTCGCCGATGACGAGCGCGGTCAGCGGGTGTCGACGCTCGCGGCGGCGCCCGCGGTCGGCGACCTGTACGTGGTCAACCTGAACAAGCTGACCAATGAATCGGGCACGACCTATGGCGTGATGCGCGTCCTGCGGGTCGCCGACGGCCAGGTCGAGTTCCAGCTGCCGCGCATGGGCTACAACAAGCTCAAGGGCGCGACGCGCGATGTGGGCGACGCCGCCAAGCTGTCCGGCCCCGGCTACTTCGAGGACAAGACGCTCGTCCTGCCGCAGTCGGTGATCCAGACCTGGAGCAGCCAGGGCTCGATCCACGACATCGAGCGCCGCTGACGTCGTGCCGCTGCGTCCGGATCCGGGCCCCAGGCCCCTGCGTCGAGCATCTGTCGCGGCCCGGCGGCTCCTGCTGGCCACCATCGCTGGGCCACTCGTCTGCGCCTCGGCCGCTGCCGCGGCGCCGGCCACGCGCGCGCCCTGCGCGTCAGGGGTCTGGTCCGGCACCGTCGGCACCGCGCCCATCACGATGAGCCTCACGCCCGATGACGCCGGTCGCCCGGGCAGCGGCAGCTACTACTACCGCGCCGCGCTGTCCGACCTGGTGCTGCTGCCGGAGAAGGCGTCCGGCGAATGGCGCGAGATCGCCGCCAAGGGCCGGATCACCGGCCGCTTGCACCTGAGCTGCGACGCGCAATCACTCGAAGGCCGATGGACGCCCGTCACAGGCGGGCGGCCGATCCCGATCCGGGCTCGGCGCATCGCCGACGACCAGTACCACACGGCCCGCGAGGCGGACCTGCGTCCCATCGTCATGCCGCATCAGGAAGGCGTCGGCCGTTACGAGACCCTCACGCTGCCCGTCCCGGACGCGGATGGCGAGGTGCTCAAGGACAACGGCACCGGCATCGAGGGCCTCCGCCTGCTCGGCTCGGACCCGGGTCTGCAAAAGATCAACACGGAACTCCGCGCGCAATGGATGGCCTGGCTGCGCGAACACCTCGACTGCATCGCCTATGGACGCGTCGAGCGCTCGCCCGACGCGGCCTTCCACACCTCCGGCGTGCAGTCCGTGCTGGCCTGGACGGCCGATCAGGTGGCCATCAGCCTGGACTCCGACGCGTACTGCGGCGGCAACCATCCGATGACCTCGCACGAGGTCCGGATCTACCGGCCCCAGACCGGCGAGGCGGTGGAGGCCGGCTCATGGATCGCAGCCAGGCTGGACCAGCCCGCCCCGGACGAGCCGGCGGATCCCGACGAGGGACCGAGCCTGCGCCAGCTGCTGGATCGGATGTATGAGCCGGACAACGGGGACGCCGAATGCAAGGACTCGATCCGCTGGAGCGTCCTGTTCGCGCGACCCGGTGAACTCGTCTTCCGCGCCGAGGCCGGCAGCTACGGGATGCGCATGTGCAACGGCGACTGGTCCCTGCCCCTGGAGCAGGCCTGGCGCTTCCTCTCCCCCGACGGGGAGCGCGACCTCGCCGCCTTGCGCCGCGTGCCCGCGACCTCACCGCGCTGACCTCGCGCTGACCCGCGCGCCGAGGTTCAGGAGGACGACACCATCTTCAGCCCGATGATCCCTGCGGCGATCAGCCCGATGCATGCCAGCCGCGCCAGCGACGCCGACTCGCCCAGCAGCACGATGCCCGCGATCGCCGTGCCCACCGCGCCAATCCCCGTCCAGATCGCGTAGGCCGTGCCCACGGGCAGGTGCTTCAGCGCCCAGCCCAGCAGCACCACGCTCGTCACCATCGCCAGCACCGTGCCCACCGTCGGCCACGGCCGCGTGAAGCCCTCGGTGTACTTCAGACCCACCGCCCAGCCGATCTCGAACAGGCCCGCCAGGAACAACACACCCCACACCATCTCGAACTCCTTGTCTGAGCCCTCGCGCCCCACAGCGACGATCGCCGGAGGGCCAAGGACTTGATCCACGATGGCGTCGACTGTATGTTCACAGTCCTGATAGATGAAGTCAGCATCCATCAGACCTTCTGATAGATGATCCAGCCATGGCCTTCGACCTCGACAACGTCCGCACCTTCCTCGCTGCCATCGATCACGGCTCGTTCTCGGCGGCCGCCCGCGCGCTGGGTCGTGTGCCCTCGGCGGTCAGCATGACGATCGCGCATCTGGAAGCCGAGCTGGATCTCCCGCTGTTCGATCGCAGCGGGCGCGAACCGGTGCCCACGCCGCAAGCGCTCGCGCTGATCCCGCAGGCGCGCCGACTGGCGGAGCAGCTCGGTCAGCTCAACCGGCATGCGTTGGCGATGACCCAAGGCCTGGAGCCCGCGCTGGCGATCGCCGTCGCGCCCGAGCTGCTCGCGGCCACGCCCTGGAGCGACGCGCTGCGCACGCTGTCCGCGGAGTTCCCGCTGCTGGCCGTCGACATCCTGACCGCGCCGCAGGCCGATGCACTGGCGATGCTGAAGTCCGGCCGCGCGCAGCTGGCGCTGGTCTTCGAGCGCCAGGGCCTGGACCCGTCCGAGCAGTTCCAGGAAGTCGCCCGGGAGACGCTGATCGCTGTCGTCGCCGCGGATCACCCGATGCTCGCGCGCGGCCAGGAGATCGGCGCCGGCGCGCTGCGCGACGAGCACCTGATCGCCGAGCGCCAGATCCTCGTCGCCGGCCGCGATGCGTGCGACGTCGACAAGCGCATCTCCGTATCCCGCGTGCAGTGGCGCACCGACAGCCCGATCGCGGCGCTGCGCATGGTGTCGGCGGGACTGGGCTGGGCGTGGCTGCCCTCGGGTTTCGTGCGGGCCGCGCTGGACTCGGGCGAGCTCGTGCAGGTTCCCGCCGGCAACTTCACGACCGCGCTGCAGCTCTACGTGGACGTGGTGTGGACGCAGACGCGCCCGCTGGGGCTGGCCGCGCGTCGTTTCGTCGACCTGCTCGGAGGACGCGACGGCTGCTCGGGGCCGCTGGCCAGCGGCAGGCAGGACGCCTCACCCGAGACAAGCGCCGACGCTCCGCTCAGCGGTAACGCTCCGGATCCGGCGAATCCGTCGGCTGCGCGACCACGCGCCGGAAAGCGGCGTTCATCGGCAGCTTCAGGTTGATGCCACTGGACGGCAACGGGGACTCGAACCAGCGCTTGTAGATCGCGTGGATCTCCCCGCTGCGGTACAGCCCGGTCAGCACCTCGTCGACCATCGCCTTGAACATCGGATCGTCGCGGTTCAGCCCGATCGCATACGGCTCCACCGTCAGCGCGCGCTCCGAGATCACGTAATCCTCGCTCGAGGTCGCCGCGCCCTGCTGCGCCAGCACGCTGCGCATGATGACGTCGTCCATCATGAAGGCGTCCGCGCGGCCGCTGCGCAGCAGCTGGAACGCGTCGGGGTCGTCCAGGCCGGCCACGATGCGGATGCCCAGCCCCTGCTGCTCGTTGACCTTGGCCAGGTGCTGGATGCTGGTCGTGCCGATGGTGCTGACCACCGGCCGGCCGCGCAGGTCGGCCAGGCTCTGCACCCGCTCGCCGTGGCGCGTCATGAGCTTGGTCTCGGCCACGAAGATCGTCAGCGAGAAGGCCTGGCTGCGGGCCCGCTCCGCGGTGTTGGTCGTGATGCCGCACTCCATGTCCAGCGTGCCGTTGCTGACCATCGGCATGCGCGTCGCGGAGCCCACCGCCACGCGCCGCACCTCGAGGTCGGGCAGCTTGAGCCGCACGCGCAACGCGCCGATGACGCGCTCGCAGAGCTCGACCGAGTACCCGGTCGGCCGCAGTTGCGCGTCCAGGTAGGAGAACGGCAACGAGGCCGGCCGGTAGCCGATGACGATCACGCCGGTCTCGCGGATGCGCGTGAGCGTGGGCCCCTCGGCCGGCTGCGCGAGCGGCGCGGCATGCGAGGCCGCGCCGGAGCGCGGTGGCGAGGGCTTGGCGGGCGCGGCCTGGGCCGTCGCGGCGGAGATCGCGGCGAAGGTGGCGGCCACGATCGCAAGCAAGGACATCGTCTGCCGCCAAACGATCCGCGCGCTCATGGGTCAGGCCTCGTCGTCCAGGCTGGGCGAGTCGGATGCGCCCTGCGCGCCCGGCGACAGCGCCGCATCGTCGCGTCCCAACGCCTCGCCATCCAGGCGTCTGAGCTCATCGAGCCGCGCGCCGATCTTGATCTCCAGCCCCCGCGGCACCGGCGCGTAGAAGCGCTGGTCCTCGAGGCCGTCGGGCAGGTACTGCTCGCCGGCCACGTAGGCGCCCGGGAAATCATGCGCGTAGCGATAGGCCTTGCCATAGCCCAGCTCCTTCATGAGCCGGGTCGGCGCGTTGCGCAGGTGCACCGGCACCGGCCTCGAGCTGTCCTGCTTGATCAGCGCGCGCACCTGGTTGTACGCGTTGTAGACGGCATTGGACTTGGGCGCGATCGCCAGGTACACGACCGCCTGCGCGAGCGTCAGCTCGCCCTCCGGCGATCCCAGGCGCTCGTAGGTCTCGGCGGCGTCCAGGCAGAGCCGCAGCGCGCGCGGGTCGGCATTGCCGATGTCCTCGCTGGCCATGCGGATCAGGCGCCGCGTGATGTAGCGCGCATCCACGCCGCCATCGAGCATCCGCACCAGCCAGTACAGCGCGGCGTCCGGATTGGATCCGCGCACCGACTTGTGCAGCGCCGAGATCACGTCGTAGAACTGGTCGCCGCCCTTGTCGTAACGACGCAGCTGCTCGCCGAGCGTGCGCTCGAGCAGCGCCTCATCGATCTCCGCGGTGTCCGCCGGCGTCAGCTGCGACACCGTCTCCAGCGTGTTGAGCAGCCGTCGCGCGTCGCCGTCGGCGTAGCCGATCAGGCGCTGCGTCGCGGCCTCGCTGACCGGCGGCGCGCCGAGCGCCTCGCGGCCGCGCACGAGCAGCTCCCGCATGTCCTGCTCGTCCAGCGACTTCAGCACGTGCACCGTCGCGCGCGACAGCAGCGCCGAGTTCACCTCGAACGACGGGTTCTCCGTCGTCGCGCCGATGAAGCTGAACAGCCCCGACTCCACATGCGGCAGGAAGGCATCCTGCTGCGCCTTGTTGAAGCGGTGCACCTCGTCGACGAACACGATCGTGCGACGGCCCTGCCCCGACGCGGCCAGCGCGCGCTCGACCGCCTCGCGGATGTCCTTGACGCCGCCCAGCACCGCCGAGATCGCGATGAACTGCGCATCGAAGAACTGCGCCATCAGCCGCGCCAGCGTCGTCTTGCCGACGCCGGGCGGGCCCCACAGGATCATCGAATGCGGCCGGCCGCTTTCCAGCGCGACCCGCAGCGGCATGCCCGGGCCCAGCAGGTGACGCTGGCCGACGACCTCGTCGAGCTGACGCGGCCGCAGCCGCTCGGGCAGTGGCGCATGCGCGCTCGGTGCGGTGCGCGCCGGCGAGGCGGCAGGCACGGGGTCGAACTCGTCAGGGAAGAGCGAGGCGTTGCTCATCGCGGGCTCAAGGGGAAGTCACGCCAACCGGGACGCACGCGGCGCGCTCAGGGCTGGCGCGCGATGTCGGTCCCGGGCGGCGGCGTGAAGCGGAAACGCTCCGGCGCGACCTTCGCGTTGGGCTCCACCGCGCTGAACTGCATCACCGATTGCTGGCCGAAACCGTCGACGATCTCCAGCGCCGACAGATCGCGGCCCTTGAAGCCGAGCTTCAGGCTCTGCAGCGTGTTGTCGGTCCGCTTGGGCGTGGCCTGGACCCAGTCCAGGCCGTTGGCCGCGGGCAGCGCCTTGAGCGTGAAGTCCTTGCCCAGGTCACCGCCCGCCAGCAGCGACACCGGGGTCGCGCCCAGCGCCTGGTCCATCGCGCGCACGCTGGCCTGCTGCAGGTCGGGGTCGTAGATCCACACCTGCTTGCCATCGGCCACGATCAGCTGTTCCGACGGCTTGCCATAGGCGAAGCGGAACTGGTTCGGGCGCTGGAACTCGAAGGTGCCGGTCGTCGTCTTCTTGCGCTTGCCGTCCGGCGCGGTCACCGTCTGCGTGAAGTTGGCGCGACCGCTCTTCACCTCGGTGACGAACTGCTGCAGCGCGCTGATGCCGTCGGCATGCGCCACCGCGGCGGCGGCGCCCAGCACGATCGCGGCGGCGCCGCGGGTCAGGATTCGGAGGACCATGTCATTCATCTCTCTTGGGCACGATGATGTCGCGGTTGCCGTTGGTCGCCATCGACGACACGACACCGGACTTCTCCATCTGCTCCAGCAATCGGGCGGCCCGGTTGTAGCCGATGCGCAGGTGGCGCTGCACCAGCGAGATCGACGCCCGCTTGTGCTGCAGCACGATGGCCACGGCCTGGTCGTACATCGGGTCGGATTCGCCATCGCCGCCGGCCGTCAGTCCGGGCAGGCCATCGCCGCCGCTGTCGCCGTCGAGCACCCCACCCTCCAGGATGCCCTCGATGTAGTTGGGCTCGCCGCCCTGCTCCTTCAGGTACTCGACGACACGATGCACCTCGTCGTCGCTGACGAACGCGCCGTGCACGCGCACCGGCAGCCCGGTGCCCGAGGCCATGTAGAGCATGTCGCCCATGCCCAGCAGCGCCTCGGCGCCCATCTGGTCGAGGATGGTCCGCGAGTCGATCTTGCTCGACACCTGGAAGGACAGCCGCGTCGGGATGTTGGCCTTGATCAGGCCGGTGATCACGTCCACCGACGGACGCTGCGTGGCCAGGATCAGATGGATGCCTGCGGCACGGGCCTTCTGGGCCAGGCGCGCGATCAGCTCCTCGATCTTCTTGCCCACGACCATCATGAGGTCGGCCAACTCGTCGATCACCACGACGATGTGGGGCAGGCGATCCAGCGGCTCGGGCTCTTCCGGCGTCAGGCTGAACGGATTGGGGATCTTCTCCTCGCGCTCGGCCGCGTCGGTGATCTTCTTGTTGTAGCCCGCCAGGTTGCGCACGCCCATCTTGGACATGAGCTTGTAGCGGCGCTCCATCTCGTTGACACACCAGTTCAACGCGTTGCCCGCCTGCTTCATGTCGGTCACGACAGGTGCCAGCAGATGCGGGATGCCCTCGTAGACGCTCATCTCGAGCATCTTGGGGTCGATCAGGATCAGGCGGACGTCGCGGGCCTCGGCCTTGTACAGCAGCGACAGGATCATCGCGTTGATGCCCACCGACTTGCCCGAGCCGGTCGTGCCGGCCACCAGGCAGTGCGGCATCTTGGCCAGGTCGGCCACGACCGGCAGGCCCACGATGTCCTTGCCCAGGCCCATCGTCAGCGACGACGACGCATCCGCGTAGACCTGCGAGCCCAGGATCTCCGACAGACGGATCGTCTGGCGCCGCGCGTTGGGCAGCTCCAGCGCCATGTAGTTCTTGCCCGGAATCGTCTCGACCACGCGGATCGACACCAGGCTCAGCGAGCGCGCCAGGTCCTTGGCCAGGCCCAGGATCTGCGAGCCCTTCACGCCGGTGGCCGGCTCGATCTCGTAGCGCGTGATCACCGGACCGGGCGACGCCGCCACCACCCGCACCTCGACGCCGAAGTCCTTCAACTTCTTCTCGATCATGCGGCTGGTCATCTCCAGCGACTCGGGCGTGACGGTCTCGATGCGCGGCGGCGGCGCGTCCAGCAGGTCGACCTGCGGCAGCTTGGCGTCGGTCGGATCGGTGAACAGCGTCTGCTGACGCTCCTTGATCACGCGCGTGGACTTGGGCACCTCCACCACCGGCGGCTCGATCACGATCGGGATGTGGTGCTCTTCCTCGATGTGACGCTCGACCTCGACGACGGCCTCGCGCTCACGCTTGGCTTCCTTGCCCACGCGCTTGTCCTCGGCGATCTCGCGGCGGACCTCGCGCTTCTCGATGAGGCGCTCGATCGCGGTGCCGATCTGCTCGGACAGCCGCAACCACGAGAACTTCAGCGCGAGCGATACGCCGGCCACGAGTGCCGCGATCCACACGACGCCCGATCCCGCGAAGCCCAGCAGCTTCATGCTGGCCGGGCCGAGCAGGTACCCGAACACGCCACCGGCGTGCCCAGGCAGGTGCGATTCCCAACCATACAGACGCGTCCATTCGAGCGCGCAGCTCGCCGCCATCAGCAGCAGCACGCCGCCGATCGCCGGCAGCCGGTCCTTGATCGTGGGAGCAGCTCCCGGGTCGGCGCGCAGCATCCGCGCCAGGCCGCTCAGCCAGGTGCGCAGCGACACCAGCATCAGCCACCAGCACGAGTAGCCGAAGCCGAAGAGCATCAGGTCGGAGATCCACGCGCCCAGCGCGCCCACGCGGTTGTGCGTCGGCAGGCCGTTGCCGGCGGTGCTGAAGGCGGCGTCGGCGCGGTCATGGCTGACCATCGCCAGCAAGACCAGGCACCACGCGAGCGCGCCCAGCAGCAGCCACAGCGGCGTGCGCAGCGGACTGGGCGGCGTCGGCGGCGGAGCGGCCGCCGCGGCCTTCTTGGACTTGCGCGCCGGCGCGGGGCGCTCGGACGGGGCGGCGTCGTCGCCTCCGCCCAGCAGGGAACCGGGGAAACTCATGCCGCGATTGTGACGCAAGCGCCCCGCGTCTCAGACGCGGGGCCCGGCCGCAAGGTGAAGAAACGTTGAAGCCTCAATCGTGCTGCAGACGTTCCTTGATGACCACGGAGCCGTTCTCGAGCGTCTCGATGACGCCCTTGTCCTCCAGGTCCTTCATCACGCGGCTGACCATCTCGCGCGACGCGCCCACGACCTTGGCCATGTCCTGGCGCGACACCTTGCCGCGGATGATCTTCACGCCCTTCTCTTCCTCGGCCATGTCCAGCAGCGTGCGCGCCACGCGTCCGTACACGTCCAGCAGCGCCAGCGACTCGATCTGGCGATCGGCGTTGCGCAGGCGCGCCACCAGGCCGCGCAGGATGCCGTAGGCCAGGCTCGAGGGCTCGGGCAGCCCGCGCGCGAAATCGGCGCGGCCCAGCACCAGCATGTCGGTCTGGACCTCGGCGCGCACGGTGGCCGAATGGGGTTCGTTGTCGATGAGGCTCATCTCACCGACATAGTCGCCCGGCTGCAACACCGCGAGGATGACCTCGCGGCCGCGGGAGTCGGCGGTCAGCACGCGGGCGCGGCCGTTGAGCAGGATGAAGAGCGCGTTGGACTTGGTGCCCTGCTCGACGATCAACTCGCCGCGTTTGAAGCGGCGCTTGACGACACTGTCCGCGATGGACTGGGCCTGGTCGGCGGTCAGCAGGGAGAACAAGGGAACCCTGCGGATCAGATCCAAATTGGACAACATGGCCATGAAGGGATGCCTCCTGTCGGGGGTTAGGGTCAATCGTGGTTGTCAGGATGGCAGAGGGAGCCGCCACCTAGAATGGATGCATTGTGCCAATTTGTTCACGGCTGTTCATAGGGTCAACGCTGTAGGCCGCCGTAGGCTGTCGACCCTTGTGCGCAACGTGCGCATCCCCACCTGCCCCGTCATGAGCCAAACCACCCGCCACGTCCAACTGCTGATCCTCGGCTCCGGCCCCGCCGGCTACACCGCCGCCATCTACGCGGCCCGCGCCAACCTCAAGCCGCTGCTGGTCACCGGCATGGCGCAAGGGGGTCAGCTCATGACCACCACCGAGGTCGACAACTGGCCCGCCGACGTGATGGGCGTGCAAGGTCCCGAACTGATGCAGCGCTTCCAGCAGCATGCCGAGCGCTTCCAGACCGAGATCGTCTTCGACCACATCAACAGCGTCGACTTCTCCAAGCGCCCGTTCACGCTGACCGGCGACAGTGGCGTGTACACGGCCGACACGGTGATCCTGGCCACGGGCGCCTCGGCGCAGTACCTGGGCCTGGCGTCGGAGGAATCGTTCATGGGCCGCGGCGTCAGCGCCTGCGCGACCTGCGACGGCTTCTTCTATCGCGATCAGGAAGTCAGCGTGGTCGGCGGCGGCAACACCGCGGTCGAGGAAGCGCTGTACCTGTCCAACATCGCCAGCAAGGTCCACCTGATCCATCGCCGCGACAAGTTCCGCGCCGAGCCCATCCTGGTCGACAAGCTGATGGACAAGGTCAAGGCCGGCAAGATCGAGCTGCACCTGTTCCACACGCTGGATGAGGTGCTGGGCGACGCCACCGGCGTCACTGGCGTGCGCATCAAGAGCACGCAGGACGGCACGACCACCGACGTGAAGCTGCAGGGCTGCTTCATCGCGATCGGCCACAAGCCCAACACCGACATCTTCCAGGGACAACTGGAGATGAAGGACGGCTACATCCGCACGAAGAGCGGCCTGGAAGGCTTCGCGACGATGACCAGCGTGCCGGGCGTGTTCGCCGCCGGCGACGTGCAGGACCATGTCTATCGCCAGGCCATCACCAGCGCCGGCACCGGCTGCATGGCCGCGCTCGACGCGCAGCGCTTCCTGGAGCAGGCCGCGGACTGACCGCCCCTTGCGCCTCCTGACCGGCCCGCCTTTGCGCGGGCCGGTCTGTTTCTGCTACACTCGACGTTTTTCCTGCGCCGACAACCTGTGAAGGATCTCGACGCGGGGAAGATGGGATACCGCCACCCTATGGCGAGGTGAGGCCGCCACCCGCGATCCGACAGCCAGGTCGGGCCGATTGGGATGGTCGCCGGATGACAAGTATCGGAGTGTCCACATGGCACGCGTCTGCGAAGTCACGGGCAAGAAGCCCATGGTCGGAAACAATGTTTCCCACGCCAACAACAAAACCAAGCGCCGGTTCCTCCCGAACCTGCAATACCGCCGTTTCTGGGTCGAAAGCGAGAACCGCTGGGTCCGTCTGCGCATCAGCAACGCCGCGCTGCGTCTGATCGACAAGAAGGGCATCGACGCCGTGCTGGCCGACCTGCGCGCGCGCGGTCAAGCCTAATCACTGAACCAGGAGCGACACCATGGCATCCAAAGGCGGACGCGAGAAGATCAAGCTGGAATCCACTGCCGGCACCGGTCATTTCTACACCACCAACAAGAACAAGAAGACCACGCCCGAAAAGCTGGAATTCATGAAGTTCGACCCCAAGGCACGCAAGCACGTGCTGTACAAGGAAACCAAGCTGAAGTGATTCAGCTGGGAGGCCGCGGCTCCGGCAGCGCCCTCACCTTGCAAGCAAGAACCCGCCTCACGGCGGGTTTTTTCATTTCCGACGGCTCATGTCCGAGGACATTTCTGCAGCGACAGCGCCTCGGCAAGCCGACGCGCCGCCGGCTGGCTCTCAAGGCGTGGCGCGAGCGATGTCGGACTTGTTGAGCAGCGTCTTGGCAAACCAGTCGTCGATCATCTTCTTCTCGTAGCGCAGCGGCTCCGACTCGAAGTAGCGATTGCGCGCGGTGTTCTGGTAGTCCATGTCCTTGATGTCCGCCTTGCCGGACTTCAGCACCTGGCCGTTCTCGCTCAGCGTGTACGAGAAGCTCATCCGGGGAATGGTCACCGTGCGCAGGATGCGGATGCGGTCGGCGCGAACGCGGGGCTCCACGTCGCCCGCCAGATCGACATCGGTCACATCGATCTTCAACTGCTTGCCGGGCAACTCGCGCGCTGCCACGGTCTTGAAGTGCTCCTCGAGCTGCTTCATCGCGGTCTCGCGATCGGGGGCGCTCCAGCCGATGTCGGCGAAGGTCTCCGGCTTGATGAAGTTCACTTCGGCCTGCGCCTGCGCCACCGACGCCACCGCCGTCAGGCTCAGCGTGGTCAATCCCAGCAGCGTCGCGCGCTTGATCAGGGTCGAGGCATTCATGTCGGTCTCCTTGTGTGACGGTCCTGACAAATTATGGGCGCCACCAGGAAAAAAGGCGCCCGGTAGGGGCGCCCTTTGCATTCCTTCATCTGCCGCTGGGTGATGCGATTCACCCAGGCGAGGATCGACGTCGGAATCTCCGAATCGACGATCAGGCCCGCACGGTGCGCAGGCTCATCGCGAAGGACTTCAGCTCGGCGATGCCGCTTTCCTCGGCCTTGCGGCACCAGGCTTGCAGATCGTGCACCAGCTGCTCAGCCGACACGTTCGTGCGGGTCCACAGCTGACGCAGCTCTTCGCGCATGGTCACCAGCTTGTCCAGCACCGGGCTCTCGGCGCGCACGCCGTCCAGCTGCGCTTGGTAGGCCGCCGGGATCTTCTCGGCGTCACGGTGCAGCCAGCGCTTGGCCAGCTTGAACTGGTGGAACTTGACGCTATGCTGCTCGCCAGCCGCCTTCAGGCGATCCAGCTCTTCCTTGCAGGCGCTGCGCAGGCCACGCGCGTACTGCGCCATCACCTCGTAGCGGTTGGCGATGATCGCCTCCAGCGTGTCCTTGTCCGCCACGGCCTTGATCTCGCCGGTCTTCATCTGCGGCGCGGTCTTGCGCACCTTCGCCCAGCCGATCATCTCCATGGCACGGATGTAACCCCAGCCGATGTCGAATTCGAAAGGCTTGACCGAGAACTTGGCCGAGGTCGGGTAGGTGTGGTGGTTGTTGTGCAGCTCCTCGCCGCCAATGATCAGGCCCCAGGGCGACACATTGGTGGAGGCGTCGGTCGCCTCGAAGTTGCGATAACCCCAGTAGTGACCCGCGCCGTTGATGACGCCGGCCGCCCAGATCGGGATCCAGGCCATCTGCGTCGCCCAGACCGCCAGGCCCGCCACGCCGAACAGCGAAACGTTCAGGATCAGCATCAGCGACACCCCCCAGACCGAGCGCTTCGTGTAGACATTGCGCTCCATCCAGTCGTCCGGCACGCCGTGGCTGAACTTCTTGATGGTCTCCTGGTTCTTGGCCTCGGCGCGATACAGCTCGGCGCCACGCGTCATCACGGTCTTGATGCCGCGGGTGACGGGGCTGTGAGGATCGTCCTCGGTCTCGCACTTGGCGTGGTGCTTGCGGTGGATGGCCACCCACTCGCGCGTCACCATGCCCGTGGTCATCCACAGCCAGAAGCGGAAGAAATGGGACGGGATCGGGCCCAGGTCCAGCGCGCGGTGCGCCTGGGCGCGGTGCAGGAAGATCGTGACAGCGGCGATGGTGATATGCGTCACCACCAGCGTGAAGACCACGATCTGCCACCAGCTGGCGCCGGTGAGGCCGTCGATGAGGAAACTCAAGACGGCGTCGTGCACAGACATCAATACGTTCATTCGGTCCTAACCCTGCTCGCGAGGAGCCAGTTGTCCACAGGAAGCCACGATTGTAGGCGAGCGACTCTAGAAATCGCCCAAATGTGACCGGCTTTCCCGCTGGTCTTTTGACGCTTCAGGTCTGGAAGACCAGGAAACGTGATTCATCGAACGAACCAGATCAGGGCAGACCGAAGCACCGCAAGGCCTTCCTGCGGTCGCTGCCCAGGCATTTGGTTCGTCAGAAGAATTTCGGAGCGCGGCCACCTGCCGCGCCCTGCCCGGCCTTACTTCTTGCGTTCCCAGACCGCCGCGAAGAAGCCGTCGCTGTGATGGCGGTGCGGCCACAGGCGCAGGTAGCCGCTGTCGGACAACTCGGCCGCCTGGGCCGCGTCGACCTGGGCATGCGCCAGGACGTCCTGCGCGGGCAGCAGCGTGAAGTCGGGATGCGCCTCGGCGAAGGCCTGCGCGACCGCCTCGTTCTCCGCGTCCAGCAGCGAGCAGGTCGCGTACACAAGGCGACCACCCGGCTTGAGCAGGCGCGACGCGCTGTTCAGGATGTTGATCTGCTTGGCGTGCAGTTCCTCGATGCTCTTGGGCGACTGGCGCCACTTGAGGTCGGGATTGCGGCGCAGCGTGCCCAGGCCCGAGCACGGCGCATCGACCAGCACCCGGTCGATCTTGCCGGCGAGGCGCTTGACGCGCTCGTCGCGCTCGTTGCTGATCTGGACCGGATAGACGTTGGACAGACCGCTGCGCGCCAGGCGCGGCTTGAGCTTGTCCAGCCGGTGGCCCGACACGTCGAAGGCGTACAGGCGGCCGGTGTTGCGCATCGCCGCGCCCAGCGCCAGCGTCTTGCCGCCGGCACCGGCGCAGAAGTCCACGACCATCTCGCCGCGCTTGGCCTCGGTCAGCAGCGACAGCAACTGGCTGCCCTCGTCCTGCACCTCGACCTGGCCGCTGGTGAAGACGTCCAGCTTCTGCAGCGCGGGCTTGCCCTCCAGGCGCAGGCCCCAGGGCGAATACGGCGTCGGCGCCGAGTTGAACCCCTTGTCCTTGAGCGCGGCCTGCACGTCCTCGCGCTTGGCCTTGAGCAGGTTCACGCGCAGGTCCAGCGGTGCGGACTCGTTCACCGCCTCGGCCAGTTGCCAGAACTCCTCGTCGCCCAGGCGCTGGCGCAGCGGGTCGACCAGCCAGTCGGGCAGGTTGTGGCGCAGCTTCTCGGGCAGCTTGGCGCGGTCGATGGAGGCGACCTGCTTGAGCCAGTGCTGCTCCTCGTCCTTGAGCGCGGCACGCAGGAAGGTCTCGTTGCCCTGCCAGGCCAGGATCGCCAGCCGGCGAGACATCGGACCCCGGCCCGACTGGGCCAGATGCTGCAGCACCGCGCGCTTGCGCAGCACGGTGTAGGCGGTCTCGGCCACGGTGTGGCGCTCGCGCTGGCCCAGGGCCTTGTTGGCGCGGAAGAAGTCGGAAACGAGGGCGTCGGCGGGCTTGTCGAACAGCAGCAGGCTGTCCACGAGTTCGGCGCAGAGTTCGAGAAGGGCATTAGGATGCATCGCCCGATTATCCCCGACGCTTCCCGAATGAGCGACGCCACGTCCGATCCCCTCGCCACCCCGCAGCCCGCACACGCCACGTCCGGTGCCGATCCGGCCGCGCACGGCGCCGGCGATCCGCTCCCGCCGCTGCCCGAGGCGCCCCCGGGCCGCTACCGCCATTACAAGGGCGGCGAATACGAAGTCCGCGGCGTCGTGCGCCACAGCGAGACGCTGGAGCCCCTGGTGCTGTACGCGCCGCTGTACAACGACTCGGGCCTCTGGGTGCGCCCTTACGCGATGTTCTTCGGCACCGTCGAGATCGACGGCCGCGCCCTGCCCCGCTTCGCGCGGATCGGCGACTGACGCCGCCACTGCCGAGGCCTCGCACCGCCATGCCGCTCCTGCACCAGATCCAACGCCGACCGCGCCTGCTGATCGGGGCGGCCACCGGCGCGCTACTGGCCGCCTGCTGGCCGGTGGACCTCGCCTGGCACACCCGGCTGCTGCTGGGCTGGAGCGCGGGCGTGTGGACCTACCTGATCCTCATCGGCTGGCGCATGGTCCGCACCGATGCCGAGGACGTCGAGGAGCAGGCCCGCGCCGTCGCCGACAGCGTCTACGTCGTGCTGGGCCTGGCGATCCTGGGCGGCGCGGCGAGCATGGCGGCCATCGCGCTGGAGCTCGCGCAGGTCAAGGAATCGGGGCTGATGCAGGCCTGGCCGCACCTGCTGGTCGCGTCGGCGACGCTGACCGGGTCCTGGCTGCTGCTGCCGGTCGAGTTCGGCCTGGCCTACGCGTCGCTGTTCCATTGCGGGCCGAAGGCGCCTCACGGGCTGGAGTTCCCCGGCGACGAGGACGCCCCCGACTACATCGACTTCCTGTACTTCGCCGCGACGGTGGCGGCGACCTCGCAGACCTCGGACGTCGTGGTCAGCTCCCGGCCGATCCGCCGGCTGGTGCTCGTGCAGGCGGTGCAGGCCTTCGTCTTCAACACCGTCGTGCTGGCGCTGACGATCAACTTCCTGGCCGGCATGCTGGGCTGAAGAAACCCAGCCCAGCCCGGCCCGACCCGACCCCGGCGTCGCGCGATCAGCTGAACATCTGGGGCTCGCCGCCGGCATGGCGCACGCGGGCGCCGTCCACGCTCAAGCGCCCCTCGACGAACCAGCGCACGGCGCTCGGATACATGCGGTGTTCGAGCTTGAGCACCCGCGCGCTGAGCGCGGCCTCGTCGTCGCCGTCCAGCACCGGCACCACCGCCTGCGCCACGATCGGGCCGTGGTCGAGCTCGGCGGTGACGAAGTGCACCGTCGCCCCCGCCACGCGGCAGCCCGCGTCGATCGCGCGCTGGTGCGTGTGCAGCCCCGGGAAGGCCGGCAGCAGCGACGGGTGGATGTTGAGCATGCGCCCGGCGTAATGCCCGGTGAACGCGGGCGTCAGGATGCGCATGAAACCGGCCAGCACGACCAGATCCGGCGAGAAGCCGTCGATCACGCGCTGCAGCTCGGCGTCGAAGGCGGCGCGGGCCACATCGCCCTTGCCGAAGGCCTTGTGATCCACGACGGCGGTCGGCACGCCATGCGCTCGGGCGAACTCGAGTCCGGCGGCATCGGGCCGGTTGCTGATCACCGCGGCGATGCGGGCCGGCCAGCCGCCGGCGGCGCAGGCCTGCACGATGGCTTCCATGTTGGAGCCGCGGCCGGAGATCAGGATCACGATGTGCTTCATGGGGCGGCAGTGTAGCCAAGGGCATGGGCATGACGGACCGGCACCGGGGCCGCGGCTCCCTACAATCGCCCTCCCGCCGGACCGCGTCGGGTCCCGTCCCGGGACCGCGCCAACGGTGTGGCCAGCGCCCCAGCCCTCCGCCATGACCGACCATCCGATCCCCTCCCCGCGCCAGCGCGTCCTCTCCGGCATGCGCCCGACCGGCGCGCTGCACCTGGGCCATTACCACGGCGCGCTGAAGAACTGGGTGAGGCTGCAGGCCGCCTACGACTGCTTCTTCTTCGTCGCCGACTGGCACGCGCTGACCACGCATTACCAGCACCGCGAGGGCCTGGAGCAGAGCGTCTACGACATGGTCGTGGACTGGCTGGCCGCCGGTGTCGACCCGGAGCAGGCCACGCTGTTCATCCAGAGCCGCATGCCCGAGCACGCCGAGCTGTTCACGCTGCTGGCCATGAGCACGCCGTCGAGCTGGCTGGAGCGCATGCCCAGCTACAAGGACCTGGTGGCGGAGAACCGCGAGCTGGCCACCTACGGCTTCCTGGGCTATCCGCTGCTGCAGGCCGCCGACATCCTGATCTACAAGGCCGCGTTCGTCCCGGTGGGCGAGGACCAGGCGCCGCACGTCGAGGTCACCCGCGAGGTCGCCCGGCGTTTCAACCACCTGTACCGGCCGTCGTCGCCGCCGCTGTTCCCCGAGCCGCAGGCGCTGCTCACCGAGACCTCGCGCCTGCCCGGGCTGGACGGCCGCAAGATGAGCAAGACCTACGGCAACGCGATCGCGATGCGCGACGCCCCCGAGGTCGTGGCCGAGAAGATCCGCAAGATGCCCACCGATCCGCAGCGCGTGCGCCGCGGCGATCCGGGCGAGCCCACGCGCTGCCCCGTCTGGTCGCTGCACCAGGTCTACGCCGACAGCGACACGCGCGCCTGGGTCGAATCGGGCTGCCGCAGCGCGGCCATCGGCTGCCTGGACTGCAAGCAGCCGCTGATCGAGGCGATCCACGACGAGCAGGCGCCGTGGCGCGCCCGCGCCGATGAACTGCTGGCCGATCCGAAGAAGGTCCACTGGATCGTGGAGGTCGGCACCGAGCGCGCCCGCGCCGTGGCCCGCAAGACCCTGCGCGAGGTGCGCGCGGCCATGGGCATCGACTATTGAGACGGCCCAGATGGCAGGCATCCACATCACCGACATCGAATCCGCCATCAACTGGTGGCGGCATCGCGCGCCCGGCGACGGCGTGACGCTGGGCCCGGAGCTGCGCGCGCTGGCCGAGGTCTACGCGCTGCTGGTCTTCCACCACGAGACCGAGTGCGACGAGGACAGCATGCCCGAGGCCGCGCGCTCGGCCTGGCTGCGCTGGTACGACACGACGCCCGACGCGCCCTGCATCGCCATCTGCTCCACGAGCCAGGGCGACGAGCTCTGCAAGGGCTGCGGACGCAGCTTCGACGAGGTCCAGAACTGGCCGGTGCTCACGCCCGGCGAGAAGCGTGCGACTTGGCGGCGCATCACGCTTGAGGGCACGGCATGGCGGTTCAACCGCTACGCGGAACGGGCCATCGAGCGGCGTCAGTCCGGGCAGCCCGGGCAGGCCGACCCGGGCGCCCCTGTCCCCGATGAGCCCACCGGCACTGGGCACCGCGCCTCCGGCAAGGACCGCGCTTGAGCGCCGCGATCCACGGCCGACTCGCGAGCCTGCGGCAGATCCTGCCGCTCGCGTGGCCCGTGTTCATCGGCCAACTGGCCGTGCTGGCCTACTCGACGATCGACACCTTGCTGGTGGCGCGGCACTCGGCGATCGACCTCGCGGCGCTGGCGGTCGGTTCGGCGGTCTACACCTCGGTGTTCGTCGGCCTGATGGGCGTGGTGCTGGCGATCTCGCCGGTGGCGGGGCAGCTCTTCGGCGCCCGCCGGATGAGCGAGGCCGGCGACAGCCTGCATCAGGCCGCGTGGCTGGCGCTCGCGCTGACGGTCGTCGGCGAGCTGATCCTGTGGTTCCCGCAGCCCTTCCTCGCGATCTCGCAGGTCAGTCCGGAGATCGCCGCCAAGATCCGCGACTACCTGCGCATGCTGGGCGTGGCGCTGCCGGCGGCCTTGCTCTTCACCGCGTATCGCGGCTTCAACACGGCGGTGTCGCGGCCCAAGGCGGTCATGGCGCTGCAGATCGGCGGCCTGGTGCTCAAGTTCCCGGCGAGCATGCTGCTGATCGGCGGCTTCAGCCTGGGACCGCTGCAGGTGCCCGCGCTGGGCGCGGTGGGATGCGCGATCGCCACCGCGATCGTGATGTGGAGCCAGCTGCTGATCGCGCTGATCGTGCTCAAGCGCGATCCGTTCTACGCGCCCTTCGGCTTCTCCGGCACCGGGCTGCACCGGCCGCGCAAGGACACGCTGCTGCGCCTGGTGAAGCTGGGCGTGCCGATGGGCGCCTCGGTGCTGATCGAGGTGACCGGCTTCACCTTCATGGCCATCTTCATCGCGCGGCTGGGCACGACGCCGGTCGCGGGGCATCAGCTGTGCGCCAACCTCGTGGCGATGATGTTCATGCTGCCGCTGTCGCAGGCCAACGCCTGCAGCACGCTGGTGGCGCAGGCGCTGGGCGCGCGCGACTACGCCGCCGCGCGCCGCCTGGGCTGGCATGGGCTGGAGATCGCGCTGGCGATCGCGTTCGTGCTGGGCGGGCTGGTCTTCTCGCTGCGCGAGCAGGTGCTGGGCCTGTACACCCACGACGCGGCCATCGTCGCCGCCGCACTGCCGCTGCTGGGCTGGTTGTGGCTGTTCCACGTATCGGACGCAGGACAGACGGTCGCGGCCTTCGTGCTGCGGGCCCACCACATCGCGACCGCGCCGATGCTGATCTACGCGTTCGCGATCTGGGGACTGGGACTGGGCGGCGGGTACTGGCTGGCCTTCGGCAGCCATGACATCGAGCTGCCCGCCGTCATGCAGGGCGCGCGCGGGTTCTGGAGCGCCGCTTCGGTGGGCCTGGCCGCCGCGGCCATCGGGCTCAGCGTCCTGCTGGCCATGGTCCACCGCCGGGAGATCAGAGGCTAGTCCAAGGGCTGCAAGGCTCGCTGGGATCGACGAGCCCTCACCCCCCGCCCTCTCCCGCTCCGCGGGCGAGGGGGCCGGAGAGACCGGGCGACTAGCAAGAAGCCCCTCGCCCGCGAAGCGGGAGAGGGGTTGGGGTGAGGGCTCCGTGCAGTCCTGGGTCAGGCCGCGGTCAACGGCAGCGTGATCACGAAGCAGCTGCCGCCGCCCTCGCGGGCATCGCAGCGCACGGTGCCGTGATGGGCCGTGGCGATCTGCTTGACCAGGTTCAGCCCCAGGCCGACGCCGCCTGACACCTCGGCATGCCCCGGCAGCCGGAAGAACGCCTCGAAGATGCGCTCGCGCATCGGCTCGGGCACACCCGGCCCGCGATCGCACACCGCCAGCTCGATGCGATCGTTGCCGGCGCGTCTCACCTTCAGCTCGACATCCGGCCCGCCATACCGTCTGGCGTTCTCCAGCAGGTTGCGCAGCGCGCGGCGCAACAGGCGGTCATCGCCGCTGAGCGTCAGGCGGTCGATGCCGTCCTCGACCTGCAAGTCCGCGCCGCCCATCGCCGCGGACTCGGCGGCGATGGCCAGCAGGTCCACCGGCTCCAGGCGCAGCGATTGGGCGCCGCCCTCGAGCCGGCTCGCCAGCAGCACCTCCTCGACCAGCGCGTCGAGCTCGGCGATGTTGGTGTTGATCTCCTGCCCCAGGCGCGCGCGCTGCGCCGGCGAGGCATCGTCGAGCATCGAGAACGCCATCTTCAGGCGGGCCAGCGGCGAGCGCAGCTCATGGCTGGCGTTGGCCAGCAGGCTCTTCTGCGCCCGCAGCAGCGCCTCGATCTGCTCGGCGGCGCGGTTGAAGCTGGTGGCCAGCGCAGCCACCTCGTCCTTGCCGTTGTCCTGGACGCGGAAGCCCAGGTCGCCGGAACCGAACTGCTCGACGCCGGATTTCAGCGACTCCAGCCGGCGCGTCAGCCGGCGCACGACCGGATAGGCACCGCCGGACACGGCCAGGAACAGCACCGCGAGCAGCACGGCCAGGGCCTCGCCGCTGGGACGCGGAATCCAGCCGGGCAGCCAGGACCCGTTGGCGGCGTCCTCGCGGCGCTGCTGCTCCAGGCGATCCAGCATGCGCTGACGCATCTGCTCGGCTTCGGGGTGGCGCCCTTCTCGACGCGCGGGTTCACGCGCCTCCTGCGGGCGACCGTCCTGCCCTCGCCAGTCCTGCGGCCCCGGCCCGTCGATGAACGGATCGCGGCGCTCGCGCGGCGCGCGATGCGGGCCACTGGCGGCGCGCGCGTCGGCCTCGAGCTTGTCCTGCCCGACCGGACCCGAGGCGCCCGGCGGGCGGGCCAGTCTCAGGAACAGCAGATGACGTCCGTCATCCAGCGGGATGCGCTGCACGCGGGAACCGGGAATGTCCTCGCGGCGCTCGAACAGCGGCGAGGCGCCGATGCGCCGGCCGCGCGAGTCCTCCAGCGCCAGCGCCATGCGCAGGCGCTGACCCCAGTCCTCGACGGCATCGGCCTGCTCGTCGGTGGGCGCGGTGGCGGGCGGCAGCGCGCGCTGCACCAGGACCGCCAACGCCACAAGCCGCTCGGAGGCGGCTTGCTCGAAGGTGCCGCGTTCCTGCTCGATGCGTCCCTGGAACAACCAGGCCGACCCGAGCGCGAACGCCAGCAACACCACCACGACGGTGATGTAGATCCGCAGGTACAGCGACTTCACTTATTCGAGGCCTTCGGCATCCTGCTTGCGGGCGAACACATAACCGGCGCCGCGCACCGTCAGCACGCGCCGCGGGTTCTTGGCGTCGTCCTCGATGACCGAGCGGATGCGCGAGATGTGCACGTCGATCGACCGGTCGAAGGCCTCCAGCGGATGGCCCTTGAGCGCATCCATGATCTGGTCGCGCGACAGCACCCGGCCCGGGCTCTGCGCCAGCACGACCAGCAGGTCGAACTGATGGCTGGTGAGGTCGCAGGCATTGCCGTCCAGGCGCACCTGGCGCGCGGCCAGGTCGATCTCCAGGCGGCCGAAGCGAAGCACCTCGTCGCCCATGGCCTGCGGCTCGGTGCGGCGCAGCAGCGCCTTCACGCGGGCTTGCAGCTCCCGGGGCTCGAAGGGCTTGGGCAGGTAGTCGTCGGCGCCGAGCTCCAGGCCCAGGATGCGGTCCATCGGCTCGCCGCGGGCGGACAGCATCAGCACCGGCAGGCGGCGCCAACGCTTGTCGCCGCGCAGCTGGCGGCAGAACTCGAGGCCGTCGCCATCGGGCAGCATCAGGTCCAGCACCAGCAGCTCGAACTGGCCGGCCTCCAGTTCGGAGCGGCCTTGCGCGAGGGATCCGGCGAAGCTGACATCGAAGCCGGCGCTGCTGAGGTAGTCGCCCAGCATGGCGGTGAGCCGGGCGTCGTCGTCGATCAGGAGCAGTCGTGGGTTCATCGGGCGTTGCGGGGCAGCCACCGACCGGGCCGGATCGGCCAGGCCGCGCGCCGCGGACTCATCGAAAGACTGGAGCATAGCCGGCCTCCTGCGTTCAGCGGTCAGTGAAAGGCTTCGGAACGGGGTTGTTCTGATCGGCCGCGCGGCGGTCCTTGCCGCGTTGCGCCCGATCCTTCATGCGTTCCTTCATCTTCTCGCGCTGCTGGTTCTTCAGCTCGGCGATCTTGGCGCGCTGCTCGGGGGTCAGGACACGCGAGGCGTCGATCATCGCCAGCGTGATGCGCTTGGACGAGACATCGTGGGCTGCGTGCAGTTGCTGGCGGACCTGCTCGACGGCGTTGGCGTCGACGGTGGGCGCGGTGAACAGCGCCTGCATGCGCTCATGCAGCTGGCGTTCCGAGTTGCGCTGGGACTTCAGGTCCTTGTGGGCGGCCTCGAAGATCTGCTTGATCTGGGCTTGCTGGGCGTCGGTGACGCCGGCGTCCTTGAGCAGCTTGCCGTGCATCGGGCCCATGGGGCCGAAGCCGGGGCCGCCGAAGTCCGGACCGCCGCGGTGCATGTGCGGGGGCGGCGGGGGCGCGTCGCCGGGCGCGGGCTGGGCCTGCGCGGAGAGGGCGGCAAAGCCGAGGCTCGCGGCCAGGGCCAACAGGGAGAGGGGTCGGGTAATGCGGTTGACCATCTCGGGATCTCCAACGTGTTGTGGGGTGAGGAGATCGTCGGCGGCGCGCGTCAATTGGCCGTGGGCCTCCCGTAAAGATTCGTGAAATGAATCGAGCCCAATGAAAAACGCCCGCACGCCCTCTTGAAAACGAGGACCTGCAGGCGTTTGCGGTCACCACAACGCTCGGCATTACGTGACCGCCGAGGCTCCGATTCGGGATGCAGCGCTAGGCGCAGACCGGAGCCATAGCCCAGCTATGGCGAGGATCTGCAACGACGTGGGGCGCCCGAAGCGGGACCGCGGAGGTTACGTAATGGGCTTGAAACGCACGCGTTTCGGCCGCGCGCCTTCTTCACCGAGGCGCTTCTTCTTGTCGGCTTCGTACTCGTGGAAGTTGCCGTCGAAGAAGAACCACTGCGAGTCACCTTCGCAGGCCAGGATGTGCGTGCAGATCCGGTCCAGGAACCAGCGATCGTGGGAGATCACCATCGCCGAGCCGGCGAACTCCAGCAGCGCCTCTTCCAGCGCGCGCAGGGTTTCGACGTCCAGGTCGTTCGACGGTTCGTCGAGCATCAGCACGTTGCCGCCCTGCGCCAGCGTCTTGGCCAGGTGCAGACGGCCGCGCTCACCGCCCGACAGCGAGCCGACCAGCTTCTGCTGATCGTTGCCCTTGAAGTTGAAGCGGCCGATGTAGGCGCGCGAGGGCATCACGAACTTGCCCACGATGATGTTGTCCAGACCGCCCGAGACGTCTTCCCAGACCGTCTTGCTCGCGTCCAGGCTCTGACGGCTCTGGTCGACGAAGGCCAGCTTGGCCGTCTTGCCGATCTTGACCGTGCCCGAATCCGGCTGCTCGACGCCCTGGATCATGCGGAACAGCGTGGACTTGCCGGCGCCGTTCGGGCCGATGATGCCGACGATCGCGCCGGCCGGGACCTTGAACGACAGGTTGTCGATCAGCACGCGGTCGCCGAAGGACTTGGTCACGCCCTCGAACTCGATGACCTCATTGCCCAGGCGCTCGGCGACCGGGATGAAGATCTCGTTGGTCTCGTTGCGCTTCTGGTATTCGACGTCGCTCAGTTCCTCGAAGCGGGCCAGACGCGCCTTGCTCTTGGCCTGACGGCCTTTCGCGTTCGAGCGCACCCACTTGAGTTCTTCCTTCATCGCCTTGGCGCGGGCGTCCTCGGACTTCTGCTCCTGCTCCAGGCGGCGTTCCTTCTGGTCCAGCCAGTCGGAATAGTTGCCCTTCCAGGGGATGCCATGGCCACGGTCGAGTTCAAGAATCCACTCGGCGGCGTTGTCCAGGAAGTAGCGATCGTGGGTGATGGCCACCACGGTGCCGGGGAAGCGCTGCAGGAACTGCTCCAGCCACTCGACCGATTCAGCGTCCAAGTGGTTGGTGGGTTCGTCGAGCAGCAGCATGTCGGGCTTGGACAGCAGCAGGCGGCACAGCGCCACGCGGCGCTTCTCACCACCGGACAGCACGCCGATGTTGGCGTCCCAGGGCGGCAGGTTCAGCGCGTCGGCGGCCAGTTCCAGCTGCAGGTCGGTGTTCTCCGAACCGGCCGCGGCGATGATGGCTTCGAGCTCGCCCTGCTCGGCGGCCAGCGCGTCGAAGTCGGCGTTCTCTTCCGCGTAGGCGGCGTAGACCTCGTCCAGGCGCTTCTTGGCGGCCAGCACGCCGCCGATGCCTTCCTCGACCGCCTCACGCACGGTCTGGTCGGGATTCAGCTTGGGCTCCTGCTCCAGGTAGCCGATCTTGATGCCGGGCATCGGCACGGCTTCGCCTTCGATCTCCTTGTCGACGCCGGCCATGATCTTCAGCAGCGTGGACTTGCCCGAGCCGTTCAGACCCAGCACGCCGATCTTGGCGCCGGGGAAGAAGGACAGCGAGATGTTCTTGAGGATGTGGCGCTTGGGAGGAACCGTCTTGTTGACGCGGTTCATCGAAAAGACGTATTGAGCCATGGCGATGGTTCTTCAGCGTTTCGTGGGTTGACCTGGAGGGCCCGCGGGCCGCGTGTGATCGAGGATCGATCCCGCGGGCGGGGCGTGCCAGGGCGGTGAGTCGCCCGGGCAATAGGCGTGCATTGTCGCAGCTTATGCCCCTGACCCTAAACTCGACCGCCCATGCCGCTCCATAGATCGCTCCCGTGATGACCACCCTGCTGCCCCGCCCCTTCTCTGTTCGCTTGCGCGCATTGGCCGCGGTCGGCGTGCTCGGCGCCTACGGCGTGATCGGCGCGTCGATGGTGCTGCTCCCCGGCGCCGCGCAGGCGCAGACGCTGCGCTGGGCCAGCCAGGGCGACATGCAGACCGCCGACCCGCATGCGCAGAACGAGATCGTCACCAACGCGATGAACGGCCAGGTCTACGAGCGCCTGGTCTCGCGCGATCGCCAGCTCAACCTGGTGCCGGGCCTGGCCACCGAATGGACGCAGATCAAGCCCACGCTGTGGCGGCTCAAGCTGCGCCAGGGCGTGAAGTTCCAGGACGGCACGCCGTTCACCGCGGACGACGTCGTGTTCTCGGTCAACCGCGCCAAGGACCCCTATTCGCAGATCAGCGTCTACGCGCAGGCCGTGGGCACGCCGCGCAAGATCGACGACTTCACGGTCGAGTTCCAGCTCGAGAAGGTCAATCCGATCTTCCTGCAGCACCTGGACACGCTGTTCATCATGAGCAAGCGCTGGTGCGAGCAGCACAACGTCGTCAAGCCGCAGAACTTCAAGGACAAGCAGGAGACCTACGCCGCGACGCATTCGAACGGGACCGGCCCGTACCTGATGACCGCCCGCGAGCCGGGCATCCGCACCGCGTTCAAGCGCAATCCGGCGTGGTGGGGCAAGTTCGACGGCAACGTGCAGGACGCGGTCTACACGCCGATCGCCAACGACGCCACGCGCCTGGCGGCGCTGGTCTCGGGCGAGATCGACTTCGTGCTGGACCCGTCACCGCGCGACATTCCCCGGCTCAAGCAGACGCCGCAGGTGAAGGTGCAGGAGGGGCCGGAGAACCGCATCGTGTTCATCGGCATGGACCAGGCGCGCGACAAGCTGCTGTACGCGAAGGTGCCCGGCGACAAGAACCCGTTCAAGGACCTGCGCGTGCGTCAGGCGCTGTACCAGGCGATCGACATCCAGGCGCTGCGCACGAAGCTGATGAACGGCCTGAGCCTGCCCACCGGCGGCCTGACGCCCTCCCCGCTGGGCGCGTTCAGCGACGCGCAGCTCGAGACCCGGCTGCCCTTCGACCTGGCCGCCGCGCGCAAGCTCATGGCCGACGCGGGGTACGCGAGCGGCTTCGAGGTCACGCTGGACTGCACCAACAACCGCTACATCAACGACGAGCGCATCTGCCTGGCGCTGGCGTCGATGTGGGCGCAGCTCAAGGTGAAGGTCAACGTGAACGCGCAGCCGCGCGTGCTGATGTTCCCCAAGCTGGAGAAGCTTGACACCAGCCTCTACCTGTACGGCTGGGGCGGCAGCATCACCGACGCGGAAACGGCGCTGACGCCGCTGATGCGCAACCGGGGTGAGAAGTCGGTGGGCCAGTACAACTTCGGCAACTGGAAGGACGACAAGTTCGACGCGCTCGCCGCGGCGTCGAGCGAGGAAGCGGATCCGAAGAAGCGCGAGGCGCTGATCAAGGACGCGCTGCGCGAGTTCCGCGCGCAGGTGCATCTGATCCCGCTGCATCGCCAGATGATCCCGTGGGCCACGCGCGCCAACGTGACGGTGATCCACCGCCCGGACAACTGGTTCGAACTGCGCTGGGCGTCAGTCGCCGCGAAGTAACGGAGAGCCCCTCGCCCGCGGAGCGGGAGAGGGGTTGGGGTGAGGGCTCTGTGCCGGACTCGGTCAGCGCAGCGGCGGATCGAACAGGTAGCCGATCCCCCGCACGGTGCGGATCAACGGCGAGCTCGGATCGTCGTTGAGCTTCTGCCGCAGCCTCGACACCATCAGGTCCACGGAGCGCTCCAGCGCCGTGACCCCGTCGCCGCGCGCCAGGTGCAGCAGCTCCTGCCGCTGCAGCACACTGTGCGGCCGCTCCAGGAACGCCCGCAGCAGCTTGTATTCGCTCTGCGAGAGCACCACGCAGAACCCGCCGGGTCCGGTGAGCCGGCGCGTCATCGGCTCGAGCCGGAAGCGCCCGAACATCAGCACCTCCGCCGGATCGCCCTCACGCGGCCGCAACAGCGCCTTGATCCGTGCCTGCAGCTCGCGCGGCTCGCCGTCCTTGGCCACGACCGCGTCGGCCCCACGCTCCAGCGCGAGCACGCGCTCCAGCGTGCTGTCGTGCTGCAGCAGCACGATCACCGGCAGCCGCGACCGCTGCCGCAGACGCGTCAGCGCGCCCCAGCCCGCCTCCCGGGCGTCGCTCGGGTCGATCAGGGCCAGGTCGACCGGCAGCAGCGGCACCCGGTCCAGCAGGGCCGGCTCGCTGCTGTCGGTGACTCGGTGACCCCAGGCCCGCATCAACGCGGCGAATCGCAGTCGCGCATGCGGGTCGGGGTCCAGCAGCAGCAGATGGGTGCCAGCGGCGGGATCGGGAAACGGGGCGCTCATGACGACAGGGCGAGTGGACACATTGGCGCAAGACTATGCCGCCCGAAACTCGTTTGAAGGCCGATCAGCAGGGGCCTCACCGCCCTTTTTACCGTCGGTTTACCGCGCTGAAACACGGCTGCGGACGCCGACAAGAAACCCTGTGCGAGGGCTGTCCGCGAGCTGTCGACAAGCTGTCCGGCGCGCCGCGGCCATTCAAGACGATCTGCCCATCGCCCGGCTCCGCGCACGATTTCACCGCGCGCGCCGCCCCATGCCCGCCTCGATCGGACGAGAGGCCCCGCTCGGCTACAATCGCCCGATCGCCGCGGCTCAGTCTTGTCGCGGCTTTCATCTTTCTGAGCTCAACGCTCTCCCACGGCAGCCGAAGACTGGCGCCAGGCCTGCAAAGGGCCGGCGTGCTGCACACACAAAGCCCGATCGGGCCACAACAAAGCAGCTTATGAGTTTTGACGCATTGGGGCTCTCCCAGCCCCTGCTCCGCGCGATCGCCGATGCCGGCTACTCGACCCCCACCCCCATCCAGAGCCAGGCGATTCCCGCCGTCCTGACCGGCGGCGACCTGCTGGCCGGCGCCCAGACCGGCACCGGCAAGACCGCCGGCTTCACCCTCCCCCTCCTCGAACGCCTGTCCGCCGGCAAGCCCGTGCGCGACGCCAAGGGCCGCCCCGCGATCCGCGCGCTGGTGCTGACGCCCACCCGTGAACTCGCCGCCCAGGTCGAGGAAAGCGTGCGCACCTACGGCAAGTACCTGCCGCTGACCAGCATGGTCATGTTCGGCGGCGTCGGCATGAATCCGCAGATCAGCCAGCTGCGCAAGGGCGTGGACATCCTGGTGGCGACGCCGGGCCGTCTGCTCGACCACGCGCAGCAAGGCACGCTGGACCTGTCCAAGGTCGAGATCCTGGTGCTGGACGAAGCCGACCGCATGCTGGACATGGGCTTCATCCACGACATCAAGAAGGTGCTCGCGCTGCTGCCGGCCAAGAAGCAGAGCCTGCTGTTCTCGGCGACCTTCAGCGACGAGATCAAGGCGCTGGCCGACCGCCTGCTGGACAACCCCGGCCTGATCGAGGTCGCGCGCCGCAACGCCACCGCCGACACGATCGCGCAGCGCATCCACCCGGTGGACCGCGACAAGAAGAAGGAACTGCTGGCCCACCTGATCACCAAGCACGACTGGCATCAGGTGCTGGTGTTCACGCGGATGAAGCACGGCGCCAACCGCCTGGCCGAGTACCTGGACAAGTCGGGCATCACCGCGATGGCGATCCACGGCAACAAGAGCCAGGGCGCCCGCACCAAGGCGCTGTCCGAGTTCAAGAGCGGCGACCTGAAGGTGCTGGTGGCGACCGACATCGCCGCGCGCGGCATCGACATCGACCAGCTGCCGCACGTCATCAACTACGAGCTGCCCAACGTGGCCGAGGACTACGTGCACCGCATCGGCCGTACCGGCCGCGCGGGCGCGCAGGGTGAAGCGCTGTCGCTGGTGTGCATCGACGAGGAAGGTTTCCTGCGCGACATCCAGAAACTGATCAAGCGCGAGATCCCGCGCGAAATCGTGCCGGGCTTCGAACCCGATCCGAACGCCAAGGCCGAGCCCATCGTGATGGGCCGCATGGTGCTCAACGGCGGTCTGGGCAAGTCCTCCGGCTCGCCGCGTCCGGCGGGCGGCGGCGGCGGCGGCGGCGGTGGTCGTCGTGGTGGCGGCGGCGGTGGCCGTCCGCAAGGCCAGGGCCAGGGTCGTCCGCAAGGCGGCGGTCAAGGCCGCCCCTCGCAAGGCGCGCATGGCGGCCAGGGCGGTCAACGCTCCGGCGGCGGCTCGCAAGGCGGTCAGCGCCAGGGTCAAGGCGGCGGCGGTCAAGGCCAAGGTCAGGGTCAACGTCAGGCCCAGAACGCCGGCGGCGGTCAGCGGCAAGGTCAGGGCCAAGGCCAGGGCAGCCGTCACGGCAGCCAGGGCAACCGCCCAGCCGGCGGCTCGGCGCTGACGCGTCCGAAGTCGACGTCCTGAGCCTGAGCCTGAGCCCGCCTTCCAAGGCTTGCTGAAACGGCGCCCTCGCGGGCGCCGTTTTCGTTTGCGGCTCCCCGATACTTCCGACGATCCCCGGCACCCGCCTGCCTGACCGCCTCGATGAAGACTGCCCCCATCGTTCCCGCCCGTGTCGACTTCTCCGGCGCCGTGCCGCACGCGCCGGACTTCGGCGACGGGTATCACGCCCCGTTCGGCGCGTTCGAGCAGGCGCGGCTCGTCTTCCTGGGCGGCAACGGCCTGCCGGGGCGCTGGGCGGGCCGCACGCGCTTCGTCGTGCTCGAGACCGGCTTCGGCCTGGGCAACAACTTCCTGGCAACCTGGGCCGCCTGGCGCGACGATCCCGCGCGTTGCGAGCGCCTGGTCTTCCTGAGCGTCGAGAAACACCCGCTCACGCGCGAGGACCTCACGCGGGCGCATGCGGCCTCGCCTGAACTCGCGCTGGCGCGCCAACTGATCGACGCGTGGCCACCGCTCACCCCCAACCTGCACACGCTGGACTTCGAGGATGGCCGTGTGCGCCTGATGCTGGCGCTGGGCGACGCACGCGACTGGATGCCCGAGCTCGTGGCCTCGGTCGACGCCTTCTTCCTGGACGGATTCGCGCCGGCGAAGAATCCGGAGCTGTGGGACGCGTCGGTGCTGCGCCAGACCGGCCGCCTGGCCGCCCCCGGCGCGACAGCCGCCACCTGGAGCGTGGCGCGCAGCGTGCGCGACGCGCTGACGTCCGCTGGCTTCCAGGTCGAGAAACGCCCGGGCACGGGCGGCAAGTGGCAGACGACGGTCGCCACCTTCGCGCCCCGCCACCGCGCGCCGGTGCCTGCGGGCCGAATGGCGCCGCCGACCTTGCCCCGGGACGTGCTCGTCATCGGTGCCGGCCTGGCCGGCGCGGCCTGCGCGCGCGCGCTGAGCCGCGAAGGCCTCCGGGTCACCGTGCTGGAGGCCGGCGCGACGCCCGCGTCGCAGGCCTCGGGCAATCCGGGCGGGCTCTTCCACGGCACGCTGCACGCCGATGACGGGGTTCACGCGCGCTTCAATCGCGCCGCGGCGCTCGCCACGGAGCGAGAACTTCGTCGACTGGCCGGCGCCCTGCCCTGGCTGCAATGGGGACTGCTGCGCGTGGAGCGCGAGGCGCAGGTGCTCGACGCCATGCGCCAGCTCCAGGCGCGCTGCGGCCTGCCCGCCGATTACGTCCAGGCGTTGGCGGCCGACGCGGCGTCAGCCCTCGCCGGGGCGACGCTGGGTCGGCCCGCGTGGCACTTCCCGGGCGGCGGCGCGGTGTCGCCGCCGGCGCTCGTGGCGGCCTGGCTGGCCGAGGCCGGGCGTCATCCGGACTTCTCGCTGCGGCTGAACGCGCCGGTCGCCGCACTCCAGCGCGATGAGCGCGATGAGCTCGGCGGCCGATGGATCGCGCGCGACGCGGCGGGCGTGGAGCTCGCGTCCGCCGACGCGGTCGTGCTGTGCGGCGGCACTGCCAATGCCGCGCTCACCGCCGGCTGGACCGCGGACGTCGAGTGGCCCTGGATCTCGCAACGCGGACAGTTGAGCACCTTGAGCGCCACGTTGGCGCCCGGCCGTCTGTCGACGCCGGTGGCCGGGCTGGGTTACGCGCTGAGCCTGCCGGACGGCTCGATGTGCTTCGGCGCCAGCGCCGATGCAGGCGACCTTGATCCGGAGCTGCGCGCCGCCGATCAGGCGCAGAACCTGGCGCGGCTCGCAGAGCTGCTGCCAGACGGCCCCGCGGATCTCATCGCCCCGCCGTTGGCGGGTCGCGTCGGCTGGCGCAGCCTGGTGCCGGACCGGCTTCCCCTCGTGGGCGCCCTGCCCGCGCAGGCGCCTGCGCAACGGGCGGAACAGGTCCGCTTCTGGCCGCGCCATCCCGGTCTGATGGTGCTGGGCGCGCTGGGGTCACGCGGCATCACGTCGGCGACCTTGTGCGCCGAGCTGATCACCGCGCAGTTGACCGGGGCGCCCTGGCCGGTGGAAAGCAGCCTCGCCGACGCGATCGACCCGGCGCGTTTTGGCGCGAAGCAGCGGCGAAGCCAGGGCTGAGGGCAACCCCGTCAATGCAGACCCGCCGTGAGACCCAGTCGATGCCTCAGGGTCAGGTCTTGACCGCGTCGAGCGCCTGGCCCTGCTCGCCGATGCGCACGACGTAGCTCGTCACCTCGCGGGACACCAGCATCGGGATGATCGTACCGAAGCCCAGTCGCTGGAAGTGCTCGGACGCGCGGTGCTCGTCCAGGCCCGAGGCATCGGTGTACTGCTCCAGGATCACGTACCGGTCCGGATCCTGCGGCGAACGGTAGAAGTCGTACGCCAGGTTCTTGGGCTCGCGCCGCGTCTGCGCGGTCAGCGCCACCAGCAGCGCGCCGACCTGGTCGCCCAGACCCGGCTTGACGTGGTAATGCGCGATCACCTGCAGGAAGCTGCCCGTGGCGGGAGGAGTCGTGGTCATGGGGATCGGCGGCGGGGCCGCGGTCGTGACGGATGGCGCATTGTCCGCATCGGCGCGACAGGGGCATTCAAGTTTTCCTGCGCGCGCGTCGATATGGTGCGAAGTCGCCCATGACGCCCGGCGAAAACGGGCGCGCTGCGCCCACACGGGTCGCGGCGGGCGGATTCAACCTCTGTGGGGACAAACATGATTCATCTCGTGGCAGGTCGCACGATCGGTCAACGGCTCGGCGTGGTGCTGGGCCTGGTGTTGCTGATCGCCTTCGTGGGCTCCGGCCTCAGTTACCTCGCCCTGGGCCGCGTCGCGGCCGAGACCGACGTGATGCTCAACCAGGACCTGGCCGCCGAGCGCGTCGCCTCGGACTGGTACCGCAACATCACCAACGGCGTGAACCGCACCAGCGCCATCGCCATCAGCGCGGACCCCAGCCTCGCGCAGTTCTTCGCCGCCACCGCGGCCGAGTCCACCAAGCAGTCGGGCGAGCTCCAGAAGCAGCTCGACGGCTACATGGTCACGCCCGACGAGCGCAAGCTCTTCGACACGCTCAGCGAGGCCCGCAAGGGCTACCTGAGCACGCGCGACGCGGTCGCCGCCAGCAAGAAGGCCGGCGATGCCGAGAAGGCCCGCGAGATCTTCGACCGCGAGTTCCAGCCCGCCGCCGCCAAGTTCCAGGAAGCCATCCAGGCCATCGTGCAGCACAAGCGCTCGCTGCTCGACAGCGCCGCCCGGCAACTCGACGCGACCAACAGCCGCGCGCGCTCCGCGCTGCTGATCTTCTCGCTCGTGGCGCTGGGCCTGGGCGTGTGGTTCGCGGTCTCGCTGACGCGCTCGATCACCGGCCCGCTGCGCGGTGCCGCCGAGGTCGCAGACGCCATCGCCCATTTCGACCTGACGCAGCGCGTGCCCGCCGGCGGCAAGGATGAGACCGGCCAGCTGCTGGGCTCGCTGGGCGGCATGCAATCGCAGCTGCTCAAGCTGATCGGCGACGTGCGCGGCTCCGCCGAGAGCATCGGCACCGCCAGCGCCGAGATCGCCACCGGCAACCACGACCTGAGCGCGCGCACCGAGCAGACCGCCTCCAACCTGCAGGAAGTCGCCGCGTCCATGACGCAGCTCACCGGCACGGTGCGCCAGACCGCGGACTCCGCGATGACGGCCAACCAGTTGTCGAGCTCCGCCGCGGAAACCGCGCAGCGTGGCGGCTCGGTCATGGGCCAGGTCGTCAGCACGATGGGTGAAATCAGTGACAGCTCGCGCCGCATCGCCGACATCATCGGCACGATCGACGGGATCGCCTTCCAGACCAACATCCTGGCGCTGAATGCCGCGGTCGAGGCGGCCCGCGCCGGCGAGCAGGGCCGCGGTTTCGCCGTGGTGGCCAGCGAGGTGCGCTCGCTCGCGCAGCGCAGCGCCGAGGCGGCCAAGGAGATCAAGACGCTGATCGGCGCCAGCGTCGAGCGCGTCGAGTCCGGCTCTCGACTGGTCGAGGACGCCGGCGGCGCGATGACCGAGATCGTCGCCAGCGTGCAGCGCGTGGCCGACATCATCGGCGAGATCAGCGCCGCGTCCCGCGAGCAGAGCGACGGCATCAACCAGGTCAACGCGGCCATCGGCCAGCTCGACCAGATGACGCAGCAGAACGCGGCGCTCGTCGAGGAATCCGCCGCCGCCGCGGAGAGCCTCAAGGAGCAGTCGCAACGCCTGGCCGGCGCGATCTCGGTGTTCCGCCTGCGCTGAGGACCCCAGGCGCCCACGGGCGCCCCCTGAGGTCCCTGGCGCGCAGCCCGCCCCCGCTGATGCCCTGGGCTCAGCGGGGTTCGTACATGTAGCGCCGCGTCAGGGGCACCGGCGCCGGTCCGCCGTCGCGCCGGCTGGCCAGGATCTGGTACAGGCCGAGCTCACCCGTCTCGAACTCGAGCGCGGACGCCGCCATGTACAGCCGCCAGATCCGGTAATGGGCCTCGTCGACGTACTGCAGCGCCTGGTCATGGCCGGCCTCGAGCCGGGCCACCCACGCCCGCAGCGTGCGCGCGTAATGCATGCGCAGGCTCTCGACGTCGTGGAGCTCGAAGCGTTCCTGCTCCATCACCCGCATGACGTTGCTCGCCCGGTCGAGTTCCCCATCGGGGAAGACATACCGGTTGATGAAGCGCGAGGACAGCGTGTCCTGCCCCCAGCCGTCCTCCTCATGGGTGATGCCGTGGTTCAGGAACAGTCCGGCCGGCTTGAGCAGCCGGTGCACGCTGTTGAAGTAGGTCGGCAGGTTCTTCAGCCCGACATGCTCGAACATCCCCACGCTGGAGATCTTGTCGAACTGCCCGGTCATGTCGCGGTAGTCGCACAGCCTGACCTCGACCTGCGCCTGCAACCCCGCCGCCTCGATGCGTTCACGGGCCAGCGCCAGCTGCCGCTCCGACAGCGTGATCCCGGTGGCCTTCACGCCGTAATGACGCGCCGCATGCATCACCAGGGCGCCCCAGCCGCAGCCGATGTCCAGCAGTTCCTCCCCGGGCTGCAGCCGCAGCTTGCGGCAGATGTGGTCCAGCTTGGACCACTGCGCCTGCGCCAGCGAGGTCTCGTCGTTTTCGTAATAGGCGCAGGAATAGACCATCGCCGGGTCCAGCCACAGCGCGTAGAAGTCGTTGGACAGGTCGTAATGGAACGCGATCGCGGCCTTGTTCTCGGCCCGCGTGTGCCGGCGCACGCCGCTGGATCGCAGGTCCGCGTCGGCCGCGCCCGGCGGCGGCGCCAGCAGGCGCACCGCCAGCCGCAGCCGGTCGCTCCATGACAGCGTCAGCTCCGGCAGGTGGTCCTTGAGCTGCAGCGCGGCGAAGAAGTCGCCCTCGACGTCGATCTGCTGGGTGAAGTAGGCCTCGGCGAATCGCAGCGGGTCGCGCCCCAGCAGCAATCGGCGCAGCGCCGTCGGCTCATTGAGCACCAGCGTGAACTCGGGCGGCTGCTGGGCGTCCCGGCCCAGCCGCGCCGACCAATGGCCCAGCCGCAGGCCCATGCTCCCCGGATAGGCGGCAAACAGACGCTGGAGCAGCGCCATGCCGGCCGGCGGCAGGGGCGCGCTGCCGGCCTCGCCCTCGGGCGCCCCGGCGGGGGGCGCGCCGCCGGCCGACGTCGGGGACATCAGTTCCTGGTCCATGCAAGTCCTCTTTCGATACCACGCGAAAGGCTTGTGGGTCGCCGGCGCGCCAGGGTCAGTTCTTGCGCGACCCGGAGCACGGGCGGCCGGGACATCCTGCGGGGATATTAGCCAATGGCCCCGGGCGCCGCGGGCGGTCCCGGCGACGCCCCGCCCGGACAGGGGGCATTGCCGCAAGCACCATGCCTGCCCTCCCCCGTCGCTTCCCCCGTCGCTTCCCCCGCGCATCCCCAGCACCTCCCCCGGAAGCGGCCCCGTTGTGCCCTCGCACACCCTCGCCCAAAGGAGTCATCACAAGCTCGCCCACCGAGGCCACAATCAGCCCCCATCCCCCGCCGCCACGTGCCGCGCGCCCCCGAATCAACGCCAAGGAGTGAGCCATGCCCCATGCTTTCGCCAGCGCCGTCGCCAGCTTCAAGACCGCCTCCGGCAAGTCCGGCCAGTACTACTCGCTGCCCAAGCTGGCCGAGCGCTTCCCCAACGTGAACCAGCTGCCGGTGTCGATCCGGCTGGTGCTCGAGTCGGTGCTGCGCAACTGTGACGGCCAGCGCGTGACGGCCGAACACGTCGAGCAGCTCGCCAATTGGCAACCGAACGCCGCCCGCAACGAGGAGATCCCCTTCGTCGTCGCCCGCGTCGTGCTGCAGGACTTCACCGGCGTGCCGCTGCTGGCGGACCTGGCCGCGATGCGCAACGTCGCGCAGGCGCAGGGCAAGGACCCCAAGACCATCGAGCCGCTGGTGCCGGTGGACCTGGTGGTCGACCACTCGATCATGATCGACCACTTCGGCGACAAGCAGGCGCTGGACCTGAACATGAAGCTGGAGTTCGAGCGCAACCGCGAGCGCTACGAGTTCATGAAGTGGGGCATGCAGGCCTTCGACACCTTCGGCGTCGTGCCCCCGGGCTTCGGCATCGTCCACCAGGTGAACCTGGAGTACCTGGCCCGCGGCGTGCACAAGGGCAAGAAGGCGGGCGCCGGCAAGGACGCCGTCTACTACCCCGACACCCTGGTGGGCACCGACAGCCACACGACGATGATCAACGGCATCGGCGTGGTCGGCTGGGGCGTGGGCGGCATCGAGGCCGAGGCCGGCATGCTGGGCCAGCCGGTCTATTTCCTGACGCCGGACGTCGTCGGTTTCGAGCTCTCCGGCCGCCTGCGCGAAGGCGTGACCGCCACCGACCTGGTGCTGACGGTCACCGAGATCCTGCGCAAGGCCAAGGTCGTGGGCAAGTTCGTCGAGTTCTTCGGCGAGGGCACGGCGTCGCTGTCCGTGCCGGACCGCGCCACGATCGGCAACATGGCGCCCGAGTACGGCGCGACGATGGGCTTCTTCCCCGTGGACGAGCGCACCATCGACTACTTCAAGGGCACCGGCCGCACCACCGACGAGATCGAGGCCTTCGAGGCCTACTTCCGGGCGCAGGGCCTGTTCGGCATCCCCAAGGCAGGTGACATCCGCTTCAGCCAGGTGGTGTCCCTGGACCTGGGCACCGTGGTGCCCTCGCTGGCCGGCCCCAAGCGCCCGCAGGACCGCATCGTCATCACGGACCTGGCCAAGACCTTCACCTCGCTGTACAGCAAGCCGATCGCCGACAACGGTTTCAACCAGCCCGCCGAGAAGCTCGCGCAGCGTTTCCCGCTGGGCGGCGCGCAGAAGGGTCTGGAGATCGCCAGCGGCGATGTGCTGATCGCCGCGATCACCTCCTGCACCAACACGTCCAACCCCAGCGTGCTGCTGGCGGCCGGACTGCTGGCGAAGAAGGCGGTGGAAGCGGGTCTGAAGGTCCAGCCGCACATCAAGACCTCGCTGGCGCCGGGCTCGCGCATCGTCACCGAGTACCTGGAGAAGGCCGGCCTGCTGCCCTACCTGGAGCAGCTTGGCTTCACCGTGGCCGCGTATGGCTGCACGACCTGCATCGGCAATGCCGGCGACCTGACGCCGGAGATCAACGAGGCCATCACCGGCAACGACCTGGTCTGCGCGGCGGTGCTGTCGGGCAACCGCAACTTCGAGGCCCGCATCCACCCCAACATCAAGGCCAACTTCCTGGCCAGCCCGCCGCTGGTGGTCGCCTACGCGATCGCCGGCAACGTCACCCGGGACCTGATGACCGAACCGGTCGGTCACGGCACCGGCGGCAAGGCGATCTACCTGGGCGACATCTGGCCCACCAGCGACGAGATCTACGCGCTGCTCAAGCTCGCGCTCAATCCCGTCGCCTACCGGGCCAACTACGGCAAGGTGAAGGCCGAACCCGGCAAGCTCTGGGAGAAGATCAAGGGCGGCAAGGGGCAGGTCTACGGCTGGCCGCAGAGCACCTACATCGCGCAACCGCCCTTCTTCGGCGGCTTCACGCAGGTGCCGCAGGCGCAGGAGTCCGGCGTCAAGGGCGCGCGCATCATGGCGCTGTTCGGCGACTCGATCACCACCGACCACATCTCGCCGGCCGGCGCGATCAAGGAGGCCTCGCCCGCGGGCAGCTACCTGAAGGCGCAGGGCGTGCTCAAGGCCGACTTCAACAGCTACGGCTCGCGTCGCGGCAACCATGAAGTCATGATGCGCGGCACCTTCGCCAACGTCCGGATCAAGAACCTCATGATTCCGGCCAAACCCGACGGCGCGCGCGAGGAAGGCGGCCTGACGCTGTTCCAGCCCGGTGGCGAGAAGCTGTTCATCTACGACGCCGCGATGCGCTACATCGCCGCGGGCACGCCGACGGTGATCTTCGCGGGCGAGGAATACGGCACCGGGTCCAGCCGCGACTGGGCGGCCAAGGGCACGCAGCTGCTGGGCATCAAGGCGGTGGTGGCCAAGAGCTTCGAGCGCATCCACCGCTCCAACCTGGTGGGCATGGGCGTGCTGCCGCTGCAGTTCAAGGCGGGCGACTCCTGGGAATCGCTGGGCCTGACGGGCAGCGAGTTCATCGACATTGAACTCGGCGCCGAGATCAAGCCGCAGTCCGAGGCGACGCTGGTGATCCGCTCGTCCGCGGACGCGCCCGAGCGCCGCGTGCCGCTGATCCTGCGCATCGACACGCCGATCGAGGTCGAGTACTACCGCCACGGCGGCATCCTGCCGTACGTGCTGCGCGACCTGCTGGCGGCGTGATCGACGCGAGATCCCGAAACGACCCGGCCCCACTGCATCGCTGACGCGAGGTCAGCGAGTGCGGGTGGGGCCGGAATGATGCGGGGGGTTCCCGGACGGGATGCCCCCCGCGTCGTGGAGAGCCAGCGCCAGGCCTCGCGGCGTTGGGCGGTCTCGCCAGACGCTCAGGCGATCACTTCGTCGTCGGCGGGGTCGCCGGCTTCTTCGCCGCGGGCTTGGCGGCGGCCTTCGGCGCGGCCTTGGCCGGTGCGGCCTGGTCAAGTTCCTTGGACGCCGCGGTGGAGCCGCCCTGCACGCCCAGTCGGCCGCCGGTGCCCAGGCCGCCCTTGACCTGCTGGGCCTTGTAGTTGCGCAGCGCCTTGACCATCTGGTTGTACGAGTCCGCGAACGCGGTCACGACGACCTTGCCGGCCGGCGTCTTGCCGTAGGCGCCACCGGCGACTGCGGCGTTGCCGAAGAAGCTCGCGCCGCCCACGCCGAAGTCGAAGTTCTTGGCCGTGCCTTCGGCCGCCGAGATCTGCACGCCCGAGCGGTTGTCCACCAGCAGCAGCGTGGTCGAGGCCTCGTTCTGGCTGATGTTGGCCGCCACCGCGGTCAGCAGGCCGATCGCGCCGGTGCCGATGCCGCCGCCACCGCCGCCGGTCTTGCCGGCGAACTGGATCTCGGGGCTCATCGTGTAGTCGGCGGCGACCATCTGACCTTGGCCGAAGTTGCTGCCGGCGCGCACTTCACCGGACTGCATCAGCGCGCGTTCACGCTCCATGTTGGCGAAGGCCTTGCCGCGTTCCACGATCACGAAGCAGTTGGACTGCTGGACCATCAGGCGCAGCACCGGCACGGTCGAGCCGAGCTGGCGGTCGCGCAGTTGCGACCACCACGGAGCGTTCTGGTCCTCGAAGATCGCCAGCGTGCCCAGCGACTCGTCGCAATGCTCGAGCTGGCTGTTCTTGTTCTCGGCCGTCGCGCCGCCGGCCGCGCCGGAGACGGTGCCCTTGTTGTCGCCCATCGTCGGCGCGGTGGCCATGCAACCGGCCAGCAGCAGCGGCGACAGCAGCAGGGCGGACTTCAGCAGGCGACCGGCGGGGGCCGTTGCAGACGCGGCGGTGGGGGTCAGGCGGGGAGTGGCAAGCATGGGATCCTCCAGTTTTTCTAACGACATCTCAGGACGAGCGGGAACGTCCCGGTCGGGCGCGACCGGCCGGGGCAAGGGAAACGGGGTCAATCGATGGGGGTGGCCGGCGCGACGCCGTAATAGCCGCCGACCGGCTGGCCGTGCGGGTTGCCGACCCAGATGCTGGTGCCGAAGACATCGCTGCAACCGCCCCAGGCGATCTCCAGCGCGCGCGGCTCCTCGCTGCGGGTCTGGGCGTAGACCGACACGGTGCTGTCGGACGGGCCGATCGTGTAGCAGACCCGCGCCCACACCGGACGCGGTGCCGAGGACACGACCGAGGCCGCGCCTTCGCTGTTGCCGTCGGAGGCCCGGGCCATCCACTTCGTGCCCCGGGTCGGGCCCGGGTTGTAGCTGAACACGTAGGGCACCTGCGCCAGCGTCGCGATCGACGCGGCGAGCAGTCCGGCAGCCACCAGGCCTTTGGCCATCATTCGTCTTCTCCCATGCGTGTCACGGATCCGGACGATTCCCAACGAATCGACACGAACGCGAACGAATGCGGCGGATTGTTAGACGCCGACCTGAAAAAGACGAGGCCCCCATCGTGGGGGCCCGGGCCTTCGATGACTTAGGTCACCTGAAGTTGTAGGGATGGCGAAACACCCGGCGTCGCCTATGCGAGGAGCGCCCTCGTACGGCCTACTCCAGGCCCAGGTCCAGCCCGCGTTCCTGGGCGAAGACCTTGAGCGCCGGCATCAGCGCGCCGATCTTCTCGGCCACCGCGTCGCGCACCGTGTCGACCACGACCTGCGTCTGACGCTCGATCTCGATGTGCAGCGGCGCGCCGTCGCCCTTGTCGGCGAAGGTCGTCATGCGCAGCGTCTCGGGGATCAGCCAGACCTCGAACCACCCTGAGCCATCGGCATGTCGGCCGGCCTCGGCCACGGTGAGGCTGGCGCCGTTCACCGCGATGTAGCCCTTGGCGAAGATGTAGCGCATCCACGGCGCCGGCACGGCGATGCGGATGACGTGGTTGTTGGCCGGGCGGCGGATCGACTCGACCGTGGCCATGAAGTCGACGTGGCCCGACAGCGGATGGCCGCCGATCTCCGCGCCGTCCTTGGCCGCCCGTTCGACGTTGAGCCGCCCGCCCGGGGCGAGTCCGCCCAGCGTGGTCAGGTTCAGGCTCTGCTGCATCACGTCGAAGTCGGCCTGGTGATCCCCCTTCAGGGCGGTGACGGTCAGGCAAACGCCGTCGCAGGCGACGGACGCGCCGATCTCCAGGTCCTTGCAGAAGCCGTCGGGGAAGTCCAGCGTGAAGCTGCGCAGCCCGGGCTTGTCGGTGATCTCCGCGACGCGGGCGATGCCTTGCACGATGCCGGTGAACATGGGTGGGTCTCCGATCAGCGCGAGGCGGTGGACGAGGCGGACGTCGCGGCGTGCGACGCGAACAGCTCGGGCGAGAAGCCCAGGCTCAGGCGGCCGTCGTTCCATTCGACGACCGGGCGCTTGATGACGCTGGGCTGCTCGACCATCAGCGCCGCGGCGCCGGACGCGTCGGCGGCGCCGGCCTTGACGGCGTCATCCAGCTTGCGCCAGGTGGTGCCGGCGCGGTTGAGCACCTTGCCCCAACCCAGCTCGGCCATCCAGCGCGGCAACTGGTCAGCGGGCACGCCCTGCTTCTTGTAGTCGTGGAACTGGTAGGCCAGGCCTTGTTCGTCGAGCCAGGCGCGGGCGCGCTTCACCGTGTCGCAGTTGGGAATGCCGTAGAGGGTAATCATCCCGGCACGCTACCATGAAGACGATGATCCCCTGGCTCGACGATGACACCCTGGACTTCCCGCCGACCCGTCGCGCGCTGGGGCCGCGCAGCGACGCGCCGGGCCTGCTGGCCGCCGGCGGCGACCTGAGACCCGCGCGCTTGCGGGCGGCTTACGCCCGGGGGATCTTCCCGTGGTACGGCGAAGGTCAACCCATCCTCTGGTGGACGACCGATCCGCGCATGGTGCTGCGCACTGCGGACTTCAAGCTGTCGCGCTCGCTGCGCAAGACGCTCGCGAAGTTCATCCGCACGCCGGGCTGCGAGATCCGCGTCGACGCCGCCACGGAGACGGTGCTCAAGGCCTGCGCCAGCACGCCGCGCGACGGCCAGGACGGCACCTGGATCGTGCCGGAGATGCAGCAGGCCTACCTGCGCCTGGCCCGCGAGGGCACCGTCCACTCGGTGGAGACCTGGATCGATGGGGAGCTCGCCGGCGGGCTGTACGGCCTGAATCTGGGCCGCATGTTCTTCGGCGAATCGATGTTCATGCGCAGGACCGACGCCTCCAAGATCGCGCTGGCCGCGCTGATCTGCCTGTGCCGCAAGTTCGACATCCCCTGGATCGACTGCCAGCAGCAGACCAGCCACCTCGCCTCGCTGGGCGCGGCACCCGTCACGCGCGAGGTCTTCGAGGCACACCTCGCCGCGCACACCGGGGGGCCGTCGCCCGGGGATTGGACCTATCATCCGCGCCTGTGGGCGCATCTAGGCCTGGAACCGGAGTCCGCCCCCACCGCCCCGACCGCCACGTCTCCACCGCCCCCCACGCACCACGAGCCTCGACCGTGACGCATCCCAAGGAACTTCCGCTGGCCGAGCTGCAGTTCTATGCGACGGCGCCCTATCCCTGCAGCTACCTGAGCGACCGCCAGGCCCGGTCGCAGGTCGCCACGCCCAGCCACCTGATCCACGCGGATGCGTACTCCAGCCTGGTGGCGGCCGGGTTCCGGCGCAGCGGCATGTTCACGTACAGACCCTACTGCGACGGCTGCAAGGCCTGCGTGCCGATGCGCATCCCGGTGGCGGACTTCCACCCCAACCGCAGCCAGCGCCGCGCGTGGTCGCAGCACCAGTCGCTGCAGGCCCGCGTCATGCGCCTGGGCTACAGCGACGAGCATTACCAGCTCTACCTGCGCTACCAGGCCGGCCGGCACAGCGGCGGCGGCATGGACCACGACAGCGTGGACCAGTACACCCAGTTCCTGCTGCAGAGCCGCGTGAACTCGCGCCTCGTGGAGTTCCGCGAGCCCGATGGCGCGTTGAAGATGGTGTCCATCCTGGACATCCTGGGCGACGGGCTGTCGGCGGTCTACACCTTCTACGAGCCCGAGGACGGCGTCAGCTACGGCACCTACAACGTGCTGTGGCAACTGCGCCAGACCCGTGATCTGAGCCTGCCCCATCTCTATCTGGGCTACTGGATCGAGCAAAGCGACAAGATGGCCTACAAGGCCCGCTTCCTGCCGCACGAGCTGCTGCGCGAGGGGCAATGGGAGCGCGTGGAGCGCTGAGGGCGGGAATCGCTGACGCCTGTCAGCTTGCTGCAGACGACAACCCATTGATGTCATTGCCGGCCCGGGAGCTGGCTTCCTAGGATCACTTTTCGTTCCCACGAATCGATGAGCGATCCCCATGAATGCTGTATTCCGACCCCGCCGGTTGGCGGCCGCGATGGCCGCGATGGCGACCACGGCCTCCCCTCTTGTCCTGATCGGACTGCTGGCGCTGCCGGCCCCCGGCCACACCCAGTCGACCCCCTTGCGGCCCGAAGCCCTTCGCCTGCGCTGGACGCCGGACTACCACCTGGACACCCCCTCCGTCACGCCCGCCGTCAATGACGGGCCGCCACCCCTCCTCGCCTCGATGGCGCATCGACGCTCGACGCGACCCTTCCTGGGCCTGCGGCTGCGTTTCAACCAGGGCATGACCCACGTGTCGCTCAGCCCGCGCGGACAGGGCGTGCGGCTGCGCCTGTCGCACGACTTCTGACGCCGCGCCCACGGCCTCCAAAGCCCCTCACGGCAAGAATTGGTCCCACACTGGTTTTTCCTGAGCTTCCATCAGAGGCTTGTCGAAAACCCCTGGCTGCTTGCAGAAATGACGTCTCTACAGCGTTTCGACGACATCATTACGACAAGTTACGCCAACTCCCAGGGTTAACCTGAATGATTCGGATGCGAGTGGTATCTACATTGCATACCACTATGAGATCAGCAGCGGTATCGATCTCCTAGACGCCGCGGACGCCAGCCGCCCGCGGACAGCACGTCGATCACCAGGAGTGACTGCCATGTCTGAACGCGCTCCCACGCGCTCCGCTGTACCCGTTGCATCCGCAGCAACCGCCGCATCCGCAGTACCGGCCGTATCCGCTGTACCTGCCGCGCTCGCCGCACCCACCGGCTGAGCCGCCAGCGGCACCTCTCTCTCCGAGCCCCGTTTCCTTCCCCGCCGCGCTGCCCCTGGCAGTGCCCGGCGTGGCGGCGCTCATCCCTGCCGTGCCGACGACCACAACGACAACACCCGATCAGGAGAACCCCGATGAGACTTCGTCCCTGTGCCTCCCCGCACCCGATGCTTCCCTGGCTGATGCCGATGATGCTGGCGATGGCCGGCGGCTCCGCGATGGCCTATGACTGCAGCGCCGTCGCCGACTGGAACGCGGCCACCGCCTACAGCGGCAACGCGATCGTCAAGCTGAACAGCACCGCCTACCAGGCCAAGTGGTGGACGCAGAACAACTCGCCGGCGACCAACTCCGGGCAGTGGGACGTGTGGAAGTCGCTGGGCGCCTGCGACACGGGCGGAGGTGGCGGAGGCGGAGGCACCAACAAGCCGCCCACGGTCGCGTTGAGCGCGCCCTCGGCCGGCGCCTCGCCCACGGCGGGCGACACGGTCACGATCTCGGCCACTGCGGCTGACAGCGACGGCAGCGTCGCCAAGGTCGGCTTCTACGTGAACGGCGCACTGGTCGCTGAAGACACCACCGCGCCGTTCAGCATCACCTGGACCGCCCGCGCCGGCGTCGCCGACATCACCGCGCGCGCCACCGACGACAAGGGCGCCGCCACCGACAGCGCCGCCGTGCGCATCAACGTCGCGGGCCAGGTCACCGGCGACGAGCGCTGCCGCCCCGAGGGCCTCACCACCACCGCCGGCACCGCGCCCGCCTACTGCAAGGTCTACGACGACCAGGGCCGCGAGAAGATGGGCGCCGACAAGCCGCGCCGCATCATCGGCTACTTCACCAGCTGGCGCACCGGCAAGACCGGCCAGCCCGCGTTCCTCGCGCACCAGATCCCCTGGGCGCAGGTCACGCACATCAACTACGCGTTCGCGCATGTGGACACGGCCAACAAGCTCTCGGTGGGCAACACCGCGGACGCGGCCAACCCCGCCACCGGTCTGACCTGGCCGGGCATCGCCGGCGCGGAGATGGATCCGGCCTACGCCTACAAGGGCCACTTCAACCTGCTCAACAAGTTCAAGAAGCAGTACCCCAACGTCAAGACGCTGATCTCGGTGGGCGGCTGGGCCGAGACGACCGGCTTCTACACGATGACCACCAACGCCGACGGCTCGACCAACACCGCCGGCATCAACACCTTCGCGGACTCCGCCGTGGCCTTCCTGCGCCAGTACGGCTTCGATGGCGTGGACATCGACTACGAGTACCCCACCAGCATGAACAACGCCGGCAACCCGGTGGACTTCGCCATCAGCAACGCGCGCCGCGCCGCGCTGATGAAGAACTACGTGGTGCTGATGCGCACGCTGCGCGCCAAGCTCGATGCCGCGAGCCAGGCCGACACGCGGCATTACATGCTCACGATCGCTGCGCCCTCCTCCGCCTACCTGCTGCGCGGGATGGAGGCCTTCCAGGTCACGCAGTACCTGGACTACGTGAACATCATGAGCTACGACCTGCACGGCGCGTGGAACCAGTTCGTCGGCCCCAACGCCGCGCTGTACGACGACGGCAAGGACGGTGAGCTCACCGCCTGGAACTACTACTCGGCCAGCCAGTACGCGCGCATCGGCTACCTCAACACCGACTGGGCGTACCACTACTTCCGCGGCGCGATGCCGGCGGGCCGCATCAACATCGGCGTGCCGTACTACACCCGCGGCTGGCAAGGCGTGACCGGCGGCACCAACGGGCTGTGGGGCCAGGCCTCGCTGCCCGACCAGAGCAAGTGCCCGGCCGGCACCGGCGGCGGCACCGTGCAGAAATGCGGCAACGGCGCCGTGGGCATCGACAACCTCTGGCATGACCTCGACGTCTCCAGCAAGGAAGTGCCCGCCGGCTCCAACCCGCTGTGGCACACGATGAACCTCGCCTCGGGCCGCACGGGCAGCTACCTGGCCGCCTACGGCCTGAACCCCGCGACGAACCCCGCCGACCGCCTCACCGGCACCTACACGCGCTATTACGACGCGACGCTGGTGGCCCCGTGGCTGTGGAACGCGCAGAAGCAGGTCTTCATCAGCACCGAGGACGAGCAGTCGCTGGGCGTGAAGGCGCAGTACGTGGCCGATCGCGGCATCGGCGGCGTGATGTTCTGGGAATTCGCCGGCGACTACGCCTTCGACACCGCGCGCAACGAGTACTTCATCGGCAACACGCTGACGAGCCTGCTCTACAACAAGCTCAAGGCGGCGCCGGCCTACGGCAACCGGCTCACGCCGGCCAGCCTGCCCGCGCAGACGCTGGACATCGGCTACGCGCTCGCCGGCTTCGCGCTGGGCGACAGCAACTACCCGATCACGCCCAAGCTCACGCTGACCAACAACAGCACGATGACGCTGCCCGGCGGCACGGAGTTCCAGTTCGACGTCCCCACCGCGATCCCCGCGACAGTGACGGACCAGAGCGGCTTCGGGCTGACGGTGACGAGCAACGGCTCCAACACGAGCGGCAACAACGTCGGCGGACTGAAGAACGATTTCCACCGCGCCAGCTTCAAGCTGCCGGCCTGGCAAAGCCTGGCCCCGGGCGCCAGCGTCACGGTGACGATCAACTACTACCTGCCCATGCCCATGCCCAGCAACTGGACCGTGACCGTCAACGGCGTGGCCTACGCGCTGGCGCAGGAAGCGCGCCGCGGCTCGACACCGGCGGCGGCGGCAGCAGCTCGAACGACTTCCTCGACCTCCAAGACTTCGGCCGCGTCCAAGTAACGCGCGCCAGGCGGCATCGCGTTCGCGCGGTGCCGCGCCTCGGGACATTTCCACCACCCCAAGACCCCACACAGGAGCTCACATGAAACGAGAGATCGCCCGCATCAGCGGCATCGCGCTGGCCGCGGCCCTGGCCGCCGGCACCGCCCACGCGTACGACTGCACCAACGTGCCCGAGTGGTCCGCCTCGGCCACCTACACCGGCACCTCCAACAGCTTCGCCAAGCAGAACAACATCGCCTACCAGGCCAAGTGGTGGACGCAGAACAACTCGCCCGCGACCAACTCCGGCCAGTGGGACGTGTGGAAGTCGCTGGGCACCTGCGACACCGGCGGCGGCACCGACACCACCGCGCCGACCGTGCCCTCGAGCCTGAGCGCCAGCAACATCACCAGCAGCAGCATCACGCTGAGCTGGGGCGCCTCGACCGATGCCGGCAGCGGCGTCAACAACTACGAGGTGCTGCGCGGCGGCACGCTGATCGCGTCGCCCACCGCGACGACGCACACCGACTCGGGCCTGGCCGCGGGCACCGCCTACAGCTACCAGGTCCGCGCCAAGGACAAGGCCGGCAACGTCTCCGCGCTGAGCCCCACGCTGATGACCAGCACTGCCAGCAATGGCACCTGCGCCGCCGCGCCGGCCACGCCGTCGGGTCTCGCCTCGCCGTCCAAGACCTCCACCAGCGTGAACCTGGCCTGGAACGCGGTCGCCGCCGGCCCGAACTGCACGGTGCAGTACCGCGTCAACCAGGGCAGCACGCAGGTCGCGCAAGGCGCGGCCACCAGCGCCAGCGTCACCAACCTGACGGCCAACACGAACTACACCTTCACGGTGTCGGCGTTCAACCAGGCCGGCTCGTCGCAGCCGTCCGCGCCGATCACGGTCAAGACCGACACCGCCTCCACCGGCGACAAGGTCGTGCTGGGCTACTTCGCGCAGTGGGGCATCTACGGCCGCAACTACCACGTCAAGAACATCGACACGAGCGGCTCGGCGGCCAACCTCACGCACATCAACTACGCGTTCGGCAACGTCCGGAACAACGTCTGCGAGGTCGGCAAGATCATCCCGAGCAACGAGTCCACCGGTGAAGGCGGCGACGCGTTCGCCGACTACGGCAAGTCCTACGGCGCCGACCTCAGCGTCGACGGCGTGGCCGACACCTGGGACCAGCCACTGCGCGGCAGCTGGAACCAGCTCAAGAAGCTCAAGGCCAAGTACCCCAAGATCAAGGTGCTGATCTCGCTGGGCGGCTGGACCTGGTCGCGTGGCTTCTCCAGCGCGGCGCGTCCGGAGAACCGCGTCAACTTCGTCAAGAGCTGCGTGGATGCCTACATCAAGGGCAACGTGCCGGTGAGCGACGGCGCGGGCGGCACGGGCGCGGCGGCCGGCGTCTTCGACGGCATCGACCTCGACTGGGAATACCCGAACGCCTGCGGCCTGGCCTGCGGCACGGCCGAGGACCGCGAGAACTTCACCGGCCTGCTGGCCGAGTTCCGCAAACAGCTCGACGCGGTGCGTCCGGGCCTGCTGCTGTCGATCGCGTCGGGCGCGGGCGTGGACAAGATCCGGTCGTATGACCCGGACAAGGTCCATCCGTACCTGGACTTCATCAACGTCATGACCTACGACTTCCACGGCGGCTGGGACTCCATCACCGGGTTCCACTCGGCGCTGTACGCGCCGGCCAACGATCCGTCCACGGGTGACGTCAAGAAGTACAACACCAACGACGCGATGCAGGCCTTCCTGGACAAGGGCGTGCCGGCCAAGAAGCTCAACGTCGGCATCGGCTTCTACGGCCGCGGCTGGACGAACGTGCCCAACGTCAACAACGGTCTGTACCAGAGCGGCACGCCCGCGCCGGGCACCTACGAAGCCGGCAACGAGGACTACAAGGTCCTGAAGAACCTGCAGGGTTACACCAGCCGGATCGACGACGTCAGCAAGGCGCAGTGGATCTTCAACGGCACGACCTTCTGGAGCTTCGACACGCCCGCGACCATCGCCACCAAGATGGCCTACGTGAAGTCCAAGGGCTTCGGCGGCGCGTTCTTCTGGGAGTTCTCGGGGGACGATCCGACCGCCTCGCTGTCCAAGGCGATCGGTGCCGGCCTGAAGTGATGCGCCGGTGATCGATGCCGATGCCGATGTCCTTAGGGGCATCGGCTCGGCATGAGAAAAGGCCCCGGGGCGTGAGCACCGGGGCCTTTTCCTTTCTCACTTTTTTGTCGCCGCGCGATCAGTCGTAGATCGACTTCTCCGGCCGGCGCGCCAGCACCGCGATCGGCGGCGCCCAGCGCTCGCCGCGCGGCTTCTTGCTGGTGACCAGCGTGATCTCCGAGGGCTCGAAGACCTCGACGTTGTGCGTGATCGGCGTCGTCAGCAGGTACTGCGCGCGCGTGCTCTTGAGGAAGTGACCCACCAGCTGGATGTTGCGCACGTCCAGATGGGCGAAGGGCTCGTCGATGAACACGAAGCCGCCCGGCGAGTCGTCGTCCTTCATCAGGCCCACCAGCAGGATCAGGCTCTTGAGCACCTGCTGCCCGCCCGAGGCCTCGCCGTCGTTGAGCCCCACCTCGCCCTTGCCGTCGAAGTTGAACTTCACATGCAGCCCGGCCTGCGCCAGCACCGTGTCGTCGTTGTCCAGGTGCGGCAGCTCCGCCTGCGCGTGCACGCCGGCCAGCTCGCCGAGCTCCTGCACGTTCTTCTTGTAGCGGCGCACCGTGGCGCGCAGCACGTCGATGTAGCGCTCGCGCGCGTTGAACGCGGCGATGCGCGCCATCTCGTTGCTCGCGCGGCGGTCATCGAGCTGCGTGGTCTGTTCCAGCACCGCGAGCTGCATGCGCGCGTGGCGTTCCTGCACGCCCGCGTCGGTTTCCCACACGCCGTTGTCCAGCTCCTGCTGCACATGGCGCGAGGCGATCTCGGCCTGCTTGGCGTTCTCGAATTCGTCGCGCAGCGTGACCAGCCGCATCGGATGCACCCACGCGGCGGGGAAGCGCGCGCGGGCCTCGCGCGAGGCCTTGGCCGCGGCGAGCAGGTCATCGCGCTTGCCCGCCCAGTCGCGCTCGGCGCGCGACACGTTGTCCTCGCTCGCCTTGAGGCTGGCCTGGGCCGCCTCGTAGTCGCGCTCGGCGCGCGTGGACGCGGCCACCGTGCGGTCGTGTTCCTGATCGAGCGCGCCCATGCGCGTGGCCGCCTCGATCCGCGACTGACGCAGGCCCGGCAGGCGCGCGCGCGCCTGCGCGAATTCCTCGGCCCGCTCCACCAGCTCCAGCGCGGCCTTGTGGCCCTGCGCCGCGCGCTGCGCGTCCTTGAGCTGGCGCTCGATCTCGAGCTGCTCCTTGGCGAGCTTGGACAGCTCCAGGTCGTAACGCGTGAGCTCCTTGTCGAGCGAGCTCCGGCGCGCATCCAGCGCGGAGTCGCCGAACTGGTACTCGCGCGGCTCGACCCACAGGCTGCGGCCGCCGCGGCCATCGCGGTAGTAGGCCTCGGTGGTGATCCACTCGCCGCCGGACTGCGCGCCCTTCTCGGTGTCGCTCACGCAGCGGATCGACGCGAGCTGGCGCAGCAGCCAGCCCGGCGCCTTCGCGTTGAACTTCAGCACCGACAGCAGGCTGTCCTTGGGGCTCACCGACGGCGCATGCTCGCCGTCCGCGACGACGTAATGCCGGTAGCGCTCGCGCGACGCGATGCGGTAGGCCTGGCCCTCGTCGCTGGCGCGGGCCAGCACGACGACCCAGCGCGACGGCCGCAGGAAACCTTCGGCGGCGGCGCGCCACGTGTCGTCGGCGATGTCGATCGCATCGGCCAGCACGTGATGCGCGATGCCGGCTTCATCCAGTGCCTTGCGGAAACGCGTGACCTCCACCGGCGGCGGCGGCAGGCGCTGGCCGCTCAGCGCGTCCATCGCCGCCTGCGCCTTGCGCTGCTGGTCGTTCGTGCGGGTGAAGCTCTCACGCACCTGATGCTGACGCGTGCCCAGCTCCTCGAGCTTGGCCGCCAGCGCCGCGCCGTCGGTCTCCACCGCGGCGAGCGCCTTGATCTCGTCCTCGCGCTTGGTGAGCTGCTCCATCGGGCGCTCGCCGTCGCGCGCGGCCTCGAAGGCCTGGCGCGCTTCCTTGCGCTGCTGCTCCAGGTCGGCGAGCTTGTCCTTCGCCGCTTCCTGCGCCTTGAACAGCGCCAGCAGCTGGGCGCGCTTGTCGCTGATGCCGCGCGCGTCCGTGCGGGCGAAGAGCCGCTGCCGGTGCAGCTCGCGCAGTTGCTGCGCGGTGCGCTGGCGCTGCTCGCTCCACTGCATCACGGGCACGATCTCGGTGGCCAGGCGCTCGCGCTCCTTGAGCCGCAGCTGGTACTGCTGATAGCTGTTGACGCGGTTGGACAGGTCCGACAGCTGCGCCTGCGCGTGCGAGAGCTCGTGCGTGGACTGGTCGACCTCCTTGAGCAGCTGCTGCTGGTGGTTGCGCGCGAGCTCGTAGCGGTCCAGCACCTCCTGGTCGCCGAACACTTCGAACACCAAGCGCAGCAGTTCCTTGGACGAGAGCTCGCACAGGCGGTCCGTCTGTCCCTGCTCCAGCGCGAGCACGCGCCCGATCGCGCGCGTCAGGCCCGCGGCTTCCAGCCGCTTCTTCCAGGCCTCGATGCCCAGCCAGTCCTTGTCGGCCTTGGTGTCGAGCTCCTCGATCTCATGGACGCCGTCCACGAGGATGTAGCGGCGCACCCAGTCGCCGCCCTGACGCGAGATGCGGCAGGCCAGCGTCACCTGGTCGGCGTACAGCAGCGAGCTCGCGAAGGGGCGGCTGCTGTTCTGGCGGCCGCGCGGGCGGTTGTCCACCAGCGCGCGCAGCCACGCGTGCTCGGCGTTGGCGTGCCGGGCGTAGGTCTTGTAGGTGCGCCCGCCCGAGCACTCCAGCCCGAGCAACGTGCGCATCGCGTCGAGCAGCGTCGTCTTGCCCGAGCCGTTGGGACCGGCGATGGTGATGATGTTGCCGTCCAGCGGCATCGAGACGCGGCGGCAGTAGTCCCAGTGCAGCAGTTCCAGGGATTGCAGGTGAAACATCAGGCGTCGCTCAGGTCGGATTCTTCGTTGTGGCGGGCGGCCAGGATGGCATTGAGCATCGGGCCGGATTCCGCGTCGGTGCTGCGCGCGAGCACGTCGGCCAGCGCGCCGTCCAGGATGCGCGGCGCGAGCGTGTCGTAGTCCAGCAGCAGGTCCAGCAGCGGACCCTCGCAGATGTCCTCGCCCTTGCGCGTGATGAAGCCCTGGCGTTCGAGCAGCTTGAGGTTGGCGTCCAGCCGCATCTTCTTGCCGAGCTGGTTGCCGAAGTCGGCCAGCAGGCTGCGGTAGGACAGCGTGGGCGCGCTGCTCGCGGCGCTGGGCAGCGGTTTGTCCTTGGAGAACATCTCGCCCTGCCCCTCGGCGGCTTCCTCGGCGCGGGCGAGCTGGCGCTGGCGCTTGGGCAGCACGATCAGCGCCCACACGACCACCAGCAGCGCCACGCCGTCACGCGGCAGGTCGAGGTTGTTGTTGGCGGCCAGGCCGGTCTCGCCGAAGACGGCGACCTCGGCCGGGCGTAGCATCGCCAGCGTGATGTGGTCGGCGTAGACGTTGTCCACGACGCGCAGGCCCACGGCGGCGACGCGCTCGTTGACCGCGCGCCAGAGTTCCTGGTCGATCAGCGCGCGGCGCACCAGCGGCTGGTTGCGCGGCAGCCAGCGACGCGCCAGCAGTTGGGCCGCCAGTTGGGCGGCATCGTCGAGGGGGTGGCTCATGGCGAGGGCGTGGTGTCGGCGTCGGCCGCGCCCGGCGCGTCGTCGGACGGCGCGGGGGCATCGGTCGATGCGGGGGTATTGGAAGAAGCCGCGGCCTTGCGACGGCCGCGCTTGGGCGCCTCGGGCTCGGGCGGACGCCATTTGGGCTCGGGTTCGGGCTCCACGGGCGGCTCGACCTCGGTGGTGTGCAGCACGCCCTGGCTCATCCAGCGGACGAATTCGTCGTCGATCTCGCCCTGCGCGGCGGACCAGCGCACGCGCCACGGCTGGCGCGCCATGTCGCCGGTGGCGCCGGCCAGATGCTGCGCCTGCGGGTCGCCCAGCAGCGGCAGCAACTGCGCGCGATAGGCCGCGCGGGCGTAGCTGCCGCCCAGCACGGCGGGCCGCAGGTCGTTCATCGGGTGGCTGTCGCCGCTCCAGCGGCCCAGCAGCGCCTGCAGCTGCGCCATCTCCGGCGGCAGGCTCATCACGGCGAGCTCGCCCGGCGGCGCGGCCAGCCCGGTGGGCAGCGGCTCGGGCGTGGGCGGCACGGGCCGGTCGCGTTCAAACTCGGCCTCGCAGCCGTCCAGCAGCTCATGCTGCGCGACGAAGACCGGATGCACCGGCCGCGAGAGCGCGCCCAGCGCCAGGTTCTCCAGGAAGGGCACGTCCTGCAGCCAGCGCCGCACGTCGGTGGTCGTGATGCCGGTGGTGCCCAGCGTCACGCGCTGGCGGTCGGCCTGCTGCAGCGCGCGGTTGAACTGGCTCGCCATCGCGAGCAGGCGCGCCTGCGCCAGCCCGAGTTCGCGCGCCAGGCGCTCCAGCCGCGCGTTCCCGTCGTTCTCGGCCTGCCGGATGATCGCGGACAGCGCCTCGCTGGCGCGCTCCACCAACGACAGCGCGCGGTCGAAACGCATGCGCGCTCGGCGCAGGTGGAATTCGGATCCGGAGGCGATCGCGTCGGCGAACTCGTTGTACAAGCGCGAGAGCTGCGCCAGCAGATGCTGCAGCTGCGCCGGCTCCAGCGTGCCGAGCTGCTGCGCGCCGGCCACGTTGGCCAGCAGGCCGGCCAGGTCGCCGTCCTCGTCGACCGCCTGGCCCTGCGTCAGCGGCGACACCATCGCCATCAGCTGCTGCGCCAGCGGCGTCACGCCGTACTGCTGGTTGGACGCGTCCCAGGCCAGCAGCTGGCCGTCGCGCAGGCGCTTGAGCACGAGCTCCAGCGCCTCGTCGCGCAGCACGTGGAAATGGCGGTTGAGGTCGTCGCGCGAGAGCCGGGACTGCGGCAGGCTCATCAGCTCGATGAACACCCACACGCGCAGGCGCACCAGCGTGGCCGGGCCGTGGAACAGCGCGCGCTGCGCGCCGATCAGGGCGTCGTTGCGTTCAAGCTGCCACCACAGCAGGGAGTCCTGCGGGAGCTGGCCTTCGCGGAAATGGTCTTCGAAAGAGGGTTCGAGGAGATCGTCGCGCAGCGCGTCGTCTCCGCCTCCCGGAGTCAGGGTCATAGCGGCGGATTATCGCCGCTCGATCACGCCGGTTTGAGCGCGCGTCGCATCAGGGTCGCCCCGGAGCCGAAAGTCGCCAGCTTGGCCGCGAGCGGCGAGCCGGGCGCGGCGTCGGACACCGAGAAGCCGTGGCGTTCCCAGTAGGCCGTGGAGCCCTGCACCGCCACCAGCGCGACCTGCGTCAGGCCCATGTCCTGCGCGCGGTGGACGACCTGCTGCACCAGCTTGTGGCCCAGGCGGCGGGCGCGGCCCGCGGGCGAGACGGCCAGGTCGTGCAGGTACAGCGTGCGCGGCGCGCGGGCCGGCGTCACCGAGGGCGCGTCCAGCGCGGGCAACTGCCCGTCATCCACCGGCAGGCTGACGACGTAGGCCAGCGGCTCGCCGGCGTCCACGGCCAGGTAGGAGCAATGCAGGTGGCGCGCCGCGTCGATCTTGGCGGTGAACGCCTGCGCGCTTTCCAGGAACTCGGGCCCGTAACACTGGGCCTGCAAGGCGAGCACCGCGGGCACGTCCGCGGCACCGATCACTTTCAACTGCAACATCAAACGGAGGCGCCGGCCGATCTCGCGTTCCAGTGCTCGGACCAACCCGAGAGGAACGGCGACAGCAGCGGCGTGAAAAGACAGACGAAGGCCAGGATGTTGAGCGCGACGCTCAACCAGAACACCCGCCGGAAGACCGGCTTGGCGCTCTTGTGGCGCAGCAAGTGCTGTGCCAGCAACGCGCCCGGCCATCCGCACAGCAGCGCGAGCGCGTGCAGCGTGGATTCCTTGACACGCCATTGACCCAGGCGCGCGGCGCGCTTGTCCAGCGCGTAGACGATGAAGGTCGCGAAGCTCATCGCGACGTACACGCCCCAGAGGCCGCGCGGCAAGGGCCACGCGAGATGGGTCAGCAGCACCAGCGACGCGAAGCCGGGCACCAGCCACAGCGAGGCGCCGGTGTCGGCGGACCGCGAGGCGGAAGAAGACGAGGAGGAAGAGGAAGCAGCCGACGCACCGCGCGGTGGCGAGGGGGCCCTGGCGCGCGCACCGGATCGGGCCGCACCCTGCCCCGGCGCGGGGCCCGCGGGCGCGGGCCGGGGCTCCAGGCTCTTGACCTGGAGCGCGCGGGGCTTGCCCTGCGCGTCCGCGCCGGGCTGGTAGCTGACGCGCTCGCCGACGAAGGGCCGGCGGGCGCGCATGCCGAAGGCGCTGATGTGCACGAAGCGTTTCGCGCCGCCGTCGGACGGCGCGATGAAGCCGTAGCCCTTCGCGTCATCCCACTGGACGATCCGACCCTCGACGCGCATCCCTCAGCGTTCCCCTTCAGGCCGAGCCGCGAGGGCTCAGTAGCCCTTGCGCGGGCCCTTCTTCACGAAGCCGCCGCGGTCATCGCCGCCTTGGCTGCGCGGGCCCTTGCTGAACGAGGGCTTGCCCGCCGGACGGCCTTCCGGACGCTCGAAGCGCTGGTCGCCGCCCTTGTTGAAGGCCGGACGCTCGGCGCGCGGCGCGTAGCGGTCGTTGTTGTCGGCCGAACGGTCGAAACGCACGTCGCCGCGGCGCTGGTCGAAACCACCGCCGTTGCCACCTTCACGCGGGCCGCCGAAGTCACGCTGCGGACGGTCGCCGAAGTTGCGCGGGCCGCCGAAGCCCTGGCCGTCGCGCTGCGGACGATCGCCGAAGGGACGATCACCCTGCGGGCGGTCGCCGAAGCGCGGGCGATCGCCTTGCGGGCGGTCACCGAAACGCGGACGGTCGCCTTGCGGGCGCTCGAAGCGGTTGCCACCGCCAAAGCCACCCTGGCCACGCTCGCCGAACGGCGGACGGCCTTGGCCTTCCGGACGCTCGAAGCGGGCGCTGTTGTCGAAGCGGTTGTCGCCGCCACCGAAGCCGCCGCGATCGCCGCCACGGTCATTGCCGCGGAAGCCGCCGCCTTGCGGACGGCCGTAGCCACCGCGGTTGCCGCCGAAGCCGCCACGGTTGCCACCGTAACCACCGCGGTCACCGCGGTCGAAACCGGGGCGCGACGGGTAGATCTTCGGCTCTTCGTTCTTGGGCTCCAGGCCTTCGATGCGCGACACCGGGATCTGCTGCGTCGTGAACTGCTGGATGCGCTTGATCATCGAGATGTCGCCGCGCTCGGCCAGCGTGACCGCGATGCCGGAGCGGCCGGCACGGCCCGTGCGGCCGATGCGGTGCACGTAGTCCTCGGCCTTCATCGGCAGGCCGAAGTTGATGACGTGCGAGATCGTCGGGACGTCGATGCCGCGGGCGGCGACGTCGGTGGCGACCAGCACGCGCAGGTCGCGGCGGCGCAGCGCCATCAGCGTGCGGTTGCGCTTGCCCTGCGGCATGCCGCCGTGCAGCGCCGCGACGCGGTGGCCGATGGCCTCGAGCTGCTCGGCCAGCCATTCGGTGTCCTGCTGCGTGCTGGTGAAGACCACGGCCTGGTCGACATCACGCTCGCCCAGGATGTGCTCCAGCAGCTTGCGCTTGTGCTGGCCGTTGTCGGCCCAGTGCAGGCGCTGCGCGATGTTCTCGTGCGTCTCGGTGTGGCCCGACACGTCGATGCGCTGCGGGTCCTTCATCAGCTGGGCGGCCAGGCGGCCGGTGTTGCCGGCGAAGGTCGCGCTGTACATCAGCGTCTGGCGGGTCGCGGGGATCTGCTCGGCGACGAAGTTGATGTCGTCGATGAAGCCCATGTCCAGCATGCGGTCGGCTTCGTCCAGGACGAACATCGTCACGTTGTCCAGCTTGCAGCGGCCGCTGTTGATGTGGTCCAGCAGGCGGCCCGGCGTGGCGATCAGGATGTCCAGGTGGCCGCTCAGCGCGCGCAGCTGGTGCGCGTAGGGCATGCCGCCCAGCACGGTGGCCACGCGCAGGCCCTGGATGTGGCGGCCGTAGGTCATCGCGGACTTGGCGACCTGCATCGCCAGTTCACGCGTCGGGGCCAGCACGAGCACGCGCGGGCCGATGGTCTTGGTCTTGGTGCCGGCGGCGCGCTCGGCGCGGGCGTTCAGCACCTGCTGCAGCGCGGGCAGGATGAACGAGGCCGTCTTGCCCGAACCGGTGCGCGACGAGACCATCAGGTCCGCGCCGCCCAGCGCCGGGGGAATGGCTTGCGCCTGCACTTCGGTGGCGTTCTCGTAGCCGGAGTCCTTGACGGCGCGCAGCAGCGCGTCGTGCAGACCCAGGGCGGCGAACGGCGTGCCGGTCGTTTCCGCGTCGTTGCCGATCTCGCCCGCCTCGATCTCCTGATCGAGTTCGTCGTTCTGGTTCTGGGCGTCGGCGTTCATGTCGTGGTCGAAACTCATCTGTCTTGCATTCCAAAGGCACGCGCCGCCACCGACGCCGAAGGAATGGCGTCCGCGCTGGCGCGCTGTGGCCTGTCACGCGAAGTCGTTGGCTCGCGGCAGGACCGTGATGTCGCTGGGAGAAAGCTCGCGTCGATCACCAGGAAAGAGAAACGCACGCGCGGCGGAGCTGGCAGAGCAGCCTGTCGAACGAACAAGGGGGCCTGGTGAGGCGCCGGGGAACAGTCAAAGCGACGGCATCGCCGCCGACCGAACCCGAGGGCATGCAGTGCGCGAGTCCCAAGGCGGGAAACAGCTTCGGAGAGGATCCGGAGCCTGCGTGGCGATCCGTTCGGAAGGCCGGCGCAGCGGTCTGCAAGAGGTCAGAGGAGACGTACGAAGCACCGCACGAAGCGGTGAAGCCCGCGACTATAACAGCGTTTCGGGTTTTCACCTAGCACATTCCTGCGAATTCTCCAGAGGTCCCGCTCCGGGTTCGCCCCGGGCTCGCCTCAGGATTCGCCCCGATGGGGGAAGTCGCCCATTCGGCGTCAAGTGGACTTCATTCGGTCCTACACTGGTCTTTGACTGGACTTCAAAGACCAGCCGCTCGATCCCGAGGATCGAGCCGTCGAACAACCGCTCAGGGAGACAGTGGATGGATCGTCGCGCATTCATCGCGGCGGGCGCAGGTGCGCTCGCGAGTTCATGGCTCAGCGGATGCGGCGGAGGCGGCGGCAGCGCCGGCACGCCGGTCGCGCCGCCCCCGCCCGGACCCAGCCTCGGCGTCTACGCGCCGCTGGCCAGTCAGATGAAGGGCCAGTTGCTCGTCGCGGGCAGCACCGGTTTCGACGCTTTCCGGCTGCCGGCCAACGCCCGCTACGACAGCGTCGTGCCGCAGGCGCTGGCGCGCTGCGTGGCGGCGGAGGACGTCGTCGCCGCGGTGAACTTCGCGCGGGCCAACCAGATCCGCTTCACCCCGCGCAGCGGCGGTCACAGCTACCTGGGCGCGTCGACGATCGCGGCCGGGCTGGTCATCGACACCGGCCCGATGGACAGCGTGCGCATGGACGGCGACATCGCGGTCGTGTCCGCCGGGGCCAAGCTCGCCGACATCTACCGCGCGCTGCTGGCGCTGCCGCAGCCGCGGCTGCTGCCCTCGGGCAGTTGCCCGACGGTGGGCATCAGCGGCATCGCGCTGGGCGGTGGATTCGGCTTCTTCCAACGGGCTTACGGACTGACCTGCGACGCGCTGGTCGGCGCGACGCTGGTGACCGCCGATGGCCAGACGGTGAGCTGCGACGCCACGCGCCATCCCGACCTGTTCTGGGCGCTGCGCGGCGGAGGCGGCGGCATGCTGGGCCTGGTGACGGAACTGCGCCTGCGCACGCAACCGCTGCCCGCGATGAGCAGCAGCGCGGTGCAGTACGGGGGCAACGACATTCCCGCCGTCCTCGCCGCCTGGCAGGCCTGGGGCGCGGCGCTGCCCGACAGCGTCTGGTCGCAGGCGCAGATCGGCGCCTTCGGCAACGGGCAGATCGGCATGCAGGTCATCGCCGTCGCGGCCGACGGCGCCGCGGCGCTGTCCGCGCACTGGAACCGTTTCCTCGCCGCGACGGGCGCGACGATGGTCAGCAACAGCCCGCCGCTGGACGCCTCGCCGGCCGACCTGCTGCTGGGCCGCTGCGCGACGCTGTCGGCGGCGCAATGCCGCCTGCCCTCGCAGTCCGCCGGCGGGACGATGACGCGTGTGTCGATGACGGCCAGCTCGGACTTCTTCACCGCGCTGCCCGCCGCGGGCGTCCAGGCGCTGGTGAACGCGCTGACGGCGCGCAGCCAGGCGGGCCGCTTCGGCGGCGTGCTGCTCGACCTGATGGGCGGCGCGATCGCGCGCGTGGCGAAGGACGCGACCGCGTTCCCGCACCGCGACGCGCTGTTCAGCGCGCAGTACCTGACCGAGAACATGGCCGGCGACCTGCCCGCCGCGCTGGACGACAACGCGCGCTGGACCCACGGCCTGCGCGACACGATGGCCCCGTGGAGCACCGGCGGCGCCTACGTGAACTATCCGGACGCGGCGATCCCGAATCCGGCCACGGCCTATTACGGCGAGAACGTCGCGCGGTTGCGCGCGGTCCAGCGCTCGGTCGATCCGAACGGGCTGTTCAAGACGCCGATCGTGACGATCTGACGCGGCAGGATCCCGTTCCGGGCTCGCACCCAGGAACGGGTCCCGAGTGGCTCACAGCCCCTCGATCAACGCCGGCAGCACGGCCATCAAGGCCTCGAGCTGATCGGCGTCCAGCCACGCGGGCGCCGCATCCAGCCAGGACGGGAAGTCCACGCCCGACTTCTGCGCGCGGAGCACGGCGGCGTCCAGCGAGGCCTCGATCAGCAGCAGCGCGGCGGGCACGCCGCGCGCGTCCTCGCCGCACAGCAGATGAACGCGGCGCTCCAGCACCGCGGCCTGCCACGGCAGGTCCGCGTGCACGACGGCCAGGCGATCGTCGCGGAGCGCGCCCTCCTGGCCGCCGTTCTCCAGGCTGACCAACGCGTCATCGCTGGCCAGCAGCACGCCGGCCGGCGCGGCGCGCCAGGCCGTCAGCGCCGCCTCGCGCGTCGCGGCATCGTCGCCCGCGCGCAGGCGCTGCGGCGGCAGGCGGCGCAGCTGCGGCGACATCGACAGGCTGTCCAGCAGCGTTTCCGAGCGCGCGCAGACCACCAGCCGCGCGGCGGCCGGTGCGGGCGACTCGATCCATTCGCGGCGCAGCGCGAGCACCGCCTCGGCCTTGGCGGCGAGCGCCTGGCGCGAGGCCGGCGCCAGCAGCGCCAGCGCCTCGAGCAACTGCTGCTGCTCGACGGTCGACAGGAAACGCAACGCCGTCCAGCGCTCGATCAGCTGACGCAGCTGCTTGAGCGGCGTGGCCGGCAGGCTGGTGCCGTTGTTGCCGGCGCCGTCCAACCACAGCGGCGAGAGCAGCGCGGCCGGCAGCGTGTCGGCCAGTTCGCGCTTGCGGCGCGACAGCACGACGGCCTCGAGCGCCTCGCGCCGGAGCTTCTTGCCGGCGTCGGCCGGCAGCGAGGCCAGGCGCGCGGCGGGACCGCGGCGCAGTTCATCCAGCCAATCGATCCACTCGCCCAGGCGCGCGTCGCCCAGCGGTTCCTGATGCGCGATCAGCAGCAGCTGCGCGGCGGGCAGCGCGCGCAGCGCGGCCAGGCGCTCGGCGTCGACCGATTCGATGCCATCGATCACCAGCAGCGCGGAGGCCGGTTGCGGCAGCGGCTTGGCCGGCGGCGTGGCGCTCAGGATCACGGACTTGGCCTCGTCGCCGAGCCAGCGCGTGAGGTCGCGCTGCCAGGCGGCGTGGTGCGATTCAGGGGCGATGACCACGGCCGGCTTGACACCGAAGCAATGCGTCCACAGGCGGATCGCGGCGATGGCCGCGCCACGCTGGCCCAGGCCGAGGTCGTCGGCGATCAGCGCGCGGCCGGCGCAGACCGCGAACAGCGCGGCTTCCCAGGCCGGCTCAGGCAGTTCGTCGCGCAGCAGCGCGCGCATCGCGTCGCCATCGGCCATCAGCGCCTCGATGCGTGCCACACGGGCCTGGGCATCGCGGCCGCAGGCGAGTTGCGGCCACACCGGCGCGTCCACGCGCAGCGTGACGCCCAGCGCGCGGGCCTCGCTCAGCAGCGTCTGCAGCCAATCGTGCGCGCCCTCGGCGCCGCGGCGTTGTTGTTCGTCGAGGCCCCACTGGTCGCGCAGGCGCGCGGGCACATCGCGACCGCAGACCCATTGCAGCCCGCGCTCCGCGCCCGGCACCAGCCAGACCTCGGCCTCGCGGCCCGGCCAGCCGGCGTCCAGCGCCTCATGCTGCGCGGCGTCGAACAGCGCCAGCAGGTGCGCGCCGTGCTCGCAGCCGCCGTGGGCGCGGTAATCCGCGCAGCTGCAGCGCCAGGTGTGACGGCCCAGCAGGCGCAGCTGGAAGGTGCCGCCGGTCTCGGCGTCGCGCAACTCGTAGTCGCCGAACACGCCGTCGTCCTCGCGGGTGCCGAGCGTGAAGCGCGGCGGCTCCGGAGGCACGGCCGGCTCGGCGGGCGCTTCTTCGACCACCGCGTCCACGGCTTCCGCCTTGGGCTTGCGCCGGCCCTTGCGAGGCGCTTCCTCGATGGCGGCCTCAGCCTCCACAGGCGCCGGTTGATCCTCGGCGATGGCCTCGGCCTGCACCTCGGCCACAGCCGCACGCTTGCGCGCGGGCCGCTTCTTGGGCGCCGGCGCTTCCTCGGCCACGATCGGCTCGGCGGTGTCCGCTTCGGTGTCGATCACGGCCTCGGGCTTCGCCTTGGCACGGCTCGCGCGCTTGCGCGCGGGCTTGGCCTCGGGCGTCGGCGTGTCGATCACCGATTCAGCGATCACGGGTTCAGCGATCACGGGTTCGGCCGCCGGGGCCGCCTCGTCAAGCGCTCGGGTCTTGCGCGCCGCCGGGCGGCGGCGTTGGGTCGTCGTCGTCATGGGAATCCTCGTGCCGCAGCCGCGCCTCGCGCCAGCCACGGACACCGTTGAAGAGGGCGAGCGCATGCGCCCGCCGCAGATCGTGCACGGTCAGCCGCGCCTCGCGCAGCCGGCCTTGCTCCAGCAATGCCTCGCGCTGCGTGCCGGGCAGCACGCCGGCCTCGGCACGCGGCGTCAGCCACGGTCCGTCCGGCACCCGCTGCAGCGCGAGGTTGGTCAGGCAGCCCTCGGTGAGCTCGCCGGACCGGTTGAACAGCAGCACGTCGAAGCAGTCCGCCGGCTTGGTGTCCAGGAAGGCCTGGTACACCTCGCGGCGCGTCGTCTTGTGCTGGATGAATTCGGCGTCGGGGCCGCGCGTGTCGATCGGTCCGCGCGCGAGCGCCACCGTCCACACCGCGCCGTCGGACGGCGGCAAGGCCTGCACCGTGTCGGTCAGCCGACCATCGCGTGCCAGCGTCAGGCGCACGCGCCAGGCGCCCGCCGGGTGCCGCCGCGCGATCTCCACCAGCCGCGCCTTGACCGCCTCGACCGACCACGTCAGCCCGAAATGCCGCGCGGTGCGCTGCATCCGCGCCAGGTGACGCGCGGCCAGCGCGAAGTCGCCGTCCTCGAGCCGCATCGTCTCGAGCGCCTCGATCGGCGCCCGCGCCCGCGACAGGAAGCGCGATTTGGCGCGCCACTCGTCGATCTCGTCGCGCGATTGCGAATCGAGCGTGATCCCGCTGCCCACGCCGCAGCGCAACGCGGCGCCGCGCTGCTCGACGGTGCGGATCGGCACGTTGAAGGTGACCGCCCCACCCGGCTGCAGCAGCCCCAACGCGCCGCAATACCAGCCGCGCGGGCCGGGCTCGAGCTCGTCGATCACTTCCATCGCGCGCTTCTTGGGCGCGCCGGTGATCGAGCCGCAGGGGAACAGCGCGGTCATCACGTCGTCCAGCGCCAAGCCGGCGCGCGTGACCGCGCCGATGGTGGAGGTCATCTGCCACACGGTGGGGAGCGCGTGCAGCTCGAAGAGACGCGGCACGCGCACCGACCCCGGCACCGCCACGCGCGACAGGTCGTTGCGCAGCAGGTCCACGATCATGAGGTTCTCGGCGCGCTCCTTGGCGCTGGTGCGCAGGTAGGCCTGCGCGGCCTCGTCGCCGGCGCGGTCGCGGCCGCGCGGCGCGGTGCCCTTCATCGGCTGCGCCGACAGCAGCCAGGTGTGGCTGGCCTGCGGCGTCTCGGGCAGTGGACGCCAGTCGAAGAAGAGCTCGGGCGAGACGCTCGCCACGCTCTCCGCGTTCGCCCCGCTCGCCGCGCCCTCCCCGGTCCGGAGGAACAGCGCGAAGCCCCCGGGCTGCGCCGCGTGCAGGGCGAAGAAATGCAGCGCGGGGTCGAAAGCCTCGTCGGAGTCCGGCGTCACCTCGGTCACCAGCCGCGTGGTCAGGTTGACCTGATAGCAGTCTCCGGCGCGGATGTACTCGCGGATGCGCTCGACCTGCGCCTGCTCCTGCGCGTCAGGTTGCGTGTCGCGCCAGGCCGCGATCGGATGCGCGCGACGCGCGCCCTCGTCGGCCAGGTCCTCGGGCCAGGGCTCGGGCGACCGCGTCCAGACGTGGAATTCCGCCAGCGGCGTGTCGCCGGCCGGCCGGGTGCGCAGCACCGGGTCGAGCGCCCCGGCCGCTTCGTATCTCAGGCCGCCGAGCACCCAGGCGCCCGCGCGCGCCGCGGCATGCGCCAGGCGCAGCACGGCGCGCAGCCCGTCCGCGTCGCGCGCGATCAGGCGCTCCGCCGGCGGCGCGAAGAAGGCGCCGCGCAAGCGTTCGCCGTCCTCGCGCGCCAGCGGATGACGCGGGAAGTCGAAGGCCGCCCACAGCTCCTGCGGGCGGCGCGGGGTGTTCATCGGGGGTCTCGGCCGCGCGGCAGCGGGCTCAGTCCAGCTTCAGGAACTGCTCGCGGTAATGGATCAGCTCGTCCACGGACTCGTGGATGTCGGCCAGCGCCGTGTGCTTCTGGGCCTTCTTGAAGCCCTCCATCGCGGCGGGCTTCCAGCGGCGCGCCAGCTCCTTGAGCGTGGACACGTCCAGGTTGCGGTAATGGAAGAAGTCTTCCAGCTTGGGCATGTAGTTGGCCAGGAAGCGGCGGTCCTGGCAGATCGAGTTGCCGCACATCGGCGACTTGCCGGCCGGCACGTAGGCCTTCAGGAAATCGATGACCTGCTGCTCGGCATCGGCCTCGGACACGGTCGACGCCTTCACGCGGTCGATCAGGCCGCTCTTGCCGTGCGTGCCCTTGTTCCAGGCGTCCATGCCGTCCAGCGTCGCGTCGGACTGGTGGATCGCGAAGACCGGGCCCTCCACGCGCACCGTCAGTTGCGGGTCGGTCACGACCACGGCGATCTCGATGATGCGGTCCTTGTCCGGGAACAGGCCGGTCATTTCCAGGTCGATCCAGATCAGGTTCTGGTCATTCAGCGGCAGCACGGGGTTCTCGCTCATGGCGACGTCCTTGTCTTGGCGGGTCTTGTCTGTTGACGGCGGCATCGCACCGTCGGGAATGGCGCGGATTGTCGCAGCGTTCCGGGACCTACACTCCGTGCCCATGCAGATCTCTCCCGCGGCGCTCGCCGCCGTGCCGGCGCCCTTGTCGCTGGCCCACTCCCCGCTCGCGCTCACCGCGGCCTTCGTCGCCGCGGTGATCCTGTCCTTCCTCGCCAGGCTCTGGCTGTCCTCGCGTCAGATGCGCCATGTGGCGGGCCATCGCGGCACGGTGCCGGCCGCCTTCGTCGGCACGGTGCCGCTGTCGGCGCACCAGAAGGCCGCCGACTACACCGTCGCCCGCGGCCGCTTCGGCACGCTGCACCTGGCCTGGGACACCGCGCTGCTGATCGGCTGGACGCTGCTGGGCGGACTGGACCTGCTCAACCAATGGGCGCTGTCGTGGCGCGTCGAGCTCGGCGCGATGGGCTACCAGCTCGCGCTGCTGACCGTCTTCGCGCTGGCCTCCGGGCTGCTGGACCTGCCCTGGTCGCTCTACAACACCTTCCGGCTCGAGGAGCGTTTCGGCTTCAACCGCATGACGCTGCGTCTGTTCATCCTGGACGGCATCAAGGGCCTGGGCATCGGGCTGGTGCTGGGCCTGCCCTTCGCCGCGCTGATCCTGTGGCTGATGGCCTCGGCCGGCAGCCTGTGGTGGCTCTGGGCCTGGGGCGCCTGGGCGGCGTATCAGCTCGCGCTGATGGTCATCATCCCGGTGTTCATCGCCCCCCTGTTCAACCGCTTCGCGCCGCTGCAGGACGAGGCGCTGCGCGAGCGCGTCGGCGCGCTGCTGGCGCGCTGCGGCTTCAAGTCCAAGGGCCTGTTCGTGATGGACGGCAGCAAGCGCTCGGCGCACAGCAATGCCTACTTCACCGGCCTGGGCAGCGCCAAGCGCGTGGTGTTCTTCGACACGCTGCTGGAGCGGCTCGGTCCGGGCGAGGTCGAGGCGGTGCTCGCGCACGAGCTCGGCCACTTCAAGCGCCGCCACCTGCTGCAGCGCCTGGTGCTGATGTTCGCGATGAGCCTGGCGCTCTTCGCGCTGCTGGGCTGGCTGAGCGCGCAGGCGGGCTTCTACCTCGGCCTGGGCGTTCGACCCAGCCTGGACGCGCCGAATGACGCGCTGGCGCTGCTGCTGATCCTGCTGGCGCTGCCGCCCTTCACCTACTTCCTGACGCCGCTGTCCTCGTTCTGGTCGCGCAAGCACGAGTTCGAGGCCGACGCCTATGCCTGCGCCCACGCCAGCGGCGCGGACCTGTCCAGCGCGCTGCTCAAGCTGCACGAGGACAACGCCGGCACGCTGACGCCGGACCCGCTGTTCGCGCGGGTCTATTACTCGCATCCGCCTACCGGGGAGCGGCTGGCGGCGATCTCGGCCCACTCGACCACCTCCAAGGCCGTCATGGGGCAGCCCGCATGAGCAAGACTCCCTCCGCCCAGATCGGCCTGGTGGTGCGCGGCCATGGCCGGCATTACGTGATCGAGGACCAGGACGGCCAGCGCATCCACTGCCTGACCCGCGGCAAGAAGAGCGATTGCGTGGTCGGCGACCGCGTGCGCTGGATGCGCAGCAGCGATCACGAGGGCGTGATCGAGAAGGTCGAGCCGCGGCGCAACCTGCTGTTCCGCCAGGACGAATGGAAGACCAAGAGCTTCGCGGCCAACCTGGACCGGCTGCTCGTGCTGGTGGCGGTGGAGCCGCAGTTCTCCGAGTCGCAGCTCACGCGCGCGCTGATCGCCGCGGAGAGCGCGGGCATCGCCGCGGACATCGTGCTCAACAAGACCGACCTGCCCGGCGCCGACGCGGCGCGCGAGCGTCTCGCGCCGTACACGGCGATGGGACATCGCGTGCTGGAGCTCAGCCTGAAAGGCCGCCCGGACGAATCGCGCGAGGTGCTGCGCCCGCTGCTGCATGGTCAGGCCACGCTGGTGCTGGGGCCCAGCGGCACGGGCAAGAGCACGCTGATCAACCTGCTGGTGCCGGACGCGCAGGCGCAGGTGGGCGAGATCTCGCAGGCGCTGAACTCGGGCCGCCACACGACGACGACGACGCAGTGGTACTGGATGGACGCGGCCCGCGAGGACGCGTTGATCGACTCGCCGGGCTTCCAGGAATTCGGCCTGCGCCAGATCGCGGCGCCGGAGCTGGCGAGCTACATGGCCGATTTCAAGCCGTATCTGGGCGAATGCCGCTTCCACAACTGCAGCCATCGGCACGAGCCGGGCTGCGCGGTGCTGCAAGCGGTCGAGGCCGGCAAGATCAGCCCCTCGCGGTATCGGATCTACGACGAACTCTGGGACGAGCTCAGCGCCCCGCCCAAGTATTGAGCGCGCTCAGCGCTCCAGACGCGGATCGCTGTTGGGCACCTCGCGCACCTCGGCCTCGATGATGTCGCCTTGCGACTGATGCGCACGCCCGCGGGCCGCGCCGCGGAACGCCTGCGAGCGGAACTGCGCCGCGCGCTGGAAGGCTGCCGTGTGCATCGTCGGCTTGCGGCCGCGGATCAGGCTCCACAGCAGCACCACGCCGAAGATCACCAGCCCGGCGGCGAGCACCGCCAGGAACAGCACGAGGGAAGCCGCCGCCAGCACAACGCGGGCGACGATCGAGACAAGCGTGGAGAGAGCGTTCATCGGTCCTTCAGATCGGGGCGATCGCCCGGATTCAAGTCCTCGAAAAAGTGTCGTCGGCGATCAGCCTCGGCCAATGTAGGGCATCTTGGTGGCCATCACCGTCAGGAAAGGCACGTTGGCCGACAACGGCAATTCCGCCATGTACAGCACCGCGCTGGCCGCATGACCGACGTCCATCACCGGTTCCACCATCGTGCCGCCGTGCGCTTGGGGCACGCCCTGCTTGAAGCGCTCGGTCAGGTCGGTCTCGGCGTTGCCGATGTCGATCTGGCCGGCGGCGATGTCGTGCTTGCGGCCATCCAGCGCCAGCGTCTTGGTCAGCCCGGTGACCGCGTGCTTGGTCGAGGTGTAGGCGATCGAGCCCGGCCGCGGCGCGTGCGCCGAGATCGAGCCGTTGTTGACCATGCGCCCGCCGCGCGGCGATTGCCGCTTCATCAGCCCGAAGGCCGCGCGGGCGCACAGGAAGCTGCCGGTGAGGTTGACGTCGACGACGGCGCGCCAGGTCTCCAGGCTCAGCTCGTCGATGTCGGACGCGGGTGCGCCGCGGCCGGCGTTGTTGAACAGGAAATCGAGCCGGCCCCAGCGGCGCTCGATGGCGGCGAAGGCGGCGCCGACCTGGGCCTCGTCGGCCACGTCGGTGGGCAGGATCAGCGCGCGTTCGGGCGCGAGCGCGGCGGTCTCGCGCAGCATCTCCTCGCGGCGCCCCAGCAGCGCGACCTGCCAGCCGGCCTGCATCAACGCGCGCGCGCTGGCGCGGCCGATGCCCGAGCCGGCACCAGTCACGGCGGCGAAGCGGAGCTTGAGCGGGGTCGCCGCCGCGAGCGGGACGACCTCTGGCGAGGCGGTCACGTCGGCAGCGACGGGATCGAGGGCGGCGTGGGCAGAGTCCATCCCCCCATCATAGGGAGCGCATCAGGGATCGGCTGACGCGGGGCTGAACCCGCGCCCAGCGGCGCGCGCCCTGCGCCCGCCGTCATCACCCCTTGGAGTGGCGCCGGCCAGGACAGCCGGATGCCGGACATGGCGTCGTGTTCGCTCATCGCGCGGCCACCTGTTCGCCGTCCAGGCCCGCGTCGGACCGGCGGCCGGTCACGACGACGGTCGGCAGCGTGTGCAGCTCGCCGGCGGCGCGCATGGCGGCCAGGGTCTGCGTGGATTTGCCGTTGATCACGACGGTGGGCAGACGCTGCGGTTCGGCCCGGCTGGGCAGCGTCAGCAGCAGGCCGGCGGCGATGCCCGCGCCGACGCCCAGCACCGTGATCAGGCGCTTCAGGGTCGTGTAACGGTCGTAGCAGCGAATGGTGTTCATCGTGTCCTCCAGGGGCCGCGGTCCTTGTTCTTGCGGCATGGGGCGAATGATCACCGGGGTTAACCCCTAGCAAAAGTCTGCTGCGACCAACACGAACTTGCAGGCGATGAACTGCGGCCTGCGGCGATGAATGGGGTTTCGGTTCAGGGTTAACCCCAAACAACAAGGGGCCCACGAGGGGCCCCTTTGGGGGTGAATCCGGGCGGCACGCCCCCCGGAGACGGTCAGGCCGGAATCAACCCCCGCCCCTTGAGCATCGGCTCCACGCGGGCGTCCCGGCCGCGGAAGGCGCGGTAGGTCTCGCCGGGCTCCTTGCTGTTGCCCACGGCCAGGATGTTGGCCAGCACCGATTGCGCCGTCGCGGTGTCGAACGGATCGCCCGCCTCGACGAAGGCCTCGAAGGCGTCGCAGTCCAGCACCTCCGCCCACAGGTAGACGTAATACCCCGCCGCGTACGAACTGCCCGAGAACAGATGCTGGAAATGCGTCAGGCGATGGTTCTGCCCGATCGCCGGCGGCAGGCCCAGGCGCTCCAGCGTCTCGCGCTCGAAACCGACGGGCTCGGGCGCCTGCTCGTCCTCCACCGCGTGGATCGCCAGGTCCACCAGCGCCGACGCCGTGTAGCGCACCGTCTCATAGCCCTGGTTGAACGTGGCCGCGGCCTTCAGCCGCGCCAGCAGCGCGTCGGGCAGCGGCTCGCCGGTGCGGTAATGGCGCGCGTGCTGCTTGAGCACCGACGGCTCGGCCATCCAGTGCTCCATCAGCTGCGAGGGCAGCTCGACGAAGTCGCGCAGCACCTGCGTGCCCGACAGCCGCTCGAACTCCACGTCCGACAACAGCCCGTGCAGGCCATGGCCGAATTCATGGAACAGGGTGCGCACGTCGTCGAAGGACAGCAGCGTGGGCTCGCCCGGCGCGCCCTTGGCGAAGTTGTTGTTGTTCAGGATGATCGGCAGCGCGTCGATGCCGTTGCGCGCCTGCCAGCGCAGCGCGTTCATCCAGGCGCCGCTGCGCTTGGTCGGACGCGCGAAGTTGTCCTGCACGAAGACGCCGCGCGCCGTGCCGTCCGCGCGCTGCACCTCGTAGACCTTCACGTCGGGGTGGTACCCCGCCACCTGCGGCTGCGCCACGAAGCGCAGTCCGTACAGGCGCTGGGCGCAGTCGAACATCGCCTGCACCATCGCGTCCAGCGGGAAATAGGGCTTGACCTCGGCCTCGTCGAGCTGGAAACGCTGCTGACGGACCTTCTCCGCGTACCAGCGCCAGTCCCAGGCCTCGATCGTCAGCTGATGGCCCAGTTGCTCGCGGACCTCCTCCAGCATCGCGCGCTCACGCGCGGCCGCCGCCTTGGCCGGCTCCCAGACCTGGTCCAGCAGCGCCTGCACCGCGGACTGGCGGCCCGCCATCGTGTCGGCCAGCGCGTAATCGGCGTAGCTGCGATGGCCGTGCAGCGCGGCCTGCTCGCGGCGCAGCGTCAGCATCTCGCGCACGATGTCGCGGTTGTCGGTCTCGCCGGTGTCGTCGCCCCGGCCGACCCAGGCGCGCCAGGCCTGCTCGCGCAGGTCGCGGCGCTCGCTGAAGGTCAGGAAGGGCACGATCAGCGAGCGCGACAGCGTCACCACATGCACGCCCTCCTCGCCGATGCCGCGATCCAGCGCGGCCTGGCGCGCGGCGGCCCGCACGAAGCCGGGCAGACCGGCCAGCTCGGCCTCGCTGCGCAGTTCCAGGCGATAGCGGCTCTCGTCGGCCAGCACGTTCTGGGCGAAGCGGGTGTTGAGATCGGCCAGGCGCTCCATGATCGCGGCGTAGCGCGCGCGGGCCTCGCCCTGCAGCCGCGCGCCGGCGCGCACGAAGTCCAGGTGCAGACGCTCCAGCAGCCGTCGCTGCTCGGGCGTCAGGCCCAGCGCGGCGCGCTGCTCATGCAGCTGCTCCAGCCGCGCGAACAGCTGCGCGTTCAGGTAGATCGCATTGGCATGCGCGGCCAGCGGCGCGGCCATGCGACGCTGCACGGCCTGCAGCTCGGGCGAGCTGGCCGAGGCGCTGAGCGTCGAGAACAGGTGCTCCAGCGCGGTCAGCGCGCGGCCGCCGCGGTCCAGCGCGGCGACGGTGTCGGCGAAGCTCGGGGCTGCGGTGGACGCGGCGATCGCGTCGAGCTCGGCCCGGTGCGCGGCCAGCGCGGCCTCGAAGGCCGGTTCGAAATGCTCGGCGCGGATCGCGTCGAACGGGGGCAGCCCGTAGGGGCCGGTCCAGGCGGACATCAGCGGATTGGCGCTCATCAAGACTCCAGGCGAGGCGGCATCGGCCGCGAGCGGCGCCGATTGTAGAAACGGCGCCGGACCGTGTGCGGTGCCGGCGCCGTTCCCGAGGCGTCGAAAGGGACGAAGAAGCGGATTACTTCTTTTCCATTTCCTTCTTGATCGCGATCTCGTCCTTCTCGTCGTACGAGCGCGAGGCGCACTTGAACTTCCACTCGTTGCGCTTGTCGTTCAGCTCCTCGACCGCCTCGTTGAACTCGTCAGCGGTCTTCTGGTGCGCCTCGACCTTCACGTTGAAGGCCTTGTGCATCTCCACGCGGTCGTTGCGCTCCTTGTTGAAGGCGTCGATCTTGGGCTGCAGGGCATTGGCGCGGGCCTGGTACTCCTCCTGCTTGGCCTTGAGCTCGGCCTTCTCCATCTTGGCGGCGCCGGCCTCGATCTCGGCACCGAAGGCCTTGACCGAGTCGATCTCGGTCTTGAGCGCGGTGCTCTGGGCCTGCATGGCGGCTTCCGCCTTGTCGGAGTCGGCCTTGGCGGCCTTGAGCTCGTCGCGCTCCTTCAGGACCACGGCCTTCTTCTTGTCGAGCTCGGCGGCCTTCTCTTCGTTCTCCGTGTTGGAGTTCATGCAGGCGCGCAGCTCGTCGCGGGTCATCAGCTTGCCCTTGCCGCCCTTGGTGGCGGCGGGCGCGGCGGCGGCCGGCTTGGCAGCGGGCTTGGCCGGGGTGGTCGTCTGGGCGGAGGCCAGACCGCAGGCCAGCAGCGCGGCCACGGCGAGGGAGGTGCGAAGCGTGTTCATGTCGTCTCTCAGGTCATTGCGCCGGGTGGGCGCTGTCTCGTCGGTACGGGCCGGGGCCGGCAGGCCGGGCGGTCCGCGATTCTCATGGGGCGTCCGCTCGGGCCGCCATGCGGGTCGGGATGATGCCACGACCGGGATAATGCGCCGCTTCAGATCGTTTCCGACCCGCGTGCAGCCCGCACGGCGGGCCGTCCACCCGAACACGACCGCCCCGAGGCGGCCCCCCGACCATGGCGCTCAAGGCCACCATCCACAAAGCCCAGCTGCAACTCTCGGACATGGACCGCCATGTCTACGGCGAGCACTCGTTGACCGTCGCCCGCCACCCCTCCGAGACCGACGAGCGCATGATGCTGCGCATCCTGGCCTTCGCGCTGAACGTGCCCGCCGACGACCTGCACGGCAAGCTGGAGTTCAGCAAGGGCCTGTCGGATGTCGACGAGCCGCCGCTGTGGCAGCTGGACCTGACCGGCCAGGTGGTGCACTGGATCGAGCTGGGCCAGCCCGACGAACGCCGGCTGCGCCAGGCCCACGGCCGCGCCGATCGCGTCACCGTCATCGGGTACGCGTCCAGCACCCCCGTGTGGTGGACCGGCATCCAGAACAAGCTGCAGCGCACGCCCAAGCTCGCGGTCTGGCAGATCCCCGCGGAACAGGCTCAGGCCCTGGCCGCGCTGGCCGAGCGCGGCATGCAGTGGCAGGTCAGCATCCAGGACGGGACGGCGTACGTCAGCACCGAGAAGGGCGCTGTGGAGATCACCCCGGTGCTGCTGAAGGAACGCGAGGCATGAGGCAGGAGTAAGGTAGAAAGCCCTTATCCCCGCCGCCAGCCCTGCCCCTTCCCCGTCCCCCGACAGCGGGACCGGGAGTTGCTCTCTCGCCCCGTCATTGCCCAGGAGACCGTTGTGCCGCAACCCGTGCCGCCCGCCACCGACGAATCCATCGCATCCGCCGCCGGGGACGATCCCTTCCTCTGGCTGGAGGCGCTCGAGGGCGCCGAGGGCGACCGCGCGCTGCAATGGGTGCGCGAGCGCAACGCCGAGACGCTCGCGGTGCTGCAGGCCGAGCCCGAATTCGTGCCGGTGCGCGAGGAGCTGCTGCAGATCCTCAACGCGCGCGACCGCATCCCGCATGTCGCCCGGCGCGGCGACTGGTTCTACAACCTGTGGCAGGACGAGGCCCATCCGCGCGGCCTGTGGCGGCGCTGCACGCTGGAGGAATACCAGCTGGCCGAGCCGCCGTGGCGGCTGGTGCTGGACCTCGATGCGCTGGGCCGCGACGAGGGCCGCAGCTGGGTCTTCCACGGCGCCACCGCGCTCGCGCCCGAGTACCGGCGCTGTCTCGTGTCGCTGTCCGATGGCGGCGCCGACGCGGCCGAGCTGCGCGAGTTCGACCTGCACGAGCTGCGCTTCATCCCGGCCGCGGAGAACGGCTTCTTCGTGCCCGAGGCCAAGAGCGACGTCGAGTGGCTGGACGCGGACACGCTGCTCGTGGGCAGCGATTTCGGGCCGGACTCGCTGACCGAATCGGGCTACCCGCGCCAGGTGCGGCGCTGGGCGCGCGGCACGCCGCTGGCGGACGCGCCGGTGATCTTCGAGGGCGAGAAGGAGGACGTGTCGGTCTCGGCCTCGGTGGACCGCACGCCGGGTTTCGAGCGCGTGGTGTTCAGCCGCGCGCTGGACTTCTACAACGAGTCGCGCTTCCTGTGGAAGGACGGCGAGTTCGTCCCCATCGACCTGCCCAGCGACATGAGCGTGCACCTGGAGGGGCCGTGGATGCTGCTGCGTCCGCGCACCGACTGGCACATCCCGCACGGGCCGACCTATCCGTCGGGCGCGCTGCTGCTGATGGAGGAAGCCGCGTTCTGGAAAAACGAGCGTCACGACAGGCACATCCGCGTGATGTTCTCGCCCACGGCGGGCCGCTCGCTGGAGGACTACACGCTCACCGCGCACCACCTGCTGCTCAATGTCAGCGAGCACGTGGCGAGCCGGCTCGAGGAGTGGGACCTGTCGCACAAGCCGCCGACGCTGCGACAGGTCAAGGCGCCCTTCCCCGGCACGCTGAGCGTGCAGAGCCTGCACGATCCGGAGCTCGCGCAGGACCCGCTGGGCGACCGCTACCTGCTGCATTACTGCGATTTCCTGACGCCCGACGTCGTGTGCCTGGCGCAGGCGGGCGTGGACACGCGCGAGACGCTCAAGCAGCGCGGCGCGCAGTTCGACGCGCATGGGATGACGGTGGAGCAGCGCTTCGCCACCAGCGCGGACGGCGAGAGCGTCCCCTACTTCGTCATCGGCCGCACCCGGCCCGAGGCCGAACGCCGCGAGACGCCGACGCTGCTCTACGGCTACGGCGGATTCGAGGTCTCGCTGCAGCCGTGGTACTCGGGCGGCAATGGCCGCGCGTGGCTGGCCCGCGGCGGCCAGCTGGTCGTGGCCAACATCCGCGGCGGCGGCGAGTACGGCCCGCGCTGGCACCAGGCGGCGACGCTCGAGCACAAGCAGCGCAGCTTCGACGACTTCATCGCCGTGGCCGAGGACCTGGTCGCGCACGGCCTGACCCGGCCCGGTCGGCTCGGCATCATGGGCGGCAGCAATGGCGGGCTGCTCGTGGGCGCGTGCATGGTGCAGCGGCCCGAGCTCTTCGGCGCGGTCGTGTGCCAGGTGCCGCTGCTGGACATGAAGCGCTATCACCTGCTGCTGGCCGGCGCGTCGTGGATCGCGGAGTACGGCGATCCCGACGAGCCCGACGAATGGGCGCACATCGCCGCGTACAGCCCCTATCAGCAGCTGAAGGCCGGCGTGGCGTATCCGCGGGCGCTCTTCGCCACGTCGACGCGCGACGACCGCGTGCATCCGGGCCACGCGAGGAAAATGGCGGCGCGCATGGCGGCGTTGGGGCAGCCGTGCTTCTATTACGAAAACATCGAGGGCGGCCATGGCGGCGCTGCGGACAACCAGCAGCGCGCGCAGTTGCAAGCGCTCGAGTTCAGCTACTTGTGGCGACAACTCGGCAGGGAGGCCCAGAGTGGAGACGCAGCGTGAATTTCGTCATCCAGCATCGTCCCGACGCGAGATGCTTTCTTGCCCAGCCGCAACCCGGGCTGCAATGCCGGCTCGACTATGAGCGCCACGGCGAGCAGCTGATCATCACCCACACCGGCGTGCCGGCGCAGTTGCGCGGGCAAGGCCTGGCCTCGCAGCTCGTCGAGACCGCGGCGCGCTGGCTGGCGGAGTTTCCGCTGCAGCTCGTGCCGGGCTGCAGCTACGTGCGGCACTGGCTGTCGGAGCATCCCCGCTGGCAGCGGCTGTTGACGCCCGCCGCGGCGCAGCGCGTGCTCAACGAGTGGTTCGGCGCGCCCGGGTCCGCGCAGGACGGCCAGGTCCAGATGAAGTGGTTCAAGAAGGACGCGGCCTTCGACGCCGCGTTGCGCGAGCGCTTCGGCGCGGTGGTCGACCAGGCCCTGGCGGGCGGGCTGCGCGAGTGGGAATCGACCCCGTGGGGCGCGCTGGCGCGCATCGTGGTGCTGGACCAGTTCACGCGCAACATCCATCGCGACACGCCCAAGTCCTTCGCCGGCGACGCGCTGGCGTTGGAGGCCGCGCTGGCGCTGCTGCCGAGGGCGCAGGAGCTGGGCACGCTGGAGCGCTGGTTCGTCGCGATGCCGCTGGAACATGCGGAAGACCTGGCGATGCAGGACCGCAGCGTGGCGACCTTCGAGGCGCTTGCCGCCGAGGATGCCCGGCTGGCCGATGCGCTGGACTACGCGATCCGCCACCGCGACGTGATCGCGCGATTCGGCCGATTCCCGCATCGCAACGAGATCCTGGGCCGGGCCAGCACGCCAGAAGAAATCGACTTCCTGAAGCAGCCCGGCTCGCGCTTCTAGGTCTTCCCCTCGCCTGCGGAGCGGGAGAGGGGTTGGGGTGAGGGCTCGTGAGAGGGCACGGTGCCCTTCGGAGAGCCCTCACCCCCGCCCTCTCCCGCTTCGCAGGAGAGGGGGTCATTCAGCGTCACTTCGCTTCCTGCTCCTGCAGCAGGCGCCACATGACCTTGCCCGATCCCGACTTGGGCAACGCGTCGACGAACTCCACGATGCGCGGCGCCTTGTAGGCGGCCATGTGCTCGTGGGACCAGTCGATGATGTCCTTGTCGGTGGTCTTGCCCTTGGCGTCCGCGCGCAGCACGACCACGGCCTTGACGGTCTCGCCGCGATAGGCGTCCTTGGCCGCGATGATGCAGGCCTCCTGCACCGCCGGATGGCGGTACAGCAGCATCTCCACTTCCGACGGCCAGACCTTGTAGCCGCTCGCGTTGATCATCCGCTTGAGCCGATCGGTGATGAAGAAGTAGCCCTCGTCGTCCATGCGCCCCAGGTCGCCGGTGCGGAAGAAGCGCTTGCCGTCGAGCTCGACAAACGCCGCGTCGGTGGCCTCGGCCTGACGCCAATAACCCTGGAACACCATCGGCCCGTGCGTGATGATCTCGCCGACCTCGCCGACGGGGAGTTCCTCGAGCGTGGTCGGATCGACGATGCGCGCGTCGACACCGAAGATCGGAATGCCCAGGCATTGCAGCTTGGCGCGCTCGGGCGGATTGCCGTGACTGGGCGCGGCCGTCTCGGTCAGGCCGTAGCCCTCGGCGAAGGTCAGCCCGAATTCCTGCTGCAGCCGCTCGGCCACCGCCTTGGGCATCGCTGCCCCGCCCCCGCTCAGGTAGCGCAGGCTGCGCAGGTCGAAGGACTTGTAGTTGGGGCTGGCGAAGAGGTCGATGATCATCGTCGGGATGCAGGTCCAGTGCGTGACCTGGTACTTCGAGATCAACCGGCCGCACAGCTCGCGGTCCCAGCGCGGCATGATCACCAGCGTCATGCCGATGAACACCGGCCCCAGCACGCCGTAGAGCGTCCCGGTGATGTGGAACATCGGCACGACGGCCAGCCCCACCGATTCCGCGCTCGCGTAGCCCCATTGGCAGCCGCCGCAGCTGTTGGACATCAGCGTGGCGTTGGTGTGCATGCAGCCCTTGGGCAGCCCGGTCGTGCCCGAGGTGTAGGGCAGCATCGCGAGGTCATCCGGACCCGCGGTGTGCGCGGCCGGCACGAGGTCCGCGGCGATCGCGTCGCGCCAGTCGGTGGCGCCGGGCGGCAGTTCGTGGCGCGCGGTCAGCCAGGCGCGCATCGGCTCGGGCGCATCGCAGGCCGGATCGGGGCCGTCCGCGGGCAGCATCTGCCAGTACTGCGTGACGAGGATCGCCGGCGGGCGCTGGGCCTCGGGCAACTTCGCCGCGGCCTTGGCCACGATGCCGGAGAGCTCGCCGCTGCAGATGACGACCTTGGTCTCGGGGTCGGTCAGGTAATGGCCGAACTCGTCCTCGCGGTTCATCGGGTTGACGGGCACGACGACGGCGTCGGCGCGGTTGATCGCATAGAAGGCGATCAGATACTGCGGACAGTTCTGCAGAAACAGCGCGACGCGGTCGCCCTTGCGCACACCCTGCGCGTGCAGCCAGCCCGCGAGCGCCTCGGCCTGCCGGCGCATCTCGCCGAAGCTGAGCGTGGCGCCGAGGAACTGCGTGGCCGCCTTGTCCGGATAACGCGTGGCGGCGACCTCCAGGTTGAACCAGAGCGAGGTCCGCGGGATCGCCAGGTGACGGGGCAGACGGGCCGGCCAGTGGCGATACTGGACATCGGCATTCTCGGGACGAGGGGTGACCACGCGCGGCATCGGGTTTGTCTCCTGTCTGATGTTTTGGCCGATCTTCTGCCGGCCGCGCCTCGGGCCTTGTCTCGGCAGCGACAGGCCTCTCGCCAGGGGACTGTGGCGTAAACGTCACTCGCCCCCGCTATTGGGGTGACTCGGGACATGCTCCATCCGGTGCCCGCGCGTAGCATGCGGGCTTTCACCAATGCCCCTGCCCGCGCGGCCATCGCCCACCCACCGGCGGGCGACGAGGCGTGATCGGGCCGTGTCTGCTTTTCGTTCATGCTGATCGCGCGACGTACCGCCCTGCGGGGCCTGCTGACCTGTGCCCTCACGACGACGGGCCTGACGAGCCTGACCGGCGCGCTGGCCGCGCCCGCTGAGGCCGCGCCGTCCCCGCTGGCGACGCCCGAGGGCCCGGTCGTGCTGACCGTCGGCGGCGCGATGCGCAACGCCAACCGCGACGGCCGCGCCGCCTTCGACATGGCGATGCTGGAGAAGCTGCCGCAGGTCAGCTTCAGCACGCAGACGCCCTGGTATCCCCAGGCCCGCAAGTTCACCGGTCCGCTGCTGCGCGACGTGCTGGCCGCGGCCGGCGCGCAGGGACGCACCATCGAGGCGCGCGCGCTCAACGCCTACCGCGTCACGCTGCCCGTCGCGGATGTCGAGCGCTACGACGTCATCGTCGCCCGGCTGCTGGACGACAAGCCCATGGCCGTGCGCGACAAGGGCCCGCTGTTCCTGATCTACCCCTTCGACCGCGCGCCGGAGCTGCGCAACAGCGTCTTCTATGGCCGCAGCGCGTGGCAGCTGACGCATCTGGAGCTGCGCTGAGCATGCCGCGCGACGCCGCCCCGCTCTCCCGCCAGGCTGCCGCGAAGCAACGCCGCTGGCGCCTGGTCATCGGCACGATGGGCCTGCTGCTCGTGCTGGCGATGGCCGGCGTGGCGTGGTTGCAGGCGCGTCAGTACGAGGCGCTCAACGGCACCCGCCGCTACCAGGACGACTACCTCGTCTGGAGCCTGTTCCAGTTCGAGACGGAATATCTCAAGCTGCGCCTGGCGCTCGAGCAGGCCGCCGGTCCCAGCGTCGCGGTGGACCCGGACCAGGTCGCCCAGCGCTACGAGATCTTCGTCAGCCGGCTCAACCTCGTGGAGAGCGAGCACGCCGCGCAGGTGCTGGCGCGCCACCCCGATTACCAGCGCACCGTCGCGCGCACGCAGGACTTCGTGCGCTGGGCCGACGCGTTGCCACTCAACGGCGCGCTGATCCGCGAGCATCCCGAGCGTCTGCCCGAGGTGATCGCGCGGATGGAGCCGCTGGCCGACCCGATCCGCGAGCTCTCGCTGACCTCCACGCATCACGTGGCCGAGTCCGTCACCCACCGCAACGAGATCATCCGCAGCCAGAGCCGCGTGAGTCTGGGGCTGACGGCGGCGCTGTCGGCGATGACGCTGCTGTTCGCGGCCGTCATCTATCGGCAGTTCCGCGGCCTGGAGCGCTACGGCGACAAGCAGAAGGCGCTGGCCGCGCGGCTCAACGAGGCCCAGCGCGAGGCCGACGCGGCCAACCGCGCCAAGACGGTGTTCCTGGCCAACATGAGCCATGAGCTGCGCACGCCGCTGCAGGGCCTGCTGGGCATGCTGGGCCTGATCAAGGAGGCGCCGCTGACCGCCGCGCAGCAGGAGCAGCACAAGGCCGCCAACGACTGCGCGCGTCACCTGCTGGCCGTGCTGGGCGACATCCTGGACGTGACGCGCATGGAAGCGGGCGGCCTGTCGATCGCGCCGGAGCCGCTGCAGCCCGGGGCGCTGATGCGGGAGCTCGAGGCGCTGAGCCGGCCGCAGGCGGCGGCCAAGCGTCTGGCGCTGCATTTCGGCATCGACGACGACGTGCCCGGCTGGGTGCTGGCCGACCCGACGCGGCTGCGCCAGATCCTGCTGAACCTGTTGAGCAACGCGCTCAAGTTCTGCGACCGCGGCCAGGTCGGCTGCCAGATGCGCCGCGGCGTGGGCGCGCTGGGCGAGGACCTGCTGCTGGTGGAGGTCAGCGACACCGGCCCGGGCATCGACGCCGAGACGCAGGCGCGGCTCTTCCAGCGCTTCAGCCAGGGCGACGCGAGTACGTCGCGCAGACACGGCGGCGCGGGCCTGGGGCTGGAGATCTCTCGGCGGCTGGCGCGCGCGATGGGCGGCGACATCCACGTGGCGAGCGCACCCGGCCAGGGCGCGCGCTTCACGCTGACGATGCCGCTGCGGGCCGGCGCGGACCTGCCGCTGGGGAGGCCGGCGTCAGTCGCTTCGCCGGCGTCGACCGCGATGAACGCGATGAATGCCGCGGACGCAACGACAGCGACTGCCGCCGCCTCGCAGGACAAGGCCGGACTCGCCGCCGCGGCCGTGCCGCCGGTCACCGGCCTGCGCGTGCTGGTCAGCGAGGACAACCCGACCAACCGCATCGTCATCGAGGCGATGCTGGAGCGGCTGGGCCACCACGCCACGCTGTGCGAGAACGGCCTGCAGGCGCTGCACGCGTTGCGGCAGCACCCCTTCGACGTGGTGCTGATGGATCTGCACACGCCGCAGATGGACGGTTTCGAGGCGACGCGGTTGATGCGCGAGCTGCCCGCGCCGCGCGGCAGCCTGCCGATCGTGGCCTTCTCCGCCGATGCCTTCGAGGAGTCGCGCCAGCGGGCCGACGAGGCGGGCATCTCCGCCTTCCTCGCCAAGCCGGTGGAGCTGGAGACGCTGCGCGCCTGCCTGCAGGCGATGGCGTCGCAGACGATCCGGCCCGAGGCCGCGTAAGTCAAAGCACGATCGACTTCGCTGACCAAGGGTCGAGTCTTCTCCGGGAACAGCTGTTAGCACCGCTAACATTCGTTCCTTGCAATGCGTCCGAGGAAAAGCCTTCGACGCCCGATGGAGAGCCGCCACATGTACTTGTCCAGCATCGCACTGACCAACGTGCGTTCGATGGAATCCCTTGAGATCGATCTGACGTCCGGTGACGGAAGCAATCGTCGGTGGACACTCTTGCTGGGCGAGAACGGCTGCGGGAAAAGCTCGGTACTCAAGGCCATCGGACTGCTCCTGGCCGGTACCGAAGGCTTGGCGACATTGCTTGAGAACCCGGACAGCTGGATTCGGAACGATGCGAAATCCTGCCGCATCGACGGCGCGATCACCACTCGAAAGGGCGAGTCACAGCGGATCTCGCTGGAGATTCACCGGGGCGACAAGCTTCACGACATCCTGGCGCGCAACGCGCAAACCTTGGCGATCATCGACAAGGCTGCGGAAGCCGTCGGACATGACGCCGTCGTGCTGGGCTATGGCGTGTCCCGTCGCCCCGCCGATGCCTCTACGAGCCTTCTTCCTTCGGACAAGGCGCCGAAGGCCGGTCGAGCCGGCGGACTCGCATCGATGTTCACGCCTGGATTCAGTCTGGTCTCCCTGCAACGCTGGGCGATGGATCTGCATTACCAGCGGGGCACGACGGCGCTGAAGACCATCCGGAGCGCGCTCGACCAATTGCTCCCGGAAATGTCGTTCACGCGCATCGATCGTCGCCTGGGCGATCTCATGTTCGCAACGGTCGATGGCGACATTCCCCTGGCGCAACTCTCGGACGGCTATCAGAACATGGCGGCGTGGTGCGGCGACTTGCTCTATCGCCTGACCCAGGCCTACCCCTCCCGCAAGAACCCGCTCGATGCAGCGGGCGTGTTGCTGATCGACGAGATCGATCTTCATCTGCACCCCGTCTGGCAACGGCAGCTCATGGAGTTCCTGTCTGCCATGCTGCCAAACTTCCAGTTCATCGCCACCACGCACTCGGCGCTGACCGCTCAGCAGAGCGGCAAGGGGGAGCTCTTCGTGATCCGCCGCGAGGGCCCCAAGCAGCGCCCCACCCTTATTCCTTTCGTTGGTGAGCCGAGATTCATGATGCTCCATCAGTTGCTGATGAGCCCGATGTTCGGACTCGACTCGATGGACTCGCTCGCCGTGGAGGACGCACGCAAGGCCGCGAGGACACTGCGCAGCGATCGCAAGAGCCTGTCGGCTCCGACACGCAGGGCGCTCAGCGAGCAGGCGAAGCTTCTCCAGGAGGTTCCGGACCGCACCGCGGTCACCCCGCACGAGCGCGAGAAGCTCGCGCTGCTGCAGGACATCAAGGCAGCCCTGGACGGCGCATCGGGCGCCGGCGGCAAGAAGTCTTCGACACCGAAGCGAAAACCCACCGCGGCCGCAGCCGCAGTCAAGACAGCCTCCGTTGCCGCGCAAACGGTGAAGGCCAAGACGCAGGCCGCGAAGAAGGTGGCCGCGAAGACGACTGCCCGGAAATCTCCGAGCGTGAAGGCGCCCGGTCGGAGCGCTGCCAATGATTGAACTTCATCGAAGCAAGGACACCGCCAGCTTGGGCCGCTACTCTGGCAAGCGCTTGCAGACGATGTTGCGGCAGCTGACCGAGCACTTTTACGCCGATGGCACCGGCAAGGTCGACTTCAAGCCCAAGGCACGTCAGCGCTGGTCCGGCAGCAAGGAGATCTTGAAGCGCGAATCCGCCAACAAGTGCGCTTACTGCGAAGCCGACACCGCGGTCGTGGCCCACGGCGATGTCGAGCACTTTCGCCCCAAGGATTTGTACTGGTGGTTGGCCTACTCGATGGACAACTACAACTTCAGTTGCCAGATCTGCAACCAGAACTACAAGGGCAACCAGTTTCCGGTGTCCGGTCCTCGCGTTGCTGGTCCTTCGATGCCGGCAGCATTACCCTCTGGACCCGCGCTCGATGCCTTGGCCGCAACACTTTGCCCCGACCCAGCGACATCAACCTCGAAGGCCCTGAAGCAGCGTTTCCGCAGCGAAGGTGCGCACTTGCCCGATCCTTACCTCGACGAGCCGCAAAGGCTGTTCAGTTGGGAAGCGGATGACAAGGCCCGGGAGGTTCGACTCGTCGCACGGGGTCGATCTGTCCGCGCCAGGAATGCCGCGCAGGCAGCGCAGACCGTGTTGGGCCTCAACCGCTCCGAACTGCTCCGCCTGCGATGGCAGCATTACGACGACCTGCACACGATGGTCCGCGCGCTGAAGTCACTGCCAACAGATCATCCGGAACTGCCCGATCTGCTGCAACGTGTGCGGAACATGGCCGCGTCCGATCGACCCTTCGCTGCCATGAAACGTCACTACCTCAGCGTGTGGGGTGTGACCCCGTGAATAGAGACTGGCTCCCGATGCGATCTCACACCACCACCGGCTCCGGCTCCAGCCGGATGCCGAAGCGGCCGTAGACGCTTTCCTGGATCGCGCGCGCCAGCGTGACCACCTCGGCGCCTCGCGCCTCCCCGCGGTTCACCAGCACCAGCGCCTGCTTCTCGTAGACCGCCGCGCCGCCCACGCTCTTGCCCTTCCAGCCGCACGCGTCGATCAACCAGCCGGCCGCCAGCTTGAAGCTGCCATCCGCCATCGGGTAATGCACGATGTGCGGATCGCGCGTGATGATGTCGCGGCACTGCTCCGCGCTCACCACCGGGTTCTTGAAAAAGCTGCCCGCGTTGCCGATGCGCGCCGGGTCCGGCAGCTTCGCCCGACGGATCTCGCAGATCCAGTCGAACACCTGCTTCGCATCCGGCGTCGCGATCCCCGTCTCGGCCATCTTGCGCTCGATATCCAGATAACCCAGCTGCGGTTGCCACGGCTTGGGGCAGCGCAGGCGCACCTTCGTGATCACGCTCTTGCCGGCCAGCCCGCCGTAACCCGTCTGCTTGAACACGCTGTCGCGATACCCGAAGCGGCACACCTCCGCCGGCAGCGTCACGCGGCGCCCCGTCGTCAGGTCGACCACATCGACGTTCTCCAGCCGGTCCTTCAACTCGACGCCATACGCGCCGATGTTCTGCACCGGCGCCGCACCGACGGTGCCCGGGATCAGCGCCAGGTTCTCCAGCCCCGGCACCCCGTGCGCCAGCGACCCGGCGACCGCCTCGTGCCAGGGCACGCCGGCACCGGCCTCGACGATCCAGCAGTCCTCGCGTTCCTCGACGCGCAGGCCCGGGATCTCCATCTTGAGCACCACCGCGTCCACGTCGCGCGTCAGCACGAGGTTCGAACCGCCGCCCAGCACGAACTTCGGCGCGCGGCCCAGTTCGGGGTGGTCGACCACGCGGCGCACGTCCAGTTCCTCGCGGATGCGCACCAGCCGGCGTGCCGTGGCCGGCAGGCCGAAGGTGTTGTAGGGCTTGAGGTTGACGTCGTGCTCGACGACGACGCCTTCGCGTCGCTCGGTCGAGGGGGGGATGGCGGGAGACTGCATGGCTAGAATTCTCGCCCATATCCCTCGAAGGTCCTCTTCCGGGTCTTCGCTCCTCTGAAAGAGATGTACGCACATGCCCAGCTTTGACACCGTCCTCGAACCCGACATGGTGAAGGTCCGCAACAGCGTGGACGCCAGCGCCAAGGAAATCGCCACCCGCTTCGATTTCAAGGGCACCAGCGCCGCCATCGAGTGGAAGGACAAGGAAAAGGAAGTCCACGCCACCGGCGATGCCGAGTTCCAGCTCGAGCAGATCGAGGCCGTGCTCTATTCGAAGCTGACCAAGCAGGGCGTCGTGCTCGGCTTCGTCGACAAGCAGGACAAGATCGAGAAGCTCGGCGGCGACCGCGTCAAGCAGGTCTACAAGATCAAGAACGGGCTGGAATCGGCCGAGGCCAAGAAGGTCGTCGGCGCGATCAAGGAGAGCAAGCTCAAGGTGCAGGCCCAGATCGAGGGCGACATCGTGCGCATCACCGGCAAGTCGCTCGACGACCTGCAGGCCGCGCAGGGCGCGCTGCGCAAGGCGCTACCCGATCTGCCGCTGAGCTTCGACAACTACCGCAAGTAAGCGGCGCCCATCGGCGCCCATCAGCGCCGATAGAACAACGGTCCGGGGGGACGGAGATGAGCATTCTTGGCACCGGCTGGCGTCTGCCCGCCGCGGCGGCCCTGCTCGCGCTGAGCGCCGCGGGCGCGCACGCGGACAGCGCGAAGGCCTCGCGTTATTACGAGGACGCGCTCAAGCGCTTCGAGCGTCAGGACATCGACGGCGCCGTCATCCAGCTCAAGAACGCGCTGCAGCAGGACGCGCGCATGCTCACCGTGCACGTGCTGCTGGGCAAGGCGCTGCTGATGCGCAGCGAGGCCGCAGCCGCCGAGATCGAGTTCAACGAGGCGCTCTCGCAGGGCATCAACCGCGCCGAGGTCGCCGTCCCGCTGGCCCAGGCGCTGGTCGCGCAGGGCAAGCAGGCCGAGGTCTTCAAGCAGCCCGCGCTGGTCCCCGAGGGCCTGCCCGACCCCGTGCGCAAGCAGTTGCTGCTGGTGCGCGCGGGCGCCGCGTCCGACCTGGGCGACCCGACGCGCGCGCAGGCACAGATCGAGCTGGCGCGGGCCATCCCGCCCGACAACGCCGATGCGTGGCTGGCCGAGGTGCCGCTGCGCGTGCGCGCGCGGCAGTTCGATCAGGCGACGGCCGCGGCGGAACGCGGCCTGCAACTCGCGCCCGGCAACGCCGAGGCGCTCTACCAGCGCGCCACCGTGCCGCACGTGCAGGGCCGCGCCGAGGAAGCGCTCAAGGGCTACGACCAGGCCCTCGCCGCCGATCCGCGCTATCTGGAGGCGCAACTCGCGCGCGCCGGGCTGCTGATCGACCTCAACCGCGACGCCGACGCGCTGGCGCAGGCGCAGGCCGCGCTCAAGCTGGCACCGACCGAGCCGCGCGCGCTCTACCTGACCGCCGTGCTGGCCGAGCGCCGAGGCGACGCCGCCAGCGCCCGCAAGGCGCTCAAGGCCGTCACCGACGAGCTGGACCCGGTCCCGATCGAGTTCATCCGCTACCGGCCGCAGGCGCTGATGCTCAACGGCCTGGCGCACTTCGGCCTGGGTCAGATGGAGAAGGCCAAGCCCTACCTCGAATACGCCCAGCGGCAGACGCCCAACAGCCCGCTGTCCAAGCTGCTGGCCCAGGTCTACGTCGCCGAACCCAACCTGGATCGCGCGGCCGAGGTGCTGGACAGCTACCTCAAGGCCTATCCGGGCGACGGCCAGGCGCTGGTCATGATGGCCACGCTGCAGATGGCGCAGGGCCGCCACGCGCGGGCCGCCGCGCTGATGCAGGAGGCGCTGAAGGCCAAGGACGCCCCCGAGTTCCGCACCGCGCTGGGCCTGTCGCTGCTGCGCAGCGGCCAGTCCGGCGACGCCGTCGGCGAACTGGAAAAAGCCTTCCAGCGCGACCCGCGCCAGAGCTACGCCGGCATGGCGCTGGTGTCGCTCTACCTGCGCAATGGACAGGCCGCCAAGGCGGTCGCGACCGCGGACAAGCTCGTCAAGCAGGCGCCCGGCAATCCCACGATGTGGATGCAGCTGGGCCTGGCGCGCCGTGCCGCCGGCAACCTGCCGGGCGCGCGCGAGGCCTATGAGAAGGCCGGCCAGTTCGACAAGGGACTGGTGGAAGCGCAGCTGGGCGTGACGCGGATCGACATCTCCGAGCGCAAGTTCGACGCCGCCCAGGCCCGCCTGGACGCGCTGATCAAGGCCGACGAGAAGAACGCCGATGCGCTCTACGAGATGGCCCTGCTGAGCGAGGCGCGCGGCCAGACGGCCGAGGTGGCGCGCTGGCTGACCAGGGCCGCCGACGTGAGCAGCGCGCGCAACACGCGAGCCGATCTGGCGCTCGTGGCCTGGCAACTGCGCCAGGGGCAGCCCGGACCGGCGCAGGAGGCCGCCAAGCGCCTGCTCGCCAAGACCCCGGAGGACCCGCAGGCGATGATCGCCTACGCCCAGGCGCAGCTGGCCAACCGCGACACCAACGGCGCGCGGATCACGCTGACCAACGCGGCGCGGCGCTCGGGCTTCGGCGCCGATCCGCTGGCGCAGATCGCGGCGCTGCAGCTCGACGCGCGCGACCTCGCCGGCGCGGCCTACAGCCTGGACAAGGCGCTGCAGTCCGCGCCGCGGCACCTGGCGGCGCTCGGGCTGTCCTCGACGGTGGCGCTGCAGCAGGGCAACCCGGCGTTGGCCGAGAAGCAGGCCCGGCAGGTCATCCAGCTGCGTCCGCAGGCGGCGATCGGCTACACCTTGCTGGCCGACGTCGCGCAGGCCCGCCGGCAGCCGGCGCAGGTGCTGGAGGCGCTGCGCAAGGCGCATGAGGTCCAGCCCACCAGCGGCAGCCTGCTCGCGCTGATGCGCGCGCTGAGCCAGCAGGATCCCGCCGGCAAGGCCGCGCAGGACCTGGGCGAACGCTGGCTCAAGACCCATCCCTCGGACCTGGCGGCCTGGAAGGCGCTGGGCGACGCGCAGGCCCGCACCGGGGCCTTCCCCGCCGCGCGCCGCAGCTTCGAGACGGCGCTCAAGCTGCGCGCCGACGACGTCGAGGCGCTCAACAACCTGGCCAGCACGATGATCCGCCAGGGTGAACCGGCCGCGGCCGCCGTGGTCGCCGAGCGCGCCCTGGCCAAGGACCCGCGCAACGTGGCGGTCATCGACACCGCAGGCTGGGCGTACCACCTGTCCGGCAATGCCGACCGAGCCTTGCAGCTGCTGCGCGACGCGCGGCTGCGCGAGCCCAACAGCCCCGACATTCGTTATCACCTTGCCGCCGCCTTGGCCAAGGCCGGCCGCAAGGCCGAGGCGAAGGAGGAACTGGACGCGGCGCTGCGCAGCACGGCGTTCGAAAGTCACAAGGACGCGCTCTTTCTGAGCCAGACGCTGCGCTGAGGGCCCGGCGCCCCTCCGGTGAGGGGTTCCGGCGCGTGTCAGAAAAACTTACATTCCTTCTCCAATGGCAGACGCTTTTACCGACAAGTGCTTGTGCCGTAACGAAAACATGAGGCTGGCCCAGGCCTTGCTTTAAAGGCTCCGACCGAATCTGAAACTCCGACAACCGTCGGGGCACCGAGGGGAACACTGTGCAAAAAGTTCAACAACGCCTGATTGGGATGGCCGCCCTGGCCCTGGCCTCCATGCTGCCGATGAGCGCGCATGCGCTGTCGACGTGGACGGCCAGCCAGGCCTGCGTCAACGGCAGCAGCTGCGCGGAAACGGGCGATGCGGCGCCGAACGTGAGCTTCTCGGCCTACTCGGCGCAGATCACCCAGAACGGTAGCGGCGTGTACACGGGCACCGGCGCCTTCGCGCAGAGCACGCTGGCGTTCTACAGCGGCGGCGGCTACGGCGTGCAGGCGCCCGCCAACGACACCGGATCGCCTCAGCACTCGATGGACAACTACGGCTATCAGGACCTGATCCTCCTGAAGTTCGACACGGCCGTGAACCTGACCCAGCTGAAGCTGGGATGGGCCGATTACGACAGCGACATCACCGTGCTGGCCTACACCGGATCGACGAGCGGCGTGAACGTCGCCAACACGATCACGGGCAAGACGGCCGCGAACCTGAAGTCCGCCAATGGCTGGTCGCTGGTGAACAGCTATGCGGATGTCGGCACGGCGAACCAGCTGAACCTGAACACGAGTGTCAGCTCGAGCTGGTGGATCGTGACGGCCTACAACTCGCAGCTGGGCGGTTCGCCGACGGGCGCGGATGGCAGCCAGTCCGGCCTCACGCGCGGTCTCGGCAGCTCGTACGCCGGCTATGACTTCGTCAAGCTGTACTCGGTGTCGAGCACCAAGACCGGTGGCGGCTCGAACAACGGCAATGTGCCGGAGCCGGCCTCGCTGGCCCTGGCCTCGGTGGCCATCCTGGGCCTGATCGGCGTGCGTCGCCGCAAGACCCAACGCTGAGCCTCACCGCTCCGAACGAAAGCGACCCTCGGGTCGCTTTTTTCATGCCCAAAGCAAAACGCCCGTCGCAGTGCGCCGGGCGTTTCGGCCCCAAGGGGGCCTTCCAGTTCTGACTGGAGCCCCCTCTCGGAGGGGGCTTGGGGGAGCTCACGGACCCGCGCTTGCGCGCGCTGCGCAGCTCAGCTGCGCAGCGCGCGTTTGCGCTCGTTTTCCGACAGGTGACGCTTGCGCAGACGCACCGACTTCGGGGTGATCTCGACCAGCTCGTCGTCCTCGATGAACTCGACGCCGTATTCCAGCGTCAGCTCGATCGGGGGCGTCACCTTGATCGCGTCTTCCTTGCCGCTGACGCGGAAGTTGGTCAGTTGCTTGGTGCGGGTCGCGTTGACGATCAGGTCGTTGTCGCGGTTGTGGATGCCGACGATCATGCCTTCGTAGACCGGATCGTTCGGCTTGACGAACATGCGGCCGCGGTCGTCCAGCTTGCCCAGCGCGTAGGTAAAGATCTCACCGGCGTCCATCGAGATCAGCACGCCGTTCTTGCGGCTGGCGATGTCGCCCTTGTGCGGCTCGTAGCCGTCGAAGATGTTGGAGATCAGGCCCGAACCGCGCGTCAGGTTCAGGAACTCGTTCGAGAAACCGATCAGGCCGCGGGCCGGGATGCGGTACTCGAGACGGACACGGCCGCGGCCGTCCGGCTCCATGTTGACCAGCTCGCCCTTGCGCTCGCCCAGGGCCTGCATGACGCCGCCCTGGTGGGTTTCTTCCACGTCGGCGGTGACCAGCTCGATCGGCTCGCACTTCTCGCCGTTGATGGTCTGGAACACCACGCGCGGCTTGGACACGGCCAGCTCGTAGCCTTCACGGCGCATGTTCTCCAGCAGGATGGTCAGGTGCAGTTCACCACGGCCCATCACTTCGAAGATGCCGTCCTCGCCGGTCTCGCTGACGCGCAGCGCGACGTTGTGCTGCAGTTCCTTCTGCAGGCGGTCCCAGATCTGGCGGCTGGTGACGTACTTGCCTTCACGGCCGGCCAGCGGCGACGTGTTGACGCAGAAGTTCATCGTCAGCGTCGGCTCGTCGACCTTCAGCATCGGCAGCGGGGTCGGGTTGGTCGGGCTGGTGACCGTCACGCCGATGCCGATGTCCTCGATGCCGTTGATCAGCACGATGTCGCCGGGGCCAGCTTCATTGGTCTGCATGCGGTCCAGACCCTGGAAGGTCAGCACCTGGTTGATGCGGCCCTTGGTGGTCTTGCCGTCCGGACCTTCCATCACGACCACGTCCATCGACGGCTTGATCGTGCCCTGGCTGATGCGGCCCACGCCGATGCGGCCGACGAAGGTCGAGAAGTCCAGCGCCGAGATCTGCAGCTGCAGCGGGGCAGCCGGGTCACCGCTTTGCGACGGCACGTGCTTGAGCACGGTGTCGAACAGGGCGGACATGTCCTCGCCCCACTTCGCGCCCGGCTCGCCCTCTTCCAGCGACGACCAGCCATTGATGCCCGAGGCGTACACGACGGGGAAGTCCAGCTGCTCGTCGGTGGCGCCCAGCTTGTCAAACAGGTCGAAGGCGGCGTTGATGACGGCGTCGGGCTTGGCGCCCGGCTTGTCGACCTTGTTCACGACGACGATGGGCTTGAGGCCCAGGGCCAGCGCCTTCTTCGTCACGAAGCGGGTCTGCGGCATCGGGCCTTCCTGGGCGTCGATCAGCAGCACCACGCCGTCGACCATCGACAGCGCGCGCTCGACCTCACCGCCGAAGTCCGCGTGTCCCGGGGTGTCGACGATGTTGATGTGGGTGCCCTTCCAGCTGACCGCGCAGTTCTTGGCCAGGATGGTGATGCCCCGTTCGCGTTCGATGGCGTTGTTGTCCATCACCGTGTCGACGACCTTCTCGTGGTCGGCGAAGGTGCCGCTCTGGCGAAGGAGCTGGTCCACCATGGTGGTCTTGCCATGGTCGACGTGGGCGATGATGGCGATGTTGCGGATTTGCTTGCTCATGGGGCGGCTTTCGCTTGGAGGGCTTTCTCGGAGATGGAGGAAGTCGGGAACTCGGGGATGTCTCGGATCTTGTTGGGGCGATGCCGGCTCAGGCGGCCTGCATCAGCATGGAGGCGATTTCCGTGGGGCTCAGCAGCCGGTCGGCGATCAGCTCGCCTCCCGCCACATGGGCGCTGCCCAGGAACGCGCGCGGCATCTGGCCATAGACACGGGCCTGCGGCATGTCCGGCAGCGCGACGCGGCGGCGCATGCCCGACAGGAAGCGGCCGGCCTCGTCGTTGCTCAGCTCGACCTCGGGCCATTCGCCCAGCAGGCTGTCGGGCGCGGTCAGCAGCGACAGGCGCGCCTCGTCGTCCAGCGCCTCGATCTGCTCGAGCGTGACCGCCTGCGCGATCGACACCGGCCCGCTGGCCGTGCGGCGCAGTCCGGCCAGGTGCGCGCCGCAGCCCAGCCGCTCGCCGATGTCCTCGCCCAGCGTGCGGATGTAGGTGCCCTTCGTGCAGCGCACGTCGATCACCAGCAGCAGCTCCTCAGCGTGCCACTCGACGATGTCCAGCGCGTGAATCGTGACGACGCGCGGCTGGCGCTCGACGACCACACCCTCGCGGGCGAGCTCATACAGCGCGCGGCCCTGATGCTTGAGCGCCGAGTACATCGGCGGCAGCTGCGAGATCTCGCCACGGAAGGCCTCGCAGGCGGCGCGGATCGCGGCCAGGTCCAGCGACCTGGCGACGTCGTCGCGCTGCTCCAGGATCTCGCCCTCGCCGTCGCCGGTGGTCGTCGTGATGCCCAGCCGCAGCGTGGCGCGATAGGCCTTGTCGGCTTCCAGCGAGACCTGGCTGAACTTGGTCGCCGCCCCGAAGGTCAGTGGCAGCAGCCCGGTGGCCAGCGGATCCAGCGTGCCGGTATGGCCGGCCTTCTCCGCGCGCAGCAGGCGCTTGACCTTCTGCAATGCGTCATTGCTGGTCAGGCCAAGCGGCTTGTCCAGCATCAGCACGCCATGCACGGCGCGCTTCACGATCTTGGGGCGGGGGGCTACTGCGCTCATCACATCGCGGCGCCCTTCTCAGGGCGTCGCCTTTCAAATCTCTCAAAGGACCTCAGTCCTCGGTCGTCTCGTCGTCCCGGGAGCGGTCGGCGTTCGCCTTGGCGATCAGCGCGCTCATCTCCGCGGCACGTTCGGTGGTGCGGTCGAAATGGAAATGCAGGCTCGGCACGGTATGGATCTGCAGGCGCTTGAAGAGCCCGTTGCGCAGGAAACCGGCCGCCTCGTTCAGCGCCTCGCCGGTGGCCTTCACATCGCCGACCAGCAGCGAATAGAACACCTTGGCGTGCGCGTAGTCGGGCGTGACCTCCACGGCGCTGATCGTCACCATGCCGATGCGCGGGTCCTTGAGGTCCCGGATCAGCTCGGCCAGGTCGCGCTGGATCTGGTCCGCCACGCGCAGACCGCGGTTGGGGATAGATCGCTTGTGACGCATGGCTCTTTCCTCACTCTCTCAAACAACAAAGCCCGGCGGTGCGAACCGCCGGGCATGAAGCTGCGGCAGGCTGGTTTACAGCGTGCGCGCCACTTCCTTGATTTCGAAGACTTCCAGCTGGTCGCCTTCCTTGATGTCGCTGTAGTTCTTCAGCTTGATACCGCACTCGAAGCCCTCGCGGACTTCCTTGACGTCGTCCTTCAGGCGCTTCAGCGACTCGATCTCGCCGGTGTAGACCACGACGTTGTCGCGCAGCAGGCGGAAGCGCGCGTTGCGCGTCACGTGACCGCTGGTGATCATCGAACCGGCGATGGTGCCGATCTTGGTCGCCACGAACACGGTGCGGATCTCGGCGGTACCGATGATCTCCTCGCGCTGCTCCGGAGCCAGCATGCCGGCCATCGCTGCCTTCACCTCATCCACGGCGTCATAGATGATGTTGTAGTAGCGCAGGTCGACGTCGTTGTGCTCGGCCACCTTGCGCGCGCCGGCATCGGCACGCACGTTGAAGCCGATCACGACGGCCTTGGAGGCGATCGCCAGGTTGATGTCGGACTCGCTGATCGCGCCGACCGCCGCGTGGACGATCTGCACCTTGACCTCTTCGGTCGACAGCTTGAGCAGCGAGGAGGCCAGCGCTTCCTGCGAACCCTGCACGTCGGCCTTGATGATCAGCGGCAGCGTCTGCACGTCGCCGGCGGTCATGTCGGCGAACATGTTCTCCAGCTTGGCGGCCTGCTGCTTGGCGAGCTTCACGTCACGGTACTTGCCGGCGCGGAAGGTCGCGATCTCACGGGCACGGCGTTCGTCGCCCAGCACCATGAACTCGTCACCGGCGCGCGGGACTTCCGTCAGACCCTGGATCTCGACCGGGATCGACGGGCCGGCCTCGGTGGCGGCCTTGCCGTCCTCGTCCAGCATCGCGCGGACCCGGCCGTAGGTCGAGCCGGCCAGCACCACGTCGCCACGCTTGAGCGTGCCCGACTGCACCAGCACCGTCGCGACCGGGCCGCGGCCCTTGTCCAGCTTGGCTTCGATGACCAGACCCTTGGCCAGCGAGTCCTTCGCGGCCTTCAGTTCCAGCACTTCGGCCTGCAGCAGGACCTGCTCCAGCAGCGCGTCGATGCCCTGGCCGGTCTTGGCCGACACCGGGACGAACGGCGATTCGCCGCCGAATTCTTCCGGCACGACTTCCTCGGCCACCAGCTCGCTCTTGACGCGCTCCGGGTTGGCATCGGGCTTGTCGATCTTGTTCATCGCGACCACGATCGGCACGCCAGCAGCCTTCGCGTGGTGGATGGCTTCCTTGGTCTGCGGCATGACGCCGTCATCGGCCGCGACGACCAGGATGACGATGTCGGTCGCCTTGGCACCGCGGGCACGCATGGCCGTGAAGGCCTCGTGACCCGGGGTGTCCAGGAAGGTGACCATGCCACGCGGCGTGTCGACGTGATACGCGCCGATGTGCTGCGTGATGCCGCCAGCTTCGCCAGCCGCCACGCGGGCGCGGCGGATGCTGTCCAGCAGCGAGGTCTTGCCGTGGTCGACGTGACCCATGACGGTCACCACCGGCGCGCGGGGCAGCAGCTCGTGCTGCGACTCGGCGGCGGCGCCCTCTTCCTCGAGGAACGCGTCCGGATCGTCCAGCTTGGCGGCGAAGGCCTTGTGGCCCATTTCCTCGACGAGGATCATGGCCGTCTCCTGGTCCAGCTGCTGGTTGATGGTGACCATCTGACCCAGTTTCATCAGCTGCTTGATGACCTCGGACGCCTTGACCGACATCTTGTGCGCCAGATCGGCGACCGAGATGGTCTCGGGCACGTGCACTTCCTGGATCACCGGCTCGTTCGGAGCCTGGAAGTTGGAGTGCGACGCGCCGCGATCGTCGCGACCGCCACGGCGGCCCGCGGGACCGCCACGGCCCGGCGCGCGCCAGCCCGGCGAACCCGGACGGGCGCCCGGACCGTCGGTGCGGCCACCCGGCTTGCCGGGTGCGCCACGCTTCTTGGCGTCGTCGGCCCAGCTGGAGGACAGCTTCTCGGACTTGACGGACTTCTTGTCGCCCGGCTTCGCGCCGGCGCCTGCGGCGGCAGTCGTGCCGGCAGCGCCCGGGGCGCCGCCCGGCTTCTTGTGGATCGTGCCCTTGATGCCGGCGGCCGCGGCCTCCGGCTTCGGCTCTTCCTTCTTCGCGACGAGCACCTTCTTGGGTGCGTTCATCATCGCGCGGATGGCGGCGGCCTCGGCCTCGGCGGCCTTGCGGCGGCGCTCCAGCTCGGCCTGGCGGGCCTTCTCGTCGGCGGCCACGTCGGCGGCCTTGACCACGCGCAGCACGGGCTTGGCGGGTTCGACCGGGGCGGGCGCGGGTGCCGGAGCAGCGGCCACGGGGGCCGGAGCGGGTGCGGGCGCGGCGGCGGCCTTGGCCTTCTCGGCAGCCTTGTCGGCGGCCTTCTCGGCCTTGGACTTGGCGGCGTCGGCGGCCTTGCGTGCCTCTTCCTCGGCAGCAGCCTTGGCGGCGGCTTCCGCGGCGGCGGCCTCGGCGGCCTCACGCGCGGCACGCTCTTCCTCGCGGCGCTTTTCCTCGGCTTCACGCGCGGCGCGCTCGGCGTCCTCGCGTTCGCGCATCTTGCGCGCCAGCTCTTCTTCCTGCTGACGCAGCGCCTCGGCCTGCGCCTGCGCTTCTTCCTCGCGACGCTTCAGCTCGGCTTCCTCGGCCGCGGCGGCGGCGGCGTCATCGACGCCGTCCTCGCGCTTGACGAAGGTGCGCTTCTTGCGGACCTCGACCTGGATGGTGCGGGCCTTGCCCGAGGCATCGGCCTGCTTGATCTCGCTGGTGGACTTGCGGGTCAGCGTGATCTTCTTGCGTTCGGCGCCGCCGGTCCCGTGCGCGGTGCGCAGGTGATCGAGCAGACGTTCCTTGTCGCTTTCGTTCAGGCTGTCCTCGGCGGACGCCTTGTTGACGCCCGCAGCTTGGAGCTGCTCCAGCAGGGTGCTCGCAGGCCTGTTCAGCTCTGCGGCCAGCTGGGCGACGGTGGTCACGGCCATTGTTGAAATCCTTAAATCTTGTGTGGGGCGGAGCGGTCTGGTTTCGCTTGAAGTCGCTTCAGAGCGTGTCTAGCTCGGGCGTTATGCGTTGAACCAGTGCTCGCGCGCCTTCATGATCAATGCGCGTGCCGCTGCCTCGTCCAGGGACGAAATCTCGACCAATTCGTCAACGGCCAGGTCTGCCAGGTCGTCACGGGTGTTGATGTCGCTGCCCGCCAGCTTGGCGATCAGTTCGGGCGTCATGCCCTCGAGGTCGCGCAGGTCCTGGGAGACCTCCTCGACCTTCTCCTCGCGGGCGATCTCCATCGTCAGCAGCGCATCCTTGGCACGGGTGCGGAGCTCGTTGACGGTTTCCTCGTCGAAGGATTCGATCTCCAACATCTCCTGCATCGGAACGTAGGCGACTTCCTCCAGCGAGGCAAAACCTTCCGCGATCAGGATGTCGGCGACTTCCTCGTCCACGTCCAGCTTCTCGACGAACAGCTTGCGCACGCCATCGGATTCCTCGGCCTGCTTGGCGGCGGATTCCTCGGCGGTCATGATGTTGATCTTCCAGCCGGTCAGCTCCGAGGCCAGACGCACGTTCTGGCCGCCGCGGCCGATGGCGATCGCGAGGTTCTCCTCGTCCACCACCACGTCCATCGCGTGACGCTCTTCATCGACGACGATGGACTGCACGTTCGCGGGAGCCAGCGCGCCGATCACGAACTGCGCCGGATCCTCCGACCACAGCACGATGTCCACGCGTTCGCCGGCCAGCTCGTTGGTCACGCCGTTCACGCGCGAACCGCGCACGCCGACGCAGGTGCCGATCGGATCGACGCGCTTGTCGTGCGACACGACGGCGATCTTGGCGCGGCTGCCCGCGTCACGCGCGCAGCTCTTGATCTCCAGCAGGCCCTGCTCGATCTCGGGCACTTCCTGGGCGAACAGTTCCTTCATGAATTCGCCCGAGGAACGCGACAGCATGATCTGCGGACCGCGCTGCGTCGGATCCACGCCCAGGATGACCGCGCGGACGCGGTCGCCGGTGCGCAGGTTTTCCTTCGGGATCATCTCGTTGCGCTTGAGACGGCCTTCGACGCGGCCCGACTCGGCAATGATGTCGCCCTTGTCCAGGCGCTTGACGGTGCCCACGAAGATGCGTTCGCCGCGCGACATGAAGTCGTTGAGCAGCTGCTCGCGCTCGGCGTCGCGGATCTTCTGCAGGATCACCTGCTTGGCGGCCTGCGCGCCGATGCGGCCGATGGGCACGGACTCCACGCCTTCCTCGATGTGGTCATCCACCTCGATGTCGGCGATCTGCTCCTGCGCCTCGAACAGCAGGATCTCGGAGTCGGCGTTCTGCAGACCGGCCTCGTTGGGCACCACGTGCCAGCGGCGGAAGGTCTCGTATTCGCCGGTGTCGCGGTCGATGGCCACACGGATGTCGACCTCGCCGCCATACAACTTCTTGGTGGCCGAAGCCAGCGCCGCCTCAACGGCGCCGAACACCACATCGCGCTCCACGCTCTTCTCGCGCGAGATGGCGTCCACCAGCATCAACAGTTCGCGGTTCATTGATCGAGACCTCCGTCAACCTTGTCATCCGTCTGCCGGGACTTGGCATTGCTCTTCTTCTTCGACGCCTTGGGCTTCGCAGCCGTTCCGTCAGCAGATTCCGATCCGGGCGCCAAGCCCGTGTTCTTTTTCGCCGCGGCGGCCTTGCCCGCAGCGGCACCGGTCGCCGTTCCCGACGCCCGGTTCTTGAAAACGATCTCCGGCACCAGCTTGGCCGAGCGCACCTCGTCCAGCGCGAAGTCCAGCGCCTGTTCGGTCTTGCCGTCGGTGAAGATCACGCGCCAGGCGGTGGCGGCGGCCAGCGTGGCCATGTCGGCGTCGTCAGCGGTGCCTTCGGCCGCGACCAGGACACCCCGGTACTTCTTGCGACCCTGGAAAGCCTCGCGCAACGTGATTTCCACTTCATGACCGCGGAAACGGGCATAGTCCGCTGCGTTGTTGAGCGGGCGGTCGAGACCGGGGGTGGACACTTCCAGGCGCGTGTAGTCGACCTCGTCGACCTCCATCACGTAGCGCAGCTGGCGCGTCACGCGCTCGCAGTCCTCGACGTTGACCGGCTGCTCGGGCTCCACGCCATTCACGAGCGGCTTGTCGATGTACACGCGCAGCAAGCCCCCGGCGCTGCGTTCGCAGCCCACCACCTCGTAACCCAGTCCGGTCACGGTTTTTTCAACAACGGCTTGCCAGCTCAAATTCATCGACGACGGTATCTATCCAGTTTGGACAGCCAAAAAAAATGGGCTGGATGAATCCGCCCACCGTTCACTTTCTCAGCGAAGCTCGAAGTGTACTATGCAAACAGCATGCCGACAAGGCTGTGGCTTCGGTCACGGCATGGCGTGCGAGAATCCCGGCCTCCCTCGAATCTATGAATACCAGGAGCAGACATGGGATTTCTCGCCGGCAAGCGACTGCTGATCACGGGCGTGCTGTCCAACCGCTCGATCGCCTATGGCATCGCCAAGGCCTGCCACCGCGAAGGCGCTGAACTCGCCTTCAGCTACGTGGGCGAGCGCTTCAAGGACCGCATCACCGAATTCGCCGCCGAATTCGACTCCAAGCTGGTGTTCGACTGCGATGTGGGCGACGACGCCCAGATCGAGCGCCTGTTCGAGGATCTCGGCCAGCACTGGCCCGAATTCGACGGTTTCGTGCATTCGATCGGTTTCGCGCCCCGCGACGCGATCGCCGGCGAGTTCCTGGACGGCATGACCCGCGAGAACTTCCGCATCGCGCACGACATTTCCGCCTACAGCTTCCCCGCGATGGCCAAGGCCGCGCAAAGCCGCCTGCGTCCTGGCGCCGCGCTGCTGACGCTGTCCTACCTGGGCGCCGACCGTTTCGTGCCGAACTACAACACGATGGGACTGGCCAAGGCCTCGCTGGAAGCCAGCGTGCGTTACCTGGCCTACGGCCTGGGCGGCAAGGGCATCCGGGTGAACGGCATCTCGGCGGGCCCGATCAAGACGCTGGCCGCCTCGGGCATCAAGGACTTCGGCAAGCTGCTCAAGCAATTCGCCGAGAGCGCCGCGATCAAGCGCAACGTCACGATCGAGGACGTCGGCAACACGGCAGCCTTCCTGCTGTCGGACCTGGCCGGCGGCATCAGCTCCGAGATCGTCTACGTCGACGGCGGCTTCAGCCACGGCGCGATGGCCGGCACGGAGTAAATCTCCCCGCCCCAAGAAACATCAGGCCCCGCGGGGCCTGATTTTCTTTCCGCCCGAGACGGGCTTACTTCTTCTTGGCCGCGGCCGCTTTCTTGGCCGGAGCCGCCTTCTTGGCGGGCACGGGCTGCTTCGCCGGCTCGGCGTCGACCACGCAATCCACGTAGTAGCGCGTGATGCCGTCGACGCCCTTCTCCGACACCAGTCCGTGGACGTCGGTGGCGAAGCCCGGGAACTTGGCGTTGAACTCGCGCGTGAAGATCAGGTAGTCCACGATGCGCTTGTTGAAGCGCTCGCCCGGGATCACCAGCGGGATGCCCGGGGGATACGGCGTCAGCAGCGCGGTCGTGACACGGCCTTCGAGCTTGTCGATCTCGACGCGCTCCGTCTTGCGATGCGCGATGTGCGCGTACGCGTCCGACGGCTTCATCGCCGGCTCCAGATCGGACAGATAGACCTCGGTGGTCAGTCTGGCGATGTCGCCCGAGGCATAGGCCTCGTGCACGCTCTGGCACAGGTCGCGCAGACCCATGCGCTCATAGCGCGGGAACGCCGCCACGAAGTCCGGCAGGATGCGCCAGATCGGCGCGTTCTTGTCGTAGTCGTCCTTGAACTGCTGCAGCGCGGTCAGCAGCGTGTTCCATCGGCCCTTGGTGATGCCGATGGTGAACATGATGAAGAACGAGTACAGACCCGTCTTCTCGACCACGACGCCATGCTCGGCCAGGAACTTGGTGACGATGCTGGCCGGGATGCCGGTCTTGGCGAACTTGCCGCTCATGTCCAGCCCCGGCGTGATCACCGTGGACTTGATCGGATCCAGCATGTTGAAGCCGGCCTCGATCGGGCCGAAGCCATGCCACTTCTCGTTGGCCTTGAGCATCCAGTCGGCGGCCTTGCCGATGCCCTCGGTGGCGAGCTTGTCCGGACCCCAGACCTTGAACCACCAGTCCTTGCCGTAGTCCTTCTCGACCTTGCGCATGGCGCGGCGGAAGTCCAGCGCCTCGCTGATGGACTCCTCCACCAGCGCGGTGCCGCCCGGAGGCTCCATCATCGCGGCCGCGACGTCGCAGCTGGCGATGATCGAGTACTGCGGGCTCGTCGAGGTGTGCATCAGGTAGGCCTCGTTGAACAGATGCTTGTCCAGCTTCACGTTCTGCGAGTCCTGCACCAGCACCTGCGACGCCTGCGAGATGCCCGCCAGCAGCTTGTGCGTGGACTGGGTCGCGTAGACCATCGCGGTCTTCGGGCGCGGGCGATGCTTGCCCATCGCGTGGTACGAGCCGTAGAAGTTGTGGAACGCCGCGTGCGGCAGCCACGCCTCGTCGAAGTGCAGCGTATCGATCCAGCCGTCGAGCTTGCCCTTGATGGTCTCGGTGTTGTAGAGCACGCCGTCATAGGTGCTCTGCGTCAGCGTCATGATGCGCGGCTTGACCTTGCTCGGATCCACGCCCTTGAGCAGCGGGTTCTTCGCGACCTTCTTGCGGATGGTCTCGGGCGAGAACTCGCTCTCGGGGATGGGGCCGATGATCCCGTAATGGTTGCGCGTGGGCGTCATGAAGACCGGCACCGCGCCGGTCATGATGATGCTGTGCAGGATGGACTTGTGGCAATTGCGGTCCACGACGACGACGTCACCCGGCGCCACCGTGTGGTGCCAGACCATCTTGTTGGACGTCGAGGTGCCGTTCGTGACGAAGAAGCAGTGATCCGCGTTGAAGATGCGGGCCGCGTTCTTCTCGCTCTCGGCGACCGGGCCAGTGTGGTCCAGCAACTGGCCGAGTTCCTCGACCGCGTTGCAGACGTCCGCGCGCAGCATGTTCTCGCCGAAGAACTGGTGGAACATCTGTCCCACCGGGCTCTTCAGGAAAGCCACGCCGCCGGAGTGCCCCGGGCAGTGCCACGAGTACGACCCGTCCTGCGCGTAGTCCATCAGCGCCTTGAAGAACGGCGGCGCCAGTCCGTCGAGGTAGCTCTTGGCCTCGCGGATGATGTGACGCGCCACGAATTCGGGCGTGTCCTCGAACATGTGGATGAAGCCGTGCAGCTCGCGCAGCACGTCATTGGGCAGATGCTGCGAGGTGCGCGTCTCGCCATAGACGTAGATGGGGATGTCCGCGTTCTTGAACCGGATCTCCTGGATGAACTTGCGCAGGTTCAGCACGGCCGGGTCGAGCTCACCGCCATCGCCGTTGCCGGAGAACTCCTCGTCGTCGATCGACAGGATGAAGGCGCTGGCGCGGCTCTGCTGCTGCGCGAACTGGCTCAGGTCGCCGTAGCTCGTGACGCCCAGGACCTCGAAGCCCTCCTTCTGGATGGCCTCCGCCAGCGCGCGGATGCCCAAACCCGAGGTGTTCTCGGAGCGATAGTCCTCGTCGATGATGACGATGGGGAAGCGGAAACGCGGCGTCATTGGGGCCTCCGAAGCGGGGCAGGTCAAACAAGAAAGGCGCGAAGTGTAGGGCTACAGCCGTGTCACGCAAGTGTTGACCGGAGGTTGTCGCAGAAACAGAACGGACAAGCGGTCGATGGCCTCCAAAAGCAGGGAGAAGACCCCCGTAAGAGCGTTCCCGCACGCAGGCACCCGGGGCGTACACTGCCCTGGCACAAAGGACCGGGCGAATCACGGATCGTCCGGCAAGCTAGGAGGATCCATGGACTGGAGTGCTCCCACCTGGTGGTGGGTCATTTGCGGCGGACTGGTGGCGGCGGAACTCGCCAGCGGGACGACGTTCTATCTGCTGATGCTGGCGCTGGGCGCGGCGACGGCAGCCATCGCGGCGCACGCCGGCGGCCCGCTGTGGACGCAACTGGTGCTGGCCGCGGCGGTCGGCGGCGGCGCGGTGACCTGGTGGCACCTGCGGCTGCGCAAGCACCCTCGCCTGCCCGCCAACGAGAACCCCAATGTGAACCTCGACGTCGGCCAGAGCCTGGAGGTCGCGCACTGGCGCGAGGACGGCACGACCGAGGTCCGCTACCGCGGCGCGGCCTGGCAGGCGCGTTTCGTCGGCACTGGCGCGCCGCATGTCGGACGCCATGTGATCAGAGCGGTCGAAGGCTGCTGCCTGCTGGTCGAGCCGGCCTGAATCGCCCTCCCCACCTCTTCTTTCTTCCCTTTCACTGTCCCTGACCTTCCCGGAGGAGCACCCTGCTCATGGAAATCGTTGCCCTGGTCATCTTGTTTGTCGCCATCGTCTTCGTCGTGCAATCGGTGAAGGTGGTCCCCCAGCAGAACGCCTGGGTCGTGGAACGCCTGGGGAAGTACCACGGCACGCTCACGCCGGGACTGAACATCCTGGTGCCCTTCGTGGACCGGCTGGCCTACAAGCATTCGCTCAAGGAGATCCCGCTGGACGTCCCCAGCCAGGTCTGCATCACGCGTGACAACACGCAGCTGACCGTCGATGGGATCCTGTACTTCCAGGTGACGGACGCGATGCGCGCGAGCTACGGCTCGAGCAACTACATCATCGCGATCACGCAGCTGGCGCAGACCACGTTGCGCTCGGTGATCGGCCGCATGGAGCTGGACCGGACCTTCGAGGAACGCGATGTCATCAACAGCTCCGTGGTGCAGGCGCTGGACGAGGCGGCGCTGAACTGGGGCGTGAAGGTGCTGCGTTATGAGATCAAGGACCTGACGCCGCCGGCGGAGATCCTGCGCTCGATGCAGGCGCAGATCACGGCGGAGCGCGAGAAGCGTGCGCTGATCGCGGCGTCGGAAGGCCGTCGCCAGGAGCAGATCAACATCGCGACGGGCGAGCGCGAGGCGGCGATCGCGCGCTCCGAGGGCGAGAAGCAGGCCGAGATCAACAAGGCGCAGGGCGAGGCGGCGGCGATCCTGGCGGTGGCGGAAGCCAGCGCGGATGCGATCCGTCAGATCGCCTCGGCGATCCAGCAGCCGGGCGGCGGCGACGCGGTGCAGCTGAAGGTGGCGGAGAAGGCGGTCGAGGCGTTCTCGCAGCTCGCACAGAAGAACAACACGATGATCGTGCCGGCCAACATGAGCGAGGTCTCGGGGCTGATCGGCACGGCGATGGCGCTGATCAAGAGCGACAAGGTGATCCAGCCTGGGCGCTGATCGCATGAGGTCGATCGCATGACGTCGATCGTAGGAACTTCGACAAGTTTCCTGGCGGCCCAAAAAACTGCGCTATGATGGCGGGCTTCGGAGAGATGGATGAGCGGTTTAAGTCGCACGCCTGGAAAGCGTGTGTAGGTTAATAGCCTACCGAGGGTTCGAATCCCTCTCTCTCCGCCAAGACACGAAACGGGCCCTGAGCGATCAGGGCCCGTTTTTCATTTCGGCGCGACGCGCGGCACCTGCCCCGGGTACGGATGTCCTCGTCCACTGCGGCGCGGACGGGGACGGGGACGGGGCCGGAATCGTGTCCTGCGTTCACCAGCTTGTTGACCTCGGGCGGACTACCCCGCGCGGCTCGCGGTTCCTAGGATCGAACCCCTTTCCCACACCGGGGTTCCCATGCGCTTCCCACTCGCCATCCTGGCCCTCACGGCTGCCTTCGCCTCCAACGCCTCCGCCGCCGACATCAAGTCGCTCTCCCGCCTGGCGGTGGGTCCCGACAACGTGCTGTTCCTCGCCGACTGGAAAGACGCGAAGGTCCACGCGCTGAAGCTGCGCCCGGTCGCGGCCAGGCCCGCCGGCACGGCATTCAACATCCTCGACCTTGAGCCCCTGCTTTCCGCGCAGGTCGGGGGCGCGAAGGTGGTGATCGAGGACATGGTGGCCCGACCCGGCACGGCCGAGGTGTACATCGCCATCAGCTATGGCCCGGCCAAGTCCCCCGCCCTCCTGGTTGTGACCAGCGATGGTCGCGCGCGGCGCGTCGATCTGAAGCAGGCCAAGACCACCACCGTCGCGCTGCGCGACGCGCCCGCCCCGGCCGACCGGATCTGGCGAGACCTCCCTGAGCGGAGCTTCACCGTAACGGACATGAAGTGGCGAGAAGGCGAACTGTTCGTCGCCGGCCTCTCGAACCAAGACTTCTCGTCGACCCTGCGCCGCGTGAGATATCCGTTCGACGCGACGCAGACCATGGCGTCGATCGAGATCTACCACACGGGCCACAACCTCGTTGAGACGCGCGCCCCGATTCGAGCGATGAGTTTCGCGACGCTGGCGGGACGTCCCTACCTGGTCGCCGCCTACACCTGCACGCCGATCGTCACGATCCCGCTGGACGAGATCCGCGACGGCGCGCACCTGCGCGGCAAGACCATCGCGGAACTCGGATACGGCAACACGCCCGCGGACCTGATCAGCTACTCGAAGACCGAGGACGGCCAGACCCGCGACTACCTGATGCTGCTCAACTTCGAGCGCGGAGGCAGCGCGATCCCGCTGTCCCAGGTGGAGGCCGCCAACGCGAAGCCCGGCATCGAGCAGGTCGTCCAGTTCGGCCAGCTGAGCGGCCTGGAGCCGACTGCCGCCCCGCTCGCGGGCGCGATCCGCATCGACAACCTCGACGACCAATCGTTCATCGTCGTGCGCCGCCGACTCGAGCAGGACCGCTTGCAACTCGTGACGATCGGCAAGGAGCTCTCGTTCCGGCTCACCGACTTCGTCTCGGAGTACGCCTTCCAGAAGTACAGCTTCAAGGGCGACGAATTCCAGCTGAAGTACATCAAGCCACGGCAGGATCAGTTGCTGGAACACGAGGGATTCGCTGACCACATCAAGCCTGATCGGTGACGCCATGCGGCTGCGACGTCAGCACCTGGCCGCGGTCATCGCGTCCCTCGCCTCGCTCTACGCGCCGACGGTCCGCGCTTCCGATCGTCTCGCGACCATCGTGCCGCCGGGCATCGTCAGCGTGCGACCGTCTGGCCCGACCGTTCCCGAGAACCTGCTCAGGATCTCGCTCCGCTTCGCGATCGCACCGACAGCACCCGTACTGCGCCGCCTGGCGCTCATCGGTCCGGATGACCGGCCAGTGGCCGATCCCTTCCTCGACCAGGAACTCTGGTCACCCGACGGCAAGGTGTTGACCGTGCTGCTGCATCCCGGGCGCCTGAAGACCGGCTTGATCGCCCATGACGCACTCGGCGCGGCGCTGGTCGACGGCGAGGTGATCCGGCTCACCCTCGATGGACGGGAGCTGCATCGATGGCGGGTCCAGCCGCGGGACGAGACCGGGCCCCAGACGCGGGACTGGCAACTGCCACCCCTTCCGGTCGGTCGCCGCGAGTCCGTGGACGTTCGACTGGATGCCCCGATCGACGCGCTCGAGGTGGACTACCTGGCGGTGATCGATGCGCAAGGTCGACGCGTCCCAGGCCGGGCAGAGCTCCTCGATGGCGAGACGGTCTGGCGCTTCTCACCCGCACGGGCGTGGAGCGCCGGGCCCTTCCGTTTGATCGTGCGAGCCACGCTGGAAGACCCGGCAGGGAATCGACTCAACGACCGGTTCGAGGCGCCAGCGGGAGCGCTCGCCAAGCGCGCGCTCGATGCCATGCTGCCCTTGCGCACCTGCGCGATCAGGACGAATCCGTGCAGCGCTTCATCCGGCGCCCGGCTCATGCCCCCTTGATGCAGCCGGTCTAGCGCGAGGCCTCCGCGTCCCTCGTGCGGGATGACACGGCCTCGTCCGGGTTCCGCGTGCAGGCCACCGGCCAACGCGATCGCTTCGACCCGACCGTGCCCTTCAGGCCGCTTGATTGAGGGCGCAGATGCCACGACCTCCCTTCGAGGTCACGGAACCGCCACCCCGTCTTCGCCGTGCCGCGCACCTCGACGACGCCCACGCGCCGGCCCTGCTCCGTCATGAGCACCCCTTCGAGGATGGGCTCGGTGACCAGGCGGCAGGCCTCGCCGTCGCAGCCTTCCGCCGCGCTGACCTCACGCCAATGCATGTGCATCACCCAGCCGGCGGCTCGACAGGACCATCGGGACTCGGCCATCTCCCCGGCCGGACTGGCATTGAGGCTGACCCCGGACAGGAGGATCAACAACACGATCGAACGGCGGACTGTGCGGCGGTTCATGGCGATTCCTTCTCATTGGCCGGCCCTGGTGGCCGTCAGCAGATGCTAGGAATCGAGGTGTGTGCCCGGTAGACCGGCGAGGGACAACGGCGTGTTGAATCGGGCGCACCATCGCGCCGCGCTATTCCTTGTGCCTGCAGGCCACGCCGGGAGGCAAGACCTCAGCCATGGCTTCGAACCAGGTCAACAGGAAGTCGATGAACCGACGCACGCGAACCGGCGTGTGTCGCCCGAAGGCATGCAGCGCGTGAATCTGCAGCGACGGCATCCCCAGGCTGGGAGCCACCGCTTGCAACCTCCCTTCCCTCAAGTCCTCGCGAATCGACCACTCGAGGATCTGGGCGATGCCTAGACCGCTCAGGGCCGCCGTGCGGAGGATGTCGCCCGAGTCCGTATCGAAGGCAGGCACCGTCTCGATGCGCTGACCATCCGCCAGCACGATGGGCTGAGGACGCCCATGCAACAGATATCGGACATGCGCTTGCCGAGACAGATCCGACGCGGACGTGATCGGCTCACGCGTCGCGAGATAGCCGGGCGAGGCCACCAGCACGAGCGGGACGCGAGCGAGCGCGCGGGCATTGAGCTTGTCATCCTCGACCTGACCCACTCGTATGCCGACATCAACGCCTTCGCGAATCAGATCGACCGGTCGATCGGTGACGCTGAACTCCACGCGCAACGCAGGATGTCTCGGAACGAAGTCCCTGGCGATCGGCAAGGCGAGCGCGCGACCCAGATCCGCCGGTGCCGACACCTTCAGGACGCCTTGCACCTCGTCCGTGCCGCGCGCCACATCCCCGGCTTCGTCCAGCGCGCGCAACAAGGGCTCAATGCGATCGAAGTAGTCGCTGCCCTCCTGCGTCAGGACGAGCGCGCGCGTCGAGCGTTGGAGCAGACGCGTGCCCAGTCGTCGCTCCAGTCGAGCCACGGCCTTGGAGATCGCGGATGGCGCGGCCCCCAGTGATCGGGCGGCCGCGCTGAACGATCCCGTCTGCACCGTGCGGACGAAAGCCAGCAGCCCTTGCGTTTGATCCAGTGTTGTCTGAGCCATGGATTCACACCCCTTGGGAACAGATGCTGTTCCATGTGCCCGGCTAGTGGCCGGACAGCTCGCTGCCTAGAGTCCATCTCGTGCTGAACGCATCGCAGCAATGCGCCAGGAGCTGGACTCAAGCAACGTGAAACAGAAAGGGATCCCCTCATGAAGAAATTGGAAGGCAAGGTCGCGGTGGTCACCGGCGGCAACAGCGGCATCGGCTTCGCCACCGCTCAGGCATTCGTTGATGCGGGCGCTTCGGTCGTGATCGTCGGACGGCGAGCCGACGCCGTGGATACCGCGTTGACTCGACTTGGCAACCGCGCGACCGGCGTAGTGGGAGACATCGCCGATCTGGCGACGCACGATCGACTCGTCGCGCACATCGAGCGCACCCACGGCCGCATCGACATCTACGTCGCCAATGCGGGCATGGCCCAGCTCGAGCCCTCGACGGCCGTGACGCCCGAGACCTTCGATGCGCATTTCGCGACCAACACGCGGGGGGTCTTCTTCGGCATCACGAAGGTCATGCCGTTGATGGCTCGCGGCGGATCGATCGTGCTGGTGAGCTCGATCGCCGGGACGAAGTACATGGAGAACCATGTCGTGTATGCCGGCAGCAAGGCGGCGATCGAGGCCTTCGCACGCAGCTGGTCGATCGAACTGAAGGACCGCGGCATCCGCGTCAACGTCATCAGCCCGGGCCCCGTGGACACGCCCATCCTCGAGAAGCTCGGCGTGAAGCCGCAGGACAAGCCGGAGTTCGAGAAGGCCGTCTCCGCGGCGATTCCGCTGGGCCGCTTCGGCCGGCCGGAGGAGCTCGCACGCGCCGCGCTGTTCCTGGCCAGCGAGGACGCGACCTTCATCACCGGCGTCAACCTGCTGGTCGACGGCGGCATGAGCCTGCTCTGATCCATGGGGGCGAGCATGCAAGGACGCTTTGACGGGACATCGACGGCCGACGAGGTGCTCGGCGACCTCGACCTGCGAGGACGGCACATCCTCTTGACCGGGGCCTCGTCCGGCCTGGGTATCGAGACCGCGCGGGTGCTGGTCGCCCGCGGCGCGCGCGTCGTGGGCGCGGTGAGATCGCCTGACCAGGCGCTGACCGCGACCGCCGTCGTCCGGGAAGCGGCACGCCACGGCGGAGGGCTCGACCTGGTCCCACTGAACCTGGCCTCGCTGGCCAGCGTGCGCGCCTGCGCGCAGGCCTTGCTCCAGCGCAATCAAGGATTCGACGTCGTCATCGCCAATGCCGGCGTGATGGCCACGCCCTTCGCGCGCACCGATGACGGCCTCGAGCTGCAGTTGGCGACCAATCATCTCGGCCACTTCGTGCTGATCAACCGGATCGCCTCCCTGCTGAGCGCGGGCAGCCGCCTGGTCGTCGTCGCCTCCTCGTCGCATCGCGCGGCGGATGGCGACCTGGACGACCTCAACGTGGAGCGCTCGGACTATCACCCGCAACTGGCCTACGCGCGATCCAAGCTCGCGAATGTCCTCTTCGCCACGGCGTTTGATCGGCGCCATCGCGATCGCGGCGTGCGCGCGACCGCCGTCCATCCCGGCACCATCCGGACCGGCCTCGGACGTCACATCGGCCAGGACGTCATGGACGACGCCGTGGCCCGGATCAGCGCCTCGCTGACCGCCCAGGGCGAGCCGCCCTTCCGATGGAAGACCGTCGAGCAAGGCGCGGCCACCTCGGTGTGGGCAGGGTTCGTGGCGCCCGCCGACGAGGTGGGCGGGCGGTACTGCGAGGACTGCCAGGTGGCCGAGGTCGCCGCACCGTCCGCCAGCCCTCTGGCGGCGGGCGTCAGCGCCCTCGCCCTGGATGCGGACCTCGCCGCCCGGATGTGGGCCGTCAGCGAAGCGCTCGTGTCGGAGCGCTTCTGAGCCTCGCTCAGCGGCCACGAGCCGCCTGGATGATCAGCTTCGCCACGGTCTCGGGGTGGCTGATCATCGGCACGTGCGACGCATAGGGAATCGACACGGTCCCGCGCGACGCGGCCCGCTCGGCCATCCACGCCAGCGCCACCGGCGGGATGTTCCTGTCGCCGGTGCCGAAGACGAAGTACGACGGCAGCGTCTTCCAGGCCGAGGCGATCTCTCCGGTCGGCTCATTCAGCGCGGCATCGGTGATGGGCCGTTGGCCGATGGCCATCAGCTGCGCATCGCCTTCGGGCACGTCATGGGCGAACTGCTTCCAGAAGCGGTCCTGGCGGATGTAGAGGTCGGACGCGCCGCTTTCCTGCGGCACCGGCTGACCCAGCGCATCGCCCAGCGTGCTGCCGGGGAACTTGCCCGACAAAGACGCGCAACTCTCGCCGACATCCGGCGCGAACGCCGCGACATAGACCAGCGCGGTCACGTTGGCCTTGCCCACCGCGGCCGCGCTGATCACCGATCCGCCATAGGAATGGCCGACCAGCACGACGGGACCGGCGATGCCGTCGATGACGCGGGCGGTGTAGCGCGCATCGCTCGCCACGCCTCGCAACGGGTTGGCGATCGCGGTGACGGGATAGCCCTGACCGCGCAGGCGACGCGCGACATCGTTCCAGCTCGACGCATCCGCGAACGCGCCATGCACCAGCACGATGGTGGGCAGCGCCTGCGCGGGCTTGTCGGACTTGGAACTCGCTGCGGGCTCAGCGCGCAGCGAGAAGCTCATCATCGCGGCGAGCACGCCCAGCGCGAGCAGGGCAAACAGCGGCAGGCCGCCGTGGATTCGGAAGGTGTTGATCATGATGTTGTCGGAGTCGAGAAGGAGTGGAGCGCCCGCGACCGTCCCGGGCCGCGTTGGCGCGACCCGGGACGACACGGTGCATTGCGGTGCGGCGATCAGCCCTGGATGAAGCTCAGCAGGTCCGCGTTGAGCCGGTCCGCATGGGTCACCGACAGGCCGTGCGGCGCGCCTGCGTAGACGATGAGCTTCGCGCCCTTGACCTGCTGAGCGGTACGGCGGCCCGAGACGTCGATGGGGACGATCTGGTCGTCATCGCCGTGCACGACCAGCGTGGGCTTGTCGAACTTCTTCAGGTCCTCGCGGAAGTCGGTTTCCGAGAAGGCCTTGATCGAGTCGTGCGTGGCCTTGTGGCTGCCCTGCATGCCTTGCAGCCACCACGAATCGATCATGCCCTGCGAGGGCTTCGCGCCCGGACGGTTGAAGCCGTAGAACGGTCCCGACGGCACGTCCTTGAAGAACTGAGAGCGGTTCTTCAGCAGCGCCGCGCGCGATTCGTTGAAGGCCTCGATGGGCACGCCATCGGGGTTGGTCGGACCCTTGACCATCAGCGGCGGCACCGCGGACACGAGCGCGATCTTGGCCACACGCTTCGTGCCGTGACGCCCGATGTAGCGCGCCACTTCCCCACCGCCGGTCGAGAACCCGATGTGCACCGCGTTGCGCAGGTTCAGCGCCTCGACCACGGCGGCCAGGTCGTCCGCGTAGTGGTCCATGTCATGGCCGTCCCACGGCTGGCTCGAACGGCCGTGGCCGCGGCGATCGTGCGCGACGGCGCGGAAGCCGCGCTCGGCGAAGAAGATCATCTGCGCGTCCCAGCTGTCCGAGCTCAGCGGCCAGCCGTGGCTGAAGACGATCGGCTGGCCGTTCTTCGGGCCCCAGTCCTTGTAGTAAAGCTGCACGCCGTCCTTCGTGGTGATGTAGGACGAGCCGTCGGCAGCGCCGCCCGCGCCCGAGCTGGCACCGCCGGCGGCGGACGCGCTGCGCGAGGCTGCCATCGTCAGCGCGGCGGCGGCCAGCGCGGTGCTGCCGGTGCCGATGAGAAGGTTGCGGCGGGAGGCGCCGCCGGACAGGTCGATTTCGTTGGCGATCATGGGTGGATTCCTTGTGGTCGATTCAGGGGGAGCACACCGCGGCGTTGTCCTGGTGCCCGTGGGCGAGGACAAGAACGCCGACATCGATGTGTTGCGAGAAATCGTAGGAATCCAGAACCGCCGCGGCCAGCCCTCGGCGTGTCGTCGCAGTGTTGACCGACGAACACCAATCCGCGGCGCCACCTCCTGCATAGTGACGCGGCCCAACGACACGCAGTACACGTCCGAGACGCCATGTCCGCTCACGCCTCCTCCGCCGGCGCTTCCGCCGCTTTCTCCTCGCCACCCACGACCTCACCGGACGCCCTCGCCTCCAGCTTCGCCACCAGCTACGCCGGCGTGGTCGCCTTCATGACGGTCGTGGCCGAAGGCAGCTTCGCCAAGGCCGGTGACCGGCTCGGCATCGGACGATCCGCGGTAAGCCGCGCGATCCAGAAACTCGAGACGCAACTGGGCGCGCGGCTGTTGAGCCGCACCACGCGCAGCCTGGCGCTGACGCGCGAGGGCGAGCTCTTCCACGGACGCTGCCAACCCGGTGTGGCGCAGATCTCGCAGGCGCTGGAGGATCTCCGCGAGCTGCGCGATGGCCCGCCGCGCGGACGCCTGCGCATCTGCGCCACGGTGGACTTCGGCCGGCGCATCGTGGCCCCGCTGTTGCGCGACTTCCACGCGCGCTATCCCGAGGTCACGCTGGACCTGGTGCTGAGCGACGCCCCGGCGGACTTCACCTCCGATCGCGTCGACGTTGCCTTCCGCAACGGCCGCATGGAGGACAGCCAGATCATCGCGCGGCAGATCGTTCCGATGCAGCTGATGGTGTGCGCGTCGCCGGCCTACATCCGAGCGCATGGCCTGCCGACCTCGATCGACGCGTTGGCTGATCACGCGTGCGTCAACTTCCGCGCGGCCTCGGGCCGTGTGCACGAATGGGAATTCAAGGTGCAAGGCGAGCTGCGCAAGTTCTCGCCGCAGTCGCGGATCACCTTCAACGACGCGGACCTGGTGTTGCAAGCGGTGCTCCAGGGTCAAGGCCTGGCGCAGCTCGCCGGCTATCAGGTCTGCGAGCTGTTGCGACGCGGGCAACTCGTCGCCTGCATGCCCGAATACGCGCCGGACGACCGCGGCCACTTCATCTGCTATCTCAGCCGGCAACACCTGCCGTCGCGCATCCGCGTCTTCGTGGACCACATGACCACGGCGATCCGCGCTTCCGATCTGCAATGCGCGGATGGATTCCTCGATGGGGCGAGTCCGCTCGTCGATTCCGCGGACGTGCATGCGCTGATTGGTGCGGCACGGTCAACAGTGTGATGGCCGCGAGGTGGCTGGCGTCGAGGCGACGGCATTCCTAGCATTCATCGCATTGATCGCCGCCCCGATGACATCGTGACCGACCTTCGCCCTCCCCCCACGAGCCTGCTCGACACCTACCGTGGTGCCGAGTTCCAGCCGCTGTACGTGACCACCGTCCACGTGTCCGGCGGTGAGACCCACCACGCGCGCGCCTCGGGCTGCGTGCGTTCGGACGACGGCGCGCTCGACATCGTGCTGCGCCTGCCCAACGAGATGGGCGGCCAAGGCGGCGGCACCAACCCCGAGCAGCTCTTCGCTGCCGGCTATGGCGCCTGCTTTCATGGCGCGCTCAACCTGCTCGCGGCGCGCCACCAGATCCCGATCAAGGACTGCTCGGTGCACGTGACCGTGGCCTTCGGCCGCGACCCCGTCGACGGCCGGCACAGCATCACCGCGGACCTGGTCGTGAAGCTGCCCGGCCATGACCGCACGACGGCCGAGCGCCTGGTGCGTGAGACCGAACGCATCTGCCCCTACGCCAAGATGGCCCGCCAGGGCATCGACAGCACCATTCGGGTCGAGACCTGAGCCCTCGGGCCGGGCCCGCCCTTCTTCCTGTCCCGCGACGGAGGCGGCCATGAGTAACACCCCCCGCAAGCCGGCGCTGCTGCGCTGGATCGACGAGCGCGTCCCGCTGACGGCGTTCTACAACAAGCACCTCGGCGAGTACTACGCGCCGAAGAACTTCAACGTCTGGTACATCTTCGGCTCGCTGCTGCTGACGGTGCTGGCGATCCAGCTCATCACCGGCATCTTCCTGGCCATGCACTACAAGCCCGACGCCGAGCGGGCTTTCGCTTCGGTCGAATACCTGATGCGCGACGTGCCCTGGGGCTGGCTGATCCGCTACATGCATTCGACCGGTGCATCGGCGTTCTTCATCTGCGCCTACCTGCACATGTTCCGCGGGCTGATCTACGGGTCCTACCGCGAGCCGCGCGAAATCGTCTGGCTGCTGGGCTGCACGATCTTCCTGTGCCTGATGGCCGAGGCCTTCATGGGCTATCTGCTGCCCTGGGGCCAGATGAACTACTGGGGCGCGCAAGTCATCATCAATCTCTTCGCCGCCGTGCCCTTCGTCGGGCCGGAGCTGGCGCTGATGATCCGCGGCGACTACGTGGTCGGCGACGCCACGCTGAACCGATTCTTCGCGCTGCACGTCATCGCGATTCCGATCGCGCTGCTTGGCCTGGTGACCTTCCACATCCTGGCACTGCATGAGGTCGGGTCCAACAATCCTGACGGCATCGACATCAAGGCCACCGTGGGACCCGACGGTCATCCGCTGGACGGCATCCCCTTCCAGCCCTATTACACGGTGCATGACATCTTCTGGGTGCTGGTCTTCCTGACGCTCTACAGCGCGGTGGTTTTCCTCGCGCCCGAGGGCGGCGGCTACTTCCTCGAATACAACAACTTCATCCCCGCAGATCCGCTGAAAACCCCGCCGCACATCGCGCCGGTCTGGTACTTCACGCCCTTCTATTCGATGCTGCGAGCCACGACGGACAGCATGGTCAACGTGATCTGCGTCCTCGTCGGCGACGCCGCCGTGGCGGCGCTGGTGCTCAGACGCACGAGTCTGCGGCGGCGCCTTGTCATCGTCGCCGGCGCGCTACTCGCGGCCGCCGCGATGAAGGCGGTCGACGCCAAGTTCATGGGCGTCGTCGTCATGGGCGGCGCCGTGTTGATCCTGTATGCCCTGCCGTGGCTGGACCACAGCCCGGTGCGCTCGATCCGCTTCCGTCCTCGCTGGCATCGCTGGCTGTACGGCGCACTCGTCGCGTCCTTTCTCGTGCTGGGATGGCTGGGCACACGCCCTCCCACGGGTTGGGGCACGGTCGTCTCCCAGGTGCTGACCCTCGTCTACTTCGGCTTCTTCCTGCTGATGCCGCTCTGGTCCCATCGCGGCACGTTCAAGCCCGTCCCCGCGCGCGTGCGTTTCGCGCCGCATTGATCCCACTCCACACGCAGTTCCCATGAGCAAACTCACCCATGCCAACGGCGCCCCGGTCGCCGACAACACCAACATCGCCACCGCGGGCCCGCGCGGCCCGGCGCTGCTCCAGGACATCTGGCTCCTGGAGAAGCTCGCGCACTTCGACCGCGAGGTCATCCCCGAACGCCGCATGCACGCCAAGGGCTCCGGGGCCTACGGCCGCTTCACCGTCACGCACGACATCACGCGCTACACGCGCGCCAAGCTGTTCTCCGAGATCGGCAAGCAGACGGATGTCTTCCTGCGCTTCTCCACCGTGGCCGGCGAGCGCGGCGCGGCCGATGCCGAGCGCGACATCCGTGGTTTCGCGATCAAGTTCTATACCGAGGAAGGCAACTGGGACCTGGTGGGCAACAACACGCCGGTCTTCTTCATGCGCGACCCGCTGCGTTTCCCCGACCTCAACCACGCGGTCAAGCGCGATCCGCGGACCAACCTGCGCAGCGCGCAGAACAACTGGGACTTCTGGACGCTGCTGCCCGAGGCCATGCATCAGGTGACGATCCTGATGAGCGACCGGGGACTGCCCGACGGGTATCGCCACATGCACGGCTTCGGCAGTCACACCTTCAGCCTCATCAACGGAAGCAACGAGCGGGTGTGGGTCAAGTTCACGCTCAAGACCCAGCAAGGCATCCGCAACCTGACCGATGCGCAGGCGGCCGAGCTGATCGCCAATGACCGCGAGAGCGCGCAACGCGACCTCTTCGATGCGATCGAGCGCGGCGACTTCCCGCGCTGGACCGTGTACATCCAGGTGATGACCGAGGAGCGGGCCTCGCGGAGCCCCTTCCACCCCTTCGACCTGACCAAGGTCTGGCCGCATGCTGACTACCCGCTGATCGAGGTCGGCGTGCTCGAGCTCAACCGCAATCCGGAGAACTACTTCGCCGAGGTCGAGCAGGCCGCGTTCTCGCCCGCCAACGTCGTGCCGGGCATCGGTTTCTCGCCCGACAAGATGCTGCAGGCCCGCCTGTTCAGCTACGGCGACGCGCAACGCTATCGGCTGGGCGTCAATGCGCACCAGATCCCGGTGAACAGCCCGCGCTGCCCTTTCCACGCCTTTCACCGTGACGGCCGCATGCGCGTGGACGGCAATCAGGGCCGCACGCCGGGCTACTTCCCCAACAGCCTGGGCGAATGGTCGGACAGCCCCGAACAGACCGATCCGCCGCTGGCCATCCACGGCGAGGCCTGGCACTGGGACCATCGCGTCGATGAGGACTATTGGTCGCAGCCCCGCGCGCTCTTCGAGCTGATGTCGACGGAGGAGCGCCAACGACTCTTCGACAACACCGCGCGCGCGATCGCCGGCGCCAGCGAGGACGTGCGGCATCGCCACATCGTCAATTGCGCGAAGGTGGATGCAGACTACGGCGCGGGCGTGGCGGACGCACTGGCGCGCATCGGCCGTTGAGAGCGGGCCCCGCCTCGGCGGGGCTCCTTCAGCCGCGGGCGATGAAGCGATCGGCGCGGGCCGCCTCGACGACGGCCCCGGGGTCGCTGGTGATGAGGTCCAGCGGCCAGCGGTCGTCGAGCCAGCAGTTGGGCTGCACGAACCAATGGGCGATCTCCCGATCGTCGAAGGCACCGTCGAGCTCATCGAGCGCTTGTTGCACCACGCCCAGCACCTGGCCGCTGACCAGGTCGAACTGGAACAGCGGGACGAGCAGCGCGCCATGGCTGGCGAGGACCACGATGTCGCGATCGACGATCCAGCGCGCCAGGCGGGAGATCGGCTGATCGCAGCAGTCGCGCAGGCGCACCGCCAACGCGTTGGCCTCAAGCAGCCCCCCACCGCGGCGATAGTTCTGGATCAGCTCCTCGGTCTGCTGCGCCTCGATGCGCCGGAAGGCGTCTTCGACGAAGCGGCGCGCGGGCTCGCTCATTGCCGCGGACGAGCCAGGCGCGCCGGGCGGGACGACGGAGGGCGCGTGGATGAAGAAGGGCCAGGCCAGCATCGCAGGCTCCTGATGGGGCAAGGCCCGGCGACGAGCGCCGGGCGGCCGTGCTTACTTGAGCTTGGCCTTGTCCAGACCGAAAGCCTTGTCTCGGGCGCCCGGAGGAATGAGAAAGGCGACGTTCGCGCGATTCCAGGCGTTGATCAGCATGACCAGGTAGGTCAGATCGACGATCTCCTGCTCGCTGAGCTGGGTGCGCACGCGGTCATAGACGTCGTCAGGCACGCCGCCTTCGGGCAGACGCGTGAGGTACTCGGTCCAGGCCAGGCTGGCCCGCTCGCGCGGCGAGAACAGGTCCGACTCCCGCCAGGTCGCCACGTGATGGAGGCGCAGCTCGCGCTCGCCCTGCAGGTGGGCCTGCTTGACATGCATGTCGACGCAGAAGCCGCAGCCATTGATCTGCGACGCGCGCAGCGAGATGAGCTCATTGATCGACGGCTCGATCGAGGCGCCGTGAGCCGCCTGTGCCAGCGCGATCAGCTTCTTGGTCAGTTCCGGCGATTGCTTCATGTAGTCGAGACGTTCGGACATGGTGGTTTCCTTGTTGAGGAGGGGGCAGACAAGTCACGCCGGTTCTGGCGGGACACGGGCAGATGCTAGGAATCGATCCCCGCGCGCGGTAGACCGCCCGACGGCCCCACACCGTTGCTGCGGGGGAACCAATGGCCGGAAGCAGGCGCTGATGTCACACGCGGGAGGGCTGCGTCGTCTTGTGGGTATCAGGTTCCGCGCCTCACTCCGCCCCACCGCCATGGATGTCCCGCCCGCCCTCGATCCGCTGTCCACGTCCTTCTCCACCAGCTACGCCAATGTCGTCGCGTTCATGGCGGTGGTCATCGAGGGCAGCTTTGCCCGCGCCGCCGTGCGGCTCGACGTCGACCGTTCCGCGGTCAGCCGCAGCGTGAAGCGGCTCGAGGAGCAGCTCGGCGTGCGCCTGCTGCGCCGGACGACGCGCAGCTTGTCGCTGACGACCGAGGGCACCCTGCTCTACGAGCACTGCCGGCCGGGCATCGAGCAGATCGGCCAGGCCTTCGAGCTGGTGCGCGAGCTGCGCGAGGGTCCGCCGCGAGGCACGCTGCGCATCGGCGCCGAGGTGGACTTCGGCCGGCGCGTGATCGCCCCGCTGCTGCCTTCCTTCCAGTCGGCCTTCCCGGAGATCGGCCTGGACGTGATCCTTGACGACGCGCCTGGCGACTTCATCGACGACCGCATCGATGTGCGCTTCCAACGCGGCCCGTCGGCGGACGGCCATGTCGTCACTCGCCGCCTGATGCCGCTGGACCTGACGGTCTGCGCCACGCCGTCCTACCTGCGCTGGCACGGACTGCCGCTGACGCCAGAGGATCTGCGCCGGCATCACTGCATCGGCCGACGCCTGGCCAACGGTCGCCTTCAGGAATGGGAGTTCCAAGTCGAAGGACGCTTGCTGCGGCACCGGATCTCGCCTCGCCACATCGTCAATGACGACGAGCTGCTCGCGAGGGCCGTCGGCGAGGGACTGGGCATCGCGCAACTTCCCGGCCATCTGGTGCGCGACCGGCTGGACGACGGCTCGCTTGTGCGCTGCCTGGAGGACGTGGCCGTCGCGGACGGCAGCTACGAGCTCTGCTATCCGCGCCGCACCCACATGCCCGCGCGCGTGCGCGTTTTCATCGATCACGTCAGCGCAGCGGTGAACAACGCGGAAGCCATTCAGAGCCGCATTCGTGAATCGGAGGCAACAGTGCGTTGATGGTGGGCGGGCTACCGGTGCCTCAGTGCCCTCCCTAGCATTCATTCCGTCGGTCATCGCACCGCGAAGCACACCGGAACGATCCCGACGGATCGACCGGATCACCGAATCCATCGGCCTTCCCGCCGCCAACAAGGATCCATCATGACCCAGCGCATCAACTTCATGCAGCAGTCGCCGGAACTGTTCAAGAAGTACATCGAGTTCAACAACGCCGTGAAGGCCAGCTCGATCGACGAGACGATCCGCAACCTGGTGACGGTCCGGATCTCGCAGCTCAACGGCTGCGCGTTCTGCCTGGACATGCACGTCAAGCAGGCTCGCATCGCCGGCGAGCGCGAGCTGCGCCTGCACCACCTGGCCTCGTGGCGCGAGTCCACGCTGTTCGTGCCGCGCGAGCGCGCCTCGCTGGCCTGGGCCGAGGTGCTGACCCGCATCCCGGAGCAAGGCGCGTCGGACGAGATCTATGAGCGCGTGCGCACGCAGCTCAACGAGCAGGAGATCACCGACCTGACCTTCCTGATCATGTCCAGCAACGCCTGGAGCCGCCTGAACATCGCCTTCAAGTCGGTGCCCGGGGCGTCGGACGCCGCGCTCGGCCTGGACAAGGCCGGCCTGGCCTGACGCGTTTGTCTCCGAGGGGTTCGCCCCTCTTCACGCGGGTGCCGTCGCGCAAGCCGACGCCGGCCCCGCCCTTCTCTTCCACCAGCAGGAGTCTCAAATGAAAGTTGTCGTCATCGGCGGAACCGGCCTGATCGGTTCAAAGCTCGTCGCGCGCCTGAAGGCCGCGGGCCATGAAGTCGTCGTGGGATCGCCCAACACCGGCGTGAACACGATCACCGGCGAGGGCCTCGATGCGGCGCTGGCGGGTGCGAGCGTCGTGGTCGACGTCGCCAATTCGCCGTCCTTCGCGGACGACGACGTGATGGCCTTCTTCACCACCTCGGGCCGCAACCTGCTGGCCGCCGAGGCCAAGGCCGGCGTCAAGCACCACATCGCGCTGTCGGTCGTGGGCACCGAGCGGCTGCAGGCCAGCGGCTACTTCCGCGCCAAGCAGGTCCAGGAAGACCTGATCAAGTCGTCGAAGATCCCGTACACGATCGTGCACTCGACGCAGTTCTTCGAATTCGCCGGCGGCATCGCGCAGTCGTCGACCCAGGGCAATGTCGTGACGCTGCCGACCGCGATGATCCAGCCGATCTCCTCGGACGACGTCGCCGACGCGATGTTCGACGCAACCGTCGGCCAGCCGCTGAACGGCACGCAGGAGATCGCCGGCCCCGAGGCCTTCCGCCTGCATGAGCTGATCGCCAAGTACCTTGCGGCGAAGAAGGATGCTCGTGAAGTCAAGGGCGACGGCCAGGCGCTGTACTTCGGCGCGGCGCTGGACGACGCGACCTTGGTGCCGACGGCCGGCAAGACGCCGCGCCTGGGCAAGGCGACGTTCAGCCAGTGGCTGACGACACAGTCGGCCTGAGCGCCGCCGGGCCCGCGGGCCCGTGAATTGATCAATGCCTCCTGCCCGTCGCGACGAAGATGACGGGTGTCAGTTCGTCGAGGCGGCTGTAACGGGCGTGCACTTTCCATCCGTTCGTGCACGGGACCAACCCACGCTGGCGCGGCGTCCCCGCAAATGCCGGTCAGCCACACGACGAATGCGCGGGCGGGAGGCACCCTCTGCGGAGTGCCCCATGAAGCTCTACTATTTTCCCGGCGCGTGCTCGCTCGCCGGCCACATCGTGCTCGAGTGGATCGCGAGCCCCTACGAGCCGGTGCGCATGAGCCTGCAAAGCATCAAGACGCCGGACTACCTGGCCATCAATCCCGGCGGCACGGTGCCGCTCTTGACGCACGGCGACTTCACGCTGACCGAGAACGTCGCCATCCTCGGCTATCTCGGCGACCTGTATCCGGAGTCCGGCCTGCTCGGTGACGGCACGCCGCGTGGCCGGGCCGAGGTCATGCGCTGGCTGGCCTTCCTGAACTCGGACGTGCACAAGGCCTTCAAGCCGATCTTCGTGCCCAAGCGATTCCTCGATGACGCCGACGCCGCCGGCCCGCTCGCGGAGAAGGCCCGCGGCCATGTACGGCACTACCTGGAGCGCCTGGACGAGCAGCTCGAGGACCGCGAGTGGCTGACCGGCGAGCGATCGGTCGCCGACCCCTATCTGTTCGTGCTGATCCGCTGGGCGCTGTCCAAGGGCATCGACATCTCGGACCTCGACAACCTGCGCGCGTTCCGCGCCCGCATGTATGAGGATCCGGCGGTGCAGCGCGCGCTGGCGTCCGAGGAAGGCGAGGAATCGCTGAAGTCGGTGCTTTGACGGGAGCCTCGTCATGGCCCCCTCGACGACAAGCGCGACGGCACCCGCGCTGCATCCGGTCGAGCGCGCCTGCAGCGCCTGGCTGGAGGTGAGCTTCGACGGCAACCGCTGCATCCACGCGCGGCAGTGCGTGACGGGCTCGCCGGCGACCTTCCTGTCCGACGTGGACGGGCCGTGGATCCTGCCGGCGCTGACCCCGCTGCACGACCTGATCGCGGTGATCCGCAACTGCCCGTCGGGCGCCCTGAGCTATCGGCGGCTGGATGGCGGCGCCCCCGAGCCTGCGCCGCAGGTCAATCTGCTGGCGGTCCGCGAGAACGGCCCCTACGCCGTGCGGGCGCGCATCACCTTGGCGGGTGAAGCGCCTGCGCCGATGGCGACGCCGGTGGTCTATCGCGCCACGCTGTGCCGCTGCGGCAAGTCTCGGCGCAAGCCCTTCTGCGACAACACCCATCGCCGCATAGGCTTCGAAGCCACCGGCGAGCCGGCGAGCGGCAACACGACCGCGCTGATAGTGCGGGACGGTCCGCTGGAGATCGCGCCGCAGCCGGATGGACCGCTGGAGGTCCGAGGATCGCTCGAGATCGTCAGCGGCACGGGCCGCTGCGTCGAGCGCTGCACAACCGCGACCTTGTGTCGCTGCGGCGCGAGCCGCAACAAGCCGTTCTGCGATGACAGCCATCTGCGCATCGGCTTCCGTTCCCAGGAGGAATCCCCATGAACACGATCAACGCTTCTTCCATCTCGATGACCTCGCCTGGCGAAGGCCGCCCGTCCTTCGCCAGTCCGTACGCGGATCCGTCGGCCGCCGGCGAGTTGCTGCGCGCCACGGGCATCGGTGCGCGGGCGCTTCGTGCCGGCAGCCTGGCGCCGTTCGGCACCTTGCTGGATGCGCGCGGCGGCAGTGTCGCGATGTCCGACGCCTGGCGCGACGGACCGGCGATCGTGCTGTTCATCCGCGGCGGCTGGTGCCGCGCCTGCAGCCTGCTGCTGCGGCACTGGCGCGAGCACGGCGAGACGCTGCGCGCGCTGAACACGACGCTGATCGCGGTGTCGCCGCAGACCCCGGACCTGAGCGATCAGACGGCCACGGACAACGCGGTGGACTTCGCGATGCTGAGCGATCCCGACCTGGCGGCGGCCAAGGGTTTCGGCATCGCGTTCACGCTGCCGCCGGATGCGGTGGATCTGTATGCGGCCAACGGCATGGACGTGCCGGTGCTCAATGGCAACGGCTTGTGGGTGCTGCCCGTGCCGGCGACCTACGTCATCGGCCCGGACGGCATCGTCCGCTACGCCTACGTCGAGGGCGATCCCACCCCGCCACCGAAACCCGAGGATGTGCTGTTCGAGGTGGAGGAGCGGTTTGGGTGGCAGTGAGCCATGCATCGCCCGGTTGTAGAAACTGAAACGGGGCTGCGGTGGCAGCCCCGTTTGCCTTCGGGACCTGGTCAGCTCAGCGCGTCACGAGCCTGTACAAATCCCACGCGCCGACGCCCAGAACAACGGCGCCTCCAATGGCCCATCCGATGATCGGGACAGCCGCCGAGCTAGCGACGGTGCCGGCGATCGCACCAACGCCCCCCGCCATCCCCGCGCCTCCTGCGGCGACGGCCCCACCGCCCGCAGCGGCGAGCGCGCTTGCCGTCGCTGCGGCACCGGCCACGCCAGCACACGACGAGGCAGTCGCCAAGGCTGCGAGCGCAGCTGCCTCCGCAGCTGCGGCGACGGTGGTCACTCCGATGGCGGCACCCGCCCCAGCGCCAGCAGCTGCGCCGACACCTGCAGCGACTGCATCGCCGAAAGATTGGATCGATTCCTTCTCGCTCATGAGAACTCTCTCGAAAGTGAATTGCGGTCAGCGACCAGCCTTCCGCACACGGGTGGAGCCTCACCGCAGCCGACGTCGGAATGCGCGTATCCGACTCAAGACCGATCGTCGGCGAGAAGCAATGAGGCACGATTTGGGCATCGACGCAGAACGCATCAACGCGTATCGCTCCGGGCGTGCAGTAACGAGGCTTGTCACCTACCGGGAGCGGATGCCATTGGGGGGGCATCTCAGAATTGCCGCGGATGCCGAAGCGAATCGCTTGGCCAGCTGGCTGGTATGAAGGCGTGGTCCCCGCGCATGGCGGGTGAGCTGAGACAGCGATGTGATCGTAGAGAGGCAAAGGCTCAGTGGCAAGCGGGTCAAGCCACTCGATTGAAGGGGCCGTCAGCCTCAATTCCTTATCGATCGTCCCGCCCTCTTCCGGCCTTATCAACCCCGTGAGACTGCAGCGAAGTCGACGATACAGTTGCTTGCAATCAGAGAGGGACTTCATGGGCATCGCGACAAACTGGATCAAACCGCCAACGGTCATTCGAGGCCTGGATCATCTCGGTACTCAGGGCCCGTGCATCGTCATCTACTCCCAACTCTTCCCTGGCATCACCAACGTCACGGACAGAGCCCGTTACTACAGCTTCTTCCCGTGGTTGATCTGGTCATTCGACCGCCGCACTTCCAAAGAAGCTAGTTTCGACACCTTTCTCGAGCACTACCGACGTGCGGATTGCCTCTTCACACTGATTGCCGAACGTCACGCTCGCGTCTCAAAAGACAACCCGGCGAGACATGGTCCCGCCATGGTCGGCAGGGACAACTTGGTTCCCGCAGTCGACCTGATCGATAGCGGGAGGTCGCTTCGACTTTCCACCTATGCGACCCGCGACGATGTGCCTTCGCGGTATTTCTTGAACAAGCTAGGCGGTTTGGGGCAGTACTACGCGGGAACGCTGACCCAACTCGAACTACTGTCGACAAAAACCAAGCCATGGCTGGGATACACGGAGACACGAGGTCGACAGATTGCCGAGGCGTTTGAGAGTGGCGTGCCTGGCGCGGAGTTTTGGGAAGCTGTTGAGAATGATGAGATCTCAGGTGAAACCCTTGACGCACTGCATGCCTTCTGCCCTTGCTGCTTGCCTACGCAAAGCGAAGAGCAGGCCGTTTTGCTGGACACCTTCTTCGATCGACAGGCAGATTTCGGTGAGGAAGGCGGGCAGCGCAGAAAGTCCTTCGCTGTTGTCCTGCACTTGGCAAAGGCACTGAGCGACACCGGTGCCACGGAGCTTGATGAATTCACATTCCGCTCAGCGGTGTACGCGCGGTCCTTGGCGGGCGTCGCCGAGTGGGATGTGCCCGTTTCGCTGGAGAGCACGGTCTCGGCATGGTCGTACTACGTCAGAAACGATGTGTTTTCTGTCGCAGTACAAACGGCCTTCGCCATCGGGCTTACGGCACTCGCGGCAGAATCGCGGCCGGCCGCCTCTATCGAAGATTTGGCACGCTCGATCTCGGACCTCCCGTCCGTATCTCGCGCCCTTCGAGCGTTGAAGGTCGATACGTTCGGCGAGCTCTGCGAGTCCCTTCGCGCCGACGCGCCCCAATTGCACCAAGTCGCATCGACAGATCACGAACTGGCTTGGTTTGCGGCGAGGGTCTCAGCCAGAACCGACGAGGATGATCGCGCTCCGGCATTCCTAGCTTCGGTGGTCCGAATTCTCGCGCTCTTGCATACGCGCGACGATGCGATCCGCGCACCGTACGGGCACTTGGCCATCGACGCAGAGCAGCTCAAAGATTCCCCAATCAACCTCGCATCGTTCCGACTGCGGTGTGGTGCATGGAAGGAGTTGCCCCTACGGAACGTCGTCGAAGAGCTGTTGGCATGGTGCTTCGAGGCCCATCTTCATGTGGCACTTCGGAAGCTCAGGCAAAACTCACGCTCCACCTTCAGACTGATTCCATCTGAGCGTGGCATTGAGCCTCGGGGTGACATTCCACCACCCGCAAAGACGACGCCGCGCTTTCGCCAAGCGGTCCGAATCCTCCGAGATGTTGGCGCCCTCGATCAAGTCCAGACCGATAGGGACCAGTACATCGTGACGGCGTTGGGAGATGCGCTCTGCGCAGCAGCTCATGAATGACGATCCCATCTCTCTGCTAGACACTCTCAAGGGAGCCAGCTTCGAGGCGTCCCTCATCACCACGTTCAATGCAACGCTGCCCTTCTATGAGGAGGTCGTCCTACGTCGCCTGGTTTCCGCGGGCTCACGGCACAACGTTGTGATGATGGATGCGGCCCAGTGCGCGCGCAGCTGGGCCACGCCATCGCTCCGACCACGATTTGCGGGTAGCGCCTACACGCTCCTTCCGCTCTCCGCGCCTGGATCCTTCCATCCCAAGATCACCCTTCTGGTCGGCAAGAAGAAGACGGTGCTTCAAGTGGGCAGCCACAACCTCACTCTCTCCGGGTACGGAGTGAACCGCGAGGTATCGAACTTTCTCGAGATCGCTGCGACCTCCCCGCCAGCTCACAAGCTTCTCCTGAACCACGCGTGGAGCCTCATCCAGGAATGGGTGCGTGCCCAAGGGTCTCAACTATCGCCAACACTCATCGCTAGCGTCATGCGCATTGGCGATTTGCTCCCGCCGCACGCAGGCACGGCGTCCGACGTGGAGGACATCCGATTGCTTGGCCAGTCGGGCGAAGGACCGTCCCTTCTAGATCAACTGGACATTGCATTGCCTCGACCGCCCAAGCAAGCGGTTGTCGTTGGCGCCTTCTTTGACCAGGGCCATCGGTTTCTAAAGGAGCTCGAGTGGCGTTGGCCAGACACAAGCATTCGTGTCGTCATCGACCCTCCCACGGTGAAGCTCGGTCGGAGGCCAGGGACCTCTCGGACACAGTTCGTTGATGCGAGGAAGCTCTGGGATTCGCACCGCGACGGTTACCTCCACGCCAAAGGGTTGCTGCTCGACTTCGAAGACCACCTATCGCTTGTGACTGGTAGTGCCAATCCCAGTGCACCTGCTTGGCTCGCTGAACCGAGAAGAAATTTCGAGGCGATGGTTCTGAGGCCACACGTCACGCTGGAGGAGTCGAGTTTCGTGCGCGACCTCTTTGCAAGCCTTTCAGCCCCGCTCATGGGGCAGCCGGAACTGGATGCCATTCCCCGCTCCGATTCAGAAGATGAGTCGAGCGCGCTCGACAGCACGTGCCCCATCGTTGTGGCGCCGCTGGTCCGCGGGACCAACTTGGTGGTGGTGACCACTGCAACTGCGAGACCGATGACGAATGCCGTCATCCATTTCGAGGGCGGTACGCCGCCACAATCAACCACCGTTATCACTTCGCCGCAAGGCCATGCGGAGGTAGATCTGGGATCCAACTCGGGTCGATCGCGTTGGATGGAGATGAGCGCGCAAGATGCCAAACGCCTCATCGTCATCATTCACCATGAGCAGGCGTTACAGCCAAGGACCAACGGGTCTGACAGAGCCAAGCTGCGGGATGCGCTCGCCCATCTGGATTTCAGCGGAGCCAACATCGGCGAGCTGATCGCCGTCATCGAGAAGGCCATCTTTGACGATGAGATCTCTGTAGCTCATAGTGCTTCCGAGGCGGTGACGGCGGGCGGTTTGAGCCCGGCGGCCAGCCTCCGACCGGAGAGCCTCGCAGTGCAAGCCAGCCAGCCGACAGTCTCAAGCAAACACCGACGCCGAGTTCTGCAGGATGGCAGCTTGGTTGACGTGTTGGACGCCTTGTTGCATCGCCTCGGAGTCGGTTTGAATTCCACCGGCGGAGATTCTGGACGCATTGATCCGGTCTCCGAAGAGGAGAACATCAACAACCAACAAGAGCTGCCAGAAGACGACAGCAACGCGGATCCCACAAGGGAGGCTATCGCGCTCGTCAGACAGCGGCTGAAGTTGATCGTCAAACGCATGATCAAGCAGCTGAAGTCCGCAGTAGGGGCTAACGGCCAGCTAGAGCAGAGGGCAAAAGCCGCGCTAGGACAACTGGTTGCCGTGCTCTCGCTGATACGCGAGTTCCGAAGACTGCGACATCGTCCCCAGTGGAAACCGGCCCTCGGCTTCCTCGACGAAGACTGCCGTCGGGATCTCCTGACCAGCTCGATGGCTGCCCTCTTCGGTAGTGCGAACGGACTTGCACGGCACGTTCGAGTCGAAGGTGAAGACGATCCGGAAGAACTGGGGCAGGTCCGTTCGCTGCTCGCCTGGCTTGCATGGGATCTGGGCGATGCGGTGATGGGCCCGATCGAGCCCATGGTCCTGCCAGAGAAGAAACTCCAGCTCGCCAACAGCTACGCCAACCTTTTCGAATTGCTTCCAGCGCTCGCGCTCGACGACGAGGAGGCGATTCGTCTCAAGGAGAGCATCAGAATGACAAGGAGTCCTACTGCTGACGAAGGCGCCCGAGCGGAATCGTGGCTCGACTACCACCTGGGGCTTGGATTAGACCTAGCTACGGCCCCTGAACACACCTTCAATGATCGTTTTGACCTCCACGTCGGTGACCTCATGCGCATTCCCCTATCTTCGCCTGCGCAACTCCGAGTGGTCCTGGAAGTCACCGCCCAGGCCGTCAAACTGACTGAGTTTGATCGAGAACGAAGCTTCGAAAGGTTCGCCGGAATGAGGACCTAACGCCGCGCAGCTGCGCATGTTGTCATCCACCTTCGCGCCGTGCCGTTCGCCTCGGGATGAGCACAGAGATTCTTTCTGGTCAATCGCTGATCACCGGCTCACTGAACGCGGCCCCCGCTTCCAACGTGCGATGCACCGGGCACCTCTGCGCGACCTCGATCAACCGGGCGCGTTGCTCGTCGTCGAGCTCGCCCTCGATCGTGATGCGGCGCGAGAACTCGTCCGCGGGCTCCGCGTCCTTGCGCTTGCGATGGCTCACGCCCGTGCGAATGCGCCCGACCTTCCAGCCCTTGAGTTCGGCGAAATGCCGGATCGTCATCGTCGTGCAGGCGGCCAGCGCGGACGACAGCAGGTTGTAGGGCGACGGCCCAGACCCCAAGCCGCCAATCGCCTCCGGCTCATCGGCCAGCCAACGCGAGCCACCGGACAGCAAGGCGAGCTGGAACTTGCCGAGGCCCGTCTCTTCGGCCTCGGCGTCCGGTGACGGCGCCGCGAGCGGCTGAGGGTCGGGCAGATAGCGGATCGCCCAGGCCGCCACGCACGCACTCGCATGCACCGCGTCGGCATGGTCCCGCATCAGGTGATCGGCCTTGTCCAATGAGACAAAGCTCTTCGAATGATGCGCCGCCACGAAGATGCGGCTCGCGTTCTCGATGTCCACGATCTGGTCCATCGGGCTGTGCAGGATCATCAGCGGCACCTTCAGCTCCGCCAGACGGCGACCGGCATCGTGCTGACGCAGGTCTTCGACGAACGCCGCGCCGATGCGCACGGGAAATCCGCCCAGCAGCAGCTCCGTCGCGCCGAACTCGTCGATGGTCTTGAGCTCGCTCTCGCTCGCATGGCCCAGCAGGTGCGAGGCATCGAACGGCGCGCCGATCGTCGCCACCGCCCGCACGGACGGCATCCTCGACACCGCGCTCAACACCGCGGTCCCGCCCAGGCTGTGGCCGATCAGCACCGAGGCCGGCATGCCCGCCTCCGCCATCGCATCGCCGGCCGCCACCAGATCCTCGACATTCAGCGTGAAGCTCGTGTCGTCGAAGTTGCCTTCGCTCTTGCCGACGCCCGAGAAGTCGAAGCGAAGCACGCCGATGCCCTGCGCCGCCAGGCCGCGCGCGAGCGCCACCGCCGTGCGGCTGTCCTTGCCGCAACTGAAGCAGTGCGCCAGCAAGGCCCAGCCGCGCACGACGCGCTCCGGCATCTCCACCTTGCCGGACAGGCGCTGCCCATGCGGGTTGACGAAGCTGAAACCGCGGGTCGGCATCGCAGGCTCCGTCAGGACAGATAGGTATCAATGGACACACCGCCCAGCAGCGTCAGCGTGACCGGCGTGCGTTCGGCGATCTCGGCGAGGCGATCACGTTGTGCGTCGTCCAGCCCGACCACGCGCAGCGTGCGGATGACCCGGGGGCCGTCCTCTTCCTGACGCCATTGCAGGTCGACCTCGAGCGATTCGAGCGGCCAGCCCTTGCGGTCCGCGTACATGCGCAGCGTGATCGCCGTGCAGGCGCCGAGGCTGGCCAGCAGCAGGTCGTAGGGCGCAGGGCCGGCGTGTGCGCCGCCGAGCACTTCCGGCTCGTCCGCGATCAGGTGATGCGAGCCGAGCTCGATGTGGGTGCGAAAGCGATCCCGCCCGATGCGGGCGATTCCATGGGCCATGGCCATGCTCCGAGAAATGAAGGGGATGAAGTCGCGGCGGAAGATCAGATCCTGATCGCGCCGCCGCTGACATAGCTCGTAAACAGCTCGATCGGCATTGCCGCCTGACCGTGGTACTGCTCGTCGCGCCAGGAGATCACCACATCGGTCTGACCGATGGCGATCTCGACGGCGCCGCGGCGGACCTCCTGCGGCACGCCCTCGCCTTCGCGGTACTGCACGATGCCGACGATCTCCGCCAGCAGCGATCCGGCGCCGGGCGACGGCAGGCTCACTTCGCCGCGTCCCGGCATCGGCGCACCGGCCAGCCGCTCCTCGACCGCGAGCGCCGCCCGGATACCGCGATCGTCATGCAGGCGCCGCAAGAAGGCCGCCAGCTCGGGGAACCCGGCGAGACCGATCTTGGTTGTCAGCGCCCAGCGCAGCATCACGAACAGATAGGCGTCCGCGATCGAGCGCTCGCCGGTCAGCCACGAGCGCCCCGCCATCTGGCGCTCGATCCGCGTGAACAGCGCACGCACACGGGCCCGCGCGGCAGCGGAAACGTCCTCGGCGCTCGCCTCGCCGAAGCGGAAACGCTCCGGATAGAAGATCGGCGCGAAGGCCTTGTGGACCTCCGAGTTCAGGAAGGCCAGTCCTTGCAGCGCGCGCGCCCGCGCGCTCCAACCGCTGCCGCCCCAGAGACCCGCAGCGGGATACACATCGGCGATGTGCGCCAGGATCGCCACGCTCTCCGTGAGGCAGAGGTCGTCGTGGAGCAGCACCGGCACCGTTCCCATCGGGCTGAGCGCCAGGAACTCCGGCGTCTGCAGCCGCGAGCGCGTCATCCGGACCGCCTCGTAGCAGGCGGCGGCCCACTCCAGGGCGATGTGACTGGCCAACGAGCCGGCACCGGTCATGTAGTACAGCTTCATGGAATCCTCCTGCGCGTCACGGGTCGGTCAAGGCGTGCCGGGTGCGATGTCAATGGGCCGGCAACACCGCGTCCACGCCTTGCTTCTTGACCAGAAACACGACGAACTTCGCCGGCTTGGTCTTGCTCGCATTGCGGCCGACGGTGTGGATGTCCGCGGGACCTTCGTAGAAGGTCTGACCCGGCGTCAGCGTGACTTCCTTGCCGCCCTTCACGCCCATGACGATCGAGCCTTCAAGCACGTAGATGAAGCCATGCGCGTCGTGGCGATGCACCGGGTCGGCACCGCCGGGCGGATATTCGACAGTGAGCATCAGGACCTCCTGTCCGGGCAGGTTGGACAAGGACTTGGTCATCAGCTCGGCCACTTTGGGCGGCGGCGGCGCGGCGCAGGCGTCGGTCGCGATCACGCCGGTGGCCAGCGTCGCAAAGCACGCGACGGCAAGCACCGACAGCACGGAACGAAAAGGGCGCGATGGGACGAAAGCGCGGAGGTGATAGGTCATGACGTTCTCCTGGATGGGATGACGTCATGCTAGGAATCGCGCCGCAGTGGCGGAAGCCACGCGGCGGTTCTCACGGTGTTGCTCAAGCGGCACCAATGGCCGCCTCGGAAGATTCAGCGCGTGGGATTCAACGCACGCTGGCCAGCGGATCCGGCCGGCACGGCTGCATCAGCAGGCTGCCGCAGGCGGGCCGCTCGGCCGGACCGCGCACGCCGTCAAGAATGCCCACACGCAGCAGCGAGTCGTACCGCGCGTTGTGCAGCACGAAGACCCGCTGGCGCAGCGAGAACGGATCGAAGCCCAGGCCACCGGACTGCGACGGCGTGTCGATCCACATCCGCAGGCGCGAGCCCTTGCGGAAGTAGTGCCCCATGCGCTGGACCTCCACGCGCGCGAGAACAGGTCGCCCCATCAACGGCGGGAGGAATTCCTGCGGCTTCTCGCTGTGCCAGGGGCGCAGCGGCGTCGACCGCGCCGTATCCAGCGCGCGATTGGACAGCCGCAGCCAACCGCGCTGAACGTAAGTCTCCTGGCCATCCGGGCGGATCTCGGTGAGCGTCACCTGCAGGTCGGCGTCCCCGGCCATCGCCGCCACCCAGAGGTCCGCGCTGCCCGTGCCATAGACCAGCGCGTCCTCGGCCAGCGGCGCCGACGTGTAGGCCAGGCTGCTGGCGCGCCAGTCGCCCGGCAGATCGCCCCAGTACGCGCGTGCCGCGATGTCGTTGACCGCGACGCCGGCGCCGGGATAGTCGAAGCCGTCCGCCGCGCCCGCGCCCGGGCGGTCCGAGAGCTGGCCGCCCTCGGCGAGGTGGAACTCGCGCACGCGCAGGTCGCGCTCGCGCACGGCATCACGCTCCACCTTCCAGCCCGCGCGCGCGGTCGCGGCGGGCCGCATGCCGTTCTCGCCGGGGCCCGTCGTCTCCATCCACACGGACAGCTTCGGGGTGTCGCGCTCGAAGCCGTTGTCCAGGCCCTTCACGAAACGATCGATGAAGCGCATCGCCGTGGCCTGGAACTCCGGTGCCGAGTAGATGTCGTGCGCCCCGTTGGACTGCACTCGCCACAGGCGCGCCGGGTCGAGCAGCTCGTGGTAATGGCCGCCGCGCGACGTGAGCGCCTGATCCTGGAAGGCCTCGACGGACAGCACCGGAACGCGGATCCGACCGGCACGACGCGACAGGTCCATGCTGTTCATGTAGTCGTCCCGCAGCGGATGCGCGGTGAAGAACTGCATGATCGAGTTGGGTTCCTCGTTGGCCAGGTTGCGCGCCACCTGCGCGAGGCAAACGGTGTCGCCCTCCTCTTTCGCGGTGCGCGCCACCACCGATTCCCACCACGCGCGGAACACCAGGCGGAAGCCGGCGATGAAGCCCGGCTGCGGCACGCCGCCGGGATTGAGCGCGTCGCGATAGTCGACCAGCGGCACGCCCGGCACGATCGCGCGCAGGTGCCTGGGCTGGAACTGCGCCGCGGCCAGCTGCGACGATCCGCCGTACGACGCTCCCATCATCCCGACCTTGCCATCCGACCAGTCCTGCGCCGCGGCGAACTCGACCGCCTCCGCGCCATGCCTGCCAAGTTGCGGACGGATGTATTCGAGCCGCCCCGTCGAGCAGCCGGTACCCGCCGGATTGACGCCCATCACCGCGTAGCCCGCCTCCACCAGCCGACGGTCGAGGGCCAGTTGTTGCGCGGTCTGTCCGCTGCGGTAGGTCAGTCCCCCGATCGAACCCGCGTCATACCCGTTGATGAAGAGGATCACCGGCACGCGCGCCTTGCCCTCGCGCCTGGGCAGCAGCACGCTGTAGCGCAGCCGCTCGCCATCGGCGGTCTTCATGTAGCCGGTCCGCCGCTCGGCCCAGAAGGGCTCGACCGGCGGCGAGGCGGGAAACTCGAACGCGCCCATGGACGGCAACCCGGTGTCGGGGTCGAGCGCCGGAGCCTGCGCGGTCCCTTGCGCCAGCGCGGCGCCGACGACCAGCAGCAGGCCCAGTCCTTGGCCCCAGCCCTTGCAGGCGCGCGTGAAAGTGGATGTGCTCATGTGCTTCGCCGGTCCGGGCCGGACGCCCCCCTCGATGGTGGTTGCTCTGTCGTTGACCGCCCCTGCCGGGACCACAGCGCGGCCAGGCTGGCGGCCGCGCGCCGCTCCCAGCCTGCGGCGCCCTGCTCCAGCGCCAGCTGCTTCGCGCGTTGGTACAGGCCTTCGGCGGCCGCCTCTCGGCCCGCCTGCTCCTCTCGCCAGCCGGCCGCTCGCCAGATCTCCGGCGCGCACCAGTGCCCCTCACCGGCCTCCAGCCGCGCGATCAGGCCGTCGTCCATCCAGTCCAGGCAGAAGGTCGTCAGCATCTCGCGCCGCGGCGGGTCGTAGGACGCGTACTCGCGCTGGACCTCCCGCACGCAGGTCTCCCGATCCGGCCCCGGCGCCGCTTCCGCCAGCCGCAGGCCCTGCGAGAACCACTCGGCATAACGCAGCCAGCCGGTCAACCCGCGGCGTCTTGCCTCCTCGGTCATCAGCTGGATCCAGCGCCGCGCCAAGGGCAGGTCCTCTGACCACAAGGCCACCGCGCAGCCGCCATAGAGCGCTGAGCAGACCGACACCGAATGGCCGATGGCCTGCGCCCGCTCGACGGCCGCGGTCGCCATCTCGATCGCGCCGGAGGTGTCTCCGACGATCCACAGGGTCCGGCAGAACAAGGCGCGGACCGCTACGAGCGAATCCGGACCGACCAGGTTCGCGCTGGTGCGGCCGATCTTCAGCGCGGCCGATTGCCCGGACTCGCTGTGCTGCCGGGACAGGTCGAAACGCCCGCCGAAGTGATGCGCCATCGCGCACACCCGATGGGACAGGATCTGCGCCGACGGATCCGACCAGGCCAGGGCCATGTGCTCCAGCGCCTGTGAATGCCGCAACGCGGCGGTGTACTCGCCGCGGAACATGTCGTGGGTGCAGCGGCCCCAGCGCGCCCGCAGCTCCAGGGCGGCCGATCCGATGGCCAACGCTCCGGCAAGCGCGCGATCACAGGCCTCGTTCAGTTGCGCGACGCTGCCGCCGGTGTGCAGCAACGCGGTGATCAGCACGGTGTAGAGCGAGGTCGCCGTCTCCACGTCGGGCTCCAGCTGGTCGTCCACCAGCCGCAAGGCAGCCATCACCCAATGCTGGTACTCGGCCACCAGCGACAGGTGGAACCAGAGGTGGGCCGAGGCGATCACCAGCGCATGCGCGGACTTCGCATCGGTCTCCTGGACGAGGCAGTGCTCCAGCGCCGAGCGCACGTCATTGAGCCGCCAGGCATGGCGTTCGTCCCACTCCTGGACGCTCAGGCCTTGCAGGTCGGCGGCCGCCGTCTTCATGACCTCGATCATCAGCGTCGCATGCCGATGCAGCAGCGCCGGCCGCTCGTCGCTCTGCGCCAGCAGCGCCGCGGCATAACTGCGAGTCGTGTCCAGCAGCCGATACGGCGCAATGGCATCCTGACTGTCGAAGAAGACCAAGGACTTGCCCGCCAGAGAGATCAGCGTCTCGAAGGCCTGTTCCGGGTCGGTGCCGATGGCCACGCCGAGCGCTGACTCGACGTCGAAGCGGCCCCGGAACACCGACAGACGGCGGAACATCGTGAGCTCCGCCTCGCTCAGCAGCGCGATGCTCCAGTCCAGCGCTGCCGCCAGCGTTCGATGGCGAGGCAGCGCCGCGCGGCTGCCGGTGGAGAAGAGGCGGATGTGATCGTCCAGCCGCAGCACCAGGTCGCCCACGGACTGCACCCCGAGTCGCGCGGCCACCAGTTCGATGGCCAACGGAATCCCGTCGAGCTGCCGGGCCACGCGGGCCAGCGACGGCCCCTGGACGTCGTGGAAGGGCCCGGCGCCCGCGGCTCGCGCCCGACAGACCAGCAACTGCACCGCGGGTGCCTGCAGGGCTTCGGCCAGCGTCAGCGACTCCTCAGGCGGGACCGCCAGCGGTGACATGCGCAACACCCGTTCTCCGGGGACGCGCAAGGCCTCTCGGCTGGTGGCCAGGATGCGCAGACCCGGCAACGCGCCCAGCAACTGCGTGATCGGTGCCGCGAGCGTGTCCACGACGTGCTCGCAGTTGTCCACCAGCAGCAGCATGTCACGGCCGGCCAGCGCCTGCGTGATGGCCGACAGCAGGTCGGGCAGGTCAGGCGCGGCTCCCAGCGCGCGCGCCATCGTGCTGAGCACGTGGTCCTGCGAGATCAGCGGCGCCAGGTCGACGAAGGCGACGGGCACGCCGTCGCGCTGCTGCCGGCATTCGGAAGCGCGGATGGCCACGCTGGTCTTGCCGATGCCGCCAGCACCCACCAGCGTCACCAGGCGGTGCTCGGCGAGCGAGGCCAGCACGGTCTCGGTGTCCTCGTCGCGTCCGATGAGGGCGGTCAGCAGGACCGGCGGCGTCGTGTAGGTCCAGGTGGCCACGCGAGCGCGCGTCGCCGGCGCCTCCTCGCCGGCCACCGTCTCTCGCTGAACCCGGCCGTTGAAGCGATACCCGCGCTGCGGGAGGTTGGAGATCCACTCCTTGAAGCCGTCCTCGCCATCGGGCTCGCCCAGTGCCTTGCGCAGCATGGACACGTGCACGCGCACGCTGGCCTCTTCCACGACCACACCGGCCCAGACCGTGTTGAGCAGCTCGTCCTTGGCGATGAACTCGCCGGCGCGCCGCACCAGATAGAGCAGCAGGTCGAAGGAGCGCGGCCCGATGCGCACAACCTGGGCGGCATTCGCCCCGTCGGCCGCGGTGTCACCGCCACCCAGACGCTCAAGGCGTCGCTGCGACTCCCACAGGATGAACGCGCCGAAGTGCCAGCGGGCCTCGAGGGCCGACGTGGACGGCGCCATGGACGGTGCTTGCATGGCGGACCTTGTGATGGCGGGCGAGTATGTGCGCAACGGCCTACCTCGGTAAAGGTATCGGACGCCGTCCGGCACGCGCTTTAACAGGCTTTAACTCGCCCTCTCGCGCGTCAACCACCAAAGTTGCAGCGTCCCCTTCGAATCCAGGCTGTCTCATGCTTCCCAATGCCAACCCCGATCCGCTCGCGTCGAGCTTCGCCACCACCTACGCGGGCGTGATGGCGTTCATCGCCGTGGTCGCTGAAGGCAGCTTCGCGCGAGCCGCCGAACGGCTCGGCATCGGCCGCTCGGCCGTGAGCCGCAGCGTGCAGCGCCTGGAGGACCAGTTGAACGTGCGGCTCTTCACCCGGACCACGCGCAGCACATCGCTGACGCGCGAAGGTGACCTGTTCTACGCGAACTGTCACGCGGGCGTCGATCGGATCATGCAGGCGGTCGACGAAATGCGAGACCTGCGCGAGGGGCCGCCACGCGGCCAGCTGCGCATCGGCGCCTGCGCGGGCTTCGGACGCCGCGTGGTGGCGCCGTTGCTCAATGCCTTCCAGGACGCCTATCCCGACGTCTCCATCGAGCTGCTGCTCAGCGATCGCCCCGCGGACTTCATCTCGGATGGCGTCGATGTCGCCTTCCGCCATGGCCGCATGGAGGACGCGCAGATCATCGCCAAGCGCATCGTGCCGATGCAGATGGTGGTGTGCGCGTCGCGCGACTACGCGCAGTCGCATGGCCTGCCGGCCGCGATCGAGGACCTGGACCGGCACCCCTGCATCAATCTGCGGGTGCCCTCGGGGCGGCTGGTGGATTGGGAATTCCAGGTCAACGGGCAGACACGACGGATGTCCCCGAAGGCGAGGCTCACCTACAACGACGCGGACCTGGTGCACCAGGCCGTACTGGACGGCCAGGGCCTGGCGCAGATGCCGGACTTCATGGCCTGCGAGTCGCTGCGCGAAGGCGCGCTGGTGGCCTGCCTCGACGCCTACGCACCCGCGGACCAGGGTCACTACATCTGCTTCCTGAGCCGACAGCATCTCCCGTCGCGCATGCGGGTGTTCATCGACTTCATGACCGCCCGCATCCGCGAGCGGGACCTGCGCTGCCCGGACACGATCCAGGCGGCGCATTCGTGACGCACGCGCAACGACGTGTTGCGCGGGCGTCGCCTAGCCGAAGAGGGGCATGGCTTCTAGCATTCGCCCCCGTTCCCGGGTCGAGGAGAGGACCGATCGATGATGCAGCTGTATTACCTGCCCGGCGCATGCTCGCTGGCGGCCCACATCGCGCTGGAGTGGGCCGCGGCGCCCTACGAGGCCCTGGGCATGACGCACAACGCGCTGCGCTCGCCCGAGCACCTCGCGTTGAATCCTGGTGCCACGGTGCCGCTGCTGCGCGACGGCGGCTTCCTGCTGACGGAGAGCGTCGCGGTGCTGTTCTACCTGGCCGAGTGTTTTCCCGAAGTCGGACTGATGGGCGAGATACCGCGTGATCGTGCCGAGACCTTGCGTTGGCTGGCCTTCATGAACTCCGACCTGCATGCGGCCTTCAAATCGATCTTCGCGCTCAAGAGGCTCGAGGACGACGATCCGCATGCGGCCCAGCGCATCAGCCCCACGACGCGCCGTGTGCGCGGCTACCTCGAGCGGCTGGACCGCCAACTGGCCGGCCGCGACTGGCTGACCGGCGTGCGCTCGATCGCGGACCCCTACCTGTTCGTCATGTTCCGCTGGGCCGTCAGCGCCGACATCGCGCTGGACGGCCTTCGCCATCTCACCGCCTTCGCTCGCCGCATGTACCTGGACCCCGGCGTCCGGGCCGCGCTCTTCGCGGAAGAAGGCCTCTCCCTATGATTCCCGGACCATGACCCCCTCGAGTCTTCCCTACAACCCGGCCCTCGACGGACTGCGCGCGCTGTCCATCCTGGTCGTCATCGCCTTCCACTGCTTCGTCCCGGGCTTCGGCGGCGGACATCTGGGCGTCGACCTGTTCTTCGTCCTATCGGGTTACCTGATCACGGCCTTGCTCGCCGCGGAGATCCGCCATGGCGGCATTGCCGTCGGGCGCTTCTACATGCGACGCCTGATGCGGCTCTATCCGCCGCTGCTGGCGCTGGTGCTGGCCTATCTGTTGCTCGCCCCCTGGCTGTTCCCCAACGAGCCGCGCTGGCTGATGGCGGGGCTCACGCTGACCTACGTGATGGACTACGCCATCGCCTTCAACGTGCTGCCGCCGACGCTGGGCGTGACCTGGTCGCTAGGCGTCGAGGAGAAGTTCTACTTGCTCTGGCCACTGCTATTGCCCGCGCTGCTGCGCGCCAGACGGCCCATGCTCTGGCTGCTCGGCGCCTTCGTCGCCGTGACCGCCTGGCGCTACGCGGTCGCCTGGCAGTGGGGATGGGGCCAGGCGTACTTTCGCTTCGACACACGCGTCACCGGCATCGTGCTCGGGGCGATCGCCGCCTTGCGGCCGACCGTGATGCCCCGATGGCTGGTGCTGGTGGCGTGTGCATCCCTGCTGATCAACCTGGTCATGCCTTCGCTGCCGTTCCACTGGCAATTCCCCGGGGCCACCTGGCGTGTCACCGCGGCGGAGCTGGCGGCGTTCGTCCTCGTGAGCCACGCGGCCGCGCATCCGACCGGGACCTGGCTGTCGTCGCCTCCATTGGCCTGGCTGGGCCGGCTGTCCTATGGCCTCTTCCTCTGGCACTTCGCTGCGATCAGCGCGCTCGGCCGCAGCCACTCGCCCTGGGTCCTGCTCGGTGCCAGCCTGACGTTCTCGCTGGTGATGGCCGCCGTCTGCCATTACCTGATCGAGCGGCCCGTGGGGCGCTGGAGTCGCCGCCGCTTCGGACCGCTCAACCCTTCTTCGAAAGTGCTCAGTCCATGATCAAGATCCTGCTCCAGACCACGATCGCCAGCGATCCCGATGATTGGTCGATCGCCCGATTCAGCCTGCTCAAGGCCTTCCTGTCGTCGTGCCGGGACGGCGACGGGCGCGCGCTCTTCGAGGTCACGGCGCGCGACCGCCTGCCGGGCCCGGGGCCCGACGAGGTGCTCCAGCACCTGGACACCACGGCCTTCGACCAGATGTGGCTCTTCGCGGTGGATATCGGCAACGGCCTGACGCCCGAGGATTGCGAGGGCATCGGGCGATTCCACGAACGCGGCGGCGGCCTGATGCTGACGCGCGACCACATGGACCTGGGCTCGTCGTTGTGCGAGCTGGCGGGCCGGCTCGGTCTGGCGCATCACTTCCACTCGCGCAACAAGGAACCCGACGAGGCACGCCGCTGCCGCGACGATCCCTACACGACGACGATCCTCTGGCCCAACTACCACTCGGGCGCGAATGGCGACTTCCAGGACGTCCAGGTGATCGATCCCGCCCACCCATTGCTGCGGGACCCCGACTCCCCTACGGGGCTGGTGCGCTACCTCCCGGCCCACCCGCATGAGGGCGTCGTCGCCTTGCCAGATGGCGCGCAGACCATCCTGGCGGGAGTCAGCCGGGTGTCCGGGAACCGGTTCAACATCGCGTCGGTGATGGAGCGCAACGGCCGATCCGGGCGCGTGCTGGCCGAATCCACCTTCCACCACTTCTGCGACTTCAACTGGGATCCCCGGATGGGATCGCCGTCATTCGTCAGCGAGACACCGGGAACGGGCATGTTGGACAGCGCCGACGCCTTGCGATCCACCAAGCAGTACATGCGCAACATCGCGTCGTGGCTGACGGAAGCTGAACGCTAGCCGCCCACCTTGTCCCCTGTCTGGGTCGACCTCGCCTCGCCGCAGCCGACCCGTGGCGAGACGCCGCTACGCTTGCCCCCTGCCCGGTGCATCGGGCCGTCGACAGAAAACAGGGAGACAAGATGACACATTCCGTCTGGCGCGGCGTGATGCCGCTGCTCACGCTGACCCTTGGCGCCACCGCCTTGCTGAGCGCCTGCTGGAGCGACAACGACGATGACGACGGGCCGGCGCCGCCCGCCTCCACCTATTCCGCCGAGATCCGGCGCACCGCCATGGGCGTGCCGCACATCAAGGCCGCCAACTGGAGCGGCGTGGGTTACGGCTACGGCTATGCCCAGGCGCAGGACGACCTGTGCACCATCGCCAACTCGATGCTGACCTTCCGCGGCGAGCGCTCCCGCTACTTCGGCGCGGACGCGGTGATCCCCTTCCAGGGCACGATCGGTCAGCCACGCAACCTCGATGCCGACTTCTATCACCGTCATGTCCTGAACGACGACGTGATGCAGCGCCTGATCGCCGCGCAGCCGGACCGGCTCAAGCAGGTCGTGGCCGGTTACGCGGCGGGCTACAACCGCTACGTGCGCGAGATCAAGGCCGGCGCGGAGTCCACCGCCCACACGGCCTGCCGGGGCGAGGACTGGGTCAAGCCGCTCACCGACACGGACATCTTCCGCCGCATGTACGCCGCCCACTTCGCGGCGGGCTACAGCAACTACCTGGCCCAGATCGCCAACGCCACCGCGCCGGCCGCGGCGACACCGACGATGGCGTCCGCGACGTCGACGTCGACGTCCCGACGCGCGCGTCCGATGAAGGCGACGTCGCTGGCCATCGCCACCGATCGCCTGCCCCACGTCGAGGTCGGTGGCCATGAGGGCGTCGGCAGCAACATGATCGGCTTCGGCACCGCGGCCACCGGCGACAGCAGCCCGCTGCTCTTCGGCAATCCGCACTGGTACTGGCGCGGCCCCGATCGCTTCTATCAGGCGCAGTTCACCATTCCGGGCGAGCTCAACGTCGCCGGCACCTCCTTCCTGGGGGTGCCGGTGATCCAGATCGGCTACACGAACGACGTCGCCTGGAGTCACACCGTCTCGGCCGCGCGCCGTTATGGGCTGTTCCAGTTGACGCTCGTGCCCGGCGATCCGACCAGCTACGTGCGTGACGGCGCGCCGGTGAAGATGACGGCGCGGGCGCTGACCGTGGCCGTCAAGCAAGGCGACGGCACCGTGGCCAACGTGACGCGCACGCTGTATGAATCGCAGTACGGGCCGATCGTGAACCTGGGCGCGCTCAATCCGGCGCTGGGCTGGACGACGAACACCGCCTTCGCGATCCGGGACATCAACGCGGACAACTTTCGCGTGTTCCGCGTGTGGCTGCGCTGGAGCCAGGCCAAGACGCTCGACGAGTTCGCGACCATCCAGCGCGAGGAATCGTCGATCCCCTGGGTCAACACGGTGGCCGTCGCGCGAGGCGGCAGCCAGGCCTGGTATGCCGACATCGGCGCGGTGCCCAACGTCTCGCCCGCGCAGATGACCAGCTGCGCCACGCCGCTGACGACGGCGCTCAGCGCCGCGCTGCCGCGCACGCCGGTGCTGGACGGCTCGAAGAGCAGCTGCGACTGGCTGACCGACGCGGACTCCAAGCAGCCGGGCGCCATCGGGACCTCGCGCATGCCCAGCCTGCTGCGCGACGACTACGTGCTCAACAGCAACGACAGCTATTGGCTGAGCAACCCGGCCGCGCCGCTGACCGGATTCCCCGACCTGATGGGCCCCGCGGGCACCACCGCCATCAGCCTGCGCACCCGCCTGGCGCATCTGCTCGCGCAGGGGCGGCTGGCAGGCACCGACGGCTACGCGGGCAACAAGGCGACGAGCGACACGGTCCGCGCGATGGTGCTGAACAACCGGGCGCTGTCGGCCGAATTGGTGAAGGACCAGGCCCTGACGATGTTGTGCGCGCCGCCCGCGGCGATCAGCGTCACCGGCGACACGGCCACCGGAGAGACTTTCAACCCGCCGCGCAACGTCGATCCGACCGAGGCGTGCGCGGCGCTGCAGGCCTGGGACAACAAGGCGCTGGTGGGGTCTCGCGGCGCGCATGTGTGGGACGAGTTCTGGACACGCGCCTTGCGATTGCCGGAGACCTCGCTGTATGCGGTGCCGTTCAGCGCGGCGGATCCCCTCCGCACGCCGCGCGATCTGAATCCCGCCGCGGTGTCGACGCTGCGGCAGGCCTTCGGGGCGGCCATCCTGCGCGTGCAGGCCAGCGGCTTCGCGCTCACGGCCACGCGTGGCGAGACCCTGTTCGCGCCGCGCGGCGCGGACAAGATCCCGATGTTCGGAGGCTGCGGCGCGCAGGGCTACTTCACGATCGCGTGTTCCCCGACGCGCATCGATCAGGGCGGCTACAACCTGGACACGGCGACCAGCGCCAACAGCTACATGCAGGTCGTGCGCTTCCCCAGCGACGGGGTCGAGGCCTACACCTTCCTGACCTTCTCGCTCTCCGACGATCCGGCGTCCGCGCATTACAGCGACTACACGCGCGCCTACAGCGCGGGGCAGTGGCAGCGGATGCCGTTCTCGGAGGCGGAGATCGCGAAGGACCCGGCGCTGACGACCAAGACGATCAGCGAGTAGAACCAGCAGCGGTGGCGGCGGGCCTATCATCCGCCCCCATGCTGACCTACGAACAAGTCTTCGGATTCCTGCTGGCCGCGATGCTGATCACGGCGTCGCCGGGGCCAGACAACCTGATGGTGCTGGGCATGGGGGTGTCCAAGGGACGCCGGCACGGCATGGCCTTCGGGCTGGGCTGCGCGCTGGGCTGCCTGAGCCACACGGTGCTGGCGGCGATCGGCGTGAGCGCGCTGATCGCGGCCTCTCCGGTGGCCTTCACCACGCTGAGGGTGGCGGGCGGGCTCTATCTGATCTGGCTGGGCTGGAAGGCGCTGCGCAGCCGCGGTGGCGCAAGCGTGGCGGATGCGTCGCAGGTCGAGGACTCGCTCGCGCGCCTGTTCTTCAAGGGCGTCTTCGCGAACGCGATCAATCCGAAGGTCGTGCTGTTCTTCCTGTCCTTCCTGCCGCAGTTCGTCGTGCCGGCGCAAGGGCATGTGGCCGGGCAGACCGCATTGCTTGGGCTCGTCTTCACCGCGCAGGCGGCGGTGCTGTTCGGCCTGCTCGGCTACTTCGCCGGCGCGATCGGGCAATGGCTGCAGCGCAAGCCGCGCGCCGGACTCTGGCTCGACCGCATCGCCGGCGCCGTCTTCGTCGCGCTGGGGCTGCGGTTGATCGTGTCGCGCTGAGCACCTGCACCACCCTTTCGCAGATCGTCGGTGGATCTGACCTTCCCATGCGATCAGGTCCCCCACTTTTGATGATGTGCGCCCGCCAAGGCGACTGATACCGTTCGACCTCTTGCCTGCGACGCGTGTCGCTCGGGGTTCGAATGAGGCACTCCACCGCACAGATCATTCCACTGCGTCGTTCATCGCTACGCGAGATTCGAACGGCCTCGATTCACAGCGCCGGCGTGCGCATCAACGGCTCTCGCAACGAGGTCTGGCTTTGCCCGGCTTACAGCGGCGCCGACACGGTGATGCTCTACGTGAAGCCCGGTTTGACCGTGCGGCAACTGGTCGCCGAGCTGGTCGCCGCACAGGTCGGCCATTGCCTCGGGCTTCCCTGCCCTGACCCGTTCATCGCCTCTGTCGCGCCGCACCATGTCGGACGCGCTCGTGGGCCGACGATGCTGGCCTTTGGCTGCCAGCAAGTCGGACCCACTTCACTCGCGTATCCGGTCCGCAATCTGTCGCTGATGCTGGATCTGCTCCGCAAGGCAAAGGCAACCGAGGGCGTCTGCGTGCTCGACGAATGGATTGCCAATGCCGTGCGAGGACCTGGTGACATCGTCTTTGATGCTCAGCAGTCCGTGTGGTTGATCGACCATGAAGGCGCGTTGGAGGCTCATATCCGTCCCGACGAAGCCGTCACGAACTGGTTAGCCGGACAGTTGGACATCACGCTCCAAACCCGATCAGAGCGAGCCGAGTTCCTGGGGCGCTTGCATCAGTTGGCGAGGTCGCTGACGGTCGCCCAGATCCATGGTGTGCCTCCCGAGATGCGAGACATCGAGCGGGGTGATAGCACCTATGCCGCAGTGCTAGAGTTCCTCGCTGCCCGGCTCGATCACCTCGGCTCACTCCTCAGCGCCCGCGTCATTCCTGAACAGCGCGCCTTCGACATGCGAGACCCCAGCAATGACAGCGCATCAATTGCCTAGCTTCGAGGCCGTCTGGTGGCCAATCTTCCTGGAAACGGTTCCCGGATCCAGCGAGCAGCTCTGCGTCGCCGTCCTGATGCGCGCAGCCAGCGGCCAAGCCGCTGTCCGGCAGGCCATTTCCCCCGAGGTACTGCGGTCGCTCTTTGGCAGCGGCGGCAAAGGCATGACGTTCATCATCGAGCAGACCGTGCAGGATCTCCAGCGCCAACTGAACGCATTCACTCGCGTTGAGGAACTGGACTTTGCGTTCGGAGGCTTCCGATTCGGCACCGTCCGCGATTGCGTGGCCAGAGACTCAGACGAGGTATTCGACATCGCGATGCGTCTCGGGACCGCGTTCTCTCAATCGCCGTTCGGCGCGGAGAACAACGCGGGCGACACCGACGCGCAACTGGCCTTCGACGAATGGACGGAGCAAGTGCGCGAGCACACCCTGGCGGGTAGTAACTCCGCCAACCTCGCGGACGCCTTCAATGTCCAGGTGCCGATACTCAGCGCCAAGCGGCTTCGCATCGGATTCGTTCGCGGCGGCTATGTCGCCCAGTTCGGCGTGCTGCGCGTGGGCAAGAGCCTGAACACCGACCAGCGAGCGCTCAAGCTCAAGCTCTTCGACCTGGAAGTTCTGCGCCGAGAGAACGCGCTGGCCTTCCACGACGCTGAGTTGATCGTCGGCGTCGAGAGTCCCGGAGACAGCCATCCGAAGCGCCAACGAGAAGCGCTGATCGAGACTTGGGACTTCATCACGCGCGAGTCTTCCCTGCGCGGCGTGACGCCGCTTCGGTACCCCAACTCGCACGCTGCTGCGGAATACCTTCGCCAAAGAGCTGCCTGACCCGCGTTGCCAACGCGGTCTTGTCGACCTCCGAACGAGGATTCCGCGACGATGGGTCTTTCCGGCGCCTGCGGCACGCCGCTTGCCGCCTCGCTCCTCCCCCATTCCGGAGACTCGCATGACCCTTCGCCCCTTGCTCGCCGCCGCGCTGCTGGCCGCCCTGCCCGCGACCGCCGTGTTCGCCGCTGAAGCCTCCGTCACCCTGAAGGTGGCCACCCCGCAGGGGGAAGGCGGCCCCATCGGCACGGTGACGATGGAGGACACGAAGTACGGTCTCGTCTTCACCCCCAAGCTGACCGGCCTGCCCCCGGGCCTGCACGGCTTCCACGTGCACGCCAATCCGTCCTGCGCCGCCGCCGACAAGGACGGCAAGCCCTCCCCCGCCGAGGCCGCCGGCGGCCACTTCGACCCCAAGAAATCCGGCAAGCACGGCGAACCCTGGGGCGACGGCCACCTCGGTGACCTCCCGCCGCTGTTCGTCAACGGCGAAGGCGAGGCCACCCAGCCCGTGCTCGCGCCGCGCCTGAAGCTGGCCGACGTCAAGGGCCACGCGCTGATGATCCACGCCGGCGGCGACAACCACGCCGACCACCCCGCCCCGCTGGGCGGCGGCGGCGCTCGCGTGGCCTGCGGCGTCATCCAGTGACGCCCCTGCTCCTGTAACACCTTTGCTGGGGCCCCGTGGGGCCCCTCGCCCTTCTGGGGGGCCTTTCCCCTGCCTGCGCAGGCATGGGGCTTGCCAAGTTGATACGTCCGGTTTCAGACCGCATCAACAACTTGCAAGAGGGGACTCCACCATGACCCGCCCAGTCGGCCCGCTCCACGCGATCGCCCCTTTGGCACCGATCGCCTCGACCGGTCCGCTCACCGCGCTTCCGACCCTGACCGGCCTCGCCGGCGCCGCCCATCCCCCGTTCCCGCATGACGCCGCGCTGCAGCGCCACCTGGCGCAGTGCGCCCGCGCCCGCGGCCGATGGTTCGGCCTGGCCGTCCTCGCCGAGCGCCTCCATGGCCTCGTGCTCCCCCGCCTGGCCACCACCGCCGCCCTGAGCGCCCTCACCCTGGGCCTGTTCGCCCACTGGCTATGACCGGCAACCGGCCCACGAACGACGCTGATCGCCCCCCCGCCGCGACGCCCGATCCCTCCTTGGAGGGCCCCCCGGCGTCCGCTTCGGCGCGCCCCCCCGACGAGGGAGGTGACGCCCCCCCGGAAATTGCGGAAGAACTTGCGCTGCTCAACCCGTCGCTGGGCGCCATCGAGCCGCCGGTGCGCTCGGTGCTCTTCGGCCTGGCCCGCTTCGAGCAGCACGGACGCAGCCTCGCGCAGGCGCAAGCCGTCCAGGGCACCGCCGGTGCGGGACAGTTCTTCCCGCGCCTGGACGAGAACGTGGCGATGCTGCGCCAGTCCCGGCGCCTCATCGAGAAACGCTATCGCGACTTCCGCCACCTCGGCGCCGCCGGCAAATGGCTGCTGGACAACGCCGCGCTGATCGACGAGCAGACGCACCAGGTCCGGCGCGGCCTGCCGCGCAACTTCTTCCGGCTGCTGCCGCGGCTGCGTGACGAGCCGCTGGCCGGCCTGCCCCGCATCTACGGCATCGCCTGGGCCTGGGTGGCCCACACCGATGGCGGCTTCGACATCGAGCTGCTCACCGCCTACCTGCGCGCCTACCAGCAGGAACGCCCGCTGTCGCTGGCCGAGCTCTGGGCGCTGCCGACCACCTTGCGCGTGGTGCTCGTCGAGAACCTGCGCCGCCTGGCCGAGCGATTCGCCACGCTGCAGGCGGCGCGCGATGTCGTGCACCACTGGTACGACGGCCATCCGCAGCAGACCGGCATCGGCGCGATCACGCGGCTGGAGCCGCGCATGCTCGAACGCGGCGTGGCCGAGGCCTTCTGGCTGCAGCTCGACCACCGCATGGAGGAGCTGCCCGCGCCGCTGATGGGCGAACTCGCCGCCTGGCTGAGCACGCGGCTGCCCGCCCCGGCGCGGGCGCTCGCGCGTCAACAGGACGAGTCCATCAAGGACCTGCAGAGCATCCGCAACGCCATCACCGCGCTGCGCCGCATCGACCAGACCGACTGGCGCCGGCTCATCCAGACCGTGAGCCCGGTGATGCAGACGCTGGGCCAATGCCCTGTCTTCGCCGCGGAGGCCACGGACACGCAAGACCTGACGCTGCATGAGATCGAGCGGCTGGCGCGCCGCAGCGGCCGCACGGAGCTCGAGATCGCGCAGCAGCTGCTCGCGCTGACGCAGCGCGCCGGCGAGCCCGAGGACGGCGACCCCGATCGCCGCAGCGCGCCGATCTACTGGTGGCGCGGCGCGGGCCGCCCCACGCTGCTCGCCGCGCTGGGGCTGCACGAGGGCCGCTGGCCGCCGCATGACACCGCGCCCGGCCAGCGCTGGGCTGCCGTGGCGTATCTGTCGGGCCTGGCGCTGCTCGGCCTGCTCGGTCTGTACTGGCTGATGAGCCAGGCGCGGCCCGGCGTGTCGATCGGGTTGCTGGTGGCCACGGCGCTGCTCGCGGCCGGACCGATCGGCGAGGCGGTCGTCGCCCTGGCCAACCGCTGGATCAGCGAGCTCGCCCGTCCGGCGCGGCTGCCGCGGCTGGACTTCAGCGGCGGCATCCCCGATGCGGAGCGCACGCTGGTGGTCATGCCAGTGCTGCTGCCGCGCGAGGACAGCGTCGCGCCGCTCGCGGCGCAGCTGGAGCAGCATCACCTGGCCAATCCCGAGCGGCTCGTGCAGTTCGCGCTGCTCAGCGATCACGCCGATGCCTACGAGGAACACCACAGCGGCGACACGATGATCGTGGTCACCGCCGCCGACGCGATCGCGGCGCTCAACGAGCGCCACGGCCCGCTGGCCGATGGCCAGCCGCGTTTCCTGCTGCTGCATCGCGGCCGCGAATGGTCCGCCACCGAGCGCCGCTGGATCGGCTGGGAACGCAAGCGCGGCAAGCTCGAGCTGCTGTTGCGGCTGCTGGTCGCGCCGGCGGGGACCTCGCCCTTCGTCGACCTGGGCGCGCTGTCACGGCCCGCCGCGGGCGTGCGCCACCTGATCACGCTGGACGCCGACACCGACATGCCGCCCGGACGGCTGCGCGCGCTGGTCGGCACCGCCGCGCATCCGATGAACCGGCCGCGCGTGGACGCCGCGACGCGCCGGGTCGTCGAGGGTTACGCGATCCTGCAACCGCGCGTGCTCTCGCCGATGCCCGACGACAAGGCGAGCACGCCGTATCACCGGCTCTTCGTCGGCCAGTTCGGCATCGACCCCTACAGCGCCGTCAGCTCCGAGATCTTCCAGGACCTGTTCGGCGAAGGCAGCTTCACCGGCAAGGGCCTGCTGGACGTGCGCGCCTGTCATGCAGTGCTTGACGCGCGTCTGCCCGAGGGCCGCGTGCTCAGCCACGACCTGCTGGAAGGCAGCCTCGCGCGTTGTGCCGGCGTGTCCGACATCACGCTGGTCGAGGACTCGCCCATGCACGCCGACGTCGCGCACGGCCGGCTGCATCGCTGGACGCGCGGCGACTGGCAGTTGCTGCCCTTCATCGCGCACGCGCGCCGCGAGGGCATCGCGCCGATCAACCGCTGGAAGCTGATCGACAACCTGCGCCGCTCGCTGGTCGCGCCGATGGCGCTCGCGCTGATGCTGCTCGTGCTGGCCACCGAGGTGCTGCCCTTCGGCCTGACGCTCGCCGTGGTGGCGAGCGCCTTCGCGATCGGACCGCTGGTCGGGGCGCTGGCCGGGCTGGTGCCCAGCCGCGACGGCCTGGCACGCCGCCACTTCTATCGCGAGACCGGTCACGACCTGTGGCGCGCGCTCGGCCTGGCGGCCTGGCATGTCGCGCTGCTGCTGCACCTGTCGATGCTCTACCTCGACGCGATCGGCCGCGCGGTGTGGCGGCTCGCCGTGTCGCGGCGCCACCTGCTCGAGTGGACGACCGCCGCGGCCGCGGCCGCGGCCGCGCGCCAGGAGCTGCCGACGCTCGTCCGCCAGCACCTGCGCGTGCCGATCGCGGCGCTGATCATCGGCGGCGTGCTCGTGCTGGCCGCGCTCAACGGCGCGCCGGTGGACGGTCCGGCGTCGGTGGTGATGCTCGTGGTGTGGGCGCTGTCGCCGCTGTGGATCTGGTGGGCGAGCGCGCCGCGCGCGCCGCTGATGCGCGGTGAGGCCGAGATCGACCCGCAGGGCCGCGAGTACCTCTGGCGCGTCGCGCGCGACACCTGGCGCTTCTACGACCGGCACGTCGGTGATGAAGACAACCACCTGCCCCCGGACAACGTGCAGCTGACGCCGCACCTGCTCGTCGCGCATCGCACCTCGCCGACCAACATCGGCATGTACCTGCTCACGGTGGCCTGCGCGCGCGAGCTGGGATTCATCGGCCTGGTATCGATGAGCGAGCGGCTCTCCGCGACGCTGGACACGCTCGAGCGGCTGCCGCGCTGGCATGGCCATTTCTACAACTGGTACGACACGCAGTCGCTGGTGGTGCTGGCGCCGGGGTACGTGTCGGCAGTGGACAGCGGCAACTGCTCGGCCCACCTGCTCGCCGTGGCGCGCGCCTGCGAGATGGCTTCGGAGCTCACGCCCGAGCAGCTCGCCGCGCCGACACGCGACGCGTTGACGCGCACGCTGCACCGGCTGCGCGTGATGCAGCCGCCGCTGGCGGGCGACGGCGTGCTGGCCGCGGGCGCCGCGCTGGTGGCCGCGCTCATGGATCCGGAGAACCGGCAGGCCGGCGCCGAGGAACAGCAGGCCGTGTTGCGCGGGCAGGTCGACGCCGCGCGCGCCGAACTGGACGCGCTCGCCGCTGTGGAGGGCTACGCGGCCACATCGGCGCACTGGCTGCTGCGCGACCTGATCGCGCAACTGGACTCGGCCTGGCGCGACCACGGCGCGGCGTTCCAGCAGGCCCGCCTGGGCTTGCGCGAGCTGGCGAGTCGCGCGCGCCGCCTGGGCTTGGACGCGGACTATCGGCCGCTGTACGACGGCGAGCGGCGATTGCTGCGCATCGGCTGGCGCGGCGACGCGCAGCAGCTCGACGACAACCATTACGACCTGCTCGCGAGCGAAGCGCGGCTGACCAGCCTGATCGCGATCGCCAAGGGCGACCTGCCGCCGGAGCACTGGCGCTCGCTGGGCCGGCCCTTCTTCGCGCGTGACGGCGCGGGCGAGTCCCTGGGGCTGAAGTCGTGGTCGGGCTCGATGTTCGAGTACCTCATGCCCTCGCTGGTGCTGCGCGAACCCGCGGCCAGCGCGCTGGGCCGGGCGATCCGCACTGCCGTGCGTGAGCAGCAGCGCGAGGCGCAGGGCAAGGGCACGCCCTGGGGCATCTCGGAATCGGCGATCGCGGGGCAGGACCACACGCTGGCCTACCAGTACGGGCCTCAGGGCGTGCAGACGCTGGCGCTGGCGCGCATGCCGGTGGACGAGCGCGTGCTGGCGCCCTACGCCACGCTGATGGCGGCGATCGTCGCGCCGGTGCAGGTGGTCAGCAACCTGCAGGCCTTCGAGCAGCTGGGGGCACGCGGCGTTTTCGGCTTCATCGAGGCCGTCGACTACACGCCGCAACGCCAGACCGCGGGCGCCGGCCACACGCTGGTGCAGACCTACATGGCGCATCACCAGGCGATGGGCTTCGTCGCGCTGACGCAGCTGCTGGCCGATGACGCGCCGCGCCGCTGGCTGATGAGCGACCCGCATGTGAAGGCGGTCGCCACGCTGCTGCACGAGCGCGCGCCGCGCGAGGTGGCGCCGCTGGACACGAGCGTCGCCGAGCTCACGCCGCGCAAGCAGGCGGTGCGCAAGACGCGGATGGTGCGCGAGAGCGAGCCGCTGACCGAGTCGCTGCCGCTCACGCACATGCTGACCAACGGGCGCTACTCGGTGGTGCTGCGCAGCCATGGCGCGGGCTACAGCAACTGGGACGGCGTGGCGATCACGCGATGGCGCGATGACCTGCTGCGCGATCAGCACGGCAGCTTCACGATGATCCGTCGCGCCGGCGAGGCCGACTGGTTCAGCAACACCGCGCGTCCCACGCCCGATCCGCGCGCGCGCTACCAGGCCCGCATGCAGGCCGAGCGGGTGCTCTTCGAGGCCACCTGGCCCGATCTGCAGAGCTGCACCACGGTGTGGGTCAGCCCCGAGGACGACTGCGAGCTGCGCCAGGTCGAGCTCACCTACCGGGGCACCGAGCCGCTGTCGCTGGACGTGGTCTCGTGCTTCGAGGCCACGCTCGCCCCGCAACGTGGCGACGAGGCCCATCCCGCGTTCTCCAACCTGTTCATCCAGGCGCGCTGGGACGAGTCCGAGCACGCGCTGCACCTGCGCCGCCGCCCGCGTCTCTTCGACGAGGCAGCGATGCGCGCGGTGTTCTTCCTGGCGGGCATCGATGCCGGGGCGGCTGGCGGGACCGGATCGCCGGGATCGACCGGAGCGGCCGGCGCCGAGCTCAAGCCCGACGCTCACGTGGTGCGCGAGGTCCTGCCCATCGCGGATCGCGCGCATTGGCTGGGCCGCTACGGCAGCTCGACGCGGCCAGTCGGCGACGCGATGCCACGTTTCGTCGACGACGAGGCGGACGTCACCGCCGAGGGCGAACCGGGCCGGCTGCTCGACACCGGGCTCGATCCCGTGGCCGGGCTGCGCGTGGGCCTGATCCTCAAGCCCGGCGCCACGGTGCGACTGACCTTCTGCACGGCCGCGTCGCGCGACGCGGACCTGCTGCGCGCCCTCGTCGACAAGTATCGCCAGACCGCGCACGTGGAGCGCGCGGCGTCGATGTCCCACACGATGGGCGGCATCCGGCTGCGCGAGTTGCAGTTCGACACCGTCACCTGGGGCGCGCTGCTGCAGCTCAACACGCTGATCACCGGCCAGGCGGTGCGCGAGCCCGCCCATGCGCGCGCGCCAGTCGGGCGCTGCGATCGCCGCGCGTTGTGGCGCTTCGGCATCTCGGGCGATCGGCCGATCCTGATGGTGACCGTCAGCGGCGAGGAAGGCCTGGACCTGATCCGCGCGCTGAAGAAGGCGCTGCGCATGTGGACCACGCACGCGGTGGGCGTGGACCTCGTGGTGCTCAACGAGGAACCGCCCTCCTACCTCGCGCCGGTGCAGCAGGCGCTGGCAGCCTTGCAGTCGCGGCTGCAGGGACAGGCGCAGGGACGCCCGTCCCACCTGTGCTCGGCGCTGCATGTGCTGCGCGACAGCGACCTGCAGCCCGACGAGCGCTTCACGCTGCAGACCCTGACCCGGCTGAAGCTGCAGGCCGATGGCCGCGGGCTGTCGCAGCAGCTCGAGCGCTGGATCGAGGACCACGCCGCGCTGCCGGACACGCCACGCCTGCCAGTCGCGCACGCGCTGGTCGAGCGCCCGCGGCCCGAGGCGGTCGCGCGACCGCCCGAGGGGCGCTTCGATCCGGACCACGGCGGCTTCTCGTTCGAGGTCTCGCCGCAGCGGCATCCGTCGCGGCCCTGGGTCAACGTGCTGGCCAACCGCGACTTCGGCTGCCAGGTCACCGAGATCGGCGCGGGCTACACCTGGGCCGGCAACAGCCGCATGCATCAGGTCACGCCCTGGTCCAACGACCCGTTGCTGGATCCGCCGGGCGAGTGGCTGCTGCTGCACGACCTGAACCACGACCGTGTCTGGCCGCTGGGGCGGCAACTGCGCAGCGACGCGCCGCTGATGGTGGAGCACGGCATCGGTTATTCGCGCAGTCGCCAGCACCTGGAAGACCTCACCGTCGAGCTGTGCTGGTGCGTGGACCGCGACGCGTCCCTCAAGCAGGTGCAGGTGACGATCACCTCGGACGGCCGCGCGCGTCGGCGGCTGCGGCTGGTGGCGCTGGCGGAATGGCAGCTCGGCAGCGCGCGCAGCGAGCGGCTGTCGGTGACCACGCGGGAAGACTGGCTCACCGTCGGCGAGGACGGCGCGGGTCTGCCCCAGCCCGAGCGCGCCCGCGTGCTGATGGCCACACAGCTCGATCACCTGGGCGGCTTCGGCGGCGCGACCGCGGCGCTGTGCCTGCGCCCCGGCGCGGGCGTGCGTGTGGACACGCGCGACTGGACCTGCGACCGGCGGGCCTTCTTCGACGCCGCCGGCAACATGGTGCTGCCGCGCGCGCTCACGCCGCGCAGCGGCGACGGGCTCGATGCCTGCGCGGCGCTGGGCGCGCAGATCGAGCTCGACGGCAGCGCACCGGCGCGGCTGAGCGTGCTGCTGGGCCATGGTCCCTCGCCCGAGGCCACCCACGCGCTGATGGCCGCGGCCTGGGCGGTCGATCCGGCGGAGCGGCTCGAGCGGCAGCGCCGGCAATGGCCGGAGTTGCTCGGCGGCCTGCAGGTCGCCACGCCCGATCCGCGCTTCGACGCGCTGACCAACCACTGGCTGCCCTACCAGACGCTGGTGTGCCGCATGTGGGCGCGGGCCGGCTTCTACCAGGCCGGCGGCGCCTTCGGTTACCGCGACCAGTTGCAGGACGCGATGGCCTTGACGGACGTCGCGCCGCAGCTGCTCGCCGACCAGATCCGGCGCAGCGCGGCGCGCCAGTTCCCCGAAGGCGACGTGCAGCACTGGTGGCACGAGCCCGGCGGCGCGGGCGTGCGCACCCATTTCGCCGATGACCGGCTCTGGCTGCCCTACGCGCTGGCGCATTACCTCGCGCGGACCGGCGAGCTCGCGCTGCTCGACGAGAACGTTCCTTTCCTCGTGGGCCAGCAGGTGCCCGAGGGCGCGGAGGACATCTACGAGAGCCCGCGCACCGACGGCCCGCTCGCCTCGGTCTACGAGCACGCCGCGCGCGCGATCGACCGCAGCCTGGACAGCGGCCCGCATGGCCTGCCGCTGTTCGGCACCGGCGACTGGAACGACGGCATGAACCGCGTCGGGCACGAGGGGCGCGGCGAATCGGTCTGGATGGCGTGGTTCCTCGCGCAGGTGATCGAGGACTTCTCCCCGGTGGCCGCGGCGCGCGGCGAGCATGAGCGCGTGTTGCGCTGGAAGAGCGCGCGCGAAGGCTGGGTGCGGGCGCTGGACGGGCCGGGCTGGGACGGCGAGTGGTATCGGCGGGGCTTCTTCGACGACGGCTCGCCGCTGGGATCGGCGCAGAACGCTGAATGCCGCATCGACCTGATCGCGCAGAGCTGGGCGGTACTGACGGGCGCGGCGGATCCAGCGCGCGCGCGACAGGCGATGGCCAGTGCCTGCACGCAGCTGCTGGACCCGGTGGCCCGGCTGGCGCGGCTGCTGCATCCGCCGCTGGCCGTGGCGCAACCGAGCGCGGGCTACATCCAGTCCTACGCACCGGGCGTGCGCGAGAACGGCGGCCAGTACAACCACGCCGCGGTGTGGGCGCTGATGGCGCTCGCGCGGCTGGGGCAGCGCGACACGATGTGGCAGGTCTACACGGGGCTGAGCCCCGCGCATCGCTGGGCCGATCCGCGGCTGGGGCCGATCTACGCGATCGAGCCCTACGTGATGGCGGGCGACATCTACTCGCATGCGCCTTGGGTCGGACGCGGCGGCTGGAGCTGGTACAGCGGCTCGGCGGGATGGTTGCTGCGGGCCTCGCTGGAGTCCATCTGCGGCGTGGTCATCGAGCAGGGGCGGCTGCGCGTGCGGGCCTGCCTGCCGGTGCACTGGGACCAGGCCGAGGTGCGCGTGCGTCACGAGGGCCGATGGCTGCGCGTGATCGTCTGCGCCAACGAGACCGCCTGCCGGGCCGCGCTGACGCGTGAACCGGGCGCTCGGCGCGAGTCGCCGGGCGTGGAGGTCGAGCTCGCGTCGCTGGCGCCGGAGCAGGCGCTGGTCGTGGTCAGCGTGCCGGAGATGGTGAAGCTGCCGCACACCACGGGTCAGGGCGCGGCGGCGAAGTGACCGCCTTGCGGTGAACGCGCCGGATCGTCCGCGAGCGCCGCTGGCTAGAGAGGGATTCCAATGACGGGGGTCCCTCTCCATCGCCGGACAGAATGGTCCTGATGTTCACCGCCCACCCCGACCGCGCCTCCACGGGCGCCGACGTTGGCATCACCGCTGGCGACGCCTCCTCGCTGGAGGACCGCTTCGTCGCGGACCTGCTGACCAACCCCAACAACCGCGCGATCCTGGAGCGTTGGGACCAGCTCGCGCTGCCCGACGGCTGGCTGGTCGCGGGCTGCCTGTTCCAGACCGTCTGGAACCTGCGAGACGGGCGGCCGCCGACGGCGGACATCAAGGACTACGACCTCTTCTACTTCGATCCAGGCGATCTCAGCCGCGAGGCCGAGCAGCGCGTCCAGGCTCGCGTCGACGCGGTGCTCGGCGACCTGGGCATCCCCATCGAGGCGGCCAACCAGGCGCGGGTACACCTCTGGTACGAGGAGGACTTCGGCGAGCCCTATCAGCCGCTGCACAGCGCGCGCGACGGCATCGAGCGCTTCCTCGTGCCCTGCACCTGCGTGGGCGTGCGCCCGGGCGAGATCTATGCGCCCTACGGCCTGGAAGGGCTGTATGCCGGCCGGCTCACGATGAATCCGCTGGTGCCGCACCGCAAGCTCTATGAGCGCAAGGCCGCGTCGTACCAGCGCCGCTGGCCGTGGCTGACGATCGAGCCGGCGGGCGACGCCGTCGACACCCAGGTCAGCGGCTAGCGAGGCGGCGAGTGGGAAGTCGCGCCGGGTGAGCGCGGCATCGACGCCGACAACGATCCCAGCCGCCGGTGGTTCTCCAGGTCCGTGGCATTGAAGCCCAGCGCCCGCAGCGCGCTGTCCTCGCCCAGGCCCGAGCGCGCCATCGCGTCCAGCAGCTGACGCGCCGAGCTGCGCAGCGCCGCGTGCTGTGCCTCCACCGCCTCGGCCTCGGCGCAGGCGCGCAGGTCGTCCTCGATGGCATCGCGCATCAGCGTCACGAGCTGCCGCACCGCGGAGGAGGTCTCGCGCGGTCGCTCGTCCATCACGCACACCGTGCCCACCACTGTGCCGCCCGCGTCGCGGATGGGCTCGCCGTAGTAATGCACCAGCCCCATGGCCGCGGTCGGGTTGGCGTCGCCGATGGCCGGCAGCCGCCGCACATCGCTCACCAGCAGGTGCTCGCCGCGCCGGATCACGTTGGCGCAGTAGCTGTTGACCGCAAGTTCCAGCCGGCCGTTGCGCGGGAAACGCTGCTGCGCGTCCTGGATGCCGAAGAACACGAGGTCGCCGCCGTCCACGAGGTTGATCATCGCGATGGGCATGTCGAGTTGCTGCGACAACACCTCCAGCAGGCGTTGCCAGCGTCCATACAGACGCTCCGATTCGGGATGGCAGGCGATGGACATGCGGACCTCCGGCGATTCGCTCGCGCGCGAGCGCCGATCATGACGCGATCCCGCGCCCCGGGCCAACCCCAAGAGCAAGGGGCCGCGGCGCAATTCCATGTCCGGAAACGGCGCGACCGCCGCGTGGCCCCGCCCTATCGTGCGGCCATCAACCACCACGACGGCCTCGGCGCCGCGCTGACATGGACTTCCGCATCCTGGGGCTGGACCCCGCTCCCTTCCGCCCGATGTTCCGCATGAGCGACGCGCTGCTGCGCGAGGTCGGCGCGCGGCGCGTGCGCATCGACAGCCCGCGCTCCGCCCCCGACCGCGTGACGCTCGACGACGCTGAGCCCGGCGAGACCGTGCTGCTGCTCAACCACCTCTACCTGGATGTCGACTCGCCCTACCGCGGCACCCACGCGATCTACGTGCGCGAGGCCGACGCCGAGCGCTACGACCGCGTGAACACCGTGCCGCCCGCGTTGCGCGGCCGGATGCTGTCGGTGCGGGCCTTCGACGCGGCGGGGATGATGCGCGACGCGGACCTCACGGCGGGCGATGAGCTCGAGGCGCTCATCGAGCGCCTCTTCGCGGACCCGGCGGTGCAGTACCTGCAGGTCCACTTCGCCAAGCGAGGCTGCTACGCCGCGCGCATCGAGCGCTGCGGCCGGGGCTGAGGCCCCTGCCCTCACCGCACGCCGGCAATCAGCGCGTGGCCTGCGCGGCCGGCTTCAGCACCTCGGCCCACATCGCAGCGGCGCGCGCGGCGCCTTCGGCCGTGAAGTGGCAGCCGTTGCGCAGCGGCAGGCTGATGGTGTCGGTGTCCGGGCCTTCGCGGAAACCGCTGTTGGGAATGACGAGCAGCTCGCGCACCGCCTCGCGCACCTGGCCACCGTCGTGCGGCGGACAGTACGTCGATCGCGCGATCCACCACGGCGCGTCGACGCCGCGCGCGGCCACGCCGGCACGCAAAGCGGCCAGCGCGTCGCGGTAGTCGGCCATCGCGGTGCGATCCCGCGCGTCGGCCTCGCCTTGCTGCCACAGCACCGCGACCACCGGCCACGGCGTGCCCTTGATGCGGTCGATCTGCTGTTGCCAGTAGGTGCGCAGCTGGCTGTTCGGCGCGGTCCATTCGCCGATGGTCGAAGCCTCCACCGCGATCTCGGCCCAGACGATGGGGCGACCCGCCCAGCGGCCGCCCAGCGCCTGGTTGACCGCGGGCCACAGGCTGCCGCCGGTGCCGGTGCCGCCGGGCACCGGCGCGCCGGCCAGGCCGCATCCGCCCAGGTGCAGCACCGGCATCTGCGGGACGGGCGCGGCGCCCGCGGGCACCGTGTCCGCGTGATTGGCGGCGTTGGACTGGCCCATCACGAGGACCACGACCGGCTCCTGGCCCTGGAACACGGTGCCGCAATCGGGCGCGGTGACGGGCATGTCGTGGATCGCGGCGATGCGCTTGGCGAGATCGTCCGCCGGCGTCGCGCCCTTGGACTGGCGCAGCATGGCCACGCCCGCGGCGATCATGCCGGCGCAGGACAGCAGCGCCACCACGCCGATCGCCACGGGGATCAGGAAACTCTTGCGTTCTTCGGTCATCGGGGGCTGGGCGCGCGCGGCGCGCCCTCATGCGTCATCGGAATGGCGCGCATTGTCCTCGAAGGTCCTTGGAGAGCCCCTCGCCCGCGAAGCGGGAGAGGGGTTGGGGTGAGGGCTCGCGTGAGGGCACGGAGTCCTTCCCCGAGCCCTCACCCCCCGCCCTCTCCCGCTGCGCGGGCGAGGGGGCCGTTCGGACGCCGGGCGCGGTAACGGTCGCGGATCCAGCGCATGGCCGGCTGCTCCACGAAGTGCGTCAGCGCGTGCGCCAGCGCGGCCGCCAGGGCCATGGTCAGCGCGATGGCCAGGTGCACTTCCACACCCCAGCTCTCGAGCCGGCGCAGCACCGCCCAGCCGATGTTCTCGTGCAGCAGGTACAGCGTGTACGAGATCGCTCCCAGCCACAGCAGCACCGGGTGCTCCAGCCAGGTCCAGCGGCCCTTGGCCGCGCCGTACAGCACCGCGTAGAAGACCGCCGCCAGCGCCGCCAGGTCCCAGCCGTCGCACACGCCCATCACGCCCAGCGCCGCGACGGCGAGAGCGACGTCCCAGCGCGAGGACGACGCCGCCCCACCCGGCCGGCTCAACCGATAGATCGTCACGCCCAGCGCGAACCAGCAGATGTAGGGCAGCAGCAGCCAGCGCTGGCCCATCCACGGCAGGTTGACGCCCCAGAACGCCAGCGCCGCGGCGTACACCAGCCGCAAGGCCAGGCAGGCGAAAAGGAAATGGCGCAGCCCTGCCGCGCCGGCCAGCCGGAAGCTCAGCAGCGCCCAGGCGTAGAACAGCAGCTCGACCTCCAGCGTCCAGTACACGCCGTCCACGTGCGGCACGCCGAAGAAGCCCTGCACCATCGTCACGTTGACGGCCAGCACGTCCCAGCCCACCGTCTTGCCGGGCAACCCGATCGCGTGCGTCAGCGCGAAGGTCAGCACGATCGCGCCCCAGTACGCCGGATAGAGCCGGCTGAAGCGCGACACCACGAAATCCATCGGCCGCGCGGTGCGCTCCAGCGTCATGAAGATGACGAAGCCGCTGATCATGAAGAACAGGTTCACGCCCAGCCAACCGTGCGGGAACGCCACCGCCGGCGCCTGCGCGTGACCGAAGAGCTGGTCGTAGCGCGTCGTGTAATGGAACAGCACCACCGCCAGCGCCGCGATGCCGCGCAGGGCATCGAGCTGCGCCAGGCGCGGGGTCTGGCTCACACCAGGACCTCCGACGCCGCCGGATGGCTCAGGAAGCCCTGCGGACTCGCGGTGATGCCGTAGGCGCCGGACTGGAACACGACCACCAGGTCGCCGGGCTCGGCATGCGCCAGGCTCATGCGCTCGCCCAGCAGGTCCAGCGGCGTGCACAGCGGCCCCACCACCGAGACCCCGGCCTCGACCTCTGCGCCCATCCGATTGCCGATGGCCACCGGATAGTTCTTGCGGATCACCTGGCCGAAGTTGCCCGATGCCGCGAGGTGGTGGTGCAACCCGCCGTCGGTGACCAGGAACACCTGCCCGCGCGAGACCTTGCGATCCACCACGCGGCAGACGTACACACCGGCCTCGCCGACCAGATAGCGCCCCAGCTCCACGACGATCTTCGCCTGCGGCAGCTCGACCGCGGCGCGCTCGATCAGCGCGGCCAGGTTCTCGCCGATGGGGCCCAGGTCCAGGCGCTGCTCGCCCGGGAAATACGGGATGCCGAAACCGCCACCGAGGTTCAGCACCTTCACCGGCGCGGGGGCGTGCGCGGCCAGGCGCAGCGCGAGTTCGAAGCTCTTGAGCTGCGCCTCGACGATCGCCTCGGGCTTGAGGTTCTGCGAGCCGGCGAAGAGATGGAAGCCCTCGAAGCCCAGGCCCGCCTCGCCGATGCGCGCCAGCAGCTCGGGCACCTGCTCGGCATCGACGCCGAACTGCTTGGGCCCGCCGCCCATCTTCATGCCGGAGGACTTGAGCTCGAAGTCCGGATTGACGCGCACCGCCACGCGCGCGGCGTAACCGGTCTCGGCGCACAGCGCGCGCAGCAGCTCGACCTCGCGGAAGGACTCGAGGTTGATCAGGATGCCCGCGGCCAGCGCCTGCTTGAGCTCCAGCGCGCTCTTGCCCGGCCCGGCGAAGCTGATCTCGCGCGGATCGGCGCCGGCGTCCAGCGCCACCTGCAGCTCGCCGGCCGAGGCCACGTCGATGCCCTCCACCAGCGTGGCCAGATGCGCGACCACCGCCGGCATCGGATTGGCCTTCATCGCGAAGTGCAGCTCGAGCTTCTCCGGCATCGCCGCGCGCAACTCCGCCACGCGGCGGGTCAGCAGCGCGCGGTCGTAGGCGTAGAACGGCGTGCGGCCGACGCGGTCGGCCAGGCGGGTCAGCGGCTGACCGCCGATCTGCAGCACGCCGTCGCGCGCGCCGAACTGGTCCATCGGCACATGTTGCGGGGCGGCCTTGGCCGGGGCTGAGGTCGTGGGGGGGGAGGTCTTGTCGTCGGAGCTCACGGGATTCACTGGGCTTCCTGCCGCGCCACCCAGTCGGTGCTCAGCAGCTTGCGGTCGATCTTGCCGTTGGGGTTGCGCGGCAGCGGGCCGGCCATCTCCTGGATGCCGGAAGGAATCATGTAGGCGGGCATGCGCTGCTTGCACGCCGCGAGCAGCGCGGCCGTGTCCACCGACGCGGCGCCCACCGGCGGCGTGGCGATCACCTGGATCGCCTGGCCGATGGCCGGATGGTCGACGCCGAAGGCGACGCACTCGCCCACCAGCTGCGTCGCGTACAGGATCTCCTCGACCTCGGTCGGGCTGACCCGGTAGCCCGAGGTCTTGATCATCTCGTCGCGCCGCCCGATGAAGTACAGGAAGCCCTCGGCGTCCATGCGCACGTTGTCGCCGGAGAAAACGGCGTACTCGGGCAACTGCAGGCCGGCCTCGCGGCCGCCCACACCGGCGGGCAGCAGCTTGTAGCGCTCGGCCGTCTTCTCGGCGTCGTTCCAGTAGCCCAGGCCGACCAGCGCGCCGCGGTGCACCAGTTCTCCGGGCTCGTCGGGCGCGCAGGGCGTGCCGTCCTCGCGCAGCACCAGGATCTCGGCGTTGGGAATGGCCTTGCCGATCGAATCGGGCCGGCGGTCGACCTCCTCCGGCGGCAGGTAGGTCGAGCGGAAGGCCTCGGTCAGGCCGTACATCAGGAAAGGCTGCGCCGCGGGCACGCGCTGGCGCAGCAGGCCCAGCGTCTCGCGCGGCATGCGGCCGCCGGTGTTGGCGAAGTAGCGCAGGTGCTCATTGATCTCGGCGGGCCAGTCCTGCTGCGTCAGCTGGATGTACAGCGGCGGCACGGCGGTCAGCCCGGTGATGCGGTCCCGCGCCAGCGCCTTGAGCACGTCGCGCGGCATCAGATAGTTCAGCAGCGTCACCGACGCGCCGGCATGGAAGGCCGTCGTCAGCTGGCTGAATCCCGCGTCGAAGGACAGCGGCAGCGCCGCCAGCAGCCGGTCCGAGGGCCGGTTGCCCAGGTAGCTGGCCACGCTCTTGGCGCCGGCCACCATGTTGCGGTGCGACAGCACCACGCCCTTGGGCCGCCCCGTGGAGCCCGAGGTGTAGAGGATGGCCACCATGTCGGTGTCGATGACGCGGTGGGCGGCCGGGGCCGGCGCGTCCAGCAGGTCGCTGTAGCGGACGGTGCCCGCGGGCGCGCCGTCGGCGGCGGCGTCCACCAGCACCACATGCCGCACCGACGGGCATTGCGCCAGCACCGGCTGCAGCGCCGCGTAGCGGTCGCGGGAGGTGATCAGGACGCGGACCTCGCAGTCACGCGCGATGAAACCGACCTGCTCGGGCTTGAGGATCGGGTTGATCGGCACGAAGACGCCGCCGGCGGCGGGCGCGGCGAAGCTCGCCACGACGGTCTCCAGGCGCTTGTCCAGGTAGATGCCCACGCGCTCGGCGCGCTGCAGGCCCAGCGACAGCAGCCCGCCGGCCAGCGCGCGCACCTGCGCGGCGAGTTCGGCGTAATCCAGCGTCCGCGCGCCGTCGCGCAGCGCGGGTGCGGCCGGATCGCGATCGGCGCTGTGCCAGATCAGGTGCGGGAGCAGGTGGCTGTCGGTGGCGGTTGCGGTCACGGTGTCGTCACTGTACGGGGTCGAAAAAAGTATCTCACGCACCTTGGCGGCAGTACCTCACGTTCCTGCGGAGATCCCCTTGGGATGGGGGGGCGCTCCGGGGGCGGCTCCAGAGGGCCACAGTTAAGATCCGCCCCGATCATGAACACCCAACAACACCTGCTCGCCATCCTCGACGACGTCCTGAGCCTGGAAGGCCGCGCCAAGGACTTCACCGTCGACACCGCGCTGCTCGGCGCCATCCCCGAGCTCGACTCGATGGCGGTCGTCAGCCTGATCACCGCGCTGGAGGAACAGTTCGGCATCGTCGTCGACGACGACGAGATCGACGGCGCCACCTTCGCCACGGTCGGCGCCCTGCTGGATTTCGTGAACGGCAAGCTCGCCGCCTGACCGGCGCCGGGACTGCCGCGCCCTGACGCCATGGCCGCCGCCGACACCCCCTTCTTCCTGGAGACCGGCGCGCGCGGCCAGCGGCTGTGCGTCCATTCCCCGGCTTTCCATGACCCGGACGGCGCGCCCGCGCTCGGCCAGGTCCTGCTGCTGCCGCCCTTCGCGGAGGAGATGAACAAGTCCCGCCGCATGACGGCCCTGGCCGCGCGCGCCTTCGCCGCCGCCGGGCTGGAGGTGCTGACGCTGGACCTGCTCGGCTGCGGCGACAGCAGCGGCGATTTCGGCGACGCCACCTGGGCCGACTGGCAGGACGATGTCCGCCTGGCGGTCAATTGGCTGAATGAACGCACCCGGCCCGGCCCGGACGGCCAGCCCGTGCCGCTGTGGTTGTGGGGCCTGCGCGCGGGCGCGCTGCTGGCCAATGCCGGCATCGAGGCCGCGAGCGCCGCCGCGCCGGACCGTCCGGTACATCTGCTGCTGTGGCAGCCGATCGCCACCGGCAAGCTGCAGCTGCAGCAGTTCATGCGGCTGCGCGTGGCCGCGGACCTGATTGGCGGCCAGGCCAAGGGCGCCGTGCAGGCGATGCGCGACCAGCTCGCCCGCGGCGAGTCGGTGGAGATTGCCGGTTACGCGCTGGCCCCGGCGCTGGCCGACGGCCTGGAAGCCGCCAGGCTGACGCCGACCGCGCGGGTGTCCCGCGTGGCCTGGCTGGAGCTGTCGACCCGCGAGGACGCGGCCCTGACGCCCGCCGCCACGATGGCCGCCCAGGCCTGGACCGCGCAGGGCGCGGCCGTGCGCGCCGCCGTGTGCCAGGGCCCGTCCTTCTGGGCCGCCACCGAGATCGAGGAAGCCCCGCGCCTGATCGAGGCCAGCCTGGCCGCGCTCGCCGCGCGGGACGACTTCGCGACGATCACCGCGGAGGCCGTGCCGGCATGAGCGCCCTCGCTGCTCCCCTGCATCGCGACAGCGTGCTGCGCATCGACTGCGACGGCACGCCGCTGGTCGGCCTGTTGAGCGAGCCGGCCTCGGCCACCGCGCTCTCCAGCGATATGGGCGTGCTGCTCATCGTCGGCGGCCCGCAGTACCGGGTCGGGAGTCACCGTCAATTCACCTTGCTGGGCCGGGCCCTGGCCGCCTCGGGCGTGCCCTGCCTGCGCCTGGACTACCGCGGCATGGGCGACGCCGGCGGCGATCAGCGCGGGTTCGAGCAGGTCGACGCCGACATCGCCGCCGCGCTGGACGCCTGGACGCGCGAGCGCCCCGAGTTGAAGCGCGTCGTGCTCTGGGGCCTGTGCGACGCGGCCTCGGCCGCGCTGCTCTATGTCCATCGCCAGCGCGACGCCCGCGTGGCCGGCCTGTGCCTGGCCAATCCGTGGGTGCGCACCGAGGCCAGCCTGGCCCGCACGCAGGTCCGTCACTACTACCTAGAGCGGCTGCGCCAGCCCGCGTTCTGGCGCAAGCTGCTGAGCGGCCGGGTCGGCCTCTCGGCCGTGCGCGAGCTGCTGGGCAAGCTGGCGCAGAGCCGGGCGACGGCGTCCGGGGGTTCCGCCGGCCCGGACGGCGCAGCCCGCAACACCCGTCACGACACCCGTCACGACACTCGTCATTACACCGAGCAGATGGCCGATGGCCTGCGGGCTTTTGCCGGCCCGGTGCTGCTGGTGCTGTCGGGCGACGATTACGTCGCCAAGGAATTCCTGGACCGCTGCCGCGACGGCGGCGCGGCCTGGCGCGGCCTGCTGGACCGCCCCGGCCTGCGCCGCGAGGACCTGCCGGAAGCGGACCACACGTTCTCGACCGCCGCCTGGCGCGCGCGGGTCGAGCAACTCACCGCCGCCTTCGCGCGCGGCGTCGCGGCTGGAGGGAGCCCCACACCATGATGACGAATCGACGCCCTGCCCGGCTCGCCCGGTCGCTGGCCCACGCCGGCCGCGCCGCGCTGCTGTCCGCCTGCGCGCTGAGCGCCACGCTGGCCATCGCCCAGACCGCCGGCGGCTGCGGGCCGCTGGAGAACAATTTCGGCCCCTACGACTACCGCGAGTACAAGGACGCGCCGGAGAAGGATCCGCGCACCGGGACGAGTTCCAACCTGTTCCTCGTCGAGAGCGCGCACTTCCTGGAGACCTGCGAGGCGATGGTCTATTGCGCCGCCGGCACGCCCGGGCGCGAGTTCGACTACACGCTGCGCGCCTTCCCCAACCACCACCGCGCGCTGGTGGCGATGGTGCGACTGGCCTCCAAGTACAAGACCGAGCACGCGCCCGATGCGCGTTACTCGGTGCCCTGCTACTTCAACCGCGCGATCCGCTTCGTGCCCGACGACATCGTCGTGCGGCTGCTCTTCGTCGTGTACCTGAAGGACTCCAACCGCATGGACGCGGCGCGCAAGGCGCTGGACGACGCCAAGAAGCTGTCGCCGACGAATCCATTCAGCCAGTACAACCTGGGCATGGTCGCGCTGGACATGAACGACATGGACACCGCCGTCGAGTACGCGCGCAAGGCCTACGCGGCCGGCATGCTGCAGCCCGGACTCAAGCAGCGCCTGATCGCCGCGCGGCGCTGGAGCGCCGAGGACGAGGCCGCCTCGCAGCCCGGCGCCACGCCGCCGGAAGCACCGGCCAGCGGAGCCTCGGCCCCCGCTGCCCCGGCCACGTCCGCGCCCGCGTCCTCGACCCCGGCGTCCCCCGCGGCCTCCGCGCCCGCCAAGCCGTGAGCGCCTCGCGCCTGCCCGCGCCGCGACTGCCCGTCGTCGGCTGGAACACCTTCTCCGGTCCGCAGGAGGCGGCGGTGCCGACGCTGCTCGCGCATCCGCGCCAGGTGCTCACCACGAGCGGCCGCGCGGCCATCCTGCTGGCGCTGGAATGCCTGGCCGTGGGCCCCGGCGACATCGTCCTGCTGCCCACCTATCACTGCCCGACGATGGTCTCGCCGGTCATGACGCTGGGCGCCGACGCGGTCTTCTATCCGATCGACGACCACGGCGCGCCGCGCCTGGACTGGCTCTCGGCGAACGTGCCGCCGCGGACCAAGGCGCTGCTGGTGCCGCATTTCTTCGGGCTGCCCCAGCCGATGGAGCCGGTGCGCGCCTGGTGCGACGCGCGCGGCATCGCGTTGATCGAGGACTGCGCGCACGCGATGTTCGGCCGTGCCGGCTCGCGCGCGATCGGCAGCTGGGGCGATGTCGCCATCGCCAGCCTGACCAAGTTCTTCCCCACGCCCGAGGGCGGCGTGCTGGCGCTCAACCGCGACGGCCTGCGCCTGCCCGCGCTGACGCCGGCCTCCTCGATCGAGCAGGTCAAGGCCGCCTCGGACATCCTGCACATGGGCGCCAGCCACGACCGGCTGACAGGGCTCAACGCGCTGATCCGCGGCGCGTTCACGCTCAAGAGCGCGCTGCGCGGCATGCTGCGCGGTGGACCGAAGGGTCCCGCGCCGGTGCCCAGCCGCCACGGCGACCTGGACGAGGACGCCGAGATCGACGCCAACATGGCGCTGATCGACCTGCCGCTGTCGCACCGCGCGCTCACCAGCGCCAGCGGCTGGATCTCCACGCGGGTGCCGCGCCGGCGCATCGTCGAGGCGCGCCGCCGCAACTACAGCTTCTTCACCGCCGCGTTCAGCGGGCGCGACGGCGTGCGGCCGCTGCTGCCCGAGCTGCCCGCGGACTGCGCGCCCTACGTGTTCCCGCTGTGGGTGCGCTCGCCCGATCCGGGCTACCTGGAGATGCGCAAGCTGGGCGTGCCGGTGTCGCGCTGGGACCGGCTGTGGCCGGGCGTGCCCGCGCTGCCGGGCGATTCGGGCAAGTCCTGGTCGCACCACGTGCTGCAGCTGGCCTGCCACCAGGACCTGAGCGATGCCGACTTGCAGCGCATCGTGGCGCAGATCGAGCGGCTGTACATCACGCCCGCCGCATCCTCGGCGCCGACCGCGCCGTCCGCCCCCTGAGGCCCAGGATGAAGCGCGTGCTCATGGTGTCCTTCCAGTTCCCGCCGATGGCGGGGACCAGCGGCGTGCAGCGCGCCCTGCGCTTCGCGCAGCAGCTGCCCGCCGCGGGCTGGACGCCCAGCGTGCTGACCGCGCATCCGCGCGTGCACGCGCACACCGGCGAGGACCTGATCGGCGAGATCCCGCCCGGGCTGAACGTGCGCCGCGCCTTCGCGCTGGACGCCGCGCGCCACCTGTCGGTGGGCGGGCGGTATCCCGGCTTCCTCGCCAGTCCTGATCGCTGGAAGAGCTGGCTGCTGGGCGCCTTGCCCGCCGGGCTGGCGATGATCCGTGCCGAGCGGCCCGATGCGATCTGGAGCAGCTATCCCATTCCCACCGCGCATGTCATCGCCTACTGGCTCTCGCGCCTGAGCGGGCTGCCCTGGGTCGCGGACTTCCGCGATCCGATGGCGCATGACGGCTATCCGGCCGATCCGGCGCTGTGGCAGCGCTACGCGGCGATCGAGCGCCAGGTGTTCTCGCGCGCCGCGCGTTTCACCTTCACGACGCCCGGCGCGGCCCGGCTCTACGCGAAGCGCTTCCCCGAGGCCGCCGAGCGCATCCGCGTGATCGAGAACGGCTACAGCGAGGACGCCTTCCGGCAAGCGGAGGCAGGACTCGGGCGCTCGGCCGAGTCCGCTCGCGGAGCCAACCCGCGCGGTCCACGCGTGGTCGTGCACAGCGGCATCGTCTATCCCGACTGGCGCAGCCCGGTGCGGCTGTTCGAGGCGCTGGCCGCGGCGAAGGCCGAGGGCCGCGTCGACGCGTCGCGCCTGCGGCTGCGTTTCCGCGCCAGCGGCCACGACGATTTCGTGCGCGATCTGGCGGCCCGCCACGGCGTGAGCGAGCTCATCGAGCTCGCCCCGCTGCTGCCCTACGCCGACGCGCTGGCGGAGATGCTGCGCGCCGATGCGCTCTTGCTGCTGCAGTCCAACGACTGCAACGACCAGATCCCCGCCAAGGCCTATGAATACCTGCGCGCGCGGCGCCCGGTGCTGACGCTGGCCGATCCGGCCGGCGACACCGCGCAGCTGATGCGCCGCGCCGGCCTGCCGCACGGTGCCGCGCTGGAGGACGGCCCCGGCGTGGCGCTGGCGCTCGACCGTTTCCTCGACGACCTGTTCCACGACCGTGCCGCGCTGCCCGCGCCGCCGGCCATCGCCGCCGCCTCGCGCGAGTCCCGCACCGGCGAGCTCGCCCGCGTGCTCGACGAGGCCTGCGCCCCCCGAATGCCTACCGCCGAGGCTCGCCCATGATGTCGACGACCCCGAGTTCCTCTCCCGGCGCCACGCGCTGGACCCTCGTCCCGCTGCCCGGCGCCGCCGCCTTCGCCCCGCACGCCGCCGCGTGGGACGCGCTGCAGGCCCGCGTCACGCCGCTGCCCTTCCTGGAAAGCGCCTTCCTGGCGCCGCTGCTGGACGTGTTCGGTTCCGGCAAGGAGCGCCTGGCGCTGCGCGGCGATCCGCGCGCGCCCAGCGCCGCGGCGATCGTGACGCCGGTCGGCAAGGGCCAGTGGGCGACCTTCCAACCGTCGCAGCTGCCGCTGGGCGCCTGGCTGAGCGCGGCCGGCGAGCCGCTGGAGCCGCTCGCCCAGGGCCTGCTGCGCGCGCTGCCGCTGCCCGCGCTGGCACTGGGGCTGACGCAGATCGACAGCCTCTTCCACCCGCGCGCGGCTGACGACGCGCGCTGGTTCGGCCAGGCCTACATCGACACCGCGTGGGTCGAGCTCAGCGGCGACTTCGACACCTACTGGGAAGCGCGCGGCAAGAACCTGCGCCAGAACCTGCGCAAGCAGGCCAAGAAGCTGGAGACCGCCGGCACCGCCACGCGGCTCGAATGCCTGACCGCGCCCGAGGACGTCGCGACCGCGCTGACCCATTACGGGCGGCTGGAAGCCAGCGGCTGGAAGGGCCAGGAAGGCACGGCCATCGCGCCCGGACACCCGCAGTACGAGTTCTACCGGGCGATGCTCGAGGGCTTCGCGCGCAAGGGCCGCGCGCGGATCTACCAGTACTGGTTCGACGACGCGGTCGTTGCCATGGACCTGTGCATCGAGTCCGGCGGCAAGATCGTGATTCTCAAGACCGCCTACGACGAGGCCCACAAGGCCGTGTCGCCGTCCACGCTGATGCGGCAGTTGCAGTTCCACCAGCTGTTCGAGGCGGCGGCTGCCGGCGGCCCGCTGCGCCGCATCGAGTTCTACGGCAAGGTCATGGAGTGGCACACCCGCTGGACCGAGAACGCCCGCCCGGTCTATCACGCCACGCTGTTCCGCTGGGCCTGGCTGCCCGCACTCAAGCGTCTGCTGAAGGGCAACGACAAAACGGAACCCGCCCCCTCACCCGATGCCGGCCTCACACGGCCGCAAGCCGATATCCAGGGAGCTTCCCAATGAACCCGTCCCCGCCGCTGATCGCCGTCGTCATCCCGCACTTCCAGCGCCAGCCGGGGCTGCTGCCCAAGGCGCTGGCCTCGTGCTTCGCGCAGACGATCGCCGACCGCCTCCACGTCATCGTCGTCGACGACGAGTCGCCCGTGTCCGCGCAGTCCGAGATCGACGCCCATCCCGAGTTCCCCCGCGCGCAGCTCACCGTGCACCGCAAGGCCAACGGCGGCGCGGGCTCCGCGCGCAACAAGGCGCTGGACCTGGTGCCCGCGGGCACGACCTTCGTGGCCTTCCTGGACTCGGACGACGACTGGCGCCCGCAGCACCTGGAGAACGCGCTGGCCGTGATGGGCGATCGCTTCGACGGCTACTTCGCCGACTGGTGGTCCTTCAACCATCCGGACCAGACCAACTTCCAGCGCATCGGCACGCTGAACAAGCCGCACACCGAGATCAGCGCGCAACCGCCGGGCTTCGATCTGGGCGTGTCCCCGCTGGAGCACATCCTGAGCGACGGCGGCGGGCTGATCCAGACCTCCACCGTGGTCTACCGCTTCGACCGCTTCCCGGCGCTGCGATTCCGCGAGGAGTTCTTCAACGGCCAGGACTTCTTCTTCTGGATGGACCTGGGCGCCGGCGGCGCGACCTTCTGCTTCTCCACCGAGGTCGACTGCAACAACGGCGAGGGCATCAACATTTACCAGGGCGCGGGCTGGGGCACGGAGCGATCGCTGCACCGCATGCGCAACGAGCTGTTCGTGTGGACCTCGGTGCCGCGCTTCTACACGCTGACCGACACGCAGCACCGCAACAACCAGCGCACCATCCGCAACCTGCAGCAGGACGTCATGCGCGACCTGCTGCACCGCGTGCGCCACGGCAAGCCGATCAACTTCAAGCTCGTGCGCGACATCGCGCGCTTCGATCCGACCTTCGTGCTCTACGCCGCCGCGGTGCCCTTCCGCGTGCTGGGCGAGAAGCTGTTCCGCCGCTCCGGGAGCGCGCCCGCATGAAGGAGCGCGCATGAGCGGCAAGGTGCGCGGGGCCCTGATCTGGTCCTTCGCGGAACGCTACGCCAGCCTGGTCGTCACGCTGGCCTCGACGATGCTGCTGGCGCGGCTGCTCACGCCGCAGGAGATCGGCGTGTTCTCGGTGTGCGCGGCCTTCGTCACGATCGCCACCGTGCTGCGGGACTTCGGCATCAGCGAGTACCTGATCCAGGAGAAGCAGCTCGACGACGAGAAGCTGCGCGCGGCGTATGCCGGCGCGATCGTGATCGGCTGGGGCGTGGGCGCGATCGCGATGCTCGCGCGCCATCCGCTGGCGGTCTACCTGAAGGAGCCCGCGGTCGTCGAGGTGATCGGCATCCTCGCGCTGAACTTCGCGATCCTGCCGTTCGCGTCGCCGGCGTTCGCGCTGCTCAACCGCAACCTGCAGTTCCGCCGCATCTTCGTCATCCAGTTCTCGTCGAGCTTCGTGCATGCGGGCACCGGCGTGATCCTGGCGATGAACGGCTTCGGCTTCCGCAGCCTGGCCTGGGCCAGCGTGGCCAACACCGCGTTCCAGGCGCTGCTGCTGCTGGTCATGCGCTCGCCGGGCACGCTGCTGATGCCCAGCTTCAAGGGCATGCGGCATGTCTTCGGCTACGGCTCGTACTTCGTGCTGAGCCGGCTGCTGGAGACCTTCACCCGCAACGCCCATGAGTTCATCATCGCGCGCAGCTTCGGGCTGACCTCGGTGGGCCTGTTCAGCCGCGCGCTGGGGCTGCTGGAGATGTTCTATTCGAATGTCACCTCGGCCGTGCTGCGCGTGGCCACGCCGGTCTTCGCCGACCAGCACCGCTCGGGCACCGACCTGTCGGTGACCTACGCGCAGAGCACCGCGCTGATGACGGCCATCGCCTGGCCCTTCTTCGGCTACGTGGCGCTGATGTCCCACGACATCATGCGGCTGCTGCTCGGGCCGCAGTGGGACGCCGCGGCGCCGATCTGCAGCCTGCTGGCGCTGGCCATCATGCCGACCTACCTCTACAGCTTCGGCCCCAACCTGCTCAACGCCACGGGCAACGTGTCCAAGCGGCTGCGCATCAACCTGATCTACAGCCCGGTCCACCTGGTGGTGCTGGTGATCGCGTCGCGCTTCAACCTCGAGACGCTGGCCGCGTCGTGGGTGGTGAGCCACCTGGTGGCGCTGTCGCTCTACGTCTACTACATGCGCACGCTGCTGGGCGCGTCCACGCGCACGCTGCTCGGTCCCAGCCTGAAGAGCGCGCTGGTGGCGGCGGGCTCGATCGGGCCGCAGGCGCTGATGGCGCAGGCGGGGCATCACTACGACTGGCCACTGCTGGTGAACCTGCTCACGACCGGCGCGGCCGGGCTGGCGGGCCTGGTGATCACCGCGCAGGGCCTGCACCATCCGCTGGCGATCGAACTCTCCCGCGCGTTCCACGGCCTGCGTCAACGCATGACGAAACGGGTGGCCTCATGAGCGTCGACACGTCCAAGCCTTCGGTCGCCTGCGTCATCGTCAGCTTCAACGGCGGACCGTGGATGGCGGACTGCCTGCGCGCGCTGCGCGAGAGCACGGTGCCGATGCGGGTGATCGTCGTGGACAACGCGTCCTCGGACGACACGCGCGCGATCGTCGCCGGTTTCCCCGAGGTGACGCTGCTGCCACAGGACGAGAACCTGGGCTTCGGCCGCGCCAACAACATCGGCATCGCGCGCGCGCTGGCCGATGGCGCGCAGCAGGTCTTCATCCTGAACCAGGACACGGTGCTCGCGCCGGACTGCCTCGAGCACCTGTCGCGCGAGGCCGCGGCCGATCCCGCGCTGGGCATCCTGTGCCCGCTGCAACTGGGCGGCGACGGCGCCGCGATGGACCCGACCTTCCTGCGCTACTACGTCGCGCCGCACGCGACGGCCTACCTCACCGACGCGGTGATGGGCCACGCGATCGCCGGCCACTACCGCGCGCATGCGCTGCCGGCCGCCGCGTGGCTGTTCACGCGCGAGTTCCTCGAGCAGGTCGGCGGTTTCGATCCGCTGTTCTTCCTGTACTGCGAGGACGACGACCTGTGCGCCCGCGCGCGCCATCACGGCTTCGGCATCGCGCTCGTGCCGGCGGCCCGCTTCCGCCACCTGCGCGGCTTCCACGCGCCGGCCTCGTCGATGTCCTCGTCGCAGTTGCTGCGCAAGCGGCGCTCGCGGCTGCGCTCGATCGTCGTCAACGACATCAAGCGCCCCGAGGGCCGTTTCGGCCGCAACGCCTGGTACGCGCTGGCGGGGCAGACGCTGCAGTCGGCGCAGCAGCTGTTCGTGTATTTCAACTGGGTGGAGGCCGTCGCGGGATGGGCGGCCGTGCTGCGCGTGCTGCCCGAACTGCCGCGCATCCGCCGTCACCGCGACGCGTGCCTGACGCGCGGCGCGCACTGGCTCCCCCTTCCGGATCGCCTTCAGGGACACCAAGAACAATGACCATGACGATGAGCATGAGCACCGCCTCCTTCCTCTCCACGGGCCAGCCCGCGTTCCCGGGCTCGCCGGGCCTGGGCACCGACACGTCCCCCGCGCAGCGCGAGGCTGCCTGGCAGACGCTGCTGTCGGCGAGCGATCCGGTGCCGGCGCTGGCGCAGGTCGGCGGGCGCTTCTCGGTGGCCTGGCGCCAGCCGAGCGGCCGCGTGGTGATGGCCACGGACCGCTTCGGCATCGAGCCGCTGTGCTACCGCATCGTCGGTCAGGAGCTGCGCTTCGCCACGCGCGCGGACGACCTCGCGGGCGACGACGCCGACCTCGATCCGCAAGCGCTCTTCGACTACCTGTACTTCCACGTGATCCCGTCGCCGCGGACGGTGTTCCGCAACATCTTCCGGCTGCCGCCGGGGCATGTGGCGATCTTCGAGCGCGGCGAGCTGCGCGTGATGCCGTACTGGGTGCCGACCTTCCGCGCCGATCCCGCGCCGCGGCTGGAGGACCTGAAGGACGAGTTCAAGCAGATCCTGGAGCGCTCGGTGCAGCGGTCGATGCACGGCGGCGATGCCGCGTGTTTCCTGAGCGGCGGCACGGACAGCTCCACCGTCGCGGGCATGCTGAGCCGCGTCGCGGGCCGAGCGGCGGACACCTACTCGATCGGTTTCGAGGCCGAGGGTTACGACGAGATGGCGTTCGCGCGCATCGCCGCGAAGCACTTCGGCTGCCGGCATCACGAGTACTACGTGACGCCCAAGGACCTGGTGGACGGCATCGCCAAGGTCGCCACGCATTACGACCAGCCTTTCGGCAACAGCTCGGCGCTGCCGGCGTATTACTGCGCGCGCCGCGCCCACGACAACGGCGTGCGTCACCTGCTGGCGGGCGACGGCGGGGATGAGCTCTTCGGCGGCAACACGCGTTATGCGAAGCAGACGGTGTTCTCGTGGTACGGCGAGGTGCCCGCGCCGCTGCGCGACTTCGTGCTGCAGCCGGTGTTCGGCTCGCCCATCGGCAAGCTGCCGCTGCTCAAGAAGGGCGCGAGCTACATCGATCAGGCGCGCGTGCCGATGCCGGACCGGCTGCAGAGCTACAACCTGCTGACGCGGCTGGGCATGGGCGAGGTGCTGGAGATGGACTTCCTGCGCCGCGTGGATCCGCTGGGGCCGCAGAAGCAGCAGCGCCAGGTGTGGAACACGGTGAAGACCGGGCAGCTGGTGGACCGCATGCTGGCTTTCGACTGGCGCTACACGCTGGCCGACACGGACCTGCCCAAGGTCGTGGGCACGACGGCGCTGGCGGGGACCTCGGTGGGCTTCCCGATGCTGGACGACGAGCTGCTGGCGTTCTCGCAGCGGCTGCCGGCGGATTACAAGCTCAAGGGGCTGAAGCTGCGCTGGTTCTTCAAGGAGGCGCTGCGCGGGTTCCTGCCCGACGAGATCATCGTGAAGAAGAAGCAGGGCTTCGGTCTGCCCTTCGGCGTGTGGGCGACGCGCGACGACGGCCTGCGCGCGCTGGCGACCGATTCGCTGGGCAGTCTGGCGACGCGCGGCATCGTGCGCCCGGACTTCATCCAGAGCCTGCTCAGCCATCGCCTGCCGGAACACCCCGGCTACTACGGCGAGATGGTGTGGATCCTCATGATGCTGGAGCAGTGGCTCCGCGGCAGGCGGCCGAACTATCGGGTGTGAGCGCGTCCGCGCTCGACGTCTCGATCAGGAGACGAGTCTCGGTGCCCCCTGCTCGCTCGCGACGCTGAGCAGCGCCGACACGGGTTGCCCGCCCGGGGCGGCCAACCCGAACTCGACGGCAGGATCCAGGGACAGGATCCAGCGTTGGAAGCGGGCGTGCTCGAAGACGAAACCAAGTCCTCGCCAGATCAGGCCGCGCGCCACGAGCACGTTGAGCGCATCGCTGATCTCCCCTTCCGTGAACTCCGGCGGCGCCGGCAGTTTCCGCCTCGCCTGCACCAGCGCGGCAGTCAGCCGCTTGCACCAGAGCTGGAAAGGTGCGAACTCCGGGCCCGCCTCGGCCATCACACGCGAGAGCGCCAGGGGCAGATCCGGCAGGTCACGCAGGTGAAGCAAAAATTCGGTCTTGCCGTCATCCGCGCACTCTTCGACGAGCAGATGAAACATTCGGTCGATGACATGCTGGGGATTGCCGTCGTAGCTGGCGAGCACCTGACACACCGAGATGAGGTCCCGCGGCCGGTGCAGAAGCCGGTCAAACGCGGATGCCATCAGGCCTGACGACGGCCGCCCGCGCACCGGGACCTGGGCGTGCAGCCACTGCAGGTAATCGCCGCCCAATGGCGGGAGCGCGCGCACGGTCGCGCCGTGGAAGGCGTCCTCCTTGCCGAAGGTCATCTTCCGAAGCTTGTGAGCGTGCGAGCCCGTGGCCAGGATGCGGGGACCCGGACGCGCGTCGACGTTGAGGCTGTTGACCGAGCGCGCCAGGCTGAGCAGCACCCGTCGGCCGTGGTCCGAGGTCTGCGTCCGTTGGACCTCATCCAGCAGCAAGATCAGCCGGCGCCCCGTTTTCGCGGAGAGTGCGCGCAACATCTTGAGCACCCCTTTGAAGTCGTCGGCTTCCGCCTGCACCGGACTCATCTGCATGCCGCCGAGGCTGAGCCCGGTCAGGCCCAGCTTCCTGGCCGTCCGCCGGACAACGCCGTCCTGGGACTGCAGTTCCGCGCACAGCGTCTGCAGGATGACGGCGCCAGGCTCCGCCTCCTCGTGGGCCATGAAGTCGATGACGATCGGATACAGAGAGGGATCCGAGCGCAGGAGCGGCAGGAGGTCGTGGCGCAAGAACGTGCTCTTGCCGGTGAACCTGCCGCCTGTGAGCAGCAGACCCCTGCTCCGTGCCACAGACAGCAAGTCCTGGACCGTGGCCGCGGCCAATGCAGGCCGTGGGAACAGGGGCGCGTGTTCCGCGACGCGCGCGTACACCTCGACCTGATGGGCAAAACGTTGGAAAGACGGGATGGGTGCTTGAAGCATGAGAACCTCCAAGCCACCCATTCTTGGTCCGGGTTCAGACCTCGCTGAGAAGCCACCGGCCCGAAGCGGGGCGAGTCGTTGGGCAAGACCCACGAACACCACCGCGACCTTGATGGATCACAACGAACGCGCCGGGAAGTCGCAAGGATCCGCCCAAGGTCGTGCCCGTCTTTCGCCGGATGCGGCAGGCCGCCTCACACCACCGCGAACGGCCGGCGCATGCGTGCGTTGCGCATCATGCGGGCGGCGAACATCGTCATCGAGTCGCCCCAGGGCGTGTAGCGCGGCAGCTGGAACAGGTCGGCACCGGGCAGCGCCACGCCGGGCGAGGTGCTCACGGCGGCTTCGAAACCCAGCTCGCGCAGCATCGCCGCGTGACCCGCGTCGTAGTCGCGCACCGGACGGCCGTTCGGATACGCGAAGCTGCGGATCGGCCGGCCCAGCAGCGCGGCGAGTTGGTCCCGCCCCCGCGCCACCTGCTCCCGCGCGCCCTCGGGCGTGAGCGTCGTCAGCACCGTGTGGTCCACCGTGTGACCACCGATCTCGTGCCCCGCCTGCGCGAGCTCGCGCAGTTGCGCATCCGAGAGCATCAGGTCCTCGGGCAGCCCGGACACCGGCACCGCGGCCAGCATCCGCGCCACCTGCGCGTCGCGCTCCGCCGGTGCCAGGTACTTCAGCTGCACCTGCAGCGCGGTCACGGCCGTCAAGCGGTCCTCGACGGTCGCCACCGCATGCGTGCCCATGTCCACCGCGCTCAGGTCCAGCACCGGCCCCGGCACGCGCCGCACGAATTCGATGACGGTGTCGCTGAACATGCGGCCGCCATTGAGAAAACCGGTCGCGACGAACACCGTCGCGCGCACGCCGTGCCGCGCCAGGATCGGATGCGCGACGGTCCAGTTGTCCGCGTAGCCGTCATCGAAGGTGATGCAGGCCGCGCGCGCGGGCAGGCGGCCCTCGCGCAGCGCGGCCGCCGCGTCGCCCACCGTCATCAGCGTGAAGTGCCGAGCCAGGAAGGCCACCTGCGCCTCGAAACGCGCCGCGTCAATCTCGCCCGGACGCAGCGCGTCGGGCGACGGCAGCACGCGGTGATAGATCAGGATGCTCAGCGCCGGCGCGCCGCGCGGCCAGCCCAGCAGGCTCAGCGAGGCCAGCATCACGCACCTCCCCAGTACGGCGAATGCACGTCGCGCGGTGCCTTGCCCGCGGCGATCGCGGCCTGCTTGCGCTCGGTCATCTCCGCCGCCACGATCCGATTCACCACCACGACGATCAGCACCAGGTAGTACGGCAAGTCGAAATACACCAGGCTCAGGAAGGCCCCGCCCGTCGCATACCCGATCAGGCCCACCTGGCACATCGCCGCGAGGTCGCGCGCCCATTGCAGCTCGGGCAGCCCCTTGCTGGCCTGGATCGTCGCGCTGGCCAGGCGCCAGGTCGTGAAGAAGATCCCGATGAAGACGAACAGGCCGAAGAAGCCGTGCTCGCCCATCGCCTGGAAGTAGATGCTGTGCGCGGTCAGCGGAATCGACGGATCCGGCGCGTAACGCGCGAACACCGCCGGACCGGCCACCGTGAAGCCGCCGCCGAAGGGGAACAAATCGGTCGCCAGCCGCCAGGCCATGTGCCAGGCGTTGATCCGCCCCAGCGCCGACGCGTCCTGGTCGTAGGTCTTGATCGTGTTCATGCGGTCCGACCAGCTGTCGGGCATGAACATGAAGATCAGCGGCAGCGCCAGCAGCACCACCATCGCCAGCGGCAGCTTGTTGCGGCTCTTCATCCACATGAAGAACGACATCGCGATGATCGCCAGGAACGCGCCGCGCGACTGCGACCCCACCGCCGAGGCCATGCACAGCAGCATCGCGCCACCCGCGAGCCAGCGCTGCCACTTCTTCGTCGACTGCAGCTGCAGGTAGCGGATCAGCGGCACCGTCATGATGGTGGCCAGCGCCAGCGAGTTGTTGTCCTCGATGAACGAGCCCTCCGGTCCCCACACCCGCGCCGAGCCGCCCGAGAGCACCGTGAACACGCCACCCTTGATGCCGTAATAGCCGATCGAGATCACCAGCACCAGCACCAGCCAGTCCAGGTCGCGCCGCCGCTTCACCACGAGCAGCGACACCAGCACCATCAGCAGCACCTTGAACGCGCGCGACCAGAAGTGCATCTCCTTGTCCGGATAGAACGAGAACAGCAGCGGCGAGACCCCGATCCACACGATCCAGATCCCGAGCAGGATGGTCACCGCGTTGACGGGGAACTTCACCAGCTTGTCGCGATGGATCAGCAGCGTGGTGAACAGCACCAGCGCGATCACCATCGACCAGGGCGCCTCGCGCGCGAAGCCGTAGGCCAGGCGATGCGGGTTCATCACCCCCATCCACACCCAGCCCAGCACGCCCCACATCGGGTCCTTGAAGGTCTTGTAGATCAGGGCCAGGAACAGGCCCAGCAGCAGCAGGTCACGCATGGCGCAACTCCGGCGACCGACGCGCGGCCAGGATGCGATGGAAGAGATCGAGCTGGCCCTGCGTCGTCGCATCCCAGCTGAAGAGCTCGGCATAGCGCCGCGTGTCCGCGCGCTCGCGCGGCGACTGCCGCAGCCGGCGCACCGCCTCGGCCACGCCGGCGGCGGTGCGCTCGGGCATCAGCTCGCCGGCCTCGGGACGGGCCACCACCTCGGGCGTGCCCCAGACATTGGACGCCGCGACCGGCGTGCCGCAGGCCATCGCCTCCAGCAGCACATTGGCCCAGCCCTCGCGGCTCGAGGCCAGCACCAGCGCGTCGACGCCGGTGTAGACCTCGCGCAGCCGCGGCTGCGGCAGCGCGCCCAGGAAACGCACGCGCGATGCCACGCCCAGCGACTCCGCCAGGCGGCGCAACGCGCCCTCCTCCGGTCCGGCGCCGGCGATCAGCAGGTCCACGTCGGGCAGCTCGGCCAGCGCGCCGATCACGAGTTCATGGCCCTTGCGCTCGATCAGGTGGCCCACCGAGGCCAGCGTGAAGCGCCCGGGCGCGAGCTGCAGGGCGGTGCGCGCCTCGTCGCGTCCGCCCGGATGGAACAGCGACAGGTCCACGCCGTTGCGCAGCGCGGTCACCTTGGCCGCGTCGGCGCCCAGCGCGACGAGCTCGTCCTTGAGCGCCTCGCACACGGTGATCATCGCGTCGGCCTGCCCGGCCGCGCGCAGGATCAGCTTGCGCGGGAACGCGTACTGCGGAATCAGGTTGATGTCGGTGCCGCGCGCGGTGATCACCACGGGCTTGCCGAGCGCGCGCGCCACCATCACCGCGGCCACGCCGTCGGGATAGAAGTAGTGCGCGTCGATCAGGTCGAAGTCGTAGCCGCTGGCCTGCAGCCGGCGCGCCTCGCGCAGGAAGGTCCAGGCCAGCGTGTAGGGCGCGCTGCTCATGCCCACCTTGGGCAGGCGCAGGAAGCGCGGATGCGCGATGTCCAGCCCGTGGCGCGTCTCGCGCCTGGGCGTGGCGGCGAACTTGCCGTACTCGCCGAAACGCTCGCCCTTGAGCGGGAACCAGGGCACCGGCGCGATCACGCGCGACTGCGCCTGGACCGAGGCCACGAGGTGGCGCAGGCGCGTCTCCACGAAGATGCCGTGGCTGGGCATCACCGCGCTCGGATACAGCGTCGAGAAGGTCAGCAGCTTCAGCATCGCTCAGGCCTTCGCGTCGGAAGCCGGCGCCGCGCGGGCGCCCTGCCCGTTGCGCAGCGCCTGGCCCAGCGCGACCACGCGACGCGCGTTGCCGTGCCAGGTCAGGTGCAGGCGGCCGATGGTCGCGCGCGCGCCCTCGCCCAGCCGGCGGCGCAGCGCGGCGTCCGCGCTCAGCCGCGCCAGCTGGATCTCCAGCGCCCCCGGCTCGGCCGGGTCGAACAGCAACGCGTTGCCGTCGTGGTCCAGCACTTCCTCGATGTTGGGCGTGCTCGGCGCGACGATGGCCTTGCCCAGCGCCAGGTATTCGAAGAGCTTGAGCGGCGACGCATACGCCACCACCGCGGGTTGCAGCGCGATGTCGAAGGCGGCCACGTGGGCAGGCACCGCGTCGCGCGAGACGACGCCGGTGAAACGCACGCGCTCGCCCAGGGCCAGCTCCGCGGCGAGCCGCTCGAGGTTGTCCCGCTCGGGCCCGTCGCCGACCACCAGCAGCCGCGCGTTGGCGGGCGCGGCCTCGGTGGCCATCCAGCGGATCACCTTGTCCATGCCATGCCAGTCGCGCACGAAACCGGTGAAGCCCAGCACCAGCGCGTCGTCCCAGCCCAGCGCCCGCTTCGCGGCCTCGGGGGTCGGGGCCTCGTCGAAGTGCGCCTCGTTGATGCCGTTGGGGATGACGACCATGCGCTCGGCGGGCACGCCGCGCGCGGCGATCATCGATCCCAGCACCTGCGTCACCGGCAGCACCGCGTCGGCGCCGCGCCAGACCTTGTCCTCGGCCCAGCGGGCCACGCGCGGCAGCGCCAGGCCGCCGAACTTCGCGCGCTCGTCCACCAGCGGCGCGTTGACCTCCAGCAGCAGCGGCACGCCCAGCCGGCGCTTGAGCATCAGCCCGCTGAGCAGGTAGAGGTTGTAGCGCTCGTAGATCAGGTCGGGCTGGAAGTCCCGCGCCGCGGCGGCCAGTCGACGGTAGGCCACCAGCGAGTACGCCAGCTCCAGCAGCTCGTACACGGCCTTGGGCAGCTTGGCGCGCAGGCGATGCACCCAGCCCGCGTCGTCGCCCATCTTCGACTTCTCTTCCGGCGCCGACTCGCCGCCCGGCGCGACCACGCGCACCTCATGGCCGAGCGCGCGCAGCGAGCCGATCATCTCCTCGATGTGGACCGCCTGCCCGTCCTTGGACGCGGTGCGATGGTGATATAGGATCTTCATCCGTGGAGTCCGCTCAACGCTCACGCGGCCTCGCGCATCGACGACGCACCCATCACATTCCGCAGGAACGCGTCGTACATCAGCAGCGTCCACAGCGGCGTGCTGTGATCGCGGCTGCCGTTCTCATGCTGCTCGACCATCTGGCCCACGGCCTTCAAGTCGAACATGCCGGAATCGGCCAGCGGGCCGCCCAGCAGCGCGCCGCGCACGCGCTGGCGCAGCGGGCCGCGGAACCAGCGGTTCAGCGGCACCGCGAAGCCCATCTTGGGCCGGTACAGCACGTCGTTGGGCAGATGCGGTTCCAGCGTCTTCTTGAACAGGTACTTGCCCTCGCCGCCGCGCAGCTTCAGGTGGGACGGCAGCGTGGCCAGCCACTCGACCAGCGGGTGGTCCATCAGCGGCTCGCGCACCTCCAGCGAATGCGCCATCGACGCGCGGTCGACCTTGGTGTTGATGTCGCCGACCAGGTAGGTCTGCAGGTCGATGTACTGGATCAGCGCCAGCGGATCGTCGGTGTTGGCCCGCTCGGCGTGCTGCAGGAAGAGCTCACGCGCGTTGTAGCCGCCGAGCTCCGACTTGAAACGCGCGCTGTACAGCGGCATGCGTTCGTTGTCGCGGATCACGGACATCGTGTGGAAGTAGGCCTCGACCGAGTTGCGCGCGAGCGCCTGGAAGGTCGTCTTGGCGCGGAACACGCGCGGCGCCCAGTCTGCCTTCGGGTAGAGCTTGCCCAGCGTGCCGAACAGCGGCTTGCGCAGCCCCAGCGGCAGGCTGGCGCGCATGCGCTCCTCCATCATGTGCAGCTTGTAGCGGCGGTAGCCGCCGAAGCTCTCATCGCCGCCGTCGCCCGACAGCGCCACCGTCACGTGCTTGCGCGCGAGCTGGCAGACACGGTAGGTCGGGATCGCGGAGCTGTCGGCATAGGGCTCGTCGTACAGACGCGCCAGCGTGTCGATCAGGTCGAAGTCGTCGCTCTGGACGGTCTCGACGTGGTGCTCGGTCTGGTAGCGGTCCGCGACCATCTGCGCGAACTCGGACTCGTTGTACTGCGGGTCGTCGAACGCGATCGAGCAGGTCTTCACCGGGCCGTTGGTCTCGCCGGCCATCATCGCGACAACGGCGCTCGAGTCCACGCCGCCCGACAGGAAGGCGCCCAGCGGCACTTCCGAGATCAGGCGCAGCTTGACCGACTCGCGCAGCCGGCGCGTGAGTTCCTCCTGCGCCTGCAGCTCGTCGATCTTGTTGTCGGTCGTGAAGTTCACGTCCCAGTAGCGGCGCGGCTGGCCCAGCGGCTCGCCGCGCTTGATGACGAGCGTGTGCGCCGGCGGCAGCTTCAGCGCCTGGCGGAAGATGGTGCGCGGCTCGGCGACGTAGCCCAGCGCGAAGTACTCCTCCACCGCCTGCGGCACGATGTCGCGCTTCATCGCCGGATGCGCCAGCAGCGCCTTCAGCTCGGAGCCGAAGACCAGCGTGCCGTCGTCCAGCAGCGCGTAGAACATCGGCTTCACGCCGAGCCGGTCACGCGCCATGAAGAGCTGGTCACGCGCCTTGTCCCATAGGACGAAGGCGAACATGCCGCGCAGCTTGTTCACGCAGTTCTCGCCCCACGCCGACCAGGCGTGCACGATGGCCTCGGTGTCGCTCTTGGTCTGGAACTGATACCCCAGCGCGATCAGCTCGTCGGTGAGCTCGCGGTAGTTGTAGATCTCGCCGTTGAAGACGATGCCCACCGAATGGTCCGCGTTGAACAGCGGCTGCTGGCCCGTGGCGATGTCGATGATGGACAGGCGCCGGTGGCCGAAAGCCAGGCCGGGCTGCAGGTGGATGGAGCCCTCGTCCGGCCCGCGGTGGTGCAGCGAGTCGTTGATGCGATGCATCAGCGCGCCGTCGAAGTCGCGCCGCCCCCGGGTGTCGAAGAGTCCGCTGATTCCGCACATGGTCCTATCCCGTGTCAGTTCTTGTGGCTGGCGGCATTGTGGCCGCGCAGCGTGTCATACAGGCCCTGGTACCTCGCGACCATGGCCCGCATGCTGAAATCCTGCTCGACGCGCGCGCGGCCCGCCTCGCCCATCGCCGCGGCCAGCGCCGGATCGCGCGCCAGGCGCAGCAGCGCCGCGGCCATCGCCGCCGGATCCGCGGCGGGCACGAGCAGCCCGCTCACGCCGCGCGTGACGAGGTCGGCATTGCCGCCGACCTCGGTGGCCACCACCGGCAGCCCACTGGCCATCGCCTCGAGGATGGTGTTGGAGATGCCCTCGGCCAGCGACGGCAGCGCGAAGACGTGCAGGCCGCGCATCACCACGGGCACGTCGGTGCGCTCGCCCGGCAGCCAGGCCAGGTCCGCCAGACCCGCGTCGTCGAGCAGCGCCTGGCACTGCGCCCGCAGCGGCCCGTCGCCGATCAGCACCAGCCGCGCGGTGGCGCGCAGCTCGGGTGCCTGGCCGATCAGCGCGATGAAGGCGCGCGTCAGCATCAGCTGGTCCTTCACCGGCGCCATGCGGCCCACGGTGCCGATCAGCCAGTGCGTCGCCGGATCGAAGGGGCAGCCCGGGATGGGCTCCACGCGGCTGCGCTGGAAGCGCTGCGTGTCCACGCCGTTGACGAACTGGCTCACGCGCGCGGGCGGCACGCCGACCGGACCGGTCAGGTAGTCGCCCAGGTCGCGCGACAGCGCGATGTAGTGCGACACGAAGGGCTTGTAGAAACGCCGCACGCGCTGGTACACGCGATTGCGGCCATCGAGGTCGCCGACATCGCGGCCGTGCTCGCCGTGGATGCGCACCGGCACGCGCGCGGCCCACGCGGGCAGCTGCACTTCCAGCGCGGAGAGATTGCGGCTGTGCACGATCGCGGGCCGGAGCTCGCGGAACAGCCGATACAGCTTGGGATACAGCCAGAAGCCCTGCCCCGGCGGCTTGTTCAGCGCGATGCACCGGACATCGTCGCGCTGCAGCCGCTGGCGGAAATCGGTGACCTCGGTCAGCGCCACGATCGCGTGCCGGTACCGGTCCGCGGGCATGTGGTTGATCAGGTTGACGACGCCGTTCTCGAGCCCGCCCGTGTCGAAGCGGTACATCACGTGCAGCACCAGCGGCCGCGGGTCCGCCGCGTCGCGCGCGCGCGCCACGCTCAGGTCGGCGCTCATGGGGCGCTCCTCGCGGCGGCCTTGCCGTCCGTGCTCGTGCCGGCGCCTGCGTCGCGCAGCTGATGCAGCTCCGCGTCGATCGCGCCCCAGTGCTGGCGCAGGAAAGCGTCCAGCCGCTGCGGCGCCTGCTCGTCGGCATCGGTGTAGACCAGCACCAGCGCGGCGTCATCACCATGACCCTTGAGGCGCTCCCAGGCGCCCCACAGCCGCGCGCGCAACGCGCTCGTCATCGGCTGGCCGTTGATCCAGTAGACATGCCACACCAGCATCCGCGGCGCGGTGATCGCATCCAGCGACGCGGCGCGGACCTGCGTGCTCAGCACCGGGATCGCGGCGGCGGTGGCAGCGGAAGATCCGGCCGGCGTGAAGCTCGCGCCACCCTGCCCGGTCACGGCCCAGTGCTTGTCCTCGGCCGCGATGACCGCGTTGCTGGAGCTGACCAGCTTGCGTTCGTAGTCCTGATCGCGGAAGTACTGCAGGTGCAGGCCCACGCGGGGCTCGGTCGCGCCCGCGGCGCTGAACTGCTGATGGCGCGCGGCGTTGGCGCCCTCGAAGCCCGGCGACCAGGCGTCCGACGGCACGACCTGCGAGGTCCAGCCCGGCGCGGCGGCCACGGCCGGCAGCGTGTCGATGGGCGCGGTGTGGCCCTGGCGCAGCCAGGCCCCGGCGGCCATCGGCAGCGCCAGCGCGAGCAGCACGGCGGCGAAGGCCGGCCAGCCAGCCGACGCGCCCGCAGGGCGCCCACCGTCGGGCGCGGGTGGCACCAGCGGCAGCTCGGGCTGCGCCCAGCGCGCGCCGATCAGGAACATCGCCAGCATCACCAGCCCGAAGAACAGCCAGCCGTAGATCAGGTGGTCCACGCCCACGGCCAGCGTGTTGCCGGAGAGGTGGCCGATCATCACGATCAGGTAGGCGCGCGCCCAGTTGGCCACCAGCGGCAGCGCCAGCGCGAAGGCGATGAAGCCCAGGCGGCGGCGCGTCGAGTGATAGCTCAGGTAGGCGTACAGCGTGCCCACCATCGCCGAGGCGATCAGGTAACGCACGCCGGAGCAGGCTTCCACGACCGACCACTGGCCGCTCGGGATGATGAACTGCAGGCCTTCCTGATAGACCGGCAGGCCGCTCAGGCGCAGCGCGACGACGGTGAACCGCGCGGTCCAGTCCATCAGCTGGGGCAGCAGGAACTCGCCCACCGGCACGCAGAAGAACAGGAAGCCCAGCGGGAAGGCCATCTCGCGCGCGACGCGCCAGCCCAGCACCGCGGGCACGAGCAGCACCAGCATCGCCACGAGCGCGAACTGCGTGGCGGCGTTGATCGCGGCGAAGTCGGCGAACAGCCAGACCGCGCCCAGCGCCACGATGGGCAGCGCCAGCCAAGGCACGGGCCGCGGCGTCAGCGGGGTCACCATCGCGCGGCGGCGCCAGGCCAGCCAGATCACGATCGGCGGCACGAGGAAGGCATGCGTGAACGTGCCCGAGCGCCACCAGATCGCCACCATGCCCAGCGCCGTCTGGCGGTACAGCACCAGCAGCGCGAGTATCAGCAGCACCAGCGCCACGAGCGGACCGCGCCACGCCGGCGGCAGACCCGGGGAACGCAGCACGGACGGCGTGGTCGCGCTCATGCGGCCTGCCCCTGCGCGCCATGCAGGCCGGCCGCGCCCGCCTGCGGCAGGTAGCCGTCGAGCTTGGCCAGATGGGCCTGCCAGCTGAACTGGCGCAGCACGCGCTCGCGCGCCTGCTGGCCGATGGCCTGCGCCCGCGTCGGCGCGCTGAGCAGCGCGTGCACGAGCTCCAGGTAATCGGCCGCGCTGTCGGCCGACAGCACGTCCTGGCCGGCCAGCACGCCGTCCGCGCCCAGCGCCTCGACGCACGAGCGCGCGGCGACGACGGGACGGCCCACGGCCATCGCCTCCAGGATCTTGTTCTGCACGCCGCGCGCCAGTCGCAGCGGCGCGACCACCGCCGCGGCATGCTGCAGATAGGGCCGCACATCGGGCACCGTGCCGGTCACGCGCACCGCGTCGCCGGCCAGCGCCAGCACCGCAGGCGTGGGCGCGCGGCCCACGATGGTGAAGCGCAGCGTGGGCCAGCGCCGGCGCAGCTCGGGCAGCACCTCGGCGGCGAACCACTGCACCGCGTCGACGTTGGGCCAGTAGTCCATCGCGCCGGTGAAGACCAGCGGCAGCTCATCGGCCTCGAACGGGTTGGCCTGCTGCGGCAGCGGGGCGAAGTAGCCGCTGTCCACGCCGTTGCCCAGCGCCTCCACCGGCGCGCCGGTGGCCGACAGCCGCTGGAACAGCGCCTTCTCGCCCTCGGTGACGAAGAACGAGCAGCGCGCCTGCTCCGCCACGCGGCGCTCGTAGGCCAGCAGCTCGCGGCCCTCGCGCCGGTACAGCCACGACATCGGCCAGCGGTGCGCCTGGGCGTAATCGGTCCACTTGGCCGAGTCCACGTCCACGAAGTCGATCAGCATCGGCACCGGACCGGCGATGGCGCGCAGCTGCTCGGCGTACTGCGCCATCGTCGACGAGAACACCACGATCGCATCGAAGCGCTGCTCGCGCGCGATGCGGTCGATCCACGCACGCATCGCGCGGTGACGGTAGTACGGCAGGCTCAGCGCCTCGCCCGTGACCAGGCCGCGCAGGCTGGCCACGCGCGACAGCAGCGGATTGAGGTCGGCGGCGAAGACCTGCTCGCACTGGCGCTCGAGCTCGGGCACATGCGCCCAGTCCTCGGGATCGTCGACGAAGGTGGCGAGCCACACCTTGTGGTGGGCCCCCAGGTGCTTGAGCAGGTGGTACGACCGCAGCTTGTCGCCCTTGTTGGGCGGATACGGCAGGCGGTGGACCAGATAGAGGATGTTGGCCATGCGGCGGTCCCGTCCTCAGCCCAGGCTGCGCACGATGTGCGGCCCGAGCCAGTTGGCCACGCCGATCGGCAGGCGGCGCCAGGCCTTGATCATGAGCTGGTACTTGGCGTTGCTCGGGTTGTTCTGCGGCACGGCGTCGCGCTTGTACAGGCAGTACTCGTAGTTCAGCGGCGTGGGCTCGAAACCCCAGTTCTTCTTGAACGAGAAACTGCCCGTGCCCTGCTTGCTGCGGCCGTAGTCGAAGACCTTGAGCCCGCGCGCGCAGGCGCGGCGCATCAGCTCCCAGTACTTGAAGTCGTTGGCGGCCAGGTCGCGCGCGGCCACGGCGTCGCCGGCGTAGTACGGCAGCACCTCATCGCGGAAGTAGAAGCTCAGCACGCCCGACAGCGGCTCGCCCTGCGGGCTGGTGACGATGAGCACCTCGGCCGCGTCGCCGAACGCATCCAGCAACGCCTGGAAATAGCGCCGCGGCATCGCCGGCGTGCCGTGGCGATGGACGTTGTCCGCGTAGAGCGCGAAGAAGCGCGTCACATCGCGGTCGATCTCGGCCTTGAGCTCGTTCTTGATGCCCTTGCGCACCATCGCGCGCTGCTTGCGCGGGATGGCCAGCATGTTGGCCTCCTCGTCCTCGAGGATGGCCTTGCGGAAGGTGACGTACAGGTCCTGGTGCGGCCAGTCCTGGTGGCGGCGCTCGACGTTGCGCAGCTCCAGGTGCTCGACACCGAGCTTGCGCGCGATCGCCTGGGCCTCGTCCTCGAGCGCGCGCGCGGCCTCGTCGTTCAGCGCGGCCACGCCGCCGTAGACGGCGAAGGGCAGCCCCACCAGCGCATGGCCGAAGAGCCGGCTGCGGTTCTCGGCCAGCGGCAGCACGCCCTCGATCGCGCCGTCCCGCTCGGCGTAGAGGAAGTAGCCCTCGTGACCGAACTGCTCGCGCAGGATCCGTTGCCACGCGGAGAGGTGGAAGAAGCTCGCCTGCGCGCAGCCCTGCACGAAGGCGTCCCAGCGCGCGGCGCCGGCGCTGTCCTTGAGCACCAGACGCTTGACCTGGACGGTGCCCGCGGCACTCGTGGGCAGCGGGCTCATGCCGCCAGCCGCTCGGCGCCCGCGGGCGCGAGGAAGATCTCGTCCATCCGCGCCCACGCGAAATCGCCCAGCAGCTGCGCGATGCGCGCCTCGGTGCGGCCGATGTTGACGTAATGGCGGAAGCGCGTCTTGGCGTCGATGCCGGGGATGCGCGGCTGCTCGGGATCGATCTCCCACGGATGGAAGTAGAAGACCGCGCTGCGGCCCTCGATGCGGTTGAAGCGCTCGATCATCCAGCGCGTCATGCCGTAGGGCAGCAGCCGGAACCAGCCGCCGCCGCTGCTCGGATAGTTCTTGCCGCGAAAACGCAGCGTGGTCACCGGCACCTCGATCAGGCCCGGTCGGACCTCGTAGGCGAAACGCGGCGAATCGGGCATGCCGTAATGGTCGTGCTCGATCGGGTAGACGCTGGAGCTGTAGCGGTAGCCGCATTCCTGCAGCACGTCGAAGGCCCAGAGGTTGTCCTTGCCGATGGAGAAGCTCGGCGCGCGGTAGCCCTTGACCTCCACGCCACCCAGGTCCTGCAGCAGCGCCTTGGCGTCGCCCACGTCCTTGAGGAAGGAGGCGCGGTCCAGGTCGCTGGCGCGCTCATGGCCGAAGCCGTGGCTGGCCAGTTCATGGCCGCGCGCGACGATCTCGCGCACCAGTTGCGGATAGCGCTGCGCGATCCAGCCCAGCGTGAAGAACGTCGCCTTCACGCCGTTCGCGTCGAGCAGGTCCAGGATGCGATGCACGTTGCGCTCGACGCGGCACTCGCGCGCGTCCCAATCGCCACGGGCGATGTAGGGCGCGAAGGCGGAGACCTGGAAGTAGTCCTCCACGTCGATGCTCATCGCGTTGCGGATCGCGCCGGCGGTCGTGTTCATCGCATCGCTCCCACGAGTTTCTGCAGCAGCGACAGGGTCTGCTGGTTGATGCGCTCCAGGCGCATCAGGCTGTCCTCGATGCGCTGCAGGCGCGCATCCTGGCCATCGAGATTCAGGCCGGCCAGTTCATCGGCCAGCGCGCCGATCTCGCCGCTCGCACCGCCCTGCCCCACCCGCGCGCGCAGCCGGCTGAGGTCCAGGTCCACCGCGAGCTCGCCGCCCGACGCGTGGCCGTTGATCTGCGCGCCGTGCACCGCCGGCGCGGGCGCCGAGGCGGATTCCTTGGCCAGGTCCTCGACCACCTCGTCCACGTCGGCCGCGGTGAGGTGCGGGTTCTCGTGCATGAAGCCCAGCAGCAGCAGGCGGTCGCACAAGGTGTTGATGCGGCGCGGGATGCCGTGGCTGGCCCGGTGCAGCGCGGTGAAGGCGTCGGCGTCGAAGGTGGGCTTGTCGGCGGCGCCGGCGCACTTGAGCCGGTGCTCGATGTAGCGCTGCGTGTCCTCCTCGTCCAGCGGGCCGATGTGGCAGCTCGCGGCGATGCGCTGGCGGAACTGCTCCATCTCGGGCCGCTGCAGGATGCCGCGGAACTCGGGCTGGCCGACCAGGAAGGTCTGCACCAGCGACTGGTTGCCGAACTGGAAGTTGGACAGCATGCGCAGTTCCTCGACCGCGCGCGCGGTCAGGTTCTGCGCCTCGTCGACGATCAGCAGGCAGCGCTTGCCGCGGCTGGCCTCGCTGACGAAGAAGGCCTCGAGCGCCATCAGCAGCTCGCTCTTGGGCAGGTCCTTGACGCGCACGCCGAAGGCCGCGCCCACCAGGCGCAGCGTGTCTTCGGCATCGAGCTGCGTGGTCACCACGTTGCCGATGACGACGTTGCTGCGGTTCAGGCTGTCGAGCAGGCCGCGCACCAGCGTGGTCTTGCCCGCGCCGATCTCGCCGGTGATGACGATGAAGCCGTCGCTGCGCAGCACGCCGTAGTCCAGGTAGGCCTTGGCGCGCCGGTGCTGCTTGCTGCCGAAGTAGAAGCTGGGATCGGGACTGAGCTGGAACGGCTTGCTGGCCAGCCCGTAGAAGGCCTCGTACATGGCGGTGATGACGTTAGAAGCGCTGCGACAGCGAGGCGTACACCGCGTTCTCGCGGTAGCCGGAATTGGAGAACGCGTTGTCGCTGTAGGTCGAGTGCCGCAGGCCGATGCTCGCATCGGCGCGCGGACCCAGGCGCAAGGTGACATTGGCCAGCAGCGACTTCGCGTCGGTCGATCCGATCTGGTCGCCGCTGGAGTGCTGACGGGTGAGGCTCAGGCTGCCGCTGGCCAGCGGCGTGAAGCGGTAACCCAGGCTGATCGAGGCGCCGCGCTGACGCAGCCGGTCGGTCAGCGCCAGGTCGCCGGTCCCGGTGGGCGACACGCCCAGCCGGCGGTTCATGCTGTCGTTGACGCCCAGCATCGCGACCAGGCGCGGCCCGTTGTAGCCGATGGACAGGTCGGTGCGCCGCTGCAGCATCGCCGAGTTGGAGATGAAACCGTTGCCGGTGAGCGCGTCCGGGCTCAGGCCCATCGCCGCGAGCACCGAGCGCACCAGCGCGTCGCGCTTGACCGGGTCGGGCTGCAGGCCCTGGAACTGCAGGTCCAGCAGTTGGTAGTTGGTCGCCTGACCGGTGGGCGTGTCGTTGGTCTGCACACTCTGCGAGCTGGACGCGCGCAGCGAGATCGACGGCATGCGGTGCTCCAGCGACACGTTGTGGCTGTTGCCGTAGCTGTGGTGCTGCCAGTCGGCGTCGAGCTTGGTGCGGGCCGACGGCGTCCAGCGCGCGCTGGCGCCGTAGATCGTCGTGGTCTCGCTGCCGAAGTAGTCGCTGCGCTCGCGCCCGGCGTTGACGCCGAACATCCAGTCGACATCGGGGATCCAGTACAGGGAGCCGACCACCGACGAGGTCCGGTTGTCGACGCCGGTCTGCTCGAAGTGCGTGCGCTGCGTGCTGGCGCTCAGGCCCCAGTTGATGGCGCGTCCCTGCGGGCCGGCCAGGCTCAGCGAGAGCGAGCCCTGCTTGGAGTCGCCGCTGTTGGCGGCCAGTCCGCCGCCGCCGCCATCGCTGGAGTCACGCATCACGCCAGTGGCGCGGAGTTCGAAGCTGGCCACGCCGGCGAGGTTGCCGCGCCAGTACGGCGAGACCTGCAGCGTGCGGACCTCGGTGCGGTTGGGGTTGTCGAGCTCGTTGCTGCTCGACTGCTGGCCGAAGGACGAGATGGACTGCTGGCTGATGTTGCCGCGCACGTCCACGAACAGCGCCTGCGGCACGACCTCGGCGAGCAGACGCGAGTTGAGCTGGTTCTGCACGCGCGAGGAGCGCTCGCTCTTCGTGTAGATCAGACCGTCGAGCTGATAGTCGAAGTTGCCCTTGATCGCCCCGCTGTTGCTGGTGATCGAGATGCCGGGCGAGACCGCGGTGATCAGCGCCTTGTCGCGCGAGCCGCTGGGCGCGAGCTGCAGGTTGTCGGTCCAGGTCTCGGTGACGGACACGCGGGGCTCGAACGACCAGCCGCGGCGGGCGCCGCTCGTGTCTTCCTGGCTGCGCGCGGGCGCATGCGCCAGCACGGCGAGCGCGGCCATCGTCGCGCACGCGGCCCGGCGCAGGGGCATCGGCGGCCGGCGGTTCAGGTCGGTGGCCCGCGTCATCGTGTCAGGCCCGGTCCACGCGGACGGCCGGCTCGGCGGCGCGATCGCCCTGGGCATCGCCTTGTCCGTCCGCCTGGCCGTAGCCATAGCCATACCCGTAGCCATACCCGTAGCCGTAGCCGTAACCGCTGCTCTTCTTGTTGCTGGCCTGGTTGAGCAGCACCATCTTCAGCGGGCAGTGCTCGATGGCGGAGACCGCCTGCTGCACGGCGCTCTGCGGCGTGCGCTCGGCCTGCACCACGATCACGATCTGGCCCATGTGCGTGGCCAGCACGCGGGACTCGGTGGTCAGCAGCAGCGGCGGGCTGTCGAAGATGATGATCCGGTCGGGATAGCGCTGGGCCATGTCGTCCAGCAGCGCGCTCATCGCGTCGCTGGCCAGCAGCTCGGTGGCGCGCGCGTGCGGGCGGCCGCTGGGCAGCAGCGTCAGCTTGTCGACGTTGGTGCGCAGCAGCACGCTGGCCATGTCGGCTTCCTTCTCCAGCACGTCCAGCAGGCCCGGGCCGGGCGGCAGGCCCAGCATGCGCAGCATGGACGGGCGGGCCACGTCGGCGTCCACCAGCATCACGGTGTTGTCGAACTCCGCGGCGATGGACATCGCCAGGTTCAGCGAGGTGAAGCTCTTGCCCTCGCCGGGCAGCGCGCTTGTCACCATGATCAGGTTGGCGTGCTTGAGCGAGGTGGCGCTGCGATCCATCGCGTTGCGGATCAGCGGGCGCTTGATGTTGCGGTACTGGTCCGCCATCACGCTGCGCGGCGCGTTGGGCGTCAGGAAACCCTGCGCGGCCAGCGCGTCCAGATCCAGCTCCACGCGTTTCGACGTCACGTCGCCCGGCGAGCGGATGACGGCGGGCGCAGCGACCGGGGTGACCGGCGCGGGCACCACCGCGGGCGCGACCGGCACCACCGGCGTGACAGCGACCGCGGCGGCAGCAGCGGCAGCGGCCGAGGCCGCCACCGGCGTGGGCGCGGGGCCGACGTCGACGCCGGCCTGCTTGAGTTGTTCCAGCCGCTGGGCGGCTTGTTCGATCAGGCTCGTCATGTGAAAGCTCCCCTCACCCGGCCTGGCGGCTGATCCAGATGGCCATGCCGATCAGCCCCATCGCGTACAGGCTGACCAGGCTGCCCGAGGCCACGCCGAAGCGCAGCAGGTCCACCTTCTGGCGGCGGCGGTCCTGCGGGGTTTCCTGGCGCGACACGGCGCCCAGGATCGGCAGCTCCAGGCGGTGGCGCAGTTCATTGAGGTCGTGGAAGACCGGGCGGATCTGGCTCGCGGCGAAGGCGGTCACCAGACCGGCCAGCAGCGCCACGACCAGGCCGCCGGCCAGCAGCATCAGGCGATTCGGCGCGACCGGCTTGGTCGATGCGCGCGGCGGATCGATGATGCGGAAGTCGGCCACGCCCGAGGTGTTGTCCAGGTCGGTCGACAGCGACGCCGATTCGCGGCGCTCGACCATCTCCTGGTAGTTCTTCTTGATGATGTCGTAATCGCGGTTGAGCTGGGCGAACTCGGCCTCCAGCTGCGGCGCCATCTTGATGGCGCCCTGCGCGTTGGTGTAGCGGCTCGCGTACTCGTCGACGCGGGCGCGGATCTGGGCGACCTCGACTTCCTTGGTCGCCAGCACGCGGGCCAGTTCCTGGTTGGCCAGGCTGTCGTTGCGGCCGCCGGCGGCCTGCGGCTGCGACATCGCGGCCTTCTGCAGGTCGGCGACCTCGCGCTTGCGCTGGTCTTCCAGGTCGCGGATCTGGCGCTTGATGTTGATGATGTCCGGGTGCTGGTCGGTGTACTTCTGCTGGTTCAGGTCCAGCGCGCGCTTGAGCTCGGCGATGCGGCCGTCGAGCTCGGGCGTGGCGAACTTCTGGGCGCTTTCCTGCAGCAGGCTGGACAGGCTGCCGCCGGACGCGGAGCGCTTGGTCTCCAGGTCCAGCTGGGCCTTGGCGGCATCGCGGGCGTTGACGGCCTCGCGCAGCTGCAGCCGCGCCGCCTCGAGCTGGTTGCTGGCCTCGGCCAGCCGGGAAGCGGAGTCCTTGCCATCCGAGGCGGTCAGCGCCAGGTTGCGCAGGCGGAATTCCTTGCGGCGCGCCTCGGCCTCCTCGAGCTTGGTCTCGTAGGCCTTGATCTGCTCGCTGAGGAAGGTCGCGGCGGTGGTGTTGTCCTTGCGGCTGGCGCCCAGGCTGGACTCCATGAAGATCGACAGCAGCGAGGCGACGACCTTCTTGGACACGTCCGGCGAGGAATCGCGGTAGGACAGCAGGTACAGGTTGTTGGCGGAGTTGCCGGCGGTCTGGATCGACAGGTTGCGCGTGACGCGGTCGATCAGCGCTTCCTGGTCGGACTTGCTGGTGGCCTTGAGGTCGAGGTCGGCCATGCGCACGAGCTTCTCGACGTTGGGCCGGCTGATCAGCGTGCGGCTGAGCATGTTGACCTGCTGCTCGGTGTTGGACAGCACGGCCATGCCCGACATCAGCGGCTTGAGGATGGACTGGGTGTCCACGTACACGCGCGCGCTGGCCTCGTAGCGGTCGGGCACGACGAAGACCACGACGGCGGCGGCGATGCCTACCAGCCAGGCCGCGATCAGGCCCGGCCAGCGGTAGCGCCACATCCGCTTGAAGACGGCCATCAGTTGCGCGATGAGGGAATCCATGCGGCGATCTCTGTTGCCCCGGCGTCAATGCCGGTGGTCCGCGACGACGCGGACCGGTACTGCGGGAATCGATCCCGGGAGACGCCCCGCGGCGGCCGGCGCGACAGGCGCGGCCGCGGCCGGGCCGTCGATCAGAAGAAGCTCTGCGGAATGATCAGGATGTCGCCCGGGCGCATCTCGACGTTGGCCGACACGTCGCCGCGACGGATCAGGTCCTTGAGCCGCACCGAGTACTGCTTGTTGCCCTCGGCGGTGCGCAGGATGGTGGCGGAGTTGCCGGCGGCGAAGTCGGTGAGACCGCCCACGGCGATCATCACGTCCAGCAGCGTCATCTTCTGCTTGTAGGGCAGGAACTGCGGCTTGGCGGCCTCGCCCACGACGCGGATCTGCTCGCTGTACGGGCCCACGAAGCTGGTGACGATCACGGTGACGACCGGGTCGCGCACGTACTTGCCGAGCTGCTTCTCGATGTCGCGGGCGATCTCCACGGAGTTCTTGCCCTGCACCGCCAGCTCGTCGATCAGCGGCGCGGCGATCTTGCCGTCGGGACGCACGGGCACCGTGGTCGACAGGTCAGGATTGCGCCAGACGATGATGTTGAGGTTGTCGCCGGCGCCGACCACGTAGCTGTAGTCGGCCTGCGAGGCCGCGACAGGCGCGGGCGGCAGGTTGCCGGTCGTCGAGCAGCCGGCCAGCACGGCCGTGACGGCCAGCAGCGCAGCTTGTGCCGCCTTGAACGTAGCGATCTTGAATCCAGTGTTCTTGAACATGTCCACCCCTGCAGGAAGCTGCTCGGATTGCACCTCAGCGCGCCCGGGTGTGGAACCCCCTGGACTGAGGGCGATCCCTCCCTGGCGTGAACGAATTCCGTGCTAGCTCAGCGCCCTTTGAGGACGGGTTTGATCAGCGCGATCAACAAACGCTGCAAGGGGTGGGAATTCCCCCAGGGCCGCCAAGTGTGTTTCAGCTTGCCGCGATAGGCATCGAAATGCATGCCCCAGGGCGCCGCGCGCAAGGGTCCGCGATTCAACAGCAGCTTGAGCACATTCGTCGCCATGACCCCGGCGCACAACTCGCAGGCCATGCCGGTGGAGGGCCCCCGCTTCTCCTTGAAATTCACCGCCTCGGGCGCCACCAGATACTGCCGGCTCATCATGGACGGGGACACCCCGGCGATGAAGCGCGCATATTGATCCTCGTGGTCGTGGCCCTCGACCTGGAAATAGTCCTCGAAACTCATCCCGGTGGGGCTGAAGTAGAGGAAGGCGGTGCCCATCCCCAGAGGCGCGGCGGTCATCGCGGGGATACCCAGTTCGCGGCACCGGCGAAACACCTTGCGACGTACTTCCAGGACAAAGAAGTCCAGGCTGTCGACATACACGTCGACATCCTTCAGGAATTCATCGAGGTTGGCATCGGTGACCCCCTGCGGAAAGCGCCGGATATCGCTTTCGGGGTTGATGTCGCGGGCCATTTCGGCGACGACATCGAGCTTGGGGCGACCCATCGTCGACATGAAGGCGGCGGCCTGCCGATTCATGTTGTGGACATCGAATTCATCGAAGTCCGCGATATTGAAGTTGGCCACGCCCAAACGCGACAGCGCCAGCACATGCAGCCCGCCGACACCGCCCAGGCCGGCGACCGCCACGCGGGCGCGGCGCAAACGCTGCTGCTCATCGCGGGTGACCCAGCCGATATTGCGGGAAAACGCGCGGTCGTAATCGAAGGCGAAACCGGGGGCGGGGTCGCGGCTCATGGGGTCTCCCTGTAGGCGGAGCGCCGTTCGGCCGGAAACACTCGTGGACCGGTCCGACGACGCCAGCGGCGAGTATGCACCCTCGCACCCCCCTGATATGTGGGGAAAGCCGCTGTCGAGAAACTTGACAGCAGGCGCCGAGGAATACCGCATCCAAATGTCAAGTCGTTGATTTGAAAGGATGAAAGTGGGCTGGCACGGTCCTCGCTTTGATGTCCGCCAAGAAGCCGGCACGTGCCGCTTCCTAACGTGCATCTGGCAAGACGCATCCTCAAGGAGAGACACATGTTCAAGCAAGCAAAGCTCGCACTGGCAGCCATGGCGCTGGCGGCAGCGACCTTGCCGGCGATGGCAGCGCCGCTGTACATCAACACCGGGCAAGACTTCAACCTGGACCCGAACGGTCTGACGACCACCGCGGTGTTCGACCAGCTGGGTTACTCCGGCACGCTGGCCACCTCGATCTACCTGGGTTCGCCGGCCGCGCCGGGCACCACGGTGATCGACACCAACATCCCGTCGGTGATGAACTCGTACGGCTTCGCCCCGGGTTCGCACACCACGGTGTCGGGCGGCTCGGCGAACTTCGCCTACCCGAACGACCCGTCGCAGACCAACATCGACGCGCTGAACAACCCGCGTCCGGGCAATGACCTGAACGGTTTCACCGGCGGCGTGGGCTTCCCGCAGTACGGTGCCGGCAACGTCGGCGGCCTGGGCGGCGCGTGGGGCCTGACCTACTCGTACCAGATCGTCGGCAAGACCGTCGACTCCAACGGCGACGGCGTGTCTGACTACGTGCAGTACACCGGTGGTGTGTTCAGCGTCTTCTACCGCAGCGCGGCGACGGACCCGAACAACAACAAGGAAGTCCTGCGCCTGATCGTCACGGGCTCGAACATCCAGCTGACCAACCTGAACGTCAGCGGCTATGTCGACTACAGCTACGCTGGCGGCGACGCGTTCGTCCAGAACTTCTTCAACTCCGGTGATGGCCTGGGCTCGCTGTACAGCAACTGGCTGGCCAACAACATCTCGGTGAGCTGGGTCCTGGACACCAACGTGGATCCCCCGATCCCGACCCCGGACCAACTGTGGAACACCGGCTCTGGCCTGATCCGTCAGTCCACGCTGGACGGCTCCCTGGTGATCAACGTGCCGGAACCGGGCTCGCTGGCCCTGGTCGGTCTGGCCCTGGCTGGCCTGGGCTTCGCCCAACGCCGCCGCGCCCTGCGCAAGTAATCAGCTTCCGCTGAAACGAAAACCGCCCCTCGGGGCGGTTTTTTCATTGGCAGTCCGGAAACCCGCGGTCAACAGGTGTGGCTGGGGCCGGAGTGATGCTGGGGGTTCCCGGACGGGACGCCCCCTGCGTCGCGGAGAGCCCGCGCTTGGCCGGCCGTTGGGGAGTTCTCAGCGCAGCGGCGTCACGACGCCGCGGCCTTGCGACCAGATGATGGCCACGACCTGCTGCGCGTCGTACAGCGCGTTCACGTGAGCGATGCGCATCGAGTAGTAGTCGCCCTCGGCGGCCATCACGTCGAACAGCGACCGCTTGCCCAGCTGCTGCCACTGCTGCAGCGTGAAGCCGCGCACGCGCTCGCTGTTGCGCAGGATGTCGACCAGGCGGCGCGAGCGGTCCAGCGACGACGAGGCCGCTTCAAACATTTCCTGCACGCGATAGCGCTTGGCCTCGATGGTCTCGTCGCGCTGCATCGACGCGGCCTGCGCGCGGCGGCGTGCCGAGGTCAGCGCCGAATCCGCGCCCGGCTGCACGATCGGGATGTTGACGGTCACGCCACCGACCCAGTCGGTCTGGCGGGACTGGCCCACCGTCGAGTTGCCCTGCACCAGCAGGCTCACGCTGGGCTGCTGGCCCGCGCGCACCGATTCCGCGTAGCTGCGCTGGGCTTGCGCCTGCGCGCTGGCGGCGGCCACGTCGGGCGAGGCCATCACGTCGGCGAGCATCTCGCCCAGGTCGGGCAGGCGCGCCAGCACGGCGCTCATCGCCGCGCCGCGCGGCAGGTCGTCGCCGACGAAGCGCTTGAGGCGGACCTCGGTCTGGCGCAGCGCGGACGTGGTCTGTTCATACGAGAGGTCGGCCTGCTGCAGGCTCTTCTGCGCCTGCACCAGTTCGCTGGCGCGGCCGCGGTCGGCCTTGGTGATGATGTCCAGCGCCTCCACGAGGCAGGACATCTTGCGCACGTACTGGCTGTAGACCTGGGCCTGCAGCTGATAACGGCCGCGGTCCAGTGCCAGCGACACGGTCTGCAGGGCGACCTGCTCCTCGGCGCTGGACTGGCCGAAGCGCGCGGCCTCGAGCAGCTGCGACTTCCATTCGGTGAGCTTCGTGATGCGGCCCGAGTCGTAGATCGGCGCGGTGACGCTCAGCGAGCCGCGGCCCATCATGCCGCTGGAGTTGTTGCCCGGACCGTCGCCCGGCAGGATGGTGCCGGTGTGGCCGGCGGTCAGACCGAGATTGACGGTGGGCAGGCGCTGGGCCTTGGCCTCGGCGAGGTCGGCCTCGGCGGCCTGCGTCAGCAGCCGCGTGGCGCCGAGCGCCTTGCTGCGATTGAGGGCCCGGTTGACGAGCTCCTGCAGCTGCGAGCGCGGATCGGCGTCGCCGACGTCCAGCAGCGCGCTGTCCTTGGCGGAGAGCTGCGCCGCGGGGAGCGTGCGCTCGTCCGAGCAACGGCTGGGGGGCGGGTCCTGCGCCCAGGCGGACGCGCTGAAGCCGGCCAGGGCGGTCACGACGACAGCCATGCCCGCGTTCAGGCGGAAGGAGGAGGCGCGCCGCAGGCTCCGGCGCCGAGTCGAATGGATCATGGTCACGCGTACTGCAAGCAATTTCCCATGGCCTCTACTGGACCATCCCGGCGGGAAATCGAAGCGTGGATAAGCGGCGCGCAACCGGCCTGTTCGTGACCTTCAGACGAGGCTTACAAATGAAACCACCCGCTGGAAGCGGGTGGTTTCAGGGGGAACTCGATCTCAGCGCTCGCGCAGCGCTTCCTTGGACTTGAGCATCGGCCGCAGCAGGTAGCTGAGCACGGAACGCTCGCCGGTGCGGATGTCCACCATCGCCGTCATGCCGGGGATGACCGGCAGCGGCTCGCCCTTGGCGCGCAGCGTGTTGCGCTCGGCGGTGATGAGCACGCGATAGTACGTACCCTCGTTGTTCTTCTCCGTCTCGCCCAGCGCGTCCGGGCTGACGTACTCGATCTTCCCGTGCAGGCCGCCGTTGACGTTGAAGTCGTAGCCGTTGACCTTCACCACCGCCGTCTGACCGACCTGCAGGTAACCGATGTCCTTGGGCTTGATGCGTGCCTCCACGAGGATGCGCGGGCCGATGGGGACGATCTCCATGATCGGCGAGCCCGAGGTGATCACCCCGCCCACCGTGTTCATCTTGATGTTCTTGACCAGCCCCTTGACCGGCGACTTCAGCACCGAGCGCGTGACCGCGTCCCGGCGCACGACGAGCTGCTCATCCAGCTGCGCCAGGTCGGTCTGCGCCTTGGACAGCTCGGTGCTGGCGTCCTGGCGGAAGCGGCTGATGCGTTCGTTGCGCTGCTGCTGGAGCTCGTTGACCTGGCGCGTGACGCGCATCACCTCGACGTTGGACATCAGGCCCTTGGACGCCATGTCCTGCGCCATCTTCTGCTCGGTGGCGAGCAGCCCGATGCTGCGGTTGATGCTGGCCGTGGCCTCGTCGAGCACGCGGCGGCGCGTGTCGAAGACCTCGGACTCGCTGTCGACCAGGCGCTGCACGTGCTTCACCTCGTCGGGGAACTTCAGCGGCACGCCCAGCGCCTCGGCGCGCAGCCGCGCCACCTGCGCCATCAGGCCCAGGCGCTTGGCCTGGCTTTCGTTCTCTGCGGCCTCGGCGCGCGTGGGGTCGAGCTCGGCGAGCGCCTGACCGGCCTCCACTTCCTCGCCTTCATGCACCAGCAGCTTGCCCAGCGTGCCGGACTCGAGGCTGGCGATGACCTGCTCCTTGCCGTCGGGCACGACGCGCGCGTCGCTGCGGGTGACCTCGTCCACCGTGGCGAGCGAGGACCACACGATGCCCACCAGCAGCACCGCTGCCATCAGGTACAGGGCCCAGACGGCGCGCGGCAGCGGCTCGTCGATCAGCGCCGACTGGACGCTGCCGACGAACAGGCCTTCTTCGCGGCTGAGGGAACGGGACTGCGACATGGTCGTTGGAATCTCGTAGCGGGCGTCAGACCGACGCCGCGCGGTTCACGGCCTGCGCCGCCGGATGCACGTGGACCGGCGCGCCCTGCGCGGCTTGACCCGGTTGCGCTTGCTGCTGCTGGGGCTGGCCCGGCGGGCGCGCGCCCGACAGCGCCGCCAGCACCTGGTCGCGCGGACCGTCCATGACGAGCCGGCCGCTGTCGACGACGACGATGCGCGAGACCAGCTCCAGCACCGCCGGACGGTGCGTGACCATGATCAGCGTGCAGCTGCCGGCCGCGTCGCGCAGCTGGCGCAGGAAGGCGATCTCGGATTGCGCGTCCATCGAGCTGGTGGGCTCGTCCATCAGCAGGATCTGCGGCTTGGTGACCAGGCTGCGCGCGAGCGCGACCAGCTGGCGCTGACCGCCGGAGAGCAGCGAGCCCATCTCGCCGACCGGCAGGTCCCAGCCCATCGGGTGGCCCGCGACCACGCGGTCCAGGCCCGTCAGCTTGGCGACCTCGACCAGGCGTTGCGCGTCGACATGGCGGCCCATCAGCACGTTGTCGCGCAGCGTGCCGTGGAACAGACGCGGCTCCTGCGACACGAATCCGACCTTGCCGCGGTACTCCGCCGGGTCGATCTGGCGCAGGTCGATGCCGTCGATCTCCACGCTGCCCTCGGTGGGCTGGTACAGCCCCGCGAGCATGCGCAGCACGGTGGACTTGCCGCTGCCGATGCGGCCCAGGATCGCGATGCGCTCGCCGGGCTGCACGCGCATCGTCACGTTGCGCAGCACCTTGGGCGACTGCGCGTCGCCCTGCGCCGGGTACGAGAAACCGATGTCGTTCAGGCCCATGCGGCCGGTGATCTGGTTCAGCGGGACGTAGTTGCGCGTGGAGTCGCGCTCCACCGGCGCGCTCATCACCGAGTTCAGCGAGAGCATCGCGGCGCGCGCGCCCTGGTAGCGCGTGGCCAGGCTCACCAGGCTGTTGAGCGGCACGGTGGCGCGGCCGGCAAACATGACCGCGCCGATCAGTGCGCCGGCGCTGATGACGCTCTCGTTGATCAGGTAGACGCCCCAGACCAGCATGACCAGGTTGATCGCCTGCTGCATGGTCATCGAGATGTTCATGCTCCAGCTGGCCATCGTGCGGGCGCGCAGCGCGGACTCGGCGACGATGGCGGTGCTGTGCTCGTAGCGGCGCAGGAAGCGGCCCTCGGCGCCGGCAGTCTTCAGGTCTTCCAGGCCCTCGAGCGCCTCGACCAGCGTGCCGTGCAGGTCGGCCGACTCGGTCATGTTGGTGCGCATCGCGCGGCGCAGGTAGCCCTGGATGCCGAAGCTCATCAGCAGCATCAGCGGGATCGCGACCATCAGCACCCAGCCCAGCGGGCCGCCGATGATGAAGGTCATCGCCACGAACAGGATCACGAACGGCAGGTCGGTCAGGACCGACATCGTGGCCGAGGTGAAGAAGTCACGCACGACCTCGACCTGGGCCAGGTAATGCGCGTAGGAGCCGGCGGACGCGGGCCGGTGTTCCATGCGCACGCCCAGCGTCTGGCGGAAGAGCTTGGCGCCGACGATCAGGTCGGTCTTGCGGCCGGCCAGGTCGATCAGGTGGGCCCGCAGCTGGCGCGCGAAGAGGTCGAAGACCAGCGCCAGCCCGGCGCCCACGGCCAGCGTCCACAGCGTGACGAAGGCCTGGTGCGGGATGACCTTGTCGTAGATGACCGAGGTCACCAGCCCGGACACCATCATGAGCACATTGCTCAGCAGCGCGGCCAGCATGGCCGAGCGGTAGTACGGGATGAAGCGCTTGAGCGTGCCGAACAGCCAGTGCGAGTCGGACTGCAGCAGCGGGGCCTCTTCCTTGGCGCCGCCCATCGGCTTGGCCTGCGAGACCTCCTGCGGGGTGACGGCCAGGATGAAGCCGCTGTATTCCTGGTCCAGCTCGGCGGCCGGCGCCACGCAGCTGGCGGCCTCGGGGCCGGGGAAGACCACCTCGTAACGCACGCCGCTGGCGTCGTCGTCCAGTCGGCGCACCAGCACGCAGGCGTCGCCGCCGTTGAGCAGCAGCACCGCCGGCAGCAGCAGCTGGTTGATCTCCTCGATGCCCTTGCGCAGCAGCCCGGCGTTGTAGCCGGCCTCGCGCATCAGGCGGATGGCCTGGTCGGGGCTGATGGCGCCCTCGATCGGCGCGCCCGCGCGCAGCGAATCGACGGAGCGCGCGCGGCCGTGGTGCTGGGTCAGCCAGGCCAGGCACTGCAGCAGCGGATCGACCGCGGGCTGCGCTGCCAGGTCCGCCAGCGGATCGACCGGCTCGTCGGGGATGCCGGGCGCGCGCTGGCCGTCCTCGGCCGCCAGGCGCAGGCCGGGGCGGCGAGCGTGCGGGTCACCGTCGAAGAAGGGATCGTGCGGCCGGGTCATTTACGGGATCTTCGTCAGTTCATGCCCGATGGGCGAGGGCCAATTGCTCGAATTCGCGCTCGATGTCACGGACGATGGCCGGCATGTCGAAAAGTGCGCTGTTGCGGCCCTCGTCGCGGAGGTATCGCTTGTAGGAGCGCGCCCGGCCGGGATTCAAGCCGATCTGAATGGCGCGCTCGACGTATTCGTCCACCGAGAAGGTGATCAGGTCCGGCAGGCCGACGGCGGTCAGCAGGCTGCCGCACATGCGGGAGATGTAGCTGCGGCCCGAGCGCGTCAGGATCGGCGTGCCCATCCACAGGCAGTCGCTGGCGGTCGTGCCGGCGTTGTACGGGAAGGTGTCCAGCACCAGGTCCGGCAGCTGGAAGCGGGCCAGGTAGTCCGGCGGCGCCACGCGCGGCGCGAAGATCAGCCGCGAGGCGTCGATGCCGGCGGCCTCGGCCTCGCGCTTGAGGTTGGCCTTGGCCCATTCGTTGTCCGCCAGCAGCCACAACACCGAGTTCGGCACCCCGTGCAAGATGCGCATCCAGGCGCCGAACATCTCGGCATTCATCTTGTGGTTGTTGTTGAACGAGCAGAAGACGAAGGCGTCCTCGGGCAGTTCGTACTGCGCGCGCGTCGGATCGGCGCCGACCTCGCGCTGGCGGTCGCTGACCTGGTAGCAGTGCGGCAGGTAAATGGGCTTTTCTGAGCAGTACGGCAGGTATTCGGGCGGCATCGTGAAGCGATCCGCCAGGATCCAGTCCACGCCGGGCAGCAGCGAGGTCGCCGGCAGACCCAGGTAGCTCACCTGCACCGGCGCGGGCCGGTGGGCCAGGATGTTGGGGCGGGCGCCGCTGGTCAGGCCCTGCAGGTCCACCAGCACGTCGATGCCGGCCTGGGCGATCAGCTTGGCGGCGGTGGCGTCGTCCATCGCGTTCAGGCGCCAGACCTTGTCCATCGACATCAGGATGCGCTTGCGCAGCGAGGTGCCGTCCTCACGGCTCCAGTCGAAGGCGTGGATCTCGAATTTCTCGCGGTCGTGCAGGCTGTAGAGCTCCGCGGTGAGCAGGCCCACCGCGTGCATGCAGAGGTCGCCCGACAGGTAACCGATCTTGATCTTGCCGCCCTGCTGGCGCGCCGCGACCGAGACCGGATGACGCCACAGCGCCTCCTTCTGCTTGACCACCTTCTCATGGACGAAACGCTGGGCCGCGCCCATCTGCAGCGCAGGATCGTCGGTGGCGCTCAGCGTCGCCAGCAGCGAGGTCGCGATCAGCAGCTTGTTGTGCGTGACTTCGCCAAAAGCCTCGTACACCGGCCATTTGCACTGCTTCTGCCGGATATGCACGTAATGCTGCATCACATCCGTCTGCTCGGGATTGAGCGTCAGGCTGCGCACCATCAGGGCTTCGGATTCCTCGTAGCGGCGCTGCAGCTCGAGCAGCCGGGCGGCGTTGTTCAGCGCATGGGTGCGCAGGCCGGTGGGCTCCGCGCCCAGCGCCTCCATCGGCTGCGTGCCGTCGTACACCTCACGCCAGGCGGCGAGCGCGTCGTCCACGCGCTGCATGTGTTCGAGTTGATGGCCGAGGTTGAGCCGGGCCTGGGCGAAGGTCGGGCTGATGGCCAGCGCCTCGCGATAGACCTGCTCGGCGCGTTCGTGCTGCTGGATGTTGCCCAGCACCGTGCCCCAGTTGTAGAGCGCCACCAGGCGCGCCGCGGGGGGATGGCCGTCGTGCGCCAGCCAGGTCTCATAGAGATGGGCGGCGGCGTCTCCCAGGTTCTGCGCCTGGAAGAAGTTGCCCCGGTCCATCAGCTCGGGCAGCGGGAGGGTGGCCTCGCGGGCGCGGCTCAGCAGCTGCTCCCATTCCTGGGCCAGCGGGGCGGGAACGCTCAAGTTCGGCATGCTGGGGCGGGCGATGTCCATGTGATCGGGCTTTCGGGGACGTGACGCGGTCCGGCGGGTATCGGCCGGACGTGCCGGCGCGGACCCAGGGGCCGCCTGATCGGATTGTGTCCGCGCGTTCACGGGAGGCATCCCGGCAATTGGACGGTGCCGACCGCCCAATTCCCCTCCTTCGGATGCCCCTTCCCGGGCGGCCGCGGACACCGGCGGCCTGCCCCATGGGCCCGTTATCGGCAGCCGGAACGAGAACTTGAGCACGATTTGAGGCCCGCGTCACGGCCTTATCCGGGGTTCTGGGGACAGGGGCGACTTCCACAATCGTCTCGCGATCCGGGCCTCAGAGCCGGGACGCCGCGCGGTGCGAGCAAGCCCGGAAAGGGACGTCGAGGGACGCGCGTTCGATCAATCACGCCAAGAAGAAACCACCCATGAAGGTGATTCCTAGCCTGTCTCGTTGGGACGAGATCGTGGACGCGGCCGACGGGGCCGAGCTCGACGACATCGACACGCGCGCGGTGGATACCCAGAGCTGGGTGGAGCCGGTCAGCCGCCTGGGCGGCACCGGGGGCGCGGCGATGAATGACGCGCCGACGCGGCGGCGCAGCGGGGATTCGCTGTTCCAGAGCCTGATGCGGCTGTGGCCCGGCGAGAGCCGCCGGCCGCAGGCGAGCGCCCGCGCGATGGCCAAGCTGCGCTCGGCGTTCCGGGCGAGCGTCAATGACCTGGCGGTGGACGCAGACGCGCCGACGATGGAGCGCGTGCGCGCCCTGCTCCGCCACATCGTCCACGCGCGGCATCCGCAAGACCTGTGGCACCTGCGCACGGCGATCTACACGGAAGTCGCCCGGGGCATCAACCAGGCGGAAGCCGAAGCCCGCCTGATCGCGCTCAACCGGCAACTCGCGCAGAGCAAGAGCCTCCTGCGCCGGCTGCTGGGCTGACACGAGCCCTCACCCCCCGCCCTCTCCCGCTTCGCGGGCGAGGGAGCCTCAATGCTCCACAGCGCAGCAGCCCCTCGCCCGCGAAGCGGGAGAGGGGTTGGGGTGAGGGCTCCCCCGATGTGCTGTCGAGAGAAACCCGCTGCTCCTTACTTCGGCTGCCCCAGGAAGTCCATCTTCCCCAGCGGCACGCCCGCATGGCGCAGCAGCGCGTAGAGCGTGGTGGCGTGGAAGTAGAAGTTGGGCAGGTTGAAGAAACGCGTGAAGTCCTGGCCCTGGAACTGCAGCGGTTCCTTGTCGCGGCGCGGCACGCTCACCGAGCGCGTCTCCGAACCGTTGATCTGCTCCGCGCTGACCGTCTTGATGAAGTCCCGCGTCTTCTGGATGCGCTGGACGAGCTCCTCCAGCGTCGCCTCGGTATCGGGCCAGCTCGGCACCTCGATGCCGGCCAGGCGGGCCGCGCCGCTCTTGGCGGCGTCGCTGGCGATCTGGATCTGGCGCGACAGCGGCAGCATGTCCGGTGCCAGGCGCATCGTCAGGTAGACGGATTCATCGAAGCCCTTGGCGATCGCGTGATCGCGCGCGGTGCGCAGCCAGGTCTGCATGCTGGCGAGCATGCGATCAAACACCGGCACGGTGGCGGCGTACATGTCCATGGAGATCTCCTCGTGTCTCTAGGGGGGTGGGATGCGAAGCGGGCCGGATGCTAGTGCCTGTTCCGATCTGTTGCACGACGCTCGCCCAATGGCCTTCAGGTGGTCGTGCGACGCGAGTAGGATCGGACCCCGCACGCCTATGAACATCATCATCCTCGACGACTACCAGGACGCCGTGCGCAAGCTGCCTTGCGCCGTCAAGCTGGACGCGCTGAACGCCAAGGTCTTCACCAACACCGTCAAGGGGATCGGCCAATTGTCGATCCGGCTGCGGGATGCCGAAGTCCTCGTAACGATCCGCGAACGTACCCACTTCTCGCGCCAACTGCTGGAAAAGCTGCCCAAGCTCAAGCTGATCTCGCAGACCGGCCGCGTGGGCAAGCACATCGACATCGACGCCTGCACCCGGCTCGGGATCGCGGTCGCGGAGGGCGGCGGCTCGCCGATCGCGCCCGCGGAGCTGACCTGGGCGCTGATCATGGCCGCGATGCGGCGGCTGCCGCAGTACATCGCCACGCTCAAGCACGGCGTGTGGCAGCAGTCGGGGCTGAAGTCGGGCTCGATGCCGCCCAACTTCGGGCTGGGCATGGTGCTGCGGGGCAAGACGCTGGGCATCTGGGGCTACGGGAAGATCGGCCAGCTCGTGGCCGGTTACGGCAAGGCCTTCGGCATGCAGGTGCTCGTGTGGGGCAGCGAGGCCTCGCGGCTGCGCGCCCAGGCCGACGGCCACCAGGCCGCCGACACGCGCGAGGCCTTCTTCGAGCAGGCTGACGTGCTGTCAATGCACCTGCGGCTGTCCGACGAGACCACCGGCATCGTGACCGGCGAGGACCTCGCGCGAATGAAACCGACCTCGCTGTTCGTGAACACCTCGCGGGCGGAGCTGGTGGCCGATGGCGCGCTGGTGTCGGGCCTCAACCGGGGCCGGCCGGGCATGGCGGCGGTGGACGTGTTCGAGTCCGAGCCCATCCTGCAAGGCCATCCGCTGCTGCGCCTGGAGAATGCCGTGTGCACGCCGCACATCGGGTATGTCGAGCAGGACAGCTACCAGATGTACTTCGACGCGGCGTTCGACAACGTGCTGAATTACATGGCCGGCAAGCCGAGCAACATCGTCAATCCGGATGCGCTGAAGGTGCACCGGTGACGCCGGCGGCGCCACCCTCCCCTGACTCAACGCCCGCGCCGGCGCTGGCGCAACCCGAATCGCTGTCGCAGCTGTTCTGGGCCTTCACGTGGCTGGCGCTGCAGGGCTTCGGCGGCGTGCTGGCGGTGGCGCAGCGCGAGCTCGTGGAGCGGCTGAACTGGATGTCGCGCGAGGAATTCGTCGAGACGCTGGCCGTAGCGCAGGTGCTGCCCGGGCCCAACATCGTGAACATCTCGCTGATGATCGGCGACCGATTCTTCGGCCTTCGCGGCGCGCTGGTGGCGCTGGCCGGGATGATGTTCTTCCCGGCGGTGATCGTGCTGGTGCTCGCGGCCTTGTCGACGACCTGGCTGGCCTCGCCGCGGATGACGGGCGCGTTGCGCGGCATGGGCGCGGTGTCGGCGGGGCTGATCCTGGCCACCGGCTTCAAGCTGCTGCCCTCGTTGAAGAAGAACCCGGTCGGGCTGATGCCCGGCCTGACGCTGGCGGCGCTGGTGTTCGGGGCGACGGTGTGGCTGAAGCTGCCGCTGTTCTGGATCGTGCTGAGCGTCGGCGGGCTGGGCATGGCGCTGGCCACGATCGCGTTGAAGCGCAGCCGCGCCGGAGTTCAGCGATGAGCGCCACGGTCAGCGCGGCCTTGTCTGGGACTGCAGCCGCGACAGCCGCCATGGCGACCGCCGCGAGCGCCCCCGTCCCGTGGCATCAGATGCTGACGGGCACGCTGAGCTGGCCCGAGCTCGGCGCGCTGATGCTGCATTTCCTGATGTTGTCGCTGCTGTCGATCGGCGGCGCGATCACGACGGCGCCGGACATGCATCGCTACCTGGTGGATGAGCGGCACTGGCTGACGGACCAGAGCTTCACGAGCTCGATCGCGCTGGCGCAGGCCGCGCCGGGTCCCAACATCCTGTTCGTGGCGGTGCTGGGGTTCAACGTGTCGGGGCTGCTGGGCGCGACGGCGGCGATGGCGGGCATCCTGCTGCCGTCGACGACGCTGGTGGTGGCGGCGACGCGCTGGGCGCGCCGCAATCGCGATCACCTCGGGGTGCGCGCGTTCACCGTGGGCATGGCGCCGCTGACGCTGGGGCTGATGATCGCCACGGGCTGGCTGCTCGCCGCGCCCTACCTGGTCGAGCCCGAGCATCGCTGGGCCACGCTGGCGATGATCGTCGCGACGGTGCTGCTGACCATGCGGACCAGGATCGGGATCGTGTGGCTGGTGCTGGCGGGCGGGGTGCTGGGGGCGCTGGGGGTGGTGTGAGCGTGGCGCCCCTGGGGCCAGTCCCAAGGCGCGAGGAAGGTGCTTCGCCTTAGGCTCGAGGCTCCCTGGGAGGACAAGAACATGTCGATCATCGACAACGCTCGGCGGACATCGCGCCGCCGGGCTCTGCGTGCCATGTCGACCGCAACGGTCGCCGGCATCCTCGCGACGCTGGGCGCGGGCTGCGCGCAGCGCAGCTATCCCGACCCCGCCACGCTGGTGCTTCAAGACCCGCTGCCCGGCCAGTCGCTGATCTATCTGATCCGGGCGCCGCATGACGACGCGACGCTGACCGTGCGCGAAGGCGCGCGGATGCTGGCCGCCATGCCGGCGGAGACCTGGACGGCGATCTCGGTCGCACCGGGGGAACATGTGCTGGAGACGCGTCTGGGCGATCGCCCCGGTGCGCCGCCGGTGCGGCTGCGCCTGGCCGCGGACCAGCGCTACTTCCTGGTGATGTCCGCGTCGATGGATCGACCGGGCGCCGCCGTGCAGATCGTCGATGCCGCCACCCGGCCGCTGATCTGGTACGTGCCCTTGCCGAGCGAACTGAACGCCGGCTCGCGGCATTGGTCGCCGTACTCGGAGACCGACGCGCGGCCGATGATCAGCATCGCGCGCATGGTGCTGCCGGAGCGGTGAGATCGTGATCCGCATCGGCTGGAAAGACCTGGGACTCAAGACCAGGAGATCGCTCCTCCTCGGTGGCGCACTGGTTGCAGCCGCCTCCGTGGCCTACCTGCTCATCGACCCTATCGACGGGCCCGTCGAAGCTGCCGCAGCGACCGTGGCATCGCCTCCGACCATCGTCGCGTCGTCGGTGCCTCACAGGACGAGCCATGTCCTCGAGCCTTCGCCGAAGATCGCCGCGCCCCCATCCGCCGCGCCGACATCGCAACCGGCATCGCTGCGGTCCCGGATCGAGACGCTTCTGGCGCGCAATGATCCGGAGTCCTTGCTCAAAGCCCACACGCTCGTGGCCCGCTGCAACGTCATGCGGGACCTGGAGACCGCCAATGTCGAGGTGCCAGGATCAGCGGAGTACAAGCAGACGTATCAACGCCAGCTTGATGAATGCAAGGCAATGCCTTTCGCCTTCCAGCGCGACTTCATGACGTGGCTGAATGCAGCGCTCGCCGCACGGGTGCCGGGCTCATCCGTCGCGCTGCTGGAGGCCGGTCCGAATGGAGACATCTCAGCCCTGACGCAGCGCCCGGATGACCCCCTGGTGCTGGAGTGGAAGCGCACCACTTTCGATCTGCTGATGCGCGATGCGAAGGCTGGCAATGCGGATGCGCTGAGAGCCTTGTCATCGGCGTACGGCCACGGTCTGTACGCGCCGATCGATCCCAAGCTCGACGCGGCCCTGGAAATGGCGCTCACTGCCAGCTACGAGAAGCGAGGCAGTCGTGCATTGAAGTACCAGAAGGAGTACGCGGACCGGAAGCTCGCCGCGCTCAACCCCACCGATCAAGCCTGGGCCAAGGACTTCGCCGCCGGCTTCAAACATTGAGTCCCAAGACCATCGCGCTGTACGCAACGCCGTCCTTCCGTCTGCGATGGCGCAGACCGACGCCTATCCCTTTCACCCTGAACCAATGCCCTTCTCAACAAAAACACTCGCTGCCGCGCTGCTCCTCCTGGCCTGCATCGCGCCCGTCCACGCGGACCCTGCGGAGCGCACACCCGTGAGCCGATCCCTGTTCTCCAGCACGATCCCGGGAGGATCCGACTGGAAGCTGCTCAAGTCCGACGACATGTCCCTGACCTATCGCTGGCAGGACGCGCCGCGTCAGCGGCTGTGGAACCTCCGCCTGGCCGCGGTGAAGATCGGCGCGTCGGACACGCGTGAGCAACTGGTCAAGGAGTTCCAGCAAGCCTCCGCCGGCCTGATCGTCATTCCCGACACCATCGAGGTCGGCCCCATGGAGCTCCAGCCGGAGAAGCCCGGGCGCTACATGTGCGCGGTGGGTGCGACGCGCCCCGATCCGGCCAGCACGAAGCCGATGACGGTCAAGTTCAAGGTGGCGCTTTGCCGTCATCCCAAGTGGAACGTCGGCGCCACCATGGTCGCCATGAGCGTCCTCACGAAGACCGGCGACGACCCGGCCCTCGACGGTTTCGAGCAGATGATCGACGACCTGGTGATGAACTGATCGCTGCGGTCCTGGACCTCAACGGCTAGATCCACCCCTTCGCCCGGGCGGCCTCGATCTGCTGCTTCTTGCGGATGCCCGCCAGGATGTCGGCCTCCAGCCGGGCCGCGTCCGGATGAACCGCGAAGTACGGACCGAGCCAACCGTCTTCATGCGTGAAGGCCATCGTCCACGCGAGGTTCGACGGGAAGACCATGTAGTCGGACAGCGCGGCCCGATCAGGCCGCACATCGGTGACGAACACCGTGCGTCGATCGTTGGACAGCACGACGTACTCCGCCGCCTGTCGCGTGGCATAAGCCGCCAACGCCTCCTGCCCGGACACGCAGTCATATCCGCCGCCGCTGAACACGTGCCACATGAAGTCCTTCATGTTGAGCCCTTGTCCACGACGGCCATACACCTGCATCCAGGCTTTCGTCATCGCCGCGGCCGCGTCCTCGGACAGCGTGCGCAACACCTGACCCGGACGGACGAGCGGCTCTCCGGCTTTCGACATGGGCGGAGTATGCCGCCGGCAGACGGTCCACGCTCATCAGCGCAGGCACGGTCAACCGCCATCTCCGCGGTCTCAGACCGACACGGCACCCTCCGCGCCCTCGCTCTCGCTCACGCCGCCACCGCTCGCATACGCGATCCCCGCGCGGATGCGCAGCGACACGCAGGTGCCCTGCCCCGGCAGATCGGTCACCGCGAACTGCGCGCCGATCGAGCGGGCACGCTCCCGCATCGCGCGCATGCCGAAGTGGCCCGACGCCTGCGCGCGTGACAGCTTCTCGGGCCGCAGCCCCACGCCGTTGTCCTTCACCTCGATCCCGAGCCAACGCCGTCCATAGCTGAGATGCACCGCCACCTCGGTGGCCTCGGCATGTCGCGCCGCGTTGAACAGCGCCTCGCCCACGATGAACGACAGTTCGTCGAAGACATCCGCCCGCACCCGGCGCGGCGTTCCCTCGCTCACCACGCCGACCCGCGTGCGGTCCGTGAAGGGCTGTTGCTGCAGCAGCCGGCGCGCCTCGAATTCGAGTTCGCCCGTGCGCGTGCGGCGCAAGCCCTGCAAGCGATCGCGGCCCTCGCTCAACACATCCTCGGCGCGCTCCAGCACGCTGTCGAGCTCGCCCCTCGTGCCACTCTCGCCGCCCTCACTGCGCTGCCCGTTCTGCCCGCGCAGCTTGTTGGCTGCCGCCTGGAAATGCAGGATCAGCCCCTGCACGCTCTGCAGCAGCGTGTCGTGCATGTCCCGCGCGATGCGCTCACGCTCGCTCGCGCGCTCCGCGTCCCGCTCGCGCACCCGCGCCAGCACCTGCCGCATGCGCAGCATCGACAGCCCATAGATCACCAGCAGCCCCGCAGCGCCCATCGCCAGCTTGAACGGCCATGACTGCGTCAGCGTCGTCGGGATCGACACGCTCATCACCGCCGGCTGCGCGCTCCACAGCCCATCGTTGTTGGTGGCGCGGACCTCGAATCGATAGTCCCCGGGCCGCAGGTCCGACAAGACCACGCTGCGCTGCGGGCTCGGCGCGGACCAGGCCTCGTCCACGCCGACCAGGCGGTGGCTGAACCGCACCCGCGACGGCACCGCCAGGCTCAGCGCGGTGAAGGCCACGCGCACCGTGGTCGTCCCTGCCGGCAGGACCACGCGCGGACCGGCGGCGATCTCCTGATCGCCCGCCACCACCGATCGCACCAGCACCGGCGGCGGCAAGGCGTTGTCCGCCAGCGTCGCGGGGTCCATGCGTACGACGTTGCGCCGCGTAAGAAACCACACGCGGCCATCGCCACCGACCGCCACCTGCGCGCCCGGCGCTTTCTGCACGAAGCTGTTGAGTCCGTCCTGGAAACCGAAGACGCGCGCCTTTGGCGCGGACCCGCCCGCGAGCGCCGACTCGAGTTCGCCCGCGCGCAGCCGCACGATGCCGGCATCGCCGATCGCCCAGGCCTCGCCGTTGACCGATTGCGCCCATCCGTTCAGCGACGCGGCCCAGGGCGCCGCCTCGATGCCCAGCAAAGCGGGTGACGCCGCGCTGGGCCCGCCAGCCGGCCCCGCCTCCACCATCGCCAGCCCTCGACTGCCGCTGACCGCCAGCCCGGCGCTCGTGGGCAGCAGTCCCTCGATCCCGCCGGCCGGCGAGCGCGACGCCTCCAGCGCCAGGAAGGGCAACTCGCCCGAGGGCGGGGCCGCGCGGAACAGGATGGCAGCGCCTCCCTGCCCGTCCAGCACGGCGTTGGCGGGCAACGAGGGCGACGGCTCGGCTTCCCGCCATCGGGACCAGGCGCCGTCTTTCATCCAGTGGAGGCCACGATCCAGCGCCGGCATCCAGAGCCGATGCTCGGCATCCTCCGCGCAGCCGTACGCCATGGTCCCCGGGGGCTTGGCGAAGCGCTCGGCCCCTCGCGCGTCCACGCGCAGCACCCGATCCGCCAGAAAGAGCCACACGCCGCCCGCGCGCGCCGCGCACAGCGCCTCGGCGGGACTGCCGTTCACCCGCACCCGGCGCGGATCCGCACCCGGCGCGATCGCGTACAGCGCCTGCGCATCGGCCACGTAGACCGTGCCGTCGCGCGCGGCGGCAAGGCGGTAGCTCGTCGGCGAGTTGTTGGGCAGGCCGGGCTCGACCACCACGCTGGCCGGACGCAGCTGATCCAGCCCCAACTCGGTGCCCACCCACAGGCTGCCCTCGCGGTCCTGGAAGAGCGCGCGCGTCTGGTCGGAGGTCAGGCCATCGGCGGCGTCCAGCGACGCGACGCGGTCCTTGCCCGCGCCCGTGGCGGGCAGAGCCTGGCCGGGCGCGCGGATGCGCAGCAGGCCGCTGTTCCAGGTCGTCGTCCAGAGATCGCCCTGCCGATCGAACAACAGTCGCGTGCCGCCCACCGGTCCGGGATGCGGGATCACGGCGTCCTGCCGGTCGGCTGCAGCCAGCCGGCGCGTACCCTGGGCATCGGAGATCCAGAGCCGCCCCTGCGCGTCCTCGGACAGGCTGGCGCGGGGCTCGAGACGATCCTGCGTGACGGTGAACCGCGTCTGGCCCGGCCGCAGCACCGCCAGCGCCTGCGACAGGGCCACCCACATCGACCCGTCGCGCGCGAGGTGCAGGTCCCAGACCGGCTGGGCAGGCAGCCCGTCGTCGGGTCCGAACTCCCGCCAGGCCCCGGCGTGGAAGCGGGCCAGGCCCAGCGTGCTGCGGCCACCGCGCGCGATCCAGATCCCGCCCTGGTCGTCTTCCTCGATGTCGTTGACCTCGCGCGACGGATGCGGCATGCGGGCGTCGAGCAGTCGGCCCTCTCTCAGCACCGCCACGCCGCGCCCGCGCGCCAGGCCGACCCACAACTCGCCCGAGCGCGCCGCGCGCAGGCTGGAGACCACGAGCCGCTGCGCGGGCTCGGCATCCGCGAGGCCGATGGGCTCGAAGCTCACGCCGTCGAAGCGGAACAGCCCCTCGACGCTGCCGATCCACAGGAAACCGTCGCGGGTCTGGCTGATGGAATTGATGCGGCTGGGCGCGCCGCGCTCCATCGGCCAGGCGGTGTGCTTGAACTCGGCCAGCGATGCCGGCATCGGCGCGGCGCCGACCAGGCAGGACCAGGCCAGGGCCGTCAGCGCCCCCAGCGCCGCCAGGCGTGCCCGATCACCGCGCCGGGCTCGTCGCGCGCGCAGGGGCATCACCGGGATCGACAGGATCGGTCGCGTCATTCGAGGGGGCTGGATCCCGCGCGGCCGTGCGCGAGCGAGCCGGATGATACGGGCGCACGGGACCCGCGCTTGCCAGAATGACGATCCCGCTGCGCCCACTGGCTCACCGCCCAAGGACCTCCATGCCCCCGTCCCCGCCCCCGCCCCCGCCCCCGCCCCCGCCCCAGCATCCCGAGCCCCTCCTCGACGCGAACCAGCCGGACCGTGGCCGGACCGCCTTCGTCCAGGTGCGCGGCGCGCGGGAGCACAACCTCCGGGACGTCGACGTGGACGTCCCGCGCGACGCGCTTGTGGTGTTCAGCGGCGTGTCGGGCTCGGGCAAGTCCTCGCTGGCCTTCGGCACGATCTACGCGGAGGCTCAGCGCCGCTACTTCGAATCGGTCGCGCCCTACGCGCGCCGGCTCATCGATCAGGTCGGCGTGCCGGCGGTCGACGCGATCGAGGGACTGCCGCCGGCCGTCGCGCTGCAGCAGCAACGCGGCACGCCGAGCGCGCGCTCCTCGGTGGGCAGCGTGACGGGGCTGTCCTCGCTGCTGCGCATGCTGTACTCGCGCGCCGGCCGCTACCCGGCGAAGCAGCCGATGCTGTACGCGGAGGACTTCTCGCCCAACACGCCGCAGGGCGCCTGTCCGCATTGCCACGGCCTGGGCCGCGTGTACGAGGTCACCGAGGCGTCGATGGTCCCCGACGACACGCTCACCATCCGCGATCGCGCCGTGGCGGCGTGGCCGCCAGCGTGGCATGGGCAGAACCTGCGCGACATCCTCGTCACGCTGGGCATCGACGTCGACAAGCCCTGGCGCGAGCTGCCGCGCAAGACGCGCGACTGGATCCTGTTCACTGACGAGCAGCCCACCGTCCCCGTCTACGCCGGCTTCACGCCCGCGGAGACCAAGGACGCGCTGCGCCGCAAGATGGAGCCGAGCTACCAGGGCACCTTCAGCAGCGCGCGGCGCTACGTGATGCACACCTTCGCGACGACGCAGAGCGCGCTGATGAAACGCCGCGTGTCGCGCTACCTGATCGGCGGCGCCTGCCCGTCCTGCGACGGCAAGCGGCTCAAGCCCGAGGCGCTGGCCGTGACCTTCGGCGGGCTGGACATCGGCGCGCTGGCACGCTGCCCGCTCGCGGAGCTCGCTCGGCACCTCGGCGACGCCGCGATGGACGGCCTCAGCGACGAGAAGCGCCTGGCCGCGCACCGCCTCGTCGACGACGTGCTGATGCGGCTGCGGCCGCTGCTCACGCTCGGACTGGGCCACCTGTCGCTGGAGCGTGCCACGCCGTCGGTCTCGCCGGGCGAGCTGCAGCGGCTGCGCCTGGCGACGCAGATCTGCTCCAACCTCTTCGGCGTCGTCTACGTGCTCGACGAGCCCTCGGCGGGGCTGCACCCGGCGGACGGCGAATCGCTGCTCGCGTCGCTGCAAGCGCTGAAGGCGGCGGGCAACTCGATCTTCGTCGTCGAGCACGACCTCGGCCTGATGCGCGCCGCGGACTGGATCGTCGATGTCGGGCCGGGCGCGGGCGAACTCGGTGGCCGCGTGCTCTACAGCGGCCCGCCGCAGGGACTGCGCGGCGTCGAGGGTTCGCGCACTGCCGCGTACCTCTTCCCTGAGGCGAGCGAGGCGGAAACGGGAGATCGCGCGCGCCGCGCGCCCAAGGGCTGGTTGAAGCTCGAAGGCATCACGCAGAACAACCTCGTCAACGTGGACGCGGCGTTCCCGCTGGGCGTGTTCACCGCGGTCACCGGCGTGTCGGGCTCGGGCAAGTCCTCGCTGGTGAGCCGCGCGCTCGTGGATCTCGTCGGCGCGCACCTCGGGCATGAGCCCGCGGGCCTCGATGACGACCAGGACGCGGACGCCTCGGGTCCGGAGGGTCGAGGCGACAGCGGCGCTGGACTCTTGCCGACGAGCGGCCGCATCACCGAGGGCGCCGAGGCGATCCGGCGCCTGGTGCGGGTCGACCAGAAGCCGATCGGACGCACGCCGCGCTCCAACCTGGCGACGTACACGGGGCTGTTCGACCACGTGCGCAAGCTCTTCGCCGCCACACCGGCCGCGCGGCGTCGCGGCTTCGACGCCGGGCGCTTCTCGTTCAACGTCGCCAAGGGCCGCTGCGAGACCTGCGAGGGCGAAGGCTTCGTCAGCGTCGAGCTGCTGTTCATGCCCAGCGTCTTCGCGCCCTGCCCCGCGTGTCATGGCGCGCGCTACAACGAGGCGACGCTGAAGGTGCTGTACCGGGACCGCAGCATCGCCGACGTGCTGGGCATGACGGTCGACGCGGCGTTCGAGTTCTTCGCCGAGGAACCCGCGCTCGCGCGGCCACTGGGCTTGCTGCAAGGGATCGGGCTGGGTTACCTGCGGCTCGGTCAGCCGGCGACGGAGCTCTCGGGCGGCGAGGCCCAGCGGATCAAGCTCGTCACCGAGCTGCAGCGTGCGGCGCGCGGGCACACCTTGTACGTGCTGGACGAACCGACGACCGGGCTGCACCCGTCGGACGTCGACAAGCTGATGGCGCAGTTGCGCGACCTGGTCGAGGCGGGCCACACGGTGGTGGTGGTCGAACACGAGATGCGCGTGGTCGCCGCCGCGGACTGGGTCATCGACCTGGGACCGGGCGCAGGCGGGGCCGGCGGCCGGATCGTCGCGACGGGCACCCCGGACGACGTCGCGGGGCACCCCGCCTCGCGGACCGCACCCCATCTGAAGGCCGCGCTCAACGGGGCCTGACACCCGGTCGGCCGGGCCCCGCGCTTGCCGATCTCCGGCATCGACCTTCGGGTCCCTGCAAGGAGTTTCCATGGCCACCAGCAGCATCCTCGGCGGCACGCCCGCCCCCTCGCAGGCCAAGGGCCGCGGCACCGACGCGCTCGGCCCGAGCGACAGCTCGGACAGCGGCAGCGACGTCTCCAACGAGCGCCGCATGGCCACGGGCGCGGACGATCCCGATGAACTCGGGGCGACGCCGTCCGAGGCCGGCTCCGACACCGACCGTTTCGGGACTGGCGAGCGCGCGTCCGCGACGCCCGGCCACGATCACGAGTCGGCGGACATTCTTCCCGATCGCGTCACCCGCTCACCGGACAACAGCGACATCGACGCATCGATCGACGTCGAGGACTTGCCCAGCGGCGATGACCCGTCCGCCGGGCCGGATCCGGAGCATGAAGAGGACGACGAGCTTTGAGGAGACGCAAAGTCAGATCCCTCATTTGGCTGACAGACCACAGATTGCACGACATCAAAACGTCTCTTGACATTGTCAAAGGATCGCGATCAACACGTTTGGCGCGAATTCCACCCACCTATCGAGGTGGGGCACTAACCGACTAATGTTGGAGCAAAGTGCCCCACTAGCAAGTAAGTTGCGCGAGCCGCCTCGAAACTTCCACCGCACATATCCAATCACGCATAAGACTGAATTGATTCGATCAAAGAACTTTTGAAATATCAGCCTGAACAAGTCAACTTAAGCGCCACGCCCTCAAACCCATCGAATACCGTCGGATCAACAGTTGCCTTTACGGGCATCTGCCAGGTGCGGGTGAAACGTGCCGGCGGCGATCGATGGCCGCAGATCCATCGACAACCATTCAGGTTCTGAGAATGCAAGTTTTGACAGACGCAGAAATTGATCTGGTCCACGGCGGCACAGCCGAAGGAGCGGCAGCGGGCGTGGCGGTGGGAGGCATCGCTGGGGGAGTGGCAGGCGAGCTCTACGGCGGCGTGGCCGGCGCAGCCATTGGCGCCGTCTTTGGCCCAGCGGGGGCCATGGTCGGATATGTGGTGGGAAGGAAATTCGGCCAGACCATCGGCTCTGCGCTTGGCGGCGCGGCGGGAGGATATATCGGGGATCGGGTGACCGGCACCGAGACCGATCAATCGACTTCCTGATACTGACAATGCACCCGCCTTGCGGGTGCATTTCTATCATCCATGACCCCACGCACGCTGCACCGGCAAGCGGTGATTCTCAACGGAATCGCCTCGACCATCTCCTTGATCACGATCTACGATACCGCACCCATCCGCGACGCCAATATATGGTCTTTCACCAGCATTGCCGTCATGGCGCTGTACTTCGTCTACGTTCTTCGAGTATCTCTACCCGCGCACATCCATGAGGAGCGGCTGTGCTGGGACACGGACCAACCCTTCCCCCGGCTCCATCAGATCCTATTGGCGAAACCCATCATCCTGACTTGTGTGGCCGTCCTGGTGCTGTTCAATTTCCCCACCCAATACAACAAGATCGGCTGGATTCCGGTGGTTTGCGCCATGCAGGTCGGGTACTACGGCGCCGCGCTCTTTGCATTCCGGCGCTGACCTCATCGCCCCAGATAGAAGTCCATCGGGATGAGTTCCACCGCCCAGCCGCCGACGTCGCCGATCTGGGCGGCGGGATGCATGGACGCGATACGCAAGGCCTCATCGGCATCGTCCGCCTCGATGATGAACAGTCCGCCGACCACTTCCTTGGCCTCCGTGTAGGGGCCGTCGGTGACGTGCGTCTTGCCCGCGCGCGGCCGGAGCGTCTTCCACGTCTCCAGGTCGCCGAGCGACGCTGACACCAGCATCTTGCCGGTCGCCTGCATCTTCTCGTCGAGGGCCGGGCACTGGCTGACCAGCGCCTTCACCTCTTCGGGCGACATTTCCGCGAACTTCTCGGGGGTGAAGTACGCGAGGCCGAGGTATTTCATGGGAGCTCCAAGTGAGGTTGATGCCTGGACGACGAATCGCCGGCCCCATTCTCGACATCGCATGAAAGAAAGGCCGATGGACATGCATCCATCGGCCGTCCCTGGCTTTACGCGCTGGCGAAGCGCTCAAGGCGCTCCGCAGGGGCGTGACGCTCAATGCTTGTTGGCGTCCTTGATCGCTTCCTTGGCGTCGCCGTAGTTCTTCTGGGTCTTGCCCTCGACCTGCTTGGCCAGGCCCTTGGCCTGCTGCTCGGTGCTGCCCACGACCTCACCGGTCTTCTGCTGCACCTTGCCAGCGATGTCCTTCGCGGCGCCCTTGACTTGGTCCTTGTTCATGGTCGATCTCCTGAAAGTGAAGCTGCGTTGCCACCGTTGCGGAACTGCTTTTCGGTGGGACAACTTCATCGTAGGGAACGGACCTCGACCGTGGTGCAGGGCAGAGACGCATCTCCAAGTCGGATCGGTCCTACACCGCCAGCGAACAGGGCACAGACGCGCCTCACGGGCCCCAGGCTTGCCATGTCGCCTCCGTGCTCACACGTTCCTCCCGCCCTTCCTCCCACCATTACCGCTGCGTCTGCGGGCGCCGCGTTTTCTTCCGCAACAGCGCGTGCCTCGCCTGTGGCTCGGCGCTCGGTTTTCTCTCGAGCGACGCCTCGCTGCATGCGCTCGTGCCGGGCTCCTCTCCACACACCTGGCGCGTGACGGGTCATGACGGTCTCTTCACGCGATGCGCGAATTTCGACACCGCCGCCGGCTGCAACTGGCTGGTGCCGCTCGATGATCAATCACCGCATCGGTACTGCATCGCCTGCGCGCTCAACCGCAGGATCCCCGACCTGTCGGTGCCGGAGAACGGCGAGCTCTGGGGTCGCATGGAACGCGCCAAGCGGCGCGTCATCGCGCAGCTGCTCGAGCTCGGCCTGCCGGTGGTGTCCAAGGCCGTCGATCCGCGGCGCGGGCTCGCCTTCGACTTCCTGCGTTCCCTGCCCGGCCAGCCCAAGGTCATGACCGGCCATGCCGACGGTGTCATCACCATCGACATCGACGAGGCCGACGACGCCCACCGGGAGCGTGCCCGCCAGCAGCTGCACGAACCCTATCGGACGCTGCTGGGCCACCTCCGCCACGAGGTCGGCCATCACTACTGGCTGCAGCTGGTCGCCGATACCGATTGGCTGCCCGCCTGCCGCGAGCTCTTCGGCGACGAGCGCGCCGACTACGCCGCGGCGCTGAAGCGCAACTACGACAACGGCCCGCCGCCGGACTGGGCTTCACACTTCATTTCGGCCTACGCCAGCAGCCATCCCTGGGAGGACTGGGCCGAGACCTGGGCCCATTACCTGCACCTGCGAGACACCCTCGCGACCGCCGCGGGATTCCGGCTGCTCCAGCCGCTGGCCGATGCGGGCGGTGACAAGCCCTTCACCGCTGACGCGCTCTGGCGCCCCGACCACCCGACCGGCCCGGCCTTCCTCGAGCTCCTCCACACCTGGATCGCCGTGACCAGCGTGATGAACGAGATGTCCCGTGCGATGGGCCAGCCCGACTTCTATCCGTTCGTGCTGGTCCGCGACGTGGTGCCCAAGCTCCATTTCATCCATTGCGTCATCGATGCCGCCGCGCGCGGCGACGCCCCACCCCAGCCCAGGATCTCCACGCCATGATCCGCCTCGACCTGCAATTCGAGCTCGACTACCTCGTCGACTCGGCCTTCGGCGACTTCCTCTTCAGCGTGCAGCCCGCGCGCACCGCGGCGCAACGCGTGCTCTGCGAGCAGGTGACGATCGCGCAGGACCTGCCCTGGCGCGCCGAGAACGCGCCCGCCGGCAACCGCGTGATCCGGGTGCGCGCGCCGCGCGGCCCGCTGCACCTGAGCTACGCCGCGAGCGTGACGATCGAGCATCTGCTGAGCGACCCGGCCACGCTCGAGGAAACCCCGGTCGACGCCTTGCCGGTCGACGTGCTGCCCTACCTGATGCCGAGCCGCTATTGCGAGTCCGACCGGCTGGGCGCCTGGGCCGAGGCCGTCTTCGGCGCGATGCCGCCGGGCCATGAACGGGTACGGGCGATCGAGGCCTGGGTGCGCCGGCACATCGCGTATGTGCCGGGCGCGTCGACGACGCGGACCTCGGCGCTCGACACGATGACGGATCGCGTCGGGGTCTGCCGCGACATGGCCCATCTGATGATCGCGCTGTGCCGCGCGCTGTCGATCCCGGCCCGTTATGTCACCGGCACGGACTTCGGCGCCGACACCGCGCGAGCGCCTGATTTCCACGCCTACGTGGAGGCGTATGTCGGCCGTCGCTGGTATCTCTTCGATCCCTCGGGGACCGGGGTACCGATGGGCTTCGTGCGCATCGGCACGGGCTTCGACGCGGCGCAGGTGCCGTTCGCGATGCTGTTCGGCGAGGTCCGCGCGCCCTTCGCGCCATGGGTCCGCGCGACCGCCTGCGAGGGTCCCGGCCTGGAGCTGCCCCGACCGGTGGACCAGGCGATCTCGTCGGACCTCGACCATCGGCCGATGCCGATGGTGGTGGCGGCGAACGGATGAGCGCTGCCGCCGGTCGTCGCCTCCCGGCGGTGACGCTCAGACGTCCTTCGTGCCGAAGATCTTGTCGCCCGCGTCGCCCAGGCCCGGGATGATGTAGCCCTGCTCGTTGAGGTGGGAGTCGATCGCCGCCGTCCAGCAGCGCACGTCCGGGTGCGCCTTCGTCAGCGCGGCCACGCCCTCGGGTGCGGCCACCAGCACCAGCGCGCGGATGTCCTTGCAGCCGCGCTTCTTCAGCAGGTCGATCGTCGCGATCATCGATCCCGCCGTCGCCAGCATCGGATCCACGATCAGCGCGGTGCGCTGGTCCAGCTGACCCACGAACTTCTCGAAGTAGTTCACCGGCTGCAGCGTCTCGTGATCGCGCGCCAGGCCCACGACGCTGACCTTCGCGTTGGGCATCATGTCCAGCACGCCGTCCAGCATGCCCAGGCCCGCGCGCAGGATCGGCACCACCGTCACCTTGCGGCCGGCGATCTGCTCGACCTCGACCTCGCCGCACCAGCCCGCGATCGTCGTCTTCTCCAGCGGGAAGTCGGCCGTCGCCTCGTAGGCCAGCAGCCGAGCGACCTCGCCGGTCAGCTCGCGGAATTTCTTGGTGGACATGTCACCTTCCCGCATCAGGCCGATCTTGTGCTTGACGAGGGGGTGCTTGACTTCGATGACGGCCATGGCGGTAGGAGGTCCGGTAAGAGAGGATCGGGCCCCGGTCAGGGCCTCTTGAATGTCGAAGCGGCCCCGCAGGGCCGCAGTGGCGCGATTATCTCGCTTCGCAAAACCCATGCCCGGCGTGCCCGGACGGGCCCGCGCGCTGGCCTCAGCCCTTCTTCTGCCGCTGACGCAGCGCCTCGTACAGGCACACGCCGGCCGCCACCGAGACATTCAGGCTTTCCACCGCGCCCTGCATCGGAATGCGCACCAGCTCGTCGCAGGTCTTGCCCGTGAGCTGCCGCATCCCCTGCCCCTCGGCGCCCAGCACCAGCGCCACCGGGCCGCTCAGGTCCAGGTCGTACAAGGTCTTCTCGGCCTGGTCGGACGTGCCGATCACCCAGATGTCGCGCTCCTTGAGCTCGCCCAGCGTGCGCGCCAGGTTGGTCACCATCAGGTAAGGCACCGTCTCCGCCGCGCCGCTGGCCACCTTGGCAACCGTCGCGTTCAGGCCGACCGCGTGGTCCTTGGGCGCCACCACGGCGTGCGCGCCCGCCCCGTCGGCCACCCGCAGGCAGGCGCCGAGGTTGTGCGGATCGGTCACGCCGTCCAGCACCAGCACCAGCGGCGGGCCCTCGACCGTGTCCAGCAGGTCGTCCAGCGAATGCTGCTGCGCCACCACCTTCACGCGGGCCACCACGCCCTGATGGCGCGTGGTGCCGCACAGCTTCTGCAGGCGGTCGTCGTCGCTCTCGACCAGCCGCGCGCCGGCGGCCTGCGCCTTCTCCAGGAAACCGCGCATGCGCTGGTCCTTGCGGGTGGCGTCGAAGAGGATCTCCTGCACCGACGCGGGCGCCGTCTTCAGGCGCACGGTCACGGCGTGGAAGCCGAACAGGATCTGGGTCTTGGAGGGAGAGGAGCTCATGGGGCGCGATTGTCGCAGCCCTTCAGATCCACCCCAGCTGCCGCGCGCCCATCAGCGCGCCGATCATCACCGGCTGGTGGACCATGTAGTACGACAGCGACCATCGCCCCAGTCCCGCCAGCGGCCGCAGCGGCAGACTCAGCGGCCGCTGCATCCAGCGGCGCACCGCCGCCACGCGCATCAGCGCGCAGCCCCACAGCATCGGGCCCAGCCAGGGCAGCAGCGGGACGTAGTCCTCGGTCAGCGGCTTGCGCGTGACCAGGCCGACCCAATTCGTGGTGCGGGTGTCGAAGAAGGGATCGGCGACCAGGAAAGGCAGCGCGATGGCCAGCGCGCCCAGGGCCCACAGCGCCGCGGTGGGCAGCCGCGCGAAGCCGAAACGCACCAGGATGAGCATCAGCGCCATGCCGTGCAGCACACCGAAGCTGATGTACGAGCGCGGGAACATCCACCACGAGCCCAGCGACACCAGCAGCGCGCAGCCCATGATCTGGCCCCAGCGCCGCCAGAAGCGGTAGGCCGTCTGACCCTGGCCGAGCGCCACCGCCTGGCCCATCCCGGCGCAGAGCAGGAAGAGGCTGACGATGCCGCTGCGCTGCCAGGTCCAGAAGGGGTCGCGGTAGAAGTCTTCGGTGATGAGCCGGAAGTAGCTCAGGTCGAAGCAGAAGTGGAACGCCGTCATCCACACCATCGCCAGGCCCCGCACGGCATCGAGCCGGTCGAAACGCGGGGTGGGCGCCTCCGGGCTCGGAGGTCGGGGATCGACCACGGCTTCGGGGCCGGGGTCAGGCATTGCGGTCGGAGTTCGTGCCGTCGAGTTCATCAGGGGGCAAGTCTACCGAAGGCGCCTGGGGCCTCGATGACACCGCCCGCGCGGAACATTTCGCCCGGGGATCGTCAGGCGCCACGGAGCCTCCACCTCAATCGTCGTTGCCCTCGACCAGATGCAGGTGCGTGCGTGCTGCGGTCTTCAGGACCTTGGCGGAGAGGTCCGCCCCCGTGATCTCGTCGTAGCGGGCCGGAATGCGGTCTTTCAGGCAGAGCAGCCGGCGGTGGGCGGACCGCGTCAACTGGCCGTAGGTGACCGCCCGGATGCGCGCGCGAGGCAGGCCGCCATCGATGAACTGCAGCTCCCGTCCCGCGGTGGCGGCGATGGTGTGTCCGACGACGAACGCGGTCAGCTGGGTCGGGCCGTCCATGGCGCCGCTGAAGTAGAAGTCCTGCACGTAGTTGTTGGCCTGCCGCACGTCGTCCCGACCGACCTCATGCCCGCCGCGCTTGAGCTCCACGATCAGCACATGGCGATGCTTGGTCAGCGCATCCTCGACGGGGTCGAAGCCCTCGGCGCCGACGATGGAGCAGGTCGCATCGGCGAGCAGCAGGAGATCGGGGCGGCGCCTGCGGAAGTCAAAGGCGTCCGGAGCCAGCCGCTTCTTGAAGATCGTCTCCGCCGCTGTCCGCAAGGACACGTTGGAGGCGTATTCGGTGCTGTCGAATTCGGGGCCGAAGAGCCAGCGGGCTTGGGTCACGAGCGGATGCAGCGTGTGCAACTCGTCCGTACCCGGGTCGGCGCTCAGCTTCTCGATCGTCGCGATCACCGTCATGCGGTGGTCGATCTCGTCCAGCACCGTCAAGGCCTCGCGGACCGTCCACTGGCTCAGGAGCCGATTGAGCCCGTCGATGTCCGACTCATCCAGCGTCGTCAGCCTCTCAAGCAACACCGCGCCTCCCCTCGCCCGCTCCAGCTTGATGGCCGCATGCACAGCCGCCGACAAGACCTCTTGCGACGCGGAAGGCATCGTCTTCGCCAGATCGCGCACGAACGTCGCGATCTCGGCACGTCCCAATGGAGACAGCGCCCCAAAGGCCTGGCGATTCCGCACCAGGGCCTCTTCCGAACTCTCTTCAATCAACGTGCCGGAGAGCTGCGCCGCGACTGCACGGGCATGGCTGCGCACCGCTTCATGCAGCGCTTGCACCCGCTGGCTCGACCGGAACCCCGACCAATCCGGGCTCACTTCCGCTGACCACTCGTCGCCGGCATGGACGGCGAACGAGTACCGCTCAGCGAAGCGGCCGCCGCCATCCATGACTGATTCCGCCCCGACCCACCAGCCGGGCGTGCCGACCCGACGACCATTCACCCAGAAGCCGATGCCTTGCTGGCGCAGGGACGCCGGAACCTGCGACTCGTCCATCACGTTGACCGCGACACCTGCTCCGCCTGGGATGTCCAGGGTTGCACACCTGATGACGCAAGACCTCGCCACGAGTGCGGCAAGCCGGCCATTCACGCGCACCTGGAAACGGTCGGTCGGCAGGAATCGCAAGGCCAACATGGCCAGGAGGTCATTCGCATCCGGACAGTGACGCCGAACGTCGACTGAAAGACGCGTCCCGTGGCCCGGCACCGGAAAGGTGGACGCCCGATCAATCCGGATCGGACGCTCATGACCCTGGGTGTCCACCTCGAATCGAGCGCCGTGACCGTCGCGCCACGTCTCGACCACGTAGCGATCCCCGAAGCACAAGAGCCCATGACGGCCGATGCCGTTGCGCCCGTGCGCAAGACGCTGCCAGTCGATCCGGTCTGGCGGGAACTCCACCGCCGCGGGCTGATGCTTGAGGCGGTCGTAACCGAGCATCATCCATCGCTCACGAAACTGGACCGCGGTCATGCCGTGTCCGTCGTCCTCGACGATGAGGCGGCCTTCCGGATGCGCGGGAATGGTGAGGTCCACGCGGGACGCTCCCGCATCCCACGCATTGGCCACGAGTTCGGTCAACGCGATCTCGGCGTCCTCGGCGATGCGGCCGAGCGTCCGCACCAGGTAGCTCTCTTCAAAGGCGGAGCATGCGCCTTCGTTCGGTGTGGAGGCAACAACGTGCATGGCGAGTCCTTCTGATCAGGACCGTTCCAGGTGGCTCGCTACGAGACACCTGGGACGGCCCTTTGATCTGAAGAACTCTATCGACGCCCAAGGCGCCCATGGGCGAGGCATCCGCCAAGGCGTTGCATTCGCGCCCCAGGCGCTCCTGCACAAATCAGTAGAGATTGAAGCGTCGATGACAACAAGACGGGACGATGGACGCCGCCGACACCGCCCTGCCCCACCTCAACGCAGCAAGGCCGCAAGCCTCACCGCATCAACCGCCCCCCCGCGCCCAGCACGGCGAAGTCGACGTAGCGCGACGGGGCCTGGCCCTTGCCGAAGGTCAGGCGGTGGCCGCCGACGTCCACATCGAAGCCCCGCTCCAGCGTGTCCGACAGGCCCGCCGCGCCCGGCGCCGTCGTACGCTCCAGCGCCCGCACCAGCGCCTTCGCCGCGATGAAGCCCTCCAGCGAGCGGCCCGACAGGTCCGCGTCCTTCGAGCCCTGACGCAGGCGCACATAGTCCCGCACCACCTCGCGGTCCGCCCGGTCATCCGTCGGCAGCACCAGCGAGAACGCGAAGCCCCGCGCCTTCTCCGGACCCATCTTCGCCAGCAGCGCCTGCACGTCGATGATCGACATGCCATACAGACCCGCTCGACCACCCGCGGCCTGGTAGCGCGTCGTGAACTCGATCGCCGCCGCCGTCGTCGCGGCGAGGAAGATCACATCGGGCGTCTGCTTGACCATCTCGTCGACCGCCTTGCCCACCTCGACCGTGTTACGCGCGTACCCGGACTGCGCCACCAGCGTCAGCCCGTACGTCTTGGCCGAGACCTGCGCCCCGGCCAGCGCGTCACGGCCCAGGCCGTCGTCCTGGAACACGATGCCCACGCGCCTGCGGCCCGTCTCGGCGAGTTGCTTGAACAGCCGTTCCACTTCCTCGCGATAACTGGCCTTGACCGGATACAGGCCGCGCGCGGTCAGCACGCTCGTCGCGCCCGACACCGCGCCGAGCATCGACACCCGGCTCTTCTCCAGAACGCCGTCCTGCTTGAGCGCCTCGAGGTTGGACGTGCCGACCGTGCCGATCAGCGCCGTCGGCGATTCCTGCGCGATCAGCTCCTTGACCAGGCGCACCGTCTCCTCGGGCTTCTGCGCGTCATCGCGCGTGACCAGCTTGATCCGCTGCCCGCGAATGCCGCCCTTGGCGTTGACCTCGTCGATCCACAGCTTCGCGCCCGCGTGGATCGCCTTGCCGGTCACCGCCTGCGGGCCGGAGAACGGCGCGACCTGGCCGACGACGATGTCGGCCTGCGCGGCCGGAGCCGCCGCCAGGCAAATCAGCGCGAACAGGCGGCGGGCACGAAGAGGCAGCGCGAAGGACGAGGCAAGAGGCATGGTCAGCAAGGGCTCAAGAGGTCAGACAACAAAGGCTGGCCATTGTTGCCAACACGGGTGAACCCGCATGTAACCAATCGACGTTATGGGCGAATGCAGGGAACTTCGTGCGAAGCACGGCTCGCCGCGCCGCTCAGCGTTGCAAGGAAGACGCGCCCGATGCAGTCGACACACCCGATGCACCAGACGCGCGCACGATCGCCATCGCCCGTTGCAGCTTCCTCAGCGCCTGCCGCGCGGACGGACCGTCCGCGCCGTGCTCGTCCAGCGTCGACGCCAGGACCTCGCGCAGCGCGTTGATGTCCCCCGTCGCCGCCGCGCGCCGGAAACGCACGCTGACCGACAAGGACGCGAGCCGCGATCGCGCCGCGTCGTCGAGCGCCTCGAAGGCCCGTTGCCATCGAGGCCATGCGGCTCGATCAGGTCCATCAGGTTGATCTGGTCGATCCGCTTGATCGGCCATGCCGTCCGGCAGCGGGATCACGGGGCCGGCGGCCGCGCGGCCCCCACCGCCGGGCAGCAAGGCCGCGGCGCACAACATGCCCATCACGAAGGTCGCGTGGTACGAACTGCGCAGCACGAGGTCCTCATGCGACATCGCGTCCTGCCCTGCCGGCTGCCTCGCCCAGCGCTCGTAGTCCGGTCCGGGCAGGAACCCGAGCTCGTCCTGCTCGCGCGCGAGCACGCCGTAGGCGAAGCTAGCCACCGGACTCCAGGGCTGGCGCAGCATCGGCCAGGTCCAGAGCAGCTCCGCGGCGAGGTCGAGGTTGTCCGCGTCCAGCGCGGCCGCGAGCGCCGCCTCCACCTCCGCGAGGATGTCCACCGGCTCACGCGGCAGGACCACCGCGCGCCGGCCCATGTCCGACGCGTACATCACCACATGCGTGAACAGGTAGAGATCCAGCGTCGAGCACCCCAGCACGTCCAGCGGCCAGCCCAGGCAGGTGCGATCGAGCAGCGCCGCGTCCGCCGGCTCGGCGTCGACGCGCCCGCGCCAGATCTGGTCCAGCCACTCGCCCTCCAGCAGGTGATTGGGCAGGCGCTCCGACCCCTGGACCGCATTGCCCTCGACGACACCGGCCAGCAATCGATCGAAGGCCTCGTCCGGATATCCGGCGTCGCTGAGGAACAGATGCGCCGACGCATGCTCCAGCGCGCGTCCCGGCTCATGGCAGAGCCGCTCGCGCACGCGCCCTCCCCGCGCCTGCGGCACCAGTTGCACCGCGAGCAGGCGGGACTCGACATCGAGCGTCTCGTCCAGCCCGCGCAGCGGTGCGGTCATGCGCAGCAGCATCGCGGACTCGCCCACGACCTTGGCCGGCACCAGCGGCGGCGGATGACACGCCGCGCTTGCCGACTCCTCCCCATTCAGGACCTCCCGGTTCACCGCGGCCTTCACCGCGCGCCGGGCCATGCGCACCGCCAGGTGCACCCGCCCGAGCAGGTCGTCCCGATGCCGGACCGGTGCCGGCCTCCTGCCTGCCACCCGCCGGACCGCGGGCATCGACACGACCGCGCTCATGACGTCACTCGTTGAACTGCCGCGCGTTGCGGACGATGTCGAGCTCGGGGCCGGGCCAGCCGCAGTTCCAGATGGCATTGCGGTTGACGATGGTGACGAGGGTCTCGCCGTGCAGCAGGGCCCGCTCGCCGAACTTCGCGAAGGTCGCGCCGACGGCGGAGACGTTGATGGCCTTGCTCTCGACGAGCGCTTCGATGACTTGCTGCTGGAACGCAGAACGGGTGTCGGACTTCATGTGGGCCTCCTGGTTGGGTAACGCGTGAAAGACGCCTCCCCGTTGTAGGTGGCCGTTCCCGCGCTCGACACCCCTAGCTCTCCCCCCTCTGAAGTGGTCCCTCCAAGGAGGCAACCGCAAAGAGGGTCCCCGGATGGGGGATACGGCGATGAAGTCGCTGAGGCCGCCGGCGCCGATGAAGCCGATGACCGCGCGCGAAGATCAATTAGGTGATTACCCGCAGTTGTCGGACATCTGCTTGAACGACGCCACTGGTATCGCTACCATTCGTCGCAAGCTGGTACCGGTACCAAGCCCATCGCGGCGAGGTGCGACGTCGGCCGCCAGTGCTGTTGCATCCACGGAGACAAGCCCCTCATGACCTCGCCCCAAGACCTCAAAACCATCATCTCCCACGGCCTGCTGTCGTTCCCGCTGACCGACTTCGACGCCCAGCTGAACTTCGCGGCCAAGCCCTACGCCGATCGCCTGGAATGGCTGATGCCCTACGGCGCCACCGCGCTGTTCGCGGCCGGCGGCACGGGCGAGTTCTTCTCGCTGGAGCCCAAGGAGTACAGCGACGTCATCCGCGTGGCCGTCGAGACCTGCAAGGGCCGGATGCCCATCATCGCCGGCGCCGGCGGCCCGACCCGTGTGGCCATCCAGTACGCGCAGGAAGCCGAGCGCCTGGGCGCGCAGGGCATCCTGCTGCTGCCGCACTATCTGACCGAGGCCTCGCAGGAGGGCCTGGTCGCCCACGTGCAGGCCGTGTGCCGCAGCGTCAAGTTCGGCGTCATCGTCTACAACCGCGGCGCCTGCCGCCTGACGCCCGAATCGCTGCTCAAGCTGGCCGACACCTGCCCCAACCTGATCGGCTTCAAGGACGGCATCGGCGACATCGAGTCCTTCGTCTCCATCCGCCAGCAGCTGGGCGACCGCTTCAGCTACCTGGGCGGCCTGCCCACCGCCGAGGTCTTCGCCGGCGCGTATCGCGCGATGGGCTGCCCGGTGTACTCGTCGGCCGTCTTCAACTTCATCCCCAAGACGGCCATCGACTTCTACAACGCGCACGCCTCGGGCGACACCGCCACGACGGATCGCCTGATCCGCGAGTTCTTCCTGCCCTACATCGCGCTGCGCAACAAGGGCCACGGCTACGCGGTCTCCATCGTGAAGGCCGGCGCCACGCTGATCGGCCACACCGCCGGTCCGGTGCGTCCGCCGCTGTCGGACCTGAAGGCCGCCGAGGTCGACGAGCTGGGCGCGCTGATCTCCAAGCTCGGCCCGCAGTAAGTCTTCCTGGGGAACGCGCGGCCGGTCGCCACGCGTCCCCGATCCCGACGCAGAGAGAGCAGTCCCGCATGTTCAAGAACCTCATCAACGGCGAATGGGTCGACGGCCCGCGCGCTTCCCGCAACATCAACCCCAGCGACACGCGCGACGTGATCGGCGAGTACGCGCAGTCCGACGTCGCGCAAGCCCGCGCCGCCATCGCCGCCGCGCGCGCGGCCTTCGGCAAGTGGAGCGTGGCCACGCCGCAGCAGCGCTTCGACGTGCTCGACGCCGCCGGCACCGAGATCCTGGCGCGCCGCGCCGAGCTCGGCGACCTGCTCGCCCGCGAGGAAGGCAAGACCCTGCCCGAGGCGATCGGCGAGGTCGTGCGCGCGGGCAACATCTTCAAGTTCTTCGCCGGCGAGGCGCTGCGCGTGGGCGGCGAGGTGATCCCCTCGGTGCGTCCGGGCGTGGGCGTGGAAGTCACGCGTGAGCCGCTGGGCGTGGTCGGCCTGATCACGCCGTGGAACTTCCCCATCGCGATCCCCGCCTGGAAGATCGCGCCCGCGCTGGCCTTCGGCAACAGCGTCGTGCTCAAGCCCGCGGACCTGGTGCCCGGCTCGGCCTGGCACCTGGCCGACATCCTCAAGCGCGCGGGCCTGCCCGACGGCGTGTTCAACCTCGTCATGGGCCGCGGCTCGGAGGTCGGCGCCGAGCTGCTCGAGAACCGCCAGGTCGACGCGATCAGCTTCACCGGCAGCGTGGCCACCGGCCAGCGCGTGGCCGCGGCCTGCGTGGCGCGCGGCGCGAAGTTCCAGCTGGAGATGGGCGGCAAGAACCCGTTCGTCGTGCTCGACGACGCCGACCTCGACGTGGCCGTCGCGGCCGCGGTCAACAGCGGCTTCTTCTCCACGGGCCAGCGCTGCACGGCGTCCTCGCGCCTGATCGTCACCGAGGGCATCCATGACCGCTTCGTCGCCGCCGTGGTCGAGCGCATGAAGACGCTCAAGGTCGACGACGCGCGCAAGGCCGGCACCGACATCGGTCCGGTCGTCGACGAGCGCCAGCTCGCGCAGGACCTGGAGTACATCGCCATCGCCAAGGCCGAGGGGGCGACCCTGGCTGCCGGCGGCGAGGCGCTGCCCACCAGCAGCGCGGGCGCGCCCGGTTTCTACCTGACGCCGGCGCTCTTCACCGAGACCGCGCCCGCGATGCGCATCAACCAGGAAGAGGTCTTCGGCCCGGTGGTGAGCGTGATCAAGGTCCGCGACTACGACGAGGCGCTGGCCCTGGCCAACGACACGCCGTTCGGGCTGGCCACCGGCATCGCCACCACCTCGCTCAAGCACGCGACGCACTTCAAGCGCCACGCGCAGGCCGGCATGGTGATGGTCAACCTGCCCACGGCGGGCGTCGATTACCACGTGCCCTTCGGCGGCCGGAAGTCCTCCAGCTACGGCCCGCGCGAGCAGGGCAAGTACGCCGCGGAGTTCTACACGACGGTGAAGACCGCCTACGCACAAGCGTGATCACAGGCGTGATCGCACACGTGATCCACGTGTGATGCAGGCATGACGGCGGCGCGGGGTCCAGGCCCGCGCCCCGACAGATGGCATGACGGAAGCCGGCGCAGACCGGCCCTCGATACGATCCGGAGACAACATGCAGTTATCCCTTTCCTCCCCCGCCGCGGGCGGCATCGGTCGCGCGCGCTTCGGCGTGCTGGCGATGATCTTCATCGTCACGGTGCTGAACTACGCGGACCGCGCCACGGTCGGTGTCGCGGGCCCGGTCCTGTCCAAGGAGCTCGGCATCGACGCCGTGCAGATGGGCTTCATCTTCTCGGCCTTCAGCTGGTCCTACGTGCTAGGCCAGTTGCCCGGCGGCTGGCTGCTGGACAAGTTCGGCGCCAAGCAGGTCTATGCGTGGAGCATCCTGCTGTGGTCGCTGTTCACGATGCTGCAGGGCAGCGTGCATCACATGGGCATGGACCAGATGCTCTTCGGCCTGCCGCTGGCGGTGTCGGCGCTGTTCCTGATGCGGCTGATGGTCGGGCTGGCCGAATCGCCCTCCTTCCCCGCCAACGGCCGCATGGTTGCTGCGTGGTTCCCGGTGAAGGAACGCGGCACCGCCTCGGCGATCTTCAACTCCGCGCAGTACTTCGCCACGGTGCTCTTCGCGCCGATCATGGCCTGGATCGTGCACGCCATCGGCTGGTCCGAGGTCTTCTACTTCATGGGCGGCCTGGGCATCGTGATGAGCGTCGTGTGGATGCGCACGATGCACAACAGCCCGGCCGATCACCCGACCATCACGCGCGCCGAGCGCGATCACATCGAGGCGGGCGGCGCGCTGCTCGCGGGCAGCGCAGGCGGCGCGGGCAAGGCCGCGTCGGGCCCCAAGCTCGGTTATCTCAAGCAGCTGCTGGGCAACCGCATGCTGATGGGCGTGTACATCGCGCAGTACTGCGTGAACGTGCTGACCTACTTCTTCCTGACCTGGTTCCCCATCTACCTGGTCAAGGAGCGCGGCATGTCGCTGCTCAACGCCGGCATCGTCGCGGCACTGCCCGCGATCTGCGGCTTCGCGGGCGGCGTGCTGGGCGGCGTGATCTCGGACTGGCTGCTGCGCCGCGGACACTCGCTGACCTTCGCCCGCAAGGTGCCGATCGTCGTGGGCATGCTGCTGTCGACGTCGATGATCGCGTGCAACTACGTGGGCATCGAGGCGGTCGTCGTGGGCATCATGGCGCTGGCCTTCTTCGGCAAGGGCCTGGGCGCGCTGGGCTGGGCGGTGGTGTCGGACACCTCGCCCAAGGAGATCGCGGGCCTGTCGGGCGCGCTGTTCAACACCTTCGGCAATGTCGCGGGCATCGTCACGCCGATCGTCATCGGCTACATCGTGCAGACGACGCACTCGTTCAACGGCGCGCTCGTCTTCGTCGGCGCGCATGCGCTGGTGGCCGTGCTGAGCTACCTGCTCATCGTCGGCGAGATCAAGCGGGTCGAGCTCAAGCCGGTCTGACCGCGCCGATCCCGCTGCTGGCCTCACCCAGGTAGACCTGACCCAGGAACTCTCCATGATCACCTCCCCGCTGACCATCCAGATGCACGAGGCCGACAACGTCGCCATCGTCGCCAACGACGGCGGACTTCCCGAGGGCACGGTGCTGCCGTCCGGACTGGTGCTGCGCAATCACGTGCCGCAAGGCCACAAGGTCGCGCTGGTCGACCTCCCCGCCGACACCGCGGTGCTGCGCTACCACGTGCCCATCGGCTACGCGCTGCAGGACATCCCCGCCGGCAGCTGGGTCCACGAGCGGCTGCTGCGCATGCCGCCGGCGCGCGAGCTCGAGGGCCTGCCGATCGCCACGGTGAAGGCGCCCGAGATGGCGCCGCTGACGGGCTACACCTTCGAGGGTTACCGCAACGCGGACGGCTCGGTGGGCACGCGCAACATCCTGGCGATCACGCAGACGGTGCAATGCGTCGCGGGCGTCGTCGAGTTCGCCGTCGAGCGCATCAAGCAGGAGCTGCTGCCGAAGTACCCCAACGTCGACGACGTCGTCGGGCTCGCGCACAGCTACGGCTGCGGGGTGGCGATCGATGCGCCCGACGCGGTGATCCCGATCCGCACGGTGCGCAACATCAGCCTCAACCCGAACTTCGGCGGCGAGGTGATGGTGGTCAGCCTGGGCTGCGAGAAGCTCCAGCCCGAGCGGCTGATGCCACCCGGCGTGATCCCGATCGCGGATCAACGTGGCGAGACGACGGCCAACGGCGAGCCGCTCGATGTCGTCTGCCTGCAGGATGCGAAGCACGTCGGGTTCATGTCGATGATCGACTCGGTGATGGCGCAGGCCAAGGTCCACCTCGAGCGCCTGAACGCGCGCCGTCGCGAGACGGTGCCCGCGTCGGAGCTCGTCGTGGGCGTGCAGTGCGGCGGCAGCGATGCGTTCTCCGGCGTCACCGCCAACCCGACGGTGGGCTTCTGCGCGGACCTGCTGGTGCGCGCGGGCGCGACGGTGATGTTCAGCGAGAACACCGAGGTCCGCGACGGCATCGCGCAGCTGACCTCGCGCGCCGCCTCGCCGGAGGTGGCCGAGGCCATGGTCCGCGAGATGGCCTGGTACGACGCCTACCTGCAGCGCGGCAGCGTTGACCGCAGCGCCAACACGACGCCGGGCAACAAGAAGGGCGGCCTGTCCAACATCGTCGAGAAGGCGATGGGGTCCATCGTCAAGAGCGGCAGCTCGGCGATCTCGGGCGTGCTCGCGCCGGGCGACAAGCTCCGGCGCGACCAGCGCGGGCTGATCTACGCGGCCACGCCGGCCAGCGACTTCATCTGCGGCACGCTGCAGCTGGCCGCGGGCATGAACCTGCATGTGTTCACGACCGGCCGCGGCACGCCCTACGGCCTGGCGGAATGCCCGGTGATCAAGGTCGCCACGCGCAGCGACCTGGCACGGCGCTGGTTCGACCTGATGGACATCAACGCCGGCCAGATCGCCGACGGTGAGAAGTCCATCCAGGAGATGGGCTGGGAGATGTTCCGGATGATGCTGGACGTCGCGTCCGGCAAGAAGACGTGGGCCGAGCAGCACGGCCTGGCCAACGCGCTGGTCCTGTTCAACCCGGCGCCGGTGACCTGATCAACCGACCGCCATCGCCTGCTCGAAGGACGCCGCGAGCATCTCCGACACCTGATCGAGCAGCGGCGCGGTGGCGTCCGCGAGCAGTGCGTGGAACGGCGTGCAGCCCAGGGCCGAGGGCGAGAAGTCGTGGCCCAGGAAGCGGTCGTCGAAGGGCACGACGGGCCGGGCCGTGAGATCCACCATCGTGCCCACCATGCGCAGCACGTTGCCGCGGTGGTCGCGGGCCACGACGCGGCCGCGGGAGTACACAGTGCGGTAGCCCGAGCCGTTGCTGCGCAGGCGGAAGCGCTGCTCGTAGCTGTCGGTGAAGCCGTCGAAGTGCTCGCGCAACGCGACCATCATCGGCGGCAGGTCCTCGGGATGGACGCGGCAGCGCCAGAACGCGGTGCTGTCGGGCTGATCCGGGTGCGGATAGCCCAAGTGCTCCTTCCAGCGCGGCGAGTAATGCACCAGCTCCAGCGGCGGATTCAGGTCCCAGACGCCGAAGGCGCCCCGCTCGACGGCGGTCCGCCAGGTGCTGATCTCATCAAGACGGATCCCCATGGCGAGGCATCTTGCGCGCCGCATCCGGCACGGTCAACGCGGCAGGCCCGGAGAAACCGGAAATTTGCCGCGAAGCCACGGTTCCTCACCGGAACCGCCGATGCCGGGCGCGCCGGACGCGCAGGACGCGCAGGACGCGATCCTCAGAAATCCAGCGTCTTGACGCCCTGCGAGGTGCCCAGCAGGCACACGGCGGCCTTGTTGCGGGCGAAGACACCGACGGTGACCACGCCCGGCCACTGGGTGACTTCGGCTTCGAAGGCGACCGGATCGGTGATCTTCAGGCCCTTGACGTCGAGGATGTGACAGCTGTTGTCGGTCACGCAGTCCTTGCGCAGCACCGGATCGGCGCCCATGGCGCGGAAGCGGCGGGCGATCTGGGCGGCGGCCATGGGGATGACCTCCACGGGCAGCGGGAAGGCGCCGAGCACGTCCACGAGCTTGCTCTCGTCGGCGATGCAGACGAAGGTCTTGGCGAGGTCGGCGACGATCTTCTCGCGGGTGAGCGCCGCGCCGCCGCCCTTGACCATGTGGCCCTGGCGGTCGATCTCGTCGGCGCCGTCGATGTAGACCTGCAGCGACTCGACCTCGGCGGCATCCAGCACGGGGATGCCCAGGGCCTGCATGCGGGCGGTGCTGCGCGTCGAGCTCGACACCGCGCCGGCGATGCGCACGCCGCTGGCGGCCAGGGCGTCGATGAACTTGTCGACGGTCGAGCCGGTGCCCACGCCGACGATGGTGTCGGGCGTCACGTACTGCAATGCGGCCTGGCCGACCAGGGTCTTCAATTCGTCTTGGGTCATGGACGTGGGGGTGCTGCGGAGGAAAGCGGGGATTATCGCTGTCTGCCCCCGGCCCGCTTCTCGCTCCCCCCAGGCTCACCCACCCTCACCCCGCATGGAACCGTCCATGGAACCCGAGCGGCACCCAGTACGGCAGCCAGGCGCGCGCGAGCGGTCCATCGCCCAGGCGTTCCGCGTCGAAGACGCTGGCGAAGCTGCGCTGGCGCCGGACGTCGTAACCCAGGCCCAGCAGCCAGCCCTGACCCTCCCGCGCGCTGCCAGGACGCGGCACCAGCAGCTGCTCCTCGATCAACACGTCCTCGTCGAACCGGAACCGGTCGCGCCGGCCCTGGTCCATGTCCAGGCGCATCACCCCGTCGAAACCCCAGCGCTCATCGCCGGCGATGCGCGTGGGCGCATAGACGTAGCGATGCCGCTGTCCGACTACGCGCGGGTCGACCACCGGGAACTCCATCGCCTCGTCCCGCCGCGCGAGCCGCGCCGCCCCGCCGTCCAGCGGCAGGCGTAGGCGCCGCGGCTGCGACACAGTGGCCCGGTGACGCCGGCCCGCCATCAGCAACTCGATGCGTGCCTGGAATTCGGGCAGCGGGGCCGCCTCGGCGTAATCCACCACCAGCTCGCCGCCGTCCTCGAAGGCATTGGCGAAGTGGAAGACCAGGCTGGCGGGCAGCTCGTACCAGCGCGGCGTCAGCGTGTCCTTGTCCAGCACCAGGACGCGCGTGGCGTCGCCCGCCCGCCAGGTCATCGACGCCGCCATGCTCTGCCCGCCACGCAGCGCGGCCCGGTCCTGCCCGATCGGTGCCAGCAGGAACACCAGGTGACGCGCCGACACCGCGAAGTCATGCACCATCGCCGGCATCGGCAGCGTCAGCATCCGGTGCTCGCGGAGCGCGCCGTCCGCGCCCAGCCGGAACACCGACAGGTGTCTCGCGCTGGTGCCGAAGTTCCAGACCGTGCCATCGGGCTCGACCTTGGGATGCGCCGAGAACGGCATGCCGCGCAGCTCCGGCGCCCAGGTCTTCACGCCGCGCGTGGCGAGCGTCTCCGGGTCCAGCTCATAGGCGCTGCCGCCTTCCCACAGCGCATACAGGCGGTCCTGAACGCGCAGCACGCTGGTGTTGGCGACATTCAGACTGTCCGGCCCGGTGATGGGCCGTTGCGGCGGGATCGCCGTGCCCAGCGCGGGCAGCAGGAAACGCCCGGCAGCCTGCTCGGCCTCGAACTTGGCGGTGCGCACGAAACGCGCCTGATGCCGCGCGCGCCCCTCCTCGAATCGCCAGGCCTGCACGAGCCCGTCGCCGTCGAACCAATGACGGTAGCGCTCGCCGCCGCGGCTCATCAGCCCGGGGCCGTTGCGATAGAGCGTGCCGCGCAGCTCGCGCGGCCAGCGCCCCTCGATGCGCAGCTCGGCCGCCTCGCGGTCCTCGCCCGACCAGCCGCGCAGCGGCAGCAGCTCGGGCGCCTCGGCGACCGCGCGCTCGAAGTCCGCGGCCGACAGCGCGGCGGCGCCCGTCTCATGCGCGGTGGCCGAGAGCAGCTCGGCCGCCCTCGCCCAGGTCGAGCCCGTGGCCAACGCCGTCGCGCCCAGCGCGCCGGCCCCCAGGCGCAGCGTGCCCCGCATCCAGTCCCTGCGGTGTTGCATGGCGAGCTCCCTCATTGCGCCGGCAGGCGGATCTCGTGGCGCGCGGTGCCGGCCGGCAGCACGGCCTGCTCGAAGCTCGGCGGGCCGAAGTTGCCCTGGGCCTGACGCGAGAACGCGAAGGGCTCGATCGGCATGCCCATCGGGTTCATGTCGAGCTTGCCGTTGCCGTTGAGGTCCTGGAACACGCTGACGGCGATCGGGACGTCGGGCAGACCGGTCAGGCGCAGCACGAGCTTGCCGTCCTTGGCCGCCGAGACCGACTGGCGGTCCACCGCCACGGGCTTGCGCAGCCAGCCCTGCGCGTCGAAGACGGCGACCATCAGCATGCCGCTGTCGGCTGCGGTGGCAGCGGTGCCCGCAGAGGCGGCGAGGCCGCTGACCTCCAGCTCGAGGTCGGCCGCGCGGGCCTGGGCGCCCGCTGCGACGAGCAGCACGGCCAGCATCGGCGCCAGCAGGCGGGAACGGACGGCGGAGGCCGGGAGGCGGCGCGAGTGAGGGGCGAAGGTCATCGAGGGCTCCAGTCGTTGATCGATGGAGCGCACTCTAGGAACCGGCCGGCGGCCTGGGCAGCGCCGCGCGACGAAGTGCCGCTGTGTGGCGCGAGACGTCGCCACCCGTCGCAAACGGCGCCGCGCTGGCCGCGGCTCAGGCCGGCGACGACCGCAGCCCGTAGGCCTTGCCGTCGACGAACAGGTACTCGGCGCGCAGCACCGCGGCGCCCTGCTCGCCCGGCGCGGCGAAACCGATCACCGACAGCGCGGTGCCGGGCTTGATCTCCGCGACGCGCCAGGACTCCAGCCGCGTGAGCGGCGCCAGCTCCACCTCCCAGCGGCGGTCACGCCGCGTGGGCAGTTGCGCCTTGGCCAGCAGCGACGCGCCATCGACCGCGGTCGTCTGGGCCGGCAGCGTCCGCTGCGCGAGATCGGCCGGCAGCACGGGCCGCTCGGGCAGTTCCAGATCGAGTTCCGCATGCGGATTGCGCCAGGACACCTTGAGCGCGCGGCCTTCCAGGTAGAGCGGGCGGTCCTGGTCGAAGCTGCTCCAGCCGTGATGGGCCCGAGCGGTCAGCGGGATCCAGGGCGCGGCCGCGAGCGCGGCCAGCAGGGCGCGCCGGTCCATCGAGGGCCGGTCCATCGAGCGTCGTTCCATCGAAGCCTCCTTGAAGGATGCGCCGGGGGTCAGACGAAGGCGATCCAGCGCCCGCAGATGATGACAGCGACCCAAATCCCCAACGACAGCAGGCATTGCCAGCGGCCGAGCCGGTCCTGCGCCCGCACGCCGCCGCGCAGGTGGAACCACGCGGCGTTCAGGCCGGCCAGGGCGATCAACGCGACCTTCACCCGCAGCGCGGGATTGACCCAGAGCTCCTCCGGCTGGAACGAGAACATGGCCGCGCCCGACACCGCGCACAGCGCGAAACCGGCCAGCGCGGCCGGGATGGCCAGACGCGCCAGCGCGCCCGGATCGATATCGGCTCGAACGCCCAGGGTCCGCAACTCGAAGATCAGCAGGCCGCCGAACAGCGCGCCCACGCCGATCAGATGCACGACCGCACACGCCGGGTAGGCCCACGGATGGGCCGCCCACGCGGTCAGCAGCTCGCCCATGGGCGGTCGGCGCGGTCCGGGTCAGGCGCCGCGGCGATCGCGGCGCTGACGCACCGAAGCCGCCAGCGAGCGCAGCAGCGGCTCGGTCTGGCTCCAGCCCAGGCAGGCGTCGGTGATCGACACGCCGGGGAGCAGGTCCGCCTTGGTCTGGCCCGCGAGCAGGTCCTGGCGGCCCGGCTGCAGGTGGGACTCGATCATCACGCCGGTGATGCGCGTGTCGCCGCCGGCGATCTGCGCGCCCACGTCCTGGCCGACGTCGATCTGGCGCTCGAACTTCTTGGACGAATTGGCGTGGGAGAAGTCGATCATGAGCTGCTGCGGCAGGCCGGCCGCCTTCAGCACCTCGGCGGCGGACTGCACCGAGGCCGCGTCGTAGTTCGGCGCCTTGCCGCCGCGCAGGATCAGGTGGCAGTCGTCGTTGCCGCGGGTCTCGAAGATCGCGGCCAGGCCCATCTTGGTCATGCCCATGAAGGCGTGGCTCGCGCGCGCGGCCAGCACCGCGTCGGCGGCGATCTTCACCGAGCCGTCCGTGCCGTTCTTGAAGCCCACCGGGCAGGACAGGCCCGACGCCAGCTGGCGATGGCTCTGGCTCTCGGTGGTGCGCGCGCCGATGGCGCCCCAGGCGATCAGGTCGGAGATGTACTGCGGCGACAGCAGGTCCAGGAACTCGGTGCCCGCGGGCAGGCCCAGCGCGGTCACGTCCAGCAGCAGCTGGCGCGCGAGGCGCAGGCCCTCGTTCATGTGGAAGCTGCCGTCCAGGTGCGGGTCGTTGATGTAGCCCTTCCAGCCCACCGTCGTGCGCGGCTTCTCGAAGTACACGCGCATCACGATCAGCAGGTCCTGCTGGAGCTCGCCGCGCAGGTCCTTGAGCAGCCGGGCGTAGTCCATCGCCTGGTCGTGGTCGTGGATGGAGCACGGGCCGACCACGCACAGCAGCCGGTCGTCGCGCCCGTGCAGCACGTCGCTGATCTCGCGGCGGGCGGTCTCGACGACGCTCAGCGAGGCCTCGGGCAGCGGCAGCTCGTCCAGCAGCAGCGCCGGCGAGATCAGCGGGCGGACCGCGTCGATGCGGGTGTCGTCGGTGCGGGTGGCGTCGCGGGTGGTGTCGGCGGAGCCGACTTCGCGGTCGTGCTGCGGATGGTCGAGGTGCTTCATGGCGGCGGCGCGTGTCCTCTCGGACACGGAAACGCGGAAAAGGACCGGCGATTATCGTCCTGCTTCTCCGGGTTGTCCCGGCGCGCGCGTCGGTGTCTTGGCAGGCGTCTTGGCCGAGGTCTTGGCGGAGGTCATCGCGCCCAGCCCCACCGACGCCGCCGCGACCACGAAACCGGCCAGCGTCAGCGCCCCGAGGTGCTCGCCCAGCAGCGCCACGCCCATCAGCGCGGACACGCCGGGGATCAGGTAGAAGAGCCGGGCCACCGCGCCCGCCTGGCCGCGCCGGATCATCACGAACATCAGGCTGAAGGCGCCGATGGAGTTCACCAGGCCCAGCCAGAGCGTCGCCCCGATGAGCTCGGCGCTCCAGTCCGCGACGCCCGGCTCACGCCACAGCGCGAGGGCCGTCACCGCCAGCGTCGACACCGCCATCTGGATGCCGCTGCCGGTGCGCAGGTCCATGCCGGCGCAGAAGCGCTTCTGGTACAGCGTCCCGGCGACCAGCCCGGCCAGGCCCAGCAGTCCCGCGCCGTAGGCGGCCCAGGCGCCGCCGCCCAGCGGCCGGTCGAGCAGCACCAGCCCCACGCCGGCCAGTCCGCCGAGCATCCCCAGCCACTGCCCCGTGCCCATGCGCTCGGCCAGCCACAGGTGCGCGCCCAGCGCCGTGGCCAGCGGCATCAGCCCGATCAGCAAGGCCGCCACGCCGGTGGGCAGGCCCCAGGCGATCGCGCAGTAGACGCCCGAGAAATGCAGCACCTGCATCAGCAGGCCCACGACGCCCAGGTGGATCCAGGCGCGCGGCGTCTTCGGCCAGGGTGCGCCGGTGGCCAGCGAGACGCCGAGCAGCACCGCCGCGGCCAGGCCGAAACGCAGCGCCAGCAGCGTGAACGGGCCGGCATGCGGCAGGGCGAGCTTGCCGGCCACGTAGCCGGTGCTCCACAGCAGGATGAACAGCGCGGGCAGGCTCAGCGCGACCAGCGCGCCGAGGCGATCGGAGGCCGGCGGCCGCACGGCGGGCGCTGCGGGTCGCCCGGCTGGACGCGGGGCTGAAACAGGGGTCGAGAGCGTGGTGGACATGGCGACTCCAGGCATGAAGGTCGATGGCTGGATTCTGGAAAAGGCAGCTTCTGGACACAATCCGCTGTCGATTCGTTTTAGAGTTTCCAGATCGAGAACAATCCAAGCCTGGATCGGAGATCTCCATGGGACGTCTGGAAGACCTGCAAGCCTTCGCCCGCGTCGTGGACGCGCGCAGCTTCTCGGGCGCGGCCAAGCTGCTGGGCGCGACCAAGTCGGCGGTCAGCAAGCAGGTGGCGCGGCTGGAGCAGCAGCTCGGCACGCGTCTGCTGCATCGCACGACCCGCAGCATCAGCCCGACCGCCGAGGGACGCGGGGTCTATGAACGCGCGCAGCGCTTGCTGGAGGAGGCGCAGGCGCTGGATGCCGAGCTCGCCGGCCAGCGCGAGCAGCCCCGCGGCGTGCTGCGGCTGAGCACCTCCACCGCCTTCGGCAACCTGCAATTCACCACGCTGATCACCGAGTTCTGCGCGCGCCATCCGCAGCTGCAGGTGGTGCTGGGGCTCAACGACCGCTACGTCGATCTGGCCGAGGAGGGATTCGACGTGGTGCTGCGGCTGACCGGCCGGCCCAGTCCCGGGCTGGTCGCGCGCCGGCTGGCCGACATCCGCTTCGTGCTGTGCGCGTCGCCCGCCTACCTCGCGGCGCAGGGGACGCCGACGTCGGTCGCGGCGCTGGCCGGGCACCGGTGTCTGCGCTTCGGCTATCTGCACGCGCCGGAACGCTGGCGCTTCCGGCATGGCGAGCACGGGGAGCAGGAGGTGGAGATCTCCGGCGCGCTGCGCTTCGAGAGCGGCCTGACCGCCAACAGCAGCGAATCGCTGCGGGTGGCGGCGCTCGCGGGCATGGGGCTGGCGGTGTTGCCGACCTATGCGATCGGGCGTGACCTGCGCGAGGGACGGCTCGTCGCCCTGCTGCCGGACTGGACCCCGATGGGCGGGCCGGCCGAGGCCAACGTCCTCTACGCGGTCTATCTGCCGAGCCGCTATCCCAGTCCCAAGGTCCGCGCGCTGATCGACTTCTGCGTCGAGCGTTTCGGCGAGGTGCCGCCGTGGGATCGGGAGGACATCGGCTGACTGCCGCGAGCCCTCACCCCCCGCCCTCTCCCGCTTTGCGGGCGAGGGAGCCCCGACGCCCACCTGTGGGAGGCCCCTCGCCCGCGAAGCGGGAGAGGGGTTGGGGTGAGGGCTCTGTGCGGACCACCCGCCCGAACGAGCTAGGGCGCTTCCCCCATCACCGTTCGCACGCGGCGAGTAGCCCTGGCGAGCCGCGATGAGACAATGCCGCCCCATCATGGCTCTCATCCCCTACGGCCTCGCCCGTCCCTTCCTGTTCGGCATGGATCCCGAACACGCGCATGAACTGACCCTGGGCAGCATCGCGCGCTTGCAGAACACGCCCGCGCAATGCGCCTGGGCGCAGACCCGCGTGTCGGACCCTGTCACCGTCGCCGGACTGACCTTCCCCAACCGCATCGGCCTGGCCGCCGGCCTGGACAAGAACGGCCGCTGCATCGACGGCCTCGGCGCGATGGGCTTCGGGTTCATCGAGGTCGGCACCGTCACGCCCAAGGCGCAGCCGGGCAACGACAAGCCGCGCATGTTCCGCCTGCCCGCCCGCGAGGCGCTGATCAACCGGCTCGGTTTCAACAATGAAGGCCTGGACGCCTTCATCGCCAACGTCAAGCGTTCGCACAGCTTCCGTCACCGCGGCGGCCTGCTGGGCCTGAACATCGGCAAGAACGCCGCCACACCGATCGAGCGCGCCGTCGACGACTACCTGATCGGCCTGGAAGGCGTCTTCCCGCACGCCGACTACATCACCGTCAACATCTCCAGCCCCAACACGAAGAACCTGCGCCAGTTGCAGAGTGACGAGGCGCTGGATGCGCTGCTCGGCCCGCTGCAGGCGCGCCGCCTGGCGCTGCAGGACCAGAGCGGCCGCCAGGTGCCGCTGTTCGTGAAGATCGCGCCCGACCTCGACGAGGACCAGGTCGCGCTGATCGCGGCCAGCCTCAAGCGCCATGGCATCGACGGCGTGATCGCCACCAACACGACGATCGCGCGTGACGCGGTCCAGGGCCTGCCGCATGCCGACGAGGCGGGCGGCCTGTCGGGCGCGCCGGTCTTCGAGGCGAGCAATCGGGTGATCCGGCTGCTGCGCGCGGCGCTGGGCAGCGGCTATCCGATCATCGGCGTGGGCGGCGTGCTCAGCGGCGAGCAGGCGCGCGCCAAGCTGCAGGCGGGCGCGGACCTGGTCCAGCTCTACACCGGCCTGATCTACAAGGGCCCCGCCCTCGTGCCCGAGTGCGCGAAGGCGATGGCGCGGCTGTAAGCGTCCAGCCCACGCAGCCTCTCCTCCAGTCACGAAAACGACGCAGGAAGGCGAACGAAGGCGACCGACCGTCACAAAGCGAACATAAGTCGCCCGCATTCGTCACAAAAACGACGCAGCTTTCGAGTCCGAAGACATTCGTCAGAACGCTACGTCGCCTCAGGCCTGCCCATGTCCCTGCGCTGAGGACCGGCATGACGCGCTTGCGGGCGTCAACGAACCCGCGCCGCGATGCACTCGATCTCCACGCGCGCGCCCAGCGCCAGGCCGTTGCAGCCCAGCGCGCTGCGCGCGGGCAGCGGCCGGTCGCCGAAGAACGCGCGGTAGACCTCGTTGAACTCGCCCCACTCCGCCATGTCCGCCAGCATCACCGTGCAGCGCAACAGGTGCTCGACCCCGAGTCCCTGCGCCTGCAGCGCGGTCTCGATGTTGCGCAGCGTCTGCAGCGCCTCCTCGCGCAGGCCTCCCGGCACCAGCGTCAAGGTCCCGGGCTGATTGCCCAGCTGCCCTGAGAGGAACACCAGCCCGCCGAAGGCGGTGCCCTCCGGGAACGGCACGGTGGCCGGCAGCACGCGGCCGCTGTTGAATCGCTCAATGCCGTCGTTCGACTTCGTCATCGCGTCATCCCCATCGCTGCCTCCAACTGCGCCGGATCGAAGACCCGGCCCGCCTTGATCGTGCGGTGCACCTGCCCCAGCGCGGCGATGTCGGTGAGCGGGTCGCCGTCCAGCAGCACCATGTCGGCCTGCTTGCCCGCGGCGATCACGCCGCGCTGACCCGCCACGCCCAGCACCTCCGCCGGCGTCAGCGTCGCCAGGCGCAGTACTTCCGCATTGGGAATGCCCGCGCGCACGTACAGCGCCAGCTCGCGGTGCAGCGTGTAGCCGGCGAAGGCGTCCGTGCCCGGCATCAGCGTCACCCCGCCGTCGTGCAGCCGCCTGATCAGTTCCAGCAGACGTGGCAAGGCCTGGCGATAAGCCTCCTCCTTGCCCGGCGGGACCGCCACCGCGCCCGACAGCAAGCGCCGCCGCACGATCGGCGGGAAGCGCTCGACCAGGCCCCGCAACGCGGCCGGCGGCTCGCCTGGCGCGCCCGAGTACAAGCCCTCCAGGATCGCCACCGTCGGGTCCAGCACCGTGTGCCGGCGCCGCAGCTCCGCGATGAACCCGGTCACCGGCGCGCTGTCCAGATCCAGCTGCAACAGCTTCTCCGCCATCACCGTGTAGCGGTCCTTGCCGCGCGTGTCGGCAACCTCCGGGAAGAAATTCAGCACGATGAAGTTCAGGTGCTGGATCTCGTCCGAGCCCGCCTCGACGAACTGCTGCGCGCGCATGAACGCCGGCACATGGCCGCTGACGCGCATCCCGCGCGCATGCGCCAGATCGGCGATCGGACGCACCAGCTCCGGCTTGAACGACGAATAGATCTTGATCTGCGCATAACCGCGCTCGGCGTACCAGTCCACGGCTTGGCGCGCCCGATCGAGCGTCTCCACCCGCACGTCGGTCGGCCCGGCCAGCGGTCCGACGCCCTCGACGATGCCGGCTTTCACCACGCGCGGGCCGAGCTCCGTGCCCGCGTCGAAACGCCGCACGCGCTCGATCAACGGCAGGTTGTCGTTGGCCATGTCGCGCGCGCTGGTCACGCCCGCGATCAGGTCGAACACGCCGTCGGTGCCGGCGAAATGCTGATGCACGTCCCACAGCCCCGGCATCAGGAAACGCCCTTCCGCGTCGAGCACCTCGGTGTCCGGCGGCGCGGGTGACGCGTCGTCGGGTTCCACGCGGAGGATCAGGCCGCCGCGCACCAGCACGCGCATGTCCTCGCGCGCCACGCCGTCGCGCGGGTCGAACAGCCGCGCATGCCGGATCAGCAGATCGCCCGCCGGCACATGCGTCAGCCGTCTGGCGAGATCCGCCGACCAGCGCTGATCGGCGTCACGCTGCGCGGCGACTAGCCGCGGCAGCAGCGCGGCATCACGCGCCTCGAGGACCTCGAACCAGTCGTCGACGACCGCGGCCGTCTGCAGCCGCTCGTCCAGCCAGACCGGCACCGGCGTGAAGTCGATGCCCGAGATCCGGTACATCGTCAGCCGCCGGCCACCCGCGGCGATCGTCGCGCCCTTGGCGATCGTGGCCTCGCCCGCCGGCAGCAGGGCCAGGCGTTGCCCCGGAGCCTTGAGCAGCGCGCGCGCCAGCACCGCGGTGAACTCCGGCGGCGCGTTGGCCGGCAGGTAGAACGCCCCCGCCTCGGGCCACGCTCGGTGGCCCTGCTCGACCCGGTTCTTCCAGCTCGCCTGCGCGCCCGCGCCCTCCGTGCGCTCGAAACGCTCCGTCAGCGGGACCTTCCAGTAATCGTTGCCCTCGGCCTCGTAGCGCAGCGGCAGACCGCGCGCATCGAGCGACCAGCGCGCGCGGATCTGATCGCCGCGGCCGCGCTCGCTGAAGGCGTAGTCGGCCAGCGTCTCGTCGCCCGCGCGGCTCAGCACCTGCCGGCCCACCGCCATGCCGTGGATCTGCACGCGGGTGGTCTGCGGCTTCGCGCCGGGCAGCACCTGCGGCGCCGGCAACGTGGCCAGGGAAGACTGCGCCTCGGTGGCGCTCGGCGCCCATTGGCGTTCGTGTCCGTCATGCGCGACCGCTGGCGCCATCGGGGTCAGCACTGCCATCCAGGCCGCGGCCGCCAGTGCGGCGATCGTCCGCCGTGTTGCTCGTGTCATCCCCAGGTCTCCGTCATCAGTCGATGGAAGTTGCCGTGCAGCAGCTTGTCGATGCGTGCCGCCCCGTGGCCGCGTCCGGCCAGCAGCCGTGCCAGCTGCTGGAACTGCCCCGGCCCGCACAGGTCGGGCAGGAACAAGCCGACATCGGCCGTCTCGCCCGGTGCCCCGATGCCCAGCCGCCGCCGCAGGGCGACCTCGGCCTCCAGGTGGCGCCGATAAGCAGCGGGATCGTCATGCGCGCTGGTGCCGCCATCGGTGCCCAGCCCGACGTGGTCCTCGCCGCAGACCTGGATCGCATGCTCCAGATGCGCGATCAGGTCCTGGGCCATCGGCTGGCCGCTCAGGCGCAGATAGGGCATGAAGTACAGACCGACGACCCCGCCGCGGTCCGCCAGCAGCCGCAACTCCTCGTCGCTCTTGTTGCGCGGGTGATCGGCGATGGCGCGGCAGCCGGTGTGCGTGATGGCCACCGGGCGACGGGCGCGGCGCAGCGTGTCCAGGCAGGTGCGCGTGCTGCTGTGGCTCAGGTCCACGAGCACGCCGCGCGCCTGCAGCCGCTCGACGACCGCCTCGCCAAAGGCGCTCAGGCCGGCGTCCTCGGCCGCCGTCGCGCCATGACCCACCGCGTTGCGGCCGTTGTAGGTCAGCTGGATGACCCGCACGCCCAACGCGGCGAAATGGTCCACGCCATCGATCGAGTCGCCGAGCATCCCGGTGTTCTGGAAACCGTAGATGACACCGATGCGCCCCTCGCGCCGCGCGGTGTCGAGATCCGCGCCATCGCGCACCTTCAGCAGCCGCGGCTCGGCCGCGATGAAGGCGTCCCAGGCGGCGATGTCGCGCTCGGTGGCGGCGCGGGGATCGTCGCTGCCGGCCACATGCCCCAGCGTGACATTGACCGCGTAGAGGCCCGAGGCGATCGCGTCGTTGATCGCGCGCGCGTCGACGAAACGCGCGCTGCTGGCGTAGGCCATCGCGTCGCGCTGCTCGGCGCTCTCCGCGGATTCGGCCAGCGCGAGGTTGGGGTTGTCCAGCACGCCCAGCGCGTTGAGCACGGGGATCGGCTTGCCGGGCTTGTTCGGGATGTCCAGCGAGGAAGGAATCATGAGCGCCTGCGCCACGTGGGCTTTGAGGGATGATCGCGGCTATCCGCGGCAACGGCGTGATGATCGCGTTGCCTAGAAGAATTTCCTAGAAGATTATTCCAGACATGCCCAGCAAGACCGCCACGGCCACCGACCGGACGGACCAGGTGCTTCGCGCCGCGCTGCCCGAGGACCGGGCGGAGAGCAAGCGGCTGATCCTCGCGCATGCGCTGACCGCGTTCAACGCGCGCGGCATCGAGGCCACGACGATCGACGACGTGCGCGCGGCCAGCGGCCAGAGCGTGGGCACGATCTATCACCACTTCAAGAACAAGGAAGGCGTCGTGGCGGCGCTGCTGTTCGCCGCGGTCGACGACCAGAGCCGCGCCATCTCGGCGCGCATCGAGGGCCTGGAGGACAGCCACGCGGTCGTGGAGTCGCTGATCACGGCCTATGTGGGCTGGATCACCGCGCATCCGGACCTGGCGCGCTTCGTGTTCATGGCACGCGAGGTGGTGGCCTCGGGCCCCTTCGGCGACGAGCTGCGCCAGCGGATCTCGGCGCGCTACGCGCCGATCGACGCCTGTTTCGCCCGCGATGTGAAGTACGGCCGCGTGATGCCGCTGCCCGAGGAGCTGATCCCCGCGCTCGTGCTGGGCGCGGCGGAGTGGTACAGCCAGTCGTGGCTGGCCGGACGCCGCATGGCCAGCCCGGCCGAGCGCGCCGAGATGCTCGCCGAGGCGGCCTGGCGCTCGATCGCGCGGCAGATCTGAGCGGTCGCGGAACGCGACCGGCCCGTCAGTCGGCCAGCGCCCGCAGCGCCTCCAGGAATCGCGCCGCGGCGACATCCGAGGGCCAGGGCTCCCAGTCCGTGCCGCCGTACACGGCCGTCAAGGGATCGCTCGCCAGCACCGGATGCGTGATGCCGAGCACCTCGCGGACCTCGCGTTCGGACCAGCCCGTGCAGCGCACGGCCTCGGTGGCGGCGGCGGTGCTGTCGGCGCGCTTGTGCAGTGCGTGCGTGTCCGGCGTCCAGGCCGGCAGGCGGTAGCGCACGCTGATCGCGGCCATCAGCCGGTCGCCGACGACGCGGAAGGGCTCGCCCAGCACGCGCTTGAGCGGCGAGATGCAATCGAAGCCAAGGAAACCCTCCTCCGCGTCGTGCAGCAACTCGGCGCGCTGGAGCGCGCGCGAGAGCGGCTCGCCGGCCTCCTCGGCCCATTGCCGGCGCAGCGCCAGCACCAGCAGCGAGTGCTGCGCGACGGACAGGGGCCACGGCCAGACCGACTCCCCGCCCCAGCGGTAGGTGCGCGCCAGCCGCAGCGCGAGATCCTCGTCGGTCCAGGCCTCGGGCGACGGATTGATGAGGTCGAGCGCCGCCCCGGAGGGCAGGCGGATCCAGGCGCGAGGGTGATCAGTCATGCGACCCACTGTACCGAGCGCGCGGCCGGTTCCTGGCAGTTGAGCCGCGATCGCGGATTCCCGCCATGGTGGCCTGGAGGCCCTCGGGCCCGATGCCCGAACCGGCATCGCAACGCGGCGCGAATTCATTGGTGCGCGCAGCGCCCGCTTCCTAGCATCGTCCGCGAGCCCAGGTCCGGCTCATCACACCCACAAGACCGGAGACAAGACATGACCCTGACCCTCTCGCGCCTGGAGGGCGCGTCTCGGTGGCCGCGCCCTGCGCGTGCCGCCCTCGCCGCCCTAGCCGCCCTCGCCTTCAGCACGAGCGCGATCGCGGCCCCCTGGACGCTCACCGGCTCGCTCGGCACGCACGATCCCAACCTCTACAAGACCAGCTCGACCTGGTGGATCTTCGAGACCACCGACAACGGCGGCATCGGCGTGAAGTACTCCGGCGACGGCCGCGCGTGGACGCAGGGGCTGCCGATCTTCAGCGGCGGGCTGTCGTGGTGGAAGTCCTATCTCCCCGCCAACAAGACCGCGCAGGTCTGGGCGCCGGGCTGCGGCGAATGGGGCTCGCTCGGGTACTGCTACTACGCGGTGTCGAGCTTCGGCTCGCAGAAGTCCGCCATCGGGCTGACCACCTCGGCGGGCGGCATCGCCGCGGGCCAGTGGATCGACCAGGGCGCCGTCGTGACCTCGCAGGCCGGCGACACCTACAACGCGATCGATCCCGCGCTGGCCAGGACCACCGGTGGCGCGCCCTACCTCGTCTACGGCTCGTTCTGGAACGGCATCTTCATCCGCCCGGTGAGCAGCACCACGCTCAAGCCGTCGGGCAGCGCGACCAACATCGCGCGCGACACCGCCAACGGCATCGAGAACGGCTTCGTGATCTCGCGCGCGACCGGCGGCACGACCTGGTACTACCTGTTCGCGTCCAAGGGCGCGTGCTGCCAGGGCGCCAACAGCACCTACCGCATCGTCGTCGGGCGCGCGAGCGCGATCACCGGCCCTTATGTCGACAAGGCCGGCGTGGCGATGCTCTCGGGCGGCGGCACGGTGCTGGCCGCCAGCGGCTCGCGCTTCAAGGGCCCGGGCGGCCAGTCGCTGCTGGCGGACGGCTCGGTGATGGCCTGGCACGCCTACGACGCGCAGAACAACGGCGCGCCGGTGCTCTTCCTCAACAACGTGACCTGGGGCTCGGACGGCTGGCCGCAGGCCGTGTGGTGAGCCCCGCCCGCGTCGGTCGCGTCGCCGTGCTCGCCGCCGCGCTGGGCGCGCTCGCGGGCGCCGGCGCGGGCTGGTGGGTCGACCCCGGTGGAGACGGCACCCGCCCGGCCCTGCCGGCCACGGCAGCCGCCGGGCGTCCGTCGTCCTTCGCCGGGGCGGACGCGTCCTGGCGCGGCGCGAGCCCGGGTTTGGACGCAGCGCACGCAGCGCCATCCGACCTCGCGGCGCGTCGCACCGGCGCGCCGCGCGGCGCTGTCGGCACACCGGAGCTGCAGGCCCTGCTGCGCGCACCGCCGTCCGCGCTGCGCGCCAGCCTGAAGACCGCGATGCGGCATCGCGACCAGGGCGGCTGGCTCTACGCTCGGGCGCTGGCGCGTCAGTGCGTGTTGCTGGAGATGACCACGCTGCACGAGGGCACGGCCGGGCTGGCGCCGGTCGATCTCAACCAGCCGCTGGCGCAGCGGGTGTCGGCCTGGCGCGAGCAGCTCGCCGCGGGCTGCGCGCAGCTGCAGCCCGAGGAACTGCGCGAGGCGATGAATGTGCCGGCCGCCGCGTCCGGCACATCCGCCACGCCCGGCACGCTCGATGGCGCGGACCCGCTGATCCAGCTGATGGACCGCCCTGCTCCGCCGGGCAGCGCCGCGGCGCGCGAGCGGCTCGCGGCCATCCTCAACCGGGCCGATCCGCTGATGTTGTCGGAGCTGGGCCCCGCGCTGCTGCAGCGAGAGGGCGAGGCGTTCGTCTTCGACGGTCGACGCCTGGCCGGCGAGGACGAACGACGCGCGCTGGAAGCCGCGACGATGCTGTTGCCCTGCGCGCTGGGACTGGCCTGCGATGAGCGCGACGAGCGCGTCTGGGGACCTTGCGTGATGACGGGGGACTGCCGGCACGCGACGCGCGAGGAGGCCGTGCTCGCTGCGACGGATGCCGATGCCGGCCTCGATGCGGGCCCGGCTGCGCCGGACCGCCGCGCGGCGGTGCGGGCGTGGGTCGAGCGGCTGCGCGAGGCGGTGCTCGCGCGCGACGTCGATCGCTTCCTGCGCCCGCCGGGCTGATTCACCGATCCAGCGCCGCGCCCTCGATCACGCGCCGCACGAACTCGAGACTTGCCTGGTTGGCATAGGCGCGGTTGTCGGCCTTGGTGAAGCTGTGGCCCTCGTCATCGGCGCTCAGGAACCACACCGGCGTGCCCTGGGCGCGCACCGCGGCCACCATGGCCTGCGCCTCGCCGAAAGGCACGCGCGGATCGTTGCGCCCGTGGATGACCATCAGCGGCTTGCGTACCGCGTCGGCATGCGTCAGCGGCGAGATCGACGTGAGGAAGGCGCGCATCTCGGGATCGCGCTCGTCGCCGTATTCCTCGCGCCGGTTGTCGCGGCGGTAGCTCTCGGTGCGCTCCAGGAAGCTCACGAAGTTGGCGATGCCCACGCGGCAGATGCTGCCGGCCAGCCGCGCGGACTCGCGCGTCGCCACGGCGAGCGACAGGTAACCGCCGTAGCTGCCGCCCGCCACGACGACACGCGATGCGTCCATGTCCTCGCGCGTGGCGATGAGGTCCAGCAGCGCGCTCACGTCGCGCGTGGCGTCCTCACGCCGGCGGCCGTCGTCGAGCTTCAGGAAGCTCTTGCCGAAGCCATCGGAACCGCGCACGTTGGGTTCGATCACATGCATGCCCAGCCGCTCCAGCAGCGCCCGCGTGAGGCCGGCCACATAGCCGGGGCGCGCCTGCGAGGCCGGCCCGCCGTGCAGGCTCACATACACCGGCCGCGGGCCGGTGAACCGCGGCGGCGGCGCCAGGTGCAGGCCGGTGATCTCGCGGCCGTCGAAGCTCTTCCAGCGCAGCACGCCGGCGCGTTGTCCCGGGCCCTCGGCCGCATCGGTCCACGCGCGGGTGCTGCCGTCCTCGAGCGAATGCACGAAGAGCTGCCCCGGGCTCTGTGCCGAGACCTGCTCGAAACCGAGCAGCGGCAGCCGCGGATGCCACTGCGGCGACCGGATCACGCCGGGTGCCAGGTCCTGGGCGATCGTCGTCGGCGTGCCGCCGGGCCGATACAGCCGCAGCGACGACACGCCGTCCACGTTGTAGACCAGCGCCAGCGGGCGGTCGCCGAGGTTGTTGTTGCTGTTGCCGTTCACTCGCGGCGGCACGGCCAGGCCCTCGAGGTCCGCGCCGATGTCGACCAGCTCGTTGCGCGAGCGTCCACCCGCCGCGTCGCCGCGCACCAGATGGCGGAACTCGCCGTGCACGGCCTGGCGGCGCCAGACGATGTCCTCGCCCGACGGCCCCTGCGACCGGGCCGCGGCCCCGTGCGCGCCGGGCACATGCGGGCCGCCGCCGTCCAGCGGGAACACCAGCCCCGTCGTGCGCCCGCCGCGGGACAGCGCCGCCATCACGCGGCCGGCCGGGCTCACGCGCAGCGCGCCGAGCCGGCCCTCGCTCGCACCGAGCAGCCGGCGCTCGCCGGGCCGCATCGGGTCGGTCCACCAGAGATTCGTCAGGCCGGGGCCCGCGTCCGAGACCGCCTGGGCATCCTCCCGTTCCTCGGTCTTCTCCCGTTCCTCAACCTTCTCCGGGTCATCCGAATCCTCGGGCTCCACCGCCGCGCGCGCGTCCAGCCGCTGCTGGAGGTAGACCAGGCCCTGCCCCTCCGGCAGGAAGGCGTACTCGCTGACGCGTTCGCCCTCGGGCGTCAGCGCGATCGGCGCGGGACGGCGCTCGTCGCCGCCCGCGTCGAGCCGGAACAGCTGGTAGGCCTCGTTGCCACCCTGGTCGCGGGCGAAGACGAGGTACTCGGCCCGCGACGGCTCCCAGGCCGCGCTCCCGACCGCGTCGCGGCCCTGGGTCAGCGGCTCCGGCACCCAGCCCCGCCCGCCGAGCCGATGCAGCTGCATCCGCGCGCCGCGCCGCGTCAGCACCAGCATCTCGGGCTTGACCGGATGCCAGCCCGCGAAGCGCATCATCGGCGCCTCGCGCTCGCCCATCAGCCACGCCTCGAATCGCGGAATGCCGTCCGCGGTCATCTGCGCGCCCAGCCGCGCCGAGGCGGCCTCGGCCTCGCGTCCCGCCCACCAGGGCTGCAGCGCCGCGAGCGCGGTCGCGGACAGGCGCAGCCAGCCGCGCCGATTCATCGTCGTCATCGTGTTCCTTGAAGTCGTCGTTCAGGCGCGAGGGTCACGTCACGCCAGGTCGAGCCAAGTCGAGCCAGGCCCGCTCACGTCGCCGCGGCCACGGCCTTGCGCGGCGTCGCGGTGGCATCGATGGGCCGGGCGTCCGGGCGCACCGGCTCGGCGTAGCTCTGCAGGCCGAAGCTGTAGCGCTGCGTGCCGCCGGCCTTGCGTCCGCGCGCCTGCGCCAACGTCACCTCGCGGTTGAGCCGGTCGGCGAATCGCCGCCCCCAACGCCGCACCAGCGCGTGCATCCGCCCCACGTCCTCATCCAGCAGGCTGTCGCCGCGCACCGAGAACAGGAAATGCGCCGTCTCATCGCCCTGCATCCGCTCCCAGGCCGCCTGCATGCGGTCCGCGGCGATGCGCGCGCTGCGCGTCAGGCTCTGCAGCTCCTCGCCCGCGGCGCGTTCCGGCGTGCCCCAGCACACCCGCCCCGCGTCATCGAGCCGCACCGCGCCCTGCTGCAGCCACGCGTCCAGCAGCGCCTTGGGCGGCACGCCCTTGGTGATCTCCTCGATCAGGTCCTCGAAGGTCTCGCCCTCGGCCGCGCGCGTGGTGCTGCGCCGCTCCAGCGGCCGCGGCGCGCCGCGCTCGTCGATGAAGCGCGCATCGCCGCTCCACAGCGACATCACGCCGTCGAGCAGGCTCTTGCGCCGCCGCTCGGCCTGCGCCAGCGGCGCCTCGACGCCGATGCGCTTGACGTCCTTGCGGTGCACGCCGGTCAGCGTGCTCAGGGCCGCGTCGGTGATGCGCCGGCCCTCGTCCTCGAGCTGCGCGGCGGCCTGCTCGATGTACACGCGCTTGGACAGCTCGACCAGCTCGGCCACGCCGACGCCCTCGCGCACCAGCAGCCGGATCAGCGGCCGCATCAGCAGCGTCGCGATATGCAGGGATTCTTCTTGTGTGTTGGCGTTCATCCATGTCTCCACCGGGGGCGCGGGCGGTCTGGATGATGCCCGAACCGCTGCTCGCACCGAGCCCGGCACGATGCGCACTGTCGCGCATCCGGGGCGGGACGGCATGCGGGTTACTCTCGATTTGCGAATTTTTCGCATAACTCAACAATGCGCAACATGCAGAACGACCCCTCCCCCCGTTCCTGGCTCGGCGCCCCCGCGCTGTTCGTCCTGTCCACGCTGCTGGCGCTGGGCGCCGACGCGGTGCGCGCCGCCTCGCCGGAGTGGGAGACGCCGACCGCCAGCCACAAGGACGTCAAGCCCTATGCCAACGTCACCGCCCTGCATGGGCTGACGCTGCCCGCGCCGCCCGAGGAAGGCACGCAGGCGGATAAGGATGACGTCGCCGCGGTGCTGGCGCGCCAGCAGGTCGACGCCGCGCGCCGCGCGATGGCCGAGGCCGACGGGGAGCTGCTCTATGACCGCTTCGCCCCGCTGCTCGGCATCGAGCTCAAGCGGGAACGTTTCCCCGCGCTGATCAACCTGCTGAACCGCTCGTTGAAGGAAGCGGGCCAGCCGGCCTTCGCCGCCAAGGCGCTCTACCGCCGGCTGCGCCCCTATCAGCGCCTGACGCTGGACCACGTCTGCGGCCAGAGCGGTCAGTCCAAACCCGATCCCGACGCGAAGCAGCGCACGTCGTACCCGTCCGGTCACGCGACCTACGGGTGGACGACGGCGCTGGTGCTGTCGCGCGTCGCCCCCGACAAGGCCCCCGCGCTGCTGGCGCGGGCGCGCGATTACGGTGAGAGCCGCCTGATCTGCGGCATGCATTTCCCCAGCGACGTGGAAGCGGGCCGACAGCTCGCGACCGCCGTCGTGTCCCAGCTGGACTTGAACCCCGAGTTCCAGCAGGACCTCCAGCGCGCCCGGGCCGAACTGGCCGCCGCGCGCTGAGCTGAGCCGGACCCGCGCCACCCCGACGCGGTCCGCCTGATCCCGCCGTCTTGCGGCGGTCCGACTGATTCCGCCGGCCTGGCGCCGGCTCACCACGTTCGCGACGTTTCGGCCCTGCCGAGGCGCAGCCCTGCCCGCTCCTCCCCTTCGTTGACTCCTCCAGAGGCTTGCAACCCCATGAAGACCCGTCCCACCCTCATCGCCCTGGCCTGCGTGGCCGCCACGCTGCAGATCGCGTGTCCTGTCGCCGCGCAGACCTCGCCGGCCGCACCGGCTGACGACAACAAGAAGCTCGAGAAGGTCGAGGTGACCGGCACGATGATCAAGCGGCTGGACGCCGAGACGCCCGCGCCGGTGACCATCCTGCGCCGCGAGGACATCCAGCGCGCGGGCGCCACCTCGCTCGACGAGCTGCTGCGCATGGACCCCTCCACCGGCACCGGCGGCCTGGATGACCTGGGCTCGGGCAACGGTTTCGCGGCGGGCACGGCGTCGATCTCGATGCGCGGCATGGGCTCGGCCGCCACGCTGGTGCTGATCAACGGCCGCCGCATCGCGCCGGCCGGCGTGGTCGATCCCAACTCCGGCCAGTCCACGGTGTTCAACGTCAACTCGATCCCGATGTCGGCGATCGACCGCGTGGAGATCCTCAAGTCGGGCGCGTCCTCGCTGTACGGCTCCGACGCGCTGGCGGGCGTGGTCAACGTGATCCTGCGCAACGACTACGTCGGCCAACTGATCGAGGTCAACGCCAAGCAGCGCTTCGACGGCCTCTTCAAGAACCAGACCGTCAGCGCGGTGGCCGGCTTCGGCGACTTCGCGGCCGACCGCTTCAACGTGATGCTCGGCGCGGAGGTCTACCTGCGCGACGGCGTGGGCATCAAGGAAGCGCCGGACCGGGTGCGCGGCGAGCTGCTGACCAAGCTCTACAACCGCCTGGTGCCGAGCTCGACCTCGTCCTATCCCGGCAACCTCTACACCTACAACAACGGCCTGAGCGGCAGCTGGCGCGGCATGCTGTCCAACGACTGCGCGACGCAGGCGCCCTACTCGTCGACCGTTGCCACGCCGCGCTGCCTGTGGGATTCGACCCAGTACAGCCAGTACGTCGGTGACCAGGAACGCGGCTCGGTCTTCGCGCGCGCGTCGCTGCGCGTGAACAGCGTCACCACGCTGTCGGCCGAGGTGATGGCCTCGCGCGTGAAGAACGACTACGCGGACTCGCCCACCAGCCGCAGCGAATCGCTGTCGACCTGGGGCGACTCGCAAGGCAACACGATGCAGTACCTCGGCCTGGCCCTGCCGGCCAATCACCCGCAGAACCCCACGCGCCTGGCCAGCACGGCCAACCCGGTGAAGCTGCCCAACAGCAGCGGCGGCACGACGACCTACACCAAGCCCACCGTGATGGGCCTGCGCTACCGCTTCGCCGACATCCCCTACGGCTACAGCACGACCGCGGACAACCTGCGCATGGTCGTCAGCGGCAGCACCGAGTGGAACGGCTGGGACCTGGACGGCGGCCTCCTCCATCACCTGCAGCGCAACACCAAGGACCTGCATGGCCGGTTGAGCCTGTCCGGCCTGAACAAGGTCGTCAACGACGGCAGCTACGTCTTCGGCGGCGTGAACAGCGCCGAGACGCTCGCGCTGATGGCCCCCGACCTGCACGACTGGGGCAAGGCCTCGACGAGCTCGGCGGACCTGCGCGGCTCGCGCGAGATCGGCCAGCTCGCCGGCGGCGCGGCGATGCTGGGCCTGGGCGGCGAGTTCCGGCATGAGAGCTTCGAGGTCGGCGCCGATCCGCGCACCGCGGCGGGCGACATCATCGGGCGCGGCATCGGCGAGGCCAGCGGCGCGCGCAACGTGGCCGCCGCCTACGCGGAAGTGCAGGCCCCGCTGCTCAAGGGCCTGGAGACGCAGACCGCGCTGCGCGTCGAACACTACACCGACTTCGGCAACGCGCTGACCGCCAAGCTGGGCGCCAAGTACAAGGTCACCGACTCGCTGTCGCTGCGCGGCAGCTGGGCCAACGGCTTCCGCGCACCGTCGCTGTCGCAGATCAGCAAGTCCTCGGTGTTCTCGTTCAGCTCGGGCTATCGCGATCCGATCCTCTGCCCGACGGTGACGACCACCAACACCAACTGCTCGCTGAGCCTGTCCACCGTCTCGCTGGCCAACCCGAACCTGCGTCCGGAGAAGTCCGATTCCTACACGCTGGGGCTGCTGTTCTCGCCCACGCCCAGCACCGAGGTGATCGTCGACGGCTGGTACATCGAGCGCCGCGGCGAGGTCGACCGCCTGAGCGCGCAGGAGATCCTGAACCGCGAGGCGGAGTTCCCCGGCATGGTGCTGCGCCTGCCGACCACGGACGGCACGCTGGGCCAGGTCTACCAGGTCCGCCGCCCGTATCTGAACCTGGCGATGACGCGGACCTCCGGCCTGGACTACGACCTGTCGCAGCGCTTCACGCTGGGCGAATCGGGCGAATGGGGCAAGCTCAAGCTGAGCCTGCGCGGCACGCGCATGTTCATGCGCAAGGAACAGACTGAAGCCGGCAGCCCGATGGTGGAGACACTCGGTTTCTACAAGGTGCCGCGCAGCAAGGCCGCGATCAGCGCGAACTGGACGATGGGCGACTGGAGCACCTCGGTGACGGGCAATCACCAGAGCGGCTTCCAGAGCTTCGATGCCGGCGGCAGCTGCGATTCGACGCTGACCAGCAACGGCTACGGCGAGTACTGCCGGATGAAGGCGTGGCGCACGGTGGACATGTCGGTCAGCTACAAGGGCTTCCGTTCGCTGCGTCTGAGCGCGACGGTGCGCAACGTGGCCGACTCGCGTCCGCCGCTGGACCCCAACGAGACCGACGTCGGCGTGTCGGGCAGCGTGGCCAACGCCTATGGGCGCTACCTGTCGGTGACCGCGTCGTACGAGTTCTGATCGAGGGGATCAGGCCTGCGGGGTCAGGCCTGCGGGATCACGCTTGCCAGACGCCGTACCCGGCCTCGCGCAGGCCGATGGCGAGCTCGACCTCCATGTCCCGCGCGGCGTCGTAGGGCATGGGGTTGTAGACCTCGTACAGGCGCGGCAGCAGCCGCAGTCCGTAGTCGAAGACGAATCGGTTGGCCTGGATGCCGGCCTTGTGCTTGTCGAAGCGCAGGTCGGGGTCCAGGCCGGTCATGCCGACGTACACGAAGGGCATGCCGAGCCGGTAGTCCGGATTGGCCCTGCGAAAGCGCGGCTCGTTCCAGACCTGGTCGGCGAGCTCCACCACGTAGACGTGATGGTGATGGCGCTGCGCACGCTTCGTCCGCGGGGCCTGCTTGGTGTTCCCGGCCTTCTCGGTGTGCTCGGCGTTCTTGGCCGATGCCGCGACAATGCGCTTCGTTGCTGATTTCCGGCCGCTGACCGCCATGCCTCTGTCCTCTTACCTCAACACCTCGCCCGTGCTCGCCGAGCGCGTCTTCGTCCACGACTCCGCGCAGGTGATCGGCGATGTCACGATCGGCGCCGACAGCTCCGTGTGGTGCAACACCGTGCTGCGCGGCGACGTGAACCGGATTGTGATCGGCACCGGCACCAACGTGCAGGACTTCAGCATGGGCCACGTCTCGCACAAGAGCACGAAGAAGCCCGAGGGCTCGCCGCTGATCATCGGCGACCACGTGACCGTGGGGCACTCGGTGATCCTGCACGGCTGCCGCATCGGCAACGAATGCCTGATCGGCATGGGCTCCATCGTGATGGACGATGTCGTGATCGAGGACCGCGTCATGATCGGCGCGGGCAGCCTGGTCTCGCCGGGCAAGACGCTCAAGAGCGGTCATCTCTACATCGGCCGCCCCGCCGTGGCCGTGCGTCCGCTCACGGACGAGGAGATCGCCTACCTGCGTTACTCCGCCGAGCATTACGTCCGGGTGAAGGACAACTACCTGGGCAAGTGAGCGGCGCGTGATCGGGCGCGTGATCGGACGCCTGTTCGGGCGCAGGGACATCCTTGCCGTGCTTGACGGCATCGAAGCGGGTGTCCTACCATCGCGCCCGCTTCGCAGTCCTTCGCACTGCACCGAGCCGTAAGCGTTTACGTCAGCCAACGCGCAACCCCACCGGTACCTCGTCGCTGTCGCGTCGTGCCGGTTCGCGCACAGGCATTCACATGACCACGCTCATCACCACGGTTCGTACCACCTTCAATCACCTGAGCTTCCCGTCGCACGACGTGCCCGCCACCGCGGCGTTCTTCGAGCGTTTCCTCGGTTTCACCGTCCTCGCGATGGGCAACAGCCGCGTCGTCAAGAAGGATCAGCTCGACATCGTCCTGGAGGACGCGCGCGATCGCGACGTCCAGTGGCCGGGCAACTTCCACGTCGGCGTCGAGGTCGCGACGCGCGAGGACCTTGCCCGCCTCTTCGACGAGATGCGCGAGGCCGGCGTGCCGATGGAGACCGACGTCTTCGCGCATGCGCGCGGCTCACGCTTCTTCTGCTGGATGCCGGGCCGGCTGATGCTGGAGGTCAACACGCGCGAAGACGCGGCGCCGGAGTTCCGGCGCACCTTCGCGAGCCAGCAGGGCTGATGGCGGCGGCGGCCTGGCGGCCGCCTCCCGTTCAAGCGGACGGCTTGGCGCTGGCCTTGGCGCGCGGCTTGGCCGACGCCTCGTTGAGCGCGGCCGCCGCCTTGAAGAGCGCCTTCAACGCCTTCTCGTCGAGGACCTCGCCCTGACGGATGTCGATGGCGCGGCGCGCGTTGCCGTCCAGGCTCGAGTTGAAGAGCTTCGCCGGATCGTCCAGCTTGGCGCCCTTGGCGAAGGTCATCTTCACGACCTCCTTGTAGGTCTCCCCGGTGCAGATCTGCCCATGGCGTTCCCACACCGGCGTGCCGCGCCACTTCCACGTCTCCTCGACGCCGGGCACCGCGTCCTTCATCAGCTGGCGGATGCGCGCGAGCGTGCGTCCGCGCCAGTCGTCGAGCTGCGCGATGCGGGCATCGATCATCTCGGACGCGTTGATGTCGGCGTTGGCGTCGGTGTCGGCGGTCTTGGCCTTGGCCTTGGCCTTGGCCGCGGGGATCTTGGCCGTGGCGGTCTTGCTTGCGGTCGTGGCGGGCATGGCGGTGCTCCGGTCAGTTCTTGAGCTGCTGGATACGGATCATGTTGCCCGCGGGGTCGCGCACGCCGAAGTCACGCACGCCATAGGGCTGATCGGTCGGTTCCTGGACGATCTCCGCGTCGCGCGCCTGGAGCCGCTCGAAGGTCGCGTCCAGGTCCTTGGCGCCCAGCAGCAGCATCGCGTAGGTGCCCTTGGCCATCATCTCGGCGATGGTGCGCTTCTCGTCATCGGTCACGCCGGGCGTGGCCGCCGGCGGGAACAGCACGATGGAGGTGTCGGGCCGGCCCTTGGGGCCGATCGTGATCCAGCGGTTGCCGCCGAAGGCGACATCCTTGCGGATCTCGAAATCCAGCCCGTCGCGGTAGAAGGCCAGCGAGGCTTCCGGGTCGGTGTGCGGCAGGAAGGTCGAGTGAATGGTGATGTCCATGCAAGTCTCCAGGAAGTCGTGGGTGGCGGTCGCGGCGGCCGTCGCCGCCGGCCGCCCGGGTGGTTTGGGGGCCCTTGCGATGCAGTCTAGGAGGATGCCTTTTCCGGCGCTTCTCGATTCCTGATCGGACGCGTCACCTGCTTGGCCACGCAGGACGGCAGGCCCTGGGCCTCGCCCGCGGCGTCGCGCCGGTAGACGCTGGGCGGCACGCCGACGAGCTCAGTGAACCGGGTGCTGAAGGTGCCCAGCGACGCGCAGCCGACCTCGAAGCAGATCTCGGTGACGCTGAGGTCGCCGCGACGCAGCAGGGCCATCGCGCGCTCGATGCGGCGCGTCATCAGGTAGGCGTAGACGGATTCGCCGTAAGCCAGCCGGAACTGGCGGCTCAGGTGGCCGGCGGACATGGCCACGCCCGCGGCCAGCGCCTCGACGTCCAGCGGCTGGGCGTACTCGCGGTCGATGCGGTCGCGCACGCGGCGCAGGCGCGCGAGGTCGCGCAGGCGCGTGTCCGGCGCCACGGACGATGGGGGCAGGTCGGCGACTGCGCGAGCGGCGGGATCAGGCATCCGGCGATCCTAACCAGCCACCGCGCGCGAAATCCAGCGGCGGCCTCGGGACCATCCCGGACAAGCCAGGTGCCGAAAGTCAGAGGAGCGTCAGACCGGCGCCGGCTCAGAACAAGGCGCGCCGCACCGCCTGCGAATACCCCGACTGGATGCCCGCGCCGGCGAGCCGAGGCGGTGTCGATGTCGTGAGGTCGTGCGGCACCGTGGTCTCCATCGGAGCGTCGTCGTCCGAGGGCGTCATCTCGCACCGCACCTCCAGTCCCGGCGAGCGCTGATGCGCGCTCAGCCGCCAGCCGTGGGCGGCGGCGATCTCGGTGCAGATCGCCAGGCCCAGGCCCGCACCCTGCTCGCGCCGGTCGGCGCCGCGCCAGAAGCGCTCGAAGATGCGCGGCAGGTCCTTCGCCGCCACGCCCTTCCCTTCGTCGATCACCGAGAACCCGTCCGCCCGCGCCTGCAGCGTGACCACGCCCTGGGACGGACTGTGCTGGATCGCGTTTTCAACGAGGTTCTTCAGCAGCGTGAACAGCGCGCCGCGGTCCGCCTGCCAGAAGCGCAGCGCGGGATCCAGCCGCAGGCCGAGCGTGACGCTGCGCCGGCTCGCCACGCGCTCCATCAGGTCGAAGACCTCGCGCACGGCCGAGCCCGGCTCGATCGCCTCGACCCGGTAGTTGCGCTGCTCGCTCGCCTCGGCCAGCAGCAGCAACTGCTGCACCTGGCGCGCGACCCGGTCGACGTCCTCCAGGATCTGCTCGCGCCACGGGCCGGGATCGGCCAGCTCGACCTGCGCGCGGATCAGCGCCAGCGGCGTCTTGAGCTCGTGCGCGGCGTTGGACAGGAAGTCCTGCTGCGTGCGGAAGCCGCCTTGCAACCGGTCCAGCGCGCCGTTCAGCGCCTCGATCAGCGGACGCAGCTCCCGGGGCTGATCCGCCGCCGGCAGGCGCTCGGCCAGCGTGCGCGGCGTGATGCGCCGCGCCGCGCGCGAGGCCGCGCGCACCGGCGCCAACGCCTGCTTCAGCGCCAGGTGGATGGTCACGAGGAACACCAGAACGAAAGTCGCGCTGAGCGCGATCGTGCCCTGGCGCAGCACGTCGAAACCGATGGACTCGCGCATCTGCAGCACCATGCGGTCGGTCACCGCGAACTGCGCGTACCAGCGCCGGCCCTCGTGATCGAAGGGCACGGTCGCGCCATGCATCGCCACGCCCTTGCGCTCGAAGACGAAGGATTGGCGTTTGGGCTCGAACGCGCGGCCCTCGGGCGAGAGGGTCTCCGTGACGCCGTCGGTCGCATAGGCCACACGGCCCCGCGCATCGACGACGCGCAGCATGACCTCGTTGCGCAGGCTCTCGAAGAGCCAGGGCTGGATCGCCTTCTCCTCGATGCCCACGGGCTGGCCGCTCGCGTCGAAACGCAGGTGGCGCGCGATGGCGGCGCCGTTGTCCTCGATCTGGTCGCGCAGCACCCAGCGCGTGAACGGCTCCCACCACAGCGTGGACGCCGCGCCCACGATCAGCGCGCTGAGCAGCATGCTCGCGCCGAGCACCGCCAGCACGCGGTCGCGCAGGCTATTCGGCCATCGCATCTTGAAGCGCATACCCGTGATTCCTGAGATTGACGATGCGCAGCGAGGAGCCCACCGAGGCCAGCTTCTTGCGCAAGCGATGCAGCGCCACGTCGAGCGCGTTGGGCGTGACCGCCTCGGACAGCCCCCACGCCGCGGCCTCCAACGCCGCACGCCGTGCCGTGCGGCCCTGCTGGTGCACCAGCGCCACGGCGATCTGCAGCTCCGCCGGCGCCAGCGCGACCGCGTCATCGCCGCGCATGAGCAGCGCCTGCTCGACGACGATCTCGATGTCGCCGAAGGCCACCCGCGGCGGCCGCACCGCCGCGGGCCGGCGCATCAGCGCCCGCACGCGCGCCACCAGTTCCTCCATCGGGAAGGGCTTGGCGAGGTAGTCGTCGGCGCCCGATTCCAGGCCCTCGACACGGTCATGCAGCGCGTCGCGCGCGGTGAGCATCAGACAGGGCGTGCCCTGCCGCTCGGCGCGCAACCGCTTGACCAGCGCGAGCCCGTCGCCGTCGGGCAGGCCGCGGTCGATCACCAACGCCGCGTAGCCGACCTCGCGATGCGCCACCCAGGCGGCCTCCATCGCGTGGAAGACATCGGTGGGAATGCCGGCGTTCTGCAGGGCCTGCCGGATCAGTCCGGCGAGCCGGACGTGGTCCTCGATCAGGGCGATTCGATTCATGCGGGGAGCGGGAAGCGGAGAGTGGGAGGCGGAGCGTGGGTCGCGAGCAATCAGAAGCGGTACATGTAGCCCAGCACCACGCGCGAGGTGTCCTTGCGCGAGACGATGGGGCTCTGCCGGATCTCGTCGGGCAGACGCGTGACACTAGCATCGATGTAGACCAGATGGCTGCGGGCGATCGCGTAGTCCACGCGCAGGCCGAGCTCCGCGGTCGTCGCCGACTGGCCGGTGTACAGCGCGCGCGAGGCGGTCACTTCATGCGCGTGCACGCCGTAGTAATAGTCGACGTACTTCTTGTCGAGCCACTGCGCCTTCACGCGCGGCGTCAGGCCCCATGCGCCGAATCCGAAACGGCGATCGGCCTGCAGCGAGAACTTCTGGCCCTTGCTCTCGCCCGAGAGGTCGCCGACGTACTCCGCGCCGAGCTGCACCCACGGCGTCTGCCAGGTCAGCGCGCCACCACCCCACACCGAGGCCTTGCGCTTGTCCATGCCGGCGAGCAGCGGCGAGTCGCTCGCCTTGAAGCCTTCGTCGTCGTACTTCAGGCGCAGGCCGGCGCTCAGGCTGTGCTGGGTGGAGAAGCCCTCGCGCCACAGCTTCAGATCGGCATTGCCGCCGGCGAGCCGAAACCACCGGTTCTCGACCAGCAGCACCGGCAGCGCGTTGTTCTTGCGGTCAACGCCGGCATAAGGCAGCTGGCGGCTGGCCACGGCGATGCCCAGGCCGGTCTGCAGGCCCGGCTGGACCTGCGGGTCGAGATCACCGAGCAGTTGGGCATGGGCGGGCGTCGCCACCGCGCCCAGCAGGAGGACGGAGCCCAGGGACAGGGCCTGGGCGTGGAACAGGACGCGGAAGGGGGCGCGGGACGAGAGAAAGGCGGCCATCGAGGCGACTCCAAGTGAGGACGGAGCGGATGGTCGGACGGGTCGACTTACCCGCGTCTTACCGTTGCCGTCCTTACCGCGGCCGTCCTGACCGCGGCCGTCCTTGCGGCGGCCGTCCTCGCGTGGGCGGGCCTCAGGCGACCGTGTCGGGCACGGGCTCGAAGTACTGCACGACGGGCACGCCATGGCGCACCGCCAGCTCGTAGACGCCGAGCATGCCCATGGCCTCGCGCAGGTCGTCGCGGATGGCCGCGGCGGCGATGACGGCCTCGTCATCGCTGTCCATGGCGCCCTCGTCGTCGTCCTGCAGCCGGCAGACCAGCTCGGCGATGACGGCGGCGCGCTGCAGCCGCTCGCGCAGCGTGCGCATGGCCAGGCCGACCGTGATGTCGCGGCGCGGCACGAAGAATTCGACGCTGCCCAGCGCGAAGCGGCTCAGCGACGGGTACATGCGCGATTCGAGGAGGAAGGCCTCCATCTCCTCGGGGTTCAGCCGCAGCAGCGGGCGGATGTGTTCCAGCGCGCACTGCATGACCAGGGTCTTGCCGGGGCGCGGCGGATCGGCGGGGCCGGCATCGGCGGGACAGGCCTCAGAGGGGTGGCGATCGGCGGCCGCGGACTCGCGGGCCGGCGGATCGTCCAGCTCATCGGACGCATCGTCCGTGTGGATCGCGGCGAAGCGGGCCGCGGCGGCGGGTGGAAGGCCGGACAGGCCGGCGCGGGGGGAAGGCATCAGGGACATGGACAACTCCAATCGAATCGGATCACTGCATCAACATCACCTTCGTCGGGATGACGGGGACCGCGCTGGCGGCGCGGGGGACGGATCTTCAGCGCGCCGGCCGCAAGACCTGGCACGAAAGAATCAATGAAATGGATTCGATGAAGTCTTCAACGTCGGCGCCACACGGCTTGTGGGGATGCGACCGACCTGTCTCGGTGGGGTGCTGACTGGTCCTGTCTATTGGAAGCGGACCGTCGCCTCGAACCCCGGCTGCGCGTTGCGCAGCTCCAGCCGGCTGCCATGCGCTTCAGCCACCAGCCGGCACAGCGACAACCCCAGCCCCACGCCGCCATCGCTGCGCGCGCGCGCCTCGTCCGGGCGGAAGAACGGCTGACCCAGCTGCGACAGCGCCTCGGGCGTCACGCCCGGTCCATGGTCGCGCACCGTCAGCCGCGCGCCCGTCCCGTCGCGCGTCACCGACACGAGCACCGGTCCGGCCGCCGCGTCGTTGTGCCGCAGCGCGTTGTGCACCAGGTTGCGCAGCAGCAGCTGCACCCGCACGCGATCCAGGCGCAGCACCGGCAGGTCGCGGTCGATCCGCAGCGCCACGCCCGGCTGGTCCTGCTCCTGCGCGAGCGCCCCCAGGTCGCAGTCGTCGACCTGCAGCGCGCGATGCCCGCTGCCCAGCCGCTCGCGCTCGAGCAGGGCCGAGATCAGCTCGCGCATCTGCGCCAGCTCATCCAGCAGCGCCTCCTTCGAGGCGCCCTCGTCGACCAGCTCCGCATGCAGGCGGGCCCGCGTGAGCGGGCTGCGCAGCTCGTGGCTGATCGCCAGCAGCAGCGCGCGCTTGCCGTCCAGCATCGCCTGGATGTCCTCGGCCATCTGGTTGAAGCGGTGCGCCAGATCGCCGATCTCGTCGCGGTGCCAGATCCGCACGCGATGGTCGAGATCGCCCCGGCCGAAGGCCTCCGCGCCCGCGGCCAGCTCATGCAGCGGTGCCACGAGGTGGCGGATGCCGCCATAGGCCAGCCCCGTCACCAGCAGCAGCAGCGGCACCGCCCACAACAGGCCGTACTCGAAACGCATCGCGCTCCACAGGATCGCGCTGCCCGCGCCGGCCAGCACCACGAAGATCGCGATCAGCCGCGCGCCCAGCGAGTGCTTGAACCGCGCGTGATGCCGATGCCAGCGCTGATGCCAGCGATTGCGCGCGCGCCAGTGCCAGCGCCAGTCCCGCTGACGCAGGCGCTCGTGCGGGAACGGCAGCCCCCGGGCCTCCATCTCCGCCCAGCGACGCAGCTTGTCGAGCTTGCGGTGATGCCGGCTCCAGTGGTCATAGGGATGTCGAGGGCCTCTCATGGCGCGCCCTCCCCGTCACGCGCGGAGGCGCTCAGCGCCGGCAGCGCGAAGCAGTAGCCCGCGTTGCGCAGCGTCTTGAGCGCCTCCAGCGGCTCGAGCTTGCGACGCATCCGGCTCACCAGGATGTCCACGGCGCGCGTGTACAGGTCGGCCTCCTGGCCGCGCAAGCGATTCAGGATCTCGTCGCGCGAGAAGACCCGGCCCGGCTCGCGCGCCAGCATCAGCAGCAGCTCGTACTCGGTGCTGGTCAGCTCGATCGGGCCGGCGTCCGCGCTGACCTGCCGCCGCGCGGTGTCGATCGTCAGGCCCTCGAAGCGCAGCAGCGTCGGGGACGGCGTGGTGGAGGCCGCCGGCGCCAGCCGCGTGCGCCGCAGGATGGTCTGCAGCCGCGCGGCGAGCTCGCGCGGCTCGAAGGGCTTGGCCAGGTAGTCGTCCGCGCCGAGCTCCAGGCCGACCACGCGGTCGGTCAGATCGCCGCGCGCGGTCAGCATCAGGATGGGGATCTCGCGCCACGGGTCCTGTCCGCCGCGCAGCTGCTTGCAGAACGCGAAGCCGTCCATCTCCGGCAGCATGCCGTCCAGGATCAGCGCGTCGAAGCGTTCCTGCGCCAGCCGCGCCAGCGCGGCGCTGGGCCGCGTGACCGCGCTCAACGCGAAGTCGAAACGCGCGAGGTAGCTCGCCAGCGGCGCGGCCAGCGCCTCGTCGTCGTCAATCAGCAGCAATCGATGCATCGTGGCGTCCATTGTGCCCAGGCGCCCCCGCGGTGCCGTTCGCGCCGTCCGGCACCCGGGTGTGCCTCACCAGCGTGATCGCGCGCTCGGGGCAGGCCCTGACGCAATGACCGCAGGCGCGGCACGCGTCGGCGTTGGGCGTGAAGGCCTGCTGCCAGCCGTGCGCGTAACCGCGCAGCTTGCCCCGCAGGTTCAGTTCCTTGCGGCGCTCCGCCGGCAGGGTGCCGACCGAGAACACGTCATGCGGACAGACCGCGACGCAATCGCCCTTGCCCTCGCAGCGGTTGCGATCGATGACCGGCCGCAGCAGCCCCGGCGGCTGCCGGCAGTCGCGCGCGTCCATCACAGGCCCCGGTCGGCGCCGGCCGGCGGGGCGTCGTCACCGCGGCGCTCATCGTCACGGCGACCGTCACGGTGGCGGTCATGGCGACCGTCATGGCGATCGTCATGCCGCCCTGCCCGCTTGCGCAGCCGGCGCATCGCGAAGCGCAGCATCTGCTGCTGGTCGAAATCCAGCGCGTCGAAGAAGTCCCCGAAAGCGGCGACCAGCGCCGGGCCGGTCGCTCGCAGCGCGTCGAGCTGACCGTCGAGGAGCTCCTGCGCCTCCTCGCGGCGGAAGTTGTCGGTGTCGATGAGGCGGGCGACCTCGGGACCGCGCGCCAGCGCCTGGAGCGCGCGGCGTGCGTTGCCCAGCTGCTCCAGCAACAGCCCGAGCAGCGCGTCCTGGCGCTCGCTCAGGTCCAGAAAGGCACGGGCCCGGGCTTGCAACCGGTGGCCGCGGTGGCCGTGGGCATCGGATCCCAGGCCCCCGCCGAGGCCGCCCCACCCATCACCGCCGTGGTGACCATGGCGACCGTGGCGGCCGTGGCCACCGTGTCGTCCGTGGCCGCCATGACCGTGTGCGTGGCCGCGTCCGAAGCCACCCCAGCCCCATGGGAAACCACCGAAGCCGCCGAGGCGATGCCAGGGGCCGTGGACGGGCAGCGGGCCGTAGTAGCCGTGGTCACACACAGGGCCGACAGGACCGAAGCGACCATCGTGGCCGAAAAGAGCGTGCTGACGTTCATGGTGGTGGCTCCAGCGTCGAAACAAATGCATGGTGCAATTCCTTGGTAAAGCCCGGGTGTCCGGGCGGTGAATCCATGTCGCCATGATTCCCATGCCCGTTCGCCAGGGCATCTCACCGCGGTATCGCTGTTTTTCGTTTTGTATCGCCGCACCCCCACCCGATGGAATGCCTCCAAGGGGGGAAATCCGGGCGAAATCGGGCGAATTGGAGGGACGCCAAAGCCCTCTGCTGACACGACGCGTCAGGGAGTCGACTTTCGACATCCCCCGCCATCCCCCCTCCTCCCCCTGCTTTCCCCCTCTGGGATGTCCCCCGTCCCCGGCAGCCGCCGGCCACGTGCGGCCCCCTACAATCGCGGGCTCACCCTGTGTCCCTCGCCCAGATGACACCGCCTCACGGCGGAGCGCCCCCATGACCGAACTCGCCAAGTCCTTCGAACCCGCGTCCCTGGAAGCCCATTGGGGCCCGCTGTGGGAGTCCAAGGGCCTTTATGAGCCGTCGCTCGACCCGGCCAAGCCGTCGTTCAGCATCCAGCTGCCGCCGCCCAACGTCACGGGCACGCTGCACATGGGCCACGCGTTCAACCAGACCATCATGGACTCGCTGACGCGTTACCACCGCATGCGCGGCCACAACACGCTGTGGGTCCCGGGCACCGACCACGCCGGCATCGCCACGCAGATCGTCGTCGAGCGCCAGCTGCAGGGCCAGGGCCAGAGCCGCCATGACCTGGGCCGCAAGAACTTCGTCGCCCGCGTCTGGGAGTGGAAGCAGCAGTCCGGCTCCACGATCACCCAGCAGATGCGCCGCATGGGCGACTCGGTGTCCTGGAACCACGAGTACTTCACGATGGACGAGAAGCTCTCGACCGTCGTCGTCGACACCTTCGTCAAGCTCTTCGACGAAGGCCTGATCTACCGCGGCAAGCGCCTGGTCAGCTGGGACCCGATCCTGAAGTCCGCCGTCTCCGACCTGGAAGTCGAGAGCGAGGAGGAAGACGGCTCGCTGTGGCACATCCGCTATCCGATGGCCGAGGGCGACGAGACGCTGGTCGTGGCCACGACCCGTCCCGAGACCATGCTGGGCGACACCGCCGTGATGGTCCATCCCGAAGACGAGCGCTACAAGCACCTGATCGGCAAGCAGGTGCGCCTGCCCATCACCGGCCGCCTCGTGCCGGTGATCGCCGACGAGTACGTCGACAAGGAATTCGGCACCGGCGTCGTGAAGGTCACGCCGGCGCATGACACGAACGACTACCAGGTCGGCCAGCGCCACCAGCTGCCGATGCTGACGATCTTCACGCTGGACGCGACCGTCGTCGACACGATGGCCGAGATCCCCGCCGAGTACCGCGGCCTGGACCGTTTCGCCGCGCGCAAGCTGATCGTCAAGGCGCTCGAGGAGCAGGGCCTGCTCGTCGAGATCAAGAAGCACAAGCTGATGGTGCCGCGCTGCACCCGCACCGGTCAGATCGTCGAGCCCATGCTGACCGACCAGTGGTTCGTCGCCACGAGCAAGCCCGGCCGCGACGGCAAGTCCATCGCGCAGAAGGCCATCGACGTGGTCGCCAGCGGCGAGGTCAAGTTCGTGCCCGAGAACTGGGTCAACACCTACAACCAGTGGATGGGCAACATCCAGGACTGGTGCATCTCGCGCCAGCTCTGGTGGGGTCACCAGATCCCGGCCTGGTTCGGCACGAACGGCGAGATCTTCGTCGCCCATGACGAGGCCGAGGCGCAGGCCAAGGCCACCGCGGCCGGCTACACCGGCCCGCTCAAGCGCGACGAGGACGTGCTGGACACGTGGTACTCCTCGGCGCTGGTGCCGTTCTCGACGCTGGGCTGGCCGGCCAAGACCATCGAGCAGGACCTCTTCCTGCCGTCGTCGGTGCTGGTGACCGGCTACGACATCATCTTCTTCTGGGTCGCCCGGATGATCATGATGACGACGCACTTCACCGGCCAGGTGCCGTTCAAGCATGTCTACATCCACGGCCTGGTGCTCGACGCGCAGGGCAAGAAGATGAGCAAGTCCGAGGGCAACGTGCTGGATCCGGTCGACCTGATCGACGGCATCGAGCTCGCGCCGCTGCTGGACAAGCGCACGCAGGGCCTGCGCAAGCCCGAGACGGCACCCAAGGTCCGCAAGGCCACCGAGAAGGAATTCCCCGAGGGCATCCCCGGTTACGGCGCCGACGCGCTGCGCTTCACCTTCGCGGCGATGGCCACGCTGGGCCGCAGCGTCAACTTCGATTCCAAGCGCTGCGAGGGCTATCGCAACTTCTGCAACAAGCTCTGGAACGCGACCCGCTTCGTGCTGATGAACACGCAAGGCCAGGACTGCGGTCTGGTCGAGCACACGAAGGAGCAATGCGCCCCGGGCGGCAGCGCCCACGGCTACCTGCGCTTCTCGCAGGCGGACCGCTGGATCGTCAGCGAGCTGCAGAAAGTCGAGCAGGCGGTGGCGCAAGGCTTCGCCGACTACCGGCTGGACCAGGTCGCCAACGCGATCTATTCCTTCGTCTGGGACGAGTACTGCGACTGGTACCTGGAGCTGGCCAAGGTGCAGCTGCAGACCGCGCAGGCCGCGGGCGACGAGGCCGCGCAGCGCGGCACGCGCCGCACGCTGATCCGTGTGCTCGAGACCATCCTGCGCCTGCTGCATCCGATCGCGCCGTTCATCACCGAGGAACTCTGGCAGACCGTCGCGCCGATCGCCGGCCGCAAGTCGACCGACTACCTCGTCACCGCGGCCTACCCCGTCGCGCAGCCCGAGCGCATCGACCCGCAGGCCATCGCCTGGGTCGAGCAGCTCAAGGCGGTGGTCGGCACCTGCCGCAGCCTGCGTGGCGAGATGGGCCTGAGCCCGTCGGACCGCGTGCCGCTGCTGGCCGGCGGCGACCTGAGCTTCCTGCGCGAGGCCGCGCCGGCGCTCAAGGTGCTGGCCAAGCTGGAAAGCGTCGAGCTGATCGAGGACGAGGCCGCCTTCAACGCGCAGAGCGCGATGTCGCCGGTGCTGGTGCACGGTGCCGCGCGCCTGGCGCTGAAGGTCGAGATCGATGTCGAGGCCGAACGCGCCCGCATCGGCAAGGAGATCGCGCGCCTGGAAGGTGAAGTGGCCAAGGCCAACGCCAAGCTGGGCAACGAGAGCTTCGTGGCGCGCGCGCCGGCGGCCGTCGTGGAGCAGGAACGTCAGCGCATCGCCGACTTCAGCGCCACCGTGGCTCGGCTAAAAGATCAGGCAGCGCGCCTGGGTGCGTCGGCCTGAACTCGGCCTGCGCCGCGGGCGTGGCGAGGATCTCCGAGATCCGTCTGGCCACGCTCCACGCGGCGCGCATCCGTGACTCGCGGGTCGTCGCCGCCACGCGCGGCGTGACCTGCAATCCGGGCGCCCCGTGCAACGGGCGCCCGGCTTCCATCAGGCCGGGCTCCATCAGGTCCAGCCAAGCCGCCAGCAACCGGCCGCCGTGCAAGGCGTCGGCCAGGGCTTGCTCGTCGAACAGCGCCGAGTGCGAGGTCGACACCAGCACCTGCGACGGCTTGCAGAAGTTCAGCACCCGCTCCCCGATCAACCCGCGATAACGCGGGAAGTAGGCCAGCTGCACGCTCACGGCGTCGGCGGCCTGCATCAGCTCGCGCAGGCCGTAGGGCTCGATGCCCCATTGCGCCCACAGCGGATCGGCATGGTGCAGGCTCGGGTCATAACCGATCACGCGTGCACCAAAGACCGGCAGCAAGGTCGCGAGCTGGCGCGCCGATGGCGTCAGGCCGACCAGCCCCACGGTCGCGCAGCCGAGCTCACGACCCACCCAATTGCCATCCGCGCCCTGCACCGGCACGCGGCGCAACAGAGCCAGCAAGGCACCGATGACGAACTCCGCTTCCGCCGACGCGGCCGCGGTCGGCGCTCTCACCACCTCGATGTTGGCGGCGCGGCAGGCTTCCAGATCGATGTTCTCCGCGCCGGCGCCGATGCGGCCCACGGCGCGCAAGCGCGGCGCGCGGCGGACTGTGTCCGCGTCGAGCGCGACGGAGGCGGGCAGGAAAATTGCCTGGGCCTGCGCAACATGTTCCCTCAAGGTCATCGGCGCCGTCGCCAGCTCGGGCGCGGACTGGACGGCATGGCGTTCCGCCAGCCACTCCAGGACGTCTGCCTCCAGCGGTTCCAGGACAAGCACTGACATGAGGGATTTGGAGAGGTTTGTTTGATTTTCTTTCAGCAGCGCCATGCAAGAATGCCGGCGCAATTACCGTTGGAGTGTACGTAAATGGCCCTCATCAACAAGGCAATCTTCCCGGTTGCTGGACTTGGCACACGCTTTCTTCCCGCCACCAAGGCGCAGCCCAAGGAGATGCTGCCGGTGGTCGACAAGCCGCTGATCCAGTACGCCGTCGAGGAAGCCTACGCGGCGGGCATCCGTCAGATGATCTTCGTGAACGGGCGTAACAAGCGCGCCATTCCCGATCACTTCGACACCGCTTTTGAACTCGAGACCGAACTCGAGGCCGCCGGCAAGAAGGAACTGCTCGCGCTGGTCCATTCGATCAAGCCCGATGACATGGAGTGCATCTACATCCGCCAACCCAAGGCGCTGGGCCTGGGTCACGCGGTGCTGTGCGCGCAGTGCGTGGTCGTCAACGAGCCCTTCGCGGTGCTGCTGGCCGACGACCTGATGGTCGGCAAGCCGCCGGTGCTCAAGCAGATGGTGGACCAGTTCTCCGAATGGCAGGCGTCCATCCTCGCCGTCCAGGAAGTGCCGGCCGAGCACACCAAGCGCTACGGCATCGTCGCGGGCGCGCCGATCAGCGACCGCCTGATGGACCTGACGCACATGGTCGAGAAGCCCGCCCCCGAGGACGCCCCGTCGCGTCTGGGCGTGGCCGGCCGCTACATCCTGACCCCGGGCGTGTTCCGCGAGATCGCCACGCAGCCGCGCGGCGTGGGCGGCGAGATCCAGCTGACCGACGGCATCGCCGCGCTGATGCGACGCGAGAAGGTCTTCGCGTTCCGCTACGAAGGCAAGCGCTACGACTGCGGCAGCAAGGAAGGTTTCCTGCAGGCCAACGTCGAGCTGGCCCTGGCCCATCCGGAACTCGGCGCGAGCTTCCGCGAGTACCTGAAGGCGCTGGAGTTCTGACCGCCCGGCACTTCTGACGGCAGGACTTCCCCGTCACTGCCGTGTCATGAAGCAGGAAGGCCACGCATCGCGTGGCCTTCGTCGTTTGGGGAGCGGCGCGTCTGCGCGTCTCAGCGCCGCTTGAGCACGTGGATCAACTCGTCGCCTGCGGTGCTCTGCTCGACGAGCTCGTTGCCCGTCTGTCTGGCGAAGGCCTGGAAGTCGCGCGTGGACCCCGGATCCGTCGCGACGACTTTCAGCAGCTGGCCGCTCTCCATTTCCGCCAGCGCCTTCTTGGCCTTGAGGATGGGCAGCGGGCAGTTCAGGCCGCGGGTGTCGAGTTCCTTGTGGATGTCCATGCGTGTGTCCTGGCCGGCGACCGGCGCCGGTAATGGGGCGGATTCTAGTCAGACGCGCTCAGCCGCGCGGCGCCATCCAGCGGGGCTCGAGGCCTTGGCCGCGCAGCCAGTCCGCGAGCGCCTGACCGGTGCCGGCGGGCCAGCATTCGAGTCGCTCGGGCGGCGTCAGCGAGTACTCGGCCAGTTCCGGCGACAGCCGGATCTCGCCGCGCGCCGGCACGTGGTACGCGATGATGACCTGGTTCTTCTTCTGGAAGTCGTAGACGCCGATCAGCGTCGCGCCCAGCGCTTCGAGCGAGGTCTCCTCGAGCACCTCGCGCCGGATGCCCTCCTCGGGGCTTTCGCCGGCTTCCATGAACCCGGTGATCAATCCGAAGAAGGGGCCCGGCCACGCGGCATTGCGTGCGAGCAAGACCTGGCCCTCCCGGTCCACGCACTCCACGACCGCGGCCAGCACCGGCGTCGGGTTGTTCCAGTGCGTGAAGTCGCATTTCGGGCAACGCAGGCGCGTGGTGGGGCCGCTGTCCTCGGGCAGCTCGATCCACGCGAGCTCGCTGGCGCATTGCGGGCAGAAGCGGAAGGTCGGTGGAACGGTCATGCGGGGGTCCTGGTCGGTTCCTGGTCGGTTCCTGGTCGGGTCAGGCCGGGAAGACCCCGGTCGACAGGTAACGGTCGCCGCGATCGCAGACGACGAAGACGATCGTCGCGTTGCTGACCTGACGCGCGATCTGCAACGCCACCCAGCAGGCGCCCGCGGCGGAGATGCCGCCGAACAGGCCCTCCTCGCGCGCCAGGCGCCGGGCCATGTCCTCGGCGTCGGACTGGCCGACCAGGACGAGTTCATCGACGGTCTCGGGCCGGTAGATCTTGGGCAGGTAGGCGGCGGGCCACTTGCGGATGCCCGGGATGCGCGAGCCTTCCGCCGGTTGCGCGCCGACGATGCGCACCTCGGGGTTCTTTTCCTTCAGGAATCGCGACACGCCGGTGATGGTGCCGGTGGTACCCATCGCGCTGACGAAGTGGGTGATGCGGCCGCCGGTGTCGCGCCAGATCTCGGGGCCCGTGGTCTCGTAATGGATGCGGGGGTTGTCGTTGTTGGCGAACTGGTCCAGCACCCGGCCCTTGCCGTCACGCTGCATCTGCTCGGCCAGGTCGCGGGCGTATTCCATGCCGCCGGAGCGCGGCGTGAGGATGAGCTCGGCGCCGAAGGCCTTCATCGTCTGGGCGCGTTCGACGGACAGGTCCTCCGGCATGATCAGGACCATGCGATAGCCGCGGATCGCCGCGGCCATGGCCAGCGCGATGCCGGTGTTGCCGGAGGTGGCCTCGATCAGGGTGTCGCCCGGGCGGATCTCGCCGCGCTCCTCGGCGCGCCGGATCATGCTGATGGCGGGACGGTCCTTGACCGAGCCGGCCGGGTTGTTGCCTTCCAGCTTGGCCAGCAGGACGTTGCCGCGCGCGTCCAGTTCGGGAACGAGCAGTCGCTGCAGGCGCACCAGCGGGGTGTTGCCGATGACGTCTTCCAGGGTCGGATAGCTTGGGAGGGAGGAGGCGCTTGCGTCAGTCATAAGCGCGCATTCTCTCAGCGGAGGCCAGGTCTTGCGTGGCATAATGGCTTTCTCATTTCGCGGCGCCGCGTTGCCTTCTCGTCAACGCTCCGGTGCCGCCAGGAAGGCCGCCTCGGGCGGCCTTCGCGATCAGCAAGACCGTGCCGCCCGGATGGCGAAATCGGTAGACGCAGCGGACTCAAAATCCGCCGCCGCAAGGTGTGCCGGTTCGAGTCCGGCTCCGGGCACCAGGTTCTTGCATCCCCTCCCCCCTCCTGCTTCTTCCTCGCTGGCCCGCCTGCGCCATGGCCTGGGCGCAGGCGCTCGTCCGGCCGCGCCGCCCCTGTCGCGGGTCGCGGTTCCCCGCCGCCTGGCAAGTCAACACTAGCCCATCGAGGTGGGTCCCCCTGCCCCGCGCCGCCGCGTTTCCTCCCAGCGCCCGCGTTTTCACCGTGGTTCGTGAATCCTGTCACGCCATCGCGCCGCCCCGGTTTTGGGGATACCTCGTCTCGGCAATAGTTAATCGAGGTCAGTTCACCTCATTAATGGTTGATCCCGCCTCAACCCGCCAATTTCTGATCGCCGAATGCGAGATATCAATCCGCAACGACCGGCCTATTTGTCGACGCCAATGACTTGAATCTAATGCACTCGTTGGTGAAGCGCCGACCCCGCCGCGCCTCACCGCTCCCCGCATCCGGACGCAATAACGCGTCCGGATTTCACGCCCTCACGGGGTAGGAAACGAGCAATGGACGCCAGATTCAATCCGAAACAGACTTTCGCGGCCACGGTGATCTCGCTCACCAGTTTGCTGTGGGCCCTCCCTGCGAGCGCCGCCGATATTCCGGGCTGCGACAAGCAATATCAGACAGATACTCCGCTGACGCTGGCCGACGCGGTCGACATCGCGTTGTGTCGCAATGCCAAGACCACCCAGGCCTGGCTCGCGATCCAGGCGCAGACCGCTGAAGTCGGCGTGGCCCGCGCCGCCTCCTTCCCGACGGTGACGGCCTCGCTCAGCGCGCAGGACAACCGCACGCAGACCGGCGGCCTGACCGCCACCAGCCGCACCGCCGGACTGGGCAGCTCCCTCGGATTGAACTGGCGACTCTTCGATTTCGGCGAGCGCGCCGCCAACCGGACCGCGGCCGCGCTCATGCTCGACGCGGCGGTGGCCAGCCGCGACGACACCATCCGCAAGACCGTCGCTGACACCATCCAGGCCTACTTCGCCGCCCAGCAGGCGCGCGCCACGCTCGAGGCACGCCAGCAGGCGGCCCGTCAGGGCGCGCGGACCCTGGCCGCCGCCGAGCGCCGCGAGGAACGCGGTGCCGCCGGCCGCGCCGACACGCTGCAGGCCGAGACGGCCCTGGCCCGCGCGCGCCTCTCGCGCCAGCGCGCCCAAAGCGACGTGGATCGCAGCTTCGCCACCCTCGCCTACACGATCGGCGCGCCGGCCGACGCGCGCATCACCTTCCCGGCGCGCATGCAGACGCCCGATCCCACGCCGCTGCCGGACCTGCAAGACCTGATGGACGACGCCAGCGCGCACCACCCGGCGATCCTCGCGGCCCGCGCCCAGCGCGACGCGGACGCGGCGCGTGCCGCCGCCGCCCGCGCGCAGGGGCGCCCCACGGTGGATTTCAGCCTCACCCACCAGCTCAACGCGCCCACCACCCAACTCGGCGCCAGCTCGCGTCAACGCGCGCTGGGTGTGGGTTTCACCGTGAATATTCCGATATTCGACGGTGGCGCCAACAAATATCAGAGTCAACGTGCCCGCGTGCAGGCCGACCGCTCGACGGAACAAGCGCTGGATATCGAGCAGCAGGTCCTGAGTGAACTCGTGAAATGCCACGCCGAGGTCGCTTCCTCGCGTGCCGGACTCGATGCCGCGCAGCAATGGCTGGATACGGCCAATATCGCGTTGGAGTCGGCTGAAAACCGTTACGCCCGGGGCGTCGGCGACATCATGGAACTGATCAACGCCCAGAACGCGGTGGCCGAGGCGCTCGAATCCCAGGCGCAAGGCGAGGCCCAATGGAATGCAGCCCGTCTGAAGCTGCTGGCCGACATCGGTCAATGGAGCCGGTGATGGCGCCGGTGATGGACACGCTGTCCCAGCCCAACGTGCTGGGCCACTCGGCGTTCACCTCGCTGAACGCGAAGGACCTCGCGCGAATTCCGACCTACGCCTTCGCGACGCTGGATCTTCAACACTGCCAGTGGTTGACGGCGTCGCAGACGGGCGCGCTGTCGCCCTCGCAGGTCGCCGCGCTCACCCCCACGCAGATCGCCGCGCTGGCGCATGCGGACCGGCTCTCGCCTTCGGTCTTCAAGATCCTGTCACCGCAGCAGGCGGGCGCGTTGTGCACCCAGTGGGAATGGCTGTCCGGCGAGCAGATCAATGCCCTCTCGCCGTCGGCCATCACGGCGCTGCCCCTGGAGGGCGTCGCGAGGCTGTCCAAGCGCGCGCTGCCCTTCCTGGCCCCGTCCACGCTGCGCGCGATTACCGCCGAGCAGATGAGCGCGCTCGCGCATCCGGACTGGCTGCCCGACGTCACCGTCCAGGCGATGACGCCCGAACAGGTCCGCGCCGTCCGCGTGAACTGGCGCTGGATGTCGGCGGATTGGATCAACGCGCTGACACCGCGCGCGATCGCCGCCATTCCCACTTCCGGCATCGCCCAATGGGCGCCCGCCACGGTCTCCGGGCTGGACGCTCATGTCCTGAAGGCGATGAACGACCTCCAGCTCGCGGCCCTTCCCCACGCCGACGCCTTGAACGGCACGGCGAGCGAGACGTTCGCCGACCAACTCGATCGGTCGGCCCCATGGCCGGACCTCGCGCTCGCCCTGACCGCGGCTTCGCCCTGGCTGCCGGGCATCGCGTCCACGGCGCCGGCGCGCTCGCTGCAGCCGGACGTCGCCGCGCGCGCGCACCAGGTCATCCAGACGATCGCCAGCTACACGCCGCCCTCTTTCTCCGCCACGACGATCCTCGACGACCTCCGGTCGCCGTGGCCCGTCGAGCACTCCCTCACCACACCGCGCTGAGCGGGGCATCCCCCTGATCAGGTCCTGCCCGCTCGCGCCCCGCCCCCAGGCGAAACGCCCAACCCCCTCTCACCATGACCGACACCACCAACCTCAATGCGTTGACCCAGTCCGCCCTCGCCGCGTTGAGCCCGGCGTTGTTCATCGTGCCGACGTCGAGCCAGATCTCGCCGACCACCGCCTCGCCGAACCACCCCACGCTCGGCACGCTGACCAAGCCGGCGCTGTGACCCCAGGACTCTCCATGGATACATCGATCATGCAGCCCCCCGCGCGCGAGGAGCCCGCGCCGGACTCCGGGCTGCATTGCCTGCTCGCCATCGCCTCGCTGCACGGCATCACCGCGGACGAGGCCCAGCTGCGCCACCAGTTCGGCAAGGAACCGTTCTCGCGGCAGACCCTGCTGCTGGCCGCCCAATCGCTGGGCCTGCGCGGCAAGGCCGTCAAGCAGGCCCGCGCGCGGCTGGCGCAGGCCCCGTTGCCCGCCATCGCCAAGGATCGGCGCAACGACACCTACTTCGTCGTCGCCCAATACCGCCAGCATGAGGACAAGCCCGCCCAGCTGCTCATCCAGTACCCGGGCCAGCCGCCGCGCATCCTGTCCGAGGCCGATTTCCTCGACCGCTGGACCGGCACGCTGCTGTTCTTCACCAGCAAGGCGAACTTCATCGGCGACATGGCCAAGTTCGACTTCAGCTGGTTCATTCCCGCGATCGTGCGCTACCGCCGCGTGCTCGGCGAGGTGCTGCTGATCTCGCTGGTCATCCAGCTGATCGGCCTCATCACGCCGATGTTCTTCCAGGTCGTGATGGACAAGGTGCTGGTCAACCACGCGATGCGCACGCTCGACGTGGTGGCCGTGGGCCTGATCTGCGCCACCGTCTTCGAGGTCGTGCTGACCGGCATCCGCTCCTGGGTCTTCTCGCACACCAGCAACAAGCTCGACGTGGAACTCGGCGCGCGGCTGTTCCGCCACCTGGTCGCGCTGCCGCTCGCCTACTTCCAGGCACGCCGCGTCGGCGACTCGGTCGCCCGCATCCGCGAGCTCGAGAACATCCGCTCCTTCCTCACCGGCAACGCGCTGACGCTGGTGCTGGACCTGCTCTTCTCCGTTGTCTTCTTCGGCGTGATGCTCTGGTACAGCCCGACGCTCACGCTGATCGTGGCGCTGTCCATCCCGCTGTACCTCGTGCTGTCGGTGATGGTTACGCCGATCATGCGCGCGCGGCTGGACGTCAAGTTCAACAAGGGCTCGGAGAACCAGTCCTTCCTGGTCGAGACGATCAGTGGCATCGACACGGTCAAGGCGATGGCCGTCGAGCCGCGCTGGATCCAGAAATGGGAACAGCAGCTCGCGGGCTACGTCACCGCGGGCCAGTCCGTCAACAACGTGTCCACGATCGCCAGCAGCGGCGTCACGCTGATCAGCAAGCTGGTCACCGCGGTGATCATGTGGGTCGGGGCGATGCTGGTGATCGACCGCAAGCTCAGCGTGGGCGAGCTCGTCGCGTTCAACATGCTCGCGGGCCAGGTCTCCAGCCCCATCCTGCGACTGGCGCAGCTGTGGAACGACTTCCAGCAGGTGGGCATCTCGGTGGCGCGCCTGGGCGACGTGCTCAACGCGCGTCCCGAGATCACCGGCGCCAAGACGCGGCTGCCGCGCCTGAGCGGCGCGATCGAGTTCGACCAGGTGGCCTTCCGCTACAAGCCCGATGCGCCCGATGTTCTGCGCGGCGTGAGCCTGAAGTTCGAGCCCGGCCAGGTGATCGGCATCGTCGGCCGCTCGGGCTCGGGCAAGAGCACGCTGACCCGGCTGGTGCAGCGCCTGTACGTGCCCAACCGCGGCCGGGTGCTCGTCGACGGCCAGGACATCGCCGTCGTGGACACCGCGTCCCTGCGGCGCCAGGTCGGCGTCGTGCTGCAGGACAACGTGCTGTTCAACCGGTCGATCCGCGACAACATCGCGCTCATCGACCCGACGATGCCCATCGAGGGCGTGATCCGCGCGGCCAAGCTCGCCGGCGCGCACGACTTCATCTGCGGACTGCCCGACGGCTACGACACGATGGTCGGCGAGCACGGCACGGGCCTGTCCGGCGGTCAACGCCAGCGCATCGCGATCGCGCGCGCGCTCATCGGCAATCCCCGCATCCTGATCTTCGACGAGGCCACCAGCGCGCTGGACTACGAGTCCGAGAAGATCATCCAGGACAACATGCGCGCCATCTGCGAGGGCCGCACCGTCCTGATCATCGCCCACCGCCTCTCGGCGGTCCGAGACGCCGACCGCATCGTGGTCATGGAGCGCGGCGAGGTCGCCGAGTTCGGCACCCACGAGGAACTGCTGGCCAACCCCAAGGGCATCTTCACCCACCTGAACGCGCTGCAGCACGGCGGCGCCTCCGAGATCACCGAGGTCACGTCATGAGCCTGCTCCACCGCTGCCAGGCCGCTGGCGAGCTGCTGCGACGCTATGCCACCGCCACGCGCCTGGCCTGGAAGGAGGAGAAGGCCGATCGCCGTCCTCGCCTGACCGCGCGCGAGGCCGAGTTCCTGCCCGCCGCGCTGGCGCTGCAGGCCAGTCCCGTCTCTCCGGCCGGCCGCTGGGTCGCCCGGATCCTGATGGGCATGTTCGCGATCGCGCTGGCCTGGGCCATCCTCAGCCAGGTCGACGTGGTGACCGTCGGCCAGGGCAAGGTCGCCGTCAACGGCGAGACCAAGACGATCTCCTCGACCCAGCTCGCCAGCGTGCGCGCGATCCACGTGGTCGAGAACCAGCAGGTGCGCGCCGGGCAACTGCTGATCGAGCTCGACAACCGCGAGGTCGACACCGAGCACGAGAAGGCCGAGGGCGAGCGCCAGTCCGCCGCCGCCCAGGTGGCGGTGCAGCAGGCGCTGATCCAGGCGCTGGACACGGGCCGCATGCCCACGCTCGGCGCCACGCCCGACCTGGATGCCAGCCGCCGCCTGTCGGCGAGTGTCTCGCTGTCCAGCGCCTGGAGCGACTACACGGCGCGCCGCCAGCGCCTGGGCGCGGACATCGCGCGCTTCAGCGCGTCGCTGCCGATCGCGCAGGACCGCGAGCGGGAGTACGCCGAGCTGGCGCGCACCCGCGACGTGCCGCAGGACGCCTTCCTGCAGAAGAAGATGACGCGCATCGAGCTGGAAGGCTCGCTCGCGCAGGCGCGCAGCCAGCTGCAGGAACTGCTGGCCACGACACGCAAGCAGGCCGACGACCGGCTCGCCGAGTCGCTGCGGATCACGCAGGCCTCCCGCCAGGACGTCGCGCGCGCCGAAGCGCGGCAGTCCTTGCTGGCGTTGCGCTCGCCGGTGGACGGCACCGTGCAGCAGCTCACCACGCACACCGTCGGCGCAGCGATTCCCGCGGCACAGCCGCTGATGCTGATCGTGCCGCGTCAGGCGAAGGTGCAGTTCGAGGCCTTCATCGAGAACCGCGACGTCGGCTTCGTGCGTGAGGGTCAGGAGGTCGCCGTCAAGATCGACGCCTTCGACTACACACGCTACGGCACCGTGCCTGGCCACGTGCTGCATGTCTCGCGCGACGCGGTGCAGGACGACAAGCGCGGCCCGATCTACGCCGTGACCGTCACCCTGGACCAGTCCACGCTGCAGGTCGAGGGTCAGGCGATGCCCGTCAGCCCGGGCATGTCCGGCACCGTGGACATCCGCACCGGCCGGCGCCGGGTGATCGATTACCTCCTCTCCCCGCTGATCCAGCACCAGCGCGAGAGCCTGCGCGAGCGCTGATGCATCCGGTGCGTCGTCCCGCTCCCCTCCCCCCTTCTTCGCGGCCTCGACTTCCCGATGGCCGCCTCTTGTCGGCGTACCCGCCCCACCCCTTCCTGAAACAATGACTGACACCCTTCAACTCAACACGCTCAGCCCGTCCGAGTTCGCCGCGCTGAGTCCGGCGGTCGTGCACGGCTTCGACGCGCCCACGATCCGGGCGATCGATCCAAGCCGTCTCAGCGCCATGACGGCCGAGCAGTTCGCCGCCCTGGAGAATGTCGCATGGCTGCCCGACGCCGTTGTTCGGACGCTCACGCCATCGCAGCTCCGCCTGGCCACCGATTGGGAATCGGTCAGCGCGCACTGGCTCAACCAGCTCAGCCCGGCGGCCTTCGCCGCCATCCCGGCGGCCGGCATCAACCAGATGTCGCTGATCGCGCTCCAGGGACTGGACGCCGCGCATCGCGCCGTCGCGCTCAAGAGCGCGGACCCGATCCACGCCGGCTACCTCGACAGCGCCCCGGCCGATGCCACCGTCACGTATGACACGGTGCTCGCGACGCTGCAGCAGATGAAGCAGCAGGTCGGCGCCCAGGGCCTGAGCACCCAGCAGGTCGACAGCTTCAACGCGTTGCTCGCCCGGGCGAAGACCGCCGACGGCGGCGTGACCTACGTGTCCTCGCTGATGAACAGCATGGTCAAGGGCGGCCTCGCGCCGTCGATGAGCCAGGCCGCGTTCTCGACCTCGATCGACACCTGGTTCCTCGGCGTCAATCCTGATGCCTCCCAGGACAACCGCAACGTGGCGGACCTGGAACTGACCGAGGGCACCCTCGATCAGGCGGCCTCCACCACGGGACAGGGCGGCCTGGGCGACTGCGGCATCATCGCGCCCGTCCTGGCGCTGGCCCAGACGATGCCCGAGCGGCTGTCCGGACTGATCGGCGTCAACGGCAACGGCACCTACGCGGTGAAGCTCTACGACAAGGACGGTCAGCCGTTCTTCGTGACCGTCGACAGCAGCATCGTCAAGCGCGGCGCCAACATCGCCAACGGCAGCTGGCTGCGGCTGGTCGAGGACGCCATCGCCACCGCCAGCCGCGCCGGGCTGCTGCCGGGCGTCTGGTCCGGCCTGGTCGGCGTCGGGTGCGCGGCGACGCTGCATGCGTTGACGGGCCAGCCGGCCTCCACGCCGGCCAGCGCCCAGAGCGGATACGACGCGATCAAGGCCGCGCTGCAGTCCGGCACCGGCCTGGTGACCTACACCTCGTTCAAGTCGGGCTCCGGGATGATCAGCGGCCACGGCTTCGCGGTGATCGGCATCGACCCGGACAACGGCAAGCTCATCTTCCGCAACCCGTGGAACATGACGCACACGCCGTTCGAGCTGTCCATGGATGAACTGAACGCGCTGCCGGGCAGCGGCTGGTTCTCGATGACGCAGGTTCCGCCCGAATACGGCAGCAATGCGCTCGCCAAGGGCTCGGCCCTGACCGCGGACTGGATCAACGCCCATTCGCCGACGGTGCTGGCCACGCTCACCCCCGATGCACTGCGGCAACTGCCGGTGGCCGGCGTCCAGGCGCTGAGCGCCGCGAGCCTCGCCGCCCTCAGCCCGACGCAACGCGCCGCGCTCGCCCCGCTTCCCGCGCCCATTCCCGCTCCCATTCCAGATTCCATTCCCACCTCCATTCCCGCTCCCGTGACCCCCCCGGTCACGCCTTCGTCCAACCACCCGATCCAGGACCTCAACGTGAACACCTCCTCCCTCACTCCCGACGCCATCAAGGCCATGACCCCTCAGCAGATCGCCGCGCTGAAGGACCCGCAGAACCTGTCGGCCACCGCGGTCGCCGCGCTGACCGCCACACAGGCCGCCGCGCTCACGATCAAGATGGGCGCATTCAGCGCCGAGTGGATCAACGCGCTGTCGCCGCAGGCGCTGGCCGCGATCCCGCCGAAGGTCATCGAGCCGCTGTCCGCCGCCGCGATGGCCAAGCTGACCCCCGCCACCGTGGCCGCGCTGACGCCAGCCCAGCTCAAGGTGATGGACCACCGCTACCGCATGACCGACGCGGCCGTGGCGGCCTTGTCGCCGCAGCAGGTGGCCGTGTTCTCCTCCGCGTCCTGGAAGTACATGAGCCTGAACTCGCTCAAGCCCGAGTCGCTGGCCGCGGTGCCCGCCGCCGTCATCGCGGGTCTGAACGCCACGGCCGTCTCGGCGCTCACGGCCTCGACCGTGCGGGCCCTGACCACGGAACAGCGCGGGAAGATACCCCATCTGGACCAGCTGTCCGCCGATGCCACCAAGGCCGTCCACCCCCAGGACGTCGCCCCGCCCGCCCCTCCCACTCCTTCGCCGACGCCGACGCCGACGCCGACCTTTGACCCAACGTCCGTCAGGACTTCCGCTCTGACGCCCGACGCGATCAAGACGATGACGCCGCAGCAAATCGCCACGCTGAGCGATCTGGGAACGCTGTCCTCGTCTGCGGTGGCCGCGCTGAGCGCGGCCCAAACCGCCGCCCTGACCAGCATGAGCGGCTGCGCCGCTGCCTGGATCAACGCGCTCACGCCGCAGGCGCTGGCCGCCATCGCGCCGAAGCTGGTCAAGAAATGGGACAACGTCATCGACATGAACCTGTTGCCCAGCACGGTCGCAGCGCTGACCCCCGACCAGTTCAGCGCCAAGATGGCCGCGGCTTCCGCCTACCTGTTCGCCGCACGGCCCGAGATCCTCGCCGTGCTGACGCCCGGCCAGATCGCCACGGTGGATGCCGCCAACCTCAACATCCTGGGCTTGAACGGCCTGTCGTCGGCCGCCGTGGCCGCGATCACGACGAGCACCCTGGCCGGCCTGCGGCCTGAGCAGGTCGCCGCGCTGGCGCCGAGCACCATCCGCGCGCTGACCCCGGACCAGGCCACGGTGCTGCCCTGCCTGGACAAACTGTCCGTCGCGGCGATCGGCGCACTCGGCGCGGCCCAGGTCGCCGCCATCCCGGCCGCGCGCTGGGTCGGCCTGAACGGCGCCTGGATCAACGCGCTGTCCACCAGCGCCTTCGCCGCCGTCCCGGCCGCGGACATCAACCAGCTCGGTGCCGAGACCCTGCGCGCGCTGGACCCTGCCCATCGCGCCATCGCGCTGAAGTCGGCCGATGCCGCGCACGCCGCCGCCCTCAACGACAACACCCCCGCCACCGACTGGACGAAGGTCACCGCCGCCTGGCTCAACGCGCGCAAGCCCGAGGACCTCGCCGCGGTCGCACCCGCCGACATCGCCCGCATCAACACCAGCGCCGTTTCCGGACTGAGCGCCTCGACGATCCGCGCGCTGACGCCGGCCCAGTTCGCCGCGCTGCCGTCTCCGCACCTGCTGTCCACCGAGGCCATCGGCGCGCTGAGCCTGGCCCAGGTCCAGGCCATTCCGTACAACCCGGACTGGTCGCAGCTCACGCCCACGCCGTGGGCCAAGATCGACGCCAAGTGGCTCAACGCCCTGTCCGCGGACGCGATCCCCGGCGTGCCGATCTTCGGTTTCAACGGCCCGGTGGTCTCGCAGCTCTCCGCGAGCTTCGTCAGCCATCTGACGCCCAGCCAGCTCGGCTCGATGGAGATGTTCATGGCCAGCCTGTCGCGCGAGGCGATGGCCGTGATCACGCCGACGCAGCTCGCCGGCATGACCGGCTACTGGAAGCAGTCCGACGCCTGGATGAACCAGCTGTCGCTGGAGACTTTCGCCTCGATCCCGGCCGCCACCATCAACAAGATGGATCACTGGGCCCTGGGCGGCCTGGACCCCGCGCATCAACAGATCGCGCGGACCAAGGTCGATGCGGCTCATGCCGCGTTCCTGGTCGACTACTCGGTCATGCCCACGGACTGGACCAAGGTCTCTGCCGGCTGGTTCTCCCAGCAATCGCCAGCCACGATCGCCAAGATTCCCGCCGACGCCCTCCGCGGGCTGCAGCCCCAAGCGGTCCAGCAGCTGACCACCAGCACGATCGCGGCGATTACCTCACAGCAGCGGGCGGCGATCGATACGTTCCTGCTGGATTCCCAAAGGGCGGCGGCGGCGAACGCCCCGGCCGCCTCGACCCAGGTCCAGCCGCCCGCGCTGGCGGACACGCACACCGCCGCCAGCCTGACGCAGGCGATGGCCGGGTTCGCGGTGCCGCAGGCGGCCACGACGGGCCATGGCCCGGACACGCGCCCCGCGAGCATCGCGCCGTCGCTCGTGACGCCGCACTGAGCGCCACGTCTCCTCGGCCTGTCGTGAGCTGAGGAAAATCCTGAGCGCGGTGCGCCATGCGCGCACCGCGCTCTTTTTCGCGTGTTCCTGCCAGGGCGATCCGTCGACGGCCGCGGCTACACTGGTCCTTCAACGCATTGGCAGACATGACCATTGCGCCTTCCATCGCGCCGCGTGCCGGCGCCCTCAGAAGACGCCACGACCATGCCCTTCATCCCCCCGGTGACCAAGGCCCTGATGCTGCTCTGCGTCGGCCTGTACTGTCTGTGGATGCTCGTCGCGGGGATGCCCGGCATCACCGACGTCTTCGTGGCGATGTGGCTCTGGCCGCTGAACACCGGCCGCTTCGAGCTCTGGCAACCGATCACCTACGCCTTCCTGCACGGCGATCCGCTGCACCTGTTCTTCAACATGCTGGGCCTGTGGATGTTCGGCGCCGAGCTGGAAACCATCTGGGGCCGCACCCGCTACGCGCTGCTGCTGCTGGCCAGCGTGCTGACGGCCGCCGCCGCGCAGCTGGTGGTGACGCTGGTGACCAACTCCGGCTCGACGACGGTGGGCGCCTCGGGCGCGCTGTTCGGGCTGCTGCTGGCCTACGGCCTGCAGTTCGGCGAACGCGTGATCGTGCCGCTGTTCCCGCCCATCCCGATGAAGATCAAGGTCGCCGTGGCGCTGTTCGGCGCGGCCGAGCTGATCCTCGGATTCACCGGCGGACGCGGCATCGCGCACTTCGCCCACCTGGGCGGCATGCTCGGCGCGTGGCTGATCATCAACCACTGGCGCGGCGCGCCCCGGCGCTGATCCGCGCTCAGTCCTCGACCGCCAGCAAGCCCTCTCGCGGGGTGGGATAACGCAACTTCAGCCGCAGCTCGTGCTTGAGCCGGCTGTTGTCCAGGCGGCGCGACTCGTTCATGAAGCTCATCTGCATCGGCGAGAAGCGCTCCGCCGCCTGCGCGCGCGCCACGCGCTCGGGGCGCGGCATCGCGCAGAGCTCGGCCGCGAGGTCGAAGTAGTCGCCCATCAGCAGCTCGCTGTCATCGCTGGCATGCAGCACGCGCGGCGCCGGGCCGCGCATCAGCGCCAGCAGGCAGGCCCGGGCCAGGTCGTCGGCCTGGATGTGGTTGGTGTAGACGTCGTCCTCGCGCGCGAGCACCGGCAGGCCCTTGGCCAGGCGCTCACGCGGATGACCGCCGTCGCGGTCGAACGCATAGATGCCGGGGACCCGCAGCACGGTCACCGCGCAGCCGCTCACGCGGCCCCACTGGCGCAATTGCGCCTCCGCGTCGACCCGCCGCCACGCGCGGTCGTTGGCGGGACGCGGCAGGCGGGTCTCGTCGATGCGCGCGCCGCCGCAGTCGCCGTACACGCCGCTGGTGCTCGCGTAGACCAGCCGCCGGGGCGGCGCCGAGCGCGACAGCGCCCGCAGGAGATGCCGGGTGCGCTCGTCGGTGCGGCCGGTCGCGGCAGGCGGGGCCAGGTGCAGCACGCGGTCCGCGAGGCCGGCCAGGCGGCCCAGCGAGCAGGCGTCATCGAGGTTGCCGATCAACGGAATCGCACCGGCGGCGCGCAACTCGGGCGCTCGCGCGGCGCTGCTGGTCAGGGCGAAGACGGTCCAGCGACCGGCCAGCAGCCGCAGCACGCGCAGGCCGACGTCCCCGCAACCCACGATGAGCAGCCGGCCCCGGCGGGCGCGCCCGGGATGTCCCGCGCCGACACGGGATTCGGCGGCGGTGAAGTCGGAAGTAGGGCCAGGCATGGGTCGCGATGGGGCTGGGGCAAAATGGCGGGTCAGTTTAATTGCGCCCTTCCTCGCGCCGATTCCGCACCATGAGCTTCCAGGTCACCGTCCTGCCCGCCGGCCGCAACTTCACTGTCGACGACGACGAAACCGTGCTGGCCGCCGCCATCCGCCAGGGCATCGGCCTGCCCTATGGCTGCAAGGACGGGGCCTGCGGCTCGTGCAAGAGCAAGCTGATCGAAGGCCAGGTCGTGCACGGCGAGCACCAGATCAAGGCGCTGCCGCCCGCCGACGAGGCCGCCGGTTTCATCCTGACCTGCTGCGCGCGGCCCCAGACCGATTGCACGGTGGAGGCCCGCACCGTGCCCGGCGCGGGCGAGTTCCCGGTGCTGAAGTTGCCCAGCCGGGTGCTCGGCATGGAGAAACCCGCCGCCGACGTGGCCGTGGTCAAGCTGCAGCTGCCCGCGAAGCAGAACCTGCAGTACCGCGCGGGCCAGTACGTCGAGTTCATCCTGCGCGACGGCGCGCGCCGCAGCTACTCGATGGCCAACGCACCGAGCCGCCTGGGCACGCCGCCCGCGATCGAGCTGCACATCCGCCACATGCCCGGCGGCAAGTTCACCGATCACGTCTTCGGCGCGCTCAAGGAGAAGGACATCCTGCGCATGGAAGGCCCGTTCGGCAGCTTCTTCCTGCGCGAGGACGGCGATCAGCCGATCGTGCTGCTGGCCTCGGGCACCGGCTTCGCGCCGATCAAGGCCATCATCGAGCGGCTGCAGGACGAAGGCATCACGCGGCCGGTCGCGCTGTACTGGGGCGCGCGCGCCAAGGCCGATCTCTACCAGCACGACTGGGCCGAGGCGGCCGCCGCGGCCATGCCCACGCTGACCTACATCCCGGTGTTGTCCGAGCCCAAGCCCGAGGACGGCTGGACGGGCCGCACCGGTTTCGTCCATCAGGCCGTGATGGCGGACCTGCCGGACCTGTCGCGTCACCAGGTCTATGCCTGCGGCGCGCCGGTGATGGTGGAATCCGCGCATCGCGACTTCGTCGCCCGATGCGGTCTGCCCGACGGCGAGTTCTACGCCGACGCGTTCACCTCGGAGGCGGACAAACACGCCGGCTGAGATCCATACTTGCGGACATGAAGCATTTCCCGCCGCCCTACTCCAGCGCCGCGCAGTTCGAGCAACAACTGCAGGACCTCGGCCACACGGTGATCGCGCCCGAGAGCCTGACGCACTGGCTGCACTGCCAGGCCAGCGAGCTGCGCGCGCTGCAGACCTACTGGAACGACCTGCCCCCCGACGCCTACCTGCGCGATGGCGGCAAGTACCGCTTCCGCCGGCATGCGAGCTTCGTGGTCGACTCGCAGGCCGATCCGTCGGTGCGGCTGGCGCCGCATCGCGCGCACTGGCAGCCGGTGGACTACAACGCGCTGCACGGCGGCCTGGAGCGCTGGTTCGAGCCGATGGACCCGGCGGCGGTCGACCTGCCGATCTGGCCGCGGCTGCTGCTGGGCCTGGCGGGGGTGGCCGACCGGCTCAAGGGCGCGCGGCCCTGGTTCGTCGAGGCGCACCAGTTCCGCATCGACACGGCGGGCGGCATCGGCCGGCCCACGCCCGAGGGCGCGCACCGCGACGGCGTGGACCTGGTGGCGGTGTTCATGCTGTCGCGCCACGGGATCAAGGGCGGCGAGTCGCGCGTCTTCGAGGCCGACGGCCCGCGCGGTCAGCGCTTCACGATGATGGAGCCCTGGACCTTGCTGCTGCTGGACGATGAACGCGTGATTCACGAGACCACGCCGATCCAGCCGATCGAGCCCGCGCACGCCGGCCACCGCGACACGCTGGTCGTGACCTTGCGGGCGGACGCCTTCATGGGTCGCTGAGCGATCGGTACCCGGGCGGGCGGACCAGTTGCAGCCGCAGCTGACGATGATCGCCGGAGGAACAACTGAGCACCCTCCAGCCGTTCCAACGTGGCAGGCTCCGCGTCTTCAGATTGCCTGCGCCGTCATCCGTGAGTTCCAGGATCATCTCGAAGCGATTGCCCAGCATGCCGCGCCGGTCGTGGAAATCGATGAAGGTGGAGATCAGATCGCGTGACGCCGCGCTCCAGCGTCTCGTTGAGCCGTGCTTGTCGAACACTTGGCGCACATCCAACACATGGCCGGTCAGGCCCAGGTGGGGGTGAATACCCCCTCGTTGCGGTCCAGGCTCTCCTGGATGATCCGGCCGGCCTGTTCGCGATCGCCGCCGCGCGCGGCAAACGCCTCGACCAGCGGAATCACATGGCAGGCACGAATGGGGACGCCCGACTTGCGTCCCTCATCGAGGAAGCACCGCGCCTCGCGCAGGTCCTTGCACGCGATGCAGGCCACGATCGCCTTCGCGAGGGTCTCGGTGTCGAAGCGGCAACCGCATCGTCTCATCGCCCTCGCATGGCGCAGCGACCGGGCGAAGTCCTGAGATCGGCCGCAGGCCATGAGGATCTCGTCATAGCCTTGCTGCGCGAGCGCACGGTCGGACATCGCCTGAGGAAACAGACCCTGCATCCTCTCGAAGACCTGCCCGGCGCGCAGCCCGCGATGCTCTTCTCCGAACGCCTGGATCAACATGGCGTAGCTGTTCATCGTCGGAAGGTTGCGATCATCCTCAGCCCGCACGGCGCACAGGAGGGCCCAGGCGCCATCGGTGTCGCCCTCGCCGATCAGGCGCTGCACAAGCGTCTCGCAGCGCGCGGCATGGAAGTCGCCAACTTCGCTCACGGCATCCTGGCCCGTCCCTGACGCGCACGCACGAGGGGGCTTGGCCTGATCGACAACGCCGGTCGCGTCGGCGGACAGACGAGGCGCCCACCAGGCCGCCAACCGCCGCAATCCAGGATCCGCGGCCAGCTCCAAATGGGCATCCCGATCCAGCCCGGACGGCAGTTGAGGCGGCGACAGCAGATCCAGGGCGTCGCGCAGTCGACATCGCAGCAGCAGGAGCGCCACGCGCAAGCCGCCGTACGGCAACAGGTCGGTGTCGGTCATGCATTGGAGATAGCGATCCAGCAGCCCGCGCGCCCATGCCGCGTCGGAGGAATGTCCAGGCAATCTTCCCGGCGGGACGGCGCGCAAGGCGTAGGGCTTCCTCAGCGACTCCAGCGCGGCCTCGAACGCCGGTCGAAGCGAGGTCGGCACGACGTAGCGCTCTTGCGAATGTCGCGGCTCCCTCAGCCCGCCGCGAATCCTGTCGATCGCCGCGATCCGCTCCCTCACCGAAGCGCGGCAGAACGCGTCCCCGGACATGCCGCCCGGTCTCGACGTCGTGGAAACCGCCGGGGGCGGCGGGAAGCAGGTCGGTGGAGGGGCACAGGGAAACATGGGGAGCTTGCGGCGAATGCGAGGCGCGGTCAGTCCCGCTCTGGCGTGGGGAGTTCACGGGGTCTCGCAGAGCGAGGCGACTACACTGTCGGCCTCGCGCGCCACAAGCGTGCGATGCCCCGGAGGCCTGGTGCCGCCGGACTTCTCGCGGATCTGATCCGCTCAAGCATCACAAGTGCAGGTTCACATGAACGCCCTGACCGACATCGCCCGCGCGCTGGCCGCCGGATCGTCCGACTCCCTCCCCTCCTCGCTCTTCGGCCTGCCCGACCAGGCCCCGCACGAACGCGTGCTGCTGGCCGCCGATCCGGTGACCGGTCTGAAGGCGATCCTGGCGGTGCACAGCACCGCGCGCGGCCCCGCCTTCGGCGGCTGCCGCTTCTGGAGCTACGACAACGAGCTGGCCGCGCTGAACGACGCGCTGCGCCTGTCGCAGGGCATGAGCCTGAAGAACGCGCTGGCCAACCTGCCCTTCGGCGGCGGCAAGGCGGTGATCCTGAAGCCGCAAGGCGACTTCGACCGTGCCGCGCTGTTCGCGGCCTTCGGCCGCGCGGTGCAATCGCTGCAAGGCGCCTACATCACCGCCGAGGACGTCGGCACGACGACGGCCGACATGAAGGGCATGATGGCCCACACCTCGTACGTGTCGGGCATCCCGCGCGAAGGCGCCTTCGGTGGCGACCCGAGCCCCAAGACCGCGTACGGCGTGTTCGTGTCCATCGATGAAGGCGTCAAGCGCGTGATGGGCCGCCAGTCGCTGGAAGGCGTGCGCGTGGCGCTGCAAGGCCTGGGCGCCGTGGGCTGGCACCTGGCGGAGTACCTGCACAAGGCGGGTGCCAAGCTGGTGGTCGCGGACGTGAACGCCGAGAAGGTCGCGCGCGCGCAGACCGAGCTGGGCGCCAAGGCCGTGAGCGTGACGGAGATCCTGGCTGCAGACGTCGATGTGGTGGCGCCGTGCGCGCTGGGCGCGACGCTGAACGCGCAGTCGATCCCGGCGCTGAAGGCGGTGCTGATCGCCGGCGCGGCCAACAACCAGCTGGCCACGGCCGCTGACGGCGACGCGCTGCAGACGCGCGGCATCACCTACCTGCCGGACTATCTGGTCAACGCGGGCGGCATCATCAGCGTGGCGCGCGAGTACCGCAACGAGGGCGAGGAAGGCGCGGTCATGGCCGAGGTCGGCCAGATCCGTGGCCGCGTGGCCGAGCTGCTGGACCGCGTGAAGACCAGCGGTCAGACGACGCCGGCGCGCGAAGCGGACGCCTGGGCGCGCTCGCTGCTGGTGAAGCCGGCCTGATCGATCCCTCGATCAACCGCTCGGATCGCTGATCCGAGCTGCCGAGACGGCGCCCTGCGGGGCGCCGTTTTTCATGGCGCGGTGTCGGTGCACTCGGCCCCGGGCGCGCCGGGCAGCTCGAGCCGATAGTCGCGGCCCTTGTTCCACAGCAGGTAATCGCCCCCTGCGAGCTTGCCGCCGTAGCGCGCGCCCGACGCGCTGACGAGGTGGTCGAGCACGACGCTGCCCTGCGCGGTGCGCAGCACGACGGCGCCCGGATCGCTGTTGACGAAGGTGACGACGACCTCGCCCTCAACGGTCGGGCAGCGCAGGGGCAGCGGCCCGATGGCGAGGGCTTTCTCGCCGCGCTTGGCGTCCTGCCGGCGCGCATCGGGCAAGGCGCGCAGCTCGGCGATGCGCAGCGCGTAGGCATCGCGGACGCAGCGGCGCGCATCGTCGCTCTTCCAGCAGTCGTCGCGGCCCTTGATCCAGCCGCGCTGCATGGCCTTCAACTCGGGATGGCGCTTCGCGTCGGGGCCCGTGCTCGCCAGGCCATAGAGCCGGGCGATCTCGCGGTCGAGCCGGGCCAACTCGGCGTCCTTGCACACGAGCTGCTGCGCCTGGCCGCTGGCCTTGGCGCAGTTGAAGCTGGGCGCGGTGGCGGCCGGCTTCGCCGCAGGCGCCGTGGCGAATCAGGATTGAGCCAGCGCAAGCAGCGCAGCCGTGATGACAGTCGATCGGATGAGCATCGTGGAAGTCTCCGTGGAACGAGGCGAGCTTAGACGAGACGGCCGACTGATAGTTCGACGTGGACCATCGCGAAACGCCGCGCTCAACCGCCCTTCCCCACCCACTTCGCCGGCCACCTTCCGTCCTTCACCATCTCCATCGCGACTTCGGTGACCAGCCCCATCACAGCATTGGTCGCCGAGGTCGCGGGCCGCGTCACGCTGGTGGCGATCACCACCCGGCGGACCATGTGCGCGCTCGCGATGTCGCGCCCGCGCAGGCGTCCCGCGGCGATCTCGTCCGCCGCGGACCCCAGCGGCAGGATGGTCCCGCCCAGCCCCGCCTCCACCGCGCGCTTCACGCTGTTCAAGGCCTCGATCTCCGCCACCACGTTCAGCCGCACGCCCTCTTTCAGGCAGGCCTCGTCAATGATCCGCCGCAGCCCGTGATCCGGCCCGGGCAGGATCAGCGGCCAGTCCGCGAGCGCCGCCAGCGTCAGCTTGCGTGGCACCGGCCGATCGCCCGGCGTGCTGATCAGCGCCAGCCGGTCCTCCATCAGCAGCCGCTTGGACAAGGCCGGATCCGGCGCGTCCCCATACAGCAGCGACAGGTCCAGCCGACCGCCCTGCAACCACTCGCGCAGGAAGCCGCTGTAGCCCTCGACGATGCGCAGCGTCACCTGCGGGAAGCGCTCGCGGCAGGCGCTCAGCAGCGGCACCGTCGCGATCAGGCCCGCCGTCGTCGGCAGGCCCAGACTCACCGCGCCCCTCGGCTCGGCATCGGTCGCGCGCACCGCCTCCCTCGCTCGGTCCGCATCGGCGAGCACCACCCGCGCGTGCTCCAGGAACACCCGCCCCGCCTCGGTCAACGCCATGCCGCGGCTCGATCGGTCGAAGAGCTTCACCCCCAGCCCGTGCTCCAGCGCCGCGATCTGCTGCCCCAGCGCGGGCTGCGCGACGTGCAGCCGCGTGGACGCCTTCAGCAGGCTGCCTGCCTCGCAGACACCGACGAAATAGCGCAGTTGGCGGAACTCCATATAGCTGATCTCCGTATAGCCCGTAGCTCGATGAAGTATTTCACAGCTACCCCGGCGCTCACCAGAATCGCCCCCAGCCCTGCCGCATGCGCCACCGAGGTGGTCCCGGCGCACCGACGAAGCGGGGTCACGCAGGAGACGGCATGAGCCTGGACATCGAGCATCTGCGCGGCTGGATCGGCCGCGAGGAACGGACGGAGGACGTCGCCACGGCCGCGCCGGCGCGCGGACTCGCCGCGACGTTGGACCGCGACGACCCGCCGCCGCGCGGCGGCGATGCGCTCCCGCCGCTCAGCCATTGGCTCTACTTCCTGCCCGCGCATCGACAGTCCGACATCGGTCCCGACGGCCATGCGCGCCGCGGCGGCTTCCTGCCGCCGGTCCCGCTGCCCCGGCGCATGTGGGCCGGCAGCCGGCTCGACTTCCTCGCCCCGCTGCGCGTCGGTCAGGCGATCACGCGAACCTCGCGCATCGCCGACGTCAACGTCCGCGAGGGCCGCACCGGCACGCTCGTCTTCGTCAAGGTGGAACACGCGATCCACGCCGACGGCGCGCTGGCGATCCGTGATCACCACGACATCGTCTACCGCGACCTGCCCTCGCCCGCCGACACCACCGCCAACGCCTCGCCGCGCATCGCCGCCCCCACCGACGCCACCTGGACCCGCTGCATCACCCCCGACGACGTGCTGCTGTTCCGCTACTCGGCGCTGACCTTCAACGGCCACCGCATCCATTACGACCGCGCCTACGTGACCGGCGTGGAGGGCTATCCGGGCCTGATCGTGCACGGCCCGCTGATCGCCACATTGCTGCTGGACCTGCTGCGCCGCGAGCTGCCCGACGCCGTCGTGCGCGGCTTCAGCTTCAAGGCCGTGGCGCCGACCTTCGACACCGCCCCCTTCTTCGTCTGCGGCCGCCACGACGGCGGCAGCACCGTGCGCCTGTGGGCGCGCGACGCCGATGGGCAACTCGCCATGGAGGCCAGCGCCACGCTGGCCTGAAGGCAACTCGCGCCACCGCCTCCGATCCCCGATTCCATCGACATTCCAGGACGACACCGATGTTCAACGAACCCGACGAGCACCAGGAGATCCGCGACGCGATCCGCGCGTTGTGCAAGCAGTTCCCTGACGAGTACTTCCGCGAGGTCGACGAGCACAAGGCCTATCCCGTCGCTTTCGTTGACGCGCTCATCGAGGCCGGCTGGCTCGCCGCGATGATCCCCGAGGCCTGGGGCGGCACCGGCCTGGGCCTCACGGCGGCGTCGGTGATCATGGAGGAGATCAACCGCTGCGGCGGCAACGCCGGCGCGGTCCACGGCCAGATGTACAACATGGGCACGCTGCTGCGCAACGGCAGCGCCGCGCAGAAGGACAAGTACCTGCCCGACATCGCCGCGGGCAAGCTGCGCATCCAGTCGATGGCCGTCACCGAGCCCACCACCGGCACCGACACCACGAAGATCAAGACCACCGCCGTCAAGAAGGACGGCCGTTATGTCGTCAACGGGCAGAAGGTCTGGATCTCGCGCGTGCAGCACTCGGACCTGATGATCCTGCTGGCGCGCACGACGCCGCTGGCCGACGTCAAGCGCAAGTCCGAGGGCATGTCCGTCTTCATCGTCGACCTGCACCAGGCGATCGGCCACGGCCTGTCCGTGCGGCCCATTCCCAACATGGTCAACCACGAGACCAACGAGCTCTTCTTCGACAACCTCGAGATCCCCGAGGAGAACCTCATCGGCGAGGAAGGCCAGGGCTTCCGCTACATCCTCGACGGACTCAACGCCGAGCGCACGCTGATCGCCGCCGAATGCATCGGCGACGCCTACTGGTTCATCGAGCGCGCCCGCAAGTACGCCACCGAGCGCGTCGTCTTCGACCGCCCCATCGGCCAGAACCAGGGCGTGCAGTTCCCCATCGCCGATGCCTTCATCGAGACCGAGGCAGCCAACCTGATGCGCTTCGACGCCGCCCGCCGCTTCGATGCCCACCTGCCTTGCGGCGCCCAGGCCAACATGGCCAAGTACCTCGCCGCCAAGGCCTCGTGGGAAGCGGCCAACGTCTGCCTGCAGACGCACGGCGGATTCGGCTTCGCCAACGAGTACGACGTCGAGCGCAAGTTCCGCGAGACGCGGCTCTACCAAGTCGCGCCGATCTCCACCAACCTCATCTACTCGTACGTGGCCGAGCACCTGCTCGGACTGCCGCGGTCGTTCTGAGGAGCCGGCGATGTTGTCCCCCACCGCTGCCGCTGCTTCAGCCACCGCGCCGCGCCCGCTCGACGGCATCAAGGTCGTCACGCTGGAACACGCGATCGCGGCGCCCTTCTGCACGCGCCAGCTCGCGGACCTGGGCGCCCGCGTGATCAAGATCGAGCGCCCCGGCACCGGCGACTTCGCCCGCGCCTACGACGAGCGCGTGCGCGGCCTGGCCTCGCATTTCGTGTGGACCAACCGGTCCAAGGAAAGCCTCACGCTCGACGTCAAGCACCCGCAGGCGCGGGCCGTGCTGCGCGAGCTGCTGGCCGACGCCGACGTGCTGGTCCAGAACCTGGCGCCGGGCGCCGCGGCACGCCTGGGCCTGAGCTTCGAGGCCCTGCATCCGCTGAATCCGCGCCTGATCGTCTGCGACATCTCCGGTTATGGCGACGACCCAAAGCGGCCCGGCCCGCACCGCGACCGCAAGGCCTACGACCTGCTGATCCAGAGCGAGTCGGGCTTCCTCTCGGTGACCGGCGACGAGGACGCGCCGGCCAAGGCGGGCTGCTCCATCGCCGACATCGCCGCCGGCATGTATGCCTACAGCGGCATCCTGTCGGCGCTGCTGCAGCGCCTGCGCACCGGCCTGGGCAGCCGCATCGACGTGTCCATGCTCGAGAGCATGGTCGAGTGGATGAGTTATCCGCTCTATTACGCCTTCGACGGCGCATCGCCGCCGCCGCGCGCCGGCGCCGCGCACGCGACCATCTATCCCTACGGCCCCTTCCCCGCCGGCGACGGCCGCACCGTGATGCTGGGCCTGCAGAACGAGCGCGAGTGGCTGGCCTTCTGCCGCGAGGTGCTGCGCGACGAGGCGCTGGCCACCGACGAGCGCTTCATCTCCAACTCCCGGCGCACCGCGAATCGCGAGGCGCTGCGCGCGCGCATCGTGGAGAGCTTCAGCGCGCTCAGCGCCGACGAGGTCATGCAGCGGCTGGACCAGGCGCAGATCGCCAACGCGCGGGTCAACGACATGCGCGACGTCTGGTCGCATCCCCAGCTGCAGGCCCGCGCGCGCTGGCGCGAGGTGGACACGCCGCAAGGACCGATCCCCGCGCTGCTGCCGCCGGGCCGCAACGACGCCTTCTCGCCGCGCATGGACGCGGTGCCGGGGCTGGGCCAGCACACCGACGCGATCCTGGCCGAGCTCGGCCGCGACGCCGCACAGATCCGAGCGCTCCACGCAGAGGGCGCCGTGTAGCGGGCCGACCGGCCCGGAGTTCCCATCGAAGGACAACGTCAGGAGACATCAGATGACCCGCGGATTCCTCCACTCGGCCGTGATGGCCACCGGCCTCGCCGTGTCGCTGCTCGCCACCGGCGCGGCGCACGCCGACACCTATCCCTCGCGACCGATCACATTGATCGTGCCCTTCGCCGCGGGCGGGCCCACCGACGTCGTGGCGCGCGCGATCGGGGCGTCGATGCAGAAGACGCTCAAACAGACCATCGTCATCGAGAACAAGGTCGGTGCTGGCGGCACGATCGCCGCGGCGGTCGTCGCCAAGGCGCAGCCCGACGGCTACACCTTCCTCATCCACCACAACGGGATGGCCACCGCGCCCTCGCTGTACCGCAAGCTCTCCTACAACCCGCTGACCGACTTCGAGTACGTGTCCCAGGTCGTCGACGTCCCCATGACGCTGATCGGCCGCAAGGACCTGCCGGCCAAGGACTTCAAGGAGCTGCTGGTCTTCCTCAAGACCAAGGGCAGCGCGGTGAACCTCGCGCATGCCGGCCTGGGCGCGGTGTCTCACCTGTGCGGCATGCAGCTGCGCCAGGCGGTGGGGGCGGAGATGACGACCATCCCGTACCAGGGCACGGCGCCGGCGATGGCCGCGCTGCTCGCGGGCCAGGTCGACGTGCTGTGCGACCAGACCACGCAGACCACCGGCCAGATCAAGGCCGGCGCGGTCAAGCTCTACGGCGTCACGACGCCCACGCGGCTGCCGACGCTGCCCGACACGCCGACGCTGGCCGAGCAAGGGCTGGCCGGATTCAAGGTCGTCGTCTGGCACGGCATCTACGCGCCCAAGCACACGCCCAAGGTCGCGATCGACGCGTTCGGGCAGGCGCTGCGCGCCGCGCTCAAGGACCCGGTCGTGGTGCAGCGCATGACGGAACTCGGCGCGGTCATCCCGTCCGACGACCGGCTCACGCCCGCCGGCCTGCAGTCCTGGCTGACCGAGGAGGTCCATCGCTACGGACCGCTGATCAAGTCGGCCGGCCAGTTCGCGGATTGAGGAGCGTCCTCACGTGACCGAGCACAGCGTCCTCGGCGATACCGCCCATCGCATCGCCAATCGCATCGCCGACGGCCGCTCCTTCCTGTTCGTGCCAGGCGACCGGCCTGAGCGTTTCGCCAAGGCGATCGCCAGCGGCGCGGATGCGGTGATCCTCGATCTCGAGGACGCTGTCCCGCCCGAGCGCAAGTCCACGGCGCGGGAGGCGGTGCGGGTCTATCTGCAGGAACGTGACGCGCACGGCGTGCCCGTGCTCGTGCGCATCAATGCCGCGTCGAGCGCGTGGTTCCAGGCGGACATCGATGCGCTGACCGAGACCACGCCCGATGCGCTGATGGTGCCGAAGGCGGAGTCCGCGGACGCGTTCGCCGCGCTCGCTCGAGCGCTGCCCGGCGTGCCGCTCGTGCCGCTCGTCGAAAGCGCGCGGGGACTGGTCGAGCTGCACGCGATCGCGTTGGCGCCGGGCGTCGCGCGCCTCGCGCTGGGCCACATCGACTTCATCGCCGATATGGGCATGTCGCCCTCCGACGAGGAGGCCGAGCTCACCCCGCTGCGCTTCGCGCTCGCGGTGGCCAGCCGCGCGGCGGGTCTGCCGCCGCCGATCGACGGCGTCACCGTCGCCATCGACGATCCGGACCGCCTGCACCTCGACGCGCAACGGGCTCAGCGGCTGGGCTTCACGGCCAAGCTCTGCATCCATCCGAGACAGATCGCCGCGCTGCATGCGGCGCTGCGGCCCGGCGATGAGGCCATCGCCTGGGCGAAGCGCGTGATCACGGCCGATGCCGCCGCCGGTGGCGCGGCCTTCCAGCTCGACGGCCGCATGGTTGATGCGCCGGTCGTGCTGCAGGCGCGACGCATCGCGGCCCAACACGCCCGCTACTCCGAAGAGGACTCCCGATGAGCCATTCCCATCCCAGCCATCCCAGCCAAACGCTGGCCGACTTCGCCGCCGGGCTTCGCCCCAGCGACATTCCCGCACCGGTGATGCGCCGCACCGAGGACCTGTTCCTCGACTGGTTCGCCTCGGCGCTGGCCGGCAAGGGCGCGCGGCCGGTGGAGACGCTGGCGCGCTTCTGGGCCTCGCAGGGACCCGCGGACGGCCCGTCAGAGGTGCTGATCCATCGCCGCGGCAGCAGCCCCATGGTCGCTGCGGCCATCAACGCGGCGGCCTCGCATCACGCCGAGCAGGACGACGTGCACAACGGCTCGGTCTTCCATCCGGCGACCGTCGTGTTCCCCGTGGCCCTGGCCGTCGCGCAGGCGCTGGGCCGCAGCGGGCGCGAGCTGCTCGCCGCCAGCGTGGCGGGTTACGAGGTCGGTATCCGCGTCGGCGAGTACCTCGGCCGCCCGCATTACCGGATCTTCCACACGACGGGGACGGCCGGCTCCATCGCCGCCGCCGCGACCGCGGGGCATCTGCTCGGCTTGAGCGCGGCGCAGATGCTGCATGCCTTCGGATCGGCGGGCACGCAGGCCGCCGGCCTGTGGGAGTTCCTGCGCGACGCGGCCGACTCCAAGCAGCTGCACACGGCGCATGCGGCTTCGACCGGGCTCGCGTCGGCCTACCTCGCGGCGGACGGGTTGACCGGCGCGCGGCAGATCCTCGAGGGTCCGCAGGGCATGGCCGCGGGCATGTCCGTGGACAGCGACCCAACGCGCCTGACCGACGGCCTGGGCACGCGCTGGGCGACGGCGGAGACCTCGTTCAAGTACCACGCGTCCTGCCGCCACACGCATCCCGCGGCCGACGCGCTGCTGCAGGCGCTGCGCGATCACGGCCTCACGGCGGACGACATCGAGCACGTCGAGACCTTCGTCCACCAGGGTGCGATCGACGTCCTGGGGCCGGTGACGGATCCGCAGACGGTGCATCAGGCCAAGTTCTCGATGGGCACGGTGCTGGCGCTCGCGGCGCTGCACGGCCATGCGGGGGTCGGCGAGTTCGACGCCGGCTACCGCGCGCAGCGCGTGCGCGACTTCGCGGGCCGCGTGCGCATGACGCTGGACGCGGAGGTCGATGCCGCCTATCCGCGCCGCTGGATCGGCAAGGTCGAGGTCACGACGCGCGACGGCCGCCGGCTGAGCGGCCGCGTCGACGAGCCCAAGGGCGACCCGGGCAACACGCTGAGCCGTGCCGAGCTCGAAGCGAAGGCGCTGACGCTGGGCGGCTATCGCGACGGCGCGACGCCCGCGGAACTGCGCGAGGTCTTCGCGCGCGTGTGGGCGCTGGACAGCGACGCGCCGGTGGGCAGTTGGCTCACGGCTGTTTGATGGGGGCCGCCTGATCATGGCCGCCGATCCGTCGAGGATGCCGACGCCAGAGCCGGCGGCGATCGCCCCCTTGCGCGACTTCTGGGATCGGCGCTACGGGGCGGAGGATTACGCGTACGGCACCTCGCCCAACGACTTCCTTGTCGCAGCCACCAGCGCGCTGCCGCTGACCGGCGCGCGGGTGCTGTGCCTGGCCGATGGCGAGGGGCGAAACGGCGTGTGGCTCGCGTCGCGCGGCGCGCGCGTGACTTCGCTGGACATTTCTCCCGCCGGGGGCGCCAAGGCGCGTCGGCTCGCGCAGGCGCGCGGCGTCGAGATCGAGACGATCGAGGCGGACGTGTGCGCGTGGGATCTCGGACAGACCCGATGGGACCTGATCGTTTCCATCTTCCTGCACCTGCCGCCCAAGCCGCGCGCGGCGCTGCATGCGCGCTGCCTGCGCGCGCTCGCGCCGGGCGGCCGCTTCGTCTTCGAGGCCTATGGCTCGGGCCAACTGGGCCGCGGCACGGGCGGGCCGAAGGAGGCCTCGCTGCTGGTCTCGTTGCCGCGCCTGGAGCAGGAGGTGGCCCCGGTGATCACGCCCATCACGGCCGTCACGGCGCCGCGCTTCGATGTCGCGCTGCGCTTCCAGGGCGAGCGCCTGGTGCGCGAGGGCCCGCTGCACGACGGACTGGCCGAGGTGGTCCAGTGGGTGGTCGTGGCCAGCGGCGCTACACCTTGAAGGAATGAGGGGACGCCGGGGCACGGAAGTTGCCCTGGGGACCGATATGCTGCGGTCCGCGCCGAACGCCTCCAGGGGTCTCTTGCGGCGCGAGCGCCGGCCCATGCCGGCTGTCCGGGCAGTCCAGGGAGTCGGTCCATGGTCATCGAGAGGCATTGGCTGCGCTGGCCCGCGGCCGCCTTGATCTTCGCCGCCACGACGTGGCTCAACCTGCAGCTGCAGCCGATGCTGGACGGACGCGCGCCGCTGCTGCCCTATTTCCCCGCGCTGGTGATCGTTGGCCTGGCCTTCGGCCTGGGGCCCGCGTTGGCCGTGGTGATCACGGGCAGCCTGGCCATCCTGTACTTCTGGATCGAGCCCGTCGGCCACTTCTTTCCGATCAACACGCTCGCGGACGCGGTGCTGGTGGCGCTGTTCCTGGTGACCGGGTCGCTCGTGGGGGCGGTGTCGGCATGGGCCGGCCGTCTGATGCGCAAGGAGCGCGACAGCCGCCGGCGGTTGAGCCTGGCGCTGGCCGCCGGGCGCATGGTGACCTGGGACTGGGACGCGGAGACCGGGTTCGCCTCCACCGCGGGCGGCGTGCAAGTGCTGTTCGGCCGCAAGTGGAACTCGCTGGAGGACGTGCTGTCGGACATGGCACCGGCGGATGCCGCCCGGTTCCGCGAGCGTTACCGCTATGCGACGGAGAGCGGCGGCCGTTTCAGCCTCGTGTGTCCGATCACTCGCGCCGACAACGGCGAGATCGTCTGGACGCAATTCGACGGCTACGTCAGCCTGGACGCCAAGGCCCGCGCGCTGCATGCGTACGGCGTTGCGGTGGACGTGACGACGCAATGGATGGCGCAGGAGGAGTTGCTGCGGGAGAGCCGTCGCAAGGACGCGTTCCTGGCGACGCTGGCCCACGAGCTGCGCAATCCGATGGCGCCCATCCGCTACGCGGTGGCGATGCTGCGGCAGCCCGGCGCCGACGCGGCGCGCGTTCAGGCGACCGAGGCGATCGAGGTGATCGGGCGGCAGTCGGCGCACATGGCGCGGCTGCTGGATGACCTGCTCGACATGAGCCGCGTGACGCGCAACGTCGTGGCGTTGCGCCGCGAGGTGCTGGACCTGCGGGGCGTCGTACGACAGGCGCTGGAGGCGGTGCAGCCGCTGTATCGCGAGCTGGCGCATCGGGTGGTGCTGTCGCTGCCCGACGAGCCGGTGCCGGTCGACGGCGATCCGACGCGGCTGCAGCAGGTGCTGGGCAACCTGCTGGACAACGCAGCGAAGTACAGCCCGGTGCCGGGCGAGGTGCGCGTCGACGTGACGAGCGACGACGGGACCGCGCAGGTCGTGATCACCGATCGCGGCGTGGGCATCGCGATGGACCGGCAGGCCGGCGTGTTCGAGCTGTTCACGCGCATCGACGCGCCGGGCGCGCCGTCCGGGCTGGGCATCGGGCTGGCGGTCTCGCGGCAGCTGATGCAGCTGCACGAGGGCAGCGTCAGCGTCGAGAGCGAAGGTCTCGGGCACGGCAGCCGCTTCATCGTCCGGCTGCCCGCCGTGGCTCAAGACCGGTTGCCGCGGGCCGAGGAGCCGGTGGTGTCCGTGTCGCCTGAGGCCGCGCCCGCCCCCGCGCCGCGCGATGACACACCGGTGCTCGACGAGACGGACGTGCTGGTGGTCGACGACAACGAGGACGGGGCCAACACGTTGGCGGAGGTGTTGCGCGGAGCGGGTTATCGGCCGGCGGTGGCCTTCAGCGGCGAGGAGGCCTTGTCGTGCTTCGATCGGCTGAGGCCGAGGGCGATCTTGCTGGACATCGGCCTGCCGGGGATCTCGGGGCTGGACGTGGCGAAGCGGCTGCGGGCGGTGGCGGGACCGGAGGTGCTGTCGCTGATCGCGATCACCGGCTGGGGCCAGCGCGCGGATCGCGAGGCCACCTCGGCCGCGGGCTTCGACGCCCACCTCGTCAAGCCCGTCGAGTTCGGCGAGCTGGAGGACGTGATGCAGCGACTGCTGCAGGGGGCGCGCGTGGCGCCGTGACGTCGACGCTCGCGGGACCGCCTCGCCCTCAGCGCGCGTCGAATCGCCGCTGCGCCTCGGAGAGGTACTCGGACAGCGGTTGCAGATCGTGGGCGGCGCGCCGCTGGTCGACGTTCGCGGGATCGTCGATGGGCAGGGGCGTCATGCGGCCATCGACTGCCTGCAGTTGCGTTCCGAAGCGCTGAGGCCGCTGCCGATTCGACAGGATGCGATCGGTGAGGTAGGCCACCTGCCGGCGCGGCGCGGCACCTTGATCGGCCGCGCGACGCAGCGCGCGCAGCGCGGTTTCCTGGAACGCGACATCGTCGTCCGCGTGTTGCGCCAGCATCCACGCGGCCTTGGCGGCTTCCTCGCCCCACACGCGTTGATCCGGCCATCCACACACGCGCAGCAGCGCGCCGAAGTCACGCGCATGCCGGGCGCCAAGCGTTTCCATCGCATTGATGAGGCGGCGCTCGTCGGCGATGACGCCGCCCATTGCGCTGCGGACCGCCTGATCGGCGGCGAGCCAGTCGACGAGGCGATGGCCGTAATCGGCGGGACAGGCGGTTCCCGCGTGCGCGATCGAGCCAGCCGCCATCAGGGTCCACACGCACCAGTGCTTCATGCCCGAGTCTCCCTGCGCCGCGAGCGCGGCGTCACGCGAGGCACTCTAGCCTAGGCGCTCTGGACAACTGAAGCTGAGAGAGGGTTCGTGCGGAGGCCGCTGGCCCTCACCCCTCCCTTGTATGTAGCAAAGTAGACCCTGGCCGCCACAGGCCGATCCTCCCAGGGTAGGCGCTGAGGCGTCATGCCGAGGGAGAGCGAGGGTCGTGGCGGCCTATCTCGGTCGCCGTGACGGATAGCCCGAACGGTTGTGAGGTCCATCGAGGCCGTATCGAACACAAGGAAGGGCACTGTCATGAGCGACGAGATCTTCGTTGGCGTCGACGTTTGCAAGGCTTGGCTGGATACGGCCCAGGTGTGCAGCTCAAGCGCCGCTGTGCCAGGCGAGCTGACTGCGAGAGTGAACAACGATGAGGCCGGGCGCGCAGAGCTGGTGAATCAGCTCAAGCGCCTGTCGCCGACGTTGGTGGTGTTGGAAGCCACCGGCGGTTTCGAGGCAGCGTTGGCCAGCGAGTTGTGCGCGGCAGGCATTGCGGTAGCCGTGGTCAATCCCAAGCGAGTGCGCGACTTCGCCCGATCAATGGGCGTTCTTGCCAAGACAGACCGGCTGGACGCACGGGTGTTGGCCAAGTTTGCTTTGGCCGCCCGTCCCCAGGTGTACGCGCTACCCGACGAGACTCAGCAGGAGATCACCGAGCTCGTGGATCGACGTGCGCAGCTGGTGACGATGCGCGCGCAGGAGAAGAACCGCTTGGCCACGGTCAAGCACGTGGCGCGTACGAGCGTGCGACACCACATCGAGTGGCTGGACAAGAGGATCAAGGAGATCGACAAGGATCTGGACGGTCGCTTGAAGGACTCGACGATCTACCAGCCCAAGTACGAGCTGTTGGACAGCGTGCCGGGCATCGGCCGAGTCACGATCTCTACGCTGCTGGGACGCCTGCCTGAGTTGGGGACTCTGAACCGCAAGCGCCTGGCGGCGCTGGTGGGGCTGGCGCCGATGGCCGATGACAGCGGCAGACGGCACGGTCAGCGCTACATCCAGGGCGGACGGGCAGACGTGCGCGCGGTGCTGTACATGGCTGCACTCTCCGCCAGAAGGTGCGACGGGCCGATCAAGGACCTGTACTCGCGCCTACGCGCCTCAGGCAAGCCCTACAAGGTCGCCATGACCGCGTGCATGCGCAAGCTGCTGATCATCCTCAACGCCATCCTCAAGTCCGGCCAACCATGGAGGCTCATCGAGAGCGCTTGACAAGGTTGCTCTCCCGCAAGCGGGCGAGGGCGATCGGTGGGTGCTCTTCGGACGGCATCACCCGATCCACCATCAATCGCAGTTGGCCAGCTCGATGATCGCGAAGCCCTCGCGCGCGATCTCCTCGATCACCGGTTCCGGCGCGGTCTCCATGTGGCAGAAGCGGCACTCCTCCGCCGAAAGCCGCACCGCGGGCACGCCCTTGGCATCGAGGTAGATCCGGCCGAAGGCCAGCACCTGCTCCAGCGCGCGCGAGGCGCCCGGCACCAGGATGTCGAAATGCATCAGGCGGCCATCCGGACGGGTGACGTAGGTGTCGAACACGGCGATCTTCATGGGGTTCACATCAGACAGGAGTTGGGGTGAGCCAGTGTCCCGTCGCCCCGCCGCATGAACGCGCCTCATCGTCCAGCACACGCATCGAATCGTCCGCGGGCCCTCAGCCCTCTGCCCCCTGCCCCACCACCGCCTGCTTCCACTCGCGCGGCGAGCGTCCCACGCGCTGCGTGAACACCCGCGACAACGCCGACGCATTCGCATAGCCGAGCTGATCGGCGATCTGCTTGATCGGACGGCCCAGCCGCAGCTGCTCCTGCGCCAGGCTCAATCGCCAATCGGCCAGATAGGCGGCCGGCGCCTGCCCCACCAGATCGCGGAAACGCGCCGCGAAGGCACTGCGTGACATGCCCGCGCGCTCGGCCATGCGCTCCAACGACCAGGCGTCGCCCGGCGCCTCATGCACCGCCGCGAGCGCCAGCGCCACGCGCGGATCCGACAGTCCCGACACCAGGCCCGGCTGCACGCCGGCCTCCGCGGGATGGTCGAGCAACCAGCGCAGCAGCTGGATCAGCACGACCTCGAAGAGCCGGTCCGCCAGCAGCCGATGCCCGCAACGCGCGCGCTCGGTCTCCGAGAACAGCAGCTGCAGCGACAGCTCCAGCCCCTGCACCCGGGCCAGCGGCAGCAGCACCAGCGGCGGCAGCGCGCGCACCAGCGGATTGAGCGCGCCGCCGTCGAACTCGAGCTCCGCGCAAGTGAAGTCCGATCCCTCGCGCGGCGGGTTGCGGAACTCATGCGCGACCGGACGCGGATAGAAAAGCAGCGAGGGCTCGTCCACGCGCAGCTTGCGCGGCAGACCCGCGCCGGCCGGATGACGCAGTTCCATCTCGCCGCGCTGCATCACGTGCAGGAAGCCCCGGCCCGGCAGCGGATCGAAGGGATTGATGCCGCACAGCGGCCCGACATGAAACAGCCGCGCGCGCACCCGGAAGTGCTCCAGCAGCGAGGACAGGCGGTCCGCCGACGCGGCGGCTGGCAATGGATCGGACGTGCTCATGGGGATGCTCACGGTCGCCTCTATGGACGTTTGGATATGTTTATCGGATGAAACGCATCCAATCCTACTCCACCCTCGCCCACACTTCATCCCAGCGGCAAACGCTGCGAGCCACCCACCGGAAGGACCGGCGCGGTCTCGCCAACGACTTCAACCTCATCCTGAAAGGAATTGCCATGACTGCCACCTCCACCACCGCCCGCGTCGCCCTCGTCGATCCCAAGCAAGCGCAGGGCGACGTCAAGGTCGCGCTCGACCAGATCCAGGGCGCCTTCGGCGCGACGCCGGCGATGTTCCGCGCCGTCGCCAACTCCTCCGCCGCGCTCAAGAGCCTGTGGGGCAGCTTCGGCGCGCTGGGCGGCGGCGTGATCCCCGCCAAGCTCGGCGAGCAGATCGCCGTGGCCGTCGCCGATCGCAATGCCTGCGAGTACTGCCTGGCCGCGCACACGATGCTGGGCCGCAAGGCCGGCGCCAGCGCCGATGAGATGGCCGCGGCGCAGGCCGGCGAATCCGCCGATCCGAAGACCGCCGCCGCGCTGCGCTTCGCGCTGAAGGTCGTCACCGACCGCGCCCAGATCGGCGATGCCGACGTGCAGGCGCTGCGCGAGGTCGGCTTCGACGACGAGGCCATCGTGGAGATCCTCGCGCACGTCGCGCTCAACCTGTTCACGAACTACGTGAACGTCGCGTTCGCCGTGCCGGTCGACTTCCCGTCGGTGAAGTTCCGCCGCGCGTGAGCGCGGGGCGTCGCGCCGGCATCGGCCGTCACGGCCAGGACGACCCGGACCGCCGGGCCGGCCAGGCCGGACCTCACGATCAGCCGCGCGACGCCAGCTGCTTCTCGAGCGCATCACGCACGCCCGCGCCGTAGGCGGGGTCGGCTTGCGTGCAGTGGGCGATGTGGCGCCCCTGCACGTCGGCATCGGCCCCGCCCAACGCGCGGGCGGTATTGTCGAAGAGCGCCTGCCGCTGCGCCGCATCCATCAGCCGGAACAGCAGACCGGGCTGCGTGAAGTAGTCGTCATCCAGGCGATGGTCCCAATGGGCCGCGGCGCCGTCCAGCGCCAGCGGCGGTTCATGCAGCTGCGGATGGTCCTGCCAGTCGCCGCGGCTGTTGGGCACGATGGCCGGCACCGCGCCGGCGTTGCCGTCGGTGCGCATCGCCCCGTCGCGGTGGTAGCTGTGGAACGGGCACTTGGGCGAGTTGACCGGGATCTGGTGGTGATTCACACCGAGCCGGTAGCGTTGCGCGTCGCCGTAGCTGAACAGCCGCGCCTGCAGCATCTTGTCGGGCGAGAAGCTGATCCCCGGCACCACGTGGGCCGGCGAGAACGCCGACTGCTCGACCTCCGCGAAGTAGTTGTCGGGATTGCGGTTGAGCTCGAGCTCGCCGACCTCGATCAGCGGCGCGTCCGCGTGCAGCCAGACCTTCGTCAGGTCGAAGGGGTTGTAGGGCAAGGCGCGCGCGGCGGCCTCGCTCAGCACCTGGATGTAGAGCGTCCAGCGCGGGAAGTCCGCGCGGTCGATCGCGTCGAAGAGATCGCGCTGCGCGCTCTCGCGGTCCCCGGCGATGACCTGCGCCGCGGCGTCATCGGTGAGGTTGCGGATGCCCTGCTTCGACTTGAACGTGAACTTCACCCAGTGGCGTTCGTTGTCGGCGTTGATGAAGCTGAAGGTGTGGCTGCCGAAGCCGTGCATGTGGCGATACCCGTCCGGCAGGCCGCGGTCGCTCATCACGATGGTGACCTGGTGCAGCGCCTCGGGCAGCAGCGTCCAGAAGTCCCAGTTGTTCTGCGCGCTGCGCAGGTTGGTCCGCGGATCGCGCTTGACCGCGTGGTTCAGGTCGGGGAAACGCAGCGGGTCGCGCATGAAGAAGACCGGCGTGTTGTTGCCCACCAGGTCCCAGTTGCCTTCCTCGGTATAGAACTTCACCGCGAAGCCGCGGATGTCGCGCTCCGCATCGGCCGCGCCGCGCTCACCGGCCACGGTGGAGAAGCGCAGGAAGACGTCGGTCTGCTTGCCGATCTGCGAGAACAGCTTGGCCCGCGTGTAGCGCGTGATGTCGTGCGTGACGGTGAAGCGGCCATAGGCGCCGGAGCCCTTGGCATGCATGCGACGCTCGGGGATGACCTCGCGGTCGAAATGCGCGAGCTTCTCCAGCAGCCAGACGTCCTGCAGCAGCGCGGGTCCGCGCGGGCCCGCGGTCTGGATGTTGAGGTTGTCGACGACGGGCGCGCCGTGCGCGTGGCTGATGGGTCGGTTCATGGATGGGGCCTCCCTGGCGTGGTGGATCCGCCGAGGGCGGACAGCCCCGACAAGATGCGCGCGGGCGCGCCGTCTGTCCTCCCCCAGGTGGCCGATCACGACTCCCTCCCGCGGATCGCCCCCATTCGGAAGAGCCCCCATTCGGGAGAGCCTCGGGGGGATCCACCGATCCCCCCGCGGGGGGCCTCACGGGGCGATGGCCCGCGGGGCGCGGGCGGGGACGATGCCGAGGCACTGTCGGCGCGTCGCCGCCAGGCTCGCGACGGCCCACGGGCCAGGAGGCGCAACGTGTCCGGACCCCAGAACGATCCATCCCTCACCCCCGACGGCGGAGCGCGCCCACCCGGCGCGTCCCAGGGCGCGACCCGCCGGGAGGTGCTGATCACCGCGGCCCAGGGCGCGGCGATCGCCGCCTTGCCGCTGGGCGTCCTGGGCGCCTGCGCCGCCGGCCCGGGCGGCACACCCACCCTGCCCGCCTCAGCCCCTGTCATCAAAAGGAAGACCATGAGCACCATCACCACCAAGGACGGCACCCAGATCTATTACAAGGACTGGGGCAGCGGCCCGGTCGTCAGCTTCAGCCACGGCTGGCCGCTGACCGCGGACGCCTGGGAAGCGCAGATGTTCTTCCTGGCCAGCAACGGCTTCCGCTGCATCGCGCACGATCGCCGCGGCCATGGGCGTTCCAGCCAGCCGTGGAACGGCAACGAGATGGACACCTATGCCGACGACCTGAACGAGCTGTTCACCCAGCTCGACCTCAAGGGCGTGACGATGGTGGGGCACTCCACCGGCGGAGGCGAGGTCGCCCGCTACATCGGCCGACACGGCACGAAGCGGGTGTCGCGCGCGGTGCTGATGGGGGCCGTGCCCCCCATCATGGTGAAGTCGCCCAACAACCCGGGCGGGCTGCCGATGGAGGTCTTCGACGGCTTCCGCAAGGCCTACCTGGCCGACCGCGCACAGTTCTTCCTCGACGTGGCCAGCGGTCCGTTCTTCAACTTCAACCGCCCCGGCGCGAAGGTCTCGCAAGGGCTGATCCAGTCGTGGTGGCACCAGGGCATGCTGTCGGGCCACAAGAACGCCTATGACTGCATCAAGGCCTTCTCCGAGACCGACTTCACCGAGGACCTCAAGAAGTTCGACGTCCCCACGCTGATCATCCACGGCGACGACGACCAGATCGTGCCCATCGGCGGCTCGGCGCTGCTGTCGCACAAGCTGGTCAAGGGCTCGCAGCTGAAGATCTACAAGGGCGGCAGCCACAGCCTGGGCGACACCGCCAAGGACGAACTCAACCAGGACCTGCTGAAGTTCCTGAAGTCGTGAGCGTCCGCCGCCGGGCGCGTCGGATCATTCCGCCATCCACGCGCTCGCGGCCAGCGTGCTGAGCTCCTCGACCAGGCGTTCGAAGTCGCACGCCTTGTCGTAGAAACCATCGGCACCGCAGGACAGGACGCGCGGCTCGAAGACCGCGCGGTCCTCCGCGCTCAGCACCAGGATGCGACCGCGAAAGCGCGCGGCGCGCAGCCGCTCGATCACACCCAGTCCCGATCCGCCCTCGATGCTCAGGTCCACGAGCACCACGTCCGGCGCGCTCAGCGCGATGGTGCTGACGGCGGCGTTCTCGCTGGAAGCCTGGCTGACCACGGTGATCGAGGACTCCGCCTGCAGGCGGGTCACCATCAGACGGCGCAAGAGCGCGTTGTCTTCAATGACTGCGACTTTCATCTGGTGTTCTCCCTGTATGGCTTCAATGATGGGAGATGGCTCACCGGATTGCGAGGCCGCCGGGGCCCCAGTCAGGGTGGGCTGCCGCGCCGACCGCCGGTCAGGCGATCGCCTACAGGCCGCGGACCGTCAGGACGGCCCGCCTGGCAAGTCCTCAATCTTGAGGATGAATTCGTCGCCCGAGGCCGCGTCCTCTCGCGCGCACAGGCGCAGACGCTTGCGCCGGGTGATGCCCGCCAGCCGCAGATCGAGCTCCAGGTCCACCGACTCGCCCGCGAGCGCATGCTCGATCGCGGACTCCGCGCCGCGCCGCGCGCTGGCATCGCGCAGGAAGGCCGTGGCGCCGGTGCCGCCGCTCATGCGCAACGGCGCGACGAAGAGCTCCACCGGCAGGCGATGCCCGAGCTTGTGGATCGCATCGACCTCGAAGCGCCTTCCCAGCACCGGGCCCTCGCCCGTGATCTGCAGCCGCGACATGCCGCGCAGATGCGCGCTGCGCATCTCGGGCGGGATGATCAGCTCATGCAGCGGGCGACGGATGGCCTCGGCATAGGTCCAGCCCAGCGTGCGCTCGGCCTGCCGGTTCCACTCGGTGATGAGCCCGTCGGGATCGATGCTCAGGAACGCATCCGGGCTGCTCGCGAGCGCGCTGCGGAAGGCGGCATCCGCGGCGGCCTTGGTGAGCGCGGTCACGGGCGCGACGGCGGGTGTAGCAGCGGGCGCGACGTCGGCCGGCTGACCCAGCGTGTGCCGCGCATCCCAGGCGGGGCGCTCCTCCACGGACACGCTGTGCGTGTGCTTGATCAGCTTCTGATCCTCGAGCGTGCCTGCCGCGATCTCCACGACCTGCGCGTCGTCACCGACGAATCGGAAGAGCTGCGTGGCGCAGGCCGGGCAGAACTGACGCGTCGCCCCGTCGGCATCGAGCCACGCATGCAGCTCGCCGTTGACGCGCAGCGTCACGCGGTCCGCGCTGAGCCAGGCCATGCCCGCTCCGCCGGACGATCGCCGGCAGATGGCGCAGTAGCACACGGCGGCTTCGAGGTCGGCGGCGCCGTGGACGGCGTATTCGGCGCGTCCGCACGCGCACCGACCGCGAAGGAGCAGGGGCGACATCATCGGGCGATCCTATCCAAGGACCGCCCGTGCCCGCTAGCCCCCGGCGCGTGCCGCAATGCCTACTTCATGCGGACTTCGCCGGTCTCGCCGAGGTCCTTGGGCGGCTTGCCGGTGACGGCCGCCTTGGCCATCGCATAGAGCTGCGTGAGCTTGGAGGACTTCACGTCCCAGTAGCTCGCATGGCTGATGCGCACCCGCACCAGCACGAGGTCCGGATCGTCGACGCCCTGGGGGAACCACGCCTCGGCGGCCTTGTTCCACAAGGCCTGCCGGCGCGAGCGGTCCTCATCGGGTCCGGCCATGCCGGAGACCGAGACATAGCTGTCGGCACTCGCATCGGCGAACACCACGTTGACCTGCGACGAGTGCGCCACGTCCGCGTAGGGATCGCCGCTGCGCGACATGAAGAACCACAGGGACTCGCCCTCGTCGATGTCCTTGTTCTGCAGCGTCATCGGCCGCGAATGCAGATGGCCGTTGGCATGGTGGGTCGTGAACATCCCGAACTTGATGTCCTTGATCAGCGTCCACAGCTTGTGTCGGCGTTCGGTGTCTGACAGCGCTTGATCGGTCATGGGGAGCTCCTTGAAGTGATGAGCCCTTTTGAGCAAGCCCCGCTCCCGACGCGCTATCCGGGCGTCAGGCCTCCGACACCAGCACGAACTCGAAGGGCCGCATCAGCCGGTTCACCGCCTCGGGGAACAGCACCGGCGCGCGATCGTCATCGGCCAGCAGCTGGCTGCGATGCGCGGCCAGCGCGCTGCGCTTGTCCCGCAGCGCGCGCGCGTTGAGCGGCAGTCGGCGCAGCCGGTGCCAGGGCACGGCCACGTCACCCGGCTGCGCCCAGTGCCACGCCCACACGGGGATCTCCAGCAGCGTGGCGCCCGCCCAGGCCGCGGCCCGCGCGCAGGCGCGTCCGGTCGCGTCATGGTCCGGATGGCCGTCATGGCGCCAGGTCGTGACGACGACATCGTCGGGCCGCAAGCGCTGCGTCAGCATCAGCGCCAGGCGCTCCTCGTGCGCGGTCACGTCGGCATCGGGCAGCGCGAGCGCATGGACCGGCACGTGCAGGCCGAGTCGACGCAGGCCCGACATGCGTTCCGCGCGGCGTTGCGTCGCGAGCCGGTCCGGCGTCCACCGCGGCGAGCCCGGGTGGCTCGCTTCGCCATCGGTGACGGCGACGAGTTCCACCGGGGCCGGCGTGGCGCGATGCGGCGGGAGTTGCGCGCGATGCCGCGCCACCAGCAGCGACAGCAGGCCGCCACAGCTCAGCACCTCGTCATCCGGATGCGGCGCGACGACGACCAGCCGGCGGCCGTCCGGCACCAGTTCGTCCAGCGAGGTCAGCGGGGACGCCCACAAGGGCCGCCATTGGCGCCACGCCCATTCGGGTGTGCCCTGCCCCTCCAGCGAATGCCCTCGCGGGAGGGACGGCCCCGCATCGCCCAGGGTGGGACCGAAGCTCGGCCCCCGCAGGTCGTCATCGGGGAAATCCGTCATGCCCAGGCCACGCGGAGCGGGCGAGGCGGCGGGGAAAGCAGCGTGTTGCGGCAAGGCTTCCATGCTGAGGCGTCTCCTTCCTGAGGGGGCGCGCTCGACGCCGCGTGAATCGCGGTCGCCCTGGCGCGCCTGGCCCAGTGTTTGGCAAGACGCCTGCCAGGGCCCCCTCCCAAAGGGGACAATTCGGGGACAAGGCCGCGTAACGAGTCGAAAGAGCTGAGACAGCGCGCGTTCAACGCGGGCCGGCAGGCTCGTTCAACGCGAACCGGCAGGCGCCCTTCAGCGCTTGCGCGTGTCCGGCAGGAACGCGGTGGCCAGGCCCAGCAGCGGCAGGAAGGACGTCAGGCCGTAGACCCAGACGATGCCGTGCACGTCGGCCAGGTGGCCCAGGCCGGCCGCGCCGATGCCGCCGATGCCGAACATCAGGCCGAACATCACGCCCGAGACCATGCCCACGCGGCCCGGGACCGCTTCCTGCGCGTAGACCACCAGCGCGGCGAAGGCCGAGGACATCACCAGCCCGATCGCCACCGCGAGCACCCCGGTCAGCGTCAGGCCCACATGGGGCAACGCCAGCGCGAACGGCGCCACCCCGAGGAAGGACACCCAGATGACGGCTTTGCGTCCGATGCGATCCCCCACCGGCCCCCCCGCGAAGGTGCCCGCGGCGACCGCGGCCAGGAAGATGAACAGGTAGAGCTGGCTCTGCTGCACGCTCAGCCCGAAGCGCTGGATCAGATAGAAGGTGAAGTAGTTCGTGAACGACGCGATGTAGACGAACTTCGCGAACATCAGGATGGAGATGACGACGATCGCGCGGATCACGTCCTTGCGGCCCAGCCCGCCGGCGGCGTTGCGCGCCAGGCTGGAGACCGTGGCCTGGCCATGGCGCAGCGTCCAGCCGGTGATGCGCGACAGCACGAAGATCGCCAGCGCGGCTGCCAGCATGAACCAGGCGACGGCGGTCTGGCCGTAGGGGATCACGATCGCGGCGGTGAGCAGCGGTCCCACTGCGGAGCCCGTGTTGCCCCCGACCTGGAAACACGACTGCGCCGTGCCGAATCGCCCGCCCGAGGCCATGCGCGCCACGCGCGAGGCCTCGGGGTGGAAGGTCGCCGATCCGACGCCCACCACCGCCGCCGCGACCAGCAGCATCTCGTAGGAATGCGCGAACGCGAGCATCGCCACGCCGATCAGCGTCGCCACCATGCCCAGCGGCAGCAGGTAGGGCTTGGGATGCTTGTCGGTGTAGAGCCCGACCCAGGGCTGCAGCAGCGAGGCGGTGATCTGGTAGATCAGCGCGATCCAGCCGATCTGGCCGAAGCTCAAGCCGTAATTGGTCTTGAGCATCGGATAGATCGACGGCAGCACGGCCTGGATCAGGTCGTTGAGCAGGTGCGCGAAGGCCGCGGCGCCGACGATGGGCAGCAGGAAGCGCGGCGCGGCGGGCGTGGCCGCGGCGAACGTGGAGGACGGCGCAGACGTGACGGAGCCCGCCACGGCGGCGGAGCGTGCCGCGTCAGCGCGGGCCAGGGTGGCGGAGTCGGTGGTCATGGACCGCGAGATTAGGGAGATCCCGCCCGTCCGTCTCGCTCCATTGCGACAAAACTTGTAGAGTTTGGGACATGCAACCGAAGAGCGTACAACGTTTCCAGGATTTCCACGACACGCCACGCCCGACGGTGGCGATGGAAGCCGACTACCCGTCCGGCACGGTCAACGACTGGCACAGCCACCCCCGCGCCCAACTTCTGTATGCCATCGACGGGGTGATGCTGGTGCACGCCGGGACCGGCTTCTGGGTGGTTCCGCCCAATCGCGCGTTGTGGCTGGTGGCCGGCGAGCGCCACAGCGTGCGCATGGCCGGGCTGGTGCGCATGCGCACGGCTTTCCTCGACGCGCCGCGGCTGGGCGGACTGCCCGACCGCACCTGCGTGCTCAACGTGTCGGCGCTGCTGCGCGAGCTGCTCGTGGAGGCGGTCCGGGTGCCGGTCGAATACGCCGAACAGGGCCGTGATGCGACGCTGATGACCTTGCTGGTCGAGGAGGTCCGCCGGGCGCCGACGCTGCCGCTGCACCTGCCGATGCCGGCCGACGAGCGGCTGCGCGGTCTGTGCGAGGCGCTGGCGGAGAAACCGTCCGATGCGGCGACGGCCGCCATCTGGGCCGAGCGCATCGGCGTCGCGGCCAAGACGCTGCACCGGCTCTTCCAGAAGGAGACGGGCATGCGCTTCGCGCAATGGCGCGAGCAGGCGCGGCTGCTCTTCGCGTTGCGGCGCATCGCCGAGGGCGCGCGCATCGTCGACATCGCCTTCGACTGCGGATACTCGAGCCAGAGCGCCTTCACGGCGATGTTCCGACGGCACTTCGGCGCGCCGCCGTCGAGCTTTCACGGCGGGCGTGAACCGGTGGGGTCCGCCGCGGCCGCAGGAGCCGCAGGAGCGGCCCCCAGGGATCAGACCATGCCCAGCCCCGACAGCATCGACACGCCGCCCATCGCCACCATCACGGCGGCGTAGAAGTAGGCCATCTTCGGCGTGGACGGATAGGACAGCTTCACGCAGAACCAGGCCAGGCCGCGCAGCAGGAAGGTCTTGTGGCTGTAGAAGACGCTGGCCAGGAACATCAGGCCCAGCACGATCAGGTAGATGCCCATCGTGACGGACTTGGCGGCGCCCTCGGCGCGCAGCGTCAGGACCATCAGCGCCGCCAGCACGCCGATCAGCGAGTAACCGAGCAGCTCGCCGCGCTCAACAGGCGGTTGCGACGCGGGCGGGGTGTCGGGCTGGGGATCAGGTCGGGGGGAACGGGACGTCATCGTGGGGAGGCTTGGATCGCGGCGCGCAGCATACCGCGCCAGGCTTGCCGACCGGCGCGGCCGCCCACGGCGCGACGAGGCGCCGCCGCCCGGAATTACTCCGGCAGCTCGAAGTCGGTGCCCAGGATCTCGGTCTTGAAGAGCCGGGAGGTCGCGCGGTCGACCGGCAGGCCGTCGATCTCCTTGGCCACGCCCGAGAGGTAGGACTGGAAGGCCGCCCGGTCCTGCGGGTAGAAGCGCCACGGCATCGGCGCGCTGGCGCAGTCCACCGCGAAGTGGCCGACGTAGACCACCTCCCCGGCGCCCACGCGGAAGCTGCCCGTCTTGGAGACGTCGTCGGTGATCAATGTGCCGCGATCGCTGGCGAAGGCGCCGACCTCGCTCAGCGACTTCGCGGCCTTGATGCGGTAGCTGCTGAACAGATACTCGCCCGGCTCGACGATGAACGCGAAGTTCACGAAACGCGCGCTCGCGGGCAGCAGCGAGTCGTCCTCGAGCAGCAGGTCCACCGGCTCCGAGCCCGACTTGCCGGTCCCGGCGCGATCGAATCCGAGCGATTGCAGCTGGGCGTTCTGGAAGGCGCCGCACTTCCAGCGCCTGGCCCAGTTGGCGGAAATCAGCACGACGCCCTTGCCCGAGGCCGCCCCGCCCGCCGCCTCATAGGCCTTGCGCGTGAACGGCGTGACGCCGCCGGACCGCCCTTCCTGCGCGACCCCCAGGCCCAGGGCGGCCACCGTCATCACGACGCCCCCCATTCGTGCGGTGATGTTCAAGGTCCGCCCTCGTCAAGGATGGGCGGATGGTAGGGGAGATCCTCCGATCGGGGGTCTCGGACTACCCGGTGACGGGGATTCCTGGCCTGGGGCTACACCTTCGCCGGCACGCCCCGCACGCTGGGGCTCAACGCGAAGATTCGAGCTCTGAACGCGAGCGCCCCGCCCCCGGGGCGCCAGCCACGTCGCAGCGTGGGCACGACACTTCTGTAACTTTCGGTGGTGCCGTGGTCGGACCTGTTCCGGACCGATGCCAGCTTGAAGATACTCCCGGGTCTACCGCCCTGCGCAGCGGTCGCATCGTGCGGCGGCCAGGGGCGCGTCCCACCATCATGATTCCAGCCATCGCCCGTCACCGCCCGCGTCACGCGCGTCTGAACTGCTCCTCGCTTCGCGTGCTCCTGGCCGCGATGGCCACCGCCGGGCTCGCGGCCTGCGGCGGCGGATCCTCCGAACCGGACGCCGATCCCGCGGAAAGCCCCGCGAAGGTGGCCGCGACGCTGGTTCGCGTCGCCGCAGAGCCGGCGGGCGGCCACTGCGCCGCCGGCGGCACGCGGGTCCAGTCGGGTCCGGATACCGATGCCAACGGCCAGCTCGCGGATGCGGAAGTCGTCAACACGCAGTACGTCTGCAATGGCGTGCCTGGCAGCACCGGCGCCGCCGGGCCATCCATGCTCGTCAGGGTGCGAGCCGAGGCCGCTGGCGCGAACTGCGCACAGGGAGGTTCGGCTGTACTGGCCGGGCTGGACGCCAACGGGAATGGCGCGCTGGAAGACGGCGAGGCCGGCAGCGTCGCGTATGTATGCAACGGATCCAACGGATCCAACGGTTCGAATGGCAGCAGCGGCCCCACGGGGCCCACCGGGCCCACCGGCCCCACCGGCCCCACCGGCCCCACTGGCCCCACTGGCCCCACTGGCCCCACTGGCCCCACTGGCCCCACTGGCCCCACTGGCCCCACTGGCCCCACTGGCCCCACCGGCGCCTCCGGCCTGGACGCCTTGATCACGGTCATCGCTGAATCCGCCGGCGCCAACTGTGCCTATGGCGGTCAGCGCGTGCAGTCGGGCCAGGACGCCAACCGCAATGGCGTGCTTGACGCGGGGGAAGTCTCCGCGACCTCCTACGTCTGCAGCGCCGCCCCGGCCGATACGCGGTGGGTCAACGTGACAGGCTCCGCCGTGCAGGCCGAATCAAATACGGGCTATCTGGCGAACTCGAGCACCGCCGTCGTTGTCACCTTGCCTGCATCCCCCGCCATCGGCGACTGGATCAAGGTCACCGGTGCCGGGAGCGGCGGCTGGACGATCGCGCAGAATCCCGGCCAGCGCATCTCGACGGCAGGCCTGCCAGGCGGGAACCTGATCGGCTGGACGGCACGGGCGCCCGTCGCCTCGTGGACCGGCACGGCCATGTCGGCCGACGGGACGCGCCAGGTCGCCGTCGCCGCGTCCGGAGAGCTGTACAGCTCGACCAACTCGGGGGCGCTGTGGGTGCAGTTGCTCAGCGGTCAGCCCTGGTCCGGTGTGGCCACCTCGTCCGACGGCCTCAGGATCCTGGCATCCACCAACGGCGGCGCGCTCTACATGTCCATCGACGGCGGGGCCAACTGGACCAACGACGGCAGCAGCCGGGCCTGGACCGCCGTCGCAAGTTCGGCTGACGGCTCGCGTCTCGTTGCCACGGCGTATCTCGGACAGATCTGGACGTCCTCGGACAGCGGCGCGAGCTGGACGGCGCGCGACAGCAACCGCGCGTGGCGGAGCGTCAGTTCATCCGCAGACGGTCGCGTGCTGGTCGCCGGCACGAATGGCGGCCAGCTCTACGTGTCGACCGATTTCGGGGTGAGCTGGACCGCCCGCGCCTCCGCCCAATTCTGGTGGGGGACGTCGGCGTCGGCGGATGGCAAGCGGCTCTACGCGACGGTCGACACCGGCGCCGTCTGGCGGTCTGACGATTTCGGCACCACCTGGGACTCGGTCGCGACCAACCGCGATTGGCGCGGCATCACCACCTCCGCGGACGGTCGTCATGTCGTCGCGGCGACCAGCGGCGGCCGCCTGCAGGAATCGGCTGATGGCGGTCAGACGTGGCGTGCCACCGCCGATGCGGGGGCGTGGACGTCCGTCGCGAGCAGCGCCGACGGTCTGACGCTGTTGGCCGGCAAATCGGGCGCGGCGGTGTACGGTGGAACGCGCCGGACCTCGACTACCTTGGGCGTGGGCGGTTCACTGTCCGGTGGACAGGGGGACGCGATGCACCTGCAATACGTCGGCGGCGGCGTGTTCATGCCGATCAGCTACGTATCGGCCAACCTGACGTTCACCCCGCAGTGATCGTGAAGCGGAAAAACAAAACCCCTGCCCATGGTCTTCCATGAGCAGGGGTCGTCTTGAATGGTGGAGCCGGCGGGAATTGAACCCGCGTCCGCAAGCCTTTGCCGGGCAGTTCTACATGCTTAGCTCTCTGATTTGGATCTCGCCAACCCAGTCGCGCAGGAGCACGCTACCGGATCAGCCAGCACCCTAAATCTCGCCGTCACCCAAGGTGCACGAATGACAGCCAGCCAATGTGAATAACCTCTCTGTGTCAGGACTTGCGTCCCGTCACCCGGCCCATCGGCCAACCGGTGAGAGGTCCGCGGGGTTTAAGCCGCGAGAGCGTACGTTTGATCGTTCGCAGTTGGTTTGTTCCAGATGGATTTACGAGGTGCCTGGCCCTCGGCATGCCCTACTCCGACTCCGTACCCACGTCGAAACCAGGTCGGCCCCAGAGAGAGAAGTCTCGGATTATGCCAGTGTCGTGACGCTCACGCGCGAAGCCATTCGAGCAGCTCCTCCGGCGTGTCGACGATGACGTCCGCGCCCCAGGCCTCGATGGGCTCGCCATCGCCCAGGTAGCCCCAGCGCACCGCCGCCGTCAGCATGTGGGCCGCGCGGCCGGCCGCGATGTCGCGTGCGTCGTCACCGACGTACACGCAGGCCTCGGGCGGCACACCGGCCCGGCGCGCCGCTTCCAGCAACGGCGCCGGATGCGGCTTGGCGTGCGGGGTCGTGTCGCCGCCGACCACGGCCGCCGCGCTGTCCATCCAGCCCAGCCCGCGCGCCAGCGGCAAGGCGAATCGCTCCGACTTGTTGGTGACGATGCCCCAGCCCAGACCCGACTTCGCGAGCGCCTCCAGCATCGCGGCCACGCCGTCGAATGGCGCGGTCGCGCGCAGCAGGCGCTGCTCGTAGCGGTCGAAGAATTCATCGCGCAGCGCCGGGAAGGTCGCCTCCATCGGCGACACGCCAAAGGCCACGCCCATCATCCCGCGCGCCCCCGCTCCGACCATCGGCCGCAGCCGCTCGAACGGGACTTCCGGCAGGCCGCGGGCCGCGAGCATCTCGTTGGTCGCACCCGCGAGATCCGGGGCGCTGTCGACGAGCGTGCCATCGAGGTCGAACAGCACCGCGCGGATGGCCGCGCGTGCGGCCGTGGCAGGTGCAATCGCCGCCGTTTGCGGCATCGGCAGGACGGCGCTCATGAAGGTCGGCGGCAGGCCAGCAGATAGTTGACGTCGGTGTCCGCGTTCAACGCGTAGCGCTGGGTCAATGGGTTGAAGGTCAACCCCTTGGCGCCCTGCACCTCCAGACCGGCATCGCGGCACATCTGCGCGAGCTCCGACGGACGGATGAATCGGGCGTACTCGTGCGTGCCCGCAGGCAGCATGCGCAGCACGTACTCCGCCCCGACGATCGCGAACAGGAAGGACTTGGCGTTGCGGTTCAACGTGGACAGGAACACCCAGCCGCCCGGCTTCACCAGTTGACCCAAGGCCGTCACCACCGAGGCGGGGTCGGGCACGTGTTCCAGCATCTCCATGCAGGTCACGACATCGAAGGACGCGGGGCGCTGAGCGGCGAGATCCTCGACGGCGATCTCCTGATACGCGACGTTCTCGGTGCCGGCCTCCATCGCGTGAAGCTCCGCCACGCGCAGCGACTTGGTCGCCAGGTCGATGCCGAGCACGTTGGCGCCTTTGCGCGCCATCGCGTCGGCCAGGATGCCGCCGCCGCAACCGACGTCCAGCGCCGTCTTGCCCTGCAGGGCACAGAGCCCATCAATCCAGTTCAATCGCAGCGGATTGATCTGGTGCAGGGGCTTGAATTCACTTTCGGTATCCCACCAGCGGTGGGCGAGTTCGCTGAATTTCTCCAGCTCTTTTGCGTCGACATTCGCCATGGGCGCAATGGTAGCCGAGCCCACCCGCGCCGGGCACGACATCGCCCCGCATCCCCGATGGCCAGCGCATTCGCGCCGATGACACGGGCATGAAAAAACCCCGCGAGCCTGACGGCTGGCGGGGTTTCGCGGGCAGTGGCCGAAGCCACCTGCCACGGATCGCGAACGATCCGATTACTTGACGGCGCGGGTACCGACCACTTCGATTTCGACGCGGCGGTTCTTGGCGCGGCCTTCCGCGGTCTTGTTGTCGGCGATGGGCTGCTTCTTGCCCTTGCCTTCGGTGTAGACGCGGTTCTTTTCCAGACCCTTCGAGACCAGGTAGGTCTTGACGGCTTCGGCGCGATGCACCGACAGCTTCTGGTTGTAGGCGTCCGTGCCGATGCTGTCGGTGTGACCGACGGCGATGATCACTTCCAGGTTGATGCCACCCGTCTTCGAGATCAGGTCATCCAGCTTGGCCTTGGCTTCAGGCTTGAGGACCGACTTGTCGAAGTCGAAGAAGGCGTCAGCGGCGTACGTGACCTTCTCGCTGGTCGGTGCGACCACCGGAGCGGGCGTCGGTGCCGGCGTCACGGCCGGAGCCGGTGCCGGAGCGGGCGGAGCCACGACCGGAGCAGCCACCGGCTTCAGGGCGCCGTCGCAGTCCTTGGCAGCCGTTGCGGGCGTCCAGAAAGCATCGCGCCAGCACAGCTCGTTCGTGCCGTTTTTCCAAACGGTGCCATCCGTAGCGCGCCAGTTGTCCACGGTTTGGGCCATCACGCCCGAGGTGGCCACAGCGGCGACAGCAAAGAGCGCTGCCACGCGGTTCAGTTTCTTCATGATTCTCCTCTCAAGGAAAGCCGCAGTTGCCCTGCGAAACGTCCAATGTCGGAACTAAAACCTCAGGAGTTCCCTGACCAAGGGTTTCTCCTAGGGACGAACCGATTGTGCCATAGGGCAACAGGACGCCTCCATTCTCGCGGCACGCACCGCAACTGTTCATGAACCTGTTGCGCAAGCACGACAAGCGCGCGCAATTAGAATCCCTGTCTTCCGATCTCTCCAGAGGCCGCGCATGTCCGTGCGCGCCCCAAGCGCATGACCCAGTTCGCCAAGGAAACCCTGCCGATCAGCCTCGAAGAGGAGATGCGCCGCTCCTACCTGGATTACGCGATGAGCGTGATCGTGGGTCGCGCCCTCCCCGATGCGCGTGACGGCCTCAAGCCGGTGCATCGTCGCGTGCTCTTCGCGATGCATGAGCTCAACAACGACTGGAACCGGCCCTACAAGAAGTCGGCCCGTATCGTCGGCGACGTCATCGGTAAATACCACCCGCACGGCGACAGCGCCGTGTACGACACCATCGTGCGGATGGCGCAGGACTTCTCGCTGCGCCACATGCTGGTGGACGGTCAGGGCAATTTCGGCTCGGTCGACGGCGACAACGCCGCGGCCATGCGATACACCGAAATCCGCCTGTCCAAAATCGCCCATGAAATGCTGGCCGATATCGACAAGGAAACCGTCGATTACGGCCCGAACTACGATGGCAGCGAGAAAGAACCGCTGGTATTGCCCGCGCGCCTGCCGAATCTGCTGATCAACGGCGCCGCCGGTATCGCGGTCGGCATGGCCACGAATATCCCGCCGCACAACCTCAATGAGGTCGTCGACGCCTGCCTGCACGCGCTGAAGAATCCGGAATGCTCGATCGACGAGCTGATGGAGATCATCCCGGCACCGGACTTCCCCACGTCGGGGATCATCTATGGCCTGTCGGGCGTGCGCGAGGGTTACCGCACCGGCCGCGGCAAGGTCGTGATGCGCGCCAAGGTGCATTTCGAGGACATCGACCGTGGCCAGCGCCAGGCGATCATCGTCGACGAGATCCCCTATCAGGTGAACAAGAAGACCCTGCTCGAGCGCATCGCCGAGCTGGTCCAGGAAAAGAAGATCGAGGGCATCAGCCACATCCAGGACGAGTCCGACAAGTCCGGGATGCGCGTGGTGATCGAGCTCAAGCGCGGCGAGGTCCCCGAGGTGGTCCTCAACAACCTGTACAAGCAGACGCAGCTGCAGGACAGCTTCGGCATGAACATGGTGGCGCTGGTCGACGGCCAGCCCAAGCTGTGCAACCTGAAGGACCTGATCACGGTCTTCCTGGAGCACCGCCGCGAGGTCGTCACCCGCCGCACGGTCTACGAACTGCGCAAGGCCCGCGAGCGCGGCCATCTGCTGGAAGGCCAGGCCGTCGCGCTGGCCAACATCGACGACTTCATCGCCGTCATCAAGAACAGCCCCACCCCGCCGGTCGCCAAGGCCGAGCTGATGGCGCGGGCGTGGGATTCGTCGCTGGTGCGCGAGATGCTGTCGCGCGCCGAGACCGAAGCCGCCGGCGGCCGCAACGCCTACCGTCCGGAAGGCCTGCCAGCCCAGTACGGCCTGCAGGAAGACGGCCTGTACAAGCTGTCCGACGCCCAGGCCAGCGAGATCCTGCAGATGCGCCTGCAGCGCCTGACCGGCCTGGAACAGGACAAGGTCGTGGGCGAGTACCGCGACGTGATGGCCCAGATCGCCGACCTGCTGGACATCCTGGCCACGCCCGCCCGCGTGACGACGATCATCGGCGACGAGCTGGGCTCGGTCCGCCAGGAGTTCGGCCAGACCAAGCTGGGGGCGCGCCGCAGCGTGATCGAGCACAACGCGCAGGAACTCGGCACCGAGGACCTGATCACGCCGACCGACATGGTCGTGACCCTCTCGCACACCGGCTACATCAAGAGCCAGGCGCTCAGCGAGTACCGCGCGCAGCGCCGCGGCGGCCGCGGCAAGCAGGCCACCGCGACGAAGGACGACGACTGGATCGACCAGCTCTTCATCGCCAACACGCACGACTGGATGCTGTGCTTCAGCAATCGCGGCCGCGTGTACTGGCTCAAGGTCTGGGAAGTGCCGCAGGGCTCGCGCAACGCCCGCGGCAAGCCCATCGTGAACATGTTCCCGCTGCAGCCTGAAGAGAAGATCAACGTCATCCTGCCGCTGACGGGCGAGTTCCGCAGCTTCCCGGAAGACCACTTCATCTTCTTCGCCACCGCGCTGGGCACCGTCAAGAAGACCTCGTTGAAGGACTTCAGCAACCCGCGCAAGGCCGGCATCATCTCGGTCGACCTGGACGAGGGCGACTACCTGATCGGCGCCGCGCTGACCGACGGCCAGCATGACGTGATGCTGTTCTCCGACGGCGGCAAGGCCGTGCGCTTCGACGAGGACGACGTCCGCCCGATGGGCCGCCAGGCCCGCGGCGTGCGCGGCATGATGCTCGAGCCCGACCAGCGCCTGATCGCGATGCTCGTGGCCGAGGACGAGACCCAGAGCGTGCTGACCGCCACCGAGAACGGTTACGGCAAGCGCACCAACATCGCCGAATACACCCGCCATGGCCGCGGCACGAAGGGCATGATCGCGATCCAGCAGAGCGAGCGCAACGGCAAGGTCGTCGCCGCGACGCTGGTGCGTCCGGAGGACGAGATCATGCTGATCACCGATACCGGCGTGCTGGTGCGCACGCGGGTTGCCGAGATCCGCGAGCTGGGTCGCGCCACGCAAGGCGTGACGCTGATCTCGCTGGACGAGGGCGCGAAGCTCTCGGGCCTGCAGCGCATCGTCGAGAACGATGCAAACGAGTCCACCGACCCCACCGATGCGGACGCCAGCGGTCCCGCCGGTTCCGATGCCGGCGACGCCACGGGCGCCGCGGGCGACTCCACTCCCGACGTGAAGGAATGACCTTGTTGCTGAAGTCCATCCAAGCCGGCGTCATCGCCGCATCGCTGCTGGCGAGCCCCGTCGTCTTCGCCCAGAAGGCCGACAGCCCGCAGTCCAAGAAGGACCTGATCGCCCGTCTGCTCAAGCTGCAGCAGCCCGCCATCGAGGCGCTGACCATGAGCGTGCTGACCCGTCCGGTGCAGGAGCTGGCCGCCAAGGCCGCGCCGGCGCTGCGCAACGTGCCCGAGGCGCGCCGCGAGGCCGTCGCCAAGCAGATCGACACCGACCTGAAGAAGTTCGTCGACGACAACGCCAAGCCGCTGGTCGACAAGGGCCTGAAGCTGGCCCCGTCGACGATGGGCGTGGCGCTGGACGAGAAGTTCACCGAGGACGAGCTCAAGCAGCTGCTGGCCTGGCTGGAATCGCCGGTGAGCCGCAAGTTCGCCGAGTCCTCGCAGGAACTGCAGAGCATCTACACGAAGAAGCTGATCGACGACAACGGCAAGGCGCTGGACGACAAGTTCACCGCGCTGCAGGCCAACGTCGCCAAGCAGCTGGGCCTGGAGCCCGCGCCGGCGCAGCCGGGCGCCTCCGCGGCCAAGCCGGCCGCCAAGCCCGCGCCGACGCCGAAGAAGTAAGCCGCGGCGGCGGCCCCGTGCCGCCACCGTGACCGGAGGGCGGCTCGCGCGGCCCGCCGGTTTTCGCGAGGCGCCGGCGGACGGGTCCGCCCGTCCCCGGTCCTCGCGCCCCCTTGCCCGCACACCCCGCGCTCACCCCGCGCCCGCCATGTCCGCCTCCCGCCCGTTCAATTTCTCCGCCGGTCCCGCCGCCCTCCCGCCCGAGGTCCTGAGCCAGGTCGCCGAGGAAATGCTGGATTGGCACGGTTCGGGCATGAGCGTCATGGAGATGAGCCATCGCGGCCGCGAGTTCATCTCGATCTACGAAGCCGCCGAGGCCGACCTGCGCGAGCTGCTGCAGGTGCCCTCGAACTTCCGCATCCTGTTCATGCAGGGCGGCGGCCTGGGCGAGAACGCCATCCTGCCGCTGAACCTGTCGCGCGGCGGTGCGGTCGACGTGGTCGTCACCGGCTCCTGGTCGAAGAAGAGCGCCGCCGAGGCCCGTCGATACGCCGACGTGCGCATCGCCGCCAATGGCGCGGACCTCGACCCCGACGGCGGCCGCTACCTCGCCATCCCCGATCCCGCGTCCTGGCAACTGCGCCGCGACGCCGCCTACGTGCACGTCTGCACCAACGAGACCATCGACGGCGTCGAGTTCTCCACCCTGCCCGACCTGAAGGCGCTGGGCCACGACGCGCCGCTGGCGATCGACTTCTCCTCGCACGTGGCCTCGCGCCCGGTGGACTGGTCGCGCGTGGGCATCGCCTTCGCCGGCGCGCAGAAGAACATCGGCCCGGCCGGCCTGACGCTGGTCATCGTCCGCGACGACCTGCTGGGTCACGCGCTGCCGATCTGCCCCTCCGCCTTCGACTACAAGATCGTGGCCGAGGCGCAGTCCATGTACAACACGCCGCCGACCTTCGGCATCTACGTGGCGGGCCTGGTGTTCCAGTGGCTCAAGCGCTTCACGTACGGCGGCAAGACCGGCTTGGCCGCGATCGAGCAGCGCAACGTCGACAAGGCGGCCCTGCTCTACGCCGCGCTGGACGGCTCCTCCCTTTACGAGAACCGCGTGGCGGCCGCGTGCCGCTCGCGGATGAACGTTCCGTTCTTCCTCCGCGACGAGCGTCTGAACGACGCCTTCCTGGCTGGCGCCAGGGAGCGGGGGCTGCTGCAACTCAAAGGCCACAAGTCGGTGGGCGGCATGCGGGCATCGATCTACAACGCGATGCCGCTGGAGGGCGTTCAAGCCCTGGTAAGCCACCTGAAAGACTTCGAGACCCGACATGGCTGACACGCCGAACACCCCCCTGCCCGACGCACCGGGCGCTGCCCCCGTGCCGCCGGCGCCGGTGGCCGATCCCGAGCTGCTCGCGCTGCGCGACCAGATCGACGCGCTGGACAAGCAGCTGCTGACGCTGCTCAACGAGCGCGCCCACGTCGCCGAGCAGGTCGGCGAGATCAAGCGCCGCGACGGCACGCCCTTCTTCCGCCCGGACCGCGTGGCGCAGGTGATCGCCAAGATCCGCGGCGCCAACCAGGGCCCGCTCAAGGGCGAGCACGTCGCCGCGATCTGGCGCGAGATCATGTCCGCCTGCCTGGCGCTGGAGTCGCCCCAGCGCGTGGCCGTGCTGGGCCCGTTCGGCACCTTCTGCGAGCAGGCCGCGGTCGAGTACTTCGGCGGCGCGGCCGACCTGATCTACTGCAACAGCTTCGACGAGGTCTTCCACGCGACCGCCTCGGGCAGCGCGCAGTACGGCGTCGTCGGCGTCGAGAACATGACCGAGGGCGTGGTGACGCGCTCGCTCGACCTGTTCCTGCACACGCCCACGCACGTCGTCGGCGAGGTCAGCCTGCTGATCCGCCACAACCTGCTGCGCAAGGAGAACTCGCTGCAGGGCATCGAGGCCGTGCTGGCGCATCCGCAGGCGCTGGCGCAATGCCAGAACTGGCTGTCCAAGCACCTGCCCAACGCGGAGCGCCGCGCGGTGTCCAGCAACGCCGAGGGCGCGCGCCTGGCCGCGGAGAACCCGGCCTACGCCGCGATCGCCAGCGAGCGCGCGGCGACGCTCTTCGGCCTGCACATCACCGCGCACGCGGTGCAGGACGAGGCCTACAACCGCACCCGATTCGCCGTGATCTGCCTGCCGCAGACCATGGCCACCCCCCCGGCCACGGGGCGGGACTGCACCAGCCTCATCGTGTCCGTGGCGAATCGCCCGGGCGCGATGCATGATCTGCTGGTTCCGTTGAAGAAGCATGGCGTGTCCATGACACGCCTGGAATCGCGCCCGGCGCGCACCGGACAGTGGGAGTACTACTTCTACATCGATCTGGACGGCCACCCGTCGCAGCCGCATGTCGCGGCCGCGCTCGCGGAGCTGCGCGAGCTGTGCGCGTTCTACAAGGTCATCGGCGCTTACCCGCTGAAGTCCTGACGCTGACGTCTTGAGCGAAAGAGGTTTCTCGCGATGTACAACCAACTCGGCGTGATCGGTTGCGGCCTGATGGGCGGATCGTTCGCGCTGGCCATGAAGAAGGCCGGCCTGGTGCGCCGCGTCGTCGGCTACAGCAAGAGCCCGTCCACGACCGACACCGCCCGCCGGATGGGCGTGATCGACATCGCCGCGGAGTCGGCGCTGCTGGCCGTGTCCGGCTCGGACATCGTGCTGGTGGCCGTGCCCGTCGCCGCGACCGAATCGACGCTCAAGGCCATCCGTCATCTGGTGCGCGCCGACGTGCTGATCATGGACGTGGGCTCGACCAAGAGCGACGTGGTCGACGCGGCCAAGCGCGCGCTGGGCAAGCAGTTCCCGAGCTTCGTGCCGGCGCATCCGATCGCGGGCAAGGAAAGCGCGGGCGTGCAGCACGCCGACGCGACGCTGTACCAGGGCAAGCAGGTCATCCTGACGCCGCTGGACCAGACCAAGCCGGAGATGGTGCAGGCCGCCACCGACGTGTGGTCCGCGCTGGGCTGCCAGGTGCTCAAGATGGCGCCGCATCACCACGACGAGGCCTTCGCCGCGGTCAGCCACCTGCCCCACCTGCTCGCGTACGCCTATTTCAGCTCGGTCGCCCGACAGCCCTCGGGCCGCGACTTCCTGAGCCTGGCCGGCTCGGGCTTCCGCGACTTCACCCGCATCGCCGCGAGCGATCCGACGATCTGGCGCGACATCCTGATGGCCAACAAGCAGGACCTGCTGACCCAGTCGCAGCGTTTCCGCGAGGTGCTCGACCAGATGGAGCAGGCCATCCGCCAGGGCGACACGCACGCGCTCGAGACGATGATCCGGCAAGCCTCCGAGGGCCGCGCGCAGTGGCAGCTCGCCGCGCCGGCCTCGAGCCCGTCCAAGTCCAAGTAATCCAACCCCTCCCGCGGGCGCGGCGCCGGCCGCGCTCCACCGCGCCATGTACAAGATTCCCTTCCTGGACCTGCCCCCGCTGCGCGGCGCCGCGGGCACCGTGTCCCTGCCCGGCTCCAAGAGCATCTCCAACCGCGTGCTGCTGCTGGCCGGACTCTCGGACGGCGTCACGCGCGTGCACGACCTGCTGGCCTCCGACGACACGAAGGTCATGCTGGCCGCGCTGCGCGAGCTCGGCTGCGCGCTGGAGACCGACGCCGAGGGCGTGCTGTCGGTCACCGGCATCGGCGGCAGGCTGCGCACCGGCGAGGCCAAACTCTTCCTGGGCAACGCCGGCACGGCGATGCGCCCGCTGACCGCGGCGCTGGCGCTGCTGGCCGCGACGCAGGGCGGCAGGTTCGAGCTCTCGGGCGTGCCGCGCATGCATGAGCGCCCCATCGGCGACCTGGTCGACGCCCTGCGCGCGCTGGGCTGCCCGATCGACTGCCTGGGCCAGGAGGGCTACCCGCCGCTGCGCCTGTACGGTCCCGCCCCGCTGACGCTGGACGCGCCGGTGCGCGTGCGCGGCGACGTGTCCAGCCAGTTCCTGACCGCGTTGCTGCTCGCGCTGCCGCTGGTCGCCGAGCGCGACATCGTCATCGAGGTCACCGGCGAGCTGATCTCCAAGCCCTACGTCCACATCACGCTCGAGCTGCTGGCGCGCTTCGGCGTGCAGGTCGAGCGCGCGGACGACTGGCAGCGTTTCGTCATCCCCGCGGGCAGCCGCTACCGCTCGCCGGGCGAGGTCCACGTCGAGGGCGACGCCTCGTCGGCGTCCTACTTCGTCGCGCTGGGCGCGATCGCCGCGACCGATGCACCGGTGCGCATCGAGGGTGTGGGCTCGGCCTCCGTGCAGGGCGACGTGCGCTTCGTCGAGGCCGCGCAGGCGATGGGCGCCCGGGTCGAGATCGGCCCGAACTGGCTGGAGGTCCGCCGCGGCGCCTGGCCGCTGAAGGCGCTGGACCTGGACTGCAACCACATCCCGGATGCCGCGATGACGCTGGCGGTGATGGCGCTGTACGCCGACGGTCCGACCACGCTGCGCAACATCGCGTCCTGGCGCGTCAAGGAAACCGACCGCATCGCGGCGATGGCCACCGAGCTCGGCAAGCTGGGCGCGCGCGTCGAGGAAGGTCCGGACTGGCTGCGCGTGCATCCGCTCAAGGCCTGGAAGCCGGCCGCGATCCACACCTACGACGACCACCGCGTGGCGATGTGCTTCTCGCTGGCCGCGTTCAACGGCCTGCAGGACGACCGGGTCGGCCCGGCCGTGCCGGTGCGCATCCTGGATCCGCAATGCGTGGCCAAGACCTTCCCGGAGTATTTCGAGACGCTGTTCGGCGTCGTGCGCGCCGAGGCCGCGGACATCCCCGTCATCACCATCGACGGCCCGACCGCCTCGGGCAAGGGCACGCTGACCGACGAAGTGGCCCAGGCGCTGGGTTATGACGTGCTTGATTCGGGCGCGCTGTACCGGGTGACCGGGCTGGCCGCCTCGCGCCGCCACATCGACCTGAACGACGGCGACGCCGTCGCCGCGCTGGTGCCGACGCTGGACCTCAAGTTCGAGTCCGGCCGGGTGCTGCTCGACGAGGAGGACGTCTCGGCCGACCTGCGCCAGGAAGCCACCGGGCTGATGGCCTCGCAGGTGGGCGCGCATCCGGCGGTGCGCCGCGCGCTGCATCAGCTGCAGCTGGATTTCCGCCGCCTGCCCGGCCTGGTGGCCGACGGGCGCGACATGGGCACGGCGATCTTCCCCGCCGCGCCGCTCAAGGTCTTCCTCACCGCGAGCGCGGCCACGCGGGCCGAGCGGCGCTACAAGCAATTGATTTCCAAGGGCATTTCGGCTAATATCGACAGCTTGCGCGCTGATCTGGAAGCGCGGGACGCACGCGACAAAGGTCGCAGCGCGTCTCCGCTGCAGGCCGCCGCGGACGCGATCGAGCTGGACAACTCGCAGCAGACCATCGGGGAATCCCGTGACCTGGTGCTGAGCTGGTGGCAGGAACGGCGTCCGTTCAAGGCCTGAGCTCAACGCGCAAATGGAGCGTCACCCCTCCCTCCGGACGCCAGTCCACTGGGGGTGACGCATTCGACAACCTAACCCGCAAGTCCGCTTGCAACACAAGCCCGCGCACCTCTCGGATCAGGCCGCCTGACGCTCATCGAGCCCAGCCGCCGGACGCTCTGTGCCTGGCAAGGAAATCTCACATGTCCCAAATGGAATCTTTCGCCGCCCTCTTCGAGGAATCGCTGCAGAAGTCGAACATGCGCGCCGGCGAGGTCATCTCGGCTGAAGTCGTCCGCATCGAGCACAACTTCGTGGTCGTCAACGCCGGCCTGAAGTCCGAAGCCTACGTGCCCGTCGACGAGTTCAAGAACGACCAGGGCGAAGTCGAAGTCCAAGTCGGTGATTTCATCTCGGTCGCGATCGACGCGATCGAGAACGGCTACGGCGACACCATCCTGTCGCGCGACAAGGCCAAGCGCCTGGCCTCGTGGCTGTCGCTGGAAACCGCCCTGGAATCGGGCGATTTCGTGACCGGCACCGTCTCCGGCAAGGTCAAGGGCGGCCTGACCGTCCTGGTCAACGGCATCCGCGCCTTCCTGCCCGGTTCGCTGCTCGACACCCGCCCGGTGAAGGACATGAGCCCGTTCGAGGGCAAGACCATGGAGTTCAAGGTCATCAAGCTGGACCGCAAGCGCAACAACGTTGTGCTGTCGCGTCGCGCGGTGGTCGAGGCTTCGATGGGTGAAGAGCGCGCCAAGCTGCTCGAGACGCTGACCGAAGGCGCCATCGTCAACGGCGTGGTCAAGAACATCACCGAGTACGGTGCGTTCGTGGACCTGGGCGGCATCGACGGCCTGCTGCACATCACCGACATGGCCTGGCGCCGTGTCCGTCACCCGAGCGAAGTGGTGACGGTGGGTCAAGAGCTGACCGCCAAGGTCCTGAAGTTCGACGCCGAGAAGAACCGCGTCTCGCTGGGCCTGAAGCAGCTGGGCGACGACCCGTGGTTCGGCGTGTCGCGCCGCTACCCGGCCAACACCCGCCTGTTCGGCAAGGTCACCAACATCGCCGACTACGGCGCGTTCGTCGAGATCGAACCGGGCATCGAAGGCCTGGTGCACGTCTCCGAAATGGACTGGACCAACAAGAACGTGGCGCCTTCCAAGGTCGTCTCGCTGGGCGACGAAGTGGAAGTCATGGTGCTGGAGATCGACGAAGACAAGCGTCGCATCTCGCTGGGCATGAAGCAGTGCCGCGCCAACCCGTGGGAAGAGTTCGCCGAGAACGTCAAGCGTGGCGACCGCGTCAAGGGCCCGATCAAGTCGATCACCGACTTCGGCGTGTTCGTGGGCCTGGCCCAGGGCATCGACGGCCTGGTGCACCTGTCCGACCTGTCGTGGAACGAGCCGGGTGAAACCGCCGTCCGCAACTACAAGAAGGGCCAGGAAGTCGACGCGATCGTGCTGGCCGTGGACGTCGAGCGTGAGCGCATCTCGCTGGGCATCAAGCAGCTGGACGGTGATCCGTTCTCGACCTTCGTGTCGGTGAACGACCGTGGCATGACCGTGACCGGCAAGGTCAAGACCGTCGACGCGCGTGGCGCCGAGATCGATCTGGGCGAAGACGTCATCGGTTACCTGCGCGCTTCGGAAATCGGCCGCGACCGGGTGGAAGACGCCCGCAACGTGCTGAAGGAAGGCGACGAAGTCTCCGCCGTCATCATCAACGTCGACCGCAAGTCGCGTGGCATCCAGCTGTCGATCAAGGCCAAGGACAACGCCGACGAGCAGCAAGCCATGCAGCGCCTGTCGCAGTCCAACGAGCGTGAGAACGCCGGCACGACGAGCCTGGGCGCCCTGCTGCGCGCCAAGCTGGACAACCAGAACAACGGCTGATCCTCAAGAGCAGCGGGCGCTCCGCGTTGCGTGGCGCCCGATCTCGAGAGAATCCCCTGTTCTGGCCGGCGGCAGGCTGAGTTAGCCTGACCGCCGCAGACACGCCCAACCGACGCACAAGCGCTTCGACAGGCTCGCTCCGCAGCGAGCCTGTTTTTCTTCAGATGCTGACGACCATGACCCGATCCGACCTGGTGGCCCACTTGTCCGAGCGCTTCGGCCAGCTCACGCAACGAGACACCGAGTTCGCGGTCAAGACCATCCTGGACGCGATGTCCGACGCGCTGGCCCGGGGCCACCGCATCGAGATCCGCGGCTTCGGGAGCTTCTCGATCAACCGCCGCCCGCCGCGCATGGGCCGCAACCCGCGCAGCGGCGAGCAGGTGCTGATCCCCGAGAAGCTGGTGCCCCACTTCAAGCCGGGCAAGGCCCTGCGCGAGGCGGTGGACGCGCAGCTGCCCGTCACGGACGAAGACCAGCAAGCCGCCTGAACGTCGCCCGGGCCTCGGTGGCCCTGGCACAAGCGCCGCCTCGAGCGGCGCTTTTTTTTCGCCGTGCCGAACGTCATGCGTTCGTCTAGCCGTACCGCGCACGCGCCTAGAATCGCCCCCCATGCGAATCCTGGTCTGGCTCTTCCGCGCCTTCCTGTTCTTCTGCCTGTTCGCCTTCGCGCTGAACAACAGCCAGGAGGTCGTCGTGCACTGGTTCTTCGGCCAAGCCTGGCGCTCTCCGCTGGTGATCGTGGTGCTGCTGACCTTCGGGCTCGGTTGCGCCTTCGGCGTGCTGGCGATGGTGCCCTCGTGGTGGCGCCACAAGCGCGCCGCGGCCAGATCGCTGCCTCCCGCGGACGATGTGCCGCCGCCGTCCGCGGCGAGCGTCTCCGCCAACGACCCCAAGATCCCCGATGGAATTTGATCTGAGCTGGCTGCTCATCGGCGTCCCCCTGGTCTTCGGCCTGGGCTGGCTCGCGTCCAAGCTGGACTCGCGCCAGTGGAAACGCGAGCAGCGCGACGCGCCGCGCGCCTACTTCAAGGGTTTGAACCTGCTGCTCAACGAGCAGCAGGACAAGGCGATCGACGCCTTCATCGAGGCCGTGCAGGCCGACCCGGACACGTCCGAGCTGCATTTCGCGCTGGGCAACCTGTTCCGCCGCCGCGGCGAGTACGAACGCGCGGTGCGCGTGCACCAGCACCTGCTGTCGCGCGGCGATCTGCCCAAGTCCGAACGCGACCGCGCGCAGTACGCGCTGGCGCAGGACTTCTTCAAGGCCGGCCTGTTCGACCGGGCCGAATCGGCCTACGAGGCGCTCAAGGGCACGGCCTTCGACCACGAGGCGGCGCTGGCGCTGCTGTCCTTGTACGAGCGTTCCCGCGAATGGGCCAAGGCGGCCGAGGTCTCCGAGCAACTGGAGGCCGCCGGCACCGGCAGCTTCGCCAGCCGGATCGCCAACTACTGGTGCGAGCTGGCGCTGGAGGCGCAGGCCCATCAGGACGAGGCCCAGGCGCGTCGGTGGCTGGACCAGGCACGCGAGCGCGCGCCGCAGTCCGCGCGCGCCTACGTGCTGCTGGGCCAGATGCTGGCCCGCCAGGGCGATCAGCCCGGCGCGATGGCGCTGTACGGCGAGCTGCTGAAGGCCAACCCGGATGCGTTCAACCTGGTCGCGCGCGATTACGCGCAGGGCGCGCAGGCCACCGGCACGGTGCCGCAGGCGCTGGCGCTGATCGAGGCCCAGTACCGCCGCCATCCGAGCATGGCGCTGCTGCAGGCGATCGCGCTGCTGGAACCCGCGCCCGACGCGCAACGCCGCCGCCTGTCCGAGCACCTGCGCGTGGAGCCGGCCCTGTCCGCCGCCACGCAACTGCTGCAACAGAGCCAGTCGCGCCAGCAGCCGCTCAACGACGACGAGGCCCAGCTGGTCGGCACCGCGCTGCAGCGCGCCGTGCGTCCATTGCAGCGCTATCGCTGCGCCGCGTGCGGTTTCGAGTCGCAACACTATTTCTGGCAATGCCCCGGCTGCCTCAGCTGGGACAGTTACCCTCCCCGTCACGTCGAAGAGCTCTGATCCCGCGATGACCACCCCGATGAGCTCCTCCCCCACGAGCGCCCCGAGCACGTCCGGCGCGCCGACCGATGCCGCCGCGCAGCGCGTCATCCTGTGCATGAAGTGGGGCACCAAGTACGGTCCCGAGTACGTCAACCGGCTCTACGCGATGGTGCGCCGCCACCTGCGCGGCGACTTCCGCTTCGTCTGCCTGACGGACCGCGGCGAAGGCGTGCGCGCCGAGGTCGAATGCCTGCCGATCCCGCCGCTGGACCTGCCCCCGGGCAGCCCTGAGCGCGGCTGGACCAAGCTGACCACCTTCAGCGACGACCTGGTGCAGAAGTACGGCCTGCGCGGCACGGCGCTGTTCCTGGATCTGGACGTGGTGATCGTCGACGACATCACGCCGTTCTTCGAGGAGCCCGGCGAGTTCCTCATCATTCATGACTGGAAGCGCCCCTGGCGCATCACCGGCAACTCGTCGGTCTACCGCTTCACGCTGGGCGCGCATCCCGAGGTGCTGGCCAAGTTCCGCCGCGAGTTCGACGCGATCCGCGCGAAGTTCCGCAACGAGCAGGCCTATCTCTCCGACGAGATGCATCAGAAGGGACTGCTGAAGTACTGGGACGCGCGCTGGTGCGCGAGCTTCAAGTACCACAGCATCCCGCGCTGGCCGCTGAACTACTTCCAGGCGCCGTTCATTCCCGAGGGCGCCCGGATCCTGATCTTCCACGGCGTGATGAATCCGCCCGACGCGCTGGCAGGCCGCAGCAACGGCAACTGGCGCCGTCCGAAACCGGCCGGCTGGATCGCCGACCACTGGCGCGAGTGACGAGGTTCGCATGAGCGCGACCCTCCCCTCCCCGACGCCGTGGCTGTCGGTGCTGATCCCGGTCTTCAACGTCAAGGACTACCTGCGCGAGTGCGTGGACTCGGTCGTCTCGCAGGCGGATGCCGGCGTCGAGATCCTGCTGGTGGACGACTGCTCCACCGACGGATCGGGCGAGCTCGTGCGCGCGATCGCGGCCGAGCACGCCGCCGGCCCCGTGCGCGTGCGCGGCTTGTTCCATGAGAAGAACCTGGGCCTGTCCGGCGCGCGCAACACGATGCTGCAGGCCGCGCACGGCGAGTACGTGTGGTTCGTCGACTCGGACGATTACCTGATGCCCGGCGCGATCCCGCGCCTGCGCGAGGTGGTCCAGGCCCATGCGCCGGCCCTGGTGCTGTGCGACTTCTTCATGCTGCGCGAGCACACCAAGCTCAAGCACCGGCTGCGCGGCGAGATGCATCGCCGCACCTTCTTCGGGCCGGAGCGCCAGCTGGTGTCGGACCACTCGTTGCTGATGCGCGGGCTGTTCGAGGCGGGCCAGATGCACAGCTGGTCCAAGATCGCGCGACGCAGCGTCTGGGGCGAGGAGCTGCGCTTCCCGGTCGGACGCTACTTCGAGGACATGGCCACGACGCCGTGGCTGGCGCTGCAGGCCGAGAACGCCTGGTATGAGCCGGCCGTGTGGGTCGCCTACCGGCAGCGCGCCGGGTCCATCCTCAGCACGCCCAACGTGACCAAGGCCGAGCATCTGGCCCATGCGTTGGCGAACCTGCGCGACGCAGCCCAGGGCCGGCCGCTGGACGATGCGGCGAATTTCGCCTGGGCCCACTTCGCGGCGCGCAACTTCATAGGCGCCTCGCGCATGGCCGACAAGGCGCTGCCCGACGGTTGCGAGAAGACGGTGGCGATGTTCCGGCAGGCCTTCGAGGAAGCGTCGCCGATCCCGCTGCGCGAGCTGGACCGGGCCTACAAGTCGCGCGGCTGGTTCGTGCGGGCGATGCGCCTGCGCTACTGGCTGCGCCGGGCGGAACTGGCGGGGACCCGTGCGACAGCCTGAGGACGCTTCCGGACACGCGACCGGAGGCGCGCCCGGAGGCTCGCCCGGACAGGCGCTCCACATCGCGCATGTCCTGCTGACCGACCGTTTCGCCGGCAGCGAGCGTTACGCGATCGACCTGGCCAACCTGCAGGCGCCGCATCACCGCGTGACGATGATCCTGACGCGATCGGCGGGCGAGTCCCGTCCCGACGCGCTGGCGCATCGGCTCGATCCGCGCGTGGACGTGCAGTTCGTCGACGGCTGGGCACCGCTGCGGATGCTGGCCGTGCGTCGCCGGCTGCGCGCGCTGCGTCCCGATGTCGCCCATGGCCACCTCAGCTGGGCCAATCGCGCGCTCAACGGCTGGCGCGGCGAGGCGACGATGCGCGTGTCCACGCTGCACATCCGCTACAAGGGCCCACAGCAATCGAAGCTCGATGGCGTGATCGCGATCGCGCCGTGGCAGCTCGAGGACCTGCCGGCCAGCTTGCCGCATGTCCAGATCGACAACTGGAGCGAGCCTCGGCCCCCACGAGACGACGCGCGCGCGCAGCTGCGCCGCTCGCTGGGCATGGCCGACGACGAGGTGCTGTTCGGCGCGCTGGGCCGGGTCGAGGAGAGCAAGGGGCTGGACGTCCTGATCGAGGCCTGGCAACGGGCGCGGCCGGCGCGCGCGCGGCTGGTGATCGTCGGCCATGGCCGCGACTGGGAACGTCTGCGGCGCATGGCGCCTCCGGACATCGTCATGCCCGGCTTCGCCGAACGGCCGCAGGACTGGATGTCCGCGTTCGACGTGTTCGTCAGCGCGGCGCGCAGCGAGCCCTTCGGGCTGGTGTTCCTGGAGGCGATGTACGCGGGGCTGCCCATCCTGGCCAGCGACAGCGAAGGCGCGAGTCACCTGTCCGCCGTGATCGACACGCCGCTGCTGCCGCGCGGGGACGTGGGCGCGCTGGCCCAGGCGCTGGACCGCCTGGCGTGCACGCGGCCGCCGCGGCGGGGCTATGAGCTCTCGCGCTTCGACGCCGGCCATCAGGCCGCGCGCATCGAGGCCTTCTACCGCGAGCTGCTGGCCGGCGCCCGCCTGAAGAAGCCCCGATAAAGCTGGGTTGTTCCGGAGGCCCGGCCCAGGCGCCAGCGCCACAATCCGCGCATGAAGACCGATTACCTGATCGTCGGCGCCGGATACGCCGGTTCCGTCTGCGCCCGCGAGCTGGCCGATGCCGGCAAGACCGTGGTCCTGATCGACAAGCGCCCGCACATCGGCGGCAACGCCTATGACGAGCGCGACGCCCACGGCGTGCTGATCCACCCGTACGGGCCGCACATCTTCCACACCAACTCGAAGAAGGTCTTCGAGTACCTGTCGCGCTTCACCACCTGGCGCTTCTACGAGCACCGCGTGCTGGCGAAGGTCGGCGAGCAGCTGCTGCCCATCCCGATCAACCGCACGACGATCAACACGCTCTACGGCCTGTCGCTGACCGAGGACGAGGTGCAGGGCTACCTGGAGACGGTGCGCGAGCCGCGCGAGCCGATCCAGACCAGCGAGGACGTGGTGCTGAACAGCGTCGGCCGCGACCTGTGCGACAAGTTCTTCCGCGGCTACACGAAGAAGCAATGGGGGCTGGACCTGTCGCAGCTGTCCGCGGGCGTGGCCGCGCGCATCCCGACGCGCAGCAACGACGACGACCGCTACTTCGGCGACACCTTCCAGTTCATGCCGGCCGACGGCTACACGGCGATGTTCGAGCGCCTGCTGGACCACCCGGCCATCACGGTGCGCACCGGCGTGGACTTCCAGGACGTGCGGGGCGACTTCCCAGGCGCGCACATCATCTACACCGGCCCGATCGACGCCTATTTCGATCACTGCCACGGCCCGCTGCCCTACCGCAGCCTGCGCTTCGCCCACGAGCATCTGCCGACGACGGCGAAGGTGCAGGCGGTGGGCACGGTGAACTATCCGAACGACCACGACTACACGCGCATCACCGAGTTCAAGCACCTGACGGGCGAGCAGCACGCCGGCACGTCCATCGTGCGCGAGTACCCGCAGGCCGAAGGCGACCCGTACTACCCGGTGCCGCGGCCCGAGAACGAGGCGCTGTACAAGAAGTACGCCGAGATGGCCGATCAGGCCCAGGGCGTCACCTTCGTCGGCCGGCTGGCGCAGTACCGCTACTACAACATGGACCAGATCGTCGCCGCGGCGCTGAAGACGGCTCAGGATCTGCTGGAGATTCCCAAGGCATGATCTCGGGATGACCGTTTACTCCGAAGACCGGACGCCCGAGGCGATCCGGCGACCTGCCGTCCTGGTGTCGTGGGACGGCGCGAGCTTGCCGCTGGCGCTGGTCCAGTTCGACGCCCACCCCGAATTCGACTGGATCCTCTTCGACTACACCGGCCGCCAGGCACCGGGCCAACGCACCCTGCGAGGCCAGCCCGTCACGGTGCTCGCCGCCAGGACCGAGTGCAAGGGCGAGATCTACAAGCACCTGGCTGATCACCTGGCCGATCACCTCGCCTCGACCGCTTCCGATCCGGCCTCCGGCCCCTGGCCCGAGTACGTCGGCGTCATCGACGACGACATCCTGATCTCGGTCGCCCAGATCAACACCGCGCTGCACCTGGGCCGCAGCGAGCGGCTGGACGTCTTCTCGCCCGTGCTCAGCCACGACAGCCCCTACTCCCACCAATGGATGCGTCAGCAGCCCCACAAGCTCTACCGCGAGGTGGACTGGGTGGAGGTCATGATGCCCTTCTATCGGGGGGACCTCTTCATGGCGGCGCGCCCCTACTACCAGGACAACATCTCCTCCTGGGGGCTGGACCGCTTCCTGATCCCCACGCTGCAGCAACTCCGCGGCCAGACGCGCACCGCGCTGCTGGACACGGTCATGGCCAGCCACCGCCGCCCGGTCACCAGCGGCGAGAAGGTCTACCGCAACGGCCGCACCGCCTGGCAGGAACGCCAGATCCTGCGCCAGGCCAGCCTGGACCTGATCGCCCGCGAGGCCCCCGGACTGGTGAAGAGCCCCTGGTATCACCGGACCTTCGTTGCCCGCGAGACCCCCAACAAGTGGATTCGCTGGAAGCGCCGCGCCGCCCGCGCGGTCACCGCCTGGCTGGACGCGGCTCGCTGAGCGCCCTGCCCCTGCGCCGCCGCGGCGCGCGACTCCGGCACAATCCCCGCTTTCACCCCTCGCTCCCCTGGCCGGGGCCGGCGCGTCGCGCCCGGCGCCGGCCTGCGCCATGACCGACCCCACTTCCGCCAAAGACAACGAACCGCTGGCCCCCACCGCGAGCCGACTGTGGCGCTTCATGAAGCCGCATCGCTGGGGCCTGCTGCTCTCCATCCTCTCCTTCGTGCTGGTCGCGGCCACCGAGCCGCTGATCCCGCAGCTGCTGGGCTTCGCGCTCGGCGAGGGCTTCAGCGGCAAGCCGGCCGGGACCGGCTCCACGCTGCCCGGCGGCGTGGCGATGCCCTCGCTGCACGTCCAGTACAGCTTCCCCATCTGGATGGTGCCCATCGTGCTGATCGGGCTGTTCGCGCTGCGCGGGCTGTTCAGCTTCTGCGGCCAGTACCTGCTGAACTGGACGATCTCGCGCACCGTGATGGACCTGCGCGCGGCGCTGCTGCAGGTGCTGCTGCGCGCCGATGCCCGCGTCTACACCAGCCTGCAGCCGGCCACCGCCGTGACCAAGGTCGTCAACGACCCCCAGCACGTCGTGACGCTGATCGCCGGCGCGCTCGTGACCATCCTGCGCGACGGCCTGCCCGCGCTCGCGCTGATGGGCTACCTGTTCTTCATCAACTGGAAGCTCACGCTGCTGTCGCTGATCACGGTGCCGGGCCTGGCGTTCGTCGTGCGCAAGGTCAACAAGCGGGTGCGCCGCATGGGCACCTGGGCCTATGACGCGCAGCTGCGGCTGGTGTCGGTGGTCGAGGACATCACCCGCGCCTGGCGCGTGGTGCGCAGCTTCGATGCCGCGGACTACGAGAAGCGCCGCTTCGCCGAGCGCGCCCGCGAGGTGCAGCGCGCCTCGCTCAAGACCGCTGCGTCCAACGCGATGGCGCAGCCGCTGTCGCAGCTGATGGCCAGCGTCGGCATCTCGCTCATCGTGAGCCTGGCGCTGTACCAGTCCCGCGTGAACGGCACCGGCGTGGGCGACTTCGCCGCCTTCGTCGCGGCGCTGCTGCTGATGAGCTCGCGGCTGCGCCATCTGAGCGACGTGATGCAGCCCATCACGAACGCGCTGGTCGTGGCGCGCGGCTGCATCGGCCTGCTGGACACGCCCGCCGAGCGCGACACCGGCACGCGCGAGCTGACGGAGGTCCGCGGCGACATCGTGCTGGAACAGGTCACGCTGCGTTATCCGGGCGCGAACCGCGACGCGCTCGCGGCGCTGGACCTGCGTATCCCGTCGGGCAAGACCACCGCGCTGGTGGGCAGCTCGGGCGCGGGCAAGAGCTCGGTGGTGAGCCTGCTGCTCGGCTTCGAGCATCCCGACAGCGGCCGCATCCTGCTGGACGGCGTGCCCATCGATGAACTGACCAAGGCCAACCTGCGCCGCCAGTTCGCGGTCGTGTCGCAGGACATCGTGCTGTTCGACCTCTCGGTCGCCGACAACATTGCCTACGCGCAGGAACGCGACGACGCCAAGCTCGAGCAGGTGCTGCGCGCCGCCGCGCTGTGGGACTTCGTGCAGGGCCTGCCCGAGGGGCTGGACACCACCGTCGGCGCCAACGGCAGCAAGCTGTCGGGCGGTCAGCGTCAGCGCCTGGCGATCGCGCGCGCGCTGTACAAGGACGCGCCGGTGTGGATCTTCGACGAGGCCACCTCGGCGCTCGACACCGAGAGCGAACGCGCCGTGCAGCAGGCGCTGGAGCAGTGGCAGGGCCGCAAGACGTTGATCGTGATCGCGCATCGGCTCTCGACCATCCGCCGCGCGGACTGCATCCAGGTGATGGCCGACGGGCAGGTCATCGAGTCCGGCGACCATGACGCGCTCCTGGCGCGAGATGGGACCTACGCGGGCATGGTCAAGGTCCAGCATTGAGCTTGTCAGACCTGACACAAAGACGATAAGCCCCGGACAAGGCGCGTCTATCCAATGCGGAGCATCCCCCACAGGAGTTCCGCATGCAGCCTCATCGCCACGCATCCGACGCCACCGACGATCACGGCCACGGCCACGGTCATGACCACGACCAGGGTCTCGCGCACGACCTCGCCGTCCTGCTGCAGCGCCGCCGCGCGCTGGGCCTGCTCGCCGGGATCGCCGGCATCGGCGGCCTGACGCTGATCGGCTGCGGCGGTGGCGGCTCCGACACCACCACCGTCACCACCGGCTCGTCGACCTCGGGCTCGGGTTCTACCGGCACGGGCACGACCACCGGCAGCACCGGCAGCTGCTCGGTCATCCCCGAGGAGACCGCGGGCCCCTACCCCGGCGACGGCTCCAACAGCAACGGCAGCGGCGTCACCAACGCGCTGGCGCTCAGCGGCATCGTGCGCAGCGACATCCGCACCAGCATCGGCACCGCCAGCGCCACCGCGGGCGGCGTGCCGCTGACGCTGACGCTCAAGCTGGTCAACACCAGCAGCAGCTGCGCCGATCTCTCGGGCTACGCGATCTACCTCTGGCATTGCGACCGCGAGGGCCGCTACTCGCTGTACAGCGCCAGCATCGTCAACGAGAACTACCTGCGCGGCGTGCAGAGCACCGGCAGCGACGGCACCGTCACCTTCACGACGATCTTCCCGGGCTGCTACGACGGCCGCATGCCCCACATGCACTTCGAGGTCTACAAGTCGGCGAGCGCCGCGACCTCGTACGCCAACAAGATCAAGACCTCGCAGATCGCCCTCCCCACCGACGTCTGCACGACGGTCTACAGCACCGCCTCGGGCTACAGCAGCAGCCTGACCAACTTCAACCGCATCAGCTTCGCCTCCGACAACGTGTTCAGCGACGGCTACTCGACGCAGCTGGCCACGCTGACCGGCAGCGTCGCCGCCGGCTACGTCGCGACCCTGACGGTGGGCATCGCCGCCTGATCCCGCATGCCGCGCTTCATTCCCTCCTCCTCCGCTCAGCAACCGGGCTTCTCGACGGCGTCGCCGCTGGAGGTGAGCGCCGGATCGGCCGGTGTATCGTGCGTGGCTCAGGCCGGCATGCCGCCGGCCGTGCCGGTGGAGATGCGCATGACGCGGTGTCTGGTGGTCGACGACGATGCGGAGATCCGCCGGTCGCTCGGCGAGTACTTGCAGAAGTTCAGCGTGACGGTGGGCACCGCGGCCGACGGCCGCGAGATGCGCCGGCAGATGGCCGCGCAGGTCTTCGACGTCGTCGTGCTGGACCTGATGCTGCCCGACGAGAACGGCCTGACGCTGTGCCAGTGGATCCAGCAGCACCATCCGTCGGTGCCGGTGATCATGCTGACCGCCCACGGCGACCCGATCAGCCGCGTGCTCGGGCTGGAGATGGGCGCCGACGACTACCTCTCCAAGCCCTTCGAGCCCCGCGAGCTCGTCGCCCGCATCCATGCGATCCGGCGCCGCGCGCGCCGCGGCGAGCACGAGGCGCAGACCCGGCGCGAGTTCCGCTTCGAGGGCTGGGCCTTCGACCGGCTGCTGCGTCAGCTGGTGTCGCCGCAGCAGGTGGTGGTGCCGCTGTCGAGCGCCGAGTTCCGCATGCTCAGCGCGCTGGTGGAACGCCCCGGGCGGGTGCTCAGCCGCGAGCAGCTGATCGAGCTCACGCGCGCGCCCGGCGTCGAGGTCAATGACCGCAGCGTGGACCTGACGATCTCGCGGCTGCGGCAGAAGCTGGGCGATTCGCCCAAGGAGCCGCGCCTGATCCGCACGATGCGCGGCGAGGGTTATCTCTTCGACGCCCAGGTGCAGGCTTGAGCGCGGACGAGCGCTCGCCCGGGCGGCCCGGCCCCTTGCGCCCCGGCCCCTTGCGTCGAGGCTTCGAGCGCGTCTTCGGCGACACGCTGGCGCGGCGCATCTTCCTGCTGTTGTGGGTGACGCTGGTGGTGGCGCAGGCGCTGGCCATCGGCGTCGTGACCTGGACACGCGGCGAGTTCGACGTCCAGCGCGTGCGCGTGCCGGGTGCGCCCTCGCTGCCGCCGATGCCGCAGTTGGGCCGCGGACCGGACCAGCCGGGATCGCAGGATCCGCAGGGCCAGCAGGGGCCGTTCCGGCCGCAGGACGCGCCGCCCGCGATGCATGACGTGCCGCTGCCCGGCGACGTGCCGATGCCGCCGCGCGATAGCTTCCGCGGCTTCCCGCAGGACGGAGGCTCGCCGTCGGATCCGCCGCGCTGGCGCGGCCCGTTCCGCGCGCTCACCGGCTGGGAGCTGACGCTGGATTACGGCATCCGGCTGCTGGTGACCGGCCTGGCGGCGTGGATCGCGTCGCGCTGGCTGTCGCGGCCGATGCGCGATCTGGTGCGGGCCTCGCAGGACCTGGGCCAGTCGTTGCACAAGCAGGAGCGGCTGCCGCTGCTCGACGAGCGGCAGGGCACCGTGGAGATGCGAGAGACCGCCCAGGTCTTCAACACGATGGCGCGGCAGCTGCGGCGCCAGTTCAACGAGCGCGGGCTGATGGTGGCGGCGATCTCGCACGATCTGCGCACGCCGCTCACGCGGCTGCGCATGCGGCTGGAGACGCTGGACATCGACGAGCTGCAACGCCAGCGCTCGGTCGAGGACATCCACGAGATGAATGCGCTGGTGGACGCGGTGATGGAGCTCTTCCGCGGCGATGGCCCCGGCGCGGCCGAGCCGCTGCAAGGCGTGGACCTCGGCGCGCTGGCGATGGCGCTGAGCGACGATCTGGTCGAGCAGGCCATGCCGGTGACCTGCGAGGTCATCGGCGATGTCATCGGCGATCCCGGTGATGAGGACGGTCAATCGCCGGTGCTCGCCAAGGGCCAGCCCATGGCGCTGCGTCGCGTGCTGGGCAATCTGATCGGCAACGCGGTGCGCTACGGTGGCAGCGCGGAGGTCCAGGTCGGACGCGACGAACAGGGTCCGTGGCTGCGCGTGATGGACCGCGGGCCGGGCATTCCGGCCGATCAGCTGGAAGCGGTCTTCGAGCCCTTCTTCCGGCTGGAGGCCTCGCGCAATCGCCACACCGGGGGCGCGGGCCTGGGCCTGTACATCGCCCGCGAGCTGACCTTGCGGCAGCGCGGCTCGCTGGTGCTGTCGAATCGCCCAGAAGGCGGGTTGATGGCGGAGGTGCGGCTGACCCGCGGCTGACGTCCTGCTGACGTCGAGCTGACCGGGCCCACCCGGACGGTGGCCCCTTCACGGGGCCTGCTTGAACGCCTGGATCAGGCGACCAGCCGCGGCGGTCCCGGCGGATTCGGCGGCATCTGCAGCGCGAAGCCGCCGGCGCGCTTGCGCATCATCGCGGGGTCGACCTGCGGCGCCTGGGCCGGCCAATCGAAGAACTTCTGGATCTCCGCCCGGCGCGCCAGCGTGTCGGCCATGCCCAGCGTGATCAGCTCGCTCGTGTATTCGGGCTCGAACAGCAGGTAGCTCACCAGCGTGGACCCGCTGGCCGTGGCGCCCTCGCCCGACACGCCCACGCTGCGCAGCAGCGCGCGGATCGCCGGCGGCAGCGCGCCCTGGTGCTCCGCGGCCAGCGTGTCCAGCGGGCGGCTGGGCGCGATCACCAGCGCCTCGATCGGCTTGAGCGGCGTGTTGCGCAGCGCCTCTTCGGGCAGCAGCGCCAGTGTGTTGTTGATGCGCTTGAGGCGCTCGATGTCCACGGCCAGCGCGTCCAGGAAGATGTTGGACAGCGCGTGACCGGCGATCTGCGCCAGGCTCGGGTGGCCGGTGGGCTGGGGGCCGTGCTGGCCCTCGCCGCCGGCCTCGTGCATGCGCCCGGCCCCGATGACCAGGACCTTCTCGGCGCCCAGGTGCACGGCGGGCGAGATCGGGGCGGTCTGGCGCATGGAGCCGTCGCCGAACCACTCGATCTCGCCGCCGAGCTCCAGCGGCTCGGCCGGGAAGATGAAGGGGATCGCGGACGACGCCACGAGGTGCTCGATCGAGATCCGCGGGATGCGCGTGGCGATGCGCTGGGTGCGGACCCAGGGCTCGCGCTGCTGGTGGGTCTGATAGAAGGTGACGTGGTGGCCCGAGGTGTAGCTGGAGCCGGTCACGGCGAGCGCGTCGAGGTGGCCCTGGGCGAGCATGTCGTCCAGGCGGTCGAGCTTGATCCAGCGGTCGAGCAGGCCGCGCAACGGCGTGTTGTCGAGCAGCGAGCGCGGGCGGGTGCGGCGCCAGCGGTTCAGCGCCCAGCCGAGCGAGACCATGCTGAGCCACTTGGCGCCGGTGCGGATGACGCCGAAGGAATCGGCGGCGTAGACCTGGTCGACGTGGATGTTCTGCCAGATGTACATCAGGCCGTCGACGGCGGAGCAGAAGTCGTCGGCCTGGCAGGCGAGCGTGGCGGCGTTGATGGCGCCGGCGGAGGTGCCGGAGATGACCTGGAAGGGGTTGTCGCCGGTGGTGCAGGCGTCGCGCCGGAGCTGGGCGATGGCCGCGAGCACACCGACCTGATAGGCCGCTCGGGCGCCCCCTCCGGTAAGGATCAGGCCAGTCTTGGGCTTGGCATCCTGCATGGGCGCCAGCTTACGCCTGCCATGCGAACGCGGTGTCCCGCGGAGACCCGTCAAATGGGGGATGCGGGTGTTGCCGTCGGGCGACGAGCCCGTCCACCTCGCCCCGTTTTCCTCCCCGTTTTCCGCCCCGTTCCGCCCCGGCTCAGCGCGGGCGCGCCCCTCGCCGGGTCGGGATGTCGGAGGGCGGCCTCGGCGTGTCCATCCAGGTCGGTGGCTGGAAAGGCAAGGCCTCTTCGGGATAACCGGCCTTCGCGACCTGCTGCGCCCACAGGTCCGGCGCGAGCCGGCGCGCCTGCGCGATGTACTCGCGCGCCTCCTCTTGCGGGTAGCCGTAGACCTCGCTCGCGTCGACGAGATTGAACTCTGCGCCCAGGGCCGCATGCGTCTTCGATCGGGAGATGTCCATCGACTGGTTGCCCGCGAACGCGATCCCGTAGGGCGCGATGTCGAACGCGGGCGACAGGGTCCAGGACGATCCGTCGAAGATGAAGCCGGTGTTGCGCGGATGATCGTCGCCGTTGCCCAGGACGGTGTTCATGACGATGCGACGGAACAGCTCGCGCGTGTCCTCGCGCCGCTGTGCCGGACTGGCGCGATTCCCCCACCGCTGCAGCTCATGGGCCAGGGCCACGTAGGACCGCTCGCGGCTGCCGCGCATCTGCTTGTCCAGGCCCAGCACCGTGTGCGCGCTGGCGTAGAGGCGGCGCGTCACGCCGCCGTCCGCGAGCACCTCGCGATCGAAACGGCGCACGAGGATGACCTCGCGATCCTCGACACGTCGGAACTCGGTCTGCGCGGTATGCACGCCCAAGGCCGCGGCGACCTGCATCGCCACGAACTCGCGCAGCGGCGAATGCGGCCGGTCTCCGCGATCCTGCAGCTTGGCCAGCCACTGCTGGCCCTCATGCAGCACCGTGAGCTTGGGACGCTCGCCGCCGGCGCTCGTGCCCACGAGGCCGTGAACCTCCCGGACCGCGTCACTGGCAGGACGGGAGTCCGGCACCTTCGCCAGGATGTCGAGCAGATCCGACGAGGCCGGGCACCGAAAGTCCTGCTTGTGCGCCACATCCTCGCAGACGGCGATGGCGCCGACGGCGTCCCCTTCCGAGGCCTCCAGGACCGCCAGATGGTCGTTGACGTCCAGCTTGCGCACGTTGGCGAGCAGGTCCAGTCCGTAGCCCTCCGGCTTGGCATCGCGGATCACGCCGAACAGCCCATCCTGCTTGACCTCCCGGATCGCGCGCGAACGCGAGGCCACCGGCAGGTGGACAGGATCGAGCGCGAGATCCCCGCGGTCGAGGTAGCCCTGCCGGTATTCGAAGATGCCGCGCGCGCCATCCAGCGTGAACACGCCGCACTCGGTCGGCGTGGTCTCACCGGGGAGCCAGACCCAGACCGGCTTGCTCGCGCTCATCGCGGGCCCCGTTTGGGTCGCACCGTCAACGGCACCGCGTCAGCCATCAGCTCCGACAGTTCCTTGTCTGACCCGAGTTGGGTGAAGGTGTCGAAAGTGCCCTCCAGCCCCAGGGCCCACAACACCATGAGGACCGATCCGATCTGCACGGTGGGCGTGCCCTTCTCGATCGCCAGCAAGGTGCTCATGCTGATGCCGGCCTTGGCGGCCAGGTCGGGCTGGGTGATGCGCCGCGCGCGGCGGGCGAGCGAGATCCGCTCGCCCAGGTCGCCCAGCGCGTCTTCGACAACGAAAGGGAGAATCTTCAAACTCTTCATACAACACGATTTATAGGCCATAAATCGTGCTGCAGCAACATTTAAAGATTCAAACCCAGTTTCCCCCGGGCGTCATCCCCCCTCGGAATACACGATCTCCGCCGGCTTCAGCTTCTCGAGCGCCTCATCGCTGGGCCAGAACTTGCCCGCGCCGCCCAGGCCCAGTTCGGCCGTGGCGCCCGCGCGCTTGATCGGGATGCGCAACTCCAGCCCCTGGCTCAGCACGCCCTGCTCCGTCTCCACCCGCTTGGCCGGCCAGCTCTGCACCAGCTCCAGCACCTGCGCCGCCGACAGGTTCGGCGCCGTGCGCAGATAGCGCCCGAATCGCGCCCGCGCCGCCGCCAGCCCGAACACCTGCTGCACGTTCATCCGCAGCCCACCCGAGAACCGGTCGTTCTGCACCTTGCCCACCGCGATGATCAGTTCGTCCTCCGCCAGCAACTCCTTGTTGGCGTTGAGCAGCTCCTCATTGGCCACCGCCTCGATCGCGTCCGTCTTGTCGTCGATCTTGAAGATCGCGACCCGGCCCCGCTGCCCGTTGATCACCCGCATGTCCGACACGATGCCCGTCACCGTCGTCGGCTCGCGGCTGTCCTGCAGGTCCACGATCCGGCGCTTGACCATCTTGCGCAGCTCCGTCTCGGCCTGGTCGAACAGGTGACCCGACAGGTAAAACCCGATCGCCGTCTTCTCCAGGCTCAGCCGCTCCTTGATGCCCCATTCGGGCACGTCGACGAAGTCCGGCTCAGCCGTCGACGAGCCATGCCCGCCGTCGAAGTCGAACAGGCCGCCCTGGTTGGCGTTCTGCGCCAGGTTGTCGGCGTAGGTGTAACCCAGCCCCACGCTGGCCAGCAGCCGCGCGCGATTCGGATGCAGCGCGTCGAACGCGCCGGCCTTCACCAGCGCCTCCACCACCCGCTTGTTGACCGCCTTGCGATCCACCCGCGCGCAGAAATCGAAGAAGCTCGTGAACGGACCGCCCTCGGTGCGCGCCCGCACGATCGCCTCGATCGCGCCCGCGCCGGTGCCCTTGATCGCGCCCAGGCTGTAGTTGATCTTGCGCGCGCGCGGCGTCATGCCCGGCTTGGGCGACTCCTTCGGTGCCGTCTTGTTCGTTCCCTCGTCCGCGCCCATCGGCTCGAACCGGCCCACGCCGATGTTGATGTTGGGCGGCTCGAACTCGATGCCGAACAGCTTGGCGTCATTCATGAGCACCTTGAGCTTGTCCGTGTCGTCGGATTCGATCGTCATGTTCGCGGCGAAGAACTCCGCCGTGAAATGCACCTTCAGCCAGCCCGTGTGATAGGCCAGCAGCGAGTACGCGGCCGCATGCGACTTGTTGAAGCCGTAACCCGCGAACTTCTCCATCAGGTCGAAGACCTCGTCGGCCTTGTTCTGATCGATGCCCTTCTCGGCCGCGCCCTTGCGGAACAGGTCGCGGTGCATGGCCATCTCTTCGGCCTTCTTCTTGCCCATCGCGCGACGCAGCATGTCCGCGCCGCCGAGCGAGTACCCGCCCAGCACCTGCGCGGTCTGCATCACCTGTTCCTGGTAGACCATGATCCCGTAGGTCTCCGACAGGACCGGCTCCACCAGCGGATGCGGGTACTCCACCACTTCCTTGCCGTGCTTGCGCGCGACGAAGCTGGGGATCAGGTCCATCGGGCCCGGCCGGTACAGCGCGTTCAGCGCGATCAGGTCCTCCAGCCGCGACGGCTTGGCGTCCTTCAGCATCCGCTGCATGCCGCTGGATTCAAACTGGAACACCGACTCGGTCAGCCCGTCGGAGAACAGCTTGTAGGTCCGCTTGTCGTCCAGCGGGATGGTCTCGAACGCGAAGTCCTTGTGCTCCGGATAGCGCGCGACGATGAAGTCCTTGGCCAGCTCCAGGATGGTCAGCGTCGCCAGGCCCAGGAAGTCGAACTTCACCAGGCCGATCGCCTCGACGTCGTCCTTGTCGTACTGGCTCACCGCGGAGGTCGAGCCCGGCTGCTGGTACTGCGGGCAGAAGTCGGTGATCTTGCCCGGCGCGATCAGCACGCCGCCGGCGTGCATGCCGATGGAGCGCACCATGCCCTCCACCCGCGCGGCCATCTCCAGCAGGCCCGCGACTTCCTCGTCCGATTGCTCGCGTTCCTCGATCTCGGGCGACTCGTGGCGCGCGTAGACCATCTTGGCCTTGTCCGGATCGAAGTCCGGCGGCAGCTTGGCCAGCGTCACCGTCTTGCCCGGGGGCGCCGGCACCAGCTTGGCGATCGAGTCCACGTGGCCGAAGCCCATGCCCAGCACCCGCCCGATGTCGCGCAGCGCGCCCTTGGCCGCCATCGTGCCGAAGGTCGCGATCTGGCTCACCGCCGGACGGCCGTACTTGTCCTTGACGTACTCGATGACCCGGTCGCGGTTGCCCTGGCAGAAGTCGATGTCGAAGTCAGGCATCGACACCCGTTCCGGGTTCAGGAAACGCTCGAACAGCAGGTTGTACTGGAGCGGGTCCAGGTCGGTGATCAGCAGCACGTACGCGACCAGCGAGCCCGCGCCCGATCCCCGGCCCGGGCCCACCGGGCAGCCGTTGTTCTTCGCCCAGCGGATGAAGTCACCCACGATGAGGAAGTAGCCGGGGAAGCCCATCTTGATGATGGTCGCGAGCTCGAACTCCAGCCGCTCGACGTAACGCGGCCGCGCCGCGTCGCGCTTGGCCGGGTCCGGGAACAGCAGCTGCAGCCGGTCCTCCAGGCCCTCGAACGAGAGCATGCGGAAGTACTGCTCCATCGGCATCGGCGTGCCGTCGGCCTGGATGGGCGTGGGGAAGTTGGGCAGCTGCGGCTTGCCCAGCACCAGCGACAGGCTGCAGCGCCGCGCGATCTCCACCGTGTTGGCGACCGCGCTGGGCAGGTCGGCGAAGAGCTTCTCCATCTGCGCCTGCGACTTGAAGTGCTGGCTCGGCAGGAAGCGCTTGATCCGCTTCGGATTGGCCAGCGTCTCGCCGTCGGCGATGCAGATGCGGGCCTCGTGCGCCTCGAAGTCGTCCTCTTCCAGGAACTGGATCGGGTGCGTGGCCACGACCGGCAGCCCCGCCTTGGCCGCCAGCGGCACCAGCTGGCGCAGCAGCGCTTCCTGGCCGGGCAGCCCCGCGCGCTGCAGCTCGATGTAGAAGCGGTTCGGGTAGATCGCGCCGAGGCGACGGGCCGTCTCCAGCGCGCGCGCCTCGTCGCCGGCGATCAGCGCCTGGCCCACCGGTCCGAACTGCATGCCGCCCAGGCAGATCAGCCCTTCGTGGAGCTCCTGCATCCATTCCAGCTTCAGCAGCGCCTGGTTGCGCTGCACGTTCTGGATCCAGGCCCGCGACAGCAGCTCGCTCAGGTTCAGGTAGCCCTGGAAGTTCTGCACCAGCAGCAGCACGCGGCCGGGCGGCTTGTCGGCGGCCTCGGGTTCCAGCCAGACATCGGCGCCCAGGATGGGCTTGACGCCCTTCTTGCGGCAGGCGTTGTAGAACTTCACCCCGCCGAACATGTTCGCCAGGTCCGTCAGGCCCAGGGCGACCTGCCCGTCCTTGGCGGCCGCCTGGGCGACGTCATCGATGCGCACGGTGCCATCGACGACAGAGAACTCGGTGTGGAGACGAAGGTGAACGAAAGCCATCCGGCGATTGTAAGAAGGCTATGCTCGCCCCCCATCGAACACTCTCGCGGACCGCCCGCAGGACGATGCGCATGACCATGAAGATCCCCTTCCGCGCTCCGGCGCTGGCCGCCCTCGCCCTGTGCGCCCCGCTGCTCGCGCTGGCCGCCGACGCCAAGGCGCCCAAACAGCCGTCCCAGCCCCCCCAGCCGCCGCGCAGTTCCGCCGACATCCTCGCCACCGCGCCCGCGGCCGTGTGGCGCGAAGTCGACCCGGACAACCTGCTCGTGATGACGCTGCCGCAGGGTCAGGTCTTCATCGAGCTCGCCCCGCGCTTCGCCCCCGCCCACGTGGACAACATCCGCGCGCTGGCCCGCGGCGGGTATTACGACGGGCTGGCGATCGTGCGGGTCCAGGACAACTTCGTCACCCAATGGGGCGACCCCAACGCGGACGACGAGGACGCCGGCATCAAGGGCAAGGCCAAGCCCTTCCCCGCCGGCGCGAAATCGAAGATCCCGGCCGAGTTTTCCATCCCCCTCAAGGGCGTGCCGATGACGGTGCTGCCCGACGTCGACGGCTGGGCGCCGCGCGTGGGCCAGGTCGACGGCTTCCCCGCCGCGGCCGATCCGAAGAAGGGCACGTCCTGGATGGCGCACTGCTACGGCACGGTGGGCGCAGGGCGCGGCAACGCGGTGGATTCCAGCACCGGCGCGGAGCTCTACGCCGTGATCGGCAACGCGCCGCGCGGGCTGGACCTGAACATCACCGTCGTGGGCCGCGTGCTCAAGGGCATGGAGCACCTGTCGGCGCTGCCGCGCGGCGGCGCGGCGATGGGCTTCTACGACAAGCCCGAGCAGAAGCTGGGCATCGAGCGCGTGGCGCTGGCCTCAGCGCTGCCAGCCGAGCAGCGGCCCGCGCTGCAGGTGCTGCGCACCGACACGCCGACCTGGCAGGAACTGCTCAACGCGCGCCGCAACCGCGGCGGCTGGTTCGTCCACAGCCCCGGCTACACCGACCTGTGCAGCGCCGCCGTGCCGGTGCGCGTCAAGCCCAGCCCCGGGCCGGACGTGAAGCTCAACGAGCCGAAGTCGCCCGAGACGCGGCGCTGAAGTCAGGTCCACCACGCCACGAGCTTCACCGGGGCGCCAGCCGCCCTACAATCGCGCGTTTTGCTGATCCTGCGTGGCGCGATGCCGCCACACCGGCATGAACGCTGCTGTCCCGCCTGATTCCCTGCCCGTCCTGAACATCTCCTGCTACCTGTTCGTCGCGATCGACGCGCCGGACACGCTGCGGGAGACGCTCCACGAGCGCGCGCAGGCGCTGGGCCTCAAGGGCACGGTGCTGATCGCCGAGGAAGGCATCAACCTGTTCCTGGCCGGCCCCGCCGAGGCGGTGAACGCGTGGGTCGGCGCGCTGCGCCAGGACCGCCGTTTCGCGTCGCTCGCGCCCAAGGAAAGCTGGAGCGACGAGGTCCCGTTCCGCAAGCTGCTGGTCAAGGTCAAGCCGGAGATCATCCGGATGAACCACCCCACGATCCGCCCCGACCAGGCGCCGCGCGCGCCCGCGCTGCCCGCAGCGACGCTGCGCCGTTGGCTGGACCAGGGCCATGACGACGAGGGCCGCCCGGTCGTCACGCTGGACACGCGCAACGCCTTCGAGGTCGACGTCGGCGCCTTCGACGGCGCCATCGACTGGCGCATCGACAAGTTCAGCGAATTCCCCGGCGCGGTCCAGGCCCATCGCCAGGAACTCGCCGGCAAGACCGTCGTGAGCTACTGCACCGGCGGCATCCGCTGCGAGAAGGCCGCGCTCTACCTGGAGCAGGACGCCCTCGCCCACGGCGTGGACGCGAAGGTCTACCAGCTCGAGGGCGGCATCCTGAAGTACTTCGAGGAAGTCGGCGGCGCGCATTACCACGGCGACTGCTTCGTCTTCGACGAGCGCCGCGCCGTCGACCCCGCGCTCGCGGCCTCACCCGATTCCGTCATCGAATGAGCGACCGCCCGACCCTCGGCGCCCGGCTGATGAAGCTGCTCGGGTTCGCCGTGCTGGCGACGGCGCTGCTGGCGATGGCCTTCCGCGCGCCGGACCGGCCGATGGAGAGCCTCGTGGCGCGCTGGGCGCCGCCGCCCTCGGACTTCATGGAGCTCAAGCTGCCCGGCGGCCAGGTGCAGCTCGTGCACTTCCGCGACGAGGGTCCGCGCTCCGATACCACGCCCATCGTGCTGCTGCACGGCACCGCCGCGAGCCTGCACACCTGGGAGGGCTGGGTGAAGTCGCTCAGTGCGACGCGCCGCGTGATCACGCTGGACCTGCCGGGCTTCGGTCTCACCGGGCCCTCGGTGCTCGGCGACTACAGCGACGAGAGCTATGACCGCTTCCTCGCCGCTTTTTTCCAGCAGCTGCAATTGGGCCGCATGGTGCTGGGCGGCAACTCGCTGGGCGGCGGCTTGGCCTGGCAATACGCGGCCCGCCATCCGGAGCAGGTCGCGGCGCTGGTGCTGGTCGACGCCAGCGGGTTGGACGTGCGCAGCGAGGCCGTCCCGGACGGCTTCCGCATCCCGGACTCGCGCGTGCTGCACTGGCTGGCCGGCATCTTCCTGCCGCGGCCGCTGGTGGACCGCAGCGTGCGCGAGGTCTACGGCGATCCATCCAAGGTCAACGCCGCGCTGGTGGACCGCTACTTCGAATTGACGCTGCGCGAGGGCAACCGTGAGGCATTGGCGCAACGCCTGGCACAACGCGCGCCCGGCAAGTACGCCCATCTGCTGCCCCAGATCCAGGCACCGACGCTGATCCTGTGGGGCGGGAAGGACCGTCTGATCCCGCCCGTGGCGGCCAAGCGCTTCCATGAGGCGCTGGCGCACAGCCAGGTGCAGGTCTTCCCCGGATCAGGGCATGTCCCCCAGGAGGAGGACCCGGCGTCCACCGTCCAGGCTGTTCACACGTTCTTGCACTCTCCTTAACCCTGATGGCCGCCCCACGTGCGGCATTGCAACAATCCCCCCATTCCGGACCGGCCTCCCTCACACGGCGGACCCGTACCGCCCCCAGGCCGGAACCGGATGTCCATTCCACGATTCCTGCTCAATCACAAGGAGCCTTCATGCAACGACGACAACTGATCGCCCGCGCCGCCCTGACGGCCTGCGCCCTGCTGGCCACCGCCGGTGCCGCGCACGCCCAGGCCCCTGACTGGAAGAAGATCCGCATCGGCGTCGAGGGCGCCTACCCTCCCTTCTCCGAAGTCGGCGCGGACGGCAAGCTCAAGGGCTTCGAGATCGACCTGGCCTACGCGCTGTGCGCCGAGATGAAGGCCGAGTGCACGCTGGTGCAGCAGGACTTCGACGGCCTGATCCCCGCGCTGCAGGCGCGCAAGGTCGACGCGATCATCGCCTCGGTCTCCATCACCGACGAGCGCAAGAAGGTCATCGCCTTCTCCAACCCGTACTACAACACCCCGGCCCGCTTCACCGCCAAGGCCGACGCCAAGTTCGACTTCTCGCCCGCCGGCCTGAAGGGCAAGAAGATCGGCGTGCAGCGCGCGACCATCCATGAGAAGTTCGCCGCCGACACGTTCAAGCAGAGCGAGATCGTCCGCTACGCCACGCAGGACCAGGCCTTCCTGGACCTGAAGTCGGGCCGCGTGGACCTGACGCTGGCCGACCTGGTCGCCGCCGACGTCGGCTTCCTGAAGACGCCCGCGGGCAAGGGCTACGCCTTCGTCGGCCCGAGCTACGACGACGTGAAGTACTTCGGCGTCGGCTCCGGCGTGGGCCTGCGCAAGGCGGACGAGAAGGTGCTGGGCAAGAAGTTCAACGACGCGATCGCCGCGGTCAAGGCCAACGGCACCTTCAAGAAGCTCAACGACAAGTACTTCGAGTACGACATCTCGGGCAAGACCAAGTAAGACGCGCGCAGGCTTCGGCCTCCCGCGCGCACGAGGACCCGGCCGCGCGCCGGGTCCTTGTCCGATGTCCCTTTTCCCTGAGATCGATCGAGACCCCGTCCCATGAACCTGCACGGTTATCTGCCCAGCCTGCTCGAGGGCGCCGTCCTGACCCTGGGCGTGGCCCTGAGCTCGATGGCGCTGGCCATGGTGCTGGGGCTGATCGGCGCGATGGCCAAGCTGTCGAAGTACCGCGTCGCCAAGGGCCTCGCCACCGTCTACACCACGCTGATCCGCGGCGTGCCCGACCTGGTGCTGATGCTGCTGATCTTCTTCGGCGGACAGGTCGCGGTGAACGCGATCGCGCTGCAGCTGGGGCATGACGACTACATCGACATCAACCCGTTCGTGGCCGGCGTGGCGACGATCGCGTTCATCTTCGGCGCCTACCTGACCGAGGCCTTCCGCGGCGCCTTCCTGGCCGTGCCGCCCGGGCAGCGCGAGGCCGGCCTGGCCTTCGGCATGAGCCCCGCGCAGGTCGCGTGGCGCATCACCTTCCCGCAGATGTTCCGGCACGCGCTGCCGGGTCTGTCCAACAACTGGCTGGTGCTGATCAAGAGCACCGCCATCGTGTCCGTCATCGGTCTGCACGACCTCATGATGCGCGGCTCGCAGGCCGCCGCCGGCACGCGCGAGCCCTTCGTCTTCTACCTGGCCGTGGCGATCATCTACCTCGTCTTCACCTCGGTCTCGGAGCTCGTCTTCGACCAGCTGCAGAAGCGCCTGTCCACGGGCGTGCGTCGCCATTCGCTGTGAGCCTCATGAACCTGGACGCCATCCTCGAGAACTTCCCGCGCTACCTCGACGGCGCGGTCATCACGCTGGAGCTGCTCGCCGTGTCGCTGGCGATCGGCCTGGCCCTGGCCATTCCGCTGGCGGTGATGCGCACGCTGCCGATCAAGTGGCTGTCGCGCACCGTCTGGGTCTACACCTACGTGTTCCGCGGCACGCCGATGCTGGTGCAGCTCTTCCTGATCTATTACGGGCTGGGCCAGTTCGAATGGATGCAGCAGAGCGCGCTGTGGCCGCTGTTCAGCTCGGCGTGGTTCTGCGCCTGCCTGACCTTCGTGCTCAACACCGCCGCGTACACGACGGAGATCATCGCGGGCTCGATCCGCTCGCTGCCGCACGGCGAGATCGAGGCCGCCAAGTCGCTGGGCATGAGCCGCGCGGTGATGCTGCGCCGCATCGTGCTGCCGCACGCGCTGCGCCGCGCGCTGCCGGCCTACAGCAACGAGGTCATCTTCATGCTGCACGGCACCGCGCTGGCCAGCGTGGTCACGATCATGGACGTCACCGGCATCGCCCGCGACATCAACGCCACCTACTACATCCCGTTCGAGGCCTTCATCACGGCCGCGATCTTCTACTTCATCATGACGCTGACGCTGGTGGGACTCTTCCATCAAGCCGAGAAGCGGTGGCTCAAGCCGTTGATGCCCCGCTGATGCCGCGTCGATGCCCCGTTGATGCCGCGGTCATGCCGCGCTGAACCCACACGCTCCCATGCAACTCCGACAACACCCGCTCCCGAGCCCGACCCCGGGCACGCAGCGCGAGCTGGTCTCGCTGCACTACGGCCAGCCCGGCCAAGGGCAGAAGGTCTACATCCAGGCCTCGCTGCACGCCGACGAGCTGCCCGGCATGCTGACCGCCTGGCACCTGCGCCGACAGCTCGACGCGCTGGAGGCCGCGGGCCGTCTGCGCGGCGAGGTCGTGCTGGTGCCCATGGCCAACCCGATCGGGCTGTCGCAGTGGTGGCTGCAATCGCACCTGGGCCGATTTGAAGGCCTGTCAGGCGAGAACTTCAACCGCCACTACCCCGAGCACATCGAGGCCGCCGCCCGCCATGCCGAATCGCGCCTGGGCGACGATCCGGCGCAGAACGTGGCCGTGCTGCGCGCCGCGCTGAAGACCGAGATCCAGGCCTCGCCCGCGGACACCGAGCTCAAGGCGCTGCGCAAGACGCTGATGCTGCTGGCCTGCGACGCCGACGTCGTGCTGGACCTGCACTGCGACGCGCAGGCGCTGATGCACCTCTACACCGAGACGCCGTGCTGGCCGCAGTGCGAGCCGCTGGCCGCCTACCTCGGCGCGGCGGTGACGCTGCTGGCCACGGACTCCGGCGACAACCCGTTCGATGAGGCCTGCTCGCAGGTCTGGTGGAAATGGGCGCGCCACTTCGGCGACCGCTTCCCCATCCCGCAGGCGACGCTGTCGGTGACGGTGGAGCTGCGCGGCCAGCAGGACGTGAGCCATGAGCTCGCCGGCAAGGATGCGCAGGCCATCGTGGACTTCCTGATGCATCGCGGCGTGATCGCACCCGAGACCGCTGAGGGCAAGGCGCCGCCGGTGCCCGCGCCGGTCGGCGACGCGCGTCCGCTGGCGGGCTCGATGCCGATCCCGTCGCCGGTGGGCGGCGTGCTGACCTTCCTGCGCGAGGTCGGCGAGACCGTGAAGGCCGGCGACGTGATCGCCCAGGTCATCGATCCGATCACCGCGCAGGTGACCGATCTGAAGAGCCCGGTGGACGGGCTCCTGTTCGCACGCGACACGCTGCGCCTGGTCACGGCCGGCGCGCGGGTGGCGAAAGTCGCGGGTCGCGAATCGACCCGCACCGGAAAACTGTTGGGAGCCCGTTGATGTCCGCGGCCAGTCTTGTTGTCGACAACCTCCACAAGCGCTACGGCGACCGTGAGGTGCTCAAGGGCGTGAGCCTTGCCGCCAAGCCGGGGGACGTGATCACGCTGATCGGCTCCAGCGGCTCGGGCAAGAGCACCTTCCTGCGCTGCCTCAACCTGCTGGAGCAGCCCTATGAGGGCACGCTCAAGCTGGGCACGGAGGAGCTCAAGCTGGTCCGCGACCGCGACGGCAGCCTCAAGTCCGCCGACGCGGCCCAGCTGCAGCGCTGGCGCGCGCGGCTGGCCATGGTGTTCCAGAACTTCAACCTGTGGGGCCACCGCACGGTGCTGGAGAACGTCATCGAGGCGCCGGTGCATGTGCTCAAGCAGTCCCGGGCCGAGGCGATCGAGAAGGCCGAGGCGCTGCTGGCGCGCGTGGGCGTGTCGCACCGCAAGGACGTCTATCCGGCGCAGCTCTCCGGCGGCGAGCAGCAGCGCGTGGCCATCGCCCGCGCGCTGGCGGTGGAGCCCGAGGTCATGCTCTTCGACGAACCGACCTCGGCGCTGGATCCGGAGCTGGTCGGCGAGGTGCTCAAGGTGATGCGCGACCTCGCGGCGGAAGGCCGCACGATGATCGTCGTCACGCACGAGATGGGTTTCGCGCGCGAGGTGTCCTCGCACACGATGTTCCTGCACCAGGGCCGCGTCGAGGAACAGGGCCACCCGCGCGAAGTCCTGAGCACCCCGAAGAGCGAGCGCCTGAAGGCCTTCCTCAGCGGCGGCCTGAAGTAATCACGGCCCCTGCCGCGTCCCTGGCATCCCGGCGACGGCAGCGCCGTCGCGCGCTGCTGCCAACGCGTGTCACCAATGACCGCGTGATGACCGCGATGGCAATGGATGACAGTTGAATACTGTACATCCATCCAGTATTCTGATTCCTCCACTCCGCCGAAGAGCCCCGAGGAATCTGTCATGCGCCGCTACGAAGTCATCCTGGAACGAGTCATGGTCCCCTACCACCAGCACGACCTGGCGCGCGTGATCGCGACGCAGGTGCTGGACGCGCGCCTGGGGGGCGGGATGGGGGTGGTGGACGCCTTCCGCGCCGCGCAGGCGGTGACCGGCGGGGATCCGCGCTGGCCGATCCCCGAGACCGCCAGCCGGGCCGAGGTCGCGGCCGTCAAGCGCTGGCGCCGGGCCACCGAGGCGGCGCTGGACGCGATCGAGCGCGGCTTCGCGCATGTCTTCGTCGGCATGTCGGCGCAGGAGATCGAGCTGGCGCGCGCCGACGAATCGCTGCGCATCATCCCGCACGTGAACGAGGAGCCGGCGCCGGCGCGCCTTCTGTCCGATGCCCGGGTCGGCCTGCCGTGGTCCGCGACCGCCGCCGTGGTGGTCAGCGCCGCGGCGCAGGCCGCGATGGTCGCGCCGGCGGCCCTGCTGGTCCACGGCCCGTCGCTGGCGATGACGCACGCGGCCGCATTCGCGCGCTGAGCGGTTCCCGCCAGCTCCCGTGAGCTCCCGTGAGCTCCCGCGAGTTCCCGTCAGCGCCGGGCGCGTGGCGCAGGTCGCAGGCGGCCAGCTGCCACGCGGTGAGGAAGCCCTCCAGGCGCTCGGTCGGGTCGAGCAGGCGCCTCGCGGCCTCCTGGGCTGAGACCTCGACGGCAGCGCTCAGGTGGGGATCGTCGAGATCGGCCCCGCGCGCCAGCCCGTCTCGCACCTCGGGGTCCTCGACCACCTGCCGCATCACCGCGTCCAGGGCCTGCGGCGACGGCGTCTGACCCAGGCGGAGCAGGCCCGGCACGCACCGATCTTGCACCATGCCCCCGCCCCCGCTGCCCGGCAGGCCCACGTTGGGCAGTTGCACCTCATGCAGCAGGATGGCCCGATACCACTGACGGGCCGTCTGCCAGGTCTCATCGAGGGCGCGCCAGATCCGCGATTCCCACGCCGCGACCGATCCGGCGCCGGCGCCCATCGCGACATCCGGCGCTTGTGCCGAGGCGCGGGCGGCGATGTCGTCCGCACGGGACAGGACCCGCGCCATCGCGGCCCGCCGTTCGTGCGGGCATTGGATCGGCTTCGATGCGTTCCAGGGCGGCCGCGGCGCCAGGTCCTCGCAGATCCGGACGAACTGGGCCTGCTTGCGCCACCGCTGCGTCGAGTGGCAGCGGCGCACGGCCTCCTTGTCCGGCAGCAGGCCGGCGTCGTTCAGGCGCTTGATCGCGCGCACCGCGCCGTCGTTGCCCCATTCGCCGTAGCCGTCGCCGATCAGACGGCCCAGGAAATCGGTGTACTTCTCGCTCAGGTTCTTGGGCAGTTGTTCCCGAGGGCGGCAGCCCAGCGCGCTGTCCGTCGTCAGCAGCATCTGGCTCACCGCCGCCGGGCCCAGCTTCTCGGCCAGGATCGTCAACAGGTCGCACATCGCATCGGCGAGTTCCGGGTCGTGCATCGCCGCCGTCGCCAGCGCCAGCAGGAATGGAGGACGGTCCTCCATGCCCGCGGCCGTCAATGCCCTGGCGACGGTCTGCGGCGCGATCTGGCTGCGCCGCAGCAGGACGCTGATCGCCTCCAGCACATACCCCACCGTGCGCCGGCTTTCCTCGCGCAGACACAGGGCCGGGCCCAGGTCCTGCGGCGATCGCGCCGGCACGTGGATGTCGAGCATGTCGCCCAGGAAGGACAGCGAGTCGCGCTCGATCAGCCGGTGCGTGAGACTGCTCGCCGCCCGGACGTGCTCGTGGATCAGCGGATACGGCATGTGCCGCAGGAGCTCGGCCGCGGACTGCAAGGTCCGGCGATGGTCGGAGGTGAAGGCGCGTTGCGGGTGCGCCGGCAGCGCAGGGTCGCGCTCGCCCGGCGAGGACGCCGTCAAGAGGGCTCGTCGATCAACGCGGTTGTCGTGGAGCGCCGCGTCGGCGTCGACGGCCAACGCACGGCGACCAAACTGGAAAGAAGGAAACATGGCAGGCGCCGCGGGACGCGGTCGGAGATCACCGAGGCGCGCGTAGTCGCCCCGGCCTGCCGGTCGCGTCTGCGGTCGCAGCGATGCGCCGCGCAGGCTCGACCTGCGCTCGACCTGCGCTCGCCCGGAGCCCCGCGGGTCCGTGGCCCCGCCGGCCCGGGCCTCAGCTCGCCCGGAACACCAGTTCGCGGATGCGCCGCAGCCGCGGCGCGACCACCGGCACGGTCAGCATCGTCGAGCCCACGGCCATCAGCAGCAGCGCGGTGAAGGTCTCGCTGGTGATGATCTGTTTGTCCAGCAGCACGTTGGCGAAGATGATCATGATCAGCGCCTTGGTCTGCAGCAGCCAGCCGATGATGCCGGCCTCGCCCGGCGCCCAGCGCAGGATCCGCCCCGCGAGGTGCGTGCCCAGCAGCTTCCCGCTGACCGACGCGGCCAGCAGGAGCCCCGCCGCGGCGAACACCATGCCGCCCTCCAGGCCCCACTGCGTGCGCAGTCCGGTGCTCAGGAAGAAGACCGGCATCACCACCAGCAGCACGTGATGGCGCAGCGCATCCATCTGCGCCTGATCAAACCACTCGGCGTCCATCACGACGCCGGCCAGGAAGGCCCCGACCATGTAATGCAGCCCGCTCCAGTCGGCGCCGAAGGCCACCACGGCCAGCCAGATCAGGCCGACATACCAGCGATCGCGCGCCGGGATCGCACGCATCAGACGACGGAAGCCCCAGGTGGCCAGCGCGAAGGCCGCGATGAACAGCGCCTGCTTGCCCACTCGCGACCAGTCCATGAGGATCACCGCGAGCACCGTCCAGATCAGGATGTCGTCCAGGCTCGCGTAGCGCAGGATGCGCTGACCGATAGGCTGTCGCAGGATCTCGAGCTTCTCCATCAGCAGGATCAGGATGGGCAGCGCGGTCACCGCGCAGGCCATGCCCACGCCGACGATGAATTGCCAGGTCCGCGCCTGCGCCCCCATCCACTGCGTGCCCATGCCGAGCAGCACCGCCGCGGCCGCCGCGCCCATGGCCATGGGCACGCCCAGCGCGAGGCCGGCCGTGATGCCGCTCTCGACGCGGTGCGCCCAGGCTTTCCTGAGATCGAGCTCGATGCCGGCGATCCACACGAACAGCATCACCGCCCACCACGCCACGCCATTGAGCGACTGCACGATCGGCGCGCTGAACACGAACTGGTAGTAGTCGGGGAAGGCGCGACCCAGCACGCCCGGCCCCAGCAGGATGCCGGTGATGATCTGCACCACCACCAGCGGCGCGAAGTAGTCCGTGCCGCCCAGCCGCCACACCAGGTAGGGGACGGTGAAGATGATCGCCATGGCGATCAGGAAGATCTCGGTGGTGGTCATGATCTGAAAGCGATTTCAGATCATTTCACTCCGGCAGCCTGGCACCGGCAATCGGGGATCTCCCGCTGGTGGCCGAGATCAGCGCGAGCACGCGGCCCGGCTCGGCGCCGACCATGTCCCAGGTGAAGCGCCACTCCCAGTTGCCGCCCAGGATGCCGGGGATGTTCATGCGATGGGCGCTGTCCAGGCCGAGCACGTCCTGCAGCGGATACACCGCCACGTTGGCCACCGAGTTCGCGCAGGCGCGGATCATGGCCCAGTGGATGTCGGCATCGCTCGCGGGCAGGTAGGACGCGGCATAGGCGCGTTCATGGGCGCTGGCCTGGTTCCACCAGCCGCGCACGGTGTCGTTGTCGTGCGTGCCGGTGTAGCAGACGGCCGCGCGCGGCCAGTTGTGCGGCAGGAACTCATGCCAGCCGTCGCCGCCGAAGCCGAACTGCAGGATCTTCATGCCGGGATAGTTCAGCGCGTCGCGCAGCTCGTGCACATCGGGCGTGATGAAGCCGAGGTCCTCGGCCACGATGGGCAGCTCGCCCAGCGACTTGGCGATCGCGTCGAACAGCGCCTTGCCCGGGCCGGTCTTCCACACGCCGCGGGTGGCGTCGGGGCTGTCGCCGGGGATCTCGTAATAGGCCGCGAAGCCGCGGAAGTGGTCGATGCGGAACACGTCGGCCGAGCTCAGCATGCGCTTCACCCGCGCGGTCCACCACGCGAAGTGCTCGTGGGCCATCTTGTCCCAGCGGTACATCGGGTTGCCCCAGCGCTGGCCGGTCGCCGACAGCGCATCGGGCGGCACGCCCGCGACCACGGTGGTCTGGAAGTGCTCGTCGAGCTCGTACAGGTCGGGCCGTGCCCAGCAATCGGCGCTGTCGTGGGCGACGAAGATCGGCAGGTCGCCCATGATGCTGACGCCGCGCGCGTTGGCGTAGGCCTTCAACTCGCCGACCTGCACATCGAAGCACCACTGCACGAACTGCCAGAAGCCGACCTCGTCGGCGTTCTGCTCGCGCGCGGCGGCCAGCGCGCGGGGCTCGCGGGCGGCGAGGTCACGCGGCCAGGCCCACCACGGTTGACCGTTGAGCGGCGAACGGATCGCCATGAACAGCGCGTAGTCGGCGAGCCAGTCCTTCTGCGACTCGCACCAGAGCTCATACGAGGCGCGATCCTCGGCCGCCCCCTTGGCGAAGAAGCCCGCGGCCGCGGCGCGCAGCTGCTGCTCACGCCACGGCAGCACGCGGCCGTAGTCGACGCGCGTGGCGTCGAAACCGCCCTGGGGCGGCACCGGCTGCGCCAGCCAGCCCTTGGCCACCAACGGCTCCAGCGCCACCATCCACGGGCTGCCGGCGAAGGCGGACACGCCCTGATAGGGGCTCTCGCCCGGACCGATTGGCGTGCTGGGCAGCCACTGCCAGATGGACTGGCCGGCCGACTGCAGCCAGTCGACGAAGTGGAAGGCCTCGGGGCCGAAATCGCCGATGCCGTTGGGGCCGGGCAGCGAGGTGATGTGCAGCAGCACGCCGGACTGGCGTTGGTGGAGGTCGATCGTCATGGTGTCGTGTCGCTCGAGAGTGATCGGGAGGGATCGGTAGAAATCGGGAGGATTCGGGAGGAATCGGGAGAGATTCGCTCGGGATCAGGAAAGGGCTTGGAGCCGGACCTGCTGCCGGCACAGCATCAGCGCCCGCGCCGGCACGTTCACGCCATCTTCGCCGCAGGGGCCCGTCGGCGTCTCGCCGCTGCTGTCCAGCAGCAGCGACCCGTCGCCCCACTGACCGCCCTCGCCCGCCGCCGGCAGCCGGAACGCCACCGGCTCGGCGGACGGATTGACCAGCAGCAGCAGGCGCTCGTCGCCGTCGGCCAGCATCGCCGTCAGCGCGGTCCGGTCCGACGCGCGCCAGTCGTGCTCGCCCATCTCGTGGCCCGCCGGGTCGAACCAGCGCAACGAGGCCGTGCCGGTGAACCACGCGTCGTGTCGCAGCAAGGGATGCGCCCGGCGCAGCCGCGTCAGCTCGGCGGTGAAGGCGATCAGCGCGTCGTCGGCGCTCGGCCAGTCGAGCCAGCCGATCTCGTTGTCCTGGCAGTACGCGTTGTTGTTGCCGCCCTGGCTGTTGCCGAACTCGTCGCCCGAGTACAGCATCGGCGTGCCCTGCGACAGCAGCAGCGTGGCGAGCATCGCGCGGCGCGCGCGCTCGCGCGCCTGGCGGATGGCGGGATCGTCGGTCGGCCCCTCGACGCCGAAGTTGCCGCACAGCTCGCCATCGCGGCCGTCGCGGTTGTCCTCGCCGTTGGCCAGGTTGTGCTTGCGGCTGTGGCTGACGAGGTCGTGCAGCGTGTAGCCGTCATGCACCGCCAGGAAGTTGATCGACGCCAGCGGCGAGCGCTGGCCGCCGCCGTTGGCCCGGGTCGACGGATCGAAGACGTCGCTGGACGCGCTGAAGCGGCGCGCGAATTCGCCGCGGCCGATGGTCGTGCCGTCCGGCCCATGTCCGAGCCAGAACCCGCGCGCGGCGTCGCGGAACTTGTCGTTCCACTCCATGAAGCGGCCCGGGAAACGCCCCAGCTGATAACCGTCGGGGCCGGCGTCCCAGGGTTCGGCGATCAGATGGACCTGCGCCAGCAGCGGATCCTGGCGCAGCGCGGTGTAGAACGCCGCGCGCGGATCGTGGCCCGCGGCCGTGCGCCCCAGCACCGGCGCGAGGTCGAAGCGGAAGCCGTCCACGCCCATCTCGCCGACCCAGAAGCGCAGCGAATCCAGCACCAGTTGCGCCACGCGCGGATGCTCGACGTTGACGGTGTTCCCGCAGGCGGTGAGGTTCTCCATCCGCGATGCGTCGCCGGGCTGAAGCCGGTAGTAGCTCTTCTGGTCGAGGCCGCGCAGCGACAGCGTCGGCCCCCACTCGTTGCCTTCGGGCGTGTGGTTGTAGACGACGTCCATCACCACCTCGATGCCGGCGGCGTGCAAGGCGTGGACCATCGCGCGGAACTCCGCGGCGACGGCCGTGGGATCGTGGCGCACCGCGCTGGAGGCCAGACGCGGATCGGGCGCGAAGAAGCCCAGCGTGTTGTAGCCCCAGTAGTTGCGCAGCCCGGTGCCGAAAAGATGCGGCTCGTCGACGGCGAACTGCACGGGCAGCAAGGACAGCGTGGTCACGCCCAGGCGCTGGAAATGCGCGATGGACACGGGATGCGCGAGCGCCGCGTAGCTGCCGCGCAGCGCCTCCGGCAGGCCCGGATGCCGCATCGAGAAGCCCTTCACATGGACCTCGTACAGCACCACATCGCGCGGCGCATGGCGCGGCGCGTTCACGCGCGGACTCGGTCCGGCGAGCGGTGCCGCCACGCGCGCCTTCAGCGCGGTGACGCCGTTGTCGCGCTCATCCAGCGCGAGCGGGCCGTCGGGATGGCCGAACGGGTAGCCGTGGTCCTCGGGCAGGTTGCGGAACTCGCCGACGATCTCGCGCGCGTACGGATCGAGCAGCAACTTGCCCGCGTTGAACCGATGGCCCTCGCGTGGCGCATGCGGCCCGTGGACGCGCAGCCCGTAGAGCTGGCCCGGCGCGGCGCCCGGCAGGAAGCCGCTCCACACGCCGTCCACCGGACCGCGCAGCGCATGGCGGCTGAGCTCGGTGCGGCCGCTGTCATCGAAGAGGCAGACCTCCACGCGCGTCGCATGCGCGGAGAACACGGCGAAGTTCACGCCGCCGTCGCGCACGGTGGCGCCCAGCGGCTCGTGGCGACCGGGTTCGAGGAGAACGGAAGAAGCGCTCATGCTCAATGTCGGGGAGGTCGAGGTGTCAGGGGACGGACGAGAGGTCAGCAGATCCGGCTCATGCCGGCGCCAGGAACAGCGTTGCCATCGGCGGCAGCGTCAACGTGATCGCGGGATCATCGCCGCTCGCGCTGAAACGGGGCAACGGGTCCTGCGTCGATGCCGACGACGGATCGCACTGGCTGCCGCCGAAGACCGCGGCATCGGTGTCCAGCAGCACGCGCCAGTCGCCGCCGCGCGGCATGCGCAGCGTGTAGCCCGGTCGAGCCACCGGCGTGAAGTTGCAGATGGCGACGATCTCGCGGCCTTCCGTGCCCTGCCCGCCTCGCCGCACCCACGCGAAGACCGACTGCGCGCGGTCGTCCTCGACCAGCCATTCGAAGCCTTCGGCCTCGCAGTCGCGGCGATGCAGCGCGGGCTGCTCCCGATAGAGGCGGTTGAGCGCGCCCACCAGGCGCTGCACGCCCGCATGGCGCGGATCGTCCAGCAGCGTCCAGGGCAGCGCGCGCTGGAAGTCCCATTCGTCGCGTTGCGCGAATTCCTGGCCCATGAACAGCAGCTTCTTGCCCGGATGCGCCCACATGAAGCCGAGATACGCCCGCAGGTTGGCGAAGCGCTGCTGATCCGCCGCATCCCCCGGTTCGCCGTGACCGGCACCGTCCCCGGGCGGCATCTTCATCAGGAGCGACCCCTTGCCATGGACCACCTCGTCATGCGACAGCGGCAGCAGGAAGTTCTCGCTGAACGCGTAGACCAGGCCGAAGCTCATCTTCTCGTGATGCCAGGCGCGGTGGATGGGCTGCTCGCGCTGGTAATGCAGCGTGTCGTTCATCCAGCCCATGTTCCATTTGTAGTGGAAGCCCAGGCCGCCCATCGAGGTCGGCGCGGACACGCGCGGGAATGCGGTCGACTCCTCGGCCAGCGTGATCACGCCGGGCGCCTCGCGGCCCAGCAGCTCGTTCATCTGCCTGAGCAGCGCGATCGCCTCGAGGTTCTCGGTGCCGCCATGGACGTTGGGCACCCACTCGCCGGACGGCCGCGAGTAGTCGCGGTAGAGCATCGACGCCACCGCGTCCACGCGCAGCCCGTCGATGCCGTAGCGCTCGGCCCAGAACAGCGCCGCGCCGCACAGGAACTGCCGCACCTGCGGCTTGCCGAAGTCGTAGATGCGCGTGTGCCAGTCGCGGTGCCAGCCCTCGCGCGGATCGGCGTACTCGTAGAGCGCCGTGCCGTCGAAGCGTGCGAGCCCATGCGGATCCTCGGGGAAATGCGCCGGCACGAAGTCCAGCAGCACGCCCAGCCCCGCCGCATGGCAGGCCGCGACGAATCGGTGCAGGCCGTCGGGGTCGCCCAGCCGCGCAGTGGGCGCGTGCAGGCCCAGCGTCTGATAACCCCAGGAGCCATCGAACGGAAACTCCGTGATCGGCATCAGCTCCACATGCGTGAAGCCCAGGCCCGCGGCATACGCGGGCAGCTCGCTCGCGAGGAAGTCCCAGTCCACCGCGGTGGCCGCGGCGCGGTCATCGAGGGGCGCTGCATCCGAATCCTCTTCCAGGTCCGGCCGCCGCCACGACATCGCATGGACCTCGTAGATGCTCATCGGCGCGTCGCGTCGATTGAGCGCGGCCCGGTGCACGGGAAGCGGATGCGCGTCGTGCAGGCCCTCGATCACGCTGGCGTTGTCGGGCCGCAGTTGCGCCCGGAACGCATAGGGATCGGCCTTGAGCGGCAGGCGCTTGCCGTCCGCGCCGGTGATGTCGTACTTGTAGAACTGGCCGCGCGCCGCGCCCGCCACAAAGACTTCCCAGACGCCGGCATCGAGCCCATCGACGGGATCGACGCGACGCATCGGGTGCGCGTCGCCGCGCCAGCCGTTGAAGTCACCGACCACCGCCACGCGCGAGGCCGACGGCGCCCACACGGCGAAGCGCACACCGCATGCACCGTCCTCGGTGCCCGGATGCGCGACCGGATGAGCGCCCAGCCACAACCACGGACGCGGATGCTCACCGCGCGCGAGCAGCGCGAGCTCGGCCTGCGGCAGCAACGGCGAGGTCGACACGTCGAGTCCTTCCGCCCTCAGCCCAGGCTCTTCACCGACCAGACGCGATCGATGTATTCCTCGATCGTGCGGTCCGACGAGAACATCCCCATGCCGGCGATGTTCAGCGCCACGCGCGCGGCCCAGGCCTGCCGATCGCGGAACAACGTGTCGACCTCGGCCTGCGCGCGCAGGTAGTCGGCGAAGTCGGCCATCAACAGGTAGACGTCCTCGCCCAGCAGCTTGTCCACGAGCGCGCGGTAGCGGCCCGCGTCGCCCTGCGAGAAGTCGCCCCGCGCGATCGCGTCGATCACCGCGCGCAGCGTCGGGTTCTGCTCGACGACCTGGCGCGGCTCGTACCCCGCGCGCTTGAGCGCGTCGACCTGCTCGGTGCGCAGCCCGAAGGTGAACATGTTGCGCTCGCCGAAGGCCTGCGCCATCTCGATGTTGGCGCCATCCCAGGTGCCGATCGTCAGCGCGCCGTTGAGCGCGAACTTCATGTTGCCGGTGCCCGAGGCCTCGGTGCCCGCCGTGGAGATCTGCTCGGACAGGTCGGCCGCGGGGATGATGGTCTCGGCCAGCGACACGCCGTAGTTGGGCAGGAACACCAGGCGCAGCCGGTCGCCCACGCGCGGGTCGCTCGCGATCACGCGGGCCACGTCGTGCGTGAGCTGGATGATGGACTTGGCCGTCACGTAGGCCGACGCCGCCTTGCCGGCGATCACCACGGTGCGCGGCACCCAGTCGCCATCGGGGTTCGCGACGATCGCCTGGTAGCGGCTGATCACGTGCAGCACGTTGAGCAGCTGGCGCTTGTACTCGTGGATGCGCTTGATCTGGACGTCGAAGAGGCTGTCCACGTTCACCGCCACGCCCAGCTCGCGCTGGATGCGCGCGGCCAGGCGCAGCTTGTTGGCGCGCTTGACGGCCTGCAGCTGCTCGCCGAATTCGACATCGGCCGCCAGCGGCTTCACGCGCTCGAGCTCATCGAGCCGCTGGCGCCAGCCGGTGCCGATGCGCGCGTCGAGCAGCGCCGACAGCGCGGGATTGGCCTGCTGCAGCCAGCGGCGCGGCGTCACGCCGTTGGTCACGTTGTGGAAGCGGCACGGGAAGATGCGCGCGTAGTCCGCGAAGATGGTCTGGACCATCAGCTCCGAGTGCAGCGCGGCGACGCCGTTCACGCGGTGCGAGGCCACGATGCTCAGCGCGGCCATGCGCACGCGGCGCTCGCCGTGGCCGTGGCCGTTGCCGTCTTCGCCCTGCCCCTCGTCGATCAGCGACACGCGGCGCAGCAGCGCCACGTCGCCGGGGAAGCGCAGCGCGACGTCGTCCAGGAAGCGACGGTTGATCTCGTAGATCAGCTCGAGGTGACGCGGCAGCAGCGCCTCGAACATGCGCACCGGCCAGGTCTCCAGCGCCTCGGGCATCAGCGTGTGATTCGTGTAGCTGACCGCCTCGCGGGTGATCGCCCAGGCCTCATCCCAGGACAGGCCGTGATCGTCGAGCAGCAGCCGCATCAGCTCGGCCGGGGCCAGCGCCGGATGCGTGTCGTTGAGGTGGATCGCGTTGGCGCGGCCCAGGCCTTGCAGCGAGCCGGTCTCGCGCAGGTGGCGCGCGATCAGGTCCTGCAGCGAGGCGCTGACCAGGAAGGCCTCCTGCTTGAGGCGCAACGTGCGGCCGGACTCGGTGCTGTCGTCGGGATACAGCACCCAGTTGAGCGCGTCCGCGGCCACGCGGTGCGCGGCGGCGGCGTGGTGCTCGCCCCGGCAGAACGCGGCGAAGTCGATCGGCGCGGCGGCCTGCGCGTGCCACTGGCGCAGCGTGGACACGCGGGCGCTGTGATGCGCGGGCACGATGAAGTCATATGCCGTCGCGACCAGAGCCTCAGCCGGCATCCAGCGCCGCGATCCGTCGGCGCGCACCTCGACGTGCCCGCCAAAACCCACCGGATAACGCAGCTCGGGCCGCATCACTTCCCAGGGATTGCCCAGCGCGAGCCAGTCATCCGGGGCCTCGACCTGGCGTCCGTCCTGGATGCCTTGCGCGAACATGCCGTACTGGTATCGCAGGCCGTAACCGAAGGACGGCAGGCCCAGCTCCGCGAAGGAGTCCAGGAAACACGCCGCCAGGCGGCCCAGGCCGCCGTTGCCCAGCGCGGCGTCGGGCTCGCGCTCCAGCACGTCGGGCAGGGACTGCCCCTGTGCGGCGAAGGCCTCGCGCAACGTATCGTCCAGCTTCAGCGCGGCCAGCGCGTTGCCCAGCGCCCGGCCCATCAGGAATTCCATCGACAGGTAATGCACGCGGCGCACCTCGGCGCGCGCGCCCCGGACCGCATCCGCGGCCTGCGTGTCGGCCCAGCGCTGGCCCAGCAGCTCGCGACAGGCCGCGGCGGCGGCGCGCATCAGGAGGGGCGCGGTGGCGATCGTGGCCGTCTGGGCCGTCACGCCACTGGCGTGCAGTTCGCGCCGCAGCGCATGCTGGAAGGCGGCGCGCGCGTCGGTCGCGGCCACGGCGGGGGCAAGGGAGGCGGTCGTCATGGGATGAAGTATCCCTCAAGCGTTTGCAAATCCTGTAGTTTGACTACATCGGGTTATCCCGAGATTCATGCTAAGCCATTGATTTCAGGCGATTCGACCGGGCGAATGCGGGTGTGAACGCGTTGTGAATCGATCATCAGGCATGTATATTCTCTACAAATTAGGAGACACCCAGTGGCGGACGTGAAGCTTCAAGCCGTGGCCAAGGCCTACGGCGAGACCAAGATCCTGCATGGCATCGACCTGGAGATCCGGGACGGCGAGTTCATGGTGTTCGTCGGCCCGTCGGGCTGCGGCAAGTCCACGCTGCTGCGCACGATCGCGGGGCTGGAGGACATCACCGGCGGCGAGCTGCGCATCGGCGGCCGGCTGGTCAACGATGTGCCGCCCGCGGAGCGCGGCATCGCGATGGTCTTCCAGAGCTACGCGCTCTACCCCCACATGAACCTGTACGACAACATGGCGTTCGGGTTGAAGCTGGCCAAGGTCCCCAAGGACGAGATCGACCGCGCGGTGCGCTACGCCGCGCGCATCCTGCACATCGAGCATCTGCTCGAGCGCAAGCCCAAGGACCTGTCGGGCGGTCAGCGTCAGCGCGTGGCCATCGGGCGCGCGATCGTGCGCAAGCCCGAGGTCTTCCTCTTCGACGAGCCGCTGTCCAACCTGGACGCCGCGCTGCGCGTGCGCATGCGGTATGAATTCGCCAAGCTGCACGAGGACCTCAAGACGACGATGGTCTACGTCACGCACGACCAGGTCGAGGCGATGACGCTGGCCGATCGCATCGTGGTGCTGAGCGCCGGCCAGATCGAGCAGGTCGGCACGCCGCTGGAGCTCTACGAGCATCCGGACAACCTCTTCGTGGCCGGCTTCATCGGCAGCCCGAGGATGAATTTCATCGAGGCCGAGATCGTGAGCGCCGCGGCTGACCACGCGGTGGTGCGCCTGAGCGACGGCGCGACCGTCCGCACGCAGGTCGACGCGTCGCGCGCCAAGCCCGGCGACAAGGTCACGCTGGGCCTGCGCCCGGAACACTTCGAGGTAGGCGGCGACGCCAACCTGATCGCCAGCACGGTCACCTTCGTCGAATCGCTGGGCGGCGTGACGCATGCCTACTGCGCCTATCCCGGCGTCGAGGACGCGCTGACCTGCGAGTTTGACGGCCGCACCCGGGTGCGCACCGGCGACACGCTGCAGCTGCACCTGCCGCCCGAGCTCTGCTATCTCTTCGATACCCAGGGCCTCGCGTTCAAGCGGCTCGGAGCCGCGGCATGACGCGTCGCCTGTCCTGCCCGCCGGCGCTGGCAAGCGCGGCGCTGACTGCGGTGACCGCGCTCGTGCTGCTGAGCGGCTGCGAGCGCGCGGCCGCGCAGACCTCATCGGCATCGACATCGGCGGGCGCGCCCAAGCTGCTCGTCTGGATCAACGGCGACAAGGCCTACAACGGCCTGCAGAAGGTCGGCGACGCGTTCGAGCGCGAGTCCGGCGTGAAGGTCGTCGTCGAGCATCCGGTCGACGCGCCGGAGAAGTACACGCAGGCCGCCGGCGCCGGCAAGGGCCCGGACATCTTCTGCTGGCCGCATGACCGCGTGGGCGAATGGGCCAAGGCCGGCCTGCTCACGCCGGTGCAGCCGCGCAAGGCGCTCTATGACGAGGTCGAGCCCGCCGCCTGGCAGGCCTTCCGTTATCAGGGCCGCTACTGGGGCTACCCGATCGCGATCGAGACGACAGGCCTGATCTACAACAAGGCGCTGGTGCCCAAGCCGCCCGCGACCTGGGACGCGCTGATCGAGATCGACAAGTCGCTGCGCCAGCGCGGCAAGCACGCGATCCTGTGGGACTACAACAAGAGCTTCTTCACCTGGCCGATGTTCGCGGGCGCGGGCGGCGTGATCTTCGGCCGTGACGCGCAGGGCGACTTCGACGCCCGCCAGGTGCAGGTCAACAACGAGGGCGCGCTGAGCGCGGGCCGCCTGCTCGCGCGCTTGATCGAGGACGGCGTGATGCCGCGCGGCGCGCGGTATTCCGAGATGGAATCGAGCTTCGCGCGCGGCGAGATCGCGATGATGATCTCCGGCCCCTGGGCCTGGGAGAACGCACGCAAGGCCGGCATCGACATCGGCGTGGCGCCCATCCCCGCGGTGGTGCCGGGCAAGCCGAGCAAGCCCTTCGTCGGCGTGCTGGGCTGCATGATCTCGGCGCCGTCGAAGAACAAGGACCTCGCGCGCGAGTTCATCGAGCAGCACCTGATGCGGCCCGCGTCGCTGAAGGTGCTCGATGCCGACGTGCCCATCGGCGTGCCGGCCAACAAGGCCTTCTACCAGGCGCTGTCGGTGAACCCGCTGATCCGCGCCAGCATGGAGAACGCGCGCGCCGGCGAGGCCATTCCCAACATCCCCGAGGTGGGGCGCTTCTGGACCGCGATGGACGCGGCGCTGGAAGCCATCACCAACGGCCTGCAAAGCCCCAAGGACGCGCTGGACGGCGCGTCGGGCCGGATGCTGCTCAAGCAATGAACGCCACGACCGCTTCCTCCCCGGCGCTGTCCGCCGCCCTGCCCGGCTCGCCGCTGGCCGAGGCCTACACGCGCCAGGCGCCCGGCGTGCTTGATCGCCTGGGACGCGCGCTGTACTGGCCCACGATCGCGGTGATCGCGCTGGCGGCGCTGTACCTCGTGTTCATGCTGTACGCGGCGGGCCTGACGAGCTGGGCGCTCGGCGCGCTGCTGCTGTTCGGCGCGGGCTTCGCGGTCTACCTGTCCAAGGCGGGCTTCGCCTACCGCTACCTGTTCCCCGGCGTGGCCGGGATGCTGCTGTTCATCGCGTTCCCGCTCGCGTTCACGACGCAGATCGGCTTCACCAACTACTCCTCGGCCCACCTGCTGAGCCAGGAGCGCGTGCGCGAGTTCCTGCTCGACCAGCACGACACGGTGATGGACGCGGTGCGCGATTACTCGGTGCACGGCGCGGGCAGCGACTTCCGCGTGGTGCTGCGCGACCCGGCCAGCGGCGCGCCGCAGTTCGTGTCGACGCCGCTGGCGTTGCGCGCGACGAGCAAGCCGCTGGACGTGGCGATGCATGCTGCCGGGCCGGCCGACGCGACGCTGGGCACGGCGCTCACGCTCAAGGAGCTGGTCGAGCATCGACAGGCGCTGTCGCAGTTGCGGCTGAACCTCCCGGGGGAATCTGGAGAAGCCGCCACGCTGCATTACCTGGGCTTGCGCGATTTCGGCCCGATCCGGCCGCACTTCCAGGAACAGCCGGATGGCGCGATGAAACGCGTGGCCGATGGCGCGCTGTTCAAGCCCGACGCCACCACCGGCTACTACGAAGGCCAGGGCGCGGCCGCGGGCACGCACCTGGCGCCGGGCTACAAGGTGATGGTGGGCGCGCAGAACTACAAGCGCATGCTCTTCGACGCGGAGTTCCGCGGTCCCTTCCTGTCGATCTTCGGCTGGACGGTGGTGTTCTCGCTGCTGACGGTGATCTTCGCCACGGCGATCGGAATGATGCTGGCGGTGCTGCTGAACTGGGAAGACCTGCGCTATCGCACGACCTACCGCACGCTGCTGTTCCTGCCCTACGCGGTGCCGGGGTTCATCTCGATCCTCGTGTTCAAGGGCCTGTTCAACCAGAACTTCGGCGAGATCAACGCGATCCTGGACGCGCTCTTCGGCGTGCGCCCGGCGTGGTTCGCCGACCCGACGCTGGCGCGCACGATGCTGCTGATCGTGAACGTGTGGCTGGGCTACCCGTACATCATGATCCTGTGCACAGGGCTGCTGAAGGCGATTCCATCGGACCTGTACGAGGCCTCGGCGCTCGCGGGCGCGGGACCGCTGACCAACTTCTTCAAGATCACGGCGCCGCTGATCATCAAGCCGTTGTCGCCGCTGCTGGTGTCGGCCTTCGCGTTCAACTTCAACAACTTCGTGCTGATCGCGCTGCTGACCGACGGCCGGCCGGACTATCTGTCGACCAAGATCCCGGCGGGGCAGACCGACATCCTGGTGAGCTACACCTACCGGATCGCGTTCCGCGACTCGGGGACGGACTTCGGGCTCGCCGCGGCGATCTCGACGCTGATCTTCATCCTGGTGGCGGGCATGTCGCTGCTCAACCTGCGCCTGATGCGCAACGCCAACCGCTGAGGAGCATCACATGGCGATCGTTCGAGGCAAGCAGGCGCGCTGGCGCGTGGTGGCGGCGCATGCGATGTTGTGGGGCTTCCTGGCCGTCACGCTGTTCCCGCTGCTGGCGGTGGTGTCGATCTCGCTGCGGCCGGGCAACTTCGCCACGGGCAGCCTGATCCCGACCACGATCAGCCTGGAGCACTGGCAGCTCGCGCTGGGCATTCCGTACCAGGCGGCGGACGGCTCGCTGGTGCAGCCGCCCTTCCCGGTGCTGACGTGGCTGTGGAACTCGATCAAGGTGGCGACGATCTCGGCGGTGCTGATCGTGGCGATCTCGACGACGGCGGCGTATGGCTTCGCGCGGCTGCGTTTCCCGTTCAAGGGCGGGATCCTGAACAGCATGCTGCTGCTGCAGATGTTCCCGCCGGTGCTGGCGCTGGTGGCGATCTACGCGATCTTCGAGACCATCGGCACCTTCGTGCCGTGGCTGGGCATCGAGACGCACGCGGGCGTGATCGTGGCCTACCTGGGCGGCGTGGCGACGCACATCTGGACGATCAAGGGCTACTTCGAGACGATCCCGGTGGAGATCGAGGAGAACGCGAAGGTGGACGGCGCGACGCACTGGCAGGCGTTCCGGCTGGTGCTGCTGCCGATGGCGGTGCCCATCCTGATGGTGGTGTTCGTGCTGGCGTTCATCGGCTGCATCATCGAGTATCCGGTCGCCTCGGTGCTGCTGCGCGAGGAGTCGAACCTGACGCTGGCGGTGGGATCGAAGTACTTCCTGCACGACCAGCGCTTCCTGTGGGGCGACTTCGCGGCGGCGGCGGTGCTGTCGGGGTTGCCGATCACGGCGGTGTTCCTGCTGGCCCAGCGCTGGATCGTGTCGGGACTGACGGCGGGTGGAGTGAAGGGCTGAGGGATCTCGCTGTTGATCCGCAGGAGCCGGGCGCGAGAGACCTCCGTGAAGTTCGTGGCCACCGGAGGTGCTGCCATGCCGTCGGCATCCAGGAACGCGCCCAGCTCATCTATTCAGAACGAGTCATACAACGACACCACCCCCGCGCGTCGCGCGTGCAACTCGCGATCGCGCGTCAGCTGTCCGAGGTAGTCCGGCGAGGACGCGACCTCGCTGAAAGCCACCGGTCTCGCATCCGGCATCGGTGCGCCAGCGCGGGCCAGCAGGAATCGCGCGAAAGTATCGAGCATCGCGAGCTCCGGATTGGCCACTTCCTTCCACAGGAACTGCCCCATCTCGTTGACCTCGATGAAGCACCAGTCCCCGGCTTTCGACTCGATGAGATCGAAGCATCCGAAGACGATGCCGAGTTCGGCCATCACGTCGAGACAGGCACGCCGCACCCTGTCCGGCAACTGCACCGGCGCGATCTTCACCGCGTCGAAAGGCACGTTGCGCCAGTCGATGCCGTATTCCAGCTCGCTATCGATGCGCGCGGCGACGACGTGCTCACCCATGATCGTCACTCGATACTCGGCGCGCACCGGCACCAGCTCCTGGTAGATCGACGCCGTCGATCGCACCGACAACTCCTGAGGCAGACGGTGACGGTCGATGCGCACCGCCCTGCCGATGCGCAAGCCGCCGCCGTCCAGTTGCCATTCCATGATCTTGTGGGGCTTGTAGACGACGTTGCCGTCCCCGCAAGCATCCAGCAACGCCAGCACGTCCTCCCGGCGATTGGTGAAGAGCGTGCGAGGCACCTTGAGGCCGGTCTTGCGCGCGGCCATCAATTGGGCCACCTTGCTGTTGGCGCGCCGATAGGCCGCATACGGGTTGATCCACGCGGTGCCCTCGTCCAGCGACCACCACATCGATGAGAAGAACTTCAGGTTCTCGCGGCCCACGAAGTCCTGATCATCCGGATGCACATCCACCAATGACGGCGCGCAAGGCCGCCGGAACCACACCGCGTCGACCGGCGTCGCGCGCGTGTCGAGATCGATCGCGGTACCGGCCGTGCGCACCGACACAGAGTCGGCATCGATCGCGACTGTGACGGTCTGTTGATTGGGATAGTCCGCGCCGAACCATCTCACCGGATGGTGCCCCCATTGCGAGAGCACGGCTGACACTGCCAGCGCGTGCACGTCCTCGACTTGGGTGGGGATCAGGATCGTCTTGGCGCCTTGTCTGGGCTTCATCTGAATATCTCGCCGTACGGCTTTCCGAAATGGTCGATCAACTGATCCACGACCTTGAGGTTGGCCGCATTGCCGGGCACGTCGGCGCGCTGGGCGATCTCCTGACGACATCGCCTGAGGCTGTCCAGGTCGCGACGGAGAAACGCTGCCACGGCGTCGACATAGTCGTTCCACTTGAAGGGCGAGTCAGCGGCCATCTCCGGGCGCCGGGCCCGCTGGAGCTTTTCCAATGCAGCCGGATAGTTCCCCACGGTCGCATCCATTTGCGCACCATGGAAATAGACGTGATACGGGCGATCTCCCTCGGACAGGAAACGCTGGATCGCCACGGCTGCCTGCGCCTTGCAACCCTCGGTGGCGAGCAATCGCCAGCCCTGTCCGGGCGTGAGGTCGAATTCCTTGGGGGTTTGTTTCGCGAAAGCAGGAGATTCGCGGTCAAGCAGGTCGTCGCAGCGATCCGTGGCATGGACGGCGTTGGCAGGGATCGTGAGGCACACCGCGAGGGCGATGCGCCAGGCGGGGATCATGTCGAGCATCGTGAAAAGGGTGGCCGAGGCCACCCCGCTTCCATCAGTCGCAGTCCGCTTCCGGATTGCCGGTCGGCGTGTAGGCAGCCTCCGTCAGCACGCCGCCGCTCACCAGCTGGAGCTCTTCGGGCGTCAGTTCACGGGCGAACTCGAAACCGACGGAACGCACGGGTTCCGCATCCTTCTTCACTTGCTCTTGTTGCATCTTCTTCCCTTGAATGTCCTTCTTCACAGCAGAAGGTAGGCTGGGATCAACACCCTTCGGGGGCCGATCCGTCGGCGATGGTAGGGGGCGTACCGCTCCCCTGGGGCAGGCCCTGTAAGCTCTTCCAGCTAGGGATACTTCTACCAAGCCTCAAGCGCGCTGCTTCGCGATAGCGTCGAGCCATGAACGCCACGCCCTCGACACGTCGCCTCCTGCTCGCCAGCCTGTTGCTCGCGCCCGCGCTGGCCTTCGCTCAGGACGCGACGACCCCGGCAGCGACCGGCACCGCAGCGACCGCCGCCTCGCCGGCCCCAGTCCCACCCACCACGCTCAACCCCATCGCCGCCAGCCTGCGCTACGACTCGCGCCTCGCCGCCTTCAAGCAGCCTTTCGGCGCGCAGCCGGCCAAGACCTGGATCGAGTTCTCGCTCACCGCCCTGCCCGGCGTCGACAAGCTTGAGCTTGTCATCGAGCGGCGTCGCGTCGAGGGCAACGAGGACCTCATCGCCTACACCGAGGAAGCCCGCGTGCCGCTGCACAAGGCCGGCGCCGCCTCGGGCCGCGAGCAGTGGAAGGCGCGCCATCGATTCGGCGGCCCGGGCGTCTACGGCTACTACTTCGTCGCCACCGTCGACGGCGCGCGCTACGTCGTGCAGAACAACGCCGACACCATCTACTGGACCAAGGAGAAGGGATCGATGGGCCCGGCCGAGGTCGCGCCGCTGCCTGCGATCGCCGCGGGCAAGGGGCCCGTGCCGCCGATGGCCATCCGGCGTTATCGCCAGACCATCCACGCGTCCGACTTCGCCGTGCCCGACTTCGCGCGTGACCTCGTCTACTACTACGTCTTCCCGGAGCGCTTCCGCAACGGCGACAAGACCAACGACCCGCAGGTCGGCCGCGCGAGGTACCAGGACCACGGCATCGAGCGCCATCCGCGCTGGATCGACAAGCCCTACAAGCCGGGCAGCGGCGATGGCTCCGATGCGGTCTACAACAACGACTTCTTCGGCGGCGATCTCGCCGGACTCATCGACAAGCTCGACGACCTGCGCGACCTCGGCGCCAATGCGATCTACCTGACGCCGGTGTTCCAGGCGGCCAGCAATCACAAGTACGACACCGGCGACTACAAGCGCATCGACCCCGCCTTCGGCACCAACGACGACTTCCAGCGCCTGACCAGCGAGGCCGGCAAGCGCTGCCTGCGCGTGATCCCGGACACCTCGCTGAACCACGTCGGCGCGGACTCGCCCTACTTCAACCGCTTCGGCAACTTCCCCGCCGGCGGCGCCTTCGACAACGGCAAGCCCAACCCGGCCTCGCCCTATGCGAGCTGGTTCAAGTTCGATCTCACCAAGCCGCAGCCCGACGACCAATACGGCGCATGGATCGGCATCAAGGACCTGCCTGAGATCGACAAATCGAGCCGCGCCTTCCGCGACTACGCCTTCGGCATGAACGGCGTCATGCAGTACTGGCTGGACCGCGGCGCCGCGGGCTGGCGCATGGATGTCGCGCCCTGGGTGCCCGACGACTTCTGGCGCGCGTGGCGCGTCGCGGTGAAGCGCCATCAGCCCGAGGCGCTCACGATCGCCGAGACCTGGTTCGACGCGAGCAAGTTCTTCCTCGGCGACACCTTCGACGCGACGATGAACTACATCTTCCGCAACACGGCGCTGGACTTCGCCGCCGGTGCCAATGCGGAACGCGTGTATCAGAACCTGGAGCTGCTGCGCGAGTCGTATCCGGCGCCGGCGCTCTTCGCGTCGATGACGCTGCTGTCCTCCCATGACCAGCCGCGCGCGCTGTACCACTTCGGCGCGCGCGACGACAGCCCGCCCGAGAAGGTCGCCGAGGGCAAGCGTCGGCTGCTGCTGGCGATGTTCTTCCAGATGACCTGGCCCGGTGCGCCGACGATCTACTACGGCGACGAGGTGGGCATGGGCGGCGGCGAGGATCCCTACAACCGCGCGCCGTATCCGTGGGCGGATGAAGGCGGTCAGCCGGACCTTGCACTGCGCGATCAGGTCAAGCGCCTGGTGGCGCTGCGGCATGCGCAATCGGTGCTGCGCCACGGCAGCCTGTCGGCGCCGCTGTGGCTCGATGAACACGTGATCGTGCTGCTGCGTCAGGACGGCAAGCGCAACGCGATCGTCGCGATGAACAACGCGGCCGAGCCGCTGCGCGTGGAGATCGCGCTGCCCGCGGCGCTGCGCGGCGTGCCGTTCATCGATGCGATGACGCCGGGGGCGCCGATGAAGGCGGCAGCCAATGGGAAGCTGCTGGTGGAGATCGGCGCGATGACGGGGCGGGTGCTGGTCGGCGAGTGAACCTCAGGTGAGATACGCCGCACGCTGTTCCGCCAGCGAGGGTCGGTCGATCTGATCGGCCAGCAGAGTGATGTCGCGTGGCAGCACACCGACCTGCTCGAAGTGGGCCCGCCATCCGTCCACGGCGCGCGCGACGCGAGAGACCTCGGCGGTCGCCTCCGAGGCGTTCAGGCCGAAGAGCCGAGCCTCTGACATGGCGTTGTCGATCGTCGATTCATGACCCTGCGATCCCACCCGCAGCTGCTGATACCCGAGCGCCTGTCCCGAAGGCAGTACATCGAAGGCCGGTGACAAGGTCAGTTCACCGTGGGGCATGGTCAGCAGCACGTGGTTCTTTTCGTGATCGTCGGTGTTGTCGATCAGGATGTTGAACACCATGCGGCGGAACAGCTCCCGCATCTGCGCTTGCGCCTGTCCATTCGCCGTCACACCGCGACGGCGCAACAACTGCGCCAGCTCCGGATACCCGAGTTCCGCCTTCATCGCCCTCAACGCGACGTGGGCTGAAATCGCATGCAGGCGACGTGTGCCCGCCCTGTCGAAACGGCGAACCGCCACGGCAGTGCCCTGCGGCAGATGGATGGCTCGCGTCTCCGCGACCTCGATGCCGGCACGGGCACACAGGGTCATCGTCGCGTGCTCGACCCGAGGCATGTCGAAGAGCTCACCGGGCTCAGAAAACTTGACCACCCATTGATGACCGTCGATCTCGATCAGACCCTTGGGACGTGCCCCGCCAAACGTGACGCCCGGCGCGATCAGGCGTCGGCTCGCTTCATCCACGGGTTCGCCGGCCAGGATGCGCTGCGCCATCGCCTCCATCGCGGCGACGTCGCCCAGTCGCGGCAAGGGACCGATCTGACGAGGCCGATACTCGGTCGCGGACAGCGACACCCCAAGCGCCCCGAAGCGTTCATGGCCGGCGTAGTAGAGGTAATCGAACACCGCCAGGCGGCGGGGCCGATCCAGGAACCGGATCACCCGCTCGCCCCATCGGTCAGGACGCGCGTCGTCGACGGCACCCACGGCCGTCTCCTTGTCCACAGGAAGGATCTCACCCGGGTCGAGTCGGAGGTCCTCGCTCAACGCGAAACCGTTCTTCAGCCAATCCGCTCCATAGGTCAGGGACACGCCCTTGAGCGATCGCACGAGACGTAGCTCGCCAATCAGCCGAGGCGCCTGCGGGTCGCCCAGCCACCACAGCCAGAGCAGATCCGTCGGCTCCAGGGTCTTCGCATCGATCGTCATACCTCGTCTCCCGGCTTCGCCTTGCCTTCGTCGCCGGACGCAAGGCGCTCGTCTATCGTCGTGCGTCGCTTCACGGCTCGCTGCCGGGCGACCCTGACAGCTTGTTCCAACGCTCCGCGGTCATGCTCCGGCGCTGCGAGTTCCGGCAGCGCGGCATCGCGCCCCATCAGCCACAGCGCCGTGGCGTAGACCGCCATCGACACCGTGGGATCCCCCCGCTCCATGCGCATCAGCGTCGGCTCGGAGACGCCGATGCGCTGAGCCCAGGACTTCAGCGGCTCCCGCCGACGCTTGCGCGCCAGCGCCAGGTTTTCACCCAGCTCGCGCAGATGGGCGAGCACGGCGACAGGCATTTGATCTACGGCGACCGGTCTCTTTGGCATGACATATATGTTAGTACATTCGCGAATTTACCGACATCTATGTTCTTCGCTACAAGTGCGTCCCACCACACCGTCGTGGCGATCGCCCATGAAAAAACCCCGCCCGGCTGACGCCGGACGGGGTTGAGTCTCACAGGGAGGCCGAAGCCTCAACCGTCAAAACTTATAGGTCGCGCCCACCAGGAAAGTCCGACCCCACTTGATGTACTCGAGCGGGCGATCCTTCGTGACCGCATAGGTCCGGTAGGCCTCGTTGGTCAGGTTGTTGACCTGCGCCAGCAGTCCCAGACCCTTCAGCGGACCCTCGGTGAAGTTGTAGCCGATCTGCGCGTCGACGATGCTCTCGCCCACCACGTAGCGCAGCGTGCGCGCGCCGTTGAAGTTGCCGATCTCGCCGATGAAGTCCGACCGCTTGCGCTGGCTCACCCGCAGCTCGAAACCGTCGCGCTCGTAGTACGCCGTCAGGTTGTAGACGTGCTTGGACAGGCCCGGCAGCGAGATGTTGCCGCTGCCCACGCTGCTCGCGCTTTCCGGATCCTTGATCGAGATGTTGCTGTCGTTGAAGCTGGCGCTGGCGATGATGCCGAAGCCATTCAAGGCCGGCGAGATCAGGTTCAGCGGCAGCGAGGCCGTCAGCTCCAGACCCTTCAGCTTGCCGCCCGAGCCGTTGTACGGCGCGGTGTAGGCGCCGGTGGTCAGCACCGGCGGGCATTGCGAGCCACCACCCACGCCGCAGGTCGACGGCGGCACGTAGCCAGCGACGAACCGGGAGAAGTCGTACTGGTCGAAGGACTGCGTGTAGATGTAGCTCCGCAGGTCCTTGTAGTAGCCGGCCGCCGAGACGTAGGCCTTGGAACCGAAGTACTTCTCGTACGAGATGTCCAGCGCGTTGGCGCGCCACGGGTCCAGGCGGGCGTTGCCGCCGCTGGCGCCGGGCTTGCCGGTGGCGTTGTCGACGCCGAAGTCCAGCGCCGAGCGCAGTTGGTCCACCTTCGGACGCGCGACCTGCTTGGCCAGCGCGAAGCGCACCGTCTGGTCATCCCCCAGCGCCCAGGCCAGGTTCAGGCTGGGCAGGAAGTCGGTGACCGTCTTGCCGTCGTCGATCGGCTTGACCTGCTGGCCGGCGGGGGCCGTCCCGTCGTAGTAGTTCGAGTGCGACGACTGCTTGACGTTCACCACCTGCAGGCCGACGTTGCCGCGCACCGGGATGCCGAAGGTCGTCGTGTCGATGTTGCCCTTGAAGAAGGCAGTCGTCGTCTTTTCCTCGACGTCCCAGGCCTTCGAGATCAGGAAGTTGGCCGTGTCGCTCGGGGCGAACACCATGTAGCGCGCGACCGCGGCCGGCACGTTCCAGGCCGGGATGGAGCCCAGCCCGGCGAAGCTCAGGTCGACCGGCGAGTACTGCAGGTCCGAGCCGATGGTGGTCGGGCCCTGCGCGCCCACGTCGATGTTGCCTTCGGGCTGACGCTTCTTCTTGGAGCGATCGGCGTAGTTCAGGCCGACGTCGAAGTCGCTGAACAGCGAGGAGGCCATCGCCGGCGCCGGGATGTTGGTCACCAGCTTGAAGCCGGTCAGCTCATCCTTGACGCTGGGCACCTTGCCGTAGCCCGAGCCGTACACGGTGCCGCGCAGGTACAGGTTGGCCGGGTTGGAGTAGTCCAGCGTCGGGACGATTTGCGAGAAGCCGCCACTGGAGAAGGCCAGCTTGGCCGTGTCCAGCAGGTTCTGCGACGGCGTCAGCTGGGTGTTGTTCTCCAGGTTCAGCTCGTTGCGGGTGGCGCGCGAGTAGTTCACGTCCGCCGTCACCGAGATGCCATTGTCGAACTTGAGCTTGTTGTTCCAACCGGTGGCGACGATCTTGTCTTCGCGCTTGTTGTACATGCCGCGGATCAGCGGGACCACGTTGGTGATCGTGCCGCCGGTCTGCGAGTTGTTGGCGTTGGTCGTGCTCGAGGTCCAGTTGCAGGCCGGGCTGCACGGGAAGTTCCCGTTGTACTGGAGGTTCATCTCGAACTGGTTGGCCGTGTCTTCCTGCTTGGCCTTCGTCCAGAAGCCGTCGATGACGCTGGTCCAGCTCTTGGTCGGACGAAACTCGATCGTGCCCATGACCGCGTCGCGCTCGTTCTTGCCGGTGCGGCGCAGCGCCTTGATGCCGTCGGACACGAAGGTGCCGGCGGCCACGCCCGGGCGGGTGTTGACGGCCCAGGGCTCGTACAGGCCGACCTGCTCTTCCTGCACCGGCGTCTCCTGGTGCGCGAAGCCCAGAGACACGCCGATGGTGCGGTCGGCGAATTGGTCGATGTAGCTGGCGCTCAGGCGATTGCCGGTGCCGCTCGAATCGGCGGCGGAGCCCAGCGAGTTGCGCTGGCCGCGCGCGCTCAGCGTGACGACGCGGTTGCTGAAGTTCAGCGGACGGACCGTCAGCATGTCGATCGTGCCCGACAGGCCCTGGCCCACCAGGCCGGCGTCCGGCGTCTTGTAGATCGTCACGCCGCTGAGCAGCTCGGACGGGTACTGGTCGAATTCGACCGTGCGGTTGTCGCCGGTGGAGACCAGCTCGCGGCCGTTGAGCAGGGTGGTGGCGAAATCGGGCGACAGGCCGCGCACCGAGATCACCTGCGCGCGGCCGGCCACGCGCTGGGCCGACAGGCCGGGCAGGCGCGCGATCGATTCGGCAATCGACACGTCGGGCAGCTTGCCGATGTCCTCGGCGGAGATCGCCTCGACGATGGAGTCGGAGTTCTTCTTCACCGAGATCGCGGCCTCGATGCCGCGGCGGATGCCGGTCACGGTGACCGTCTCCAGCGTCTTGTCGGCGGCGGCCTTCTCGGCGGCCTGACGGTCGGCTTCGGTCTGCGCCTGTTGCGCGTGCGCGGCGCCGGCCATCAGGGCCAGCGTCACGAGGCAACCGGCAGCGACCGGCTGCACACGGAACAGCTCGCGCGAGGCGTGCGATGTCTTCATTTGTTTGTCTCCTGTATGAACGACGGAACCCAACGTTCGAAAAGAATTCTGTACTAAAACTAGATCACGATCCAAGTTCTCGCAAACCCTGTCGCTCACCTTCCGCCCGGTTCATGGCGGAAAAACGACGAAGTTACCTCGGGTTTCTACGAATAAACCGTCAAATTAGGGGCGCAGAAAGCAAAACGGCGGCCTCGAGGGCCGCCGTTAACAGGCTGTGATGTAGCTGGACTACAACCCAATCTGCTGATCAGCGCACCAAATCAGCGCACCGACTGCTCCAGCGCGAAGGCCGCGCCATCCAGCGCGGTCAGCGTGTCGGTGATCAGCACGCAGGGGACGCCCGCCAGATAGGAGGAGAAGCGCCCCTTGTCCTCGAAGCGCGCCCGGAACGCCGACTGGAAGAAGCGCTCACCCAGCCGCGGCACGATGCCGCCGCCGATGTAGACACCGCCTCGCGCGCCCAGCGTCAGCACGACGCTGCCGGCGAAGCTGCCGAGGAAGGCGCAGAACTGGTCCATGGTCTTGGCGCAGATGGTGTCGCCGGCCAGCGCCCGCTCCACGATCTGCTCGGCGCTGAGGCGTTGTGCCGAAGGCTCGCCGGCGACCGTCGCCACGGCGGCTTGCAAGGTCGGCAGCCCGATACCGGAGAGGAAACGTTCGGCCGACACATGCGGGAATTCCTTGCGGGCCACGGCGAGCAACTCGCTCTCGTAGTCGCTGGTCGGGGCCAGCGTCATGTGCCCACCCTCGCCCGGCAGCGCGACCCAGCCACCCGAGGTCTCGATCACACCACCCACGCCCAGGCCGGTACCCGGACCGATCACGGCCAGCGTGCCGCGCGGCGTCGACAGCGCGGGGCCCGGCAAGGCGGCGATCTGATCCGCGCGCAGGCCTGGCAGCGACAGCGCCAAGGCCTCGAAATCGTTGAGCAGGCGCAGCTCATCCAGGCCAAGATCCGCCTGCAGCTGACTGCGGGAGAAGGTCCAGTGACTGTTCGTCAGTTCGACCCGATCGCCCTCGAGCGCCGTCGCCAGCGCGAGCGATGCCCGACGCGGACGTGCCGACAATCCCAGGCCGGCCAGCTCCTGGAGATATGCCTCCGCCGCGGCGCGCAGCGATTCATACTGCGCGACCGGCAGCTTGCGCACATGCTGCACGCGCGCGCCAGGACCATCGACCCACGCGAACCGGGCATTGCTCCCGCCGATGTCCGCCACCAGCCACGGGTAACCCGCGGCGTTCGTTGCCTGGCCGGTTGTCTCTGTCCGGCTCGCGGCCACACCCTGATCTGCTTGCACTGTTCTTGTCCTGCTGGTTCGGCTTGATGGCCCGCCTTCACGGCAAACCGGGGGCCGCTCATGGCGGCGTTCGCGCAAGGTAGCAAAACTACAATCCCTGCACAAGAGCGGTGTCCCCGGTGTCGAGTCGCTCACGGAGCGGGCCTTGACGCCAGAATTCAAAAATCATCGGCAACTGATTGTCGCCAATGGATTTTTCCATTTCATCCCATCTCTCCCGCAGCTGTCAATCCTGCTGTAGTCGCACTACAGTTGGAAGACCGCCCCACCTCGGACCACACCCGATAGCGGGTGAACTCCCCGGCTAGGGCGAACCCTTTCGGGGGGTACCCGGCGCCAAGACATAATGGCCGCTTCCCTGCCGCCCCCTCTTCATGCGTGATTTCGACAGTCCCCGACTGATCGCCGACATCGGCGGCACCTTCGCCCGTTTCGCCCTGGAAACGTCTCCGGGAGAGTTCGAGCACATCGCGCTCCTGCGCTGCGCCGAGCACGCCGACTTCCACGCCGCGGTGCGCGCCTTCATGGACCGGCTTCCGCGCCAGCTCAAGGTGGCGCACGCGGCGATCGCGATCGCCAACCCGGTCGAGGGCGACCTGGTGCGCATGACCAACTACCACTGGCAGTTCTCGATCGAGGAAGCGCGTCAGCGCCTCGGCCTGGACACGCTGGTGGTGGTCAACGACTTCACCGCGCTGGCCATGGCCCTGCCCCGCCTGCGCGGCAGCGAGATCCGCCAGGTCGGCGGCGGCGAGGCCCGCCCCCACAGCGTCATCGGCCTGCTGGGCTCGGGCTCCGGCCTGGGCGTCTCGGGACTGATCCCGGCCGGCGAAGGCTGGATCTCGCTGGGCTCCGAGGGCGGCCACACCAACTTCGCGCCGCGCGACGAACGCGAGATCGCGTTGCTGCGCTTCGCCTGGAACGAGTACGAGCACGTCTCCTTCGAACGCCTGCTCTCGGGCCCTGGCCTGGAACTGATGCACCGCGCGATGGCCGACTACCTGAAGCGGCCGTCGGAAGCGCTGTCCGCGCCGGAGATCACCGCGCGCGCGCTGGAAGCCGCCGATCCGGTCTGCGAGGAGACCCTCGAGCTCTTCTGCACGCTGCTGGGCACCGCCGCGGCCAACCTGGCCGTCACCCTGGGCGCGCTGGGCGGCATCTACATCGGCGGCGGCATCGTGCCGCGCCTGGGCGAGTACTTCGACCGCTCCCGCTTCCGCGAACGCTTCGAGGACAAGGGCCGCTTCTCCGACTACGTCACCGCGATCCCCACCTTCGTCATCACCGCCGAGCACGCGACCTTCAAGGGCGCCTCCGCCATCCTTGAAGCCCAGCTGCGCAGCCTGCAGACCAGCGGAGGCGCGTCGGCCATCGTCGGCCAGATCCGGCGCGCACGCGACGGCCTGTCCCCGGCCGAGCAACGCGTCGCGGACCACGTGCTGGCCCACTCGCGCAAGGTGCTCAACGATCCGATCGCCGAGATCGCCAAGGCGGCCAACGTCAGCCAGCCCACGGTGATCCGCTTCTGCCGCTCGCTGGGCTGCGAAGGCCTCTCCGACTTCAAGCTGCGACTGGCCTCCGGCCTCACCGGCACCGTGCCCGTCAGCCACACCCAGGTCACGCAAGACGACTCGATGGTGGAACTCGGCGAGAAGGTGCTCGGCAACACCGCCTCCGCCATCCTCCAGGTCCGCAGCCAACTCAACCGGGACATGATCGATCGCAGCATCGAGCTGCTCCTCAACGCCTCCCGCATCGAGTTCTTCGCCATCGGCCATTACGGCGTGGTCGCTCAGGACGCGCAATTCAAGTTCCTGCGCTTGGGCGTGGCTTGCAATGCCTATGTCGAACCGCGCTTGCAATTGCTGGCCGCGCAGACGCTCAAGCCCGGCGACGTCGCCGTCCTCATCAGCTCCAGCGGCAAACTGCCCGAGCTGATCGCCGTCGCCGACGCCGCACGCGAACGCGGTGCGCATGTCGTCGCCATCACGGCCAGCCAGTCTCCGTTGGCCAAGAAGGCAGACGCCGCCCTCATCGTCGACCACGTCGAGGACGTCGCCACCCACCTGCCAATGATCAGCCGCATCCTCCACCTGCTCGTCATCGACATGCTCGCCGTCGGCGTGGCCATGCGCCGCGATCCCACACAACCCGCACTCCGGGCCGCCCACCCCGACCTCGACGAAACCGACGAGGACGGCCGCTCCACCGCGCGTCGTGCAGCCCCCGGGATCAGCCTCGCTTCTCCGCTGGCTAAGCTCACGGCACACAGCCGCTGAGACTGAGCACGATCGACCCGAGCGGGCCTCCTCCTCTCCATGTCCCCCGCCCGCTCCGCGGGCTCCTCCTAATACTTCCGAGGAGGAGACCCGCTCGGGTCGATCCGATTTACCGAGGTCATCGCGGAACCCCGTCCCATCGACCTCGACTCACGCGCCCTCCCCACGCTCGTGAGCTCCGATGTCTGATCCCCCTCCCTCTTCCTCTTCCTCTTCCTCTTCCCCTTCATCCTCCCCATCCCCCTTCGCCGCGCTCTGCCTCCTCGCCGCCTTCCACGAGATCGCCGCCGATCCCGATGCCCTCGCCCACCAACTCGGCATCACCCCCCACGAGCCCGTCACACCCAACGACCTGCTCCGCGCGGCTCGACTCCTCGGACTCAAGGCCCGCCTCCTGCGCGTCAACCCCGACCGCCTCTCCCACCTGCCCCTCCCCGCCATCGCCTGGCTGCGCGGCAATCACATCGGCGACCACGCCGACAACAACACCCCTCACCAAGGACTGCCCGACACCCCACATCCCGTGGTGATCGGGCGCGTCAGCGATCGCGACGCGCTCATCGTCGATCCGTCCGTCCACGACGGGCGACCCCTGCTCCTCAGCCGGGCCGATCTGCAAACCCGCTGGACCGGAGAACTCCTGCTCGCAGCGAGTCAAGCCAGCCTCATCGGTGCGCAGGCCCGCTTCGACTTCTCCTGGTTCATCCCCGCGCTCGTCAAACATCGACGCCTGCTCGGTGAGGTGCTCCTGATCTCCTTCGTGCTGCAGGCCCTCGCGCTCGCACATCCGCTGTTCTTCCAGGTCGTCATGGACAAGGTGCTCGTCCATCAGGGCCTGTCCACGCTACACGTGATCGTCACCGGCCTGGTCGTGGTGATGCTCTTCCAGGGCCTGCTCTCCGGACTGCGCCACTACATCCTCAGCCATACGACGAGCCGCATCGACGTGGAACTCGGCGCACGGCTCTTTCGCCACCTCGTCGCGCTGCCGCTGGCCTACTTCCAGGCCCGCCGGGTCGGCGATTCGGTCGCCCGGGTGCGTGAGCTCGAACACATCCGCGCCTTCCTCACCGGTCAGGCGCTGACCGTGCTGCTGGACCTGTTCTTCTCCATCGTCTTCATCGCGGTGATGCTGCTCTACAGCGTGCCGCTGACGCTGATCGTGCTGCTCAGCCTGCCCGCCTACATCCTGCTGAGCCTGTTCATCGTGCCCGTGCTGCGTCGCCGCCTGGACGAGCAGTTCGCGCGCGGCGCGGAGAACCAGGCGATGCTGGTCGAGTCCGTGACCGCCATTCAGACCGTCAAGGCCGGCGCGTTGGAACCCAGCTTCGCGCGGCGCTGGGACCGGCAACTCGCGGCCTACGTCTCGGCGAGTTTCCGCTCGCGCAACCTCGCCACCTGGGGTCATGAAGGCGTGAGCCTCGTGGGCCATCTGACCCAGGCCGCCACGCTGTGGTTCGGCGCACAGCAGGTCATGAATGGCGCGCTGACGGTGGGCCAGTTCGTCGCCTTCAACATGTTCGCGCAACACGTCGCCCAGCCCGTCATGCGCATGGCCAACCTGTGGACCGACTTCCAGCAGACCGCCCTGTCCATGGACCGTCTGGCCGACATCCTCGACACGCGCACCGAGACCCCGCTCACCAGCGCCGCGCAGTTGCCCGCGCTGCGCGGCGCGATCGAGCTGCGCGATGTCACCTTCCGCTACCGGCCGGCCGCCGCGCCGGCGCTGCGCGGCGTGGACCTGTCGCTGCGCGCGGGCGAGGTGGTCGGCATCGTCGGCCGGTCGGGCAGCGGCAAGAGCACCCTGACCACGCTGGTGCAACGGCTGCACCTGCCGCAGGAAGGCCGCGTGTTGATCGACGACATCGACACCGGCCTGATCGACGCGGCGCAGCTGCGTCGCCAGGTCGGCGTGGTGCTGCAGGACAACGTGCTGTTCCATCGCTCGCTGCGCGAGAACATCGCGATCACCGACCCGGCGGCGCCGATCGAGCAGGTCGTGCAGGCCGCCCGTCTCGCCGGCGCGCACGACTTCATCAGCGAGCTGCCCGAGGGCTACGACACGATCGTCGGTGAGCAAGGCAGCTCGCTGTCCGGCGGGCAACGCCAGCGCGTGGCCATCGCGCGCGCGTTGTTCGGCGACCCGCGCATCCTGATCCTCGATGAAGCCACCAGCGCGCTCGACTACGAAAGCGAGGCCGCGCTGCACCGGAACATGGCGAGCATCTGCCGCGGTCGAACGGTGCTGATCATTGCCCACCGGCTCAGCGCGGTGCGACGCACGGATCGCGTCGTCGTGATGGACGCGGGTCGCGTCGTCGAGCAGGGGCCACACGAGGAGCTCCTCACGCGGCCGGCCGGCCTGTACCGGCGCCTGTGGTCGATGCAGGCTGCAGCCGGAGCAGCGGGAGCAGCGGGTGCCGAGGGAACAGCGGGAGCAGCGACATGAGGGCCGCCGCCGTCCTGCGCGCCGCCTGGGCCGCGCGCGCGGAACTCGCGGGTCCGGCGCGGCTCGCCGATGATGCGGCCTTCCTGCCCGCGGCGCTCGCGCTGCGCGACACGCCGCTGCACCCCGCGCCCCGTCGCTGCGCGGCGCTGCTGATCGCGCTCGCCGCGCTCGCGCTGATCTGGTCGGCGATCGGGCGCGTCGACATCGTCGCCGTGGCGTCCGGCAAGCTGGTGGTCAGCGATCGCGGTCATGCGATCCAGCCGCTCGAGCGCGCCATCGTGCAGCGCGTCGCGGTGCGCGACGGCGATCGAGTGACCGCGGGTCAGACGCTCGTGGAACTCGATGTGACCGCGCCCGCCGCCGACATGGCCACGCTTCACGAGCAAGGCCTGGACGCCAACGCGGCCGCGTGGCGCGCCTCGCGGCTGCTTCACACGCTGCAAGCGCTGCACGCAGGGGGGACTGCCAGGGTTCCGGACGAGGCGGTCCCGCCGGACTGGCCCGAGGTCCGCGCGCGCGCCGCGATCGAGCAGCTGCGCGCCGAGTGGGCCGACCTGCGCGCGCGGCTGGGCCGGCTGGAGGCCGAGACCGCGCGCCGTCAAGCCGAACGGGAGACCGCGTTGTCCGCGGTGGCGCGCCTGTCCGCGATGCTGGACACGGCCTCGCGTCGCGAAGCCGATCTGCGCGCGTTGGCCGGCGAGGGCTTTGCCAGCACGCACGCCTGGGAGGACCGGCGACGCGAGCGGATGGACCTTGAGGGGGAGCTCGACACCCAGCGGGCGCGCGCCCGCGAGGCCGACGCCGCGTTGACTGAGGCGCGGGCCGCGCGCACGGCGCTGATCGCCGAATCGCGGCAGCGTTGGTGGTCGCAGCGAAACCAGGCCACCACGCGCCTGGCGCAGGTGGAGACCGAGCGCCGCAAGGCCGACCGCCGCGAGCAGCTCACCCGCCTGTCGGCACCGGTGGACGGCACCGTGCAGCAACTGGCGGTCTACCGGCCCGGCGCCGTCGTCACCGAGGGACAGCCCCTGATGGTCGTGGTGCCCGACGACGCCCCGATGACCGCGGAGGTGATGCTCGACAACCAGGACATCGGCTTCGTGCGAGTCGGCGACACGGCGGCCGTGAAGCTGGCGGCGTTCCCGTTCACGCGCCACGGCACGATCGCCGCGACGGTCACGCGCGTGAGCCCCGATGCGATCGATCACGAGCAGCTGGGCCCGCGCTTCGCGGTGACGCTCGCGCTGGCGGCACGCGACATCGACATCGACGGCAACCGCGTGCCGCTGCGCCCGGGCATGGCGCTGGACGCGGAGGTGCGCACCGGCAGCCGCCGCGTGCTCGAGTTCCTGCTGAGCCCGTTGGAGCGCGTCGGCAACGAGAGCCTGCGGGAACGCTGAGCACCCACCTACCAGCCCGCGAGCACTTCCTCCGCGAGCCCGAACGCGGTGCTCGCGCCGGTGCCGCTGGTGACCATCACGAGCCGCGTGCGCTCGTCGGGCGCCTCGATCAGGCAAGGCGCCTGCGCGCTCACCGGATAGACGCCGGTCCAGCGCTCGACGACCTCCAGCGAGGGCAGCGCGAGCTGGCGATGCAGCTCGTCGAGGATCAGCCGATCGACGGCCTCGCACGCGAACGGCGGCAGCACTGGCCCGTAGTGGTGCGAGTCCCCGACCACCAGCGTCCCGTCGGCGCTCTGCACCACGATCAGATGGATGCCGTGCGCCAGCGCGTCGTGGCGCTCGGCGGACAGCCGGCGCAGCAGCGGCGCCGCCTCGGGCAGCGCGGCATAGCCGTCGTAGCGCACCAGGCTCAGGTCGGCCATCAGCGCGGCGTTCAGCCGGAATCCCGAGGGCGGACGGACCCGAAGCATCTGCAGCTGGCACAGCGACAGCGCATGCGGCGTCCACCGGTCGGCGAAGAGGCCGTGCAGCTCAGCCCCGGCGCAGACGGCCACCCGCTCGGCGCGGTAGCTCGCGCGGGAGGTCCGCACATGCGGGGCTTCGACCTCCAGCACCGACTCGCCGAAGTGGAACTCGACGCCATGTGTCTCGGCCAGCCAGGCGGCGATGCGGGGGATGACGTCGCGCGATTCGACGCGCAACTCGTGCGGGCTGTACAGGCCGCCAACGAGTCCCTCGGCGCGCAGGCCGGGTTGGCGCTGCAGTGCCTGCGCGACGGTCAGGCGCTCGCAGCCCTCGCCCATCTCGGTGTCGAGGAAGGCGTCCAGCACCTCGGCGCCATCCTCGCCACGGGTGGCCACGAGCAGGCCGGCGTGCTCGATGCGCAGACCGGCCTGGGGCGCGAGCTCGGCCCACAGGTCGCGCGAGCGTCGCGCGCGCTGCCAGTGCGCGCCGCGTTGCTGGCCTGTCACGGTCACGAAGCCGAAGTTGCGGATCGACGCGCCGATGCAGGCGGCGTCACGTTCGATGACAACGACGCGCCAGCCGCGCTTGGCGCCGGCCCACGCGTGGGCCAGGCCGACGATGCCGGCGCCGATCACCAGGAGATCACAGGTCATGAATGGAGGGATCGAAGGGAATGAGGATTGCAATCACCGCGCGCGCCAGCGCTGCGTGCGTTGCACCAGCACGTGGCCGATGAGGCCGATGACGCCGCGCCCGACCGCCGCGGTCGCGAACAGCAGCGTGGCCATCGCAGCGGCGGGTGCGGTGTCGCCCGCGTCGTCCATCGCGAGCACCGCGATCGCGGCAAGCGTCGTATCCGGCGAGTACAGGAACACCACCGCCGACACCGTCGTCAATGCGCTCACGAAGAAGTAGCCCGCCACCTGCACCAGCGTCGGCATCGCGATGGGCAGATGCACGCGGCGCAGATGCGTCCAGAACGGCAGACCCAGCGACTCGGCCACGCGTTCGTATTCGGGGTCCAGTTGTCGAAGCGCGCCGAGCTGCGTCAGGTGAGCGACCGAGTAGTAATGCGCGATCGTGCACAGCACCAGGATCGTCAGCCCGCCATACCAGCCGCGCAGCGGGTTCCACGGCGCGTTGAAGAACAGGATGTAGCCCAGGCCCAGCGCGAGACCGGGCACCGCCATCGGCAGCGTGGCCAGCGCGTTCAACAGCCCGCGGCCGGCGCGCAGTCCACGCGGCTTGTCCACCAGCCACGCGAGCAGGAAGCTCAGCACGGTGCCCGCGAGTGCCGTCCACACCGCCACGCGCAGCGAGTTGCCATAGCTGGCCCAGCCGCCGCCGTCGCTCATGTCGAACTGGTAGTGCGACAGCGTCGGGGTGAGCTGATACGGCCAGTACTGGGCGAAGGACGCGTAGACCGCGATGCCGAAGACGCCCACGAGCGCGGCGGCCACGAGCGCGCAGTACAGCAATGCGGCCAGGTCGCGCGGCGCGTGGGGTTCGGGCACATGCGGCACGGCGCGCAGGCTCAGCGTCGCGCGCTGACGCGCGCGCAGCCGCTGTTCCAGCACGAAGGCGCCCAGCGCCGGCACCAGCAGCAGCAGCGCCACGACGGCGCCGCGGTCCAGGCGCTGCTGACCGACGACTTCCTTGTAGATGTCGGTGGCCAGCATGGCCGTCTGTCCGCCGACGACCTTGGGCACGCCGAAGTCCGTCAGCACCAGCACGAAGACCACCACCAGCGAGATCAGCACGCCGTAGCGGCTTGCCGGCAGCGTGACCGTGCGGAACACCCGGCCGCCGCCCGCGCCCAGGCATCGGGCCGCCTCGATGAGGCGGGCGTCACTGCTGGACAGCGTGGTGACGAGGATCAGCATCGCGTGCGGGAAGGTCCACAGCACCGAGCCGATCACGATGCCCACGGGGCCGTAGAGGCTGTCCACGCCGAGCGCGGTCAGCGCGGGCTTGAGCAGCCCCTGGTTGCCGAAGGCGTAGACCAGGCCGATGGCCGCGAGCAGCGACGGCGCCAGCAGCGGCAACAGCGCGAGCGCGCGCCACAGCGCCTTCGCCGGCAGCGACGTGTGCGTCAGCGCCCAGGCGTAGCCGTAAGCGAGCGCCACGCACAGCAGCGACGAGACGGCGGACAGCACGACGCTGTTCTGCATCGCGGCCCAGCGGCCCGTGGAGAAGTACGCGACGAAATGCGCCACGCCGACGAAACGCCCCTGTCCATCGAGCACGCTCTGCGCGAGCAGGGACACGAGCGGCAACAGGATCAGCACGGTGAGCACGACCAGCCCTGCGCCAAGCAGGAGACGCAGCACCCACGCCTCGACATGAACTCCGCCATGAAGCCCCTCGCCCGCGGAGCGGGAGAGGGGTTGGGGTGAGGGCTCGGCGAGGTTGCTCAGTGCCCTTCGGAGAGCCCTCACCCCCTGCCCTCTCCCGCTGCGCGGGCGAGGGTGATGGATGGAGGCCTGATCTGGAGTGGCGCTGCTCACGCCGCCCTCCGCATCGACAGCGGCGCGTCGAAGAGCTGCAGCGCGTTCGCCGGCAGCGCCAGGCCGCGCGTTTCGCCTTCGACCAGCTCTACCGCCTCCGCGCTGGCCAGTTCCAGCATCAGTTCCTGCCCCACGCCCAGCGCCTCGCAGTGCAGCGCCACCTGCGTCACCGGCCCCTGGAACTGCAAGGTCTCGATGCGCGCGCGCAGCGGCGCGCCCTCCGCGGCGACCAGCCGGATGGCCTCGGGCCGGATCCCGATGCGCACCACGCTGCCGGTCTTGTACAGCCGCGTGTCGGCGTCCAGCAGCGTCGTGCCCACGCGCACGCGGCCCTCGGCGACGACCTGGCCGTCCAGCCAGTTCATGCGCCCGACGAAGCCGGCCACCAGCGCGCTGGCCGGCTGCTCGTAGAGCTGACGCGGCGCGCCCTGCTGCGCGATCTGCCCCTTGGCCAGCAGCACGACGCGGTCCGACATCGCGAGCGCCTCGTCCTGATCATGCGTCACCATCAGCGTCGTGATGCCCAGGCGCTGCTGCAACGCGCGGATCTCGGCGCGCAACTCCTGGCGCACCTGCGCGTCCAGCGCCGACAGCGGCTCGTCCAGCAGCAACAACCGCGGACGCGGCGCCAGCGCCCGGGCCAGCGCCACACGCTGCTGCTGCCCCCCGGAGAGCTGCGCGGGGAACTTGTCCGCCTGCTCCAGCAGACCCACCAGCGCGAGCAGCTCCGACGCGCGCTCGACCGCCTCGCGCCGCGGCAAGGCCGACAAGCCGTATCGCACGTTCTCCATCGCCGTCAGGTTGGGAAACAGCGCGTAGGACTGGAACACCACGCCGAAGCGGCGTCGCGAGGCCGGCCAGCCGGTGATGTCCTCGCCCTGCATCAGCACCTGGCCGAGGTCCGGCCGCTCGATGCCGCAGACCACGCGCAGCAGCGTGGTCTTGCCGCAGCCCGACGGCCCGAGCAGCGAGACGAACTCGCCGGCGCGCAGGTCCAGATCGATGCCTTGCAGCACCGTCTGAGGCCCGAAGCGTTTGGTGATCTGACGCAGATGCAGCATGGCGCGGTTCACCCGATCACTTCTTCTCGGCCTTGGCCTCGTAGCGGCGCGACCACTCGGCGAGGATGCGGTCGCGATTGGCCGCGGCCCAGTTGAAGTCGTTCTTCGCCAGCAGCTTGTCCAGGTCGGAGGGCACGTACTCGAGCTGCTCCTGCACCGAGGGCAGCGCCAGCACGGCGAAGTTCTTCGCGTAGAGCTCGTTGGCCTTGCGCGTCACCGACCAGTCCGCGAGCGCCTTGGCGGCCTCCAGCTTCTTCGTCGTCTTCATCACCGCGGTGGCTTCCACGTCCCAGCCCAGGCCTTCCTTGGGGAAGACGATGTCGATGGGCGCGCCTTCCTTCTTGGTCTTGTTGGCGCGGTACTCGAAGGACAGGCCGACCGGGAACTCGCCCGCACCCGCCTGACGGCAGGGCTTGGAGCCGCTGTGCGTGTACACGCCGATGTTCTGGTGCAGCGCGTCCATGAAGGCCCAGCCCTGCGTCTCGCCCATCATCTGCAGCCACGCGGAGACCATCAGGTAGCCCGTGCCGCTGGACGCCGGATGCGGCATGGTCAGCAGGCCCTTGTAGACGGGCTGGGTCAGGTCGGCCCAGGACGCCGGCTTGGGCAGATGGCGCTTGGCGGCCTCGGCGGTGTTGAAGCACACGGCGGAGGACCACAGGTCCATGCCGACCCAGGTCGGCTGCGGACGCGGGTCGCGCATCGTCGCGCGGACCTGCTCCAGGCCCTTGGGCGCGTAGGCGGCCAGCATGCCCTCCTTGTCCAGCAGCATCAGCGAGGTGGCCGCCAGGCCCCAGACGACGTCGGCCTGGGGATTGGACTTCTCGGCCAGCAGCCGCGCGGTGACGATGCCGGTGGATTCGCGGACGAACTTGAGCTCGATGGCCGGATGGTCCTGCTCGAAGGCGGTCTTGTAGGCCTTGATCTGATCGGCTTCCAACGCGCTGTAGACCAGCAGCTCGGTCTTGCCCTGGGCGCGGACCTCGGGGCTGCTCAGCGCGGCGATGGCCGCGAGCGTGAGCGCGGCGGCGGTGTGCAGGACGGTCGAGAAGGACTTCAGACGCATGGGCGCTCCATCGGGGGATGTGGGCACGGGATCGGGGGAACCCGCACGGGGGACCGGCTCGAGGCCGGCAGTCAATGGGCGACACTGTAGGAATGGCATATGTCATTGACGCGTCAAACGGCCCAAAGTCCCGAAAGCCGGTATTGGCGGATTTGGGACCCCGGTCATGCTGGTGAATCAGCTCAAGGCCTTCTTCGCCGTAGCCCGTCTGGGCTCGATCACCGGCGCGGCGCGCCAGCTGGGGCTGTCGCAGCCGACGGTGACCACGCAGATCCGCGCGCTCGAGGAGCAGTACGGCGTGGAGCTCTTCCACCGCGGCGGCGGCCGCCTGACGCTCAGCGAGGCCGGCCGGCGGCTGATGCCGCAGGTGGACAGGCTGCTGCAGCAGGAGCTGGACATCGAATTCGCGCTGCGCAACTCGGCTGAACTGCAGGGCGGCACGCTGCGGCTGGGCGCGACGGCGCCCTACTACACGCTGGCGCTGGCCCAACGCTTCCGCGCCCGTCACCCGCAGGTGGAGCTCAGCGTGTCAGCGGGCAACTCCCGCCAGATGGTGGATGCGCTGCTCGCCTATCAGGTGGACCTGGCGACGTCCAGCCACCTGGAAGAGGACCCTCGGCTGCATCGGCTCGAACTGGGCGCCGACCCCTTGGTGCTGCTGGTGCCGCGCGGCCACGCGCTGGCCCGGCATGCGGCGGTGCCGCTGGACGCGCTCGCGGGGGAGACCCTGCTGGTACGCGAGCGGGGCTCGATGACCCGTCAGCTTGGCGAGCAGGCGCTGGATGCGGCCGGCGTGCGGCCGCGCGCGCAGATGGAGATCGCGAGCCGCGAGGCCCTGCGCGAGGCCGTCGTGCGCGGGTTGGGCGTGAGCATCTTCGCCGCGCACGAGACCGGTCGTCACCCCGACTTGATCGCCCTGCCCTTCGACATTGAAATGCCGCTGGTGCGCGAGTACCTCTACTGCCTGCGCGAGCGCCAGGGCGCGCGGCTCATCGAGGCGATGCTCGCCTGCGTGGAGCCGACATCGCACACCAGCGCCGCGCCATCGACTGGGAGCGCCTGATGCAGATCAACGCGTCGGCGAATCCCCTCAACGGCCGGGTCCGCACGGTGCGCGAGCTGGTGCTGTTCTTCAACGCCCAGCCGCTCGCCGCGCCGAAGGGCACGGCCTCGATACTCCCGCGATGACCATTTCCATGCGGCATCCGCTCAGCACGCTCGTGACCGGCATGCTGAGCGCGGCCTTCTTCTTCTGGCTCGCGGCCGTGTCCGCCGTCTCGGGCAAGCACGCCGTCGCGACGCTGGGCACCGCCGTGTGTTTCGTCGCGCTGGGCCTGATGGCGCTACCGATGGTCGTCGACTACTTCCGCGCGCGGCACCTGCTGAGCGAGGACGGGCTCGATGCGGGCCGCCGCCTGAGCGGCCGCGTCAGCTTGAAATGGGCCGAGGTGCGACGGGTGCGCTTCTCGCCGACGATGAAGTGGTTCGTGCTGGAAGACGCGGCCGGCGCGAAGGTCCGCGTGTCGACGGGACTCTCCGGGCTGCCGGACTTCGCGCGGCTGGTACTCGAGCACGTGCCCGAGACCGCGCTGGACGCGCGCACGCGACGCCTGCTCGGCGAGGCGCGCGCGGGACGCCGACCGCGCGTGTGGATCTGACTCGGCAGGTCAGCGATCGAAACCCGGGCAATGACGCCTTGCCTGGCGCAGCAGCGTCGGCCAGACGAAGGCGCCGCCGAGTCCGCCGGTCTGCACGCGCATCGATTCCGCGGTGCCGCGGATGATGGCGTCGTCGACGGGAGTGAGCTCGGCACCGCCGGACTGCGCGGCGATCTGGATCTGGCAGGCGCTCTCGAACGTATACATCGACAGGAAGGCGTCGCCGATGGACTTGCCGACGGTGAGCAGGCCGTGGTTGCGCAGGCAGTAGAAGATCTTGTCACCGAGGTCGTGCTGCAGGCGCGGTTGCTCGTCGGGGCGGATGGCCACGCCTTCGTAGTCGTGATACGCGAGCGAGGCCAGCACGAAGGTCGATTGCTGCGAGATCGGCAGCACACCGGCCTTCTGCGCGGAGACGGCGACACCGGCGCGGGTGTGGGTGTGCAGCACGCAGCCGACGTCGGGGCGCGCGGCGTGGATGGCGGAGTGGATGATGAAGCCGGCCTGGTTGACGGGGAACGGCGTGTCCTGGAGCTTGTTGCCCGAGGCGTCGACCTTGATGAGGCTGGACGCGGTGATCTCGTCGAACATCAGCCCATAGGGATTGATGAGGAACTCATGGGCATCGCCGGGGAGCCGGGCGCTGATGTGGGTGAAGATGAGGTCGCTCCAGCCGTAGCGGGCGACGAGCCGGTAGCAGGCAGCGAGGTCCACGCGCAGCTGCCATTCGGCGTCGCTGACCTTGCCGTGGAGCGAGGGGATCTGGTCGATGAGGTCCATGCAGTCGTCTCCTGATCGCGCCGGACCATCGAGCGGGTCCGGTCTGCGGCGGATCGTCCTACCGAGCAGGGTAAGCGGGTGTCGCGGGGAGGACAGGTCGACGCATCTGCGCAAAGCGGACCGAGGGAGCCAAGCATGGATTCAACCCTCACGCAGATGACATCAATGATCTAGCGCATCGAAGTTCTATTCAACTGACCTCCTCGTTCTCAGAATGGCCCACGTTCACTTGCAATCCGGCAAGGGACCATGGGCCGAGTGGAATCGGTCGCTGAAAGGAAAAGAAGATGACTCAAGACGAAGTGTTGGTCGAGTTGACCATGGAGGAGATCGATCAGGTATCTGGCGGCTTTCTCGCTGGGGTCGCCGCGGGCGTCGTGGCATCGGCAGCCTGGGACGCCATCAAGGGCTTCGGCTCCTGGGTGAACCAGCAGGGCCCCGGCGGTGCCGACGAAGGCACCTGGGAACGTATCGGCCAATCGCAAATGACCGCGTAAGCTGAGCCATGCGCCGGCGTGGTCGTCGACGCCATGCCGGCGCCTCCTCTCCAATCCTCCAGGACACGCACCGCATGCGTCCTCAACACACTGGACCCATCGCGGGTCCGATCAAACAAGCCCGTGGCTGGCAAGTTTTCCCCTCGCCCGACGATCCGCTGGCGATCTACTGCCTGAAGATCACTTGCCTCTCGCTACTGGCGGCAAGCGCTCTCCAAGGCTTGGCGATCGCTCTCTTCCAAGCGCTCAACGTTAAGGTAGCGTCCGGGCCAGAGCAGTTGTTCCGGCCCATGGACTGGGCCGGTACTGTGCTGCTCGCGCCACTCGCGGAGTCTGTCCTGCTGTGGGCCGCCGCAAGCCTGGCTCGCAGCACGGGTCGCGTGTGGGCGACCAGTCTCGTGATCGGAGTTGTCGCCGGTGCGGCTCATGCCTCGCTTCATCCCATGTGGTTCTTCGGGCCTGCTGCCTCATTCACCATCTTTGCGTGGGCATGGCAGAGATGGAGGAACGCCGACCGCCCTCGCCACTTCCTGGTCCTTCTGATCCCTCACGTCCTGCAGAACGCCATCGTCATGGGCCTGCAGTTCTTCGCGGCTCGCTTCTGACGGCGCATGATCGCTGAGGCCAGGTACGCACGAGGCGATTCAGGACAGCGCGGTCTCCCTCAGCAAATGAGGAAACTTCTTCTCCCGCAGTTCCTCCAGCACTTTCGCCATCATCTTCCAGCCGTCGCCGGGCAAGCGCGCGATGAGCTCGACCCAGACCTTCTCGAAAGCCTCGATTGCATCGGGCACCTCGAAGCGCACGCCCGCCGGCAGCATCGGACCGATGTCATCGGTCAGGCTCGCAACCAAGCGCCGAAGCATCCGCTCCTCGGCCTGCGCGCGCGTGATGGTGACGCCTTCCAGGCCGAGGTAATGGCGGAACGCCGCGATCACCCGATCCGGGTCCAACCCCAAGCCCTTCAGCCCGTGATGCATGTCGAAGAGATCGCGGTTCTTGCGCCGCTGGAGCAACGCCCTCAACTTGGTCCCGAACAGCTCCTCCGGTGCGAAGGTCGTGATCTCGCAGCGGCCGCTGTACCAGCCGTTCTCCATGGCGAAGGGCATTTGTCGCAGGCCCATCAGATGCGCATGCTCCCGCGTGTTCATCTCCACCTTCAATTGAAGGCGCTCGGTCGGCGCGGCCTCGGGATGAAAGCGGTACATCAGATGCATGGAATGCCCGGCGATCTTGCGTATCGGCGTCCCCACCCATGACAAGGCCTCCCGGATCGCATCGAGGGTCGGTCCGATCGGCTCGGGAATCGTCTGCACCAGATCGATGTCCTCGGAGTACCTCAGCGGCCGCTCGAACAACAGCTTGTTGATCGCCGTCCCGCCTCGAAAGGCAATCCGCCCTTTCAGCGCCGGCGCATTGAAAAGGTCGCACAAGGCGCGACAGATGAGCAGGTCCTGCTCGACTTGGCGCTGGTTGGCCCAAGGCGCATGAGCCATCCAGTCATTGATGAAGGCTTGAGGAATCAACGGTCAATCTCCACCTCCCCATTCAAGAGGAGCTTCCAGGTGGCGTCCCGCTCGAACTCCATCGCCAGTGAGGGGATCGTCGGTTTGGCGAATGGGTCCAGAAGGACGTTCGTCTTCGCTGACGCGCCAAAAGCCTCCAGGGCCTTTGCCTGCCGGTGATGCTGGAAGTGCTCGAAAAGAAAGCCGAGTCGTCGGATACACGGCGTCTCGTAATGGGCAGCCAGTCGCGACAAGCGCCGCGGTGCGGCCCTGCCGCCGAAGGTCCACACCATCTGGGCGACGCCGTTGATGCCACCCGCTTTGTCCAGATAACGAGCAGCATCGAGGAGGGTCAATTCGATGCCTGCCGCCTTCGCAAAGCCAGTGGGCGACTTGATGCTCGTCAGAAATTCGCTCTGATTGACCGCGTTGAATTCACCTGGCGCCTGGCTGATGAACTCGATGCGCTGGCGGCCAATCTCGATGCCGCGCAACTGCTTCGGAACGACGACCTGAAACACCATCGTTGCTTGATGCGAGGAGCCGTGCAGCTCGGCGGCGCGCAGCAGTGACACGCGGTAGTCCAGACCCAAATGGCCCATCAGCGGCGAGATCCACTGCTCGGCGTCCGGCGCGCCCATCCACACGTGCTCAGGGCGCAGAGCCACGTAGAAGTTCTTGTAGGGGCTGACCAGGCGATGACGCTTCCCTAGGCGAACCAGGGCGGAACGCAGGCCCGAGTCGGTCAGCGGCAGACCGGCTGCCAACTCCTCGCGCGAGAAGGTGGAGCGCCCTCTTGCGAGTTGCTCGTCGATGAATCGTTCCAATGGACCCATCCCCAAACCATATTCAGAAAGACGCGTTTTTGCAACTTTCTGCATATGACTTGGGAGCCATCCACGCCCCCCAAAAACAGAAAAGGCGCCCGCAGGCGCCCTTCCCTTGTCCGACGAGTCGTCGCGTCAGAACGCCGCGATCCCCGTCTGCGCGCGGCCCAGGATCAGCGCATGGATGTCGTGCGTGCCCTCGTAGGTGTTGACCACCTCCAGGTTGACCAGGTGCCGCGCGATGCCGAACTCGTCGCTGATGCCGTTGCCGCCCAGCATGTCCCGCGCCGCACGCGCGATGTCCAGCGACTTGCCACAGCTGTTGCGCTTCATGATCGACGTGATCTCCACCGCCGCCGTCCCTTCGTCCTTCATCCGCCCCAGCCGCAGGCAGCCCTGCAGCCCCAGCACGATCTCGGTCTGCATGTCCGCCAGCTTCTTCTGCACCAGCTGATTGGCCGCCAGCGGCTTGCCGAACTGCTTGCGGTCCATCGTGTATTGCCGCGCCGTGTGCCAGCAGAATTCCGCCGCGCCCAGCGCGCCCCACGCGATGCCGTACCGCGCGCTGTTCAGGCACGTGAACGGGCCCTTCAGCCCGCGCACGTCCGGGAAGGCGTTCTCCTCCGGGCAGAACACCTCGTCCATCACGATCTCGCCGGTGATCGACGCGCGCAGGCCCACCTTGCCGTGGATCGCCGGCGCGCTCAGGCCCTTCCAGCCCTTCTCCAGCACGAAGCCGCGGATCTGCCCGCCGTCATCCTTGGCCCAGACCACGAACACATCCGCGATCGGGCTGTTGGTGATCCACATCTTGCTGCCCGTCAGCGCATACCCGCCGTCGACCTTGCGCGCCCGCGTCACCATCGATCCCGGGTCCGACCCGTGATTCGGCTCCGTCAGGCCGAAGCAGCCGATCCACTCGCCGCTGGCCAGCTTGGGCAGGTACTTGCGCTTCGTGGCCTCATTGCCGAACTCGTTGATCGGCACCATGACCAGCGAGCTCTGCACGCTCATCATCGACCGATACCCGCTGTCCACGCGCTCCACCTCGCGCGCGATCAGCCCGTAGCAGACGTAGTTCAAGCCGGCGCCGCCGTACTCCTCGGGAATCGTCGGGCCGAGCAGCCCCAGCTCGCCCATCTCGCGGAAGATCGCCGCGTCCGTCTTCTCGTGGCGGAAGGCCTCCAGCACGCGCGGCGCCAGCCGGTCCTGGCAGTACGCCCGCGCCGCGTCGCGCACCGCGCGCTCGTCGTCGCTCAGCTGCTGCTCCAGCAGCAGCGGATCGTCCCAGTGGAATGCGGCCTTGCTCGAATGGGCGGCCTTGGATGCTTGGCTCATGATGTCTCTTCCGTTCTTGAATGCGTCAGCGATGACGATGCGCGCGCTCGGCGGGCGGCGCGGCCTGCCACCGATCCTAGTCCCGCGGCGGCACGACCGCCGTCACCTCGATTTCAACCTTCGCACGGTCCTCGATCAGCCCGGCCACTTGCACCGCGGTCATCGCGATGCCGTACTCGCTGCCCAGCACCTCGCGATACGCCTGACCGACCTCGCGCCCGCGCGCCACGTACTCGCGCTTGTCCAGCAGGTACCAGGTCATCCGCACGATGTGCCGCGGCTCGGCGCCGGCCTCGGCCAGCACCGCCTTGATGTTGAGCAGCGCCTGCCGGCATTGCGCGACGAAATCGTCGCTCTCGAACTCGCACCGGCCGTTCCAGCCGATCTGCCCGGCGACGAAGACCTGCGTGCCGACCGCCGCAACGCCGTTGGCATAACCGCGTGGCGCGGCCCAGTCCGCGGGCTGCAGCACGCGCTTGTCGTGCTTGTCGTTGTTGTATTGGCTCATCGTCGGACTCCTCTACTGCGATGACGATTGATGGGATTGTTGTTGCTGGACCGCGCGCACCAGCGCGGCCCGGACATCGTCGGGGAACGGCTGCGACTGGTGCGTCTCCAGCGAGGTGCACACCAGCACCTGGCCGAAGCTCACCCGCGGACCGTCCGCGCCGTCGACGCTCACGCGCAGCGACAGCGAGCTGCGACCCACGCGCTCGATCCACAGCCGCTGCGTCAGCCGGTCGCCCATGCGGCTGATGCGCTCGAAATTGGTCTGCAGCTGCACCGTGGGCAAGCCCACCCGCCGGGGGCCGATCAGCTCGGCATAGGACACGCCCAGCCCGTCGTTGAACCAGTCCTCGACGAACGCGTTGAGCAGCTCGAAGTAGCGCGGAAAGAAGACGATGCCGGCCGGATCGCAATGTCCGAAGCGGATCAGCACGTCGCGCTCGAAGGCGGGGGTCATCACATCCATCTCCTCACACGCCCAGATGCCGCTGCCATAGCGACGGATCCGCGGCCAGCGCCGCCGAGTCCCCCCGCCACACGACCTCGCCGCGCGCCAGGATGCTGTGCCGGTCGGCCAGCCGCACCAGGCGCCGCACGTACTTGTCGACCACCAGGATGGTCTGCCCCGCCTGACGCAGCGTGTCCAGGCAGCGCCAGATGTCCTCGCGGATCAGCGGGGCCAGGCCCTCGGTGGCCTCGTCCAGCACCAGGAGCCGCGGATTGGTCACCAGCGCGCGGCCGATGGCCAGCATCTGCTGCTCGCCGCCCGACAGCTGCTGACCGAGATTGCCCGCGCGCTCGCGCAGCCGCGGGAACAGCGCGAAGACCCGCTCGACCGTCCACGGGTCCGCGCTGCGACAGCGGTTGGCCTCGAAGGCGCGCAGGTGCTCCAGCACGCTGAGGTTGGGGAACACCTGGCGCCCCTCGGGCACGATGGCCAGTCCGAGCCGCGCGATGCGGTCCGCCCGCCAGCCGGTGACGTCCTCGCCGGCGAAGCGGATGCGGCCACCCGTGGGCGCGAGCCAGCCGGTCAGGCAACGCAGCGTCGTGCTCTTGCCCATGCCGTTGCGGCCCAGCAGCGTGGCGACCTCGCCCGTCTCGATGCGCAGGTCCAGCCCGAACAGCACCTGGCTGTCGCCATAACCGGCGCGCAGCCCGTCGATCTCCAGCAGCGGCTCGCTCATGCGCGCACCTCCGTCACCTCGGGATCGGTCTCGTCGCCAAGATAGGCCGCCCGGACCGCGGCGTCGGCGCGGATCTCGTCGGGCGTGCCGCTCGCGATCACGCGCCCGCTCACCAGCACCGACACGCGATCCGCGAGCCGGAACACCGCGTCCATGTCGTGCTCCACCAGCAACAGCGTCAGGTGCTGGGCCTTGAGCGCGGCCAGCAGCTCGACCATCCGCGCCGATTCATCCGGCCCCATGCCGGCCATCGGCTCGTCCAGCAACAGCAGCCGCGGCTTGGCCGCCAGCGCGAGCGCGAGCTCCAGCTGGCGTTGCTCGCCGTGCGCGAGGCTGCCCGCGACGCGGTCGGCCATCGCGGCCAACCCCGTCAGCGCGAGCATCGCCTCGGCATCGGCATAGGCCGCGTCATCCGCGCGCGCCATGCGCCACCACGACGGCGCCGACGCCCGCCGCGCGAGCACCGCCAGCACGACGTTGTCCAGCACCGTGAAGCGCTTGTACAGGCTGGTGATCTGGAACGAGCGCACCAGGCCCTCGCGCACGCGACGCGGCATCGGCAGCGCGGTGATGTCCTCGCCGTCCAGGAACAGCCCGCCCGCGTCGGGCACCAGCGCGCCGGAGATCTGATGGATCAGCGTCGTCTTGCCCGCCCCGTTCGGGCCGATCAACGCATGGGTCTCGCCGGCCCGCACGGAGAAGCTCGCCTCGTCGGTGGCGGTCAGCGCGCCGAAGCGCTTCACCAGCCGATGGACCTGCAGCAGCGCCAGCGCGGGCAGTTGCGACGGCCGGGCGTCGTCACGCGGGTCTCGCGCGTCACGGACGTCACGCATGGCGGCCTCCCGCCTTGGTCGTCGCTCGCGGTAAACCCAACCGTCCAGCGAGCAGTCCCGCCAGTCCTCGCGGCGCGAAGAGCACCACGGCCAGCAGGATCGCGCCGAGCGCGAACTGCCAGTGGATGGTCACGCCCGACAGCAGCTCCTCCAGCAGCAGGAACACCGCCGCGCCGAGCGGTCCGCCCCACAGCGCGCCAGCGCCTCCGAGGATGACCATCACCATCAGCTGGCCCGACTGCGACCAGTGCATCAGGTGCGGCGACACCAGCCCGTTGAGATTGGCCAGCAGCGCGCCGGCCAGGCCCGCGACAGCGCCCGCGACGACGAACACCGTCCACTGCACCGCGAAGACGCGGCCGCCGGTCGCGGCCACGCGCGTCTCGTTCTCGCGCGCGGCCTGCAGCAGCCAGCCCAACGGCGAATTCACCAGTCGACGCAGCGCCAGGAACACGATCGCGAAGAGCGCCAGCGCGACCCAGTAGAACGACGCGTCGTCGGCCAGGTTCAGCGGCAGGCCGGCCAGCGTCGAGCGCGCCGCCACCGGCAAGCCGTCATCGCCGCCATAGGCCTTCAGCGACACCGCCAGGTAATGGAACATCTGCGCGAAGGCCAGCGTGATCATGATGAAGTACACGCCGCGCGTGCGCAGGCTGATGGCCCCGATCACCGCCGCGGCCAGGCCCGACACCGCCATCGCCACCGGCCAGGCGATCCACGCGGAGCCCACGCCCGCGTCCGCCAGCACCGCCACCGTGTACGCGCCCAGGCCGACGAAGGCCGCATGGCCGAAGCTCACCAGCCCGCCGAAGCCGAGGATCAGGTTCAGGCTGGTCGCCGCGATCGCGAAGATCAGCACGCGCGTGGCGACCACCGTGTAGAACTCCAGCCCGAAGGCCTGCAGCACCGGCGGCAATACGGCCAGCGCCGCGAACACCGCCCAGGTCATCGCGCCCAGGCCGCGGTGATGCAGCATCGTGTGCCGGGCTCGGATCGATTCGCTCATCGCTGCCTTTCTCGATTCAGCCGCGCGCCGGGAACAGGCCGCGCGGTTTCCAGAACAGCACCGCCGCCATCAGCACGTAGATCAGGATGGCCGCGACGGCCGGTCCGACCGTGGACGCCACCTCCGGCGACGCGACCTGGCGCAGCACCGCGGGCAGCAGCGTGCGCGAGCCGGTGTCCACCAGCCCCACCAGCAGCGAGCCCACCAGCGCGCCCCGGATCGAGCCGATGCCGCCAATCACGATGACGACGAACGCCAGGATCAGGATGCTCTCGCCCATGCCGACCTGCACCGCCAGCAGCGGGCCCAGCAGCGAGCCGGCCAGCGCGCACAGCGCCGCGCCCACGCCGAAGACGGCGGTGAACAGCCGATCGGCGGGCACGCCCATCGCCGTGGTCATCGCGCGGTTGGACGCGCCCGCGCGCACCCACATGCCCCAGCGCGTGCGCGTCACCAGCCCATACAGCGCCACCGCCACCGCCAGTCCCACGCCGATGATCAGCAACCGGTAGGCCGGATACATCAGCCCGGGCAGCAGCTCCACCGGACCGGACAAGGCGGCCGGCGTGTTCAGCATCAGCGGCTGCTCGCCCCAGATCAGGCGCACGCCCTCGTTGAGCATCAGGATCAGCGCGAAGGTCGCGAGCACCTGGCTCAAGTGGTCGCGCTGGTAGAGCCGGCGCAACAGCGTGACCTCCAGCGCCATGCCCAGCACGGCCGTGCCCGCCACCGCCGCCAGCACCGCCACGCCGAAGGACGCGCCCGCGGCCATCGCCGCCGCGGCCAGGTAGGCCCCGACCATGTACAGCGAGCCATGCGCCAGGTTGATCAGGTCCATGATGCCGAAGACCAGCGTCAGCCCGGCCGCCAGCAGGAACAGCATCAGCCCGAACTGCAGCCCGTTGAGCAGCTGCTCGGCCACGAGGATCGCGTCCATCGTTCAGCGCCCTGCCCGGTGTCGTGTCGGTCGTCGCGTCATGCGCCGGGTCACTTCATCTTGCACTGCGGTGCGTAGGCATCCGCGTGCTGCTCGAAGATCTTGCCCAGCGTCCGGTTGGTCACGCGGCCCTGCGGGTCCTTGGTGATGACGCGCAGGTAATAGTCCTGCACCGGGTACTGGTTGTGGTTGAAGCGGAAGGCGCCGCGCACCGAGTCGAACTTCGCTGCCTTCAGCGCCTTGAGCAACGCCGGCTTGTCCTCGACCTTGCCCTTGACGTCGCGCACCGCCGCGCCGATCAGCTGCGCCGCGTCGTAACCCTGGCTCGCGTACAGCGACGGCAGTCGGCCGTAGGCCTTCACGAAGTCCGCCACGAAGCGCTTGTTGGCCGGGTTGTCCAGGTCATGCGCCCAGTGCGAGCTGTTGAACATGCCCAGCATCGGCTCGCCGACCGCCTTGATCACGTCCTCATCGGCGGAGAAGCCCGGCCCGAACAGCGTGATGTCCTTGGACAGTCCCGCGCCGACGAACTGCTTGATGAAGTTGATGCCCATGCCGCCGGGCAGGAAGATGTACATCGCGTCGGGCTTGGCCGCGCGCGCCTGCGCGAGCTCCGCGGCGTAGTCCAGCTGGCCGAGCTTGGTGTAGATCTCGTCGGCCACCGTGCCCTTGTAGTAGCGCTTGAATCCGGCCACCGCGTCCTTGCCCGCCGGGTAGTTGGGCGCGAGCACGACCACCTTCTTGAAGCCCTTGTCCATCACCGTCTTGCCGACGGCCTCGTGGAGGTTGTCGTTCTGCCAGGCGACGTTGAAGAAGTACGGGTTGCACTGCTCGCCGGCGTACTGCGACGGGCCGGCATTGGCGCTGACGTAGGGCACCTGTGCGGCGAAGACGCCGGGACCGACCGCGAGCATGACGTTGGAGAACACGATGCCGGTCATGACGTCGACCTTGTCGCGCTTGAGCAGCCGCTCGGCGGACTGCTTGGCCACCTCGGGGTTCTGCTGGTCGTCGGCGATCACCGTCTCCACCGGCAATCCGCCGAGCTTGCCCCCGTTCTGCGCGACCGCGAGCGCGAAGCCGTCGCGGATGTCGACGCCCAGTCCGGCGCCCGCGCCGGACAGCGTGCTCAGCATGCCGACCTTGAGCTTGTCGGCGGCGTGCGCGGTGGACACCGCCAGGGGAAACGCGCCGGCCGTGGCCAGCAGGATCGCGAGGGACTTCGACGTCATCTTCATCGGTGACTCCGGGAAGAAAGGGAGGGGACGGTCGGAAGACTGCGCTTACTGCTGACGCAGGCGGAAACGTTGCAACTTGCCGGTCTCGGTCTTGGGCAGTTCGGCGCGGAACTCTATCGCACGGGGGTACTTGTACGGCGCGATCGTGGCCTTGACGAAGTCCTGCAGCGCCTTGGCCAACGCGGCCAACGCGGCCTGCGCGGCGATGGCATCGGCAGCGTCGGGGGCGTCGGCGCCGACGCCGCCTGCGATGTCCCGCTTGAGCACGACGAAGGCCTTGACCAGTTGGCCGCGCTCCTCGTCGGGCACGCCGACCACGGCGCACTCCGCGACCGCCGGATGCGCCAGCAGCGCGGACTCGACCTCCGGACCGGCGATGTTGTAGCCGCCGGAGATGATCATGTCGTCGGTACGGGCCTGGTAGACGAAGTAGCCGTCGGCATCGACGAGGTAGGCGTCACCGGTGAGGTTCCAGCCGTCCTTCACGTACTTGAGCTGTCGGTCGTCGGCGAGGTAGCGGCATCCGGTCGGGCCCTGCACCGCGAGCTTGCCGACGGCGCCGGGCGGCAGCTCGCGCCCCTCGTCATCGACGATGCGCGCGCGGTATCCCGGCACCGGCTTGCCGGTCGCGCCGGGCCGCGCGCTGCCCTCGGTGTGGGAGATGAAGATGTGCAGCATCTCGGTCGCGCCGATGCCGTCGATCAACTCGATCCCGGTCGTGTCCTTCCACAACTGGCGAGTCGCGGCCGGCAATGCCTCACCCGCGCTCACACACTTGCGCAGCGAGGACAGGTCAGGCACAGGCTTGCCCGCCTCGGCCCGGGCCTGCGCGACCGTCATCGCCATGGCGCGGTAGGACGTCGGCGCGGTGAAGCACACGGTGGCACGGTGACGGGCGATCGCCGCGAGCAGCAGATCGGGGGACGCCTTCTCCAGCAGCACGGCCGAAGCGCCGACGCTCATCGGGAACAGCAGCAGCCCGCCCAGTCCGAATGTGAAGGCCAGCGGCGGGCTGCCGATGAAGACGTCGTCGGACCGGGCCTGCAGGCAATGCACCGGCCAGCAGCGGCAGATCGCGATCACGTCGCGATGGAAGTGCATCGTGCCCTTGGGCTGCCCCGTCGTGCCCGACGTGAACGCGATCAGCGCGCAATCGTCCGAGGCGGTGTCGACGTTCTCGAAGCGCGGCGACTGCCTTTCCGCCAGGGCTTCCAGCCCATCGGGCGTGTCGTCGTGGAAACGGCAGACACGGGTCAGCACCGGGCACAGCGCCTGGGCGGCGGACAGCTCCTCGACCAGCGCCGCGTCGCACAGCGCATGCGTGACCTGCGCCTTGTCGATCACCTGGGCCAGTTCCTTGGCGCGCAGCAGCGGCATCGTCGCGACCGCGATCGCGCCGGCCTTCATCACCGCGAACCAGCACGCCGCCAGCGCCGGCGTGTTGGCGCCGCGCAGGAGCACCCGGTTGCCCGGCACCACGCCCAGCTCGTTCACCAGCACATGGGCGATGCGATTGGCCTGTGCCTGGAGCTCGGCGTAGGTCCATCGGACCTCGACACCGTGACGGCCCGCGCCGACGATGACACCGCCGTTGCCGTTGCCGCCACCGAGAAGGCTCGCGTCACCGCCCTGTGCGCCCTGCCCGCCCTGCCCGCCGTCCACCCACCGATCCAGCAAGTCCCACGCGCAGTTCATGCGCTCGGGGAACTGCAGCTCCGGCAGGTCGAAGACCAGCTCAGGCCACTGGTCCGGCGGCGGCAGGTGATCGCGGGCGAAGGTGTCGACGTGGGCGGTGCGGTGCATGGGGGGGCGTCCTTATCCGTTCTTCAGCAGATCGCGTCCGATGATCAGTTGCTGGACCTCGCTGGCGCCTTCATAGATCCGCAGCGCGCGGATCTCGCGGTAGAGCGATTCGACGATCTCGCCGCGCCGCACGCCGCGCCCGCCGTGCAGCTGCACCGCCGCGTCGATGACGCGCTGCGCGCCTTCGGTGGCCATCAGCTTGGCCATCGCGGCCTCGCGCGTGATCGTGCGCCCCTGGTCGCGCTCCCAGGCCGCGCGGTAGACCAGCAGCGCGCTGCTGTCGACGGTGCAGGCCATGTCCGCGAGCTTGGCCTGCGTCAGCGGCAGGTCGGCCAGCGTCGCGCCGAACATGGCGCGCTCCTTGGCCTGATGCAGGCCTTCCTCCAGCGCGCGACGCGCGAAGCCGAGGGACGCCGCGGCGACCGAGGTCCGGAACACGTCCAGCGTGCGCATCGCCACCTTGAAGCCCTCGCCCGGCGCGCCGACCATCGCGGTCTTCGGCACACGGCATCCCGAGAAGCGCAGACGCGCCAGCGGATGCGGCGCGATGACGTCGATGCGCTCGGCGATCTCGAAGCCCGGCGAGCCGGCGTCGACGATGAAGGCGCTGATGCCGCGCGAACCGGGCGCCTCCCCCGTGCGCGCGAACACCACGTAGAAATCGGCGATGCCGCCGTTGGAGATCCACGTCTTCTCGCCGTCGAGCACGTAGTGGTCCCCGTCCAGGCGCGCCGCGCATTGCATGGCGGCCACGTCCGATCCGGCCTCGGGCTCAGACAGGGCGAAGGCCGCGAGCGCCTCACCGCGCGCGACGCGCGGCAGGTAGGCGGCACGCTGCGCGGGCGTGCCCATCAGCGAGATCGCGCCCGACCCCAGGCCCTGCATCGCGAAGGCGAAGTCGGCGAGCCCGTCGTGGCGCGCGAGCGTCTCGCGCAGCAGGCAGATCGCGCGGGTGTCGATGGCCTCGCCCTCGCCCGCCACCGCGTGCGTCAGCCAGCCGCCTTCGCCCAGCGTCTTGACCAGCGCCTTGCACGAAGCGTCCACATCGTCGTGATCGACCGCGCCGTGCGCGAGATGCCTCGCGCACCACGCGTCGAGCTCGCTGGCCAGCACGCGGTGCCGGTCGTCGAAGAACGGCCAGTCCAGGTGTCTCAGATGCTGCATGACCGTCCTCAATCGCCCTGGAACTCGGGCCGCTGCTTGGCGACGAACGCGTGATACGCGCGGTGGAAGTCCTGCGTCATCATGCAGATCGCCTGGGCCTGCGCCTCGGCCTCGATGGCCTCGTCCACACCCATCGTCCACTCCTGATGCAGCATGCGCTTGGTCATCGCATGCGCGAAGTTGGGACCCGCGGCGATCTCCGCGGCCCAGCTCACCGCTTGCGATTCCAGCGCGTCGGGATCGGCGAGGCGGTTCAGGAAGCCCCACTGCAGCGCTTCCTCGCCGCCCAGGCTGCGGCCGGTATAGAGCAGGTCCGACGCGCGGCCCTGCCCCACGATGCGCGGCAGCAGCGCGCAGGCGCCCATGTCGCAACCGGCCAGGCCCACGCGTGTGAACAGGAAGGCGGTCTTGCTGCGCGCGGTGCCCACGCGCAGGTCCGAGGCCATCGCCATGATCGCGCCCGCGCCGGCGCACACGCCGTCGATCGCGGCCACGACGGGCTGCGGGCAGGCCCGCATCGCCTTGACCAGGTCGCCGGTCATGCGCGTGAACGCGAGCAGGTCCGGCATCGACATCTTCGTCAGCGGGCCGATGATCTCGTGCACGTCGCCGCCCGAGCAGAAGTTGCCGCCCGCGCCCTGCACGACGATCGCGTTCACCTCGTCCACGTAGGCCAGCGTGCGGAACAGGTCGCGCAGCTCGGCGTAGGACTCGAAGGTCAACGGGTTCTTGCGCTCGGGCCGGTTCAGCGTGATCACGCCGACCGCGCCCTCCTGGCGCCAGCTGAAGTGCGTCGGCACGAAGCCCTGCAGGCTGCGGCGGTTGCCGGTGATGAGATGGCTGTCCATCAAGATGTGCTCCTCAAACTGTGTTCCTCAGACGAGCCCTCACCCCCGCCCTCTCCCGCTTCGCGGGCGAGGGAGTCAAAGCGTGGTGTGGGCTCGGGTGGTTCATTTGCGTGCGGCGTCGAGCTGCGCGAGGTGGCCCTTGAGGCCCGCGAGCAGCGTGTACACCTGCGCCTTCTGTTCGGGCGGCCAGCCGGCGAGCAGCTCGACGATCCAGCCCTCGTGCGTCGCGGCCATGCGCTTGAACTGTCGGCGCCCCGCCGGCGTGAGCCGCACGGTGACGCTGCGCCGGTCCGACGGATGCGGCTCGCGCACCACGTGGCCCTCGGCCTCGAGCTGGTCGGTGATGCCCGTGACGTTGCCGCCGGTGACCATCAGCCGCTGCGACAGCTCACGCATCGTCAGCCCGTCGGGGCTGCGCTCGAGCTGCGCGAGCAGGTCGAAGCGCGGCAGCGTCGTGCCGAATTCGTTGCGCAAACGCTGGCGGATCTGGTCCTCGATGCGCGTGGTGCAGGCCAGCAGTCGCAACCACAGGCGCAGCGCCTGGTGGTCGCCGTCGTGCATGCGCGACTCCAGGTCGGGACCGAAGTCCTGGCCGAGCCCGCCGTCGCGCTCGTGGTCGCACTCGTGGTCGTGGCCGTGGTCCTGACCATTCATGCCGGCACCGGTCTCGCGCATCACATCACCTCCCCGCCGGCGACGGCGATCGCCTGTCCCGTGATGGCGCCGCTGTCGCGCCGGGCGAGCCAGACGACGGCGGCGGCGACTTCCACCGGATCGATCAGCCGCCCCTGAGGATTGACCGCCGCGAGCTCGGCGCGCGCGGCCTCGGCCGAGCGCCCGGTCTTGGCGACGATGGTGTCGATCGCGCCGGCGACGATGTCGGTCTCCGTATAGCCGGGGCACACCGCGTTGACCGTCACGCCCTTGCGCGCGGTCTCCAGCGCCAGCGCCCGCGTCATGCCCAGCACGCCGTGCTTGGCCGCACAGTAGGCGGCGACGTAGGCGTATCCCTTGAGCGCCGCGGTACTCGCCACGTTGACGATCCGGCCGAAGCGGCGCTCGGTCATGCCGGGCAGGACCTCGCGGCTGCACAGGAAGCTGCCGGTGAGGTTGACGTTGATCAGCCGCTGCCAGGTCTCGAGCGAAGTCTTCGCGAAGGGCGCGGTCTCCACCTGACCGGCGTTGTTGATGAGCAGGTCGATCGGGCCGGAATCGTCCGCGGCGGCGGCGAAGGCCGCGCGCACGCTGGCCTCGTCGCCCACATCGCAGACCTGCAGCGCCACGGCCGGTCCGCCGTCGACGTCCATGCGATCGCGCTGCGCCTGCAGCCGATCGAGCCGCCGGCCCATCAACGTCACGCGGGCGCCGTCCGCGATCAGCGCCTGCGCGACCGCCGCGCCGATGCCCGATCCGCCGCCGGTCACCACCGCATGCAGCCCTTCGAGCGGATACCTGTTGCTCATGGCCATGCCTCCCGTCTCAGACGCCGAGCGCCTTGTTGGCCTGTTCCTGCGCGGCGGCACCGCCGCCCATCGCGCGTTGGCGCTCGAAGTCGCGCTCCATCTGGCTCTTGCCCGAGAGGTACTGCACCGGCCAGTCCAGACCCGGTCCGGACAGATAACCGATGCGCGCCGCCTCGGTCAGCGTCCAGGCCGGATTGGCCAGGTGCGGCCGCGCGATCGCGCACAGGTCCGCGCGGCCGGCCGCGATGATGCTGTTCACGTGATCCGCCTCGGAGATCGCGCCCACCGCGATCGTCGCGATGCCCGCGCGGTTGCGCACGCTCTCGCTGAACGGCGTCTGCCACATGCGGCCGTAGACGGGTTTCTCGCGCTTGCTGACCTGCCCCGAGGACACGTCGATCAGGTCGGCGCCCGCGGCCTTGAAGGCCTCGGCGATCGCGACGGCGTCCTCGGCCGTCGTGCCGCCGCTGACCCAGTCGCTGGCGGAGATCCGCACCGACATCGGGCGATCCTGCGGCCACACGGCGCGCATGGCGATGAAGACCTCGATCGGATAACGCAACCGGTTCTCCAGCGATCCGCCGTAGGCATCGCTGCGCTGATTCGTCAGCGGCGACAGGAAGCTCGACAGCAGATAACCGTGCGCGCAGTGCAGCTCCAGCCAATCGAATCCGGCCTCGGCGGCGCGGCGCGTGGCGTCAACGAAGTCGGCCGTCACGCGGTCCATGTCGGCGCGGGTCATCTCGCGCGACCACTGGCTGACGCCCTCCAGGTACTGCTGGGGCGACGCCGAGATCAAGGGCCAGTTGCCCTCGTCCAGCGGCTGATCGATGCCTTCCCAGGCCACGCGCGTGGAGCCCTTCGCGCCGGCATGGCCCAGCTGCATCGCGATCTTCGCGGTGGAGCGCGCATGCACGTGATCGACGATGCGCCGCCAGCCATCGCGTTGCGCGTCGTTCCACAGGCCCGGACATCCAGGCGTGATGCGCGCGTCGGGCGAGACGCAGGTCATCTCCGCGAAGACCAGGCCAGCGCCGCCCATCGCGCGCGCGCCGAGGTGGGTCAGGTGGTAATCGGCGGGTTGCCCGTCGACGCACGAGTACTGCGCCATCGGCGAGACCACGACGCGGTTCTTCAGCGTCGTGCCGCGCAGCGTGAACGGCGTGAACATCGGCGGCGCGGCGCGGTCCAGGCCCGCGCGCCGCGAGAGCCAGGCCTCGTACTCGCCGACGTAGCGCGCGTCGCGCAGCCGCAGGTTCTCGTGCGAGATCCGCTGCGAGCGCGTCAGCAGCGAGTAGGCGAATTGCTCCGGCGCGAGACGCGCGTGGCGCTCGACGTTCTCGAACCACTCGGTGGAGTTGCGCGCCGCGTTCTGGATGCGCAGCACCTCGATCGAGCGCGTCGCCTCGTACTCGCGCAACGCGGCGGGCAGGCTGTCGACCTCGCCGCCGTGACGGGCGATGTCGGCGGCCAGCGCGATGGCGTCTTCCAGCGCGAGCTTGGTCCCCGAGCCGATCGAGAAATGCGCGGTGTGCGCCGCGTCGCCCATCAGCACGACCGGCGCGCGGCCGTTGTGATGCACCCAGCGCTGGCAGACCACGCGCGGGAAGCGGATCCACTGCGCGGAGCCGCGCAGGTGCGAGGCATTGGAGATCAGCGGATGGCCGTCGAGCACTTTCGCGAAGAGGCGCTCGCAGAAGGCGATGCCATCCTCCTTGCTCATGTCCTCCAGGCCCGCGGCGCGCCAGACGGGCTCGGGTGCCTCGACGATGAAGGTCGAATGCGTGTCGTCGAAGCGGTAGGCATGCGCCTGGAACCAGCCCCACTCGGTCTTCTGGAAATCGAAGGTGAAGGCGTCGAAGAGCTTGGTCGTGCCCAGCCACACGAAGCGGCACTGGCGCAGGTCGACGTCGGGCTGATAGGTCTGGGCGTACTTCTGGCGCAGCCGGCTGTTGAGGCCGTCGGCCGCGATGATCAGATCAGCGTCGATGCCGGCGTCGTCGGTGACATCGGTCTCGTAGCGGATGTCCACGCCCAGCGCTTCGCAGCGCGCGCGCAGGATGTCCAGCAGCCGGCGCCGGCCGATGCCGCAGAAGCCGTGACCGCCCGAGACCATCGTGCGGCCGCCGATGTGCACGGCGATGTCATCCCAGTGGTTGAAGGCCTGCAGGATCTGCTCGGCGGTCTCGGGATCGGCCTCGCGCAACGCGGCCAGCGTCTGGTCGGAGAACACCACGCCCCAGCCGAAGGTGTCGCCCGCGCGGTTGCGCTCCAGCACCTTGACCTCATGGGCGGGGTCCTGGCGCTTCATCAGCAGCGCGAAGTACAGGCCGGCGGGACCGCCGCCGATGCAGGTGATACGCATGGGGTGAGGCCCGCGCCGAAGGCGGGCGGTGACTGCATGACGCGATCACTTTAGGCCTGGATAGTTGAGGTGTCAACGATATGGATAACCCGCAGGGATCGCGGGTCAGCTCAGGCGGTCGGCGCGCCACGCCGCGGGCGTGATGCCCGCGACCCGGCGGAAGGTGCGGCCGAAGTGGACGGCGTCCGCGAAACCGGTCGCCTCGGCCACGTCCTCGAGCGAGGCACGGGTGTGGAACAGCAGGTGCTTGGCACGCTCGATGCGCGCCTGCAGCTGCCATTGATACGGCGCGACGCCCGTGGACGCCTTGAACGCGCGGCTGTAATGGGACTGGGACAGTCCCGCCAGCGCGGCCAGCGTGGACAGGTCCACGCGCGTGGGCAGCTGCGCATCCATGAATGCGATCGCGTCCCGCAACTGTTGGGCCGAGAGCCGCGCACCGGCCCGGGACGCCGTCGCGGGCGCCGCGAAGAGCCGCGCGGCGATCGCCGCCATCAGCGAGTCGCCATACAGCTGGGAGGACGGGTCCGGGTCGTCCACCGCCTCGGCCAGCAGCTTGACCAGCGACCAGATCCGGTCATCGTTGAAGCGCATGCGCGGCGTGTCCGCCGCGCCGCCCTTGGGCTCGATGCGCAGACGCGCCTGCAGGTCGGCGGCATCGAAGTTGAGATTGACCGCGCGCACGAAACGCGAGTCCTCCGTGTAGCCCCAGACGGGCAATCCCGCCGGCGCGAAATGCATCTGCCGCGGCCGGTAGGGCAACGCACACGGCTTGCTCGCCACGAGGCGCGGCTCGCAACGGCCGCGGCCGATCTCATCGAGGATCACGCCCAGGCGCGCATCCTCCTCGCTGCCCACCAGATGCACCACGCGGCCGGCGCAGGCGTACTCCACCACGTCGACACGCACGCCGTTCCAGGCGCGCGTCTTGAGGCTCAGGTCCAGTACGTTTTCCGGCAGCTCGGGGGGCGTGGGCAGATCAGGCATCAAACAGCGGCGGAGGCGGAAGGGAGACGACAGCGCATTCTTCCGCACCGGTGCGCGATCCCGCAAGACGGCCGGGCCGCGACATCGCGCCGCGGCCCGCCGTCGGGCGGGTCGCCGGGATCTACGGGATCTACGGGATCAGCGTGCAGAGGCCTTGGCCGCCTTGGCGGCGGACTCCAGCAATTGCATCTCCCAGGCGTAGGCGATGGCGCTCCCGCCGCCGTGCTCGCCGATCACGCCGCTGAGCGGCACGGCGGTCTCCTCGCGTGCCCAGTCACGCTGCCATTCGGCGGCCACGGCCATCCAGGTGATGGGCACCGCGCCCGCCTGCACCAGGCGGCGCACCGCCATGTCATGGGCCTCGACGGACACACCGCCCGAGGCGTCGGTCACGACGAACACGTCGTAGCCCTCACCCAGCGCCTGAAGGGCCGGCATGGCCAGGCAGACCTCGGTCCACAGCGCCGCCAGGATCAGCTGCTTGCGGCCGCTCTTCTTCACGACATCGGTGACGGCCGGGTCCTGCCAGGTGTTGATGAAGGTGCGGTTGATCGGCTTCTGATCGGGGAAGACATCCTGCAGGCCCTTGATCAGGTAGCCGCCGCGTTCCTCGATCACGGTGGTCAGCAAGGTCGGGACATTGAAGACCTTCGCGGCCTTGGCCAGTCCGATGACGTTGTTGGCGATCATCGTCGGCTCATGGCTGTGCAGGTTGGCGAACTGGTAGGGCTGGTGGTCGATGAGGACCACATAGCTGTCCTCGGGGCGCAGCAGCGCTTGCAGACCGGTCTTGGTGGACATGAGGGATCTCCTTGGGATTGAGCGCAGGGGCGCGTGGGGGGAAAGAGAGGCCGCGAGGCAGCGGGGCAGCGGGGCAGCGAGGCGACGGCCCCGCGGGCGTCGTTCAGCGCGAGCCGCTGCCGGCGAGCTGCGTCGCGCGCTCGTCGGGAGAGAACATGGCGATGCCCGAGGACGCCGCGCCGCCGCTGACCTCGTCCTGCAGGACGTCCCAGTGCTCGGCGAGCCGGCCGTCCTCGATGCGGAAGATGTCGATGACGACCTGCGACTTGGGCGCCCAGCCGCGGATGCGGCCGTGGATGACCACGTAATCGCCTTCCGCGACCATCAGACCGGGCTCGTAGAAGAGATCCGCCGGCAACTGCGGAATGAGCGCGGCGAGCGCATCACGGCCCTGCGGGATCGTGGGGTTGTGCTGGATGTAGCCGGGCGCATACAGGCGCTCGACCGCCGAGGCGTCCCGGCGCTGGAAGAGCGCCGTCATCGCGTCGAGCACGAGCGCCTTGTTGCGCTCGGTGGTGGAGGTCGTCGTGATCGTCGTGGTCGTTGTGGTCATCGTGGTCATCCTGGTCATGGCGCTCGTGGCGCTCATCGTCATGCGGCCGTCGCAACGGGAACGAGGGTGATGGGACCCTGCATGCGCAGGAAGCGGCCGTCAGGCAGCGTGGCGTGGGAGTGCAGCTGTCCGGCGGCGAAGTCCTCGACGTGGACAACGGTCGCGCCGCTGTGCTCGATCCAGCTGACGAGGAAGACGCCGGGCCGCAACAGGGTGGCGACGAGGTCGACCTCCTCGGACTTGGCATACGGTCCGTCGGCGATGTCGAAGCGCAGGCGTGTGGTCGAGAGCACCGTGAGCCGGACGGCGAATTGATCGAAGGTGACGTCGAAGACCAGGCCGACGGGATAGGTCGTGGCGTCGGCGGCCGACGGAGCGGCCGGTTGCGGTGCAGGGATCATGGGTCTCCTTGACGTTCGGGCCCGCCAGGCGGGGCATCGGCGATGGGCGGGATGCTGGGGATGCAGGGGTCGTCGACGAGTGTCAGAGAAGGGCCGCGCCGAGGCACTGTCTGAACCTGCGCCGGGCTGTCTGATCGTGCGCGGCGGCGGTGCCACGGGGACGGTCGGCTCGATGGCCGTGGGGACGGCGTGCTCGCTGAACAGGCCTTGGCGCAGGGCCTCGGTAGCGGCTTGCGTGCGGTTGCTCACCCGCAGCTTGGCCAGCACCGTCTTCACATGCGTCTTGATCGTTCCCGGCGCGACGCCGAGCCTGGCGCCGATCGATTTGTTGTCCAGGCCCGCGCAGAGCCCTTGCAGCACATCGAGTTCACGCGGTGTCAGCGATTCACCGAGCCAGCGCTCGGCCAGCAGCACCGCCGCCGTGCGGCACAGATAGCGGCGTCCGGAGAGGACCGCGCGGGCAGCGGTCAGGAGTTCGTCGATCTGACAGCTGGCGTCGACATAGCCCAGGATGCCCGCAGCCATGGCCTGCCGCACCTGGACACCGTTCATCGAGACGCTGACGACCAGCCACCGCGCATCGCTGAGGTCTCGCCCATCCAGCAAACGGCGCGGGGCCGACAGGACCCGGATCGCCTCGTCGTGATCGGCGATCACCAGTCGCGCGGAGGCCCTGGCACCGCGGGGGCCGACGGCTTCCTTGCTCGCATCCATGCCGCGCAGGGAGGACCCGAGGGCAGCCGCCAGGCCGGCGCTCAACAACGGATGACGATGGGCGACGACGATGTCACCGGACGGCGGGAGAAGCGACATGACGGCCATGTCGCGAGTGTCGGCATCGGCCTGCCCACCCGCACTGTCTGAAGATGCTGTCGGCTGTCGCAATCTGCTGTTCATGGCGCCGGATTCTGTTGGCCGCCGGCGTTCCACTTTCCGCGCTTCTGATGTGCGCGCCGCGAGGCTACAACCCGCGGCGACGGCTCCCTACGATTCGCTGCAGGCGGCGTCTGTCGCCGACGCGCGGCGCTGTCGCCAGCGCGTGAAACAAGGGAATCAGATGTTCAGTTTGAATGGAAAGCGGGCGCTCGTGACCGGCGGCTCGCGCGGCATCGGTGCGGCCATCGCCATCGCCCTGGCGGAGAACGGCGCCGACGTGGCCTTCACCTATCGGCACTCGGAGGACCGTGCCCAGGACGTGGTCAGAGCCATCAACGCCATGGGCCGCCGCGCCTTCGCGATCCGGGCCGACAACGCCGACCCGCTGGCGATCGAGCGCGCCGTGGACGAGGCGGTCAAGGCGCTGGGCGGCATCGACATCCTGGTCAACAGCGCCGCCATCGGTCACAACGGCCTGATCGCCGAGCTGGACCTGCAGGACTACCAGACCCTGATGGACACCAACGTCCGCGGACCCGTGCTGTTCGCCAAGGCCGTGATTCCCCATCTGACGCCCGGCGGCCGGATCGTTTCCATCGGGTCCGGACTGGCGGAGCGGGTGCCCTTCCCCGGCGTCACCGCCTATGCGATGTCCAAGGCGGCGCTGGTGGCGTTCACGCGCGGCCTGTCTCGAGAACTCGGCCCGCGAGGCATCACCGTCAACCTGGTCCATCCGGGCTCCACGGACACCGACGCGAATCCGGCCGACGGTCCCGCCGCCGATTTCCAGCGCGCGATGACGTCGCTGGGCCGATTCGGCGAGCCCCGGGAGATCGCCAACGCCGTCGTCTTCCTGACCAGCCCGGCCGCGAGCCTGATCACCGGCGCGGCGCTCGTGGCCGACGCTGGCGCCATCGCCTGAAGAGCGGGTAGGCTGCCGCGCATTGCCCCGCTCTTCAGCGGGGCGATGGATGTCGCATGGACCTGGAAGAGCTTCAGACGTTTGTCGAGGTCGCGCATGCCGGCGGCCTGTCCCCGGCCGCGCAGCGGCTGGGACTGTCGAAATCCATCGTCAGCCGCCGGCTGGCCCGGCTGGAGTCGGAGCTCGGCGTCCGGCTCCTGGCGAGGACGACCCGTGGCGCGGCGCTCACCGACGCAGGCATCGCCTTCCGCGATCACGCGGTGAGGATCGTCGAGGAGTACGAGGCGGCACGGGCCGCCATCACACCGGGCGGGGACCTCCGCGGTCATCTGCGCGTCGCCGCGCCCGCTTCTTTCGGACCCGCGCAATTCGCGCCCGTGCTCGCGGCGCTCGCCCGACGGCATCCGCTGCTGCACATCCACGCCTGCTACAGCGACCGGAGCGTCGATCTGATCGCCGAGGGATTCGACTGCGGGATCCGATTCGGTCCCCTGCAGACCTCGAGCCTGATCGCCAGGCGCGTCGGCACCTTCCAAGGAAAGATCGTCGCCAGTCCGGATTACGTGCGTGCGCACGGCGCGCCGCAGACGCCCGATGAGCTCGCGCACCACCAGGTCCTGATGCAAGGCACGGAGCGATGGTTGCTGGTGGACGGAAGAAAGACCATCACCGTCCAGCCCAAGGGCCGCTTCAAGGCGGACAACGTCGTCGCGCTGGCAGCGGCCGCCGTCGCGGGGCTCGGCCTGGCCTACGTGCCTGATGGCGTCGCCGATCATGAACTGGCCTCCGGCGCGCTGATTCCCGTGATGACCGACTACCCGCCGATCGCGATCGGCATCTATGTCGTCCGGCCGCCCGACAAGCGCGTGCCGCGCAAGATCGCGGTGCTGACCGAGCTGCTGATCGAGCACTTCCATCGCGCTTGAAATCCTGAGCCGCGGGAAGCGGCTTGCACAAACGCGCCCGCCTTGTTGGAATTAACCGACACCACGGCCCCGGACCCCGCGCTAAGGTGCGCGCCGTCGTGCCGAGAGCCCGGCAGGAGCAGCAGATGAAGTCAACGAGTCAGTCCCCTTCCCCACCCGCCACCACCAGTGGCGCCCGCTCGCTCTGGGACATCTCGCCCGTGGTGGCGCCCGACGCGCCGATCTTTCCTGGCGACGAGCCCTACGCGCTGAAGTGGACCGCGCGGCTGTCGCCGGAGTGCCCGGTGAACCTGAGCGCGATCACGATGTCGCCGCATGTGGGCGCGCATGCCGATGCGCCGCTGCATTACGCCGACGGCGTCGCCAGCGCGGCGGAAGTGGCGCTCGATCCCTACCTCGGGCCCTGCCGCGTGATCCATGCGATCGGCTGCGGTCCGCTGATCCGCATCGAGCATCTGGCGCACGCCGCGCGCGACCTGCCGCCCCGTGTGCTGGTGCGTTGCAACGAGCGCGCCGACACCGTGTGGAATCCCGAGTTCAGCGCCTACGCGCCCGAGACCGTCGAGTGGCTCGCCGCGCGCGGCGTCAAGCTGATCGGCCTGGACACGCCCAGCGTCGACCCCGCCACCAGCAAGACGCTGGACAGCCATCAGCGCCTGCTGCGCCTGGACCTGCGCGTGCTGGAGAACCTCGTGCTCGACGACGTGCCCGAGGGCGACTACGAATTGATCGCGCTGCCGCTGAAGCTGGCCGGCGCCTGCGCTTCCCCGGTGCGCGCCGTGCTGCGCGCGCTCTGATCCGCCTTCCTTCCCTGGAACCCCGATGACCACACGACAAGACTGTCTGGCCCTGGACGCCGCCGACCCGCTCGCGCCGCTCAAGGACCAGTTCTCGCTGCCCGCGGGCACGCTTTACCTCGACGGCAACTCGCTGGGCGCGATGCCCAAGGCCACCGCGGCCCGCGTGCAGCAGGTGATGGCCGATGAATGGGGCCGCGACCTCATCAAGAGCTGGAACACCGCCGGCTGGATGGACCTGCCCACGCGCATCGGCGACAAGATCGGCCGCCTGATCGGCGCGAAGCCGGGCGAGACCATCGTCGCGGATTCGACCTCGCTGAATCTCTACAAGGTGCTGAGCGCCGCGCTGCGTATCGTGCGCGCGGACGATCCCGCAGGACGCCGCACCGTCATCGTCTCCGAGCGCAGCAACTTCCCCACCGACCTCTACATCGCCGAGAGTCTCGCGCAGCAGCACGGCATGTCGCTGCATCTGGTGGACGACGTGGCGGAGATCCCCGCGCTGCTCAACGATCGACTGGCCGTGCTGATGCTGACCGAGGTCAACTACCGCACCGGCCGCAAGCACGACATGAAGGCGGTCACCGCCGCGGCGCATGCCGCTGGCGCCCTCACCGTGTGGGACCTGGCGCACTCGGCCGGCGCGATCCCGGTCGATCTGAACGGCGCCGACGCCGACTTCGCGATTGGCTGCGGCTACAAGTACCTCAACGGCGGCCCCGGCGCGCCGGCCTTCGTGTGGGCGCATCCGCGTCACGCGGACCGCTTCTGGCAGCCGCTGTCGGGCTGGCTGGGCCATGCGTCGCCGTTCCAGTTCACGTCGAACTACGCGCCCGCCGCCGGCATCAAGCGCTACATCTGCGGCACACCGGCGATCCTGTCGACCGCCGCGCTGGAATGCGGCGTCGACACGCTGCTCGCCGCCGAGCCGCTAGGCGGCATGAACGCGCTGCGCGAGAAATCGATCGCGCTGACCGAGCTCTTCGCGCGGCTGGCCGAGGAACGCTGCGGCGAGCTCGGCGTCTACGTGGTGTCGCCGCGCGAGGCCGCGCAGCGCGGCAGCCAGGTCTGCCTCGCCCTCAAGGCGCCGCTGCATGAGGCGGCGGGTTACGCCGTCGTGCAGGCGCTGATCGAGCGCGGCGTCATCGGCGACTTCCGCGCCGGCGATCCGTCGCGACTCGACGAGGTTCCACACATCCTGCGCTTCGGCTTCACGCCGCTGTACGTCGGTTTCGCCGACGCGTGGGACGCGGTCGAGCATCTGCATCAGGTGCTCACCACCGGGGAATGGCGCGAGGCGCGCTTCAACAAGAAGGCGGCCGTCACATGAGTTGCCCGATGGGACATGGCGACAAGCCCGACGCCGCCACCGGCACCGGCACTGGTGAGGCGATCGTCCGCGAGGAAGGCGCGCAGCTCGATTTCTCCAAGGACATGAGCTACGGCGACTACCTGCACCTCGACCAGGTGCTGAGCGCGCAGCACCCGCTCTCGCCCGACCACAACGAGATGCTCTTCATCATCCAGCACCAGACCTCGGAGCTCTGGATGAAGCTGATGCTGCACGAGCTCCACGGCGCGGTGACCCACGTCGCCGCCGATCAGCTGCCCGAAGCCTTCAAGATGCTGGCCCGCGTGTCGCGGATCATGGAGCAGCTCGTCCACGCATGGGACGTGCTCAGCACCATGACGCCGCCCGAGTACTCGGCCATCCGGCCCTACCTCTCCAACAGCAGCGGCTTCCAGAGCGCGCAGTACCGGCGCATCGAGTTCATGCTCGGCAACAAGAACGCCGCCATGCTCAAGCCCCACGCGCATCGCGCCGATCTGCTCGCCGATGTGCAGGCCGCGCATGAGGCGCCCTCGCTCTACGACGAGGTCCTGCGCCTGATGCAGCGACGCGGCATCAGCGTGCCCGCCCATCGCATCGACCGCGACTGGCGCGAGCCCTACACCGCCGACGACGGCGTCAAGGCCGCCTGGCTCGAGGTCTACCGCAATCCCAAGGCGCATTGGGACCTCTATCAGATGGGCGAGGAACTCGTCGACCTCGAGGACGCGTTCAGGCTCTGGCGATTCCGACACGTCACCACCGTCGAACGCGTCATCGGCTTCAAACGCGGCACCGGCGGCACCGGCGGCGTCAGCTACCTCCGCAAGATGCTCGACGTCGTGCTCTTCCCCGAGCTCTGGGCGCTGCGGACGGAACTCTGAACGCACAGGTCCATGACTTCCGGAAGGAAGTCATGGGGAGCGGACTTCTACAATCGCCGCTTCGCCCGCCAACCCGCCGAGGCCACCATGGATACCCGCCTTTCCCAGATCAAGCTGCGCATCTCCAAGCTGCGCGACGCGCTGCGCAACGCCGGCGCCCACGCCATCCTCGTCCCCTCGGCCGACCCCCATCTCTCCGAATACCTGCCCCGTCGCTGGCAAGCCCGCGAGGTCCTCTCCGGCTTCACCGGCTCCATGGGCACGCTGGTCGTCACGCTGGATGACGCCCAGCTCTTCGCCGACTCCCGCTACTGGACCCAGGCCGAGCGCGAACTCGCCGACTCCGGCATCTCGCTCTTCAAGATCCCCACCGGCGCCTCGCTCCAGCACATCACCTGGATCGCCGACACGCTCAAGTCCGGCCAGACCCTCGTCGTCGACGGCCAGGTCCTCGGCCTCTCGCTCGCGCAAGCCCTGCGCGCCGCGCTCACGCCCAAGGGCATCACCCTCGACACCTCGCGTGACCTCATCGACCACGCATGGGACGAGCGCCCCGGCCTGCCCGACGCCCCCATCTACGAGCACGCCGCCCCGCAAGCCACCGTCTCCCGCGCCGACAAGCTCCGCCAGGTCCGCGATGGCATGGCCAGACACGGCGCCTCGCATCACCTGATCTCCAGCGTCGACGACGTGGCGTGGCTGTTCAACCTGCGCGGCTCGGACGTCACCTACAACCCGGTGTTCCTCGCCCACGCGCTGATCGACACCACCGGCGCCACGCTCTTCGTCCAGCCCGGCAAGCTCGACGACGCGCTGACCGCCCGGCTGGCCGCCGACGGCGTGCGCCTGGCCCCCTACGCCGACGCCCGCGCCACGCTCGGCGCGCTGCCCGCCGACGCGAAGGTCCTGATCGATCCGCGCCGCGTGACGCTGGGCCTGCGCGAGTCGCTGCCCGCCACTGCGACCGTCGTCGAGGCCATCAACCCCAGCACGCTGCTCAAGAGCCGCAAGAACGCCGCCGAGGCCCAGTTCATCCGCCAGGCCATGGAGCAGGACGGCGCCGCGATGTGCCACTTCTACGCCTGGTTCGAGGCCGCCCTCGCCCGCGGCGAGGCGATGTCCGAGCTGACCATCGACGAGCGCCTGAGCGCCGAGCGGGCCAAGCGCCCCGGCTTCGTGGGCCTGTCCTTCCCGACGATCGCCGGCTTCAACGCCAACGGCGCGATGCCGCATTACCGCGCGACCGAGGACGCGTTCTCGCCCATCGACGGCAACGGCCTGCTGCTGATCGACTCCGGCGCCCAGTTCCTGGGCGGCACGACCGACATCACCCGCGTCTGGCCCATCGGCACCATCACCGCGGACCATCAGCGCGACTACACGCTGGTGCTCAAGGGCACGATCGCGCTGTCGCGCGCCGCGTTCCCGCGCGGCACGCTCAGCCCGATGCTCGATGCCATCGCCCGCGCGCCGCTGTGGGCCCACGGCCTGGACTACGGCCACGGCACCGGCCACGGCGTGGGCTACTTCATGAACGTGCATGAAGGCCCGCAGAGCATCTCCAAGGCCGTGCCCGACGCCAACATGGCCATGGAGCCCGGGATGATCACGTCCATCGAACCCGGCCTCTATCGCCCCGGCCAATGGGGGGTGCGGATCGAGAACCTGGTGCTGAATGTCGCGCTGGACACCCCCGAAAAGGGGCAGTTCGGCGAGATGCTGGCTTTCGAGACGCTGACGCTGTGCCCGATCGACACCCGCTGCATCGCCGTGGCGCTGCTGAGCGAGGACGAACTCGCCTGGCTCAACGCGTATCACGCCGAGGTCCGACGCCGCCTGGCGCCGCTGGTCGACGGCGAGGCGCTCGCGTGGCTGAACCTGCGCACCGAGCCGCTGAAGCGCTGAAGCGCTGAAATCAGCGGGGTCGCGATGGGTCTCAGACCCATGCCGACCGGCCTTGCGACGGAGCACCGAAAAGCGCGGCTGAGCCGCGCTTTTTTACCTCCGGCCTTTCTGGAAGCCCTCCGAGGCGCCACCTAAAGTTGTTGCAGGCGGGTGGCTCGCAAGCCGTCCGCCCTCGCAGAGACCCGGACCCGAGGACTTCGAGGAGCAGGCCATGGACACCAGACTCTCCCAGGCGTGGCACGGTTGGCGCACCCATGCGCGCACCGGCCAGACCGCCAACGACGAGCACACGCTGCATCGTTTCTCCGACAGCGCGATGCACACCGCATTGATGGCCGCGATCATCGCGGTGGCCGTGATGGCCGTCGTGCAGATGATCAATGTCGGCGTGCAGATGTGGCAGCTTGAACCGGTCGTCGTGCAAGGCAAGGCGCAGCAAGTGCCGCTGCCCGCGGCACCGTTGCCGCTCGAGCAGGCACAGCCGCGCCGCTGAACGGCATTCACCCCCGGCGGGACGCGTCCGCGCGTCCCGTCCTCTGCCTGGTCACATCTGCCTGGTCACATCTGCCGGAACAGGTGCAGGTAGCTGCGGCTGACCGGCAGCACTTCCGGGCGCGCCTTGAGGTGCAGGTCGGCCGTCTCGTTGGGACCGCGGGTGACGTGGCTGATCGCGTGCAGGTTCACGACCACCGAGCGATGGACCTGAACGAAACGCTGCGGATCCAGCCGCTCGATCAGTTCCCGGATCGGCGTGCGGATCAGGGCCTCGCCCTCCGCGGTCACGACCAGCGTGTATTTCTCGTCCGAGCGCAGGAACAGGATCTCGTCGACCGGGATCAGCTTGAGCGTCGCGCCCACCGAGGCCCGGATCCATTGCAGCGGCCCCGTGTCCGACGCGAGTCCGCCCGCTGCCCACGCCGTCGATGCGCCCGAGGGGGTCACGCTGCCCGGAGGCCGTGCCATGCGTCTGGCCAGTTCGTCGATCACCGCCTCCAGCGCCGCCGCATCCGGGCGGATGGCCGCTCCGTGCTCGGCGCCGCGCGGGCGGTCCGCCAGCCGCTCCTTCAAGCGGCCGATCGTGTCGGCCAGGCGATCCTCCTCGACCGGCTTGACCAGGTAATCGATCGCGCCCCGCTCGAAGGCCTGCAGCGCGTACTCCTGGAAGGCAGTGACGAACACCACATGCGCCTGGCGCGCGATCTGGCGCGCGGCCTCCATCCCGTTCAGGCCCGGCATGTGCACGTCCAGGAAGGCGATGTCCGGCCGGTGGGCCTCGAACAGCTCGACCGCTTCACGCCCATTGCGCGCCTGCGCGACCACACGCAGCTCGGGCCAGAGCAACGCCAGGCTGCGCTGCAGGCTGTCCCGCAGCAAGGGCTCGTCGTCGGCGATCAGGGCGGTCGGACCGGTGCCGGCGGGCACGGGGTCAGCGGCGGAAGCAGCGGGAGCAGCAAATTGGGTCATGTCATTGCGGCGTGAAACGCACTTCGGCCCGAAGGCCGTGCGGCTGATTCTCGGTGAGCGCCAGACCGGCGCCGAGCCCGTAGAACAGCGTCAGCCGCTCGCGCAGATTGCGGAGCCCGGTCCCGCTGCCCATGCTCTGCGTCATGCCCACGCCGGTGTCGCTGACCCACAGCCGCACCTGGCCATCGATCCGCTCGCCACCGACCTCGATGCGGCCGCCCTCCTCGCCCGGGTCGATCCCGTGGCGAACGGCGTTCTCCACCAGCGTGAGCAGCGCCATCGGCGGGAAACGCAGACCGCCCAGTTCCGGCGGCAGGTCCACGACGAAGTCCAGCCGGTCCGGCATCCGCAGGTGCATCAGCTCCAGGTAGGCGCGCACCAGCGCGACCTCATCCGCGAGCGTCGTCGACTCCCCCTGCAGACGGGGCATCGCCGCTCTCAGATAGGCGATCAGGCTGCGCAGCACCGGCGCGGCCTGCGGTGAGCCGGTCTCCACCAGCGCGCGGACGTTGGCCAGCGTGTTGAACAGGAAATGCGGCTCCACCTGCGCCTGCAGCAGCCGCAGCCGCGCATCCAGCGCCTGGCGCTCCAGCTCGCTGCGCTCGAGCTCGAAGCTGAGCGCCTGGTTGCGGGCCTCCGCGTCGCGTTGCCGGTACAGCGCGCCCATCGCCAGCAGCGGCCCCACCACCAGCCCCGATCCGGCGATCCACATGAATCCCATCATCCGGGACTCGGATTCGACGAAGCTCGAGAAGTCCCCGCCGACGGCCACCATGTAGACCGCCAGCGTCGCCACCGGCACCGCCGCGGCGACCACGATGACCTGGAAGAACCAGCGCGCCCACCAGCGCGGCAGGCGCCGCGGCCATTGCCCGGCCGCCGAGAAGGCCAGCAGCGCCAGCATGCCGACGAACATCGTCCGCCCCAGCAGCACCGGGAACGGGGTGATGAAGATCGGTTGCAGCGCCAGCGCGAAGACGGTCGCCAGCGCCAGCGCCAGCAACACGCGCTGCGGCGTCAGGTACGAGACGAAGCCGTGCCAGGCCGGGTGCGCCGGTTCGGGCGAGATGGCGGGAAGGACCGGGGTCGACATGCCCGCACGATAACGGGCCCTCTGCCTCGATCCAAGGTTTCCCGGGCGTTCACGCGACGAAGCACGGGATGGGCCGCTTGAGCCACGGCCTGAGCCACAACTTGCGCCACGACTTGCACCCCGGCTTGACCCACGGCACGCGGGCCGCCCGAGACCCTCGACACCCTCGGCAGGCTGGCCAGGAACTCGTCAAACAGCGGATCCGGGCTCATGCGTACATCCCGATGCGGCACATCACCGCTTCCTTGCCGGCGTTGATGGCGAAACGCAGCGCCTCTGCCGGTGTCGCCCAGCCATATCCACCCGCCAGGTTCTCGTCGCGGAAGGCCTCCCGCTTGTTCAGCGCCTCGGTCAGCCCCATGCGCACCACCACGACGGCCGCGATGTAGCCGAACTGCCGCGGGCGCTCGATCGCGCCGGCATAGATGCGGTAATCCCCGGTCTCGACTTCGGCGAAATGCATGGCTGGCTCCTGGACGCGCGGCCGCCGTGTGGCCGCGATGGAGTCAACTTTGCGCGATGGTTCGCACGCTGCCTACCCAACTGAGGAGGGCCCTCGGAAGGGGGTGTCGGATGCGAATCCCCCCGTTCGGGCGAGAAGCCCGCCCGGAACGATCCGAGCGGTGTCAGCGCGGCCAGCCTCAGAACCGGTTGTTGGCGATCGAGGTGTATTCGCGCAGCTCGGCGTCGACCACCCGCTTGGGCGGCACGTCCGCCGGGCGCTCGCCCAGCTTGGGGTGGACGATGTCGTACGCGCGCCGCTCGGAGGGCGACACCACGCCGTTCTGGTCGGAATCGGCCTCGGCGTAGACGAGGTTGGGCACCAGGCTCACGGTCGGCGGGAATTCCTGCTTCTCCCCGGTGGCCGCGGCACGGGCGTTGGACGGCTGGAAGGACGTGGTCTGGGCGGCCACCGCGGGCGTCGGAGCCGGGGCGGGAGCGGGTGCCGGCGCAGCGGCGGCGGCGGCAGCAGGAGCCGGAGCGGCGGCAGCAGGTGCGGGAGCGGCAGCCGGTGCGGCAGCGGTCGTGATCGTCTGGGTCGAGGCCGCCTGCGCGGCGGGCGCGGCGGTCACGGGCTGGGCCGTGGCGGTCTGGACGGCGGCGGAGGGACCCGTGGCCGTCTGCGCACCGGCGGAGCTGCTGGCGCCGCCGGCCACGGCCAGGCTCGCCGCCTGGGCGGACAGGCTCACCACGGCCGACGCCTCGGCCTGCGAGGCGGTCGACGGATCGTCGACGCCGGCTTCGCGAACGCGCGCCGACTGCCCGGTGGTCGCACCGGGACCATTCAATGTCGTTGTGTTGTTCAGGGCAGCAATCATGGCGAGCCTCCCGCGAGGTGTCCGCACATTTCGGCCAGCGGTTGCCGGGCCCGGAAACCGTTCCAGGCCAAAGCCCTTCCGGGGCATGTTCGTTTTATCGGCGGGCGATCTCCGGACTTTAGGCCCGGAAGGCTCGCTTTCGCACCTTCTTGATAGGGATAAACCCTAGGTTCGCGTCGCAGATCAGCGTCGCACGGCGAAATCCACTCGTCGGAAACCCCTGGCGCCTTCGGTTAAATTGCCACGCATGGGTCTCCGCTCCTTCGCCACTGCTCACATTCCTGGCCTGACCGGCCTGACCGGTCCCCGGACCGTGCCCGATCCGTCGACCGAGGCGTCGTCCTTCGACGCCCTCGTGGACCGGCTGCACTACCTGCCCAAGGCCGACGTCAAGCGCATCCGCGAAGCCTACAAGTTCGCCGACGAGGCCCATCTGGGCCAGTTCCGCGCGAGCGGCGAGCCCTACATCACCCATCCGATCGCCGTGGCCGGCCTGTGCGCCGACTGGCGCCTGGACGCGCAGGCCATCATGGCCGCGCTGATGCACGACGCGATGGAGGACTGCGGCGTCACGAAGACCGAGCTGATCGAGCGCTTCGAGGCGCCGACCGCCGAGCTGGTCGACGGATTGACCAAGCTGGACAAGCTCCAGTTCTCCACGCGCGAGGAATCCCAGGCCGAGAGCTTCCGCAAGATGCTGCTGGCGATGGCGCGCGATGTCCGCGTGATCCTGATCAAGCTGGCGGACCGCCTGCACAACATGCGCACGATGCAGCACATGGCCTTCGACAAGCGCCGCCGCATTGCCCGCGAGACGCTGGACATCTACGCGCCGATCGCGCATCGGCTCGGCCTCAACGAGATCTACCGCGAGCTCCAGGAGCTCTCCTTCCAGTACATCCATCCCTGGCGCCACGGCGCGCTGGCCAAGGCGGTGACCAAGGCCCGCGGCCATCGGCGCGACCTGGTCTCCCGCATCGAACGCGACGTCCAGAAGGCCTTCGCCGAGGCCAGCCTGCGCGTGGAGATCCAGGGGCGCGAGAAGACGCTCTTCAGCATCTACAAGAAGATGCGCGAGAAACACCTGAGCTTCGCCCAGGTCAGCGACATCTTCGGCTTCCGCGTCATCGTCCAGGACCTGCCGCAGTGCTACTGGTCGCTGGGCGTCCTGCACCAGATCTACAAGCCGCAGCCGGGCCGGTTCAAGGACTACATCGCCATCCCCAAGCCCAACGGCTACCAGTCGCTGCACACGACGCTGGTGAGCCCGCTGGGCACGCCGGTCGAATTCCAGATGCGGACCGAGGCGATGCACATGGTCGCCGAGAAGGGCGTGGCCGCGCATTGGCTCTACAAGAGCAAGGGCGACGCCAAGGGCGCGCAGCAGCTGGGATCGCGCTGGCTGCAATCGCTGCTCGACATCCAGGACGAGACCCGAGACGCCACCGAGTTCCTCGAGCACGTCAAGATCGACCTGTTCCCCGACGCGGTCTACGTGTTCACACCCAAGAGCAAGATCATGGCGCTGCCCAAGGGCGCCACGCCGGTGGACTTCGCCTACGCGATCCACTCGGATGTCGGCGACCATTGCGTGGCCGCGAAGGTCAACGGCGAGCCCGTGCCGCTGCGCACCGAGCTGCGCTCGGGCGACGTGATCGAGGTCGTCACGGCGGCCGGCGCCAGACCGAACCCCGCTTGGCTCAGCTTCGTGCGCACGGGCCGGGCGCGGTCCAAGATCCGTCACTTCCTGAAGAACCTGGAGCAGGAGGAGTCGCGCGATCTCGGGCACAAGATGCTCGCGCAGGCGCTGCGCGCCGAGGGTCTGGCCTTGCCCAGCCTCAAACCCGAGGACGAGACCGCCGCGGCGCTCTGGCAGGACCTCGCCCGCTGGGCGGGTAATCGACATGTGGATGAGCTGCTCGTGGAGATCGGCCTCGGACGCAAGATCGCGACGATCGTGGCCAAGAAGCTCGCGCGCACCCTGTCCGATCAGGGCCAGCGCCCCGACGCCGTGCTGTTGACGATGGGCCGTTTCTCCACCGACGACGCGCCGGCCCAGGGCCAAGTGCTGATCGACGGCAGCGAAGGCGCTTCGGTCAGACTCGCGACCTGCTGCCGCCCCATCCCGGGCGATGACATCAAGGGATACCTCGGCCGCGGCGAGGGGCTGGTCGTGCACACCTCCGAATGCGCGGTCGGCCGACGACTCTTCCAGCGCGACAGCGAACACTGGATCGCGGTGGGCTGGGCGGAGGAGCTCTCGCGCAGCTTCGAGGCCGAGGTCGGTGTGTTGATGCGCAACGGCAAGGGCGTGCTCGCCCAGATCGCCACGGCCGTCAGCAGCGCCGAGGCCGACATCACCCACATCGCCATGAGCGACGACTCCCAACAGCGCGAGACGGCCGAGATGACGCTGCTGCTGGCGGTGAGAGATCGATTGCACCTGGCCGACACGCTGCGCACGCTCAAGCGCTCCAGCGCCGTCATGCGCGTGTGGCGCGTGAAGCCCTGATCAGGCCGCCGGCTTCGGGTAGCGGACCTCGACGATCTCGATCGTCTCCACGCCGACCGGGGTGACCAGCTGCAGTTCGTCGCCCTCGCGCGCCTTGATCAGCGTGCGCGCAATGGGAGACACCCAGCTCACCTCTCCGGCCAGGCTGTCTGACTCGTCGATGCCCTTGATCGTGATCGTCCGCTCTTCGCCCTTCGAGTTCGCGTAGGTCACGGTCGCACCGAAGAAGACCTGGTCGCTGCCGTGATGCGCGCTCGGGTCGACGACCTCGGCGATGTCCAGGCGCTTGGTCAGGAAGCGCAGGCGGCGGTCGATCTCGCGCAGCCGCTTCTTGCCGTAGAGGTAGTCGCCGTTCTCGGAACGGTCGCCGTTCTTGGCGGCCCAGGACACGATCTCGACAATCTTCGGACGCTCGACGTCCAGCAGCTGCATGAACTCCGCGCGCAAGCGGGCGTAGCCCTCCGGGGTCATGTAGTTGCGCGTTCCCTGCGGCAGCGCGGGCAGCGACGGTCCGTCGTCGTCGTCATCGCCCTCGGATTCCTTCGTGAATGCCTTGTTCATCCGGTGATTGTGTCGCCAACAGGTGGGCATTCATTCGGATGGGGGCACCAAAGAAAAGAGCCGGTGGCTCAACCACCGGCTCGTCGTCAAGATCGTGTCAGACCGAACTCACCAGCGTCGCGGGACGTCCTTGATGTCAATGATCGCGTCGTTGAAGGACGTGTCGTTGGCGTAGTCCTCGAATCCGACCCGCACGCCGCCATCCGCATTCGCGCTGACCTTGCCGTGATCCTGTCCATCGCTGTTGGCGGTGGTGCCGGCCTGGAAATTATTCCCCTGCGGCGTCTGGATCCGGAACTCGACAGTTGAGCCGGGCCGTGCGTGGATGGTCTCGTTCTTGCCAGTTTCCTTGGACCATCCCAAGTCCTTCCACTCTCCGTTTTCCGTGCGGTACTGGATCTTGTTGTTGAAGTCGGCATCTGCCTTCTGGATCGTCACCTGCAGTTCGCCACTTGGGCCCACTCGGTAGCCGCCGGCAGAGGAGTCCCAGCCGCCGTCTCTCATCGCATGACAGCCACCAGCCCCGGAGGGACCGTGCGAATGCGGCGGGCGGTGTCCGACGACAGGCCCGTGCCCGTGGTGCCAGTGCCCCTGGTGATTCCATTGATGCTGGTTCTGCCAGGACCACCCCGGGCGAAGTTGCGGCGGCCGGAACCAGTTGTTCATCCCCTGGCAGCCGAACCCCATGAACTGATTGCCCAGCCAGTTGTTCATGCCGCCCCACGCGCCTCCGAAACCGAAAAAGGGGCGGAAGCCGCCGCCCACCGGCACCGCACCAAAGGACGGCAGGGTCGACGGGAAGCCCGGGCGGAAATTGTTGAAATACATGTCTTCGAATCCTCCGAAGTAGGTGAATCAAGGTGCGATCACCGATCGATGTCACCACCGACCGCGCCTGCGCACGGCCGAAGCAGTAGGGATGCAGGTGAAACCGGTTCGCGGATGCCCCAACCCGCTCCGGTCGTCGGACCGGTTATCGTCAAGTGATCAGCACTTGCGAGGTGATCCAGGCATGGTCGAACCGACGGACCGCAGCTGCGGTGGGCCGCTGAGCGGATTGAAGATCGTGGAATTCGCCGGCATCGGCCCGACGCCCTTCGCCGGGCTGATGCTGGCCGACTTTGGTGCGGAGGTCATCGTGCTGGAACGCCCCGGCGGCGAACAGCGCCTGGGCGGAGGCGCCGCGCTCAACCGTGGGAAGTCCGTCGAGCAAGTCGATCTGAAGTCGCCCGCCGGACTCGCGCGGGCGCGCGAGCTCGTCGCGGAGGCGGATGCCTTGATCGAGGGATTTCGACCCGGCGTGATGGAGCGCCTGGGTTTGGGCCCCGACACCGTGCTCGCCGCGCATCCGAGCCTGGTTTACGCGCGCTTGACCGGCTGGGGTCAGACAGGCCCGCTGGCGCAAAGCGCCGGTCACGACATCAATTACGTGGCGCTCAGCGGCCTGCTGCCCTATGCCGCCCGCCCCGGCCAGCCGCCGGCGCTGCCCGCCACCTTGCTGGGCGACGTCGCCGGCGGCTCGCTGACGATGCTGTTCGGCCTGATGTGCGCCTTGTGGGAGTCACGCCGATCGGGACGCGGCCAGGTGGTGGACGCCGCGATCGTTGACGGCGTCGGCTACATGGGCACGCTGATCCAGGCGCTGCGCGCTGGCGGCCATTGGACGGACGATCCCACGCGCAACCTCTTCCTGCATCGCTCGCATGTCTACGACTGCTTCGAGTGCGCGGACGGCCGCTGGTTGTCGCTCGGCGCGATCGAGGGGCCCTTCCGGGAGGAACTGCTGCGCCGGCTCGATCTGCCGTCGATCGGCGCCGACGAGGACACGACACGCTGGCCCGAGTGGCGAGCCGCCGTCGCGACGCGGCTCAAGGAGCTCCCGCTCGCGCACTGGGCCCAGCTATTCGAAGGCACCGATGCGTGCGCGGCTCCAGTCCTGTCCGCCACGGAGGCGCCCTTCCATCCGCATCAACTCGCCCGGCGTAATTTCTTCACGCAAGACGGCCACGCGTGGCCCATGCCGGCGCCGAAACTCTCCCGCACGCCCGCAAGGCCCGGCAAGGCAACGTCTGCGAGCAATATCGAGGGGAGTATCTCCGCGACGGACGATATTCGCACCGATTGAGCGCCGGAGGACTTCGGCGCGCCCCGAGATACTGATTCGGGCGGGGAAAAGAAAAAGGCCACCGTCGTGAAACGGTGGCCTTTCGATTTGGTGCGGCTGGCAGGATTCGAACCCACGACCCCTTGGTTCGTAGCCAAGTACTCTATCCAACTGAGCTACAGCCGCTCGACTTTTACTGATCAGGATCGCCGTCGTGGAAGCGATGCCTGGTTTTTCTTGTTACTTTTTCTTTTGTTTGCTGAATCTCTGGTTTCCCTCGGATTCAACAGTTTTTCTGGTGCGGCTGGCAGGATTCGAACCCACGACCCCTTGGTTCGTAGCCAAGTACTCTATCCAACTGAGCTACAGCCGCTGAAAGAATGTGACTATAGCATGCGTTTTTGGATCTGCGCAAGATTCTCTGAGAAAAATCTTTGAATCTCTTTGCCGGGGCCGCCCACTCGGCTGCCCCAGCCCGCGTCAGCCCAGCCGGGCCGCCGCTTCGTAGCAGCGGGCACGGCGCTCCGCGTCCTCGTCCTGATCCGCCATTTCCGCCAGACGCAGCCAGCTGCGGCGGCGCGCATTGAGCGTCAGCTCCCGGTCGTCCGCAGCTTGCTCCAGCATCAGGCGGGCCTTGCCCCACAGTTGCCGCTCGGCGAGTGCGTGCCCCAGCGCGAAGGCCATCGTGCCGTCGCGCGGGAAACGCTGCACCGCGCCCTCCAGCCGCTGCAGCCATTCCGGGCCCAGGCCCGGCGTGCACAGGACCAGCGCCTCCGCCAAGGCCTGCCGTTCATCGGCGCCCTGCTCGGCGATCGCTTCCCAGAACGGACGCAACCAGCCCCGGCCGTCTTCCGGCGCGCCCAGGCCGGCCGCGCAGTTCGCCGCGCGCGAGGCCACGAACACATCACGCCGATCTGAGGCATCCAGCTGCTGCCAGATGCCACGCAGTTGATCGATGTCGCGCGCCGTGTCCAGCGCCTCACAAGCCAGCGAACGCAACAAGCCCTGCGCGGCCGATTTCGAGAAGCCCTGGTGCTTGGCCAGCAAGCGCGCGGTGCGCAGCGCCTCCAGCGGCTGGTGCGCGAGCCGGCTGGCCTGCAGCTTCAGGCGCAGCGCCTGCGTGCGTCTGGCCACGCCCGGCGTCAATTCGCTCAGCAGACCCAGCGCGCGGGGCGCGTCGCGATCGTCCAGCGCCCACTCGGCCGCCAGCAGCCGGGCGCCCTCTTCCTGCACGCGCGCTCCGGCGGAAGTGGCCGCCACCTGCAGCGCCTGTCGCAGATGCTCATCGCGATTGCGACGATCCTGCAGCTTGTGCGCGCTCTGCGCGGCCACCAGGTGGGCCAGCGCCATGAACGCGCCGTCCTGTGCCAGGTCAGGCGTCTGCGACTGGATGGACAACGCGCGTTGGGCTGCCTTCTGGGCCCGGCTGTAGCGGGCGCCGAAGTACTCGGCCCACGCCTCGCGAAGCGCGACCTGCGCGCTGCGCTCGCGTTGCGCCATGCGCCACAGGCGCGCGCGCTTGGGCAGCGTGAGCAGCGCGTCCAGCGACTGCATGACCGTCATCAGCGCGAAGCATCCGCCCACCAGGAGCAGCAAGAACAAGTTGAGCGACAGGTCCATGCGCCAGCCGCGCCAATAGAAGCTGGCCAGACCGTCGTTGTTGCCCAGCGTCAGCGCCGCGACGACGGCCGCGACGAACAGCAGCACCAGCCAGATCACCATCCGCATGGCGATCTCCTCAACGCGCCACCGCGCTCAGCGCGGCGAGGGTGTCGTCGGGGCGAGGCACGCTGACCTGGCGCGATTGGCCCTGCACCTGACGCAGCAGCTCCACCGTCTGGGACAGCTTGCGCGAACGTGCATCGAAGTAGCGATCCAGCATCGCCTGCGCCTCGCGCAGGTCGACCTGCGCCGTGTCGAACTGGCGGCTCAGCAGCGCGAGCCGCGCGTTCAGGAGCCGCAGCTTGAGGTTCTCGCGCAGGAAGAAGGCCTGCTCGGGTGCCATCAGCGCCGCCTCCGGATGATCGATGCGCGTGACACGCAGCAGTCCGCGCGCCTCGCGCCAGATGTCGCCCGACAGCGTCGTCCAGCGTTCGCCGGCGTGATCCCACGCGCGTGACCACCAGCTCTCCTCCGCCAGCGCGGCGGCCGATCCGGCCTGCGCGCCCGCCGAGGCGGCCTTGCGCGGCGCCGAGGCGCCTCGGGTCGCCGCCGTGGCGGCTGTTGGCGAGGCCGCGGCCGGCGCGAGCTCGCGACCCGGCTGCGCGACGGCCAGCAGCGGCAGGTCGTCGACCTGGCGCACCACCTCGTCGAGCTTGATCGTCAGCGTCGACACGTCGACGACGCTCACCGCCTTGATGCGTTCCAGGTCACGGGTGACCGCGCGGCGCACGCCCTCCAGGCGCGGCTGCTTGTAGCGGCCCAGCCGATCGTCGGCTTGGCGCAGCGCCGCCACCAGCGGCTCGGCGCTGCCGGTGATCGTGCCCTGCTGCATCGCCACGCGGAGCGAGGCCTCGATGTCGCCGACGACGTTCTCGTCGCGCGAGCGGTTCATCGACTGCATCAGCCCCTCGAGCTGCTCGCGCTGCACGGCGACCTCGGCCAGCCGCGCGTCCAGCAGCGCGACCTTGGCCGCGGTGTCGCGGCTCAGGTCCTGCGCCTGGCGCGCCTGGTCGCGGGCGATGTTGGCCTCGCTCTGGCTGCTGTCCTGGCGCCGGACGAGCTCCTGCTCGACCTGCTTGAGCCGTTGCTGGCTCTGCCAGGCCAGGCCGAGGGCCAGCAAGGCCACGAGGCCGACGCCGGCGACGACCGCCTGGGTCAGGGTGGCGCCGGCGGGCCGGGCGGGTTTGTGGGGCGACGAAACGTCGGCCGCTGGGGTGTTGGTCTCGCTCACGTCGGCGATTCTAGGGTGGACCCTGACAGCATCTGGAACCCGGCGGCGACAGCCTCGGCATCGGGTCGCACCAAAACCACATGCCCCACCCCGAGGGCTTGTGCCCGCGCCGCGATGCGTTCGTGGGTGGCCAGCGCCTTCACCCGCCCCCAATCGGCGGGATTTCCCCCCTCGCGCGTCCCTTGTTCGAGGGTGTCCAGATGGCCGATGGCCTCAGAACTGCTGAACAGCCAGATGTGCCGTTCCGGGGCCGCCAGCGCCTCGCGCAGCAGGGCACGGACCCCGGCGGTCGGCTGGGGGCAGGTGCGCCGGTAGACGCTGACGGCCGTCACCACCGCCCCGGCCTCTCGCAGCCGGTCGCCCAGCCATTCGCGGCCGCCGTCGCCGCGCACGAGCAGCACCCGCCGGCCGGTCCAATCCGTGCCGGCGACGCGCTGCAGTTCCGGCCAGAGATGCTCGGAATCCAGGCTGTCCGAACCGGTGGGCGGCTGGACCACCCGCGCCTCGGGCACACCGCGCTCGGCGAGCGCGCGCGCGCTGCCGGGACCGACGGTGGCGGCCCAAGTGCGAGCCGGCCAGGATCGCGGACCCACGCTCGGGTCCACGCTCAGGCGATTCCTGTCGGAGGACGCCCCGTCGAGCTCGGATCCGCCCTCGAAGAAGTGCTCGACCGCGTTCGGGCTGACGAACATCGCGAGGTCGGTCTCGGGCAGCGCGGTCCAGGCCCTGTCGATGGACAGGCGGTCCTCGCCGGGCGAGATGTCGATCAGCGGCAGCGACACGGTGACCACGCCCAGCGCCGCCATCCGTCTCGCCCAGTCCTCGGCCTGGGCCGCGGGGCGGGTCAGCAGCAGGCGCACGGGGGCGTCCACGTCCGGCATCAGACGTCCCGGAGGTACTCGGCCGCGCCCTGCGCGTCCAAAGCCCGGGCCGCGGCGATGCCCAGCGCCTCGGCGGCGTCGATGTCACCGACCTCGGCCTGCGCTTGCGTGCGCAGCAAGGCCCGCTCAGGGTGGATCGGATGCCCCAGGGCGGCGGTCAGCGTCAGGCGGCCGTCAGCGGCCCACACCGCATGGGCGGCCAGCGGCATGGAACAGCTGCCGCCCAGCGCGCGCGACACCGCGCGCTCCGCCGCCGTGGCCAGCCAGGTCGGCCGGTGCGCCAGCGCCTGCAGGTGCTCGCCGAGCGCGCCCGCGGACGGCCGTGCCGTGCGGGTCTCGATGCCCAGCGCGCCCTGCCCGGCGCAGGGAATCATCTCGTCGACACCGAAGTACTGCCGGATGCGATCCGACAGGTTCAGGCGCTTGAGCCCCGCGGCGGCCAGCACGATCGCGTCGTACTGGCCTTCGTCGAGCTTGCGCAGCCGGGTGTCGAGGTTGCCCCGCACCGGCTCGATGCGCAGGTCGGGCCGCAGGTTCTTCAGTTGCGTCACGCGGCGCAGGCTGGACGTGCCCACGCAGGCGCCGTGCGGCAGCTCGGCCAGGCTGGCGTATTTCGGCGAGACCAGCGCGTCGCGCGGATCCTCGCGCTCCAGCACCGCGGCCAGCACGAAGCCCTCGGGCAGCTCCATCGGCACGTCCTTGAGCGAATGCACCGCGAGCTGCGCGCGGCCGTCTTCCAGCGCAGTTTCGAGTTCCTTGACGAACAGGCCCTTGCCGCCGACCTTGGACAGCGTGCGGTCCAGGATCTGGTCGCCGCGGGTGGTCATGCCGAGCAGCCGCACGCCCAGTCCCCGCGCGACGAGCAGCGCCTGCACGTGCTCGGCCTGCCACAACGCCAGGCGGCTTTCCCGCGTGGCGATCACGAATTCTTGGTTCATGGGCCGGGATGCTAGCCGAGCCCGCCCGCTCGCCTTCACCCGATGGAGGGACCACCGCTTGCCGCGAAGCGTCGCTTGCGCGAAACCGGAGCTTGTCGCGGCGCCCGCGCCACGACGCCGGGCGAGTCGCGCACGAAGAAACTGCTACAGTCAGCCGGAGGTAACTCCGTTACATCACCACGTCTGCCGCCATGCCTGCCAAGTCCTCCACCAAGCCTGCCAAGCCCGCCGTGAAGTCCACTTCGAAGCCCAACGTGACGTCCGCGGCCAAGCCCGTGCCCAAGTCCGTCGCGAAGCCCGCCGTGAAGCCATCGGTGAAGTCGACCGCAAGACCTGTCACCGCCAACGCGGCGACGCGCCGCTCGATCAAGACGATCAAGGACAAGAACCAGCCGCTGATGGATGACATCCGCCTGCTGGGCCGCGTCCTGGGCGAGGTGATCCGCGAGCAGGAAGGCCGCGAGGCCTACGAACTGGTGGAGCGGGTGCGGCAGCTGTCGGTGGCCTTCCGCCTGAAGCGGGATGCGCAGGCCGGCAAGCAGATGGACAAGCTGCTCAAGGGCCTGTCGGGCGAGCAGACCGTCAGCGTGATCCGCGCGTTCAGCTACTTCTCGCACCTGGCCAACATCGCCGAGGACCGCCATCACGTGCGCCGGCGCGAGGTGCACGATCGGGACGGCTCGCTGCAGCCCGGGTCGCTGGCCTACGCGCTGGAGCGCCTGTTCGACGCCGGCGTGCGGCCGGCCGAGGTGGCCAGGACGCTGGAGAACGGTTTCGTGTCGCCGGTGCTCACCGCGCATCCGACCGAGGTCCAGCGCAAGAGCATCCTGGACGCGGAGCGCTCGATCGCCGAGCTGGTGGGCGCGCGCGACCGCCTGCACACCGAGCGCGAGCGCACCGCCAACGAGCACCTGATCCGCGCGCGCGTCACGCAGCTGTGGCAGACGCGGATGCTGCGCTACTCGAAGCTGACCGTCGCCGACGAGATCGAGAACGCGCTCAGCTACTACCACGCGACCTTCCTGCGCGAGATCCCCAAGCTCTACACCGAGCTCGAGGAAGCGCTGCCGGGCGAGGACGTCGCGCCCTTCCTGCGCATGGGCCAATGGATCGGCGGCGATCGCGACGGCAATCCCAACGTCACCGCCGACACGATGCGCCTGGCGCTGCGCCGTCAGAGCGAGCTGGCGCTGCGGCACTACCTGACCGAGCTGCATGAGCTGGGCGCGGAGCTGTCGATCTCGCTGCGCCTGGCGGGCGTCACGCCGGCGATGCAGGCGCTGGCCGAGCGCAGCCCCGATCAGAACGAGCATCGGATGGACGAGCCCTACCGGCGCGCGTTGACCGGCATGTACGCGCGGCTGGCGGCGACGCTGGAATCGCTGACCGGCACCGAGGCGCTGCGCCACGCGGTCGCGCCGCAGGACCCCTACCTCACGCCCGAGGAGCTGATGGCGGACCTGCGCGTGATCCAGGACTCGCTGGAGCGGCACCACGCGCAGGCGCTGATCGCGCCGCGGCTGAAGCCGCTGATCCGCGCGGTGCAGGTCTTCGGTTTCCATCTCGCGACGCTGGACCTGCGCCAGAGCAGCGATCAGCACGAGCTCACCATCGTCGAGCTGTTGAAGACGGCGCGCGTGTGCGAGGACTACTCGGCGCTGGGCGAGCAGGAACGCCGCGCGCTGCTGGTGGACCTGCTCAACCAGACGCGCCCACTGCGCGTGCTGGGCGCGGAGTACAGCGAGCGCGCGCTGGGCGAGCTGGCGATCTTCGAGACCGCGCGCGAGTCGCTCAAGCGCTTCGGCCGTCAGGCGCTGCGCCACTACATCATTTCGCACACCGAGGACGTGAGCGACCTGCTCGAGGTGCAGCTGCTGCTCAAGGAAGTCGGGCTGCTGCGCGGCACGCTGGACGGCGAGGCGGTGAGCGACCTCATCGTCGTGCCGCTGTTCGAGACCATCGCCGACCTGCGCAACGCGCCGGGCATCATGCGCGGCTTCTACGAGCTGCCGGGCATGGCCGCGCTGGTGCGCCGATCGGGCGGCGAGCAGGACATCATGCTGGGCTACTCCGACTCCAACAAGGATGGCGGCGTGTTCACCAGCAGCTGGGAGCTGTACCGCGCGGAGATCGCGCTGGTGAAGCTCTTCGACGAGCTGCGGGCGGACGCTCCGCTGACGCTGCGCCTGTTCCACGGCCGTGGCGGCACGGTGGGTCGCGGCGGCGGTCCGAGCTATCAGGCGATCCTGGCGCAGCCTCCGGGCACGGTGAACGGCCAGATCCGGCTGACCGAGCAGGGTGAGGTCATCAACTCCAAGTACGCCAATCCGGAGATCGGCCGGCGCAACCTGGAGACGCTGGTGGCCGCGACGCTGGAGGCGACGCTGCTGCATCCGACCAAGCCGGCGCCGCAGGCCTTCATGACGGCGGCGCAGGCGCTGTCAGATGCGAGCTTCGCGGCCTATCGCGGGCTGGTGTACGACACGCCGGGCTTCGCTGATTTCTTCTTCGCCACGACGCCGATCCGCGAGATCGCGGAGCTGAACATCGGCTCGCGGCCCGCGTCGCGCAAGGCCACGCGGGCGATCGAGGACCTGCGGGCGATCCCGTGGGGCTTCAGCTGGGGGCAGTCGCGCATCACGCTGCCGGGCTGGTGCGGATTCGGGTCGGGCATCCAGTCCTTCCTCGGGAAGGACAAGGCGGGGCGTGAGGAGAAGCTCGCGCTGCTCAAGCGCATGCACAAGCAATGGCCGTTCTTCAAGACGCTGCTGTCCAACCTGGACATGGTGCTGGCCAAGGCCGACCTGGACATCGCGCGGCGGTATCTGGAGCTGGTCGAGGACAAGCGTCTCGCGAAGAAGATCTTCGGCGCGATCGAGACCGAGTTCGCGCGCACCGAGGAGGCGCTGGCGCTGATCACGGGCGAGTCGGACCGCCTGGCGGCGAATCCCGCGCTGGCGCGCTCGATCGAGCATCGCTTCCCGTACATCGATCCGCTGAACCACTTGCAGGTCGAGCTGATGCGGCGGTACCGAGCGATCCCGGCCGAGAAGCGCCAGGAAGATCCGCGCCTGGAGCGCGTGCAGCGCGGCATCCACCTGTCCATCAACGGGATCGCGGCGGGGTTGCGGAATACGGGTTGAGGTCGGATCAGGACGCCGGCGCGGACGCCGCGGCGCGTGAGCGCGGCGGTGGCATCTTGCCCAGGCGTCTGAGGATCTCGACCTCGCCGACCTTGGCGCGTTCGATGTCGGCTTCGACCAGACGCGCGACCTGGGGGCAGCCCATGTCGTGGTTGCCCTTGGCCGACTCCGGCGCGCGCCAGGCGTCGAACTCCGCCACGAGCTTGCGCAGGACATCGGGGCTGTAGGGCAAAGCGGGCTCGGGCACTCCGAACTCCGAGATCGCCAGCTTCGATGCGATGAAGCGGTTGATGACGACCGGGTCCTTGTCGATCACATCCAGTGCCAGGTCTCGGCAGACCTCTCGCGTGGCCGGGATCGCGGCGCCGGCGGAACTGGCCGATCGCGCAGGACCAGTGCGACCGCAGGCGCGCCGCAAGCCGGTGGACGAGACAGCGAACTCCGCGCCATCGACGCCCATGGTCACGATGGACACTGGCAGCAAGACAGCCGGGTCGACCGGCCCGTCCGCGGCGATGCGCGTGATCAGTTGCCCCTGGGTGCCGGACACGCGTGAGGCCGACTTCGCGGTGAGCATGGCCTGGAGCGCGGCCGCCTGCGGCGTCGACTGCGAGGCCAGCGTCCACCAGGCGGCGGCGTTGTCGGGGTCGAGTTCCGTCCACCGCTGCGCGGTCAGCGCGTCGCAGGCCGGGTGCGTGCGACGGGTGTCGTCGACGTTGCGCTCGAAACGTGTCGGGTCTTCCTGCAGCAGCGTCATCCAGAAGGCGCGGGGACAACTGCGCAAGGCCAGGCCATAGACCAGCGGATCGGTCGTCGTGCGGCCGATCTCGCCGATGTGCGTGACGTCATTGCTCAGGATCGCCGCGGTCAGGCGGCCCAGTTCATCCGGCGCGAGCGCGAGACGCTTGACCTGGGCGGCAACGGCGTCCTTCATGTGACGTTCGAGCCGTTCGTTCATCGCGTCGGTGGGCTCGGCGCCTTCATCCATGAACGGCGCGCCGCAGAAGCGTTTTCCCTTGGGATCCGCCGCATCGGCCTGCCGCGTGGCCTCGGCGAGCAAGGCCCAAGGTCCGCCCTGCCCGGCGCTGGCCGCGTGCGACGACGGCGCGACGGGTCTCGTCTGCGCGAGCACGACGGCGTCATGTGGCGCGGCGCTCCACCACCACAGCGCCACTGCGCCGAGTGCCGACATCACCGCACCAGCGATCAAGCCGCGCTTCATCGACGGCTTCCTGAATCAGTCACGGCGCCCGATGCAGCATCGGACGCCCCGAGGCTCGTCGGTCTCAGCCGGAGGTAGGCCGCCAATTCGCCCTCACTGGCTTTTGCGATCTCCAGCGACTGCAGCCGCTTCGCGCTCTGGCAGTCCAAAGGTTCGTCCGTCCATGACGCCCCCATCCTTTTCAAAGCGAGCAGTTCCCGTTGGATGTCCTCCAACGCCTTCATGCGGTAAGACAACCTATCGGGCGACACGCCGTGGTCGTCCATGGCTTCCCGCATGGCAGATCGGCGCGCCGCCACCGACGTCTGTCGCTCGGCCGCACCGATCATCAGGTCCTGACAGGTCTTTCGTTGCTCAGGGGTCGCCTCCGAGAACCTGCCGCATGCCGCATCCAAGCCGAAGGTGGTCCTGGGAACAAAGCCGCCATCCAACTGTCTCGTTCGCATGAGCAGCGGCGTGAGCGCCGCCGTGTCGTCGGGGAAATCAGCGGAGATCCGCTTGAACATCTGGCCGGTCAACTGGGCCACTCGTGGAGCGGCATTGCCCGTGCGCACGGCGCGCTGCGCGTCCTCGCGAGTACGCGCCGTCGCGGCTAACGCCCACCAAGCCGACGCGTTGCCGGGATCGACTTCCACCCATCGCTTGAATGACAGACGCTCGCAGGGCGAGCCCGGAATCTCGATCTCGTCCCAATGCTTCTCGCCGCGGGCTTGCGCCTCCATGCGCACCCGGAACCGCTTACCGACGTAGACCTGCTCGCACGCATACAGGCCGAGGCCGTAGACCACCGGATCACGCGTCGCCTCGGCGATCGACGCGATCCGCTCGTCGTCTTGCGCCAGCACCGCCGATGTCATCTGGCCCATCTCATCGGTCGCCAGGGCCAGTCGTTTCGCCGTGGCTTCCACAGCCGCGTCGATGTGTTGCTCTAGCCGCTTCTTCATGGCCGGCGTCGGTTTGTCGCCTTCATCCATGAACGGCGCGCCGCAGAAGCGTTTGCCAGGACCTTCGGCCGCATCGGTCTGCCGCGTCGCCTTGGCCAGCAAGGACCAAGCACCACCCTGCCTCGCGCTCGCGGCCGTCGACACGGTGGTCGCTCGCGCGGTCTTGGCCAGCACGACACCATCGTGCGGCGCGGGCATCCACGCCCAGAGCGCGAGGCCTCCGAGAATCGCGACCACCACGCCGGCGATCACTGCTCGCTTCATCAACGAGCCTCCAGCACGTCGCTGTCGTCCTCGGGCGGCGGCGGGAACACGATCGTCGTCGTCGCCTTCGGGTTCATCCGCCGGAACGCCTGCAGATCCCCCTCGGTCACCGCGGCGACGTCGAAGGCCAGCAGCTTGCGCGCGCGCCGACACGTGAGCCGGTCACCCGCCTGCGCATTGCCCAGCGATCGCCAGGTCTTCACCACGCGCGTCCAGTCCTGCAGTTCCTTCAGCGGCCGCGGCACCTTCTCCGGCGCGACGCCATACATCGTCACCGCGAGGTTGGTCAGCTTCGCCTGTTCCTCGATCGCCGTCTGCCGCTTGATCGCATCGACCAGCACGTCCTCGCAGGCCGCCCGTCGCGACGCGTCGCCCTCGGGCTTCAGGCCACATGCCTGATGGAAGGCCAGCCCGATCTGCGACAACCGCATGTCATCGATGCCCCGCGTGTGCACCAGCAAGGGCGTCAGCGCCGCCGCCTGCGTGGCACCGTCAGCAGCACCATCCGCGGCGATGCGCTTGAACAGCTGCCCCTCCAGCGTCACCATCCGCGGCGCCGCATTGGCCGTGCGCATGGCCCGCAGCGCCTCATCGCGATTCCTCATGGTCGACGCGAGCATCCACCACGCCGTCGCATTCCCGGGATCCACCTCCACCCATCGCGCGACGCTGACCTGATCGCAGGGCGAGCCCGGCACCGTCGGATTCACCAGCGACTTCTGCCCGCGTCGCCCGGCCTCCGTCGCCAGCTTGAACAGGACGTCGGCCTGCAACTGCCGGCACGCATGCACCGCAATCCCGTAAGCGACCGGATCCCGCGTCTGACTGGCGATCGAGGCGATCCGCGATGCGTCCTTGGCCAGCACCGCCGACGTCATCCGGCCCATGTCGTCCGGTGCCAGCGCCAGGCGCTGCGCAGTCGCCGCGACGGCCGCGTCGATGTGCCCTTGCAGGCGCTGTTCCATCGCGGGGGATGGCCTCGCCCCCTCATCCATGAAGGGCGCACCGCAGAAGCGCTCGCCCTCGCTGGCTGCCGAGGACACGGGCTGCGGCCCTGACGCTGCTCCGTCCGCCAGCCGCGTCGCCTCGGCGAGCTGCACCCAGGCCGCGCCCGATCCCGCGCTCGCGGCGGCCGACGCCTGCTCGACGCGTCGGCTCTCGGCCAGCAACGCGGCCTCGCGAGGATCACCCGGCCACCACCACAACGCGAGCCCGGCCAGGGCCAGCGCCACCGCGCCAGCCACCACGCCCGCCCTTGCGCGGCGCCGCATCAGCGTTGCCCCGCCAGCGCCTCCCGCACCGCCGCGACCTGCCGTCGCGACACCGCGAGCCACTCGTTCACATGGGCGATGCGCACCGCCCATCCCAGTTCACCACCGTTGTCCGCGTCGCCCTCCGCGGGGCCGTCGGTCGGTACGTGCCTTTCCAGCTCGCGCACCGCCGAGCGCGCCACCAGCGCGTTGCGATGCACGCGAAGGAATCGATCGCCCAACCGCTGCTCCAGCTCGCTCAACGAGCCGTCCATCACATGGCTCTGCGTCGCCGTGCGCAGCGTCAGGTACTTGAGCTCGGCCTTGAAATAGAGCACCTCGGACAGCGGCACGCGCAGCAGCCGGCCGCGCTCGGTGATGTTGATCACCGGCGCCTCCGCGCCCGGCGTCGCGCCCGTCGACTGGGACTCGCGGGCCTCGCGCGCCTTGGCGGCCGAGCGCTCATCCAGCCGCTGCGACGCGCGGGCCAGGCTGGCCTGCAGCCGCTCGCGGCGCACCGGCTTGGTCAGGTAGTCCAGCGCCTCCAGCTCGAAGGCCTGCAGCGCATGCTGCGCGTGCGCGGTCACGAACACGATCGCCGGCGCGAACGGCCGCCCGCGCAGCGCCTGCGCCAATACCAGCCCATCCAGCCCCGGCATCTGCACGTCCAGCAGGATCAGGTCGCAGGCGTGGTCGCGCAACCAGGACAGGGCCTGCTCGCCACTCCCGGCCTCGGCGCTGACCTCCGCGCGCGGCTCCTCGTTGGCCTCCACCAGCCCCCGCAGCCGCAGCCGCGCCAGCGGCTCGTCATCCACGATCAAGACCCTCAGCGGGGGATGCGTCAGCATGTCTTCCTTCCTTGTCCTGGCTCAGCGCGGCATCACGATCCGCACGACGAAACGACCCTCGCCCGGTCCGGCCTCCAGCCGCGCCGCGACGTCATGCATCAGCCGCAGCCGCTGCCGCACGTTGCGCAGGGCCAGCCCGTGCCCCTGCCCGCGCGAGGGCAGCCCCACCGTGTTGGAGACCCGGATCTCGACCTCGCTGCCCCGCGCGCGCGTCACGATGTCGACATCCCCGCCCAGGTCGTTGGGCTCGATGCCATGGCGCACCGCGTTCTCCACCAGCGGCTGCAGCAGCAGCGGCGGCACCCGCGCGTCGGACGCATGCGGGTCGAGCTGCCAATGCACGCGCAGCCGGTCGCCGAAGCGCAGTTGCTCGATCGCCAGGTAGCGGCGCGCCAGCTCGACCTCCTGATCCAGCCGCACGCCCTCGGCGGTCGGTCCCGCGTCCTCGAGCGCCACCCGGAACAGCTCGGCCAGGTCTTCCAGCACTTCCTCGGCGCGGGTGGGATCGACGCGCACCAGCGCGATCGCGGTGTTCAGCGTGTTGAACAGGAAATGCGGGCGGATGCGCGACTGCAGCTCCACGAGCCGCGCCAGCGCGTCGGCCGGCGCCTGCGCGCGCTCTCGCAGCTTGAGCCAGCCCAGCAGCACCGCGGCGGCCAACGCGCCGCTGAGCGCCGCGGCCATGCCCTGCATCGCGCCGAGCCGGCCGAGCTCGACCGCCTCCAGCAGCCGCGCGCCGCCCAGCGCGCACAAGGCGCCGAGCCCGATCGGCGCGGCCCACTGCGCCCACTCGGGCCAGCGGGCCAGCACGTTCTTGGCCGCGCACACGATCAGCAGCCAGGCCAGCACGGCGCTGAGCGATCCGACCGTCGCCCCGCCCATGGACCACACCCATTGCGCCGGCGTGTTGCTGGTCATCGCCAGCCCCAGGGCCAGCACGAGCTGCACCCCCAGCACCGCGCGCAGCACCAGGCCCACGTGGCAGACGTCGAATCGGCGGCGGGCATCGATCAGGCGCGAGGGCTCCACGGGACGGGCGTCCAGGCGGGTCTCTTCCCAGGCGGGTGCCACCCTCTCCTGCGTTGCCTCTGTGGACATCGAATCCTCCCGTCCCCGCACTGTCGCGCCCTCTTGTCTGCGGCCCCGGAGCGCCCGGACGGCGCCCCCTTTAGAATCGGCGGCTCATTCTCACCCAGGCGTCGCGCCGCTTCCAATGCGGGCGCGCCCGGGGCACCGCCAAGTCGTAACGCCTTGCAAGCCGATGTCCTCCTCCCCTGCCCAGCCGCCTGAAGCCCACCAGCCCGCCGACAACCAGTTGGCGAATAAATCCCAGGCCTGGTCGGCCCTGTTCTCCGAGCCGATGAGCGAGCTGGTCAAGCGCTACACCGCCAGCGTCGACTTCGACAAGCGGCTGTGGGCCGCGGACATCGAGGGCTCCCTGGCCCACGCCGACATGCTGGCCGCGCAGGGCATCATCGGCGCCGACGACCTGGCCGCCATCCAGCAGGGCATGGCCCAGATCCGCGAGGAGATCACGTCCGGCCGCTTCGAGTGGCAGCTCGACCTGGAGGACGTCCACCTGAACATCGAGGCGCGGCTCACCGCGCTGGTCGGCCTGGCCGGCAAGCGGCTGCACACCGGCCGCAGCCGCAACGACCAGGTCGCCACCGACGTGCGGCTGTGGCTGCGCGGCGAGATCGACACGCTGGTCGGCCTGCTGGGCGAGCTGCAGCGCGTGCTGGTCGACCAGGCCGAGCGCCATGCCGACGTGATCCTGCCCGGTTTCACCCACCTGCAAGTCGCGCAGCCGGTGGCCTTCGGCCATCACATGCTGGCTTACGTGGAGATGTTCGCCCGCGACGCCGAGCGCCTGCTTGACACGCGCAAGCGCGTGAACCGCCTGCCGCTGGGCGCGGCCGCGCTGGCCGGCACGAGTTATCCGCTGGACCGCGAGCGCGTCGCGCGCACGCTGGGCATGGAAGGCGTCGCGCAGAACAGCCTGGACGCCGTCAGCGACCGCGACTTCGCCATCGAGTTCAGCGCCGCCGCGGCGCTGATCATGGTGCACATCTCGCGCCTCTCGGAAGAGCTGATCCTGTGGATGAGCCAGGCCTTCGGCTTCATCGCGCTGCCGGACCGCTTCTGCACCGGGTCGAGCATCATGCCGCAGAAGAAGAACCCGGACGTGCCCGAACTGGCGCGCGGCAAGAGCGGCCGCGTCGTCGGCCACCTGATGGGCCTGATCACGCTGATGAAGGGCCAGCCGCTGGCCTACAACAAGGACAACCAGGAAGACAAGGAGCCGCTGTTCGACACCGTCGACACGCTCAACGACACGCTGCGCATCTTCGCCGAGATGATGGCCGGTCTGACGGTGAAGCCCGAGGCGATGGAACGTGCCGCGCTCAAGGGGTATGCGACGGCGACCGACCTGGCCGACTACCTGGTCAAGCAAGGCCTGGCCTTCCGCGATGCCCACGAGATCGTCGCCCACGCGGTCAAGATCGCGCAGGCGCAGGGCATCGACCTGTCGGCGCTGCCGCTGGACGCGCTCAGGCAATTCGATCCCCGCATCGGCGAGGACGTCTACGAGGTGCTGTCGCTGAAGGGCTCTCTCAACGCGCGCAACATCCTGGGCGGCACCGCGCCGGCGCAGGTCCGCGCGCAGGTGGCACGGCATCGTCAGCGGCTGGGTGGCTGAACGATGAGCACGCTGGCCTGGACCCCGGAGCTCGTGCTGGATCAGCCTGAGCTGGACCACACGCACGAGGAATTCGTCGAGCTGCTCAACCGCTACGGCGCCACGCTGGACCGCGGCGAGGACGCGCTGCCGGACTTCAAGGCGCTGCTCGCGCACACCGAGGAGCACTTCGCGATGGAGGAGCGCTGGATGGCGGCGACCGGCTTCGAGCCGGAGAACTGCCACAGCAGCCAGCACGCGATGGTGCTCAACGTGATGCGCGAGGTGGTGCGCTACGCCGAGGACCTGGGCGACCGCGAGCCGCTGACGATCGTGCGCACCGAGCTGTCGCAATGGTTCCCGGGTCACGCCGAGATGATGGACGCGGCGCTGGTCTACACGATGACCGAGCGCGGCTTCGATCCGAAGACCTGCTGACAGCGCGTGACACCCGGCGGCGCCACAATCCGCCGCATGGCCGAGCCGACGCCAGCGCTGCCCGATCGCCTGATCGCCCACCTCGACATGGACGCGTTCTACGCGTCCGTGGAGCTGCTGCGTTATCCGGAGCTCAAGGGCCTGCCGGTGGTGGTGGGCGGCCGACGCGCCCACACGCCGCAGGAGCGCCCTGACGGCACGCGCGAGTTCTTCAAGCTCGCCGACTACACCGGCCGCGGCGTCGTGACGACGTCGACCTACGCGGCACGCGACCTCGGCGTGTTCTCCGCGATGGGGCTGATGAAGGCCGCGCTGCGCGCGCCGCAGGCGATCCTGCTGCCGGCGGACTTCGACTCGTACCGGCATTTCTCGCGGCTGTTCAAGGCCGCGGTGCGCGAGATCGCGCCGGTCATCGAGGATCGCGGCATCGACGAGATCTACATCGACCTCACCGATGTGCCGGGCGCGCGCGATCCGGTCGGCCACGATCCGCTGGGCGGGGTGCGGGCGCTGGCGCGCGACATCAAGAACTCGGTGCACAGCGCCACGGGGCTGACCTGCTCGATCGGGGTGACGCCCAACAAGCTGCTGTCCAAGATCGCGTCGGAACTGGACAAGCCGGACGGGCTGACGCTCGTCACGATGGCGGACCTGCCCACGCGGATCTGGCCGCTGCCGGTGCGCCGCATCAACGGCATCGGTCCCAAGGCCGGCGCGAAGCTGGAGGGGCTGGGCATCCACACGATCGGCGATCTGTCGCTGGCCGCGCCTGAACTGCTGCTGCAGCACTTCGGGGCCGGCTACAGCGCGTGGCTGCACCAGGCGGCGTGGGGGCTGGACGAGCGGCCCGTGGTCACGCACAGCGAGCCGGTGTCGATCAGCCGCGAAACGACCTTCGAGCGTGACCTGCACGCCAAGCGCGACCGCCCCGAGCTGTCGCGCATCTTTACCGCGCTGTGCGAGCAGCTGGCGTCCGATCTGCAGCGCAAGGGCTACCTGGGCCGGACGATCGGCATCAAGCTGCGCTTCGAGGGTTTCCGCACGGTGACGCGGGACCTGACGCTGGACGCGCCGGTGCAGGACGCGGCGGCGATCCGCCACGCGGCGGGCCTGTGCCTCAAGCGCGTCGACCTGAGCCAGCGCCTGCGGCTGCTGGGCGTGCGCGTGGGCAAGCTGAGCCGGCCAGGCGAGGTCGATCCGCAGCGGCGGTCGCGGTCGGCGTCGAGCGCCAAGGCGGACGCGCCGACGATGCCCAAGCCGGAGAACCTGACGCTGTTCGGTTGAGGCTGTTTGCCCGACGCCACGACCGGGTTCGCGGTCGAAAACTGACCAACAGATTCAGGGGATGGGTCGAGTCGGCATCGCGCAAGGTTGGCGTTGCTGAAGCGCGAGGGAGGCGGCTTTTCGATTTTCGATGCATGCAATCGGCGCACAGTGACAGGCTTCAACACCTGCTCACGGAGCCGCCTCATGCACATCGATTTCACCTCTTCGAAAGCGTTCGCCGACGACCCGGACACCTCGATCGACGAGCCATCCACGCTGCCAGATCGGTCCGAATGGTGGTTCGCCGTGTTCACTCGGATCTGCGCTGGCGGCGTCATGGGCATCGCGCTCAGCGGATTCGTCGCACCGCAGAGCGCCACTCGGGATGTCATCGCAGCAGTGCTTGGCGCCGCCGTCGTCCTCGCATTTGCCCGTCGCCGCGGCGCGATCTGAAGTGAGGAGACCACTTCAATGTCCGACTTCCTTGACGGAAACATTCACGAGATGGTGGCCTCCTTGATGGCGCTCCTCTTCATGTTGGGACGACGCTTTTGGCTGAGGAAGCCGATGCTCCGCTCAACCGTCGACGACTTCGCGCTGGGCGCGTTGCTCTATCCCTATGCGCTGTTGAGCTTGGCTGTTTTCTCCTCAGTGCCGGTGCTTGCGCTCCTCTCGGGGCAACGGGGGATGATCACGATGTCAGGGATCATGGCGCTCGGTGTGACGCTCGTACAAGCCCGCAAGCGGCTGACGCGGTCACCGCGCCGTGGGAAGTCGATACAACCAGATCCCCACCGCCAGACAGCACACCGCCGGCAGCCACGGCACGACGGGCATCACGAGCCAGGAGATCACCGAGCTGACGGTCATCATTCCCCAGGCCATCTGCTTGGCACGCAAGGGGACGGCGCGCCGGGCGCGCCATTGCACGACCATCGGACCGAAGCGCGGATGACCGAGCAGCCACGCCTCGCACCGCGCCGACCCGCGCGCGAAACAGAACGCGGCCAGCAGCACGAACGGCGTCGTCGGCAATAAGGGCAGGAAGATGCCGATCACGCCCAGCACCAGGCTCAACACGCCCGCCACCAGCCACGGCACGCGCCGCCACAGCGCCGCCTCCGCTCGGGTCATCGCGCGCTCATCGGCGGAGTTGGTGGCATCGGAAACTTCGGACATCCCGACACTGTAGCCGCGCCGCTAAAGTCGCACGCCATGAGCGCTTCCTCCCACGCGAGCTCGCCCGCCGCCGCACCCACCGCCCCCGCCTCGCCCTTCGGTGCCCCGACCGACTCCCTGCGCCTGCCGTCCATCGACGGCCTGCTGGCTTTCGAGGCCGCCGCGCGCCTGGGCAGCCTGGAACGCGCCGCGGACGCGCTGCACATCAGCGCCAGCGCCGTGGGCAAACGCATCGCGACGCTCGAGGAGCGCCTCGGCCAGCCGCTGCTGACCCGTCAGCCGCTGCGCCTGACCGCCGCCGGCAAGGAGTACCTCGGCCAGGTCCAGACCGCGCTATCGCTGCTGGCCGCCGTGCCGCTGCATCAGCGCGAGCAGCAAGGCCTCACGCGCCTGAGCATCAGCAGCCCGCCGACCTTCGCCCGGCAGGTGCTCGTTCCCGCCCTGCCCGGCTTCGCCGCGGCCCATCCGGACGTCGAGCTCGAACTGCTGCTGTCCACGCCCTACCTGGACCAGCCCGCGCCACCCGCGGAGGTCGAGATCTTCGCGGGCGAGATCCCCGCCGGCGGCGTGGTCCTGCTCGACGATGTCGTCGCCCCGATGGCCGCACCGGCGCTGCTGGCGCGGCTCGGCACGATCGAGTCGCCGGCGGATCTCGCCTCGGCGCCCCTGCTGCGCACGCCGCTGCAGCCTTGGTCGCCCTGGCTGCGCGCGGCGGGCCTGGACTGGCCGGAGCCCGCCTCGGGCACGCGATTCGTCGACCTCGGCCTGACGCTGGAAGCCGCCGCCTGCGGACAAGGCATCGTGCTGGGCCGCCCCAGCCTCGCCGCCACCTACCTGCGCGGCGGCAGCCTGAAGCGGCTCTTCGACCTCGCCGTGCCCGCGGCCATGCCCTATGGCCTCGTGCGCCATGGCGACGGCGAAGCCGCACGCGTCTTCTCCGGTTGGCTCGCCCGCCATTGCGAGTCGCTCAGCGCCGGCACCCGGAAGGATTCTCCAGATCCCTCGGACAAACTTTCCGACCCGCCGACCCGCCGCTGACCTAGCATCCGGCGCATGAGCGTCATCACCTGCATCGAAGACCTGCGCGTGCTCGCGCAGCAACGCGTCCCGCGGATGTTCTACGACTACGCGGACTCCGGCTCCTGGACCGAGGGCACCTACCGCGCCAACGAGGCCGACTTCCAGGCGATCAAGCTGCGCCAGCGCGTCGCGGTCAACATGGAGGGCCGCAGCACGGCCACCACGATGATCGGCCGGCCGGTGGCGATGCCGGTGGCAATCGCGCCCACCGGGCTCACCGGCATGCAGCACGCCGATGGCGAGATCCTCGCCGCGCAGGCCGCCGAGGCCTTCGGCGTGCCCTTCACGCTGTCGACGATGAGCATCTGCTCGATCGAGGACATCGCGGCGAACACGACGGCCCCCTTCTGGTTCCAGCTCTACGTGATGCGCGATCGCGGCTTCATCCACAGCCTGATCGACCGCGCCAAGGCCGCCAAGTGCGACGCACTGGTGCTCACGCTGGACCTGCAGATCCTCGGCCAGCGGCACAAGGACCTCAAGAACGGCCTGTCCGCGCCGCCCAAGCTGACCTTGCCCAACCTGATCAACATGGCGACCAAGCCGCGCTGGTGCCTGGGCATGCTGGGCACGAAGCGCCGGCAGTTCGGCAACATCGTCGGCCACGTCAAGGGCGTGGGCGACATGGGCTCGCTGTCCGAGTGGACCGCCAAGCAATTCGATCCGCAGCTCAGCTGGGACGACGTGCAGTGGATCCGCGAGCGCTGGGGCGGCAAGCTGATCATCAAGGGGATCATCGACGAGGAGGACGCCAGGCTGGCCGCCGCGACCGGCGCCGATGCGCTCATCGTCAGCAACCACGGCGGGCGGCAGCTCGACGGCGCGGAGTCCAGCATCCGGGCGCTGCCTCGCATCGTCGATGCCGTCGGCGATCGCATCGAGGTCCACATGGACGGCGGCATCCGCTCCGGTCAGGACGTGCTCAAGGCCTGGGCCCTGGGCGCGCGCGGCACCTACATCGGGCGCGCGTTCCTGTACGGGCTGGGCGCCATGGGGCGGCCCGGCGTGACCCGCGCGCTGGAGATCATCCATCGCGAACTGGACCTGACCATGGCGTTCTGCGGCCATCGCGAACTGGCCCAGGTCGATCGCGGCATCCTGTTGCCGGGCACCTTCCCGACCTGAACGTCAGGACCGGAAACCGCCCCGTCGCCTCGCCCGCGCAAGACAAGGGCCGCCCCATGAAAAACGCCCCGCATCGCGGGGCGTGGTCACGTCGGATCGGTCAGCCGATCACAGCGCGTTCATTTCCTTGAGCAGGCGATCCGCCTTGTCGACGACCTTCATCTGCCACAGCATGTAGCGCGCATCCAGGCAGATGCTGCGGTTCATGTGGTCGTTGAAGTCCCAGTCGGAGATCACCGCGTCCAGCGTGCCGTCGAACAGCAGGCCGACCAGCTCGCCGTTGCCGTTGAGCACCGGCGATCCCGAGTTGCCGCCGGTCGTGTCCAGCGTCGCCAGGAAGTTCACCGGCACCGAGTCCAGCGCCTTCACGCCGTACTTGTCGAAGCGCTTGGCCTTGATCGCGGCCAGTTGCTCGGCCGGCGCGTTGAACTCGCCGTTGCCCGTGTGCTTGGCCACGATGCCGCGCAGCGTCGTGAACGCCGTCCAGGTCGTGCCATCCACGCCCGGGTTGCGACCCTTGACCTGACCGAAGGCCACGCGCAGCGTGCTGTTGGCATCCGGATAGACCGGTTGACCGCGGCTGGCCTTGAAGTCGATCTCGGCCTGCATCGTCGCCGCGTAGGCCTGCTGCATCTTGCCGGCGAGTTCCTTGTCGCGGTTCTCGCGCGCCTGCTCGTCGGCGCGCAGCGCCACGGCCGCCTTGACCAGCGTGTCGGTGCTGGCCTCGAAGGCCGCCGCGTCACGCGACAGCCACGCGGTGCGCTCAGCCTTGTCCGTCAGCCTGGTGCCCGCGTACAGCGCGTCCACGCGCGCGCTCACCGCCGCGGCGTCCATGCCGGCGCGCACGCCCAGCGCGTTCAGGAACGCGGTGTTGAGCTGGTCCGCCGGCTGCGACAGGTACTGCGTCAGGAAGTGGCTGACGACCTTCTTCTCGGTGATCTCGTCGAAGCGGCGATCCACCGTCTCCACGGCCTGCTTGCGGCGCAGCTGGTCACGGTCCTGATAACCGGACTTGCGCTCGGCATCCGGCTTCTGACGCTGCAGCGCCTGCTCGTACAGATCGCCCGCGCTCTTGACCAGCGTCGGCGTCGCGTAGCTCAGCAGGAACTCGCGGCGCACGATGCCCTGGCGCTCGACGATCAGGCGATCGACCTCGGCCAGCGCCGGGCCGTAGCTCGCGCGGCGCTTGGCGTCGGCGTTCACCCAGGCCTTCATCTCGTCGAAGCCCGCCTGCTTGCGCGAGAGGATGTCGCTGCCCGCGTAACTGGCCATCTGGCCCTGGTAGTTCTTGTAGTAGTTGTTGACGCCGGCCACCGTGTTGGCCAGCTTGATCTCGGCGTCACGCCGGCCGGCGGTCGCTTCCTTGATCAGCTCGAGCTGCTCGCCCATGGCCTTGACGCGGTGCGGGAAGTCCCACGAGAACGCGAAGTCCACTTCCTTGGGCAGGCGATGGCGATTGGTGCGGCCCGGATAACCGGCCACCGCGACGAAGTCGCCTTCGTTCAGCGGCGAGCTCGCCAGCTTCAGGAACTGCGCAGGCTGGAAGGGCTTGTTGTCCTTGCTGAAGTCGGCCGGCTTGCCGTCCGGTCCGACATAGGCGCGGTAGAAGCTGTAGTCGCCGGTGTGGCGCGGCCACATCCAGTTGTCGGTGTCGCCGCCGAACAGGCCCACGCCTTCGGCCGGCGCGTGGACCAGGCGCACGTCGCGGATCTCGAGCTGCTTGGTCAGCTGGTACATCAGGCCGCCGTAGAACGAGCCCACCGAGCAGCGATGGCCGGCGTCCTTCTCGCACGCCGCGACGATCGCCTTCTCGTTGGCCTCGATCGCGTCGATGCGGGCCTTGCCCTGCAGCGCCGCGGTGGCCTTGTCGACGATCTTGTCGGTGACGTCGGTCAGCGCGACGGTGACCAGGATGCGGCTGCCCGGCGCGGCGGGCAGTTCCTCGCCCAGCGACGCGGCGAGGAAGCCGTTCTTGAGCAGGTCCTTCTGCGGCGTCGAGTTGTACTGGATCGATCCGAACGCGCAGTGATGGTTGGTCACCACCAGGCCCTGCGGCGACACGAAGGACGCGGTGCAGCCGCCCAGGCTGACCACGGCCCCCATCGGATAACCCAGCGGCTGCGAGAGCCGCGCCGGGTCGAACTTCAGACCCAGGGACTTCATGTCCTTGGCCACCAGCGGGAGCTGCTGCGGCATCCACATGCCTTCATGCGCCTGGGAGGCGCCGGCCGCGGCGCCCAGCGCCAATGCGACCCACATCACTCGTTTCATTCGCGGGACTCCTGTCCACCTCTTTGAGAAGGGGCGAACCATACACGAGGGACGCCGCCGCACCCCGTGCCGATCGGCACCCGTCCCTCCCCCTGTCTGCATGCCACATCGCGGGAAAACCCAGGGCCGCACTCGGGCTCCACGTCCTGGGGATGGGATAACCCTGACTCGAAACTTACACTCTCGCCCATTCGTTTTCCGCCGTCCAGGAGCCCGTCATGACCCTCACGCAGCTCAGCCAGGTGAAGCGCTGGATGGTGATGCACAGCACGCGGCACCCGGTGGAACTGGCGGTCTGGAACGTGGTGCTGACCATCTGGATGCTGGGGTTCATGGGCGTTCCGGGCGCGTTATTGATCCAGGCGTGGATCGCACTGCCGTTGTGCCTGTGCGCGTGGATGTTGCCGATGGCGTACACCGGCGGGCGGCGCCGGCTGCACCGCTCGGGCCGGCTGCGCTGCGACTGGCTCACCGCGCTCTGACGTCGAGTTGATGGTGCGCTGACGCTGCCAGCGCCTTGACATCATCGTCAGATCTGACGATGATTCGTCACATGAAGTATCCAGGTGGCAAGGGGAAGACGTTCCAGCACGTCATCAACCTCATGCCTCCGCACCGGGTGTACATCGAGACGCATGTGGGTGGCGGCGCGGTTCTGCGTCACAAGCTGCCCGCGGCGCGTTCGATCGCGATCGACGCGGACGAGCAGGTCATCGCGCAGTGGCGCGCGAGGGCGATGCCGGACGTCGAGTTCATTCACGGGCGTGCGGAGGCGTTTCTCGCGCAGCACGTGTTCCAGGGGGACGAGCTGGTCTATGTGGACCCGCCCTATCACCCCGAGACACGGCGGCAGACGCGCATCTACCGGCATGAATACGACGCGGACGACCACGAGGCCCTGCTGACGCAGCTCGTGGGCCTGCCGTGCGCGGTGATCGTGTCGGGCTATGCGCATCCGATGTACGACGCGCTGCTGCGGGGATGGCGCACGACGGAGTTCCGGGCGAAGACCCACACCGACGTGCGCACCGAGACCTTGTGGTTCAACTTCGAGCCGCCTCGGATGCTTCATGACAGCCGGCACCGCGGAGCCAATTTCCGCGAGCGCCAGACCCTCAAGCGACGTCTCGAACGTCTTCAAGAGCGTGTCCACGCCATGGACCCGGTCGAACGCGCCGCGTTCACCCAATGGCTGAACACCACCTATCCAGCCGCCCAGAGAGGCGGCGTTGCCCTCCCCGGCATTGCTTTCCCATGACCCAGATCGTCGCCCTTGTTTCCCGCCACGGCACCCTTCACCGAGAACTCCCCGATCCCCATCAACCCATCCTCACCGGCGTGCGCTGGGGCGCCGTCGAGGAATTCCCTACGCCCGCGTACTGGACGCAGCAGGCGCTGACCCATCGCCTGGAGGCGCCGGCACCACGCGCGTCGGGCCGCTCGCTGGCCGAGGAGGTCGGCGCGTCGTTGCTGGGCGGCCCCGGCATCCCGGCGGCGGTGGGTCTGGCCGCCTTCACGCGAGTGCGCGAGCGCGGCGCCTTCGTGCAGCCGGGCGTGTGCGAGGCCATGCTGACCGCGTGGCTCAGCGAGCCGCTGGACGTGCAGGGCAAGGCGCTGGGTTTCCGCTTCGCGACGCAGAAGGCGCGCCACCTCGCGGCGGTGATGCCGGCGCTGCTGTCGGCGCCGGACTTCGATTCGGGCCAGGAGGTGCGCAATTGGCTGATGGCGCTGCCCGGCGTGGGACCGAAGACCGCCTCGGCGATCGTGCGCGGCTGGTCGGCGTCCGAGGACGTCGCGCTGCTGGACGCGCACCTGCTGCGCGTGGCGCAGGTGATCGGCCTGTGCGCGCGCAAGCTGACGGTGGAGCGCCATTACCTCGAGGTCGAGGCGCGACTGCTGAAGCTGTGCGCGGCGATGGAGGTGCGCGCGTCGGAGCTTGAGGCGGTGGTGGCCGCGGAGATGAACCGATCGCCGGAGACGGCGCGTTTCCTCGTCGATCACCTGGAGGCGACGGCACCCGCGACGAAGACCGCGACCAAGGCGCGCGCGACGCGAGAGCCCGAGCAGATCGCGCTCGTGTTCACGGCCTGAAGGGCGCGGGGTCCGGATCCTCGTCAGGGAGGGCCGTCTCGGACGGCTCGCCGAGCGCGATCGGCGGCGTCAACCAGTACCGCCGCCGCAGCGCCCTTTCGCAATCGCGCATCGGCGGGCCCGATCGATCGCTGCGCCAGCGCCACGCGCCGCAATCGGCCGTGTTCACGACCGTCGCGCCGATCGCGGCGTAACGCGCCAGCACCTCCGCGCGTGGATGCCCGAAGCGGTTCAGGAAACCCGACTGCACGGCCGCCACCCGCGGCCCCACCGCCTGCACGAAGCTCCATGACGACGAAGTCCGGCTGCCGTGGTGCGGCACCACGAGCACCTCGGCGCGCAGGCCGTCGACGCCCTCCTCGCGCGTCAGCCACGCCTCCTGCGCCGCTTCGATGTCGCCCGTCAGCAGCACGCGCCGACCGGCCGCCTCGACCCGCAGCACGCAGGACGCCGCGTTGCGCTTGGCGCCTGCCCCGGCAGCTTGAATCGCGTCTTTCGGCCACAGGACCTCGAAACGCACGCCGTCCCACTCCCAGCGCTGGCCCCGCCGGCACGCTTCCCCGCCGGGCACCGCGCCCAGGCGCCAGGTCACCGGCAAGGCCTGCAGCAGGCTGGCCGTGCCGCCCGCATGGTCCTGATCGGCATGGCTGACCATCAACGCGTCCAGCCGGTGCTCGCCCAGGCCGCGCAGCAGCGGCAGCACCACGCGCTGGGCCGCGTCCGAGCCCGGTCCCCATCGCGGTCCGGCGTCGAAGGCCATCGTGTGTCCGTGCGTGCGCAGCACCGCCGCGCCGCCCTGCCCCACATCCGGCAGCCAGAGTTCAAAGTGGCCCAACGCGGGCCGATCCAGCGCCGGCCAGAACAGCGGCACGCACAACGCCAGTCCGGCCAGCCTCGGCCGCCAGCCCCAGGGCATCGCCAGCGCGACGCCGCCCGCCAGTCCGAGGCCCTGCGCCCAGCCCGGCGCCCAGGGCAGATGCCAGACCGCGAAGGGCCAGGTCCTCAGCAGCTCCAGCCCGGCATTGAGCGCCGCCACCAGCCACGCGCCCAGTTGCCACAGCGGCGGGCAGATCGCGCCCAGCATCGCCAGCGGCGTGATGACGTAGGACACCAGCGGGATCGCCGCCGCATTGGCGAGCAATCCCACCACGGCCAATTGCTGGAAGAGCAGCAGCGTCAGCGGCGCCAGGCCCAGCGTCACCAGCCACTGCGTGCGCCATGCCACGCGCAAGGCGCCGCGCCAGCCGGGTTCGGCGCGGTGGTCGGCCGCCATCAGCAGCGCGACCGCGCCGAAGGACAGCCAGAAACCCGCCTGCGTCAGCGCCCACGGGTCGGCGACGCACACGCCGAGCGCCGCCGCGAGCAGGCTCATCGGCCAGGGCCAGCGCGCGCCGAGCTGGCGCAGCAACGCGAGCAGCGCCAGCAAGCCCACCGTCCGCTGCGCGGGCACGCCCCAGCCCGAGAACACCGCATAGAAGGTCGCGGCGAGCACGCCGATCCACATCGCCGCGCGTGGCGCGGGGACGGCCAGGCACAGCCGCGCGCTGCGTCGCCAGGCCCACGCGCCGATCGCACCGGCCAGCCACGCGAACATGGTCACGTGCAGGCCGCTCACGCTGAGCAGGTGCGCCACGCCGGTGTCGCGATACAAGGCCCAGTCCGACGCCTGTGGAGATTTGCAATCAGCCCCTACGCCTATGCAAATGGTTCTACGCCAGCGCCGCCTTTGCAATGCCTCATACGCTAGACAAGTCACTCATCTCGACCGTTTGCAAACGCTCCTACTCTCCACTCAGCAATCGCTCTTCGGCAAGCGCTTTGCCAATCGCGTTCGCCTGCAACTGAAGCGCTCCCTCACAGTCTAGCGACTCCAGCAGTCGCTCAATGGTCGCCCGGCGCCAGAGAGCCTTACGCCCGACTTTTACTGGCGCCGGAAGGGCGCCTCTACGAACGTAATTGGTAATCGTTCGAACTGTCACTTTAAGTATCGAAGCGAGTTCATCCTTTGACATGAACTCCAACTGCCGGCTTTCGATTCCCATCCTTGCCCCAACTGTCAATTGAGACACTAGAGAATAAATTAAGCTGACCAAGATGTCAGGTCAAACTCAATAAAACCGGACATCGCACAAACAATACAGTTAGCCAATTTCACATTACTTACTGTAACGAGTGGTTATTGTATAAATATCTGCACCAAAGCCGGCAACAAACGATAGTACAGGGTCACCCAAAGAAGACGCCCGTTGCTGCGCTGTGGTTGAACCAATTTTCGGACGCCATCTACTCGCCAAGGAGGGAAGAATGTCTCGAGGCATCCAGCTCTTCACTGAAGAACGCATTGTTGAACTTCAACGGAACGGCCGTGGCAAGGGTCGATTGGCCTCCTACACGCCGTGGTTGTTTGCAACCGAGGGCTATTACGACGGAACGACGCACGAGCTACCAAGCCACAAGTTCGGTCGGACGCACCAATTGCTCTCGGATGGGGAGCTCTCGCTCTTCTACATTCTGGAGCGTTCCGCGGCCGTACATGACGTGCGCGAGCAGTTTCCGCTAGACCGGGAACTCACCATGGAGGTGGCGCACTCACTTGGTATCAAGCACCAGTTCTACGACGGAACTCATGTCCCCTACGTGATGACCGTCGACTTCATGGTCGACCGACACGTGGGCCAGACGACCCGGCTGGAGGCATACGAAGTCAAGGTTGCGCATGACCTCGAACAACCACGAGTTCTTGAATTGTTGGAAGTCTCTAGGGAGAGTCTGGCGCGACTCGGCATCGAACTTCACATTGTCGTGAAAGAACTGCTCCCGCTGCAAAAGGTGAAGAACCTGGGATGGGTGCGCAACGCTCAACTGGAGGAGAACGCAGTCGAGCAATACGAGGGGTACTTCGAAGACTACAAGGCGCGCATGATGCAGGAGCTCAGCACGTTCACATTCGAAGGCTCACTTTCGGATTACTGCGAAGACTTCGACCGGCGCAATGGGGTTTACAAGGGTACGGGCTTGCGTGTAGCACGCATGCTCGTTCTCTCGCGCTTCTTATACATGGACTTCAGCTGCGAATCACCCGAACGGCTTCACATGAGTACTTTCCGTCTCGCTTCGGACCGTGAAAACACGGACCGGCCGTAGCCTGATGACTGAAGTTCCGTTCAAACGGAATGAGCTGCTAGTTTCCAATGAGGATGGCAGCGTACACCGCTTACTCACCTTCGACCTTGCCCGGGATGAGGCTTGGTTGATTCTGGTCGGCAAACACGCCAGACTGGCCCTGCCCTATCACGCCCACTACTCCGAGCTGCGCACCAGATTTCGACTATTCGCATTGGAGCAGGGAGACGTTGCCCAGAAGCCCTCTCGTCTTAAGCTGTCCGCTGCTGAAGCACAGCATGCGGACATAGCTTGGACACGCATCGAGCCCTTGATTAATGCACCAGGCATCTTCCTGCCGTCAATTCGAAATCAGTTGCTCAAACAGCGCTCTGAAGATTTGAAGGCTCAAGCGTTGGATGAGGCGGAGGCGCGTAGACAACTGACAGCGCGAGCAAAGACCCCTGACATTGAGTTTCCTCCGCTGGTCACCGGCACGGCGAAAACTCTTCTTAAGGACCTCCGCAGCTTTTGGCAAGGCGGCCAAACACAGGATGCACTGCGTGGCCATTTCACCAACTGTGCGCATGGCCACGCCGCTGGCACAGCCTTGCGCGGGAGAAGGACAAAGGAAGACGTTCGCCCTTTCCAGCGCACGCAGGTCGATGACGAGAACATGCGGGACGTCATCGAGACCGTCTACCTCAAGCTCAACACCGATGCGAACCTGGTCGACACCCGTCAGGCCCTTAGAGAGAAGTACTACAGCTACGTAGACGGCAATGGGCGCTCATACCTGAAGCCAGAAGCCGAAGCTCCGAGCTACCATCAGCTGTATCGCTTCTTGCACGAAAACTATCCCATGGAGACCGTGATTCGCAGGCGGAAGGGCGACAAGGAGTTCGAACAAAACCACCGCTCAACTGAAGGCTCAATTCAGCAAAAGTCCCACGGAGTTGGCCACCAGTATGAGTTCGACGCAACCATCGTAGACGTCGAACTGGTAGCGACCAAGAACCGGAGTCTGATAGTCGGCAAGCCGACGCTTTACTTAATCATCGACCGTGAAAGTCGAATGATTGTGGGCTGGTACTTGGGCTTCGAAAACCCCTCGTACACCCCCGCGATGCTGGCAATCCTCAGCATCGGTGAAAACAAGGAGCGACTCTGCGCATATCTTGGCATCGAATACGACCCCTTGGATTGGCCAGCCCATGGCATCCTCCCCCTGTCATTCGTTGCGGACCAAGGTGAGCTGGTCCATAAACAGGCGCGAAGAATCACGCGCTCCATCCGGGCAATGCTGACAAATGTCCCTGGACTTCGACCTGAAATGAAGCCCTTGGTCGAGTGTGGTTTCGCATTGCTGCATCGAATAATTGCCCCTACGACTAATGGCTATGCGGCAGATGCCCACAACAGGGCACGACGGGCGCTGAAGAATGACAAGCAGTCGCTTATCCTCAAGGAACTGCTGTCAATTATTGTCAAAGCCATCATTGTCTACAACCGGACGATGCAGACCGACTACCCGTTGAACTTTCAGCAGGTAGAAGACAAGGTCCCTCCGAGCCCCCGTGAGCTCTTTCGCCACGGAGTCCAAAAGCGCATGGGCCTGCTCGACATCATCGACTTTGACAAAGTGCGTTCGGAGTTGCTACCTCAAAGCGACAAGACGTCAATTTCCGGAGACGGGCTCCTCTTCAGCCGCCTGTATTACGGCTCAGACGAAGTCAGGCGTCGCGGCTGGCTGGTTGAGGGCCGTGTCAAACGCAAGAATCTGACAGTCTCTTACGACTACCGCTTGGTTGATGAGGTCTACGTTCACGCGCCAGGGCCAAGCGGGGAACGGCTGGCCCTGCAGTTGGTGGGGGACAGCGTGAAATTTCAAGGGATGTCATTCGCTGAGGTAGCGCGCTACTTCGCCGAGGTCGACAAGCTCACAGCTCCCAGCAAGCAGCTCAAGAGTCAGGATACGTTTGAATTCAATCAGCATGTCGCACCCATAAACGCTTATGCCCTTAAGGAGATGCGCAAACAGGCGGAAGGAATGTCGCAGAACGGTCGTCGCAAAGACCTCCCTGAAGTTCGAACCGAGGAGCTTCGCAACGAACGGATGGAGACTGCGAAGGCGTTCAGCGCGAACGGCGGCCATGCGGCCGCGCAGATGGTCGAATCTTCAGACCACGAACGGGAACAAGTGCCGGCGAATCTTTTCCCCCTTAGCGGAACCTCGCGTCCCGATGAGGCCGCCCCAGTCGGTAGCAACACGGCCGATGCCGCCATGGACGATGCCCCGGTCAACTCGCTGGTTGAGCAACAGCCTACGGACCGCAGCGACGCGTCAGAGCAAGTGATGGGGCTCGCGGAAACGTCCCTTCCTTCACTCGTGAGTTCGGAGACGTCTGAGGAAAGTCTTCCCGACGACATGCCCCGTACATCCAATTCTGAAGATGACGAATCACCCGCAGAGGCCACGCCGCCAGGTTCCGACAGTCAACCGCTGACCTTGCGCGAGCGCGTTGCTGCGATACGCCGACGCCAGAACACGCCTTGAGGAGTGCGACATGCCCGTCGAGATTGACCTGAACCTCCTTCCTCCACACGTCCAAGTTGCGAGCTACAGGCCGCAACGCATCAAGCGCTACCAAGACAACAAGCTTATCGAAGCCCTGCCCTCACCGCTGGACGAACAGGGCATCTTTGAAGCACTAGAGCTCTACCCAGACTTCTCGGAGGACCAGCGCGAGTGGATTGGTTACGAGCGCATCCAGGAAACGCTGGGCTTGCTCAACATCATGTTTCCGCTGACGTCGCACATCTACTTGGCGACGACGTTGGATGCTCGCATCCGTGAGGGTCTCGTGGGTCGCAAGCCGCACTCTCGTAATCATGCGGCCATCTTTCAAGACATCTATCGCTTCCAGCGCGAAGGAATTCCCTTCCGACAAAGCCATAACACCGTTGCCACAGCCAGCTCCGAGGCCCTCCTTGCCATCCCCGGGATGGGCAAGTCGACCACCATTCGACGGGTGCTCGCAAGCTATCCCCAGGTCATTTACCACCCCGATGCTCACCTGTTTCAAGTCACATATCTGCACATCGAGATGCCGCGGGAAGGCGCAAGCTTCAAGAGCCTCGGAATCCAAATCATCAGCCAGCTCGACCAACTCATCCCAGATGCTGGCTACTACGAACGGTATGTGTCAAAGGGTCGGTTCAGCGGGTTGAACTTGCTCCACATCGCGAGCCGACTGATGAACGAGCATTACCTGGGCCTGCTCGTTGTGGACGAGATTCAGAACATCACCAAGTCCAGTGGTGACGACCAAGTGATGATGACCGACCTGGTGTCCCTGTGCAACGTTAGCCGGATTCCCCAGCTGTACGTCGGCACGAATCAAGCGTCCAAGGTTCTGACCAAGGACCTTCGCCAAGCTAGGCGCTCCATCGGACCCGGCCTCGGGGACTGGTCACCGTTGCCAAAGTGGAACCGGGCGGACGTGGACGGGAAACTCGTCAACGTCGCGGGCGAGTGGCACGATTTCATCGACCAACTCTGGCGCTATCAGTGGACCAGGAAGTCCGTACCCCTGACCGAGGAGCTCTACAACACGATTTTCGACTGCACCCAAGGCGTCATCGACCTGGCGCTCAAGCTCTTCATCATTGCTCAGGTTCGGGCCATGCTCGACGGAACCGAGACGTTATCCAAAGAATTGCTGTTGGATGTCTTCCGGAAGGACATGCACTTCGTCCATGAAATCGTCGGCGCCCTAGCCTCCGGCAACCCGAAGAAGCTCTCGAAGTTCCCGGACGTGGAACCGTTTGACCTTAGTGACTACGTTCAGCGGATGGTGAACCGCTATCTGTCGAGCAAGAAGCGTAACCCGGCTGCGTCCGCTCGTCCTGGAGCTCCCGACTTTCTGGCGCGCCTGGAAGGCGCTGCTCGTCTCCTGGGGATGAATGAGGCAGATGCCGAAGCAGCTGCCAAGGTGGTGGCGGACCAAGGCACAGCAAGGAACATGTACGAAGCCGCGGCCCAGCTCGCCAAGAATGCCACTGAGCCGTTGCGCAAGGCACCATCCAAGTCCCCCAAGAAGGCTGATAAGTTGAGCGCTGCAGTTGAAGGCTTGGACCTGAGCGAGCGCCCTCTGGACTATCGCAACGCGCTCGTCGACGCAGCAGTAGCTGCGAGCGCGGCCGCAACGACGGGCTCGAAGAAGATGTCCGTTCTCGACGCGCTCGTCAAACGCGGCATGGTGCGCGACATCGAGTCGCTCATCCCCATCGAGTGAGGTGGCGGATGCCTTGGCAGACGTTCCTCCCGGCACCGTCAAGGCCATTCATGCCGAGGAGCCTGCCGACGCCCTACCCTGACGAACTTGCCGGCAGCGTCCTTATGCGCGGCATCATCCGCTGTGCTCTCCCTCAGAAGCGCTTCCTCAAGGAAATCTTCGGCAAGCGCATGTCCAACCTTTCGTTCTTCTTGCCGGCCAACATCTCCTGTCTGGCGAACGCGATGCGCATCTCACCGGAGCGGCTCCTGTGGGGCCACACCATCTTTCCTTACGCCGTTTCCCACATCTCCGTGGCCGCGGCGCACGAGCAAGCCAACCGCTCACTCGCCCGTTGGGGCACCAATGGAGCCGACGCGAGGTGCTCTGCGGCGTTGGTTCAGGCGGCCACGCAGGGCGTCCAGTCGCTTCGCTACTGCCAGCAGTGCGTCGCGTCGGACATCAGGAGGTTCGGCGAGAGTTACTGGCACCGTGCGCATACGCTACCGGGCGTCTACGTGTGCCACAAGCATGGCCTGGCACTATGCGAGAGCGACATCAGCCTCGTTCAGGCCGCGCGCTCCTATGAGTGCGACATTCCGCAGTATCAGTCCTCTGCCCCCAACCAACTGCCTGAGGTCCCCGCCAGCGTTCTGCAGGGATTAGCAGTTCTCAGCGCGTCCTTGGTGCGTCGGCGCCAGGACTGGCATGACGACTGGCAGCCTCAGTATCAGCTCTTCGCGTATGCGACCGGCTTCTCGGCCAAGTGGGGAGAAGTGGCTAGTTCGCAGGTTGCAAAGCACCTTGAGGCGATGTACGGAAATGACTTCCTCCGTAGGCTGGGCTGCCAAGTGGACAGGCCGAGCCATTCTTGGCCGGCGCTTATGGTGCGTCCCGGCACAGTTGGCCCGTTCAGTCCACTGAAGCACGTGCTCTTACGCACATTCTTTGCTCACGCAACCCACGGACCCAAGACGTTCTCATATCGACCTAGCGGCAAGATTCCCCGCGATTACGCCTCCCTCGACGTTCAGTTGGCTGAGGGCGTTTCAGAACTCGTCGCCGCGGCGGAGCGTGTTGGCCGTCTAACCACAGTCACCGAAGTGATGACCTCGTTGGGGCGCTGGTCCACCTATCGCCATGACCGGTCGAAGTTCCCGCTGACTACCGCGGCACTTTTGCGGTTCAGGTCATCCGAGAGCTCCGAACGCAAGCTGGGGCGACGCCCTCGACGCAAGGCCGGAGGTGCGGACACCGCCACCAGCAAGGTGTCGAACCCTTCCTTACGCGGTGAGCGTCACTCCACGTCGCGGGAGACTCCGTCGCCCACCTGTGCACCAGCTACAGACGACGCATGAGAAATCGCTACAAGCGCTCCTCGAATGCCGGAGCGGAGTTGGTAACGAGCCTCAAACGGGTTGAAGGCAAGTTCGTTGCCTACGGTACCGGCACCGGTCGAGCCAGGCTAGGCATCGGCGCTGACCATCTGACGTTTCAAGGCATCCCCAACAACAAGCCGGACCGAATGCGCGTGGAGAGCGAGTTCAAGAACTGGAAGCCAGCGTCGCTGTTGGAGTACTGTTGTGCTCTCTCGATGGACTTGGACGGGGAACCCTCTCACGAGACTTGGGCATTCGTTCACAACGGGATGCGCGTGGTCGTCCCCGCTCTCGTGCTCATGCGGGCGCTTCTACGGCCGCATGACCCGGTGTTCGACTTGGCCTTCAAGTCTCACTCTATCGACGCGATGGTGACCTACACAGGCGACACCGAGCTATCGAGTGGGGAGACCGTCGTTTCCGTGGTTCAGTCCTATAGGTATAGCGCTGCGACGAGCAACAAGGCGACCATCCTGGAGCCGCTCTCCTGGGCGTACTCATTTCCGTCGGCGCGCCAGATGTGGAACAGCATCTACGCCCACGCCACGCATGGCCGCATAGCAATGCAGCTTCCCCATGCCTGGTCGCACATGGTGGTTCACGGCGTCGCGCACGCTCGAAATTTCTATGTCACGCAACTGGCTGTCGTTTCCCTAGAACCGCGCGAGGAGCCCTTTGAGTTCGCTAGCGGACATGCGAGGGTCATCAAGTTCCACGAAGCCTTAGAGGTTGTCGCCAGCGGACTGAAACCGCTACGGACCAAGGACGATTCCATCAAGCTCCACAGCAACCGAACGTCTGCGCTTTCCGACGCAGAATGGTCAGAGATTGCCCCGCTCTTCTCGCGTGGAGGAAGCCATGACGGCAAGACCGGCAACGTGCACGACCAGCGGCTCATCGTAGACGGCATCCTGGCCAAGCTCACAGCGGGTACATCGTGGACTGAGACCACATACGCGCAGGGAATTCCGCACACAAGCGTCTCCATCGCATACCACCGATGGCAGAAAAGCGGCCGGTGGGAGGCAATCATTAGCACCCTGAATAAACATCGAATCTAGGTGTAGATGCGCCGGAGTTGTCTACTAGCTCAACGATGCACACGCGGCGTCACCTTTAACCCTAGCAACTATTGATTCCGATGTTTACCTTTGACGGCAGAGACATTGAGTTCATCTCTACTCTGGATGCCTCGCTTGCACGCCATCTCCCCGAGAACATCTGTGTCCTACTCAGCGGAGCGCCGGATTGCAGCGTCGTGACAGTTGGGCTCGAAGGCGGCTTTGTCTGCCTAAATGTTAGCCATCCCGGCGTCGACTACATGCGACGCCAGCTCTTCTTCAGCTCGAACGGTGAGATAGACCTTCACAACCAACGAATCCGCCTTCACACAACAGCGCGAGGACAAGGCTTCCTGGCCCGAAGCGTCTCCCGGCAGCTCGAAGGGATAGAGACGCTGTCGGTCCAAGGCAACATGACGGTCTCTAGCTTCTCGACGGTGGTGGTTGCACCCGCGTATGCCAACCAAAACGACTCGCGCGCCGAGCCCGACATTGGCTACTGGTTGTTGCCTCAGCTCGGCTTCGATTCCCCTTGCATAATTCCTGGAACGCTTACTGAGAGGTTCCCGCGGGCTTCACCGAAATCTCTCGTCCGATTGCTTCAGGAGCGGGACATTCAAGACTGGTGGTTCGATGCCGGCAGGTCCGCCAGCTTTTCTCTGAAGTTCAGTTTGGAGCCCGGAAGCCTATCGCGGCAGGTGCTACGTGACTACACAACGCGTCAAAGCAACACGAATGGAACGGCTCTGTGAACTGGCATCCAACCTTCCCTGGAATTCATCTTTTCAACGCCGACGAGCTCGAGCAGGTGTACTACGCCCTCGCTCGGTCTTGCGGAATTCCGCTGACTGGCATCGACGGGTGTCTGAGTGAGCAGATTGCAGTTGAAGCACTCTCAACTCGCTTGGGGCAGCCTCTTGCCTCCAATTCGGTGACAGAGCCTAGACAGTCACTCCCCGTTCCTTAGACCGCGGCTCCCTGACGCTTAGACAGCGGGTCCCCAGACCATAGCTTGTCGCTCCCCCACCGCCTACGGGTCGACCGGCGTAAGTCCGCCTCGTGAATAGGGAAAAGATTGCCTTAGCGTGTGCCGAAAATCCCAGAAATAGAGAAGAGAGATGTATGAGAAGTGCGGCGCGAACTGCGGCTGCAGACACTCGTCGGCACTCTCGACGTACCCAATCGGATGGCCGGCATCAGGGACAACCAAGTTGCGCTCGGGTGACAAAACTACCCACATTTCAGTAGTCCGCCATAAGCCCATGTACCGCTTCGCCTCGACAAGCGTCCGGACTGAATCAAGGCGGCCCTCGCCCCGGGCAAGGCACCTGGGGACCTTCTCCTCCAAAAATCTGCGGCGAAGCAATCAAGAGCAAGCGCAAGCGCGCCTCGGGCGAACGTGCCGCCAGCGGACGCAGGGAGGGTCTCAGCCAGACGAAGTATCGGAGTTTAGAAAGCCAGACTTCGACGGCAGTTGGCAAACGGCCGACTCGGTTCGTCGCGGCCATCGACTCATGCGAGACCGCCGACGACCTCCTCATCGCGTACTCGCCGGAGGTAACCCTCAAGTCTGCGCCCTCGCCCGTGCACCGAGCCACCAACTCATTTCCTGCACTAAAGTGCGCCGTCGAATCCCAACTGGTTCACTTTCTCCATGCGAGTCTGCGCCTCCTGCTTTGACGACTCTGACCTTCGGCAGTTCATCCGTGAACGAGAAGACCGTCGAGGCTGCGATTTCTGTAAGAGGTTCGACGCGCCCACGAAGAGCCTTGAAGCCGTAGCGCGCCACATCGAGCAATGCTTGCTCCAGCACTATGGGCTCGCGGTCGACCAGCTTCCGTATGAAAGTGCTGAGGGCGGCTACATCGGCACCACCTGGGACACAGGCGAGCTACTTTTTGACAGCGTGGGGTTGAATCTTCCCCGCGACCACACGGACAAGCTGCGCTGGGCCCTCTTAGACGAGCTCCCCGATGAGCCTTGGTGTGAGTTCGATTGGCTAGTGCTCAACCATGACCAGGCGCTGCAATCCAGCTGGGAAGACTTCTGTGAGACGGTAAAGCACCGTCGACGCTTCTTCTTCCAGGCAACGAGCACCGACGGCCCCGATACCTTCACACCGGCAACCTTGCTTTCAATCATCGCGACGACCTGCGAGAGCGGCGGCCTCATCAGGATGTTGCCGGAGGGAAGACGCTTCTGGCGAGCTCGCGTCGACCTCCCGGTTGGCGAGCGTGGTACAGCCGCAGACTTCGGACCGCCTCCTCGTCAGTTTGCGACGCAGACCAACCGGATGAACCCCGCTGGAGTACCTATGCTGTACCTCGCGTCGACGCTCGCTACCGCGCTTACTGAAGCTCGTGCGTTCGAAGCGCGCGTTGGCCAATGGGTGGCGGCGCGGCCCCTGCGAGTTCTCGACCTACGTCGCTTGCCGGACGTGCCGGGCATCTTTTCGACAGCTTCTCGTCAGGGCCGCCTAGCCCTGCGCTTCTTGCGCAGCTTCAGCGAAGACATTATGAAGCCCGTCGCGCGCGATGACCGTGCGCACCTTGATTACCTGCCCTCGCAGGTCGTCACGGAGTTCATGCGGGACTTCAAGTTTGAAGACGGGCCCATCGACGGCATCGCGTACGACAGCACCATTCACCCCAGCGGATGGAACCTCGCGCTCTTCGCCGAGCCGCACCATCTGGGGCTGGGCTCCGAAGAGCGCGACTATCCGGTTCAGGAGGACGAAGAACACTGGCTGCGCTTCGTCAAAAGCGTTCGCGGTAAGAGGCAGCCTCCAGTGGCCTGACGAACCCGGCGCGGCTAGGCGGAGCCCTACGCCGCCATCAGCTCGCCTTCGCGATTTCGGTGGCCCCAGTTGTCGTCGAACCAAATCCTCGGCACCCCAGCTCCCGACGCTACCTCCCCGAGCAGGTTCTGCACTTCGAAGAACTCTTCGGCCGTCGAGATTTCCTTGATTCGCGAGAACGAGGGGCGCACCCCACACTGCCGGAGGCGGTTCATCACGATGCTGTCGACCGGCACGTAGAGCCAGGGCTCAATCTTTGACAGCGCGGCTTGGTCGAACAAGCCGGGACTGTTCACAATCTGGCGCGCGAAGAGCGCGAGGACCTTCGTGCAGTGACCCCAGCGGAGACCAGGGTGCACACGCTCGTTGTTGGCGTTCTTCTCCGCTAGGCAGCGCTCCAAGGTCGCGGTGTGCTCCACGAACCACTGCTTGAAGTCTGCTTCGCTCTCTACAGACCTAAGAGACGCCAGCGAAATCGTGGAAAGCAAGCTCAGCATGTCTGCCTTGCTCCCCTTCGCGAAGACCCTCACGACCGACGAACCAAGGATGACCCGCGCAGCATTGCTCTGCAGGGCTTTCGTGTGGTCTCTTTTGAGGCGTGCGAATTCCTTCGCCAACTGCGACCTCGCGGTCAGGTCCAGCGTCAACTTTCTCATGACTGCCCTCCCAGGCGCTTGTTCTTGATTGCTCTCGTGCGGCGGAGAGCGCGACTATCCGGCCGCCAATTGCACCTGCAGCGGAGCTGAAACGGCCGTCAGCTTGTTCAGCGGGTGCTTCCCGGTGAAGAACGCCTTAGCCTCCACGTTGCCACGCAGGATGAGGGTCTCGTGGACGCCTGACTCCTCAGCCAAGGCGACGCTAGCCTCTAACAGTGTGCGATTCAGTTCAGGCCTGAACGCATCGTCGATGAGCGCCTCGACACGAAGCTGCCGAAGTTCCAGGAACTCGCGCGCCACGTCGTAGCTTCGAATGACGTCCTGAAGCAGAGCCTCCAACTCGGGAATCTTCGGGTCCAGTTCGTCAGCCAGGTCCTTAGCCAGACCGACCAGGTACTTGCCCGCGAGCGACCCGATAAGAGCCCCGACCACGGGAATCGGAATGAGCTTCTGCCCAGCAGCACCCGCGAGCGCGACCACAGCGGTCTCGGCACACACGAAGAGACCGGTGCGGATGAACTCATCGCGAGTGATGCGGCCCTTGCGGTAGTCCCACGCCAGCGAACCCACACCCTTGGCAGCCGAGGCAACCGCTGCGGCCAATGGAGCCGCCATCCCCGCGAAGTTGGTGGCCAGGTAAATGCCACCCGCGGTCACGGCGCCCACACTAGCGCTGGTGGACACTTCCAGCCCTAGAGACTTCCAATCCTCCGCGGTCAGCTCGCCCTTGAAGAGGTTGCGGCCTTCCTTATGGAAGGCCCAGACCTGCGTTGCGAAGGTGATGCCGCCGGCGATGACGGCGGCCTGCCCCGCGACCTTGAGCCCTTCAGACCAAGATGCTTGATGGTCGAGGTGGATTTCGTCCTTGAGCTCGTAGTTTCTGTCCCACAGCTCCTGTTCATGTTGGTCCACCGTGTCATGAATTGCCCCCTGTTGCACATCGGCGTAGGTGGGAATTCCGGGTTGGACCGTCTCGGTAAAGGGCTTGCCTGTCTTCGCTTCCAGGTCGGCAAGCCAAGCGCGAATCTCTTCTGCCTTGCCGGGCTTCACGCCTGGCACAGGGTCACCGTTGGCTATAGCAATTAGCTTCCCGAATTGGTCCTTAGGTAGGGTGTACTTGCCGCCCGAACCCAGGAAGTCTGGATACTTCTCAGCATGGCTGCTGAAGGCGGCCAGCCCATCTTTGAAGTTGTTGTGGAACTTCGACTGGAAGTCCACGCCGTCGATGCTGTAGTCAGCCATCCCAATGCGGCCGCCTGGGACATCCAGGGTCGCTGTAGCAGCTTGTCCGTCAAGTGACCTTCTCGCGTTGGTGATATGGACCTCCAACGCCTCAGCAATTTCACCGTGCTTGGTCTTGATGTTCCCAATGATTTTTTCGGGTGAGCCGAGGAAGTCGCGCATGGAGCCCACATGCTCCATCGCCCTATCAAAACTGGCATCCTGCAGGGCCTGTGCAGCTTGCTCAGCGGACAGACGCTGCAGGTTGACTCCGTTCACCGCCGCGCCAATCACTTGGTCGGCGACGGCACTCCGTTCAATGCGGCTCTTGCTCATGCCACGGCCCTCCGCTTGGCGGCCTCAGCTCGAGCTTCGTCAAGCGCGTCGGCTGCGGTCTTGGTCAGCATCTCAGACAAGCTCATCACCTTGTTGACGATTGACGCCAAGTGCTCTTGAGCGGCTTCCGACAACGCGGTGAAGTCCGTGCCCACAACTCCGCGTTCCTCAAATTCCTCGAGGTCCTGAAGCAGGCCGCCGATGAGTCGTTCCGTGTAGGACCGAATGCCTTCAAGGTAGATTCCCTGCGTCAGGACCTCTTGGGTAGCAAGCTGGACCTTTGCCCGCGATTCGGCTGCCAGACGAGCGATTTCCGCATTTTTCTTGGCGGCATCCCACAGCTGCTTCCCTGTCAGAACAAGAAGGCCGGCTCCAATGATTTGGCCAACTAGAGGCATGGCCATCGTCGGTGCAGCAACGACACGAGCTCCGACCCCAGCGCCAAGAAGGCTCATCAGACCAGCGCTTGCACCGCCGGCGATGCCGTACGTCGATGTGGATGCGCCGAGGATACCGAGCACCGTTCTCATGGTAGGTCCGCCCAGCGAGGTCAGCATCCGGGCCGACATAAATATCGAAGAGGCTGCGGCTGCGTCGATACCAATGGTCTGAGCGATGGACTCCGGTCCCACCCTCATCTGCTCTGTCAGCGATTCGGCCTCATGCAACATCGCAGCCAAGTCTCGAATACGCGCATCTGCGTCCCAGAACTGCTTGATTGCCTTGGGGAACTCTTGGGGCTGATTGCTGAAGCGACTGACGAGTCCGTCCACCTTGGTCATGACGCCGAGTGCAGCGCCTACGCGAACCTCGTAGAGGGCCTCAGCCTCAGTGTTCAGGGAAACGAAGCTGTTCTTAAACGAGACAAGGCTCTCGATAAGCTTTCGCTGCTGAGCGTCGGCTTCCTTGCTGTTGATGGGGTCGAAGTCAAACATGAACGTGGCCTCCCTGGCCTACAGATTTGTTCAACCTTTGTATCAGCCGGAATGTGCTCGCGCTCCCCTTGCCCGATGTCAAGTCGCGTCGGATTTAACGCACGCGCCGCCTCAATGTCCCGGACGCATCGGCGGATGACCTTGCCAGCCTTCATGGGAAACCGCGCGAGTTCGAGGTTCGCAGCGGTTGGCGCGGCGAGGCTTGCCTCTACCTCCGTCCGGTCGAGCAACCGAATACAGCGCGCCGGCGGCGCGTAAAAGAGCTCAACGGCAAAACCTGCGGCTCGCGCCGCCTCCGCGATGGCAATCTCCGTCTGGCCTAACCGTCCTGCGCTCCCGCTCACATACGGAGGAATCGGCGTGTCAGGGACGCAGATGCGGAGCGCGCCCTCCGCCGCAGCTGCACTCGGCAGCGCCCAGGCATATGCCGCAACAGCGGGGAGGAAGGTGAGCAACGCTCGCGACATCGGCTTGGGCATGCTCGAAATCCTGGCACCGGGTCTGGCCACGCCGCACGCAGGCTGGCATTCGGCCTGCCCTGATGACTCATGGCCACGCTCGCCTGGTCTCACTCAAGGAGTCAACATGTCCGAGGAAGCTAGATTTGCCGCACCCGGCGGCGCGTACGGCGGCGCACCTGCCGCTTCCAGCATCGACGTCACCAACGACGCTCAAGTTCAGTCCTGGGCCGAGAAGCTCGCCGTATCCCCTAAACAGATTCGCGACGCGGTCCAACAGGTCGGCCAGTTTGCAAGTGATGTTGAGGAGCACCTCAAGGGCTCACGCTCAACGACAAACGCGGAAGAGACCAAGAAGGTCTTGTGACCGAGGCGATTGCTTATGAAGGACATCCACCCCGTGACCCCTGACGGTCGGTATTTCGTAGTGATGGGGCGCCTGTGGAGGCGCTCCAATCCGGCCCTTCCTCCGAGCGAAGTCCAGGCGCTGGTGTCTGAACTCATGGATGCTCGCCGTCGCCTCGCCACCAAGAATATTGGCGAAGATGAGCGAGTGCAGACCCGCCGTCGAGTAGACGCGGCCAAGCGTGCGCTCGGAGAGCGCGGTGACGTTTGGTGGGATGACGGGGCGCCCGACCTGAACCGGCACATGGTGCAGAACACCCCGTATGCGGATTGGTACAACGCAGTTACCAAGAGCTAATTGGGGCCGTGCTCAACCACATCTTTGAGATGGGTCAGGTAGCTGCTTGAGCAAGCGTGAGCATCCAGCATTACACCCGTGAAACCCTCTAGCAAGCGGGTCGGGGGCCGGCCTCCCGAGCTGATGAGCACGTGCAGGTGATGAGAAATGGCTCGGCAGCGGGACTCTGCCCTGGGCCATCGCGGGTAGTTTGATAGCCGTGGCGCTTGGAACCCCTCCTGCAGGCGCCGAGTTCGTCGGTGGTCTAGTCGGATTCCAGGCGACACACCGCGCCCCGGCAGGAAGATTCGTTGGGCCATCGAAGGATTGGGCTGTACCAAGTTCTTGGCACAGCGCCCTCGCCTACAAGAAAGGGCGGCGCCCTCTGGCTGCGCACGCGCGGGCGTCGGGCTACCTTGTCGGAAATCCTGCGACGAACGCATCACTCATGACCGAAGCCGCTCAAACCACTGAGTTCTCCTCCACCGTCCTTCAGACGAAGGCCTATTTGCCGTCCGCGGAAAAGATTGGCGAACCGGACCAGATGGGACGTGATGGTCTCGAGGCGCTGGTTAGTTTGGCTGCTCTCACCGAGCTCGCCGACGAAGCTCGTGCAGAAGCCGCTTACCGCGAAGCAATCGCTGCCGAACCGAGCATGGTCAACGCCTACGGCGCCCTCGCCACCCTTCTCTGTCGTCAGGGCCGGGAGGATGAGGCTCTGGACGTCATCAACGCTGCGCTCGACAACTGTGACAGCAGCGCGAAGCTGCACTACTTCCGCGGCTATGCGCTGGAGTCGGCAGGTCGATTGGCCGCAGCGATTGAGGCTTTTGGGCGAGCGCTGGCCCTTGATAGAACTCTCGCCGAGCCGCACTACCGCCTAGGGCTTCTTTGTGCACGCCTAGGCGACCCAGTCACCTCGGCTCGACACCTGGCGCGCTATGAGCGGCTCATCGTCGCGCGGAGTCGCACAGGCCAGTTGAACTGAGCGAGCCCAGTCTGAGTTCCAATCCGCTTCCCACCGCAGCTCGCAGGAGGGTCCGCCTTAACACGCATGGTCACCGCGATTGGTGCGGCCCCATCCGCAGGTGACAGCCGAGTGGTGAAAAGAATCATGTCAGACAAGTGCGATGCGCCGGCTTAAGAACCGGGAATCCTTGAGAGCAAACCTCCAAGGTTGCTCCACCGCCTTGGAGATTCCAACGCGAGGCCCTATCGAAAGCTCAACCTCCATTCTGGGCGGCAAAAGCTCTATCGCAGGCGGCCGGATGACCGCACCGTCGAAGCTTCGGTCGAGGCCGAGCGCCTGAGCAACGCAGCCAGGTCCCGCGCAAAGTCGCTTCAGGTCAGTGGTTCCCCGTCGAATCTCCATCGTGGCCACGCCGTGGGTCGGCTCGAGCGCTCGCACGAGAACCGCAGCCCCTTGTCCCACGGGTCGGCACACAAAGTTGAAGCACCAATGAAGTCCGTAGGACAGGTACACGTAGGCGGTACCTGGTGGACCGAACATAGCCTTATTCCGCGGCGTGACGCCACGAAAGCTATGCGAGGCCTCATCATTGAAGTCGTAAGCCTCTGCCTCAACAATCCTTCCGCCCACACCGTGGATGAGAAGAGTGCAGCCAATCAGCGACCGGGCGACCTCGACCGGCCCCAGCTCGAAGCTGGGGAGCGCCCCACCCATCGACTCAACATCCTTCACGACGTTGCTCCCGTGGCAACAAAGCCTACGCGCCAACTCGCCGGCGTATGCGGGCCGCGGGCTCGCAACCACCCTAAGTGGGCCCGATTGCGCCTAGCAGGACGGCCGTCGGCTAGCCACTTCTCTATGGCAAAAGTGGGAGACGCGACCGGAAAAGCCGGAGCCCTTCGGCGAATCAGCGAATATGTTCTCCCGCGCGCACATAAGTGCGAGGGCACACAACTTGCTCCGCTTGGGCTCAACAGCGTGAACAAAGATTTTGCCGTCCCAACCGAACATGACACCCGCTTCCGCTCCGACATAGCGTTGCAGATAGTTGGGGTCGTACAGAAGCTCGACCATGCAGTCCTGGCGTTGAGCGCGGCGCTTGGGCGTTCGAAGCTAGTTACCTTGAAGTCCGGAGTGAAGGACCTGGCCGCGCTCAGCGAATCTGTAAAGCTCACAATCCTGATGGAACGGTCGTTCGAGGAGATGGTGGCTGCGGTCGATGACCTCTCCCTCGCCGTTCGACAAGTTTCTACACTCGCGTTGAAGTCACGCTTGGACCACAACTCTCGACTCTTGGTTGGCCTAGTGGTCGACTCCACGAGCCTGCTGAAACGGCAGTTTGACCGCCTCGCCAACGGCACCCCCGACTAGAGACTGGTGGACTACTCCGGCGAAAAAGTGGCCGACGCCACTGTGGGCTCAGAGGCGATGACCCTCGCGCGCAACGAGTCCAGGAGCTCCATTTCAGCAACTCGACACGCGTGCAACTGGAGGATAAGTTGCTCGGCATCGGGCTCGTCTCTCAGCAGCGCTGCGACAAATTTCCACTTCAGTTTGGCTGACTTTGCCTCGGCTTCTAGCCACAGCTGCATCGCTTCGTTCTTCTGCGCGTCCATGGTTACCGCGTGCAAGCGTCATGCCCGACGAGCAGCCTCCATCGTCGCACCTTGTGAACGCCTCGCCCGCTCCACTGAGCTCCTAGTGAGCTCCGCCCCCAATGGAGCGTTGCTCCCCAACCTTTAGACCCTCGCTCCGTAGGCCGACTCCAGCGACCGACGTGAGTCGTTATCGGTGAAGGGAAAGTCTTCCAATGACGCCATGCAGGCCTGCAGGACCAGAAGAAAACAGGGAAGTAAAGCCCCCGGCCAGCCAGACCGCCGGGTGGCGACGGAGTGGGCACACTTTCGGCAGCCCAGGTGGTCTAATGAAGATGCAGCGAACTAGTTCCCTTCAGAGGACAGGAGCATCCAATTGGCAAAGTCATTGAAACAAGTCCTGGAGCAAATCGACAAGCTACAGATGCAGGCCAAGACACTGCGGGCGAAAGAAGTCGCCGGCGTGGTCGCTCGCATCCAAGAAGCTATTCGACACTACTCTCTCACCCCCGAGGAGCTCTTTGGACCTAGCCTCGGCGCGAGCGCCAAGTCGGTCAGAAGCGGCAAGGGTGCGGCAAAGCGCAAAGGAGCCGCGTCGGCTAAGTACTCGGACGGGACCAATAGCTGGGGCGGCATGGGAAAGCGGCCGCGTTGGTTTAATGAGGCGCTCGCGGCCGGCAAGACGAAAGAAGAGCTTCTGGTGCAGCCGAGCGTGGGCGAGCCCGGCCGCCGTCAGCGGAAAGCCGGGAAGCCTTCGACCCCTCGTAAGAACAGCGGGATTCCGAAGTTTCACAATGGAGAAGGTCTGACCTGGACCGGCCGAGGCAAGAGGCCGGCGTGGTTCATCGCAGCCCTGGAAGGCGGCAAGACAGCGGACGACCTGCTCATAAAGTAATCGACAGCCTGCGAGCTCAGCAGATTTCGAAATCCTCTCCGACCTTAGTCGGATGCGAAAACGGTGTGGCCCGCCTAGAGTGCGTGATGCCGTCGTTCGCAAAGGCTTCGCTGCATGGAGCTCCCTCTAGCGACGGCTTGGCCCAGCCCCGGCTGGGCCCTTTTCTTTGCCTTACACTACAGCAGCCTAGCGGCTACCTCGGCGTGTCCGGTGCCGGGACAATCTTGACGAGGCGCGCAGACGGGAAGGCCATCTTGACCGCGGCCATCGCACCTCCCAGAGCCTCTTCCGCCGACCTCGCGCAGCGAACGAACTGCAGCTCCAGGTGCCCGTTGAGACTAGCGCCAGCTATCGCGTCGCAAATTCCAGTCGGTTCAAGTCGCTCCATTACGAGGTCTGCCAAGCCATCTGCTTCGTCAAGCTGATATCGCAGCGTGAACTCGAATTCAAGCGTTGCGCTGGCAGGCCAGCTCTGCTGCCCGGACAGCGCGTAGCTCTCCGAATCGGCTGGTTTCTTGGTCATCGAGCGCATCGAGTCCGTCAGTGAGCCAGTTCACCCGCGGCTAGCTCGTCGTGCGACAACGGCGCCTCGCCGGCAAGGCCGGATGCGTCTGCTGCCGAGTCCCGAGAACGTTCAAGCAGAGCTCGTCGGCCGGGGTCTGCACCGATGATTCTGCGGGCCTCGGCTATGGCCGCACGATGCTCAGGCCGCCTGCGCGCCCAGTCCGAAAGAAGGCTGCCATGCCGGGCCGGGAAGACTGACCACCAGTCCACGATGCTCTGCGCGTCATTCAGGTCCAGAAGCATGTTGCTCGCTCCTAAGGTTGAGGAAGCCACTATACTGTATGTTCATACAGTATCAAGACCATGTTGGTTCGCGCGCTTTGTCTTCGCCGCTTGGGCGTGAAGCTCTCGGCCGAGGAGCTAAGAGCTTCCTCGCCGATGGCTGGGGTCCTGCGCATGAATCGCAGCCTTTACGCTGGCCGCGACGGCCGTGGAAAAGACGTGTGTTTGCTTATGCCGAACAACGGCGAAGTACGCCCGCTCGTTGAGCTGTTCGACGCGCGACTTATCCGCATCGAGCCCAGAGGCCTTCTCATCGGTGGCGAGGAGGATTTCTGGAATCGAAAAAGGAAGACGAGCTATCCGCAAGTCCTCTGGTGTTGGCCGGAGCCTCCACCTTTGAGAGATGAGCCCCCGCGTGCGTCAATCGGCAGCCCCGAAGTAGCGAGATTGCTGGAGGCGCTAGACGCCATCGCCTGAGGCAGGTCGACCGTGGTTAGTGTTGAGCCGCGCCCACGTCCTGCCTTCCTTGGCCAGCGAAGCCATGTTCGACTGCGAGCGCTCGGGCCGCGATTCGCTGCTTCCAGGCGTCGGACTGAACGTCAAACTCTTCCGAGCCCTGAGGACTAATGGCCGCGCGGCTGTGCTCAATTTGAGCTGAGAACGACGCTAGCAGTGAGGCTGGCTCCGGATGGGTGTCGACGAGGGCACACAGGACAGCTTGGAGATGGGTTCCCTGCACATGTAGGGCATATAGGGCCTCGCTCATCAGCTTCGCGTGCGCCTTCAAGTCCACCAAGACTCGTTCAATTTGGCCTGTAGATGGTTCGCTCATGGTCGGCTCCTTGAGCAGACCATGGCAAGAACGACTCCAGACTCCGTCGAGCGACTGCCCCTCGAAGCTTGCACAAAAAGAAGGGGCCCGGCCGTTTGCACCGCCGGGCCCAAAGTCGACCTCCGGTGGTCCTCCGGTGGTCTCCCTGCTCATGAGAGGAGAACGAGGGACCAACTCGCGCTAGGACTTGAGTTGGCAATGCCATTCTTGAACTCGGGACGTCTTGATGAAAGCGGCGCATGGCGGAATCTGCCGTGGTCAAAGCCAGTACAGGTTCAGAATCCCGCCTACAAATCTGCGGAATTTCCCCTACACCACGCAGAAGGGATGAACGAAAAAGCCGGGCACGAGGCCGGGCGGAGAGACCGAGACGGTGAGCGTAGCCAACCACCTTTAGGTCGATGCGCAGGCGGTGCCTCGTTCTCTCCACAAGGGCGGGCGCACCGGAAGAAATGAGCATCGCCGAGCCTTAAGACGGCGATATCACTTGTCATGGCAGTCCCTGAGGCTTCCCATCCTCATCACTTCGTATCGAAGCGCCCAGCGCCGAAAGCGCACAGAAGTGCTGCACCTCTTCATGCGTGAAACCCAGCGCCTGCAGTGAAGCCCTGCTACCGATGCCGGTTCGCTCGAAAGCTCGCAACACACAGTTCAAAGAGTCCAACGCGGACAACCTTCGCTCCTGGTACTGGGCCACCCGTACGCAGTTGCGGATGTCCTCCTCGATGGCATCCCTGACCATGGTGACGAAGTGCTTGACCGATGAAGATTCGGGGCGGGGTCTCCGGTCCATCACGCAGACCGTCCCCACCACTCTGCCCTGGTCATCTCTGATGGGTTGGCCGTAGTAGTGGACCAAACCTTGGGCGGCCGTAGGATTTTGATGCTCTACGGACGGCATCCGCTGTACATCCTGGACGAAGAGGTCCTCGCCTGAACGTACGACGTTGGCACAGTAGGTGTTGACGGCGAGGTCGAAGCGCTGGCCGGCTCGCGGCCCCTGCTCCTCAGAAGTGATTTGGGCAATGGTCAACTCGGCACCGTCTACGAGACTGACCATCGCTACTGGCATCGCAAGCTGCAGCGCGAGGCAATCAAGCATCCTCTGCCATCGCGGCTGGGCGTTCACTAGACCTTCGATGTGCAAGTCGATTTGCATCCCTTCCTCCTGCTGTCGTGATGCCGCCAAAAATCAGCCGGAGCAAGGCCTTAAGCCTCTTCCGGTCCGCAGTTGTCGATGATGCTGCTCAGCGCAGCAAGTACTTGGTGGGTTCCGGTGTCATCGAGCACCACGACCGTCAATCCGCGGCACTGCAGGTCTGCGTCAGAGCACTCGTCACGAGTTCCACCCAGCACCAACATCGGAACGCCCGATGCGCCGTCACGGATACGCTGAATCCCCTCTCGGCGCATCGCGGCCGGTAGTGAAAGATTCCAGACCACCGCACTAGGCGTGATGCAGTCGAGCAGGCGTAAGCCCCCCGCCGATGTGTCCGCTTCAAGCACTTGAGCGGACGGCCAGCGATGTGCGATTAAGCGCCCCAGCGCCAGGCGGATGATGGGATGGTCGTCAATGAGAAGAACTTGCACTCCACCTCCCTTAGCAGGCGTTCTTGTTCGCCGCATCGGTGAGATGCAGGCGCCCGAACGGAAGCCAGACTTGGACGTAGGTCCTAAGTGATAGAGCGCCGGGGCAGACGTCTTGCTTCGGATTTTTCGCAAGACCATCCATGGTCCCGGGTGATATCCGCCGTTCCCAGCGCTCAGCCAACGTAAAAATATAATGATTTTGCTCATAATCATAAACAGTCTGCGCGCGAAGATGGTCGCCACCTAGCCTTTTCATAGTCAGGGCTTACGCTCGGCACCTCAGACGGCGCGGACACCAACCAGGTGCCCTGATGTCGAAGCAAATCGCAATCTTTGCTCCCGTACGCACGCCAATCGGCTCCTTCGGAGGGACGTTGCGTGACGTGCCCGCCGCCGAACTCGGCGGCTACGCAATCGCCGCCACACTTTCGCGCGCGGGCCTGAAGTCCTCCGACGTTTCCTCGGTCATCATGGGCAACGTCATTCAGGCGGGCAACGCGATGAACGTGGCTCGTCAGGCCGCGCTGAAGGGAGGGCTTCCGGTCCATGTGCCTGCCCTTACGGTCAACCGTGTTTGCGGCTCTGGGGCTCAGGCAGTGGCTTCGGCTTATGCCGAAATCTTGTCCGGCCAGGCTGCAGTCGTGGTCGCAGGCGGCATGGAGAACATGGAACGTGCTCCCTACATGCTGCCGTCCATGCGCTCAGGTGCGCGAATGGGCAACGCAACTGCGGTCGACGCAATGCTCGTCGACGGACTTCACGACGCTTTTTCCGGCAAGCATTCCGGTTGGCACACTGAAGACCTTGTCAGGGAGTTCGGCCTGACTCGCGAGCAGCAAGACGAGTACGCCGCGGAAAGCCAGCGTAGGTTTGCGGTGGCCAAGCTCGCTGGCTGGTTCGACCGAGAGGTGGTATCGGTCGAAGTGAAACAGAAGAAAGGCCAAATCTCCTTCGTCGAGGACGAGGGAAACCGCCCTGAAACCAGCGTCGAGACACTAGCGAAGCTGCGTCCCGCTTTCCGCGAAGACGGCACCATCACAGCGGGGAACGCGCCAGGCGTCAACGCCGGCGCTGCCGCGATGCTCGTCGCCGACCTGGAAGTCGGGGGCGCGCTTGGCCTCACCCCAAGTCTCGTCATCAAGTCCGTCGCGGTTTCTGCGTTGGAGCCCGGACGCTTCGGCGCAGCTCCAATCCCAGCCATTCGAACCGCGCTGGACCGGGCGGGTTGGTCTGTGCCCGAAGTGGACCGATTTGAGGTCAACGAAGCATTCGCCGCAGTCGCCTTGGTCGTGCGCGACCAGCTTGGAGTCGACCCAGCTCGCTTCAACGTGGACGGCGGAGCCATCGCCCACGGCCACCCAATCGGCGCAACAGGCGCCGTGCTTATCACCAAGGTGGCACACGCTTTGGAGCGGACCGGAGAGAGGCGTGCTGTCGTATCTCTGTGCATTGGCGGCGGCCAAGGCATCGCGTTGTGCCTGGAACGACCGCAACCGGTCTAAAAATTCCTGAGGCGGCATTGCGAGGAAGGGCTTGCAAAGCAAGCCGTCAACAAGCCCTTCGTGCCATCCTCATCTTGAACTCTCCTGCCAATACGAACCTACGAGTCGCGGTTCGCCACCAAAACCATTTCCTTCAGGCAGGCGCCGAATCGATGCTACGCCGAAGCGGTTGCGTCACTCTCGTTGAGCATGAAGGCCTCTCGTCCGAGCAAGTTCCGACGGATGTAGTCGTAACCGACTTGCAGCAAGGACTGGCCATGGCCATTGAAGCCAAAGTTGACGAGTCGTCGCAGCGCCATCCCCGGGTGCTGGTTCTCGCCTTCTACGTCAAGGATTACCCCGCTACGGTTGCACTCGAGTGCGGCGTAAAAGGTCTCATCTCAAGCTCTTGCAATGAACAAGACCTCCTGCGCGCGGTTCATCGAGTTTCACGAGACGAGGTTTTCCTCCCGCCGCGGATGTGGGAGCGACTATCCGAGAGTCGCATCTGGGAGTCGCTTTCCCCCAGAGAATCCGAGGTCCTGCAGCTCATCGCGAGCGGACTGAGCAACAAGGAAATCGCTCGAGCCCTCGACATTGGCGAACCCACGGTGAAGAGTCACATCACGACTTTGATGTGCAAGCTTGGCGTAAAGCGGCGCAGTGAAGCTGCAGCTTTGGCGCTGGAACTTGGCCTGGTTGAATCACACGAGCTCTCAATGTGACGGCTTGCCGGCCGCTCGCCGGATGGTCTGCCTCCATCCCTTTTGGCCCTCTTGCGGCGGAGCCAACTGGTTCGCTAAGCGGCGCTCAGGCTACTGAGCAAGAGCGCTCAACGTTGGATGCGACGTCGTCGCTTCTCTTCGTACACCATGCCGTCGGCTGCGTCGACGAGGTCGGCGAGTGGTCGGTCTCCCCTCGACACTGCATAGCCTGACGATGCGCCAACGCGGACGAAGTCATGTCCCACGGCAATGGGTTCAGAGATTGCGTCGGCGAGCCGCTCCAGCAACAAGTTGACGCTCATGTGGTCGTCCAGACCAGGAAGAACCAGGACAAATTCATCGCCTCCAACGCGAGCGACCAAGTCGTTCTCACGCAGTTGGTGCCTCAGGCGCCGGGCGACCTCCTTCAGCACCTCGTCGCCAGCGCTATGACCATACAGGTCATTGACCGGTTTGAAGTCGTCCAGGTCGAGCACAAGAAGGCTGAGCGGATTGCCCGATAGCTCGCGCATCCGACGCGTTAACGCTCGCCGATTCGAAAGCCCCGTAAGTGGGTCGGTGTCGGCACACTCAGCCAAGTGCTGAATGTCCATGTCGCCCAGACGGACGAGCCTCGTTGAGTAGCCGATGGTCCAGAGCATGAAGGCCACGAAGCATCCGCCCAGGCCGAACGCCCAGTTCTTCACCGCCGACAGCTGGCGCTGTTGTCGAGCCTGATGCTCGTTCAGCAAGGACCTTTCTGCGCCCTCCATCAAGTTGAGCGTTTGGCGCAGCCGAATGGAGCTGTCCAGGCTATCTTTCCGGCGTAGCTGCAGAAGCAGAGCCTCATCCCCATCTCGTTCGGCGATGACTCCTGATGCGAGGAACCACCCGGTCACTTCTTGAGTCTCGGCGGAGACCTCCGCGGCGCGAGCAGCCTGGCTTGCGTCCTTCGCAACGAGCGATGACAAGACGTCTGCGAGAACACGTGCTTCTGCAGCGGCGTCCTTCAACGATGCAAGGGTCGCGGACTGGGGCTTTAGGGCGTATCCGCGCAGTGCCACGCCGGCTCGAAGAAGCGTCGACCGGAGATGGCTGAGTTTTCCCAATACCTCGTGCGTGTGCTCGACTTGGTCTTCGGCCAAGTTGTAGCTTTGGATATTCAGCAACAGCGCTGCACCGGCTGCTAGGACTAGCACCAAGGCAAGGATTTGGGTGACTTGAAGAACGCGCGCTATGCGGCGCAATAGAGGGTTTGACAGGTCCGCCACGGAGCTCTTTTTTATTGATTTTCTGGCGAGCGCGAGGCGCGCCTGCGCCTGCTCGGATGAGACGTCCATCCAGCGCGCGCGAGTGTCGCTGGTCATGCACCTCCTGCGCGACACGGGATTCCATCTAATACCTTTGGCTGATGCGGTTCGCATTGTTTTCGGCAGGCTGGGCCAATGTCGCATCCACACGTTGAGCGCTTGGTGAAGCGTGCTGTCGAACTTCTCACCGTAACGGCGATGATGCTGCTGACGCCTTGGGGCGCTAACGCGCAAGCCAAGACTTGGGTGACCTGTTTGCCTGAAGCGGTGATGCCTCCCTATCTCACCAACGACGCTGCTCATCCTGGGCTTCTGGCTCGTCTGATGGTTGCCGCGGGGCGCGAAGTGGGCGTCGAAGTCCAGGTCCAGCATTTCCCTCTGCCCCGTTGCATGGCCCTTCTGGAGCGCAACCAAGTTGACGCCACGATTGGCGCCCCGACTGCCTCAGTCGGGCGGTTTGCCCATTTCCCGGCAGGAGCGGCGAAGGCCGATGAACGGATTGCACATGTGAAGGTGGTGCTGGTGGCCAGGGCTGGCGAGAAAGTTCATCTCCTTGGTCACGGCCTGCCACCAGACAAGGCTCCCGTCGTCGGTGTGCGTCGACGGACGTCCACTGTCTCAGAGCCACTTGCCGCGATGGGGTACCGCATCGACCAGAGCACGCTCAACCTTCGCCAGTCTCTAGGGATGCTCCGTCTCGGCCGCGTTGACCTCGTAGCGGCCATTCGTGAGGAGCTAGAAGCAGAAATTCGCTCATCTGGGATGGAAGGCTTGACCGTAGTCGGCCCCCCGGTCTTGGAAATCGACTACTTCGCCGGTGTGAGCGGGAAGCTTTGGGAGGCAGACGAGGAACTTGTTAAGCGGTGGTGGGCTGCGATGGGAAGGCTGCGAAAGCTACGGGAGTTCTCCCCGAGGTAGAGCGCCTTGCGCGACAACCTGAGTCGAAGTGGGCTCAACCGAGCCGCTCTTATGCGGCCCTGAACTCGCGGCCGAGCGCGGCAACTGCACTCTCGCCACCTGCGCACCAGTGGCTGGCTGGGGCTGCCTCAAGACCTCTCTCGCAGCCCCTACCCACAGGCAACCTACAGCCAAGTGCGCCAGGAAGAGCGCAATGCCCGACGCCCTCAAGGTACCAGCCCAGTTGCTAGTGTCTCGGCCGTAGCTCTGCCAACCTCCCAGCCGCCTCCTAGGGCTCTGTAGAGTGCGACCTCCGCTTGGAAAACACCAGCGCTTAAAGCCGCTACGTTCTGTTCGGCTAGGAAGAGATTCCGCTCAGCTAGCAATTGGTCCAGGAAGGACGCATATCCAGCCTGATATCGACGCGTCGCAATCCGGAGAGCGTCTTTGAGGGCCGCCTCCTCTGCTCTTGCGCTCAAAAGTTGAGCCTCAGTGTTCTCTAGACCGCCAAGCTGAGTCTCGACCTCAGAGAAAGCGGACATTACCGCGCGCTCGTAGACAAAAAGTGCACGCTCTCGATGCGTGTCAGCTATCGTCACCTGCGCGCGTAGGCGCCCACCGTTGAAGATGGGCGCAAGAACGCTACCGCCGAGACTCCAAACGGTGAATGGTCCGCTATGAAGAATGGTGCTACCTGCACGACCTAGAGTTCCGGTGATTCGCAGCGAAGGAAGCAACTGGGCACGTGCCGCGGCGAGCTGAGCATCCGAGGCCATCAAGTCGGCCTCGGCGGCGTAGATGTCAGGACGACGGCGCAGCAGCTCAGAAGGAAGTCCTCCAGGGGGAAGCTCTGGCTTCATGAGCAGGTCTTTTAAGACCCCTCGCCTGATGTCTCCCGGAGGACGCATCAAAAGGACGTTGAGGCTTGCCAGCAGCCGCTGCCTCGTCTGCGTGAGCGCTGGGATTGCTTGAGCAGTGTTGTGCAGCTCCGCCTCGGACTGCGCCCTTTCCAGCGCGCTCGATTGGCCACGTAACTCACGAGAGCGCATCAACGCCAAGCTTCGTTCCCTCGTGCCAAGAGTCTGGCGAGCGATGGCTAGCTGTGCATCGACACGGAGCAGCGAGAAGTACGTGTCGGCCAAGGTCGCCACAATGGACAGCGCAACTGCGTCGCGCTGTGCCGCGGCAGACAACGTAGCCGCCTTCGCGCCTTCAACGGTAGCATCGACGCGACCCCAGACATCAAGCTCGTAGCTTGCCTGAAACTGCGTTTGGTGTGATGTCGCCTCATACGGCAGTCCGTTGACTGGGCTGATGGTTCTCGCCCTTGCGCCCGTCGCCGCGAGGTCCAGAGTCGGAAGCTGAGATGCGCCTTGGATTGAGGCGACTGCTCGAGCTTCGCGAAGCCGAGACGCAGCAAGCCTGATGTCGACGTTCTTGGCGAGAGCTTCGGCAACCAAGCCGTTGAGCTGGGGGTCACCGAAGCGCATCCACCACTGGCTGTCCACGCTGGCTGAACCGGTCGCCCTGCTCCATTGGTCGGGTGGCGGGACCAGTGGTGGTTCAGGCGGGACGTACTTGGCGCACCCCGCGAGCACTGCAGCCGCGAATGCGAGAAGAATTCGGCTCTCGCTAGACACGCTTCTCGCCTCAGGCTGGCCGCAGTGCTTGGTAACCCCACGGAGCACCGATGCAGCCACCGTCAACGACGATTTCGGCGGCGGTCATACCCGAAGAAAGCGGGGACGCCAGGAACAGGATGGCCTTCGCGACCTCGTCCACCTCGTTGAAGCGGCCCACCAAGGTTCGAGCAGAGAAGAATCGCTCCGTCGCAACCGTGTCCGTGCCCGCCCGCTGACCGCGGCTCCAGATGGGCGATTCGGTGGCGCCTGGCACGATGGTGTTGACGCGGATTCCGCGCGGCGCGAGCTCTGAAGCCATCGCCTTTGCCATGGACGTCACGCCAGCCTTCGACGCTGCATAGGCAGAACTACCGGGTCCGCCGACTTCGCGCATCACCGAGCTGTTGAGGACCACCGACGCGCCCTCGTTCAGAAGAGGGAGTAGGGACTGCACCGTGAAGAACACAGCGGTCAGGTTGGTCCCGATGATGCGCTCGAAGGCCTCCCACTCGGTGCTACCCAGTGGCGTTCCACCGGAGATACCTGCGTTTGCGAAGAGGATGTCCACGGTTCCGAGCGATGATTTAACGCTTTCGGCCAGGTGGACGAGCGATTCCGCATCGGTGGTGTCGCACTCAACGGGGATGGCGCCGGCGCCCAGAGTCGCCGCGGCCTCGCCCAGCTTGGCCTTGTCGCGTCCGGTGATAACGACCCTCGCACCTGCTGCGACCAGTAGTTTGGCGGTCGCGTAGCCAATGCCGCTGTTCCCGCCTGTAATGACCGCGTGCTTGCCCGCAAGTTCCTTGATTTCCATGACGCATGTCCCGCAGGACCCTTGAGTGAACGATGGGTGCATGCTCCTCAAGGAGAACCGAAGTGGAATCGGGAATCGGTACCGAACATCGTTGAGTCCTAAGCAGCCCGGAAATACTGGGCAAAGGTGATACACGTACCGAGCGCCAACGACGCGAAGAGCGCACACGGGGCAATGCGCTGGCGGCTATCATCCCAAGCGACCTGGCTGGAAAGCACATGCGCTATTCGAAGGACCACAAAGACGAAACACGCGCTCAGATTCTGAGCGCCGCTGCGCGTCTATTTCGGACAGAAGGTATCGCCAGCGTCAGCGTCGCGGACGTCATGGCCGACGTCGGTCTGACCCATGGCGGCTTCTACCGCTACTTCCCCTCCAAAGAAGCCCTGGTCAAGGAATCGGTGGCATCAGCGGTTGCCGCTACCTCAGACTATTTGGCTTCTCAGAAGCAGGTGGGCGTGGGCGGTCTCGAAGGGTTGCTGAGGGCTTATCTACGAGATGCGCGCCGCGACTCGCCTCACAACGGCTGCGTTTTCTCCATCCTGACCGCGGAGATGGCGCGCCGACCAGCGGATTCCAAGGAAAGCTTCCTGGAAGGCTTGGACGTCTTCGTTGAACTAATTTTCGAAGAGCTCCCCGCGACGGTCCCGAAGGCTGAACGCTGGCGCCGAGCAACGGTGATTTTCGGGCTGATGGTGGGAGTGATGCAAATTGCCCGCCTCATGGGTGACGAGCCGGCGTCCGACGCCATCTTGGACGAAGGCGTTCGTTCCGCTCTCCAGCTGGCGGCGGGAGGTCCCGAGACCAAACCCACCTCCCGCCGTAAGTAACAAGCAGGAAACCTCAAGGTGTCACTTAGGTGACGTCGCAGCTTGCTTGTCTTGGTTGGCACGGTGAATGACGTACTCCCGGATAGCCGAGGCGTCTTCCTCCGTGAGCACCGGGTCAAACGCAGCCATGCCGATTTCCTTCATTGCGCCTCGAAGCACGACGTCGAACCACACTGGGTTGGAAAGAAAAGCCGAGGCGCGAAGGTCACGTACGGCCCCTCCTGAGACAGCGCCCGCGCCGTGGCAAACAACGCAGTAGCGGCCGAAGAGTTCACCGCCTCGGTTGATGACTTCGTGCGACGCTTGAGATGGCGGCGGGCTAAGTTCTAGGGCCAGGAGCGGGTCAGCGGGAGGCAGCTCTTGCTTAGCCCCAAGCTTGTAAACAAGGATGCGGCTGATGTTCCGGATGTTGCCGGACATCGCGGCACGCTTACCGCCAGTCATAGCGAACGAACCGCCCCACCCGACCACAACCGCCACGAACTGGTTTGCTCCAACCCGGTAAGTCACCGGTGCGGCCATCACCCCAGTTTGAGTAGGCGCCGCCCATAGCCGCTTTCCGTCGGTCGCGTTGTAGGCCACGAACTCGCCTGCGGCTGTTCCCTGAAAGACGAGGTTGCCCGCCGTGGTGAGAGTTCCTCCGTTCCATGGCCCAGCATAAGGAACGCGCCAAGCCTCCCTTTGCCGAACGGGGTCCCAGGCTAGGAGGTACCCCTTCACATCCGTTGCACTGGACTGTCCAGGTGCCGTACCGACGTTCCATCCCATGCTGGAAGGCTTGAAGTCCGGCTGAGGTGTGTACTTCGTGCCTACCTCCTGGGCAGGGATGTAGACCAGCCTCGCAGATGGGTTGAAGGACATCGGCTGCCAGTTATGCGCGCCCAACGGACCCGGCATCATGTCAACCGGACGACCTGTCTCGCCGAAGCGAATGTCCGGGTTCTCGATGGGTCGCCCTGTTTTCATATCGACCCCACGCGTCCAGGTCACTGGCACGAACGGCTTGGCGGAGACCAACTGGCCGTTGCGGCGGTCGATGACGTAGAAGATGCCATTCTTGGGCGCATGGAGAAGCACCTCGCGCATGCGTCCGTCAATCTTTAGGTCTGCGACGATGATGTGCTGGGCTGCGGTGTAGTCCCAACTCTCACCAGGCGTCTCTTGGTAGTGCCACACATATTCGCCCGTCGATGGCCGCAGAGCCACGATGGACGACAGGAACAAGTTATCTCCGCCGCCTGGGCTACGAATGGCTCGATTCCAAGGCGACCCGTTTCCCACCCCGATGTAGAGCAGGTCGAGCTTGGGGTCGTAGGCCATAGAGTCCCAGACCGTTCCACCGCCTCCAAGCTTCCACCACTCACCGGTCCAAGTCTCGGCCGCCCGCTTCATCGCCGCATTTTCAAAGCCTTGAGCGGGGTTGCCCGGTACGGTGTAGAAGCGCCAGCGCATCTCACCAGTGGCAGCGTCGTAAGCGCTGATGTAGCCCCGAACCCCCAACTCCCCGCCGCCGTTCCCGATGAGCACGAGCCCCTTCACCACGCGCGGGGCGCCGGTGATGGTGTACGGCTTGGACTGGTCGACGGTCACGGTGGACCAGACCTGCTTTCCCGACTTGGCGTCGACCGCAATCAGCCGGCCGTCCAGCGTGCCCACGAAGACCTTGCCGCCCCAAGCCGCTACACCTCGGTTGACTGCGTCGCAGCATCCCTTCACGAGCGTGTCGCGCGGAACCTGCGGGTCGAAATCCCAGAGCTGTTTGCCGGTCCCTGCGTCATATGCCTGGACCATGCTCCAGGCCGTGGAGACGTACATCACACCATCAATAACGAGCGGAGTCGCTTCCTGACCCTTGTTCGTATTCAGGTCGACCGACCATGCCAGCCCTAGCCTCGAGACGTTTCCCACGTCCACTTGCTTGAGGGGGCTAAATCGTTGCTCACTGTAGGTTCGGCCGTGCGACATCCAGTTGCCCGGCTCGGTGTCTGCCGCAACCAACCGCTTTTCATCGACAGCCGCTGGGGCGTCGGCTGCGCACACATCAACAACGGCTGACGCGCAGAGAACCAGCAGACCCGCGACGGAAGCCAACAACAGCCGGGGACTCACTTGGCCCCCTCCAGAATCCAGACGGCAAGCGCCTTGAGGTCCGCCTCCGGAACTTGCGCCTGCGGTGGCATCGCCATTGGCCCCCACTTGCCTGAACTGCCCTTTTTGATGGAAGCCGCCAGTTGGTCCGCAGAAACCTTCCCGTCACTGTACTTTGATGAAATCTCTCGCCAGGCCGGACCCACCACCTTTTTGTCCGCCTGGTGGCAAGCGGCGCAGGCGTACTTCTTCGCGAGGGCTTCGCTTGCACTGGCTTCACCGGAAGTCGCCAACAGCAGCACTACCGCGGCGCTCGCTGCGAGCGAACCGACCTTGATACGAAAGAGGTTGGCGAAGACGAACATTTGAGTCATGGCTGGCTCCTTGTGAAGAGCCCATGCTCGCCCGCCAAGATTGGACCTGCATCTGACTGCGGCAGGCTGGCGGCATTGAACTTTGGTTCTATTCGCCGCTTCACCTCTCTCCGCGATGACGGCTGCGAGCCTCCGCAAGCAACTTTCCAGCGGCGTTGACATCCGCGGTGTCAAAGCCTTCCGTGTACTCGTCCGTAAGCCGACCCAGAAGCACACGGGCGTCTTCGAACTGCCCGCGTAGCAACCAAAGCCTTGCGAGGCTGGTCGCCGCCCTCAACCTCCAGCTCCGAGCACCCTGAAGGCGTGCGCGGTTCATGGCATGCAAGAACGCGTACTCCGCCTCGTCGAAGCCCTCCGCACCCAATCGAGCGACAGTGATTTCACCATGGGCTCGGATGATTTCGCACGACGCCCATCCACTTCCGGGAGTCCTGCTGCGCGCCAATAGCTCTTCTGTGATGAGATGCGGATGAAGGGTGGCAAGAATCTCCTGCATCGGAATGCTGTCGGTCAGCGGCGCCCGTTCCTGCCCCCACCCAAGGGCTGAATGCGACGAGCTGTCCACGGCAGCTCGATATGCAGCGCCGGTAGAGCACCAGAGCGTCCCAAGCACCGGTTTTTCGCTCAGCTGCTCGACGAACGCGCGCGCCTCGCCGTAGTTCCCATTCCACCAGGCTATTGGAATCGCCGCGAGCGTGAGAGCGCAACAATGCGCGAGGTCGTGCTTGGACCTCTCACCCAGTTCGAGCGCTCTGCCAGCCTCTTCGCGCGCTCGTTCAGGGAAGCCCTGCAACCACGAAATCCTCGCAACGGTTGCCAGGGTGGCGGCCTGCAGTTCAAGTGAGAATGCCGTGGGTCGGGCTCGGCGTTCGGACACCGCGGCACTGAGGAACTGCTGAGCCCGCTTGCTGGCATCGTTGTGCCGACCCAGCAGATGTAGGGCGACAGAAGCCATCCCGTGGTGGCTGTCGCACGTACGCTCTGGCGGCAACAGCAGTTCAACGTCTTGGAACTGCTCACTCAGACCAAAGGCTGCCTCATAGTTGCCGAGGCTGAGAGCCGCCGTCCATCGCTTTCGCAGCTGTTCTCGCATTCTCTCCAGCGCATCCGATGGCTCGCGAAGATGTTCAGCGACTTCGAGCTCAGTGACCCCCCGCACTGCGGCCGACTCACTTTTTCCCTTGCCATTTCCGTTCTGCATGGTCTTCAGAAGCGTTCATTCGCCGGCCAACATGAGCTAGCTCACCTACTAGTCAGCCTTCCGCAACCGACTTACATCAACGCTTTCTGGCGCCCGACGTCCGCAGCGCGTGGAACATTCAGAATTGGCATGCGGTCCACCACGAGGCCGCGGTTGGCCGCGATGCGCGCCGCCTGTGTTCGGCTGTTTGCGCTGAGCTTTTCCATCACGGATTTGACATGCGCCTTGACTGTTCCGATGGCGATGTCGAGCTGCTGCGCGATGTGCTTGTTGCACGCGCCATCAGAAAGAAGCTGCAGGACTTCGCTTTCGCGCGGCGTTAGGGATTCGCGCGTGAAGCTCTCCGCGATGCGCCTGGCGACCGTTGCGCTGAGATAGCTCTGACCACGGTTGACAGCGCGAATCGCATCGGAGAGTTCATTCAACTCCGAGCCCAGAAGGACGTAGCCGGTCACACCGCGTTGCAGGGCCCCGCGGATTTCGCGCTCCTTCTCGTCAGTCGCGACAACGAGTATGCGGCTCGGCGGGCCGCCGTCGGCTCTCAGGCGCTTGCTGGGACGCAGTTCCTCGCTGTAACCGGTCACGACGACGTCAGCGAACTCGCCGGCCCATCGGAGCGCATCGTCGGTCCGGGACTGAACGTCGAAGTCAAAAACCCGGTCCAACGCAGCTTTGAGTCCAAGTGCGATGACGGGATGGGTTGGGTAGTCGATGAACACCCTGACCGAAGATGCTGCAAGCTTGCTCATGGTCCGCTCCTGCTCCTGAAAGGGCCGAAGCGTTTTTGGACCTCGGCGTTATCTGTCGTTCTGTACTTTCATCCTGCTAGAGCCGAGAGCGGTTCTCAAATTAAAGCTTGCCAAATCTTGAGCGGCGGGCCGTTTAGCCACCTCGCAGGAGCAGCGCCGAGGCCACCGCCCGTCGGAAGTAGTCCTCAGCCTCCGCGATGGACATCGGAGCGGCAAGCGTCGCGCCAAGCTTCTCCATGGAGCGTCGAAACTCGTCCGATGCAAGAGCCGCCCGTACTCCCGCGTTGCACCGTTCAGCAAAGGACGCTGGGGCAGTTCGAGACACCAGCAATCCAGACCAGGTCTCGTAGCTGAAGTCTCCGATGCTGAAGAGCTCGCCGACGGTTGGCACGTCAAGAAACTGTGAAGACCTCGCTGGCGAGCAGAGTCCGACCAACCGAATTCGGCCAGCATCGAGATGGAGTTGCAGACCTGCGGAAGGCAGAAACGCCACGTCGATATGGCCACCTGCCAAATCCTGAACCACTGGAGCGATTCCCTTGTACGGCACGTGGGTCAGTCGCGCACCTGTACGGCGAGCAAACTCCGAGGCGAGCAGATGTGAGTTGGAGTCGACCCCGTAGTTTCCGCAGGTGAGCTCACCACGGGCCCGCAACATGCGAACCACTCGGGTCACATCACCTGCCCCAACAAGCGCCATCGGCCCACTGCCAATGACGCCTGTCAGCTTCACGGCGCCAGTGATGCTTCGCGCCGAGGGGTTCGCCAGCGGCGCCAAGATGGCGTCACTGTCTGACCCAAGCGACGCGGCGTCCACGCGCTCAGCCATCGTAAGCATCTGGTGATGTCCTATTACGCCGGCGGCTCCCGGAACGTTCTCGACCAACAGTTGCTCCGCGAGCGCGTGCTCCAGATATGGCGCAAGCATCCGTCCCGTTACATCCATGATGCCTCCCGTCGTGTAAGGAACGACGAAATGACATGCTCTGGGAGAGGCAAAACTCTCCCGTAAGGGGTGGATTGAGCCTATCCCGATGGAGAGGAGCATCTTCCTTCTGCTGATGGGCATGCGTATCCTTGGCCTAGGGGGTATTGCCTGTCTCAGGTCTTATGGGATGATAGGTGACATGCAATAACGCATGCAACGATGGTGAGAGGCCCGGACCGGGAGAAAGTGGTGCATCAGACTAAGCCCTCTCAGCTAGGTTTTGGCCGCTTTCGCTTGATTCCCGAGCAGCGTCTGCTGCTGCGCGACGGAGTTCCTGTCAACATCGGTTCACGGGCGATGAGCATCCTCATCGCGCTGGTCTCCAACCCGGGGAACGTCATTTCGTCTGCGGCGCTGATGAAGGCAGTTTGGCCGGACACGGTTGTTGAAGAAAACAACCTTCGAGTACAGATGACCGCCCTGCGCCGGGCGCTTGAAGAAGACGCGACGCACCGATACATCCAGACCATCCCGCTGCAGGGCTACGTCTTCGTTGCGCCCCTCGGCGGCGACTTCGACGCCGGAGTCGACACATCGCCCTCATCCGGCGAGGTCCTCGGGATGGTCGGCCTCGCGTCGCTACGCCAGGGCGGCGCTCCACTCCCGCACCGCATCACGCAACTCGTCGGAAGGTCGTCCAACGTCGCGATGCTCCAAGACGCATTGCCGGAGCGCCGCCTGGTCACGCTCGTAGGTCCAGCGGGCATCGGGAAGACATCGATTGCCGTGGTGGCAGCCGCGCAGTTGGCTCTCGGCTTCCATGACGGCGTCAGATTCGCAGACTTGGCTCCGCTGTCCGACCCATGCCATCTACATAGCGCGGTCGCTGCAGCACTAGGGATTCGAGTTCTGTCTGACAACCCTCGTGAAGCCATCATGGCTGGGTTGCAGGACAGAAATCTACTCCTTGTCTTGGACAACTGCGAGCACGTCATCGAGGCCGTATCGGCCCTAGCTGAAGAGGTTTTGACGCACGCTCCAGGCGTCCAAATCATCGCGACTAGTCGCGAGGCTCTCCGGGCCAGCGGTGAGTGGGTTCATCGTGTCTCGCCCCTTCCAGCACCTGAGCCAGGCGAGAAACTTACGCTTGAGGAAGCAAGGCTCTATCCCGCGGTGCAGCTATTCCTCGAACGAGTTCGCCAGTCGGCCGACGATGCAAGCTTCTCTGATGCGGATGTGGAAACGCTGGCCTGGATTTGTCGTGAGCTGGACGGGGTTCCACTGGCCATAGAACTCATCGCGGCTCGCTTCTCCATGTTGGGACTTCCAGGGCTGGTGGCTCGTATGAGTGACCGACTGGAATCGCTTGGACAAGGCCGTCGCTCGGCTCATCCAAGACACCGCACCTTGCGAGCCGCGCTGGATTGGAGCTATGACCTCCTGACTTTGGAGGAGCAACGGCTACTCCGAGCCCTTTCCATCTTCCGCGGAAACTTCTCTCTCGAGGCGGTCTGCGCGGTCGGCGTAGCGTGCGGTGAGCATCGAGTGCCAGAGCTTCTGTCTGAACTGCTAGCGAAGTCGCTTGTCTCAGTCGACCATCGCAACGAAGCGGCACCGTACCGCCTCCTTGCAACGACGCGAGCCTACGGTCAAGAGCGGCTCATCGGAGAAGGCGAGCAGGAGGCAATTTCAGAACTACATCTGAAGTGGCTGCGTGACACCTTGTGCGCGGCGGAGAAGACGCTCCCGCGCGTTCATCCAACCATTTGGCGCCAGCGCAACGGTGGCCGCATAGACGACGTTCGCGCCGCAATCAAATGGGCCAGAGACCGGGAGTCATTGAGGCTGCATCTGGTCGAGCTGGTCGCCTACTCGGCGCCCCTTTGGTTCCACCTCGGCCTTCTCAGTGAAGCACTTGGCGCCTTGCGATGGGCGGCTCGACATCAAACAGCAGCCAGCGTCGCTGTGGACGTAGAACTGCGAACTGCCCTCGCGTATTCCCATGTCGCAACGATTCTCGAAGGCCCATCTCTGGAGTTCGACGAGTGTCTGCAGAGGGCGCACTTGCTTGCTGAACAGCCTGGCAGCCCGATTCTCCGCATGCAGAGCTCCTGGATGCACTTCATCCGCGACATCATCATCGGCGACTACGCTTCGTCACTGCGCTTTTGCGAGGAGTTCCGAGCCCGCGCAGAGCGCGCGTCCGACCGGGAGGCGGTCTTCGTCTACCACCGCATGAGGTCACTATCCTGCCACTTGCTGGGCCGGCAGCCCGAAGCCCTGGGCGAAGCGCGCAAGGCGTTGGCTCCGATGGCCGGCGTAGAAATGCGACTTCTTCATGGCGACCCGCAGCAATCGGACCACCGAAGCGCGAGCCTGACCCACTTGTCGCGAATCCTGTTCTTGAGCGGAAAGACGCGGATGGCGCTTGAGGCTGCGGCGGAGGCTTACCAGGAGTCCATGGAGGCCGACCGAAAGCAGTCGCCTGTCTACGCTCTCTCCTACGGCGTGTGCGCAGTGATGCTTTGGGCGGGGAAGCTGGAAATGGCTGAGCATTACACCTCCCTGCTTCGCGACGCCACGACGCGCAATGCCATGCCGTTCTGGTCACTTTGGCCTACCCTCTACGAATTCGCGCTACGAAAGCTCCGTCTGAAGGAGGCCGTCACCGACGCAGAGGTCGCAGAGTTTGGATTCAACGCGAGCCACAAAGACATGTTGGCGACATTGGGCGTTGGGTATTGCTCTCCCGAGGTGGTAGCTCGCACTGAGGGAGGAAAGTGTGAGTGGGCCCGACCCGAAGTGCTTCGCGTTGCAGCGCTTCGAAATGCCGCGAGCGGCTCATCTAAGGCGACCGTTTCCGAGCAGCTGCATCAAGCGATAGACCTAGCGCGGATTCAGGGAGCGCACGGATGGCAACTGCGCGCTGCGCTGTCCTTGGCCGCCTTGGAAGAATGTGCTTCCCCGCAGAACTCTGCGCTCGGGCAAGTAGTCGAAGCTTTCAATCTCACGGAGTCGGACGCTCTCTCTTCGGAGGAGCAACGAGCAAGTCGCTTCCTGGCAGGCGACCCGCTTTGGAAAGAGTATCCGGTCGGTCCAGCACCGCTTGTCGGCTAAACGAGTTCAGCAGACAGAGAGATTTCGGTGTTCAGCGCCTTGGAGACCGGGCAACCGACCTTCGCCATGTTCGCCAGCTCGATGAATTTCGCGTTATCGATTCCGGGCACCTCGCCACGGAGCGTGAGATGGATGCTCGTGATGGCGAAGCCATCCCCAACCTTCTCCAACGCAACATCGGCAGATGTCTTTAGCGAGGTTGGCTTCAGCCCCGCCTCCGTGAGGATGAGCGAGAGTGCCATCGTGAAACAGGCTGCATGGGCTGCGCCCAGTAGTTCCTCAGGGTTGGTTCCCGGACCGCCCTCAAATCGGCTGCCGAAGCCGTACGGCACCCCGGCCAAAGCACCGCTCTTCGTCGAAACGCTTCCAGCGCCGTCCTTGATGCCACCGGACCAACCGACCGACCCTGTCTTGACAATCTTCATCGCGCTCTCCTCTGTAGTGAAGTACCACGTACGAAATGGCTCTACAGGGTCCTCCCATCACGAGAAGCTCACATCACACTTTCCGGTGTATTTCATCCTAGTCAAAAGTTATAGGTCCAGTTTTCTTCGCACAGATTGACGAGTTCACCATAGAACCAAAGTTCTACCCCTGCCATGGTCCCCAGCCTCTCGTACAACGGGAGCCGCTGCGTAGAGTGCGGTGCACCTCTCAGGAGAAAGCCATGGACTCGTCGCTCGCCCTCTCGCCCTTCGGCGTCATTCACACCATTATCAGCCTGGTTGCAGTGATTGCCGGCGCTGTCAACTTCTTCCGTGACGGCGCCATCGTGCCCGGGACCACCGCGGGCCGTGTGTACATCTGGATGACGGTCTTGACCTGCGTCACCGGGTTCTTTCTCTTCCGACATGGTGGGTTCGGGAAACCGCATGCTTTGGGCGTCTTCACCCTGCTCGTGCTCGCCGTCGCTTGGCTGGCCAACAAGCGAAAGTTTGGGAACGCCTCAATCTACGTCGAGACCGTCAGCCTGACGTTCACCTTCTTCCTGCACATGATTCCGGCCCTCACGGAGACTTTCACCCGCTTGCCTTCTGCCAAGCCGCTCTTTGCCAACCCTGAGGACCCGGCGCTGCAGAAGGTTGTAGGCGCGTTCTTCCTTCTCTTCGTCATCGGCGTCGTGTATCAAGTCCGGCGCCTCAAGGCGAACCGCGGCGTCCGTCGCTCGGCGGCCCTCGCCTGACGTCGCAATGGGTGTTTCAGCACCCACGTCTCCTGCTGCGTCGGCTGCCTCGGCCGGCAGCGGGGACGCGCCTCTAGGGTGGCGGCTCGCGTGCGCGGGCACCTCGCTCACCATCGGGCTAGCTCAAAGCCTCGGACTTCACCTGGTCAGCGGAAACCTGTCCAACATCCAAGGCTCTATAGGCGCCACCGCCACCGAGGCGGGCTGGTTGACGACCGCGTACTTCGCAACAGCGCTCAGCGCGACGATGCTGCTGGCAAAGTTTCGGCTGCACTTCGGTCTACGCCCGTTTGCGGTTGTCGGGCTTCTAGCCTTCCTTGCGGCAAGCTATCTCCACCTCCATGCGAACTCGCTAGCCACGGCCCTTGCAGCGCGCGCCGCCCTAGGTTTGGCCGCAGCGCCGCTGAGCACCCTTGCCGTGTACTACATGATGGCAGCCATGCCCCGACCGTTGGTCGTTGTCGGCTTGCTGCTGGGGTTCGGTACGTTGCAGCTCGGAATGCCTTTGTCGCGGGTCATCTCCACAGATTTGCTGGAGATGGGTCAATGGCATGGGCTATTCGTCGTCGACGTGGCGCTAGCCATGGTCAGTATGGCGGCCATCTCTGTCGTGAAGCTGCCCGCTATGCCGCAGCGCAACGCGTTCTGCCCCGCAGATGCAATCACCGCGCCCTTGTACGCCGGCGGGCTGGCGCTCATCTGCATCGTCGTTTCGCAAGGGCGTTCGCATTGGTGGACGGATGCTTCTTGGCTTGGTTGGTGCTTGGTCGCTGGCATAGCCTTGCTTGCGCTGTATGCGGTCGTCGAGCTGACTCGCTCGAATCCGATGGTTGACCTGCGCTGGACCTTCAGTCCTTACATGCTCCGCTTCATGGCGTCGGTCATCCTGTTTCGCGTTGTTCTCTCCGAGCAGACGACTGGTGTTGTCGGGCTGATGGCCGCTCTGGGCCAGTCAAACGAGCAGATGCAGGCGCTCTTCGTCTACGTGCTGATTGGGACCATGCTCGGCTTTGGCGTGGCCATCTGGTTTGCCATCAAGGGGTGGCCATATTGGCTTGCCATCTTCGGCTCGGCCCTGGTGGTCATCAGCGGATTGATGGATGCGCAGGCTACGGCGCTAACCCGACCGGAACAGCTCTACGTCAGCCAGACCCTGCTCGCGGTTGCATTGGCGGTCTTCTTCTCGGCCTCCTGCCTTCTAGGCTTCGGCCCTGTGATTCGCGAGGGCAACGTCAACATCGTGAGCTTCCTTGCCGCGTTTAGTTTTGCTCAGTTCATGGGAAGTCTCATCGGAGCAGCGTGGGTCAGCAGCTACGTATACGAGCGCCAGCAGTATCACTTGCAGCTGCTGTGGCAACACCTTCGGGTCGACGACCCTTCGGTCGGCGCGCGGCTCCGCACCTACACCTCAGTCGTCTCCCGCGTGGTCGGCGACCGCTCCGAGCAGCTGCACCAAGGTCTATCTCTGCTCGCGCAATCTATCCAGCGGGAATCCCTGGTGCTCGCCTACGTAGACCTCTTTCACGCAGTAGCGCTCATCGGGACCGGCATGTTGCTGTGGTTCACTTTCCTCATGCTGCGCGCGCGGCGAATTGCTCACGGCGTCGCCGCGGCGGCTGCCAAAGCAGCATCTTCGTCGGCGACCAGCGCCTCAACTCCCGCAGTCGCGCCTGCGTCGACCAACTGAAGGCGACATCGTGAAGCGAACCCATTGGACCACCCTCACCATCGCAGCCGTTGCGGTTTCGGCCATTCTTCTGGTGCTCTACACCTGGCGGCTCCCGCCCTTCGGATTCGGAAGAGTCAGCACTGAGAACGCATATCTTCGCGGCAGCGTCACCGTCATCGCTCCGAAAGTGGACGGCTATGTCGCCGAAGTGCTCGTCTCCGACTTCAGCCCGGTCGAGAAGGGACAACCGCTGGTCCGTCTCGACGACCGCAACTATCGACAAAAACTCGAGCAAGCTCAAGCCGCTCTGGAGCTGGCGAAGGCGAACTTAGACAACCTGACTCAGGCGATGCGGGCTCGAGAGGCCGCGATACGCAGTGCCGATGCTGCCGTCACCTCCGCAAGGGCTCAGGGGGTGAATGCTGCGGCCCAGCTCAGCCGCACACGTGCCGACCAAGCGCGCGCGGATTCACTCATCGGCGACGGGTCCATCTCTATTCGAGAGCGTGACCAATCCGAAGGTTTTCTCCGAGCGGCCGAGGCGGGCCAACTGCAGGCCGCCGCAGCGGTCGAGCAGTCAAGGGCGGCTCGTGCCGTCGCCCAGCAGGACCTGGAGACGGTCAAGGTCAATCGGCGAGCACTTGAAGCAGGAATTCGCTCGGCACAAGCAGCGGTGAAGCTCGCGGAAATCGACCTAGAAAACACCGTAGTACGCGCCCCCGCAACAGGTCGAACCGGGGAGATTGGCGTCAAGCTGGGCCAGTACGTCACTCCCGGCGCCCAGCTGTTGTCTCTGGTTCCGAGGAGAGTCTGGGTCATCGCGAACTTCAAGGAGGCCCAGACCGCTGAGATGCGCGAGGGGCAAGCTGCGGAGCTGCATGTTGATGCCGTTCCCGGCATTGCCTTAACTGGGAAGGTCGAACAGCTTTCGCCAGCCACCGGTTCCGAGTTCTCCGTTCTGCGCACGGACAACGCCACCGGCAACTTCACCAAGATTCCTCAGCGTGTTCCGGTGCGCATAGGAATTGAGGCATCGCCCGAGGTCCTGGCACGGCTGCGGCCGGGGATGTCAGTTCTCGTTGAGGTCCGCACCAGAGGTTGAGCCTCGGCCGCATAGAACTTTGGTGAGAGACGAAAGGGGGGCCAAAGCACCCCTACTAAGTGGAACACCAGACCGATGACCGAGCGGGGTTGAACGTCGATGCTGAAGCTCGCCACCAGCAAGGAGCCAATCCGAGTTCCGCGAGGTGGCAATCCTTCAGGAGCGACCCCATGTCTGAGTCATACGCCTCGTCCACCACGGCACTGCTGCTCGTCGACCCTTACAACGACTTCATTTCGGAGGGTGGCAAGCTCTTCCCGCTGGCCAAGGCGGTCATTGAATCCACGGGGACCGTCAAGAACATGAGGGCGGTCGTGGATGCGGCCCGCGAAGCCGGCATCCGCGTCATCTATGTGCCCCACCGCAGGTTCCGCCCTTCGGACCTGAGCATGTGGAAGCGCCCGTCGCCGTACACGCTGGCGGGCTTCCAGCGCCTCATCTTCCAGGAGGGGACCTGGGGTGGCGAGTGGCATCCGGACTTCGTGCCGCAGACTGAGGACATCATGGTCAAGGAGCACTGGAATTCCAGCGGCTTCGCAAATACGGACCTCGATATCCAATTGCGGCAGCATGGAATCGAGAAGCTGATTCTGGTGGGCCTCATCGCCAACACTTGCATCGAAACGACCGGCAAGTTCGGCGTCGAGCTTGGTTATCACGTGACGTTGGTGAAGGATGCGACGGCCGCACTTTCTCAAGAGGCCATGAAGGTGGCTCATGAAATCAACGGGCCGACCTATGCCCATGCCATCCTCACTTCGGAAGCGGTCATCGCTGCCATGGCCACCAACTGAGCGGCACCATGAAAGTCATGGTGAACAGCAAGAGCGTCGACCTGGACGTTCCTGAGGAGATGCCACTTCTCTGGGTTCTGCGAGACGTCGCCGGCCTGACAGGCACGAAGTTTGGGTGCGGGATGGGCCTTTGCGGTGCCTGCACGGTGCACGTGGACGGTCAAGCTGTCCGGTCGTGCATCACGCCGATTGGCTCGCTCGCCGGCAAGCAGGTGACGACCATCGAGGGCGTCGGCGCCACCGCTATCGGCCAACGTGTCCAGCAAGCCTGGGTGAACGAAGACGTCGTCCAGTGCGGCTACTGCCAATCAGGTCAAGTGATGTCCGCCTGCGCTCTGCTCGCGGAGAAGCCCAAACCGAAAGACAGCGACATCGACGACGCCATGTCCGGAAACATCTGCCGGTGCGGCACCTACGTGCGCATCCGCAGGGCCATTAAGTCGGCATCGACCTGACCATGGACAAGTCTTCTCCCACCCAGCTCTCGCGAAGAGCCTTCCTGCAGGTCACAGCGTCTGCCGCCGGAGGCTTTGTACTCGCGACCTCCTATACCGGTTCCGGCTCAGCCGCCGTCGCAGGGGCATTCGTTCCCAATGCATTCATCCGCATCGAGCCGTCCGGCCAAGTCGTGCTGGTAATGATGAAGGCGGAGATGGGTCAAGGCATCTCCACTGCGCTTGCTCAGCTCATCGCCGAGGAGCTTGAGGTTGATGCGTCCTCCGTGCGGCTGGAAGAAGCTCCGGCCGATGACTCCCGATACGGTGAACCTCTGTTCGGTGGTCTTCAGATGACTGGCGGGTCCACGTCCATCCGAGGCGCATGGCGCCCTATGCGAGAGGCTGGAGCATGCGCCCGCATGATGCTGAAGGAAGCTGCGGCGAGGCGCTGGAACGTCTCTGCCGACCAACTCACCGCTCGAAACGGCGCGGTCACACACTTGGCAAGCGGGCGCAAAGCGTCCTACGGTGAACTCGCGACTGAGGCCGCTCAGTTGCCGGTTCCGAAGGTCATCACACTCAAGGACCCGAAAGACTTCCGGCAGGTCGGCAAGGGTCTGAAAAGGCTCGACAGCCGCATCAAGGTTGATGGCTCAGCAGTCTTTGGCATGGACGTGAAGCGTCCCGGCATGCTCTACGCAAGCGTGCAGGCGAGCCCCGTGCTAGGGGGCAAGCTCAGCAAAGTCGACGAACAAGCCGCGCTCAAGACCCCTGGCGTCGTGCAAGTGGTTCAACTGACCGCTGCGGTGGCCGTCGTCGCGAGGAACACGTGGGCCGCCCGGCAGGGCCTGACAGCCGCGGCACCGAGCTGGTCGGACGGTCCCAACACGGCGGTGGGCACGGCTGACATGATTGCCGCGCTCGACGCAGCCGTGCAGGCACCTGGCGCAGTCGCAGCCAAAGTGGGTGACGTCTCCGCGCCAAAGTCCGCCGGCGGCAAGAGCCATGACGCTAGGTACCACGCGCCATTCTTGGCCCACGCAACGATGGAACCGATGAACTGCACGGTCGACGTCGGACCCGGCGTGGCGCAGGTTTGGGTCGGTACCCAGGTGCCCACCCGAGCACGTGCAGTAGTCGCTGCAGCGCTTGGTCTCAGGCCAGAAGCGGTCACCATCAACAACCAACTGCTGGGCGGCGGTTTTGGTCGCCGCCTGGAGGTCGACTTCATTGCTCAGGCGGCGGAAATCGCTAAGCACGTGCGGGCGCCCGTGAAGGTGGTGTGGTCCCGTGAGGAGGACATGCAGCAGGATATGTACCGCCCCTACTACGTCGACCAGCTGAATGCGGTGACGGATTCGAAGGGTGCGGTGCAGGCTTGGAAACACCGCGTTGCCGCGTCCTCCATCATTGCCCGCTTCCTCCCGCCTGCCTTCAAGGACGGAGTGGACCGAGACGCCGTCGAGGGTGCTGTCGAGACGCCCTACGCCTTTCCTTCACAACTGGTGGAGTACACGAGGGTCGAGCCCGCCGCGCTTCGGACTGCGTTCTGGCGCGGCGTGGGTCCCACCCACAACGGTTTCGTCGTGGAAGGATTCGTCGACGAACTTGCCGCGGCGGCCGGCGTTGACCCGGTCGAATATCGCCTGGGAATGACGAAAGACCCGCGAGCGCGGAACGTCCTGGAGCTGGCTGCCAAGCAGTCCGCATGGGGCAGCCCGCTGCCAACTGGCCAGGGACGCGGCGTCGCACTGATGCACGCCTTCGGAACTTACGTTGCGCAGGTTTCTTTGGTCGAAGTCGACAAGGAAGGCGAGCTCAAGGTGCTCAAGGTGGATTGCGTCGTGGACTGCGGCTTTGCCATCAATCCCAGCACGGTAGCCGCCCAGATGGAGGGCGGCATCGTTTTTGGGCTGGGGGCTGTCCTCTGGCAAGACATCACGGTAGCGGCTGGTCGGGTGGAGCAGAGCAATTTCCACGATTACCGCGTGGTGCGCATGAACGAGGCTCCCGCAATCCACGTGCACATCGTTCCAAGCGCTGAGGCACCAGGCGGCGTCGGTGAACCTGGAACTTCCGCAGCCATTCCGAGCGTGGTCAACGCCGCCTTCGCTGCCACCGGCAAGCGCATTCGAACGCTGCCCATCGGCTCCCAGCTCAAAGCCAGTTGAGCACATCGAAATTGGACTTCCTGCCCGAGCAGGGCGTTGTCCGTCATCGCACCCGGAAACGCGGTCGTCTCGCGGGTGATTTCATCAGGAGGTAGTCATGACCGCTTCGCAATACACCGCAGTAAACGCCCCGAATCTGAGCGTCGAGACCAAGGGGCGTACCCTGGCGTATCGCTCCATCGGCTCCGGCACGCCCATCGTGCTGTGCGCGCGCTTCCGCGGCAACATGGATATCTGGGACCCGGCCTTCCTGGATGGGCTGGCCGCAAACGGCTTCCGCGTCATCACGTTCGACTACAGCGGCATCGGACTCTCCACTGGCGAGAAGAGCATGCACCCGATGAGCTTGGCGCAGGATGCGGCTGACCTCATCGAAGCGCTCGACATCAGCCGCGCCGTCATCAGCGGCTGGTCGCTGGGCGGCTTGGCCGCTCAAGTGGTCGTGGCCGCGCACCCGCAGCGCATCAGCCATGCCGTCCTTATCGGAACAGTTCCGGCAGGCCCGAATGTGAAGGGCGCTGAGCAACTCTTCTACGACACGGCCGTCATCCCCAACTACACGCTGGAGGACCAGACCATCCTGTTCTTCGAACCCAAGTCGGCCGAAAGCCGTGCAGCGGCGAAGCGTTCCGTGGACCGAATTGCCCAGCGCAAGGAAGGGCTCAGCAACCCCGTGCCGCTGGACTGGGCCAAGGAGAACCTCGGTGATAAGCCGAAGAGCCCCTTGTTCCCGGCGGACCCGGTTCTCGACGCGATGAAGGCGACCAACATTCCCATCCTGCATATCGGCGGTGACCACGACATCATCTTCCCGGTCGAGAACTGGTATGCCCTGAACCAGGTGCTCCCGACCCTGCATCTGCTGACGTTCCCGTCCTCTGGGCATGGACCGCAGCACCAGTATCCCGAGGCCGTGGCTCGCCACATCGCTACGTTCGTAGAGACCACGCCACTCGAGTAGACGGACTGGAAGTCGGGCTGAGTGAGTAGCCCTCCGCCCGAAGTCCCGACAAAACGCTCGCCTCAGGAGGTCCCCATGTGCACGAGATTCTTCGAACTCATCCTCTGCCATGGCCGAGAGGACTTCCTCCTGACAAGCGTCATGGCCAGCCAGGTCAAAGTCTGGCTCGCAAGCGAATTCATGGGGCCCGCGGTTCGCGCCACAGGCTGGCACGTCTACGCCAGCGTGGACGGAGCACTGCTGGAGCTGGTCTGGGATGAAGACGACGAGTGCCAGCTTCACATTCGTCTTGATGCCAGCTTCTACGCCGGCGACTTCATACTTGACCTGTGCACGTTCGCCGCTCGGGTCGGTTGCAAACTCTACTCGCCGGAGTTTGAGACGCAGTTGGAGCCGCGCCCCAGCTCGGTTCTCCATCGCCTCTTGCGTTCAGAGGCCTGGGGCAACACCTGGCTCGCGACGGAATGTATAGAAGCAGAACATGACGTTGACCGCGTTCCTTCGCAGCACATTCTTCACGGCGAGGTCGCGCCTTTGGCGGCGTTCGTGTGAACCGACAGCATTTCGGGGCGAGAAGACACGCAAGCTGCCACCGAACAAGCTCTTCCTTGCTGCGGCGATTCTGCCCCTGGCAGGCTGCTCCACCCTTCACTATGAGGTCAACCCGCCCATCAAGATGGTGGAGCCAGAGGTCGGGTATCGCCTCCAGCGCTTCATCGACACGGAGCCCGAAGACCACATGTTCATGCAGGTCACGGTTTCCGGCGGAGGCGCGCGCGCGGCCACCCTCGGATACGGAGTCCTGGAGGAGCTTAAGGCGACGAGGGTGCACTGGGATGGGAAGCACGAGCGCCTAATAGACGACCTCGACGTGCTCATGGGCGTCTCCGGTGGCAGCATGCTCACCGCAGCCGTCGCGCTGAACGGCATTGATTCGCTCGAGCGGTTCGAATCCGACTTTCTGAGCGCCACGCTTCAGGACGACTTCAAATCTCGCCTCCTTCGGCCCTCCAACCTGTGGCGCATCACCTCGCCGAATTTTGGTCGCAGCGACGCCCTGGAAAGATTCCTCGACCAGAGGCTCTACCGGGGCGCGACCTTCGGCGACATCTCAAGGACCCCGAGGAAGCCCTTCGCGGTCATTTATGCCACCGACATGGTGACGGGCGGACGCTTCGAGTTCGTTCAGGACCAATTTGACTTTCTCTGCAGCGACCTTAGCCAAGTCAAGTTGGCTCGGGCTGTTGCAGCATCGAGCGCCGTGCCGCTGGTGCTAAGCCCCATCACCATTTGGAATCACAGCGCTGATGCCAACGAGGCCGGATGTGGCGAGCCAACTGTCAAGCGGGCTGCGGCACGCCTTGGCGTCCAAAGCCGACGGCTGGCGGAGCTGGACGGCTACAAAGAGCAGCGAAAGGGAGAGCTACGGCGCCCCTTCATCCACCTCATCGATGGAGGCCTCGCGGACAACGTGAACGCTCGCGGCGCGGCCGACTACATCGCCCAATTCGGCAGTTTGGCCAACGGCGCAAGGTTCGCAGGCTATAGGGGACTGCGAAGGATGGTGTTCATCGTTGTGAATGCAGAAACCAGCGCCCGGTCACCCGAAGACCGAAGCCCCCATGTTCCCGGTCCACTGCGAACTGCGCTAGCTCTGGCTGACATCCCAATCAACCGAAACTCCTCGGCCGCCCTCACCCAGATGAGAGCGACCGTCGATAATTGGAAGGAGGAGGTTCGCTCCGCTCATGCGCGCAGTGACTACAGCGTCTTCGCTCCGGATATCCAGTTCTTCGTGATTGAAGTGAATCTGACTGCCGCGGGAGACGCTGAGCTCAGCGAGAGGCTGCAGGCTATCCCTACGACGCTGCAGCTGACTCCTGAGGAAGTCTCAGCGCTGCGACAACACGCCCGCATTCAACTGCGGTCGTCTCCTGACTACCAGCATCTGCTGCAGCAACTGCATTGAGCGCACGAGGGTGTCTGCGTTCGAGCGCCTCACACGTTTCGGGCAGTCCTGTCCAAGGGCTACCGGCTACAGGCTCAACGAGTTCTGGACCGCCACGAGAGCCGATGTTTGACGATGCTCAGGGATGCCTGCCTCTGTAAGCTGCTGCGCGGCCTTGAGAAGCACCAAGTCCTGGTAGGTGAAGCGTCGTCCACGGCTGGGTAACACGACTCCACGAGCAATCATGGCCTCAATTTGAAGCTCAGTGACGCCCAGGAATTCGCAGGCCTGCGCCATGGAGAAAGGCGCGGAAAAGATGGCCATGGGTGGCTCCTGCTAGAACTAAGAAACTACACGGCGATTGCCGTGCCCACAGCCACCTTGTGCCCAGCCAACGGCTAAACCAAAGACCGATAAACCACCTTAAGCGCCCTGCTTGGTTCGTCGAGGCACCTGCCTCCGGCAAAACCGCCGAGGAGTTGCTGGTCAATCCTGGTGCAGCGGAGGTTGCATCGACCAAGCCATCGCCCAAACGCCGCGGCAAGGCCACCAAGCCGGCAAAGAAGGTCGGAGTACCGAAGTACAGCGACGGCGGCGCGAAGACGTGGACGGGCCAAGGCAAGTGCCCGAGTTGGTTCGTCCAGGCATTGGAAGCAGGGAAGACCGCAGAAAACCTCCTTATCAAGACTGTCTAACGCCGCCCCATTAAGGAGAGAGCTGCCAGCAGATAAACGCGACTGACTATTCATAGAAATGGTCAGTCCCCTCTCACCTCCATGGACCCAGCAGTTGCCCTTCGGCATGACCGTCCAGTCTGTTGGGTCACAGTGCTTAACCTTCATGCTGGGCACCGACAGGCTCGAACGCGAACTCTATGTGCCGGGCGACGACCTCGGAAGCAAGTCGGAGGCGTCCGGCATCGCCGTTCGTTGCTTGATACTTGCCTTGGTTGAACAAGGCTACGACCTGCAAAGCGGAGCCGGTCACCGCGCTATCAAGACCGGGGTGGCTCGCATCGGCCGAAGTTTGTAGTGGCAAGGGCCCTTCCGACTCTTGGTTCTGGAGACCTTTGCCGCCCTTGGCGAGCACACTTCAGGAGTGACAAGTGCTTCTCGACGAAGACTGGTCCGCAGATATAGCGGCGGAGCGAATGCCCTCGGGCAAGTTCGCTGCCGTCCTCACTTTGACGCCCCCATCGGAGGTGGGCCCTCCCATTCGCTATCGAGTCCCAGGGGATTACGATTCAACGGAGGCGGCCGAATGGGCGGCGCTCGACGCCTTCGCAGCGATGACCCGCAACTAGCCTTCCGCCAAGCTGTAGCCTTTCACCATCAAGCCGTCAAGCAGTTCAAGCCATCGCATCCAAAGCCTCAAGCAGCTTGCGAACCTCTGGACTGCGCACACCCGTGGCCGGCGGCGGCTCCGGCATGTCTGGCGGGCTCGGCCATGCCCACAGCGCTTGGCGGTAGGTGCTACAAATCATTAGGTTCCAAAAGTCCTCCTCGCCGCCAATGAGCACACCACGCGCCTCGATGCGTAGCACCCGGGCGCTGAACAGTTCAACCTATCCGTCATCCGAGTCCTGCTTCGCGAAATAGTCCAACAGCAACCTCAGCCAAGAGTAGCCGCCACGGGAAATGGGGGCCTCACTCTGGCGCGGCAGCTTCGGACTTCGTGCGCGCTGCGGCGGCCGCAGACGTGGCGCGATGGGCGCGCGTGCCTCCTGCTCTTTGCGCCACCATTGGTAGGCGGCCTGAAGCAGTCCGAAGGCCACCAGTCCCAGTCCGACCCAAAGCAGTAGCGACATGTCGCTGTGTTGGGCCGTCAGGTACCAGCACCCCCGTGTATGCGACCGAGAAACTGCGCTCCAGCCCAGTCGACATCGCAGACCTCCCAGGTCTGTGCCACTTACCTGCTAACCCCAGGGCGGCGGCGCCACGTCGCCTGCCGAGCAGATGGTCGGCACCTCGACGCAGAAGTTCTGAGTTGACGGTCTAGCAGCGAAATCATCAGGTTTGATGAGTCACCCAACCAACGTTAGCGCAAAGCCGTATGGCCCTGATATCCCGCTAGAAGCGACGTGCCACCTCATCGGGAAGTCCACAAGATTGCTGACGACGATGTCATCGCGCATCCGTAACATCGCCGACCCAAACGTCGCGACAGGGAAGCGAGATGGCACACCACATATTCCTCATCCACGGGATGGGTGACTTCAAAGACAAGTGGTCCCAGAACGGTGACCCAAGCGTCCAGGCTCAGCTGAAGGGGTTCTTCAAGGGCTACAAAGACACAGCGCCTGTCGCCGACGAATTTCAAATCCACGAGGTCAACTACAACACCGTCTTCGAGAAGTGGCGAGAAATTTGGAAGAAGAACTCCTCCAGCGCAGCTGCGGCCGCAACCGCCCTTGGAATAAGCAAGGGAATCGCGAGCGACTTGATAAAGCTTGCAGGCGCACCTGTAGGAGACGGCCTCTTGAGAACCCATGTGCTCGATGTCGCGCTGTACCGCTTCTGCCGACAAATCAGCGACGAGGTGATGCTCACGGTCATCGACACGGTGGGCAAGGTCTATGCAGGGGGGAGCAAGACCGACCCGAGCTTCAGATATAGCCTCATCGCCCATTCGCTGGGAACGGTCGTTGCGTATGAGGCATTTCATGCAAATCTGAGCAGCAAGAAGCCGCTGCCCCCAGCGTCGCGCCCAGACAACGTGTTCATGATTGCGAACACCGCGGCAGCACTGTGGCAACGCGGGCCTGACATCTATCGACCGGAAGTGGCTCCCAACCTTGCTTCAGACAGGGGATGGTGTTTCAAGATGGCCAACTTCGGGCACCGCCTAGACCCCGTGGCGAGGCTTCGGCCCTTCGACCCTCCCACGGCTTGGTTTGACCCGGGCATGAAGGACAGCACCTATCTGGACGTCTGGCTCAAGGAGACCGACGTGCAAGAGCTGAACGTGCACTCCCTATCCCACTATCTAGGGCATCCGAGCGTACACATCCCAATACTCCGTCATCTGGTCAGCTCGAACGCCATCAGCAAGCCGGTCGAAGAGCAGGCAATCGAAGATTGGCGGAAAAAGCGGGACGACATCTTCAAGCACCAAGCTCAACAGACGCTGGGCGCGCTCTTGCTCAAGCTCAGTCCGAACCTGATTGACCAGCTGGCTCTGGTTCAGGCCTTCCGCGCCCTTGCACTTGATTCCCAGTCGAAGAGCCCCGACGGAGACGCATGATGAAGAGAGCAAACAACATCTTTACTACCTGCGCTGCGCTCCTGCTGCTCGTCTGCGGAAATGCTTCGCAGGCTGCTGGTACGCCTTGTCCGGTTCCTACGCCCAGCGAGGCGGTTGCGGACTACCAAGCTCGCCTCATCGCGCTGAAGTTCTGCGTTGGAGACGCTACTCGTGACCCGTACCCACTCACCAAGGAGGTGGCAACGGCTCTGGAGACTCCGCCGCCGTCCACGAAAGGCATCGTCAAAGCTCTTGATGCGATAGGTCTCGAGGCGCAGGCGCGCGCGCAGGGGCAACCCTGACACGATGTGGGCGGAGATTGCTGCGGAAGTGGGCCGGATTGCAAGCAACGCAGGCCGACTAGGCGACCCCTCGGACCAAGCCACCTTTAGAAAGAGGTCGGAGCTCCTCGTCTCAAGCAGCTGGAAAAACGCGAACAATGGCGCCCTTGTCCTTGGAGACAAGAAGTACGTACTGGACGCGGTCCCCCAGGATTGCGTCGCCAACTCGCCGTGTCCGAAGTTTGAGGACTTGGTCGCGACGGTACGCGTCGCAGCTCTCATGGCCTTTATCGACAAGGAGCTTGAGAAGGACGCGACCCTTGCAAGCTTCGCCGACGCAAAGGTTCGGCTTGACCGTTGGGGGGCCTACCGCGACAACGCCCATTCCTTGTATTGGTGGGAGGTCTTCGTCAACGGCCGGTTGATGGACTCGAGCCTGCTTGGTGAAGGAGGTACGGCGCCGTGCGCCAACTTGGGCGAAACGCGAGTTGGCTTCTGCGACGTTCCCACCAAGCAGCTGGTGCTACTGCATCCCGATTCAGCACTGCGCTTCTCCAGGACGGCGAAGAGCTCGGATGAGCTCAAACCTGCCCTCACCGTCGAGCTCATCGGCTTCTATTCTTGGGATTGGGCTGGTCCGAGCTCAGCCAAGATGAAGAACCGTTGGGGCGTCTCACTGGCCGCAAGCTACACGGACACTCAGAACGAGCGGAAGATTGGCTATGGCCCCATGTTCCACTGGGACGGGTATTCGTTCGCGGTCACCAAAGCGAGCCAGGGCCGATGGAGCTTTGTTGTCAGCATACCGCTCGCAGGCGAGATTTTTGGCCGCCGGCAGCAGGCCATCGACAGCCTCTCCCGCATCAAGAGCGGAAGTCTTGCCGACCTCATTGTCAAGTGACGGGTGCAGGATTGACCGAGAGCGGCCGCATGGCCGCCTAAGGTGCTCGTGTCGACTTGCCCTTCGTCGCACGCGCGGCGGCGATTCACCCTCACTGCGCTGAGTCGCGCTAGGGGTCAACGCGGTCGAGCTCCATCACCTTCACCTAGGCCGCGACGAAGTCCTGAACGAACTTCTTGTTGGCATCGCTGCCAGCGCAGACTGCGCGCCATTGAGGCTGAGCACCCTCACCGTTGAACCATGCATGTCGCTAAACGCGCTCGTATCCGCCTGGGACCGAGAGACAGAGAGCGTGCGAAAGAGCTATTGATGCAGATGGCAACGAAGCGCTAGCAAATCACCGCAGCACGTCACGAGGGAGGAAAGAACCCTGATGCGGCGCTGCACATCTCGGTTCAGGTGATGTCCAGACCTCCGTGGCACATTTACTGAAAGGAGTTGGCGGCGAACAGGTTGTACATCTTCGACATAACGAAGGAGATGCCAAAGTAGATGCGTACGGCATCCCGCTGAGCCCGGGTGCCCCAAACTACGTTGGTCTTCAGAACAGCTCGCCAGGCTGCAGTTCGCGAGGCTCCGCTGCCGCGTCGACGTCCTCTCTCGACGGTCTAACGAACTCCTCCCACCAGGGAAACTCCTCGTCACCGCCCTGCGTGGCCGCCGGCGAGAACCCCAGCGCAAGCGCCAGATTTACGACGTCTCCGTGCTGCGGATTCATGTGTTCCAGAAGTCCGAACTTTTCGATGTACTTAATGAATTCTCTTCCGTACGGACCGTACGCATTAGCGGCCAGAAGGAAGACTGCATCCTCCGAAAGCAGTCCTCGGGCAATCTTCCCGTACGAGACCTTATCTTCTTCTGGAATGTCAGCTCCATCAATGAGCTTGAACGTCTGATATAGCGTTCGGAAGTAGGGGCCAAACGCGCCGGAATGCGGCTTGTAGATGTATTGATGAAAGTATTCGGCCAGCATGCGAAGTTGGTCGCGTGCTGTAGTCCGGGCCGGCGTCGTGTGACCCTTTATCACCCCCGCGAGGGCGCTAGCCCAAGCCTTCACGGCATCCGCGCCCACTAGGTCCGGGGGCGGCGCTGGTGGGGATGGCGGATGAACCTCAATCCTCATTCCTCCAAGTTGATACGGATTGGGGCCAACGAGTCGCCGGGGGTATGGCCGTCGGAACCGCTCTTCAAGCCCGCGCGTCAGCGTAAGTAGTTCAAAGAAGGTGGTGTCGAGCGCTTGGCGACGATTGGTCGCGCGAGACTCCTTCAACGCCGTATGTTGAAACCAGGCCGTCATAGTGAGAAGCCCAGCTGCAACCGCGGACAGCAACGCATTCAACCCACCGAAAGAATCGCCAGCCAGTCCAAGTTCACCCAATCGACTGGGCTGTTCTTGAGAGGGAAGGAGCTCCCTTGGCACCACCACCTCGAATGCAATTTCGGTGGAGGACGCCGCGCGTGACGTCGTTGGAGCTGCGCCACCTCCTTTGCCTTGCGATGAAAGCAGCGTCTCCGCGCCTCTGACTTTTATGCCTATTACTGGCGCGGAGGCGATGTCGCTGGAGGCTACGGCAGCGGGAGTCTGAACGGCCCGTGGTGCGGCCCCCCTCGGGTCCTTCAATTCACTCAGCACCCAAGAGCTTCCCGCAGTCACCCAGATGTACCAGACACTTGGTGGGATGGCGATGCAAGCCACAACGCCCAGCCATGTTTTCCAACTGATTCGCCGCGCCATTCGCTTCAGCGAGCGCCAGATTCGCTCTGGAGGCTCGTAAGTCCTGAAAGGAGGGGGTTCTTCGGCCACCAGTGGCACTTCAGTTGACATAGGCGTCGGCAATTGAAAGTTTCCCGGAGCGTGGGGCAGCGCCTATCTTAGGAGCCCATTCTCTCCGCCTTGCCCGGCGGTTTCACCTAACCAAGGCTGCGCCGGGCGGCTCCGTCGGGGAAGTTACACTCCGCGGCTGCGCCGCCAGGTTGGCGCGTTTAAGCGGTCGTTCCTACACAGGAGCTTGAGCGACCACGGCCCACCTCCATGACCGAAACCGAACGTTCCCGCCTGATTGCTCGCATCTTCTCCCGACCCGTGCTTGATGACATCGCACGCCGGGGGACGGCAGCGCACGTCGCAAAGCAGCTCTCGGGGCTCGGTGTGCAGCCGGCAAGTCGCGGGGCCGTAGTGGGAGACCTCTTCGATGCGTCGCTTGGTGAGCTGGGACAAAGCTTCCGTTGCGAGTACGTCTACAAGGCGGCCATTGCCAACCGCATAGTCTTCGGTCGGCACAGTCCGCGCACTTCCAGCATGAGCATCGAGCTCGGCGTAGCGGGCTCCATCATCGACGTGGCTGTTTTCAACGGAACCTCCACGGCGTACGAGGTCAAGACCGAGTACGACAGCCATCGGCGCCTGAGCACCCAGACGCCCGCGTACCTGCAAGCCTTTGACAGCGTCTACGTTGTGACGCACCCAGACCTGGCTCAACGCTATGCGTCTCTGGTCGACGACCGCGTTGGCATCCTCTGCCTTACCGAAAGGGGAAGCCTGCGAGAGGTACGCAAGTCCATCCGCGACGTTTCTCGAATTGAGCCTCGGGTCGTCTTCCGCATGCTCCGACGTCCAGAGTACATGGATGCAGTGCACAAGCACTTCGGGCAGCAACCCCCGATGCCAAACGGTCTGGTCCATCAGAACTACGAGAAGCTCTTCTGCCTTCTGACTAGCGAGCAGGCCCACGATGTGCTCGTGTCCGCCATGCGCGCACGCACGACTGACGCAGAGATGGTGCAGTTCGTTTCTGCCGTTCCTGAGAGCTTGCGCGTCTTGGCCTATGAGACGCCCTTGTCTCGACCGATGCGTCAGCGTCTGTTGGACGCACTTGCCGCTTCCATTTAGTCCAACTACATTTGCCTCCTAACTATTAAATCGCGTTACAAATGCGCGATGGGAGGTTCCATGTATTTCCCGTTCGTCTACGGACGTCAGTCCGAGTTTTTGGCATTGCGCGCGATGCTCAAGGACCATCGGTCTCTCGATGCGCTGGTTCCGGTAATCGAGCCGGTCAAGCGAAAGAGCGCTGACCTCATCAGATGCATCGAGGCCTTCGGCAAGGCCGACGAAACACTCGCGGTCATCCTCACCCCGGACAAGCATGAGCTGAAAGCGAAGGACGCGGCCAAGGACTGGCGCAAGGAAGTCATCAAGGTAGTCAAGGAGCACAGTTCAATCCTTCCGACCTTCCGCTGCGTTGCCTCTACGACACTGGCGCAGGTGACGGCGTTCCTCAATGCTTTTGAAGGGCGCGAGGTCGCTCTGGCTTACTCGAGTCCGTCACTGACCGACGCTGAGTTGAAAACACTGGCTGCCCACGCCAGCATTCGCTTCCACATCGTGCTGAACGAGAAGATGACGGCCGCTGAGCAGAAGGCACTGCCTGCTGCCAAACGCGTAGACATCCGCGACTACTTCAACAAGCTAGACCGAAATTCCGATTACGACGGCACCGAACTCTTCACCGACCGACACAAGACTTTCGAGCCGGGTTGGGCGGGCTTTGGCGACTACGCCTCCATCGGCTCGGCTTTCGCGCCAGGTGGCGGCAAGCCCGCGGCCGTGGCAGCGCACGCAATCTACAAACACAAGTCCGGCAACGTCTGGATTGAGCATTTTGTGTCTGACGACACCGACAAGGATGTCGGTAGCACAGACGAAAAATTCTTGCAGGCAGCTCGAAAGCTTGTGAAAGCCGCGAAGGCCCGACCTAACGAGTTCGGTACGAACTTCGCACTTGATACATACGCGAAGCACGTCGCGAGCAAGCACTATCCTGGATTAGGTGCCAACAAGGTTCTGCAACTAGAGCATCACATCTGTCTGATGCTGGACCTGCTGGACGGCACCATCTAACGCCGGCGTTGGGCACCTAGGGCGGCTGGTCATCATGCGCGCCAAACCGTAGCTGGCGAAAGGATGACCGCTCGCTGGAACGAAGGGGTAACAATCAGTTCACGAGGTCACTCTGGCCTGTACTTGAGCGGAACTTGACCAGCTCTGGAGCGTTTGATTACACAGCCCGCCGGTAGCCTGGAGGACAGAGCTGCAGCAGTAGTTGCTGCGTTGCAAGTCTAGGTTTGTGGGGCCGCGCTGCGCCGGCGCAGTGGACTTCTTTAACTGCATCGGCAGGCCTTTCGACCTAATGGGGACGCCTGGCGTTCAGGCACCGGGGCAACCTTCATTGACCTCAAGTTGACTTCTTCGGTCTCCGAGTGCGGAATACGCGTCAACGACCGCACTCCGGGTGCTCGACAACCACTGCGGCTCAGTAGCGGCCGTTGAACACTATGTCCCACTGCGCGTTGGCATCCGAGATGCGCCCGCGGGCCTGCGCATCAAGCGCTGCTCGAGCATGGCGCCACGCATGTTCAACCGATGATACGAGCTGAACTCGCTGAGCCTCTGTATTGGTCGCCAGAATTCTCTCCACGATTTCGCAGGGGTCCTTCACTGCGCCGCATTTGGTCAGCGCCAACAGTTCGAAGAAGTCGTGCAGACATTGACCGTGTGACTTCCCGATGGAGCATATCTTGGACGATGCAAGCACCATGTCTGAGTAAAAGCTCCCCAATGGCAACGGCTTCGCACGCGCGTACTTCCACCACTTTATGAGCTGCGAGACCTTTCGCACCTTGTTGCCGCTAGCCGCTTGTGCCTGGGCAAAGTAGTGGTCATGGGCATGTGGGCTGGTCTCGAACCATCCGTTCAAGCCATCGGGAATGAGAAATACTGGTCGAGCGCGCGTCCTATCAAAACGGGTGAACACTGCAGGTACCACATCCATGCTCTGGTTCGTGCTACCGAAGGAAATCGTCGCGGCAAGACCATCCTTGCGAACCTCAGAAGCCGGGAACCTGCTCCTGAGCTCCGCCAGAACTCGACCCACAACCGTGTTCGAGGCAATCATCCGGCCTCCCCACGTAATCTCGTCCTTCGCCAGCACCACCATACAGTCCACATCGCTGTAGGTGCGGATGGCCGTGCCACGCGTGTGACTCCCTATGTCCCTCATGCCGCTGACAACAAACGACCTCTGTAACCGCGCGCGGACTGCGCCCTTGTGGGACTGCACTGCAAGCAGTGCTGATTCGAGCGGCTCAATGCGCTTGGCCAACGCAAGCATATTGAACTGCGGCTGGAGAAGTGCCTGCATCCTTGGTCTTAAACGCTCGTCGGCGTGTTCTTAAGCTGATAGTCCGATACGCGAGCGTCCGCGCCGGCGTTCATCGCTCCTTCGCGGCTACCGCGGTTGAGCCAGTAGATGACGTCGAAGACTAGCGGACTGGTCACTCGATGGCTGTAGATGGCGTCCTGCAGCTCGCGAGAGCGTTCCGCCGCTGCCTGCGGGAGCAACCCATCCATGGTCTTGCGCCACAGCTTCTCGGCTTCGCCCTTTAGGCGTGTGAGTGTTTCGATGGTGTCCTTCTGGCGGAAGAACTCTCGCAGCATCCAAGTCATTGCTGGCATGGCTGGCGCCACGTAGGTGAGCAGAAAATCTTCAAGCGGTACGTGCATGCCCGTCCATAGAAGCGCTACGACAGCCGCGACCAAGGCCAGCCTCAACAGACGGCTGTAGAACTTGCGGACGTCCGCGTCGTAAATCAGGTTCTCGCGCTGGCACAAGATGCGGCCAACATGCAGAGGGACCCTACCTACAGCAACCGGGTACCAATCGCGCAGTTGCCTCTCACCGACTTCATCGAAGGTCTTCGCCGCGAGGTGGTGCACATCTTCTGGGTCGACGTAGGTGCCGACGAGGAACTCGTTGGGTGACAGGTCGAGCACATGGCAGTCGAATTCTTCTTGGAGCTTGGCCGTCGTCTTCACCTGACCCTTGAGCCATCGGTCCAGAAACACGACTTCGCACAACGTGAACACGAGGGCCAACGATGCGACGTAGGGCTTCAACGACGGTTGATGAATCGCCATCCACCAGCTTGCCACTGGCAACGCGGCCGTAACGGCCACGACCATGCCTTGATAGACCTTGAGTCGTGAGCACAGGCGTCGCCTGGCGCGCAAAAGCGCAACCATACGGTTCTCGTTTTGCCTGCTTCCGATGTCGTTCATCATGCTCACCTCATCACCATGAATCGACCTTGATTCATCCAACGCTTCTGCCGATTTACGGGATGCTCGCCGCCGCCGGCCCATTCGTCCGTCACGAGCCACTCCTCGAAGTAGTTCAGCCATTCGGCGGTCCAGGGGAGATAGGACTCCTGCATGGTTAGCTCGCTGCTCCATTCGCCCGCACGAGGCAGCCATAGGCAGAGCTTGGTCCCGCGCCCCTCGTGGGGGTACACATGCGGTAGCCGCCGCCCGCCGGCGAGCTCGACCAAATCCGGCTCCAGGACAAACGCTTCCGGGCTACCCGACACCTTCAGCTTCACCATGCAGCGATACACGCGAGACAGAACAGTCGGCGCGATGCTGAAGACATAGCGAAGTTCTCGGCCCGCCGTGAGGTATAGGCGTGAATCCGGCCACTTCATGGCGTTGAGCTCAGCATGCCGTTGCGCGAGCGACGGAAGCTTGGTCGGGAACTTCATGCCTCCGGACCACCGAAATATGTGTGACCACGAGCGCTGGCTACGACCGGCACAGCACCGGCGACTACGAAGCCTGCCTTTCCAAGCGTCCTGTAGTCCTCGCGCTGCTGACTGCCTCGCTGTAAGACTGCCTGCCCTGCTCGCGCCCCAAAACTGCGCTCAACGGACTTGACTACGGAACTCAGGCCTCCAGCGCCATCAGCTCGTATCGTCAACTCCTCCACGTCGGCCATCAGCATGGCGTGCCACTGGCGAAACGCTGCCTGACGCGCCGTCGAGTTCATGCTTTCAGCCAGGTTGTCGTTCTGAGCACAAGGGTTCAGCAACACCCAACGCTCGCTCAATCCATCCGATTGGCGGTCGAACAGCGTAGGCACCCGCGCAAGCATGTCCAGGAAGAGGTCCAGGGGACCGTCATGGGGCAGCCGCGCTTCAATGGCGTAGGCCTTGGCCAGCAGAGAGGTCAAGAAGACGGATGAAGGCGCTAGCTTGTCCCCGCCTGCAACTCGACCGAACATGACGTTGCGGTGCACTTTTGCCAGTTGAACTAAACGGCATAGCAGGCGCCCCATCACCTGCTGCGCGTCGGGCAGCGGCTCGACGTCAGCTCGCTTGGCGTTTTGCGCGAAGTCGACAGTCGCAACGTTCCGCAGCATTGGGCTGATACGCGCAACATCTTCGAACGCTAAGCAATAGCCTTTCGGATTGGTGGAGAGGTAGCGGCGAGCCTCTCGGTCCGGAATACGCCCGTGGTGCTCACCACGCTCGACCGTATGCAGCGGCTCGTCGATAACGGGCGCGAAATCGGCACACATACCGTCCGCATAGGTGAGCGTCACGCATCGCTCCCATCGCTTGATGGCAAGTCCATGCCGCTCGGCGTACCGCGCCAGTGCCTGGAAAAGGTGTTGCAACAGCCTTGCTACGCCTTCCTGCCCTTGGTACCGAAACATCGCCGACCGCGCCAAACGCGCTACGAGGTCAATGTCGAAACCGCTTCGCTGCGAATCCATAGGGCGCACGATGGTGCCCAGCTGACGTGAGCCATGCGCATGGACCGCCGTCAGCAGCCCATCGAACTCCGCGCACGTCGTCAGGTACTCACCGGTCGCGCCATACGCCCGCTCAAGCGTCTGCAATTGGGTAGCAGTTGGCTCATACGCAGCCGCGATGGTCTCAGTCAAGTAGTTGAAACGTCGCATCGCCTCCGGCGTAACACTTCGAGTGGTGCGCATCGGGACGTGGCCACTGAAGCCGATATCGACACGCTGCTGGGGGCCATTCCTCATGATTCACACCTCCATCAGGCGCTTGAGGTACCGACCGTGACGCGCTGCCATTGCACCCGCCGCGGCAATCACCAACCACAACGTGAAGCCGGACAGGGTCTCGGGCACCCACCAGGTTGGGATTGATGGGAGTAGCTCTGACAGCCTCCCGGGGGCGTTTAGGCCTACGGCGAGGGAGCCGACCACCGCAGCGCCCTGCAAAGCAACCCTTGCGACGAGGCCCAGAAACAGCACCCCCAAAGACACGAACACGACGGCGCGCCCCCAATCCATCCATCGCTGAGGAGAGGAGAACAGCAGGTCAACGAGTCGCTCGAGGTGCATGGAAGCCTCCAGGGGGTCTATCCGCCGCAACGGCGTTCACACATCATTTATGCCGATGCTACGTCATCTTTTTGATGACATCAACTACTCGTGAAGATTTTTCATCATAGGCGTCTACGCTAAGATGTTTGGATGGCGACCCCTGACCTTGAAACGACGCGCGCGTCCAAGCTGTCCTCATTGACCAAGACGCAGCGCGAGCGGCTGTCTCACATCGACTTCCGCCTATATTTCCTAGGAGAACTGCGTCGGGCTGACGTGGTGGACCGATTCGGAACCGGCCCGGCCGCAGCGACACGCGACATCGCGCTCTACCGAGAAATCGCTCCCGAGAACTTGGCGCTCGACAACTCCGACAAGGTCTACCGCCCCACTTCCACCTTCACACCACTCTTTGACCACGCCCCGCAACGCGTGCTCACAGCTTTATCGCAAGGGTTCGGCGAAGGGATTGGGGACGAACTGCACCCGCTACTTAGGTGCGAAATTCCGAGCGCACTGAGCTTGCCAGCGATGGATGTACTTGCTCCCATCACGCGAGCCATCAATCGCGGCAAGGCCGTCAAGTTGGCCTACACCTCTATCGACAGCGGCCGCACAGAGAAAGAACTAGTTCCACTCGCCTTGGTAGACATTGGCATCAGGTGGCACGTGCGGGCGTTCGACCGCAAACATCATGAGTTCCGAGACTTCGTGCTCACTCGAATGGAGCACCCTGAGGTACTTGAAACGAGCGAAGTGCTTGTCGAGGAACGACCTGAGGCAGACATTCAGTGGAGTCGAATCATTGAGTTGGACTTCGTGGTTCATCCAAGTCACAAACGCCCCGCCGTCGTGGAGATGGATTACGGCATCGCGTCTGGTCAGACTCTTCATGTCCGTGTGCGAGCCGCGAATGCAGGCTACATGCTACGTCGCATGAACGTAGACTGCTCTCCGGACCACAGTCTCAAAGGACCGGAGATAGCGCTATGGCTCAAGGACCCACTGGCCTTGTACGGAGCAAGCAACGCTAGGCTAGCGCCAGGTTACGTGGACCCGAATCCAAGCCGAACCATCGCAGCCATGTGAGGTTACGCTCGACACGTCACATCTCGCCTTCAACCAGTTGCCCATCCAAGGCCATTGCTGCTCATGACCGAGCGCACCTACCTCAACAGCAAGTACGAAGAACGAGCTCAAGTAAAGGCTCTCGGCGCACGCTGGGACTCTGAGCTTCGCAAGTGGTACGTGCCATCGGAGTTGGACTTAGCGCCGTTCTCAGCTTGGCTACCGGCGGCTGCGGTGTCGAGCCCTGCGCACTCACAGGTGGCGCTGGAGTCCGAGTCGCGTGATGTGGACGTGCCGAACAAGGGCATCCCACTGTCGCGACTCCTGGGTGGAGTCGCGACCCTGATTTCGAAGGCTTTCGGTGAAGGTGTCTGGACCACAGCTGAGGTCCTAAAAGTCAGTTCGACCAAGGTTGGCCACGTCTACCTCGAGTTGTCCGAGCGAAGCCAGTCCACGGGCGATGTTCTGGCGCAGGCACGCGCGGTAATCTGGTCCCGGTCAGCCGAAGCCCTGCTCTCGGAGTTCAGACGGGTGACTGGTGCCGACCTCGAAGCCGGCATCAAGGTGTTGTTGCGTGCCAAGCCTGTCTTCAAGTCGCAGTACGGTTTCAGCCTGGAAGTGGATGGCATCGACCCCGCGTACACACTGGGCGACCTTGAGGCTCGACGCCGCGATATCCGCGAGCGCCTAAAAAAAGAACTGCTGTTCGACCGCAATCGCTCGCTCGCGCCCCCCTGGGATTTCAAGGCTGTCCTCGTCATCGCGCCTGAGCGCGCCGCCGGACTGGGAGACTTCGCCAAGGAGGCGCAGCGTCTTCAGGCACACGGAGCGTGCGAGTTCAGCTACATCCACAGCCGCTTTCAAGGCGAAGGTGCAGCCGCGGAGATTGCAGAGGCACTTCGGGCAGGACTGCGCACGTGGTCCGGCGCAGAGCTTCCGGACGCAGTCGTCATCCTCAGAGGCGGCGGCAGCGTCAGCGACCTCGCCTGGCTCAACGACTACGCTTTGGCGCGATGCATCTGCGAATGCCCAGTGCCCGTTCTCACGGGCATTGGCCACGAGCGCGACGACACCTCGCTGGATGAAGTCGCCCACCGCAAGTTCGACACCCCGTCCAAGGTCATTTTGGGCATCGAAGAAGTAATGCGGTCCCGAGTTCGCGAGGCACGCGCATTCAACGAGCGCATCCTCAACCTTACCCGGCGCGCTGCCGCCCTGACCGGCGCGGAGGTTCTGCACCTGCGCCGTGATGTCGAGCAAGCCGCCAATGCCTTGGTTGCTCAGGCACGGGCTGACAGCAAATCCGCCTTCGAGGCACTCCGCCACGCGTCAGCGGCGACGCTCCGCGATGCGCGCAGTGCCGTTAGGGAGAACGTCGTTGCGGTTCGGTCAGATGCCCGCCAGCTCGTTCAGGTCGCGCGCCAGGCTGTTCCAGCTGTCATGGTCGACATCGACACGAGAGCGCGAGCGTCCGTCCTCCTCGCGAAGGAACGAAGCGAAGGCCTGTTACCACTTGTTCTAGAGCGTAGTCGGCTGACCGCTCGCACGGCACTCCGGGAAACCGAATTCGCCATCCGCGAGACTTCTGGGGCTGTCGGGCGGCTTGTACACGTCCGCCGGAGAGTGGATGCGCTCCTCCCCACGGTTCTCGAACAGGCTGCGATGACCGCTCGCGCCGCACGTCGAGAGACCGAGCTCGCCATCCGGGAGACCGCGGGCGTTGCCGGCAAGATTGGACATGTCCGCCGCCAGGTAGACGCGTTGCTACCGGCTGTTCTAGAGCAAGCTGCATCCAGCACCCGCTCTCAAGGGCAAGCTGCAGAGCGTCTCATGCGCGAGACCGCCGAACGCTCCACAAGAGGCGTCGACATCGCAGCAGAGCGGTCCCAAGCCCTCTTCCGGGAGATTGCTGGTCAGGGGCCCCAGAAAACCTTGCGCCGCGGCTTCGCCGTCGTACGCTCCTCAGACGGCGAGGCAGTGACTTCCGTAGAGACAGTCCAACCTGGTGCCGCAATACAGGTTGACCTGCATGACGGTACGGTGCGCGCAGTGGTCGAGACAGTCACTCAAACAACCCAGGAAGGCGGCGCCTGACGCCGAAGAGAAGATGGAAGAGAAGACATTCCGCGATGCCTACGAAGTCCTTCAGCGCCATGCGGAGACGCTGCGCAACCAGGAGGAGCCCAATATCGACGACTTGTTGGACATCGTCAACGAGTCCGTCGACGCCTACAAGGTCTGCAAGCAGCGCATTGACGCTGTGGAGAAAGCTCTGGAGGAGGCGTTGGTCAGCGCTGGCTTGGAAGGTGCGGGCCGCGGCGAGCGAGCCGCTCCCGCGCCCAACGAGAACGGGGGCAAGAGTCGCCCCGCACCGTCCCGTGGCTTCGACGACATGGACGACGACACGCCCTTCTGAAGGACACGCAGCACTCCACGGTCAGCAAACAACTGTCTCGACGACGCCGGCGTCGGTGAGGAGTTGGTAGAGGTCGGCGACCTTCTGCCGGGCACCTCGCTCATTGCAGAATAGGAACACGGCACGCTGCTTGGCGCGAGACAGCGCGACGAAGAACGTCGCCAGCCCCTCGGGATTGCCAGGCGTGTGGCTCCACCAGGACTTGTCGTCCAGTCCGATAAAGGCAATCGTGTCGTACTCGAGTCCCTTGCTCTTGTGCACGGTCAAAAGCGGAATCTGGTCTGTGCCCTCGTATAGGTCCAGGCAGTCGGCCCAATTTCCACTGGCATGAGCGCACTCGGCCAGGTGGATGGTCAACCCCTCCCGAATGAGCTCGGCCATATCGTTGCGCTGATAGCGAACATGGGAGCGAACGATGCGCTCCATGTCCAGGAACGCGTAGACCTTGTCGACCACGGCAGCGGCCGCCGCCTCGGACGGCTCCTTGGCATCCATCAGAGCTCGCAGCTCGGCCAGGAACCCCTCAAGCGCACCCTCGGCGCTGCGAGTGCCGAGGGTGTCCGCCGAGTCGACACCGGCGAGAAATTCCAAGGCCGATGAGGCCAACTGCCACGCCGCCGGCGCCTTCACCTTGGTGCCAAGACGCAGCAAGGCCAGCACGACCTGGGCGATGTCATCCACCAGCAAGTCCTGGATGGAGACCTTACCAATTACCTTGCTCTCATTGCGCAGTGCCAGACCGGCAGCGGCGAACGCAGGCTGCAACTCCCGCTCGAAGACCTCAGCCTTCTGGCGAACCAGCAGCGCGTAGTCGCGCGGCCGCTTCCTGCGGGCGGCCAGGTCCGTGGCGACCCACGTCGCCAAGTACTCGGCCTCCCCTTGACGATGGGAGCTCGACCAAACCTGCACCACGTTCTTGGCCAACTCTGCGGCGGCTTGGGACTGCGTGGGAATGGCGCCGGCATCGAGGGCAGTGGCAACGACGTGTTGCACGCGCACCAGCTCCGGCGATGAACGGAAGTTGAACAACAGCGGCACGCGCTGCGCGCCGAAGTCCGCCTCGAACCGCTCGAAGGCATCCGAACGAGCGCCGGCCCATAGCATGATGCGCTGCTTGTGGTCACCCACCACTGTCACGCTCGCCGAGCTCCCCATGAAGGCCGATTTCAGGAAGTCGTACTGAGCGAATGTCGTGTCCTGGAACTCGTCCACGAACACGAACGAGTACGTCGACCGCAGCGCCGCCAGGATGTTGGGAGAGCTCCTCAACAGCAGCTCGGCCAGTCTGTTCAGGCTCGAGAAGGTGAGCTTTGACGGCTTCGCATATTTCAGCGACATGGCCCACCAGTAGTTCAAGAGCAGCTCGCGGGCGTTCGTGGGCTTTGCTGCGACCAACGGCAACTTGCTGTTCCCCAGGACATCCGCTTCAAACCTGAATAGGTCCAGCCCGCCAATCTCGTTGCGCCATTCTTCGCGAGCCACTGCCCTCGCCCCGCGTTGGAACTCCCTCAGGTAGTCCTTGTCTGGGAACAGGATGTCATAGGGCCTCGTAGGCCGCCAAACTGAAGGAAGGGCATTGGCGAAGCGGTCGACCAAGCTCTTCGTCAACGCATCGAACGTGACGGATGAGAAACGGTCGGCCAGCTCTGGCGGGCACCGCTCCTGCACGCGCTTGGCGAGATTGGCGGCCGCGTCTGTCTTAAACGAGATAGCAAGGATGCGATGCGGAGGCCGGCAGATGCCCGCCTCAAGCAGATACACCGCCCGCTGGGCCAGGAACTCGGTTTTGCCGGCCCCAGGACCCGCTACGACCGACGTATTTCCTGTACTGCGCAACGCGGTCCATGCCGCTGGCTCCAGACCGGGGATACCCCTTGGCTTCCAGTCCTCCGGTGCAACTCTCCGAGAAAATTCCATCGTGGCTTCCTCAGAGGCTCTTGCGCACAAGTTCGATGAGGTCCTTCAGGAACTTCGGGGCCGAGGCCCTCAACTGCTCGTCTGAGAGTCTGCTCAGAGCGCGAACATGGGTGCTCGGCTTTCCTCGACCAAGGAATAGATACCTGTACCAAAGAAGCGCGACGTCCTGGTCTGCCGGATACGCAGCATGATTTCCGCCTTCCCCCAGCACTGCATCCCGGGCGTCTATTCCAGTTCTAGGACCAGCCATCCCCGGCTCCAGCACTGTGTACGCGGGGAAGTAGGCTTGAAGCATCGAGTAGTCGAGGTCCAGGGGAGCGGAGAAAAACACGCCACGCTCTCGAAGGAACGTTAGCCAGTGCTCGATGTTTCCCATCTCTACCATCGTGTCGAAACTGGCGAGATTGCGTTCCGCTTCAGGGTCGTCAGCTGCGACTTCCTTGAAGAGCTCTTTTGGAGGGGTGCCATTGGCAATCAGCTGCTTCAAGGCTGTCTTGACTCGACCCCACCCGCCGCCCTGGCGGCCCCAATCCAGGTCCAAGAGCGTCGCGTGCGGGATGTCCAGCGCATTGAGCAGCTTCCACATGTGGTTCACGTGGCGCCCTCCCAGCGGAACAACGGCGACGAACGAGCGGTCAATTTCGACGCCCATGGCTTTCGACAGCCGCGGGATGACCACCTCCTCTGTGGCCCCTTCGCCCAGCACGACGAACCTTGCGAAATAGAGCTCCGGATAACTGCGCACAGCCTCGCGCAGGTACTTGGATGCCTCTTCTTGGTCCGCCGGCATCTCCACGGCACGGATGCGAGCCGTCCTGTCTTCCTTAAGTCGGAAGTGGCGGACCCCCTCTGGCTTAACGCGCGACAGGATGCTCGCGGAGTGGCTAGAGACGACCGCCTGCGCTTGGGCTGTGCCGACCAGCTCCTCGACCTGGGCAATGATGCGCGACAGGTAGAAAGGCGCAAGGGTGTTCTCGGGCTCCTCCAGCGCGATGAGCGTCAGCGCCGGGATGGCAATGCTGCCGGGGACAAAGCCATGTTCGGCATCTCCCTTCGCCGCCTCGGCCTCCGCGTCCAGAGTCGCTGCAGTCAGTGCCAAATGGAAGAGCGACTTCTGACCATCGCTGAGTTCGTTGATGTCGCGGTCGCGCCTGTCATCACCAGGCTGGAAGGTGACATCTACTTGTCCAATGAACTCTTGCCAGCGTGTGTCGACCGGGCGGAAGACCGGAACTGCGTCCGTGCCTGCGTCATGAAGCGCCTGCCAGCGCTTTTTCACTTTCTCCTCAATGCGAAGGACAGCCGGCTCTTCCCTGAAGACGGTGTTCAGCGTCTCGCCAGCGCCGTCCAGGGCCGTCTTTACCTTCGCCGACCACTGGATGGCCTTCCACAGTCGCCCTTTCAGCAGCGCCGACACCTGCGATGCGCCATCGCGCGTCGCAGGGATGTAGAGCAATTGAATGCGCGAGCGGTCTGCACCCTTCAAGTTGACGCAATCTGCAGCCGTGTACTCGCCCAGGGACCGAACCGCGAAATAGGTTTCTTCAATGGCGCCTTCAACGGTGCCGTCATCGACCCAGGTGGCCTCCAGCCGCAGCCGCACCTTCAGCTTGCCCTTGTCATCAGCGGCCATCTGCTGGAAGAACTCCGGAACGGCCGTCGTTTCCGTGCCGGTGTCCAGTTCGGGGAACACCAAGATGGCCTCAAGGCTTAGCTCGCGCTGCAACGGCACAGCTTTTTCGTCCGCTGGCACATGAAAGTCGCGACGCCTAAGTCTTCGCTGCTCACTCGTCATGCCGAAGAGCCGTTGGAGGCCCTGCATGACGGCGGTTTTCCCGCTGCCATTTGCGCCCACGAATGCAGTGAGGGCAGCGTCCAGCGATAACGCTGCCCCTTGGGGGCCGAAGCACCGGAAGTTTTTCAGCGTGACTTGTTCGATGTACATGTTCTCTCCCTCCCGGCATGAGCGTGCAGCTTCATGTCGCGAACTATTTTTCTCGAATGTATCCGGTTGCTCGTGTCGTGCGCCTGTCTACTCCGCACCGCCGCCTTTGCATTCGCCGTAAAGAATGACATCACCGAAACATTTTCCGGCTACTTGCTAGTCTTCGTTAGCAGCTCAGCGAGCGAAAGCGGTATCCCCTCATCTTTGACGATGCCGTCGCTTGCCGGCCGGAAGAGGGCTTGCAAGATGAGTCGCCGGTCCTCCTTGTCGCTAAGCTTGTCGCCTTCCATAAGCGAGAGGTAGGTCTGCACCATGACCACTCGTTCCGCGGCGTCACCGAGCAGATGGAGATGGCTGAGGAACATGCGGACCAGAAGTCTCAACGCCCAAACCGAGAACACGCCCAGCGTAGCCAGCAACGCGATGCGCCAGGTATCTGGCATCTTCCCCGCTTGCGCCGTGTTTAGCAGGTCATGGACCTGAAGTCCCAGCCATCCTGCCGCGCTTCCGATGCCAGCGAACGACAAGATGCCGGTGAGCGTTGCTCCGATACAGTGCCCGACCTGTTTCTTGCGCCAGTAATCCGCCGGCGCGCGCAACGCCATCTTCTCGTTGAACTTCTCCTCGAGTTCGCGCATCGCCTCGCGATGGCCGTTGGCCATCTCCTCAAAGGCTCTTATGCGCTGCTCTTGGTCGCCTTTGAAGGTTTCGGCTTGCGAAGTGGCCGCACTGCTGATGTTGGTGGCCAGCTCTTGGTAGTCGCGATGCAACGCGTCGTACGTGAGCATCTTCTCACCGATGACTGTCTCAGCCTTCTGGACGACGACGTCGAAGGCAAGCCCTGCAGCTTCAACCCGCGCGTCGGACTTTCCTCGCGACGACGAGAACCGCTCGCCCAGCCCCGCTAAGAGACCTCGCCACGAACCGAGTGTCAGCGCTTGAAACTGATGACCGCTATCGAGCGGACCGAGCATCGCCGCAAGGAAGAAGCTGGCACCGAGGTCTCCGTACTCCTGACGAGCGAGGCCCACCCGCTTCCCCAGCCTAGACCCGCTGTACGGGAGGCGGCGTTCAACAAACGCGGCGTTAATCTGAGACTGCGCGTTTCGGAGTTGCTGAAGCGCGTAATCTCGGTTGCCCTCCCAATAGTTCCTCGCTTGAGTCGTGTCATTGAGCGCTTGGTTCAGACAACTGACCGCCTCAGAAAGCGGTTGCGCATGACTGCCGGTACCACCCTGATGCAGCCATATCCAGTACTGCTGCTCCTTGGCCAGCCACTGACCGAGCTCGTCGATAGTCGTCGGTGCTAGCAGTCCTCCGTTTGCTCCAAGGTCGAGTTGGAACAGCGGCGCAGTCGCCGCTGCAGGAGCGGAGTTCCCGTCTTGTGTCATTCACTTCCTTCCGGCGTTCGCCACAAGTAAGAAACGAAAACTGGCGCCGAAACCCGACATGGAACCGATGCTCGCTTTCACCCATACACAGTCCTTCAAGCGACCGACTCGTGGAGGCGAGGCGATGGCCTCCAAGGCTTCAGAGGGCGAGAAGATGTTCACCAAGTCGCTGTAGCGTCTTGCGTAGCCCCTTTCCCACGCGTCCAGGCCAAGCGTCCCACTCGACCCACGCAAAAGCATCGGCCTCCGGCAACAGCTCCTTAGTCCGATGATGCTCGAAGAAGCTCGTGCAGCGGCACTTGGCTGGGTCGAGCAGCGAGGATTCAATCCGACCAGCGAAGAGGTGCAGATGCTTGCCAGTCAGGTAGTCTTGCTCGCCCAGGTCGACCAGCGGCCACTGGGACGCGTCGATGCCGGCCTCTTCCTTGGCCTCCCGCAGAGCCGTTTCCAGCGGAACCTCACCAGGGTCAGGCAACCCCTTGGGGATGTCCCAACGCTCTGTTCCCGTCGCTCGCACAAGGAACATCCGGTTGTTCACGTCCAACAGCACTACGCCGCAGCTGAGTTGCATCGCACACCTCCCATTGAGCGGCTCAGTCTAGAGGAGGCTCACAGGCCAGCTTCGCCCTGAGGGACGAAACCAAAGAAGACTTTGCCTGCAAGCCAACAGTCGTCCGCGGCGCCAAGAAGCCCGTCGGATGCACCTTGCGGCCGGCCTTCGCGAGTACAGTCGCGCCACTAAAACGAAGTTCAACTTGGGAGTGGCTTGCATGAGCAGCCGTGTTCGCACGCACTATGAGACCTTGGGAATCCAACCTGACGCTCCCGACGCCGTCATACGCGCAGCCTATAAGGCTCTTTCTCAGCTGCACCACCCCGACAGGCACCCGGAAGGGCAACGAGCCGACGCGAACGCTCGGATGTCCGAAATTAACGCGGCCTATGACGTTCTGCGCTACCCAGAATCCCGGGCGCGATACGACGACGAGCTCACCCGACAAAGCCACGATGCCGGCTTCTCTGACGAAGCCGAGGATGCATCGTTCGGCGCCGCCGTGGACGAGCTAACCGAGACCTGGGAGCTAGCGCGCCAGGTCTATCCAGAGATTGAGCAAGTGCGCTCGCGCCTCAAACGCATCTCAAATGACCTAGCCTTCGGCTACAGCTTGGTGATGCTCGAGACCAAGCAGTTCGACTTCGCGAGTGACATCGGTCAACGCATGGAACGCACCTTCATGGCCCAGCACTTCGGGTCAAACGAAGTGATTCTGGAGTTCGCGTTGAAACTGGTTCTGGCTGGTGAGCGTCCCGCTGCCCTTTCACTCAACAAGTTGGTTTCCGTGGTCGGCAACGCCAACCCTCAGCGCATCATCGACGCCGTTGAAAAGCAGCATGGAGTCTTGCAACGACTCAAAGATATCGACTTGCGCACCGCGCGCGAGCAAGAGATTCAAGCTGCGCAGACTCGCCTGAAGAAGGAAGTTCTGAACCATCGCTCGTTCGACGCATGCACTGGCTGGCTTCGCCTGCACGGATACGAGGTAGTCGAGTTCGGCGGAAGCTTCTTCATGCCTTCTAAGGTGCGTGTCACGAAAACGGATGTGGAGCATGTCTTTGAGACGGCCAGCACTTTCATCCGCTGGACGATTGACAGCATCTCAGCGGGGCACTTCGATGCTCAGGCAGCTCGCGGTTGAAGCGCCCCGAGGGCCTCATCAGGGGAGGCTCGCGTGGCGCACTCGCTGAAGCACGTTGGCAAAACTTAGCGAGGGACCCCAACTTACATCCAGGATGTCTCCACCCGCGACGCCGCCGGATGGTTAGTTCCCCAAAAAGCACCCGCCTCGCCAGCGTCGCTTGTGCTTCTTCGGATGTTCACTTGTCGCGGGCCGCCGAGCTCTGCTAGCGGAGGTACGCTGCGCGGCGAGGGAAGTTTCGACCAAATTCGGCTTAAACGGGTGTCGCAGCACCATCGTCATCAAGCACACGGACCACTCGGAACTCCTCACGGTTGCGACCAGCCGCTTCATAGTCCTTGAGCCACTGAGGAGCGCGGCCGTGGCCGGACCACCTACGCGTGGGATTGGCCGGGTCATAGAACGGGACCTGCGGGGTGGCTGGCGCCCGAGCCTTGGCGCTCTTGCGCGACCGCCCATCCGTGTAAGGACCGAGCGCGTCAATCGCCTCATCCGCCGTGAACCCCAACGCTTCGAGCTTCTTGGCGAAACCGTCCACTAGGACCTTCAATTCCTCGGCTCGCTTCGCTCCAATTTCTCCGTCCAGCTTCTGCTTCAACGCCACGAGTTGCGCATAGGACAGTTGGGACACATCTACATCGGTCATGAGTTCGGAAGGCAAGTACTAGATTTCGCCATCCTAGTTCCTCGGCCTGGCCGCTCCTCATTGCCAAGCGCTGCACGCGAACAAACTGCGCAGAGCTCAGCCTAGTGCTTACCCTGTGAAGCACGTTCGGACCTACCTAAGGCGCCCCTCTCGTTCACATCTAACCCAGGCGACCGACAGCCTGAGCAGCTGACTAACGAGTCAGCGCCTTCAAGCCGCGCTTCGCCAGTTGTCGCAGGACCTCGGATTTGGTGAGTCGGTTCGCCACGCTCAAGCCACTGATTTCGGCGTGCAGGTCGGGTGGGAAGTTCATCGTGCGCCGATGCAGGCGCTCCGAGCTATCCTGAGGACGCTTTAGCGGTGATGTCGCGACCTTCGCGATTCCCGCAACAACGAAGCTGCGGAAAACCTCCCCCTTGCTAAGACCCTGGCGTTTGGCGGTTGCGCGCACCGCTTCGTCTAGAGCGGAGTCCACGTCGACCGTTTGCTGCACCCAGCGCTCCGTTCGCACCGGCTCCTGCTCACGCAGCATCGGAAGCTGACGCTGGGCCGCAGCGTTTGTGTGGGCCACCTTGGCAAGCGTCACTGATGATGACATTAAACCGAGTTCCCTGGCCAACCCATGCGGCAACGTGAGAAGCACCTTTGCACCTCCCGTAGCCATCGTCTCGATTTGGGCCTGAACGCCCGTCAGCTGAAGGAAGATTGGCGCCAAGTCATGGTGCTCGACACCGAACTCGTCCAGAACGTCGCGGTAGAGCCGGAAACCGGGCGTCGACCCGTCCTGCTTCCGCTGCTTCAAGGTCACCTTTGTGCTCATCGTCGATTCCTTTGCTCGGACCCCATCACGCGCACATCGAAAGCTCAAGTTGCCGGAGCGCCCAGAGGCGGAAGGTGCTCATCTTCTTGAAGGTCCCATCACCCACTCACCAGCCACGCTCGAAGCCGACGGAGCGCCTGTGGGTCTGACATTCCCAGCGCCGGGTCGCATGCGATGAGCTGTTGCGACAGGCTGTGGAACGGCTCTAGCTCGTCGTCGAGAACTCGAAAATCACCCACATCCGGATGCTCCGACAACCAGAGCTCGATTCCCTCCAGGCGCCCCGGTCCGACAGTTGCTCCGATAACCCGCGGGCCAAGCGCACCCAGTAGCTCACGCAGTTCGTCCAGGTCGTACTGGAACCTCCAAGTACTGTGAACCACGATGCGGACATCTCCATGCGCCTGCAGTGCTTCGTGCAGCACTGGAAGCCAACACCAGTGACTGGTCTGAGTTACGACGCCAGGTCCAGCATGAAGAACGCCGTCAAAGTCCAGGAATAGCACCCGCATGTGTCGTCTCGGTTGGTCGAACATCTACGCCAGGGTCGCTAGCTACTTGGAGCGTCGGTCGAGACTCGCCTCATGCGTGGACCCATCGCTGTCCTCCGCACCAGAGCGCGACGACCGTCGCTCCAACCAAGCCGCGGCTTCGCGAGGCTCAATGCCTACTTCCATGAGGTTTAGCAAGAATCGACCACAGACTTGGTCCAGAACCTGTTGTCGCTTCTCTTCGATGAGGGCATCGACACGAAACCGCCAGATGAGTAGCTGGGTGAGGCTTAGTGACTCAAGGTCGTCAATCTCCATGCTCGCTCCTTGCTGGTTGCACTCGCGTCCCCAAGCGCTTGCATGCATCACGCAGGGTCCTCCCTGTCTGCGAAGACCATGAAGAGATTTCCGCCCTCCCACCGAAGGGATGACGACTCGTAGTTTCCGGACTGATGCCGGTGCATCAGATGGACAGGCACGGTCTCGCCCCTCGACAGCTTCCTCGCAAGTTCCAGTTGCTCGTCGCCAGGCAATCCACTCACGTATCGCCCGACGCGCGCGCCCTCCATCACCCGACCGTAGCTGAGCAACATCCACAGGGCCGGGCCGCCTAGCAACTCGCGCGCAACCTCCTGCAGCTCCATGTCGCGCAGCAGGTCGTCACTCGGTCGAGGCGGTCTGTTGAACTCTCCTGACTTATGCATCTGAACCTTTCCCGGCGCTATCGACGCCAGCGGCCTAGCGGTCAATCACGGAACAATCATGCTGGACACAGGAACACAAATGCAATGGCAGCCTTCATTGCTTCATCAAGTTCAAACGATGAGTTCCGCATCGGGCATCAATGAACTGAAAGCGACTCTCTACCCATCATGCTTTCGCACCAATACATTTGGTTCATTCTTGGAAGGAAAATCTGTGAAAGCCACGTACAACGGGGAGATACTCGATTCCATCGGGGGCGCTTCCCGACTTTGGGCCTCCGTTAGCTTTTAGTGGATGAGTCCCTTAGGCCCGGCAGCCCTTCAGTCCCCACCAAAATGCTCATTCGTTGATGCCAAAAAATGTGCATCTCAATATTTCTTATGAATGAGGCAGGCGCCGCCACTGACTCTCATTGCCAAGGGCAGACTCGGACATCTGCGTCCCAATGAACAGGGACAGCACTTTGACTCAATGGCGCGAGTCGCTGACGTTGATGTCCGTGGTGGGTGGGATATCAAACTCGCTGCGGAGTTTCCTGTCTTTGCCGCCCACAGCAATTTGATGCCAACTGACCAGCCGGGAGATGTAAGGAGGCACTAACTATAATCGACTATATTTGGGTGTAATTGGGCTCTCTCGAACAGAATGGCGACTCTCGCAGCCCACCAGATGTCGCGGTTTCTTGAGCGAAGAAACCGTCGCCGCTACGGATAGATGCTCCGATGAGGCTCGGGACCTGGAGGTTGAAGCCAGTGTCGGCAGACACGTCCCCAAAAGTCGAAGACTAGGTACGCTGCCAAACGCGGCGGGATTAACTTCTGACTTCCACGCTTCCGCGCCGTGAAGCCCCCCTCCGGCCGGGCGTAGAACCTGATTGCAAGGCTCATCGTCCGCACTCTGACGTGCGGCGTAGAAGGATTTGCAATCGGCCGGGCTCAGAATCGGCCGTCCAGAGGAGAGCTCGGCGTACGAGCTAATTGCGAAGACCCACCTGCACCGCGCCCTGATCGCCCAGGCTCAACGCGGCGAGCACCCCGGCGCCGCGCCGGTCGCGGACCTCGCCGAGTTGCCGGTCGATCGCGTCGCGCAAGGCCTGGCGCAGCGCGAGCACCCGCATCGCAAGGCCGCCGCCGCCCGCATCCAGGCGGCGTTGCCCCTGCGCGCGGCAGGTGCCGGCGGCGGGCAGGTCCTGCTCGAGCATCCAGAGCGCCGTGTCGAAACCGCCCGGATTCATCAGCCCGTGCGGCGGCCGCAGCTTCACCGGCAGGGACCAGCGCTCGCCCGCGCGCGGCGGGGTCGGCATCTGATAACAGGACAGCAGCACGCGGGGCGGTGTCGTGAGCTCCCGCTCATCGACGTCCAGCACGAAGCGCCAGCCCTCGACGCCGCCCTGGCCCTCGGTGCGCTGCGGCAGGCTGCCGATGCGGCCGGTGAGCGTCAGGATCCGGCCTGCCATCGCGGCGGGCAGGCGCTCGGCGAGACGGCCGTCGGCCCGCGACACCGCCCACCCCGCGCCCAACAGCGCGGCGAGCACCGTCCACGCGAGCCAGGCGATGGCGAATGGTCGCAGCCACGGTCGCAGCCACGGTCGGATCGTTCGCGGCACCCGCCACCGCGCCCCGATCATGACGACCGCCACCCAGACGGCCGCGAACGCCACGGCGACGCACCAGGCCGTGCGGATGGAGGCCTCCGGCAAGGCCGGCAGCGCCTGCACCAGCCCCATCCCGAACAGGGCTGCTGCGGGGATCAGGCTCCAGCACCAGGCCGGGGTGTAGGATCCGCGACGCTTTTTTTCACTTCCGCGTTGACCCTCATGAGCACTTCCGTCTACGACCGCCTGAAGCAACTGGGCATCGAGCTCCCGCCCGTGGCCGTGCCCGCCGCGGCCTACGTGCCCTTCGTCCGCACCGGCAACCTGGTGTTCCTGTCCGGTCATATCGCGAAGAAGGACGGCAAGCCCTGGGTCGGCCAGCTGGGCAAGGACACCGACACCGCCACCGGCCAGCAGGCCGCGCGCGCGATCGCCGTGGACCTGATGGGCACGCTGCACGCGGCCGTGGGCGACCTGAACAAGGTCACGCGCATCGTCAAGCTGATGAGCCTGGTCAACAGCACCGGCGACTTCACCGAGCAGCACCTGGTGACCAACGGTGCGTCCGAGCTCTTCGGCCAGGTGTTCGGATCCGAGGTCGGCGCGCATGCCCGCAGCGCGTTCGGCGTGGCGCAGATCCCGATGGGCGCCTGCGTCGAGATCGAGCTGATCGCCGAGATCGCCGGCTGATGCGCGCGCTGACCGCGTCGCGCGTGCTGGCCTTCAGCGCGCTGGTGTCGCTCGCCGGTGTGGCGGCGGCCTTGGTGGCGCAGTACCAGTTCGGCGTCAAACCCTGCCCGTGGTGCGTGATGCAGCGTGGCATCTTCCTGCTGATCGCCGTGGTGAGCGCGCTGGGCTGGGCGCTGCAGCGTGCGGGGTTCGCGCGCGTGCTGGCGCTGCTGCTGACGGCGGCGCTGGGCGTGGCGGGCCTGTTCGCCGCGGGTTATCAGCACGAGGTGGCCTCCAAGCTGGCGAGCTGCGACATGACCTTCGCGGACCGCGTGCTGACGGCGCTGAAGCTGGAGGAGCGTTTCCCGAGCGTCTTCATGGTCACGGCCAATTGCAGCGAGGCTTCCGCGTACACGCTGCTCGGTCTGCCCTATGAGATCTGGAGCGGCGCCCTGTTCACCCTGATCGCGCTGCTGTGTCTGCTGACGCTCAAGCGCGGAGCGGTGCATCGTCGGTGAGACGGCGCGCCGGTGTCCTTGAAATCGATCAACCCGACGGGAGTTCCCTCATGAAGCGAGTCACAGGCATCGGCGGCATCTTCTTCAACGCCAAGGATCCCGCGGCGCTGCGCGACTGGTACAAGACGCACCTCGGTGTGGATGTGCAGCCGTGGGGCGGCGCGGCGTTCACGTGGACGGAAGAGTCGGGCGCGCCCACGGGCGGCTCGACGATCTGGTGCATCGGCGGGGCCGAGGGCGGCGACGGTTTCGGCCCGAACAAGGCCGCGTTCATGATCAATTACCGCGTGGCCGATCTCGCGTCGCTGCTGCAGGCGCTGCGCGACGAGGGCTGCGAGGTGCTCGAGAAGACCGACGACTCCGAGTACGGCAAGTTCGGCTGGGTCATCGATCCCGAAGGCAACAAGGTCGAGCTCTGGCAGCCGCCCGAGGGGCAGTGATCCTTCCTGAGGCTGTTCATCGGGCTCGCTGAGCCCGAGCCCTTCAGAAATCCAACTGCCCGGGCCTGATGCCCAGGGCCTTGGCGATGCGCTCGCGCGAAGAGCGCCTCGGCCGACCACTCGCTTCGAGTTGCGCATACGCGCCCTGCGTGATCCCGAGGCGATCAGCCACGACCTGCTGCGTCAACCCCAGGTGCGTGCGCCACGCCTTCGCGCCCGTCATTTCCTCGTTGAAGACGAGCTGCGCGACGGCGTCCGGAATCAGATCCCCGACGGCCTCGAAGTGCCTCACGAATTCGTCGTAGGGCAGCACGACGAACGCGGGCGTTCCATCGGCGCCGAGGATGGTCTGAAAGTCAATACGTTTATTCATCGCGCTTCCTCACTTCCTCGATGGACACGATCCGCACCTCCACGGCGAAATCGAAGAACACGCGATAGTCCCCGACTCGCAAGCGATAGGCGTATGGATGGTTCATCAATCGTTTGACGTTGCGCGCAGTCTTGAGGTCCGCCAGCTCGATCACGACGGCTCCGGCAATCGCCTTCACCGCCTCTCGTGGCCACTTCATCATCTGCCGCATCGCCTTCTCGGTCCAGTTGATGCGATTCATGGATGCTATACGGTTTGATTAGCTTTTCGAACGCTAATCTGATGTCCGTACATTAACCTTGACCAAGCTCAACATTGGATTTCGGCACCCTCCTTGGAGGGCCGCGTCGGGGGAGGAACACCGTGGCGCGCATGCCGATCGTCAGCTTCATCGAAGCTTGTTCACCGCCAACGGCGACGACGGCGCGCCGCGCGGCCGTGAGCTCGAGATCGCCCGGCTGCTCAGCGAGATCAAGCGCCATCGCCTGCACAACATCGTCTGGCTGACCGCCGACGTGCATTACACGGCCGCATGACGGTCACGCTCAAGGACCTCGCGGGCAACAGCCTGTTCTCGAAGACGCTCGCGCCGCAGCGCGGTTGATCAGCGGCGAATCAGCGCCCGATCAGCGCAGCTCCATCACCCGCAGCACGCCCTGCATCGGCGGCAGCTGCGCCACCATCGCCACCAGGTCGCGGATGCTCTCCGTAGCCGTCTTGGCGCGCACGCTGGCGATCTGGGTGCGCACCGTGGAGATCGCCACGCCATGGCGCTGCGCGATCTCCTGCGGCTGCAGGCCGGCGCACAGCGACTGCAACACCTGCTGCTCCGCCGCGGTGAGTTGATGCTCGCGGGCGAAGGCCAGCATGGGCAGCTCGCCGCAGAGGTTGCGCTTGCCCAGCACGAGCAGCGCCTGCGCCTGCCGCCCGTGACCGTCCTGCAGCGGCAGCACCGACAGCGACAGCCGCGCCGCGCCACGTCCCAGGCAGATCAGGTGGCGCAGTCCACGCTGCACATCGGCCAGCGCGTTGTCGAGCCGGGTCTGGTCGTTGAGTTGAGGCGCGAGCAGCTGCCCGTCGAGGATCTGCAGCGGGGCGTGCTCGTTGAGCTGTTGCCGCGCGGTGCTGTTGGCGTAGAGCAGCACGCCATCGCCGCCGAGCAGGCACACCCCCAGGTCGATCGCCTCGAGCGCGTGGCGCCACCATCGATCCGGTGATCCACGCCGGCGTTCCGGGCCGCGATAGGACACGAGCCGGCCCAACTCCGGGGCCCTCCCCAACATGACATCCATCTTGGCCTCCCTAAAGGCGTGTGGCGTGCGGCCCCGTCGCGCGCGGTCTGATCGCCGCTGGCGGCGCAAGAGGCCTCGTGAGATGTTAGGAGAACGTCAGGGTCTTGCGTAGCCCCTAGGCACGATGGAGGCCCCCTAGGGTTGGGGGAACGGCGATGTCGGGTTCGGGCCCGATATGCCGGGGGACCGCGCCACGGCGGTCTTCAGGCCATGAAGCCCAGGTCCGACGTCGCGAAGTTGCCGATGTTGGGCAGCACGGTGCGCAGCTCGCTGGCCGGCACGCCCATCCACAGCGCCAGCGTCGAGGCCAGTTGATCCACCGCGGTCGTGGGCAGCAGCCGGCCCTGGCCGACATCGTCCGGCCCGTTGACGCTCACCGAGGGCGCCGTGCCGTGGAAACGTCCGCCGCGCACCGCGCCGCCCATCACAAAGTGATGCGCGCCCCAGCCATGATCGCTGCCGTCGCCGTTGCTGCTCAGCGTGCGGCCGAAGTCGGACGCGGTGAAGGTCGTGACCTGATCGGCCATGCCGACCTCACGCAACGCGGCGTCGAAACTCGCGAGCGCGCCGCCCAGCTGCTGCATCAGCGCCGGATGGCGCGTGCTGAGCCCGTCGTGCACGTCGAAGCCGCCGACCGAGACGAAGAACACCTGGCGCGTCATGCCCAGCGACGAGCGCGCGGCCACCAGGCTCGCGACCATCTTGAGCTGCCGGGCCAGCGCGTCCGCGGCGAACGGCGTGGCGATCGTCGCCCCGCCCGACAGCGCGGTCGACAGGGTCGTCTGCAGATCGATCGAGCGCGCCGTGACGCGATTGAGCTCCGATTCCATCGGATGGCTGCGCTCCTCGGTGATCAGCGCCTTGAGCAGCTTCGCGCAGGACGTGGAGCCGAAGATCTGCGGACCGATGCCGGTGATGGGCTTCTTGCCGCTGGGGCCGGTCAGGTACTGGAAGGCCGTCTCTCCGGCCTGGAAGACCGCGTTGCCCGAGACATTGATGCAGGTCAGCCCGGCGCGGCCGTTGGCCGACAGCATCAGGTCGGCCATGCGGCCGCCCCAGCCGGTGCGGGCGCCCTCGACGCCGGAGGACTGCCAGAGGCTGGCCTGACCGTTGTGGGAGAACAGCATCGGCGGCGCGGGCACCGCGCCCGAGCGGTACTGCGCCAGCGTCATCGGCGCGACCAGCGTGCCGATGTTGAGCAGCACGCCGAGGCGTCCCGCGTCGAAGACCGGCTTGATCGCCGAGAGCCCGGGCGCCAGCGCCATCTGGCGGCCGTCGGGCAGCGCGAGCGTCGGGGCCAAGGCGGTCGCGGCCAGCGCGTCGCGGCCGATCGCCAGCGTCGGGCGGATCGCGGCGTAGGCCTGATGGCTGGCGGCGTCATACGGGATCACGGTGTTGCCGTGGTCATTGCCGCCGTGCAGGAACACGCACACCAGCGCCTTGTAGCCGCCACCCGAGGTCGCCGCCGCGGCGTCGCCGATCGCGGCGAGCTGCAGGGCCCAGGGCGCGGCGGCGCCGACGGCGGACGCCACGGAGGCGCGCTTGAGGAACTCGCGGCGATGCAGCGAGGACAGCTTGGACACATGGGCCACGGGGATTCTCCGGTGAAGGTCGCGCGCTCGGCGCGACGCCGTCATTTCTGGATCTGGTACTCGGGACAGGCCAGCAGCAGCATCCAGCCCGCGCGGGCGCGGTTGATGCGGCCGTCGTCGGTGGTGGCGGCGATGGTCGTGGCCGCGGCCGCGATGCGCTGCTGCGTCGACTCCGAGATGGACCCGCCACCCAGGATCAGCGCCTGGCGCGCCACCATCGCGCGCGCATCGGTGGACAGCGCCATGTCGGCGGTCAGGTCGGGCTTCGTGTCGCCGATGCCGGTCGTCAGCAGCGTCTGCATGAAGTTCAGGTAGCCGGTGACCGTCACCTCGTTGAGCAGCTGGAACTCCGGCGCGGTCACGCCGCCAGCCGACATCGCCGAGTTGCCCGGCACATACCCGGGCCGGAAGAAGTTGAAGACCGACGGGCTGAAGAACGGGCTCTGGCCGAGCCGCGTTTCCGGGTCGCTGGTCTCGGGGATGGTCCACTGGCCGGCGGAGCTCAGCTTGACCGCGCGCGCCACCTGCACGAAACGCAGCACCGGCTCGCGCAGCTTGCCGGAGTTGGTCGCGCCGGATTCGACGAGGCGCGCCTCGGGATCGAGCAGCACCGCGCGCAGCACGGCCTGGAGGTCGCCGCGCACGCCCTGGCCGTTGTTGTTGAAGACCTGCGCCACGCGCTGCACGTAGGCGGAGCTCGGGTTCGAGCAGACGAAGCGCTGGATCAGCTGCCGGCCGAAGAACGGCCCGACGTTCGGATGGTTCGCGAGGATGTCCAGCGCCTGGCGCAAGGCCGTGGGGCCGTCGGCGCTGGCGGGAATCGTCGTGCCAAGGACCGTCTTGGGGCCGCCGGCGAACTGCGACGCGTCGTGCGTCATCGGCCGGCGCAGGTAGGAGGGATCGGCGCCGGCGGGCGCGCCGGTGTCGAAGTCCCAGCCGGTGAGCGCGCGCGCGAGCTGCGTCACCGTCTGCAGGTCGTAGGTCTCGACCGGGCGGCCGCCCGCGGTCTGCACGCTGCCGTCCAGGTTCAGCCGCGCCAGGCCGATGGTGAAGAGCTGCATCACCTCGCGCGCGAAGTTCTCATCGGGCTGGCGGCCCTTGCCGTCTTCCTTGCGGCTGCCGCGCATCGCCAGGAAGCTGCCCATCGCCGGCGACAGCGTGACCGCCTCCAGCAGGCCGCGGAAGGTGCCGAAGGCGTTGGCCTCGAGCAGGTCGGCGTAGGCGGCCATCATCATCGTGCGCCACGGCAGCGTCGCGCCCACCGCGGACACCACGAAGATCTCCGACAGCGCCAGCACCATGCGCTGGCGCAGCTGGTCCGGCGAGCTGATGAACTTGCACCAGACGCTGCCCGGCAGGCCGTCGAAGTTGGCGTTCTTCTTCGCGTCGGTCGCGTAGCCGTTGCGCGTGAGCCAGTCCCAGTGCGACTCGGTGCGCGGCGCCATGAATTGCAGGTCCAGCCAGGACGCGTAACCGACGGACTTGAGCGTGGCGATGTCGGCCTCGGTCGCGCCGAAGCCGGCCTGCGCCAGGAAGCGCGCAGCCTGCGCGTCGTTGGGCAGGGGCAGGACGGCCACCGGCGGCGGCGCGGGCGCGGGCTCCGGGGCCGGCGCGGGCGCCGGCGCAGGCGCCGGTTCGGGCGCGGGAGCCGGTGCGGGAGAAGGTGCGGGAGAAGGTGCCGGTGCAGGCGCGGGCGCATTGCCGCCCTCAGGCGTCGGCGCGGAACCGGACGGCGTGGCGGACGGCGAATCGCCGCCGCCTCCCCCGCCACAGGCGCTGAGGGCAGCGGCAGCCGCGGTGACGGCGGCGGAGGACCAGGGGAATCGGAACATGGTGAGGGGCGTCGTTACTGCTGACGCCCGGCACTCTAGGGAGTTCCGCCCCCGCTTTCAGCATCCGATCAGCAACAGCGGAAAGGGCCGGAAACGCTTTTGGTTACCGTGTCTTTCGACCTCGACGCGCGCTCGGGAAGCCCGTCACCATCGGGGTTCCCGTCGATCGCGGCCTGTCGCCGCGGTGATTGTTGGCAGCTCGCGATGAGCGCCGTGCGGGATCTCACGGCGCGCGGACCGAGCGCACGTGCGTGGTGCGCCGCCGCCGCGAGTCGCCCCGCATCACTTGGGGCTCCGCGATGTAATTGGCCGGAACATTCCGGCCAATCCGAGCGATCAAGTCCGGAATCAGGCCGCGAGGAGACCGAGGTCTTTCTGGTTGAAGTTCACGATCCCCGGCAGCACCCGGGGCAGCTCGCTCGGCGCGACGCCCATCCACAGCGCCAGCGTCGCCGCCAGCTGGTCCACGCCGGTGGTGGGCAACAGGCGGCCCTGGCCGACGTCGTCCGGACCGTTCACGCTCACCGACGGCAGCTGGCCATAGAAGCGGCCGCCCTTGACCGCGCCACCCATCACCAGGTGATGGCTGCCCCAGCCGTGGTCGGAGCCGTCGCCGTTGGAGCTCAGCGTGCGGCCGAAGTCCGACGCGGTGAAGGTCGTGACGTTCTGCGAGACGCCCAGCTCGGAGAGCGCCGCATCGAAGCTGGCCATCGCGTTGGCCACGCTGCCCAGCAGCCCGGGATGCTGCGACATCAGGTTGTCGTGCAGGTCGAATCCGCCGATGGACACGAAGTACACCTGGCGCTGCGCGCCCAGCGCGGCGCGCGCGCCGATCAGCCGGGCCACCGTCTGCAGTTGCGCGGCGAGCTGGTTGGTCTCGAACGGCGTCTGCAGCGTCGTGTTGGTCAGCGCCGTGGTGATCGTGCCCTGCGCGCTGATCGAGCGCGCCGTGACGCGATTGAGCTCCTGCTCCATCCAGTGCTGGCGCTCGCCGGTGACCAGCCCCTTCAGCGCCTCGGCGCAGGCGGCCGAGCCGAACAGCGGCTTGGTCGCGCCGTTGACGGCGACCGCGCCGCCGCTGGTCATCTGGTACTGCACGGCCTGTCCGCCGGACATGAACACCGCGTTGCCCGAGACGTTGATGCAGCTGAACGTCGCGTTGCCGTTGCTGGCGAGGAACTGGTCGGCCATGCGGCCGCCCCAGCCCGAGGTCGCACCCTCAGGACGCGAGGACTGCCAGAGGCTGGACTGGTCGTTGTGCGAGAAGAGCTTGGGCGGCAGCGGCACGCTGGCGGCCTTGTACTGGGCCAGCGTGGTGGGCTGCATCAGCGGGCCGATGTTGAGCATCACCGCGAGCCGACCCGCGTCGAAGACCGGCTTGAGGCGCGCCATCGTCGGCGCGAGTGCCATCTGGCGGCTGTCGGGCAGCGCCACGGACGGCGTCAGCGCGGTCGCGGCGAGCTGGTCGCGCGGCGTGGCCAGCGCCTGGCGGATGTTGGCGTAGGCCTGGTAGCTGGCAGCGTCGTAGGGCACGACGGTGTTGCCGTAGTCGTTGCCGCCGTACATGAACAGGCAGACGATGGCCTTGTAGTCGCCCGGGGCGGCGGCCGCGGCGGCCTCGCCGATCGCGGCCAGCTGCAGCGCCCAGGGCGCGGCGGTGCCAGCAACGGAGACCGCCGAGGCGCGCTTGAGGAATTCGCGGCGGCGCAGCGACGCCAGTTTCGAGACGTGGGTCATGTCGGGGCTCCGCTCACTTCTGCACTTGGTAGTCCGGCGCGGCCAGCACCATCAGCCACGAGGCCTTGACGCGGTTGAGCTTGCCGGTGTCCGTCTCGGCCTTGATCGTGGCCACGGCCGTGGCGATCGTGGTGATCGTCGATTCGGCCATGTCGCCGCCGGTCATCAGCAGCGCCTGGCGGCGCACCAGGCCGGGCGCGTCGGTCGCCAGCGCGAGATCGGCGGTGTAGTCGGGCTTCATGTCGCCGATGCCGTTGCCGATCAGGCCCTGCATGAAGTTCAGGTAGCCCGCCACGGTGCTCTCGTTGCAGAGCTGGAATTCGGGCGCGGTGACGTTGTTGTTGCCCAGCTGGGAGTTGGGCGGCACGTAACCGGGCCGGAAGAAGTTGAAGACCGAGCCGCTGCGCATCGGGCTCTGGCCCAGGCGCGACGCGGGATTGCTGGTGTCGCCGATGGCCCAGAGGTCGCCCGGCGAGCTCAGGCCCACCGTGCGCGCCCACTGGACGAGACGCTGCACCGGCTCGCGCAGCTTGCCGCCCGAGGGCGCGGTCGAGGGCTGGCGCGCCTCGGTGTCGAGCAGGATGGCGCGGATCACGGCGCGCAGGTCCCCGCGCTCGCCCTTGCCGTTGTTCTCGAAGACCGCGGCCACGCGCTGCACATAAGCGGCGCTCGGATTCGAGGCCACCAGGCGCTGGATCAGCTGACGGCCGATGAAGGGGCCGACGTTGGGATGCGCGGCCAGCGTGTCCAGCGCGAGCTTCATCGCGGCGGGACCGTCGGCGGTGTCGGGGATGACGACGTCCAGCACCTTCTTCGCGCCGGTCGAGAAGCGCGACGCGTTGTGCTTCATCGGCCGCTTCATGTAGCTGTAGTCGTTGCCGTCGGTGTCGCTGGAGTCGATGTCGAAGTCCCAGCCGGTGAACACACGGGCCAGGTCGGTGATCTGCTGCAGCGTGTAGGTGTCGACGGTCTTGCCGTTGCTGGTCTTGGCCGTGCCGTCGGCGTTCAGCTGGTTCAAGCCGATGGTGAACAGCTGCATCACCTCGCGGGCGTAGTTCTCGTCGGGCTGACGGCCGGACTTCACGTCCTCCTTGCGGTTGCCGCGCATGGCGAGATAGACGCCCATCGCCGGCGACAGCGTCACGCCCTCGAGCAGCGCGCGGAAGCTGCCGAAGCAGCGCTCCTCGAGCATGTCGACGTAGGCGGCGGTGGCGAACTGCGGCCAGGCGACCGGCAGGCCATTCATCGACACGACGAAGATCTCCGACAGCGCCAGCACGACGCGCTGGCGCAGCTGGTCCGGCGATCCGATCAGCTTGCGCCAGAGGGTCGCGTCCACGCCGGAGAGGCTGTAGCGGTAGGACTCGGCGCCGTAGCCCTTGGCGACCAGCCAGTCGAAGTGGCTCTGCGTGCGCGCGGCGCTGAACTGCTGGTCGATCCAGCGCGAGAAGCCGCCCGACTTCAGCGCGGCGATCTCGGTCGTGCTGGCCGAGAAGCCGGCCTGCGCGAGGAAACGCGCCGACTCGTTGTCGGTGGGCGGGGTGGTGTTCTGCGGCGTGGTGTCCGGGCTGTCGGCACCGGTCGAGCTGCCGCCGCCGCCGCACGCGGCGAGCAGGGCCGCCGCGGCCGCGGCCGTCAGCGCGGCGGGAGCGCCGAAGGACGTCGTGTCATCAACGACGCGGTCGTCGTCGCTCGTCGCGAAAGGGGTTTGAACGGCGGCAGTCATCTGGGCATCGGCCTGAAGCAGCGGATGCGGGATGGTGACGAGCCGGCGCGTTCAATACACCGTCATTCGTACAACAGGTGAAAGGCGCGGCAACAGGCTGTTGCCGCGTGATTTCTTCACGAGCCTTTCTTGACCGGGTCGGATAAAAGCAGCTGATCGCTCCTGATCAGAGCAGCGTGACGCCTGTCTTGGACTGCACGAAGTCGCGCGTGACCTCGGGCGCCAGCTCGACGAGCTTCAGGCCCTGCGGCGTCACGTCCATCACGGCCAGGTCCGTGATGATGCGGTTCACCACGCCCACCCCGGTCAGCGGCAGCGTGCACTGCGGGATGATCTTCAGGTCCTCGGTGCCGTCCTTCTTGCGAGCGACGTGCTCCATCAGCACGATCACGCGCGGCACGCCGGCCACCAGGTCCATCGCGCCCCCCATCCCCTTGACCATCTTGCCGGGGATCATCCAGTTGGCGAGATCGCCATGCTCGCTGACCTGCATCGCGCCGAGGATGCTCAGGTTGATCTTGCCGCCGCGGATCATCGCGAAGCTGTCATGGCTGCCGAAGATCGACGAGCCGGGAATCGTCGTCACCGTCTGCTTGCCGGCGTTGATCAGGTCGGCGTCGACCTCGTCCTCGGTCGGGAACGGGCCGATGCCCAGCATGCCGTTCTCGCTCTGCAGCCAGACTTCCTTGTCGGCGGGCACGAAGTTGGCGACCAGCGTCGGAATGCCGATGCCGAGGTTCACGTAGAAACCGTCTTCCAGTTCTTGCGCGGCGCGTGCCGCCATCTGGTCTTGGGTCCAGGGCATGTCGGTCTCCTCAGGCGGCGGGGCGGATGGTGCGCTTCTCGATGCGCTTCTCGGGGGTCGGGTTGTGCACGATGCGGTGCACGTAGATCCCGGGCAGGTGGATGCTGTCGGGGTCGAGCTCGCCGACCTCCACGATCTGCTCCACCTCCACCACCGTGACCTTGCCCGCCATCGCGCAGGCCGGATTGAAGTTGCGCGCGGTGCGCCGGAAGATGAGGTTGCCGCTCTTGTCGGCGATGTGCGCCTTGACCAGCGCGACGTCCGGATTGAGCGCGCGCTCCATCACGTAGGTGTGGCCGTCGAATTCGCGCAGCTCCTTGCCCTCGGCGACCATCGTGCCCACGCCGGTGCGGGTGAAGAAGGCCGGGATGCCCGCGCCACCGGCGCGCAGCTTCTCGGCGAGCGTGCCCTGCGGCGTGAACTCCAGCTGGAGCTCACCGGCCAGGTACTGGCGCTCGAATTCCTTGTTCTCGCCGACGTAGCTGGAGATCATCTTGCTGATCTGCCGCGTCTCGAGGAGCTGGCCCAGGCCGAAGCCGTCCACGCCCGCGTTGTTGCTGATCACGGTCAGGTCCTTGACGCCGCTGTCCCGCAGCGCCGCGATCAGCGCCTCCGGGATGCCGCACAGGCCGAAACCGCCGACGGCCATCAGCTGGCCGTCCGCCACGATGCCGTCCAGCGCCGCCTGGGCGCTGGGGAAAAGCTTGTTCATCCGATGTCTCCTGCTTGCCGTTGATGCACGGGAATCCAGAAATAGCCGGCCATTCTGCTACGTAAGGCATTACGTAAGCGCTACGTAGAATTGATTAAGCATCATCCCCGCCACCGATCCCTTCAAGGAAGCCCGATGACCCTGCCCCTGGACGAGCTGCGCGCGCAGATCCCCAAGATCTTCGCCCCCTGGATCGTCGCGCTCGGCCTGGAGCCTGTCCACGCCGAGGACGGGCTGCTGCGGCTCACCATGCCTGTGGCGAGCGACCTCGTCCATGTGGGCGGCGTGATGTGCGGTCAGGCCTCGATGGCCGCGGCGGACACGGCGATGGTGCTGCTGATGATGCGCGAGCTCGGCGAGTTCCGCCCGATGACCACGGTGCAGCTCCAGTCCACCTTCATCCGCCCGGTGTCCGGGGCGACCTGCACGATCGAGGCGCGCCTGCTGCGCCGCGGCAAGAACCTGGCCTTCGGGCAGATCGACCTGCTCGACGAGCAGGGCCGCGTGGCCGTGCAGTCCACGACGACCTACGCGCTGCTGTGATGAGCCTGGACTACCGCACCGCCTTCGACCTGGCCCCGATCGGGCTGGTGCTCTCCGAGCATCGGCTGATGAAGGACTGCAACCGCCAGGTGCTGGAGATCTTCGGCGCGCAGCCCGAGCAGCTGATCGACCAGAGCTTCTCGCTGCTCTATCCGACGCCGGCCGAGTTCGAGCGCACCGGCGAGCGCATCGTCGCCAGCCTTGATGCCAACGGCTATTACGCCGATGAGCGCGTGATGAAGCGCGTGGGCGGACCGCGCGCCGGGGAGCTGTTCTGGTGCCATGTGTCGGGCCGTGCGCTGGACCCGGCGCGGCCGCATGCGAGCGGCATCTGGAGCTTCGAGGACCTGTCCGCCGTGCGACAGCTCAAGGCCGACCTGACCGCGCGCGAGCGGGAGATCGCGGCGCTGCTGATCGAGGGATTGACCAGCAAGCTGATCGGCAAGCGGCTGGGCGTGAGCCCGCGCACGGTGGACGTCTATCGCGCGCGGCTGATGAAGAAGTACGGCGCGGCCAGCACGCCGGACCTGGTGCACCGGCTGCTGGTGTCCTGAATCGCGCTGTGACAAATTCCCGGGCAAGTCCTGACGCCGGGAACCCCGATGGGCACGAAGATCCCGCAAGACGTGACCCCGGATGTGCGATTTCATCGGTCATTTGCGGGGCAACCCGAGGATGCACACGTGATTTCTCCCGCACAATACGCGCCGTCCGGCCCAAGCCGGAGCCGTCCGGCGACAGCCGGGCCTTAACTTGCAGAGTCAACGAATGAACAAGACCGAACTGATCGAACACCTGGCTTCCAAGCACGAAATCACCAAGGCCGAAGCTGGCCGCATCCTGGAAACGCTGCTGGACGCAGTGGTGTCCACGGTGAAGAAGGGTGGCGCCGTGTCCATCCCGGGCTTCGGCTCGTTCAAGCAACACGCCCGCGCTGCCCGCACCGGCGTGAACCCCAGCACCGGCGACAAGATCAAGATCGCCGCCGCCAAGCTGCCGAAGTTCACCCCGGGCGCCGGCTTCAAGGCCGCCGTGGACCCGAAGGCTGCCGCTCGCAAGGCTGCCGCCAAGCCGGCCAAGGCCCCCAAGGCCGCCGCTGCCAAGCCCGCCAAGAAGGCTGCCAAGAAGTAATCCACTTCTGGTACACGCCGATCGCCCGGCCCTCGGCCCGGCGGTCCCGAACAAACCCGGCCCGCGCCGGGTTTGTTTTTTTCCTCCTACAGTTCCGACATGTCCGCCGCGCCCGCCCTGCGTGTGCTGTCGCTCATCCCGCCGATGACGCAGCTCAACACGCCCTATCCGTCCACCGCCTACCTGACGGGCTTCCTGCGCTCGCGCGGCGTGCCCGCGGCGCAACGCGACCTGGCGCTGGCGCTGGTGCTGCGCCTGTTCTCGCGCGATGGCCTGCAGCGCGTGCGCGCGGCCGTCCACGCGATCCCGCTGCCCGATCGCGGCATCGCGTCGCGCCATTTCGACGAATCCTTCGACCGCTACCTCGCCACGATCACGCCGGTGATCGCGTTCCTGCAAGGGCGTGATCCGACGCTGGCGCATCGCGTCAACACGCGCGCCTTCCTGCCCGAGGGCGCGCGCTTCCAGTCGCTGGATGTGTACGTGTCCGAGGAAGGCGAGGATCCGCTGGCCTGGGCCTTCGGCGCGCTCGGGCTGCAGGACCGCGCGCGGCATCTGGCCACGCTCTACCTGAACGACCTGGCCGACGTGCTGCGCGAATCGGTCGATCCGCGCTTCGAGTTCGTCCGCTATGCCGAGCAGCTGGCGACCAGTCAACCGACCTTCGACCCCTTGCATGACGCGCTGCAGGCGCCGGCCAACCTCGTCGACGAGCTGCTGCGCGAGCTGACGCTGGAGGCGATCGACGCCGAGCGGCCCGATGTGGTGCTGCTGTCGGTGCCCTTCCCCGGCGCGGTCTACGCGGCGCTGCGCATCGGTCAGACGATCAAGCGCGAGCGCCCTCACCTGCGCGTGCTGCTGGGCGGCGGCTTCGTCAACACCGAGCTGCGCGAGCTCACCGAGCCGCGGCTCTTCGACTACGTCGACTTCGTGACGCTGGACGCGGGCGAGCGCCCCTTGCTGGCGCTGCTGGAGCACCTCGCGGGCAAGCGCGGCCAGCAGCGGCTGGTGCGGTGCTTCGTGCGGGAGACCGACGGAGAGCTCAGCGGCCAGGTCCGCTACATCAATTTCGTCGAGCCCGACGTGCCCTTCGAGGATGTGGGCACGCCGACCTGGGACGGGCTGCCGCTGCACGACTACCTGTCGCTGCTGGACATGCTCAACCCGATGAACCGGCTGTGGAGCGACGGCCGCTGGAACAAGCTGACGGTGGCGCACGGCTGCTACTGGAAGAAGTGCAGCTTCTGCGACATCACGCTGGACTACATCTCGCGCTACGAGGCGGCCTCGGCCAAGACGCTCGTGGACCGCATCGAGGCGATCGTCGCGGAGACGGGCCAGACGGGCTTCCACTTCGTCGACGAGGCCGCGCCGCCGAAGGTGCTCAAGGCGCTGGCGCAGGAGCTCATCGATCGCAACGTCTCCATCAGCTGGTGGGGCAACGTGCGCTTCGAGAAGACCTTCACGCCCGAGCTCTGCCAGTTGCTCGCCGACAGCGGCTGCATCGCGATCAGCGGCGGACTGGAGGTCGCGTCGGACCGGCTGCTGCAGCTGATGCAGAAGGGCGTGTCGGTGGAGCAGGTGGCGCGGGTCACGCGCGCGTTCACCGAGTCCGGCATCCTGGTGCATGCCTACCTGATGTACGGCTTCCCGACGCAGACGGTGCAGGACACCGTCGATGCGCTCGAGTACGTGCGCCAGCTCTTCGAGAACGGCTGCATCCAGAGCGGGTTCTTCCATCGTTTCGCCTGCACGGTGCACTCGCCGGTGGGCAAGGATCCGAAGGCCTTCGGCGTGGAGCTGCTGCCGCTGCCGCCGTCGCCGTTCGCGAAGAACGACGTCGGGTTCGTCGACCCGACCGGCACCGATCACGACGCGATGGGCGAGGCGCTCAAGAAGGCGCTCTACAACTTCATGCACGGCATCGGGCTGGAGCAGGACGTGCGGCGCTGGTTCAGCGTGCGCGTGCCCAAACCCAAGGTGCCCAAGCACTTCATCACCGAAGCACTCGGGGCTTGATGCCTTGTGGCCCCCTCGCCCGCGAAGCGGGAGAGGGGCAAGTCAAAGGAATCAAGCTCGTCGGCCGTGGGAGCGCTTCATCGCAATCCGGCCGGCGCGATCAGCGCCGCGCCCGGCATCGCCGATGCCGGCGCCGCCGCATTCGGATCAGGCAAGCGCACCGGCCGGATATCGAGCCGGACATCCAGCAGCGTGACGTCCTTGCCCTCGGCGTCGATCCATCCTTGCGTGCCCGCACCGCGATAGAGCCGGAACACGAAACCGGTGCGATCGCGCGCCTCCGTGGCGCCGGGCCGAATGCGCGCCGCCATCGCGCGCACCTCCGCCGCGGGCGAGCTCAGCAGCTCGGCCATCGCCTGCACGATGCGGTTGTCGCCCAGGATGTCGGGCTGGAAGCTGTCCACCGGTCCGCGCGAGCTGGCGCCCTGCCCCTGCGTTGACACCTGCATGGCCGCCTGCACCGGCACTGCCGCGCCTGCCGCCGTCTTGCGCGCGGCCGGCGAGGTCACGCCCGAGCGCAGATCGTGGCGATCGCCGTTGTCCAGGTAACTCAGCCGCGCGCCGCGCACGTTGAACATCCCCAGCGCGGGATCGCTGCGCGCGTCTCTCAGATCGACGAGCAACGCGCCACGTCCGCCGATGATGTCGATGCGACCGCCGTGCACGACGGCGGCGCTGTTCTCCTCCACGCCGAGCCCGAAGCGATAGCCCTTGGCCAGCATCAGCGGCAGCATGCGGCCGATGCGTCCGCGCTTGAGGAAGTGCTGATCGACGAAGAGCTCGTCACCGACGAAGCCCAGGCCCTGGTCGATCTCGTGACCGTCGCGCATGGTGCCGCGCATCACCTCCATCACGTTGAGCGCGTCGCGGAACATCACGCGGCTCATGATGGCCGCGCCCGCGCTGGTGCCCGCGACGACGCCGCCATCGCGGTAGACGTCCCAGATCGCGTCCAGCATCGCGGTGCGCTTGCCGTCGGGCTGCAGCGTGTCGACGATGAATCCCTGCGCGCCGCCGGAAAAGAACACGCCATTGGCGTGGCGGATCTTCTCGATCAGCTCGGGGTCGTGCAAGTTCTTCTGCAAGTCGGCGCCTTCCAGACGCGGCGCGACAGGGATGTGCTCGGCCTGCGCGCCGTGCTTGCGCAGCACGTCGACGATCAGCTTGGCGGAGAGCTCCGGATTCGCGGCCGCGGTGGCCAGCACCGCGAAGCGCGCCTGGCCGGGGCCGCCGGCCTCCTGGACGATGCGTTGCCAGACGGCATCGTTGTCCGCGCGCAGCGCGCCGCCGATGACGATGGCGGTCTGAGCGGCGACCGAGCCCGCACCGAGCAGCAGCGCGGTGGCGAGCAGCGCGCGGCCCCACCGGGGCAGCGCGAGCGGGAGTCGGCCCGAATTCGGGCGCGGGGGCGTACGAAGGGCATCCATGCCCCCATCTTGCATATCGCGTGCCAGAAGGGAAGCAGGCGCGACCTTCAACCTGGGGGGGAGCGGGGATGTTCCCGGAATCAGGAGGTCTTGTCGCTCGACCAGGGACTGGAGGCGGCGCTCGGCAAGCCGTTGCTGGCGGCCGCGTTGCGCGCGGCACGCGCCCTGCGCGCGCGGCGCAGGCGGTAGAACAGCAGCGGCACGAAGACCGCCAGGCCGATGCCCAGCATCGACAGGGCGTTGCCGCCCTTGCCCGGCTGACCGACCCCGCGCAGCAGGTCCATCAACTGGCCGAAGCCACGCGTGATGAGCCACAGGAAGAAGAGCGTGACCAGCGCGGAGAGCGTGAGGCCGAAGAGAGTGCGTTTCATGGAACGCGGGATGCTACGCGTTTTCGCGAGCGGCCCGCCTTGAAAGTCCCCTCCCCGGCTGCCGGCATCAGCCGTCCAGGCGCACGCTCAGCGAGTTGCGGCCGTAGGTCGGGGTGACCTTGCTGAAGCCGTCGACGCTCAGCGTGCCGTAGCGGCCCGCCAGCTGGCCCGAGGTCGAGATCAGCTCGATCGTGTCGCCCGCCTTGGGCGTGTAGCCGGCGGCGAACTTCACGGTGAGCTTGGCGCCGGACTCGATGGCGACGTCGCCGGTGACGAGCAGCTTGCCCGCGCCGTTCGCACCGGCCTGCACCTGCAGCGAGGCCGCGGTGCGCTGGCTGAATCGGCCCGCGATGCCCAGCGGCGCGGTGGCCTTGCTGGCGAGCGTGCCGCCGGTCAGGAACACGTCGCCCTTGCCCAGCGCGGCCACGCTCTCGGCGGACAGCACGCCCGCGTCGAGCTGCGTGCCGCCGCTGTAGACGTTGGTGCCCGACAGGCGCAGCGTGCCGGTGCCCTGCTTGGTCAGCTTGCCGGCGCCGCCGATGTTGTTGCGCCAGGCGTCGATCGCGTGGAAGCCGCCCTTGGTCGCGTCCATCACGACGACGACGTCACCGTTGAACGCGCCGTAGCCGTCGGCTGCGGCGAACAGGTTCACGCGGCCCCAGCCCTCGGCGTCATCGACCAGCGGCGAGCCCGACGGCAGCGCGGTGGTCTTGAGCACGACGCGACGCTGCGCGGCGTCGAGATACGGCAGGCGCGTCTCGAGCAGCACCTCCGCGCCCTTGGGCACGACGGCGGCCTTGGTCGCATCGCCGACACCGGGCAGGTTGAAGTTCAGGCGGCGAGCCACGTCGGCGCGCATCGCGGCGAGGTCGGTGAAGCGGTCGTTGGCGGCGGTGCCTGCATGCGCGTAGCTGAAGAGCGCCTCGGGCGTGGTGACACCGGCAGCGGTCGACATCACCGATTGCGCCTGCTGATAGGCGACGGACTTGAGGTCGCCCTTGTTGGAGCCGGTGGCGATCGCCGCCGCGACGGCGGCCTGACCCTGGATGCGGCCGCCGATGACGTCCAGCGGCGAATGCATGCCGGCGAGGATGCGGTTCTCGCCCATCTCGAGCGCGCGGGCGACCATCTCCTGATAACGCTGCGGAACGAGATACGCGATGGCCAGGGCCTTGCGCACGCCCTCGGCGGTGTGGCCGCTGATGAAGCCGCCGTCGGTGGTGGGCGTGCTGCTGCGCGCGGGCATCAGCGCGGGCACGACGACGACGCTGTTGCTCCAGCGCCAGGGACGGGCGTACTTGTAGAAGCGCTTGGCGGGCTCGGTGGAGGCGTTCTCGCCGACGTTGTTCACGAAGTCGACGGCCTTGCCGAGCGTGGCGTTGGAGGTGCTGCCGGTGCCGATGTCGGAGCCGCCGTCGTTGTAGAGGACGGTGGTGGCGTCGGCCGGGATGCCGGTGATGGTGGTGCTCATGCCCGAGGCGGAGCGCCACGCGGCGGCGAGCGGGCCCAGGCCGTCGCTGATCGAGAAGCCCTTGCCGCGGCGGTCGTCGAGGTAGGCCGCGAGCGACTGCGCGTCGGTGCGCTTGGTCGTGGCGTCGATGACGTACTGGATGTTGGCGGCGTGCACGGCGGTGTTGAGCACCTTGCCGTCGGTGGCGTCGCCGGGAATGCCGGTCCAGGGCGAGGCGGTGACGGCGGGGAACGTGCCGTTGGCGGGCGCGGTGACGCCGGCATCGACGATCAGCGAGCTGGGCTGCCACAGCGCGAGCATGCCGCTGACGACACGCACGCCGGCGTTGGTGTCGAGCGTGGCGTAGCGGGCGTCGCCGCGCTGGTTGGTGGCGACGAAGTCGACGAAGGGCAGGACCTTGGTCTCGTCCTGCACGGCGGCGGTGTCGGTGGTGCCCAGGCCCTTGGGCGGCTCGGGCAGCGTGGCGACGCTGAGGTCCTCGCCGTCGGAGCCGCCGCAGCCGGCCATCAGGAAGCCCGTGAGCAGGGCCAGGGTCAGCGGACGCAGGACGAAGGGAAAGCGCGAAGAAGCGGACATGACGCGAGTGCCGGTGAAGGAAAGCGCGTCACTCTAGGAATCGGGTGTGTCGTCGGCATGACGACATCAAGCGGTGTGCGAGGAAGGCACGGCCGCCGACGATGCACTCGCGCGGTGCATCGCCGGCATCGAGCGCGAACGCTCAGAGCTTGGTGCCGCCGCTCGCGTCCACGATCTGCCCGGTGGTCCAGGCGCCATCGGGGCCGGCGAGGAAGGCCACGACTCCGGCGACGTGCGTGGGTTGCCCGATGCCCGGCAGGGCTTGCACCTGCGCCAGCGTGTCCGTGCCGCCGGGGCCGTGGATCCACGCGCTCATGCGGGTGTCGATGGCGCCGGGCGCGACGACGTTCACGGTGATGTTGCGTGGGCCCAGTTCCGCGGCGAGCTGCAGGCTGAGCGCGTCGACGAAGCCCTTGCTCGCGGAGTACGCGGTGATGCCGGGGAAGGCGATGCGCGTGGCCGCGGTGCCGATGTTGATGACGCGGCCGCCGTGAGGCATCAGCGGGACGATGCCCTTCGTGACCTGGAAGAGGCTGCGCATGTTGACGCTGACCAGGCGCTCGAAGTCCTCGTCGGTGGTGTCGGCCAGTCCGGCGAAGACGGCGATGCCCGCGTTGTTCACGAGGATGTCGACGCGCGGCAGGCCCAGCGCGGCGACGCGCGCGACGAGCTGCCGGCCGCCGTCGGCCGCGGCGAGATCGGCCTGCACGACATGGACCTTGCGGCCCTCGTCGCGCAGCGAGGCCGCGAGGGACTCGACCTCATCGCGCCCGCTGCCGTAATGCAGCACGAGCTCCGCGCCGTCAGCAGCGAGGCGCTGGGCGATGGCGGCACCGATGCCGCGGGAGGCGCCGGTGACCAGCGCGATCTTTCCTTGCAGGGATTGGCTCATGATGAACTCCATATAGACCGATCGGTCCAAATAAGGGAAATGAAAGGCCGCTGGGTGCGGCCGGTGGGAGGAATCGGGAATAGGTTACGGCGTGTCGAGCACCGACAGCGCGAGCGCGACGGAGCGCTGCATCTGATCGCCGCTGCGTCCGGCCTGGGCGGCGACACGCAGGCCGCTGGTCAGCGCGATGAGCAGCTCAGCGAGCTCGGCGGAAGGAATGGCGCTGACGATGGACCCATCGCGTTGACCGCGCTCCACGGCGGCGCGCAGCAGCTCATGCGTGGACTGCCAGCGGGTGGTCAGCGCCCAGGCCAGCGGCGCCTCGGCTATGCCTTCGAGCAGGCCGCTCGTGACGATGCAGTGCTTGTCCACGGGATTCGCGCTCGTGCAGCTGGCGACGAGCGCGTCGAAGTAGGCGACGACGGCGGCACGGCCGGAGGCGGCGGCCTGCACGGCGGCGACGGTCTGGGCGCTGCGTTGCACGGCGCAGTCGATGGCCTGCAGGTACATCGACTGCTTGTCGCCGAAGGTGTTGTAGAGGCTCTGCTTGCCCAGGCCGGTGGCCTCCTGCAGCAGCGCCAGGCTGGTGCTGGCATAGCCGTGGGTGCTGAACACGTCGGTCAGACGTTCCAGGACTTCGGGCTCGGAGAATCGGCGTTCGCGTGGCATGGGTCGGATCCTATGCGCATTTGGACCGACCGGTCAAAACCATCCAGAAACTGGGGGCTCTTGCGGCTCAACCCCGCTGTCCATGCGTGCCCTTCCGCCCAAACCGTCAAGCCACCTCGTGCTCTCCAACGAGCAGCGGCTGGACATCCTGCGCAAGCTCAAGACACCCGGCAGCTTCCCGCCTCAGGACGAAGGGGATCCCTTGGTGGATGGCGTCTGTGTCTCGTCGATTCAGGCGGGTCAAGGCCTGGCGTTCTCGACCACGTCGAAGTACCTGGCTGATCTCGCGGCGGTGGGCCTGGTGCATGTGAAGCGGGCGGGCAAGTGGTCCTACTACCGGCGCAACGAGGCCGCCATTCAATCGCTCTTGCAGCGGACGTCCAAGGAGCTGTGAATGGGGCGGGCGCCCAGCTTGCGCTTCAGCTCAATCGATCCCTCAACCAATCCGGCAACGGCACCGATTTCTTCAACGCCGCGTCCTGCCACACCGTGGTCGCCCCACCCGCGGCGACGATGACGCCGGGTTCATCGACGCGCTCGAGCGTGATCCAGGTGTCGAAACTCGATCGACCGGGATTGGAGACGTAATGCCTGGCGAGGATCTCGCCCGGGTAGGCGAGCTGCCGATGGAAGTTGCAGAACGCGTTGACGATCACCGGACCGGTGCCATCGGGATTGGGCGGATGACCCAGGCTCTCGAGCCACTCGACGCGCACGATCTCCAGGTAGCGGAAGTAGATCGTGTTGTTCACGTGCCCCATCGCATCCATGTCGCCCCAGCGGATGGGAATGCGGGTCTCGTGGACGAGCTTCTTGTCGTCGGGCAAGTCGAAGCGCATGGTCGGCGGCCGGTGATGAGATCGGGGGATTTCAACACGAGGCCATTGCGATGGCGCTTTCAACGAATCAGGCGGGCCATTCGCTCGACGACTGAGCGGTCAAGTTCAAGGGCGCTGATTTCGGAGCGGCGCGCTCGCATCAAGCGCACGCTCCGCTCATCCGGAAACAGTCCGTCGAGGCAGAGGCGCAGGCCCTCGCGACGCAGGCGGGACGGCACATGCAGCGATCTGATCCAGAGCGACTCGCCCTCGTTCCATTCGCTCAGATGGAGCCACGGATCCAGCGATTGAAGCATGCGCTGCTCGGTCTCTCTGGCCAGATGGGCCCAGGTCACGAAACCGACCGGGACACTCTCGAAATTCAGGAAGAAGGCGATCTTCCCGTGCCTGGCCGAGGGAATGATTTCATCGAGCAGGAATCGCCTCAGGTCGCCACGCCAGCTTTCGTCCTCCGCAAGAATCATGGACACCGCGCCCACCACGCGCTGCCTGATCGGGTCCTGCAATTCGCAGTCGTGCAGGGCCAGCTCAAGCATGTCCAAACTCGCGCGACTGATTCAAGGTCGACACCCCAAAAAGCCATTGGTGTCTCGGGCGAATATCCATGGCCGGCTTGAAGGCAGCCAGCGCCAATGGACTGAATTGAGCACCCTCGGCTTCCAGTCGACCCTCTGGCGTCAACGACACGGCTGACTCGGTCAACCATCCCTTCAAGGTCACACGACCATCAGGCGGAGTGTGGAAGACGCCAGTCCATTGGCCGAGCATCTCCTCGATGAAATCACTGACTTCCGCGGCTCGATTCCTGCAGACGTCGTTGATCACCCCATCCAGCCAACGGCGATAGAGAGGCTTCAAATCCGCATTGCGCTGCGTCGCGCGGATCAACCAGGCCATCCCCTGCTCCACCAGACTCAAACCGTCTGCGTGCATGCATTGAGCCGCTTGAGCGAACGCTCGAATGAAGCCGTCCCTCACGCCAGGCGGAAACGCGCCGGGATCCGGTCGATAGGTGAGCCCGCGGGCGAGAGAAAGGCCCGTCGTCTCGCAGATGGCCTGGGCGATCACGGCAAGGATGTCGTCCGCCCCGGCTTGCGGGAGCATCTCGTGATCGTCTCCACCGAAATACATGTGACCCTGAACGGATCCGCTTTCAATCACTGCCACGAGTGCTGACAGCAAGGCCTCGATGTTCTGGGCATCGAGTTGAAATGCGCGTTCCAACGGGAAGCCCACCAGACCGAGATGCTCCCGCATCAAATAGCGATGATGCGCCGCCGCCAGTTCCGCCGCCACTTCCTCGCAAGCGGCTTGAAGTCGGGCGCGTGGCACAGCGCAGCGGTGATCAAACTTCGCGATGTAGAACAGCAGGTCCGGCACAGCGAGCAACACCTGATGGTGTTGATGTTGGCTGGACCATCCGCCCACGCTGACCAGCACCGGCTGAAGCGTGGAAACGGCGGTCGTCGTCGTGAAATCGACGAATCGACCGTCGATGCACAAGTTGGAGGGGATCAGCGATCCGTGCACCAGCCGCTTCGTCCGGAGCACGGCGAGCTGATTCATGAGCGAATCAAACATCTTCTGCACGCCTCGCGCTGCGGCTTCGAAATCGATTCGATCCTCGGCTGCGCAGAGCCAGTTCACCAAGCGCGGGATGCCGTCGCGCATGCGGGCCAACTCGCGCTGTGCCAGCTCATGGCCCACGTTCATGAACGAGGAGCGCATGAAATGCGCGACCCTCAAGGATTGCTCGCGATACAGCAACGCGCGCGGAGCAGTGCTTGGAGTCTTTTCCTTCCCGAATTCCGTCGCGAACGTGAATCCGAGATCTGCAATGGCAAGCGCCCGGACAGCACCGTTCGGCGCAGCCACCGAGAACAGTTCGCCGATCAAGGTGTCGCGCACGGCGTCTTGCAGCGACAGCGCGCCGTGGCGATGCCACTTGTCCAGGCCCGGCCCTCCGAGAAGACTCGGGCCGATTCCCTTGATCTGGACGCCCGCGTAGTTCCCGCATCGGACGCCGCCGGCATTCGAGCCAATGCCGGAGCCTCCGTACATCTCCAATTGGGCGACGAGGGTTCCTGCCCGCTGCAGCCGGCCGCTCCCACCGGCATCCACGGGCGTGAACGCCAATGGGAGCGGTCCTCTGAAGTTCGGGGCCGACCAGACGGTCTTCCCACCTGAAAAGATTGGAAGCTCGCAGTCGATCAACGACAACGGACTTAGTTCTTCCAAATTCATTTGATGCAACTACAGAACCTCGGACGGAGATTGAAAGAAGGACTCAGAAAAATTTCTTCCGAAGTCTTTCTTTTATCCTTTCAGCAATCTCAGCACCATTCTTGCGCGTTGCATTGCTGATCGCCGAAAAATCAAACTGCGAATCTGGATCAGGGTAATGCTCTGCAATGCGTAGATCTGCGGCAACGCGCTCGCCGACGACCGGATCGGTTGATGCCAGCTTCAAGGCGTATCGCATTGCATCCTGCTGTTCCTGCGTGATGCCAAAGAGCTTTGGCTCATAAAAGGAAACATTGAGGATGCTGGAGATATCACCCGAGTTGGCATCGTTGACCATGCGAGAAAGCGTCGAAGGCGCGCGAGAACCGGCGAGGAAACTTTCCTTCGCTGCGCCAACGACCCCTTGCTGCATGGCCAGATCCAGCAAACCCAATCGCACCTTGACGTGGTCACCCGGGACTGTCTGGCAATGCGCGATCTTCCTCGCATACTCCTGCAATCTCTCTACCCGACTGGCCAGCAATTGGGCATCGGCATACGGATCGTGTCCTTCCGAGCGTACGAGCTTCAGAATTTCCAGATCTGACTTGCATCTGCTCAACACGTTCGCGAGTATTGCGGCCATGGGCCCGTCATTGCCGGCAAGAGCGCGCTTCACCTGATCATTCAAAGTCTCCTGGCCAATGGGCAGTATTGGGACGTCCGCCAAGGCCTTGGCCGTCAACGCCGCATTGGTTGCTCTGACGGTGCCAACGCGAAACGAGATGAGACAGCCCATTACCACCAAGCATGAAACGACGATTTTTTTCTTCAGTTCCATATGAACTCACGACATGTTTTCTCGAAGCCTTAGCTTCAGCCTTTCCGCAATTTCAGCGCCCTTCATGCGGGCTTCATTACTGATCTCCGAAAAATCGAAATGCGAATCTGGAACAGCGTATTCCTCTGCGATCCTCAGCGAGTTGACGACACGAAATCCGGTCTCTGGATCAGCCGCACCCAATTTCAGGGCGTACCGCACCGCATCCTGCTCATCGCGAGTAATGCCAAGCAGTTTTCTGTCATACCTTGCCACGTTGAGCAGGGAATAACGATCACCGGCATTAGCATCACGGATCAATTGCGAAAGCGTTGCAGGCTCGCGGGAACCCATTGAAAAGCTTTCCCTAGCTGCGCCTACCACGCCTTGCTGGACCGCCAGATCCAGGAGACGCAAGCGAACTTGCTTATGGTCACCTGGCACGGTCTGACAAGCCGCAAATTCCCGCTCATACTGCCGCAGTCGCGCCAACCGCATGGCCAGCAATTCCTGGTCAGTATGGGGATTGGCACCTTCAGAGCTCGCCACCTCCAGAATTCCCATATTTATCTCGCATTCCTTCAGCATGAACGCGAGATTAGCGGCCATAGGCCCGTCTTTGGCGGCAAGTGCGCGGCCCACCTGATCATTCAAGGTACCGGGCGCTTCATAGCCGCTTGGCGAAGTCGGCACGAAGGGCGATGTGCTTCCCGCTGAAGCCGCCACAGCCAAAGCAACAATATCAGGTTTGGATTCTCCGAATTCAACTCGCTGGACGCCATCCGAAGCCAAGGATTCCGCGCGTTCATTCGTTTCAGAAGAGTCACTTCGACTGAACTTCCATTCACCAATCAGAACGAGACACCCCGCCACCACGACGACGGGAATGACGTACTTGTTTGCGACTCCCATACATCAACCTTTATCAACAGCCTTCAAACAAACGTCTCGTCGCTCATCATAGAAATTAAGCAGCTTCGTATGTTGACGTTTCAAATTCGTAGCGCAGCTACCAGGACCGGCTCCGGCAGTCTCATGCAAGAATTGCTTCGTTTGCTCAGCGAAGTAGCCAATTAACGTGCTGTTTCGAGTGGCGCACTCATTCATGTCAGTCTCGTGGAATTTGAACAATTCCTCCCGCGAGTCTTTTCTGGCAGCTTCGCACTTCTCCCTCTCCTCCTCCTTTTGCTTCTCGGATTTAGGCGGAGGCGCCGGTTTTCCGCCCCCATATTCACCTTCTGGATATCCTCCACAGCTTTGGCATCCGCCTCCGCCGGAATATCCACCAAACCCCGTTCCGGTCGATCCCGAGCCGCCAGATCCGCCCCCACCCGAATTTCCGTTGACGACGACTGGAGCCAGGACCGTCTGTCCGATGGCGCCTTCAAAAGCGGAAGGCATGCAGGATCCGGCCGCCAGCGCCGACGATGCCAATACCTTGACGAATTTCCCCATTTCTTTCCCTCGGCAATGCCCTGTCGTTGATGTGAAAGGTGCATCGACCTTATCGACGCCCTCCCCCATCCCGCAATTGCCTGTATTCGGTCGCACACACATGTCATTCCGCGAGGCCCTCCACATCTGCTAATGCAGCCGGAGTCCGGCGTCTCAGGGTTTGCCTCCGCTCCCCATTCCAGACGCCCGTAGGACCATGTCCCGCGTATCCAAGGGAGACCCCGATGACCCGTGCCTGGTCGACGCTCGCCGTCGTGCTGACGATCCTCGTGCCCTGCGCTCCCGCGCACGCCACCGACATCACCCCGCGCCCCGCCCTCGGCCGCTTCCACGAGATCTTCAAGGAGCTCGTCGAGATCAACACCACGCAGTCCAGCGGCAGCTGCACCGTCGCCGCGCAGGCCATGGCCAAACGCCTGCGACAGGCCGGCTACGCCGACGCGGATGTCCAGCTCATCGTGCCGCCCGACGTGCCCACCAAGGGCAACCTCGTCGCGCGGCTCAAGGGCTCCGGCGCGAAGCGCCCGCTGCTGCTCGTCGCCCACCTCGATGTCGTCGAGGCCAAACGCGAGGACTGGAGCCGCGATCCGTTCAAGCTCATCGAGGAGAACGGCATCTACTACGGCCGCGGCACGCTCGACGACAAGTCCCAGGCCGCCGCGCATGTCAGCAACATGCTCCGCTACAAGGAAGAGCGCCTCGTCCCGCAGCGCGACATCATCCTGGCGCTCACCTGCGACGAGGAAATCATCCCGTCCCGTTGGGACGGCGTGGACTACCTGCTCAAGCACCATCGCGCGCTCATCGACGCGGAGCTCGCGATCAACGAGGGCGGCGGCGGACGGCTCGACAAGAACGAGCGCCCCGTCTCCTACAGCCTGCAGATCGGCGAGAAGGTCTTCGTGACCTACGAGCTGGAGGTCACCAACCCCGGCGGCCACAGCGCCCTGCCCGTGCGCGACAACGCCATCCACCACCTCGCCGAGGGCCTCGCACGACTCGGCCGCTTCGACTTCCCCATCCAGTTCAACGACACGACACGCGCCTACTTCGAGCGTGTGGCCGCGCTCGACGGCAACCAGGACGTGGCTGCCGACCTGCGCGCCTTGCTCGCGCGTCCCACCGACACCGCCGCGCTGGAACGCTTGTGGACGAAGTCGCCGGTCTACAACTCGAGCGTGCGCACGACGTGTGTCGCGACGACCGTCGAGGCCGGCCATGCGTCCAACGCGTTGCCGCAACGCGCGAAGGCCACCGTGAATTGCCGCATCCTCCCGGGGCAGCCTGCGGAGGACGTGCGTCAGACGCTGATACGCGTCCTGGCCGATGACAGGATCTCCGTGCGCCCCACCAGCGAGGCACTCGCGTCGCCGCAGCCGCCGATGTCACCGATGGTGATCCAGGCGGTCGAGCAGTCGGTGACCGAGCTCTGGCCCGGCGTGCCGGTCATTCCCACGATGCTGGTGGCCACGACCGACGGGCGCTTCCTCAACAACGCCGGCATCTGGACCTACGGCGTCGGCGCCTTCACAGGCGTCGAGCCCAGCGGCGTGCACGGGCTCGATGAACACGTGCGCGTGAAGTCGCTCAGCGACTTCCAGGAATTCATGTACCGGCTGGGCAAGCGCCTGGCGATGTGATCGCGGCGCCTGCCCGGCAGGCGGGTCCTCAACGATCGTCGCTGGAGCCGCGATCCGACTCGTCATCGTCCCGCGAGATGTTCTGTTGGGACGGGTTGCGCGAGGTCTGCGGGTTCTTGTCTTGCGAACCCTGGTTCAGCTGGCCCTGACGGCCCGAGCTCGGCTGGCTCTGCTGAGGCGACTGCCGCTGCCCTTGCGAGCCCGACCCCTGCTGCTGGCCGCCAGGCTGGTTCTGCCCTTGCTGTCCTTGCTGATGCTGCTGTTGCTGCGGCTGCTTCTGCTGTTGGCCTTCTCCACTTTGGGACGGCTGACGTTGATTCGCATTGGGTTGCTGAGCCATGGTGGTCTCCATCGGATGGACGTCGGCAGGAACACCGACCCCCGTGGTCTGGCAATGCGCATGCCCCTGCGCCCCGTTTCCCTCTGCAACGCGCGAAAGGTTCGATACAGGGAATCTCGATTGCCACACAACGAACGCGGAGGCGGCTTGCCGTCTTCACACATCCCCCACTTTCTAGGAGATTCCCATGAAGCGTGTTCTTCTGACGGCTGCCGCAGCCACCTTCCTGTCCCTGGGCGCCGGTATCCCGCTGGCGATGGCACAAGCCGCTTCCTCGCCCGCCATGGGCTCCAAGGCCGACGCGAAGGCGCTGGAGAAGCAGGCCGACGCCGACTACAAGGCGGCCAAGAAGGCCTGCAACGCGATGAAGGGCGACGCGGAGAAGCAGTGCATGAAGGACGCGAAGGCCACGCACGAGAAGGCCGAAGCGGACGCCAAGGCCATGAAGGAAAAGGCCAAGGCCGATGAGAAGGCGATGAAGTGATTGCCGTCTGATCCGGAAGGCGGGCCCTGGCGCCCGCCTTTTTCATGTCCGCTTCATGCCCGCTCGATCGGCGCCGATGTCGCGTCTGATGTTCGGCACGGGCCTTGCCCGAAGCAGTTGAGAACCCGCGGCGGGCGCCGCAAGCGTTCTTCAACCGGTCCAAGGCATCAAAGGAGTGGCCATGAACCCGTATCGACAACGAGGCAGACAGGATCAACGTCAGGACGACTCGCCGTGGCAAGGCGATCACGACCGCCCCAATTACGGCGCGCAGAGCGGCAACTACCGGCCGGATCGCTCACGCGAGGACTACCAGCCGGCCTACCAGGGCACCAGCTTCCAGGCCGATCGCGATGATCAGCGTGGCGGCGGGTACGGCGGCCAGTCAGGCAGTCAAGGCGGCTATGGCGGCGGTCAGGACTACCGCGGCGGCCGCGACGCGCAGGGCTGGAGCGGCGACACCGGTTCTGGCGGGCGCTACCGCGACCAAGGCCCCCGCCATGAGGGTTGGCGCGAGGACCGGGGCCTTCCACAAGATGCCCGCTACAGCAGCACGCTCAGCGAGCATTACGGCGGCGGCGACTCGCGCTGGGCCGACGACCGCAACCACCAAAGCAGCCCTCAAGGCGGCTATCAGAGCCAGGGCGGCTATCAGAGCCAGGGCGGCTATCAGGGCGGCTTGCAAGGCAGCTACCAAGGTGGATACCAGGGCGACCAACAGGACCAGCGCGCGGACTGGTCCTCGCAGCAGCAGCGCCGTCATCACGATCCCGACTACGAACAATGGCGCGCGGAGCAGATGCGCCTGCTGGACAGCGACTACCACGGCTGGCGCCAGGATCGGTACCAGAAGTTCTCCGAGGACTTCAACAAGTGGCGCTCCGAGCGCTCCTCTCGCCAGACCGCCGGCAGCGGCCAAGTCGGCAGCGATGCCAACAGCCATGCGGGCAGCACGACCGACAGCACCGATCGGCTTTCTTCAGGCGATCGCGCTTCCACCGCCTCCGGCAGCGGCAGCCAGGCCAGCAGCGCCACCGGCACGGGATCGTCTTCCGATCATGCCTCGGCGTCGTCCGGACTCTCCGGCCCGGCCAGTGCCTCGTCGTCCTCGTTGAAGACGAAGTGACAGCGCGCTGAGCTCCCAAGCCGAAGGGCGCCGCCGGTGCACACCGGCGGCGCCCTTTTCATTGCCGCTCACGCGGCGAGACGAACTCACACGCGCGGCGGATCGGACTCCCGCTCGAAGGCGCGATGCTGGCCCAGCGCCAACGCCAGCGCCTGCGCGCCGCGTGCCGGGTCGTCATCGAGCAGGACGCCCGGCGCGAGCGCCGCCGGATCCAGCGCCGGCCCCAATCCCGCCGCATGCAGCAGCGACACGCCCTCGCCCAGCGCGAGGATGGGCTTGCAGTGACGGAACTGGTCACGGACAAACTCGAAGACATGCGCGTCCCGCGCCAACGCGCCGATCGCCGCCTGGCCGTCAGGAATCACCAGCGCGTCGAAGAGGAAGCCGGGCTCGTTCTCCAAGGACACATCCGCTTCCAGACCGACGCCATCGGCCGTCTTCACGGGACCGATACGCGTCGCCGACAAGCGGGGCACCGCGCCGGCCGCGAAGAGCGCGTCGACCACCGTCGACACCGCCCGGCCTGACACGCCATCCGCTACCAGCACCACGACCTTGCGTCCCGCGATCGAGCCATCGCCGGGTCGCGCCATCAGCGACAGCGACGGCGACGCCGTGACCTCCGGCTTGGGCGAGTTTCCGATGGCCAGGGGCATCGCGGGCGGCAGCGTCATGTTCAGGCCCTCGGCGATCCTGGCCGCAAGTTCTTCCGATGCGTTGCGCAGCGAGGCCAGCATGCGCGTGCGGATCGCCGGCACCGTCACCTTGCTCAGCTCGAATCGGAAGGCCGCCGCGATGTGCGCCTGCTCGGCCGGCGTCTGGCTCTCGAAGAACAGCCTCGCCTGCAGGTAGTGCTCGGCGAACAGCGCCGGCTTGGCGCGCACCTTGGCCTGCTCCTCCTGCCCGCGCTGTCGCGCCGCCACCGAGGTGAAGCCGTGCGCGGCCCCGGCCTGGAACGGACAGCCGCCGCCCAGCGAGTTGGGCTCATAGGACACGCGCCCGCGCGGAATCGCCTGGCGATGCATCCCGTCGCGCTGGTGGTTGTGGACCGGCGCGATCGGCGCGTTGATCGGGAGCTCGTGGAAGTTCGGGCCGCCCAGCCGCGAGATCTGCGTGTCCACGTACGAGTGGATGCGCCCGGCCAGCAGCGGGTCATTGCTGAAGTCGATGCCCGGGATGATGTGCGCCGCGCAGAAGGCGACCTGCTCGGTCTCGGCGAAGAAGTTGTCGGGGTTGCGGTCCAGCACCATCCGCCCGATCGGCCGCACCGGCACCAGTTCCTCGGGGATCAGCTTGGTCGGATCGAGGATGTCGAAGCTGAAGCGGTCCGCCTGCTCCTCGGTGAAGACCTGCACGCCGAGCTCGTACTCGGGGAAGGCGCCGGACTCGATGCGCTCCCACAGATCGCGCCGGTGGAAGTCCGGATCGGCGCCGGAGATCTTGACCGCCTCGTCCCACACCAGCGAGTGCGTGCCGGCCTTGGGATTCCAGTGGAATTTCACGAAGACGCTGTCCCCGTCCTCATTGACGAAACGGAAGGTGTGCACGCCGAAGCCCTGCATCGTCGCGTAGGAGCGGGGAATCGCGCGGTCGCTCATCACCCACATCAGCATGTGCGTGGATTCGGGCATCAGCGAGACGAAATCCCAGAAGGTGTCGTGCGCGCTGGCCGCCTCCGGCATGTGGTGATGCGGCTCGGGCTTGACCGCGTGGACCAGGTCCGGGAACTTCATCGCGTCCTGGATGAAGAAGACCGGGATGTTGTTGCCGACCAGGTCCCAGTTGCCTTCGTCCGTGTAGAACTTGACCGCGAAGCCGCGCACGTCCCGCGCGGTGTCCTTGCTGGCAGCGCCGCCCTGCACGGTGGAGAAGCGCACGAACACCGGCGTGCGCTTGCCCGCGGCCTGGAAGGGCGCAGCGCGCGTCAGGTCGCCCAGCGGCTCGTAGCACTCGAAGTAGCCGTGCGCCGCAGAGCCGCGCGCGTGCACGATGCGCTCGGGGATGCGCTCGTGGTCGAAGTGGGTGATCTTCTCCCGCAGGATGAAATCCTCGAGCAGCACCGGCCCGCGCGCGCCGGCCTTGAGCGAGTTCTGGTTGTCGGCGATCGGCACGCCCTGGTTGGTGGTGAGCCGCTGTCCGCTCGAATCGACACGGACACGGTCCAGCGAGGCGATCGTGGCATTGCGGCCTTCCTCGGCCTGCGTGCCGGTCTTGTCGCTGACCTGGCGTTCCGACAGCGTGCTGGCCGACGGCAGCCGCGACGGGGCCGCGGCATGCTGGCCCTCGGGAGGAATCGCCCCGCCCTTGTTCGGCGGCTCGGCGTGTTCGGCGCGCTTGTGCGCGTTGTGCGGGAACGCGTCCGCGAGCTCGCCGGTCTCGGCGGCCTGGCGCAGGGCCAGATCATGGGCATCGCTGGGCGCAGCGCTCGAGGGCGCGCTGTCGGTGTTGCGGGCGGCCGCCTTCGAGGCGGGCCGGGCGGGCGTGCGGGGAGCTTTGGCCATCGTCGCCCTCCCCGTTCAATGCTGGGCCGCGCGCTGCGCGGCATTGCGCTTGCGCGTGGCGGCGGCCTTTTTGGCCGATGCCGAGCGCTGTGCCGGCGTGCGGCTGGCGGCCGCCTGCCCGCCGAGCTTGCCGCCCTTGCGCGAGGACGTGTGGTTCTCCGCGTGGCCGCGACCGGATCCAGACAGCTTGCCGCCGCCCGACTCCTTGTTCACCGTCGCCCAGGCGCGGCGCTCGGCCTCGTCGTGCGAGACGCCGCGATCCTCGTAACCGGCCTCGATGTGCTCGGCCTTGCGCTTCTGCTTGTCCGTGTAGGACGACTTGTCGCCTCTGGGCATGGTGCTTCTCCACGAGTGTTGGACAAGCACATGCGGGCAACGGGCATGCCCTGGCGTTCGCGATCAGCCCAGATCAGGCCAAACCAAGCTCCGCCTGGATGCGGGCCACGGCGGCCTTCAGCTGCTCGACCTCGGCGCGCAGCGCGGCGATCTCCTCATCGCGCGCGCCGGCGGATGCGGAGACCGTCGCGCTCGACGACGACACGCCGCCGGCCGGGATCTCCGGCTCGCCGCTCAGCAGATGGGCCCAGCGCGCCTCGCGCGCGCCCGGCGCCTTGGGCAGCTTCACCGCGAGCGCCGGCTCCCGCGTGGCGAGTTCCTCCAGGAAGCCCTCCACCGACGACACGTCGGCGAAGCGATGGATGCGCTCGCAGTTCAGGCGCAGTTCCGCCGAGGTCTGCGGTCCGCGCAGGATCAGCAACGTCAGCAGCGCCTCGGCCTGCCCCGGCACGCCCAGCACGCGCTTCATGTTGTGCTCGAAACGCGCCACGCGGCTGCCGCTCACGCTGTTGACCAGGCTCATGCCCTTCAACTCGTCGAGCACCGCCGCCACGTCCGACTCGCTCGCGTTCATCACCGGATCGCGCGCGGTCTTCTGATTCACGCCCAGCGTCAGACTGTTCAGCGACATCGGATAACTGTCCGGCACCGTGGACGCCTTCTCCACCAGCACCGCCAGCACGCGCGCTTCCAGCGCGCTCAGTTCTCTCACAGCCATCGGCCCACTTCTCTCGTCGTTGTCCCGTTCCGGCTCACACGCCGAAACCGTCGTCCGCCTGGATGATCGCGCCGTTGATGAAGCGGCTTTCCTTCGCGCACAGCATCAGCAGCGTGGTGTCCAGGTCCTGCGGCGTGCCCACGCGCTTGCGCGGCAGCAGCTCCACCAGCTTGCGTCCCTGCTCGGTCTGCCACTGGTGATGATTGATCTCGGTGTCGATGTAGCCGGGGCAGATCGCGTTGACGTTGATGTCGTACTTGCCCCATTCCAGCGCCATCGCGCGCGTCATGTGCACCACCGCCGCCTTGCTCATCGCGTACACGCCGATCTGCGACAGCACCCGCAGTCCGGCCATCGATCCGATGTTGACGATGCGCCCGCCGGTGAAGGTGCCCGGCGCCGCGCCGCGCGCCCGCGCCAGCATGCGCTTGCCGACCTCCTGCGCGACGAAGAACGCGCCGCGCACGTTCGTGTCCATCACGTAGTCGTAATCCTCGGGCGTCACGTCCACGAGCTTCTGCGTCGTGCCCACGCCCGAGTTGTTGATCAGGATGTCGAGCGTGCCGACCTCCGTCTCCGCGCGCGCCACCGCGGCCTTGATGCTGTCCAGGTCCGTGACGTCGAGCTGCACCACGTGCGCGTCGCCGCCACCAGCCTCGATCTCCGCGCGCAGGTCCTTGAGGCGGTCCACCCGTCGCGCCGCGAGCACCACGCAGGCGCCGGACTTGGCCAGGGTTCTCGCGAACTGCGCGCCCAATCCGCTGGACGCGCCGGTGACGAGGGCCACGCGGCCCTCCAGGTCGATGCTGTAGCTCATGGCAAGGTCTCTCGCAAAACTTCTCGTATGACCGGACAGGTGCCGGCCACGATAGCACGCGAGCCTGTCGCGCGGACCCGGACGCGGACCCGCGCGCGCCGCTTCAACCTGCCATCACCGTCTCGATTTCCGTGGTCACCTGGGTCATCAGCTTGTGCACGGGGCATTTCTCCGCCACCGCGAGCAGTTGCTGGCGCTGTTCGTCCGTCAGATCGCCGACGAAGGTCAGCGAAGCCTTGAGCTTGTAGACACCCTGGCGCTCCTGCGAGCCGTCGCGTTCCAGCTCGACCAGCACGTCCTCGAGCGGCAGGCCCTTGCGCTGCGCGTACCAGAGCACCGTCAGCGCCTTGCATGTGGCGAGCGCCGAGTCGTACAGCTCGTGCGGATCCGGACCCGCGTCCTCGCCGCCACCGGCCACCGGCTGGTCGGCCGTCAGCGTGTGCTGGCGGATGCTCACCGTCTGGCGCATCGGGCCGGACTTGTCGCGTTGAACGTGGATGCTCATGAGGGGTCCTCGGATCGGATGAAGGAAGCGGGAGGGACAGGCCGATGGCCTGGATCCGGCTCATCCTACGGGGACAACCCTGAGACCGGGAGCCCCGTTCGGGCGAGCTGTCGACGCGACTCTCTATTTCATAAAAAGCACGACCGTTCTTTTTTCGTTCCACACGGCTAGAATGCGCCGCAAACCGCCCCAGCCAGACAGCGAGCCGGCCCCCGCCTTCTCGCACGGTCGCGGCCAGGACCCTGATCAGAACAAGCAAGGATGACCATGACCTCCGAAGAACTTGTGGCCCAGTACGGCCCGCGCGACAGCATGGAATACGACGTGGTGGTCGTGGGCGGCGGTCCCGCCGGCCTGACCACCGCGATCCGGCTCAAGCAGATCGCCGCCGAGAAGGGTCAGGAGATCTCAGTCGTGGTGCTGGAGAAGGGCTCGGAGGCCGGCGCGCACATCCTGTCGGGCGCCGTGATGGATCCCCGCGCGATCACCGAGCTGTTCCCCAACTGGAAGGAACTCGGCGCGCCGCTCAACCAGCCCGTCACCGGTGACCAGGTGCTGTTCCTGTCGGAGACCGGCGCGAAGTCCACCCCGCAGTTCCTGATCCCGGGCTGCTTCCACAACGACGGCAACTACGTCATCTCACTGGGCAACGTCACGAAGTGGCTGGCGCAGCAGGCCGAGGCGCTGGGCGTGGAGATCTTCGCCGGCTTCGCCGCCGCGGACGTCGTCTACGACGAGCAGGGTCGCGTCAAGGGCGTGGCCACCGGCAACATGGGCGTGGGCAAGGACGGCGAGCCGCATGAGGGCTTCCAGCTCGGCATGGAGCTGCACGGCAAGTACACCGTCTTCGCCGAGGGCGCGCGCGGCCACCTGGGCAAGCAGCTGATCGCGAAGTTCCAGCTGGACGCCGGCAAGGATCCGCAGACCTACGGCATCGGCATCAAGGAACTCTGGGAAGTGCCCGCCGGTCAGGCCCAGCCCGGCCTGGTCGTGCACACCGCCGGCTGGCCCATGGACAGCGAGACCTACGGCGGCGGCTTCCTGTACCACCTCGAGGGCAACAAGGTGACGCTGGGCTTCGTGGTCGGCCTCGACTACAAGAACCCGTGGCTGTCGCCGTTCGAGGAAATGCAGCGCTGGAAGACGCACCCCGCGATCCGCAAGCACATCGAGGGCGGCAAGCGCCTGGGTTACGGCGCCCGCGCAATCACCGCAGGCGGCCTGCTGAGCCTGCCCAAGCAGGTCTTCCCCGGTGGCGCGCTCGTCGGCGATGACGCCGGTTACCTGAACGCCGCGCGCATCAAGGGCAGCCACGCCGCGATCAAGTCCGGGATGATGTGCGCCGACGCCATCGCCGACGCGCTCGCCGCGGGCCGCTCGCTGGACGAGCTCAGCGCCTATCCCGCCGCCTTCGAGCAGAGCTGGCTGCGCGAGGAGCTCGATCAATCGCGCAACTTCAAGACCTGGTTCAAGAAGGGCAACACCGTCGGCACGCTGATGACCGGCATCGAGCAGTGGCTGCTGCCCAAGCTTGGCATCAAGAGCCCGCCGTGGACGCTGCACCGCGACAAGCCGGATCACGCCTTCCTGCGCCCCGCGTCGGAAAGCCCCAAGATCGCCTACCCCAAGCCCGACGGCAAGCTGACCTTCGACCGGCTGTCGTCGGTGTTCGTGTCCAACACGAACCACGAGGAGAACCAGCCCGCGCACCTGACGCTCAAGGACGCCAGCGTGCCGGTCAATGTGAACCTCGCCAAGTACGCCGGCCCCGAGAGCCGCTACTGCCCGGCCGGTGTCTACGAGTTCGTGAAGACCGACGACAACGTCGAGCGGCTGCAGATCAACGCGCAGAACTGCGTGCACTGCAAGACCTGCGACATCAAGGACCCGACGCAGAACATCGTGTGGGTCACGCCCGAGGGCGGCGGCGGTCCGAACTACGTCAGCATGTAAGCCATGCAGGACAAAGCCCGCTTCGCGCGGGCTTTTTTTCGTCCGTCGCGGCGGTCTCGATCCGAGTGATCAGCGCGGCTCGAGCTCCCTCACCCAGCGCGCGAGGATCTGGTCCTCGAGCGAGCCGTGATGCTCCTGATGCTCGAGGATGCGCGCGCGCTCGGCCGCGTTGCGGTTCTGGCTGAGCTTGGCCTTCATCGACCAGCGCGTCACGGGAACCCGGAAGCCCACAATCGCGCCCAGCAGCTTGTGCTGGAAGTCCGCGGGCAGTCCGCGCCATTGCGCGGCGTAATCGGGTTCCTGCGTCGCGATCAGGCGCTTGAGCAGCGCGTCCTTGCCGGCCTCGTCGTCGATGACCTGGACCGGTCCCTGCACCTGAAGCGTCAGGTAGTTCCAGGTCGGCACCGACAGCGGCGTGTCGTAATGGCTGGGCGAGATGTATGCGCCCGGTCCGTTGAACTGCACCAGCACCTGGTCGAGCTGTCCCGACATCAGCGCCGCCACATGCGGATTGGCGCGCGCGAGGTGGCCCTCGAGCCACCAGCCCTCGCCGGCCGAGGGGTCGCTGGGCGCGCCCCAGATCATCGGTACGGGCGTCGCCGACAGGCCGTGCGTCGGATCGATCAGCATCAGCGTGGCGAGCGGATGTTCCTGGATCATCAATCGCGCATGCGAGAGATCAGGCAGGTCGAAATGCTTGGGCGTGTACATCCGTCCAATGTAGGCCACATCGCCGCGGACCAACGGAAAGTTTTCCTGGCTCATCCATGCATGACTGAGCTCGGCCCTGAATGCAAAAACCCCCGCAACTTTCGCTGCGGGGGCTTCACATTCTGGTTGGCGGAGACGGAGGGATTCGAACCCTCGATGCAGGTTTTGCCCGCATACTCCCTTAGCAGGGGAGCACCTTCGGCCACTCGGTCACGTCTCCAACCGGGGAAGCCGAGACTATAACACGGCTATTCGAGCTCTCAACCGAAACTCCGGTTGAAAGCGTTCACTCCATCGACCTCAGGCTTCGATTTCCTGGTCCAGGTCGAACGCGCGATGCAGCGCGCGCACGGCCAGCTCCATGTACTTCTCGTCGATGACGACGGACGTCTTGATCTCGCTGGTCGTGATCATCTGGATGTTGATGCCCTCTTCCGACAGCGAGCGGAACATCTTCGACGCCACGCCGACATGCGAGCGCATGCCGATGCCCACGATCGACACCTTGCAGATGCGCTGGTCGCCGGTCACCTTGGCGGCCTGCACCGCCGGTCCGACGACCTTCTCCAGCAGCTCCATCGCGCGCTGGTAGTCGTTGCGGTGCACGGTGAACGAGAAGTCGGTCTTCCCGTCCTGCGACACGTTCTGGATGATGACGTCGACGTCGATGTTGGCGTCGGCCACCGGGCCCAGGATCTGGAACGCGATGCCGGGCTTGTCCGGCACGCCGAGCAGCGTCACCTTGGCCTCGTCGCGGTTGAATGCAATGCCGGAGACGACGGCTTGTTCCATTTGTTCGTCCTCTTCAAAAGTGATCAGGGTGCCGGACTTGGCTTCCTCGTTGATGTCGATGTCCCACGGCGTGAAGCTGCTCAGCACGCGCATCGGCACGCGGTACTTGCCCGCGAATTCCACCGAGCGGATCTGCAGCACCTTGGAGCCGAGCGACGCCATCTCCAGCATCTCCTCGAAGCTGATGGTGCTCATGCGACGGGCCTCGGGCACCACGCGCGGATCGGTCGTGTAGACGCCATCCACGTCGGTGTAGATCAGGCACTCGTCGGCCTTGATCGCCGCGGCGATCGCCACCGCCGACGTGTCCGAGCCGCCACGGCCCAGCGTCGTGATGTTGCGGTCCTCGTCCACGCCCTGGAACCCGGTGATCACGACCACGCGGCCGGCATCCAGGTCGGCCTTGACCTTGGCGTCATCGATGCTCTCGATGCGGGCCTTGGTGTACGAGTTGTCCGTCGACACGCCCACCTGCCAGCCCGTGTAGCTGACCGCGTCCATGCCCTCGGCCTGCAGCGCGATGGCCAGCAGGCCCACCGAGACCTGCTCGCCGGTGGAGGCGATCATGTCGAGCTCGCGCATCAGCGCGGGCGACGAGCTGCCGGGCGACAGGTCCTTGGCCAGGCCGAGCAGGCGGTTGGTCTCGCCGCTCATCGCGGACGGGACCACCACCATCTGGTGGCCGGCCCGCGCCCATTTGGCGACGCGCTTGGCGACATTGCGGATACGGTCGGTCGACCCCATCGAGGTGCCGCCGTACTTGTGAACGATCAATGCCATGGGAGTGTCTGGTGACTGCAGGGGGAACGGCGGATTCTAAGACGCGCCCTCACCCGCAACGTCGGTGTCCATGCACGATCCGCATGCATCGGGCACCCAAGTCAGCCCCATCTGTGCTTCACCGGGCGCGCCCCACCAGCGCGCGTCCACGCCCAGACCGGGCGCGAAGAGCAGAAGTCCGTCGACGTGGATCAGCGGTCCTTCCCTCTGGACAGCGGGGATTCCCGCCGTTTGCCAGCACTTGCGCAGCGCGCGCGCGAGCCCCTTGGCCTGCGCCTGGAACTGCTCGCCGCCTTCGCGCGGACGCAACTCGACATTGCTGAGCGCAGAAAGCGCGACGCCCCCCGCGCTCACGGGTCGGACCTCGATCGCCCCACCCCAGCCCGGCACCGGATGCCGGCCCGCGGTCGACAGATCCATGCGCTCGTGCGTGGCCGCGCCGGCCGCGACGATGCCCAGTCCGATCAGCGAGGCGGGCATCGGCTCGGCGCGCGCGGATCGCCGGACCGTGGGCGGCGCCTGCACGAAGAAGCGCCCGCGATAGAGATGCAGCTCATTGCCGCCCAGCGGCCATCGCGCGACGCCCGCGGTCGGCGCCTCGTCCAGCAGGCGGCGGATCAGCGTCGCCGGCGCGGTGCGGCCCGTCGCGCGATGCAGCCACGCGCGCAAGGCATTGGACGCACGCGCCGGGCTCAGTTCACGCAGCATCGCCTGCGACAGGCCGTCGGCATCGGACCAGCGCGCGAGGTCCTCCGCGGCGATCTCGCGTTGCAACTCGGTCGCTTCCTGCGCCCACGCCGCGGCCTGGGCCAGCGCGGCCTCCGCGCCGGGACTCTGCGCGGTCAGCGCGGGCCACGCGTTCAGGCGCAGGCGATTGCGGGCGAAGCGCTCGTCGCCATTGCTGTCGTCGTCGATGAAGCGCAGGTCGTGTTCGGCGATGTAGGCCTCGATCGCCTCACGTCGGCGGTCCAGCCAGGGTCGCGCCCAGCACACGCCATCGCGCCATTGCGTCCGCGGCATCGACGAGAGCCCGGCCACGCCCGCGCCGCGCAACGCCTGCAGCAGGAAGGTCTCAGCCTGATCGCGGCGGTGATGGGCCAACAGCAACAGATCAGCGCCGGCGGCGAGGGCCAGCGCCTGCAGCGACCGATAGCGGCCCTCGCGGGCCCAGGCCTCGATGCTCTCACCGGGTCCGGGCGCGCCGCTCAGGTGCTCGGCGATCAGCTCGACAGGCAAGCCCTGACCCGCCCAGTCCGCGACCTGCAAGCGCAGGTGATCAAGCCAGGCGTCCGCCTGCGCGTTGAGCCCATGATGGATGTGCAACGCCACCACGCACGACCCGGACGAACGGGCCGCGACAGCGGTGGCGTGGAGAAGTGCCGTCGAATCCCGGCCGCCACTGCAGGCGACCGCGATCACGCGGCGGGCGTGAAGGTCGCCCGCGGGGTCGGCGCAGGGATCAGCGGCTCTTGGTGTCGCCGAATCGGCCATAGGCCTGCAGGCGCTCATAACGGCGTTCCAGCAGATCCTTGGTCTTCAGGTCGGACACCTGACGCAGGGCATCGCCCAGCGCGCGCTTCAGGTTGGACGCGGCCTGCTTCTGATCGCGGTGGGCACCGCCCACCGGCTCATTGACGATCTTGTCGATCAGGCCCAGCGCCTTCAGGCGATGCGCGGTGATGCCCAGGGCCTCGGCGGCCTCGGACGCGCGGGCCGCGGTCTTCCACAGGATCGACGCGCAACCTTCCGGCGAGATCACCGAATACGCGGAGAACTGCAGCATCAGCACCTGATCGGCCACGCCGATGGCCAGCGCGCCGCCGGAGCCGCCCTCGCCGATCACCGTCGCGATGATGGGGACTTCCAGCTGCGCCATCTCGAAGATGTTGCGGCCGATCGCTTCCGATTGACCGCGCTCCTCGGCGCCGATGCCGGGGTACGCCCCCATCGTGTCGATGAAGGTGAACACCGGCAGGCCGAACTTCTCGGCCAGCTTCATCAGGCGCAGCGCCTTGCGGTAGCCCTCGGGACGCGGCATGCCGAAGTTGCGCAGCGTGCGCTCCTTGGCGTCCGCGCCGCGCTGGTGGCCGATGACCATGCAGGCCTGGCCATTGAAGCGCGCCAGGCCGCCCACGATCGCGGCGTCATCCGCGAAATGGCGGTCGCCATGCAACTCCTGGAACTCGGTGAAGACCTCGTTGCAGTAGTCCAGCGTCTGCGGGCGTTGGGGGTGACGGGCGATCTGGTAGACCTGCCACGGCAGGACATTCGCGTAGATATCCTTCGTCAGCTGCAGGCTCTTCTTGCCCAGTCGGTCGATCTCTTCCGAGATGTCGACCGCCGACTCGCTCTGCACGTAGCGGAGTTCGTCGATCTTGGTTTCGAGCTCAGCGATGGGCTGCTCGAATTCGAGGAAGTGTTTCTTGCTCATTCTCAGTAATCCACGGGTAGCGGATCGAGGCTCCGCCAAATGTACCATGTGGCCACCGAGCGGTACGGGGCCCAGCCCTCGCCGAGTTCGCGGGCTTCGGCCCGCGACACCGGCTCGTCGCTGAAGTAATGCTGACTGATGCCCTTGAGCAGTCCCAGGTCATCCAGGGGCAGCACGTTGGGGCGCATCAGGTGGAAGATCAGGAACATCTCGGCCGTCCAGCGGCCGATGCCGCGAATCGCGACCAGTTCCTCGATGATGGCTTCGTCCTCCATCTGCGCCCATTGGCGCACATGGACCTGACCCGATTCGAAATGCTGCGCCAGGTCGCTGAGGTACTCGACCTTGCGCGCCGACAGGCCCACGCCGCGCAGCGCGTCCTTCTCCAGGCCCAGCACCTCCACCGGCTTGATGCGGTTGGACGGCCCCGAGGTCAGCTCGGCGAACTTGTCCCACACGCTCTGCGCGGCCTTCACCGAGATCTGCTGCCCGACGATCGACCGCGCCAGCGTCGTGAACGCGTCGCCGCGGCTCTGCAGCCGGGCCTCGCCGAATTGCGGGATCAGCTTCTTCATCACACGGTCGCGCTTGACCAGGTGACGGCAGGCTTCATCCCAATAGTCCGGGGTCACCCCGGCAGTCGCCACACGCGCCATCAGGCCAGCTCTCCACCCTTGGCCACGCGCACCCAGGTGGTGCCGGCGGCGGAATCCTTGAGCTCGATGCCCTGTTCGGCCAGCGCCTTGCGGATGCGGTCCGCCTCGGCGAAGTCGCGCGCGGCCTTGGCCGCGGCGCGCGCGGCGATCTGCGCCTCGATCGCGCCCTCGTCCAGGCCCGCGCCCGACTGCAGGAAGACCTTGGGCGACTGCTGCAGCACGCCCAGCACGCCGCCCAGCGCCTTGAGCAGCCCGGCGTCCTGCGCCGAACGATCGCGGTTGACCTGATTGGCCAGCTCGAACAGCACCGCCAGCGCGCCCGGCGTGTTGAAGTCGTCGTCCATCGCCGCCTTGAACGCGGCCGCATGGCCTTGCGTCCAGTCGATGGCCACGTCCGCCGGCGCCACCGCGTCGAGCGCCGTGTACAGGCGGCGCAGCGCGGTGCGCGCGTCGTCCAGGCTCACGTCGCTGAAATTGAACGGGCTGCGGTACTGCGTGCGCAGCATGAAGAAGCGGATCGACTCGCCGTCGAACTTCCGCAGCACTTCCTGGATGGTGAAGAAGTTGCCCAGGCTCTTGGACATCTTCTCGCCGTCGATGTTCAGGAAGCCGTTGTGCATCCAGACATTGACGAACGGATGGCCCAGCGCGCCCTCGCTCTGCGCGATCTCGTTCTCGTGGTGCGGGAACTGCAGGTCCATGCCGCCGCCATGGATGTCGAAGCGCTCGCCCAGCAGCGCGCAGCTCATCGCGGAGCACTCGATGTGCCAGCCCGGACGGCCTTCGCCCCAGCGGCTGGCCCACTTGGCCTCGGCCGGTTCCTCGGCCTTGGCGGACTTCCACAGCACGAAGTCCAGCGGATCGCGCTTGCCGTCGTCCACCGCGACGCGCTCACCGGCGCGCAACTGGTCCGGCGACTTGCCGCTCAGCTTGCCGTAGCCCTCGAACTTGCGCACCGCGTAGTTCACGTCGCCGCCCTCGGCCTGATAGGCCAGGCCCTTGCGCTCGAGCGTGTCGATGATGTCCAGCATCTGCGGGACGTAGTCCATCGCGCGCGGCTCGTGCGTCGGCGTGGCGATGCCCAGCGCCGCGAAATCGCGGTGCATGGCGGCGATCATCTCGTCGGTCAGCTGGCGGATCGTGATGCCGCGCTCCAGCGCGCGGCGGATGATCTTGTCCTCGATGTCGGTGATGTTGCGCACGAAGGTGACATCGAAGCCGCTGGCAGCGAGCCAGCGGTACACGACGTCGAACGCGATGTTCATGCGCGCATGCCCCATGTGACACAGGTCGTACACGGTGATGCCGCAGACGTACATGCGGACTCTGCCCGGCTCGATCGGTTGGAAGGGCTGCAGCTGACGGGTCAGCGTGTTGTAGATGCGCAAGGAGGACATACGTGTGTCGCGCCGCGTGCCTCGGGGCCGGGTCCGCCGACGCGACGACGCCGCCATCGCCGGGCCGGCGAGGGGTCGCTGGCGTCGGCGCATTCGGCGGTGCGGTACGGGTGAGGCGGAGGGCCGGCCGGGAGGCGAGCGGGAGACGAAAGCTCGCTCTAGAATGCCCGGCAGTATAGCGGCCCGCTTTTTATGCCAAGACCTCCCGCCTTGTTCCCCGCCCTGGTCCGCGCCCTGTGCATCGCCCTGGCGATGACCGGCGCGACCCTGACCCACGCCGCCGCGCTCGACGAAGCGCAGGCCCAGTGGGCCTCCGGCAAACGCGACCAGGCCATCCAGACGGCCGAAGCCGGCCTGAAGGCCACGCCCGACGATCCGCGCCTGCGTTTCGCGCTCGGCACGATGCTGCTCGAGCAGCAGCAGCTCGAGCGCGCCCGGGTGCTGTTCGTCGCCCTCACCGAGGACTTCCCCGACCTCGCCGATCCCTACAACAACCTGGCTGTCATCCACGCCGCGCGCGGCGAGTATGAAGCGGCGCGTCAATCCCTGACCCGTGCGCTGGACCTGCAGCCCGACCACGCGCAGGCCCAGGAGAACATGGGCGACGTGCTGATGCGCCTGGCCCAGCAGTCCTACGAACGCGCGCTCAAGCAGGCGCTCGGCGACGACACCGGGCTCAAGGTCAAGCTGCAGCGCGTGACCGCGTTCAACAACGCCAAGACCCTCCAGCGCTGAACGCCGGAGTGCGCCACACGGCGCGCTCGCGGCGGGCGCGGTCCCTCCCCTCACCCCCTTACCAGGACTCCAGGACCATGCGGACTTCCCGTCTCCTGCTCGCCGCCGGCGCCCTCGCGCTGGGCCTGGCCGCCTCGCTCGCCCAGGCGCAGGTCGTCAAACTGAACACCAGCGTCGGCGACATCAAGATCACGCTGGACGCCGAGAAGGCGCCCAAGTCGGTCGCCAACTTCCTGGCCTACGTGAAGGCCGGTCACTACAACGGCGTGATCTTCCATCGCGTCATCGGCGACTTCATGGTGCAGACCGGCGGCTACACGCCCGACCTGAAGCAGCGCCCCACCAAGGCGCCGATCCCGCTGGAAGCGGGCAACGGTCTCATGAACATCCGCGGCAGCGTGGCCATGGCCCGCACCGGGGATCCGAACTCGGCGACCTCGCAGTTCTTCATCAACGTCGTCGACAACCCCGGCCTCGATCCCGGCTTCGCGTCGGACGGCCGCGGCTACGCGGTGTTCGGCTACGTGTCCGAGGGCATGGAGGTCGTCGACAAGATCCGCGCGGCGCAAACTGCGGTGTCGCCGAAAAATCCGGCGTTCCAGAACCTGCCCACCACGCCCATCCTCATCAACAAGGCCACCGTCGAGAAATAAGGAGTCAACGACATGAGCAAGAAAGTCGAACTGCACACCAACCAGGGTCTGATCACCATCGAGCTGGATGACGTGAAGGCCCCCAAGACCGTCGAGAACTTCCTGGCCTACGTGGCCAAGGGCCACTACGACGGCACCATCTTCCACCGCGTCATCAAGGGCTTCATGGCCCAGGGCGGCGGCTTCGAGGCCGGCATGAAGCAGAAGCCCACCGACGCCCCGATCCAGAACGAGGCCAACAACGGCCTGAAGAACGACAAGTACACGCTGGCGATGGCGCGCACCAACGCGCCGCACTCGGCGAGCGCCCAGTTCTTCATCAACACCGTCGACAACGACTTCCTGAACTTCAAGAGCGAAAGCCCGTCGGGCTGGGGCTATGCGGTGTTCGGCAAGGTCGTGGGCGGCCAGGACATCGTGGACAAGATCGAGAAGGTCAAGACCAGCCGCTCGGGCTTCCACGACGACGTGCCGGTCGAGGCGGTGATCATCGAGCGCGCCGTCGCGGTCGAGTGAGTCCCCCGTCCGCCGCCTTCCCCCTGCCCCGCCCGCTGACGTCCGAGACGTCCCTGCGGGCGGCGCCGGGCTGGCGGCGGATCGATGTGCTGTCCGACCTGCACCTGTCGCCGGACCTCCCGGCGACGCTGGCGCGCTTCAGCGCCCACCTGGCGGCCACACCCGCCGACGCCGTGTTCCTGCTCGGCGATATCTTCGAGGCCTGGATCGGCGACGACGCGCGCTGGCAGGCCGGCACCTTCGAGCAGCAGATGCTCGAGATGCTGCGCGCGGTCTCCGCGCGCAAGCCCCTTTTCTTCATGCACGGCAACCGCGATTTCGCGCTTGGCCAGCCGATGGCTGACGACGCCGGATTGCGCCTGCTCGACGACCCGACACGCCTGGACGCCTTCGGCCGCTCGTGGCTGCTGAGCCATGGCGATCAGCTGTGCCTGGCCGACGTCGCCTATCTGCGAGCTCGGGCCGTCGTGCGGCGGCCGGGCGTGCTCGCGACGCTGCGGGCGATGCCACTGTTCGCGCGACGCGCGTTGGCCCGTCATCTGCGCGCCAAGAGCCGCGCCAGCCAGACCGACCCCAGCACCTGGGCCGATGTCGACGACGCCGCTGCCCGCGCCTGGCTGCGCGCATCCTGCTGCGACACGCTGATCCACGGTCACACGCATCGGCCCGCCCTTCACGACCTGGGCGACGGCCTCTCCCGAGCGGTGCTGTCCGACTGGGACTACGACCACGGCCCCGGCCGCGGCGATGTGCTGGTGATCGAGGCCACAGGGCTGCGCCGGATCGCGCCGATGACCTCGGCGGTCGAGACACCCCTCCCCCGATGATCGGCGGCCTGCTCCAGCGCTGGCGCGAACGCCGCGAGCGCAAGCTGCTCGAGGACTTCGCGATCCCCGACACGCTCTGGGCGTTGACGCTCGCGCAGTACCCGTTCATCGCCCGCCGCAGCGAAGCCGACCGAAGCGAACTCCGCCGGCTCTGCTCGCTCTTCCTCGGCTCGAAGGAGTTCCACGGCGTCAACGGCTTCGACGTCACCGACGAGGTCGCCGTGGCCGTCGCCGCCCAGGCCTGCCTGCCCGTGCTCCGGCTCGGCCTGTCCTGGTACGACAGCTTCGTGGGCATCGTCATGCACGAGGGCGAGGTCGTCGCGGCGCGCGAAATCATGGACGACGACGGCGTCGTCCACGAGTACGACGAAACCCTCGCCGGCGAAGCCATGGAAGGCGGCCCGATCATGCTCGCCTGGAGCGAGATCGCGCCCGAAGCCGTCGACCGCGTCGAGGGCCATGACACCGTCTACAACGTCGTCATCCACGAATTCGCCCACGTGCTGGACATGCGCGACGGCAACCCCGACGGCATGCCTCCCATCGACGACGCCACCCTGCGCCTGCGCTGGTCCGCCACCATGGAAGCCGAATGGCAATGGTTCTGCGATCAGGTCGACGCCGGCGCCGCCACACTCATCGACCCCTACGGCGCGGAAGCCCCCGAGGAATTTTTCGCCGTCGCCGTCGAGGCATTCTTCGTCGCGCCGCGCGAGCTGCTCGCCGAGCAGCCGCGGCTCTATCGGCTTTTTACCGAGTTCTTCCTCCAGGACCCTGCCCTGGGCTAAGCGCCATCAGGCACCAGCGGGTCCCCTCTCCCTCCTGTCCCCCCTTCGCTTGCTTCCAGCAAGCGAATTCCTTCCTTTACCTCGGGAGAGGGAACCCGCTGTCACCTGATGCGAAGCATCGAGCGCTGAAACGAAAAAGCCCGCGTGAGCGGGCTTTTGTGGGGTGGGGCCTGTCAGTCGGCCGTGGCCGGCTCGGACTTGGGCTTGTCCTTCTTGTTGGGCGCGATGTCCAACTGAACTTCGCCCTTGTCGTCCACGTCGACGCTGAGACGACCACCATCGACCAGGCGACCGAACAGCAGTTCGTCGGCCAGCGCGCGACGGATCGTGTCCTGGATCAGGCGCTGCATCGGACGCGCACCCATCTGCGGATCGAAACCCTTCGCGGCCAGATGCTTGCGCAACGCGTCGCTGAACGTGACCTCGACCTTCTTCTCCGCCAACTGGCTCTCGAGCTGCAGCAGGAACTTGTCCACCACCCGCAGGATGATGTCCTCGTTCAGCGCGCCGAAGTTGACGATCGCATCGAGACGATTGCGGAACTCGGGCGTGAACAGCCGCTTGATGTCGGCCATCTCATCACCCTGCTCGCGCTTGGTCGTGAAACCGATCGTCGACTTGGTCATCGCCTCCGCGCCCGCATTCGTGGTCATGATGATGATCACGTTGCGGAAGTCGGCCTTGCGTCCGTTGTTGTCAGTCAGCGTGCCGTGGTCCATCACCTGCAGCAGCACGTTGAAGACGTCCGGATGCGCCTTCTCGATCTCGTCCAGCAGCAGCACCGCATGCGGCTTCTTCGTGATCGCCTCGGTCAGCAGACCGCCCTGGTCGAAACCGACGTAGCCCGGAGGCGCGCCGATCAGACGGCTGACCGCGTGACGCTCCATGTACTCCGACATGTCGAAACGGATCAGCTCGATGCCCAGGATGTAGGCCAGCTGCTTGGCGACCTCGGTCTTGCCCACGCCCGTCGGGCCGCTGAACAGGAACGAGCCGATCGGCTTGTCCGGCTTGCCCAGACCCGAACGCGCCATCTTGATGGCCGCGGACAGCGCATCAATGGACGGATCCTGGCCGAAGACCACGCTCTTCAGATCACGGTCCAGGCTCTTGAGCTTGCCGCGGTCATCCGACGACACCGAGGCCGGCGGAATGCGCGCGATCTTCGCGACGATGTCCTCGACCTCGGCCCGCGTGATGGTCTTCTTCTGCTTGCTCTTGGGCAGCACACGCTGCGCCGCGCCTGCTTCATCGATGACGTCGATCGCCTTGTCCGGCAGATGACGGTCATTGATGTACTTGGCCGACAGCTCCGCCGCGGCCTGCAAGGCGCCCAGCGCGTACTTGACGCTGTGGTGCTCCTCGAAGCGCGACTTCAGACCCTTGAGGATCTCCACGGTCTGGTCCACCGTCGGCTCGACCACGTCGATCTTCTGGAAGCGCCGCGACAGCGCCGCGTCCTTCTCGAAGATGCCGCGGTACTCGCTGAAGGTGGTCGCGCCGATGCACTTCAGCTGACCCGAGGACAGCGCCGGCTTGAGCAGGTTGCTCGCATCCAGCGTCCCGCCCGAGGCCGCGCCCGCGCCGATCAGCGTGTGGATCTCGTCGATGAAGAGCACCGCGCCCGGTTGGTCCTTCAGCTGCTTGATCACGGCCTTGAGCCGCTGCTCGAAGTCGCCGCGGTACTTGGTACCCGCCAGCAGCGCGCCCATGTCTAGCGAATAGACCACCGCCTCGGCCAGCACGTCGGGGACCAGACCCTCGGTGATGCGCCAGGCCAGGCCCTCGGCGATCGCCGTCTTGCCCACGCCGGCCTCACCGACCAGCAACGGGTTGTTCTTGCGGCGGCGGCACAGCACCTGGACCACGCGCTCGACCTCGTGCTCGCGGCCGATCAACGGATCGATCTTGCCGTCACGCGCCATCTGGTTGAGGTTCTGGGTGAACTGCTCGAGCGGACTGCCCTTGCCGCCGCCCTGGCCCTGACCGCCCTCGCCCTCTTCGCGCTCGGACTCCGGACCACTGCCTTCCGGCCCCTTCGGCGGCTCGGGCGGCTCGCTCTTCTTGATGCCGTGAGCGATGAAGTTCACGACGTCCAGACGCGTCACGCCCTGCTGATGCAGGTAGTACACGGCATGCGAGTCCTTCTCGCCGAAGATCGCGACCAGCACGTTCGCGCCGGTCACTTCCTTCTTGCCGTTGCCCGTGGACTGCACATGCATGATCGCGCGCTGGATCACACGCTGGAATCCCAGCGTGGGCTGCGTGTCGACCTCGTCCGTGCCGCCCACCGTGGGCGTGTTTTCCTTGATGAACTGCGCCAGCGATTTGCGCAGGTCCTCGATATTCGCCGCGCACGCGCGCAGCACCTCCGCCGCGGACGGGTTGTCCAGCAGCGCCATCAACAGGTGTTCCACGGTGATGAATTCGTGGCGCTGCTGACGCGCTTCGACAAACGCCATGTGCAGGCTGACTTCAAGCTCTTGCGCAATCATGCGGCCTCCATAATGCACTGCAGGGGATGGCCGGCTCGCCGTGCGGCAGCCAGCACCATTTCGACCTTCGTGGCCGCGACGTCCTTGGTGAAAACACCGCAGACGCCGCGACCGTCGTGATGGATCTTCAACATGATCTGGGTGGCCGTATCCAGGTCATGGCGGAAATACTCCTGCAAGACCATCACCACAAACTCCATCGGCGTGAAGTCGTCATTGAGCATCAGCACCTGGTACAGGCGCGGCGGCTCGGTCTTCTGAGCGACACGCTCCAGCGTGGTGGAATTCCCACCGTCCTCCGTCCCCGGCGGCTGAGCGCCGGGCGGTCCCGCGGGTGGGGGCTGTTGGGCAAACAATGGCATGAACCGATTCTATAAACAGCGGGAGCACCCTACATGGGGACAGGCCTCTGCCTGTCAATGCCCCGAGTTTGTCACCTTCGCGGCGCCCCACCCCGGGGAGTTCCTCAATTGACACTGACTTGACACGGATTTGAGAATCCGCCCCGGTGCGAGAAATGACACCGGGATGGAGAAGAACATGGCAAAAGGCACGGTCAAGTGGTTCAACGATGCCAAGGGGTTTGGCTTCATTGAGCCCGAACAAGGCGGAGGGGACGTATTCGCGCACTTCTCGGCCATTCAGATGGACGGCTTCCGTACGCTGAAGCAAGGCTCCAAGGTGAGCTACGAGCTGGTGCAGGGTCCCAAGGGACAACTGGCCCAGGACATCCGTCCGTTGGACGAAGGCGACGGCAGCGACGCGATCGAGACCCCCGTGGTACTCCCGCTGATGGCCGAATCGCAGATCGGGCAGCAACAAGCGGCGGCTTGATCGCCGGTTGACGCTCTCGCCCCACGACAAAGGCCCGCGCAAGCGGGCCTTTTGTCTTGCTTGAGCGTTCCCAACGACAAAAAACCCCAGGCGGATGACCGCGCTGGGGTTCTTCATGTCGATCACGGCCCGGCCATGGGCCGGGCTGCCGATCACATGTGGTCGATCATCACCTGACCGAAACCGGAGCACGACACTTGCGTCGCGCCATCCAGCAGGCGGGCGAAGTCGTACGTGACCTTCTTCGACAGGATCGACTTCTCGATCGACGAGATGATCAGATCGGCCGCTTCGGTCCAGCCCATGTGGCGCAGCATCATTTCAGCCGACAGGATCTCGGAACCCGGGTTCACGTAGTCCTTGCCCGCGTACTTCGGCGCGGTGCCGTGGGTGGCTTCGAACATCGCGACGGAATCGCTCAGGTTCGCACCCGGGGCGATGCCGATGCCGCCGACCTGCGCGGCCAGTGCGTCGGAGATGTAGTCACCGTTCAGGTTCAGCGTCGCGACGACCGAGTACTCGGCCGGGCGCAGCAGGATCTGCTGCAGGAACGCGTCGGCGATGCTGTCCTTGACCACGATGTCCTTGCCGGTCTTCGGGTTCTTGAACTTGCACCACGGGCCGCCGTCGATCAGCTCGGCGCCGAATTCCTTCTGGGCCAGGGCGTAGGCCCAGTCACGGAAGCCACCTTCGGTGAACTTCATGATGTTGCCCTTGTGGACGATCGTGACGCTGGGCTTGTCGTTGTCGATCGCGTACTGGATCGCCTTGCGGACCAGGCGCTCCGTACCTTCCTTCGACACCGGCTTCACGCCGATGCCCGAGGTCTCGGGGAAGCGGATCTTCTTGACGCCGAATTCCTCTTGCAGGAACTTGATCAGCTTCTTGGCCTTGTCGCTCTGGGCTTCGAACTCGATGCCGGCGTAAATGTCTTCCGAGTTCTCACGGAAGATGACCATGTCGGTCTTCTCGGGTTCCTTGACCGGCGAGGGCACGCCCTTGAACCAGCGCACGGGGCGCAGGCAGACGTACAGGTCCAGTTCCTGGCGCAGCGCGACGTTCAGCGAGCGGATGCCGCCGCCGACCGGCGTCGTCAGCGGGCCCTTGATCGACACGACGTAGTCCTTCAGTACCTGCAGCGTCTCTTCGGGCAGCCACACGTCCGGGCCGTAGACCTTCGTCGACTTCTCGCCGGCGTAGATCTCCATCCAGTGGATCTTCTTGGCGCCGCCGTAGGCCTTCGCCACGGCCGCGTCCACCACCTTGATCATCACCGGGGTGATGTCGAAGCCGGTGCCGTCACCCTCGATGTACGGGATGATCGGGTTGTTCGGAACGTTGAGCGAGAAGTCGGTGTTGACCGTGATCTTCTGGCCGCCCTCGGGCACCTTGATGTGCTGGTACATGGAGTCGTCTCCGCGAATCGCGTGGGTGGGTGGGGTAAACCGGAAGCGCCGATTCTATGACAGCGAAACTTTCAATCGGCTGATGCCTCGCGCAAGCCCCTGACCGCGTCAACCGCAGTACGCGCGGATCTGCGCCCACATGCCGTGTCCCAGCGCCCACAAGGCCCCTGCCGCGAGCATCCCTCCCGACAGTCGTGTCGCCAATCGCACGCTACGCCCGCCGTCAGCCGCGGCTGAGGTGGCGCCCCCGGCACCTCGCGTCGATCCCGGGCGCCAAGCCAGCAGACCCGTGCCTGCCGCCAAGCCTGGCGACGATCCCAGCGCGAACGCCGCCATCACTGCCGCCCCCTGCCAGGGTCCATCCGCCAAGGCGGCGACCATCAAGGCGGCCTGCAACAGCCCGCAGGGCCAGGCCAGCCAGAGCATCCCGGCGATCAGGGCGGGCCGGGAACGTCTTGGCCTGACCGGGACGGTCGCGACACCCCCGCCCATCAACGCCACCGCCGGCAATCCGACGAGCTCCGGCGTTCGCGGCGACCAGATCCGTTGCATCCACGCCGGCCACCGGGCGCGCCACAAGAGGAACACACCCAGCGCCAGCAGCCCCAGGTGCATGGCGAGCCAGACCGGCCGCAAGGCGCCGGAGACGGCCTCCCATCGCAGCAAGCCACCGACGCTCGCCGCTACCGCGGCGCCCCCGGCGGCATAACCGAGGAGGCGTCCCACCTGCAGCGCCCACCTCGAGGCCCGATCGCCGCCCGTCACGGCCGCGCAGGGCCCCGCGCACATCGCCGCGCAATGCAGGCTGCCGGCCAGCCCCATGAGGAACGCGGATCCGGCCAATGTCAGCACGAGCATGCCCGGCCACCCGTTGATTCAGAGCAGCCGCGAGAAGCGCACCGAAGCCGTCGCGTGCGACGTCGATGCAGCATCCGACCCCGCCATGGCTTCATCGGCGCCGACGCGAGCCTGCGTGAGGTGACGATCGAAGACCATGGCCACCGCTCGGACGAAGTACCACCCCATCGGCGTGACCTGAATGGCGCGCGGCTCGATCACGACAAGCCCATCGGCCTCCAGTCGGCGCAGCCGTTCAAGCTCAGGCTTGAAGTAGTCCGACACCACGATGCCATGCGAGCGTTCGATCGGTTCGAAGGCCAATTGTCCCTGGCACATCAGCGCCATGATCGCGTCGCGGCGAACGAGATCGTCCTGCGCCAGCGCCAGGCCGCGCTCGACCGGCAACCGGCCCGACCGCAGCGCGGCGTAATACGCGTCCAAGGTCTTCTCGTTCTGCGCGAAGACCGCGCCGACCTTGGAGATCGCCGACACCCCCAGCGCCACCAGGTCGCTGTCGGCGTGCGTGCTGTAGCCCTGGAAGTTGCGGTGCAGCCGCCCTTCCCGCTTGGCCACCGCCAACGGGTCATCGGCCAGCGCGAAGTGATCCATGCCGATGTAGCTGTAGCCGCGTGCGATGAACCCCGCGATCGCGCCGGACAGCATCCGCAGCTTGTCCGCCGGGCCGGGCAGCGCCGCCGTGTCGATGCGCCGCTGCGGCTTGAAGCGATGGGGAAGATGCGCATAGCCGTAGAGCGCCACACGATCCGGGCGCAGCATGGCCACTTGCTCGATCGTGCGGGCGAACGACTCGGGGGTCTGCAAGGGCAAGCCGTGGATCAGATCCACGTTGATCGACCGGAAACCCAGTTCCCGGGCCGACGCCATGAGCGCGGCCACGCTCTCCATGCTCTGCTCACGGTGCACCGCACGCTGGACGTCGGGATCGAAGTCCTGCACGCCGAAGCTCAGGCGGTTGAACCCCATCGCGCGCAGATGGCTGAGCCGATTCGCATCCACGGTGCGCGGATCCACCTCGATGGAGATCTCGGCATCGACGGTGACCTGGAAGTGGCGATGCAGCAACGCTGTCAACGTAGCGAGTTCCCGGTCATCGAGGAAGGTCGGCGTGCCGCCACCTAGGTGCAGTTGCGAGACCGGGGCGCGCCCCCCGAGACGCTCCTGAACAAGCGCCATTTCGGTGGCGAGCGCCTCCAGATACTCGGCGGCCCGCTCGTGGTGTCGCGTCACCACCTTGTTGCAGGCGCAGTAGTAGCAGACCGATTCGCAGAACGGGATGTGCACGTAGACGGACAGCGGCTGCTGGTCCGAGGGGCCGAACGCCCGCAGGGCCAGCGTCTCGCCGTAGCGTTCCGCGTCCATCGTGGCATCGAAGCGATCGGCGGTCGGATAGGACGTGTAGCGCGGGCCAGCGATGTCGAATCGCCGCAGCAGTTCAGCATCGGGGAGGCTGCGGTCTCCCGTGTTTGGATCGAGGCTCATGGGGTGGCATCCTCACCTCTTGTTGTCAGCGCGTCCTTGATGGATGTCATGGCGAGCGGCCGCCGGTGGCCGCGTGGTTGCGCGCCGTCATCGCCGGCACCTGGGTCGCACCGGTCGCTTCGGCGGCGTGAGGCTGTGGAGCAGCGCGATCCGTGTTCGCCACCGCTGCCGACCCGACGACGGGGTCCGGATAGGCGACCGCCAGCATCAACGTGGCGATGCCAGCGACGACCACGATGCTGGGGCCGCCAACGATCAGCCACATCATCGGGTGACGCCACCACGGACCGCTGCCAGGCAGCTGGGTATCCGGAAGTCGGGGCGAAGTAATCATGTGGAACTCCTCATGGACACGCGAGGTGTCATCTCGGAACGATGAAGGTGGACTTCTCGAGCAGCGCCGAGCTGCCGGGATCCATCGGGTCTCCGGCGGGGGTCACGGGTCGGACGGCAAAGCGCATCGGATGCGGCCCCGGGCCCAGGCGTCTCGCGTCGGTGGGCGGCAGGCGCAAGGACACGGTGACCCATCGCGCTTCCGTCGGCGCCAGTGTGATCGGACCGACGGGCTGTGAGATTCGCAGACCATCGATGTCCTGGACCTCGAGTCCGAGGTGCTGAACGGCATCCGCCGCATTCATCAGCTGCAGGCGGTAGACGTTCTCGATCTCGCCATCCTCGACTTCTCGGGCCAGGGTGGCGCGATCGCGGACGACGTCCAGCTTGAACGGCTTCCTCATCGCGAGGCTGCCCACCAGCAGCGCGGACGCGATCATCAGGATCGCCCCGTAGATCAGCACGCGCGGACGCATTACACGGCGCCACTGTCGCGCGGAGGACCAACGATGTTGCAGGCCGTTCTGCGTCGCGTATCGGATCAGGCCGCGCGGGTACTCGAACTTGTCCATCACGTCATTGCACACGTCGATGCAGGCGGCACAGCCGATGCACTCGTACTGCAGACCATTGCGGATGTCGATCCCGGTCGGACACACATTCACGCATTGCCGACAGTCGACGCAGGCGCCCTGGCTCAGCGTCGACAGGTCCGCCTTTTTCGAACGCGGGCCGCGCGGCTCTCCGCGCTCGTCGTCGTAGCTGATGATCAGGGTGTCGCGATCGATCATCGCGCTCTGGAAGCGCGCATACGGGCACATGTACTTGCACACCTGCTCACGGAGATGGCCGGCATTCCCGTAGGTCGCCAGGCCATAGAACAGGATCCAGAAGATCTCCCAACCACTGACCGCCGCGGTCAACGCGTTCGCGCCGAGCGCACGGATGGGTTCGAAGTAACCGACGAAGGTGAAGCCCGTCCACAGGGACACCACCAACCAACCGGCGTGCTTGATGCCTTTTCGCCAGAGCCGCTCGGCGGTCCACGGTCCCTTGTCGAGTCGCATGCGGGCAGCGCGATCTCCTTCGGTGCGGCGTTCGATCCACAGGAAGATCTCGGTGTACACGGTCTGCGGGCAGGCATAACCGCACCACAGACGTCCAGCCACCGCAGTGAAGAAGAACAGGCCGAACGCCGAAACGACCAGCAGCGCCGTCAGATAGATGAAGTCCTGGGGATACAGGACGAGGTCGAAGATCAGGAATCGCCGGGCTTCCAGGTCGAACAGCACCGCCTGCCGGCCATGCCAGTTCAACCAGGGCAGTCCGTAGAACAGCAGCTGTGTCGCCCAGACCAGACCCCAGCGCCACACGGCGAACCAGCCATGCACCGCGCGGGGGTAGATCTTGGCCTCGGCCGCGTACAGCGAGACCGTCCGGACCTCAGTGCCGCTCATGCGACAAGCCCCAGACATAGGCCGACAGCACGCGGATCTGCTCAGGACTCAGCCGCGAACCATGCTCGGGCATGTGGCTGTGCTTGCCGTTGTTGACGATCTCCACGATGGCGGCCTCGCCCCAGCCGTGCAACCAGACGCGGTCAGTCAGGTTCGGAGCGCCCAGCGCCTGATTGCCCTTTCCGTCCATGCCATGGCAGGCCGCGCAAGCCGAGAACTTCGACTTGCCCAGCGCCGCGGCCACCGAGTTGTGCGGACTGCCGGACAAGCTCAGCACGTAATGGGCCACATTGCGCACGTCCTCGCTGCTTCCTACCGCCGCGGCCATCGGGGGCATCGTGCCCTCGCGGCCCTGCGTGATGCTCTGGACGATCGCCTCGCCGCTGCCGCCGTACAGCCAGTCGTTGTCCGTCAGATTGGGGAAGCCCTTGGAGCCCTTGGCATCCGACCCGTGACAGGTCGCGCAGTTGTTGGCGAACAGCCGTTCTCCGATGCCCTGGGCCTGCGGATCGCGAGCGATCGTCTCGACGGACTGCCCATCGAATCTCGCGTAGATCGCGTGCATGGCGGCCCTCGCCTGCTCCTGCTCGATCCGGTACTGATCGGCGCTGGACCACTGCAGTCGTCCCGCATGGCTGCCCAGCCCCGGATACAACGCCAGGTACACCCCGGCGAAGACCACGGTCAGCACGAACAACACCATCCACCATCGCGGCAAGGGGTTGTTGAGTTCGCGGATGTCTTCGTCCCAGACATGTCCGGTGGAGTTGTCCTCAGCCATCGTCTTGCGACGGCTGGCAATGACCAGCAGCACCAGGCAAAGCACCAGGCCCAGCACCGTCGCTGCGGCCACGAACAGCGACCAGCCGTTCGATACGAAATCACTCATGGGGACCTCCTTGCGATGGCGTGTCCTCGTCGTTCAGGACCGCCCCGCTCAGGTCTTCGAAACGTTCGCGGTTGTGCCGGGCATAGGCCCAGATCACGATGCCGACGAACACCAGCAGCGACAGCACGGTCACCGCGGAACGCAAGCCGTTCAGATCCATGTCGGGCATGGGACCTCCGCTCAGCGTTTCATCGCGGTGCCGAGCACCTGCAGATAGGCCACCACCGCGTCCATCTCGGTCTTGCCCTTGACGGCCTCGCCGGCCTCGGCGATCTCCGCATCGGTGTAGGGCACGCCGACCGTGCGCAGCGCGCGCATCTTGGGCGCGAGCTCGGCCGGATCCAGCGGTGCGCCGGACAGCCAGGCATAGGCCGGCATGTTGGACTCGGGCACCAGGTCGCGAGGGTTCGTCAGGTGCAGGCGATGCCAGTCATCGCTGTACTTCCCGCCGACTCGGGCGAGATCAGGACCGGTGCGCTTGCTGCCCCATTGGAAGGGGTGGTCGTAGACGAACTCACCGGCGACCGAGTACGGGCCGTAGCGCAAGGTCTCCGCACGCAAGGGGCGGATCATCTGCGAGTGGCAGTTGTAGCAACCCTCGCGGATGTACACATCCCGTCCAGCCAGCTGCAGCGGCGTGTAGGGCTTCAGATGCTCGACCGGTTGCGTCGTGGAGCGCTGGAAGAACAGCGGGACGATCTCGACGATGCCACCGACGATCACCGTCAGCAGCACCAGCACGATCATCAGGAAATTGCTGGTCTCGATGCGCTCGTGGCCGACGGCTTGGGCATGGGTGTTGGCCATGACGTGCTCCTTGGATCCTCGAGGTCAGGCGGCAGCCGCGAGCGCGGCGCCGGGAATGGGGTGACGCGCAGGACGTCCCGAACGGACCGTCATCACGACGTTCCAGGCCATCAGGCACATGCCGCCGAAGTACAGCAGCCCGCCGAGCAGGCGCACCACGTAGAACGGATAGGTGGCCTTGACGCTCTCGGCGAAGGTCCAGGTCAAGGTGCCATCGGGATTCACGGCCCGCCACATCAGGCCCTGCATCACGCCGGCGATCCACATCGCGGCGATGTAGAGCACCACGCCCAGGGTCGCGATCCAGAAGTGCAGCTCGATGGCGCGCGTCGAATGCATGTCCACGCGGCCATACATGCGCGGGATCAGGTGATACAGCGCGCCCATCGAGATGAATCCCACCCAGCCGAGCGCGCCGCTGTGCACGTGACCGATCGTCCAATCGGTGTAGTGGGACAGCGCGTTCACCGTCTTGATCGACATCATCGGACCCTCGAAGGTCGACATGCCGTAGAACGACAGCGCCACGATCAGGAACTTCAGGATGGGGTCGTCGCGCAGCTTGTGCCACGCGCCGCTCAGCGTCATGACGCCGTTGATCATCCCGCCCCAGCTCGGCGCAAGCAGCACCAGCGAGAACAGCATGCCCACGCTCTGCGCCCAGTCCGGCAGCGCCGTGTAGTGCAGGTGATGCGGGCCCGCCCACATGTAGGTGAAGATCAGCGCCCAGAAGTGGACGATGGACAGGCGATAGCTGTAGACCGGACGATTGGCCTGCTTGGGGATGTAGTAGTACATCAGGCCCAGGAAGCCGGCCGTGAGGAAGAAGCCCACCGCGTTGTGGCCGTACCACCACTGGACCATCGCGTCCTGCACGCCGGCGTAGGCGGAGTAGCTCTTGGTCAGCGACACCGGAATCTCGGCGCTGTTGACGATGTGCAGCAGCGCCACCGCGATGATGAACGCGCCGAAGAACCAGTTGGCGACGTAGATGTGGCGCACGCGCCGCACGCCCACCGTGCCGAAGAAGACGATCGCGTAGGCGACCCAGACGATGGTGATCAGCACGTCGATCGGCCATTCGAGCTCGGCGTATTCCTTGCCCGTGGTCAGCCCCAGCGGCAAGGTGATGGCGGCCAGCACGATGACCGTCTGCCATCCCCAGAACGTGAACCAGGCCAGCGCCGGCGCGAAGAGCCGCACATGGCAGGTGCGCTGCACGACATGGAAGGCCGTGGCCATCAGCACACAGCCACCGAACGCGAAGATCACTGCGTTCGTGTGCAAGGGCCGCAGACGCCCGTAGCTGAGCCAGGGAATGCCGAGGTTGAGTTCCGGCCATGCCAGCTGGGCAGCGATGATGACGCCCACCAGCATTCCCACCACTCCCCAGAGGACGGCGGCCAGCGCGAACGCGCGGACGACACCGTCCTCATACACGGGCACATGATCGTGCGCTGCGTTGGACCTTGAAAGACTTGGCATGCTGGCTCCTGGGGGCGCTCGTGGCGCGAATGGGCGTCATTGTTTTGCGCCGCCCGCGGGAGCGTGTTGACGGCTGTCAAGCCTGCGCGTCGTCCTCAAGGATTCGTTGGCCTTCGCGATCGAGCGACTCGAGTTGCCCGGCTTGCACGGCCCAGCCGAACACGCCGAGCACCAGCAAGACGAGCACGACCGACAGCGGAATGAGCAGATAGAGGATGTCCATCTCAGGCCTCTGAAACTTGAGGGGCGATCAACACGACCGCGACACGCGCCCCAGCCGGGCGGCGTTGCCGATCACCAGCAGCGAGCTGGCGGCCATCCCCAGGCCCGCGGCCCAGGGCGGCAGCCAACCGATGAGCGCGAGCGGCACGCAGGTGGCGTTGTAGAGCGCGGACCAGGCGAGGTTCTGCCGCACGACGCGTCGCGTGCGGCGCGCCACGCGCAGCGCGTCGCCGATGGCCGCCAGCCGCTCCGACACCAGCAGCGCGTCAGCGCGGGACAGCGCGAGATCCGCGCCCTGCCCCATCGCCACGGCCACCTGCGCGCGCGCGAGCACGGGTGCGTCGTTGATCCCGTCTCCGATCATCAGCACGTGATGGCCGCGCTCCTGCAACGCGGCCACATGCGCCAGCTTGTCCTCGGGACTCGCGCCGCCTCGCCATCGATGAATGCCGGCCAGGGCCGCGACGTCGCCCACGCGCCGCGGCAGATCGCCGGACAGGAGTTCGACGGTCAGGCCCAGAGCCTGCCAGTCAGCGATCGCCTCGGTGGCTCCAGGGCGCAAGGTCTCGTCGATCTCCCACATCGCTCGCAGTCGAGCGTCGAGCGTCAGGACGATGCGCGGATCCAGCAACCGGTCTGCGGCTTCGGCTTCGGCTTCGGCTTCGTGGTCAGCATCGGCAAGGCGATCTGGGCCATGTACGGCGACGCGCTCGTCATCGACTCGCGCCTGACATGCCCAATCAGGCGATCCCAGGCGCCAGCACCGACCTTGCGCATCGGTCCCTTGCAGACCTCGACCGCTGAACTCCTCGATCGACCACGCGTCGTCGGACGACGCGCTGTCCCCCAGCCAAGCGTTCAACGCACGCGACAACGGATGGCTCGAACGCCCGGCCAGGGCGATCGCAGCGGCCCGGTCGTCCGGCTCGAGGGTCGGCGGCCATTGCCCACGAACGCCGGGCGCGGGATCGGTCAGGGTCCCCGTCTTGTCGAGCACCACGCGATCAACGCCGACCAGGGCCTCGATCGCCTCCAGTCTCACCAGCAGCAAGCCGCGTCTGGCGAGCTGGCCCGCCGCGGCGACCCAAGCCGCCGGTGCTGCCAGCGACAACGCACAGGGGCAGGTCACGATCAAGACCGAGACCGCGACCGCGACGGCCTTGGCGGGGTCCACGAATTGCCACGCCAGCGCCGCGCCTCCCGCCAGCAGGAGAACGACACCCAAGAACCAGCCGGCCACCCGTTCGGAGAGGCGCAAGGTGGCGGGTCGATCCTGGAAGGCCTGCGCCATCAATTGCCGGATGCCCGCGAGGCGGGTCTGCTCCCCGACGTGCGTCACCTGCAAGGTCAGCGCAGTACCCAGGTTCATGCTGCCCGCGAGCACCGCGTTGCCCGGCTGCTTGGCCACGGGTCGGGACTCGCCGGTCAGCAGTGATTCGTCCACCGCGCCGATCCCTGACTCGACCACCGCATCGGCGGGCACGCGCTGTCCGGCGCTCACCCGCACGCGGTCGCCCGGCGACAGCGCTTCCACGGCGACCCAGGCCCACGCGCCCTGCTGATCCTGTCGCTCGACACGTTGCGGCAGCGCATCCGCGGCCTGCTCCAGCGCCTGGGCGGCCCGATGGCGAGCGCGTAACTCGAGATAACGCGCGCCCAGCAGGAAGGCCACGAACATCGTGATCGAGTCGAAGTAGACCTCGTGCCCGAAGGGCCCGCTCGGGTCGAGCGTCGCGCCCGTGCCGGCGACGAAGGCCACGGCCAGGCCCAGCGAGACCGGCACGTCCATGCCTGGCCGCCTGGCGCGCAATTGCGAGAAGGCGGCCTGGAAGAACGGGCCCGCCGACAACAGCATCACCGGCAAGGTCAGCACCCACTGGCCCCAGCGCAGCAACGCCGCCTGGTCCGGGGCCATCTCGCCCGGGGCCGCCACGTAGGAGGGCCACGCGAGCATCATGACCTGCATCATCAGGAAGCCGGCGACGAACAGCCGCCAGATCGCCTGTCGATGCTCGCGCTGGCGCAATGCCCGTGTCGGACCGGCCAGATCGGGCGAGAAGTCGTAACCGGCGCCCGACAACGCCTGACGCAGATCCTCGAGCGAGACGGCCTCCGGCCGCCAGTCCAGCACCAGACCTTGCGTCGAGGCGTTGACCTGGGCCTGCAGCACGCCGGGTCGGCCACGCAGCGTGGCCTCGATCAGGCCCGCGCAAGCCGCGCAGTGCATGCCCGACAGCCGAAGCCGCGAGCGCGCGAAGCGACCGCCGCGGGGGTCTTCGATCCAGTCGGTGAACCCGTCCAGCGGACCGGGGTCCGTCAGCGACGCGTCGGGGTGGGGGCGATTGGCGCGTCCGGTATCGGCGCCCAGGGCGCCGGCGGGCGCCGTGGCGGCAGGGGCGGGCAACATGGCCGCCATAATCCGCCAAACATCGAGGTCAACTCATGCTCAATATCAAACGCGCGGCATCGTCCGCCCTGTTCTCGGCGGCCTGCTTGATCTCCGCCCTCCTCGCCGCGGAACCTGCGTTGGCGCAGCAGATCCCGCAATCAGGCCTGCGGGTCGTCGAGATCGGTGCCGGCATGCACCTGATCCACGCCGAGGTCGCGCAGACCGACGAGCAACGCGCGATCGGCCTCATGGCCCGCAAGGAAATGGCCCAGAACGCCGGGATGATCTTCGTCTTCGAGCAGCCCAGCCAGCAATGCTTCTGGATGCGCAACACGCTGATTCCGCTGTCGGCCGCGTTCGTCGCCGACGATGGCACGATCGTCAACATCGTCGACATGCAGCCGCTGTCCGACCAGTCGCATTGCTCGACCAAGCCGGTCCGCTACGTGCTCGAAATGAACAAGGGCTGGTTCGACAAGCGCGGCTTCAAGGCCGGCGCCAAGCTGCGCGGCGGTCCCTGGCCGAAGTGAGGTCCGCAAGGCCCGCGAGGCGGCGCTCCTCGCACGCGCCATGAAGAACGGCCCGGGATCGCTCCCGGGCCGTTCTCTTTTCCGAAGGCGCCCACCGCGGCGGACGCCTCAGGTCATTGACCGAAGTTGGCCTGCGCGAAGTCCCAGTTGACCAGGCTCTTCAGGAAGGTCTCGACGAACTTCGGACGTGCGTTGCGGTAATCGATGTAGTAGGCGTGTTCCCACACGTCGATGGTCAGCAGCGCGGTGTCGGCGGTGGTCAGCGGGGTGCCTGCGGCGCCCGTGTTGACGATGTCGACGGTGCCGTCAGCCTTCTTCACCAGCCAGGTCCAGCCCGAACCGAAGTTGCCCACGGCGCTCTTCTGGAAGGCTTCCTTGAAGGCATCGACGCTGCCCCACTTGGCGTTGATCGCGTCCAGCAGCTTGCCGGTCGGCGCGCCGCCGCCATTGGGCTTCATGCAGGACCAGAAGAAGGTGTGGTTCCAGATCTGCGCGGCGTTGTTGTAGATCGGGCCGCTGGAGGTCTTGACGATCTCTTCCAGGGTCTTGTTCTCGAACTCGGTGCCCTTCTGCAGGTTGTTCAGGTTGTCCACGTAGGCCTTGTGATGCTTGCCGTGGTGGTACTCGAAGGTCTCCGCGCTGATGTGCGGTTCCAGCGCCTTCTTGTCATACGGCAGATCGGGCAGGGTGTGTTCCATGAAGAACTCCTAATCGGTTGATGGTGGTGGACGGGTGTCGCCGGCGATTGTAGGCAGCGATCCAAGCCCCTGACGCGTCCCCGGATTGGGCCGCGCGCGTCAGCGGCCTGGAGCGATTCGTGTGACCTGAAGATCCGCCTCGCCGTCGGCCAGCACGGCGCGCAAGTCCTGACCCTCGCTGAGCTGCGCGACCGAACTCAGCGCCCGGCCCTGGCCGTCGTCCAGCCACGCATAACCGCGGGCCAGCACCTGGCGCGGGTCGAGCGCCTCCAGCCGCGCCGCCAGCGTTTCCAGCCGCTGCGCGCCGCGCTGCGCCTGCTGCGGCAAGGCACGCTCCAGGCGCTGGGACAGGTGCCGCAGCCGCTGCTGCTCGAGCGCGGCCGTGCGAGGCGCGACCTGCGCGAGCCGCTGCTCGAGGTGGCGCAGGCGCTGCGACTCCATCGACACGGTGCGCGGCGCGATCTGGCCGAGCCGCTGGGACAGCAGATCGAGCCGGCGCCGCTGGCGGGCCAGCGCATCGCCCGGCCGGGCCAGCCGCAGCGCCAGACGGTCCAGCCGCTGCGCCGAGGCATCCAGGCGCTGCTCGGCACGGCGATGCAGTTGCCGCTCCAGCGCCTCCAGCGTGTCCAGGCACTGCTGACGCGCGACGGTGGCGAGTTCCGCCGCCGCGGTGGGCGTGGGCGCGCGCAGATCGGCGGCCAGGTCGGCCAGCGTGAGGTCGGTCTCGTGGCCGACGCCGCAGATCACCGGCAGCGGCGACTCGGCCACCGCCTGCACGACGCGTTCGTCGTTGAACGCCCACAGGTCCTCCAGCGAGCCCCCGCCGCGCACCAGCAGCAAGACCTCGGCGTCCGCCCGCTCGTTGGCCACGGCCAGCGCCCGCGCGATCGCCGGCGGCGCCTCGGCGCCCTGCACGAGCGTCGGATAGATGTACACCCGCACATGTGGCGCGCGCCGGCGCAGCGCGGTCAGCACGTCGTGCAGCGCCGCCCCGCCCGTGGACGTGATCACCCCGATCCGCCGCGCGTAAGGCGGCGGTGGCCGCTTGCGGTCGGCGTCGAAGTAGCCGAGCGACTCCAGCTTCGCCTTGAGCCGCAGGAACTGCTCGTACAGCGCCCCCTCGCCGGAACGCCGCATCGCCTCCACGATGAACTGCAGTTCGCCGCGCGCGCCGTAGAGGTCCAGGCGGCCCCGCAGCTCGACGGTCATGCCGTCGCGGGGAGCGAAATCGATCAGCGACGCCGCGCGCCGGAACATCGCGCAGCGCAGCATCGCCGGCTGGCCGTCGGCGTCCTTCAAGCTGAAGTAGCAATGCCCGCTGGCCGCTCGCGTGAATCCCGAGAGCTCGCCCTGCACCGTCACCACGGGGAATCTGGCCTGCAATGCGTCGGAAAGGGCCGTCAACAGGGCCGCTACCCCCCAGACCATCCGTGGCGATGCGGGTTTGGAGGCGTCAATCATGCGCAAACCCAATGCTGGCGCGGGTCTGGAACTCCACAGCCGCGCCAATGCTGGTTCTGCGGGCCACATTGCCCGTCATGCCCGCGTCACAGATCGATAAGCGCTTGTTTTTCAAAAGCTTTTTCCTGCCTTTTTTTGGAGCAGGCTAATCTTTGCCGTTTGGCGACGGGCCCTGGCGCGGTTCCGAGACCAGTTGCCCACAAAGTTATCCACAGGATCGGTGGATGTTTGTAAGGGCTTGTGATGAGGGGCCGAGGTGGTCGGCGCGGGGGCGGCGTGGCGCCATAATGCGCCGCCGGGCCGGAGATGCCCGAACGGAGGGAAAGCCTTGTTTTCGATCATACAAGCCGCTGGTTGGCCGATCTGGCCGTTGCTGCTGTGTTCCGTGGTGGCGCTGGCGCTGATCATCGAGCGTGTCGTGAGCCTGCGCGCCGCCCGCGTGGCGCCGCCCAGCCTGATCGAGGAAGTGCTGGGCGTGACCCAGCTGCAGATCCCGAGCGGCGAAGTCGTCGGCAAGCTCGCCGAGAACTCGCTGCTGGGCCAGGTGCTGGCCGCCGGGCTGCGCGCCTCGCAGGCCGATCCGCGTGCCGGCGAGACCCGCCTGCGCCAGGTCTTTGAACTGGCCGGCCGCCATGCGATCCATCAGATGGAGCGCTACCTCAACACGCTGGGCACCATTGCCGCGGCGGCGCCGCTGCTGGGCCTGCTCGGCACGGTGGTGGGCATGATCGAGATCTTCGGCAGCCAGAGCCCCACCGGGAACAACCCGGGACTGCTCGCGCACGGGATCTCGATCGCGCTGTACAACACCGCGTTCGGCCTGGTGGTCGCGATCCCGTCGCTGATGTTCTATCGCTACTTCCGCGGTCGCATCGAGGGCTACATCGTCGACATGGAACAGGCCAGCGAACGCCTGCTGACCCATCTGGTCAATCGCGCGATGCCCACGGGCGCGCACGCCGGTGGCAATGGCGGCCCGGTCACCGTGCCCCCGCCGGTCGCGGCCCCCGCCCCAGGCAAGGCCAAGGCATGAAGTTCCGCCGTCGCCAGAGCGAGGAACCGGAGATCAACCTGATCCCGTTCATCGACGTGCTCCTCGTGGTGCTCATCTTCCTGATGCTGTCGACCACGTACTCGAAGTTCACCGAGCTGCAGCTCACGCTGCCCACTGCCGACGCCCAGCAGTTGAAGGACCGGCCGGCGGAGATCATCGTGGCGATCTCGGCGGATGGCCGCTACTCGATCGACCGCAACGCGGTCGAGGGCCGCAGCGTGGACCTGCTGACCGCCGCGCTGCTGCAGGCGGCGCAAGGGCGCCAGGAACCCGTGGTGATCATCTCCGCCGACGCGGCCACGCCGCACCAGGCGGTGATCAACGCGATGGACGCGTCCAGACGCGCCAACCTGACGCGTCTGACCTTTGCGGCCAACAAGCCGCAATGACCCCGCGGTGAGCGCGCGATGAGCCGCGCCGGCCTCGAGGACCGGCTCCAGCGCGCCTGGCGCGACGACGACCGCCTCGCGCACCTGCTGCGTCCGCTGGCCGCGCTGCATGGCGCGGTGCTCGGCCTGCGCGGCTGGCTGTACCGGCTCGGCCTGAAGAAGACCGACACGCTGCCGGTCCCGGTGATCGTCGTGGGCAACTGGGTCGTCGGCGGCGCCGGCAAGACCCCGACCACGCTCGCGCTGCTGGAGATGCTCCAGCGCCTGGGGATTCGCGCCGGGGTGATCTCGCGAGGCTACGGCCGTGCCGACGATGCCCAGGTCCGCGTGATCGCCGAGGGCGACCGCGCCGAGGACGTCGGCGACGAACCGCTGCTGATCAAGCTCCGCGCGGGCGTGCCGGTCGCGGTCGGGCGCGATCGCATCGCCGCGGCGCGCGCGCTGCTGGCCGCGCATCCTGATCTCGAGTTGCTGGTCTCCGACGACGGGCTTCAGCACTGGCGGCTGCCGCGCCAGCTCAGCCTGCTCGTGTTCGACGAACGCGGCCTGGGCAATGGCCGCCTGCTGCCCGCCGGGCCGTTGCGTCAGGCGCGCGCGCTGCCGCCCTTGCCGGGATCGACCGCCGACACGCTGGTGCTCTACAGCACGGGCCGCCCCAGCACCGCCCTGCCCGGCTACGTCGGCACGCGCTCGCTGGCCGGCGCGGTCGCGCTCGCGGACTGGTGGCGCGGCGAGCCCGGACGCATGGACAAGCTCCATGCCCTGCGCGGCAAGCCACTGCTGGCCGCCGCCGGTCTGGCCCGGCCGCAGCGCTTCTTCGACATGCTCGGCGAGCAGGGGCTGAACTTCCGCGCGCTGGCCCTGCCCGACCACGCCACGCTGGACCCGCTGCCCTGGGCGCGCACGGATGAAGTCGTCATCACCGAGAAGGACGCCGTCAAGCTGCGTCCGGAGTCGCTCCAGGGCTGCCGCATCTGGGTGGTGGCGCTAGACTTCCGCCCCGAACCCGCTTTTGAAGAGGCGCTGCAGCGTGAGCTGCGGCGACTGCTCCCCCATGGACCATCGACTGATTGAGATGCTGGTGTGCCCCGTCTGCAAGGGCCCGCTAGAAGACCGCCGCAACGCCGCCGCCACCGGGCTGCCCGAGCGCGAGCTGTTGTGCCCCGCGGACCGGCTGGCCTTCCCGATCCGCGACGGCATCCCGGTGATGCTGGCCAACGAGGCCCGCGCCACCGACGCCGAGGGCGACGCCGCGTGAGCACGCCCTTCCACATCGTCATCCCGGCGCGACTCGCGTCGACGCGACTGCCCAACAAGCCGCTGGCGGACATCGCCGGCGCGCCGATGATCGTGCAGGTCGCGCGCCGCGCGGCACTGGCGGGCGCGGCGCAGGTCGTCGTGGCCACCGATGCCGAGGAAGTCCGCGCCGCCTGCGAGGGCCATGGCGTTCGCGCGCTGATGACGCGCGCCGACCACGCCAGCGGCAGCGATCGCCTGGCCGAGGCCTGCGAGCTGCTCGGCCTGGCCGATGACGCGCTGGTCGTGAACGTGCAAGGCGACGAGCCGCTGATCGCGCCGGAGATGATCCGGGCCTGCGCCGAGCTGCTCGCCGCCAAGCCGGCGTGCGCGATGGCCACGGTGGCGCACGCGATCGATGACGACGCCGAGTTCGCCAGCCCGAACGTGGTCAAGCTCGTCACCGACGCCGCGGGGCTGGCGCTGTACTTCTCGCGCGCCCCCATCCCCTGGTGGCGCGACGCCCCGGGCGGCGGCGCGCGGATCAAGCCGGAGGCGGTGATGCGCCACGTCGGCCTGTATGCCTACCGCGCGGGTTTCCTGCGCCGCTTCCCGACGCTGGCCGTCTCGCCGCTGGAGCAGATCGAGGCGCTGGAGCAACTGCGCGTGCTGTGGCACGGCGAGCGCATCGCCGTGCATGTGAGCGCCGAGCGGCCCGGTCCCGGCGTGGACACGCCCGAGGACCTCGAGCGCGTCAGACACCTGATGGGCAGCTGATTCGCGGCGGTCGGGCCCTTGGCTCGACCGGGTTACACCCCAGTTCATTCGACTGTCGCGTCAGCGGGGCGTAGGCCGGCCCATGCTATCCTCGCCCGCAGTTTTCGAGGGCGCGTCGACCTGTGCGGCGCGCCCTCTCCCCATATCGAGGAGACCCATGCGACTGATTCTTCTGGGCGCCCCCGGCGCCGGCAAAGGCACCCAGGCCTCTTTCATCTGCCAAAAGTTCGGCATCCCGCAGATCTCCACCGGGGACATGCTGCGCGCCGCCGTCAAGGCAGGCACCGAACTCGGCGTCGCCGCCAAGAAGGTGATGGACGCGGGTGGCCTGGTCAGCGACGACATCATCATCGGCCTGGTCAAGGAACGCATCACGCAGCCGGACTGCGCCAAGGGTTTCCTGTTCGACGGCTTTCCCCGCACCATCCCGCAGGCGGACGCGATGAAGGCCGCCGGCGTGAAGCTGGATTTCGTGCTCGAGATCGACGTGCCTGACAGCGCCATCATCGAGCGCATGAGCGGCCGTCGCGTGCACGTCGGCTCGGGCCGTACGTACCACACGAAGTTCAACCCGCCCAAGACCGAAGGCAAGGACGACGTCACCGGCGAGGAGTTGATCCAGCGCGATGACGACAAGGAAGAGACCGTCAAGAAGCGCTTGGAGGTCTACCAAGCCCAGACGCGTCCGCTGGTCGACTACTACTCGACCTGGGCCGCCAGCGGCGACGCGCAGGCCCCGCAGTACCGCCGCATCGAAGGCATCGGCTCGGTGGACGAGATCACCGGCCGCGCCCTCGCCGCGCTGGGCTGAGCTCACCCCGACGCGTGACGATGGCGGCCCGCGTGGCCGCCATTTTTTCGTCCACAATTGACGTTTACGTCAACGGCAACCAACAACTCTGAAGGAGACATCCCCATGGACATCGCGAACAAGGTCTTCATCGTCACCGGCGGCGCGTCGGGACTCGGCGAGGGCACGGCCCGCATGCTGGCGCGCGAAGGCGCGACCGTGGTCATCGCCGACCTGCAGGTCGAGCGCGGCGAGGCGCTGGCCAAGGAGCTCAACGGCGCCTTCGTCAAGTGCGACGTCAGCCAGGAAGCCGATGCCCAGGCGGTCGTCGCCAAGGCGGTGTCGCTCGGCAAGCTGATGGGCCTGGTGAACTGCGCTGGCATCGCGCCGGCGGCCAAGACCGTCGGCAAGGACGGCGCGCATGCGCTGTCGACCTTCGCCAAGGTCATCACCGTGAACCTGGTGGGCAGCTTCAACATGATCCGCCTGGCCGCCGAGGCCATGAGCAAGAACGAGCCCGAAGCCACCGGCGAGCGCGGCGTGATGATCTCCACCGCCTCGGTGGCCGCCTATGACGGCCAGATGGGTCAGGCGGCCTATGCGGCCTCCAAGGGTGGCGTGGTCGGCATGACGCTGCCCATCGCGCGCGACCTGGCCCGCAACGGCATCCGCAACATGACGATCGCCCCCGGCATCTTCGGCACGCCGATGCTGTTCGGCATGCCCCAGGAGGTGCAGGACGCGCTGGCCGCCAGCGTGCCCTTCCCCTCGCGCCTGGGCCGTCCGGAGGACTACGCCAAGCTGGTCCACCAGATCGTCACCAACGACATGCTCAACGGCGAGGTGATCCGCCTGGACGGCGCGATCCGCATGGCGCCGAAGTGAAGCGCGGCGCCTGACCTGGCGCCCATGAAAAAGGCCTCCCGGCGCGAGCCGGGAGGCCTTTGGGTTTCCGCTCAGCGCAAGCTGAGCGGAACGCTCGATCAACGCTTGGCGCTGCGGGCGTAGACGGACCACAGGCCCGCCAGGTCAGCCGAGCCATCCGTGCCCTTGACGGTGCGCCAGGTGGCTTGCGCCTTGGCCTTGTCGCCGCCCAGGAACTGGGCCAGGCCCAGGTAGAGCTTGGCGTCGTCCGGACGCTTCAGGTTGCCCTTGGCGATGCCTTCTTCCATCAGCTTGATGCCGGCGGCGGCTTCGCCACGCTGCACCTTCGCGAAACCGACCTTCACCAGCTCGTCGCCTTCGCGCGCGCTGCGGGCGGCGGTCTCGGCGGCGGCGGCGCCGGCCTTGGCCTCGGCGATGCGCTTGTCCAGCAGATCAGCCAGGCGCTTCGGACGCGCGTTGTCGTCGGTCGGCTTCAGGATGCCGGTCGAGAAGCCCTTGTCCAGGACCTTCTTGCCTTCATCCGGATAACCGGCGGCGCCGGCCAGCTGCGCGAGCTCCATGTAGTCGTTGGCGCCCGACATGTTCTCGGTCGCCAGCTTCAGACGCAGCACGTCGACCTGGTAACGGCCGGCAGCGAAGCCCTTCTTGGCCTGCAGCGTGCCCAGCGACTGCGCCCACAGCTGCTTGGTCGGGTAGTAGTTCAGCAGCTTCTGGATCAGGACGGATTCCGAAGCGCCGTCGCCCTTCTTGTTGGCGGCCCACAGCGCGGTGTTCAGCTTGTCCTGCGACGGCGTGCGACCGGCCTTCTCGTCGGCGGAGATGTCCGCCAGCGTGTCCTTGAGGATCGTGGTGACGTCGCCCGAGCGCAGCTGGGCCGCGGCCTGGATCTGCTTGATCGCGGGGCTGTTGCCGCCGGCGGCGTTGTACTTGTTGACCCACTCCAGCGCCTTGGCGCCGTTGCCCGCGCGCAGGTAGGTGCCGGCGATGGCTTCCATCGTGGGCAGCTTGTTGGCCGCGGGCAGCTTGCCGGCGGCGCTCAGCGCGTCATAGGCCTTGACCATGCCATCGGCATCGCCCAGGCGCGAGGCGGCGGACAGGCGCAGGCCTTCCAGCGTCGCGTTCTCGTCCGCGTTGCGGCCGGGCACCGCCTCGGCTTCGCGGATCTTGGCCATGGCTTCCTGCGCCTTGCCCTGCTTGAGCAGGTCGGAGGCCGCCTTCAGCGGCGTGCCGACGGGCGGGCGCACTTGCGCGGCGGCTTGGGTCAGGACGCTCAGGCTGCCGTCGGGCGCTTGGCCCAGCACCAGCGCCGCGGCGCCGACAGCGGCGGTTGCCAGCAGTTTGAGTTTCATTCGCTTGCTCTCCAGAAAGAAGAAAAACGCGCTGCCCTCGCAGGCAGCGCGTTCTGGTCAGACACCAATCAGATGGTCATCCGGTTCAGTTCAGGAACTGTTCGTTCCCGACCATCGCCATCTTCTTGACGCCCAGGCGCTGCGCCGACGCCATCACGTTGGCGACGTAGCCGTACTCGGCCAGCTTGTTCGGCTTGATGTGCACTTCCGGCTGGTCCGGGATCGCGACGATCTCGGACAGCTTGGCTTCCAGCGCCGCGTGATTCGGCACGGCGGCGCCGTCCCAGAACACGGTGCCGTCGAAGTCGATCGCCACTTCGTGGACGATCGGTTCGGTCGGCGGCGTCTGGTTGTTCGGCGGCGGCATGTCCAGGTTCACCGAGTGCAACTGGATCGGGATGGTGATGATCAGCATCACCAGCAGGACCAGCATCACGTCGATCAGCGGCGTCGTGTTGACGTCCAGCATGGTTTCGGGATCGTCACCACCACCGGAGCTTCCGACATTCATACCCATTCTTCAGCTCCTTCAGCCACCACGAGCCGGCGGCTCGGTGACGAACTTGATGGACATGATGCCCGCGCGCTGGCACGCGACCATCACCTTGCCCACGTTCTCATAACGCGACTTTTCGTCGCCGCGGATGTGAACTTCCGGCTGAGGATTCAGAACCGCCACCTTCTTCAGGCGCGTGACCAGCGTTTCCGTGTCCGGAACCAGCTGCACGCCCCAGTAGATGTCGCCATCCTTGGTCACCGCGATCTCGATGTTCTCCGGCTTGGTGACGCGGACGACGTTCGTCTCCTTCGGCAGGGTCACCCCCACCGACTGCGTCACCACCGGAACGGTGATCAGGAAGATGATCAGGAGCACCAGCATCACGTCCACGAGGGGCGTGGTGTTGATGGTCGAGACCACTTCGTCGTCGCCACCGGACGAACCTACGTTCATCCCCATATTGCGTCTCCGGGACTGCGGATTAGCGGCCTGCGACCTTGCGGCTGCCCATCAGGACGCCGTGCAGGTCAGCAGCGAAGGCACGGACTTGGCCCATGACCGACTTGTTGCGGTTGACCAGCCAGTTGTAGCCCAGCACGGCCGGAACGGCCACGCCCAGACCGATGGCGGTCATGATCAGCGCGGCGCCCACGGGGCCGGCGACCTTGTCGATCGACGCTTGGCCGGCAACGCCGATCTGCGTCAGGGCTTGCAGGATGCCCCACACGGTACCGAACAGGCCGATGAAGGGGCTGGTCGAGCCGACGGTGGCCAGGAAGCCCAGGCCGCCTTGCAGGCGCGAGTTCACTTCTTGCACGGCGCGGTCGATGTTCATCGTGACCCACGTGTTGTGGTCGATGTTCTCGGTCAGGGCGCCTTCATGGTGCTCCGAGGCTTCCACGCCGGTCTGGGCGATGAAGCGGAAAGCGCCGGTCTCGCTCAGGCTCTTCAGGCCTTCCTGCAGGGAAGCCTTCTTGAAGAACGAGGCGCGGACTTCCTTGGCTTCACGAGCGATCTTGGAGGTGTCCCACAGCTTCGTGAAGAGGATGTACCAGGAGCCCATGGACATGATGGCCAGGATGGCCAGCACGGCCTGGTCGACCACGTTGCCGTGGGCGACGATGTTGCCCAGGCTGTAGGGGTTGTCGACGGGCTTGGCGGCGGCCGGCTCGGAGACGGCGGCAGGAGCGATGTCGGCAGGAGCGGGAGCGGAATCAGCAGCGGAAGCGGCGGCCGAGGCAGCCTGGTCCTGCGCTTGGGCGGCCAGCGGGGAGACGGCCAGGGTCGCGGCGCACGCGATGGCCGCGAACATGGCAGACAGACGAGAGATCATGGAGTTAGCTCCTACGCAAAAAGTCTTGAACTCAGGTTGAGGGGTCGGGGCGCGTCAGGCGCCCCGTGATCGGTCGAATCGCGGGTCAGGACGTCCCGCAAATCATTCCATGTTGAACACGAACTCTTGTTCGAGCGTCGCGTCCGTGCATTCGTATTCCGTCAGCGCGGCCTGGATGGCGTTCTTCAGCGCGCGCTCGGCCTTGCGGTCGTTGGCGCCGCGCAGCGAGACGAAGCTCACTTCCGAGACCTTGCCGCCCTTGACCACGAACGTGGCCTTGTAGCTGGCGGTACCGCTCCAGTTGAGCGCCGGCATTTCGGGCTTGGCCATCTTGGTGCAGTTGCCGATCGCCGAACGGACCTTGGGCTGCGGCGGTGCCGGAGGCGCCGGTGCGGCCGCAGGCGGCGTCGGGGTGAAGTTGGTCGCGGGCGGCGGCGTGGTCGACACCGCGGCCACCGTCTGCGTCGGGGGCGGCGGGGCCGTCACGACGACTTCCGGCGGCGGCACGAACGGCGGCGGCGGGGCCTTGATGTCCGGCGGCGGCGGCACGACCTTTTCAGGCGGCGGCGGCGGCTTGACCTTTTCCTCGACGACCTTGACGTCGATCGGACCCTTCACCGCTTCCTTGATCTTCGTTGCCAGGCCGCTGGCCAGGGCGCCGACGATCAGGACGTGGACCAAGACGACAAGGCCGAAGCCCGTCAGGCGCGAAGACCCGCCTTTATCCTGCGCAAAGTTCATGCGCGCTCCTTCATCAAACTGCGAATTTCTTTCATCGAAGCTACAAGGGGAGTTCGACTCTACACAGCGTCTGGTCGGATCAGGCGTTCGCGCCGCAACCTGGGGTCAGCAGCGCCTGTCTTGCCGGCTGTGCGAGCGACGGAATGCGGTGATGCCGAGCCGCCGAAGCGCCACGGACCGCCGACCCGCCGAATGCAGGATGGACACACGAAGACTCGAAAACCCAGGGCACGATACGAACCCGACTCAACAAAAATGCCCGTCAGCTTGTGGCCGCGGGCGTCTCAAGGATCGATCAAAAACCTGTAGCAAAACTACAGATTTCGACCACCTTTCACGACCTAGATCATAAACGACATGCACAAGTCGCAAGCCATGGGGTTTGCCCGACCATGCGCGCATCGCCCATCGCACGGATCACCACCGGTTACGGCGGCAACCGCCACCGGGACTCGTTGATCAGCCATGAGAACCGGCCCTGGTATTCTACTGGTATGACCCTGAGCACCCCCGGTGGGGATGCTAGGGCTAACCCGAACGTCAGGCGCCGGTCAGATTGCTTAGCGAACGGGCAATCCGCGTGCCGCTCAGACCGGATTCAGGCGGAATTCAGGCCGAAATCAGCCATCCGGTGATCGCCTGGCGCTCCGCCATGGCGAATGGCGGCACGTAGGACACGAAATGTCGCTGAGGCACGGTGAACAGCGACAAGGAATTGAAGTGCGGGAAGAAGGTGTCCAGCACCGATCCGTCCTCGGCCGTGAAGTGCAGCAGGCCGCCCCAGTCCGGCCGCCAGCGCCGGGTGAGGTTGATCACGTAGGCGATGCGGCGGTCCTCGCGGTCCACATGATCGTCGTGGGTCGTGAGGAAGTTACCGCGCGAGTACATGGTCGCCTGCGCGAACACGCCATTGATTTCAGGGTCACCGCTCAGCTCGCGCATGCGTGAGAGGAACTCCTCCTCGGCCATCCAGCGCATGAAACGGGCGAGCAGATCGTCTCGGCCATCCTGCACGGCCTTGACCAGCGAGTCCGAGAAGAACGAGAACTGGAAGCTCTCGCGCGCGACCGAATGGATGCCTTCGGTGAGCTGCATGCGCTGCTGGGGCGTCAGGGCGCGCAGTTGCTCGCCGGTGAGGCGGCGGTCGCCATTGAGGTCGCGGTAGACGAGCTCCCAGTCGATCGCCTGCAGCGCGCGGTCCAGCGCGTCGACGACCTGTGGCGAGAAGAAGTCGCGGATCAGCACCCTCCCCTCGGTCCGCAGCGTGCGGCCCAGGGCGGTGAAATCCAGTGCGGGGTTGATGTAGTCCATGGGATCGCCCAAAGAAAAGCAGGCCCCGAAGGGCCTGCATGGTCAGGTCAGGAGACCCGATGGATTAGAAGCGATAGGTGCCGCGCACGTACAGGGTGCGGCCCTTGACGTCGGCGTACGTCGGGTCGAAGCCGACCTGGAAGTAGTCTTCCTGGACGGTCGCCGGCGGCTTCTTGTCGAACACGTTGCGCATGCCCAGCGTGAACACCATGTTCTTCACGCCCTTGTAGGTGCCTTGCAGGTCGAACAGGTCGTAGGCCTTGACGTGGCGGACCTCGTCATAGTCCTGGTAGCCGTTCTGGCGGAAGTAGCGGGCGCCGACGCCCCAGTTGGCCATGTCCCAGTCCAGCGTGAAGGTCTGCTTGAACTTGATCACCGGACCGCCCACGGCGTACTTGCCGAGGTTGTCGATGGTGTCGCCGGAGATGATGTTGGTTTCCGAGCTCTTGGTCAGGATCGTGCCTTCCCAGCCCGGGGTGAAGGTGCCCCAGTCGGTGCGCAGGCGGGTGCGGGCGCTCAGGTCGAAGCCCTTGACGCGGGCCTGGCCGACGTTCTCCAGCGACGCGTTGACGTAATCCAGGTAGCCCGTCACGGGGTCGCGGATCAGGCGGTTGGCGAAGACCGAGGAGCTGGTCGTCGGGCCGGTCTGGTTCTTGAACCAGTCCTTCAGGATGTCGTCGCCGGTCAGCGCGCGGATGCCGTTGGTGATCTTGATGTCGAAGTAGTCGATCCCGATGGTCGTGTCCTTGATCATTTCAAAGACCAGGCCGGCGGTGAAGGTCTTGGACTTCTCCGGCTTCAGGTTCGGGTTGCTGTTGTTCACCGCGGTCAGCTGCGTGGAGCAGTGGTCCGTGTTCGGGAAGGCCGTGCAACCCTTCAGCGCTTCATAGAACGGGTCGGTGAAGTTGGAACCCGTGTTCGTGCCTGCGGACGGCGCGTACAGGTTGTCCAGCGCCGGGGCGCGGAAGCCCTTGCCGGCCGAGGCGCGCAGCAGAATGCCGCTCATCGGGGTGAAGCGCAGCGACAGCTTGGGGCTGGTCGACGACAGGCTGGGCGACGAGAACGAACCGTCGCGCGAATCGCCCTTGGTGCCGCTGTACTTGTCGTAGCGGACGGCGGCGTTCAGCTCCAGCATCTTGTGCACGGGGAAGTTCGCTTCGGCGAACACACCGCTCACGTCGCGCTGGCCGGTGACGGCACCGGCGTTGCCCGAGCCGCCCACGATGTCGCCGGAGCCGGCGATCTCGGAGTAGCCGTCGTGGTACTTTTCCTTGCGGAACTCACCACCGACCGCCAGGCCCATGTTGCCCGCGCCGACGTTGAACAGCTCGCGCGACAGCGTGAAGTCCACGCCGGTGTTGCTGGTCTTGGACGAGCGGTTGTTGCCCGACAGCTCGGCGCCCTTGAGCGCGGCCAGGCCGGCGGCGTCATTGGGGCCGAACGGGTTGATCAGGCCGGTGGCCAGCGCCTGGACCAGGCGGGCGTCGGAGAAGATGCCGCTGACGTAGTCGTCACGGGCCTTGCCCTCGGCGTACACGAACGCGGCCTTGTAGTCGAAGCCCGCGAAGGTGCCTTCGGCGCCGGCGACGGTGCGCAGCACCTCGCTGGTGACCTTGTCGCGGCGCTGACCGCCGTCGACCATCCGCCAGGAGATGCGCAGCGGGCCACGGTAGCCCGGCAGCACCGCGTCCACGGCGGCGGTCGGGTACCACTTGCCGCCACCCGGGTACAGGTAAGCCGGCTTGCCGGTGGTGGTCGAGGGGGTCTGCGACGAGCCCAGGATGATCTCGTTGCGGCTGTAGGCCACTTCGGCGAACAGCGTGTGGTCCTGCGACGGGGCCAGGGTGGCCTTCACCAGGGCACCGTAGCGTTCCTGCTCGGGGACCAGGTCGATGTAATGGGTGTAGTCGTAGCGGCAGTTGGTGGCGCCGGGATACGAGAAGCTGTCGGGCGGCGCGCAGTTCGGGAAGTTCGCCGCGAGCGGCACGTACTGGCCGGTGGACGGGATCACGGCGTTGGCCGGGAACGTGTTGCCGGAGTCCTTGATGATGCCCAGGTCCGGACGGTTGCCGGTCGAGGCATAGGCGCGGTCCTTGGCGCGGATCGCGTCGTACTTCTGGTAGTTGAAGGTGCCCAGGATGTTGAACTTGTCCTTGTTCAGGTCACCGAAGCCCAGGCCGCCGGACAGCGAGAACACGTCGCCGACCGAGTGCGGGGTTTCCAGGCCGACGGACAGTTCGCCGCCCTTCCAGTCCTTGCGGGTGATGAAGTTGATCACGCCGCCGATGGCGTCGGAGCCGTAGGTCGCCGAGGCGCCGTCGCGCAGCACTTCGATGCGCTCGATGGCGGCCAGGGGCACGGAGTTCAGGTCGACGCCCTGACCCGAGAACGGGTAGGTCGGCAGACGGCGGCCGTTCAGCAGCACCAGGGTGCGGGCGCGGCCCAGGCCGCGCAGCGAGGCGCCGGTCTGGCCGGTGGCGGACGAGTCACCGATCGACTGGCCCATCGCGATGCCGCCGCCGTTGTTGTAGCTCAGGCGATCGACGAGTTCCTGCACGTTGGACGCGCCGCTCTTGTCGATGTTGTCGCGGGTGATGACGCTCACAGGCAGCGCGGTCTCGGCGTCGATGCGCTTGATCGAGGTGCCGGTGATCTCCACGCGGTCGAGCTGCTGCTGGGCGATCGCCGGGGCGGCGATCACACCGAGCGCGAGCAGCGCGGCGGTGTTGATGCTCTTACGTTTGAACATGAGGACTCCTTATCCAGAAACACTTGTGACTTGTTCCCGGGAACACGAGGCGGCCGTGTTTCGGCCAACGCCCTCCGAGCTGTGTTCCCGGGTCAGGGCCGGGCCAGTTTCTTGTCGCCTTCGACATGGAATCCCCCGTGAACACCCTAAGCGGCTCGTGACAGGCCTGTTTCTGGCCGGAAAACGCGGGTAAACACCAAAGTGCGCATTGCGGCATCCGTTGCGGCAACGCGACGCGCGCGTAACGCCCGAAACGGGCCCTTAACACCTGGAAAACCCGATTCAACGCACCACTTGTGCGCAATATCTGTGGATAGCAGCGCGTTTATCGCCCCGTTGCGCGTATCAGGTGCATTTCGCCGCGACAGCCCTTGTGCGAGGACACGCCGTACGGCTTCACGAAACGCCCAGTTACGCCCGTTGCACCGTCACGGTGCCGGGCACGGCGGCCTCGAAAGGGTTACCCCGAAAGGAAGAGAAAAGGGCCGAACGAGGCGGCCCTTGGGGGGAGGAATGAGGCGCCGGGGGTCTCGTCAGGCGGGGGTGCGGCGCTCGACGCGGGGAACGGCGGCGAGCAGCGTGCGGGTGTAGGCCTCGCGCGGCTGACCCAGGACGGCGTCGCAGGTGCCGGATTCCAAGATGCGACCCGCTTGCATCACGGCGACCTCGTCGGCGATGTACTCGACGACGCCGATGTTGTGGGTGATGAAGAGGTAGGACAGGCCGCGGCTGCGTTGGAGTTCGCGCAGCAGGTTGAGGATCTGCGCCTGGACGGAGACGTCGAGAGCCGAGGTCGGTTCGTCGCAGACGATGAGGCGGGGCTCGACCGCGAGTGCGCGAGCGATGGCGATGCGCTGGCGCTGACCGCCGGAGAACTCGTGGGGGAAGCGGCCGAGGGCGTCGCGGCGCAGGCCGACCTGGTCGACGAGGTCGAGCAGGAGGGCGAGTCGGGCGGGCGCGTCGAGTTCGGGGCGCAGCGCGAGGAGGCCTTCCTCGAGGACTTCCTGGACGCGCAGACGCGGATTCAGGGAGGCGAACGGGTCCTGGAAGATGATCTGGACTTGGCGGCGGGCGTCGCGGAGGGCTTCACCGTCGAGCTGGAAGAGGTCGCGCGGCGCCCCGCCCTGCCCGGCCGCGGTGCCCGTGAGCCCCGGGAGGCCTGGCGCGGGCGGATGGAGCAAGGCCTGACCCTCGATGACGGCGACGCGACGGAGGAGCTGGACGATGGCTTTGCCGGAGGTGGTCTTGCCGCAGCCTGATTCGCCGACGAGGGCGAGGGTGCGGCCGGATTCGATGGAGAACGAGATGCCGCCGACGGCGTCGAACCACTGCCGGGTGCCGCCGAAGAAGCCGCGGGAGAGCGGGTAGCGGACGCGGAGGTCCTTGATCTCGAGGAGCATGCCGCGGGCCCCGCCCGCGAGAGCTGCACTGCCCGCACTGCGTTCCGCGGTGTCCGCGGTATCCGCCTTGTCCACGGTATCGGGCGTGTGGGGGGCGTAGCGAACGTCGGAAGCGACGGCGGCACCGGTGCCCCCTGGAGCGCCTGTGGAGCGTGCGGGAACATTGGCGCGGAAGGGGGCACCGGTGCTGCCGGCGCGTTCTCGCGCCGAAGTGGCGTCTTCAACAAACAGCCCGGGTTCCGAATAGATGAGGCAGCGGACCTCATGCGGTGCGCCTGAAGCGGCGAGCGCATCGAGCGTGGGCGGGGTGGAGGCGCACGCGGTGATGGCGCGATCGCAGCGCGGAGCGAAGCGGCAGCCCTCGAAGGTTTGCCAGAGCGCGGGCACGGTCCCGGGGATGGCGGCGAGGGGTTCACCGCGGCGCTGCGCGTCGGGCAGGGCTTGGAGCAGCAGCCGGGCGTACGGATGCCGAGGCGCGGCGAAGAATTCGGAAGCCGGGGCGACCTCGACGATCTGACCGGCGTACATGAGGGCCACTTGGTGGGCCATGCCGGAGACGACGCCGAGGTCGTGGGTGATGAGGAGGAGGCCGAGGCCGCGTTCGCGCTGGAGGTCCTTGAGGAGGTCGAGGATCTGCGCCTGGATGGTGACGTCGAGGGCGGTGGTGGGCTCGTCGGCGATGAGGAAGTCGGGTTCAGCCGCGAGGGTCATCGCGATCATGATCCGTTGCTTCTGACCGCCGGAGAGTCGGAACGGGTATTCGTCGATGCGGCGTTCGGGTTCGGGGATGCCGACGCGGCGCAGCCAGTCGATGGCTTTCTGGCGGGCGGCCTGGCCGCGGAGAGGCGTGTGGGCCTGGATGGCCTCGACGATCTGATCGCCGACCTTCATCACCGGGTTCAGGCTGGTGCCTGGTTCCTGGAAGATCATGCCGATGCGGCCGCCGCGCACATCGCGCATGCGGGCTTCGCTGAGGTCGAAGAGGTCCTGGCCGTCGAGTTCGAGGCGGCCTGAGGCGATGCGGCCGTTGTCGGGCAGCAGGCGCATGAGCGCGAGCGCGGTCATGCTCTTGCCGCAGCCGGACTCGCCCACCAGGGCGAAGGTCTGGCCTTGGGCGAGCGTGAGGCGCATGCCGTCGATGGCGCGCACCAGGCCGGCGTCGGCGTCCAGGTGGACGTGGAGGTCGTCGATCTTGAGCATGGCGCGGTCCTCAGGCCTGGGCGTTCTTCTTCTTGAGCGACAGCACCTGCGGGCGCAGCTTGCGCGCGCGCGGGTCGAAGGCGTCGCGCACGCCGTCGGCGAACAGGTTGGCGGCCAGCACCAGGCTGACCATGAAACCGAAGGCCGCGGCGAAGCTCCACCACACCACCGGGTCGCGGCTCATCTCGGAGCGGGCCAGGTTGATCATGCCGCCGAAGCTGTTCATGCCCGGGTCCACGCCCACGCCGACGTAGGTCAGCACGGCTTCGTAGAGGATGAGGTCGGAGAAGTTGAGCACCAGCGAGATCAGCACCAGGTGCATCACGTTGGGCACGATGTGGCGGACCATGATCGTCGTGTCGCGCACGCCGAAGGCGGTGGCGGCCTGGACGAAGTCCGCCTCGCGCAGCTTGAGCGTCTCGCCGCGCACCAGGCGGCACAGCGTGGCCCAGCCGGTCACGCCCAGGATCACGCACAGCAGGAAGATCTTGAGGTCGGCGCGTTCCGCGCCGGTGGCGAAGGCCTCGGGGTGCTTGTCCAGGAAGACCTGGACCATCAGCACGCAGGCCGCGATCAGCAGCACGTTGGGCACCGAGGTCAGCACCGTATAGAAGTACTGGATCGCCTCGTCCACCCAGCCCTTGAGGTAGCCCGCGAGGATGCCCAGCACCAGCGCGAAGGGCAGCGTCGCCAGCGTCGACAGCGCGCCGATGACGAACGCGGTGCGGATGCTCTTGAGCGCCTGGTACAGCACGTCGTTGCCGGTCTGGTCGGTGCCGAACACGTGGTAATGGCCCATCAGCGCGATCGTCGGACCGGCCAGCAGCGCGATCACCGTCAGCGTGCCCAGCGCCGCGCGCCACGGGTAATGCGTGCGGTCGGCCAGCAGGTCGCGCAGTCCGGCGCCGAATCCGCCGTGATGCGACGCGAGCGTCGCGGCCGTGGCCAGCGCCATCAGCACCGCGGCCAGCGCGCCCAGCGCCAGGCCGGTCAGCGCGCGGCGCGTCAGGTCGGCGTGCCAGTCGCGCGCGGGGTCCTGCAGGTGCGCCCCGCCGAAGGCCAGCCGCGGATACTCGCGCACGATCTCGTCGCCGTGCGCCACGCTGTCCAGCGTGAAGCCCTGGTACGCGAGCGGCGCCGAGTAGCTCGTCTCGCGCATCTCGATCTGGCGCGCCAGCAGCAGGTCCAGCACGGACTCGGTGCGGGTCTCGTAGAACTGCTGCCCGGCCGGGCTGTCGGCGAGCGCGCGCCGGAAGTGCAGGCTGTCCAGCGCGGTGATCGCCAGGAACAGCGCCAGCACCACGCCGGCGCTCAGCGCGGCCGGATCACGCAGCACGCGCTGCCAGTTCGAGCGCAGGTGCGGGCGGCGGATCAGCCGCACGATGTAGAAGCCCAGCGCCGCGAACATCGCCCACAGCGCCACGTCGGTCCAGAGGATGACGACCTTGAATCCCATGTCGAATCCCAATGCTCGCAGTGTTCAGGTCAGCCGCACGCGCGGGTCGACCCAGGTGTAGATCACGTCGATCAGCGCGTTGCTGGCGATGTAGAGCAGCGCGCCCAGGAACACCATGGTGCGCACGATGGCGAAATCCTGTCCGGTGATCGCCTCGATGACGAAGGCGCCCAGGCCGGGAATGCCGAAGAAGCTCTCGAACACCAGGCTGCCCAGGAAGACGTAGGGCAGATAGGCGCCGGCGCTGGTGATGATGGGGATCAGCGCGTTGCGCAGCACGTGGCGCATCAGCACGACGGGTTCGGACAGCCCCTTGGCGCGGGCGGTGCGCACGTAGTCCTTGCCCACCTCCTCCAGCAGCATCGCGCGGTACAGCCGCGCCTCGCCGCCCAGCCGCGACAGCAGCGACAGCACGATCGGCAGCGCCAGGAACTTGATCGCGTCCAGGCCCGGCTCGTAGCCGTTGATCGGCACCAGGCGCAGCACGCGCGAGAAGAAGAACTGGCCGACGATGATGTAGAACAGGCTGGAGATCGACAGCATGAGCACGCACAGCACGACGCCCCAGAAGTCGATGCGCGAGTTGCGGAAGAACGTGAGCAGCAGCGCGAAGGCCACGCTCACGATCAGCTGCAGCGCGAAGATCGGCACCGCCAGCTGCAGGCTCACCCCCATGCGGGTCTTGATCTCATGGCCGATGTCCACGGCCTGGCGCGCGTCCGAGCGGCCGAAGTCCAGCAGCATCAGCGACACCGAGCGTTCCCAGAACACCGTGTGCGTGACCGCCGCGGTGCCGCTCTTCGACGCGTCCCAGTACAGCGGCTTGTCGTAGCCGCGCTCGGCCTTCCACTTGTCGATCTGTTCCTGCGTGACACGCTTGCCGCCGATGTTCAGGCGGGCCATGTCGTCCGGCGTGTTGACCGTGAAGAACAGGAAGAAGGTCAGCAGGTTGACGCCGACCAGGATGGCCAGCCCGTAGGCGAGCCGGCGTGCGAGGTACTTGAACATCAGTCGGATCCCCGCTCAGCGGTGGCGGTCGGCGCAACGGTCGGCGCAAGGGTCGAGACGGCGGTGCCGCGCGCGGTGGCGGTCTCGCGCTGGCGGAAGCTGCGGCGGGTCATCCAGACGATGGCGGCGAAGCCCACCACCAGCACCAGCAGCGGCCACCACACCGGGCGGTTCCACTCGCCTTGCAGCTGGGCGCGTTGCTTGGGATCGAGGCGGTGGTAGCGCACCGGGTCGCGGATGACGATGCTCGGCTTGCCGTTGTGGACCCAGCTCTGATAGGCCTGCCCGGTCCACGCCCAATAGCCGAAGGCCCAGGGCGCATCGTCCTGCGCGATCTGCACCATGCGGTCGATCACGCGCTGCTTCTCCGGGCCGTCGTCCAACACCTGCATCTGCTTGAACAAGCGGTCGAACTCGAGGTTCACGTAGTTGGCCGAGTTCTCGCCCTCATGCAGCGACTTGCTGTTGGGCCCGTAGAGCAGGAACAGGAAGTTCTCGGCGTCCGGGTAGTCTGCCAGCCAGCCCCACCAGAAGATCTGATGCTTGCCTTGATGGAGCTTTTCCTGGAACTGGTTGTAGTCGGTGGCGCGCACTTCCAGCTGTACGCCGATCTTGGCGAACTGCTTGATCAGCCAGTCGTTCTCGGCTTTCACCTCGGGCGTGACCACGCGCATGAAGTCGTAGTTCAGCACCAGCGGCGCGCCGGTCTTGGCATCGCGTCCGTCGGGGTAACCGGCCTCGGCCAACAGCTGGCGAGCATCCTCGATCGAGCGCCGCTCCACCTTGCCATTGACCAGCTTGTGCGTGACCGGATTGAAGAAGCCGGGCTGCGCCTCGCGCGAGCCGAAGACGCCAGGAGGCACCGGCCCGTATGCAGCCACCCCGCCGCGGTTCTTGAAGATGCGGCCGTAGCCCTCCTCCCAGTCGATCGCGATGGACAGCGCCTGGCGCAGCTTGCGATGGCGGAGCTCGTCCTCGGGCGTCTTGCCCTTGCCGACCACCGGATCCAGCATGTTGAAGCCGAGGTACCAGTTGTTGGGCTCGGTGGTGCGCGGGAAGGCGAAGCCGCGCTGCTTGAAGAAGGCCTCGGTCTGCGCCGAATCGCTCGCGTCGGCGTAGAACTCCACGCCCCAGTCCGCGCGCTCCAGGTCGGGCATGTCCAGGTAGCCCTGCTTGAACATCTCCTTGCGCGGCACGCGTTCCTTGATCAGCGTGGCGACGATCTTGTCGATGAACGGCATGGGCTTGCCGCAGTCGGCCAGACGTCCCGCGGGGCCGTCGTCAGGCATGCCCTCGCAGGGATACAGGTCGTCCTTGCGGTAGTTCGGGTTGCGCGACAACACGTGACGGCGGTCCTGCTGGTACTCCGTCATCATGTACGGACCCGTGCCCACGGGCCACTGGTTCCACGACAGGCCGTGCTCGGCCATGCCGGGCTGCGCGTAGAACAGGTCGACCTCCCACGGCACCGGCGCGATGAAGGTCGTCGACAGCCAGTAGGACCATTGCGGGTACTTGCCCTTGATGCGCACGCGCAGCAGGTGCTTGTCGACCGCCTCCGCGCCGGCCAGCGGCCACTTGCGGAAGTCCAGGAAGGGCTTGTCGGGCGTGCTCTCGGGCAGGCCCTTCAGCAGCTTGGCGTTCTCCGCGCGGATCAGCGCGCTGTATTCCTTGAGCCCGACCACGTGCTCGGAGAACAGCCCGAAGATCGGCGCCTCGATGCGCGGCGTCGCGTGGCGCTTGAGCGCGTAGACGAAGTCCTCGGCCTCGAGCTCGCGTGTGCCCAGGTGCTCGAACTGCCACGGCGAGCGCTTGTCGCCGAGGTCCTTGGCGGTGAGGTGGTGATAGCGGTAATTGCCCTGCGCGTCCTTGGCGAAGGCGGGGCTGGGCGCGTAGGTCACGCCCGGGCGGATCGGCACGTCGTAGACGCTCTGCGCGATCTGCTCGGCGGGCGCGTCCTCGGGCAGGCGCTTGCCCTGGGCGTCGAGGTAATACGGCTTGACGACCGCGGCGGCGGCGCGCGGGATCAGCTCGTAGGGCCGCTTCAGATAGTGGTAGCCGTAGGGCGGCTCCATGATCTGGTAGGTGTAGACCGCTTCGGGCGCGGTGTAGGACGCGGTCGGATCGAGGTAACGCGGCGAGCGTTCATCGAAGGACAGGTACAGCGTGTTGTCCTTGCCGGCGCCGGCCGGATACGGGCTGTTGTTGCAGGCCGCCAGCAGCGTGGCCGCGAGCGTCGCGGTCAACGCCGTCGTCACGGCCCCGGCCAGGCGGCGAGCTCCCGTCCATCGGGCCCACGTCCCGCGCCAGCCTTCAGCCGCGTGCAGCGACGCGTTCCACAGCCCCGACGACATCGTCATCCTTCCAAAAAGCAAACGCCGCATCGTGCGGATGCGGCATTGCCAGATTGTTGCCAAGGCCGTGCCTCTCGTGGAGGCCGGCCGATGCCGGGGCGGATCATAGCGGGCCGGTTCGCGGCGCGCCTGTGACGTCCGTCAGTGGTCGTGCCCGTGGTGGTCGTGGTCATGCCCGTGCGCATGGCCGTGACCGTGATGACCGTGGTCATGGCCGTGATCGCCATGGTCATGGTGGTCATGGCCCGGACCCACGTGCCCCCAGGCGACGATGACATCGCGGCCCTCGACCATCATCTCGGCCTTCGCGCCCACCGGCAGGCAGACCTTGGTCGGCACATGCCCGAACGGCAGCCCGGTCAGCAACGGCACCTTCACGCGCTGGCGCAGCGCCTCGACGCAGCTCTTCATCGAGTAGCCGCGATCCAGCGGCGATTTCTTCCAGCCGCTGAAGCTGCCCAGCAGCACGGCCTTCTGCGCGTCCAGCACGCCGGCTTGCCACAGTTGCAGCAGCATGCGCTCGACGCGATACGGATGCTCGTTCACGTCCTCCAGGAACAGGATGCCGCCCTTGACCTTGGGGAAGTGCGGCGTGCCCAGCAGCGAGCACAGCACCGTCAGGTTGCCGCCCCACAGCGTGCCGCGCGCCTCGACGCCATCCAGGCCGGTCTCGGTGCGGAAGCCGATGGCTTCAAGCGAGCCGTCCATCGCCTCGAGGAAGCAGTCGCGCGTGATCTCGTCGACGCCGCCGTCGGTGTCGGCGCGGCCGAAGTCGTCGCAGGCGATCGGGCCGGCCCAGCTCGTCTGCTTCGTGTGGGCGAGCATCGCCAGCTGCAGCGCGGTCACGTCGCTCAGGCCGACCCAGCGGGTGCCGCGCTCGACGCTGCGCGCCATCAGCGCCCAGTCGATGCGGTCCAGCAGGCGCGTCAGTCCGTAGCCGCCGCGCGTGGCCAGCGCCACCGAGGGCGCGGCCTGCGCCACGCGGTGCAGCGCGGCCAGTCGCGTGTCGTCGTCGCCGGCGAAGCGCTGATGCTTGTCCAGCGCGGCCTCGTCGATGTTGACGTCGAAACCCAGCGCGCCGAGCCGCTTGGCCGCGCGCTTGAGGGGTTGGGCCTGGGCCAGGACGCCGGAGGGGGTGTAGAGGGTCAGGGAGCTCATCGCTGCGGGTCGTCCTGTCGGGGATTCGAGGGGGGATCCTGGGGCGGATCGAGATTCACGGAAAGGTACTGCGCGTCGCCGACCGGGATGACCGGGAACTCCTGCACCTCGGGCAGCGCGGCCATCGGGTCCACCGCGCCGGCCAGCTCGGCATCGGTCGACGTGGCGGCGCGCCGGCGCGCGTCACGCAGCTGGCGCGCGGCCTCGCGACGCTCGGCGAAGAACTCGCGCAGCAGTCGCGCGGACGCATCCGCCAGCACGCCGCCGTGCAGCGCGGTGTGGTGGTTGAGCTGTTTCTGGCCGAAGAGGTCCAGCACCGAGCCGGCCACGCCGGTCTTGGGGTCGGGAGCCGCGAAGACCACGCGCTTGAGCCGCGCATGCATCATCGCCATCGCGCACATCGCGCAGGGTTCGAGCGTCACGTAGAGCTCGCACTCGGGCAGCCGGTAGTTGCCCAGCAGCTGCGCGGCGTGTCGCAGCGCGACGATCTCGGCGTGCGCGGTCGGGTCGTGCGTGGTGATCGGGCGGTTGTAGCCGGTGGCGATCACCTGGCCGCCGCGCATGATCACCGCGCCCACCGGCACCTCGCCCACGAGCCACGCGTTCTGGGCCTGGTCCAGCGCCAGGCGCATCGCGTACTCGTCGGCGGGTTGATCCGCGGGCTGATCCACGAGTGGGAGCGCGACGGCGTCGGTGGGCTGGGGAGTTTCGGACACGATGGGCATTGGCGAGGCTCGCGCGGCAGTGTAGCCGCGAGCGCTATGCTGCCGCCCCATGCAACAGGAGCCCCCTGCCCTTCAGGACGATCTCTTCGGCGAGCTGCTGCCGCCGGCGCCGGCGCCGAAGTCATCCCAGGTCGAGGACGCTGACGATGACGAGATCGACAGCAGCGTCGGCGAAGGGGCGACCGGCGATGCGCCCAAGCGCCGGCGCGCCGGCATCCAGCCCGCGCCGGTGGATGACGAGCAACAGGCCCTCGCCGAGACGCTGTCGCCGCGCATCCGGCTGGGCACGTCGTCGTGGAGCTACCCGGGCTGGCAAGGCCTCGTCTGGGCCGGCCGGCACGGCGAGTCCAACCTGTCGCGCAACGGGCTGACCGCCTACGCGGCGCAACCGCTGCACCGCGCGGTGGGCATCGATCGCGGCTTCTATCAATCGCTGACGGCCAGCCAGTACGAGCGTTACGCGCAACTCGTGCCCGAGGACTTCCGCTTCACGGTGAAGGCGCCCAGCGTGATCACCGACGCGCAGGTCCGCGCCGAGGACGGGCGCGGCCGGCAGGCCAACACGGCCTTCCTCGATCCGCGGCTGGCGGTGCAGGAGTTCCTCGCACCGGCGATGGAGGGCCTGGGGACACGCATCGGCGCGCTGGTCTTCCAGCTCAGCCCGCTGCCGCTGGCGATGCTGGACCGCATGCCCGAGCAGCTGGATCGTCTCCACGCGATGCTGAGCGCCCTGCCCTCGCTGCGGGACCTCGCGCCGGAGGCGGTCGTGGCGGTCGAGGTGCGCGATCCGGAATGGCTGACGCCCGATTTCGTGGCGGTGCTCAAGGACACGGGCGCGCGCTACTGCCTGGGCCTGCATCCGAAGCTCCCGCCGATCCAGGACCAGTTGCCGCTGTTGCGCGCGATGTGGCCCGGGCCCTTGGTCTGCCGCTGGAACCTGCACCGGATGCATGGCCCGTTCGGCTACGAGGACGCGGAGAAGAAATACGGCGAGTACGCCGAGCTGATGGATCCGGACACGGACACGCGCGCGGTGCTGGCCAAGGTCATCCGCGCGACGGCTGAGGCCGGTCATCCGGCCTACGTGACGATCTCCAATCACGCCGAGGGCTCGGCGCCGCTGAGCCTGCGGGCGCTGGCGAGGGAGATCGTGACGCCGGGAGCGTCGTCCGCCTGATTCGCGCCGTTCAGTCCAGCGACCAGCGCGCGAGCGCCACATGCGTGGACTGCCCTTGCAGGCTGTCCATCAGGTGAAGGTGGCGGGCGGTCCATCCGGGCGCGGGCATCGGCAGGGGCTGCGAGGGCACGGCGAGGTCGTCGTAGAGCAGCGTGAGGTGCGGCGTGAAGTGCGGATCGACCGGCAGTCCGACCGCGGCGAGTTCATCGCCCAGCGCGGCGCGAAGCCGGCGCACCTCGTCCAGGCAGGCGCCGCCGCTGAGCACGAAGGGCCGGTTGCGCGGCTTGCGCGTGAAGCTGAGCATCTCCTCGAAGTCGACCCGCGCGGGCGCATCACGCAAGGACGCGGCGGCGGATTCGGCGCGCTGACGCACATCGGCGAGCGCGACCGGATCGGCGTCATCGAACCAACCCAGGTGATGCAGGGTCACATGGAGGCGCTCGGTGCGCGGCGGCTTCTCACGCAGGCCGAAGCGCTGCACGAGCGCGTCGGAGACCGCGGTGAGCTGGGCCGCGGTGACCGGATCCGGCCGCAGGCAGAAGAAGAGCGCGTGGACCGTCATGGGCGCTGGGGCTCAGATTGGCGTCACTGCGCCTCGGAGGCGCGTTGCTCGCCTTGCTTCATCAGGTCCTGGACCTGGCGGCCGACGGCCTCGGGTTGAGGCAGACCGGCAGCGGAAGCGCCTCCCGTGGCGGACGAGGCGGCGCCGCTCGCCGCTGGCGGCTTGATGGCCTGCATCTGCTTCTTGGCGACCAGCATGACGATGGTCAGCACGATGACGAGGGCGAGGATGGACAAGGCGCTGCGCATGCGAGGGCTCCAGGTCGGCAGTTGGGGTGGGCACGAACAGGCCGGGAGCATAGCGAGTGCGCTCGGCCGTGAAGCAGACCGAGCGGTCAAAGCTGTGCTCAAGCGGTGGACGATCCGACGCCCGGTCGCAAGCGCAGGATCTGCGGCGCGCGTTCCAGCGCATCGCGCCAGCGCGGCTCCAGCGCGCGCCAGGCCGGCGAGTGACGACAGGCGCTCCAGCGCAGCGCCCAATCATCCGCGTCCGCTGCGTGGGTCATCCACACGAAGACCTTCTCGCCCTCACGCACCGGCAGTCGCGGGAAGTTGTTGGGCGAGCGCTCCGGGATGAAGGTGCCGATCACCGGCAGGCCCGCGGCCTCGATCGCAGGCACGCAGGTCTGCTCGAAGAAGCGAGGAAAGCCCTCCTCCGGATCCACGGGATCCTTCCAGAGATGACAGACATGGAGCGCGACGAAACGCGGACCGCCACCTGATGTAGCTCGTGCCGCGTCGCGCGCGACATCGATGCGCGCAGGACTTCCCTCCATTGGCGACGGACGCAGTAGCAACACGTTGTCGTTGTCGACCAGCAGCGGATTGGCTTCGTCACGTCGGGCCTTCCAGACGGGACCGGAGTAGAACTCGCTCAAGTTGCGCTCGCGCGCGGCCATGTCGTCGAACCCGCGGATCCAGACGAAGCGATCGGGGTCATCGAGGTCGGCGAACTGGCCGTACAGCCGCATGCCGACGGCTTCCTGCGATTCGACGAAGGCCTCGTCGAACAGGCGCATGAAGCGCTCGCGCTCGCCCTTCACGATCTTGTACTGGCGCAGCTCGTAGACGGGGTGGGCATCGGTGATGTCGGACATGGCGGTCTCCTGCGGCGATGGCTTCGAATTGATCGGGCGATTCTGGAGACCGGTGCTGTCATCGCGTGTCAGGAAGCGCGTCAACGCTCCGCGAGCGGCGATCCCATGCGTCCTCAGCACATTCAAGTGAGGCCACAACCTCTTCCCGTTGCGCCCTTGAGATCGAACCCAGTTTCAAGCCATGGATCGCGACGAACCGGACGAGAAGAATCAGGTCTTCCCTTCATCACCTGCATCTGGAGAGGCCATGCCCATCCCCCACACCAAGCTATCGACCCGGCATTGCGTCGCCCTGCCGAAGGAAGTTCGCGACACGCTCGATTGGAAACCCGGCGAGGACCTCAGCGTCGAGCGTCACAAGGATGGCGTTTTCATCTACAAGCGGATGACGCTTGAGATGGCTTGTGGCATTGCCCGTGGAGCCAATACCGACAGCTACAGGGATCGCAATGACCGCTACTGACCTCGCGCCAAAGTGCTCCAAACGTGGACGAGTTGTTGTCGACACCTCGGCCTGGATCGAATACTTCGCGGACTCGGCGCTGGGCCAGCGCATCAAGCCGTCATTGCCCCCGCTCGAGGAGTGCATCCTTCCGACCGTCGTCCAGCATGAACTGGAAAAATGGGCACTGAGGGCATTCGACGAAGTTCAGCACGAGCATGTCGATCGCACACTCGGCAACTGCCCCGTCGACAGGCTCGACACGGCCACGGCGAAACGAGCTGCGCAGGTGCACCGGCGGCACAAGCTCGCGATGGCTGATGCCCTGATCTACGCCACGGCGCTCAAGTTTCAAGCCGAGGTCGTCACCTGCGACGCTCACTTCAAGGAGCTGCCTTCTGTTCAATACCACCCGAAGGGAGAAAGGCAACGAGGCGACGCTTCCTTGAGCGGTGCGGCTGGGCAATGGAACGGCTGGCCCACTTCACGCCAGATGTCCGATCCGATGCAATGACGCCCTGAGAGAACTTGCTCAAGGTGAATCCATGGATAGTTGTCGACGTGGGCGAGATCGCCATTGATTGAGCCCTATAGCAAACAAGGGCCCCTCAGGGCCCTTGTTCACTTGCGCGAAGCGCTCATTCCCATTCGATCGTCGCGGGCGGCTTGCTCGACACGTCGTAGGTCACGCGGTTGATGCCGCGCACCTCGTTGATGATGCGACCTGAGCAGCGCTTGAGCAGGCTGTACGGCAGCTCTGCCCAGTCCGCCGTCATGAAGTCGCTGGTCTGCACCGCGCGCAGCGCCACCACGTAGTCATAGGTCCGGCCGTCGCCCATCACGCCCACGCTCTTCACCGGCAGGAACACCGTGAAGGCCTGGCTGGTCAGCTCGTACCAGGTCTTGCCCGTCGCCTCGTCGCGCGTGTTGCGCAGTTCCTCGATGAAGATCGCGTCAGCGCGGCGCAGCAGGTCCGCATACTCCTTCTTCACCTCGCCGAGGATGCGCACTCCCAGGCCCGGTCCCGGGAACGGATGGCGATACACCATCTCCGGCGGCAGGCCCAGCGCCACGCCCAGCTCGCGGACCTCGTCCTTGAACAGCTCACGCAGCGGCTCCAGCAGCTTCAGGCCCAGCTGTTCCGGCAGTCCACCCACGTTGTGGTGACTCTTGATCGTCGTGGCCTTCTTGGTCTTCGTGCCGCCGCTCTCCACCACGTCCGGGTAGATCGTGCCCTGCGCCAGGAAGGTCGCGCCCTGGTGACCCTGACCGCTGGCCTTGAGCTTTTCGGCTTCCGCCTTGAACACGTCGACAAACAGTCCGCCGATGATCTTGCGCTTGCGCTCCGGATCGGTTACCCCGGCCAGTTGGCCCAGGAACAGCTCGCTTGCATCGACACGGATCACCTTCGCGTGCAGCTTGCCCGCGAACATGTCCATCACCATGTCGCCCTCGTTCAGGCGCAGCAGGCCGTGATCGACGAACACGCAGGTCAGCTGGTCGCCGATCGCGCGGTGGATCAGCGCCGCCGCCACCGACGAGTCCACGCCGCCCGACAGGCCCAGGATCACTTCCTCGTCACCGACCTGCTCGCGGATCTTCGCCACGGCCTCATCGATGTAGTTGCCCATGATCCAGTCGCCCGCGCAGCCGGCGATCTCGCGCACGAAACGCGTGATCATCGCCGCGCCCTGCAGCGTGTGCGTCACTTCGGGGTGGAACTGGAAGGCGTAGTAGCCCTTGGCCTCGTTGGCCATGCCCGCGATCGGGCAGCTCGGCGTCGACGCCATCAGCGTGAAGCCCGGCGGCAGCGCGGTCACCTTGTCACCGTGGCTCATCCAGACCTTGAGCATGCCGTGCCCCTCGGGCGTGGCGAAGTCCTGGATGCCGTCCAGCAGCCTGGTGTGACCATGCGCGCGGACCTCGGCGTAGCCGAACTCGCGGTGATCGCTCCACTCGACCTTGCCGCCGAGCTGCACCGCCATCGTCTGCATGCCGTAGCAGATGCCCAGCACCGGCACGCCCAGGTCCCACACCGACTGCGGCGCGCGCAGCTCATGGTCCTCGTAGGTCGAGGCGTGGCTGCCCGACAGGATGATCGCCTTGGGCGCGAAGGCCCGGATCACGTCGTCGCTGACGTCGTTGGGATGGATCTCGCAGTAGACGTGGGCCTCGCGCACGCGGCGCGCGATCAGCTGCGTCACCTGGGAGCCGAAGTCGAGGATGAGGACTTTGTCGTGCATGGTCAGCTTCTAGCGATGCTTGGAAATTCGAGTTCAGGCCGAGCCCACGGGCTCATGCCTTGGCCGCGGCGACCGGCGCCGGCGGCTCCATGTTGAAGTGGCGCCAGGCGAAGGCCAGTGAGGCCAGCTGCAGCAGCGCGCACAGGTAGAACGGCGCACCAAGGCGCCAATCGGTCTTGGGCAGATCGGCCACCAGCGCCATCAGGCCGAGACCGGCGATCGGCGAGACCACCGCCATCAGGCTGTTGATCGCGGCCACCGCGCCCATGGTCTCGCCCTGCGTGCGGGCGTCGGCCGCGTTGGAGATCACGCCCTGCATCGCGGGGCCGGCCGCCACGCCGCAGATGTTCAGGAAGATCGCCGCGACCATCATCCACGCCTCGGTGGACAAACCCCAGATCAGGTTGGTCGCCACCGAGGTCGCCAGGCCGATCAGCACCAGCCGGCGCGGTCCCAGCCAGCGCAACAGCGGCTGCAGCAGCACCCCCTGCACGAGCACCGCCACCACGCCCACGACGAACAGCGACAGGCCGTTCTCCTTCGGGCCCCAGCCGAATTTGTGCTGGTTGTAGAGCACCCAGCTCGTCTGGATCACCAGCTGCGCCAGGCCCGAGCACGCGATCACGTAGATCAACGGGCCGACGCCACGCAGGTGGCGCAGCCGCGCGAGCGCCGCGAACGGGTTGGCCTTGCGCCAGTCGAAGGCCCGGCGGTGCTCCGGCGCGAGCGACTCCGGCAGCACGAAGAAGCCGTAGAGCCAGTTCAGCAGCGCCAGCGTGCCCGCGACGTAGAACGGCAGGTGCAGGTCAATCGCGCCGAGCAGCCCGCCCATGACCGGGCCGAGGATGAACCCCATCCCGAAGGCCGCGCCCAGCAGCCCGAAGCGCTTGGCGCGATCGGCGGGCGGCGTGATGTCGGCGACGTAGGCGTTGGCGACGGCCGCGTTGGCCTGCATCGCGCCCGAGAACAGGCGGACCACGACGAGCATCCACAACGCGTCGGCCATCGCCGTGACGAAGAAGCTCAGCGCCAGCCCGCTGAAACCGATCAGCATCACCTTGCGGCGGCCGAAGCGGTCGGACAGCCCGCCCAGGATGGGCGAGCCGAAGAAATTGGCGAGACCGAAGGCAAACGCCACCGCCAGTTGGGCGAGCGTGTGCTGGGTCTCGTTCTGGGTGAAGGTCCCGACCAGCGGCGGCAGCACCGGAATGATCAGGCCGATCGACACCATGTCGATCAGCACGGCGATCAAGATGAACGACATGGCGGCCTTGCGGCCGCCATGCGTCGTGGATGCTGCGGCAGCCGCGGGGCTGTCGCCCCGGGCCGTGTCGGCCGTGTCGGACACCAGCGTCACTCCAGGCGGTAGTTCGGGGCTTCCTTGGTGATCTGCACGTCGTGGACGTGGCTCTCACGTATGCCCGCCGAGGTGATCTCGACGAACTCGGCCTTCTCGTGCATGTCGGAGATGCTGGCGCAACCGCAGTAGCCCATCGACGCCCGCAGGCCACCCCCCATCTGGTGCACGATCGCGACCATCGAGCCCTTGTACGGCACACGCCCTTCGATGCCCTCAGGCACGAGCTTGTCCGCGTTGGGGTTGGTGGTCTCGTCGTTCTCCTGGAAGTAGCGGTCGGCGGACCCCGCCTTCATCGCGCCGATCGAGCCCATGCCGCGATAGCTCTTGTAGCTGCGGCCCTGGTACAGGATCACCTCGCCCGGTGCTTCCTCGGTGCCGGCGAACATGCCGCCCATCATGACGGTGCTCGCGCCGGCGGCGATCGCCTTGGCGATGTCGCCCGAGTAGCGGATGCCGCCGTCGGCGATCGCCGGCACGCCGGTGCCCTTGAGCGCCGTCGCGACGAAGTCGATCGCCGCGATCTGCGGCACGCCCACGCCCGCGACGATGCGGGTCGTGCAGATCGAGCCCGGGCCGATGCCGACCTTGACCGCGTCCGCGCCGGCTTCCACCAGCGCCAGCGCCGCGGCGCCGGTGGCGATGTTGCCGCCGATCACCTGCACCTGCGGGTAGTTCTTCTTGACCCAGCGCACGCGCTCGATGACGCCGCTGCTGTGGCCGTGGGCCGTGTCCACGACGATCGCGTCCACGCCGGCCTTGACCAGCAGCTCGACGCGTTCCTCGGTGCCCTCGCCCACGCCGACCGCCGCGCCCACGCGCAGCTTGCCGTGATCGTCACGGGCGGCGTTGGGGAAGTTGGTCTGCTTGGTGATGTCCTTGACGGTCATCAGACCGCGCAGCTCGAACGCGTCGTTGACGACCAGCACACGCTCCAGCTTGTGCGTGTGCATCAGCGCCTTGCCTTCGTTCAGCGAGGCGCCTTCGCGGACCGTGATCAGCCGTTCGGCCGGGGTCATGATCTCGCTGACCGGGGCGTCCATGCGCGTCTCGAAGCGCAGGTCGCGGCCGGTGACGATGCCGACGACCTTGCTGCCCACCAGCACCGGGAAACCGGAGATGCCGTGGTGCTCGCTCAGCTGCTTGACCTGACGGACCGTGGTCTCGGGCGTGATCGTGATCGGGTCACGCAGGACGCCGGACTCGTAGCGCTTGACGCGGGCCACCTCGGCGGCCTGCTGCTGCGGGGTCAGGTTCTTGTGGACGATGCCGATGCCGCCTTCCTGGGCGATCGCGATCGCCAGGCGGGCTTCGGTCACGGTGTCCATGGCGGCGGACACGAGGGGAAGGTTCAGGCGGATGCCACGCGTGAACTGCGTGGCCAGGCTGGTGTCGCGCGGCAACACCTGGGAGAACGCCGGCACCAGCAACACATCGTCGAAGGTGAGCGCTTTTCCGAGTAGGCGCATGTGGGAAGCTCCAGACGCAAAGGCGCATTATAGAGAAGCCCGGCGCTACACTCCACGCCCATGAAGAATCCCCGACTCCCGCGACGCCCGCTGGGCGTGATCTTCGCGCTGGCGCTGCTGGCGCTGAGCCCCTTCGCGCACGCCCAATGGAAGTGGCGCGACGCCGATGGGCGCGTGCAATACAGCGATCGCCCGCCCCCGCCCAACGTCGCCGAGAAGGACATCCTGCAGCGTCCGAACCAGGCTGCGCGGGCGCCCGCGCCCCAGTCGGCGCAGGCTCCGGGCGCTGCGTCCGCGGCTTCAGACGTCGCCGCGCCGGGCCGCGCGGCGAGCGAATCATCGCGCGACAAGATCGAGCGCGAGCGCAAGACCGCCGAGGACAAGGCCAACAAGGAAGCGATGGCCGAGAACTGCCGGCTGGCGCAGAATCGGCAGCGCCTGCTCGAGTCCGGCGTGCGTCTGCGCTCCGGCGAACCCGGCGGCGAGACCCAAGTCATGACCGAACAGGCCCGTCAGGAGCAGATTCGGCAGATGCAAGTTGTGATCAACACGCAATGCAAGTAACCGGATGCTTGTCCGGTTGACCGTTTGACCGTTTAACCGGTTGACCGTTTAACCGGTTGAGGCGTCGGCGAGGCTTCAAGCCTTGCGGCCCAGCGGTCGATGGCGCGTCACGATGCGCTGGCCGGCGTCGCGATACCGCTGACGCCGCGCCTCCTTCGGATCGACGGTCAAGGCGCGATAGACCTCGACGCGATCCCCCTCACGCAGCGGCGCGTCCAGCGGCTGCGCCCGTCCCCAGATCCCCACCTGCAGACCGCCCAGCCGCTCCGGGCCCGCGGCGTCGAACCACGTGCTCGCCACGAGCGCGTCGCGCAGCGTGCTGCCCGCGGGCAGGCTCAGGTGGCATTCGCGCAAGGTGCCCGGCGCCGGGCTCCAGCACACATCGACCGTGAGGTCAGCGGGGGCCATGGACCTGCTCGGCGCGCTTGACGAAGCTGTCGACGAAGGTGTTGGCGATGCGATCGAACACCGGGCTGACCACCGCCTCCAGCGCGAAGCTGGAGAACGCGTAGCGCAGCTCGAACTCGATCTTGCAGGCCTGCGGCTCACCGCCCGGCGGCGTGCCGGGTCGGTTCAGCGGCAGGAACTGCCAATCGCCGTCGAGCTTGGAGAACGGGCCGTCGACCAGCTCCATGCGCACGCGCCGGTCGGTCTCGTGGAGGTTGCGGGTCGTGAAGGCGTGGCGCAGGCCGGCGTAATGCAGCGAGAGCTTGGCGGTCATGCCGTGCGCGTCGCGCTCGAGGATGTCGGCGGCGGCGCACCACGGCAGGAACTCCGGGTAGCGTTCGACATCGGTCACCAGCTCGTACATCTCGCGCGGCGAGTACCAAAGGAGGACAGTCTTTCGGACTTGCTTCATGGCGCTTCTTAGAATGGCGGGATTGTAGGCGGCGCTCCGCCGCTCACACGCCCTCCGGGGCGGCACCAGAACCTCAGCCATGTCCATTGCAGAAAACCGCCGCGCTCGATTCGAATACCACATCGAGGAGCAGTACGAAGCCGGCCTCGTCCTCGAGGGCTGGGAAGTCAAGGCCATCCGCGCCGGCCAGGTGCAGTTGCCCGACGGCTACGTCGTCATCCGCGACGGCGAGCTGTTCCTGCTGGGCTGCCGGATCAACCCGCTGCGCACCGCGTCCACCCACGTGCATCCGCAGGCCGACCGCACGAAGAAGCTGCTGATGAGCCGCGCGGACATCCGCCGGCTGATCGGCAAGGTCGAGCAGCGCGGCTTCACGCTGATCCCGCTGGACCTGCATTACAAGAACGGCCGGGTGAAGGCGCAGATCGCGCTGGCCAAGGGCAAGGCGCAGCACGACAAGCGCGAGACCGAGAAGAAGCGCGACTGGGAACGCGAGAAGGGTCGCCTGATGCGCCACAAGGTGTCGGGACCGGCCAAGGACTGAGGTCCAGGCGCCTCTTCCGCGGCACCGGCCGCGTTCAGCCGCCCAGCACCTCGAGCGCCTGCGCCAGGTCCGCGCGCAGGTCCTCGACCTCCTCCAGCCCGATGGCGAAGCGCACCAGCGTGCCACCCTCCTCCGGCGCCCACGGCAAGCCCAGCGACCGACTGCGGCTCAGGTCGTAGGGCACGGCCAGGCTCATCGGCCCGGCCCACGAGAAGCCGATCCCGAAACACCGCAGCGCATCGACGAACGCGTCCACTTGGCGGGCGTCGAACTCGGGCCGGAACACCGCGGAGAACAGGCATCCGCTCGCCGCCGGGCTGACCGCGCGCCAGAACGCGTGGCCCGGTGAATCGGGCAGCGCCGGATACAGCACCCTCGCCACCTCGGGCCGGCCGGCCATCCACGTGGCGAGATCGCGAGCCGCCGCGTCCTGCGCGCGGTATCGCAGCGCGATGCTGGGCAGCGCGCGCAGCACCGCCTCCACGTCGTTCTGGCCCTGGCCGTAGCCCAGGTACTCGTGCATCGCCACGAGCTGCCGGTGCAGCGCCGCGTCGCGCGTGCAGACCGCGCCCATCAGCACGTCAGCGCCGCCCGAGGGGAATTTCGTCAGCGCCTGCATGCTGAGATCGGCGCCCAGGCCAGGGGCCGTCTCCGGCGCGACCTCGAACGCATTGAACGCGAGCCCCGCGCCCCAGGTGTTGTCCAGCGCGGTCAGCACGCCGCGCGCGCGGCAGGCCCGCAGCAGGCCGATCAGATCGGGGAACTCCATCGTGATCGAGCCGGCCGCTTCGAGCCACACCAGCCGTGTGCGTTCGCCCAGCATCGCCTCGAACGCGGACGCGTCCAGCGGGTCGTAGAAGCGGTGCGCGATGCCCAGCCGCGCCAGCAGCCCGCCCGCCAGGTGCCGGTTCTGGCCGTAGACGTTGTCGGGCAGCAGCACCTCGTCACCGGGCTGCAGGAAAGCGAGGCTCGTGAGCGTGATCGCCGACAGCCCGCTGGGCGTCAGCACGCAGTGCTCGGCATGTTCCAGCGTCGCGATGCGCGCGGCCAGCGTGTAGGTCGTCGGTGTGCCGGGCAGGCCGTAGCGATAGCTGATGCCGTCCTGGCGACGCGGCCGGTGCAGCTCGGCGGTGTTCTTGAACAGCACCGTCGACGCCTTCATCACCGGCACGGGAACCGCGTCCCAGCCCTCAGGGGCGCGGAACGGGTGGTGGATCTGTTCGGTGGATGGGCCGCGCTTGCTCACGAGCACTCCTTCAAGGTTGGGAACCGGAAGGCGATTCTGCGGCACCCGGCGGCGACGGTGTCGGATGAATCAAGGATCGAGCCGAAGTCCCACGTCCTGCCGCCAGCCGGACACCCGGAAACGGCTCAGCGAGAACTGATCCGGCTTCTTCTCACCGGCGCCAGCGCCCCTGCTCATGCCCGCTTCCACCACCGCCAGCGCTTCCCGCGTCACCTTCCGGGATCCGGATCTGGATTCGTTCGAGGTTGTCGATCCGTCCGCCGAAGGGCGCTATTGGCAATCCTGGACCCGAGCCTGGACCTCGCGCCCCGTGGGCCACCCGGTCGATGGCTACATGCTCTGCGCCTTCCTGGCGGACCCGGCCACGGCCGCGGCGATGCGCACGGCCCGGGACGGCGACCAGTTGATGCGCGAGGTCATGGAACGGACGGCCGCCGCGCCCACCGTGTCGATCGTCGTGCACCCGCGCACCTGGCAGAGGATCAAGGCGGCCCAGCGCGCGGCGCGCTCCCCGGCGATGCGCGAGGCGATCCATCGGGCGCCGGTCGGCCAGCGCGTGGTGGAGCGATTCAAGGCCGTGCTTCGATCGCTGGCGGGCCTGGTGCGGCCGATGTCGGGATGTGCGGCTCACCGCGTCGACCTCGCGCGGGCCTCGGCCGCGAAGACCGCCTCGGCGCGGCCCTTCGAATCCAATCTGCTGATCGAGGACAAGCCCGCGTTCCAGCGCGACCTGCGCGAAAGCGCGAAGGAGATTCGCCGGCCTGGCAACTGGTACGGACTGGGCGGCGAGATCGCGGTCACCGCCATCACGCGGCTGGGTCGCTGGCCCCAAGGGCGGCCCCTGCACATCGAGGATACGAAGGGTCTCCTGCTCGCGCGAATGGGTGACGAGGCCTGGACGGGCGAGCCCGTGCGCGTGAGCCTGGATGTGCGACGGGACCATTACTCCCCGATCGTGGACGGACGGATCGGGGACGTCCCCGCGGATGGCGATTGCTTCTTCGCCTCGGTCCTGACGGCGATGACGCCGACCGAGCGCCGCAGGCTGCTGTTGGCGCAGTCGGACAGCGGCCTCACCTCGAAGGGCGCGCAATCGCGGCTGCGCCAGTTCGTCGCCGACACCGTCGAGCGCATGGCCCGACATCCCGACACCGCACCCGAAGCCGTCAAGAACGCCTGGATCGCACACCGCGCCTGAGCGAGGTTCGCGAGGGACCTGTTCCGCTGCGGAGAAGCTGGTTCTCCGCGCTGCCGGCTGTTCAACGCAGCCCGCGATGCGGACAGTCCGGGGCATCGATCACCCCCCCGCGAACGCCCATGTCGAGCCCCCGTTCCTTGAACCCCAGCTGGACCCCCAGCTGGATCGCCCCGCCGCAACCGAGCTGGTCGGGTGATTTCGCGCTGCCCACGCTGCTGCCCTTCCAACTCAACGACCAGACCCTGCGTCAGCCGCTGCGCCTGAGCCTGGGCGGCGAGCGCCTGCGCATCGAGTTCAGCAACGAGCACGGCACCGTGCCGCTACGCCTGACGGCGTCGTCGGTGGCCCGCGCGGGCGACGCGGGCAGCGCCCGGATCCTGGCCGGATCGACGCGCGTCCTGCGTTTCGGCGGAGACGCTTCCGTCACGATCCCGCCCGGCGCGCGCGCCGTCAGCGATCCCGTCGACCTGCCCACGCGGGACCTGGAGCGGCTCGCGGTCTCGTTGTACGTCGCGGGCCCGTCGGCGCCGTCCACCTTCCATTGGGAAGGGCGCGACGTCGCGTTCCTCGCGCCGGGTGACCTCACCGCACGAGACGAATGGCCCGAGAACGGCACCGATGCGGCCGCGGCCCATCTGCTGAGCACGCGCGTCTTCCTGTCCGCCGTGATCGTGGAGCGGCGCGAGCCGCCCGTCGTGGTGGTGGCGCTGGGCGACTCGATCACCGATGGCAACGGCGCGACGCCAAGCGCGGACCGCCGCTGGCCGGACCGACTCGCGGAACGGCTAGCGCCGCGCGGCGTGGCGGTGCTCAACGCGGGCAACTCGGGCGGACGCCTGCTCAGCGACGGCATGGGCCGCGCGGCGCTGACGCGGATGCCGCGCGATGTGCTCGGCCACGCGGGCGTTCGCGCGGTCGTCGTGCTGCTGGGCACCAACGACATCGGCTGGCCGGGTGGTCCCTTCGCACCGGAGGAACCGCCGATGAGCGCGGACCGCGTGATCGCGGGGCTGCGCCAAATCGCCGCGCAAGCCGCGTCAGCGAACGTGCGCGTCATCGGCGCCACCATCCCGCCCAACGAAGGCGCGCTCGAGGGCACGCCGCTCGCCGGTCATCACAGCGCGGCCAAGGACCGCGTGCGGCAGCAGGTCAACGCGTGGATCCGTGAGACGGGCGCGCGGGAAGTGTTCGATGCGGTGCTCGACGTGGACGCGCTGCTGCGCGATCCCGCGCACCCCTCGCGGCTGGCGCCCGCCGTCGATTCAGGCGATCACCTGCACCCGGGCGATGCGGGTTATGCGCTGCTTGCCGAGGCGGTCGATGTGACGGCGCTGCTCGGCGAGTGATCGTCAGATCGGCAGCGCGATCAGGTCGTGGCCCTCGACGCCGACGATGCGGGCGCGGGTGAACTCGCCCACGCGCAGCTGCTTGGAGACCTTCTCGGGCGGCAGCAGGCGCACGGTGCCGTCGATCTCGGGCGCGTCGGCGTAGGAGCGGCCCACGCCGCCCTTGCGGCCCAGCGCGGGCGCGGAGTCGACGAGCACCTGCATCGTCGCGCCGACGCGGCGCTGCAGCTTGGCGATGGAGACTTCCTCGGCCACGGCCATGAAGCGGGCGCGGCGTTCCTCGCGGACCTCGTCGGGCAGCGCGCCCTCGAGCGCGTTGGCCGGCGCGCCGTCGATCGGCGAGTAGGCGAAGCAGCCGGCGCGGTCGATCTGGGCCTCGCGCATGAAGTCCAGCAGGTACTGGAACTCGGCCTCGGTCTCACCGGGGAAGCCGGCGATGAAGGTGGAGCGGATGACCAGCTCGGGGCAGATCTCGCGCCAGCGCAGGATGCGCTCGAGGTTCTTCTCGCCGTTGGCCGGGCGCTTCATGCGCTTGAGGACATCGGGATGGGCGTGCTGGAACGGGACGTCGAGGTACGGGAGGATGAGGCCTTCGGCCATCATCGGCAGCACCTCGTCGACGTGCGGGTACGGGTAGACGTAATGCAGGCGGACCCAGGCGCCATAGGGCTTGGCGATCTCGCCGAGCTGGGCGACGAGGTCGAACATGCGGGTCTTGACGGGCTTGCCGTCCCAGAAGCCGGTGCGGTACTTGATGTCGACGCCGTAGGCGGAGGTGTCCTGGCTGATGACCAGCAGTTCCTTGACGCCGGACTCGAACAGCGCCTTGGCCTCGGAGAGCACGTCGCCGATGGGGCGCGAGACGAGGTCGCCGCGCATGCTCGGGATGATGCAGAAGCTGCAGCGGTGGTTGCAGCCCTCGGAGATCTTCAGGTAGGCGTAATGCTTGGGCGTGAGCTTGATGCCGGCGACGCCGCGGGCCTCGGGGACGAGGTCGATGAAGGGGTCATGCGGCTTCGGGACGTGGGTGTGGACGGCGTCCATCACTTCCTGCGTCGCATGGGGGCCGGTGACGGCGAGGACGCTGGGGTGGACCTCGCGGACCATGTTGTCGGAGCTCGCGCCGGCCTTGGCGCCGAGACAGCCGGTGACGATGACCTTGCCGTTCTCGGCGAGGGCTTCACCGATGGTGTCGAGCGATTCCTTGACGGCGTCGTCGATGAAGCCGCAGGTGTTGACGATGACGAGGTCCGCGCCGGCGAAGGTCTTGGAGGTCTCGTAGCCCTCGGCGCGCAGCTGGGTGAGGATCAGCTCGGAGTCGGTGAGGGCCTTGGGGCAACCCAGGCTGACGAAGCCGATCTTCGGAGCGGCCTTCGCGGCGGCGGGGGTGTCGTAAGTCGTTGATTCCATTTGGGTTCCGCCGGAGGGCCTGGCTGGGGGCTGGGGCGGCATTGTAAGCGAGCCGGGGTTTTCGATCACTCCCGCGTCGATACTCCCCCCTTTCGCCCTGCGGAACTTCACACGACTGGCCTTGATGACGGGGCCGACGATGCCGATCAACCTTCTGAAGCGCCCTCAGGTTCTCGGGAGAAGCCTGCCGGCTTGCCCCCGGCAGGTTGTGAGGACCGCCTCGGAATCGGCCTCTGCCTGAACGTCGCCGCGCGCCTCGGCTGCCCGCCAGAACTGGCTGTGCTGAGGTCGGACGTCAGCAGCCTGTACATCACGATCAGCGGAGCGAAGAAATCAATCGCCGTCTCGCGGGCGATCCGTTTGAAGTTCAGTTTGATGCTCATTGGGGGCTCCTCAATGTCTGCCAGAACGAACGACCCACGTAGACCCCCAGCAGAAACAGGTCCACGGCGAAGAGCGCCTCCGACGCCCAGATGAATCCCGTGCCGACGAACGACGTCACGCCGATCCAAGGAAGGAGTTGGTGGCCAATCAGGTCGAACACGACCGCCACGATCGCGACCAGGCTGAAGTAGCCCGTGACGTAGAACAGGTGGACGACGGAGTCCTTGAACGACTCCCAATGTGTCTTCGGGCCGATCACCACGTGGCTACTCCTCACGAAGCCACCATCCTAGGAGCGGCCCCGCACGCCCGACACGACCTAGTCTTGTAGACGCGAAGCCGATTCCACTTCCTCCGGTAGGCCACAAGCGGTTTCGAGTCAGCCTGGGGCGATGCGCCCCGTCGTGCACTCCCGCGTCGATACTCCCCCCTTTCGCCCTGCGGAACTTCACACGACTGGCCCTGATGACCGCGCAGACCGTGCCGACCGATCCCTCCTCGACCTCCCCGCCCTCCCCTCGCGCGGAGCTGCTCACGCTCGTCGGTCAACGCGCCTCCGTCGAGATCGCCGCCCTGGTCATCCCGCCCGTCGTGCTGCTCAGCGTCCCCGGCGGTGCCAGCGCCACCGGCGCCTGGGCCTGGTCCGTTGCCTACTGGCTGGCCTCGGTCGGCGTCGTCCTCGCCCGGCGGCGCTTCCGGCGCGATGTCGCCTCGCTCGCCGCCGCGGACTTCGAGACCCGATGGGCGCGCCCGCTCGAGCACACCGCCCTCGCCTTCGGCCTGCTCTGGGGCTCGCTCGCCGGCGTCGCCGCCAGCATCGGCCACTTCGAATACAGCCTCTTTCTCTACCTCGTGCTCGCCGGCACCACCGCCTCCACCGTCGCCTTCGCCGCGGCGGACCTGCCAGTCTTCGCCCGATTCCTCGCGCCCGCGTGGGGCCTCGCCGCGCTGGCCATCCCGATGGCCTTCCCCGAGCACTGGATGACCGTGCTCCCGTTGTGCCTGCTCTATCCCTGGCTGGTCTGGCGCCACGCACGCACCGCCCACGGCTTCCTGCGGCAGCAGGCGCTGCTCACCCGCCAGAGCGACGCGCTCGCGCTCGCCCACCAGGAAGCGCGCGACGCCGCGGCCGCCGCGTCGCGCGAGAAGAGCCTGTTCCTGGCCACCGCCTCGCATGACCTGCGCCAGCCGCTGTACGCGCTGACGCTGACCGCGCAGGCCGCTGTCTCGCGCAACCGCGACGAGGCGCTGCGTCCGCTGCTGGTGGACATCTCGCAGGCAGCCGGCCACGTCAACGACCTGCTCAACGCGCTGCTGGACGTGTCCGCGCTGGACAGCCGCAGCGCCGAGCTCGCGCTGCAACCGCTGGCGCTCTCGCCGCTGCTGTCGGAACTGCATGAGCGCTTCCAGCCCGAGGCCCAGGCCCGCGGGCTGGACTGGCGCATCCGAGGTCCGGAAGTCCCCGCGTGGGTCGTCGCCGAGCCGATCCTGCTGCGCCGCGCGCTGTCCAACCTGCTGCACAACGCGCTGCGCTACACGCCCGCGGGCGGCGTGCTGCTGGCCGTGCGCCAGCGCGGCACGCATTGGGCCGTCGAGGTCTGGGACACCGGCGTCGGCGTGGCCGCCGCGCAGCGCGAGGCGCTCTTCGCGAGCTTCCATCGGGGCGACGGCGCCGCGCGCGTCACCGGCGACGGCCAGGGCCTGGGGCTCTCGGTCGTGCGCGACTGCGTGCGCCGCATGCAGGGCCGCATCGAGTGGCAGTCGACGCCGGGACGCGGCTCCTGCTTCCGCATCACGCTGCCGGCCGCGTCGCTGCCGTCGCCGTCGTCGCTGCCCTCGCGGGACACGGCCGAGCACGCCTTCGACGCGCTGGGTGGCCGCGTGCTGGTGATCGACGACGACCTCGGCGTGACGCGCGGCCTGCGTCATCTGCTGGCGCAATGGGAGATCGACTGCCGCGTCGCCGCCGATGCGTCGCAGGCCCACGCGGCACTGGCCGAAGGCTTCTCGCCGGACATCGTCATGAGCGACCTGCGCCTGGGCCAGGCGCCGATGAACAGGGACGATGACGGCGGATATGCGCTGCTGCAGGCGCTGCTGGCCCGGCGTCCGCAGGCGCGCGGCCTGGTCGTCACCGGCGAGTTCGACCTGCCCGAGCTGCACCGCGCGGAGGCCGACGGCACGCTGGTGCTGCGCAAGCCGGTGCGACCCGACGAGCTCCATGCGGTGCTGCGGTCGATGCTGGCGGCGCGCTGACGCGCTGAAGCGCTGAGGCCTACTCGCAGACCATCACCGGTTTCGTCCGTCCGCCATGCGTGGCGGACATCGTCGACTGCGCCTCCTTGCGATGGATGAGCGCTCGCCGGGTCGTCCCATCGGGCAGGCGTTCCCATTTCAGGCACAGCGTCGGGTCCAGGCCCATGGCGATCTTTTCCTCGAAGGTCGGACGCGGCGAGTTGCTGCGCGGATCGTTGACCGCCGGATTCGCCAGCGAGCCCTGCATCACCGCGCGACCCGGCGTCAACGCCAGCCCCGGCGGGCCCGAGGCGGCATACCCCGGCCCCGCCGCCGCGCCGTCCAGGCCCACGCGCGAGCTGCCCGGCGCCGTCGAGGCGCTCCCGCTGGCCGTAGCCGTCGCGGGTGGCGCGTTGTCCGTCTCCGTCGGCAAGGGCAACGGCGGGACGACGATGGCCGAGATCGCGGGGATGGCCGGCGCAGGCGGCACCGCGGCTTGATTCGCGCGATCGGATCGATCGGATCGAGGCGCCGCGGCGGATGCGTCCTCGCGGCGCTTGGGCTTGTCGGGAATCAGCCGGATCGAGACTGATCGCGGCGGCTCATTGCCGCGCGGCGAGACCAGCTTCATCTGCCAGGCGATCAACACCAGCGCGACGTGCGCGCCGATCACCGCTGACGCGGCGACCGCGTGGCGGCGCGGACGACCGGCGGAGGGACGGATGAAGGGCTTCAAGGGCGCGGCTCGGTCGGGCGTCGGTCGGGTGCGCCGATTCTGCACAGCGGCCGCCGGCGCCGGCGGCTCGCCAAGGTGAGGTTGGGTAAAGATCCGCGCACCGCGCCGACATACGCGGACACCCGGCGCGTTCGGCCACGGACACCCGACACGGCATGCGCGTTGCCCCTCCCGGTCACAAGGAGAGCAACGCCATGCACCTCGAAGGCTCGTGCCACTGCGGCCGCATCCGCTTCTCGGTCGACTCGACCGAGCCCTATCCCTTCCTGCGCTGCTACTGCTCGATCTGCCGCAAGACGGCGGGCACGGGCGGCTACGCGATCAACCTCGGCGCGGACCACCGCACGTTCAAGCTGCTCAAGGGCAAGCGCGACCTGCGCGTCTACCGTGCCGTCATCGACGGCAAGGAAAGCTCAGGCCAACGCCATTTCTGCGCCCATTGCGGCACGGCGCTGTGGATGTATGACGATCAATGGCCCGACCTGATCCACCCGCATGCGAGCGCGATCGACACCCCGCTGCCCACCCCGCCCGAGAACGTGCATGGACTGCTGGATTCGAAAGCGCCGTGGGTGGAAGTCGAGGGCCGGCCCGGCGACCCGCGTTTCGCGCATTTCCCGGACGAATCGCTCGCCGACTGGCATCGCCGGCTCGGCCTGTGATCCCCGCGGCCGAGGCACATCGACATGAATCGGCGCGCATTCGATCACGCGCCGCTACGGCACGAGACCGCGGCGGGCTTGTGGCGCGCCGGGGCCGCTGACTAGCATCGACCCATGGCCGACACCCGCCCCGCTCCCCTGCTGGACACGCCCTCGCTGACGCTCGGCGCGACGCCCGCTCCCCGGCCCTTCGACTGGGCCGTGCGGCGGCCCGTGCTGGCCGCGCTGGCGTTGATCGGCGTGATCGTGCTGCTGGCGCTGTGGACCGCGCCCGAGTGGTCCTGAGGACCCCCGCTCACTTCTTGGGCGGCTGCGGCGGGAAGCCGGGCATCCCCGGCACGCCAGGGAAGATGTTCCCCGCGTTCTGGAACTGCTCCTGCATCTGCAGGAACAGATTCTTGGACTGCTCCAGGTAGTTGCCCATCAGGCCCTGCATCATCGGCGCCTGACCGCTCATGAACTGCGACCAGAGCTGCGGATCGAAGCCGCCGCTCTTGCTCTGCTCGGCGAAGCGCGTCTGCATCTCGCCGAAAGCCTGCAGGTTCTTCTCGAGGTAGGCCCCCATCAGCCCCTGCATCGCGTGGCCGTAGAAGCGGATGATCTGCGCCAGCAGCGGCGTGGAGAACATCGGCATGCCGCCCATCTCCTCCTCCAGGATGATCTGCAGCAGGATGGAGCGGGTGAGTTCCTCCCCCGACTTGGCGTCGCGCACCTCGAAGTGGTCCCCCTCCAGCACCATCTTCTTGACGTCCGCCAAGGTGATGTAGCTGCTGGTCTGGGTGTCGTAGAGCCGCCGGTTGGGGTACTTCTTCAGAACCCGCGGCCCCTTGGGTTGCGCGGGATCCTCGCTGCCGGTTGCGGTCTTGCCGCGTCGGGCCGTCGCCATGCTGTCTCCTCTGAGGGTCTTCAACCCATTCTAGGAGGGGCCCGGCAAGCGGCCCGCCGGGTGCTTTCCCTTGCTGTGCGGGAGGCGGATGCGATCAATCCAGGGCGATCAATCCGGCTTGACGTTCCCGTCCTTGATCACCTTGGCCCACTTGGCCTGCTCGGCCTTCTGGAACTCGGCGAACTGCGCCGGCGTGTTGGGCGTGTACTCCAGCCCCAGCGACTCCATCTTGGCCTTGACCTCGGGCAGCGCGACGATCTTCTGGACCTCGGCATTGAGCTTGGCCACGATCGCCGGCGACGTGCCCGCGGGCATGTACAACGCCTGCCAGCTCGACACGTCGAAGCCCGGCACGCCGGCCTCGGCCAGCGTGGGCACGTCAGGCAGCTGCGCGCTGCGCTTGGCCGACGTCACCGCCAGCGCCCGCACCTTGCCGCCCTTGATCTGGGGCAGCGCCACGGTGACGGTCTCGAAGCTCATCGGCACCTGGCCGCCCATGACGTCCTGGATCGCCGGCGCGCTGCCCTTGTAGGGGACATGCGTCAGGTCCGCCCCCGTCATCAGGCGGAAGACCTCGCCCGACAGGTGTTGCGAGGTCCCCTGTCCGGCGGAGGCGAAGGTGATGTCGCCCGGCTTGGCCTTGGCCGCCGCGATGATGTCCTTGACCGACTTGGCCTGCGAGCCCGGGCCGACCAGCAGCACGTTGGAGATCTTGCCCAGCAGGATGACCGGCGCGAAGTCGCGGTCGGCCTTGTACGGCATCTTCGCCAGCAGCGACGGGTTGATCGCATGCGTGGCGATGGTGCCCAGCAGCATCGTGTAGCCGTCCGGCGCGGCCTTGGCCACGCTGTCCGCGCCCAGCACGCCGCCGGCGCCGGCCTTGTTGTCCACGACGATGGTCTGCTTGAGCGAGACCTGCAGCCGCGCCGCGATCTCACGCGCCAGCACGTCGGACGTGCCGCCCGGGGCGAAGGGCACGATCAGCTTGACCGGCTGCGCCGGCCAGTTCGCCGCGTCGGCGGCCGTGGCCGCCTGCGCCGCGCCCGCCATCGTCAGCGCCGTCGCGCCGACGGTCATCGCGGCCGCTGCCACGGCCATGAGCCGCACACGGCTCCGCTTCACCAACTTCATCTCGCTTGTCTCCATCCATGACGGCACGCAGCCCGGCCGACCTCGGCGCGGTACCGATACCATCTTCTTGATGACGACGATGGTATCGGTACCATCTGACGCGTCAAGATCGCGTGGATGAGGGATTTCACCGGGGTGAACGCCCGACCCCACGCGGGCACCGCGGCGGGATCAGTGGCGGACGGGGGGAGCCGGAGCGGTCAGGCGCTGGCGCGCTGGACCAGTTCGAAGCCGATGTCGATGGCGCGGCGCTCGACGGGCCCGTCGGCGCGGTCGAGGATGAAACGAGCGGCCTGGCGGCCGATCGCGAAGCCGTCGATGCGCACCGTGGTCAGCGCGGGTTCCAAGTCGCGCGCCAGGGCCAGATCGCCGAAGCCGACGATGGCCAGGTCCTGCGGCACGCGCAGCCCGCGGGCCTGGGCCTCGATCAGCACGCCAAGCGCCAGCGAGTCCGAACTGCAGAACACCGCGTCGATGCCGTCCGGGTGCGCCAGCAGCTCGGCCAAGCCGCGCCGGCCGCTGCCCAGCGTCGTGGGCGTGGCGACGGTGGCCACCGGCACATCGGGCACGCCGAGGTCGCGGGCCTGGTCCTGGAAGGCGCGGAAGCGGCGCATCGCGCGCTCGTCCCCGCCGGCCACGCCGGCCAGGCGCCGGTAGCCGCGTTCATGCAGGAAGCTCGCGACCTTGCGGCCCACCTCCACGTGCGAGAACCCCACCAGCATGTCGATCGGGTCGTCGCTCTGGTCCCAGGTCTCCACGACGGGCAGCCCGGCCGCGCGCAGCCGCCTGCGGGCCTGCTCGGAGTGGCTGGTGCCGGTGAGCACCAGACCGTCGGGCCGGCGGCCGATCATGGCGTCCAGCCAGGCGTCCTCGCGGGCGTTGTCGTAGCCGGTCTGGCCGAGCAGCACCTGATAACCCGCCTCGAACAGCGCCTCGGTGAGGCTCTGGACGGTGTCCAGGAACACCGGACCGGCGATGGTGGGCACGGCGACGCCGACCATGCGGCTCTTCATCGAGGACAGGGCCCCTGCCAGCAGGTTGGGGACATAGCCCGTCTTGCGGACCGCCTCGACCACCCGTTCCCGCACTTCGGGGGACACCTGGGAGGGGGTGTTGATCGCCCGGGAGGCGGTGATCGGCGCCACGCCGGCGAGTTGCGCGACATCGCGCAGCGTGACGGCGCCGCTGCCCTTGCGGCGGCGGGGACGGGGGAAGGTCTCGGTCTCGGCCATATGGGCGAGGATCATAGGGGCGCCGTCCCCTCGGACGAGGGTCCGTTCAGAAGTACTTCACCCAGGCGCGGTGCGTGCGCCGCTTGTAGGCCGCGAAGGCCTTCACCGGCGGGTACAGCAGCGGAATCAGCCCGAGCCAGATGAGCCAGATCAGCGGGAACCAGCCCGCGTCGACGCCGAAACGCGCGCCCTGGTTGGCCCCGAACACCGCGAGCAGCACGCGGTAGCCGATCAGCAGCACGTACAGGTGGAGCAGGTAGTAGAAGAGCGGCGCGCCGCCGAAGACCGCGCACACGCGGGCCACGGCGCGCATGACGGCGCCCCGCCCCCGCTCGAGCACGGCCAGCAGCAGCAGGCCCAGGCTGAGCGTCAGCAGCAGGAAGTCCAGCGACGGCGGGTACTTCGTGAAGTTGAGGACCGACATCGCCGTCTCCAGCGTCGACGCGCCCTGTCGCCACGGGGCGTTCTCGCCGTAGAGATTGAAGCCGCGCAGCAGCGCCAGCGCGAGCAGGCCGCCCACGCCGATCGCGAGCAGCACGCGGCCGCGCAAGGCCGAGGCCACGCCGCGCGCGAACACCGGCCCCATCGCGAAGCCCAGCAGGATCACGCCGACCCAGGGCAGCGCCGGGTAGCTGAGGCGCACGGCCACGGGTCCGTCCGCGATCAGCAAGCCGCGCTGCATCAGCAGCGTCCAGACCACGTGCAGCGGGCCGTCAGGCGGCACCGCCGGCCCCACGATGGTTCCGAACGCGTTGTGCCCAGCGACGATGGCCGCGCCGATCGCGGCAAGCATCCAGCGTGGCCAGCGCGACATCCCCGCCAGCGCCAGCATGCTGAAGCCGATCGCCCACATCACCTGCAGGTAGATCACGTCGAAGGACGCGCTCCAGGCGAAGTTCACCAGCGTCAGCTCCAGCCCGATCAGCAGCAGGCCCCGCTTGAGCAGGAAGGCGCGGGCGTCGCGCGGCGGCGCGCCGTCGGGGTTCGCGTAGAGCCAGGCCGACAGGCCGGTCAGGAACACGAACACCGGCGCGCAGAGGTGGGCCGCCAGCCGCGAGAAGAAGACCTCCGGCGGCGTGCCCGGCACCGCCATGGGGTCGCTCACCTGCAGGTGCAGGTAGAAGGTCTCGCGCACATGGTCGAGCAGCATCACGACCATCACCAGGCCGCGCAAGGCATCGATGGAGGCGATACGGGTCGACGTGGAGGTCGAGGTCGAGGTGGATGTCGATAGGGAGATCGAGTTCATCGTCGCGTCCCCTCAAAAGCCGTAGCGGGCGGACAGGACCGCGCTGCGTCCCGCGCCGGGCGCGACCCAGACCTGGCTGTACGCGCTGGCGTAGGTGCGCCGGTCCAGCACGTTGTCGAGGTCCAGCGAGAACGTCCAGCGCCGGTCCGGCCGATAGCTGGCCAGCAGCTTCAGCGTCGCGTGACCGGGCAGGCGGAAGTCGTCGGCCGCGCTGAGCGGCGCCACCGCGCCCTCGCGCCGCGAGACCGCGTTGAGGCCGATACCCGCGGTGGCCTGCCCCGCGCCGAGCGCGAACGCCCGCACGAGCAGCAGGTTCGCGCTGTGCCGCGGTACGTTGGCGAGCTGGCGTCCCACCAGGAACACGTTGTGATCGCGCGTGACCTGCGCGTCGGTGAAGGCGTAGGCGAAGGACACGCGCAGGCCGGGCGACAGCTCGCCGCCGACGTCCAGCTCCACGCCCTGGCTGCGCACCTCGCCGGCCGCGACGGAGAAGTTGTTGGGATCGGCCGGATCGGGCGTCAGCACGTTGTTCTTGGCGATCCGGAACACGGCCAGCGTCGCGGAAATCCGGCCGTCGGCGGCGTCGTACTTGGCGCCGACCTCGGCCGAGCGCCCCTGCTCCGCCGGGAAGGGCGTGAAGTCGCGGCGCACGCCGCTGTTGGGGCGGAAGCTGCGCGCGAGGCTGGTGTACAGCGAGACCGTCCGGCCCGGCTGGTAGACCAGGCCCGCTCGCGGCGACGTCGCGCCCAGCGTCTGCGCCGTGGTCACGCCGTTGCGCCGGTTGAGCAGCGACTGCTCGTAGCGGTCGTGGCGCACGCCCAGCAGCAGCTTCCAGCGCTCGCCGACGTCGATCTGATCCTGCGCGTACAGCGCGCGGGCGCGCTGCGTCTCGCGGGTCCAGGTGTTCAGCGACATCGCCGGCGGGACGGCGCCGTAGACCGGGTCGAAGAGATCGATCGGCGTCGAGGTGGCCACGCGGTACTGCTCGCGCTGGTCGACGAAGCGATAGGCATCGGCGCCGACGAGCAGGTGATGCGCGAGTCCCGCCGCGCGCACCGTGCCCAGCAGCTCCAGGCGTCCCGACAGGTCCTGCCCGTCGAAGGCGCGCGTGCGGCGCTGGCGCGTCAGCGTGCGCTGGTCCGCCTGGAGGAAGCGAGCCTCGGTGGCGACACCGTCGAGCGCGCTGTCGCGCCGGCTCAGCCCGCCCTGCACCGACCAGTCCTCGCCGAACTGGCGCTGGACGAAGAGCTGGTGACCGGTGCTGCGCACCGTCGTCGGTCCGTCGCCCGGTTCGCCGTAGAACGCGTGGCGCGGTACCTGGCCAAGCCGGCCGCCGATGGCGACGACGCCCCGGTCGAAGGTGGCAGCCTGGCGGACGACTTCCAGCTCATAGGACACGGTGGTGTCCGCGTCCGGCATCCACAGCACCGACGGCGAGAGCAGCGAGCGCCGCGAGTGGACATGGTCCCGCTCGCTGTCGGCGCGCTCCGAGGCCGCGGTCAGGCGGTAGGCCCAGCGCTCGCCGAGCGGACCGGTGAGGTCCGCGGTGGCGCGCACGCGGCCGTGGCTGCCGATCGAGGTCGAGACCGCGGCCTCGGGCACGAACAGCGGCTTGCGCGTCGTGAGGTTGACCGTGCCACCCGGCTCGCCGCGTCCGTACAGCGCCGATGCCGGCCCCTTGAGCACCTCGACCGAGGCGGCATTGGCGGTGTCGCGCTGGCCGTTGTAGCCGCGGCTCGAGCTGAAGCCGTTCACCAGGAAGTCCGAGCCGAAGCTCGGGTCGCCGGTGAAGCCGCGCACCGCGTAGCTGTCCCAGAGCCCGCCCAGGTTGCTCTGGCGGGAGAGCCCGCTGGCCAGGTCCAGCGCCTGGTCGAGCCGCGTGACGCCCGCATCGGCGAGCAAGGCGTCGGAGAGCACCCGCACGCTCTGGGCGAGATCGCGGGCCGGGGTGTCGGTCTTCATCGCGCCGGTGACGACGAGCGTGCGATAGGGCTGGCGCGCCCCGTGGACCTCGACGGCGTCGAGCCGGCGGTCCGGAGTGGCCTCCGGGGTGGAGGACGGGGTGGAGGATGGGGTGGATGCAGCGGGATCAGGTGCGGGGAGCGCTTGCGCGCGGGGGCTCGAGACGGCCAGCGCGAGCAGCGACATCAGGGAAGCGGACAGGACGGACGAGCGTGCGCCGCCGGCACGCGAGACAGGAGATGGAGACATGACTGGACATGGGAAGCCGCAGGCGCGCGACATCCGTCGGCGCGGCCTGGGCGGGTGGAACCGGAAGCGCTGAGCGCGCGAGTGGCGCGAGATCAGCGCTGAGAGCGCGCCATCGGAGTTGAAGGCGCGCGGTCGGGTTCAGGCGGACGGCGGTCCGCGAGGCTGGGCGACGGTCCAGTCGCGTGAGGCCAGGCGCGTCCCGGGCAGCGCCGCCGGGGGCGGGCTCGCCTCGGCATGGCCCAGCAGCGCCGCGGGCGCGTGGCCGACGGCCGCGGTCTGTCCATGGAACAGGCACCAGGCGCAGGCGTCGGCCTTGGCGCCGCCGCCCTCCTCGTCGGAGACATCGCCCTGATCCGCCGCGGCCAGGCTCATGTCTCCCTCGGTCGAGACATCGGTCGCGACATTGATGGCGGCATCGACCGCCATCTCGGCGGCCGCGCTGACGACCTCCCCGCCCGGATGCGCGATGTGCCAGGCGTCATGCAGCGGCCGGCCCAGCAGGCAGCACACCAGCGTGAGCAGGAGCAGCCAGGGCAGACCGGGCGTGCGCGACCGCGGCATCGAGCCAGGACGCGAACGCGGACGAGGACGGGGGCGGGATCGCAAGCGGGTGCGGATGTCGAGGACGAGGCGGGCATTCTGCCCGAGGGGAATGGGACGTCCGGGCGGGTTCCGCCCGGCGGGCGGCTGGAGGGGGAGACCGACAGCTGTCGGCAAGTTCCCTACAGGCCCCTGCCCGAGCTGCCCGACCCGCGCCGACGCCATCGGCTTCTATTGAAGACCCCGGCCAGAAACGAAGATTTGTCCATCACGAAGCAGGGGGTCACCATGAACACGTTCTCGAAGCAAGCCGTCAAGTTCAAGCGCATCGCACTGGGTCTGGGCCTGGCCCTGACCGCCACGGTGGGCGCCAATGCCACCACCGCGCAGAACACCTTCCAGGTGACCGCGACGATCACCAGCTCGTGCACCGTCTCGGGCTCGGCGCTGAACTTCGGCAGCGCGATCGATCCGCTGGCCGCCGGTGTGCCGCTGGACGCGACTTCCGCCCTCACGGTGACCTGCTCCAACACCACGCCCTACGCCGTGTCGCTGAACGCCGGCACGAACGCGGGCGGCGCCTCCAACTTCACGGCCCGCACGATGAAGAGCGGCGCCAACACGCTGGGTTATCAGCTCTACCTGGACTCGGGCCGCACGACCGTCTTCGGCGACGGCACCTCGAGCTCCAGCACCAAGAGCGGCACCGGCACCGGCTCCTCCCAGACGGTCAACGTCTACGGCCGCGTGCCGTCGCTGTCGGGCGTGGTCCCGGGCACCTACACAGACACCGTGACCGTCACGATCACGTATTGATCGGCGCGCGGCGCGTCACGGCGCCCTTGCGACGCTTCTTCTCTTCGTAGGACCGGTCGTCCGCGGTTTCCAGCAGTTGCTCGAAGGTGGCTGGACCGCTCCCGACCGCGTAGCCGATCGAGGCCCCGACCACGACGACGCTGCCGTCGTCGATGGCGATGGGTTCGCTGATGGCCTGCAGCAGCCGCTGCCGGATCTGATCCAGGCGTCCGGACTCGAGGGCGCCGGGGAACAGCAGCACGAACTCGTCACCGCCGACACGCGCCGGGAGGTCCGCGTCGCGGCAGATCGCGCGCACGCGCCGGCCGACGGTGCGCAGCACCTCGTCGCCGGCGGCATGGCCGAAGCGGTCGTTGACCGGCTTGAAGTCGTCGAGGTCGAAGACCATCACGGTCATCGGGCGGCCGATGAACTCGCGCGCGCGGCGCTCCAGCGAGCGGCGATTGGCCAGGCCGGTCAGCAGGTCGGTGTCGGCGGTGGTGGCGAGCTGCGCCATGTCGCGATCGCCGGCGCGCACCAGGCGGCTGGCGTAGGTCATGGTCCAGGCCATGAAGCCGATGAACAGCACCGCCAGCGCGATCGCCGAGCGCTTGACCGCCAGCAGCTCGCGCGCCTGCTCGTCGCGGCGTTGCGTGAGCAGCCGGCGTTCGTCGTGTTCCATGGTGTCGAGCAACTGGCGCAGACGCCGGGCGGCGTCGTTGCCGACGCGCGCGTCGAGCTCGCGCCGCGCGGCCGAGGCGCCCTCGCGCTCGGCCACCGTCGCCACGTCCTGGTACCAGCTCGCGATGGCGTAGGTCTCGGCGGCGATGTCGACGGCGAGCCTCGCCTGACGGTCGTTGTCGCGGACGAGGGTCTGGAGGTCATCGACGATCCGGCGCGAATCGCTGGCCGAGGCGCGCAACCGCTGGAGCGCTTCGGACTGCGGCGCCAGCGCGTAGTTGCGCACCGCCACGCCGCCGCGCAGCAGGTTGGTGCGCAGCTGGTTGAGCTGGTCGAGGACTTCCTGCGTGTGGGCGACCCAGTCGTTGGCCTCGCCGTAGCGGCGGGCGCTGTCCACGAGCACGGCCGCGGCCGCGATCACCAGCACCAGGGCCGCGGCCTGCGTCAGCAACAGCACGCGCGCGATGCGGCGGAGGATGGGATGGGAGACGGTGGACACGGCGGGAGCGGGAGGACCGGGGAGCGTCGAGGAAGATCAGGAAATCGGGGCGGGCGCATCCTACCGTCAAGGCCGATCCGGCGTTGGCCGGAAGTGGCTGGCTTTTTCAGGCTCGCGCCGTGGGTCGCCCTGCCGCCGCTTCGTCACGCGCTATCGTTCAGTCCTTGCTGCCTGCCATTGACCTCTCCGCACCGGAGATTCACCCCTGAGAAGACATGCCGGATTCGCTGTTGATGCTGCTCCCCCTGCTCCTGTACGTCGCACCGATCGTGGTGGGGCTGAGCGTGCGCCGTCCGGCCGGATGGGGCGTGGCCTATCAGGCCGCGTTGCTGCTGCCGCTGGTCAACCTCGTGGTCGTGGTGATGGCCCTCGCCCTGCGCGAGAAGCAGCGCCGCTGACGGGCGCGGTTCCAGAAACAAGAAGCCCCGAGCAGTCTCACGACTGATCGGGGCTGGTTCCTGGTAGGCGCGATTGGATTCGAACCAACGACCCCCACCATGTCAAGGTGGTGCTCTAACCAACTGAGCTACGCGCCTGAAATACTCGGCCAACGGTGGTCAATCCACTGGTCCGTAAAACGAATCGCCCGTGTCACCGGGCGATCTCGTCGAGGTGTCCCGAAGGACTTGCCTACCAATTCTGGTAGGCGCGATTGGATTCGAACCAACGACCCCCACCATGTCAAGGTGGTGCTCTAACCAACTGAGCTACGCGCCTGAAGAGCCTCGCAGTATATGCCGGATTTTTGACTCCGTCCAGGAACGCACAAGAAAAAGATCGGCAACCGCCCGCCTCGTCCACTCCTCACGCCCGCCACCGAACCGAACGGCCTCAACGTCCTCCGCGCCCTCGACGATCCGACGCCCTCAGCGCCGCCGCGCGCTGCGCACGCCGTTCACCTGCGACAACGCGACCAGCGTGCCCTGCAGGCGCTGCGCGTCGCTGACCTCCACCGTGAAGTTCATCCGCGAAAGATCACTGCGCGCCGGCTTGCCCTTGCCGCTCTGCTGGTTCACCGAGATCACGTGCAGCTTGTCCTTTGCGAACAGCTCCAGCACGTCGCGCAACAGCCCCGGCCGGTCCGTCGCCTCGACGACCAGGTCCACCGGATACAGCGCGCCCTTGCCGGCACGGTCCGGCGCGGGTTCGCCCCAGGCCACCGCGATCACGCGTTCCGGCGCGGCCTGCGCCATCTGCCGCAGGTTCGCGCAATCCACCCGGTGGATCGCCACGCCCTTGCCGCGCGTCACGTAGCCGGTGATCAGATCGGGCGGCGCGGGCCGGCAGCAGCGCGCCAGGCTGGTCAGCAGCGAATCCACGCCCACCACCAGCACGCCGCCCTTGGGCGTGCGCCCTTCCCCGACCGCGCCCTTCGTGTGCTTCTGGACGAGCAGCTCTTCCTCGTCCGCCTCCGGCACCGGCGGACGCAGCAGCGTCTCGATGTTGCGCAGCGAGTATTCGTCCTTGCCGACGACCTCGAACAGCGCGTCCGCGCTCTTGAAACCGAGCCGCCCGGCGAGATCGTCCAGCTTGATCGCCGTCTTGCCTTCGCGCTGCAGCAGCTTCTCGACGAGCTCGCGGCCCTTGGCGATCGTGTGGGTCTGCACCTGCGCGTTGAAGAACGCGCGGACCTTCGCCTTGCTGCGCTGGCTCTGCAGATAGCCGAGCTCCGGATTCAGCCAGTCCAGCGACGGACCGCCCTCCTTCAGCGCGACGATCTCCACCGTCTGTCCGCTCTGCAGCGGCGTGTTCAGCGGCACCATCTGGCCGTCGACTTTCGCGCCGCGGCAGCGATGACCCAGGTCCGTGTGCACCGCGTACGCGAAGTCCACCGCCGTCGCGCCCGCGCAGAGCTCCACCACGGTCGCCTGCGGCGTGAAGACATAGATGCGGTCGTCGAAGCTGGGGCCGCTCTCGGCGACGTAATCGCGCTCCCACGCCAGCAGCTGGCGCAGCACCGCCTTGCGCGCCTGCGCGACCTGTTCCTCGAACTCGCCCGCAGCGCTCACGCCCGCGTAGCCCTTGGTGCCCGCCTCCTTGTAGGCCCAGTGCGCGGCCACGCCGTGCTCGGCGTGCTCGTGCATGGCGCGAGTGCGGATCTGGACCTCCATCGGCCGGCCATCCGCGGCGATCACCACCGTGTGCAGCGACTGGTAGCCGTTGGCCTTGGGCCGCGCGATGTAGTCGTCGAACTCGCCGTCCACCGGCCGATAGAGCTCATGCAGCCGCGCCAGCACCGCGTAGCAGTCCGCCACCTCGGGCACCACCACGCGCAGCGCGCGCAGGTCGAAGACACGTTCCAGCGTCAGCCCCTTGCCGCGCATCTTCTTGGCGATGCTGTACAGGTGCTTGGGCCGGCCCTGCACCTGCGCGTCGATGCCCAGCGCCTGCAGCTCGCGCTCCAGTGCCGCGCGCACCGACTCCACCGACTGCTCGCGCTCGACGCGCTTCTCGTGCAGGCCCTTGGCGAGCTGGTGGTACTGCTCCGGCTCCAAAAAGCGGAAGGCCAGGTCCTCCAGTTCCCACTTGATCTGCCAGATGCCCAGCCGGTTGGCCAGCGGTGCGAACACCTGCAGCGATTCCGCCGCGAGCTCGCGCGGGCATGGCGTCTTCGTCGCCGCGTACCAGCGCAGCGACTGCAGCCGCGAGGCCAGACGCAGCAGCACCACGCGCAGGTCGCGCGAGAACGCCAGCAGCATCTTGCGCACGAGCTCGGTCTGCTCCTGGCGGCGCTGCTCCTCGACGCGGGCCTCGCGCGCGGCGCGCTGGATCTGCACCAGCCGCCGCGTGTGCGCGACCAGGCTCGCGTCGCTTTCGCCGAAGGCCTTGGCGACGATCTCCTCGGGCTTGTTCAGGTAGTCGCCGGCATAGACCAGGTAGGACGCCGCCTGCATCGAGGGCGCCGCGCCCACGCCGGCGAGGATGGCCGCCACGCCGTCGGCGTGGTGCAGCGCGGGCTCGCCGGTGTCGAGCAGGTGATCGGCCAGCAGCGGCTCCGCGAACGCGCGCGCCCGGCGCACCGGGTCCAGCGCTTCCTCGGCGCGCGGCGGCGCCGCCGGCAGCCGGTGAGGCAAGTCCCCGTCCAGCAGGGCCACGATGGGCGCCGCCTGATCCTGCCGCAGCCCCAGTTCCGTCTTCATTCGTCGTTCATCCGTGTCCGCGCGGCCTGCGCCGCCGGGACGTCATCCGCGGTCGAGGAATCGCTCCACCACCTGGATCTGTTCTTCTTGCACCAGCGTCGGCGCGTGGCCGACTCCTGGGAACTCGTGCAGCTCGGCGCGCGGGCCGCGCTGCGTCATCTGCTCGGCGGTCGCCCGGGTGAGCAGGTCCGACTCGCCGCCGCGCAGCAGCAGCGTCGGACAGCGCACCGCGTCGTACGCCGCCCAAAGCTGCGCCTCACCGGCCTTGGCCAGCTCCGGCGTCAGACCGGCCAGGCCCTGGCCGATGCGCGGGTCGTAATGCAGCCGGCAGCGGTCGCCGTCAGGCTTGAACATCGCGCGCGACAGCGCCAGCCACTGCTGGTCCGTGTGCGGCCCGAAGCCCTGCGAGATGCCGCGCAGGTAATCCGCGCCCTGCTGGCAGTTCTCGAACTGCGGCGCCCGGCCCAGGTAGCTCGCGATGCGCTGCAGCGCGACGAACTCGATCGTCGGGCCCACGTCGTTGAGGATCAGCCGCTTGATCGGGCTGGACGGCATCGCCGCCAGCGCCAGGCCGATCAGCCCGCCCATCGACGTGCCCAGCCAGTCCACCTGCGCCGCGCCGACGCGGCCCAGCAGCGTGACCATGTCGGAGACGTACTGCGGCAGCTGGTAGTTGCGAGGATCGCCCAGCCATTCGGACTCCCCCCGGCCCACCACGTCCGGGCAGATGACCCGGAAGCGGTTGCTCAGGCGCTGCGCGATCACGTCGAAGTCGCGGCCCTGCCGCGACAGCCCGTGCACGCAGACCAGCACCCGCGGGTTGTCGGACTGCCCCCACTCCCAATACGCGACCCGGTGAAGGCCACAGGGGCTCAGCGCCTGGACTTTTTTCAACAAGGGTTCAGACATCGCTCGTATCCTTTGCACCCATCCTAACAACCCTGAAGAGGACGCGGCATGTTGAAAGGCAAGACGGCCCTGGTCACCGGCTCCACGAGCGGCATCGGATTGGGGATTGCCCTGACCCTCGCCAAGGAAGGCGCCAACATCGTGCTCAACGGTTTCGGCGACCACGAGGGGCCCAAGGCGCAGGTCGAGGCGCTGGGCGTGAAGGTCGGTTACCACGGCGCGGACATGAGCAAGCCCGCCGAGATCGAGGCCATGATGGCCTACATCGATCAGGACTTCGGCGGCTGCGACATCCTCGTGAACAACGCCGGCATCCAGCACGTGGCCAATGTCGACGAGTTCCCGCCCGAGAAGTGGGATGCGATCCTGGCGATCAACCTGAGCTCGGCGTTCCACACAATGCGCCTGGCGCTGCCCGGCATGAAGAAGAAGCAGTGGGGACGCATCGTCAACATCGCCTCGACGCACGGGCTGGTGGCCTCGGCAGGCAAGTCGGCCTACGTGGCCGCCAAGCACGGGCTGGTGGGTCTGACCAAGGCCGCGGCGCTGGAAACCGCCACGCTGCCCGTCACCGTGAACGCGATCTGCCCGGGCTGGGTGCTCACGCCGCTGGTGCAGAAGCAGATCGACGCGCGCAGCGAGAAGGAAAAGCTCGACCCCGCCGAGGCCAAGCGCCAGCTGCTCGCCGAGAAGCAGCCCTCGCTGCAGTTCACCACGCCCGAGGAGCTGGGCGCGCTGACGGTGTTCCTGTGCTCGGACGCGGCGGTCAACGTGCGCGGCCAGGCCTGGGCGATGGACGGCGGCTGGACGGCCCAGTAAGGGATCTCACCCAGGCCCCCGTCCAATGAACAACGCCCGACATCGTCGGGCGTTGCTTCATGGGGAGTCGACGTCGATCAGCGCGTCATCACGACGTTGCCGTTGACATTGACCGTGACGGTGGCCTTGCCCGATTCCACCGGCAGCGCCTCATCGGCGCTGGCCGCCATGGTCTTGAAGCGCGCCATCGGCGCGGCCATCACCGGCATGGGCTGGTCGGCGTTCACGCTGACCTCGCCGACGCGGTAGCCGGAATACCCGAACTGCTGCGCGTAGATCGAGGCCTTGGCCTTGTAGCTGGCGATCGCCTGCGAGACGACCTCGCCCTCGGCCTTCTCGCGGGCCTCGCGCGACAGCCCGTAGCTGACGTTGGCGATGGCCAGCGACTGGATCCGGCCGCTCAACTTGGAGATGGCCTCCATGTCGCGGCCCTGCACCAGCAGCTCCACGCTGCCCTGCCAGCCGGTGATCTGTGGCTGGCCGTTCGCGCCCGGCTTGGTCTGGCCGTAACGCGGATAGACGGACAGATTGCCCGCCTGCAGGTCGACCTGCCCCGGCTTGGCCACCTTGCGGGCCTCGGCCAGCGCGGCGTCCAGCGCCTGCTTGAGCTCGTTCTGCACCGCCGTCGCGTCCTTGCCCTCGCGGGTGGTGGAGAAGCGCAGCTGCAGCAGGTCGCGGGTCACCTCGGTCGTGGCCGACGCGCTCAGCGACAGCACGTCGGTGCGGGCGGCCTGGGCCTGGGCCATCGCGGGCGTCGCGGCAATGGCGGCCACCGCGACCACCGCGGTCGCGCCAGCGGCGCTCAGGGTGCGGGACAGCGTCTTGGAGCTTTTGATCATTCGGGTTCCTACGGAGAGTCCTCGGGGGAGCCAGCATAACGGGTGAGGAAACCGTCACGGTTGACGCCTTGCGAACGACTTTTGTAGGTCATTGGTTGGCCTCTTGTGGGGACTCTCCCACCCCTGTTACAAAAGATGTAACCATCCAGTAAGGACTGCTGCATCCCGCAAACAAGCCGAAAAACAGCGCTTACAGTCCCGCTGTTACAAATTCCGGAGTGGCCGCCATGCAAAGCACAACCCGCCCTAACCGCATCCTGGTCGTGGACGACGATGCCCGCATCCGCGACCTGCTGCGCCGCTATCTGGCGCAGGAAGGCTTCGAGGTCCTGCTGGCCGAGGACAGCAAGGCCTTGAACAAGCAGCTGACGCGCGAGACAGTGGACCTGATCGTCCTGGACCTGATGCTGCCGGGCGAGGACGGCCTGTCGATCTGCCGCCGGCTGCGCGCCGCGGGCGACAGCACGCCGATCATCATGCTGACCGCCAAGGTCGAGGAAGTGGACCGCATCGTCGGGCTGGAGGTCGGCGCCGACGACTACCTCGCGAAGCCGTTCAATCCGCGCGAGCTGCTGGCCCGCATCAACGCGGTGCTGCGCCGCCGTCCGCCGCCAGAGGCGCCGGGCGCGCCGTCCAAGGAACCGATGACGGTCCAGTTCGGCCCGTTCGAGTTCGATCTGGCGCTGCGCCGCCTGGCCAAGAACGGCGACCCGGTGCCGCTGACCACGGGCGAGTTCTCGATGCTCAAGGCGCTGGTGCGGCATCCGCGTCAGCCGCTGTCGCGCGACAAGCTCGCGATGCTGGCGCGCGGCCGCGAGTTCGAACCGTTCGATCGCAGCCTGGACGTGCAGGTCTCGCGCCTGCGCAAGCTGCTGGAAGAGGATCCGGCGCAGCCGCGCTTCATCCAGACCGTCTGGGGCGTGGGCTACGTGTTCGTGCCGGACGAGGCGGCCTGAGCGTCCCTGGCCGCCCTGGCTGCCTTCATCGCCCGCGCGGCGCGCATCGCGCCGTGCGAGCATGTCCGGGCATCGGCGACGGTGCCCGGTCGTCCGCTGTTGATGGATCCCGATGCCTGTGACCACTCCCCGCCTGGCGCTCAACCTGTTCTGGCGCACCTTCGCGTTGCTGGCGCTGCTGCTGGCCGCGGGCGTGCTGGCCTGGCAGCAGACCTTCAAGGCCCTGGAGGCCGAACCCAAGGCGCTGGAGGCCGCGCAGCAGCTCGCCGGGCTGGTGAACCTGTCGCGCGTGGCGCTGTCCAGCACCGACGCGATCAACCGCGTGGCGGTGGTCAAGTCGCTGGCGCGCAGCGAGGCGGTGTCGGTCGAGGTGGCCGAGGCCACCGATCGCTGGCTGCCCTACGAGAACTCGCCCTTCGCGCAGCGGCTGCGCAAGGAGCTCGTGTCGCGGCTCGGGCCGCAGACGGTGCTGGCCAGCGGCCTGAACGGTGTGCCGGGGCTGTGGGTGCGCTTCGACGTCGGCCCGGACCAGTTCTGGCTCCAGACCAATCCCGCGCCGCTGCAGGCCAATTTCTCCAGCAACTGGTGGTGGATCGCGATCGCGCTGGGCGCGTCGCTGCTGGGCGCCGCTGCGATCGCGCGGCTGATCAACCAGCCGCTGCGCGAGCTGTCCATCGCCGCGAGCCGCATCCGCGAGGGCGAGTACGACTCGCGCCTGGACGAAAGCACGCTCACGAGCGAGATCCGCGAGGTCAACATGGGCTTCAACCGGATGGCGCGCGAGCTCGCCAAGATGGAAGAGGACCGAAGCGTGATGCTGGCGGGCATCTCGCATGACCTGCGCACGCCGCTGGCGCGGCTGCGGCTGGAAGCGGAGATGAGCGTCAACGACGAGCAGGCGCGGACCTACATCGCGCAGGACATCGACCAGCTCGACGCGATCATCAACAAGTTCATGGACTACGCGCGTCCGAGCGAGCTGCAGCTGCAGGCGCTCAACCTGCGCGAGCTGGTGGAGCGCGAGGCGCAGGGCTTCCGCGATCCGCAGCAGATCGTGATCAGCGTGCGGCTGTCCGCGGCGTTGCGCATCTGGACCGACCCGACGGAGCTGGGGCGGATCCTGCTGAACCTGTTCGAGAACGCGCGCCGGTACGGCCATCATGGCGACGAGCCCGCGCGCGTGGACGTCACCGCCGAGGCCGACAGCGCCTGGGTGCTGCTGACGGTGCGCGACCACGGACCGGGCGTGCCGCCGGACAAGCTGTCCAAGCTGACGACGCCGTTCTACCGGGGCGACACCGCGCGCACGGCGGCGACGGGCGCGGGGCTGGGGCTGGCGATCGTGGAGAAATCGGTGCAGCGCCTGGGCGCGCACCTGCGCCTGTCCAACGCCGACGACAGCGGCTTCGTCGCGCAGCTGCGGCTCAAGCGCGCGAGCGTTTGAGCCAGTGCAGCCCCTCGCCCGCGGAGCGGGAGAGGGGTTGGGGTGAGGGCTCGTGGCAGGGCACGGAGGCCTTCCCAGAGCCCTCACCCCCCGCCCTCTCCCGCTTCGCGGGCGAGGGGGCCTAGGAGCCTTTCATCAAGTGTCGGCGCGCACCAGCAGGCAGACCGCCCGCGCCTCGATCGCTTTCAACTCGCCGACCGGCCCCAACTTCTCGGCCGTCTTGGCCTTGACGTTGACCTGCCCCGGATCGATGCCCAGCACCTCAGCCAAACGCTGACGCATGGCCGGGATATGCGGCGCCATCTTGGGCTGCTGCGCAATGATCGTCGTATCGACGTTGCCGATGACCCACCCCAGGTCCTTCACGCGGCGATAGGCCTCCTCGAGCAGCACCATCGAATCGGCGCCCTTGAACTCGGCGGCCGTGTCGGGGAACAGCTTGCCGATGTCGCCGAGCGCGGCCGCGCCCAGCAGCGCGTCGGTCAGCGCGTGCGCGAGCGCGTCCGCGTCCGAATGGCCCAGCAGGCCGTGGGTGTGCGGGATCGTGATGCCGCCCAGGATGAGCGGACGGCCGGTGACGAGCTGGTGCGTGTCCCAGCCCTCCCCGATGCGGAAGTTCAGATGCATGGCGCGTGGCGGTTCAATGCGGGAGCGGATTCGTCAGGATGATCGGCCCGTTGCGGGTGACGACCATCGTGTGCTCGAACTGGGCCGAGAGGTTGCCCTTGACGCCGGACAGCGTCCAGCCGTCGGCCTCCTCGTCGACCCAGCTGCTCTTGGTCGAGAGGAAGGGCTCGATCGTGATGACCATGCCCTCGGTCAGGATGCGGGTGTCGCTCGGGTCGTAGTAGCCGGGAATGGACTTGGGCTCCTCGTGCAGCGAGCGGCCCACGCCGTGGCTGCACAGGTTCTCGATGATCTTGAACTTGTGGGCCTTGGCCACGCGCTCGATCGCGTGACCGATGCGGTTGAGCCGCGCGCCGGTCTTCACTTCCTTCATCGCCTGCTCCAGCGCGTACTGCGCGGCGAAGACGAGCTGCGTCTTCGTGGGCGTGGTCGGCGGGACGATGCGCGTGCCGCCCGTGTCGCCGAAGTAGCCGTTCATCTCGGCCGACACGTCCACATTGACGATGTCGCCCTTCTTGATGACGCGGTCTCCGGGGATGCCGTGCGCGGCCTGCTCGTTGATGGAGATGCAGGTGGTGCCGGGGAAGTCGTACATCACGCGCGGCGCGGACTTCGCGCCGTACTCCTCGAGCCAGCGCGTGCCCATGTCGTCGAGCTCGCGCGTGGTCATGCCGGGCTGGATCGCGTCGAGCATGCGGCGCAGCACGGTGGCGACGACCTCGCCGACGGCCTTCAGGCCCTGCAGGTCTTCTTCGGTGTCGACAGTCATGCGCGGCTCCTCAACAGGCGTTCTGCCAACGCGAAGTCGGCGGGATAGGTGACCTTGAAATTCTCCATCGAGGCCTCGACCAGCCGGGGCGCATGCCCCAGGGCCTCGATGGCGCTGGCCTCGTCGGTGATGCCGTCCAGCGGCCCGGCCAGCGCCGGGGCCAGCAGGCCCAGGCGGAACATCTGCGGCGTCTGCGCGGCCCATTTGCCGCGGCGGTCCACGGTGGCGGCGACGCGAGGCACGCCGGCGCCATCGGCGATCACGGCGTCCTTGAGCGTGTCGGCGACCGGCAGCGCGAGCAGCCCGCCGACCTCGTCGTCCTCGCAGGCGTCGATCAGCGCGTCCACCCATTCGGGACGGAGCAGGCAGCGGGCGGCGTCATGCACCAGCACCCAGTCGTGGGGCTGGGCGCCGCGCTCGCGCAGCGCCTGCAGGCCCGCGGCGACGGTGTCCGCGCGCGTGGCGCCGCCGCTGCGCGCGACCCAGCCGCGCTCGCCGGCGAAACCGGGCACGGCGGACTCGAACTGGTCGTCCTCGGGCGACAGCACCACGAGCGTGGCCGCGACGCGCGGCACCGCGTCCAGCGCCGCCAGCGTGTGGGCGATCAGGGCGCGGCCGGCCAGCGTCACGTACTGCTTGGGGCGGTCGGCGCCGGAGCGGCTGCCGATGCCCGCGGCCGGCACCAGCGCGTAGCAGCGCGGGGTCAGGCCGATGGGAAAGGAACTCATGGGGCGCGATTGTAGGGAGGCATGAACTCCCTCGCCTGCTTGCGGGAGAGGGCGGGGGGTGAGGGGCAGCGGCGGGGGCAGTACCGCCCGCGCCAATCGACGAAAATTCGCCCCGTGATCACCATCGCCGACATCCACCGACGCCTGGCCGCGCTGGGCGCCAACGACGCCCACATCGGGCGCGTGCTGCGTCATTGGGTCCAGGCCCGGCCGCTGACCGAGGGCCGGCGCAAGCTCGAGCATTACCTGCCCCAGGGCGTGCGCGACGCGCTGCCGGCGCTGATGGACGAGCTGCACGGGCTCGCGACGCTGGCCGAGCGCCATCCCGGCGAGGACGGTTCGGCTCGGCTGCTCGTGCGGCTGCGCGACGGACAGACGGTGGAGAGCGTGCTGCTGCCACGCGACGGCCTGTGCGTCTCCAGCCAGGTCGGGTGCGCGGTGGGATGCCGCTTCTGCATGACCGGCAAGGACGGGCTGCTGCGCCAGGTCACCAGCGCGGAAATCGTCGCGCAGGTGGCGCTGGCGCGACGCGAGCGCGTCGTCAGGAAGGTCGTGTTCATGGGCATGGGCGAGCCCACGCACAACCTGGACGCGGTGATGGAGGCGATCACGCTGCTCGGGCTGGAGGGCAACCTCGGCCACAAGAACCTGGTGTTCTCGACGGTCGGCGACCTGCGCGCGTTCGAGCGCCTCGCGGCCGGGCCGGTGAAGCCGGCGCTGGCGCTGTCGCTGCACACGACCAAGCCGGCGCTGCGCCGCGAATTGCTGCCGCGCGCGCCGCGGCTGACGCCGCGTGAGCTCGTCGAGGCCGGCGAGCGCTACGCGCGCGAGACCGGGTATCCGATCCAGTACCAGTGGACGCTGATCGAAGGCGTCAACGACGGCGAGGACGAGCTCGAAGGGATCGTCGAGCTGCTGCGCGGGCGATTCGGCGTGCTGAACATGATTCCGTACAACAGCGTCCCCGAGCTGCCGTACGTGCGCCCCGACTGGGACAAGGCGCGCGACATCGCGCGACGGCTGCATGAGCGCGGCGTGCTGACCAAGCTGCGGGATTCAGCGGGACAGGACGTGGACGGCGGCTGCGGCCAGTTGCGGGCGCGCAGCCTGGCGGCCACGCCGATGACGATGCGCGAGGCGCGCCAGGCGATCTCGATCCCCATCTCGGTCCGGCCGGCGGACTGAGCGTCGGCGGACCAAGCTTCAGCGCGAAGGCCGTGCCGGCTGGGCGTCGGCGGGCAGCCGGATGCCGCCCGTGGCGGGACGCGCCCTGGCGGGCACGATCTGATCCTCGGCCTCAGGCTGATGGTCGTCGCAGGCGGCTCGGCGCGGGGTCGCCTGCAGGGCGCAGTCACGCGCCAGGCGCGCCGCCAGAGGCAGGACCGACGGCCGCACGGTCACCGTCACCTCCGGCGCCGTCACCTCGGGATTCACTCCAGGCTGCGGCTGCGGCTGCGGCTTCAGCTCTGGCTGCGGCTGCGGCTGCGGCTGTGGCTGTGGCTGCGGCATGGTGGGCTCCTTCGGAAGGATGCGAGCGTGCGCGTGGCCGTAGACGGGGATCGAGGCCTTGGCATCACCGTTGAAGCCCGTGATCTCGAGGCTGGGGGCCACATACCGAAGCCCCTCCTCCGGTGAGTCGAACTCGAAGCTCTGGACCAGACGCAGATTGCTCTCCTTGCGCAGTTCGACGCCGGAGATCTTCACGTCATCGACCTGCGCGGTCCGGGTTCCGTCCTGCACCTTGTCCCTGGCCCGGAACTGGATGTCGGCAGGCGTGCGAATCGTGAGGCGTCCAGCGTGGATCTGATGCAACTTCGCCTCGGTGCCCGCGATCGTGACGCTGCCGCCCGGTGCGCTGATGGGGGCGCTCTGCAACACCGTGCCGTCCAGGAACTCCAGATGCCCCGCGCCCATGTGGATGGCGGCATAGACGTCGATGTTGCCTCGCACCGTCAGCTTTGCGGTCGCGGCTGATTTCGCGGCGACGTCGTTCGTGAAGAAAAAGTTTTCATAGTTGATCCGGCGGAACTCGACATCGACGCCTTCATTGAGCCAGGTCTCAAGAAAGCCGGAGGCGAGAGCACCTTGGGCGGATTCACTCGTGACTTGCCAGACCCCCTCATCGATGAGCAAGGACCGCCCCGGTCGGAGCTTGCCGCTCAGATGAAGATGCGGTCCCGCGCTTCGCAGCGCGATGCGACCGGAGCCCGACGCCTCGACAGTGCCACCCACCTCAAGGGGGCGGCTGTGATCCCCTCCCGCGACGATGGACACCTCGCCGTTCGACGCCGACGAGATGCCGGGATGCCCCAACCGCTGGAACGCGCCCGACACGTCTTCCAGACGCCCCGAGGCATCGAGCACCACGCGTTCAGCCGCCGCCAGATGGATCGCGCCCGACGGTGCGCTCAAGGTCCCCACCTGATCCATTTCCTTGCCTGAGACCAGCGTGAGCACACCGCCTTCCTTCACGCGGATCGCGCCGTTCTGAACGAGCGGCGCGCTCGGCCCGGAGAGCTCCAGCACCGGGGCCATCGATGTCATCGCCTCGTCCGTCACGCCCAGTGTCGAGGCAACAAGTCCGGCGGCATTCAGCTGAGCGCCTCCTCCGAAGGTGATCCCTCGCGGGTTCACGATGAAGACCCGGCCATTCGCGCTCAGCCTGCCGTCGATCTGGCTCGCGGTGGTCCCCGTGACGCGATGAACCATGAATGCCGCCGCATCCGGCTGGACGATGCTCACCTCGTGGTGTCTGGCGATGTTGAAGGACTGCCAATCGATCTTGGCCACCGGCGACGACTGCGTCACCACCAGACGGTAAGGATCGTCGTTGTTGAAAGCGACTTCACCCCAGCGCGTCGTGAAGCCGGCAGGCAGTCCGGCCTCCCGGATGGCAGCACGGCTTTCGCCCCGTATCGGGATCAACGCCTCCTTGTTGCCGTTGAATCCCGTCACGACCAGGGTGCCGGTCACGCGCTTGCCCTCACCGACTTGGGCGTCCTCGAAGTGGAAGCGTGTGGCGAGCTTCAGATTGCTGCCACTTAGTAGAGGGAGGAGGCCCTGGAACTCAGGGCTGTCCCCTATCAGCGCGATGTTCGTTCCGTCGAAGTTCTTGTCGAGCGCCTGGAAGCTGGCGCTGACGGGACCGTCGATCTCCAGCTGCTCCGCCTCGATCGTTGAAAGTCTGACGCTGTCCTTCGCCTTGATGCGGACCATCCCTCCGGGACTCTGGATCGGCGCAAAGGCATCTACGTCGCCATCTTCCGCGAGCAGTGCAATCCGACCCGCTGGTTCGGTCGCCAAGGTCACCTTGTTGCTGACCCCATTCGCTGCCACGGCCCGGATCTCTCGGCCTCGCACCTCATGGCCGCGGAACTCGATGAGGCCTGAATCCACATCCCTCCCGCTTGCAGACCACCAACCATCCTCCTTCGAGCCAACCGCATCCTTCGCAGCGACGAATTCGAGTCGCGCTCCAGGAGCTTCGAGTCTTCCATCGTTGAGGACAAGGCGTCCGATGAAGGTCGCGACGCCACCGTCGCGCACCTTGATGTGCCCATCGTTTCTGACGCCATTGCCCGGCCCCACGAACTTCGTAGGCACCTTGGTCAGCGACTTCCCGTCCCTGTCGTCGATGCTCAAGCCCGACACCAGCAATCCCCCAACGTTGACCCTCGCACCCCCCCCAAAGGTGACCCCGTTCGGATTGACGAGATAGACCGTGCCGTCCGAGTTCAGCGCTCCATCGATCTTGCTCTCCAGCGATCCCGTCACCCGATTGACGATCACCGCATCCCTGGCCTGATAGATCTGGACCGTGTGATCGGCGCCGATGCTGAAGGTGTCCCAATCGACCCGCGCGAACTTCTCGTTATGCTGGATCGTCAGCGTCTTCCCTACTCCCGAGATCGCGACGGTGGCCCCCGCCCGAACGATTTCTCCTTGGGGCAGATTCGCGGACTGCGCCTGCGCGCCGGCAGCCAGCGTCAGCAACCCCGCCGCTGACATGGCCGCCACCAGGCCGCTCCACGTCCTCGCACCCAACGTGCTCTTCCTCATCATCCCGATCTCCTCATGCTGGTCTCCACCACCACCGCTCACAACGAATAGCTCACGCTGACCCACACCTGCGGCGCCTTCGCCCGCGGATCGGTGAGGGACTGCCGGTGCCAGGGCTCCCTCGCCAGGCGCCAGCCCGCCGCCCCTTCCGCGCTCCAAGGTCCGTGCTGCCACCTCACACCAACGCCGGCACCGGCCAGCGTGCGCCCCCTGGGCAAGGCCTGGCCCCGCGCGCTGGTGTCCCAGGGGGTGTGGTGGAACTTCACCCGTCCCGCGTCGAGGAACGCGAACGGCTCCAGCGACTGCCATCGATGGCGCAGCTCCGCCTGCAGCAGCGCGCCGTGATCGCCCGAGGTCTCGCCCAGCGGCCACGCCCGCACGCTGCGCGCGCCGCCCAGCGCGAACTGGCGCGAGCCGTCCAGGTTCCTGTCCGACATCTGCCCGCTCCCGCGCAGCATCAGCCCCCACGAGGTCCAGTGCCTCAGCAGCGCCACATCGGCCGACAGCACGAGGTACTGCCCCGCCGTGCGCGCGGACTGCCGGTCCATGCGCGCCGCCACCGGATCCCGGAACCGCAGCTCGCCGATCTCCGCCCGCACGCCGCCCCACGCCGCCATGCCGGCAGCCGGATACGCCACCACCTGCAGGCCCGTCGTCATCGCGATCGCGCGCCGCCGGTCCTCGATCGCGACCGATCGCTGCTCGTTGCGCATGCGCCGGGCCTCCAGGCCGAGCTGCCAGATCAGACGGCCCGGTCCCCGCGTCGTCAGCGGCACCGTCGACATCAGCCCCGCCGAATCCACCTGTCCCTGCGCCCGCAGTGGCGCGAACTCCGCGCCCAGCTGGTAATGGTGGTGGGCCGCCGTGAAGGACACGCTCGACCCGCGCCGGCCCAGCGGCACCTGGTAGGCCGTGGCGCCGTCCCAGCCCTTGCCGTTGTTGCCGCCCGCGCTCGCGGTCAGCCGGTCGCCGAAGAGCAGCAGTCCGTTCGCATGCCCCGCCACGCTGCCCCGGACCCGGCCCGCGTATCGGTTGCCGTGGTTGTCCAGCCGCGCATCCAGCGCCCATCGCCGCGCCTGATCGACGACCAGCGCCACATCGCCCTCGCCCACCGCGTCGCCCGGACCGAGTCCGGCGCCCACGGCCACGCCCGGCAGCCGCGACAGGGCCTGCACCTGCCGCTCGAGTTCATCGCCGATGGGACGGCCCGGACGCAGCGCATCCAGCCAGGGCGCCGCCTCGCGCGCGGCATTGCCGCGGACCTCCACGCGTCCGTATCGGCCCTCGACCACGCCGATGCGCAGCGCGACGCCTTCCGCGCGGTCCTGGTCGGTCAGCGGCGGCAGGTACGCACGGGCGAACGGCCGCCCGGCCGCGCGCACCCGCGCCTGGACCCGCGCCGCCAAGGCCTCGCGCTCGGCCCCGGAGAGATCGGCGCGCACCTGAGGCGCCAGTTCATCCGCCAGCGCCTGTGGATCCATCACCGTGACGCCATCCAGTCGCAGGCCCGCGGCCAGCATCATCCATACGAGAGAGTTCATGGCCGGGAATTCTTCGAGGCCGCGCTTCCCGGGCCAATGACCGCAAGCGGTCGCTCCGCCATCGGCCACCACTCCCACGGGGCGACATCACCCTCGACTGCGTCAGGAACCGCGCGCCGGGTACGCCGACTGCTCTTGCCAGGCGGTGTCAGTCCGCTCTCCCTACAATTCCCCGGAGCCCCTGTCCGGGGCTGTCTTCATTTGTGCGCCATGCAGCTGTCCTCGATCTCTCCCGGCAAACGCTTCACCCTGCCCCGTCCCACCGGCTCCGCCGACGCGCTGCTGCTGGCCCGCTTCGCTCGCCAGCAGCTGGCCGCGGGTCGCCTCACGCTGGTGGTCACCGCCGAGCCCGGCGACACGCAGCGCCTGGAGGACGAGCTCAAGTTCTTCGCGCCTGAGCTGCGCGTGGCCGTCTTCCCCGACTGGGAGACCCTGCCCTATGACAGCTTCAGCCCGCACCAGGACCTGATCTCCGAGCGCCTGGCCACGCTGTGGCGCCTGCTGCAAGGCAATGGCAAGCCGGCCGCCGAGCGCGAACTGGACGTCGTCCTGCTGCCCGCGACGACCGCGCTCACGCGCCTGGCGCCGCCGTCCTTCCTCGCGGCCACGACCTTCAACTTCCGTCAGAAGCAGCGCCTGGACGAAGCCGGCCTCAAGCAGCAGCTCACGCTGGGCGGCTACCAGCACGTCAGCCAAGTCGTCTCGCCCGGCGAGTACGCGGTGCGCGGCGGCCTGATCGACCTCTACCCGATGGGCTCGCCCGTGCCCTACCGCGTGGACCTGTTCGGCGATGAAGTCGACTCGATCCGCGTCTTCGATCCGGACTCGCAGCGCTCGCTGTATCCGGTGCCCGAGGTCCGGCTGCTGCCCGGCCGCGAGTTCCCGATGGACGAGGCCTCGCGCAAGGCCTTCCGCGCGCGCTGGCGCGAGAAGATGGACGGCGACCCGACCAAGTCCCGCATCTACAAGGACATCGACACCGGCCTCGCCACCGCGGGCATCGAGTACTACCTCCCGCTGTTCTTCGACGAGGTCGCCAGCGTCTTCGACTACCTGCCCGCCGAAGCCGGCCTCGTGCTGCATGGCGAGGTCGACGAGGCGCTGCAGCGCTTCTGGGCCGACACGCGCGAGCGCCATCGCTTCCTGCAGCATGACCCGGACCGCCCGATCCTCCCGCCCGAGGAGATCTTCCTGCGCCCCGAGGATTTCTTCGGCGCCACGCACCGCCACGCGGTGCTGTCGGTGCGCGGACGCGAGCCGGTCGATTACGCGCGCCCGCTGCCCGATGTCAGCGTCGAGCGCGGCGCGCAGGAGCCGCTGGCCCGTCTCGCCGCGCACCTGAAGTCCACCGACTTCCGCGTGCTGCTGCTCGCCGAGAGCGAAGGCCGCCGCGAGAGCCTGCTCGAGCTGTTGCGCGACAACAAGATCGATCCGCCCTCGGTGAAGGACCTGGCGGAGTTCGAGGCCAACAAGGACGAGCGCTTCGCGATCACCGCCGCGCCGCTGGCCGCGGGCTTCTTCTGGTTCGAGCCCGAGGACGGCCGCCAGATCCAGCTCTTCACCGAGACCGAGCTCTTCGCCACGACGCCCACCACGCGCCGGCGCCGCAAGCAGGAGCAGGTCAGCGACGTCAACGCGCTGATCAAGGATCTGTCCGAGCTGAAGGTCGGCGATCCGGTCGTGCACACGAACCACGGCATCGGCCGCTACCTGGGCCTGATCAACATCGACCTGGGCGAGGGTCCGAGCGAGTTCCTGCACCTGGAGTACGCCGACAAGGCCACGCTCTACGTGCCGGTGGCGCAGCTGCACCTGATCAGCCGCTACACCGGCGTGAGCGCCGAGGAGGCGCCGCTGCACAAGCTGGGCTCGGGCCAGTGGGACAAGGCCAAGCGCAAGGCCGCCGAGCAGGTGCGCGACACCGCCGCCGAGCTGCTCAACCTCTACGCCCGCCGCGCCGCGCGCGAGGGCCACGCGTTCCGCTACTCGCCGCATGACTACGAGGCCTTCGCCGCGAGTTTCGGCTTCGAGGAGACGCCCGACCAGCGCGCCGCCATCCACGCCGTCATCCAGGACATGATCAGCCCCAAGCCGATGGACCGGCTGGTGTGCGGCGACGTGGGTTTCGGCAAGACCGAGGTCGCGCTGCGCGCCGCCTTCGTCGCGGTCATGGGCGGCAAGCAGGTCGCGCTGCTCGCCCCGACCACGCTGCTCGCCGAGCAGCATTACCAGAACATCGCCGACCGCTTCGGCCGGTGGCCGGTGAAGGTCGCCGAGATGAGCCGCTTCCGCTCCGCCAAGGAGATCAAGGCGGCCATGGAAGGCCTGGCCGACGGCTCCATCGACATCGTCATCGGCACGCACAAGCTGCTCTCGGCCGAGGTCAAGTTCAAGCGTCTGGGCCTGCTCGTCATTGACGAGGAGCACCGCTTCGGGGTGCGCCACAAGGAAGCGATGAAGGCCATGCGCGCCGAGGTCGACGTGCTCACGCTGACCGCCACGCCGATCCCGCGCACGCTGGGCATGGCGCTGGAGGGCCTGCGCGACCTGAGCGTCATCGCCACCGCGCCGCAGCGGCGCCTGGCGATCAAGACCTTCGTGCGCGGCGAGACCAGCGGCACCATCCGCGAGGCCGTGCTGCGCGAGCTCAAGCGCGGCGGGCAGGTCTACTTCCTGCACAACGAGGTCGAGACCATCGAGAACCGGCGCATGAAGCTCGAGGAGCTGCTGCCCGAGGCGCGCATCGTCGTGGCCCACGGCCAGATGCCCGAACGCGAGCTGGAGCGCGTCATGCGCGAGTTCGTCGGCGGCAAGCACAACCTGCTGCTGTGCTCCACGATCATCGAGACCGGCATCGACGTGCCCAGCGCCAACACGATCGTCATCAGCCGCGCCGACAAGTTCGGCCTGGCCCAGCTGCACCAGTTGCGCGGACGGGTCGGGCGCTCGCACCACCAGGCCTATGCCTACCTGATGGTCCCGGACGTCGAGGGCCTGACCAAGCAGGCCGCGCAGCGCCTGGACGCGATCCAGGCGATGGAGGAGCTCGGCTCGGGCTTCTACCTGGCGATGCACGACCTGGAGATCCGCGGTGCCGGCGAGGTGCTGGGCGAGCATCAGAGCGGCAACATGATGGAGGTCGGATTCCAGCTCTACAACGAGATGCTGTCCGAGGCGGTGCGCTCGCTCAAGGCCGGCCGCGAACCGGACCTGCTGAGCCCCTTGTCCGCCACCACCGAGATCAACCTGCACGCGCCCGCGCTGCTGCCCGACGCGTACTGCGGCGACGTTCATCAACGGCTGTCGCTGTACAAGCGGCTGGCGACGGCGGATCGCGCGGAGCAGATCGACGCGATGCTCGAGGAGATCACCGACCGCTTCGGCAAGCTGCCCGCGCAGGGCCAGACGCTGTTCGACACGCACCGGCTGCGCGTGCTGGCCAAGCCGTATGGCGTGACGAAGATCGACGCGGCGCCGTCGGTGATCAACATCAACTTCCGGCCCAATCCGCCGATCGACGCGATGCGCGTGATCGAGCTGGTGCAGAAGAACCGCAACATCAAGCTCGTGGGCAACGAGAAGCTGCGCATCGACAAGGCGCTCACCGATCCCAAGGATCGCGCGCAGGCGGTGCGGGAAGTGCTGCGGCTGCTGGGCGCGCCGGTGAAGCAGGACTGAGCCCGCTGACTCGAACTGCTGGAAGACGACACGCACGTCGACCAGTTCGGGTCAGTGCGCGATCGATGCTCGATTCCTAGACTGACGGCTTCTCAACTTCGGGAGAAGCCGATGCATCAACACCTGCCAACAGTCGATATGTCCGATCCGATGACTCTCCTCCGTGCGGAGGAGGACGCGGAGGAGGAGGCCTATCAGGCCGATCGAGCAGCCGAGATCGCAGGAAAGAAACGCGGTCTCGCCTACGCGAAGACCTGCCTCGATTGTCGACATCTTCCGCCCGACTACCTGGATGTCGGTCCTGATCCTTTCAGCCGCATGCTGCGTGAAGACAGGCGACTCGGGCGCTTGGCAGTGCATGCGCGGGAAGGTTGCGACACCTGTCCCTATCTGCCAGAAAACTATGGGAAACCCGTCCGTGCGCGCGTCCTGGGGCTCGACGATTGGGGAGACGGGCCAGACGAAGATCTCATCCGCCGTGCGCGTTTTGATGCTTGGGAGGCTCAACATGAATCGCGATGAGCCTCTGTATATGCTCGATACGAACGTCGTGAGCTACCTCATGGACCCACCCGAGACGGCGCGGCGCAACCATTGCCAGAAGCGGTTCGATGCACTTCGAGGGCCAGTCGCCATCAGCGTATTGGTTCAGGCCGAGGTCTTTGCCGGTCTTGAGAAAAGGCCTTCGCAACGCAAGGAACTTAGGCTGCGAGAGCTGATGCGTCGCATCCGGGTCGAACATCTTGTCGACGGCCTGTGGTTCCCCGATCTGTATGGATGCATCAGGACTCAGATGGCGCGTATCGGGAAATCGACGGGGGAGTTCGACATGGCGATCGCCGCTCATGCCATGGCGCTTGGCGCCATCTTGGTGAGCGACGACAAGGCCCTCTCCCATGTTGAACACCTGAAGCTGGAGGCTTGGGGAACGCCGGAAGTCGCTACCCAACGACACCGTCGCGGCGTGGAGGAGCCCGCCGGCGTCTATAGCACGCGTTGGGGCTGCGCGACTCACGATCGAGAGCGCTCGCGTGCACTCTGGATGTCGCAGGCTCCCAGTGCGCGCTACACCACAGCCCATGCACGCTGAAGCTCGCCTCGGCGAGTGCGCTAAGCTCCCGCCCGTCCCCGCTGGCTGATCCAGGTAATCAGCGGCGGGGATCTTCCGCATTCAAGACCGCGCTCGCATGACCTCCTTGTCGCCCTCCACGGAATCTCCCTCGCCGCTCGTCCTCCAAGGCTTCACGCCGCCGCTGGCACTGAGCGACTTCAAGCTCGCCGCGTTCGACATGGACTCGACGCTGATCTCGATCGAGTGCATCGACGAGATCGCCGCCGCCGCGGGCCGCAAGGCCGAGGTCGCCGCGATCACCGAGGCCGCCATGCGCGGCGAGATCACCGATTTCAAGGACAGCCTGCGCCGCCGGCTCGCGCTGCTGAAGGGCGTCGGCGAGGAAGCGCTTGCCGAGGTGCTGCGTGAGCGCCTGCGCTTCAACTCGGGCGCGCGCGAGCTGTGCGCCGCGCTGAAGACCGCCGGCCTGAAGCTGGTGCTGGTGTCCGGCGGATTCACCTACTTCACGCGTTTCGTCGCCGCCGAGCTCGGCATGGACTTCGTGCGCAGCAACGAGCTGGAGATCATCGACGGCCGGCTCACCGGCGGGCTCGTCATGCAGGATTGGGGCGACATCTGCGACGGCGAGGAGAAGCGCCGCATGATGCTGGCCTGCGCCGAGCGCATCGGCGCCACGCCGGCCCAGTGCATCGCGGTGGGCGACGGCGCCAACGACCTGCCGATGATGGGCGCGGCGGGCCTGTCCGTGGCGTATCACGCCAAACCCAAGGTCCGCGAGCAGGCGATGGTCGCGATCAATGACGGTGGGCTGGACCGCCTGCTCACCGTGCTCCGCTGACGGTGTTCCGTTGACCGTGCCCCGTTGACCCAGCCCCGTTGACCCTGGCCGTTGGCCCTGCCCCGTTGACCCTGCCCCGTTGAATCGCGGCTTGAAGCGCCCTTGAATCCCTGCCATGCTCCCGGGACACAGGGAGCCAGCGATGCGAGAACAGCACGCGACGAGAACGGACGATCAGGCCGACATCGACCATCTGCAGCGCGACGTGCTGGAAGCCGTCGCGCTGGGCCGCCCCCTGGCAGCGGTGATGGACCTGCTGTGCCGGGGCGTGGAGGCCCTCGCCCCCGAGGTGCTCTGCTCGGTGCTCTCCATCGATGACACCGGCCATGTCCACCCGCTGGCCGCCCCCAGCCTGCCGGCGTCGTTCAGCGCCGCGCTCGAGGGTCTGGACATCGGTCCGCAGACCGGCTCCTGCGGCACGGCGGCGTGGCGGCGCGAGCCGGTCGAGGTCACCGACATCGCCACCGATCCGCTGTGGACCGATTTCCGCCCGCTGGCCCAGGCGCACGGACTGGCCGCGTGCTGGTCCACCCCCATCCTGCTGGGCACGGACCTGGTGGTGGCCACCTTCGCGCTGTACTACCGCGAGCCGCGCGGCGCCGCCCCCTTCCACCGCCGCATGGTGCAGGCCTGCACGCAGCTGTGCCAGATCGCGTTCATGCATGACCGGCATCAGCGCGAGATCGAGCGCCTGGCCTACTTCGACGGCGTCACCGGGCTGCCCAACCGCACGCTGCTCGCGGACCGCGCCCGTCAGGCGCTGCTGCTGGCGCAGCGCAGCGAGACGCCGGCGGCGCTGCTGCTGCTGGACATCGACCGCTTCAAGACCGTCAATGACTCGCTGGGACACGCGGTCGGCGACCTGGTGCTCAAGCACATCGCCTCCCGGCTGCTGGGCGCGCTGCGCGACAGCGACACACTCGCGCGACTGGGCGGTGATGAGTTCGTCGTGCTGCTGCCCGGATGCACGGCCGAAGCGGCGATGCGCGTGGCCGACAAGCTGCGCGCGGTGCTGGAGACGCCCATCCCGCTGGATGGCAGCCATGCGCGCGTGCTCATGACCGCCAGCATCGGCGTGTGCGCCTATCCGAAGGACGGCGGCGATCTCGATCAGTTGCTCAAGAACGCCGACATCGCGATGTACGAGGCCAAACGCGCCGGCCGCGACTGCGCGCGCTTCTTCCTGCACGCGATGAACCAGGCGCTGGACGAGCGCCTGGAGATCGAGGCGGCCTTGCGGCAAGCGCTGTCGCAGCGGCTGCTGCAGCTGCACTTCCAGCCCAAGATCCGGCTGTCGGATCGGCAGCTGGTGGGCGTGGAGGCCTTGCTGCGCTGGCAGGACGCCGAGCGCGGCTGGATCCCGCCCGACCGCTTCATCCCGGTCGCCGAGGAAAGCGGCCTGATCAACGCGCTGGACGCGTGGGTGCTGGACCAGGCCTGCGCCCAGCTGGCACGTTGGCGCGCGCAGGGCGTGCCGGTGCCGGGCGTGTCGGTCAACGTCTCGCCGCAGCGATTCCACCAGGATGACGTCGCCGCCCACGCCCGCGCGCTGCTGGCCCGACATGGCCTGGCCGCCAGCGACCTGACGCTGGAGGTCACCGAGCGGCTGATGCTCGACGACACCAGCCGTCCCCGTGAGCAGCTGCAGCAGTTGCACGAGATGGGCGTCGGGGTGTCGGTCGACGATTTCGGGACGGGCTACTCCAGCCTGAGCTACCTGAAGCGGCTGCCCGTGACGGAGCTCAAGCTGGACAAGAGCTTCGTGCGCGACCTGGAGCACGACGCGGATGACCGCGCGTTGTCGAGCGCGGTGATCGGCATCGGGCGCTCGCTGGGCATGAGCGTCGTGGCCGAGGGCGTGGAGACCGCAGGGCAGCGCGACATCCTGCTGAGCATGGGCTGCGATGCGGCGCAGGGCTGGCTCTTCGGCAAGCCGATGGCGCCCGACGGGCTGGCCGCGTGGTGGTCCGATCCCGGCGCGTCGGCATGACACCGTGGCGGGTCGGCGCGCGTCGCCTGACAAGCCGGAACGCTCTGTCAACGACTCCGACTCACGGGCCCCTCATGTCTTCCGGAATCCTTCGCGCCCATGCTGCCCGCCCACCGTTCGCCCGCCCCGTTCCACCTCGCGCCGACCGACACGGACCACCCTGCCGCCGAAGCGCGTGACGAGCGCGCCTCGGCGGCCCTTCAAGCGCCCGACCCGAGACCGCTGCCGCGGTTCCAGCCTCTGTCCCGGCCGCGCACCCTGAAGCCCGTGCGCATGCCCGATCTCAGCCCGCTGGACCGAGTGCCGCGATTCGAGCGCCTGGCGTCCACCCGGTCCGACTCCTCCGGATACGAATCGACGGAGGACCCTGATTCGCCATCGCAGCCTCGGCGCGACGAGCGTCCGGAGCCCACGCGATCGGGACCTTGCCGGATCCGGACGAATCCCAGGTACCGGCCTCTTGTGTCCCCACCCGCGGCCAGCGTCGTCCCCCCGCCCCCCTCCCGCCGGGCCTTGCTGGCACAGACCTTCGACCGTTCCATGACCGCCTTGCAACAGCACGTCGATGCTCGACCGGAGTCCTTGTGCGCCCCGGGCGGGAGCGCCGCGCCGGTCATCGTCGAACTCCACAATTGGTCGTTCGACGACCCGTCCGGATGGCTGCCGATGGAGCGCTGCAGTCACCGTCTCCAGGTGTCGCTGGCCTTGCTGACGGCGGAGGGGCGTCACCCGGCCCGAAGCGTGCGATTGCAGGATGGCGACGCCAGCTCGCGCGCCCTGCCTCTGGAGCTGCCACCGCGCGAGCTGCTCGAGCGCAGCCGTGTCGCCAGGGACCGGCTGTCGATGGTGATCCACATCCACCAGGATCGCGTGCACAACGCCGAGTCGTTCGCCGACAGCCTCAAGGCTTTCGCCCACACGACGATCGCCGTGGACGGCACGGTTCAGGGCAGGCTGCCGCACGGCTGCGCCACGGCCCATGTGCATCGGCTTGATCTGACCCGTCTGACGGATGGCGGCATCGACCTGCGGCGCGACATCGCGGCCTTCGGTCAGGACCTGCGCCAGATGCCGCATCTGCGCCGGGTGCGCGCGCCGGAGGGCTGGAGCGGCGACAAGGAGTTCCGCGCGGCCTGCCAGCGGGCCCAGGCCGACATCGACTGGGTCTCCTCCGACAACCTCGTCGTCGGCAAGACCCGGCCCAATCCGCTGTCGCGGCTGGCTCGATGGCTGGGCGGCAGCCGGACTTGAGGGCCGTCGCGGGGGTCAGCCCGCCGCGTGCACCGGCTGCGGCGTGATCACCACGCCGTCCTCGTCGGCGTAGAGCCAATCGCCGGGCCGGATCCAGACGCCGTCGAGCTGCACCGGCACGTCGGCCAGGCCCTGCTCGCGGCGCTCGGTGGGCATGGGAACGTGCCCCAGCGCCAGGATGCCGAGCTCGCTGGCGCGCAGTTCGGCCAGGTCCCGCACCGCGCCGTGGATCAGCACGCCGGCCCAGCCGTTCTTGGCGGCGCTCGCCGCGAGGTTGCCGCCCAGCAGCGATCGCCGCAGTGAGCCGCCGCCATCGACGACCAGCACGCGTCCGCCGCCGAAGCTCTCCACCGCGGCCTTCACCTGGGTGTTGTCCTCCAGGCATCGCACCGTGGCCACCGGTCCGGCGAATCGCGCATGCGCGCCGTAGGCGCGGTACAGGCTGCCCGGCAACCAGCGGGTGGTGCCGCTGCTGTCGGCCTTGAGCGAGTCGCACAGGTCGCAGGTCGAGAAGCGGATCGCGGCGCGGGTCGAAGCGCTGGGACTGGTCATGGGGTCACTCCTGGACGGGGGGATGCACCTCGATGCGCTCGCCGTTGAACTCCACCACCTGGCCGGCGCGGATCTTGGCGGTCTTGCGCAGGTCGACCTGACCGTCCACGCGCACCTGGCCCTCGGAGATGAAGTGCCTGGCCTCGCCGCCGCTGCCCACCAGCGCGGTGGCCTTGAGGAGCTTGTCGAGTTCGATGAAGTCGCCGCGCAGGGCGAAGGGAATGGGAGATGCGGACATGGGCGGATTGTCCGTCACGAGGTCAGTCACGTGGCTTGTCGCCTGAGCGCCGCGTCGCGGATGCTGGCGAGCGTGGTGCGGCTCGTGGAGACATCCACCGGCAGCTTCAGGTGGATCAGCGTGGGACGCTGCGCGGCGATGGCCTCGCGCAACGCGGGCTCGACCTCCTCGGTGCGCGCGGCGCTGAAAGCCAGCCAGCCGTAGGCGCGGGCGAGCGCGGCGAAATCCGGGTTGTGCAGGTCGCTGCCGCTGACACGGCCAGGGTACTCGCGTTCCTGATGCATGCGGATGGTGCCGTAGCTGCCGTTGTCCACGACCAGGCACAGCAGGCGGCGCGCGCCATGGGCCATCGCGGTGGCCATCTCCTGGCCGGTCATCAGGAAGTCGCCGTCGCCGGCGATGTTCACGACCCAGCGCTGCGATTGCAGCAGCGACGCGGCGACGGCGGCCGGGAACCCGTAGCCCATCGCGCCGCTGGTGGGCGCGAGCTGGGTCCGCCCGCCCTGGTGCAGCGCGGTGTAGCGATGGAATCGATGCAGCCAGCCGCTGTAGTTGCCGGCGCCGTTGGTGAAGATGGACTCGGCGGGCAGCAGGCGGTCGAGCTGCTGCATCACCGCCGCGAGGTCCATCGGCGCGACCGGCGTGGCCTGCTGGTTGCGCTGGTAGTCGGCATGCGCGTCGCGCGTCCAGTCCAGCCAGGGCAGCTCCTGGACACCGCCCGTCGGATGCATCTGCTGCAGCGCGAGGGCCGCGGCGCTCATGCTGGACTGGATCATCAGATCGGCGGCGTAGACCCGGCCGAGCTCCTCCGGCCCGGCGTGGATGTGCACGAGCTGCTGCGCGGGCCGCGGCGCCTGGAGCAAGGTGTAGCCGCCGGTGGTCATCTCGCCCAGGCGCGGTCCGATCGCCAGGATCAGGTCGGCGTCGGCGATGCGCTGGGCCAGCGCGGGATTGATGCCGATGCCGACGTCGCCGGCGTACATCGGATCGCGGTTGTCGTAGAGGTCCTGGAAGCGGAAGGCGCAGCCCACGGGCAGGCGCCAGGCATGGGCGAAGTCCTGCAGCGCGGCGCAGGCCTCGGCGGTCCAGCCGCCGCCGCCGACGATGACGAAGGGGCGCTGCGCGGCTTCGAGCCGGGCCTGCAGTTCGAGCAGGTCGGCAGGAGCGGGCCAGGCGACGGCGGGCTTGGCGCGTGGCAGCACGGGCGCGTCGGTGAGCTGGGTCAGCATGTCCTCGGGCAGGACCAGCACGACGGGGCCGGGCCGGCCCTGCAAGGCGGTGTGGAAGGCGCGGTTGATGTACTCGGGCAGCCGGTGCGGGTCCTGGACCTCGCCGACCCACTTGGCCATGCCGAGGGTGCCCGGACCGAACATCTGGCGGTAGTCGACTTCCTGGAAGGCCTCGCGATCGCGCTGGTCGGACGCGACCTGTCCGATGAACAGGATCATCGGCGTGGAGTCCTGGAAGGCGGTGTGCAGGCCGATGCTGGCGTTGGTGGCGCCGGGGCCGCGGGTGACGAAGCAGATGCCGGGGCGGCCGGTGAGCTTGCCCTGGGCCTCGGCCATGAAGGCGGCGCCGCCCTCCTGCCGGCAACCGATGAAGCGGATGCGATCGCGGTGTTCATGGAAGCCGTCGAGCACCGCGAGGTAGGATTCGCCGGGCACGCCGAAGACGTCGGTGACGCCTTGTTCGATCAGGGCCTCGACGAGGACGTGACCCGCGGGGCGGGAAGCAGTGCGTTGCTGGTCCATGGCGGCTGACTGTAGCGAGCGCCCGGCTCAATGCAAGCCGGGGCGATGTCCCCTGTTGCGAGAAGGCCCTCCGATCGAACGAGGGTCAGGCCTTGCGTGTCCTGGCGCTTCGAGTCGCTCATTGCAGCTTCCCCTCATAGAACAAGCGCACAGTTTCGTCCGGAATGACGGCCTGACCGGCGAGGCGAGCCTGCTCCCATGGGCCGCCAGGCTCGTGACTGAGCGTGGACAACTGGGCAGCCGTGAACGTGCCATAGCGATCCATCACCTGATCCAGGATTCGCCAGAATCGGTCATCCGCAGGAGACGGGACGAGCGTGGCGAACGCGTTGGTCGTCGCATCCACCGATTCGATGTACTCCCGGATGCGCTCGTGCCCTCGCTCCTTCAACCGGTAGTAGAGCGTGTTGAAGACCGGGCCGAACTCCCAGGCCTCAGGGCGCTCATTGACCGCTGGCTCCCCCAGGATGGCCAAGCACCAGGCATGTGTGAAGAAGACCAGCTTCTGCAGCTTCAGATGGCTGATGAAGATGCCGCGCTGATTCGCGCGGGTGAGCACGGCATTGGCAACGATGGCAGGCGAGTACGACATGGTGGCGACCTCCAGAGCCATCGACTCTAGAACCGCCCGGACCACTCGCCTGCGAAGGTCAGCGCGCTGTTGCTTCGAGGATGCTATGCAAGCGAAGCGCCCCGCCTCGATCGGTAGGAGCGCGTCGATCCTCCACCCGTCCCGGTCATCGGATGCCTCGAAGAAGCATCCCGCTGAAGGGGGTCAGCGCTTCTTCCGAACCAGGCTCGCCGCCCCGATGCCCATCAGCAGCGCGAGCGACGCACCGAAGAACACCGCGTTGTTCCAGCCGCGATCCATCAGCGCGCCGAAGACCGGCGCGGCCACCGCGAAGCCGGTGTCCAGCCCCGAGTACACCGTGCCGTACACGCGCCCCGTCGCCCCCGGAGGCGCCGCGCGCTTGATCAGCATGTCGCGCGACGGCCCCGCCAGGCCCGTGCCGAAACCCGCCGTCGCCGCGGCGATCAGCGCCGCCGTCGCCGGCAGCCAGCCCGTGGCCGTCAGCGCCAGCAGCGCCGCGGCCACGAACATCGCGCCGGCGATGTTGCGCTCCAAGTTCTGCGACCGCGCCACCAGGAACCCGCCGACGATCATCCCCGCCGCGCCCGCCAGCATGTAGCCCGTCACCACGAACGCCGTGCTCGCCAGGCCCACGCCGTACATCGCCGACAGCGCCGGCGAGGCGAAGCTCTGGATCGCGCTCAGCGCCGAGGTCGTGAAGAAGAAGAACGAGAAGCACAGCCACACCGACGGCAGCTTCAGGAACGCCATCGGATGCTCGTCCACCGGCGCCTTCGCCGCCCCGGCCTTCTCATGGCCCCACGAGCCCTGGCTGTCGTCGATCGCGTCGCGCTTGAACGCCAGCAGCGCGATCACGAGCAGCGCCCAGGCCGCCGTCGCGGCGTAACCCAGACGCCATTGGCCCGTGGCCTCATGCACCGAGATCAGCAGCACCGGCGCCAGCGCCCAGCCCAGGTTGCCCGTGATGCCATGCACCGAGAACGCATGCCCCAGCCGCTGCTGCGACACCCGCTTGTTCAGGATCGTGAAGTCCACCGGGTGGAAGGGCGAATTGCCCAGCCCCGCCAGCGCCGCGGCCAGCGCCAGTCCGGTGAAGCCCTGCGCGGTGCCCGCCGCCAGCGACGCCAGCACGAAGCAGCTCAACGCCACGAACAGCACCGGACGCGCGCCGGTCTTGTCCACCAGGAAGCCCGACAGCGCCTGCCCCACCCCCGAGATCACGAAGAAGATCGTCACCAGCAGGCCCAGCTCCGAGTAGCTCAGCCCGAATTCCCGCATGAACACCGGGAACAGCGGCGGCAGCAGCATGTGGAAGAAATGCGAGGTGCCGTGCGCCAGCCCGATCAGGCTGATCGTCTGGATGTCTCGTTGCCTGCTCTGGGCAGCGCTCTGTTCCGGGCTCAGCCCGAGGCCGTGCGCGTCGGCGGTGGTGGTGGCGGTGTTCATGGGCGAAATGGTGACAGGGCCTTCACGTCGCAATTACGATAGCCGGACAAGTTCTGTCGAGTTTCCGCCATGAGCGCTCCCCGCACCAGCCTGCCGCCCCTGGACCCCCGCCGCTACGCGCCAAGCGCCGACCGCCCCGTGCGGGCGAAGTCGCGCAGCCTGGACGGCCACATGGACATCCAGGCCCACTTCCATGCGTGGGGCCAGTTCGTCTTCTCGGTGACCGGCGTGGTGCGCGTGAGCACCGACCGCGCCACCTTCCTCGTGCCGCCGTCGCGCGGCGTGTGGATCCCGGCGGGCATCGTCCACGCGGTCACCGCCGTGGAGCGCTGCGAGCTCCGCACGCTGTACCTGCTGACGCCGCCCGCGGCTGAGGCGGTCTGGGACGAGAACCGCGTGATCGAGGTCTCGCCGCTGCTGCGCGAGCTGGCGGTGCAGCTCGCGCGCGAGGAGGTCGAGCCGGGCGACCGCGTCGACGACCGGGAGACCTGGCTCGGCCAGCTGATCCTGGATGAACTCCGCCGCGCGCCGACGCTGCAGCTGGGCGTGGCGCTGCCCACCGACAAGCGGCTGCGCCGGCTGTGCGAGGCGGTGCTGGCCGAGCCGATGCGCCATGCCAGCCTGGAAGGCTGGGCGGCGGAGGTCGGCGCCAGCGCGCGCACCGTGTCGCGGCTGTTCCGGCTGGAGCTCGGCAGCAGTTACGCGCAGTGGCGCCAGCAGGCCCTGCTGGCCGAGGCGCTGCGGCTTGCCGCGCATCGCAAGCCGATGCAGGTCATCGCCGCCGAGCTGGGCTACGCCAGCGCCAGCGCCTTCACCGCGATGGTCACGCGGACGGTCGGCATGCCGCCGAGCCGGTTTTTCGGTCAGACCTAGAATCGCGCCCCATGGATCAGGTTCTGTACGACTTCGACCGCCAGGACGCGGAAGGCGCCACCTGCACCGCCCATGCGTGGGCCAAGGTGCCGGCACCGCTGACGCCCACCCAGCGCCAGCAACTCAAGACCCGCGCTGCCGAGCTGCTCAAGGCCAAGGGGGCCGTGCTCGTCGCGCATTACTACGTCGACGGCGACCTGCAGGACCTCGCGCAGGAAACCGGCGGCATCGTCTCCGACTCGCTGGAAATGGCGCGCTTCGGCCGCGATCACGCGGCGCAGACGCTCGTCGTCGCCGGCGTGCGCTTCATGGGCGAGAGCGCCAAGATCCTCAGCCCCGAGAAACGCGTGCTGATGCCCGACCTGGACGCGACCTGCTCGCTGGACCTGGGCTGCCCGGCCGATGAGTTCGCCGCGTTCTGCGATGCCCATCCCGACCGCACGGTCGTCGTGTACGCCAACACCAGCGCCGCGGTGAAGGCCCGCGCGGACTGGATGGTCACGAGCTCGTGCGCGCTGGAGATCGTCAGCGAGCTCAAGGCGCGCGGCGAGAAGATCCTGTGGGCACCCGACCGCCATCTGGGCCGCTACATCCAGGACCAGACCGGCGCCGACATGCTGATGTGGAACGGCGCGTGCATCGTGCACGACGAGTTCAAGGGCCTGGAGCTCGAGCTGCTGCGCGAGCAGCATCCCGACGCGATGATCCTCGTGCACCCCGAGTCGCCGGCCGCGGTCGTGGCGCAGGCGGACGTGGTGGGATCGACCTCGGCGCTGATCAAGGCGGTGGTCGAGGGCAAGGCCCGCGAATACGTCGTCGCCACCGACAAGGGCATCCTGCACGCGATGCGTCAGCTCGCGCCGGGCAAGGTGCTGATCGAGGCGCCGACCGCCGGCAACAGCGCCACCTGCAAGAGCTGCGCGCATTGCCCGTGGATGGCGATGAACGGGCTGCAGGGCATCGTGGATTGCCTGGAGCGCGGCACCGGCGAGATCTTCGTCGAGGAGCCCATCCGCAAGCAGGCGCTGGGCTGCATCGACCGGATGCTGGACTTCACGGCGCAGCTCAAGGCGAAAAAGGCGGCGCAGGCCGCAGGCGGCCTGGTGCCCGGGATCGGGGCAGCCTGACCGTACTGCCACCTCCCTTGGCCCTCACCCCTGCCCTCTCCCGCAAGCGGGAGAGGGAGTCACGCTGCGGCGCCCCGCGTGAACGAGGGTTTCCATCCGCGGGGCGACAGGCCTATGCTGTGCCCATTCCGACTGCCCGAGGCAGGACACGCGCATGGACTTCACCTCGCTCTACAACCATCACGAACGCGAAGTGTTTGCCGCGGTGATGGACAACGCGCCGCAATTCCCCGACATCGAACGCCAGCCCGAGCTGCTCGCCGACGTCGCCTGCGTGGCGCTCAACCGCCTGCCGCCGCGCTACATCCGCCACGCGGTCGACTACTCGTTCTACCTGACCGAGCAGGAACGCCACGACGTCGACGCCGCGATCAAGGAAGCCGTCAGCTACGCCTTCAGCTTCGTCCAGGCGCGCAGCGTGCTGAGGACCAAGCAGCGCTGAGCGCCTGAGACCTCCTCGGCGACCGCGACCTCAGCGGCCTCCGCCGCGCGTGTGGCCATTGCGCACCAGCACCGTCGGCAGGCTCGCCGGCAGCGTGCGCGGATAGTCCCGGCTGTAATGCAGGCCGCGGCTTTCGTGGCGCAGCAGCGCCGAGCGCACGATCAGCTCCGCGCAGTCCACCAGGTTGCGCAGCTCCAGCAGGTCGCGGCTCACGCGGAAGTTGGCGTAGTAGTCGTCGATCTCCGCGCGCAGCAGGTCGATGCGGTGCAAGGCCCGCTCCAGCCGCTTGGTCGTGCGCACGATGCCCACGTAGTTCCACATCAGCAGCCGCAGCTCGTCCCAGTTGTGGGCGATCACGACCTGCTCGTCGGCATCCTCGACCTGGCTCTCGTCCCAGGCCGGCAGCGGCGCGGGCTCGGGTTCAGGCTGCTCGAGGATGTCCCCGGCGCAACCCCGGCCCAGCACCACGCACTCCAGCAGCGAGTTGCTGGCCAGCCGGTTGGCGCCATGCAGGCCCGTGTGCGCGGTCTCGCCGACCGCGTACAGGCCGGGCAGGTCCGCGCGGCCCTGCAGGTCGGACACCACGCCGCCGCAGGTGAAGTGCACCGCCGGCACGACCGGAATCGGCTGGCGCGCGATGTCGATGCCCAGCGCCAGGCAGCGCGCGTGGATCGTCGGGAAGTGTTCCTTGAGGAAGGCCTCGCCCAGGTGCGTGGCGTCCAGCCACACGTGGTCCAGACCGTGCTTCTTCATCTCGAAGTCGATCGCGCGGGCGACCACGTCGCGCGGCGCGAGCTCCAGCCGCTCGTCGTGCGCGGCCATGAAGCGCGTGCCGTCGGGCAGCTTGAGATGACCGCCCTCCCCGCGCAGCGCCTCGGTGATGAGGAAGCTGCGTTCCTGCGGGTGGTACAGGCAGGTCGGATGAAACTGGATGAACTCCATGTTGGCGATGCGGCAGCCCGCTCGCCAGGCCATCGCGATGCCGTCACCGGTGGAGGTGTCCGGGTTGGTCGTGTAGCGGTAGACCTTGCCCGCGCCGCCGGTGGCCATGACCACCGCGCGCGCGGCGATCGCGTCGACGCGCTGCGCGTCCATGTCCAGCGCGTAGATGCCGTAGCACCGCGAGGGCTCCTCGCGCTGCACATGGCGCGAGGTGATCAGGTCCAGCGCCATCCAGCGCTGGCGCAACTCGATGTTGGGATGCGCATGGGCCTTGGCCAGCAGCGCGTCGTGGATGGCCTTGCCGGTGGCATCGGCCGCATGCGCGATGCGGCGCACCGCATGGCCGCCCTCGCGCGTCAGGTGCAGGCCCAGGGGGCCCTGCTCGTCGGGCGTGAACGGCACGCCCTGCTCGACCAGCCAGCCCACGGCGTCGGCGCTGCGCTCGGCGATGTAGCGGGCGGTGGCCTCGTCGACGAGACCGGCGCCGGCCTCCTGCGTGTCGCGCACGTGGCTCTCGATGCTGTCGTCGGAGCCCAGCACCCCGACGATGCCGCCTTGCGCCCAGGCGGTGGCGGCCTCGCCGAGCTCGCGTTTGGCCAGCACGATCACCGGGACCCGGTCGGCCAGGTGCAGCGCCACGGTCAATCCGGCCAGGCCGGCACCCACGATCACCACCGGCGCCTGCGCGGCACCGGACGGAACAGCAGCTGTCATCGTCATCGCCCGGTCAAACGGGCGTCATCGCTTGGGAGTCGGCGATTCTACGAGCGGTGTCGCATGACCCCCTCGCCCGCGCAGCGGGAGAGGCGATGAAGCTATTGAGCCAACCGGCGCAGATCCTCGACCAGCTGGTCCTGATCATTGGCCTTGTCGTAGAACCCGTCCGCGCCGTGCTTCTCGCACAAGGAGCGGTAGAAGTCGGGATCTCGGCTGCTGAGCACCCACAGCTTGCCGGTGTAGCCGCCGGCCCGGGCGCGGCTCAGCACATGCATCCCGGAGCCGACCTGCAGGTTGAGATCGAGCAGCACCACGTCGGGCTTGAGCACCGCGACGGCCTGCACCGCGTCCTCCTCGCTGTCCGCGTAGCCGACGACCTCCACGAAATCCAGGCCCTCGAACAGCCGCAGGAACTGCGTGCGCACGAACTCGGAATCCTCGACGAGCAGAACCCGCATCCTCCAACCCTTCCTCTTGCATTCACCTGCGCCGCATTCTGGCGCGACGGCGATTCACGCGAGGACGTCAGGGACGTCGACTTCGCAACCGGGCGTATCCAGACGCCCCGGTGCGGCCTCGCCCGTGCGATCCCCGCTCAGACCAGGGTCGCCAGCGCCGTGCAGACGCCGCCCAGCCCGGCCGCCGAGGCCAGGAAGGTCACGTCGCGCCGCTCATTGCCGCCCTTCCAGGCCATCAGCGCGACGATGGCCAGCGTGCCCGTGAAGAGCAGGCCGGCGATGACGGGGGTGGTGAGCAGATCCAAGGTCGTTCCCGAGCGGTTGGCGAAAGCCCGCAGTGTGGGCGGCCGCCGCGCGTCGCTCAAGGTCGAGATTTCATCCCCGGCATTCGGTCGAAGCGACGTGAACGCCTCAGATCCACAGGTTTTACCGAGCGCGGGTGCAGCGCCTCACTGCTTGTCCAGGCGCAGCGTCCACTGCGACTCCAGGTCGATCCCCTCGAGCGCCGCGCTCAGCGGCCGGCTGCTCGGCGGAGACTGCCGCCGCGCGCGGCCCACCAGGGACTTGCCGTCCGCCGTGGCGTTCAGCGCCAGGCGCGAGCCGCCGACCAACGCCACATGCAGCACGCCGCCGTCGACGGTCCAGGTCCCGCTGTCGGTGCTCGTGGTCGTGCTGTAGACCACCAGTCCGCCGGGTTGCAGCCACAACCGGGTGCCCGTGGCGGTGGCCCAGCGCGTGCCCTCGGTGGCGGCGAACGCCGTGCGCGGCGAGCCGGTCATGCGCACGAACTCGCCGTCCTGCGGCCAGCGCAGGCGCTGCGTCGGGATCATGAAGCTCCACCGCCCGGCGGCCGCCGTCGCGCCGACGCCGGCGACAGCGCCAGCGGGCTGGATCTCGCTGCGCGAGCTCATCGTGATCGACTTGAGCCCCGGATCCTTGATCACCGCGTGGAAGCCGCTCTCGTCGTAGTTGCCGGCCTTCACGGTCTTCATGCTGACGGACATCGCGCCGACGAAGCCCTGCTCGGCCTTGAGCTCGAACACCTCGGCATTGCCGTTGGCGTAGACGACGAGGCCGCGCGCCAGGCCGCTGCGCGCGACCTGTTCCAGCAGGTTGCGCATCCAGCCCTGGCTGGCCGCGGGATCCACGCCGGTTCCATCTCCTGCGCCTGCGCCGCGCCGACGACCATGCCCAGCGCCAACGCCACCGCCCCCGCGACCCGCGGGGACCTCAAAGGGCGCGCGCTCATGCCAGCAGCCCCGCCTGCTTGAAGGTGCCCACCATCGCCTCGGCGAAGTTGCGCACGAAGCCCTCATCGGGATCGGGCACGCCGAAGCCCTTCCAGTGCCAGGCGCTGTTGCTGTCGATGTCCACCGTGTAGAGCAGCTGGCGATTGGCGTCGAGGATGGACGCGCGCATCGTCATGCCGCAGGTGCCGCCGGCGTGGTTGAAGTGGCCGCGCAGCGGCAGCAGCGCGATCGTGTGCGTGGGCCCGAAACGCACGCCTGCGCCGAGCAGGCGGTCGGTGGACATCGTCACCGTGTTGTCGCGATACAGCGCCATCAGCTTGTCCATGTAGGCCTTGGCCTTCTCGCCCTCGACCTTGCTCATGGACGTGTCCACGGCGTACTTGGGCCGCTCGTACGCGGCGGCGAACGCCGCGAGCAGGCGGCGACGGGCAAAGGTCATGGGGTCCCTGGGAAGCGAGTTGTCGTTGTGCGCGGCACCTTAGCGAAGTGCCCGTCAACACGCCGCCAACACGCCGCCAACACGCCGTCAACACGCGATCTTCATGTCGCCCTCACGCCACGTCACGCCACGGTGATCGTGCGCGGCTCGAGGAACGCCTCCAGCCCCATCGCGCCGAACTCGCGCCCCAGGCCCGATTGCTTCACGCCGCCGAACGGCGCGAGCAGGTCGGGCGCGACGCGGTTGATCAGCACGGTGCCGGTGTCCAGGCGCTCGGCGACGCGCCGCGCGCGTGCCACGTCGCTCGAGAACACGTAGCCCTGCAGGCCGTAGATCGAGTCGTTGGCGATGGCGATCGCGTCCTCGTCGGAATCCACCGGCAGGATGGACAGCACCGGTCCGAAGATCTCCTCGCGTGCGATGTCCATGTCGTTGCGCACGTCGGCGAAGACGGTGGGACGCACGAACCAGCCGTGCGTCAGCCCCTCGGGGCGGCCTTCGCCGCCGGCCACCAGCGTGGCGCCCTGCGCGAGGCCGCGGCGGATGAAGTGCTGGATGCGCTCGAACTGCGCGCGGTTGACCATCGGGCCGATCGTCGTCGCGGGATCGCGCGGATCACCGACCCGCATCGCGTTCACGGCCGTGCCCACCAGCGCGACGACCTCGTCCATCCGCGAGCGCGGCACCAGCAGGCGCGTGCCGGCCACGCAGGCCTGGCCACTGTTCATGAAGGCCGCGCCCAGCGCCAGCGGGATCGCGGCGCGCAGGTCGGCGTCGTCCAGCAGCACCGACGCGGACTTGCCGGTCAGCGCCAGGCTCACCCGCTTCATCGTGTCGGCGGCGCCGCGCGCGATCAGCCGGCCCGTGGGTGTGGAGCCGGTGAACGACAGCTTGGCCACCGCCGGGTGCGTGCCGATCTCCGCGCCGACGTCGGCGCCGCGGCCGGTGACGACGTTGACCACGCCCGCCGGCAGGTCCGCGTCGTGGATCGCGCGGGTGATCAGATGCGCCTGCCAGGGGCTGAGTTCGCTGGGCTTGACCACGCTGGCGCAGCCCGCGGCGATCGCCGCGGCGAGCTTGCTCGCGATCGTGCCGGCGGCCGCGTTCCAGGGCGCGAACAGGCCCGACACGCCCACCGGCACCATGCGACGTGTGGACACGCCGTCCAGTCCGGCGGGACGCTCGAACGCGTAGTTCGCGAGCGTGCGCACGACGTCGCCGAAGCACTGCGACGCGTAGTTGGCCACCCACTGCGAGCGCGCGAGCGGGCCGCCGTACTCGAGGATCGAGGACTCGCGCAGCACGTCGGCATGGGCGAGCATCGCGGCCTGCAGCCGTTCCAGCAGCGCGATGCGCTCGGCGACGGTGCTGCGGGCGAAGCGGGGCTGGGCGCGAGCCGCGGCCTCGATCGCGCGGCGCGCGTCCTCGCGGCTGGCCAGTTGCGCCTGGCCGATCACCGTCTCGTCGGCGGGATTCACGATGTCGACGATCTCCTCGCCGGTGACGGGGACGAACTGGCCGTCGATGTAGTTCTGGTCGACACGGATCATGGGAGGGCTCCTGGTGGCTGGGTGGGGCACGGCATCGGTGCCGCGATGAGGTCAATGTAGGCAGCGGGCCTCCATCTGATAAGCCATACGAAGGTAGATGCGTCATCCCGGAAATCGAAACGATAGGATCGAGCTTGTTTCGATCTCGGGGACAAGCATGCAGAAGGACAGCCTGGCGGAGTTCGAGGTGGTGCTGGCGGTGGCGCGTCGTCAGGGCTTCCGGCCGGCGGCGCTGGAGCTGGAGATGTCCACCTCGGCGGTGAGCAACGCGGTGGCGGGGCTGGAGGCGCGCATGGGCGTGCGGCTGTTCCATCGCACCACGCGCAGCGTGTCGCTGACCGAGGCGGGCCGGCATTTCGTCGAGCGCATCGGACCGGCGGTGACGCTGATCCGCGAGGCGGTCGATGCGGCCGGGGATCGCGCGGGACCGCCCTCAGGCACGCTGCGCCTGAACAGCTCGCTGGGCGCGGCGCTGATGGTCTTCCGCCCCGTGCTGGCGGAGCTGCTGCGACGACATCCCGGGATCACGCTGGACATCGTCACCGAGGGCCGCATGGTGGACATCGTCGCGGAGGGCTTCGATGCGGGGCTGCGGCTCGCGCCGCAGGTGCCGCGCGACATGATCCGCGTGCCCATCGCCGCGCCGTTGCGCATGGTGGTGGTGGGATCGCCGGACTACCTCGACCAGCACGGCGAGCCGCTCAAGCCGGCGGACCTCGCGCGGCATGCCTGCCTGCGGGCGCGGCTGCCGAGCGGCTTGCCGTCGCCATGGGAGTTCTCGAACGCCAGAAGGAAGTCGGCCCCGGTCACCGCGATGGAGGTGCCGGGGCCGATGGTGCTGGATGCGCCGCAGCTGATGCTGGAGGCGGCGCGAGCCGGCTTGGGGCTGGCGCAGATCGCCGAGTGGTACGTCGCCGAGGATCTGGCCGCGGGGCGGCTCAGGCGCGTGCTCGACGGGTGGTCCGCGCCCTTGCCGGCGTTATGCCTGTACTACGCGGGCCATCGCCACATTCCGGTGGCGCTCAGGGCCTTGGTCGATCTGATCCATGAGATCAATCGACAGGCCGCTCAGGACGGCGCACTGCCACGTCCGCTGGCCCTCACCCCTGCCCTCTCCCGCCAGCGGGAGAGGGGGTAGGACTGTCAGCCCTTCTTCGCGACGAGCGTCAGGATGTCGTAGCTGGCGACGAGTTCACCGCGCTGATTCGTGACCTGCACATCCCAGGCCACGACGCCTTGCGGCGGCTGGTCCGGGCGATTGCCGCGATCGATGCGGCGCTTGCAGGTCAGCCGGGCCTGGATCGTGTCGCCGATCGCCACCGGGTTCACGAAGCGCAGGGTGTCCAGGCCGTAATTCGCCAGCACCGGTCCCGGCGCCGGCGACACGAACAACCCCGCCGCCGCCGACAGCACGAAGTAACCATGCGCGATGCGCTGGCCGAATTGCGTGTCCTTGGCCGCGACCTCGTCGAAGTGCATGTAGAAGTAGTCGCCGCTGATCCCGCCGAAGTTGACGATGTCCGCCTCCGACACCGTGCGCCGATGCGTCAGCAGCGAGTCACCGACCTGGATCTCCTCGAAGTGCTTGCGGAACGGATGGATCGCGTCCTCGGTCACCTTGCCGCCGCGCACGTACTCGCCGGTGATCGCGGTGAGCATCGTCGGCGAGGCCTGCACCGCGCAGCGCTGCAGGTAGTGCTTGACCGCGCGGATGCCGCCGAGCTCCTCGCCGCCGCCCGCGCGTCCCGGTCCGCCGTGCTTGAGCATCGGCAGCGGGGAGCCGTGGCCGGTGGACTCCGGCGCCGCGTCACGGTCCAGCACCAGCAGCCGGCCGTGGAAGGCCGCCGCGTGATACACCGCCTGCGCCGCGAGGGCCGGCGTCTTCGTGACCACCGATCCCACCAGGCTGCCGCGGCCCTTGGCCGCGAGCGCCAGCGCCTCGTCGAAGTCGCCATAGCTCATCAGCGTCGACACCGGCCCGAAGGCCTCGATGTTGTGGACGGCTTCGTTGCGCATCGCATCGCGGCACAGCAGCAGCGTGGGCGCGAAGAACGCGCCGTCGCCCACGCCCTCGCCCACCGGCGCGAAGCCGTCGCGCTCGCCGTAGACGATCTCGTTGCCCTGCGCGAGCAGCGCCAGGCGCTCGGCCACGTCGGCCTGCTGCGCCTTGGATGCGAGCGCGCCCATGCGCACGCCTTCCAGCGCGGGGTCGCCGATCTTGATCTTCGCCAGACGCTCGCGCAGCGCGGCGGCCACGGCGTCGATCTGCGCGGCCGGCACGATCGCGCGGCGGATCGCCGTGCACTTCTGGCCGGCCTTGGCGCTCATCTCCCGCATCACTTCCTTGACGAAGAGATCGAATTCGGGATCGCCGGGTTGGACGTCCGGCGCCAGGATCGCGCAGTTCAGGCTGTCGGCCTCGGCGTTGAACGGGACCGAGCGGCGGATCAGGTTCGCGTTCACGCGCAGCTGCGCGGCGGTGTCCGCCGAGCCGGTGAAGGTGACGACATCGGTCTCCTCCAGGCGATCGAGCAGATCGCCGGAGCCGCCGATGATCAGCTGCAGCGCGCCGGCCGGCAGCAGGCCGGACTGCTCGATGAGCCGCACGCAGGCCTCGGCGACGTAGCTGGTCGCGGTGGCCGGCTTGACGATGCAGGGCATGCCGGCGAGGAAGCTCGGTGCGAACTTCTCGAGCATCCCCCACATCGGGAAGTTGAACGCGTTGATGTGCACGGCCACGCCGCGCTTGGGCACCAGCACGTGCGTGCCCATGAACTGGCCGACCTTGCCCAGCGCTTGAGCCGGGCCTTCATGGACGATGTTGCTGGAGGGCAGCTCGCGCCGCCCCATCGACGCGTAGGCGAAGAGCGTGCCGAAGCCTCCTTCGATGTCGATCCAGGAGTCCGGGCGGGTCGCACCTGTGTGGGCGGAGATCGCGTAGAGCGATTCCTTGTGTTCCTGCAGATAGGTCGCGAGCGCTTTCAGGATCGCGGCGCGTTGCTGGAAATCGAGCGCGAGCAGCGCGGGCATCGCCTGCCTGCGCGCGAAATCCAGGCTCTCGCCGAAGTCGATCTCATCGGCATGGGTCTGCGCCACCAACCGTCCGTTGACGGCACTGTGCAGGCCGCGCGCGGCGGTGGAGCCGATCCAGCGACCGGCGATCAGGCTTTGGAGGACGGGGGTGGCGCTGACGCTCATGGTTGGTATTTCCAGGTTCCGTTGTCGATCTTGACCATCACGCGGGCGCGCTGGTCCAGACCCAGGTGGTCATTCGGGGACATCGTGAACACGCCGTGCGCGCCGGGCATTTCCTTCACGCCCTCGAGCGCGTCGCGCAGCGCGGCGCGGAACTGCGGCGTGCCGGGCTGCGCCTTCTTGATGGCCTCGGGGATCGCCGCGGCCAGCAGCAGGCCCGCGTCCCAGGCGTGACCGCCGAAGGTCGAGACGCTGCCCTTGCCATAGGCGCCCTCATAGGTCGTCACATAGGCCTTGGCGCTCTTCTTGGCCGGATGGTCCGCCGGCAGCTGATCCACCACCAGCACCGGACCGGCCGGCAGGAAGGTGCCCTCGACGTCCTTGCCGCCGACGCGCAGGAAGTCGTTGTTGGCCACGCCATGCGTCTGGTAGTACTTGCCCTGGTAGCCGCGCTCCTTGAGCGTCTTCTGCGGCAGCGCCGCCGGCGTGCCGCTGCCGCCCACCAGCACCGCATCGGGCTTGGCCGCCATGATCTTGAGCACCTGCCCCGTCACCGAGGTGTCCGTGCGGTTGTAGCGCTCATTGGCGACGATGCTCAGGCCCTTGCTCGCGGCGACCTTGTTGAACTCGCCGTACCAGCCCTCGCCGTACGCGTCGGCGAAGCCGATGTAGGCCACCGTCTTCACGCCCTGCGACTGCATGTGGCCGGCGATGGCCAGCGCCATCATGATGTCGTTCTGCGGCGTCTTGAACACCCACTTCTTCTTGGCGTCCATCGGCTCGACGATCCGCGCCGACGCCGCCATCGAGATCATCGGCACCTGCGCCTCCGACACCGCGTCGATCATCGCCAGCGAGTTCGGCGTCACCGTCGATCCCACCACCACGTCGACCTTGTGCTCGGTGATCAGCTTGCGGGTGTTGGCCACCGCCGTCGTCGTGTCCGAGGCGTCGTCCAGGATGATGTAGTTGACCTTCTGCCCGGCGATCGTCTTGGGCATCAGCGCGAAGGTGTTCTTCTCCGGAATGCCCAGCGACGCGGCCGGCCCCGTCGCCGACACGGTCACGCCGACGTTGATGTCGGCCCGGGCGCTGCCGCCCATCACCATCAACGCGGCGCCGGCCACGGCCAGCAGGGTCTTCTCGATGCGTTTCATGTCGTCTCCTTGGAATCTGTTGTCAGCAACGCGAGTGGAACGAGGTACTGCTACTGCAAGGGGGCCATGCTGCGGCGCGAAACCTTCATGAGGCTTGCACCGCCGGCTGGGGCTGGGTGAGCTCCGTGCGGACCGCGCCGAGGCCGCCGAAGAACAGGTCCGCGACCATGGGCGCCACCGCCTCGTAGGTCAGCGCCCCGTCGGGCCTCAGCCAGGTGAAGGTCCAGTTGATCATGCCGAACAGCAGCATGGTCAAGGGCTTGTGCAGGTGGGCGCCGCGCAGCTCGGGCCGCACCGCGGCCACCGCGTCGGCGAATCGCCCGACGACCTCGCGCTCCACGGCGACCATGCGATCGCGGTGCTCGTCGTCGAGGAACTTCAGGTCCTCGGTCAGCACGCGGTGCTCGTTCTGGGCCTCGCCATAGGCCTGCACGAAACGGTGGATCAATCCGCGCAGGTGCTCCTGCGGGGCGAGCTGCTCGGCGCTCACCTCGTCGACCAGATCGACCAGATGCTGCAGGTGGTTCTGGCAGATCTGCGCGAGCAGCTCATGCTTGTCGCGGACGTAGTGGTACAGCGTGGGCTTGCTCACCGCGCAGGCTTCCGCGACCTGATTCATCGAGGTGGCGGGGTAGCCCTGGTTGGCGAACAGGCGGGCCGCCTGGGCGAGGATCTCCTCGCGGGTGGCATCGAATCCGGGGGCGCGACCTCGGGCCATGGATGGTGTTTTCCTTGTGATTCAGCGTTCGTCGAACGAGATCACGACGCGCGGCGTCAGGGCGTGCGCTTGGCAGCTGAGGATGAATCCGGCCGCCACTTCGTGTTTCTCGAGGGCGAAATTCTTATCCATCCGGACCTCACCCTCGATCAACTTGCACCGGCAGGTCGAGCAGACCCCGGATTTGCACGAGAACGGCACGTCCATGCCGGCCCGCGCCGCGGCGTCCAGCAGGCTGGGATCGCTCTTGCGGAACTCGATCTCGCGCGACACGCCGTCGCGGATCACCACCACCTTGGCCGCCTCGGCGTCCTCCTCGTGGATCTCGTGCGGCGCCGGGCGGCCGGTCTGCATCTCGGGCGTGCCGAAACGCTCGATGTGGATGCGTTCCTCGGGCACGCCGGCGGCGCGCAGCGCGGCCTCGGCCTGCTCGTTCATCTCGAAGGGGCCGCAGACGAAGACCTGATCGATGCTCGCGGCAGGCACCGGGCCCGCGAGGAAGTCACCGAGCTTGGCCTGGTCCAGCCGTCCCGCCATCAGCGGCGAGTCGACATGCTCGCGCGAGAACACGTGATGCAGCGTCAGCCGCGTCATGTAGCGGTTCTTCAGGTCCTCGAGTTCCTCCTTGAACATCGCGGACGCCGGACGGCGGTTGCCGTAGATCAGCGTGAAGCGGCTCAGCGGCTCGCGCGCCAGCACCGTCTTCATGATCGACAGGATGGGCGTGATGCCCGAGCCCGCCGCGATGCCCACGTGATGCCGACCCAGCGACGGATCGACCGGCACATGGAAGCGGCCCTGCGGCGGGAAGACCTGGACCTCGTCGCCGGCCTTCAGGTGGTTGTGCACCCAGGTCGAGAACGCGCCGCCGTCGACCTGGCGCACGCCCACGCGCAGCTCGTCGTCATCCACGCCCGCGCAGATCGAGTACGAGCGGCGCAGGTCCTGGCCGTCGACCTCGCCGCGCAGCGTCAGGTACTGGCCCTGCGTGAAGCGGAAGGTCTCGCGCAGCGCCTCGGGCACGTCGAAGCACAACACGACGGCGTCGTCGGTGTCCTGGTGCTTGGCGCGCAGTCGCAAGGGATGGAAGTGCAGGCTCATGGCGAAGGCTCGGAGTCGTTGGGATCGGCCGGTCGGGGTCGTGTCACGACCGGTCAGATCGGCTTGAAGTGTTCAAAGGGCTCGCGGCAGGCGAGGCAGCGGTACATCGCCTTGCAGGCGGTCGAGCCAAAGGCCGAGACCTGCTCGGTGTGCGCGCTGCCGCAGCGCGGGCAGGCGATGGCCGCGTGCCGGCGCACGATGCGGATGGGCACGCCCTGCCCCGCGTCCACCGCGCCGGGCGGCGCGATGCCGTAGCGGCGCAGCTTCTCGCGGCCGGCGTCGGTGATCCAGTCGGTGGTCCAGGCCGGCGCGCGGCGCATCGTCACCGTGATCGTGCCGAAACGCGCCAGCGCGTCGCGCACGTTCTGCTCGATGGCCTCGGTCGCGGGGCAGCCCGAATACGTCGGCGTGAGCACGACCTCCAGCCCGTCGGCGGTCTCGACGAGGTCGCGCACGATGCCGAGCTCCACCAGCGACACCGCCGGCACCTCGGGATCGAGCACCTGCGACAGCACCTCCCACGCCGCGGACAGTCGGCCGCAGCCGAGGTCGGACGGTCCGGCGTCGCCCGCCTCCGGACGCGGCCCGACCGGCCCCACCGGCGCGAGCGTCTTCAGCCACGCGAGGTGGTCATGGAAGTCGGGCAAGGGCGCGGCGCTCATGGCGTTCACCACACCCCGCCGGGGTAGCTGCGCTGCAGCGATTGCATCGTCGTGAGCAGATGGCCCATGTGCTCGCTGTGGACGCCGCGCACGCCCTCGTAGACATGCGGCGTGTGCTGCGGACGCGCCAGGCGGGCCTCGGCCAGCACCTCGTCGATCGCGGCATCCCAGTCCGGCTTGAGCGAGGACCAGGCCGGGCCCAGGCCGCTGGCCTCGGCGGCGGCGTCGATCGCGTCGGAGGCGAAGAGCTCGTTCACATAGGGCCAGATCTGACGCAGCGCGTCCTGCATGCGGCGCGTGGAGTCCTCGGTGCCGTCGCCCAGACGCACCACCCATTCGGCGGCGTGCTGCTGGTGGTAGCGGACTTCCTTCACCGCCTTGGCGGCGATGGCGGCGACCTCGGCATCGGTCGACGCCTGCAGCCGCGTCCACATCGGCAGCAGCCAGCAGGCAGCGATCAGATTGCGAGCCTGCGTGAAGGCGAAGTCGCCGCGCGGCAGCTCCATCATCACCGGGTTCAGGTAATGACGTTCCTCGCGCAGGTAGGCGAGCTGGTCCTCGTCGAACGCGTTGCCGCCCGCGCTCGCGCTCAGTTGCCCGGCACGCGTCAGCAGCGCGCGCGACTGGCCCAGCAGGTCCAGCGCGATGTTGCCCAGCGCCAGCTCCTCCTCGAGGATGGGCGCATGCCCGATCCACTCGGAGATCCGGTGCGACAGCACCAGGCAGGCGTCGCCCAGGCGCAGCAGGTACTGGACGCCGGCGGCGGTGCTCGGTTGGATGGATGCCGTCATCGTCCGGTCCTCACATGTGGTCGAGCGACGCGGGCAGGTCGTAGAAGGTCGGGTGGCGGTACACCTTGTCCTCCATCGGATCGAACATCGTCGACTTCTCGCCCGGATCGGACGCGACGATGGCCGACGACGGCACGACCCACAGGCTCACGCCTTCCTGGCGGCGGGTGTAGACGTCGCGCGCCATCTGCAGCGCCATCTTCGCGTCGGGCGCGTGCAGGCTGCCGCAATGCTTGTGGTCCAGGCCCGCCTTGTTGCGGACGAAGACTTCCCACAGGGGCCATTCATTGGCGCCGGTCGTTTGGTTGATGCTCATGATGGGGATCTCGGAAAACTGGGGGACCTGTGGGGATGCTCAGAACGCTCGGAAACGTCAAGCGGCCTTGGCCTCGGTGGCGCGCTTGCGCGCATGGGCCAGCGCGGCGTCCCGGACCCAGGCGCCGTCGTCCCAGGCCTTGACGCGCGTGGCCAGCCGCTCGGTGTTGCACGGGCCGTTGCCGCCGACGACGCGCCAGAACTCGGTCCAGTCGATCGCGCCGAAGTCATGCTGCTCGCGCTCGGCGTTCCACTTCAGATCGGGGTCGGGCAGCGTGACGCCGAGCAGGTCGGCCTGCGGCACGGTGGCATCGACGAACTTCTGACGCAGCTCGTCGTTGGTCAGGCGCTTGATGCCCCAGCGCATGGACTGCTCGGAGTTGGGCGAGTCCTTGTCGGCCGGGCCGAACATCATCAGCGACGGCCACCACCAGCGGTTCACCGCGTCCTGGACCATCGCCTTCTGCGCCGCGGTGCCCTCGCGCATCATCACGAGCAGGCTCTCGTAGCCCTGGCGCTGATGGAAGGATTCCTCGCGGCAGACGCGGATCATCGCGCGGGCATACGGACCGTAGGAGCAGCGGCACAGCGGCACCTGGTTCATGATCGCCGCGCCGTCGACCAGCCAGCCGATCACGCCGATGTCGGCCCAGGTCAGCGTCGGGTAGTTGAAGATCGAGCTGTACTTGGCCTTGCCCGTGTGCAGCGCGTCCAGCATCTGGTCGCGGCTGGTGCCCAGCGTCTCCGCCGCGGAGTACAGGTACAGACCGTGTCCGCCCTCGTCCTGCACCTTGGCCAGCAGGATGGCCTTGCGCTTGAGCGTCGGGGCGCGCGTGATCCAGTTGCCCTCGGGCAGCATGCCCACGATCTCGGAATGCGCGTGCTGGCTGATCTGGCGCACCAGCGTCTTGCGGTAATGCTCGGGCATCCAGTCCTTGGCCTCGATGAAGTCGCCCGCGTCGATGCGGGCCTCGAAGGCCTCATTGCGCTGCTGCTCCTCGGCGGTCTGCAGCTTGGTCGCCTGGTCCTGCGGACCGACGCTCATGGCTTGCGTGTACATGGAAGGACTCCTCAGGAATTCTTGGGACGTTGGTCCACGACGCGGCGGGCCTTGCCCACCAGCGTCCGCTCGATGGAATCGGGTGCGCCGACGGTCACGCGGGTCGACACGCCGATCAGCGTCTTGATGCGGTGCTGCAGCGACCGGGCCATGGCCTGCGCGTCGCCGCCGCCCAAAGCCGACAGCTCGCAGCGCACTTCGACCTCGTCGAGGTGGCCGTCGCGGCTGACGACGATCTGGTACTGGCCCGACAGCCCCGGCTCGGCGAGCACGAGTTCCTCGATCTGCGTCGGGAACAGGTTCACGCCGCGGATGATCAGCATGTCGTCGCTGCGGCCGACGATCTTGCCCATGCGGCGCATGCTGCGCGCGGTGGGCGGCAGCAGGCGCGTCAGGTCGCGCGTGCGGTAGCGGATCACCGGCAGCGCCTCCTTGCTCAGCGAGGTGAACACGAGTTCCCCTTCCGAGCCGTCGGGCAGGACCTCGCCGGTCTCGGGATCGATGATCTCGGGATAGAAGTGGTCCTCCCAGATCACCGGACCGTCCTTGGTCTCGATGCACTCGCTGGCCACGCCCGGGCCCATCACCTCGGACAGGCCGTAGATGTCGACGGCGTCGATGCCGGCCTTCATCTCGATCTCGCGGCGCATCGCCTCGGTCCAGGGCTCGGCGCCGAAGACGCCGACCTTGAGCGAGCTCTCGCGCGGGTCCAGGCCCTGGCGCGCGAACTCCTCGACGATCACCTGCATGTAGCTCGGCGTGACCATGATCACGCCGGGCTTGAAGTCCTGGATCAGCTGGACCTGCTTCTCGGTCTGGCCGCCCGACATCGGGATCACCGTGCAGCCCAGCCGCTCCGCGCCGTAATGCGCGCCCAGCCCGCCGGTGAACAGGCCGTAGCCGTAGGCCACATGAACGATGTCGCCCGCGCGGGTGCCCGCAGCGCGCAGCGAGCGCGCGACCAGGTCGGCCCAGGTGTCGATGTCGCGCTGCGTGTAGCCGACCACCGTCGGCTTGCCCGTCGTGCCCGAGGAGGCGTGCACGCGCACCACCTGCTCGCGCGGCACGGCGAAGAGGCCGAAGGGGTAGTTGTCGCGCAGGTCCTTCTTGGTCGTGAACGGGAACAGGCGCAGGTCGCTCAGGTCCTTCAGGTCGTCCGGATGCACGCCCTTGGCGTCGAACGCGGCCTTGTAATGCGGCACGTTCTCGTAGGCCTGCTGCAGCGTCCACTTCAGGCGCTGCAGCTGGAGCGCGCGCAGCTCGTCCTGGCTGGCGCGTTCGATGGGCTCGAGCTCGTCGGGCCGGGGGGACTTCACCGTCATGTCGTGTGTCTCCTTGTCGTTCCGGGGGGCGCGGGCGCGCTCAAGGCGCGTGCGCGCTCTGGAGCGCACCGTGCAGCTCCGGCACCACGGGCTTGCCCTTGATGCGGTAGGACCGGCCCCGGAAGACCGCGATCAGTTCGTCGCGCTGGTTGGTGATGCGGATGTCGTAGACGCCGGTGCGCCCGGCCAGCGAGGTCTCGCTGGCCCGCGCGGTCAGCACGTCGCCCAGCCGGGACGGCGCGACGATGTCGATCGCGAAGCCCGATGCCACCGTCACCTCGTTGTGCGAGTTGCAGGCGAAGGCAAAACAGGAATCGGCCAGCGTCGTCACGAAGCCGCCGTGGCAGATGTCGAAACCGTTGAGCATGTCCTCGCGCACCGTCATCGACAGCGTCGCGCTGCCCGGCGCGATCGCGTCCACGCGCATGCCCAGGCCCTTCGAGGCGCGGTCGTTGGCGAACATGGTGTCGCGCACCGCTTCAGCGACGCGCTGAGCCTCCACACGGGCGTCGGGGGTCGCGCTCATCAGCGATCCTTGAACACCGGCGCGCGCTTGGACAGGAAGGCCGCGGCGCCCTCGAGGTAATCGTGCGCGTAGCCGAGCTGGCTCTGCAGCTTCGCCTCGAGCTTGAGCGCGTCCTCGAACTCCAGGTCCATCGACGCATCCAGCGCCTGGCGCGTCTGCACCAGCGCGGCGGTCGGCAGCTTGGCGAGCTTCTGCGCGGTCAGCATGGCCTCGCTGGCGAGGTCGGCATCGGCGACGCAGCGCGCGATCAGGCCCCAGGACTGGGCGTCGGCCGCGGGCAGCTTGTCGCCCAGCAGCGCGAGCTGCATCGCACGGGCACGGCCCACCAGGCGCGTCAGCAGCCAGGTGCCGCCGCAATCGGGCACCAGGCCGATCTTGGAAAAGGCCTGGATGAACGAGGCCGACTGCCCCGCCAGCACCAGGTCGCAGCCCAGCGCGAAGTTCGCGCCCGCGCCCGCGGCCACGCCGTTGACGGCGCACACGGTGGGCACCGGCATGCTGCGCAGGCGCAGCGCGAGCGGGATGTAGTAATGGTCCAGCAGGTTGCCGATGTCCTTGGCCTTGGGCTTGCGGTGAGGGTCCACCGCGCCGTGCTCGTCGAACTCGGGCTTGATGTGCGGATCCGACAGGTCCTGGCCCGCGCAGAACGCGCGCCCGGCGCCGGTGATGAGCACCGCCCGCACGGCCGTGTCCCGGGCCGCGTCGTCCAGCGCGACGCGCAACTGGCTCAGCAGCCCGGTCGTGAACGCATTCAGCGCCTGCGGGCGATTCAGCGTCAGCACACGCACCGCGCCCTCGGTGCCGATCAGCAGCGGGCTGTCGTCGGCGACGGTGGACGGGAATGCGGAGGTCGTGGGGTCGGTGCTCATTCGGCTTGTCTCCTCGGCCGTCGATGGATTCAGCTTTTGCAGCTTTTCTTGATCGGCTTCTATTTACCGACCGGTCGGTAGATACTACGAGCCATCCGCTCCCAAGACAAGGTCGGAAACCTAGGGTTACCACCAAGTTCTGGGTCATTTACAGGGAAACGAGGAGATATCCATGCCCTGCTATGCGATCGACGGCGTCTCGCCGGTCGTCCATCCGAGCGCGCACGTGCATCCGACCGCGGTGCTGATCGGCGACGTCATCGTCGGCCCGGACTGCTACGTCGGCCCGTGCGCGTCGCTGCGGGGGGACTTCGGCCGGATCCGGCTGATGGCGGGTGCCAACGTGCAGGACACCTGCGTGATCCACGGCTTTCCGGACTCGGAGACGGTCGTGGAGACCAACGGCCACATCGGCCACGGCGCGGTGCTGCACGGCTGCGTGGTGCGCCACGACGCGCTGGTGGGCATGAACGCGGTGGTGATGGACGAGGCGGAGGTCGGCGCGTACAGCATCGTGGCGGCCTGCGCCTTCGTGCGGGCGGGGCTGAAGCTGCCGGAGAAGTCGCTCGTCGCCGGCCTGCCGGCCAAGGTCATGCGCCCGCTGACCGACGACGAGATCCGCTGGAAACGCGAGGGCACCGAGACCTACCAGACGCTGGCGCGCCGCTGCCACGCGAGCCTCGTGGAAGTGCGGCCGCTGGCGGAGGAGGAAGCCGATCGCCCCCAGCTGCAGGTGAAGGGACCGCAAACCCTGGTGTCGGTCAAACGTCACGGTGGGGGTCAACCCATTTGAGTCAGCCACACCCATACTGACCAGCCATTGAAGGCGGGTTTCCAACATAACTTTAGGATGGGCGCGGCGAGTACGGATCCCGAGCATGGCAGCTTTTCAACCCGGAGCTTTCCTCCATGCGCATTTCGATCTCCCGTCCCGGTGGCGTTCTGACCTGGGCCGCCGCCGCCGTGCTGGCCTCGCTGACCCCTCTGGCTTCCTCGGCGCTCGCCGCGACCACCCACGCCTGCCCCACCTGGTCGTCCAGCGCGACCTACGTGGGCGGGCAGTACGTCCGGCTCGCGGGCCAGGCCTACCGTGCCAACTGGTGGACCCAGGACAACCCCGTCACCGCCAATGGCCCGTCGGGCTCCGGCCAGCCGTGGACCAAGGTCGCCGCCACCGCCTGCAAGGACGCCACCACCCCGGTGGCGCCGGTGACGCCCACGCCAGCCCCGACCCCCGCGCCAAAGCCCACGCCGACGCCGACGCCGACCCCGACCCCGACCCCGACGCCCGCGCCGACGCCCGTCACCCCGACCGGTTCGCTGGGCCTGAGCGCCACGCAGGGCGGCCGCGTCTACACGGGCTATTACGAGAGCTGGTCCTCGCCGTGGTTCGATGCCACCGGCAAGACCGCGGAGCAGGTCTACAAGGCGACCTCGTTCGCCCGCATCCCGGCGACCTACACCCATGTGATGGTGGCCTTCGCTGATCCGAACTTCCACTGGAGCGGCTTGGCCGCCAACTCCTGGACCGGCACCGGCATCGGATTCAGCAGCACGCCCGCCGACATCAAGGCGGCGATCCAGGTGCTGCACCAGCGCAACATCAAGGTGCTGCTGGCGGTCGGCGGCGCGACCTACGGCGACTGGTCCCCGCTGGCGGCCGAGGGCGCGGCGGGCTCCGGCCCGATCACGACGGCGCTGGCCAAGGCGATGACCGACCTGGGCTTCGACGGCCTGGACGTCGATTACGAGGCCGATGCCGATGTCGATCGGCTGGCCAATGCCATCCGTGCGATGCGCAACGCGGTCAACCTGGCCGGCGGCGGCCGCATCCTGTCGACGGCCACCTGGTCCACCGGCGCGGATTGCACGGCGGCCACGGCCAACGACGCAGGCTGCGCGGGCAAAGTGTCGTACTGGGGCGGCAATGCCGGCCGTGAACGCCAGCTGGTGTCGCATCGGCCTGATGCCGCGGCCGCGCTGGACCTGGTCAATGTGATGACCTACGACGCCCGCTACGAGCATTACGACGCGGTGCTCGCGTATCAGGAGTACCGCGCGCTGTTCGGGGCCAAGACCATCGTGTCGATCGGCCTGGAGTCCGCGCCTGAAGGCTGGGCCGGCGGCCTGCTCGTGGTCAGGAACGGCGACGCGCAATGTCAGGGCTCGCGCATCCTGCAGGACCAGTACGGCAAGAACCTGGACCAACCGTATTCGGTGGAACGGCTGCTCGCCGGCGTGACGAGTTACACCGGAGCGAACCGCAACCCGCGTGACGGCGCGATGCTGTGGTCGATCCAGAAGCACGCGAGTGGCCTGTGCGGCGCCGCGCCGCTGGCCTCGCCGGGCACCATCGGTCACCAGGTCTCGACGCAGCTCTCGCTGCCCGATGACACCACGCTGAGCAACTCGGACTTCCGCTGATCGGCAAGTGATCCGGTAATCGCTTGACCCGGTCGCGGGCGATCAGAGCGACCGCCCGTCATCCTCGACAGCCCCCGGCCTGCCACGGCGCGGGGGCTTTTTCCTCTTGGATGAGACAAACCGGCTCGCCCCGGTACCTGAGCGCGCTCAGGCCAGCTCGGCCCGGTGGATCTCGACGCGGTCGATCAGCTCCGTGACGCGCGCGGCGGACAGCCCGTGCACGCCGCCGCCCGCGCAGGCCGCGGCGCCGGCGGCCACGGCCCAGCGCAGGTGATCCTCGGGGTCCTGCGTGATGCCGTTCATGAGGCTGTAGAGCAGCCCGGCCATGGCAGCGTCGCCCGCGCCGATGGTGTCCACGACCCGCTCCAGCGGCGGCGGCGCGGCGGAGAGATCGGCCTTCGGATGGAACAGCTGCGCACCGCGCTCGCCGAGCGTGAGCATGACGATGGCGCGCGGATTCCAGGCCGAGATCTGCGCCAGGCCGACGTGGTGGTCGCGGCTGCGGAACAGGCCGCGCAGGTCCTCGTCCGAGACCTTGATGACGTCGGCGAGCCGGCACATGCGCTCGAGCGTGCGGTCATACCGCGAGTCCATCGAGATCCGGTAGTTCGGGTCGTAGCTGATGCGGGCGCCTTCGTCCTTGAGGGACTCGGCCAGCGCGATGAGCCGGGCGGCGAGCGGTTCGCGGGTCAGACTGATGGAGCCGAAATGGGCCCAGCGCAGGGCGCGCCGCCAGCCGGCGGGCAAGGCATGGGGCCGGAAATGGAGATCGGCGCTGTCGTCGCCGACGAAGGCGTACTCGGGCGGATCGACCTGATGGACGAAGGCCATCAGCGGGGACTTGGCGAACTGCTGGATGAAGCGCAGGTCGAGGTTGGCGTCGGCGCTGGCCTGCCAGAGGGCTTGCCCGAAGGGGTCCTTGCTGAGGCCGCCGGCGAAGGCGGCGAGTTGTCCGAGGCGGGAGATGGCGACGGCGACGTTCCAGGGGGAGCCGCCGCTGCGGCTGTGCCAGCGGTCGGGGCCGTCGCGGACCATGTCGGTGAGGGCCTCGCCAAAGGAGACGAAGCTGGCCAGGTCGGCGTGGACCACGGTCGTGGGGGTCAAGCTCATACCGCGATTCGAACTCCGCACACGCCCCCACGCAAGTGACAACTCCTACAGGGTGACGAAGGACAGGGGGGCGGTCAGCGGAGTTCCAGCAACACCTCGGGATGGGCCATCGCCACGCGCAGCAAGGTCCTGGCGGCGCCCGTGGGCTCGCGTCGCCCTTGTTCCCATTCCTGCAAGGTCCGCTTGGACACGCCGAGCAGGCCGGCGAAGTCCGCCTGCGACAGCCCGGTGCAGGCCCGCGCCTCGGCGGCACCCGGCACGACCACCTGCGTGAGCTCGGCGACGCGGCCCGCCTTCATCTGTCGCACAGACTCCAGAAGGTCCTGCTGGAACCTCTCCTTGTCCTTAGGCATCCTCGATCTCCTCCTTCAATTCGGCCAGAAAGGCGGCCGGCAAACTGTCATAGGAAGCCTTCGCGTACACGATCAGCAGCCAGATCACGTGATCCTCGACATTGAAATAGATCACTCGCACCCCGCCTCGCTTGCCTCGTCCCGCCTTGAACCAGCGCACCTTCCGGCACCCGCCCGTTCCCGGGATCACCGCTCCGGCCTCCGGATTCAGTGCGATCCAGTCGATGAATGCCAGCCGTTCCGCCTCGGTCCAGACCTCGGCGGCGTACTTCTGAAACATCGGGGTCTCGGCAACGGTTCGCATGCTGCCACAGTACGTCCTTGACGTACAGGCTCACCATGACTCAATCCCATGGACCTGCGGCGTCGCCCACCTTGTTCGCGTCAGCTCGATGCCTTGGTTCTGCCAATCGCGGTGAACTAGCGCACAAGCGCGCCGTTCCCGGGGTCGCCGGGAGCGCCTAACATGGGCTTGGCCCGGCAGGGGCGCTCGGGCGGCGGCACAATCCCGTTCCATGACCGATGGTGTGATCCCGCTGCTCGACCTGCGCCAGATCCGGCGTACGCCGCCCGTGCCGCACCCGCTGCCCGCCCCCCGCAGCGGCCCGTGGCTGGACGCCCGCGGCCGGCCCCTGCGCGACCTGCGCATCTCCGTCACCGACCGCTGCAACTTCCGCTGCAGCTACTGCATGCCCAAGGAAGTCTTCGACAAGGACTTCCCCTTCCTCCCCCATCGCGACCTCCTCTCCTTCGAGGAAATCACCCGCCTGGCCGCCGTCTTCGCCCGGCTCGGCGTGCACAAGCTGCGCCTGACCGGCGGCGAACCGCTGCTGCGCCGCCACCTCGAAGCCCTCATCGCCCAGCTCGCCGCGCTGCGCACGCCCGAGGGCCAGCCGCTGGATCTGACGCTGACCACCAACGGCTCGCTGCTCGCGCGCAAGGCGCAGGCCCTCAAGGACGCCGGACTGCAGCGCGTCACCGTCAGCCTGGACGCGCTGGACGACGCCGTCTTCCGGCGCATGAACGACGTCGATTTCCCCGTGGCCGACGTGCTGCGCGGCATCGAGGCCGCCCAGGCCGCGGGCCTCGCGCCGATCAAGGTCAACATGGTCGTCAAGCGCGGCACCAACGACGACCAGATCGTGCCGATGGCCCGGCACTTCCGCGGCACCGGCGTCGTGCTGCGCTTCATCGAGTACATGGACGTCGGCATGAGCAACGGCTGGCGCATGGACGAGGTGCTGCCCTCGGCGCAGGTCCTGGCCCGGCTGCGCGAGCACGCCGAGCTCGTCCCGCTGGCGCCCGCCACCGAGGGCGAGACCGCCACGCGCTGGGGCTACGCCGACGGCAGCGGCGAGATCGGCCTGATCTCCAGCGTCACGCAGGCCTTCTGCGGCGACTGCAACCGCGCCCGGCTGTCCACCGAAGGACGGCTCTACACCTGCCTGTTCGCCGGCGACGGCCACGACCTGCGCGCGCTGCTGCGCGGCGATGCCGACCACGACCCGCGCACCGACGACGAGATCGCGGCCGCCCTCGGCGCGCTCTGGACCCGGCGCGGCGACCGCTACTCCGAGCTCCGCGCCAGCCAGCCGGCCGCCACCGACGCGGGCCCGGCGCGCCGCGTCGAGATGCACTACATCGGCGGCTGATGCGCGCCACCGCGCTGATCCTCTGCGGCGGGCGCGCCACGCGCATGGGCGGCGTCGACAAGCCGCTGCAGCCGTTCCAGGGCCGAGCGTTGGTCGAGCACGTCATCGCGCGGGTCGCGCCTCAGACCGACGGCCGCGTGCTGATCAGCGCCAACCGCCACCTGGACGATTACGCGCGGCTCGGCCACCCGGTGCTGACCGACACCCTGCCCGATTACCCCGGCCCGCTCGCCGGGATCCTGGCGGGCCTGGACGCCCTGCCCGATGACGACTGGCTGCTGGTCGTCAGCGGCGACAGCCCGTGGCTGTCCGAGGACCTGCTCGCGCGGCTGGCCGGCGGTCTCGCGCCGGGACACACCGCCGCCATGGCCATGGGCCGGGAAGCGCCCGGCGAGCCGCTGCGCCCGCAGCCGCTCGCCAGCCTGATCCTGGCCCGGCATCGCGACGCGCTGGCTGACGCGCTGCGCTCGGGCGAGCGCCGCGTCGCGGGCTGGCTGCGGACGCTGCCGCTGTCGCTCGTCGACTTCGACCAGCCCCGCGACGAACACGCCTTCGCCAACATCAACGACAGGAGCGAGCTTGAGCGCCTCGAACGACTTCGCTGACGGTCCCGCCGCGCCGCCCGAGGGCCGCCCCGCCGAGGGTCTCCCGGCCGAGGGCGCCATCACGCTCCGGCTGCTGATCGAGCCCGACCTGCCCGCCTACAAGGCGCTGCGCGACGCGATGCTCGCGCGCCACGAGCAGGCCTTCACCTCCGATGCCGAGGCCGAACGCGTGCGCGAGGCCGCGAGCTACAAGGTCCGACTGCATCCGCAGGCAGGCGGCAAGTCGCTGTTCACGCTGGGCGCCTGGGACGGCGACCGGCTCGTGGGCGCGCTGACCTGCGAGCACGAGAACCGGAAGAAGGTGCTGCACATCGCGCACCTGATCGGGATGATGGTCGACGACGCCTACCGCGGCCGGGGCATCGGCAAACGGCTGCTGCAACAAGCGCTGGCGCTGCTGCGGCGCGAGCCCCGGCTGGAGACGGTCACGCTGAGCGTCACGGCGGGCAACCAGTCGGCGATCGCCGTGTATCGCGGCGCCGGCTTCACCCGCTACGGCCACCTGCCGCGCGCGATTCGCCTGTCCGACGGGCGCTATTACGCCAAGGACCTGATGAGCCTGGACCTGCGGCCCTGACGGCCTTCCCCGCTCACTCGCAGCCGGCGGCCGGACGGGCCGCGATGTCCACGTCCACCGAGATCTCGTCCTGGATGGCGAGCAATCCCCCCAGGATGGAGAACGGCGCGATGCCGAAGTCGCTCTGACGGAGGATCAGCGCGCCCTGCGCGCGCAGCGGCGACTCCCCCGAAGGGCGGACGACCCGCACCGGCAACTCGAGCTCGCGTGTGCGGCCATGCCAGTCGATCGAGAGCTTGACCACCAGCAAGGGGAATGCGCCCGCGACGGCGGTGCCCCGCATCGTGACCACCGGGAAGCGTTCGCCGTCGACCGCGCGCAGCAGGTTGGTCCGCGTGCCGGCGATGTCTGAGGCGGACGGCGTGCTGGCGAATTCCGGCCCGAGCGCCGCGCGCCACTCGGCCTGGTCGATGACAAGTTCGTCGACCCGGAACGCCAGGTCCAGGCCGGCGCCGGCGATGCCGTCCGCCGGGACGAAGACCTGACCGCCGAGCCGCTCTACCCCGATCACGTGGTTGTGGCCGGCCTTGGCCAGCCGTCCGGCGCGGAACACATGCAGGCGCACCTGCGACGCGGCGGCATCGACGCGGTACAACCGCCCTTCCCCGCGCTGCTGAGCGCCCAGCCAGGCGGGGCAGGACGCGCCGATCGCGCTGACCGCGCCGGCCGGGGCGGCACTCGCGGGCGGCGCAGCCACCGGAGCACTTGGTGCGGTGCCGCATCCCGCGAGCAGCAGCGCGGCGGCCAGCGCCGAAATCAGCGCCTTGGCCCGAGTCGATGCCCGCGCCCCGGCCTGGACGGTCTCACCCGAAGGCACCTCGCTTGCCGGCGTCAACACTCGCATAGGGGTAAACGAAAGTGGTCAGACCTGCATTCTGAACGGCACAAACAAGCTGGTCGCACTAGCATTGCCACATCACGACGACATCCCGCACGGAGACCGCCATGGCACGCCAAGCCACCGACCTGATGGCGCAATACGCCGCCTATCACCGCGACCGCAGAAACATCGCCACGCACTTCGTCGGCATCCCGCTGATCGTCTTCGCGATCGGCGTGCTGCTGGCGCGCGCGCAATTCCATGTCGCCGACTGGACCGTCTCGGCCGCCTGGCTGGTCTGGGGCGCGGCCACGATCTGGTACCTCACGCGGGGCAACCTGGTGCTGGGCCTGTCCACGGCGCTGGTCAACGCGGTGCTGATGGCGCTGGCGCATCCGCTGGCGGCCGGCTCCTTCGGCGGCTGGCTGGCCTGGGGCCTGGGCAGCTTCCTGGTCGGATGGATCATCCAGTTCATCGGTCACTATTACGAGGGTCGCAAGCCCGCGTTCATCGACGACCTGATCGGGCTGCTCGTGGGGCCGATGTTCGTCGTCGGCGAGGCGCTCTTCGCGATGGGCTGGGGCCGCGACCTGCTCGCCGAGATCGAGCGCCGCGCCGGTCCCACCCATCTGCGCGACCTCACCCACCCCGCCTGAGCGAGGGAGTCCACCCCCGCCTGATGGACGTCCCGACGACCTCCCCATTGTTGGGGGTCGGGTCTTGCAGGGGTTGCGGCGCGCCGCCAAGGCGCTTATCTTGGGTGTCCGAGTTCCGCCAGGATGTCGCCAGGAGGCCCCATGAAACCGGTGTCCGAACTGCTGAAGAACCGCGGACCGAGCGTCTGGCGCATCGCGCAAGAAGCCACGGTGTTCGATGCGCTGCACCTGCTCGCCGAGCACGACGTGGGCGCGCTGCTGGTGATGGAGGGCGAGCGGCTGCTCGGCATCTTCTCGGAGCGCGACTACACCCGCAAGATCGCGCTGCAGGGGCGCGATTCACGCAAGACGCAGGTCAAGGACGTCATGACGCCCAACGTGTTCGTCGTCAAGCCGAACACCGATTGCCGCGAATGCATGAGCCTGATGAGCCAGCGCAAGATCCGCCACCTGCCGGTGGTCGAGGGCGCCACCGTCGTGGGCATGCTGTCCATCCGCGACCTGATGGACAACATCATTGCCGACGATGAAATGACCATCGCGCAACTTCAGAGCTACATCTACGGCTGAGGGGGCTTCAGCCGCCCCAGAACTGCAGCGCCGCCTCCGCGCCCGCTTTCGGCGCGCGCGGCTTGGGCGGCTTGTCCGACGGCGCGGGCGTGCCCAGCGCGATCCAGCCGAGCAACATCTCACCGGGCTCGCAGAACGCCGCGATCAACCCCGGATCGCGCGCCTTCGCGCCGCTCAGCATCTTGCCGCCGAAGCCCAGCGCCTTCGCCGCGTTCAGGAAGTTTGTCAGTGCCCCGCCCGCGCAGGCCCATTGCTCATGCGCCGGCACCTGCGGATGCCCCAGGTCCAGCCGCACCACCACCGCCACCGTCATCGGCGGCTTCAGCGCGCGCTCCTCATCCATCGCGATGCCCGCGTCGTCCTTGCCGGCCCGGCGCGCGGCCTCGCCATACAGACGCGCCATCGCCGCGCGTGCCTCGCCGCGCACGACCTTGAACCGGAACGGCACCAGCCCCGCGTGATCGGGCGCATGCAGCGCGGCATCGACCATCAGCGCGAGTTGGGCGTCGTCCGGCGCGGGATCGACCAGGTACTTCGGTCCGACCGACGCGCGCGCGCGCAGCAGCGCCAAGGCTTGCTCGTTCATGGGGGCTCTCTTCAGCGAATCAGCTTCAACGGTTCAGCTTGCGTCGCGCCGCGTAGGAACAGGCATCGACGACCATCACCAGCGCCAGCATCGCCAGCACGACCGTGCCAGTCTCGCGCATCTGGAACAGGCTCAGGTGCAGGCTCAGCATCTGCCCGAGCCCGCCCGCGCCGACCACGCCCAGCACCGTCGCGGCGCGGATGTTGTTCTCCCAGCGGTAAAGCGTGTAGCTGAGCAGTTGCGGCGCGGCCTGCGGCAATGTCGCGAACGCGAAGACCTGCCAGCGCGACGCGCCCGCCCAGCGCAGGGCCTGGGCCGTCTGCGGCGGCGCGTTCTCGAGCGCCTCCGCCATCAGCCGCCCCAGCACCCCGGTCGTGTGCAGCGCCAGCGCCAGCGTGCCGGGCATCGGTCCCAGCCCCGCGGCCACCAGCAGGATGGACGCCCACACCAGCTCGGGCACGCTGCGCAGCGCGTTGAGCAGCCAGCGCGACAACCATCGGACCGGGCCGGGCGGTCGACTCGCCAGCAGCGCGATGGCGAGCCCCGCCACCGCGGCCAGCCCGCTGCCCATCGCGGACATCGCCAGTGTTTCCAGCGCGCCCTGGCCGATGCGGCTCAGGAAGGCCGGCGAGAGCTGCGGCGGGAAGAACTCGCCCAGGAATCGGCCCATCTGCGCCAGCGCGTCCCAGCCCAGCAGCTCGCCCCAGCGCAGCGGCAAGGTAAGCACGCTCGCCACCAGCAGCGCGAGCAGCCCCAGCAGCAGCACGCGCACGGACCAACGCGCCGGGGGGCGCATCGGCACCGGCCGGCTTGCGTCAACGTCCACGATCGGCGCACGCGCGCCGCGCGCGCCGCGATCAACGCCCTGCCCCGCCTCGCGCGCCGGCCGCAGCCAGGCGCTGACGCGGTCCGCGAGCGCCACCAGCGCGATGAAGATCAGCAGGATGGTCGCGACCTCGGACCCCGCGAACATCTTGGTCGCGTTGTCCAGTTGCTGGCCCAGCCCGCCCGCGCCGACGAACCCCAGCACGACCGAGGACCGGATCGCGCATTCCCAGCGGTAGACGGTGTAGCTGACCAGCTCATCCGCGCAGCCCGGCAGCGTGCCGAACAGCAGCGCCTGCAGGCGGCCCGCGCCGCCGCGCAGCAGCGCCTGCGTGGGCGCGGCGTCGGCGCTCTCCAGGATCTCGGCGTAGACCTTGCCCAGCATCCCGCCATAGGACAGCGCGATCGCCAGCACACCGGCACCCGGCCCCAGGCCGATCACCCGCACCAGCATCAGCGCCCACACGAGCTCCGGCACCGAGCGCAGCACGATCAGCACCAGGCGCACCGCTCCGCGCAGCAGCCCGCTGCCGCCGGCCATGCGGCCAGTGAGCGCGGACACCGACAGGCGCGCCGTCGCCAGCAGCGCCAGGGGCACGGCGATGACCCAGGCGAGCGCCAGCCCCACCGTGGCCATCGCCACCGTGCGCCAGGTGTCGGCGGCGAGCATCGTCAGGAACTCGAGGTCGACCCGCGGCGTGAGGAACTGCGCCGCGAAGCGACCGGTGGCGCGCAGGCTGCGCTCGTCCAGCAGCTCCCAGGGCCGGAACTCGCACCACACCAGCAGCGGCCACAGCAGCACCAGGATCGCCACCGTGAGCGCGACACGGCGCGCCCCGGCCGGATCGCGGCGCCAGGGGGCCTCGGATGCCTCGGACGCTCCGGCCCGCATCGCGGTGCTCATCGGCACATCGCCTGCGGCGGCGTGGCCGCCAGCGCTGCGTCCTGCGGCGCTGACGGGGGCTCATTGAGCAGGTCGGCATAGATCTCATCGAGCTGGCGCGCGCCCAGGCCCTGCGGCGGGCCGTCGTAGACCAGCCGGCCCTCGCGCAACGCGATCACGCGCGGGAACACGCGGCACGCGAGGTCCACCTGATGCAGGCTGCACACCAGCGTGCGGTCCTGCGCGCGAGCGGCGCCCTGCAGCACCGCCAACACGCGTTCCGCGCGCTGGGGATCCAGCGCGGACAGCGGCTCGTCGGCGAGCCACAAGCGCGCCTGCGACACCAGCAGCCGGGCGATGGCCACCCGCTGGCGCTCGCCGCCGGACAGCTGGTCCACGCGCGACCACAGCCGATCGCCGAGCTCCAGGCGGTCCAGCGCCTCGAAGGCGAGCCGGGCCTGCGCCTCGTCCGGGCTGAACAGCATGCGCAGGCTGCGCGCGAACGACGCGCCCGGCAGCCGCCCGGCCAGCACCGCGGTGGCCACGCGCTGGCGCGGCGGCAAGGGCGGCTGCTGCGGCGCGAGCATCAACTCGCGGCGCAGCCAGTGGCGATCGGACGAGGACATCGACCACGCGTCCTCACCCGCCAGCCGCAGCGATCCCGCCGCGGGCGCCAGCGCCAGCGCCATCGCGTGCAGCAGCGAGGTCTTGCCCGCCCCCGACGCGCCGATCAGCGCGACCTGCTCGCCCGCCTCGATGCGCAGCGACAAGGGCGCGACCAGCGTGCGCGCGCCGGCCTGCAGGTGCAGGCCATCCAACTCCAGCAAGGGCATCTCAGGGTCTCTGCGCGTGGTCGGTCACACGAGATCCGGTGACTCGAGATCCGGTCACTCGAGGTCGGGGCAATCGAGGTCCGGTCACTTGAGCAGGCCCGCGTTCTCGGCGGCGGCCTTGATGCCGGCGTAGTTCTCCGGCTGCGTCGGCACGAACTTGGTCGCGCGCTGCAGGTCCAGGATCTCCTTGCCCTCGGGCGTGGCCGCGTTGAGCTTCAGGAAGGCCGCCTTGAGCTTTTCCTTGAACGCGGCCGGCAGGTCGGCGTGCACGCTCCAGTTGTAGTCGTAATAGGCCGGGGTGGTGAAGAAGACCTTCACCGCGCCCGTGTCGACCTTCTTCTCGGCGACGAGCTTCTCCCACACCGAGATGTTGAGCGCGCCCGCGTCGACCTTGCCCGACGCGACGGCGGCCACGGTCGCGTCATGCGCGCCGGAGAAGGAGATGCGCTTGAGGTCGGTGTCGGGATTGATCTTCGCGGCCAGCAGGAAGGAGCGCGGCATCAGGTGGCCCGAGGTGGACGAGGCCGAGCCGAAGCTCAGCGTCTTGCCCTTGAGGTCCTCGAGCTTGTGGATGCCGGACTTGGCGTCGGTGATGAAGACGGAGCGGAACTTTTCGTCCTCCTCACGCTGCACGAGCGGGACGATCTTGCCGCCGGAGCGCACGTTGGCCTGGACGAAGGTGAAGCCGCCGAACCACGCGAGCTCGATCTTCTTGTTGACGACGGCCTCGACGGCGGCGGCGTAGTCGGTGACCGGGGTCCACTCGACCTTCACGCCGAGTTCCTTCTCGAGGTACTTGCCCAGCGGCGCGAACTTGCGGGCCAGCTCGGTCGGCGACTCGTCGGGGATGGCGGTCACGCGCAGGACCTGCGGCGACTGCGCCATCGCGGGGCCGACGGCCCCGGCGATCAGCGAGGCGGCGACGATTCCCTGCAGCGCACGGCTGACATGACGGAAGAGGCTAGGCATCAGAGGCTCCGTGGGTGGGTGAAGGATGAAGCGGCCAGGAAGAAGTCCTGGCAAGGGAAATGGCGGAAGGAAATGGGAGTCGAACCCACCCGACGGCGCGTGGCGCCATCCACCGGATTTGAAGTCCGGCCGATCCACCAGGATCGTTTTCCTTCCCTTGATCGGTCCTGCTCATGCGATCGCGGCGGCGTCGGCGCGCGGCGCGCCCTCGTCGTCGTCCTCGATGAACAGGCGGCAATCGGGCCGCAGCTTGTGCGCGTCGCCGACGCGTCGCAGCAGCCCGACCTTGTCGAAGAACTCCAGCACCTGGATCGCGCGCTTGCGTCCCAGGCCGCTGCGGTCGCGGAACTCCGCGGCCTTCACGTCGCCGTCGGCCGCCGAGTCCCGCGCGATGCGCGCGAGTTCCCGGATCGCCGGGGGCGCATAGTACAGATCCTTGACGACCTGGAACAGCTCCCCGCGTTGCGACAGCCGCGCCAGCGTCGTGCGCATCAGCGCCTCGGGCTCGTTGACGTCCTTGGCCAGGTCGCGCGCCCAGGCGCCCTCGAAGCCCGCCGACATCAGCCGTGGCCAGACCTTCTGCGCCAGGCGCTCATCCAGCGCGGACAGCTGCACGCCGTGTTCCGGCAGGTGCGCCGCCGCGCCGCTCAGCACGATGCGCCCATCGCCCGCGAGCCGCTGCGCGAGCGCGCGCCACAGCGGCTCGGCCATCCGCGGCGCGGTCAATCGACGCCAGCGTGCGAGGTCGGGGCCGAGCTCATCGGGCTGCACCGCGTGGTACGCGCGCAGCCGCTCCAGCGCGAGGCTTTCCCACTGCGCCGTCTGCACCGGGCCCAGGGCCCAGGCCGATCCGGCCGATCCCCCTGATCCCGCTGATCCGCCTGAGCCCCTCACCACGGCGAGGTCCGCGGGCAGTTGGCCGATCACGACGTCGATCGCCACGCCCTGCCCCGCCGCGAAGCGCGCCAGATCCACGCCCATCGGCGCCTGATCGAGCAGACCGGCCAGGCGTCGCGCCGGTGTCTCGGCGGTCAGCGCCCGCAACTCCGCCAGCCGCTGCGGCGTGCGCCGATAACGGGCCGGCGCCTGCGGGTCCAGCACGACGCCGCCGGCCAGCGCGCGCGTGGCCGACGCGTCGCGCAACACCACGCGATCGAAGGCCCACGCGCCGATCGGTCGATGCAGCACCAACTGCACGAAGGCCTCTTCGCCCGGGGCGAGCGCATCGATGGCGACGGGCGCGTCGAGGGCCTCGCCCGAGACTTCCCCCGCAACTTCTCCCGCGACTCTGCCCAGCACCGCCACCGAGCCCGTCACCTGATCGGCGCCCACATGCACGTGGACCACGACGCCGCTGCGCAGCGGCTTGCTCTCCTCGGACCAGAGCCGCAGCCGCGCGTCGAGCCGGTCGGTCCACTGGGCGATCGCGGGCGCGGCCAGCCATTGGCCGCGCTCGACATCGTCCTTGTCCAGCCCCACGAGGCCGATGGCCACGCGCTGGCCGGCGATCGCGCGCTCGGCCGCCGCGTTCTGCGCATGCAGGCTGCGCACGCGCGCGCGCCGCGGCGACTGGCCTTGCGCGGGCGGCAGCAGCAGGAGTTCATCCCCGATGGCGACCTCACCCGCATGGGCGGTGCCGGTGCACACGGTGCCCACGCCCGCGAGGCTGAACACGCGATCGACCGCGAGCCGGAAAGCCCGCGCGCCCACCTCGCCCGCCTCGCGCTCACCGTGCGCCGACAGCGCGCGCGCCTCGGCGACCAAATGCTCGCGCAACTCACGCACGCCCTCGCCCGCCGCGCCGGTCACTGCGGCGACCTCGAACACCGGCGCACCTGCGAGCGGCGTGCCCGCGAGCAGCGCGGCGATCTCCGCGCGCCGCACCGCGCGCGTGGCCGCATCGACGCGATCGCACTTGGTCAGCGCGACCGTGCCGTGGGCGATTCCCAGCAGGCTGAGCAACGCGAGGTGCTCGCGCGTCTGCGGCATCACGCCGTCGTCGGCGGCGACCAGCAGCAACGCGTGGTCGATGCCCGTCGCGCCCGACAGCATCGTGTGCACCAGCCGCTCATGGCCCGGCACGTCGACGAAGCCGATGCGATGCGTGGCGTCGACCTCCAGGAACGCATAGCCCAGCGCGATGCTGATGCCGCGCCGTTTCTCCTCGGGCAGCCGATCGGTGTCGACACCGGTCAGCGCCTGGACCAGCGTGGTCTTGCCGTGATCGATGTGGCCGGCCGTTCCGATGATCACGCCAGCGCCTCCCGCAGCACGGCGAGCTGGGCGATGAACTCGCCCTCCTCACGCGCCTCGTCCAGGCAGCGCAGGTCCAGCCAGAGCTCGTCGTTGCTCACCCGCGCGATGACCGGCAACGGCAGCGCGCGCAACGCGGTCTGCAGCTCGTCCAGCGCGCGGCCCAGGCCGCGCTTGCCCGGCAGTCGCGGCGTCAGCACCAGACCCGCCGACGGCAGCGTCTCCACCGGCAGCGAGCCCGAGCCGATCTGGCCGCGCATCGCGCTCACGCGCACCGAGAACCGCGGCGCGACCGCCGCCTCGACCCGCGCGAGCAGTCTCCCGGCCTGAGCCTCGATCTGATCGAGCGGGCGCGTCAGCAGCCGCAGCGTGGGCAGGTCCTGCGTCAGGCGGTCCGGCTGCAGGTACAGGCGCAGCGTGGCCTCCAGCGCCGCCAGCGGCAGCTTGGAAAGCCGCAGCGCGCGCTTCATCGGGAACTTGCGGATCTTCTGGATGAGGTCGCGGCGTCCGACGATCAGCCCCGCCTGCGGTCCGCCCAGCAGCTTGTCGCCGCTGAAGGTCACCACGTCGCAGCCGTCGGCCAGCATGCGCTGCGGCAGCGGCTCGGCGGGCAGGCCCCACTGCGCGAGGTCCACCAGCGAGCCGCTGCCCAGGTCCGTCATCAGCGGGACGCCCGCGGCCTTGGCGACCGGCGCGAGCTCCGCCTCGCTCACCGCCGAGGTGAAGCCCTGGATCGCGTAGTTGCTGGTGTGGACCTTCATCAGCAGCGCGGTCTTCGGGCCGATGGCGGCCTGGTAGTCGCGCAGGTGCGTGCGGTTGGTGGTGCCGATCTCGACCAGCGTCGCGCCGGCCGCCGTCATCACGTCGGGCATGCGGAAGGCGCCGCCGATCTCGACGAGCTCGCCGCGCGAGACCACCGCCTCCTTGCCGCCCGCCAGCGCGGCGATGCCCAGCAGTACCGCCGCGGCGTTGTTGTTGACCACCGTGGCCGCCTCGGCGCCGGTGATCTCGCACAGCAGCGATTCGACGAGGCTGTCGCGATCGCCGCGTTCGCCGCGCTCGAGGTCGAACTCCAGGTTGTTGGGCGAGCCCATGCACGCGAGCACCTGCCGCAGCGCCTCGTCGGCCAGCAGCGCGCGGCCCAGGTTGGTGTGCAGCACGGTGCCGGTCAGGTTGATCACGCGGCGCATGCGCGGCGCGAGGCGCTCGGCGCAGCGCTCGGCGAGCACCCGCGGCAGCTGGGCGAGCTCGTCTGCGGCGAGCGCGCCGTCGAGCGCCCGCTGGCGCCAGGCGTCGAGCAGCCGTCTGGCCTCGGCGGCGACGAAGGCATGGCCGTGACTGGCCATCAGGTGCGTCACCTCGGCGTCGCGCAGCACGCGATCGACGGACGGAAGATCCTTGGGAGCCGCCGGTGCTGTCACGGTCGCGGGGACCGTCGCAGCCCTTGCCGGGGAGCCTGCCGTCGGACCATGAACCATGGATGCCTCGGGCTTCATGCTCAGCGCCCTCCGGGATCGGGGGGCACGGCGCCGGCGCTGCCGGGCGGCGCGCCTGGCGCCGCATCGTGCGAGGCCTCCGCCTCGCCCAGGATCAGCATCGGATTGAAGCCCTGGCGCACCAGGCCGAGCTCGCCGACCAACAGGTCCAGCGTCAGCGTGGCGAGGTCGTCGGCCAGCGGCTCGACCTGCAGGTCCTTTTCCATGTGGACCTGCTTGAGGTAATGCCCGCAGGTCTCGCAGCACTCGGCGGCCACGGCCTCGGCCTTGCGGCCGTCGTCATCGACCAGCGTCTGGAAGCTGATGCCCTTGGTGCCCTGGCAATGCGTGCACTTGATGCGCACGTAATGCCATTGCGAGCCGCACAGCGAGCAAGCCAGGAAGCGCTGCCCGGACTGCTCCGCCGCGATGCGCGTGATCGAGGCCACCGGCCGCGAGCCGCAGCACGGGCAGACCGTCGGGTCGTCGATCATGCCGAAGGGCGCGACGTGCTCGCCCTGGTCGCTCTGCTCGTAACGCTGCTGCAGCTGCATCACGAGCCGCGTCGCGTGCACCTGCAGCGCCGCGGCGATCAACGGCGCCGCGGCCGGATCCAGGCCCGGTCCGCCGCCAGCCAGCAGCGCCGTGGCCTGCTGTTCCAGCCAGTCCGTGTCCGCCTGGGCCAGCCGCGCCACGAGCGCCTTCGCAGGCTCGGGGATCGAAGCCCGGGCCAGGGCCTCGAGCAGCGCCCGCAGTTCCTCGCGCCACACGGCGTCGCGGACCAGCGTCATCGGCTCCAGCGGCGGCAGCCCGCCGACCATCGCGCCGTTGACCAGCACCTCGTCGGGCAGGCGCAGCGCGCGCGGCCGGCTCAGCAGTTCATGCTGACGCTGCGCGAGCTCGGCGACGAACAGCAGGTAGTCCCGCATCGCGTGGCCCTCGGCGAGCTGTCGCAGCCGCAGCGCGCGGTCGGCGAAGAGACCGGGTTCGGGCACCTTGACCGGCGCGACGCGCGGGCCGGCGTTGACCGCGATCTCTTCCGGGGACATCACCCGGATCGGGCGGGTGCCGCCGGTGCTGCCGGTGTCGCTGCTGCTGCTGCTGCTGGTGGGGCTCATGCGGGGGGACGCTCCTTCGCTTCCTTGTGCCACAACGGATGATGGTGCGCGGCCCAGGTGTCGGTGACTGTGCCACGGGTCATCGCCCGGAACGAGCCCTTGACCCAGATCGCGGCGTAGACATGGATGATGATCGTCAGGATCAGGATCGCCGCCGACGCCGAGTGCAGCACCACCGCGATGCGCCGCATCAGGATGTTGCCGTCAGGGAACCAGGCGTGCCAGAACATGAAGCCGGTCACCAGCAGGATCAGCAGCGACACGACCATCACCCAGAACACGATCTTCTGACCGGCGTTGTATTTCGCCGCCGGCTGCACGCCCTGCTTGTGCGCGCCGGAGATCATCGCGGGGCTCTCCTTCATCCAGCGCGAATCGACCTCGGTCCAGAGGTTGTCGCGCCACATCGTCACCGCCAGGAAGGCGAACGCGATCACCATGCCCAGGCCCATGTAAGGGTGCAGCACGCGCGTCCAGGGCCCGCCCCCGAAGAGGTTGCTCAGGAAGAAGAGACTCGGGTGGAAGAAGGCCAGGCCCGAGAGCCCGGCGCACAGGAACAGCAGCACGACCAGCCAGTGGTTCAGACGCTGGCCGTCGCGATAGCGTTGCAGCAATGCCATGTCGTTCTCCCGGGGTTCAGAGACCGCCGCCGGCGGGCGGCACCGAGCCGTCTCGCCGGTCGCGCACGAGCGGATCGTCCGGCTCGCCGCGCTTCAGGCGCTCGTAGGCCAGTTCCTCGTCGGGATCGGGCTCGTCGTGTTCCGTCTTCTGCGGGCCGACCTTCATGTAATGGAAGAAGCCCGCCACCGCCGCGCCGATCATCGCGGCCACCGCCAGCGGCTTGGCCGCGCCCTTCCACAGCGACACCAGCGGGCTGATCTGCGGATCCTTGGGCAGGCCGTGATACAGCGTGGGCTGGTCCGCGTGCTGCAGCACGTACATCACATGCGTCCCACCGACGCCCTGCGGGTCATAGACCCCAGCGTTCTGATACCCGCGCTCCTTCAGGTCGACGATGCGCTCGGCGGCGAACTCGTGCATGTCCTCCTTGGATCCGAAACGGATCGCACCGGTCGGACAGGCCTTCACGCAGGCCGGTTCCAGGCCCACGCCGACGCGGTCCGAGCACAGGCTGCACTTGTAGGCCTTGTTGTCGGCCTTGCTGATGCGCGGCACGTCGAACGGGCAGCCCGTCACGCAGTTGCCGCAACCGATGCAGTGCTCGGAGATGAAGTCGACGATGCCGTTCTGGTACTTCACGATCGCGCCCGGCGCCGGACAGCTCTTGAGGCAGCCCGGATCCTGGCAATGCATGCAGCCGTCCTTGCGGATCAGCCATTCGAGCTTGTTCTCGACGACCTCCACCTCGGAGAAGCGCATCACCGTCCAGGACTGCGGCGTCAGGTCACGCGGGTTGTCGTAGGTGCCGTGGGTCTCGCCGACGTCGTCGCGCAGGTCGTTCCACTGCATGCAGGCGACCTGGCAGGCCTTGCAGCCGATGCACGAGGACACGTCGATCAGCTTGGCGACCTCGGGCGTGGTGCGCCGCGCGTCGGGACTGGGCAGCGTCGTGGCCGAGCGCAGGGCGATGTCGAGGGATTGCAATGAAGACATGGCGGTTCCTCAAGCTTTCTCGATGTTGACGGTGAAGCTCTTGAACTCCGGCGTCTGGGTGTTGGCGTCCCCCACGAACGGGGTCAGCGTGTTCACCAGATAACCGGGCTTGGCCACACCGACGAAGCCCCAGTGGTTGGGCAGGCCCACGGTGTGGACCCGCTTGCCGCCGACATCCAGCGACGCCACGCGCTTGGTCACCACGCACACGGCCTTGATGAAGCCGCGGTTGGAACTGACCTTCACCTGATCGCCATTGGCGATCCCCTTCTCCTTGGCGAGTTCCTCGCCGATCTCGACGAACTGCTGCGGCTGGATCACGGCGCTGGTGCGCACGTTCTTGGTCCAGTAATGGAAGTGCTCGGTGAGCCGGTAGCTCGTGGCCACGTACGGGAACTTGTCCGGCTTGCCGAAGGCCTCGCGGTCGCCCTTGAACACCCGCCCCGCGGGGTTGTTCATCGCCTTGGGGTTGTTGGGGTGCATCGGGTTGACCGTCAGCGGCGACTCGAAGGGCTCGTAATGCTCGGGCAGCGGACCGTCGACCATGCCGCTGGGCGCGAACAGGCGCGCCACGCCTTCGGCGGTCATGATGAACGGCCGCACCGCGTCCTCATCGTTCGGATTGGCATCCGGACGGATGTCGGGCACGTCGGAGCCGCCCCACTTGTCGGTGAAGCTCACCAGCCGCCGCTTCGGATTCCACGGCTTGCCGGTCGGGTCGCAGGACGCGGCGTTGTAGAGCACGCGCCGGTTCGCCGGCCAGGCCCAGGCCCAGTTCAGCGTCTGGCCGATACCCCACGGATCGCTGTTGTCGCGCCGGGCCATCTGGTTGCCGGCCTGCGTCCACGCGCCCGTGTAGATCCAGCAGCCGCTAGAGGTGCTGCCGTCGTCGCGCAGCAGGCCGAAGCCCGAGAGCTGCTCGCCGGCCTTGGCCAGCACCTTGGTCGGATCCTTCGGATCGGTGACGTCGGCCAGCGCCTTGCCGTTGAACTCCATCGCGAGCTCCTCGGCCGAGGGGCTGTTCGGGATCTTGTAGGGCCAGTTCAGGTTGACGATCGGATCGGGGAAGGCGCCACCGTCCTTCACGTACAGCGCGCGCAGGCGCAGGAAGATCTCCGCGATGATTTCCGCGTCGCCCTTGGCCTCGCCGGGAGGCTCGGCGCCCTTCCAGTGCCACTGCAGCCAGCGCCCGGAGTTGGTCAGCGAGCCGTCCTCCTCCGCGAAGCAGGTGCTCGGGAAGCGGAAGACCACGGTCTGGATGTCCTCGCTCTTCACGTCGTTGTGCTCGCCGTAGTTCTTCCAGAACTCGGCGGTCTCGGTGTTGAGCGGGTCGATGATCGCGAGGAACTTCAGCTTGGACAGCCCGTCCACGACCTTCTTCTTGTTGGGGAAGGACCCCACCGGGTTGAAGCCCTGGCAGATGTAGCCGTTGACCTTGCCCTGGTTCATGAGCTCGAAGGCCTGCAGCACGTCGTAGCCCTTGTCCCACTTGGGCAGGTAGTGGAAGGCCCAGTCGTTCTCCTTGGTCGCGGCCTTGCCCCACCACGCCTTCTGCTGGCTGACGAAGAACTTCGGATAGTTCTGCCAGAAGCTCATCTGGTTGGGACGGAGGGCTTTCAGCGCGCGGGTCTTGTAGTACGTCTCGAGGTCCTGCTCCGAGTCCCGCGCCAGCGACATGTAGCCCGTCAGCGACGTGGACAGCAGCCCCAGGTCCGTGAGGCCCTGGATGTTGCTGTGACCGCGCAGCGCGTTCATGCCGCCGCCGGGCTGGCCGATGTTGCCCAGCAGCAGCTGCACCAGCGCGCCGGTGCGGATGATCTGCGAGCCCTGGCTGTGCTGCGTCCACCCGAGCGCGTACATGATCGTCATGACCTTGCCCGGCACCGAGGTCTCGGCGATCTGGCGGCAGATCTCGACGAACTTGTCCTTGGGCGTGCCGGTGATCTCGCTGACCTTCTCCGGCGTGTAGCGCGCGTAATGCTGCTTCATGACGTTGAGCACGCAGCGCGGATGCTGCATCGTCATGTCGACCTTGGCGAAGCCCTTGTCGTCCATCTCGTAGGCCCAGGACGCGTTGTTGTACGCGCGCTTGGCCTCGTCATAGCCCGAGAACAGGCCGTCCTCGAACTTGTAGCCCTCATTGATGATGAACGTGGCGTTGGTGTAGTTGCGGACGTACTCCGTCTGGATCTTGTTGTTGCTCAGCAGGTAGTTGAGGACGCCGCCCAGGAAGGCGATGTCGGACCCCGCGCGGATGGGCGCGTAGTAGTCGCTCATCGCCGCCGACCGCGTGAAGCGCGGATCGACCACGATCAGCCGGGCCTTGTTGTGATGCTTGGCCTCGATCACCCACTTGAAGCCGCACGGATGCGCCTCGGCGGCATTGCCGCCCATGATCAGCACGAGATCGGCGTTCTTGATGTCCACCCAGTGGTTGGTCATCGCACCGCGGCCGAACGTCGGGGCCAGACTGGCCACCGTCGGTCCGTGTCAAACGCGGGCCTGGTTGTCGAACGCGAGCATCCCCGTCGAGCGCATCGCCTTGTGGGTGATGTAGCCCGACTCGTTGGACGAGGCCGACGCGCAGATCATGCCGCTGGACAACCAGCGGTTCACGGTCTTGCCGTCGGCATTGGTGGCGATGAAGTTGGCGTCGCGGTCCGCCTTGAGCAGCTTGACGAAGCGCGTCATCGCCTCGTCCCAGCTCACGCGCTTCCACTCCTTGGCGCCCGCCTCGCGGATCTCCGGGTACTTCAGCCGGTTGGGGCTGTGCACGAAGTCCAGCAGGCCCGCGCCCTTCGGGCACAGCGTGCCGCGATTGACGGGGTGATCGGGGTCGCCCTCGATGTGGATGATCTCCGGGGTGACGTTCTTCGCCTTGTCCCCGAGGGAGTACATGATGATCCCGCAGCCCACCGAGCAGTAGGGGCAGGTGTTGCGGGTCTCGGTCGCCCGGGCGAGCTTGAACTGGCGTGTCTCGGCCAGCGCAGCGGTTGGAGAGAATCCCAACGCGACGAGGCTGGAGCCCATGACGGCCGCCCCGCTCACCCGGAAGAAATGCCTCCGGTGCATGTCCATCTTGTGCCTCCTGGGTCCGGCGTCGTTGCCGGCCTGGGTGAATCGCACGACCGTCACGCGGCCCGTCCGGTTATTTCGGCACAAACGCCGCGCTTTGTCCAATACGGAGTCACCCTCTGAACCAAGGGAGAACCGCAGCGCGCACGAGCTTTGATGGAGGTTTTATCTGCGGTATCCGCGTGGTGCGGCGCAGCATACGCAGGCAGGGGGCATCGACCGCCCCTCGCCCACGGGGTCAGGTGTTCTTCGAGATCGTGATCGTCGGGAACTTCGACGAGTAATCCTTGGCCTGACCGGCCAGCTTCACCGCGATCTTGCGGGCGATCTGGCGATAGGCCTGCGCATGCGGGCCGTCGGGTTCGGCGACCACCGTCGGCTTGCCGCTGTCGGCCTGCTCGCGGATGGACAGCGCCAGCGGCAGCGAGCCCAGCAGCTCCTGGCTGTACTGGTCCGCCATGCGCTGACCGCCGCCGCTGCCGAAGATGTGCTCGGCGTGGCCGCAGTTGCTGCAGATGTGGATGGCCATGTTCTCGACGATGCCGAGGATCGGCACACCGACCTTCTCGAACATCTTCAGGCCCTTCTTCGCGTCGATCAGTGCGATGTCCTGCGGCGTGGTGACGATCACCGCGCCGCTCACCGGCACGCGTTGCGACAGGGTCAGCTGGATGTCGCCGGTGCCCGGGGGCATGTCGATCACGAGGTAGTCCAGGTCGCGCCAGCGCGTCTGGCGCAGCAGCTGCTCCAGCGCCTGCGTGGCCATCGGGCCGCGCCAGACCATCGCCTGGTCGTCCTCGACCAGGAAACCGATCGACATCAGCTGCAGGCCGTGCGATTCCAGCGGCTCCATCGTCTGGCCGTCGGTGCTTTCCGGGCGGCCGTGGATGCCCATCATCAGCGGCAGGCTGGGGCCGTAGATGTCCGCGTCCAGCAGACCGACCGTGGCGCCCTCGGCGGCCAGCGCCAGTGCGAGGTTGGCCGCGGTCGTGCTCTTGCCCACGCCGCCCTTGCCGGAGGCAACCGCGATGATGTTCTTCACGCCGGGCAGCAGCTGCACGCCGCGCTGCACCGCATGCGCGATGACCTTGCTGGACATCGTCACGCTGACGTTGCCCACGCCCGGCACCGAGCGCGCCGCCGCCACCAGCGCCGCGCGCAGCGCGTCGACCTGGCTGGCCGCGGGATAGCCCAGCTCGACGTCGAAGCTCACGGCGTCGCCCTGCACCTTCATGTTGCGGAGCTGCCGCGTGGAGATGAAGTCGCGGCCGGTGTTCGGGTCGATGACCTGTTGCAGCGCCTGCAGCAACGCGGGTTCGTGGATCTGGGACATGGGCGGGGATCTGGCGATCGAAGGAAGGACGGCAGTCTAGCCGAGCAGGCCATTCCTGGTCCGCCGCGGACATACTCGAGGAAACTCGCGCGCAAATGGCAAAAGGGGTTGCAGCACTGCTGCAACCCCTTTTATCTGGTGGGCCCTGAAGGATTCGAACCTTCGACCAACGGATTAAGAGTCCGCTGCTCTACCAACTGAGCTAAGAGCCCCAAATTCTCTTCGTCTCGTGCGATTCTGCTGAATCACGCGAAGCCGAGATTATGTCAGATATTCAGTTCGCTGGGAACCTATTCCTTGCTGACTTCGTTTCATCGTCCATGAATCGCACGCGTGTCGCGCTTGTTTCAATCCGACGCCTCGACAAGGAGAGGTTGGTGGGCCCTGAAGGATTCGAACCTTCGACCAACGGATTAAGAGTCCGCTGCTCTACCAACTGAGCTAAGAGCCCCCGAGAAAACCAACTGAAGCAGGTGGTGGGTCGTGCAGGATTCGAACCTGCGACCAACGGATTAAAAGTCCGCTGCTCTACCGACTGAGCTAACGACCCGAAGCCGTACTTCAAGCAGCGAAGGCCAAGTTGCCTTGACCTTCCCTACTGCGCTTCGAGGTGTTTGCCCCTCAGCAGAGCCTCACATTATAGGACGGTTTTTTGCGGTCGCGCAAGTGTCTTCAAATATCGCCGAACCAGCTCCGCGGCAGCGACCATGCCGAAGCCGGCGGTGACCGCCACGCTCGATCCGTAGCCGTGGCAATTCAGGTTGCCGTCGAGGTCGCAGGCGTCCACGCCGGCGGGGCGCGTGACGGGCTCGCGCGAGAACACGCAGCTCACGTCCATCTTTCCCTGGCGCGGCGCGGCGTGGAACTTGCGCAGCCGCTGGCGCAGGCTGGACAGCAGCGGATCGTGCGTGGTCTCGGACAGATCCAGGATCTCGACGTCCTGCGGCCGATGCTTGCCGCCGGCCGCGCCGATGCAGACCTGCGGCAGCTTGAGCGCCCTCGCCCACGCCGCGATCTGCGCCTTCGCGCGGACCTGGTCGCAGGCGTCGACGACGCCATCCACCGCCACGTCGCCCAGCAGCGCGGGCCAGTTCTGCTCGTCGACGAAATCCTCGATCGTGAGGACCTCGCAACCGGGGTGGATGTCGGCGATGCGCTGCTTGAGCGCCTCGGCCTTGGCCATGCCCAGCGTGCTGCCGAGCGCCTGCACCTGGCGGTTGATGTTGGATTCGGCCACGTGGTCCAGATCGACCAGCACCAGCCGCGCCACGCCCATGCGGGCCAGCGCCTCGACGACCCACGACCCCACGCCGCCCAGTCCGACGACGCAGAAGCGCGCCGCGCGCAGCCGCGCGTAGTCGCGTTCACCGTGCAGGCGGCGCAGGCCGCCGAAGCGGCGCTCGGCGTCCGCGTCCGGGCCGGAGTCGATGGCGGTGGCGACGGCGCCGTCGGCCGTCGTGTCGGAGGTAGTCTCCACGGGGAACCGCTCAGCGCAGGCCGGCCGCGCGTTCCTTGGCGGCCTTGGCCGCTTCGCTGCCCGGATACGCCTTCTGCAGGTCGTCCAGCGTCTTGCGGGCGCTCTTGGTGTCCTTGAGCTCGATCTGGCAGTTGGCGATCGCCAGCAGGCTTTCCGCGGCGCGCGGATGTTCCGGGTTGGCGGCGACGAAGCCCTTGAAGGTCGCGATCGCGCCCTTGTAGTCGCGCTTGCCGTATTGGGCATTGCCCAGCCAGAAGCGCACCGAGTCGGAGAAACCGCTCGCCGGGAAACGCTGCAGGAAGGACGAGAACGCGGACACCGCCTCGTTGAAGTCACCGCGGCGGATCAGGCCCATCGCGGCATCGAACTGGCGCTTCTCTTCCGGATCGGCCTGGAATTCCTTGCCGTCCAGCGACACCTTCTGCGGCTCCAGCGGGCGCAGCCGGTTGTCCAGCGTGGCCGACTGGTCGGCCACCTTGCGTTGGGTCTCGGACAGATCGCGCGCCAGCTGTTCGTTCTGGCCGCGCATGCGGGCCAGGTCGGACTTCAGCGCCTCGATCTGTCCGGACAGATCCAGCAGACCGCGCCGGGCGGTCTCGAGCTGGTTCTGCAGGTCGGTGAGGCGGGCACGCTGCGCGTCATCGTTCTGCGCCATCTTCGTGCGCAGGTCGAGGATGGCCTTGCGGGCCTCGTCGTCCTCGAACAGCGCCGCCCGCGCGGGGCCGGCGGCGCTCAGCGCCAGCAGCACGCCGAGCAGCGCGGCCTTGGCCACGGCGGTCGGCGAGGACGGGAAGGAACGAGTGATTCGCAGCATGCTCATGTCACCGGATTACTTGTCGCGCAGTTCGACGCGACGGTTCTTGGCCCAGGCTTCCTCGTTGTGGCCCGGATCGACCGGACGCTCCTTGCCGAAGCTCACCGGCTCGACCTGGGTCGAGGCGACGCCCAGCAGGGTCAGCGACTTGGCGACGGCTTCCGCGCGCTTCTGGCCCAGGGCCAGGTTGTACTCGCGGCCGCCGCGCTCGTCGGCGTGACCTTCCAGGCTCAGGGCCAGCGTCTTCTTGTTGTTCAGGCGCTTGGCGTGGGCCTCGATCAGGCCACGGTACTCGTCCTTGACGACGAAGCTGTCGAAGTCGAACAGCACCACGCGCTGGTTGGACACGGCGGCGTCGTACTGGGCGCCCAGGTCAACGGTCTGCACCGGACGCTGGCCGGCGTTGTCGGTCGTCGGCGTGGACGGCGTGGCGGTCTGCACCGGCGCCTTGGTCTCGGTCGGGGTGGTCTCGTCGAGCTTGGTCGAGCTGCAGGCGGACAGGGCGGCCGCGGCCACCAGGCCCAGCATCAGTTTTTCGAATTTCATGGACAAGCGCTCCTATGGGTCAAAGCGGGGCAGGTTGAGGGCAGGTCTTGGCGGTCGGACAGCACCGCCGGTGAAGCCGCGGGAGAAAACAGCAATTGTGGATCATCGGCTAACACATTCGCGTGGCGTACTGCTGCGCGCGAACGCTTGGCCGACACATCGCGCTCATGGCTCGCACGAGACGGGCGAAGCGCGACGCCAACGTAGGCAATCCGTGTGCCTGACGTTGGGAGATCCTCGGTTTTATCGAAGGAAATCAAGCGGGGCTCAGTTGCCGTACGGGCCCCAGGCCGGCTCGCGGATGTCGGAGACGCCCGGCGTGGCCAGCTTGGCCTTGACCTTGCCGTCCAGCGTCGTGGTCATCAGCACGTCGCGGCCGCCGGCGCGTGTCGCGTAGACGATCAGCTTGCCGTTGGGCGCGAAGCTCGGGCTTTCGTCCTCGGTGGTGTCGGTGATCTGCTGGACCTGCTGGCTGCCGAGGTCCATCACGCACAGCTTGAAGGTGCCGCCGCCGACGCGGGTCACGTAGGCCATCGTGCGGCCGTCGGGACTGATCGACGGGCTGATGTTGTAGTTGCCGCTGAAGGTCACGCGATCGGCGCTGCCGCCGCCGGCGGGCATGCGATAGATCTGCGGCGCGCCGCCCCGGTCGCTGACGAAGTAGATCTGCGCGCCGTCGGGCGAGAAGGTCGCCTCGGTGTCGATGGCGGAGGTCTGCGTCAGGCGCTTGGCGCCCGAGCCGTCCTTGTTGATCAGGTACAGCTGCGAGCCGCCCTCGCGCGACAGCGTCACCACGAGTTGCTGCCCGTTGGGCGAGAACGACGGGGCGCTGTTGGTGCCGCGGAAGTCCGCCACCTTGCGGCGCTTGCCGCTGCGCAGGTCCTGGATCCAGACGACCGCCTTGCGCGATTCGAAGCTGACGTAGGCGACCTCGTTGCCGTCCGGCGACCAGGCCGGCGAGATGATGGCCTCGGGGCTGTTGAGCACGGTCTGCTCGCCCTCGCCGTCCGCGTCGGCGACGCGCAGCGAGTAGCGCGGACCGGCCTTGTTCACGTAGACCAGGCGCGTGGCGAAGACGCCGCGCTCGCCGGTGAGCTTCTGGTAGATCGTGTCGGCGATCTTGTGCGCGGCCAGGCGCAGGTCGGCGGCGACCACCGGCACGCTCTCGCTGCCCAGGTCCGAGCCCTTGATCACGTCCCACAGGCGGTAGCGCACGTCGAAGCGGCCGTCGGCCAGGCGCGTGGCGGAGCCGGCGGCCAGCGCGTCGGCGGCGCGCGAGCGCCAGTCGGAGAACTGCGGCTGCGAGGTCTCGGTCATGCCGGCCTGGCCGGGCACGAGGCTGAAGCGGCCGCTGCGCTCCAGATCGGCGCGGATGATGGCCGCCAGCGGCTGGCCGGTGGCGGCCTCGTTGTTGAAATCGCTGATGGCGATGGGCACGCGGGTGGCGCCCACGCCGGAGATCTCGACCCGGAACTGCGCCCACGAGGGCAGCGCGACACCGGCGGCCAGGCCGCCGAGCAGTCCGCGGCGCGTCAATGCGCCGGCGCTCGAGGAAAGAAGAGCGGAAGGGGTGGCGGTCGTCTTGTTGCTCATCGGCTTGCGGGGCGAATGGAGCCCTGATTGTGCCCGACGCCAATGAAGGCGTTTCGAGGCGGGAAGGACGCGAGTTACAAACGGCAAGCCTTCAGCAAGCGGCGTTCCACCCTCACGGATGAGGCGGTCGACCACTTGTTTGAGTAGTCGCACCGCCTGGATACCCAGATGAAGGCCATGGTGGGTTCGGGGCCCGATTTTCAGAATCGATCCTTTCGCGCGCCACGGCCGGCCACCGCCCGGACACGACGGCGCGCTCCGAGGACGACATGCGCCAGCCCTTCCCGCCCGATCCCGCCCCTTCGGCCAACCGCCCCTTCCACGTCCGCCTGGCACGCGCGCTGCTCGGCGGCCCCGCCTGCCGGCGGGAGCTGTTCGCCCGATGGCGGATCAGCGCCGCGCTGCGGCCCTGGCTGATCGCGCTCATCTGGCTGGGGTGCGCGGCCCTCTTCAAGGCCGCGATGGGCGCAACGCCCGCCCTTTCTCCCGACCCCTCTCCCTCCCCCGCCGCATCCTCCCCGCAGGCCTCAGCCTCAGCCTCAGCCTCAGCCTCAGCCTCAGCCTCCGCCCCGGCCTCCGAGCGTCAAGCCCTGACCCTGGTCCTTCCCTTCGGCGACGGCAGCGGCCCCGACGCGGTCGCCCGCGCGATCGCGTCGGCCTGGACCGACCGGACCGGCGAGCCCGTCGTCCTCGAGCGCCGCCCGGAGCGCCAGGGATACGCCGCCGCGCGACGGGTCGCCTCGGCCGAACCCGACGGTCACACCGTGCTGCTGACCACCAGTTCGTTGCTGGAGCGACCACCGCGTCTGTCCGATGACCTCTTCTCGCCGAAGACGGCGGCCGCCTCGGAGTTCACCGTGCTCGCGCGTGTCGGCCAGATGCCCTTCGTCTCCCTGTGGCCGGCCGGCCAGTTCGCGCAACGGCTCACGCCGCTGTCGCCCGCGCCGCTGCCCGCCGAGGCCTTGCGCGCGCTGTCAGCGCGAGCGGCGGGATCCCTCCCGGCGCTGGAGACCCCGCCGGGTCATGAGGACTTCGACGCGCTCGACCGGCGCGACATCGCCGACTGGAATGTCCTGCTCGCCCCGGCGCGTCTGCCAGCGCCCTTGGGGCAAGCTCTGCGCCGCGACTGGCAGGCGGTGCTCGCGGATCCCCGCGTGCGGCTGGCCCTGGCGCAATCGGGCACGGAACTCTGGGAGCGAATCCCCGCCACCCCGGCCGCCCCCTCCCCTGCGATCCAGGACGCGCGATGACCACGATCGCGTTCAAGCACCTGATCGCCGCCTCGGCGCATTTCCACCGGCTGGTGCGCGCGCAGATCGTGGTGGACGACGGCGTGGCCCATGCGCAGACGCAGATCCTGGGCGCGGCGCGACTCGCCGGACTGCTGATGTTCCGCGGTCTGCGGGTCGATTGCGCGGGGCTCGCGCCCGGGATGCGGGTGCCGTCGGACGAAGCTCGTCTGCAAGGCGAGCGGCTCATCGAGCTGCTGCTGATCTCCCTGCACCAGCTCGGCCATCCGACGCCGCGCGACACGCTGGATGCCCGCTGCGCGACCGCGTCGCTGTCGCGCCTGGCCTTCGTCGAGATCCACGAGCGGCTGACGGAGTCGGCGCTGGCCTACCTGGAGCGCTCGCCGATGGGCATGCGCGAGGCCGCGATGGCCGCCGTGGTGGCCGCGGCCGGCCTGATCCACGACCACGCCCCGGCGATGCCGCCGCATCAGGCGGCCGCGCTGGCGGCGCTGGGAGTCGAGGAAGGCCTGACGACCGTGCCCTGGCCGCTGTCGTCCGCGCGCGCCGAGGCGCTGATCTCCGGCTCCGGCCCCGGCTGGGAGCCGGCCTACATCAGGACGATGTCGTAATGCTCGGTCTGGTTGGTCGGCTCGGCGGTCAGCGAGATCGGCTTGCCGATGAAGTCCGACAGGCCGGCCAGATGCTGGCTTTCCTCATCCAGCAGCATCTCCACGACATTCGCCGCGGCGACGACGCGGAACTCCTTGGGATTGAACTGCCGTGACTCGCGCAGGATCTCGCGGAGGATCTCGTAGCAGATGCTCCGCGCGGTCTTGACCTGACCTCGCGCATCGCAGGTCGGGCACGGCTCGCAGAGCATGCGGGCCAGCGACTCGCGCGTGCGCTTGCGGGTCAGCTCCACCAGGCCCAGCTGCGTGAAGCCCCCGATCGTGACCTTGGTCCGATCGCGGTTGAGCTGCTTGCGGAATTCCTGCAGCACCGACGTCTTGTGCTCCTCGCGGGTCATGTCGATGAAGTCGACGATGATGATCCCGCCCAGGTTGCGCAGCCGGAGCTGACGCGCGATGGCGCCGGCCGCCTCCAGGTTGGTCTTGAAGATCGTGTCGTCGAAGTTGCGCGCGCCGACGAAACCGCCGGTGTTCACGTCGATCGTGGTCATCGCCTCGGTCTGGTCGATGATCAGGTAGCCGCCGGACTTCAGATCGACCCGCCGCGCGAGCGCCCGCGCGATCTCGGCGTCGATGTTGTGCAGGTCGAAGATCGGGCGTTCGCCGCGGTACAGCTCGAGCTTGGCGGTGGCGGACGGCATGTAGGTCTCGCCGAACTGGCGCACCACGTCGTACTGCAGCGTCGCGTCGATGCGGATGGAATTGGTCCGTTCGCTCGCGAGGTCGCGCAGCACGCGCTCGACCAGGCTCAGGTCCTGGAACAGCAGGCTGCCCGGCGGCATCCGCAAGGACTTCTCGCGGATCGAGGCCCAGGTCTTGCGCAGGTAGGCGATGTCGGCGCCGAGCTCTTCGTCGCTGGCTTCCTCGGCATTGGTGCGCAGGATGAAGCCGCCGGTGTTGTTGTCCGGCGCGCCAACCGCCACCAGCGACTGCATGCGCGCGCGCAGCGCGTCGCGGGCCTCGGGCGAGCCGATCTTCTGCGAGATGCCGATGTGGTTGTCCTGCGGCAGGTGCACCAGCAGCCGGCCCGCGATCGAGATCTGCGTCGACAGCCGGGCGCCCTTGGTCCCGATCGGGTCCTTGATGACCTGGACGGTCAGCGCCTGGCCTTCATAGACCTGGCGCTCGATCGGAATCGGCTGGCTGTTCTCGCCATGATGACCGCGCGGATTGACGCCATGCAGGTGCAGGTCGGCCACGTGCAGGAACGCCGCGCGCTCCAGGCCGATGTCGATGAAGGCGGACTGCATGCCGGGCAGCACCCGCGCCACCTTGCCGAGATACACGTTGCCGACGAGGCCGCGTTCCAGCGTGCGCTCGATGTGCAGTTCCTGCACGGCTCCGTTCTCGACCACGGCCACCCGCGTTTCCTGCGGGGTCCAGTTGATCAGGATGTCTTCCATGTTCTTTTGCTCCAGCGCTCTCGTCAGCCTTGGGGCTGGCGGCAACGCTCGAGTCGCCTTTTGAGGCAGACCAGATCGGCCTGCCTGCGATCAGACGGCGAATCCCGCCTCGCGCAACAACTGGGCCGTTTCGAACAACGGCAGGCCCATGATGCCCGAATAACTGCCGGCGATGTGCGCGATCCAGGCGGCGGCCTGACTTTGTATCGCATAGGCGCCGGCCTTGCCCATCGGCTCCCCCGAAGCCACGTAAGCGCGCAGCCGCTCCGTGCCGATCTCGGCGAAGCGCACCTGCGACACGTTCACCGCGCTCAGCACGCGGCCGTCCGGCAGCCCCAGTGCCACCGCGGTCAGCACGCGGTGCTCGCGTCCCGACAGGCTGGCGAGCATCGCCTCGGCGTGCCCGGCGTCATCCGGTTTGCCGAGGATGCGATCCCCCAGCGCGACGGTCGTGTCCGAGCACAGCACCGGTGCGTCCGGCAGTCCGCGTCGAACGCGCCGCGCCAGCGCCGCCGACAGCTTCGCGCCGGTGACACGGGCCACGTAGTCGTCGGGCGATTCGCCGTCGATGAGCACCTCGAGCGCCTCGGCGTCCTCCTCGGCATCGGGCAGCAGCAGTTCGTGGCGGATGCCGATCTGCTCGAGCAGCTGACGACGGCGCGGACTCTGCGAGGCGAGATAGATGAAATCAGGCAAGGCGCTCATGGCTCACTCGCGGTGGTACGGATGGCCTTCCATGACGGACCACGCGCGATACAGCCCTTCGGCCAGCAGCACGCGCACGAACGCATGCGGCAGCGTCAGGTCGGACAGCCGCAGCTTCTCGTCGGCACGCGACTTGATGCTCTCGTCCAGGCCGTCGGGCCCGCCGATGAAGATCGCCACGTCGCGGCCGTCGCCGCGCCAGGCCTCCAGCCGCGTCGCGAGCTGCTTGGACGTGACGCGCTCGCCGCGCTCGTCCAGCACCACGCGCCGCGCGCCCTTGGGGCAGGCGGCGTCCAGGCGCTGGGCCTCGGCGGCCATCAGTTGCTCGGTGGACTTGCCGGTGGTGCGCGGCTCGGCCTTCACCGCCTTGAGCTCCAGCCGCATCTCGGGCGGGAAGCGCTTGGCGAAATCCTCATAGGCCTCATCGGCCCAGGCCGGCATCTTCTGGCCGACCGCGCACAACACCAGCCGCACGGGGTCAGGCCTTGGCCTTGGACTTGGTGCCGGTCTTCACCGTGGTCTTCTTGGCCGCGGGCTTGGCGGCGGCCTTCTTGGCAGCAGGCTTGGCTGCGGGCTTGGCCGCGGCCGCCACCTTCGGCGACACCTTCTTCACCGCCGGCTTCTTGGTGCCGACCTTCACCGTCTCGACGACGTCCTTCTTGGCCGCCGGCTTGCGCGCGGTCTTGGCAGCCGGCTTGGCCGCGGCGGTCGTCTTCTTGGCGGGGGCCTTGGCGGCCGCGGTCTTCGTCGTCTTGGTCGCAGCGGCCTTGGTCGTCTTGCTCGCGGCGGACTTCGTGCCCGTGGCGCGCGTGGGCGCCTTCTTCGACGCGGCGCCGACGGTCTCGCCGTCCGCGGTCTTCGTCTTGGCCTTGGTCGACTTCTTCGCCGCGGACTTCTTCGCCTTCGGCGCGTCCTCGTCCTCGTCGTCCATCGGCTCCGAGGCCTTCACCAGCTTCGTGCCGCTGCTGCCCAGCTTGAGCTTGACCGGCTTGCCGCCCCAGATCTCTTCCAGGTGGTAGTACTGGCGGATCGCGGGCTGCATCAGGTGCACGACGGCCGCGCCGCAGTCCACGATGATCCACTCGCCGTTGTCCTCGCCCTCGGTGCGCATGACCTGCATGCCGCGCTTCTTGACCGTCTCCCGCACGCTGGACGCCAGCGCCTTGGTCTGCCGGTTGCTCGTGCCCGACGCGATGATCACGCGCTCGAACAGCGGCGACAGCCGCTCGGTGTCGAAGACCAGGATGTCCTGGGCCTTCACATCCTCCAGACCATCGACGATGGCACGTTCCAGTTTCTTGATGTCCATTCAGCTCTCACTGTAGAGACGGTGCCGGGCAATATACCCCGCCACCTTGTCGCCCACCACGGGCCCGACGTCAGCGCCCTCGGCCGCCCGCTGGCGCGCCTCGGTGGATGACCATGTCAGCGCCGGCATCGCGAGCCGGATCAGCCGATGCGGCCGTTCCAGCAGCGCCGCCGGCGCCCTTACCTCGTCCCGCGCGCGGGCGGCCACGGCCAACCCCACGCGCTCGACCAGTTCCTCCCAGCCGTGCCAGCTCGTGAAGCCGGCCAGCTGGTCCTGTCCCAGGATCAGCCAGAGCGTGTCGCCCGGGCGTTCCTGCTGATACTCGCGCACCGAGTCGAGCGTGAAGCTCGGCCCCGCGCGCCTGATCTCGCGGTCATCGAGCACGAAGCGCGCCGATCCCGGCGCGCGTCCGCCCTCGTCCTCGATGGCGAGGCGGACCATCGCGACGCGGTCCTCGGCGCTGGCCATCCGGCGTCCCGACTTCTGCCACGGCTGCCCGGCCACGACCCAGCGCACCTCGTCCAGCGCGAGCTGGTCGAGCGCGGCGCAGGCCAGCGCGACATGCGCGCGATGCACCGGGTCGAAGGACCCGCCGAACCATCCCACCTGAGCCACGCGCCGTCCTCAGAACCAGAGGTGCGTCGGCACCTCGTCGGCCCAGTCGCGCGGGCGCAGGAAGTCGCTGTACAGCCGCGCCTCGGGCGAACCCTCTTCCGGATGCCAGTCATAACGCCAGCGCGCCACCGGCGGCATGGACATCAGGATCGACTCGGTGCGCCCGCCCGACTGCAGCCCGAACAGCGTGCCGCGGTCGAAGACCAGGTTGAACTCGACGTAGCGTCCGCGGCGATAGGCCTGGAAGTCGCGTTCGCGCTCACCGTAGGCCAGGCCGTGGCGGCGCTCGACGATGGGCTCATAGGCCGGCAGGAACGCGTCGCCGACGGATTGGAGCATGCCGAAGGCCTGATCGAAGCCGCCCTCGGCGTAGTCGTCGAAGAAGATGCCGCCCACGCCGCGCGGCTCATTGCGGTGCTTGAGCTGGAAATACTCGTCGCACCATTGCTTGAAGCGCGGATAGAGCGCGGCGCCATGCGGCTCCAGCGCGGCGCGGCAGGTCCGGTGGAAATGCTGCGCGTCTCGCTCGAAGCCGTAATACGGCGTCAGGTCCATGCCGCCGCCGAACCACACGACGGGCTCGCGATCGGCGGGCAGCGCGGCGAACATGCGCACGTTCATGTGGACCGTCGGCACGAACGGGTTGTGCGGGTGCAGGACCAGCGACACGCCCATCGCCTCGAACGGCGCGCCGGCGAGTTCCGGCCGATGCGCCGTCGCGGACGGCGGCAACACCCGGCCCCGCACATGCGAGAAGTTCACGCCGCCGCGTTCGAACACGGCGCCGTTCTCGATCAGCCGCACCAGGCCGTCGCCCTCGAGGCGGCCGCCGGGTTCGCGCTGCCACGCGTCGACGAGGAACTCCTGGCCATCGAGCCGTTCCAGCGTCGTCACGATCCGCTGCTGCAGACCGAGCAGGTAGTCGCGCACCAACTGCGTGTTCATCGGGGATCTCCGTCCTTGCCTGATTCGTTGTTCACGGGCTCGTTGTTCCCGGGTGCCTCGGGGCGCAGCCGGATCAGCCCGGCCTGCTCCGGGCGTTTGCCCTGGCGCCCCTGCAGCACCTGCGCGAAGAGCGCGAAGTCCTGCTCGGCGTCGCCGCTGACCTCGACGAAGTCGGTGAACAGCACCTGCTTCGTGGCGAAGTCGAAGGACGCCAGGCCGACCGGCACCTCGGCCTGCACGGCCACGTGATACGCGCCGGACTTCCAGTGGTCCACATAGCCGCGCGTGCCCTCGGGCGCGACGATCAGCCAGAACGAGCGGCCGGCGGCTTTGGCCTCGCGCATCTGGCGCACCGTGTCGCCGACCATGCCGTTGGCCGAGCGCCGGTTGATCGCGACACCGCCGATGGCGCGCATCCAGTGGCCGATGACCGGCAGCCGGAACAGGCTGTCCTTGGCCCAGAACTTGAGCTCGAACCCCAGCGTCCACTTCGTCAGCACGCCCACCGGGAAGTCCCAGTTGGACGTGTGCGGGTACACCATGACCACGCCCTGCCGCGCGGGCAGGCCGTGGCACACGACGCGCCAGCCGAAGAGCCGCAGGATGCCGCGCGCCAACGCGCTGCCGGCCGGCATCGGCGTCAGCGGGCCGGTCCAGCGGCGGGGAACGGGTGGGGCCACGTGTGGTCAGCGCTTGATCGCGCGGTAGCCGATGTCCTGGCGGTACTGCTTGCCGTCGAACTGGATCGACTGCGCCGTCGTGTAGGCGAGCTGCTGGGCGTGACGCACGGCCTCGCCCAGCGCGGTCACGCACAGCACGCGGCCGCCGCTGGTCACCAGCTGGCCGTCCTCGCGCATCGTCGTGCCGGCGTGGAAGACCATCGCGTCCTCGCGATCCTCGGGCAGGCCGGTGATCGCGTCACCCTTGCGCGGCGACAGCGGATAGCCGCTCGCGGCCATCACGACGCCCAGCGCGGCGCGGCGGTCCCACTGCAGCTCGACCTGGTCCAGCGTGCCGTCGGTCGCATGCATCAGCACCTCGAACAGGTCGCTCTTCAGACGCATCATGATCGGCTGCGTCTCGGGGTCGCCCATGCGGGTGTTGAACTCGACCGTGCGCGGCTGTCCCTGCGCGTCGATCATCAGCCCGGCGTACAGGAAGCCGGTGAACGGCGCGCCGTCGCGAGCCATGCCCTGGATCGTCGGCATGATGATCTCGTGCATCGCCTTGGCGTGGACATTGGGCGTCACGACCGGCGCGGGCGAGTACGCCCCCATGCCGCCCGTGTTGGGGCCCTGGTCGCCGTCCTGCAGGCGCTTGTGGTCCTGACTGGTGGCCAGCGGCAGGACGTTCTTGCCGTCGCACAGCACGATGAAGCTGGCTTCCTCGCCTTCGAGGAACTGCTCGATGACGACGCGGGCGCCGCCCTCGTTGTGCACGACGCCGAGCTTGTTGTCCGCCAGGATCCAGTCGATCGCCTCATGCGCCTCGGTGAGCGTCATCGCCACGACGACGCCCTTGCCCGCGGCCAGGCCGTCGGCCTTGATCACGATCGGTGCGCCCTGCGCGTCGACGTAGGCATGCGCCAGCGTCGCGTCGCTGAAGGTCTCGTAGGCGGCGGTCGGGATGCCGTGGCGCTTCATGAACTCCTTGGCGAAGGCCTTGGAGCTCTCGAGCTGCGCGGCGGCCTTGGTCGGGCCGAAGATGCGCAGGCCGCGGGCGCGGAACTCGTCGACGACGCCGGCGGCCAGGAAGGCCTCGGGGCCGACCACGGTCAGCGCGATCTTCTGCTCGACGGCGAAGTCGGCCAGCGCCTTCACATCGGTGATCGGGACGTTCTTCAGCAGCGGATCGCGCGCGGTGCCGCCGTTGCCGGGGGCCACGAAGACCTGCGTGACGCGCTCGCCCTGCGCCAGACGCCAGGCCAGCGCGTGTTCACGGCCGCCATTGCCAAGGACCAGGACCTTCATTCGGACAGGCTCGCGTTGTGATAGACCTCCTGGACGTCGTCCAGGTCCTCGATGACGTCGAGCAGCTTCTGCATGCGCGCGGCGTCGTCGCCCGCGAGGTCGATGGTGTTCTCGGCACGCATCGTGACCTCGGCGATCTCGGCCTTCAGGCCGGCGGCTTCGAGCGCGTTCTTCACCGCCTCGAAGTCGGACGGCGCGGTCAGCACCTCGATGGCACCGTCGGCGTCGGTGACCACGTCCTCGGCGCCGGCTTCCAGCGCCACTTCCATGACCTTGTCCTCGGAGGTGCCCGGGGCGAAGACCAACTGGCCGCAATGCTTGAACTGGAAGGCGACCGAGCCCTCGGTGCCCAGGTTGCCGCCGTACTTGCTGAACGCGTGACGGACCTCGGCGACGGTGCGCACGCGGTTGTCGGTCATGCAGTCCACGATGATGGCCGCGCCGCCGATGCCGTAGCCCTCGTAGCGGATTTCCTCGTAGGTCACGCCGTCGAGGTTGCCGGTGGCTTTGTCGACGTTGCGCTTGATGTTGTCGGCCGGCATGTTGGCCGCCTTGGCCTTCTCGATGGCCAGGCGCAGGCGCGGGTTCATGGCCACGTCGGCGCCGCCGGCGCGGGCCGACACGATGATTTCACGCGTCAGACGGGTCCAGACCTTGCCGCGCTTCTCGTCCTGGCGGCCCTTGCGGTGCTGGATGTTGGCCCATTTGGAATGCCCTGCCATGTCCTCGTTCTCCTATGAACGACGGCCCGGAAAAAGTCCGGGCCGGCGCTGTTGATGCTTCGTTAGACTGCGATTTTAGCTTTTTGCCTCTGGAGATTCCGCATGGCCGACCCGATCCTGCTGGCCCGCCACGGCGACACCGAGTGCCAGCTGCTGCCCGCGCTGGCCAATCGCCACGGTCTGATCACGGGCGCCACCGGTACCGGCAAGACCATCAGTCTGCAGAAATTGGCCGAATCGTTCAGCCGGATGGGCGTCCCGGTCTTCATGGCGGACGTCAAGGGCGACCTGACCGGGATCTCGCAGGCGGGCGCACCGTCGGCCAAGCTGCTGGCGGTGCTCAAGGAACGCGGCATCGACGCGCCCGAGGCGCTGGCCTGCCCCACGACGCTGTGGGACGTGTTCGGCGAGCAGGGCCATCCGGTGCGCGCCACGGTCTCCGACCTCGGTCCGCTGCTGTTCTCGCGGATGCTGGGGCTCAACGAGACCCAGGCCGGCGTGTTGCAGATGGTCTACAAGATCGCCGACGACCACGGCCTGGCGTTGCTGGACCTGAAGGACCTGCGCGCGATGCTGCAGCACGTGGGTGACAACGCCAGCCAGTTCACGACCGAGTACGGCAACGTGTCGGCGGCCAGCGTCGGCGCGATCCAGCGCGGGCTGCTGCAGATCGAGGCGCAGGGCGGGGACAGGTTCTTCGGCGAGCCGATGCTCGACATCCACGACTTCATGCAGACCTCGGACGGGCTGGGCGTGATCAACATCCTGGCCGCGGACAAGCTGATGGCCGCGCCGCGGCTATACGCGACCTTCCTGCTGTGGATGCTGTCGGAGCTGTTCGAGACGCTGCCCGAGGTCGGCGACCTGGACAAGCCCAAGCTGGTGTTCTTCTTCGACGAGGCCCATCTGCTGTTCAAGGACGCCCCGGCGGCGCTGGTCGAGCGCATCGAGCTCGTCGTGCGGCTGGTGCGGTCCAAGGGCGTGGGCGTGTATTTCGTGACGCAGAACCCGCTGGACATTCCGGACACGGTGCTGGGGCAGCTTGGCAACCGGGTGCAGCACGCGCTGCGGGCGTTCACGCCGCGCGACCAGAAGGCGGTCAAGGCGGCGGCGGACACGATGCGGCCCAAGCCCGGGCTGGACATCGCCGCCGCGATCACCGAGCTGGGCGTGGGCGAGGCGCTGGTGAGCCTGCTCGACGAGAAGGGCCGGCCGTGCATCACCGAACGGGTGTTCGTGCTGCCCCCGGGCAGCCAGATCGGCCCGATCACGCCGGAGCAGCGCAAGGCGCTGCTGAGCGGATCGCTGGTGGCGGGGGTGTATGAGAAGCAGGTCGACCGGGAATCGGCCTATGAGAAGCTGACTGGCCGGGCCGCGGCATCGGCCGATGCGGCGCCGACGCCTACGCAGGCCGGTGCGCCCGCGTCGGGCCGGGGAACGGTGCCGACCCAGGCGCCGGCCGCGGACGATGGCGGCGGGCTGTTGGGCGGGCTCAAGGACGTGTTGTTCGGCAGCACCGGTCCGCGCGGCGGACGGCATGAGGGGCTGGCGGAGACGGCGGCGAAGTCGGCGCTGCGCTCGATCGGATCGTCGGTCGGCCGGGAGATCGTGCGCGGGGTGCTCGGCAGCCTGCTCGGCGGGTCGTCGACCAAGCGCAGGCGCTGAACGTCCCGCTCCGAGGGCCCGGTCGCGACGCCCGGCGGCGCTTCGCGCCGTGTCCTGACAGTTCGTCGCGGCGCGCTGGGCGCCGCAGGCCGGTTCCGGAACAGTCGACCCCATCGACAACGACCCGCCCCGGAGCCCGCCATGCACCCCGCCCCGATCGAGATCCTGACCCACATCCCCAAGTACGTCTGGATCATCCTGCTCGTGATCGCCATCACCGGCATCAAGCAGAGCCGCGACACCGCCATGCGCGCCCGTCGCCTGGTGATCCTGCCCGCGCTGTGGCTGGTCTTCAGCGCCTGGGGCGTCGACAAGGCCTTCGGCCTGGACGGCCTCCCCGGCCTGGCCTGGCTGGCCGGCATCGGCCTGGGCGTGGCCGCCCTGCGCGCGCTGCGCTGGCCCGGCCAGGTTCGCTACGAACCCGCCACCCGCCACTTCATCGTCCCCGGCAGCTGGATCCCGCTGGGCCTGATGCTGGGCATCTTCTCGCTGAAGTTCGCCTCGGGCCTGAGCCTGGCCCTGCATCCGGACTACGCCGCCCACGCCGAGTACGCGATCCCCTTCAGCGCCGCCTTCGGCCTGTTCAGCGGCGCCTTCCTCGGCCGGGCCATCAACATCCTGGCCGCCCGCCCCCGCGGCGTGGACGCGGTGACCGCCTGAGCCTGACCTGACGGGGCCAGGCCAGGCCGGGTTTCTCCTGCCCGCTCCGCGCCCGCCCCGGTCCATTCCGCCCCGCCCCATCACCGACACTCCGCCCTCATGCGCCTCCTGCCCCTCTCGCCTCCGCTGCGCTGGATCCTGCGGCACGTGCTGATCGTCCTGTCGCTGACGGTGATCGTGTCGCTGGCGCTGGTGTCGGTGTTCCACCAGCCGATCGGTCCGACGCTGGTCTACTGCTTCTTCATCTCGCTGTTCTGCGCGGCCACCATCAACCTGCTGCGCTACGGCCTGGGCTGGATCCGCTGGCGCGTGCTCGACCGCCTGGGCCGCGCCCCGGCCGAGCCCTTCGACTGGCCGGGCTGGCCGCTGATGCTCGTGTGCCTGGTGCTGGGCACTGCCGTCGGCTACAGCCTGGGCGTGGAGGCGGCCAACTTCGTCACCGGCCTGCAGGAGCGCAGCCTGCTGTCGAGCCCCCTGCGCCGCGTGCTCAGCGTCATGGTGATCGCGCTGATCCCGGGTTTCGGCGCCACGCTGTTCTTCCTCTACCGCCACCGCATCGCCGCCGCCGAGGCCCACGCCGAGACGCTGCGCCGCCAGGCCGCCGAGACCCAGCTGCGGCTGCTCGAGTCGCAACTCGAACCCCACATGCTGTTCAACACGCTGGCCAACCTGCGCGTGCTGATCGGGATGGACGCCGACCGCGCCCAGGCGATGCTGGACCACCTGATCGCCTTCCTGCGGGCGACGCTGTCGGCCTCGCGCGTCGAGCGCCATCCGCTCCAGGACGAGTTCGGCCGGCTGGAGGATTACCTCGCGCTGATGCAGGTCCGCATGGGTGCGCGGCTGCGTGCCGAGTTCGAGCTGCCCGAGGCGCTGCGCGACGTGCCCGTGCCGCCGCTGCTGATGCAGCCGCTGGTCGAGAACGCGATCAAGCACGGCCTCGAACCCCACGTGGGCGGCGGCACGCTGCGGGTGCGGGCGTCGGCCGTGGACGGCGAGTTGTGGCTGGACGTCGACGACGACGGCGCCGGTTACGACGCGGCGGCCCCCGCCACGCCCGGTGGCGGCTTCGGCACCGTGCAGGTCCGGGAGCGGCTCGCCGTCGCCTTCGGCCCCCGCGCGCGGTTGGAGCTGTCCCGGCTGGACCTCTCGCGGCCGGCCGGCGGCGGCACCCGCGCGCGCATCCGGCTGCCGATGCCCTCGCCCATGCCTTCCACCGCGACCGCGGCCACGTCTGCTGCCACGTCCGCCTGAATCCCCTGTTCTCCTGGAGACGACCCCATGCCCACCGCCCTGATCGCCGAAGACGAGGACCTGCTGGCCGCGCACCTGCGCCAGGAACTGAAGGCCCTGTGGCCCGAGCTGCAGATCGTGGCGATGGCCACGCACGGCGAGGAAGCCGTCGCGATGGCGCTCGAGCACCAGCCCGAGGTCTGCTTCCTGGACATCCGCATGCCTGGCATGACCGGACTGGAAGCCGCCGCGCAACTCGCCGACGACTGGGACGACCGGGACGGGCGGCCTTTCCCGCTGCTGGTCTTCGTGACCGCGTATGACCAGTTCGCGTTGCAGGCCTTCGAGCGCAACGCGGTCGATTACGTGCTGAAGCCCGTGCAGCGCGAGCGCCTGTCCCAGACGGTCGACCGGCTGAAGGCCGCGCTGGCCCAGCGCCAGCCCGCGCCCGCCGCGCTGGAAGCCACCCTTGCCCAGTTGCGCGGACTGCTCGGCGGCGCGCCGCTGCCCGGCGCCTCCAGCACGGCGAGCGCTTCGAACGCGACCGGCGCCGCGCCGCTGCTGCGCCACCTGCAGGTCGGCGTCGGTGACGCGATCGTGATGGTGCCGCTGGACGAGGTCGTCTACCTGGAGGCGGCGGACAAGTACGTGCGCGTGCTGACGGCCGATCAGGAATACCTGGTGCGGATCTCGCTGCGCGAGCTGCTCCCGCAGCTCGACGCGCAGCGCTTCTGGCAGGTGCACCGCGGTCACATCGTGCATGTGGACGCGATCGACCGGGTGCACCGCGACGACACCGGCAAGCTCACGCTGCGGCTGCGCCACCGGCCCGAACGCCTCGCGGTGAGCCGCATGTACGGCCACCTGTTCAAGGCGATGTGAGCCGGCGGGCCGGCGCTCAGATCACGAAGGTCCCGCCGGACGCCAGCAGGATCTGCAGCTCGGTGCCGGACGTGCTGCTGACCAGGATCCGGTGATCGAAGGCGTCCTTGTTGTCCGGGTAGGTCTGCCCCAGGCCGTCCCGGTCGATCCACAGCGAGATCGTCCCGTCGGCCAGCACCTCCTTGCGGAAGTAGCGCGCGCGGTCCGCCGGCTGGTCGACGTTCAGCGCGCTGAACGCGGCATCACGGATCTCGATCACGTCGCCCTGTCGCTTGTCGTAGCCGTGAATCCAGTCGATCTTGCTGGAGTTGGCGTTTTGCGTCGACAGGCTGGCGAAGACGAAGTGATCGGCGTTGGCGCTGCCGAACAGGTGATCGGTCTTGTCCGAGGTCGCGAAGGCGGCCCAGTCCTTGCGCGTGGCGTTCCAGGTCGAGGTCGCGAGGTTCATGTCCGGCGGCGTCGCGGAGTCCCGGGTCTCGAGCGCATTCGCCACCAGCCCGTTGGACGACCCGGATCCGGTCAGCGACACGAACGAGGCATTGCCAGCCGTGTCGATGGCCAGCGCCACATACATCTCGTTCTTGCCTACGAACCACTCCTTGCCGGTCTGGCCGGCGGGAACGATCAGGCTGTTCGACGCCGTCGCGTGGGCGAGATAACTCTGCGCCGTGCCGTCGTTCATCGTGCCTACGGGCACCAGCGCGATCTGCACGTCCTCGCTCGGCTTGAAGGCCCAGAAGAAGTTCGCCGACGGTTGGACCTCCTCGGTCCAGACACCGGACACCGTGGGCGGCGTGTGATCGGCCGTCACCTGGACCACCGTCTCGACGCTCCAGTTCCCCGCCTGATCCTGCTGTTTGACGCGGACCTCATGCCGCCCCTCGGCCAGTCCGGCCAAGGACAAGGCGCTGCCGGTCCCGAGCTGCCAGTCGGCTTGCCCGTCCACGCGGTATTGCCAGGTCGCCCCCGGTTCCACCCCCCACGCGAGGGTCGCATCCGCGCTGACGCGGCCGGTCGTGTAGAAATCGGTGCCATCGGCGCGCACGGCCTGGAAGCGGTCTCGCGCGGGACTGTGCACGGTCACGGTGGGCCGCTCGGCGTGGGTGTCGAGCGTGAAGTCCAGCTGTCCCAGCGGGCTGACGTTGCCGGCACCGTCGGTCTGCTGCACGCGCACGGACTTGGCGCCATCCGCGCCCAGGTCCGCCGCCGCGATCGAGTCGCCGCGGCCATCGATCCAATGCAAGCCATCGAGGCTGTACTTCCAGGTGGCGCCGGTCTGCAGGCCGGCGATCTGGATCCGGCCATCGCTGGTGATGCCATCGGTGGCGCTGATGCCGGTGTCACCTATCAGGGTCGGCACAGGCGCTGACGCGCCCAGCGCAATCTGCACGTGGACGACCGTGTCCGTGGTGTTGCCGGCAGCGTCGCTGACACGCACCTCTACCCGGTGCAGCCCGTGAACCTGCAGCTGGATCGGGTCGACGATCACGCCGTCGCTGGGGCCCGCGGTCCACGCACCGTCGTCGACTCGATAAGACCAGCTCGCATCGGGCGGCACACCGGTCACCGCCAGCATGTGCTCTCGCGTGATCCAGTCGCCGGGTGTCCCGGTGTCCTCCAACAAGGTCACGCGCGCGGCGGGGGGTGGCGTGCGGTCCAAGGTGAACGCCATCAGGGAGGACGCCTCGTTGCCCGCGGCGTCGGTCTGGCGGATCTCCACGCGCTGGGCGCCATCCGCCAAGCCATGGAAGGCTTGCGCCTCGAGTCGGTCACCGCTGCCGCGGTACCACTCGCCGCCGTTCAGCCGGTACTCCCAGACGGCGCCTGCTTCCAGGCCGGCGACGGTGACGGTCGGGTCGCTGGTCAGCTGGTCGTGGGCGGTGCCGGTGTCCCTGGCCAACGCCAGTTCGGGCGAGGCCACCTGCGTATCCAGGCCGAAGGCCAACGCGCCCGCTTCGCTGCGTACTCCTGCCGGGCTGATCTGGACGACCGTGAGCGTCTTCGCGCCGTCAGCTCCCAAGAGGCCAGGCGTCACTGTCGAGCCGCTCCCGGCCAGCCAGCTCTGGCCACCGTCCAGCGAATACTCCCAACGCGTGCCGGCCTCCAACGCGCCGATGCGAACCTCGCCCGCGGCGCCCAACACGTCGGTCCGCGACGCCCCCGGCGAATGCAGGACCAGCGTCGGCGTGCCGGGCACGGGCGGGGGCGGGGGCTTGGTGCCTTCGTCAGGCTTGGTGCCTTCGTCGGGCTTGGTGCCTTCGTCGGGCTTGGTGCCTTCGTCAGGCTTGGTGCCTTCGTCGGGCTTGGTGCCTTCGTCAGGCTTGGTGCCTTCGTCAGGCTTGGTGCCTTCGTCAGGCTTGGTGCCTTCGTCAGGCTTGGTGCCTTCGTCAGGCTTGGTGCCTTCGTCGGGCTTGGTGCCTTCGTCGGGCTTGGTGCCCTCGTCAGGCTTGGTGCCCTCGTCAGGCTTGGTGCCTTCGTCGGGCTTGGTGCCTTCGTCGGGCTTGGTGCCGGTATCGGGCTTGTGATCGCTGTCCGGCTTGGGTTTCGAGTCGGTCGACACCTCCTTGTCGCCTCCCGCGGAGAGGAACACGGCGGACCCCGACGCCAGCGTGGCCCCCAGCAGCCAGGTCACCATCGCCGTCACGGATTTCTCCGTCGAACCGTCCGATGCGATCGGCGCCGCCGCCACATCCTCACGATCGTTCGCTCGCTCGTCGGCAGGGAGGCGGTCGGCGGACACGACCGGGGTCTCGGGCGGGGTGTCGGTCGGGCGGGTGTCGTCGTCGGAGAGCGTCGAAATGTCGTCGTCGACGCGGACGTCATCCATCTTCTTGCCCCGTCGCTGGACCAGCGCGGGAGAAGGGTTCGCCACGGTGGACGTCGGAGCAGATTTCGGTGAGTTCATGACTTGATTCAGAGGAGAGCGTGCCAAAACCGGAAAGTCTCCAAGCCGAGTGCGCTATTCGCCATGGCCTAAAACAACGCGATCACGAACGACTTCACCCAAACGAGGCTACTCGCCCCATCAATCTGAGCCCCCTGGGGCGGAGGTCCCTCCGCGATGGAATCCCGAACATTTCCCTCCCCGATGGCGCCCACCCTGCCCCACGTAGAATCCACGGCCTCATTTCGAGACTTCATTCATCGATGTCCAGCCACGACAAGACCGCCGACGCCGCCGCCGTCAAACCCAGCAATTTCCTGCGCGCGATCATCGAACGCGACCTGGAGCAGGGATTCCAGCCGGCGCGCCACTTCGCCGGCAGCCCGGGCGACGCGGCGCACCACGCCGCCGGCCCGCTGGACCCCGCACGCATCCGCACGCGTTTCCCGCCTGAGCCCAACGGCTACCTGCACATCGGCCACGCCAAGTCCATCTGCCTGAACTTCGGACTGGCCCGGGACTACGGCGGCATCTGCCACCTGCGCTTCGACGACACCAACCCGGAGAAGGAAGAGCAGGAATACGTCGACGCGATCAAGGAGATGGTCGCGTGGCTGGGCTGGACCTGGGACGCCAAGGACGGCGCCGGCCGCGAGGTCGACCACCTCTTCTACGCCAGCAACTACTTCGACTTCATGTACCGCGCCGCCGAGTACCTGGTGTCGCAGGGCCTGGCCTATGTCGACGAGCAGACGCCCGAGGAGATGCGCGCCAACCGCGGCGACTTCGGCACGCCGGGCAAGGACAGCCCCTTCCGCTCGCGCTCGCCCGAGGACAACCTGGTCCGCCTGCGCGAGATGCGCGACGGCCGGCATCCCGACGGCGCGATGGTGCTGCGCGCGAAGATCGACATGGCCTCGCCCAACATCAACCTGCGCGACCCGGCGCTGTACCGCATCCGCCGCGCCACGCACCACAACACCGGCGACCAGTGGTGCATCTACCCGATGTACACCTACGCGCACCCGATCGAGGACGCGCTGGAGTGCATCACCCACAGCGTCTGCACGCTGGAGTTCGAGGACCAGCGCCCGTTCTACGACTGGCTGGTCGAGCACCTCGCCGCGGGCGGCCTGCTGGCGCGTCCGCTGCCGCACCAGTACGAGTTCGGCCGCCTGAACCTGACCTACGTCGTCACCAGCAAGCGCAAGCTGCGCCAGCTGGTCGAGGAAGGCCATGTCGACGGCTGGGACGATCCGCGCATGCCCACGCTGGTCGGCATGCGCCGGCGCGGCTACACGCCCGAATCGATCCGCGCGATGGTCGAGAGCACCGGCGCGTCCAAGACCAATGCGTGGATCGAGTACTCGGTCCTGGACGGCTACCTGCGCGCCGACCTCGAGGGCAAGGCCGCCCGCGCGATGGCGGTGCTGGACCCGGTGCCGCTCAAGCTCGAGAACTACGCCGAGGTCTTCGGCTCGCTCGATCACCGCGAGCCGTGCAGCGCCCCGGCCCACCCGCATGTGCCGGAACTGGGCACGCGCGCGTTCAGCCTCGGCCCCACGCTGTGGATCGAGCGCGAGGACTTCATGGAGACCCCGCCCAAGGGCTACCACCGCCTCTTCCCGGGCAACAAGGCGCGGCTGAAGTACGGCTACGTGATCGAGTGCACCGGCTGCGAGAAGGACGCCGACGGCCAGGTCACCGCGGTCCTGGCCAAGCTCGTCCCCGACACCAAGAGCGGCACGCCCGGTGCCGACGCGGTGAAGGTCAAGGGCGTGATCACCTGGGTCGGCGCGCACGAAGGCGTGGCCACGGAGCTGCGCCTGTACGACCGCCTGTTCACCGAGGCCCAGCCTGACGCGGGCGAACGCAACTTCCTGGAGCTGCTGAATCCGCAATCCAAGCGCGTCACCCGCGGCTACCTGGAGCCCTCGCTGAAGTCGGTGGCCCCGGACACCAAGGTCCAGTTCGAACGTCATGGCTACTTCGTCGCTGACCAGGTCGACCACCGCACCGAGGCCCCGGTGTTCAACAAGATCACCGGCTTGAAGGACAGCTTCGGCAAGTGAGCCGGCCCGGCCCCCTCGCCTGGGCTCAGGCCGTGAGCACGGCGCCCCCGCCTCCGACACCCGGCTGACCCGGCAAGCCGAGCAGGTCGAGTTGCGGCGCCGGCGGCGAGACGGTGTCCAGCGTGAAGAGCAAGGACTTCGACCCGCCGGCATTGCCGGCTCGGTCCACCGCCACCGCATCGACCGAGAGCAGGCCCTGGAGGTTGTCGAACCGGGAGGCGGGGATCTCGTTGCCCTGCAGCTCGAACCACGGCCCTCCCTGGATGCGCACGCGCAGCACCGCGCCGGTCTCCAGCCCCTCGATCACCACCGTGGGGTCCGACGTCAGCAGATCGCTGTCGCTGCGGCCCGTGTCGTGCTTGAGCCGCAGCGTCACGCGCTCCGGCGCCGTGCGGTCGAGGTCGAAGGTCAGTTCCGCCGTCCCGTGGTTGCCGGCCCCGTCGGTCTGCCGGACCAGCAAGGTCTTGCGCCCCTCGCCGCCCGCCTTCATGGCCTCATCCCCCGGAATCCGATCGCCGCTGCCCGGCTGCCAGGTGTCGCCGCCGTCGAAGCTGTAGGACCAGCTGGCGCCGGGCTCCAGCCCCTGGACCCGCACCGTGCCGTCGCGGGTCGTGGGCGTGCCGTCGGGCAGGCTGCCGGCGGCGAAGACCTGCAGGCCGAGCACGGATTGAGCGGGGTGATCCGGAGACCCGCCGTCGGCCGGCCGCTCGGACGGACCGCCCAGCACGGGCAGCGCGGCCGAGGCCGAGGCCGGTCCACCGGCCGCGGCGGCCAGGGCACCCAGCCCCAGCCCCCCGCCCAGCAGCAGCACACCGAGGCCGGGACGATCCTCATCGCGTTGACCGTCGGTCTGGCCCTCGGCGTGCCTGACGTGCGCGGCCAGGTTGGGATCGACGGCGGGGTTGATGGCGGGGTCGAGGGCCGGGTTGAGGGCCGGGTGGAGGCTCAGGTCGACAGGCGCCTCGGCGTCCTGGTCGAGAGGATCCGTGGCGATGTCGTCGTCCGCATCACGGGCCGCGCGTGTCGTCGTCGGGGACGTCGAGGGGATCGAGAGAAATCGGGTCATGGGCAACTCCAAGGGTTGAGCAAGGGAGCCCCCAGTGTTGGCATTCAGGCTGTCGAGCGCATCAGCCCAGACCGGTAGCGCGAGCGCGTTTGGGCCCGGACTCCAGTAGGTGGACCGACTTGTTCCCGTGTAGGCCGCGTCCGCCGCTCCCCGCCCGCTGTCCGTCCGCTGTCCGCCGAAGTGTCCGCGGACACTCGATCGCTACGCGACGGTTCGTCCAAGTCCTTGATTCGACGGGGAAATCGTGCGTCCACCGCCTTGGCACGCGCCTTGCGAACAAGTGCGACATCGATCACACGGACCACCCTCGGACACCTTCATGATTCGCGACACCTCCGGACAGGACGTTCCCCTCGCCCGCCCCCAGGGCCGCCGCCGCCTGTGGCTGGCGCTGGCCGGCGCCGGGCTGCTGATCGCCGCGTTCGCCGCCGCGCCGGCGGTCAAGCGCGCGATGGGCAGCGCCAGCTCGGTGAGCCTGCAGCGCCTGTCGGTCGCCACCGTGGAGATCGGTCCGCTCGTGCGCGACGTCGCCGGCGAGGGCAAGGTCGTCGCCGCGATGAGCCCCACCGTCTACGCGCTGCACGGCGGCAACCTCGTGCTCAAGGTCAAGGCCGGCGACAAGGTCGTCAAGGGCCAGCTGCTGGGCGTCATCGACAGCCCCGACCTGCGCGCCAAGCTCGCGCAGGAGCAGAGCAACGCCGACGCGCTGCGCACCGAGGCGCTGCGCGCGGAGGTGGACGGCCGCGAGCAGCGCGCCGCGCTGCGCTCGACCTACGAGAACGCGGCCATCGACCTGCAGACCGCCCGCAACGACCTGGACCGCCAGACCAAGGCTTACGAGGCCGGCGCCGTGGCCGGCATGCAAGTCGAGAAGGCCCGCGACGCGATGGAGAAGGCCCGCATCACCGCCGCCCACGCGCAATCGGGCCTCGGTCTGAAGGACGACAGCCTGAAGTTCGAGCTCCAGTCCAAGCAGCAGGCGCTGCAACGCCAGCAGCTGCTGGTCAAGGACCTGGAGCGCCAAGTCGCCGAGCTCGAGCTGCGCTCGCCGGTGGATGGCCAGGTCGGTCAGCTGCTCGTGGCCGAACGCGCCAACGTCGCCGCGGGCACCGGGCTGCTGACGGTCGTGGACCTGAGCGCGCTGGAAGTGCAGATGCAGGTGCCCGAGAGCTTTGCCCGCGACCTCGCCATCGGCATGCCCGGCGAGATCGCCGGCAACGGCCGCCAGTGGAAGGGCTTGGTCAGCAGCGTGTCGCCGGAGGTCGTCAACAACGAGGTCGCCGCGCGCATCCGCTTCGACGGCGCCACGCCCGACCAGCTGCGCCAGAACCAGCGCCTGTCGGTGCGCGTGCTGCTGGACCGCCGCGAGAAGGTGCTCACCGTCGCGCGCGGCAGCTTCGTCGAGGACGGCGGCGGTCGATTCGCCTACGTCGTGCAGGACGGCCAGGCCGTCAAGCGCCCGATCCGGCTGGGCGCGCAGAGCCTGTCCAAGGTCGAGGTGCTCGAGGGCCTCAAGCCTGGCGAGCAGGTCGTCGTCTCCGGCGCGCAGGCCTTCGAGGGCGCCGAGCGCGCCACGATCAGCCCGTGAACGAACCATCGCACCTGATCACCGCTGATCGCTCCCTCCGTCTTCCCACCGATTCACCAAAACCCATTCACCGCCCGCGAGGAACCTCATGCTGAAGATGCAATCGCTGTCCAAGGTCTACCGCACCGAGATGATCGAGACCTATGCCCTGCGCGACTTCAACCTGGACGTGCGCGAAGGCGAGTTCGTCGCCGTCACCGGCCCGTCGGGCTCGGGCAAGACGACCTTCCTGACCATCGCCGGCCTGCTGGAAGCCTTCAGCGGCGGCCGCTACGAGCTCGATGGCGTGGACGTCAGCCGCATGGACGACACGCAACGCTCGCGCATGCGCAACGAGAAGATCGGCTTCATCTTCCAGGCGTTCAACCTGATCCCCGACCTGAACGTGCTGGACAACATCGAGGTCCCGCTGCGTTATCGCGGCATGAAGGCCGCCGAGCGCCAGCAGCGCGCTCGCGACGCGCTGGCCCGCGTCGGGCTGTCCGCGCGCGAGCGCCACTACCCGGCGGAGCTCTCCGGCGGGCAGCAGCAGCGCGTGGCGATCGCCCGCGCGCTGGCCGGCTCGCCGCGCCTGCTGCTGGCCGATGAGCCGACCGGCAACCTCGACAGCGCGATGGCGCGCAGCGTCATGGACCTGCTCGAGGAGCTGCATCGCGAGGGCGCGACGATCGTGATGGTCACGCACGACCCGCAGCTCGCCGCGCGCGCGCAGCGCAACGTCCACGTGATCGACGGTCAGGTCGTGGACATCGCCACCGAGCTGCACCTGGACCCGGCGCTGATGCGCCAGGGCGTGGTGGCCTGACCATGCCGATGCCAATGCTCATGCACCTGCGCATGCGCCTGCCTGTCCCTTCCCGCCTGGCGGCGATCGCGGTCGCCGCGCTGTGCGCGGGCTGCTGCCTGCCCGCCGCGGCCGAGGACCTGCTGGAGATCTACAGCCAGGCCCGCGCCGCCGACCCGGTGCTGGCCGGCGCGCGCGCGATCCGCGGCGAGCAGCAGGAGCTGGCCGTGCAGGCCCGCGCGCCGCTGCTGCCGCAGTGGTCGGCGCAGCTCAGCGCCCAGCATTACTCCGCCGACAGCACGCGCCAGAACGCGCTCACGCACAGCCTCAGCCAGGTGCTGGTGGACCTGAGCCGGCTGCGCGGCTGGGACGCCGCCCGTGCGCAGGCCAGCGCCGAGGACGCCCGCGTGCGCGCCGCCGAGGCCGATCTGTGCGCCCGCGTGGCGCGGGCCTACTTCGGCGTGCTCACCGCGCAGGCAACGCTCGCCACCGCGCAGGCCATCGAGGACGTCTACGGCCAGCAGGTCGCGCAGGCGCGCTCGCGCTTCGAAGCCAAGCTGTCGGCCTCGCTGGACGTCGAGCAGGCCCGCGCGTACTTCGAGCTGGCGCGCGGCAACACCGCGCAGGCCGTCGAATCGCTGCTGGACGCGCGCCAGGCGCTGGCGCAGCTCACCGGCCGCATGCCGGGCGAGCTCGCCCCGCTCACGCCCGAGCTCGCGATGCTGATGCCCGACCCGGCCGATCCCGAGGCCTGGGTGACGCAGGCCCTGCGCGACAACCCGTCGCTGCAGGCCGCCGCGCTCGCGGTCACCGCGGGCGACCAGCGCGTGGCCGCCGCGCGCGCCGCGCACCTGCCCACGCTGAGCGCGGGCGTGGACGGCCAGCGGCTGTCGGGCACCGCGGTCGCGCCGAGCGACGCGGGCCGCTACACGACGACGGTCGGCCTGAAGCTGACCATCCCGCTGTTCGCCGGCGGCGCGATCGAATCGCAGAAGCGCCAGGCGATCTACCAGCGCGAGCAGCTGCGCGACGAGCTCGAAGGCGCGCGCCGCGCGATGACGCGCGAGACGCAGGGCCAGTATCAGGCGGTGCTGTCCTCGCTGAACCAGATGCGCACCGCGGGCGCCGCGGTCGCGGCCGCGGAGAAGGCGCTCGCGTCCACGCGCAGCGGCATGGACCTGGGCCTGCGCACGATGACCGACCTGCTGCTGGCGATCCAGACGCAGAGCAACGCGCGCAATGCCTGGGAACAGGCCCGCCACCGCTACGTGCTGTCCAAGCTGCTGCTGCAGCAGGCGGCCGGCGCGCTGGGCGAGCCCGAGCTCGCCTCGGTGAACACGCTGCTCGCGGCGGCGCCGCAGAGTCCGACGCCGACGCCGACCTCGAATCCGAATCCCATCCCGTCCACGGGCCGCTGAGCCGAGAGAGGACCCCGATGCTGACCTACTACCTCGAACTGGCGCTGCGCGCGTTCCGCAGCCACCGCGGGCTGACCGCGCTGATGCTGCTGTCCATCGCGATGGGCGTGGCCGCCTGCATGACGACGCTGACGGTGTTCCACGTCATGTCCGGCGACCCGATCCCGCACAAGAGCGCGCGGCTGTTCAACGTGCAGCTGGACGCCGAGTCCAAGCGCGACTGGAAACCCGGCGACGAGCCCGAGCTGCAGCTCACGCGTTTCGACGCCGAGCAGTTGCTGCGCGCCAAGCGCGCGGTGAAGCAGGTGATCATGACCGGCTCGTTCATCGCGGTCGATCCGGCCGGCTCCGGCGACGCGGCGCAACCGCCCTTCTTCACCAGCGGCCGCTGGGCCACGTCGGACTTCTTCGATCTGTTCGAAGCCCCGTTCCGCTACGGCAACGGCTGGTCCGCCGCCGACGACACGGCCGAGGCCCGCGTGGTGGTGATCTCCGCCGAGCTCAACGACAAGCTCTTCGGCGGCCAGGACAGCCGCGGCAAGACGGTGCGGCTGCGCGACAAGGACTTCACCGTGATCGGCGTGCTCAAGCCGTGGCGGCCCGCGCCGCACTACTTCGACCTGACGCTGGGCGCCTACGCCAAGCCGGCCGACGTCTACATGCCGCTGGCCACCTCGCTGGCCCTGCGCTTCGGCGCGGCGGGCAACATGAACTGCTGGGGCCGCTCGGACGGCGTGGATCCTCGCTCGGCCAATGCGCCCTGCGCCTGGCTGCAGTACTGGGTGCAGCTCGACACGCCGCAGCAGGTCGCCGACTACCGGACCTACCTGACGCAGTACTCCGACCAGCAGCGCGAGGCCGGCCGCTTCGAGCGCCCGGCCAATCCCAAGCTGCGTCCGGTGATGGAGTGGCTGAGCCTGCGCAAGGTCGTGCCCGGCGACATCAAGCTGCAGGTGTGGCTGGCCTTCGGTTTCCTGGTCGTGTGCCTGACCAACACCGTGGGGCTGCTGCTGGCCAAGTGCCTGCGGCGCAGCGGCGAGATCGGCGTGCGGCGCGCGCTGGGCGCGCCGCGCAAGCAGATCTTCCTGCAGTTCCTCGTGGAGGCCGGCACGCTGGGCATCGTCGGCGGGCTGCTGGGCCTGGTGCTGACCTGGGGCGGCTTGTGGGTGGTGCGGCAGAACCCCGCCGACTACGCGCAACTGGCGCAGCTCGACTGGCAGATGCTCGCCACGACGCTGGGCGTGTCGCTGGCCGCGAGCGTGCTCGCCGGGCTGCTGCCCGCGTGGCGCGCCTGCCAGATCACGCCGGCCATCCAGCTCAAGACGCAATGAGGAGACCCTGATGGACATCCTGCCTATCCTCTCGACGCTCAAGCGTCACAAGACCGCTGCCGGGCTCATCGTGCTGCAGGTGGCGCTGACCTGCGCGATCGTGTGCAACGCGCTGTTCCTGATCTTCCAGCGCGTGGAGCGCATCAACGCCGTGACCGGCATCGCGGAGAAGGAACTCGTGACGCTGTCGCTGTCGAGCATGGCGCGCGTGGAGAACCCCGAGCCGCAGACCCAGGCTGACCTGGCCGCGCTGCGCCAGGTGCCGGGCGTGGTCTCGGTGGCGCTGACCAACCAGTTCGCCTACGGCCGCAACTCCAACAACTCGGGCGTGCGCCTGACCCCGGACAGCACGCAGTCCAGCCGCGTCGTGGCCGGGCATTACACGACCGGTCCCGGCTTCATCGCCACGATGGGGCTGACGCTGGTGGAGGGCCGCGACTTCGAGGCCAACGAGTTCGTCGCCGGCTCCACGCTGGACAACAACGCCGACCCGCGCGTGCCCTCGGTGATCATCAACAAGGTGATGGCCGACCGGCTGTGGCCGGGCCAGTCCGCCGTGGGCAAGGCGATCTACGTGTACGGCGACCAGCCGCAGCGCGTGGTCGGCGTGGTGCGCGACCTGCCCTCGCCCAACCCGGGCTCGCAGGACGAGAACGCGCTCAACACGATGATGTTCCCGGTGCAGCCGAGCTTCCGCGGCGGCAACTTCATGATCCGCGTCGCGCCGGGCGCCGATCCCGAGGCGGTGCTCAAGGCCTCGGCGGCCAAGCTGCTGGCCAACAGCCCGGGCCTGCGCCGCGTGATCCGCGACCAGGACACGATCGTCAAGCTGCGCGCCGCGTATTACCGCCAGGACGGCTCGATGGTGATGCTGCTGGCGGGCGTGTGCGTGGGGCTGCTCGTCGTGACGGCCTTCGGCATCGTGGGCCTGGCCAGCTTCTGGGTGCAGCAGCGCACGCGGATGATCGGCACGCGGCGCGCGCTGGGCGCCACGCGCGGCCAGATCCTGCGCTACTTCCAGACCGAGAACCTGTTGCTCACCTCCGCCGGCATCGTGCTGGGCATGGTCGGCGCGTACGGCATCAGCCTGCTGCTGATGTCGCATTACGAGCTGCCCCGGCTGCCGCTGCTCTACCTGCCCGTGGGCGCGCTCGCGCTGTGGGCGCTGGGCCAGATCGCGGTGCTGGCGCCCGCGCGTCGCGCCGCGGCGCTGCCGCCGGTGGCCGCGCTGCGAGGGGGTTGATATGCTGCGCCACCCATGAGAACGGTCCTGATCATCGATGACCACGCCGGTGTCGGCGAGGCGCTGTCCCTGCTGCTGTCGCTGCACGACATCGAGCCGCTGTACGCCGCCTCGCCCGAGGAGGGCCTGACGCTGCTGGCCGCGCGGCGCGTGGACCTGGTGATCCAGGACATGAACTTCAGCGCCGACACGACCTCCGGCGAGGAAGGCCGCGCGCTGTTCCACCGCCTGCGCGAGCGCCACCCCGATCTGCCCATCATCCTGCTGACCGCCTGGACCCAGCTGGAACAGGCGGTGGCGCTGGTCAAGGCGGGCGCGGCGGACTACCTGGCCAAGCCCTGGGACGACGCCAAGCTGCTCGCGACGGTGGAGAACCTGCTGGAGCTCGCCGAGAACGGCCGCGCGCTGCGCGAGAGCCGCCACGAGCAGCGCGAGCGCCGCGAGGCGCTGCGCCGCCGGTACCGGCTCGACGGGCTGGTCTTCGAGTCGCCGGCGCTGCTGCGCTGCCTGGAGCTGGCATGCCAGGTCGCGCGCTCGGCGGCGCCGGTGCTGGTCACCGGGCCCAACGGCAGCGGCAAGGAACGCGTCGCGGCGATCGTGCATGCGAATTCCTCGGTCGCCGACGGCCCCTTCGTCGCGGTGAACTGCGGCGCGCTGCCCGGCGACCTGATCGAGGCCGAGCTCTTCGGCGCGGACAGCGGCGCCTTCACCGGCGCGGCGCGCGCCCGCGAGGGCCGCTTCGAGACCGCCGATGGCGGCACGCTGTTCCTGGACGAGATCGGCAACCTGCCGCTGGCCGGTCAGGTCAAGCTGCTGCGCGTGCTGGAGACGGGCCGCTTCGAGCGGCTGGGCTCGAGCCGCACGCGCCAGACCACGGTGCGGGTGATCTCGGCGACCAACGCGGACCTGCGCGCGATGGTGCGCGCGGGCAGCTTCCGCGAGGACTTGTACTACCGGCTCAACGTGATCGAGGTCGCGTTGCCGGGACTGGCCGAGCGCGCGCAGGACATCCTGCCGCTGGCCGAGTTCTTCCTGGCGGGCCGGGCCGCGTTGAGCGACGGCGCGCGCGAGGCGCTGCTGGCGCATGCGTGGCCGGGCAACGTGCGTGAGCTCAAGAACGCGATCGAGCGCGCGGCGCTGCTCGCGCCCGGGCGCGTGATCGGCGAGGCCGACCTGGCGCTGCCGGCCGCCGAGGCGCAGGCCTCGCGCAACCTGGACGAGCCCAGCCGCGACGCGGTCGTCGCGGCGCTGGCCTCGGCATCGGGCGTGGTGAGCCGCGCAGCGCAGTCGCTGGGCCTGTCGCGGCAGGCGCTGTACCGGCGCATGGAGCGCTACGGGCTGAGCGCCGATGCATGACGCCGATGAATGACGCCGATGCGCGACGCGCCGCCACCTGCTGCTGATGCCTGAAGCTTCACCGCCCCAGGCCCCGAGGCACGCGCCTCGGCATCGCTCGCTGCACCTGCGCCTGGCGCTGTGCCTCGTGGCGGCGGCCGTGGCGGCGATCTCCATCCACATGACGCTGACGCTGTGGCCGGTGCCGCAGCTGATGGCGTCGCTGGGCCACGAGGCCCTGGCGCCGTGGAGCGGCGCGGCGCTCGCGTTGACGGGGCTGCTGATCCTGCCCATCGCCTGGGGATTGGCGAGCCTGCTGTTGATGCCGCTCACGCGGCTGCTGCGGGCGCTGGAGAGCACCGTGCTGAGCTACCGCGACGGCGAGTTCGGCAGCGCGATCGCGGCCGATCCGCCGGGTGGGCTGACGGAGCTCGCCAGCCTGATGCGGCTGCACAGCGAGCTGGGCCAGGCGCTGCGCGAGCAGCGCCGGCACCTGGCGCAGCGCGAGCTGTTGCTGGACACGGTCGTGCAGAACACGCCGGTGGCGCTGGTGCTGACCGACGCGCAGGAGCGCATCGCCTACGCCAACATCGCCGCGCGGCAGTTGCTGGACCAGGGCCGCAGCCTCGCGGGGCGCGCGCTGGACGAGGTGCTGGCCGAGTCCTCCCAGGACATGCGCGAGGCGATCCTGGGCGCGCAGGACGGGCTGTTCAGCGTGACGCTGGAGGGCCAGGAGGAGCGCTTCCACCTGTCGATGCGCGACTTCCGGCTGCAGGGTCAGCCACATCGGCTGCGGCTGCTGCGGCGCATGACACGTGAGCTGTCGCGTCAGGAGGTCGCGAGCTGGAAGCGCGTGATCCGCGTGATCAGCCATGAGCTCAACAACTCGCTGGCGCCGATCTCGTCGCTGGCGCACAGCGGCGCGGAGCTGTCGCGGCGGGGTCAGCACGAGCGCGTGCCGGGCGTGTTCGCGAGCATCGGCGACCGCGCGCGCCACCTGCATCAGTTCCTGTCGGGGTATGCGAGCTTCGCCAAGCTGCCCGCGCCGGTGCTGGCAGCGGTCGAGTGGGCGCCCTTCGTGGAGTCGCTCGGCGCGCATTACCCGCTGGTGATCGCGGGCGAGCTGCCGGCGGTGCCGGGGCGTTTCGACGCGGCGCAGATGGCGCAGGCGCTGATCAACCTGCTGAAGAACGCGCACGAGTCCGGCAGCGCGCCCGAGGGCGTGAGCTTGACGGTGAGCGCCGCGCGCGAGGACTGGCGCATCGAGATCGGGGATCGCGGTCCCGGCATGACCGAGACGCAGCTGTCGCAGGCGCTGCTGCCGTTCTATTCGACCAAGCGCAGCGGGAGCGGGCTGGGGCTGGCGCTGGCGCGCGAGATCGCCGAGGCGCACGGTGGCCGCATCGCGATGGGCAATCGCGAGGGCGGCGGCCTGTGGGTGGCGATCAGCTGGCCGCGGAGTTGAGCGCGGCGCTGATGGCGGGGTCGGCCGCGGCGCGTGCCACGGCCGTGAGGATCACTTGTAGAAGGCCTCGACCTTGCCCTTGAGCTTGATCATCAGGGGCTGACCCTTGCGGTCGAGCGTGCGGCCGGCGGGGACCTTGACCCAGCCTTCGGAGATGCAGTATTCCTCGACGTCGCGGCGTTCCTTGCCGTTGAAGAGGATGCCGATGTCGTGCTCGAAGATGGCGGCGACGTGATGGGGGCTGCGCGGATCGACGGACAGGTGATCGGGCAGTTCGGGACGGTTGGTGTCGCTCATGGCGGGGTCATGCGTGGTGATTCGAAAACGCGGCATTGTCCCAAAGTCCGGCGCCCTACCATCGCACGCATGACAGCCATCGCCAATTCCCCGGTGTCGACCGTGTCCTCATCGTCCGACTCAGCCGCTTCAGCCTCGGCGATCGATGCGGTCACGCTGGCCGCGCTGGCGGCCTTCCCCGATCAGCTCGCGGCGCACTTCGCGCTGTTCCCCGTCGAGGCCCGGCACTGGGCGCCCGCGTCCTGGGCCGGCGTGCCCAGCGAGCCGCTGACCGCGCTCGAGCAGCTGTGCCATTGCCGGGACATCGAGATCGACGGTTATCAGCAGCGCATCCGCCGCACGCTGGCGGAGGACGACCCGCTGCTGCCCTCGCTGGACACGGACGCACTGGTGCGCGAGCGCCGGTATGGCGAGGACGACCCGGCCGCGGCGCTGGCCGCGTTCGCGCGGGCGCGCCGCGAGACGCTGGCGATGCTGGCGGCGATCACGCCGGAGCAGCTGACGCGCCGGGCGCGGTTCGAGGGCTATGGGCCGCTGAGCTTCAAGTCGCTGATCCATTACCTGTGCAGCCACGACCAGCAGCATCTGGCCGGGCTGCAGTGGGTGCTGGGGCAGTACGAGGCGTCGCGGCTGGAACCGCGTTGAAGTCGCGTTGAAGCCGGGGTGACGCGGCGGAGTCGCTACTCGTCGCAGCGCTGGATGACCGGGGTCGCGTACTCGTGGCCGACGACGGCACGGGCGAAGAGGTAGTTCTCGCGCGCCTGGTCGCTGAGCTGGTCCAGCGCCACGTGGCCGGCCCCGTCGCAGGGGAAGGACAGGCCGCGGCCGGCGTGGAAGAGCGATTCGAAGCGCAGCAGATAGCGGCCGGTGCCGTTGCCCGTGCGGGCGGAGGATTCGCGCTGGAGCGCGCCGAATTGGGAGGGGCTCATGGACGGACTCCGTGGCCCGCGGGGAGTTCGGGCCGGACAAGTCCACCTTAGACCTGCCGCTCCAAGCCCGCCCGTGCATACGTCTCGGAACAGCGGGCAGAAACACTCGGCCCCCTTTAGACGTGTGGAAAGCTCAGCAAGCTCCCCCTCTTACCCCCTCGCCCGCGGAGCGGGAGAGGGCGGGGGTGAGGGCTCTCCGAAGAGCACCCTGCCCCCACACGAGCCCTCACCCCAACCCCTCTCCCGCTTCGCGGGCGAGGGGCCATCAACCCAGCATGGCCCACGTTTTCGGCCCGACGATGCCGTCGGGCACCAGATGCTTGCCAGCCTGCCAAGCCCGCAACTTCGCCTCCGTGATCGGCCCGAACGACCCATCCGCGGGCGCGATCCCCAGCAGCGTCTGCAACGCCCGCACCGCCTCGCCGCGATCCCCACGCCGCAGTGTCGGTCTCGGCACAACGCCCGCGGGCGGCTTTGGCTCCACCGCCGGAATCAACACCGCCGGAGGCGTCGCCGGATCCATCAGCCGCTTCACCCGCTCGCGGAACGCGTCCATGTCGAAATCCGGATCCGGCTTGCGCCCCTTCGGCAGCGCGTACTCCTTGTGCCCGACGCACCAGATCACCTTGCGATCGAGCTTCTTGAGCAACACCGCCACGCCACGCGCCAGCGCATCGAGCTGCACCTCGGGCCAAGGCGAGTCATCGCTCTTGCCGGTGTTCTCGCATTCGATGCCGATGAAGCTGCTGTTGCCCGCGCTCACGCCCTGCCACTCGCCCGCGCCCGCGTGGTTCGCGCGTCCGGCGGCGATCACGTAGAACGTGCCGTCACGCCCCAACCCGAGCTGCGACAAAGGCCCGCTCAGATCCGGCCGTCCGTCGATGAGCGTGCGCAGGCTGGGCATGTTCCCGCTGCGCGGCCCCGCGGTGTGATGCAGCATCACGCCGAGCACCTCGCCCATCTCGGCCCGCCCGCGATTGGGCCAGCCATCCACTTCCGCGACCTTCAGCCCGGCATCGAGCAGCGTGGTCGGCATCCAGGTCAGCTTGAAGGCCATGTCAGGACCTCCCCGCGATGCCGCCGCGCGCGGCGGGCAGATCCTCATCGGGCGTCAAGTCGACGATGTCGACGTCGCAGCCGTCCAGATGGTCGTCGTGGTCGTGGTCACCAGGCGGTGAGGCGGTGGTCGCCTTGTCCGCCTTGGCGGCCTTGGGCGATGTCGGCGATGTGGGCGATGCAGACGCCTTTCCGGCGCTGGACTTCTTCGACGCTGCGGCCATCGTGCCTCCCGTATGAGCGGCGGCCGCCGGATGCGGCCGTCCCTGCGGGGGCACTCTGGGCGAGCGGCGCGTGCGTCACATCCTCAAGAATGATGAGAACGGCCCGCCGCGCGGCCTCAATCGTGGGGGATGTCCCGGCGGCTCAGCCGCCAGCCTTCTTCGGCGAGTAGCCCGCCGCGGTCAGCCAGGCCATGACCTTGTCCAGGTGATCGCCCTGGATTTCGATCGTGCCGTCCTTGACGGTGCCACCGCTGCCGCACGCGGCCTTGAGCTTCTTGGCCGCGTCGGTCAGCTCCACCGCCGTCATCGGCAGCCCGAGCACCACCGTCACGCCCTTGCCCTTGCGTCCGGCGGTCTCGCGCCGCACGCGCACCTTGCCGTCACCCAGCACCGCGTTCGCGGCCTGCGCCTTGCAGCGGCAGTCCGCCTGCGCCTGACGGCAGGTCGGACACACGCGGCCGCTGTCGGTCGAATAGACGAGTGCCATGTCCGGCTCCTCAGCGCGCCGCTTCGCGAGCGGCATCACGAGCCGCTTCACGCGACAGCGTGCGCGCGAAGAAGGCGTCGATCGTGCGGTACAGATGCAGCTTCGCGCTGCGGCCGGCGATGCCGTGCGCCTTGCCCGGATAGATCATCAGCTCGAAGGGCCGGGCCTCGTTCTGCAGCGCCTCGGTCAGGCGCAGCGAGTGCTCGAACAGCACGTTGTCGTCAGCGGTGCCATGCACGATCAGCAGCGGCTTGGTCAGCAGCTTGGCGCGCGTCACGAGGTTGGCCTGCTGGTAGGCCTCGCTCTGCGCCTGCACCTGCGACGGCACCGGCGTCGTGGCCGGTCCGGTCTGCGGCAGGCCGAGGTAGCGCTCGGTGTAGGCCGTGTCGTAGAGCGTCCAGTCGGTGGGCGGTGCGACCGCCACGGCCGAGGCCAGCGGCGTGTCGGCATCGAGCATCGCGCGCTCGGCCAGGAAGCCGCCGTAGGACCAGCCGAAGAAGCCGATCCGCTTGGCGTCGACGCCCGCGACCTGCTTGGGCAGCTGACGGACCGCGGCGAAGAGGTCCTTGACGTCGACCACGCCGAAGGCGAAGCGATGCGCGCGCGTGAACTCGCGGTCGCGGTTCTGCATGCCGCGCGTGTCCAGCGTGAAGACGCCGTAGCCGCGACGCTGCCAGTAGGCGATCAGCGCGGTGTCGCGGTTCCAGTTCCAGTTGGTCGTCGAGGTGCCGGGGCCGCCGTAAGCCATCGCGATGACCGGATGCGGGCCGGGCTGGCCGTCCAGCGGCGCGAAGTACATCGCGTTGAGCGGCGTGCGGCCGTCCGCCGCGGTGATGTCCACCACGCGGGGCGTCGGCACGATGCGCGCCAGCAGCGCGTCGGGCGCGTCGCCAGGCAAGGCCACCGGCGCGCTGCCCGGCTTGACCGCCTGCAGCGACAGCGCCGGCGGTTCGCCCCAGGCGCCGCGCGTGACCAGCAGCCGCGCGCACTCGCCGTCGCCGCGCGCGTCACGCCATTGGCGGGCCGCGGCGCCGTCCAGCGCGCGGCTCTTGCCATTCAGGTCGATAGCGAACAGCTCGCGCGAGCGGCCGCGATCGCGCGCCGCCGCGTAGACCACGGTCTTGCCGTCGCTGCACACGCGATGCGCGACCGCCTCGGGTTCGTTCGTCAGCGGACGGCGCTCCCCGGAGCGGCGGTCCACCAGCACGAGCTGGCGACGGCCCGAGGACTCGCTCGACCACAGCAGCGCGGGCTGGCCCGACAGCTGCAGGCCGTCGATCTCGAGCAGGTCGTCGTGGACCTCGACCCACGCCGGATCGCGCTCGTCGATGACGGTGCGGCCCGGGCCGGTGCCATTGGCGTATTCGGTCAGCGCCAGCTTGTGCTGATCGCGCGTGAGCGTCTGCAGCCACGGCGTGCCATCCCCGAACCAGCCGGCCCGCGCCACGTATTCAGCGTCCGAGGGCAGCGACAGCGGCGTCATGCGGCCGTCCGCGACGCGAAGCGTCCAGGCGGTGACGCGGGCGTTCTTCTCGCCGGCGCCGGGATAGCGCTGCTGCGTCATCGTCGTGCGGTCCGAGAAGATCTGCGCGCGCGTCTTGACGGGCACCTCGCTCTCATCGACGTTGAGCGCCAGCAGTTGCTGGCCGTCCGGGGACCACCAGTAGCCGCGCTGGCGGCTGAGCTCCTCGGCGGCGATGAACTCGGCGAGGCCCCAGAAGCGCGTCTCGGTGGCGCCCTGCGTCAACGCGCGCGCGGCGCCCTGCCCGTCCAGCGGCTGCACCCACAGCTCGCCGCCCTTGACGTAGGCCACGCGGCTGCCGTCGGGCGAGCAGCTTGGATCCTGCTCGGGCACCTGCTCGTCGCGCGTGAGGCGCTGGGCGCTGGGGCCCTGCTCGGTGAGGCGCACCAGGTACAGATCGCCGGAGAGGGGGAACAGCAGCGCCTTGCCCGACGGGCCGCACCATTGATAACCGGTGATGCCGCCCTGCGAGATCCGCTTGCGCTCCAGCGCCATGCGTTCCGCCTCGGTCAGCTGCTGGCTGCGGCCGCCGAGCACGTCCGCGGCCGACACCAGCTTGCGCGGCGCGCCGCCGGCGGCGGGCTGGGCCCAGAGCTCGAGCTGGTCGCTGTCGGACTCGGACGGGCGCAGGTAGCTGACCCACGCGCCATCGGGCGAGATCTCGGCCTGGCGCACAGTGCGGCCCTGCAGCGGCGGCTCGCCGAAGACGCGCTCGAGCGTCAGCGGCGTCACCGGGGTCACCGGCGTGGCGGCACCGGCCAGCACCGGGGCCAGGGCGGCGCAGAGCGCCAGCAGGCGCGAAGTCAGACGGGAAGCAGTCATGCGGCGATCAGCGAGTCGCTGTCTTGTTGTTCATCGAAATCGGTCTCCGGCGGCGGCGCCTCCGGATCGAGCGGGCGGCCGAACAGCGTCATGGCGAGCACGTCGGGCGCGTTGATCGTGCGCACGCGCTGGTAGGTGTCCTCGGCCTCGGCGTAATGGCGGCGCAGGTAATGCAGCCACTGCTTGAGCCGCCCGGCCTGATGGCGCGTGGCGACGTTGCGGCGCACCTGGGAGAAGAAGCTTTCCATGAGCGGGATCACGCCGGCCCAGGGCAGATCGGCGGGCTCGGTGCCGGCGCCGGTGCCCGCTCGCGCGGCCAACGCGGCGCGCACGGCCAGCGCCAGTCCCGGATCGGCCACCATGCCGCGGCCGAGCATGAGCTTCGTGCAGCCGGACTCGGCCAGGCAGCGCATCGCGTCGTCGACGGTCCAGACCTCGCCGTTGGCGACGACCTCGATGGTGACGGCCTCGCGCACGACGGCGATCTGGTCCCAGAACGCGGGGGGCTTGTAGCCGTCGCGCTTGGTGCGGCCGTGCACGACGAGTTCCGACGCACCGGCGGCCTCGATGGCGCGGGCGCAGTCGAGCATGCGGGCGCGGTCCTCGTTGCCCAGGCGCATCTTGGCCGACACGGGCAGGTGGGCGGGCACGGCGCGGCGCACGGCGGCGACGATCTCGCCGACCAGTTCGGGCTCGTCGAGCAGCACGGCGCCGCCGCGATGGCGATTGACGGTCTTGGCGGGGCAGCCGAAGTTGAGGTCGATGCCTTCGGGGTCAAGCTCGGCCAGGCGGGCGGCGTTCTCGGCGAGGCAGGCCGGATCGGAGCCCAGGAGCTGGGCGCGCACGGGGACACCGGCGGCGGTGCGCCCGCCGTGGAGCAGCTCCGGCACGATGCGCGTGAAGACGCGGCGCGGCAGCAGCCGGTCGGTGACGCGGATGAACTCGGAGACGCAGCGGTCCACGCCGCCGACACGGGTCAGCGTGTCGCGCAGCATGTGGTCCAGCAAGCCCTCCATGGGCGCCAGGAGAATCATCGGAGGCGGGGAAGAATCGCCGCGCTCGTGGCGCCGCGGATCAACGTTCTGGAAAGCCCGAGAGCATAGCGGAAGCGCCTATTCCTGGGCCTTCTCCGCTTTCTCGGCCTGTTTCGCCAGCTTCTCCTCCCGATCCCGCACGCTCAGCCAGAGCCGGACGTCGAATTCGAGCTGCGCGTACGCCGGCTCCATGTGGTGGCACAGCGCGTAGAACGCCTTGTCGTGGTCCAGCTCCTTCAGGTGCGCGAGCTCGTGCACCACGATCATCCGCAGGAACTCCGCCGGCGCCTCGCGGAACAGCGTCGCCACGCGGATCTCGCGCCGCGAGTTCGTCCGCGTGCCCTGCACCACCGACTGGCGCGTGTGCGTGCCCAGCGCCTGCTGCAGTACCTTGAGCTTGGCGTCGTACGCCACCAGCGCCAGCGGCCCCGCGTTGCGCATGAAGCGCTGCTTCAACGCCTGCGTGTAGTCGAACAGCGCCTTGTCGCTGCGCACCTCGTGCGCCTCGGGATACTTGCGCGCCAGCAGCGGGCCCAGCTCGCCCGCGTCCAGCAATTGCTGCGCCTGCGCCACCAGCCCCGGCGCGTAACCCTGCAGATACTTCACCGGTCTCGTCCTCGTCCGTCGATCACTCGATCCATCACGCCGCGATCACGCTGCGATCACGCCGCTGCCGGCACCGGGTAATGCGCGCGGATCCACGACTCGAAGCGCTCGAACATCGCGCGCTCCGCCGCGTCGCCGCCGTCGCCGTTGTCGGCCAGCAGCTCCGCGCCGTGCACCACCTGGACGTGCGCCTCCAGCGGCAAGCCGTCATCGTCGCGCTCGCCGCGGCGCTCGGCCGCCGCCAGCGTGGCCTGCGCCGTCGCCCAGGCCTGGTCCACCGTCTCGTCGCAGGCCTCGGCCAGGTAGCGCGCCGAGAAGCCCTCGCCCGTCAGCTTGCGCAGCGTCTGGTCGTGCGTCAGGCTGTTGCCCGGCGCCCAGTACGCCTGCGCCAGCGCCGGACCGATCGCCGGGTTGTCGGTCAGGTAGCCGTCGCGCTTCAGGAAGAAGGCCCGCGTCTGATACACGGCCATGTGCGCGAGCAGGTAGCCCTGATACGACGCCGCCGACTCCTGGTTCAGCAGGTGCGGGATCGCCAGGATGGGCCGCGGCGCGCGCTCCACGCCCTGGATGCGCCGCTCCGTCGCGCGCGCCAGCGCCAGCACCGCCTCGGGCGTGCGCTCGGCCTCGGGCATCGCGTACAGCGCCGCCTCGAAGTACGCCACCACCGCGATCGCGCGCTCGTCGAAGGCGCGCATCGGCTGCGTCGCCGCGATGCGCTCGCGGATCAGCTCGTCCGGGATCTCCGCGCCATCGACCGTGCGCGCGTAGCGCTTGAGCCAGTCCGCGTCGCCCAGCAGGCTGTCGCAGAACATCGACTGCGTCTCGGCATAGGCCATCGAGGTCGGCGCGAATTCCTGCGAGAAACACGGCGCGTTCTGCGCCACGTTGGCGAAGTGCGCCGCATGGCCGCCTTCATGGAACAGCGTCACCAGCCCGCGCGCCCCGCTGCCGATCTGATCGGGCTTGGCCTCGGCGGTGAAGTTGATCTCGCCCGCGTGCCAGCGGCCCTGCTCGTCGAACCACGTCGGGAGCGGCCCATGGCAGAAGCCGTTCTGGTACTTGCCCGGGCGCTGCAGCAGGTCCAGCCGCATCGTCGCGCCGCGGTACTGGATGCCCAGGCGGCGGAAGCTCTGCACCCAGCGGCGCAGCGCCGGACCGAAGGGCAGATAGGGATCGAGCCGGCGCGTCACGTCGCCGGCGCTGTGGAAGCGCAGGTTCCAGGGCTCCAGCGCCGACGCGCCGTGCCGCGCCACCAGCGCGTCGTGCGCGCGCTGCTGCGCGGCCTCGGTGCCCGCGACGAAGTCATCGAGGATGCCGAACAGCTCCGCCTTGCTCATGCGCTCGTTCTTGCGCAGCTTCATCTCGAAGTAGTCCGCGAAGCCCAGCGCCCGCGCCAGCCGGTTGCGCAGCGCGACGATCTCCAGGAAGCCGTTCTCCAGCACCCAGCGCTCCACCGCGGCCAGGCCCTCGTAGGAACTGCGCCGGCGCGACTCGTCGGGATTGGTCGACGCGTTGGTCGACAGCATCGTCAGCGTGGCGGCCTCGGTCTCGCCGCGATCGTTCACATGCGTGGGCGCGAAGTCCTTGCGGCGCGCGAAGAGCACGCGCTCGGCCTCGATCAGCTCGGCCATCAGGCGCCGGCCTTCGTCGTTGTCGATGATGTTGGCCTGGAAGAGCTCCAGCCAGCCCCGCAGCCCGTGGGCCAGCGGCGTGTCGGCGCCCTCGCCCTGCGCGTGCACCACGGCGGTCAGGTGCGCCCGGGTCTGCGCCAGTCGCGCCGGATCGGAGATGAAGGCCTTGTAGTCCGTCTCCGCGCGGCCGAAGCCCTCGTGGTCCTCGCTGGTGGCCATGTAGGTCGCCCAGAACAGATCCTCCTTGCGCTTGTGCACCGCGACGTACTCGCGGTTGAGCGCGTCGAAGAAGGCCTGCGCGGCGGTCACGGCCTCGGCGGACGGAGCGTCGGACGACGCTCCAGACGAGGCGGTGGACGGAGTGGAGGGCATGGTGTCGGGCATCGGGCCAGCTTAGCGCAAGGCATCATGGCGCCCATGAGTCACGCCCCGGATGCCCCTGCCGACGTCCACACCGTCGAGCTCCAGCCGCAAGGCTGGCGTTTCGACGCGCCCGCCGACCAGACCCTGCTGCTCGCGGCGCTCGACCACGGCCTGCGCCTGCCGCATTCCTGCCGCAACGGCACCTGCCGCGCCTGCATCGCCCGGGTGATCTCGGGCCGCATCGAGCACCGCATCGAATGGCCCGGCCTGTCGCGCGAGGAGAAGGACGAGGGCTGGATCCTGCCCTGCGTCGCGTGCGCGCGCTCCGACCTCGTGCTGGACCAGCCTCAGGCGGTCAATCTCTTCGACGTCCCGCCCCCGCCCGGCGCGAGCGGCAAGGGCGCGTGAAGCCGCAGGGCGGCCGGCGCACGATCTGCGGCGTCGGCCCCACACCGCCGCACGCGGATCGACGATCCGCGCCGTAGTTCACGACCCACCCCGCATATCCATCGATCAGGTTTAACCCTGACAAGGCAGCATCGCGTTCGCGAAAGAAACATTTCAAGGCTGACACGACCGGCGCCAGGGCCGGTCCGAGCCTGCAGAAGAAGGATTCCCGAGATGCTGAACTTGAACCGTTGGCGGCTGCGCAGCCGCGTGCTGGCCGGCTTCGCGCTGGTGATCGTGCTGATGGCCGTGGCCTCCACCGTGGGCGTGGTGCGCGTGTCGATGCTGCATCAGCGCATCGAGCGCCTCGTCGAGGTCGACATGCACACGCTGGAGCTGTCGCGCCAGTGGTCCGGCCTGACCGAGGGCAACATCCAGCGCCGCATCGTCGCGCTGGTCGTCGAGGACGAGGCCTTCGTGAAGACCTTCACCGCGCGGTCCAAGGAGTTGTCGGCCCGCATCGACAAGATCCAGGAAGAGCTCGACAAGAGCATCACCGAGCCGGTGGGCAACAAGCTGATCGACGAGATCGGCGCGGCGCGCAAGAAGTACCAGGATGCGCGCGACGCCACCGTCAAGGCCAAGGAAGGCGGTCAGGACGTCAAGCAGGTCGCGGCCTCTCAGCTGATCCCGGCGATGAACGACTACCTCGCCGCGATCGACCGGTTCGCCGAACACACTCGCGACCTGCTGCAGGACGCGCGCAAGGAAGCGCAGGCCGAGGCCGAGAGCACCCGCAACCTGGTCATCTCGCTGATGGTCGTGGCCATCGCGCTGGGCGTGGGCATCGCGCTGGTGATCACGCGGTCGGTGACGGAGCCGCTGGCCGAGGCGCAATCGCTGAGCCAGGCGATCGCCGACGGCGACTTGAGCCGCCGTGTCGCCGCGCTAGACGGGACCGATGAGGTCGCCACGCTGCGCCGCTCGCTGCAGGAGATGCAGCAGCGCCTGGCCGCGACGATCGCCGGCGTGCGCTCGGCGGCGGACCAGGTCCGTCATGCGTCGTCGGAGATCGCCACCGGCAACGCCGACCTGTCCAACCGCACCGAGCAGGCCGCGAGCAGCCTCGAGGAAACCGGCGCGGCGATGGCCCAGCTCAGCGAGGGAGTGAAGCTCAACGCGGACTCCGCGCGCGAGGCCGACGGCCTGGCGCAGACCGCGTCGCAGGTGGCGGGCCGCGGCGGCGCGATGGTCGAGCAGGTCGTGGCGACGATGAACGAGATCCAGCAGTCGTCCAACAAGATCGCCGACATCATCGGCGTCATCGACGGCATCGCGTTCCAGACCAACATCCTGGCGTTGAACGCGGCGGTCGAGGCCGCGCGCGCTGGCGAGCAGGGACGTGGTTTCGCGGTGGTGGCCGGTGAGGTGCGCTCGCTGGCGCAGCGCAGCGCGGAGGCGGCCAAGGAGATCAAGTCGCTGATCTCGGCGTCGGTGGAGCGCGTGGACGGCGGCAGCCGCCTGGTCGGCGAGACCGGCGCGACGATGCGAGAGATCGTCACCAGCGTCGAGCGCGTGACGCGGATCATTGGCGAGATCTCCTCGTCGAGCGCGGCGCAGTCGCTGACGCTGGGCGAGATCGGTCAGGCCGTGCGTCAGCTCGATCAGATGACGCAGCAGAACGCGGCACTGGTGGAGGAATCCGCAGCGGCAGCGGAGTCGCTGAAAGACCAGTCGGCGCAATTGGTCGACGCGGTGGCGAGCTTCAAGCTGGGCTAAGGCCCCTCGAGGCGGGGACTGCCCTCCAGCCCCCTCGCCCGCGAAGCGGGAGAGGGCGGGGGGTGAGGGCTCGTGCGGCACAGCGAGCCCTGCCACCAGCCCTCACCCCCACCCTCTCCCGCTCCGCAGGAGAGGGAGTCCGACCGAGCCATCTCATCAGCGCCGCCCTGGCGCCGACAGGGCCAAGGGCCCCTCGGTAAACTGCCGCGATGAACGCGCCCTTGCAGGCGGCCGAGACCGGCCGTTGGACCCATCGCTACGCGAGCCTGGGTCCCGATTTCTACACCGAGCTCCCCGGCACCGGCCTGCCCGACCCGCACTGGGTCGCCACCAGCCCCGACTGCGCCGAGCTCCTCGGCTGGCCGCAAGACTGGTGGACCCGCCCCGAGATGCTCGCCGCGTTCAGCGGCAACGCCCCACTGCCCGGCATGAAGCCGCTGGCCACCGTCTACAGCGGCCACCAGTTCGGCGTCTGGGCCGGCCAGCTCGGCGATGGCCGCGCGCTGCTGCTGGGCGGCATCCACGGACCCAACGGTCACTTCGAGCTGCAGCTCAAGGGCGCCGGCCTGACGCCCTACTCCCGCCGCGGCGACGGCCGCGCCGTGCTGCGGTCCTCGATCCGCGAGTTCCTGTGCTCCGAGGCGATGGCCGCGCTCGGCATCCCGACCACGCGCGCCCTCGCCATCACCGGATCCACATCGCTGAAGGTGCAGCGAGAGCGCGTCGAGACCGGTGCGGTCGTCACGCGCGTCGCGCCGAGCTTCCTGCGCTTCGGCCACTTCGAGCACTTCACCCATCACGGCATGGAGCCGCGCACGCGCGAGCTCTTCGACTACTTCCTGCGCCACCACGCGCCCGAGTGCGCCGACGCGCCCAACCCGGTCACCGCCGCGCTGGCGAAGGTGGCCGCGCAGACGGCCGAGCTCGTCGCGCGATGGCAGGCGGTCGGTTTCATGCACGGCGTGATGAACACGGACAACATGTCCATGCTGGGCCTGACCATCGACTACGGCCCCTTCGGCTTCATGGACGGCTTCGATCCGGGCCACATCTGCAACCACTCGGATCACCAGGGCCGCTACGCCTTCGCCCGCCAGCCGCAGGTCGCGTTCTGGAACCTGCACGCGCTGGCGCAGGCGCTGCTGCCGCTGATGCCCAATGTCGACACCGACGCCGAGGCCGCCGGCGATGAGCTGATCGAGTCGCTGGAGATCTACCGCGAGCGCTTCGGCCAGACGCTGCTCGGCGCGATGCGCGCCAAGCTCGGTCTGTCGCCGGACGTGGACGAACGCGACGAGGACGGCCCGCTGATCGACGACTGGCTGCGGCTGCTCGCCGCGCATCGCACCGATTACACGATCGCCCACCGCCGCCTGGCCGGTTTCGACCCGCGACAGCCGGTGGACGCTGCGGTCAACGCGTCCGTGCGCGACCTGTTCCTGGACCGCGCCGCGTTCGATGCCTGGGCCTCGCGTTACGCCGAGCGCTTGAAGATCGAGCCGGCGGACGCACTTGCGACCCGTGCCCGACGGATGAACGCGGTCAATCCGGCGGTGGTGCTGAGAAACCACCTCGCCGAGACGGCGATCCAGCGGGCCGAGGCCGGCGACTTCGACGAGACGCGCCGGCTGCTGGACGTGCTGCGCCGTCCCTTCGACGAACCCGCGCAGGCGTCCGACGCCGACTTCCCGCCCAGCTGGGCGCAAACGCTGGAGGTTTCCTGTTCATCATGAGCCGCTACGACAAGTTCACCCAGAACGCGACCACGCACGAGCGCGATCGCGACACCGAATACCCGGTCAAGAAGACCGATGCCGAGTGGCGCGAGCAACTCGACCCGACGCAGTACCAGGTCGCCCGCCACGCCGCCACCGAGCGCGCCTTCACCGGCAAGTACTGGGACCACTGGGAAGCCGGCCGCTACAACTGCGTCGGATGCGGCACGCCGCTGTTCCAGGCCGACACCAAGTTCGACGCCGGCTGCGGCTGGCCCAGCTATTACGAGCCGATCAACGCCGAGGTCGTCGAGCGCGTCGTGGACGAGACGCATGGCATGGTCCGCGTCGAGGTGCGCTGCAACAAGTGCGGCACCCACCTGGGCCACGTCTTTCCCGATGGTCCCGATCCGACGGGCGAGCGCTTCTGCATCAATTCGGCCGCGATAGACTTCGAGCCCCAGCGCTGAGCGCTGCCGACACTGGTCCCTGAATGAAGCTGTTGCTCGATTTCCTGCCGCTCCTGCTGTTCTTCGTCACGTTCAAGTACGCCGATCGACAACCGGACTGGGCAGCGGCCTTCGCCACCGAGCACCTGGGTTTCCTGGTCTCGGGCGGCAAGGTCGGTCCCACCGAGGCCCCCGTCCTGCTGGCCACCGTCGTCGTGATGGCCGCGACCATCGCCCAGGTGCTGTTCCTGAAGCTGCGCGGCCGCAAGGTCGACCTGATGCTGTGGATCAGCCTCGGGCTGGTGGTCACGCTGGGCGCGGCGACCGTCTACTTCCACAACGAAGCGTTCATCAAGTGGAAGCCGACGTTGGTCTACTGGCTGTTCTCGGCCGCGATCCTGATCAGCCGGCTGCTGGGCCGCGACCTGCTGCGTCAGATGCTCGGCAAGGAGCTGCACCTGCCTGACGTGATCTGGACGCGCCTGAACCGCGCGTGGATCGTGTTCTTCGCGGCGATGGGTTTTGCGAATCTTTACGTCGCTTACTCGTTCAGCACCGAGGCCTGGGCCAACTTCAAGGTCTTCGGCGGCACCGGTCTGATGATCGCGTTCATGCTGGGCCAGGGCATCTACATGAGCCGCCATCTGCCGCAGGACGAGGACACCGTCGTCGAGGAGCCCAAGCGATGAGCGCGCACGATGGATCCGGGGAGAAATCCAATCCGGCGGCCACGCCGTCGGTGGAGATCGACGCCCGCCTGCGCGCCGCGCTGAACCCGACGCTGCTGCGTCTGCGGGACGATTCCGCGCATCACGCCGGGCATGCCGGCGCGCGTGAAGGCGGGCATTACTACCTCGAAATCGTGAGCTCGCGCTTTGCCGGTTTACCCAGGGTGGCGCGGCATCGGCTCGTATATGATGCCCTCGCCGATCTGATGCAGAAGGGCATACACGCACTGGCCATCGAGGCTCGCGCGCCCGACGAGCAGCAGAAACAAGGTCCTCAGTAGCGCCGCCTGCCGGCGCTTTGTTTTGGAGCGTTCACGCTCACCCGGGAGTCGAAAGGCCCTTTACCCATCATGAAGAAGTTTGTGCTTGCCGCCACCGTGGCGGCCATCGGCGCCGTGTCCATGCCGGCCCTGGCCCAGAACATCGCGATCGTGAACGGCAAGCCGGTGCCCAAGGCCCGCGCCGACGTGCTGATCAGCCAGATCACCAAGTCTGGCCAGCCGCGCAGCCCGGAGATGGAAAGCAAGGTCAAGGATGAAGTCGTCCTGCGCGAGATCTTCCTGCAGGAAGCCGAGAAGCGCGGCCTGAACAAGACCGACGACTACAAGAACCAGATGGAGCTGACGCGTCAATCGCTGCTGATCCGCGAGCTGTTCGCCGACTACGCCAAGAAGAACCCGGTCACCGAGGCGGATGCCAAGGTCGAGTACGACAAGTTCAAGGCGCAGGCCACCGGCACCGAATTCCACGCTCGCCACATCCTGGTCGAGAAGGAAGACGAAGCCAAGGCGCTGATCAAGCAGCTGAACGGCGGCGCGAAGTTCGAGGACGTCGCGACCAAGAACTCCAAGGACACCGGTTCCGCCCAGAACGGCGGCGACCTGGGCTGGTCCGCACCGGACGCCTACGTGCCCGAGTTCGGCGCCGCGATGGCCAAGCTCAAGGCCGGCGAGATGACGCAGGAGCCGGTGAAGTCGCAATTCGGCTTCCACATCATCAAGCTGGAAGAGACGCGTCAGGCGCAGTTCCCGGCCTTCGACGACGTCAAGGGCCAGATCATCCAGCGCATGCAGCAGCAGAAGGTCGCGGAGTTCCAGGAAGAACTGCGCAGCAAGGCCAAGACCGACTACAAGTTCTCCGCGAACTGATCGCCGAACCGACCGGTCTTTGCTGTACCGTTCGAAGCCCGCGCCGCTGCGTGTCAGCCGCGCGGGCTTTTCACATCTGATGCTCCCCCCAATGACGGCTTCCCGACTCGCACGACGCCTGCTGCCCTCGCCCGAAGCCCTCGAGCAGACCAAGGGCCTGAAGTGGCTCGGCCATTACCTGAAGGAGCGTCCCTGGCTGTGGGTGGCGCATCGCCGCCGGGTCGCGCTCGGCGCGGGACTGGGGCTGGCGGTCGGTGTGATCCCCTTGCCCACGCAGATGCTGCTGGCCGCGGTCGCGGCCATCGCCTGCCGGGCCAACGTGGCCGCGGCGATCGCCGCGACCTGGCTGACGAATCCGCTGACGCTGGTGCCGATCTGGACGCTGGCGATCTTCCTGGGCCGCCAGGTGCTGGGCATCCACGGGCCGATCTCCGCGCCCAAGGAGCTGGCGCTGAACTGGGGCGACCCGGCGAGCTGGTGGCCCGCGCTGAGCCAATGGCTGTCGGAGCTGGGCACGCCGCTGCTGGTGGGACTGCCGCTGGCGGGGGTCGTGCTGGGCGTGTGCCTCTACGTGATCGTCTACATCGGCTGGTGGGCGGTGATCCGGCTCGAGCGCCGCCGCCGACTGCGCGAGCGGGCGCAGCGCGCTGGAAGCGCCTGAAGCGCGCCCTGTCCGCCCTGTCCGGCCTGTTCGGCTTACGCGGGCAGGTCCGCCATCGTGATGTCCTGCAGATGCCCGGCCGAAATCTTCAGCTGGCGCTCACAGCGCGCGGCGATGGACTGGTCGTGCGTGACCATGACGAGCGTGGTACCCAGCTCGCGGTTGAGCTCGAACATCAGCGCCATGACCTGCTCGCCGGTGGCGTAGTCCAGGCTGCCGGTGGGCTCGTCGGCCAGCAGCAGCGCCGGTTGCTGCACGAAGGCGCGGGCCAGCGCCACGCGTTGCTGCTCGCCGCCGGAGAGCACGCGCGGGTAATGCGACAGGCGCTGCCCCAGCCCGACGCGTTCCAGCATCTGCCGGGCCTGTGCGCGGGCATCGCGCTCACCGCGCAGCTCCAGCGGCAGCATGACGTTCTCCAGCGCGGTCAGGTGCGACAGCAGCTGGAAGCTCTGGAACACGAACCCGAGGTGCGCGCCGCGCAGCGCTGCACGGCCGTCCTCGTCCAGCGCGAACATGTCCTGGCCGCGCAGCCGCACGGTGCCTTGCGTGGGCGTGTCCAGGCCCGCGAGGATGGACAGCAGCGTGCTCTTGCCCGAGCCCGACGCGCCGACGATGGCGACGGATTCCCGGGCCTGCAGCTGGAAATTGATGTCATGCAGAATGGTCAGCACGCCGTCGGCATCCTGGACCGACTTGCTGACGTGATCGACTTCGAGGATGTTCTGAACCATGAATCAACCGCAGATGCGCCGCCGTGAATGGATCCTGCACTGTAGCGCCTGTGTCCTGACCCTCGCCGCCGCGGGGACCCTGGCCGGGCCTGTCGCGGCGCAAGGCAAGCCCGAACGGGCCGCCGACACGGGCAAAGCCACCAGCGCGTCGACCCGCCGCATCCTGGTGCTGGGCGACAGCCTGTCGGCCGAATACGGCTTGGCCCGCGGCAGCGGCTGGGTCGCGCTGCTCGATCAGCGCCTGCGCGCGCAGAAGCTGAGCGCGGAGGTGATCAACGCCAGCATCAGCGGCGACACGACCTCGGGGGGCCGCTCGCGGCTGCCGGCGCTGCTCACGCAGCACAAGCCCACGCATCTGATCGTGGAGCTGGGCGGCAACGACGCGCTGCGCGGGCTGCCGCTGAAGATGACCCGCGAGAACCTCGCGGCGATCGTGCAGGCGGGCAAGGCAGCGGGCGCCAAGGTGATGCTGGTGGGCATGCAGATCCCGCCGAACATGGGCGCGAGCTATGCACGCGACTTCGAGAACAGCTTCAAGACGGTCGCGCAGGACGAGCGCGTGCCGCTGCAGCCCTTCCTGCTCGCGGGCGTGGCCGATCGGGCCGACGCCGCCGACTGGTTCCAGGGCGACCGCATCCATCCGCTGGCCAAGGCCCATCCGGTGATGCTGGACAACGTCTGGAAAGTGCTGCGCCCGCTGCTGTGAGGGTCCCTTCGATGACGTTTTCCACCGCGATCCGCCGGTGGCTCCCGGTGCTGTGCCTGAGCGCTGCGAGCGGTGCGGCGATCGTTGCCGGCCACGACGGCCGGCGCGCGCTGCAGATGGCGATGCTGGCGCTGCCCGCGCTGCTGTGGCTGTGCTGGCCGATCGAGCGCCCGATCTGGCGCCGCGTGCGCGCGATCGCCGTGTTCATCGCGATCCTGTCCTTCCTGATCGACGGCGCGTTGCGCGCGTTCCTCCAGCACCATTACCAGGCCGCGCCGGACAGCTCGCTGGTGCTCGCGGCCGCGGCCAACACGACGCCGCGCGAGTCGATGGAGTACCTCGCCTCGCAGGGCCCGTTGCTGGCGATGGCGGTCGTCGCGCTGCTGGTGGCGCTCGCGGCGACGGGTCTCGCGATCCGCCGCGCCACGCGGGGCGACCTGACACTCTCACGTCCGGCGCGGATCGCGCTCGTGGCGGTGCTGCTGCTGTGCGCCCTCGCCCACCTGAGCAAGCCGTGGCGGCGACATCACCCGCTGCTGTTCTGGCCCGCGTGGACGCAGCAGGTGGCCGACCTGCGCGCGACCTGGGCCGATCAGCAGACCCAGCGCGAGCAGCTGATGCGCAACGCGCGCGCCGCCACGCCGGCGATCTCGGCGACCGGGCCCGCCACGGTGATGCTGGTGCTGGGCGAGAGCGTCAACCGCGACAACATGAGCCTGTATGGCTACGCGCGTCCGACGACGCCGCAGCTGATCGCGCTGAGCCGCGAGGAGCGCGCGCGATGGCTGACCTTGCGCCACGCCTGGTCCACGCAGGCCACGACGGTGGCCTCGCTGAGCGGGCTGTTCAGCTTCGGCGAGCGCGATGAGGACGATCCCGCCGGCCGCACGCAGCACGTGCTGGCGCTGGCGCGCAGCGCGGGCTACAAGGTCTGGTGGATCAGCAACCACGATGACGTGGCGGTGGACCAGCAGCATGCGCGGCTGGCCGACACGGTGGAGATGATCAACCGGCAGCCGGGACGCTCGTCGGGGTCGCTGGACGAGGAGTTGCTGGACGAGGTCGAACGCGCGCTGGCCGATCCGGCGCCGCGCAAGCTGGTGGTGGTGCACCTGCTGGGCGCGCATCCGCATTACCGGCTGCGGATGCCGGCCAATGAGCATCCCTTCGATGCCGGCGGCGACGCGGTGGATGCCGCGATGACGCGCGAGGGCCGCGCCGCGTGGGTGCGCGAGTTCCGCCAGGACTACGACGCGGCGATCCGGTATCACGACCGCATCGTCGCGCGGACCTTGTCGCTGACGCGATCGCACCTGACGGACGATGAGCGGGGCGCGTGGATGTTCCTGTCGGACCATGGGCAGGAGGTCGGCCACAGCCTGGACCATGCGGGGCACAGCCCGGGCACGGCGTCGGGTTACCGCATTCCGGCGCTGCTGTGGCGCAGCGGGCCGGGATTCGACGCGTCGACGGCCGCGCGGCCCTTCCGCGCGGACTGGGCGGGCTGGACGCTCGCCGAGCTGCTGAGCCTGCGCTGGTCGGGCATGCATGACGAGCGCAACGTGCTGAGCCCGAGCTATGCGTGGCAGGCGCCGTCGCTGCCGGTGAAGGGGGTGGTGTTCGAGCGCTAGACCGGGCACCACGCTTGCCTTCCGTTCTGCAGGACGTCGACACCGAGGTGTCGACGACAGCCCTCGTCACTGGAAGCGGGAGAGGCCGATGCCCCTGGGAGCGAATGCCGAGCGTGCGGAGGCATCTGAGCGGAAAGGGGTGTCGGTCTCGGCCGCGAGCGCTCCGTCCGACGGTCCAGACAGCGCCCCGATCACCGGCCCTTGGTGGACGAAGCTGGGTCCTGGTCTGATCACGGGCGCCGCGGATGACGACCCGAGCGGCATCGCCACGTATTCGCAGGCGGGTGCGCAGTACGGGTACGCGGTGGGGTGGACGATCCTGGTGACCTGGCCGCTGATGGTGGGGATCCAACTGGCCAGCGCGCGCATCGGGCGCATCACCGGCAAGGGTCTGACGGAGAACCTGTCCAAGCTGTGCCCGCGCGCCGTGGTGCTGGGGCTGGTGACCTTGCTGGTGGTGGCCAACGTGATCAACCTGGGCGCCGATTTGAGCGCGATGGGCGATGCGATGCACCTGGCGGTCGGCGGCGCGGCGGGGGCGTATGTGGTGGTGATGGCGGCGTTGTCGCTGCTGCTGCAGATCTGGCTGCCCTACGCGCGATACGTGAGGCTGCTCAAGTGGCTGACGCTGTCGCTGCTCGCGTACGTCGGCGTGGGCTTCGCGGCGAAGGCGGATTGGGCGATGGCCTTGCGGTCACTCGTGTGGCCGGACATGCCGTGGGATCGCGCGTCGATCACGACGGTGGTGGCCATTCTCGGCACGACGATCAGCCCGTATCTGTTCTTCTGGCAAGCCAGCCAGGAGGCCGAGGAGATCCGGCGCATCGAGGCCGACCGGCCGTTGGCGGTCGCGCCCGAGCAGGCGGCCGCGCAGTTCCGGCGGCTGCGCACCGACACGATGGTGGGGATGGGGTTCTCCAACGCGATCGCGTTCTTCATGATCGTCGCGACGGCGGCTGCGCTGCACGCGCACGGGGTGCGCGACATCGAGACGACGGCACAGGCCGCGCAGGCGCTCAAGCCGATCGCCGGGGAGTTCGCGTTCGTGCTATTCGCCGCGGGCATTGTCGGCACGGGGTTCCTGGCGCTGCCGGTGCTGGCGGGATCGGCCGCGTACGCGGTCGCCACGCTGGCGGGTGTGCGGCGCGGTCTGGACCGGCCCGCGCAGGACGCGAGGGCGTTCTACGCGATCCTGACGAGCGCGATGGGCATCGGGCTGGGGATCAGCCTGTCGGGGCTGAACCCGATCAAGGCCTTGTACTGGTCGGCGGTGATCAACGCGGTGATCTCGGTGCCGATCATGGTCGCGGTGATGGTGGCGGCCTCGCACCCGAGGATCGTCGGCACGATGCGCATGCCCACGTTGTGGCGCGTGCTCGGCTGGAGCGCCACCGCCGCCATGGCCGTCGCGACGATCGCGATGGTGGTGATGCAGACTTCCAGCACCCTCTCCGCCAGTGGCTAGACTGGCCCGATGACCGCCACCGCACCGCTGCACGACGCCTGGACCTTGCGCATCGACGACGTCTGGCGGCGCGCGCCGAATCTCGCGGGCTCGCAGCTCGTCGCCGAGATCGACGCGATCGCCGCCGAGCGCCCCGACACCGACGGCCGCGCCCTCTTCGAGCGCGCCTGCGCTCGCGACACCGCCGGGCTCGAGACCGACGCTGAACCGCTCTACCGCGCTGCGCTCGCCTCCGGTCAACTGGATCCGTATCGACGCACGCGCGCGGTGCTGCAGCTCGGCAGCACGCTGCGCTGGCTGCAACGCCTCGATGAGAGCGAAGCGCTGATCACCGGGGAGCTCGCCCATCACATGCAGCCCGGCAACGACAGGCCGCTGCACGACGAGGCCCGCGCCCTGCTCGCGCTCACCTATGCCGCGCAGGGCCGCGGCAACGAAGCCGCCGGCCTCGCGCTGGCCGCGCTCGCTCCACGGCTGACGCGCTACAACCGATCCATGCTTGCCTGCGCGAAGCAATTGGCCGGTGAGGTCTGGGACGACGGACAGCCCGCGCGTCCGCCCTTCCAGCCGCTTCACGAGGGTCGTTTCGTGATGCGCCCGTATCGCGCGGAAGACCTCGCCGAGTTCGTCGCGGCCGCACGTGAATCCGCCGACACCGTCGGCCGCTGGCTGGGCTTCGCCCATGCGGGCTACACCGTCGACGAAGGCGCGGCGTGGTTTGCGCGCACCGCGCAGAACCTCGCGGCCGGCACCGCCTATGAGCTCGGCATCTTCGACGCCGAGACCGGCGAATTCGTCGGCGGCGGCGGGCTCAACCACTTCAACACGGTGCACCCGCTGTGCAACCTCGGCTACTGGGTGCGGGCGTCGTGCCAGGGACGCGGCATCGCGTCAGCCATCGTGCGCTCGCTCAGCCGCTACGCCTTCGAGTCGCTCAAGATCCAGCGCGTCGAGATCATCGTGGCCGTCGGCAATGAACCCAGCCGCGCCGTCGCGATCAAGACCGGCGCGCTCTATGAAGGCGTGCTGCGCAACCGCATCCAGACCAACGGTCAGGTGCATGACGCGCACATGTTCTCGCTGGTTCCGCCGCCGCGCTGAGGCCCCGGGCGCTCAGTCCGGACGACGCCCGCCGATCTCGCGCATCAAGGCCGTCGCCGCTGCCGTGAGCCCGCGCGCGACCGCGCCGTCCCACGCCGCGTCGAAGGCGCCTGACGGCCCGATCGCCGTCAGCGCCAGCACCATCTGCGTATCGCTGTCGAAGACCGGCACGGCCAGCGCGCTCACGCCTTCGACGATCCCGCCCACCGAGCGGTGCAAGCCCCGCCCGCGGATCTCCTCCAGCGTCCGCGCGAACTCGGCCCAAGTCGGCAGCTCGCGCGGCTTGTCGTGCGGTCCCACGCGCGCCAAATCCGACGGCCCCTTGCGGCGCGCCTGCGCCAGCATCTCCCGGATCTCCACCGCCGGCCGGTAGGCCGCGAACAGCGGTCCGGACGCGGTGTCCGACAAGGACACCACCGTTCCATGCCGCATCGTCACGTGCACCGCCGCCGGCGACGCCGCCGTGCGCACGATCGTCGCGCCCTGCGAGCCCCACACCGCGATCGCCACCGTGTGGCCGATCTCCTCGGCCAGCGACTCCAGCCGCGCCGTCGCCACCCGGATCGGGTCGATCTGCTGGATGCCGATCAGCCCCATCTCCATCGCCAGCGGCCCCAGGCCGTAATACCCGGTCGCCGGATCCTGACGCATCAGCCCCAGCTTGCAGAAGCTCACGAGATACGGGTGCGCCTTGGCCGGGCTCATCTCCGCGGCCTGCGACAGCACCTTCAGCGGCAGCGGCTGCCCGCGCGCGGCCGCCGCTTTCAGCAGCCGCCCGCCCACCTCGATGCTCTGGATGCCGCGCCGGTCCTCGCGGTCGCTGGAGTCGGTGCCGTCGTCGGCCATGTCTTGAACGCCCATTTCGCTATTGTTGAACGAATTCAGCAAGGCGGCTATATTCGCTTTCAACGAACAAATTCCGTTTCGTTGAATTTCGCGAGCCATCGCCCCTCGCCCGCCCTCTCACCGCCAACGCCCGGGACACGCCATGACCAAGCAGTTCGCCAGCCACGCCGACGTCGAGGAGAAGCAGGTCTCCTTCGTCAAGCTCAGCGACAACGCCTACGCCTACACCGCCGAGGGCGACCCCAACACCGGGATCATCATTGGCGACGACGCGGTGATGGTGATCGACACGCAGGCCACGCCGGTGATGGCCCAGGACGTCATCCGCCGCATCCGCGAGGTCACCGACAAGCCCATCAAGTACGTCGTGCTGAGCCATTACCACGCGGTGCGCGTGCTCGGCGCGTCGGCCTATGAGCCCGAACACGTCATCGCCAGCCGCGACACCTACGACCTCATCGTCGAGCGCGGCGAGCACGACAAGGCCAGCGAGATCGGCCGCTTCCCGCGCCTGTTCCGCAATGTCGAATCGGTGCCCGCCGGCCTGACCTGGCCGACCATCACCTTCCAGGGCGCGATGAGCCTCTGGCTGGGCAAGCTGGAAGTGCAGCTGCTGCAGCTCGGCCGCGGTCACACGAAGGGCGACACCGTCGCCTGGCTGCCCGAGCAGCGCATCCTCTTCTCCGGCGATCTGGTGGAGTTCGACGCGACGCCCTACGCGGGCGATGCCTACTTCACCGACTGGCCGCAGACGCTGGACAACCTCGCCGCGCTGAAGCCGGCGGCGCTGGTGCCCGGCCGCGGCGCGGCGCTGACCACGCCTGAATCGGTCGCGCAGGGCCTGGCCGGCACCCGCGCCTTCATCGCCGACCTGCATGCATCGGTGAAGGCCGGCGTGGCCGCGGGCAAGGACCTGAACGCCGTCTACAAGGACACCTACGCGGTGATGAAGCAGAAGTACGGCCACTGGGTCATCTTCGATCACTGCATGCCCTTCGACGTCACGCGCTGCTACGACGAGGTCACGCAGTTCCGCGACCCGCGCATCTGGACCGCGCAGCGCGATCAGGAGATGTGGCAAACCTTGGAAGGGTGAGGTCATCGTGGGAGCCCTCACCCCCCGCCCTCTCCCGCTTCGCGGGCGAGGGGGCCCTTCGGCCCCGCAGGAGAGCCTGAGCGGCCCCTCGCCCGCGAAGCGGGAGAGGGGTTGGGGTGAGGGCTCCCCCGAGGACACGCCCGTCGACTACCAGCGCGTCGTCTACCCCTACCGCCGCAGCGCGGACCAGGACGCCACCGGCTCGCCCGCGCGGCATCCGGTCGTCGTCGTCGGCGCGGGACCGGTGGGTCTGTGCGCCGCGATCGACCTCGCGCTGCAGGGCATCCCCGTCGTGCTGCTCAACAACGACGGCCGCCTCTCGGTGGGCTCGCGCGCGCTGTGCTTCGCCAAGCGCTCGCTGGAGATCCTCGATCGCCTGGGCGTGGGCCAGCGGCTCGTCGACAAGGGCGTGTCCTGGGGCGTGGGCCGCGTCTTCTTCCGCGACCAGCAGGTCTACCAGTTCAACCTGCTCGCCGAAGCCGGCCATCAGCGCCCGGCCTTCATCAACCTGCAGCAGTACTACGTCGAGGGCTTCCTGGTCGAGCGCGCGCTGGAACTGCCCCTCATCGACCTGCGCTGGCATCACGGCGTCAGCGGCCTCGTCCAGCACGAGGACCACGCCGCGCTGACCGTCGACACGCCCGACGGCCCCTACACGCTGCTCGCGGACCACATCGTCGCCTGCGACGGCGCGCGGTCCACGCTGCGGCGCCTCACCGGACAGGAGACCCATGGGCGCAGCTTCAAGGACCGCTTCCTGATCGCCGACGTGCGCATGAACGCGCCCTTCCCGGCCGAGCGCTGGTTCTGGTTCGACCCGCCCTTCCACCCCGGCCAGAGCGTGCTGCTGCATCGGCAGCCCGACGGCGTGTGGCGCATCGATTTCCAGCTGGGCTGGGACGCTGATCCCGAGCTCGAGAAACAGCCCGATCGCATCCTGCCGCGCGTGCGGACCTTCATGCGGGAGGCCTCGCTCGCCGCCGGCGGCGACGGCTCGGTGCCCGACATCGAGCTGGTGTGGGCCAGCGTCTACACCTTCGCGTGCATGCGCATGGATCGCTTCCGGCACGGCCGCGTGCTCTTCGCCGGCGACGCGGCGCATGGCGTGTCGCCCTTCGGCGCGCGCGGCGCCAACTCCGGCATCCAGGACGCGGACAACCTCGCCTGGCGGCTCGCCGCCGTCGTGTCGGGCCGCGCGCCCGAGGCGCTGCTCGAGGGCTACGCGCGCGAGCGCGAGATCGCCGCGGACGAGAACATCCTGAATTCCTCGCGCTCGACCGACTTCATCACGCCCAAGAGCGCGATCAGCCGCGTCTTCCGCGATGCGACGCTGACGCTGGCCCGGGACTTCGACTTCGCGCGACGGCTGGTCAACAGCGGCCGGCTGTCGGTGCCGACCACGCAGTACGGCCAGCCCGCGCCGGACGCCCCCATCCGTGTCGACGGCCGCGACGACTGGCTGCTGCGCCAGATGCGCCCGGGCCGGTTCACGCTGCTGGTCTTCGGTGCGGCCCAGGAGACCGGCGATCAGGTCGGAGATCACGCGCCGCTGGTGCTGCATCTCGACGAAGCCGCCGATCCGTCGGGCCTCGCTCGCGAGCGTTTCCAGGCGGCGCCGGGCGCGGCCGTCCTGCTGCGTCCCGATCAGCATGTCTGCGCGCGCTGGCCTGCTCGACCCACCGGCGCGCAGCTCGACGCCGCCCTCGCGGAGGTCACATGCCGTTGATCACGACCCCCAACCTCGATGCCGGCGACGACTTCTACGAAGCCCTGCTGGCAGCGCACCAGGACCTGGACGCCGACGCCAGCCACGCGTTCAATGCGAGGCTGATCCTGCTGCTGGCCAATCACATCGGACGCCAGGACGTGCTGCTGGAGGCGCTGGCCGCGGCTGGCCGCGTCACTGCCCCCACGGCGCCTTCCGCGACTTCCGCCGAGTCCGCCGATTCCGTTTCCATCGATGCCCCCACCCCGGGCCCCGCTTCCCCACGAGGACAAGCATGAACGCACCCGATCCCCTTCACCGCGCCGAGTCCGCCGAGGCCGATGCCACGCGCGACTCCGCCGCCGCGCTGCGCTACCAGAGCGGCTTCGGCAACCAGTTCGAGACCGAGGCCGTCGCCGGTGCGCTGCCGCTGGGCCGCAACAGCCCGCAGCGCGCGCCGATGGATCTGTATCCCGAGCTGCTCTCGGGCAGCGCCTTCACCGCGCCGCGCGTCGAGAACCGCCGCACCTGGCTCTATCGCCGACAGCCCTCGGTCGTGACCGGCGCCTTCCACGCGTACGAGCAGCCGTTCTGGACCAGCGGCGCCGCCGGCGGCGTGGCCGCGCCGCCCGATCCGCTGCGCTGGCATCCGTTCCCGCTGCCCGAGGACCAGGCCGGCTCGCCGGCCGTCGATTTCATCGACAGCCTCAAGACCATCGTCAGCAACGGCGACCCGGACGCGCAGGTCGGCATGGCCTCGCTGATCTACGCGTTCAACCGCCCGATGACGCGACGCGCGCTGATGAACGCGGACGGCGAGATGCTGCTCGTGCCGCAGCAAGGCGCGTTGCGCCTGACCACGGAGATGGGCCTGCTGGACGTCGCGCCCGGCGAGATCGCGCTGATCCCCCGCGGCGTGAATTTCCGCGTCGAGGCGATGGACGGCGGCAGCGCGCGCGGCTACGTCTGCGAGAACTACGGCGCCGCGTTCCGGCTGCCCGAGCTCGGCCCCATCGGCTCCAACGGCCTGGCCAATCCGCGCGACTTCCTCGCCCCCATCGCGGCGCACGAGCCCGATGGCGCGCCCTACGAGGTCATCCGCAAGACCGGCGGCGCGCTGTGGCGCAACGAGCAGGCGGTCACGCCGTTCAACGTCGTGGCGTGGCACGGCAACCTGACGCCGCTGAAGTACGACACCAAGACCTTCATGACGATCGGCTCGATCAGCTTCGATCATCCCGATCCGTCGATCTTCACCGTGCTGACCTCGCCCAGCGACACGCCCGGCACGGCCAACTGCGACTTCGTGATCTTCCCGCCGCGCTGGCTCGTGCAGGAGGACACCTTCCGTCCGCCCTGGTACCACCGCAACGTGATGAGCGAGTTCATGGGCCTGATCTACGGCCAGTACGACGCCAAGCCCGAGGGCTTCCGCCCCGGCGGCGCGAGCCTGCACAACTGCCTCGTGCCGCATGGCCCCGATGCCGACGCCTTCGAGGCCGCGAGCACCCGCGCGCTGACGCCGCAGAAGCTCGACCACACGCTGGCCTTCATGTTCGAGAGCCGCTGGCGTTTCCGCCCGTCCGAATGGGCGCTGCGCGGCGGCGCGCTGGACACGAACTACGCCGCCTGCTGGGGCGCGCTCAAGGACAAGTTCAAACCGGCATGAGCGTTGCCGGCAACGACAACAACGACAACAACGAAAGCACCGTCTCCATGACCACGATCGACCACACCCACGATCCCGCGTTGCGCAGCTGGATCGCCTCCGCCAACGCCGAGGGCACCGACTTCCCGATCCAGAACCTGCCACTGGGCATGGGCCGCGCGGCCGGCTCGACCGGCTCGTTCCGGCCCGTCGCCGCGATCGGCGACCAGGTGCTGGACCTGATCGCCGCGGCCGAGCTCGGCGCGCTGTCCGACGCGCTCGGTGCGGTGCTGCGCACCTGCGAGGGCCACGGCCTGAATCCGCTGATGGCCGTCGGCCCGGCGCTTCGCCGGCAGCTGCGTCATGAGCTCGTCGCCGCGCTCAGCGCCGACGCCGGTCCGAAGCAGGCCGATCAACTCGCCGCGGCGCTCAAGCCGATGGCCGACGTCGAGATGACGCTGCCCTGCCGCATCGGCGACTACACCGACTTCTACGCCGGCATCCATCACGCGACGACGGTGGGCAAGCTCTTTCGCCCGGACAACCCGCTGCTGCCCAACTACAAGTGGGTGCCGATCGGCTATCACGGCCGGGTGTCCTCGATCGGCGTCAGCGGTCAGACCTTCCGCCGCCCGGTGGGCCAGACCAAGGCGCCCGACGCCGAGACGCCCAGCGTCGGTCCGATCAAGCGGCTGGACTATGAACTGGAGGTCGGCGCGCTGGTGGGCACCGGCAACGAGCAGGGCCATCCGATCGCGATCGGCGACGCCGAACAGCATCTCTTCGGGCTGGTGCTGCTCAACGACTGGTCCGCGCGCGACATCCAGGCGTGGGAGTACCAGCCGCTGGGGCCCTTCCTGTCCAAGAGCTTCGCCACGACGATCTCGCCGTGGGTGGTGACGATGGAGGCGCTGGCGCCGTTCCGCCGCGCGTTCACGCGGCCCGACGGCGATCCGCAGCCGCTGCCCTACCTCGACGGCGCGGACAACCGCGCGCAGGGCGCGATCGGCATCCAGCTGGAAGTTCACCTGCAGACGCGCGCGATGCGCGACGCGGGCGAGGCACCGGCCCGGCTGATGCGTTCGGACTTCTCCGACGCGTACTGGACCGTCGCGCAGATGCTGACGCACCACGCCAGCAACGGCTGCAACCTGCAGCCGGGCGATCTCTTCGGCTCGGGCACGATGTCGGGCGCCGCAGCGGACCAGGGCGGCTCGCTGCTGGAACTGACGCAAGGCGGCAAGCAGCCGATCACCTTGCCGGGCGGGGAGCAACGCGTGTTCCTGCAGGACGGCGACAGCGTCGCGCTGGTGGGCCGCTGCAAGGCCGATGGCCGGCGCGCGATCGGCTTCGGACCGTGCTGGGGGACGGTGTTGCCATCTGTTGCGTAATCGCGGCGGGAGCGCGGCGGGAGCGCGGCGTGAGCGCGGCGTGAGCGCGGCCTGAGCCGGGCCTGGCGGCGGCGCGGGCGTGTTGGACGCCCTGCGCACCGCGGGACCGGAGCTTGCCAACGTCCCGGCATGTTCACTTGTCCGAAAGGATCCGACATGCCGCCGACGCGTCTGCTCGCCACCGCGTGCCTCGCTGCACTCCCCCTGCTCCCGCTCTCCGCCTTCGCCCAGGTCACCGTCAAGGACGACGGCCAGTGGCGCGCCCTGTTCACCGCGGGCGCCAGCCTGTCCTCGGGCAACAGCGACTCCACCACGATCAACCTCAGCGGCGAGGCCGTGAAGGCCACGAAGATCGACAAGTGGACGCTGAACGGGCGAGCGCTCTATCTGAAGAATGACGACGACGAGGCCGAACAGCGCTACGCCGTCGGCACGCGTTATCAACGCGACATCACCGACCGCGTCTTCGGTTTCGGCCAGTTCGACGCGCTCAAGGATGAGCCGGCGAATCTGTCGTCGAGGTACTCGGTGGGCGCCGGTGCCGGTTATCACGTCGTCAAGCGCGACGACGTGACCTGGGACGTCTCCGCCGGTCTGGGCTACACGCAGGAACGCTACGTCGTGCCCGCGCTGCAGGACGGCGTGCTGCGCAGCAAGTACGGCAACGCCGAGCTGCTGCTGGCCGAGGAGTCCAACCACAAGATCTCGGACTCGACGACCTTCAAGCAGCGCCTGGCCTACCTGCCCGACCTGCGCAACAGCGGCGAGTTCCGCGCCACCTTCGACAGCGGCGTGTCCGTGGCGATGACCAAGCGGCTGAGCCTCACGGCCACCGTGCAGCACCGCTACGACAGCAACCCGGGTGACGGGCTCAAGAAGAACGACACGCTGCTCATCACAGGCGTGTCGTTCAGGATCGACTGACGGCGATCGCCGTCGCGATCAGCGCTCCTGCTGCCGTCCCGGACCGTCGTTGCGATTGCGCGGCGGCTCCGCGGCGCGCGGGGGTTCCGCGCGAGGAGGCTCCGCGCGCGGCGCGGGCGCCGGACGCGGGGCCTCGATGCGAGGCTGCGGCTGCGGCATCGCGCGCGGGGGCTCCATCCGGGGCTGCTCCATGCGGGGCTGCTCGACGCGCGGTTGCTCGACGCGGGGCATCTCCACACGCGGCGCCTGCGGCGGCGCGGCGCGCACCGGGTCTTGACGCTGCTCGGGACGTGGTCCGTCGCGACGGCCCCAGTCACCGCGATCGCCGCGATCACCGCGCTCGGCGTTCTCCGGATTCCGCTGACGCCAGCTCTCGCGATCGCCCTCGCGGCGCTCCGACGGGCGTTGCGCCTCGCGCTGCGGCACCACGGTGTGCTGGCCCGAATTTGGCTGGACCTGGGGCTGACCCGGCTGCTGACCCTGCGGCTGCGGACGCACCGTCGTGTTGTCGGGTTCCGGCCGGATCGTGCCGCGCGTGGGGCGGCTCTCACCGGGTCGCGCGTCGCCGAATCCATCCGGACGACCGTCGTTGTTGCGGTCGATGAAGGGGCGGCCTTCGTTGCGTCCGTCGTTCGGGCGCACATCGGGCTTGCCGTCGCGGTTGCGGTCGATGAAGGGCAGTCCATCCGGGCGGCCATTGGCCTGACCCGAGGGCCGCGGCGGCCAGGAGCGCTGCGGCTGCAATGCGGTGGCGGGCAGCGGCGCGCTGACGGGCCGTTGCGTGAAGAGCGCGCCGTGCTCGCGTTCATGCCGGTAAACCGGCGGCCGCTGGTTGCCGTTCTGCGGCACCACGGTCACCAGGTGCGGATCCGGATTCACGCGACGCCAGTAGTCCTTGCTGTAGCGGTAGGACGGCGTCCAGGCCTCGCGCGGCGCCAGCGGCACCCAGCCGCCATACCGCGGCGGCGGCGGACGGCGCCCGCCCACGACCACGCCCACCGACACCGACGAGCCCCCGACCCAGCCCACCAGCGCCGGCGCGTAGGCCGGACGGCGCACGTACGGCCCCGGCACCCAGCACCAGCGGTCACGCCAGTAGGCCCAGCGGCCGTAATGGAAGGGCGCGAAGCCCCAGGGCATGTCGTCGACCCAGGTGTAGCCCCAGCGCGCGCTCCACACCCAGCGGCCGTAGCGATACGGCGCCCAGTCGGCCACGACCACCGTGGGGATCCACACCGCGCCGTAGTCGGAGCTCTGCTCCCAGCTGCCGTAGCGGGCCAGGTCCTCCGAGCCGGTCATCTCCGGCGACACGTAGGGCACCGAGGTCCCGCTGCCCACCAGCGGCTGCACCGCGTCGCGGCTGTCCTCGAGCATCAGCCGGGCGAAGCCGTCCTGCTGCAGCGGCTGACGCTCGGTGCGCGGGCCGTTGTCCCACCAGAACTCGGCCTGCTCGTTGGTCGCCAGCCAGACCGGCTGCGCGTCCGTCGCGCGGGAGTCGAAACGCAGCTTGCCCTGCCAGGCCTGGGCCTCGCTGCCGCGATCGAGCTGCGTGACGCGGTACAGGCCTTCGCGCTCGAAGCCGAAGCGGCCTTCCAGCGTGCGCAGCGTCCATTCGTCCGCCGTGTCCTGGCCGCGCACGCGCAGGCCCACGCTGCCCTTGATCACCTGCACGGCGATGCGGTTGTCGGACAGCGCGTTGAACTCGATCTCGCTGCGCTGGTCGATCCACAGCGTCGAGGCGCCGATGGTCACCGTGGCGCCGCTGGCGTCGTCGGCGCGGAGCCGATCGCCCTCGCCCACGGTCTGATTGCGGTGCATCTGCACCCATTCACGCTCATCGGCGTCATACAGCCACACCGTGCCAGCCATGTCAGCCAGGCGCCCGGCGCGCGACGGCGCATCCGCCCGGGCCGCGCCGTGCATCAGCGCGCCCGCCAGCGCGAGCATCAGGAAGGCCATCGCCATGAGCCAGCGTGGCGCCTGCGGGCGCGCCACCGCGCGCGAGGTCGATGTCATCTGGGCAGTCTCGTGGGTCATGGCCTGGAGCCTCCTCCGGGGATACGGCGGTCGGCGGCTTGCGGAGTTCCGCGATCGTCTCTTAACGCCTCGGCGACAACTTGGTGCACGCCTGCTTACAACTTGTCGCCCTGTTGCCGAACCGTCAATCGGACGGTGCACACCAGCCACGTCAATCGTCCGCGTCAATCGTCCGCGTTCGGGTCCATGCCCGGGAACAGGATCTCGGTGAAGCCGAAGCGGCTGAAGTCCTTGATGCGCATCGGGTAGAGCGTGCCCACGAGGTGATCGCACTCGTGCTGCACGACTCGGGCATGGAATCCGTCCGCCTCACGGTCGATCAGGTGCCCGTGGGCATCGAAGCCGCGATAACGAATGCGGCTGAGCCGGGGCACCACGCCGCGCAGGCCGGGCACGGACAGACAGCCTTCCCAGCCCTCCTCGGTCTCATCGGTCAGCGCCTCGATGGTGGGATTGATGAGCACGGTCATCGGCACGGGCGGCGCTTCCGGATAACGCTCGTTGCGCTGAAAGCCGAACACGACGACCTGCAGGTCGACGCCGATCTGCGGCGCGGCGAGTCCGGCGCCATTCGCGGCCTTCATCGTGTCGAACATGTCCTCGAGCAGCGCGCGCAGCTCGGGGGTGTCGAAGTCCTCGACCGGTTGGGCGTGGCGCAGCAGGCGCGGGTCGCCCATCTTGAGGATCTCTCGAACGGCCATGGCGGCTCCTTGTGCGTGGGCGTCGCGCGGATGGCGACGCGGGTCATGCAGGCGACGGCGCGGTGGGGCGCGATCGCGTAATCTGCCGGACATTCTAAGAACCCGACCCGGAGACCGCCCGTGACGCTCACGACCGCCCTGCCCTCGGCCCCGGCATCGCTGCCGGCCTACCTGGAACCGCTCGGACACGGCGTGTACGCCATCGACACCGCGTTCCAGCGCGATCACTTCGACGCAGCCTACCTCGTCGTGGACAGCGGCCGCGCGGCCTTCATCGACACCGGCACGCGCCATGCGCTGCCTCGGCTGCTGGGCGCGCTGGAGGCGCTGGGGCTGGCGCGTGACGCGGTGGACTGGGTGATCCCGACGCACGTCCACCTGGACCATGCGGGCGGTGTCGGCCCGCTGATGGCGGAGCTGCCGGCGGCCACGATGCTGGCGCATCCGCGCGGGTTGCGGCACATGGTCGATCCGTCGGCGCTGTGGGCGGGCGCGCTGGCCGTGTATGGCGAGGAGGAGATGCGCCGCTCGTACGGCGAGCTGGTCGGCGTGCCGGAGTCGCGCGCCGTGGCGAGCACCGACGAGCAGCGCGTGACGGTCGGCGGACGCATGCTGCGGCTGATCGACACGCCGGGGCATGCGCGGCACCACCACTGCCTGTGGGACGAGACGAGCGGCGGCTGGTTCACTGGCGACACCTTCGGGCTGTCGTACCGCGAGTTCGACAATCCCGAGCGCGGCGCGTGGATCATGCCGACCAGCACGCCGGTGCAGTTCGAGCCCGACGCGTTGCGTGCGTCGATCGGCCGGATGATGGCCACGCGCCCGTCGAAGATGTACCTGACGCATTACAGCGTCGTGGGTCGTGACGAGGCCGATGTCGAGCGCCTTGCGGCCTTGCTGATCGCGCAGATCGACGAGATGGAAGCGATCGCGCTGCGGCTGAAGGACGCGCCGGATCGGCATGCGGCGCTCAAGCGCGAATTGCTCGCGCTGTACCAGCGCCGCGTGCACGATCACTGTGGCGATCGCCTGCCCCCGACCCGCGTCGCCGCACTGCTCGCGATGGACGTCGAGCTCAATGCGCAGGGGTTGGGGGTGTGGTTGGACCGCCTCAAGCGTCCAGGTTGAGCTCCTGGATCTTGCGCGTGATGGTGTTGCGACCGATGCCGAGCTTCTGCGCAGCCTCGATCCGGCGGCCACGCGTCAGGTCCAGCGCCGTCAGGATCAGGCTGGCCTCGAATCGACGTGTCAGCACATCCCACACGTTGGGCTCGCCCGCGGCCAGCAGACGTCGCGCCTCGCGCGCCATCTCCGCCACCCACGCGTCCGGCGACGGCGGGATCTGCACCACCGGCAAGGGCATCCCCCCACCCGCCAGCGCCCCCGGCGCGGACCCGGCGCTCGAGCTCGCGCTCAGCCCCGTGGCCAGCGGCACCACGTCCGACGACAGCCCACCGCCCAGGCCTGCGGGCAGACCGCCCGCGTGCGCGCCAGGCGCCGCCAGCAGTTCCTGCGGCAGATCCTTGGCTTCGACCACCAGGCTGGGCGCCATCACGCTCAGCCAGTGGCAGATGTTCTCCAGCTGCCGCACGTTGCCGGGGAAGTCGAAGTTCACCAACCGCTGCAGCGCCGCTTCTGACAGGCGCTTGGGCTCCACGCCCAGCTCGCTGGCGCTGCGCTGCAGGAAATATCGCGCCAGCAGCGGCACGTCCTCGCGGCGCTCGCGCAGCGGCGGCAGCCGCAACCGAATCACGTTCAGCCGATGGAACAGGTCCTCCCGGAACCGGCCATCCTTGACCAGCGTCTCGAGGTTCTGGTGGGTCGCCGCGACCACGCGCACATTGGCCTTCTGCGGACTGTGGCCGCCCACGCGATAGAACTGCCCATCCGAGAGCACACGCAGCAGCCGCGTCTGCAGATCCAACGGCATGTCGCCGATCTCGTCCAGGAACAGTGTGCCGCCCTCGGCCTGCTCGAAGCGGCCACGACGCGTCGCCTGCGCGCCCGTGAACGCGCCGCGCTCATGGCCGAACAGTTCCGACTCCAGCAGGTCCTTGGGAATCGCCGCCGTGTTGATCGCGACGAACGGCCCGTCCGCGCGCGGGCTGTGCTTGTGCAACGCGCGCGCCACCAGCTCCTTGCCCGACCCGGACTCGCCCGTGATCAGCACCGTCACGTGGCTCTGGCTCAGACGGCCGATCGCGCGGAACACGTCCTGCATCGCCGGCGCCTGGCCCAGCATCTCGGGCATCTCGACCTTCTCGGCCTCGCCCACCGCCTCGCGCTGGCTCTCCTCCTGCGCGCGCCGGATCAGCTCCACCGCGCGCGGCAGGTCGAAGGGCTTGGGCAGGTATTCGAACGCCCCGCCCTGGAACGCGCTCACCGCGCTGTCCAGGTCGGAGTAGGCCGTCATGATGATCACCGGCAGCCCCGGCAGCTGCTTCTTCACCGTGCTCAGCAGCTCCAGGCCGGAACCACCCGGCATGCGGATGTCCGACACCAGCACCTGCGGCGTGTCGTCCTCCAGCGCGGCCAGCACCTCGCGGGTCTGGCTGAAGCTGCGCACCGGCAGCCCTTCGCGCGTCAGCGCCTTCTCGAGAACAAAACGGATCGAATGGTCGTCGTCAACAATCCAGATCGACTTCATCTATGGCTCCCCTTTCCCCCGTTGTCGACTTGTGGCCGCGGCTCAGGGCAAAGGCAGGGTGATTCGGAAATCGGTCCGACCCGGCTGGCTGTCGCAATCAATCATCCCCTGGTGCTGTTGGGCGATCGTCTGCGCCAGCGTCAGCCCGAGACCGGAACCGCCATCCCTCCCTGAAACCAGCGGAAAGAAGATGCGGTCCTTGATCTCCTCGGGCACGCCCGGGCCGTTGTCTTCGATATGCAATTCCAATGCCAAGCGCCAGCGTTGCTTGCCGATCGTCACCTGTCGCGCCACCCGCGTGCGCAGCGCGATGAGCGCGTCGCCCGCGCCGATGCGCTCGTGCAGCGCCTGGGCGGCGTTCTGGACGATGTTCAGCACGGCCTGGATCAGCTGCTCGCGGTCGCCGCGGAAGTCCGGCAGCGAGATGTCGTAATCCCGGATCAGCGTCAGCCCGCGCGGGTACTGCGCCAGCACCAGCGAGCGCACCCGCTCGCAGACCTCATGGATGTTGACGTCACCCACCACCTGCGCGCGCCGGTGCGGCGCCAGCAGCCGGTCCACCAGCGACTGCAGCCGGTCGGCCTCGTGGATGATGACCTCGGTGTATTCCTCGAGCTCGCCCCACAGGTCCGTGGGCTGGAGCTCCAGCGCGAGCAGCTGCGCCGCGCCGCGGATGCCGCCCAGCGGGTTCTTGATCTCGTGGGCGAGGTTGCGCGTCAGTTCCTTGATCGAGTGCACCTGGTCCAGGTTGCGCTCCTCGCGGTCCTGGCGCGTCTGCTGCGCGTTCTCGATCAGCTCGATCACCAGCCGCTGCGGATCGTCGGTCTGGCTCACGATCACGTGCACCGGCAGGACGTCGTCATGCGTGCGCGGGCCGCGGCGGATGGTGGCGTCGAAGCGCGAGCTGGAGAACGCGTTGCGGCTGACCTCCTCCAGCGCCTCGACCAGGCGGGCGGTGTCGGTGAACCACTCCAGCAGGTTGCTGCCCTGCACCGCGCGGCGCGGCAGGTTGAACAGGGTCTCGACGGCGGTGTTGGCGAACTCGCACACGCCGTCGGGCCGGACCACCGCCACCAGCGTGGCGAGCAGGTCGAAACACGCGTACTGCGCGTCCAGGGATGCAGGTTTGGGGTTCATCGGGAATCGCCCTCGCCGACGTCGGCGCGCGATCCCCGCCAGGTCCTCGGACCCGCGTCAGTTCGTGGCCGGCGGCAGCTTGGAGAGCTCGCGCTTGATGGCCTGGATGTCGGCTTCCTGCCGCGTGACGGAGGCCTTGAGCTCGGCCGTCCGGTCCAGGTACTTCTGGTAGTTGCGTTCGTCGCCACGCCGCTCGGGCTGGCCGTTGTTGTATTCCTGCTGGATCTTGGCGAGCTTGCCTTCGGCCTCGCGCAGTTCCTGCTCCAGGATGCGGCGGCGATCGTCGTCGCGGACCTTCTGGTCCTTGGGATCGACGCGGTCACTGGGGTTCCCCGCCGTGCTGGGCGCGGGCGTCGTCGTGACGCGCGGCTTGACCGGCGCGATCACCGAGATCGGCGTGCCCTCGATCGAGCGGCAGCCCTTCTCGGCCGCTTCCTTGGGCGACATCGCATCGGTGTACAGCACCGGCGGTCCGGGGCATCGATACACCACGCCCTGCGCTGAGGCCTTGCCCGCCATCGCGGCCGTGGCGATCAGCGCGGCCATCGCCACCCGTCCCCACGTCCGTCCCACCCAAACGTTCCGCAGTGTCATCTGCATTCCCTGCTTCTAACTGACCAGAGTCGTCGGGCATTGTGACGCAATCGGTCAGGCGCCGCCGCGACAGCGCGCACGGCCGCTGTTGCGAGGTGTACGCAGGAGGAACGCCTCGGCCGCTCGCGCAATGAAAAAGGGACGGCGTGAGCCGTCCCCCTGCGCGGTGGCGTGCGTGCGGAGCGGGCCGTGCCGAAGCGGTCATGGCGCTCTCCGCGCTCGCGATCACAGCGAGTAGTACATGTCGAACTCGACCGGGTGAGTCGTCATGCGGAAGCGCTGGACTTCCTGCATCTTCAGCTCGATGTAGGCATCGATGAAGCTGTCGGTGAACACGCCGCCCTTGGTCAGGAACGCGCGGTCCTTGTCCAGGTACTCGAGCGCCTGATCCAGCGAGTGGCAGACGGTCGGGATCTTCGCGTCTTCTTCCGGCGGCAGGTGGTACAGGTCCTTCGTGGCGGCTTCGCCCGGATGGATCTTGTTCTCGACGCCGTCCAGACCGGCCATCAGCAGCGCGGCGAAGGCCAGGTACGGGTTGGCCGAGGGATCCGGGAAGCGCGCCTCGATGCGACGGCCCTTCGGGTTGGCGACGTAGGGGATGCGGATCGAGGCCGAGCGGTTCTTGGCCGAGTAGGCCAGCTTCACCGGGGCTTCGAAGCCGGGCACCAGACGCTTGTACGAGTTCGTGCCGGGGTTGGTGATGGCGTTCAGCGCGCGGGCGTGCTTGATGATGCCGCCGATGTAGTACAGCGCGAAGTCGCTCAGACCGGCGTAGCCGTCACCGGCGAACAGGTTCTTGCCGTCCTTCCAGACCGACTGGTGCACGTGCATGCCCGAGCCGTTGTCGCCGACGATGGGCTTCGGCATGAACGTGGCGGTCTTGCCGTAGGCGTGCGCGACGTTCTGGATGATGTACTTCTGCAGCTGCAGCCAGTCGGCGCGTTGCACCAGCGAGCTGAACTTCGTGCCGATTTCCATCTGGCCGGCGTTCGCGACTTCGTGGTGATGCACTTCGACCGGGATGCCCATCTGTTCCAGGATCAGGCACATCTCCGAGCGCATGTCCTGGCCGCTGTCGACCGGGGGCACCGGGAAGTAGCCGCCCTTGACGGTGGGACGGTAGCCGCTGTTGCCGTGCTCGTATTCCTTGCCGGTGTTCCAGGCGGCTTCTTCCGACTCGATCTTCACGAACGAACCGGACATGTCCACGTTCCAGCGCACGCTGTCGAAGATGAAGAACTCGGGTTCCGGACCGAAGTAGGCGGTGTCGCCCAGGCCCGAGGACTTCAGGTAGGCCTCGGCGCGGCGAGCCAGCGAGCGCGGGTCGCGCTCATAGGCCTTGCCGTCGGTCGGGTCGATCACGTCGCAGGACAGGATCAGGGTCGGCTCTTCGAAGAACGGGTCGATGTTGGCCGTGTTCGGGTCCGGCATCAGCAGCATGTCGGACGCTTCGATGCCCTTCCAGCCGGCGATCGAGGAACCGTCGAAGGCATGGCCTTCCGAGAACTTGTCTTCGTCGAAATGGGAGACGGGCACGGTGACGTGCTGCTCTTTGCCGCGCGTGTCGGTGAAGCGGAAGTCAACGAACTTGACTTCGTGCTCCTTCACCAGGTTCATCACGTCGGCGACGGTCTTGGTGGCCATCAATCACTCCTAGGGGGGCTGGATGAGAAAGAAAGGATCGTGGGGCTTGGGCCCAGCGCGGACGATTTAGCAGTTTGCATGCCAACAGATGGCGGCACGGTGACAGGCAGGCGCCAGACCGGTGCATGACACGCAAGCCCTTGATGCCCAACGCGCCACGCGGGGGCGGCGCATCCGGGTCAGAGAGAACCGCCGTCAGCCCCGTCGAGCCCTCGTCCGGGCGCAAAACCCGAATCGGTGCATCATCGCACCAATTCAGTGCTGATGGCAGCACCAAACTGGACCACGCCCGCGCGCAGGGCGTCGTAGGCCGCGTCCATGGCCGCAGCCTCGCCCTTGACGCCGAGTTCGATGTGCCGGCCCCACTGCGGGTGGTCGACGCTGGGCAGCGAGAAGACCTTGATGCCGGGGAACTCGGATTCAATGCGTTCCATCAGCGGGGTGAGGCTGGCTTCCATCGCGCCCTGCACGATCATCGAGCGCTCGCGGGTGCCGACCTCGCGATGCAGGTCGGCGTGGCGGTGGTCCAGCACCCACTCGATCATCGGATGGGCCATCACCGGGAAGCCGGGGACGAAGTAGGCCTGGCCGATCGAGAAGCCCGGGATCCGGTTGTACGGGTTGGGGATGATGGCCGCGCCCTCGGGGAAGACGCCCATCTCCATGCGGCGCAGCGTGTCGGGATGATCGCGCTCGGGCGTCGTGCCCTGCTCCGCGGCCATCTGCTGCACGCGCTGCCAGATCAGCTCCGCCGCTTCCGGATGCAGCGCCAAGGGTCGCGCCAGCGCCGCGGCCACCGCCTGGCGCGTGTGGTCGTCCGGCGTCGCGCCGATACCACCGCAGCTGAAGAAGAGATCGCCGCGCTCGAAGGCGTCGCGGTATTCGCGGATCAGCAGCTCGCGGTCATCGCCCAGGTACTTCGCCCAGGCGAGCGACAGACCGCGCGCGCTCAACAGCTCGATCACCTTGGCCAGGTGCTTGTCCTGGCGCTTCCCGGACAGGATCTCGTCGCCGATGATGAAGAGGCCGATGTTCATGCGAGGGTCCTGGGCTGAGCGTGGATCAGAGCGGCGACGGCTTGTTCTCGATCGCGGGCGGCAGGCCCGGATCGTCGGCCGACAGCGGCGGCGCGGTCGCGTAGTTGGCGGGCAGCGCGTCCATCACCGGATCGGGGACGCGCTCCGCGGCGGCCTCGACGCGACGCATCTCCTGCAGCGCGGCCAGCGCGTAATGCGCGAACCACAAGGAGCTGAACGCGAAGACCAGCGTGGACAGGAACACGAACACGAGGATGAACAGCGGCGCGAAGACGAAGGCCAGCGCGCCCAGTGCCCAGATGGCCGCGGGCGCGGCGCCGAGGTAGCCGGTCACCAGCCCCAGCACGAGCAGCGGCAGCTTGTGCTCGGCGAGCATGCGGCGGCGTTCGGCGGTCGTGGCGAACTCGGCGAGCACGTCGAAGGTGAACACGCGATAGGACAACCAGCCCAGCACCAGCGGCGGCACGATCAGCGCGATCGGCGGAATGAGCCAGAACGGCAGCGACAGCACCAGCACCGCCAGCGCCACGATCGTGTGGCCCAGGCCCCAGGCGAGCCCGGCCCAGAAGCCGCCGCCCTGCTTGCGGATCAGCGTGGGAAAGCGTCGATGCGCGACCATGTCCGCCATCGACGGCGTCATCATCGTGGCCACCAGCAGCAGGCACAGCACGACCAGCACCGGCGCGGCCATCGCCACCACGACGATCGGCGCGATCACCGTGCGGAAGCCGCTCGCGCCCAGGCCATCCAGCCACTTCAGCAGGCCATCCACCAGGCTCCACGATTCCAGCGTGGCGCGCACGCCCGCGACCGCCGACTCCCAGAAGAAGTAGCCGAGCACGAAGGACATCACGCCCAGCAGGATCAGCGGCAGCAGCGACCACCCGATCACACGCGGGTGCAGGCAGTACGCGGCGGCCCGCCAGAAGGCGTCCATCAGGCGGCCCATCGGCTTGATCATCAGTCGTTCCCTCCGGCCGGCGCTTGTCCGGCGATGTCCATCGACGCGCCGCCGGTCGGCGTCGATCCGCCGCCGGGCGCGGCCGCGATCTTGTCACGTCCCACGAGCCGTTTCAGCCCCAGCCACTGCTGCGCCCAGAAACCCTCGCCGTAGTCGCGCCCACCCTCTTCGGGCAACTGGTCGCGCACGCCGGTCGGATCCCAGCGGTCCTCGAAATTGGCGGTGCGGAACAGCACATCCCAGATCGGGAACATCACCGCGAAGTTGTGCCCGCCCAGCGTGCCGCGGCCGAAGCCCTCGTGGCCGATGCCGATCGAATGGTGCAGCCGATGGAATCTCGGGCTGACCAGCAGGCGCTCGCCGATCGCGCCGAAGCTCAGGCGCAGGTTGGCGTGCTGCAGGTTCTCCAGCAACTGCGAGATCGCCACCAGCGCGACGAACTCGCCGGGGCCCACGCCGATCAGGCGCGCGGTCAGCGCCACGGCGCTGTCGATGATGAGGTCGTCAAGCAGGTGGTTGCGGCTGTCGCTCCACATCGTCATCTGGCGCTGGCTGTGGTGCAGCGCATGCAGCGCCCACCACCAGTTCCACGAGTGCTGCGCGCGATGCAGCCAGTACATCAGCAGGTCGAACGCGACCAGGTACATCGCGAAGCTGACCCAGGCGACGTCGGTCACGCCGGGCCAGATCGCGTCGAGCTGGAAGGTCGGAATGCCCAGCATGCGCATCTCGCCGACCATGCCGTCGAACAGCGGCTCCAGCGAGAAGAACATCACCAGCCGGAACAGGCCCAGCCGCTGGATCAGCGTGTAGAGGATGTCGACGCGGATCGCGCGGCGATCGGTCACCGCCTCGGCCGGGCGCCAACGCTGCAGCGCGCCGATCACGGCCAGCATCACCACGATCTGGATCAGGCCGACGAGCAGCCAGCCGGTGGCGTCGAACGCGTCCTCGAGCAGGTTGCCGAAGCCCAGGTGGAAAACGATCGGTTGGATGACGCTTTCGAACAGCGCCTGCTGCGCCTGTCCGAACAGATCGGTGAACCAGTCCATCACGCTGCGGATCCTCCAACGGTGGCGTGCATCAAGCGCTCAGCGCGTCAGCGCCTCAGCGCGTCCTTCGGGCTTGGCGCGACCGACGCGCCGGACGCGCCCGATGCGCCCGTCGCGCCCGTCGTGGAAGCGGCCCGGGCCACGGCTTCCTGCGGCCGGCGCATCCACGCGACGTACTCCGGATGATCGCGCAACGGCGCGAAGCACATGCCCCGGGATTTCAATCCCTGCAGCAGCGGCTCCAGCACCGTCGGCGCCCAGGGATCCTGGCGCGACCAGATGCCCAGGTGCGCCATCAGGATGTCGCCCGGCTTCACGCGGCGCAGCGCCTGCTCCAGCAGCGCCTGGTTGGGGTAGCGGTCACTGGGCAGCTCGTCGCCGAGGAAGCCCGACGCGCTCCAGCCCACGTGGCGGAAGCCGCAGGCCTGCGCCGCAGCGATCAGCGCCGGCGAGGTGCGTCCGGCCGGCGCGCGGAAGATCATCGACATCGGCCGCCCGGTCATCTCCAGGAAGCGCCGGGCCGGGCGCTTGAGTTCCTCGCAGTACTCGGCCGCGCTGAGCACGACATTCTGCGGGACCTGCTCGCCGGCGGCGCGCTTGAAGCGGAACTTGCCGTCAGGCAGGTCTGCCGACCACGCGTCGTGGTACCAGGTGTGCGAGCCGAAATCATGGCCCTGCTCCGCCAGCTGCTTCCACCAGGGCGCCCACTTGTCGTCGAGCGTCTGCCCGCCATCCATCGTCGGTTCCTGCGCGAGGAAGAAGGTCGCCTTCGCGTCGTAGCGCTTGAGCGTGTCCACGATCAGCGGCGCCACGCCCATGTGGCCGGTGTCGAAGGTCAGGTAGACGGGTTTGTCGCACGGCGCCGCGCCGGGCGCGGCCGTGTTCTGCGGCTGCGCCGGGGCGGTCACGGCCAGGCCCAGCAGCAGGAACGGCGCCAGCATCGGCAACCGGCCTCGGGCATGACGCGAGACGGAGGGGAACTTCACGGGGCGCAGCTTTCAGGTGTCAGGTCGGGAGAGCGGTGATCGGCGGGATCGACGTGATCGGGTGATCGGCCGCTCACTGGCGCGGCATCTGATCCAGCGTCCAGACGCCGTGCGGCGACTTGCCGACCTTGACCTGCTGCAGGATCTGCTTGGTCTGCAGGTCCATCACCGTCAGCTTGCGCGCCCAGCGCGACGTGAACATCAAGGTGCGGCCGTCGGTCAGGATCTCCATGTCGTCGGGACCGCCCGGCGCCTTGAAGGTGTCCACGACGCTGAAGTCCGCCAGCGCGATCTTGCTGATCGTGTTGGCCGCGCGGTTGCTGACCAGCACATGCTTGCGATCGCCCAGCGCGCGGAACGAATGCGCGCCGTCGCCGGTCTCGATGCGCTTGACCAGCTTGGGCTGCGCGGCGCTGACGTCGTAGACCTCGACGCTGCGTTCGCCGGTGAGCGCCACCAGCAGGTACTTGTCGTCCGGCGTCAGGTAGAGATCGGCGGGCAGCTTGCCCACCGGGATCTTCCAGCGCGGCGCCATCGTGTTGAGGTCGATCGCCAGCAGCTCGGAGCTGTCCTGCAGGCTCGCGTAGACCACGCTGCTCTTCGTGTCGATGGACAGGTGGCTGGGGGTCTTGGGCGCCGAGAAGCGCTTGAACAGCGCCAGCGGCTGCGCCGCGTTCTGCGGCTGCCACTTGTAGATGTCGACGTGGTCCAGGCGGTTGCCGGCGAGCACCAGCCACTTCATGTCCGGCGAGAAACGCAGGTGGTACGGATCGGGGATGCCGTGCACGGTGCGCTGCACCTCGGCCGTCACCGGATCCAGGAAGGTCAGCGAGTCGCCCAGCGCGTTGGCCACGACCATCGTCTTGCGGTCGGGCGTCAGGTAGAGGTGGTGCGGCTCCTTGCCGGTCGGGATGCGCTTGACCTGGCGGAAGTCCTTCGGATCGATGACGCTGATGTCGGCGTCCAGCGAGTTCAGCACGAAGATCGGGCTGCCGGTGGTGGCGCGCGCGTCGGGCGCGAGGGTCAAGGCGGACACGGCGATGGCCAGCGGGGCCAGGGCGGCCAGCACGGACCGCGCGAGGGAAGACAGCATGGAGATCCTCAACAGGAGATGCCCGACGAGCCGGGCGGCACGCAGCCCGCAAGTGTAGGCGGGTTCACCCTAGGTCCGAGCGGGAACAGCCCCGTGACTGCCCCGCTCATTGCCCCGCTGATGGCCCCTCTCCCGTTGCATTCGGTTGCGCCAGACTTGCCGCCAGCGTTGCGGCAAGTCTGCGCATCTCGAACTTGTCGGACGGCTTCGCGGCGGTCGCGAGTTACTCGTCGTCGCCGCCGAGCAGCCCACCCAGCAGCCCGCCGGCGGCCACGCCACCCAGCAGGCCACCCTCCTCGCGGGAGCCGCCACGCTGGGGCGCCGCGGCGAACACGCGCGACGCCAGGCGCGAGAACGGCAGGCTCTGCAGCCAGACCTCGCCCGGTCCGGTGAGCTTGGCCAGGAACAGACCCTCGCCGCCGAACAGGGCGGTCTTGATCTTGCCTACGTACTGGATCTCAAAACTCACGCTGGGCGTGTAGGCGACGACGCAGCCGGTATCCACCAGCAGCGTCTGACCCGGCTGGAGCGTACGACGAACCACCGTACCCCCCGCATGCACGAAGGCCAGCCCATCACCATCGAGCTTCTGCATGATGAACCCTTCGCCACCGAAGAAGCCAGTCGACAGGCGCTGCTGGAGCGCGATGCCCAGCGAAACGCCGCGGGCCGCGCACAGGAACGCATCCTTCTGGCAGATGAGCGTGCCGCCGAGCTTGCCCAGCTCCATCGGCAGGATCTTCCCCGGGTACGGGGCCGCGAACGCGACCCGCTGCTTGCCATGACTCTGGTTCGTGTAGACCGTCGTGAACAGCGATTCGCCGGTCACCAGCCGCTTGCCGGCGCCCAGCAACTTTCCAAAGAAGCCGCCCTGGTTGGCGGAACCGTCGCCGAACACCGTGTCCATGCCGATGCCGGCATCCATGAACATCATGCTGCCGGCCTCACCGATCGCAGCTTCGCCGGGGTCGAGCTCGACCTCCACGAACTGCATCTCGGCACCCTTGATCTCATAGTCGACAACGTCCATTGCCATGGTGTTCACCCTCTGTCACATCACAAAGAAACGGGCGCGATGTTAACGTTTCGCGGCCTTTCCAAACTGCGGTCATGACGCCCATGTCTCCTGACGAAAGCGCACCCAACTCCCCCCTGAAGCCCGGCGACAGCTACGTGCAATCCTTCGCGCGCGGCCTGTCGGTGATCCGGACCTTCGACACCCACCACGCTCGCCAGACGCTGACCGAGGTCGCCAAGCGCTGCGGCCTGACCCGCGCCGGCGCGCGGCGCATCCTGCTGACGCTGCAGACGCTGGGCTACGTGCGGTCCGAGGGGCGGATGTTCGAGCTCACCCCCAAGATCCTCGATCTCGGCTTCGCCTACCTGTCCTCGCAGCCGCTGTGGCGTTTCGCCGAGCCGGTGGCGATCCAGCTGGCGACCGACGTGAGGGACTCCGTGTCCATCGCGGTGCTCGACGGCGACGACGTGGTCTTCGTGCTGCGCGCGCCGCTTCGCAAGATCCTGTCCGACCCGATGGGCGTCGGCAGCCGGCTGCCCGCCTGGGCGACGGCCACCGGCCGCGTGCTGCTGGCCTCGCTGCCGGTGGAGGAACGCGAGACCCGCGTGGCTCACGCGCAGCTGGCTCGCCGTGCGAGCAACACAGTGCGCTCGCACGAGGAACTGCGCGCGGCCATCGAGCAGACCCGGCGCCAGCACTGGTGTCTGGTCGACCAGGAACTCGAGGACGGCGTACTCACCATCGCCGCCCCGATCACCGGCCGCGACAACCAGGTGGTCGCCGCGATCAACATCAGCACGCATGCGTCGCGCACCCCGCCGCATGTGCTGCTGGAGCAGTCCCTGCCCAAGCTGCAGGCCGCGGCGCAGAACCTGTCCCAGCTGCTGGTGCTGATGAAGAAGGACTGACCCGTCGGGTGACTCCGCACGGACAAGGGCTGCCTCGGCAGCCCTTGCTCATGGCGGTCAACCGATCCGCGCGAGCGCTCGCCGCCCGTTGAGCGCCCAGCCGTCGAGCTGGCCTTCATTGGCCTGGAGCCACGCCTGCGCGACCGCCATCACCGGTTGGCGCTCGCGGCCGATCTGATCGTCCATCGCGGTCACGGCGTCATTGCCGAGCGACATCCCTGCCAGTGTCGCGAGCACCTCGTCCGGGATCAGCGCCCGCGCCTCGCGGCGCAGCAGCAACGTCGCGTCGTCGACACCCCGGAGCAGCCCCTGCGGCTCGCGCAGCTCACGGATCGCGTGGCGCGCATGCAGGAACTGCGGCCGCCACAGCGGCACCACCACCCAGCGACGCTCGGCCACGGCCGACTCGAAGGCCTGGACGCAGTCGTCCAGCGAGCCGTTGACGAACTCATAACCGGACTCGTCGAGCCGATAGGTCTCGATGATCTCGCGCGAGAAGCGGCTGATGCCCGCCCCCGGGCCGATGCCCTGGATGCGCTTGACCATGCGCGCGGCGACCTCCTCGCGACGCAGGTCGCCGACGGTGCTCACGGCGTCCGCCGGCACGTAGTCTGGCACGCCCCAGAGCGCGTACGGCTGGTACAGCCGGCCGAGGCGGATCAGCGCGGGCGCCTGGTCGCGCGCGAAGTGGCCGTGGCTGCCGGGCAGCCAGGCCGACACGACCAGGTCGACCTCCCCACGCGCGAGCATCAGGAAGATGCGCTCATGCGTGGCGGCGTGCCACTCGTGGGCGACACCGCCACGCGTCAGCACCTGCGCCACCACGCCAGCGCAGGCCTGATGGAAGCTGAGGTCGATGACACCCAGGCGCAGCGGGCGTCGCTCGATCGACGTCGGCGGCGCGGGCTCGATGAGCGCGCGGGCCGCGGCGTTCGCAGCGAGCGGCAGCATCGCCGCGGTGGTTCCGAGCAGCCAGGATCGGCGGCTCCGGAGGGACGGAGGAATGGGGGACATGCGACAACGCTCTCCTGCTGAAAACAACAACGCCGACGGCGCGAGAGGCGCCGTCGGCGTTGCGTGGGTTCTGATCAGGAGAGGTTCGGTTTCACCCTGTTCCCCCCAGCCCGCGGACCTGCGGTCCGCGGTCGTTCGAAGGGCGTCGCCCAGTCCACTGGACTGTCCTCGGTCCCTTCTCACCCCATATGCAAACCACCGTTGCAGCTGAAGTCGGCCCCCGTCGTGAAGCCCGACGAGTCCCCGGCCAGCCATCCCACGATCGACGCGATCTCCTCGGGCTCACCCAGGCGCTTCACCGGAATCCCGGCCACGATCTTCTCGAGCACGTCGGGACGCACCGCCTTGACCATGTCCGTGCCGATGTAGCCCGGGCTCACCGTGTTCACCGTCACGCCCTTGGACGCGAGCTCCTGCGCCAGCGCCATCGTGAAGCCGTGCATGCCGGCCTTGGCAGCGGAGTAGTTCGTCTGCCCCGCCTGGCCCTTCTCGCCGTTCACCGACGAGATGTTGATGATCCGCCCCCATCCCTTGTCCACCATGCCCGGCACGACCTGCTTGGTCACGTTGAACATGCTGTTCAGGTTGGTGTCGATGACGGTGTCCCACTCGTCGCGGGTCATCTTCAGGAACATGCGGTCCTTCGTGACGCCCGCGTTGTTGACCAGCACATCGATGGTGCCGTGCTCGGCGATCGTCGCGTCGAACGCGGCGACGGTCGAGTCCCAGTCGGCCACGTTGCCCGCAGAGCAGAAGAACGAGTAGCCCTGCTGGGACTGCTCGGACAGCCACTTCTCGCGGTCGCGGGTCGGACCGCATCCGGCGATCACCTTGAAGCCGTCCTTGTGGAGGCGCTGGCAGATGGCGGTGCCGATGCCGCCCATGCCGCCGGTGACGTATGCAACTTTCTGACTCATCTTGCTTGCCTCCTGAGGGCTCCGCCGGGCCGCCGCGTCCGCGGCCGGGGTGCCTGGAATATCGGAACGGAGTCGACGCGCGAAAACAGTCCGGGGATCAGCGCTCCACGCACAGGGCCACGCCCATGCCGCCGCCGATGCACAGGCTCGCGATGCCCTTCTTCGCATCGCGCTTGATCATCTCGTGCAGCAGCGTCACCAGGATCCGGGCGCCCGACGCGCCGATCGGATGACCCAGCGCGATCGCGCCGCCGTTGACGTTGACCTTGCTCAGGTCCCAGCCCATCTCCTGATGCACCGCGCAGGCCTGCGCGGCGAAGGCCTCGTTGATCTCGAGCAGATCGAGGTCCTTGGCCTGCCAGCCCGCGCGCTGCAGCGCCTTGCGCGACGCCGGCACCGGGCCCATGCCCATGGTCTTGGGGTCGACGCCGGCGCTCGCGTACGAGGCCAGCCGCGCCAGCGGCGTCAGCCCCAGCGACTTCGCCTTGGCATCGGTCATCAGCACCAGGCCCGCGGCCCCGTCGTTCAGGCCCGAGGCATTGCCCGCGGTCACCGAGCCCGCCTTGTCGAAGGCCGGCTTCAGCCCGGCCAGCGCCTCGGCGTTGGACTTGCGGTTGATGAACTCGTCCGCGGCGAAGACGATCGGATCGCCCTTCTTCTGCGGGATCGTCACCGGCACGATCTCGGCGGTGAAGCGGCCCGCGTCCTGCGCGGCCGCGGCCTTCTGCTGGCTGGCCAGCGCGAGCTCATCCTGCTGCGCGCGGCTGACGTGGTATTCCTTGGCCACGTTCTCGGCGGTGATTCCCATGTGGTACTGGTTGTACACATCCCACAGGCCGTCGACGATCATCGTGTCCACGAGCTTCCAGTCGCCCATGCGCTGACCCTCGCGCGAGCCCGGCAGCACGTGCGGCGCCAGGCTCATGCTCTCCTGACCGCCGGCGATGATGATGTCCGAGTCCCCGTCGCGGATCGCCTGCGCGGCCAGCATCACGGCCTTCAGGCCTGAGCCGCAGACCTTGTTGATCGTCATCGCCGGCACCGTCACCGGCAGGCCGGCCTTGATGACCGCCTGACGCGCGGGGTTCTGTCCCACGCCCGCGGTCAGCACCTGACCCAGGATCACCTCGTTGATCTGATCGCCCTGCAGGCCGCTGCGGCGCAGCAGCTCCTGGATGACGATGGCGCCCAGCTCGCTGGCCGGCGTCTTCGACAAGGTCCCTCCGAACTTGCCGATCGGCGTGCGCGCCGCGGCGACGATGACGATGTCTTGCGGTGAACTCATGACTCGCTCCTCTGTCGAAACTGCTGAAGGGCTGAGATGCCCAGGTCAGCGGGGTGGATCGGACAACATGCCGCGCGGTGGCCGGGGGCTCACGCGCGCTGCTTCACGTAACGGCCTGGCGCGGGCTCGATGGCCTGATGGCCGCGGCCGCCCGGCGTGCGCGGGGCCGCCTTCAGCGGGCCCGCGTGGCCGGACAGCCACTGCGACCAATCGGTCCACCAGCTGCCGGGATGCTCGGTGGCGTTCTGGAGCCATTGCTGGTGATCGGCCGGCAGCGCCGTGCCCTTGCCGATCCAATGGCTGCGTTTCTTCTTCTCGGGGGGATTGATCACGCCGGCGATGTGACCGGACGCGCCCAGCACGAAGCGCTTCTTGCCCTTGAACACTTGCGTGCTGCGGTAGGCGGCGTCCCACGGGACGATGTGATCCTCGCGCGAGCCGTAGATGTAGACGGGTGCCTGGAGCTGTCCGAGATCGATGGTCTCGCCACAGACGGTCAGCCGGCCGGGGATGCGCAACTCGTTCTGCAGATACGTGTGGCGCAGGTACCAGCAGTACATCGGCCCGGGCAGGTTGGTCGCGTCGCCGTTCCAGTACAGCAGGTCGAAGGCCGGCGGCGCGTCGCCCTTCAGGTAGTTGCCCACGACGTAGTTCCACACCAGGTCGTTGGGCCGCAGGAAGCTGAAAGTGGTCGCGAGCTCCTGGCCCTTGAGCAGCCCCGGGCCGCTCACCGCCTGGTCGCCCAGCGTCATCTCGCGCAGCTGCACCGCCTGCTCGTCGATGAACAGATCCAGGATGCCGTTGCTGCTGAAGTCGATCAGCGTGGTCAGCAGCGTGACGCTCTCGGCGGGCTGCTCGCCGCGCGCGGCCATCACCGCCAGCGCCGTCGCCAGGATGGTCCCGCCGACGCAGAAGCCCAGCGTGTTGATCGTGTCCGTGCCGCCGATCTCGCGCACGACCTCGATCGCGCGGATCGCGGCCTGGCCGATGTAGTCGTCCCAGGTCCAGTGCACGCAGCCCGCATCCGGGTTGCGCCAGCTCACCACGAAGGTGCGGTGCCCCTGCGCGACCGCGTAGCGGATCAGCGAGTTCTCCGGCTGCAGGTCCAAGATGTAGTACTTGTTGATGCAGGGAGGCACCATCAGCAGCGGACGCGCGTGCACCTTGCCGGTGAGCGGCTTGTACTCGAGCAGCTGGAAGAACTCGTTCTCGAAGACGACGTGGCCCTCGGTGGTCGCGACATTGCGGCCGACCTCGAAGGCGTCCTCGTCGGTCTGCGACACATGGCCGCGCTGCACGTCGGCCATCAGCAGCTGCAGGCCCCGCGCCAGGCTCTCGCCCTGCGTGTTCAGCGCGCGCTGCTGCGCCTCGGGATTGAGCGCGAGGAAGTTGCTGGGCGACGCGGCATCGACGAACTGCTGGACCGCGAAGCGGACGCGCGCGCGGGTCTTGTCGTCGCCCTGGACCTGATCGGCCATGCGCTGCAGCGTCCGGGCGTTGAGCAGGTAGAGCTGCGCGGTGAAGTGGGCCAGGCGGTTGTCGTTCCACGACGCGTCTGCGAAACGGCGATCCTTGATCGGCGCCGTGGCCGCGCCGGCGGCCGGCGCCGCGGCGTGCCCGCCGGCGGCCTGCGCGGCGGCGTGGGACTCGCCGAGCGCCGCGTTCCAGAGCTCACCGGCTTGGCGGACGTAGTCGTTCTGCAGCTGCGACCACGCGTCGGGGGCGATCTGCATCGCCTGCAGCTGCTTGAAGGCATCGCCGAACCCGTGCGACAGGCTGCTGGCTGCGTGCTGTGCCTGCTGCGCCCAGTGTTCGAAACCATGGACCGATGCGCCGGCGTATCCGGCGGCGTCGTTGTTCGCGCTCATGTGTCTCCTCTTGCGGACCCGAGCAAGAAGCTTGCCACAGCCGATCACGAGGATCGCCGGGCCGCTTCGCATATGCTCAGGCGCTTTGTAGCCCGTTCAGCTTACCCCCGCGTGACGATGCTGTCGCGAAGGCCCCGAGGAAATCGTTGATGTATCTGGTTGCCATCGCGTGGATGTATGTGGTGCTGATGATGGCGGTGGCGGAGGCCACGAGCACGCAGGGCTCGGTGCTGGGCGCGATCGTCACGTTCGCGCTGTACGGCCTGCTGCCCTTGTCCATCGTGATGTACGTGATGGGCGCGCCGCGGCGTCGCGCGGCGCGGCGTCAGGCCGAGGCGATCGAATCAGCGCAGGCGGATGACCGCGGCCATGCGCCCGCTGCGCAGCCCGCTGACGCGTTCGTGGCGGAACGAAAAGAACCGTGACGGTTCGGTGAGCGTGCACCAGCCGCCGCCGCCCACCGCGCTCAGACCGAGCGCCTCGAGCCGCCGCCGCGCCAGGCCGTAGAGATCGGCGCGCCAGCGGGCTTCGCCCTGTTCATTGGGCTGGAAGCGGAACAGCGGCCGATCGGCCTCGACCGCCTGCGCGCCAAGGGCCTCGAGCACCTCGGCCCCGACCTCGAATCGCTCCGGTCCGATGCACGCGCCCATCCAGGCCTGGATCTCGCGGGGCTCGCAGGCGACGGCCTCGCACATCGCGACGACCGTGCTCTCGAGCACACCGCCCGCGAGTCCCCGCCAGCCAGCATGGGCTGCACCGACAACGCCCGGTCCGGCGAACAGCACCGGCAGGCAATCGGCCACCATCACCGCGCAGGCGAGCGCGGGATCGGTGCTGATGGCGGCGTCGGCCGGCGCGGGGTCGGCGTCGATCGCGGCATGCGCGGCGCGAAGGCGCAACACCTCGGTCCCGTGAACCTGCTTCAGGAAGACCGGCGTCGCGCCAAGTGCCTCGGCCACGCGACGTCGGTTCTCGATCACGTTCGCCGGATCGTCGCCGACCGAGCGCCCGAGATTGAGGCTCGCGAGTCCGCGCTGATCCGTCGCGGAGAACCCGCCGCCAGTGAGGCCGCTCACGCCGCCAGCGCGCGTGGTCATGAACGCCGCGACACCCGGCGCGTCCCAGTCCGGGATCAACCAGTCCGGATGGACCCCGTCGGCAGGCGGCACGTCATTCGGCGGCACGTCATTCGGCATCGGGACAGGCGCTGGGCTGGGTCTGGCTGAACGCGTCATGCGCCATGCACTGCTCGAAGATCCGCATCACGGTGGGCACGTGATCGAGCCGGCAATCGAAGCGCTGGGCGTTGAAGATCTGCGGGACGAGCACGCAATCGGCCATCGTCGGCGTGTCGCCGAAGCAGAAGCGGCCGGCGCGGCCCTCGGCCGCGAGCCGCTGCTCGACGACCGCCAGTCCGCTCTCGACCCAATGCTGGTACCAGCGTGTCTTGTTGTCGTCGCTGACGCCGAGGTCCTTGACCAGATAGCGCAGCACGCGCAGGTTGTTCAGCGGATGGATCTCGCAGGCGATGTCCTGCGACAGCGCGCGGATGTAGGCGCGGCACAGCGCGTCGCCGGGCAGCAGGGGCGGCTCGGGATGGACCTCGTCGAGGTACTCGATGATCGCCATCGACTGCGTGACGACCGCGTCGCCGTCGCGCAGCAGCGGCACCAGGCGCGAGGCGGAGACCGCCGAGTACGACTCGTTGAACTGCTCGTTCCTGGCGAGGTGGACCGACTTGTAATCGAAGTCCAGGCCCTTGAGCGCCATCGCGATGCGCACGCGGTACGAGGCGGATGAACGGAAGTAGTTGTAGAGCTCCATGGCGCGGGATGATGCCACGCGAGGCCCGGGTGAGGCCGCCGTGGAGCCCGGATGGAGCCCGGTACACTGCGCCCCATGTTCCAAGCGCGGCGCTACCAGCATTGCCCCATTTGCGGCGGTCAGATCGAATACCGCGTCCCGGCTGACGACAACCGGGAGCGGGCGACCTGCACGGTGTGCGGCACGATCCAGTACGAGAACCCGCTGAACGTCGTGGGCACCCTGCCCGTCTGGGGTGATCAGGTGCTGCTGTGCAAGCGCGCGATCGAGCCGCGTCTGGGCAAGTGGACCTTGCCGGCGGGCTTCATGGAGCTGGGCGAGACCTTGGCGGAAGGCGCGGCGCGCGAGACGGTCGAGGAAGCCGGCGCGTCGATCGAGTTGCAGAACCTGTACTGCGTGATGAACGTGGTGCGGGTCGGGCAGGTCCACGTGTTCTATCGCGCGAAGCTGCTGAGTCCGGAGTTCGATCCGGGCCCGGAGACGCTGGAAGCGCGTCTCTTCCATGAGCACGAGATCCCCTGGGACGAGATCGCGTTCCACACGATCCGCGAAGCGCTGCAGCGCTTCTTCGAGGATCGCCGCAGCGGCAACGGGTATCCGTTGCATACGTCGGATATCAACTGATCATTGCAGGTCTCGACGGGTTGGCTTCTCCCTCCATGCGCCGTTGCGCATCGTCGATCAATTGGTCGAAGACCTCATCCATCTGACGTTCCGACAAGACTCGCCCCTCGCGAATGTCGTCGTATGCCTCACCAATCGCCTCACGCAGCTCCTTCTCGTAGGGCGACAATGTCAAGACGTTGGCGGGAGGCAACCGAAAGTCCGGCGTACCTGGCAACCTGAGCACAGGCTTGACTTCTCCAGCGCCGGACTGCCCGGCCAAAACATGAGAATCAACATCCTTCATCGCACGCGCCTCGCAAGGGAACAGGGAGAGAAAGCGCGGATTCTGGGAAGGTCCGAAACGGAAGACAAGGGTGCTTGACGCGGGTCAAGCAGTTCACCGACTCGGATGAGTCAGGGCTTGATCTCCTGCGCCGAGGCCCACGGGCCGGTGATCCCGTCGACCTCGCAATCCCACAGCGCCTGCGCGTCGAGCGCGTCCGTCACGCCCTCCGCGTAGACCTTCAGCGCCAGGCTGCGCAGCATCACGACCAGGCTGCGCACGAAGGCCGCGCGCGCCACGTCCGCCGACACCCCGCTCACCACCGCGCTGTCCAGCTTCACGTAGTCCAGGCCGGCCTGGAAAAGACGATCAATTTGAGCCAGTCCCGCGCCCGCGTGTTCCAGCCCCAGCTGCACGCCGAGCGGACGCAACTGGCGCCCCAATTCCTGCAACGCCTCGAAGTGCTGCACCGCCGCGGGCTCCGCCAGCTCCAGCCCGATCTGCCGACGCACCGCCGCAGGCGCCGCCTGCACCAGCTCGCGCGCCCGCGCGATGAAGCTGCCGTCGTTGAGCGATGCCGGCGCGACGTTCACGCAGCGGGGCCGCTGATCCTGCTGCGTGGCCTGCAGCGCCAGCGCCAGCGCCTGCAGGTCGGCCTCCGCGCTCAGCCGATGGCGCAAGGCCAGCGGCAACCAGCGCGCGGCCGGTTCGAACTCGCCCACCGGGTTGAGCTTCAGCTGCAACGGGCACTCCAGATGCAGCACCTGACGCTCACGCCCGATCAACGGGAACTCGAGCAGCCGGCTGCGCTGCTGCACCAGCGCGTCCGAGATCAACGCGCGCCAGGCACGCTCGCCCTGCGCGACCTCGTCGGACGGCGGCGCCTCGCGCAGCTCCAGCACGACGCCCTCGCCCTGCTCCGCCTTGGCCAGCGCGGCATCTGCCGCGGCGAACCACGCGCTCATCGGCTGATCGCGCATCAGCTCGACCGCGCCGAGCGCGACGCCCACGCCCGGTCCCAGATGCTGCAACGCGGAGCGCAGCGCATCGGCCAGCGCCTGCGCGGTGTCTCCGACCACGCCGGGTGCCGGCAGCCACAACGCGAAGTCCGAGCCGTTGAGCCGCCCCGCCAGGCATCCGCGCACCTGCTCCGGATAGACACGCAAGGCCTGCGCGATCGCCACCAGCGCCTGGTCCGTCGCCCCGTGACCCAGGCGTTGATTGAGCCCTTGCAGGTCCTTCAGCCGCAACAGCACGAGACCCGCGCGCAGCGGGCCATCGTCGCGCTCCAGCGCCGAGTTCAGCTCGGCCACGAACTGGCGGCGATGCGACAGCCCGGTGAGCTCGTCGCACAGCAACTGGTGATGCAGCGTGCGCAGCTGCTCGGCCTGCGCCTCGAACATGCCGCGGGTGCGCACCACCATCGTGTTCATCGCGCTGGTGAGCTTGCGCATCTCGGGCACGCGCGGCTCCAGCACGGTCTCGAAGCGTCCCTGCGTCACGCCCTCGGCCTGATGCACCGCGGTGTCCAGCGGACGGCGCAGCCGCGCCAGCACCAGCGCCGCCGCGACGCCCGTCAGCACGCCCACGAGCAGCAGCCATGAGGCCGTGCTCAGCGTCGAGCGCCACAGGGCCTCGTGCACATAGCCCGTCTGGCCGCGCAACTCGATCTCGCCCGCGGCCTTCCAGCCGTCGGACACCTTGGCCACGCCGGGCGCGACGTTCAGCGGCAGCAGCGCCACGAACCAGCGCGGCGCCTGCGTGATCTGCGGCGTCTCCAGATGACGTTCGAAGACCTGCGCGCCCGCGCCGTCGCGCCAGCGCACGCTCTCATAGGCGCCCGCGTCGAACTGCGCCGAGATCAGCAGCGACATCAACGCCGCGTCGCCCTTCTGCTGCGACAGTGTCAGCGCGAGCGCGTTGGCGTTGTCTGCGTTCTTCAACTGCGCCTGCGTCTGCAGCAGGTCGCGCAGCGACCAGGTGCTCACCGCCACGCCGCCCAGCACCGAGGCCAGCACCGCGCCCAGGACCAGGCACCAGATTTGTCTTATCAGCGACATGTCGTGAATCCCATCAGAAGCCCTCCGCCTTCGCCTTCGCCAGCAGGTCGCGCCACAACGACAGCCGCACCAGCGGATTGCCCGCGGTGGTGCCGCCCACGCCGCTCCACAGGCCCTCGCCGTTGAAGCTGAATACCGGCGTCAGGTCCGGCCTCAGCGACGCGGGCCGGATCTCGGGGTTGATATTGTCCAGAATCAGCGGCTCGGACTCCGGCTGCGCATAGTAGGCCAGGACCATGTGCGCCTGCGGCCGCCCCTGGAACTGCGCCCGCACGTACACCATCCGCAGCTTGGACTGCGGCACGCCCGCGCTCTGCAGGCTCATGTACTTGGCGATGGCATAGTCCTCGCAGTCCCCCGCGCCCTTGTCCAGCAGCTCCAGCGGCGTGGCCCAGTAGTCGATCTGCCCCCACACGTCGATGTCGTCGCGGAACGCCACGCGCTGATTGAAGAAGTTGTTGACCGCGGTCAGCCGGTCGCGCTCGTCGGGCATCGCCGCGGCGCGGTCCGCCATCTGGATCATGGCCTTGACCGACGCCTGCGTGCGCGGCGACAACCTCGCCGCGGACTCGGTCAGCCTGTCCTTGTCCCAGCCCCAGGCCAGCGCCGACCAGAGGCCCGCCACGCACGCCAGCGCGGCGAGCGCCCGACGCACCCACGCACCCGCCCGCAGGCCCCGGATTGTCCGGTGCTCGCGGTACGCCGTACGGGTGACCAAACGTGACATGCGCTGCAATGTATCTGCGTTGACCGCCGGTCGCGGCGCGACCGTGACGTGCCCCCCGACAAGCGGCAATTTGCCGCACCCCCTTCACACGCTCCGGCGAGTGTCGCCGGGATAATCCGGCGCTCAGATGAAGACCCAAGACGTCCGCCAGGAACTGGACCAGGCCCGCGCCAACGGCCCGCTGCGCCAGATCCAGATTCCCCCGTGCCCGGAGCTGCTGCAGCGCCTGCGCGCCGCCATGTCGCTCCCGCAGCCCGACCTCACCGAAGTGGAACGCATCGCCGCGGCCGACGTGGCGATGTCCGCGACGCTGCTGCGCGTGGCCAACAGCCCGTTGCACCTCGTGGCAGGCCACGTGCCCTGCACCACCGTCGGCCAGGCGATGTACCGCCTCGGCCTGGACGAGAGCGTCGCGCTGATGCAGGCCTTCCTGGTCCGCCACGCCATCCCCGTCAACAGCCCGCACCTGCTGCGTTTCTGGCAGCGATCGGCCAAGCGCGCCGTGGCGATGGGCTTCATCGCCGGCCAGCTGCCCGGCATGCGCGTGGACCTGGCGCAGAGCTACGGCCTGTTCTGCCACGTCGGCATGCCGGTGCTGCTGCAGAGCGTGCGCGGTTACGGCGCGACGATGGTCGAGGCCGCCGCGCGCATCGACCGCCCCTTCATCGCCACCGAGAACGTCAACCACCGCACCGACCACGCCGTCGTCGGCGCGCTGGTCATCAAGGTCTGGCACCTGGCGCCGGAGCTCATGACGGCCATCCGGCTGCATCACGACTTCGAGGCACTGCACGACGGCAGCGTCGAACCCGAGGTCCGCACGCTGATCGCCGCCGGGCTCATCGCCGAGCACCTGATGCGCCAGCACGAAGGCCTCGACGAGGACGCCGACTGGGCCGCCAACCGGGAGGCCGCCATGGCCTGGCTCCACCTGGCCGAGGACGAGATCGAACAATGGGATGAGGCGCTGCGGCCGCTGCTGGACGAAGCCTGAGGCCGGATCGCCGAGCCGTGACGCCTGAGCGCCGAGGGCCTCAGGTCCGCACCGCGACGCGCGCGGCCGCGAGGTCCCATCGGGCGCAGCCGACGCTCTTGAACAGCCGCGTGCGGCCGTCGTCCATGGGGACGGCGCCCATCACCAGATCGTCGATCGCCGCTTGCGGCTCGAAGCGGCCGGCGGCCATCAGGTCACCGGCCTCCGCCTGCGCGCCGACCGGATCGTCGACCCACACCTGCGCGCCGCGCACCAGCTCCGGCGGCAGCTCCACCATGTCATCGCGGAACGCGCCCACGCCGATCACCACGGCGCCCTCGCCCACGCCCGGGCGCAGCACCGGCACGCGGCTCGTGGTCGCGCACACGACCACGTCCCACGGATGACGCGTCTGCGATTCGGCGGGCAGCGGCTCCACGCCGAGCTCCTCGACGAACGCGGGCACCGTCTGATGTCCCTGCACATGGATGACCGCTTGCGGATGCAGCGCCTGCAAGGCCTCCACATGCGCGCGCGCCTGCACGCCGCCGCCGACCACCAGCACGCGGCGCGGCGCCTGGCGGGCCAGGTGCTGCAGCGCGAGCATGCTGACCGCGGCCGTGCGGCGCGCCGTCAGCGCGGGACCGTCCAGCACCGCCAGGCGCTGACCGGTGCGGCTGTCCAGCACGACGACCTCACCGGCGATCGTCGGCAGGCCCAGCGCCGCGTTGAGCGGATGCACGCTGACGAGCTTGGTGATCGACAGCGTGTCGCTCAGGCAAGGCATCACCAGCAGCACGCCGTCCTGGCGCAGCGGCAGGACCTGCCGCGGCGGACAGGTCAGCCGGCCCTCGCGATGCTCGCGGCACACCAGCGCGATCTCCTCCATCAGGGGCGACCACGGCAGCGCGCGCGCTGTCGCGGCGGCGTCGAGCACTTGCATCCGGGAGCGGGCTTCCTGCGCGAGGCTTACTTGCGCGCCGGCGGGACGTCGGTGCACGAGCCGTGCGCGACCTCCGCGGCCAGCCCGATGGACTCGCCCAGCGTCGGATGCGGGTGGATCGTCTTGCCGATGTCCACCGCGTCGGCGCCCATCTCGATGGCCAGCGCGATCTCGCCGATCATGTCGCCCGCATGCGTGCCGACGATGCCGCCGCCGATGATGCGGTGGGTCTCCTCGTCGAACAGCAGCTTGGTGAAGCCCTCGTCGCGGCCGTTGGCGATCGCGCGGCCCGAGGCCGACCACGGCAGCAGGCCCTTCTTGACCTTGATGCCGCGGGCCTTGGCCTCGTCCTCGGTCACGCCGACCCAGGCCACTTCCGGATCGGTGTAGGCGACGCTCGGGATCACGCGCGCGTCGAAGCGCGACTTGGCCAGCGCGTCGTCGCCCAGCAGCTCGCCGGCGATGACTTCCGCGGCCACGTGGCCCTCGTGCACCGCCTTGTGCGCCAGCATCGGCTGGCCGACGATGTCGCCGATGGCGAAGACGTTGGGCACGTTGGTGCGCATCTGGACGTCCACCGGGATGAAGCCGCGGTCAGTGACCACGACACCGGCCTTGTCCGCGCCGATCTTCCTGCCGTTGGGCGTGCGGCCCACCGCCTGCAGCACCAGGTCATAGACCTGCGGTTCCTTCGGGGCGCCCTCGCCCTCGAAGGTCACCTTGATGCCTTCGGGCGTGGCCTCGGCGGCGACCGTCTTCGTGTTCAACATGATGTTGTCGAAGCGCGGCGCGTTCATCTTCTGCCAGACCTTCACCAGGTCGCGATCCGCGCCGGTCATCAGCGTGGGCAGCATCTCCACGACGTCCAGGCGGGCGCCCAGTGTCGAGTAGACCGTGCCCATCTCCAGGCCGATGATGCCGCCGCCGATGATCAGCATGCGCTTGGGCTTGCTGGTCAGCTCGAGCGCGCCGGTGGAGTCGATCACGCGCGGATCCTGCGGCATGAAGGGCAGGCGCACGGCCTGCGAGCCCGCGGCCAGGATGATCTTGCGGAACTTCAGCGTCTGCGTCTTGCCAGTGCGTTCCTGGCCCTCGCCGCCGGTCTCCTCGACCGACAGGTGATTGGCGTCCAGCAGCGTGCCGTAGCCGCGCACGACGGTGACCTTGCGCATCTTGGCCATCATGGCCAGGCCGCCGGTCAGCTTGCCGATGACCTTCTTCTTGTGGGTCAGCAGCTTGGGCAGCTCGACCTTGGGCTCGCCGAACTCGACGCCCAGATCGGCGAAGTGCTTGACCTCGTCCATCACCGCCGCGACGTGCAGCAGCGCCTTGGACGGGATGCAGCCCACGTTCAGGCAGACACCGCCCAGCGTCGCGTAGCGCTCGACCAGCGCGACCTTCAGGCCCAGGTCGGCCGCGCGGAACGCCGCCGAGTAGCCGCCGGGACCGCCGCCGAGCACGATCACGTCGTACTCGCCCTCGGCCGGACCGGTGTAGGTCGCGGCCCGCGGCGCCGGAGCGGCCGAAGCGGCTGGGGACGCCGCGGGTGCGGGTGCGGGTGCCTGAGCAGCAGGCGCCGGCGCGGCAGCGGCCGGCGCGGCGGCGGCGTCGCTCTCCAGCACGACCAGCAGGTCGCCCTGGTTGAGCTTGTCGCCCAGCTTGACCTTGAGCTCCTTGACCACGCCCGCCGAGGACGACGGGATCTCCATCGAGGCCTTGTCGGACTCGACGGTCACCAGGCTCTGCTCGGCCTTGATCGTGTCGCCGACCTTGACCAGGACCTCGATGATCGCGACGTCCTTGAAATCGCCGATGTCGGGAACCTTGACTTCCACTTGTGCCATGTCAGGTCCTTCCGATCACAGGGCGATGCGGCGGAAGTCCGCCAGCAGCGACGCGAAGTACACGTTGAAGCGCGCGGCCGCGGCGCCGTCGATGACGCGGTGATCCCAGCTCAGCGACAGCGGCAGGATCAGGCGCGGCACGAACTGCTTGCCGTCCCAGACGGGTTCCGTCGAGGACTTGCACACGCCCATGATCGCGACTTCCGGCGCGTTGATGATCGGCGTGAAGTAGGTGCCGCCGATGCCGCCCAGCGACGAGATCGAGAAGCAGCCGCCGGTCATGTCGGCCGGGCCGAGCTTGCCGTCGCGCGCCTTCTTGGCCAGCTCCGACATCTCCTGGCTGATCTGGAAGATGCCCTTCTTGTCGCAGTCGCGGATGACCGGCACCACCAGCCCATTGGGCGTGTCCGCCGCGAAGCCGATGTGGAAGTAGTTCTTCAGGACCAGCGTGTCACCGTCCAGCGAGGCGTTGAACTCGGGGAACTTCTTCAGCGCCGCGACGGTCGCCTTGATCATGAAGGCCAGCATCGTCACCTTGATGCCGGACTTCTCGTTCTCCTTGTTCAGCTGGACGCGGAAGGCCTCCAGCTCGGTGATGTCCGCGGTGTCGTGGTTGGTGACGTGCGGGATCGTGACCCAGTTGCGGTGCAGGTTGGCGCCGCTGATCTTCTTGATGCGCGAGAGGTCCTTGCGCTCGACCGGGCCGAACTTCTCGAAGTCGACCTTGGGCCAGGGCAGCAGGCCCGGGAAGGCACCGCCGCCGGCACCGCCCGCGGGCGCGGCGGCCTTCTGCGCGACGGTCTGCGCCGTGCCGGCCATGACGGCCTTGACGAAGCCCTGCACGTCGGACTCGGTGATGCGGCCCTTGGCGCCGGAGCCCTTCACTTCCTCGAGCGGCACGCCCAGCTCGCGCGCGAGCTTGCGGATCGTCGGCGACGCATGCGGCAGCCGGCCGGTGGGCTTGGTCGGCTCATGCGGCGGCAGCGCGGCGGTCGGGACCTGGCGGTCCGCCGCCGGAGCGGGCGCGGCGGGCGCGCTCGCGGTGGCCGGCGCGGGCGCCGCGGCGGCTTGAGCCGGAGCGGCCGCGGCCGGAGCCGGCGCGGCAGCATCGCCCGCGGCTTCGATCACGGCGATCTTCGAGCCCTTGGCGACCTTGTCACCCAGCTTGACCAGCAGCGCCTTGATCACGCCGCCATGCGAGGACGGGATCTCCATCGAGGCCTTGTCGGACTCGACGGTGATCAGGCTCTGTTCCTGCTTGACCGTGTCGCCGACCTTGACCAGCACCTCGATCACCGCGACCTCGTCGAAGTCGCCGATGTCGGGCACGACGATGTCGACCGGGCCCGCCGAGGCCGGCGCGGCCGCCGGAGCGGCCGGGGCCGCGGCAGGCGCGCTCGGCGCCGGAGCGGCGGCAGCGGATGCGGCGGGTGCAGGCGCGGCAGCGGCCGGCGCGGGCGCCGGGGCTGCAGCGTCGCTCTCGATGAGGACGATCAGGTCGCCCTGGTTGATCGTGTCGCCGATCTTGACCTTGAGCTCCTTGACCACGCCCGCCACCGAGGTCGGGATCTCCATCGAGGCCTTGTCGGACTCGACGGTCAGCAGGCTCTGCTCGACTTTCACCGTGTCGCCGGGCTTGACCAGCAGCTCGATGATCGCGACGTCCTTGAAGTCCCCGATGTCGGGAACCTTGACTTCCACCAATGCCATTTGTGTTGTCTCCGAGTCCGACGCTTAGGCGTACAGCGGGTTGATCTTGTCGACGTTGATCCCGTACTTCTTCAGGGCTTCAGCGACCTTGGCCTGCGGGATCTTGCCTTCGTCGGCCAGGCTCTTGAGCGCGGCGACGACGATGTAATGGCGGTTGATCTCGAAGTGCTCGCGCAGCTTGGAGCGGAAGTCGCTGCGGCCGAAGCCGTCGGTGCCCAGCACCTTGTACGAGCGGCCGGCCGGGATGAAGGCGCGGATCTGCTCCGCGTAGTTCTTCATGTAGTCGGTCGACGCGATCACCGGACCCTGCACCTTGCTCAGCTGCTGCGTCACGTACGGCACGCAGGCCAGCTCGGTCGGGTGCAGCAGGTTCCAGCGCTCGGCGTTCTGGCCGTCGCGGGCCAGCTCGTTGAAGCTGGGGCAGGACCAGACATTGGCGCCCACGCCCCAGTCGGCTTCCAGCAGCTTCTTGGCGGCCTGGCTCTCGCGCAGGATCGTGCCCGAGCCCAGCAGGTTCACCGTCAGCGGCTGCGCGCCTTGCGGCTGCACGGCCTCTTCCAGCAGGTACATGCCCTTGAGGATCTGCTCCTCGGTGCCGGCCTTCAGGCCCGGCATCGGGTAGTTCTCGTTGAGCAGCGTCAGGTAGAAGTAGACGTTCTCCTGGTTCTCGACCATGCGCTTCAGGCCCGAGTGCAGGATCACCGCCACCTCATGCGCGAAGGTCGGGTCGTAGCTGATGCAGTTCGGGATCGTGCCGGCCAGGATGTGGCTGTGACCGTCCTCGTGCTGCAGGCCTTCGCCATTCAGCGTCGTGCGCCCCGACGTGCCGCCCAGCAGGAAGCCGCGCGCCTGCATGTCGCCCGCGGCCCAGGCCAGGTCGCCGATGCGCTGGAAGCCGAACATCGAGTAGTAGACGTAGAACGGGATCATCACGCGGTTGTTCGTCGAGTACGACGTCGCCGCGGCGATCCAGCTGGCCATGCCGCCCGCTTCGTTGATGCCTTCCTGCAGGATCTGGCCGGCCTTGTCCTCGCGGTAGTACATGACCTGGTCCTTGTCGACCGGCGTGTAGTTCTGACCCGCGGGGTTGTAGATGCCGATCTGGCGGAACAGGCCTTCCATGCCGAAGGTGCGCGCCTCGTCCACGAGGATGGGCACCGTGCGCGGACCCAGGTCCTTGTCGCGCAGCAGCGTGGTCAGGAAGCGGACGTAGGCCTGCGTCGTGGAGATCTCGCGGCCCTCGGCCGTCGGATCGAGCACGGCCTGGAAGGTCGCCAGCTCGGGCACCTTCAGCGACTCTTCCGCCTGCGGACGGCGCTTGGGCAGGTAGCCGCCCAGCGTCTTGCGGCGCTCATGCAGGTACTGCATCTCGGGCGTGTCGTCGGCCGGCTTGTAGAACGGGATCTTCGCCAGCTCGCTGTCCGGGATGGGGATGTTGAAGCGGTCGCGGAAGGCCTTGATGTCCTCGTCCTGCAGCTTCTTGGTCTGGTGCGCGGTGTTCTTGCCCTCGCCGATCTTGCCCATGCCGTAACCCTTGACGGTCTTGATGAGCATGACGGTCGGCTGGCCGACGGTGTTCACCGCCTTGTGATACGCCGCGTAGACCTTCTGCGGGTCGTGGCCGCCGCGGTTCAGGCGCCAGATGTCCTCGTCGGACATGTTCTCCACCATCTTCAGCAGCTCGGGGTGCTTGCCGAAGAAGTGCTTGCGCACGAAGGCGCCGTCATTGGCCTTGTAGGCCTGGTAGTCGCCGTCCAGCGTCTCCATCATGACCTTGCGCAGCAGCTCCTGCTTGTCGCGCGCCAGCAGCGGATCCCAGTACGAGCCCCAGATCAGCTTGATGACGTTCCAGCCCGCGCCGCGGAACTCGCCCTCGAGCTCCTGGATGATCTTGCCGTTGCCGCGCACCGGGCCGTCCAGGCGCTGCAGGTTGCAGTTGACGACGAAGATCAGGTTGTCGAGCTTCTCGCGCGCGGCCAGGCCGATCGCGCCCAGCGATTCGGGTTCGTCCATCTCGCCGTCGCCCAGGAAGACCCAGACCTTGCGCTTGGACGTGTCGGCGATGCCGCGGGCGTGCAGGTACTTCAGGAAGCGCGCCTGGTAGATCGCCATCAGCGGGCCCAGGCCCATGGACACGGTCGGGAACTGCCAGAACTCGGGCATCAGCTTCGGATGCGGGTAGCTCGACAGGCCCTGGCCGTCGACTTCCTGGCGGAAGTTGTTCAGCTGGTCCTCGGTGATGCGCCCTTCCAGGAAGGCGCGGGCGTAGATGCCGGGCGCGCTGTGACCCTGGATGTAGAGCAGGTCGCCGCCGTGGATGCCGTCATCGCCGTGCCAGAAGTGGTTGAACCCGCAACCCAGCATCGTCGCCAGCGAGGCGAAGCTCGAGATGTGGCCGCCCAGGTCGCCGCCGTCTTCCGGATGCAGGCGGTTGGCGCGCACGACCATCGCCATCGCGTTCCAGCGCATGAAGGCGCGCAGGCGCTCTTCCATGTCGATGTTGCCGGGGAAGCGCTCTTCCTGGTCGGCCGGGATGGTGTTGACGTAGGCGGTGGTGGCCGAGAACGGCACGTCGATGCCGGCCTGGCGCGCGTGGTCGATCAAGGTCTCGAGCAGGAAGTGCGCGCGATCGCCGCCCTCCTCGCCGATGACGGCGGACAGGGCGTCCAGCCATTCCTTGGTTTCGAGGGCGTCGGTGTCATTGGCGGCTGCGCCGAGGAACGACTGGGGCTGCGCGGACATGTGTTGTCTCCTGTGTCTCAATCACGGCCTTCGGACGGGGCAAGCCGCGCTCGCGGGCGTCCGTTCCGAACAGGCCATCCTGCCCGAGCTTAAGGAAACGCGCATGCATCGACACCCTCCGGAAGGGCTATGGCGGCGGAGTGTCGCATAAGCCCACGATTTTCCAAATAGCGCGATGCGTTTCCGTATCGTGAAATTTAGAAGGCCGTGACGGGGCGTTTTCGTGACGGATGTCTTTCACGATGCGATCCGGGAATGTCCGCATCGGGAATGTCCGAGGCGCCACGCGCCGGGTGGCACGCGAGGCGCCGGGATAATCGCGCCCATGTTGTCCCGCCTCGATGTCCAAGGCTTCTCGCGCCGCGCCCTGAATCCCGTCAAACGCCTGGTCTCGGCGTGGTGGCGCCGGCAGTCCCCGTCGCGGCAGGACCGATTCGCCACGCTGGGCCCGCTGCTGTCGGTGGTGCTGTTCCTGGCGGCGATCGTCTCGGCCTTCTGGTACCTGCGCAACGAGGAGATCGAACGCGAGGCCGAGGCCGTCAAGCGCGACACCGAGATGGCGCAGCAGCAGATCCGCTCGCGCCTGATCGACAACGAGGACCAGCTGATCCCGCTGCAGCGCGACCTGGCCAACCGCGCCATCGACAACCTCGAGTTCACGCAACGCGCGATGGCGATCGCGCGCAACCGGCCCGAGATCACCCACATCACCTGGCTGAACGCGCGCCGCGAGCGCCGCGTCAGCGTCGCGGCGATCGGCGAGCAGGCCGACACGCTGATGACGCTGGAGGGCGGCGATCCGTCGATGCCCAACGGCCACGCCAACAGCGAGCCCGAGCGCGCCTTCCAGGCCGCGCGCGACCGCCGCACGCGGGTCTACTCGGCGTCCTTCGCCGACGCCAACAACACCACCGTCTTCCAGATCCAGATGCCGCTCAGCGACCGCAACGGCTTCGCCGGCGTGCTGATCGCCGAGTACGCGGTCGAGGGCCTGCTGCGCTACTCGGTGCCCAACGAGCTGACCTCGCGCCACGCGGTGGCGGTGCTCGACCCGCGCGAGCAGGTCGTGGCCAGCACGGTGACGCCGATGCCGGGCAAGCGCATCACGCGCGCGCCGATCTATTACGAGGTGCCGATGGCGCCGGCGCCCGGCCTGGTGCTGCGCGGCCAGGGCTACCGCACGTCGATCGGGCTGATCTCCAACACGCTGTTCTGGATGGTGATGGCGCTGTCGGTGCTGACCGTCTGGATGCTGCTGGGCACGTGGAAGCACATGCGCCGGCGCGCGCAGGTGCAGAACGCGCTCGCCGCGGAGACCAACTTCCGGCGCGCGATGGAGAACTCCATGCTGACCGGCATGCGCGCGATGGACCTGGAGACGCGCATCAGCTACGTCAACCCGGCCTTCTGCGCGATGACCGGCTTCGCCGAGTCGGAGCTCATCGGCCGCAAGCCGCCCTTCCCCTACTGGCCGCCCGACCGCTACGAGGAGAACCTGCGCCTGCTGCAGCAGGAGATGCAGGGCCGCAGCCCCGCGGGCGGCTCCGAGGTCAAGGTGATGCGCAAGGACGGCAGCATCTTCGACGCGCGCATGTATGTCTCGCCGCTGATCGACCCCAAGGGCAAGCAGAACGGCTGGATGACCTCGATGACCAACATCACCGAGGCCAAGCGGGTGCGCGATCAGCTGTCGGCCTCGCATGAGCGCTTCACCACGGTGCTCGAGGGTCTGGACGCGGCGGTGTCGGTGCTGTCGGTGCAGCAGGGCGAGCTGCTCTTCGCCAACCGCAGCTACCGGCTGTGGTTCGGCGCCGATCCCAAGGGCCACGCGATGCTCGCGGGCTCGCAGCTCACCGGCGCGACCAGCACCAAGGACACCGCCTTCGCCGATGCGCCGCCCGCCGTTGCCGGGCTGGACGAGGACGTCGACGGCGACGTGGACGACTACGGCGGCCTGCCCGCGCAGCACCTGACCGAGGTCGGCGGCGATTCGCGCGAGGTCTTCATCGCGCAGCTCGACATGTGGTTCGACGTCCGCGCCCGCTACCTGCAGTGGACCGACGGCCGCCTGGCGCAGATGCTGATCGCCACGGACATCACCGCGCGCCGTCACGCCGAGGCCCAGCAGCAGCAGCAGGCCGAGAAGGCGCAGGTCACCAGCCGCCTGATCACGATGGGCGAGATGGCGTCGAGCGTCGCGCATGAGCTCAACCAGCCGCTGACCGCGATCACCAACTACTGCAACGGCATGGTGTCGCGCGTGCGCGGCGACAACATCCAGAAGGACGATCTGATCGTCGCGCTGGAGAAGACCGCCAAGCAGGCGCAGCGCGCCGGGCAGATCATCCATCGCATCCGCGCGTTCGTGAAGAAGAGCGAGCCGCAGCGCCAGCCCGCGTTCGCGGCGTCGATCGTGGAGGACTCGGTGGAGCTGGCGGGCATCGAGCTGCGCCGGCGCAACGTGCAGATCCATACCTACGTCGCGCAGCGGCTGCCGGTGATGCGCGTCGACCCCATCCTGATCGAGCAGGTGCTGCTGAACCTGCTCAAGAACGCCGCCGAGGCCATCGACAACGCGGCGCTGCCGCCGTCGCGCCGCCACATCGAGCTGCGCGTCGTGCCCAAGCACACCGCCGAGCTCGGCGCCAACATCGAGTTCTCGGTGACCGACATGGGACCGGGCCTGCCGGTCGAGGTCATCGAGCGCATGTACGAGGCCTTCTTCTCCACGAAGGCCGATGGATTGGGCATCGGCCTAGGGTTATGCCGGTCCATCATCGAGTCCCACCAGGGTCGGATCCGAGCCGAGAACCTCTACAATGGCGCGTCCATCGTCGGGTGCCGGTTCGCGTTCACGATCCCCGTGGACATTCCGCGTCCGGAGTCCCCCATCACCCCGCTTGCCACGGTCAACCCGCTGGACAAGAGCGGCGAGCCCGGGACGGGCACAGCACACAACACTGCCGCAACACCATGAGCTTGATTCCGAAGAAGGGTAATGTCTACGTCGTCGACGATGACGAGGCCGTGCGAGATTCCTTGCAGTGGTTGCTGGAAGGCAAGGACTACCGGGTCAAGTGCTATGACTCCGCCGAGAGTTTCCTCAGCCGCTACGACCCGCGCGAGGTCGCCTGCCTCATCGCCGACATCCGCATGGAAGGCATGAGCGGCCTGGACCTGCAGGACAAACTGATCGAGCGCAAGAGCCCGCTGCCCATCGTGTTCATCACCGGTCACGGCGACGTGCCGATGGCGGTGCAGACGATGAAGAAGGGCGCGGTCGACTTCATCGAGAAGCCGTTCAAGGAAGAAGAGCTGCTGTCGCTGGTCGAGCGCATGCTGGACCAGGCGCGCGGCGCCTTCGCCACGCAGCAGGAAGCGGCCAGCCGCGACGCGCTGCTGTCGCGCCTGACGACGCGCGAGGCACAGGTGCTCGAGCGCATCGTCGCCGGCCGCCTGAACAAGCAGATCGCCGACGACCTGGGCATCAGCATCAAGACGGTGGAAGCGCATCGCGCCAACATCATGGAGAAGCTCAACGCCAACACGGTGGCCGATCTGCTGAAGATCGCGCTGGGCGCCAACACGGCGGCCGCGAAGGCGGGTTGATCGCCCCCCACATCCTCCGAGGCCGCATTCGCGGCCTCTTTGCATTTCTGAACCCGATCCGGAGTACCTCGCCATGACCGCCCAACTGATCGACGGCAACGCCCTGTCCAAGCAACTGCGCGCCGAAGTCGCCACGCGCGCCGCCGCGCTGACCGCCCAGGGCGTGAAGCCTGGACTGGCCGTGGTGCTGGTGGGCGAGAACCCCGCGAGCCAGGTCTACGTGCGCAACAAGGTCAAGGCCTGCGAGGACGCGGGCATGCATTCGGTGCTCGAGAAGTACGCCGACACGATGACCGAGGCGGAGCTGCTCGCACGCGTGGACGCGCTGAACAACGACCCGGCCATCCACGGCATCCTGGTGCAGCTGCCGCTGCCCAAGGGCATCGACGCGCACAAGGTGATCGAGGCGATCGCGCCGGAGAAGGACGTCGACGGCTTCCACGTCGCCAGCGCGGGCGCGCTGATGGTGGGTCAGGACGGCTTCAAGCCCTGCACGCCGTACGGCTGCATGAAGATGCTGGAGTTCATCGGCTACGACCCCAAGGGCAAACACGCCGTGGTGATCGGGCGCAGCAACATCGTGGGCAAGCCGATGGCGATGCTGCTGCTGCAGGCCAATGCGACGGTGACGGTGTGCCACAGCGCGACGCCGGACCTGGCGCACTTCACGCGCCAGGCCGACATCGTCGTGGCCGCGGTGGGCAAGCGCAACGTGCTGACGGCGGACATGGTCAAGCCGGGCGCGGTGGTGCTGGATGTGGGCATGAACCGCACCGACGAGGGCAAGCTGTGCGGTGATGTGGACTTCGACGGCGTGAAGGAAGTCGCCGGCTGGATCACGCCGGTGCCCGGCGGCGTCGGCCCGATGACCATCACCATGCTGCTGGTCAACACGATCGAGTCCGCCGAGCGCGCCGCTGCGGCGCGCTGATCTGATCTACCCCCTCGCCCGCGAAGGAGCGCTGGTCACTCCAAGCCCCCTCGCCCGCGCAGCGGGAGAGGGCGGGGGGTGAGGGCTCTTCGCAGGTATCCCTGCCCTCACACGAGCCCTCACCCCTACCCCTCTCCCGCTACGCAGGCGAGGGGAACATGGGATCAGTTCGTATCCGCCTCACGCAGCGTCTGCACCACCGGACGCTGCAGCACGCCGCGCAGGGCCCACCAGCCCGCGAGCTGAGCGAGCACGGCGCCGCCGATGGTCGTGCCGATCAGCACCCAGGGCTTGAACTGCCATTCGAACTCGAAGGCGTAATGCGTGAGCGCCCAGCCCAGCGCCTGCGCCGCGAGTCCCGCGAGCAGACCGGCGAGCGCGCCCAGGCCCAGCAGCTCCGCGCGCTGCACCGCGGCCATCAGCGCGCTCGACGCGCCGAACGCGCGCATCAACGCGAACTCCCGCGTACGCGCGTCCCGTGAGCCCACCGCCGCCACCAGCAGCACCACCACGCCCAGCGCCAACGCCACCGCGAACAGCAGCTGCACGGCCATGATCACCTGCTCGAGCACGCCCTGGACCTGCTGCAGCTCCGCCGACACGTCGATCAGCGTGAGGTTGGGGAAGGCGTTGACGAGCTTGCGATCCAGCGCCGTCGCCGCGCCCTCGCCCGTGGGCGAGCGGTAGGCCGAGATGTAGCTCACCGGCAGCTCGGGCATGTCCGCGCGCGGATACAGCACGAAGAAGTTGACCCGCATCGACCCCCAGTCCACCTTGCGCAACGAGGTGATCTTCGAATCGACCAGCACGCCGGCGATGTCGAAGCGCATCGTGTCGCCGAGCTTCAACCCGAGCTGATCCGCCAGCCCTTGCTCGACGCTGACGCCCTCCTTCTCCTCGGGGGTCCACTTCCCACCCGAGAGCTGGTTGTGCGACGGCAGCGCCGTGCTGTGGCTCAGGTTGAACTCGCGCTCGACCAGGCGCTGGGCGCGTTCCTCGGTGAAGCGGCTGGCCTGGATGGCCTCGCCGTTGATGGCCACCAGCCGGCCGCGGATCATCGGATACCAGTCGTAGTCCTTGACGCCGGCGCCGTCCAGGTTCGCGCGGAAGCCCGGGCCCTGCTCGGGCTGGATGTTGATGACGAAACGGTCCGGCGCGTTGACCGGCGTGGCGGCGCGCCAGCTCTCGATCAGGTCGGTGCGCATCAGCACCAGCAGCGCCAGCGCCAGCAGCCCCAGCGACAGCGAGCCCACCTGCAGCACGGCGAACGCGGGCCGTGCCGCGACCTGGCGCGTGGCCAGCAGCAGCCAGCGCGGCGCGCCGGCCTGCGGCACGAGCCGTCTCAGCGCGAGCACCGCGCCATACGCGAGCAGCGCGAAGAAGCCCAGCGCCACGGCGAATCCGCCGGTGGCCACCAGGCCCAGGCGCCAGTCGGCCGACAGCGCCGTGAGCACCGCGGCGAAGCCCATCACGCCGGCCAGCAGCACGGCAATGGAGCCCACCTTCGGGCGGCCCAGTTCGCGCCGGATGACGCGCAGCGGCGGCACCGAGGCCAGTTGCAGCACTGGCGGCAAACCGAAGCCCAGCAACAGGCTCATGCCCATGCCCAGGCCCAGCAGCACCGGCCAGATGCCCGGCGCGGGCAGGTCCACCGAGATCAGCCCCGCCAGTAACGCGATGAAGCCGTAATGCAGCAGGAAGCCGAGCAGCACGCCGATGGTGCTGGCCACCAGGCCCACCGTGGCGAACTCCAGCGTGAACACCCAGGCCAGGCGGCGCTGCGGTTGTCCGAGCACGCGCAACATGGCGCAGTCGTCCAGGTGGCGATTGGCGAATTCACGCGCGGCCAGCGCCACCGCGATCGCCGCGAGCAGCGCCGCCAGCAGCGCCACGAGGTTCAGGAACTTGGTCGCGCGGTCCAGCGTCTGGCGCATCTCGGGGCGGCCGGTCTCCAGCGACTCCAGTCGCACGCCGCGCCAGTGGCCGTCCTTCATCTGCTGGCGCGTCTGCGCGGTGAACTGCTGCACCGCCGTGCCCTGCCCCTGGTCCGGACCGATCACCGCGAAGCGGTAGGTCACGCGGCTGGCCGGCTGGATCAGCGCGGTGGCGGCCAGGTCGGACTGCGCCAGCATCACGCGCGGCGCGAAGTTCATGAAACCGGCGCCGCGATCGGGCTCGTTGGCGATCTCACCGGCGATCTTCAGCGTCGCGTCGCCCAGCAGCACCGGGTCGCCGACCTTCAGCCCCAGTGCGCTCAGCACGCCTGGATCCACCCACACCGTGCCCGCCGCCGGCGCGCCGACCTGGCGGCCGTCCTTCAGCGTCAGGCTGCCGCGCAGCGGATAGGTGCTTCCCACCGCCTTGACCGCCACCAGCCGGCTGCCGCCACCCTGGTCCTCGTTGGCGCGGGCCATGCTGGGGAAGTTCAGCGTCTGGACGCTGCGCAGCCGCATCTTGTCGGCCAGCTCGCGCACCGCGGCGGGCGTGGGCTGGTCGCTGGCCACGACCGCGTCGCCGCCCAGCAGCTGGGCCGCGTCGCGGCGCAGGCCCTGGTCGAGCCGGTCCGACAGGAAGGCCACCGCGCAAACGGCGGCCACGGCCAGCATCAGCGCCAGCACGAGCAGGTGGAGCTCCCCGGCCCGCGCGTCGCGCCAGGTCTGCAGGCCCATCTGGCGCCACAGCGATGGCGGACGGCGTCCGGTGGTGGAGTCGGCGGCCGGACGGGCCGAGGCGCCCCCGGCGGTGCCGGCGGACGTGGAGGACGGATGCGCGCTCATGGGCGGACTGTAGCGAACCGCATGCCCGCGCGCTGGCGTGGAGCGGTGGTCATGCAATCGGCTTGAACAGTCCGTGCAACCGGTTTTGACGATGCGGCGTGGCGGGAGGCGTTCAATGAAGGCCATGAACACCGTCTTCCCTCCCCTCTTCGTGTCGCACGGCTCCCCGATGATCGCGCTGGAGCCGGGCGAGACCGGCGCCTTCCTGCGCCGCCTGGGCCAGGCGCTGGACGCCGGCTGGGGCCGGCCGCGCGCCGTGCTGGCGATCTCCGCGCACACTACCGCGCGTCAGGCGGTGCTGCTGGGCACCGACCGCCACGAGGCCGTCTACGACTTCGGCGGCTTCCCGCCCGCGCTCTCCGCGCTGCGTTACGACGCGCCGGGGGATCGCGCGCTGGCCGAGCAACTGGGCGAGACGCTGTCGCTGCCCGTGTTCGACCACGGCGGCCTGGATCACGGCATCTGGACCGCGCTGCGTTACCTGTACCCGGACGCCGACGTGCCGGTGATTCCGCTGACGCTGACGCCGCACGCCACACCCGAGCAGCTGATCGCACTGGGCGAGAAGCTCCAGGCGCTGTCGCACGAGGGCGTGCTGGTGCTGGGCACCGGCAGCATCACGCACAACCTGCGGCTGCTGACGCGCTCGGCGATCACCGGGACGGCCGCCGGCGACGGCGTGCCGGAGATGCCTGAATCGGCCGCGTTCCGGACCTGGTTCGCGGAACGCTCCGCGGAGAAGGACTGGGCGGCGCTGGCCGACTATCGGGCGCAGGCGCCGCACGCCGTGCGCATGCATCCCACCGACGAGCACCTGCTGCCCTGGTACGTCGCGGCAGGCGCGGGCGGCCGCGACGAGGCGCCCGTGCGCCTCCACGACGGCGTCACCTTCGGCGCGCTGGGCATGGACGCCTACGCGTTCGGCGCGCAGGCGCCGGCGGTGGTCAAGGCGCTCGGCTGAGGCTCAGATGAAGATCGCCGCGAGGATCCCCAGGATCAGCGCCCACTTCACGATGTAGTAGCCGGTGCGCGATCTCGCCTTGAACGCCTTGAAGAACAGGCGGACCTTGTACGCGTGATAGAAGAACTTGTTGAGCCCGCCGATGGGCTCGCTCTCCAGGTTCTGCGTGGCGGCGGAGGTCATCACCAGCTTGCCGAAGGCGCGGTTGAGCCAGCGGATCGGCGCGAAATGGACGGGACGCTCCACGTCGCAGAACAGGATCACGCGCTGATGCGTGGTCGTGTTCTCGGCGTAATGGATGAAGGTCTCGTCGAACATCACGTCCTCGCCGTCCTTCCAGTGGTACTTCTCGCCGTCGACGTCGATGTAGCAGCCCGGGTCATTGGGCGTGGTCAGGCCCAGGTGGTAACGCAGCGAGCCGGCGTACGGGTCGCGGTGACGCACCAGCTTGGCGCCCGGGGGCAGCGACGCGAACATGGCCGCCTTCACGCCGGGGATGCGCTTGAGCAGCGCCACGGTCTGCGGGCACAGCGCGTTGGCCGAGTCCATGTCCCGGTCATACCACTTCAGGTAGAAGCGCTTCCAGCCGGTTCTGAAGAACGAGTTGAAGCCGATGTCGTTGTAGCCGGACGCGGCCTTGATGTAGCCCTCGTCATTGAGCTTGAGCGCCTCGTCGCGGATGACCTGCCAGTTGTCGCGCAGCAGCTGGAGCTCGGGGAACTGGGCGGTCTTCAGGTAGGGCGTGGCCGGGGCGCGCGAGAACAGGTACATCACCGCGTTGATCGGCGAGATCAGCACGGTGAAATCGGTCAGCGCGCGCGCCAGCTTGAAGCGGACGCGACCGCGGAAGTGCGCATACAGCGCCGAGGCGATGAAGATCGCCAGCACCCAGTAACGCGTGGGCGGCAGCCATTCGGCCATGTGCGGGACTCCTGGAGAGAAGCCGCGGATTATCGGCGATCGAGCGCCAGCGACACGCCCCAGAACGCCAATCCCCCGAAGGCCAGGGCGACACCCACCCATCCGGTGGAGGTCCAGCCGTAGCCGGCGGCGATGGCCAGGCCGCCCAGCCAGGGGCCCAGCGCGTTGGCCGCGTTGAAGGCCGAGTGGTTCAGCGCGGCGGCGAGGGTCTGGGCCTCGCCGGCGACGTCCATGAGGCGCGTCTGCAGCACGGCGCCCAGCCCACCGCCGCAGCCGATCAGGAACACGACCGGCAGCAGCGTCCACAGGCTGCCGGCGGCGAACGGGTACAGCGCCAGCGATGCTGCGCTCCACAGCAGCAATCCCCCGACGGTGGGCATCAGCGCCCGATCGGCAGCCCAGGCCGAGACCAGCGTCCCGGCCGTCATGCCCATGCCGAACACGCTCAGCACCAGCGGGAGCATGCCGGGGCCGGTGCGGGTGACCTCGAGCAGCGTCGAGCCCAGGTAGGTGTACACGGCGAACATGCCGCCGAAGCCGATGGTGGCGATGCCCAGCGTGAGCCAGACCTGGCGGCGGCCGAGGGCGCCGAGTTCCCGCATGGCGCTGGCGCCGGGGCGGACGCGGTCACGCGGGGCGTGCATCGCCACGAGCGCGGCGGTGAGCAGCGCCAGCAGGGTGACGACGCCGAAGCCCCATCGCCAGCCGGCCCACTGGCCCAGTCCGTTGGCCAGCGGCACGCCGACGATGGTCGCGACGGTGAGGCCCAGCATCATGAGGCTGACCGCCTGGGCGCGGCGCGCGGGCGCGACGAGCGACGCCGCCACCAGCGCGCCCACGCCGAAGTAGGCGCCATGCGGCAGGCCGCTGAGGAAGCGGAAGAGCAGCATCGCGTGGTAGGACGGCGCGATCGCGCTCAGGCCGTTGCCCACGGCGAAGGCGAGCATCAGCGCGATCAGCAGCGTGCGGCGCGGCACCTTGGCGCCGAGGACGGCCAGCAGCGGCGCGCCGACGACGACGCCGAGCGCGTAGGCGCTGATGACGTGGCCGGCGGCGGGGGCGTCGATGCCGAGGTCGGGCGCGAAGAAGGGCACGAGGCTCATCGCGGCGAACTCGGTGGTGCCGATCGCGAAGCCTCCGATGGCCAGGGCCAGCAGCGCCCATCCGGTGTGCACGGCGGGTGCGGGATCGTCGGTGAGCTCGGAGGAAGGGATCGGTGGGGCGGCGGACATGTCGGACTGCTGAAAGGAAACGTTCAGAAAACGTTCAGCATTCCAACATGAATCGGCGCGGGATCGGGGTGCAGGGGCGCTGAGGAGCGCCCGCCACCGCCAGACAGTCGAATCGCGAACTCGAGTGGCAGAGTCGGCGCGTGGCGTGGGCGGTGGAGCGGGCGAAGGGAGTCGAACCCTCGTCATTGGCTTGGGAAGCCAAGGTAATAGCCGTTATACGACGCCCGCGGTGAGCGCGGATTATGGCCCAAGCGGCGACCTGCGCCGGGAGACGGCCCCGTCGACAGTCCCACCCGGGCAGACCGGTCGCCCGGCCTCAGAGCACGTATCCGCCGTCGATCGTCAGGCTCGCGCCCGTCATGTAGCCCGACTCCGGCCCCGCCAGGAAGGACACCAGCGCGCCGATCTCGCCCGGACGGCCCATGCGCCCCAGCCGCAGCTTGTCCTGCAGGTACTCGGCGAACGGCGCGGTCATGTCGGTCTCGATCGGACCGGGTTGCACGTTGTTGACCGTGATCGCGTGCGGCGCCAGGTCCAGCGCCAGGTTCTGGACCATCGCCGCCACCGCCGCCTTCGTCATCGCGTACACGCTGCTGCCCGCCGTGCCAGTGCGGATCGCCGTGTTGCTGCCGATCGTGATCACCCGGCCGCCGTCGTGCATCCGCGCCACCGCCGCCTGGATCGCCAGGAACACGCCGCGCACGTTCACCCTCAGCGACAGGTCCAGGTCCTCGGTCGACACCGCGTCCACCGTGCCGTGCCGCAGCACGCCCGCGTTGACGACGACCGCATCCAGCGGCCCCAGCCGCTCGACGGCCTGATCCACGGCCGCGCGGATCTCGGCGTCCTTGGCGCTGTCGGCCCGGATCGCCAGCCCGCGTCCGCCGGCGGACTCCACCGCCGCCACCGCGGCCTGCGCCGCATCGGGCCGCGACACGTAGGTCAGTGCCACGTCAAACCCGTCGCGGGCGAGCCGCTCCACAATCCCCGCGCCAATCCCGCGGGAGCCGCCAAACACCAGCGCGACACGCCTCGCCTTGCTCTGTTCCGTCGTCATTGCCATTCACCCTTCTTCGGTTCAATCACCGCTTTACTGGAACGTTCGTTCCACAATCAGCCAAAAAAAGGCAGGCTCATCTCAGAGCCTGCAGCGACAGCCGCGCCAACGCGCGCAACTCGGTTTCGCCCGCGCCACCGCGCGCGGTGAGGCGCAGCGCGGCGATCTGCGCGAACACGAAGGACACGGCCACCTTCGGATCCAGCGACGCGGACAGCTCGCCGTCCGCCTGCGCCTGCCGCACCCGCTCCAGCAGCGCGGCCTGCAGCGCCTGCCCGGCAGGCGCGCGCACCTCGATCAGTTCGGCACTGCCCTCGCTGTCGGTGCCGAACTCCTGCACCGACCCGACGCCCAGGCAGGGTTGATGGGCCGTGGCGGCCACGCGCTTGAACAGCCGCTCCAGGCCGTCCATCGCGGTCTTGCCCGTGCGCAGCGCCTTCAGGTGCTCACCGGTCTCGTCCTCGGCGTATCGGCCCAGCGCCGCGCAGTACAAGGGCCACTTGCCCCCGTAGGTGTTGTAGAGGCTCTGCTTGCCGATCCCCATCGCGCTGGTCAGCATCTCGGCGGAGCTGCCCGCGTACCCGTGCTCGCGGAACACCGCCACCGCGGCGTCCAGTGCCTCGTCCGGATCGAATTGCTTGGGTCGTCCCATGCGCCGGACTGTAGCCATTCTGGAATGACCGTTCCAGATATGAGGACTTGTGTCGCCCGACCGCTCGGCTCAGTCCCAGGCCGGCGCGAAGTCCGGATCGGCGAGCCGTTCGCCGCGGTCCAGCGTGGCGATGCGGGCCATGTCCGACTCGCTCAGGCGCAGCGTCCCGGCCTGCAGGTTCGCGGCCTGGTTGGCCGGTTTCGTCGACGAGGGAATCACCGTGAAGCCCTGCTGCAGCAGCCAGGCCAGCGATACCTGCGCCGGCGTCGTGCGATGCGCCGCGGCGATGTCGCGCATCACCGGGTCGGTCATCACCTTGCCGTAGGCCAGCGGCATGTAGGCCGTCAGGTGAAGACCCTGCGATCGCGCGAACTCGACCACCGCGCGGTTCTGCAGGAACGGGTGGATCTCGACCTGGTTGGTCGCGAGCGCTTCCACGCCGACGAGCTCGATCGCCTCGCGCATCTGCGCGACGGTGAAGTTGGACAGACCGATCTCACGCGTCAGCCCGAGGCGCTTCGCCTCGACCAGCGCCTCCAGCGTGTCCTTGAGCGGCACCGCGCCGCCGGGCGACGGCCAATGGATCAGCGTCAGGTCGACCGCATCCATGCACAGCTTGCTCAGGCTCTCGCGCAGGCTGGGCATCAGGCGGTCACCCGCCAGCGATTCGGTCCAGATCTTGGTCGTGACGAAGAGCTCGGCGCGAGGGACGCCGCTCTCAGCGATCGCCTGGCCGACCTCGGCCTCGTTGCCGTAGATCTGCGCGGTGTCGATGTGGCGATAACCGAGCGACAGACCGCTCTTGACGGCGTCGATCACCGTCTGGTCCTTCAGGCGGAAGGTGCCGAGGCCGAGCGCGGGCATCGGGATGGAAGGCGTGTTCATGGGGAACTCCGGGAGAAGAAGATGTGAGAAGCCATTGGCTCAATGCCCGACGACGACGGGCGCGGCGCCCGGCGCGCGGCGCGGCAGCGGGAATCGGCGGTCCAGGCGGCCGGCCAGCACGGTCAGCGCGAAGGCGCCCAGCACCACGATCGCGCCGATCCACGGCGTGTGCATCAGGCCAAGCCGCTCCACGATCAGTCCACCGCCCCAGGCGCCACCGGCGATGCCCAGGTTGAACGCGGCGATGTTCAGGCCCGAGGCCACATCCACCGCCTTGGGCGCGTGGGCCTCGGCCTGCTGCACGACGTAGAGCTGCAGGCCCGGCACGTTGCCGAAGGCGAAGGCGCCCCAGGCCAGCACGGTCAGCACGGCGGCGATCGGAGACGACGCGGTCACGCTCAGCACGAACAACACGGCGGCCAGGCCCAGGAAGATCAGCTTGAGCGCGCCGACGGGGCCGCGCCTGTCGGCGAGCTTGCCGCCCCACACATTGCCGACGGCCACCGACACGCCGTACACGAGCAGCACCAGGCTGACGCCGTTGGCCGAGATGCCGCTGACCTGTTGCAGGATCGGCGCGAGGTAGGTGAAGGCGATGAACGATCCGCCGTAACCCACCGCCGTCATCGCGTAGACGAGCAGCAGGCGCGGCTGGCGCAGCGGCTCGAGCTGGTGCAGCAGGCTGGCCGGCGCCGGCTGGGCGAGCTTGCGCGGCACGAAGACCAGGCTGGCGACGAAGGCGATCAGGCCCAGCGCGGCCACGGCGAGGAAGGTCGCGCGCCAGCCGAAGTGCTGGCCGACGAAGGTGCCCAGCGGCACGCCGGTGACCAGCGCGACGGTCAGGCCCGAGAACATCGTCGCGATGGCGCTGGCGGCCTTCTCGCGCGGGACCAGGCTGGTGGCGATCGTCGAGCCGATCGAGAAGAACACGCCGTGTGCCAGGCCGGTCAGCACGCGGGCGAGGACCAGCGCGCCATAGCCGGGCGCGAGCCACGCCAGCAGGTTGCCCGCGGTGAACAGCAGCATCAGCGCGAGCAGCAGCTGCTTGCGCGGCCAGCGGCCCGACAGCGCGGTGAGCACCGGCGCGCCGATGGCCACGCCCAGCGCGTAGAGCGAGACCAGCAGGCCCGCGGAGGGCAGGCTGACGCCGAGGTCGGCGGCCATGGTCGGGATCAGGCCCACGATGACGAATTCCGTGGTCCCGATGGCGAAGGCGCTGACGGTCAGCGCCCACAGGGCGATCGGCATGATGAGGCTCCTGGAATCAGGGGAAGTTGACGAATGGCCGCCAGTGTGCGCATCCATCGCTTTCCTAAAAAGCCTCGATTTGACAAATGATTATTGAATCAAACGCAAATCATCCACCGCACAACGTGTCCACGCCGCGATCCCTCACGAGCTGCAGCAGCTTCAGCTCCGGTCCTCGTGGTCGGGCCAACCCCTCTTCCCAGCGCTTCACCAGTCGGTGCGTCGTGTTGAGCAACCGTGCCATCGTGTGGACGTCCACGTCCGACACCTCGCGAATCCGCCGGATTTCTTCCGGCGGGAAGAACTCGGGCAAGGGGCAGCAGATCCGCTCGAATTCCCGTCGCTTCTCATCGCTCATCAGGCCGTGGTCATTGAAGCGTCGCGCCCATGCCAGCACATTCTCAAGAGTCTGCGATTTCCGTTTGCGCATCACAACCCACCTCCATCACATCATCACGGTCGAGTGACCGCTTCAGTTCAGCTGCATCCATCGAGAGCAAGCACATGCCCTGCTCCTTGCAGGCCCGCAGTTCGGGCGGCAGCAAGTTGGACTTCTCGTTCTTCGCGTACCCCTCAATGAAGAACCAGGGGCCCATCTGTCGATGAGCGACCACCACGCGAAATCCACCTTGCTTGCCAGCACCGGATCGTGCGATCCGCTTCTTGAGCAGTCCATGACCGAGATCTGCATCGATCAGGCCACGTGACATTTCCGCCACGGCGTGACATAGCTCGGGCGATGATCTCCCCCCATGAAAAGCTCCCTCGACGAACTCGCCGTGCTTGCTGCCATCGTGGACGCGGGCTCCATCAGCGCGGCGGCCGAGCAGCTCGGGCAGACCGTCTCCGCCGTCAGCCGCTCGCTCAGCCGGCTCGAGCACAAGCTCGGCACCACGCTGATGCGGCGCTCGACTCGGCGCCTGGAACTCACCGAGGAAGGCCAGTTCTTCCTCGCCCGCGCCCGCAAGGTGCTAGCCGCCGTCGAGGACGCCGAGGAGCAGCTCGCCCTGCGTCGCGACCAGCCCGCCGGCCGTCTGCGCGTGAACGCCGCCTCGCCCTTCATGCTCCACGTGCTGGTGCCGCTGATCGGCGGCTTCCGCGCGCGGTATCCGCAGATCGAGCTCGAGCTCAACAGCAGCGACCAGATCATCGACCTGCTGGAGCAGCGCACCGACGTCGCCCTGCGCATCGGCACACTGGCCGATTCCACGCTGAACGCCCGCCCGCTGGGCAGCTTCCGGCTGCGCGTGCTCGCCAGTCCCGACTACCTCGCAGAACGCGGCAAGCCGACCAGGGTGGAAGCGCTCCAGGGACACGCGCTGCTCGGCTTCACCGCGCCGGAGAGCCTCAACACCTGGCCCCTGCGCTGGGCCGGCGGCGAGGGCTATCCGATCCAGGCGTCGCTGAGCGCCTCATCGGGCGAGACGCTGCGCCAGCTGGCACTCGCGGGCCAGGGCCTGGTGACGCTGTCGGATTTCATGACCGCGCGGGACCGCGCGGACGGCACGCTGGTGCAGGTTCTCGCCGCGCACACCGTCGACACGCGCCAGCCGGTGCACGCGGTCTACTACCGCAACACCGCGCTGGCCTCGCGCATCAGCTGCCTCCTGGACTACCTCGCCGTCGAGATGGCCAAGCTCAGCGCCTGAGCCGCTTCTGTGGCCTCGGCCGGTCAGGCCGCGTTGGCGCCGGGGACCGCGCCCTCACTTGTTGAGATCGCCGATGCACAGGTACTTGGTCTCGACGTACTCGTCGATGCCCTGGTGACCGCCCTCGCGGCCCAGGCCCGACTGCTTGACGCCGCCGAAGGGCACCTCCGCCGTCGAGATCAGCCCCGTGTTGATGCCCACCATGCCGTACTCCAGGCCCTCGGACACCCGCGTGATGCGTCCGATGTCGCGGCTGTAGAAGTAGCTCGCCAGGCCGAACTCGGTCGCGTTGGCCAGTGCGACGCCCTCGGCCTCGCTGCCGAAGCGGAACACCGGCGCCACCGGGCCGAAGGTCTCCTCGCGCGCGCACAGCATGTCCGGGCCCGCCTCCGACAGCACCGTCGGCTGGAAGAAGCGGTCCTGCAGGCGCGCGCCGCCCACCAGCACCTTCGCGCCCTTGGCCACCGCATCGGCGATGTGGCGCTCGACCTTCTCCACCGCCGCGTCCTCGATCAGCGGCCCTTGCGTCACGCCCGGCTCGAAGCCGTTGCCGACCTTGAGCGTGCCCACCTTCTCCGCCAGCTTGGCCACGAACGCGTCGTACACACCCGCCTGCACGTAGAGCCGGTTCGCGCACACGCAGGTCTGGCCGGCGTTGCGGAACTTGCTGGCGATCGCGCCCTCCACGGCGCTGTCCAGGTCCGCGTCGTCGAAGACCAGGAACGGCGCGTTGCCGCCCAGCTCCAGCGACAGCTTCTTGATCGACGGCGCGCTCTGCGCCATCAGGATGCGGCCGACCTCGGTCGAGCCGGTGAACGACAGGTGGCGCACCACGTCGCTGTCGCACAGCGTCTTGCCGATGGCGATCGAGTGCTCGCCGTCGCCGGTGATCACGTTCAGCACCCCGGCGGGCATGCCGGCGCGCTGCGCCAGTTCCGCCGCGGCCAGCGCGGTCAGCGGCGTCTGCTCCGCGGGCTTGATCACCACCGGGCAGCCGGCGGCCAGCGCCGGCGCCACCTTGCGGGTGATCATCGCCAGCGGGAAATTCCACGGCGTGATGGCCGCGCACACGCCCACCGGCTGCTTGATCACCATGTAGCGCTTGGTCGCGTCGGTCGACGGCACCGTCTCGCCGCGCACGCGCTTGGCCTCCTCGGCGAACCACTCGACGAAGCTCGCGCCGTAGACGATCTCGCCGCGCGCCTCCGCCAGCGGCTTGCCCTGCTCCGCCGTCAGCACGCGGGCGAGGTCGTCCGCGTGCGCGATCAGCAGGTGGTACCAGCGCATCAGGATGGCGGCGCGTTCCTTGGCGGTCTTGGCGCGCCAGGCCGGCCACGCGGCATTGGCGGCGGTGATCGCGGCGTCCGCCTCGGAGGGCCCCAGGTTGGCCACATGCGTGAGCACCCCGCCGGTGGCGGGATCGACGACGTCGAAACGGCTCGCCCCGCCCACCCATTCGCCGTTGATCAGCGCATCGGTCTTGAGCAGGCTCGGATCCTTGAGCTGCGCCAGCGGGGAGGTCTTGGGGTCGATCGTCGCCATGTCGGTTCTCCGGGGAAGACTGGCATCCTAGCGGCGGCTTGGCGCCCGCCCTGTCATCGCCGCGTCAATGGCGCCCAGTGAAGTGCCAGCGAGGCGCGGCTCCTATAAAATCGAAAGCTTCGCGAAATCAAGTGCTTGCGGTCTTGCGACCGGCAAACCGCAGGCCCGCGTGGACACCCCCTGTTTCATGTCGCAGCGACATCTGCGCCACACCGACCCGCCAGGCCCATCAAGCAAAGGACAGGCATGAAAGCCGCTGAGATCCGCAACACCTTCCTGAAGTTCTTCGAATCCAAGGGCCACCAGATCGTCGCGTCCAGCCCGGTCGTGCCCGGCGACGACCCGACCCTGCTGTTCACCAACGCGGGGATGAACCAGTTCAAGGACGTGTTCCTGGGCTTCGACAAGCGCGCCTACACCCGCGCCACGACCGCGCAGAAGTGCATCCGCGCCGGCGGCAAGCACAACGACCTGGACAACGTCGGCTACACCGCGCGCCACCACACCTTCTTCGAGATGCTGGGCAACTTCAGCTTCGGCGACTACTTCAAGAAGGACGCGATCGCCTATGCCTGGGAACTGCTGACCCAGCACTTCAAGCTGCCCGCGGACAAGCTCTGGGTCACCGTCTACTCCGAGGACGACGAGGCCTACGAGATCTGGAACAAGGACATCGGCGTGCCCGCCGAGCGCATCGTGCGCATCGGCGACAACAAGGGCGGCCGCTACATGTCCGACAACTTCTGGATGATGGGCGACACGGGCCCCTGCGGCCCCTGCACCGAGATCTTCTACGACCACGGTCCCGACGTCGCCGGCGGCCCCCCGGGCTCGCCCGACGAGGACGGCGACCGCTACATCGAGATCTGGAACAACGTCTTCATGCAGTTCAACCGCACCGAAGACGGCGTGATGCACAAGCTGCCCAAGCCCAGCGTCGACACCGGCATGGGCATGGAGCGCCTGGCCGCGGTGCTGCAGCATGTGCACTCGAACTACGAGATCGACCTGTTCGTGAACCTGCTGGCCGCGGCCCGCGAGGCCGTCTCGGGCGCCGGTGCCGTCGGCTACGACGTCGACTCGCCCTCGCTGAAGGTCATCGCCGACCACATCCGCGCGTGCTCGTTCACCGTCGTCGACGGCGTGATTCCGGGCAACGCCGGCCGCGGCTACGTGCTGCGCCGCATCGCCCGCCGCGCGATCCGCCATGGCTACAAGCTCGGCGCGCGCACGCCGTTCTTCCACAAGCTGGTCGCCGCGCTGGCCAAGGAGATGGGCGACGCCTATCCGGAACTGCGCCGCGAGGAAGCCCGCGTCACCGAGGTGCTGAAGCAGGAAGAGGAACGCTTCTTCAAGACCATCGCCACGGGCATGGAGCTGCTGGAATCGGCGCTGGCCAATGGCGCGAAGCAGGTCGACGGCGAGACCGCCTTCAAGCTGCACGACACCTACGGCTTCCCGGTCGACCTGACCGCCGACGTCTGCCGCGAGCGCGGCATGACCGTCGATGAAGCGGGCTTCCAGCGCCTGCTCGAGGAGCAGCGCGCGCGCGGCCGCAACGCCGGCAAGTTCAAGATGTCGCAGGGCCTGGCCTACACCGGCGGCGCGACCACGTTCCACGGCTATGAGCACCTGTCCCGCGAGGACGCCAAGGTCGTCGCGCTGTACATCGACGGTTCTCCGGTGCAGAGCGCCGACGCGGGCGACGATGTGGTGGTCGTGCTGGACCACACGCCCTTCTACGCCGAGAGCGGCGGTCAGGTCGGTGACTCGGGTGAACTGCGCAACGCGACCACGCGCCTGGTCGTCGACGACACGCTGAAGATCCAGGCCGACGTGTTCGGCCACCACGCGCAGGTCGCCGAGGGCACGGTCAAGGTCGGCGACAGCTTCGTCGCCAAGGTCGACGCCGAACGCCGCGCCCGCACGGTCCGCAACCACAGCGCGACCCACCTGATGCACAAGGCGCTGCGCGAGGTGCTGGGCGCGCACGTCCAGCAGAAGGGCTCGCTGGTCGATGCCGACCGGACCCGATTCGACTTCGCCCACACCGGACCGATGACGGCCGAGGAGATCCGCAAGGTCGAGGACCTGGTGAACGCGGAGATCCTGGCGAACGCCGCGGCCAACGCCGCCGTGATGCCCATCGACGACGCGCAGAAGTCCGGCGCGATGATGCTCTTCGGCGAGAAGTACGGCGACGAGGTGCGCGTGCTGACCATCGGCTCCAGCAAGGAGCTGTGCGGCGGCACCCACGTCGAGCGCACCGGCGACATCGGCGTGTTCAAGATCGTGTCCGAGGGCGGCACGCAAGCGGGCGTGCGCCGCGTCGAGGCCATCACCGGCAGCAACGCGCTGGCCTACCTGCAGTCGCTGGAGTCCACCGTCGACCAGGTCGCCGGCACGCTCAAGACGACCGTGGCCGAGGTGCCGGCCCGCCTGGGCGCGGTGCTGGACCACGTCAGGCAGCTCGAGAAGGAAATCGAGAAGCTCAAGGGCAAGCTCGCTTCCGCGCAAGGCGACGAGCTGCTGTCGCAGGCGGTCGACGTCAAGGGCCTGAAGGTGCTGGCGGCCACGCTGGTCGGCGCCGACGCCAAGACGCTGCGCGAGACCATGGACAAGCTCAAGGACAAGCTCAAGACCGCGGCCATCGTGCTGGCGGCCGTGGACGGCGACAAGGTCCAGATCGCCGCGGGCGTGACCGCCGACAGCATCGGCAAGGTCAAGGCCGGCGAGCTGGTCAACTTCGTCGCGCAGCAGGTCGGTGGCAAGGGCGGCGGCAAGCCGGACATGGCCATGGCCGGCGGCACCGATGCCAAGGGCCTGCCCGCCGCGCTGGCCAGCGTGCAGGCCTGGGTCGGCGAACGCGTCTGATCGTCATGTCGATCCGGTCCGTTCAAGGCGGGGACGTCCTGACACGGATCGGGCGCAGACTTCAGGCCTCGGGGTGCTGGGCGGTCATTGAACCGCCAGCGCCGCGGGCCTGACGAACATCTCAGCAAGGGCCCCGGTCGGGCCCTTGTGCTTTCTCATGCATTCACGCAACTGGAGTACCTCATGACTGACACCCCGATGGACGACGACTTCGGCGCCGCGATCGACGTCGAGAACGCGCAACGCCTCGGCGAGCTGCTGGCCGTGCTGGCCGGCCAGGCGGACCCCGACGCCCCCGCGATCACGCTGGACACGCTGGACGGCTACCTGACCGCGCTGCGCGTGGGTCCGACCGACGCCGCGCCGATCCAGGCGATGGACGCCCTGTTCGGCGACGACTGGCCCGCCAGCCTGGACGAGCAGGACATGACGGACGCCTTCATGGAAGCGCTGCATGTGCGCTGGAACGAGATCGGCGACAGCCTCGATCCCCAGCCGCTGCTGGAGTCGCCGGAGCAGATGCACCTGATGCCGCTGATCTCCGAGTTCGACGAGGAGACCAAGGCCGAGCTGGTCGCGCAGGGCGCGATCACCGCCGAGCTGCTGGAGCGCATGCCCGCGCCCGGCGCGATGTGGGCGCAAGGCTTCCTGCAGGCCGTCGACGACACGCATGCCTGGGAACTGCCCGCGGGCGACGGCGCCGATGACCTGAAGCTGATGATTGCCGCGATCGACGCGGTGACGCTGGCCGAGGACGCGACGCCCCGCGCCGAGTACATCGCCCAGGCCTACGAGGAACCCGAGGGCATCGACCAGAACGCGCTGATCGATGACATGCTGTTCACGGTGCAGGACCTGCGCCTGTTCTGGATGCAGCAGCGCACGCTCAAGGACGCGATCGCCGGGCTGACCTCGGCCAACGACTCGACGCATTGAGCATGCAGCATTGAGCGTCGGCCTGTCCCGCCCTGGTCAGCTTCAGGGCTTGGGCAGCGCGCGGATGTCCGAGGCCGACGGCGTCGGCAGATGCGCGGCCGGCGGCTTCGGCGTCTTGGGCGCGGGGGCCGAGGCGGCCTTCGCCGCGTGCGCGGCCTGCTGCTCGCTGGCCTTGCGCTGACGCTCCTGCGCCTTCACACGGCGCTCGCTTGCCGCCTCGCGGCGCTTGGCGGCCTCGGCCTTGGCCTCGGCTTCCTGACGCGCCTCGCGGCGCTGATGCAGCTCGGGATTGGCGCGCGGCGTGCGTGCGCCAGGCACCGCGGGCGCGGACGCCGGCTGCACCGATTCCCGCACCGACTCAGTCTTGCGACGCGCCTCGTCCTGCGCGGCGTCGCGCTCCTTCTCCTGCACCCGTTCACGCGCGGCCGCCGCGCGGCGCTGGCGTTCCTCGGCATTGAGCTGGTGCTCGACCCGGTCCAGCGGGCGCAGCGCGCGGATGCGCTCGTCGCGCGCCTCCTCCAGGCAGCCGGTGACGACGAAACGCTGGTTGCAATCCTTCAGCTTGGCCTGGTAGGTCTGCTCGATCCGGGTGCGGGCGGCGTCGATCTCGGCGCGCGTCATCTCGGCCGCGCACACGGCGGCGGTCGAGGAAGCCAGGGTCACCAGAACGAGAACGGGGCGGAAAGTCATGGGCGCGATCATCGCATCCGCCGGACGACACTCTGTAAAGCCGCCGCCCGTGACTTCCCTACATCCCCCTTCGGAGGGCCCGCTTCAGGTCGGATTCAGCTCAGCGTCAGGTCAGGCGCGTGTCGACTTCCCGGCGCTCCAGCTCCAGGTATTCCTTGGACTGCATCTCCTGCAGCCGCGACACGGTGCGCGGGAACTCGTGCGCCAGCGGGCCCTCGGTGTAGAGCTGCTCGGCCGGCACCGCCGCCGAGATGATGAGCTTGACGCGCCGGTCGTAGAGCACGTCCACCAGCAGCGTGAAGCGGCGCGCCTCGCTGGCCAGCCGCGGCGGCATCGCCGGCACGTTGGACAGGATCAGCGTGTGGAACTGCGTGGCCAGCTCCAGGTAATCGTTCTGCGAGCGCGGTCCGCCGCAGAGCTGCTGGAAATCGAACCACACGACACCGCCGGCGCGGCGGCGCGAGCGGATCTCGCGGTGCTCGATGTGCAGCACCGGGTCCTCGTCACGCGCCTCGGCCAGCGATTCGAAGGCAGCGGTCAGCGCCTGCTCGGTCTCGTCGTTCAGCGGCGTGTGATACAGCTCGACGTGCTCCAGCGAGCGCTGGCGATAGTCGGTGCCGTTGTCGACGTTGATGACTTCCAGGTTGGCCTTGAGCAGCTCGATCGCCGGCAGGATGCGGTCGCGGTGCAGGCCGTTCGGGTAGAGCCCGTCGGGATGGAAATTGGACGTCGTGACGATGGACACGCGGTTCTTGAACAGCGCGTCCAGCAACCGGTACAGGATCATCGCGTCGGTCACGTCCGCGACGTGGAACTCGTCGAAGCAGATCAGCCGGAAGCGGCGCGCGATGCGCTTGCCCAGCTCGTCCAGCGGATCCTGGATGCCCTTGAGTTCCTGCAGCTCGCGATGGACCTCGCGCATGAACTCGTGGAAGTGCAGCCGCGTCTTGCGCGTCAGCGGCACCGCCTGGAAGAAGCAGTCCATCAGGAAGCTCTTGCCCCGCCCCACCCCGCCGAACATGTACACGCCGCGCGGCAGCGGCGGGCGCACCAGCAGCTTCGTGACCGCGTTGGAACGGCGCGCCTTGTACGCGGCCCATTCGTCCTGGCAGCGCTGCAGCGAGGCGACCGCGCGCAGCTGCGCCGCGTCGGCGGTGTAGCCGCGTTCGGCCAGGGTCTGGTGATAGAGCTCGGTGACGGTGGTCATGCGGGGATCGGAAGCGGAGGGACAAGAAAAAAGGGGCGACTCGTCGCCGCCCCTTGTTCACGCATGCGATGCGCTTCGAGCCGAGGCTCAGAAGTTCAGCGTGCGCTTGTCGATGGCCAGGGCGGCTTCCTTGGTGGCCTCGCTCAGCGACGGATGCGCGTGGCAGATGCGCGCGATGTCCTCGGCCGAGGCCTTGAACTCCATCGCGACCACGGCTTCGGAGATCAGCTCCGAGGCCATCGGGCCGATGATGTGCACGCCCAGGATCTCGTCGGTCTTGGCGTCGGCCAGGAACTTCACGAAACCGGTGGTGTCACCCAGCGCGCGCGCGCGGCCGTTGGCCAGGAACGGGAACTGGCCCGCCTTGTAGGCCACGCCGTCCGCCTTGAGCTGCTGCTCGGTGCGGCCGACCCACGCGATCTCGGGGCTGGTGTAGATCACCCACGGGATCGTGTTGAAGTTGACGTGACCGTGCTGGCCGGCGATGCGCTCGGCCACGGCAACGCCCTCTTCCTCGGCCTTGTGCGCCAGCATCGGGCCGCGCACGACGTCACCGATGGCCCAGACGTTGGGCAGGTTGGTCTTGCACTCGTCGTCGACGATCACGGCACCGCGCTCGTCGAGCTTCAGGCCCACGGCTTCCGGATTCAGGCCGATGGTGTTGGCGGTGCGGCCGATCGAGACGATCAGCTTGTCGACGACCAGCGACTGCTCGGCGCCCTTGGCGTCCGTGTACTTCACGGTGACGCTGTCCTTGCCGTTCTCGACGCCGGAGATCTTCACGCCGAGCTCGATGTTCAGGCCCTGCTTCTTGAAGACCTTGGCGGCTTCCTTGGCGACGGATTCGTCAGCGGCGCCCAGGAACGCGGGCAGCGCTTCCAGGATCGTGACTTCCGCGCCCAGGCGGCGCCACACCGAGCCCATTTCCAGACCGATGACGCCGGAGCCGATCACGCCCAGCTTCTTGGGCACGGCCGGGATGCGCAGCGCGCCGTCGTTGGACAGGATGTTGGTCTCGTCGAACGGGGCACCCGGCAGCTGGCGGGCGTTGGAGCCGGTGGCGACGATCACGTGCTTGGCGGTGATCGTCTCTTCGGCGGCGCCGGCGACCTTGATCTCGTACGCGCCGTCCTTGGCGGCGACGAACGAGCCGCGGCCGTGGAAGAACGTGACCTTGTTTTTCTTGAACAGGTACTGCACGCCGTCGTTGTTCTGCTTCACGACGGTGTCCTTGCGGCCGATCATCTTGGCGATGTCGATCTTCAGGTCATTCATCGAGATGCCGTGGTCGGCGAAGCCGTGGCCGGCGTGCTCGAAGTGCTCGCTGGACTGCAGCAGGGCCTTGGACGGGATGCAGCCGACGTTGGTGCAGGTGCCGCCGAGGGCGGGACCGCCCTTGTCGTTCTTCCACTCGTCGATGCAGGCCGTGTTGAAGCCCAGCTGCGCCGCGCGGATCGCCGCGATGTAGCCGCCGGGGCCGCCGCCGATGACGACGACGTCGAATTGCTTGCTCATGTCGTGTCGTCCTTGGCTCAGATGTCGAACAGCAGACGGGCGGGATCTTCCAGCGCGTCTTTCATCGCCACGAGACCGAGGACCGCTTCACGGCCGTCGATGATGCGGTGGTCGTAGGACATCGCCAGGTAGTTGATCGGACGGATCACGATCTGGCCGTTCTCGACGACGGCGCGGTCCTTGGTCGCGTGCACGCCCAGGATGGCCGACTGCGGCGGGTTGATGATCGGCGTGGACAGCATCGAGCCGAAGGTGCCGCCGTTGGAGATCGAGAAGGTGCCGCCGGTCATCTCCTCGATGCCCAGCTTGCCCTCTTGGGCCTTCTTGCCGAACTCGGCGATCTTCTTCTCGATGTCGGCGAAGCTCATCTGGTCTGCATTGCGCAGGATGGGCACCACCAGGCCGCGCGGCGAACCGACGGCGATACCGATGTCGAAGTAGCCGTGGTAGACGATGTCGTTGCCGTCGACCGAGGCGTTCAGCACCGGGTACTTCTTCAGCGCGTGGACCGCGGCCTTGACGAAGAAGCTCATGAAGCCCAGCTTCGTGCCGTGTTCCTTGGTGAAGCTGTCCTGGAACTTCTTGCGCAGCTCCATGACCGGCGCCATGTTGACTTCGTTGAAGGTCGTCAGGATGGCGTTGGTCGACTGCGACTGCAGCAGGCGCTCGGCGATGCGGGCGCGCAGGCGGCTCATCGGCACGCGCTGTTCCGGGCGATCGCCCAGGTTGGCGGCCACGGGCGCGGCGACGGCTTGCAGCGGGGCCTTGGCCGGAGCGGCCGGAGCCTGCACCGGAGCCGGGATCACGGCCGGCTTGGCGCCGCCTTCGATCGCGCCCAGGACGTCGCCCTTGGTCACGCGGCCGTCCTTGCCGGTACCGGCGACGGAGCCGGCGGGCAGGTTGTTGTCGGCCATGATCTTGGCGGCAGCGGGCATGGCCACGCCAGCCTTGCTGTCCGACGAGGCGGCAGCAGCGGCGGGCGCCGGGGCGGCGGCGGCCGGGGCGGCAGCGGCAGCAGCCGGAGCCGCGGCGCCGGCCTTGCCTTCGGAGTCGATCTTGGCGATGACCTGGTCGGAGGTCACGGTGCCGCCGTCGGCGACGACCAGCTCGGCCAGCACGCCGGCGGACGGCGCGGGCACTTCCAGCACGACCTTGTCGGTCTCGATCTCGATCAGGATCTCATCGATGGCCACGGCATCACCGGGCTTCTTCTTCCACTGCAGCAGGGTCGCTTCGGCGACCGACTCGGACAGTTGGGGGACTTTGACTTCAACGATTGCCATGATGTTTGTTCTCTCGGTTTTTCAGTAAACCGGAGCCTTGCGCCTGCCGGTCGCCGGGCAGCCCCCGGGGGCTGCTCACGGCGCCGGTGTCATTGCGGCGCGCGGCGTCCGCAATGACTCACTTGGTCAGCACGAAACCCTTCAGCTTGCCGAAGGCCTGCTCCAGCAGCGCCTTCTGCTGCTCCTGGTGCAGGTGGGCGTAACCCACCGCCGGCGAGGCCGACGCGGGACGACCGGCGTAACCGAGCTTCTGGCCGTCGGCCATGTTCTCGTGGATGTAGTGCTGCACGAAGAACCAGGCGCCCTGGTTCTGCGGCTCGTCCTGGCACCACACGATCTCGGCGAGGTTCGGGTACTTCTTGAGCTCGGCCGCGAAAGCCTTGTGCGGGAACGGGTACAGCTGCTCGACGCGGATGATCGCGACGTCCTTCTTGTCGCCGCGGGCCTTCATCAGGTCGTAGGCGACCTTGCCCGAGCAGGCGATCACGCGCTTGACCTTGCTCGCGTCGATGTCGGCGCTGGTCTCGCCGATGACGGTGCGGAATTCACCCTTGGTGAACTCGCTCACCGGCGAGGTGGCGTCCTTGGCACGCAGCAGCGACTTCGGCGTCAGGATGACCAGCGGCTTGCGGAACATGCGCAGCATCTGGCGACGCAGCAGATGGAAGATCTGCGACGCGCTCGTCGGCTGGACGATCTGCATGTTGTTGTCCGCGGCCAGCTGCATGAAGCGCTCCAGACGAGCCGAGCTGTGCTCGGGACCCTGGCCTTCGTAGCCGTGCGGCAGCATCATCGTCAGGCCGTTGGCACGGCCCCACTTCACTTCGCCCGAGGCGATGAACTGGTCGATGACGACCTGCGCGCCGTTCACGAAGTCGCCGAACTGGGCTTCCCAGATCGTCAGCGTGTGCGGGTCGGCGGCGGCGTAGCCGTACTCGAAACCGAGCACCGCTTCTTCCGACAGGATCGAGTCGATCACGACGAACGGGGCCTGACCTTCCGCGACGTTCTGCAGCGGGATGTAGATGCCTTCGTCGAAGCGCTCGCGGTTCTGGTCGTGCAGCACGGCGTGGCGGTGCGTGAACGTGCCGCGGCCGCAATCCTCGCCCGACAGGCGGATCGGGTAACCCGAGGCCACCAGCGACGCGAAGGCCATGTGCTCGCCCATGCCCCAGTCGACGTTGATCTCGCCGCGGCCCATGGCGGCGCGGTCGGCGATGACCTTCTCCACCAGCGTGTGGGCCTTGAAGCCGGCGGGCAGCGTCGTGACCTTCTCGGCCAGGCGCTTCCACTCGGCGACCGGCAGCGCGGTGTCGCAGCTGTCGGTCCACTTCTTGCCCAGGAACGGGGTCCAGTCGGTGGCGTACTTGCTCTTGAAGTTGGTCAGCACCGGGTCGACGGTGTGACGGCCTTCGTCCATCGCGGCGCGGAAGGCCTTGACCATGCCGTCCGGACCGTCGGCGGCCAGGACGCCCTGGGCCACCAGCTTCTCGCCGTACAGCTTGCGCGTGCCGGGATGCTGGCCGATCTTCTTGTACATCAGCGGCTGCGTCAGCGCGGGCGTGTCCTGCTCGTTGTGGCCCAGCTTGCGGAAGCAGACGATGTCGACGACGACGTCCTTCTTGAACTGCTGACGGTATTCCAGCGCCAGCTGCGTGCACAGAACGACGGCTTCCGGATCGTCACCGTTCACGTGCAGCACCGGGGCCTCGATCATCTTGACGACGTCGGAGCAGTACAGCGTCGAGCGGGTGTCGCGCGGGTCGCTGGTGGTGAAGCCGATCTGGTTGTTGATGACGATGTGGACGGTGCCGCCGGTGTAGTAGCCGCGCGTCTGCGCCAGCGCCAGCGTCTCCATCACGACGCCCTGGCCGGCGAAGGCCGCGTCGCCATGCACCAGCACGGGCAGGACCTGCTCGCCGGACTTGTCGCCGCGGCGGTCCATGCGGGCCTTGACCGAGCCCTCGACGACCGGGTTCACGATCTCCAGGTGCGACGGGTTGAAGGCCAGGCTCAGGTGGACGGGGCCGCCGGGGGTGGTCACGTCGCTGGAGAAGCCCTGGTGGTACTTCACGTCGCCCGAGGGCAGGTCTTCCGGCGCGGTGTGGTCGAACTCGGCGAACAGGTCCTTGGGCATCTTGCCCAGGGTGTTCACCAGCACGTTCAGGCGGCCGCGGTGGGCCATGCCGATGACGATCTCCTGCACGCCCTTGACGCCGGCGCACTTGACCAGCTCGTCCATCGAGACGATGAAGCTCTCGCCGCCTTCCAGCGAGAAGCGCTTCTGGCCGACGTACTTCGTGTGCAGGTAGCGTTCCAGGCCCTCGGCGGCCGTCAGGCGCTCCAGGATCTGCTGCTTCTTCTCGGCCGTGTAGGTCGGCTTGCTGCGGATCGCCTCGAGGCGCTCCTGCCACCAGCGCTTCTCGGTCGGCTCGGTGACGTGCATGAACTCCGCGCCGACGGAGCCGCAGTAGGTGTCACGCAGGGCCTGCACGATCTCGCGCAGGGTCATGCGCTCGGCCTTGGTGAAATAGGTGTTGGTCGCGCTGAACGTGCGGTCCATGTCGGCTTCGGTGAGGCCGTAGGACGCGGGGTCGAGTTCGACGATCTTGGGGCGCTCGGTGCGCTTGAGCGGGTCCAGGTCGGCCCAGCGCGAGCCCAGCGTGCGGTACGCGGCGATCAGCGACTGGACATGGACCTGTTTGCCGGCGACTTCCAGCTCGGTGGAAGAGACCTTGTTGCCCAGGGCGTTGGCCTTGGCGCGCTGCGCGAAGGACTCGACGACGGGGGCGTGGGGGACGTCGCGCTTGTCGCTGCCGTCGACGGCGGGGACATGCTGCAGCGCGTCGAAGTAGGCGCGCCAGTTGTCGGGCACGGCGCCCGGGTTGTCCAGGTATTGCTCGTACATCTCCTCGACGTAGGGCGCATTGCCCCCGAACAGATAGGAGTTCGAGCTGTATTGCTGCATCATCTTTCGCTCACCTCTGCCCCGGCTTCCAGGGCGATCGGCTGGTTAACAAACCTTCCGCGACACGGCTTGACCGGTTGGCGGATTGCGACCCGCCTTTGCTGTTGCCAGAAAAGGGGACGGGAAGGACCTCATAGTCACAAGCGCAGGACTGTAGCACCACGCCGGTTCCGGTGCTGTTGCGGGTTCGCCCAATTGTTGTGCAAGGCGTCCATGCCGCGAATCAGTCATTTGGGCTAGTCCAGCTGACAAACGTTTGCGAGTCGGTAGCTCAAAGAAGTAGACTTCTGGCTGGCGTACCGCCCCGAGATTGAATGGCGGACAGCCCGGGACCACAGGAGATCCCACATGCAAGTTCGAGTCGTCGACTACCGCGCCGCGGATGCGGCCGAGCAATTCACCCGCTCCCTGCACGAGACAGGCTTCGGCGTCCTGGTGAATCACCCCCTGCCCCAGGAACTGGTCGAGAAGATCTACGCCGACTGGCTGGCGTACTTCAACGGCACCGAGAAGCACGAGCTGGCGTTCTCCAAGGAGACGCAGGACGGGTACTTCTCCACCGAGATCTCGGAGACCGCCAAGGGCCACACGCAGAAGGACATCAAGGAGTACTTCCATCTGTACCCGTGGGGCCGGATGCCGGCGTCGCTGAAGGACGACGCGATGCGCTACTACCGCATCGCCAACGACCTGGCGGCGGAGCTGCTGTCGTGGGTGGAGCAGCACACGCCCGCGGAGATCGCGAAGAACTACCGCGAGCCGCTGTCCAGCATGATCAAGGACAGCCGGCAGACCCTGCTGCGCGTGTTGCGTTATCCGCCGCTGACGGGCAACGAGCCCGCGGGTTCGCTGCGGGCGGCGGCTCATGGCGACATCAACCTGCTGACGATCCTGCCGGCGGCCAATGAGCCGGGCCTGCAGGTGCAGGGCAAGGACGGCGAGTGGGTGGACGTGCCCGGCGACTTCGGCATGCTGATCATCAACATCGGCGACATGCTGCAGGAAGCGTCGCAGGGGTATTACCCGTCGACGCAGCACCGCGTGGTGAATCCGACCGGCGAAGGCGCCAAGAAGAGCCGCGTGTCGCTGCCGCTGTTCCTCCATCCGCGCGAGGACGTCATCCTGTCCGACCGCTACACCGCGCACGACTACCTGGAAGAGCGCCTGCGGGAGCTGGGCGTCAAGACCTGACACCAGGTTGCTGACTGCCACCTCCGCTGGCCCTCACCCCAGCCCTCTCCCGCAAGCGGGAGAGGGGGTACGCGCGGTGCCAGCCGATCAGAGGCTCTTCAACGGCACCACATCCTTGCCCTTGAAGGTGAACACCGTGACGGCGGACGACTTCAGGTCGTGCTTGTCGTCATAGGCGTACTCGCCGGCGACCCCGGCGAAGCTGGACTTGGCGAGGTACTCGCCCACCTTCTTCGGATCCGTGGACTGCGTCGCCTCCATCGCGCCGGCCAGCAAGTACGCGCCGTCGTAGAACGAGGCCGCGTAGGTCAGCGGATCGCGCTTGAACTCGGCCTTGTACTTGTCGAGGAACTTCTTGCCCTTGTCGCTGCGATCGATCAGCGCGCCGCCCTGCGTGCAGTAGACATTCAGCTCGGTCGTGATCTGCGACAGCGTCGCGGTCTCCGTCGAGCAGATGCCGTCGCCGCCCAGCAGCGGAGCCGCGATCCCCAGGCCGCGCATCTGGCGCAGCATCGGGCCGCCCTGCGCCGAGTAGCCGCCGTAGAACACGGCGTCCGGCTTGGCAGCCTTGACCGCGGTCAGGATGCTGCTGAAGTCGGTGGCCTTGTCGTTGGTGAATTCCTTGGCGACGACCTTCAGACCCAGCTTGGTCGCCTGCGCGGTGAATTCCTGGGCGACGCCCTGGCCGTAGGCGGTGCGGTCGTCGATGACGGCCACGGTCTTGACCTTCAGGTCCTGGGCCGCGTAGACGGCCATCTTGGCGCCGAGCTGGTTGTCGGTGGCGCCGATGCGGAACAGGTTGGACTGGTTGGGTTGCTGCGTGATGCGCGGGTTGGAGGCCACGGTCAGCACGATCACGCCGCCATCGGAGAACACGCGCGAGGCCGGCATCGTGACGCCCGAGTTGTAGGGGCCGAGCACGAAGCGCACCTTCTTGTCGACCAGCGCCTGCGCGACCTGCACGCCCTGGCGCGGATCGGCGACGTCGTCGTTGACGTCGAGTTCCAGGATCACCGGCTTGCCGCCGATCTTCACGCCCTTGGCGTTGAGTTCCTTGATGGCCAGCGCCGCGCCGTCGCGGTTGTCGATGCCGTAGCCGGCCTGCGGGCCGGTGATCGGGCTCATGAAGCCGATGCGCACGCGCTCCTGGGCGTGTGCGCTCAGGGCGGTCAGGCCAGCGGTCATGCCGGCGGCCAGCACCAGCAGCTTCAAAGAGATCTTGTTCATGTCGTCCTCGGTACCTCGGTAAAGGAACCATCGAGTCTACGGCGCACGGCAACCGCCGCCATCGAGACAACCGTTGCCGGACGTCACTGGAATCTCCACCCGCGACTACAGTCGCGCGCATGTCCCGCGTGATCTGGATCCACCCCGAGGCGCCGCCCAAGCCGGCGCTGGGCGCGCCGTGCAACGGCTGCGGGGTCTGCTGCCTGGCCGAGCCCTGCCCGGCCGGCATGGTGGTGAGCCTCAAGCGCCACGGCGCCTGCCGCGCGCTGGTGTGGTCCGACGCCGAACACCAGTACCGCTGCGGCATGCTGGTGCATCCGTCGCGGTATGTGGGCTGGCCCACATTGCGTCCCGACGCGCTGCTCAACCGGCTGATGCGCCGCTACGCGCGACGCCTGATCGCCGCGGGCATCGGCTGCGATGCCGACCTCGATCTCGATCGAGATCTCGACCCACGCGTGGATCGCGAGACCCCGGAGAAGCGCTAGGCAAGGTCCACCCCCTTCGGGCATAGCATGGACCGCGCATCGCCTGACCCGGCTTCATCCGTCTTCATCGGAGGTCTCCCATGATTCGACCGCTGAGCGCTCCGCGCTTTGCTCGCGCCCACGTGGCCCCGTCCCTCGCGCCGTCCTTCGCGTTGTCTCTTGCGATCGCGCTCGGCGCCGCCGCCCTCGCCCCGGGCGCGCACGCCGTGCCGCTGCGCTGGACCGCGCAGAACGACGTGTTGACGCTCGATCCGCATTCGCAGGACCACACCACCACCAGCGCCATCCTGCAGCATGCCTACGAGGGTCTCACCCGCTACAACGAGCAATGGGAGATCGAGCCCTGCCTGGCCACGAAGTGGACGCAGATCAGCCCGACGCAGTTCCGCTTCGAGCTGCGCAAGGGCGTGAAGTTCCATGACGGCTCGCCCTTCACCGCCGACGACGTGGTCTTCAGCTTCGACCGCATCCGCCAGCCGCAGGGCACGATGCAGATCTACGTCACCGGCATCAAGGAGATCAGGAAGGTCGACGACTTCACCGTTGACCTGATCCTCGATTCGCCGCAGCCCATCCTGCTGCGCAACCTCGTCGACTTCCGGATCATGAGCAAGGCCTGGTCCGAGAAGAACAAGGCCACGCAGATGGCCGATTACAAGGCCAAGGACGAGAACTACGCCAGCCGCCATGCCTCGGGCACCGGCCCCTACGAGATCACCTCGTGGCAGCCGGACCAGAAGGTGTCGATGGTCATCAACAAGGCCTGGTGGGACAAGAACAAGGGCAACATCACCGAGGTCAGCTACATCCCGATCAAGTCCGATCCGACGCGCGTCGCGGCGCTGACCTCGGGCGACGTGGACCTCCTCACCGAGGTGCCCACGCAGGACGTCGCCGCGGTGAAGGCCGACGCCAAGCTCAAGTCGATCGAGGGCCCCGAGACCCGCACCATCTTCTTCGCGATGGACCTGGGCAGCGACGAGCTGCGCGGCGCCTCGGTCAAGGGCAAGAACCCGTTCAAGGACGTCCGCGTGCGCGAGGCGCTGTCGCTGGCCATCGACCGCGAGGCCATCAGGCGCAGCATCATGCGCGGCCTGTCGGTGCCCGCGTCGCTGATGGTCGCGCCCGGCGTGCACGGCTACGACGCCGCGCTGGACAAGCCGCGCGCGCCTGACCTGGCCAAGGCGAAGAAGCTGCTGGCCGATGCCGGATATCCGAGCGGCTTCGAGATCCCGCTCAACTGCCCCAACAACCGCTACGTCAACGACGAGAAGATCTGCCTGGCCGTCGTGTCGATGTGGAGCAAGATCGGCGTCACCGCGCGGCTGAGCGCGCAGCCGATGTCGCAGCACAGCCAGCTCTTCCAGCGCTTCGAGGCGCCGCTGTACATGCTGGGCTGGGGCGTGTCCACGCGTGATGCGCTCTATGCGCTGCAGGCGCTGGCGCGCACGCGCAGCGGCGGCGCGGACGGCAGCTTCAACTTCTCCAAGGTCAGCGACCCGGCCCTGGACAAGCTGATCGACGCCGCCAAGAGCGAGGTCGACACCGCCAAGCGCGACGCCCTGCTGCGTGACGCGCTGGTGCGCACGCGCGATCAATACCTCTTCATCCCGCTGCACCACCAGGTGCGCCCGTGGGCGATGCGCGCGAACCTGCAGACGCTGCACCGTTCCAACGACCGGCCGGAGGCGCGATTCACGACGATCAAGTGACCCGACCCCGGGCAATCCCGTAGAGCGACCGGCCCCATCGGGCCGGTCGCGGCGGCTAGCATCCAGGCGACTTCACGTTTGCTTAACGACGTTGCCAAGGGAGCTACCGCTCATGTCGAGGAAATCCTTCGGACCGACCCGGTCCGCCCGCCTGTTGCTGTCCGCCGCCGCCGTCGGTGCCGCCACCCTGCTGGGCGCGGCCCTGCCGCTGCAGGTCGCCACCGCCGCGCCGCTGCGCTGGGCCGCGCAGAACGACGTGCTGACGCTGGATCCGCATTCGCAGAACCACAGCACGACCAACGCGATCTCGATGCATGCCTACGAGGGCCTGACGCGGTATGACCGCCAGTACCAGGTCGAGCCGTCGCTGGCGACCAAGTGGACGCAGACCGGCCCGACCAGCTGGCGCTTCGAGCTGCGCAAGGGCGTCAAGTTCCATGACGGCTCGCCGTTCACCGCCGACGACGTGGTGTTCTCCTTCCACCGCATCAAGCAGCCGGTGGGCACGATGCATCCGTTCGTGGCCGGCGTGGCCGACATCAAGAAGGTGGACAGCCACACGGTGGAGGTGACGCTGGTCGCACCCAACCCGATCCTGCTGCGCCAGTTCGTCGACTTCCGCATCATGAGCAAGACCTGGGCGGAGAAGAACAAGGCGATCAACCTGCCGGACTTCAAGGCCAAGGAAGAGACCTACGCCACGCGCAACGCCAACGGCACGGGCCCGTACCGCATCACCGGCTGGCAGCCGGACCAGCGCATCACGATGGTCCAGAACAAGGACTGGTGGGACGCGAAGAACGCGACCAATGTCGACGAGGTGATCTACACGCCGATCAAGTCCGATCCGACGCGTGTCGCCGCGCTGCTGTCAGGCGACGTGGACCTGCTGTCCGACATCCCGACGCAGGACGTGGGCCGGCTGAAGTCCGACGCCAAGCTGACGGTGCTGGAAGGCAGCGAGACGCGCACGATCTTCATCGGCATGGACCAGGGCAGCGAGCAGCTCAAGGGCAGCAACGTGACGGGCAAGAACCCGTTCAAGGACAAGCGCGTGCGCGAGGCGATGTCGCTGGCCATCGACCGCGAGGCGATCAAACGCGCGACGATGCGCGGCCTGTCGGTGCCCGCGGGCATCATGGTCGCGCCCGGCGTGAACGGCAACACGCCCGACATCGACACGCCGACCAAGGTCGACGGCGAGCGCGCGAAGAAGCTGCTGGCCGAGGCCGGTTACCCGGGCGGCTTCGAGGTGCCGATGAACTGCCCCAACAACCGCTACGTCAACGACGAGGAGATCTGCCTCGCGGTGGTGTCGATGTGGAGCAAGGTGGGCATCAAGGCGCGGCTGCAGACGGAGTCGTTCAGCACGTTCAGCCCGAAGCTGCAGGCCTTCGAGTACCCGCTGTTCCTGTACGGCTGGGGCGTGCCGACCTATGACGCGCTGTACACGATGCAGTCGCTGGCGCGCACGCGCGCGGGCGGCGCCGACGGCAGCGGCAACTACTTCCGGCTGAGCGATGCCAAGCTCGACCAGATCATCGACGCGGCCAAGGTCGAGGGCGATGTGGGCAAGCGCAACGCGCTGCTCAAGGACGGCCTGGTGCGCATCCGCGACGAGGTCTTCTTCATCCCGCTGCACCACCAGGTGCGTCCGTGGGCGATGAAGAAGAACGTCACGACACCGCATCGCTCCGACGACCGGCCGGAAGCGCGGTTCACGACGATCAAGTGAAGTGATCGCTGAAGGACGGCGGCTAAGCCGCCGTCCTGCCGATCCTCCACTCCAGATCCCAATGAAAGAAGGCCACCGCGAGGTGGCCTTCGTGCTTGCGGTTGTGGGTGATTCAGGCGAGAGACAAGCGCTGCCTCGCCGCCGCGTACTCGCGGCCGAAGCGCGCGACGAGCTCACCCGCGGGCAGGACCTCGCGGATCGCGCCGATGCCCTGGCCGCTGCCCCACACGTCCTTCCACGCCTTCGCGCCCGTGCCGCCGAAGTTCATCTTCGTCGGGTCGCTCTCCGGCAGGTTCTCGGGATCCAGGCCCGCCTTCACGATCGAGCCCTTCAGGTAGTTGCCGTGCACGCCCGTGAACAGGTTGCTGTACACGATGTCGTCGCTGTTGCTCTCGACGATCATCTGCTTGTACTCCTCCTGCGCCCGCGCTTCCTCCGTCGCGATGAACGCCGAGCCGATGTACGCCAGGTCCGCACCCATCGCCTGCGCCGCCAGGATCGCGTCACCACTCGCCATCGAGCCCGACAGCGCCAGCGGGCCGTCGAACCACTCGCGGATCTCCTGGATCAGCGCGAACGGGCTCTTCACGCCCGCATGACCGCCCGCCCCCGCCGCCACCGCGATCAGGCCGTCAGCGCCCTTCTCGATGGCCTTGCGCGCGAACTTGTTGTTGATGATGTCGTGCAGCACGATGCCGCCCCATTCATGCACCGCGGCGTTCACGTCCTCGCGCGCGCCCAGCGACGTGATCACGATGGGCACCTTGTACTTGGCGCACAGGGCCATGTCGTGATCGAGCCGGTCATTGCTCTTGTGCACGATCTGGTTGATCGCGAACGGCGCCGCCGGCGACTCGGGATGCGCGCGGTCATGCGCCGCCAGCGTCTCGGTGATCTCGGCCAGCCAGTCGTCCAGCAGCTCGGCCGGACGGGCGTTGAGCGCGGGCATCGAACCGACGATGCCGGCCTTGCATTGCGCGATCACCAGCTTGGGGTTGCTGATGATGAACAGCGGCGAGCCGATCACCGGCAGGCGCAGCTTGTTGAACAGCGGGGGAAGTGCCACCTCGGAATCTCCTCGGGTCAAGTCGACGGATCGTTGCCGTCCCATGGTGGCCCCTGCGCCCGCGAGCCCGCGTCGCGCAGGGGACGTTGCAATCAACTCAGAACGCGTCGACGGGCAGCGCCATCACGCTGTCCGCGCCGTTGACGACCGCATCGCGCTGCGCGGCGCAGCGCGGCAGGATGTGCTCGGCGTAGAAGCGCGCGGTGACGATCTTGGCGTCCATGAACACCACGTCCTCGCCGGCCGCCTTGAGCTCCTGCGCCGCCAGCAGCGAGCGCGCCAGCTGCCAGCCGGCCATCAGGTTGCCGCCCACCATCAGGTAGGGCACCGACCCGGCGAACGCCGCGTTGGGCTTGGCCTTGCCGTTGGCGGCGATGAAGTCCACGACCTCGACGAAAGCCGCCCGCGCCGCGGCGAGCTGCGCGCGCACGGCCAGCGCATCGGCGCTGCCGTTCGCGGCCAGCGCGCCTTCGGTCTCCTCGACCTGCGCCGCCACGCCGCGCGCGAAGGCGCCGCCGTCACGCACCGTCTTGCGGCCCACCAGGTCGTTGGCCTGGATCGCCGTCGTGCCTTCATAGATCGGCAGGATGCGCGCGTCGCGGTAGTACTGCGCCGCGCCCGTCTCCTCGATGAAGCCCATGCCGCCGTGCACCTGCACGCCCAGCGAGGTCACCTCCAGGCTCATCTCCGTGCTGTAGCCCTTGATCAGCGGGACCATGAACTCGTAGAAGGCCTGCGCCTCCTTGCGCGTCTCCGCATCCTCGTGGTGATGGGCCATGTCGTAGGCCGCGGCCGCGTCGATGGCCATCGCGCGGCAACCCTCGACCAGCGCGCGCTGCGTCATCAGCATGCGGCGCACGTCGGGGTGATGGATGATCGCCGCGGCGTCCTTGGACGAGCCGTCCACCGGACGCGACTGCACGCGGTCCTTCGCGTACTCGACCGCCTTCTGATACGCACGGTCCGCCACCGCGATGCCCTGCACGCCCACGCCGAAACGCGCGGCGTTCATCATGATGAACATGTACTCGAGGCCGCGGTTCTCCTCGCCGATCAGCGTGCCGATGGCGCCGCCGTGATCGCCGAATTGCAGGACAGCCGTCGGGCTCGCCTTGATGCCGAGCTTGTGCTCGATGGACACGCAGTGCGCGTCATTGCGCGCGCCCAGCGAGCCGTCCGCGTTGACCAGGAACTTGGGCACCAGGAACAGGCTGATGCCCTTCACGCCCTCGGGCGCGCCCGGGATGCGCGCCAGCACCAGGTGGACGATGTTGTCCGCCATGTCGTGCTCGCCCCAGGTGATGAAGATCTTCGTGCCGAAGACCTTGTAGGTGCCGTCACCCTGCGGCTCGGCGCGCGTGCGCACCATCGCCAGGTCCGAGCCGGCCTGCGGCTCGGTGAGGTTCATCGTGCCGGTCCACTCGCCGGAGATCAGCTTGGGGATGAAGGTCTGCTTCTGTTCCTCGGAGCCCGCCACCAGCAGCGCCTCGATCGCGCCGTCGGTCAGCAGCGGGCACAGCGCGAAGCTGACGTTGGCCGCCTGCACGATCTCGCCGCACGCCGCGCCGATCGTCTTGGGCAGACCCTGGCCGCCGTAGGCCTCCGGATGCTGCAGCCCCTGCCAGCCGCCCTCGACGTACTGCCGGAACGCCGCCTTGAAGCCGGGCGTCGCGAAGACCTCGCCGTTCTTCCAGTACGACGGGTTCCTGTCGCCTTCGACGTTCAGCGGGGCGATGACGTCCTCGTTGAGCTTGGCCGATTCCTCGAGCACCGCCTGGGCGGTGTCCAGGCCGTGGTCGGCGAACGCGGGGATCTGCTGCGACAGCGTCTGCAGGCCGGCCAGGGCCTGCATGTCGAAGAGCATGTCCTTGATCGGGGCGCGGTAGGTCATGGGGGTGTCTCCGGATGAAAAAAGGGCGCCGCGCTTCGTCGGCGGGCGCCCTGGTCTGGTGTGCGGCGGAACGCTCCGCCGCAGGTCGTCAACGTCCGATCACAGAGCCTTGACGAGCTCAGGGACGGCAGTGAACAGATCGGCTTCGAGGCCGTAATCCGCCACCGAGAAGATCGGCGCTTCCGGATCCTTGTTGATCGCCACGATCACCTTGGAGTCCTTCATGCCGGCCAGATGCTGGATCGCGCCGGAGATGCCGGCGGCGATGTACAGCTGCGGCGCGACGATCTTGCCGGTCTGGCCGACCTGCCAGTCGTTGGGCGCGTAGCCCGCGTCCACCGCGGCGCGCGAGGCGCCCAGCGCGGCGTTCAGCTTGTCGGCCAGCGGCGTCAGCACTTCATTGAACTTGTCGCTGCTGCCCAGCGCGCGGCCACCCGACACGATGATCTTGGCGGCGGTCAGCTCGGGACGGTCGCTCTTGGTGACCTCGCGGCCGACGAAGCTGCTCTTGCCGCTGTCGGCCACGGCCGTCAGCGATTCGACGGCGGCGCTGCCGCCCTCGGCGGCCGAGTCGAAACCGGTCGTGCGCACCGTGATGACCTTGACGGCATCGGTCGACTGCACGGTGGCGATCGCGTTGCCGGCGTAGATCGGGCGCTCGAAGGTGTCAGCGGCGATGACCTTGGTGATGTCGCTCACCTGGCCGACGTCCAGCAGCGCGGCCACGCGCGGCGCGACGTTCTTGCCCGCGGCGGTCGCGGGGAACAGCACGTGCGAGTAGTCCTTGGCGATGGCGATCACCTGGGCGGCGACGTTCTCGGCCAGGCCGTCGGCGAACTGCGCGCCGTCGGCGTGCAGCACCTTGGCGACGCCCGAGATCTTGGCCGCGGACGCGGCGGCGGCGCCGGCATTCGAGCCGACGATCAGCACGTGCACGTCGCCACCGATGGCGGCGGCGGCGGTGACGACGTGGTGGGTGGCGCCCTTCAGCGAGGCGTTGTCGTGTTCAGCGATGACGAGGGTGGTCATGTCTTATCTCCGGATCTTGTTCTGGACTTAGATGACCTTGGCCTCGGTCTTCAGCTTCGTGACCAGCGTGGCCACGTCCGGCACCTTGATGCCGGCGCTGCGCTTCGGGGGCTCGGCCACCGACAGCGTCTTGATGCGCGGCGCCACGTCCACGCCCAGGTCGGCGGGCTTCACCACGTCGAGCTGCTTCTTCTTGGCCTTCATGATGTTGGGCAGCGTCACGTATCGCGGCTCGTTCAGGCGCAGGTCGGTCGTCACGACCGCCGGCAGCGTCAGCGACACGGTCTCCAGGCCGCCGTCGACCTCACGCGTCACCGCGACCTTGCCGTCGGCGACTTCCACCTTGGACGCGAACGTGCCCTGCGGCAGGCCCGTCAGCGCGGCCAGCATCTGGCCGGTCTGGTTGCAATCGTCGTCGATGGCCTGCTTGCCCAGGATCACCAGTTGCGGCTGTTCCTTGTCGACCAGCGCCTTGAGCAGCTTGGCCACGGCCAGCGGCTGCAGTTCGACATCGGTCTCCACCAGGATGGCGCGGTCGGCGCCGATGGCCATCGCGGTGCGCAGCGTTTCCTGGCACTGCGTGACGCCGCAGGAGACGGCGATCACCTCGGAGACCACACCCTTCTCCTTCAGGCGGACGGCTTCCTCGACGGCGATCTCGTCGAACGGGTTCATGGACATCTTCACATTGGCGATGTCCACGCCGGTCCCGTCACTCTTGACGCGCACCTTGACGTTGTAATCGACGACTCGTTTGACGGGGACCAATACCTTCATCGAAGTACTCCAAGCTGGATTGACGTTAACGTTAATTCGATTCTATGGGAGCCTCGGGCCGCTCCCGTGTCTCCCAGCCGTCATGCGCCCCTGCTCCCGTCCCGGACTCTGCGCGGGACCACGAGCGCTCCTCGGCGCCGGCTCGAAAATAAAACGAACGATCGTTCTATTCTAGCCATCGATTGGCGGCTGCCAAGCGGGTTCGGTACGGGAATGAGGGAATCCCTCTAGACTCCGCTCCCGACACGCCACCCCCAAGATGACGAGCTCGAGTCCCCTGCCCCCCGCTGCCCCTCTGACGAGTGCCCCCAAGTCCCACCTGGCGGGGGATGCCCCCGTCCCCTCGATCGGGGTCTTCGATTCGGGCGTCGGCGGCCTGACGGTGCTGCAGGCCTTGCGGACCCAGCTGCCCGGCGTGCCGCTGCATTACGTCGCCGACACCGCCCATGCGCCCTATGGCGACCGCAGCAGCGCCTACATCGTCGAACGCAGCCTGCGCGTGGCCGAGCGCCTGCGCGCCGTCGGCGCGCGCATGGCGGTGGTGGCCTGCAACACGGCGACCGCGCATGCGGTGCAGGCCATGCGCGAGCAGTGGCCCGACTGGCCGGTCGTCGGGATCGAGCCCGGCGTCAAACCCGCTGTGGCCGCTACGCGCAACGGTCGCATCGGCGTGATGGCGACGACCGCCACGATCGCCAGCCGGCGCTTCGAGCAACTGGTTGCGGCCCACGCCGCCGACGTCGAGCTGATCAGCCAGCCCTGCCCCGGGCTCGTGTCGCTGATCGAGCAGGGCGACCTCGCCAGCGCGGAGCTCGGCGCGTTGATCGAGCGCTTCTGCGCGCCCTTTCGCGAGGCCGGTGTGGACACGGTGCTGCTGGGCTGCACGCATTACCCGCTGGTGCAATCGCGCATCCAGGCCGCGCTGGGCGACGGCGTGCGCCTGCTCAACATCGAGGACGCGGTGGCCCGGCAGGCCCGGCGCGTGTGGGAAGGATTGGGCGTCGCGCCGACGGCCGGCGATGCCATCGTGCTGGAGAGCACCGGCGATCCCGCGCAGCTCGAGCATCTCGCCCGGCAGGCGCTGGGCTGGCGCGACGTGGTCGCCTCGCGCGTCCCGGCCTGAAGGGCTGGATCAGATCAGCGCGCGCGCCAGGCCGCGCGTCATGTCCACGCGTCGCAGCAGCCAGTAGCCCAGCAGGAAGAACACGCCGGTGGCGAGGATCGCGAGTCGATGGTTGCCCGCGGTCAGCACCGTCACCGCGCCGTAGGTCAGCGGGCCGATGATCGCGGCCAGCCGCGTGGCGAAGGTCCACAGGCCGAAGAACTCGGCCAGGCGGTCAGACGGCGCGAGCGCACCGGCCAGCGCCCGGCCACAGGACTGGCTGGAGCCCATGCAGAGGCCCGCGATCACGGCGGCAATCCAGAACAGCCAGGCGCTCGTCGCGAGGAAGGCCAGCAGCGTCATCAGCATCCAGCCCACCAGCGTCACCGCCAGCGCGGGCTGGTGGCCGATGCGATCCTCGTAGTACCCGAAGACGAAGGCGCCCACGGCCGAAGCGATGTTGACCAGGAACACCAGCGTCATCGTCTGCGCCTGCGAGAAGCCCAGGGCCTGCTCCGCGTAGACGGCCGCGAGCGCGATGACCACGGCGATGCCCGCCTGATAGCTCGTGCCGCACGCGAGCAGCCGCAGGAAGTCCGGATAGGCGCGCGCCCGTTGCCACGACGCCCAGAGCTGCGACAGCCCCGAGCCCATGCGCGCCACGCGCCGCGTCGCGCAGGGGTCAGCGCGCTCGCGCAGCAGCAGGAAGGTCGGCAGCGCGGCCAGCAGGTACAGGCCCGCGGTGATCAGCATCGTGACCGGGACGAAGTGCTCGGCGCTCTCGCCACGCGATTGCGCGCTGAGCACGACGCCCAGGCACACGCCCAGCGCCAGCATCCCGCCGAGATAGCCGAACGCCCAGCCCCAGCCCGACACCCGCCCCAGCGCGTCGCGTCTGGCGAGCTCCGGCAGGAAGGCCGCGATCAGCGATTCACCGTAGGAGAAGAAGACGTTGGACAGCACCACCGCCGCGGCGGCCCACCAGAGCTGGTCGGGGCCGAACATGGCCAGTGCGGCGGTCGTCAGCACGCAGCCGACGGTGCACAGGCCGAGCAGCTTCTTCTTCGCGCCGTGGGCATCGGCCCAGGCACCCAGGCCCGGCATCGTCACCATCACCACGAAGCTGGACACGGCGATCAGCACGGTCCACAGCAAGGTCGCCGAGGGTTGGCCTCGAGCGATCACGCTGACGAAGTACGCGTTGTAGACGGCGGTCAGGACGACGGTCGTGTAGCCCGAGTTGGCGAAGTCGTACAGGGACCAGCCAAGGACCTCGCGCTTGCGAACGCCCGGGTTCAACAGTTCCTGCGCAAACATGCCCATGCGATGCGGTCTTCAGGAGCCGTGCGCGTGGTGCCTGGAACGGGACTCGAACCCGTACGCCGGTTGAGGGCGGCGGATTTTAAGTCCGCTGTGTCTACCGATTTCACCATCCAGGCCGCGACAACTCGATGAGGAGTTCCTTGTCGAAGTGACCGGGCATTATCGGGGCCGCCGGGCAAGAAAAAAGGGAAGCCAAACTGGCTTCCCTTTTTCAGAATTTGGAGCGGGAAACGAGGCTCGAACTCGCGACCTCAACCTTGGCAAGGTTGCGCTCTACCAACTGAGCTATTCCCGCATCGCAGGACAGCGGAGTGATTTGTCACCCCAACCGACCTTTGGTGTCGTTGGAGCGGGAAACGAGGCTCGAACTCGCGACCTCAACCTTGGCAAGGTTGCGCTCTACCAACTGAGCTATTCCCGCAATGTCCATTCTTTGGAGGCGCGATCCGGAGTCGAACCGGACTGACCGGATTTGCAATCCGGGGCATAACCGCTTTGCTATCGCGCCCCAGAACCCTGGACGGGATTCTGTAGAAACCGGATTTGGTGTGTCCGATTCCGATAAAAAATGGAAGCCGGAGCTTCCATCCTTTGAATACCTGGAGCGGGAAACGAGGCTCGAACTCGCGACCTCAACCTTGGCAAGGTTGCGCTCTACCAACTGAGCTATTCCCGCATGGTCTTCAACGCACTGCCTGCTTCAACTTCGTCGCGTCTCTTGCGATTCGCTTTGTCGTCGCAGCACCGTTTGCGCTGAAGCCGAGAGTATAGAACGGTTTTTGACCCTCTCGCAAGAGTTCAGCGAATTCTTTATGAAGATCGCCCACCTGCCGGAACGGTCGCGGGATCGCCCCGCCCGCCAAAGCCGCCCTACCCGGCGACGCCCCCAAAGAACAAGGGCGCCCGAAGGCGCCCTTGAGGTGCGGACTGTGAAGGTCAGTGCTTGAGCGAATCGCCGCCCGCCGCTTCCGGCTTGGCGTCGGCCACCTTCTCGGCAGCGGGCGCCGCGGCCACCGGCTCCTCATCCGGCAGCGCTTGCGGATACGTCTCCAGCGCCACCTCCAGCACCCGGTCGATCCAGCGAACCGGCACGATCTCGAGATGGTTCTTCACGTTCTCGGGGATGTCCTGCAGATCCTTGACGTTCTCTTCCGGAATCATCACGGTCTTGATGCCACCCCGGTGCGCGGCCAGCAGCTTCTCCTTGAGGCCGCCAATCGCCGTGACCTCGCCGCGCAGCGTGATCTCGCCGGTCATCGCCACGTCAGCGCGCACCGGGATGCCGGTCAGCGCCGACACGAAGGCCGTCGTCATCGCCGCGCCGGCGCTCGGGCCGTCCTTGGGCGTCGCGCCGTCGGGCACGTGGATGTGCACGTCGCGCTTCTCGAACAGCTCGTCCTTGATGCCCAGGCGGCGAGCCCGCGAACGCACCACCGTGCGCGCCGCCTCGACCGACTCCTTCATCACATCGCCCAGCGAGCCGGTGCGGATGATGTTGCCCTTGCCCGGAATCGCGGTGGCCTCGATGGTCAGCAGATCGCCGCCCACTTCGGTCCACGCCAGACCGACCACCTGGCCGACCTGGTTCTTCTTCTCCGCGCGGCCGAAGTCGTACTTGCGCACGCCCAGGAACTCGTTGAGGTTGTCCTCGGTGACCACGACCTTGCCCTCGAAGGTCTTGAGCTGCAGGCCCTTGACCACCTTGCGGCAGATCTTGGAGACCTCGCGTTCCAGCGACCGCACGCCGGCTTCCCGGGTGTAGTAGCGGATCACGCCGCGGATCGCGCCTTCGGTGACCTCGAGCTCCTCGTCCTTCACGCCGTTGTTGCCCCGCTGCTTGGGCAGCAGGTAACGCTGGGCGATGTTGACCTTCTCATCCTCGGTGTAACCCGACAGACGGATGACCTCCATCCGGTCCAGCAGCGCCGGCGGGATGTTCAGCGAGTTCGAGGTCGCCACGAACATCACATCGCTCAGGTCGTAGTCGACCTCGATGTAATGGTCCGCGAACGTGTGGTTCTGCTCGGGGTCCAGCACCTCCAGCAGCGCCGACGACGGGTCGCCGCGGAAGTCCATGCCCAGCTTGTCGATCTCGTCGAGCAGGAACAGCGGATTGCGCGTACCGACCTTGGACAGGCTCTGCAGCACCTTGCCCGGCATGGAGCCGATGTAGGTGCGGCGGTGACCGCGGATCTCGGCCTCGTCACGCACGCCGCCCAGCGCCATGCGCACGAACTTGCGGCCCGTGGCGCGCGCCACCGACTGGCCCAGCGAGGTCTTGCCCACGCCCGGAGGTCCGACCAGGCACAGGATCGGCGCCTTGACCTTGTCCACGCGCTGCTGCACCGCGAGGTACTCGAGGATGCGTTCCTTGACCTTGTCCAGACCGTAATGGTCCTCGTTGAGCACCGCCTCGGCGTTGGCCAGGTCGTGCTTGATCTTGGTCTTCTTCGCCCACGGCAGGTTGACCAGCGTGTCGATGTAGTTGCGCACGACGGTCGCCTCGGCGGACATCGGCGACATCAGCTTGAGCTTCTTGAGTTCGGACTCGGCCTTCTTGCGCGCTTCCTTCGGCATGCGAGCGGCCTGGATCTTCTTCTCCAGGTCCTCCATGTCGGCGCCTTCCTCGCCGTCGCCCAGTTCCTTCTGGATGGCCTTGACCTGCTCGTTCAGGTAGTACTCGCGCTGCGACTTCTCCATCTGGCGCTTCACGCGGCCACGGATGCGCTTCTCGACCTGGAGGATGTCGACCTCGTGCTCGAGCAGGTCCAGCAGCTTCTCCAGCCGCTTGCCCACCTCGGACAGGTCCAGCACCGATTGCTTGGCGTCGAGCTTGAGCGGCAGGTGCGCCGCGATCGTGTCGGCCAGGCGGCCCGCATCATCGATGCCCGCGATGGAGGTCAGGATCTCCGGCGGGATCTTCTTGTTGAGCTTGACGTACTGGTCGAACTGCTGGGTCACCGCGCGGCGCAGCGCTTCCACTTCCGGCTGCTCATCGGCTTCCGGCGGAATGGGCATCACCTCGGCGGAGAAGTGCTCCTCGCCGTCCTCGATCTTGGTGGTGGTGGCGCGCTGCAGGCCCTCGACCAGCACCTTCACCGTGCCGTCGGGCAGCTTCAGCATCTGCAGGATGCTGGAGACGCAACCCATCTCGAACATGTCGTCGGGCTTGGGCTCGTCCTTGCCGGCCGCCTTCTGCGCGACCAGCATGATCTGGCGGCCGGCTTCCATCGCCGCTTCCAAGGCCTTGATGGACTTGGGACGGCCGACGAAGAGCGGGATCACCATGTGCGGGAACACGACCACGTCGCGCAGCGGGAGCAGCGGCAGCGTGATGGGTTCCGCGGGAAGGATCGGATGACCGGACATGAAAACCTCTCTTTCTCAAGCCCATCTAGGGCAAGAGCTGCCAATTACAAGGTGCCGTTCAATAGCCTTTGGGCGATTGCTTTCCACGTGAAGTGATGGCAAGCGAATCGCCCGGGGTGCTTGGCGGTGGGCGGCGCGCTCAGGCGCTCGCCTTCGTTTCGCGGTAGACCAGCAACGGCTTGCTGTCCTCGTCGATGTTGTGCTCGTCCAGGACGACCTTGGCGACGCTTTCCAGGGACGGCAACTCGAACATGGTGTCGATCAGCGCGTGCTCCACGATGGAGCGCAGGCCGCGGGCGCCGGTCTTGCGAGCCAGCGCCTTTCTCGCGACGGCGCTCAGCGCGGACGGACGCACTTCCAGTTCGACGCCATCCATCGCGAACAGCTGCTGGTACTGCTTGACCAGCGCGTTGCGCGGTTCGGTCAGGATCTGCACCAGCGCGTCCTCGGTCAGCTCGCCGAGGGTGGCGATCACCGGCAGGCGGCCGACGAGTTCCGGAATCAGGCCGAACTTGATCAGATCACCCGGCTCGACCTCGCGGAAGAGCTCACCGACCTTCTTCTCGCTCTTGCTCTTGACCGAGGCGCCGAAGCCGATGCCCGACTTCTCCGACCGGTTCGAGATGACCTTTTCCAGGCCGTCGAACGCGCCGCCGCAGATGAACAGGATGTTGGTCGTGTCGATCTGCAGGAAGTCCTGGTTCGGATGCTTGCGGCCACCCTGCGGCGGCACCGACGCCATCGTGCCTTCGACCAGCTTCAGCAGCGCCTGCTGCACGCCCTCGCCCGACACGTCGCGCGTGATGGACGGGTTGTCGGCCTTGCGGCTGATCTTGTCGATCTCGTCGATGTAGACGATGCCGCGCTGGGCGCGCTCCACGTCGTAATTGCAGTTCTGGAGCAGCTTCTGGATGATGTTCTCGACGTCCTCGCCGACGTAGCCGGCCTCGGTCAGCGTCGTCGCATCGGCGATCACGAACGGGACGTTGAGCACGCGGGCCAGCGTCTGCGCCAGCAGCGTCTTGCCCGAGCCGGTCGGTCCGATCAACAGGATGTTGCTCTTGGACAGCTCGACGCCGTCCTTGGTATCGGCCGCGTGGCGCAGCCGCTTGTAATGGTTGTAGACCGCGACGGACAGCGTGCGCTTGGCCACGTCCTGTCCGATCACGTACTGGTCCAGGGTCGTCTTGATCTCGCTGGGGACCGGCAGGTCCGACTTGCTCGCGCGACCGCCAGGCGCGGCTTCCGCCGGTACCTCGTCACGGATGATGTCGTTGCACAGCTCGATGCACTCGTCGCAGATGAACACCGACGGGCCCGCGATCAGCTTCTTGACCTCGTGCTGGCTCTTGCCGCAGAAGGAGCAGTACAAGACTTTTTCGCTGGAGTTGCCTTTTTTCTCGGCCATGGGAGTGCTGCTGGGGCTGCTGGAGGGCTGCTGGGAATACAGGCAAGTGCCTGCATTGATGATAGTTCAATTGCCGGCACCACCCTTGAGGGGATAAAAGCCCCTAAGAGTGGTCAGTTGGTGCGGTCGGCGGACGGTCAGTTGATCGCCAGCGCCGGCAGTTCCCCCCGAGGTCGGCGAGCCACCTCCCCCATCGGGGAGTCGGCGTCGCCTTGACGGCGGGAAATGAATCGCGCCACTCGCGGTGGCGCGATTCGGCATCGTGAAATGCCGCAGTGGATCGTCGCCGGTGGAATCACCGGATCCCGGCAGGGGAATCGGCGATCAGGGGCGCTTCTCGATGACCTGATCGATCAGGCCATAGGTCGCGGACTCGGCCGCCGACATGAAGTAATCGCGCTCGGTGTCGTTCTGGATCTTCTCCAGCGGCTGGCCGGTGCGCTCCGCCAGGATGCGGTTGAGCTGCTCGCGGGTCTTGAGGATCTCGCGGGCGTGGATCTCGATGTCGGTGGCCTGACCCTGCGCGCCGCCCAGCGGCTGGTGGATCATGATCTTGGAGTTCGGCAGCGCGAAGCGCTTGCCCTTCTCGCCGGCGGCCAGCAGGAAGGCGCCCATCGAGGCGGCCATGCCCATGCACAGCGTGGAGACCTGCGGCTTGATGAACTGCATCGTGTCGTAGATCGACATGCCGGCCGAGACGCTGCCGCCCGGGGAGTTGATGTACAGCGAGATCTCCTTGTCGGGGTTCTCGCTCTCCAGGAACAGCAGCTGCGCGACCACCAGGTTGGCCACGGCATCGTTGACCGGGCCGACCAGGAAGACGATGCGTTCGCGCAGCAGGCGGCTGTAGATGTCGTAGGCGCGTTCACCGCGGCCCGACTGTTCGATGACGATGGGCACCATGCCCAGGTTGCTGGTTTCAAGCGCGCTCATGAAATCCTCTGAATTGGTTCGAGATCACGACAATCCATTATGTCGTGCGCTCCTTCCCCTGACCGCCGGGTGGTCGCGGTTCGCGCCGGGGAAAGAAAAAGGCGCCGGCCTTGCGGCCTGGCGCCTTACTTGGCGGTGGACTCCGGATGAATCAAGGGCGATGCCGTGAAACGATGCCGGGATGGTCCGCGCCGCGTCGAGATCAGGCCGTGGCCATCAGCTCGTCGAAGGGCAGTTGCTTGTCGGTGACCTTGGCCTTGCCCAGGATGAAGTCGGTGACGTTGTTCTCGATCACGACGGCTTCGACCTCGGCCATGCGCTCGCGGTCCGACAGGTACCAGCGCACGACTTCCGCCGGCTTCTCGTAGCTCTGCGAGATTTCCTCGATGTGGGCCTGCAGCTGCTCGGGCTTGGCTTGCAGGTTGTTGGCGCGGACCAGCTCGGCCACGACCAGACCCAGGCGCACGCGCTTCTCGGCCTGTTCATTGAACAGCTCGGCGGGGATCGGGGCCTTGTCGGCGTCCTTGATGCCACGCTTCTTCAGGTCCTCGCGGGCGTTGGCGACCATGCGCTCGGCTTCGCCGGCGATCAGCGCCTTGGGCACGTCCAGCTCGGCCTTGCCGACCAGCGCGTCCATCGCGGCGCCCTTGTTCTTGGCCAGCACGCGGAACTTCACCTCACGCTCGAGGTTCTTCTTGATGTCGGCGCGCAGGGCCTCGACCGTGCCTTCCTTGATGCCCAGGGCCTTGGCGAAGGCCTCGTTCACGTCGGGCAGGTGCTGGGCCTCGATCTTCTTGACCGTCACCAGGAAGTCGGCTTCCTTGCCGGCCACGTCCTTGCCGTGATAGTCGGCCGGGAAGGCCAGCGGGAAGGTCTTGGACTCGCCCGCCTTCATGCCGCGCACGGCCTTCTCGAAGGCTTCGAGCATCTGGCCTTCGCCCAGCAGGAACTGGAAGCCGTCGGCCTTGCCGCCGGCGAAGGGTTCGCCGTCGATCTTGCCTTCGAAGTCGATGGACACGCGGTCGCCGTCGGCGGCCACGTCCGCCGCGCCGCGCTGGGCGAACGAACGGCGCTGCTTGCGCAGGATCTCGACGGTCTTGTCGATGGCTTCGTCGGTCACGTCGGCGGCGACGCGTTCGACCTCGGCCTCGCCCAGGTCACCCAGCTTGACTTCGGGGTAGACCTCGAAGGTGGCGTCGAAGGCCAGCTCGCCTTCGCCGGCGGTGTCCTTCTGGGCGATGCTGGGCATGCCGGCGACGCGCAGCTTGGCTTCATTGGCTGCGACCGAGAAGGCCTCGCCCAGCTTGTCGTTGACGACTTCGTACTGCACCTGCGCGCCGTAGCGCTGCGCCACGAAGGACATCGGCACCTTGCCGGGGCGGAAGCCGTCGGCCTTGACGGTGCGGGCCAGCTTCTTCAGGCGGGACTCGACCTCGGTGTTGATGTCAGCGGCCGCCAGCGTGAGCGTGATGCGGCGTTCGAGCTTTTCGAGAGTTTCGACGGTGACAGCCATAGTGGACTCGGAATCAGTTGGAAGTGTGGTGCGCGGGGCCGGACTCGAACCGGCACGCCCGTGAAGGCGTCAGGACCTAAACCTGGTGCGTCTACCAATTTCGCCACCCGCGCCGGGTGATGGGGGCTCGCCGCGATCGCTGCGCGCAGTCCTGCGCGGCGGGCCCTTGGTAATTCGGAGATGCGAGAGAAAGGCCCAGGGCCCTGCCGTCCGCGATCCGGAAAACCGGCGATTGTAATCAAGGAATCGACCGATTCCCACGGCCCGCCCCGCCGCTGCCGGGCGGGGGTAAACCCCCGAGCGGGTGTCAGCCGGCGGGAGGAACGCCCCCGAAGGGGCGCCGCCTCAATGGGTGGACGGGGCGATGCCGGCGTCCTTGTCGCGCTCGACGCGGAACCAGGCCGCGTACATCGCCGGCAACGCCAGCAGCGTGAGCACCGTCGCCACGATCAGGCCACCCATGATGGCCACGGCCATCGGCCCCCAGAACACGCTGCGCGACAGCGGCACCATCGCGAGCACGGCCGCCGCGGCGGTCAGCGCGATCGGACGCAGCCGGCGCACGGCGGACTCGACGATGGCCTGCGCCGGCGGCACGCCGCGGCCGCGGTCCTGCTCGATCTGGTCGATCAGGATGACGGAATTCCGCTGGATCATGCCCATCAGCGCGATCACGCCCAGCAGCGCGACGAAGCCGAAGGGCCGGTTCAGGATCAGCAGCGCCGCGGACACGCCGGCGATGCCCAGGAAGCCGGTCAGGAACGCCAGCATCGCGCGCGAGAAGCTGTGCAGCTGCAGCATCAGCAGCGTGAAGGTGATGAACAGCATGATCGGCACGCCGGCGGCGATCGAGCCGGTGCCCTTGCTGCTTTCCTCCACCGCGCCGGCGATCGTGATCGAGTAGCCGGGCGGCATGTCCTTGCGCATCGCGTCGAGCGCGGGCCAGACCTGGTTGGTGACCGTCGCGCCCTGCAGGCCCTCGATCACGTCGCCCTGCACGGTGATCGTGAACTGGCGGCTCTCGCGGTGCATGCGGCCGGGTTCCCAGGTGAACTGCGGCTTGGCGACCTGCGTCAGCGGCACCGAGCGACCCGAGGCCGTCGGCACGTACGCGTTGGCGAGCTCGGACAGCGTGTCGCGCTCCTGCACCGGCTGGCGCAGCACGATGTCGATCAGGCGGTCGGCCTCGCGGTATTGCGACACCGTGCTGCCCGTCACCAGGATGCGCGCGGCCTGCGCGATGCTCTGGCTCGTCACGCCCAGCGCGCGCGCCTTGTCCTGGTCGACCTGCAGGCGCAGCACCTTGATGGACTCGTTCCAGTCGTCGTTGACGCCCAGCAGGTTGGGGTTGGCGCGCATCAGGTCCTTGGCGCGGTCGGCGTACTGGCGCAACAGCGTCGGGTCATCGCCCGAGATGCGGAACTGCACCGGGTACGGCACCGGCGGCCCGTTGGGCAGCAGCTTGACGCGGCCGCGCACCTCGGAGAACTCCTCCGCGAGGATCTGCGGCAGCTTGTGGCGCAGCGTCTCGCGGTCGGCCGGCGTCCTGGGCAGGATGATCGCCTGGCTGACGTTGGTGTTGGGCAGGATCTGGTCCAGCGGCAGGTAGAAGCGCGGCACGCCCGACCCCACCCAGGTCGCGATGCTGCCCACCAGCGGCTCCTTGGTCATGCGAGCCTCGAAGCGCTTGGCCACGACGTTGCTCTCCTCGATCGTGGCGCCCTCGGGCAGCCACAGGTCGACGAGGATCTCGGGCCGGCTCGAGTCCGGGAAGAACTGCTGCTGCACCTTGCCCATGCCGGCCAGGCCGAGCACGAACACGAGGATGGTCAGGCCGATGGTCTTCCAGCGATGGAACACGCACCACGCGACCCAGCGGCGGAAGCGGTTGTAGAACGGCGTGTCGAAGACCTCATGCGCCTCGCCCTCGTGGCCGGCGCGGGTCTTGAGCAGCAGCGCGCCCAGGTAGGGCACGAAGTACACCGACACCACCCACGAGATCACCAGCGCCGCGGCGGTCACCGCGAAGATCGCGAAGGTGTATTCACCGACGGTGGACTTGGCCAGGCCGATGGGCAGGAAGCCCACGGCGGTGATCAGCGTGCCGGTGAGCATGGGCTTGGCCGTGGCGTCGTAGGCGTACGTCGCCGCGTGCATCTTGTCGTAGCCCTCCTCGAGCTTGCGGACCATCATCTCCACGGCAATGATCGCGTCGTCCACGAGCAGCCCCAGCGCGATGATCAGCGACCCCAGCGAGATCTTGTGCAGCCCCACCCCGGCGTAATACATGACGACGAAGGTGATGGCGAGCACCAGCGGGATGGTGATGCCCACGACCAGGCCGGGCCACACGTCGATGCGCAGCGGCTTGGTGTGCAGGCCCAGCGCGATGAAGCTCACGCCCAGCACGACGACCACGGCCTCGATCAGCACGTGCACGAACTCGCCCACCGAGGACTTCACCGCCGCGGGCTGATCCTGGATCTGCTGCAGCGTGATGCCCGCGGGCAGTTGCTGCTGGAGCTGCTTCACGGTGGTCTGCAGCGCCTTGCCCAGCGCGATGATGTCGCCGCCCTTGCCCATGGACACGCCCAGCGCCACGACCTGCTTGCCGTTGTAGCGGACCATGGTCGTGGCCGGGTCGACGTAGCCGCGGCGCACCTTGGCGATGTCGCCCAGCTTGATGCTGCTGGCGGCGCCGGTCTGCGGGTTGAGCCCGCGGATGGGGAAGTCGCTGAGCGCCTGCACGGAGTTGAGCTGGCCCTCGATGCGGATCTGCACGTTGGCGCTGCCCGCGTCCATCACGCCGGCGCTCTCGACGGCGTTCTGCGCGTTGAGCTGCGAGACGACCTGGTTGAAGTCCAGGCCCAGCTCGGCGAGCCGCTTCTGCGAGATCTCGATGAACAGCTTCTCGGCCTGCACGCCGAAGAGGTCGACCTTGGCCACGTCCTGCACGCGCAGCAGCTCGGAGCGCACGGCCTCGGCCTGCTGGCGCAGCTCCTCCATCGAGAAGCCGCCGTCGGAGGACAGCGCGAAGATCGAGCCGTAGACATCGCCGAACTCGTCGTTGAAGAACGGGCCCAGCACGCCCTGCGGCAGCGTGGGCCGAAGGTCGCCGATCTTCTTGCGGACCGTGTACCAGAGCTGCGGCACGTCGCCCGGGGCGGTGTTGTCCTTGACCTGGAAAATGGTCAGCGACTCGCCGGGCTTGGTGTAGCTGCGGATCTTGTCGGCATGCGGCACCTCCTGCAGGGTGCGCTCGATCTTGTCGGTGACCTGCTCGGCCATCTGCTGCGGCGTCGCGCCGGGCCAGTAGGCCTGCACGACCATCGCGCGGAAAGTGAACGGGGGGTCCTCGTCCTGGCCCAGCTGGAAGTAGGCGGCAAAGCCCAGCACCATCAGCACCACCATCAGGTAGCGCGTCAGCGGGGCGTGCTCCAGCGCCCAGCGCGAGAGATTGAAACCGGCGCGGCTCGGGTTGCTCATTCAGCGCTCCCGGGGCTCAGCGAGAGGCCGCGACAGCGGGGGCCACCGACGCGGGGGACTGCGCGGGTGACTGCGCCTCGGTCGGCGTGCCCGGCGGGCGGAAGCGCTTGACCTTCTGACCGGCATTGAGCACGTGACCGCCCGCGGTGACGACCTCCAGGCCCGGCGTCAGTCCCTGCACGACGAGCTCGTTGCCCTCGGCGCCGACGACGGTCACCGGCTTGGGATTGACGGTCATGGTCTTGGGATCGAGCAGCAGCACGGCGCTCTTGCCCTGCGACTCCATCACCGCGCTGAGCGGCAGCTTGATCGAGTTGTCCGACGGCGCACCGGTCAGGATCACGGTGGCGGTCTGACCCAGGCGCACGTTCTGATCATTCAGCTCGGCCTTGACGAGGAAGGTGCGCGTCACCGGATCGGCGGCCGCGGCCAGCTCGCGCAGCTTGATCGGCTGCGGCTCGGCCTTGGTGTCGGTCCACAGGCGCACCTTCAGCCCGCCGGGACGAGCGGCGGCGGCGCGCACCAGCGCGACCTGGTCCTCGGACACGGAGAACACGATGTCGCGCGGGCCGTCGTTGGCCACGCGCACCACCGGGGTGCCGGCGGCCACGACCATGCCGGGTTCGGCGTCGATGCCGGTCACCACGCCGGCGGCGTCGGCCACGAGGCTCGAGTACTGCGCCTGGTTGCGCTGCACGTCGGATTGCGCGCGTGCCGATTCATATTGGGCCTGCGCGGCCTTGAAGGCGGCGTCGCGGCGGTCCAGCTCAGCCGCGCTGATGAAGCCCTGCTTGTGGAGGTCGATGTAGCGCTTGTAATCGGCGCCCAGCTGATCGCGGTTCACGCGTGCGGCCAGCACCGACGCCTTGGCGGCTTCCTGCGCGAGCACCAGGTCGGAGCTGTCGATGCGGGCCAGCGTCTGGCCCGGCTTCACGACGGAGCCCAGATCGACCTTGCGCTCCAGGATCTTGCCCGGGACGCGGAAGGACAGGCGCGACTCGACGCGGGCACGGACCTCGGCGGCGAACTCGCGCTGCTGGCCGGCCGATTGCGGCGTCAGCACCAGCGTGCGCACGTAACGGTCAGGTTCGGGCGGAGGCGCCTGCTTGCCGCAGGCGGCCAGCACGGACACGGCGATCGCGGCCAGCACAGCCGTGGACAGGGACACAAGAGACCGTTGGGGCATGAACACCTCGACAAAGCCGCGGCGCCCCACTTTGGGCACCGGAGTAACTGACTGACCGGTCAGTAATGTATTCAGCGGGTCCGAACGTGTCAAACCGACGGCGTACGGTTCGCCGGGGTACTGCTCAGCGGAAAATGGCGCCCGTGAGCATAGAGCACTACGAAAACTTTCCTGTCGCTTCCTGGCTGTGTCCGCCGGCGCTGCGTCCCGCGATCATGGCGATCTACACGTTCGCGCGGACCGCGGACGACCTGGCCGACGAGGGCGACGCCGGCGCCGGACAGCGGCTGCGCGACCTCGCCGACTACCGCGCCGACTTGCGGGCCGTGGCCGCGGGTCAGGCGCCCTCCCCGCGCTGGGCCACGCGCGTGTTCGGACCGCTGGCGCCTGTCCTGCGCGATCACCGCCTGCCGCTGCCCTTGCTGGAGGCCTTGCTGGACGCCTTCGAGCAGGACCTCGTGAAGACCGAGTACGCCACGCGCGCCGAGCTGCTGGACTACTGCCGGCGCTCCGCCGACCCGGTCGGACGCCTGCTGCTGCACCTGTACGGCATCGACGACCCGACGGCGCTGCGCCGCTCGGACGCGATCTGCTCGGCGCTGCAGCTGATCAATTTCTGGCAGGACTTCACCGTCGACGGCCCGCGGGGCCGGATCTACGCGCCGCTGGAGGACCGCCAGCGTCACGGGGTCGAGGGACAGGATCTGCTGGCCCTGCGGGACAGCCCCGCGGCGCGCGCCCTGATCGAGGAACTCTGCGGATGGGCCCGCGCGATGATGCTGGAGGGCGCGCCGCTCGTGCATCAGATCCCGGGCCGAGCCGGTTGGGAGCTGCGCTTGGTGGTACAAGGCGGCCTTCGCATTCTCGACAAGCTGCAAGCGATGCGCTTCGCCGCCCTGCTCCACCGCCCGACCGTCGGCGCCGCCGACGCGCCGCGGCTCGTGTGGCGCGCCTTGACGATGACCGCGGACCGCACGAACACACGCCGCGAAGGGACGGCGCGATGAGCACCAAAACCAACAACGACACCGACGCGACGGCCACGGCCGGCGCCGCTTCCACGCCGGAGCAGTACGTCCAGCAGAAGGCCGCCGCGAGCGGCTCGAGCTTCTATTACGCGTTCCTCTTCCTGCCGCCGCCGCGCCGCGCTGCGATCACCGCGTTCTACGCGTTCTGCCGCGAGGTGGACGACGTCGTGGACGAGGTCTCCGACCCGGGCGTGGCCGCGACCAAGCTCGCCTGGTGGCGCAAGGAAGTGATGAGCGCCTTCAACGGCCAGCCCTCGCATCCGGCGATGAAGGCGCTGCTGCCGCACGTCAAGGACTACGACATCCGCGTCGAGCACCTGCTGGCCGTGATCGACGGCTGCCAGATGGACCTCGAGCAGACCCGCTACCTCGACTACGCCGGGCTGCAGCGCTATTGCCACCTGGTGGCGGGCGTCGTGGGCGAGGTGGCCTCGGGCATCTTCGGCCGCACCGATGCGCGCACCGTCGAGTACGCGCACAAGCTCGGCCTGGCGATGCAGCTGACCAACATCATCCGCGACGTCGGCGATGACGCGCGCCGTGGCCGCATCTACCTCCCGGTGAGCGAGCTGCAGCAGTTCGACGTCAAGGCCCACGAGATCCTCAAGCGCGACGCGCCCTGGGGCTACAGCGATCGTTTCCTGGCGCTGATGAAGTTCCAGGCCGAGCGCGCGCACCGGATCTACGACGAGGCCATGGCGTTGCTGCCCGAGGCCGACCGCAAGGCGCAGAAGCCCGGGCTCATGATGGCCAACATCTACCGCACGCTGCTGCGCGAGATCGAGGCGGAGAACTTCCAGGTCCTGCAGCAACGCATCGCGCTCACGCCGCTGCGCAAGCTGTGGATCGCGATGAAGACCAACTGGCGCGGTCGCTGAGGTGAGCCGCGTGGCCGAGCAGCGCGTGGCCGTGATCGGCGGCGGCTGGGCCGGCCTGGCCGCGGCCGTGGAAGCGGCGTCGCTGGGCGCCGACGTCACGCTGCTGGAAATGGCGCCCGTGCTCGGTGGCCGAGCCCGCAGCCTCGCGGGCGACGAGCCGGCGCTCGACAATGGCCAGCACATCCTCATCGGCGCCTACACCGCGACGCTGGACCTGATGCGCCGCGTCGGCGCGGATCCCGAGACGCTGCTGCGCCTGCCGCTGCGGCTGCGCTACCCCGACCGCGACACGCTGACGCTGCCGCCCGGTCCGCCGGTGATCGCCTTCCTGCGCGGTGTGCTGGGCTGCTCGGCCTGGTCGTGGCGCGATCGCCTGGGCTTCCTCACGGCCAGCAGCGTGTGGACCGCGCGCGGCTTCCGCTGCGATCCGGCCCTGACCGTCGCCCAGCTGTGCGCCGCGCTGCCGCGCGCGGTGCGCGAGGACCTCATCGATCCGCTGTGCGTGGCCGCGCTGAACACACCGGCGGAGGCCGCCAGCGCGCAGGTCTTCCTGCGTGTGCTGCGCGATGCGCTGTTCAGCGGACCCGGCAGCGCGGATCTGCTGCTGCCGCGCCGCGGCCTGAGCGCGCTGCTCCCCTCGCCGTCCCGCGACTGGCTGCTCGCGCGCGGCGCGACGCTGCGCACGCGACGCGTCCAGCAGCTGGAGCGCGCGGCGGACGGATGGCTCGTCGATGACGAGCGCTTCGACGCGGTCCTCCTCGCGACGTCCTCGGTCGAGGCGGCACGGCTCACGCGCGCGCTCGCGCCCGACTGGAGCGCCCTGACCGGCGCCTTCGACTTCCAGCCCATCGTGACCATCTACCTCGAGAGCGCCGGCTCCACCCTCCCCGCGCCGATGGTCGCGCTGCGCGAATCGGCCGACGAGCCGGCGCAGTTCGCCTTCGACCTCGGCCAGCTGGACCAGACCCCGGGGCTGTTCAGCCTCGTCGTGAGCGGCGCGGCGCCCTGGGTCGAGCGCGGCCTGGAGGCCACGGGCCAGGCGGCGCTCGCGCAGGCGGTGCGGCATTTCCGCTGGGCGACGCCGCCGCGGCTTGTCCGCGTGCTCAGCGAGAAGCGCGCGACCTTCGCCTGCACGCCCGGCCTGCTCCGCCCCGGCGCGGCGATCGCGCCGGGTCTCTGGGCGGCGGGCGACTACCTCGAGGGCCCGTATCCGGCGACGCTCGAGGGCGCGGTGCGCAGCGGCCTGAGCGCCGCGCGTTCCGCATTGCGGCAGCCGAATCCCTGATCGATCAAGATTCGATCGAACGCAGCGATTTCGCGCACCGCTGATGGGCAAAAGCGACGGAATGCGCCCATCCGCCATCGAGTAGAGCCACCTCCCGGTTTCGCCATGCAAAAACCGTCGGAAATCCTTCACAATCGTCCGCCATGAAGTCCAAGGAGCTCCAGACCCCCGCCATCCAGGTCCTTGAGCGCACGTTCGCGTTGCTCGACGTCCTGGCCCAGCATCAGGACCCGGTCTCCCTGAAGGTGATCAGCGAGACGACCGGACTGCACCCCTCGACTGCCCACCGCATCCTGAACGACCTGGCCCTGGGCCGGTTCGTGGACCGGCCTGAAGCCGGCAGTTACCGGCTGGGCATGCGGCTGCTGGAGCTGGGCAACCTCGTGAAGGCGCGGCTGGACGTGCGCGAGGCGGCGATCGGACCGATGCGCGAGCTGCACAAGCTGACGCATCAGCCGGTGAACCTGTCGGTGCGTCAGGGCGATGAGATCGTCTACATCGAGCGGACCTACTCGGAGCGCAGCGGCATGCAGGTCGTGCGCGCGGTGGGCGGCCGGGCGCCCTTGCACCTGACCTCGGTGGGCAAGCTCTTCCTGGCCAGCGATGACCCGCAGCGGGTGCGCGCCTATGCGACGCGCACGGGCTTGTCCGGCCACACGCGCAACAGCCTGACCGAGATCGGCCAGCTGGAGCGCGAGATGGCACTGGTGCGTCAGCGCGGCGTGGCGCGGGACGACGAGGAGCTGGAACTCGGCGTGCGCTGCATGGCCGCAGGCATCTATGACGATCAGGGCAAGCTGGTCGCGGGCTTGTCGATCTCTGCGCCGGCGGACCGCCTGGAGGAGGGCTGGATGCCCCGGCTGAAGGAAACGGCGACGAGGATCTCGGCGGCGCTGGGCTTCCGCGGATAAGCCGCGCGCTCCCCAACGACAAAGCGGGCCGAGGCCCGCTTTTTCATTCCGGAGAAGCTCGCCTTACTTGGCCGAGATGACCGGCGTCAGCGAGACGGCAGCCGGCGTGGCGGCCGGCAAGCTGGTGACGCCCGCGACACCGGCGACACCCGCCAGCGGCGAGGCCGTGCCGGTGAGCCACTTGCGCACGCGTTCGGCGTCGCCGATGCGGGAGTATTTCCCGGCGGAATCCAGGAACACCATGATCAGCTTGCGGCCGGCGAGCTGGGCCTGCATGACGAGGCACTGGCCGGCCTCGTTGATGAAGCCGGTCTTCTGCAGGCCGATGTCCCAGTCGCCCTTGCGGACGAGGCCGTTGGTCGTGCCGAAGCGCACCTGCTTGCGGCCCAGGGCCACGGTGTACTCCGACGAGGTCGACAGCTCGCGGATCAGCGGGAAGGCGTGAGCGGTCTTCACCAGCTTCGCCAGGTCGGCGGCCGAGGACTGGTTGCGGCTGGACAGGCCGGTCGGTTCGACGTAATGGGTGTCCAGCATGCCGAGCAGACGCGCCTTGTTGTTCATCGCGGCGACGAAGGCTTCCAGGCCGCCGGGATAGTTGCGGCCCAGCGCGTGGGCGGCGCGGTTCTCCGAGGACATCAGCGCCAGGTGCAGCAGTTCGCCGCGCGTGAGCGTGGTGCCGATGGTCAGCCGGGAGCCGGTGAACTTCTCGGTGTCCTTGTCCTCGTCGGTGATCTCGAGCTTCTCGTCCAGCGACTGGTTCGCCTCGACGACCAGCAGCGCGGTCATCAGCTTGGTGATGGACGCGATCGGCAGGACGGCCGACGGGTTCTTCGAGAACAGGACCTCGTTGGTGTCCTGGTCGACGACGTAGGCGACGCTGGATTTCAGGTCGAGGGGGTCTTCGGTGTCATGCAGGCCGTACATCGTCCCGAAGGACGGTTTGGCGGGGATGACTTCCCGAACCGGGGCCGCGGCGCGCGCGGCCACCTTGCGCGGAGAGCGCGGGGCCGGTTTGGCCTGCCGGGTGCTCTTCGCCTTGGCTTTGGAGGACGACGAGGTCGCCGCCTGTGCCGTTTGAACCGGCACGAGACTGGCGGTCAGGCCCGTCAGCAACATGACGCCGCTGAGCGCGGCACCAGACAGCAATGTCGCAATGGTCTTCAATCCAGTCCCCAGGGTGTGGGCGCGAGTTTAGGGGATCGCTGAAAGACCGGCAAGATCAACGACTTGGCGCAGGCTCTTCAAGTGCCCGAATCCGTGTCATCCGACGCAGCCAGGGCGACTGCGTGTGCTGTCCTGTCAACCTTGGGCGGCGACCCGCTCCGTTTTGCTCTGCAACTTGTTCAGAGCGCTCAAATATGCTTTGGCCGAGGCGACGACGATATCGGGATCTGCCCCCACGCCGTTCACCACGCGACCGGCATGCTGCAAGCGCACCGTCACTTCGCCCTGGGATTCTGTGCTGCCGCCGGTGATCGCGCTGACGGAATACAGCAGCATTTCGGCCCCACTTTGGACCTTGCTCTCGATGGCCTTGAGCACCGCGTCCACCGGCCCGTTGCCGTCGCTTTCGGTGCGGTGCTCGGTGTCGCCCTCGGCGAAGACGACCTGCGCCTGGGGCCGCTCGCCGGTCTCGGACCGCTGCGCCAGCGCCACCAGCCGGTAATGTTCATGGATCTGGGTGACGGACTCGTCCATCACCAGCGCGATGATGTCCTCGTCGAAGATCTCGGCCTTGCGGTCCGCCAGGTCCTTGAATCGGACGAATGCGGCATTGATCTCCGCCTCCGATTCCAGCGCCACGCCCAGCTCTTGCAGGCGCTGCTTGAACGCATTGCGGCCCGACAGCTTGCCCAGCACGATCTTGTTGGCGCTCCAGCCCACGTCCTCGGCGCGCATGATCTCGTAGGTATCGCGGGCCTTGAGGACGCCGTCCTGGTGGATGCCCGACGCATGCGCGAACGCGTTGGCGCCCACCACGGCCTTGTTGGGCTGCACGACGAAACCGGTCGTCTGAGAAACCATCCGCGACGCCGCCACGATCTGCGACGGATCCACGCGCACGTCCAGGCCGAAGTAGTCACGGCGGGTCTTCACCGCCATCACGACCTCCTCCAGCGAGCAGTTGCCCGCTCGCTCGCCCAGGCCGTTGATCGTGCATTCGATCTGCCGCGCGCCGCCGATCTTCACGCCCGCCAGCGAGTTGGCCACCGCCATGCCCAGGTCGTTGTGGCAGTGCACGCTCCAGATCGCCTGGTCGGAGTTGGGCACGCGCTCGCGCAGTGTCTTGATGAACTGGCCGTACAGCTCCGGGATCGCGTAGCCGACGGTGTCGGGGATGTTGATCGTGCGGGCGCCCTCGCGGATCACCGCCTCGACGACGCGGGCCAGGAACTCCGGATCGGAGCGGTAGCCGTCCTCGGGCGAGAACTCGATGTCGTCGCTCAGGTTGCGGGCGAAACGCACGGCCTGGATGGCCTGTTCCAGCACCTGCTCGCGCGTCATGCGCAGCTTCTTCTCCATGTGGAGCTCGCTGGTGGCGATGAAGGTGTGGATGCGCGAGCGCGCCGCGCCCTTGAGCGCCTCGGCCGCGCGCGCGATGTCGCGGTCGTTGGCGCGGGCCAGCGAGCAGATCGTGCTGTCGCGGATCGCGTCGGCGATCGCCCTGACCGCCTCGAAATCTCCGTGGCTCGCCGCCGCGAAGCCGGCCTCGATCACGTCCACCTTCAACCGTTCCAGCTGCCGCGCGATGCGCAGCTTCTCGTCCTTGGTCATGGACGCGCCGGGCGATTGCTCACCGTCGCGCAGGGTGGTGTCGAAGATGATCAGCGGGTCGGACATGTCGTGCTTCCTTGCGGTGGCCGGTGAGCGGTGGCCGATGAGTTTAGGCCGCGATGCGGTCCGCGAGCTTGAGCACGCCGCGCTGCGACGCGCGGCGCAGGCCCGAGACGATTGCCTTCAGCGACGCGGACGCGATGTTGCCGTCCATGCCGACGCCGAACATCGTCGCCTCACCCACGCGCAGCTCCAGGTAGGCCACCGCCTGCGCGTCGGCGCCACTGCCCATCGCGTGCTCGTGATAGTCCAGCACCCGGACCTGGGTCTTGAGCAGCTTGTTCAGGCCCTCGACGAACGCGTCGATCGGGCCCTTGCCCTGGCCATCGATCCTGACCATGCGCACGCACAGGTCGGCCTGCGCCTGCACGCGGGTCTGGCCGTCCTCGGCGGTGTCGATCTGCGGATGCAGCGCCGGGGCCTGCTTGACGCCGTACTCGCGATCGAAGATGCGCCACAGGTCGGCCGCGCCGAGTTCCTTGCCGTTCGTGTCCATCACGCCCTGCACGATCTGGCTGAACTCGATCTGCAGGCGGCGCGGCAATTCGATGCCGTACTCGGCCTCGAGCAGGTAGGAGATGCCGCCCTTGCCCGACTGGCTGTTCACGCGGATCACCGCCTCGTAGCTGCGGCCCAGGTCCTTGGGGTCGATGGGCAGGTACGGAATTTCCCAGATCTCGCCGTCCTTGCGGGCAGCGAAGGCCTTCTTGATCGCGTCCTGGTGCGAGCCCGAGAACGAGGTGTAGACCAGCTCGCCCACGTACGGATGGCGCGGATGCACCGGGATCTGATTGCAGTGCTCGACGCAGCGGCGGATCTCGTCGATGTCGGAGAAGTCCAGCTCCGGATGCACGCCCTGCGTGTACAGGTTGAGCGCGACGTTGACCAGGTCCAGGTTGCCGGTGCGCTCGCCGTTGCCGAACAGGCAGCCCTCGACGCGGTCGGCGCCGGCCATGATGGCGAGCTCCGCGGCCGCGGTGCCCGTGCCGCGGTCATTGTGCGGATGCACCGACAGGATCACGCGGTCGCGCCGCTCGATGTGACGGCCCATCCACTCGATCATGTCGGCGTAGATGTTGGGCGTCGAATGCTCGACGGTGGTCGGCAGGTTGATGATGATCTTGCGCTCGGGCGTCGGGCCCCAGGCTTCGGTCACCGCGTCCACGACGCGCTTGGAGAAGCTCAGCTCGGTGCCGGAGAACATCTCGGGCGAGTACTCGAAGCGGAAGTCGGTGCCGGTCTCCGCGCCCTGGCGATCGGCCATCTCGCGGATCATGCGGGTGTGCGTGACGGCGAGCTCGACGATCTCGTCCTCGCTCATGCCCAGCACCACGCGGCGCATCACCGGCGCGACCGCGTTGTACAGGTGCACGATCACGCGCTTGGCGCCGATCAGCGATTCAAACGTGCGCTCGATCAGCGGCTGGCGCGCCTGCGTCAGCACCTGGATCGTCACGTCGTCGGGGATGTGGCCGTCCTCGATGAGCAGGCGCACGAAATCGAAGTCGGTCTGCGAGGCGGAGGGGAAACCGACCTCGATCTCCTTGAAGCCGATCTTCACGAGCTGCTGGAACATGCGCAGCTTGCGCTCGGAGTCCATCGGCTCGATCAGCGCCTGGTTGCCGTCACGCAGGTCGGTGCTCAGCCACAGCGGCGCCTTCGTGATCTGCGCGTCGGGCCAGGTGCGGTCCGGCAAGGCGATGGGGGCGAAGGCGCGGTACTTGGTCTGCGGTTGCTTGAGCATGAGAGCGTTCCTGGTGGGTTCAGGGGGCGCAACTCGCAGACTCTCCAGAAATGAAAACGGCCCGCTGCGAGTTGCATTCGGGCCGTTGATCTGGGTGTGCGTCGAGGAAGACGGACGTGCGCGATCTAGCGAACCCGAAGGTCGCCTAGTAGTAGCAGCAGCGCGGTGCTGGTGCGGGTGGATGCGGTCACGAACGTCATAGCCGTCGAATATAGGGGCCGGGCGCGGGACGCGTCAACGCCGATGAGCGAATGCCCGCGCGCCGAGCGTTCGCTATCGGTGAAGGCCCGCTTCATCGGGCTCGTCGGTCGACATCGCGATCACGCTCGCCGGTTTGCCCTTGGCGCGGCGCACCGCATAGACGATGTAGCCCGAGATGCCATACGCGCAGAACACGCCGAACAGCACGCGCGGCGGATCGATGTTGATCGCGGCGATGGCCAGCATGATCACCACCAGCACGATGAAGGGCACCGAGCGCTTGAAGGTGATGTCCTTGAAGCTGTAGAACGGCGCGTTGGTCACCATCGTCAGGCCCGCGTACAGCGTGAAGCCGAAGGCCAGCCAGGCCAGCGCGGGATCGCGGTGGATGTCCTTGTAGCCGGCGCTGTCCAGCGCCCAGATCAGGCTCATCACCAGCGCGGCGGCCGCGGGGCTGGGCACGCCCTGGAAGAAGCGCCGGTCCACGACCGCGATGTTGGTGTTGAAGCGCGCCAGGCGCAGCGCGGCGCCGGCGATGTAGACGAAGGCCGCGAACCAGCCCCACTTGCCCAGGCCCTGCAGCGCCCACGAATACATGATGAGCGCCGGCGCGGCGCCGAAGGACACCATGTCCGACAGCGAATCCATCTGCTCGCCGAAGGTGCTCTGCGTGTTGGTCATGCGCGCGACGCGGCCGTCCAGGCTGTCGAGCACCATCGCGGCGAAGATGCCGTAGACGGACTGCTCGAAGCGTCCGCCGATGCCCATCACGATCGCGTAGAAGCCGCTGAACAGCGCGGCCAGCGTGAAGAGGTTGGGCAGCAGGTAGATGCCCTTGTGGCGCGGGCGCTGCGGCGCGTCGAGGACATCGGTCTCGTCCTCGTCGAGCAGGTCCACGTTCTTGTTCGGAGTCGAATTCATGGGGCGGGAGGATAACCCAGCGCACCCATGAAAAAGGCCGCGCGGATCGCTCCGCGCGGCCTTTGCGGACGGATCTGACGCGATTCGCGCCCGATCCGCCGAAGATCGTCGACGATCAGTTCTTGGACTTGTCGACCAGCTTGTTGGCCTTGATCCAGGGCATCATCGCGCGCAGCTGCTCGCCGACCTGCTCGATCGGGTGCTCGGCGGTCAGGCGGCGGCGGCTGATCAGCGTCGGTGCGCCGGCCTTGTTCTCGAGGATGAAGGACTTGGCGTACTCGCCGGTCTGGATGTCCTTCAGGCACTGGCGCATCGCGTCCTTGGTCGCGGCGGTCACCACGCGCGGCCCGGTCACGTACTCGCCGTACTCCGCGTTGTTGGAGATCGAGTAGTTCATGTTGGCGATGCCGCCTTCGTAGATCAGGTCCACGATCAGCTTGAGCTCGTGCAGGCACTCGAAGTAGGCCATCTCGGGCGCGTAACCGGCTTCGGTCAGCGTCTCGAAACCGGCCTTGATCAGTTCGACAGCGCCGCCGCACAGCACGGCCTGCTCGCCGAACAGGTCGGTCTCGGTTTCCTCGCGGAACGAGGTCTGGATGATGCCGGCCTTGCCGCCGCCATTGGCCGCGGCGTAGCTCAGGGCCAGGTCACGCGCCTTGCCGGTCTTGTCGGCGTAGACGGCGATCAGGTGAGGTACGCCGCCACCCTGCTTGTAGGTGTTGCGCACCGTGTGGCCCGGGGCCTTGGGAGCGACCATCCACACGTCCAGGTCCTCGCGCGGCTGCACCTGGCCGTAATGGACGTTGAAGCCGTGAGCGAAGGCCAGCGAGGCGCCCTGCTTGATGTTGGGCTCGACTTCCTTCTTGTAGACGTCGGCGATCTGCTCGTCGGGCAGCAGGATCATGACGACGTCGGCGGCCTTCACGGCCTCGGCGATCTCGGCGACCTTCAGGCCGGCACCCTCGGCCTTGGCCCAGGACGCGCCGCCGCGGCGCAGGCCCACGGTGACCTTCACGCCGCTCTCGTTCAGGTTCTGGGCATGGGCATGGCCTTGTGAGCCATAACCGATGATGGTGACGTTCTTGCCCTTGATCAGGCTGAGGTCGGCGTCCTTGTCGTAGTACACGTTCATGGTGGTCTCTCCGGGGGAAATCAGTACAGGGGTGGTTCAGTGAAGCGCGCGTCTCAGACGCGCAGGATGCGTTCGCCGCGGCCGATGCCGCTCGTGCCGGTGCGCACCGTCTCGAGGATGGCGCTGCGGTCGATGGCGTCGATGAAGGCGTCGAGCTTGGAGGCGTCGCCGGTCAGCTCGATGGTGTAGGTCTTCTCGGTGACGTCGATGACGTGGCCGCGGAAGATGTCCGAGGTGCGCTTGAGCTCCTCGCGTTCCTTGCCCACGGCGCGGACCTTGATCAGCATGAGCTCGCGCTCGATGTAGCGGCCCTCGGTCAGGTCGACGACCTTGACGACCTCGATCAGCCGGTTCAGGTGCTTGGTGATCTGCTCGATCACGTCGTCGCTGCCGCTGGTGACGATGGTCATGCGCGACAGCGAGGGGTCCTCGGTGGGCGCCACGGTCAGGCTCTCGATGTTGTAGCCCCGGGCGGAGAACAGCGCCACGACGCGCGACAGCGCGCCCGGCTCGTTCTCGATGAGCAAAGCGATGATGTGTTTCATGGGGTCTCGTCCTTCGCGCTCTTCAGACCGCCGGCGGTAACCGGGCGGCCCTTGGCCACGCTCTTCGATTCAGGGAATGGTCCGGATCGCTCCGAGCGGCTCGGGCGCTCCGCCGCCGGTCGCGGCACGCGCGGTAACGCGTGCCACGCCGGACGGCTTCACGCCGTCGTCGGTCTCAGAGGTCCTCGGACCCCAGCAGCATTTCCGAGATGCCCTTGCCCGCCTGGACCATGGGCCAGACGTTCTCGGTCGGATCGGTGCGCACGTCCAGGAAGACGGTGCGGTCCTTCAACCGCATCGCCTCGCGCAGCGCGGGCTCGACGTCTTCCGGTCGCTCGACCAGCAGACCCACATGCCCGTAGGACTCGGCCAGCTTGACGAAGTCAGGCAGCGCGTCCATGTAGCTGTGCGAGTAGCGCTTGCCGTAGTCCAGCTCCTGCCACTGCCGCACCATGCCCAGGTAGCGGTTGTTCAACGAGACCACCTTCACAGGGGTCTTGTACTGCTGGCAGGTGGACAGCTCCTGGATGTTCATCTGGATGCTGCCCTCGCCGGTGATGCAGAACACGTCCGCTTCCGGCTTGGCCAGCTTGATGCCCATCGCGTACGGCAGACCCACGCCCATCGTGCCCAGCCCGCCGGAGTTGATCCAGCGGCGCGGCTCGTCGAAGCGGTAGAACTGCGCGGCCCACATCTGATGCTGGCCGACGTCGGAGGTGATGTAGGTATCGCGGTCGCGCGTGAGGTTCCACAGCGTCTCCACGACGTGCTGCGGCTTGATGACCTCGGTCGAGTGCTTGTAGGCCAGGCAGTCGCGCTTGCGCCAGTCGTTGATCTGGCTCCACCACGCGTTGACCGCGTCCGCGTCGGGGCGCGCCTGCGCTTCCTTGATCTGCGCGATCAGTTCCTGCAGCACATCCTTGACGTCGCCCACGATCGGGATGTCCACGCGCACGCGCTTGGAGATCGACGAGGGGTCGATGTCGATGTGGATGATCTTGCGGTCCACCGACGAGAAGTGCTTCGGATTGCCGATCACCCGGTCGTCGAAGCGCGCGCCCACGGCCAGCAGCACGTCGCAGTGCTGCATGGTCATGTTGGCTTCGTAGGTGCCGTGCATCCCGAGCATGCCCAGGAAGCGCGGATCGGTGCCGGGCATCGCGCCCAGGCCCATCAGCGTGTTCGTGCACGGATAGCCCAGCAGCTCGACGAGCTGGCGCAGCTCGGCCGTGGCCTCGCCCAGGATGACGCCGCCGCCGGTGTAGATGTAGGGCCGCTTGGCGCCCATCAGCAGCTGGACCGCCTTGCGGATCTGACCGCTGTGGCCCTTCTTCACCGGGTTGTACGAGCGCATCTCGACGCGCTCCGGGTAATGGAACGCGGTGCGGTTGAGCGAGACGTCCTTCGGGATGTCGACCACGACCGGGCCGGGACGGCCGGTGCGGGCGATGTGGAAGGCCTTCTTCAGCGTCGTGGCGAGGTCGCGGACGTCCTTGACCAGGAAGTTGTGCTTGACGATCGGGCGTGTAATGCCGACGGTGTCGCATTCCTGGAAGGCATCGAGGCCGATGGCGGGCGTGGGGACCTGACCGGTGATGATCACCATCGGGATCGAGTCCATGTACGCCGTCGCGATGCCGGTGATCGCGTTGGTGACGCCGGGACCGGAGGTCACCAGCGCGACGCCCACCTCGCCCGTCGCCCGGGCGTAGCCGTCGGCGGCGTGCACGGCGGCCTGCTCATGACGGACCAGCACGTGCTGGATGGCGTCCTGCTTGTAGAGCGCGTCGTAGATGTAGAGGACGGCACCGCCTGGATAGCCCCAGAGGAACTTCACGCCTTCGGCCTGAAGACTCTGAACCAGGATTTCGGAGCCATTCAGTTCCTGTCCGGAACTGACGGAATGGGGGTGCGGTTGTGAGCGAGCTTCCGTGATCGCTGCACGTTTGATGTCCGCGGCAGACATGTCCATATGTCGAACCTCTGAGATTTTCTCTGACGAAAAACCATCGGTGCTTCTCCTCGCGCTCTTGTGAAGCGGACTCGAAACGTCGCGTCAAAAACAGGGGCGCCGTGGTCGGGCGGCCTACTTGAGACAAAAACTGCGGTGTGCGAAAGGCTGATTATGCACGCAAACCCGCATGAGCCCCGAGAGCCAATGGCTATTTGTAGTGTCGATGCGATAATCCGCGCCGTTTTGCTCGCTCCATCGCCCCTGCCGGCGCCAGCCCTTTGGCCACAGACAAAGAACTCAACGACTTTCTCAAGACCGTCGACCGGCGCGCGTTCAAGCGCACCGTCTACATGGTGCGAGACGAGGACGCCGCGCTGGACATCGTCCAGGACGCCATGATCAAGCTGGCGGAGAAGTACTTCGACCGCCCCGCGGCAGAGTTGCCGCTGCTGTTCCAGCGCATCCTGTCGAACGCGACGATGGATCATTTCCGTCGCCAGAAGACGCGGAACGCGGTCTTCAGCAACCTGTCGGACTTCGAGGGGGGGGACCCCGGCGAGGACTTCGACTTGCTGGAGATGCTGGAGACGCAGGAAGGATCGATGGGCGCGCTGTCGGCCGCGGACGAGGTGTCTCGGGGGCAGGTGCTCGCCGCGATCGAACAGGAAGTTGCAGCTTTGCCGGCCCGTCAACGGGAAGCCTTCCTCCTGCGTTACTGGGAAGAACTCGATGTTGCCGAGACGGCGGCGGTCATGGGTTGCTCGGAGGGCAGTGTCAAGACACACTGCTCGCGCGCTGTGCATGCGCTGGCCAAAACGCTGAAAGCCAAGGGAATCTCGCTATGAAGAAGAACACGCCAGGAACGCTGCTGCCGCTGGAGGCGGATGCGCGCGTGACCCGTTTCGGCCTCCGGGTCGCCGCGGGCCTGACCGAACAGAGCGAGACCCTGAACGGCGACATCCAGGAACGGCTGCGTTTCGCGCGAGAGCAGGCGCTCGCCAAGGCGATGGCCGCACGCGCCGCCGCACCGGCCCGGGCCGCGTCCGATGTCCAGCAGGTCGGCGGCAGCACGCTGGCCCTGGGCGGCGGCGAGAAGACCCCGCGCTGGCGCAAGGCCGCGGCGCTGCTGCCGCTGGCGCTGCTGCTGGGCGGCCTGTTGCTGATCCAGCACAGCCAGTGGTACGAGCAGATCCGCAGCGCGGCGGAACTCGACACCGAGATGCTCTCCAAGCCGCTGCCCCCGGCGGCCTACAGCGATCCGGGCTTCCGTGAATACCTGAACGAGAACCCGAACGACCCCAACAACGCCAACGGTGCCGACAACGGCGAGAAGTCCGACGAAGCCAAGTCGTCGCAGTGAGGCGCTGCGTGGCCCGTTCCCTTCGCCCGCCGCTCCCGAGCGCCCATTTCCGCGGTTTCCCTGAGGTCCGCACGCGTTCGCTGATCGCCGCGAGCCTGCTGGCGCTGGGCGTCGGCGTCGCCGTCGCGCAGGACCTGCCGGCTTCCGCGCCGGCCGACACCCCCTCCCTGGCGGCCTCCCCGGCCGCGCGCGCCCCGTCCGCTTCCCGCCCGGCAGCCACGACCACCGCCCCGGGCGCCCTGATGCTCGGTCAGAACTGGGCGTCGCTGAGCGCGTCCCAGAAGGAAGCCCTGGCGCCGCTGAGCAAGGAATGGGACCAGCTGGATGGCGCCCGCAAGGGCAAGTGGCTCGAGATCGCCGCGCGCTACCCGACGCTGCCCCCCGAGCACCAGCAGCGCCTGCGCGACCGCATGGCCGAGTGGACCCGCATGTCGCCAGCCGAGCGCCAGCGGGCCCGCATCGGGTACCAGCACGCCGGAGAGCTGCGCACGCAGGACCAGGACGCCAAGCTTCGCGAGAAATGGGACGCCTACCAGGCGCTCCCGCCCGAGAAGCGCCAGCGCCTGGTGGAACGCGCCGCCGAGAAGGCCTCCGCGGCGGGCCGCGAGGCGCCCGCGCCGAGCCGCGCCAAGACGCCCATCCAGCGCACGCCGCTGACCGCGACCACCGGACCGACGATCGTCCAGGCCCTGCCCGGCGCGACCACCGTCTTGATGACCCAGCGCGCCGATCCCGTGCGCCCCGGCGCCAGCGCCTCCGGTCGTCCCTTGCGCTCCCCGCGCGACGCCCGGCTCGATCCCAACACGCTGCTGCCTCGGCGCGACGGGGCCAGCCGCTAAACTGGCGGGATGACCTCCGCACCCGTTGCAGGCGGCGACGCCCCGCCCGGCCTGATGCGCCGACTCGCGTCCTTCATCTATGAAGGTGTCGTGCTGTTCGGCGTCGTGTTCGTCGCCGGCTGGCTGTATTCGACACTGACCCAGCAGCGCAACGCGCTGGTCGGCCAGCATGGACTGCAGGCCTTCCTCTTCCTCGTGCTGGGGATCTACTTCATCTGGTTCTGGTCGCGCGGCGGCCAGACGGTCGCGATGCGCGCCTGGCACCTGCGGGTCGTCGACGCGCAGGGCCGGCCGATCACACAAGCCCGCGCGGCACTGCGCTACCTGGCGTCCTGGTTGTGGTTCCTGCCGGCGCTGGCCAGCGTGCACCTGCTCGACCTGGACCACAGCACCGGCGCCATCTTCGGCACGATGCTCGCGGGCATCGCCGGCTACCTGCTGCTGGCGCGGATCCATCCGCAACGCCAGTTCCTGCATGACGTGATCTGCGGCACCCGCCTGATCACCCAGCTGCCGCCGCCCCGGGCCAGGAAGTCCGCCGAGCCGGTCACGCAGCCGGCCGATTCCTGATCCTCCGATCCCCGCTTTCCGCTTCCCGACGATGAGCAATCCCCACAAGGGCCGCACCGGCCTGGACCGCATCCTGCACGCCACCGGCTACTCCTGGGCCGGCCTGCGCGCCGCCTATCTCGGTGAAAGCGCGTTCCGCCAGGAGACCTGGCTGACGATCTTCGGCCTGCCGCTGGCCTTCTGGGTCGGACGGGATTGGGTGCAGGTGGCGCTGCTGGCGGGATCGTTGATCCTCGTGCTGATCGTCGAGCTGCTGAACTCGGCGGTCGAAGCGGTCGTGGACCGGGTGTCCTTCGAGCTCCACGACCTCAGCAAGCGCGCCAAGGACATCGCCAGCGCCGCGGTGCTGTTGTCGCTGGTGCTGGCGGGCGGCATCTGGATCGCCGCGATCTGGCAGCACCTGCGTTGAGACAGTGAGACAGGGCCCTCCCGGGCCCTGGGGCGTCAGACCGCCGCTTCGTCCTGTTCGCCGGTGCGGATGCGGATGACCTGCTCCACCGCGGTGACGAAGATCTTGCCGTCGCCGATCTTGCCGGTCTTGGCCGCCTTCAGGATCGCGTCAATGCTGCGCTCGACCTCGTCGTCCTTGACCACGACCTCGACCTTCACCTTGGGCAGGAAGTCCACGACGTATTCAGCGCCGCGGTACAGCTCGGTATGCCCCTTCTGGCGGCCGAAGCCCTTCACTTCCGTGACCGTCAGGCCCGAGGCGCCGACCTCGGCCAGCGCTTCACGCACTTCGTCGAGCTTGAACGGTTTGATGATGGCGGTGATCTGTTTCATCACGGGGCTCCGAAAAGGGGTGGCAAGACTGGCTGTGATTTAAGCACGGAACGCCGAGGGCAGCGCCTCCCGTTGGAGAAGGGAGGCATCGCCCGCGACCTCGGTTTCAATCAGGAATGCGGTCGAGTTCCGCGAGCCACACCGCCGGTTCCGAATCGCTGGGCGCGCGCCAATCGCCGCGCGGGGACAGCGAGCCGCCGCTGCCGACCTTGGGCGCGTTGGGCACGCAGCTGCGCTTGAACTGGCTGCCGCGGAAGAAGCGGCTGACGAAGATCCGCAGCACGCGCTTGATCTCGGCCAGCGCGTACTCGTTGCGCTGCACGTGCTCCCCATCCGGCCACTCGCCCCGCGTGCGATCGCCCCACGCATGCCGCGCCAGGAACGCGATCTTGGCCGGCGAGTAGCCATGCCGGATCGTGTAGAACAGGTTGAAGTCCTGCAGCTCGTAGCGACCGATCCTGTCCTCGGTGCTCTGCAGCCCCGAGCCCTCCACCCGCGCGTCCTGCGGCACGAGCTCCGGGCTGATCTCGGTGCCCAGGATGTCCAGCAGCACCTCGCGCCCCGAGGGGCCGAGCTGCTCGGTCTCCGCGACCCAGCGCACCAGGTACTGGATCAGCGTCTTGGGCACCGAGGCATTCACGTTGTAGTGCGACATGTGGTCGCCCACGCCGTAGGTGCACCAGCCCAGCGCGAGCTCGCTCAGGTCGCCGGTGCCGAGCACCAATGCGCCGGTGTGGTTGGCCAGCCGGAACAGGTGGCTGGTGCGCTCGCCGGCCTGCACGTTCTCGAAGGTGACGTCGTAGACGGGCCGGCCATCGGCATACGGATGGCCGAGGTCCTTGAGCATCTGCTCGCAGCTCGGGCGGATGTCGATCTCGCGGGCCTCGCAGCCGATCTCGCGCATCAGGCGCAAGGCCTGGTCACGCGTGCGCGTGCCCGTGGCGAAGCCCGGCATCGTCACGCCGAGGATGTTCGATCGCGGCCAGCCCATCTGGTCCATCGCGCGCGCGGCGACGAGCAGCGCATGCGTCGAGTCCAGCCCGCCGGAGATGCCCAGCACCAGCTTGTGGATGCCGCTGGAGACCAGCCGCTGCACCAGCGCCTGGACCTGGATCTGGAAGACCTCATGGCAGCGCTCGTCGCGGCGCTGGCGCTCGGCCGGCACATACGGGAAACGGTCCACGCGGCGGCGCAGCGGCAGCGGCGTCGAACGGTCCAGGCCCAGCTCGAACTCGACCGTGCGGAAGGTCTTGAGCAGCGGCGCGTGATGCCGCACCGAGTCGCCGAAGCTGGTCTGGCGCATGCGCTCGCGCGACAGGCGTTCGAGGTCCACGTCGGCGGCGACGAACTGCGATCGGCGCTGGAAACGCTCGCTCTCGGCGAGGAAGCTGCCGTTCTCGTAGACCAGCGCCTGGCCGTCCCAGGCCAGGTCGGTGCTGGACTCGCCGGCGCCGGCGGAGGTGTAGACGTAGGCCGCGAGGCAGCGCGCGGACTGCTGCCCCACCAGTTGATGCCGATAACCGGCCTTGCCCACGGTGATGTTGGACGCCGAGAGGTTGACCAGCACCGTCGCGCCGGCCAGCGCCGCGTAGGACGAGGGCGGGATCGGCGTCCACACGTCCTCGCAGATCTCGACGTGCAGCCGCAGCAGCGGCATGTCCGTGGCCGCGACGATCACCCGCGTGCCGAAGGCCACGCGCTGGCCCAGCAGCGTGATCTCGTCGCTGAGCGCCTCGTCGGCGGCATTGAACTGGCGGGCCTCGTAGAACTCGCCGTAGTTGGGCAGATAGCTCTTGGGCAGCACCGCGAGCAGCCGGCCGCGCTGCAGCACGACCGCGCAGTTGAAGAGCCGATGCTCGATGCGCAGCGGCAGCCCGACGATCGCGACGGTGGGCAGGTCGCGCGACACGGCCAGCACCTGCGCGAGCGCGGCCTCGCAGCCGTCGAGCAGCGCGCGCTGGTGGAAGAGGTCATCGCTGGTGTACGCGGCCAGGCCCAGTTCGGGGAAGGCGGCGACGGCCGCACCGTCGGCGGCGGCCTCGCGCAGCAGCTGCGCGGTCTGGGCGCCGTTGAAGGCCGGATCGGCCACGCGGCACAGCGGGATGCCCACGGCAATGCGGGCGAAGTCGTGGGCGTAGAGGTTGTCGAAGGACCGGCCGTCGCTGGGGACCGCGGTCGAGGCGGAGCTCGAGGAAGTCGTCGTCGCTTGCATGGGCCGCATCCTGCCATCAAAGCGAGGGGATTGAGCTTGCGCCTAAGATTTGCCGCGCATGACCGCCCCGCTCCCCTCCCCCGCCCAGCCGACGATCCGCGTCGACGACGATCCCGCCGCGCTGCCGCGCGATCAATGGAACGCGCTGCTGGCCGCGTCGCCGCTGCCCTCGCCGTTCATGCGGCTCGAGTACCTCGAGGCGATGCACGCGTCGGGCTCGGCGGTTGCGAAGAAGGGCTGGCAGGCGCAGTTCCTCAGCGTGTGGGACGGCGACACGCTGATCGCCGCCTGCCCCGCGTATCTCAAGGGGCACTCGTATGGCGAGTACGTCTTCGACTGGGCCTGGGCCGATGCCTACGATCGCCACGGGCTGAGCTACTACCCCAAGCTGCTGGTGGCGGTGCCGTTCACGCCGGTGCCGGGCAGCCGGCTGCTGGCACGCGACGCCGACGCGCGCGAGTGGCTGGTGAAGGCGCTGCGCGCGCTGACGGCGCGCTCGGAGCTGTCGTCGGTGCATGTGCTCTTCGGCGACGACGAGGACCAGCGCGCGCTCACCGGCGACGGCTGGCTCGCCCGCCAGCAGGTGCAGTTCCACTGGACCGGCGACGGTCAGCCGCGCGCGTTCGCGGACTACCTCGCCACGCTGCAGCGCGAGAAGCGCAAGAAGATCCAGCAGGAGCAGCGCAAGGTCGCCGACGCCGGCGTGCGCTTCACCGCGCTGCGCGGCGCGGCCATCACCCCCGAGGACTGGGACTTCTTCTACGAGTGCTACACGCTGACCTACCTCGCGCACCGCAACAAGCCCTACCTGACGCGCGACTTCTTCGCCCGCATGGCCGCGGACCTGCCCGAGCACTGGTTGATGTTCGTGGCGCGTGACGCATCGGATGAGCGCGTGGCGGCGTCGCTGGTGGCGATCGACGCGGAGCAACGCGCGGCGTATGGCCGCTACTGGGGATCGACGCGCTACATCCCCAACCTGCATTTCGACGCGTGCTACTACCAGCCGCTGGCGTGGTGCCTGGAGAACGGCTGGCGCCGCTTCGAGGGCGGCGCGCAGGGCGAGCACAAGATGGCGCGGGGCCTGATGCCCGTGGCCACGCGCTCAGCGCATTGGCTGGCGCATCCGCAGTTCCGCGAGGCGGTGGCCGACTTCCTCGATCGCGAGGGTCAGGCGATGGACGAGTACATCGATGAACTCGAACGGCATCAGCCGTTCAAGGCGCCTCGGACTGACGAAGCCTCCGCGGAGGACTGACCGGCGCGCCGAGCTCGCCCGTTGCGCCGGCTTCGCCAGTCTGACGCTCAGGCTCTGCCGGGGGTCGACGTTGCCAGCCGCGGCTGCACGCGCGCCGGTGCACCGGCGTGCTCGCGGAACAGCTTGGCCAGCAGCGCGGCCGCGTCGTCGATGTCATGGCGCGCGAGCACGCGCACGCGCGCGGCCTCGCCCTTGCGCTGCAGCTCCGCGTCGTCGAGCTGCAGGCACTCGATCATGGCCTGCGCCAGCGGCTGCGGATCACCGGCCGGGACCAGCCAGCCGTTCTCGGGCCGGACCAGTTCCGGGATCGCCGCGATCGCCGTGCTGATCACCGGGCGGCTCAGCGCCATCGATTCCATCACCACGACGGGCAGGCCCTCGGCGAAGCTCGACACCACCAGCGCGCGCGACGCGAGCATCTCCTCGCGCACCTGATCGCTGCTGATCCAGCCGGTGATGCGCACGCGGTCCTGCAGGCGCAACTGGGCGATGCGGGCTTCCACCGGCTCGCGCAACTCGCCGTCGCCGGCCAGCACCAGCTCGAAGTCAATGCCCTTGGCCGCCACCAGCGCCGCGGCCTCCAGCATCAGCAGGTGGCCCTTCTGCTCGCACAGGCGCCCGACCGCCAGCAGACGTCTGCCCTCGGCCGGGGCTGCGGGCGTGGCGTGGAAGGCCGGCTCGACGCCGCACGGCACGATGGGCACCTTGGACCAATGCGTGTGGTCGATCCAGCGGTAGATCTGGCTCCGGCAGAACGACGAGATCGCCACCACGAACTTCGAGCGGCGGATCTTCTCGCCCAGGTGCAGCATCTCGGGCCGGTCGAACTCCTCCGAGCCGTGGCAGGTGAAGCTGTAGCCGGGACCGCCCAGCGCCTCGATCAGCAGCGCCACCTCGGTCGCGTTGGTGCCGAAATGCGCGTGCACATGGTCCACGCCCTCGGCGCGCAGCATCGGCACGGCCATGCAGGCCTCGGCCAGGTAGATGAAGTGCACGGGCAGCGGCCGATCGGCGCGCCGGCCCAGCTTGATCGTCAGCGCCAGCGCCGACAGGAACTTCGCCGGCGAGGTCAGCGCCTGACGCGCCATCGCCTTGATCAGCGGACCGACGCCGCCGCGCAGCAGGTAATGGGTGCGGGTCTTCTCGTCCTGGTCGGTGGGATCCGGCGCGGCATCGTCCCAGCCGCGGACCGCCAGGCGCATCACGTCGACGCCCTGCTGCTCCAGCGCCAGGATCTCCCGGCGGATGAAGGTGTGGCTGACCTTGGGATAGTGATTGAGCAGGTAGGCGACTTTCACGTGACGAGACTTCCGTGGAGTGAGGTCGCCATTTTGGTGCCGCGCGCACCATCACACAACGCCGATCCCCAAAGCAGGGACGTCTCAGATGTAACGCACCGTCATGGCACTGCGTTTGCCATGCGGACAAAGTTGCCGGCAGTTTCGCCGGGTGACGCTCCCCGCCCATCGCGAGCGCGTCGCTCTTCCCCTGGGGCGGCGCGTTCGGCCATGAAAAAGGCGCCCCGCGGGGCGCCTTGTCGTGGTCGAAACGACCGATCGAGGCCGATCAGGCTTGTTGCGCCTTGGCGTAATTAGCCAGGCCGTCGGTGATTTCCTTCTTGGCGGCTTCGGGGCCTTCCCAGCCCTTGACCTTCACCCACTTGCCGGCTTCGAGATCCTTGTAATGCTCGAAGAAGTGCTGGATGGCCTTGAGGCGCATCTGGTTGATGTCCTCGGGCTTGGTCCAGTGCTCGTAGATCGGCAGGATCTTCGTGGTCGGCACGGCCAGCAGCTTGGCGTCGCCACCGGCTTCGTCGTCCATCTGCAGCACGCCGATGGCGCGGCAGGTCACGACCACGCCCGGGGTCAGCGGGAACGGCGTGATCACCAGCACGTCGACCGGATCGCCGTCATCGGCCAGCGTCTGCGGGATGTAGCCGTAGTTGCAGGGGTAATGCATCGCCGTCGTCATGAAGCGGTCGACGAACAGCGCGCCGCTTTCCTTGTCGACCTCGTACTTGATCGGGTCGGCGTTCATCGGGATCTCGATGACGACGTTGAACTGCTCGGGCGCCTTCGCGCCGGGGGTGACTTTGTGCAGGCTCATGGTGGTGGACAGCGGTGAATGCGGGGAACTCCGGGAACACCGCGTGTGCGCCCCGGAAAAGCCGCGATTCTAATTCCTCGCCTGAATCGGTCCTGACGCGCTCACGGCCCTCCCTCATCCGATTCGCCCGAGGGAGGGACGCGTCATCACCGCGTCATGGCCGCGTCAGGTCGTCAGGCTGTGCGTCGGCCGCTCCCCGGCCAGCGCCTGCGCCAGGCTCGCCAGCACCATCTCGCCCATCGCGGCGCGGGTCTCCTCGGTCGCGCTGGCGCGATGGGCCTGCAGCACCACGTTGTCCATGTCCAGCAGCGCGGGCGGCACGTTGGGCTCATCGGCGAAGACGTCCAGGCCCGCGCCGGCGATGCGCTTCTCCCGCAGCGCCTGCACGAGATCTGCCTCCTTCACCAGCCGGCCGCGCGCGACGTTGATCAGGAAACCACGCGGTCCCAACGCATCGAGCACCGGCGCGTCGATCAGGTCGCGCGCCTTGTCGGCGGCAGCGCAGACGATCAGCGCGTCGCTGTCGCGGGCCAACTGCACGAGGTCCGCCTCGAAGGTCCACGGCGCGCCCTCGATCGCCGTCAGGTCGGTGTAGCGCACCGGGCAGCCGAAGGCCTCGACGCGCTGCGCGACCGCGCGGCCCACGCGCCCCAGACCCACGATGCCCACGCGCATCCCGCTGACACGACGCGCCAGCGGGATCGCGTTGGGCTGCGGGAACCGGGGCCACAGACCGCCCCGCACGAAGCGGTCGACCGCGCCGAGGTTGCGGCAGGTCGCCAGCAGCAGGCCCAGCGCCATGTCGGCCACGTCCTCGGTCAACGCGCCGAAGGTGCCGGTCACCGGCAGCCCGCGCTCGCGCGCATAGGCCAGGTCGACCGCGTCGGTGCCCACGCCGTTCACCGCCACCACGGCCAGCGCGGGCAGCTTCTCCATCATGGCCCGCGAGATGCCGGTGTGGCCGCCAGTGATCACGCCCCGCATCGAGGCGCCGTGAGCGGCGAGATACGCGTCCGGATCAGCCTGCTCGAACAGGCGATGCATCGTGTAGCGCTCGTCCAGCCGCGCGTTGATCGACGGGACGAGGATGGGGTTGAGTTGCAGGATGTGCGGCTTCATGAGGCTCTCGAGGTCAGAGGGACAGGGATTCAATGGGGCTCACTCGGGCTGGATGCCCGCGGTCTTGATGACGGCGCCCCAGCGCTTGTATTCGGCGGCCTGGAAGCTCGCGAGCTCCGACGGCGACGAGGTGAACGGCTCCATGCCGTTCTGCTCGACGAAGCGCTTGACGGGCTCCGCGGTCATCGCCTTGAGCATCAGCGCGTTGATGCGCTCGACGACCGGCGCCGGGGTGCCCGCGGGCGCGTAGACCGCGTTCCAGTAGCTGATCTCGTAGCCGGGCAGACCTGCCTCGGCGATCGTCGGCAGCTCGGGCACCAGCGGCGAGCGCCTGGGGCTGCTCACGCCCAGCGCCTTGAGCTTGCCGGCCTTGACCTGCGGCAGGCTGGTCGTCAGGTCCACGATCATCAGATCGACCTGGCCGCCCACAAGGTCCACCATCGCCTGCGGGTTGGCCTTGTAGGGCACGTAGGTGAGCTGGGTCTGCGTCATCTGCTGGAAGAGCTCCGCCGCGACGCGCGCCGAGGAGCTGCCCGCGCCGAAGGTCAGCTGCTGCTTGCGCGCGATCGCGCTGAGCTCGGTCACGTTGCGCGCGGGAATGCGCGGATTCGTCACCAGCAGCAGGTAGCCCTTCACCAGCGCGCCCACCGGGGCGAAGTCCTTCACCGGGTCGTAGGCGAGCTTGCGGAACAGGTGCGGGTTGGCGGCCTGCGTCGTGTTGGTCGTGATGAAGAGCGTGTAGCCATCGGGCGCGGCGCGCGCCACCGACTGCGCGGCGATGCCGCCGCTGGCACCGGCCTTGTTCTCGACGACCACCGGCACCTTGGTGGCGGCGGTGATCTCCGCGCCGATCGCGCGCGCCAGGCCGTCCGTCGTGCTGCCGGGGCTGGAGCCCACGACGATCGTGATGGCCTTGGACGGGAACGGCGCCGAGGCGGCCGCCCCACCCTGCGCGAAGGCAGCGGGCGACGTGAGACCGGCGAGGCCGGCAAGGCTCAACAAGGTGGGAAGGAAGCGGGTGAGTCGGGTCATGCGTTTGTCTCCATGGGATGCATGCGGGCTGATGTCGCGCGGCCTCTGCGGGTCCCGTCGACATCGCGTGGACAAATACTCCCAGCGGTGCCCTGACCGGTCAATATTGACGACGAAGATCAATCTCACCCGATGCTGACCATGGATTCGCGTCGGATAACCAATGGAATCGGAGACTTGGCGCGCTTCATGTTGACGATTACATTGATCGCCTCACGACCCGCGACGAGTCCCGCATGGCGCCCTGGATGACCCTCGAAGAAGCCCGCGACACGCTGGGCGTGCGCGCGCAGACGATCTACGCCTACGTGAGCCGCGGACGCATCGGCGTCGAACCCGATCCGCAGGACTCGCGCCGCAGCCTGTATCTCGCGGACGACGTGAAGGCGCTGGTGCGTCGCAAGGAGACGGGACGCACGCGCGAGACGCTGGCGACGACGACGCTCTTCGGCGCGGAGCCCAGCATTCCCACGGCGATCGCGACCTTCTCGGGCGGTCGCCCCTTCTATCGCGGCGTCGATGTCGTCGAGCTGTCTGAGACCGCGACGCTCGAGGATGCGGCCCGGCTGCTGTGGAACGCCGAGCAGACCCCGGCATTCCCGCGTCCCTCCGTGGCGACGGGCTCACCTGCGGCGGCGCCCTTGTCGGTCGTGGCCGCGCTGCCGGCGGGACGCGCGCGTGCCTTCGCGGAGCTCGCGGCCCTGACCGCGACGGCGCACTCCACGCGCGGTCGCGTGACGCGGGTGCTGATCGAGGAATCGGCCGCGCTGGTGGGACGACTGGCCGTCGCGTTCGGCGCCTCGACCGAGGATCACCTGCCGCTGCACGAGCGCCTGGCGCGCGGCTGGGGCCAACCGCGCGCGGTGGCGGCGCTGCTGCGCAAGACGCTGGTGCTGGCCGCGGATCACGAGATCACGAGCTCCGCCTTTTCCGCGCGGATCACCGCATCAACGGGCGCTTCCCTGCCGGCTTGCCTGCTGGCCGGGCTGACGACCTTCTCGGGTCCGCTGCACGGCGACGCGTCGGGACGCGTGCGGGCCTTGTTCGACGAGGTCGAGCGCGATGGCGCGGACGCCGTCGTCGATCGCTACCTGTCGGCGGCGATGCCCTTGCCGGGCTTCGGTCATCACATCTATCCGGACGGCGATCCGCGGGCGGTGTCGCTGATGGCGGACTTCAAGCCGCCGCGCGCGATCGCTCGCCTGATCGAGCGCGTGGTGGCCCTGACCGGCCTGCCGCCATCGATGGACGTGGCGCTCGCGGCGCTGGTGGCGCGTCATCGCCTGCCGGCCGATGCGGGCTTCGCGATCTTCGCCATCGCGCGCAGCGTGGGACTGCTGGCTCACAGCATGGAGCAACTCGCCACGGCCTCGGTGATCCGTCCGCGCGGCCGTTACACGGGTCCGACGACGACGCCGGCGGATCCGCGCAAGGCGCGCCGCCGGCGCTGACGGCAGCGATCGCGGACGCTGCGGGCAGATCCCGTGCCCGGTGCCAGTCCTTGCCACCAACGGGTCGCGCGCCCCTGCAAAGCCTGACACCTGCCTTGCAAAGCCGATGAATCCGCTGGTAAACGCTCATGCCATGCCCTATTCACGGCCTTAGCATCGATCGACGGACTGTTGCTGTTGCGTGCGCGCAGGCCCGGCGCCCGCTGGATGGAACGTCTACACAGGATGGCGATCAGCGAGAGGAGACAAACACATGTCGACGAGTTTGGCGCTGTATTTCGCGCTGGCCTGCGGGCTGGCGGCGGTGCTGTATGGGTTCATCCAACGCAGTTGGATCCTGAGCCAGGACGCGGGCAATCCGCGCATGCAGGAGATCGCAGGGGCGATCCAGCAAGGGGCCGCGGCCTATCTGGCGCGGCAGTACCGGACGATCGCGATCGCCGGTGTCGTGCTGGCGGTGCTCATCGGGGTCTTCCTGAAGTGGCAGACCGCGGTCGGTTTCATCGTGGGCGCGGTGCTGTCAGGCGCCTGCGGCTTCATCGGCATGAATGTCTCGGTGCGGGCGAACGTGCGCACCGCGCAGGCCGCGACACAAGGCATGGCGCCGGCCCTGAACGTGGCGTTCAAGGGCGGCGCGATCACCGGGATGCTGGTCGTGGGTCTGGGCCTGCTGGGCGTGGGCCTGTTCTTCATGTGGGTCAGCGAGAACGGCACCCGAGCCGACAGCGAGACGCTCAAGCCGTTGCTGGGCCTGGCGTTCGGCTCGTCGCTGATCTCGATCTTCGCCCGGCTGGGCGGGGGCATCTTCACCAAGGGCGCCGACGTGGGCGCGGACCTGGTGGGCAAGGTCGAGGCGGGCATCCCCGAGGATGACCCGCGCAACCCGGCGGTGATCGCGGACAACGTCGGCGACAACGTCGGCGACTGCGCCGGCATGGCGGCCGACCTCTTCGAGACCTACGCCGTCACGCTGATCGCGACGATGGCGCTGGCGGCGCTGACCTTCGGCGGCATGTCGATCGCGGCGATCGTGTACCCGCTGGTGCTCGGCGGCGCGTCGATCATCGCGTCCATCATCGGTTGCGGCTTCGTGAAGGCCAGCCCCGGCATGAAGAACGTGATGCCGGCGCTGTACAAGGGCCTGATCGTCGCGGGCGTGCTCTCGGCGATCGCGTTCTGGTTCATCACCCGCGCGCTGTTCCCGCAGGACCTGACGCTGCCGGGCGGACAGACCATCGGCGCGAACGCGCTCTTCTTCTCCTGCCTGGTCGGCCTGGTGCTGACCGCGGCGATGGTCTGGATCACCGAGTACTACACCGGCACCGACTACAAGCCGGTGCAGCACGTGGCGCAGGCATCCACCACGGGTCACGGCACCAACATCATCGCGGGGCTGGGCGTGTCGATGCGCTCGACCGCCTGGCCGGTACTCTTCGTCTGCGTGGCCATCCTCGTGGCGTTCAAGCTGGCGGGGCTCTACGGCATCGCGATCGCGGCGACCTCGATGCTGAGCATGGCCGGCATCGTCGTGGCGCTCGATGCCTACGGGCCGATCACCGACAACGCCGGCGGCATCGCCGAGATGGCCGATCTGCCCGAGAGCGTGCGCGACATCACCGATCCGCTGGACGCCGTGGGCAACACGACCAAGGCCGTGACCAAGGGCTACGCGATCGGCTCGGCCGGCCTGGCCGCGCTGGTGCTCTTCGCCGACTACACGCACGCGCTGGAGCAGCAGGGCCTGTCGGTCAGCTTCGATCTGAGCAACCACATGGTCATCGTGGGCCTGTTCATCGGCGGGCTGATCCCCTACCTCTTCGGCGCGATGGCGATGGAGGCCGTGGGCCGCGCCGCGGGCTCGGTGGTCGAGGAGGTGCGCCGCCAGTTCCGCGACATCAAGGGGATCATGGAAGGCACCGGCAAGCCCGAGTACGGCCGCGCGGTGGACATGCTCACCGCCGCGGCGATCAAGGAGATGATCGTGCCCTCGCTGCTGCCGGTGGTCGTGCCGATCGTCGTGGGCCTGGTGCTCGGCCCGGCCGCGCTGGGCGGACTGCTGATGGGCACCATCGTCACGGGGCTGTTCGTGGCGATCTCGATGTGCACCGGCGGCGGCGCCTGGGACAACGCCAAGAAGTACATCGAGGACGGCCACCACGGCGGCAAGGGCAGCGACGCGCACAAGGCGGCGGTCACCGGCGATACCGTCGGCGACCCTTACAAGGACACGGCCGGCCCGGCGGTCAATCCGCTGATCAAGATCATCAACATCGTCGCGTTGCTGATCGTGCCGCTGCTGCCCGCGGTCGGTGCCGGCGGACCCGCCGCCGGCGCCCACACACCGCCGGCGATGAGCGCCTCGGCGCCTGAGACGACGGCTCCGGCCACGCTCCCGGCCACTGGCCCGGCGTCCATGCCGGCCGCGCTCCCCGAGGCCGTCGCCAGCGGTCCGATGGAAGCCGCCAGCGCGGCCTCCACCCCCTGACTGGGCGGGGCGCGCACGCCTCTGGCGGGCGTCCCCGTGAAAACGCTGAGAAAAACAGCCCCGCGAGGGGCTGTTTGCGCTTTCAGGGCCCTGGCGCTCGCGGCAGAATCCCTGCTCAGATCGACACCGTCCAGGACCACCGCCCACCATGCTCAGCCAGGCCATCACGCCGCGCGAATTCGAACGCCGCCGCGATCAACTGGTCGAGCTTCAGCGCTACCTCGCGTCGCAGGAAGCCGAGTACGCCGACTGCCGCCAGCGCATGCAGCGCTTCGTGGACCGCTACGTCGCCGCGCTGGGGCCGCTCTACATGGAGCTGGACGCGCTGGAATCACAGCTCTACTGCGCGATGCGCTACCTGCACGAGGCGCTGGCCCGCAACGGGCTGGACACCCGCGCGCCCGAGGCGCCGCGCGCCACCGCGCTGCCGCTGCTGCCGCTGCTGCCCGCGGGCGCGCCCCTGCCGGCGGAGCCCGAGGGCGGCCTGGTGCAGGTCGGCCCGCCGCCGCTCAAGACGCTGTATCGGCGTGCCGCCAAGCGGCTGCATCCGGACCTCGCGCCCGACGATGCCGAGCGCGTGCGCCGCGAGCGCAAGATGGCCGAGGTGAACGAGGCCTATGAAGCCTGCGATCGCGCGCGCCTGGAGGCGCTTTTGCTGGCCTCGGGCGAGAGCCTGGTCAAGGTCCGCGGCGGCGATGCCGATGCGGTCATGGAATGGCTGCGCGGCGCGGAACGCGCGGTGCAGGGCCGCCTGCGCGTGGTCCAGGCCCATCTGGCGCTGCTCAGGAACCACACGATGCATGAGCTCGGCGAGTCCATCGCGCGCGCCGAGAAGAAGGGCCTCGATCCGCTGGGCATCATGGCCAACCGGCTGCGCGCCCAGATCACCGAGCGCCGCCAGGAGCTCTACATCGGCCAGCGCCTGCAGCCCGAGTCGAGCATGGCCGAGGCCTTCCTGCGCCAGCGCCAGCAGCGCCTGGGCGGCGGGATCGCGGCCTCGCACTGAGCGGGCCGCTTCCCCGGCCTGATCAGGCCTTGCGGGTCTCCGGCAGCTCGATCTTGACCTCGAGGACCTCGAGGTCGTCCTGGCGCTCCATGTGCACCTTGATGTCGTCCGGGTTGATGGAGACGTACTTGGAGATGACCGCCAGCAGCTCGCGCTGCAGTTGCGGCAGGTAGTCGGGGCTGGCGCCGCGACCATTGCGTTCATGGGCGAGGATCAGCTGCAGGCGCTCCTTGGCGACGCTGGCGGTGCTTTTCTTCTCACCCAGGAAGAAGGACATGAATCCCATGGTGTCTCCCCGTGGCTGTCAGCGGCTGAACAGGCGCTTGAAGAAGCCGGGCTTGACGGCCTCGACGAATCGCATCGGCTTGTCCTCGCCCAGGAAGCGCGAGATCACGTCGGCATAGGCCTCGGCCACGTCGGTGCCCTTCATGTGGATCGCGGGCAGGCCCTGGTTGGACGCCTGCAGCACGACTTCGCTTTCCGGGATCACGCCGATCAGCGGCGTGCGCAGGATCTCGTGGATGTCCTCCAGCGACAGCATCTGCCCGCCCTCGACGCGGTTGGGGTTGTAGCGCGTGATCAGCAGGTGCTCCTTGACGGGCTCCTTGCCTTCGATCGCGCGCTTGGTCTTGCTGTTGAGCATGCCCAGGATGCGATCGCTGTCGCGCACCGAGGACACCTCGGGGTTGGTCACGACCAGCGCCTCATCGGCGTAATGCATGGCCATCAGCGCGCCGGTCTCGATGCCGGCCGGCGAGTCGCAGACGATGTAGTCGAACTCCATCGCCTTGAGCTCCTCCAGCACGCGCTCGACGCCCTCCTGCTTGAGCGCGTCCTTGTCGCGCGTCTGCGAGGCGGCCAGGATGAAGAGCTTGTCGAGCTGCTTGTCCTTGATCAGCGCCTGGCTCAGCTTGATCTCGTCGTTGATGACGTTGATCAGGTCATACACGACGCGACGCTCGCAACCCATGATCAGGTCGAGGTTGCGCAGGCCGACGTCGAAGTCGATCACCGCGGTCTTGTAGCCGCGCATCGCGAGGCCGGTGGCGAAGCTGGCGCTGGTGGTGGTCTTGCCCACGCCGCCCTTGCCGGAGGTCACCACAACGATCTTGGTCATGGGTCGAGGTCCTTCTTTCAATGTGTCGGGTAACAGCGGATCCGCCGGCTCACGCGCCCAGCGGTTCCATGATCAATTTCTCGCCGTCCAGCCGGACCTGCGCCGGCTTGCCGCGCACGTTGTCCGGCAGCGGGTTCTCGCTGGTGCGGTAGATGCCGGCGATGGCGATCAGCTCGGCATCGAGCTGCTGCGCGAAGATCCGCGCCTGCGCGTTGCCGCGCGCACCGGCGATGACCTTGCCGCGCAGCGGCGCGTAGACGTGGACGCTGCCGTCGGCGATCACCTCGGCCCCGTGGTTCACCGCGGCCAGCACGACCAGGTCGGCGCCCTTGGCGTAGACCTGCTGGCCCGAGCGCAGCGGCTTGTCGACGTACACCGTCGGCGCGGGCGCCGGGGCCGGCACGGGCACCTCGACGGCGCGCTCGACGATCACTTCCTTGATGACCTGCTGGACCTTGGGCTCAGGGCGCGGTTCACGCTCCACGCGCTCCGCACGAACCGGTTCGTCGGGCGCCTCGGCCAGACCCAGCTCGGCGGCCTGCGCCAGTTCCGCGGCATTGGCACCGATCACGCCCACCGGCTGCAGCCGGTGACGGCGCAGCAGCGGCAGCACGGCGGCCAGGTCCACGCGGGCGGCGGCGTCACCGTCGGCGGCGTCCGGCGCCACCTTGGCCGACTCGACCGGCTCGACCGACAGATTCAGCTCGGACTGCCCGGCACCGCCATCGACCACCATCACCTCGGCATCCACGGCCGGCAGCTGGCTCAGGTCCAGCAGCAGCGGGTCGTGGTGGAAGGCATCGGGCGTCTCGCCCAGCTTGGCCGTCAGCTCCGCGTCCAGCGCGGCGGTGTCGCCGCTCTTGAGCACGAGGGCGAGCAGGCTCAGCGAGGCGCTCTTCAGTTCAAAAAGTTCTGGAGTCTTGCCGGCGGCGGATCGCCCCGACAAATTTCCCGCCACGGCCTGCGTCATGAAAGAAATGAGGAATGCGTTTGCAAAGTCGCGGATTTTAGCGGTGCGCGGAGGCCCTCCCTTTAGGGGCCTGCCCAGCCCGCGACCACCCGAAAGCCGTCAGGCGCTCCTCATGCCGGTGTCATCCGGCGGTCGGACCCTCGTCACGATTGCCTCTTTTTCGAGCAAACCACCGGAATACCGGTCGTGACAAGCACTTGCAAGCGCCATCGCCAGGAGACACACATGCTTGTCCACAGGGGCGGGGGACAGATCCGCCGTCCGGGGGAGTTCCGGACCGGCCGCAGGGGTCGCCTCTTCCAGCGTCATCTCGCGGCTGTCAACCCAAAAATGATGGATGCGGGGCTTGACTTATCCCCATCGTGCCGCTCTCGACCTCCTTCGCACACCGCCGCCCCAAGGTTGCTGCTGGTTTTCCCGTGGCCCCGCCAAGTCATTGATTCATATAGAACGATTTGGCTTGCCCGGAAATGAGGCACCCAACCTCAGGCGACCGTCTTTCAACGGTTTAGAGCGATCGCGGGCAGGTTTTCCCCACAGTTATCCACAGGCTCGGTGGATAGGTTTCCAGGGGCTTTCAAATCAACGATTTAGCGGGGGTCCTTGAACTGGCAGGCGAGGTCCTCACCCCCTTTCGGGACCCTCCCCGGGGGTGTTTGGGACGAGCCACAGACGCCCGGACCGTTACAAATCCAGTCGATGACGCCGCGCCAGGGCCGGCCGGTGGGCGCGCTGTCCGTGCGATCACCGTCACGGATGCACCAGCGTGCGTCATGAATCCGACATGCAGGGCGGCCGGCGTTGCGTCGGACGAAGAAACTGGCGCCCGGGCAAGGCTGAGGACAGGTGGGCAAGTCCGGCGCCCGCTAGAGTCCCTGCTTTTCCCCGATGGTTGTGCCGGCCGAGCGCTGGCGAAAGGTTGGCGATGAGCTTGGCGGTGGGCCTCCGGTCCTGGGTTCGCAAGGAATGGTTCCTGATGGCGCTGGTGGGCGCGGTCGCGCTCGCGAGCGCCTGGCCCGATCTCGGCCGCAGCGGCGGGCTGCTGCGCCTGGAGGTCGTCAGCAACTGGGGCGTGGCGCTGGTGTTCTTCCTGACCGGGCTGGGCCTATCGGCCGCGGCGTTGCGCGACGGGGCGCTCAAGTGGCGCGTTCACCTGCTCGTGCAGCTGAGCACCTACGCGCTGTTCCCGCTGCTGTGGTGGGGCTTCACCGCGCTGTTCGGCCGCTGGCTGCCGCCCGACCTCGCGCTGGGCTTCGCCTACCTGTGCGCGCTGCCCTCGACGATCTCCTCGTCGGTGGCGATGACGGTGCTGGCCAAGGGCAACGTGCCCGCGGCGATCTTCAATGCCAGCGTCTCCAGCCTGCTGGGCATCGTGCTGACGCCGCTGCTGGTGACGCTGATGGCCGGGACCAGCGGCGCGACGCTGCCCTTCGGCGAGGCCGTCTGGAAGCTCACCCAGCTGCTGCTGCTGCCGCTGCTGGCGGGCCAGTTGCTGCGTCCGGTGCTGCTGCGCTTCTACACGGCGCACAAGTCGCGCATCACGCTGATCGACCGCTGGGTGATCATCCTGCTCGTGCTGTCGGCGTTCAGCGACTCGGTGGCCTCGGGCTTGTGGCGCGACCACGGCGCGGAGCTGCTGGTGAAGGCCGCGCTCGGCGCGGCGCTGTTCCTGGCGGTGGTCATCGTGCTGAGCCGGCTGGCGGCGCGCGCGATGGGCCTGTCGGTGGAGGACGAGATCGCCGCCGTGTTCTGCGGCTCCAAGAAGACGCTGGCCTCGGGCGTGCCGATGGCCAAGCTGCTGTTCGGGGCGCATCCGGCGGTGGGCGTGATCGTCCTGCCGATCATGTTCTATCACCAGCTGCAGCTGATCCTGTGCTCGTGGCTCGCCCAGCGTTACGCGGCACGCGTTTCACGCGCCTAAAATCGCCGGTTCCCCCGGACGCCGCCGCTTGGACATTTCGTCCGACTGCGACCGGCGGGACCACCGCCCTCATCGCGCCATGACACGCAAGCTCTTCGTCACCACCGCCCTCCCCTACGCCAATGCGAACTTCCACATTGGCCACATCATGGAGTACACCCAGGCCGACATCTGGGTGCGCTTCCAGCGGATGCAGGGCAGCGAGGTGCACTTCGTCTGCGCCGACGACGCGCACGGCGCGCCGATCATGATCGCGGCGGAGAAGGCCGGGAAGAGCCCGCAGCAGTTCGTCGCGGACATCGCCTCGGGCCGCAAGCAGTACCTGGACGGCTTCCACATCAGCTTCGACAACTGGCACTCGACCGACGGCGCCGAGAACCACGAGCTGTCCAAGGACATCTACAAGGCGCTGCGCGCCAACGAGCTGATCTCGGTGAAGACCATCGAGCAGTTCTTCGACCCGCAGAAGTCGATGTTCCTGCCCGACCGCTTCATCAAGGGCGAATGCCCCAAGTGCGGCGCCAAGGACCAGTACGGCGACTCCTGCGAGGTCTGCGGCGCGGTCTACACGCCCACCGAGCTGAAGAACCCGTTCTCCGTGCTGACCGGCGCCACGCCGGTGATGAAGACCTCCGAGCACTACTTCTTCAAGCTGTCCGACCCGCGCTGCGTCGAGTTCCTCGAGCAATGGACGCAGGCGCCCGGCCGCCTGCAGCCCGAGGTGCTCAACAAGATCAAGGAGTGGTTCGCCAAGGACGAGGACGGCAACGGCGGCCTGGGCGACTGGGACATCAGCCGCGACGCGCCCTACTTCGGCATCGAGATCCCCGATGCGCCGGGCAAGTACTTCTACGTGTGGCTGGACGCGCCCATCGGCTACCTGGCCTCGCTGAAGAACTACTTCGGCAAGACCGGCCGCGACTTCGACGCGTTCGTCAACGACCCGACGACCGAGCAGATCCATTTCATCGGCAAGGACATCACCTACTTCCACACGCTGTTCTGGCCGGCGATGCTGCATTTCAGCGGCCGCAAGACGCCCAACCATGTGTACGTGCATGGCTTCCTCACCGTCAACGGCGGCGAGAAGATGTCCAAGAGCCGCGGCACCGGCCTGGACCCGATGAAGTACCTGGCGCTGGGCATGAATCCCGAGTGGCTGCGCTACTACCTCGCCGCCAAGCTCAACGGCCGCGTCGAGGACGTCGACTTCAACCCCGAGGACTTCGTCGCCCGCGTCAACTCCGACCTGGTCGGCAAGTACATCAACATCGCCAGCCGCGCGGCGGGATTCCTGTCCAAGCGCTTCGGCGGCCAGCTGTCGGCCGATGTCGGCGTCGAGGGCCTGGCGCTGCTGGACGGCCTGCGCGCTCACAAGGGCGCGATCGTGGAGCTCTACGAGACCCGCGAGTTCGGCAAGGCGCTGCGCGAGATCATGCTGCTGGCGGACCGCGTCAACGAGTATGTCGACCAGAACAAGCCTTGGGACCTGGCCAAGCGGGAGGGCAAGGACCAGGTGCTGCAGGACGTCTGCACCGTCTGCATCGAGGCTTTCCGCCTGCTGTCGATCTACCTGAAGCCGGTGCTGCCGGCGCTGGTGGCCAAGGTCGAGGCCTTCCTGCAGGTCGCGCCGATGACCTTCGCCGATGCCGAGCGCGCGCTGGGCGCGCATCGCATCGGCGGCTATGAGCACTTGCTGCAACGCGTCGATCCGAAGCTGCTGGAAGCGCTGTTCGAGCCGCCCGCCCCGCCCAAGGTCGTGCCCGGCGGCGAGGACCTGGCGCCGGAGATCAAGATCGACGACTTCGCCAAGGTCGACCTGCGCATCGCCAAGATCGTCAAGGCCGAGCTGGTGGACGGTTCGGACAAGCTGCTGCGCCTGACGCTGGACGTCGGCGAGGGTCGCCTGCGCAATGTCTTCAGCGGCATCCGCAGCGCCTATCAGCCTGAGCAGCTCGAGGGCAAGCTGACCGTCATGGTCGCCAACCTCGCGCCGCGCAAGATGAAGTTCGGCATCTCCGAGGGCATGGTGCTGGCCGCCAGTCACGCTGACGAGAAGGCCCACCCCGGCATCTTCGTGCTGGAGCCCTTCCCGGGCGCCCAGCCGGGCATGCGCGTGCGGTAAGCACGCGGCTTGTGCACGGACCGCCGCCGGACCGACCGCCTAGAATCCGACCCAGTTTTTCGAATCCTCGATCAAGAGACCACCATGCCGCTGTTCTGGAAGAAATACGAATCCGAGGCCACGCAGTTCATCAATGAGCTCAAGGCCAAGAAGCCGACGCTGGAAGCCGAGCAGCGCGCCGGCCGCGCCCTGCTGTGGGACCGCGAGCAGGACCGCAGCGCCCAGGCCGGCTACAACGACGCCCGCGTCGCGCAGCAGGCCTACGTCTACCAGACCAAGTCCGAGTAAGCCGGATTCTCCGGGACCCTCGGAAACTCGGATCAGACCCCCGGCGTGAGCCAGGCTGACGACCACGACCCCACCGCCCTGACGCTGCCGGATGCCCCGGCGGATCAGGGCGGCGGCGCTTCCACGCCCGAGACGGTCGATCACGTCGCCGTCGCGCGGCTGTATGGCGAGCCGCTGTTCGCCATGCCGCAGGACCTCTACATCCCGCCGGATGCGCTGGAGGTCTTCCTCGAGGCCTTCCAGGGCCCGCTGGACCTGCTGCTGTACCTGATCCGCAAGCAGAACTTCAACATCCTCGACATTCCGCTGGCCGAGGTCACGCGGCAGTACCTGAGCTACGTCGAGCAGCTGCGCAAGCACAACCTCGAGCTCGCCAGCGAGTACCTGCTGATGGCGGCGATGCTGATCGAGATCAAGTCGCGCATGCTGCTGCCGCCCAAGAAGTCCGAGGACGGCGGCGAGCCCGAGGATCCGCGGGCGGAGCTGGTGCGCCGGCTGCTCGAGTACGAGCAGATGAAGCAGGCCGCGCTGCGGCTGGACCAGTTGCCCGTGCTGGGCCGCGACTTCCTGCGGGCACAGATCCACATCGAGCAGTCGCTGGCGCCGCGGCTGCCGGACGTGCACATCGACGACCTGCGCGCCGCCTGGGCCGACCTGATGCGCCGCGCCAAGCTGAACCAGCACCACAAGATCTCGCGCGAGCAGCTGTCGGTGCGCGAGTACATGTCGCACCTGCTGCGCCGGCTGCAGGGCCAGCGTTTCGTCGAGTTCGAGGACCTGTTCGAGCTGGACAAGGGCTCGCAGGTGCTGGTGGTGTCCTTCATCGCGATGCTCGAGCTGGCGCGGGAGCGCCTGGTCGAGATCACGCAGGCCGAGGCCTTCGCGCCGATCTACGTGCGGCTGGCCTACGCGCCGAGCTGAGCAGAGCCCGGCCGCTCAGGCCGGGTCAACCGATCGAGATCGACCCGAGGGCCCGCGGTTCAGAGCCGCCCCTTGCAGTTGGGCGCGCCGCAACGGCAACGCAGCCGGCCCTCATGGTGGCTCTCGCCGTAATCGGCGCAGATCTCCTCACCGGGATCGATGTCGCGGATCGCGTAGAACTCCGCGCGGCCCTGGCGGATGCGCAACACCGCGTTGGGCGCGCAGCTGTGGTTGACGTGACGCAGCGCGCAATCGGACTTCGTCGCGTCGATCGCGGTCTTGTCGGTGACCTCCACGACGTGGATGCGGCGGCGTCCCTCGATGCGACGCCGCGCCTCGCGCACCGGCACGATCTCGCCGCGCATCTCGCCGATCTTGCGGCGCGCCGGGATGGCCTCCGCGGCGAACACGCCCAGACCATCGATCGGACTCTTGTCCACGCTGAGCGCGAAGCGCTCGGCCGGCTGCGGCTGCCCGCTCCGGCGCGGCGACGCGTCGGCAGCGGTCGGGGTCGCGCGGGTCGGACTTGGATCAACGGCGACGGAACTCAGTCGAGGCATGCGGACGGCGCGCGGCCCAAGCCGCGATGAATCGGGAAAGGCGCATTGTCGCGCCGTTGCCACTGGCGGTTCAGGCGCGTCGCTTGACGCCCTCGACAACCGCCCCGGATACTGGTCCGCATGTTCCGCGCGATCCCCGTCCACCACGTCCCGATGTGTCTGCATCTGATGCAGGCGCAACTGTGCGCACGCAGGTCGGGAGCGCGTCGAACGCGGTAGACGCCCCAGGATCCGGACCCCTCGGTCCCCGACAGGATCCCCCGAACGCCCCCCCACAAGGCCCGCGACAACGCGGGCCTTGTTCGTTTCAGCCCTCGGTCCCAGCCCCCACCGGAGATCCCGATGTTGCCCCCGAAGACCCCTCGTTCCTTTGCTCCCGGCGATCGCGCCCCGCGCGTCGCTGATGGCCTCACGCTGCGCCGCCCTCGCCCCGAGGACGCCCGCGCGATGGCGGACCTGCTGGGTCATCCCGGCGTGCAGCCCTGGCTGCTGCAGACGCCGTTCACGTCCGAGCTGATGTGGCAAGAACGCTTCTCGAAAGCACCCGACACCAACTCGCCGGAGCTCTCGCTGCTGGCCTTCGATGGCGATCGGCTGGTGGGCTCGGCCGGTCTGCATCCGGCCGGCCAGCAGTTGCGGCGCCGGCACGCGATGATGCTGGGCATCGGCGTGCACCCGGACGCGCATGGCCGCGGGGTCGGCTCGGCGCTGATGGACGCGCTGACGCGCCAGGCCGATGACTGGCTCGGCATCCTGCGCATCGAGCTGACCGTGTTCGTCGACAACGCGCCGGCCATCCGGCTCTACGAGCGGTTCGGCTTCGAGCACGAGGGCCGGCTGCGCGGCTACGGGCTGCGCGAGGGCCGCTACGTCGACGCCTTCACGATGGCGCGTCTGCACCCGCGCCCGCCGGTGATCGGCCGCGCCGGCGGCGACGCCTGACGCAGGCCGATCCGTTCACTCCAGCGCGAGGACCTCGGCCTGGGCAGCGGCCGTCACGCCGTTGACCAGGCGCCAGAGGTCGTCGCCATCGAGCAGCGTCAGCATCTGCGGTCCACGGCCCTTGAGCAGATGGACCTGCGCCTGCGCCGCCCATCCCGGTCGGGTCGGGCTGGGCTGCAGCTGCTCCGCGCCCGCGACGAACACCTGCCCCAGCTGCTGCACCGCGAGCACCAGGCGCTGACCGGCGCCGGTCTGGCACACCATCAGCGCGGCCTCGTCGCCGCAGGGCCGGTGGAACAGCAACTGGCCCAGATCCAGGACCGGCAGCATCCGTCCTTCGAAGGCGAGCATGCCGCGGACCGCCGCCGGCGCGGTCGGCCACGCGGTGATGCGCTGACGCTCCAGCGCCGCGACGACCTGCATCGCGGGCAAACCCAGCCACTGGTGGTCGACGAGGAAGCTCGCCACGTCCAGTGTCTTCGTGCCGCCCGGGGCCATCGGCGCGAACGCCGCGGCCGAGGCGGACAACGCGGCGGAGTCACCACCCGCGAGCCGCTCGCCCAACGGCAACATCACCAGCGCGGCGAGGTCGCCGGCCGCCGCGGGCGTGAGCCGGCGGTACTCGCGATAACCGCCCGACATCGCCAGGCCATAGGCCATCACCCGCCCATCGAGCGACATCTCGCCGGTCACATGCTGATCCGCGGCCAGGCTGGCCAGCGCCGGCAGCGGGAATGGCAAGACCTGACCCGCGGACCAGCGCGCATCGCTGCTCGCGACGATCTCGCCGGCGCGTGTCACCAGCACCGCGGTCGCGCCCGCCCTCTCCGGCAAGGCAGCGCGCAACATCGCCCGGAACTGCGGCTCGCCGTCGAACACGATGGCAATGCCGCCCACCGGCGTCGCCGCGTCCGGATGCGGCACGGCCGCGGCGTACACCAGGCACGGGGCACGGCCATCCTCGCCATAGAGCCCGCAGGGCGAGTGATCGGAAACGACGTACTGCCCCGCGTCGCGCGAGGACAGCGCGCCCTGCACCCAGTCCCCTTGCAGCGAGCGGCCGACGTGGTGCGCCTGCGCCGGATCCGACACGGCGATCACACGCCCTTGCGTGTCGAACACCAGTAGCAGCGAATAGACCGTGTACAGCGCGTGGATGCTGGCGAGCACGTCCGTGGCCGCCGCCGCGTCGCCGCGCGCGAGGGCCTGCTGCAGCCGCGCGTCGAGCGCCCACCAGCGGCAGTCGTTGGACCGTTCGTAGAGATTGCGGTTGACGATCGAGATCGCCAGTTCGGACTGGAAACCGGCCCCGTCGAAGACCGCGTCGAGCGCCCCCTCCTCGAGCTGCGCGATCGCACGCTCGAACACCTGGCGCAGTTGCTCGCCGGTGCGTTCGACCTCATTGAGCAGCGTCACTGCAAAGGCATTGCCGCCGGCGCCCGCCTGCCCGGCGGTCGGCTGCGCGTGCGCACGGCTCTTGAGCTTGCCGTTCCACAAGGACCGCGACAGCTCACGCTGGATCCGGCGCGCTTCCACGGGAATGCTGCGCAGCTCCTCGTCGAAGAGCTCGCGGGTATCGAGGTCCCGCGCGCGCGCGGCCTGGCGTTCTGGTGGTGCTTCCGCGAACGCGTGTTGCAGCGGCTGGAGCATCTGCGCCTGCCAACCCGGGCCGACATAGCCCTCGTAGCCGCTGGCCGAGCTCTCGCAGGCGAGGTAGTCGCGCCCGGCGAAATCGAGCCGCCAGCCCTGCGCCTGGCCGGCAGGCGGCAAGGGCGCACCCAGCGGGATCTGCCAGGGGTCGGAGGTCAGCAGGACCTTGCCGCCCGCGTCCTTCAGCACCAGGACCGAGCGCGACACGCCCGCGCACAGCGCGCGGAACAGGCCCGACATCTCATCCTCGAGCTTGAACGACAGGCACAGCAGGCCGCGCGCGTCCGAGCCGTCCGCGCCGCTCACCGCCGCTGCGTAGATCAGGCCGGCGCGGCCGCCCAGCAGCGCGGTCGGACCGTGCACCTCGACGAAGGCGCGGCCCGGCTCGAGGGCCTCGCGCAGACGCACGTCATCGACGATCGTCGCGCAGGACGCCTCATCCAGCGCCGCCAGGCGACGGCCGTCGGCGGCGAGCAGCACGACCTGGTCGTAAACCGAATACTTGGCGACGTAGGCGGCGAAGCGCCGCCGCAACGCCTGGATCTGCCCGTCCTCGACCGTGCCTGCGGCATCCGCCTGGAGCAGCGCCCGCAAGGGCGCGTCACTGGCCAGGAAACCGACGTCCGCGGTGCGTTCGAACAGATTGCGGACCAGGATGTCGATGGCGACCTGGGATCGGCCTTGCAGATGCTGGACCGCGTGGCGCAACTGGCGCCGGGCCAGGCTGTCGAGCAGCCGCGCGGTCAGGGCCTCGAATGCGGTCCGGGTGTCGGCCATGTCGGTCGCCGCGCCGCTCATCTGCCCGAGCAGCGCCAAGCTGTCCCAGGCGCCCTGGAGCCGCAGCAACGGCTCCCGGTACTCCTCCAGCAGCGGCATCGCCGCCAGCAAGGGCGCCACCTCGGCGCTGAAGGGCAGGCCTTTTCGATAGACCTTGTCGGATCCCTGCGTCATCTGATTCCTCCCAACGATCGCGCCCTCGTGAGGCGAAGCGCGGCAGTGTGGCGCGCGATGACGACGTTGTCAGGGGGAGAAACGCACGGTTTCCGACGTTAACTTCAGGGATCGCACGGCAATCCGGCGGCAAGCGCCGAACTGGTGCGGCCGTGCCGTGAGTTGGGGAGCCCTGCCGGACGGGTGCGACGACTTGGTGCGCGGCGTTCGCGCTCAGTCCATCGTGACCATCGCGCCTTCGGCGGTGCGACGCGGGGCTTGCGCGTGCAGTTCGCCGTCGGCGGCACGGCTCTGCGGCTGGCTCGACGAGTCGGTGGCGCGCTCCGGCGCCGCCGGCTGCGGCGCGGGCGGCCGGGCCGCCTGACGCTTGCCGGTGATCAGCAGGCGGGCCAGCTTGACGACCTCGCTGGCCTGGGCCGGCGCGGCCGGGGCCAGCAGCGCGACGCCCAGCAAGGCAGCGGCCACCACCTGGAAGGTGGGCCGGTGGGCATTCAGCGCTTGTCGTTGACGGCTTTGCATGGTCTCCCCGCTCGAATCTGCATCTTAGCGATGGAAGGAGTATCGAAAGTCAGCCCGCCGATCGCCAGGGCTCGGCGACGAACTGCGCCTTGGTGCGCTTGACTTGCGGATTGGCGGGATGGGGCCCCGCGCGCAAGCCGGCGCCCCGGACCTCGAAGCGCACCTGCTGCAGCACCTGGCCGCGTCCGTCGAGCAGCGCCAGCTCGTGGCGCCCCGGCATCGGCAGCCAATCCAGCGTCGCGCCCTTGCCGATCACGCGGCCGTCCAGTCGCCAGCTGGCCGTGCCGCCTTGCGGCAGTCGGCCCGCGTGGGAGAAGCGCAACCGCTGCGCCGCCGGTGGAATGTCCGGATCGAGCGCGTAGATCGCACCGTCGGTCGGATTGCTCAGGGCGACGGACGGCTCGGCGATGCGGATCACCGCCTGTTCGGTGCCCGAGACGAACCACTCGGGCCGTGGCGGCTCCTGGCCACCGTCGAAACGCACGGCCTGCTGGAGAACGCCCGCCGGTGGCTCCGCCGCGCGGGGCGGCTTGCCCGCGTGGAGCGCCAACATGACCTCGCGCCACACCGGCGCGGCCCCGCTGACGCCGGAGACCTGCTGCATCGCCTCGCCGCTGGAGTTGCCGACCCAGACTCCGACCGTGAATCGTCGCGTCCAGCCGATGCACCAGTTGTCGCGCATGTCCTTGCTGGTGCCGGTCTTCACGGACGCCGGGAACGGCAGCGCCAGCGCGCTGGACAGTCCGAAGGTCAGCGCGCGCGCGTTGTTGTCGGCCAGCATGTCGCCGACGATGAAACTCGCGCGCGGATCGGCGACCTGCCGCGGGCGCGCTGCTCGTTCCGCTTTCTCGCTCGGCAAGCGGACTTCACCATAACGGCCCCCATTGGCCAGCGCGCGGTACGCGTTGGTCAGGCCGAGCAAGGTGACGTCGGCGCTCCCCAGGGCCAGCGAAGGGCCATAGAACCCGCCGGTCTCAGGCAACGCCAGACCCAGGGCGTTGAGCCGGTCGAACACCGCCTCGGGCGTCAGCATCAAGGACAGGCGTACGGCCGGGATGTTCAGGCTGTTGCCCAGCGACGCGCGTGCGCTGATCCAGCCGCGGTACTGCTTGTCGTAGTTCTGCGGCAGGTACAGGCCGGCCGCCGTCGCCACCTGCGCCGGTGAATCGTCCAGCAGGCTGGCCGCGGTGATCAGGCGTCGCTCCAGGGCGAGCTCGTACAGGAAGGGCTTGAGCGTGGAGCCGGGCTGCCGCCGCGCCAGCACGTGATCGACCTGCGCGGACTCCGACAGCTGGCTGCCGCTGGATCCCACCCACACGCGGATCTCGCCGGTGTCGTTGTCGAGCGCGATGACGGCGCCATCCTCGACCTGCCGATCGGCCAGCTCGGCCAGATGCCGTCTCAGCGACAGCACCGCCGTGCGCTGCGAGACGGCGTCCAGCGTGCTGCGCCGCGTCGGGCCCTCCCCCGCCCGCAGCGCGAGGCGCGCGAAGTGCGGGGCCCATTGCGGCGAATCGGCCAGCACCAGCGGTTTGCGGCGCAACACCGCGCCGACCTCATCCGCCAAGCCGTCGCACGCCTGTCCCATCGCGCGCAACACGCCGCACGCGCGAGTCGCAAGAGCCTCCGGCGCCACATTCGGCCCGCGAAGCATCGCGGCGAGCAAGGCCGACTCGCGGGCATCCAGTCCCGCGGGGCGCTTGCCGAAAAGCGCCTGGGCCGCCGCCGGCACGCCGACCAGTTCCCCGCGCAAGGGCACCCGGTTCAGGTAGGCCTCCAGGATCTGGGCCTTGGTCCACCGCTGCTCCAGGCGAGTCGCGACCCAGGCCTGTCCCAGCTTCTGGCGAAGGCTGCGACCGCCTCGACGCGCGAGGTCCTCGTCGAGCAATCCGGCCAGTTGCATCGTCACGGTGGAGGCGCCCCGCGTGCGGGTGTTCCAGAGGTTCGCCCACGCGCTGGACGCGACCGCGGACCAGTCCACGCCGCTGTGCGCGTAGAAGCGCTGATCCTCGGACAGCAACATCGCCCGCAACAGCGACGGCGACATCTCTTCCAGCGGCACCCAGGCCAGCACGCGCCGCGTCGGGTCCACGCGCAGGGTCTGCAGCGGCTCGCCCCGTCGGTCCAGCAGTTGGAGATCGGACACCGGATGCGCGGACCGTGTCTGGGCATAGGACGGCAAGTCCTGCGCCCTCGCGGCGATCCCCACGCCCATGCCGGCGATCAGCAGCGCCACGAAGGCGCAGAACCGCGCCCACCGGCCGGCCTGGCACCGCGCGGGGCCGGCCGCGGAGTTCACGGCTGGACCTCCAGCACGGCATTGGGCAGTTCGCCGAAACGATCGGGCGCGTACATCGCCTCCGCGCGGGTCGTGGGCATCTGGAAGCGCCCGGCGTTGTTCAGGCGGACCGTGTACTCGAGCACATGCTTGCCGCGCGGCAGATAGCTGAAATAAGCGCGCCACGCGGTGAAGCTGCGTTCGATGAAGTCGGGCCACGCCTCGCCTTCGGCGCGCTCGCCCTGCGCGTCGATCGTGCCTTCGATGATCGCGGCGCCGGCGGGCAAGGGATCGCTGAGCACGACCCAGGTCATGTCCGCGGCCGCCTCCAACTCCACGCGGACCCGCATCACGTCGCCGCGCGACCAGCGGGGCGCGGCCTTCTGCGACACCGCGGTGATCGTGCGCTTGAGCGAGTAGCCCGAGCTCAACGGCGCCTTGAGCGGCACCGCGGACACCGCCTGCACCGTCGCCCAGGGCTTGCCGTCTCCCGTCTGCGCGAGGGTCAGGTTGCCGCTGCCGCTCGCCGGCCACGCGAGCCGCAACTCACCGCCGCCCGCCTTGGCGGACCAGTCCATCGCGGCCGACTCACCGCCGAGCTTGGCTTCGGTCCGGCCCTTGACCGCTTGCGATTCGAAGCGGGCGGAGAACTTCTCCAGCGCCAGCACGCCCCAGAGATTGGACGTCGTCGACTCCCACGCGCCTCGGGTCTGGCGCCCCAGCGCGCCGACGACCAGGCGTGGCAGATCCTCCTTCCAGCCCGGATCGTCCACCAGCGCGAGGATGGTCCGCGCGGCCGTCGCGTCGCCGCTGCCCATCAGCCACCACCAGCCTTCGGACTCCTCGTTGACGAAGCGCAGCGTGGTGCCCGCATAGCTCAGCCGCGCGCGCAGCTGGTTCTGCGCCGCCGCGATCTGCGCCGTCCGCTCAGGCGCGTCGCTCATGCGCTGGTGCAGGACCAGCCAGTCCAGGATGGCGACGGTTGGCCAGGTCGTGAGGTTGCGCCCATCGACCGTACCCAGTTGCCGCGGCGTGGCCTTCCCGTACCGCGCGAGCGCGGCCAGCGCCGCGATGCGACGCGGCTCGTCATCCGGACGCGGCGACCAGTGCTTGCGTGCGACGCGTCCTTCAACGAAGCCCGCCAGCCCTTCCAGCGCCTTGTTCAACTGCGGGGCCGGCAGCGTTCTTCCGGCCTCGTGCGCGGCGGACAGCAGATGCGCGGTGAGCACGTCATCGCCCTGCGTGATGTAGCGCGAGAGCGGAAAGTACGCGAACAGGCCGTCGCTGTCCTGATAGGTGGCCAGTTGCCCCATCAGGCCGTCCCAGGCGGCCGTGTCGTGCAGCGCGATGTACTTGGAACTCTGCTGCTCCAGGCAGCTGTACGGGTACAGCTCGAAATAGCGCCGGATGCCCGGCAATCCGCTGGACAGCTTGGGTTGCAAGCCGATGAACACGCCGCCGCGCTTGACGCCTTGCGTCGGCAGCGCGTCGGTCGGTGCGGCCACGGGCAGGCTCAGCGGACCATCGAGCTGCCGCAACGTGGCTTGCAGCACGCGCGTCGGCACCGCCGCCTGCACGGCCTGCGTGGTCCGCATCGCATCCTTCGCGCCGGCGCCGCCCTGCTCCTGGGCCTGCGCCTCCCACACGATGCGCTGAGCGCCTTCGGGGATGACGACATCCCAGGTCAGCTCCTGCGCCTGCCCGGCCGCCAGCTTGACGGTGCGCGCCTCTGTCGGCACCGGCTGCTCGCCCGTCTCGAACGTGGCCTTGCCGTTCAACGCGACACGCAGATCCATCGTCCGCGACGTGGCGTTGCGCAGGGTGATCATCGCCTGCACCCGGTCGCCCTCGCGCACCAGCGGCGGCAGACCGGACAGCAGCTGCAGGTCCTGGCTGACGTTGATGCTGGCCTCACCCGTGCCGAAGCGTTGTCCCGGTGCGTCGGCCACCGCCACGAGCCGGAATCGCGTCAGCGAGTCGTTGAGCGGCACCTGCACGAGCGCCTCGCCCTTGGCGTCCACCGTCACGGCAGGCTGCCAGGTGAGCAGCGTGTCGAACAGCTCGCGCGTGGCAAAACCACCGCCCCCACCGGCGGCGACCGCCTTGCGGCCGTAATGGCGCCGGCCGACGATCTCGCTGTGGGCGGTCGCCGTCGTCACGCCCCACGCGCGGGTCTGGATCATGCCGTCGAGCAGCTTCCAGCTGGGATTCGGCGCCAGCGCCAGCAAGCCTTCGTCGACGGCCGCAAACGCGATCTGCGCATCGGGAACGGGCTTGCCGTCCTGCGTCACCCGCAGCTTGACCTGCGCGCTTTGACGCACGCCGTACTGCGCCTGCTGCGGTACGACCTCGACCTGCAGTCGATGCCTGGCTTGGCCGATCTCGATGGCCGCCATGCCCAGCTTGAAGGACGGCTTGGACAGATCCACCATCGCTGTCGGTGGCTGGTAGTCGCCGGAGGCCCGCCACTCGCGCCACCAATTGACCGGTTCACGCCATCCCCAGGAGAAGAACGAATACCACGGCACATCGCGCAAGCGGCCGCGCAGGACCATCACGCTGACATAGGCGTTGGGCGTCCAGTCGCGGTCGATCTTCAACTCGACCCACGGGTCGCGGCCGGACAGGCGGCGCACCTCGCTGTGCAGCACGCCCTCACGCTCGACGGTCACCAGGGCCGTGGCTTCCCGATAAGGCATGCGGACCTGGAACCGCGCGGTTTCGCCCGGCTCATAGCGGCGACGCTCCGCGATCACATCGATGCGGTCGTCGTTGTCTTGAGCAAACCAGAGTTCACCCGCGCGCGTCACCCAGAGCGACCGCGCTGCCTGGGCCCGGCGACCGCCGTCATCGGCCACGGTCCCGATCAACTCGATCTGCCCGCTCTGCGTCAGCTTGACCTCGCATTGCAGCAGCCCGCGTTCGTCGCTTTTGCCGCTGCACAGCTCGCCGAGGTCCTTCACGTTGCGCTGATGCTCATACGCATAGAAGCCGCCGACGAGTCGCTTGCGGGTGCTCAAGGTCTGGATCTGCCGCCCGGCGACCGAGACCTTCTGGTTCGCCAGCGGCTTGCCGCCGGTATCCAGGGCGACCGCCTGCAGACGCAACGCCTGGCCATTGGCGACCCAGCTCGCAGACCGCAAGCCGACCACGACGCCCGCGGGCCAGATCAGTTGGGACGCGGAGCGCGTGTGAGTCTGTCCATCCGGATCTCGGTAGCTCAGCTCGACGCGCAGTTCTCCAGGGCGCTGCACGGCGGCCTTGAGCGGTACCTTGAACTGCACGGCCCCCTTGGCGTCCGTCTGAAGCGCCAGCTTGTCCAGCAGCAGGCGGTTGCCGCCGGCGGGTTCGCCCGCGCCGGGGCCATCCCCCTCCGACTCTCCATCGTCACTGGGCGCCGCGACGGAATCACCCTGCCCCGGCACGGTCGGCGGCTCGAACGCGAAGTCCTCGTAGCCCGGGAACTGCGCCCACCGCGGCTGAAGCACGGCACTGACCTGGACGGGCGCCTTCGCCATGGGGCCGCCGGACATGTAGTTCAGCTGCGCCGACCAGCCCTGCTCCTGCGCCCCGGGTACCGAGGTTTTCGGCGGCAGCAATCGCGCATCGACCAGCGGAACGCGGAACTCCTCGACGCGGACACTGCCGCTGTCCCAGGTGCGCTGTCCACGTGAGCTTCCGCCTCGCTCGAGCACGAAGCGATACCGCCCCAGCTTCGCCGCTGGAGGCACCTTCCAGGTGGTCAACGCGTACCGTGTGCCTTGCCATTGCAGATCGAAGGTCGCCACGTCCTCACCGGTGCCCTCGAACACCACGCGAAGTTTGGTCGGCAATTGATCCGGAGACGCGTCGCTCAACCCCTGCACAGTCTCCAGTCGGAAGAAGTGCTTCACCGACACCGTTTCACCGGCACGCAGCAAGGGGCGATCGGTCACCGTATGAGCGCGGACGCTACGTTCGCTTCCCCAGGCCATCGGTACATTGAATCGCCAAGGCTCGATGCCTCGACTCCATCCGCTGAACATGAAGCTCATGTCCAGCGGCTTGCCCGCCTCCTGGTGACGAGCCGTGATGAACAGACCGGACTCGCCAAGACATTCACCACGCCCATCGCTTCGATCGAGATTCGGACGATCGATACGCGCCAATCCGTTGGCATCCGTGCGCCCCTGCCACAACGCCTTGCCGCGGCAGTCATACACCGCGACCTGCGCGCCCTCCACCGGACGCCCCTTGTCGAGTGACGTCACCCAGACCAGGCTGTCGTCCCTCCCGAGCTTGAAGTGCAGACCGAGATTGGTGACCAGCATCCCGGTCTTCACATACATCGGTTGCACCGGGTCGAGCAGCGACTGCCCCAGTCGAGGAGACTTCAACTCCATGACGTGGTAGCCCGGTTGCGACAAGGGCACGCCGACCACCTCGATGGACTTGTCCGCATTGCCAGCCGGGACGCTCATCGACTGCAGGTCTGACTGGCCCTTGAGCCACTCCACCTTCCGGTCCTCCCATTCGTTCTGGCGGTAAAGCCGCCCGTACCATTTGAGGATGTCGATGTCGTCGCTGATCCGCTTGATCCGCAGATGTCCACCCGACTTCGGCTGGAGATCGGACTGCACGTGCCGCAGGCTCAACGGCACCAGGCTAGCGCCACTCTGCTCCCACTCGACGATGCCGAACGGGGCCGCTGCGAACTTCGCCAGCGGCGGAGCTGCCGCTGTCCGGACCTTCAATGGGAAGCTCGCCGCGTTGGACAGCGGACGTCCGCTCTCGTCCTGAATGCCGGAAGGCATCTCCAATTGGTATTCCTGCTGCTCCGCCAGCGGCACGGGGAAAGCAACCCGAGTCACCCACGCAGAACCGGCGTCATCGTCGTTCGACACGGTTGGAGAAACGACGGCACCACCGGACCCACGAAGCTTGATCTTGGCCGCGAGATCGCGAGAGATGCGCTCGGAAAAGCTCACCGAAAGCGGGCGAATGGGAAGACAGGGAGCGTTCGCACGTTCGCGCTCGCAAGAGAACTCTGCCGTCAACGGACTGCGGACTGTGAATCCGAAGCGCTTCTCTCCGCGCGTCTTCACGGAATCGTTAGCGGCGGCGGAGATACCAGGGCCCCAAACGATCGCAGCGTCAGCCCCTGCGGGAAGTGGCCGCTGGCAAGCGACAAGGAGCCACTCCTGTCCAGGCTTGAGGCTGACCTTCAGCGACCGGAGCAGCGCGTCACGCTCCGACGTCGGTCGCAGGTCGACAGGAATCCTCTCGCCGACAGCCTTTGATTCGCACCACATCCCGTCAGCGACCGAACTCGTCTTCACAGCGCCCGACAAGCGGAGCAGGAAACGCTGATCCTCTTCAACGCGACCGCCTGTCCATGGGCGGGTCTCCAACACTTTCGGCGCGCTGAGCTGAAAGCCTGCTGAACGGATCCCCGACCAGCCAACTGCAACATTGGGCAACGAGGGTCGGAAATCGTCCCTGACGCTCACCAGGCACTTCGACCCCGGTGGCAGCGGGCGAGCGAAATCGAAGACCCATTCGCGTTCGTTGGTCCATCGGCCCTTGCCTTCGACGGTCTGTGAACCACAACTCACGCTGACCGGATCACTTTGCCGCGGATCTCCGAGAGCCGCAGCTGCGGATTTCAGTCGGACGACGACATTTTGAACTTCGGCGACCTCGCCTTGTGGCGCGACAGTTTCGAGCTCCAATGCCTGCGCAGAAAAACCCAGGCTCAAAAAGCTGATCAACAAAGACACCGGCAGTACGCCGATCGCTTCCGTCCACTCTTTCCGCCGCATAGCACTCCCAGCTGATCCAACTCGAGCAGACAGTCTATGCGGACACCTATGAAAAGACAGTCCCACAAAGGGGGCGCCCGCTTGGGGGATACAGGGATATCACGCTCGCAGGAGCGACTTTTCGTCGACCCAAAAGCAAAAACCCCTCGCTCATTGCTGAGCGAGGGGTTTGCGGGATATTAGCCTGACGATGACCTACTTTCACACGGGAATCCGCACTATCATCGGCGCTGAGTCGTTTCACGGTCCTGTTCGGGATGGGAAGGGGTGGGACCGACTCGCTATGGTCATCAGGCTTGACTGGTTGGTTTGCTGCGCTTGGTCAGCAAACCCAATTCGGTAGAGTCAAATCAGCTTTGGTTTGATTGCGTCTTCGAGTTTGAAGAACGGTAAAACTGCGTGACCTCAGTCTCTGACGTTTTGAGTGTCAAAGTTATAGGGTCAAGCCGCACGGGCAATTAGTACTGGTTAGCTTAACGCATTACTGCGCTTCCACACCCAGCCTATCAACGTCCTGGTCTTGAACGACCCTTCAGGGGGCTCTAGGCCCCGGCAAGACTCATCTTGAGACGAGTTTCCCGCTTAGATGCTTTCAGCGGTTATCTCTTCCGCACTTAGCTACTCGGCGATGCCACTGGCGTGACAACCGATACACCAGAGGTGCGTCCACTCCGGTCCTCTCGTACTAGGAGCAGGCTCTCTCAATCTTGCAGCGCCCACGGAAGATAGGGACCAAACTGTCTCACGACGTTTTAAACCCAGCTCACGTACCTCTTTAAATGGCGAACAGCCATACCCTTGGGACCGGCTACAGCCCCAGGATGAGATGAGCCGACATCGAGGTGCCAAACACCGCCGTCGATATGAACTCTTGGGCGGTATCAGCCTGTTATCCCCAGAGTACCTTTTATCCGTTGAGCGATGGCCCTTCCATACAGAACCACCGGATCACTTTGTCCTACTTTCGTACCTGCTCGACTTGTCAGTCTCGCAGTCAAGCACGCTTATGCCAATGCACTATCAACACGATTTCCGACCGTATTTAGCGTACCTTCGAACTCCTCCGTTACACTTTGGGAGGAGACCGCCCCAGTCAAACTGCCCACCATACACTGTCCCCAACCCGGATAACGGGCCAAGGTTAGAACCTCAAACACACCAGGGTGGTATTTCAACGTTGGCTCCACCTGATCTAGCGACCAGGTTTCAAAGCCTCCCACCTATCCTACACAGATCTGTTCAAAGTCCAATGTAAAGCTACAGTAAAGGTTCATGGGGTCTTTCCGTCTTTCCGCGGGGAGATTGCATCATCACAAACATTTCAACTTCGCTGAGTCTCTGGAGGAGACAGTGTGGCCATCGTTACGCCATTCGTGCAGGTCGGAACTTACCCGACAAGGAATTTCGCTACCTTAGGACCGTTATAGTTACGGCCGCCGTTTACTGGGACTTCAGTCAAGAGCTTGCACCCCATCATTTAATCTTCCAGCACCGGGCAGGCGTCACACCCTATACGTCGACTTTCGTCTTTGCAGAGTGCTGTGTTTTTAATAAACAGTCGCAGCCACCGATTCTCTGCGGCCTCATTGGGCTCCCCAAGTAAATGGTTCACCTACTAAAGGCACACCTTCTTCCGAAGTTACGGTGTCAATTTGCCGAGTTCCTTCTCCAGAGTTCTCTCAAGCGCCTTAGAATACTCATCTCGCGCACCAGTGTCGGTTTGCGGTACGGTCGTCAATAGCTGAAGCTTAGTGGCTTTTCCTGGAAGCAGGGTATCACTCACTTCGTCTGCAAGCAGACTCGTTATCACCCCTCATCTAAGCCCGGCGGATTTGCCTACCAGGCACGACTACAGGCTTGAACCGGGACATCCAACACCCGGCTGAGCTAACCTTCTCCGTCCCCACATCGCACTATTGATCGGTACAGGAATATTGACCTGTTTCCCATCAGCTACGCATCTCTGCCTCGCCTTAGGGGCCGACTCACCCTACGCCGATGAACGTTGCGTAGGAAACCTTGCGCTTTCGGCGAGGGGGCTTTTCACCCCCTTTAACGCTACTCATGTCAGCATTCGCACTTCTGATACCTCCAGCAGGCCTCACGACCCACCTTCACAGGCGTACAGAACGCTCTCCTACCACGCACAGTAAACTGTGCATCCGCAGCTTCGGTAACTGGCTTAGCCCCGTTACATCTTCCGCGCAGGACGACTCGATCAGTGAGCTATTACGCTTTCTTTAAATGATGGCTGCTTCTAAGCCAACATCCTGACTGTTTTAGCCTTCCCACTTCGTTTCCCACTTAGCCAATTTTAGGGACCTTAGCTGGCGGTCTGGGTTGTTTCCCTCTTGAGTCCGGACGTTAGCACCCGGTGCTCTGTCTCCCAAGCTGTACTCTTCGGTATTCGGAGTTTGCATAGGTTTGGTAAGTCGCCATGACCCCCTAGCCTAAACAGTGCTCTACCCCCGAAGGTAATACTTGAGGCACTACCTAAATAGTTTTCGGAGAGAACCAGCTATCTCCAGGTTTGTTTAGCCTTTCACCCCTATCCACAGCTCATCCGCTAGTTTTGCAACACTAGTCGGTTCGGACCTCCAGCACCTGTTACGGTACCTTCATCCTGGCCATGGATAGATCACCTGGTTTCGGGTCTACACCCAGCGACTAATTCGCCCTATTCGGACTCGATTTCTCTACGGCTACCCTATTCGGTTAACCTCGCCACTGAATGTAAGTCGCTGACCCATTATACAAAAGGTACGCAGTCACCCTTGCGGGCTCCTACTTTTTGTATGCATGCGGTTTCAGGATCTATTTCACTCCCCTCCCGGGGTTCTTTTCGCCTTTCCCTCACGGTACTTGTTCGCTATCGGTCGATTACGAGTATTTAGCCTTGGAGGATGGTCCCCCCATATTCAGACAGGATTTCACGTGTCCCGCCCTACTCTATTCGTGCCTAGTTCCACAATCGACATTTCTCATACGGGGCTATCACCCGCTATGGCCGGACTTTCCATTCCGTTCTGATATGCCAACTGCTAAAACACGAGGGCTACTCCGATTTCGCTCGCCACTACTTTCGGAATCTCGGTTGATGTCTTTTCCTCGAGCTACTGAGATGTTTCAGTTCACCCGGTTCGCCTCGCACACCTATGTATTCAGTGTGCGATACCTCTAAACGAGGTGGGTTTCCCCATTCGGAAATCTCCGGATCAAAGCTTATTTGCCAGCTCCCCGAAGCTTATCGCAGGCTATCACGTCCTTCGTCGCCTGTAATCGCCAAGGCATCCACCACATGCACTTAGTCACTTGACCCTATAACTTTGACATCCGCAGATGTCGTCAAGGACAGATGCTCGACAACTCGAGCATTTATTGAGTATCACGCGTTCGCCGTTCTTCAATTTCGACTCTGAAGTTCAGAGTTGAAGTTTGTTGACGCAATCAAATGTCGCTGGCGGCACGGTGCCGAGCGCCCCTTTACGAGCGCCAGCTTTCCGCCAGCAACGCTGATTCGACTCTACGAATTGTTAAAGAACAACAGCCGACTAAAAAGTCGAGACTGGCAAACCACAACAGCGCTTGTCTCGCTGCTGTGGTTTGCCACCCTGTGAAGTGATTGGTGGAGGATGACGGGATCGAACCGACGACCCCCTGCTTGCAAAGCAGGTGCTCTCCCAGCTGAGCTAATCCCCCAAGATCTCTCGATCCTCGTGGTGGGTCTGGCTGGATTCGAACCAGCGACCCCCGCCTTATCAAGACGGTGCTCTAACCGACTGAGCTACAGACCCACGCATTCTTTGCGTGCCCCTGTCGCGCCAACCAGCAAGGCCAGCTCGCCAGGCTCACGCGTTTTCTCACTCACTGTTGTGTGACTACAGCCGATAAGTGTGGGCGCGCTGAACTCGCTATGTGGACTCGACTCTCCCAAGCAACCGAAGTCACTTGGCGGTCTCGTCATTCTCTAGAAAGGAGGTGATCCAGCCGCACCTTCCGATACGGCTACCTTGTTACGACTTCACCCCAGTCACGAACCCTGCCGTGGTAATCGCCCTCCTTGCGGTTAGGCTAACTACTTCTGGCAGAACCCGCTCCCATGGTGTGACGGGCGGTGTGTACAAGACCCGGGAACGTATTCACCGCGGCAAGCTGATCCGCGATTACTAGCGATTCCGACTTCACGCAGTCGAGTTGCAGACTGCGATCCGGACTACGACCGGGTTTCTGGGATTAGCTCCCCCTCGCGGGTTGGCAGCCCTCTGTCCCGGCCATTGTATGACGTGTGTAGCCCTACCCATAAGGGCCATGATGACCTGACGTCATCCCCACCTTCCTCCGGTTTGTCACCGGCAGTCTCATTAGAGTGCCCTTTCGTAGCAACTAATGACAAGGGTTGCGCTCGTTGCGGGACTTAACCCAACATCTCACGACACGAGCTGACGACGGCCATGCAGCACCTGTGTCCAGGTTCTCTTTCGAGCACTCTCACATCTCTGCAAGATTCCTGGCATGTCAAGGGTAGGTAAGGTTTTTCGCGTTGCATCGAATTAAACCACATCATCCACCGCTTGTGCGGGTCCCCGTCAATTCCTTTGAGTTTCAACCTTGCGGCCGTACTCCCCAGGCGGTCAACTTCACGCGTTAGCTACGTTACTGAGAAGAAACCCTCCCAACAACCAGTTGACATCGTTTAGGGCGTGGACTACCAGGGTATCTAATCCTGTTTGCTCCCCACGCTTTCGTGCATGAGCGTCAGTACAGGTCCAGGGGATTGCCTTCGCCATCGGTGTTCCTCCGCATATCTACGCATTTCACTGCTACACGCGGAATTCCATCCCCCTCTACCGTACTCTAGCCATGCAGTCACAAATGCAGTTCCCAGGTTGAGCCCGGGGATTTCACATCTGTCTTGCATAACCGCCTGCGCACGCTTTACGCCCAGTAATTCCGATTAACGCTTGCACCCTACGTATTACCGCGGCTGCTGGCACGTAGTTAGCCGGTGCTTATTCTTCAGGTACCGTCATGAACCCCCAGTATTAGTAGGAGTCTTTTCTTCCCTGACAAAAGCGGTTTACAACCCGAAGGCCTTCTTCCCGCACGCGGCATGGCTGGATCAGGGTTGCCCCCATTGTCCAAAATTCCCCACTGCTGCCTCCCGTAGGAGTCTGGGCCGTGTCTCAGTCCCAGTGTGGCTGGTCGTCCTCTCAGACCAGCTACAGATCGTCGGCTTGGTAGGCCTTTACCCCACCAACTACCTAATCTGATATCGGCCGCTCCAATTGCGCGAGGTCTTGCGATCCCCCGCTTTCACCCTCAGGTCGTATGCGGTATTAGCTGCTCTTTCGAGCAGTTATCCCCCACAACTGGGCACGTTCCGATACATTACTCACCCGTTCGCCACTCGTCGCCAGGTTGCCCCGCGTTACCGTTCGACTTGCATGTGTAAGGCATGCCGCCAGCGTTCAATCTGAGCCAGGATCAAACTCTACAGTTCGATCTTGAATACTCAACGGAATCGAACAAAGACTACTTTCATAGCTTCATTCATTTTCCGTGAGCGTCTAGTTTCGATTTAACCTTCTCAGGTCGCTCGTTCAGACGCCCACGCTTATCGGCTGTAAATTCTTAAAGAACATCGAAGTGGCTTTCGCCTCCTTCGTCGCGTCGCTGATTTGTTGTCAGCAGCGCAGAAGTGAGACTATAAACGAGTTCGTTTGAACTTGTCAAGCATCTTTTTGTCGATCTTTCTGATCCACAGATGCCGTCTCGCCTTCAGAGATCAACGCTCCGTTGAAGCGCTCATCTCTGCAAGCAGAGAAAGGAACGCCCGGTCATGCGACCGGGCGTCTCCGGATATTAGCCTGACGATGACCTACTTTCACACGGGAATCCGCACTATCATCGGCGCTGAGTCGTTTCACGGTCCTGTTCGGGATGGGAAGGGGTGGGACCGACTCGCTATGGTCATCAGGCTTGACTGGTTGGTTTGCTGCGCTTGGTCAGCAAACCCAATTCGGTAGAGTCAAATCAGCTTTGGTTTGATTGCGTCTTCGAGTTTGAAGAACGGTAAAACTGCGTGACCTCAGTCTCTGACGTTTTGAGTGTCAAAGTTATAGGGTCAAGCCGCACGGGCAATTAGTACTGGTTAGCTTAACGCATTACTGCGCTTCCACACCCAGCCTATCAACGTCCTGGTCTTGAACGACCCTTCAGGGGGCTCTAGGCCCCGGCAAGACTCATCTTGAGACGAGTTTCCCGCTTAGATGCTTTCAGCGGTTATCTCTTCCGCACTTAGCTACTCGGCGATGCCACTGGCGTGACAACCGATACACCAGAGGTGCGTCCACTCCGGTCCTCTCGTACTAGGAGCAGGCTCTCTCAATCTTGCAGCGCCCACGGAAGATAGGGACCAAACTGTCTCACGACGTTTTAAACCCAGCTCACGTACCTCTTTAAATGGCGAACAGCCATACCCTTGGGACCGGCTACAGCCCCAGGATGAGATGAGCCGACATCGAGGTGCCAAACACCGCCGTCGATATGAACTCTTGGGCGGTATCAGCCTGTTATCCCCAGAGTACCTTTTATCCGTTGAGCGATGGCCCTTCCATACAGAACCACCGGATCACTTTGTCCTACTTTCGTACCTGCTCGACTTGTCAGTCTCGCAGTCAAGCACGCTTATGCCAATGCACTATCAACACGATTTCCGACCGTATTTAGCGTACCTTCGAACTCCTCCGTTACACTTTGGGAGGAGACCGCCCCAGTCAAACTGCCCACCATACACTGTCCCCAACCCGGATAACGGGCCAAGGTTAGAACCTCAAACACACCAGGGTGGTATTTCAACGTTGGCTCCACCTGATCTAGCGACCAGGTTTCAAAGCCTCCCACCTATCCTACACAGATCTGTTCAAAGTCCAATGTAAAGCTACAGTAAAGGTTCATGGGGTCTTTCCGTCTTTCCGCGGGGAGATTGCATCATCACAAACATTTCAACTTCGCTGAGTCTCTGGAGGAGACAGTGTGGCCATCGTTACGCCATTCGTGCAGGTCGGAACTTACCCGACAAGGAATTTCGCTACCTTAGGACCGTTATAGTTACGGCCGCCGTTTACTGGGACTTCAGTCAAGAGCTTGCACCCCATCATTTAATCTTCCAGCACCGGGCAGGCGTCACACCCTATACGTCGACTTTCGTCTTTGCAGAGTGCTGTGTTTTTAATAAACAGTCGCAGCCACCGATTCTCTGCGGCCTCATTGGGCTCCCCAAGTAAATGGTTCACCTACTAAAGGCACACCTTCTTCCGAAGTTACGGTGTCAATTTGCCGAGTTCCTTCTCCAGAGTTCTCTCAAGCGCCTTAGAATACTCATCTCGCGCACCAGTGTCGGTTTGCGGTACGGTCGTCAATAGCTGAAGCTTAGTGGCTTTTCCTGGAAGCAGGGTATCACTCACTTCGTCTGCAAGCAGACTCGTTATCACCCCTCATCTAAGCCCGGCGGATTTGCCTACCAGGCACGACTACAGGCTTGAACCGGGACATCCAACACCCGGCTGAGCTAACCTTCTCCGTCCCCACATCGCACTATTGATCGGTACAGGAATATTGACCTGTTTCCCATCAGCTACGCATCTCTGCCTCGCCTTAGGGGCCGACTCACCCTACGCCGATGAACGTTGCGTAGGAAACCTTGCGCTTTCGGCGAGGGGGCTTTTCACCCCCTTTAACGCTACTCATGTCAGCATTCGCACTTCTGATACCTCCAGCAGGCCTCACGACCCACCTTCACAGGCGTACAGAACGCTCTCCTACCACGCACAGTAAACTGTGCATCCGCAGCTTCGGTAACTGGCTTAGCCCCGTTACATCTTCCGCGCAGGACGACTCGATCAGTGAGCTATTACGCTTTCTTTAAATGATGGCTGCTTCTAAGCCAACATCCTGACTGTTTTAGCCTTCCCACTTCGTTTCCCACTTAGCCAATTTTAGGGACCTTAGCTGGCGGTCTGGGTTGTTTCCCTCTTGAGTCCGGACGTTAGCACCCGGTGCTCTGTCTCCCAAGCTGTACTCTTCGGTATTCGGAGTTTGCATAGGTTTGGTAAGTCGCCATGACCCCCTAGCCTAAACAGTGCTCTACCCCCGAAGGTAATACTTGAGGCACTACCTAAATAGTTTTCGGAGAGAACCAGCTATCTCCAGGTTTGTTTAGCCTTTCACCCCTATCCACAGCTCATCCGCTAGTTTTGCAACACTAGTCGGTTCGGACCTCCAGCACCTGTTACGGTACCTTCATCCTGGCCATGGATAGATCACCTGGTTTCGGGTCTACACCCAGCGACTAATTCGCCCTATTCGGACTCGATTTCTCTACGGCTACCCTATTCGGTTAACCTCGCCACTGAATGTAAGTCGCTGACCCATTATACAAAAGGTACGCAGTCACCCTTGCGGGCTCCTACTTTTTGTATGCATGCGGTTTCAGGATCTATTTCACTCCCCTCCCGGGGTTCTTTTCGCCTTTCCCTCACGGTACTTGTTCGCTATCGGTCGATTACGAGTATTTAGCCTTGGAGGATGGTCCCCCCATATTCAGACAGGATTTCACGTGTCCCGCCCTACTCTATTCGTGCCTAGTTCCACAATCGACATTTCTCATACGGGGCTATCACCCGCTATGGCCGGACTTTCCATTCCGTTCTGATATGCCAACTGCTAAAACACGAGGGCTACTCCGATTTCGCTCGCCACTACTTTCGGAATCTCGGTTGATGTCTTTTCCTCGAGCTACTGAGATGTTTCAGTTCACCCGGTTCGCCTCGCACACCTATGTATTCAGTGTGCGATACCTCTAAACGAGGTGGGTTTCCCCATTCGGAAATCTCCGGATCAAAGCTTATTTGCCAGCTCCCCGAAGCTTATCGCAGGCTATCACGTCCTTCGTCGCCTGTAATCGCCAAGGCATCCACCACATGCACTTAGTCACTTGACCCTATAACTTTGACATCCGCAGATGTCGTCAAGGACAGATGCTCGACAACTCGAGCATTTATTGAGTATCACGCGTTCGCCGTTCTTCAATTTCGACTCTGAAGTTCAGAGTTGAAGTTTGTTGACGCAATCAAATGTCGCTGGCGGCACGGTGCCGAGCGCCCCTTTACGAGCGCCAGCTTTCCGCCAGCAACGCTGATTCGACTCTACGAATTGTTAAAGAACAACAGCCGACTAAAAAGTCGAGACTGGCAAACCACAACAGCGCTTGTCTCGCTGCTGTGGTTTGCCACCCTGTGAAGTGATTGGTGGAGGATGACGGGATCGAACCGACGACCCCCTGCTTGCAAAGCAGGTGCTCTCCCAGCTGAGCTAATCCCCCAAGATCTCTCGATCCTCGTGGTGGGTCTGGCTGGATTCGAACCAGCGACCCCCGCCTTATCAAGACGGTGCTCTAACCGACTGAGCTACAGACCCACGCATTCTTTGCGTGCCCCTGTCGCGCCAACCAGCAAGGCCAGCTCGCCAGGCTCACGCGTTTTCTCACTCACTGTTGTGTGACTACAGCCGATAAGTGTGGGCGCGCTGAACTCGCTATGTGGACTCGACTCTCCCAAGCAACCGAAGTCACTTGGCGGTCTCGTCATTCTCTAGAAAGGAGGTGATCCAGCCGCACCTTCCGATACGGCTACCTTGTTACGACTTCACCCCAGTCACGAACCCTGCCGTGGTAATCGCCCTCCTTGCGGTTAGGCTAACTACTTCTGGCAGAACCCGCTCCCATGGTGTGACGGGCGGTGTGTACAAGACCCGGGAACGTATTCACCGCGGCAAGCTGATCCGCGATTACTAGCGATTCCGACTTCACGCAGTCGAGTTGCAGACTGCGATCCGGACTACGACCGGGTTTCTGGGATTAGCTCCCCCTCGCGGGTTGGCAGCCCTCTGTCCCGGCCATTGTATGACGTGTGTAGCCCTACCCATAAGGGCCATGATGACCTGACGTCATCCCCACCTTCCTCCGGTTTGTCACCGGCAGTCTCATTAGAGTGCCCTTTCGTAGCAACTAATGACAAGGGTTGCGCTCGTTGCGGGACTTAACCCAACATCTCACGACACGAGCTGACGACGGCCATGCAGCACCTGTGTCCAGGTTCTCTTTCGAGCACTCTCACATCTCTGCAAGATTCCTGGCATGTCAAGGGTAGGTAAGGTTTTTCGCGTTGCATCGAATTAAACCACATCATCCACCGCTTGTGCGGGTCCCCGTCAATTCCTTTGAGTTTCAACCTTGCGGCCGTACTCCCCAGGCGGTCAACTTCACGCGTTAGCTACGTTACTGAGAAGAAACCCTCCCAACAACCAGTTGACATCGTTTAGGGCGTGGACTACCAGGGTATCTAATCCTGTTTGCTCCCCACGCTTTCGTGCATGAGCGTCAGTACAGGTCCAGGGGATTGCCTTCGCCATCGGTGTTCCTCCGCATATCTACGCATTTCACTGCTACACGCGGAATTCCATCCCCCTCTACCGTACTCTAGCCATGCAGTCACAAATGCAGTTCCCAGGTTGAGCCCGGGGATTTCACATCTGTCTTGCATAACCGCCTGCGCACGCTTTACGCCCAGTAATTCCGATTAACGCTTGCACCCTACGTATTACCGCGGCTGCTGGCACGTAGTTAGCCGGTGCTTATTCTTCAGGTACCGTCATGAACCCCCAGTATTAGTAGGAGTCTTTTCTTCCCTGACAAAAGCGGTTTACAACCCGAAGGCCTTCTTCCCGCACGCGGCATGGCTGGATCAGGGTTGCCCCCATTGTCCAAAATTCCCCACTGCTGCCTCCCGTAGGAGTCTGGGCCGTGTCTCAGTCCCAGTGTGGCTGGTCGTCCTCTCAGACCAGCTACAGATCGTCGGCTTGGTAGGCCTTTACCCCACCAACTACCTAATCTGATATCGGCCGCTCCAATTGCGCGAGGTCTTGCGATCCCCCGCTTTCACCCTCAGGTCGTATGCGGTATTAGCTGCTCTTTCGAGCAGTTATCCCCCACAACTGGGCACGTTCCGATACATTACTCACCCGTTCGCCACTCGTCGCCAGGTTGCCCCGCGTTACCGTTCGACTTGCATGTGTAAGGCATGCCGCCAGCGTTCAATCTGAGCCAGGATCAAACTCTACAGTTCGATCTTGAATACTCAACGGAATCGAACAAAGACTACTTTCATAGCTTCATTCATTTTCCGTGAGCGTCTAGTTTCGATTTAACCTTCTCAGGTCGCTCGTTCAGACGCCCACGCTTATCGGCTGTAAATTCTTAAAGAACATCGAAGTGGCTTTCGCCGCCTTCGTCGCGTCGCTGATTTGTTGTCAGCAGCGCAGAAGCGAGATTATGAACGATTTCTTTTGAATTCGTCAAGCAGTCAGAGAAATTATTTTCATCGTCGACTGCGAGAATCTCGCCGCCAAATGAAAACCGGGCAAAGCCCGGTTCATCACTCGGCATCCCCAGCAGTTCCTCCGGGGATCGCTGCAAAACATTTGTCTGTGCAGCGAAGACCGCGACTGTAGCACAGGCTCGGAACGGCTCGCAAGCACTACGCCGGAAAGTTTCAGAGAGCTGATCGCGTTTCGCACGAAGTGCGGGTAAGCCCTTGATTCTCCGGGAAACTCGTTCGCCGGCCACCCTGCCCGCGCGCCAATCCAGATCGGAACTCGCCGCTCGGGAATGAAAAAGGCCCGCCGAAGCGGGCCTTCCTTATAGGGAAGCGGGAGGCCGAGGCCACCCGACGGGTCAGTCGGCGTCCTGGAACGCCTCTTCGCGCTTGTTCTTGATGGACGGCAGCATCACGATGACCACCATCAGCGCCGCCGCGATCAGCAGCCCCGCCGACAGCGGCCGGGACAGGAAGGTGCTCCAGTCGCCGCGCGACAGCAGCAGCGCCCGGCGCAGGTTCTCTTCCATCATCGGGCCCAGGATGAAGCCCAGCAGCAGCGGCGCAGGTTCGCAGCTCAGCTTGTAGAAGAGATAACCCACCACCGCGAACGCGGCCGTCATGAACACGTCGAAGTTGTTGTTGTTCAGCGTGTAGGTGCCGATGCAGCAGAACACCACGATCGCCGGGAACAGGAAGCGGTAGGGCACCGTCAGCAGCTTGATCCAGATGCCGATCAGCGGCAGGTTCAGGATCACCAGCATCAGGTTGCCGACCCACATCGAGGCGATCAGGCCCCAGAACAGTTCCGGGTTGCTGGTCATGACCTGCGGGCCGGGCTGGATGCCCTTGATGGTCATCGCGCCCACCATCAGCGCCATCACCGCGTTGGGCGGGATGCCCAGCGTCAGCATCGGGATGAAGGAAGTCTGCGCGCCGGCGTTGTTGGCCGACTCCGGACCCGCCACGCCCTGGATGGCGCCCTTGCCGAACTTCTCCGGCGTCTTGGAGATCTTCTTCTCCAGCGTGTAGGCCGCGAACGAGGCCAGCAGCGCGCCGCCGCCCGGCAGCACGCCCAGCACCGATCCCAGCGCCGTGCCGCGCACGACCGCCGGCCAGGCGTCATGGAAGTCCTGCTTGGTCGGCCACAGGCCCTTCACGCTCTTGGTGAAGACCTCGCGATGCTCGGCCGGCTGGCCCAGGTTCGCGATGATCTCGCCGAAGCCGAAGATGCCCATCGCGATCACGACGAAGTTGATGCCGTCCGTCAGCTCCGGTATGTCGAACGAGAACCGTGGTGTCCCGGAGATCACGTCGGTGTTCACCTGGCCGAGCAGCAGGCCCAGCAGGATCATCGAGATCGCCTTGACCAGCGAGCCCGAGGCCAGCACCACCGCGCCGATCAGGCCCAGCACCATCAGCGAGAAGTACTCGGCGGGACCGAACTTGAAGGCCAGCTCGGTCAGCGGCGGCGCGAAGGCCGCGATGATGACCGTGCCCACGCAGCCCGCGAAGAACGAACCCAGGCCGGCCGCGGCCAGCGCGGAACCCGCGCGGCCCTGGCGGGCCATCTGGTAGCCGTCGATGGCGGTGACCACGGACGAGGACTCGCCCGGCACGTTGATCAGGATGGCGGTCGTCGAACCGCCGTACTGCGCGCCGTAATAGATGCCGGCCAGCATGATCAGCGCCGGCGTCGCGTCCAGCGAGTAGATCGACGGCAGCAGCATCGCGATGGTGGCCACCGGGCCCAGGCCCGGCAGCACGCCGATCAGCGTGCCCAGGACGGCGCCGCCGAACGCGTACAGGAGGTTCTCCAGCGTGAACGCCGTGCCGAACCCCAAGATCAGGTTGTTGATCAGATCCATGCGTGACTCCTCAGCCGCCCAGGAAGGTCGGCCAGATGGGGATCACGAGATTCAGACCCCAGATGAAGATGGCGTAGCTGCCGGCGGTGAGGACCACGCTGCTCAGCAGCGCGTCACGCCACTTGAACTCGTCGCTGGCCATCGAGGACACGGTGATCAGCAGCGGCAGCGTGATGATCATGCCCAGGCGCGGCAGCGCGAAGCCGAAGAGGACGATCGCGCCGACGACGATCAGCAGCGGTTTCCAGGCGAAGGCGCCGACGGGCTGGCCGCCTTCGCTCTCGATGGTGAGCGCCTTGAACAGGACGACCGCGCCAAGGATGGCGAGCAGGACGCCCAGACCGAACGGGAAATAACCGGGCCCGGGGCGGGCGGACGTGCCAAAGCTGTAGTTGATGATCGAGCCGCACGCGAACGCGACGCCAACGACCACGAACATCAGCCCTGACCAGAAGTCGCGTTGACTCTTGATCTTCATCGAGGGAACCTCTATCGGCTTGAATGGCCGCGATTCTAGGAATCGGGTCCCCCAGAGGTTCTGTGGTTATCACGTAATGGGCGACACCATCCCTCGCACCGGGCGTATGGCGATCTTCACGAGCCCAGGCGGCACGGGCCTCGCGCCGCGTCTGCGCGGACTTACCCTGCCCCCGGGCTCGCGGGGGCGGTGAGCGACGTCGGGAGCGGGTCGGAGCGATCAGGTCTCCCAGTTCGGCGTGCTGCGCAGCACTTCCTCCATCGTGGTCACGCCCTCGGCGACCTTCATCGCGCCGGCCAGGCGCAGCGGTCTCAGCCCTTCCTGCAGGGCCTGGCGGCGCAGCGCGTTCATGTCGGTGCTGGGGTGCAGGTGCTTGCGCACGCTGTCGGTCAGCAGCAGCAGCTCATACAGGCCGGCGCGGCCGCGGTAGCCGGTATTGCGGCAGTCCAGGCAGCCCACCGGCCGGTAGGGCTTGACGCCGCCATTCAGGCGCCAGGGCTTGAGCATCTCGTTGAGCGACTCGCGCGTGACGTCGGGATCGGGCTCCTTGCAGCTGGGGCACAGCGTGCGCACCAGGCGCTGCGCGAGCACGCCGATCACCGTCGCGTCGATCAGGTAGTTGGGCACGCCCAGGTCGACCATCCGCGTGATCGCCGAGGGCGAGTCATTGGTGTGCAGCGTCGAGAACACCAGGTGACCCGTCAGCGAGGCCTGGATCGCCATCTCCGCGGTTTCCAGGTCGCGGATCTCGCCCACCATGATGATGTCCGGGTCCTGGCGCATCAGCGCGCGCAGGCCCTCGGCGAAATTGAAATCGATCGCCGACTGCACCTGGGACTGGTTGAACGCGGGCTCGATCATCTCGATCGGGTCCTCGACCGTGCAGACGTTGACCTCTTCCGTGGCCAGGCGCTTGAGGGTCGAGTACAGCGTCGAGGTCTTGCCGCTGCCGGTCGGTCCGGTGACCAGGATGATCCCGTGCGGGCGGCTGGTGAGCTTGTTCCAGCGCTCGGCGTCGTGGCTGGAGAACCCCAACTGCGCCAGGTCCTTGACCGCGGTGTCGGGGTCGAAGATCCGCATCACCATCTTCTCGCCGAAGGCGGTGGGCAGCGTGGACAGCCGCATCTCGACCTCCTCGCCGGCCGGATTGCGCGTCTTGATGCGGCCGTCCAGCGGGCGGCGCTTCTCGACCACGTCCATGCGCCCGAGCAGCTTGATGCGCGCGGTCATCGCGCTCATCACGGTGGGCGGCAGCTGGTAGACGGTGTGCAGCACGCCGTCGATGCGGAAGCGGATCACGCCCATCTCGCGGCGCGGCTCCAGGTGGATGTCGCTGGCGCGCTGGTCGAAGGCGTACTGCCAGAGCCAGTCCACGACCTGCACGACGCCCTGGTCGTTGGCGTCGAGCTGCCGGTTGCTGCGTCCGAGCTCGACCAGCTGCTCGAAGCTCGCGGGCTGGTTGACCTCGCCGCTCTTCGATGCGGCGCGCACCGAGCGCGCCAGCGTGAAGAACTCGGTCGTGAAGCGCGAGATCTCCTGCGGATTGGCCAGCGCGAGCTTCACGCGCTTGCGCGTGTGCGACTCGATCTGCGCGACCCAGCCGGTCTCCATCGGCTCGGCGGTCGCGATGGTCACGTCGGTCAGGCCGACCTGGATAGGCAGGCAGCGGCGCGCCTCGGCGTAGTTGGCCGACATCACATCGGCCACGCGGCCCACGTCGACCTTCAGCGGATCGATGCGCACGTAAGGCATCTTGAGCCGGCCGGCCAGCCATTCGGTGAGCGACTCCGCGTCCAGCGGCTTGCCGTTGGCCGTGCGCACCAGGCCCGCGCCACCCAGCCGGATCAGCGGATGCTGGGCGCTGTGACCCGCGGCGAAACGCGCCTCGGTGCGCTGCACCTGCTCGGCGTCGATGACGCCGTCCTCGGCCAGCCAGTGCAGCAGCTTGCGCCACTCCAGCTTGTTGCCGGCACTCTCCTCCGGCTTGGTCGTCTTCTTCATGGGGCCTCGTCGGCGGCCGCGGCCGCGTGGATCTGCTGGATCACGTTCATCGGCAGCGGCCGCACGAGCTTGAGCCACTTGCGGGCCGGCAGCTCATGGCGCGCCTCGATGTGGTCGGCGCGCTGCTCGAGGACCTCGCGCGACGGGACCTCGATGCCGCGCGCGGCCACGACGATCGTGTTGCCCTCGCGCGTGGGCGTCAGGTGCCACACCTGGTCGGAGCCGAAGACCTTGGCGATGCGCGCGGCGCTGCGCGTGAAGCTGGCGCTGCGGCCGAAGAGGTTGACCGTCATCAGCCCGCCGTCGGCCAGCACGCGCCGGCAATCGGCGTAGAAGGCCTCGTCGTCGAGCACCGGCGCCGCGGCCTCATGGTCGTAGAGGTCGATGTTGAGCACCTGCGCCGTGCCCCAGTTGGCGGCGTCCGCGACCCAGCTGCCGGCGTCCTCGTTGAGCACGCGCAGCCGGTCGTCGTCGTCAGGCAGGTGGAACCAATGGCGGTTGGCGCTGATGACGGTGGGATTGATCTCCACGGCCGTGGTCTTCATCTTGAGCACCTTGCGGCAGAAGCGCGTCAGCGCGCCGGCGCCCAGCCCGAGCTGCACCGCCGTGCCCTGCGTCATCTCGCGGGCGTCGCGCCACAGCATCCAGGCCATCATGCGCTGGATGTATTCGAGCTCCAGCTTCTCGGGCTTCTTCAGGCGCATCGCGCCTTGCACCCAGATCGAATCCAGGTGCAGGAAACGCACGCCGTCGTATTCGCTCAGCGTGGCTTCAACCCAATCGGTCTTCCTGGCGTCCTTGCCGGTCTTGGGCGTTCTGGCGTCCCGGTGCTTGCTCACGGCGATGGTTCCCATGCCGGGTCCGCGCGGGCCCGGTCTTGTGTCAGAGGTCGGTCAATGGCCCGGCGAGCTCCCGCCAGGCGCGAAGCTTGGCATCGTAGGGCATCGTGTGGGCGGGACTGGAGCTCGGCAACGCGAGCACGCGGTAACGGGCTGCAAGCGGGCCGAGCTGGCGCAGGCCGAGACGATGGGCCGTGCCGCCGTTGAAGCCGATGGTGCGCAGCGCCGGCAATTCGGCGATCAGGCGGCCGAGGTCGCTGGCGTCGGGATTGCGGATCGCGCTGTCCAGGCTGCCTTCGCGCTCGGTCTCGGTGATCACGTCCCAGACGGCGACCCGGTGGGCGCGCAGCGCGGCCAGCCGCTCCGCGTAGCCCATCGCCACCAGATCGACGCCCAGGACCTCGCCCACCAGCCGCCAGAACTGGTTCCGAGGATGTCCGTAATACTGCTGCGCGCGCAGCGACGCGACACCAGGGAAGCTGCCCAGCAGCAGCCATTGCGCGTCCGGCGCATGCACCGGCGCGAGGCCCGACCAGCGCTCGGGCGCCGGCTCGCCGCCCCGGTCCGCGGCGGCGCTCATGCGGATGCGGCGTCCTCGCCGGCCAGGCGTTGCAGCCCGGGCAAGGCCGCGCGCGCGTTGCGCGAGGTGACCGCGGCGGCTTCCTCGGGCGTCCAGCCACGCAGCGCGGCCAGGTCGGCACCGATGCGCGGCAGCTCGCCGGGCTCGTTGCGCGACGTCGCCCCGGCGGCGCGCTCCTCGGCGGTGCGATACAGCCACTGCGGCGGGATGTCGGGCGCGTCGGTCTCGACGACGAGCGCCTCGGCGGGCAGTTCCTCGGCCAGCCGCCGGATCTGCAGCGAGCGATCAAAGGTCACCGTGCCGCCGAAACCCAGCTTGAAGCCCAACTCGAGGAAGGCGTCCGCCTGCTGGCGGCTGCCGTTGAACGCATGGCCGATGCCGCCGGTCTCGAGTCCCACCCGGCGCAGGCCGCCCAGCAGTTGGTCGGCGCTGCGCCGCACATGCAGGATCACCGGCAGGCCGTGGCGCTTGGCGAGCTTGAGCTGCGCCAGGTAGAAGTGCTGCTGCGTCGCGGCGTCGAGGTCCTTCACGAAGAAGTCCAGGCCGATCTCGCCGATGCCGACCAGCCGCGGGTCGTCGCGGCACTCGGACAGCATCCGGTCCAGGCGGTCGAGGTCGTCCTCGCGGGCGTGCATCACGAACAGCGGGTGGATGCCCAGCGCGTAGGCGAACCCATGCGCGTGCGCGAGCGCCCTCACCGTCTCGAAGTTGCCGGCGACCACCGCCGGGATCACGATCTGCGACACGCCCGCGGCCCGCGCGCGGGCGATCACGGCGTCGCGGTCGGCGTCGAACTCCGAGGCGTCGAGGTGGCAGTGCGTGTCAATCCACATGACCGGCCATGATCGGCAAGGCGCTCGCCTGCCCGGCGTTCAGCGGAACACCACCGTGCGGTGGCCGTTGAGCAGCACGCGGTGCTCGGCATGCCACTGGATCGCGCGGGCCAGCGTCACGCACTCGGTGTCGCGGCCGATGGCCACGAGCTGGTCGGGCGTCATCGAGTGGTCGATGCGCGCCACGTCCTGCTCGATGATCGGGCCCTCGTCCAGGTCGGAGGTCACGTAATGCGCGGTCGCGCCGATCAGCTTGACGCCGCGCTCGTGGGCCTGGTGGTACGGGCGAGCGCCCTTGAAGCTGGGCAGGAAGCTGTGGTGGATGTTGATCGCGCGGCCTTCCAGGTAGCGGCACATCTCGGGCGACAGGATCTGCATGTAGCGCGCCAGCACGACCAGGTCGATCTGCTGATCCTCGATCAGCTCGCGGATCTTGCGTTCCTGCGCCTGCTTCTGCTCGTCGGTGGCCTGCAGCAGCGGCAGGTGGTGGAACGGGATGTCGTGCGAGGCGGCCAGCTGATAGAAGTCGCGGTGGTTGGACACGATCGCCGGGATCTCGATGGCGAGGTGGCCGGTCTGCACGCGGAACAGCAGGTCGTTCAGGCAGTGTCCGAGCTTGGACACCAGCAGCAGCACCCGCGTCTTGCGCTGCGCGTCCACCAGTTCCCAGTCCATCGCCAGGCGCTCGGCCAGCGGCGCGAAGACCTCGCGCAGCGCGGCGGCCGGGCGGGCCTGCGCGCACTCGAACTCGATGCGCATGAAGAAGCGCCGATGGTCGGCGTCGCCGTGCTGGGCCGAGGTCAGGATGTTGGCGCCCTGCGCGAGCAGCACACCGGTCACCGCGTGGACGATGCCGGCCTGATCGGGGCAGCTGAGCTTCAGGATGAAGCGGGTGGACGGAGATTCCGAGGTGGGCGTCGAGGCGGTCATGATGCCGCGCATCGTAATCCAGCCCCGGCGCGACCCCGGCCTCGCGATCGGGCAACCCAGCCTCGGTGCCAGCCTCGGTGCCAGCCTCGAAGAGGCCGGGTGCTCGCCGTCAGTCCTTCAGCGTCTGCAGCGCGCCGCCGACCAGTCGGCGCTGGTGCTCGCAACGGCCGGCCAGATCCTGGTCGTGGGTGACCATGACGAAGGCGGTGCCCAGCTCGCGGGCCATCTCCAGCATCAGGTCGAAGACGGTGGCGGCGGTGGCGCGATCCAGGTTGCCGGTGGGCTCGTCGGCCAGCACGCAGGCCGGCCCGGTGACCAGCGCGCGGGCGATCGCCACGCGCTGACGCTCGCCGCCGGAGAGCTCGCCCGGCCGGTGCTGGACACGCGCGCCCAGGCCGACCCGGGCCAGCACCTTCTGCGCCTGCTCGCGGGCCTGCTCCTGCGGGACGCGGCGGATGCGCAGCGGCATCGCCACGTTGTCCAGCGCGCTGAACTCCGGCAGCAGGTGGTGGAACTGGTAGATGAATCCGAGGTGCTGGTTGCGCCACTCGCCGCGGGCCCGCTCGCCGAGCGACGCGAGGTCGCGTCCCATCAGCTCGACGCGGCCGGCGCTGGGTTTGTCCAGGCCGCCCAGCAGGTGCAGCAGCGTGCTCTTGCCCGAGCCCGACGCGCCCAGGATGGCCAGCGTCTCGCCGGCCTTCACGTTGAGCTCGAGCTGGTGGAAGACCTGCACGTCCAGCGGACCCTCGACGAAGCGCTTGCCCAGGCCCAGGCCCTGCAGCACCACGCCCGCATGCTTGCCTTCCTGGCGCTTGTCCTTCACGTCATTCATAACGCAGCGCCTCCGCCGGTTGCACGCGGCTGGCGCGCCAGCTCGGATAGAGCGTCGCGACGAAGGCCAGGATCAGCGAGATCACCGTGATCGGCACGATGTCGGCCCATTGCGGATCGCTGGGCATGTGGCTGATGACATAGATGCTGGCGGGCAGGAAGGTGGTGTGCAGCATCTTCTCGATGAAGGGGACGATGACGTCGAGGTTGTGCGCCACGACCAGGCCCAGGCCCAGGCCGCCGAGCGTGCCCATCACGCCGGCGAGCGCGCCCTGGATCATGAAGACGCCCATGATCGAGCGTGGGCTCGCGCCGAGCGTGCGCAGGATCGCGATGTCGGCCTGCTTGTCGGTGACCGTCATCACCAGCGTGGACACGAGGTTGAACGCGGCCACCGCGACGATCAGCGTCAGGATGATGCCCATCATGCGTTTCTCGACCCGGACCGCGTCGTACCAGTTCTTGTTGGTGCTGGTCCAGTCGCGCACGAAGATGGACTGGCGCGCCTGGAGCATCGCGCGCTGCAGCTCGTAGGTGACGGCGGGCGCCTGCTGCGCGTCACGCAGCTTGAGCTGCACGCCGCTGGGCGTGCCGGTGCGGAAGACCTTCGCCGCGTCGCCGACGTGGATCAGCGCCAGGCCGCTGTCGTACTCGTAATGCCCGGCCTTGAAGATCCCCACCAGCGTGAACTGGCGCAGCGTGGGCTGCACGCCCAGCGGGGTCACCTGTCCGGAGGGGATGGCCAGCGTGATCTTGTCGCCCGTCTGCACGCCGAGCTGGCGCGCGAGCTCGACGCCCAGGATCACGTTCCACTGCCCGGCCTGGAGCCGGTCGAGCAGGCCGTCCTTGGCGAGCTCGGCGGCGATCGGCGTGACGCTGGGTTCCAGCGCCGGGTCGATGCCGCGGACGATGGTGCCGCGCATGTCGGAGCCGCGCGCGATCAGCGCCTGGCCAGAGACAAACGGCGCCGCGCCGAGGACTTGCGGGTTCTGGCGCGCCAGGTCAGCCACGGCGCGCCAGTCCGGCAGGCCGTCGCCGCTGTCGTTGAGCAGCTCCACATGGGCGATCACCGAGAGCATCCGGTCGCGGACTTCCTTCTGGAAGCCGTTCATCACCGACAGCACGATGATCAATGCCGCGACGCCCAGCGCGATGCCGAACATCGACACGCCGGAGATGAAGGAGATGAAGCGGTTGCGGCGCCCCCCACGCCCGGCTCGCGTGTAGCGCCAGCCGATCTGCAACTCATAGGGCCAATTCATAGGGGGTGGATGCTAACCGGTCCCTCCCGCCTGCCGGCTTAGAGCTGGCTGATGAGACAGACCGAGTGCCGCGTAGAGCCCTCACCCCCGCCCTCTCCCGCTCCGCGGGCGAGGGGGCCAGCCCTTGAGCCCCTCGCCCGCGAAGCGGGAGAGGGGTTGGGGTGAGGGCTCGACGCAGGGCTCAGTGCGCCTCGTCCCAATTCGCCCCGACGCCGACCTCGGCCAGCAGCGGCACCTTCAGCGCCGCGACGCCGGCCATCAGCGTCGGCACCTCGGCCTTCACCCAGTCGAGTTCCTCGTCCGGCACCTCGAAGACCAGTTCGTCGTGCACCTGCATGACGATGCGCGTGCGCTTGCCCTGCTCGTCCAGCGCCTGCTGCACGGCGATCATCGCCAGCTTGATCAGATCCGCCGCCGTGCCCTGCATCGGCGCGTTGATCGCCTGACGCTCCGCCCCGCTGCGCCGCGGCCCGTTCCCGGAGTTGATCTCCGGCAGCCACAACCGACGCCCGAAGACGGTCTCGACATAGCCCTTCGCCTTGGCGAATTGCTTCGTATCGTCCATGTACTGGCGCACCCCGGCGAACCGCGTGAAGTAGCGGTCGATGTAATCCTTGGCCGCCTTGTTCTCGATGCCCAGCGACTGCGCCAGCCCGAACGCGCCCATGCCGTAGATCAGCCCGAAGTTGATCGTCTTGGCATAGCGGCGCTGCTCCGGCGTGACCGCGTCCAGCGCCGCGCCGAAGACCTCCGCCGCGGTCGCGCGGTGCACGTCCTGCCCTTCCTGGAAGGCCTTGAGCAGCCCCGGGTCCTCGCTCATGTGCGCCATGATGCGCAGCTCGATCTGCGAGTAGTCCGCCGACACGATGTGGTGCCCCGACGGCGCTATGAAGGCCTCGCGCACCCGGCGGCCGTCGGCCGTGCGGATGGGGATGTTCTGCAGGTTGGGCTCGTTGCTGGACAGCCGCCCCGTCACCGCCACCGCCTGCGAGTAGGTCGTGTGCACGCGCCCCGTCTTCGCGTTGACCATCAGCGGCAGCTTGTCCGTGTAGGTGCTCTTGAGCTTGGACAGTGCGCGGTATTCCAGGATCTTGGCCGGCAGCGGGAAGTCCGCCGACAGCTTCTCCAGCACCTCCTCGTCGGTGGACGGCGCGCCGGTGGCCGTGCGCTTGACCACCGGCAGGCCCAGCCGGTTGAACAGGATCTCGCCGATCTGCTTGGGCGAGCCGATGTTGAACGGCTGGCCCGCGATCTCATAGGCGGCCTGTTCCGCGGCCACCATGCGCTGGCCCAGGTCGGCGCTCTGCGCCTGCAGCCGCGCCGCGTCGATCAGCACGCCGGTGCGCTCGATGCGCGCCAGCAGCGCCGACACCGGCATCTCCACCTGCTCGTAGATGAACTTCAGCCCGGCGTCCGCCTCCAGCCGCGGCAGCAGCGTCTGGTGCACGTGCAGGCACATCTCGGAGTCCTCGCAGGAATACTCCGACGCCTTGGCCACTTCCACCTGCGCGAACGGGATCTGATGCGCGCCCTTGCCGCACAGGTCCTCGTAGCTCAGGCCCTTGCGCCCCAGCACGCGGTCGGCCAGCGCCTCCAGGCCGTGGCCGCGATGGGCCTCCAGCACGTAGCTCTCCAGCATCGTGTCGTAGACCGTGCCCTGCACGGCGATGCCGTGGTTGGCCAGCACGTGGGTGTCGTACTTGACGTTCTGCGCGACCTTGCGCTTGAGCGGGTCCTCCAGCCACGGCCGGAGCTTCTCCAGCACCGCGTCCATCGGCAGCTGCTCGGGCGCGTCCGGGCCCTCGTGGCGCAGCGGGATGTAGGCGGCCTCGCCCGGCTTCACGCTGAAGCTGATGCCGACGATGCGCGCCTGCATCGGATCGAGCGAATCGGTCTCGGTGTCGAAGGCCGCCAGCTCCGCCGCGTTGAGCTGCTCGATCCAGGCGTCCAGCCGGGACATCTCGATGATCGTCTCGTAGCGCTTGTCCAGCGGGAGGGCCGGATGGGCGTGCTCGGCGTACGGGTCGGTCGACGGGGCCCCGCCCAGGTCCGGCTCGGGCGCGGCGCGCTTGGGCGCGTCGCCGCCCAGCTTGCCCTCGAGGTCGCGCTTCCAGGTCTTGAAGCCGTTGCGCGTGTAGAAGGCCAGCAGGCCGGCCTCGTCGACCGGGTTGAAGGCGAGCGACTCCAGCGCGGGCCAGCCGCTGACGTGCAGGCACAGGTCGCAGTCCAGCTTCACCGTGACGAGCTGGCGGCCCATCGGCAGCCAGTCCAGCGCCTTGCGCAGGTTCTCGCCGGCCACGCCCTTGATCTTCTCCGCGTTGGCGATCACGCCGTCCAGCGAGCCGTGCTCGCCGATCCACTTCGCGGCGGTCTTGGGGCCGACCTTCTCGACGCCGGGCACGTTGTCCACCGTGTCGCCCATCAGGGTCAGGTAATCGATGATGCGGTCCGGCGGCACGCCGAACTTGGCCAGCACGCCGGCTTCGTCCAGCTTCTCGTTGCTCATCGTGTTGATCAGCGAGACGTCCGGCGTCACCAGCTGCGCCAGGTCCTTGTCGCCGGTCGAGATCACAACCTGGTGGCCCGCCTGGGCGGCCACGCGCGACAGCGTGCCGATGCAGTCGTCGGCCTCGATGCCGGGCACGGTGAGCACCGGCCAGCCCAGCAGCTTGACCACCTCGTGGATGGGGTCGATCTGCGCGCGCAGGTCCTCGGGCATCGGGGCGCGCTGGGCCTTGTACTCGGGGTACCACTCGTCGCGGAAGGTCGGACCGGAGGCGTCGAAGACGCAGGCGGCGTGCTCGGCGCCGTAGTCGTCGCGCAGCTTCTTCAGCATCGCCACCATGCCGTGGATGGCGCCCGTGGGCTGACCCTCGGGGCCGCGCAGGTCGGGCATGGCGTGGTAGGCGCGATAGAGGTAGCTGGAACCGTCGACCAGCAGCATCAGAGGTTTGCTCATCCCGCCATTGTTGCAGGCGCGCGCCACCCGCCGTGTCAGCAGCCTGCGCCTGACGCGCACCCTCGCCCAGGGGAACAGGGTTTTCGAGGGGGCGCGCTTAGAATCGCCCCACCATGAAGACCATCCGCCTCATTCCAGTGTTCGCCGTCCTGGCCGCCGTCGCGCTCCAGGCCCATGCGGCCGAACCCTCGGCGCCGGCCCCCGCGCCGGCACCGGCTCCGGCGTCCGCGGAACCGATCAAGTTCCGCGACGTCCCGGAAGTGAAGGTCGAACAGCTCGTCAATGAAGACGACAAGGTTCGCATCGAGGAGACCCGGGTGCGTGGCCTGACCCAAAAGGTCGTGGTCAAGAACAAGGACAGCAAGGCGCCCGAGTACGAGATCCTGCTCGGCGACACCGGTCGCGACATCCCCACCCGTCAGGGCGCCGACCGCGGCAACGCGGGCGCGCGGGTCTGGCGCCTCTTCAATTTCTGATCCGTCGCGGCCGGCCAGAGCAGGTCGGCCACGCGGCACGTTCTTCCCCCGCTTCATGGCCGTATTCACCGACGTCTCGACCGAGCAGGCGCAAGCGCTGCTGGACACGCTGAACCTGGGCGAGCTCCAGTCGCTCAAGGGCATCAGCGCCGGCATCGAGAACACCAACTACTTCGTCACCACCACCCGCGACGGCGAGACGCGCGAGTTCGTGCTGACGATCTTCGAGCGGCTGAGCTTCGAGCAGCTGCCCTTCTACCTGGAGCTGATGCGCCACCTGGCCCGCCGCGGCGTGCCGGTGCCCGCGCCGCAGCCCGACGCGCAGGACCGCATCCTGCACACGGTCGCCGGCAAGCCGGCGGCGGTGGTGGACAAGCTGCTCGGCGGCCACCAGCTCGCGCCGGACGTGTTCCATTGCGAGCAGGTCGGCGCCGGGCTGGCGCGCATGCACCTGGCCGGCCAGGACTTCCCGCTGCACCAGGACAACCTGCGCGCCCTGCCCTGGTGGCGCGAGACCGTGCCGGTGGTGCTGCCGCACCTCAGCGCTGAACAGGCGACGCTGCTGCGCGAGGAGCTGGACTTCCAGGAGCAGCTCGCCCCGAGCGCCGCCGCCCTGCCGCGCGGCCCCATCCACGCCGACCTGTTCCGCGACAACGTCATGTTCGACGGACTGCCGGGGCGCGAGAAGCTCAGCGGCTTCTTCGACTTCTACTTCGCCGGCGTCGACAGCCTGCTCTTCGACGTGTGCGTGTGCCTGAACGACTGGTGCATCGACCTGGACAGCGGCCGGCTCGACGAGCAGCGCGCCGCGGCCTTCGTGCATGCCTACGAGACGGTGCGCCCGCTGACCGGCGCCGAGCACCGGCTGCTGCCGGGCCTGCTGCGCGCGGCGGCGCTGCGCTTCTGGATCTCGCGGCTGTGGGACTTCCACTTGCCCCGCGAGGCCAGCCTCCTCCAACCCCACGACCCCACCCATTTCGAGCGCGTCCTGCGCGAGCGCATCGCCAGGCCCTGGCATGCGCTGGAGCCCCAGTCATGATCCTGCATCTGCAATCGGTCCCGCCGCGCAACGGCCTGCTGTGGGTGCGCCACGGGCTGAAGGTGCTGCAGCGCAAGCCGATCGCGCTGATCGGGCTGTTCGCGACCGTGATGCTGGCCTCGGCCGTGCTGCAGTTCGTGCCGCTGCTGGGCCAGTTGCTGGTCATGAGCGCGCTGCCGCTGGTGTCGCTCGCCTTCATGCTGGCAGCGCACCAGGTGCTGCAGTCGCACACGCCGACGGCGGCCGTGTTCCTGCAGCCGCTGCAGCTGACCAAGGAACGCAGACGCGCGCAGATCGGCCTGGGCCTGCTCTACACCGTCACGACCATCCTCGCGATGCTGCTGGCCCATTGGCTGGACGGCGGCGCGCTGGTGCGCGCGATGGAACAGGTCGCCAATGCCAAGGGCGATCCGCAGGCGCTCGAGCTGATCGCCGCCCAGGCCGACATCGGCCCGTCGGTGGCGCTGCGCGTCACGTTGCTGGCCCTGCTGTCGATTCCGTTCTGGCACGCGCCGGCGCTGATCCACTGGGGCGGTCAGGGCGTGATGCAGGCGCTGTTCTCCAGCACGCTCGGCGTGTGGCGCAACAAGGGCGCCTTCGCGCTGTCGGGCCTGGTGTGGGCCGCGCTGAGCTTCGGCGTCATGATGTCGATCACGCTGCTGTGCCTGGTGCTGGGCCTGGTCAGCGCCCTGCCCTTCATCCTGCTGCCGCTGATGATGGCGCTGATGACGGGGTTCTACTGCTCGCTGTACTTCACGTTCATCGACTGCTTCATGTTCGGCGCGCCCCGCGACCTGCCCGAGGCGACCGAGACCCCGACCTGAGCGCCGCCCCGAGCACGTCGTCGAACGCTCACGCTGCTTTCACGGCAGCGTCACGTGCCCTTCGCAGAATGCGCCCGCACTTTCATTGCGGAGCCTTCACGAATGAGCAAGCAGCACGACCTCGTTGCCAGCCAGATCCCGGCCAACGACTATGACGAGGACGCGGACGTCAACCCGTCCGCCAACCCGCACTTCACCGACGTCCTCGCCGCGCGCCTGTCGCGCCGCGTGGCGCTCAAGGGCGGCATCACGACCGCGGCCTCGGCGCTGCTCGGCGGCTCGGTCCTGAGCGCCTGCGGCAGCGACGGCGACTCCCCCGCCCCGGCGCCGGCCCCGGCGCCCGTGCCGCCCACCCCGCAGCTGAAGATCGGCTTCAACGCGGTGGCCAAGAACAAGAACGACCTGGTAACCGTGGCCGACGGCTACAACGTGTCCATCCTGCACGCGCTGGGTGACCCGATGCACTTCGGCGACGAGTCCTGGAAGGATGACGGCTCCGAGGTGGCCGACTCCTACAACCGCCGCATCGGCGACGGCCACGACGGTATGTACTGGTTCGGCATGAGCGACGCCGGCGCCTTCGACGTCACGCGCTCCGACCGCGGCCTGCTGGCCGTCAACCACGAATACGTGGTCGCGCCCTACGTGCTGCACCCGGCCGGCCGCGCCGCCGGCGCCGCGCGCAACGCCACCGAGGTCGAGAAGGAAATCTACGCCCACGGCATCAGCGTCTGCGAGGTCAAGCGCGAGGCCGGCGTCACGTCGATGGTGCGTGGCTCGCGCTTCAACCGCCGCGTGACCTCCGCCACGACGATGGACTTCACCGGCCCGGCCAAGGGCAGCGCGCAGCTGCAGACGCTGTTCAGCACGACCGGCGTGCAGACCCGCGGCACCAACAACAACTGCGCCAACGGCTACACCCCCTGGGGCACCTACCTGACCTGCGAGGAGAACTACCTCAACGTGATCAGCCGGGCCGCCGGCGACGACGCCGCGCGCAGCGCCAAGGAAGTCGTCAGCATGAACCGCTACGGCCTGCCGCAGAACCGCAAGAGCCCCTACCTGTGGGAAACCGCCGGCACGGCCGATCTGTTCGCGCGCTGGAACTCGTCGGTGACGGGCGCCGCCGCCGCGGCCGACTACCGCAACACGATCAACACCTTCGGCTGGGTGGTGGAGATCGACCCGTTCGCGCCGACCTCGACACCGGCCAAGCGCACCGCGCTGGGCCGCTTCAACCATGAAGGCGCGTGGCCCGCGGAAGCGGTGGCCGGCAAGCCGATCGTCATCTACATGGGCGACGACTCGCGCAACGAGTACATCTACAAGTACGTCTCCAAGGCCAACTGGGACGCCGCCGATGTCGGCAAGGGCATGACCGCGGGCGCCAAGTACCTGGACGAGGGCACGCTGTACGTGGCCAAGTTCAGCGCCGACGGCACCGGCACATGGATGGAGCTGACCTTCAACAAGAACGGTCTGACCAACACCAACGCGAGCTACGCCTTCGCCGACCAGGGCGACGTCCTGATCAACGCGCGCCTGGCTGCCGACGTCCTCGGCGCGACCAAGATGGACCGCCCGGAATGGGGCGCGGTGCACCCGACCAATGGCGAGGTCTACATGACCTTGACCAACAACAGCAACCGCGTGGCCAACACCGCCACCCCGACCGGCAGCCAGCTCAAGCCCGACGCCGCCAACCCGCGCTACTACGTCGACCAGAAGGGTTCGACCAATCAGGCCGGCAACCCCAACGGCCACATCATCCGCTGGAAGGAAGACGCGACCGACGTCACCAAGATGACCTGGGACGTCTACCTCTTCGGCGCGCAGGCCGATGCGGCCGCGGACGTGAACCTGTCCTCGCTGACCGACGTCAACGACTTCTCCAGCCCCGACGGCCTGTACTTCGACAAGCGCGGCATGTTGTGGATCCAGACCGACGACGGCGCCTACACCGACATCACCAACTGCATGATGCTGGCCGCGCTGCCGGGCAAGGTCGGTGACGGCGGCGTCGCCACTGCCGCCGGCGGCACGCAGACCCGCGCCGGCGCGAAGGCGACGGCCGACACGCTGCGCCGCTTCCTGGTCGGCCCGAAGGAGTGCGAGATCACCGGCATCGCGATGACGCCGGACCACCGCACGCTGTTCTTCAACGTGCAGCACCCGGGCGAGGAAACCAGCCCGGACTGGGCGGCGAAGACCTTCGGCAGCTACTGGCCGGCCAACCAGGCCGACCAGACGGTGAAGAAGCGTCCGCGTTCGGCGACCGTGGTGATCACCCGCAAGGACGGCGGCGAGATCGGCGTCTGATCGAGGCCTGATCGAGCGCGCCTAGCGCGCGATCTCCGGAGCGAGGGCGACCAGACGGTCGCCCTCGGTCGTTGTGAGCTGCAGCAGCCGCTCCACCACCGGGCGCGGAACCTCCGCGGCGAGTTCCTCGGCCAGGGCCTCCGCCTGAGCGCGCACCGCCTCGCCCATCCGCTTGAGTTCCAGCGCCAACGCGCGCGGCGCGAGTTCGCTGTCGCGGGCGAAGGCGGCCCAGTCGTCCGCGGTGAACGGGGCCGGGGCGCTGCTCCCGGGCGGACCGCTCCTGAATCCATGCGCCGGCGCCAGCCGCAGCCCGCCGTGATCGACGAAGAAGGAGACGTTGCGCGCATCGGGGGCGGACTGGCCGATCAGGTGATGGAACGCGACCCACCGCAGCAGCGCCCGGCCATCCACCAGCGGTGTCGGGCTGTGGCCCAGCAGCGCGAAGAGCGCGCTCAACGAGTCGCCTCGCGCCTGCGTGGCCTCGATCGCATGCACCCGCCGGACGCGGCCGTCGTCCATGCGCTGCCGGTCGAACCGGCCGACCAGCAGCACCGGCTCCGGCACGCAGTGCAGTTCCACCGGCGCGACCTCGACACCCAGGCGCGCGGCCAGCCGCATGCAGAAGTACTCGTCGAAGGACCGGTCATGGCCGCCCTCGCCCAGCGGCGCGGGCCGCAGCACATGCGTGGACGCCATCTGCGGGCCATCGACCAGATGCCAGCCGCCGTCGCGCTCGACGTAGACGCCGAGCTTGTCGCTCGCGCCCGGCAGCGCACCACGAGCCAGGCCGTCCCACACCGCGAAGGGCAGCGCGTCGCGATGCCGCAGGCGCTCGGACAGCTCCTCGCGCGGGATCTGCCGCTGCGTCGGCCCGGCCGGACGGCCGCGGCCCTCGTCAATCAGACGCACCGCGCCGGCCAGGTCGCGGCCCATCGCCCGCAAGGCGCCGAAGACGTCCTCGGGCGGCAGCCCCAGGGCGGCGAAGGTCTGCTGCCGCGCCTCGCCCGCCGGCAGCAAGCGGCTGAAGTACGCCATCACCGCGTCGTCGGCCAGCTCACTGCCCGGGCCGCCGCGCGCGGGCATCGGCAACGTCGGCGCCAGCGCGTAGCCCAGCACCTCGGCGGTCCATCGTTCCAGGTAGGCCAGCGACAACCGCGTCGCGGCTTCCGGACGTTCTCCGTCGGCCGGCCGCAGCCAGCCGACCTCATGCTCGTCGAGCCAGACGGCCAGACCGGTCATGCGTCCTCGTCGAGGTCGGAGAACTTGGAATCGCGCGCGGTGCGGATCGCGCGCCGCACGACCTCGCGCTGCTGCGAGGGCACGGCGAACAGGCTCACGCCCAGCGCCCGGGCCGCCTTGAGCACGGTGGACAGGCTGACGCCGCCCTGGCCGGTCTCGATGTTGATCAGCGTCTGGCGCGACATGCCCAGCGCCTCGGCGGCCTCGACCAGCGGCAAGCGCGCGGTCGTTCTCGCGGCGCGCACGGCATTGCCGAGCGCCACCGCGTCTTCAATCATGGGATCGTCCGGAGGATCGATCGGTACAACTGTGCGCATGGAGATTCCAGAATCAAAAACCCGTTCATCGGGATCTCCCTCCCGGCAAGCGTGATTCCTGTTTGCTGGAATCTTTGCTGCCTCGCGCATTCTGCGCCCAGTCCGTCGCAGACGCACTTTCCGTGCCACACGGCCGGACCGGCCCTCGTCATCGGTGTTGCCGGACCATCCTTCAGTCGATCGGTGTCAGCTTGGCCACGCTGAGCGCCAGCCATTTCGTGCCGTGCCGGCCGAAGTTGACCTGTGCCCGCGCGTCCGCGCCGCTGCCTTCGAGCGTGACCAGCACGCCCTCGCCGAACTTGGTGTGGAACACGCCCTTGCCCACGCGCAAGCCGCCGTGCTCGTCGCCGGTCTTCTGGGCGGCGGACTGCTTCATCGCGCTGGGCACCGGCGCCGACGGGAAGGTCGACGGATCCACCCGGCCCGCGCCGACCATGGACTTCAGCCCCGAGCCGCGCTGCCACGCCTGCTGGTAGTCCCGCGCGAAGCCCGAGCCGAAGCCCTGGTTGCGCGGCGTCAGCCACTTCAGCGTCTCCTCGGGGAGCTCCTCCATGAAGCGGCTCTTGATGTTGTAGCGGGTCTGGCCGTGCAGCATCCGGGTCTGGCAGAAGCTCATGTACAGCCGCTGACGCGCCCGCGTGATCGCCACGTACATCAGCCGGCGTTCCTCCTCGAGCCCGTCCGCGTCGGACAGCGAGTTCTCGTGCGGGAACAGGCCCTCTTCCAGGCCGGTGATGAAGACCGCGTCGAACTCCAGCCCCTTGGCCGAGTGCACCGTCATCAGCTGGATCGCGTCCTGGCCGGCCTGCGCCTGGTTGTCGCCGGCCTCCAGCGACGCGTGCGTCAGGAAGGCCGCCAGCGGCGACATGATCTCGCCGGTCTCCGCGTCGGGCGTGGCCGGCGCGGCCGGGGCGACCGCCGCGGGCAGCCCGTCGGCGATGGCGCCGGGCGAGTGCTCGTCCACCGGCAGCGCGATGGCGTCCTTGCCGAAGCCCTCCTGCGTGACGAAGGCCTCGGCCGCGTTGACCAGTTCGCCCAGGTTCTCCAGCCGGTCCTCGCCTTCCTTCTCCGCGCGATAGAACGCGGTCAGGCCCGAGTGCTCGATGACGTGCTCGATGATCTCGCGCAGCGTCAGCCCGGCGGTGGCCTCGCGCATCGCGTCGATCAGACCGACGAAACCGGTCAGGCTCGCGCCGCCGCGCCCGCCGACCGCGCCGACGCTCTGCACCAGCGAGCGGCCGCTCGGACGCGCCGCGTCCTGCAGCAGCTCGATCGTGCGCGCGCCGATGCCGCGCGCCGGGAAGTTCACGACACGCAGGAAGCTGGTGTCGTCGTTGGGGTTCTCGATCAGGCGCAGGTAGGCCAGCGCGTGCTTGACCTCGGCGCGCTCGAAGAAGCGCAGGCCGCCATAGACGCGGTACGGGATGCCCGCGTTGAACAGCGCCGACTCGATCACCCGCGACTGCGCGTTGCTGCGATAAAGCACGGCGATCTCGCTGCGCGCCAGGCCCTGGCGGTGCAAGGCCTGCGCCTCCTCGAGCAGCCATTGCGCCTCGGCGAAGTCGCTGGCCGATTCGTAGACCCGCACCGGCTCGCCGGCGCCGGCGTCGGTACGCAGGTTCTTGCCCAGGCGGCGGCTGTTGTTGCTGATCAGCGCGTTGGCGGCGTCCAGGATGTTGCCGAAGCTGCGGTAGTTCTGTTCCAGCTTGACGACCTGGCGCACGCGGTACTCGCGCTCGAAGTCCGCCATGTTGCCCACGCGCGCGCCACGGAAGGCGTAGATGCTCTGGTCGTCGTCACCGACGGCGAACACGCCCTGACCGCGGCCGGGCGGCGCGAACATCTTCAGCCACGCGTACTGCAGCTTGTTGGTGTCCTGGAACTCGTCGACGAGGACGTACTGGAAGCGGCGCTGGTAATGCTCGCGGACCGGGGCGTTGTCGCGCATCAGCTCGAAGGAGCGCAGCATCAGCTCGGCGAAGTCGACGACGCCCTCGCGCTCGCACTGGTCCTGGTACGCCTGGTAGATCTCGACGAGCTTGCGGGTCTGCTCGTCGCGCAGGTCGATGTCCTTGGGCCGCAGGCCGTCTTCCTTGGCCCCGGCGATGAACCACGAGACCTGCTTCGGAACGAACCGTTCCTCGTCGAGCTTCATCGCCTTGATCACGCGCTTGACGGCCGAGACGGTGTCGCCCGCGTCCAGGATCTGGAAGCCCTGCGGCAGGCCGGCGATCTTCCAGTGCGCGCGCAGGAAGCGGTTGCACAGGCCGTGGAAGGTGCCGATCCACATGCCGCGCACGTTGACGGGCAGCATCGCGGACAGCCGGGTGACCATCTCCTTGGCCGCCTTGTTGGTGAAGGTCACCGCCATCACGCCCGCGGGCGTGACATGGCCTTGGCTCATCAGCCAGGCGATGCGGGTGGTCAGCACGCGGGTCTTGCCCGAACCGGCGCCCGCGAGGATCAGCGCGGGCTCCTGGCCCAGCGTGACCGCCGCGTACTGTTCGGGATTGAGGTTGTCCAGCAGACCGCGCGGCACGCGCGGCGTGAACAGGTCGTCTTGCGGCGGGGTGGGACGCTCGTCGCCGAAATCCTGGGAATTCATCCAGCCATTCTAGGGAAGTTCCGCCGCGCCCCCGCCAGACACTGGCATCATGCCGCCCCCATGAAGCCTGAAAAAACCAAGACCGCGGCGAACAGCGCGGCGTCAGCGTCGGGAAACGCGGGGGCTGCCAGCCAGGACGCCTGCCCCTGCGGCAGCGGCCGCCCGTACGCCGCCTGCTGCGGCGCGCTGCACCGTGCCTTCGCCGAACGCGGCGCGCTCACCGCGCCGGACGCGCAGGCGCTGATGCGCTCGCGGTACACGGCCTACACGCTGGACCTGATCGACTACCTGCTCGCCACCTGGCATCCGGACACCCGGCCCGAGGCACTCGAGCGCGGCAGCGCCGATCTGAAGTGGCTGGGCCTGGAGGTCCGCCGGCATGAGCGCCAGGACGCGGACCACGAGACCGTCGAGTTCGTCGCGCGCAGCAAGATCGGCGGCCGCGCGCAGCGCATGCACGAGGTCAGCCGGTTCGTGCGGGTGAACGGCGCGTGGCTGTACGTGGACGGCCAGATCGACTGACCAGCCGCACGGCCGGGGCGCGGACGACCGCGCCGCGAAGCGCCAGCACGATCCGGTCCAGCCAGGACCGGTGACCGATGTGAAATTCCTGGGGCATGACGAACTCCTGCTGGCGGCTGTGGGGCGGACCGGGTGGGGGAACGGGCCCCCTTTCGGAGGGCCGGATGCCTGCTGCGATGATGGGCAGGCGAGATGACAGGATTTTGGCGAGCCACCCTGTGATCGTCCGCTCCCCCCAAACGGGGAAAAACCGCGAACAGAGGGCAAAAATCGATCCAGACGTGCGCAGGCCGTCCCTTGCAACGATGACATCTCCCGAATCCGACGCGCCGTCACCGCTGCGGCCGCTGCGACTGCTGCACCTCGACGCCCACCTCGCGGTGATCGACAAACCCGCCGGCCTGCTGGTGCACCGCACCGCGCTCGATGCGCATGAGGAAGACGCCGCGCTGCAGCGGCTGCGCGATCAACTCGGCCAGCCGGTCTGGCCGGTGCATCGGCTGGATCGCGGGACGTCGGGCGTGCTTGTCTTCGCGCTGAGCGCCGACATCGCCAGCGTGCTCGGCCAGGCGCTCGCGGAGCGGCTCACCGCGAAGCGCTATCTGGCGCTGGTGCGGGGGTGGCCGGCGGCCGACGCGGGCGTCATCGATCACCCGCTGGCGAGGGATCCGGAACTGCCGTCCGCGGGACAGCCTCATCTGGAGGCGCAGACCGCGTGGACCTGCCTGCGCCGGCTGGAGCTGCCGGTGTCCACCGACGCGCGTTTCGCCACGACGCGGCTGGCCGTGCTCGCCTGCGAGCCGGTGCAGGGCCGGCGGCATCAGATCCGGCGCCATCTCAAGCACCTCGCCCACCCCATCGTCGGTGACGCGAATCACGGGAAGGGGCCGCTGAACCGGGCGCTCGCGGCGCACTTCGGGCGGCAGCGACTCTGGCTGCACGCGGAGCGGCTGACGCTGACGCATCCGGTCAGCGGGGAAGCGCTCACGCTGGAGGCTCCGCCTGGGGAGGAGTGGGCGCCCTTTCTCGGACCTCAACCGAAGCGCAGCGCGTAGATCGGCGGCAGGTGTCCGGACACGAGCTGCCAGCGGTCACCCGCGTCGCCGGTCGCCCACAGGTTCCCCGTGGTGCTGCCCATCAGCAGCCGCTGACCATCCTCATGCGCCGCCAGGCCGTGCCGGTAGACCAGGTCGTAGCAATGCGATTGCGGCAAGCCTTGCCGCAGCGTCTCGAAGGTCTTGCCCCCATCCCGCGTGCGGTTCACCACCAGCGCGCCATCCACCGGCAACCGCTTCTCGTCCTTCACGCCCGGTACGAACCACGCCGTGTCGGCATCCCCCGCATGGGCGGCCACCGCGAAGCCGAATCCCGACAGTGGGGGCTTGATCTCCCCCCAATGCGCGCCCCCGTCCACCGAGCGCCACACCCCGTTGTGATGCTGGCACCAGAGCACGTCCGGGTCGGCCGCGCTGGCCACGATGCGGTGCGGGTCCTGCGTGTTCTCCTCGCCGGCCTGCTCGGGCGGCATGAAGTCGGCGCGCATGCCCTTGGCGCTGATGTGCCAGTTCGTGCCGCCATCCTCGCTGCGCCAGGCGCCGCCACAGGAGATGCCCAGCAGCAGCCGCTCCGGATCACGCGGATCGACGTTGATCGAATGGATGCCCGGCGCGTCGTAGCCACCGCCGAACCAGCCCAGTCGCTCAGGCTTGTGCCAGAGCGCGTCCACCAACTGCCAGCTCTCGCCCTGATCCGCGCTGACGAACAGCGCGCCCGGGATCGTGCCGGCCCACAAGCGGCCGTCGCCGCCGCGCTCCAGCGACCAGATCTGCTGCAGCTTCCACGCAGGGCCTTCGGCGCCCTCAGGCTGCTCGGGGAACGTCGGCGCGGGCAGCTCGCGCCAGGTCGCGCCGCCGTCATCGGACGCCTGCAGCTTGACGCCGAAATGTCCGAGATTGAGCGCCGCGAACATCCGTCCGCCGCCGGGCGGCGCCGGCAGCACCATGCTGACGGGATCCCCCACGAAGCTGTGGCGGCCGATGGACCAGCCCCCCGAAGCGGGGAACGCGGGGTCATGCCGAAGTTCGAACAGGCCCTTGCGGGTCGCGGCCCAGGCGGTGGTGATCATCGGGGTCTCCTGACGAGGGGATCTGGGGGTCTGAGGGTCTGGGGGTCACCAGTCATGACGAAGGAACGGGGCGGAAATCGACACTCCGGCGTTCAGCCGCCCGACAAGGCCTGCAGCACGTAGACCTTGGACTGCGCGGTCAGCGGGTCGCTGAGCCCGACGCGGTCCCGGGCGCGATGGCCGTCGACGAACACCGCGACATGCGTCCGCAGGTGGCCCTGGTCGTCCAGGATGTAGGCGCGCAGCCGCGGATTGACCTCGAAGGCCCGGTCGAGCGCCTCCCCCAGCGTGGGGGCCTCGCAGTCCAGCTTCGGGGTGTCGACGTAGCGGTGCAGTTGGGCGGTGAATTCGACGTGGGCCATGGTCGGCGATCCTGCGACGAAGCGCGGCGTTGGAAAAGAGGGGCGACCAGACACGACGAACGACGGCACGGCCCTTCGACGGCGCGGGCCTCGCGGCTTGGGCAGAATCGCGGGCCGCTCCGGCCCACCCGCCATGACCAACGACACCTCGACCTCCCCCTCGGCCTCCGCCGTCCAGGCGCCCGCCCCCGCCGATCCGCACGCCCATGCCCGCACCGGCATGCTCTACGCCGCGCTGGCCTACATCGCCTGGGGCCTGTTCCCGCTGTACTTCAAGCGCCTGAGCGACGTGAACGCGCTGGAGGTCATCGCGCACCGGACCGTGTGGTCGCTGGTGTTCGTGGCGGTGATCCTGGCGGTGCTGCGGCGCTGGGCCTGGCTGGGACCGGTGCTGCGCTCGCCCCGGCTGCTGGCGACCTGCGCGGTGTCGGCGCTGCTGCTGTCCAGCAACTGGCTGGTCTACGTGTGGGCGGTGCAGCACGGCCATGTCGTCGAGGCCAGCCTGGGCTACTTCATCAACCCGCTGGTCAACGTGATGCTGGGCTTCGTGTTCCTGCGCGAGCGGCTGCGGCCGGTGCAGTGGCTGGCCATCGGGCTGGCCGCGGCCGGGGTGATCTGGCTGACCGTCACCGCGGGCCGCCTGCCGTGGATCGCGCTGGTGCTGGCGCTGAGCTTCGGGTTCTACGGCCTGATGCGCAAGACGGCGCACCTGGGCGCGCTCGAGGGCCTGACGCTGGAAACGCTGATCCTGTCGCCGTTCGCGGCCGGCGCGTTGATCTGGTGGACCGTCCAGGGGACGAGCGCCTTCGCGCTGGCGTCGGCGGGAGACGTCGTCGGCGGCGGCGGCGGACACCTGGCTTGGCTGCTGCTGGCGGGGCCGCTGACGGCCATCCCGCTGTTGCTCTTCGCCGCCGGGGCGCGGCGAATCACGCTGACGACGCTGGGCCTGGTGCAATACCTGTCGCCGACGATCCAGTTCCTGCTGGGCGTGTGGCTGTATCACGAGCCGCTCGCGGGCGCGCGGCTGGTCGGCTTCGTGCTGATCTGGTCGGCGCTGGCCGTCTACAGCGCCGAGAGCCTGTGGCGCAGCCGGCGTTGACCCGCCCCGCCTCCCCCAACGCGTGAGAGCGTCACCCCCAAACGACTGACGCCCCTTTCGGGGCGTCAGTTCGGGGGAGGCGGAAGGGTCAGGAAGGGTCAGGAAGGATCAGGAAGGATCAGGAAGGATCAGGAAGGATCAGTTCCGGATCAGGTGATCGAAGGCGCTGAGCGCGGCCTTCGCGCCGTCGCCGGCCGCGATGATGATCTGCTTGAACGGCACCGTCGTCGCGTCACCCGCGGCGAACACGCCCGGCACCGAGGTCTGGCCCTTGGCGTCGACGATGATCTCGCCGTGCTTGGACAGCTCCACCGTGCCGCGCAGCCATTCGGTGTTGGGCACCAGGCCGATCTGCACGAACACGCCCTCGAGCTCGACCCGCTTGGCCTCGCCCGTCGCGCGATCGGTGTAGTTCAACCCGTCGAGCTTGCCGGCCGTTCCGGTGAACTCGGTCGTCTGCGCCTGCTTCAGGATCACGACGTTGGGCAGGCTTTCCAGCTTCCTCACCAGCACCGCGTCAGCGCGCAGCGTGTCGCCGAACTCCAGCAGCGTCACGTGCGACACGATCCCCGCGAGGTCGATCGCCGCCTCGACGCCGGAGTTGCCGCCGCCGATCACCGCCACGCGCTTGCCCTTGAACAGCGGACCGTCGCAGTGCGGGCAGTAGGCCACGCCCTTGTTCTTGTATTCCTGCTCGCCGGGGACGTTGACGTTGCGCCAGCGCGCGCCCGTCGAGATGATCACCGTCTTGCTCTTGAGCGTGCCGCCGTTGGCCAGTTGCACCTCGACCAGGCCGCCCGGCGTGGTGGCCGGGATCAGCTTGTCGGCGCGCTGCAGGTTCATCACGTCCACGCCGTAATCCTTGACGTGCGACTCCAGCGCCATCGAGAACTTCGGGCCGTCGGTCGACAGCACCGAGATGTAGTTCTCGATCGCCAGCGTGTCGTTGACCTGGCCGCCGAAGCGCTCGGCCGCGATGCCGGTGCGGATGCCCTTGCGGGCCGCGTACACCGCCGCCGCCGCGCCGGCCGGGCCGCCGCCGACGATCAGCACGTCATAGGCGTCCTTGGCCGAGAGCTTGGCCGCGTCCTTGGCCGCCGCGCCGGTGTCCAGCTTCGCGGCGATCTCCTCGACGGTCATGCGGCCCGAGCCGAATTCCTGGCCGTTCAGGTAGATCGTCGGCACCGCCATGATCTCGCGGGCATTGACCTCGTCCTGGAACAGCGCGCCGTCCACGACCACCGTCTTGACGCGCGGATTCAGCACCGACATCAGCGACAGCGCCTGCACGACGTCCGGGCAGTTGTGGCAGGTCAGCGACATGTACACCTCGAAGAGGTAGTCGCCGTCCAGGCCCTTGATCTGGTCGATGGTGGACTGCTCCACCTTCGGGGGATGACCGCCGGTCCACAGCAGCGCGAGCACCAGCGAGGTGAACTCATGGCCCAGCGGAATCGCGGCAAAGCGCAGGCTCTGCTCGGTGCCGGTGCGCTTGAGGCTGAACGAGGGCTTGCGCGCGTCGTTGCCGTCCAGGCGCAGCGTGATCTTGTCGGACATCGCGGCGATGTCCGACAGCAGCTGCTTCAGTTCCGAGGAGCTCTCGGAGTCGCTCAACGAAGCTTCGATCTCGAACGGCAGCGTCACCCGCTCCAGGTAGGCCTTGAGCTGTGCCTTCAGGTTGTCGTCCAACATCGTTGCTTCCTTTCAGTTGTCTTCAAGCGACTTCGAGAACTGGCCTCCCTTGCGCGTCGAGCACGTTGCAGGGACGGCCGAGCACACGCCCGTGGCCCGGGAGGGTCCACGCGCGGTGCGGGTGCAGTGAGGGGAAGAGGAACATCCTCGTCCGGATCACCGGTCGGGGGGACTCCCCACCCGAAGGCGGGAAGCGTCTCCCCCGAAGGCGAGATCCTTAGATCTTGCCGACCAGGTCCAGCGACGGGGCGATGGTCTTCTCGCCTTCGTTCCACTTGGCCGGGCAGACCTGGCCCGGGTTCTTGGCGACGTACTGGGCCGCCTTCAGCTTGCGCAGCGTTTCCTTGACGTCACGGGCGATGGCGTTGTCGTGCACTTCCACGGTCTTGATCACGCCTTCCGGGTTGATCACGAACGTGCCGCGCAGGGCCAGGCCTTCTTCAGGGATGTGCACGCCGAAGGCGTTGGTCAGCGCGTGGGTCGGGTCGCCGACCAGCGGGAACTTGGCCTTGCCGACGGCCGGCGAGGTTTCGTGCCACACCTTGTGCGAGAAGTGCGTGTCGGTCGTGACGATGTAGACCTCGGTGCCCAGCTTCTGGAACTCGGCGTAGTTGTCGGCGGCGTCCTCGACTTCGGTCGGGCAGTTGAAGGTGAAGGCGGCCGGCATGAAGATCAGGACGGACCACTTGCCCTTGAGCGACTCTTCAGTGACCTCGATGAACTTGCCGTTGTGGAACGCCTGGGCCTTGAAGGGTTGGACTTGGGTGTTGATCAGGGACATTGCTGCGATCTCTCTGTCTGGGGTTGATGGGATGGACGGAATGATAGGGGGCCGAGGCTATCGACGGGTTTGAATTCCCCAATGCGGCCTATTGCGAATCCCTATTGAGTTCAACTATCGAAAAAACATTGTGCGATAGCAAAAAGCTCATGATGCCGTCACACGCGGGCGGAGGCGGTCAGACCGCTTCCAGCGCGAGCAGCTCCTCGACCGTCTGGCGGCGACGGATCAGGCGGTCCGAGCCGCCATCGACCAGCACCTCGGCGATCAGCGGCCGGCTGTTGTAGTTGCTGGACATCGAGGCGCCATAGGCGCCGGTGTCGTGGATGACCAGCAGGTCGCCGACCTGGGCTTGCGGCAATTCCCGCGCCAGCACCACGCCGCCCTCGGCCTGCGTGAAGACGTCGCCGGATTCGCACAGCGGACCGGCAACCACGGTCTCGCGCACCGGGCGCGACTGGCCGTCCGCCGGGATCAGGCTCATCGCGTGGTAGCTGCCGTACATCGCGGGGCGCATCAGCTCGTTGAAGCCGGCGTCGACCAGCAGGAAATGCTGGCGGCCTTGCGACTTCACGGCCCGGACCTCGGCCAGCAGCACGCCGGACTCGGCCACCAGATAGCGGCCCGGTTCCAGTTCCAGCGCGAGCGCATGGCCGATGACGGCCTCGGCCTCCTTGCGGGCGGTGTCCCAGAGGCTGAAGTAATGGGTGGTGTCGATGCGCTCGCCGTCCTCCTGGTAGGGGATGGACAGCCCGCCGCCGGCGGAGATCGCCTGCAGGTCCAGGCCCTGCGCCTTGACCGTGCGCACCAGCTCGACCATCGCGCCGCACACCCGGCCCAGGTGCGCGTAGTCCACGCCCGAGCCGATGTGCATGTGCAGCCCGATCAGCGTCAGGCCGCGACGGGCGATCACGGCGAGCGCGTCAGCCAGCTGCTCATGCCAGATGCCGTGCTTGCTGTGCTCGCCGCCGGTGTTGGTCTTGTTGCTGTGGCCGTGGCCAAAGCCCGGATTCAGGCGCAGCCACACCGGGTGACCGGGCGAGACCTCGCCCAGTTGCTCGAGCATGTCGATGGAGCCGGCGTTGACCGGGACACGGTGCTCGACCACGGTCCGCAGCGTCTCGCGGTCGAGCAGGTCCGCGGTGAAGACGATGTCCGAATGGACCGCGTCGGCGCCGGTGCCCACGGTGAAGCCGGCCGCCAGCGCGCGCAGCACTTCACCGCGCGAGACCGAGTCCACCTTCACGCCCTGCTCCCGCATCAGCCGCAGGATGTGGGTGTTGGAGCAGGCCTTCTGCGCGAAGCGGACCGTGTCGAAGCCGCGCAGCGCGGCGATGCGCTCCCGGATGACCGAGGCGTCGTAGACCCACAACGGGGTGCCGTACTTGGCGCCCAGCGCCTGGAGTTGCTGGCTGCGGGCGGGGGTGAGGGCTTGCGGCATGGGGGCATCCTTCCTGGGGAGTTCGTCAAACTGCCGAAAGCATCGCGCCGGCGATGCATTCAATCAAATGCTTTGTTTTGGCTGATGAATTCACTTCTGATATGGACTGCTATGCTGAGGCGATGTCCAAGCCATCCCCGCCGTCCGCGCTGCCCTCCTCGCCGTCCACCCCGCCGATCTCCCATCGCCACATCGAGGTGTTCCGTGCCGTGATGACCGCCGGGAGCGTCACCAAGGCGGCGCAGGCGCTGTTCACCTCTCAGCCGACGGTGAGCCGGGAACTGGCGCGGATGGAATCGCTGCTCGGCTACCCCTTGTTCGACCGTGGCCCGGGGCGACTGCGGCCCACCGCCCGCGCGTTGGCGTTGTTCGATGAGGTCCAGCGCGCCTATCACGGCCTGGACCAGGTGGTCGCCCGCGCGCTGGCGCTGGGACGTGCCGAGGACGAGGGCCTGCGCGTGCTGACCTTGCCCGCGCTGGCGCATGCCTTGCTGCCGGCCGCCAGCGCTGATTGGCTCGCGAGCCATCCCCAGGCGCAACTGACGCTGACGCCGCAGGAATCGCCGCTGCTCGAGGAATGGATGGCCGCGCAGCGCTTCGACCTCGGGCTGAGCGAGGTCAGCGCCACCGTGCCGGGCACGCGCAGCGAGACGCTGGTCGAGCTGGACGAGGTCTGCGTGCTGCCCGCTGGACATCCGCTGCTGGCGCGGGCGGTGCTCACGCCGCAGGACTTCGAGGGGGAGCGCTTCGTCAGCCTGTCGGCCGAGGATCCCTATCGACGCCAGTTCGACGCGATCTTCGCGGCGGCCGGCGTGCGCCGGCGCCTGCAGGTGGAGACGCACAGCGCCATCGCCGTGTGCGCGCTGGTGCAGCAGGGACTGGGCATCGCGCTGGTGAACCCGCTGACCGCGCGCGCCTGCGAGGGCGACGGGCTGCACGTGCGGCCCTTCTCGGTGTCGGTGCCGTTCCGGATCCAGGCGCTGTGGCCGCTGCATCGGCCGGCGCATGCGCTGGCCGAGGACTTCATCGCGGCGGTGAAACGCGCGGCAGCCCCACAAGCAAAACGGCGCTGACCGCGAAGCCAGCGCCGTTCAGGCGGATCATCCAGGCGGATCGTTCAGCGGCGCCGACCGCCGCCGCTCTCTCACGCGACCTTGGACAGCGGCGCCGCGGCGCCCGACAGGAAGCGTTCCCGGATCGAGCGCTCGATGCCCGCGGCGTCCAGCCCGCACTGGGCCATCAGCTTGCCGGGTTCACCGTGCTCGACGTACTCGTCGGGCAGGCCCAGCTGCAGCACCGGCAGCGACAGGCCCTCGGCCTGCAGCGCTTCCAGCACCGCGCTGCCCGCGCCGCCCATCACGCAGCCGTCCTCGACGGTCACCAGCGCGTCGTGCGTGCGGGCCAGTTCCTTGACCAGCTCGACGTCCAGCGGCTTCACGAAACGCATGTTGGCCACGGTCGCGTCCAGCGCCTCGGCCGCCTTCAGCGCGGGGTGCAGCAGCGTGCCGAAGGCCAGCACCGCCACGCGGGGCGCGGCACGGCCGCCGCCCTGCGGCAGCGTCGAGTGGCGGCGCACCTCGCCCTTGCCCCAGGGCAGCGCGACCATGTCCTTCTGGATCTCCGCGCCGATGCCCGCGCCGCGGGGATAACGCACCGTCACCGGACCGTTGTGCATGTGGCCGGTGTACAGCGCCTGGCGGCACTCGTTCTCATCCGACGGCGTGATCACGCTCATGTTCGGGATGCAGCGCGTGAAGGCGATGTCGTAGTTGCCGGCGTGCGTCGCGCCGTCGGCGCCAACCAGACCTGCGCGGTCCAGCGCGAACAGCACCGGCAGGTTCTGCAGCGCCACGTCGTGGACCAGCTGGTCGTAACCGCGCTGCAGGAAGGTCGAGTAGATCGCGACCACCGGGCGCAGGCCCTCGCAGGCCAGGCCGCCGGCGAAGGTCACCGCATGCTGCTCGGCGATGCCCACGTCGTAATACCGCGTGGGGAAACGCTTGTGGAACTCGACCATGCCCGAGCCCTCGCGCATCGCCGGCGTGATCGCGACGAGCGACGGATCGGCCTCGGCCATGTCGCACAGCCAGTCGCCGAAGACCTGCGTGAAGGTCTTCTTGGCGGGCGTCGTCGACGGCTTGATGCCTTCGGCGGGGTTGAACGGCGTCGGGCCGTGGTACTTCACCGGATCGGCTTCCGCGAGCTTGTAGCCCTGGCCCTTGCGCGTGACCAGGTGCAGGAACTGCGGGCCCTTCTTGTCGCGCAGGTTCTCCAGCGTGGGGATCAGCGCGTCCAGGTCGTGGCCGTCGATCGGGCCGACATAGTTGAAGCCGAACTCCTCGAAGATCGTGCCCGGCACGAACATGCCCTTGGTGTGTTCCTCGAAGCGGCGCGCGAACTCGTACAGCGGCGTGTGCTTGAGCACCGACTTCGCACCCTCGCGCGCGGCGGCGTAGAACTTGCCGCTCATCAGCCGGGTGAAGTACTTGTTGAGCGCGCCCACCGGCGGGCTGATCGACATGTCGTTGTCGTTCAGGATCACCAGCACGTCGCCGAGCAGGCCGCCATGGGCGACGCCGGCGTTGTTCAGCGCCTCGAAGGCCATGCCGGCGGTCATCGCGCCGTCGCCGATGATCGCGACCACGCGGCGCGACTCGCCCTTGAGCTTGGCGCCCATGGCCATGCCGTGCGCGGCGGAGATCGAGGTGCTCGAGTGCGCGGTGCCGAAGGTGTCGTACTCGCTCTCGTCGCGGCGCGGGAAGCCGGAGATGCCGCCCTGCTGGCGCAGCGTGGCCATCGCGTCGCGGCGGCCGGTGAGGATCTTGTGCGGATAGGTCTGGTGACCCACGTCCCAGACCAGGCGGTCACGCGGCGTGTCGTAGACGTAGTGCAGCGCGATCGTCATCTCGACGGTGCCGAGGTTGGACGACAGATGGCCGCCCGTCTTGGACACGCTGTTCAGGATGTGCGCGCGCAGTTCGTCGGCCACCTGCGGCAGCTGGCTGCGCGACAGTCGGCGCAGGTCGGCCGGACCGTCGATCGTGCCCAGCAGCGCCTGCGAGGCGGCCGCGTTCGGTTGGTTGTCGCTCATGGCGGGACCTCTCTGGCCGGTTCAGTTGTCGCGCTCGACCACCTTGTCAGCCAGCAGGCTGAGCCAGGCGGTGTCGGCCAGGCCGCTGTCGGCCAGCGCCTGGTGCGCGTCGTCGCGCAGCCGCAGCGCGTAGGCGCGTGCGGGCTCCAGGCCCAGCACGCTGACGTAGGTCGGCTTGTTGTTGTCCTGGTCCTTGCCGGCCGTCTTGCCCAGCACCTCGCTGTCTTGCGTGACGTCCAGGATGTCGTCGACGACCTGGAAGGCCAGGCCGATCGCGGCGCCGTAGCGGCTCAGCGCTTCCCAGGCCGCGTCCGACAGCTCGCCGCACGCGGCGCCCATCAGCACGCTGGCCTGCAGCAGCACACCGGTCTTGCGGCGGTGCATGTCGCGCAGCGCGGTCTCGTCCAGCGGCTTGCCGATGCTGGCCAGGTCGATCGCCTGACCGCCGGCCATGCCGTCGTAGCCGCTGGCACGCGCCAGCAGGCGGCACAGGCGGGCCTGCAGCGCGGGCGCGATGCCCTCGTCGGGCGTCAGCACGTCGAAGGCCAGCGCCTGCATCGCGTCACCGGCCAGCATCGCCTGGGCCTCGCCGTACTGCACGTGCAGCGTCGGCTTGCCGCGGCGCAGCACGTCGTTGTCCATGCAGGGCATGTCGTCGTGGGCCAGCGAGTAGGCATGGATCAGCTCCACCGCGCAGGCCGCGCGCAAGGCCGCCTCGCGATGACCGCCGGCGGCTTCCGCCGCCGCCATCACCAGCAGGGGACGCAGCCGCTTGCCGGCGCCCAGCACCGCGTAGCGCATCGCCACGCCCAGACCGGCGGGCGCCTGCTCCGGGACCCAGGCTTCGAGCGCCTGTTCCACCGCCAGCAGGGACTGCTGCACCCAACGTTCGAAAACACCTGCATCCAATTACTCTTCTCCCCAAGCCTGCGCGCTGCCACCTTCGATGACCTGTACTTGTTGTTCGACGGCCTGGAGCCGCGCGCGGCAGTATTTCAGCAATGCAGCCCCCCGCTGGTAGCTGGCCAGCAGCTGATCCAGCGGCAATTGGCCGGCTTCCATCGCCTGCACCAGACGTTCCAACTCCTCGACCGCCAGTTCATAGCTGGCGGGCTCCTGCTCCTGGAACGCGGTTTGCGCCGATTTGGCGCTGGCGGATGGCTTGCTCATTTCAAAACGCGAAAAGGCCGATTGTAAGCACCGGCATACCCGGGTCGGCGTTCCGACTGTCGGGGGATGTGAGCGGGCCGCCACAGGCGTCAGCGGGTGTTTCCGGTCGGAAGCGATCGGGAAAAACGCCGCCCTCCCCCGACAAGGGGCGCCCGGGTACAATCACCGGTTCCCTTGCCCGATGCGATGCCCTAGAAGGGCCCCGGCGGTCAGTCTTGGAGACCCTCTTGGATCATGTCCGACCTGAGCATTCCTCTCAGCCCCCTTGAACGCAGCACGGCTCCCAGCCACCTTCAGCTGCCCGTCACCTCCTACTTCGATGAGGACCTGTTCCGCCGGGAACAGGAACTGATCTTCCAGCACGGTCCCCGCTACCTCGGCCACGCCCTGGCCGTGCCCGAGGTCGGTGACTACTACGCCCTGCCGCAGGAGGGCGAAGGCCGCGCGCTGGTGCGCAGCGCGCAAGGCCTGGAGCTGATCTCCAACGTCTGCCGCCACCGCCAGGCGGTGATGTTGCGCGGACGCGGCAACACGCAGAGCAACATCGTGTGCCCGCTGCACCGCTGGACCTACGACCTGAAGGGCGAGCTCGTCGGCGCGCCGCACTTCAAGCAGGACCCCTGCCTGCACCTGAACCGCTACAAGATCCGCGAATGGAACGGCCTGCTGTTCGAGGACAACGGCCGCGACATCGCCGCCGACCTCGCCCGGCTGGGGCCGCGCGCCGCGCTGGACTTCAGCGGCTACCAGCTCGACAAGGTCCACGTCCACGAGTGCGACTACAACTGGAAGACCTTCATCGAGGTCTACCTCGAGGACTATCACGTCGGTCCATTCCATCCCGGACTGGGGCAGTTCGTCACCTGCGACGACCTGGCGTGGGAGTTCGGCCGGGACTACTCGGTGCAGACGGTGGGCGTGAACAAGGCGCTGGAGAAGCCGGGCTCGGCCACCTACGCCAAGTGGCATGAGCAGGTGCTGGGCTTCTCGGGCGGGCAGTCGCCGGACCAGGGCGCGATCTGGCTGACCTACTACCCCAACATCATGGTGGAGTGGTACCCCAACGTGCTGGTGGTCTCGACGCTGTTCCCCAAGGGGCCGCAGAAGACGACCAACATCGTGGAGTTCTATTACCCCGAGGAAGTCATCGCCTTCGAGCGCGACCTGATCGACGCGCAGCAGGCCGCCTACATGGAGACCTGCGTCGAGGACGACGAGATCGCGCTGCGCATGGACGCGGGCCGCAAGGCGCTGATGGAGCGCGGCGACAACGAGGTCGGTCCGTACCAGACGCCGATGGAAGACGGCATGAAGCACTTCCACGAGTGGTATCGCGGGCTGATGAAGCGCTGACGCGCCCTGCTCCTCGCCCCAGGCACCCTCACCGGTGCGCACAACGCCCCGCTCTTGCGGGGCGTTCGTTTTTGCGGTTCGCCACAACAGGTGGGGCCGGCCTTCGGCGCGAGAATCCGCGCCATGTCTGCACCCCTTCTGATGGTGTTGGCGACACTGCTGTTCGCCACCATGGGCGTCTGCGTCAAGTTGGCCTCGGCCTACTACGGCGCAGGCGAGATCGTCATGTATCGCGGCCTGGTGGGCACGCTGTTCCTGTTCGCGATGACGCGGGTGCAGGGCACCTCGCTCAAGACGAAGGTGCCGGCGATGCACTTCTGGCGCAGTCTCTCGGGGGTGATCGCGCTGTCGCTGTGGTTCTTCGCGATCAGCAAACTGCCGCTGGCCACGGCGATGACGCTGAACTACATGTCCTCGGTGTGGATGGCGCTGTTCCTGATCGGCGGCGCGGTGCTGATGGGCGCGGCCAAGGTCGATCCGCGGCTGGTGGTCACGGTGCTGCTGGGCTTCGTCGGCGTGGGCCTGGTGCTGCAGCCCGCGATGGAGGATCAGCAGGCCTGGCACGCGCTGGCGGGGCTGGCCTCGGGCATGTTGTCGGCGATGGCCTACCTGCAGGTCACCTCGCTGGGCCGGGTGGGCGAACCCGAGTACCGCATCGTCTTCTACTTCTCGATGGGCGGCGTGGTCGCGGGCGCGCTGACGACGATCGTCTCGCACGGCGGCTGGCATGCCCACACCTGGACCGGCGCGGCGCTGCTGCTGGCCGTGGGCGTGCTGGCCACGGCCGCGCAACTGCTGATGACACGCGCCTATGGCACCGGCAAGCCGCTGGTCAACGCGTCGCTGCAATACCTGGGCATCGTGTTCTCGGCGTTGTATGGTGTGGCGGTTTTCGGCGACCGGCTGGGCCTGCTGTCATGGCTCGGCATCCTGCTGATCGTCGGCGCGGGCCTGGGCGCGACGCTGCTGCGCGCCCGGAACACGCCCAAGGACGCCCAGCACTCGGTCCAGGAATCCTGAACGCCCATGAGCACGTCTTCGACCTCCGCCCCTGACGCCGGCGCTCGCGCCACCTCGGCGCCCACCTCGGCATCGACGCCCGCGCTGATCTCCGCGGACCAGTTGCGCGCGTTGATGGCCTCGCCGACGCCGCCGCTGATCATCGACGCACGGTTTGACCTGGCGGACACCGCGGCCGGCGAACGCGCCCATGCCGCCGGCCACCTGCCCGGCGCGTTCCATCTGCACCTGGACCGCGACCTGAGCGGCCCCAAACAGGATGCGTTCGGCGGTTTTCGCGGCCGGCATCCGCTGCCCGAGCGCGAGGCCTTCGCCGCGACGCTGGCCGCGATCGGCATGACGCCGGGACGGCTGCTGGTCGCCTACGACGCCGCCGACGGCATGTACGCGGCGCGCGTGTGGTGGATGCTGCGCTGGCTCGGACACGACCGGGTCGCGGTGCTGGACGGCGGATTCGCGGCCTGGCAACAGGCGGGCGGTCCGGTCGACACCGACACCCCTTCGGCCGCCACGCCCGGCCGGTTCCTGCCCGGCGAGCCGCTGGAGCACCCGCTGCAGGCGCAGGAGCTGCTCACCCAATTGGGGCGGGTGCGTCTCATCGACGCCCGCGCGGGGGAACGCTTTCGGGGGGAGGTGGAGCCGCTGGACACCCAGGCGGGCCATATCCCGGGGGCGTCCAACCGCTTCTTCAAGTCCAACCTGACGCCGGAAGGCCGATTCAAGCCGCCCGCGCAGCTGCGCGAGGAGTTCACGGCGCTGCTGGGGCCGCAAGGCGCGGCCGGCACGGTGCATCAATGCGGCTCCGGCGTGACCGCATGCCACAACCTGCTGGCGATGCATCACGCCGGCTTGACGGGCAGCCGGCTCTATCCCGGCTCCTGGAGCGAATGGAGCGCCAACCCGCGCCTGCCGCTCGCCAAGGGATGAAGGCTGGCGGCCTGGGAACGAAGGCTCACGCCGGCCCTTATTGACAACGCGCAGGGCGCGAGCACCATGGGAAGGTCAGACTGCGAAGGCAAGCCCTGACCCTGCCGCGGCGGGGTCCGGTCCACCCAGCCCCACCCGTTCGAAGGAGGCTCGCCATGTTCAAGCGCATCCTGATTCCCACAGACGGTTCCGACATCACCGCCAAGGCGGTCGATACCGCCATCCAGCTGGCCAAGTTCCACGGCGCCCAGCTGTTCGCGTTGAGCGTCAAGGAGCCCTTCCCGTACAGCGCCGTGTCGGAGATGCAGCCCACGCCGCCGCAGGAATTCTTCGACGCGCAGGAGCGCATCGCGCAGGAGCGGCTCGGTCAGGTGCTCGCGCTGGCGCGGGCGCAGGGCCTGGAGATCGAGGCCCACAGCGTCGAGGCATTGCACCCCTGGGAAGCCATCATCGAGCACGCCAAGCGCGTGGACGCCGACCTGCTCGTCATGGCCACGCATGGCCGGCGCGGGCTGCAGGCGCTGCTGCTGGGCAGCGAGACGCAGAAGGTGCTCACGCACTGCGCGTTCCCGGTGCTGGTGGTGCACGGCGAGGGCGCGCCGCAGACCAGCTGACGCGGCCGCCCCAAGGCGGCGTCAGCGGGCGTCAATGAGCGTCAGTGGGCGTGTTTCCCGCCGACGACGATCAGCACGAACACGATGCCCACGCCCAGCCACAGCAGCTGTAGCGCGGTGTCCTTCCAGGGCAGCCGGCGTTGCAGCTGCGGGATCAGGTCGGCGACCGAGACATAGACGAAGCTGCTCGACGCGGCCACCAGCAGGTAGGGGAAGAGCTGCTGCCACGGGCCGACGATGAAGTAGCCGACCAGTCCGCCCAGCACCGCCGCCATGCCTGACACGGCGTTGAAGAACAGCGCCTTCTTGCGCGAGAACCCGGCGTTCAGCAGCACGATGTAGTCGCCGACCTCCTGGGGGATCTCATGCGCCACGATGGCCATCGCGGTCACCCACCCCAGGTGGTGATCCGCCAGGAAGGCCGCGGCGATGATGATGCCGTCGCAGAAGTTGTGGATCGAATCCCCCACCAGCACCGACAAGCCCCCCCGGCCGGCCTGCTCCCGGTCGAAATGGTGGTGGTGGTGGTGCCCGTCCCCCTCGTGGTGGTGCGTGTGGCGGTAGAGCTCGGCCTTCTCCAGCAGGAAGAAGAACATCAACCCGCCCAGCAGCGCCAGGAACAGGTTGTGCGGGTCCGCACCGCTCTCGAAGGCCTCCGGCAGCACGTGCAGCAGCGCGGTCGACAGCAGGACGCCGGTCGACAGGCTCACCAGGTGCTTGACGATGCGGCTCAGCAGGCCGACCGTCAGCATGGCCGCGATCGTCACGGAGGCCAGACCGCCAGCGAAGGTCACCAGCAGGATGTAGGTCAGGGTCATGGATAAAAAAGGCGCACCACGTGGGGTGCGCCGGATGGGGTTCTCAAAATTGTCTCAGAGTCGTCAAGCCCCCCGCCGCGCGAGGGCTCTGCCCCTCCTGCGGACGACCCCGAACGGGGGACAAGCGCGCATCTGCCCGAACGCGCGTCCGAGCCCGGTGACCGCGTTCAGACCCCGTGCTGCTTGAACCAGGCCTGGCAGCGCGCCCAGCCGTCCTTGGCCGCCTCGGCCCGGTAGCTGGGGCGGTAATCGGCATGGAAGGCGTGGCCGGTGTCGGGATAGACGACGAACTCGCTGGCCTTGGCCGAGGCGCTGCCCTGCTTCAACGCCTCCTGCATCGCAGCCACGGTCGACACCGGGATCCCGTTGTCCGTCGCGCCGTACAGGCCCAGCACCGGCGCGTTGAGCTGACCGGCCACGTCGATCGGGTGCTTGGGCGTCATCGCGTTCGTCTGACCTTGCAGTCGGCCATACCAGGCCACGCCCGCCTTCACCGCCTTGCTGTGGGCGGTGTACAGCCACACGATGCGGCCGCCCCAGCAGAAACCGGTGATGCCCAGGTGCGTGGTGTCGCCGCCCTGCGCCTTGGCCCAGGCCACGGTGGCGTCGAGGTCGTTGAGGACTTGCGCGTCAGGCGTGCGCTGGATGATCTCGGCCTGGAGCTTGGCGATGTCGGAATAGCCCTTCGCATCGCCCTGGCGCGCGAAGAGATCCGGCGCGATGGCCAGGTAGCCGAGCTTGGCGAAGCGCCGCGCGACATCGGCGATGTGTTCATGCACGCCGAAGATCTCGCTGATCACCAGCACCACGTGCGCATGCTTCTTGCCCGCGGGCTGCGCGACGTAGGCCGGCAACTTGAAATCGCCCACCGGGATGCTCACCGGGCCGGCATCGAGGCCTTGCGTGTCGGTGGTGATCGTCTGCGCGCTGACCGGCAGGACGGCGGCAGCGAAGCCACTGCCCACCGCGGTGCCGACGAACGCGCGCCGGCTGAAGCCGCGGCCGGGGGCCAGCGTGTCGATGTCGTCCTGGATGGCGTCGAGGCGCACGTCGGCGCGGGAATCGGAAGTCGTCATCGGCAGCTCCTGTGAAGGGGGAAGGCAGGGTGAAATGACCATCCATGACTCCGGACGGAAGGCCGGATGCTAGCGCGACTGCGCCACAATCGCCCCCCATGACCCAAGCGCAAGTTCCTCCGATCCTGGCCGCCATCGACATGGGCTCCAACAGCTTCCGGCTGGAGCTCGCCCACCTGCAGCACGGGCAGTACCGGCGGCTGGATTACCTGAAGGAGACGGTGCGACTGGGGGCCGGTCTGGACGCGATGAGCATGCTCACCGAGGAAGCCGCGCAACGGGGTCTGGCCTGCCTGCGCCGATTCGCCGACCGGCTGGCCGACCTGCCCTCGCGGCAGGTCCGCGCGGTGGCCACGCAGACGCTGCGCGAGGCGCGCAACCGCAATGCGTTCCTGGCGCGCGCGCGCGAGGTGCTGGGCCATCCGATCGAGGTGATCTCGGGCCGCGAGGAAGCGCGCCTGATCTACGCGGGCGTGGCTCGCTTGCAGACGGCGGAGGATCCGCGGCTGGTCATCGACATCGGCGGCCGCTCCACCGAGATGATCCTGGGCCGCGGCCCGCAGCCGCTGAGCGCGGAGAGTTTCCAGATCGGCAGCGTCAGCCTGTCGATGCGCTTCTTCCCGGACGGCCGGTTCACGGCCGAGGCTTTCCGCGCGGCGCAGGTCGCCGCGGGCGCGGAGCTGGAGGAAGCCATCACGCAGTTCTCGCGGCGCGCGTCGCAGCCGCGATGGAAGCAGGCGCTGGGCTCGTCGGGCACGGTGGGCGCGGTGGCGCAGATCCTCGCGGCCAATGGCGTGAGTCCGGACGGCGCGATCACGCTGGACGGCTTGCGCTGGTGCATCGAGCAATGCCTGCAGGCGGGCAGCGTCGACGCGCTCAAGCTGTCCGGATTGAAGGAAGACCGGCGCGCGGTGGTTGGCGGCGGCTTGTGCATCCTGTACACGCTGCTCACGCATTTCGACATCGAGCGGCTGCATCCGGCCAAGGGCGCGTTGCGCCAGGGCGTGATCTTCGATCTGGCGGAGCGGCTGGATCCGAGCCTGCTGGCGGCGGGACGCGACATGCGGGAGCAGTCGGTGGCGGAGTTGCAGCGGCGTTTCGCGGTCGATCGCGAGCAGGCGGGCCGGGTGCAGTCGCTCGCGCAGCGGCTGCATGCGGAGCTGGCGCCGAAGGCCGAGGAGGAGCACCGGCGGGAGCTGGGCTGGGCGGCCGCGCTGCATGAGATCGGGATGATGGTGTCGCACCATGATCACCACCGGCACAGCGCGTATCTGCTGTCGCATGTGGATGCGCCGGGGTTCTCGCAGAACCAGCTGCGGCGGCTGGGCGACCTGGCGCTGGGTCAGCGCGGCGGGTTGCGCAAGCTCGAGGAGCAGCTGCAGGAAGAGCCGATGGTGTGGCAGTTGCTGAGCTTGCGGCTGGCGGCGATCAAGTGCCACGCGCGCGGCGACGTGGACGCGGCGGACATCCGGCTGCGCCGGGATGGGATGAACGTCACGATCGAGATGCGCAAGGGGTGGGCGGAGGGTCATCCGCGGGCGCATTACCTGTTGCGCGAGGAGCTCGAGGCCTGGTCGAAGGTCGGCCGGGTGCAGTTGGCGCTGGAGGCCTGACGAGGCTGCTGGCCCTCACCCCTGCCCTCTCCCGCAAGCGGGAGAGGGAGAGGAACTTGGGTCAATCCGTTTCCTGATAGAGCCGAGCAAGCGCCTGCTGAGCGCTGACGGGAAGGATGTCGCGACCCGGCACGATGCGCTGGGAGGTCCCATCGGGGCTGAGCTGCCAGGCGTCCTGCGTGTCGTGAAGATAGGGCGAGAGGCCTTCGTCGATGACGCGCTGGCGGAGCTTGGGATCGGTGACGGGCCAGGCGACTTCGATGCGGCGGAGCATGTTGCGGCTCATCCAGTCGGCGCTCGACAGATAGAGCGCTTCCTGCTCGTCCTTGCCCCAGCGGAAGTAGAAGATCCGCGAGTGTTCAAGGAAGCGCCCGACGACGGAGCGCACGAGGATGTTGTCGGACTGGCCGGGCAACCCAGGAGGCAGCATGCATGCGCCACGCACGATGAGGTCGACCTTGGCGCCGGCCTTGCCGGCGCGCAGGATGCCGTTGATGAGCTCCGAGTCGGTCAGCGCGTTGATCTTGAGCACGATGCGTGCGGGTTCGCCGCGCTGGGCGGCGGCCTCGACCTGGGCGAGGAGCTCGCACATCGTCTTGTGCAGGTTGAACGGCGCTAGCAGCAGCTTCTTCGGTGCCTTGAACTTGGACAGCGACGCGAGCTGGCTGAAGACCAGGTCCATGTCGGCGGTCATCTCGGCGTCGGCGGTGAGGTAGCCGAGGTCGGTGTAGAAGCGCGCGGTCTTCGGGTTGTAGTTGCCGGTGGAGAGATGCCCGTAGCGCCGCAGCTTCCCGCCTTCGCGGCGCGTGATGAGCATCAGCTTGGCGTGCGTCTTCAGCCCGACGATGCCGTACACGACCTGGGCGCCGACGGCTTCCAGGCGTTCCGCCCAGTTGATGTTGGCTTCCTCGTCGAAGCGCGCCTTGAGCTCCACGACAGCCAGGACTTCCTTGCCGCGGCGGGCGGCCTCGATCAGCAGGTCGGCCAGCACGGACTGGCTGCCGGTGCGGTAGATCGTCTGCTTGATCGCCAGCACGTCCGGATCCTCGACCGCCTCGCGCAACATCTGCACGACGGGATCGAAGCTCTCGAACGGGTGATGCAGCATCACGTCGCCCTTGGCGCGCAGCTTGTCCAGGATGGACTTGCCGCGCGGCAGCCGGCCCTTGGGCCAGCTCGGCTCATAGGGCTGGAAGCGCAGGTCGTCGGCGTCGGTCTGGTCGATCAGCTCGTTGAGCCGGACCAGGTTGACCGGACCGTTGACGCGGTACAGCGCGGCCTCGGGCAGGTCGAACTGCTCGAGCAGGAAACGCGAGAGTTCCTCCGGACAGGTGTTCACGACCTCGAGCCGCACCGCGCGACCGAAGTGGCGCGTCGTCAGGCCTGAGCGCAACGCATGGCGCAGGTTGGCGATCTCTTCCTCGTCAACCTCGAGGTCCGAATCACGCGTCACGCGGAATTGCGAGAACGCCTCCACATGCCGACCGGGGAACAGCTCCTCCAGATGGGCGCGAATCACGCTCGTGAGCAGCACGAAGCTCTGCTTGCCACCGCTGATCGCCGCGGGCACCTTGATGACACGCGGCAGCACGCGCGGCACCTTGACGATGGCGATGCGGTTGTCGCGGCCCAGCGCGTCCTTGCCGGACAGCCGCGCGATGAAGTGCAGCGACTTGTTGGCCACCTGCGGGAACGGGTGGGCCGGGTCCAGGCCCACGGGCACGAGCAGCGGGCGCACCTCGCGCTCGAAGAACTTGCCGACCCACGCGCGCATGTCGTCGGTGCGGTCCGCGTGATTCAGGATCTGGATGTTGTGCTCGCGCAGCGCGGGCATCACCTGGTCGTTGAAGATCGCGTATTGCAGGTCGATCAGGTCGTGGGCGGCGCGTCCCACGCGCTCGACGTCCCGGGGGGAGACCAGGCCGCTGCCGTCGCGTTGCGCGTCGAGCATGTCGGCGAAGCGGACCTCGAAGAACTCGTCGAGGTTGCTGGACACGATGCAGATGTAGCGCAGACGTTCCAGCAGGGGTACATCCAGGCGTTGGGCCTGGGCCAGGACACGTCGGTTGAACTCGAGGATCGCGTTCTCGCGGTTGAGCAGCGGCACGTCGGGCAAAGTCATGAACTGATTCTATGAAGCTGGTGTGACAGCCCCATGACCCTCCTTCGGGCGGGTGTCCCCACCTCGGAGGGCAACCCGTCAGAAGCGCGTCAGACGCGCGTCAGACGCGCATCAGGCCCGAATCAGGCCGGCTGCCGCATCGCCGCGGCCAGCGCGTCCGCGGCGCCCTGCTCCGCGCCGCGGCGCTGCCGCTCCGCCCAGTCGAGGATCTCCAGATGGCCGTCGGCGTGCTCGACCAGCGCCGTCAGGCTCTCCACCCAGTCGCCGTCGTTGGCGTAGGTGATGCCGTCGATGTCGCGCAGCTCCGCATGGTGGATGTGCCCGCAGATCACGCCGTGCACGCCGCGCTTGCGGGCCTCGCGGGCCAGCGCTTCCTCGAACTCGCTGATGAAGGACACCGCGCGCTTGACCTTGAGCTTGAGGTACTTGCTCAGGCTCCAGTACGGCAGCCCCAGGCGCGCGCGCAGCGAGTTCAGGTGGCGGTTGAGCTTGAGCGTGAATTCATAGAGGCTGTCGCCGACGTAGGCCAGCCACTTCGCATGCTGGATGACGCCGTCGAAGAGGTCGCCGTGCGTGATCCAGAACTTGCGGCCGTCGGCGGTCTCGTGGATCCACTCGGGCGCGACCTCGATGCCGCCGAAGCTGTGCTGCAGGTACTTGCGGGCGAATTCATCGTGGTTGCCCGGCACGTAGATCACGCGGGTGCCCTTGCGCGCCTTGCGCAGCAGCTTCTGCACCACGTCGTTGTGGGCCTGCGGCCAGTACCAGCTGCGGCGCAGCTGCCAGCCGTCGACGATGTCGCCGACGAGGAAGAGCTGCTCGCACTCGACCTCGCGCAGGAAGTCCAGCAGCGCCCGGGCCTGGCAGCCCGGCGTGCCCAGGTGCAGATCGGAGATCCACACCGTGCGCACGCGGATCGAGCCGCCGTCCTCGGCGTCCGCCGCCTCGGCCCCAGGCGGTTCGTTCGAGACTGCGGCGGCCATGAGCTTGTCGGTCAGCATGGCCCCACAGGTTGCCCACCGCGCATGAAAGCTTCGTGACCGGCCGATAATCCCCCGCCATGCACGTGATGATCCCCTTCGCCAGTGCGCTGGACCCCCAGGTGGCGGGCATCCTGCGCGAACTGGAGTTGCCCCGACTGAGCCGCCTGCTGGGCCTGCTCACCCCGACGGGCGATGTCGGCGACGCCGACGAGACCTCCCCCCTCCCCCCGCACGAACAGTTCCTCGCGCGCCTGCGCGGCGTCGACGACGCCTGGCCGCCGACCGCTGCCTGGCGCGTGCGCGATGCCGGCCAGAGCCCAGGCGATGCCGCCTGGGCGCTGCTGACGCCGGCCTACTTCGCCGTCGGCAACGAGGGCGTCACCGCGATGGGCCCCGACACGCTGGACCTCGACGACGACGAATCGCGCGCCTTCCTCGAGGCGCTGTCCGCGACGCTCTTCCCCGCGGCCGAAGGCTGGCGCAGCGCCTGGCTCGCGCGCGACGCGTGGGCCGTCGCGCATGAGGACCTCGACGGCCTGGAGGCCGCGAGCGTCGATCGTGTGCTCAATCGCGGCGTGGAGACCTGGTATCCGCGAGCCCGCCGCCTGCGCATGCTGCTCAACGAGGCGCAGATGCTGCTGCACGACCATCCGCTGAACCAGTCGCGCGAGCAGCGTGGCCAACGTCCGCTCAACGCCGTGTGGATCAGCGGTTGCGGCCGCGATCGCGGACAGGCGCTGCCGGCGGATCTTGTCGTCGACACGCGGCTGCGCGTGCCGATGCTCACCGGCGACCTGTATGGCTGGAGCGAGGCCTGGAAGGCGCTGGACGCCGGCCCGATCGCGCAGGCGCTCGGCGCCGCGGAGGCCGGCAGACCCGTGTCGCTGACGCTGTGCGGCGAGCGCCTGGCCCGCACCTGGACCCGTCAACCCGCGGGCGCCTGGGCGCGCCTGAAGCAACGTTTCGCACCGACGAGCGTCGCCGTCGCCAGCGCCGTGGAGGACCTGTGAGCCAGCCCCGCATCCTGACCCGCGACGTGCCGCCGGATCCCGCCTTCGCGCTGCAGCAGGCCGGTTTCTCGCCGCTGCTCGCGCGGCTCTTCGCCGCGCGCGGCGTGCTCTCGCGCGATGAGCTCGACCCCGACCTGAAGCACCTGCTGCCGCCCGAGGGCCCGCAGGGCCTGCTGGGCATCGCGCGCGCGGCCGAGCTGCTCGCCGACGCCATCGGCGCGGGCGAGCGCATCTGCATCGTGGCCGATTACGACTGCGACGGCGCAACCGCCTGCGCGGTGATGCTGCGCGGCCTGGCGCTGCTCGGCGCGAAGCCGGGCACCGTCACCTACGTCGTGCCCGATCGCGCGGTGCATGGCTACGGGCTGACGCCGACGATCGTCGAGCTCGCGATGCAGCATGAGCCGCAGTTGCTGGTCACCGTGGACAACGGCATCGCCAGCCACGCGGGCGTGGCCTTCGCGCGCGCGCTCGGCATCAAGGTGCTGGTCACCGACCACCATCTGCCCGCGGTCACCGCCGACGGGCAACCCACGGTGCCCGAGGCCGACGCGCTGGTGAATCCCAACCAGCCTGGTTGCCCCTTCCCGAGCAAGAGCCTCGCGGGCGTCGGCGTCGCGTTCTACGTGCTGACGGTGCTTCGCGGCGAGCTGCGCCGCCGCGGCGCGTTCGGCGAGGCGCCCCCGCCCCGCCTGGACGGACTGCTGGACCTGGTCGCGCTGGGCACCGTCGCCGACGTCGTGCGGCTGGACGCCAACAACCGCCGCCTCGTGGCGCAGGGCCTGCGCCGCATGCGCGCGGGCCGCGTGCAACCGGGCGTGCAGGCGCTGTTCACCGCGGCCAGCCGCGACGCGTCCCGCGCCAACAGCTTCGACCTGGGCTTCGCGCTGGGGCCGCGCATCAACGCCGCGGGCCGGCTCGACGACATGACGCTGGGCATCACCTGCCTGACGACCGACGACAACGAGCAAGCGCTGGCGCTGGCTCGCGAGCTCGACCGCATCAACCGCGAGCGCCGCGAGATCGAGGCCGGCATGCAGGAGCAGGCGCTGGTGCTGCTGGAGCGGCTCATGACCGATCCGCGCCTGAACGGCGCGCCGCCGCCGGCGCTGGCGATCTTCGACGCGGACTTCCACGAGGGCGTCGTCGGCATCGTCGCCTCGCGGATCAAGGACCGGCTGCATCGCCCGGTGTTCGTCTTCGCCGAGGGCGCGGACGGCCAGCTCAAGGGCTCGGGCCGCTCGATCCCGGGCTTTCATCTGCGCGACGCGCTGGACCTCGTGTCCAAGCGCCATCCGGAGCTGCTGCGCAAGTTCGGCGGCCATGCGATGGCCGCGGGCTGCACGCTGTCACCGGGCGGCGTCGAGGCCTTCGCGCACGCCTTCGAGGCGGTCGCGCGCGAATGGCTGGATGAGGCCGCGCTCACGCGAACGCTGCGCACCGACGGCCCGCTGCCGCCCGAGGCCTTCAGCCCCGAGACGGTCCAGGAGCTGGAATCGCAGGTCTGGGGCCAGGCCTTCGAGGCGCCGCTGTTCTGCGACCGCGTGCAGGTCATCAGCCAGCGCATCGTCGGCGAGCGCCATCTGAAGCTGCGCCTGCGCCAAGGGGCCTGGATCCGCGATGCGATCTGGTTCAGCCATACCGAGACTCTGCCCGAGCAGGTCACGCTGGCCTATCGGCTCAGCCTGGACGAGTTCCAGGGCCAGCAGCGCGTGCAGATGGTCGTCGAGGCGATGGCGGACTGAGCGCTGCTCAGCCGTGGGCTCAGCCCAGCAGCGCTTTGCGCACCCATTCGACGATGGCCGGCGCCGGCATCGCGCCGGCTTGACGCGCGACCTCCTGGCCGTCCAGGAACAGCAGCAGCGTCGGGATGCTGCGGATGCCGTATCGCGCGCTCTGCTGCGGCGCGGCCTCGGTGTCGAGCTTGACGAAGCGCACCTCGGGCAGCATCGCCGCGGCCTTCTCGAACTGCGGCGCCATCATGTGGCACGGGCCGCACCAGTCGGCCCAGCAATCGACGACCACGGGCAGCTCCGTGCCCGCGATGAAGCGGTCAAAGACCTCGGGCGACAGGTCCGCCGGCCGCGGCAGCATCAGCGGCGTGCCGCAGCGGCCGCAGTCGGGGGACTCCGCGAGACGCTCGCGCGGCACGCGGTTCTTCGCCGCGCAGGACGGGCAGACGAGGTGGAGGCTGGCGGTGGCGGTCGTGTCGGTGTCCATGTAGATCTCGCATCGAGGTCCGGAGCCATCCTCCGGCGGGCAAATGATGTGCCAAGCGGCCGCGGGGTGCCTCTCCCTGAAGGAGATGCGGCCCTCTCCGGAGGGAGAGACGACGCTCCCCGGAGGGAGGTACGGCGCTTGCCGCTGGATCTTCAACGAGAACTCTTGTTGAAGGAACCCCAATGGCTGCATACAAGGACGACGGAAAACTCTGGGTGCTGGTGGCGGACGAGGGCGTGGCGCGCCTGCTGCGGCTGCCCGAGGAAGGCGGTGACCTGGAAGACGTCACCACGCTGACCGACGCCGCCGCGCACGCCGACAACGCCGATCTGCGCCGCGATGCAGCCGGGCGGCGCGGCAACAACGTGACCGCCTCGGCGGGGCTCGATGAATCGCATCAGGAGGCGACCAGCTTTGCCTCGCGCGTGGCGAAGACGCTGGATGACGGGTTCAACAATGGCGAGGTGACGCAACTGCGCGTCGTGGCCGCGCCGCGCTTCCTCGGCCTGTTGCGCAAATCCTTCAGCCCGCAGGTCACCAAGCTGATCCTGGACGAGACCAATGTCGACGTCGTGCATGAGAGCCTGGGCGCGCTGACCACGCGGCTGTTCCCGGAGCGGGACTTCAGCAAGCAGCGCCCGTGAAGAAATCACACGCGCGCCTGCTGTAACCATTTGTCAAAGCGATGACATAGAGGCCACCCAGAATGGGGACACCACGCGGCGCTCCGGCCGCCGTGGTCCTTCCCATGCCGAGCACCCACCTGCCACCGCCCGATCCGTTGAGCATCGCCCTGTCCGCCTTGATCCGCGACGGCGCGCTGGACATCCACTTCCAACCGCTCGTGGAAATCGAGCGCGCACAGATCCTCGGCTATGAAGCCCTCACCCGAGGGCCCGCCGACACGCCGCTGCATTCACCGCTCGTCCTCTTCGAGACCGCCGCCCGCCTGGGCCGGCTGGTCGAGCTCGAACGCCTGGTCGTGCGCCGCGCGCTGCGCCGCTTCAAGGAACTCAAGCTGCCCGGGCAGCTCTTCCTCAACCTCACCGCCGACACGCTGCTCGCCACGAGCGACCGAGGCGCGCTGATCGCCCGTGAATTCGCGCAGCTGGACCTGCCCGCCTCGCGCGTCGTCATCGAGCTCACCGAGACCCGGCCCATCCTCGAGCCCGAACGGCTGCAGGACAGCATGCGCAGCCTGCGCGAGCTGGGTTTCGTGGTCGCGCTGGACGACCTCGGCGAGGGCTTCGCCAGCCTCAAGCGCTGGATGGACATCCGGCCGGACTTCGTCAAGATCGACCGGCACTTCATCGACGGCATCGCGCAGGAGCCGCTCAAGCAGCAGTTCGTGCGATCGATCCTGGAGATGGCGGCGAGCTCCGGCTGCACCGTCGTGGCCGAGGGCCTGGAGCAGCTCAGCGACCTGACCGTGCTGCGCCGGCTCGGCGTGCCGGTCTGCCAGGGTTACCTGCTCGCCCGCCCGAGCGCCGCGCCCCGGGCCGCGCTGCGGGCCGAGGTCGACGCGCTGCTCGCGCCCGAGCATCGCCGCCGCAACGCCGACTGGATGCGGCTGCCGCCCGATGCGATCACCACCGCCGCGCAGCTCGCGCGGCGCAGCCACACGGTCACGCCCAAGCTCCAATGCCAGGCCGTGGCCGACATGTTCCAGCGCGACGAGCAGCTGTTCTCGATGCCCGTGCTGGACGAGGCCAACCGCCCGATCGGCATCCTGCGCTCGCTGCAGGTGCTCAAGCGCAGCGCCGAGCGCTACTTCATGGACATCCACGAGAAGCGCTCGTGCACCGCGCTGATGGACCCGCAGCCGCTGATCTTCGACGCGAGCACCTCGCTGCGCGAGATGAGCGAGGCGATCGCGAGCCTGGACGACCGCTTGATGGTCGACGGCTTCATCGTCACGCGCAACGGCGAGTACTTCGGCACCGGTCGCAGCACCGACCTGCTCAAGGCTGTGTCCGACCTGCAGGTCCACAGCGCGCGCTACGCCAACCCGCTGACGCTGCTGCCGGGCAACGTGCCCACCGACCAGCACCTCGACGCGCTGCTGCACGAGAGCCGCGAGTTCGTCGTCGTCGCCTGGGACATCGACCACTTCAAGCCGTTCAACGACGTCTACGGCTACGCCGCGGGCGACGACATCATCAAGCTGTGCGCGCAGATCCTGCAGTCCGCCGCCGATCCGGCGCTGGACTTCGTCGGTCATATCGGCGGCGACGACTTCGTGATGGTGCTGGGCTCGCCGGACTGGACCGCGCGCGTCACCCGCGTGTGCCGCGAATTCGACCGCCAGATCCGGCCCTTCTTCTCGGCCGAGCACCAGGCGCTGGGCGGCTACGTCACGCTGAACCGGCAGAACCAGGAATCCTTCAATCCCTTGCCGACGCTCAGCGCCGGCGTCATCCAGGTGCAGCCCGGCACCTTCGACAGCGTGCGTGCTTTGTCCGCCGCGCTGGCCGAGCCCAAACACGTCGCCAAGTGCGGCACCGGGCCCAGCCGCTACTTCGTCGACCGGCGCCGAACCAGTGCTGCCATCCCGGACATGGCGCCGCTCCTAGAATCGGCGGGGTGAACACCCCTCCGACCGCCCCCACCGCCCCCACCGCGCGCGTGGCCCTGCACGCGCAGACCAACGCGGACCTGCACTGCCACTCCACCGTCTCCGACGGCACGCTGTCGCCCGAGGCGCTGGCCGCGCGCGCCAAGGGCAACGGCGTGGAGCTCTGGGCGCTGACGGACCACGACGAGGTCGGCGGCCAGCAGCGCGCGCTGGAGGCGGCCCGCGCGCTGGGCCTGCCCTACCTGACCGGTGTGGAAATCTCGGTGACCTTCGCCGGCAAGGTCGTGCACATCGTCGGGCTGGGTTTCGATCACCAGGATCCGAGCATCGTCGACGGCCTCAAGGCCACGCGCGGCGGACGCGGCGCGCGCGCGCGGGAGATGTCGGCGGGCCTGGCCGCGGTCGGCATACCCGGCGCGTACGAGGGCGCGCTCCGGCACGCGGGCAATCCGGAGCTGATCTCGCGCACGCACTTCGCGCGTTTCCTGGTCGAGTCCGGCCATTGCTCGGACGTGCCGGAGGTCTTCCGCCGTTTCCTCACCGAGGGCAAGCCCGGCTACGTGCCGCATCGCTGGGCGGCGCTGGGCGACGCGGTGCGCTGGATCGTCGATGCGGGCGGTCTCGCCGTCATCGCGCATCCGGGGCGATACGGCTTCACGCCCACCGAGGAATACGCGCTGATCACCGAATTCATCGCCCACGGCGGCCGCGCGATCGAGGTCGTCACCGGCAGCCACACCGCCGCGGACATGCTGCAGTACGCCGACACGGCGCTGGAATTCGACCTGCTGGCCTCGCGCGGCTCGGACTTCCACAGTCCGGAGGAGAGCCGCGTCGATGTCGGCAAGCTGGAGCAGCATCTCTCGGGTACGCTGAAGCCGGTGTGGAACGCGCTGTCGCACCGCATCCATTGGCCGGCTTGAGCCGCCCTGCCCTCGGCCCGCACGCCGATTGCCCCTGTTGAGGACCATGGCCCAGACCTTCGAAGTCCATCCCGACAACCCGCAGGCCCGTTTCCTGCGCCAGGCGGCGCAGATCCTGGCCCAGGGCGGCATCGGCGCGATTCCCACGGACTCGAGCTACGCGCTCGTGTGTCAGCTCGACGACAAGGCCGCCGCCGAGGCGCTGCGCCGCATCCGCGGCGTCGACGACAAGCACCACATGACGCTGCTGTGCCGCGACCTGAGCGAGCTGGGCAGCTACGCGCGCGTGGACAACAAGCAGTACCGGATGATCAAGACGGCCACGCCGGGCCCCTTCACCTTCATCCTGGAGGCGACCAAGGAAGTGCCGCGGCGGCTGTCGCATCCGTCGCGCCGCACGATCGGCCTGCGGGTGCCGGACCACCGCGTGACGCAGGACCTGCTGGCGATCATGGGCGGGCCGCTGCTGGCCACCACGCTGATCCCGCCCGGCGAGAGCGAGCCGCTGAACGACCCCGAGCAGATCACCGCGCGTTATGACAAGCTGATCCAGCTGATCATCGACGCGGGCGCCTGCCCGATGACGCCGACCACGGTGGTCGACCTCACCGCGGATCCGCCAGTGTTGGTGCGCCGCGGCTGCGGCGATCCGGCCTGCCTGGGGCTGGAACTCCAGGAAGCCGAGGAAGAGTGATCGGCCCATGAAAGAACGCCGGCGATGCCGGCGTTCTTCATTGGAGGACTGGTCGTTCTGACCGATCAGGCGCGGCTCACACCGCGGCGGTGATCACGATCTCGATCTTCCACTCGGGCTTGGCCAGCTTGGCCTCGACCGTGGCGCGCGGCGGCGTGTGGCCGGCCGGCACCCAGGCGTCCCAGGCGGCGTTCATGCCGGCCAGGTCCTTGACGTCGGCGATGTACAGCTGCGCGCGCAGGATCTTCGTCTTGTCGCTGCCGGCGCGGGCCAGCAGCTTGTCGATCATCGCCAGGACCTGCTCGGTCTGGCCCTTCACGTCGGCGGTGGCGTCGTCGGGGACCTGGCCGGCCAGATAGACCACGCCGTTGTGGATGGCCATCTCGGAGAGACGCGGGCCGACGTCGAAGCGTTCGATGCTGCTCATTTGCTGTTCTGCCTGGGTTTGTGGGAATGCTTGTGATCGCGCTTCTCGCGCGACTTCTCATGGCGGTGCGACTTGGCCGCAGGGGCAGCGGACGCGGGTGCGGCCTTCTGGCCCAGCTTGCTCTCGGTGCCGGCCATCAGCTTCTTGATGTTGGCCGCGTGGCGCCAGATCAGCAGCAGGCTCATCAGCGCGATGGCGGGGAGCTCGGGGCCGACGTCCCAGACCAGCATCTGCAGCAGCGGCGCGGCGACCGCGGCGCTCAGCGAGGCCAGCGACGAATAGCGGAACACGACGGCCATCACGATCCAGACGCCCAGCACCGCCAGGCCCAGGCCCAGGTTGATGGCGAGCAGCACGCCCGCCGCGGTGGCCACGCCCTTGCCGCCCTGGAAGCGGAAGAACACCGGGTACAGGTGGCCGACGAACGCGGCCAGGCCGACCAGCGCGGCCGTGCCTTCCTCCAGGCCGTAGGGCGCGCCGAACTTCAGCACCAGCAGCACGGGGACGTAGCCCTTGAGCGCGTCGAAGAGCAGCGTGAGGATCGCCGCGGCCTTGTTGCCGGAGCGCAGAACGTTGGTCGCGCCCGGATTGCCGCTGCCGTAGCTGCGCGGATCGGACAGGCCCATCAGCCGGCTGACGATCACCGCGAAGGAAAGCGAGCCGATCAGATACCCGGCCAACGCGGCCAACAGGGGAAACAGGACACTTTGCATGGGGCGCTATTCTGCCCCGGACTTCAGCGCGCACTCGACCGGGCGGGCCGCCAGCAGCTCCGTCAAAACCCGGGGATCGAGGCTGACGAGGTAGCCGCGGCGGCCGCCGTTGATCAGGATGCGGGGCAGCGCGAGCACGCCCGCCTCGACGAAGACCGGCATCGCCTTGCGCGTGCCGAAGGGTGAGGTGCCGCCCACCTGGTAGCCGCTGTGGCGCTGGGCGACGTCGGGCTTGCAAGGCTCGACCTTCTTGCAGGGGATCTGCCGGGCAAGCTCCTTCAGGCTGACCGTGCAGTCGCCATGCATCAGCACGATCAGCGGCTGCGCCTTCTCGTCCTGCATCACCAGCGTCTTCACGACTTCATGCTCGGACACGCCCAGTTGCTTGGACGATTCGCCGGTGCCGCCGTGGTCGACGTAGTCATAGACGTGTTCGCCGAACGCGATCTGGTGCTGGCGCAGCATCTGCGTCGCCGGGGTTTCGCTGACATGGGCGGATTTCTTGCTCATGGGCGCGGATTGTCCGCGCCCGCAGGGGCGCCGCGCTTGTATGAGCTTGCTGCTGACACCGGGTGGCAGTCCGCGCCCGTAGGCTGCGGCGCTCGCGGCCGCTGACCGCGCCTCACCTCAACATCGCTTCGCCCATGACCGACATCGCCACAGCCAATGCCAATGCCAACGCCACCTCCGGCTACTCGCTCAAGGACCTGATCGGCGAGAGCACGCTGCGCGCGCTGGCCACGACGCTTGCCGAGACCGCACCCGGTTTCCAGCGCAAGCGCTTCCTGGCCGTGGCCACGGACGGGCTCGAGCCGTTGTCGATCATGCAGCGGGTGCATCGCGTGGCGCAGGCGCTGGACGCCGGGCTGCCGGGCAGCTTCGCGACGAAGCTCGACGCGGTGATCGCCGCCGCGCCGCGCGCGGGCGGGGCCTTCATGAACATGGGCCTGTGCGACTTCGTCGCGAGCTACGGACAGCACGACCCCGTCGCCTCGCTGCGGGCGCTGCGACAGCTGACTGCGCATGGCACCGCTGAATTCGCGATTCGCCCGTTCCTCCGCGAGGACCTCGCCGGCACGCTGGCCACGATGTCGGACTGGACCGCCGATGCCGACGAGCATGTGCGTCGATTGGCCAGCGAGGGCTGCCGGCCGCGGCTGCCGTGGTCGTTCCGCCTGGACGCGCTGGTGGCCGACCCGGCGCCGGTGCGCGAGCTGCTGCATGCGCTGCGGGCCGATGACAGCCTGTATGTGCGGCGCTCCGTCGCCAACCATCTGAACGACATCACGAAGGACCATCCCGACTGGGTCTACGCGCACGTGGCCGAGTGGGATCTGGACGACGCACGCAGCGCGTGGATCGTCAAGCATGCGCTGCGCTCGCGCATCAAGCAGGGCGACGCGCGAGCGCTGAAGCTGATCGGCGCGAGTGACGGCGCGCAGGCGGTGGTCGAGCAGCTGGCGATCACGCCGTCGCGCGTGAGGCTGGGCGGCGAGGTCGAGCTCGCGTTCTCGCTGCGCTCCACGGCGCAGACCGCGCAACGGCTGGTGGTCGACTATGCGATCCACTACGTGAAGAAGAACGGACGGGCCTCGCCCAAGGTCTTCAAGCTGAAGACGGTGGAGCTGGCGCCGGGCGCGTCGACCGAGATCCGCATCACGCGCGCGATGCGCGACTTCACGACCCGCACGCATCACGCCGGCACGCATGCCGTCGAGGTGCTGGTCAACGGCCAGAGATTGGCCCAGGGATCCTTCGAGCTTCTGCGGCCTTGAGCCTTGAAGAGCCCCTCGCCCGCGAAGCGGGAGAGGGGTTGGGGTGAGGGCTCGTGTGAGGGCACGGAGCGCTTCGTAGAGCCCTCACCCCCCGCCCTCTCCCGCTTCGCGGGCGAGGGGGCATGACGGGGGCCGGTTCATTGAACAGGAGCTTCTCGGGAAGAAGGGGGTCGGGTCACTGCGCCGGATCGCGGATTTCCCAGCGGATCCTGTCGATGCGCGCGTAGACCTCGGCATCGAGCTTGCGGCCCAGTGCCGCGACGTTCTCGTCGAGCTGCTCGGCGTTCGTGATGCCGATCAGCGTGCTGCCGTTCTGCCAGCGCGAGGTGACCCAGGCCATGGCCAGCGTCGCGGGCGTCATGCCCAGTTCCGCGGCCAGCGCGTTGTAGCGGCGCGCCGCCTCCAGCGTCTCGGGCCGCGCCCAGCGCTGCTTCTTCATGCTCTCGAAGATCGCCAGCCGGCCCGGCTTGGCCGGATCAGCGATGCCGTGCGCGTCGTACTTGCCGCTCAGCACGCCGAACCCCAGCGGCGAATACGACAGCAGCCCGACCTGGTGCCGATACAGCGCCTCATCGAGCCCGTTCTCCACGACGCGATTCACCAGGCTGTACGGGTTCTGCACGCTGGCGATTCGCGGCAGGCCGTGTTCACGCGCCAGATGGACGAACTCGCCGACGCCATAGGCCGTCTCGTTGGACAACCCGATGTGGCGGATCTTGCCTTCGCGCTGCAGCCGCCCCAAGGCCTCGAGCTGCTCGCGCATCGACGCGACCGGTTTGTCCTTGGCCGGCTCGAAATAGACGCCGCCGAACATCGGCACGTGACGCGCGGGCCAGTGGATCTGGAACAGGTCGATGGTGTCGATCTGCAGCCGGCGCAGGCTGTCCTCGCAGGCCTGCACGATCTGCGCGCCGGTCAGGTCCTGGCTGCCATCGCGGATCCAGTCATACCCGCGCGAAGGTCCGGCGACCTTGGTCGCGATGACCAGTTGCTCGCGCAGTCCCGGCCGCGCCTTCAGCCAGCGGCCGACGATCTCCTCGGTCCGGCCGAAGGTCTCGGCGCGCGCGGGCACCGGGTACATCTCGGCCAGGTCCAGCAGGTTGATGCCGGCCGCGACCGCGCGGTCCAGCAGCCCGTGGCTGGCCGGCTCATCGACCTGCTCGCCGAAGGTCATCGTGCCCAGTCCGATGCGGGTGACCGACAGGTCCGACTGCCCCAGGGTGATGCGTTCCATCTTCTTCTCCGTTCAACAGGCCGCCCGCCCGGCTCACCTGGCTCCGCGGATGCATCGCGGCGGCGGCAAACGGCCAGTGTGCATGAGGCCGGCGGCGCGTCGCTCCCCTGCTCGCCCGGCGGTCTTCCCCGCCTCGTCCTGCCCGTCTTTACGCGGGACCCATTGCGGCAGTGGAATTATTGTTTTACAGTAATTTCTTACCAATCCACGGTAACGCCCCGACCCCGTCATGAGCTCCTCCCCGATCCCCGCCGGCCTGCAGCGCATTCGCTGGATCGCCCACTGCGTGCGCGCGATGGTGCTGATCGCGATGGCGACGGTGATCGGTTTCCACGCGATGTTCTGGACCAACGCGGGACTGGTGGAACGCACCGCGCGCTCCGAATGGGGCCTGAAACACGCGCTGCAATTCGACCCGGCCTCGCGCGGTGCCGGCTTCGCGGTCAACCTGCCGCTGGCGCTGCTCACGCTGTATGCGCTGTGGTGCCTGTGGCGCTTGTTCAGCGGCTACCTGCGCGGCGACGTCTTCACCGACACCGCCGCGCGGGTGATGCGCCGCATGGGCCAGTCGGTGATCGCGATCGCCATCGCCATGCCGCTGACCGACACGGCCACCATCCTCGCGCTGACGCTGGGCAACCCGGCCGGCCAGCGCATGCTGACCTTCCAGCTGGGCAGCTCGCATTTCATCGTGCTGCTGTGCGGGCTGGTGTTCGTCGCGCTGGGCCTGGTGCTGCGCGAGGCGCAACGCATGGCGCAAGAGAACGCCGAGTTCATCTGAGCCCACCATGCCCATCGTTGTCCGACTCGACGTGATGCTCGCGCAGCGCAAGATGCGCTCCAAGGAGCTGGCCGAGGCCATCGGCATCACCGAGGCCAACCTGTCCCTGCTGAAGTCCGGCAAGGTGCGCGGCGTGCGCTTCGACACGCTGTCGCGCATCTGCGCGGCGCTGCAATGCCAGCCGGGCGACCTGCTCGCCTGGGAGCCCGGCGATGAGCCGGGCGCGGGAGAGTCCGATGGCGACTCGTGAAGCGCGGCGCACCCGCGCGCTGCTGCTGGGCGCGGTCCTGCTGCTGCACGTCGCTCTGATTGGCTGGTTGCAGCACGCGTCGCATCGCGCGCCGCCGCATCGCGATCAGGCGCGGACGTCGGTGCGCATGATCACGATCCAGCTGCCGCCCCTGCCGGCGCCGTCGTCGAAGGTCGCGAGGACCTCGCGTTCGACAAGACCTGTCCCCGCCGTGCAGACCGAGGCTGCGACGCGCTCGCCGGCGATCGCGCGCCCCGACGTGGCGCCCTCGCCCGACGAGCCCCGATCAACGCTGATCGTCGAGGCGCCGACGCCGCCCGTCTCATCGGCCTCGGGCCCCAGCGGCCGCGATCTGATGTACGGCGCCGCCACGCAACGCGCGATCCGCCAAGGCACGCAGGGCCAGCCGCTGCTGGCCGAGCGCGCGGATCAGGCCAGCCTCGCGCCCGACAAGATCGACGCGTCGACCCGGCTCGGCAAGGAAATGATGAAGGGCGCCACCGGCGATTGCCTCAAGGGCGATTTCGCCGGCGGCGGCGCCGGATTGCTCAGCGCACCGTTCTGGCTGCTCGCGGAAGCCCGTGGCAAGTGCCGGCGCTGAGCGCTGCCCCCGCGACACGGGACATCGCTCGACCTCACACGCGTCAACGCGTCCTCCTCCATCCTCGTTCAGCGCTGATCGCCTCCGCGATACAGGGAGATCCCAGAAGTGAAAGCCCAAGCCCTCATGACCGCGGCACTCGCCGTGATCGCTGCCTGCAGCGCGATGACCGCGAACGCGGCCACCACCGCCGCATCAACTGCCGCATCAGCCGCAGCACCAACCGCTGCATCAACCGCTGCATCAACCGCTGCATCAACCGCTGCATCGCCCGACTCCGCCGTGGCGCTGCCCACCGTGCAGAGCGACATGAAGCGCGGCGCGTCCTTCCCCTACAAGCGCCTCAACGAGCTGCTGTCGAAGCTGCGCACCGAAGGCGAAGGCCTCTTCATCAGCCGCTTCGTGCTGACGAATTCGAAGGACGGCAGCAAGCCGCCGCCCCCGGGCACGAAGCTCGCGCTGATGAGCGACGACGACTACATCCCGATCCCCGTTGACGACAAGGGCCGCTTCGATCTGCCCACGTTCTCCGAGCAACGCGCCAAGGACATGGACTTCGGCACCAATGTGCCCAAGGGCGACCTCGGCGTGCGGCTGAGCATCGACCTCGCCACGCCGCCGGAGATGCTGGACATGGCCACCGTGCGGCGCATCGTCACCGTCGGTCAACGGCTGCGCACCGAACTGCTGCCCTGGTATGTGCGATGGATGTTCCCGCAGATCGACGGCGTGATCGCCTGCAGCGATGCGCCGCAATGGAACCTCGACTGGACCGAGGGCGCGCAGCGCTGGCGCCTGCCCTTGCCCGCCGACGCGCAGTTGCGCGAACCCGAGACGCCCAAGGGCAAGACCTCGCGCGCCTGCACGCTGCTGACCGGGCAGGAGCAATGGCCCGATGCCGCGCTGCTGCAGACCACGCCGGGCATCAACACCAAGCTCTACGTGAAGCTGCGCAACTCACGCCCCAGTTGAGGGCGCGGCGCGATCAGGCGGCGAGCCCTGCCGCCCGATCCGCTTCCAGCTGCCGCAACACGCGACGCTGGACCTTGCCGGTCGTGGTCATCGGCAGGCTCTCGAGGAACTCGATCTCCTTCGGATACTCGTAGGGCGCGAGCCGCTGCTTGACGAACTCCTGCAGCTCCGCCGTCAACGCGGCCGAGGGCTGCCGGCCCGGCGCGAGCACGATGAAGGCCTTCACCAGCGCGCCGCGCTCGGCATCGGGCTTGGGCACGACCGCCGCGTTGGCGACCGCATCGTGGCGCACCAGGCAGTTCTCGATCTCGCCGGGACCGATGCGGTATCCGGCGACCTTGAACTGGTCGTCGGCGCGGCCCTGATACCAGAGATACCCGTCCTCATCGGCACGCGCGAGGTCGCCGGTGCGGCACCAGCTGTCGCTCAGGTCGCCGCTGAACTTCGCCGCGGTGGCGGCCTCGTTGCGCCAATAGCCGAGGAAGAAGATCGGATCGAGGTCCCCGTGCTTGTCGCGGCGATGCACGGCCACCTCGCCGATCTGCCCGGGCGCGCAGACCTGGCCGTCGTCATCGATGACCGCCACACGGTGGCCGGGATACGCGCGTCCCATGCTGCCGGGCTTCGCGGGCCAGAGCCGCGCGCAGTTGCCGACGACGTAGTTGATCTCGGTCTGGCCGAACATCTCGTTGACGGTGACGCCCAGCTCGTCGCGGACCCAGTCGAAGACCGCGTCGCCGACGGCCTCGCCGGCGCTCATGATGGCCTGCAGGCGCAGCGTGTAGCGCTCGGCGGGATGCGGCACGGCCTTCATCATCGCCTTGAGCGCCGTCGGGAACAGGAACGTATGGCTGATGCGGTAGTGCTGCATCAGCTCGAAGGCCTTCTCCGGCGAGAAGCGGCCCTGGTAGCCGAGGATGGGCCGGCCGAAGCACAGCGACGGCAGCAGCGCGTCCATCAGGCCGCCGGTCCAGGCCCAGTCGGCGGGGCTCCAGAACACCGCGTCGCTGCGCGAGGCGGGATTGCCGGGGTCGAAGCCGAACCAGTTCTGGCTGGCGATGAAGCCGGTGAGGTTGCCCAGCAGCGCGCGCTGCGGCAGCAAGGCGCCCTTGGGCGCGCCGGTGGTGCCGCTGGTGTAGATCAGGATCGCCGGGTCCTCGGCCGCGTTGTCGCGCGCGGCGAATCGCGCGTCCTCGGCCTGGAGCGCGGCCATCCAGCCGGACTCGCCCGCGTGCGGATCGGACTCGCCGACAACCAGCACCTGGCGCAGCGCGGGGCATTGGTCGCGCACGGCGCGCACGGCCTCCAGGGCGCCGGCCTCCACGATCGCGACGCTGGCCTCGCTGTCCTGCAGCCGGAAGGCCAGCGCATCGGGGCCGAAGAGCATCGACAGTGGCATGGCCACCGCGCCGAGCTGGTTGATGGCGATGTGCGCGACGGCCGTCTCGAAACGCTGCGGCAGCACGAGCGCGACGCGGTCACCGGGGGTCACGCCCAGACGCTGGAGCGAGTTGGACAGGCGATTGGCGGCGCGCTGGAGCTGGCCGAACGAGTACTGCGCGCGGCATCCGCTGTCGCTGTCGAAGAGGATGGCGGGCGCGTCGGGGGTCTCGCGCGCCCAGCGGCCGCAGCAGAGCTCGGCGATGGACAGGTGCTCGGGCACCTGCCAGCGGAACGCGCCGTGGATCAGCGCGTAGGCATCGGACATCGCGTCACTCCATCCTGGACTGGAACAAGAGCGAGGATGCTAGCGAGCGAGGGGGGGCCGGTCCTCATGGAAAGCCCGTAGCGCCAAGACGGTGCGCCCTACACTCGCGCATGCCCCAAAAGATCCTCCACAACCCGCGTTGTTCCAAGTCGCGTGAGGCCCTCGCGCGGCTCGAGACGCGCGGCATTCGCCCCGAGGTCATCGAGTACCTCGTGACGCCGTTGTCGCTGGCCGAGCTGCAGACGCTGCAAGGCCAGTTGGGCGTGCCGGCGCGCGCGATGCTGCGCGATGGCGAGGACGCCTATCGCGCGCTCGGTCTGTCGGACCTGTCCTTGAGCGACGCGCAGTTGCTCGCGGCGATCGCGGAGCATCCGGTGCTGCTGCAGCGGCCCATCGTCATTGACGGGGAACGCGCGCTGATCGCGCGTCCGCCGGAGCTGCTCGACGACTGGCTGAAGTGATCAGCCCTTGAATCGCGCGAGCGCGTCGCCGGTGAGGCGGCACAGGCGCCAGTCCGGCATGATCGTCGCGCCCATCTTCTCGTAGAAGCGGATGGCGTTCTCGTTCCAGTCGAGCACGCACCATTCGAAGCGGCCGTAGTCGCGCGCGATCGCGATCCGCGCGAGGTGGGTCAGCATGCGCTTGCCCAGGCCCGCGCCGCGATGCGCGGGTTGCACGTAGAGGTCCTCGAGGTACATCCCGGGCTTGCCGAGGAAGGTCGAGAAGTTGGTGAAGGTGAGCGCGAAGGCGACGACGGTGCCGCTGTCGTGCTCGGCGACGAAGGCCTCGCAGACGGGGCGCTCGCCGAAGAGATGCGGCAGGAGCTTCTCGGGCGTCACGTCCATCAAATGCGTGAGGTGCTCGAAGTCGGCGAGCTCGCCGATCAGTCCCACGATCGCGTCGAGGTCATCGGGGCGGGCGGAGCGGAGGGTGTAGGCGTCGGAAGAGGTGGCGGCTGTGGTCATGTCGGCTCGATGGGAAGTCGGGGCCATTGTCTCCATGGCGAAAGCGCCAGCCTCGTCGCGACAGTAGAGTCGCGGCCATGAGCACCGCCACGAGCCCCAGTTCCGCGCCCGCCTACGTCGTCCGCCGCCCGCATCGCGGCGAGATCCTCTCGCTGCGTGGGCTGCATCACCACGTGCTGCGCTGGGGACCTGAGCCCGATGGGCAACGGCCGCTGCTCGTGATGGTCCACGGCTGGATGGACGTCGGTGCGTCGTTCCAGTTCATGGTCGACGCCTTCCGCGAGGACCGCAGCGTGCTGGCCATCGACTGGCGCGGCTTCGGCCTCACCGACAGCAACCCCGGCGACGCCTACTGGTTCCCCGACTACCTCGGCGACCTCGACGCGCTGCTCGACGCCGTCAGCCCCGATGCGCCCGTGGACCTGCTCGGGCACAGCATGGGCGGCAATATCGCGATGACTTATGCCGGTGTGCGGCCCCAGCGGCTGCGCAAGCTCGTCAACCTCGAGGGATTCGGACTGCCCGACACGACGCCTGAGATGGCGCCGGCGCGGTTGGCCAGCTGGCTTGATGAACTCAAGGAGAAGCCCAGCCTGAAGACCTACGACAGCGTCGAGGGCGTGGCGCAGCGGCTCATGAAAACCAACCCGCGGTTGAGCGCCGACAAGGCCGCGTGGCTCGCGCCGCATTGGTCGCGGCAGGCCGAGGATGGGCGCTGGCACATCCTGGGCGATCCCGCTCACAAGCGGACCAACCCTGTGCTCTATCGCAAGGCCGAGGCGCTCGCGTGCTGGGCCGCGATCACGGCGCCGACGCTGTGGGTCGAGGGGAGTGAGACGAAGCTGTCGCAGTGGTGGGGCGATCGCTATCCGCGTGAGGACTTCGAGACCCGGCTCAGCGTCGTGAAGGATCTGCGGCGCGTCACGCTCCAGCAGGCGGCGCACATGATGCACCACGACCAGCCCGAGGCCCTCGCCCGGGCGGTGCAGGAATTCCTCGGCTGAAGACCGCGGGCTGCGCCGAGCCCTCACCCCCGCCCTCTCCCGCTTCGCGGGCGAGGGGGTCAAGCCCCGAGGCTCTGCGGCGGCAATACCACCGCCGCCTGATACGCCGCGACGAATTCAGGCGGCATGCGCCGGGGCCGGCCGCCGCTGATGTCGATGCACACCAGCTCCCATCGCCCGCGCATCAGCGTCTGTCCATCGCTCGCGCGACGCAGCTGGAAGCGCCGCTCCATCGCCAGCTTCCCGTCCCCCGCCGTCAGCCAGGTGCCCAGCACCAGCGCCTCGCCCTCGAAGGACGGCAGTAGGTAGTCGTACCCCCCATGCCGGATCGCCATCGCGCGATCCAGCCGCCGGTAGTCCTCGATGCTCAACCCGAGCGCCTCCGAGTGCGACCACGCGACCTGCTCGCACCAGCGCACGTACACCGCGTTGTTCGTGTGATTCAAGCCGTCGATGTCCGCCGCCTGAGGCCGGACCTCCCTGCGGTGCGGGGACGGATAGTCCCAGCCGCTGGCCAGGGGATCGACCGGGTCCTGGATCGCTTCGCTCATCGGGGGGCGCTCATCTGGGGGTGGGTTCCGTGGGATTTCCGACGCTCGCGCTCGGAGGTGCGACAGGTTAGCGCCGCGAGGCAGGCAGAATGCCGCCCTTTTCCGCCGTCGTCCGTCGCCCTCGCGACCCGCGCGCCAGTCGCACACTCCGCTCCCCATGAACATCATCGTCACCGAAGAACTCAAGGCCTACATCGATCCGCTGACCGAGGACGAATACGCCGCGCTCGAGCGCAGCATCCTGGCCGAGGGCTGCCGCGACGCGCTGGTGCTGTGGGGCGACGTCCTCGTGGACGGCCACAACCGCCACGGCATCTGCACCAAGCACGGCATCCCGTTCCAGACCGTGCAGAACACGCGCTTCAAGTCGATGGAGGACGTCCACCTCTGGATGATCGACCAGCACCTGGGCCGTCGCAGCGTGTCGGACTTCCAGCGCGGCGTGCTCGCGCTGCGCAAGAAGGAGATCATGGAAGCGCGCCGCCTGGCCGTGCTCAACGATCCCAGCCCCGAGAGCAGCGCCGCCGCGGTCGAGCCGGCTGAAGGCGTGACCGACACCCCGGTGCCCGCCGCGCCCGCGCTCAAGAGCCGCGAGGCCATCGCCCGCGCCGCGCGCATCAGCAGCGCCACCGTGACGCAGATCGAAAAGATCCAGAAGGCCGCCGCGCCCGAGCTCGTCGCCGCGGTGAAGTCCGGTGAGGTCTCCATCAGCGCCGCCGCCGTCATCGCGGACCTGCCCGCCGAGGAGCAGGCCGCCGCTGCCGCCGGCGGCAAGAAGGAGCTGCGTCAGGCCGCCAAGCGCGTGCGCGAGTCCAAGGTCGGCAAGAAGGCAGCGAGCGACGCAGTGTCCGAGGTCGCCGTCGAGCTGCTGGGCGTGCCGACCAACGCCGACGGCGAGCTCGAGGCCGACCCGGCCGTCGCGCTGCTGCGCGCGCAGGTCAACGCGCTGCAAGGCGAGAACGCCCAGCTGCGCACCCAGGTCGCCGAGCTGCAGGCGCAACTCGCCGCGGCCCGAATGGGCAGCGCCGCGCAAGGCGCCCAGGACGAATCGCCGTTCTGACGCTCAGAAGCCGGTGATCGATCCCGAGCGCTCCCGCTCCCCGCGGCGAGGCTCGGATTCATCGACATGGGGCGGCGGGTCCTGCAGGCCCGCCTCGGCCTCGCGCCGGTTCATCACCGTGGCGTAGATGACGACGATCGCCACGTAGACGATCAGCGCGCCCTGGGACCCGACCCAGAAGCTGAAGGGCCAGCCGAAGAAATCGAAGCTCAACGCGCGGGCGAAATACGCCACGCCGAAGCTGACCATCGCCCACACCAGCAGCAACAGCAGTGTCAGCCGCCAGTTGCCCAGCCGCACTCGCCGGCGCCGGGCGCGGAACGTGCCGGAGGGCAGCGCCGGGGGCCCGCCGGAGGGGTAACCCTCATCGGGGACAGGGGGTTTTCGAACCATCCCGCCATCTTAGGGAGCCCTCCCGCGGCAGCATGAGAAAATACCCGGCTTCGGGCCCCCTGTCGGGGGCTCTTTCACTCGAACGAATCATGGACATCGAGCAAATCAACGCGATCGGCAGCACGCTGGCTGATCTGCAAGCGCGGACCGCCGCGCTAAGGGGGTACCTTTGACTACGACCGCAAAGCGCTGCGGTTGAATGAAGTCAATGCCGCCCTGGAGAACCCCAACGTCTGGAACGACCCCAAGCGGGCCCAGGAACTCGGCAAGGAAAAGCGCACCCTGGAGACGGTCGTCGAAACCATCGACCACCTGACCTCCAACCTGTCCGACAACCTCGAGCTCTTCGAGATGTCCAAGGACGACAACGACATCGCCGGCCTCGAGACCATCGAGGCCGATTCGGTGAAGCTGACCGAGAAGGTCGAGGAACTCGAGTTCCGCCGGATGTTCAACAACCCGGCCGACCCGCTGAACTGCTTCATCGACATCCAGGCCGGCGCCGGCGGCACCGAGGCCTGCGACTGGGCCGGCATGCTGCTGCGCCAGTACCTGAAGTACTGCGAGCGCAAGGGCTTCAAGGCCGACGTCGAGGAACAGACCGACGACGAGATCGCCGGCATCAAGAGCGCCACCATCAAGGTGGAAGGCGAGTACGCCTTCGGCCTGCTGCGCTCCGAGTCGGGCGTGCACCGCCTGGTGCGCAAGAGCCCGTTCGACTCCTCGGGCGGCCGCCACACCAGCTTCGCCTCGCTGTTCGTGTACCCCGAGGTGGATGACTCGATCGAGATCGACATCAACCCGTCGGATGTGCGCACCGACACCTACCGCGCGTCCGGCGCCGGCGGTCAGCACATCAACAAGACCGACTCGGCGGTGCGCCTGACCCACATCCCGACCGGCATCGTCGTGCAGTGCCAGGACGGCCGCAGCCAGCACAGCAACCGCGACGTCGCGTGGAAGCGCCTGCGCTCGCGTCTGTACGACCATGAGATGAAGAAGCGCATGGCCGAGCAGCAGAAGCTCGAGGACAGCAAGACCGACGTGGGCTGGGGCCACCAGATCCGCTCGTACGTGCTGGACCAGAGCCGCATCAAGGACCTGCGCACCAACGTCGAGATCTCCAATACCCAGAAGGTGCTGGACGGCGATCTCGATGCATTCATCACCGCTTCGCTGAAGCAGGGTGTTTGATCGGACGGGGCTCCTCGTCAGGAGCCCCGTCCTGTTGCCTCCCAAGAGACAAGACCCATTCCAACAAGGAAGCCCGCCATGCGTGAAGGCACCGCCACCCTGATCCGCCGCGCCGACTACGTCGCGCCGATCTTCTGGATCCGCACCGTCGACCTGTGCTTCGACCTGGATCCGGCCAAGACGCTGGTCTCCAGCAAGATGCGCCTGGAGCGCAACGCCGCGGTGCCGCACGGCCCGCTGCGCCTGCATGGCGAGGAGCTCAACCTGCTGCGCGTGCTGATCGACGGCGAGAGCGTGTCCTTCCGCCAGGAAGGCCATGAGCTGATCATCGACAACGTGCCCGACGCGGACTTCACGCTGGAGATCCGCAACACCTGCGCGCCGGACAAGAACACCGCGCTGTCGGGCCTGTACACCTCGGGCGGCAGCTTCTTCACGCAGTGCGAGGCCGAGGGCTTCCGCCGCATCACCTACTTCCTGGACCGCCCCGACGTGATGGCGGTCTACACGGTCACGCTGCGCGCCGACAAGGCCCGCTTCCCGGTGCTGCTCTCCAACGGCAACCTCGTGGAGACCGCGACGCTGGACAACGGCCGTCACCTGGCCAAGTGGCACGACCCCTTCCCCAAGCCCAGCTACCTCTTCGCGCTGGTGGCCGGCGACCTGGTCGCGCGCGAGCAGCGCATCCGCACCCGCTCCGGCAAGGACCACCTGCTGCAGGTCTACGTCCGCCAGGGCGACCTGGAGAAGACCGAGCACGCGATGAACTCGCTGATCGCGTCGGTCGTGTGGGACGAGGCCCGCTTCCAGCTGCCGCTGGACCTGGAACGCTTCATGGTCGTCGGCGTGTCCGACTTCAACATGGGCGCGATGGAGAACAAGGGCCTGAACATCTTCAACACCTCGGCGCTGCTGGCCTCCCCCGCCACCGCGACCGACGCGGACTTCGCCCGCATCGAGTCGATCGTCGCGCACGAGTATTTCCACAACTGGACCGGCAACCGCGTCACCTGCCGCGACTGGTTCCAGCTCTCGCTCAAGGAAGGCCTCACCGTCTTCCGCGACCAGGAGTTCAGCCAGGACATGGCCGCCACGCCCAGCGCGCGCGCGGTCTGCCGCATCGAGGACGTGCGCGCCCTGCGGGCGCGCCAGTTCCCCGAGGACGCCGGCGCGATGGCGCATTCGGTGCGTCCGGACGAGTACGTCGAGATCAACAACTTCTACACCGCCACGGTCTACGAGAAGGGCTCGGAAGTCGTGCGCATGTACCAGACGCTGGTGGGCCGCGACGGCTTCGCCAAGGGCATGTCGCTGTACTTCGAGCGCCATGACGGCCAGGCCGTGACCTGCGACGACTTCGCGCAGGCCATCGCCGACGCCAACCCGGGCTCGGCGCTGTCGACCCGGCTGGACACCTTCAAGCGCTGGTACTCGCAGGCCGGCACGCCGCGGCTGACCGCCAGAGGCACGTACGACGCCGCCGCCCAGACCTTCGCGCTGACGCTGAAGCAGACGACGCCCGCCACGCCCGGACAGGACGGCAAGCTGCCGCAGGTGATCCCGGTCGCGCTGGGCCTGCTGGCCCGCGACGGCCAGGCGCTGCCGCTGATGCTGCATGGCGAGGACGGCGCCGCCGGCTCCACCGAGACCGAACGCGTGCTGGTCCTGGACCAGGCCGAGCAGACCTTCGTCTTCGTGAACGTGCCGTCCGAACCCGTGCCCTCGCTGCTGCGCGGCTTCTCCGCGCCGGTGGTGCTGGACGACGGCCTGGGCGACGCCGAGCTGCTGGTGCTGCTCACGCATGACAGCGACGCGTTCAACCGCTGGGAAGCCAGCCAGCGCCTGGCGCTGAACCGCATCCTGGGCGCCGTGCGCTCGGGTCAGCCGCTGGTGCTGGACGACGCCTACCTTGACGCGATGCGCGCCGTGCTGCGCCATCCCGAGCTCGACCCCGCCTTCAAGGCGCTGGCGCTGCAGCTGCCCGACGAGGCCTACATCGCCGAGCAGCTCGACGTCGTCGATCCGCAGGCGGTGCACGCGGCCGTCGAGGCGGCGCAGACGCAGCTCGCCGCGGCGCTGCAGGCCGACTGGGCCTGGGCTCATGACACGCATCAGGTCACCGCGGGCTACAGCCCCGATCCGGTGCAGAGCGGCAAGCGCGCGCTGGTGAACCTGTCGCTGGCGATGCTGGTGCTGCACGCGACGCGCAGCGGCGACGGCGTGTGGCCGGGCCGCGCGTACCAGCGCTTCAAGGACGCGACCAACATGACCGACCGCATGGGCGCGCTGTCCGCGCTCGTGAACGCGCAGGCGGAGCTGGCCGACAGCGCGCTGGCCCGTTTCCATGCGCAGTTCAAGGGCGAGGCGCTGGTCATCGACAAGTGGTTCGCGCTGCAGGGCCGCGCCGCCGAGCGCGACGGCAAGACCTTCGCCCGCGTGAAGCAGCTGATGAAGCATCCGGACTTCACGCTGAAGAACCCCAACCGCGCGCGCAGCCTGATCTTCTCGCTGGCGATGTTCAACCCGGCGGCGTTCCACCGCGCGGACGCGGCGGGCTATGTGTTCTGGGCCGATCAGGTGCTGGCGCTGGACGCGATCAATCCGCAGGTGGCCGGCCGCCTGGCCCGCGTCATGGATCGCTGGACCGCGCTGGCCGAGCCGTATCGCAGCGCGGCCCGCGTGGCGATCGCCCGCGTGGCGGCCAAGCCGGACCTGTCCAACGACGTGCGCGAGATCATCCAGCGCGCGCTGGCGCTGGATCCGCAGCCGGTCGCGGCGCCGACGGAGGCCGCGACGCAAGCCTGATTCCGCGTGCGGAGCGGTCCGCGCGTCGGGCCGTTGCGCGACGCACGAGATTTGCAACCATCGGAGTCCTTTCATGAGTCAACGCGTCAGCCTGACCCAATACCTGGTCGAGCAGCAACGGGCGCACGGCCACATCCCTCAGCAGCTGCGGCTGCTGATCGAGGTGGTCGCGCGTGCGTGCAAGCGCATCGCCATCAGCGTCAACAAGGGCGCGCTCGGTGACGTGCTGGGCACGGCCGGATCGGAGAACGTCCAGGGCGAGGTCCAGAAGAAGCTGGACATCATCGCCAACGAGGTGCTGATCGAGGCCAACGAGTGGGGCGGTCACCTGGCCGCGATGGCATCCGAGGAGATGGACAGCATCTACCTCGTGCCCAACCGCTATCCGCAGGGCGAGTACCTGCTGATGTTCGATCCGCTGGACGGCTCCAGCAACATCGACGTGAACGTGTCGATCGGCACGATCTTCTCGGTGCTGAAGAAGCCCGAGGGCAGCAAGGGCGTCAGCGAGGAGGACTTCCTGCAGCCCGGTTCCGCGCAGGCGGCCGCGGGTTACTGCGTGTATGGCCCGCAGACGACGCTGGTGCTGACCGTGGGCGACGGCGTGGCGATGTTCACGCTGGACCGCGAGCAGGGTTCGTGGGTCCTGACCGCCGACGACGTGAAGATCCCGGCGGACACGAAGGAGTTCGCGATCAACATGTCCAACATGCGCCACTGGGACGAGCCGGTGAAGCGCTACATCGACGAGTGCCTGGCCGGGACGACGGGTCCGCGCGGCAAGGACTTCAACATGCGCTGGATCGCGTCGATGGTGGCGGACGTGCATCGCATCCTGACGCGCGGCGGCATCTTCATGTACCCGTGGGACAAGCGCGAGCCCCACAAGGCCGGCAAGCTGCGCCTGATGTACGAGGCCAACCCGATGGCTTTCCTGGTCGAGCAGGCCGGCGGCGCGGCGACCAACGCCCGCGAGCGCATCCTCGACCTGACGCCGACCAAGCTGCATGAGCGCGTGTCGGTGGTGCTGGGCTCGAAGAACGAGGTCGAGCGCGTGACGCAATATCACCGGGAGGCCGAGAAGGCCAAGTGATCGACCGAACGCCGTTCCTTCAGGAACAGCGGTGACGATCAATGAGGGGCGGTCGAGAGGCCGCCCCTTGTCGTTTCAGAAGAAGGTCCGGACCCCGCCGGTGACGCGGTAGACGTCGTCCACCGTGTAGAGCAGCGGCCACTTGTCGAAGGTCGTGCACGGATGGCCGACGCCGAAGGCGATCAGGTCGCCCACGCGCAGCGGCAAGGCGCCCTCGCCCGCATCGGCCGCAGCGACCGCATCGACGAAAGCGTGCTGGTCATTGAGCTTGCTCACCGTCCACGACCCAGGAGCGGCCTGCGGCGCGTCGTGCGTCCCCTGCCGATACCACCACAGCGGCTGCGGCAGGCACGCGTCGTAGCTCAGGTCACGACGTCCCGCCGTGCAGATCGCGCGGCCCGGCTCGGGCACCGACTGCACGTAGGCCCAGACCTCGATCGCGTTGCGCAGGCCGGGGCCCTCGCCCCACAACGCACCGGCCCGCTGCCGCATCCGATCCTGCATGCGCTCGTACTGCAGGCTGTCGTGGCTGAGGTAACACCCGCTGCGTAACACCACGCGCAGCGCGTGCCCCGTGCCGCCCGCTTCCACGGCCGCCAGCGTCTTCGCCGCCATGTCGAAGAACGCCGATCCGCCCGCGCTCAGCAGCACCTCGCCCGGCGCGAACCAGCCGTCGGCGCAGCCTCGCCGCGTCAGCTCGGCCACCGTCTCGATCATCGTCAGCGCGCCCAGCTCCACGCGCGCCGTGTCGGCGCCGCTATACACGCCCTCGAAGGCCTCCACACCGCGCAGCGCGATCGCCGGCGACGCCGCCTGGATCAGCGCGGCCAGGGCCGCGCCCTCCTCGACCGAACGCACGCCCGTGCGCCCGCCCGGCGTGCCGACCTCCAGCAGCACCTGCACCGGCCGCGTCAGCCCGTGCGCGATCGCGGCGGTGCGCAGCAGGTCCAGACCGGCGGCGGAATCGACCAGCACGAAGAAGTCGAAGGAAGGATCGGCGGCGAGCTCGCGGAACACCAGCTCGAGATCGGCCTTGCCCACCAGTTGATTGGCCAGGATCACACGCGGCACGCCGAAGCGGCGGTAGGTGCGCACATGCACCGCCGTCGCCGCGGTCATGCCCCAGGCGCCTTCATCGAACTGCCGCTGGAACAGCTGCGGCGCCATCGTCGTCTTGCCATGCGGCGCGAGGCTCACGCCGGCGCGCCCGGTGAACGCGCGCATCCAACGCGCGTTGTGCGTCAGCGCGGATTCCTTGAGCACCGCGGCGGGCAGCGGCAGGTCGCCATCCAGCAGCGACAGCTTCAATCGATCCAGGTCTTGCAGGAAGACGCCTTCGGCGATGGCCGGCAGGCCCTTGAAGGTCGCTGGCAGGGGCTCGGCGCGCAATGCGGCGAGCTTCAGGCGGACGGGCTCTCGCGGAGCTTCGGGGTCGTGCAGGGGGGCGCTCATGCGCGCCATGTTGCCACCGACGCGGAACGGCGCATCACGCCGCATCCAGGAGCACCAAAGGAAAAGGGCTCGATGCTTGCACATCGAGCCCTTCGGATTGGTGCCGGTGAAGAGAGTCGAACTCCCGACCTTCGCATTACGAATGCGCTGCTCTACCAACTGAGCTACACCGGCGCTGTCGCGAACAACAGAGTCAAAGAGTATAGGCGAGATTTTCGAGGTCGACAAGTATTTGCATCCCGCCGCACGAAATCATCGAACCCGCGATTCACTCCTCGCCCAGGTTGGCCTGCACCCGCTTGAGCAGCGCCGCGAACTGCGCCTGCTCGTCGGCGCTCAGCCCCGACAGCGCCTGCACCGACACCTGCCGCGCCTGACGCCGCAGCTCGCGCTGCACGGCCTGACCCGCCTCGCTCACCCGCAGCCGCACCTGGCGGCGGTCGGCCTCGTCGGTCTCGGCGTCCAGCAGCCCCTTGTCACGCAGCCCCTTGATGAGCCGCGCCAATTGCGCCTTGTCCCGGCCGCTGTGCTGGGCCAGGTCGCTCTGCGTCGCGTCGGGATGCCGGTCGAAGAAGAACAGCACCTTGCCTTCCATGTGCGTGATGTCCTGCGGACCGTCGCGCAGGAAGCGGTACTGACGCGCGCGGTAGCGGTGCATCACCGAATGCACCAGCTCCAGCACGTCCTCGTCCTTGCCCCTTCGGCCAGTGGTGTTGGTTGACATTGTCAATCGTTCCGTCGCAAGATGGATGACATTGTCAACGAAATGAGCAAGACCGGCAATGAAGCCTGAATCCCTGAACCTCCCGACCTCGACGACCGCCGCCACCGCCGATGCGGCGCCCTCCACATCTGCCACATCCGCCCCGCCCGCCAGCCGCGTCCAGCGCGTGCGCCATGAACTCAAGCGCCGCGCGCTGACCGTGACCGCCGTCGACGACGTCACGCCGAACTTCCGCCGCGTCACGCTGACCGGCGACTCTTTGGACGACTTCGTCAGCGCCTCCTTCGACGATCACGTGAAGCTGATCTTCGACGCCGACGCCGCGGAGGGCCCCGTGATGCGCGACTACACGCCCCGCCGCTACGACAACGCCGCACGCGAGCTCGTCATCGAATTCGCCCGGCACGGCGACGGCCCTGCCGCGGCCTGGGCCGCCGCGGCCCAGCCGGGACACACGCTGACCGTCGGCGGTCCGCGCGGCTCGTTCATCATCCCGATCGACTTCGACTGGCATCTGCTGGCCGGCGACGAGACCGCCCTGCCCGCCGTCGCGCGCCGGCTCGAGGAGCTGCCGCCCGGCACCCGCGTGATCGCGCTGCTCAACGTGCCCGAGAGTGATCGCCGCGCGTTCCAGACGCAGGCGGACCTGGACCTGCGCTGGGTCGACGGCGACGAGGCCCTGCTCGCCGCGGCCCGCGCGCTTACGCTGCCGGCCGGTGAAGGCTACGCCTGGTGTGCGGGCGAGGCGGGCGCGATGGCCGCGCTGCGCCGCGTGCTCGTCGACGAGAAGGGCCACGATCGCCATGCCATCCGCGCCTCGGCGTACTGGAAGCGCGGCGCGAGCCATCATCACGAGAACCTGGAGTGATCGTGGCGTGAGGCTGGCGTGAACCGGCCAAGCCGAGCACGGCCCACCTCACATTCGCTTCATGCACGCGTGGCACACTGCCCGACGCCCGGATCGGAGGTGGGCATCCGTGATCGCTGCAGTTCTTCATGACCCGCGCTGGCGCAACGCCTGGCGCCTGCTCTTCGTGTCGGTGGTGCTGGGCGCGAGCTGGCTCGCGTTCTCGCCGCATCCGCCCCCCGCGGCCGATCTCGGCTGGGACAAGGCCAACCACTTCACCGCCTTCGGCACGCTCGCCTTCATCGGCCTGCAGGGGCTGCGCGCGGGACCGGGCCGGCGCTGGATCGTGCTGGCGATGCTGCTGGCCTACGGCGTGCTGATCGAGCTCGTGCAGTCGCAGATTCCCGGCCGCGATGCCGAGGCGATGGACGTGCTCGCCGACATGAGCGGCGCCGTCATCGGCGTCAGCGTGCACGCGCTGGTCCTGCGCGTCATCGGACCGCGGGCGCTTCCGGCTCGCTGAGCTCCCGGCGCGACATCGCGATCGCCACCGCCTGCGCGCGGTTGTTGGCGCCCAGCTTGCGCAGGATCTTGCGCACATGGTTCTTGACCGTGAACATGCTGATCCCCAGCTGGATCGCGATCCCCTCGTTGCTCAGGCCCGCGCGCAGGCCCTCGACGATCTGCTGCTCCCGTGGGGTCACGAGCGATCCCGCGCGCCGCGGCAAGGCCTGTCCCCGGGCCTGAAGCCGCGCCCGGCGCCAGGCCGCATGCAGCGCCGGCGTCAGCAGCTCCAGACGGCGCATCGCCTCCTCATCCCAGCCATCGCCCGCGAACAGGAACAGGCTCTGCGGCCGCTCGCCGTCGCCGGCCACGCCGTGCAGCGCCAGCTCGCGCAGCCCCGCCTCCAGCAGCGGCTGGTAGAGCGCCAAGGTCGACTCGGCCGTCAGGTCCACGCGCAGCGGCCGGCGCCCCTCGCCCCATCGACGGATGAGGTGCAGCCACAGGCCGTGCTCGGCCGCCTCCAGCTGCGCCTGCAAGGCCGGCGCGATCGGCTTCAGATGGAAGACCTGCGCCGACAGACGCGGCGACGGCGGCTGGTCGCCGACGCAGACCAGCACGCGATGCGGCACCAGCGCCTGCAGGCGGCTCTGGCTCCAGACGAAGAACTGCGCGGGCGTGGCGGGCTGGCGGGCGCTCCACAGCGCTTCGAGCAATCGCTCTGAGAGGGTCCGGTCCTGCAGCCACGCGAGCGGCAGCGTGTCGCCGTCGACCGCGCCCGCCGCACGCGGGACGGTGGGCGGAACGGAGGACGGGCCGGACGAAGGGACTGCGGACATCGAGGACGGCGTCGTGGACATGGACGATGCGTGAGCCGAGGCCGCGCCAGCCTGCCTGCGCGGCGTGACGACGCGATGAAGGCCGCGTCCGGCACAGGTATCCCCCTTGCCCTACCTGACATCGGGTGGCAGTTGAGCCGTCCTGTCGGCACGCGGCGAGTCGCCCGCGCCGGACAGGGAATGGGCAAATCGGCTACCGTTGTCGCTCGGTCTTCCTCCCCCGACCGATGGAGTTGCTTGCATGTCGGATCACGATCTGCCGCTGACGCGGCGCGATCTCGCGCGCCGTTATGAAGCGGTCCGGCGCCACACGCTGACGCTGGCCGAGCCGCTGTCCGCAGAGGACCAGTCCGCCCAGTCCATGCCGGACGCCAGCCCCGCGAAATGGCATCAGGCCCACACCAGCTGGTTCTTCGAGGCATTGCTGCTGCGCCCGCACCTGAGCGGCTACCGGCCGCTGGACGAGTCCTACCACTACCTCTTCAACTCGTATTACGAAGGCCTGGGCCCGCGCCATCCGAGGCCGCAACGCGGCTTGCTGACGCGGCCGTCGCTGGAGGAGGTCCGCGCCTATCGGCGCCATGTCGACACGCACATGCAGCAACTGATCGCCGCTTGCGACGACACGACCTGGAACCGGATCGCGCCGACGATCGCGCTGGGCCTGCATCACGAGCAGCAGCATCAGGAACTGCTGTTGACGGACGCGCTGCATCTGCTGTCCTGCCACCCCTGGCGCCCCGCTCTGATCGACACCGAGCCGCCGCCCGCCGTGCCGACGTCCAGCGAGTGGCGCCGCCATGACGGCGGGCTGGTCGACATCGGGCATGACGCCGAGGCGAACGGCCAAGCGGCCGGCACGGCCGGCGCGGCCTTCGCCTTCGACAACGAGGGCCCGCGCCATCGCGTGTGGCTCGAGCCCTTCGAGATCGCCAGCCGTCTGGTCACCTGCGGCGAGTTCCAACGCTTCATCGACGCGGGCGGCTACCGCGATCCGCGCTGGTGGCTGTCCGACGGCTGGGCCACGGTGCAGGCGCAGGGCTGGCGCGCACCGCTGTACTGGGTCGAGGACGGCGAGCCCGCCTCCACCGGCTCTGCCGGCTCGCCTTCGCGCTGGTCGGTCTTCGGCCTGCACGGCCTGCGTCCGATGGACGCGGCGGCGCCGGTGACCCAGCTCAGCTTCTACGAGGCCGCGGCCTACGCGGAGTGGGCCGGAGCCCGCCTGCCCAGCGAGCACGAATGGGAAGCCGCCGCCGCGCTGCCCGGCATGCATCAGCTGCTGGACCAGGCCTGGCAATGGACCCGATCGGCGTATCACCCGTATCCGGGCTTCCGGCCGATGGACGGCGCGGCCTCCGAATACAACGGCAAGTTCATGGTCGGGCAGCTGGTGCTGCGCGGCGGCAGCCTCGCGACGCCGCCCGGACACACGCGCCCGACCTATCGCAACTTCTTCCCGCCGGCCGCGCGCTGGCAATTCAGCGGGCTGCGTCTGGCCCGCGATGCGCGCTCAGGCGCGGAGACCCACGCATGAGCAGCTTCGCCGAGGACCTTCACGCCGCGCTCGCCGGCCCCGATCACGCGATCTCGCCCAAGTACTTCTACGACGCGCAGGGCTCCGCGCTGTTCGAGCAGATCTGCGAGTTGCCCGAGTACTACCCGACCCGCACCGAGCTCGCGTTGCTCAACCGCCATGCCGGCGATCTCGCCGCGCGCATGGGCCCCGGCGCGCAGCTGATCGAGTACGGCGCCGGCGCGCTCGTGAAGGTGCGCCTGCTGCTGGCGCGCATGGCGCAGCCCGACAGCTTCGTGCCGGTGGACATCTCTGGCCCTCACCTGCTCGCGGCCTGCGAGGCCCTGCAGCGCGAGCAGCCCGCGCTGCGCATCCTGCCGGTGGTGGCGGACTTCACCCGCCCGCATGTGCTGCCCGACGCGCCGGCGCACGGCCAGCGCATCGGCTTCTTCCCGGGATCGAGCATCGGCAACTTCGACCCGCAGGAGGCGCTCGCCTTCCTCAAGCTGCTGCGCGAGGAACTGGACGGCGGCGCGTTGCTGATCGGCGTGGACCTCATCAAGGATCCGGCGCGGCTGCACGCGGCCTACAACGACGCGCAGGGTGTGACGGCGCGCTTCAACCTCAATCTGCTGCGCCACGCGCAACGCGAGCTGAAGCTGGAATGCGACCCGGCGGGCTTCGACCATTACGCGTTCTACGACCCGCGCAAGCACCGCATCGAGATGCACCTGCTGCCGCGCGGCGAGCAGCACCTGCAGCTGCAGGGCCGGCGCTACACGCTGGTGCCAGGCGAAAGCCTGCACACGGAGAACTCCTACAAGTACAGCGTGGAGAGCTTCCAGGCGCTGGCGCGCGAGGCGGGCTTCAGGCCCTCGGCGCACTGGACGGACGAGCAGCGCTGGTTCAGCCTGCATTGGCTGGGGGCCTGAAGCGCCAGAAGCGCCGGAAGCGCCAGAAAGCCCGAAACGCAAAGGGCGCCCTCGGGCGCCCTTGCTTCGTCTGCGGCTTGGCCGTCAGGCGTCGTAACCGTAGACGTCCGCCAGCTTGCCCAGCAGATCCGGCTCGTCCTCGGGCGAGAAGAAGTAGGGGAACAGCGTGCGCGAGCGGCCGTCCTCGTTCAGCGTGCCGCCGAACTTGTTGACCTGCGTCGCGCCGTAGGCCAGCGACAGGCTCATCAGCACGGCCGGGGCGCCGACGCTGCGATGCAGGCGCTCCTCGCCATGCGGCTGGAAGTCCAGCATCCGGCGATAGAAGGCCTTGTGGCGCGGGTTGACCTCGATCACGAGGAACTCCGCCCCCCAGTGGTGCACGGCATGCAGGTAGGCCAGATGGAACAGGCTGGCCAGGACCAGCTTGGACGGGCCGTCCGGATCGGCGGCCAGCCGGGTGAACTCGCACAGTTGCCAGCCCTGCTGGCGCATGCCGGCCATCTCGGCCGGGAAGCTCTGGTCCGCGGCCAGGTTGCCGCTGTCGCGACGCAGACCCAGCGTCGACACCAGCTTGCCTTCCCAATAGGCGCCCAGCGTCACGTCCGCGGAGCGGCTCAGCCTGTAACCCCGTGACGCGTAGCGGCGCTCGAGCAGGCTGTGACCGGTGCTGTCCATCAGCGCGCGGATCTCGATGCGGCCATAGTCCGTATCGCGCGAAACGAGCTCGACAGAGTCAGAGCGAACAAACGGAATCTCCGAACGAACGGACTGCAGCGCCTGCAAAGGGCTTGCAGGCGCTTCCAATTCGATGTTCGACACGTGAGATTCGTCGCTCATTCCCAACTCCAGACTGCTTCGTTATCAAGGGCGAGTCTATGGCCCACTCAAAGTAATTACTGCAGGCCGCTACGATAGTTAACAAATGCGATTGCCGTCTTACGGGTCTGTCCCGGGTGTGGGCCCGGGTCAATCCCTTGCCAGGGCCAATCCCCGCATTTGAGGGAATTCCGTTACATCGCAGGCAGCGGTGAGAAAACCGGTGCAAGGCCTCGCCCGCGTAAGAAATCGCGGAACCCGCGGCCCAGATTCGCCACGCCTCCCGGCGCAGTTTCTGTTGCACGTGTAACCAAATGCTTTTGGTTCAGATGGCGAATTCAGGGGACAAAAGTTTCCGACTTTTTTACGGAAATCCATACGGAATGGAGGGACATGTGTCGCTTCCCGCTCCACATGCTCGCCTGGCGACCAGGAAGTTCGTATCTCGTTGCTTCAGCCGCAGGGCAATGCGGCGAGGCTGTCCAGCCGCTGACGCGCCTCCCCCATGAGGGCGTCGACCCGCCCATCGGCCTGCGCGGCGATGGCGTCCAGATCGAACATCGCCGCCAATTCGGCGGACGACAGCGCGGTCGGCGGCAGGTCGCCGACATCGATGGCCGCATGCAGCAGCTGTTCCAGCGTGCCATGCCCCTGCCGCACGCGGTGGATCAGGTCGCGCACGAACGCGCCGGTCCGCTGGCGCCCCAGGCGAGGCATCAGCAGCAGCTCCAGGCGCTCGCTGGCCACCAGGCCCTGGCGCTCCAGCACATGGGCGCGCATCCGGTCGACCCGGATGACCGGCTCGGCCAGCGCGCGGTTGAGCGCCTCGACCGCCGCGTGCGCGCCGCCCAGCAGCCCGCTCCATTCCGCCAGTTCGGCCTGATGCTGACCCAGGCCGCGTTCATGCTCGGGCGTCATGCAGCCCATCAGCCCGGCGACGCGCTGCGGCGCGCGCTGCACGGCCGCCATCGCCTGCAGCGCGGCCACCGGGTTCTTCTTGTGCGGCATCGACAGGCAGGCGCCGTAACCCTCGCCGGGCGGCTCGTTGAGCTCATCGACCTCCGCCTGCGCCATCAGCGCGAAGTCCTGCGCCAGCTTGCCGAGGTTGCCGCACAGCAGCCCCACTTCGAGCCCCAGGCGCAACCAGCGGTCGCGTTGCGTGTGCCAGCACATGTCGGGCACCGGCAGTTCCAGCTCGGCGCCGACCGCCGCGAGCATCGCCGCCGCGCCGTCGCCCATCGCGTCGAGCGTGCCCACGGCACCGCCCAGTTGAAGCAGCAGCGACTCACGGCCCTGCTCGCGCAGCCGCTCCGCGCTGCGCAGCAGCGGCATCAGCCAGTTCATCAGCTTGAAGCGCAGGCTGATCACCTGCGCCGGCTGCATCATCGTGCGGCCGAGCATCGGCACGGCGACATGGTGCTCGGCCAGGTCCAGCAGCCGGCCGCACAGGCGCTGCAGGTCGTCGTCGATCAGGCGCAGCGCCTCGCGGGTGCGCAGCACCATCGCGGTGTCGATCAGGTCCTGCGCCGACACGCCGCGATGCACGTAGGCCGCGGCGGACGGGTCGAACAGGGCGACCGTCTCGCGCAGGCGCTGCACCACGGGCAAGGCCAGGTTGCCGCAGCGCGGCGCGGCGCCGACCAGCGCCGGCACGTCATAGAGCTCGGCGCGGCACAGGCTGGCGATCGCCTGCGCGGCAGACGCCGGGATCATCCCGGCACGCGCCGCGGCGCGCGCGAGCGCGGCTTCCACGTCCATCATCGACTGCACCACCGCGGTCGGCGAGAACACCGATTCCATCGCGGTTGAAGACAAAAAAGCCTCGAACAGCATCCCACTCCCCTCAGGGTCAGGATGCTATCGAGGCTTGCGCGTACGCCGTACTCAAGCAAACCCGCTTGGGGTTTGTCTCGGCCGGTGATCGCCCCGGTCAGGGCGACCGGATCAGTTCGTGGCCGGCACGTACATCTGGGCCAGACGGCTCATCAGGCGCAGCGACAGGCGATGCATCGTGATCAACTCCATCAGGCCGTTGCGGTGCAGCTCGACGATCTTCTCGTCGGACAGCTTGGACAGCGACTCCTCGTTGACGGTCAGGAAACCGTCCACGTCGAGCTTCTCACCGTTGGGCAGCTGCGCCTCGAAGCGCATCTCCTGCAGCAGGTTCAGGTCCTGCAGCAGCTCGCAGGCCTGGCGGGTGCGCTCGGCCTCGCGCTCGAAGTCCTCGCAGAACTGCTTGGCGTTGAGCAGCAGCTGCGAAGGCTCGCCATCGGCGTTGAACAGCGGCTCGCCGTCGGTTTCGGAGAACGCGCCCGAGCCCATGTCCAGGCACAGCGCCATGTCCTCGGCGTTCTGCTCGATGCGGGCCATCGCGAAGGGCCAGCGACGGATGTAGGCCGGCACGTAGCGGCCGGTCCACTTGTCGCCGTCGATGAACAGGTTGCTGCCCTGCTTCAGGCCGAACACGGCCAGCGGCGCGATCGCCGGGCGCTGACCCTCGGCCGTCTGGCCGATACGCACGAACACCACCGGGTACTCGAGGCTCGCATCGGCGAATTCAGCCACCGCGATGAACAGCGAGTTCAGGTGGGTGACGCGGCCCAGGACCGGGGTGCCCGACTTCATGCGGGTGTTCTTGTGCTGGACCCGATCGACGGGGACCAGGTTCTCATACATCGGGGGGTTGCTCATTCATTCACTCCATCGTCCGCCAGTCGCGAGACCAGCACCTTGTCCACACGCTTGCCGTCGAGGTCGACCACCTCGAATCTCCACGCGTTCCACTCCACCACATCGGCCGTGCGCGGCAGACGCCCCAGCAGCAGCATGACCATGCCTGCCAGGGTGTTGTAGCGCCCACGGTCCTCCTCGGGCAGTTCCTTCAAGTCCAGGCGGTCCTTGAGCTCAGTGACGGGGATCAGGCCGTCCATCAGCCAGCTCCCGTCCTCGCGCTGGACCGCCCAGGCGTCCGCGCCGTCGGACGAGTTGAACTCGCCCGCGATCGCCTCGAGCACGTCGCGCATCGCGACCACGCCCTGCACCTCGCCGTACTCGTCGACGACGAAGGCCAGCGGGGTTTCCGTGCCGCGCATGTGCGCGAGCAGCTCCATGCCGGACAGCGTCTCGGGCACGAAGACCGGCGGCTCCAGGCCGCTGGACAGGTCCAGCGACTCGCCGGCCAGCGCGCGCGCCAGCAGGTTCTGCGCGCTGACCGTGCCCACGACGTCATGCAGGCCGCCGCGGCACACCGGGTAGCGGCTGTAGCCGTGCGCGCGCAGGATCTGCAGCACCTGATCGGGCCGGTCCGTGGCGTCCAGCCACGCGATCTCGGCGCGAGGGATCATCATCGAGCCGATCTGGCGCTCATCCAGGCGGAACACGTTGCGCACCATCTGGTGCTCGTGTTCCTCGATCACGCCGGCGTCCCGGCCTTCCTCGAGGCTGGCGGCGATCTCCTCTTCCGTCACCGCGCGGTTGGCCTTGCCGCCCATGCCCAGCAGCCGGAGCGTGAACTCGGTGCAAAAGCTCAGCAGCTTGACGAAGGGCCGCGTCACCAGCGACATGATCTCCATCGGCGGCGCGACCAGGCGGGCGACGTTCTCCGGGAACATCTGGCCCAGGCGCTTGGGCACCAGCTCGCCGAAGATGATCGTCACGAAGGTCAGCACCAGCACGACGAGCCCGGTGGCGGTGATGTCCGCGGCGCGGGAGGTCAGCGGGGTGTTGGCGCGCAGCACGTCGGCGAGCGGCCCCGAGAAGGCGGCCTCGCCGACGATGCCGTTGAGCACGCCGATGGAGGTGATCCCGATCTGCACGGTCGACAGGAACTTGGTCGGGTTCTCGTGCAGGTCCATGGCGGCCTGCGCCCCGGACTCGCCGCTTTCCACCATCACTTGCAAGCGCGCCTTGCGGGAAGCCGTGAGGGCCATCTCCGACATGGCGAACAGACCGTTGAGCAGGATCAGGAAGAGAACTAGGGCGGTATCCATTGACAGCGCGGACCGGGTAGTAACCCCGAGTCGCGCCCAAAACACAAGGTCGGCAAGGTTAGCAGAGCCCGTGTGACGCCGACACCGCAAAATCCCCGTATGCATTACCTCATCGGCGATCTCCAGGGCTGCTGCGATGCGCTCGCCCGGCTGCTGGAAAAGATCGATTTCTCCCCGTCCCGCGACCGGCTCTACCTCCTGGGGGATCTGGTCAACCGCGGCCCGGATTCCCTGACGACCCTGCGCCGGCTGCAGTCGCTGGGCGACGCGGCGCAGTGCCTGCTGGGCAATCACGACCTGCATCTGCTGGCCACCGCCGCGGGCGTGCGCGCCCCGCACAAGGGGGACACGCTGGACGCGATCCTGCAGGCGAGCGACCGCGAGGCGCTGCTGGAGTGGTTGCGCCGGCAGCGCCTGGCGATGCACGCGCAAGGCTGGCTGATGGTTCACGCCGGCGTGGTGCCGCAATGGGACACGGCGCAGACGCTGGCCCTGGCCGACGAGGTGCATGCGCTGCTGCGCGGGCCGGAGCTGGCGGAATTCCTGCCGCAGATGTACGGCAACGAACCTGACCGCTGGAAGGACGAGCTCGAGGGCGTGCCGCGTCTGCGCTTCATCATCAACGTGCTGACGCGGATCCGGTTCTGCAACGCCAGGGGCCGGCTGGACTTCAAGACGAAGGAAGGGCTCGGCACGGCGCCGGAGGGCTTCATGCCCTGGTTCGACGTGCCGCAGCGGCGCACGGCAGGCCAGCCGATCGCGTTCGGGCACTGGTCGACGCTGGGGCTGGTGCAGCGGCCGGACCTGCTGGCGCTGGACACGGGCTGTGTGTGGGGTGGCGAGCTGACGGCCGCCCGGGTGGCCGACGGCGAGGTCCAGGAGATCATCCAGGTGACCTGCGTGCAGGCGAGGAAGCCGGGGGCGGAGTGAGCCGTGGCGGTCCGAGCCGCGCTTACAATGCGCGCCTTCTCCCTGGAGACGTGGCCGAGTGGTTTAAGGCAGCGGTCTTGAAAACCGCCGAGGGTTAACTCCCTCCGTGAGTTCGAATCTCACCGTCTCCGCCACCCCATGAGCCCCCGATCGTCCGCACGCCCCCCTGCCCTGCTCGCCCTCATCGGCGGCAATGAGGACCGGCTGACGCCGGGCACGGTGCTGCGCGAGCTGATCGCGGCGTGCGACGCGGACCGCGCGGCCCGGGCGCCGTCCGATCCGCTGCGCATCGTGGTGCTGAGCACCGCCAGCGGCGAACCCGATCTGCTCTGGTCGCAGTACGAGCCCGCGTTCCGCGCGCTCGGCGCCGAGCCGCGCTGGCTCGATCCGCGAGAACGCGCCCAGGCGGCCGATCCGGACGCGCTCGCCGCCGTGTCCGAGGCGGACCTGCTCTTCCTCACCGGCGGCGACCAGGAACGCCTGGTCGACGTGCTGATCGACACCCCGCTGCATGCGCTGATCCGCGAACGCCATCGCGCCGGCGCGCTCGCCATCGCCGGGACCAGCGCGGGCGCCTCCGCGCTTGGCGCCCACATGCCGGTCGGCGACCTCAACGAGCAGTTCGCCGGACCGGCGCAGCCGCTGCATCGCGCGCTGGGCCTGATGCCCGCGCTCGTCGTCGACCAGCACTTCGCGCAGCGCAAGCGCCACGCGCGGCTGCTGCATCTGGTGACGCTCGACTCGCGCCGTCTGGGCGTCGGCATCGACGAGGACACCGCGCTGCTCATCCGCCCCGATGCCGGCCTGCGGGTCGTGGGCAGCGGCGCCGTGACCATCATCGACGCCGCGCGCGCCACCGACCGGCGTGAACCCGCCGGCGTCGTCGCCCTCGAGAACCTGGGCTTCGCCCTGTTCCCCGCGGGCACCACGCTGAGCTTCAACGACCCCGACCTGCCCGCGCATCTGCTGCGCACGCTGCGCAACATCGCCGCGTCGGGCTCGCTGATCGGCTGATCGGCTGATCGAGCCTCGCCCGCCTCAGGCGGCCACGTGCGCCGCGAAACCGGTGATGCCGGGTGCGACAGCCTCGTCCAGCTCATGATGGTCCGGATAGTCGCCACCGTTCTGCGATCGGAACGCGATCGGAGCCTCGTCGAAGACATGGGCCAGACGCTCGCGCCACGCGGCCATTGCCGCCTCGACGCCTTCGGGCGTCATGCGTCCCGTGCCGTGTGTCGCGTGGGTCTTCAGCACCGACATGCCCGGGTAGAACAGGGTGCCATGCGTGATCGGGAACAGCAGTTGGTCGATGGGCCCGTTGATGCCGCGCGGCGCGTAGTCTGCGGCCGGACCTCCGGTGCTCACCGACACCATCGCGCGGCGGCCCTCGAAGCCGCCCTCGCCATAACGGATGCGGTTGCCCTGCCCGTGGCGGCCATAGGCCAGGCCCTGCGCCCAGACGCGATCGATCCAGCCCTTCATGATCGCGGGCATGCCGAACCACCACAGCGGGAACTGCAGGATCACCAGATCGGCGGCCAGCAGCTTGCGCTGTTCCTCGGCGACGTCCGCCGGCTGATGCCCCTGGTGGAAGGCATGGCCGGACTCGCGCACGAAGTCCAGCCGCTCGATGTCGCTGCGCACGGGGAAGTCCTGCGCGTCGTAGACCGCCTTCCAGCCCATCGCGTAGAGGTCGGACTGCAGCACCTCATGCCCGGCCTCGCGCAGCGTGCGCTCGGCGACGTCGACCATCGTGCGCGTCAGGGAGGTCGGCTCCGGATGCGCGTGGACGATGAGGACGGTCTTGCGGGTCTTGTCGATGCTGGCGGTGTTGGCGGTGTTGTGGGTCATGAGGAACTCCAGGAAAACATGCGATGAGGCTCAGTCTGACGATCCCGGACCCATCCGTGAAATCACACCTTCTCTGACCTACTATCGACGCCATGGATACCAGCCGGCTCGACCTCAACCTGCTCGTGACGCTCGAGGCGCTGCTCACCGAGCGCAACGTGACCCGCGCCGCCGCCCGGCTGAGCCTCAGCCAGCCGGCCGTCAGCGCGCAGCTCAGCCGGCTGCGCGACGTCTTCGAGGACCCGCTGCTGCTGCCCGCCCAGCGCGGCATGACGCCCACCGCCAAGGCGCTGTCGCTGCTGGAGCCGCTGCGCCAGGCGCTGGACCAGGTCCGCAATGTCGCGACCTCGCACCTGCATTTCGATCCCGCGCACGCCGAGCTCACCGTCACCATCGCCGCCACCGACTACCTGCAGGCCGCCGTGCTGCAGCCGCTGGTGCTGCGCCTGCGGCGCGAGGCGCCCGGCGTGCGCATCGCCGTGCGGCACATGGATCCGCGACAACACGCCGCGCAGCTCGCCCAAGGAGACGTGGACCTCGGCCTGATGCAGCCCATCGAGGCCGACGGCAGCCTGCGGCAGCGCCCGCTCTTCCACGAACGCTACGTGCTGATCGCGCGCCGCGGTCATCCTGCCGTCGCGGGCAAGCTCAGCGCCAAGGCCTTTGCCAGGCTGGAGCAGGTCGTCGTGTCACCGGCCGGCGGCGCGTTCAGCACGCCGGTCGACCAGGCGCTGGCCGGCCTGGGCCTGAAGCGCCAGGTCGTGCTCTCGGCGGCGTCCTTCCTCTTCGTGCCGGACATCGTCGGCCGCTCCGACCTGATCGCGCTGGTCCCCGAGCGGCTGGTCAAGGGCCGCGCCGCGGGGCTGCAGGTCCTCGCCCCGCCGCTGCCCATCGACGGCTTCGACATCGCGATGGTCTGGCATGAGCGCAACCACGGTCATGCCGGACATCGGTGGCTGCGCGAGCAACTCGCGATGGTGGCCGGATGAGGGCTATCCCGCGTGACCTCGCCACGACATCGCGACGCCGTCTCGACACGTATCCAACACCTGCACAACGTACGTCAAACAGCTTCTTAACCTGAAGCTGTCCGCAAGCTGTCGACACCCCGTCACGGGGCCTTCGCTGCGCAGAAACGCGTACGACACGGGACCTCGCGCCCGGAACCATGGGCACATCTCGGACCTTCCCCGGTGTGTCTCATGACCCTCAATCGATCACTTGCGAGAGGCTTGTTCCTCGCCGCGGTGGCCCTGTTCTTCGGACTGGGCGCGCTGCGTTATCCCATCGGCCGGCTGGACCACGCCGGTGCCGGCATGTTCCCGCTGATCATCAGCTGCCTGCTCGGCGTCGTGGCGCTGGCCACCATCGTGCGCGGCGTCGTCGCGGGCGGTCCAGGCCTGGACTTCAAGTACAAGAACATCGGCCTCATCCTGGGCGCGCTCTGCGCGTTCTCGCTGGTCTCGCGCTTCGTGAACATGTCCGCCGGCATCGTGGTGATGGTCTTCATCGCCACCGCCGCGGGCAGCAACTACTCGTGGAAGCGCAACGTGGTGATCTCGATCGGCCTGCTGGCCATCGCGTTCATGTTCCAGAAGTTCCTCGGCCTCAACCTGCCGCTGCTGTAAGGACCCGGCCATGGACATCCTCCACAACCTCGCCTTCGGCTTCGAGCACGCGCTGACCTGGCAGAACCTGATGTTCTGCGCGATCGGCTGCGTGGTGGGCACGCTCGTCGGCCTGCTGCCCGGACTGGGCCCGCTGGCCACGATCAGCGTGCTGCTGCCGCTGACCTATTCGATCCCCGTCAACGGCGCGCTGATCATGCTCGCCGGCATCTACTACGGCGCGCAGTACGGCGACAGCGTCAGCGCGATCACGATGAAGATCCCGCATGCGAGCTCCATCGTGGCCTGCATCGACGGGTACCAGATGACCTTGAAGGGCAAGACCGGACTGGCGCTCTTCACCGCGGGCATCTCGAGCTTCATCGGCGGCACCGTCGCGATCGTCGTGCTGGCCTGCCTGGCGCCGACGCTGGGCGAGGTCGCCTTCCTGTTCGGTCCCGCCGACTACTGCGCGCTGATGCTGCTGGGCTTCCTGTGCGTGAGCTTCGTGACCACGGGCAGCCTGCTCAACGGCCTGGCGATGTGCCTGATCGGCGTGCTCTTCGGCCAGATCGGCACCGACGTCAACTCCGGCCTGGAGCGCTACACCTTCGACATGCCCTTCCTCGCCGAGGGCGTGGGCCTGGTGAGCATCGCGCTGGGCTGCTTCGGCATCGCGGAGATCTCCAAGAACCTGGACGCCAAGAACGAGCGCACGCCCTTCAACGGCAAGATCCACCTGATGCCCACGTGGCCCGAGTTCAAGCGGATCATCCCCAGCGCGCTGCGCGGCAGCGTGGTCGGCTCCATCCTGGGCATCCTGCCCGGCGGCGGCCCGACGATCGCGCAGTTCGCGGCCTATGCCGTGGACAAGAAGGTCAGCAAGTACCGCCACGAGATCGGCGACGGCGCCATCGAGGGCGTGGCCGGCCAGGCCGCGGCGGACGAGTCGGCCGCGCGCACGAGCTTCATCCCGCTGATGTCCATCGGCATCCCGGAGAACCCGGTGATGGCGCTGATGATGGCCGCGTTCATCATCAAGGGCATCCAGCCGGGTCCCAACATGATCGGCGGACACCCCGACATCTTCTGGGGCCTGGTCGCCTCGATGTGGGTGGGCAACGTGTTCCTGGTCGTGCTGAACGTGCCGCTGGTGCGCTACTGGCTGTCGGTCTTCAAGATCCCGTACAACGTGCTGTTCCCGTCGATCCTGTTCTTCTGCTGCATCGGCACCTTCAGCGTCAACAACAACCTGGACGACATCTTCGTCACCGCGGCCTTCGGCCTGGCCGGCTACATCTTCATGCGGCTGGACATGGACCCCGCGCCGCTGATGCTGGGTTTCATCCTGGGCCCGATGCTGGAGGAGAACTTCCGTCGCGCGATGCTGATCAGCCGCGGCAAGTTCGACGTCTTCGTGCAGCGCCCGATCAGCGCGACGCTGCTGGGGATCATCGCGGTGTTCATCGTCTGGCAGTTCGTCGCGTTCGTGCTGGCCAACCGCAAGGGCGCCAAGCCCGCCGCGCGCGGTCACAACGACGACGACGACACCCAAGGCAAGGACGGCGGCGGGGTGACGCCGCAGGTGGCCTGATCTCGCCCCGTTCGGCGGGGCCCTCGGGTGGGTCCTGCCGGCGTCGGCCACCTTCCAGCCGCTGCTCGCTCACGCGAGCGGCGGCTTTTTTCTTGCGTCGCTCAGGTGCCGAGCATGCCCTTGTGCTCGATGAACGCGACCACCTCGTCCAGTCCGCTCAGCGTCTTGAGGTTGGTCATCACGAAGGGGCGCGTCGGACGCATGCGCTTCGTGTCGGCTTCCATCACGTCGAGGTTGGCGCCGACGTGCGGCGCGAGGTCGGTCTTGTTGATCACGAACAGGTCGCTCTTCGTGATGCCGGGGCCGCCCTTGCGCGGGATCTTCTCGCCGGCGGCCACGTCGATCACGTAGATCGTCAGGTCGCTCAGCTCGGGGCTGAAGGTCGCGGCCAGATTGTCGCCGCCGGACTCGATGAACACGACGTCCGCGTCGGGGAACTGCGCCAGCATGCGGTCGATCGCCTCGAGGTTGATCGACGCGTCCTCGCGGATCGCCGTGTGCGGGCAGCCGCCGGTCTCCACGCCCAGGATGCGCTCGGCGGGCAGCGCGCCGCTGATGGTCAGCAGGCGCTGGTCCTCCTTGGTGTAGATGTCGTTGGTGATGGCGACGAGGTCCCACTTCTCGCGCATCGCCTTGCACAGCATCTCCAGCAGCGTCGTCTTGCCCGAACCCACCGGACCGCCGATGCCCACGCGCAACGGGGGCAGCCGCTTGGTGCGGCCGGGAATGTGGTGCAGCGCGGAGGAGGCAGGGGTCGTGCTCATGATCGGAACAGTCGTGAGTATTGGGTTTCGTGGCGCGCCGCGAGGATGGACAGCATCGGCGCGAAGAGCTGGCGCCGCGCGGGCGACGTCGCGATGGCCGCGGCGACCGCGGCGGGAATCTCGGCCGCCAGCCGCGTCAGCACGCGTTGGCCGGCGGTCTGGCCCAGCGGCACGGCCTTGAGCGCGGCCTGGACCTGGTTCTCGGCCCAGCCGAAGGCCTGCGTCTGCAGGGCAAGCTCGACCGGGACATCGATCGTCGACAAGGCCAGCGACATCACGAAGGCGTAATGCGCCGCGTGGCCGTCACCGCAGTCGACCAGCAGCGCGAGCTGCGCGGGCGTGGCCATGGGCTGCGCGCGCAGCCACACCAGCAGCGACTGGCCCATCTGCTCGGATTGAAGCCGGGCCTCCGCGCCGTCGCGGGTCACCCGCAGCCACCGCGCGAGCACGCGCAGCGTCGGCTCGTCGTGCGCGCGCCAGGCGACGATGCCCTGCGCGATCGCCGCGAGGTCCCCGCGCGCGAGCAGCATCAACTGCTGGCTGAGCCAGTGGGCGGCACTGGCGTCGTCGTGGATCAGGCCGTGCTCGACGGCGGCCTCGAGCACCTCGGAGTACGAGAACGCGCCGATCGGCAACGCCGGCGACGCGAGCCAGGCCAGCCGCAGCAGCGGCGGGACGGGATCAGTGGTCGTGACCACAGCCCGGGCCGTGCACATGCGGCGCGGCGGCCGCCTGGATGGCGATGGTCTTGCGCGCGGCCGGTGCGGTCGGCGCCGATGGCGCGCTCGGCGCGGCGTGCGAATGATCGTGCGAGTGACCATGACCATGGCCATGGTCGTGCCCGTGGCCGTGCCCATGCGCATGACCGCCCGCGCCGTACGCGCCGCCTTCGGGCTCGAAGCCCTCCTCGACCGTGTTCACGATCAGGTGCATCGCGCGCAGCATGTCGGCGAGCACGTGGTCGGGCTCGATCTTGAGGTGATCGGGCTTGAGCTCGATGGGCACATGGCGGTTGCCGAGGTGATACGCGGCGCGGACCAGGTCGAAGGGCGAGCCGTGCGCGGTGCACGCGGTGATGCGCAGCAGCGGCTGCGGCGCCGCGACAACGCGCACCAGCGATCCGTCCTCGGCCACCAGCACGTCGCCGCCGCGCGCCGCGGTGCCGCGCGGCAGGAACACGCCGAGCTCACGGCCCTGGCTGTCAGTGGCCTGGAACCGGCTCTTCTGGCGCGTGTCCCAGTCGAGCGTCACGGTGGCGGCGCGCTTGAGCAGCACCGGCGCGAGGCCGGCGCCCTGCGCCAGCAGTTTGGAGACTTGGATCATTCAGAACAGGAAGTAGCGCTGCGCCATCGGGAGCACCGAGGCGGGCTCGCAGTGCAGCAGCAGGCCGTCGGCGCGCACCGCGTAGGTCTGGGGATCGACCTCCATGCGCGGGGCGTAGGCATTGTGGACCATGTCCTTCTTGCCCACGCCGCGGATGCCCTTCACCGCCACCGCTGTCTTGGCCAGCCCGTAGCGCTGCGGCGCGCCCGCCGCGATCGCGGCCTGCGACACGAAGCTCAGCGACGCGCGCGCGAGCGATCCGCCGAAGCTGCCGAACATCGGCCGGTAATGCACCGGCTGCGGCGTCGGGATCGACGCGTTGGGGTCGCCCATCGCTGCCATCGCGATCACGCCGCCCTTGAGGATCAGCGACGGCTTCACGCCGAAGAACGCCGGCTTCCAGATCACCAGGTCGGCCCACTTGCCGACCTCGATGCTGCCGACCTCGTGCGACACGCCATGCGCGATCGCCGGATTGATCGCGAGCTTGGCCACGTAGCGCTTCACCCGGCCGTTGTCGTGCCGATCACTGTCGCCGGGCAGCTGGCCGCGCTGCTGCTTCATCTTGTGCGCGGTCTGCCAGCAGCGCAGGATCACCTCGCCCACGCGGCCCATCGCCTGCGAGTCGGAGCTGAACATGCTGATCGCGCCGAGGTCATGCAGGATGTCCTCGGCCGCGATGGTCTCCTTGCGGATGCGACTCTCGGCGAAGGCCAGGTCCTCGGCGATGGCCGGGTCCAGGTGGTGGCACACCATCAGCATGTCGACGTGCTCGTCGAGCGTGTTGATCGTGTAGGGCCGGGTCGGGTTGGTCGAGCTCGGCAGCACATTGGCCTCGCCGACCACCTTCAGGATGTCCGGGGCATGGCCGCCGCCGGCGCCCTCGGTGTGGAAGGTGTGGATCGTGCGCCCCTTGAAGGCGGCGACGGTGTCCTCGACGAAGCCGCTCTCGTTGAGCGTGTCGGTGTGGATGGCGACCTGCGTGTCGGTGGCCTCCGCCACGTCCAGGCAGTTGGAGATCGCCGCGGGCGTGGTGCCCCAGTCCTCGTGCAGCTTCAGGCCGATCGCGCCGGCCTCGATCTGCTCGGTCAGGCCGTCGGGCCGGCTCGCGTTGCCCTTGCCCAGGAAACCCAGGTTCATCGGGAAGGCATCGGCGGCCTGCAGCATGCGCTCGATGTGCCACGGACCCGGCGTGCAGGTCGTGGCGAAGGTGCCGGTGGCCGGACCGGTGCCGCCTCCCAGCATCGTGGTCACGCCGCTGGCCAGCGCTTCCTCGATCTGCTGCGGGCAGATGAAGTGGATGTGCGAGTCGATCGCGCCGGCGGTGACGATCGCGCCCTCACAGGCGATCACCTCGGTGCCGGGCCCGATGACGATGTCCACGCCGGGTTGCGTGTCCGGGTTGCCGGCCTTGCCGATCGCGACGATGCGGTGGTCCTTCAGGCCGATGTCGGCCTTGACGATGCCCCAGTGGTCGAGGATCAGCGCGTTGGTCAGCACCGTGTCCACCGCACCCTGCGCGCGCGTGCGCTGCGACTGCGCCATGCCGTCGCGGATGGTCTTGCCGCCGCCGAACTTCACTTCCTCGCCGTAACCGCCGGCGCGCAGGGTCAGGTCCTGCTCGACCTCGATGACCAGGGCGGTGTCGGCCAGGCGCAGGCGGTCGCCCACGGTCGGGCCGAACATCTCGGCGTAGGCACGTCTGCCGATGCGGGCCATCAGAGCGCTCCCTGGATCAGGCCGCGGAAGCCCCAGACCTCGCGGCTGCCCGCGTAGTCGACCAGCTCCACGGTGCGTTGCTGGCCGGGTTCGAAGCGCACGGCGGTGCCGGACGCGATGTTCAGGCGCATGCCGCGCGCGGCCGCGCGATCGAAGCTCAGCGCGGCGTTGGTCTCGGCGAAGTGGTAATGCGAGCCCACCTGGATGGGCCGGTCCGCGGCGTTGACCACGGTCAGCGTCAAGGTCCGGCGGCCGGGATTGAGCTCGTGCTCGCCGTCGTCGGTCAGCAGCTCGCCGGGCACCACATCAGGCACTCCGCCTTTCATGCGATCACCATGCGGCCGACCAGGCCCAGGCCCAGCAGCGCGATCGCGCCGCCCGCCATCCGGGACCACACCGGCGCCAGCGCGCGCAGCTTCAGCCCGAGCGCCAAGCCGCCCGCATGCAGCAGCGCGGTCGCCAGCACCATGCCCGCGAGCGCGACACCGCCGTCGAGTTCCGCGCCGTGAGCCAGGCCGTGGAAGACGGCGAAGGCGCCGACCAGCGCGGCGGAGGCGGCCGCGCCGATGTGCCAGCGCGCCGCGGCGATCAGGCCCAGCACCAGCACGGATGCCGCGACCATGGGTTCGACGCCCGGCATCGCGAGGCCCTCATCCGCGAGCCACAGACCGCTGAGCGCGCCGATCAGCAGCAGGCCGGCGAAGGCCAGCGGCGCGGCGAGCATGCGCCGACCGGTCTGCGTGAGCGCGCTCCACAGACCCACCGCCAGCATCGCGGCGAGGTGATCCAGGCCGGTGAACGGATGCGTGAACCCGGTGGCGAAGGCGCTCAGGGCCGACGGGCTGCCATGGTCATGGAGCGACCCATCGCCGGTGTGGGCGAACACGAAGACCGGCAGCACGGCGGCGACGGTCAGGGCCAGGGCTTGAGCAGCGGTGATCGCCGCATCGGTGAGGGACGAGGATGGAGTCGGGCGAGCGGTCATCGGGTGCCTCGGGATCAGGGGATCGGTTGGTGGACGGTGACGAGCTTGGTCCCGTCGGGGAAGGTGGCCTCGACCTGGATGTCGGGAATCATCTCGGGGATGCCCTCCATGACGTCGTCGCGGGTCAGGAGCTCGCGGCCGGCCTTCATCATCTGCGCGACGGTCTTGCCCTCGCGGGCGCCCTCCATCACCGCGGCGCTCAGGTAGGCGACCGCCTCGGGGTAGTTGAGCTTGAGCCCCTTGGCCAGGCGGCGCTCCGCCAGCAGCGCGGCGGTGAAGATCAGCAGCTTGTCTTTCTCTCGGGGCGTCAATTCCATGGCGTCACCTTTCTTGGTGGAAGACTTAGCAAGCCCCATGCCGGTGCACCGGCTCGGCATGGAATCTGCATTTGAGCGGAGGTCACCCTCCCCCGCCATGGATACCCCTCTCCCCACCCAGGACGCCCCGCAGCACATCATCAAGCTGCGGCGGGACTACAACGGGTGGGTGGCGCGCGAGACGCTGGAGGACTATGCGCTGCGCTACACGCCGCAGCGCTTCCGGCGCTGGTCCAGCTGGCGCGTGGCCAACACGGCCTTCGGCGCGTCCTCGTTCTTGATCCTGGAGGCCGTCGGCGCCACGCTGCTGCTGCATTACGGCTGGACCAACGCGGCGCTGTCCATCCTGGCGACCGGGCTGATCATCTTCCTCGCGGGCCTGCCCATCAGCGTTTACGCCGCGCGGCACGGCGTGGACATGGACCTGCTGACCCGGGGCGCGGGCTTCGGCTACATCGGCTCCACGCTGACCTCGCTGATCTACGCTAGCTTCACTTTCATCTTCTTCGCGCTGGAAGCCGCCGTGATGGCCTACGCGCTGGAGCTCGCGCTGGACATCCCGCCGCAGTGGGGCTACCTGATCTGCGCGCTGGTCGTCATCCCGCTGGTGACGCACGGCATCTCGGCCATCAGCCGGCTGCAGCTGTGGACGCAGCCAGTGTGGCTGGCCCTGCTGATCCTGCCCTTCGCGTGGGTGGGCTGGTTTCATCCTGGTGCATTCAACGGCATCACGACCCAAGTTGGGTCGCAGTCCGGCACCGCCGCCTTCGATGTGCACGCCTTCGGTGCGGCGCTCACTGTCGGCGTCGCCCTGATCACGCAGATGGGCGAGCAGGCCGATTACCTGCGCTTCATGCCCCGGCAGACGGCCGCCAATCGCCTCGGTTGGTGGGCGGCGGTGCTCGCGGGCGGCCCGGGCTGGATCGTGCTGGGCGTGCTGAAGATGCTGGGCGGCGCCCTGCTCGCCTACCTCGCGGTGAGCCACGCAGTGCCGGCGGAGCGCGCTGTCGATCCCAACCAGATGTACCTCGCCGCCTACGAGTACGTCTTCCCGCAGTACGGCTGGGCCGTCGCCGTCACCGCGCTGTTCGTCGTCATCTCGCAGCTCAAGATCAACGTCACCAACGCCTATGCGGGGTCGCTCGCGTGGAGCAACTTCTTCTCGCGCCTGACGCACAGCCACCCGGGCCGGGTCGTGTGGGTCGTGTTCAACACGCTGATCGCGTTCATGCTGATGTCGATGAACGTGTTCGAGGCGCTCGGGCACGTGCTGGGCCTGTACGCCAACATCGCGATCGCGTGGATCATGGCGGTCGTCGCCGACCTGGTGATCAACAAGCCGCTGGGGCTGTCCCCGCCCGGCATCGAGTTCAAGCGCGCGCATCTCTACGACGTGAACCCGGTCGGCGTGGGCGCGATGGCGCTGGCCTCGGTGCTGTCGGTGGCGGCCCATCTCGGCGTGATGGGGCCGCTGGCGCAGGCCTGGTCCGCGGCGATCGCGATGGTCACGGCGCTCGCGGCCGCGCCCTTGATCGCCTGGGCGACGAAGGGGCGCTACTACCTGGCGCGACCCGCGGCGGAGATCGAGGCCGCGAGGACCGAGGGCGTGCGCCGCTGCGTGATCTGCGAGCGCGATTACGAGGGGCCCGACATGGCCCATTGCCCGGCCTATCGCGGGCCGATCTGCTCGTTGTGCTGCACGCTGGATGCGCGCTGCGGCGACCTGTGCAAGCCGCAAGCGAGTCTCTCCGCGCAATGGACCGGGGCGCTGCGCCGGCTGTTGCCGCGGCGCAGCTGGCCTTACATCGACACGGGGCTGGGCCACTACCTGCTGCTGATGCTGGTGATCACGCCGCTGCTGGCCACGCTGTTCGGACTGCTCTATCACCAGCAGCTCCAGCAACTACCCGCTTTGCCGCTGATCGACATCGCCGCGCAGGACGCCTTGCGCGCGAGCCTGCGCGCCGGGCTGCTGAAGGCCTTCTTCGCGTTGCTGCTGGTGGCGGGGACGGTCGCGTGGTGGCTGGTGCTGGCGCACCAGAGCCGCGAGGTGGCGCACGAGGAATCCAAGCGCCAGACACAGGCGCTGATGCGCGAGATCGACTCGCACCGCCGCACCGACGAGGCGCTGCAGGGCGCGCGGCTGCAGGCCGAGCGCGCGCAGGCCGCGGCCGAGGCGGCCAATCAGGCCAAGAGCCGCTACATCAGCACGATCAGCCACGAGCTGCGCACGCCGCTGAACAGCATCCTCGGCTACGCGCAGCTGATGGCCGCGGACGCGTCGCTCCCGCCGCAGCGGCGCCAGGCGGTGCAGGTCATCAAGCGCGGCGGCGAGCACCTGATGCAGCTCATCGACGGCACGCTGGACATCGCCCGCATCGAGGCCGGCCGGCTGAGCCTGGAACCCGCGCCGGTGCGCTTCGACGAGTTGTTGCGCGAGCTCGCCGACATGTTCGAGCCGCCCGCCGCCGCGAAGGGCTTGCGCTTCCGTTTCGAGCCGCAAGGCACGCTGCCGGAATGGGTCCGCGCGGACGAGCAGCGGCTGCGCCAGATCGTCATCAACCTGCTGGGCAACGCGATCAAGTTCACGACCCAGGGTGAGGTGACGCTGCGCGTGCGCCACGGGCGCGAGATGGCCACGCTGGAGATCGCCGACACAGGGCCCGGCATGGACGCGGCCGAGCTCGCGCGCATCTTCGAGCCCTTCGCGCGCGGCAGCAGCGGTGTCAGCGGCGGGGGCGGCGCGCCGGGCGCAGGGCTGGGACTGACGATCGCCAAGATGCTGACCGAGCTGATGGGCGGCGAGATGTCGGCCACCAGCACGCCGGGACAGGGTTCCACGTTCCGCGTGCGGCTGTTCCTGCCCGAGCTCCATGGCCGCGTGTGGGACACGCCGCGCATGCGGCGCGCCGCGCGCGAACGCATCGGCGTGGACGGGGCGTCGCCTCGGGTGCTGGTCGTGGACAACGAATCGGACGATCGCCAGCTGCTGATCGAATTGCTCGGGCCGCTCGGTTTCTCCGTGCGCGAGGCCTCCAGCGGGCATGACGCGCTGGACCTGATCGCCGCGGGCTGGGTGCCGGACGCCGTGCTGATGGACCTGGCGATGCCGGGCATCGATGGCTGGGAGGCGATCCGGCGCCTGCGCCGCATGCTGGGCGAGCTGGGCGTGAACGCGCCGGCCGTGGCCGTGGTCTCGGCCAACGCCTTCGAGCGCGGTCAGGACAACGATGCCGGCATCTCGACGCGCGACTTCATCCTCAAGCCGGTCCGCCACGAGCTGCTGCTGGACTGGTTGACCGAGCGGCTGTCGCTGCAGTGGCGGGTCGCGGCGGCGCCGGCCAACCCGGTCGCGTCGACCGATTCAGCCGCGCTCGTGAGCACACCGTCCGCCATCGAGGTGCCACCACCCGAGCGGCTGACCGGCCTGCGCGAGGCGCTTCAACTGGGCTACTACCGCGGCGTGCTGCAGCAGCTCGATGAGATCGAGGCGGCGGCGCCGGCATGGCGCGCCTTCTGTGACACGCAGCGGGCGCTGGCGCGCCAATTCCAGTTCGAGGCGATGCTGCGCGGCCTGACGCGCAGCGCGGACCTCGCATGAACGACTTCGTCGGGTGACCTGTGATGAATCCACCGCTTCCTTCCGCCGTGACCGCGCTGCTGGACCAGCGGCAAGGCGATCGAGTCCTGATGGTCGACGACGTGCCCGACAACCTGTCGATGCTGCATGACGCGCTGGACGAGCAGGGCTACACCGTGCTGGCCGCGACGAGCGGCGAGGCGGCGCTGGCCTGCGCGCAGCAGGGCCGGCCCGACATCGTGCTGCTGGACGCGATGATGCCCGGCATGGATGGGTTCGAGGTCGCGCGCCGGCTCAAGGCCGACCCGTCGACGGCGCACATCCCGATCGTCTTCATGACGGGGCTGACGGAGACGGAGCACCTGGTGGCCGCGCTGCAGGCGGGCGGGGTCGATTACGTGACGAAGCCGCTCGACCCGCGCGCGGTGCTGGCGCGCATGCAGGTGCACCTGCAGGGCGCGCGGCAGGCGCGACAGACCCGGCAGGCGCTGGACGCCTTCGGGTACGCGAGCATCGCGGTGCGGGCGTCGTCGGGGCGGCTACTGTGGCAGACGCCGCTGGCGCGTGAACTGCTGCAGCTGTACTTCGGCACGATCGCGCCGCAGACCCCGGCACCGGTCCTGGCGTGGCTGCGCAAGAGCCTGCAGGACATGGGCCCCGCCGCGGCGAACGGCGAGGCCGCGCCCGCGCAGGAGCCGCCGCGATTGAGCGCGGAGCTGGGCGCGAGGCGCCTGAGCTTCCGGCTGCATCACTGCATCGGTGGGGAGGACAGCGCGGGATCGGCATCGGGATCGGCATCGGGATCGATGGCCGCGGGCGACTGGCTGATCGTGATGCGGGAGGTATCGGACGCCGCGGTGATCCGGTCACTGGGACTGGCGTTCAGTCTGACGGCGCGGGAGGCGGAGGTGCTGTACTGGGTGATCAAGGGCAAGATCAATCGCGACATCGGCGAGATCCTGGGTGCGAGCCCGGCCACGGTGAAGAAGCACCTGGAGCGCATTCACGCCAAGCTGGGCGTGGAGACCCGCACCGCGGCCGCCGCGATGGCGCTCACCCGCGTGCGGGAGATGCATCCGCAGTGGGAGGTGTGAACCGATCGGGGAAGCCTCAGACAGCGGCCTGGTTCATGACCGGCCGGTCTGGCGTTCTTCCTGCAATGCGCGCACCGCGACCAGTTGAGGCGCGCAGGCCGGAACCATCGCTTCGAGCAGATCGGCATCGATGGCTTCCAGCACGTCGACCCCGTGCTGACGATAGGCGCGACGGCCCGAAGCGCTCTTCGCCAACTGGAAGAGTCGCTGAAGCAGCGAGCCGATTCGGCTGGCGTGCTCCTCGCTCGCCGAGGCATGCGAGAACAGCGCGGCCTTGGCGACTTGAATCGCCCATCGGGCCTGCGTGGCGACATGCTCACCCTTGCGATCATGAAGACCGGCGAGGTTGTGGATGCGTGACTCGAGCATGTCGATGGGCGCCATCACGCGCAGGACCTGCCCGTCTCCCATGTCGAACGACAGACTGCCGGCGATCACCTTTCGCGTGAACACGCCGCACTTCTGCAGCCCGCCGTCGGCGAACAGCAGGTGCAGCACGTCGACATTGCCTTCCCTTCCTCCGGGGCCAGGGATTCGCACCTGAGCCACCAGCGACGTGCGCGCGGTCTTGCGCGGCAAGTCCACACGCGCATTCAGACGTCGGGCGAGCTCCCTGGCATCCGTCACCGTGCCGATCACATCGGCGTCCGCGGTCACCACGGCGCCTTGGGCCGAGATGCCAAAGCGCGCCATCCAGAATCCCAGAGCCTGCCCGCCCACCAGGATCACGTCCCGGGGCAGCTGCCGCATCACACGGTCCAGCAGGCGTCCCTGAAGAAGGAGTTCGTCATCGGCATTGTTGGGCTCGGTGGGCATGGTCAGTACGGAGAGTCGAGAGCCTTCGCATTCTTCGCGCGCTTGCGCGGGATGCCGACCATCTCCTCGGGGGAAGCTGCTCCCGACTTGACGGCCTCGATGTCGCGCGACTGTTCGCGTTGCTTGGCGGCACGCAGGTCCTCTTCCACCCTGGCCAGCGATTGCGTGCCGTGATCGCCGCGCAGCAGCTCTAGCAGCAGTTGCGAACGAATGCCAGACGACTCCAGCGCCTGGCCGATCCGCGCCCAAAACTCCACCTGCTGAGCGGCCGAGCGCGCCACGAACTCGCCCGTCTCCTGCGCATCCCGGAAGAGCTGGCTGCTGATTCGAATCGAGTTTGAACTCATGGTCGGCCTCGCTGCTGATCGCGTCAGTATGCCGCTGATTGATGCAATCTGCCACAACGAAGAATCGATAGCTCCAACGACCAAGGGCCCCTTGCGGGGCCCTCGTCATTCAAGTTCAAGCGATCGCGCCGTCGATCACGGCAGGCGCATGCGCGCGCCTTCCTGGGCCTCGGCCATCTGCTCGCGGCCGCGGCCGCGCGTGAAGTACACGCGCAGCGTCTTCGTCTCGCCGTACGCGGGATCGCGGCCCGCCAGGTCGTTGTCGACCCGCACGTCCAGCACGCCGCCGCGGCTGATGTTGCGCAGGCGCTCGGTCACGTCCACGAAACGCCCACCGCTGCCATACGTCGCGCGCACGATGTTCAGGCGGTTGTCCTGGCCTTGGCCATACCCGTCGTTCGGGCGGCCCGGACGACCATCCCAGCCGCCGTTCCAGCCGCCCTGCCCCCAGTCCCCACGGCCCCAGCCGGTGAACTGGCTGCCGTCGATCCAGCTGCCTTCGCGGTAATCAAACACCCGCACCTGGCCGTCGCGGCCCTTCGCATAGATGCGCAGCATCTTCGTACGGCCCACCGCCGGATCGTCGCGGAACAGGTCATTGGTCACTCGCACCTTCGCGTCGCGGCGCGCCAGTTCGCGCAGGCGTCCGGTCACGTCGATGCTCGCCTCGGGCACGCCGTAGCGGGCGCCCAGGATCGCGTACGCGCCGTCGTCGCGGCCCGGGCCTTCCCAACCGCCGTTGCCGCCGCCCTGACCCCAGTCGCCACCGCGCCAGCCGATGAAGTCGTTGCCGTCGATGACGCTGCCCTCGCGGTACTCGAAGACCCGCGTGTCTCCGCCGCGGTTGCGCGCATAGATGCGCAGCGTCTTCGTCTGCCCGTAGGCCGGGTCGTTGCCGAAGAACTCGTTGCTGACGCGCACGCGGTCGTCACGGCGCGCGAGTTCGCGCAGCTGGTCCGTCACGTCCATGTTGCGCTGCGAGGTGCCGTAGCGCGCGTTGAGGACCTGCCACTGGCCATCGTCGCGCGCGAACGCCGACGGACTCGCCATCACCGCCGCCAGCAGCATCAGCGCCGCCAGCACCCATCGCGCCATCGCGCGGTCCGGCCGCACGGCCGGCATCGTCATCGCAGTCATCGTGAACATCGCACCTCCTGGTTCGTTCATCTTGTCGGACCTCCAGCCCCTCCCCGGGGACGCTGGAAAGGCCGGGATGTTGCCTCAACGCCAACGCGCTCGCGGCGGTGGACGCACGTTACTTCAAGCTGTTACGAGCGGTCACTCGCCTCCGGCCGGGCCTCGCATCGCGCCGCCCACGTACGCCATGTGCCGTATATGCCGCCCACGCCCCGCTTCCTAGCATCCGGTCACTTCCCGTTGTCCTGCGAAGTCCGTCGAAGTCCCTCTTCATCCACCGGAGCTCCTCATGTCCTCGCATCCGAAATCCCCCCGCCCGCAACGCCGTCACGCGCTCAGGACGCTGGCCGTGGCCGGCGCGCTCGCCGGCCTGAACCTCGCCGCGCTGCCCGCCTTCGCCGCCGACACCATCAAGGTCGGCGTGCTGCACAGCCTGTCGGGCACGATGGCGATCTCCGAGACCGTGCTCAAGGACACCGTGCTCATGGCCATCGACGAGATCAACGCCAAGGGCGGCGTGCTGGGCAAGAAGCTCGAACCGGTGGTGGTCGACCCCGCGTCCAACTGGCCGCTCTTCGCCGAGAAGACCCGCCAGCTGCTGACCCAGGACAAGGTCGCCGTGATCTTCGGCTGCTGGACCTCGGTGTCGCGCAAGTCGGTGCTGCCGGTGGTCGAGGAGCTCAACGGCCTGCTCTTCTATCCCGTCCAGTACGAGGGCGAGGAGCTCAGCAAGAACGTCTTCTACACCGGCGCCGCGCCCAACCAGCAGGCCATCCCGGCGGTCGACTACCTGATGAGCAAGGACGGCGGCGGCGCCAAGCGCTGGGTGCTGCTCGGCACGGACTACGTCTACCCGCGCACCACCAACAAGATCCTGCGCGCCTACCTGAAGAGCAAGGGCGTCAAGGACAGCGACATCGACGAGAAGTACACGCCCTTCGGCCACAGCGACTACCAGACCATCGTCGCCGACATCAAGAAGTTCTCCGCCGGCGGCAAGACCGCGGTGGTCTCGACGATCAACGGCGACTCCAACGTGCCCTTCTACAAGGAGCTCGGCAACGCCGGCCTGAAGGCCAAGGACGTGCCGGTGGTGGCGTTCTCCGTCGGCGAGGAGGAACTGCGCGGCGTCGACACCAAGCCGCTGGTGGGCCATCTGGCGGCGTGGAACTACTTCATGTCGATCAAGAATCCGACCAACGACGCCTTCATCAAGAAGTGGTCGACCTACGCCAAGGCCAAGAACATCCCCGGCCACAAGGACAAACCGCTGACCAACGATCCGATGGAGGCGACCTACATCGGCATCAACATGTGGAAGCAGGCCGTGGAGAAGGCCAAGTCGACCGACGTCGACAAGGTCATCGCCGCGATGGCCGGCCAGACCTTCAGCGCGCCTTCGGGCATCACGTCCAAGATGGACGAGAAGAACCACCACCTGCACAAGTCGGTGTTCATCGGCGAGATCCGCGCGGACGGCCAGTTCAACGTCGTGTGGAAGACGCCCGCCCCCGTGAAGGCCAAGCCCTGGAGCCCGTACATCGCGGGCAACGAGGGCAAGCCTGACGAGCCGGCGAAGAAGTGATGCGGTCCGCCCTGCTCCTCGGACTGTCGCTGGTCATCGCCCTGCTGGCGCCGTCGGCGCACGCGGTGACGCAAGCGCAGGCGCTGTCCGTGGCGCAGGGCGAGACCGACGATCGCATCGCCGCGATCGGCCGGCTCGTCGCCGCGCCGGACGCGCGCACGGCGCCGTTGCTGCAGGCGCTCGCCGATGAGCGCCTCAAGCTCGGCGCCGATCAGCGCGTGCTGATCGCCACCGACACCGGCGTCGTCGACGCGGCCACCGGCACGCCCGTAACGCTCCCACCCGACGCCCAGTCCTCGCTCGAGGACGTCTTGCTCAACAACCGCCTGCGCGGCGAGCTCGATGGCGCGCTGGCCGCGCTGCATCTCTCGAGCGCCGACAAGACCGAACGCCTGCGCGCGGCGAAGGCGCTGATGGGATCCGGCGGCGACGACGCCCGTGTCGCGCTGCTGGACACCGCGATCGCGAAGGAGCAGGACGCCACCGTTCTCGATGCGCTCAAGCTCTCCCGCGCCGCCGCGCTGGCCGCCAGCCCCGATGCGGACAAGCGACGCGCCGCAGCGAAGCTGCTCGGCGAATCGCACAGCCCGGAAACCCGGCTGCTGCTCAATCAACGCCTGGCCGAGGAGCAGGACCCCGCCGTCAAGCAGGCCCTGCAGCGCTCGCTGCGCGCGGTGGAGGACACGCTCGCGTGGGGCGAGCGGCTCGGCGCGCTGTTCACCGGCGTGAGCCTCGCCAGCATCCTGCTGCTGGTCGCGCTGGGCCTGGCCATCACCTACGGGTTGATGGGCGTGATCAACATGGCGCACGGCGAGCTCATGATGATCGGCGCCTACGCGACCTATCTCGTGCAGGTCGCCTTCCGCCAATGGCTGCCGGGCTGGTTCGACGCCTACCTGATCGTGGCCATGCCTGCGGCCTTCCTCGCCTCGGCGCTCGTCGGCGCGGCGCTGGAGCGCAGCGTCATCCGCTGGCTCTACGGCCGGCCGCTGGAGACGCTGCTCGCCACCTGGGGCCTGAGCCTCGCGCTGATGCAGGCGGTGCGATCGCTCTTCGGCGCGCAGAACGTCGCTGTCGAGAGTCCGTCGTGGATGGGCGGCTCGCTCGCGCTGATGCCCGGCCTGGCGCTGCCGACCAACCGGCTCGCGATCATCGCCTTCGCGATCGTGGTGTTGGGCGGGATGTCGCTGCTGATCGCGCGCACGCGGCTCGGCCTCTTCGTCCGCGCCGTCACGCAGAACCGCCCGATCGCCTCATGCATGGGCGTGCCCACCGCGCGCGTCGACACCTACGCCTTCGCGCTGGGCTCGGGCCTGGCGGGCCTGGCCGGCTGCGCGCTGAGCCAGGTCGGCAACGTCGGGCCCGACCTCGGCCAGAGCTACATCGTCGACGCCTTCATGGTCGTCGTGCTCGGCGGCGTGGGGCAGCTCGCCGGCACGGTGCTGGCCGCGCTCGGCCTGGGCCTGGCCAACAAGGCGCTGGAAGGCGTCGTCGGCGCGGTGCTGGCCAAGATCGCCGTGCTGCTCTTCATCATCGTCTTCATCCAGAAGCGCCCCCAGGGCCTGTTCGCGGTCAAGGGCCGTGCCCAGGAGACCTGAATGCGCCCGGATCCCTTCATGACCGCGACGACCTCCGATCCGGCCGCCTCCGCCGCGCCGCCCACGACCTCGGGCCCGACACCCACGCCGCCGGCGTCGCCCGCGCCGACCCCATCCCTGTCGCTGCCGGAGCGCCCCGCGCTACTCTCCCGCGGCGGGTGGCTCGCCCTGTTCACCGCGCTGGCCGTCGCCTGCGTGCTGCTGCCCGCGCTCAACCTGCTGGTGCCGCCCGGCCATGCGCTGCATGTGGACGGCTACTGGATCAGCCTGCTGGGCAAGTTCTGCTGCTACGCGATGTGCGCGCTGGCGATGGACCTGATCTGGGGATTCGCCGGCATCCTGTCGCTGGGTCACGGGCTGTACTTCGCGCTGGGCGGCTACGCCATGGGCATGTACCTGATGCGCCAGATCGGCACCGACGGGCAGTACCGCAGCACGCTGCCGGACTTCATGGTGTTCCTCGACTGGAAGGAGCTGCCCTGGCACTGGGCTCTCAGCGACAGCTTCCTGGCCACCGCGCTGCTGGTGCTGCTGGTGCCGGGCGGCATCGCCTTCGTGTTCGGCTTCTTCGCCTTCCGCTCGCGCATCAAGGGCGTGTACTTCTCGATCATCACGCAGGCGATGACCTACGCGGCGATGCTGCTGTTCTTCCGCAACGAGACCGGCTTCGGCGGCAACAACGGCTTCACCGATTTCAAGCGGCTGCTGGGAATGACGATCACCACGCCGGGCATGCGCATGGCGCTCTTCGTGCTGAGCGCGCTGGCGCTGATCGGCTGCTACCTGGGCCTGCGCTGGCTGACGCGCGCGAAGTTCGGCCGTGTCCTCAGCGCGGTGCGCGACGCCGAGTCGCGGCTGATGTTCTGCGGCTACTCGCCCCTGCCCTACAAGCTCGCGGCCTGGGTGCTGTCGGCGCTGATCTGCGGACTCGCTGGCGCGCTCTACGTGCCGCAGGTCGGCATCATCAACCCGGGCGAGATGAGCGTGGCCAACTCGATCGAGATCGCCGTGTGGGCCGCGGTCGGCGGGCGCGGCACGCTGATCGGCCCCATCGTCGGCGCCTTCGCCGTCAACGGCGCCAAGAGCTGGCTCACGCAGGTCGCGCCCGAGTACTGGCTGTACCTGCTGGGCGCGCTGTTCGTCGCGGTGACGCTGTTCATGCCCGACGGCATCGCGGGTCTGGTCAAGCGCAAGCTCGGCAAGCAGTCCTCCAGGGGGACCGAGGAGACCTCCGCATGAGCCCCGATCTGCTCGAACAAGGCGGTGACCGCCTGCGCGCCGCCAGCGGCCCCGGCTACGGCCGCGTGGTACTGCCCGGCCAGCTGGACCTGGCGCACGGCCGCATCCTGTACCTGGAGGACGTGCACGTCAGCTTCGACGGCTTCCGCGCGATCAACGGCCTGTCCATCGACATCGCGCCCGGCGAGCTGCGCTGCATCATCGGGCCCAACGGCGCGGGCAAGACCACGATGATGGACATCATCACCGGCAAGACCCGGCCGGATCGCGGCACGGTGTTCTTCGGCGGCACGATCGATCTGCTGCGCCACAGCGAGGCCGAGATCGCGCAACTGGGCATCGGCCGCAAGTTCCAGCGGCCCACCGTCTTCGAGGCGCTCAGCGTGTACGAGAACCTGGAGCTCGCGCTGCAGGGCTCGCGCGCGCTGCGGGCCTCGCTCTGGGGCGTGCTCAGCGGCGTGCAGAAGGACCGGCTGGCCGAGGTGCTCACGCTGATCAGGCTGCAGGACCGCATGACGCGTCCGGCGGGGCTGCTGAGCCACGGGCAGAAGCAGTGGCTGGAGATCGGCATGCTGCTGGTGCAGGACCCGAAGCTGTTGCTGCTCGATGAGCCGGTGGCCGGGATGACCGATCAGGAAACGGAACGCACCGCGGAGCTGATCCTGACGCTCAAGGGCCGGCACAGCATCATCGTCGTCGAGCACGACATGGGCTTCGTCGACCGGATCGCCGAGAAGGTCACCGTGCTGGCGGAAGGCTCGGTGCTGGCCGAGGGCACGCTGGCGCAGGTGCAGGCGGATGAACGCGTGATCGAGGTGTACCTTGGACGTTGACCTTCAGGATCTGACCTCGACGGTTCCCGCTGATGTCGAGCGCGGCACGACGAACGCCCCGATGCTCGAGGCGGTCGGCCTGCACCAGTACTACGGCGGATCGCACATCCTGCGCGACGTGTCGGTGAGCGCCACGCCAGGGCGCATCACGGTGCTGCTCGGGCGCAATGGCGTGGGCAAGACCAGCCTGCTCAAGAGCCTGATGGGCCTGGTGCCGATCTGCGCCGGCAGCGTCAGCCTCGCGGGCAAGGACATCAGCCGCGCGACGCCGTATCAGCGCGCGCGCGCCGGCATCGGCTACGTGCCGCAGGGACGCGAGATCTTCGCGCGGCTGACCGTCGAGGACAACCTGCGCATGGGCCTGGCGAGCAAACCCGGCGGCACGCCGATCCCGGAGCATCTGTACGCGCTGTTCCCGGTGCTCAAGCAGATGCTCAAGCGCCGCGGCGGCGATCTGTCCGGCGGTCAGCAGCAGCAGCTCGCGATCGCCCGCGCGCTGGCGGCGTCGCCGCGGCTGCTGATCCTGGACGAGCCGACCGAGGGTATCCAGCCGAGCATCATCAAGGACATCGGCCGGGTGATCCGGCGGCTGGCCGATGAGGGTCTGGACGGCCATCCCGTCGCGATCCTGCTGTGCGAGCAGTACTACGACTTCGCCGCGGAACTCGCCGACGAGTTCCTCGTGCTGGAGCGCGGCAGCGTCATCGCGCGCGGCGACAACGCGGCCATGCAGACGGCGGAGGTGCGGGGGCTGGTGGCGATCTGAGCCGGGCCCCGCGCCCGCTCAATCCGCCTGGATCTTCGCCGAGGAGATGACCTTGCCCCAGCGCAGGAACTCCGCATCCGAATGCGCCTGCAGCTGCTGCGGGTTCATGTAGTCGGCGGTGGCGCCGAGCTCCGCGGCCTTCTTCCGGAACTCCGGCGTGGCCATGATCTTCTGGATCTCGCTGGTCAGCTTGTCGACGACCGCCTGCGGCGTCTTCGCCGGCGCGAACACCGCGAACCACGAGCCCGCGTCCAGGTTGGGCAGACCGGCCTGCGCCGCCGTCGGCACGTCGGGCAGCGAGGACAGGCGCTCCTTGCCCGTCACCGCCACCGCGCGCAGCTTGCCCGACGCGATGAAGGGCATGAACGGCGGCGGCGTACCGAAAGTCAGGTCGACCTGACCGCCCAGCAGGTCCTGCAGCGCCGGACCGGTGCCCTTGTAGGGCACATGGATCATCTGGATGCCGGCCTGCTGCTCCAGCATCACGCCGGTGACGTGCTGCAGCGAGCCGTTGCCCGAGGACGCGAAGGACAGCTTGCCGGGGTTCTTCTTCGCATAGGCGAGCAGCTCGGCCGTGGTCTTCGCCGGCACGCCCTCGCGCACCACGATCAGCTGCGGCGCGGTCAGCACGTTGGCCACCGGACGGAGGTCCTTGAGCTCCCAGGCGCCCTTCTGGATGTGCGGCGTGATCACGTGATAGCCCGAGTACTGCATCAGGATCGTGTAGCCATCGGGCTCGGCCCGCTTGGTCGCGACCGCGGCCAGCGCGCCGCTCGCTCCGGAGCGGTTGTCCACCACCACCGTCTGCCCGAGCGCCTTGCCCAGCGGCTCGGCCAGCATGCGCGCGGCGATGTCGGTCGTGCCGCCCGGGGCGGCGCCCACCAGCATCGTGATCGGCTTGTTCGGATAGGGCGACTGCGCCCAGGCGCCGTGCATCGGCGCGAGCAACGCGGCAACGGTGCCGGCGCAGGTAGCGGCGGTGGCGACCGCGGTGAGGCGGCGTCGGATCGGGTTCATGGCTTGTCTCCAGGAAGACCGCTCGTGGCGGCGTTTGTCGTTGAAATCAGAAAACTCAGGCGTCGCGGGCCAGCGCGCGCTCTCGGATCGCATCGAAGTCGCGCGGTCGCGGGTGCAGGTCCAGGCGGCGCCCCGCGCTGACGATCTGGCTCGGCACCGGGTGACCGATCAGCGCCGGCAGCCGCCTGGCCGCGTCGATGAGCCGCACCAGATCGACGCCGGTGTCCAGGCCCATGCACTGCAGCGCGTGGACGATCTCCTCGGTGCAGACATTGCCGGTGGCGCCCGGCGCGTAGGGACATCCGCCGATCCCGCCGAGCGACGCGTCGAAGCGGTCCGCGCCGGCGTCGATCGCGGCGATCACGTTGGCCAGGCCCATGCCGCGCGTGTTGTGGAAGTGCAGCGTCAGCTCCGCCGCCGGCCAGCGCTCGCAGAAGGCGCGCACCAGCGCGACGACCTGCGTCGGATAGGCCATGCCGGTGGTGTCGCACAAGGTGACGCCGCGGGCGCCGAGGTCCTCGAGGAAGCGCCCGCACCAGTCCAGCACGGTGTCCGTCGGCACGTCGCCCTCCATGGGGCAACCGAAGGAACATGACAACGACACGTTGACCGCGATGCCCGCGCCGTGCGCCATCGCCGCGACCTCGGCCAGGCCGGCGAAGGACTGCGCGCGGGTCATGCGCAGGTTGGACAGGTTGTGGCTCTCGCTGGCCGACATGACGAGGTTGAGTTCGTCGGCGCGCGCCTCGATGGCGCGCTCCGCGCCGCGCACGTTGGGCACGAGCACCGTGTAGATCACGCCCTCGCGGCGTGTGATGCCGGCCATCACCTCGGAGGCGTCGGCGAGCACGGGGATCGCCTTGGGCGACACGAAGGCGGTCACCTCGACCTTCGCCAGCCCGGCCTCGGACAGCGCGTTCACGAGCGCGATCTTGTCGGCGGTCGGCACGAAGACGGTCTCGGCCTGCAGACCGTCGCGGGTGCCGACGTCCTGCATGTACACGCGGCGGCCGGCGCCGCTCCAGACGTCGGAGGGGGAATGGGACAGAGCAGTCATCGCGGGCCTCAGGAAACGATCTTGCGGTCGCGCAGCGCGGCGATCTGCTCGGCGCTCAGGCCGATCTCGCGCAGCACCTCGTCGGTGTCGCCGCCCAGTCGCGGCGCGCTGCGGCGCACGGCGCCGGGCGTGCCCATCAGCTTGGGCACGATGCCGGGCACGTCGATCTCGTGACCATCGCGGGTCTGCTGGCGCAGGATCATGTCGCGGGCGCGGAAGTGCGGGTCCTCGACGATGTCCCTGGCCGTGTAGACGCGGCCGGCGGGCACGCTGGCCTCGGCCAGCGGCGCGAGCACCTCGTCGACGGTGCGGGTCCCGGCCCAGGCGCCGATGGCGGCGTCGATCTCCTCGACACGCGCCACGCGGCCAGCGTTGTTGGCCAAGGCCTCGTCGTTGGCCAGGTCGTCCCGGCCGATGACCTGCATCAGGCGCTTGAAGATCGAATCGCCGTTGCCCGCGATCAGCACGACGCCGTCCGCGCACGGATAGGCGTTGGACGGTGCGATGCCGGGCAGCGCGGAGCCCGCCGGGCCGCGCACCGCGCCGAAGGCGCTGTACTCGGGGATCAGGCTTTCCATCACGTTGAGCACGGCCTCGGTCAGCGCGACATCGATGACCTGCCCGCGCCCGCCGTTGACCTTGCGGTGGTAGAGCGCGGTGAGCACGCCGATGGTGCCGTGGAGCGCGGCGAGCGTGTCGCCGATGGAGATGCCGCAGCGCACCGGCACGCGGCCGGCCTCGCCGGTGAGATGGCGCAGGCCGCCCATGGCCTCGCCGATCACGCCGAAGCCGGGCAGGTCGCGGTAGGGACCGGTCTGCCCGTAGCCGCTGATGCGCAGCATGATGAGGCCGGGGTTGTCGCGGGCGAGTTCCTCATAGGACATGCCCCAGCCCTCGAGCGTGCCGGGGCGGAAATTCTCGATGAGCACGTCGGCCTCGGCGATCAGCGCGCGGGCGATGTCCTGGCCGTCCTTCTGGCGGAGGTCGAGCGCGATGGAGCGCTTGTTGCGGGACTGGACCTGCCACCAGACGGAGGTGCCGTCCTGGATCATTCGCCAGTTGCGCAGCGGGTCGCCGCTCCCGGGGGCCTCGATCTTGACGACGTCGGCGCCGAAGTCGCCGAGCGTCTTGCCGGCGAAGGGTCCGGCGATGAGCTGGCCCATCTCGACGACGCGCAATCCTTGCAGCGCCTGCAAACCGTCCATGGTCCGTGTCTCCTGATACGTCTGGGTATTGGGAGCGGATTCTGGGAAGGTCCGGCCCCGGCGGGAATGCCGGAGTGGCGGCGACTGCTTTCACGGATCGCGAAAGCGGGGTGGGGTTAGCCCGGTTCGCTCCCCCTAGGCGCACAGATGATCAATGAACACCCGCACATGCCTTGGCAGCGCATCGAGGTCGCGCACGCCGATGAGCAGCGTGCGGTCGGACCAGGGCTCGTCCAGCGCGATGCGGCGCAGGTTCAACGGCTTGAGCAGCGGCTCCACCGCCACGTCCGGCAGCACCGCGATCCCCATGCCCGCCGCCACCATCCGGCACATCGCGTCGAAGCTGCGCACCTGGATGCGGTTCTTCAGGCGCCGGCCCAGCTTCTCGGTCTCCATCTCCAGCCGCTTGTGCAGCGACGTCGCCTTGGCCAGCGTCACGAAGTCGTACTCCACCGCCTGCTCCCACCTCGCCGCCTTGCGCCGCGTCAGCGGGTGACCCGCCGGCGCCACCAGCACCAGCCGGTCCCGCCGGTAGTTCAGGACATGCAGCCCCAGCGCCGGCGTGCGGTCCGCGAAGATGCCCAGGTCCGCCCGCCCATCCAGCACCGCCACCACGATCTCGTGGCTGTCCGCCTCCTCCAGCTCGATCCGGATGCGCGGGTTGTCGCGACCGAAGGCCGACACCTGCGCCGGCAGGAACTGCGTCACCGCCGAGGTGTTCGCCCACAGCCGCACCACACCGGTCAGCCCCGACGCGTAATCGGACAGGTCCGCCGTCATCTGATCCACGTCGCTGAGGATGCGCTGCGCGTGACGCTGCAGCGCCAGCCCCGCCTCGGTCAGCGTCACGCCGCGCGAGTGCCGCTCCAGCAGCGTCGTGCCCAGCGAATGCTCGAGATCGCTCAAGCGCTTGCTGGCCGCACCGACCGCGAGCGCGGCCAGCGCCGCCCCCTTGCTGATGCTGCCCGTGCGGGCCACCAGCGCGAAGAGCGACAACGAGACGAGATCGACACGATGCAGGTTCATGGCCGGCGCAGTATCCATCCGTATCCAGGGGCCCGCTAACATCGCGCCCGATGCTGAATAGAGTCTCCTTCCGCCAGATGCTGCTGATCGGCTTCCTGTCGATCGCCGGCCTCCTCGCCGCCGCGTCGCTGGGCGGCCTCCTGACGCTGGAGCGTCTGACCATGCAGAGCCGCGAGGCCGTCGTGCGCGCCGCGCGCATGAGCAGCGAGGTCCAGCAGCTCGGCGACCGCGGCGTCAGCATGGAACGCGCCGCGCGCCAGTACGCCGTGCTCGAGGACCACGCGCTGCGCCAACGCTTCGAGGAGGACGCCGACGACGCCGAGCGCCTGCTCGCGCTGCTGCGCGCCCAGGGCCTCACCAGCACGCCACTCGGCGGATGGAAGGCCAAGCTCGACGAGATCCGCGCGCTGATGGACACGCCGCGCGCGATCAACGCCCGCAAGCGCGAGACCGATCTCATGACGCGCTTTCGCGAGCTCGGCGGACTGACCGGCGCGCTCGCCGACGATGTGCGCCGCCATGCCGAGACCAGCAACCGCGTGCTCCAGGACAAGCTCGAGAACGGCCGCGTGCTGCTGGGCCAGCAGGTGCTCGGCGCGATCGCCGTCGCGGCGCTGCTGTCGGTGATCTTCGGCATCTTCCTGACCCGCCCGCTGCGCCGCCTGGCCCGCGCGATCAAGGGACTGGGCGAGAACCGCCTGGACGACCGCATCGAAATCCCCGGCCCCGCCGATTTGCGCGTGCTCGGCCAGCGCCTGGACTGGCTGCGGCTGCGGCTGGCGGAACTCGATGCCGACAAGGCGCGTTTCCTGCGGCATGTCTCGCATGAGCTCAAGACGCCGCTGGCCGCGCTGCGCGAGGGCACCGCGCTGCTGGAGGACGAGGTCGCCGGTCCGCTCAACGCCAAGCAGAAGGAAGTGGCCCGCATCCTGCGCGACAACACCGCCGTGCTGCAGCGCCAGATCGAGGATCTGCTGCGTTTCAACGCCGCGGCCTTCGAGGCCCGCGACCTCAAGCCCCGCCGCACCGAGCTCATGTCCCTGATCCAGGGCACGATCGATCACCAGCGGCTGCAATGGCAGGCACGCGGATTGCACATCCGTCTGTCCGGCGGACCGCTGGAAGCGGACATCGACCCGGCCAAGATCGGCGCGGCCATCGGCAACCTGCTCTCCAATGCGATACGCTTCGCCCCGCCCGGCGGCCACGTCGACATCGACCTCGCGCGCCAGGGCGGCCAGCTCACCATCGACCTGCGCGACGACGGACCGGGGGTCGCGCCGGCGGACCAGGCCCGCATCTTCGAACCGTTCTACCGCGGCGAGCGCCAGCCCGATGACGCCCTCAAGGGCACCGGCATCGGGCTGTCCATCGTCAACGAATACATCGCCGCCCACGGCGGCCACATCGACCTGCTGCCCGCCGACCAGGGCGCCCATTTCAGAATCACGCTGCCATGCGCCCACTCGCCCCGGTTCCTGAAGTCCAACGCCGCCTGAAGGCCCTGGCCGCTGTCGGCGGCCTCGGCGCGCTCCTGCTCACCGGCTGCGCGCAGCAGCCGCCCAGGACCATCGTCAAGGAAGTGCGCGTCGAAGTGCCCGTGCAGGTGCCCGTCGTCGCGCCCACCGACAACGCCGCGCGCATCGTGCTCAACGCCAACGACCGGCTGCGCCAGCTCAGCCCGCTGGAGCTCGCGCAGGAAGTCGCGCCGCGCGACGACGCCGCGCTCGCGCCCGGCGCGGCGGTGCAGCTCGCGCTGGCCCTCATGTTCAGCCACAACACCGGCGAGACCTTCCGCGCGCAGACGCTGCTCGACCAGGTGCTGCGCGACGCGCGGCCCGAGGCCAACGAATGGCGGCCGATCGCGCAGTTCCTCGTGGACCGCGTCGCGGAGCAGCGCCGGCTCGAGGACCAGCTCGACAAGGCCACCACCGGCCGCAACGACCTGCAGCGCCGCCTGGACGAGGCCAACCGCAAGCTCGAGGCGCTCAAGGCGATCGAACGCAGCCTGGGCGGCCCGCGCTCGTCGCTGGACAAGCCATGAGCAGCGGCGCGCGACTCCTGATCGTCGACGACGACGCCGACCTGCTCAAGCTCCTGTCGATGCGGCTCGAGGCCGCCGGTTACGAGGTCACCGCGGTGGCCAGCGCCGAGGCGGCGCTGGCGCAGCTCGACGTGCAGCGGCCCGCGCTGGTGCTCAGCGACGTGCAGCTGCCCGGCATGGACGGCCTGGCGCTGTTCAACGTGATCCGCGAGCGTCACCCCGCCCTCCCCGTCATCCTGCTGACCGCGCACGGCACCATCCCCGACGCCGTCGCCGCGACCGCGCAGGGCGTCTACACCTACCTGACCAAGCCCTTCGACGGCCGCGCGCTGCTCGACACCATCGCGCAAGCCCTGACCCTGACGGCCGTGCACCGCGACGACAGCGCCGACCAGGCCTGGCGCGAGTCCATCGTCAGCCGCTCCAACGTGATGGCCGAGGTGCTGGCCGAGGCGCGACTCGTCGCGGCCTCGCAGGCGCCGGTGCTGATCCGCGGCGAGAGCGGCTCGGGCAAGGAGCTGCTCGCCCGCGCGATCCACGCCGCCAGCCCGCGCGCCCAACGGCCCTTCGTCGCGGTGAACTGCGGCGCGATCCCAGAGCCGCTGCTGGAGTCCGAGCTCTTCGGCCACGTCAAGGGCGCCTTCACCGGCGCGCTGGCCAACCACCGGGGCCTGTTCCAGGCGGCCGACGGCGGCACGCTGCTGCTCGACGAGATCGGCGACATGCCCATGCCGCTGCAGGTCAAGCTGCTGCGCGTGCTGCAGGAACACCAGGTGCGGCCCGTCGGCGCCAGCGCCTCGGTCCCGATCGACGTGCGCATCCTCTCGGCGACCCACCGCGACCTCGAGGCCGCGCTGGCCGAGGGCCAGTTCCGCGAGGACCTCTACTACCGGCTCAATGTCGTGAGCCTCACGCTGCCCAGCCTCGACGTCCGCCGCGAGGACATCCCGCTGCTGGCCCAGCACTTCCTGCAGAAGCTCGCGACCAAGTACGACAAGCGCCTGAACGGCTTCGCCCCCGATGCGCTCAAGGCGCTGACGATGGCGGCCTGGCCGGGCAACGTGCGCCAGCTCCACAACGTCGTCGAGCAGGTCAGCGCGCTGGCCACCTCGCCGCTGATTCCGCTCTCGCTGGTGCAGCGGGCGCTGCGCTCGCCCAGCATCGAAGTACTTCCTTACGCCGAGGCGCGACAGCGCTTCGAGCGCGAGTACCTGGTGGGGCTGCTCAAGCTCACCGACGGCAACGTCGCCGATGCCGCACGGCTTGCCGACCGCAATCGCACGGAGTTCTACCGCTTGCTGCAGCGCAACGGACTCGAGCCCTCGATGTTCCGAGCCGAAGGGCCTGTCGCCGATTAGCGACAGGAAAAGTCGTTGTGAATCAACGACTTAACAAACCGGGTGGGGAACGCGTCGCCACCCGGCGACAGAAAATCCGGTGTGCGGCAGCGCACCAACGACGCAAGTCTTTGATTTAAAAGACATTTCCCATGTGGCACAGGCCTTGCAACAGGTCAGCCACATGAGAAATATTCACACCCCTTCCTCTCGGGTCCTCATCCAGGCGGCCAGTGCCCGCCTCCAGGCCGACCAGCGTCGGTGGATGGGGACGTTCCTCGGACTGGCCCTCGGCGCCGCGCTGCTGGCAGCGGGCTCGGCGGCCCACGCCTTCGGCTTTGACGAGGTCGCCGAGCGCGCCAAGGCCCTCGCGGCCAAGCCCTATGTCGCGCCGCCGGACAACCTGCCGGCCGAGCTCAAGAAGCTCAACTACGACCAGATGCGCGACATCCGCTTCAAGCCGGATCGCGCGCTGTGGCGCCAGGAGAAGCTGCCCTTCGAGCTGATGTTCTTCCACCTGGGCCATTACCAGACCCAGGCGGTGCGCATCCACGAGATCGTGGGCGGCGAGGACCGGCCGGTCCCGTTCAAGCGCGAGAACTTCGACTACGGCAAGAACAGCCAGCTCGCGCCGGCCAAGTGGGGCGACGTCGGCTACGCGGGCTTCCGCGCGCATTACCACCTGAACAACGACAAGTACAAGGACGAGCTGGCCGTCTTCCTCGGCGCGAGCTACTTCCGCGTGCTCGGCGCCAATCAGCATTACGGGCTCTCGGCCCGCGGCCTGGCCATCGACACCGTCGGCGGCAAGGGCGAGGAATTCCCCCGCTTCAGCGAGTTCTGGATCGAGCGCCCCACCGCCGACGCCAAGTCGCTGACGGTGCATGCGCTGATGGACTCGCCCAGCGTGAGCGGCGCCTACACCTTCGTCATCAAGCCCGGCGCGGAAACGGTCGTCGAGACCCGCGCCCGGCTCTTCCTGCGCAAGCCCGTCGCCACGCTGGCGCTGGCGCCGCTGACCTCGATGTACCTCTTCGGCGAGAACCAGCCGCAGAAGGGCGACTTCCGTCCCGAGGTCCATGACAGCGACGGCCTGATGGTCGCCAGCGCGAGCGGCGAGTGGATCTGGCGCCCGCTGATCAACCCGGACGGCACGCTGACCACCTCGTTCGCGCTGCCCGGCGTGAAGGGCTTCGGCCTGATGCAGCGCGATCGCAAGTTCTCCAGCTACGAGGACACCGAGGCGCGTTATGAGATGCGGCCCTCCGCCTGGGTCGAACCCACGAGCGACTGGGGCCCGGGCCGCGTGGAGCTGATGTCGCTGCACACGCCCGACGAGACCCACGACAACATCGTCGCGTACTGGGTGCCGGCCAAGCAGCCCGCGCCGGGCCAGCCGCTGGACTACTCGTACCGCCTGCGCCTGCAGGGCGAGCAGCAGCAGCGCCCGCCCGGCGCCTGGGCCGTGCAGAGCCGCACCGGCTACAGCTACGCCAAGCTCGACAAGAACGAGCAGCAGTTCATCGTCGACTTCGAAGGCCCGTCGCTCGCCGCGCTGCCGGCCGGGGCCGAGGTCAAGGCCATCGCCAGCACCAACGCCAACGGCGAGGTGACCGAGGTCAACGCGTATCCGAACCCGGTGACCGGCGGCTGGCGCATGGCCGTCCGCGTCAAGCAGTTGCGCCCCGGTCAATCGACCGAGCTGCGCGGCTTCCTGCAGACCAAGCAACAGGTCCTGACCGAGACCTGGAGCCTGATTCTTCCTCCCCAGTGAAGGAGCACGACATGACCGAATCCTTCCGCGCCCCTGGCGCCCTGCCGGCCGCGGTGGCCGCACCGGGCCCCGTCGGTCCCAGCGCGCCCGCCATCAAGCGCGGCGCGATGGTGCCGCGGGCCTGGGGCCAGCGCACGCCGCCCGTCGAGGCCTTGCCCGACGCCCAGCCGCCCGAGGACTGGGAGCTGGCCGCCAAGCGCCGCCGCAACGCGCTCAAGCTGTCCATCGCCGGCGCGACCGGCCTGGCGACCACGGTGCTCTGGGAAACGCACAACGGCTGGGCCAGCGATCCGTGGGCCTTCGCGCTGCAATGCGTGCACCTGGGGCTGTTCGCGCTGCTGTTCGCCTGGGTCAGCGCAGGTTGCGTCACCGCGGTGATGGGCTTCTGGGTCATGCTGCGCGGCGACAGGCACGCCATCAGCATCAAGGACGCCGGTAACGACGCGCTGGGCGCGGACGCGCGGACCGCGCTGGTCATGCCCATCTGCAACGAGGACGTGACGAGCGTCTTCGCCGGCCTGCGCGCCAGCTGCGAATCACTGGCCGCGGCGGGCGCGCTGCGTCTGTTCGACGTCTACATCCTGTCCGACAGCTCCGACCCGGAGTGCCGCACGCAGGAGCTGGCCGCCTGGGCGGAGCTGCGCGCGCAGTTCGCCGGTCGCGGCCGCATCCATTACCGCTGGCGCCAGCGCCGCGTGAAGAAGAAGGCCGGCAACGTGGCCGACTTCTGCCGCCGCTGGGGCCGCAACTACCGCTACATGGTCGTGCTCGATGCCGACAGCGTCATGAGCGGCGATTGCCTGCTGGGCCTGGTGCGCCTGATGGAGAAGCATCCGCGGGCCGGCATCCTGCAGGCGGCCAACCAGGTCTGCGGCCACGACACGCCGCACGCCCGCGCCCAGCAGTTCGCGAGCCGCGTGACGGGTCGCCTGTTCGCGGCCGGCATGCAGTTCTGGCAGCTCGGCGAGGCGCATTACTGGGGCCACAACGCGATCATCCGCGTCGAGCCTTTCATGAAGCATTGCGCGCTGGCGCCGCTGCGGGGCAAGGAGATCATGTCCCACGACTTCGTCGAGGCCGCGCTGATGCGCCGCGCCGGCTACCAGGTGTGGCTGGTGGCGGACCTGCCGGGCTCGTACGAGCAACAGCCGCCGCACCTGCTGGCGGAGCTCCAACGTGATCGCCGCTGGTGCCAGGGCAACATCCAGAACGCCGGCCTGATTGCCGAACCCGGCCTGCACGGCGTTCACCGCGCGATGCTGGTGACGGGCGCGCTGTCCTACCTGGCCGCGCCGCTGTGGCTGCTCTACGTGGGCCTGGGCGTGCTGCTCTGGAACGTCGGCGGCAGTGACGCCTTCCAGCCCTTCACCGAAGACGGCGCGCTGGCGCCGGGCGTGGCCGCGCTGTGGCTGGGCACGATCGGCATGCTGGTGCTGCCGCGTCTGCTGTCGGTGGCCGCGCTGATCCTGCGCGGCGAGCAGTCGCAATACGGCGGCTCGCTGAAGCTGCTGGCGTCGTGCGCGGTGGAAGCCGGCATGTCGCTGCTGCAGGCGCCGCTGCGCATGGTGGCGCATTCGATCTTCTGCGTGGTCGCGCTGACGGGGATCTCGCTGGAATGGAAGTCCCCGCCGCGGGCCGCCGAGGATGTGTCCTGGCGCGAGGCCTTCGCCGCCTACGGCCGCATCAGCGCGGTGACCGCCGCGATCGCCGTGGCCATCGGGGTGACGAGCCCGTCCACGCTGATCTGGGTCGCGCCGATCGCGCTGCCGCTGCTGCTGGCCGCGCCAATCACCGTGCTGTCCAGCCGCTCGCGACTGGGCGAGCGCCTGCGCGCCGCGGGGCTCCTGGTCATCCCCGAGGAAAGCCGCACGCCGACCGTGCTGAGCAACGCCTGGGCGTACAGCCGCCAGGAACGCCATCTCCCGGGCTTCTCCGACCTGATCGCGAGCCGCCGCCTGACGGCGCTCGCCGCCGAGGCCATGGGGCGACGCGAGCTGGGCCACGGCGTGCGCGCACGAGTCCGCGGTCGCCAGATCGACACGCTGACCGCGCAACCGGGCGCGTTGGAAGCGATGTCCAACGCCGAGCGCATGCGCTTCCTGAGCGAGCCGGGGCATCTGCTCCAGCTGACGCAGCCGCTGCGTCCCACGACCTTCACCGAGGTCCGCCCGGACCTGCGCCTGGCAGCCTGAGGCAACGTGCAGGAACACCCTGCCGACCCGGGATCCGTTTCATCGAGTCATGGCGATGAAGCGTGTCCCGGGTTCGGTGGCGGTTCCGGACTGCCCCCCTCGCCCGCGAAGCGGGAGAGGGGTGGGGGTGAGGGCTCGCGGAAGTCCTCAGCTTGATTTCCCAGACCGCCCAGTGCCCTGCGCAGAGCCCTCACCCCCACCCCTCTCCCGCTTCGCGGGCGAGGGGCTGATGGATCCCCGGCTTCTCCGCCCTTCTGTGGACAGCTCAGTTACATCGGATCGCGCTCGTAGGCTCTGACGTTCTGAGGCAGCGACACCCACGGGTGCATGCGACAGGTGTAGACCGAGTCCTGCGGCGGCGGGAAATCCGGATCCGCGAAGGCGCCGACCGCCACCCCCACCGAGCCCTCGACGCCTTCTTCCGTGTGGAAGACGCTGGTGCCGCAGCAGGGACAGAAGTGGAATCGGAACAGGGCGCCCTCATCGCCAGCTCTCACAAACTCCGTGGCGACGCCGATCACCTCGTAAGGCTCGGCGAATGCGGCGAGCGCCGCGAACACACTGCCCGTGCGGCGCTGACACGCCAGGCAATGGCAGAGGCCCGTTCCCAAGGGCTCTCCCTGCACCACGATCTTCAATTGGCCGCAACTGCACGAGGCGGTACGTGAAGCCATTCGATCACCTCCCTGGAGACCGGTGTGGAGCGGCCATGCTAAGCCCGCCTTCCCCGCCCTGGCTACAAGGCTGAGACATCGTTGCCACACCGACATGAATCCGCGTCCCCTCTGTGAGGGATGCGCGCAGGCAGACCGATTGCTCTGAAAGCGCCCCGCTACATCGACCAGAGCCGCGGCGGTTGACCGTCCAGGCCCCATAGGGCCTGCCGCCAGGCCGCCCAGCAGCGGCGCAACAGCATCGAGACCGGCTCCACGACCGGCCCCACCACGCGGACCACGAGCACGCCGTCCTGCGCCGCGGTCGCTCCCGCGCTCAGGCGCAGCGGATCCGCCTCGATCAGCGCCCGCACCGCGTCCAACGCGTGCTCCCGACGCGTCCGCTCGATTGCCGTGCCGGCCGCGAAGACCAGCGTGCCCAGGCAGCGGTGCCCGGCCAGGCCGAGCTCGCCCTCCATCAGCGTCGCATCGGCCGCGTCCAGCAGGCCGCGCTCCAACCAGACGCCGGGAATCTCCAGGTGCTGCTGGAAACGCCCCGTCGTGAAGGGCTGCCCCGCTCCCGGCAAGCCGAGCGCGGTGACGTCCCACGCGAGCAGCTCCGCGGTCGGCGCCAGGCTGAAGCTCGCCTCGTTGAGCGCCACGCAGCCCGGATAGGCGATCGCCTCCAGCGGCAGCCATTCCAGCCTCGCGCCATCGCCCAGCATCGCGTGCACGCGCTGTGTCGCCCAGGTTCCGGTCGGACTGCGATAGAAGCGCGTCGCCCCCGGCGTCGTCACCAGCGCATGCGCGCCCTCGCCCACCGACACCGCGATGTCCAGCGTGTCCCCGCCCACCAGCCCGCTGGGCGGATGCACCAGCACGCTGTGGCAGATCGCATCGCCTTCCGGATACAGGCTCTTGAGCAGGCGCAAGGGGCCTTCGTGCTCGTGGCTGACGACGCACCGGCCGCGATCGACGCGGTAATCGGCGCGCAGCCGCGCCAGCCATTGCTTGTCGATCGGGGACAGCGATTCAATCGTCATTTCGGCACGGTGGTCCAGGCGTAATCGAGCCAATTGTCGGCCCGATGCACGACCTTGACACCCTGGCGCGTCGCCCAGGGGGCGGCCTGACGATGCAGCGGCAACACGTGGATCTGATCGCGGTACTCCTGCAGCGCGGACTTGACCAGCTGCTCGCGCTTGGCCGGGTCCGATTCCATCGAAGACGCGGCCGCCAGTTGATCGAACTTGGCATCCCTGGATCGGCCGTAGTTGTAGTAGCCAGCGCCGGAGGGCTTGTCCTCGCTGCGGTAGACCGGTGTGAGGATGGTCTCCGCATCGGTGATCGCGCCGCCCCAGCCCATCAGGTAAAGGCTGGTCTCGTAGCGCTCGAGCTTGGGAAAGTACAGCACCCGCGGCATCGCGTTGACCTTCACCTTGACCTTGAGCTGCGCCCACATCGACGCCAGCGCCAGGCAGATGGCCTCGTCGTTGACATAGCGGTTGTTGGAACAGTCGAGCGTCACCTCGAAGCCATCGCCATAACCGGCCTCGGCCATCAGCTTGCGCGCGGCGGCGATGTCGAAGGGCAGCCGGGTTTCCAGCGACGCATCATTGAACGCGCCCAGCGGCGACGGGGTGAGCCCGCCCGTGGGCTGCGACAGCCCGTTCATGAGCCGCTTGTGGATCGCGTCGATGTCGATGGCTTGATACATCGCGCGGCGCACGCGCAGGTCCTGGAACGGGTTCTTGCCGTTGGGCGCGCGGCCATAGACGAGCGTGTCGCGGGCCTGGTCCATGCCGACGAAGATGATGCGGTTCTCCAGGCCCTCGATCACCTGGACGCCGGGCGTGGCGCGCAGCCGCGGCACATCGCGCGGCGCCGGGTCGAGCAGCAGGTCGATCTCGCCCGACACCAGCGCCGCGAGCCGTGTCGCGTCGTTGGAGATCGGGGTGAACTGCACTTCCTGCACGTTGCCCTCGAAGCGGCCCCACCAATTCGGATTGCGCTTGTAGACGGTGCGGATGCCGGGTTGGCGACGGACCAGCATGAAGGGGCCGGTGCCGTTGGTGTTGAAGCTGGCGAAGCTTTCCTCGTTGTCCTTGAAGCTGAGCGGGCGCGTGACCTTGTGCTGCTCGCTCCAGGACTTGCTCATGATGAAGAGCAGATCCAGGTGCTGCAGGAAGATGGGGTTGAAGCGGGGCTGGGTGATCTCGACGGTGAGTTCGTCGATCTTGCGCGCGGTGCCCACGGCGTTGGCGTAGACGGCCACCTGCGAGGTCGGCGCCTTGGCGCGTTGCAGCGAGAAGACCACGTCATCGGCGGTGAATGGAGAGCCGTCGTGGAACTTGACGTTGGGGCGGAGCTTGAAGCGCCAGACCAGGGGGCTCACCTGGGTCCATTCGGAGGCAAGACCCGGCACGATGTTGAGCTGCTTGTCGCGAGCGGTGAGGCGCTCGTAGACCTGCGAGTTCATGCCGTTGGTGAGGCTCTCGTTCTGGGAATGCGGGTCCTTCGTCTGCGCGTCGCCCTGGCTGGCCCAGCGCAGGGTCTGCGCCAGGGCTGGCGAGGATCCGCCGATGATTCCCCCGATCACGCCGACGCACAGCGCCAGCCGCATGAGCTTGTGGGCCATCCCGCTCTCCCGACGTCCATCTGATGTCGGGGGAGTGTAGGCAGCCCGCGCTCAGCGGGAGGTCGGGGTCTTTCCGGACCCCAGTTGGCGGTCGGACGAGGCTTCTCGACTTGGTTTGCGCTCGAGGTCGAACAGATCAGCGTAGTAGGCCCGCGCGTTCATGAGCGTCCTGCGACGGGCTTCCATCAACACCAAGTGAAGGGGAATCTTCTTCTGCATGCGACACCTCCAGTGTCAGAAATGGAAAGGAATGAATTTCAATGGACGGCGATTCCAACGCTGCCCATCGAGCGGTCTGAATGCGACACCACCGCGCGATCTGCTCGACGGTCCCTTTGGGCGCGCGAACATCAAAGAACAGCCGTTGCGCCTCTTTCCGATCGATCACGAAGGAATGAGACGGGTAGCTGTAAACGAGTTGCCAGACACCTGTCGGGGTGATGTTCTGCCCTTTGAGCGCAAGACGCTCGCCGTATGCACTGGCCACGCTCATCGCTCGCGACATCGCAACGAGATTCACCGGATCGACCTGCTCCGAAATCGGCTGATAGATGCCGCCGACAAAGTGGGCAGCGGCGAGTGCGGCCCTCTCCAGCGACAGCCCCTGTGCCTTCAAAGCTTCGATCGACTCGGCCAGCCGCTGAAGTTGCTGGGGCCAGAGTGCGCCCAGGGTCTCACTGAATTCCAGCGCCGAACCTTGTCCCGTGGATTCATTCGCACGCGGAACCTGCATGTCCAAAGGGCCGAGCTCGCCGAGGTCATCCATGTGAAGCACGGAGGCCCCAAGGATGACCAGGGTCCCCGCGCTCTTGCAGTAGCGAGGGACCAAGGCTTCGACACGCTCGTAATGCGCACCGAGGGCCCGCGCGATACGAAAAGCCGCGTGAGGATCTCCGCCCGGCGTGTCCAGGACAACCATCACTTGCCTGCTCTTCTGCCGCGCCTCAAGCAACGCGCTCAAGCGCTCGTAACCCTCCACCGTGATCGGTCCCGCGTACGTGACCACATCAAACGGAGGAACCAGGTCCTCCGCGGCTGGCCCAGGACCATCATTCGCCGCGTCGGCGGCGGGCGCCGCCTCCTTCAACAGAACTGCCATCGCTGACCTCCAGCGCCTGACTTCGGCGCGAGGTCCGCATCTTCGGGTGACCCGTTCGAGCACGCCATGGCCTCAACCAGCAGAGATGCGCCTCGAACCTGGGGCGCGAATACTCAAGCGAGTCGGCGCCTCCTACTGGAACGAGTGGGCAAGCGCCGCATCGCCTCTCCCGAGGCGATGCGCGGACCTCACTTCGCCGGCGCCTGCCAGAGCTCGTCCAGCCGCTGGAAGCCCCAGGTCGCCGGGTCCTCGCGGCCGATGATCCGGTCCGACGCCCCCGCGCTCGACAGATCCAGCACCTGCGTCGGGATCGGCATCTGCGACTTCGTCGAATAGAACACCCGCACCCGCGGCGCCGTCAGCGCTGTCACGTTCTGCTCCAGCACCACCGCCAGCTTGCCCGATTGCAGCTTCACCAGCGTGCCCACCGGATAGATGCCCACGCACTTCACGAAGGCCTGGAACACCCGCGGATCGAAATGCCCCGTCCACTGCGCCATCCGCGCCAGCGACGACGCCGGATCCCACGCGTTCTTGTAGGGCCGGTTCGACGTGATCGCGTCGTACACGTCGCACACCGCGCCCATGCGCGACAGCAGGCTGATCTGCTCGCCCGCCAGCTTGCCCGGATACCCGGTGCCATCCATCTTCTCGTGATGCCGCAAGGCCACGTCCAGCGCCGCCGGCGGCACCGACGTGCCTTCCTTCAGCATCTCGAAACCGCGCGTCGGGTGATCGCGCATGATCGCGAACTCGTCGTCGGTCAGCGCGCCGGGCTTGTTCAGCACGTTCAGCGGCATCGCCATCTTGCCGATGTCGTGCAGCAGACCGGCCAGGCCCGCCTCGCGCGTCTGCGCCTCGTCCAGGCCCATCTGCCGAGCCAGCGACACCATCAGCGCGCACACCGCCACCGAGTGCATATACGTGTAATCGTCCTTGGTCTTCAGCCGCGCCAGGCTGATCAGCGCCGACGGATTGCGCGCCACCGAGCTCGCGACCTCCTCCACCAGGGGCAGGCATTGCTCCGCGTCGATCGCCTTGCCCAGGCGCGCCTCGCCGAACAGGTTCATCACCGCGCGCTTGGAGCGCTGCACCACCTGCGTGGCGCGCTCCAGTTCCTCGCCCATCGACGCGGGCGCGGTGCTGGTGTCGATCCGCGGCGCGGACTCGATCACCGTCGGAGCCGCGGGCGGGTCAGGCACGGCCGGTGCAGGTGCAGGTGCCGCGGACGGACTGGCCAGCACGGCCTTGGGCGCCTCGGGCGCGTCCACGTCCAACCCCTTGGAGGAGTCGATCCAGCAAAAGGGCACCCCGCTGGCCTTGAGCGCCTTCAGATCCTCAGGATCCGTGAGGACGAACTTGGTCTTCCAGAACGGATGGGACAGCCACGACCCTTCCATTCCTTGCAGGTACATGCCCAGCTTCACGTCCGACGTGGGGATCTTCTTCAGCATGACTGGCGTTTTCGTCCAGGACAACACAGTATGGCGCCCTCCTTGGCGCACGCACAGTCAGACAAACATGAAAAAACCGCCCCCGGGGGCGGTTTGTCGCGGTGCCAACACCGCCGATCGCTGGAACCCGGGCTCGAGTTCACAGCCTGCCACGAATCACCGGAACCGCGATTGCGGGACTGTACGGAGTTCGGACGGCAAGCTTGCCAAGTATTGCGACAAAGTCTTCAGTTCCGCATGCGTGAACTGCTTGACCTGGCCCGCCATCACCGCATTGGTGCGTCCGTGGTACGGCTTGCCTTCCACCTGATAGGACTTCAGCGCCACGTACAGGTAGTCGGCGTGCTGGCCGGCGATCTTGGGATAGGTGCCGTCGATCGGCTTGCTGAAGTTGGCGCCGTGACAGCTCGCGCACGCGCCCTTGTCCAACAGCTTCTTCACGTCGGCCGGGGCCTCGACCGTGGCCGGGACCGCGTCGACCTTGGCCAGGCCGGCGTAGTACTCGGAGATCTCGGCGATGTCCTTGTCGCCCAGCGGCAGCGCGATGCCGCGCATCGTCGGGTGCTTGCGGTCGCCCTTGGCGTAGGCCGTCAGCGCCGCGGCGATGTACTTGGCGTTCTGGCCGGCGATCATCGGGACCTTGTGCACTTCCGGGAAGGTCGCCTGGTAACCCGGAATGCCGTGGCAGCCGATGCACATGGCCACCTTGGCCTGCACCGGTGCCTGCACCCCGCCCTGAGGGCCAGGTGTTGCGGCGCTGGTCGCCGCGGGGGTGGTCGTCGCGGGCGCTTGTCCCGGCGCGGGCGACGAAGGAGCGCTGGACTGAGCGGATACAACAAACGCACTACCGGCCAGCATCAACGCGAGGGAGATCTGCAGTTGTCTTCTCATGGTCCCGATCTTCGAGGATTTGGGGCGGCGCGATTATAGGGGGGGCCCTATATACTGGTTTTCACCGCTGCGCTAGAGAAACCCCTCATGAAATTCAAAGGTTCCCAGGACTACGTCGCCACGCCCGACCTGATGCTGGCGGTGAACGCCGCGATCACGCTCAAGCGGCCGCTGCTGGTCAAGGGCGAACCCGGCACCGGCAAGACGCTGCTGGCCGAGGAGGTCGCCAAGTCGCTGGGACTGCCGCTGCTGCAGTGGCACGTCAAGAGCACGACCAAGGCGCAGCAGGGTCTGTACGAGTACGACGCCGTCTCCCGCCTGCGCGACAGCCAGCTCGGCGACGACAAGGTGCGCGACATCGGCAACTACATCGTGCAGGGCACGCTCTGGCAGGCCTTCGCGTCGGACACGCCGGTGGCGCTGCTGATCGACGAGATCGACAAGGCCGACATCGAGTTCCCCAACGACCTGTTGCGCGAGCTCGACCGCATGGAGTTCTACGTCTACGAGACCCGCGAGTGGGTGCGCGCCAAGCACCGCCCGCTGGTCTTCATCACGTCCAACAACGAGAAGGAGCTGCCCGACGCCTTCCTGCGCCGCTGCTTCTTCCACTACATCAAGTTCCCCGAGGCCGACACGATGCAGGCCATCGTCGACGTGCACTTCCCCGGCCTCAAGAAGGAGCTGCTCGCCGCCGCGCTCAAGACCTTCTACGACGTGCGCAAGCTGCCCGGGCTGAAGAAGAAGCCCTCCACCTCGGAGCTGATCGACTGGCTCAAGCTGCTGCTCGCGGAGGACATCCCCGCCGAGGCGCTGCAGACGCAGGACGACAAGGTCGCCATCCCGCCGCTGGTGGGCGCGCTGCTGAAGAACGAGCAGGACCTCTCGCTCTTCGAGAAGCTCGTCTACATGCAGAGCCGCAACCGCTGACCGCCGCGAGGACACGAGCTCATGAGCCAAGACTTCAACACCGCCTGGCGCAAGTCGCTGGCCGACGCGCTGGGATTCGTCGGCGGCGGCGTGATCGGCCTGCTGGCCGGCCGCGCACTGGGCTGGGAGTTCCTCACGCCGGGCTGGGGCACGCCGCAGGTCCTGGGCCTGCTGACGATCCTCGTGGGCATGGGGGTGACCTGCGTGGTGATGCGCCGCCTGCTGCTGGGTCCGAAGCGTTGAGCGCGCCCCTCTCCTTCACCGCGCCGGTCACGCTGGCCGGTCCGCACGCGCGGCTCGAGCCGCTCTCCCCCACGCATGAACCGGCGCTGGCCGAGGCCGCCGCCGACGGCGCGCTCGACCGGCTCTGGTACACCTCGGTCCCCGCGCCCGAGCGCATGGGCGCCGAGATCGCACGCCGCCTGGCGCTGCGCGACGCGGGCTCGATGAACCCGTTCACGGTCTTCGACGCCACCGGCCGCGCCGCCGGCATGACGACCTTCATGCACATCGACGCGGTCAACCGCCGCGTGGAGATCGGCTCCACGTGGACACGCGCCTCGTGCCAGCGCAGCGGCCTGAACACGCAGTGCAAGCTCCTGCTGCTACGCCACGCGTTCGAGACGCTGGACTGCATCGCGGTGGAGTTCCGCACCCATCGGCTGAACACGCAGAGCCGCCGCGCGATCGAGCGCCTGGGCGCGCAGCTCGACGGCATCCTGCGCTCGCACCTGCGCATGCCCGACGGCACTCTGCGCGACACCGCCGTCTACAGCATCACCGCGGCCGAATGGCCGACCATCCAGACCCACCTGCAGTGGCAACTCGACAAACCCCGGAGCGCCTGATGCCTGCCGTGAAGAAGAAGACCTCCGCCAAGCCCGGCGCGCGCCGCCTGGACGTCGACGCGCTGTGGGCGCTCGCGCGCATCGGCGCGCCCAGCCTGTCGCCCGACGGCGCGCAGGCCGTCGTGCCGGTCACGCGCCACGACATGGACAAGAACAAGGGCGCGACCTCGCTGTGGCTGCTCTCGACGCTGGGCGGCGAGCCGCGCGCGCTGACCGCCGCCGGCGAGAAGGACGGCCAGCCGCGATGGAGCCCGCAAGGCGACCGCATCGCCTTCGTCGCGCGCCGCGACCAGGAAGGCGACAAGGACGAGGCGCCGCAGCTCTACGTCATCCCGCCCGACGGCGGCGAGGCGCGCCGCGTGACCCGGCTGCCGTTCGGTGTCGAGTCCTTCAAGTGGTTCCCCGACGGCAAGCGCCTGGCCTTCGTGTCCTGGGTCGATCCCGCGCTCAAGGGACAGGCCGCGCAGGCCGAGCGCCGCAAGGCCGAGAAGGACCGCAAGGAATCGGCCTACGTGACCGAGGAAGGGTTCTATCGATTCTGGGATCACTCGCTGCCAATGGGCCGCGTGCCCCACCTGCATGTCGTGGACATCGACAGCGGCAAGGTGCGTGACCTGTTCGAGGGCACCGACTACGAACTCAGCCGCGCCGAGCCCGATGCCGACACCTTCGACATCTCCCCCGACGGCAAGCGCATCGTCTTCAGCTTCGATCCCAACACGCCCAAGACGCTGGAGCACCGCAACGCGCTGGCCGAGGTCGACGTGCGCTCGGCCCGCGTGCAGGTGCTGCTGCATGAGCCGGCCTGGGACCTGGTCGCGCCGGTGTACAGCCACGCCGGCCAGCACATCGCGTTCATCGCCTGCCACCAGGGCCTGAAGCACACGATGCCGCAGCAGCTCGCGGTGCTGGACACGCACGGCAGCTGGGCCGTGCTGTCGGAGGACTGGGACCAGGAGGTCGCCGCGCCGCTGCGCTGGGACGAGGACGACCTGGGCGTGCTGTTCTGCGCCGAGGACCGCGGCCGCCGCCACCTGTACCGCTTCGACGTGAAGACGCTCGCCGCCTTCCCGCTGTGCGAGGGCGGCAACATCGGCGCCTTCGCGCTGGAAGCCGGCACGCTGGTGGTGCTGCACGACAGCGCGTCCTTCCCGCCGCGCGTGTCCGTCGTCGAGCACGAGGGCGAGGCCGACGAGCAGCTGCTGCATCCGCTGGAGTCCTTCAACGACGCGGCGCTGGCCGAGCTCGCGATGGGCGAGGTCGAGGAGCTCTGGTACGAGGGCGCGCTCGGCGAGCTCGTGCAGATGTGGCTCTACTACCCGCCGGGCTTCGATCCGCGCAAGAAGAACCCCAGGACGAAGACGCCGCTGATGCAGCTGATCCACGGCGGACCGCACACCGCGATGGGCGACAGCTGGCACTGGCGCTGGAACCACCAGACGATGGCGTCCGAGGGTTATGTCGTCGCCTGCGTGAACTATCACGGCTCCTCGAGCTTCGGTCACCGCTTCGCCGACTCGATCACCGGCCGCTGGGGCGAGCTCGAGCTCGAGGACGTGGAGATCGCCACCGACCTGCTGCTCAAGCAGCCCTGGGCCGATGCGAAACGCGTCTTCGCCACCGGTGGCAGCTACGGCGGCTACATGGTCGCGTGGATGAACGGCCATGTGCCCGCGGGACGCTACCAGGCCTACGTCTGCCATGCCGGTTGCTACGACTGGACGGCGATGTACGCCAACGACGCCTACCTCTGGCACGCCAAGGAGCTGGGCACCGCCTACTGGAAGGATCCGGCGAAGGTCGCGTCGCAGAGCCCCATCGGCTACGCGCAGCACTTCAACACGCCGACGCTGGTGATCCACGGGCAGCTCGACTACCGCGTCCCCGATGCGCAGGGCCTGGCCTACTACAACACGCTCAAGGCGCAGGGCATCGACGCGCGGCTGGTGTGGTTCCCCGACGAGAACCATTGGGTCATGAAGCCGCGCAACTCCAAGCTCTGGTACGGCGAGTTCTTCGGCTGGCTCAAGCGCCACGACGGCGCTGGTGCCAAGGCCTCGAAGGCCAAGAAGACCTCGCGCAAGTCCGCGAGCGCCTGATCCAGCACGCCAGCATCCCGAGTCCGGCCGCGAGCATCGCCCAGGTCGAGGGCTCGGGAACGGGAGCGATCGGCGGCGCGACGGGCGGCCCCACCGGCGGCACCACGATCGGCGGCGGTTCCGTCACCGCGGGCGGCAGCACGAAGATCGGCGGTGTCGGCAGGCCGGTCGGCGGCGCGCCCGTCGAGGGCGGCCCGATCGCCACGCGCGGCGGGGTCACGAAGGCACCCGGCGGTGTCGTCGGCACACCGGTCAGCGGCGACGGCGGCAAGGTCGACAACGGCGCCGGCGCATCCCCGGGCACTGGCGCGGGAGCGCCCGCGCCCGGCGGATCGAAGAGCAGTTCATCGTCGCCCGGCGGCCGGGCGCCGCCGCCCCCGTTGCCTGGCACGCGCGCGATTCGGCTGACGTTGCGGCACACCGTGGGCACCATCACGCAGTCCTGACCCTCGCAATAGACGAGCGCGCGTTCGCGATGGTCCTCCATCCAGCCCGCGCGACTGACGGTGCCGCACACGCGGCCCTGGCCGAAATGCATGTCGCGGATGCCGGGCTCGTAGTCGGCGTTGCCCGAGATGCGGTCTCGCGAGATCTCGACCACATCGTCGTAGTCATGCGCGCGCATCCGGGCCTTGAGCCGCTCGCGCACCGCCGGCGCGATGTCCGTGTAGCGATCAACGGCCGCGGGCACGTCGCCCATGAAGCTGTCGTGTCCCGGCCGGTCCCAGGAACAGGCGGCCAGTCCGGTGGAAGCGGAGGAAGGGTTCGAGACGGCCGCGACCGCCGGATGGGCGAATGCCGCCCCCATGGCCATCGCGGCCAGCATCGTCAACAAGCGGTACATCGGCAGGGTGGCGGCCCCGTGGACCTCATCGGAGTGGAAGCCGATGAGGTTTGGCAAGTCCGATGCCCGGGGACAGGGCTTGCGTCCCCTGCGCCTCGTGGCGAGGCCGAGGGTCAGGTCAGGTCAGACCTAGACCTCATCCCAGTCCAGGTCGCCGCACAGCACGCGCAGCCGCCCGTCCTGCCAGTACGCGACGGACACCGTCACGCACATCCTGGCCCCGTGCAGGCTCAGATAGGGCCGCGTGGTCTGGATCTCGCCGACCTTCTCCACCGCGCGGCGGAAGTACGGACGCCGCGCCCAGCGCGCGTCGCCGGCGCGCTCCATCGGCAGGAACCGCGGGTCGATCTCGGCCGGCCCCGACGCCGGCACCGCGCGCGCGCCCAGCTCGCGACCGTCCTCGTCGAGCAGGTAGCACATCTGCGCCCCCTCCAGCTTCAGGAAGGGCTGGCAGGCCTCGACCAGCGTCCGCCCCTGCTGCAGCGGCTGCAGCGACAGCGCCAGCGCGGTGCGGAACGGCGTGAGCCGGTCCAGGTGGTCCCGGCGCAGCTGCGCCTGGCGTTCGTTGAACAGTCCCCAGACGTCCTCCAGCGCGGAGACGCCCTCCCCGTCCCGCAGGAACGGTGCCGGATGCCCGAACGCGAAACCCTGCACCAGGTCGACGTCAGCGTCCATGGCCAGCTGCGCGTCCTCCACCGTCTCGATGCCCTCGAGCAGCACCAGCGCGCCGCACTCGTGCAGCAGCGCCACCATCTGCGAGAGCACCCGCGCCATGCGCCGCGAGGTCCGCGAGCGCTTCAGCAGCGATCGGTCCAGCTTGACGATCTCCGGACGGATCCGCCAGATGCGGTCGAAGTTGGAATGCCCGACGCCGAAGTCGTCCAGCGCCAGCAGGCAGCCCGTCGCGCGCGCCGCCTCGACGGCCTCCTCGAAGCTGTCGTCGCGGGCCATCACGTCCTCGGTGACCTCGAAGACCAGGCGGTGCGTGGGCAGGCCCAGCTGATGCACGACCTCGACCGCGCGCGCCAGCATGCGGACCTGCAGCGCCGCGTGCATGAACACCGCCGGATGGATGTTGAGGAAGAGCCAGCAGTCGGGCTGCTGCTGCGACACGAAGTTGTGCACGTGCAGCAGGCGGCACAGGCGGTCCAGCCAGACCTGCTGGTCGAAGCTGCCCACGCCCTCGAACGCGGTGACCGGCGTGATGGGCCGGCCGCGGTCGTCCTCGACGCGGATCAGCCCTTCATAACCGACCGGCCGCCGATGCGGATAGCTGTACACCGGCTGGAACGCGCTGGTCAGCCGGTAGTTCTGATAGCTGCCGACCCAGCGGCCGCGCTCCTCGCCGATGGCGCCGTACAGCGCCTGCAACATCGCCTCGACTTCAGCGTTCTCGTCGCCGCTGTCCTGCCCGAGATTCATGCACCCGATCCCAACGTTGGAGGCTCCGCGGTCCCGCGACCGCGGACCCGTGCTTGGCGCCGATGCTACGCCTCTCGCACCTCACCTCGGCATGGATAATGCCCGGATGCCCCGGAGTTCAGGGGGAGGCCCATGCTGATCCAGTTCTTCTACACGCTGCGCGCCGCCAAACTGCCCGTCTCCGTCAAGGAGTACCTCACGCTGCTCGAGGCGATGAAGGCGGGCGTGCTCGACGACACCGGCGACGGTGGCACCGGCCCGACCATCGACAAGTTCTACGCGCTGGCCCGGACCGCGCTCGTCAAGGACGAGGCGCTGTTCGACAAGTTCGACCGCGCCTTCGCCGCCTACTTCAAGGGCGTCGAGCTGATGGGCGACCTGTTCAAGGCCTTGCCGCAGGAATGGCTGACCAAGCAGCTCGAGCGCGAGCTGACGCCCGAGCAGCTCGCCCAGCTCAAGGCCCTGGACTGGGACGAGCTGATGGACACGCTGCGCCAGCGGCTGGAGGAACAGCAGGAGCGCCACGAGGGCGGCAACCGCTGGATCGGCACCGGCGGCACCAGCCCCTTCGGCAACGGTGGCGTCAATCCGCGCGGCGTGCGCATCGGCGGCCCCGGCGGCCAGCGCAGCGCCGTCAAGGTCTGGGAACAGCGCGCGTACAAGGACTACGACGACGGCATCGAGCTGGGCACCCGCAACATCAAGGTCGCGCTGCGCCGGCTGCGCCGCTTCGCGCGCGAGGGCTCGGACCTGGAGCTCGACCTGGACGACACCATCCACAAGACCGCCGCCAACGCCGGCATGCTCGACATCCGGATGATCCCGGAGCGCCACAACAAGGTGAAGCTGCTGCTGCTGATGGACGTCGGCGGCACGATGGACGAGCACGTGCACCGGGTCGAGGAACTCTTCTCCGCGGTCAAGAGCGAGTTCAAGCACCTCGAGTTCTTCTACTTCCACAACTGCGTCTACGACTTCGTCTGGAAGAACAACCGGCGCCGCTTCAGCGAGAAGACCTCGACCTGGGACCTGATCCACAAGTACAACCGCGACTACAAGCTGATCTTCGTCGGCGACGCCACGATGAGCCCTTACGAGATCCTCCAGCCCGGCGGCAGCGTCGAATACAACAACGAGGAAGCCGGCGCCGAATGGCTGCAGCGGCTGACCAGCCATTTCAACAAGCACGTCTGGATCAATCCCGAACCGGCCGGGGTCTGGCAGTACCGCCAGAGCATCTCGCTGATCCAGCAGTTGATGCAGCAACGCATGATGCCGCTCACGATGAGCGGCCTCGAACAGGCGATGCGCGTGCTCAACCGATGACGGCTTCGATCCCGACGTCCCCCCTCGTCCCCGTCTCGCGACGCCTGACCCGCCTGCTGGCGCTGGGCGTGGCCGCGGCGCTGCTGGGCGGCTGCTCGCTGCTGCCCACCGAGCGCAAGGCTCAGCTCAAGGTCGCCGCGACCGAGGAGGCGGACGTCAACAACCCCTACGTCACGACCACGCGCAAGATCTCCGCCTACGAGCTGACCATCGAGGCGCCGCCCGAGCTGCGCACGCTGCTGATGGAACACCTGGACCTGGCGCGTTTCCGCGACACGCCCGAGGACATGCGCCTGACGGCCGCCGAGCTTCGCCGGCTGGCCGCCGTCGCGCCCGAGCAGGCCACGCGGCTGCTGGAGACCGCCGGCTACTTCAACGCCAAGGTCCGGACCGAGGAAGTGGGCGACCTGTCCGACGGCGTGCGCAACCTGCGCCTGATCGTGGACACCGGCCCGCGCGCGCTGGTCCGGCAGATGGACCTGCGCCTCGAGGGCCCGCTCAAGACCACCGCCGAGCGCGGCGACAAGCTCGCCGTCGCGCTGCAGCGCACGCTCACGCAGAGCTGGCTGCTGCCGCCGCAGACCGGCTTCAGCCAGGGCGACTGGGCCGCGGCCAAGAACGCGCTGCTCACGCGGGCCCGCGCGCAGGGCTACCCGCTGGCGCGCATGACCCACAGCGAGGCCGTCGTGCAGGCCGACGACAACCAGGTCGACATCGCCGTGACGCTGGAGAGCGGCCCGCTGTTCACGCTGGGCGAGCTGACCGTCGAGGGCCTGAAGCACCAGCCCGAGGAAAGCGTGCGGCGCCTGGCCGGCTACCAGCTGCACCAGCCCTACAACGAGAAGCTGCTGCTGGACTTCCAGGACCGGCTGCTCGGCACGCAGCTGTTCGACAGCGCCAGCGTCGAGATCCAGCCCGAGAGCGTCACCCCGCCGCCCGGCGCCGAGAGCGTGGAGGTGCCCGTCACGGTGAAGATCCGCGAGGCCGCGCGCCAGCAGGTCACGCTGGGCGTCGGTTACCGGACCGTCGACGGCCCGAGCACCAGCATCGAATACACGCACCGCAAGCCCTTCGGGCTGAACATCCGCGAGCGCAGCAAGCTCGAGCTGTCGCGCGTGCGCCAGGCGCTGGACACCGAGATCAGCTCGCACCCGCAGCCCAACATGCAGCGCAGCCTGGCGCTGGTGAAGGTCGAGCGCATCGACGACAACGACCAGGTCAACCTCAACCTCAGCACCCGGCTCGGCTACGCCAAGGAGACCGAGCCCGAGGACCGGCTGACCTACGTCGAGGTGCTGCGCGCGTGGGAGCACAAGCCGCAGATCCCGACCACCGTGGCCGGCGCGGTGTCGCTGAACCAGCAGATGACCTGGCGGCGGCTGGACTCGCGCGTGCTGCCGACCAAGGGCTGGAGCGCCACGATGACGGTGGGCGGCGGCTGGGCCGACAGCTCGTCGGAGAAGAACGGCCCGTTCGCGCGCGCCACCGGCAAGGTGTTCTGGTACTCGCCGCTGTCGGGGAAATGGCTGTTCTCGAGCCGGCTGGAAGGCGGCCAGATCCTGGCCAAGGGCAAGCTGGGCCTGCCCGAGGCGCTGCGCTTCCGCACCGGCGGTGACGACAGCGTGCGCGGCTACGGCTACAACGACCTCGGCCCGGTGAACTCCACCGGCGCGCAGACCGGCGGCCGGGTGCTGCTCAACGGCAGCGTCGAGGTCTCGCATCCGCTCACGCCGCGCATCCCGCAGCTGATGGGCGCGGTGTTCCTCGACGCCGGCCAGGCCGCGCAGAACTGGGGCGACTACCACCCCGCCTGGGCCTACGGCACCGGCCTGCGTTACCGCAGCCCGGTCGGCGTGCTGCGCTTCGACTTCGCCAAGGGCAACCTGGTCGACAAGTGGCGGCTGCACTTCAGCGTGGCGATCAGCCTGTAATCCGATGAGCGAGCGATGAGCGAGCCCCGCGACGATCTCCCCTCCTCCGCCGGCCCCGACGACGCGGCCCGGACCGCGCCTGCGCCGACGTCAGCCGCGGCGCCGTCCCGGCGCCGCCGCGCCGCGCGTGGCCTGCTCTGGGTGCTCCTGGCCGTGCCGGTGCTGGTGGGCGTGCTGCTGCTCGCGCTGACCTGGGCGCTCAAGACCGAGGGCGGCACCGCCTACGTGCTGGCCAAGGTGCCGGGCCTGTCGCTGCAGAACGCGCGCGGCCGGCTGCTGGGCGACTTCGACGTGGACCGCGCCGAGCTGGTGCTGCCCGGCACCGAGGACCGCGTCGTGCTGGAACGGCTGCAGTGGCGCAACGTGCGGCTGGCCTGGAACCGATCGCCGCTGCTGTGGGGCGAGGTGCAGGCCGACCGGCTCGCCGTCGCGCGGCTGCGCGTTCAGCTCGCGCCCAGCGCGAGCACCGAACCCGCCAAGCCGCCGCTGAGCCTGCTGTCGCCGGTGGCGATCTCGATTGCGGACCTGCAGATCGATGAGGTCGTCGTGCCGGGCCTGGACCAGCCGCTGCGCGGCCTGCGCGGCAGCGCCCAACTGGGCACCGACGGCGGCCAGCAGCACGCGCTGACCGTGAGCGCGCTCGGCTGGCAACAGCTGACCCTCGCGGGCGAGGCCCGCATCGCCACGCAGGACCAGCTGACGCTCGCCAGCCGCTGGACGCTGAGCCAGCCCACCGGCGAGCTGCCCTGGAGCGCGCCCTTCGCGTTGAACGGTCCGCTGGCGGATCTCTCGCTCAAGGGATCGCTGGAGGCGGCGAAGCAGCGGCTGCAGGTGCAGGCGCGCCTGCAGGCCTTCGCAACCTTCCCCATCGCGCAGCTGGAAGCGCAGGCCAAGGACCTGGACCTCGCCGCGCTGCTGCCCGGCACCGAGGGCGTGCCCCGCACCGGCCTGACCGGCAAGGTCACGATGACGCCCGACGCCGACAAGTCGCTCAGCGTCAAGGCCGACCTGGACAACGACGCCCCGGGCCGGCTCGACCAGGACCGGCTGCCGCTGCGCGGCCTGGAACTGGACCTGCTGCTGGATCCGTCGAACTGGACCCGGCTGCGGCTGCCTCGGCTGGACGCGCGACTGGCGGGCGGCGGGCGGGTGCAGGCGGTCGGGCAGACCAGCCAGGCTGACGGCAGCGTGCTGACGCTGCGCCTCACCGGCCTGGACAGCCGCCAGATCGACGCGCGCTGGCCGCTGGTGCAGGCCCGCGGGGAACTCAAGCTGTCCACGGCTGCCAGCATCGCCAAGGCCGATGCGCAGCAGGCCCTGCGCCTGGAGGGCGATCTGGCCGGACAGCTGGGCCAGGGCGGGCTGCAGGCGCCGATGGAAGTCGCGCTCGCCGCCGAGCTCCGCACGCAGTCCATCACGCTGCAGCGCCTGCGGGCCAAGTCCGGCCCGGCGACGTTGCAGGCCGAGGGCGAGTTCACGCTGGGCGAGGCGCTCAGCCTGGCCGAGGGCTGGAAGGCACGTGTGGAAGCGTCGGTGGCGGGTCTGGATCCGCGCCGCCTGAGCCCCGAACCGGTGCCCGCCGGCGCGCTGCCGCAAGCGATCAACGGCCGGCTGTCGGCCTCGCTGCAATCGCTCAAGGGCAGCCTCTGGCCGCAGGGCCAGGCCGCGCTCGACCTGCAACCGAGTCAATGGCAAGGCCTGCCGCTGAGCGGTCAGGTGCGCTACGCCCGCAAGGGCTCGGCCGCGCCCGACCTGCTCGCCGACCTGAAGCTCGCCGACGCGACGCTCACTGCGCGCAGCCGCATCAGCGCGTCGTCGCGGCGCGAGCAGATCGACCTGTCCGTCGAGCTCAACGCGCCCAAGCTCGCGTCGCTGCAGCCGATGTTGCGCGCGCGGTTCCCGCAGGCGACCCTCGTCGGCGCCGCGCAGGCGCAGGCCACCGTCGTGCTGATCCAGCCCGGCGCGCGCCAGGCGCAGTACGGCAGCGACGGCAAATGGCAGGTGTCCGGATTCGGCCTGTCCGGCGTGCCGGGCCTGCCGGCGAATTCCGGCAGCCGGCCCGCGCTGCAGCTCGACAGCGGCTCGGGCCAGTGGTCGCTGTCCAGCCTCAAGGACGCGAAGCTGGCGTGGACCACGCAGTTGCGCCAGCTGCGGCTGCCACAGCAGAGCACGCGGCTGGATGAGCTGCAGCTCGAGGTCTCGGGCAGCTGGGCGCAACACCGCCTCACGCTGACGACGCACGGTCAGGTGCCGCTGCCGCCGGTGCTCACCCAGCCCACCGCGACCAAGGTCGTCGCTCGCGCGCAATCGGCCAGCGCGCCCGGTTCCGCGCTGGCGCAGACGGTGCCGCTGGATCCGCAGGGCGCGCGCGCCCGGATCGCGTTCGACGGCAGCCTCGATGCCGATCCGCTGCGCGCCTGGCGCCAGGGTGGCAACTGGCAGGCGCGCGGCCTGACCATGGCGCTGGAGGCCAGCCAGCAGGCCACGCCCTTGCTCAAGGCCGGCCCGCTGGCGCTGGCGCTGCGGCTGGATCCCGCGCTGGAACCGCGTCAGGCGACGCTGGCGCCGGGACGCATGGAGCTGCTCGGCGCCGGTCTGCGCTGGGACCGCATGGCCTGGCAGGCGTCGGCGCAGCCCTCATTGCCCGCGGGCGAGTGGGACGTGCAGGCGTCGCTCGAGCCGCTGGCCGCCGCGCCGGTGCTCAACAAGCTGCAGCCCGATTTCGGCTGGGGCGGCGACCTGCAGGTCGAGGGCCGCTTCAAGTCGCGGCGCGACGCGCGCGGGCTGACGGTGGACGCGATGATCGAGCGCACGCGGGGCGACCTCACCGTCACCGACGAGGTCAGCACGCAGCGCCTGGCCTTGACCGACCTGCGCCTGGGCGTGATCGCCGACCAGGGCGTGTGGCATCTGATTCAGGGGGTGGCCGGCGAGAACATGGGCGCCGTCGGCGGCGCGCTGACCTTCCGCACCAGCGGTCCGCATGCGCTGCCGACGCCGGCGGCCAAGCTCGAGGGCGGCATCGAGGCGAAGGTCGACAACATGGGCAACTGGGGCCCGTGGCTGCCCGCGGGCTGGCGCCTGGGCGGCAGCCTGGCCGCGACGCTGAACTTCGGCGGCACGCTCGGCGCACCCGAGGTCCGCGGTCAGGCCGGCGCGCAGAAGCTCTCGCTGCGCAATCCGCTGCTGGGCGTGGACATGCAGCAAGGCGAGCTGCTGCTGACGATGAGCGGGCGCGAGGCCAAGCTCGAGAAGTTCACCGCCCGCGCCGGCAACGGCACGGTCAGCCTGGACGGCACGCTGCGCTTCGGCGCGTCGCCCAGCGCGGAGCTCGCGCTCAAGGCCGACACCTTCGCCCTGCTGCAGCGCGTGGACCGCCGCGTGGTCGCCACCGGCGCGGCGCAGCTCAAGGCCAGCGCGCAGCTGCTGGACCTCAAGGGCCAGTTCGTCGTCGTCGAGGGGCTCTTCGACTTCTCGCGCGGCGACGCGCCGCAGCTCGACAGCGACGTGCAGGTGGTGCGGCAGAGCGCGCCGCCCAAGGCCGTCGACGGCAGCGGCAAGCCGATGCGGCTCAAGCTCGACCTCGACGTCGATCTCGGCCGGCGGCTGCAGCTCAAGGGTTACGGCATCGACACGAGATTGCGCGGCCTGCTCCACCTCGCGCAGGACGGGCAGGCGCGGCCGCAGATGACCGGCGAGGTCCGCAGCGAGGGCGGCACCTTCAACGCGTACGGCCAGAAGCTCATCGTCGAGCGCGGCGTGTTCAGCTTCGTCGGTCCGCTCGACAACCCGCGGCTGGACGTGCTGGCGATCCGCCCCGGCATGGAGAACGAGGATGTGCGCGTGGGCGTGACCGTTACCGGCACCGCCAGCAGCCCGCGCATCCGGCTGTACTCCGAGCCGGACATGAGCGAGACCAACAAGCTGTCGTGGCTGGTGCTGGGTCGTTCGCCGGACAACCTGGGCCGCAGCGACACCGCGCTGATGCAGCGCGCGGCAATGGCGCTGATCAGCGGGGACGGCGAGAGCGCCAGCGACAAGCTGATCCACAACATCGGGCTGGACGAGCTGTCGTTCAGCGGCGAAGGCGACGACGCGCGCGGCACGGTGGTGCGGCTGGGCAAGCAGGTGAGCCGCAACGTGTTCGTCGCCTACGAGCGCGGACTGAACGCGACGACGGGGTCCTGGCAGGTCATCTACAAACTCGCGCAGCGCTTCACGCTGCGGGCGCAAGCCAACGAGTACCAGCAGGGCCTGGACGTGATCTGGCAGTGGAAATGGGAGTGACGGGGGGAGTGACGGGGGGAGTGACGGGGGGAGTGACCGGGGAGTGATCGGGCGCGGCTTGGGAGTGACGGCCGTCACGTTCTTCCATGCGAGAATCCGCCGCTTTCGCGGACCGGCGCCACTGACGCCGGTTCACGCGGGCTCTCCGTAGTTCAATGGATAGAACGGCCGCCTCCTAAGCGGCAGATACAGGTTCGATTCCTGTCGGAGGGACCAACGCTTTCACGCGGCGGTCCGCTTCAGCACGATGGTCACCAGCGCGGACGCGTCCACGACGCCCGTCACGCCGTGCACCACCCCACCCTCCAGATAGCAGAGCTGCCCGGCCTTCAGGCGGTGCAGCTGCTCGGCGCCGTCGCGCTGCACGCTCAGCTCGAGTTCGCCTTCCAGGCAGTGCACGGTGATCTCGCCGTCGACCTTGTGCGGCGGCAGCGACTTGCCTTGCGGCAGCACCAGCCGCAGGACCTCCAGGCCCTGGGACTTGAACAGCGCCGAGGACGGCGTCCCGGTCAGCGCGGCACCCAGCGGCGCGACATCGATCGGCTGGGCGGGGGCGGCATGCGGCAAGGCCATGGAACTCCTCCTGATGGGCGGGCGATTGCGGCGCTTCGCTCGCGCCGCGGCTGGCGCGGATCCACCGATCATGGCACCGAGCGTGCCCGGCCGCATCCCCGCGCGGCGACGCCCCTGCCGGAAGTCACGCCTTGTGGCGCACGCCATCGCAAGCGCCTGCCCAAAGCGCCACCATTGCGCGCGACACGCGTAAATGAGGGGTAAACGGCCGTCTCACGCCGGGCCGGCTTTTTGCCCGACGCATATACTGGGAACGCCTTTGTTCCGTCCCGCGCAACAGGGACGGGCAAGCGGCGCCAAGCAGCCAGGCTGTACTGATTCAAGGTTTTTCATCATGGGCGCCAAACTGAAAGTCGCGGGCTGGGTCGCATTGGGAGCGATGGCCGGCGTGATGACCACGATGCAGCTGCAGGCCAATGCCCGCAGCACCTCCAGCCCCCTGCCGCTCGAGGAATTGCAACAGCTCGCCGCCGTCTTCGGCATCGTCAAGTCCGACTACGTCGAGCCCGTCGACGAGAAGAAGCTGATCAACGATGCCATCTCCGGCATGGTCAGCGGCCTGGATCCCCACTCCCAGTTCTTCGACAAGAAGAGCTTCAAGGAATTCCGCGAGAGCACCTCCGGCAAGTTCGTCGGTGTCGGCATCGAGATCGGCATGGAGGACGGCCTCGTCAAGATCGTCTCCCCGATCGAGGGCAGCCCGGCCTTCCGCGCCGGTCTCAAGAGCGGTGACCTGATCGCCAAGATCGACGACAGCGCGGTCCGGGGCCTGACGCTCGACCAGGCGGTCAAGAAGATGCGCGGCGAACCCGCCACCAAGGTCACGCTGTCGATCTACCGCAAGTCGGAAAGCCGCACCTTCCCCGTCACCATCACGCGCGAGGAAATCCGCGTGCAGAGCGTGCGGGCCAAGATGGTCGAACCGGGTTACGCCTGGATCCGCGTGAGCCAGTTCCAGGATCGCACCGTCGAGGACTTCAGCCAGAAGCTCGCCGAGCTCTACAAGCAGGACCCCAAGATCAAGGGCGTCGTGCTGGACCTGCGCAATGACCCGGGCGGCCTGCTCGAGGGCGCGGTCGCGATTTCCGCGGCCTTCCTGCCCAAGGGCGTCGAGGTGGTGTCGACGAACGGCCAGCTCGCCGAGTCCAAGGCCAGCTACCGCGCCGATCCCGACTTCTACGCCCGCCGCGGCTCCGGCGATCCGCTGCGCCGCCTGCCCGACGCGATCAAGAACGTGCCGATGGTGGTGCTGGTCAACGAAGGCTCGGCCTCGGCCAGCGAGATCGTCGCCGGCGCGCTGCAGGACCACAAGCGCGCCACGGTGATGGGGCTGCAGACCTTCGGCAAGGGCTCGGTGCAGACCGTGCGCCAGCTGGGCCCGGAGACCGCGGTCAAGTTGACCACCGCGCGGTATTACACGCCGAGCGGCCGCTCGATCCAGGCCAAGGGCATCATCCCGGACATCCCGCTGGACGAGACCGCCGAGGGCAACATCTTCGCGGAGCTGCGCACGCGCGAAGCCGACCTGGAGAAGCACCTGGCCAGCGCCGACGAGAAGTCGGAGGAAACGCGCTCGAAGGAACTCGAGAAGATCCGCGAGGAGCGCCGCCAGAAGCTCGAGGCCGACTACGCCAAGCGCGCCGAGCCGCCCAAGCCGCTGCCCGAATTCGGCTCCACCGAGGACTTCCCGCTGCGCCAGGCGCTGAACCAGCTGCAAGGCAAGCCGGTCGCGGTCTCCAAGGTCGCGCAGGAACGCAAGGCTGAAGCGAAGACGCAGTAATCGCCGAGCGATCGCAATGGCGATCGCAGTAGCGACCGCCCAATGAAAAATGCCCGGTGCGACGCACCGGGCATTTTTGTTTGGGGCGGGAGGATCACCCGGCCGTCGTTTCCTTGTGTTCTTCGCTGTCGGCTTCCGCATTCGGGTTGCGGCTGTAGCGGGCAAAGGCACCGGCGGCCCACAGGCCGACCTCGTAGAGCAGGCACATCGGGATGGCCAGCGCGAGTTGCGACACGATGTCCGGCGGCGTGATCACCGCCGCGATGACGAAGGCCAGCACGATGAAGTAGCCGCGGAACTGCTTGAGCTGCGGCACCGACACGATGCCCATGCGCGCCAGCACCACCACCACCACCGGGACCTCGAAGGCCGCGCCGAAGGCGATGAACATGTTCATCACGAAGCCCAGGTAGGCCTCGACGTCCGGCGTCGCGCTGATGCTCTTGGGCGCGAAGCTCTGGATGAAGGTGAACACCTTGCCGAAGACGAAGAAGTAGCAGAACGCCACGCCGCCAAAGAACAGCAGCGTGCTGGACACCACCAGCGGCATCACCAGCCGCTTCTCGTGCGAGTACAGCCCCGGCGCGACGAACGCCCAGACCTGATACAGCACGACCGGCAGGGCCAGCAGGAAGGCGGCCAGCAGCGTCACCTTCAAGGGCACGAGGAAGGGCGACAGCACATTGGTCGCGATCAACGAACCGCCCTGCGGCAGGTGCGCCACCAGCGGCTTGGCCAGCAGGTCGAACAGACCGTCCGTGCCCGGCCAGATGCACAACAGCACGAAGGCCGCCAGGATGGCCAGCAGCGCCCGTATCAACCGGTCGCGCAGCTCCATCAGGTGGGACACGAAGGGCTGTTCGGTGCCGGCCAGTTCGTCTTCTTGGGGGCTGCTCATGGGGCTCGGCGAGGGGGACGGAAGCGCGCCACGCGGGCCGCGCCGGATTGGGCATGGCGTCTGACGCCCTGCCGCTGCTTGTACCAGACCGGTGTCGCGCCGCGTTTCAGGCGCCAGTTCTTCTTCGGATGCGCATAGACCGGGACCGGTCCGGCATATCCGCCGATCAGGCCGCCCTCGGCGGTCGTGCCGTCCACCGACAGGTCCGACCAGGTCGACTGCAAGGACTGGTTGGCCGAGTCCACATGCTCCTGCACGCTGGACTGCACATCGCTGACGGCGGTCTCGAACTGGCCCTTCATCTTCTGGAGTTCCTCCAGCTCGATGGACCGGTTCACCTCCGCCTTCACGTCGGCGACGTAGCGCTGCGCCTTGCCCAGCAGCGTGCCCACCGTGCGGGCCACGCGCGGCAGACGCTCAGGACCGAGCACGACCAGCGCCACGACGCCGATCAGCGCCAGCTTGTCGAAGCCGAAATCGACCATGCGCGCCGCGCTCAGTGACGCTGCTTGGCGTCGACGTCGACGGTGTTCGGATCAGCCGCCTTGTTGGCGTTGGCCACCTGTTGCGGCGGCGTGTCGGACGTCCCGTCCTTCATGCCGTCCTTGAAGCCCTTGACCGCGGCGCCCAGGTCGCCGCCGACATTGCGCAGCTTCTTGGTGCCGAACACCGCGATCACCACCACCAGCACGATCAGCCAGTGCCAGATGCTCAAACTACCCATGACATTCTCCAGAGTCGAAGTCGAAATTCTAAGGGGCGCCCATGACAGGCAGTCTGCGGAACTGCGCCACCCCGCTCCCGCATCAACGACTCACGTCGCCGATACCAACCGATGAGCGAACACCTACCGAGGTTCACCCTTGGGAATCCGGGAGCCGCGCGGCTGACGGCGCGTCAGTTGGGGCCGTTCTTCAGCCTTTCAACCAGGGGCGCGGGCCCCCGATCGCATGCATGTGGAGGTGCATGACCTCCTGACCGCCATCCGAACCCGTGTTCACGACGGTTCTGAAGCCGTTCGTCACGCCCAGTTCCTTCATCAGCCGCGGCACCAGCACCGCCATCTTGCCCATCAGCGGCGCGTGCTCGGGCTGCAGGTCGGCCATGCTGACGATGTGCTGCTTGGGAATCAGCAGGAAGTGCACCGGCGCCCAGGGATGGATGTCGTGGAAGGCGAGGATGTCCTCGTCCTCGTAGACCTTCTTGGACGGGATCTGGCCCTGGACGATCTTGCAGAACAGGCAGTTGGGGTCGTGGCTCATGGGAACGCTCGAGAAAGCTCAGGTCGGACGGGGATCAGACGGCGGATCAGACCGGATATCAGACCGGCATGGGCCGGCGGTCGTTCATCGCCAGCCAGCCGCGCACGATGCGGTAGAGGAACCAGATCGAGATCAGGCACCAGGCGATCCAGCCGGGGATGATGAACAGGAACCACAGCGGCAGCGTCACGACGTACAGCACGCCGCACCACAGCACGCTGCGCAGCCGCCACGAGAAATGCGTGGCCTGCCAGGTGCCGGCCGCCTCGTCGCGCTTCACCAGGTCGACGATCACCGCCACGATCAGCAGCACGATGCTGGCCTGCACGCCGGGCAGCAGCGCGCCGATGGCGACGATCGCGTGCAGCACGTAGCTGATCACCCCCACCGAGCGCAGGCTGGCCTCGCGCTGCGGATCGAGGATCACGTCGGGCGACTGCGGGGTCTGCGGTTCGAAGGTCTGGGTCATGCACGCTCCTCGTTGTCTTGGGGCATCGCGGGATCGCGGAATCTCACGGGTGGCCTCGGCGGGCGAATTCCTCCAGGCCGGACAGTCCCTCGCGGCGGGCCAGTTCGGCCAGCACCTGCTCGGGCCGCAGGTCCAGCGCGGCCAGCGCCACGATCGAGTGGAACCACAGGTCGGCGACCTCGTAGACCAGCTTGTCGGGCGCGCCGTCCTTGGCGGCGATGACGACCTCGGTCGCTTCCTCGCCCACCTTCTTGAGGATCTGGTCCAGGCCCTTGGCGAAGAGCTTGGCCACGTAGCTCGTGTCGGGATCGCCCTCGGCGCGGCGCTGGGCGACGACATCGCCCAGGTGGGCGAGCACGTCGGCGGCGTGGCGGGGCGCGGGCGGCGGCGCGGTGACCGCGGGTGAAGGACTGTCGGGCGACATCGGCGTGGCCGGGATGTCCGAGGGGTCCGGGGCGGTCGGGGCGTTCGGGAGGTCCATGACGCTCAAGCCTTGTAGATCGTCGCCGGGTCCTTGAGGACCGGCTCGACCGCCGTCCACTGCCCGTCCTGCAGCTTCTGGAAGAAGCAGCTGTGGCGGCCGGTGTGGCAGGCGATGCCGGGCTCATGCCCGTGCTGGGTGATGGTGAGCAGCACCACGTCGTTGTCGCAGTCCAGGCGGATGCCGTGGACCTGCTGCACGTGGCCGGATTCCTCGCCCTTGTGCCAGAGCTTCTGGCGCGAGCGGCTCCAGTAGACGGCCTCGCCGCGCTCCGCGGTGCGGGCCAGCGCGTCGCGGTTCATCCACGCGAACATGAGGATGTCGCCCGAGCCCTGCTCCTGCGCGATGACGGGCACCAGCCCGTCGCGGTCCCACTTGATCTGTTCCAGCCAGTCCATCGCGGCAGTGTAGTCCGCGCCGCCCGGGCGCTCAGACGACATGGGTGAGCCCGACATGGAAGCGCTCCGCGGCGAACCACTGCAGCACCGGGATCGTGCCCGGCAGGACCGGCTGCACCTGCACCGGCAGGTGTTGCCAGCTCATCGCCTGGCCCTCGCGCATCTCGAAGTCGCCCGACCAGTCGTAGACCTTGCAGAAATGCAGCCGCACCTTGGCGTGCGGGTACTCCATCAGCTCGATCTTCCACGGATGGGCGCCCCCGATGGTGATGCCCAGTTCCTCGTGCAGCTCGCGGCGCAGCGCCTGCTCCACCGTCTCGCCGGCCTCGAGCTTGCCGCCCGGGAATTCCCAGTAGCCCGCATAGACCTTGCCCTCGGGGCGCGAGGTCAGCAGGAATTCGGTCTCGCGGCCGCCGGGCTCGCGGCGCACCAGCACCCCGACGGCGACATCGACCGGCACCCGGTCCGTGGCGCCCACCGGGCTGTGCGCGTTGGCTTGCTGCTGATCAGACATGGTCCAGGCCCTCCGGCGCTTCGGTGTCTCTGGCGGTCGTCCCCGCGGGCGGGGCGTCGCCGGTGCCGCGGCCCGCCAGGTCGCGGGCGAACTGATAGGCGACGCGGCCCGAGCGCGATCCCCGCTCCAGCGCCCACACGAGCGCCGGTTGCCGCGCGGCCTCGATGCGCGCGGCGTCCAGGCCGAAATGCGACAGCCACTGCGCGACGATCGCCAGGTATTCCTGCTGGCTGAAGCTGTAGAAGCTGATCCACAGCCCGAAGCGCTCGGACAGCGAGATCTTTTCCTCGACCGCCTCGCCCGGATGGACCTCGACGTTGCCGTCGCGCTCGCTGTGCGTGTAGCCCAGGTTGTCCTTCATCTGCTCGGGCAGCAGGTGCCGGCGGTTGCTGGTCGCGTAGATCAGCAGGTTGTCTGTGGCCGCGGCGACGGAGCCATCCAGCATCGACTTCAGCGCCTTGTAGCCCGCCTCGCCCTCGTCGAAGCTGAGGTCGTCGCAGAAGATCACGAAGCGCTCCGGACGGTCGGCGACCAGGTCGGCGAGATCGGGCAGGTCCACGAGGTCGGCCTTGTCGACCTCGATGAGCCGCAGGCCCTGGTCGGCGAATTCATTCAGGCAGGCCTTGATCAGCGAGCTCTTGCCGGTGCCGCGCGCGCCGGTCAGCAGCACGTTGTTGGCCGGCTGGCCGCTGACGAACTGGCGGGTGTTGCGCAGCAGGCGTTCCTTCTGCGGCTCGACTTCCTTGAGGTCGCCCAGCCGGATCGCCGACAGGTGCCGGACCGGCTCCAGCCGCGCACTCGCGCCGCGCTTGCGGTAGCGGAAGGCGACGGCGGCGCTCCAGTCGGGCGGCGTCAGGGGCTGAGGCAACACGGCCTCCAGGCGGTTCAGCAGCGCGTCGGCGCGCTGAAGCACGGCGGTCAGGGCATCAAGGGCATCGGACATGCCGTCGAGTGTAGGCGCGGCCCGCGCGGCGTCGGGGCGATCCGCGAGGCGCTGGCGGGTGCGACGCGCGCTGCGGCCCTCGCGACGCTTCGTGAATGCTCAGGCGAGCATTCGCATCGCCGCATCCAGCTGCTCGGTGGGCAGACGCTTGAAGCCCGAGCGCGCGTAGCGCTGCAGCCGGCCGATGATGAAGCTCACCAGCACCGAGGCCTGCGCCTGCGCCTCGACCGTCGGCGTCGTGGAGCCGGACGCCTCGGCGGCGGTCCGCAGGCCCTGGCGCAGCGCGGACTCGACCTTGTCGAAGAACTGGTTCATGCGCGCGACCAGGCGCTCGTTCTCGTAGACCAGCGCATCGCCGACCATCACGCGGGCCATGCCCGGATTGCGCTCGCCGAACTGCAGCAGCACCGCGACGATGCGCTGCGCCTGCGCCAGGCCGTCGGTCTCGCGCTCGGCGATCTGGTTGAGCAGCGAGAAGATGCTGGTCTCGATGAATTCGATGAGGCCCTCGAACATCTGCGCCTTGCTGGCGAAATGTCGATACAGGGCGGCTTCGCTGACTTCGAGCCGTGCGGCCAGCGCGGCGGTGGTCACGCGCTCGGCCCCGGGTTGCTCCAGCATGCTGGCCAGCGTCTGCAGGATCTGCACGCGACGCTCGCCCGGCTTGAGCCGCTTGCGCGGCAACTCCGCCTTGGCGGCGGCGTCCGGGGTGTCCGAGGGGCTGGTGTGCATGGGAGGGGCCGAAGTGTGCGGCGATTCTGGCACAGCCGGCTCACCCGCCCGACGCGGATGCCGGACGATGTACGTTCCGAGCGAAGCGTGCGTCAGTCGCGCAACCAGCCCAGGCGGCGCGCCTCGTAGATCGCCTCGACCTTGGAGCGCACCTGCAGCTTGCGGTAGGTCCGCTTCACGTAGGTCATGATCGTGTGCGGCGACACATTCATGAACTGCGCGATCTCGTCGAAGGTGAACCCCTTGGCGGCCAGGTGCAGCACGCGCGATTCCTGCTCGGACAGCGCCACGACCTGCTCATCGACCAGCGGCATCGGCGCGGAGTCGCCGAATCCGCGCGGATGGGCGCCCGCGCCCTGCGGCGCCAGGCGCAGCAGCAGCCGGCGCGCGATGACTGGCGAGATCGGGCTACCGCCCGCGCGCAGCGAGCGCAGTTGCCCCGGCAGGTCCAGCGCGAGCGAGTCCTTCAGCAGGTAGCCGGTGGCGCCGGCCTCGATGCTGGAGAGCACATGCTGCTCGTCGCCGAAGACGGAGATGACCATCACCTCGCACTCGGGCGCGACGTGGGCGGCGTGACGGATCAGCTCGATGCCGCTCCCGCCGGGCAGGTCCAGGTCGACCAGCAGCACGTCGGGACGCGTCTGGTCGAACATCTTCCGGCCTTGCTGGAGATCGGTGGCCATGCCCACCAGACGGATGTCCGGCGCCTTTTCCAGGGCATGGGCGAACGCTTCGCGGAAACGAAGCTGATCCTCGACGATCAAGACGCTGAACAGTGACATGCAATCCCTTACGGCTATGGAGCCGCTGCGGGTCGCATTCTGGGATGTCGCGTGTTTCAGCGGCAATCCCCAGCTTGCAGTGGTATGACCTTCGACCATCTCCGCGGCACCGAACCCGCCCAAGGCAAACCGCGCTCCCGCCCCTGGGGGACGGGCCTCACCCCCGAAAGCGCGAGCCCCCTCACTTGGAGGGGGCTCGCACGGGGGGAGGTCATCCACCGAAGGGATGGGCGCCGCTCAATGCGAGCGGATCATCGTGCCGTAGGCCTTCTCGGAGAGCAGCTCCAGCAGCATCGCGTGGGGCACGCGGCCGTCGATGATGTGGACCGCGTTGACGCCGCTCTTGGCCGCATCGATGGCGCCGGCGATCTTGGGGATCATGCCGCCGCTGATGGTGCCGTCGGCGACCAGCTCGTCGATGCGACGGGGCGTCAGGTCGGTGATCAGGTCGCCCTGCTTGTCGAGCACGCCACGGATGTTGGTCAGCATCAGCAGCTTCTCGGCCTGCAGCACCGTCGCGAGCTTGGCGGCGACGACGTCGGCGTTGATGTTGTAGCTCTCGTTGCTCTCGCCGAAGCCGATGGGGCTGATCACCGGGATGAACTGGTCGTCCTGGAGCGCCTTCACGACGCTGGGGTCGATGCTGACGATGTCGCCCACCTGGCCGATGTCGTGCTCCTTGGCCGGGTCGTCCTTGTCGGTGATGCGCAGTTGCTTGGCGCGGATCATGCCGCCGTCGCGGCCGGTCAGGCCGACGGCCTTGCCGCCCGCGGCGTTGATCAGGCCCACGATGTCCTGCTGCACCTCGCCGGCGAGCACCCATTCGACGACGCTCATCGTCTCGGCGTCGGTGACGCGCATGCCCTGGATGAAGTGGCCCTTCTTGCCGAGCTTGTTGAGCGCGTCCTCGATCTGCGGGCCGCCGCCGTGGACGACGACCGGATTCAGGCCGACGAGCTTGAGCAGCACCACGTCCTCGGCGAAGTCCTGCTGCAGGGCGGGATCGGTCATCGCGTTGCCGCCGTACTTGATGACGATGGTCTTGCCGTGGTACTTGCGGATGTAGGGCAGCGCCTGGGACAGCAGCTCCGCCTTGTCGCGCGGCGGGATGTGGCTCAGATCGGCGTCGTGGACGGGCGGGGTGGTGCTCATGGGCTGTCCGGGGCTGAAGAAGGACGAGGGGGACACGCGCCGCGCAGGGCGCGCAAGTCGAACGGCGCGAATTGTAGGACCGGCAAAATCCACGCCATGCAAGTGCAGCAATATCTGAAACTGTCGGTGATCGTGGCCGTGCTGACCATCGCCCTGAAGACGGCCGCCTGGTGGTGGACCGGGTCGGTGGGCCTGCTGTCGGACGCGCTCGAATCGGGGGTCAACCTGGCGGGGGCCCTCTTCGGGCTGGCGATGGTGACCATCGCCCGGCGGCCGCCTGACGAGGATCACCCCTTCGGCCACCACAAGGCCGAGTACTTCTCCAGCGCCTTCGAGGGCGCGCTGATCCTGATCGCCGCGCTGGGCATCGCCTGGGCGGCCATCGACCGTTTCCGCGCGCCGCAGCCGCTGGAGCAACTGGGCGTGGGCCTGGTGCTCTCGCTGGTGAGCACCGCCATCAACGGGGTGCTCGCCTGGAAGATGCTGGCGGCGGCCCGGCGCCATCGCTCGATCGCGCTGGAGGCCGACGCGCGCCACCTGTTCACCGACGTGTGGACCTCGGTCGGCGTGGTGGCCGGGCTGATCGGCGTGATGGTCACGGGCTGGACCTGGCTGGACCCGCTGCTGGCGATCCTGGTGGCGCTGAACATCCTGCGCGAGGCCGTGCACCTGATGTGGCGCTCGACGGGCGGGCTGATGGACATGGCGCTGGATCCGGAGGACCAACAGGCGATCTCCGCGGTGCTGCACGGTTTCGAGTCGCCCGAGCTGCGTTTCGATCACGTCGCCACGCGGGTGGCGGGACAACGGCGTTACGTCGACTTCCACTTGCATGTGCCCGCGCGATGGACGCTGGGCGAGGCCGCGAAGCTGCGCGGCGACGTCGAGCAGGCGCTGATGCGCGCCCTGCCCGGCATTCGCGCGAGCATCCAGTTGTTGCCGGTGAATGTCGAGACACGCTTCGAGCAGCAGGCCGCTAAGGAAGGAGCGCCGCAATGATCGCGTTGCTGCAACGGGTGAAGGAAGCGCGCGTGGAGGTCGGCGAGCGCTGCACGGGCCGGATCGGCCAGGGCCTGCTGCTGCTGATCTGTGCGGAGCCGCAGGACAACGAGGCGGTGGCGGACAAGCTGCTGCAGAAGATCCTGAAGCTGCGGATCTTCAGCGACGAGGCCGGCAAGATGAACCGCAGCGTGCAGGACGTCGGCGGCGGGCTGCTGATCGTCTCGCAGTTCACGCTGGCCGCGGACGTCTCGGGCGGCAACCGGCCGAGCTTCACCGGCGCGGCGCCGGCGGAGCCTGGACGGCGGCTCTACGACTACGTCGTGCGTCAGGCCCGCGCGTCGCACCCGATCGTCGAGACCGGCGAATTCGGCGCGGACATGCAGGTCCACCTGATCAACGACGGGCCGGTGACGATTCCGATGCGGATGTGAGCCGTCGATCCCCCCGCCTACCAGCCAGCCAGCCATCAGAACTGACGAGAATGCGGCGTCAGACCGACAAGACAAAGTGAGGACATTCCCATGATCAGCTACGTCACCCTGGGCAGCAACGACCGCCGCGCGGCCAAGGCCTTCTATGACGCGGTGCTCGCGCCGCTCAACCTGAAGCCGGGTTACGCGGACGACGAGATGGTCGGCTACGGGCCCGAGGGCGGTCAGACGCAGCTGTGGGTGGTGCAGCCCTTCAACGGGCTGGACGCGACGGTGGGCAATGGATCGATGCTGGCGCTGGCGGCGTCCACGCGCGCCCAGGTCGACGCCGTGCACGCGGCGGCGCTGGCCGGCGGCGGCCGCGACGAGGGCAAGCCCGGTCCGCGCGAGATGTACGGACCGAACTTCTACGCCGCGTATTTCCGCGACCCCGAGGGCAACAAGCTCGCGGTGGTGTGCCGATCCCCGGCGTGACGGTACCGGGGCAGCACGCCCGAATGCCGGCGTCATCCACTGAGGGCCCCCGTTTCACCGGAGGTCCCCATGGATCGTCTGCCCCGCCCCGCCCATTGCCCACCTCGCCCCGTTGATGCGGGATCGCTGTCGACGCCGCAGGGCGACCACGCCGCACCGATACCGGGCCAACGCCCACCGGCCGCCCAACGCCGCCTCGAGGACGACGTCGCCCGCTTCAAAGATGCTCTGCGCGCACCGACAGCGGACCCCGGTCGGCTCTACCGCCAGATCGAGGACAGTCACGAACTGCTGCAGCGCGCGACAAGCCACTGCAGCTTCCACGATCAGGAACTCGTGTGCCAACGGGCCGACGCGCTGCTCGCGCTGGCCAGGGACCTGGCCAGGCGCGGCCTGACGCCGGACAGCGCCGAGCCCCGACCGCCGCTTGCCTGGTTGCGCGGCTGGCAGGCGGAAATGCGCTCGCTGCTGGACATGGCTGTCGAGGAAGGCGCGCGCGGCCTGGTATCGCCGCCCGCCTGGAATGCAGACGCGTTCTGGTCCGGTCCCACGCCGGACGAGGGCAACTTCGTCGCGCTGTTGCGCCTGCGCCGCCAGGTCCTCGCACAACTCGACCGCGCCTGCCTGCGCAATCCGCCACACCATCAGGGCATTCCGGAACTGCGCGAGATCCGGGACCTCCTGGCCGACTGCGACGAGGGCGATGTCCACCACCCGGAGGGTCTGCAGAAGCTTCGGAGCGTGCTCGCCGGGATGCAGGCCGCGCACGACCTCGTCACGGTCGGGGACAGGCTGGCGCGCCAGTCGATGAACCTCGCTCGTCCGCAGTGACAACGCCCGCTGAATGACCTGCACCCCGATCCTTCGATCAGCGATCAGCGCTTCAAGTGGCGATCAATCGGCGTACTGACCGGCCGCCTTGATGACCGGCGTCCACTTGTTGATCTCGGACTCGACGAACTTCTTGTGCTCGGCCGGGTTCACGCGGTTGTCGGTGACGATCACCGCACCCAGCGCCTCTTCACGCTTGTGGAACTCGGCATCCTTGAGCGCCGCCTTCAGCGCCGTGTTGATCTTCTCCAGCACCGCCTTCGGCGTGCCCTTGGGCGCGTACATGCCGTGCCAGATCGTCACGTTGAAGCCCTTCATGCCGGACTCGTCCAGCGTGGGCAGCTTGGCCAGCGAACCGCCCAGGCGCTTGGGCGTCGACACCGCGAAGGCCTTGACCTTGCCGCCGTCGATCTGCGTCGTGGTGTTGGTCGTCTGGTCGCACATGATGTCGACCTGACCGCCGATCAGGTCGGTCATCGCCGGGCCCGTGCCCTTGTACGGAACCGTCGTCATGTCGATCTTGATCGTGCTCATGTAGAGCAGGCCGCACAGGTGCGACGCCGATCCCAGACCCGCGTTGGCCAGGTTGATCTTGCCCTTGTTGGCGTTGAGCCACTTCACCAGGTCGGCGTAGTTGGCCGCCGGCAGGCTCGGACGCGAGATCAGCGTCATCGGCACTTCGTTGATCAGGCCCAGGTACTCGAAGTCGTCCAGCGTCTTGTATTGCAGGTTGCGATACAGGGCCGGCGAGGTCGACATGCCGATGTGGTGCAGCAGCAGCGTGTAGCCGTCCGGCGCGGCCTTGGACACCTTCGTCGCGCCCAGCGTGCCGCCGGCACCGCCGACGTTCTCGATGACGATGGTGGCGTTCAGCGGCTTGCGCAGCGCCTCGGCCAGATCGCGCGCGACCTTGTCGGTCGGGCCGCCGGCGGCGAACGGAACGACGATGGTCACCGGCTTGTCGGGATATTCGGCCCAGGCGGCGCCGACGCTCAGCGCCGCGACACAGGCGAGCAAGGTCTTCTTCATGGTGTCTCTTCCTCGATGGAGGTGTGGGTGATGGCGCGGATGCTAGGTCGGCGCCTTTCCCCGCGACCTACGGAAACTACGTAAGCCGGGTTCCCCCCAAGGGATGACAGCGGTCCCATCCCCCGCCTCCCCCACCGGAACGCCCCCATGGAGGGAATTCAGTCGTACTTCCGCAGGTCCTCGATGACTTTTCCGTCGTTGGGCAGGCTGCCCGCCGCGACGAACGCGACCTCCCCGCGCAGCTTGGTCACGTCGCGCAGCGCCGCAGCCACGCGCTCGGCCAGGCCTTCCGGCACCGGGCCGGCCGCCTCGGCGATCTCCACCCGCAGCGTCATGCGGTCCTGCGCCATCTCGCCCTCGACGACCAGCCGGCCACGGCCCGCTTCGGGGAATCGCCGAAGCACCTCGGCCACCTGGCTCGCGTGCACGAACATGCCCCGCACCTTGGCGCTCTGGTCCGCGCGGCCCATCCAGCCCTTGATGCGCACATTGGTCCGGCCGGTCGGACAGGTGCCCGGCAGCACCGCCGACAGGTCCCCGGTCCCGAAGCGGATCAGCGGGTAGTCCGGATTGAGCGTGGTGACCACGACCTCGCCGACCTCGCCCGGCGCGACCGGATCACCGGTACCGGGGCGCACGATCTCCAGGATCACGCCCTCGTCGACGACCAGGCCCTCGCGCGCGGCCGTCTCATAGGCGATCAGCCCCAGGTCCGCGGTCGCGTAGCACTGGAAGCCGGCCACGCCGCGCGCACCGCACCAGTCGCGCAGCGCGGCCGGGAAGGCCTCGCCGCTGACCAGCGCCTTGCGCACCGACAGCGGCTGGCCCTGCTCCGCGGCCTTGTCCAGCAGGATCTTCAGGAAGCTCGGCGTGCCGACATAGGCCTGCGGACGCAGCTCGGCCATCGCCTGCAGTTGCAGCTCGGTGTTGCCGACGCCGCCGGCGAAGACGGTGCAGCCCAGCGCCTCCGCGCCGCCTTCCATCATGGCGCCGGCCGGGGTGAGGTGATAGCTGAAGGAGTTGTGGACGAGGTCCCCGGCGCGCAGTCCCGCGGCATGCAGCGCGCGGCCGACGCGCCAGTAATCGCGGCCCAGGCCCTCGGGCTCGTAGATCGTGCCGGGCGACTGGAACACGCGGCGCGCGCCGCTGTCGCGCCGCAACCCGCGCCACCCGATCGTCGAGAAGCCGCCGAAGGGCTCGAAGACCGCGCGGCTCGTGTCGGCGCGCACCGCCTGCTGGCGCGCCAGCAGATCGGACTTGCGCGTGACCGGCAGCCGGGCCAGCGCGGCGCGCGTGCGGACGTGATCGGGTTCGACCTCGGCGAGCTGCTCGCCGAAGGCCTCGGTGTTGGCCAGCGCGTTGGCGATCTGGTGCGGCAGCGCGGCCATCAGCGCCGCCTCGCGGACCGCGGGATCGCGAGCCTCGAGCGGGTCATAGAAGTCGGAAGCGGCGCTCATCACTCGTCCGCCCACTGCGCCAGACGGCGCTTCACGTCGTCCTGCAGCTTGCGCACGTCCGCCGCGTTGCGGCACACGCGCGTCTCCCAGTCGGGGCTGCGCAGCGGCTTCTTCGCCAGCTTCGCGGTGATCGCGCCGTCAGCGGCGGCGAGCTGCAGCACCTCGTTGCCCTCGTAGCTCCAGCCCGTGCCGCGCTCGGTGAGCTGACGCAGGTCGCGCAGCGAGCGCCGCAACTGCACGAGCGCCTCCTCCGCCTTGAACGGCGGCGGCGCGAAGAAGTCGTTGTCCATGAACTGCTCTCCCTTCAATCTCCTGGATGCCGCATCCGTCGGCCGGCACGGCTCAGGCCAGCCAGCGCTTGCGACGCTTGTAGCTCTTGACGTCGCGGAAGCTCTTGCGATCGGTGCCGCCCATGCCGAGGTAGAACTCGCGCACGTCCTCGTTGTCGCGCAGCGCCTTGGCCTCGCCGTCCATCACCACGCGGCCGTTCTCGAGGATGTAGCCGTAATCGGCGTAGCGCAGCGCCATGCTGGTGTTCTGCTCGGCGAGCAGGAAGGTGGTGCGCTCCTTCTGGTTGAGGTCGCGCACGATCTCGAAGACCTCCTCGACGATCTGCGGCGCCAGGCCCATCGAGGGCTCGTCCAGCAGCACCATCTTCGGATTGGCCATCAGCGCGCGGCCGATGGCGCACATCTGCTGCTCGCCGCCGGAGGTGTAGGCGGCCTGCGAGGTCCGCCGCGTCTTGAGCCGCGGGAAGTAGGCGTAGACCTTCTCCAGCGTCTCGGCGACGGCGGCCTTGCCGTCCTTGCGCGTGTAGGCGCCGGTGAGCAGGTTTTCCTCGATGGTCAGGTGGGCGAAGCAATGCCGGCCCTCCATGACCTGGATGACGCCGCGATCGACCATGGCGGAGGTGGACAGGCGCTCGATGCGCTCGCCGCGCAGCTCGATCGAGCCCTTGGTCACCTCGCCGCGCTCGCCCGCGAGCAGGTTGCTGACGGCGCGCAGCGTCGTCGTCTTGCCCGCGCCATTGCCCCCGAGCAGCGCGACGATGCGCCCCTCGGGCACTTGCATCGAGACGCCCTTGAGCACGAGGATCACGTGGTTGTAGATCACCTCGATGCCGCTGACGTTGAGGAGGATGTCGGACATGGCGCGGGTTCCTTGCAGGTCAGGACGGGCTCAGCTCTGGCAATCGGCGGGCGTGCGCCGCGTCACCTTCTTGTCGTTGGCGTACTTGTCCGCGGCCGCCTTGACCATCGGCTTGATGATCTGCTCATCGGCCTGCAGCCAGTCCGACGAGAAGTTCCACTTGCTGCCGTCCCAGGTGTGCACGCGGGCCCAGGTGGAGCCCATGTGGTCCTGGCAGGACGTGGAGATCGGACGGATCAGGTTGCCCAGACCCAGGGCGTCGAGCCGCTTCTGGTCGATGGCCAGGTTCTCCAGGCCCCAGCGGACCTGCTCGCCCGTCATCACCTTGCCCTTGCCGAAACGCTCCTGCGCGCGGCGGATGGCCTCGACGCTGAGCATCGAGATGATCATCCCGCGCGTGTAGAGCACCGAGCCCACCTCGTCCTTCGGACCGCTGCCCTGGCCCTTCTCATGCACGTACTTCAGGATGTCCTGCATGACCCGGGCCTGCTGGCCCGAGCCGTTGAGCGCCAGCGCGTTGTAGCCCTTGGCGCCCTCGCCCACGTCCTTGACGTCCGGCTCCGCGCCGGCCCACCACACGCCGTACATCTTCTCGCGCGGATAACCGGTCGCCTGCGCCTCCTTGAGCGCCGTCGAGTTCATCACGCCCCAGCCCCACAGCAGCACGTAATCGGGCCGCTGCTGGCGCACCTGCAGCCAGGCGGACTTCTGCTCCACGCCGGGCGCGGTGACCGGGATCTTCACCAGCTCGAAACCGTGCATCTTCTGGCGCTCGTCGAGCAGCGGGATGGGCTCCTTGCCGAAGGGCGAGTCGTGATAGACCAGCGCGATCTTCTTGCCTTTCAACTTGTCGAAGCCGCCCTCCTTCTTGGCCAGGTGCTGGATCAGCATGTCCGCGGCGGTCCAGTAGCTGCCCATCATCGGAAAATTCCACTTGAACACGTTGCCGTCCTGCGAGGCCGACAGCCCGTAGCCCAGCGTCACCAGCGGGATCTTGTCGGTGGGCACCTTGTCGGTCAGCGCGAAGGTGATGCCGGTGGCCTGCGGGTCGAAGAGCGACGCGCCCTTGCCCTTGAGCCGCTCGTAGCACTCCACGCCCTTGTCGGTGGCATAGCCGGTCTCGCATTCCTCGAAGGTGATCTTCACGCCGTTGATGCCGCCGTCGCGCGCGTTGATCAGCTTGAGGTAGTCCTGCTTGCCGTTGGCCCACGGCGTGCCGTTGGGCGCGTAGGGGCCGGTGCGGTAGACCAGCAGCGGGATGAACTGCTCCTTGGCCTGCGCCAGCGCGGCACCCGCGCCGCCCAGCAGGCCGGCCGCCGCGGTGGCCAGCAGCAACGCGGCCCGGGCCGCCTTCATCGAGGTCGTGATCGGCTTCATCGGTCTGTCTCCTGTGGGCGCTCGTGGCGCCCTTGTTGAATGTGTGTAGGAACCGGAAGGACTGCGGGACAAGAGGGACTGCGGAATCAATGCGGAATCAATGCGGGAAGGGCCACAGGCGGAGCTTCTCCTTGGCGATCTGCCAGAGCCGCGCGAGGCCGTGCGGCTCGACGATCAGGAAGAACACGATCAGCGCGCCGAAGATCATGTAGGTCAGGTGCGAGGCCAGCGCCGTGTCGATCGGGATGCCGAACCAGTAGGGCAGGTTGTCCAGCACGATGGGCAGAACGACGAGGAAGGCCGCGCCGAAGAACGCGCCGGCGATCGAGCCCAGCCCGCCGATGATCACCATGAACAGCAGCTGGAAGCTGCGGTCGATCGAGAACGCCGCGGGCTCCCACGAGCCCAGGTGCACGAAGGCCCACAACGCGCCGGCCACGCCGACGATGAAGCTGCTCACCGCGAAGGCGCTCAGCTTGGCCGCCATCGGCCGGATGCCGATCACCGCGGCGGCGACGTCCATGTCGCGCATCGCCATCCAGCTGCGGCCGATGTGTCCGCGCACCAGGTTCTTGGCGATCAGCCCGAACACCAGCACGAAGCCCAGGCAGAACAGGTACTTCTGCACCGGCGTCTCGATCGGCATCCCCAGGACCGACAGCCCCGACACGCCCACCGAGCCCGAGGCCGAATCGTTCGTCAGCCACTTGATGCGCAGGAAAGCCCAGTCGCAGAAGAATTGCGCCGCCAGCGTCGCCACGGCGAGGTACAGCCCGCGGATGCGCAGCGACGGGATGCCGAAGAGCACGCCCACCACCGTCGCGCACAGGCCGCCCAGCAGGATGGCCACGACGACCGGCATGCCGTCCACGCGCACCAGGAAGTTGAACGCCGCGTAGGCCCCCACCGCCATGAAGCCGCCCGTTCCCAGCGAGATCTGCCCGCAGTAGCCCACCAGGATGTTCAGCCCCAGCGCCGCGAGCGCCAGGATCAGGAAGGGGATCAGGATGGCGCGCAGCAGGTATTCGCTGGCCAGCCCCGGCACCACGATGACTGCCAGCGCCAGCAGCGCGAGCATCGCGACGCGGTCCTGCGCGATCGGGAAGATCTGCTGGTCCGCGCCGTAGCTCGTCTTGAACTGGCCGTTCTCGCGATAGAGCATGTTGTTCTCCTGAGCCTTCAGACGCGGTCGATGATCTTTTCGCCGAAGAGGCCCTGCGGCCGCACCAGCAGGAACACGAGCGCGAGGACATAGGCGAACCAGATCTCGATGCCGCCGCCCAGCGAGGGGCCGATGTAGATCTCCGAGAGCTTCTCGCCCACGCCGATGATCAGCCCGCCCAGGATCGCGCCGGGCACCGAGGTCAGCCCGCCCAGGATCACCACGGGCAGCGCCTTCAGCGCCACCAGCGACAGCGAGAACTGCACGCCCAGCTTGGATCCCCAGATGATCCCCGCCACTAGCGCGACGAAGCCCGCCACGCTCCACACGATCACCCAGATGCGCGACAGCGGAATGCCGATGGACTGCGCGGCCTGATGGTCATCGGCCACCGCGCGCAACGCGCGGCCCGTGCCGGTGTAGCGGAAGAACAGCGTCAGCGCCGCCACCAGCGCCGCGGCGATCAGCGCGGCGGCCAGGTCCTCCTGGTTGACCATCACGCCGCCCTGGAAGCGCTGCTCCATCAGGAAGACCGGGTCCTTGGGCAGGCCGACATCGATCTTGTAGATGTCCGAGCCGAACAGCGTCTGCCCGAAGCCGTCCAGGAAATACGTGATGCCCAGCGTGGCCATCAGCAGCGTGATGCCCTCCTGGTTCACGAGCCTTGAGAGCACCAGCCTCTGGATCAGCCAGGCCACCGCCACCATCAGCGCCATCGCCACGAGGAAGGCGAGCAGGTTGACCACCAGCTTGCCCGACAGCCCCGTGTAGCGCGGGATCCATTCGGCGAATCGCGCCATCGCCAGCGCCGCGAACAGCACCATCGCGCCCTGCGCGAAGTTGAAGACGCCGCTGGCCTTGAAGATGAGCACGAAGCCCAGCGCGACCAGCGAGTACAGCATGCCCGTCATCAGGCCGCCGATCAGTGTCTCGAGGAAAAAGCCCATGTCCGTTGCTCCCGGCGTGGTCCGCGGTCAATGAGAAGCGCCGAGGTAGGCGCGGATCACGTCCTCGTTGGCGCGCACCTCATCGGGTCGGCCGTCGCCGATCTTCCTGCCGTAGTCCAGCACCACGACGCGGTCGCTGATGTCCATGACCACGCCCATGTCGTGCTCGATCAGCACGATGGTCGTGCCGAACTCGTCGTTGACGTCCAGGATGAAGCGGCACATGTCCTGCTTCTCCTCGACGTTCATGCCGGCCATCGGCTCGTCGAGCAGCAGCACCTTCGGCTCCATCGCCAGCGCGCGGCCCAGGTCCACGCGCTTCTGCAGCCCGTAGGGCAGCCGGCCCACCGGCGTCTTGCGATGCGCCTGGATCTCGAGGAAATCGATGATGCGCTCGACGTGCTCGCGGTGCGCGATCTCCTCGCGCTCGGCCGGGCTCCACCACGGATTGCGGAAGGCCTGTGCCAGCAGCCCGGTGCGCATGCGCAGGTTGCGCCCGCTCATGATGTTGTCCAGCACGCTCATGCCCTTGAACAACGCGAGGTTCTGGAAGGTGCGCGCCACGCCCATCTCGGCCATGCGGCGCAGCCGCGTGCGCGGGCTCAGCCGGCGGACGTCCTCGCCGCGGAACATCACCTGCCCCTGCTGCGGCTGGTAGACGCCGTTGATGCAGTTCAGCATCGAGCTCTTGCCCGCGCCGTTGGGGCCGATGATGGCGCGGATCTCATGCTCGCGGACATCGAAGCTGATGTCGTTGAGCGCCTTCACGCCGCCGAAGGACAGCGTGATGTGGCTGACCTCCAGGATCACGTCGCCGACGCGGCGTTGCGCGGTGGGCAGCTCGATGGCCGAGGGGGTGCTGAAGCCGGCGATCGGCGGGGCAATGGCGCTCATCAGGCAGCCCTCCGGGTAGGCGAGAAGGTGCGGGCCTCCTCGATGCGCAGGTCCGCGCTCACGCGGCCGGTGCGGCCGTCCTCGAAGCGCACGGCGGTCTCGATGAACTGCGACGCCTTGCCCGCGTAGAGCGCGTCGATCAGGACCTCGTACTTCTCGGCGATCGCGCCGCGGCGGACCTTGCGCGTGCGGGTGAGCTCGCCATCGTCCGCATCGAGCTCCTTGTGCAGCACGAGGAAGCGCGTGATCTGGCTGCCCGCGAGGCGCTCGTCCTGCGCGAGGTCGGCGTTGACCTTCTCCACGCAGTCGCGGATCAGCGCGTAGACCTCGGGCTTGGCGGCCAGGTCGGCGTAGCCGGCGTACGGGAGATTGCGGCGCTCGGCCCAGTTGCCCACGGCGTCGAAGTCGATGTTGATGAAGGCGCAGACGCGATCGCGGCCGTCGCCGAAGGCCACGGCCTCCTTCACGAAGGAGAAGAACTTCAGCTTGTTCTCGACGTATTTGGGCGCGAACATCGCGCCGTCGTGTTCACCGCCGCGCAGGCGGCCGACGTCCTTGGCGCGGTCGATGATCTTCAGATGGCCGCCGGCATCGAGGAAGCCCGCATCGCCGGTGCGGTACCAGCCGTCGGCGCCCAGCACCTCGGCGGTGGCCTCGGGGTTCTTGTAGTAGCCTTTGAGCAGGCCGGGCGAGCGCACGAGGATCTCGCCGTTGTCGGCGAGCTTGATCTCCACGCCGTCGATGGGCACGCCGACAGTGTCGGACCGCGCCTCGTGGTCGGGCTGCAGGCAGACGAAGACCGCGGTCTCGGTGGAGCCGTAGAGCTGCTTGAGGTTGATGCCGATCGCGCGGTAGAAGCTGAAGAGGTCGGGGCCGATCGCCTCGCCGGCGGTGTAGGCCACGCGCACCCGCGAGAAGCCCAGCGCGTTGCGCAGCGGACCGAAGACGGCCAGGTCGCACAGGCGGTACTTGAAGCGGTCCCAGGCGTCGACGGGCTTGCGGTCCATCAGCGCGGGACCGACGCGGTGCGCCAGCGCCATCGCCCGCGCGAAGAGCCAGCGCTTGGGCGCGCCGGCGTCCTCCATGCGGATCATCACGCTGGTGAGCAGGCCCTCGAAGACGCGCGGCGGCGCGAAGTAGTAGGTCGGCCCGATCTCCTTGAGGTCGATGCTGACGGTGCTCGCGGACTCGGGGCAGTTGACGACGTAGCCGCAGGCCAGCCATTGCGCGTAGCTGAAGATGTTCTGGCCGATCCACGCGCACGGCAGGTAGGCCAGCACTTCCTCGTCATGGGTGAGGCGATCGAAGCGCGCGCCGGCCAGCGCGCGGTCGATCAGCGTCGCATGCGTGTGGACCACGCCCTTGGGGTGACCGGTGGTGCCCGAGGTGAAGAACATCGCGGCCACGTCGTCGGGGCGGCCCGCGTCGACCTCGCGCTCGAACCAGCCCGGGTGACGCAGGGCGTGGGCGCGTCCGTCGTCGCACAGGCCGTCGATGGAGGCCAGGCCCTCGGCCGCGTAATGGCGCAGGCCGCGCGGATCGTCGAACCAGATGCGGCCCATCGCGGGGCATTGCTCGCGGATCTCGAGCAGCTTGTCGACCTGTTCCTGGTCCTCGACGACGGCGAAGGCGATGTCGGCGTTGCGCAGCGGGTAGACGAACTCGGCGGCGACGGCGTCCTGGTACAGCGGCACGGGGATGGCGCCGAGCGACTGGGCGGCGAGCATCGCGGCGTACAGGCGCGGGCGGTTCTCGCCGATGACGACGAGGTGCTGACCGCGCGTCATGCCCGCGGCGGCGAAGCCGTGCGCGAGGTCGCGCACGAGCGCCGCGAGCGCGGACCAGCTCAGCGTCTGCCAGATGCCGAGCTCCTTCTCGCGCAGCGCGGGCGCGTCGGGGCGCTGCCGGGCATGGGCGAGCATCCAGCGGGGGAAGGTCTGCTCCACCGTCGTCTCCTTGTGCTCCCCGCTGTCGCCTCTCTGGAGGAGGCGCTCGTGCCGCGGGGTTGGACTGACTGTAGGCCGGGTGTTTGACGTCGTGTTGTCGTTGCGACGACATTCCTAGGGAGAGTTCGGGGGAGCGTTTTCCCGGATCAATTCAAGCTCGATGCGCCGCCGAGAAGGCTTCCATCTGGGCCAGCAGCTGCCGGCGGGACTCGATCGCCGCCGCGATGTCGTGGACCCTTTGCTGGCGATCCCGAGAAACCCTCTCGACCAGGGGCGCCGGCGCCTCCTCCGGCTGCTGCCGAAGATAGGCCTGGCACATCGCCTGATGAATGTCGACGAGCGCCTTGCGCAGCGGCTCGAGCGCGTCCGGGTCATCGAGGTGCTGCTGCTGCCGTGCTTCGAGTTCGTCGAGCCGCTGTCTAGCATCGTCAGAGGCCGCCGATGCGGCCAGACCCTCTCGACAGCATTGCAATCTCTCCAGGAAGTCGATGGCGTCGAAGAGCGTTTCCGGCACGTGCAGATCGGTGTCGCTGAAGTGGTAACGCCTGCAGCGGGCTTCATCCCCGGTGTCCTTCACGTACTCGAGGATCGAGGACGGCAATCCATCCAGCAACGCGGTCATTTCCGCCAAATAGCGCCCCATGTGTTCCAGCGATTCCGGCGGCATGGCGGTGCGGCCTCCTGGCTGCCCCTGAAAGCGCTGGGCCCCCGTCAGCACGACCCGCGCACGCGCAGCGACCTTGGGCAGGTCGATCACCACCGAGCACAAGGTCCTCTTCAGCACGTCGTCGAAGTGGGCGATCAGCGCGGCCTGTTCACGGATGGCCGTGAGGAACTCCGCACAGGTGGCGGGTGGTGTCGTCGCATGGCGAACCAGCATCCGATCGACATCCGCCGTCAGTTCCGACAGCAACGAGAGGGTGTCGAGCTTCCGGCGCAGGCTGGCGCGCCTCTCCGTCCGGGACAGTTCGGTCGTGTCTACGTTATTGAGGCTCGTGGTCTTGATGAATACATAGGGGTTGTAAGGAAACATCGCTGGCACTCCTTGAAAAGGTGAAGCCGCGTCAGTCGGGGAGGCGGCCTGGATTCGCCAAACCGTGTTTTCCCCAGGGGGTCGCGTCAGGTTCGTGTCATGCACAGGCGCGATGAACGGGGGATGGCCCCGACCACCGACACCGTTGTCCATGCCACGCCGGGATCCCCGGCGCGCGTGCCCCTGACCTCGCCGCTGGCGGCGCCTGTGCCGATGCAGCCCCTGCGCCTGCGGGCGCGGGCCGCGAGCGCGCAGGAGATGGGGGCGATCCCGTGGCTGACGGCGATCGAGCCGGAGTTGCGCGAGCGGGTGGCGGCGAGCATCCAGGTGGCGGAGGTGGAGGTGGGCGAGCGGATCTGCCGGATCGGTCGCGAGGCCAATTACTGGTTCGGCGTGATCGACGGTTTGCTGAAGATGAGCAACGACGACGCGGCGGCGCGGCAGGTGACGTTCACGGGCGTGCCGCCGGGCGGCTGGTTCGGCGAGGGCACGTTGCTCAAGCGGGAGGCGTACCGCTACAACATCCAGGCGCTGCGGCGCAGCGTGGTGGCAGGGCTGCCGCTGGACAGTTTCCACGAGTTGCTGGAGACGAGCCTGGCGTTCAACCGGTACGTGCTGAACCAGCTCAATGAGCGGCTGGGGCAGTTCATCGCGGCGCGGGAGATCGACCGGCAGAGCGATCCGGACCTGCGGGTGGCGCGAAATCTGGCGGCCTTGTTCCATCCGTTGCTGTACCCGGGGGTGAACGGTCTGCTGCGGATCACGCAGCAGGAGCTGGGGCACCTGGTGGGGCTGTCGCGCCAGCGGGTGAACGAGGCGCTGCGCCATCTGCAGGACCAGCGCCTGATCGCGGTCGAGTACGGCGGGCTCAGGGTCCTCGATCTGTCGGGGTTGAGGGTGTATCCGCAGCAGTGAGGCCGCGTCGCCGCCGACGGTGGGCGTTGATTGCCGCCAGACCAAAGATGCAGACGGCGATCGTGACGCTGTATCCGATGGCCCGCAGCCAGGACTCCGTGACCGTGAAGCGCTCCGTGTTTGCCCAAGCGTTGACGGTCACCACGACCAGCAGGAACACGGCCAGTCGCACACGACCTGCCGATGATGCGAGGAAATCGGCGAAGCAGACCGTCACCTGGACGACCACGCCCACATTCAGGATGGCCTGAATTTCCAGAGGAGTGATGTCTATGTTCACGATGAGGACCGCTCCCTCTGCTTTCGTTCCCGCATCCTCAACATCACCAACGTGACAACAAGGGTGAAGTAGATCAACGGCATCAAGAGGGAGAGCAAGGCGTTGTGCAACGGCGTTTGATAGGCCCACCCCAACCACAGTGCATCTGCATAGGTAGCGGCCAGAAACGGCACGAGCCAATGGCGACCGTCTCTGGATAAGAGGAACAGCGCGTGCTTGATTGCGATCGTCAAGAATGTCGTGAAGATCGCTCCTTGCAAGAGAGCTTGCGCGAGCCAATGCATAGGACTCCTTTTGCAGTGTTGCAGGGCTCCCGACTACCGTGAGGCGTCGGGAGCCAATGGCCGTTAGCGCTGGTTCTTAGCGAAACGAATGGTGTCGGGTTTGCCCGTCGCGACTGCGCCCATTGCAGCGACCGCTGCGGAACTGGCATACATGCCCAAACCGCCGAAGAACCCGGACACTCCGCCGAAGATGGCTCCTGCAACGACTTGCGCTGCATTGCCTCCGGTCAGGGCCACACCAAGGCCAGCGCCGACCGCGCCGGCAATGGCGCCGGCGGGCCCGAACCCGCCATGGACCTGATCCATTTCCTCCAGGGTCAGTTCTTGCATCCCTGCGTCCACGGGGCTATCCATGAACGAGGACTTGGCGTTGACTGGCAACGAAACAGCGTGGAAAGAAGTCATCAACATCTCCAGAAGTGTTGAGAAGGCGGTCGACATGTCCGCCTTCGTCTCGCGACACCACGTGTCAACAAGACGGCCTCATTGCAGCGATTTCACCGAATGGCCTCCATGGCCTATCCCAGTGCAAGAACGTGCGGCTTCCAAAGAAGTCGGTAGTGGGACTGACTCGTTGTGCTGGAAGGCGACGCTGGCGGATCAGCAATGCGCCCCGCGTCTCTCAGCATTCTTCTGATGTACGAGACGCCCACGATTGCCCATCCTGCGGCTTCGACCATCAACAGCGGACGGCTCACATGGCCCGAATTCCCGAACCGGCATCGGAGCGGCCCCATCCCACCCGGGAGCCGGCATCCGACGAGATGAGGGCGTCAGCGCCGGGCGTCTCGGCGCCAGCAGCCAGTGCGCCGCCAGGGGGGCTCTGGTCCAGGGAACTGGCCTCCACGCCAAGAATGACCGCCCAGCGTCAACGGATCTGCAGCTTCACCCAGCCCCACCCTCCAAACCCGTCGTCCACGCAACCCGTCGCGCAATTGGCGTTGCCGCCAAGTGGCAAGGCAGAAACCAACGGTTTCTACAACCCCCGGGAGAACGGGAAATTGGTTCCATTCGATGGTGAGCGCCCAACGTTCTCCACCACTTTTCGAGAAAAACTCGTGCGGCATTGGGCAGAGAACAACCAGCACGGCATCGTCACCAGCGGCAGGGAACACAAGACCTATATCCGAACGGTCCCGATCAACAAGGAAGGATTCGCCAACTGGATGCCCTTCGAATCCTTCAATCTTGATCACAAATATGCTTGGAACAATATATCTCAGGACATGGATGCTCGAGCCGAGCAGTTCAGCAGCGTCCATGCACCCCAAGGCTGGGAGAAGGACTACTACGTCCAGAATGGCAAATCAGGATATGCCCCCAGTGCCTATGGGGCTCGCATGTATTTTCACGATATCGACAACATCCAGCCCATGCAGGTATCCGACAACGCCAGCAAGAGCGACAAGTTGGGCGATCCTGACGACGACGACGACAAGCACAAGATATGGCCACCGCAGCAAACAGGAAACGCCCTGACATCCGTTCTAGGCACACCTTCATCATTGAGCAGCAGCTCGACGGTCCACCCCAGACTCGATGAGCTCAATGAAGCGCAGCGTCTGGCGGAGGCGACCATCACCATGTATTACACGGAGCTGATGGACTCGCTCCAGCACGCCTTCCGCACCGCTCGGAACGCCCCGAATGACGCTTCGACCGCAGAAAATGTGCTGCAAGGATATCGGGAGGGTGGATCCGTCCTTGGAGACCTGAGGAAACTCACGAGCAACACATCCGCAGAGACCTTCGGCCTTCCCCGGACGCCGCAAAAGCTTAATCCCAAGGTAGGCACGGCTCACATGCCCACCCAGATCTCCGAACTCAGCGCGAGAAGGCCTCGGTCGAAGTCGCAGTCCTCGGCCCCTGACCCATCCGTCTCGTTGACCCCGATCACATCGAGCCCGCCCAAGGCATCCAGTGCCGTGTTGCCAAGTACGCCCAACACCAGCCATGCGAACGTGCAAGCTCAACAACAGGTTCAAGGACTTCCCCTCAGGTTCTATGGAAACAAAATGGCAAGCGCCCAACCGCTTTCCAACGATGGCATTCAAACCGTCGAGACGACAACGGCGCGAGACCGCTTGAGATCAAATACCCTGGTTTCATACTATTCCGGCGGCGTGGAGGCAACGGGAACAATATTAAAGACGCCGGAGCCGAAGAAGGGCCAGGTCAAGACGGTGAATATCAAACCGTCATCCTCCACCACGAGTGCTGACGCAACGGGCTCCAAGGCATCGAGTTCTGACGCGTCAAGTTCCAAAGGGTCGAAGGACGACGGCTGACGCGACGGATTCGCTCAATCGGACGCTTCCCAGCGCCGCGCGAGTCCCAGCCCCGCTCACGCCCCGAACGGCGTCGCTTCCGGCTGTTGCCGCGGCTGGGCCGCGTACTGCGCGGCGTTGATCTCGTAGAGCAGGCTCGCCGCCTCGCCCGGGTGGTCCGCCACCGAGCCCGTCAGCCTCAGGCCCACCCGCTCCAGCGTCTTTCTCGCCGCCGTGTTCCCCGGCGCCAGCAAGGCATGCACCGACGTCGCATGCAGGCTGTCAAAGGCAAGCGACAACGCCGCCAGCGACATCTCCGCTGCATACCCCCGCCCCCAGAAGTCGGACAGGAAGTGGAATTCCAGCAGCAGCGCCGGCGCCCCGCAGATCCGCCCGCGGATCAGCCCCCCGAACCCGATCGCGCCCAGCGACGGCTGCTCCCGCAAGGCCACCGCCCACGGACCCAGCCCGTCCCGCGCCCAGGCCGTCCGCCACAGCTCCAGCCGCTCGGACGCCTCCGGCCCGCCCACATCGAATCGACGATTCGCCGGGTCGGTCAGCAGGTCGCGGAAGGTCCGGGCATCGGCCGCCTGCGGCGGACGCAACTGCAGCCGGCGGGTCTCGGTGAGCCGCTCGACAGCCGGAATGGAGAAGATGGGTGCAAACATAGGGTTAACCCGGAAATTATGCGCCCATCCGCGTTTTCAAGTCCTCCCCTCGACCGAGCGGTCGAGAAAAGAGTTCGGTCTTGCGTCACGAAAAGTGACGAAGCCGCCATCTTTGAAGAAACTTTGCCACCGCGCGCCATTCGCCCACCTCCTGACGCCCTGCCCCCCACCGGGGCGATGCGACAGCCCCCAGACAGGTCGACGGCGGGCGGCTGGCATAGGATTCCCGGCATCCGCGGTTCCGTCGGGATCCCCTCCCCCCGTGACCGCTCCCCCGACTGACGCGGCGCCCCGCGCCGCAGAACGTGAGCCTCGCCATGAAGCTGCTGGTCATCGAAGACAACCCGGACATCGTCGCCAACCTGTTCGCCTACCTCGAGCCCATGGGCTACGAGCTGGACGTGGCGCGCAACGGCCTGGGCGGCCTGGCACAGGCCGCCGCCGGGTCCTATGACGCGATCGTGCTGGACCTGACCCTCCCCGGCCTGGACGGCCTGGACGTCGCCCGGCGCCTGCGCAAGGACTTCCGCCGCCCCACCCCCATCCTGATGCTGACCGCCCGCGACACCATCGCCGACAAGGTCACCGGCTTCGAGAGCGGCGCCGACGACTACCTCGTCAAGCCCTTCTCGCTGGTCGAGCTCGAGATCCGTCTCAAGGCCCTGATGCGCCGCTCCCACGGCCTGAACCTGAGCTCCGCTGTCAGCTACGCCGACGTCAACTACGACCCCGACACCCTGGAAGCCACCCGCGCCGGCAAGCCGCTGCAGCTCACGCCCACCGGCTACAAGCTGCTGTCGGCGCTGCTGCGCGAAGCGCCCAAGCTCGTGCGCCGCGAGGACCTCGAGCGCGAGGTCTGGGGCAACGACCCGCCCGACAGCGACGCGCTGCGCACCCACATCCACGCGCTGCGCGCGGCGCTGGACAAGCCCTTCCCCGTCCCGCTGCTGAAGACCCACCCGGGCATCGGCTACCGCCTGGTCTCGCCCGATGCGGGCTGACGCCGGGCCCGCGCCATCCCCCGGCCGCCCCGCGCGCGGCACCGCCGCGCCGACCACGCTGCGCACCCGCGTCGCGGCCGCCTTCCTGCTGCTGACGCTGCTGGTGTGCGGCGCCTTCGCCGTCGCCGCGGTGCGCATCGCCTCGAGCATCGAGGACCGCCTCGTCGACCAGCGCCTGGACCGCACCGCCGACGAACTCGTCGCGCGCGAGAAGCAGGGCCTGGAAGCCGACCTGCCGCCCAGCGTCACGCTCTACCGCGGCGACGCCATCCCGCAGGCGCTGCGCGGCAAGCCGCCGGGCAAGTACACGCTGCCGCAGGACGACGCCACCTTCACCGCGCTGGTCCGCGACGACCTGGGCCCGGTCTTCGTGCTGACCGACCGCGACGAGGACTTCGCCAAGATCGAGGCCGGCGTGTACGGGCTGCTCGGCCTGGCCTTCGTCTGCTGCCTGGGCCTGGCGCTGTTCCTCGCGCAACTGACCGCCAGCCGCATCGTGGCCCCCGTCACCGCGCTGGCCAGCGCCGTCGAGACCGACGCCGCGCCGCGCGACTATCCGCTGCTGGACTCGACCGACGAACTGGGCGTGCTGTCGCGCGCCTTTGCCGCGAAGACCGAGGCGCAGCAGCGTTACCTGGACCGCGAGCGCTGGTTCACCGGCGACGTCAGCCACGAGTTGCGCACGCCGCTGGCCGTGATGCTGGGCGCGGCCGAGGTGCTCAAGGCGCGGCTGCAGGGGCGCGACGACATGGTCGAGCTCGCCGAGCGCATCCGCCGCACCGCCGCCGACACCAGCGAGCGCGTCGTGGCGATGCTGCTGCTGTCGCGCGACCCGGCCAGCATCGGCGCGGAGCCGACCGCGCTGCTGCCGCTGCTGCGCCAGGAGATGGAGCGCTGCCGGCCGCTGCTCAAGGGCAAGGCCGTCGAGATGACGCTGCACGCCGCGCCCGCCGACGCCGGCCTGGAGGTGCCTGCGCGGCCGGAGCTGGCCGCCATCGCGCTGGGCAACCTGATCCGCAACGCCTGCCAGTTCACCGACCAGGGCCGCGTCGACATCCGCCTGGAATCGGGCCGCGTCGTCATCGAGGACACCGGCATCGGCATCCCGCCGGCCGTGCGCGACCGCATCTTCGACCGCTTCATGCAGGTCGACCCGGCCGGCGCGGGCAGCGCCGGGCTGGGCCTGGCCATCGTCAAGCGCGTCGCCGAGCACCTGGGCTGGACCGTCAGCCTGGAGGCGCCCGGCAACGGCGGCACGCGTTTCGTGCTGAGCTTCAAGGCCCCGTCCGCGGCGGCCTCGCGCACCGACACGTCCGCGTGATGGCCTGAACGTTCAGGGCTGGCGCACCGGTCGATCGCACCACTCCGGCGTTGAGCCCCAGACCTGCCGATAGCAGGCGCCATAGATCTCCCGCGCCTGCACGTAGAACTCCTGCACCTCGCGGGGGGCGGCTTCATCGCTGGCCGGGAGGTTCTGGCCGCGCGCGATCAGGTGATGGAACCGGGTGCCGGAGAGGTGGGCGTCCAGCTTGAACTCCGCTGCGTCTGCCGCCAGCATCTGGAAGGCGCGCTTCAGTTCGCCGGCATGGATCGAAGGATCGTGAGGAGGCCCCGGGGGGATCACGACCGATTGATAGGCGATCGAGCTGCATGCCGGTAGCGGCGGGGACGCGGTCTCTCGGCAGCAGGACAACAATCGATGGGGCATGGGGGCCTCGCTTCTGGATGGGGGAAAGGGTCCCCAGTCCCGGCGATCCGCGCCGAGGTTCACCGCCCCTTCCCCGCCCAGGTCATCGGCTGGGTAACTTCCCCGGCGTCATATACTGTATGCCCATACAGTTAATTGACCGCCATGCCAGCGCCCTTGTCCTCCGAAGCCATGCCGCTCCCGCCCGCCGTGGCCGACGCGCTCTGGCGCGGCGACGAACTGGGCCGCGGCACCGACACCGTCTGGCCCAGCGGCTTCGACGCGCTCGACGCCGAGCTGCCCGGCGGCGGCTGGCCCGGGCGCCAGCTGACCGAGGTGCTGCTGCCGCAGTTCTCGCTGGCCGAATGGCGGCTGGCGGGACCGGCGCTGCGGCGCGTCGTCGCGGACGGCGCCGCCGTGGCGATGGTGGGGCCGCCCAAGCGCCCCCACCTGCCCGGACTGATGCACCTGGGGCTGGATGACCGTCACCTCGTCTGGATCGACGCCCGTGCGCCGTCCGAGCGGCTCTGGTGCGCCGAGCAGCTGATCAAGTCCAACGCCGCCGGCGCGGTGCTGGCCTGGATGCCGCAAGCCGCGCCCGAGCAGCTGCGGCGGCTGCAGGTGCTGGCGCAGTCGTTCGAGGGACCGGTGTTCCTGTTCCGGCCGCTCTCGGCGCGCCATGACCCGTCGCCGGCGCCCCTGCGGCTGCTGGCGACCATCGACGTCGACTGGGCGCTGGACGTCCAGATTCTCAAGCGCAAGGGCCCCGCCCACGACACCCCGCTGAAGCTGGCCTCCATCCCCGGCGGACTGGAGCACGTGCTCACGCCGCGCGTGATGCAGCCCAGCACGATGCGGCCGGTGGCGCCGGTGACCGAACCCGCGCCCGCCCCCTTCTTCCCGGAGTTCTCCCATGTTGTGGGTCGCGCTGATCCTGCCGCCTCGTCCGCCCGCTCCGTTTGAGGATCCGGCGACCGCGCCGCCGCCGCACCTCTGGGGGATATGCGCGGAGGCGCAGGCCGGGCTCGCCGTGTGGTGCCTGCAGTTCACGCCGCGCGTGGCGCTGATGGAGGACGCCGTCGTGATGGAGGTCGAGGCCAGCCTGCGGCTGTTCCGCGGCTTGCCGGCGCTCAAGGCGCGCCTGTCCGACGAGGCGCCCGACCTGGGCGCCATCGGCATCGGCTGGGCGCCGTCGGCCACCGCGGCGCTGGTGCTGGCGCGCTGCGGCGTGCTCGACCTGAACGGCCGGCTGTTGCAGGCGGTGCTGGATCCGCTGCCGCTGCAGGCGCTCAGCGCCGCCGCGGAACACGCCGAGGCGCTGAGCCGCGCCGGCATCAACACGCTGGGCCAGTTGCGGGCGCTGCCGCGCGGCGGCATCGGCCGGCGCTTCGGCGCGGCGCTGCTGGCGATGCTGGACCAGGCCTACGGACTGCGGCCCGAGGCCCACGCCTGGGTCGCCCTGCCGGAGGACTTCCACGCGCGCGTCGAGCTGCCCAGCCGCGAGGACCACGCGCCCGCGCTGCTGATGGGCGCGCGGCCGCTGCTGATGCGGCTGTGCGGCTGGCTGGCGGCGCGCCATGCCGGCGCCACCGGCGTGACGCTGCACTGGGTGCATGACTCGATGCGCGCCAAGGACGCCGGCGACGGCGGAAGCCTGACGGTGCGCACCGCTGAGCCGATCCGCGAGCTCGAACACTTCTGCCGGCTGATGGCCGAGCACCTGGCCAAGACCCGGCTGCTGGCGCCGGTGGGCGAGCTGCGGCTGGAGGCGGTCGGCGTGCAGGCGCTGGTCGAGGACAGCGGCTCGCTGCTGCCCGACGCGGTGCGCACCGGCGAGACGCTCTACCTGACGCTGGAGCGCATCGCCGCGCGGCTCGGGCCTGAGCGGGTGCAGCAGCCGGTGCTCGCCGACGACCATCGACCGGAATGGCAGACGCGCTGGAAGACCTGCGGCGACGGCAAGTCGCCCGGCGCGGGGCGCCGTCGCGGCAAGGGCGCGGCCGTGCGCGTGCCGCCGGTGCCCGAGCCGGCCTTCCTGCTCGACCCGCCGCTGCGGCTGGCGGTGCGCGAGCACCGGCCGCATTACCAGGGCCCGCTGACGCTGCTGGTCGGTCCCGACCGCGTCGAGGGCGGCTGGTGGGACCGCGTGCCCGCCGACGAGACACGGCCCGCGCATCACCGCCAGGTCACGCGCGACTACTGGATCGCCGTCAACGAGAACGCCGGCGTGATGGCGGTCTATCGCGAGCCGGTCGAGGACGGCGGGGGCGCCTGGTTCCTGCATGGTCTGTATGCATGAGCTGCCCGACTACGCCGAGCTGCGCTGCCTGAGCAACTTCAGTTTCCTCAGGGGCGCCAGCTGGCCCGAGGAACTGGTCGAGCGCGCGAAGGCGCTCGGCTACGCGGCGCTGGCCATCACCGACGAATGCTCGATGGCCGGCATGGTGCGCGCGCACGTCGCGGCCAGGCAGCACGGCATGAAGCTGCTGGTGGGCAGCCAGTTCCTCATCGATCCGCTGGACGCCGGGGACGATTCGGCCTTCACCCTCGTCGTGCTGGCCTGCAACCTGAACGGCTACGGCAACCTGTGCCAGTTCATCTCGCGCCTGCGCCGCTCGTCCGAGAAGGGCACCTACCGCTGCACCCGGGCCGACATCGGCCCGCAGGCGCTGGACGATTGCGTCGTCGTCGCCTGCCCCGACCGTCACGCCACGCCGGCGCAGCTGCTGGACATGTCGCGCTGGCTGCTGACGCGCTTCACCGGCCGTTGCTGGCTGGGCATGGACCAGCCCCAGCATGTCGATGACGAGGTCCGCCTGCTGCGCCTGCGCGAGGCCGGCGCGCTGACGGCGATCCCGCTGGTGGCCGTCGGCGACGTCACCATGCATGTGCGCAGCCGCAAGCCGCTGCAGGACGTGCTGACCGCGACCCGGCTGGGCCAGCCGCTGACCGAGTGCGGCCAGGCGCTGGACCGCAACGCGGAGCGCCACCTGCGCCACCGCGGGCGTCTGGCGCTCAGCTTCCCGGCGGACCTGCTCGCCGAGACGCTGCGCGTGGCCGAGCGTTGCGACTTCAGCCTCGATGAGCTGCGCTACCACTACCCGTCCGAGGTCGTGCCCGACGGCCAGACGCCAGCCAGTCACCTGCGACGGCTCACCTATGAAGGCGCGGGCCGGCGCTGGCCGGCGGGCGTGCCGGCCGCGGCCAGCGAGCAGATCGAGCGCGAGCTCGCGCTCATCGAGGAACTGCGCTACGAGCATTACTTCCTGACCGTGGCCGACATCGTCCACTTCGCGCGCTCGCAGGGCATCCTGTGCCAGGGTCGCGGCAGCGCGGCGAACTCCATCGTCTGCTTCTGCACCGGCGTCACCGAGGTCGATCCGGACCGGATGCAGGTGCTGTTCGAGCGCTTCATCAGCAAGGAACGCAACGAGCCGCCGGACATCGACATCGACTTCGAGCACGAGCGCCGCGAGGAGGTCATCCAGTACCTCTACCGCAAGTACACGCGCGAGCGCGCGGCGCTGGCGGCGGTGGTGATCTCGTATCGCGTGAAGAGCGCGCTGCGCGACGTGGGCAAGGCGCTGGGGTTCGATCCCGAAGTGCTGGACACGCTGTGCGGCAACCACCAGTGGTGGGACGGCCAGACCATCGATGCGGAGCGGCTGCGCGAGTCCGGACTCGACGCGAACGACCTGGCTGTGCGGCAGTTGGTCGAGATCACGTCGGAGCTGCTGGGCTTCCCGAGACACCTGTCGCAGCATCCGGGCGGCTTCGTGCTGACGCACGGGCCGCTGACGCGCATGGTGCCGGTGGAGAACGCGTCGATGCCGGACCGCACCGTCATCGAGTGGGACAAGGACGACCTCGACGCGGTCGGCCTGCTCAAGGTCGACGTGCTGGGGCTGGGCATGCTGACGGCGATCCGCAAGACGCTGGACTTCGTCGGCAAGCGGGAGCGGTATCCGTTCGAGCTCAAGGACATCCCGGACGAGGATGTCCCCACGTACAAAATGATCCAGCGCGCCGAGACGATCGGCGTGTTCCAGATCGAGAGCCGCGCGCAGCGCAGCATGCTGCCGCGATTGAAGCCGGAAAAGTTCTACGATCTGGTGATCGAGGTCGCCATCGTGCGGCCCGGTCCGATCCAGGGCGGCATGGTGCATCCCTACCTGCAGCGGCGCCAGGGCTTCGAGAAGGTCGTGTATCCGCCGGGGCTCAAGCCGGTGCTGGAGCGCACGCTGGGCGTGCCGGTGTTCCAGGAGCAGGTGATGCAGATCGCGATGATCGCGGCGGGTTTCACCGGCGGCGAGGCCGACGACCTGCGGCGCTCGATGGCGGCGTGGAAGCGCAAGGGGGGGCTGCAGAAGTACCACGCCAAGATCGTCGACGGCATGACCGCGCGCGGGTACGAAGCGGCCTTCGCCGAGCAGATCTTCGAGCAGATCAAGGGCTTCTCGGAATACGGCTTCCCGGAGTCGCATGCCGCGTCCTTCGCGCTGCTGGTCTACACGAGCAGCTGGCTGAAATGCCACCGGCCGGCGGAGTTCCTCGCTGGCCTGCTGAACGCTCAGCCGCTCGGCTTCTACTCGCCGAGCCAGCTGGTGCAGGAGGCCAGACGCAAGGGCGTCGAGGTGCTGCCGCCCGACGTGATGCACAGCGACTGGGATTGCACGCTGGAGCGCGCGGACGGCCGCGTGATCCGTCCGACGCGGCGCGGCGCGGCGGCTGACACGATCGACGCCTTGCCGCCGGACAAGGACGGCATCGTCGTGGAGGACGACGGCGACCCCTTCCTCGACGCGGACGAAGCGCTGGCGGCTGACGCGGCGCCGGTGAAGGTGCGACTGGGGTTGCGGCTGGTCAAGGGCCTGCAGCAGGCGTCGGCGGGCGTGATCTGCCGGGAGCGTCGGAACGGTCCGTTCAACGATGCGGAGGACCTGGCGCGACGCACCGGGCTGAACCAGCAGCAGATGACGATGCTGGCCTCGGGCGACGCGCTGACGAGCATCAGCGGGCACCGCCGCCAGCAGATGTGGGACGCGGCCGCGCAGCACGCACCGCCGCCCTTGCTGGCGTCAGCGCCGGTGCAGGAGGACTTCCTGGCGCTGCCGCAGGCGCCGGAGGGCGAGGAGATCGTGTTCGATTACGCGTCGCTGGGGCTGACGCTGAGGCGCCATCCGCTGGCGCTGCTGCGGCCCGCGTTGCGCGATCAGCGCTGGATGTCGGCCGAGGAACTGAACGCGCTGCCTGACGGCCGGCCGGCGCGGGGCTGCGGGATCGTCACGGTCAAGCAGCAGCCGGCGACGGCCAAGGGCACGATCTTCATCTCGCTGGAGGACGAGACCGGCGACATCCAGGTGATCGTGCACCGGGCGCTGTGGCAGCGTCAGCGAGACGTGATGCTGCATTCACGGCTGATGGGGGTGAAGGGCAAGTGGCAGCGCAGCGGCGACGTCCGCAACCTGATCGCCGGCCACCTGGAAGACCTGACACCGATGCTGGGTCGGCTGCGGACGGAGAGCCGGGATTTTCATTGAGCCTTCATCGCCGCTTCCCTGACCAACCGTCCTCGATGGCCTTCTTCATCTGCTTGAGCGACAACGGCTTCTTCCTTTTGCGCGGTCGATCCGCGAGGATCCCGACGATGCTTTCGATGCGGCTGCTCTTGCGGCACAAGTGCAGGATGCACGTCCCGTTCGACCAGGAGACGTTCTTCCACCCCCCACGAATGTAGGCATCGTCCGACGCGCGCATGCGCCATTCGGGGGGTGCCCAGGCCGCGCGTGTTGCGCCACCATCGGTTCCAACAGTCCTCATGCCGATCTCGACGGTGGTCCATCGTCGCGGCGGCCGCAGAAGATGAAGAAGATCGCCGCCCTCCCCGACGCGGTGCCCACGCCGGCCCCCGTCATCTGCTCCCCCTCCTGGGCCCTGCTCGGCATCGAGCCGCTGCGCGCCGCGATGGAGTACGCCAGCTGCCGCCTCATGGACCGCAGCGGACACGCCAGCGGCGACGGCCACCCCGTCATCGTGTTTCCCGGGCTCGCCGCGGACGCGCAATCCATCGCGCCGCTCGTCGGCTTCTGCCACGGCCTGGGCTACGCGGCCCGCGACTGGGGCCGCGGCATCAACACCGGACCCGTCGGCGACATCGACGCCTGGCTCGATGCGCTCGCGCTCGACATCGAGGCGCTCGTGGCTGAACACGCGCAGCCGGTGTCGCTGGTCGGCTGGAGCCTCGGCGGGATCTATGCCCGTGAGGTCGCCAAGCGCATCGCCATGCCGGTGCGCCAGGTCATCACCATCGGCACGCCCATCACGGGCGAGGCCACGCAGACCAACGTCAGCCTGCTCTATCGCTGGGTCAACGGCACGCTGCCCGTCCTCGACGACGATTTCAAATCGCGCCTGATCGCCGCGCCGCAGGTGCCGACGACCTCGATCTACAGCCGCAGCGACGGCGTGGTCGCCTGGCAGGCCTGCGTGCAGCCCGAGGACCATGCGATGGTCGAGAACGTCGAGGTCGACGGCAGCCATTGCGGCCTCGTCTGGAATCCCGCCGTGCTCAAGGTCGTCGCGGATCGCCTGTCCCACGCGCCTGAAGCGTGGCGACCCTATGGCGCCACGGCGGGCATGCCGGCCGCCGCCGCGCTGACCTGAGCCTCGCCGCGGCGCCTGACGCCGCCCCCTTTCGCCCATGACAAACGAGGCCTCCTCGACGATGAGGAGGCCCCGTTGGCTTGGGCTCAGCGGATCACCGGATCAAGGCGATCAGGATGATGATGGGAATGGGCACGCCCAGCATGTAGAGCAGGATCGATCGCATGTGAGTTCTCCTTGTCTGGTTCGTTGTCTGACTCGTTGTGTGACTCGTTGTCTGACTCGTTGCTCATTCGATGAGGTCGCGTTGCCGGCCGCCGACCGTGGCCAGCAGGCTCGCGGTGAAGGCGCCGATCAGCAGCGCGACGAACATCCACAACGCCGTCGTCAACGCCGTCTTGCGCGCGGCATCCGCGGCCTCGCGGGCCTTGGTCTCCAGTGCCTGCGCCTCGGCGCGGGCGCGCTGCAGCGTCTCGGTGACGCGACGCTCGGCTTCCGCCTGGCTCAGGCCGGTGCGTTGCGCGACGAGCTGCGCGGCGGCTCGCGTGTCCTCCGGCGACAAGGTACCGCCGTCACGGACCGCGCGCACCAGCAGGCGATTCAGCGCCGCCGAGGATTGCTCGTCCGCGTGAACCATCGAGGCATCCGGCCAGGCACGCAGCGTCGCCGGATTGGCGCCGGCCGGCGCGGTGGACGGCGTCGTCGTCGATGCCGGCGCCAGGGCCGCGGGCCGCAGCAGCGTGTCCACGTAGTAGCCGAAGTCGCCGCTGCCGAGCGAGGTCCGGGCCATCGAACCGGAGGCCCCGCCCTTCGCGCCCGACTCGTCGGTGGCACCCGCCGCCGCGGTGACCGCCGCCGCCCCGGTCGCTGCCGTGCCGGCCGCCACCGCCGCGCCCTTCACGCCGATCCCGGCGATCGCACCGACCGACGCGGTCAGCACGGCTGCCGTGAACAGGGTGGCCACGGCCCAGGACAGCAGACCGTGCGCGGTGTCGCGGAAATGGACCTCGTCCGCGTCGGTATCACGCCATCGCACGCGCAGCCGACCGGCGAGGTACCCGCCGAGCCCGGAGGCCGCCAGCTGCGTGAACGCCAGCCATACGATGCCCGCCACGCCCAGCGTCGCGGCACTCGCGCCGTCGTTGGCCCAGGGCGACGCGGCCGCCAACCCCAACCCCACGCCGAGCAGCAACAGGATCAGCGACAGCGCCGCCGCCGCCGCGGCACCGGCCAGCACCGCGCCCCATGACACCGCGGACGTCGACGCGCGCGGAGCCAGCACCCCGCCCACAGCGGTCTCGCCCGCGTACCAGGCCTCATTCTTCGTCACCATGGCAATCCCCTCGAGTTGTGATGAAGTGCTACAGGCAAAGGGCGAGCCCGCAACGGCGTCTTCACGCGCTCGGCCAGCCGCGTAACCAAGTCGCGTAACGCCCGTTACGGCGATGGCGTCACACGCAGGGGTTCATCCGCGCAGAATGCAGCCCCGATGACCGCCGTTCACCACTCCCCGCTCACGCATCAAATCCAGCTGCTGCCGCAAGGTCTGCGCATCGACGAGCTGCCCGAGCTGCGCAGCCGCTTGCTGCCGCGCCTGATCGCCGCGCTGCTGCAGGCGCATGAACAGGGCCTGGCCCGCGTCGACAGCCCCTGCTCGCGCGCCGAGCTGCGCGAGCGCATCGCCGGCATGGCCGAGCTGCACCGCACGCAGGTCTGGCGCGCGCTGGCGCTGCTGGACGACAGCCCACTGGCCGCGCTGATCGAGGCCAGCGCCCGCAGCAGCGGTCCGTTCTGGCTGAACGCCGTGCTGCTGCCCGCCTGCCGCTTCGAGATCGACGGTGAACCCGCCACCGGCGAGGCGCTCGCGCGCTGGCTGGGCCAGCAGCGCCCGGTGCGCGCGCCGGCCGCCGCGCCGCTGCTCCCGCTGGCCTATGCCGAGGCGCTCGCCCGCGCCGATTACCTGCTCGACCGCGGCGAGCTCTATCCCGCCCGCCTCGCGCTGCAGCAGGCCGCGCCGCACGTGCCTCCCGGCGACGACGCCGCCGCCGCGGCGCTCGGCCTGCGCCGCGCCCGCATCGCGCGCCGGCTCGGCGACTGGGCCGCGCTGCAGGACGAACTGCGCGAGCTGGGCCAGACGCTCAACAACAGCCGGCTGCCGCGTCTGGAACGCCGCCAGTTGCGCGCTCGCGTGGCGATCCTCGCGGCGTGGCACTGGTTCGGCAGCCTCGGCCAGGCCGCGCCCGCGCTGGACAAGCTCGACGAGGTCGATCCCGACGTGCTGGCCGCTGACTCCACGCTGCGTTGCGACCACGGCAACCTGCGCGGCATCGTCCTGCGCGAGCTCGCCATCGCGCGCGGCGACGCGGCGCTCGCGGCGCAATCGCTGGCCAGCCTCGGCGACGCGCTGCGCAGCGCCTCGCTCGCCGGACTGCCCGACGCGCTCCAGGTCTGCGCCGCCAACCTGTCCAACGCGATCGGCCGGCTGGTCGAGGCCGAGCTGCTGCCTGCCGCCAGCGTCGACAGTCCCGACGGCCCTGACAGCCCCGACGGTCCCGGCATCGAGGACGCCCTGCGCTGGCTGCTGCTGAGCGACGCGCTCTGCGCGCGCTGGCAGCTCGGTCGCAGCTCGCTGCTGAACACCATCTTCCTGCTGCGGCTCGCCGCGCTGGGACGGCTGAACTTCACCGCGCTGCAGCGGCTGGCCACGGCGCAAGGCCTGCCCCTGCCCGCCACGTCCTTCGGCGAACTCGCCGCGCAGCGCTGGGCCTCGTGCCGGGCCAGGCAGTCCCAGATCCCGGCCGACCAACGCTGCGCGTTCCTGCTGCTCTGGGCCCGGCATGCCCTCGACGAAGGCGACGCGTTCAGCGCGACCGACCTGGTGCGCCAGGCCCGGCTCCAGGCGCGCAAGCTCCGTGACGAGGAGGCGCGCCGGCGTTACCTCGACGAGGCCGATGCGTTGATGCCCCGCGCGCAACGGGCGTAACGGCATTTCAACGACGTCCGGCGACGCGGACTTCGCACACTGGCGGCATTCCTCATCCACCGGAGACCGCCATGTCCCTTCCCCGCCTGATGGCGAGCGCGCTGCTCGCCTGCCTCGTGCTCACCGCCTGCCGCGCCTCGCTCGCGCAGCCCACGCCCGCCGACCAGCGCGAGCGCTGGGAGACGCGCGCCGAATGGACCCGCGAGTTCGATCAGCTCGGCACGCAGGGCGCGCTGGTGGTGCTGGACGCGCGCGCGCACCGCTGGCTGGCTTCGGACAGCACGCGGGCCTTCGAGCCTTTCATCCCCGCGTCGACCTTCAAGATCCCGATGACGCTGATCGCGCTGGAGACCGGCACGGCGGTCGACGAGACGCAGCCGTTCAAGTGGGACGGTCAGAAGCGCGCCATCGAGGCCTGGAACCGCGACCAGACGCTGGCCTCGGCCTTCCAGGTCTCGGCGGTGTGGGCCTACCAGTCCATGGCGCGGCGCGTGGGCCAGCCGGCACTGCAGCAGTTCGTGCGCGACTTCCGCTACGGCAATGCCAAGGCCGGACCGATCGTCGATCGCTTCTGGCTGGACGGCGACCTGCGCATTTCCGCCGTCGGCCAGATCGAGTTCCTGCGCCGCGTGCACGACCGCGCGCTGCCGCTGTCCGACCGCACCTACGACATCGCGCGCAAGGTCATGCTGCGCGACCAAGGCCCGGGCTGGCGGATGTACGCCAAGACCGGCTGGGCCGATGACGCCAAGCCGCGGCCCATCGGCTGGTTCGTGGGCTGGGTCGAGCTCGACGGCGACGCGCGCCCGGTCTACTTCGCGCTGAACATGGACATGACCGACCCCGCGTTCGCGCCCCGGCGCGAGGAGATCGTCAAGCGCGTGCTGCGCGGTCTGGATCTGCCGATCGCCACGCGCGGTTCCTGAGGGTGGGCACCCGCGGGGGTGATGTCGGATACTCGGTCCCCACCCCCATCCCTCACCCCGAATGGATGTCCTGATGAAGTTCTCCTCCCCCGCCCGTTTCGTTCTCCCCATCGTCCTCGCGCTGGCCGGCGCCGCGCAGGCCCAGGTGGTCGTTGCCAACGCCTGGGTGCGCGCGACGGTGCCGCAGCAGAAGTCGACCGGCGCGTTCATGCAGATCAAGTCGCCGACGGACGTGAAGCTGGTGTCGGTCAGCACGCCGGCGGCCGGCGTGGCCGAGGTGCACGAGATGGCCATGGACGGCGACGTGATGCGCATGCGTCCGGTGACGGCGCTGCCGGTGTCCGCGGGCAAGCCGGTGGAGCTGAAGCCCGGCGGTTATCACGTGATGCTGATGGACCTGAAGGCGCCGCTGAAGACCGGCGACGCGGTGCCGCTGACGCTGGTGTTCGAGGGCGCGGACAAGTCCCGCTCGACGGTCACGGTCCAGGCGCCCGCCAGGACGGGCCCCGTGGCGGACGCCAAGGACCCGCACGCGGGTCACGGCGATCACAAGCATTGAGCATCGGTCGACGTCGTCGACGTCGTCGACCCTCTCCGATCGCGGCCGGGCGTCCGGCCCGTCCACTCAGCGCCGCAGGCCCTCGGCCAGGTGGTCCACCAGCGCCTGGAGCCGTCGCGGCAGGAAGCGCTGGCTGGGCAGCAGCGCGTGCAGCGGCATCGGCCGCCCCACCCACTCGGGCATGACCTCGACCAGCGCCCCGCTGGCGAGGCTGTCGCGGATGTCCAGCTCGCTCTTGTAGGTCAGGCCCCGCCCTTCGAGGGCCCACTGGTGGGCGATGCCCCCGTCGTCGGCCGTCCGGCGGCCCGCGACGGTCACGTCCAGCGGCGGCGACTGCAGCGCGTCGCGTCGCCAGAAGCGCCACACCCGCTCCAGCCGGTCGCCGATCTTGAAGCGGATGCAGTCGTGATGGGCCAGCTCGCCCGGATGCGCCGGCCGGCCGTGGCGGCGCAGGTACTCGGGCGAAGCGACCAGCAGCCGCCGGCCGTCGTAGAGCTTGCGCGCGACCAGCCGTGAATCGGCCAGCTCGCCGTAGCGCAAGGCCAGGTCGACCTCGTCGCGCACCACGTCCTGGAGCGCGTCGCCGACATTGAGCTGCAGCTCGACGCCGGGATGGCGATCGAGGAATCCATCCAGCAGCGGCAGCACGATGCGCCGCGTCAGGTCGCTCGAGGCGCTCACGCGGATGCGTCCGCGCAGGACCTCCGCGCCGCGCGACTTGCCGCCACTGGCCTCGCCTTCGTGCTCGCTCATCACCGCGAGCCCCTCGTCCAGCAGCTCCAGCGCGCGCTGCGCGTAGTCGCGCAGGCGCTCGCCGGCCTCGGTCAGGCGCAGCGCGCGGGTGCTGCGCTCCGCGAGCCGCACGCCCAGCCGCGCCTCGAGCTTCTTGAGCATCGCGCTGGCCGCCGCAGGCGTGATGCCCAGTTCACGCGACGCCGCGGTCAGGCTGCCGCCCCGCGCGCACTCGATGAGCAGGCGCAGCTCGGCGGTGTTCTCGATCTCCATGCGGCACTCCTCCTACGTCCATCTTCAAACTGGCGTTGAAACTGAAAGCGATTCAGCGCGCTTCATTGATTCTGCCGCAGGCCCCAAGATTCATCCCATCAACCCTTCCCCCCTCCTCTTCGTCCTATTCCAGGAGTTCCGCCATGAAAGCCGTCGGCTACTTCCAGTCCCTGCCCATCACCGCGTCCGAGTCGCTGATCGATCTCGAGCTGCCCATGCCCGCGCCCGGCGCGAAGGACCTGCTGGTCGAGGTCAGCGCCATCGCCGTCAATCCGGTCGACACCAAGATCCGCGTGCGCCGCGCCAGCGCCGACGGCGCCACGCCGGTGATCCTCGGCTGGGACGCGGTGGGCACGGTCCGCGCGATCGGTCCCGAGGTCGCCGGGTTCGCGGTCGGTGATCGCGTCTGGTATGCGGGCGACATCACCCGCCCGGGCAGCAACGCGCAGTTCCAGGCGGTCGACCACCGCATCGTCGCCAAGGCCCCGGCGACGCTGAGCGATGCCGAGGCCGCGGCGCTGCCGCTCACCGCCATCACCGCCTGGGAACTGCTGTTTGACCGCCTGCAGGTGCAGCAGCAGCCCGAACGCCCGGTCAGCCTGCTGGTCACCGGCGCGGCCGGCGGGGTCGGATCCATCCTGGTCCAGTTGGCGGCCCGGCAGAAGCACCTGACCGTGATCGGAACGAGTTCCGAGCCCGACGGCGAAGGCGGCAAGTGGCTGCATGCGCTGGGCGCGCAGCACGTGATCAACCACCGCGAACCGCTCGCGCCGCAGATCGCCGCGCTGCAGCAAGCCGGCGTGCCGCCGCTGCGCTACGTGACCAGCCTGACCCACACGCCGCAGCACTTCAAGGATTTCATCGAGGCGCTGGAGCCGCAGGGCAAGCTGGCGATGATCGACGACTTCGGGCCGCAGGACCTGGACGTGATGGCGCTCAAGGGCAAGTCGTTGTCGCTGCATTGGGAACTGATGTTCACGCGCAGCATGCATGCGACGCACGACATCGCCGCGCAAGGGCGGTTGCTCGCGGACGTCGCCGCGATGGTCGACGCCGGGCAGATCCGCACGACGCTCGCGGACGTCGTCGGGCCGATCTCGGCCGAGACGCTCAAGCGCGCCCACGCGCTGCAGGAAAGCCAGCGCCAGCGCGGCAAGCTGGTGCTCAGCGGCTGGGCTTGAGCGAGCCCTGACAAGAGCCCTCACCCCCACCCCTCTCCCGCTTCGCGGGAGAGGGGCTTCACTGGCTACGCGGTCAGGGCCCCTCGCCCGCGAAAGCACGGAGGGGCTTCACGGGCTCCGCGGTCACAGCCCCTCGCCCGCGAAAGCACGGAGGGGCTTCACGGGCTCCGCGGTCACAGCCCCTCGCCCGCGAAAGCACGGAGGGGCTTCACGGGCTCCGCGGTCAGGGCCCCCTCGCCCGCGAAGCGGGAGAGGGCGGGGGGTGAGGGCTCGTCGCAGCGCTCAGCGTTGCGCGCATGCCGCACTTTTCGTCACAGATGTGACGTCTTACCGCCCCGCCCCGCCGGGGCGGTCTCGTTTCCACGAGGTCTCGGGAAAACCTCAGTTCGCGCCGCCTGTCACGCAGGCGATACCTCGCACCTCGGGCTGCCACGACGCGGCCCGCGCGTCACGCACCGTCACGCATCACGCGTCAACAACGGCCGACCACGGCCAGCGAGGGAATGTCATGAACATCCGCAAGGTCCTCACCGCCGTCCTGCCGGTGGCGCTCCTGTGCCTGGCCGCCACGGCGCGCGCCGCCACCATCGGCGTGATCCTGCCGGAGAGCTACCCCAGCGCCGACCAGGCCAAGGAGCTGCAACTGGGCATGACGCTCGCGCTCAAGACCTGGCCCGGCGACGCCGCGCCCAAGCTCGTGATCAAGGACAGCGGCTGCGACGCCCGCAAGGCCGATGCGATCTCGCAGGAGTTCATCAAGGCCAAGGTCGACGTCGTGCTGGGCAACTGGTGCGAGATCAACGCCGGCGCCGACGCGCTGCGCGCCGCGGGCATCCCGTTCATCTCCAGCAACGCCGAGCGCGTGAAGGCGCAGGACCTGCAACTGCAGATGGGCCGCATCGAGCTCAATGCCGGCGAGAAGATCGCCGCCGACCTGCGCCGCCAGACCGGCCTGCGCATCAGCGCCCGCACCTCGTGCTGGATGGACTTCGACGCCGCCCTGTCCGAGCGCGTCGATGCCGTGCTCTGCCCGGTGCTGACGATGGACCGCGGCCGCTGGGACCAGGTCGCCAACACCTATGGCGCGGCCTTCCGCAAGCCGTTCACCGCCTCGTCCGCGCGGGGCTACGCGGCGATGGAGGTGGCGCTGAACTACCTGCGCCGCGCCAAGGCGATGAAACCCGCGGCGGCGCTCAAGGAAACCCAGGCGACCGCGACGCTGCTGGGCCCGGTGCCCGCGGCGGATGCCCCCGCGCCGACGACCGCGCTGCAGCTGGTCTTCGCGCCGCACCTGCCCAAGCTCAACGCGCAGCAGACGCAGACGCTGGACAAGCTGGTCAAGACCAAGGGCTGCGCGTGCCCCGGCGGCACGCTGCGCAACGGCTGCCCGCGCGACTCGGGCCCCTGGGGCGAACTGCCCTTCGTCGTGCGCGGCGGCGGCACCCCCGCGGCGTGCGCGAAGGCGATCAATATCCTGGAGCTGTGACCCCGCGAGCGCGCGATCACCCGATCACGCGCTCAGCGCAGCAGCTTCGCGGCCAGCCGCAACGCGATCTCGATGAGGGTCGGCGGCAGGTCGTCGCTGTCCCAGGTCACGTCGTCCGTCCGGCGCCCGCCCTCGCGCCGCTCGTTCTCGCGGTCGTAGCGCCGCTCCAGCGGCCCTTTCCAGAACAGCCCGTGCTTGCCGCCGGCCGCATCGCGGGGCGTCACGTACGTCGCCAGGCGCTCGCGGCGCTCCTGCTCCTGCTGGGCGGCGTCGGCGTGCCAGTCGTGATCGACCGCGTCGAGCAGCGCGTCCAGCTCCTCCAGTGACGGCGCCACCACCGCGTGATGACACTGCGCGCAGCGCGTCTCGCGGGTCGGATCCATCGGCGCGCCGCAGCCATGGCACGACCACCCCAGCGGCTTGCCGCCATTGGGCATCATCAGCGGCTCCGACGCCGAGCGCTTGCGCAGCGAACTGGCCAGACGCGGCATGTCGATCATCAGCAGCGGGCTGCGACACCAGGCGCAGTCCTCGCTCTTGCCGTCGGCCGGCGCGCCGCAGTTCAGGCACAGCAGCGTGCGTTTCTCCGCCATCAGCGCGTAGCGTTCCGCGGGCAGCAGCGGCCGCACCAGGCCGCGCTCGGCGAACATGCCGGCCTGGCTGTGCAGATGACCGCCGCAGCGGCCGCATTCGAGCGCCGGGAAGCGGCCGTAGCGCGTCTGGTTGCGGACCTCCTTGAGCGCCTGCCGGCAGATCGGGCAGGCGCGCGCGTCGACATGCGCGAGGTCGCTCCCCTGCTGGTGCCGCAGGTGATGCAGGTCGCGCAGCAACTCGATCCACGCGCGTGGCGCCAGGTGCACCGACTCGCGCGCATCGAACCAGACCAGGCCGCAGGGACCGCAATGGTCGATGTCGACCGTCGCCGGTGCGTGGTGCCCCGGCAGCGCGACCTGCCGCATCGGCCGGCGGCAACGCGGGCAGCCGATCGTCGCGCTGGCGCGCCAGGTCATGCCGCGGTCCGCGCCGCCCTCTGCGACACGATCAGCGCCGCGATCAGCGCCACTCGATGGCGGCGCTTCGGGCACGGTGTCGGCGAAATCGGGGGGCGTTGGCTTGGAGGTGGGCATCGACAAGGACAGGAAGGAGCCAGATCGTTCGCCCGGTATTCTGGGCCCGGCCTCGATCGCCCCGATGGGGGAGATCCGGTCAGGACGCTGTCAGCGTGACGCCCGGCACGCCGCCTATAGTCCGGTTCTCGGAAAGCAGCGGACGCGCAGTCCGCCGCCCACGCGACGACAAGGAACGACCATGGTCAAGAAGCAACAGAAGACGGCTGCGCCCTCCCCGGGCAAAGGCCGCCGCAAGAACGCCGCCTCTGCACCAGCGCCAGCCCCGGCCGGCGCCGCTGACACGCCGTTCGCTGAACAGGTCAAGGCCTCGGCGCAGCAGATCTGGTCCGCGGGCCTGGCGGCCTTCGCCAAGGCGCAGGACCAGGGCGAGGTCGTGCTGGGCAAGATCGCCGACGACGCCGGTGCGCGCGCGGGTCAGCATTGGGACAAGCTCGAATCGATCTTCGAGGACCGCGTGGCGCGCGCGCTCGCGCGCATGGGCATGCCGGCGGCGGCGGAGCTCGCGCGACTGAAGGCGCAGGTCGAGGCGCTCAGCGCCGAGCTCGCGATGCTGCGCGCCGCGAAGACGGCGCCCGCCGAGAAGACGGCGCCCGCCGAGAAGTCAGCCAAGAAGCCTGCCGCAAAGACGCCCGCTGCCAAGAAGGCAGCGATCGCGAGACAGCCCGCCGCTAAGAAGGCCGTCGCCAAGCCGAAGGCCGCACCGAAGCGCGCCAAGCGCACAACCTGACCCTGCGCCCCTGCGCGGGGCGTGCGAAAGCTCACGAATCGCCAGCCCATCCCCAGCGCACAGGGGGATGGCACCGCGCGGCCGGTCTCGAACAATTCGACACAAGCGCAACAACTTGCGCCGACCTTGTCGAACTCCCGAGTCCCGTCGTCATGAAGCGCCTGATCACCACTGCCCTCCTCGCCGCCCCGCTGTTCGCGATGGCCACGCCTGTGAACCTGGTCACCAACGGCAGCTTCGAGTCGACCACCGTCAACAGCGGCACCTGGACCATCGTCGACGCGGCCACCGGCTGGACCGTCGGCCCGCAAGGCCTGGAGATCCGCAACAACGTTGCCGGCACCGCCGCCAGCGGCGTCAATTTCGCCGAGCTCGACACCACGACCAACAGCTGGATCAGCCAGTCGCTGGCCACCGTCGCCGGCTACACCTACACGCTGAGCTTCTCCTACGCCAACCGTCCCGACAACCAGGGCGCCAACAGCAACGGCCTGAACTGGAGCATTGGCGACCTGAGCGGCACCGTCGGCCAGAACACCACGACCTCGTGGGCCACGTTCACGACGACCTTCATCGGCACCGGCAGCCCGATGACGCTGCGTTTCGGCGCCATCGGCCGCAGCGACGGCTACGGCACCTCGCTGGACAACATCAGCGTGACCACGCAGAACGCCGGCGGCAACGCCAACGGCGTGCCGGAACCGCAGAGCATCGCGCTGATCCTGGCCGCCCTGGGCGCCATGGGCATCGCGCTGCGCCGCCGCAAGGCCTGATCAAGAAGAACAGCGAGTCCACGAAGACTCGTTGGGAGCGAGGTGGGGTAGAGACCGCGTCGCTGAGAGCAAAGGGCACCCCTCGGGGTGCCCTTTCTCATTGGCGCGCGTTGGCGGGTCAGCCCCGGTCGTCAGCCCAGGTAGCGCGCTTCCAGATGACGGCGGAAGTGCGCCGGGTTCAGCGGCTCGCCGCTGGCGCGGCTCACCAGCTCAGGCGTTTCCCAGCGGCTGCCCTGCGACCACACCTTGTCCTTGAGCCAGTCGAAGACCGGCGACAGCTCGCCGCGCACGATCTCCTCGTCCAGCGTCGGACGCTCGCGTCGCATCGTCGCGAACCACTGCGCCGCGTACATCGCGCCCAGCGTATAGCACGGGAAATAGCCGTACAGCCCGCAACCCCAATGGACGTCCTGCATGCAGCCGTCCTTGTAGTTGCCGCGCGTGTCCAGGCCCAGCAGCTCCTGCATCTTGGCGTCCCACAGCGCGGGGATGTCCTCGACCTCGATCTCGCCCTCGATCAGCGGACGCTCGATCTCGTAGCGCAGGATCACGTGCGCGGGATAGGTGACCTCGTCCGCGTCGACCCGGATGTAGCCCGGCGCGACGCGCGTCATCAGCTTGTTCAGGTTGTCCGCGGCGAAACCGGGCTGGCGGCCCAGGTGGCGCTCCACCAGCGGCTGCAGCAAGCCAGCGAAACCCGGATGCGACGCGAGCTGCATCTCGAAGGACAGGCTCTGGCTCTCGTGCAGGCCCATCGAGCGCGCGCCCGCCACCGGCAGGCCCAGCCACTCGCGCGGCAGGTTCTGCTCGTAGCGGCCGTGGCCGGTCTCGTGGATCGTGCCGGTGAGGCTCTGCAGGAAGCTGTCGTCGCGATAACGCGTGGTCATGCGCACGTCCTCGGGCACGCCGCCGCAGAACGGATGGGCGCTTTCGTCCAGGCGGCCGGCCTCGAAGTCGAAGCCCAGCAGCTTCATCGCATCCAGGCCCAGCGCGCGCTGCGCGGCCGCGGGGAACGGGCCCTGCGGATGGATGACGCGGTCGCCGGACTGGCGGTCCATCACCTGACGGATCAGGCCCGGCAGCCATTGGCGCAGCTCGCCGAAGACGCGGTCCACATCGGCCGAGCGCATGCCCGGCTCGTACTGGTCGAGCAAGGCGTCATAGCGGCTCAGCCCGGCGTCGTCGGCCAGGTACTGGGCCTCCTCGCGGGCGTAGCGGACGACGGGGCGGAGGTTCTCGACGTAGCCGGCCCAGTCATTGGCCGGACGCTGGCGGCGCCACTCGTGCTCGCAATGCGAGTTGGCCAGCGACTTCGCCTCGACCAGCCGCTGCGGCAGCGCGTTGGCCGAGCGCCACACGCGGCGCATCTCGCGCAGCGAGGCGCGCTGGAAGTCGTCCAGCGGCTCCTGCGCGGCGTCGTCCAGCAACTGGCGCAAGGCGCTGTCGGTGGCCAGCTGATGCAGCAGACCGCCCATCTCGGCGAGCGCCTCGGCGCGCGCCTGCGCGCCGCGCGCGGGCATGAAGGCGGACTGGTCCCACGAGGCGATCGATTGCAGGTGGTTCAGGCGATGGATGCGCTGGTGGCGCTGGCACAAGGCGTCGTACGCCGGGGTGCGGGAAGTGCTCATGGCGGGCGGGTCTCCTGTCGGTAGCCCCGCATTGTGCAAGCTCGACCGGGATCGTCCGGAAGCCCTGCCTCGCGGGGGGGCTCGTGGCCTTCCCCTCGCGGGGGGCTCAATCCAGCACTGCCACCCCGATGGAGGTCATCAGCAGATAGCGCGCGAACTTGCCGACGGCCATGTAGGCCACGCAGGGCCAGAACGGCAGGCGCAGCCAGCCGGCCAGCGCGCACAGCGGATCGCCGACGATGGGCAGCCAGCTCAACAGGCAGGTCTTCGCGCCGAAGCGCCGCAACCAGCCCAGCACGCGCTGGTCGCGCGGCGTGTGGTGCACCGCGGCCTCGTAGGCGCGCTCCGCGCCGTAACCCATCCACCACGTGATCGCCCCACCGATCGTGTTGCCGGCGGTGGCCACGAGGATCGCGGGCCAGAACAGCTCCGGCTTGGCGTGCACGAGCAGCAGCACCACCGGCTCCGACCCCATCGGCAGCAGCGTCGCCGAGACCAGCGCGATGACGAACACCGCGCCCAAGCCCACCTGCGGGAGAGACAGGGTCTCCAGCATCAGGTGAATCATCTGTTGCAGCCAAGCTTCCATGCGTGCAATTATCCGGAGACCATGTCCTTGCGCCGCCTCGCCGCCTTCACCCTCGTGCTGACCGGTCTGGCGTGCGCCGCGATCGGCCAGGCGCAAGCCCCGGCCACGACCCCGGGTCAGGCAAGCGCGGCGCCCGGGTCGCCGCCCGCGACGCCTCCGAACAGCACGCCCGCCACGCCTCTGCACCCCATCGCCGGCTGCCCCGCGCTGGTGGCCTCGGGCAATCCGCAGTACCCGCCCTACCTCTGGCGCGATCCCACGGATGAGCAGAAGCTGATCGGCGCCAATGCCGACCTGATGCAGTGGCTGGCCGCGGAGATCGGCATCCCCGTCGAGACGCGGTATGTCGGCCCCTGGGGCCGGGTACAGGAGGAGATGCGCGCCGGGCGCGTCGACCTGATCGCCGGCGCGTTCTTCACGCTGCCGCGCACCGAGTACATGGACTACTTCCATCCCGCGTTCCGCGAGACGCGCAGCGTCATCTGGACGCGCTCGGCCTCGCCGGTGCCCTACAAGCGCTGGAGCGACCTCGCGCCGCGGCAGGGCGTCACGGTGATCAACAACAGCTTCGGCGTGGAGTTCGACAACTACGCACGCCAGTCGCTCAAGATCAGCCAGGTCGCCAGCATCGAGCAGGCGATCGTGATGCTGCAGCGCGGCCGGGCCGATTACATGATCTACGAGGACACGCCGGCCGAGGCCTACGCCACGCGCAACGGCGGTCCGGCGATCCAGCCGCTGCTGCCGGCGATCGCGCGCGAAGGCCTCTACCTGACGCTCTCGCACCGCTCGCGCTGCAACACGCCCGAGCTGCGCGGACGCATCGCGCGCGCGGTCCACAAGCTGTCGCAGGAGCGGGTGATGAACCGCTTCGTCGAACAGGGATTCGTACTCTGGCGCAAGCAACCCTCGCTCTGACGGGGGACACGAGGGGGACGCAAGGGGGTGACCGTGCAGCGGTATACTTCTGCCTCTTTTTTGTGCAGCCCCGCTCCCGATGACCACCCCGCCGCCCGGCACGCTGATGCTGGGTTCCCACGTCCTGCCGAACCGCCTGTTCGTTGCCCCCATGGCGGGTGTGACCGACCGGCCCTTCCGTGTGCTGTGCAAGAAGCTCGGCGCCGGTTACGCGGTGAGCGAGATGGTCACCTCGCGCAAGGACCTGTGGAACAGCCTGAAGACCTCGCGCCGCGCGAACCATGAGGGCGAGTCGGCGCCGATCTCGGTGCAGATCGCCGGCACCGACGCCGCGATGATGGCCGAAGCCGCCGCCTACAACATCGACCGCGGCGCGCAGATCATCGACATCAACATGGGCTGCCCCGCCAAGAAGGTCTGCAACAAGTGGGCCGGTTCGGCGCTGATGCAGGACGAGGCGCTGGCGCTGGAGATCGTCGAGGCCGTCGTGGCCGCGTGCGCGCCGCGCGGCGTGCCCGTCACGCTGAAGATGCGCACCGGCTGGTGCCAGGCCGAGAAGAACGCGGTGGCGCTGGCGCGCGCGGCGGAGTCCGCCGGCATCGCAATGGTCACCGTGCACGGACGCACCCGCGAGCAGGGCTACACCGGCCACGCCGAGTACGACACGATCGCCGCGGTCAAGGCCGCGCTGCGCATCCCCGTGGTCGCCAACGGCGACATCGACACGCCTCAGAAGGCACGCGAGGTGCTCGCGCTCACCGGCGCCGACGCGATCATGATCGGCCGCGCGGCGCAGGGGCGGCCGTGGATCTTCGCGGAGATCGCGCACTTCCTGGCCACCGGCGAGGAACTGCCCGCGCCGCGCATCGCCGATGCCAAGCGCTGGCTGGTCGAGCACCTGCATGACCACTACGCGCTGTACGGCGAGCTGACCGGCATGCGCAGCGCGCGCAAGCACATCGGCTGGGCCGTGCGCGCCCTGCCCGGCGGCGAGGACTTCCGGCGCCGCATGAACACGCTGGAGAGCTGCGAGGCGCAGGTCGACGCGCTGGGCGGCTGGCTCGACGCGCTCGCCGACGAGCATGAGCGCCTGCCCTACCTGGCCGCGAGCGCGACGCTCGAGGACGCGGCGAACGAGGCCTCCAACGACGAACAACACCAAGACCAAGAAAGAAGGCTCACGGCATGACGCCAAAACCGATCGACTCCTGCATCCGCGAGAACCTGGAGGTCTATTTCCGCGACCTCGGCGGCGAGGTGCCGCACTCGATGCACGAGATGCTGATCCGGCTCGTGGAGAAGCCGCTGCTGGAGGTCGTGATGCAGCACAGCGACGGCAACCAGAGCAAGGCCGCCGAGTGGCTGGGCATCAACCGCAACACGCTGCGCCGCAAGCTGGTCGAGCACAAGCTGATCTGAGCGCGCGCCGACACGAATCCCCCTTAGAGAGCTCCCCATGGCACAACTCACCGCCCTGATCTCGGTCTCCGACAAGACCGGCATCGTCGAATTCGCCCAGGCCCTGCACGCGCAGGGCGTGAAGCTGCTGTCCACCGGCGGCACCGCCAAGCTGCTGGCCGACGCGGGCCTGCCCGTCACCGAGGTCGCGCAGCACACCGGCTTCCCCGAGATGCTGGACGGCCGCGTCAAGACGCTGCATCCGAAGATCCACGGCGGCCTGCTCGCGCGCCGCGACCTGCCCGAGCACGTCAGCGCGATCCAGCAGCACGGCATCGACACGATCGACATCCTGGCCGTGAACCTCTATCCGTTCGAGGCCACCGTCGCCAAGCCCGGCTGCACGCTGGAGGACGCGATCGAGAACATCGACATCGGCGGCCCGGCCATGGTCCGCAGCGCGGCCAAGAACTGGAAGGACGTGACGGTGCTGACCGACGCGTCGCAGTACGCGCAGGTGCTGGAGGAACTCAAGGCCCACGGCAAGACCAGCGACAAGACGCGCTTCGCCGCGTCGGTGGCCGCGTTCAATCGCATCGCGCAGTACGACGCCGCGATCAGCAACTACCTGAGCGCGCGCCTGGACGACGGCACGCTGGCCGAGTACCCCGCGCAGATGAACAGCAGCTTCGTGAAGGTGCAGGACCTGCGCTACGGCGAGAACTCGCACCAGACCGCCGCGCTCTACCGCGACCTGCATCCGGCGCCCGGCTCGCTGGTCACCGGCAAGCAGCTGCAGGGCAAGGAGCTCAGCTACAACAACATCGCCGACGCGGATGCCGCGTGGGAATGCGTGAAGAGCTTCGACACGCCGGCCTGCGTGATCATCAAGCACGCCAATCCGTGCGGCGTGGCCGTCGCCGCGACGCCGGCCGAGGCCTATGCCAAGGCCTTCAAGACCGACCCGACCAGCGCCTTCGGCGGCATCATCGCGTTCAATCGCGAGGTCGACCGCGCCGCGGCGGAGCTGGTGTCCAAGCAGTTCGTCGAGGTGCTGATGGCGCCGTCGTTCAGCGCCGAGGCGCGCGAGATCTTCAAGGGCAAGGTCAATGTGCGCCTGCTCGAGATCGCGCTGCCGCCGGGCGGCGCGCGGCCGTGGGACCAGGGCCGCAACGCGCAGGACGTCAAGCGCGTGGGCTCGGGCCTGCTGGTGCAGACCGCCGACAACCACTTCCTGACGAAGGCCGACCTGAAGGTCGTCACCACGCTGCAGCCCACCGCGCAACAGCTCGACGACCTGATGTTCGCGTGGACCGTCGCGCAGTACGTCAAGAGCAACGCCATCGTGTTCTGCGGCGGCGGCATGACGCTGGGCGTCGGCGCGGGCCAGATGAGCCGCATCGACTCGGCCCGCATCGCCTCCATCAAGGCGGAGAACGCCGGTCTCACGCTGACCGGCTCCGCGGTGGCGAGCGACGCGTTCTTCCCGTTCCGCGACGGCCTGGACGTGCTGGCCGACGCGGGCGCGTCCTGCGTGATCCAGCCGGGCGGCTCGATGCGCGACGACGAGGTCATCGCCGCGGCCAATGAACGCGGCATCGCGATGGTGATGACGGGCGTGCGCCACTTCCGTCATTGACCCTCGTGGTTCGACCGTTGATCGGTCCTTGATCGATCGTTGAAGCCGTGGCGGCCTTGGGGTCGACCACGGCTTTTTCTTCCCCCACCGATGGGGGAAGGGTCGCCGTTGAGATCGCGTGAAGTCGTCGTCATGTGACAACGAACTACGCATTTATTTACAAGACCGTGACGTTCTTCATGGGGCCCTCGGTCGGGGCATTGGTACCTTTCGCCCCCGCACCGCTGAGGTGCGTTTACATCGAGAGAAGTATTCCAATGAAGAAGATCACCCTGATCGCCGCCGCCGCCCTGCTGGCCGCTGGCGCCGCGCAAGCCCAATCGCAAGCCACGAACGCCATCTACGGTGAAGTCGGCTACACCTTCGCCAAGATCAAGGACGAGTCCGTCAACGTGACGGCCAAGCCCGGCCTGATCCGCGGCATCGTCGGTTGGGACCTGCACCCCAACGTCGCCATCGAAGGCCTGTTCGCCGGTGGCGTGTCTGACGACACCGTGCAAGGCGTCAAGGTCAAGGTCAGCCGCACGTACGGCTTCTACGTCGTGCCGAAGTACAACGTGACCCCGGAAGTCGAGATCTTCGGCCGCCTGGGCTACGCCGACTCGAAGATCAAGGCCTCGGCCGGCAACATCTCCGCCTCGAGCAGCGACAGCAGCTTCTCGTGGGGCCTGGGCGCCAAGTACAACTTCAACAAGCAGGTGTACGGCGCGCTGGACTACATGTCGTACTACGACAAGGACTCGACCAAGGCCACCGGCGTGACGCTGAGCGTCGGCTACCGCTTCTGATCGATCCTTGCTGATCGATGCGGGGCGCCTCGGCGTCCTGCTCCGAAAGCCCGGCCCCGGCCGGGCTTTTTCGTTGGCCCGGCCTGGTCCGGGCTTTTTCCTTGGTCCGTCCTAGTCAGCCCTCTCTAGTCCAGGGTCGCTTCGCTTGGCCCGCGCCGCGAATGCGCATAGCCTTCGGACCCACAAGAACATCCGGCGGAGACACCCCATGGACCAAGCCCTGCACGAGCGCCTGCACCTGCTGCTGGAGCAGCAACGCGCGGCCTTCGACCGCGATCGGCTGCCCACGCTGGCGCAGCGTCGCGATCGCCTGGCGCGGCTGCAGCGCATGACGGCGGAGAACGCCGACGCGCTCGCCGACGCGATGGCGCGGGACTTCGGCCACCGCTCGCGGCACGAGAGCCTGCTGGCCGATCTCTTCACCGTGCAGTCCGGCGCCCGCCACGCGATCCGGCACCTCAAGCGCTGGATGGCCGTCAAGCGCGCACCGACCGCGCTGCACTTCCTGCCCGCGTCCAACCGGCTGATGCCGCAACCGCTGGGCGTGGTGGGCATCGTCGCGCCGTGGAACTATCCGTACTACCTGGCGATGGCGCCGGCGCTGGCCGCGCTGGCCGCGGGCAACCGCGTGATGATCAAGCCCTCGGAGCTCACCCCGGCGACCTCCGAGCTGATGGCGCGGATCGTGGCGCAGCACTTCGCGCCCGACGAGATGACCGTGGTCACCGGTGACGCGGAGGTCGGCAAGGCTTTCACGCAACTCCCCTTCGACCACCTGTTCTTCACCGGCTCCACGCCGGTGGGCCGCCTCGTGGCGCAGGCCGCCGCGCAACACCTGACGCCGGTGACGCTGGAGCTGGGCGGCAAGTCGCCCGCGATCGTCGATCGCAGCGCCGATCTCGCGCGCACGGCCGAGCGCATCGCCTTCGGCAAGCTGCTCAACGCCGGACAGACCTGCGTCGCGCCGGACTACGTGCTGGCGCCGCGCGAGCTCGTCGCGCCGCTGGCCGACGCGATCACCGACGCCGTGCGGCGCTTCTATCCGCGCATAGCCGGCAATCCCGACTACACGGCCATCGTCAGCCCGCGCCACCACGCGCGGCTGCGCGGTCTGCTGGACGATGCGCAAGCCCGCGGCGCGACGCTGCGGCCCACGCATGACGAGTTGCCCGGCGATCGGCGCCTCGTGCCGACGCTGCTGCTCGACACCACCGCCGAGATGGCCGTGATGCGCGAGGAGATCTTCGGACCGCTGCTCCCCATCGTGGCCTACGACCATCCGTCCGAAGCCATCGCGCAGGTCAACGCCGGCGATCGCCCGCTGGCGCTGTACTGGTTCGGCGAGGACCGCGCCGCGCGCGACGACGTGCTCGCGCGCACGATCGCCGGCGGCGTGACGGTCAACGACTGCGTCTGGCACCTCGGCCAGGAGGAGCAGCCCTTCGGTGGCATCGGCGCCAGTGGCATGGGCGCGTACCACGGGGTGTGGGGCTTCAACACCTTCAGCAAGCTCAAGCCGGTGTTCCTGCAGGCGCGCTTCGCGGGCACGAAGCTGTTCTACCCGCCCTACGGCAAGACCTTCGACCGGTTGCTGGGCCTGCTCAAGAAGATCGCATGAGCGCGGCGGATGCGATGGACGCCGACTTCGTGATCGTCGGCGGCGGGTCCGCGGGCGCGGTGCTCGCGCACCGGCTCAGCGAGGACCCGGACTGCCGTGTGCTGCTGCTGGAGGCCGGCGGGCGCGGCGACGGCTTCATCACGCGCACGCCCTTTGCCGGCGTGCTGCAGGTCGCCGCCCCGATCAACAACTGGGGTTTCCAGACCGAGCCGCAAGCGGGGCTCAACGGCCGGCGCGGTTATCAGCCGCGCGGCAAGGCGCTGGGCGGGTCCTCGGCGATCAACGCGATGGTCTACACCCGCGGACATCGCAGCGACTACGACGCCTGGGCCGCCGCCGGCAACGCGGGATGGTCCTACGACGATCTGCTGCCCTTCTTCCTGAAGTCGGAACGCAACGCGCGCTTCGGCGCGCCGTGGCACGGCCAGGACGGCCCGCTGCGCGTCAGCGATCTGCGCACCGACTCGCCGCTGCACGGCGCGTGGCGAGAGGCCGCGCGCCAGCGGGGCCACGCGGTGCGCGAGGACTTCAACGCCGAGGACATGGATGGGATCGGCGTCTATCAGGTCACGCAGCACGAGGGCGAGCGCTGGAGCGTCGCGCGGGGCTACCTGCATCAGATCCTCGGCCAGCGGCCCAACCTGCGCGTGGAGACCGGCGCCCGCGCGCTGAAGCTGGTGCTGGAAGGACGGCGAGCCGTCGGTGTCGAGGTGCTGCAAGGCGGCACGCGGCGCACGCTGCGCGCCGCGCGCGAGGTGCTCGTCTGCGCCGGTGCCTTGCAGTCGCCGCAGTTGCTGATGAACTCGGGCATCGGCGACGGGGCCGCGCTGCAGGCGCTGGGGCTGCCGGTGGTGCATCACCTGCCGGGCGTGGGCCGCAACCTGCACGACCATCCGGACTTCGTCTTCGGCTACGCGTCCGATCGCGTGGACCTCGCCGGCCTGTCCTTGCGCGGCGCGCTGCGCTTCGTCGACCAGGCGCGCCGGTATCGCCGCGAGCGTCGCGGCCTCGTCACCAGCAACTTCGCCGAATGTGGCGGTTTCCTGTCGACGCGGCCGGGGCTGCCGGCGCCCAACGTGCAGCTGCACCTGGTGGTGGCGCTGGTCGAGGACCATGCCCGCAAGCTGCATCTGGGACACGGCATGTCTTGCCACGTCTGCCTGCTGCGTCCGCGCAGCCGCGGCGCGTTGACGCTGGCCAGCGCCGATCCGCTGGCCGCGCCGCGCATCGATCCCGCCTTCCTCCAGGATCCGGAGGACGTGCGCGAGCTCATCGAGGGCTACAAGCTGACGCGCGACCTGATGCGCGCGCCGGCGATGCGCGCGATGTGGCGGCGCGAGCTGTGGAGCGCCGCCGTGGCCGATGACGACGATGCGGGGATCGAATCGCTGCTGCGCTCGCGCGTGGACACCGTCTATCACCCGGTGGGCAGTTGCCGCATGGGAAGCGACGTGCTGGCGGTCGTCGACGACCGGTTGCGCGTGCATGGCATCGAGGGGCTGCGGGTGGTGGACGCGTCGATCATGCCGAGCGTCGTGAGCGGCAACACGAACGCGCCGGTGGTGGCGATCGCGGAGAAGGCGGCCGAGCTGATCCGCCGGGGATAATCGCGCCCATGGTCCTTGCCGAAATCACCGGCCTGTTCCTGTCCTCGCTGGCGCGCCTGATCACGGGCGCCCAGGGACATTGGAAAGGCTGCCCGCCCACGTCGGAACAGCGCATCTACTTCGCCAACCATCAGAGCCACTTCGATTGGGTGCTGATCTGGGCGTCGCTGCCCGGCGAGTTGCGCGCCCGTACCCGCCCCATCGCCGCGCGCGATTACTGGACGAGCACCAAGCTCAAGACCTGGATCACGACGGCGGTGTTCAACGCCGTCTACGTGAGCCGCACCCGCGCCACGCCGGACGAGGATCCGCTGGAGCCGCTGGTGGAGACGCTGCAGAACGGCGACTCGCTGGTCATCTTCCCGGAGGGCACGCGCTCCAACAAGGGCACGCCGCAGCCGTTCAAGGCCGGCCTGTACCACCTGTCCGAGCAGTTCCCCGACGTGCAGCTGATCCCCACGTGGATCGACAACGTGCAGCGGGTGATGCCCAAGGGCGAGGTCGTGCCGGTGCCCATCCTGTGCACGGTGACCTTCGGCGCGCCGATCCGCATCGAGCCCGGTGAGGACAAGCGCGCGTTCCTGGAGCGCGCCCGCGCGGCGGTCGTCGCGCTGCGTCCGGGCGGGAGCGGCCAATGAGGTGGCTCAAGTCCCTGAACAGCGGCGAGCAGGTCGCGTTCCTGTTCGTCGTGCTCTTCGGCGCGCTGCTGCTGGTGAGCATCGGCTCGGTGCTGTGGTCGCTGCGAGAGCGGCCCGAGGAGGAGCAGGAAGCCTGGCAGGCGCGCTGGGCCCGGTTCCGGCATGAGCTCAACATGGTGTGGGTGGGCGCCTGCCTGTTCTGGGCGGCGTGGGTGTCCGGGCCGGTGGGCGCGACGCTGCTGTTCGCGGTGTTCTCGTTCCTGGCTTTCCGCGAGTTCATCACGCTGCTGCACACGCGCCGCGCGGACCATCGCGGGCTGATCATCTCGTTCTTCGTGATCCTGCCGCTGCAGTACGTGCTGGTGGGCACGCGGCACTTCGACCTGTTCTCGGTGCTGATCCCGGTCTACGGTTTCCTGGCGATCCCGGTGGCCAGCGCGCTGGCCGACGATCCGGGGCGTTTCCTGGAGCGCAACGCCAAGATCCAGTGGGGCATCATGGTCTGCGTGTACGGGCTGTCGCACGCGCCGGCGCTGCTGCTGCTGGACATTCCGAAGTACCAGGGGCGCGGCGCCTTCCTGCTGTTCTTCCTGGTGGCGGTGCTGGCCTGCGGGCAGATCGCGCAGGCGATCGCCACAAGCCGTTTCCGCGCCAAGCCGGTGGCGCGCCGGGTCAGCCGGTCCTTCACGATGAAGGCGTGGTGGATCGGCGCGTTCGCGGCGGCCTTCGCGGGCGCGCTGCTGTACTGGATCACGCCGTTCAAGGCCGGACAGGCGGCGATCGCCGCGTTCGTCGCGGCGGGCTGCGGCAGCTTCGGTGCCTTCGTGATGCAGGCGCTCAAGCGCGACGCCGGCATCAACGCGTGGGGCAATCGCAGCGCGATCACCGGCGCGGTGGGGTTGCTGGACCGCATCGCGGTGATGTGTTTCGCGGCCCCGGTGTTCTTCCATTCGGTGCGGTGGTATTTCCGCGCCGCGACCTGAGGAGATCCGCCATGCGCATCCTCGGCATCGACCCCGGCCTGCAGACGACCGGTTTCGGCGTGATCGACGCCGACGGACCGCGGCTGGCCTACGTGGCCAGCGGCACGATCAAGACGAACGCGCTGCCGACGGGCGACCTGCCGGGGCGCTTGAAGATCCTCTACACCGGGATCCGCGAGGTGGTGTCGCGCTATCAGCCGACCTGCGCGGCGGTCGAGATCATCTTCGTGAACGTGAACCCGCAGTCGACGCTGTTGCTCGGGCAGGCGCGGGGCGCGGCGCTGACGGCGCTGGTGTCCTGCGACCTGCACGTGTCGGAGTACACGGCGGTGCAGATGAAGAAGGCCATCACCGGGCACGGCGGCGCGGCCAAGGCGCAGGTGCAGGCGATGGTGGCGCGGCTGCTGAACCTGCCGGGCGAACCCGGCAAGGACGCGGCCGACGCGCTGGGGATCGCGATCATGGACGCGCATGCCCGCGTGTCCTTCGACGCGATGAGCCGCCAGACCACGCTGCAGCGGCGTCAGCACGCGCAGTTCAAGGGGTCGCGGACGTATTGATCAGGGTCTGAGCAGGCCCCGGTCAGCGCCAGATCAGCGTCCCTTCAGGGTTCATCCTGCCAATAGTCCAGATCGCCCTCGCCGACCTTGCGGATGGCCTCGAAGGGGCGCGTGGACTTGTCGGGGCCATGCTCGGCCATGAACTTGTTGGAGTCGGGATAGACGCAGATCTCCGGCTGTTCCATCGTGCTGATGGACAGGTATTTGATCGGCGCATCCGAGGTGTTGATGATGTGGTGCGGGTACTCCGGTCCCGCCGGGATGAAGATCACGTCGCCGGCCTTGATCGGCAACATCTCGCCCGCGACCCGCAAGGTGCCATGGCCCTCGAGGACGATGAACATCTCCTCCTGCGCGTAATGCAGGTGGTAGGGGCAAGTGGTCTTGCCGGGCTCGACGATGTCGTAGGACGCGCCGAGTTTCTGCGCGGCGGTGCCTCGCGCGAGCCGCACGGAACGGGCCTCATACAGCGGCTCACGCTTGAACGAGGTCAGCTCGGCGTCATGGAAGTTGCGGATCAACTGGGCGGCCAGCGCCTGGGCGCGTTCGGTCATGCTGGGGGTCTCCTGGCAGGGCTTCGTGTCGGTAGCCCGACGCTACCTTCGATGGACTGCCGAAGGCTAGCGTTGAAAGCGCTTCGACACCAATCTGTGCCACAGACGCCCGGGACATGACTGCCTAGGATGCTGCGTTTCCAGTTGATGGAGCCGCCTCATGCACCACCCTTTCCGCATCACGATCGATCGAGACGAACGCGCAGGCGTCTGGGTCGCCGTCTCACAAGATGTACCCGGTCTCGCCATCGAAGCCGCGGACCTCGCAAATCTGGACATGCGGCTGAGCCGATTGATTCCCGATCTGCTCGATGCCAACGGGTTGACTGTCCGCGCGCCGTTGCGTTGGCAATACCTGTTCCGCGTCAACGGGTAGACATCACACCGTCGCCACGCCCTTGTTCTCCGCCTCATACCGATTCGGCGCCGTGGGCTGGACCAGCCAGTACAGCAGCACGAAGAGGCCGACGACGGGGACGAGGATGATCAGCTGCCACCAGCCGCTGCGGTCGATGTCATGCAGGCGCCGCGCTGCCGCCGACACCGACGGCACCAGCGTCGCCAGGCAGAAGATCAGGCTCGCCGAGTCCGAGATCACTCCCAAAATCGCCGACCCCAGCACCAGCGCCAGGAAGAACCACCAGTATTCCGACCGGCTCGCTGTCCCCGTGAAATCCGCGTACTTGCGGAAGCAGGTCTGAATCGATTCCTCGAACGTCATGGCATCCCTCTCTCTGTCGTGTGAACATGGCCCCCACCCGGGGACCGGCGGATCCTAGTTCCGCCGCCCCTTCCGTGGCGATCCCTCGCAAGGTGGACATCGCTTGTTCAAGATCCGGTTGAATTCGGATGGAATAAGCCGTCGTTCCCCGGTGTTCATGCTCTGTACCCCCACCCTGCAACCCTCAGGAGACCTCGCATGACGAAGACCTTCAAGTTCGCCGCCGCCCTGGCGCTGATGGCCGCCGCCGGACTCGCCGGCGCCCAGACCGCCCCGGCGATGGCCAAGGACGGCGCCCTGGTCGGCGCCAACGACATGACGCTGTACACCTTCGACAAGGACGCCGCCGGCAGCGGCAAGAGCGTGTGCAACGGCCCCTGCGCCACCAACTGGCCGCCGCTGATGGCCCGCGCCGAGGACAAGACTTCCGGCGACTGGTCCGTCATCACCCGCGATGACGGCTCCAAGCAGTGGGCCTACAAGGGCAAGCCGCTGTACTTCTGGGCCAAGGACGCCAAGCCCGGCGAGCGCAGCGGCGATGGCATCAATCAGGTCTGGCATACCGCAAAGCCGTAACCACCGGCCCCAGGTCCGATCCGCCCATGTCCCTCGTCCTCGACGAAGTCTTGCCGCTGCTGCCGCGCCTGCGCCGCCACGCGCGGTTGCTGTGCGGCGACTCGGCACGGGCGGACGACCTGCTCCAAGACACGCTCGAACGCGCGGCCCGCAAGGGCGCGCTGTTCCACGCCGAGCCCGGCCCCACGCGCCAGGACGCGATGCGCAACTGGCTGCTGACGCTGATGCATCGGCTCTATCTGAACCAGCGCCGCGACGCGCGCGAGGCTCTGCACGACTCGCTCGACGACGACGACACGCCGCAGCCGCTGATCCAGGAACCCCAGCAACAGGTGGCCCTGCGGCTGGACCTCGAGCGCGCGCTGGCCGCGCTGCCCGCCTCCGCGCGCGAGATCCTGCTGCTGATCTGCGTCGAGGAGCTCAGCTACCAGGACGCCGCCCACGTGCTGGACGTGCCCGTCGGCACCGTGATGTCGCGCCTGTCGCGCGCCCGCGAGCGGCTGCGCGCGGCGATGGCCGACACGGGCTCCGGCACGAGTTCCGGCACGAGTTCCGGCATCTCTGCCGCCAGCGCGCCCGGCCGCGCCGCGCTGCGGGTGGTGAAATGAGCGCCGCACCATGACGCAAGCTCCCCTCGATGTCGACACCGCCACGCTCCACGCCTACGTGGACGGGCAACTCCTCCCCGAACAAGCCGCCGCCGTCGCCGACTGGCTGTTGAGCCACCCGCGCGAGGCCCAGCAGGTGCTCGCGTGGCGCGAACAGCGCGCATCGCTGCAGGCGCTGCACCGCGACTGGCTCGATGAACCCGTGCCCGAGCGCCTGTCCGCTGCGCTTCGATCCGATGGACCGCCCGCTGCCAATGCCCCCCGCTGGCCCACGGCCTGGGCGGCCGCGCTGCTGCTGGCCGTGGGGTTGGGCATCGGTGGGCTGGGCGGCTGGGGCGGCCACACGTGGTGGTCTGGCAAGCAGGAAGCGGCCGCCAAGGTGGCCGCGCTGGCCGCCGCGCGCGCCGCCGGCCGCGACCCGTCGATTCCCGAATACGTCCGCGACGCCGCGATCGCGCATGCGGTCTACCAGCCCGAGAAACGCCATCCCGTCGAGGTCGGCGCAGACCAGGCGGATCATCTGATCCAGTGGCTGAGCAAGCGGCTGGGTCAGCCGCTGTATGCGCCGGTGCTGCGCGACTACGGCTGGAAGCTGGTCGGCGGGAGATTGCTGCCCGCGAGCGATGACCCGGCCATGGCCGGCGGGCTGGCCCGCGCGCAATTCATGTACGAGAACGACACCGGTGAGCGCTTCACGCTGTATGTGAGCACGGGCGCGAGCTCGCCCGAGGCGCCGGTCGCCTTCCGTCTGATGCAGCGCGTCGAGGCGGGCCAGACGACCCGCAGCCTGTTCTGGATCGACGGCAAGCTGGCCTACGCGCTGAGCGGCAACTTCGACGAGAGACGGCTGCGCGTGCTCGCCGATCTCGTGCACGCGCGCATCGGCATGATCGCCCGGGCGAGTTCAAGCCCCTGACCTTTCGGCGGCGAAACCCCGGCGGGCACAATGCGCCGCCATATGTCCGCCGCCATGTCCCTGACTCGATTGATCGCCGGCCACATCCGTGGCCACTGGCGGCCCTACGTCGCCAGCGCGTTGATGCTGAGCACCATCGCCGTCCTCACAGTCTGGATCCCGCGCCAGGTCGGCCATGTGGTGGACGCGCTGGTCGCGCATCGCCTCGCGGGCTGGGACCTGATCCGACAACTGGGCCTGCTGGTGCTCGCCGGCGCCGCGATCTACCTGCTGCGCGTCGGCTGGCGGCTGGCGCTGTTCCGCACCGCCTATGAGCTGGGGCGGCAACTCCGCACCCGTCTCTACGCGCAACTCACCCGCCAGGGCCCCGCGTTCTTCCACGCCCAGCGCACCGGCGACCTGATGGCGCTGGCGACCAACGACGTCGACGCCATCGAGATGGCCGCCGGTGAAGCGCTGCTGGCCGCCTTCGATGGCACGCTGACACTGATCCTGGTGCTCGGCATGATGACGATCAGCGTCGACTGGCGCCTGGGCCTGGCCGCGCTGGTGCCCTTCCCCTTCATGGCCTACGCGTTCTGGCGCATCTCCTCGCGCATCCATGTGGCGTCGGCCGAATCGCTGAAGCGCTTCTCGACCTTGAACCAGCAGGTGCAGGACAGCCTCGCCGGCGTGCGCACCGTGCGAGCGCTCGGCCTCGTTCGCCGCAGCCGCGAGCAGTTCGGCGAACTCGCCCGCGACGCCGGCGCCGCGGCCTATCAGGCGCAACGCTGGGAAGCGATGTTCGAACCCGCGGTCGGGCTGTCGCTGGGCGCGGCCACCGTCATCGCGCTGGGCATGGGCGCCTGGCTCGTCGGCACGAACCTCATCAGCATCGGCCAGCTCACCGCGTTCACGATGTACCTCGGTCAGCTGATCTGGCCGATGTTCGCCGCGGGTTGGGTGCTGTCGCTGCTGGAGCGCGGCCGCGCCGCCTGGACGCGCCTGCAACCGGTGCTGGACGCGCCCGCCGGTCTCGTGGACACCGGCACCCGCGATGTGCCCCCGCATGCCGAGCTCCACTGGGACCAGCTCAGCTTCCGTTATCCCGGCATGACGCAGCCGGCGCTGGAGGACATCGCGCTGACGCTGCCGCCGGGCCGCACGCTGGGCATCGTCGGGGCGACGGGCTCGGGCAAGTCGACCTTGCTGCGCCTGCTGCTGCGGCAGTACGAACCTGACGCCGGCACGTTGCGCCTGGGTGGCGTGCCCGCGCCGGAGATCCGCCTGGACGCGCTGCGCCGCGCGCTCGCGTGGGTGCCCCAGGAGCCCTTCCTGTTCTCGGCCTCGGTGGCCGACAACATCGCCCTGGCCCGCCCCGAGGCCACGCGCGACGAGATCCTCGCCGTGGCCGAGCTCGCCGCCGTGCACGAGGACATCCTGCGGCTGCCGCAGGGTTACGACACGCTGGTCGGCGAGCGCGGCGTGACACTGTCCGGCGGTCAGCGCCAACGGGTCGCGATCGCGCGCGCCTTGCTCGCCGGCGCGCCCATCCTGCTGCTGGACGATGCGCTGTCCGCCGTGGACAGCGGCACCGAGACGCAGATCCTCGACCACTGGCGCGAGCTGCGCGCACGCCATCCGGAACGCAGCCTCGCCGTGGTCAGCCACCGGCTGTCCGCGGTGATGGAAGCCGACGAGATCGTGGTGCTCCGGCAGGGGCGCATCGTCGAGCGCGGCCGGCACGAGGCGCTGCTCGCGCTGGGCGGCTGGTATGCCAGCCAATGGCGATATCAACAACTGGAGGCCAGCCTTGACGCCGCCTGAGATCGCGTCCGGCAAGGACGGCAAGACCCCCACCGAGGACCACTCGCCGCGCGAGGCGCTGGCGTTGCTGGCGCAGGCCGCCAGGCCCGAGCGGCGCGGTCTGGTGAAGGGGCTGGGATGGCTGGTGGTGGCCGCGGCGCTCGAGGCGATCGGGCCCATCCTGGGCAAGCACTTCATCGATGCGCATGTGCTGCCGCGCGATTTCCAGCTCGGCCCGATGGCGCTGCTGCTGGGCGCGATGCTGCTGGCGGGATGGACGGCGAGCCTGCTGCGCTACGCGCAATTGCGCCGCATGGCCTCGGTCGCGCAGCGCTCCGTGCTGCGGCTGCGCGAGCAGGTCTACGCGCATGTGCTGGCGCAGCCGATGGCGTTCTTCGACCGCAGCATCTCCGGCCAGCTGCTGAGCCGCATCACCAACGACACCGACGCGGTGAACAACCTCTACCGGCAGGTGCTGTTCGTGATGCTGGACTCGACGATCGTCGTCGCCGGCGCGCTGGTCGCGATGGCGTGGCTGGACTGGCGATTGATGCTGATCGTGCTGGCGCTGGTGCCGGCGAGCTCCGGGATCATCTGGCTCTACCAGCGCGCGAGCAGCGGCCCGGTGCAACGCGCCCGCGCGCTGCGCGCCGACCTCAATGCGCAGATGGCCGAGAGCATGGCCGGCATGGCGATGCTGCAATCGGCCGGCGCCGCGCAGCGATTCGCCGCGCGTTACGAGACGGCCAATCGGGCGCAGCTGCAGGCGCGCGTGCAGGAGCTGCGCGCCAATGCGTGGCTGCTGCGCCCGGCGCTGGACCTGCTCAACGTGCTGCTGATCGTGACGGTGATCTACGGCTTCGGGCTGCGTGAGCTGTCGGGGCTGGAGGTCGGGCTGCTGTACGCGTTCCTCGCCTACATCGCGCGCGTGGTGGAGCCGCTGATCCAGATCACGATGCAGTTCAGCCAGCTGCAGCAGGCGCTGGTGGCGGCGTCGCGCGTGCGGGCACTGCTGCGCGAACCCAGCGAGCCGCGCTCGCATCGATCCGACCTCAAGGTGGGCGCGGGCGAGATCCGTTTCGAGCATCTGCATTTCGCCTACAAGCCCGAGCAGCCGGTGCTGCGCGACCTCGACCTGGCGATCCCGGCGGGGAGCTTCGTGGGCATCGCGGGGCACACGGGCTCGGGCAAGTCGACGCTGCTGGCGCTGCTGCTGCGCTTCTACCGGCCGCAGCAGGGCCGCATCCTGATCGATGGGCAGCCGCTGGAGCAGTTGCCCGACGAGGCCTTCCATGACGCGCTGGGTCTGGTGCCGCAAGAGCCCTACCTGATCGCGGGCAGCGTGCGCGAGAACATCCGCATGGGGCGCGCGATTCCGGATGAGCGCCTGGAAGCCGCGGCGCGGGCGGCACGGGCGCATGACTTCCTGAGCGCGCTGCCGCAGGGTTACGACAGCCGGCTGGGGGATGGCGGGCTGGCGGTGTCGACGGGCCAGAAGCAGCTGATCGCGCTGGCGCGCGCGTTGGCCGGCGAGCCGCGCATCCTGCTGCTGGACGAGGCGACGGCCAACATCGACAGCGCGACCGAGGCGCAGGTGGGCGAGGCGCTGCGCGCGCTGCGAGGCCGGGTGACGGTGATCGCGATCGCGCACCGGTTGTCGACGATCCGCGAGGCCGACCAGATCGTGGTGCTGAACCACGGTCACCTGGATGAGCGCGGCACGCATGAGGAACTCATGGCCATCGACGGCGGGATCTACCAACGGCTGGTGCAGTTGCAGGCGTTGGAGGAGTGAAGCTCCTCTCCTGAAAAGCACGAAGGCCGCTCGTTGAGCGGACATTGTCATGGGCAACGGTGGTGCCTAGCTCCTCCACGGCGCGATTGAATGGACTTGCATAGAGCCACGCATCTCAACGCCCTCGCTGCCCCGCAGTTCTGGGAAAAGTCCTACGCGCCATCCGCGCCGCCCTCTAGCAACCATTCGAGCAGCTTGCTGATCCACAGAGCGCATCGTCGGCGGCGTCCGCCGAGAAGACCTGACATGACTACTGGGCGAGCTGGTGACGTCTAACCGGGACGTCCGGTAAAGATGCTGACTACGCCCTCTTGGCGTTGCGCCGGACCATCACCGACTTGCGCCAGTCTTCGAGCGCGCTGATGTCCGCGCTCAGCTCATCAGGTGGCGGCATTGCGACGTTTGCGACCATCGCGCCATCGTGACCAGTAAAGTTCGAACACTTGGCCATCCCTGACGTGATGGCAGCTATGTCCTCCGGTTCAATAGTGACCTGCTTCAAGCGGTTGGTCTCGACGCCTTTGCGGAACCGCAGCACCGCCTCGTTGAAGAGGACTTCTTCGACCCCGCGCTCCCAACTCATCCGCAGATCGCTGTAGAGCTCTAGCGTCAGCCTACGGTAGCCGGGCTTATCCCCGTTCTTGTGCAGCCGCGCGCAATCGACTTGCTTGTTGCGCAGCATCCCGACTCGCTGGGCCACCGTCGCGCCGGCGAAGGGCAAGGTCTCTTCGGCAACACCGAATCCCTCCGGAGTTTCGTTGAGCGTGAGCGTTTTGGGCGCGAGCTCAAGCTTCGCGGCCTCGTACATCAAGACGTTGAGGAAGTAGATGTCGTGTGTGAAGACAACTACCTGCCGATGCGTCGCCTCTGCCGCAATGCGCCGCGCCACCAGCTCTCGGCGAGCATGATCCAGTGACGACACCGGATCATCAAACACGATGCCGCCCCTGCCGTTGCCAAGCTTCACTTCAGCCAGGAACGCAGCAATCGCAATCGCGCGCTGTTCGCCCTCGCTCAGAATCTCTTCGGGAACGGCTCCGCTCTTGCTGTTCAGGACTAGCTTGAAAGTCGTCTTGGCCCGAGCCGACGACGGCTGCAACTCCACGTTGATGCCGTGGATGCCGAGCGCTTTCAACTCCTGCCGGAGGGCTGCAGCGACCTCCTCAGTCGCCATCGTGTTCATCAACTCGGTGGACTTGCGGGAAATCGCAGTCGTGCTGGTGGCGGTGAGGCATCCCGCGAGTTGCCCGCTGAGGATGAACTTCCTGACCGTATCCAGCGCCGTCGACTTCAGGTCAGCTAGCTGACTGCGCGCCTGCAACTCTGCGAGCTCCTTTTCCATCGCCGCGCGGGCTGCAGCATTCTGGGATTGATCGAGCTGCGTCGCTGCATCATTCCAAGTCTTCGCAACCGCAAGCAAGTCGTCCCGCGGGTTGGGGGGAAGCGCGGGCACCTGCTCCCAGGTTCCTTCAACCGAAGGATCGGCAGCTCGCCGCACAGCGGCACTGCGAGCGTGTAGCGCGAGCTGCAATGCCTCGCAGGCTGCAATGAGCTCCGCGTGACCGTCGAGGTCATGTACGAGCGTTTCGTCGAAACCGAGATTGAGCGGCGCGTCGACCAACGCCTTGAACGCCGAACCGGCAGTCCTACGCGCGGCCGTCGCGGCTTGCGCGGCTTCTCCCTCGATGAACTCATCAAAAGTACGGAGCCGCGCCGCGCCAGTGTCTCCAATCGGGTTCTGGCAAAGCGGGCAGGGATCGTTGGCCCCAAGTTCGGGGAAGGCCTTCAGGCTCCCAGTGCTCGCGCAGAACCCACGCGCGGCCTTGAACAAAGTTTCCCAGAGCTCGCTACCCGTCCCTTCGACAGACCCAACGTCGCTGAAGCGCTGAGCCACGGCTTGAGAGATAGCCTTGGCTTTGTCAGACCTGGAGATGAGGTCTTGCAACTCTTCGACTTTCGCTTCCGCCACGATAGCCGCAGACGTGTCGATGCGACCAACCAGGGTTTCGACGCGAGAGGCTCGCAGCCGCAGCTCTGCAGCGCGCCGCTTGGGATCAGCCTCCGCCAACGTCCTGACCAGACTTTCCAACCTTTCCAGTTCTCCGGCCTTCAGGGTGCCAAGCTTTTCGATGTCTTCCGGCAGAGTCTTAGCCGACAGCCCCTTGGCCAATAGACCCGCCGCCGTCGGGCTCTGCGCCAGCCGCGCGAAGGGCTCTAGGTTGGGCTGCGCTGCGACCAGTTCATGCTCGATGCGGGCCTTCAGATGCGCGCAGACTTTTGCCAACCCCTCCAGGATGTCCAGGCCGTAGGGGATGTACGAAAAATCCCCGTGGTTGTCGACATAGGCCCGCGCGCAATGGGAGTCGAAGATGGCGATGCTGGACAGCTCCCCCGGCGACGTCTGGCCGTCAGTCCAAACAAGGCCGACGGCTTCGCCATCGACGAGTACCTCGAACTCTGCAGACGCGACGCTTCCTTGGACGGGCGGCGCGTAAGCGTTGGGGCGAATTCGTTCCTTCGCGTCTCGCGCGCGGCAGGCCCGCTTCAGCACGCGGTTGTAGCCCGACTTCCCTGCTCCGTTGTCGCCGTAGATACCCGTCAACCCGGTCGGCGCCAGCGCGAGCGTCTTCCCCGGGGCCAGTGCATTCACGTGCTGCAGGTTCTTCACCGCGGTCAGTTGGACCAGGCGCTCACCGACCTGCGCCGCACCCACTTGCTCTTGGGTCAGCTTTCTCGGCTCAATCTCCATAAGGCCAGGGACACCCTTGGAACCCAGAAGGAGCGTGTATATCGCTTCTAGGTCTTCCTGCTCTGGTCTCCTTCGCTCATACAGGATCGCCACCGCATGTTGCTGCCATGCTGGCAACCGTTCCGCCCATTTCTGGATTTCGTTCAGGATCGTCATCTGACGCGCAGTCCCCTGGCAAGGAGTTGCAACAAAGTGTCAGGATGATAGGAGCGTGTTTGTGAAGTTAACGATCCCTCCGCAGCGGGATTGCGCGGCGGCGACCGCTCCAGTTCAAAAGATTTTGTCGCGGGTCCACCCCGCTCCACCGTTCAGGCATGACCGGGTTTCGGGGCGCTTCGCTTGTGCTGTTGCCGCGCTTCTTTGCAAGCTAGATTGCAGCCCAGGCCGGAGAGTGGGTGCTTGAGCTGAACTTGCCCCGCACTTCCTTGCCGAAGCCGCCGTGGCGCTCCCAACATTGGCGCCTGAAGTCATCGCTGGGTCTTGCCTGTGGCCTGCTTCGGGATAAAACCAGGCGGGGTCGAGGTCCCTGGGTGTCTTCAGTTCAAACCAACAGGATCACCCGCTCCAGGATCAGCACCGAGAACGCGCCGATGCCGGCGATCACGGTCCACTTGACGAGCACGATCGCGCGACGGCGCCAGACGGGCTGCTTCGTGCCGATGTAGATGGCGAAGCACAGCAGACCGGCGGCCAGCAGCAGGGCGAAGACGAGGCGGAAGATCAGCATCAGTTCGCCGCCAGCGCAATGCCGCTTCGAGCTGCAAGATCCGCGAACTTGTAGAAGTAGCGGCCATGCGTATTTCTCACCGCCTCTTCGCTAGGGGCGCTTAGCAACACGATCTCATTTTCGCGATCGCTGTGGAGCAGACTGAGTTCCAGCTTCAAGCGGTCGTCCTGCGCCTGGAGCAGCGCATCGTCTGAATAGCCAACAAATCGCTCCAATCGCTGAGCGCGTCGATCGTAGTGAACGAGGAAGATCATGGTGATCTAGTCTGCCTTCAGAAGACGAACAGAAATGGCGTTCATGATTGAGCTGAGCAGTTCATGCAACGAGTCAAGATTTTTCCGAACCGTGGACAAGCGCCCGTGCAATGCATCGTCTGGCGACTTCGTACTTCCAAACAAATGTTCGAGTTCCCCGAGTTCCAGTTCGGCAACCTCCAACCTGGCCAGAACGTCCGAACACCTCGTCAGCATCTCGCCCACTTCTGGCGGACCGCCACCATACTTCACTGCATTGCCAAATCGATCCGCCAGTGTCTCGGAGAGTTGACCCCAAAGATGTTGAAGGGTGGTTCGCACCTGCACTTCGATAAGGAAGCCCTCATGGCGCACAACCAGGTGCACCGCTCGATATCCGTGACTTGGCTTTTCCCGTCGGTCCTTGACTTCCACATCTGAGAATCGAGCGACCAGTTGTTCAACAACTTCTGACTGTACGCGTAGGTTCGGAACACTGATCCGGCAACCCGCGATGTCTTGGATGCGCCCCAGCCTCGACGTCTGGCGCCTCAGCTTCTCGATGATCGCTCTGCTGGACTTGGAGTTCCGTTCGGTCGGAACGATGCCTGTGCAAATGCGAACTTCGTTGGAGACCCATTTCCCGGGAACCTCGAAAGAGCGCCGGTACTCATCAAGAAGTTTCAGGTCCTGCTCTTCGGTGACATCCGCACGAAGGCGATCCCCGAGCTTGGTGAGCTGTGACTGGCTGATCGGCATCCGCCAATCATCTCACCACGCCGGCGCCAGCTCCGCGAAGCCCGCGGGCGCGTCGCGCTCGTCCTCGAAGGTCACGATCTCGTAGGCCTCGGCGTCCGCCAGCAGCTCGCGCAGCAGCAGGTTGTTCAGCGCATGCCCGCCCTTGAACGACGTGTACGCCGCCAGCAGCGGATGCCCCACCACCTGCATGTCGCCGATCGCGTCCAGGATCTTGTGCTTCACGAACTCGTCGTCGTAGCGCAAACCCTCCGCGTTCAGCACGCGGTAGTCGTCCACCACGATCGCGTTGTCCATGCTCCCGCCCAGCGTCAGCCCGCGCGAGCGCATCAGCTCGATGTCCTTGGTCATGCCGAAGGTCCGCGCCCGCGCGATCTCGCGCTTGTACTGGCCGCTGCCCATGTCGAACACGTAATGCTGACCCGTCGCCGACACCGCCGGGTTGTCGAACTCGATCTGGAAGCTCAGCGTGTAGCCGTGATGCGGCGTCAGCTTCGCCCACATCAGGCCCTTGCCCTCGCCCTTGCGCACCTCCACCGGCTTCTTCACCCGCAGGAACTGCTTGGGGGAGTTCTGCAGCTCGATGCCCGCGCTCTGCAGCAGGAACACGTAGCTCGCCGCCGATCCGTCCAGCACCGGGACCTCGTCCGCGTTGATGTCGATCAGCAGGTTGTCGATGCCCAGCCCCGCGCACGCCGACAGCAGATGCTCGATCGTCTGCACCTTGGGCTGGCCCGGATCGCCGTTCGGGCTGATCGTCGTGGCCATGCGCGTGTCGCAGACGCTGTGCGTGTTCACCGGAATGTCCACCGGCTGCGCCAGGTCGACACGCCGGAACACGATGCCGGTGCCCGGCGCCGCGGGCCGCAGGGTGATCTCCACCTTCTGGCCGCTGTGGATGCCGACCCCGACCGCGCGGGTCAGCGATTTGATGGTGCGTTGCTTGAGCATGGGCCGTATTGTCCCAAAACGGGCTCAACCCTGCTGGACAACGGCCTCATGGTCGGCGCGCGCCACCGGCAGCCGCAGCGTCACCACCGTGCCGTGCCCCGGGCTGCTGTCCACCCGCAAGGATCCGCCCAGCACCTTCGCGCGCCGCTGCAGGCCGCGCAGCCCGCGCCCCTGCGACACGGTCCCGACATCGAAGCCCTCGCCGTCGTCCTCGACGCGGATCTCCACCCGCTTGCCCAGGTCGCGCGTGACCACGCGCACCCGCGAGGCCCGCGCATGCTTCAGCGCGTTGGTCAGCGCCTCCTGCATCAGGCGCAGCACATGCAGCGCATCGGGCGGCTCCAGCCACTCCAGCGCCGGCAAGTCGTGCACGTCCCATTCCAGCTTGAGCCCGCCCAGCTGCAGCCGCTTGCCCAGCCGATAACGCATCGTCGCGAGCAGCGACACGATGTCGTGCCCCACCGGCTCGAGCGAATCGATCACCAGCCGCAGGTCATCGACGCATTCGCGCAGCACCGTCACGACCTGCTCCTGCGGCATCGTGCCCTGCTCCACCGCCACCATCGCCGACAGCAGCGACGAGCCCAGCCCGTCGTGCATGTCCTGCATGATGCGCTGGCGCTCCAGCAGCAGCGCCTGCTGACGCTCGACCTCGCGCAGCTTGTCGTGCTGCGCGCTGAGCTGCACGCTCTGTTCCTGCAGCCGCTGGGCGAGGTCCTCATTGGCGCGCTCCACGCCGCGCAGCGCCTCCACGTAGCGGAACTGCACCGCATACAGGAAGCTCGCCAGGATGACGAGCGTGGCGAAGGGCATCAGGTAGACGTGTTCCGGCCACCACCAGCCCGCCAGCAGCCCGAGGTCGTGCACGCCCAGCGCCACGCCGATCACCAGCGCGGCCGCCATCACGCGCAGCTCGCGCGTGCCTTGACGCCACGCGACGCTGGCGACGAAGGCGGTGCCCGCCAGTCCCACGACCGCGTTGCAGATGTGCAGCAGCACGAGCGCGTCGAAGCCGCGGCCCCACAGCGGCATCGACGCCAGGCTGGAGACCAGCACGAACAGCGCCATGCCGCGCTCGAAGCGCGCGAAACGCTGCCGCGCGAAACGCAGCGCGAAAAGGAAGGTCAGCAGCATGACCCACGACATCGACGCGTGCGTGACCCACCAGAACCACTCCAGCGCGTCGCGCGTGCGCGGCAGGTCCAGGTGGTAATGCAGGTTGCGCACCAGCCACGCGACCGTGGCCAGCGAGAACAGCAGGTAGGACGAGTCCTCGCGGCGCTTGGCCCACAGCACGAGCGCGAACAGGCCCAGCGTCACGAGCGTCAGACCGGTCGCCTGCGGCACGCCGATCTGCAGCACCCAGCGCCGGTCGTGGCGCGGCTCGAGGTCCTCACGCGCGCCCAGCCACACGCTGGACACCGAGTAATACCCCGCCTGCATCACCGGCACCGCGATGACGACCTCGATCTCGCGCGCCTGCTGGATCTCGGTCAGCGCGGACGGCAGCACCACCCACAGCGGCCGCACCCATTGCTCACGCGCGCCGGACTGGTTGTCGAAGACCGGCCGCCAGCCGTCGTCGGTCTTGACCAGCACCGCCGCGGCCAGAGCCACCAGACGCGGCATGTAGAGCGCGACGCTGGTGGGCCAGCGGCCATTGGGCGCCGCGTACTTCAAGCGATACCAGCGCATCTGGAAGCGCGCATCGGCGGAGGACGACTGTGTGGCCTCGCGCTGCTGGACCTCGGGCAACTCCACCGGCTGCCAAGCCGAGGGGCTCGATGGCGGCAGCAAGGCGTCGGGCAGCGCGCCATCGGTGCCGTCCATCACGCGCAACGCGCGCCACCAGGCCTTGAGCTGGTCCTGCGTCCAGTCGCTGGTGGCGACCTCGGCCTGCGTCGCTCTCTGCGCGCCAGCGGCGGGCGCGGGATCAGGCACGGGCCGGGTGGGCCCGAGCGGCGACGCGCGCGCCACCTGGGCGCCGGTCGCGGCGCCAGTGGCATGACTGGGCGTGGCTTCCTGGGCCCGCGCCGCGCCAGCCAGGAGCAGCATCGCCGCGAGGGCGAGCATCACGACCAGCGCGAGCCAGGGGGCGACCCGAAGCGCCATCGACGGGCGCACCGAGCCGTTCAGCCGTGCCTGCGCGACGGACCGTCTCGACGCCGTGACCTCATCCACGCCCTGGACCATGCCTTCGTTCTTGTCTTGTGATCGGGCGCCAGTGTGCCGAAGTTCACCGAACGGCACGAGCGTTCAATTGCAACAACGCCCCCTCAGTCGCGGTCCCTGGAAACGAAAAAGACCGCGCCCCTCGCGGGACGCGGCCTTCAAGCTGATGGCGTTCGAGAAAGTCGGTCTCAGTCCGCCTGCTTGCGCAGGAAGGCCGGGATCTCGATCTCGTCCATGCCGTTGGACGACAGCGCCTCTACCTTCGCGGCGGCGGTGCGGCCATGGCGCCAGACGCTCGGCACGTTCATGCCGCCGAAGTCGGACGTCGTCATCGGCGCGGCCGTGGCCCCACCCTGCGCGGCGGCGCTGCCCGGCATCACCACCGGCTGCGTCAGCACCGGCATGTTGTCGGTGCCGGTGCGCAGCTGCGGCTGCTGCACGACGAGCTGCGGCTGCTGACGCGCCGCGGCGCGCTGGCTCAGGCCGGTCGCGATCACCGTGACGCGCAGTTGGTCGCCCAGCGATTCGTCGTAGGCGGTGCCGTAGATGATGTGCGCGTCCTCAGCGGCGTAGCGCTTGATCGCGGTCATCGCGTTGCGGCTCTCGGCCAGCTTGAAGTTGTTGCGGCTCGCGGCGATCAGCACCAGCACGCCACGCGCGCCCGACAGATCGATGCCTTCCAGCAGCGGGCAGGCGACAGCGCCCTCGGCGGCCTTGCTCGCGCGATCCGGACCGGCCGCGACGGCCGTGCCCATCATCGCCTTGCCCGGCTCGCTCATCACGGTCTTCACGTCCTCGAAGTCGACGTTGACCAGGCCCGGCATGTGGATGATGTCGGAGATGCCGCCCACGGCGTTCTTCAGCACGTCGTTGGCGTGCGCGAAGGCCTGGTCCTGCGTGACGTCGTCACCCAGCACTTCCAGCAGCTTGTCGTTGAGCACGACGATCAGCGAGTCCACATTGGCCTCGAGTTCCTGCAGGCCCAGGTCCGCGGCCTTGCCACGGCGGTTGCCTTCGAACTCGAACGGCTTCGTGACGACGCCGACGGTCAGGATGCCCATCTCCTTGGCCACGCGCGCGATCACGGGAGCCGCGCCGGTGCCGGTGCCGCCGCCCATGCCGGCGGTGATGAACAGCATGTGCGCGCCGGTGATGGATTCGCGGATGCGGGCTTCCGCTTCCTCGGCGGCCGATTTGCCGACCTCGGGTTTCGCGCCGGCGCCCAGGCCGGTATGGCCCAGTTGCAGGAGTTGATCGGCCTTGGAGCGATTCAGGGCTTGGGCATCCGTGTTGGCCACGATGAATTCCACGCCCTGGACACCTTGGCTGATCATGTGCTCGACCGCGTTTCCGCCGCCGCCGCCCACGCCGATCACCTTGATCTGGGTGCCCTGATCAAACTCTTCGATCATCTCGATCGCCATATCAAACCTCCTGTCCATATTGTGCAGTTGCCATCAGCAAAATAGAAGTGGGATCGGCCCTTTTTTAGGGGGCAAAACCCTCGAACGCCGTAAAGAAAGCGTGAGCCGGTCGATGCCAGCCTCTTAGAAATTCCCCAGGAACCAGTCCTTGGCGCGGCCGAACAGGGTCTTCACCGAACCTGCCTGCTGCGCCGCCTTGAATCCTCGTGTGCGCGACAGCCGCGCTTCCTCCAACAATCCCATCACGGTCGCCGAACGGGGATTGGCGACCATGTCGAACAACGCGCCGTTGTAGGTCGGATTTCCCCGACGCACCGGCTTGAGGAAAATGTCCTCGGCCAGTTCGACCATCCCCGGCATCACCGCCGAACCGCCGGTCAGGACAATTCCCGACGACAGCAGTTCCTCGTAGCCGGATTCCCGGATGACCTGGTGCACCAGCGAGAAGATTTCCTCCACGCGCGGTTCGATCACCCCGGCCAAAGCCTGTTTGGAGAGCATGCGAGGTGCCCGGTCACCCAAACCCGGCACTTCCACCTGATCCGCCGGATCGGCCAGCAATTGCTTGGCCACCCCATGCTCGACCTTGATTTCCTCCGCATCCTTGGTCGGGGTGCGCAGCGCCATCGCGATATCGCTGGTAATCAGGTCGCCGGCAATCGGAATCACCGCGGTATGGCGGATCGATCCACCGGTAAAAATGGCCACGTCGGTCGTACCGGCACCGATATCCACCAGCGCCACGCCGAGGTCGCGCTCGTCGGAAGTGAGCGCGGCCAGACTGGAACCGCTCGGGTTCAGCACGAGTTGCTCGACCTCCAGCCCGCAGCGGCGCACGCACTTGACGATGTTCTCCGCCGCGCTCTGGGCCCCGGTCACGATGTGGACCTTGACCTCCAGCCGGCCGCCGCTCATGCCGATCGGCTCCTTGACCTCATGGCCGTCGATGACGAATTCCTGAGGTTCCACCAGCAGCAGCCGCTGGTCATTGGGGATATTGATCGCCTTGGCGGTTTCCACCACCCGCGCCACATCCACCGGCGTGACTTCCTTGTCCCGCACGATGACCATGCCGGTCGAGTTCTGACCGCGGATATGGCTGCCGGTAATCCCCGTGTAAACCCGCGAGATCCGGCAGTCGGCCATCATTTCGGCCTCTTTCAGGGCCTGCTGGATGGACTGGACGGTGGCGTCGATATTCACCACCACGCCGCGCTTCAGGCCATGGCTGGGCGCCACGCCCAGACCGGCGATGCGCAATTGGCCGTCTCCCATCACCTCGGCCACCACCGCCATGATCTTGGCGGTGCCGATGTCCAACCCGACGACCAAATCCTTGTATTCCTTGGCCATGCCTGTCCTCAATTCTTCTTGGCGCCCTTGGGCGCAGTGGTAACCGTCGTCACGCCCGCCAGCCGGACCGCATATCCGGCCTCATGGCGGAGGTCCGCCGATACCAGCGACGTGCGGTACCGGGCGGTGATCTGGGGAATGCTGGCGATGAATTGGCCATACCGGGCCACGACTTCCGCCTGGCTGCCGCGGCCCAGCTCCACGACCGCGCCCTTTTCCAGCGTGGCCTTCCAGGAGCCGCGGCCCGACAAATCCAGCCGGGTGACGCCCTCGTCCAATTTGCCGTGGGTCATCGGGTCGAGCTGGCGCCACATGGCCAACATCGCGCCGGAGGATTTCGCCGGACCGGCCAGCGTGGGCAGGTCCTCGTCCTCGACATCGCCCAGATTCGCCTCGAAAACCTCGCCGAAACTGTTGACCAGCCGGGTATCGACGACCGCGTCGCTGTCCGCGTCGGCGTTCTCGACCTTGGTTTCCCAATAGGCGGCGGGGCGGTGTTCCTCCAGCGCGACCACCAGGTGCAGCGGCCAGACCCGGCGCACCGTCGCATGGCGCACCCAGGGCACGGCCTCGAAGGCGGCGCGCGCCTGCTGCAGGTTCATCGTCAGGAAATTGCCCGACAGCCGCGGCAGCGCGTTCGCCCGCAGCGACGCGCTGCTGTTGCGGCTGACGTCGCCCTCCACCGTGATCGACTTGATCGAGAACGCAGGCTGGCGCGCCAGCCAGTGCAGACCCAGCGCCGCCGCGGCCAGCGTGAAGCCGGCGAGCAGCAGCCCCGCCACGCCGTTCATCACTCGGATGTCCGGCGGCAGCGGTGCGGCGGTGTGGGTGAAGGTGGCGCCCATGGTGGGGAGACGGGGGGTGGCTTCGGGGGATCCGTGGCTTGTTGCTGGGGGTGTTCCGTCAGGCCTGGCTGTCCAGGCGGGCCTGGGACAGCAGGTACAGACACAACTTCGGATAGGACAGACCCACGGCCGCGGCAGCCTTGGGCACCAGCGAATGCGAGGTCATGCCCGGCGAGGTGTTGATCTCCAGCAGGAACAGCTGACCGTCGGACTTGCGGCGCATCACGTCGACCCGTCCCCAGCCGCGCGCGCCCAGCGAGCGGTAGGCGGCCAGCACCAGCGACTGCACGCGGGCCTGCTCCTCGGCGGGCAGCTGGCCCACGAGGTATTGCGTCGTGTCGGTGAAGTACTTGTTCTGATAGTCGTAATTGCCGCCGACGGCCCGGATCTCGATGACCGGCAGCGCGATCGCGTCGGCGCCCTCGCCCAGCACCGGGCAGGTCAGCTCGGCGCCGTCGACGAACTCCTCGCACAGCACCTCGGCGTCGTACTTCGCGGCCAGCTCGACGGCGGCCTGCATGTCCGAATAGCCCATCACCTTGCTCGCCCCGATGGACGAGCCCTCGTGCGGCGGCTTGACGAAGATCGGCAGGCCCAGCTCATCGGGCACCGTGCGCACGCGCTCGCGCTGCAGCTCGTCGCGCTTGAGGCTGACCCAGCGCGGCGTCGACAGCTGGTCGGCCAGCCACACGCGCTTGGTCGTGATCTTGTCCATCGCGATGGCCGAGGCCATCACGCCGGAGCCGGTGTAGGGAATGCCCATCAGCTCGAGCGCGCCCTGCACCGTGCCGTCCTCGCCGTGCCGGCCGTGCAGCGCGATGAACGCGCGCTGGAATCCCTCGGCCTTGAGCTCGAGCAGGTTGCGCTGACCCGGGTCGAAGGCATGCGCGTCCACGCCTTCGGCGCGCAGCGCGTCCAGCACGCCGCTGCCCGACATCAGCGAGACCTCGCGCTCGGCGGAGTCGCCGCCGAAGAGCACGGCGACCTTGCCCATCGCCCTGGCGTCGATGCCGGCGATGGCCAGGTGCTGGTAGAGCGCGGATTCAGACGCGGGCGCGGAGGAAGTCGTGGTGTTGAGGTCCGTGGTCATGCGCGGCCTCCCTTCGTCATGAGTTCAACGGTGCGCGCGGGAACAGCGGCGATCGAGCCGGCCCCCATCACGATCACCACATCGCCGGCGCGCGCCTGGTGGGCGATCGCCTGCGGCAGTCCCTGCCAGTCGCCGACGAAGCCGGCCGCGGTGCCGCGGTCCGACACCGCTCGCGCCAGGCTCTCGCCGCTGATGCCGGGCAGCGGGGACTCGCTGGCGGCATAGATCTCGGTCAGCAACACGCCGTCGGCCTGCGCCAGCACCTCGGCGAATTCCTCGAAGCAATCGCGGGTGCGCGTGTAGCGATGCGGCTGGAAGGCCAGCAGCAGCCGGCGGCCCGGGTACGCGCCGCGCGCGGCGTTCAGCACGGCCTGCATCTCCACCGGGTGATGGCCATAGTCGTCGATCAGCAGCGCGGTGCCCGCCGTGGCGCCCTCGCCCGCAGCGTCTTCGGCGGTCACCGGCAACTCACCGTAGGACTGGAAGCGGCGGCCCACGCCACCGAAATTGGCCAGGCCCTGCAGCAGCGCGGCGTCGTCGATGCCGAGCTCCATCGCCATCGCGATCACGGACAAGGCATTGAGCACGTTGTGCTGACCGTTCAGGCGCAGCAGCACGTCCAGCGCCGGCAGCGCGCGGCCGTGACGGTCACGGCGCAGCGCGGTGAAGCGCATGCCGCCGCCGGCCTGCGCCGCGACGTCAGTCGCACGCACCGCGTTCGTCTCGCCCAGCCCGTACAGGATCACCGGACGCGACACCATCGGCACGATGCTGCGCACGCCCTCGTCGTCGCCGCACAGCACGGCGGCGCCCCAGAACGGCATCAGGTGCAGGAAGTCGACGAAGGCCTGACGCAGACGGGCCATGTCGTGCCCGTAGGTGTCCATGTGGTCGGCGTCGATGTTGGTGACGATCGCCAGTTGCGGCAGCAGGTGCAGGAAGGACGCATCCGACTCGTCGGCCTCGACCACCATGTGCTGCCCGCCGCCGAGCGCGGCGTTGGCGCCCGCGGCCAGCAGTTGGCCGCCGATCGCGTAGCTCGGGTCCAGCCCGGCCTGCAGCATCACCGTCGTCAGCAGCGAGGTCGTCGTCGTCTTGCCGTGCGTGCCGGCCACCGCGATGCCCAGGCGCGGACGCATCAGCTCGGCCAGCATCTGCGCGCGCAGCAGCACCGGGATGCCGTGTTGATGCGCGGCCATCAGCTCGGGGTTGTCGGCCTTGATCGCGCTGGACTTGACCAGCACCTGCGCGTCACCGACGTGCTCAGCCGCATGGCCGATGCGCACGTCCACGCCCAGCGCGCGCAGGCGGCGCGTGGTGTCGCCCTCGCCCTGGTCGGAGCCGCTGACGCGGTAACCCTGCGCGACGAGCAGCTCGGCGATGCCGCTCATGCCCGCGCCGCCGATGCCGGTGAAGTGGATGCGCTGGATGGCGTGCTTCATGCGCGCGCTCCCTTGCCGCCGGAGCCCTTGCCACCGGACTTGGCCGCCTTCGCATCCACCAGCGCCTCGAGTTCATCGGCCACGCGCGAGGCCGCGCGCGGACGCGCCAGCGCGCGGGCCTTGGACGCCATCGTCAGCCAGTGCTCGCGCGGCTGCTGCAGCAGATCGAACAGCGCCTGCGCGCTCAGCTCGCCTTGCGGCAGGTGCGTGCCGGCGCCGTGCTGCGCCAGGTACTGCGCGTTGTCGCGCTGATGCGAGGTCGTGCTGACAACCAGCGGCACCAGGATGCTGGCCACGCCCGCGGCGCACAGCTCGGACACGGTGACCGCGCCGGCGCGGCAGATCACCACGTCGGCGTCGGCCAGACGCGCGGCCATGTCGGTGATGAAGGGCACGACCTCGGCCTCCACGCCGGCCTTGGCGTAGGCGGCCTGCACCAGCGGCAGGTTGGCCTCGCCGGTCTGATGCGTGACCACCGGACGCTGATGCTCGTCCCACAGCGCGAGCGTCTGCGGCAGCACGTCGTTGATCGCGCGCGCCCCCAGCGAGCCGCCGACGACCAGCACCTTCAGCGGCCCGTTGCGCTCGGCGAAGCGCAGCTCGGGCGCGGGCAGGTCCTCGATCTCGGCGCGCACCGGGTTGCCGGTCACGACGCTCTTCTTCTGCTGCGCGGCCGCCAGGCCATCGAAGCCGAAGGCGATCCGGCCGGCCATCGGCGCCAGCGCCTTGTTGGACAGCAGCAGCGCCGCGTCCGCATTGACCAGCATCAGCGGACGGCGCATCAGCCAGGCGACCAGGCCGCCGGGGAAGCAGACGTAGCCGCCCATGCCCAGCACCGCGTCGGCCTGACGCGCGCTGAAGATGTGCGCGCTCTGCGCCAGCGCCTTGAACATCCGCACGACGCCGGTCACCGAATGCTTGAGGCCCTTGCCGCGCAGGCCGGCGAAGGACAGGCGGTCCATCGGCAGGCCCGAGGGCGGCACGAGCTTGTTCTCCATGCCGGCCTCGGTGCCGAGCCAGGACACGGTCCAGCCGCGGCGCTGCATCTCGGCGGCCACGGCCAGTCCGGGGATCACGTGACCGCCGGTGCCGGCGGCCATCACGACGAGGTGACGCGTGCTCATGCGCGGCCCCCTCGCATCAGTTGTCGGTTCTCGATGTCGATTCGCAAGCAGATCGCCAATGCCACGCAGTTGAGGACGGTGGCCGAGCCGCCGTAGCTCATCAGCGGCAGCGTCAGGCCCTTGGTCGGCAGCGCGCCCAGGTTCACGCCCATGTTGATGAAGGCCTGGCCGCCCATCCAGATGCCGATGCCCTGCGCGTACAGGCCCGCGAAGACGCGGTCCAGCGCGACGGCCTGGCGGCCGATGTGGAACAGCCGGCGCGACAGCCAGAAGAACGCGAAGATCACGATGGCCACGCCGATGAAACCGAGCTCTTCGCCGATCACGGCGAGCAGGAAGTCGGTGTGGGCCTCGGGCAGGTAATGCAGCTTCTCGAGGCTGGACCCCAGGCCCTGGCCGAAGAACTCGCCGCGGCCGAAGGCGATCAGCGAGTGGGTCAGCTGGTAGGCCTTGCCCTGGGCGTACTTCTCGTCCCACGGATTGAGATACGCGAAGATCCGCTCGCGGCGGAAATCGCTGAAGGTGATCATCAGCACGAAGGCGCCGATCAGCACCGCCACGCTGAGGAAGAACATGCGGCCGTTGACGCCGCCCAGGAACAGGATGCCCATCGCGATCGCCGCGATGACCATGAAGGCGCCCATGTCCGGCTCAGCCAGCAGCAGCATGCCGGTGAAGGCCAGCGCGGCGGCCATCGGCCACACGGCGCGCACGAAGTTCTCCTTGACCTCCATCTTGCGCACCATGTAGTTGGCCGCGTACATCGCGATGGCCAGCTTGGCGAGCTCGGAGGGCTGGAAGTTCATGACGCCCAGCGGCAGCCACCGGCGCGCGCCGTTCACGCCCTTGCCCACGTGGGGGATCAGCACGATCATCAGCAGCGCCAGCGCGATCACGAACAGCTTGGGCGCGTGACGCTCCCAGACGTTCACCGGCACCATCACCGTGATCCAGCCGGCCAGCAGGCCGATGCCGATGAACATGGCCTGGCGCACGAAGAAGTGCATCGGCTGGTACTTCGCGAACTTGGGGTTGTCCGGCAGCGCGATCGACGCCGAATAGACCATCAGCAGGCCCAGCGCCAGCAGCGACAGCACGACCCAGATCAGCGTCAGGTCGAAGCCCAGGATGCGCGTGGGCTGGCCGGCCGAGGTCGACACCCAGTCGCGCACCGGCACGTCCACGCTGCCGGCGCCGCCCGCGCCAGCCGCTTCGGCGCGGCGCGAGAACAGCGCGCGCACGCGCTCGTTCACGGTGTCGAGGAAGGACGCGGCGCTCATCCGATGTAGCCCTCGTCCTCGGCCAGTTCGCGCACGGTGGCGATGAACACCTCGGCGCGATGGGCGTAGTTGCGGAACATGTCCAGGCTGGCGCAGGCGGGGCTGAGCAGCACGCTGTCGCCGGACTGCGCCTGCGCGAGCGACCAGTGCGTCGCCGCCTCGAGCGAGTCATGGCGATGCATCGTCACGCCGCTGTCGCGCAGCGCGGCCTCGATCTGCGGCGCGTCGCGCCCGATCAGCGCGACGGCGCGCGCATGCAGCGCGATCGGTGTGGCCAGCGGCGAGAAGTCCTGGCCCTTGCCGTCGCCGCCCAGGATCATCACCAGCTTGGCGGGCGCGCGGTCGGCGCCCAGGCCCATCACCGCGGCGACGGTCGCGCCGACGTTGGTGCCCTTGGAGTCGTCGTAGAAGTCCACACCCTTGATCGCGGTGACGAACTCGACGCGATGCGGTTCGCCGCGGTATTCGCGCAGGCCGTGCAGCATCGGCGCGAGCGGGCAGCCGATCGACGAGGCCAGCGCCAGCGCCGCCAGCGCGTTGGCCGCGTTGTGGCGGCCGCGCACGCGCAGCGCGTCGGCCGGCATCAGGCGCTGGATGACGAGTTCATCGTCCTCGTCCTTGCGGCGCTTGATGCCCTTGAGTTCTTCTTCCTGCTCGCGGGCGCGCACCAGCCAGGCCATGCCGTTCTCGACCAGCAGGCCGAAGTCGCCGGGGCGGCGCGGCGCGTCCAGGCCGAAGCGGACCACGTCGCGCTCGACGGTCTTGGCCGGGCGGCCGCGGCCTTGCTTCACCACCACCGGCGCGGGCACCAGCGCCTCGACCTCGGGGTCGTCGCGGTTGATCACCAGCACGCCGTGCTCGCCGAAGATGCGGCCCTTGGCGCGCGCGTAGGCGGGCATGTCGCCATGCCAGTCGAGGTGGTCCTGCGTGATGTTGAGCACCGCGCCGGCGCTGGGCTCGAAGCCATTCACGCCGTCGAGCTGGAAGCTCGACAGCTCCAGCACCCAGACCTGCGGCAGCACTTCGAACTCGGCGGGCTTGGGCGGCGGCGGCTTGATCGGCAGCGGCTGCTCGTCGAGCAGCTCGGCCACGGTCTCGAGCGCGCTGCGGTCGTCGACCGGCGCTTCGACAGGCTCGAGCAGGACTTCGACGTCGGTCGGCGCGTCTTCCTGGACGACAGCCTCGATGGCCACTTCGACAGCAGCCTCTTCCGCCTCGAGAAGTTCTTCTTCCTCGGGTTGCGGCATCGGCTCCTTGTCGAGCGCGTCGCTGAGCGTGCCCAGCAGCGTCGGACCGATGTTGCCGGCCATCGCCACGCGGCGGCCGGCGCGCTCGACCAGCAGCGCGGTCATGCTGGTGGTCGTCGTCTTGCCGTTGGTGCCGGTGATCGCGAGCACGCCGGGCTCATAGCGGTACAGCGCCCTGAGCTCCGCCAGCGCCTGCGCGAACAGCTCCAGTTCGCCGCGCACGCGCAGGCCGATCTCCTCGGCGCGCGCCAGCAGCGGCTTCAGGCGCGCGTCCAGCGGCGACAGGCCCGGGCTCTTCAGCAGCACCCAGCTGTGATCGATCGTCGCGAGCAGCTCGGCCGAGAACTCCCCATGCACGAAGGCCACGTCGGGCAGGCGCTCGCGCAGCGCGGCCAGTTGCGGCGGCTGCTCGCGGCTGTCCCAGACCGTCACGCGCGCGCCCAGCCGCGCGGCCCAGGCCGCCATGGCCAGGCCGGAGTCGCCCAGGCCCAGCACGAACGCGTGCCGGTCCTGGTAGAGCGCGGGGAACTGGATCGGGTTCATCGTCGTGTCGTCCCGATCAGCGCAGCTTCAGGCTGGCCAGGCCCACGAGGCACAGCAGCATCGTGATGATCCAGAACCGGATGACGACCTGCGTCTCCTTCCAGCCCGACTTCTCGAAGTGGTGGTGCAGCGGCGCCATCTTGAAGATGCGGCGGCCTTCGCCGTACTTCTTCTTCGTGTACTTGAACCACGTCACCTGGAGCATCACCGACAGCACCTCGGCGACGAACACGCCGCCCATGATGCCGAGCACGATCTCCTGGCGCGTGATCACGGCCAGGGTGCCCAGGCCGCCGCCCAGCGCCAGCGCGCCGACGTCGCCCATGAACACCTGCGCCGGATGCGCGTTGAACCACAGGAAGGCCAGGCCCGCACCGGCCAGCGCGGCGCAGAAGATCAGCAGTTCGCCCGCGCCCGGGATGTAGGGCAGCAGCAGGTACTTGCTGTAGACCGACGAGCCCGTGACGTACGCGAAGATGCCCAGCGCCGAGCCCACCATCACCACCGGCATGATCGCCAGGCCGTCCAGGCCATCGGTGAAGTTCACCGCGTTGCTGGTGCCGACGATGACCAGGTAGGACAGGCCGATGAACCCGAACACGCCCAGCGGGTAGCTGATCGACTTGAAGAACGGCAGCATCAGGTCGGCCTTGGGCGGCAGCTCGGTCGAGAAGCCGCTCGTGACCCAGCGGAAGAACAGCTGCACCACGCCCAGGAAGCTTGTCTCCGAGACGCTGAACGCCAGGTAGATCGCCGCGATCAGGCCGATGATGGACTGCCACAGGAACTTCTCGCGGCTGCGCATGCCCTCGGGGTCCTTGTTGACGACCTTGCGGTAATCGTCGACCCAGCCGATCAGGCCGAAGCCCATCGTCACCAGCATCACCACCCACACGAAGCGGTTGGACCAGTCGAACCACAGCAGCGTGGAGATGCCGATGCCGATCAGCACCAGCACGCCGCCCATCGTGGGCGTGCCGCTCTTGGCCAGATGCTGCTGCACGCCGTACTCGCGGATCGGCTGGCCGATCTTGAGCTCGGTCAGGCGGCGGATCACCCACGGGCCGAAGGCCAGGCCGATCAGCAGCGCCGTCAGGGCGGCCATCACCGCGCGGAAGGTGATGTACTGGAAGACGCGCAGGAACCCCAGTTCAGGGAAATAGGTCTGCAACCACTGGGCCAGACTAAGCAGCATGGGGGTCTCCTGGGCCGCCGGACAACAAGGCGGCCACGATCTGTTCCATCTTCATGAAGCGCGAACCCTTGACCAGGATGTTCTGCACTTGCGGCGCGTGCTCCAGCGCCGCGATCAACTCGGCGACGGTGTCGAACGCGCGGGCGCCCGCGCCGTACGCGGTGGCTGCGTCACGCGCGGCCGAGCCGGCGGTCCACAGCGCCGACAGGCCCTGGTCCGCCGCATGCGCGCCGACTTCCTCGTGGAAGGCCGGGCCCTGCTCGCCCACCTCGCCCATGTCGCCGAGGATCAGCCAGGACGCGCCCGGCAGCTCGGCCAGCACGTCGATGGCGGCGCGCACGCTGTCGGGGTTGGCGTTGTAGCTGTCGTCGATCAGCGTGATGCGACGTCCCTGCCACACCGCCGTCTGCAGCGCCGAGCGGCCCTTCACGGCCTTGAACGCCTGCAGCCCGTCGCGGATCGCGGCCAGCGGCGCGCCCGCGGCCAGCGTGCAGGCCGCGGCGGCCAGCGCGTTGCGCACGTTGTGCTGACCGGCCATCGCCAGCGTCACCGGGATCGAACCCGCCGGCGTCAGGATCTCGATGGCCCAATGGCCGGCGCTGCCCGCGGCGGCGCTCGCGTCGGTCGGCGCGACCCACTGCGCGCGGCCCATGACATCGGCCTGGCCCTGCAGCGCGAAGGTCAGCGTGCCGCGGCCCTGCGCCTGCGACTGCCACACCGGGGCGCACGGATCCTCGGCCGGGAACACGGCGACACCGGCCGCGCCCAGCGCGCCGATCACCGCGCCGTTCTCGCGCGCCACCGCCTCGACGGTGTGCATGAACTCCTGGTGCTCGCGCTGCGCGTTGTTGACCAGCGCCACGGTGGGCTGCGTCATGGCCGCCAACGGGGCGATCTCGCCCGGATGGTTCATGCCCAGCTCGACGACGGCGGCGCGGTGCCAGGTGCTCTCGTTCTGGCGCAGGCGCAGCAGCGTCAGCGGCACGCCGATCTCGTTGTTGAAGTTGCCTTCGGTGGCGAGCATCGCCGCGTCGCCCAGCCAGGCGCGCAGGATCGCCGCGATCATCTGCGTGACCGTGGTCTTGCCGTTGCTGCCGGTGACGGCGATCACCGGCAGGTGCTGCTGCTCGCGCCAGGCTTGCGACAGCAGCCCCAGTGCGAGCTTCGCGTCGGGCACCAGCAGGCCGTTCAGGCCGGCCTCGACGAGGCCGCGCTCGGCGATGGCCGCGACCGCGCCGCTGGCCTTGGCCTGCGCGAGGAAGTCATTGGCATCGAAACGCTCACCGCGCAGCGCGACGAACAGGTCGCCCGCGCGCAGCGTGCGGGTGTCGGTGTGCACGCGGCACAGCGGCGTGGCCGCGTCGCCCACCAGCGTGGCGGCGGGCAGCAGCGGCGACAGCAGCTCGAAGGCGCGTCCCAGCGTCATGAACGGCACGTCCGGCACGGCGCCGGCGTTCGTCACGGAGGTGGTGGCGTCGCTCACAGCCCCGCCCTCTCGATCAGCGCGGCGCGCGCCGCCTGCACGTCGGAGAACGCGCGGCGCTCGCCGTGGATCTCCTGGTAGTCCTCGTGGCCCTTGCCGGCGATCAGCACGACATCGCGCGCGCCGGCCTGGTCCACCGCGCGGACGATCGCCGCGGCGCGGTCCGCGATCACCTCGCGCGCCGCGTCCGCCGGCAGGCCGGCCTCGATGTCGGCGAGGATCTTCAGCGGATCCTCGGTGCGCGGGTTGTCGCTGGTCAGCACGACGTGCGCGGCCAGCTTCGCGGCGATCGAGCCCATCAGCGGACGCTTGCCCGGATCGCGGTCACCGCCGCAGCCGAACACCACGCGCAGCTCGCCGCCGCGCGCCGCGGCCAGCGGCTGCAGCGCGCCGAGCGCCTTCTCCAGCGCGTCGGGCGTGTGGGCGTAGTCGACGACCAGCTGCGGCAGCTCACGGCCGCTGCCCACGCGCTGCATGCGTCCGGGCACCGGCGTGACCAGCGCGGCCACGCGCGCGATGTCCTCCAGGCCGTGACCCAGCGCCCGCAGCCCGGCGATCACGCCCAGCAGGTTGGACACGTTGTAGTCGCCGATCAGGCCGGTCGACACCGGCACCGACGCCGCGCCCTCGCGCAGCGTGAAGGCCAGGCCCTGCGCGTCGTGGCGCAGGTCGGTGGCGCTCAGGCGCGCGTCGGCGCGGTCGAGGCCGTAGGTCCAGACGTCGAGCTGGCCGGCGGCGCTCAGCTCGGCGGCGAGCTCGGCGCCCTTGGCGTCATCCAGGTTCAGCACGGCCGCCTTCAGGCCCTGCCATGCGAAGAGCTTGCGCTTGGCCGCCCAGTACGCGTCCATGCCGCCGTGGTAGTCCAGGTGGTCCTGCGTGAAGTTGGTGAACAGCGCGACCTCGATGGTCGTGCCGGTCAGCCGGTGTTCCTCGATGCCGATGGAGGACGCCTCGATCGCGCACGCGCCGAAGCCATCGTCGGCCATGCGCTTGAACGCTTCCTGCAGCCGCACCGGGTCGGGCGTGGTCAGGCCGGTGGCCTCGATCGAGGCGTTGCTCGTGGCGCCGGGCACCGGCGGCTGCCCCACGCCCAGCGTGCCGATCACGCCGCAGCGCGAGCCCAGCAGCGTCAGCGCCTGCGCGATCCACCAGGCGCTGGAGGTCTTGCCGTTCGTGCCGGTCACCGCCAGCACGCTCAGGCGCCGGCTCGGCTCGCCGTAGAAGGCCGAGGCGATGCGGCCGCAGTTGGCCTTCAGATCGGGCAGCGATGCGATGCGCGCGTCGGTGAAGCCGTACTCGGCGGCGCCGGCGTGCTCGACCAGCGCGGTCGCCGCGCCCGCGGCCAGCGCGCCCGCGACGAACTGGCGCGCGTCCTTGGCGTAACCGGGCCACGCGATGAACGCGTCACCGGCGCCGACGGCGCGGCTGTCCGTGCGCAGCTGACCGCTGGGCGTCCATTCCTGGAGCCAGCGGGCGGCGGCTTCGGGGGATTTCAGGTGCATCAACATGGTTCGTGCCCGCTCAGAAACTCTCGTCGACGGCTTGCAGCCGCTGTTGCGCCACGATCTGCGGCTTGACGTCCAGATCAGGCGGCTCGCCCAGCAGGCGCAGCGTCTGGGCCACGACCTGGCTGAACACCGGACCGGCGACGGCGCCGCCGAAGTACTGGCCGTTCTTCGGCTCGTCGACCATCACCGCCACGATGATGCGCGGCTTGGAAATCGGTGCGATGCCCACGAACCAGGAACGGTATTTGTGGCTGGCGTAGCCCTTGCCTTCCTGCTTGTGCGCGGTGCCGGACTTGCCGCCGACGCTGTAGCCCTGGACCATCGCCTGCGGCGCGGTGCCGCCCGGGCCCGCCGCCATCTGCAGCATGCCGCGGATGTCCGCGGCGACCTTGGGGCTGAAGACCTTGATGCCCACCACCGGCTGGTCGGCCGGGTGCTTGGTCATCGTGATCGGGATGATGTCGCCGTCGCGCGCGAACACCGTGTACGCGCGCGCCAGCTGCAGCAGCGAGGCCGACAGCCCGTAGCCGTAGCTCATCGTCGCCTGCTCGATCGGACGCCAGCTCTTCCACGGGCGCAGCTTGCCGGTCACCGCGCCGGGGAAGTCGATCTGCGGCCGCTGGCCCAGGCCGATCGCGGTGAACATCTCGTGCATCTCGCGCGGCTGCATCATCAGCGCCAGCCGCGCCGCGCCGATGTTGCTGGACTTCTGGATCACCTGCTGCACGGTCAGGTCGCCGTGCGGGTGCGCGTCGGTGGGCGACCAGCCCGAGATCACCACGCTGCGCGGACCGGTGCTCAGCAGCGTGTCCGGACGCACGCGGCCGGTCTCCAGCGCGAGGCCCGCCGTGAAGGGCTTCATCGTCGAACCGGGCTCGAAGACGTCGGTCAGCGCGCGGTTGCGCAGCTGCTCGCCCGACAGGTTCTGACGGTGGCCCGGGTCGTAGCTCGGGTAGTTGGCGAGCGCGAGGATCTCGCCGGTGCGCGCGTCCAGCACGACCACCGAGCCGGCCTTGGCGTTGTTCTCCGCCACCGCGTCGCGCACGCGCTGGTAGGCGAAGAACTGCACCTTGGCGTCGATGGACAGTTCGATGTCCTTGCCGTTGGTCTCGGGCACGCGCTCGCCAATGTCCTCGACGACACGGCCCAGCCGGTCGCGCACGACCGAGCGCGATCCGTCGCGGCCCTGCAGGTCCTTCTGGAACGCGAGCTCGATGCCTTCCTGGCCCTGTTCCTCGATGTTGGTGAAGCCGACGATGTGCGCGGCGGCCTCGCCCTCGGGGTACTGGCGCTTGTACTCGCGGTCCTGGAACACCCCCTTCAGGCCGAGTTCCTTGATCTTGCGGGCGGTCTCGTCGTCAGCCTGGCGGCGCAGGAAGACGAAGCGGTTGGCGGGATCGAGGCGCTTGTCGAGATCGGCGCCCGACATGCCCAGGATCTTCGCCAGCTGGCGTCGCTTGTCGGGGTCGGTGTCGACTTCCTTGGGGAAGGCCCAGATCGACGGCACCGCGACGCTGGCGGCGAGCACCTGTCCGCTGCGGTCGCTGATCTTGCCGCGGCTGGCCGGCAGCTCCATCTTGTGGGCGTAGCGGGCCTCGCCCTGGCGCTGGAAGAAGTCCTCGCCGATGAGCTGGATGTAGGCGGCGCGCGCGAGCAGCCCGGTGAAGGCCAGCCCCACCAGCGCGACCAGGAAACGCGAACGCCACGGCGGCGTCTTGGACGCCAGCAGCGGGCTGCTGGAATAGCTGACGCCGCGCGTGACGGTGTTGCGCGCGTTGTTGCGCCCGCTATTGCGCGAACCGTTGCGAGACGAGCCGCCCTGCCCCTTGCCCAGCGCCTTGCGCAGCTTGCCGATCATCGGGCCGCTCCCTGCGCCGGCACGCGGCCGCGCACGCCGCTCGCCTCGATGGCGGGCGCGTCGGGATTGAAGGTGATGGCCGGCGAGATCGGGCGCATCTTCAGGCGCTCGCGCGCGACCTGCTCGACGCGCAGGTTGGTCGCCTGCGCCTGACGGTCGGCCAGCAGCTTCTGATAGTCGGCCTCGAGCCGGCGGCCTTCGGCCTGGGCGCGGTCGACCTCGGTGAACAGGCGGCGCGACTCGTAGGCGCTGCGCACCATGTAGATGCCGGACACGAGCACCGCGAGGATCAGCAGCAGGTTCAGGCGGCCGATCATCGCGAGCCTCCCTTTCTGCGCTTGCCGGTGTCCTCGGGCACGGGCGGCGGCAGCGGCGCGTCGGTGCGCTCGGCCACGCGCAGGATCGACGAGCGCGAGCGCGGATTCGCGGCCACCTCGGCCTCGCTGGGCTTCACGCGCGCGATCGCGCGCAGCGGCTGCGGCTTGGGCGCGGCGAACGGGGCGCGGCGGTCGAACTCTTCCTTGCTGTGCGAGGCGATGAAGTTCTTGACGATGCGGTCTTCCAGCGAATGGAAGCTGATAACCGCCAGCCGGCCGCCCGGCTTGAGCTTGGACAGCGCGGCGTTCAGGCCCTGCTGCAGCTCTTCAAGCTCGGCGTTGACGAATATCCGTAGAGCCTGAAATGTGCGCGTTGAAGGGTCCTTGCCCGGCTCGCGGGTTTTGACCGCACCAGCCACGACTTGGGAAAGCTCGGCGGTTGTTCGTACAGGACGCCCGCCTTCCCGGCGAGCCACAAGCGCCTTTGCAATCGGGAGAGCAAACCGTTCTTCGCCATAGTCGCGGATCACCTGTGCGAGTTGAGACACCTCCGCGCGGGCGAGGAAGTCCGCGGCGCTCTCGCCCCGCGTCGTGTCCATGCGCATGTCGAGGGGGCCGTCGAAGCGGAAGCTGAAGCCGCGCTCCGGGTTGTCGATCTGCGGGCTGGACACGCCGAGGTCGAGCAGGATGCCGTCGACCTGGTCGATGCCCAGCGCATCGAGTTGCGCGGCCATGTCGGCGAACGCGCTGTGGCAAATGTGGAAACGCGGGTCATCGACCCGCGTCTGTCCGGACGTCGCGGCCGCGACCGCCTCGGGGTCGCGGTCGATGGCGATCAACCGCCCCTTCTCCCCGAGCCGGGAGAGCAGCAGGCGCGAATGCCCGCCGCGGCCGAAGGTGCCGTCGACGTAGATGCCGTCGGGATCGGTGAAGGCGCCGTCCACCGTCTCGTGCAGCAGCACGGTCGTGTGGGTGAAGGGGTTGTCGGTCGGGGTCGGGGCGCTCATGGCATTCAGAAGCTGAAGTCCTGGAGCACGGCCGGCATCTCGGACTGCATGATGGCGGCCTCGTGCGTGGCGTAGGCCTGGGCGTCCCAGAGCTCGAAATGGCTGCCCATGCCCAGCAGCATGGTGTCCTTCTGCAGGCCGGCGGAGGCGCGCAGCTCCGGCGCGATCAGCACGCGGGCGGCGGCGTCGATCTCGACATCCTGCGCGTTACCCAGGAACACGCGCTTCCAGCCGGCGGCGGACATCGGCAGCGCGGCGACCTTGTCGCGGAACTGTTCCCAGGCGGGACGGGGGAAGACCATCAGGCAGCCTTCCGGGTGCTTGGTCAGCGTCAGCTGGCCGCCGCACAGCGCCTGCAGGACCTCGCGGTGCCGAGCAGGGACGGTCAAGCGCCCCTTGGCGTCCAACGCCAAGGCACTCGCCCCCTGAAACACGACATTCGCCACTTTGCCCCACCGAATTGCACTTTCTCCCACTTTAATGGCGGGGACCGTGCTGGTCAAGGAAATTTGGCGTTTTTCCTAATCAAATCAATTACTTAGCTCCCATTTTGAAGTCAGTGGGTCAAAAAAAAGATGTTCAAAATGAAGGACTTAAGAACTGCTGTGCAAGTGATGGATCAACAAATTCGAAGGTCCGTACCCCCCTGAAACTGGGACCGCCCGTCCGACCCGATCACCCCGAAGAGGGCGCTCGGCGGTGAGGCCGACCCCCTTCGATGGGTCAGAAACGCGCCGATGGTGGTGAAAAAGTGGGAGGAATGCAAAAAGCCCGGTCAGACCGGGCTTTTGAAGCGGAAAGGGGGCTCGCGTTCGAGCCGCGTCGGCGCTCATTCAGGGGCGCTCAGGGCGCTCAGGGGGTTGCAGCGGAGGCCTTCGGCGACGCGCTGGCGGCGGCTCGGCCGGGTTCCGCGGCGGTCGCGCCGCCCTGCCACCACTGCGGCGTCGCCCCCGGCTGCTGCATCGCCAGCGGCGCGCCGATCACCGGCGTCACCAGCTCCACGTTGCGCAGCCGCGCCAGCGCGCTGATGCGCTCGAACGGGTCCTGCCAGCGGTGCATCGCCAGGTCGAAGGTGCCGTTGTGGATGGGCAGCAGCCGCTGGCCGCGCAGGTCGATGTGCGCCTGCATGGTCTGCTCCGGCTGCATGTGCACGTAGGGCCAGCGCGGGTCATACGCCCCCGTCTCCATCAGCGTCAGGTCGAAGGGGCCGAAGCGCTCGCCGATCGTCTTGAAGCCGTCGAAGTAGCCGGTGTCCCCGCTGAAGAAGACGCGCAGGTCGTCATCGATCAGCACCCACGACGCCCACAGCGTCGTGTTGCGGTCGCTCAGCCCGCGACCCGAGAAATGCTGCGCCGGCGTGGCCGTCAGCTGCAGCCCGGCGATGGACGTCCCCTGCCACCAGTCGAACTGGCTCACCTTGGCCGCCGGCACGCCCCAGTCGATCAGGCGCTGCCCCACGCCCAGCGGCGTCACGAAGTGGCGCACCTTGGGCGCCAGCGCCAGCACCGTGTCGTGGTCCAGGTGGTCGTAATGGTCGTGCGACAGGATCACGGCCTCGATCTCGGGCAACTCATCCAGCGCGATCGGCGGCGCATGGAAACGCTTCGGTCCCATGAAGGAGAACGGCGAGGCGCGTTCCGAGAACACCGGGTCCGTCAGCCAGAAGCGGCCGCGGAGCTTGAGCAGCACCGTCGAATGCCCCAGCCGGAACAGCGTCCGGTCCGGCGCCGCCAGGAGCTGGGCCTTCGTCAGCGCCTGCACCTGGATCGGCTGATCCGGCGCGGTGCCGGACGGCTTGTTGACCATGAAGTCCCAGAAGATCCCGACGGTCTTCCAGAAGCCCTGCTCGGGCTCGACGGCCGGGTTGTGGAAGCGGCCCTTCGCCCATTGCGGGGAGGATTCGAGCGGCGGCTGGGTGCCCTCCGGCGCGGGAGCGGACACCCCCGGGAGCGGGGTCAGGGGGGACGCCGTGGCGGGCGAGGACATCACGCGGGAAGCAGTCATGGCAAGGGCTCCAACAACCAGCACCGTCGCGACCCCGCTCAGGGCGGTCATCGACAGCGGCAGCAATGAACGGGGGGAGGTTCGGCGCATTTGAAAACTTGCACTACACAGTGTAGTTTTGCGAGAGTCTAGACGCCGGATCCGGAAAAGTAAACTCCCCGGTGTAAGATTCCATCCCATGACTTCCGACGCCTTGCCGACCGCTGCCGAGCCCGTCCTCCCTGCCCCGCCCGTGGACACCGAGGGCGACCGGCTGCGGCTGACCGACCGCAAGCGCCAGGCCATCGTGGACGCGGCCATCGCGGAGTTCCGCGAGCACGGCTTCGAGGTCGCCAACATGGACCGCATCGCCGGCCGGGCGCAGGTGTCCAAGCGGACCGTCTACAACCATTTCAGCGGCAAGGACGCGCTCTTCGACGCGATCCTGGAGCGGCTCTGGGTCGCGACCGAAGCCAAGCTGAAGCTGAGCTATCGCGCGGACCGGCCCTTGCGCGAGCAGTTGCTGACGCTGGTGGAGCAGAAGCTGGCGATGAGCGACGACCCGCAGTTCCTGGATCTGGCGCGGGTGCTGATCGCCGAGGCGATCCACGCGCCGCAGCGGGCGCGGGACATGCTGTGCCGGCTGGGCGGCCGCGAGGAGGCGCTGACCGTGTGGATCCGCGCGGCGATGGCCGACGGGCGGCTGCGGGAGGGCGATCCGGCGTTCGCGGCAGCTCAGCTGCAGGCGCTGGTGAAGGGCTTCGCGTTCTGGCCGCAGATCACCATGGGGCAGCCGCCGCTGGACGCGGCGCAGCAGCGTCAGGTGGCGGACTCGGCCACCGACATGTTCCTGCGGTTCCACGAGGTGAACGCGGCGCGTTGAACGGCGCGGGCGCGCTGCCACCGCCGCTGGCCCTCACCCCGACCCTCTCCCGCAAGCGGGCGAGGGAGTTCAGGAGCCGCTGAGGCGGAAGGTGCCGACGACGTCGGCCAGCCTCTGGGCCTGATCCTTCAAGCTCTCGGCCGCGGCGGCCGATTCCTCGACCAGCGACGCGTTCTGCTGCGTCACCTGATCCAGCTGCGCCACCGCCACGTTGACCTGACCGATGCCGTGGCTCTGCTCCTGCGCCGTGTGGCTGATCTCGCCGATCATCTGCGCCACGCGCTGCACGCTGCCCACCACCTCGCTCATCGTGTCGCCCGCGGTCGACACCTGACGGGTGCCGGTCTCCACGCGCTCCACGCTGGCCGTGATCAGCGTCTTGATCTCCTTGGCCGCGCTCGCCGAACGCTGCGCCAGCGCCCGCACCTCGCCCGCCACGACCGCGAAACCGCGGCCCTGCTCGCCCGCGCGTGCCGCCTCGACCGCGGCGTTCAGCGCCAGGATGTTGGTCTGGAACGCGATGCCATCGATCGTCCCGATGATGTCGCCGATCTGGCGCGAGCTCGTGCTGATCTCCTGCATCGTCGAGACCACCTGGCCCATCGCCTCGCCGCCCTGGCGCGCGACGCGGCTGGCGGTGTCGGCCAGCTGGCGCGCCTGATCGGCGTTGGCGGCGCTGTTGGCCACCGTGCTGTTGAGCTCCTCCATCGAGCTGGCCGTCTCCTGCAGGTTGCTGGCCGTCTCCTCGGTGCGCTGGCTCAGGTCGTGGTTGCCCGCGGCGATCTGACGCGAGGCCACCGCGATCGACTGGCTCGTCTCGCGGACCTGCAGCATCACCTGCTCGATCTTGTGCACGAACTGGTTGAAGCCGCGGGAGATGTCCGCGATCTCGTCCTCGCCGCGCACTTCGAGGCGCTGGCTGAGGTCGCCCTCGCCCGCGCCGATGTCGTTCATCGCGCGCTTGATGCCCGCCAGCCCCTTCAGCAGCGCGCCGACCGCCGCGGCGGCCACCAGCGCGGCCACCGCCGTCACCACCAGCATCGTCAGGCCCGCGTTGCGCAGCACGTCCGAGAGCGCGGCCAGCGCCTCGTTGCGCTCGGCGGCGGCCACCAGCACCCAGTCGGTGCCCGGCACGTCGATCGCCTTCAGGAAGAAGCGCTGCTCGCCGATGTCGGCCAGCGTGGGTTCGTCGCCATGCGCGGTGACCAGCAGGGCCTCGTTCAGCGTGGCCGACAGCTCCTTGACCGGCTTGAGCGTGAGCGCCGCGTCCGGATGCGCGATCACGGTGCCCTGCTTGTCCAGCAGCATCGCGAAGCCGCTGGCCGTGGGCTTGATCGACTTCATCGTGGCGACGATCTCGTCCAGCGCCACGTCGGTGCCGGTCACCGCCTTGACCTCGCCGCCAGCGCGCACCGCGTTGGCGAAGGTCACGACCAGCTTCTTGCTGGAGGCCGCCACGTAAGGCGGATTGATCACCGGTTGATCGCTGCCCGAGGCCAGCTTGAACCAGCTGCGGCCGGTGGGGTCGTAGTCCGTGGGACGTTGACGGTCGGGGATGGAGATCATGCGCTTGTCGGCACCGCCGACATAGGCCAGGTCCAGCCGGCCCGATTGCTGCGCCTGCGTGAGCACCGGGCGCGGATCCTCGAGCTGCGCGGCGGGCGCCATCGCGGCCACGATGTCCTTCTGCGTCTTGACCCAGGCGGCCACGCCATTGGCGTTGGCGGTGGCCAGGTCGGTCAGCTGCGCCTGCACCTGCTGGCGCGCATGGCCGCGCACGGCCCAGTAGCTGGCGAAGGTGGCCAGCGCGACGGCGGCCACGACGATCACGATGCTGATCGCGATCAGGCGGGACTTGATGGTCTTCAACACGGCGGTCAATCCAGGGGAATCAAGGGGCGGGCCGGATTGTGCGGGGAGCGCCATCGGTAACCAAGGGTTTTCACCAAGAAGAAGGCCGAGGCCGTGACGCGTGTCACAACCCCGGCCCGAAGCGGAAAACAGGATTTCCGCGGCTCAGATCGTTGCCTGCCTGGGTCGTCGCCCGGTTCAGTTGGATTCCTTGATCAGGCGGCCCGACTGCGCCTGCAGCGGACGCGCGTTCATCGGGTATAGGTGCGAGAACACCGAGATCTGCTGCGACGAGACCTGCACCGGCTGGCGCAGCACCATCCACAACACGCCCTCGGTGCAGGGCGGCGTGGTCATCGAGCCCATGTACGAGAAGTACCCGCGGTCCTTGGGCAACAGCTGGTTGAGGTCGATGGGGACGGGGGCGGTGTAGGTGTCGCCGCGCTCCAGCGGCAGGTAGTTCCAGACGGTCTGGATCAGCGCCTGGTCCTGACCGCGCTCCAGCAGCACCGCCACCGTGGCCATGCGGCCGTCAGCGTCCTTGTGCACCAGGTGGGCGACCATGTCGTACTGGCGGCCGTTGATGCGTTCCTCGCTGGGGCGGTGGAAGTGGAACTGCTGCAGCTCGTAGCGCCGGCCCATGATCTGCAGCGCGCTGCCCGGGCTGACGTTGACCTGGATGGTGTGGCCGTTGTCGACCACCGAGAAGCTGGCGGGTTTGTAGTCGAACTGGATCGGCTCCTGATCGACCTTGATCGTGTCGCGCAGGTCGATCGGGCTCTGGCGCGTGCCGACCCCGCATTGGCGGAACTCGGGCTGCAGTTGGGCCCATTTGTCGGGTGCGCCCTCGCCGGTGTAGGACCAGGGCGTGGTGGACTTCGCCGCCGAGGCCGCGTTCGCCGGCTTGGCCGCGGCGCGTCGCGCGCGCTGGTCGACCGGGTTGCTGGTCTTGACGTCGGCGGGGGCCTGCGCGGGCCTGGTGCTCAGCTTGAGCGCCGCGGCGTCTTCCTTGAGCCGGTCTGCCAGCCGGTCGCGCAGCGGTTCGCCCGAGGGAGCGGCGGCCGGCTCCGCCGCATGCGCGGCGCCGGCGAGGAACAGGGACAGACCAAGGACGGCCGGCAAGCAGATGCCGAGGCCGGGACGCTGAAACATGGATCGCTCCGGGGCAGGACTCCCCCTTATTTCGGAGCGCGGCGCCGTTTCTTGAGCAGCCCCGGGCGGTCGGACGTCACGCCACCGGCGTGGAGACCTCGCGCTTGACCCAGCTCCAGGCCACCAGCCCGATGCACATCATGCAGGCCGAGGCGATGGCCAGCGTCAGCATCGAGTGCATCACCAGCGGCACCAGCACGCCGGCCACCAGCCCGTTGGCGGCGCTGCCGATGCAGGCCTGCAGCGAGGACGCCATGCCGCGGCGCTCCGGGGCCTGGTCCAGGACCAGCAGCGTCACCACCGGCACCATCAGCGCCCAGCCGAACGCGAAGCTGCTGATCAGCGGGAAGGCCCAGTAGACGCTGTGCGGCAGCGTCAGGTTGCAGATGATGTTGGCGATGGACGTGACGCCCATGATGAAGAAGCCGCGGCGGATCTGCTTGCGCGGCGCGATGCGCCCGGCCAGCCGCCCGCTGAGCCAGGCCCCGCCCATGATCCCGCCGATGCTGAACAGGAAGAACCAGAAGAACTGCGTGGGCGCCAGGCCCAGGTGCTCGCCCAGGAAGACCGGCGCGGCCAGCACGTACAGGAACATGCCGTTGAACGGGATGCCGCTGGCCAGCGCCAGCAGCAGGAAGCGGCGGCTGCCCACCAGCGAGCGGTAGCCGCGCAGCAGCGAGCCCACGTGGAAGGGCTGGCGGTGGTCGCGGTGCAGCGTCTCGGGCATCAGGCGCCAGGTCACCGCGAACAGCAGCGCGCCGACGAAGACCAGGAACCAGAAAATCGCGTGCCAGTCCGCGTGCACGTACAGGAAGCCGCCGATCATCGGCGCGATCGCCGGCGCCAGGCCGAAGAAGATCGTCACCTGCGACATCACGCGCTGCGCCTCGGAGGGCGGGAACATGTCGCGGATGATGGCGCGCGACACCACCACGCCCGCGCCAGCCGACAGGCCCTGCACCGTGCGCCAGAACACGAGCTGGCCGATGCTCCCGGCCAGCGCGCAGCCCATCGATGAGAGCGCGAAGACGGCCATGCCCCACAGCACCACCGGGCGACGCCCGAAGCTGTCCGACAGCGCGCCGTGGAAGAGGTTCATCACCGCGAAGCCCAGCAGGTAGCCCGAGAGCGTCTGCTGCATCTCGATGGGCGTGGCGTCCAGCGCCTTGGCGATGCCGGCGAACGCGGGGATGTAGGTGTCGATGGAGAACGGCCCCACCGTGGCCAGCGCGGCCAGCAGGATGGCGAGGGCCCAGCGCGGCGCGCGCCACAGTTGGCTGGCTTCGGGGTTCATGCGGGCGGGCCCGTGCGATGCGAGCGTGCGAGGAGACGCCGGGCAGTGTAGCGGGGCCCCCTACACTGCGACGTTTCGCGAAATGATTTCGGGCGGAGAGCGGTGGTGCCAGGCGTGTTGAGCATTGGGGTGGTCGGACTCGGGGTGATGGGGCAGCGCATGCTGGCCCGGCTGGCCGGGCACGCACGCCTGCGGGTCACCCGCGTGTGGGATGAGAACCCCGAGGTGCTGCGCCAGGTGCTGGCGCATTACCCGCTGCTGCGCGCGGCCACGAGCGCCGAGGCGCTGATCCGCGAGCCCGGCCTGCATGGCCTGTACATCGCCACGCCGCCAGGGCCGCACATCGCCCTGTCGCAGCAGGCCTTAGACGCCGGCCTGGCGGTGCTCTGCGAAAAGCCGCTGACCACCGACTTCGACGCCGCGCGCGAGTGCATCGCCCGCATCGAGCGCGAGCGCCAGCGCGCCGCGGTGAATTACTCGCTGGCCTCCTCCACCGGACTGGCCCAGCTGCAGCTGGCTTTCGGCGCGGCGTCGCGGCGGCCGCTGGGCGCGCTCGCGAGCGTGGGCATCGAGCTGCGGTTCGCCGCCTGGCCCCGCCCCTGGCAGGCCGGCGCGGGTCCCTGGCTGTCGCAGCGCGCCGAGGGCGGGTTCTCGCGCGAGGTGCTGTCGCATTTCATCTTCGTGCTGCAACGCGTGCTGGGACCGGCCCGCGTGACGCGCAGCGAAGTCGTGTATCCGGATGACGGCGTGGGCTCGGAGACCTCGCTGGAGGCTGAACTGGTCGCCTCGGGCGTGCCGGTGACGATCAGCGCGGGCATCGGCGGCGAGCGCGCCGACGACAACCGCATGATCTGGCGCGCCAGCGAGGGCGAGATCGAGCTGCGGGACTGGTTCGGCGTGACGCAGCAGCGTCAGGGCGAGCGGGTGCAGAGCCTGGGCGACGCGGAAACGCTGCGCATGAACGGCATGACCGACCAGCTCGCCCATTGGGCCGCGATGCTGGAGGGACGATCACACAGCCTGCCCGGTTTCGCCGAGGCCTTGGCGGTGCAGGCGACGATCGAGTCGCTGCTCAAGTACACTCCCGCCCCGTGAAGCAAGCCAGACCGCCGCTGGTGCGATCGTGGAAACACGGCACTGGAGGAAGGTCCGGACTGCATAGAGCGGCGTAGCAGCTAACGGCTGCCCGGCGAAAGCCGAGGATCAGAGCAACAGAGACGAGTCGAACCAGGTCTGGGACCGGGTGTTCTGTTCGGACGGGGCGAAAGCCCCGACCCGGGATGCGAAAGCATCACGGGCGGCGCGCAAGCGTCGATCCGGATAGCCACCCGAACCAGGCTTCGCCTGGTTCGGGTGAAACGGGCAATCTCTACGCGCAGCAACACCAAGTAGGCCAGCGTTGATGCGGCTCGCAGAGCTGGCGGGTAGGTGGCACCGAGCCGGGCAGTGATGCCCGGCCCAGATGAATGGCGGTCACACGGTCAATCGAAAGAGGCGCCGTGCACAGAATCCGGCCTATCGGCTTGCTTCACGCTTATGACAGTTTGCAAGCGAACGTTGGCTTGCAAACCCTTTCAGGCCGTTCGCGGCCTCTGGGCACATGGGTTGCTACCGTTCGGTCATGCAGATCGAACCCCTGGACCCCCACAGCCCCGCCGCGATGTCCCTGCTGGCGCAGTCTGACGCGTACATGGCGGCCCTCTACCCCAGCGAGAGCAACCACCTCGAGGACCCGCACGGCCTGTCCCAGCCGCGCGTGCGCTTCATCGGGGTGTGGCTCGCCGAATGGCTCGCCGGCTGCGCCGCGGTCAAGGTCGTCGACGACGCGGTCGAAGGCCCCTACGGCGAGATCAAGCGAGTGTTCGTCCAACCGCATTTCCGGGGACGCGGGATCTCCAAGGTCATGATGGAAGAGCTCGAAGCCCACCTCAGGGCACAAGGCATCACCGTGGCGCGTCTGGAGACCGGCGTGCACCAGCCCGAGGCGCTCAAGCTCTACGAGACCCTGGGTTACGACCGCCGCGCGCCCTTCGGCGCCTACGCCGCGGATCCGCTGTCGGTGTTCATGGAAAAACGTCTGAGCGCCTGATCGCCTGAGCGCCTCTGAGCGCCAGCTGACGCCGGGGGCTTCCCGCCCCCTTGCAGGGGACTGTCCCCTGGAGTGGTTCCCCCGTCCCGGGGGACCTTGCGCACCCGCGCCTCGACGGTCGGATTTACCGTGCGGAGCTGCCCTCAGCCGTCCGCAGACGCGTCGCCGCACCATGGCCTCGACCGCCACATCCACCACTCCCAGCGCCGCTCCCCCCACGTCGCGCCTCGCTGCCCCCTCCGCTGCCGCCGCGCCCAAGCTGGCGTCGATCGAGGCCGCCCGCGCGCTGGCGGCGCTGGCCGTCGTGCTCATGCACGCCACGCACCTGATGCGCGTGCCGCAGTTCAGCGGCCATGTCACGCTGGGCGGGATGTTCGACTTCGGTTACGTCGGTGTCGACTTCTTCTTCGTGCTCAGCGGTTTCATCATCACCTACGTCCACCATGCGGAGCTGGGACAAGGCGCGTCGCGCTGGCCCGGCTACCTGTGGAAGCGCTTCGTGCGCGTGTTTCCGATCTACTGGCTGATCCTGGCCATGACCGCCGTGCCATCCCTGCTGTCACGCTGGCTGACGGGACGCGCCACGATGTCGGAGTTCGGCGCCGACGACATCCCCGGCACCCTGCTGCTGTGGATTGGCGGTCAGCCGCCCGAGTACGTCGGCGTGGCCTGGTCGCTGCAATACGAGGTGCTGTTCTACCTGAGCTTCTGCGCGCTGCTGCTGCACCTGCGCGCGGGCCTGGCGCTCTACGGCCTGTGGGCCGTGCTGGTCGTCGCGCAGGCCTTCGGCGCGCTGCCCGGTGAGCCCCTGCCGCTCAAGCTCGGCGATCCGCATTGCCTGCAGTTCCTGATGGGCGTGGCCGTGGGCCTCATCGCCCGACGCGCCGCGCTGCCGCTGTGGCGCCATCAGCGGGCGGCGGTGGCGCTGATCTTCGTGGGCGCGGTGCTCTACGAGCGCCTCGGCCCGTCAGGCGCGCACGCGTTCGGCGGCCGCGTCGCGCTGGGGCTGGCCTCGGCGCTGGTGCTCGCGACGCTGGTCGCATGGGAACGGCGCGCGCCGGTGCGCGTGCCCGCCGTGCTGACGCAGCTCGGCGCGGCGTCGTACTCGCTGTACCTCGGCCACTGCCTGCTGATCAACATCGCCCTTGCGCTGCTGGTCAAGGCCGGCATCTATCGCGCGCTGCCTGAGGCGCTGACCTTCTGCTTCGCCGTCGCGTTCGCCGTGGCCGGCTGCTGGCTCATCGGGCGATGGATCGAGCTGCCGGTGGTGGCCTGGCGGCGGCGCCGCAGCCAGGCCGGGGTCCCGCTCATTCGTCGCTATCGCCGCTCCCGCCCGCCTGCTCGTTGCGCTTGACGGCCTGCCGCAGCAGCGGCGCCTCGAGCTTGTCCATGCCATCGACGAAGCTGTCCACCGACGTCGGCTGCGCCAGGCGCAACGCGGGCGGTGCCAGCGTGGCCATGTAGCTTGGGCCGAGCCAGTACTGCTGCTCGCCGCGACCGCCCACGGTCAGCACCAGGCCGATCAGCGCCATCGCGCCGACGCCCACGGCCACCCGCCGCGACGCACGCGGCCAGACGACCGACGCATGCCACCACAGCAGCGCGGCGCCGCCGACCGACATCGCCAGTTGGTCGATCACCAGCAGTCTGGGCAGGTTGAACATGTACGCGGTCAGCGGCACCACCGCGCCCAGCACCACGAAGGCCAGGCCCGCGACCACGACCCGCCACAGATGCGCGCCGAACGCGAACCAGTGCCGGAAGAGCTGCGTGATCAGCGCCCAGACCGCGGCCCAGATCAGCGCGGCGGCCACCGGCTTGAGCAGCAGGCTCACGACATCGACCCACGTGGCCGAGCCGTCGTCGCCGGCCCAGTTGATGATCAGCAGGATCACCACCCAGGCCGCGAGCAGCGTGGGCAGCGCCCAGGCCGGCCGACGCGTGCGCTTCACGGGCCAGTCCGCGGCGCTCACGGCCTGCTCGTCGGGCAACGCGTCCAGCGAGGTCCGCAAGCGCAGCCGCGTCGTGCCGATCTGCAGCACCTCGGACGCCGGCCAGGTCTCACGGCTGCCCGCGGCCAGCTTGCGCTGTTCCAGCCAGCCGCCGTTGTGGCTGGGCAGCAGCTCCAGCACGGGACGCTCGTCGTCGCGTGCTTCAGCGGACGGCTCCGCGGACGCCTCGGTGGACAGCTCGGCGGCGTGCTCGTCGCGGTCCCAATGCAGCAGCGCGTGTTCAGCCGCCACGTGCGGGTCCGACAGCACGAGGTCGCAATGCGGCGAGCGCCCGATGCGCAGCGGCCACGCGCGCACCCGGTGCGTTTCCCGGCAATGACCGTCCCGGTCGATGATCTCGATTACCGCGGCGTGGCCCATGCGAATCCTTGCAGGTAATGACGCGTCAGCTTGGTGGCATTCGCGAAGCTGACGCCGCGGGCGTCGAAGCGGCCCAGCGCGCCCTCGGTGGACGCGTCCACGTTGGTCACCAGCACCGTGAGATCAAACAGGCCCTCGAGCTTGCGATAGGCCCGCAGGCAGGCGACCGTGCGCAGTGGCGGTCCGTCCTTCTGCTGGACGAAGTCCTCCTTGCAGTAGGGCGCGGTGCGGTCCCGGTCGGGCCCGCCCAGCCGTTCGTTGCGGAAGCTCGCCGAGTAGATGGCGGCGAAGCGGATCGCGCCGAGCTTGCTGCCGTCGTAGACCTCCTCGCTCACGCCGAGGTAACCGGTCTGCAGCGACTCGTTGATGAACAGCGCGTGCTCCATCCGGCATTGCGTGCGCTGCATCTGCAGGCCCTGCGCGTCGGACGAGGTGCCGCTGCCCCAGCAGCGCATGTATTGCTCCTGCGGGATGGGCAGCCGGTAGCGCGGGTGCGAGAGCGTGCGCCAGGGCTGCGCCAGGAAGTTGCGCGAGAGCTCCTCCTGATAGGCCATCAGCTGCTCGCGCAGCCGCGGCCAGGCCGCGCCCTTGACCGGCGTCGCCTGACGGCTGCGCGCAAGCAGCGCCGCGGCATGCTCCGCCGGCACCAGGAAACTGATCTGCTGCTGGAACAGCATCGTCGACACGTTGATGCCGACGATCTCGCCGTCCTCGTCCAGCACCGGGCCGCCGCTCATGCCCGGATTGATCGAGCCGGAGTAGTAGATCAGCGGATCGAAGCTGCGCTCGACCAGGCCGTTGTAGGTGCCCTCGACGACCGCGAACGCGATGTCGTGCGGGTTGCCCATCGAGTAGATCCGCTCGCCCTTGGCCAGCGGCTGGTCGATCTTGCGGAAGCGCAGCGGCGAGGCCGTCATACGCGCCACCACGCCGCGGGGATCGGCCTTGGCGTCGCCAGGCTTGGCCACGATGCGCAGCAGCGCGAGATCGCGCCGCGCGTCGAAGTCCACCAGCTGGATCTCGCCGCCGTCGCCCTCGGGCGTCTGGTACTCGAGGCGATACCGGTCGGGCTCCAGCGCATGCTGGCTGACCACGTGGTAGTTGGTGATGACGTGGCCCTCGGCGCTGACGACGAAGCCCGAGCCCACCGAGGCCTGGCTGCCGTTGAACAGCGTGCGGATCTGCAGCAGCTGCGCGCGGCTGCGGTCATACAGCCGGCGCGCGCTGGCGGAGACCGGCGCGGCCATGGCCTGGCTGGCCGCGGCGGCAGGCGCGCCAGGGGCGGTCGGATCGGCCGGGACGCCAGGCATCGGGACCGGCGCGGGCGCCGTCTGGCCGACCGGCGCGGGCCGGTTCTGCGCCGCGACAGGCAGGCCCAACGCCGCCGTCAGCAGGAGCAGGACCGCCCCACGGGCGCCACGCCCAAGGGTGAGAGGTTTTCGCGACAACGCAGGAGACTCCAGGAAAGGGGCGAACGCCGCATGCTAGCGGCTTTGCGCGAGCGGCCAGCAATCGGCATGCCGGCGCGCGGCGACACGCGTCCACCGCGTGTTCATGGCGTGTTCATTGCTGCTGCGGACGCTCCCCCGCGGGCGGCTCCTCGGCCGGCGCCGGGCTCTTGGGCTTGCGGTCGCCGGGCCAGGGCGCGAACAGCGGCAGCGGCATCCGCACCGGCGTCACGTCCAGGTAGAGATTGACGACGGTGTAGTCCTCGGGGCCGAGCTCGTCGGTGCTCCAGCCGATGCTGCCCGGGCCCTTGTAGAGCCGGAACAGGAAACCCAGGTCGGCGAGGTTGTCGCCGGCCTTGGGCGCGGCCTCGAAGCTCAGGCCCCGGAACTCCGGCTGCACGCTGTCGATGAGGATGGACATCGCCGTGGAGATGGTCGAGTCGCCCAGCATGTCCGTGTAGAACTGCGGCAGCGTGTAGTAGGGCTTGTAGTCGGGCGCGCCGGGTTCGAGCTTCTGCCCGCGCAGCTTGATCGCAGAGGGCGTGACGCCGCGCGTGCGCAGGTTCATGCGGTCGCCGTGGTCGAGGTAGGTCAGCTTGGCGTTGCGCAGGTTGAAGACGCCCAGCGAGCGATCGGATGAGGCCTCGCTCAGATCCACCAGCAACGCGCCCTTGTGACCCAGGATCTCGACCTCGTCGCCGCGGATCACGGCCGCGGAGTTCTCGTCCACGCCCAGCCCCAGCCGATACCCCTTGGCCAGCATCAGCGGCACCATGCGCCCGAAGCGGCCGCGCTTGAGGAAGTGCTGGTCGACGAACAGCGATGGGCCGACGAAACCGAGTCCGCGATCGATCTGCTTGCCCTCCTCCCATTGGCCCTTGAGGATGCTGATCACGCTGGGGGCGTCGCGGAACATCACCGTGCTCATCACCGCCGCGCCGGCCGAGGTGCCCGCGACGACGCCGCCGCGCCGGTACACATCCCAGATCGCGTCGAGCATCGGCGTGGACTGGCCGCCGGGGAACAGCACGTCGACGATGCGTTCCTGCGAGCCGCCGGTGAAGAAGATGCCCTTGGCGCCGCGCACCTTGGCGATCAGCGCCGGATCGCGCACCACCTTGTTGAGGTCGACCCACGGGAACTTGGGCGCCACGGGCAGCGCCTCGGCGATGGCGCCTCTGCGCTGGAGCTGCTCCACGACCTGCTTGGCGCTGGCCTCGGGATCCTCGGCCGCCGTGCCGAAGACGACAAAGCGCGCGCCCTTGCCCCCCGCCAGGGCGATGAGCCGGTTCCAGACCTCGTCGTTGTCCGCCTTCAGGGCGCCCCCGATCGCCATCGCGTGGCCTTTAATGGGGACATCCGCCGCAGGGGCAGGCGTTGCCTGGGCGCCCGGTGCGGCGGTCGTGGCGGGCACCGCGGAGGGACTCGCCGACGGTTTGGCGCCGGTCGCCGGACGGGCAGGCGCGGCGGGCGCGGTGGGCGATGCGGCCCACGCGGGCGCCAATGCCCAGGCCATCAGGAACACGCCGGCGGCGCGGCGCAGCGAAGAGCGATCGATCATCGACAAGGCCTCCCACCGCCTGGGGGGCGGCTGTTCATCCCACCATAGCCTTCCCCACCCGCCAACGGGTGACCTTTGGTCACAACCGAGTTGCTTCGTCGCGACTGTCGCGGGTCACCACCCTTGTCCGTGACGACACGCTCCCTAGACTGGTCCGACAGAGCCACCCCCCACGGCCACAGGGAGCCCGCCATGACTGTTCGCCTTCCGCATCCCTCGCTGTTCCCCGCCCCTCGCCTGCCGCGCTCGCCACTGGCGCGGGCCGTCGGTGCCGCGTTCGGTGCCGCGTTCGGCGTACTGATCGCGTCGACGTCCACGCAGGCGCAGGTGGCGCAGGTGGCGCCGCCCGCGGCCGCGGCCTCCGCACCGGCCCAGCAGCTGCAGCGCGTGGAGATCACCGGCTCCGCGATCAAGCGCATCGCCGACGAAGGCGCGCTGCCGGTGCAGGTGATCTCGCGGCAGGACATCGTCAAGGCCGGCGTCACCACCGCCGCGGAGCTGATGGCCACGGTCTCCTCGGTGAGCAACAGCCTCACCGACGGCGTCAGCATCGGCACCGGCGGCTTCCGCGACCAGATGGGCTTCAACTCGGCCAACCTGCGCGGCCTGGGCACGTCCTCGACGCTGGTGCTGCTCAACGGGCGGCGCATGGCCAACTTCGCCTCGCCGGGCGACGACAACGGCGTCGATCTCAACAACATCCCCGCCGCCGCCATCGAGCGCGTGGAGGTGCTGCTCGACGGCGCCTCGGCGATCTACGGGACGGACGCCATCGGCGGCGTCATCAACTTCATCACGCGCAAGGACTACCAGGGCGTGCAGCTCGACGTCCTCGCGGGCAAGTCCGGTGAGGGCGGCGCGAGCAAGCGCACCGCGTCGATCGCCGCGGGTCACGGCGATCTCGCGCGCGACGGCTTCAACGTGATGGGGGTGCTGGACTTCCAGAAGACCGGCGCGCTGCGCACCTCGCAGCGCGACTTCATCTCCGACCTGCGCATCCCGGAGCGGCTGCCGCACCTGCTGTCCTCGGCCGGGTTCCCCGGCAACATCCGGCTCGGCGGCGACCAGCTCGACTACCTCGAGTCGCAGGGCTTCGCGATCAACGGCAAGCCGATCTCCACGCGCACCATCAACCTGAGCGTGCCGACCTGCCAGGCGCCGCACACGCTGTACCTGCCCACCGGCATCGGCGGCGTGGATGGCTGCACCTACGACTACATGCGCGACCTGGAGCTCTATCCGAAGACGGACAAGGGCAGCTTCCTGGGCCGCGGCGTGCTCAAGCTGGGCGACCGGCACGAGGCCTTCGTCGAGGCGTCCTACACACGCAGCAAGAGCTGGTACGTGGGCACGAGCAACCGGATCGACGCCGACCTGGACGTGTCGATGATCCCCGCGCTGGCCGCGACCGGGCTGGGCGACGCGCTGCCCGACGACCGCCTCATCACCGTGCGCACGCGCATGCTGGAGGCGGGACCGCGGGCCAGCGAGCTCGTGAGCACCGGCAGCCGCGTGGTCGTCGGCATGACCGGCACGATCGGGGCGTGGGACTACGACTGGGGCTACAACCACAGCGTCAACAAGGTGTCCGACCGCGACGTCCGCGGCTACCTGCCCGAGGACCAGACGCTGGACGCCTACGCGACCGGGCTGCTCAATCCCTTCGGCCCGTCGAGCGCCGCGGGACTCGCGTTCCTGCGTGACAACAACATCAACCAGGAGGTGCGGCGCGCGCGCGGCTCGATGGACAGCCTGGACGCGAAGATGACGCGCTCGCTCACGCGCCTGGCTGGCGGGGATCTCGCGCTGGCGCTGGGCGCCGAACTGCGCCGCGAGAAGTCGAGCTCCGCCGCCAGCGACCTGCTGATGACGGACAACATCCTGGGCGACCGCTCGCCGGGCGACGCGCAGTTCACCAACAACTCCCGCAAGGTCTGGGCGGCGTACGGCGAGCTGCTCGCGCCGATCACGAAGCAGTGGGAGCTGCAGCTCGCGCTGCGCCACGACCATTACCAGGAGGTCGGCGCGACGACGAATCCGAAGGTCGGCCTGCGCTACGCGCCGATGAACAACCTGACCTTCCGCGCGTCGGCCGGCACCGGATTCCGCGCTCCGTCGATGAACGACCTGTACCGCTCGGTGAAGGTCAGCGAGACCGCCACCCTGCCCGATCCCGTGTGCATGGCCGAGAACGACAACGACCTCGGTTTCTGCGCCAACAACTGGGAAACGCGCACGTACTCGAATGCCAAGCTCAAGCCGGAGAAGTCGCGGCAGTTCTCGATCGGCGTGCTGGCGGACCCGACGCCGGAGATCAGCGTCGGGCTGGACTACTGGCACATCCAGAAGCGCGACCTGATCAGCACGCTGGGCGACGATGTGATCCTGTCCAACCTCGCCAAGTACGAGCCGCTCGTGCACCGCTACAACGAGGACGAGGGCCTGCCGGGCTGCGATTACGACCCCGACGATTCGGAGATCTGCTACATCGAGCTGCGCAAGGAGAACCGCGGCAAGCAGAAGGCCTCAGGGCTGGACATCACGATGCAGTACCGCTCGCCGGCGACCGCGCTGGGCCGCTTCGGCGTGAAGCTGGTGGGCACGTGGACGCTGAGCTCCAAGAAGCAGACCGGCGACGGCGATCCCTACCTCAGCAACCTCGGGCGCTTCGTCACCGATGGCGTGGTGCAGCGCTGGCGGCATCGCTTGAACCTCGACTGGTCGCGCGGACCGTGGAGCGTCAACCTGGCCAACACCTTCTACAGCGGCTACCAGGACCAGAACTCGGCCATCGACACCAACACCGGATCGATCGTCGGCAAGAACAAGGTCAAGGCCTATTCGCTGTGGGATCTGTCCGGCGGGTGGGAGGCCACGTCCGCGCTGACGCTGCGCGCGGGGGTGAAGAACCTGTTCGACACCGCGCCGCCGTTCTCGAACCAGGCCTACTTCTTCATCTCGGGCTATGACCCGAGCTACACGGATCCGCGGGGACGTTTCTTCTACGTCGCCGCGTCCTATCAGTTCAAGTGAGCGGGCTGACCGGGCCGCAGCGATCGGCTCGGCCGGCCAAGCCGGTCTCCCGACCGTGCGCGCTCAGTCGAGCTTCCAGCCCATCTCCTCGCCGCCTCGCAGCGGCTTGAGCTGAGCGGCTTCGCCGAAGGGCACGGCGTCGGGCAGTGTCCACGCGGTCTTGCGCAGCATCACCTGCGTCGTGTTGCGCGGCAGGCCGTAGAAGTCCGCGCCATGGAAGCTCGCGAAGGCCTCGAGCTTGTCGAGCGCGCCGGCGGCCTCGAAAGCCTCCGCATACAGCTCGATCGCGGACAGCGCGGTGAAGCAACCCGCGCCGCACACCGAGTTCTCCTTCATCACCGACGCATGCGGTGCGCTGTCGGTGCCGAGGAAGAACTTCGGGCTGCCCGAGGTCGCGGCCTGGATCAGCGCGAGGCGATGCTCCTCGCGCTTGAGCACGGGCAGGCAGTAGTAGTGCGGACGCAGCCCGCCCATGAAGATCGCGTTGCGGTTGTAGAGCAGATGCTGCGGCGTCACCGTCGCGCCGGTGAAGCGGTCCGCGCCGGTCACGTACTGCGCGGCTTCCTTGGTCGTGATGTGCTCGAACACGACCTTGAGCTCGGGGAAGTCCTTGCGCAGCGGCGTCATCACGCGGTCGATGAAGAAGGCCTCGCGGTCGAAGACGTCGACGTCGCTGTCGGTGACCTCGCCATGCACCAGCAGCAGCAGGCCGGCCTTCTGCATGGCCTCGAGCGTCGCGTAGGTCTTGCGGATGTCGGTCACGCCGGCATCGCTGTTGGTGGTCGCGCCGGCCGGGTAGAGCTTGAGCGCGACCACGCCGGCGGCCTTCGCCGCGGCGATGTCGGCCGGCGTCGTGCGGTCGGTCAGATAGAGCGTCATCAGCGGCTCGAAGTCCACGCCCGCCGGGACCGCGGCGAGGATGCGCTCGCGATAGGCCAGGGCCTGCTCGGCCGTCGTGATCGGCGGCTTCAGGTTGGGCATCGCGATCGCGCGCGCGAACTGGCGCGCGGTGTACGGAACGACGCTCTGCAGCGCGGCACCGTCTCGCAGGTGCACATGCCAGTCGTCGGGGCGGGTCAGGACAAGGGTTTCGCTCATGGGGCGGGATTGTCGCACCGGCCCTTTCCTTCACTCCGAGTCGCCATCCTCCGGCATCTCGACCATCGCCAGCATGGGTTGCCTTGTGTGCCGCTCGCCACTGTTCCGGACGAGGTTCCATCCCCCGGCTGCGATCGCAGCCGCCATGAGGAGCGTCACGAGCTTCGTCAGCAAGCCCACGGAGCGGCTGAGGCCATCGACCTTGCCGGCCAGTCCGGCAACGACCTCGCGAAGGCTGTTCAAGCCTTCACTGAGCCCTTTGATGTCGGCTTTCACCTCCACCCGGAGCTGATTGATTTCGCCCTTCAACTCGGTTCGAAGCTCGTTGATCTCGCTCTTCACCTCAATTCGCAGCTCATTGATCTCACCCCGCAGCTCGGAACGCAAACCTTCCATGCCGGTGTGCATCTCATGGCGCAGATCGGCCAGGTCTCGTCGCCCCACCCGGTCATGGTCGTTGGCCCACCTGGACCCCGCGTTCCTGCTTGATTGCTGAAGCGACTTCATTCGCACTCCATCCCGTTCCTGGCGGAAAACCGCACTCCGCCACCGTGCCTGATGCGAGTCGCCACACAGTTCGGTCGAATCGCGAAGATGCCGATTGTTGGCATTCCACCGTCGGCCGTCTCTGACCTGAACCAGGAGTCTTTCGCCCATCGATGCCGTGGCCAAGTGACAGCCCCACTGGAATCAGGAGCGCAGAAAGCAAAAGGCCCGCACCTTCCGGGGCGGGCCTTCGCGCGAAGCGGATCGCGGATCAGTGCTGCAGGATCTTCGCCAGGAAGTCCTTGGCGCGCGGCGAGCGCTCCTCGGGCTTGCCGAAGAAGTCATCCTTGGAGCAGTCCTCGACGATCTTGCCGGCGTCCATGAAGATCACGCGGTTGCTGACCTTCTTGGCAAAGCCCATCTCGTGCGTCACGCACATCATGGTCATGCCCTCGTTGGCCAGCTGCACCATCACGTCCAGCACCTCGCCCACCATCTCCGGGTCCAGCGCCGAGGTCGGCTCGTCGAACAGCATCACGATCGGGTCCATCGACAGCGCCCGGGCGATCGCCACGCGCTGCTGCTGACCGCCCGAGAGCTGGCCCGGGAACTTGTCCTTGTGCGCCATCAGGCCCACGCGCTCCAGCATCTTCAGGCCGCGCGTCTTGGCGTCCGCCATGTTGCGGCCCAGCACCTTGACCTGCGCCAGCGTCAGGTTCTCCGTCACCGACAGGTGCGGGAACAGCTCGAAGTGCTGGAACACCATGCCCACGCGCGAGCGCAGCTTGGGCAGGTTGGTCTTCGGATTCGTCAGGCTCGTGCCGTCCACGACGATGTCACCGGCCTGGATCGGCTCCAGCGCGTTGACCGTCTTGATCAGCGTGGACTTGCCCGAACCCGACGGGCCGCACACCACCACCACCTCGCCCTTCTGGATGTTGGTGGAGCAATCGGTCAGCACCTGGAACGGGCCGTACCACTTGGAGACGTTCTTGATTTCGATCATGGGACGGACCTCAGCGAATGATGGCGATCTTCTTCTGCAGCCGGCGGACCAGCATGGACAGGCTGAAGCAGATCACGAGGTAGACAAGGGCCGCGACCAGGTAGGTCTCCATCGGCCGGTTGAAGTTGGAGCCGGCGGACACGAAGCCCTTCAGCAGGTCATAGGCGCCGATCGCGTAGACCAGCGAGGTGTCCTGGAACAGCACGATCGTCTGCGTCAGCAGCACCGGCAGCATGTTGCGGAAGGCCTGCGGCAGCACCACCAGACCCATGGTCTGCTTGTAGTTCATGCCCAGCGCGTACCCCGCGAAGACCTGGCCCTTGGACACCGACTGGATGCCCGCGCGCATGATCTCCGAGTAGTACGTCGCCTCGAACAGCGTGAAGGTGATCAGCGCGGTGGTCTCGGGCGCGAAGTTGCTCCAGCCCAGCGCGCCGGTGGCGAACGGCAGCAGCAGGTAGAACCACAGGATCACCATCACCAGCGGGATGGAGCGCAGCGTGTCGACGTAGATCGCCGCGGGCTTCTCCAGCCACCACTTGCCCGACAGCCGCATCAGCGCCAGCAGCGTGCCCAGCACGATGCCGCCGACCATGGCCGAGAAGGTCAGCTGCAGCGAGAACCACAGACCCTTGGAGACGAAGGAGACGAGGACGTCCCAGGTCAGGAACGAGAAATCGAGTTGGGTCATGTCACTTCGCCCCCAGGATGCCGGGCACGCGCACGTACCACTCGATCACCTTGGCGACGCGGTTGATCGCGTAGGCCGAGACGAAATACAGGATCGTCACCGGCAGGAAGATCTGCACGAAGCTCGATTGCTCCGAGGCCTGCAGCGAGAACTGCGCCAGGTCGGGAATGCTCACCGCGAAGGCCACGGCGGAGTTCTTCACGATGTTCATGCTCTCGCTGGTCAGCGGCGGAATGACGATGCGGAAGGCCATCGGCAGCAGCACGTAGCGGTAGGTCTGCGGCAGCGTCATGCCCAGCGCCTGACCGGCGTAGCGCTGGCCCTTGGGCAGCGTCAGGATGCCGGCCTTGACCTGCTCGGCCACGCGCGCCGAGGTGAACAGGCCGATGGCGATCACCACCAGCACGCTCGGCGGAAGGTCCAGCACCGGGAACAGGCGCGGGATCACGTGGTACCAGACGAAGAGCTGCACGATCAGCGGGATGTTGCGGAACAGCTCCGTCCACGCCTCCCCGAGCAGCGCCAGCTTCTTGTTGGGCGCCGTGCGCAGCACGCCGATCAGCGAGCCCGCGACCAGCGCCACCAGCAGGCCCAGGATCGAGACGAACATCGTCCAGCCCCAGCCGCGCATCATCGCGTCCAGGTAAGTGTCATAACCGGGGGCGCCGAAACACTTCGGCGCGACCTCCGCGGTCACCATGTCTGTGCAGTACAACTGCCAATCCCAGCTCGCCATGGCGTGCTCCATCCATCAATGCGAAGGGCCGCCCACAAACGCTGCTGCGGCCCTTCCAGATCATTCACGACCCCTCTGCGACAAGGCGCCCCGCGGGGCGCCTTGCGCTCAGGAAACCGTGCTTACTTCTTGGCGTATTCCTCGACGGGCTTGTCGTTCGGATTCGCCCAGGCGTCCTTGGTCGCCGCGGTGGCCGGCAGGCCGACCTTGGTGTTGGTCGGCGGGATCGGCTGCGTGAACCACTTGTCGTACAGCTTGGCGATCTCGCCCGACTTCATCATGGCCTTGATGCTGTCGTCCACGGTCTTCTTGAAGGCCGGGTCGTCCTTGCGGATCATGATCGCGATCGGCTCGACCGACAGCACTTCGCCGACGATCTTGAAGCCCGCCGGGTTGCGCGACTTGGCGATGTTGCCGGCCAGGATCTGACCGTCCATCACGAAGGCGTCGGCACGGCCTGACTCCAGCAGCAGGAAGCTGTCGGCGTGGTCCTTGCCCAGCACTTCCTTGAAGTCCACGCCGTTGGCGCGCTCGTGCTTGCGCAGCAGCTGCACGGAGGTCGTGCCGGTGGTCGTCGCGACGGTCTTGCCGTTGAGCTGGCCGATCGAGGTGATGCCCGAATCAGCCTTCACGGCGATGCGCACTTCCTCGACGTAGGTCGTGACGGCGAAGGCCACGTCCTTGGCGCGGGTCATGTTGTTGGTGGTGGAGCCGCACTCGATGTCCACGGTGCCGTTCTGCACCAGCGGCACGCGGTTCTGCGAGGTCACCGGCAGGTACTTGATGTCCAGCTTGGACAGGCCCAGCTGCTTCTGGACATCGGCCAGCACGCGCTGGCAGATCTCGACGTGGTAACCCACGTACTTGCCGTCGCCCAGCGTGTACGACAGCGCGCCCGAGGACTCGCGCACGCCCATGGTCACGCTGCCCGTGTCCTTGATCTTCTTCAGCGTGTCGGCTTGCGCCACGCCAACCAACGCTGCGCCAAGGGCCAGGACTAGCAATGCCTTCTTCATAGATGCTCCTGCTTGTTCGGATTCAAAAAGCGGATTCGCGGGGAAGTTCGGACGGTGATCGTCCAACCCGCAAAGCAGACCATGAGCGGCCACTTTGCTGGGTAGGGAGTATCACGCATCTCGAGGTGTTGCATGGCTTACATATGCAGGTTTCATGCCCGCTCGTTCGCCACGTGAGTCAGGAAGTTCCACAGCGCCTGGGCGACCGGTTTGACGCGGCGGGCCGAGCCCTGGCGCTCGCGGTACATGCGCAGCTCCATGTCGAGCTCGTACTGGCCGGGTTCAGCCGCGCGCACGAGGCGCCGGGCCTTGACTTCCTTCTTCACCGAGCTCGCAGGAAGGAAGGCCAGGCCGTGGCCTTCCAGCGCCATCGCCTTGAGGCTCTCGGCCATGTCGGTCTCGAACACCGATTCGAGGTTGAGCGGCTGGGCGGCGCCCTTGACGATGAGCTCCACCAGACGTCCGAGGTAGGCGCCCGAGGCGTAGCTCAGGAAGGGGATCTTCTGGCCGGGGTGTCCGGAAATCCGGAACATCGGCGCGCCGCTTGTGTCAGCTTTCGCATAGGCGGCCAGCGTCTCGTGGCCCAGCGACACCGTCTCGTAGCGCTCGGGATCCAGTTGCAACGGCTGGCTCGGGTGGTGGTAGACGACGAGCAGGTCGCAGTTGCCCTCGCTCAGCTGCAGCGTCGCGTCATGGACGTTGAGCGCGTTGAGCCGGCACTTCACCTCGCCGAAGCGCTGGCGCAGCTCCATCAGCCAATGCGGGAAGAAGCTGAACGACAGCGAGTGCGGGACCGCGAACTCGATCATGTCCTGCCCGGCGGACTGGTGGCTGCGCAGCATGTTGCGCGTGGCCTGCAGGTTGCCCAGCAGGTCGACCGCCTGGCCGAGCAAGGTCTCGCCGGCCGCGGTGAGACGCGTCGGATAGGACGAACGGTCGACGAGGTCGACCCCGGCCCAGGCCTCGAGCGCCTGGATGCGGCGTGAGAACGCCGGCTGCGTGACATGGCGCAGTTGCGCCGACCGGGAGAAGCTGCGCGTCTCCGCCAGGCTCACGAAGTCTTCAAGCCATTTGGTTTCCACGGCGCGGGAGTTTAGCCGCGCGGTGCCTCGTCCGCCTCGGCGACCGCGTCCTGCCCCTCCTGGCGGTGCTGTTGCAGCGCCCACATCTGCGCGTAGCGGCCGCGTTGCGCGAGCAGCGTCGCATGCGTGCCGCGCTCGACGATGACGCCCTGCTCCATCACCAGGATCTCGTGCGCGTCGACGATCGTCGAGAGCCGGTGCGCGATGACCAGCACGGTCTTGTCGCGCGCAGCGGCCTCGAGCTCGGCCTGGATGGCGCGCTCGTTGCGCGAGTCCAGCGCGGAGGTGGCCTCGTCGAAGATCAGGATCGGCGGATCCTTGAGCAGCGTGCGGGCGATCGCCACGCGCTGCTTCTCGCCGCCGGAGAGCTTGAGCCCGCGCTCGCCCACCATCGTCTGGTAGCCCTGGGGCAGCGCCTGGATGAAGTCGTGGATGTGCGCGGCCCGGGCGGCGGCCTCGATGTCGGCGGTGCTCGCCTCGGGCCGGCCGTAGGCGATGTTGTAGGCGATCGTGTCGTTGAACAGCACCGTGTCCTGCGGAACGATGCCGATGGCGCGGCGCACGCTGTGCTGCGTGACCTCGGCCAGCGACTGGCCGTCGATGGTGATGCGGCCGGACTGCGCGTCGTAGAAGCGGTAGAGCAGCCGCGCCAGCGTGCTCTTGCCCGAGCCGCTCGGGCCGACGACGGCGACCTTCTTCCCGGCGGGGATCTCCAGGCTGACGCCCTTGAGGATGGGGCGTTGCGGCTCGTAGGCGAAGTGGACGTCGTCGAAACGCACGGCCGCGCCAGCGACGCGCAGCGCGACAGCGCCGGGCGCGTCGGCGATCTCGCGCTCGCGGGCGAGCAGCCCGAACATCTTCTCCAGGTCGGTGAGGCTCTGCTTGATCTCGCGGTAGATCACGCCGAGGAAGTTCAGCGGGATGTAGAGCTGGATCATGAACGCGTTGATCATGACCAGGTCGCCCAGGCTCATGTGGCCGTTGACCACGCCCTGCGTCGCGCGCCAGAGCATCGCCACGAGCGCCACCGCGATGATCACCTGCTGGCCGCTGTTGAGCAGCGACAGCGTGGTCTGCGACTTGAGCTGCGCGCGGCGCAGCCGCTCCAGGCTCTGGTCGTAGCGGGCGGCCTCGAAGTCCTCGTTGTTGAAGTACTTCACCGTCTCGTAGTTCAGCAGCGAGTCGATGGCCTTGCTGTGCGCGTGCGAGTCGAGCTCGTTGAGCAGCTTGCGGAACTTCGTGCGCCACTCGGTGACGACGATGGTGAAGGCGATGTAGAAGACCAGCGCGGCGCCGGTGATCCAGGCGAAGAGCACGTCGAACTTCACCGCCAGCAGGCTGAGCACGAGCACCACTTCCACCAGCGTCGGGAAGATGCTGTACAGCGAGTACGAGATCAGCGCGTGCACGGCGCGGGTGCCGCGCTCGATGTCGCGGGTCATGCCGCCGGTCTGGCGCTCGAGGTGGAAGCGCAGGCTGAGGTCGTGCAGGTGGCGGAAGACCTGCAGCGAGATGCTGCGCGACGCGCCCTCGGTGGCCTTGGCGAAGATCAGCTCGCGGGCCTCGGTGAACAGCGAGGTGCACAGGCGCAGCAGCCCGTAGGCGACGAGCAGGCCGATGGGCACGACCATCAGCGCCTGCGCGCTGCCTGCGGGGATGTCCAGGCGGTCCACGAGCTGCTTGAGCAGCACCGGCACGCTGACGTTGGCCAGCTTGGCGCCGACCATGAACGCCAGCGCGATGCCCACGCGCCAGCGGTAGCGCCAGAAATAGGGCAGCAGCCGGCCGATGGTGTGCCAGTCACCGCGAACCTCAGGGGGCGCGGGTGTCGACGATGCCGTCGAGGAAGACGTCGAGGAAGACGTGGGGGAAGGCGCGGCGGTGCCGGCGAACGTGGAGCGGCGCATGGAGCGGATGGTGGGCGGAGGGCGTCGTCAGGTGGCGTCTGGCGACCGCGTGCTGGCGGAGGCGGGACCTGCTGGACGACAATGCCGGCCATTGTCACCGTTTGCCGATCATGAGCGACTCCACCGTGCCGAATGCCCCCTCCCTCGCCGCCCCCGTGGTGCCGCAGCTCTCGCCCGAGACCATCGGTCCGCGGGAGCTCGTGATGCGCGTGATGCCGATGCCCGCGGATGCCAACGGCAACGGCGACATCTTCGGCGGCTGGATCATGGCGCAGGTCGACCTGGCCGGGTCGGTGCTGCCGGCGCGGATCTCGCGCGGCCGGATCGCCACGGTGGCGGTGAACGAGTTCATCTTCAAGCAGCCGGTGTCGGTGGGCGACCTGCTGAGCTTCTACGCGCAGGTCACGCGCATCGGGCGCACGTCGATCACGGTCCATGTCGAGGTCTTCGCCGAGCGCAACCCGGCCAACCCGCATGTCGTCAAGGTCACCGAGGCCAACCTGACCTACGTGGCGATCGACCGCGAGGGCAAGTCCAGAGTGTTCGGCCAGCAACCCTGACAAGGGTTTGTACGTAGATCCCGCATCGCTGAAAAAACCTCGGGTGGGATACTGCCCGGCCTGGGTGTTCAGCCACGCCGGTGACGGCGCCTGCGGTTCGCCCACAACCGGAGCCGAATCCCATGCTGTCCCCTTCCGCCTCCGCCACGCCGGCTGTCGCCGTGCCGTGGTATCGCCACCTGTACCTGCAAGTGATCATCGCGATCGCGATCGGCATCACGCTGGGGTACTTCGAGCCGCAATTCGCCGTCAAGCTGCAGCCGCTGGGTGATGCCTTCATCAAGCTGGTCAAGATGATCATCGCGCCGGTGATCTTCCTGACCATCGTGACGGGCATTGCCAGCATGACGCAGCTCAGCGCGGTGGGCCGCGTGTTCGGCAAGGCGATGGCGTACTTCCTGTTCTTCTCCACGCTGGCGCTGATCGTCGGCCTGGTGGTGGCCAACGTCGTGCAGCCGGGTGCGGGCATGAACGTCAACGTGGCGGACCTGGACCAGAAGGAAGTGCACCGCTACGTCGAGAAGACGCATGACCTGACGCTGGTCAGCTTCCTGATGGACGTGATCCCGAAGTCGCTGATCGGCGCGCTGGCGGACGGCAACATCCTGCAGACGCTGTTCGTGGCGGTGCTGTTCGGCATCGCGCTGGCGCTGACGGGCGACCGCGGCAAGCCGGTGCTGCATTTCTTCGAAGCGCTGACGGCACCGGTGTTCCGGATGGTCCACATCTTGATGAAGGCCGCCCCGATCGGCGCGCTGGGCGCAATGGCGTTCACGATCGGCAAGTATGGGCTGGCCTCGCTGCTCAACCTGGGGATGCTGGTGGGCAGCTTCTATGTGACCTCGCTGCTGTTCGTGCTGGTGATCCTGGGGATCGTGGCCAAGCTGTGCGGGTTCTCGATCCTGAAGCTGATCCGCTATCTGAAGGCGGAGCTGCTGCTGGTGCTGGGCACCTCGTCGTCGGAGTCGGCGCTGCCGTCGCTGATGGAGAAGATGGAGAAGGCCGGCTGCAAGAAGACGGTGGTGGGGCTGGTGGTGCCGACGGGGTATTCGTTCAACCTGGACGGGACCAATATCTACATGACGCTGGCGGCGCTGTTCATCGCGCAGGCGACGAACACCGAGCTGACGCTGAGCCATCAGATCACGCTGCTGCTGGTGGCGATGCTGAGCTCCAAGGGCGCGGCAGGCGTGACGGGCGCGGGCTTCATCACGCTGGCGGCGACGCTGTCGGTGGTGCCGGAAGTGCCGGTGGCGGGCATGGCGCTGATCCTGGGCGTGGACCGATTCATGTCCGAGTGCCGTTCGCTGACGAACTTCGTGGGCAACGCGGTGGCGACGATCGTGGTGTCGAAGTGGGAGAACGCGCTGGACCATGACGCGCTGGACCTGGCGCTGTCGGGCAAGACGGTGGATCCCGACGACCTGCCGGTGCGCATGGCCGGACCGGCCGAGACGGCGTGAGCGAGCGCATCGCATGAATGACAACGGGCGCCGAGGCGCCCGTTGTTGCTTCTGGGCGGCTGAGCCGTCATCGCGGCGCCAGCACGCGCGGTTTGCTTGCGGTGCGCGCCTTGATCGCCTCAGACATCGCCCGATCGGCGTCCGCGAGCTCTCGCTCATTCAGCAGCGCTGATCCGATGCGGCGAGGAAGGAACCATCCCACGACGCAACTCGGATCGCGAAGCGCCAACTGGATGTGAGATCCGGTGCGAAAGTCGGTGCCATCGCGGATCGGCTGTCCCTGATGAAAGGACGCCCGCACCAGTTCGTGAGGCTGTTCGCCCTGGCGCTCGCGGGTCTCATGGCCAATGTTGAACACCGCGCAGTCCAAGGCACGCAGCAGCTTGACATCGTCAGCGCCTGCACCGGCGTCGTTGACAGGCATGCAACGGCCAGCCATCTGTCGCGTGGCCTGCAGCGCTGAGAAGGCCGACTGGTACTCGCGTCGACCTTCGATGGTCGTCATGTCCCAGCACCTCGAGATACCGAGGACGACCCCCACCACGGTGGGGTTGACGATCGGCTTGGCGGACAGGAAACGCCGTGGATGGTCACGCACCGATTCCGCGAACCTCAAGGCCCTGTCCGGGTCGCCTTCAAAGAGATACACGCCCTTGCCGAGCCAGTCGTAGCCATTGGACGACGGTCGCAACCCGTCCAGCTGCCCCCGCACCAGCCTGTCCCTCACGGTGATATCGCAGCCGTGATAAGCGAGGATGATCTGGCCCGGGGTCATTGATACTCCGGCATCAGATTGCCGTCCCGGTCGAAGATGCCGGCCTTCACGGCGCATTCAAAGGCTTCTTCCGGCGTCAGGGTCGTATGGACTGGCGCTCGCAGTGCGTCGAAGTTGCCCGCCTTGTGAGCCCAACTCGGCCTTTCGCCCGCCACGTTCCGCTTGGCCTTGCGTTCAAGCTCCCTGCACTGGTCGCACAACACTCGCCGCTTGCGCGGCTTCACGCGCTTTCCATTCCGCTTCTTGCTCATCGCAACTCACTCCAACACGTTGAGGAGTCCCGATGATTCGCCGATGCGGGTCACGAACCAATCGCACGTTGCCATGCAATCGCCGCCCATGCTGACTTGGCCAAGTCGGCCCACTCCCGTGAATATGGGTTTCCGTTCGACGACCCTTCAGCGCGCCGCGCTGAAAGGTGGAAGAGCAGGAAAGCCAGAAAGCAGAAAGGGCGCCCATGGGCGCCCTTCCGGTCGACGACTCGCGGCGCACCGCGAGCGCGGCATCAGAACTTCGAGAAGTCCGGCTGGCGCTTCTGGAAGAAGGCCTGGAAGGCTTCCATCGCCTCGGGGCTGCGCAGGCGCGCGCCGAAGATCTCGGCCTCGGCCTGGATCGTCGCCAGCAGCGTCTCCTTGGTCGAACGGCGCATCAGCTGCTTGCTCTCGCGCACCGCGCTCGGGGGCAGCTTGTTGAAGCGCTCGGCCACGCGGCGCGCGTGCGCCACGACCTCGCCCGCGGGCAGCACCGCGTTGGCCAGGCCGCATTCCACCGCCTGCTCGCCGGTGAACGGGTCGCCCAGCAGGATCTTCTCGGCCGCGCGGCGCGGGCCCATCAGCTGCGGGACCAGCAGGCTGGAGCCGAACTCGGGCACCAGGCCCAGGCTCACGAACGGCATCGCCAGGCGCGCGTCGTCGGCCACGTAGACGAAGTCGCAATGCAGCAGCAGCGTCGTGCCGATGCCGATCGCCGCGCCGTTCACCGCCGCCACGATGGGCTTGTCGCAGTTGATCATCGCGCGCATGAACTGGAACACCGGGGCGTCCTCATCCCGCGGCGGGCTGCCCATGAAGTCCTCGATGTCGTTGCCCGACGTGAAGATCTGCGGCTGGCCCTGGATCAGCACCGCGCGCACGCTGTTCTCGGTGTTGGCCGCGACCAGCGCGTCCGCCATCTCCTGGTACATCGCGCGGGTCAGCGCGTTCTTCTTCTCCGGCCGTGCGATCTCGATGGTCAGCACGCCGTTGACGTTGGCGGTCTTGATGCTCATGGAGCACTCTCCTCGTTCGAATGAATGACCGCGATCATGCCAGCCACGTGCTGACCTGCGGCCAGAGACTGGTCTGGAAACGATCGCGGAAGAAACCGAAATGGCCGATGCGGCGCTCGCCGATGTCCTTGGGCGCGATGCGCCGCATCTCGGGCCGCGCGCCGGCGTAGAAGCCGTGCAGCGACTCGGTGTTGCGACGCGACATGAACTCGTCGTCGGTGAACGCCAGCGACAGCATCGGCACCGTCAGCGACGCGTACTGCGCGCGCAGCGCCTGGCCGCCCTCGCCCATCATGTACTCGCGGTCCAGGCACCAGCGTCGCCATTGCGCCATCACGCCGCGCGGCAGGTCGCCGACCTTGCGCAGCTTGCGGCCCGGGAAGTAGCCGAACAGCGGCAGCGCCAGCGGCACGACCACGTACCAGAGCCACCACACGTAGCGGCGCAGGCCGATGGAGTTCTCGCGCCAGTAGCCGCTGCCGCAGCCCACGGTGACGGCGCGCGTGACGCGCGAGCGGTTGGGCAGCAGGCCCAGGATCTGGCCGCCCAGGCTGTGGCCCAGCCAGTGAATTTCACGCTGCGGCCCGCCGTGCTCGCCGAGCAGGCGGTCCAGGTGCGCGAGCGCCGCGGCGGCGTCGCGTTCGGCCCAGGTGTGGATGTCGGCGTCGAGGCCGCGCAGCGAGCGCTTCATCGCGTCGGGACGCGAGGCGCCCATGCCGCGGTAGTCGAAGCTCATGACAAGCCAGCCCTGCGCCGCCATCCAGCGCGCGAAGGCCGCGTAGTAGCGCTGCTCCACGCCCATCGCCGGAGCGATCAGCAGGCCCGCTTTCGCGCTCGCCGGGTCCCCGTAGAGATGTCCCTGAAGCTCGAAACCGTCGTCCGCTCGGAAACTGATCATCACGGTCTCCCCGGCTCATCCCGCGGGAGCGCTAGCGCACTGCCCCCGCCTCTGGCCCTCACCCCTGCCCTCTCCCGCAAGCGGGAGAGGGGGTTCATCGAGCGCTTACAGCCTTTCGATGATGCCGGCCGCGCCTTGACCGGCGCCGACGCACATGGTCACCATGCCGTACTTGCCGCCGGTGCGACGCAGGCCGTGGATCACGGACGCGGCGCGGATCGCGCCGGTCGCGCCCAGCGGGTGGCCCAGGGCGATCGCGCCGCCGTTGGGGTTCACCTTCGAGCGGTCCAGCACGATGCCCTTGCTGTCCAGGTCATTCAGCACGGCCAGCGACTGCGCCGCGAACGCCTCGTTCAGCTCGACCCAGCCCAGGTCCTCGGCCTTGATGCCGGCCAGCTTCAGCGCGGCCGGGATCGCCTCGATCGGGCCGATGCCCATGATCTCCGGCGGCACGCCGCGCACGGCGAACGACACGAAACGCGCCAGCGGCGTCAGGCCGAAACGCTTCACCGCCGCTTCCGACGCCACGATCAGCGCGCCCGCGCCGTCCGAGGTCTGCGAGCTGTTGCCCGCCGTGACGCTGCCCTTGGCGGCGAACACCGGCTTGAGCTTGGCCAGGCCCTCCATCGACGTGTCCTTGCGCGGACCTTCGTCGATGTCGACCGTGCGCGACTTGACGATCACGCCGTCGCCGTTCAGATCCGGTTGACGGTCCTTCAGCTCGAACGGGGTGATCTCGTCCTTGAAGAAACCGCCTTCGATCGCGGCCAGCGCGCGGCGATGCGATTCGAGCGCGAACTCGTCCTGCGCCTGACGCGAGACCTTCCACTTCTCGGCGACCTTCTCGGCCGTCAGGCCCATGCCGTAGGCCAGGCCGATGTTCTCGTCGCGCTCGAAGATCGCGGGCGGGAACGACGGCTTGTTGCCGCCCATCGGCACCATCGACATCGACTCGACGCCGCCGGCGATCATCACCTCGGACTCGCCGACGCGGATGCGGTCCGCGGCCATCGCCAGGGCGGTGATGCCCGAGGCGCAGTAGCGGTTGACCGTCACGCCGCCGACCGTGTTCGGCAGGCCCGACAGGACCGCCGCCACGCGGGCGATGTTCATGCCCTGCTCACCTTCCGGGAACGAGCAGCCGATGATGGCGTCCTCGATCACCGACGGATCCAGACCCGGGACCTGGGCCATCGCGGCCTGGATCACGCGGGACAGCATCTCGTCCGGACGGGTGTTCTTGAAGTAGCCTCGGCCCGACTTGCCGATCGGCAGACGGGTGGCGGCGCAGATGTAGGCGTCTTGAACTTGCTTGCTCATGATGTGTTCCTTGTGTGCCGCTCGGATCAGTTGCGCACCGGCTTGCCGGTCTGCAGCATGCCCATGATCCGTTCCTGGGTCTTCGGGTGCTCCAGCAGCGAGCAGAAGTGCTTGCGCTCCAGCGACATCAGGTATTCCTCGGTCACCAGCGAGCCGGCTTCGACTTCGCCGCCGCAGACCACGTCCGCGATCAGCGAGGCCAGGTGGAAGTCGTGCGCGCTGATGAAGCCGCCGTCACGCATGTTGGCCAGCGAGGACTTCACCGTGGCGATGCCCGAACGGCCCGCCACCGGGAACTTGGCCTTCAGCGGCGCGCGATAGCCGGAATCCGCCATCGCCTTGGCCTGCGCCGTGGCGACGAACAGCAGCTCGTCCTTGTTGGGGACGATCACGTCGCTGTCCAGCAGGTAGCCCAGCTTCTGCGCTTCCAGCGCGGAGGTCGCCACCTTGGCCATCGCGGCGTTGGTGAAACCGTCCTTCAGGAACGCGAAGATGTCCGCGTTGGCGTTGCCGGCCGAGGCCATCTCCGCCGCGCGGCGCGCGATGTAGGTCAGGCCGCCGCCGCCCGGGATCAGGCCGACGCCCACTTCCACCAGGCCGACATAGGACTCCATGTGCGCGACACGGCGCGCGCAGTGCACGGCCAGCTCGCAGCCACCGCCCAGCGCCAGGCCGCGCATCGCGGCGACGACCGGCACGCTGGCGTAACGCACGCGCAGCATCATGTCCTGCAGCTTCTTCTCTTCCGGAGCGATGCCCTTGGCGCCCTTGGTCATGAAGACCGGCATCAGCGCTTCCAGGTTGGCACCGGCGGAGAACACGTCGTCCGGCGACCAGATCACCAGGCCCTTGTACTTGGCCTCGGCGATCTCGACCGCCTTCAGCAGACCCTCGGTCACCGTCGGGCTGATCAGGTGCAGCTTGGCGTTGATCGAGGCGATCAGCACTTCGCCGTCCAGCGACCAGACGCGGACTTCCTCGTTCTTGAACTCCTCGGTGCCGGCCTTCAGCGGCTCGACCGCGCCCTCGCCGACCAGCGACTCGGGGAAGGCCTGGCGCTCATACACCGGCAGCTTGGCGCGCGGCTTGAACTTGCCTTCCGCGGCACTCCACGAGCCGTCCTTCGAATGCACGCCGCCGTTGTCGGCGACCGGGCCCTCGAAGACCCACTTGGGCAGCGGCGCGCTCGACAGCGTCTTGCCGGCGTCGATGTCGGCCTGGACCCACTCGGCGACCTGCTTCCAGCCGGCGGCTTGCCACAGCTCGAAGGGACCCTGCTGCGAGCCGAAGCCCCAGCGCATCGCGAAGTCGATCTCGCGCGCGGTGTCGGCCACGGTGTCCAGGTGCACGGCCACGTACTGGAACGAGTCGCGCAGGATGGACCACAGGAACTGCGCCTGCGGGTTGGTCGATTCCTTCAGCAGCTTGATGCGGTCGGCGGCCGGCTTCTTGAGCATGCGCGCGACGATCTCATCGGCCTTGCCGCCGCCGGCGACGTACTCGCCCTCTTGACCAAGTTTCTCGAAGTCCAGCCGCAGGATGTCCTTGCCGACCTTCTTGTAGAAACCGGCGCCGGCCTTCTGGCCCAGCGCGCCCTTCTCGATCAGACCGGCCAGCACCTTGGGCGTGGCGTAGGTCGAGTAGAACGGGTCGTCCTTCAGGTTGTCCTGCATCGTCTTGACGACGTGCGCCATCGTGTCCAGGCCCACCACGTCCGCGGTGCGGAAGGTGCCCGACGAGGCGCGGCCCAGCTTCTTGCCGGTCAGGTCGTCGACGACGTCCACGGACAGGCCGAACTTCTCGGCCTCGATCATCGTGGCCATCATGCCGGCGATGCCGACGCGGTTGGCGACGAAGTTGGGCGTGTCATTGGCGCGCACGACGCCCTTGCCCACGGCGGAGGTCACGAAGCTCTCGAGCTGGTCGATGACCTCGGGGTTGGTCGTGGGCGTGTTGATCAGCTCGACCAGGTACATGTACCGGGGCGGGTTGAAGAAGTGGATGCCGCAGAAGCGCGGCTTGATCGACTCCGGCAGGACTTCCGACAGCTTGGTGATCGACAGGCCCGAGGTGTTGGACGCCACGATCGCGTGCGGCGCGACGAACGGCGCGATCTTCGTGTACAGGTCCAGCTTCCAGTCCATGCGCTCGGCGATGGCCTCGATGATCAGGTCGCAGTCCTTGAGCAGCTCGAGGTGCTCTTCATAGTTGGCCTGCTGGATCAGCGCGGCGTTCTCGGGCACGCCCAGCGGCGCGGGCTTGAGCTTCTTCAGGCCGTCGACGGCTCGGGTGACGATGCCGTTCTTCGAGCCTTCCTTGGCAGGCAGGTCGAACAGCACGACCGGCACCTTCACGTTGACCAGATGGGCGGCGATCTGCGCGCCCATCACGCCGGCGCCGAGCACGGCGACCTTGCGAACTTGGAATCGACTCATGGTTTCTCCAATGAACATCACGCGGATGTAGGGATGTAGTGCGGGCGTCGGGGATTACTCGACGCGGATCCAGGTCTGGGTGCGGCCCAGCAGCGGCATGCCGACGAAACCGCGGACCTCGAGCTTCCTGCCGCCGTCCACCGGGCGCAGGCGCACGCGGTAGACCTTGCCGTTGGCCGGATCGAGGATGTCGCCACCGTCCCAGAGCTCGGCATCATTGCCGCTCTTCTTGACGTTGCGAAGAATGGTCAGGCCCAGGATGGGCTGGCCCTTGCGATCGTCGACGCACTCGTCGCACTTGGCGGTCTGCTTGGCGGGATCGGTGATCTTCTCGATCTTGCCGGTGAGCACGCCGCCGACCTCGCTGATGCGCACCGTGGAGCGCTCCTGCTTGGTCTCGTCGTCGATCGTCTTCCACACGCCGACAGGCGTGGTGGCCGTCTGCGCGAGCGCGAGGTTGGCGGACAGTCCGAGGCCCAGGGCGACGGCGGTGGCGAACAGCGGTTTCATCGTGTCTCTCTCCGGTTTCTTGTGGGGACGCTGGAACGGCAGGGGGAACGCGGGCGCCCCGCTCGAGGGGGCGCCCGTGACGCTGTCCTTAGAACAGCGCCTCGTCCATTTCCATCAGCGGGTTCAGGCCCGCGCGCGCCGTGCGGATCAGGCTGGCCGTCTCGGGCAGCAGCTTGGCGAAGTAGAAGCGCGCGGTTGCCAGCTTGGCGGTGTAGAACGGATCGCCGCCGTCCTTCTTCTCCAGCGCCAGCTTGGCCATGCGCGCCCACATGTAGGCGAAGCACAGGTGGCCCACGACGCGCAGGTAGTCCACCGCGGCGGCGCCGACCTCGTCGGGGTTCTGGAAGGCCTTCATGCCGATCTCGGTGGTCAGCTTGGTGACCTTGTCGCCGATGTCGGCCAGCGGGTTGATGAACTCCTGCATCGCCTCGCTGGTGCCCTCTTCCTCGACGAACTCGGCGATCTTCTTGCCGAATTTCTTCAGCGTCGCGCCGTTGTTGCCCAGGATCTTGCGGCCCAGCAGGTCCAGCGACTGCACGGTGTTCGTGCCTTCGTAGGTCATGTTGATGCGCGAGTCACGGACGAACTGCTCCATGCCCCACTCGTGGATGTAGCCATGGCCGCCGTAGACCTGCATGCAGTGCGAGGTCGCGATCCAGGCGTTGTCCGAGATGAAGGCCTTGATGATCGGGGTCAGCAGCGCGACCTCGTCCTCGCAGGCCTTGCGCTCGTCGGCGTCATCGCTGCTCAGCGCCTTGTCGAGCTGCAGCGCGGTGTACGCGGACAGCGCGCGGCCGCCTTCGGCGAAGGCACGCGCGGTCAGCAGCATCTTGCGCACGTCGGGGTGGACGATGATCGGATCGGCCGGCTTGTCCGGGGACTTCGGGCCGCTCAGGGCGCGCATCTGGATGCGGTCCTTGGCGTACACGACGGCGTTCTGGTACGCGACTTCCGTCAGGCCCAGCGACTGGTTGCCCACGCCCAGGCGAGCGGCGTTCATCATCACGAACATCGCCTGCAGGCCCTTGTGCGGCTGGCCGACCAGCGTGCCGACGGCGCCGTCCAGCACGATCTGCGCGGTGGCGTTGCCGTGGATGCCCATCTTGTGTTCCAGGCCGCCGCAGTACACGGGGTTGCGCTCGCCCAGCGAGCCGTCGGCCTTGACGTTGAACTTGGGCACGACGAACAGCGAGATGCCCTTGGAGCCTTGCGGCGCGTCCGGCAGGCGGGCCAGCACCAGGTGGATGATGTTCTCGGCCAGGTCGTGCTCGCCGGCGGAGATGAAGATCTTCTGGCCGGTGATCTTGTACGAGCCGTCGGCTTGCGGCTCAGCCTTGGAACGCAGCAGGCCCAGGTCGGTGCCGCAGTGCGGTTCGGTCAGGCACATCGTGCCGGTCCACACGCCCGAGGTCAGCTTGGGCAGGTAGGTGGACTTCTGCTCCGGCGTGCCGTGCGCGTGCAGCGCCTCGTAGGCACCGTGGCTCAGGCCGGGGTACATGGTCCAGGCCTGGTTGGCCGAGTTCATCATCTCGTACATGAACTGGTTGACCAGCACCGGCAGGCCCTGGCCGCCGTACTCGGGGTCGCACGACAGCGCGGGCCAGCCGCCCTCGACGTACTGCGCGTAGGCTTCCTTGAAGCCCTTGGGCGCCTTGACCTCGTGCGTGGTCTTGTCCAGCGTGCAGCCTTCCTGGTCGCCCGACAGGTTGATCGGGGTCAGCACTTCCGAGGCGAACTTGCCGCCCTCTTCCAGGACCGCGTTGATGGTGTCCTCGTCGATCTCGGCATGCGCGGGCAGCAGCTTCAGCTCGTCGACCGCGTGCAGCAGCTCATGCAGCACGAACTGCATGTCGCGCAGGGGCGGGTTGTACTGGGGCATGGGGGCTCTCCTGAGGAATGGTTCTGGAAATGGGGATCCGAGGATCGAAGGGACTCGCCCGCTCAGGCGCGCTTGCGGCCGGTGGCCGAAGACGCCGAGGCGGAAGAACTGGGGGCGGCGGCCGCGGCGGCCTGCGCCTGCCGGGCCTGCGCGTCGGCCTTGCGGCCGGCCGGCGTGGCGAAGCTGTCGAGGATGCGTTCCAGGCCGGTGCGGGCACGCGCCAGCGCGCCGGGGCTGCGCAGGAAACGCGCGTCGTGGTGCAGGGACAGGATCAGCCCGTGCATCTCGAAGAGGACCTGGTCCGGATCGGCGTCGGGCACCAGATGGCCGCTCTCCTGGGCGATCAGGATGGCCTTGCGGATGGCGGCGTGCCAGTCGCGCACCATGCCCACCAGCGCGTCGCGCACCGGGCCGGGCCGGTCGTCGAATTCAACGGCGCCGCTGATGTAGATGCAGCCCGAGTCCACCTCGACCGAGGTCCGGTGCACCCAGCGCTCGAACAGCGCGCGCAGGCGCGGCAGGCCGCGGGGCTGGCGGATCGCGGTGTAGAAGACTTCCTCTTCGAACTTGGCGTGGTACTCGCGCACCACGGCGATCTGCAGCTCCTCGCGCGAACCGAAATGCGCGAAGACGCCGGACTTGCTCATCTTCGTCACATCGGCCAGCGCGCCGATGGACAGGCCCTCCAGACCCATGTGCGAGGCCAGGCCCAACGCCGCGTCAAGGATGGCCGCGCGCGTCTGCTGGCCCTTCTGGAGCGAGCGCGCGCCACGGCGCGGCGCGGCGACGGTCTTGGTCGCGGCCAGCTTGGCGGAGGTGAGGGAGGTGGTGGACACGGTGCCCGGAATAATAAAACGAACGATCGTTCTATTTTGATCAGTTCCGGGACCGAAACGCAATCCTTGACCACCCTTTTTTAGTGGCGAAGACCTAAAAAAGCCAGCCCCCTGGCGAACGCCGCCGGGCGACCTGCACGCCGGCCGGCGCTCGACTGCGGGTTAACCCGAACCCGTGGGCGGCGCTTCTCTGCGACGCTGGACGCCTCGCGGGCGTGCCGGACAGTGACCTTCGGCAACGCCTGTCCGCGAGACGCCGGCATAGACTGGCGCCAACAGGGAGCCAGAAGAATGCACCAGCCATTGAATGGCGTGTTCCGGGTTCTGGTGTGTCGCGCGAATGCCCGCCTGTGCGGGCTGCCGCTGGACGCGGTCGAGGAGACCTTGCGGCCGCAGCCGCTGCGTCCGCTGACCGCGCCGGTGAATCATGTCCAGGGCCTGGCGCGCATCCGCGGCGACTGGTTGCCGGTGCTCGACCTGGCGGGCCTGCTGGGCGTGAGCGCCACCCCCGACCCCGTGCGTCGTTTCGTCGTGCTGCGCACCGGCGAGCGCCGCGTCGCGCTGGCCGTGAGCGAGGTGATCGGCGTGCAGGGCCTCGAGCCCGAGGCCGTGCGCGCGCTCCCGCCGCTGCTGCGCGATCGGGACCACGCGGCCGTCGCGGCGCTGGCCGAGCGCGACGAGGAACTGCTGGCCGTGCTCGACCAGGCGCGGCTGCTGCCCGACGCGACCTCGCGCGAACTCGCCGAGGCCCTCCCCGACGATCTCCCGGACGTGCTTCCCGACGACCTTGCCGACGCGGCCCGAGCGAGGGCCGCCTCATGACGCGCGTGCCGCCGGCTGGCACCGAGTCCTCCGCACCATCGTCGCTGTCGTCGGCGTCGTCGGTGCTGCCCCTGTTGCCACGGCTGCGCGCGCTGCTCGCCGCGCGCCTGGGCCTGCAGTTCGACGATCGCCAGGACGACCGGCTCATCGCGGCGCTGACGCGCCTGTCGGGCACGTCCGGGCCGGCACGCTACATGGATCAGCTCGAGCTCGCGCCCACGCGCGCCCGGCTGGACGCGCTGGCCGGCGAGCTCACCGTCGGCGAGACCTTCTTCTTCCGCCATCCGGAGCAATTCGACGCGCTGCGCTTCGACCTGCTGTCGACGGTCGCGCGCGCCGGCTTCGGCACCGGGCGGCGACTGCGCGCGCTGTCGGCCGGTTGCGCCAGCGGCGAGGAGGCTTACACGCTGGCCATCACGCTGCATCGCGCGGGGCTTGCCGCCCAGGGCATCGACTGGGACGTGCTGGCCGTGGACCTGAACCCGGCGGCACTGGCGCGGGCCTCGCTCGCGCGCTACGGCGAATGGAGCCTGCGCGCGACCGCGCCCGAGCAGCGCGAGCAGTGGTTCCAGTCGACGGCGCCGGGCGAGTGGACGCCGCTGCCGGCGATCCGCGAGCGCGTGCGATTCGAGTCCCGGCACCTGGGCCTGCCCGATCCGGGTTTCTGGTCACCGGACCGTTTCGACATCATCTTCTGCCGCAACGTGCTGATCTACCTGGAGCCGGCCGCGCTGCGCCAGGCGATCCGCAACATGATCGGCGCGCTGGCCCCGGGTGGCGTGCTGTTCCTGGGCCACGTGGAAACGCTCCGCGGCCAGGCCGATGCCCAGGCCGCGGGCCTGACGCTGCGCCAGGCCCACGGCTGCTTCTTCTATCAGCGCGCCCTGACGCCGCCATCGCCACCGGCCTGGCCCTTCCCGTGGGAAGCCACGCCCGGGCTCGCACCCGCCCTGGGCGCGCCGCGCGCGTCCGAGCCCACCAGCGTCTTCGCACCCGCGATTCCCGCCGCCGCGTTCGCCGATGAGCGCCTGGGCCGCATCGGGGTCACGGACGGCCCGGACCGCCCGGACCGCCCGGACCGCGAGTCCCCCGCCGCTGCCGCCCGCACCGCCAGCCCCTGGGACCAGGCGCTGCTCGATGACGCGCTGCGCCTGGTCGAGTCCGGCCAGGTCGAGGACGGGCTGCGCGCCTGCGCCAAGCTGATCGCGCCGCAGACGCCCGCCCCGCTCCAGGCGGAGGTGCTGTTCCTGCAGGGCCTGGCGATGGAGGAGCGCGGCCAGCTGCCCGCCGCTGAATGGCACCACCAGCGCGCCGCGGCCAAGGACGCCGGCTTCGCGCTGCCGCATCTGCGCCTGGGGTTGCTGGCGCGGCGGCGTGGCGAGATCGTGGCCGCGCGGCGCGAGCTGCGCCGGGCGCTGGAGCTGCTCGACAGCGAATCCGACGAGCGCCTTCGCCGCTTCGGCGGCGGTTTTGAACGCGAGGACCTGCGGCGTCTGTGCCGCGACGAGATCCAGGAGGCCCGGGCATGACCCAAGCGACGCGACGGCAACTCGAGGACTGGCGCGAGGCGTTCGATCGCTCGTTCGCCGAGCCTCGACGTCAGGCCGACGAGGATGCCGTGCTGGACGTGCTGGGCATACGGATTGCCGGGGACGCGTTCGCCCTGAACTTGGCCGACCTGGCCGGACTGCAATCCGCGATGCCCGCCGCTCCCTACCCCGCCACCGCACCCGCGCTGCTGGGGCTTGCCGGACATCAGGGCCAGGTCCTTCCGCTGTACGACCTGCAGGCGCTGCTGGGCCGCGGGACCGCGCCCGTCACGCGCTGGTGGGCGATCGCGCGCGCCGCGCCGCTGGCGCTGGCCTTCGAGGGCTTCGACGGCCAATGGCGCCTGAGCGCGCGGGATCGGCTGCTGCAGAGCGACACCACCGGCTCGGGCTGGGCCGTGCGCTGCGGCGATGCGCTGCGCCCGCTGATCGAGCTGGATCAGCTGATCGCGTCGATCGCCGGCGACCAACTCGAGGGTGAAGCGGGCGGCAAATCGGACGCCGCCTTCACGACAACAACAGGCGCCGGCACCGCCGGCCGATGACAGGGAGCACAGGCATGTGGACCTTCGGAAGAAAACTCGCGGTGGGCTTCTCGCTCGTTTTCCTGCTGCTGGTGGTGGTCGGGCTGGTGGCCTACCGGGGTGTGGACGTCCTCACCCAGACCAGCTACCAGGTGACGCGCACCCATGCGGCGATCAGCCACGTCGAGGCGCTGCTGAGCTTCATGAAGGACGCGGAGACCTCGCAGCGCGGCTACCTGCTCACCGGCGACGACACCTACCTCGAGCCCCTGCGCAGCGCGGGGGCCAACGTGCCGCGCACGTTGGCCGAGCTGCGCCAGCTGATTCGCGACAACCCCACGCAGCAGGCCCGGCTCAACCAGGTCTCGTCGATGATCGACGGCCTGATGCAGCTGCACAAGGAACGCATCGAGACGCGCCGCGTGTCAGGCCTGGATGCGGCGATGAAGGTCGTCGGCCTGGGCGAGGGCAAGCGGCGCATGGATGAGCTGCGCGCCATCGTCGCCCAGATGCTGGAAGAGGAGAACGACCTGCTGCGCGAGCGCGCCAAGGAGGTCGAGTCCGCCAGCGCCGGCGTGCGCATGGCCATCGTCTGGGGCTCCGCCGCGGGCGCGCTGCTGGTGCTGGTGGCCGCGGTCACGCTCAGCCGCGCGCTGTCGGGCCAGGTCGGCACCGCGGTGAGACACGTGCAACGCTCCTCCGCCGAGCTGCAGGCCGCGGCCAACCAGCAGGCCGCGGGCGCGCGCGAGACCGCCACGTCGATGACCGAGATCGCCACGACGATTTCCGAGCTGCTGGCGACCTCGCGCCAGATCGCCGACAGCGCGCAGCGTGTCGTCGTCATCGCCGAGCAGACCGCCGGACTGGCGCGCACCGGCGACGGCACGCTGCAGGCCGCGCGCGAGACCATCGCCTCGATGCGCCGCCAGATCGACCTCGTCGTCGACCACATGCTGGACCTGGGTCGCAAGTCCCAGTTGATTGGCGTCGTGCTCGACCTCGTCGGCGAACTGGCCGAGCAGACCAACATCCTGGCGATCAACGCCACGATCGAGGCCACCGTGGCCGGCGACGCGGGCCGGCGCTTCAGCGTCGTGGCCGACGAGATCCGCAAGCTCGCGGACCGCATGACGGCCTCGACCAAGGAGATCCGCCTGCAGATCGACGACATGCGCGGCGCGGTGAACACCACGGTCATGGCCACCGAGACCGGCTCCAAGGCCGTGGACGCGGGCGCGCGCCACTTCGACGACGTCGCCGCGAGCTTCTCCAAGATCGCCGCGCAGGTGGTCACCACCACCGACGCCGCCCGCGAGATCGAGCTCTCCACCAAGCAGCAGGCCACCGCGGTCGAGCAGCTCAACGTCGCGTTGTCCAACACCGCGCAGGCCTCGCGCGAGACCGAGGCGAGCTCGGGCCAGACCTCGCAGACGGCCACCGAGCTCGCGGAGATGTCCCGCGACCTGCTGCGCCTGGTGCAGGCGCCGACCTGACAGGCGCCGCGGGCCTGACCTCCATCGACCCCGACCGACGACCACCCCGACCGCATCCATCGTGGCCAAGGACCCCTACCGCTTCTTCCGCGTCGAGGCCCGCGACCTGCTCCGGCAGATGAGCGAGGCCGTGCTCGCCGCCGAGCAGGCCAGCACGCCCGACCTGGCGCCGCGGATGCTGCGCCTGGCCCACACGCTCAAGGGCGCGGCGAGCGTCGTGCGCCTGCCCGCGATCGCCGCGCAGGCCCATGCGATCGAGGATCTGCTCACGCCGCTGCGCGACAGCGGCGACGCGCCGGAACGGGTGACGCTCGATGCGCTGCTGACGCTGATCGACGCCGCAGGCGATGCGATCACCGCGCTGGACGGCACCGCCGCGCCCGCGACATCCGCGACATTTGCGGCGTCCAAGAGCCCGTCGACCGCATCACCCGACGCCGAGCGGCCCGCGTCCTCGAGCGCGCCCTCCCCGGCCTCGCTCTCCGTGATGTCGCCCTCGGTCGAATCCGCGGCGCCCGCCCTCCCGGCCCCCGTCGACGACCCGGCCGAGGACCGCATCGGCGAGCTGCTCACCATGCCGCAGCTGATGCCCGAGGAGCTCGACGGCCTGCTCGCGGACATCTCCCGCACGCAGGGGCATCTCGCGCCGGTGGAGCGCGCGGCCTCGCTGCTGCGTGAACTGCGCGGCACGCTGCAAGGTCAGCAGGAGCTCCTGGCAGGACCGCTGGCGCGCATTGAAGACCAGATCGAACGCGCGGCGCGCCAGCTCGCCCGCGAGCTCGTCGCGCTGCGCGACAGCGCCGAGCAGCTGCGGCTGCTGCCCGCGTCGCAGCTCTTCGTGCCGCTGCAGCGCACCGCGCGCGACGCCGCGCGCTCGCAGGACAAGCAGGCCCGCCTCGTCGGCGAGGGCGGCGATGTGAAGCTGGAGGCGGTGCTTCTCAACGCGGTCGCGGGCGCGCTGGTGCAGATGGTGCGCAACGCCATCGCGCACGGCATCGAGACGCCGGCCGAGCGCCTCGCTGCGGGCAAACCGGCGCAGGGCCGCATCACGCTGCGCATCGAGCGCCAAGGGCGCGAGGTGCTGTTCAGTTGCGAGGACGACGGCGCGGGGATCGACCTGGACGCGGTGCGCCGCACCGCCGTCGACAAGGGCGTGCCCGGCGCGGCGCGGCTGGACGACAGCGCGTTGATCGAGCGCCTGCTGCGCGGCGGCCTGAGCACCGCGCGGCGCGTGGACGCCCTGGCCGGACGCGGCGTGGGCATGGACCTGGTGCGCGACACGGCGGACCGGCTCGGCGGCCGGCTGATGCTGGACAGCCGTCGCGGCGAGGGCACCACCGTCGCGCTGCGCGTGCCGCTGCAGCTGGCCGCGCTGCGCGCGCTGCGCGTCGTCGCGGGCGGCACGGCGGCCTGGGTGCCGCTGGAAGCGATCGAGCGCGTGCTGCAGCGCCCGGTGCTGCACGGCACGCAGGTGGCCATCGAGGACGAGCTGCTGCCGCACCTGTCGCTGGCCGACGCGTTGAAACCCGAGGTCACCTCGGCGCCGCCGCGCGCGGCGCTGCTGCTGCGGGCCGGCGGCCAGCGCGCCGTGCTGGGCGTGGACACGCTGGAGGGCGTGACCAGCGTCGTGCTGCGCCCGCCGCCGTCGCTGCTGCCGCCCTCCGCGCTGATCGCCGGGCTGGCGCTGGACGCCGCGCAGCAGCCGGTGCCCGTGCTCGCGCCCGAAGGGCTGATCGCCGCCGCGCGGCGCGCCCGCGCGCGGCCCGCGCCACCGCCGCCGCGCACCGGCACCATCCTGGTCATCGACGATTCGCTCACCACGCGCATGCTCGAGCAGAGCATCCTGGAAGCGGCCGGCTACCGCGTGCACATGGCCGCGTCGGCCGAGGACGGCCTGGAAGCCGCGCTGCGCGAGCGCTACGCGCTGATCCTGGTGGACGTCGAGATGCCGGGCATGAACGGCTTCGAATTCATCGAGCGCATCCGCGGCGACGCGGCGCTGCGCCACATTCCCGCCGTGCTGGTGACCTCGCGCAACGCGCCCGAGGACCTGGCGCGCGGCAAGGCCGTCGGCGCCGACGGCTACATCGTCAAGGGCGAGTTCGCGCAGAACGAATTCCTCGCGCAGGTCGCGCGGCTGATGGCGCGGTCGGCGGGATCGGGCGCCGCGGACACGGGCGCCAGGATCGACGGCGTTGTCGACGGCGCTGTCGAAGGAGCCTCCGCATGAGCGGCGCGAGCAGCGGCGGCGGCATGGGCGGCAGCGGCATCGGCGGGCTGGGCGGCGCGAGCGCGCCCGTGCCCTCGCCCGCGCCGGCGGCCAAGCCGCTGCGGGTGCTGGTCGTGGAGGACTCCATCACCGTGCTGGCGCACATCCGCGAGGTGCTGTCCGCGCATGCGGACATCGAGATCGTCGGCGAGGCGCATGACGGCGCCACCGCGGTGGCGCTGTGCGAGCGGCTGCGGCCGGACGTCGTGTCCATGGACATGATGCTGCCGGGCATGGACGGTCAGGCCGCCACCGAGGCCATCATGGCCCACTGCCCGACGCCGATCCTGATCGTGTCCTCCTCGACCAACCGCGGCGAGATGCTGCGCACCTACGAGGCGCTCGCCGCCGGTGCCGTCGAGGTGCTGGAGAAGCCCGGCCCCGACCAGTCCGAGGGCGAGTGGGAACGCCGCTACGTGATGCTGCTGCGGCTGGTGTCGCGCATCCGCGTGATCACCCACGTGCGCGCCCGCATCGGCGGACGGCCGCTGTCGGCCGGACCGGCCCCGACGCCTCGCCGCGCGATGCTCGCGCTGGGCGCGTCCACCGGCGGCCCCGGCGCGCTGATGAAGGTCCTGCAGACCTGGCCCGCGCCGGCGCCGCTGCCGGTGCTGATCGTCATGCACATCAACGCGGTGTTCAGCCGAGGCTTCGCCGAATGGCTGGACGCGCAGACGCCGCACCGCGTGCGCTACGCCCAGGGCGGCGAGCTGCTGCGCGACCTCGCCGGTCACGTGATCCTGGCGCCGCCCGACGCGCACCTGGTCGTGCGCGCCGGCAGGCTCGAGCTCAACCACACGCCGCCGCGCCATTCCTGCCGGCCGTCGGTGGACGTGCTGTTCGAGTCGCTGGCCGCGGAGTACGGCGGCGGCGTCGCGGCCGCGCTGCTCACCGGCATGGGGCGCGACGGCGCGCAGGGCCTGCTCGCGATCCGCCGCGCCGGCGGCGCGACGCTGGCGCAGGACGAAGCGAGTTCGATGGTCTACGGCATGCCGAGGGAGGCCGCCCAGCTGGGCGCGGCGGACCGCGTGCTGCCGCTGGCGGAGATCGGCCCCGCCCTGATGGGCTTGAGCGGTATGGCCTGGGGAGGCGCCAACAAATGAACAAGAGAACCTTCATCGTCGAGGACAGCATCACCGTCCGGATGGACCTGCGCGAGGCGCTCGAGGACGCCGGCTTCGACTGCGTCGAATGCGCGTCGCTGGCCCAGGCGCGCGCCGCGCTGGCCGAAGGCGTGCCGGCGCTCGTGCTGCTGGACAACCAGCTGCCCGACGGCGACGGCGGCGCCTGGCTGCCCGAGCTGCGCGCCGCGCCGCAGGGCTCGGAGTGCGTCGTGCTGATCCTGTCCAACGCGTCGCAGGCCGGCGACCGGCTGCGCGGCATCGCGCACGGCGCGGACGAATACGTCGGCAAGCCCTATGACCGCGTCTACGTCATCGACCGCGCCCGCGAGCTCGTGCGTCAGCGCCAGGCGCGCGTGGCGGCGCCCGAGCCGCATGTGGCCAGCGTGCTGCTGATCGACGACAGCGAGACCTTCCGCGAGGCGCTGGGCGAGGCGCTGGAGCCGCACGGCTACGACATCTACATGGCCGCGCACGGCGAGGACGGCCTGCGCCAGGCCGCCGCGCTGCGGCCCAACGCGGTGATCGTCGACCAGCACATGCCCGGCATCGACGGCGCGGCGGTGATCCGCCGGCTGCGGCTGGATCCGGCCCTGCGCCACACGCCCTGCCTGCTGCTGACCGCGGACGAAGGTCCCGAGGCGGAACTGCGCGCGCTGGAAGCGGGCGCGGACGCGTTCGCGCGCAAGCAGGACGACGTCGACCTGATCCTCGCACGCGTGGCGGCGATGCTGCGCAGCGCCACCGCCAGCCTGCCCGAGCAGGGCGCCAGCCTGCTCGGTCCCAAGCGGCTGCTGCTGGTGGACGACAGCGCCAACGTGCTGGCCGAGCTCGGCGCGATGCTGCGCGACGACGGCTTCGACGTGGTCGCCGCGTCCAGCGGCGAGCAGGCGCTGGAGCTGCTCGCGGTGCAGTCCGTCGACGCGGTGCTGCTGGACGTGCAGATGCCGGGCATCGGCGGCCTGGAGACCTGCCGCCGGATCAAGTCCGCGCCGGCGCTGCGCGACACCCCGGTGCTGCTGCTCACCGCCTTCGAGGGCCGCGCGTCGATGCTCGCCGGCCTGGAGGCCGGCGCCGACGATTACGTCGTCAAGGCCAACGGCGAGGTGGAGCTGCTCAAGGCGCGGCTGCGCGCGCAGTTGCGCCGCAAGCAGTTCGAGGACGAGGCCCGGCGGGTGCACGCCGAGCTGCACAACAGCGCGATGGAGGCCGCCGAGGCCCGCGCCGCGCGCGATCTCGCCGACAGCCGCGCGGAACTGCTCGCCGTGCTGCAGCAGCGCAATGACGCGCTGGAGCAGCTCAACTCGGAGCTGAGCCGCGCCAGCAGCGCCAAGACCGCCTTCCTGTCGACGATGTCGCATGAGCTGCGCACGCCGCTGAACGCGGTGATCGGCTTCGCCCAGCTGATGCGCGACGGCGCCGCGGGTCCGGTCAGCGATCGGCAGGCCGAGTTCTGCAACCACATCCACAACGCGGGCCAGCACCTGCTGTCGCTGGTCAACGACCTGCTGGACATGGCCAAGATCGAGGCCGGCCGCGTGGACCTGGACATCGAGCCGGTGGACCTCGACGAGCTGCTGCGCGACGCGCTGGCGATCGTGCAGGAGCGCGCGCGGCTGAACCAGGTGACGATGGACTTCTTCGGCGTGGGCGGCCAGCACCGGCTGTGCGTCGACCGGCGGCGGCTGCGGCAGATCATCTACAACCTGCTGTCCAACGCCGCGAAGTTCACGCCCAAGGGCGGCAACATCCGGCTCGAGGCGCGCAAGGTCACCCGGGCGCGGGCGCGCGAATCGCTGCCCGGCTTCCCGGCCGGACGGCGTTCCGAACTGCCCGAGAGCGACTACGACGACTTCGTGCAGATCAGCGTCACCGACAGCGGCATCGGCATTCCGGCCGACGGGCTGGAGAAGCTCTTCCAGCCCTTCAACCAGATCCGCAACGTGCTCACCCACAAGGTCGAGGGCACGGGCCTGGGCCTGGCGACCGTGGCGCGGCTGGTGCAGCTGCACGGCGGCGCGGTGGCGGTGAGCAGCCAGCCCGACAAGGGCAGCTGCTTCACCTGCTGGCTGCCCTGGCGCGAGCCGGTGGTGCCCGATCTCATCCTGCCCGACGAACCCAGTGAACGCCCGCTGGCGCTGGTCATCGAGCACAACGAAGGCGCCGCCGCGTTGATGCAGACGCAGCTCAACGCGGCGGGGTTCCGCGTGCGCCATGTCGCGTCGGCGGAGGCCGCGCTGGCGCTGGCGCCGCGCCTGCGGCCCGACCTCATCACGCTGGAGGTCAACCTGCCGGGACTGGACGGCTGGGAGCTGCTCTCCCGGCTCAAGAACCTGCCGGGCTGGGCGCACATCCCCGTGGTGGTCGTGTCAGTGGACGCGGGCCAGGAGGTGGCGCTATCGCTGGGCGCCTCGGCCGTGCTGCACAAGCCGGTGTCGCGCAAGGCGCTGACCAAGGAACTGCAGATGCTCGGCTTCAAGCCGACCGCGACGCGCAAGTTCCTGGTGCTGGCCATCAGCGACGCGCCCGGCGAGCTGCAGTCGCTCAGCGCGCATCTGTCGCAGCCCGGCTTCTCGGTGCTGCGCGCCACCGGCGGCAAGGAGGGCATCGAGCTCGCCCGGCGTCACGTGCCCGACCTGATCGTGCTGGACCTGCTGATGGCGGAGGTCGACGGGATCGGCGTCGTCGAGGCGCTGCAGCGCGATCCGCTCACCGCGGCGATCCCGGTGATCGTCGTGGCCGCGTCGCAGCTGACGACGCGCGACCGCGAGCTGCTCAACCGCCATGTGCAGCGCGCGACCGTGTCGCGCGAACCCGGCGCCGGCCCGTCGCCCGCGCCGGCGCCGGGTTCGCGCGCGCCGGCCGGTCCTCAGGGACACTTCATGGATGAGGTCAAACGCGCGATCAGCCGCACAAGCTGGGGCGACCTCGACCCGCTAGACGAATGACGATGCCCATCACTGCCACGACCGCTCCCCTGACCGTCGTCCTCGTCGAGGACTCGCTGACCATCCGCCGCCAGCTGCTGCAGCGGCTCGACACCGTGCCCGGCCTGCGCGTCGTGGGCGAGGCGGCCGACGAGGCCACCGCGCTGACGCTGATCGGCCACCTCGTGCCCGACGCGGTGCTGCTGGACCTGTCGCTCGCCCAGGGCGGCTCGGGCATCGCGGTGCTCAAGGCGCTGCGCAAGCAGGGCTACGCGGGCCAGGTGCATGTGCTGTCCCACCAGACCGAGGCCTATCGCGCGGCGGTGGTCGCGGCCGGCGCCAACGGCTTCTTCGACAAGGCCGAGGAACTCGAGCTGATGCTGCGCGAGTTGACCGGCCAGGCCGAGGTGCCGCCGCCGGTGGCGCTCGACGCCGGGGTGCTGCGCGAGCGGCTCGACCAGACGGTCAAGCTGGCGATGCGCGACGGCTCGGAGGTCGTTGTGCACGTCATCGCCGGATCCGAGGCGGCGCTCGCGCCGCTGGCCTCGCAGCTGATCGTCGCGCTGGACGGCGCGGACCTGGTGGGCTGGAGCGATACCCGCGCGGGCGACGGCGGGCTCTGCGTGGTCCAGATCGACAGCGACGACGCGCCGACGCTGGGCGAACGGCTCGAGGCGCTCGCACCGACGCTGCGCTCGGGCCAGGCGCGACTGCCCGATGACGCGCTGTCCGCCGGCGGCCTGCTGGCGGTGGCGGCGCTGCGCGCGATCGGCAAGCTGCCGGCCTGATCCCATCGCGAACACCGCCTTGAACCTCGGCGCGCGGGCGCCTATGTTCGGCGAACAGCTGAAATTTCGTCTCGGCGGCACCACCGTGCGCGCGCGGCACTTGAGTTGCCCCCTGCGACTGGATTACCCTTGGCCGCTGGAGGTCATCGACCGTGGACGTTCTGCAGCTGGACATCTCGGGCCGACCGCAGGCCTGGATCTCGACCAAGGAAGCAGCGGTGCTCTATGCCAGCGACGCGATCGCGTGGACGCTGGGAGAGCCTTGCCACGTGCTTCGCGGCGGCTATCAGCGGCTGACGGGACTGCAATCGCGCATCGAGCTCCATCCGATCGTCGCGGTGCGCGGCTCGATTCCCAGCCGCGCGTGGCGCCAGTCGCCGGCGCTGTCCAACTTCAAGCTCTTCGCACGCGACCGGCATGTCTGCGCGTACTGCGGGCACTTGTTCCACGCCGACCTGCTGACGCGGGAGCACATCCAGCCGGTGTCGCGCAACGGGCGTGACTCGTGGATGAACTGCATCACCGCCTGCCGCGCCTGCAACGGCCGCAAGGGCAGCCGCACGCCGGAGGAAGCGCACATGTCGCTGCTCTACCTGCCCTACGTGCCCAGCCTGCACGAGGACATGATCCTGCGCGGGCGGCGCATCCTGGCCGACCAGATGGAGTTCCTGCTGGCGAGCGTGCCCAGGTCGTCGCGGCTGTACGTGTCCTAGCGGGTTCACGGCGCGATCACGCTTTGCCCGCGCTGCCGACACAGTCGTTCACCGGCGCTTAAGAGCGCCTAAAGACGACTCCTGTAGAGTTCCTGCTCATGCGTTCTTCAGCGGACGCGACCGATGGCGACGAGGTAAAGACTTGTTGCGCGGTCAACGCCCGGTCACATCTGTTCGTTGGCCGGAGCATCGACTTGGAGAGACGAGATGAAAAAGCTGCTGATTGCCACGATGGTGGCTGCCCTGGCCGCCTGTTCGACGACGAGCCCCGACACGATCCAGCGCGGTGATGCGCAACGTCTGTCGCAGGTGCAGGATGCGACGGTGCTGTCGGTGCGTCCGGTGACGGTGGACGGCTCGCAAAGCGGAGCGGGCGCGCTGACCGGCGCGGTGGTGGGCGGTGTGGCCGGCGGCAGCGTCGGCGGCAGCCGCGAGGGCGTGATCGTCGGCGTGCTGGGCGCGGTGGCCGGCGCGGCGCTGGGCAACGCGGTGGAGCGCAGCGCGACGAAGGAGCAGGCGGTCGAGATCCTGCTGCAGCTGCGCAACGGCGAGCGACGCGCGATCGTGCAGGCGCAGGCCAACGAGAACTTCACCTCCGGCGAGCCGGTGATCATCGTCACGACGGGCGGCAAGTCCCGCGTGATGCGCGCGCCGCCGGCGACGCGCACCAACTGAGCGCTTCGCGCTCGGCATGATGAAGGGGCCTCACGGCCCCTTCGTTCGTTCTTCACCGATCAACATGGAGTTCTTCGCACGCCGCAGCCCGTACTGCCGGCAGACGAGCGAGCAGATCGGGAATCCAGCGCGTGGCCGTGTCCCACACGATCTCCAGGTCGATGCCGAAGTAGACGTGCGTAATGTGATTGCGCATGCACCGGATGTCCTGCCAGGGAATCTCAGGGTGGGATGCGATGAAGGGCCCATACCCCTTCATCAGTTTTGTCGCGGCTTCTTCCCAAGACCATGAGATTGAAGAACACAGCCTGCTGCGTTTTCTTGTCGGCCCGAAACTGAACCCGGCTCAGCCCAGCAACGTAATCGGCAGCGAGCTTAGCGGCCTCATGCATGTGGTCAAGGTAGTCGACCAGACCGACGTGGCTCATACCGGCCGCGCTTCGGCGAGCACCTGGGCGCGAAACTTCTCGGAGATGAACCCCGGCGTCAGCAGGTGCACCGGAACTCCCAGCAGAACCTCCAGCTCTCGTTGGAGCCCACCGAGATCAATCAGCGTAGTGCCGGGCAAGGGGTCCACCAACAAATCCAGATCGCTGTCCTCCCGATCCTGACCGTGCAGCGCAGATCCGAACAATCGCAGGTTCTTCATCGGATACCGGGCCACGACAGCACCCAGTTCATCCCGCTTCAACGCCAGGGCTTCAGAGGGTTTCATACACGCTCCTTTCACCGCGGAAACAGCACCGCGGTCCGTCCAGGGTAAGGCGCGTGGACAGCGCTCCAAACGAGCCCTGTTGCGAAATCACTTCACCCGCTGCTTCTCCAGCTTCCGCGCCAGCGTGCGGCGATGCATGCCCAGGCGGCGCGCGGTCTCGGAGATGTTGAAGTCGGTAGCCGCCAGCGTCTCGTGGATGTGCTCCCACTCCAGCGTCTTGATCGACGTCGTCGCCCGCTCGGTCACCTCGACCTCCGCATCGCCCTGCGCGCGCGAGAACGCCGCCTCGATGTCGTCGGTGTTCGCCGGCTTGGCCAGGTAGTGCCGCGCGCCCAGCTTGATCGCCTCCACCGCCGTGGCGATGCTCGCGTAACCGGTCAGCACCACGATCACCATCTCGGCGTCGTGCTCATGCAGCGTCTGCACGCAGGCCAGGCCGGACCCGCCGCCCGCGAGCTTCAGGTCCACCACCGCGTACTCCGGCACTTCCTCCGGCCCGCGATCCGCGAGCAGCTTCTGCACCTGCTCCACGCTGGTAGCGCGCAGCACCTGGTAGCCGCGTCGCTCGAATGAGCGCGACAAGGTGCGCGCGAAGGCATCGTCGTCCTCGACGATCAGCAGCAGGCGGTCGCTGTCCGCGGCGAAGTCATCGGTCGTCATGGTGTCCATTGTCCGGCAGCCCCAGGGGCGCCAATGCCGACAGGGGCATGCGGATCTCGACCTCCGCACCGCCGCCTTCCTCCGCCAGCCGGTTGCGCGCCTGCAGGCGCCCCCCCAGCGAGCGCACGACGTTCAGCGCCAGGAACAGCCCCAGCCCGCCGCCCGCCCGGCCCTTGCTCGATTGATAGGGCTTGCCGAAGCGCTCCAGCATCTCCGGCAGGAATCCCGGACCGCGGTCCGTCACGCGCAGCACCAGCTGCCCGTCCTCGGCCAGCGCGCGCAGCGTCACCGGGCGGCCCGGCGCCGCCTCCAGCGCGTTGTCCAGCACGTTGTCGATCATCTGCTTGAGCCCGACGTCGGACACGATGCGCACCCGCGGCAGGTCCGGCTCGGGCAGGTAGTCCAGCCCGTCCTGCGTCCGCGTCCGCCGCCAGTGCGTCACCAGTTCGTCCAGGAAGGCCTGCAGCGTCGTCACCACCGGTGCCTCGCCGCGCAGCTCGCCCGCCGACATCAGGATCCCGCTGACGATCGCCTTGCAGCGGCGCAGCTGGACCTGCATCTCCTCGATCTCCTCGCGCAACTCGGGATCGCCAGCGAACGGCGCCATCCGCGACCAGTCGCCCAGGATCACCGACAGCGTCGCCAGCGGCGTGCCCAACTCATGCGCCGCGCCCGACGCGAGCAGCCCCATGCGCACGATGTGCTCCTCCTCGGCCGCGCGCTGACGCAGGTCGGCCAGGCGGGCGTCGCGCTGGCGCAGGTTGCGCCCGATGCGCTGGATGAAGATCACCAGCAGCGCCGCGTTGATCGCGAAGCAGATGAGCAGCCCGCCGATGTAATGCGGCGGCAGCGACAGCCCTTCCATGTCGGGCACCAGCAGCGGCAGGTGCCACTGCGTCAGCGCCACGAAGCAGCCGCCCGTCACCGCCACCGTGAACCAGATGTAGCGCGAGGGCAGCAGCACCGCGCCCACCGCGATCTGCAGCAGGAACAGGAAGATGAAGGGATTGGTGACACCACCGCTGTAGTACAGCTGACCGCTCAGCACCGCGATGTCCACGAGCAGCCCGGCGAAGAGCTCGGCGTTGCGCACGCTGGGCACCCAGCGCGTGCGCAGCCAGCAGGCCACGTTGAACAGCACCAGCACCGCGAGCAGCGTGAGCATCTCCGGCATCGGCAGCCGGATGTGCAGCGCGAAGTGCACCGACAGCACCGTCGCGAACTGCCCCGCCGCGGCCAGCCAGCGCAGTTGCACCAGCTGCTGCAGGTTGTTGCGGCCGGCCTGCAGCGCGCCCTCGCCCGAGGCGTCCTCGGGCGACAGCTCGCCCTCGCTGCCGTCCAGGTAGCGGCTGTCGTCGGGGTGATCGTCGTCCGGATCGGGACGGCTCAGCGGCATGGGGGCGGTCTCACTCGGCCGGGTCGGCGGTCGAATCGGCGTCCAGGTCGGCGACCAGCCGCCGGCGCTCCACGCGCCACAACCAGATGCCGATGCCGGCGGTCATCAGCGCCATCGCGAACCAGGTCAGCGCGTACTGCAGGTGATGGTTGTTGAAGCGCACCACCGTCAGCCCGCCGCGCGGCCAGCGCGTCTGGTCGTCGGCCGCGGCGGCATCGACGAAGTACGGCGCCACCGGTCCCTCGACGATGCGGCGCGCCTTCGCGATCGCCTCGACATCGCGCGAGTACCAGCGGTCCTGCGCCGCGTCGTTCTTCTGCAGCAGGCCGCCGCCGGGCTCGGTCAGGCGCAGCAGGCCGATCACGCGGTCCTCGCCTTGCGTCTCCGACGCGGTGCGCGACGCGCGGGTCTTGAATTCCGGCGGCACGAAGCCCCGATTCACCAGCACCCAGTCGCCGCGCTCGGTGCGCAGCGGCGTCAGCACCCAGTAGCCCGTGCCGAGCTCGGTGCTCGCGCCGACCAGCGTCTCGCGCGAATGGTCGAAGCTGCCCGTGAGCGCGACCTTGCGGTACTCGTCATCGGCCTGGGTGATCGCACCCCAGCGGTCCGCGCCCGGCGCGCGCACCGGCGCCGCGGCCAACCGCTGGTCCAGCCGGGCGATCAGGTCCTGCTTCCACGCCAGCCGCTGCACCTGCCACGCGCCCAGCGCGATGAAGGCCACAAACAGAAGGGCCGCGCCCAGCAGCAGCGCCCAGAAGGCGGTGCTGCGGCGCGGCCGCGGCAGTTCCGGATGAACAGCGGTCATCAGGGCATGTTGCGCATGTCGTGGACCGGCATCATGTTGCTGTTCAGGTGGAACATCACCCAGATCGAGCCGGCCAGCATGATCACCACGACGGCGATCGTGAAGATCAGCGACAGCATCGACCAGCCGCCCTCGACCTTCGAGTTCATGTGCAGGAAATAGATCATGTGCACGACGATCTGCACCGCCGCGAAGATCAGCAGCACGATGCCCATCGCCTGCGACGACGCGATCGACTTGGTCATCACCAGGAAGAACGGGATCGCCGTCAGGATCACCGACAGGATGAAACCGATCAGGTAGCCCTTGACGGTGGCGTGGTAGCCCACGTCCTCATGGTCATGGTCGTGATCGCCGTGGCCGTGGTCGTGGCCGTGCGAGTCATGCTTGTGGTTGTGGTCGGCGCTCACGGCAGCACTCCCATCAGGTAAACGAAGGTGAAGACACCGATCCAGATCACGTCCAGGAAGTGCCAGAACATCGACAGGCAGATCAGGCGACGCTTGTTCTCCTTGGTCAGGCCGAGCTTGCTCACCTGGACCATCAGCGTCACCAGCCAGATGCAGCCGAAGGTGACGTGCAGGCCGTGCGTGCCCACCAGCGTGAAGAACGAGGACAGGAACGCGCTGCGCTGCGGACCCGCGCCTTCATGGATCAGGTGCGCGAACTCATAGAGCTCCACGCCCAGGAAGCACAGGCCCAGCACGCCCGTGATCGCCAGCCAGGCCAGCGTGCCGGTCTTCTTGTTGCCCAGCATCTTGATCATGGCGAAGCCATACGTGATCGAGGACAGCAGCAGGAAACCGGTGTTCAGCGCCACCAGCGGCAGGTCGAAGAGATCGGCGCCCGACGGGCCGGCCGCGTAGCTGCGGCCCAGGACCGCATACGTCGCGAACAGCACCGCGAAGATCAGGCAGTCGCTCATCAGGTAGATCCAGAACCCGAGGAGCGTGCCGTGTTGCGGATGGTGATCGCCGTTGTCGTAGAACACCGGCGCGCCGGTGTTGTTCGTCATGGTCGTTGCTTGCATGTTGGATATCGCTCGCTGCGGATTCAGGCCTGGGCGGCCAGCACCTTCGTGCGGGCGTCCTCCGTGCGGGCCACTTCATCCGCGGGGATGTAGTAGTCGCGCTTGTAGTTGAACGTGTGGACGATCGCGGCGATCACGGTCACGGCGAAGGCCACACCCGCCACCAGCCACATGTGCCAGATCAGGGCGAAGCCGAACAGCGTCGACAGGCCGGCCAGGATCACGCCCGCGCCGGTGTTCTTCGGCATGTGGATCTCCTTGAAGCCGCCCACCGGACGCTGATGGCCGCGGGCCTTCATGTCGTGCCACGCGTCGTGGTCGTGGACCACCGGCGTGAACGCGAAGTTGTACTGCGGCGGGGGCGACGAGGTCGACCACTCCAGCGTGCGGCCGTTCCACGGATCGCCGTCGACGTCACGCAGCTGGTCGCGCTTGAAGTACGACACCACCAGCTGGATCAGGAACGAGCCGATGCCCGCGGCGATCAGCAGCGCGCCGAACGCGGCGATCTGGAACCAGATCTGCAGCGACGGGTCGTCGAAGTGGCTCATGCGGCGCGTCACGCCCATCAGGCCCAGGACGTACAGCGGCATGAACGCGACGAAGAAGCCGATCTGCCAGAACCAGAACGAGGTCTTGCCCCAGAACGGGTCCAGCTTGTAGCCGAAGGCCTTCGGGAACCAGTAGGCGATGCCCGCCAGCAGGCCGAACAGCACGCCGCCGATGATCACGTTGTGGAAGTGCGCGATCAGGAACAGCGAGTTGTGCAGCACGAAGTCGGCCGGCGGCACCGCCAGCAGCACGCCCGTCATGCCGCCGATCACGAAGGTGATCATGAAGCCGATGGTCCAGTACATCGGGACCTCAAACTTGATGCGGCCGCGGTACATCGTGAACAGCCAGTTGAAGATCTTCGCGCCCGTCGGGATCGAGATGATCATCGTCGTGATGCCGAAGAACGAGTTGACGCTCGCGCCCGAGCCCATCGTGAAGAAGTGGTGCAGCCACACCAGATACGACAGGATCGTGATGACGACGGTCGCGTAGACCATCGACGCGTAACCGAACAGCTTCTTCTGGCTGAAGGTGGAGACCACTTCAGAGAAGATGCCGAAGGCCGGCAGCACCAGGATGTAGACCTCGGGGTGGCCCCAGATCCAGATCAGGTTGACGTACATCATGGCGTTGCCGCCGAGGTCCGTCGTGAAGAAGTTGGTGCCGGCGTAACGGTCCAGCGACAGCAGCGCCAGGGCCGCGGTCAGGATCGGGAACGAGGCCACGATCAGGATGTTCGAGCACAGCGAGGTCCAGGTGAAGACCGGCATCTTCATCATGGTCATGCCCGGCGCGCGCATCTTGATGATGGTGGCGATCAGGTTGATGCCCGAGAGCGTCGTCCCCACACCGGCCACCTGCAGCGACCAGATGTAGTAGTCGACCCCCACCCCCGGACTCGCGAGCAGGCCCGACAGCGGCGGATACGCCAGCCAGCCGGTGCGCGCGAATTCGCCCACGAACAGCGAGGCCATGCACAGCACGGCGCCGCCGGTGGTCATCCAGAAGCTGAAGTTGTTCAGGAACGGGAAGGCCACGTCACGCGCGCCGATCTGCAGCGGCACGACGTAGTTCATGAAGCCCGTGATCAGCGGCATCGCCACGAAGAAGATCATGATCACGCCGTGGGCGGTGAAGACCTGGTCGTAGTGGTGCGGGGGCAGGAAGCCGACCGAGTCCCCGAAGGACAGGGCCTGCTGGGCACGCATCATGAGCGCGTCGGCGAAGCCGCGCAGCAGCATGACCAGGCCCAGCACGATGTACATGATGCCGATCTTCTTGTGGTCGATGCTGGTCACCCAGTCGCGCCAGAAGGGGCCCCACAGCTTGAACTTGGTCATCAGCACGAGCAGCGCGAGGCCGCCCAGGGCGACCATCGCGAAGGTGCCGATCAGGATCGGCTCGTGCAGCGGCAACGCCTCCAGGCTGAGGCGGCCGAAGATGAGCTTTTGAGCGTCAATCATCTTGGATCTCGGTGTTGCTTGCGGTCCGGGCGCGGCGCGTCATCGCGGTCGCGCCGGACTCGCGAATCAATTGCGGGTGGCCGAGGCCTGCCATTGCGAGGCGTACTGCCCCGCGTTGTCAGGCGTACACAGCGCGGCCACGAAGATCCGCTTCTGCTCGTTGCTCCAGGACTTGCTGGCAAGGCCGTCGATCGCGCCCTTGCCGCCGCCGCCGGCGGCGTCGATGGCCATCATCTGGCCCATGCACATCTTGGTGCCGTCGACGCAACGGTTCACGACCGCGTCGAACAGGCCGGGGGCCACGCTCGAGAAGCGGCGCACCGGCTGCTTCTCGGAGGGCTTCTCCAGGTCCAGGTACACGTCCTTGGTCAGCGCCACGCCGTCGGCCTTGTTGCGGTCGACCCAGGCGGCGAACTCGTCGTTGGACAGGCCGTGGAACTTGAAGCGCATGTGCGAGAAGCCGTCGCCGCTGAAGTTGGCGGAGAAGCCGTCGTACACGCCGGGCTTGTTGATCACCGCGTTGAGCTGGCTCTGCATGCCGGGCATCGCGTAGATCATGCCGGCCATCGCGGGCACGTAGAAGGCGTTCATCACGGTGGACGAGCTGATCTTGAAGTGGATCGGGCGATCCACCGGGGCGACCAGTTCATTGACCGTGGCCACGCCCTGATCGGGGTAGATGAACAGCCACTTCCAGTCCAGCGCCACGACCTCGACGGTCAGCGGTTGCACGCCGGCCGGGATCGGACGCTGCGCGTCCAGGCGCTCCAGCGGGCGGAACGGATCGAGCTTGTGCGTGCTGATCCAGGTCATCGCGCCCAGCGCGATGATGATTAGCAGCGGCGCGCCCCAGATGATCAGCTCGAGACGGGTCGAGTGATCCCACTCCGGCGAGTAGGTCGCCTGCGTGTTGGACGCGCGGTAGCGGAACGCGAAGACGATCGTGAGGATGATCACCGGGACGATGATCAGCAACATCAGGAGCGTCGAGGCGACGATCAGTTGCGCCTGCTGGTTGGCGATGTCACCCGAGGGTTTCATCACGACCATGTTGCAGGCGGTCAACGGCAGGGCCATCGACACGAGCCCGAGACGGGCGAGGCTTGTTTTTAGAGATGCTTTGAGGTACATGGGACTTCAGCAGACCTTCAGGCGTAGATCACGCGGAACCCCCTCCTCGCATCGGGATCCCGTCGTCGGCAAACCTGGGGGTTTCCTCCGAAGGGAAAGCGATAAAGGGGAAAACGACACTTGTCGACCGTTGCACGCCGGGCGCAGATTTTGCCCGATTGACCAAAGCTAACTATTGGACATTTTGTCCCAGGTAGGAGACGTATGAACAGCAGCACCCTTTCGACAGCCGGGCAACACCTGGCGACCGTGGGCCAGCCGCTGCCGCGAGGCACGGGGGTGGCGACGCAGGAGGAACAGGAAGCGATCGCCCCGGGCGACATCGCGGTCGGGGTGGTGATCGGGCGGGCGTCCGAGTACTTCGACTTCTTCGTCTACGGGATCGCCTCGGTGCTGGTCTTCCCGTCGATCTTCTTCCCGCACATGGACCGCCTGGACGGGACGCTGTACGCCTTCGCGCTGCTCGCGCTGGCCTTCCTGGTGCGCCCGATCGGGACCTTGCTGGGCATGGAGATCCAGCGGCGCTTCGGCCGCAGCGTGAAGCTGACGGTGGCGCTGTTCCTGCTGGGCGTCTCGACCTGCACGATCGCGCTGATCCCCGGCTTCAACAGCTGGGGCGGTGCGGCCATCGCCCTGCTGGCGGCCTGCCGCGTCGGCCAGGGCCTGGCGCTGGGCGGCTCCTGGGACGGCCTGCCCTCGCTGCTGGCGCTGAACGCGCCTCCCGGGCGGCGCGGCTGGTACGCAATGCTGGGCCAGCTGGGCGCGCCGATCGGCTTCCTGATCGCCGCGGCGCTCTACGCCTACCTGTGGAGCAGCCTGGCCACGATCGACTTCCTGAGCTGGGGCTGGCGTTATCCGTTCTTCGCCGCCTTCGCGATCAACGTCGTGGCGCTGTTCGCCCGGCTGCGTCTGGTCGTGACGCACGAGTACGAGAAGAACATGGAGGAGCATGAGCTCGACCCGTGCGACACCGACGAGCTCTTCGCGCAGCAGGGCACCAACCTGTTCATCGGCGCCTTCGCCGCGCTGGCCAGCTACGCGCTGTTCCACATCGTCACGGTGTTCCCGCTGTCGTGGGTGTTGCTGTACGGCGACCAGAACGTCACGCAGTTCCTGTCGGTGCAGGTGGTCGGCGCGCTGCTGGCGGCCGCGGCGATGCCGATCTCCGGGATGATCGCGGACCGCATCGGCCGGCGCAGCACGCTGGGCACGCTGGCCACGACGATCGGGATCTTCAGCCTGTTCGCGCCCATCCTGCTGGACAGCGGCAGCATGGGTCAGAACATCTTCATCCTGGTCGGCTTCGTGCTGCTGGGGCTGTCCTACGGCCAGTCCTCGGGCGCGGTGACGTCCAACTTCCTGCCCCACTTCCGGTACACCGGCGCCGCACTGACCTCGGACCTGGCCTGGATCATCGGCGCGGCCTTCGCCCCGCTGGTGGCGCTGGGGCTGTCGGCGAAGTTCGGGCTCTGGGCGGTCAGCGCCTACCTGCTCTCGGGCGCCATCGTGACCCTGGTGGCGTTGCGCACCAACCGCATGCTGACCATGAAGGACAAGGATTAAGCGCCGCCGATCCGCGCGAATGACGCGCGAAGGCGTGACACGGGCTTGACAGCCCGCGACGCGAAAAAGCAACGGCCGGTCGACAGACCGGCCGTTTTGCTTTCGCCCGCCCGCTTCCGGTGAAGCGGTAACCGGCGAATAACCCCACTGAATTAGATAGCAAGCTACCTATTTAGAATCACGGCCATGACTTCCTCGACCGACAAGCCGACCCGCACGCTGACCCGCACCGCACGTGAAGCGGCCCTCATGACCGTGGGCGTGACGCTGCCGGTGCTGGAGCGGGCCTACCGCGCCAAGGCCAACCTGGCGATCGCGCACGTGGGCCTGTCGCAGGCGCTGGCCTGGCCGCTGGTGATGATCGGCCGCCAGGGCGACGGCTTGCGCCAGGGCGAGCTCGCCACGCTGCTCGGGATCGAGGGGCCGTCGCTCACCCGCTCGCTGGACCAGCTGATCGCGGGCGGCTTCATCGAGCGCCACGAGGATCCCGACGACCGCCGCGCCAAGACGCTGCACCTGACCGCGCTGGGCGCGGACGCCTGCGAGCAGATCGAGGTCACGCTGCGCGACCTGCGCAACGAGCTCTACGAGGGCATCGCCGATGCCGACATCGAGGCCGCGCTGCGCGTGTTCGGCACGCTGGCCGAGCGCGTCGGCGCGCCCAAGCCGGTGGTCCCGCCGCGGCGCAAGTGAGCCGGCCCGAACCCGAACGACGGTCATGAAGTTCCCGACCCTCCCCTTCCCCGCCGTGCTGCGCCCCGGCTTCACCCGCGCCGAGTGGATCTTCTCGTTCAAGGCCTTCGCCGCGGCCATGCTCGCGGTCTTCCTGGCGAGCTGGGCCGGCCAGCCGCGGCCGTTCTGGGCGCTGATGACGGCCTATGTCGTCGCCCATCCGATGGCCGGCGCGGTGCGCTCCAAGGGCCTGTTCCGCTTCATCGGCACGCTGGTCGGCGGCATCGCCGCGGTGCTGATGGTGCCGCGCTTCGCCAACGCGCCCGAGCTGCTGAGCCTGGCGCTGGCGCTGTGGGTCGCCGGCTGCCTGGCGCTGTCGCTGCGTGACCGCACGCCGCGCGCCTACGCCTTCATGCTGGCCGGCTACACGGCGGCGTTGATCGGGTTCCCGTCGGTGGACACGCCGCTGGCGATCTTCGACACCGCCGTGGCGCGGCTCGAGGAGATCGGCCTGGGCGTGCTCAGCGCGACGCTGGTGCACAGCCTGGTGCTGCCCAACAGCCTGGCCACGTCGGTGCTGGGCCTGCTGGACCGCACGCTGGGCGACACGCGCGCCTGGCTGGCCGACATCGCCGCGCGGCGCGATGGCGGCGCGGACCGGCGCCGCGTGGCCGGCGACATCACCCAGTTGCGGCTGCTGTCCACCCACATCCCCTTCGACACCAGCCACCTGCGCTGGACCGCCGACGCCGTGCATGCGATGCAGGACGGCGTCGCCGCGATGACGCCGCTGCTGGCGGGCGTGGAGGACCGCCTGCGCGCGCTGGAGGCGCATGGCGGCGTGCCCGCGGATGTGCGCGCGCTGCTGGACGCCATCGGCCCCTGGCTGGCGCTGCCGCCCGAGGAGGCCCAGACGCGTCTGCCGGCGCTGCGCACGCGGCTCGCCGCGCTGACCGATGACGCCTCCCGCGAGTCGCTCGCCGACGACCCCTGGGCGCGGCTGCTGCGCGTGGCGCTGGCGGAACGGCTGGACGCGCTGCTCGACGGCTGGCTGCACTGCGTGCAGCTGCGCGCGGACATCGACCGCGGCCTCTCCGGCGCGGCCATGCCCTCGCGCGCGACGCCCGCGCTCAGCGGCCCGAAGCTGCACCTGGACATGGGCATGGCGCTGTGGTCCGGCGCGGCCGCGCTGATCGCGATCCTCGCCTGCTGCGCGTTCTGGATCCTCACCGGCTGGCCGATGGGATCGGCCGCGGCGATGATGGCCGCGATCTTCTGCTGCTTCTTCGCGGCGATGGACGACCCGGTGCCGGCCATCAACGGCTTCCTGCACTGGACCGTGCTGTCCATGCCCTTCGGCGCGCTGTACGTGCTGGTGCTGCTGCCGCTGGTGCAGGACATGTGGACGCTGATGGCGGTGTGCGCGCCGGTGTTCCTCGTCGTGGGCGCCTTCGTCGGGCGGCCCGCGACGGTGGGTGCCGCCCTGCCCTTCCTCTTCGGTGTCATCGGCACGCTGGTGATGCACGACACCGCGCAAGCCGACCTGACGAGCTTCCTGAACTCGATGTCGGGCCAACTGGCCGGCGTCTTCGTGGCGGCGCGCGTGACGCGTCTGATGCGCTCGGTGGGCGCGGACTGGAGCGCCCGCCGCATCCAGCGCGCGACCTGGCGCGAGCTCGACGAGCTGGCCCGCCTGCCCCGCTCGGCGGGACGCGCGCAGGCCTACCTGCTGCGCATGCTGGACCGCATCTCGCTGCTGGCACCGCGCGTGGCGCAGGCGGGCGGCTCGGTCCCGGGCGTGCCGACCGACGACGCCCTGCGCGACCTGCGCCTGGGCGCGGACCTCGTCGCGCTGCAGGGCGTGCGCGCCCGGCTGCCCGGCGAAGCCGTGCTGCCGCTGCAACCGCTGCTGGACGGGATGAGCGACTGGCTGCGCGCGCGCATCGCCGGCGACAGCAACGCGCTGGCCGCGCCGCCCGTCGCGCTGCTCGAGCGGCTGGACACCGCGCTGGTCCGCCTGATCGAGGCCTTCCCCGCGTCGCGCCCGCTGCCCGCCGAGGCCCATCCGGCCGCCGGCGCGCTGCTGGGCATGCGCCGCAACCTGTTCCCCGACGCGCCCGTGCCCGAGCTGCCGCGCGCACCCATCGTCCTGAATGAGGAGACTCCGGCATGACCGGCGCAGTGGATTTCTTCGGCCTCTACCTGCCCTGGCTGATGCCGCTGGCGGCGCTGGCGCTGCTGGCCTTGTCGCTGGTGCGGCGGCTGCTCGCCTGGAGCGGCGCCTACCGCTGGGTCTGGCATCCGGCGCTGTTCGACCTGGCCGTCTACGTGCTGCTGCTCTGGGGCCTGAGCGCCGCCTCGCTGCGCGTGTTCCACGGCCCTGGATGACGGCGCCTCCTTCGCCTCATCGGCTCCGATCGCTCCGACTCCTTCCCCGAATCAATGACGCCGGCCTCTCGCCGGCCCCGACGACATGAAGACTTCCGCATTCCCCTTGCGCCGCGCCCTCTCGATGGCGGTCACGCTGGCCGTGGTCGGCGGCGCCCTGTGGGCGGCCCAGCAACTCTGGGACCGCTACGAGCTCCAACCCTGGACCCGCGACGGCCGCGTGCGCGCCAACGTCGTGCAGATCGCGCCGGACGTGTCCGGCCTGGTCACCGCCGTGCCGGTGCAGGACAACCAGCAGGTGGCCGCCGGCGCCCTGCTGTTCGAGGTCGACCGCGCCCGGTATGAGCTCGCGCTGCGCCAGTCGCAGGCGCAGCTCGCCTCGCAGAAGGTCGTGCTCGCGCAGGCGCAGCGCGAGGCCGAGCGCAACAGCGGCCTGGGCACGCTGGTGTCGCAGGAGGCACGCGAGCAGACCCGCAGCCGCGCCGAGCAGGCGCACGCCGCGGTGGCGCAGGCCGAGGTCGCCGTCGACGCCGCCCGGCTGAACCTGACCCGCGCCGAGATCCGCGCGCCGTCCGCCGGGACCATCACCAACTTCGATCTGCGCCAGGGCGCGTACGCGAGCGCCGGCCATCCGGTGCTCGCGCTGGTCGACGCGGGATCGCTCTATGTCGAGGGCTACTTCGAAGAGACCAAGCTGCCGCGCATCCACGTCGGTGACGCGGTCGAGGTCAAGCCGATGGGCGCGAGCCGCGCGCTGACGGGCCATGTGGAGAGCCTGTCCGCGGGCATCGCCGACCGCGATCGCAGCACCAGCGCCAATCTGCTGCCGAGCGTCAATCCGACCTTCAACTGGGTGCGGCTGCCGCAACGCGTGCCGGTGCGGGTGAAGCTCGATCCGCTGCCGGCCGGCGAGCGGCTCGTCGCGGGGCAGACTGTCACCGTGCAGGTGCTGGCGACCTCGGCCAAGGCCGGGGTGAAGTCATGAGCGCCGCGTTTCGTCGCGAGCGAGGACCTCGCCGGGTCGCGCTGGCCGTCATCGCCGCGGCCGCGCTGAGCGCTTGCTCGACCGCGCCCAAAGGCCCCGACTACCAGGTGCCGCCCGAGTCCGCCGTGATGAAGCCACGCGCGTCCGAGGCCTTCCTCGAGCAGCAACGCGCCGCGGACGCGGCGGGCAAGACCTCGGCCGCCCCCTTCGACGCCACGCCGCTGCCGCCGCGCTGGTGGCATCTCTTCCAGGATCCGGCGCTGGATGCGCTGGTCGAGCAGGCGCTGGCGCGCAACACCGACCTGCGTCAGGCAGCAGCCAACCTCGAGCGGGTCCAGGCCCTCGAGTCCGAGGTCCGCGGCGGCGAGAAGCCCAGCGTCAGCGTCAACGGCGGACCGAGCTACGGCCATCCGTCGGGCCTGTCGATGCTGAAGAAGGACTACGTGCCGCCCGACACCTACCGCTACAGCGCGGGCGTGGGCCTGTCCTATCAACTCGACCTGTTCGGCCAGATCCGGCGCGCGATCGAGTCCTCGCAGGCGAGCACGGAGGCCGCCGCCGCCGCGCTGGACCTGGTCAAGGTCAACGTGGCCGCCGGCACCGCGCGCGCTTATGCCGAGGCCTGCGCCACGGGCCAGCGCCTGACGTCCGCGCAGCACTCGGTCGATCTGCAGCGCGAGGCGCTCCAGGTCACCGAGCGGCTGCAGCAGGCCGGCCGCGTCGGCGAGATCGACGCGGCCCGCGCGCGCAGTCAGCTCCAGCAGCTGCAGGCCGCGTTGCCGCCGCTGCTGGCGCAGCGCCAGTCGGCGCTGTATCGGCTCGCCACGCTGACCGGCGAGCTGCCCGAGGACTTCCCGCGCGCGCTGGCTGACTGCCATGTCGCGCCGCGCGTCGCCGGCACGATGCCCGTCGGCGACGGCGCGGCGCTGCTGCGCCGGCGTCCCGACATCCGGCAAGCCGAGCGTGAGCTCCATGCCGCGACGGCGCGCATCGGCGTGGCCATCGCCGACCGGTATCCGAAGGTCACGCTGGGGCTGTCGGCCGGCTCGGCAGGCACGCTCGCGGGCTTCGGCAAGAGCGACACGCTGAGCTGGAGCCTCGGTCCGTTGATCTCGTGGACGCTGCCCAACAACGGCGTGGCCGACGCGCGCATCGCGCAGGCCGAGGCAGGCACGCGTCAGGCGGCGGCGCGTTTCGACGGCACCGTGCTGAATGCGTTGCGCGAGACGGAGACCGCGCTCAACCAGTACGCGCGCGAACTGGATCGCCGCGCGGCGCTGCAGGCCTCGCGCGACGAGGCGGCGATCGTCGCCGGGCAGGCGCGACGGCTCTATCAGGGCGGCAAGGTCGCGTATCTGGACGCGCTTGACGCGGAACGCGCGCTGGCCGCGAGCGATGCGTCACTCGCCGCGTCCGAGGCCACGCTCGTCGACGAGCAGGTGCAGCTGTTCCTGACGCTCGGCGGCGGGTGGTGACCCGTCCTGAACTGCGTTGACAGTCTCGGACGGTTGTAAAGGTCGGCGTCAGCCGACCAGTAGCGCCCGATGCACAGCATCGGGCGTTTGCATTTTCAGCGACAAATGCAGTCGCTCCTCGTTGTAGATCTGGACCGACTCTTGCACCATCCGCCTGGCTTCCTTCAGGTCGTTGGGCCTGTCCAGCAGGAACTCCATTTTCAGGATCCCGTTGACCCGCTCGGCCAACGCGTTCTGGTAGCAGTCATACCCGTCTGTCATCGAGCAGGTCAGTCCATGCCGTCCGTGCAGCTCCTGGTAGAGCGTCGAGCAGTACTGGATCCCTCGATCCGAGTGATGCACCAGCCGCTGTCTGGTCTTCCTCCCTTTGAGCGCAACCTTCAGCGCTTGCGCCACTTCCTCCGTTTGAAGACTCGCGTGCACGTGCCAGCCCACGATCTTTCTTGAATACGCGTCCGTGACCAGGCTCAGGTAAACGAATCGCCCCGCCGTCGGCAGATACGTGATGTCAGCCACCCAGACCTGTTCCGGCCCGGTTGGCCTGATCTGCTCCGGCCCAGGCTTAAGCAGGTTCGGATGACGCCTGAAGCGGTGATGGCTATCGGTGGTCTTGTGATACGCCCTGCGCGGCGCCACCAGCAACCTCGCGTTGCGAAGCACATCAAACATCGCATCTCGCCCCACGCTGATGCCTTGGCGCTCCAGCGGCTCGCGCAGCATGCAATGCAACTTTCGCGTACCCACCCGCGGCTGCCTCAGTCGCCTCTCCCGCACCAGACTCACCACCGCCTGCGCCCTCTGCGCCAGCGCTGCCTGGCGGCAGCGGTCCTGGTAATAAGCTTGACGGCTTATGCCCATGTGTCGGCAAGCCCCGCTGACGCTCAACCCTTGGACAAGGTCTTGCTCGAGGACTTGCCTGAAGGCTTTTTTACGACGCGTACTCCGTAATCCTTCTTCAACACATCGATCACGGCTTCAAACAGCTGCGCCTTCTGCTGCGCTTCCTTGAGCTGTACTTGCAACGCCTTGATCTGCTGCTCCGGCGTCAGCGGCGTGGGGGTCTTGTCTATCGGCATGGCTGCCGATGATGCCCCAGCTCCCCAGCCCAGGCGACCATGTTTGCGCAGCCACTTCAACACCGTCGATCGGCCCTGGATGCCGTACTCGGCCTGTGCCTGCCGGTAGGTCAGCTCCCCCCTCTCCACCTGCGCCACGACCGCCAACTTAAAGGCCATCGTGTAATCGCGCTGCGTTCTCTTGATCCCCTTATCCATCGATCCCGCCCTTTCAGCGAGCCCGAGGTGTCAACGTGGGGCAGGACGGGTCATGGGAATGAAAAAGGCGGACCCTTGTGGGGTCCGCCCTCCTCTGCCTTCAGCGGCCTCTGGCCCTCACCCCTGCCCTCTCCCGCAAGCGGGAGAGGGGGAACAAGGATCCTCCTCGTTGTCGCGGGGTGACGATCAGGGATAGCTGATCGTCAGCTTGTACGGGGACGTGGTGCTCGAGCCCGCGTACGACATCACCTTGATGTAGACCGTCTGCGCGGTGGCGCCGTTCTGGTACGTCAGCGACTCGGTGCTGCCAGTCGCCTCCGAACGCGCCAGGCCCGTGCCGGTCGAGCGCACGACGTACAGGTCGTAGTCGATCGACGACGAGGTCGGACCCGTCATGTCCACGCGCAGTCGCTGGTTGGCCGCGAGCGTGACCTTGAAGAAGTCCACATCGCTGGCGCTGCCGATGTAGCCCGTCAGCTGGTTGCGGCTGCCCACCGCGTTGGCCGCGGCGATCGTGTTGTTGGGCTCGACCTCATCCGCCGCGTCGACCACGTTGTTGACCGTGAAGCTCACCGGCGCCGACGTCGTCGTGTTGCCCGCCGCGTCATAGGCCTTGGCCACGAGGCTGTGCGTGCCGTTGGTCAGCTGCGTGGAGTTCACCGAGATCGCGTACGGCGACGTCGTGTCGATGTCCTTCAGCGCGCCGTCCAGCCAGAACTCGACCTGCGTCACGCCGACGTTGTCGCTGGCCGTGGCGGAGAACGTGATCGTGCCCGAGGTGCCGCTCACCGAGGCCGACACCGCCGGCGGCGTCGTGTCGCCGCCGCTGACGCCCTGGTTGACCCAGATCGGCGCGGACCACAGCACCTTGCCGTCGTCCTGCGTGACCTTGGCGTAGTAGAAGTGCTTGCCGTTGGCCGGCGTCACCGTCGCGGTCGGGCTGCTGGTCAGCAGCGTGACCGTGCCGTTGCGCCCGGGCACGCCTTCCCAGATCTCGGTCGACACCACCGTGCGGCCGTTCGGGTTGTAGAAGCCCACGTTCAGCGCCAGCGCGCCGGCGTTGTCGAAGCGCTCGCCCATGATCTTGCCGTTGGCGCTGAAGATCAGTTGCGAGTTCTTGTCCATCGTCGCGAAGACGCGGCGCGCCTTGAGCGCGTCCACCAGCGCGGCCTTGCTCAGCGCCGTGCCCGTGGGGATCAGCACCGCGGTGCGGTTGGTGTAGGACTTGCCCCAGTTGGCGCAGTGGTTGTCCTGGTTGGTCGCCGGGGCGACGTGGAAGCCGCGCTCCAGCAGCTTCTTCCACGAGCCCTCGTAGGAGCTGCGCGAGGTCTCGCTCTCGGTCGTGTTGGCCGAGAACGCCGAGGTGTTCATCACCTCCGACATCACCATCACCTCGTCGCCATCGGCGCTGTAGGCCATGTCGGTGCCGTTGATGATGAACTGGCCGCTCGAGTCCGGATGGTTGAACTGGCCGATCAGGCCCTGCGCGCGCATCACCGAGTACAGCGTGGCGTAGTCGCTCTTGGCGACGTAGCGATCACCGAAGAGCTCGTTCTGCGCGTTGTATTCCCACGAGAGCAGCTCGTTGCTGTTGAAGATGTTCAGGTGGCCGCCGTTGCTGATGACGCCCCACTCCATGCCGTACACGGCCAGGAAGCCGGGGTTGGCCGCGGAGTAGTCCGACGCGATCTGCAGGCCGCGCTGATAACGCGCCTTGGCCGCGGTGGCGCTGCCGCTGGTGTTGGTGCTCGACGAGCCGTCGAAGTAGTGGTTGTGGTCGGTGTTGGCGAAGATGTCCAGGCCGGCGTCCTTGGCGTAGGGGAACGCCGCGTCGGGACCGTAGGCGCCGCTCTGCGCGGGCTGCGAGGAGCTGCAGCTGCCGATGGCGCCGCCGCCGTCGGAGTCGTTGGTCTGACCGTGGAAGCTGCCGTAGTAGATCGTGTAGGGCCAGGAGCCCGCGATCACCGACGAGGCCTGCGCGCGCACGCGCTGGTCGGCTTCGCCCGAGGCGCCCATGGCCAGCGGACGCAGCGTGCCCATCGCGATCTTGGCCGGCTTGCCGATGGCGAAGTTCCAGCTCTGCTCGACCGCGTGGCCGTCCGCTTCACCGGACTGCTGCGCCGCGAGGATCTCGGCGAACTGCGCGTCCGAGCCGGTGGCCTTCAGCGCCGTGCCCGCCTTCGCGCTGAGCGCGGTCAGCGTCGCGGTGTAGACGCCGTCGGCCATGGACGCGTCGGCGCGGCCAGTCCAGTTCAGCTTGACGGTCTTGACGTCGCCGGCGTACTGCTCGACGCCGCTCCAGCGCTTGACCACGACGCCGGCGGGCGAGCGCAGCTCGACGCGGTAGGCCAGCAGCGTGCCCGCGGGCGCGCCGACGTAGTCCAGGTGCACCGCGAAGTCGCGCGCGCCGGTGGACTCGGCGCCGGTGAACGGCACGTCCAGCGCGGCGTCGAACTCGTGGTGATCGGGGTACTTGGCCGACGGATCGGCGGCTTGCGTGGTGACGCGATCGTCAGGCGTGGCGGCCTGTTGCTGGGCCTGCGACTTGTCGCCGCTCAGGCCGCCGCCGCAGGCGGTCAGCACCACGGCCATGGCGCTCAGCGTGGAGACGCGCAGCACGGCGCGTCCGGACAGGGAGATCAGGGCACGGACTCTCATGGGAAGGCTCCTTGTTCTTGATCAGGCTTGCTTGCGGCGGCGCATCGTCGCGGCCATGACGGCCAGCGCGCCGAGGGTCAGCGCGAGCGAGGCGGGTTCGGGGACTTCGGGGATCTCGACCTCGGGAATCAGCGTGCCGGTGAAGGACACGACGTCGTAGCGGATCGTGCCGGCGGTGCCGTAGTTGCCCGAGCCGGTGGCGGCATAGGACGAGGTGCCGGGCGCGAACATCGACACCAGCTGGATCGCGAAGTTGGCGTTGTCGGCCACGCCGCTGATGTTGCTGAAGTCGTAACCCAGGCCCTTCACGAAGGTGCTGTCGCGCAGCATGCGGAAGGTGGTGGCCTCGAGCCAGTTCTCGCCGTCCAGCGTGTACAGCAGCGCGGTCCAGGCGGACGCGGTGGCGCTGTTGCGCTGGTCGAAGCTGAAGAAGAGGTTCTCGAAGCCGGTCGTGTCGACGGAGAACTGCACGCCGCTCGTGCGGTCGCCGGTGCCCTGGGCGGCATAACCGGCGGTGTTCAGCGCCATCGAGCCGGTCGTGGTGTCCGAGGAACCGGACTGGCTGACGAAGGTCGTCGAGACATTGCCGAGCGTGCTGAAGCTGGCGTCACCGTGGTCGGTGTAGGTCGGCTTGGTGGAGATGACGCCGTTCCGGTCGGGACTGTAGGTCCACAGCGCGACGGTGTCGGCCTGCGCGGCTCCCGCGATCAGGAGCCCTGCGGCGAGCAGGAAAGATTGAAATTTCATGGCGACCCTCGGACGTGTCAATAGTTAAAACAAATGTTTGCGCAAACGTTTACGGCAAAACTTTGTCAGCAAATGTGTGAAGCACTGCGCTTGACTTGACGCAGAAATGGGAACGGGCGGAGCGTAGGGTCGCTTCGTGACAAGCAGGTTGCGGGGAAGCCCGGAGGCGGGAATGCCGCACCCCGCGTTCGCGGGGGTCGGGCGCACGCGGGCGGTGCGATGCGGAGAGCCTGGGCGCGCGGGCGGTGCGGGGTGCACCGCGACGGACAAGGTGTCCGTCGGGGCCGATCAGCGGATCGAAGACATGAAAAGGCCGTAGGACACCACCCGCCTCACAACCCGCCCCTGTCCGACTTCAGCCCTGGCCGAAGCCGCGAATACTGACCGGGTCGCCATCCCAGGACCCGCCGATGACCGAGATCCGCAAGGGCCAGCAGCCCGCGGAGCTGACCCGCGAGCAGTTCCACGAGCGCTTCATGCGCCGCTTCCACGATCCGGCCTACCGCGCCGAGTCCGACGCGATCGCTCGGCTCGAGGACATCGCCTGGGTCGCCATGAAGGAAGGCCGCAAGGCCCCGATCACCCGGCGCGCGGGCAACGGCTTCCAGGACCCCGACTACGAAGCGTCCGTCGAGTGGCTCGACGCCCATCAGCGTCTGAAGCAGGCGCAGCAGCGATGGGCCGATCCGAACACGCGGTCGCGCGTGCTGCTGGTCTGCGGCGGCGACCGCAACGACGGGTCCTGCGCCGGCGAGATGTCCAAGACCTGGCGCATGACGCAGATGGCCAAGGAGCAGCTCAGCCGCCGCGACGTCATCGTCGACGTGCTCGACCTCAGCCTGATGACCTCGGAGTACGGCCGCGAGATCCACCCCTGCAAGGGCTGCGTGTCGACCGCGATGCCGCTCTGCCACTGGCCTTGCAGCTGCTACCCCAACCACGCGCTGGGCCAGTCCAGCGACTGGATGAACGAGATCTACGAGCGCTGGGTCTCCGCCCACGGCGTGATCCTGCTCACCCCCACCTATTGGTATCAATCGCCCAGCGCGCTCAAGCTCATGATCGACCGCCTGGTCTGCGCCGACGGCGGCAACCCCGATCCGACCTCGACCCACGGCAAGCGCGCCGCGGAGGCCAAGGCGATCGAGGCCAAGGGCTGGGACTATCCCAAGCACCTGTCGGGCCGCGTGTACGGGCTGGTGGTGCATGGCGACGTCGCCGGTGTCGAATCGCAGCGCCGCAACCTCAGCGACTGGCTCGACTGGATGGGCCTGGTCGCCGCCGAGGGCCTGTCGCGGCTGGACCGCTATCTCGGCTACTACGAGCCCTACTTCAACAGCCACGAGGCGCTGGACCGCGACGAGGCCCTGCAGCGCGAGGTCCGGCTGGTCGCCGACCTCGTCGGCGACGCGGTCAAGGCCTTGCGGGAGGGAAACCTGCCCCACTCCCCTCGCCAGGCCGTCCGTCCGAAGTGACACCGGCTCGGCAGCTCGCACGACCTCCCCTTCAACCGGTCCGATCTTGTCGACCTTTCGATACCAGGAGCACTCCGATGGCCGCTTCCCACTCCCCCGCCCGTTCGTCGCAGACCGTCCACCCCGAACTGCCGGCCGATGTGCCGCCGTTCCCGACCTCCGATGCCGACGTCGATGCCGATGACCTCGACAGCGTCTATGGCCAGCTCGTGAAGGGCGTGGGCCACGAGTTCGTCACCGAAAGCAACGTCGACGAACTCGCCGCGCGGGCCGAGAAGGACGGGCATCCCATCCTCGCGACCGAACTGCGGGAGTGGAAGGCGCCCTGCTGAGGTGCCGTCCCTGTCACCCTGACTTCCTGTCCCCCAAAAGCAAGGGCCCCGAAAGGGGGCCTGCTTCATGGGGGTGTAGAGATCGGCGCAGCTTCAGCGCACCTCAACGCACCTCAACGCCTCAGCACTTGATGCCGGCATGCAGCGCCACGACGCCGCCGGTCAGGTTGTGCACGTCCACGTGGCCGAAACCGGCCGTCTTCATCATCGCCTTGAGCTCGGCCTGGGGCGGGTGCATGCGGATGGACTCGGCCAGGTAGCGGTAGCTGTCGGCGTCGCCGGCGATCAGCGAGCCGATGCGCGGCAGGACCTTGAAGGAGTACCAGTCGTACGGCTTGCGCAGCGGCTGGGCGACCTGCGAGAACTCCAGCACCAGCAGCCGGCCTCCGGGACGCAGCACGCGGTTCATCTCCGCCAGCGCCTTGTCCTTGTGCGTCATGTTGCGCAGGCCGAAGGCCACGCACACCAGGTCGAAGGAGCCGTCCTTGTAGGGCAGCGCCTCGGCGTCGCACAGGTTGGTGGGCAGCACCACGCCCTCGTCGATCAGCCGCTCGCGGCCGGTGCGCAGCATCGCCTCGTTGATGTCGGTGTGCACGACCATGCCGCGCTCGCCGACCTTCTTCGCGAACAGGCGCGCCATGTCGCCCGTGCCGCCGGCGATGTCCAGCACGCGCTCGCCCGGCTTGAGATTGGCCACGGCCAGCGTGTAGAGCTTCCACGCGCGGTGCATGCCCATCGACATCAGGTCATTCATGATGTCGTAGCGCGAGGCGACCGAGTCGAAGACGCCGCGCACGCGCTTGGCCTTGCTGGTTTCCTCGACGGTCTCGAAGCCGAAGTGGGTGGCGCTCATGGAGGTGGGTCCTGCTGAAGGGGGCAATCGATCGGGGGATGGGGCGCGAGGTGACGGCACCGGCTCAATGGCTGCCGCAGCTGCCGCCGCCGTGCGAATGGCCGCCGGCGCCGGCCGACGCCATCGGCGCGTCGCGGTCCAGGCCCGCGGCGGCCAGCTTGTCCAGGTACTCGCGCATCAGCGTGTCCTGGTCGCGGCCCAGCTCATACAGATAGGCCCAGGTGAACAGGCCGCTCTCGTGGCCGTCGGAGAACAGCGGCTGCAGCGCGTAATGGCCGACCTGCTGCACCGCGACGATGGACACCTCGCGCTTGCCGGTCTGCAGCGTCTCCTGACCCGGGCCGTGGCCCTGCACTTCCGCCGACGGGCTGTACACACGCATCAGCTCGAAGGGGATGCGGAAACGCGCGCCGTCCGTGAACGCGAGCTCCAGCACCTTGGACTGCTGGTGCACGACGATGTCGGTGGGAAGCGGGGTGGTGGAATCCAGGCCGGCCATGGCGGGCGCGCCGCGCGGCGCTCGGGAACAACAAGGGTCGCAGTGTAGCGACGAAAAAAATCCCGCCGGCTTTCACCGGCGGGATTCAACGGGAGCCCCGTTCGGGCCCGAGGCACCCGGCTTACCAATCGTGGAGAGAAACGGCCTGGCGGCTTACCAGGACAGCGCCAGCTTGTAGGTGCCGCTGGAGCCGGAGTAGTACAGCACCCGCACGTACACCGTCACCGACGCGGACGTCGTGTTGGCGTAGGTGAAGCTGTCCACTGCGCCGGCGGCGTTCTCGCTGGCCTTGAGCTGCGTGCCGCTGCTGTTCTGCAGGTACAGGTCAAAGTCCTTGCCGGCGGCCGGGGTCATCGTCGCGCTCAGCGTCTTGCCGGCGGGCAGAACGATCTTGTAGTAATCGTTCGTGTCCGACGTCGACATGCTGCCGTTGACGGTGGCCGGCGCGCTGATGGTCTGCGGCGCGGTGCGGCTGTTGTTGGGCTCGACCTCGGCGATCGTCGTGCCGCCACCGCCGCCGCCCTTGATCGCGGTGACCGCGGCGTTCGCGTCCAGCAGGCCCGAGCCGCACTGGCTGCAGGTGCCGGGGAACGCGCGGGCGCTGCTCTTGAGCGCGGCCGTGATCTCGTCGGGCGTGGCCGTGGGCTTGGCGCTGTACATCAGCGCGGCGACGCCAGCCACGTGCGGCGTGGCCATCGACGTGCCCTGGTAGTACGCGTAGTTGTCCGCGCCCGGGGTCGTCGTGCCGGCGTTCAGCGTCGACAGGATGCCGTTGCTGGCGCTGGAGCGCACGTCACCGCCCGGCGCGGCCAGCGCGACGATGGAGCCGTAGTTGGAGTAATACGCCCGCGCGCCGTAGCGGTCGGTCGCCGCCACCGCCACCACGCCCGAGCAGTTCGCCGGGCTGGAGTTCGAGGCGTTCTGGTTCTCGTTGCCGGCCGCCACGATCACGCTGGCGCCGCGGGCGCGCGCGCCGTTGATCGCCGTCTGCGAGGTCGTGTCGCAGGCACCGCCGCCGCCCAGCGACAGGTTCAGCACCTTGGCCGGCGTGGTGTTGGTCGGCAGGCCCGAGACCGTGCCGCCCGACGCCCAGGTGATGCCGTCGGCGATGTCGGAGGTGTAGCCGCCGCACTTGCCCAGCACGCGGATCGGCTGGACCTTGGCGTTGAAGGCGATGCCCGCCACGCCCAGGCTGTTGTTGGTCTTGGCGGCGATCGTGCCGGCCACGTGCGTGCCGTGCCAGCTCGAGTTGGACGCCGGGTCGCCGGCCTGGCACTCGTTGGCGGCGTTGTAGTCGCCGGGGTCGCTCGGGTCGCTGTCACGGCCGTTGCCGTCCACCGACACCGCGGTGTCCGCGATCATGTCGTAGCCCGCGACGATCTGACCCGACAGGTCCGCGTGCGGCCGGTAGCCGGTGTCGATCACGGCCACCACCACGCCGGTGCCGGTCGCCTGATCCCAAGCCGCCGGGGCGCGGATGCCGCCGGTCGTGTCGAACAGGTCCCACTGCGAGTTGTAGGACGTGTCGTTGGGCGTGAACAGCGGGTACATCTTGCGGTCGGGCTCGACATACTCGACGTTGGCGTCCTGCGCCTTGATCTGCGCGCCCAGCTCGCGCAGCTGCTGCAGCGACAGGCGCCGGTCCAGCTTGAACACGTGGGCGCCGGTGCCCATCTGGCGCACCAGCGACAGCCGCGCGCCCAGCGGGCCGGCGATCTGCTGCAGACGCTCGGTGCGCGCGCCGATGGCGTCGCTGGCCAGGGACTGCGCCTGGATCGCGGCGCCCAGGCGCCCTTGCACGACGGTGCTGCCGTCCTTGTATTTCACGATCAGACGATCCGTCTGCTCGGTCAGCTGACGCGGGGCCTTGTCGATGTCCACCGACGACACGCCCGCCTGGGCCGCGCCCACCGTGACGAGACTCAGAGCCAGCGCGTAGCTGAGCTTGTTCAATCGCAACATGCTTGTCATCTCCAGAGTTTTCGAACGGCGCCGGGTTCACCGGCGCCCGCAAAGCCCCTAAACGCCCTGGCGCGTTGGCACCTCTGGTGGGGCACGCAGCACCGGACCATCCCGATCAGCGTGCGGCGCAGTTTAGAAAGCCGTTTGGGCGACAAACGACCCACCTGCAACAGTTAACAGGAAGGAATACCCCTATAACCTTTTTGTGTCAAAACGCTTGGTTCGATCCACCAATCGCCCACTTGTGTCAGCTAACGCGCTGATTCGTAAGGTTTGCGCACCGTTTGCGCGCCTGCGCGAACGGCGTGCCCGGGGTGCCGAAAGGCATGCGCGGGACGCCGCCGATGGCGGTCGCGGAGGGGCTCGTTTAGCCTGTCCGACTTGTCGTTTTCGCCACACATTGGTGACAAATAACCATGTTCCCTCTACGCCTGATCGCCGCCGCCGCGGCCTCCGCCCTGGCCCTGGGCACCTCACCGGTCCAAGCGCTGGACATCGCGAGCTACTCGCCCGACGTTTCGCCCTGCGCGGATTTCTATGACTACGTGAACGGGCCGTGGGTGGCGCGCACCGAGGTGCCGGCCGACCGCACCCGCATCGGCAGCTTCGACGCGCTGCGCGTGGCCAATGACCGGTTGCTGGGCGACGCGCTGGCGGAACTGGTGTCCAAGCCCGAGCTGCAGAAGTCGCCCGGGCTGAAGCAGGTCGCCGCGTACTTCGCCAGCGGCATGGACCAGGCGGCCATCGAGGCGCAAGGCCTCAAGCCGGTGAAGCCCCTGCTGGACCGCATCAGCTCGATGAAGTCGGCCGAGGACCTGCCCTTCGTGCTGGCGCAACTGGGCCGCGTGGGCATCGCCGCGCCGGTGGGCGGCTACGTGCGTCCCGACGTGAAGAACACCCGCGTCAACGTGCTGACGGTCGGCCAGTCCGGCCTGGGCCTGCCCGACCGGGACGATTACTTCAAGGACACCGACATCGCCAAGAAGCTGCGCACCGCCTACCGGCTCTACGCGCAGCGGCTGCTGTCCTCGGCCGGTTTCGCCGCCACGCCCGAGACGCTGGACGCGCTGATGGCCTTCGAGACCCAGCTGGCCGACGCGACCACCCCGCGCGCGCAGCTGCGCGACCCGCTCAAGGTCTACAACCCGATGACCACGCCGGAGCTGATGACCAAGGCGCCGGGCCTGGCCTGGGACGCCTATCTGAAGGCGCTCACCCGCAGCGACCAGCGCCCCGGCGGCGTCGAGCGCCTGATCGTCGCGCAGCCGGAGTTCATGGCTCGCGTCGCGCAACTGGCCGGCAAGACGCCGCTGGCGACCTGGCAGACCTACCTGCGTCTGCGCGTGCTGGAGAACAGCGCCGCGCGCCTGCCCAAGGCCTTCGCCGACGCCGACTTCGATTACCGCGGCAAGACCATCACCGGGCTGGAGACACCCGCGCCGCGCAACGAGGAAGTCATCCAGCTCATCGGCGGACGCACCGGCGGCGCGCCGCTGGGCCTGGCACTGGGCGAGGTCTTCGTCGGCAAGGCGTTCTCGCCGGAAGCGCAACGCCGCGCGACGCTGCTGATCGGCGACGTCAAGGCCGCGATGAAGACGCGCATCCAGAACCTCACCTGGATGAAGCCCGAGACCAAGGTCAAGGCGCTGGAGAAGCTCGAGGCGATGCAGCCCAAGATCGGCGCGCCCACGACCTGGCCGACCTATGACGGCATGGCGCTGGATCCCAAGGACTTCGCCGGCAACCAGCTGCGCGCCGCGGCCTGGTTCCACGGTGAGCAGATCAAGGACCTGGACCGCCCCAGCGACCGCACGCGCTGGACGATGTCGCCCTACATCGTCAACGCGCAGGCCGGCGGTCTCAACGAGATCACCTTCCCCGCGGGCATCCTGCAGCCGCCGTTCTTCGACGCCAAGGCCGACGATGCCGTCAACTACGGCGGCATCGGCATGGTCATCGGGCACGAGATCGTCCACCACTTCGACGACCGCGGCCGCCAGTTCGACAGCATCGGCAGCCTCAACGACTGGTGGACCGCCTCCGACGCCGAGAACTACAAGGCGCGCGCGGACCGCGTCGTGGCGCTCTACGAGAGCTACGAGCCGATCAAGGGCACGCCCATCAACGGCCGCCTGACGCTGGGCGAGAACATCTCCGACATGGCCGGCATGCCCATCGCCTTCGACGCGCTGCAGAACGCGCTGCGGCGCACGGGGAAGACGGAAAAGATCGACGGGTTCACGCCCGAGCAGCGCTTCTTCCTGTCCAACGCGATGGTCTGGCGCAACAAGACGCGCGAGGCCGCGCTGCTCAACCAGCTGCGCACCGACCCGCACTCGCCGGGCAAGTTCCGCGTGCTGGCGCCGATGTCCAACATGCCGGAATTCGCCAAGGCCTTCAGCTGCAAGAGCGGCGACGCGATGGTGGCCGCCGACCCGATCAAGGTCTGGTGAGGCCCTGATCGAGGGGGAGTGCCGGAGGACATCCCTGTCTTTCGGCACTCCTGTTCCTCGAGTCATGGCGCGCCCGCGCCATGACGGTGCCAGGTCTTGTCACGGCCTCGTCACGAGGCCCTCCCGCGACAAGCCGGCATGACTTTTGACCCGATGGATACGGGGGAAAGTCGATTCCGCGGCTGATTCGCGCTTCGTCGCGCGCGCTCGCAGTTCGTCGCGGGTTTCCGCGCATCCACCCCTTGTCTTCTGCGCTTGGTCGCTCGCCGCTTGGTCGGCGAGGTCGCGCTGCCTACTCTGAAAAAAGACCGATCGTTCCCGCACTGGAGACGGGCTCGCGACGGTTCCTCAGCAGCCTCAGGAGCACGACATGCACGCCACCCAACGCACTTCCCACACGACCCTCGTCCGCGCCACGTTCGGCGCGCTCTTCGCCGTGCTGGCCGCCGGCGCCGCGCAAGCCGCGCCCGATGACCTGCAGCGCGTGGAGATCTCCGGCCGCCGGCCCGGCGAGATCCCGCGCACCGACGTGCGCGCCACCTGCCCCAACGTCGACCAGGCGCTTTTCGAGCGGCTGGGCCGCGAGCAGCTGCGTGAAGGCGCCGAGGGCGTGTCCACCGTCAGCTTCCGCCTCAACGGCAACGTGATCAGCGAGGTCCGCCAGAACCGCGGCCCGCAGGTCTATCGCCAATCGGTGCGCCGCGCCGTGACCGCGCTGCAATGCCAGGGCGCCGCGCGCGACACGCTCTACGTGATGCAGATCGCCTTCCGCAATGACGCCGGCGACGACATGAGCAACCGCATCGCGATGATGGAACTGGTGCCGCCCGCCGCCGGCGCGCCCGTCCTATCCGCCAGCGCCGCGATGGCGGATGGCCGCTGATCGCGAGGCATCGATCCCGGCGCGGACCGGGTTGATCCTGAACGGGCGCTCCCGCCGGGCTGGCTAGGATGCCGGCATCACAAGGAGACCCGTTCATGTCCGCTCGCCCGCTAGATCCGTCCCGGCGCCACGTCCTCCTGACCGGCGCCGCGGCGACCGTCACCGCCGCCGTCGGCCTGGGCGCGTCCTCGCCGGCCCGCGCCGACACCTGGCCGTCCAAGCCGGTGCGCTGGGTGGTGGCCTACCCGGCGGGCGGCGGATCGGACTTCCTCGCGCGGCAGCTCGCGCCGGTGCTGGGCAAGGCGCTGGGCCAGACGGTGGTCATCGACAACCGCCCCGGCGCCGCCGGCATCATCGGCACCGACAACGCCGCGAAGTCGCCGCCCGACGGCTACACGCTGCTCACCGGCGACAACGGCGCGATGGTCTTCAACAGCGCGCTCTACAAGAAGCTCCCGTATGCGCCGTCGGACTTCGCGCCGGTGGGCTTCATGGCACGCTTCCCGCTGCTGCTGGTGGTCCATCCGAATGCCGGGATCAGCTCGGTCAAGCAGTGGCTGGACACGGTCAAGGCCAAGCCGGGCAAGTACAGCTACGGCTCGCCGGGCGTGGGCAGCCCGCATCACCTCGCGATGGAGCTGCTCAAGGACCGCACCCACAGCTACATCGTGCACGTGCCCTATCGCGGCACGGCCTTCGTCACGCAGGACCTGATCGCCGGCATCGTGCCGATGGCCATCCTGGACACCGCCGCCGCCCTGCCCCATCTGCGCGCGGGCAAGCTCAAGGCGCTGGCGGTGCTCTCGCCCAAGCGCATCGCAGCCCTGCCCGACGTGCCGACCTTCGAGGAATCGGGCGTGGCCGGTGTGGACGTCGCCGCCTGGCAGGGACTGTTCGTGCCCAAGGGCACGCCCGAGACGATCGTCGGCCGGCTGGGCACGGAGCTGGGCCGCGCGCTCGCCCAGCCCGAGCTCAAGGCGAAGCTGGAGGAATTCGGCCTGGAGGTCGCTCCGGGAGACGCCGCGTCGCTCGCGCGCTTCGTCCAGGCGGAGACGACGAAGTGGCATGCGCTGATCCGGAGCCGGGGCATCAGCGCCGAATGACCAGCGCCGAGTGACCAGCGCGGAGTGATCGCGGCGCGATCGCGGAGCAAGCGGAGGAACCGACCGTCCGGTCGGTTGTATTCCTGGGGAGATAGCGCTGTCCATCTGCGGCGGACGGCGTACGCGTACCAATGGGCGCGATCGTGAAATAGCTCCGGGTTATCCCGTAAAGGGCGGTAGGCGAAACGGACGAAAACCGGGGTTGAACGAATAAAGTTTGACTTGGCGCAAGGACAGAACAAGAAGACTGTGCCAGGAGCCCTCCTCCCACTCCCTCGCCGCACCGCCGCGGCCGCCCACATGAACAACAACAACGCCGTGCGCGCGACGGTGGCCCGTCGCGTTTCCATCTGGTCCAGTGCCGCCATCGCGGTGCTGCTGGTCGTCATCTGCGGTGCCCTGTCCTGGGTGCTGACCAACCAGGCGCAGCAGCGCACGCTGGACTACATGTCGGCCGAGGCCTCCTCGGTCGCCCGCGTGGCCGACGCGCTGGACCGCACGGCGCGCGATTCCGCCAACCGGCTCTACGACGTGCTGGCCGGCGATTTCGCCGGCGGCGCGTTCACGCTGGAAGGCGACGGAGAGCTCGCCTTCAACGGCCAGAAGCTCAACGGCAACTTCGACGCGGTGGACCGCTTCACGCGGCTGACCGGCGGCAACGCGACGATCTTCGCGCGCAAGGGCACGGACGACTTCATCCGCATCACCACCTCGGTGAAGAAGGAAGACGGATCGCGCGCCGTCGGCACGACGCTGGCCCGCGACGGCGCGCCGTTCGCCAAGCTCTCGACCGGCGAGACCTACATCGGCCCGGCCACGCTGTTCAAGGTCCCCTACATGACGCGCTACTCGCCGATCAAGGACGCGAGCGGCAAGGTCGTGGGCATCCTGTACATCGGCTTCGACATGCGCGGCCTGCAGCAGGAACTGGTGAAGATGGCCGACGCGGTCAAGCTCTACGAGACCGGCGGGCTGTACCTGCTTGACCCGGGCAAGACGCCGGCCGACGCGCTGTTGCGCGCGCATCCGCGCTCGCAGGGCAAGAAGCTGTCGGAGGTGATGCCGGCCGAGCAGGCCGAGCAGTACGTCAAGACGCTGGTCGACGACGCGGACGGCGTGCTGGAGAAGGTCCAGGCCGTCTATGGCGAGAAATACACCGACGCCTTCGCGGTGGCGCGCAAGTCGCAGGCCACCGGCTGGTGGGTCGTCGCCGAGGCCTCGCGCGCGCAGGCGCTGGCGGCGCACAACACGACGCTGTGGGTGCTGTGGGGTCTGATGCTGGCCACCGTGGTGCTGCTCGGCCTGGGCGTGACCTGGATGCTGGGCCGCTGGGTCGGCCGTCCGTTGGCGGAGCTGAACGCCGCCGTCGAGGCGGTCGCCGCCGGTGACCTGACGCGTCCGGTGCAGGTGCTGCAGCAGGACGACCTGGGCGCGCTGGCCGCGGGCGTGGAACGCATGCGTCAGCAGCTCGCGCGCACCATCAACGAGGTGCGCCAGGCCAGCGATTCGATCGGCACCGCCTCGGCGGAAGTGGCCGCGGGCAGCCGCGACCTGTCGGCGCGCACGGAGCAATCGGCGAGCCACCTGCAGGAAACCGCGTCGGCGCTGGAGGAGCTCGCCAGCTCGATGAGCCAGACCGCGGCCTCGGCCGCGCAGGCGCATCAGCTGGTGGGGGAATCGGACAAGGCCGCGCAGCGCGGCGGCAGCGTGGTGGCGCAGGTCGTCACGACGATGGACGAGATCAGCGCGGCCAGCCGCCAGATCGGCGACATCATCGGCACCATCGATTCGATCGCCTTCCAGACCAACATCCTGGCGCTGAACGCCGCGGTGGAAGCGGCGCGCGCCGGTGAGCAGGGCCGCGGTTTCGCGGTCGTGGCCGCCGAGGTGCGTCAGCTCGCGCAGCGCAGCGCGGAAGCGGCCAAGCAGATCAAGGGCCTGATCACGGCCAGCGGTGAACGCGTGGAGTCGGGCGCCAAGCTGGTGGGCGACACCGGCGACGCGATGCGCGACATCGTGTCGAGCGTCAAGCGCGTGACCGACATCATTGGCGAGATCTCGACCGCGTCGCGCGAGCAGTCGCAGGGCGTGTCGCGCATCAACGGCGCGGTGGCGCAGCTGGACCAGGGCACGCAGCAGAACGCCGCGCTGGTCGAGGAATCCACCGCCGCCGCCGAAAGCCTGCGGGAGCAGGCGCATCGGCTCGTGGAGCAGGTCGGGCAGTTCCGGGTCTGATCCTGGACTGAGCGCCTCCCAGAGCCCTCACCCCCGCCCTCTCCCGCTTCGCGGGCGAGGGAGCCCCAATGCCCTACCGCGCGAAAGCCCCTCGCCCGGGGAGCCTCAATGCCCAACCGCGCGAAAGCCCCTCGCCCGCGAAGCGGGAGAGGGGTTGGGGTGAGGGCTCGTCGACATACTCGGCCTGATCAGACCAGCACGCGCTCGATGCCGCCGTTGTTGGCCTTGGCCACGTACTCGGGCATCCAGTTCTCGCCCAGGATCTTGCGGGCCATCTCCACGACGATGTAGTCCGCCTCGAGCAGGCCGTTCTGCAGGTCCCCGTTGTAGCGGCTCAAGCCCTGCAGGCAGGACGGGCAGCTCGTCAGGATCTTGAGGTTCTCCTCGGCCCCGACCTTGCCCGCCGCGCGCAGCTGCGTCTCGGCCTTGCGCAGCTCCTCTTCCTTGCGGAACCGCACCTGCGTGGACACGTCCGGACGCGTCACGCCCAGCGTGCCGCTCTCACCGCAGCAGCGCTCGCTCTTCATCACCTCCGGCCCGACCAGCGCCTTCACCGTCTTCATCGGGTCCTGCAGCTTCATCGGCGAGTGGCAGGGGTCGTGATACAGATACGCCTGCTTGGCATCGAGCTGGATGCCCTTCTCCAGCAGGTACTCGTGGATGTCGACGATCCGGCAGCCGGGGAAGATGTCCTCGAACTTGTAGCCCTGCAGCTGGTCATAGCAGGTGCCGCAGCTGACCACCACCGTCTTGATGTCGAGGTAGTTCAGCGTGTTGGCGACGCGATGGAACAGCACGCGGTTGTCGGTGATGATCTTCTCGGCCTTGTCGAACTGACCCGAGCCGCGCTGCGGATAACCGCAGCACAGATACCCCGGCGGCAGCACCGTCTGCACGCCGGCGTGCCACAGCATCGCCTGCGTGGCCAGCCCCACCTGGCTGAACAGCCGCTCCGAGCCGCAGCCCGGGAAGTAGAAGACCGCCTCCGCCTCCGCCGAGGTCTTCTGCGGGTTGCGGATGATCGGGACGTAGTCCTTGTCCTCGATGTCCAGCAGCGCGCGCGCCGTCTTCTTGGGCAGGCCGCCGGGCAGCTTCTTGTTGATGAAGTGGATGACCTGTTCCTTGATCGGCGCGGTCCCCACCGTCGCGCGCGGCGCGGCGGTCTGCTTGCGCGCGACGCGCTTGAGCAGGCTGTTGGCGATGCGCTGGGCCTTGAAGCCGACCCCGACCATCGCCGCGCGCGCGACCTTGATCGTCTCCGGATTCGTCGCGTTGAGCATCAGCATCGCCGCGGCATTGCCCGGACGGAAGCTCTTCTTGCCCATCTTGCGCAGCAGGTTGCGCATATTCATCGTGACATCGCCGAAGTCGATCTTCACCGGGCACGGATTCACGCACTTGTGGCACACCGTGCAGTGGTCGGCGACGTCCTCGAATTCCTCCCAGTGCTTGATCGACACGCCGCGGCGGGTCTGCTCCTCATACAGGAAGGCCTCGACCAGCAACGAGGTCGCCAGGATCTTGTTGCGCGGGCTGTAGAGCAGGTTGGCGCGCGGCACGTGCGTGGCGCACACCGGCTTGCACTTGCCGCAGCGCAGGCAGTCCTTGATCGACTCGCTGATCGCGCCGATGTCGCTCTGCTGCATGATCAGCGACTCGTGCCCCATCAGCCCGAAGCTGGGCGTGTAGGCATTGGTCAGGTCGGCGAAGGTCGTCTGCGGACCGGTGCCGGGCCGCAGCAGCTTGCCCTTGTTGAAGCGGCCTTCCGGATCGATCCGGGCCTTGTAGCCCGCGAAACCGGCCAGCTCGTCGTCATTGAGGAACTCGAGCTTGGTGATGCCGATGCCGTGCTCGCCCGAGATCACGCCGTCCAGCGAGCGCGCCAGCGTCATGATGCGCGCCACCGCCTCGTGCGCGGTCTGCAGCATCTCGTAGTTGTCCGAGTTCACCGGGATGTTGGTGTGCACGTTGCCGTCGCCGGCATGCATGTGCAGCGCCACCCAGACCCGGCCGCGCAGCACCTCCTTGTGGATGCGCCGGCACTCGGCCAGGATGGGCGAGAACGAGGCGCCCGCGAACAGGTCCTGCAGCGGCTTGAGGATCTGCCGCTTCCAGCTCGCGCGCAGCGTGTAGTCCTGCAGCTGCTCGAAGAAGCTGCGGGCATCGCCACCCGGGACCGCCGCGTCGCGCGGCAGGTCGAGTTCCTGCATCCACTGGCGCCACTGCGCGCCGACCTCGTCCAGCAGCGTCAGCGCCTGCGCGACGCGGTCCTCGAGCAGTTCGGCGCTCGGGATCTCGCCGGCGTCGTCGCTCTTGCCCAGCGGCAGGTTGCCCGCGGCGAAGAACTCGCGCAGCGTGGCGACGAGCGCCAGCTTGTTGCGCAGCGACAGCTCGATGTTGATGCGCTCGATGCCCAGCGTGTACTCGCCCATGCGGGGCAGCGGGATCACGACGTCCTCGTTCACCTTGAACGCGTTCGTGTGCTTGGAGATCGCCGCCGTGCGCTTGCGGTCCAGCCAGAACTTCTTGCGCGCGTCGGCGCTCACCGCGACGAAGCCCTCGCCCGAGCGCCCGTTGGCCAGGCGCACGACCTCGCTGGTGGCGCGCGCGACCTCGTCGGCATCGTCCCCGACGATGTCGCCGATCAGCACCATCTTCGGCAGACCGCCGCGCTTGCTCTTGGTCGCGTAGCCGACTGCCTTCAGGTAACGGTCATCGAGATGCTCCAGTCCGGCCAGGATCGCGCCGTTCGGCTTCTTCATCTCGCCGAACATGAAGTCCTTGATGTCGACGATCGACGGCACGCAGTCCTTCGGATTGCCGAAGAACTCCAGGCAGACCGTGCGCACATGCGCCGGCATGCGGTGCACGATCCAGCGCGCGCTGGTGATCAGGCCGTCGCAGCCTTCCTTCTGGATGCCGGGCAGGCCGGCCAGGAATTTGTCGGTGACGTCCTTGCCCAGGCCTTCCTTGCGGAAGGTGCGGCCGGGGATGTCCAGCCGCTCGGTGCGTTCCAGCGTCTTGCCGGTGGCGTCGTAGTAGTTCAGGTCGAAGCTCGCGACCTCGACGTCGTGGATCTTGCCCAGGTTGTGGTTGACCCGCACGACCTCCAGCCACTTCGCGTCCGGCGTGACCATGCGCCACGAGGCGAGGTTGTCCAGCGCGGTGCCCCACAGCACGGCCTTCTTGCCGCCCGCGTTCATCGCGATGTTGCCGCCGATGCACGAGGCCTCGGCCGAGGTCGGGTCGACGGCGAAGACGAAACCGTGCAGCTCGGCCAGGTCCGACACGCGCTGCGTGACCACGCCCGCTTCGGTCCAGATGGTCGCGACCTCGCGGTCCAGGCCCGGCAGCCGCTGCATCTCGACGCCGCGCATGGCCTCGAGCTTCTCGGTGTTGATGACCGCGCTGTTCCACACCAGCGGCACCGCGCCGCCGGTGTAGCCGGTGCCGCCGCCGCGCGGGATCACCGTCAGGCCCAGCTCGAAGCAGCTCGCCACCAGCACGGCCATCTCGGCCTCGGTGTCGGGCGTGAGCACGACGAAGGGGTACTCGACGCGCCAGTCGGTGGCGTCGGTGACGTGCGCCACGCGCGACAGGCCGTCGAACTTGACGTTGTCCTTGGCGGTGTGACGCGCGAAGACCTTGGTCGCGCGCTTGCGCAGCTCGGCCACCTGCTCGAACTGGTGCGAGAACGCGGCCACGGCGGCCTCGGCCGCGGTGAGCAGCTCACCGACCCAGGCGTCGCGCTTGGCGTCGTCCTCGGGATGGCGGCGGCGCTGCACCTCGCCCAGGCGGTGGCGCAAGGCGCCGATCAGCGCCTCGCGGCGCTTGGGGTTGTCCAGCAGGTCGTCCTGCAGGTAGGGGTTGCGCTGCACCACCCAGATGTCGCCCAGCACCTCGTAGAGCATGCGCGCGGAGCGGCCGGTCTGGCGTTCCGCGCGCAACTGGTCCAGCAGCTCCCAGGCGCGCGCGCCGAGCAGGCGAAGGACGATTTCGCGATCGGAGAAGGAGGTGTAGTTGTACGGAATCTCGCGCAGCCGGGCGGCGCTCGCGCGGGGCGGGTTCAGGTCGCCAACCATCGCGGGGCTGGCGGGCATCGGCAGATGCGGTGCGTTCATGGCGGCCAGGTGCTCGCGCACCGGGGTTGCGGCAGGCCGGCGCCCGATGAGGCGGCGCCGATGCCAGGCTGGGGAAAAGCGTCGGGCCCGGCTCCGGACGGCGCCTCGGACTTGTGGTCCCCGCCTCCGCTGGACACGGGGGACGGACGAGGCGTTCGCGATGGCCGCGGTGGGCGGCCGGCCCGGATCGAGCGAATCTTGGCAATGGGCGGAATCGTACCTTAGCCCTCCATCGCCACCCTGGGCGAGGGACTCTATGAAAGCCCGCCTTCGCACCCTGCGATGGATGGGTCGCCGGTGTCACAATGCGCCGATAAGCTCGCCGGCCCCCGGGGATGCGTCCACGCGACGCCCCTCCCCGAGGACCGCAAAACCACCCTCCTCGAGCATCGGAGACCCATGAAGCCCCTCAAGACTTCCCTGCTGGCCGCGTCCGTCGCGGCCGTCGCGCTGATGACCCCGTTCGCCGCCTCGGCGCAGACCGAGATCCAGTGGTGGCACTCGATGGGCGGCGCCCTCGGCGACTGGGTCAACGACCTGGCCAAGGACTTCAACGCCAGCCAGAAGGACTACAAGATCGTCCCGACCTACAAGGGCAGCTACGACGAGTCCATGGCCGGCGCCATCGCCGCGTTCCGCGCCGGCAACGCGCCGCACATCCTGCAGGTCTTCGAGGTCGGCACCGCCACGATGATGGCCAGCAAGGGCGCCATCGTCCCGGTCGGCCAGGTGATGCAGCAGGCCGGCGTCAAGTTCGACAACGCCGCCTACGTGCCCGCGGTCGCCGGTTACTACACCGCGCCCAACGGCCAGATGCTGAGCTTCCCGTTCAACAGCTCCACGACCGTCTTCCATTACAACAAGGACGCGTTCAAGGCCGCCGGCCTGGACCCCAACAAGCCGCCGAGCTCCTGGCCCGAGGTCGCCGCCGCGGCCGCCAAGCTCAAGGCCGCCGGCCACAAGTGCCCGTTCACCACGAGCTGGGTCAGCTGGACGCAGCTGGAGAGCTTCTCGGCCTGGCACAACGTCGAGTACGCGACGAAGAACAACGGCTTCGGCGGCCTGGACGCGCGACTGGCGTTCAACTCGCCGCTGCACGTGCGCCACATCGAGAACCTGGCCAACATGGCCAAGCAGGGCCTGTTCATCTACAAGGGCCGCGGCAACACCGCCGACGCGACGTTCTACTCGGGCGAGTGCGCCATGATGACCGGCTCCTCGGGCCTGTACGCCAACATCAAGAAGAACGCCAAGTTCGCGTCCGGCATCGCGCCGCTGCCCTATTACCCCGACGTGCCCGGCGCGCCACAGAACACCGTCATCGGCGGCGCCAGCCTGTGGGTGATGGCCGGCAAGAAGCCCGCCGAGTACAAGGGCGTGGCCGCGTTCTTCCAGTACCTGTCCAAGGCCGATGTCGCCTCCGAGAGCCACAAGCGCACCGGCTACCTGCCCGTGACCAAGGCGGCCTACGAGCTGACCGAGCAGAGCGGCTTCTACAAGCAGAACCCCGGCACCGACGTCGCCGTGCAGCAGATGATCCGCAAGACGACCGACAAGTCGCGCGGCGTGCGGCTGGGCAACTTCGCGCAGATCCGCACCATCATCGACGAGGAGATGGAACAGGTCTGGGCCGGCAAGAAGCAGCCCAAGGAAGGCCTGGACGCGGCGGTCAAGCGCGGCAACGAGCTGCTGGAACGCTTCCAGAAGTCGGCGAAGCTCTGAGCGGCGCCCTCGCTGACGTCCCGAAAGTGATCTGATGTCCCAGAGCAAGCGCGTGGTCTTCCGATCGCGCTGGTTGCCATGGCTGCTGCTCGCGCCGCAGGCCCTGGTGATCGGCGTGTTCTTCTTCTGGCCCGCGAGCCAGGCGCTGCTGCAGAGCCTGCAGCAGCAGGACGCCTTCGGGCTGTCCACCGAATGGGTCGGCCTGGACAACTTCCGCCAGCTCTTCGGCGACGAGAGCTACCTCGCGTCCTTCAAGACGACGGCGGTGTTCTCGCTGCTGGTGGCGGTGCTGGGGCTGGCGCTGTCGCTGCTGCTGGCCACGATGGCCAACCGCGTGGTGCGCGCCGCGCCGGTCTACAAGACGCTGCTGATCTGGCCCTACGCGGTCGCGCCCGCGATCGCCGGCGTGTTGTGGCTGTTCATGTTCGCGCCGTCCATCGGCGTGGTCGCGTATGCGCTGCAGCGTTTCGGGATCAACTGGAATCACCTGCTCAACGCGGACCACGCGATGGCGCTGGTCGTGATGGCCGCGGTGTGGAAGCAGGTCTCGTACAACTTCCTGTTCTTCCTGGCAGGGCTGCAGTCCATCCCCAAATCGCTGCTGGAGGCCGCCGCGATCGACGGCGCCGGGCCGTGGCGCCGCTTCTGGACGATCACCTTCCCGCTGCTGTCGCCGACCTCGTTCTTCCTGCTGGTGATCAACGTCGTGTACGCGTTCTTCGACACCTTCGGCATCATCGACGCGGCCACGCAGGGCGGTCCCGGCAAGGACACCGCGATCCTCGTCTACAAGGTCTATTACGACGGCTTCAAGGCGCTGGACCTGGGCGGCTCGGCCGCGCAGAGCGTCGTGCTGATGGCCATCGTCATCGCGCTGACCGTCATCCAGTTCCGTTTCGTCGAGAAGAAGGTGCAGTACTGACATGGTCGAGCGCCGCCCCGCCCTCACGCTGCTGTCGCACCTGATCCTGGTGCTCGGCGTCCTGATCGTCGCGTTCCCGCTGTACATCGCCTTCGTCGCCTCGACGCAGACGGCCGCGGAGATCGTCCAGTCCCCGATGTCGCTCGCCCCGGGCTCGCATTTGCTGGACAACTACTCGGCCGCGCTGTTCGGCAGCAGCGGCGCGGGCTCCAAGGCCCCCGTCGGTCAGATGATGTGGATCAGCTTCGTCTCCGCGATGGTCATCGCGGTGGGCAAGATCGCGATCTCGCTGCTGTCCGCGTTCGCGATCGTCTACTTCCGATTCCCCGCGCGCAACTTCTTCTTCTGGGCCATCTTCGTCACGCTGATGCTGCCGGTGGAGGTCCGCATCGGGCCGACCTACCAGGTCGTGTCCGATCTCAAGATGCTCAACACCTACGCGGGCCTGACCGTGCCGCTGATCGCCTCGGCGACGGCGACCTTCCTGTTCCGCCAGTTCTTCCTGACCGTGCCCGACGAGCTCGTGGAGGCCTCGCGCATCGACGGCGCGGGCCCGATGAAGTTCTTCCGCGACGTGCTGCTGCCGCTGTCGCGCACCAGCATCGCCGCGCTCTTCGTCATCCAGTTCATCTACGGCTGGAACCAGTACCTGTGGCCGCTGCTGGTGACCACCGACGAGCAGATGTACCCCGTGGTCATCGGCATCAAGCGGATGATCAGCGGCGGCGACGCCGCCAACGACTGGAACATCATCATGGCCACGGCCATGCTGGCGATGATCCCGCCGGCGCTGGTCGTCGTGCTGATGCAGCGCTGGTTCGTCAAGGGCCTGGTCGACACCGAGAAGTAAGCCGATCCCTCCGGCAAGAGCAGACCGCTAGAGCAGACCGCTAAAGCAGACAACAAGAGACATCGATGGCAAGCATTTCCCTGCGCAACGTCGTCAAGCAATACGGCACCGGTGCCAAGGCCAACCCGGTCATCCACGGTGTCAATGCCGAGATCGCCGACGGCGAGTTCATCGTCATCGTCGGCCCGTCGGGCTGCGGCAAGTCCACGCTGCTGCGCATGGTCGCCGGCCTGGAGGAGATCAGCGGCGGCGAGATCGCCATCGGCGAGCGCGTCGTCAACGAGGTCGAACCCGCCGACCGCGACATCGCGATGGTCTTCCAGAACTACGCGCTCTACCCGCACATGAGCGTGTTCGAGAACATGGCCTACGGGCTGAAGATCCGCAAGCTGCCGCCCGAGCAGATCCGCGCCCGCGTGGACAAGGCCGCGCGCATCCTGGAGCTCGCCCACCTGCTCGAGCGCAAGCCGCGCGAGCTCTCCGGCGGACAGCGTCAGCGGGTGGCGATGGGCCGCGCGATCGTGCGCGATCCGCAGGTCTTCCTCTTCGACGAGCCGCTGTCCAACCTCGACGCCAAGCTGCGCGTGCAGACCCGGCTGGAGATCCAGAAGCTGCACCGCGAGCTGGGCGTGACCTCGCTGTTCGTCACGCACGACCAGGTCGAGGCGATGACGCTGGCGCAGCGCATCGTCGTCATGAACGGCGGCCGCATGGAGCAGTTCGGCACGCCCGAGGAGGTCTACGGCCGGCCGGCGACGACCTTCGTCGCGAGCTTCATCGGCTCGCCGGCGATGAACCTGCTCAAGGGCCGCGTCGAGGGCCAGCGCTTCCATGTGGGCGGGACCTCGCTGCACCTGCCCTTGCCCGCGCCGCGCGAGGGCGAGCTGGTCCTGGGCCTGCGTCCCGAGCACGCGCTGCCGCATGACGGTCAGGCCGTGGCCGCCGGCGCGACCGCCTGGCCGCTGAAGGTGGAAATGGTCGAGATGCTGGGCGCCGAGCGCCTGGTCTATGGCCGGCTCGGCGAGGCGGCCTTCACGCTGCGCATCGACGGCACGGACACGCCGCCGCGGCCCGGCGATGAGGTGCTGCTGCAGGCGCCGGGCGAGCGCCTGCACTGGTTCGACCCCACCACCGGCCAACGCGCGGACTGAGCGCGCAGGAGCACCACATGAGCGTCACGACGCGCCTCGAGGACACCACCTGGCCCTGGTCGCTGCCGTTCTGGGTCGCGCACCGCGGCGCCGGCAAGCTCGCGCCGGAGAACACGCTCGCCGCGTTCCGCGAAGGCGCGCGCCACGGATACCGGGCCTTCGAGTGCGACGTGAAGCTCAGCGCCGACGGCGTGCCCTTCCTGCTGCATGACGCGACGCTGGACCGCACGACGACGCGGCGCGGGCGCGCGTCGGACCTGAGCTGGAGCGAGCTGTCGCGGCTGGACGCCGGACGCTGGCACAGCCGCGCCTTCGCGGGTGAACCGCCGCCCAGCCTCGAATCGATCGCGGCCTTCGTGCGCCGCAATCAGCACGCGTTGAACATCGAGATCAAGCCGACGCCGGGCGACGAGTTCCGCACCGGCGAGGTCGTGGGCGCGGAGGTCCTGCGGCTGTGGGAGGAGACGGCGCCGGTGTCGGTGCTGTTCAGCAGCTTCCAGCCCGAGGCGCTGCGCGGCGCGCGCGAGACCGCGCCGCAAGTGCCGCGCGGGCTGCTGCTGGACAAGCTCGAGGGCGACGGCTGGCTGCAGCTGGCCCAGTCGCTGGGCTGCCGCGCCGTGATCACGCATTACGCGCTGATGGACCGGGCGCTCGTCGAGAAGCTCCACCAGGCGGAGATGAAGGCGCTGGTCTACACGGTCAATGACGCCGCCGCCGCGCAATGGCTGATCGCCAATGGCGTCGACGGGATCATCACCGACGCCGTCGATCGGTTCAGCCCGACGGCCTGACGCGCGCGCTCAGCGCGGCGTCGAGGCGGACTCGCGCAGCTCCTCGATCGACACCATGCCGTAGATGCAGGTGTCGCAGACCTGGCCTTTCACGTCGAGCGCATCGCCTCGCAGCTGACCCTCGAGCAGGAAGCCGCAGCGTTCGGCGACCTTGCGACTGGCGACATTCGACGCATCGCAACGGATTTCCAACCGCCGCGCGCGCAGTTGCTGGAAGGCCAGGCGCGTCAGCGCGGCGACCACTTCGGTGATCAGTCCGCGGCCAGCGTGCCCCGGCCCGATCCAGTAGCCCAGCTCGAACCGTCTGACCGTCCAGTCCAGCGTGTGCAGGCCCGCGCCGCCGATCAGCCGGCCGGGCCGCCCGTCGGCATCGCGCTCGTGCAGGTAGTAGGCGAGGTGCTCGCGGTTGACGAACTCCCCGTGCAGGCGCCGGGCGATCGCTTCGGATTGCTCGACGCTGGGGGTCTCGTGCGCCCAGGGCATCCACGGCTTGAGGTGTTCCTGGGCGTCGAGCACCGCGCGGTTCAGCGCGGGGCCGAAGCCCGCGCGGGGCGCGAGCAGCACCAGGCGCGGGGTGTCGAGGCGCTCGGGCACCTCGACGAGGATGGGGTCGTCGGCAGCGGTCTTGGGGCGCATCGTGCGGGATCCTGTGGAGGGCGGGTCAGTTGCCCGCGACGGTTTGCAGGTTCGACGCCGCCGGCTGGCCGGCCGGCGTCAGGCCCGGGGTCGCCTCGGCGCCGAGCGGCGTTTCGTCTTCCTCGACCTTGGGCAGCACCTTGACCGTGCGGATCGCCCGCACCTGCCAGGCCAGCACCGACAGCAGCAGCGCGCCCACGCCGGCGAAGGCCAGCGCCGCGCGCAGGCTGACGTGCTCACCGAGCCAGCCGCCGATCAGCGCGCCGGGACCTGCCGGGATCAGGATGAGCCAGCGCATCGTGCTGGTCATCCGGCCCAGCAGCGGACCGGGCGTCACCGCCTGACGCAGCGACAGGAAGTTGATGAAGATCAGCACGGCGCCGACGCCGAACATGAACAGCGTGAACGCGAAGACCGCCACGCCGATCGCGCCGACGGGCGCGACGCACAGCGCCGCCCAGCCGATGCCGCACATCGCGAAGCCGCCGATCAGCGCGGGGCCGGGGCCGAAGCGCGCGCTGATGCGATGACCCAGCGCGCTCGCCAGCACGGTGCCCGCGCCCAGCGCGATGTAGGACAGGCCCACGCTCTGCGCCGACAGGCCCAGCACCCGCGTGGCGAAGAGGATCTGCACCACCTGCGCCGCCTGGTTGAACATCTGCCAGCCGCCGACCGCGCAGGCCAGCGCCACCAGCATGCGCTTGCCGCGCACGAACGCGATGCCCGCCTTCAGATCGCGCCAGAAGTCGGCGCCGTCCAGGCGATGCAGGGTCTCGGTCACCTTCACGCCGCGCAGGATCGCCGCGGAGACGACCAGCAGCAGCGCGTCCACCGCCAGCGCCAGCGGCGCGCCGACGAGCTTGATCAGCGCCCCGGCCACGCCCGGGCCGGCCACCTCGGCGCCGGAGGACGCGAGCGCGTTCTTCGCATGCGCCTCGACGAGGCGGTCACGGCTGACGACCTGCGTCAGCACGATCTGCGAGGCGCTCCCCGCGATCGTGTAGACGGTGCCCAGCAGGAAACCGACGAAATACAGCCAGGGCATGCCCAGCCAGCCCATCCAGTGGGCGATGGGCACGCTGGCCACGGCCGCCGCCAGCGTCAGCTCGCCCACGATGTAGACGGGCAGCTTGCGCACGCGGTCCAGCCAGACGCCGGCCGGCAACGAGAACAGCACGAACGGCGCGAGCTCCATCGCGGTCAGCAGGCCCATCTGCGTGGGCGAGGCATGCAGCAGCACGGCCGCGGTCAGCGGCAGCGCCAGCAGCGTGATCTGCCCGCCCAGCGAGCTGATCAGGATCGACGTCCACAGACGCCGGTAGACGAGGTTGCGGAGCAGATCGCCGGCGGGGAGCCGGATCGCGTCGAGACAGCGGTCGAGCAGGCGGTCGACCCACGTGGTTGCCTTGGTCGGCAGCATGATGAAACTCCGGATGCGATCCGCGCGGGGCGTCATGCGCCGGGCACGGATCGAGCGAGCGGGACGCGGTGAGCGGCGCGATCGCGAAAAGCCAGGGACCTGGGAGCCGGCCGTGGAGGCCGGCGGGCGTCTTGGAGACGCCTACGGTCGTCGCGCCCGGCCGGATCGCCCAAGCGCGCGCACCGATGCCAGGGCATCGTGTTTGGTGCGGTCAAGCAGCTTGGTCATGGTCCGGCTCCGATCGTGGATCGTGGCGTGAGAGCTTCCGGGGAGGAAGAAGGCGCCGATGCTATCAGCGCCCTCCCCGCTCCGACAAGTGAGGAATGGCAGGGGCGGTGATCAAGCACCCGCGATCACCCGCCAGTGATCACCCGCCGCCGATCACCAGCCCGCGGCGGCGCCGTCGCGGCGCGGGTCGCTCGCGGCGACGTAGCCCTCCACCGCCGGATCGCCCAGTCGCCAGATGAATTGCCCGGCGCCGAAGTCCTGGTAGCTGTCGTGGATGTCGCCGATCTGATGGCCCAGCGCGGCCAGGCCGGCGATGGTGTCCGGATTCATCGAGGGCTCGACGTTGATCGACAGGCCCTCGTTGAAGCGCCAGCGCGGCGCGTCGCAGGCGGCCTGTGGATGCTGGCGGTGGTCGAGCATGCGCACCAGCGTCTGCATGTGGCCTTGCGGCTGCATGTTGCCGCCCATCACGCCGTAGCTCATCTGCGGCTGGCCGTCCTTCATCAGGAAGGCCGGGATGATCGTGTGGAACGGGCGCTTGCCCGGCGCGACGACATTGGCGTGGCCCGCCTCGCGAGTGAAGCCGTGGCCGCGGTTCTGCAGCGACAGCCCGTAGCCCGGCACCACCACGCCCGAGCCGAAGCCCATGTAGTTGCTCTGGATGAAGCTGACCATCATGCCGCTCTCATCGGCCGCGGTCAGGTAGATGGTGCCGCCCTTGACCGGATTGCCGGCCTGGAAGTCCTGCGCGCGCTTCATGTCGATGAGCTTTGCGCGCGAGGCCAGGTAGGCCGGATCGAGCAGCTCGTCGACCTGCACCTGCATCGTGCGGGGATCGCTGACGTAGCGGTAGACGTCGGCGAAGGCGAGTTTCATCGCCTCGATCTGCAGGTGCTGCGACGCGGTCGAATCCACCGGCAGCGCGGCGACATCGAAGTTCTTCAGGATCCCCAGCGCGATCAGCGCCGCGATGCCCTGCCCGTTGGGCGGGATCTCATGCAGCGTGTGGCCGGCGTAGTCCATCGAGATCGTGTCGACCCACTGCGGCGCGTAGGCCGCGAAGTCCGCGGCGGTGATCGCGCCGCCCGTCTCGCGCGCGAAGGCGGCGGTGGCCTCGGCGATCTCGCCGCGGTAGAAGGCCTCGCCCTTGGACCCGGCGATCAGCCGCAGCGTGCGCGCGGCGGCCTCGAAGCGGAACTGCTCGCCGACCTGCGGCGCGCGCCCGCGCGGCAGGAAGGCCTCGGCGAAGCCGGGCTGCGCGACGAGGTCTGTGACCTCCGACGCCATGCGCCACTTGCCCTGCACGATCACCGGCACCGCGTAACCGCGCTCGGCGATCTCGATGGCCGGGGTCATCAGGTCGGCGAAGGGCAGCTTGCCGTAGCGCTCGCTCAACGCGACCCAGCCGGCGACCGCGCCGGGCACCGTCACCGTGTCCCAGCCCCGGCGCGGCATCGCCGAACCGGCCCCGTACTTGCGGTCGAAGTAGTCCGGCGTCCAGGCCTGCGGCGCGGTGCCCGAGGCGTTCAGTCCCTGCAGCGTCCTGCCGTCCCACACGATGGCGAAGGCGTCCGAACCCAGGCCGTTGCTGCAGGGCTCGACCAGCGTCATGCACGCGGCCGTGGCGATGGCGGCATCCACCGCGTTGCCGCCCTGCGCGAGGATGCGCAACCCGGCCTGCGCGGCGAGCGGGTGCGAGGTCGACACGACATTGCGGGCGAACACCGGGCTGCGCTGGCTGGGATAGCCGCGGGTCCAGTCGAAGGCGGAAGGCGTGGGGGCGGTCATGGGCTTGTCTCCTGAATGCCGGCGATCTTGCCCGAGGGCGTCGCCCGCCGACAGCGCGCAAGACCTGACGCGTGAAGGACCCGTGCGGATTGCGTAACCCAATGCAAAGCAGCGAACCGCTGTCAACACAAGTTGAAGCGATGGCGTTGTCCGCTCACCTTGTTCAACCCGCTGGAGTAAACCAGATGCAAGCCTTCAAGACCATCAAGACCCTGGCCCTGATCCCCGCCCTGCTGATTGCCGGCGCCGCGATGGCCCAAGGCACCGCCACCCCGGCCGCCCCCGCGACGCAGGCCGCTCCGGCGACGGCTGCCGCTCCTGCGGCTCAGGCCTCCGAGGCCAAAACGATGAAGCACCACAAGGCCGCCGGCGACAAGAAGGCCGCGCACAAGAGCCACAAGAAGGCCGAGAAGCCCGCCGAGGCCGCTTCCGCCGCCAAGTAAGCGTCAACGAGTCAAACCGGTCCCTTCGAGCCGGTCCGCCGGGCGCGTCTCGAGCACGCGTCCGGCGACCCCAAAAGAAGAAACCGCAGCACCGGGCGACCGGTCTGCGGTTTTCTTTCGTCCGGACGCCAGGTCCGGAGGCGTGGCGCAGCGCGGCGCTCAGGCCGCGGCGAGTTGCGAGATCGGCGTGATCGGGATGACCCGCGCGGTGGAGGCACAGGTGACGCCGTGCGCCGCGGCGCAGGCGCGCAGGGCCTCGTCGAACACCTCGCGGGCGCAGTCGTGGCAGCTGCCGCAGGCGGAAGCCACCTGGGTCTCGTCCTGCATCACCTCGAAGTTGTGGACGCCGTCAGCGACGCTGCGGCGGATGTCGCGGTCGGAAACACGGTGGCAGAGACAAACGATCATGGCGTCGGCGAGTCAGGATCAACCTGGGATGGCCGAGATACTAACGCAAACGCGAATTCCTCTCAATTAGCTTGCAGAGTCCCTGCGCCGCGTCAGACAACTTGTCGGTGAACAACGACACGGTCGTGCAGCGTTGGTCATACGGACGCAAAAAAGCCCCGGCGAGCGGGGCTTCGGGGAACCTGGCGATGGCTGGGCCCCGGTCTGGGCGGGCTGGCGTCAGCTGGCGTCGCCCATCTGGCTTTGCAGCCAATTTTGTTCGCCGAGCTGGGCGATCAGCTCGATCTGGGTCTCGAGGTGGTCGATGTGCTCCTCGGTGTCGGCGAGGATCTCCTCGAGGACTTCGCGGGAAACGTAGTCGCGCACCGTCTCGCAGTAGGCGATGGCTTCCTTGAGGAGCGGATGGCTGCCCATCTCGATCTTCAGGTCGCAGTGCTGGACCTCGACGGCGTTCTCGCCGATGTACAGCTTGCCCAGGTCCTGCAGGTTGGGCAGGCCTTCCAGCATCAGGATGCGATCCATCAGCTTGTCGGCGTGCTTCATCTCCTCGATGGACTCGGCGTACTCGTGCTTGGCCAGCTTCTCCAGACCCCAGCTCTTGAGCATCCGGTAATGCAGGAAGTACTGGTTGATCGCGGTGAGCTCGTTCTTCAGCTGCGCGTTCAGATACTCGATGACCTTGGCATCGCCCTTCATGTTCTTCTCCTGGAATTCCTACGGGATGGGGCGCATTGTCGTCATCCCTACCGCGAATGGGGACAAGACCCGCCCCGCCCGCTCTGCATGCGAAGTATTCGCAGCCAGTTTTCGCTCTCTGGAACACGCGGTTCGATCAAGAAATCGTTGATCGTCGCGATTCATGGTTGCTATTGCGAATGGTTCTCATTAAGATGCCTCGCATGAATGCCCACCACCACCCCCATATCGAGGCCCTGCAAGCCGTTGCGCTGGACGGCGCGCGAGTCGCCGCAGGTTCGCCGCGCGAAGCGGTTCCGCTGGTCCAGCGTCGCCGCATCAGCAGCCAGGCCCTCATGGGCAACGACCGCGAGGTCGAGATCGAACACGCCGGCCAGCTCTACCGGCTGCGTGTGACGTCGCTGGGCAAGCTGATCCTGACGAAGTGATCCGCTGACGGGCGCCGATCCCTGCGCCCGCTCCCCTTCACTGCCGCTGGAAGGCACCGGCCGAGGACCGGTCCGACCGCTCGCGGCGCTCCTGTTTCCTTTCCCTGAACCCCAGGCCGTCCGCGAGGACCGCCCGCACCAGCCCGCGTCGTGCCAGCCCGTGCGAGATCCAAGAACTACAAGGATTTCGACACCATGCAACTGCGCCCGACGCCCGTCGTGCTCGCCCTGTCGTTGGCATTCCCGCTGGCCGCCCTGCCGGCCTTCGCCCAGACCGCGCCCGCTTCGCCTACTTCGCCCACTTCGCCCACCCCGGCCACCGAGACCGCCCAGCAGCTCGGCGAGCTCACCGTTTCCGCGACCCGCACCGAGCGCTCGGTCGATGCGGTGCCCAACACGGTCACGGTGAAGAACCGCAAGCAGCTGGATCGGCGCGACGCGCGCGATCTGAAGGACCTGCTCGCCGATGAGGTCGACCTCGACGTCAAGGCGATGACGCCGCGCTTCACCGCCGCGGGCGCCTCCACGGGCCGCTCGGGCAACGAGGGCATCAACATCCGCGGCCTGGAAGGCAACCGCGTGCTGATGATGGTCGACGGCATCCGGCTGCCGCAGAGCTTCGCGTTCGGCGCCTTCGCCAGCGGCCGCGCCGATTTCGTCGATCTGAACAGCCTCTCGAGCGTCGAGGTGCTGCGCGGCCCGACGTCCACCTCCTACGGCAGCGACGGCCTGGCCGGCGCGCTGAGCCTGCGCACGCTCTCGCCCGAGGACCTGCTGGTCGACGGCAAGACCTTCGCCGGCTTCGCGCGCCTCACCGGCATGAGCGTGGACGACTCCAAGCGCGCGACCGCCGCGGTCGCGTTCGGCTCGGGCGACTGGACCAGCCTGGTGCAGGCCTCGGTGCAGCGCGGTCACGAGACGAAGAACCAGGGCGAGAACGGCGCGGCCAACGTCAACCGCACCAAGCCCAATCCGACGGACATCGACACCAACAGCCTGATGGCCAAGGTCGGGTATCGCGTCAACGGCCAGCACCGGCTGATGGGCACGATCGAGTACCGCCAGCGCAAGATCGACACCGACGTGCTGACCGCCGTCACCGCGCCGCCGGCCACGGGCACGCTGCCGTCGACGGCCGTGCTGGGCCTGAAGGCCAACGACAAGATGGACCGCACGCGGGTCTCGCTCGAGCACCGCTACGAGGACCTGAACGCCACGTGGCTGCAGCAGGCCACCACGCATGTCTACTTCCAGGACAGCGAGACGCGCCAGTACGCCTACGAGGACCGCAACACCGCCGCCGACCGCACGCGGCTGGGCACCTACAAGGAACGCCTGATCGGCTTGAGCTCGCAGGCACAGACGCAGCTATCGGGCCAGCGCCTGAGCTACGGCGTCGACGTCAGCCGCAACGTGATCGAAGGCGTGCGCGACGGCACCGTGCCGCCGGCCGGCGAGACCTTCCCGAGCAAGCCCTTCCCCGACACGACCTACACGCTGGCCGGCGCCTTCGTCCAGGACGAGATCGAGGCGGGCGACTTCACCGTCATTCCCGCGCTGCGCCTGGAGCATTACAAGCTCTCGCCGAAGGCCGCGGGCTACACGGGCGACATCGTCTCGCTGTCGGACCAGGCCGTGACGCCGCGACTGGGTCTGATCTGGCGCGCCACGCCCTACGTCCAGCCCTACGTGAACTGGGCGCAAGGCTTCCGCGCCCCGACGCCGGACCAGGTCAACAACGGCTTCGCCAACCCGACGCAGGGCTACAAGAGCATCGGCAACCCCAACCTGAAGGCCGAGCACGCCAACAGCTGGGAGCTGGGCCTGCGCGGCAAGGTGACGGACGCGCTGCGCTGGCAGCTCAGCGGCTACGACAACCGCTACAAGGACTTCATCTCGCAGGAGATGGTCAGCGGCTCCTTCACGCCGGCCGACCCCGCCGTCTTCCAGTACGTCAACCTGAGCCAGGTCCGCATCAAGGGCGTCGAGGCGCGCGTGGTGTGGGATGTGATGCCCGGCTTCAACCTGAACGCGTCGGTGGCGAAGTCGCGCGGTCACAGCATCGAGGGCGGCGTCGAGACGCCGCTGGACAGCATCCAGCCGCTGCGCGGCAAGCTCGGCGCCCGCTACGAGACCGGCCCGTGGGCGCTGGAGGCGACGCTGCTGCACAGCTCGGGCAAGAAGCCGTCCGACGTCAGCACCGCGACCTGGTACACGCCGAAGAAGTACGACGTCGTGGACCTCGCCGCGAGCTACCGCTTCGACAAGACCTTCTCCGTGTCGGCCTTCGTGACCAACGTCTTCGACAAGAAGTACTGGCGCTGGGGTGACGTCGTCGGCGTCGCGTCCACGAGCCCGATCGTCGACAGCTTCACCGCCCCCGGGCGCGCCTTGCAGGTCACGCTGCGCGCCGATTTCTGATCAGGAGTACCCGCCCATGCATGCCAGCTTCACCGCCCTGCGTCAGGCCTTCGCCACCGCGCGCCAGGAGCGCAAGGCCCGCCACCGCGACATCGCCAGCGCGCTGAGCATCTCGGAAGGGGCGCTGCTCGCCGCGCATGCCGGCCCGTTCGCCGACGACGAGTCCCCGCTGCGCGCGCGCCGTCTGCGCGCGGAGTGGCAGGACCTCATCGCCGCGCTCGAGCCGCTGGGGCCGGTGATGGCGCTCACGCGCAACGAGTCCTGCGTGCACGAGAAGGTCGGTGTCTACAACACCGTCAGCGCGCAGGGACCGCAGCGCCAGGTCGGACTGGTGCTGGGCGGGACGATCGATCTGCGCGTCTTCTACAGCCACTGGCGTCACGGCTTCGCCGTCGCGGAGCGGCTCTCCGACGGCGCCGTGCAGCGCAGCCTGCAGTTCTTCGACGCCGCGGGGCAGGCGATCCACAAGGTCTTCGTGAAACCCGAGAGCGATCTCGCGGCCTACGAGGCGCTCGTCGCGCGCTTCCTGGCCGAGGACCAGGCCCCCGGCTTCGAGCCGGGCGACGCGTGGCAGGACCCCGCCGAGACGCCGGACGATCGCATCGACGTGGCGGGCTTCCGTTCCGAATGGGCGTCGTTGCGCGACACGCACGACTTCTTCGGACTGCTCAAGCGCCACGGCCTGAGCCGCACGCAGGCGCTGCGCCTGGCCGAGCCCCGCTTCGCGCAGCCGCTGGCGCTGTCCAGCGCGCAGGAGCTGCTCAGCCGCGCCGCGCAGGAGAACGTGTCCATCATGGTCTTCGTCGGCAACCCGGGGATGATCCAGATCCACAGCGGCCCGGTGAACAAGGTCGCGATGATGGGCCCGTGGATCAACGTGCTGGATCCGGGCTTCAACCTGCATCTGCGCGAGGACCACATCGCCTCGGCCTGGCTGGTGCGCAAGCCGACGGTGGACGGACTGGTGTGCTCGCTGGAGCTGTTCGACGCGCAAGGCCGCACGATCGCGATGATGTTTGGCGAGCGCAAGCCTGGTCAGGCCGAGCGTTGCGACTGGCGCCAGCTGCTGGAAAGCCTGGTCGAGGGCGCCTCGGAGGCCGTGCCGTGCTGAGCCGGCGTCAGGTCCTGTCGCTCGCGCCCGCCGCGGCGATGCTGTCGATCGGCGGTCGGGCCTGGGCCGCGCCGCAACGCGTGATCGCCGTGGGCGGCGCGCTGACCGAGCTCATCTATGAGCTGGGCGCGCAGGGCGAGCTGGTCGGCGTGGACAGCACCTCGCTGTATCCGGCCGCGGCCACGAAGCTGCCCAACGTCGGCTACGCGCGCACGCTGGCCGCGGAAGGCCTGCTGTCGCTGGCGCCGACGATGGTCGTCGCCACCGAGGAAGCCGGCCCGCCGGCCGTGCTGCGCCAGCTCGAATCGGCCAAGGTGCCGCTGCACGTGCTGCGCGCCGAGCATCGTTTCGAAGGCGTGCTCGAGCGCACGCAGCGCCTGGGCGAGCTGCTTGGCAGACATCGAGAAGCCGCCGCGCTGACGGCGAGGCTGCAGGCCGACTGGGCGGCGAGCCGCGCGTCGGTGGCCAAGCTCGCCGCGGGACATCGCGCCCCGCGTGTGCTGTTCGTGCTGTCCAACGCGGCCAACCAGGTGCGCATCGCCGGCTCGGCGACCGCGGCGGACGCGATGATCGTCTACGCGGGCGCGGTCAACGCGCTGGGCGAGGCGCAGGGCTACAAGATGCTCTCGCCGGAAGCCGCGATCGCGGCGGCGCCGGACGTGATCCTCGCGACCACGCAGGGCGTCGAAGCCACGGGCGGCCTCGAGAGTCTGCTCAAGCTGCCGGGCCTGGCGCAGACGCCGGCCGGTCAGAACAAGCGCGTGGTCGTGATGGAGACGATGGAGTTGCTGGGCTTCGGGCCCCGCACGCCCAAGGCGCTGACGACGCTGGCGCAGGCGCTGCACGCCCCGTCGGGCACGGCCCGCGCCGCGTGAGCATCGACCGACGGACGACGCGATGAGCACGGTCGGATCCGCCCTGCCCTCGACGGTGGCCGGCACGCGCGCGCCTCGCGCGTGGTCGCGCTCGACGCTGCTGGTCATCGCGCTCGTGTTGACCGTGGTGGTCGCGGTGCAGTTCGGCGCGGTGCCGATCGCAGCGGCGGACTGGCTCAACGGTCCGTGGAACGACGCACCCAAGACTGGCGGCGCGCATGTGCTGTGGCAGTTGCGGCTGCCGCGTCTCGGACTGACGCTGGCGGTCGGCGCGGCGCTGGGACTGGCCGGCGCGCTGAGCCAAGCCCTGTTCCGCAACCCGATGGCCGAGCCTAGCCTGCTGGGCGTGACCAGCGGCGCGGCCGCCGCCGTGGCGCTGACACTGACGGTCTTCGCCGGCGTGCAGGTCGCGCTGCCCGCCGAAGCCCGCCTGTGGCTGCTGCCGGTCGTCGGATTCGCGGGCGCGCTGGCGGTGTGCTTCTCGCTGGACCGCCTGTCGCGCTGGCTGGCGCCGGGCTCGATCGCGGCGCTGCTGCTGTGCGGGCTGGCGCTGCAGGCAATGACCTTCGCGGTCGTCGGGCTGTGCAGCTTCATCGCCAATGACGAGCAGCTGCGCGCGATCAACTTCTGGACGCTGGGCTCGCTGGCCGGCGCCAACTGGCCCATGGCCGCCGTGATGGGCGGCGCGCTGCTGGTGCTGGGCACGCTCGCGCTGCGCGTGGCGCCGCGCCTGAACGCGCTGGCGCTGGGCGAGGCCGCCGCGGCGCACGTGGGCATCGACGTCGAGCGCCTGCGCTGGCAGTGCATCGCGATGGTGGCGCTGCTGTCGTCGCTGGCGGTCGCGTGGTGCGGCAGCATCGGCTTCATCGGCCTGATGGCGCCGCACCTGGCGCGTCAGCTCGTGGGTGCGGATCAACGCCGGGTGCTGCCGCACGCGATGCTCGCGGGCGCGTTGCTGCTGGTCGTCGCCGACACCTTCGCGCGCACGCTCGCGGTGCCGGCGGAGATCCCCGTCGGCGTGTTCAGCGCGCTGATCGGCGCGCCGTGGTTCCTCGTCCTGCTGCGCGGCGCGGTGCGCCGCATGGGGAGCGCGTGATGGCCTCGCTGCTGACGCTGCAGGACGTGCGCGTGACGCTGGGCGCGTCGACCATCGGCCCGGTGACGCTGCGCGTCGATCCGGGCGAGCGCATCGCCATCCTCGGCCCGAGCGGCGCGGGCAAGTCCACGTTGCTGCGCCTGATCGCCCGGGAGCTCCGGCCCGCCGCCGGTCATCTGTCCTTTGAAGGCCGTGCGCTGCCGGCCTGGTCGAGCGCCGAGCTCGCCCAGCGCCGCGCGGTGCTGCCGCAGCAGCACGGCGTCGCGTTCGGGCTGCCGGTCGAGCTGGTCGTGGCGCTGGGACGCGTGGCGCGTCCCGACGACGGTCAGCAGCACCTGATCGTGCGCGAAGCGCTGATGCAGGCGCAGGCCGAGCACCTGCAGGGCCGGCGCTTCGACACGCTGTCCGGTGGCGAGCAGGCGCGCGTGCAGCTCGCGCGCGTGTTCGCGCAGGCCTGGGACGCGCGTGACGGGCTGCTGCTGGTGGACGAGCCGGTGGCCGCGCTGGATCCGGGGCTGAGCGTCTCGCTGATGGCGGCGATGTCGGACTTCGCCGAGCGCCGTGGCCATGCGCTGGTCGCGGTGCTGCATGACCTCAATCTCGCGCTGAATCATTTCGACCGCCTGTGGCTGTTGAAGTCGGGGCGGCTGCTGGCGGACTGCGACGCGCTGCCGGCCACGCTGCCGCTGTTGGAGCAGCTCTACGACACGCGGCTGCGCCTGCTGCGCGACGAGCACGGGCTGGCGATCCTGCCGATGGTCGCCGGTGCGGTGGGAGCGCGCGCATGAACAGCGCCACGCTTCAACCGTTGGGCGGCACACGGCGCTGGAGCGGCTGGGCCGTGGTGGCCGCGATCCACGCAGTGATGCTCCTGGCCCTGGCCAGCGCGTTCGCACCGACGCGGCCGGCCGGGCCCGCGCCCTTGTTGATCAGCGCGCGGCTCGTGCCGGCCGCCAAGCTGCCCTCGACGGCCCCGGCGCCGCTGGAGATCGCCCTGCCGCGCTCGGCGACGCTCGTCCCGCCGGTGGCCGACATCCCGCCACCGGTCGTCGAGATCGCCGTGACGCCGCCCGTTGCCGTGGCCACGACGCCGCTGCGCTTCGATCCGCCGGCGGCCGCGGCGGTCGATGCGACGAATGCCGGCGCGCGGCCGATGACGGTCGCCGCGGTGGTCGCGACCTCGCCCGCCCCCGTGCTCGCACCGCCGCCGATGCCGTCCGCCTTGGAGACACCGGCCGCCTTGCCCGCCGATCACCGGCTGTGCAGCGAGCGCCAGACCGCGCGCCATTACCCCGCGATGCTGCGCGAGCGCGGCATCCAGGGCCTGGTGCGGCTGCGCGTGAAGGTCGATGCCGACGGGCGCGCGGCAGAGGTCGTCGTGTCCGGCGGCAGCGGCTGGCGGCTGCTGGACGAAGCGGCGCGCCGCGTCGCGGAATCCTGCCCCTACATCCCGGCCCGGCGCGGCGATCAGCGCCTGGTGAGCTGGGTCGAGTACCCGGTGCGCTTCGCGCTCCAGCCGTCCACCCTGCAGTAAGGAGTTCTCCTCCATGTGCGACAAGCCCTCCTCCACTTCGCTGTTGAGCCTGCTGGCGCGCCAGGACGGCGCGTCCGACGAGACGCCGGTACCGCGCGGTTCGCGGCGTCGCCGGCTGTGGGAGCTGCCCTCCCAGGCCCTGTGCCCGGTGATCGGCGTGTGCCTGCCCATGCCGGTGTTGCGCCGCAAGCTGGGCAAGGTGCTGGGCGGTCAGACGCTGAGCAACGATTACGAGATGCACTGCGGCGCGATCAACGAGTGCGCGCGCCGCGGGCCGGTGTCGGAGCTCTTGCAGAAGGAGCTGGACCAGCGCTTCGCGATCGCGTTGCGGCAGTCCTCGCAGCACAAGACGGCGGAGGCGCTGACGCGGTGGTGGAACGCCGCGCAGCAGGGCAATGACGTGGGCGGCGCATTGTGGGGCGCGTTGACGCACGCGCGCTGCGACGCGGCCCTGCAGGAGCAGATCCTGCGCGACATCCACATGCTGCAGCACCAGGTGGGCGCGGCCAACCGCGCGGACCTGCAGCGGCTGGACGAGCTGCAGGACGAGAACGCGGTGCTCGGCCGCGAGCTGGCGCAGGCGCAGTCGCGCAGCACGCGGCTGCTGGCGGAGCGGGCGCGCGAGCTGGAGTTGTCGCAGGCGGAATGCCTGCGGCTGCGCGGCGAGCTGATGGCTCGCGACACGCTGGCGGCGGGCCTGCGCGACGAGCTGCAGCAGCTCGAGGAGAGCGTGCCCGGGCTGCGTCATCGGCATGAGCAGGCCCGGCATCTGCAGACGCAACAGGAGCGCATCCATCAGCTGGAGCGTGCGTTGTTGTCGGCACGCCAGCAGGCGGAGCGCGAGCAACGTCGCTCGGACGATCTGCAGCAGGCGCTGAGCCAGGCGGAGCGGCAGCTCGATCAGCAGCAGGCGCAGTTCGCGCAGGGCGCGGAAGCGGCCTCAGGCACGGAGACGATGCCGTCGCTCGATGAGCGCTCGGTGTTGTGCGTGGGCGGGCGGCCGGCGGTGGTGCCGATCTATCGGCAGCTGATCGAGCGCACTGGCGGTCGCTTCCTGCATCACGACGGCGGCGAGGAGGACGCGGTGTCCAAGCTCGATGCGAGCCTCGCCGCGGCGGACCTGGTGATCTGCCAGACGGGGTGCATCAGCCACGACGCGTATTGGCGCGTGAAAGACCATTGCAAGCGGCACAACAAGCAATGCGTGTTCGTGGACAAGCCGAGTGCGAGTGGGCTGCGACGGGCGCTTGGCGGGCTGGGCGAGGCCTCGCCCCGCGCCCCCGTCCATGCGCCGGGCATCACCGACACCTGAGCGTGATCCGACGCTGAGCCTGTATTCGTTCGAATGCCGAATGTGCGCTGGCGCACTTATCGCCACCTGGATGCGAATTGCTTTTATTGGCTGATGAAACCCCTTCCCGCTCACGCGCAGGAAGTCACGGGGAGGTTTGAACGCGCTCTTCAATCCGAGGAAGGGCCGCCGATGATGAGGAGTTGCGATGGGTCCAACGTAGACCCCGCCATTCCAAGAGGCGACCTTGAATTTCGGACTCCCCACAATCAAACGCGACGCTCGTCGCTGGACCGCCTGTTGGCGGGCCGTGGCGCTCGCGGTGTCGGTCGCTTGCGGCGCGGCCGCGGTGCACGCGCAGGATGCGTTGCTCGACCAGGCGTCCTCGCTGCTGGCCCGTCGCGATGCGGCGTCCGCCTACGCGCTGCTGTCGCCGGCTGAAGCCACGCGTGCGGGGGATCCCCGGTTCGATTACCTGCTGGGCATTGCCGCGCTCGACGCGGGTCATGTGACGCGGGCCATCTTCGCGCTCGAGCGCGTCGTCGAGGCGCGCCCCGATGACCGACTCGCACGCGCCGAGCTGGGTCGCGCCTACCTGGCGGCCGGGGAGACCGACCGCGCCCGCGAGCAACTGGCCATCGCCCGCGGCGGCGACGCGCCGCCCGAAGCCGTGGCCGCGATCGATCGCGTGCTCGGCATCATGGAACAGGTCGTGCCACGCCGTGCCGCCCGTTTCTCCGGCTATCTCGAGCTGGGCGCGGGCTACGACAGCAACGTCAACAGCGCGACCAATCAAGGCGAGTTCGCCATCCCCGCGTTCGGCGGGATCTTCTTCCAGACCACGCCCGAGAGCCGCCGACAGCACGCGTGGGTCGGCAGCGCCGCCGCGGGTGCGATCGCGGAGCTGCCCTTGTCGGCCGAGTGGCGCCTGATCGGCGCCGCCAACCTGCGCCGTGCCGTGAATCGCGACGTGCATGAGATGGATACCGTGCTCGTCGATGCGACCGCGGGTCTGCGACACACCGCCGGTGCGCACAGCCAGACCCTCGCGCTGCAGACGGGCACCGCCTGGGTGGGCTCGCGGCGCTATCGCGAGGCCAGCGGCGTCACCGCGCAGTGGCAGACCCAGTTCAGCGAGCAGCTGATGGCCAGCGCCTTCGGCCAGTGGTCCCGCCAGGACTTCCCCTCGGAGGTCGGCCGCGACAACGACCGGTCCGTGGGCGGTGTCGGGCTGGCGCGCCAATTCGGCGCGGCGACGCTTGTCTACGGCAGCGCCTACGTCGCGCGCGAGCGCACCACGGCGGACTTCGCCTCCTTCGGGCATCGCGGACGCGGGATCCGCGTCGGCGTCGAGCGCAGCCTCTCCGGCGGCCTCGTGCTCCTCGGCGAGGCGCAACTCGAGGATCGCCGCTACGGCGGCGAGGAGCCCTTCTTCGACACCGTCCGGCGCGACCGGCAGAAGGACGCGTCGGTCGGCCTGCGTCGCCGCCTCGACGATCGTTGGGAGCTCACCGGCCAGCTGCGCTACACGCGGGCCGCGTCCAACGTCGTGCTCTACGACTACGTGCGCAACACCCTGCAGGTCACCCTTCACAGGAACTTCCCATGACCCACGACCCTCGCCGTTCCCTGCACGGAGGCGCCGGCGGCGCTGACAGCGCAGGCAAGACCTCCGGGCCCGGCTTGCGCCACCTGGTGGCCATGGCGGCGCTGTGCGCCGTGTCGGGCCTCGCCTGGGCGACGCCGTCGGCCACGGTGCTGTTCTCCAGCGGCGAAGTCCGCGCGGTCTCCGCCAAGGGGGAGACTCGCGAGCTCAAGACCGGTGCGCAGATCGAGTCCGGCGAGACCGTGCAGACCGGCAAGGGCCGTGTGCAGCTGCGCATGGTCGACGGCGCGCTGATGGCGCTCAGCGAGCAGACCACCCTGCGCATCGACGACTACCGCGTGGCGACGTCGCCGGGCGGCGAGGAGCGCGGCTTCATGAGCCTGGTACGCGGCGCGCTGCGGACCATCAGCGGCCGCATCGGCCATCCGCGCGAGGAGGACTACCGGCTCGACACCCCGTCCGGCACCATCGGCATCCGCGGGACCGAGTACACGGCCGCGGTGGGTGGTCGAGGCGAACTCGAGGTCGGCGTGATCGGTGGCCGCGTGGCGGTATGCAATGACGGCGGTTGCGTCGATGTGCCCAAGGGCTTCACGGCCGTGACACCGAGTCGCGCCGTCAAACCCGGGGTGACGGCGAAACCGCTGGTGCTGCTGCAACCGGCCAACGCCGGCACGACGGCGACGGCGACGGCCGAGACGAGCGCCACCTCGGCGGCGGCCAACGCGCCCGCCGCCCGCGCCACCCCGACGTCGGGCGAGCACGTGTCGCAGTACCTCGTGGCGGCCTTGACGGCCCCGACGACCTCGTCGCCCGCACCCGGCGGCACCACGGACGAAGACGTGTTGCCCTCGCTGCCCGGCTCCGTCGGCGTCGGCGTCACGCCGCCCAGCGGTGGCAGCGGCGAGGACGCGCCCATCGTGTTGGCACCGGCACCAACGCCGGCACCCGCACCTGCACCCGCACCTGCACCCGCGCCTGCACCTGCACCTGCACCTGCACCTGCACCTGCACCTGCACCTGCACCTGCACCTGCACCTGCACCTGCACCCGCGCCAGCGCCAGCGCCTGCGCCTGCGCCTGCACCTGCCCCTGCGCCCGCACCAGCGCCTGCACCTGCACCTGCACCTGCGCCCGCACCAGCGCCTGCACCTGCACCTGCACCTGCGCCTGCACCCGCGCCGGGTCCTGGCCCGGCACCGACGCCGCCGGGTCCCCCTTCGCCCCCGCCCGCGCCGATCCCGCTGCCCAACGGCAACGTGACGCTCGGCGTGGTCTGGAGCACCGACAAGGGCGACGTGGCTTCCGGCCTGACCCAGGCCAAGGCCCGCTTCGATCCCCAGGGCGGCCTGATGGCGGCGGACAACCCGTCGACCGACAAGCCGATGTTCGAGAAGGCCAAGCTCGCCGAGGTCGACTCGAACGGGGTCATCGGCTGGGGCCGCTGGGTCGATGGCGAGAGCAAGGTCAAGGGCACTTCCAACGGCAAGGGCGTGGGCAATGGCCACGTGGCGACGCTGCATTACTTCGCGATCGCCGCGACGCCGACGGGCCCCGTGAACGGCAGCTTCTCCTCGTTCGCGTCCACCGCGCCGACGGTGCAGTCCGACGGCAAGCTCGTCGCCACCGGCACGGTCAACGGCGCCAGCGGCACGTTCAATGCGTCGCTGCAGCTTCAGCTCGGTGGCAAGGCGTCGTACTCGCTCACGGTGCCGGTCGCCGGCCAGACCTTCTCGCTGGTGGGTGTGGCCACGCAGACCTCCAGCTCGGGCTTCTCCGGCGTGTCGCTGATCTCCAGCACCGGCGCCGGATGCCAGGGCGGGTGCACCGGCAGCCTGGGCAACAACATCTCCGTGATCGGCCAGATCGCCGGCGCCTCGGGCACCCAGGCCGGCGTGCTCTATGGCTTCGACAGCCGCATCGGCAACGTCTCGGGCGTGATCATCTTCAAGCGACCATGACCTTCCCCGATCTCCACCGTCCGGCCCGCCCGGCCGACGCGGTCCGGCTCAAGGGCCTGATCGAGACCTGCATCATGATGTCCATGAGCCGGGACCGGCCGGCGCTGCTGCAGCAGTTGCTCGGCGAAGGCCGCCGCCTGCTCAACTGCGACGGCGCGACGATGTACATGGTGACGGAGCAGCAGACGCTGCGCTTCGAGCTTCGCACCCGCAGCGATCCGCTGCCCTCGCAGCAGATCCCGCTCTACAACGAGCACACCGGGCGCCCCAATGAGAACTTCGTGTCCGTGTACACGGTGTTGCACAACCGCGCGGTGCTCATCGACGACGTGTATGCCGAGTCGCGCTTCGACCTCACCGGCACGCGCGCGTTCGATGTCGCCACGGGCTACCGCACCGTGTCCATGCTGACCGTGCCGATCGCGCCGCGCGGTGGCGCGCCCGTGGGCGTGCTCCAGTTCATGAACGCGCTGGATCCGCGCACCGGCGCCATCGTGCCCTTCGATCCCGACTCGGTGGCGCTCGTGGAGGCGATCGCCGCGCAGGCCGCGGTCGCGCTCGACAATCTGTCGCTGGTGGAATCGCAGAAGGAGCTGATGGGCAGCCTGATCCGCGTGCTGGCCAATGCCATCGACGCGAAGAGCCCCTACACCGGCCGCCACTGCGAGCGCGTGCCGGAGCTCGCGATGATGCTCGCGCGAGCCGCGAGCGACGCCACCGACGGGCCGCTCCGGCACTTCGCCTTCCGCTCGGAGGAAGAGTGGGAGGAGTTCCGCATCGGCGCCTGGCTGCACGACTGCGGCAAGGTGACCACGCCCGAGTACGTGATCGACAAGGCCACCAAGCTCGAGACCATCCACAACCGGATCCACGAAGTGCGGATGCGCTTCGAGGTCCTGCGCCGCGATCTGGAGATCGCCGCGCTGAAGGCGCAGCTGGACGGCAACTGGACACCCGAGGCCCAGGCCGCGCATGCGGCCGAGCTGGCCCGGCTGGATGCCGATTTCGCCTTCGTGGCCAAGAGCAACGTCGGCACCGAGGCGATGGACGACGAGGCGGTCGAGCGCCTGCATCGCATCGGCGCGCGCCGCTGGATGCGTCACTTCGACGATCGGCTCGGGCTCTCTGCGGCCGAACTCGCGAGCCGCGCCGAGGAGCCCATGGACGCGCTGCCCTGCAGCGAACCCTTGCTGTCGGACCGGCCGCGAGACATCGTGCGGCGCGCGCCGCAGGACCGCCCCGATCCGGCCTTCGGATTCAAGATGGACGTGCCCGAGCACCTCTACCACCGCGGCGAGCTGCACAACCTGGGCGTGCGCAGCGGCACGCTGACGCGCGAGGAGCGCTACAAGATCAACGAGCACATGGTCCACACGATCACGATGCTCGAGCAGATGCCCTTCCCGCGGCATCTGCGCCGCGTGCCGGAATATGCGGGCACGCACCATGAGCGCATGGACGGCAAGGGCTACCCGCGCCAGCTGGGCCCGGATCGCCTGTCCGTGCCGAGCCGCATCATGGCGGTCGCCGACATCTTCGAGGCCCTGACCGCGTCGGACCGTCCGTACAAGAAGCCCAAGAAGCTGTCCGAGGCCCTGGCGGTGCTGCAGCGCATGGCAGGGCCGCACGTGGATCCGGACATCTTCAATCTGTTCCTCGCCTCGGGCGTCTATCTGGACTTCGCGCGCAAGCACCTGGATCCGTCCCAGATCGACGTGGACGACGCCTCGCCGTACTTCGCCACCGGCGCCCATGGCTGATCCTGCCGCGCGGATGTCGCGCTGGGCCTGGGGCGTGCCGATCGGCGCGCTGATCGCCGCGCTGATCCTGATCGCGCTGGCTCCGGTGCCGCTGCGCGCGGCGCGTCATGCCGTGTTCGACCAGTTCCAGCGCTGGCATCCCCGGCCTTACCAGGCTCCGCCGGTCCGCATCGTCGACATCGACGAGGAAAGCCTGCGCCGCGTCGGTCAGTGGCCGTGGTCGCGCGAGCAGGTGGCGCGGCTGCTGGAAGCGACCCGGCGGCTCGATCCCGCCTCGATATCGCTGGACATCATGTTTCCCGAGCGCGAGGGGCAGGACCGCGCACGCCAGGGTGGCGAGTCGAGTGCCGATCCGGACCGGGCGCTTGCCCAGGAGCTGCAGCGAGGACCGGTTGTCCTCGGCTTCGCGCTGACCGGGCCGCGGCGCGGTACCGGCTCGACGGATGGCGGCGCGGACGAGGACCTGCTGATCAAGGCCGGCTTCCTCACGGCGGGCGGCGATCCGGCCCGCTCGATCCCGGCGTTCTCTCGCAGCGTGGGCAACCTGCCGGACCTCCAGGCCGCCGCGAGAGGACAAGGGGCCATGACCTTCATGGCTGACGTGGACGGGATCGTCCGCCAGGTGCCGCTGATGTTCAGCCTGCGCGGCCGCCCGGTGCCCTCGCTGACGGCGGAGGCGCTGCGCGTGGCTGACGGGGCCGGCCGCTACGTCGTGCGGACTGACGAGGGCGATGGTGGCGTCATCGATGTGCGCATCGGCAAGCGGCTGATCGACACCGATCGTGGCGCGTCGGTGTGGGTGCATTACGCGCGGCCGCAGCCCGAGCGCTATCTGCCGGCCTGGCAGGTGCTCGAGGGCCGCGTCGCGCCGGGCGCGCTGCACGGGCATCTCGTGCTGATCGGCACGTCGGCCCAAGGCCTGCTGGACCTGCGCTTCAGTCCGCTGGGCGGGGTCATTCCCGGCGTCGAGGTGCACGCACAGGCGCTGGAGCAGATCCTGTCGGATCAACAGCTGGCGAGGCCGGGATGGGCCCCGGCGGCGGAGTGGCTGGTCGCGCTGATCGGCGGGATCGCCGTGGCGATCGTCGCGATGAAGGCACGCGCGGGGCGATCGGGCGCTGCTGTCGTGCTGTTGGCCGGCGTCGTGGGTCTCACGGCGTGGATGTGTTTCCGGTTCGAGCGGCTGCTGATCGATCCGATCGCGCCGTGGCTCGCGATGGCGATGGTGTTCGCGCCGACGACGATGCTGCGCCATCGCTGGGCGGAGCGGCGCCAGCGGTGGATGCGGGCGACCTTCTCTCGTTATGTGTCGCCCAACCTGATCGACTTCCTGGTGGCGCATCCGGAGGCGCTGGAGCTGGGCGGCCGGCGGCAGCGATGCAGCTTCGTGTTCACGGACCTGCAAGGCTTCACGACGCGCATGGAGTCGATGGATCCCACGGTCGCGGTGACGGTGCTGAACACCTACCTCGACGGGATGGTCGCCATTGCGTTCAGGCACGATGGGACGCTGGATCGCATCGTCGGGGACGCGATGGCGATCATGTTCTCGGCACCGGTGCCGCAGGCCGACCATGAAGCCCGCGCGCTGCGCTGCGCGCTGGAGATGCAGGCCTTCGCGCGATCGCATCATGAGGCGCTGCTGCGCCAGGGCATCCCGTTCTGCGACACGCGCATCGGCGTGCACAGCGGCGAGGTGACCGTGGGCAACTTCGGCGGCGCGACGCTCTTCGACTATCGGGCACTGGGTGATCCGGTCAACACGGCGGCCCGATTGGAAGGGGCCAACAAGTACCTCGGGACTTCGGTGTGCGTGTCGGAGGAAACGCTCAAGGGCTGCCCTGAGGCGGTGACGAGGCCGATCGGTCGATTGCGGCTCGCGGGCCGCTCGACCTACCTGACGGTGCATGAGCCGCTGTCGGCGGACGCGGTGACCACTGCCGCTGATGTCGATGCCGAGTACGCGCGGGCCTACGCGCTGATGCGCGATGGCGAGGATGGTGCGTTCGAGGCCTTCGAGGCGCTCGCCGCGCGGCGGCCCGAGGACAAGCTGGTGGCGATGCACGTCGCGCGGCTGCACGCCGGCAGCCGCGACGACGCGATCGAGTTGTCCGCCAAGTAGCGCGCCGGGCGCTTACAGCGGGTTGGGGATCAGCACCTTGTCGATCACATGGATGACGCCGTTGCTGGCCCGGACGTCGACGGCGACGATCTTGGCCTTCGTGCTGGTGGAGTCGGTGATCGTCGGCGGCGTGCCGGTGTTGATCACCAGAGACTGACCCAGGACCGTCGTCACCGGGGTGCCGAACGGGATGTTGGCCGACAGCACCTGGCTGCCGAGCACGTGATAGGTCAGCACGTTGGTGAGCTGCTGCGTGGTCAGGCTGTTGACGGTGGAGCTGATCGCGGCGAAGGCGTCATGGGTCGGCGCGAACACGGTGAAGGGGCCCGCGCCGCTGAGCGTTGTCTGGAGGTTGGCCTTGACCACGGCGGCGACCAGCGAATCGAAGACCGGATTGACCTGCGCCATCTGCACGATGGTCAGCAGGCCGGGCGGGACCAGCACCTTGTCGACGACGTGGATGACGCCGTTGCTGGCCTGCACGTCAGCCGTGGTGACACGGGCGGTCGTCAAGGCCGCATCCTGGATGGAGACGCCTCCGGAGAAGCTGAGGGTCAAGGCGGCGGAAGCGCCGTTGAACTGGTAAAGCGTGGCTTGCGTCGAGCCCCCGGCGCTCAGGTCGGCGGCGGACTTGCGGGTCGACAGCACGTGGTACTGGAGGATGCTGGCCAGAGTGGACGCCGGGAGTGCCGCGACCATCGCATCGGCGCTGGCGAATCCGAGTTGGGTGGCCAGTTTCGCGAAGGCGTCGTTGGTCGGCGCGAAGACGGTCAAGGAAGCGGAGCTGTCCGCCAGCGTCGTGGCCAGGCCGGCTTTCGTGGCGGCGGCGGTCAGCGCGGTGAAGCCGCCGCTTTGAGCGGCCTGGGCGAGCGTGGGCAAAGGCGCGGGATCGTCGTCGCCGCCACAGGCGGTGAGCACGGTGGACGCGGCCGCCGCCGCGAGGATCCATTTGAAGAGACGAAACATCGTGATCTCCTGTTTGTTTGGATGGCGGCCCCGGGCCGACAGCGCCGGGACGCGTGTGTCATACGCGGCCAACCGGCGGCTGGATCAGCGCCGCGCAGCTCGTTACGCTGCGTGCGGAAGCGCACATGCCGATGAACAGGGCGATCTGGCTCCGCAGGTGTGGAGGGCCCCTATCCCTCACCCTACCCTCTCCCGCAAGCGGGCGAGGGACTTTGCAAAGCGCCAACCGATCGCCCTCGCCCGCGGAGCGGGAGAGGGGGCAACACCCAGCGCCGACTGGCCAGTGCCCGGTCGGCGTTTTCGTTTCAGCAATGGGCGTGCATCGTGTCGCGATCAGTCTGCGTCGTGGCTCGATGTGGACGCGCTTCGGTCATCCTGGAGAAACGTCGCACGATGCAAATCGTCGTTGGCAGGGTCGGCATGCTCATCGGCAACGATGCGCCGCCAGAGGCCGCCCTTTGCCATGGACCAGCCGAAGGCGATCAACAAGGCGCCCAGAAGTCCCATGACTGCGGGCCCCATGGCCCGCGACATCAGGAAGCCGTCACGACCAAAGGTCGTCAACGCTGCGACGAGCAGCAGGACTCCCAACGCGAGAACGATGGCCCGTAGCGAGGATTGCATGCCCGCATGCTCTCACGAAGATGGCGACGAAGCTGCTGCCACTCTCGGGCGTTTTGCGTAGGCAGCTGACCACGCTTGAAGCGATTCCCCTAGCGTGTCGTTCCTGCAGGCGTCCGCGACGATCAGGATGTGATGGCGCTTGTCTCAAGGATTGAACCATTCCGCCGCGACTAGCCTCAGCGGCTCCTGCCCCGCCTCGTCGAGACTCACCGTGAAGCGCGCCGAGCCGCATTCCACCGTGACTTCTGTCGGCTCAAGCTGTCGTCCGAAGAAGCAGCCCTCCTCCAAGGTGTCCTTCATGGGGATACGCCCGATGGGGTAGGCCTCGAAGAACTCCTGGGTCGCCAGCCATCGGACCACATCCACGCCTCGCTGAGGATGCACGCCATCCGGCACCACCACGACCGTTCCCATCGCAGTCGACACCAGGAGCTCCCGATAAGCGGCATCGCATATCCACCGTCGACCGTGGCGCTCGCAGTCCACGTGGTAACGGGCTGGCATCCCCTTGAAGTCGCTGTCCGGCTGGCAGCTGACACGCGCCCTCAGCAGATCAGGCGGCCCATCGGATGACCACCGCCAAGTCCTTATGGCGCTTGCGCCCACGGAGAAGCTGCTCTTGCACGCGGCGTGCTCCAGCTGTCGACGCACCGCCGCGGAGACGGGCACCGACTCCGACGGGGGAATGAACGCCAACGCCGCTTGAGGCAGGTGCCAGGCGGCGAGCAGCAGCGCGAGGCTGCGCATCAGCCAAGCGGTCCGAATCGGTGATTCGTTGCCTGAGACGAACGGGGCTCGGGCGCACCAGCGCAAGGCAGCAGACATGAAACTCATGGCCGGCATGCTAGCCGCGCCACTTCACATTCACCTCACCCGCAGCTCCGAGACTCCGCGAGATGCACGCAAAGCCCGACCCTCGCTTCCCTGCCCTCGCACACGGCCGGCGGCTCCTGTCCACGACGTTGGAATGGCTCGGGCATGCCATGGCGCTGTGCTTCTGGCTCGGCGTGGCCGCGATGCTGGTGCTACGGATGTTCTTCGGCCCGATGACCCCCTCCGACCTCGACACCGTCAGCGACTCGCCCAGCGCTCGATATCGCCTCGCCGTGACCCATTTCGACCCCGGCGCCATGGGCACCGCGCTCCAGTCATTCCGGCTCCGACAGGGCCTCGACGGACGCCAGGTGGCGCTCCTCGAGCTGAAGGCCTCGCCGGCCGTCGCCGCCATCGTCCCGGACTGGCGCGATGACACCGTCACCTTGAGCGGCATTCCCGCTTCCTCGCTGCGACGCATCACGCGCGGTGGCGATCCGGCCGCAAGCCCGGTGCTGCGCTTCGTGGACGAAAGCCGAGAGCAGCCATGAAGCCTTGGACGCGCCTCCTCCACTTCGCCCGGCGGAAACCTGAGGACTTCGCCGCCCATCTGTTTCGATGGACCGGCATCGTGGGATTCCTCTGGTTCGTCGGCCCATGGCCCTTCCAGCTCGCAGCGGCGGAGTTCCAGGATCGCGGCTGCACCTTCACCGTCGCGCAGCGCCTCGTCCTGCCCCACCCCCATCGAGCGGTGGAAGCGCAGATCCATCGATGCCCGAGCGCGACGCTTATGCGACCGCAGTTGCGATGGGAAGCCTGGGCCGTCTCGACCGAGCCCGGCAAGGAAGGACGCCGATTGCTGATCTCGCTCGCCTACGACGAGGCGGCACCGCCGAGACTGCGCCAAGGTGACGCATCGACGGCGGTGATCGATCGCTTCAGGATTGCTGACGTGCTCGACTGGCAGCAGGGCCGCGGCGAGGGCTATGTCCCCACCGACTTCCTCTTCCTGGATGACCTCGGCGTCGAGCGCCGCCTGCCCTGACCGGCCGGCGGCGATCAGCCCTCGCCGTCAGGCGTAGGTGTTGAGGTTGCGCCCGAGGTTGCCCTCGGTGGCCAAGGCCGGCGCCTGGGGCAAGGCGGCGAGCAGCGCGGCGGCGCCGGACTGCTGGACGTCGAGCGCCTTGCGCAGCACCAGCAGGCTGGCCGCATCCCCGACGGAGCCGGAGGTGGCGTTGGACGCGCTGCTGACCGCAGCGGAGACGCTGGCTGAGTTGGCGATGTTCATGCAACCAATATCGGCCATTCATCGGCACAACTGAAGGGGAGGACGTGAAACCACGACTGCGACGGGGTGAACGCAACTTCAGTGGCAGGTCCCGCTACGCCATGACTCCATGGGTACGAGGCGTCGCGCTGGCCCCTCTCCAGCCAAGCAGAAGCGGACCGAGTACCCACGCGTCGGATCCGACTTGTCGGAGGGCCGCACATTGAGAAAGACCGAGTAGACCTTGCCGTTCTGCAGGGGCACCTGGGGTGCCGACTTCGCTGCCGGCGGGGTGTTTCCGTAGGCGTAGCAGCTCGCGCCGGATTGAGGCACCGCCGGATCGGTGTCAAACATCACCCACCACACCGTGGCCATCGGCTGCGTCGATGTATCCGACACGGCAATCGCCTGCAAGCGCGCTGCGGGATCCCGCTCCACATCCTTGGCCGAAAGATAGAAGCATGGTTGGCCGTCCTTCAACTGGACTTCGGCGTCACCCATACGCGAGGTCGCCGAGCATGCGGCGGAAGAGAGGCCGAGGATCAGGGCCAACAGACGGTCAGGGGAGATTCGCATGATCGGAAGGATTCTTGAGAAAGCCATCGAGCACCTCTTCGAAGAGAGCCAAGTCGTTGGCATGCTTCTTCCCGGCCATGAATGTCGGAGCCTGCAAGTGCTTCAGAACGAAGTAGTCCGCGAGCAGATTACCCTGGGCCTCCATGTTGTAGTCGCCAAGCTTTCGACCCGACTTCAACTCGTACTCATAGCTCAGCCCAAGACGAATTGCCCCGCGAAGCATGACCCAATAGCCGAGATGTCGCTGCCAGACGTGGACCATCTCGTGCATGAACCACCATTGCTGATCCACGGTGTCCTTGGAGAAATCCTCCTTGAACTTGCGGGGATTGAAATAGAGCTCTCCATTGGGCGTCATCGCGCAATCGTCCGGCTGAAGCCCGAACGGCAGGAACTCCTCTCGATGCACCCAAACTTTCGAGTACTCGATCGCGTCCTTGAACAAGGTCCGGCACAGTGCAATTTCTCCTGAGGTCAGCGGCCTCTTGCCATCCACCGGAGTGCCCGCTGTCGGAGGAGGAGGAACAATCGCCTGCGGCAGCAAGGAGAGATCGGACGGTTCAACGCGCTGAAGGATTTGCGTCGGACTCTCCCATCGATCGAGTCCAGACAACAGCGAGATCCCAGGCTCCAGGGCATCTGTCGCAAATGTCGACTGGCGGGTATCGGTCCCGAGCGGACCCGGCATGACGGCGCGAACCATGAGGCTTTCGATCGATGGGGGATATTCCGGTTCGTCAGTCTAGCCAGCAGCCCGCCCGCCCACACACGACCTTCGTCACCTGCTCCTATCGCCGAAGCACGATCTCATGGACGATGTCGGCTGGTTGAATGCTGAACAGCCCCATGCCAAGCTCGATCACCCGCCACCCCGCCTTCCAGCACATGCCCCGCCATCGCCATGCCGATGGCTACGTGGCGCTGGTGCTCGCCGGGGGATATGTCGAGGCCGGAGATCGGGGACGTCTGCGCGTGGGCGCGGGGCACGCCGTCTTCCACGCGGCGCATGAATCCCATCAGAACGAGTTCCTCGGCGTCGGCGCCCAAGTGCTGAACCTGCCGATCACCGGCCCCGCGTTGGTCGAATCCATGGGCGTCGTCGCCGATCCGGATGCCATCGTCCGTCTCGCCGAACACGATCCATCGCAGGCCGCCGAGCTGCTGCGTCAAACCTTCCGCCCAGCCCCCACTCGCCTCAACGACTGGCCGGACCTTCTCGCCGAAGCCCTCGCCGCCGACCCCGACCTCGCGTTGGCCGAGTGGGCCGATGCCATGGGCATCGCGCCGCAGTCGATCAGCCGCGGCTTCCGCCGCGCCTACGGCACCAGCCCCAAGCGTTATCGCCTCGAGCAACGCGCCCTCCTCGCGCTGCGTCGTCTGCCCCACTGGCAGGGCTCGATCGCGACGCTCGCCGCCGACACCGGGTTCGCCGATCAGGCCCATCTCACGCGCGCCATCGTCGCGTTGACCGGCCATCCACCGAGCCGGCTGCCGCGTTAACTGCGTTCAAGCCCTCTCCGCCTCGCCCGTCCTAGCATCGGGCCATGCAACGACGCTCCTTCCTGGCCGGGCCGCTTGTCGCGTGGATGGCCGCCACGCTCCCCGCCGCGCCGCTCGTCGCGATGGCCGCGCCCGCCAAGGTCAACAAGACCCGATGGCGCGTGCGCGCGTCCGAGGGCTTCGATGCGATCGCTTTCCTCGGGCCGCTTTCGGGCACGAAGATGTACCTCGACTTCTACGGCGAGGAGGACGCCGCCTTCGCGCCGCGCATGGACGCCACGGCCTACGCCGACATCGGGCGACTCTGGAATGAGGCGACGAAGGACGGCTTCGGCCTACTCGGCCCCAACCTGCAGGTGCTGTTCTCGGCCAACGGCATCGAAGCGTCGCTCGACACGCTCATCACCGCGCTGAAGGCGCGCCAGACCGCGATCCTGCCGAGCTATCGCGCCAGCATCTACTGGAGCGAGTCGGACTGGGCCTGGTTCGATCGCGCGGCACCGCGACTGGAGACGATCTTCGACGCGATGCGCAAGGCCGGCTTCGCCGCCTTCCGTCGAGAACGCATCGGGGCGGACCTGGACCGCCGCATCGCGGAGGTCAGCCGGGCGCTGTCCACCTTCGATGTGATCTCCTGGCAGGAGAAGCTCACCGGACGCCGCTTCGATCCCGAGATCCAGATCGTGCTGCTGCAGTTCTCCAAGCCGCACGGCATCAAGGTGCAGGGCCAGACCTTCCTGCAAGCCGCGGACTACGACACCGCGACCACGGTGCGCATCGCCGCGCACGAGATGCTGCATCCGCCCGTGGCGATGGAGGGTCCGGCGGCGACTGCCGCGCTGGCTGCGCTCGGCCGGGATCCGCTCATCACGAAGATCGTCCGCGAGCACGACCCGCAATGGGGCTACACGACGCTGGAAGGCATGCTGAACGAGGACCTGGTGCAGGCGCTCGATCAGCTGATCAGCGAGGCGCTGGGCGTGGCCCGCAATCCCGCCGACCGCTGGCGCAAGTCCGACGACGGCATGCATGTGATCGCGGCGGGGTTGTACGGCCTGCTGCGCCAGGACCGCTGGATCGACACGGGTGGATCGATCGAGGACTGGCTCGCACGCGCGGTCAAGGACGGTCGACTCTCGCCGACTGCGTTCCATCCCGTCGCGGCGCGCGTGCTGGAGCGGCCGGTCGATGCGTTGTGGCCGGTGAAGTAGCCGCGCCTCGGGACTGGAGCGGCGCAGATAAAAGGTCGAAGGTCACGCATCCTTGCGGCTAAGCTGCTCCGCTCTCGTCACAAGCCGACATCGCCAATTGCACACGGAACGCCTGCACATCACCCCGCTCGTCGACGCCGACGTCGACGCGCTCGCCGAGCTGCTCTGGGACGAGCGCGTCTACGCGTACATCGGCGGGCTGCCCGCCAGTGCCGATCTGATCGCACTGGGACTGCGACGCGCGCTCGCCGGTCCACCGCTCGATCGTCCGCCACAGCAATGGTTGAACTACGGCATGCGGCTGCGCGAGGACGACTCCCTCATCGGCCGGCTCGAAGCAACCGTGCACGAAAACGGCATCGCTGAGGTCGCTTATCTGCTCGCACCACGCTTCTGGGGTCACGGCTACGCCCGCGAGGGGCTGCTCTGGCTGCATGAGGAACTCACACGCCTGCGCCCAGATGTGCGCTGCTGGGCGACCACGCTGCCCGCCAACGAGCGCAGCAGTCAGCTGCTGCTGGCCTGCGGCTACGAGCGCGTCGATCCCTCGGCCGCGCCCGCGCTCGACACCTACGACGACGGGGATTGGGTCTTCCGCTTCGTGACGCGCTGATCAGCGATCCAAGGCGCCAGTCGGCGGACCCATCCGGTCCTCACGGCTTCCCGAACCCGCCCTCGATCCACGCGGCGGCGCTCGTCTCGCTCAGGCGATAGCTCGCCTGCACGCGCGCCTGCGCGATCTGCTCGCCCATGTCGTTCTGCGCGGTCAAGGTCGCGTATGGGTTGTCGTCGTCGGGGACGATGTCCAGCATCACCTTGACCCGACCCTCCGCCGTGTCCACGGACACATGCTTGTGCAGCTTCGCGTGCAGCTGCTGCTCATGCCGGCGCAGCACCTCGGACGCCGTCTTCACCAGCGTGTGGAAGGCCGCTGCGTCCAGCGGCTTGGGGTTCTTCTTGTCGCGGCCCATCGTCCACGGGCCCACCAGAGCCGGCTCGGACTCGCCCTTGAGCGTCATCGCCACGGCCCAGCCCTCGTCGTCCTCGTTCTTGATCACCTGTGCCGTCCAGCGCTCGTCGCGCCACAGACGCGGCTCCTGGATGATCGTCTCTTCGTCGTCAGAAAAATTCGTGCTCATGCCGATGAAGGTATCACGCGCGCGCCCCCTCCCCGCTCGCAGCGCGGACCTCTCATCGATCCGCGCGACGTTGGCGCGACGTTGGCGATACACAACGCCTCCCCCCACATGACGACTGGCACGCGCGCCGACAAACACGCATCATCCGCCCCCATTGCTGAAGGCGCCAACGACAGCGCCCGCATGACGGAGATCCCAGATATGTCCTCCCTGTTCACCTCGACCATCGACTGAACACGGTTCCCGAGCCCCGGCTGAACCGTGTCTGTTCCCAGATACGGCCTCAGACCGCGCGGCATGCAAAGCCCCGCCGCCATTGAGCCGGGGCTTTTGCTTTTCGGAAACCGCCATGAGTGCACAACTCCGTTCCCGCGCCCTCCAGGAGGGGCGGGTCAAGGCCCTGCGCCGCATGAAACAGCCCATGACGCTGGTGCTCGAGACGAGCCCCGGCGCGCGCGACCCCGTGGCGCGCGCGCTCGCCCAGCGTGGACTGCGAGGCGCCGGCCAACACATCCAGAGCCGCGGCGCCCAACGCCGCGCCGACCGCGTGGCGCTCCAGGCGCTGCTGCGACGAGAGGATTGGGATGAATGAATCCACCGACCTGCGCGCGCGCCTGACGCAACGCCACGCGCATCTGCAAGCGATCGCCGCGCAGCTCAAGACCGAGCTCTTCGGCATCGACACCATCATCGACCGCGTCATCGATGCCGTGCGCGCGTGGTACGTGCTGCCCGAGCTCGTCTCGCGGCCCGTCATCGTCTGCCTGTGGGGCCTGACCGGTACCGGCAAGACGCAACTCGTGCGCCGGCTCGCGCAGCTGCTGGGCTTCTACGACCGCTTCGTCGAAGTGCAGATGGACGGCTTCTCCAACGGCGCGCGCCGCGGCGCGCAGAACATCTCCGGCCTGCTCTCCCAGTCCAGCGTGCGCGAGGGCGAACCGGCCATCCTCGTGCTCGACGAGTTCCAGCGCTTCCGCACGATCGACACCAAGCGCAACGACGTGCGCGTCGATCGCTTCCAGGACCTCTGGGCGCTGCTCTCCGACGGCCGACTGCCGCCGTCGCTCTCGCTGCTCGGTGACATCGAGGCGTCCATCGCCGATGCGGCCTTCGACGCCGAACGCGCCGATGAGGACGATGCCAAGCTGCATTTCAAGCTGCGGCCCTGGGAGGCGCGCGAGCTGCAGCGCAACCTCAAGCTCGACGAACCGCTGATCGAGATCATGGCCTGGACCCCCGATCAGATCCAGGACCGGCTGCGCGCGTTCCGCGAGAGCGGGCTGGCGCAATGGGAGACCGACTACACGCGGCTGCTGGTCTTCGTCTGCGGCAATCTTGATGAGCTCTACGAGGACCTCGCCACCAGCGTCCACGACTGCGACAGCGACGCCGACACCTTCCACGCGGTGACGAGCAAGCTCAGCGTGATCGACGTGAAGCAGGCGCTCAATCGCCGCTTCAAGCCGGAGCAGGTCGCGCGCCTGGGCAACGAGCATGTGATCTACCCGTCGCTGCCGCGTCGCGCGTACGAGCAGGTGATCGCGCAGGGATGCCATCGCTATGTGCAGGAGACGCAGACCCGCTGCGACCTGCGCTTCGAGCTGCTCGACAGCGTGCGCGCGCAGATCTACGCCAACGCGGTGTTCCCCGCGCAGGGCACGCGGCCGCTGTTCTCCTCGCTGCATGCGATCCTCGGCGCGGGCCTGGCCAAGGCCGCGTTGTGGGCGCTGGAACAAGGCGCGGCCGTCGGCGACACCGTGGTGGTCGGTGCGGACACGCGTCATCTGATCGCGCAGTGGGATGAACGCACCGCCGTCATCGCCGCGCCCTTCGAGATCAGCCGCCTGCGACAGCGCACCAACGACGACTTCCGCGCGCTGCTCTCGGTGCACGAAGCGGGGCATGGCCTGGTGCATGCGCTGCTGTTCGGTCGCGCGCCGCAGGAGATCAAGATCCATGTGGCGAGCTTCGAGGGCGGCTACAACGCCTACACCTCGCGCAAGGTCTGGTCGCGGCGCAACCTGCTGGACTCGATCTGCACGAGCCTGGCGGGCCGCGCGGCGGAGCTGCTGGTCTTCGGGCCAGAGATGAGTTCCAGCGGCGCGGAGAGCGACCTGCGCAAGGCCACCGAGACGGCCGCGCGGGTGTGGCGCCATCTCGGCCTGGGCACGCGCATCGCTCGCAGCGACGTGTCGGTCGACAGCGACGACAACGTCTGCACCGACGTCGACGCCAGCAACGCGCCGATCGAGGCGCTGCTGCAGGCCGAGCATGCGCGGGCGAGCGAGCTCATCGAGACGCATCGCGACGCGCTGCTCGCGCTGGTCGACGAGCTGATGGCGCATGGGCAGGTCACGCCCGAGCGCTTCGCCGAAGTGACGTCACTGCGTCTGGACGTCGCGGAGGACGTGCTCGATCCGTATGCGGCGCGGCTGGCGGCGTATCGCTCGGCGCCGGTTGCGGCTCAGGAGGCCGGGTCGAACATGAACACGCGCAGTTCCTGCTGGCAGCGGCAGGCCTTGGCGATGCGCGCGGCCCAGTCGATGGCGTCCTCGCGCGTGGGCAGCTCCAGGATGGTGAATCCGCCGTTGAGCGTCGGTCCCCAGGAGTAACCGCCCTCGCTGAAACTGCCGTCGGCCGACACGAGCACGGTCGGGACGGCCTCGTCGAGGCCGCCGCCGAACACGTAGACGCCGGCGAGCTTGGCCTCCTCGATGACCGCGTGGGATTCGCGGACGACGGCGCCCCAGTCGTCATCGGCGACGACCATCGCCGCGCTCGGGAAGGAGATCAGGTACTTGGACATGGGTCACCTCTCGGATGCGGGATCCTATCGAATCGCCGAGTGCCCGCCTTGCGCCTACGATCCGCCACATGAAACGCCTGTCGCTCGTCGTGCTCTTGCTGGCCCTCTCGCACCCGATGGGGGCTGCCGTCGCGGCCGATGCGCCGCCGCGGACCGTCTTCACCCGATGGGATCCCGCGTTGAAGCTGGTGGAGCGTTCCGACTCCTACGAGAAGGGATCGATGGCGAGATGGCGAGGCCGGATCACGCTGACCGGACGGCTCGTCGTGGAGTTCGACCGGGTGCCCGACGGCGAGCTGCCGCCGGACGTCGAGCCTGACCGCGACGGCGTGGCCCATTTCGAGCCCGATGCTCTCTCTCTGGCGAGACTGCCGACGGCGACGCGGTTCTACGACCTGGCGCCAAAGGTGATCTGGGTGGGCGAGACCGGCCGCGCGGCGCTGGTGCCGCTCATCGGCCAGGCCGCCTTCGATCGCCTGCAAGCCACTCGCGAAAGCTGGTACGAATTCCCCGTGTCGCTCACCTTGACCGAGCTCGCCACCTCGGTCGAATGCGACCACCGCGACTTCACCGCGACGGTGCGCGAGATTCGTTTGCTCAAGGCACCGATGGTCGCGCTGAACAAGCCGTGGAGCGTGACCTGCTGAGGCCGATCACGACGCGTTGATCGCGTTGAGGTTCTCGTTGAAGCCCAGCGTGCGGTCGACCACCTCCAGCACCTCCAGCGGAGCGGTCGGGCGGCAGACCCAGCCTTGCTCGAAGGCGCTGCCGCGACACAGGTACTTCGCCGACACCTTCACCACCACGAGCGAGTGGCCGAAGGAAAAGCCCAGGTTCTTCGACGTCGTGAACTCGGGGAAGGCCCGGCCGAGCGCGATCTGCTGCCGGCGCTCCGCGTCGGACGGGCGCGTGGTGTTGAGGTCGCGCTGCTGCCCTTTGGCGCAATTGAAGGCCACCATGGCCTGTGCGCTCGGGCCCGTCGTGCCGCGCCACAGGATCACCGGGGTGTCGGTGTTGGCCGCCACCGCCGCGGCCACGGTGGCTTCCGCGGTCGGAGCGGTCAGCTGCGGAGCGATGACGTCGTCGAAGTCGTCATCCAGCACATTGGCCTGCTGGCGGTTCTGCGGGTCCGAGTCGTTGTAGTAATCCTCGTCGGTGGGAAACCCGCTCGCGAAATTCCTGGCCATGCCTGTCTCCGTTGAAGTCCGTGGCGCCGGGCAAAGGCTCCAGGCGCACCGCGAGCGCGACAGGCGTCGCGGCCTCGCCATCATTGGCACGGGACGTTCAGCGGCAAGTGACTTAAGGGGGGCGGAACCGGGCATGGCAACTGCCAAGGCCATGGCGCACGTTCCCTTGCCCATGGCCCGTTCGAGCGACCACCGGATCAGGTGTGCGTGCCGGGGCGCGGGGCGCTCGGCGAGGCCGCGACAATGCGCGGATGCAATCTTCCTGGACCCTTCGCCGCGTCGCGCCCTCAGACGCCGATCTAGTCGCCCAGCATGGCGCGTTCCGAGATGACGACGTCGAGCGGCGTCCGGCCTATGCCGCGTGGGTGAAGCCCCGCATCGGCGCGGGCACGTATCTCGGCTGGTTCGCCGTCGACGACGGCGCGGTGGTGGCCGGCGCGGGCGTGCTGCTGCTGGACTGGGGTCCGACGCGTCACAACCCGGGCGGCCAGATGGCGCGCATCACGAATGTGTTCACGGCCGAGAGCCACCGGCGTCAAGGCATCTCGAAAGCGCTGGTGCAAGCGGCGCTCGATCACGTGGACGGCCTGGGCATCCGCGAGATCCGGCTCGGCGCCACCGACTCGGCCCGTGAGATCTACCGATCCCTCGGCTTCGTCGAGTACGCGGCGGAGATGCGGCGGGTGGTGAAGGGCTGAGGCATGTCCAAACCGAGTCGTTCGAACGCAGTGCTGCCCGACAACCTCGTGCCGCACGTCCGCTACGGATTGCGTCCCATCGTCTCGGGACAATCGGTACCGGAAGCAACGATCCGGTTTGGCCACTGGTCGCTCTCGAACGCCGTCATCTTTCCTGAATCGGTGTTGGCCGCGGACGTCGAGAGACAGAACTACGCCTTGTATCCGCGTCGCTACTACGTGGACACACTCTCGACCTGCCGCTCCTGCGGGCGGCCATTCCTCTTCTTCGCCCTGGAGCAACAGCACTGGTACGAGGAGCTCGGCTTCTACGTCGACGCCAATTGCGTGACATGCCAGCCGTGCCGCCACGAGGTGCATGCGCAGCAGGATCAGCTGAAGCGGTTCTCGCAGGCCATCAGGAACGAGGAGCTCTCGCGCGGCGAGTTGATGACCCTAGTGGACGACGCGGCTGACCTGTTGATCGCCGGCGTGCTTCGAGACCGCGTACGGCTAGGTGCGCTCAAGAATCGCGCTCTGCGCGAATGCGCGGAACATCCGGGCACGACGCGTCTGACGCTCGCGTTGAAGCAGCTGGAGAGGGATTCATCGATGACGGGGAAACCGACAGCGCGCGGATTGGAATCCTGATCGTCGACCACATGCGGCGCAGTGCCAGGAGCATTGACAGCGTCAAGTTCTTGGCGGCCAGCACCGTGTAGACCCAGGCCTTCTGCCAACGACTTCGGACCACGAAGACATGGAGATGCCAGCTCGCGCGCTTGCGCGCGGATTGGCCGCTGTGGATGAGCATGAAGGCCTGCGGATCACCGACGGCTGCCTGCGCGAGGCGTTGCGCTTCGATCAGGAAGAACGCCATCAGGGCCACACGCTGCGCGTCGTCGATCGCCTCGTCCGCCTCGGAGCACAGCACGTGACAGTGGCGAAGCATCGGCAGCTGATAGCTCACGAGCACGCAACCGCGCTCTGCGTATCCGGGCGGCGTGGATATCTGTCGATGGCGCATGAATCGGGACACCGATCCTCCGGCAGCTCAAGGAGAGCGCAGAGTCTGCCATGGTCGGCCACCTCCTTTCGCTACGCCGGCTTGTGGCTCAATTGCCCGACCCTGGAACGCTTCCGATGAGAAAGTTCTTCTCCGCGCTCATATCGATTGCCATCCCTCTCGCATTCGCATTCCTGGGGATGCTGATCCTCCTCTTGAGCAATCCAGAGGTCAGCATCGACGAAGGTTGGCGTCTCGGCTGGATCGGACTGGGAAGCGGACTGCTGTTGGGTGTTGTGCTGGTCACCTGGTACTGGCGGCGCCGGGCGCCCTCGTCGCATTCCAGGAAAACCCTCGATTGAATCGCAACACGTCCGGCTCGACATGGGCCGGATGCTCTTTCCGCGTCATCCCAAGCCGGTCGTCGACCCACGCCCCGTCGCCACGCACTCGATCCGTCAGGAGGCGCAGGCCCTGCCCAGCCTGACGCTGAACGGTGCCTTCGAGCCCAAGCTCGCCGATCCCGTGCTCGACGCGCCGATCCGCTTCACCGCTCGATACCGCATGCGCGAGTACCTGCAGCTGGTCCAGGCCCATCTCCTCGTTGTGCTGCGCGAGCGCGGCAAGCCCATCGACCGCATCGGCCCCGGCAGCCGCGTGATGCTCGCCCTCGTACTCGGTCCGATGTTCCTCTACAAGAAATGGCGCGTCGGCGATTGCCGCTTCGAGCTCACCGCGGACGGACTCACGCGCTCCAGCAAGGGCCGCCCCCTCACGCTGGCCTGGTGCGACGCGACCGCCATCCACCGCTACGGCTCGGCGTATCTCGTCGCCACCGAGCGCGGCGCCATGCCCCTGCCCCATCGCTGCTTCAGCGATGCGGAACGCGCGCGACTCGAGCGCTGGATCGAGGCCACGCATCCGTCCACCTCCGCCTGATCGTGATCACCTAACAGCCTTCATCGACAGGTTTCCGATATCGCCCTGCAGGAAAAGGGACACCCGTTGTGGTGGCCCCGCCGCGACCTTCTCCCTCTGAGGGGTGTCCCCCCACGCGCCACCCCCACGATCGCCTCGCGCGCTTCCACAATGCGCGCCGAGGAGAAAAACATGGCTCTCATCCGCGCCTGGTTGGTGCTCATCGTCTTGTGGCTGGCCTGCATGGGCCTGGTGGTCTGGATCCGCTCGCTGACGCGCAGACAGGCGATCGCCTGGCTGCAGCTCGCGCGTTGGGCCGCCATCGGCGCAGTACTCGCGCTCGGCGTGGCCGCGCTCACCATCCATTACTTCTGATCACCGCCCCATTCGCGTCATCCACGCATCCCCCTTTCCCCGAGAAGCACCCATGAACACGAAGAACATCATCCGTCGCTCCGTCCTCTCCATCGGCGTGCTGGCCGCAGCCGCGCTGCTCGGCGGCTGCACCCGCGTCGAGACCGGCGAGGTCGGGCTGCGCGTGGGCATCGACAAGCAGATCAGCGGCACCGAGCTGATGCCCGGCAGCTTCAACCAGACGCTGTTCGGCGACGTGCTCACCTTCCCCGTCCGCGACATCGCCGTGACCATCGAGAACCGCCAGCCGCTGACCGCCGACAACAGCACGCTCAAGGACTTCGACATGACGCTGGTCTACTCGATCAATCCGTCGTCGGTGTCGGACCTGTGGACCAAGAAGAGCCGCAGCTTCCACGCGCATGACCGCGAGGCCGGCGACTGGATCCTGATGCATGGCTACATGAACACGGTGGCCAACAACGCGGCCTACAAGGCCGTGCGCGAGTACAAGGCGCTGCAGGTCGCCGACAACCGCCAGAAGATCGAAGGCGAGATCAAGCGCATCGTCACGGAGACGCTGACCTCGGAAGGCCTGAACACGTCGCTGTCGGTGTCGCTGGTGCAGGTGCGCTCGGTGATGCCGGCGGACGACATCATCGCGTCGGCCAACGCGGTGGTGACCGCGCAGAACGCGCTGCGCGCCAAGGAGATCGAGGTCGAGACGGCCAAGAAGGAAGCCGAGCGGATCGCCGCGCTGAATGCCAACAGCAAGGCCATCGAGTACATGAACGCGCAGGCGCAGCTCAAGATCGCGGAAGGCGTGGCCTCCGGCAAGGTCCAGGCGATCGTCGTGCCCTTCGACTTCAAGGGCATCGTCAACGCCGGATCGCGCTGAGCCTTTCCCTCTGATTCCGTCGACCGCCCTGCTCCGCAGCTGCTCCTTGCAGGGCGGGTCGTGGTGGCGTCGACGGCTTGGGGCGGCTTTCCCGCGTGACAAGCCGCCCGACTGCGGCGACGATCCCGGATCCAACCATCCAGACAGGGAGCTTCCATGACGTCTCGTGTGCTGACCTTGCTCGGCGCTGCCGCGTTGCTCGCGGCCTGCTCGACGACCACGGATGAACCGCTCGGCCCTATCGCCAAGGAAACGGCCTACGCCGTCACCGCCTCCAATCAGCTGATCCAGTTCAACGCCGGACAGCCGCAGAAGCTGATGGTCACAAGGGCGCTGCAAGGCCTGTCCCCCGGCGAGCGCCTGTTGGGCATCGATTACCGCGTCGCGCGCGGCCAGCTCTACGGATTGGGCAGCACCGGCCAGCTCTACCGGATCAACACCGCCACCGGCCAGACCGAGAAGATCGGCACCCCCGCCGCGTTGCCGACCGAAGGCGCCACCGAGTGGGGCTTCGACTTCAATCCGACGGTCGATCGCATCCGCGTCGTCAACGACGCGGGCTTCAACCTGCGCCTGCATCCCGACACCGGCGCCATCGTCGATGGCAACGCGGATCTGCCCGGCGTGCAGCTCGACGGCAAGCTGAGCTACGACAGCAGCGACGCCAACGCCGGCAAGGCGCCCGGCATCGTCGCCGCGGGCTACACCTACAACAAGGACAACGACAAGATCACGACGAACTACGCGCTCGACGGCAAGCTCGGCGTGCTCGTGCATCAGGGCAGCAAGGAAGGCGTGCAGCCGCCGGTCTCGCCCAACACCGGGCGGCTCTTCACCGTCGGATCGCTCGGCATCGGCAGCTTCTCGAAGGCGACGCTGGACATCTCCGACATCGGCAACGTCGCTTACAGCGCCGTGTCGGAACGGGGTCAGGCGACCTGGTATCGCATCGACCTGGCCACCGGCAAGGCCACACGCATCGGCCGCGTCGGCGTCGCGTCCGAGATCGTCGGCGCCGCGCTCGAGCCCTGATCCGGCCGCGTCAGTCCGTCACCGCGGCAGGCATTGCGCCGCGGTGACCGGCGACACCATCGCCCACCCCAGCGTCTGATAAAGCGCCGCGCCGGCCTCCGTGGCCACCAGCACGCCGTGCGTGGCACCGCGCGAGAGCGCCGCCCCGCTCAAGGCCGCCATCACGCGACGGCCCAGTCCCCGGCGCCGATGCGACTCGGCAGTCACGATCTGGTCGAAGGTCGCGAACGCACCGTCCACCGCCGCTTGACCGCTGGCCGCGACCTCGCCGGACTCGCTCAGTACCTGCACGCGCCACAGGGCGCCTTCCCGATCGAGTTCATGGCGATAACCGGCGAGCGCCGGCAGCTTGCCCGTGCCCAGCGCGGTGCCCATCAGGAACTCGGGCTCATGCAGGCGCCAATGCGCGGGCAGCAAGGGCGCCACCTGCGCCCGGTCCGCGCAGATCTTCAACCAGGTGCCGGCCTCGGCGCCCTCGATCAATCGACGCAGCGTCGGCGCATCGAGCGACGGCATCACGTGGCGGACCGTCTGATCGGGCCTGCCGACCGCGATGCGGAGCACGCCCGCGTGATCGACCGGGGCGGCCGTCCCTCGCGAGATCGCCCAGCCCCAGGCCCAGGCGCGTGCCACGGTGAGGCGGTCAAGCGGAGCGGCGGGATTCATGGCATCGGCAAACATCGGGGCAGTCTAGGGACCACCCTGCCACCGCGTGTCAGCATCGGCGCTGACCGCGCGTCCCGGCGACAATCGCCGGATGTCCGACACCGCCCCGCCGCCGCCCGCGCAACCTCGCAACCCCTTGCACGGCATGACCCTGGAGGCCATCGTGACCGCGCTGGTCGACGAATACGGCTGGGAGGGGCTCGATGACCGCATCCCGCTTCGCTGCTTCGCCTTCGAGCCCAGCATCAAGTCCAGCCTGAAGTTCCTGCGCAAGACGCCCTGGGCCCGCGAGAAGGTCGAGAGCCTCTACCTCTTCATGCTGCGCGAGCGCCGCCGCAACGAGCGGCCCTGAGCTAGCGCTTGCGCGCGGCGATGCCACCGAGGATCAGGTCGATGCCTGCGAGGAAGTCCTCCCGGTCATCGTGCGCGCCCAGTTGCGACGCCATCGATCGGGTGAACGGATAGTCGCGCTCATCCAGAGCCGCCCAGGCTGAAGCGACCTCGCCGAGGAAGTCCTCGCGGTCGATCTCGCGCGATTGCGCCGAGACGCGGTTCGCCGCGTTCTGCCCGCCCACGCCCAGCACGTAATGCAGCAGCGCTGACGCCGTCGCCCACTCGCGTGATCGCGGCACGTCCAGCGCGCGCAGCTGCTGCCCGAGGCACTCGAACAGACGCACCGTCGGCAGCTGCCCGGCCGACTGCAGCAGGGCCGTGCCGATCCACGGGTGCTCGTCCATCGCGTCGAACATGCCCAGCGCGAGCGCGCGGATGGTGTCGGCGGGCGTGTCGCCTGCGGTGTGCGAATCCATCACCTCGGCGATGACCGCGTCGCAGGCGGCCACGAGGAGCTCGCCCTTGTTGGCGACATGCCAGTAGATCGCACCCGGTCCGGTGGCGAGCCGCTCCGACAAGGCGCGGAAGGTGAGGCCAGCCTCGCCGGTGCTGTCCAGCAGTTCGATGGCGACCTCGACGATGCGGTCGCGGGACAGCGCGTCCTCGCGTCGCTGGGGGGAACGTGACTTCTTGACCATGGTGCATCTTGACACACTGGAACGCCGCTCCAGTATCATGGAACGTCATTCCAGTCATCCAAGCATCGCGGCCGTTTCGATCGGCGATGGGCATCACTTCAAGAAGGACATCACATGACACGCACGATCGCGATCGTGGGCGCAGGGCTTGGCGGCCTGATGCTCGCCCGGGTTCTCCACGTCCACGGCATCGCCGCCACCGTCTACGAGGCGGAGGCCTCCCCGAGCGCCCGCACGCAAGGCGGGATGCTCGACATCCACGATGACGCGGGCCAGGTGGCGCTCAAGGCCGCCAGGCTGCATGAGGACTTCGTGCGGCTGGTCCATCCCGGCGGAGAGGCGGCGCGGGTGCTCGATCCGACGGGCAGCGTGCTGCTGGACATGCCCGACGACGGTCAGGGCGGCCGGCCCGAGGTGCGTCGCGGCGAGCTGCGCCAACTGCTGCTGGACGCGCTGCCCGCAGGCACGGTGCGATGGGGACACAAGGTGGCGTCGGTCGCGCCGGTCGCGTCGGTCGCGCTGCTTGGACAGGGGCAACACCTCGTGAGCTTCACGAATGGGACGACGGTGCAGACCGACCTGCTGGTGGGCGCGGATGGCGCGTGGTCCAAGGTGCGGCCGCTGTTGTCCGACGCGGTTCCGGCCTACGTCGGCACGACCTTCATCGAGACCTACCTCACCGACGCCGACACACACCATCCCGCGAGCGCCGCGGCGGTCGGGGGCGGTTCGTTCTTCGCGATGTCGCCGGGCCAGGGCATCTTTGCCCATCGCGAGCCGGACGGCGTGCTGCACACCTATGTCGCGCTACGCCGTTCGCTGGACTGGGTGCGGGACGTCGAGGCCTCAGGATCGGAAGCGGTGCGCGCGCGCGTCGCGGCCGAGTTCAACGGCTGGGATGCGGCCTTGACCGCGCTGATCACCGATGGCGAGACGGTGCCCGTGTTCCGGCCGCTCCATGCGCTGCCGAGCGGGCATCGATGGACGCGTGTGCCCGGCGTGACGCTGCTGGGCGATGCGGCCCACCTGATGGCGCCGGCGGGCGATGGGGCGAATCTCGCGATGGTCGATGGGGCGGAGCTCGGCGAGGCGATCGCGGCGCATCCTGACGATCTGGAAGCGGCGCTCGGAGCTTATGAGGCGGCGATGTTCCCGCGCAGTGCCAAGGCGGCGGCGGGGTCCATCGAGGTGCTGGACCATTGCCTGGGCGACGGCGCGCCGCAGAGCCTGGTGGATTTCTTCAATCAGATGCGGCCGACGGGATGAGGCTCATCCGGGATGCCGGCGCTTCAGCTCCTGCATCGATCCGCTGATGAGTTGCTCGAGCACGGCGACGTCGACATCGGCGAGCGTCTTCAGATAGAGACAGCCCTTGCCCATCTTGTGCTTGCCCAGGCGGGCGAGCAGGTCGGTGCCGCCGTCCCAGTCGGGCACGAGGTAGACGACGATCTCGCGGCCGCGGATGGCGAAGCCGACGAGGCAGGAGGTGCCTGATCGCCCGGATTCGTAGGTGTAGCGGTACGCACCGTAGCCGACGATGCTCGGTCCCCACATCACCGGCTGCTCGCCGCTCACGCGCGCGAGCAGGGCCATGAGCGCGTCGACATCGCCGCGCTGCGCCGGACTCGCCTTGGCGGCGAGGTAGGCCTCGACGTCGGCCGCGGTGGGGGCGGTCTTGTTGGTGGACTTCTTGCTCGTCTTGCTCGTCATGCGATGCCTCTCCTGGCGTGCTCAGCCGCGGTCGCGTCGTTGGAGCCTCGCCGGCGATTCAGCGAAATTCCGAAGAGCCCGATGAACAAGTGGAAGAGAATCGACGCGACATCGCCGCCCGTCAGGTCAGGTCGTGCTGCCATGAGCGCGTCGCCTTGCAGCGCGCCGCCCCGGTCGGTGAAGCGTTGGCGCGCAGTGTTGATCTCGCGGGATGTCGGCGTCGCGGAACACGCGCACTGGCCGCAGCTTTCAGCGGCGGCGGCGTTCGATTGACCGCAGGCCAGACAGGTCCAGGCATAGGCAGGCATGCGGGCGATGTTGCCACGTCCGCGCGCAGCCATCGAGGCCCTCGCCCTCAATCCAGGGGTCGCCTCCAGACGTAGGGCGTCGTCGTCGACACCTTCACCAGGCCGGACGCCTCGAGGATCGGGCGTGAGTGCTCGGTCGAATCGCTGTGGATGAGCGTCTTGCCCAGCGCCACCGCAGCGCGTGCCCGCGCGGCGGTCAACGCGCGATAGACGCCATGGCCACGCCATTCAGGGCGGGTCGCACCGCCCCAGATGCCGGCGAATCTCGTCCCCGACACGGGCTCCAGGCGGCCCGCGGTGATCACGTCTTCGCCACTCTCCGCCACCCACAGCGTCATGCCATCGCGACGCGCGAGACGACGCAGCAACGCCTCGATCATCGGCTCGGCATCGTGGTCGCCGAAGACCTCGGCCTGCATCACGCACATGCGCGTCACGTCCTGCGGCGATTCGATGGTGCGGATTCTCACGCCCTCCGGCAGCGGCACGTCATGCACGAGCAGGTGGACCTCGCCAACCATGATGGACTCGGATTCCTCCGGCACGAAACCCTGCGCGAGGAGCGCCTCATGCAGCCCCGGCGCGTGATCGTGACCGCGCGACTTCCATTCGATGTGGCGGATCTCGGGCTCCGCTTCGAAGTGGCGGCGCGCGCCGGCCACCAGCTCGCGGATGGCGTTCTCGTCGGACCCGCCGAGGTCGCGGTAGGTCACGAAGCCGCGACCGCGCGAGAAGGTCACCAGCCGTAGCGGACCGAGGCGTGTCACAGCGAGGGCGCTGGGCGTTTCGGCGTCATCGCGGAGTTGCTCGTCGTAGGCAGCGAGCAGATCTTTCGGGTCTTGCATGCGGCGCGATGGTGCCGGCGCTCCGCAGAATGCGCAATGGGGAAGCGAAGTGCCGGGGATCAGGAAGGGCGCTTGCGCCCTCCCCGCTCGATCACTCGATCACTGGCCCGACTTCTTGCCCGCCTGGCCCTTGGCCTCGGCGCTCACCGCACCTTGCGCGCCCACGCTGCGTGTGTCGCGATTCGCTTGCGCCGATCCGGTGGCGTTCACGTTGCCGCTGCGTTGCGCGGTCGTCGACGAGCCCGTCGACGGCGTGGTCGAAGGCGTCGTGGGCATGGCGTTGGAAGTCGGAGATGCCGTTGACTGCGTCGCACCCGTCGCACCGGTGGCTGTGGCGGCGCCTTCCAAGCTCAGCTGTCCAGTCGCCTGATTCGCCGTGTCCTTGGTCTCGTCGACACCGGCCTGAGCACCGTCCTTGACCTTGCCGGTCGCCTGCTGCGCTCGATCACTCACATTGCCCGCAGCCTGATCCGCGCGATCACGCGTGTTCTGCAGCGCGTCGCGGCCTCGGCTCAGATCCGGGCGCTGACCCAGTCCACCCAGGTTGCCGCCCAGGCCGCCGCCCACATGCCCGCTCGCGCCGCCGGACAGGCCACCGCCACCGCCGCCCAGCAGCCCGGCATGCGCCGGTTGCGCCATCGCCGCGAGCACCGCCACCAGCGTGCCGGCCACCACGGGCCACAGACCTTGCGTGTGCTTGGAAGTTGCGTTCATGTCGATCTCCTTGTTCAAGAGCCACCGGAACCGTTCCGTGGCCTGCAAAGGAAAAACGTCATGGACCCGGCGCTTCTTCCACGCCAATTGCAACGAATGGTTTTCAGCGCAGATCGCTCGCGCTCACGCGCAGCGACGCGCCCACGAGGCCGATGCCATAAACCTCGTCGCGTCCCGGCGCGCCCAGATCGATCGCCTCGCGCGCGAGCGCGTTGAACGCCGATGAGGCCGCCGCACGGTCGGCCGAAGGAAAACGCGCGGCGAGCATCCCTGCCACCAGCGGCGACGCGAATGACGTGCCGCGCACCGGCGCGTACACACGCGACCCGGCCTCCGCGGCGACCATGTCCGAGCCCGGCGCCGCGAACGCCACCTGCGCGCCGCGCACCGCCTCCACGAGCACCCGTCGGCGCGCATCGACCGCCGTCACGCCGATGACGCCGGGCCACGCGGCCGGATACAGCGGGGGCGCGGCCGGCCCGTCGTTCCCCACCGGCGCGACGATCAGCAGCCCCTGCGCCTGCGCGGCCTCGACCACGCGGCGCAACAACGCGTTGGGCGGTCCGACCAGGCTGATGTTGACCACGCCCACGCGCTCGCGCGCGAGCCAGGCGAGGCCCTCGGCGATCGCCGCGACGCCGCCGCCCGCCTGCGCGCCGCCCTCGCAATACACGTCCATCGCGAAGAGCCTCGCCCTCGGCAGCGCGCCGCGAAAGCCGACGTCCGAATCGCCCACCAGCAGCGACGCCACCGCCGTGCCGTGCGCGGCGGGCCTCGCCTGCCCCCCGCAACCGCGTCGCGTCACCGTCGACCGCTGCAACGCGGGATGCGCGGTGTCCACGCCGCTGTCGATCATGCCGAGTCGAGGACCTGCAGCGCTTGCCGCAGCGCCGGCCGCGTCGGCCCCTGCCGCGGTCGAGGTCGATCCCGCCCTCGTTCCGATCGCACCCGTCGGCCCGGTCGCGCCCACCTCGCCCGCATCCAGATAGACGTGGTGATAGTCGTAGGCGCCATCGGGATCGTCGGCCTTGAGGCGCGCGATCAGCGCCGCCAGCGCGGCCGGCGTCATCCGCGACGTCGCACGCAGGCGCAGCCACGCGAGATCCAGTCCCTCGAGCGTCGAGACCTCGACCAGCGTCAGCCCGGCGTCTTCCAGCAGCCGCCGTTTCGCCGCGTCGCTCGACGGCAGCGCCAGCACCTCGCCGCTGAACACGAGCTCCTCTGCCGCGTTGCGCTGGAGCTGATCGGGGAAACGCCGCAGCAGCTGATCGCCCAGGCGCTCGCGCCAGCGCAGCGGATCCGCAGGCACCAGCAACTGGCTGGTCGACGTGAGCAGGCTCTCGGTGCGGCGCAGCAGGTCTCCCGGCAGATGCGGACCGCCGGGCTGCCCGGGCAGGCCCGGCAGGCTCGGCAATCGGACCTGCGCCTGCGCCGGGAGCACCGCTTGCAGGGTCGCGATCAGCGCGGCGCTCAACAGAAATTTCAGGCTCATGGACGGATAACGTCCGGGACACGGAAGAAAATCCGCGCCGCCGTCGTTCTACTCATCAGGCATCCCATCGCATGAGCATATTGGAGTTGCAATCCGCCCTGGCCGCGCTGCTGCCCCGGTTGCGGCGTTTCGCCCGCAGCCTGACGCATCACCGCGAGGACGCGGACGACCTCGTGCAGGTGGCGGTGGAACGCGCGTTGCGGGCGCTCGGCCAGTACGAGCCCGGCACCCGCCTCGACAGCTGGATGTTCCGGATCATGAAGAACGCCTGGATCGACGAACAACGCGCGCGCGGGCGCCGCGCTGAGGTGCTCGCGCCCGAGGAGGCCGGCGAGCATGTCGGCGTGTCCGAGACGGGCCGCCACATCGCGCGGCTGTCGGTCGAGGCGGCCATGGCCCGGCTGCCCGAGGAACAGCGGCTGGTGGTGGGCCTCGTGCTGGTGGAAGGCCTGCCGTACAAGGAAGCGGCCGAGGTGCTGGAGCTGCCCATCGGCACCGTCACCAGCCGGCTCGCACGGGCCAAGGACACGCTGCAGCAACTGCTCGGCGACGGCGACATCGACGCCTGAGCGGCGAAGGACAGGACATGAACGGCCCTCAAGATCAACGACCCGAAGACGACGCCGATCGCCGCCTGCGCGCGATGCTCGCCAAGACCTACGACCCCGTGCTCGATGAGCCGGTGCCGGAGCGGCTGAGCGCGCTCTTCGCCGCGCACGCGGACCACGCCGCGGCCACCGCGGCTGCCACGCCCCACACCCCCATCGATCTCGACGCTGAACGGCGTCGCCGCCGCGGCGGCTGGATGGCCTGGGGCGGCATGGCGGCCAGCCTCGCGCTGGGCGTGTTGATCGGCGCGAAGGGTCTCGCCCCGGGCGGTGAGCTCGAACGGGCCGCGGACGGCGCCTGGGTCGCGCGCGGCGGCCTCGCGCAGGCGCTCGACGATCAGGTGTCCGGTGTCGCCGTCACGCCGGGCGCCACGCGGGTGGGCATGAGTTTCCTGTCGCGCGGCGGACAGTACTGCCGCGCGTTCCTGGTGGACGCCAGCGCCGCGAGCGCCGGCAGCGCCGGGCTGGCCTGCCGCGACCGCGATGCGTGGCGCGTGCGCCAGATCGTGGCGATGGCATCGCCCTCGGCCGCGTCCGGTGCGTTCCGCACCGCGGCCTCGCCTTGGCCCGAGACGCTGCTCGACGACATCGACGATCTGCGCGAGGGCGACACGCTGACGCCCGACGCGGAGCGGGTCGCGATCTCGCGCGGCTGGTCGCGCTGACCCCCGCCATTCCTCGGCCTCCTCGGCCTTTTGGTAACCGTCCGCATCCATCGCGGCGCGATCGCGGGTTTCCCCTGAAGACGATATGAAAGCGCTTTCAGATCATGCGATCGCCCTCCACCATTGGTTCCGAGGAGATCCCATGACACGCTGGATTCGATCGCTGGCCACGGCCGCGCTCGCCCTGACGGGCGTCGCGGCGCAGGCCCAAAACTGGCAACTCGTCTGGCAGGACGAGTTCACGAATGGCATCGGCCCGCAGTGGCGCTTCGAGACCGGCACCGGCTCGGGCGGCTGGGGCAACAACGAGCTGCAGTACTACCGCCGCGAGAACGCGGGCGTCGAGAACGGACAGCTCGTGATCACCGCGAAGCGCGAGGACTTCGGCGGCATGCGCTACACCTCCGCGCGCATGACGACCCAGGGCCTGGCGAGCTTCAAGTACGGCCGCATCGAGGCCCGCATCAAGGCGCCGTCGTTCTCCGGCATGTGGCCCGCGTTCTGGATGCTGGGCAGCAACATCGGCTCGGTGGGCTGGCCCGCGTCCGGCGAGATCGACATCATGGAACACGTCAACGCCGACAGCGACATCCACGGCACCCTCCATTGGCAGGGTCCCGACGGCGGCCATGCGTCCTACGGCGGCCACACCGCGATCAACGTCGCGGACTATCACGTGTACGCGGTGGAATGGGACGAGAAGTTCCTGCGCTGGTTCGTCGACGGGCGCCAGTTCCACGTCGTCGACATCACCAACAGCGTCAACAGCACCGAGGAGTTCCACCGCGACTTCTTCCTGCTGTTCAACCTCGCGGTCGGCGGCAACTGGCCGGGCTGGAACATCGACGAGAGCAGGCTGCCCGCGAAGATGTACGTCGATTACGTGCGCGTCTACAAGGGCGACGGCGCCACGCCCGCGTTCACGACGACGCTGCAGGCCAACGCCTTCGCGCTGCAGTCGGGCATGCAGCTGGAAGCGTCCAGCGACGGCGGGCAGAACCTGGGCTGGATCGAGACCGGCGACTGGGCGGTGTGGAACCTCAACCTGCCGCAGGGCGGGACCTACACCGTCGAGTACCGCGTCGCCAGCCTGAACGGCGGCGGCAGCCTGCAGCTCGAGATGGCCGGCGGCACGCCGGTCTACGGCGCGGTCAACGTGCCGTCCACCGGCGGCTGGCAGAACTGGACGACGGTCTCGCACCGCGTGACGCTGCCCGCCGGGCAGCAGCAGATCGCGGTCAAGGCCAACGGCCCGGGCTGGAATCTGCGCTCGGTGAAGATCACCAAGTCCTGATCGTCTGAAGTCGTGATGGAATGCGGCGGATGTCCACCGTCCGCCGCGTTGCCCCTCCCACCGACAGCCGACTGGCCGCGAGCTATGCGGGCTCGCAGCTCGCCGACGCCTTCGCCATCTCGCTCCCGGACCATGCGCCCGACGACGCGATGACGCTCGCGCGCGAGGCGCTGGCCGATCCGCCGCGGTGGTTCCGGTGGCTGCTCGCGATGCGCGACGCGGCGGTCAAGCCGCTGGGGCTGAAGACGTCGGCAATGATGCGCGGGCACCTCGAGGAGATCGGCGTCCCGCACGTGGACATCTTCCGCGTGCTCGAGGCCTCGCGCGACGAGGCGATCTTCGGCGAGCAGGACCGCCACCTCGACTTCAAGCTGTCCATCCTGATCCGCACCCTCCCTGGCACCACGCAGCGCGAGGCCGTGGCCACCACGGTCGTGCATTGCCACAACCTCCTCGGGCGCTGCTACCTGGCGCTGATCCTGCCCGGGCACGTGCTGGTGGCGCGCTCACACCTGAAGGCGGCGGCGCGGCGTTTCGCAGCCGAGCGTCCTGGATCACGTCGCTGACGTGGCGGCCTGCTCCTGCGACTTCCGCCCCGCGGTCAACCAAAGGATCACCGCGAACACCGCTCCGCCGACACTGGCCAGTCCGAAGAACAGCATCATCGGCTCGTAGCCCGCGGGGTTCTGCGCGCTGGCGCCGGCCCGGTCGTTGAGCCAGCCCGCGACCAGGTTGGCCCCGGCGATGCCGGCGTTCTGCGCCACCCACATCAAGCCGATCGCCGTGCCGAAGCGCGACGGCGACACCAGCTTGCTGGCCAGCGGCCACATCACCGCCGGCACCAGCGAGAAGCTCACGCCGATCAGCGCGGTCGAGATCCAGAGGCTGGTCGATCCGAGCGCCATCAGCGCCATCGCGATGGGCAGCAGCACGGCGCCGAACGCGAGGAACGGCGCATAGCGGCCGACGCGGTCGCACAACCAGCCGAAGGCCGGCGTCGCGAAGACCGCGGCGAGGAACACGTAGCTGTTCATCGCGCCGGCGGCCGCGAGGTCCAGGCCGTGCGCGTGCTGGAAGTACTTGATGGCGAAGGTGCTGCGGAAGGCCAGGATCACCGAGTACCAGAGCACGCACAGCGCGAGCAGGAACCAGTACGCGCGGCCGAAGTGCAGCAGGTCGCGCCAGACGAAGGGCTGGGCCTGCTGCTCCGCGGCGCCCTTCTTGTCGGCGGCCACGCGCTTGTCGAGCCACCCGTACAGCAGCGCGCCGGCGAAGGAGGCCGCGGCCATGACCGCGGCGATCAGCAGCGGCGGCTGCCAGCCCTGCGCGTAGGCGTGGGAGAACCAGGTCGGGGACATGTCCGAGGAGAACGACCCGAGGCGGCCGATGGACAGCGCCAGGCCCATCGAGAACGCCACGTTGCCGCCGACGAAGTACTGCGCGAGCGCGGCGAGGGTGGCGATGCCGAAGGTCTCGGCGCCGATGCCGAAGAGCAGGCGGCCCGCGGCCATGCCGGCGAAGTTGGGGCTGAGCGCGGTGAGCAGCGCGCCGAGCAGGCAGATGCCGGCGGTCCACACGGTCATGCGCGCGGCGCCGAAGCGGTCGACGAGCACGCCGCCGATGAGGATGAGGACGACGTTGGGCAGGCTGTAGATGGCGTTGAGCAGGCCGATCTGCTGGTCGCTGAATCCGCGCTGGCTCTGCAGCGCGTCGGCGACGGGGCCGATGGAGTCGTAGACGTAGTAGTTGCCGTACAGCGCCGCGGCCACCAGGGCGCACACCAGCCACGCGATGGCGCGGCTCGGGGACTTGTCGTTCATGGTCGAGATCGTTGGCGGTCCCCGGGGGACCGAAGGGGCGGATTCTCACCCCGGCGCGGTAACGACTCGTAAAGGCGCCGTCACGACGCGACATTCAGCGACGCGACCACCCATCGGTGGGGGCCGCGCGGCCACCCAAGTGCGATAAGGTCCGGCCCGTTTCCAGCATTCGCGGGCCTTGCGCCCAGGAGATCGGCATGGCACTCGCGCGCTTCCAACCTTCCCGCTCCAATGTTTCACCTCGTCCGCTGCTGCCCCGCACGGGCGGTCTGATCGCCATCACGGTGGGCGTGAGCGTGGCGCTGCTGGCCGCTTGCGGCAAGCAGGGCGCGACGCTGGGCGACGGCAGCTCGGAGATCACCGGCTCGGCGGGTCCCGCGGGCGCCAACAAGGCCAATCGCGAACTGATGAAGTGCGACGCGCCGGTGGCGACGTTGTCGCTGATGGAGAACCCCAACGGCTACACGATCAGCGCGCCCAACGGGCTGCCCAATTCGCCGCTGCCGCTGGTGCGACTGCTCGCGCAGCAGAGCGGATGTTTCCGCGTGGTGGATCGCAACTCGGGCTTGAAGGCGACGATCAAGGAGCAGGAGCTCAAGGACGCCGGCATCCTGCGCAAGGAAGGCAGCACGGTGCACAAGGGCAAGGGCTACGAGGCGCAGTACACGCTGATTCCCAGCCTGACCTTCAGCGAGCAGGACGCGGGCCGTCAGGTGGGCGGGATCCTGGGAATGATCCCGGTGCTCAACAAGTTCGTGGGCGCGGCGGAGCACATCAAGCTGAAGGAAGCGCAGGTGGCGCTGCTGCTGACAGACAACGAGACAACCGAGCAGGTCGCCGCGGCCACGGGGTCGGTGCGCGTCACCGATCTGGGCATGGGCGGTCTGGTGCTGGGCAAGCTGGGCGGGGCAGCGGGTGCGGGCTGGGCCAACAGCAACGAGGGCAAGGTCATCGCGGCGGCGTTCCTCGATGCCCACAACCAGCTCGTCGTGCAGGCCCGCATGCTCCAGGCCAAGGAGCTGCCGGATCCGGTGCCGGTGAAGAAGGCGGGCGACGTCGCGAAGAAGGCGGCGGGGGCTTGAGCTTCACCATCGCTGGACTGCCCACGCCTCTGGCCCTCACCCCGACCCTCTCCCGCAGGCGGGCGAGGGAGTAAGAGCACTGCTGTACTGCCAACGCCTCTGGCCCTCACCCCGACCCTCTCCCGCAAGCGGGCGAGGGAGTTCATGTCAAAGCCTTTTGCGCTATCCCGGAAGCATGCAGAGCGCCAGTCGGTCGCCCTCGCCCGCTTGCGGGAGAGGGAGGGGTGAGGGCCAGAGGCGTGGGCAGTCCACATCTCACCCGCGATGGGGAGATCCGCCCGATCCTGGCTCGCACACACTCGTTCACCATGGACGACAACGAGTCACCCCACCCCGGCCGCAAGAACGCGGCCCGCGCTCTCCGATCAGAGGGCACCCGCGCCGAGCGCGCGCTCTGGCACCACTTGCGTGATCGTCGTTTCGCTGGCCACAAATTCAGGCGGCAACACCCCATCGGCACCTACTTCGCGGACTTCGCGTGCATTGAGGCTGGGCTCGTGATCGAGCTGGATGGTGGGCAGCATGGCGGACCGCGTGATGCGGCTTACGACGCGCGGCGCAGTGCTGCGATGCTGACCTCCGGATTTCATGTCCTGCGATTCACGAATCGAGAAGCGATGCAGGAGTTGGAAGGCGTCCTGGCGCGGATCCACCATTGGCTTGTCACTCGCGAGTGAGGCGGACTGCGTTCACTGACCCTCTCCCGCAAGCGGGCGAGGGAGTTCATGCCAGAGCCTTTTGCGCTCTCCCGCAAGCGGGCGAGGGAGCAAGAGCACTGCTGTACTGCCAACGCCTCTGGCCCTCACCCCGACCCTCTCCCGCAGGCGGGCGAGGGAGTTCATGCCAGAGCCTTTTGCGCTCTCCCGCAAACGAGCGAGGGAGCAAGAGCACTGCTGTACTTCCAACGCCTCTGGCCCTCACCCCTGCCCTCTCCCGCAAGCGGGCGAGGGAGTTCATGCCAGAGCCTTTTGCGCTCTCCCGCAAACGGGCGAGGGAGTATGCAGAGCACCAGCGGGTCGCCCTCGCCCGCTTGCGGGAGAGGGAGGGGTGAGGGCCAACCCCTCTTGCCACATCACATCAGCCTTCGAGCCTCACCCCCCCAAACGCCCCCGGCACATGGAAGTTGGGCTTCTCACTGCCGGTGGGGTTCCACGCGCTGAACTGCCGCGTCTCCTTGTTCCCCTCGATGCGGAACAGGTTGATGCGCCCGCCATCCATCGTCTGCGCCTGCGTCGCCATCGGCACCACGAGCTCAGCCGTCCACATCCGATGCGTCTCGTCGATCACCGTGCGCGCGCGGCTCTCGCCGACGAATCGCTTGCGGCCCTGCCCGCGCACCTCCAGGTCCATCACGAGCCCGTTGGGCGAGACCTCCACCTCGCGATACCGGTCCGACCCCGCGTCCTGCGGCGCCTGCAGGAACACCTCCACCACGTCGCGCTCCCACAGCGGCCAGATGCCCGTGGTCGTCGCCTCGCGCTCGAAGGTCGTCAACGCGTTGTACCGACTGCTGAAGCGCAAGTGCAACGCACCCGGTGCATGCAACAGCTGCACCCGCGTCGACTGCGTCCCGGTCAGCGGCCGGCCGCGCCAGTCGTGCGCGAAGAACAGCGCCGGCGCGTCCTCCCACGCCGAGGCCAACGCGAACCCGTCTCGCCCGATCAGCCGTGACGGCAGCCGCCCCGCCCTCGCCATCGGACGCTCCACCGCCGACATCAGCGTCGCCTCGATCAGCAGGTGCTCCTTGAAGCGCAGCTTCATCGTCGGCTTCGCCGCATCGACCTGCCCCAGATCCACCCCGTTCACGTAATCCCGGATCCGCCACACCCCCGGCCCCAGGCCGCGCAGGCTCACCGTGCCGTCGAAGCTCGGCGCGTAGAAGGCGTAATGCATCACGCCGTTCTTCTCGACGACATGCGTCTCAGGCTTGTCGAACGCGATGTCATAGAGCTCGCCCCGATACACGCCGTCGGACAGGCCCTTGGCGTTGTGCGCCGCGATCCACTTGCGCCAGTGCGTCTCGCGCTCCGGCGTCAGCAGGAAGGAGTCCTTGGGCTTGGGGTCCTCCGGCCACGTGAACTTCGTGGACACCACGCCCCCCACGCCCACCGCCGACGCGAAGTCCATGCCGCCCGTCGACAGCTCCACGTGATCGCCCGCATACGCCGACCAGCGCCCCATCTGCGCCTTCAGCGCCTTGCCCTTGTGCCGCACCTGCCAGCTCGACAACGGATCCGAGGCCGGCGCCTGGTCGATCCACGGCATGTTGTGGAAGGCGTAGCTCGTGCCGCACGGGCAGACCTCGACCACCGCCTCCGGATTCACCGCATGGCAGGCCTCGAACATCGCCCGGTAGAAGTCGGCCATCCGCTCGCACGAGTCCTGCGGCTTCGCGTGTCCGTGCTTCGGGTTGAAACACGGCGCGACGCCATTCAGGTGCTGCCCGTCGACCTTCACGCCATCGAAGCCCCAGTCCTGGATGATCTTGCGGAACATCGCGGCCGTGCGCTCCTGCGTGCCCTTCGCGCCCGGGCACAGGTACAGGCAGTTCCACCACGTGATCATCTGCGGCGCGCCGTTCTGGTCCAGCAGCAGCAGATCCGCGTGCTCATGCAGCTGGTCGCTGCCCGGCGCCACCGCCAGCGGCGCGATCCACAGCCGCGCCTTCATGCCGCGCGCGTGAATGTCCGCCACCAGCGCCTTCATGTCCTCCTCGCCGCGCGGGAACTTCTTCAGATCGATGTCGAACCAGTCGCCCGTCGCGCGCTGCCAGCCGTCATCGAGCACCGCCCACTTCAGGCCCAGCTCCTGCGCCTTGGGCAGCGTCGCGCGCACGCGTTCCAGCGAGAAGTCGCGCTCATACCCCCACGCGCACCACACCGAGTCGTGCGCGCTGCGCGGCGGCTCCGGCGCGGCCAGGCCCTGCGCGTTCATCAGACGCCGGTAACGGTCCAGCGGCACGAAGCAATCACCCTCGTGCACCGCGATGAAGGCCAGCGGCAGCGTGAGCGCCTCACCCGGCTGGAGCGTGCGCGGCTCGTCCCCGCGCAACGCGATGTCCACCTGCTCGCCCACCGCCTTCACCGGCAGCGAGACCAGCCGCGGCAACTTGTCCAGATGGCCGATCGCCACGCCCAGGTCGCGGCGCCACACATCGACCAGCGGTGTGCCGCCGCCGTAGTCCGACGAGTCCATGCCCAGGAAGTTGCGCTGCTCGAAGCCGCGCCGCACCGGCTGCATCCAGTCGCGCCGGTCGGTGTGCGTCGATCCCGAATAGGTCCACCACCCGCCCGCATGCCGAGGCGCGGCCAGCAACCGGTGCGCGCCCACGGTCCAGCCCTGCACCATCAGCGGCTTGTCGGACCGGTTCATGAAGGCGACCTCGATCAACGCGACACCGGGGTGTTCGTCGAGCAGCGTGACCGTCATCGTCTTGTCGACGGCGGCCCCCTCGGCCCGGCCCGTCAGCGTCAGGCGCTGGCCGGCGCCGAAGGACGTGGCGCCGCTGGCGGGCACCGCGCTCGTCACCGTGAAGCGATCGATCACGCGCGTCGTCACCGCCGGCGGCGCTCCCGCCGCCTCCGCGCCGAGCTCAGGCGCGTTGCCGTCGCGCCGTGTCGGCTTCAGCTCCGCGACGATGAGCTGCTCGCCCGCGTCGAAACCGGTCAGCGCCAGCGGACGCGCGCCACCCAGCCGCACGATGCGGCTGCGCAGGCGGTCGTCGAATTGCAGCGACAGGCGCTCATCCTGGAGCCGCACATGGCCTCGGCCGAGGTCCGCTGCCCGCGCCGCGACGGCGGCACCGGGCGATGCCACGGCGGCGGCCATCGCCAGCTTCGGCGTGATCGTGGCGACCGGGGCGGCCCCCAGCCATTGGAGGAACGCGCGGCGCTCGGTCATCGCGCGGCCTTCCACGCGGTGGGGAAGCTACGCTCCGCGTTGAGGTGGTACAGCTTGTCGACCACGGCCTTGGGCAGGCCGAGTCCCTTCACCGGTTGCTCGAGATCGGACACCTTGAACGACTCCTCCGTGTTGAAGTAGCGCCAGTGCATGCGCCACACCGGCTCGACTTCCTTCACGAGCTCGGCCCCCGATTGTTGCGGCGGTTGCGAGACGTCGGTGCCGTACATCAGACGGTCCTGGTACTTGATCAGGAAGCGGCGCACCTTCTCGCGGTCGCGCTGGCTCTGGTACTGCAGCTGGCCGATGCGCGCGGCCAGGTCCACCTTGGCCAGCGGGAAGCGATCGAGGAACGCGGCGAGCTCATCGACATCGCGCTCCAGCGAGGCCATGTGCATGCCGATGAACTTCAGCCGGGGATGCGCCGCCACCATGCGATCGCGCGCGGCCATCTGCGCCTCCCAGCTCGGCATCTCCGGATGCAGCGCCATGTGGTACTGCGGGTGGTGCGCGAAGTACTCACGGTCGTTGATGACCGTCATCTTGTCCAGCGGCAACCAGCAGTTGTGCGGCTCGCCCTGGTGACCCAGCATCGTGATGCCCTGGTCCTCGAAATACGTGAACAAGGGCTGGAAGCGCGCGTCGTCGATCATGACGAGCTGGCCCTGCTTGTCGCGCAGGCTCATGCCGATGTTCTTCCACACCTTCACGCCGACCGCGCCGGCGCGCAGGCCGGCATCGACGCGCTGTTTCGTCGCATCGAGCCAGCCCGGCTGATCCGAGGTGTCCGACGAGAAACTCACCGCCCACGCCACATCCGCCGGCCGCGCCTGGCGCAGCGCGATCGCCACCCGCTGCTGGTCGTCCAGCGGCGGGAAGTCCGGATAGTCGACGTTGATCGTCAACACCTTGAAGCCGAGCTTGCGCGCGGCGTCGAGGAAGGCCGGATCCGCGTTGTGCAGGTGCACGTGCGCGTCGATCTTGGGGACCTTGGCGAAGTCCGCCATCGTGTAGCGGTCGCCCGCGGCCGCCTTCGGCGCGGTGCTTGCCGCCGAGGCCGTGGCGGCCATGGAGGCCACCATCGCGACGGCCAGGAGGCCGCCCGCCAGCATCGTGCCCGGCGCCGGCTTCGCGGCGTGGAGGTGAGTTCTCGTCGTGTCGGTCATCGTGGAATGCCTGCTTTCAGGAGGTCAGTCGCAGCTGTAGCGATAGGCGTCGTTGAGGTCCAGCGGCAGCACCAGCGTGCGGATCTTCGCGGCCTTCATCTTCGTGCAGAGCTTGTCGCGCGCGCCGTTCGTGTTCTTCTTGTACTTGGACGCGTACTCGGCGTTGAACACGGGCTTGTTCTTGCTCGTGAACACCGAGTAGCCGCCGCACTCGTCGTACTGGTTGCACTGCTCGTTGACGGCCATGTCGAAGAAGGGCTCGAGCTGCGCGAGCTGGTCGACGTCGTTCTTCAGCGCGATCGCCAGGCCGCGGCCGTGCGCGGCAGTGGCGAGGTACTTGTTGTAGTCGAGCTGCGTCGCGGCGGTCAGCGGGAAACCGGTCGCGTTGGTGTAGCCATCGACGTTGTCGGGCTCCACGCCGTCGCAGCCCTTGGACACCGCCAGGTCGAGCCGGCTGAGCATCACCGCGCGCACGTTGGCCGAGCGCGTGTCCAGCCATTTCTCGCCGGCCCAGCCGTCGAGCGCCTTGCCCATGTCGGCCGCGTTGAAGCTGCCGAAGTCAGGGCGCCAGTTCTCGGAGCTGCCCGCCGAGAAGTAGCACACCACCTTGCGGCCCTGCGCCTTGAGCGAGGCGATGGTCTGCGCGGAAGTGTCGAAGAGATCGATGTCGTAGACGGCGGCGTTGTAGCCGGTGTTGAGCGTGCCGGTGAGCTGCCATTGCCAGGTCGTGTTCACGCCGGGCTTCCACCAGGACTGCGCCTGGGCGCCGGTGGCGGCGCCCAACGCAGCGACGGTGACGAGGGCCGCGGCCATCGAGCGGATCAGGGATCGGGTCATGAGTTCTCCTTGCATCTTCTGATGTCGGGCCGCACGGCGGCCCGGGTGTGGTGGAACCCCCAACGTCCTTCGCGGACGACACCGCCCCGCACCGTCTGCGCGGCGCCTCGGGCGATGTCCAGAAGGCATCAGAACTTGATGCTCGCGCCGATCGTGAACGCGCGTCCCCAGCGGTTGTAGCCCTGGGGCAGCACGATGCTGCCGTTGCCCAGCGTGTACTCCTGCTTGGCATCGGTGAGGTTGCGGCCCTCGATGGAGATCCGCAGCCAGGCATTGACCTCGTAGGCGGCCTGCGCGGTCAGCCAGGTGATGGCCTTGGCGCGCTCGTTGAAGCCCGGGCCGATCACGTTGATCGCTGAGACGAATTCATCGGTGTGGTCCGCCGTGGCGCTCAGGCTCCACGGGCCCTTCTCGTAGAGCAGGCCCAGCGACGAGGTCGCCGGCGCGATGCCCTCCAGCGGCCGCTCCTCGCCGCCGACCCAGCTGCGGGACTTGTTGCGCGTGTACTGCGCGCGCACGCCGAAGCCGTTGTCCCACAGGTGCTGGAAACCGATCTCCATGCCGCGCACCTTGGCCTTGTCGCCGTTGATGGGCTTCATCACATTGAACAGATGGCCCGGCACGCCGATGTCCACGCCGGTCTGCCAGCTCGTGGTGATCTGGTTCCTGATGTCCTTCTGGAAGACCGCGAAGGTCAGCGCGGAGTTGCGCGCGTAGTACCACTCCAGCGACGCGTCGTATTGCTTGGCGCTGTAGGGCTTCAGGTCCGCGTTGCCGCCGTAGACCTGCGTGAAGTCGCCCCACGCGACGCTGGCCGTCGTGCTGGTCGGCGCGAGCTGCTCCACCGACGGCCGCGCCATCGTCTTGGCCGCGCCCAGGCGCAGCTGCAGCTTGTCGGTGAAGTGCCAGACGAAGTTGGCCGAGGGCAGCCCGTAGGTGTAGCTCGCGTCCTGGCCGATCTCGGTCGGGTCGGCATACACCGCGGTGTAGTTGAACGGGCCGTTCTCGGTGATGCTGGAGATCTTCGCGTCCCAGGCCCTGGCCGAGGTCTTGGTCTTGACCAGGCGCACGCCGATGTCGGCATTCCACTGGTCGCCGGAGAGGTCGGCCTCGACGAAGAACGAGGTCGTCTTCTCACGCACGCGGTAGCTCTGCAGCGGGTTCCACACCGGCGCGGCCTGGCTGAAGTCGTACACGCCGCCGTCGGGACGCGGCTTGCCGTTGTAGGCCTGCAGCGCCGCGAGGTAGTTGGGCACGTCGAAGCCCAGGAAGCTGCGCGGGAAGCTGCCGCTGACGCCGTTCATGAAGTTGGGCGGGGCCAGGTGCTGGTCCAGCACGTTGCCGCCCAGCGTGCCGACGTTGATCGCGTTGCTGCCGGAGTAGTAGTTCTCGCCGCCGTTGATGGCGTTGTCCACCAGGTCGCGGTTCTTGTCGCGCCGCGTGGACTGGACGCCGAACTGGATCTGGTCGACGTTGAAGCGATCCACCGACCACGCGCCGTTGAGCGTCAGGCCGCGGATCTTGTCGTCGATGTTGTCGCCGCTCAGGCCCAGGTAATGGGTGTTGAAGTCGTTCGCGCCGAAGGCCCCGCTGGCCAGGCCCGAGACCAGGTCGCGCCCGTCGGAGAAGGTCGTCTTGATGTCGGGCACCTGCGAGCCGGTCAGGTTCACCGTCGTCACGTTGGGCTGGTTCATGCGCAGCACCGTGTAGGTGTCCTGCCCGCCCGAGTGCCGCCGCGAGGTCGACTGGTAGACGTCGCCGTTGAAGCGCAGCGTCTCGGTGGCCTTCCACTCCAGGTTGGCGCCGTAGACCGCGCTGTCCACCACGCGGTGCGTGGTCAGGTTGAGCAGCTCCGGATTGAGCATCAGGTCCGGATTGGTGCTGTCCATCGTGAAGCCGGTGACGACCCCGTTCTTCGTCTGGATGTTGGACCAGCGGCCCGGCGAGAACAGCGTGTAGAAGGACTGCTGGTAACCGACCTGCGGCGAATCGAGCCGCGTCTTGATGCCGTCCACCGTCAGCTTGATCGCGTCGCTGGGCCGCCACTCGACCTTGCCCGACAGCGCCATGCGCTTCTTCTGCTCCTGGATGGTGCCGACGCGGAACTGGCCCGGGCCGATCAGGCCTTCCTCGTCGGGATCGAGCACGCCATTGCCGTTGGGATCGATGTTGCCGCCCCAGGCGTTGCCGGTCCAGTTGGCGGCGGGATCGGAGATCGGGTTGCGCGTCCAGCCGCCGTCGTTGCCGGCGGTGTCGGTGCGGACCTTGCGGTCGGCATAGACGGCGCCGAAGAGCACGCCCAGCTCCTTGCCGAAGGTGTTGCTGTAGGTGGCCGAGACCTTGCCGCCATTGAGCTTGGACATCGTGTTGCGGTCGCCCTCGACACGCAGGATGGCGTGCTGGCCGGGCTGGTCGAAGGGACTGGCCGAGCGCAGGTTCACCAGGCCGCCGATCGCGCCTTCCATCACCGAGGCCTGCGCGGACTTCACCACGTCGGCGCCGCTGATGATGTCCGACGGCAGCACGTCGAACGCGAAGTCACGGCCTTCGCCGTCGGTGGCCAGGATGCGGTTGTTGAAGGTCGTGAGCGTGTATTCCGGACCGAGCCCGCGCACACTGACCTTCTGGCCCTCGCCACCGGCGGTGCGCGAGATCGACACGCCGGTGATGTGGCTGAGCGAATCGGCGACGTTGTCGTCAGGGAAGCGGCCGAGCTCCGTCGCGCTGATGCTGTCCTGCACGCCCGAGGCGCTGCGCTTGAGGTTCAGCGAGCGCTGCAGGCTGGCGCGCGTGCCGCTCACCTCGACGCGATCCAGCGTCTGATCGGCTTCCTTGGACTTCTCGTTCTTCTGGTTCTTCGGGTCCGCATCGGTCTTGTCTTGAGGCTGGGCGGCCGAGGCGGCCGGGGCGACCGACGCGGGGGCTTGGACCTGCGCCTGGGCCACGCCCACGGCGGCCAGCGCGGCGATCGCGGCGGCGGCGGCGATGGGCCGCGGCGCGAAGCCGGCGATCAGGAGGGAGGACAGGGGAGCTCGCATCTCAGGGTTCCTTGTGTTGGCTTGTCCGCTACCAGTCCTGGACCTCTGACCGGCTTGCGGCAAGTCTACGTAACCTTTCGAATGATTTCGCATATCGTTTTTACCGACGATTTGACTTTCGCTTATCGCACTGACGAAAGCATTCGATTCGAAAGAAGGCATCCGTACCTGCCTCGCAGGCTCGATAACTTCGGGTATTCCCTTGAAATCACGACTTTCAGCCCTTGTCACGGAATCTTCCGTTGTGTTTCCGGTTTCGCTGCTCTATTCTTTCGTTCGAAAGTTCAAACCCGATTCAGCCCTTCCCCGGAACGAAAGCGCCGCATGCAACGACCCTGGTTGACCTATGCCCTGATCACCACCCTGTTCTGGGGCGCCTGGGGTGCGCTGACCGGGCTGTCCTCCGAGCGCGGCTTCCCGGACACGCTGGTCTACGCCGTGTGGGCACTGACGATGGTCCCGCCCGCGCTCATCGTGCTGGCTCGCGCCGGCTGGAAACTGCAACGCGACCGCCGCGCCGTGGTGCAGGGTCTCACGGTGGGCTTGCTCGGGGCTGGCGGCCAGATGCTGCTGTTCCGCGCGGTGGAAAGCGGCCCGGCCTATCTGATCTTCCCGATCGTGTCGCTGTCGCCGGCCGTGACGATCGCGCTGTCCTTCGGCCTGCTGCGCGAGCGCACCGGCAAGCTGGGCGTGGCGGGCATCGTGCTGGCGCTGTGCGCGCTGCCGCTGTTCGACTTCCAGCCCGGCCAGCAGGGCCAGGCGCTGGGCCTGTGGTTCGGGCTGGCGCTCGTCGTGATGGCGGCCTGGGGCCTGCAGGCGTATTTCCTGAAGACCGCCAACAACGCCGCCAGCGCCGAGAGCATCTTCTTCTACATGACCCTCAGCGCGCTGCTGTGCATCCCCGCCGCGCTGTGGATGACGGACTTCTCGCGCCCCATCCCCTGGGGCTGGGACGGCCCCGGGCTGGCCGCGGCCATCCAGGTGCTCAACGCGATCGGCGCGCTGACACTGGTCTATGCCTTCCGCCACGGCCAGGCGCTGGTCGTGTCCCCGCTGGTCAACGCCGGCGCGCCGCTGCTGACGGCGCTCGCCTCGATGGCGATGAGCGGCAGCGCGCCCGGCGGCACCAAGCTCGCCGGCGTCGCGCTGGCGCTGCTCGCCGCGCTGCTGCTGGCCCTTCAACCCGAAAAGGAAACCCCTTGAAGCTCATGCTCGATCTCGTGCGGCGCCACAAGCAGTCGGCGCCCGGATCCGCGGACCTCGCCTCGGCGGTCCCGGTCGCGCCGGCCGTCGGCATCCCGTCCATGTGTTCCGCCCACCCCGTCGTCATCGCCGCGACCTTGCGCGAATGCGCCGCGCACGGCCGCCCCGCGCTGATCGAGGCGACCTCCAACCAGGTCAACCAGGACGGCGGCTACACGGGCATGACGCCCATCGATTTCCGGCGCTTCGTCGAGTCGCTCGCCCGCATCGAGGGTCTCGCGCCCGAGCTGCTGGTGCTGGGCGGCGATCACCTCGGGCCCAACGCCTGGCGCAAGTCGCCCGCGGCGCAGGCAATGGCCAAGGCCGAGGTGATGGTCGCGCAGTACGTCGCGGCCGGCTTCCGCAAGATCCATCTGGATTGCTCGATGTCCTGCGCCGACGATCCGGTGCCGCTGCCCGAGGCGGAGATCGCCGCGCGCGCCGTGCGCCTGTGCCTGGCCGCCGAGCAGGCCTGGCGCGACGCGCCCGATCGCGGCGAGCCGCCGGTCTACGTCATCGGCACCGAGGTGCCGGTGCCGGGCGGCGCGCACGAGGACCTGGACGAGCTGGCGGTGACCTCGCCCGAGGCCGCCGGCGCGACGCTGGCGCTGCATCGCGACGCGTTCGCGCGGGCCGGCCTGGACGAGGCCTGGACGCGCGTGATCGCGATGGTCGTGCAGCCCGGGGTCGAGTTCGACCATCACAAGGTCATCGACTACCGGCCCGAGAAGGCGCGCGCGCTGAGCGCGTTCATCGCGTCGCAGCCGGGTCTGGTCTTCGAGGCGCATTCGACCGATTACCAGACGCCCGATCGGCTGGCGCAACTGGCCCGCGACCACTTCGCGATCCTCAAGGTCGGCCCCGGCGCGACCTTCGCGCTGCGCGAGACGCTGTGGGCGCTGGCGGCCGTGGAGCACGAGTGGCTGGGCCGCGACGCGGCCGACGGCGAGGGCCTCATCGCCACGGTGCTGGGCGTGATGCGCGCCGAGCCCGAGCACTGGCGCCCCTATTACCAGGATCCCGCGCGGCTGCAGGTGGACCTGGCCTACAGCCTGAGCGATCGCATCCGCTACTACTGGGCCCATCCCCGCGTCCAGGGCGCCTGCGCCGCGCTGATGGACCGGCTGGAGCACTCGCCGCCGCCGCTGACGCTGCTGAGCCAGTTCCTGCCGCGCCAGTACGACGCGATCCGCGACGGCCGCCTGCGCAACCGCCCCGCGGAGCTGCTGCGCGATGGCGCCGCGCAATCGCTGCGGCCTTACCTCGCGGCCTGCGCCGCATGAACGCCCTCGGCGCCCGGCCCTCCCCTCACCGCCCCAACGACCTGCCACGATGACCCTGCTCCACCTCGCTCCCGCCGATCTCGACCGCCGCGGCGCGACCCACACCGCGCGAGAGATCGCCCATCAACCCCGGGTCTGGTCCACCGTGCAGGCGCTGGTGCAGCGCCAGCGCGCGCCGCTGGACGCCTTCCTGCGCCCGCTGCTGGCGCTGCCCGACCTGCGCATCGTGCTGACCGGCGCGGGCAGCTCCGCGTTCATCGGGCAATGCCTGGCCCCGGCGCTGCTGCAGCAGCTGGGCGCGCGGCCCGGTCTGCGCGTCGAGGCGATCGCCACCACCGACATCGTCTCCAACCCGGCGCAATGCCTGCAGCCGGGCGTGCCCACGCTGCTGGTGTCCTTCGCGCGCTCCGGCAACAGTCCGGAGAGCCTGGCCGCGGTGGAGCTCGCCGACGCGACGGTCGCCGACTGCCACCACCTGGCCGTGACCTGCGCGGCCGAGGGCACGCTGGCGCGCCGGCTCGGCGACCGTGACCGGGCCCGCGTGCTGCTGCTGCCCGACGAGACCCATGACCGCGCGTTCGCGATGACGTCCAGCTTCACCGGCATGCTGCTGGCCGCGGCCTGGGCCTTCGAGATGGCGCTGCCGCCGGTGGAGGCGCTGGGCGCCGCGGCGCAGGCGCTGCTGGACGCGGAGGCCGACCGGCTGAGCGCGCTCAGCGACGAGGGCTTCGACCGGCTGGTCGTGCTGGGCAGCAACGGGCTGCAGGGACTGGCGCGCGAGGCGGCGCTGAAGATGCTGGAGCTGACCGACGGGCAATGGGTCGCGCTGGCGGATTCGCCGCTCGGGTTCCGCCACGGCCCGAAGACGGTGCTCAACGACCGCACGCTGGTGCTGATGCTGCTGTCCAACGACAGCTACACGCGACGCTACGACCTGGACCTGCTGCGCGAGCTGCGCCGCCAGGGGCGCGGACGCGTGATCGCGCTGAGCACCTCGGCGCTGAACGCCGACCAGGCGCTGGCCGCCGATGATGTGCTGCTGAATCTGCCCGCCAACGCGCCCGACCTGGGCCTGGCGCCGGTGGCGCTGGTCTTCGCGCAATGCCTGTCGCTGCTGGCCTCGCTGAAGCTGGGCATCACGCCGGACAATCCCAGCGCCTCCGGCACCGTGACGCGCGTCGTCAGCGGCGTCACCATCCACCCGCTTCCCTGAGCCTGGCGCGAGCGCACATGAGCGACGACTCCCACGACTCCCACGACGCCCTCTTCCTCGGCATCGACGGCGGCGGCACGAAGACCTCCTTCCTGCTGCTCGCCGGTGACGGCCGGCTACTGGCGCGGCATGCGTCCACGACGAGCTACTACCTGGAGATCGGCTTCGAGGCCCTGCGCGTGCTGCTGCGCGACGGCGTCGCCGAGACGCTGCGCCAGGCCGGCATCGGGTCGGATCGCGTGCGCAGTGCCTTCGCCGGGCTGCCCGCGCACGGCGAGGACAGCGCGCTGCTGGCGGACTTCGACGGGCTGCTCGAGGGCGTGCTGCCGCGCTCGCGCGTGGGCAACGACATGGTCTGCAGCTGGGCCGGATCGCTCGGCGGCGAGGACGGCATCAGCCTGGTCGCGGGCACGGGCTCGATCGCGTATGGCGAGTGGCAGGGGCGCGCCGCGCGCTGCGGCGGCTGGGGCGAGGTCTTCGGCGACGAGGGCTCGGCCTACTGGCTCGCGCGTGAGGGCCTGGCGCTGTTCTCGCGGATGGCCGACGGGCGCGCCGCAGCGGGGCCGTTGCTGGAGCGGGTGCGGGCGCATTTCGGGTTGGCGCAGGATCTGGATCTCTGCGCCGCGATCAATGGCGACACGGCCCGCAGCCGGTTGGCGCAGTTCGCGCGGCTGGTCTCGGCAGCGGCGGGCGATGGCGATGTCCAGGCGGGGGCGCTGCTGGCGCGCGCCGGGGAGGAGCTCGCGGCGATCGCGGGCGGCGTGGCAAGGCAATTACGGCTGCCCGCGGACGCGGCGGTGGCGGTGTCGTACACGGGCGGCGTCTTCGAGGCAGGCGCGGCGGTCACCGATGCGCTGCGCGCGGCGCTTGTCCGCGAGGTGCCCGGCGCCACCCTGATCGCTCCTCGCTTCGGGCCCGAGCTCGGTGCTGCCATGTACGCAGCTCGCCTGGCCGGCGTGCGACTGCGGCCTGCCTAGGCCACTGGCCCTCACCCCTGCCCTCTCCCGCAAGCGGGAGAGGGGGAGCGCGGCCACATCGATATCATTCGAAAGTTCATCGCTTCCGATTCCCATGACCACCACAACACCCACCGCCGACAAGCAAGACGCCTCGCTGTTGATCGACGAGCGTCGGCGCCTGATCCGCGAGCAGGTGCAGGCGCAGGGCAAGGTGACGGTCGAGGAACTCGCCGAGCGCTTCGGCATCTCGGTGGTGACGATCCGCAGCGACCTCAACGCGCTGGCCGCCACCGGCGCCCTGCTGCGCACGCATGGCGGCGCGCTGGCCCATCGCGACACCGAGGAAGTGCCCATCAGCGTCAAGCAGAAGCTGCATCACGAGCAGAAGGTGCGCATCGCCGTGGAGGCCGCCAAGCTGATCCGCGACGGCGAGACCATCATGCTGGACTCGGGCTCGACGACCGAGGAGATCGCCAAGCAGATCCGCGGACTGCGGCTGCAGTCGCTCAACGTGATCACCAATGCGCTGAACATCGCGATGCTGCTGGCCACGGTGCCGGGCGTGAACGTGATCATGCCGGGCGGGCTGCTGCGGCCCAATTCGTACTCGCTGTCGGGCCCGCAGGCGGTGACCGCGCTGCAGAGCCTGTACGCGGACAAGCTGTTCCTCGGCGTGGACAGCCTGGATCCCGAGATCGGCGTGATGACGCCGCATCTGCTGGAAGCGCAGCTGAACGCGCAGATGATGAAGATCGCGCGCCAGGTGATCGCGGTGGCGGACGCGTCCAAGCTGATGAAGCGCAACCTGTCGGTGATCGCGCCGATCGAGCAGATCGACCTGCTCATCACCGACAAGGACGCCGACGAGGCGATCGTCGGCGAGCTGCGCCGGCGCGGCGTCGAGGTCGTGCTGGCCTGATCGCCGGCCCTGCTTCCCGGCCCGACTTCCCGACCCGACTTCCCGACTCGGCTTCCCCGCCCTACTTCTTGAACTGCGCGCAGGGATCCTCGCGCGACGGCGCCGTGGCGCGCTCGACGCGGTCATAACCGCCCGCGGGCGTCGCGCTGCCGGGCTCCAGATAGGCGACGGCGTCGATGTCCGACGCCGGCACGCCGGCCGCCTGCAGGTAGACCGGCACCGCGACATCGCGCCGCACATGGCCGTTGCCCGCGATCAGCACGACGCGTTTCGCGCCCGCCTCGCGGGCGGCCAGCATCGCCTGCGCCATCGCGGCGTCACGCGCTCGCTGGGCCTGCACCATGCCGGGCAGCATCGCCTCGGGCATCGCGCCGCAATGACCGTCCTGGATGTCCTGGCGCAGCGTGCCCTGCTGCGTGTCGCTCCACGGCGTGCGCGCGCGCAGCGCGAGCAGGTCCGCGGGCCAGGCGGCGTCGCCCTCGCGGACGATCTTCCGGATCTGATCGCGATCGAGGTTGCCGCCGCGGACGTCCGCGCCGGATTGCAGCGCGGCATCGAAGAGCGGTTGATGCAGCGGCCAGCGCCAGCTCTTGCGATCGAACTTCGCGGCATCGATGACCGCGTTCACGTCGCCGGGCGTTGTCTTGCGCGCCTGCGCGACGGCGCCGTCCTCACCGCGCGAGAACTGCTCGAAGACCACGGCGGTTCTCGGCTCCTGCGCGATGAGCCGGCGCAGCTGCTCGGCGCGCGCGCGGTGGTGATCGGGGTTGTCGTGCAGCTCGCCGAGCAGCACGAACGTGGGCTCGGACCGTGCGGATGAGGTCGTGGGCGGCGTCGAGGACGCACAGGCGACCAGCAGCAGGGGCAGCAGCGCGAGCGCGCCGGCATGGAAGGCAATGTTCATGGTCAATCCTGGACAGACAGGGGAACGGGAACAGGCCTGCCGAGCGATGGCTGGGTCGGGCGGGGTCGGAGTCAGCGGGGGATTGTCTAGCAGAGGGGCGACGAATCCGGGCGGGGGAACTGACAAAAGTCGTCACTTGGTGGGAGTGCGGAACGCCCGGAAGCCCGATAACCTGTGACATTCCTCACGATTCGTGACCGCCCGCGGGTTGGCACGGCCCCTGCGTGAGAAGGCGCAGTCTCTCTCTTTCCACCGCTGCTCAGGACATCCTCAATGAAGCGCGTTCAACAAGGTTTCACGCTGATCGAACTGATGATCGTCGTGGCGATCATCGGCATCCTCGCCGCCGTGGCCCTGCCGGCCTACTCGGACTACATCAAGAAGTCCAAGGTCACCGAGGTCATGGGCATCGCCAGCCTGCCCAAGGCGGCGATCCAGGAATGGCTGTCGGTCAAGGGTTCGTTCCCGGCGGATGAGGCCACGCTGGGCCTGACGTCGAATCCGACCAAGTACGTGTCGAGCGTGACCTACACCGGCGGCGCGACGGCCGTGCTGACCGCCACGGCCCAGAACATCGGTACCGGCGTGAACGGCAACACCGTGGTCCTGACCGGCACGCGGGTGAACAACAGCAGCGGCACGGCCACCGACCAGGTGACCTGGGCCTGCACCGGCTCGATCGAAGCCAAGTACCTGCCTGCCAGCTGCAAGGGCACCTGATCGCGGCGAAAGTCCGCGCCGGAGCTCAGAGGTACTGGCGCCAGAGCTCGTTCGAGAATTTCCAGCCCGGGTCGACCTCGTCCTTCAGGCGCCGCAGCGCCGCCGCTTCGGGATACGCGCGCTGGAACTGCTCCCGCGTCGCATGGGGCTGGTACGGCAGGTAGTAGCGACCCTCGTGTCGCAGCACCGCATCGATCAGCGCCCGCGTCCACACGCCGACCTGCGCGCTCGCGCGCGCCCAGGTCCGTTGCTTGTAGTAGAGGACGAAGGAGAACACGTCCTCCTTCGCCCACGCCATCAGCGCATCCGGATCGGCCGGTGAATGCCGGATGGACACATTGAGCGCATTGACCTCGTGCTGACGGAGCACCCGCGCCATCTCGCGCGCGAAGCCGAGGAAATGACGCTCCGGCACGAAGTACTCCTGCAGCGCGTACGTGGAGATGGCCCGCGTGCGCGGCTCCAGTTCGGCGACATCCAGGCTGGCTTCATGGTTGAGCCAGACCACCGCCGGCCGCGCGTTCATCAGCGGCTGCAGCACCGAGGCGCGCGACAGCGCACCGCCCGGCATCTCGGTGACGGCCCAGATCACGTTCTGCTCCAGCGCGTAGCGCTTGCCGCGTGGCACCAGCGGTTCCCGCTCGGTCAACGGTGTGGCCGGATCCGCCCGGCGCCACGTGGTCGACACCGGCGCGTCGAAGGCCGGCGGCAGCAGGTCCGCGTTGTGGAGCACGCTGCGCGGATCTCCCAGCACGCGCTGGCGGAAATGGGCGGCGTAGTCCGTCAACGCGACGGGCTCGACGATCCGCTCGATCTTCACGTTCTCGGCCAGATCGAGCTCGACTTCCGTGATCACGCCCAGCGCGCCGTAGCCGCCCAGCACCGCGCGGAAGAGCTCGGGCCGCTGGCTGCGGCTCGCCTCGACGACCTGCCCGTCGTGCAGCACCAGTTGCACCGCCCGCACCGTGCGGCCGACCGGGCCATGCCCGACATACCGGCCATGCGCGTTGACCGACACCGAGCCGCCGACGCTGAAGTTGGCGAAGCTCTGCATCGTCTTGACGGCCAGGCCCTCCCGGTCCAACCGGTCCTGCAGATCGCGCCAGCGCAGGCCGGCCTGCACGCGGACGACGCGCTCCTTCGGCTTGAGCCAGAGCACCGACGCCATCTGCCGCATGTCCAGGTGCAGCCCGCCGGCCACCGCGATCTGGCCGCCCATGCTGAAGCGCGCGCCGCCGATGCCGACCTTGCCGGGCCAGGCCCGCACGAGCGCCGACACCTCGGCCGTGGTCCTCGGGGTCTCGACGCGGGCAACCTCGACCGCGTACAGCCCGGTGACGTTGTCGATGCGCAGCTGCCTGGGATTCGCGGCAAGCGCCTCGGCCGGCGAGGACAGCAGCCCCGCCTGCGCCATCGCGATCGTGAGCAGCCGCCGGCGCGACAGCGCCGCCACGCTTGCGGTCATGCGCTGCGCATCCGCATCCACGGGAGCGCCTCGGCTCAGCGGATCGTCATCGTCGAGCGGGCGGCCTTGACCGCGCCCTCGCCCAGGGACGCGCCGAAGCGCTTGGCGAGGCGCTCGGCGACGTTGTCGCGCGGCGTGTAGTCGACGACGTCCTCCGCCTTCACCACCTCGCGGGCGACGAAGTCCAGGTTGCCCGTGCCGTCGGCCAGGCCCAGCTTGATCGCCTGCTCGCCGTTCCAGAACAGCCCCGAGAACATCTCCGGCGTTTCCTTCAGCCGCGTGCCGCGACCCTCGCGCACCACCGCGATGAACTGCTGATGGATCTGGTCCAGCATCGCCTGCGCGTAGGCCTGCTGCTTGGGCGAGACCGGCGAGAACGGATCCAGCATTCCCTTGTTCTCGCCCGCGGTCATCAGGCGGCGCTCCACGCCGACCTTCTTCATCACCTCGGTGAAACCGAATCCGTCCATCAGCACGCCGATCGAGCCCACCACCGACGCCTTGTCGACGTAGATCTCATCGGCGCCTGCGGCGATGTAGTACGCCCCCGACGCGCAGATCTCCTCGACCACCGCGTAGACCGGCTTGTTGTGCAGCGCCTTGAGCCGCTTGAGCTCATCGTTGACGATGCCCGCCTGCACCGGACTGCCCCCCGGCGAGTTGATGCGCAGCACCACCGCGCGCGAGCCCGGATCCTCGAACGCGGCCTTCAGCGCGGCGTTGATCAGCTCCGCGCTCGCCTCGGTGTCGGACGCGATCTCGCCGCGCACCTCCACCAGCGCCGTGTGCGGGCCGGTCGTCGCGCCGGCATGGTGCTTGGGCGACACCATCGCCCACACCAGCAGCACCACCAGCGTCACCCAGATCAGCCGGAAGAAGGTCTTCCACCGCCGGTCGCTGCGGCGGTCGCGCAGATAGTCGTGCGCGAACTGCTCCAGCACGTGCTCGTAGCGGCCCGGGCCCGCCGCGGTGGATGAAGCAGGCGCGGGCGCAGCGCCGGCTCTGAGCATGTCCTCGGGATGCGGCGTGGCATCGGGGATCGGACGCGGCAGGCCCGCGTCGGCGTGGGGATCGTCGTGTTGGCTCATTCAATCCTCGAAAGCTGGCCGCGTGTCGCGGGAGGGATACCAGAAGACCTGTCCGTCGTGCTCGCGCACCTCGAGCTTGGTCAGCCCGAAACGGCCGCACATGCCCGTGACGCAGCGCCCGTCCATCGGGTGGTAAACGGCGCCGTGGATGCTGCAGATGATGTATTCCTTGCGGGTGTCCAGGAACTCGCCCTCCTGCCAGTCCATCTCCGTGGGCACATGCGCGCAGCGGTTGAGGTAGGCGACGACCTGCCCGTCGAAACGCAGCGCGAAGGCCGAGGCCGGCTGGCGGAAGTGCAGCACGTCAAACGTGTGGGCGCGGCCGCGCTCCTCCAGCTCGGCGGAGGGGCACAGGGGCACGGCAGTGGATTCGGATTCGGCGGACATCGGGAACGGCAACAGCGGGGGTCAGGCGTGGTCAGGCGGGGTCAGGCGGGGTCAGGCGGGGTCAGGCGGGGTCAGGCGTTGTTCAGCAACCAGTCGCGCAGCGTCGGCACGTCATGCGCGACGAGCAGCGGGTCGAAGCCGCGCAGCGACTCGTGCGCATGCGCGCCGTAGGTCACCGCCACCGCCGGGCATCCGGCGTTGAGCGCCAGCTGCAGGTCATGCGTCGTGTCGCCGATCATCAGCGTGCGCTCGGGTTCCGCGCCGAACTCGCGCATCAACTCCAGCAGCATCTGCGGATTGGGCTTGCCGGCGGTCTCGTCGGCGGTGCGGGTGCCGTCGAACAGCGTGGTCATGCCCACCGCCGTCAAGGCCTCGTCCAGCCCGCGGCGGCTCTTGCCGGTCGCCACGGCCAGCCAGTGGTGCCTGGCCTTGAGATCGCGCAGCAGCTCGGGCACGCCGTCGAACAGCGTGACCTCATGCGCCGAGGCGAAGTAGTGATGCCGATAGCGCTGGCCGAGTTCCGGATAACGCTCGCGGTCCAGGCCGGGCAGCGCGTACTGCAATGCCTCGATCAGGCCCATGCCGATGACGTAGGCGGCGCGCTCGCGCGAGGGCGGCTCCAGGCCCAGGTCCGCGGCGGCGGCCTGCATGCAGCGCACGATCAGCGCGGTGGAGTCGAACAGCGTGCCGTCCCAGTCGAAGACGATCAGATCGAAGCGTTGAGGCATGGCGTGGGAATGAGGGTCGTCAGGGCGCGGCCGGTCAGGTCACCGGTCCGCGCAGCGCGGCCAGGAGTTTCTCGCACTCGGGCGGCAGCGGCGCCTCCAGGGTCAGCGTCTCGCCGCTGGCCGGGTGGGTGACGCGCAGCGCGCGGGCGTGCAGGAACATCCGGTCGAATCGCAGCGCGCCGCGCGCGAGCGCCCGGTTGGCCTCGAAGTCACCGTACTTCGGATCGCCGACGATCGCATGCCCCTCATGGGCGAGGTGCACGCGGATCTGGTGCGTGCGCCCGGTCTTGATCGTGACGTCCAGCAGGCTGTAGCCGGGGAAGCCCTCCACCACCCGCACCAGGCTGATGGAGCGCTTGGCCTGATCGGCCTGCGGGTCCTTGGGGTCGGGCACCGCGCGCACCCAGCGCTCGCCGTCGCTGCCGACGAATTTCAGCAGCGGCACGTCGATCACCTTCCTGGACTTCGTCCACGTGCCGCCCACCAGCGCCGCATAGGTCTTGCCGGTCTCGCGGTCGCGGAGCTGGTCCTGCAGATGCGTCAGCGCGCTGCGCTTCTTGGCGATCATCAGCAGCCCGGAGGTTTCCTTGTCCAGCCGGTGCACCAGCTCCAGGAACTTCGCCTGCGGACGCGCACGGCGCAGCTGCTCGATCACGCCGAAGCTCACGCCCGAGCCGCCGTGCACCGCCACGCCGGCCGGCTTGTTCACGACGATCAGGTGCTCGTCCTCGAAGACGACGGGGAACTCGCGCGCGGGAATGGCGGGATCGGCCGGTTTCTCGGCCAGGCGCACCGGCGGCACGCGCACGATGTCGCCCACTTCCAGCCGCGAATCGGCGGCGCAGCGGCCCTTGTTGATGCGCACCTCGCCGGACCGGATGATCCGGTAGACCAGCGTCTTGGGCGCGCCCTTGAGCTCGCGGATCAGGAAGTTGTCCAGGCGCTGGCCCGCCGAGCCCTCGTCCACCGGGATCAGCCTGACCTGGGCCGGCGCGGGTTCAGGCGCTGTCGCGGACGCTGTCACGGGCGCGGGCGCGGCGGCTTGCGGAAGGGGCTTGGCAGAGGGCGCCGACCCCTTTTCCGAGGGCCGCGGACCCCTCGTGGCACTGCGGGCAGTCCCTGGGGCGGCCTTGCGGGCTTTAGCCCCTATAATGCTGCTTGCCACGTTTGCGTTGTAAGTATTTGATTTTTCTCATTTTACTCGGGCGTGAGCGTTCGAGCTCGACAAGAACGTGGCGTTGAGCAGCCATTGTGAGTAGGCTGCTCATTACTTTTGGTGATGCAACATCAGGTCAACGGCGTCGGGCCCGCTTCCCAAAGCGAGCGGGCAGTCACGGTGTCCTGATGGCAGAGCAACGTCGTCAGAACCATTGCTCACGCGGTCGACCGCATCCTTGGATGTCGGCAGGCGGCGCGGGCAGCACAACAAGGTTTCACGACGTCAGCGAGGGGGCGAAAGTCCAGGCGCTGACGTCAGCACCCAGGCCCCGTTTCCGGATGTTTTCCTCGGTCTCTCCCACCCCCCGCCGCCTGCGAGCGCGTGTTGGCTTCGTCCACACGCCGGGCTCCGGCCGTGGTCGGGTCGCGCCTCAAGCGGCGCGCATGCGGACCGGAACAGCCGACCCGGGGCCCGCGGCGCACGCGCCAACGCTGCAGCGCTGAACGGCCCGGCCGTTCAATTGCAGTCCAGGGCGATCCTTTCATTGGTTCTTTCGCGTTTCTCGTGCATCGGTCGAATCGCCCGCCGGTGAAGACTCTCCGGCAGCGGTTCACGTGAATGCGCGCCAGCAGGAAAAGCTGGCGTGGAGGAGAACTGATGAAACGCATGCTGATCAATGCGACGCAGCAGGAAGAGCGTCGCCTGGCCATCGTCGATGGACAGAAGCTGCTGGACTTCGAGACCGAGATCGAGGGCCGCGAGCAGCGCAAGGGCAACATCTACAAGGCGGTCGTGACGCGCGTCGAGCCGTCGCTCGAGGCCTGCTTCGTCGATTACGGCGAGGACCGCCACGGCTTCCTGCCCTTCAAGGAAATCTCGCGCCAGTACTTCAAGGACGGCGCCGACGTGCGCTCGGCCAAGATCCAGGACGCGATCAAGGAGGGCCAGGAGCTGCTGGTCCAGGTCGAGAAGGAAGAGCGCGGCAACAAGGGCGCGGCGCTGACCACGTTCGTGTCGCTGGCCGGCCGCTACCTGGTGCTGATGCCCAACAACCCGCGCGGTGGCGGCGTCTCGCGCCGCATCGAGGGCGAGGACCGCGAGGAGCTCAAGGAAGCGCTCGACCAGCTCGAGTACCCGAAGGGCATGTCCCTGATCGCCCGCACCGCCGGCATCGGCCGTTCCGCCGCCGAGCTGCAGTGGGACCTCAACTACATGCTCAAGCTGTGGACCGCCATCGACGAGGCGGCCCAGGGCGGCAAGGGTGCGTTCCTGATCTATCAGGAGTCGTCGCTGGTGATCCGCGCGATCCGCGACTACTTCACCGCCGACATCGGCGAGATCCTGATCGACACGGACGACATCTTCGAGCAGGCCCATCAGTTCATGAGCCATGTGATGCCGGAAACGGCGCACAAGGTGAAGCGTTATCGCGATGACGCGCCGCTGTTCAGCCGCTTCCAGATCGAGCACCAGATCGAGACGGCCTTCAGCCGCACGGTGAACCTGCCCTCGGGCGGCGCCATCGTCATCGACCACACCGAGGCACTGGTCTCGGTCGACGTGAACTCGGCGCGCGCCACCCGTGGCGGCGACATCGAGGAAACCGCCACCCGCACCAACCTGGAAGCCGCCGACGAGATCGCGCGCCAGATGCGCCTGCGGGACCTGGGCGGCCTGATCGTCGTGGACTTCATCGACATGGAGGAGTCCAAGAACCGCCGCGAGGTCGAGCAACGCCTGCGCGACGCGCTGCGCCAGGACCGCGCCCGCGTGCAGTTCAGCTCGATCAGCAAGTTCGGCCTGCTGGAACTGAGCCGTCAACGCCTGCGCCCGGCGCTGAGCGAAGGCAGCCACATCACCTGCCCGCGCTGCAACGGCACCGGCCACATCCGCGACACGGAGTCCTCCGCGCTGCAGATCCTGCGCATGGTCCAGGAAGAGTCCATGAAGGACAACACCGCCGCCGTGCACGTGCAGGTGCCGGTGGAAGTGACCAGCTTCCTGCTCAACGAGAAGCGCACCGAGATCACCAAGATCGAGCTCAAGCAGCGCGTGACCGTGCTGCTGGTGCCCAACAAGCACCTGGAGACGCCGAACTACAAGCTCGAGCGCCTGCGCCACGACGATCCGCGCCTGGAGAACCTGCAGGCGAGCTACACGATGATCGAGGAGCCGCAGGAAGAGGTGGGCATCACCCGCCGCGGCGCCGAGAAGAAGAACAAGCAGGAGCCCGTCATCAAGGGCCTGATGCCCGAGCAGCCGGCCCCGATGCCGACCGCCCCCGCGCCCAAGGCCGCGGAACCGGTGGCCGCGGCGCCGGCGGCGCCCGTCGCCGCTCCGGCGCCGGTCGCGGCGGGTGGTGGCTTCTTCGGCATGCTCAAGCGCCTGTTCGGCGGTGCTCCGGCACCCGCGCCGGAACCGGCTGCCAAGGCGGCCGAGCCCGTCAAGAAGGAACGCAGCGAGCGCGGTGAACGTGGCGAGCGGGGTGAACGCGGCGAGCGTGATCGCAACGCCCGCGGCGGTGATCGCAACCGCCGTGGCGAGCGCGGCGAGCGTGGTGAGCGCGCCGAACGTGGCGACCGTGGCGAGCAGAAGCCGCGTGATGGCAAGCCGCGCGGCGAAGGCAAGCCGCAGCAGGAAGGCCGCGGCGAGCGTCCGGAACGTGGCGACCGCGCCGAGCGTGGTGATCGCGCCGAGCGTGGTGAACGTTCGGAACGTGGCGAGCGCGGTGGTGACCGCAACCGTCGCGGCGAGCGTGGCGACAAGCCGGAGCAACTGGTCGACGGCGCACCGCGCCAGGACCGTGCCGAGCGCGGTGATCGCGCGGAACGCGGCGAGCGCCAGGAACGTGGCGAGCGCGGTGATCGGGGCGAACGCGGCGAAGGCCGCCGCCGTCGCGAGGAGCGCCCGGCCGACGTGACGCAGGAGCTCGCGCCGCTGGCCGGCACCGAAGCCGCCAACACCGAGTCGCCGATCGCCTTCGCCGACACGCAACCGCTGGACGCGCCGATGGATGCGCCGGCCGGTGAATCGGGTGAGGAGCGTCAAGGCCGCCGTCGTCGTCGTCGTGGCAACCGCGGTGAGCGCGGTGCCGAGGGCGCCGAGCAGGTCGAGGGCACGCTGGTCGAAGGCCAGGCGCCGCAGGGTGAGACCTCGTTCGCCGACGGCGCCGAATCGGCTGCCGCTCCGGTGGTCGAGGGCGAAGCCGGCGCGGAATCCGCTGAAGGCGTTGAAGGTGCCGAAGGCGAAGCGCGCGGTGAAGGCCGCCGTCGTGGCCGCGGCCGCGATCGCTACCGCCGTGACCGTCGCGAAGGCGAAGGCGCTCCGGCGGAAGGCGGAGAAGGTGGCGAAAGCGCCGGCCTGATCGCTGAAGGCGAAGTCGTCTCGCCGGCCGTGGCCGCGCTGGACGCCGTCGTGCTGGACGCGGGTGCCGCGCCTCAGCAGCTGGCCCTGGGCGATGAGCCCAAGCAGGCGCCGGTGCAAGCTGTCGCGCCGACGCCGGTCGCCGCGCCGGCTCCGGTGGCCGCTGCCCCGGTGGCTGCGCCGGCAGCGCCGCGCTTCGAGCTGCCGATGGCCGAGCTGAGCGCGGTCGCCGATGGCGCCGGCCTGGTCTGGGTCAACAGCGATGCCGACAAGATCGCCGCCGCGCAAGCCGCGATCGCCGCCGAGCCGGCCGCCGCGCCGCTGGGCCGCGAGCCCGCGCCGGTCGTCGTCGTCGACGAAGGCCCGCTGGTGCTGGTCGAGACCCGCAAGGATCTGAGCCAGTTCAAGCTCCCCTTCGAGGCTTGAAGACCGGTTGATCCATTGAGATCGCGACGGACGCCCACCAGCGTCCGCCGCCCCTAGCCGCCGCGGCGCTCGCCCGGCGGCTTTCCTTTTGGGGCGTCACGAGCGCCCGACCTGACGGAGACAGACCTTGAACACCTCCACCATCGCCGCCCAGCCGGGCAGCGCGGCGGGCGCGGCGACCTCGCCCAAGATGCCGCCCCAGATCCCGTACATCATCGCCAACGAGGGTTGCGAGCGCTTCAGCTTCTACGGCATGCGCAACATCCTCACGGTCTTCCTGATGACCAGCCTGCTGCTGGCCATCCCGGAACCGCTGCGCAAGGGCGAGGCCAAGGAGGTCTTCCACACCTTCGTCATCGGCGTCTACTTCTTCCCGCTGCTCGGCGGCTGGCTGTCGGACCGCTTCTTCGGCAAGTACAACACCATCTTCTGGCTCAGCCTGGTCTACTGCGCCGGCCACGCCTGCCTCGCGATCTTCGAGAACAACCTGCGAGGCTTCTACTTCGGCCTGTTCCTCATCGCGCTGGGCTCGGGCGGCATCAAGCCGCTCGTGAGCTCCTTCATCGGCGACCAGTTCGACAAGAGCAACCGCACGCTCGCGCAGAAGGTCTTCGACGCCTTCTACTGGATCATCAACTTCGGCTCGTTCTTCGCGTCGCTGCTGATGCCGATCTTCCTGGACAAGTTCGGCGCCAGCGTCGCCTTCGGCATTCCCGGCGCGCTGATGTTCCTGGCCACCGTCATCTTCTGGAGCGGCCGCCGCAAGTACACGCACGTGCCGGCCGGCACCTCGCACAAGGACCCGCATGGCTTCCTCAAGGTCGTGCGCACCGCGCTGCTCAGCGCCGCGCCCGGCCAGGGCCGCGGCGGCCTGATCGTCGCCGCGCTGGGCGTCGTGCTGGCGATCGGCGCGCTGGCGCTCACGCCCAACCTGGGCTTCGTCGTCGCGTTCTGCTCGGCGCTCGTGCTCGTGATGGGCTTCGGCGGCGTCGGCGCGTGGATGCAGCTGGAGCGCGCCCGCGCCGTGCATCCCGACGAGGCCGTCGAGGGCGTGCGCACCGTGCTGCGCCTGCTGGTGCTGTTCGCGCTCGTCACGCCGTTCTGGTCCCTGTTCGACCAGAAGGCCTCGACCTGGGTGCTGCAGGCCGACCAGATGGCCAAGCCCGAGTGGTTCAAGTCCTCGATGATGCAGGCGCTGAACCCGGCGCTGGTCATGATCCTGATCCCGTTCAACAACCTGGTGCTGTATCCGCTGCTCAGCCGGATGGGCCTGAAGGTCACGGCGCTGCGCCGCATGGGCGCGGGCATCGCGTTCGCGGGCCTGGCCTGGATCGTTGTGGGCGGGCTGCAGCTGTGGATCGACGGCGGTCATGCGGTGGACATCACCTGGCAGGTGCTGCCCTACGCGCTGCTCACGCTGGGCGAGGTGCTGGTGTCGGCGACGGGCCTGGAGTTCGCCTACAGTCAGGCGCCGCTGGCGATGAAGGGCGTGATCACGAGCTTCTGGAACCTGTCGGTGACGATCGGCAACCTGTGGGTGCTGCTGGCCAACTCGAGCGTCAAGGGCGCGACGGTGACGGCCTACATCCAGTCCACCGGCACGAGCGTCACGGCCTTCCAGATGTTCTTCTTCGCCGGCTTCGCGCTGGTGGCGGCGCTGCTGTTCGCGCTCTACGCGCGCGGCTACCGCATGCAGGACAACTATCGGGGCTGAGGCCCCATCGACCTTGGAGGGAGTAGAAGAATGAAACGAATCCATCTGCCGCGCCTGGGGCTCCTGGCACTCGCGCTGGCGCTGCACACCGGCGTGACGGTGGCCGCACCGGCAGCGCCGGCCGCCCCGGCCACGGCGGCCGGCACGACCGAGCAGATCAAGCTCAACATGGTGCCGCTGCCGGCCTCGCGCCAGCAGATCGACACGACGATGAACTCGCGCCTGACGATGACGCTGCAGCTGCCGGCGGACGCCAGCGAGCAGATGCGTGCGGGTGCCGCGGAGCTGCAGAAGCTGATGCCGCTGCGGATGACGACGGTCATGCGCCAGACGCTGACGACCACCGCGCTGGACAAGGACGGCGCGTACCAGCTGGACGCCGAGGCGGTCACGCTGAAGTCGGAGATGCGCAACGCGGCCGGTCAACCGCAGACGGTGCCCAAGGCGCCGACCGTCTCGATGACGGCGACGATCAAGGACGATCAGATCGAGTCCACCGCCATCAGGACCGGGGAGCTCTCGCCCGAGGAAGCGCAGGTCATGTCCAAGGAGGCGCGGGAGCAGCTGTACAAGCAGGCTTTCGACTGGCTGACCAAGTTCAACGGCGTCCCGATGAAGGTCGGCGAATCCGTGGAAATGCCGCTGGACCTGGCGCTGCCGACCGGCCCGCGAGGCTTCAACGGGCGCCTGCTCGCCAAGTACACGCTGGTGAGCGTCAACAAGGGCGTGGCGTCCTTCGACATCAACGTCCGCATGGACATGAACATCACCGCGCCGTCGTCCACGGCCAGCGAGGCGTCGAGCGCTGACGCCGCGGCGGCGGCCGCCGCCCTGGCGGAGACCAAGGCCACGATGACGGGCGCGGGGAAGATGGACTTGCGCCTGTCCGATCGACTGACGCTGCGCAACACGATGACGATGCGCATGGGCATGGACCTCGAACCGCAGCCGGGTCAGAAGATGCGCATGGACATGGAGATGGACATGGTCGGCATCGGCAAGGCTCTGCCGGCGGCGAAGAAGGCACCGGCCTCACCGGCCAAGCCGGCGACCAAGGGCTGATCGGCGCTCGTCGTGCGCTGCAGCCGCGAGGCAGCGCACGGTGAGTGGGCAGCGCTGGAGTAGCTCACGGCGCGATCTTCGTCCAGGCCATCAGCATCCCGAGCAGACCGACGCCGCCGCCGACAGCGGCCATCGTCCAGCTGATGGACTCGCCGATGCGGCGCTCCACCAGGGCGGCCAGGTCGCTCCTTGTATGCTGGATCTCGCCGCGCAGCACGCTGACCTCAGTCTTGACCTCCTCACGCAGGACTCGGACTTCGGTCTTGACCTCATCGCGAAGGCTGCGGATATCCGCCTTGATTTCCTGGAAGTCGGCCTTGGTCATGGCCTCCTCCTTGAACCGGGTCCGGATGTCGTCCTGCACGGCCTCTGCCGCCTCACGGGCATCACTTTCAGGAACCCCCGCGCGCTGCAGCGCGAGGAACATCTTCATTTGCATGGAAGTCCTCTCTTTCTCTATGGAGACAACGAGGACGGAAATCTATGCCGATCGGTTCGCCGAGACACTGACCTCTTTTGAGAGCGAAACGCGCGTTTCGACTTGAACCAGTAGGCGTGCTGACGCTTATCTCCGTCGCACCTCGCGCATGCCGCGCATCGTCGGGATGACCTCGCGCATGACCTGCAGGAAGGCGCGCAGCCGCGCGGGCTGCAGACGCCTCGACGGGTAGACCAGCGAGATCGGCAACGGCGCCGCGCACCACGCCGGCAGCAGCCGCACCAGACGGCCCTCGGCGATGTCGTCCATCACCGCCCATTGCGAGACCAGCGCCAGACCCAGGCCGCGTCGCGCCGACTCGATCAGCGCGAACAGGCTGTCCGTGCCCAGGCGCGGCCGGAACGCGATGTGCAGGCGCCCTTCCCCGGTCGAGCCCTGCAGATCCACCCCGTCGCGATAGAAGGCCAGCAGCGCCAGCCACGGCATCGCGCCGAGCAGCGTCGCGATCTCCTCGGGCGGGCGCTTGTCCAGGCCCTTGGGCAGCTTCTTCACGAGCGCCGGCGCCGCGACCAGCACGCGCGGCACCTCGGCCAACTGGGTCGCGATCAGGTTGGGCTGGCTGATCTCGCCGACCAGCAACGAGCAGTCGACGTTCTCCCGGCTGAAATCAGGCAACTGATCCTGCAGCATCCATTCGACCGACACCCGGGGATGCTTCGTCAGGAACGCGGCCAGCGGCTCGATCAGCTGGCTCTGGCCGAATGCATGCGGTACCCGCAGGCGCAAGGTGCCCGAAAGCTCCTCGCCGCCCTCGAGTTCCTCGGCCAGCGACGACCAGCCATCGAGCAGCTCCTGCGCCTGCGCGGCGCAGCGCTCGCCCTCCTCGGTCAGACGCAGGCCGCGCGTGGAGCGCTCGACCAGGCGCGCGCCCAGCAGCGTTTCGAGCTGCTGCACACGGCGGCTCACCGTGGGCTGCGTGGTGTCGAGCTGCAGCGCGGCGGCGGAGAAGCTGCCCGCTTCCGCGACGCGGAGGAAGGTCTGCAGCAGCGCGAGGCGGTCCTGGCCGCTGTCCCGGAGCATGTCGTTCATGGGTCGCTTTATACGCCGTGCGTATGGATGCTGTGCGATCGAGGCCGGTTCCGCGACGGACCTCGTTTCCCAAGAATGCGAGCCAACCTGTTCTTCTCCCCAGGAGATGCCATGACCTCGATACCCCTCACCGCGGAGTCCCGCACCCACGCGGCCCCCGCCACACCATCAACGCCATCCACCCCCTCGACGCCGCTGATCGTGCTGCTCGCCGCGTCGGCCGGACTGGGTGCGGCCTCGCTGTACTACAGCCAGCCGATCCTCGCGCCGCTGGCGGCGGACCTGCACGCCTCCACGGGTGGTATCGGCGCGGTGCCGATGCTCACGCAGCTCGGCTACGCGGCGGGCATCCTGCTGCTGACCCCGCTGGGCGACCGCTTCGATCGGCGCCGCGTGATCCTGACCAAGTTCGTGCTGTTGATCGCGACGCTGCTGATGAGCGGCTTCGCGCCGGGCTTCGCGCCCTTCCTGGTGGCGAGCGCCTTGCTGGGCCTGACGGCCACGCTGGCGCAGGACGTCGTGCCGATGGCCGCCGCGCTGAGCCCCGCCGAGCATCGCGGCCGCATCGTCGGTCAGGTCATGACCGGGCTGCTGTTGGGCATCCTGCTGTCGCGCGTGATGAGCGGGGTGATCGCGGACGTGCTGGGATGGCGCTGGGTCTACGCGCTGGCGGCGCTCGCGCTGACGGTGGCGGGCCTGGCGAGCTGGCGCTGGCTGCCGGCCTCGCCGCCGGTCATGCGCACGACGTATGGCGCGCTGCTGCGCTCGCTGGGCGGCTTGTGGCGGGCGTGGCCGACGCTGCGTCGGGCCGCCATCGCGCAGGCCCTGCTGGCGGTGGCGTTCAGCGCGTTCTGGTCGACGCTGGCGGTGATGCTGCATGAGCGCTTCGGCCTGGGCAGCGCGGTGTCGGGCGCCTTCGGCCTGGCGGGCGCGGCGGGCGCGCTGGCCGCGCCGCTGGCGGGCCGGATCGCCGATCAACGCGGGCCGGGCGTGGTGACGCGCCTGGGCGCGCTGCTGGTGACGCTGTCCTTCGCGGCGATGTCGGTGACGGCCTGGCTGGACCGCAGCGCCGCGATCGTCGTGCTGGTGGTGCTGGCGATCGTCTTCGACTTCGGCGTGCAGGCGGCGCTGGTCGCGCACCAGACGATCGTCTACAGCCTGGACCCGGCCGCGCGCAGCCGGCTCAATGCGCTGCTTTTCACCGGCATGTTCATCGGCATGGCGACCGGCGCGGCGCTGGGCAGCCTGCTGCTGTCGCACTGGGGCTGGCTGGGCGTGACGGGCCTGGCCACGGTGGCGAGCGCCGCGGCGCTTGTCGTGCGGCTTGGCGCCGACGAGTGAAGCGAGCCGGCTCAGTCGCCTCGGCCGAGGTAGGCGCGGATGGCGGTGATGCGGCCCTCGTCGTCGAAGTCCAGCACATCGACGACGAAGAGCTCGATGTCGCCGTTGACGAGGATGCGCAGCTCGCCGGCGACGGAGCGCTCGCGCTCGAGGACGGTGAGCACCTCGATGCGCAGCGAGCTCGCCGATTCGAAGTTCTTGCGCGTCTCGGCGATCACCGCCTCGCGGCCGCGCACGGAGAGATGCCAGTCGCGCAGGGCCACGTCCGGCGACAGCATCGCGGCGATGCCGTCGAGGTCCTTGGATTCGTAGCGGTGGAGGTAGTCGAGGAAGCGGGCTGGGAGGGTCATGGCGCGGCGAAGTCTGGGAAGGACTTCACTGCGTCCGGCCGCGCCAGCCGATCAGGCTGACGCCGAGCGCGACGAAACACGCGCCGAAGGTCCGGTTCATCAGCATCACGCGGCGTGGCGAGGCCAGCCCGCGGCGCAGCGCGCGCGCCAGCACGACGTAGAAGCCGTGCGCCAGCACCGCGCACGCCGAGAAGGTCACCGTCAGCACGACGAAGTCGCGCATCGCGGTCTCGGGGTGGTTCATGAACTGCGGGAACAGCGCAGTGAAGAACAGGATCGCCTTCGGATTCGTCAGCGCGACCATCACGCCGCGCAGGAACAGCGCACGGCGCGTCAGGCCGGCCGTCTCGGCGGAGGCCGCGTCGCCATCGGGCATCGCCGACATGCGCTCGCCCTGACGCCACTGCTTGATGCCCAGCCACACGAGGTAGCAGGCGCCCAGCAGCTTGACGATGAGGAAGGCGCGGGCGGAGGTGCTCAGCAGGACGCCGAGTCCGGCCGTGGTGGCCGCGGACACCGCGAGCAGCCCGATCGCGTTGCCCAGCGAGCCGACCATCGCGCGGCGCGGTCCGACGCTGAGCGAGTTGGAGATCGCCATCAGGACCGCGGGGCCCGGCGTGAAGGTGACGAACAGCGCCACGCTGACAAACCCCAACCAGCCGGTCACATCCACCGCGATCTCCTCAGCGCACGACACAGGAAGCGCCGATGTTACCGGGCCGGCCTTCGCGGCTAGGATCGCGCGATCGATCACCCTTCGCGCGCATGACGCGCGAGTTCCGCGGGAGTGCCCATGCGATCGCTGTTCCACCTGGCCTATCACGTGCGCGACCTCGACCAGGCGCGCGCCTTCTACGGCGGCGTGCTCGGCTGCGAGGAGGGGCGCAGCACGGACACCTGGGTCGATTTCGACTTCTTCGGTCATCAGATCTCGCTGCACCTGGGCGAGCCCTTCGCGACAGGCAACACGGGCAAGGTCGGCGATCACCTGGTGCCGATGCCGCACCTGGGCGTGATCCTGCGGATGGCGGACTGGCGCGCGTTGGCGGACCGGCTGGAGTCGCAGGGGGTCGCGTTCGTGCTCAAGCCCAGCATCCGCTTCGCGGGCCAGCCCGGCGAGCAGGCGACGATGTTCTTCCTGGACCCGTCGGGCAACCCGATCGAGATCAAGGGCTTCGCGTCGACGGACGGGATCTTCGCGACGTGAGCGGGATCGCGACGCCAGCCTTCACCGAGCCCGCCATGCACCTGCGCGTCCTGACCCCACTCGACACCGCCGACATCGACCTGGTCGCGCAACGCATGCGCGCGACGCTCGTGGAGGTCGAGGGTGAAGCGGCCGGTGGTGGGATGTACTCGATGGACTGGCTGCGCGACCGCGTGCGTTGGCATCTCGATGGCCGCGCGGCGGAAGTCGTCGTGATCACCGATGACGACGGCGGGGTCATCGGCCACACGATCTATCGACGAGAGGCGCCCGACGGCGCCCTGCCCTTCGGGCTCATCTCCACGACCTATGTCACGCCGGAGGCTCGCCGGCTCGGCGCCGCGCAACGGTTGCTCGCGCGCGCCGAGGACTGGTTCCGCGCTCAAGGCCTCCAGATGGCCTGCACCTGGACCTCCTCGACCAACACCCCGCTGATCGCGCTCTATGGCCGCAACGGCTACCTCGAGGCGGAGCGCGGGCCCAATGGGGTCACGGGGACGATGATGGTGCGCCTGGCAAGGAGCTTGCCGATCACCTCACGTTGAGCGAGACGACATTGCCCAAAGGCATCGGGGTCCATTCGTCGTCAGGGTCGAGGGAGGTGCGCACTGATCGATGTTCCCGGGTCGCACACCCGCCTCGTCGGCATAGACTCCGCCCCGACAGGGAGAAAACCACATGTTCCGACGCATGAAGATCGCCAGCCGACGAGGCGTACAGGCGGCACTGCGACTCATGGCGCTCATCACGTTCGGCGCACTCGCCATGCCTTTGGCGGCGGCGCCGGACCAGCCCGCTGCTGCGGGCCGACTGCAGGACGCAGCAATCCGCTATCAATTTGCCATCTACTACCCGGATGCGCCAGCCAAGCCGCCTATCGACGCGCTGCGCGCGCGACTGAGCCGGATGACAGCGCCGCCCAAACTGGTCGCCCGAATCTCGATACCGCCGAAGAGGGCCATGATCGCGGCCACTCTCAATCTCAAGGCTCAGCAGGAGTACGCACCACCGCGGCCGAGCCAGGTCCACTACTTCGGCCGAGGTCTCACCACTGCGCAGGCGGAAGGCCTGCAGCGAGCGCGTCAGGCGCTGATCCTCGACTTCGGCCATCCGGCCAAGGCATCGATGTCCGCCTACCGCGCCTCGCTCGTGATCGCGGAACAGGTCGCGCGAGACACGGGCGGACTCCTCTGGGACGAGGAAACCCGCGAGATTTTCACCGTCGACGAATGGCACAAGCGTCGCCTCGAAAGCTGGCAGGGGGATCTCCCCGATGTATCCCAGCAGACCATCATCCACGCGTATCAGGGCGACGGCCAGTTGGTGCGCTCCATCTCACTGGGCATGGGCAAGTTCGGTCTGCCGGACGTGGTCATCGCTCGCTTCCCGTGGTCGTCCACCGATCGCATGGGCTGGCTGCTGAATGCTTTCCTGCAAGGCTTGGTCGAAGGCGCGCCCTCGGGCGCGCAAGGCCGCTTCGAGCTCGATTTCCGCGCCATCCGCCATGACCGCCTGCGCCAACGGCTGCTGGAGCAGGCCTCACCCAAGGGCTCTGGCAAGGCCGCATTGCTCGTGGTCACGACACCGATGGAGCAAGGTGATCCGCAGAACCGGTTGCTGGCGCTGCGTTTCGACCGCGCCGCAGGCAAGGACGAGGGCTCACGTCAGGACTCGCTGCTGGCCGGTCTGTTCGGCTCGACCGAAGGCAAGGTGGCATGGATCCGCGATGGAGACGCGACCCTGGCGGCTGCGAGCAAAGCAGCCAAAGCCAAGCTGCCCGCCCTGCGCGAAGCCTTCAATCGCGGCTTGCGGCCCGGCGAGTACATCCTGGTCAAGGCGCCATTCAGGCTGGCCAACGGTGGCACCGAATGGATGTGGGTGGAAGTCAGCGCGTGGTCCGGCGACGTGATCACTGGATTGCTGAAGAACGAACCCGCCAACATCCCCTCGCTGCACGCGGGGCAGCAGGTGACCGTGTCCCAGCGCGAGCTCTTCGATTACTCGCGCCACTTCCCCGACGGCCGGATCGAAGGCAACGAAACGAGCAAGATCATCGAACGGCTGCGGTGAGCCTCAAGTCGCCCCCGCCTACAACCTTAGACACCGCGGCGCGAGCAGAAGCTCCTCCGCGGTGCTGCGTACGCAACCATGCAGTGGTGACCATGCCCTTGTCGAAGTCCGCTCTTGCCGCCATCCTGACCCTCACGGGCCTTCAGGCCTGCGCGGCTCCCGCGCCTTTCAGCTGTCCCGCCGAATGGGCGTCCACGAAACAGGAAGCCGCGGACACACCTGAAGGATTCACGGTCGCGCGCGAAACGCCTCAGGCCAAGCACGACCTCGGCGGATTCCGCGTCAATCAGGGCCCGATCGAGGAGCACCAGGGCGCGATCTACGACGACCTGAAAACCCAGCGCGACGCCAAGGGCGGTGTCACCGAGACGCTCATCTGGAACGTCTCCACGCTGGATCGGCCGCTCGCGATCTGCAGCTACACCGGGACCCGGCTCGTCCTCACACGACCTCTCGCCGGCTACACCCAATGCATGGCGATCATGCGCAAGGACCGGGGCGCGATGATGACCCTCCGTTCGGTCAGCTGCCGCTGATCTCGACGACGCGCCTCACGGCAAGCGCGCCAGCGCCTCCAGGTACCGCGGCGCGAGCATCAGCTCATCCCAGGTGAGCGGCGCCGATTGCGGCACCAGCGCGGCCCGCCGCGCCTCGCTGTCGATCGCCGGCGTCCACGCGCCCGTCGATGCCGCCACCGTCAATCCGTCCAGCAACTCGTCGATCGCGCGGCCGTTGTCCTCGGTGCTCTGGTTGCACAGCAGCACCAGGTCGCAACCCGCGTCCAGCGCCGCCAGCGCCGCCTCGGTGTACCCCACAGGACGACCCTCGATCACGCGCGCCGCGGCCATGCCCAGGTCGTCGCTGAACACCGCGCCCGCGAAGCCCAGACGGTCGCGCAGGATGTCCTGCAGCCAGCGCCGGCTGAATCCCGCCGGACGGCTGTCCACCTTGCGATAGATCACGTGCGCCGGCATCACCGCCGACAGGCTGAGGCTCAGCCACTCGAACGGCCGCACGTCCTCCGCCAGGATCGCCTTCAGCGACCGCGTGTCCACCGGCACGCCCACGTGCGAATCCACGCTGACGAAACCATGCCCCGGGAAGTGCTTGCCGCAGCTGCCCATGCCCGCCAGCGCCAGGCCCTGCATCAGGCTCTGCGCCAGCAGGCTCACCACGCGCGGATCCTGGTGGAAGCTGCGCGAGCCGATCACCGGACTCACCGACTGCCGCGTGTCGTCCTGATGATCCAGGTCCAGCACCGGCGCGAGGCTCATGTCCACGCCGCAGGCGCGCAGCTCCAGCGCGAGCACCAGACCCGTCGCCGTCGCGGCCTGCACCGCGCGCATCGCATCCTCCATCCACAACTCGCCGAGCGTGCGCATCGCCGGCAGCGCCGTGAAGCCATCGGTGCGGAAGCGCTGCACGCGGCCGCCTTCCTGATCCACCGCGATCAGCAGGTCCGGGCGCAGCGACTTCGCCTCCGCGCACAGCGCCGTGAGCTGCGCACGATGCTCGAAATGCCGCGCGAACAGGATCATCCCGCCCGTCAGCGGATGCGCCAGCCGGCGTCGGTCGTCGGCGCTCAAGGTCGTGCCGGCGATGTCCAGGATCACCGGCGCATGCAAGGTCTCGGTCATGGGCTTGTCTCTCTCAATCCTTGGTTTCCACGACCACGAAGGCGGTCGCGTAGTCAGTCTCGTCGCTGACGGTCACATGGGCCCGCAGGCCCTTCGATTCAAACCATTCGGCCAATCCGTCGTGCAGCCGGATCTCCGGTTTGCCGCTGCGTGCCTTCACGATCTCGCAGGCCCGCCACGTCATCGGCATGCGCATGCCCATGCCGATCGCCTTGGAGAAGGCCTCCTTCGCCGAGAAACGCGTCGCCAGGTACGCGATGCCGCGCGCCGGGACCTTCGCGTACCGCTCGCGGAAGACCTCCATCTCGTGCGGCCCCAGGACCTTCTCCGCGAAGCGCTCACCGCGCCGCTCGAAGGTCATGCGGATGCGCCGGATGTCGCAGACGTCCGTGCCGATGCCGTAGATCATCGCGACCCTTTCATGCGCGCCCGGTGCGCGTCTTGTGCCCGCTTCGTGGCGTTCTCGTGCGCAAGTGCAATCAGACGTACGCGCGCTGGATGCAGCGCTGGTAGTCCCGCACCGTCTCGGCGTAACCGAGCTCCAACGCATCCGCGATCAGCGCATGGCCGATCGACACCTCCGCCACGCCCGGCACCTCGCGCAGGAAGCGCGTCAGGTTGTCGCGGTTCAGGTCGTGCCCGGCATTGATGCCCAGCCCCTGCGCCAGCGCCGCGCGCGCGGCCGCCGCGAATCCCGCCACCACCTCGGCCTCGCGCGGCGTGCCGAAGGCGCTCGCCCAGGTCTCGGTGTAGAGCTCGATGCGCTCCGCGCCCAGCGCGGCCACGTGCGCCATCGCCTCGGGCAAGGGATCCATGAACAGGCTCACCCGCACGCCCAGCGACTTGCACTCGGCGATCATCGGCCGCAGCCGCTCGGCATCCGCCGGCAGGTTCCAGCCATGGTCCGAGGTGAACTGGTCCTCGCTGTCCGGCACGAACGTCGCCTGATGCGGACGCACCTCCCGGATGAAGTCCATCAGGTTCTGCGTCGGATTGCCTTCGATGTTGTATTCCGCCTGCGGCCACGCCTTCATCAGCGCGGCGAGCTCGCGCACGTCGCCCGCGCGGATGTGGCGCTCGTCGGGCCGCGGATGCACCGTGATGCCCTGCGCGCCGGCCTCCAGGCACAGCTGCGCCGCGCGCGTCACGCTGGGAATGCCCAGATGCCGCGTGTTGCGCAGCAGCGCGACCTTGTTGACGTTGACCGAGAGCGCGCAACGCGCGTCATGGCGGCCGGATTCGGGAGCGATCAGCGGATTCATGTGAGCAGCTTCTGGACGTCGAGCAGGACCTGCCGCGTCCGCAGGGGACGATGGCCGAGATGATAGTGAAGCAGCGCGCGCAACATCGGCTTCAGGGCCGGACCGGCCTGCTCGCAGGCCTGTTGCAGCGCGGCCGGGCTGCCATGCAGCAACGCGGCCTGGATCTGGATGAAGGCCATGCCGGTGAGCTGCGGCGTGTCGGCTGCCGGCGCGATCACGCCGGATTCGGGCGCCAGCACATAGGCGCGCTCCGGATCGAGCGGCGCCTGCGTCGTGGCCAGCACACTGAGATCGGGCAGCAGGCCGCAGGTGGCCAGCAGCTTCAGCTCAAACGCGCGCAAGGCCGCCTGGGCGTCCTCCACCGACCCCAGCCTCGGCAGCAGCGCCGCGTAGGCATCGAAGAGCTCGGGCTGCGGGTCCTGCCGCGGGAGGAACTTCAACAGCAGCTCGTTGACGTAATACCCGCTGAACAGCGCCGCGCCGCTGGGCAGCGTCTGACCGCCCACCCATTCCGCGCCGCGCAGCGACTGCACCTCGGCCGCGCCGTCCTCGTTCATCCTCGAGGGCTTGGACAGCGTTACCTGCAGCCGCAGGAACGGCAGCAGCACCGATCTGAACTGGGAATACGGCCGCTTCGCGCCCTTGGCCACGATGGCCAGCCGGCCATGCTCGCGGCTGAACAGGTCCAGCACCAGGCTGGTCTCGCTCCAGTCGTAATGGTGCAAAACAAAAGCCGCCTGCGTGGCGGGCGGCTTCGAGGGCGCTTTGGTGGACGCCCTGGCGGCGCGGGTGGCCATCGGACGACTCCGCGCGTCGATCATTCGTAGCCGTAGCTGCGCAGGTGTTCTTCCGAATCCGCCCAACCCGAGCGCACCTTGACCCACAGTTCCAGGAACACGCGCGCGTCCCACAGCCGCTCGAGTTCCTGGCGGGTCTCGGAGCCGATGCGCTTCAGGCGCTCGCCGCCCTGGCCGATGATCATGCCCTTCTGCGCGTCGCGTTCCACGACGATGGTCGCGGCGATGCGGCGCAGATTGCCTTCCTCTTCCCAGCGATCGATGATCACCGTCGCCTCGTACGGCAGTTCATCGCCGGTCAGGCGGAAGAGCTTCTCGCGGATCATCTCCGCGGCCATGAACTTCTCGCTGCGGTCGGTCAGCGCGTCCTCCTCGTAGAACCATTCCTGGCTCGGGAGGTAGGGCTTCAGGATCTGGAACAGACGCTGCACGTCCGAGTCCTTCTTGGCCGACAGCGGTACGAACTCGGTGAAGTTGCGACGCTCCTGCATGCTCTTGAGCCAGGGCATCATCTCGGCGCGCCGGGTGACCGCATCCAGCTTGTTGGCGACCAGCACCACCGGCTTGTTCTGCGGCAGCAGCGACAGCACCTTCGCGTCATCCAGCCCGAATCGGCCGGCTTCCACGACGAACAGCACCAGGTCCACGTCCGCCAGCACGCCCTGCACCGTCCGGTTCAGGTTGCGGTTCAGCGCGGTGCTGTGCTTGGTCTGGAAGCCCGGGGTGTCGACGAAGACGAATTGCGCCTCGTCGACGGTGCGCACGCCGGTGATGCGGTGACGCGTGGTCTGCGCCTTCTTCGAGGTGATCGACACCTTCTGGCCCACCAGCGCGTTCAGCAGCGTGGACTTGCCGACATTGGGCCGGCCAACGATGGCGATCAGGCCGCAGCGCAGGTCGCCCTCGTAGGGCATCGCGCCGATGCCGCCCTGGATACCGGACAGCCCGTCGCCGTCATGCTCGCCCTCCCCGTCCTCAGCGCCCTCAGCCTCCTCAACGTCAAGGAGGTCGTCGCCCTCGGGAGCCGCTTCGGCATCGTGGCCGTGGGCAGGCACGTGAGCGTCAAGATCGTGCGGAGCGGAGTCGTGCGGGGCGTTCAGATCGGGGTCCTTGGAAACGGCGGAAGAGAAAGTCTGGGCGTCGGTCACGGGCGTGGCCGACGGATCGGAAGAAGACGCCGTCGCCGGCGCCTTCGGGGTTGTCGGAGGTTTCGGTGCGTTCATCGCGGGCTCCGCGTCATCGCGCAGTCAGGGGTGCGCTCAATCGCGCAGGCCGGTACCGGGCCGGTCACCCGCGAGCAGTTCATCCAGCACCTGGCGGGCCGCTTCCTGCTCGGCGATCCGCCGCGAGCGGCCCTCGCCGCGACGCGACAGCGACAGCGCCGCCACCTCGCATTCAACCGTGAAGGTCTGCGCATGCGCCTGACCGCGCGTCTCGGCGATGCGGTAAGCCGGCACCGCCAGCTTGCGCGCCTGCAGCCATTCCTGCAACGCGGTCTTGGAGTCCTTGGCCCACTGCTCGATGCCGCTGGCGGCGATCGTCTCGCCCAGCAGCCGGCGCACGATCTCGCGCGCCGCCTCGTAGCCGCCGTCCTGGAACGCGGCGCCGATCACGGCCTCCAGCGCGTCCGCCAGGATCGACGGACGCTGCGCGCCGCCGCCGCGGGCCTCGCCCTCGCTCATGCGCAGCGCCTCGGGCATCTGCAACTGCAGCGCGAGGCGGTGCAGGCTGTCCTCGCGCACCAGGTGCGCGCGGATGCGGGTCAGGTCGCCCTCGTCCGAACCGGCGAAACGCTCGAACAGCAGCGCCGACACCGCCAGGTTCAGCACCGCGTCGCCGAGGAACTCCAGGCGTTCGTTGTGCTGCTGCCCGAAGCTGCGGTGCGTCAGCGCGCGCTGCAGCAGTCCCGCCTGCGTGAAGCGGTAACCGAGGCGTTGCTGAAGGGCGTCGAGCGCGTGCGGAGTCATGGCCGGTGATGGAAGAAGCGCGTCAGTGCGACTCGCCTTTGTACTTGATGAGCAGGAAGGCCGGTCCGAACAGGGGGACTTCCTTGTCGTACGCGAAGCTGACCTTCACCTTGTCATCGACCTTGGTGATGATCAAGTCCTTCGCCTCGACGCTGACGATCGAGTATTCGATGTCCTTGGTCCGCTGGAAGGATTCACGCGCGGACGCCACCGTCGGCGGATTGTCGCGGGCGATCTTGTCGATGGCCTTCTGGATCGTGTAGTACTCCATCACGGTCGGCACCACGCGCAGCAGGATCACCGTCCCGCCGCCGATGATCACCCCCCAGAACAGCAGGCCCAGCAGGCTGATGCCCCGTTGAATCTTCCGTGCCCTCATCACGTGTCGCTCCGCTTAATGTCGTTCGAACAGAGTAGTCGATCCGCCGCCGGTCGTCGGTCAGCCGGTGTTACTGGATGCCGCCGACGCGCTTGATGTTGCCGAAGTTCATCCAGACCACGAACGCGCGGCCCACGATGTTCTCATCCGGCACGAAGCCCCAGAAGCGCGAATCCTGCGAGTTGTCGCGGTTGTCGCCCATCATGAAGTAATGGCCGGCCGGCACCTTGCAGGTCACGCCTTCCAGCGTGTACTTGCAGTTCTCGTTGTACGGGAAGTCGTACATCTTGTTGATCCGCGTCGCCGCGCTGGTATCGACCAGGATCTGGTGCTCCACGGCGCCCAGCTTCTCGGTGAAGCGCGGACGGAAGCGCATCGAGTTCGGATCCTCGTCGAAGAACTCGCCCTGCGAGGTCGTCTCGACCGGCTTGCCGTTGAGGTACAGCTTCTGGTTCAGGTAGGCGATCTCGTCGCCGGGCAGGCCCACGGCACGCTTGATGTAGTCGACGCTCGGGTTCTGCGGGTAACGGAACACCACCACGTCGCCACGCTGGACGTCGTTGTTGCTGATGATCTTCTTGTTGATCACCGGCAGCCGGATCCCGTAGTGGTACTTGTTCACCAGGATCAGGTCGCCGATCAGCAGCGTGGGCACCATCGAGCCGGACGGGATCTTGAAGGGCTCGAACATGAACGAGCGCAGCAGGAAGACGATCAGGATCACCGGGAACAGCCCGGCGGTCCAGTCCAGCCACCAGGGCTGGCGCAGGATCTCCTCGCGGGCCCCCTCCACGTCGCCGTCCACGCGCTGGATGCCCTGCGCGGCGAGCGAGGCGCGGCGCTTGGCGTCGCTGTCCGTGAGGTGGTCGGCCGCGCGGGCGCGCGCCGGCTGGAAATGGAAGCGCTCGGCCAGCCAGTAGCACAGCGTCACCGTCGTCAGGATCAGCAGCAGCAGCGAGAAATTGCCGTTCCAGTAACCCTGGAACCAGCCGCCCAGGTAGACGATCAGGGTCGCGTACAGCAACCCGGTCAATGCGCTCATGGCTTTCATGCGGAGACTTATTCTTCGACTTGGAGGATGGCCAGGAAGGCTTCTTGCGGCACCTCCACCGAACCGATTTGCTTCATGCGCTTCTTGCCGGCCTTCTGCTTCTCCAGCAGCTTGCGCTTGCGGGTGATGTCACCGCCGTAGCATTTTGCCAGCACGTTCTTGCGCAGCGCCTTGATGTTCTCCCGCGAGATGATGTTCGCGCCGATCGCGGCCTGGATGGCCACGTCGTACATCTGGCGCGGGATGATTTCGCGCATCTTCGCCGCGACCTGTCGGCCGCGGAACTGCGATTGCGCCCGGTGCACGATCAGCGACAGCGCGTCGATGCGGTCACCGTTGATCAGCATGTCGACCTTCACGACGTCCGACGCGCGGTATTCCTTGAACTCGTAGTCCATGGACGCGTAACCGCGCGAGACCGACTTCAGCTTGTCGAAGAAGTCCAGCACGATCTCGGCCAGCGGGATCTCGTAGGTCAGCATGACTTGACGGCCGTGGTAGGCCATGTTGAGCTGCACGCCACGCTTCTGGTTGGCCAGCGTCATCACCGCGCCGACGTACTCCTGCGGCATGTACAGATGCACCGTCACGATGGGCTCGCGGATCTCGGCGATCTTGCTCTGCTCGGGCATCTTGGACGGGTTCTCGACCTCGATCACCTCGCCGTCGCCCAGCTGCACCTCGTACACCACGCTCGGCGCGGTCGTGATCAGGTCCTGGTCGAACTCGCGCTCCAGCCGCTCCTGCACGATCTCCATGTGCAGCAGGCCCAGGAAACCGCAGCGGAAGCCGAAGCCCAGCGCCTGCGAGACTTCCGGCTCGAAGCGCAGCGACGCGTCGTTGAGCTTGAGCTTCTCCAGCGCGTCACGCAGCGAGTCGTACTCGCTGGCCTCGGTCGGGTACAGACCGGCGAAGACCTGAGGCTGGATCTCCTTGAAGCCGGGCAGCGCCTCGCTGGCCGGGCCCAGGTTGTTGGGCAGCTTCTTTTCCAGCGTGATGGTGTCGCCCACCTTCGACGCCGCCAGTTCCTTGATGCCGGCGATGATGAAACCCACCTCGCCCGCGTTGAGCTGGTCGCGCTTCTCCGATTTCGGGGTGAACACGCCCAGGTGTTCCGCCGGATAGACCGCATCGGTCGCCATCATCCGGATGCGCTCGCCCTTCTTCAGCGTGCCGTCGACCACGCGCACCAGCATCACGACGCCCACGTAGTTGTCGAACCACGAGTCGATGATCATCGCGCGCAGCGGCGCGTCGACCACGCCCTTGGGCGGCGGCATGCGGGTGATGACGGCCTCGAGGATCTCGTCGATGCCCATGCCGGTCTTGGCCGAGCACGGGATCGCGTCGGTGGCGTCGATGCCGATGACTTCCTCGATCTCCGCCTTCGCGCCGTCGGGGTTGGCCGAGGGCAGGTCCATCTTGTTCAGGACCGGCACGACCTCCACGCCCAGCTCCAGCGCGGTGTAGCAGTTCGCGACGGTCTGCGCCTCCACGCCCTGGCTGGCATCGACCACCAGCAGCGCGCCCTCGCACGCCGACAGCGAGCGGCTGACTTCATACGAGAAGTCCACGTGCCCGGGGGTGTCGATCAGGTTGAGGTTGTAGACCTGGCCATCGCGCGCCTTGTACTGCAGCGCCGCGGTCTGGGCCTTGATCGTGATGCCGCGCTCACGCTCGATGTCCATCGAGTCCAGCACCTGCGCCTCCATCTCCCGATCCGACAGCCCGCCGCAGCGTTGGATGATCCGGTCGGCCAGCGTGCTCTTGCCGTGGTCGATGTGGGCAATGATGGAGAAGTTGCGGATGTGGTTCATGGACTCGGACGGAGACCGCGGACTCGCCCGCCACGTCAGCGGCGCTCGAGCGGAGCGCGCTGAGACTCGCTGTGGACGGTCGATCGAGGCGGTGATGCACGGTCCTTCTCAGGACCTGATCGGGACATAAAAAAAAGGCACGTCGAAACGGTGACGCGCCTTCCAACAAAACGTATGGCAACTGCTTGTTGGGCTTTCATTGTAGCCAAAAGCCCCGCCCTGGAAACCGCATGGACGCGAGCTTCTCGGGCGTTGCCCTTCGCCAACAGCGATTTTGTGCACAGCTTATCCACAAAACTTGAGGACATCCTGTGGATCGCCGAGCCCATCAAAATGGAGCCTTCCGATTCACCGTCGGAACAGCGACAAAGCTGGCCGAACGCGGGCTGATTGTAGCGGAGCGGGGCACCAATCCCCCACCTTGGTCACAACCGTGAGCAAGCACCAACCGACGGCCATTCGTGAGACGCATCACAAAATCATCACGTCGTTTCCGCATTGCGGAAAGTCCCAGGCCGGCGATGGGTTGAGCCCCGCGCGTCAGCCCTTGCCCGGCTTGAGCACGACGTAGGTTGCGACCTCACCCCGGCGAACCAGCATCTGCAGCGACTTGCCCTTCTCGAGCTTGGCCAGCGCCGCCTGGAACTGCTTGACGGTCTTCACCTCGGTGTTGTTCGCCGACAGGATGATGTCGCCGGGCTTCAGGCCCGCGCGGGCGGCCGGTCCGTCGACGGTGTCGATGCGCAGGCCACCGTCCACCTTGAGGTCCTTGCGCTGGCCTTCGGTCAGCTCGCTGACCGTCAGGCCCCAGGCCTGAGCGCCGGTCGCGGCCGGTGCCTCGGCTTCCGGGGTCGCCGGCGCGCGGTCGTCGGGCAGCGCGTCCAGCGTCGCCACCAGGTCCTTGTAGGCGCCGCGGCGGAACACCTGCAGCGGCACCTTGGTGCCGGGCTTGGTGTCGGCGGCCAGGCGGCGCAGGTCGACGGCCTTGTCGACAGTCTTGCCGTTGAACTTGGTGATCACATCGCCGAGCTGCAGGCCCGCCTTCTCGCCGGGACCGCCCGGGGTGATGCGACTGATCAGCGCGCCTTGCGGCTTGCCCAGGCCGATGGCCTCGGCCACGTCCTTGCTGACGTCGTCCGGGTAGACGCCCAGCATGCCGCGCGTCACACGGCCACTGGCGCGAAGCTGGTCCGCCACGCGCATGGCCTCGTCGATCGGGATCGCGAACGAGATCCCCATGAAGCCGCCCGACTGGCTGTAGATCTGGGAGTTGATGCCGACCACCTCGCCGCGCAAGTTCAGCAGCGGTCCGCCGGAATTGCCCGGGTTGATCGCCACGTCGGTCTGGATCAGCGGCAGCAGGTCGCCGGTGTCGCGAGCCTTGGCGCTGACGATCCCGGCGGTCACGGTGTTGTCGAAACCGAAGGGCGAGCCGATGGCCATCACCCATTCGCCGACCTTGAGCCGGCTCACGTCGCCCATGCGCAGTTGCGGCAGGCCGGTGGCCTCGATCTTCAGCACGGCGACGTCGGTGCGGCGGTCCAGCCCCACCACCTTCGCCTTGAACTCGCGCTTGTCGGTCAACGTGACCATCACCTCGTCGGCATCGTCGACGACATGCGCGTTGGTCATCACGTAGCCGTCCGCGGCGATCACGAAGCCCGACCCCAGACCGCGACGTTGCGGCGCATCGTCGTCCTCGTCGTCATCAGGGGCCGGCGTCGGCGCGGGCGTCGCTCCGGGCGGCGTGCGGCGCTGCGGCGGCACGGGAATGCCATAGCGGCGCAGCAGCTCGCGGAGCTGGTCGTCGATCTGCACATTGCCGGCCTTGACCTTCTCCGAGGTCCGTATGTTCACCACGGCCGGTCCGGCCTGTTCCACCAGGGCGCTGAAATCGGGCAGCGCGCGCGCGAGCTCCGGCGCGGCCACCGGCACCGATCCCGCCGTCGGCGCGGGCACCTTCGTGGCGGGTGCGGCCGGTGCGGCTGGAGCAGCCTGCGCGGCCTGGGCGGCAGCACCCAGCGACGCGCCCATCAGCGTGGCGCCGGCGAGTGCCAGCACGAGTCGACGAGGAGAGCAGGAACGAACGGAATAGGGCATGAACACTCGCAGGTGGCGATGCAGGAACGGAAGGCCCACATCATGCCCGGATTTCGCCGGACACAGGGCGCGCCTCCCGCGCTAGAAAGAGGTGCTGTCGAAGCGGCGTCCACGACGCGCCGAGCGCGCGGCGCGACACCGCGACCCAGACGGTCCGTGGCCGACGCGCACCCGGCTTGACCGGTGCCGGATCGCGCCTTGGTCGCAGCCGCAACAGCATCCACTGCTCGACGTCGATGAAGACGTCCGGCGAGATGGCAATCGGCTCGCCCGCGCGTTGCCACCACCATTGCGCGCCATCCCAGCGCAGCACGGCCGCTTCACGCGCGCGCAGGGGCCATGAGGCCGCCGCGACCGCGGCCAGCCCCGTCAACGCCAACGCCGCGAGCGCTCCGGCATCAGGCAGGTCCCCCATGCCGAGCGCCCGTACAGCACCCCACCCGGCCGCGGTCAGGCCCGCGGCCAGCAGCGCGCGTTGCGCGCGTTCCCACACGGTTTCGAACGGCAATGAAAAACGCCGGGCAACAGCCCGGCGTGATGTCGATCGGTTCGGCGTCATGGATCGCCGTCCGGTTCGAGCGTCGCGGATCAGATCCGCTTGAAGATCAGCGTGCCGTTCGTGCCGCCGAAACCGAAGTTGTTCTTCGCGGCGTACTCGATCGGCATCTTCCGCGCCTCGTTGGCGCAGTAGTCCAGGTCGCAGGCGGGATCCTGGTTGAAGATGTTGATCGTCGGCGGAGCGACCTGATCGTGGATCGCCTTGACGGTGAAGACGGACTCGATGCCGCCCGCGCCGCCCAGCAGGTGGCCGGTCATCGACTTGGTCGACGACACCACCAGCCCGGCCTTGGCGTAATCGCCGAATGCCTGCTTGATCGCGTTGGTCTCGTTGGCGTCGCCCAGCGGCGTCGACGTCCCATGCGCGTTCATGTACTGGATCTGGTCCGCGTTCAGCCCGGCGTTGCGCAGCGCGTTGCGCATCGAGCGCGTCGGGCCGTCCACGTCGGGCGCGGTCATGTGATACGCGTCGGCGCTCATGCCGAAGCCGACCAGTTCCGCGTAGATCTTGGCGCCGCGCTGCTTCGCGTGCTCGTATTCCTCGAGCACCAGCACGCCGGCGCCCTCGCCCAGCACGAAACCGTCGCGATCCTTGTCCCAGGGGCGGGACGCGGTCTTGGGGTCATCGTTGCGGGTCGACAGCGCGCGGGCCGCGGCGAAACCGCCGACGCCCAGCGGGGACACCGTCGATTCCGCGCCGCCGGCGACCATGACGTCGGCGTCGCCCGCCTCGATCATGCGGCCGGCCTGGCCGATGCTGTGAAGACCGGTCGTGCACGCCGTCACGATCGCCAGGTTCGGGCCCTTGAACCCGCACTGGATCGAGACGTGACCGGAGATCATGTTGATGATCGACGCCGGCACGAAGAACGGACTGATGCGGCGGGGGCCGCGATTGGTCAGTTCGGCATGCGTTTCCTCGATCATCGGCAGACCGCCGATGCCCGAACCGACGAGCACGCCGATGCGTTCCGCCAGTTCCGGGCTCAGCGCGTCGCCGGTGGGCAGCCCCGCGTCGCGGATCGCCTGCAGGGAGGCGGCCAGCCCGTAATGGATGAAGGTATCCATGTGCCGGGCTTCCTTCGCGGGGATGTAGTCATCCACCTTGAAGTCCTTGACCTCGCCCGCGAAGTGGCAGGCCAGCACGCTGGCATCGAAACGGGTGATGGTGTCGATGCCGGACTTCCCAGCCACGATGTTGGCCCAGCCCTGCTCGACCGTGTTGCCCACGGGCGAGATCAGGCCGAGTCCGGTGACGACGACGCGACGACGGCTCATGCTGCTTGCTTACGCCTTCTGGTGCTTGACCGCGTAGTCGATCGCCAGTTGAACGGTGGTGATCTTCTCGGCTTCTTCGTCGGGGATCTCGATGCCGAACTCGTCTTCGAGGGCCATCACCAGTTCCACGGTGTCCAGAGAATCAGCGCCCAGATCGGCGACGAAGGCCTTTTCATTGGTCACATCGGCTTCGGGCACGCCGAGTTGCTCGGCGATGATTTTCTTGACACGTGCTTCGATATCGCTCATGACTCCTCCAGGAGGGGGTGGTTTGCTAGAACAACCCGGGATTCTAAGGCCTTAGAGTGGCGCCCCTAGTCGGACCTCCCGAGACGCGCCCTTCACGAGGGAATTGGCGCGCGCTCGCACTCTATCAGCCCTACACCGGCCGGGTGAATCCGGTGGGTGGCCCGCCCGAGAGGGGCGGCGTCCACCTCAATTCATGTACATGCCGCCATTGACGTGGAGCTCCACGCCGGTGATGTAGCTGGCCTCGGGCGACGCCAGGAACGCCACGGCATGGGCGATTTCCGCCGGGTCGCCCAGGCGGCCCGCGGGGATCTGGGCCAGCAGCGCGGCCTTCTGCGCCTCGGGCAGGACCTCGGTCATGTCGGTGGCGATGAAGCCCGGGGCGACGCAGTTGACGGTGATCGCGCGGCTGCCCAACTCCCTGGCCATGGCACGCGTCATGCCCGCCACGCCGGCCTTGGCCGCCGCGTAGTTGGCCTGCCCCGCGTTGCCCGACGCGCCCACCACCGAGGTGATGTTGATGATGCGGCCGAAGCGCTGCTTCATCATCGGACGCATGACCGCGCGGCTGGCGCGGAACACGGCCTTCAGGTTCGTGTCCAGGACCGCGTCCCAGTCCTCGTCCTTGAGCCGCATGGACAACATGTCCTTCGTGATGCCGGCGTTGTTGACCAGGACATGCAGGCCGCCGTCCTGCTTGACGATGGCGTCGATCAGCGCGTCGACGGCCGCGCCGTCATTGACGTTGAGCACCGCGCCGCGGCCGCCGTGCGGGGCCAGCGCCTCGGTGATGGACTGCGCGCCGGACTCGCTGGTCGCGGTGCCGATCACGGCGAAGCCCTTCTGGGCCAGCGTCAGCGCGATCGCGCGGCCGATGCCGCGGCTGGCGCCAGTCACCAGCGCCACTTGCTTGTTGTCGGACATGGGAACCTCGGGAACGAATCGGTGAACGGTGGAGGGAGTCAGGCCAGCAGCGCCTTGGCCTCGACCAGCGAGGCCGGGTCCAGCACGGTGGCGCTGGCCAGTTCGGCGTCGATGCGCTTGGCCATGCCGGCCAGCACCTTGCCGGGGCCGCATTCGATGACCGTGGTCAGGCCGCGGGCCTTGAGCGCCTGCACGACCTCGACCCAGCGCACCGGGCCGAAGGCCTGGCGGAAGAGCGCGTCGCGCAGCGCCTCGACGTCATCGGTCACGGCGACGTCGATGTTGTTGATCACCGGGAACGCGGCGGCCTGGAACGAGACCGCGGCGAGCTTCTCACGCAGGCGATCCGCGGCGGGCTTCATCAGGCTGGAGTGGAACGGCGCCGACACCGGCAGCGGCAGCGCGCGCTTGGCGCCCGCGGCCTTGAGCGCCTCGTTGGCCTTCTCGACGCCCGCCTTGGAACCGGCGATCACGGTCTGCTTCGGATCGTTGAAGTTGACGGCCTCGACGACCTCACCGGTCTCGGCGGCAACCTGCTGGCAGACCTGGCGCACCACGGCGGCGTCCAGGCCCAGGATGGCGGACATGGCGCCGGTGCCCACGGGCACCGCTTCCTGCATCGCCTGCGCGCGGAAGCGCACCAGCGGCAGCGCGTCGGCCAGGCTCAGCGCGCCGGCGGCCACCAGTGCCGTGTACTCGCCCAGCGAATGACCGGCTGCGGCGGTCGGCACCAGGCCGGTCTCGGCGATCCAGGCGCGGTAATTGGCGATGCCGGCGGTCAGCATCACGGGCTGGGTGTTGGTGGTCAGGTCCAGTTGGTCCTTGGGCCCGTTCTTGATCAGCGCGCCGATGTCCTCGCCCAGCGCGGCGGAGGCCTCGGCCAGCGTGCGGACAACTTCCGGGTGGTCGCCCCAGGCGTCCAGCATGCCCACCGATTGCGAGCCCTGGCCGGGGAAGACGAAAGCGAAGTTCTTGCTCATGGTTCGAGTCCGAGACTATCTATGAGGAGAAAGAAGCCGGCATGACGGCTGCGCGGCGCCTGGCCGCGGGCAGCGTCGCCCAGCCCTGCCTGCGCGGCCCCGTTCGACGACGGGACCGGCGTCCAGGCGCGATCGATCAGTAATCCAGCAGCACCGCGCCCCAGGTGAAGCCGCCGCCGACGCCTTCCAGCATCACCGTGTCGCCGCGCTGGATCTTGCCGGCGCGCACGGCGACGTCGAAAGCCAGCGGGATCGAGGCGGCGGAGGTGTTGCCGTGCTCGTCGACGGTCGCGATCAGCTTGTCCAGGGGCATCTTCAGCTTCTTGGCCGTGCCCTGCATGATCCGGATGTTGGCCTGATGCGGGATCAGCCAGTCGATGTCGGCGTCGGTGCGGCCGGCCTTGTCCAGGACGGATCTCGCGACCTTCTCCAGCACGCCCACGGCGAGCTTGAACACGGCCTGGCCGTCCATCTTGAGCAGCGGGTGGCCGAGCACCTCGCCGCCGGAGACAGTGCCCGGGGTGCAGAGGATGTCGGCATGGCGGCCATCGGCGTGCAGCTCGGTGGCCAGGATGCCGGCCTCGTCGCTGGCGCCCAGCACGACCGCGCCGGCGCCGTCGCCGAACAGCACGCAGGTGGTGCGGTCCTTGAAGTCGAGGATGCGCGAGAACACTTCCGCGCCGACCACCAGCGCCTTGGTCGCGGCACCGGACTTGATCATCGAGTCCGCCACCGTCAGCGCGTAGACGAAGCCCGAGCACACGGCCTGCACGTCGAACGCCGCGCAGCCGTGGATGCCCAGCTTCTGCTGAAGCAGGCAGGCGGTGGACGGGAAGACCATGTCCGGCGTGGACGTGGCGACGATGATCAGGTCGATCTCGTCGGCGCGCACGCCGGCGGATTCGAGTGCGGCCAGCGACGCGGGCAGCGCGAGGTCGCTGGAGGTGACGTGCGCATCGGCGAAATGCCGGGCGTGGATGCCGGTGCGCTCGACGATCCAGTCATGCGAGGTTTCAATCCCGTCGCGGGCCAGGCGTTCGGCCAGGGCCGAGTTGGTGACGCGATTGGCGGGCAGGTAGCTGCCCGTACCGAGGATGCGGGCGAAGCGCTTGGAAGCAGTGGTCATGCAGCGTGGACGGCGGTAGCCGCCTTGTCTCCTGCATCGCCGCCCTCCTCATTGGCAGGCGCTGGGAGCGCCTGCAGCGTCGCGACGATGCGATCGTGAACCCGGTCTAGGAGCCGGTTGCGGGCCGCATCATACGCCCGGTTCAACGCCTGCTCGAAAGCGAAGGCATCGGCCGATCCATGGCTCTTGAACACCAGCCCGCGCAGTCCCAGCAAGGCCGCGCCATTGAACCGGCGATGGTCCACGCGGTTCTTGAAACGCTGCAGCACCGGCATCGCGAGCAGCGCCACGAGCTTGGTCCAGGGGGTGCGCGTGAACTCCGTGCGGATGAAGCTGGAGATCATGCTGGCCAGCCCTTCGGCGGTTTTTAGCGCCACGTTGCCGACAAATCCGTCGCAAACGACGACGTCCGTCGTGCCCTTGAAGATGTCATTGCCCTCCACGTTGCCGTGGAAGTTGAGCTGGTCATGGGCGGCGACCTCGCGCAGCAGTTCGCCGGCGCGCTTGATCGTCTCGTTGCCCTTGATCATCTCCTCGCCGATGTTGAGCAGGCCGACGCTGGGGTTGTCCTTGCCGTCGACGGCCGACACCAGCGCGCTGCCCATCACGGCGAACTGCAGCAGGTGCTCCGGTCCGCAGTCGACGTTGGCGCCCAGGTCCAGCACCGTCGTGAAGCCGCCGATCTGGTTGGGCATCACCGTGGCGATGGCCGGGCGATCGATGCCGTCCAGCGTCTTGAGCAGGTACTTGGCCACCGCCATCAGCGCGCCGGTGTTGCCGGCGGACACGCAGGCCTGGGCCAGCGCCGGCGAGCCGTCCTTGCCCGGCTTGAGCTGCGAGATCGCCACGCGCATCGAGGAATCCTTCTTGCGGCGCAGCGCGACCTCGATCGGGTCGTCCATGCTGACGACCTCGCTGGCCGGCACGACACGCACGCGAGGCCACGAGGCGGCCTCCTGGAGCGTGTCGGGCAGGCCGACCAGCACGAGTTCCGCCTGCGGATGCGCGGCGAGGAAGGCCTTGCAGGCCGGGAGCGTGACGGACGGGCCGTGGTCGCCGCCCATGCAGTCCACCGCCAGGCGGAGCGGCTCGGCGGAAGGCGATGAGCGGGTGGCGGGAATTGCGGTCATCGAAACCTGAGAAGAATCACCGGTCGGAGGTGTGACTGTAGCGACCTCGCAAGAAGCGTGCGCGACAGGGGAACCCTTCCGGAAGAAGGACCGGAAATGCGAAAGCCCGGCCACGCATGAGGCGGAACCGGGCTTTTCTTGCTTGTGGGACCAGGCGGAGGGCCTTGCGGCGCCGTCCGGACCGGCTGATCAGATCGATCAGGCGGCGTCGGCCTTGGTCTTCAGGACCTTGCGGCCACGATAGAAGCCGTTGGGGCTGATGTGGTGACGCAGGTGCACTTCACCGGTGGTCGGCTCGATCGCGGTGCCCGGGGTGACCAGGGCATTGTGCGAGCGGTGCATGCCACGCTTGGAAGGGGACTTCTTGTTTTGCTGAACGGCCATGATTGATTCTCCTAAAGGCTTCGGCTGGCTTCGGTGGTTCGAGGCTTGCTCGGGCTCTCGAGAGAACTCGAGCTGTGCCGCGGATCCCACGAGGATGCTCCGCTACCGACGCCTCGGTCCCGGCGCGGCGCCCACATGGACGCGTATTTCTAGCCGGGAAAGCCGGAAACTATAGCACAGCGACTGCTCAACGGGCAAACCCTTGCGGCGTTCAAGCCTTGCCGCCGCCCTTCTTCAAGGCCGCGAGCGCGGCGAACGGGTTCGGCCGCTCCTCGGCGGGGGCCTCGTCCTCCTCGTCGTTGGCATGCGGCAACGGCTCGGGGCATTCGTCGTGGCGCGGCACCACGGGCAGCGCCAGCAGCAGCTCGTCCTCGACCAGCTCGCGCAGGTCCAGGTGGCGCGGCAGCGCCAGCACGTCGTCGTCGGAGTCCATGTCCAGGTTGGCCGCCTGGTCCTCGTCCTTGACGAAGCGGAACCAGCGCGACACCGCCAGGTCCTCGCGCACCGGCTTGAGGCAACGCTGGCAGGTCAGCGAGACCTGCGCGCCGGCGGACAGCTCCAGCCAGATCTGCGGCTCGCCGCCCTTGGGCGTGCGCAGCTCACCGTGCGCGGACCAGGTGACAGCAGGCCACTGGGCGGGATCGGACTCGGGCGCGGCGGCCTCGGCCAGGCGCGGCAGGCTGGTGGCGGGCCACTCGCCCTCGAGCACGGCCCCTTCGCGGGCCAGGACTCCGACATCAAGCTTCAATGGATCGAACGAACGCGGTTTCATGGGGCGCAAGTGTACGAGTCGCCTCCGTCCCGATGGGAGAATCCCGCGCCATGACCACCCCTTCCCGGCCCGACCCCGCGATCCGTCCGTTGATCCTGGGCTCCACGTCGCGCTACCGGCGCGAGCTGCTGGAGCGCCTGCGCCTGCCGTTCGAGACCGCGGCCCCGGACGTCGACGAGACCCCGCATCCGGGCGAGACCCCCGAGGCCCTCGCCCGCCGCTTGGCGATGGCCAAGGCGCGCGCTGTGGCGGCCCGCTTCCCGCAGGCGCTGGTGATCGGCTCGGACCAGGTCGCCGACCTGGACGGCCAGCCCATCGGCAAGCCCGGCACGCATGAACGTGCCGTCGAGCAGCTGCGGGCGATGCGCGGCCGCACCGTCGTGTTCCAGACCGCGCTGGCGGTCGTGTGTCAGGCCAGCGGATTCGCCGCAGAAGACCTTGCCCCCGTGCGCGTGCGCCTCCGCGATCTGAGCGACGCCGACATCGAGCGCTACCTGCGCGCCGAGCAGCCCTATGACTGCGCCGGCAGCGCCAAGGCCGAAGGCCTGGGTATCGCGCTGCTCGCGTCAATCGAGTCCGATGACCCGACCGCGCTCATCGGCCTGCCGCTGATCCGCACCGCCGAGCTGCTGCGCCAGGGTGGGCTGGACGTGCTGTGCCAGCTCGGCTGAGCGCCCTCCCCGCGCTCGCCCCACCCCATTCCCCCTCTCTGACTTCACCGACATCCGATGACCCGCGGCCGCCTCTTCCTCGTTCCCAACACCCTGGACTTCGGCATGGACGGCCAGGAGGTCGACCTGCGCGAGGTCCTGCCCGACGCCGTGATCGCGCGCGCCGCGGCGATCACGCATTGGGCGGCGGAGAACGCCAAGACCACGCGGGCCTTCCTCAAGCGCGTGGGCGCGATCCATCCGCTGGCGGTCGCGCTGCAGGAGCAGCGCATCGTGGAACTGCCGCGCCCGCCCAAGGGCCGCGGCCCGGCCGCGGGGGCGGCGATCAGTTCATCGAGTGAGGAGAAGCAGTGGCTGGCGCTGCTGGACCCGGCGATGGCGGGACACGACATCGGCCTGATCTCCGAGGCGGGCATGCCCGCGATCGCGGATCCCGGCGCCAAGCTGGTCGCCGCGGCGCACGCGGCCAAGGTCCAGGTCGTGCCGCTGACGGGGCCGAGCTCGCTGCTGATGGCGCTCGCCGCCAGCGGGCTGAACGGGCAGAGCTTCGCGTTCATCGGCTATCTGCCGCTGGAGGCCGCGGAACGCACCGCGCGGATCAAGGCGCTGGAGAACTTCTCGGCGCGCGAGCAGCAGACGCAGCTGATGATCGAGACGCCCTATCGCAACGGCGCGCTGCTGCAGGCGCTGCTGGGGGCGCTCAGGCCCGGCACGCTGCTGTCGGTGAGCTGCGGGCTGAGCCTGAAGGACGCGTGGACGCACACGGCCACGGTCGAGCAGTGGCGCCAGGCGCCGAAGGCGCTGCCGGACAAGGTGCCGGCGGTGTTCGCCTTGCTCGGGATCCGCTGACCTCGCACGAGCCCTCACCCCCACCCTCTCCCGCTTCGCGGGCGAGGGAGTCCGGGCCAGGCGCGTGTGCCGCGGTCAGGATTCGCTGTCGGCCGTGACCGGCGGCTTCTTGGCGCCGAACAGCGCGGCCACCTTCTTCTTGGGCTTGATGTTGGACGACAGGCCGCCGCGCGGCGTCTGGCCCGTGCCCTTTTCCCACGACGGCACCTCGGCGCGATCGCCGGCCTCGTAGGGCTTGTCGAACAGCGGGTCGTACGCGGCTTGGCGCTGCGGCGCGCGGGCCGGCGGCTGCGAGCCATAGGCCTCGTCGCGACGATCCTCGCGCTCGCGACGGAACTCGCGGCGCTCGCCGCCCTCGCCCTCGCCTCGGCCGCCGCGATCACCACGGTCGCCACGGTCGCCACGATCACCCCGGTCGGAGCGCTCGCCGCGCGGGCCACGATCGCCACGGTCGCCATCGAACCGGCGGCGCTCGCCCTCGATCTCGATCGGCTCCAGGTCCAGCTTGCGCTTGATCAGCTTCTCGATCTCGCCGACCAGGCGCGCATCGGCCCGGGTGACCAGCGTGAAGGCCAGCCCCGAGGCGCCGGCGCGGCCGGTCCGGCCGATGCGGTGCACGTAGTCCTCGGCGTTGAAGGGCACGTCGAAGTTGAAGACGGCCGGCAGGTCGGCGATGTCCAGGCCGCGGGCGGCCACGTCGGTGGCGACCAGCAGCTCGACCTCGCCGCGCTTGAACGCGTCCAGCGATTTCAGGCGCTCGTCCTGCGACTTGTCGCCGTGCAGCGCGGCGGTCTTCAGGCCGTCACGCTCGAAGGCGCGGGCCAGGCGCGCGGCGCCCAGCTTGGAATTCACGAACACGATCGACTGCTTGATCTCGCGCTGGCGCAGCAGCTGCTTGATCGCGGCGCGCTTGTCGTCGTCGTCGACGCTGAAGAAGCGCTGCTCGACGGTGGACGCCGTGGCGTTCGGGCGCGCGACCTCCACCAGCTCGGGCTCCTGCAGGTAGCTCTGCGCGAGCTTCTTGATCTCGGGCGAGAAGGTCGCCGAGAACAGCAGCGTCTGACGCGTCTTGGGCAGGTAGCTCAGGATGCGCTGCAGGTCGGGCAGGAAGCCGATGTCCAGCATCCGGTCCGCCTCGTCCAGCACCACGTACTCGACGTGGTTGAGCACCGCGTTCTTGGCCTCGATGTGGTCCAGCAGACGGCCCGGGGTGGCGATCAGCACCTCCACGCCGCCCTTGAGCTGCAGCGTCTGGGGCTTCATGTCGACGCCGCCGAAGACACAGGCCACGCGCAGGTTGGTGTGCTTGGCGTAGGCCTTGACGTTGTTGGCGACCTGGTCGGCCAGCTCACGGGTGGGGGCCAGCACGAGCGCGCGCACCGGATGCCGGGCAGGCGACATCGACGAGTTCTCGTGCTTGAGCATGCGCTGCAGCAGCGGGATCGAGAACGCGGCGGTCTTGCCGGTGCCGGTCTGGGCGGCGCCCATCACATCGCGGCCGGCGAGGACGATCGGGATCGCCTTGGCCTGGATGGGCGTCATCGTCGCGTAGCCCTGGTCGGCCACGGCACGCAGCAGCTTCTGGTCCAGCGGCAGCGTGTCGAAACGGGGGCTTGGCGTCGGGGTGGTGTCGGTCATGGGCGCGGATTATCCTCCATGGCCCCGGAATCCCCGGGAAACCACGGATCGCACGCGTGCCGGACCGCATGGAGGCGGTCGTCGGCGCGTGTCGGGAAGCGACGTCGGAGCGTCGCGAGGGTCAGGAGGTCGAGCGGTCGGTCAGCTTGCGCTGGTCGCCGCGGAAGACCATCCACTTCGGGGTGCGGAAACGCACGATGCGCCAGTACAGCGCCACGTAGGCGACCCCGAACAACAGCATGCAGGCCGCGATCATCGGCGTGGAGTCCCAGAACAGCAGCGCCGGCGCCAGCGAGGTGATGCACAGCGTCCACAGGTAGGGCGCGGTCATCGAGTTGCGGCGCGTCATCTGGCGCGCGTCGCGGGCGCCAATCGCCCAGCGCATCAACCGGCGGTAGATCAGCGAATGCAGATGGATGCCGTCCGGGTCGCCCGGGCTGGTGTTGCGCAGGAAGCGGCGGCGGTAGATGGAGAAGACGGTCTCGAAGACCGGGTAGATGCAGACCATCAGCGCGAACAGCGGCGATACCTGCGGGTGGCGATGGATCAGCAGGATGCCGATCTCCGCCAGGTAGAAGCCCATGAAGTACGCGCCGCCGTCGCCCAGGAAGATCAGGCCCGCGGGGTAGTTCCAGACGAAGAAGCCGAGGATCGCGCCCACGCCGGCCAGGGCCCAGAGCGCGAGTTCGGTGTCGCCGACCTGGTAGGAGACGTAAGCCAGGGTCAGCAGCATGAGGCTCACGCACATCGAGGACAGGCCGTTGAAGCCGTCGATGATGTTGACCGAGTTGGCCACGCCGGCCACGACGAAGACCGTGATCAGCACGGCGCCGACGGTGGTCCCGACGATGAAGTCCAGGCCGGGGATGTCGGTGCGGGTGATCATGGCCTGCAGCAGCCAGCAGCCCAGCCCGGCGGAGACCGCCGTGGCGATCAGGCGCTCGCGCGGGGAGACCTTCTTGGTGAAGTCCTCGATCAGTCCGGCGCCGAAGGCTGGCAGTCCAGCCAGCAGCAGCAGCAGGCCGGTCTTGGCCTGGGGGTGCTTGAGGAACCAGGCCAGCGCGACCATGCCCACCAACCCGATGAAGATGCCCACGCCACCGATGCGCGGCACCGGTCTCGCGTGGAACTTCTGCGGACCGGACAGGTCGTGGTCGGCGGACAGATGCCCGTGCACGGTGGACGAGTGCACGACGTACAAGGTGATCGCCGCCGCCAGCGCGAACGGGATGAGCAAATACAACATGGGCGGCAGTGTAACGATCGGCTTCGGGCTCATGGCGGTTTTGGCGCCACAGCGCTGCCATAGAATGCCGCGCTGGTCGATCCGTCACGCCTTGTTTCGAGGCGGCGCTGATGCGGCCAGGTACATCTGAGACGAGATCACGCATGGAACTTCGCGCCCAACGCGCCCTTTCGCCGGTGTCGACGACTCGCGCACGCCGACCTCTCCATAAGCCCGCGCTGGCGCTGTTGACGGCCTGCCTGATGGCGCTGCCGGCCTTCGCGCAGGTGAGTTCGACCGGGCAAGGCTCGACGGAGTCCGGCAACGAGATCTCCGGACCGATCCGCCTGAACTCGACCACGCGCGCGATGCAGGACACGAGCGCAGCCTCGCAGCAAGCTCAGCAAGCTCAGCAAGCCGCGATGAGCCGCGCGCCCAAGTACGTGCCGGGCGAGTTCGAGATCTACGTCAACAAGCTGCTGGGCATCGACCTGACCGATCCCGGGACGCTGGAACAGCTGCGTCGCTCGGAGATCAGCGCGGTCGACGTGAACGCGGTGAGCCAGACCCAGACCAACGCAGCGGGCAAATCGGCCTCGGTCTCGGCGGACAACATCGTGCGCCGGCTGGGCGCGGACCTGATGCTCGACGGCCGCATGGGCATCGACACCGAAGGCCCGCGTCAGGCCTCTGCCGACTATCTGATCGGCATCGGTGACGAGATCCAGCTGACGGCCTGGGGATCGATCGACGCCGACCTGCGCCTGACGGTGGACCGCGCCGGCCGGGTGACCATCCCGCGCGTGGGCCCGGTGCTGGTCGCCGGCGTGCGTTACGGCGACCTCAACGAGGTCGTGCGCGCGCGCATCGGCCAGGTGTTCAAGAACTTCCAGGTCAGCACCTCGCTGGGCAAGCTGCGCACGATCCGCATCTATGTCACCGGCTTCACCTCGAAGCCGGGCGCGTACTCGGTGAGCGGCCTGGCCACCATCGTCAACGGCCTGATCCGCGCCGGCGGGCCGTCCGCCGCGGGCAGCTTCCGCCAGATCGAATTGCGCCGCAACGGCCAAGTCGTCTCCACCTTCGACGCCTATGACCTGCTGCTCAAGGGCGACAAGGCGAGCGACCGCGCGCTGCAGGCGGAGGACGTGCTGCACATCGGCCCGATCGGCCCGCAGGTGGCGGTGCTGGGCAGCGTGAACAAGCAGTCCATCCTCGAGCTCAAGCCCGGCGAGACGCTGGACGACGTGCTGGCGATGTCGGGCGGCTTCAGCGCCGTGGCCGACCGCTCGCGCGTGTCGATCGAGCAGCTGAGCGACCGCAATGACCGCCGCGTGCGCGAGCTGCAGCTGCCCGCGCAGTTGAAGACGATCGCCAGCAATGGCGACGTGATCCGTGCGTTCAGCAGCGTCAACACGGCGCTGCCGGTGGGCAAGCAGTTCAAGCGCGTGACGGTGGAGGGCGAAGTGGCCCGCCCCGGCGAATACGTGCTGCCGCCGACGAGCACGCTGCAGGACGCCATCGCGGCGGCCGGCGGCCTGACCTCGCAGGCGTATGTCTTCGGCACCGACTTCTCGCGCGAGAGCGTTCGCCAGTCCCAACAGGAGAACTACGAACGGGCCCTGCGCGACCTGGAGACGGAGTTCACCAAGTACGCCAGCACGCAGCGCGCGACGACGGCCGACGAAGCGGCGGGCAATGCCCAGCGCGCCGCCGGCTCCGAGCGCCTGGTGGCGCGACTGCGCGCCGTGCGTCCGACCGGACGCGTGGTGTTGCAACTCGAGTCCGATACCCGTCAACTGCCGAGCTTGACCGTGGAGGATGGCGACCGCCTGCTGATCCCGGCGAGGCCCACGACGGTGGGCGTCTTCGGCAGCGTGTTCAACGCGGGCAGCTTCCTGCTTTCGAACAACGCCTCGGTGGACGATGTCATGAAGCTGGCCGGCGGCCCGACCCGCGGTGCCGATGCCAGCGGCGCCTTCGTCATCCGCGCAAACGGCACGGTCGTGAGCGCGCGTCAGACGAGCAGCGGCTGGCTGGGCTATGGCTCCAACCTGGCCGGACTGCAGGCGCTGCCGGGTGACACGGTCTTCGTGCCGGAGCAGATGAACAAGTCGACGTTCATCCAGGACGCGAAGGACTGGACGCAGATCCTGGCCAACTTCGGCCTGGGCATCGCCGCGCTGCAGACCATCAAGAACTGACGTCCGGAAAGCCCATCTTGAACAGCATTTCCTCGATGACCTCGCCCGCAGCCGCCGTCCAGGACGACGACGAGGTCGGCGCCCTCCTGGCCCCGCTCGTGAGGTCCTGGCGCACCCTGGCCGTCTCGACCGTGGTGGCTGGCGCCCTCACCCTCGGCGCCACCTTCCTGATCGCTCCGACCTTCACCGCCAAGGCCTCCTTCCTGCCGCCTCAGCAGCAGCAGAGCAATGCCGCCGCGGCACTCGCCTCGTTGGGCGCTCTGGCGTCGCTGGCGGGCAATTCGGGCGCGATCAAGAGTCCGGCCGACCAGTACATCTCCCTGATGACCAGCGTGACCGTGAGCGACCGCGTCATCGATCAGTTCAAGCTGATGGACGTGTACGAAGCGAAGCTGCGCTCCTCCGCCCGCAAGACCCTGGAAGACCGCGTGCGCATCCAGACCGGCAAGAAGGACGGGATGATCTACATCGAGGTGGATGATCACGACCCCGAGCGCGCGGCGGCGATCGCCAATCGGTACATCGATGAACTGCGCCGGATGACGAGCAGCCTGGCGCTCACCGAAGCGTCTCAGCGCCGCGCCTTCTTCGAGACACAGCTCAAGCAGACCCGTGATCGACTGACGCTTGCTCAGCAAGCCCTGCAAGGCAGCGGCTTCAGCTCGGCGGACCTGCGTTCCGAGCCACGGGCCGCGGCGGAGGGCTACGCGAAGCTCAAGGCCGAACAGACCGCGGCGGAAATCCGCCTGCGCACGATGCGCACCTCGCTGGCGGACAACGCCCCGGAAGTGCAGCGCGCCAAGGCGACGCTCGAGGCGCTGGGGGCGCAGGTGGCCAAGCTGGAAGATGCCACCGCGGGTCGTCCGCAAGGCGACGGCTACGTGAGCAAGTATCGGGACTACAAGTACGAGGAAGCGCTGTTCGAGATCTTCGCGCGGCAGTTCGAGCTCGCGAAGTCCGACGAAAGCCGCGAAGGCACGCTGATCCAGGTGATCGACCCCGCTCAGCCGCCCGATCGCAAGTCCAAGCCTCGTCGCCTGATGACGGCGATCGGTGGCGCCGTGGCCGGTCTCTTCGCCTCAATGATCATCGTCGTCGTCGCTGCACGTCGCAGGGCACGCCGCGAAACGATCTGATCCACCGTCCTTGACGGACATTCAATCCTCTTACCTCCGCAGTTCCATGGAAGACCAACTCCGCACCGCCTTCGCCGACGCACTCGGCACCACGCCGGACCAGATCACCGACGCGACCACCTACTCGGAGTTTCCCAACTGGGATTCGGTGGCCCACATGGCGCTGATCGCCGCCATCGAGGAATCCTTCGACATCATGATCGACGCCGAAGACGTGATCGACATGAGCAGCTTCGCCAAGGCGAAGCAGATCGTCGCCAAGTACCTCTGATTTCCCCATGCAGGAACGCGTCGCCTTCGTCACCGGAGCTTCCCGCGGCATCGGCGCAGCTTGCGCCAGCGCGCTGGCGGAAGATGGCTACCGGCTGGTGCTGCATGCCAGCCGGCGCGAATCGCTTGACGGCCTGCTGGCCTCGCTTCCGCCGGAAGCGGCCGCCAGCGCGCTGGTGTTCGGCTACGACATGGTCGACAGCGACAGCATCGGCAAGGCCTTCCAGGACATCTTCAAGCAGTGCCGTCGCCTGGACGTGCTGGTCAACAATGCCGGCGTGATGGAGCCGGCCAAGCTCGGGATGATCTCGCAGCAGGCGCTGTCGCGCACGCTGGACGTCAACCTGGCCGCCGCCATCCTGCACATGCAGGGCGCGGCAAAGCTGATGGCGCGCAACGGCCGCGGCGCCATCGTCAACATGTCGTCGATCGTCGGCCGCTTCGGCTTCGAGGGGCAGGTCCCCTACGCTGCCGCCAAGGCCGGCCTGATCGGGGCCACGCTCGCCGCCGCGAAGGAACTGGCGGCGCAGCAGATCCGCGTCAACGCCGTCGCGCCGGGCTACATCGACACCGACCTCAACCGCCAGCACCAGGAAGACGTTCATCGGCAGAACCTTGCCCGTGTTCGCATGGGCCGCATGGGCGGTGCCGCCGAGGTCGCCGATCTGGTCCGTTTCCTGGCCTCCGATCGCGCCGCCTATATCACCGGTCAGGTGATCGGCATCGACGGCGGGATGAGCCTATGAGTTTCTGGGAGTTGGCCGCTCATGCGCCGGGCGACGTGGTGCTGGTCGACGTCGACGGCACGGCGGTCGACCGGACCGCGCTGCTCGAGCGCGTGCGTGCGCTCGAGGAGCAACTGACCGGCTTCGGCCCGCGCAGTTTCGGCTTCCTGCTGTGCGCCAACCGCGTCGAGGACATCGCCTTGCTGCTGGCCTGCCTGCGCCGCGGTCATGTCCCGCTGCTGCTGTCGGCCGACATGCCGGCCGACCAGCTCGAGGCGCTCGCGGCGCACTACGGGCCGGACTGGATCGCCGGCCGCGCCGGCCCGACCGGACCGGTGCCGCAGCCGTCGCGCGGCACGCCTGCCGCCGTGCTGCATCCGGCACTGGGGCTGCTGCTCAGCACGTCCGGCAGCACGGGCAGCCCTCGGCTGGTGCGCCTGTCGCGAGAAGCGTTGGACGCGAACGCGCGCTCGATTGCCGCCTATCTGACCCTGTCCGGTGACGAGCGCGCCATCACCTCGCTGCCGATGAACTACTCGTACGGCCTGTCGGTGATCAACAGCCACCTCGCGGCCGGCGGCACGCTGGTGCTGAACAACGACAGCGTGATGAGCCGCGAATTCCTGCAGCGCCTGGAGGACCATCGCGTGACCTCGCTGGCGGGCGTGCCTTCGATGTACCAGATGCTGGCGCGGACCGGCTTCTTCAAACGCCCGGCGCCCGCGCTGCGCACGCTCACGCAGGCTGGCGGCAAGCTGGACGACCGGATGACCCGGCTGGTGGCCGAGGCCGCCGAGGCGAACGGGCTGCGCTTCTTCGTGATGTACGGTCAGACCGAGGCGTCCGCGCGCATCAGCTTCGTTCCGCCGGAGCGCCTGGCCGGGAAGATCGGTTCGATCGGCATCGCCATCCCTGGCGGCCGACTCGACGTCGCGCCGGACAGTGGCGAGCTGATCTATGAAGGCCCCAACGTGATGCTGGGCTATGCGCAGCATCCGGCCGACCTGGCGCTGGGCGACGAACTCGGCGGCCGCCTCGCGACCGGCGACCTGGGTCGCGTCGACGAGGACGGGTTCTTCTACATCACCGGCCGGCTGAAGCGATTCGTCAAGATCAGCGGCAACCGCATCGGCCTGGACGAGGTGGAGCAGGCGCTGCAGGCGCACTTGCCCGGCCTGGTGTCCGTCGGCGGCAAGGACGACGGCCTGGTCGTCTGGATCGAGTCAGGCGACGCCGCCGCGATCGACGCCGCGAAGACCTTCCTCCGCGATCAGTTCATGATCCACCACTCGATGGTCAAGCTGAGGCTTGTGGACCATCTGCCCCTCCTGCCCACCGGCAAGAAGGACTACAGCCCGTTGCTGAGCAGTCAATGACGTCTTCCGACACGCTCCCTCCCGGCCCCGCCCAGGGACCGGCGCTTCCTCTGGACATCTCGCGCCCCTACGACTATCCCGAGTCGGTGAAGGGGCCCGCGTTGCTGTCCACGATGAACGAACTCACCCGCTGGCATCGTGAGCGCGGCGCGCCCTACGCGGCGATGGTCGAACGGCTTTTCGCCGAGGGCGACGCCGTCGCGCTGGATCAGGTGCCCTATCTGCCGGTGCGCCTGTTCAAGACCGCCGAGTTGCGCAGCGTGCCGGAGCAGGACGTCATCAAGACCTTGACCTCCAGCGGCACGACCGGCCAGGCGGTCTCGCGCATCTATCTGGACCGCGAGACCTCGATCCGACAGACGCGGGTGCTCAGCGCGATCATGGCGTCGTTCCTGGGGAAGAAGCGCTGGCCGATGGTCATCGTCGACTCCAGCAGCCTGCTCAATGATCGCAAGCGCTTCAATGCGCGCGCGGCCGGGATCCTGGGTTTTTCCACCTATGGTCGCGACCATTTCCATTGCCTGGATGACGCGTTGTCGCTGGACGTTCAGGGCCTGCAAGCCTGGCTCGACCGTCACGCCGACACGCCCGTCCTGCTCTTCGGTTTCACCTTCGTCATCTGGCAGGGCCTCTACCAGAGCGCGTTGCGCCAAGGCGTTCGCCTGCGCTTCCCCAAGGGCAGCCTGCTGATCCACGGCGGCGGCTGGAAGCGGCTGCTGGACCAGCAGGTGGACAACAACGAGTTCAAGGCGCGGCTGCATGAGCAGTTCGGCATCGACCACGTGCACAACTATTACGGCATGGTGGAGCAGGTCGGCTCGATCTTCATGGAATGCGAGCACGGCCGTCTCCACAGCCCGGCCTACGCCGACATCATCATCCGCGACCCCCACACGCTGCAGCCGGTGGCGGACGGAACCCCAGGCGTGATCCAGGTGCTCAGCGCGATTCCGCTGAGCTACCCGGGCCATTCGCTGCTGACCGAGGACGTCGGCACGCGGCACGGCAGGGACGACTGTCCTTGCGGCCGGCACGGCAGCCATTTCTCCGTCCACGGCCGACTGCAGCAGGTGGAGATGCGCGGCTGCAGCGACACGCGAGTCATGGCATGAATATCCGATACATCCTCGGCGCCCCCGAAGGCGCGCCCATCGCGCAGGTCCTGTCCACCTTGCGCGCGCAATCGGCCTGGCGCCCCTTCGACGAGCGGGCGGTGGCCTTCGTGCGCCGCTTCTCGCAGAAGCTGCTGACCTCGGCAGGCATCCGCCAGCACCCGGAGCTCGCCGCGCTGGGCCATTGGTTCCGCGGCGCCAACCTGCAGACCCTCGCCGGCAAGTACCCGTTCGAGACCCCGGAGCAGCTCAAGCTCGGCCGCGGCCTGGCCTTCCACCTGGCGCCGAGCAACGTGGATTCGGTGTTCATGTACTCGTGGCTGTTGTCGCTGCTCGCGGGCAACGTGAACCTCGTCCGCGTCTCGCAGAAGGCGAGCGCGCCGCTGGAGTTCCTGGTCGGCGCGCTGGCGCAGACCTTGGCCGAGGACGTCGGCATCCCGGTGCGGGACCGCATCGTGCTGCTGACCTATCCGCACGATGAGCAACTGACTCGCCAGATCTCGGAGTCGTGCCTGATCCGCGTGGTCTGGGGCGGCGATGCCACGGTGCGGGCGCTGCGGGCGATTCCGCTCCGGCCCACGGCCACCGAGATCTGTTTCCCGGACCGTTTCTCCGCCTGCGCGATTCGCGCCTCGGCGGTGCTCGAAGCCGACGACGCCGCGCTGGCGCGTTTGGCCGCGGGCTTCTACAACGACGCTTTCTGGTTCGCGCAGCAAGCCTGCTCGTCACCGAGGCTGGTGGCCTGGGTCGGCGAGGAAGCGGCCATCGACGCCGCCGCCGCGCGCTTCTGGACTGCTGTGGACGCCGAGCTGGCCCGTCGGCAGCCGGAGAACTCCGAGGCCATGAACATGGCCCGTGTCGCGGCCAGCTTCGAGTACGCCGCCGCCAAGCTGGCCCGCCCCGCGGTCGCCGGCGAGCTTCGTGGCGCGCATCCGATGCGCCTGCGCCTGGAGGCCGCGCTGGACGAGACCGCCAAGACGCTGCATTGCGGCAACGGCCTGTTCCTTGAAACGCGGCTCCCGCGCCTGGCCGCCCTGGCGCCCCAGCTCTCGGACAAGGAGCAGACGCTGGCCGTGCACGGATTCCCGCGCGAAGAGCTGGTCGAGCTGGCGCTGGCGCTGCCCGCTCGCGCCGTCGACCGCTTCGCCAAGTTCGGCGAGGCCCTGTCGTTCGCGCCCGTGTGGGACGGCCAGGACCTCATCACCACCTTCAGCCGAAACATCCTGCTGCCGAACGGCTGACTGATCCGCCGGTTTTCCAGAGACCTGACATGCCCCGCTTCACCGTCGATACCGCTGCGCTCGAATGCCGCCGTACCCCTTGGGACGAGCGCGTCTTCGGGCATCCTTGCGCGGAGATCACCCTGCTGGATCCGGCAGGCGCAGACGACGCCACCCTCGCGTCGCTGCTTGCACGATTCGATGAATGGGCGGCCGCGGAGGGCGTGCGCTTCGCCTACGGCCGCTTCACGCCGTCCGCGCAGGACAAGCGGACGCTGCATCAGGCCGGCTTCTACTTCGCCGAGGCCAGCTACCGCATCCGTCACACCCGGATCCAGTCGACCGAGGCCTTCGATCGCCTGATCCGGCCGGGCCCCGTGCTCGAGCCCGCGCGCGAGGAGGACTATCCCGCGCTGCAGGACATCCTCGCGGAGGACTTCCTGCACGGCCGCATCCACGAGGATCCGTGGGTGCAGCCCGAGGACGCGGCCAAGCGCTACCGGCTCTGGCTGCTGGACCTGGTGGCCCAGCAGCACGAGGTCCTGACCTATCGGCTCAAGGGCGAGGTGATCGGACTGCACGTGCAACGCGCCACCGACACGGTCGCCGACCTCGTGTTGACGGGCGTCAAGCGCAGCCACGCGCTGCTGGGCGTGCCCCTGTGGGCGGAGGCGCTCCGACTGAACCGCCTGCGCGGCATCCGCGAAGCCCACACGTTGATCTCGGCGGCCAACGTGCCGATCCTCAATCTCTATCGGCGCTTCGAGTTCCAGTTCGATGCGCTCCTCCTCGGTTTCCACAAGCGCTACTGACATGACCACGATCCCCTTCAACAAACCCTATCTCCATGGGCGCGAACTGGTGTACATCGCGCAGGCCGTGGCGTCCGGCAAGATCTCCGGCGACGGTCTGTTCACGCGGAAGTGCCACGCGTTCTTCGAGGAACGCTACGGCTTCGCCAAGGCGCTGATGACGACGTCGTGCACCGACGCGCTGGAGATGTGCGCCCTGCTGTTGGACATCAAGGAGGGCGACGAGGTCATCGTGCCGTCGTTCACCTTCGTGTCCAGCGCCAACGCGTTCGTCCTGCGCGGCGCGAAGCTGGTGTTCGCCGACAGTGAGCCGAACAACCCGAACATCGACGCCGCCCAGATCGAGGCGCTGATCACGCCGCGCACGCGCGCCATCGTGGTGGTGCATTACGCCGGTGTCGCCTGCGACATGGACCGCATCGACGAGATCGCGCGCCGCCACGGCGTGACGGTGATCGAGGACGCCGCCCAAGGGATCGACTCGTTCTACAAGGGCCGTCCGCTGGGCAGCATCGGCGCGCTGTCCGCCTTCTCGTTCCACGAGACGAAGAACGTGATCTCCGGAGAAGGCGGCCTGCTGGCCATCAACGACCCGCGCTACATCGGCCGGGCCGAGATCATCCGCGAGAAGGGCACCAACCGCAGCTCGTTCTTCCGCGGTGAAGTCGACAAGTACGGCTGGGTGGACGTCGGCTCGTCGTTCCTGCCTTCCGACATCGTCTCGGCCTACCTGTTCGCGCAGCTCGAGAACCTGGACACCATCCAGCAACGTCGCAAGGCGATCTGGCAGCGCTACTGGGATCAACTGGCACCGACGCTGCCGGAGTACGGCATCACGCTGCCGACCATCCCGGAGTACGCGACCAACAACGCGCACATGTTCTATCTGGTCTGCCGCGACCTGGACCAGCGCACGGCGCTGATCGCCGCGCTGAAAGAGCAAGGCATCCACGCGGTCTTCCACTATCTGTCGCTGCACGACAGCCCGTACTTCCAGCAGAAGCACGACGGTCGGGCGCTGCCCCACAGCGATCGCTACACCAACTGCCTGGTGCGCCTGCCGCTGTTCTATGAGCTGAGCGATGCGGATGTCGACCGCGTGACCGCGGCCATCCTCGGCGCGCTTCAGCGCCGCTGACCGGATCCGGACCGATGCGTCCTGACAGGAGAGGACGCATCGGCGTCAAGCGGCAATGAAAGCCTACAAGTCCACTGCGCTGCTCGCCGCCTCCACGGCGACGCGCATGCTACTGGCGCTGTATACGGTCAAGATCACTGCCGTCACCCTGGGCCTGGCGGGCACGGGGGTGATCGGTCAGTTCAACAATCTGCTGCTGATCAGCACGATGCTCGCCGGTGGCGGCATAGCGTCGGGCATCATCAAGGCCGTCGCCGACCCGGATACGCCGCTGAGCGATGTGCGTCACAAGCTGAGGTCGGCGCACGGCTACGCCTGCATCTGCAGCGTCGCGATGCTGGCCATCGTGCTGGTCGGACATCAGTTCCTGGGCGAGCGCCTGCTGCCGACGGCGGGAGCCGGTGCCTTGCTGATCGCACTGGCCGTCGGGCAATATGGGCTGTTCCACATCGCGGCCCTGAGCGCCGTGGTCAACGGACGGGGGCGCCAGGACCTGTTCGCCAAGTCCAGCCTGGCCGCTGGCGTCGTGGGCGCCATCGCCGTCACGATCGGATGCCTGGCATTCGGGCTTCCCGGCACCCTGGTCGGCATGTTGCTGGGCGCGCTGAGCCAGTGGCTGTTCCTGCACTTCCTCGCCAGTCGCCACCTCCCCGAATGGGCGCCGCTCGGCAAGCCGAGTTTTGAGATCGCGGACCTCAAGCCGTGGATCCACTTCAGCCTCCTGTCGCTGATCACCGTCGTGGGCATGCCCACGGCGCAGATCGCCGTGCGCAACGCCTTGGCAGCGTCCGCGGGTTGGGAGATGGTGGGGGTGTGGCAAGCCATGGTGCGTCTCTCTGACGCGTACCTGCAATTCGGCCTGCTCTTCCTCAGCGCGTTCTACTTCCCGCGCCTGGCGGCCGCGCCGACCATCCCTGCCTGCGCGGCGGTGATCCTGCGCTATGGGCGTGTCCTGCTCCCGGCGATGGTGGGCCTTTGCGCCGCCATCTACCTGCTTCGTTTCCAGATCGTCCCCTTGCTGTTTTCGTCCGCCTTCCTCGGCGTCACCGACCTGTTCATGCCGCAACTGATCGGCGACGTGGCGAAAATCGCGAGCTATCTCATCACCTACGCCTTCCTCGCGACAGGCCGCTACAAGCTGTCCATGGCGGCCGAGCTGGTGCAGGCGGCGCTGTTCTGGGTCATGGCGCGACACGTGGGCATCGAGCACGGTCCGGCCGGTGTCGCCTGGAGTTACGCGGCTGCGTACATGACCTACTTCGTGCTCGTCGCGGGCACCATGCTCGTGCTGATCCGCCAGGCCAGCCGGACCGCTGAACGCCGCGGCGCGGCATCCGACAACCTTCCTGAGGCTGGCCCTCACAGCCCAACATGAAGATCGCCATCGTCAACCAGCACTTTCACATCGGTGGTGTCGAGACCTTCCTGCTCTCGCTGATCGGCCAGTTCAAGCGCATGGGCCATGACGTCCATGTGTTCCTGCTCGATCCCGACGGCGCAAACGCCCTGCTGCCCGATCTCCGGGCACTGGGGGCCACCGTCGAGCCGTTCCACGAGCTGCGCCGAGGCGGTCCTGCCCCGACGCGTCGCTTCGACGTCGTGATGTTCACCAACACGGATACCTTCCTCGCCGTGTTGCGGGGCCTCAGCCGAGGCGACTTCGAGGCCGACCGCGTGATCGCGGGGGCCTACCAGACACGGATGTACTGCCTCGACCGGGGGCCGTTGAATCTGCACAACCGACTGGTCCGCGCCTCATTCGCGCAGATGCCTGTCCCGAACGTGATCTTCGCCAACGACGCCTGCCGCGACGAACACCGGCGCCTGACGCCGGGCATGGCGGATGCGCCCATCATCCCGTTGATCGTGGACGGAGAGCGCTTCCCCCGCCGGGCGCCGCGCGATCCTGGCGGCCCGCTGCGCCTGGTCTCGATCGGGCGCCTCGATCATTTCAAGACCTACAACGTCACCATGCTGGACGTCGTTCGACGCCTGCGCGACCTGGGTCACGACGTGTCCTGGGACGTCTACGGGACCGGCATGCTGCAGGCGCGCATGGCGTCAAGAATCACCGAGCTCCAGCTGGAGTCGCACGTGCGATTGCTGGGCAACGTCGACTACCGGCGCATTCCGGAGGTCCTGGCCGGCGCGTTCGCTTTCGTCGGTTCGGGGCTGAGCATGATGGAAGCGGCCGCCTGCGGTGTCCCGTCCGTGCCGGCGATCGAATACGCGGACTTGCCGCAGACCTTCGGCTTCCCGCACGAGATCGAGGGCATCAGCTTCTTCGAGCCCAGCCTGGCACTGCCTCGTCAGGACATCGGGGATCGCCTGATCGAGCTGCTGCAGGCCACGCCCGAGGCCTACGAGGCGATCGGCGATGCGGGCCGGGCCAAGATGTCGCTGTTCTTCCCGGCCAGCGTGGCGCGCCAATACATCGAATCATTCACGGCGGCCTCCACCGCGCGCCCGGCCCTGGGCGCGGTGCGGCATGCCATCTTCCGCGCATCGGCCGCGGCGCACCGCGATGGCGTCGTGGCGTTGAAACGCCTTGGCTTGCGAAAGCATTGACATGCGTGTCTACACGATCCTGTTCACCCTGGCGCTCAACTTCGCCACGTTGGCGAGTTACTTCATCTACGCGGCCGACCTGCCCTTCGCGCAGCAGATGCTGGCGGTGAAGGATCTGCTGCTGATCGGCGGCGTGTTGCTGATCCTGCCCAGCCTGCTGGGCCGCCTGGCCCGGCTCAAGCTGGAAACCCTGGACTGGCTGATCCTGCTGGCCATCGCCTTCAACCTGGTGGCCTTCGTCCTGTCGGATGCGCCGATGAGCGATCGGGTGTTCAACTTCCGGCGCCACCTGTCGTTCCTGCTGGTGCTGCTGATCTTCCGCGAGTTCGGCACCGGCTTCCGCTCCGAACTGTCCTACTTCCAGTTCCTCAAACCGATCCTCGTCGTGCTGTGGGGTTTCGGCGCGGTGGAGGTCTTCCTTCCCGACAGCTTCTGGAATGACTTCGTGGGGATCACCTCCTACTGGGATGCGCTCAGCGTCGACCCGTTCTCGACGCCGACCATCGGCGAGAACGGACGCTTCTACAGCTGGGACCTCTTCGCGCTCTTCGGCGAGGTCCGACGCATGGTCTCGTTCTATTTCGAGCCGACCACCCTGGCCGCCTTCTTCGTCGCCGCCCTGTGTTTCAGTCTGATGGGCGGCGCCCGTGAGCGCTTCTGGGCCGTGCTGATCGCGGGAATCGGCCTGCTGACCGTCTCCAAGTTCTTCGCGCTGTCGATACCGTTGGCCTTCGGGGCTTATGCGTTGCGCAACCATCTGCGGCCCGGCCTCTTTCTCGGGTTCGTCTCCGCCTGCATCGTCGTGAGCGCGACGGTCATCGCCCTGGGCATCGACGCCGGCGCGCTGGCCCACCTCAAGGGCATCTCCTCGCTCGTCGAGATCGTCATGCAGAACAAGTGGCTGGGACTCGGCCTGGGCGCGGGAGGCAACTACGCGGACGCGGAGCTCGAAAGCGCGGAGATCGGCGCAGAGAGCGGGTTCGGCAACATCGCCGCGCAGCTGGGGCTGATGTCGATCGTCTACATCCTGATCCTGAACAGCCTGTACATCAGCCTGTTGAGCCGATACCAGCGCACGCGCCAACCGATCTACGCCGCGGCGATCGCCGGCCTGATCTGCTGGACCCTGTCGTTCTTCCTGTCGGCGTCCTCGCTCGGTCTGTCCGGCAACGCGTTCATCTTCATCCTCATCGGCGCCGTGCTGCATCGCAGGGTGGAGCCCGGCGTCCAGGCACCGGCGACGACAGCCGCCCGCGACCCGCAACCGGCCACCGACGCCAACCCCGTCACGGCGCCCGCCACCTCCTGAACCGACGCTGCCGCGAGACGTCTCCCCCGTGGCCCGACCGAGGAGACGTCGAGGCGCGAGACCACGCCCACCGCCATGACAACGAAAAAGAAACTGCTGTTCATCACGCCCACGCTGCCTGAATCAGGGGACTCGGGCGGGCTGATCGTGACCCTGGAGCGCATCGAACTGCTCGCGCGACGTTTCGACGTCACGGTGCTGGCCATCACGGCGTCCGAGGCCGCGATCCGGAAGTGTCGCGAGCGCTTCGGCCTGCAGGCCGTCCATCATGCAGGCGCGCTCCGCCCGCGCACGATTCCCGGCCTCGCGAGGTCCTGGATCGAGGGGCTGCCCCTCGCGATCTGGCGCAATGTCGATCCGGCCTTCCTGGACATGGCGAGGTCCTTGAGCAAGCAGCACTTCGACATCACCTACGTGGACCATTGGCTCATGTGGCCGGCGATGCAGGAGCTCGCCCATCCCGGCTACCGCGTGCTCAACCTGCACAACGCGGAGCATCTGCTGTTTGTCCGCGCGGCCGAGCGCGCCCGGTTCCCGATGCGTCAGGTGCTTCAGTCCGAGGGACGGCGCTCGGCCGCCTACCTGCGCGACATCTGCCGCTCGGCGGACGAGCTGCACTTCATCTCCCATACCGACATGGACGAGGTCATGCGCCTGGGAGGCATTGAAACGCGTTCGCGGGCCTTCCTGCCCTGGGTGCCGGTCGACGACGGCAGCTATGGCAGGTTCGGCGGAAACGCCCTGTTTGTCGGCACCATGTCCTGGGCGCCCAACGCGGAGGGCGCGCGCTGGTACGAGGACCACGTGGCGCCGCTGCTGCCCGCCGGCCTGATCACCGACGTCGCCGGCGGCTACATCAACGGTACGCCCCCGGAAGCCCCCCATGCCCAGGTGCGATGGCACGGACGCGTGCCCGACCTGTCACCGCTCTATCAGCAGGCCGGTGTGTTCGTCGCGCCCCTGCTGTCGGGCTCCGGCATCAAGATGAAGATCCTGAACGCGCTGGGGCGCGGACTGCCCGTCGTGACCACATCGCTCGGCGCGGAGGGCTTTCCGGCCGGTTGGGAAGACGCGGTCGTGGTCGCCGATGACCCCCAGGACTTCGCCGACGCGGTGCGCCGCCTGACCACCGATCGCGACGCCTGGCAACGTGCCGCCGCCGCGGCCAAGCCCTACCTGCAGCGACATTTTTCTCCGGAGCAATTCAATCAATGGACCGAACAGACCGCCCGGTGAACCCCTCGTCCGTGCGTTTCGCCGGGCTCACCTTCCAGGGACCGACTCGCGCGTCGATCGCGGCCTTCCCCCCGTTGGCCCTGGTCATCACGGTGAATGCCGACTTCATCGTCACCGCGCACGAGGACCCGCGCTTCGCCCGGATCATCAACGAGAACTGCGCGACCTTCGACGGCCAGATTCCGTTCGCCGTGGCTCGCCGGCTGGCGCAGCCCCGCGGCGCCGCCATCGAGAAGATCAGCGGCTCGGACCTCGTGCCTGAACTGCTGGCGGAAGCCGCCAGGACGGGACGGAAGGTGTTCCTGCTCGGTGCGACGTCCGAGGCCAATGCCGCCGCGGTGCAAGTCGCGCGGGAGCGCTTCGGTGCGGACGTGGAGGGTTTCTCGCCCCCGTTGGCCGCCTATCCGTTCCCCGAGGACTGGCGACGCCAATGTCGGGCCCGCATCGAGGCCTATCGACCCGATTACATCTTCGTGGCGCTCGGCGCTCCCAAGCAGGAGTTCTGGATGGATGAGGAACGGGCCTGGCTGGAACCCCTGGGCGTGCGCCTGTGCATCGGTTGCGGCGGAAGCCTGGACTTCCTGTCGGGCCGTATCAAGCGCGCGCCGGTCTGGATCCAGAAGATCGGGCTGGAGGGCGTCTACCGCGTCCTGGCGCAACCTCAATGGTTCCGCATCAAGCGGTTGCTGCGCAGCTTCCTGATGTTCAAGTACATCTTCCGCTGATCCCCGGGGCCGACGGGCCCTCGAGGCTCAAGGCGTCGTGCTTCGGGGCGTCGCGGCTCAGGGCATCGTGGCTCAGGGCGTCGTGACGGCGGAGACCGGCGCGTCGAGCACGTCGAACACTTGCTGATTGCTGTTGAAGGGGGCCAGCTCCGGCAAGGCACCATCGGCGGCGACCAGCAGGGGGACCTTGCTGTCCTTGAGCTGCTCGCTGCCCTGGCAACGCCGCGCGGAATAGGTGCCGTTGCTGCACCAGCCGTCGACCCTCAGCGGATGGTCGGACGTGACGATCACCGCGATGTCCTTGATGCCGGCCGCGCGCAGCCGCTCGACCGACGCCGAGGCCAGCCGCGCCGCCTTGCTCGTCCCGGCGGCGTACTGCTCCACGAAGGTCTGCCGGGAGTCCGAGGCCGGAGGGTGCGGGAACGGCAGATGCGCGTACAGCATGCCGCCCTGCTGCCAGAACGGCGCCTGCCAATAGGCCTGCTCCGTCCGCTCCACCAGCCTGGTCCAGCTCAGGTGCTGTTCACGGTGGCAGCGCTCGGGCATCGTCAGCCCCATGCGCCGACGAACCGCGCAGACCCAGCGATCCGACCAGTCGAACACGCCCAAGGGGGACTCGCGCCGGCACCACCGCAGGCCCTGCATCGCGCAATAGGGATGGTAGAAACCGACGACATCGATGTCCTGACGACTCGCCAGGACCTTCGAGAAATCGAGGATGTCCCGCCCGCTGCAGATCGCGGAGTTGCTGCAGGGCTTGGGGTCCTTGAACGGTCGGCCCAGCCACATCGCCGGGACGACCTTCGCGGTGCCATCGCCGACCGGCTCCAGCGGGCGATGCGCCACGTGCAGTCCCTGCGCGGTCAACGCCGCCTGGATGCCCCCGACCGCCGCGTCATTGAGCTCGTCGAACAGCAGGATCAACACGGTCCGATCCCGTCCGAAGGCCGGCGAGGTCTGCGACGCGGCCGGGGCGGTTGCCGCCTGTCGCGAGGGCCAGCTGAGGGACGGCGCGCTCCAGAGCGCCATCGCTGGCGGCAGCAGCACGAAGAGCATCGCCGCCACGGCGATGGCCATCGGCCCTCGAGTTGCGAGCGCAGAGGCGGACGCCGCCGGCATGCGCCGCAGCAGCCAGGGCATCGCGATCAGCAGCCCCACCGCGAGCGCGGCCGAGAGGATGACACCCGCGACGAAACGCTGACCGCTGGCACCACCGAACAGCACGATCCAGGCCCACAGCACCGCGGCCAGCACCAGGTATCGCGCGGACAAGGTCGCCGCCCAGGCCTTCGGAGCCCAGCGTGCGACCAGGCGTTCCAGCAGATAGAAGCCGCCCAGCGCGATCAGCCAGGCCATGTTGTCCAGTTGCGAGTAGAGCGCGTGATAACGATCCCTCACGAGCACCTCGATCCAGGCCGAGGTCCAGACCGCGGCCGCGGCCGCGGTGCATGCCCGGTCGAGGCCTGGGCCCGGGCCCGTCGTCGGTGTCTCCCGAGCTGCCGGCGCGGCGTCCGTCATTCGACGCGCTCCAACAGCGCCAGCGTGCGGGTCGCGCCGGCCAAGGGTTGGCTCGAACGCAGCACCAGTCCGGCGGCCTCGAACGCCTGCTGCTGCTCCGCCACGGTCGGAAACGCGTCCTCCCGATTGCGCTGCCCTTGCATCAGGGCGATCTGGCGATCTTCAGGGGCAATGAACTCGACCACCAGCCAGCGCCGGGTGCAGTTCCTGGCGAACCGGACCACCTCGGTCAACGGGATCGACGCCCCCAGGACCAGGTGGTGGATCAGCGCGAGCATCATCACCAGGTCGGCCCCCTCTCGCAGCCGTTCGGGCAGACCTGCATGTTCCGCGGCGTTCCAGCCGAAGCCACCCCGCAGGTCGTCCAGTTGCGCCACCACGAAACTGATCTGCAGCGACGGCTGAGCCACCGCTCGCGCGATCGCGCCCGCATCCAGGTCCACCGCGACGACATGCGCGCCCGCGGCAGCTGCCAGACGCGAGAACTCGCCCGAGTTGCAGCCCAGGTCGAGCACGCGCCGGGGTGCGAGCTCAGCCAGCCAGTGCTGGATGTGTTGCCGTTTCTCCGAGAGGTCGTCGGCGGTGTAATGGCCGCGCTCGCTCACATAGTTGCCCCAGGTGCTGGGGTCAGGCCGGCGTTGGCCCGGATCAACCCCGCGCAGCATCCAGTCGAGCGACTGGTTCAGGCCCGCGCGGAATCGGCGGATGCCTGCCAGGTCCGCCGAGCCGTTCCGGGCGACAGGAGCCGGAGCGGCACCGCCGGCCGCGCCTGCCGCGGTCAACGGCCAGTAGCGCGTCAGGAACCGACCCGGACCGAGCATTCGTCGAGCCACCTCGTGAGGCACGCCGTCCCGCCAGGCTTGAAACGCCTTGCCGACCGGAAGGCCGCGACGCTTGGACAGCAACAGGGGCAGGATGAAATGCCGGGCGAATTGCCCCGCCGGCCACCAGCGCTTGTGCGAAAGCGGATCGAAGGACAACAGGTCGCAGAAGACCGGCTTGCCGCCGTCAAAGATGACGTTCCAGGCCGAGGCATCCTTCAGGTCGAAGCCGGCCTCCAAGGCTTCCTGCTGCAGCCTCAGCGTGAGCTCCGCCGCCTGGAAGAGCTGCTGGTCGCACCATTCCGACGGGAGGCTGACGAACGGGATCCGTCGGGCGGTCACCGTGTGCTCGTCCACGATCTCGAAATCCACGAGATCGCCGCGCGCGCGCCAACGCTGCGCCAGCTCGGAACGAAGGAAATGGTTCTCGCGCAGCGGCGCGCGCAGATGGCGCACCACCCGATCCGCCTCCATGACGAGGCGGGCAGCCGGATCTCTCATTTGCGCTTGAAGCGTTCGATCAGGCGCTTGAAGGCGGCCACGGGATTGCGCACGAACACGAGGAACGCACCGACCGCGGCGATCAGACCTTGCCAGACGAGCATGCCGGTGCCGGGGTCGACGTAGGCATGGGCGGTGAGCGGCACGGTGCCGCCGAGCAGCAGCAGGAGGAAGAGGCGACGGTGTTTCATGTGATCTTTTTTCAGTCCCTGGGAACTTCACACCGTCGTGGCCCGCCGCCTCAGCGACCGCGTGCCTGGTACTCCGGTACGAAGGACTGGACCCGCCGGCGAATCTCCAGTTCGGGCAGATCGGGCGATCGCGGCGTGAGCCAGTCGACCATCTCGTCCAGCCACCGGGCAGAGGCCGCTTCCTGCAGCTTCGCGATCCGCAGGCGCGGATGCGGAGAAGCCAGGGTCACGTCGGCATCGGCCAGCAGTTCCTCGTAGAGCTTTTCGCCGGGCCGGAGCCCAGTGAACTCGATTGTCACACTGTTGTCACGGCGTCCCGTCATCCGCAGCATGTTGCGTGCCAGATCGACGATCCGGACCGGCTCGCCCATGTTCAGCACGTAGACCTCGCCGTCGCGCGCCATGGCCGCGGCCTGCAGCACCAGGCGGGCCGCCTCGGGGATGGTCATGAAGTACCGCGTGATCTCCGGATGCGTCACGGTGATCGGACCGCCCTTGGCGATCTGTTCCTTGAACTTGGGAATCACGCTGCCACTGGAGCCCAGCACGTTGCCGAAACGCACGGCCATCAACTTGGTTCGTCCGCTTCGCGCCGCCAGGCTGGACAACACCATCTCCGCCGCCCGCTTGCTCGCCCCCATCACATTGGTCGGGTTGACGGCCTTGTCGGTGGAGATCAGCACGAAGCGCTCGGCCTCGACCTCCATCGCCGCGAGCGCCGCGCGGTAGGTGCCCAGCACGTTGTTGCGCAGGCAGCCCCACGCGTTCTCCTCCTCCATCAACGGCACATGCTTGTAGGCCGCCGCATGGAAGACCACCTGCGGCCGGTACTTGCCGAAGGTGAAGCGCAGATGCGCCAGGTCCTTCACATCCCCGATCAACCGCACCAGCGGGATATGCGGGAACTTCTCGCTGAGTTCCTGCTCGATCGAATACAGCGCGAACTCGCTCAGCTCGTACAGCACGATCCGCGACGGGCCGTACCGCGCCACCTGCCGGCACAGCTCCGACCCGATCGACCCGCCCGCCCCGGTGATCAGCACCACCTTGCCGCCCAGGCACTCGCTGATGCCGCCCTCGTCAAGCTCCACCGGCTCACGCCCGAGCAGATCCTCCGGCTCGATGTCGCGCACCTGGTTGACCGTGCGCCCGGCCAGCAGCTCCTCGCTGCTGGGCACCGTCAGCACCGCCAGCCCGGTCTTGCCCGCCAGGTCCAGCGCGCGGCGGCGCTGCGCCGTCGTCGCCGCCGGCATCGCCACGATCACATGCGTGATGCCGTGCAGGTCCGCCTGCCGCGTCGCATCCTCCAGCACCCCGATCACCGGCACCCCCGCGACACGCGCCCCGCGCTTCTCCGGTGCGTCGTCCAGGTAGCCCACCACCACCCAGCCCTGCTGATGCTGGATGCCCGCCACCAGCAGCCGGCCCGCGTCGCCCGCGCCCATCACCAGCGCCCGGCGCTGCTCCTGCGCGCTGCCGCTGATGCGGCTGCGCATGTGCTCGTAGAGCATGCGGTAGCCCATGCGCATCGTCGCCAGCGCCATCAGCGTGAACACCGGATGCAGCGCCAGCACCGCGCGCGGCACCTTGGTCAGCTGCGCCATCAGCACCGCCACCGCGCCGATCAGCCCGGCGATCACGCACACCGCGGCCAGCCGCTTGACCTCGCCGAAACCGCTGAATCGCCACATGCCCTTGGGTACGCGGAACAACTTCAGCAGCACGCCGTACAGCCCCACGATCGCGAGCATCACCCAGTGGTCGTAATCGGGCCGGGCCTCGAACCAGCGCTCGAAACCGAGCCGGAACAGATACGTCGCCTGCCACGCGAGCGCCACCGCCGCCATGTCCAGCGCCAGCGCCAAGGCCTCGCGGTACGGACGGATCCGCGTCAGGAAGGCATCCAGGGACAACCAGTTCATCGTGTTCTCTTGGCCTCTTGGTCTCTTGTTCTCGTGTTCGCTCAGGCCTTGATCGCGCCCAGCGTCGCGAGGATCAGCCGGATGTCGCCCGCCAGGCTGGCGTTGCGCACGTAGTCCGCCGCCAGGCCGAGCTTCATCGGCATCACCACTTCCACGTACTCGCGCTCCGGATCGGCCGCGCGCGCGAGCAGCTCGCTCTCGTTGCGAAAGCTCAGCGACGCCGGATCGGTGATGCCCGGGCGCACCGACAGCACCAGCTCGCGCAGCGCGTCCGGGTACAGCGCGACGTAGCGCGGCACCTCGGGCCGCGGCCCCACCAGGCTCATCGCGCCGCGCAGCACGTCCCACAGCTGCGGCAGCTCATCGACCTTGCTCGCGCGCAGCCAGCGGCCGCTGCGCGTGATGCGCGCGTCGTCGCCGATCGTGATCTGCGGCCCCAGCGTCGGCGCGTCCACCCGCATCGTGCGGAACTTGTGGATGCGGAAGGGCACGCCGAACCGCCCCACCCGCTCCTGGCGGAACATCACCGGCCCGCGCGAGTCCAGCTTGACCCACACCGCCACCGCCAGCAGCAGCGGGCTCAGCAGCAGCAGGCCCACGCCCGCGCAGAGGATGTCGAAGAGTCGCTTGGCCATCGGCCGTTCCTGTCCCTGTCCTGGTTCCTATCCCTGCCTCAGGTCCGACGCGCTCAGAAGCCCAGGCTGCGGCGCACCGCGGCGATCACGCGCTCGACCTGCTCGTCGGTCATCGCCGTGTACAGCGGGATCGTCACCGTGCGCTCATAGGCCTTCTGCGATTCGGGGAACATCTCCGGCGTCAGGCCGTAGCGCTCCTTCCAGTACGGATGCTGGTGCAGCGGCACGTAATGCACGCTGCAGCCGATGCCCTGCTCGAACATGCGCTCGATGAAGACATCGCGCGACACGCCCGCTTCCACGGCCGCATCGGCCAGGCGCAGCACGTACAGGTGCCAGCTGTGCACGTCGCCCTCGGGGGCTTGCGGCGGCAGGATCAGCGGCAGGTCGGCCAGCGCCTCGAAGTAGCGCGCGGCGATCTGCTCGCGGCGCTGCTGAAACGCCGGCAGCCGCTTGAGCTGGTGCAGACCCATCGCCGCGGCGATGTCGGTCAGGTTGTACTTGAAGCCCGGCGCGACGATCTCGTAGTACCAGCTCGGCACCTTGGCCGTGAAACGGTCAAACGCGTCGCGGTTGATGCCGTGCAGACGCATCACGCGCGCGCGCTTGGCCAGCTCCGCGTCGCGGGTCACGAGCATGCCGCCCTCGCCCGTGGTCATCGTCTTGTTGGCGTAGAAGCTGAACACCGTGGCATTGCTGCCCATCGTGCCGATCAGCTCCTTCTCCAGCGTCGTGGGCAGCGCGTGCGCGGCATCCTCGACGACCTTCAGTCCGTGCTTGCGCGCGATGTCCAGCAGCGTGAGCATGTCCACGGCCAGCCCGGCGTAATGCACCGGGATGATCGCCTTGGTGCGCGGCGTGATCGCGGCCTCGATCTGGTCGAGCGCGATGTTCATCGTCTTCGGATCGATGTCCACCAGCTTCACGTCCGCGCCCATGTAGCGCACCACCTCGGCGGTGGCGGTGAAGGTGTGCGTCGTGGTGATGACCTCGTCGCCGGGGCCGATGCCCAGCGCCTCCAGCGCCAGGTGCAGGCCGGCGGTGGCGGAGTTCACCGCGACGCATTCGATCTGCGGCTCGTTGAGGAACTCGGCGAAGGCCTGCTCGAAGCGCCTGGCCTTGGGGCCCGTCGTGATCCAGCCGCTGCGCAGCGTGTCGACGACTTCCGCGATCTCCTCCTCGCCCAGCTCGGGCAGCGCGAACGGGAGGAACGGGAGCTTCTGGTCGGGGTTCTGGCTCATGGTGTCTTGGTGATCAGCGCCAGCACGTGGCTGCGCAGGAAGGGCAAGGTGTTGAGGACGCGGTAGGCGCCGGGGTGGACCCGGCACGCGGCGCGCGCGATCGGCGGGGCCAGCGTGACGCGGCGCACCGTCGTCCGGCCCTCGGGGAACAGCGCGCGCACGCGTGTCAGCGGCACGCCCCGGACATCGGGATTGCGCGGATTGTCGACGATGAAGTCGTACCAGAGCACCGCCCCGCCCGGCCGCACCCAGCGCCACATCGCTTGCGCGAGCCGCTGTTGCAGGCCGTCGTCCAGGATCGAGGAGAACACCGTGGACTGCATCACCAGGTCCTGGCTGCCGGTCTCGACCTCGGCCTGCGACGCGTCGCCCGCGAGCAGCCGCACCTGCTGGGGCAGCGCGGCGCGCGCGGCCTCCAGCCGCTCGGGCAGCAGCTCGATGCCGGTCAGGTGCTCCGGCAGCAGTCCCAGCCGCAACATGTCCATCAGGTTGCCGCCGGCCCCGCAACCGACTTCCGCCATGCGCCAGCCGCTGACCGGCGCGGCCGGATCGGGCTGCGCCGCGCGATGCGCCGCGAGCAGCCGCAGCATCGCGGCCTGGCGCTCATGCAGCATCTGCCACACCTCGGGGCGCAGCAGGCTGTAGCGCTCCAGTCCCGCGAGCCGCTGATCGCGGCGGGCATAACGCTGGGCGATGGCCTGGAGTTCTCGGTCCTGGGTCATGTCATCGGAGGTCTCAACGTACTGCGTCGATGAAACGCTGCGCGAGCACCGGGTAGGTGTGATTCGCCAGCACGAATTCGCGGCCGCGTCGGCCCATCTCGGCGCGCTCCTCGGCGGGCACGGCGGCCAGCGCGATGAGCCCGTCCGCGACCGCGCGCGGATCCTGCGGCGGCACGGTCAAGCCGGCACCGGCCTCGGCCACCGGATCGTTGCCGGCCTCCACCGAGTGCAGCACCGGCCGCTGCGCCATCATGTAGTCCATCAGCTTGTTGGGGGCGATGCCGAAGCGATAGATCGGCGTGCGCTGCCAGCCGATGTAGGCGATGTCGAAGCCCTTGAGCAGCGACGGGATCTGCGCCTTGGGGATCGCCGGGAACATCGCGACATTCGTGAGCCCCTCGTCGCGCACGCGCGCCTCGAGCTGATCGCGCAGGTGGCCGCCGCCGACCAGCACGAAGCTCAGCGCCCGGTCCTTGAGCAACCTGGCCGCGTCGAGCAGCACGTCCAGCGCGTTGGGCTCGCCCATCGATCCGGCGTAGCCGACCACGGTGCGGCCGGCGGCGCGCTCGGCGTCCAGGTGCGCCTGGATCGCGGGTTCCAGCGGCTCACCGTGCTCGGACCATTCGTCCAGCGTGATGCCGTTGGGCACGATGTGGAGCTTCTTGAGATCGAGCCCGTGCGCGGCCATGTGCGCATGGACCTTGGGCAGCATCGACACGACGACATCGGCGTCGCGGTAGGCATCGTTCTCGGCCTTCTGGCACAGCATCGCGAACGGGTGCCACTTCGACATGCCCGAGAGCTCGATCGGCGACAGCGGCCACAGGTCGTGGACCTCGTAGACGAGCTTGGCCTTGGCGAGTTTGGCGACGCGTCGCGCGACCCAGATGTCCATCGGGTAGGTGCTGGACGCGATGACGACATCGGGCGCGAACTCGCGCGCGAGGATGTCGGCGTCCTTCCAGACCTGGCGGCAGAAGGACCAGATGTTCTTGACCCGGCCCGTGCCGTTGCCCTGGTACTCGGGCGTGTCGTAGAAGAGGTAGTTCACGCCGCTCATCGCGGCCATGCCGGGCTCGGGCTGCGTCGTGCGCACGTGCGAGTAGGACGCGCCCAGGATCAGCGCCTGGTGCCCGGCCCGGACCCATTCGCGGGCCAGGTAGAACGGGCGGAATTCCATGCCGTGCTTCGGCGAGCCGGCGTAATGGTTGATGAGCAGCAGCTTCATGGGGACTTCGAAAAAACTCAGGCGGCCGAGGTCTGTTTCAGGCGGTCGATGAATCGGGTGACGGCGGGGCCGAACATCGCATGTTGCGCCACCCACGCGCGGTTGGCCGCGCCCAGCCGGTCGGCATCGACCGCGCGGCCCGCGACATCGGACTCGCCCACGAGCAGCTGCAGCCGCTCGGGCAAGGTGGCGAGGTCCTCACCGTCCTTGAGGATCAGGCCGTGGCGGCCGAGCAGCGTGTCGGGCTGGACCAGCTCGAGGCTGCCGGCGGTGCCGAGCAGCTCGTGGTTGGCGGGCAGGTCGGACAGGATCGGCAGGCATTCGTGCGCCATCGCCTCGAGCACCGACACCGACACCGAATCGCTCTCGGGCAGGCTCAGGAACCAGCGCGCCGGCGCGTAACGCCGGCCCTGCGAGGTGGCGTCCAGGCGGCCGACGAACTCGACGCGCTCGGACAGGCCCAGCGAGCGGACCTGGTCCTCGAGCGCGCCGCGCAGCGAGCCGTCGTTGGCCACGACCAGCCGTGCCTCGGGCTGTCGCGCGGCGATCGCGGCGAAGACCTCGATCACGCGATGCGGGCGATAGATCGGCTCCAGGCCGCGGTTGGCGTAGAACAGCCACGGCTGCTTGCGCACGTTCTGCTTGGGCAGCTGCTCCAGGCCGAAGGGGAAGGTCATCACCTCGGCCGCGCCGAGCTCGCGCATGCGGGCGCTCATGTGCTCGGAGTCCGAGGTCGTCACCGCGCAGGCCTTGAGCACCTGCGTCGTCAGCCACTTGTAGGCCCAGCCCTGGTTCGGCGCGACGAGGATGTCGCTGCCCCAGGCGGAGCCGGCGATGCGCGCGCGCAGCTTCCAGCCGCGGCGCGCGGCCCAGGCCAGCGTGCCGTGCGAGGTCAGGTAGTGCGCGTGCAGCCAGTCGGCATCGACCTTGCGCAGCCATGCGCCCAGCGCGGGCAACTGCTTGAGCACCGCGATGTTGCCGCCGGCATGCGCCGGGTCGGTGTTCAGCGCGAGGCGACGATCCTCGGGGATCAGGAAATGGAACTCGGGCGCGAAGCCGCGCGTGGACGCCGCCCACAGCTCCACCTCGCGTTGCTGCGACAGCGCGCGCGCCCACTTCAGCAGATGGGGGCTCTCACCGTCCCCGATCAGGACCAGTCTCATGCAGGCACTCCGTGCGGCGCGGTCCGGGGCGCGGCACCGCGCACCAGCCACGTCAGATAGATCGCGAAATAGATCGGCAGCAGCACCGCGATGGCGCCCAGCGCCGTCGTCAGCGCGCCGCCGTGGCTCAGCACCAGCGCCACCGGCAGCACGTACAGCGCGTTGCCGATCAGGCTGAAGACCAGCGCCCCGCGCTGACGCCCCGTCACCATCGGCGTGACCGTCAGCGGCGCGGCGATGAAATGCGCGGCGACATAGGGCGCGATCCAGCGACCGTACTCGCCCGAACGGGCCCAGTCCGCGCCGAGCAGCCAGCCGAAGAGCGCCGGTCCGGCCGCCATCAGGACCACCATGCCGGGCAGCGCCACCATCGCCAGCAGCCGGATGCCGCGCAGCAGCCGCGGGCGCAGGTCGATGCCCTGTTGCCAGTCGCGCGCGAGCTGGCCCAGCAGCGCCTCGGACAAGGCGCCGCCCACCAGCGTCGCCGGCGCCTTCACCAACCGCACCATCAGCGCGTAATAGCCGGCCGTCGCCGCGTCGGCCCAGGCCGCGATCAGCGCCAGCACCAGCGTCTCCTGCGCCGCGTTGACGAAGGCATGCGGGCTGTTGAGCAAGGGGAATTGCTTGTAGCGCCAGGCCAGCCGGCGCAGATGGCGCCAATGCCAGGAATGGCCCGACTGGTCCAGCCGCGTGGCGCGGCGCCAGCGGCTGCCGCGCGCCAGCAGCCACAGCGGCGCGAGCAGCGCCGCCAGGCTCTGCGACAGCACCAGCGCCGCCAGGCCGGCGAAGCCGCCCAGCGCGGCGGCCGACTGCGCCGCGGCCATCACGCCCTGCTGCAGCACGCGGGCCTGCGCGATCACGTCGATGCGGCCCTGGCGGTTGTTCCACAGGCTCAGCGCCTGCTGCATGCCGGCCAGCGCCACCACCGGCGCGAGCATCCACAACCACGGATCGAGCTGCGTCAGCGAGTTCCAGCGCCCGCCCAGCTTCGCGTGATGGGCCATGCCCAGGTGCCACGCGCCGGCGCCCAGCGCGGTCACGAGGCCCATGGCCAGCGCGATCCACAGCGCCAGCTGCAGCACCAGCGCGGCCTCGCCGTCGCGGCGCGGCAGCACGATCGCGAATTCGTAGCGGGCATTGGCGATGGTGGCCAGGTTCGCCGACAGCGCGACGAACAGCGCCCAGTGGCCCAGCGCCTCCGCGCCGTACCAGCGCGTGAGCAGCGGCGCGACCAGCATCGGAATCGCCTGCGTCAGCATCGACGCGCCGGCGAGTTGCGCGAAGCGACGGCGCACGGTCATCGCGTGGGCTCCTCGCGGGCGGTGGCGCCGCCGCGGCCATCGTGACGATGGCGGCCGCCGTGCTGTTCCGCGATCGCCCGCACCGCGGCGCGCTGCGCGGGGCTCAACCGCGCGTGGCGGCCCAGCGGCAGGTTGAGCACGGTGCGCGCGGCGCGCTCGCCGTTCGGGCACTCGCCTTCGGTGTAGCCATAACGGCGGCTGCCGCGCGGATGCACGACGTCGTCGAACCAGGTGCCGCCGACGATGCCGGCCGCCTCCAGCGCGGCGATCGCGGCGTCGCGCGTGGCGGTGTCGGGCAGCAGCACCGGATAACGCAGCAGCACCGCGCCCGGCGCGCGATCGGGACTGGGATCAGGCCGCTCCCATCCCGGCAGGTCCGCGAGCAGCGCGTCGTAGTCGGCCGCCTGCGCGCGGCGCAGTGCGTGGATCTCGGCGAAGCGACGCGCCTGTGTCAGACCGATCGCGGCGCTGAACGGATGCAGGCCGGCGCGGTAGTCGGGCTGCGTGTCGCCGGCGACCTCGCTGTCCGGCGTCTTGGCCACCAGGCCCAGCATCCGCGACGGCGCCCGCAGCAACGCGATCAGCGCGACCAGCGCCGGCCGCGGCAGGCTCATCGTCAGCCGATGCCAGGTCAAGGTCAGCGCCTGCTTGAAGACCGTTCGCGCCGACGGTGCGCGCAGGTCCGGCAGGCGCGGCGAGACGCGCGCGCGCTGCGCGGCGTCGGCGATCACCAGCGCGCCGCCGATGCCGGTAGTCAGCGGCTTGGAGTACTCGAAGCTGAAGAACGCGGCGTGTCCGAGCGTGCCGGCCACCTGCCCCGTCGCGTCCGTGCCGCCCCAGGCATGCGCGGCATCCTCGATGAACACGACCTCGGGGAAGCGCGCGCGCAGCGCGTCCAGGCCCGCGGTGACGAAGCCGAAGTTGTGCGGCACGACCACGACGCGCGTCGCCGGGCCGATCGCCGAGGCGATCGCCTCGGCGCTCGGGTTGAAGTCGCGCTCGCCGATGTCGACGTAACGCACCGTCAGGCCCAGGTGCATGAAGACGTTGGGCACCACCACGCAGGTGTAGCCCGGCAGCAGCACCTCGGATCCGGGCGGCAGGTCCAGCGCCGCGGTGAACGCATGCAGCGCGGCGCGGCCGCTGCCGAGAAGCCGGACCGCGTCGGTCTCCACGCCCAGGCTGCGCGCGAACGCGGCGCGGAAGTCGTCGACGCTGGCGGGGCCGCGGCGCAGCCAGTGGCCGACCGCGGCGATCAGGTCGCGCCAGCGCAGCGCGCCGGCGACGTGTCCCTTCACGAGCCGGCCGACGGCGCGCGCGCGCCGTCGATCCGGTAAAGCGGCCGCGCGGGCGCGCCGCCGTAGACCCAGCCGCCGGGCAGATGGCCGCGCACGACCGCATGCGCGGCGACGACGACGCCGTCATCGATCACGCTGCCCGGCAGCACCGTCACGCGGGCGCCCAGGAACACGTTGTGGCCGATGCGGACCTCGGCGCGGTGGTACTGCTCGCGGTGAAGACCGGCGCCCGAGGCGGCGTCGGCGAGCGCGTTGGACTCGCAGAACAGCATCAGGCCGGGGCCGATGGCGACGTCATCGCCGATGCTCAGGCGCTGTCCGCCGACCAGCACGTACGCGCCGGGCGCGAGGTGGCTGCGCGCGCCGATGCTGAATCGGCCCGAGCCGGTCGCCAGGATCTGGACATCGCGGTACAGGATGCTGCCCTCGCCCAGCGCGCTGCCCGAGCCGCAGCGCACGCGCGCGCCGGGGTGGATGCGCGCACCGGCGCCCACGCGCAGGCCCAGCCACGCCGCGACCCGCGCGCGGATCCGCGCGCGCAGCGCATCGATCGTGTAGCCGAGCAGCATCGGGTGGGGGCCTGGTGGTGGGTAAGTGAGGACGAGTGGGTTCAGGCCGGCGCGGCGTTCAAGGCGGCGCTGACAGCGGCGCTCAGGGCAGCCACGACCTGATCCTGCTGCGCCTCGGTGAGGTCGGGGCTCATCGGCAGGCTCATCACGCGCTGCGCCGCGGCTTCCGCGTGCGGCAGCGCCGTGGCCACGCGGCAGCGCTGCTCGTAGGCGGGCTGAAGGTGCAGCGGCTTGGGATAGTGGATCGCCGTCGGGACGCCGGCCTGCTTGAGCGCGGCAACGACGGTCTCGCGCTGCCCGGCGCTCTGCAGCTGCACGGTGAACTGCGCCCAGACGCAATCGCGATCCTCGCGGACCGCGAGGCGCTGCAACGGCAGCTCACCCAGCAGCTGCTGGTAGCGCTCGCCGAGGGCCAGGCGCTGGGCGATCTCCCAGTCGAAGCGCTCCAGCTTGCCCAGCACGACCGCGCATTGCAGCGTGTCCATGCGGCCACCGACGCCCACCCGCGTGTGCGTGTAGCGCTGGCTCTGGCCGTGGACGCGGATCTCGCGCGCGGCCTGGGCCAGCGCGTCGTCATCGGTGAACAGCGCGCCGCCGTCGCCGTAGCAGCCCAGCGGCTTGCTCGGGAAGAAACTCGTCGCGCCCCAGGTCGACAGGCCGCAGCTCTTGCGATCCTTGTACGACGCGCCGAAGCTCTGCGCGGCGTCCTCGATCACCGGGATGTTCCCGTGCTTCGCCGCGATCGCGTTGATCGCGTCCATGTCGCAGACCTGCCCGTACAGGCTCACCGGCATGATGGCCTTGGTGCGGGGCGTGATCGCGGCTTCGATCAGCGAGGCGTCCAGGTTGCAGCTGTCGGGCTCGATGTCGACGAACACCGGCACCGCGCCCAGCAGCACGATGGTCTCGGCGGTAGCGGCAAACGTGAACGGCGTGGTGATGACCTCGTCGCCGGGTTGCAGGTCCAGCGCCATCATCGCGATCAGCAGCGCCTCGGTGCCGCTGGCCACGGTGATGCAGTGCTTCGTGCCGGCGTGGGCGGCCAGCGCGGTCTCCAGCTCCTGCACCTCGGGGCCCATGATGTACTGGCCGTGGTCAAGCACGCGCTGGATGCGCGCGTCGATCGTGGTCTTGAGCGCCGCGTACTGCGCCTTGAGGTCGATGAAGGGAAGGCTCATGTCTGCTGCTCCGAGGGCGCCGAGGGATCCACCAGGCGCAGCGCCCGGCCGTCGAGTTCATAGAGATCGCCGCTGGCCGGGCAGGCCGCGCGGCCGCTGCCCTGCACCGGCAGGTCGAGCTTCTCGCCATGGCGGCTCATCCAGCCGATCTGGCGCGCGGGCACGCCCACCATCAGCGCGTAGGGCGTCACGTCGCCCTTGACGACGGCCCCGGCGCCGACGAAGGCGTACTCGCCGATGGTCGCGCCGCAGACGATCGTGCAGTTGGCGCCGAGCGTGGCGCCCCGCTTCACCAGCGTGCGGCGGTACTCGTGCTTGCGCGTCACCGCCGAGCGCGGGTTGTAGACGTTGGTGAAGACCATGGACGGGCCGCAGAAGACGTCGTCCTCCAGCGTCACCGCGTCGTAGACGGACACGTTGTTCTGGATCTTCACGTTGCGGCCGATCGTCACGTCGTTGCCGACGTACACGCCCTGCCCCAGCGAGCAGCCCTCACCGACGCGCGCGCCGGCGCACACGTGGCTGAAGTGCCAGACCTTGGTGCCCTCGCCCAGCTGCGCGCCGTCGTCGACGATGGCGCTCGCGTGTTGCCACCAGCCCATGTCAGAACACCAGCGGCAGGCCGACGCGCTGACCGTCGCGCGCGCTGCGGTAGGCCGCGATCAGCAGCTCCAGCGAGCGCAGGCCCTCGTAGCCGTCGACCTGCGCCTGCGCCTCTCCGCGCAGCGTCTGGATGACGTTGTCGTAATACGCGGCGTGGCCGAAGCCGTACACGCTGGTGGTCTCGTAGCTGGCGTTCTTCACCTGCTCGTCGTCCGGATGCGGCGTGTCGAAGGCCCAATGCTCGATCTTGTTGACCGCGGTGCCGCCAATCTTCACGGTGCCCTTCTCGCCGAGGATGGTGATCGAGCCTTCCATGTTCTGCGGGTAGGTCAGCATCGTCACGTTGATGCTGGCCAGGCCGCCGTGGCGCAGGCGCAGCGCCAGCACGCCGGTGTCCTCGGCCTCGATGTCGCGGGCGAGCGTGGCGGTGTAGGCATGCACGTTGTCCACCGGACCGACCAGCCAGTCCAGCAGGTCGACGTAATGGCTGGCCTGGTTCATGAAGGCGCCGCCGTCCATGTCCCAGCGGCCGCGCCAGCGGGCGGCGTCGTAATAGCTCTGCGGGCGGGTCCAGAACACGTTGACGGTGCTCATGAAGATGCGGCCGAAGCGGCCTTCGTCCAACGCCTTCTTGACCAGCTGCACCGTGGCGTTGAGCCGGTTCTGCTTGACGACGAAGAGCTTCACGCCGGCGTCGCGGCAGGCGCGGACCATCGCCTGGCCTTCCTCGAACTTGGTCGCCATCGGCTTCTCGCTGAGCACGTGGCGGCCGGCCGCGGCGCAGGTGATGGCCTGCTGGGCATGCAGCCCGCTGGGCGTGGCCAGGACGATCAGGTCGGCGTCGGAGCCCGCCAGCAGCGCGTCCAGCGAGGCGAAACCGCGCTCCGCCGGCAGGCCGGTCTGGGCCAGCGCGGCCTGCACGGCCTCGGGGCGCGTGTCGCAGACGGCAACGAGCTCGGCGCGGCCCCGGTGCTGGGTCAGCGCCTCGACGTGATTCTTGGAAATGCGGCCGCAACCGACGAGGGCGACACGCACCGGGCGGTCGAGGATGGGGGACGAGGACATGGGGCGCGATTTTAAAAGCCTAAAATCGCGCCCTGCCTTTTTTGCAGCCCATGATGAGCCAGTCCCAAGACCCCCAGCACGGCAACGACACGCCGGCACCCGCCCAAGACGAGAACAAGCTGATCGCCGAACGCCGCGAGAAACTCGCCGCCGTCCGCGCGAAAGCCCAGGCCAAGGGGGTCGCGGCCTTCCCCAACGACTTCAAACCCCAGCACCGCGCTGAAGCGCTGCAGACGCAGTACGGCGAGCTCGCCAATGAGGAGCTGGAGCCGCAGGCCGTCACGGTGACGGTGGCCGGCCGGATGATGCTCAAGCGCATCATGGGCAAGGCCAGCTTCGCCACGCTGCAGGACGCGACCGGCGCAATCCAGCTCTTCCTGTCCAAGGACGCGCTGGGCGAGGAGGCCTACGCCGAGTTCAAGCACTTCGACCTGGGCGACATCCTGGGCGCCGAGGGCACGCTCTTCCGCACCCGGACCGGCGAGCTGTCGGTCAAGGTGACGACGCTGCGCCTGCTGACCAAGTCGCTGCGCCCGCTGCCCGACAAGTTCCACGGCATGGCCGACCAGGAGCAGAAGTACCGCCAGCGCTACGCCGACCTGATCTCCGACGGCAAGGCGCGGGACCGGTTCGTCGCGCGCTCCAAGGCGGTGTCGTCGATCCGCTCGTACATGGTGGAGAACGGCTTCCTGGAAGTCGAGACGCCGATGCTCCACCCGATCCCGGGCGGCGCCAACGCCAAGCCCTTCATCACGCACCACAACGCGCTCGACCAGGAGATGTACCTGCGCATCGCGCCGGAGCTCTACCTGAAGCGCCTGGTGGTGGGCGGTTTCGAGCGCGTCTTCGAGATCAACCGCAACTTCCGCAACGAGGGGATCAGCGTCCGGCACAACCCCGAGTTCACGATGATGGAGTTCTACGCGGCCTACTGGACCCACCAGGAGGTCATGAGCTTCACCGAGGAAGTGATCCGCCACGCGGCGCGTGCCGCCACCGGCAGCGCGCAGGTCACCTACGCCGGCAAGCCGGTCGACCTCGAGAAGCCCTTCACCCGGTTGTCGGTGCGCCAGTCGCTGATCGTGCACGCGGGCGTGACCGAGGCCGAGGCCGATGACGCCGAGGTGCTGCGCGCCAAGCTCAAGGAGCTGGGTGAAGAGGCGCCCAAGCACTGGGGCCTGTCGGCGCTGCAGTTCGGCCTGTTCGAGGCGGCGGTCGAGGAGAAGCTCTGGGAGCCCACCTTCATCGTCGACTACCCGGTCGAGGTCTCGCCGCTGGCGCGCGCCTCGGACGCGGATCCGACGATCACCGAGCGTTTCGAGCTGTTCATCACCGGCCGCGAGTACGCCAACGGCTTCTCGGAGCTGAACGACGCCGAGGACCAGGCCGCGCGTTTCCAGTCGCAGGTGGCCAACAAGGACGCCGGCGACGAGGAGGCGATGTTCTTCGACGCCGACTTCATCCGCGCGCTCGAGTACGGCATGCCCCCGACCGGCGGCTGCGGCATCGGCATCGACCGCCTGATGATGCTGATCACCGACAGCCCGTCGATCCGCGACGTCATCCTCTTCCCGGCGCTGCGCCGCGAGGGCTGATCTCGGAGGCCCCGAGGGGCCATCCAAAAGCAAAAGGGACACCGCGAGGTGTCCCTTTCTCGTTGGCTCCCCGGCCGGCCGGTGCGCCCGGCAGTGTCAGGGGAACGCGTCGCCGGATTACTTGGCGGCGTTGCCTTCGGTGGTGGCGCCCTTCTTGGCGACCTTGTCCGCGGCCTTCTTGGCGGCGATCTGGGTCGACGAGGGGGCGGCGATGCCGTTGCTCAGGCCGGCGACACCGGCTTGCTCGGCGCTCAGCGCGGCGGTCTCGCCGGAATCGCGGGCGGCTTGCAGTTCGGCGATGACTTCGGCGCGGGTCTTCTGGACCGGTTCGGCGGCGAAGGTCGCGCCAGCGGTCAGGAAGGCGGCGGCGATCAGGGTGGTCTTGATGAGCGTGTTCATGGCGGGTTCCTCTCTCGGTTCGTTGCACCGGACTCCGCACTCCGCGTCGTCCATGGGCTGAACTCTAGGCGTCGCCGCTCAGGGGAAACACTAGGTATTGTGGAAAGATCCGTTCATGGATCGTCAACAATCGAATCGGCTTACCGCACAAGGCTATTGACGGGAGTCAACGATTAGCCAGCGACGCGTGATCCGGCCGATGGAGGGGGCCAATGTGGCGTGTGCGATCCGTCACGAATGGTCCTTTCGGGCCCCGGAATGCGGGTGTCGCAGATCTTTACAGCCACCCCCCTAGTTTGAAGATTGAAATTTCAAGTCATTGATTTGAAAGGATTTTTCAGCGTGGCATGGGTCCTGCTATTCGGTAAACATTACCGTTGGGAACCAAAACCATGACCTTCCGCTCCTTCATCGCCCGCACCCGTGTCCTGCTGGGCGCCACCGCCCTGGTCCTCGCCGGCCTGCCGACCGCCGCGTCTGCCGACGTCGTGTTCCAGTCCGTCGCGAACCCCACCGACGTCACCAAGTTCACGTCGCCGTGGTGCTCGTCCTGCAGCAACCAGTACCGCATCTTCGACCAGTTCACGCTGGGCAGCGCCTCGTCGGTCACCGGCTTCAGCGTCGCGCTGTACTCGCTGGCCCCGTACTGGGGTTCGGGCCTGAACTTCTCGATCTGGACGGCCAACGGCAACGTGCCCGGCACCGAGCTGTTCAGCCAGTCGCTGGGCAACGCGGACTTCACGACCACCACCCTGACCGGCACCGCGCTGATGGCCACGACCGACAAGGTGAGCGGCCTGAACCTGGACGCCGGCACCTACTACGTCAGCTTCTACAACACCAACCTGGCCGTGTGGGGCTACACCGGTGGTGGCGGCAACCTGCTCCAGCAGGGCAACACGTATCACACGGGCACGAGCGCCGACTTCATCCTGACCAACAACGTGCCGGAACCGGCCAGCATCGCGCTGGTGGGTCTGGCGCTGGTTGGTCTGGGCGTTGCCCGCCGCCGCAAGGCCTGATCGACGGATCCGCGCGCCCAGACGGCGCGCAGACGACAAAGCCCGGACGCCTCACGGCGCCCGGGCTTTTTCTTTGGCCGCCACGAGCCCTCACCCCCACCCTCTCCCGCTTCGCAGGAGAGGGAGTCAAGTTCAGCTGTGCTTGAAGCTCGGTGCCCGCTTGGCCAGGAAGGCTTCCATGCCCTCACGCTGATCGTCGCTGCCGAACAGCGCGTGGAAGTAGCGGCGCTCGATCGCCACGCCATCGGTCAGCGGCCCCTGGAACGCCAGGTTGACCAATTCCTTGATCAGCATCGTCGACGGACCGCTGAAGCCGTTGATCGTCTCCGCCGCCGTCAGCGCCTCGGCCATCAGCTGCTCCGCCGCCACCACGCGCGACACCAGCCCGGCGCGTTCCGCCTCGGCCGCGTCCATCATGCGCGCCGTCAGCAGCATGTCCATCGCCTTGCTCTTGCTGATCGCGCGCGGCAGGCGCTGCGTGCCGCCGGCGCCGGGGATGATGCCCAGCTTGATCTCCGGCTGACCGAAGCGCGCCGTGTCGGCCGCGATGATGAAGTCGCACATCATCGCCAGCTCGCAGCCGCCGCCCAGCGCGAAGCCGGCCACCGCGCCGATCACCGGCTTGCGCACCTGCAGGATGGTCTCCCAGTTCTTGGAGATCAGCCCGCTCTTGAACGCCGAGAGGAAGGTGTGCGGCGCCATCGTCGGAATGTCGGCGCCCGCGGCGAAGGCGCGATCGCTGCCGGTCAGCACGATGCAGCCGATGCCGTCGTCCGCATCGAAGGCGAGCAGCGCGCGGCCCAGCTCGTCCATCAGCGGATCGTTCAGCGCGTTGAGCTGCTTGGGCCGATTGAGCCGGATCACGCCGGTCTTGCGCTCGCCGGTGCCGGCCACCTCGACGAGGAGGTTCTCGAAGGTCACGCCGTTCAGGGCTTCAATCATCATGGGAGGTCTCCTTGATCTGGAATGGCGGCAACTATAGGGGCGCGCTGGCCGCCCCACTCGCGGTCGTGGCCGGCGCCATCGCCTGACGCGGCGGCGCCTTGAGCACCAGGTCGAAATGCGTGCGCGGGTCCTTGGCGCGGTTCTGCCACAGCCGCACCCGCACCGGCAGGTACTGCAGCGACGGCGCCAGCCAGAACTCGGCCTGCAGGTCGCCGCGCGTGTCGCCCATCTCCGAGTCCACATGCCAGGCCGGGATCGGCCCCAGCGGCGTGGCGACCTCCTCCAGGCCCTTGATCCGGTAGCGCCACAGGTGGACGTTGCGCGGCAGCGCCAGCGTCTGCTGGATCAGCGCGTCGCCGGCCACTTCCTGGCGGCCGGTCAGGAACATCCAGGTGAATTGCACGAACTGGCTGGCGGCGTCCTGCGCGCCGTCGGGCAGCGGCTCGCGACGCCCATTGGCCATCACGACCCCGCCGTCATCGAAACGCAGCGTCAGCTGGCGATTCCCGCCCGCCAGCCCGCCGGTGACCTCGTCGAAGCGCCGGGGCAGCAGACCCGCCGCGGTGATCTGTCCGTCACTGCTGAGCCGGCGCGACATCAGCGGCGCGATCCGCGGCCCGACCCAGGCTTCCAGGTGGACCTGATAGTGCGAGCCGTCGCGCAGCCACTGCACGCGGGCATCGCCATGGATGGCGCCGCGGTAATCACCGGTCAGGCGGTAGTCGAGCTCGGTGGACAGCGGCCACTCCGGGCCCGGCATCCAGGTGCCGACCGCGTCCGAGACCGCCAGCGGCGGCGGCATCGCCAGGGCCTGCAGCGACGGCGGCTCGCTGGCCGCGTCCTCGCCGGGCAGCGGCGCGAGGCCCTCGACCGCCGGCGACACCGGTGGCATCACGCGTCTGGGCGTGCCCGGTGTCCCGTCAGGAGGCGTGGCCGGCGCGGGCGGCGGCGGCGCGGCGGGTTGGAGCTCGCGCAAGAAGGCGGCCTTCAGCCGCTCGGGTTCGGGGGTCGTGGGCGACCACTGCTCGTGCAGCGAGCGCGCCCCGATCAGCAGCCCCAGATGGACCGCCAGCACCGCGGCGGTCAATCCGGCGATCGCGGCCGTGCTGGCGTTCAGCCGCCCAGCCATGCGCGCCGCAGGCCTTGCGCCCGGGCCGGCGCCTTGTCCAGCAGTCCCAGGCAGACCGGACGCGCGGCGCTGTCCTGCGTGGGCAGCGTCAGCACCAGCGTCAGCATGCGCTGGTCACGCGTCACGAGCAGCTCCAGGTGATGCGGATCGGAGGTGTCGAGCGTCAGCGGCAGGTCATCGAGCTTGCGCACGCGCCAGCCGTTGCAGGCGACGAGCTCATCGCCCGGGCTCAGCCCGGCGGCCAGCCCGGCGCCGTCCAGCAGCACGTTCTTGATCGTGACGATGCCATCGGCCTCCGACACCCGCAGGCCCAGGCGCTGCGCCAGCGTCGGCTTGTCCAGGCACCAGCGCACGCCCAGCCGTTCCAGCAGCGGCGGGAGCGGCAGATCCTCGGTGCCGTGCACCCAGCCCGCGAGCGTCTGCGCGATCGTCTCGCCGCCCAGCTCCGCGAGCCTGGCCAGGATGCGGGCCTCGCTGACCGGACCGCCGCCCGTGTCCTTCCACAGCGCGCGCATCAGGTCGTCCAGCGATGCGGGCTTGTCGCACTTCTCCGCGCCGCGCAGCGACAGGTCCAGCGCCAGCGCCACCATCGAACCCTTGGCGTAGTAGCTGACGACGGCGTTGGGCGTGTTCTCGTCCTGGCGGTAGTACTTGGTCCAGGCCTCGAAGCTGGAACGCGCCACGCTGTGGTGCTTGCGTCCGGGCGCGCCCAGCACCTGCGTGAAGGTGTGCGCGATCAGCTTGAGGTAACGCGCCTCGTCGATCAGCCCGCTGCGCACCAGGAACAGGTCGTCGTAATACGAGGTGAAGCCCTCGAAGAACCACAGCAGGTCGGTGTAATGCTCCTGCTCGTAGTCGTAGCGCTCGAAGGCGTCGGGCCGCAGCCGCTTGACGTTCCAGGTGTGGAAGTACTCGTGGCTGATCAGGCCCAGCAGCTTGACGTAGCCGTCCGAGACCTCGGTCTGACCCAGCCGCGGCAGATCGCGCCGCGAGGCGATCAGCGCCGTGCTGGCGCGGTGCTCCAGGCCGCCGTAGCCGTCGTCGGTGCAGTTCAGCAGGAAGACGTAGCGCGACATCGGCGGGCGGCCCTTGGCGCCGTGCCAGAAGGCGATCTGCGCCTCGCAGAGCTTCTGCGCGTCGCGCAGCAGGCGCTCGCCGTCGAAGATCGGCAGCGCGCCCGACACGACGAACTCGTGCGGCACGCCGCCCGCGACGAACTCGCCGCGCCAGAACGTGCCCAGCTCGAACGGGTGGTCGGCGAGCTCGTCGTAGCCGGCGGCCTCGAACTGGCCCGGCGCGCCCTCGACCGGCGCCATCGCGGTGGCGATGTCCCAGTCCGGCGGCAGGCCGGTCAGCTCCACGCGATGCGGCAGCTCGTCCTTGCCGTGCGCGCGCAGGCACAGGCTGGTCGCGTTGAAGAAGCCGCGACCCGCGTCGAGGAAGGCCGCGCGCACGGAGGTGTCGAAGGCGTAGACCGCGTAGCTGATGACCAGCGCGCCGCGGCCGGCGCACTCGAACTCCCAGCGGTTCTTGGCCGTCTGCGTGACGGGAACCTCGCGCGGCCCCTGACGCGCGGTGACGGCGCCGAGGTGGCGGGAGAACTCCCGGACGAGGTAGCTGCCCGGGATCCACACCGGCAGGCTGAGCACCTGGCGGGGGTCGGGCGCGGGCACCGTCAGCGTGACCTCGAAGCGATGCGCATGCGGGTCGGCGACGGCGATGCGGTAATGGATCGTGGGGCGAGCGGTCATGGGGGACAGCCTACCAAGCCTGACCCCGTCGCGGGGCGCGGCTGGGCGGTTCTCGTTCAAGAACCCGTCAGGGTTTTCAGGTGCCCTGGGCGGCGATGAAGCAGCTCAGCGCGGCCACGGTGCTCAGCCGGAAGCGCAGCGTCAGCCAGGCCGAGGCGCCCAACGCCGGATAGAGCTTGCGATCGGCGATGTAGCAGCCGATCAGCAGGAAGCCCTCGACGGCCAGGCCCGCGTAGGCCGGCATGGTCGAGGCGATCCAGGCCAGCATCGCCGGCACCACGCCCCAGATGAACGGTGCGGGAGACGGCACGGTCTGGCGGAAGGCCAGGCCCCAATGGATGGCGCCGAGGAAGGAGATGACGATCGCCGCGTAGCGCGACAACCCGTCCGTGACGTAGGGATGGGCGTCCTCCCGCACCAGCCAGACCAGCGCCGCGCCCAGCACGAACGGGATCAGGCCCGCGTAGGCGATCCGCTTGGCGATCGGGTTGATGGGGGCCGGGCCGGCGCGGGCCGGGGCGGGAGAGGCGGTGCGGTCGTTCATCGGTCGGCTCAGGATTTCTTGGGCGTCTTGCCCGGCGCCTGGATGGCCTGCAGGCGCTGCTCGAGCTGCTGCGGGCTGAGCGCGCCCGGTGCGCGGGTGCCGTCCTCGAAGAGGATGGCCGGGGTGCCGGTCACGCGGATCTTCTGGCTCAGCGCCAGGTTGCGGTCGATGGCGCCGGTGTCGCACTTGGCGTCCGGCTTGGGCAGCGCGGTGCCGTCGATCATCCAGGTGCGCCAGGCGGTGGTGCTGTCCTTGGCGCACCAGGCGGCGCGGGACTTGTCGGGCGAGTCGCCGCCCAGGATGGGGATGACGAAGGTGTAGACGGTCAGGTTGTCCATCTCCTGCAGCGACTTCTCGAAGCGCTTGCAGTAGCCGCAGTTCGGGTCGGCGAAGACGGCGATGCGGCGCTTGCCGTCGCCCTTCTTCCAGACGATCGCGTCCTTGAGCGGCAGCGCGGCGAAGTCGATCGCGGTGAGCTTGTCCAGCCGCTCCTGCGTGAGGTTCTTGCGGTTCTTCAGGTCGAGGATCTCGCCCTCGATCAGGTACTGGCCGGTGGCGTCCGTGTAGCGGATCTCGGAGCCGATGCGCACTTCCCACAGACCGGCGATGGGGCTGACGCGCACCTCGTCGATCTTGATCTCCTTGGGCATCACCGCGGTCAGGTTCTTGCGGATCGTGTCCTCGTTGGCCTGGGCCGAGCAGCCGATGAGGCCCAGCGCGGCAAGCGCCAGGGCGGAGAAGGACGGGAGCAACTTCATGGAGGACTTTCGAAAGCGGTTCAGCGGCGTGACGCCAGGCAGAGGGGTGCGCGGAGAGTGCGACAGGCGGGGCCGGTCAGTGCCCCAGCGCGCGGTCGGTCAGCCATTTCTTGAGCGGGCCGGCGCGCTCGACGAGGCGCAGGCCCTCGTTGCGCAACCGGGCGATGACGGGCGCCTGGCTGGCGAAGCCGCGCAGCAGGCCGTCGGTGAGTTCGCCCATGGCCCAGGTCGGGGCGATGCGGGCGCGCTCGTAGCGGCGCAGCAGCTTCTCGTCGCCGAGGCCACGCCAGGATTCGCGCTGGGCGATCACGTCCACCAGCGCCTGCACGTCGGCCAGGCCCAGGTTCAGGCCCTGGCCGGCCAGCGGATGCACCAGGTGGGCGGCGTCGCCCAGCAGCACCCAGCCGGGGCCGCAGAGCCTGTCGGCGCGGCACAGCTGCAGCGGCCAGGCCTGGCGCTCGCCGGCGAGCTGCAAGGACCCCGCGGCGCCGCCGGTGGCCTCGAGCAGCGCGGATTCGAACTCGGCCGGGCCGGCGGCGAGCAGCCGGCGGGCCTCGTCCTGCGGCATCGACCAGACCAGCCCGTAGCTGTGGCCCGGCGACGGACGATCGAACGGCAGCAGCGCCAGCACGTCGGGCGAGCGGAACCACTGCCAGGCCTGCCCCTGGTGCGGCTTGCTGGCGATGAGCCGGGTGGCCACGCCGAGGTGGCCGTAGTCGTGGCGTTCGTAATGGACGCCGAATTCCTGGGCGGCGGCGGTGTCGCGGCCCTCGCACAGCGCCTGCAGCGCGGCGGGAACGGGTTCGGTGACGCGCTGGACATGCGGCGCGAAGCGCAGCGCGGCGTCCAGTTGGTCCTCCAGCGCGGCGGCGTCGACGATGTGGGCCAGCTCACCGGTGCCCTGCTGCCAGGCGCTGAAGTGGAGCTCGGCACCGGCGCGGTCGCCGTGGATGCGCATGTCGTGGATGGGGGTGCGGGCGTCCTCGGCCAGGCCTTCCCAGACGCGCAGCCGGGTCAGCAGGGCGACGGACGCGGCATTGAGCGCATAGGCGCGCACGTCGGCGCTGGTCCTCGCGGGGCTGGGGCGGGTCAGCAGCGCCACGCGATAGCCGCGCGCGCCCAGCGCCAGGGCCAGGCTGCGGCCGACGCAGCCGTTGCCGCGGACCAGGACGTCAAACATTTCCATGGGCGGCGATTGTAGGCAGCGGCGCGAGGCGGATTCCCGGGGCCGGCTGAGCGGGCGTTCGGTGGGGATTGGCGGCTTGACTAAAATGCCGGTTTCGCCCGCGCGCGACCGGCCTGATGCCGAGCGGCGGGCCCGAACACCCGGATCTCCAGCATTTCCCCCGAAAGCGAACCATGAGCCTCAAATGCGGCATCGTGGGCCTGCCCAACGTCGGCAAGTCCACCCTCTTCAACGCGCTGACCAAGGCCGGCATTGCCGCCGAGAACTACCCTTTCTGCACGATCGAGCCGAACGTGGGCGTCGTGGAGCTGCCGGATCCGCGCCTGGCGGCGCTGGCGGAGGTGGTGAAGCCGGAGCGCATCGTGCCGGCGATCGTGGAATTCGTGGACATCGCCGGCCTGGTGGCGGGCGCGTCCAAGGGGGAAGGCCTGGGCAACCAGTTCCTGTCGCACATCCGCGAGACGGACGCGATCGTGAACGTGGTGCGCTGCTTCGAGGATCCGAACGTGATCCACGTGAGCGGCAAGGTCGATCCGATCGCTGACATCGAGGTGATCCAGACCGAGCTGTGCCTGGCCGACCTGGGCACGGTGGAGAAGAGCCTGCACCGCTACAACAAGGTGGCGCGCGCGGGTGACAAGGAGGCGATCGCGCTGGTGAAGGTGCTGGAGAAGTGCCAGGCGGCGCTGGACCAGGCCAAGCCGGTGCGCACGATCGACTTCAGCAAGGAAGAGCTGGTGATCCTGAAGCCGTTGTGCCTGATCACGGCCAAGCCGGCGATGTTCGTGGGCAACGTGGCCGAGGACGGTTTCGAGAACAACCCGTTCCTGGATCGCCTGAAGGAATACGCGGCGGCGCAGAACGGTCCGGTGGTCGCGATCTGCGCGAAGACCGAGGCGGAGCTGTCGGAGATGGAGGATGAGGATCGGGCGATGTTCCTGGCGGAGATGGGCCAGGACGAACCGGGTCTGAACCGGCTGATCCGCGCGGGCTTCAAGCTGCTGGGCCTGCAGACCTACTTCACGGCGGGCGTGAAGGAAGTGCGCGCGTGGACGATCCACATCGGCGACACGGCGCCGCAGGCGGCTGGCGTGATCCACACCGACTTCGAGCGCGGTTTCATCCGCGCGCAGACGATCGCCTTCGACGATTACGTGCAGTTCAAGGGTGAACAGGGCGCGAAGGACGCGGGCAAGATGCGCGCGGAAGGCAAGGACTACGTCGTCAAGGACGGCGACGTGCTGAACTTCCTGTTCAACGTCTGATCGAGCGCGGCCTCCCGGCCGCCCTCTTCAAGTGAACGCCCGCGGATGCGGGCGTTGTCCTTGGCAGGGGCAGGCGTCTCAGCGACAGCCGGCTTCCTTCAGCCTGAACGCGGTATCACGCGTGCGCTGGTTGACCAGCTTGCATTCGCTGTAGCCCTTGAGCGGACGCACCAGCACCACCGCCGTGCGGTGGTACGAGCACACCGCGTACGCGTCCTCGAGCTCGGCCACCTTCCAGGTCGCCGTCTCCGTGACGCCTCCCTTGGCATCCTTCTTTTGCTTCAGGTCATCGTAGATCGCGCCGTCCGACTTCGTCACCGGGCCGAAGTTGATCTGGAATCCTGTCAGCACATGGCGGGTCGGCCCCTCGCCTTCGACCGTCGCCGACCAGCCGTCAGGCGCGACCGCGACAGCACGCTGCTCCGTCGGTCCGAGTTCAGCCGGGCAGGAGAACGCCGGGGGAGCTGCCAGGACGGCGGCGCCGCCGAGCAGCAAGGTGAGCGGCAACGCCGCTTGAAGAAGGACTTTCACCATTGGATCGTTGCGTAGTCGAGACCGCGATAGAAGTAGGTATTGGCCTTCTTGTGGGCCGTGGGGTCGAAGTAGACCTCACGTTCCTTGATCACTTCAGCGCCACGGTACTGCTCGACGATCTTGAAGCCGATCACCGTGCCGCTCTTGTCCTTCACCACGCCGGAGAAGAAGCCCGAATGCTGCCCCGTCGACCCGTTCGGATAGAAGCCGGCAGCATTCCAGCCGCTCGCGATCGGCGTGCCCGTTTGCAGCGAACTCACCACCGACGGCGTCAGCGCTGTCCCCTTCTTCCAGTTGTCGGGCTGCGTGCGCGGCGCCGCGGCCAAGGCCTTCACCAGCTCCGCGCACTGGATGCTGCCGTCAGGCCGCAGCACGGGCGGCTCACCCACATGTCGTGAGATGTTCGGCACGACGCCGAAGTGTTCGAAGTAGCTTCGTGTCGCAATGGCGGCCGCGGTCATGGGAGTCCTGAAGATGACGGATGCGGCGGAGTCTAGGGATCGGCGCGCCGACGCCCTACTGACCTTCGTCACCTGCCCGCATGACCGCGGGGCATCGCCACATCCGATCGTGAAGATCGCGTGAGCGCGCCGCCATCACGGCATCAACGCGGGGCCAGGAACTCGCTCACCGCCTTCACCGTCACCGCGGGCGCTTCCTCCATCAGCCAGTGGCCGGCTCCGGGCACCACGAGCTCGGTGACGTTCGTCGCCGCGTTGCGCATCACGATCGCCTCGTTCGCGCCGAACGACTTCTCCCCGCCGATCGCCAGCACCGGCATCGTCAGCTTCGTCTTCACCGACTCCGCGTTGTCCTCCGCGTCCTTGCGGATCGCCAGGAACTGCGCGAACGCCGCCTTCATCGCCCCCGGCCGCGCATACAGCTTGGCGTAATGCCGCCGCGTCGCCTCGTCGACCTTCGACGGATCGCCCGCGAATTCATTCCAGAACCGGTCCAGGTAGATGCGCTCGCGCCCCTTCACCAGCCGCAACGCGTCGTTGCCGCCGAAATCGAAGTGCCACAGCGCGGGCAGGCGCACGATCTGCTCCCACGGCGGGACGCCCGGCACCGGCGCATCCATCACCACCAGCTTCGTCGTCTTGTCCGGATATCGCGCCGCGTAGGCATACGCCACCATCGTCCCGATGTCATGGCCCACCACGTCGGCCTGGTCGATGCCCAATTGCTCCAGCACCGCGCGGATGTCGCCCGCCTGGGTGCGCTTGTCATAGCCGCCCGCGGGCTGCGACGACAAGCCCATCCCGCGCAGGTCCGGCACCACCACGCGATGCGTCTTCGCCAGCTCCACCGCCAGCGGCGTCCACATGTCGCCGGTGTCGCCGAAGCCGTGCAGCAGCACCACCGCCGGTCCGCTGCCGCCCACGCGCACATGCATCGTCACCTCGCCGGCGCGCAGGTCGCGGATCTCGAAGCTCTTCGGATACGCGCCCGGTGCCGCCTGCGCCGCGCCCATCGGCGCCAGCGCGCCGAGCACGCCCGCCGCGCTCATCAGCGCCACGGCGGCGAGCCGCCGCCAGCCGCGTTGAGAGGAAGTCTGGAAGAGATGGCTCACGAGGCTCTCCGTCGCAGCGGTTCCGGGGGCCTGAAGCGGCACCGCATCGGGGTCTGCGTGGGTCGCAGTGTGGTCGCCCCACCCCGATCGCGGAAGCCGTCGTCCCGCAAAACTGGCGTTCGCCTTCGCCGAACAGCGGGGCTCAGCGGCGCTCTACGGGGCTCAGCGCGCCTCGGCCCGCCACTGGTCCATCAGCACCCGGCTGTGCTCGCGCGACGCGCGCTTGATCGTGGCGACCTCCTCCGGCCCGAAGCGTTCCCACCCGAGCTTGGTCAGCATCGTGCGGCGCCCCAGCGAGAACACCATCACCTGCCCGCACAGCATCATCACGCGCATCGCCAGCAGCGGATCCTTCAACGGCATGCCGCAGTAACGCGCCACCACGCGCGCCGACAGCTCGCCCATCTGCGGGCGCAGCGTCTTGTCGAAGATCTCGAACAGCACGCCCGGCGCGTGCCCGATCTGCTCATGCGCGATGAACAGCCGGCGGTACTCGGCGTCGTCGGGGAGCAGCTGGAAATCGGTCAGCGCGTCCAGCATCCGGCCGAAGGCCTCGAAGAGCTGGTCGGGCGTCGCGTCCGGATCGTCCAGCACGGCCTTCGTCTCCAGCACCACCGGCCCGAAATGCGCGGCGGAGCTGTCCGCGATGTACTGCGCGCACGCCCGGTACACGCCTTCCTTGTTGTCGAAGTAGTACTGCAGCGCCGGCGCATTCACGCCCGCCGCCTTGGCGATCTCACGCGTGGACGCGCCCTCGAAACCGCGCTCGCTGAACAGCCGCAGCGCCACTTCGATGATGCGGCGGCGCGTCTCCTCGCCGCGCGCATAGGCGGCATCGGCGCGGTGTCTGGGGGCTCGGACGGGACGTTCGGTCATGTGTAAAGCTGGCTGAAGTCAAAAATATACCAGTTGACAGAAATCTTCCAACTGGAAAAAGATATCGACCGGAATAATTCTTCGAGCCGCATCCGCCGGCCACGCCCATGTCCTCCCCCACTTCCGCCGGCCCGAACGCGCCCTCCTCCCCTTCCGCCGCCCCTTCCGTCCCGCCTTCCGCTGCCCCCGCCCGTCGCAAGCCGGTCCTGCTCGTGATCGCCGCGGCCGCGCTGATAGCCGCCGGCGCGTACGGCGTCCACTGGTGGACCACCGGCCGCTTCATCGAGACCACCGATGACGCCTACCTCAAGGCCGACAGCGTCACCGCCGCGCCCAAGGTGGGCGGCTACGTGACGCAGGTCTATGTCGTGGCCAACCAGGCCGTGAAGCGCGGTGATCCGCTGGTCAAGCTGGACCCGCGCCAGTACCAGGCCGCCGCCGACCAGTCGCAGGCGACCATCGATGGCCGCAAGGCCGACATCCGCCGCTTCGAGGCGGACATCCTCCAGCAGCAGGGTCAGCTCGCGCAGACCCGCGCGCAGGCCGAAGCCTCGCGCCTGGCGCTGGCGCACGCGCAGGACGAGGTCGCCCGCCACACGCCGCTCGCCGCCACCGGCGCCACCACCGCCGAGCGCCTGGCCGAGCTGCGCAACACGCGCGATCAGGCCGTCGCCACGCTCGCCGCCGCCGAGGCCGCGGTGAAGGCCGCCGACGGCCGCCTGAAGTCCAGCGAGGCGCAGGTCGCGCAGTCCCGGGCGCAGGTCGAGGCCGCCGAGGCGGCGCTGCGCCAGAACCACCTGGACGTCGACGACACCGTCGTGCGGGCCTCCATCGACGGCCGCGTCGGCGACACCACCGTGCGGGTGGGCCAGTTCGTGCAGCCGGGCACGCGGATGATGACCGTCGTGCCGACGCAGGAGGTCTACCTCGTCGCCAACTTCAAGGAGACCCAGATCGGCCGCATGCGCGCCGGTCAGCCCGTGGCCTTGCACGTCGACGCCCTGCCCGACCTCGACCTGCGCGGCACCGTCGAGAGCTTCTCGCCGGGCACCGGCGCGCAGTTCGCGCTGCTGCCGTCGGAGAACGCCACCGGCAACTTCACCAAGATCGTCCAGCGCGTGCCGGTGCGCATCCGGCTCCAGCTCGATCCCGCGACGGCGCCCGCGCTGCGCGAGCGCCTGCTGCCGGGCCTGTCGGTGACGACCGATGTCGACACGCGCGGCTCGCGCGAATCCGGCGACGCCAGCGAAGCACGCCATGGCTGAGCGCGAGCCCAACGCCCAGGCGGGCGACTGGATCGCCGTCGCGGCCGGGGCGCTCGGCGCGCTGATGGCGACGCTGGACATCTCGATCACCAACTCCGCGCTGCCGCAGATCCAGGGCTCCATCGGCGCCACCGGCACCGAGGGCACGTGGATCTCCACCGGCTACCTGATGTCGGAGATCGTCATGATCCCGCTGGCGGCCTGGCTGACCCGCGTCTTCGGGCTGCGCAACTTCCTGGTCGGCAACGCGGCGCTGTTCACCTTCTTCTCGGTGCTGTGCGGGCTCTCAGGCAGCCTGCCGATGCTGATCCTGGCGCGCATCGGCCAGGGCTTCACCGGCGGCGCGATGATCCCCACCGCGCAGACCATCATCCGCACGCGGCTGCCCCGTCACCAACTGCCCGTGGGCATGACGCTGTTCGGGCTGATCGTGCTGCTGGGGCCGCTGCTCGGCCCGGTGCTGGGCGGCTGGCTGACCGAGAACGCCAGCTGGCACTGGTGCTTCTTCATCAACGTGCCGGTGTGCGCCGCGCTGCTGGCGCTGCTGCTGCTGGGACTGCCCGCGCAGCGCATGCACCTGGAGGAATTCATCCGCGCGGACTGGCTGGGCATCGTGGGCCTGGCCGTCGGCCTGTCGACGCTGACCGTGGTGCTCGAGGAAGGCCAGCGCGAGCGCTGGTTCGAGTCCTCGCTGATCGTCGTGCTGAGCCTGGTGTCCGCGGCGGGCATGCTGCTGATCGCGCTGTCGCAGCGCTACGCGGCCAAGCCCATCCTGCGGCTGAAGCTGATGCGCAACTGGCACTACGCCAGCGTCATCGTCATCGTGTTCACCGTCGGCGCGGGGCTGTACTGCATCTCCTACCTGGTGCCGCAGTTCCTGGCGCTGATCGCCGGCTACAACGCGCAGCAGTCGGGCGCGATCATGCTGCTGGCGGGCCTGCCGGCCTTCGTGATGATGCCCATCCTGCCGCGGCTGATCTCGCGCGTGGACCTGCGCGTGATGGTGATCCTCGGGCTGGTGGCCTTCGCCGCGAGCTGCCTGCTCGACATCAGCCTCACCGCGCAGAGCGTGGGCCACGACTTCGTGGGCTCGCAGCTGCTGCGCGGCGTGGGACAGATGCTCTGCATGATGCCGCTCAACCAGGCCTCGATGGCCACCGTCACGCGCGAGGAATCGGGCGACGCCGCCGGCATCTACAACATGGCGCGCAACCTCGGCGGCTCGGTCGGCCTGGCGGTGATCGGCACCTTCATCGACCGGCGCAACAGCCTGCACGTCGAGCGCCTGGGCGAGTCGCTCAACGCCAACTCGACGCTGGTGCAGGAACGCGTGGCCGGCAGCGCCGCGAGCCACTTCGCGCAGGTCGGCGATTTCGCCTACGCGCAGATGCAGGCGCTCAAGGAGATCGTGCTGACGATCCATCAGCAGGCCAGCGTGATGACCTTCTCCGAGACCTTCTACCTCCTCGCCGGCGCGCTGCTGCTGTGCATCCCGCTGGCGCTCACGCTGAAGACGCCGCGACCGGGCCAGTCGCCGGCATCCAACGACGCGCATTGAACGCGTCCACCGAGATCCCCATGAATGATTTCCGATTCCCCCGTCTCCTCACCGGCCTGACCACGCTGTCCGCGATCGCGGCGGCGGCGGCCGCGATGCTGATGCTGAGCGGCTGCACCACCGTCGGCCCCGACTACACCGGCCCGCCCGCGGTCGCCGCGGACGCGCTCGCGCAGGGCCGATTCGCCCGCGATGACGGCGTCCAAGCCGAAGCGGCCGCCTCCCCGCTCCGGTCCCGCTGGTGGTCCGCGCTGAACGACCCGGCGCTGGACGCGCTCATCGAGCAGGCGCTCGCTCAGAGCCCGACGCTGCAGGCCGCCGAGGCCCGCCTGCGCGCGGCCCGGGCCGCGCTCGGCGCCCAGGAGGCCGCCGACCGGCCCAAGGGCTCGGCCACCGCGCTCGGCGCCGGCGTCTGGCAGGGGCCGGGCACCGATCACGAGACCTCGCTGCACCTGTACAGCGTGGGCTTCGACGCGACCTGGGAGGTCGACCTCTTCGGCGGCACCCGCCGCGCGGTGGAGTCCGCGTCGGCCTCGGCGCAGGCGGTGCAGGCCGACCTCGCCGACGCGCAGGTCTCGCTGACCGCCGAGGTGGCCTCGACCTACGTCGGCCTGCGCGCCCAGCAGCGGCGGCAGGCGCTGCTGCGCGGCACCGCCGACGACGAGGCGCAGGCGCTGGCCCTGGTGCGCCAGCGGCGCGACCAGGGCGTGTCCTCGGCCGACGACGTCGAGCAGCGCGCGCAGCAGTCCGAGGCGACCCAGGCCTCGCTGGCGGACTTGGCGGCGCAGATCGCCGCGTCGCTGGACCGGATCGCGCTGCTGACCGGCCAGGCGCCCGGCGCGCTCGATGCCCGGCTGATGCCGACCGCGTCGTCCGCGGCATCCGCGTCGTCCGCGTCGTCCATGTCGACCGCCGGGATCGCCTGGCCGCAGGTGCCTTCGTCCGTTGCCATCGGCGATCCCGCCACGCTGCTGCGACGCCGGCCCGACCTGCGCGCCGCCGAGCGCCGCCTGGCCGGCCACACCGCGCAGATCGGCCAGGAGACGGCGAAGTACTTCCCCAAGCTGAGCCTGCTGGGCAACGTCGGCGTGGCGGCGACCTCGCCCGGTCAGCTGCTGCGCGCCGACAACCTGGCGCTGGCCGCGGTGCCCTACCTGAGCTGGAACTTCCTGGACTTCGGCCGCACCGCCGCCGCGGTGCGTCAGGCCGAGGCCGGGCGCGACGAGGCCCTGGCCAACTACCGCGCCGCGGTGCTGGGGGCGCTCCAGGACGCCAACACCTCGCTGGCGCGCTTCGGCCGGCAGCGCCAGGCCGTCGCCCACCTGCAGGCGCAGCAGGACTCGACGGACCGGGCCTTCGAGCTGGCGCGCCAACGCCGCGCCGCCGGCGCCGCCAGCCAGATCGACCTGCTCGACGCCCGGCGGCGCGACATCGACGCGCGCCTGAAGTCGCTGGACGGCGAGGCCGAGCTGCTCAAGGACTTCGTCGCTCTTCAGAAGAGCCTGGGTCTGGGTTGGGCCGACCCGAGTTGAGGCCACGCCCCCCCGCATTCGGCGGGGTCGTGTCGGATTCCGGTGACAGGGTTGGCGGGACAGCGCAACTCCGCGTTTCGCCGTCGCGCGTCGGCGGTACGCTGGGCGCATGACCGACGCGTCCTCCCTCGCCACGTCTGACTCCCCCACCCCGTCGGCCGACGATTCCGTCGCCGAGCCGCCCGGCGCCGCCGCCTTGGCCCGCCTGGCGCTGCTGAACGTCCTCCTCGCGCTCGTCTACGCGGTGCTGGGCGTGCTGGCGCTCAAGCTGATCCTGCCGCCGGACTTCGTCTCCCCGATCTATCCCGCCGCCGGACTGGCCGTGGCCGCCGTGCTGCGCTGGGGACCGGGCGTGCTGCCGGGGATCCTCGCCGGCGGCGTGACCGTGAGCCTGGCCATCGGGCTGGAACGCGCCCACCTCAATCCGCTGCAGCCGCTGCTCGTGGGCATCGGCGGCGCGCTGCAGGCGTGGCTCGGCGCCCGGCTGGCGCAACGCTGGGTCGGCCCCCATCCGCCCCTGTGCGAACCCGCGGAGCTCGTGCGCTTCCTGGCCGCGACCGCCGGCATCGCCTGCCTGGTCGGACCGAGCTTCGGCGTCGCGGCGCTGTGGCTCACCGAGGCGATCGGCCCGGCGCAGATCGCCGCCGCCTGGCTCTCGTGGTGGGTCGGCGACGCGATCGGCGTGCTGATCGGCGCGCCGGTGTCTCTGGCGATCTTCGGACTGCCGCGCAAGCACTGGGCGCCGCGCCGGCTCAGCGTGGCCCTGCCGCTGGTGGTCGCCTGCGGGCTGCTGTTCGCCGCCACGATGCACGTCGCGCGCAACGAGGAAGGCCGACGCCGCCATGCCTTCGACCTGGAAGCCGCCAACGCGCTGAACACGCTGGCGGACACGCTCGCCATGCCCTTGACCGCGCTGGAGGCCAACCACAGCCTGCTGCTGGTCGCGCCGGGGATCACCCGCGCCGACTTCGAGCGCGCCCATGCGGAGCGCGCCCGCGCGGGCGGCGCGGTCCACGCGGTGGGCTGGGCGCCGCTGGTCGCGCCGGGCGAGGTCGCCGCGTTCGAGCGGGCGGCGCAGGCAGACGGCTACAGCGCCTACCGGGTCTACGAGCGCCGCCGTCCGGGCGATCTCACGCCCGACCCGGCCGCCGACCTGCTGCCCATCCGGCTGATCGCGCCCTATGGCCGCAACCGGCCGGCGCTGGGCGCCAACATCCGCAACATCCCGCAGGCGCGCGCCGGCCAGGACCGTGCGATCGCCACCGGCCAGCCCGCCGCGACGGAGAGCTTCCCGCTGTCGCAGGACGTCGGCGTGACGCTGATGGGCGTGGTCGTCTATCGCGCGATCTACGAGGGCGGCAGCAGCGGCCCGCGCGACGCGACCGGCCGGGCGCGCCGGCCGCTGGGCGTGGCCTTCGCGACCATGCGTCCTGAAGCGCTGCTGCACGATGCGTTGCCGTCGCGGCCGATCAAGCTCGATTACTGCCTGCTGGATGCCACGCCGGGGTCGACCCGCGTGCTGCTGGCCGGCGACGAGCGCTGCCTGAACCTGCCCGCCACACTGCCCAGCCAGTCGCGCGCGATGGACTTCGCCGGCCGCGCGTGGCGGCTGGTCGTCTACAACCCCGCCGGCCTGCCCGCGCTGGACGGCAGCGCCGCCCTGCCCTTCGCGATCGCCGGCCTGGTGGGCACCGCGTTGCTGGGCCTGCTGCTGCTGTCGGTCACCGGCAGCACCGCGCGCGTCGCCAAGCGCGTCGAGGAAGCCACGCAGCGGCTGCGCGACAGCGAGGAGCGCTTCCGGACCATCGTGGAGCACGCGCCCATCGGCGTCGTCTCCGCCGACCTCAACGCGCGGCCGCAGGAGATCAACCCCTACTTCTGCCACCTGCTGGGCTTCAGCATGGAGCAGCTCAAGGCGCGCTCGATCATGGCCATCACCCATCCCGACGACCGCGCCGAGGACAGCCGCCTGGGCATGGCGCTGATCCGCGGCGAGCTCGGGCGCTACAGCCGCATCAAGCGCTACGTCGGCGCGCAGGGCCAGGTGGTCACGGTGCGCTCGACGGTGAGCCTGCTGCGCGACGATCAGGGCCGGCCCTACCGGCTGCTGGGCGTGGTCGAGGACATCGGCGAGCAGCTCCGGCTGGCGGAGCTGGAACGGGCCCATGAAGCGGAACTGGCCGCCAATCGTGCCAAGAACGAGTTCCTGTCCCGGATGAGCCACGAGCTGCGCACGCCGCTCAACGCGATGCTGGGGTTCTCGCAGTTGCTGGAGGCGGACCACGATCCGGAGCTCAGCGCGCGCCAGCGCGGATGGCTGGCGCAGATCCAGCAATCGGGCTGGCACCTGCTGGAGATGATCAACGACACGCTGGACCTGTCCCGGCTGGATGCTGGCGGACTGCGCGTCAAGATCGAGCCGCGGGACCTGGCGCCGCTCGTGTCGGACAGCCTGGCGATGGTCGAGACCCAGCGCCAGCGGCGCGGGGTGGTGGTCGAGGTGGAACTCGCGCCCGACGCGCGGGCCGTGATGGCCGACGCCACGCGGCTCAAGCAGGTCCTGACCAACCTGCTCAGCAATGCCGTCAAGTACAACCAGGACGGCGGAAAGGTCTGGCTGCGCGCCCGCCGGCTCACGGCGGGGACCATCGAGGTCAGCGTGACCGACACCGGCCCCGGCCTGACACCGGCGCAGCTGGGTCAGCTGTTCCAGCCCTTCAACCGCCTGGGGCGGGAGGTCGGCGGGATCGAGGGGACGGGGATCGGGCTGGTGATCACACAGCGCCTCCTCGAACTGATGGGCAGCCGGCTGCGGGTGGAAAGCGCCGTGGGCCAGGGCTCCACGTTCAGCTTCGAATTGCCGGAATCCCTTGCGAATCAATCAGTTGGCGACGCCTGAACACCTGCTAAGCCATTTCTAAGCCAGGGGGTTCACACTTGTTTTTGCAGGTGGGCCCTCTGGAACCAGCCTGAATTTGGGAGGCTTAGCACTCGTCGGCCATGAGTGCTAATATTCCCGTCCATCTGGCCCGGATGACCGGGACCGGTACAGGAGAAACGAACTCACATGTCCAACACCCTTGCATTGAAGGTCCGCGATCCCTGGTCCCTGGTGCCGTCGCTCGGGAACCTGGATGCCTACATCACGGCGATCAATCGCATCCCGCTGCTGACGCCTGAGGAAGAGAAGGACTACGCCACGCGCCTGAAGGAAAAGGGCGATGTGGAGGCCGCCGGCCGGCTGGTGCTGTCGCACCTGCGCTTGGTGGTGTCGATCTCGCGCCAGTACCTCGGTTACGGGTTGCCTCAGGGCGACCTGATCCAGGAAGGCAACGTCGGCCTGATGAAGGCGGTGAAGCGCTTCGACCCGGATCAGAATGTTCGCCTGGTGTCCTACGCGATGCACTGGATCAAGGCCGAGATCCACGAGTACATCCTGAAGAACTGGCGCATGGTCAAGGTCGCGACGACCAAGGCCCAGCGCAAGCTGTTCTTCAACCTGCGTTCCAAGAAGCATGCGCTCAAGGAGCACGCGGACAACCAGCAACGCGCCTCGCTGACGGAAGCCGAGATCGACCTGGTCGCGCGTGACCTGAACGTCAAGCCCGAGGACGTGGTGGAGATGGAGACCCGGATGTCGGGCGGTGACGTGGCGCTGGAGCCGCAGACCGACGACGACGGCGAGACCTACGCCCCGATCGCCTATCTGGCCGACGACACGCAGGAACCGACGCGGGTGATCGAATCGCGCTCGCGCGACCGCCTGGCCAGCGATGGTCTGCAGCAGGCGCTGGAGCAGCTGGACGACCGCAGCCGCCGCATCGTCACCGAGCGCTACCTGAACGTGAACGACGACGGCTCGGGCGGCATGACGCTGCACGAACTGGCGGCGGAGTACGGCGTGTCCGCCGAGCGCATCCGTCAGATCGAAGTCGCCGCGATGAAGAAGATGCGCAAGGCGATGACGGCGGAAACCGCCTGAGATCGCTCCTTGCCCATGAAGAAGGCCCCGCTCGCGGGGCCTTCTGCTTTATTGCCCGGCGGTTTTACTGCCCGGCGATCAGGGCCTTGATGTCCGACATCAGCGCCGTCGCCCCGGATCCGTAGCGCGAGAACACGCGGATCCGACCTTGCGGATCGAACAGGAAACTCGCCGCGGTGTGGTCCATCGTGTAGCTGTCGGGCGTCTTGCCCGGCACCTTGGCGTAATAGATCTTGAACTCCTTGGCCACGTCCTTGAGCTGCTCGGGCGTGCCGCGCAGCGCGACGAAACCAGGATCGAAGCTCTCGAGGTAGGCCTTGAGCAGCTCCGGCTTGTCGCGCTCCGGGTCAACGGTGATGAAGACGCCCTGCACCTTGTCGCCGTCCGCGCCCAGCGCCTTCTTCACCTGCGCCAGCTCGGCCAGCGTGGTCGGGCAGACATCCGGACACTGCGTGAAGCCGAAGAACACCACCACCACCTTGCCCTTGAAGTCCTCGAGCGTGCGGGTCTTGCCGTTCTGGTCCGGCAGGCTGAAGCCCCGCGCGTAGGCCGCGCCGGTCAGGTCCACGCCCTGGAAGCTGGGCGGCTTGGTGCAGCCCGACAGCAGGGGCAGCGCCGCCGCGCCCATCACAGACAGGGCGCCCAGCCCGAGAAAACGTCGCGAGATCATCAGCACTTCCGATCCGGGAGAGAGCGGCTCAGGAGAGCCAGGGGCTGAGGTAATGGTCCAGCAGCAGCGCGCCGAACAGCAGCGACAGATGCAGGATCGAGAACAGGAAGGTCTTGCGCGCCAGCGCCTCCGAGTACGCCTTCCAGAGCTTGAACGCGTGATGGCAGAACATCAGCCCCAGCACCACCGCCGCGGCCAGGTAGAGCCAGCCGCTCATGCCGGTCAGGAAGGGCAGCAGCGTCGCCGCGAACAGGATCCAGGTGTACAGGAAGATCTGCAGCCGCGTGAACGCATTGCCGTGCGTCACCGGCAGCATCGGCAGGCCGGCCTTGCGGTAGTCCTCGCTGCGGTACAGCGCCAGCGCCCAGAAGTGCGGCGGCGTCCACAGGAAGATGATCAGGCACATCAGCCAGGCCTCCGCGCCGAGCTCGCCGCGCATCGCCGCCCAGCCCAGCACCGGCGGCATCGCGCCCGACGCGCCACCGATCACGATGTTCTGCGGCGTCATCGGCTTGAGGATGACCGTGTAGATGATCGCGTAGCCGACGAAGGTCGCGAAGGTCAGCCACATCGTCAGCGGATTGACCAGCGCGTACAGGATGGCCGATCCCAGCGCGCACAGCCCGCCCGAGAACAGCAGCGTCTGGTTGCGGCTGAGCTCGCCGCGCGCGGTCGGACGCCACGCGGTGCGCTTCATCTTGGCGTCGATGTGCTGCTCGATCAGGCAGTTGAAGGCCGCCGCCGCGCCCGCGACCAGCCAGATCCCGGCGGTGGCCGCGAGCAGCCGCACCCACTCCTCGCCTTGCGGCAGGCCGGGGATCGCCAGCGCCATGCCGATGACCGCGCAGAACACGATCAGCTGCACGACCTTGGGCTTGGTCAGTTGATAGAACTGCCACCAGCGGGACGGCATGACGGCGGGCGTCGCGGAACTCATGTCACTCTCTTCGTCAGGGTGCCCGCGCGCAGGCGCGCCAGCACAAGGGAACACATCAGCAGCAGCGCCGCGGCGCCGCCGGTATGGGCCAGGGCGGCCAGCAACGGCCATCCGAGCACGACATTGGACAGGCCCGAGGCCAGCTGCCACGCGCCGACCGCGATCAGCCGCCGCGCCCAGCGGCGCGCTTCACGACCATCCTCGCGGCCATCGTCATCCACGCGCCCGGCCGCGTCCTTCGCGCCGAGGCGCCACAGCGCCCAGGCCAGCGCGAGCAGGGCCGCGAACACGATCATCGCGCCAGCGCGATGCGTCAAGTGGATCGCGGTCAGCGCCTCGAAGGGCAGCCACCCGCCCGAGGCGCCGCGGCCCAGTTCCCGCCACAGCGTGAAGCCATGGCCGAAGTCGGTCGGCGGCAGCCATTGTCCCTGGCAGGTCGGGAAATCCTGGCAGACCAGCACCGCGTAGTTCGTGCTGACCCAGCCGCCCAGCGCCACCTGCACGATCGCCAGCCCGGTGAACGCGACGAACGCCCGCCGCAGGCCCGCGGGCCAGCGCAGCGGCCGCGGGGCGTAGGACTCCGCCTGCCAGGCCAGCAGCATCAGCAGCCCGAGCGCCAGCAGCAGGTGCATCGTGACGATCGCCGGGAACAGCTTCATCGTCACCGTCCAGGCGCCGAAGAGCCCCTGCACCAGCACCCACACCAGCGACAGCGTGGCCCACCAGGGCGACACGGAGCTCGACTCGGCACCGACCGACGAGTGCGCCGACCCGTGAGCCGAAGCGCGCCTCGCGCGCCACCACACCCACCAGCTCAGCGCGGCCAGCGCCACGAGCAGGAACCCGACGCCGCCCGCCATGTAGCGGTGCAGCATCTCCATCCACGCCTTGCCGTGCGTCACCGGGCCGGTGGGCATGGCCGTCTGCGCGGCGTGGATCTCCGCGCGCGCGCCGATCGGCGAAGCGTTGCCGTAACACCCCGGCCAATCGGGGCAGCCCAGGCCGGAGTCGGTCAGCCGCGTGAGCGCGCCGATCAGGATCAGGTCGAAGGTGAGGAAGGTCGCCAGGGTCGTCAGCGCGCGCAGCCGCCTGGCGATGGGGTCATGCCGATGCCGCCATTGCCAAACGACGAGCGGCACCGCGCCCACGAGCGCGGCCACCGCCAGCAGCTCCAGCAGCGGCTCGAAATCGAATCCCAGCGACCAGTTCATCCGCGCGGCTTCCTCGACATCCCGGCTCCGCCCCGGCTCAACGCCCGGGCTTGTCCCAGCCGGCGTTGGCGCGCATCAGGCGCTCCAGGTCCTTCTTCAGCGGCGACGGCTCCGGCGTGGCCGGCGAGCGCAACATCCACCGCCCCATCGGATCGACCAGGAACAGGTGCTCGCCGAGCCGATGTCCCGGCGCGGCCATCAGCCATCCCTCGAGGGCCGCGCGCGGCGCGCGCAGCACCGTCGCCGGCGCGCCATGCGCGGTCAGCGCGTCCACCTGCGCCGGCGTCAGCGCCACGTCGTCGGGCAGCAGCACGAGCTTGTCCAGCCGATCGCGGTCCTTGCCCAGCATCTCGCGCAACTGGCGCTGCATGAACAGCATGCGCTCGCAGCCGGTGTCGCAGGCGCGGTCCGGCACGTAGGTCAGCAGCCACTGGCCCTTGAGCGCGTCGGCGCTCACCGGCGCGCCCTTCAGGTCGGTCAAGGCCAGCGTCGATGGCAGGTCGCGCGTGGGCTGGATCAGGTCGCTATACGCCTTGCCGCGCAGGTCCAGCACGTAGAAGCTGAAGTACGACGCGATGACCGGCGCCGCGCACGTCAGCAGCACCAGCCACAGCGTCCACCGCGATCGCTTGGGCGGGTCGAGCTCGGGCATCGGCACCGAGTGCACCGCCAGCGTCACCGGGCCGTCGGGCGGCAGCGGCGTGTCGGTCGGAGCCGGGGCCGCGTCGTGGCCATGATGGTCGGCGTGGGGGCGCTCAGGCATCGCGTTCATCGGAGATCTCGGGGATGCGGGCGGCTCGGCCAGCGCGGTAGGGAGCGAGGACTTGGAACCAGACATAAAGACCCAGGATCAGCGCAGCCAGCGCAAACCATTGAAAGGCGTACCCGTAATGCTTGTGGACGTCGACCGCGGGCGGCGGCCAGTGACGGAGCAGCCCATCGGGCGACTCGGCACCCGCGGCACCCGCCGCCGGTGGCGGCGCGCCCGTCGAGGCATCGTCTCCCGCCCGGTCCGGCTCCGTCTGGAGCAGCACCAGCGGCAGCAGGCGCAGACCGGTCTCGGCCTGGAAGGCCGCGAGGTCGACATTCTGCCGGATAGTCCCCGCCGGCGCGTCCCGCCCCAGCGCATAGGCCTGCGAGACGCTCGCCGCCAGCCGGCCCTCGATCCGCACATCGCCCGTGGGGGTGAGGACCGCGGGCAGCGCCTCGCGCTGTCGCGCGTTGCGCGGCGCCCAGCCCCGCTGCACCAGGATCGCCTCAGCCCGGCCTGCCAGCTTCAGCGGCGTCACCACGTAGAAGCCGGTGTGGCCCGTCATCACGCGGTTGTCGAGGTACACGGTGTGCGCGACGTCCCATTGGCCGGTGAGCGTCGCGCGGCGATGCACGAGGTCCGCGTCAGCGGGCCGGTCGGCACCGGGCAGCGCGGGCGTGGTGATCGGCGCGAGCTGACCGCGTTCGTCGATCGCCCGCTGCATCGCCTTTTTCTGATCGGCGCGATCGAGTTGCCACACCCCGAGCGCGAGCGCCGCGGCCGTGCCCAGCACGGTGGCGATGACCACGAGGCCGAGGCGCCTTCGGGGCCGGCCCGATGGTGGCACCGGGATCGAGTGGGAATAATCGTCCGCCATGAAAGTCATCGTCCTCATCGCGTTCATCGGCATCCTGGGCGCGCTGTTCTCGGCCGGCGTCCTGATGCTGCGCAAGCAGAAGGGCAAGGCCACCATGGCCCGCGCGCTGGCGGTGCGCGTCGGGCTGTCGGTGGCGCTGTTCCTGTTCATCCTGTTCAGCGCGTGGATGGGATGGATCCATCCCACCGGGCTGCCGATCGGGAAATGAACAGCCCCGGCCGGGCGTCGATCATCGCCTGAGACGCCCTTCGCAAAAGAGAAGCGCCGCATCGAGCGGCGCTTCTTCGTTCAGGCGATCGCGCCGCGCGGCGCGTTCACATCCAGTAGACGATCACGTACAGGCCCAGCCAGACCACGTCCACGAAGTGCCAGTACCAGGCCGCGCCCTCGAAACCGAAGTGGCGCTCGGGCGTGAAGTGGCCCTTCATCAGCCGCAGCGTGATGAACAGCAGCATCAGCATGCCCACGAACACGTGGAAGCCGTGGAAGCCGGTCAGCATGAAGAAGGTCGAGCCGAAGATGCCCGAGTTCAGCTTCAGGTTCAGCTCGGTGTAGGCATGGAAGTACTCGTAGCCCTGGAAGCCCAGGAACACCATGCCCAGGATCACCGTGGCCCACATCCAGCCGATGGTCTTGGCGCGCTTGCCCGCGATCAGCGCATGGTGCGCGATGGTCAGCGTCACGCCCGAGGTCAGCAGCAGCGCGGTGTTGATCGTCGGGATCGGCCACGGGCCCATCGTCGAGAACGCGTCCACCGTGCCGCCCGGCGAGGCGGTCGCGCCCGGGGCCACGCTGGGCCACAGGCCGTTGAAGTCGGGCCACAGCAGCGCGTTGTCCAGGCTGCCCAGCGTCGGGATGCTGTAGCCGCGCGACCAGAACAGCGCGCCGAAGAAGGCCGCGAAGAACATCACCTCCGAGAAGATGAACCAGCCCATGCTCCAGCGGAAGGACACGTCGATGCGGTCGCTGTACTGGCCGGTCTCGCTCTCGTGGATCGCGTCGCCGAACCACTGCTTGAGCGTGAATGCCCACCACAGCAGCCCGAACAGCAGCGACCACTTGCCCCAGTCATGGCCGTTGATCCATTGGCCCGCGCCAAGGATCACCCAGAACAGGCCGAACGCGGCCATCGCCGGGTGCCGCGACGGACCCGGCACGAAGTAGTAGGGCTGCTGCCCATGAGTCGTCGTTGCCGACATGCGTTCTTCTCCTCGAACTCAGTTCTCAGTTCATTGCCGCACCGCTGCTCACCACCCAGCGGACCAGCAGGATCAATCCCAGCACGAACAGGGCCGCGGCGAGCACGCCGGCCACGATCACATGCAGCGGATTGAGCTGCGACACATCCTTCTCATACTCCGAGCCCTTCCTCACACCGAAGAAGGACCACGCGACCGCCCGGAAGGTGCCCAGGAAGGAGCCCTTGCGCTGCATCGCCTGCTTCAGATCCTCACCCGGCTTCAGGTCTTCGGACATCGTCGTTTCCACCGGTCGACAGCCCGCTCAGGACCGGGGCCCGGGCGGCGCCGTCACCGCCGCCTGCGCCTTGCCCTTGCCCGCGATCTCGAAGAAGGTGTACGACAGCGTGATCGTGCGCACATCCTTCGGGATCTTGGGGTCGATGACGAACACCACCGGCCATTCCTTCTGCTCTCCCGGCTTCAACGTGTATTCGTTGAAGCAGAAGCATTCGAGCTTGTTGAAATACGGCGTCGCCTGCTTGGGCGCGTAACTCGGGATCGCCTGCGCCGACATCGTCCGCGACTGGATGTTCTGGAAGGTGTACATCACCGTCGTCAGCTCGCCCGGGTGAACCGTCAGGTGGCGCCTGGCCGGCTTGAAGTCCCACGGGCCGCGCGCGTTGGCGTCGAACTCGATCGTGATCTGGCGGCTGTAGTCGATCTGCGTGTTCTTCACGTCCTCGGCGCGCACCGCGTGCTGGCGCTCGGACAGCGACAGCACGTTGATGCCCAGCGCCGTGCAGATCGCGCGGTACATCGGCACCAGCGCGTAACCGAAACACGACATCACCGCCACCACGACCAGCAGCTTGCCGGTCATCCGCAGGTTCTCCCTGCGGATCCAGCCCGAGCGCTTGTCGGTGGTGCTGCTCATGACGTCGTCAGGCGGCGCCGAGCAGCACGATCTTGGCCACGAAGCCGATCGCGAAGACGGCGGCCACGCTGGCCAGGATCAGCGCCAGGCGCAGGTTGCTCTTGCGTTGCTCGGGCGTCGGGGCCATCGCTGCCGCTCCTCGTTCCCGGCGATCAGCCGATGATCCGCGTCGCGGTGACGTCGAGCTTGGGCGGCGTCTCGAAGGTGTGGAACGGCGCCGGCGACGGCACTTCCCATTCCAGGCCCTCGGCCGCTTCCCACGGCTTCTGCGGTGCCTTCTCGCCCTTGCCGCGCATCATCGGCACGACCACGAACACGAAGAAGTAGACCTGCATCAGACCGAAACCGAAGGCACCGATCGACGCCAGCGCGTTGAAGTCGGCGAACTGCATCGGGTAGTCGGCGTAGCGGCGCGGCATGCCCGCCAAGCCCAGGAAGTGCATCGGGAAGAAGGTCACGTTGAACGTGATCAGCGAACCCCAGAAGTGGATCTTGCCGCGCGTCTCCGAGTACATGACGCCGGTCCACTTCGGACCCCAGTAGTAGACGCCGGCGAACAGCGCGTACAGCGAGCCCGCGACCAGCACGTAGTGGAAGTGGGCCACGACGTAATAGGTGTCCTGGATCTGGATGTCGATCGGCGCCATCGCGCAGATCAGGCCGGTGAAGCCGCCCATCGTGAACACGAAGATGAAGCCCACGGCCCACAGCATCGGGGTCTCGAAGGTCATCGAGCCGCGCCACATCGTCGCCAGCCAGTTGAAGATCTTCACGCCGGTGGGCACCGCGATCAGCATCGTCGCGTACATGAAGAACAGCTGGCCCGTCACCGGCATGCCGGTGGCGAACATGTGGTGGGCCCACACGATGAAGGACAGGATCGCGATCGAGGCCGTCGCGTACACCATCGAGGCGTAACCGAACAGGCGCTTGCGGGCGAAGGCCGGGACGATCTGGCTCACGATGCCGAACGCCGGCAGGATCATGATGTAGACCTCGGGGTGGCCGAAGAACCAGAAGATGTGCTGGTACATCACCGGGTCGCCGCCGCCCGCGGGCGTGAAGAAGCTGGTGCCGAAGTGGCGGTCCGTCAGCGTCATCGTGATCGCGCCGGCCAGCACGGGCATCACCGCGATCAGCAGGTAGGCCGTGATCAGCCAGGTCCACGCGAACATCGGCATCTTCATCAGCGTCATGCCGGGGGCGCGCATGTTGAGGATGGTCACGATGATGTTGATCGAGCCCATGATCGACGACGCGCCCAGGATGTGCATCGCGAAGATGCCGGCGTCCATCGACGGGCCCATCTGCAGCGTCAGCGGCGCGTAGAGCGTCCAGCCGGCGGCCGGGGCGCCTCCGGGCATGAAGAACGAGCCCACCAGCATCAGCGCCGCCGGGATCATCAGCCAGAAGCTGAAGTTGTTCATCCGCGCGAAGGCCATGTCGGATGCGCCGATCTGCAGCGGGATCATCCAGTTCGCGAAGCCGACGAAGGCCGGCATGATCGCGCCGAAGACCATGATCAGGCCGTGCATCGTCGTGAACTGGTTGAACAGTTCCGGATTGAAGAACTGCAGGCCCGGCTGGAACAGCTCGGCGCGGATGCACAGCGCCAGCGTCCCGCCGATCATCAGCATCGTGAAGCTGAACAGCAGGTACAGCGTGCCGATGTCCTTGTGGTTGGTGGCGAAGACCCAGCGCCGCCAGCCCGTGGGGGCGTGGTGGTCGTGATGATCGTCATGGTCATGGGCATGACCGGTCGGGTGGTCGAGCACTGCACTCATGTCAAATCCTCGGTGGCGGCCCGCCCCTCGTGGGGCAGGCAGGCGTTCATACGCGTTCTTGCGGTCAGCGGATCAGGCGAAATGTCAGAGGCGGCGCGTCACTTCGCGCGCTCGGCCACGACTTCCGCGGGCTGGACGATCTGTCCGGTCTTGTTGGACCAGGCGTTCTTCGTGTAGGTCGCCACGGCGGCGATCTCGCTGTCCTTGAGCACGGATTTCCAGGCCGGCATCTGGCCCTTGCCGTTGAGCACCAGGTGCAGCTGCTGCGCGTGGTCCTCGGCCTTGACGATCGCCGAGCCGTCCAGCGCCGGGAACTGGCCCGCGCCCTTGCCGTCGGCCTTGTGGCAGACCGCGCAGTTGGCGTCGAACAGCTTCTGGCCGCGGGCCATCAGCTCGTCCATCGTCCAGACCTTGTTCGGGTCATCGGCCTTGGCGGCGATCTTCTTCATCTCGCCGCCCACCCAGGCGCTGTAGTCCTGGGCGCTGAGCACCTTGACGTGGATGGGCATGTAGGCGTGTTCCTTGCCGCAGAGCTCCGCGCACTGGCCGTAGAAGTCGCCGGTCTGCTCGGCCTTGAACCAGGTGTCGCGCACGTAGCCGGGGATCGCGTCCTGCTTGACGCCGAAGGCCGGCACCATCCACGCGTGGATGACGTCGTCGGCGGTGGTGATGATGCGGATCTTCTTGCCCACCGGCACCACCAGCGGGTTGTCGACCTTGAGCAGGTAGTTGTCGACCTGGCCCGGATGGCCAGAGTCCGACAGCGCGCGGTGCGAGGCGTCCAGCGTCGACACGAAGCCGATGCCCTCGCCCTCACCCTTGAGGTAGTCGTAGCCCCACTTCCACTGGTAGCCGGTGGCCTTGATGGTGATGTCGGAGTTGGTGGTGTCCTTCATCGCCACGACGACCTTGGTCGCGGGCAGCGCCATCAGGATGACGATGATGAAGGGCACGATGGTCCACGCGATCTCGACCTTCACGCTTTCGTGGAAGTTGGCCGACACCGCGCCCTTGGACTTCCGGTGCTTGAAGATCGAATAGAACATCACGCCGAAGACCGCGATGAAGATCGCGAGGCAGATGACCAGCATGAAGTTGTGCAACCACATCTGCTCGTGCGCGATCTTGGTGACCGGCGGATGCAGATTCAGCTGATTGACGGCCGGCCCCCCGGGGAGGTCGTTCACCGCCAAGGCGACCTGGCTGGCCAGCGCGGCCGTCAGGCCGAACGCAAGCTGGCTGCAGCGGCGCCCCAGTTGCACACAACTGTGTTCAATCGTCATGGTCGTCTCTTTATCCAGTCTTTCTCAAGCTCGTGTCACCCGGGTCTCCTCCAGGCGGCTTCGGCGCTCGATCCCGCTTGTAGCGCGGGCTTCGATGCCAAGCGGTGGCAGAAACCTACGGGGCCAGCAGACGTACTCCAGTCGGGCGCGGATTCTAGCCCACCCCCCTGCCGCACTATGACTGGCCCCGGCGATGCGAACGGCCCAGGATTACCCTCGGACTGAGGCCCTCTTCTCCTCTGTCACGACGCCTTCACGCGAGCCCTAGCCGAGCCCGCGCGCGATGGGGGTCAGTGTTTGCCCGCGCCGCGCACCATGGCGCGCATCTGGTCCAGCGACACCTCGGTGGTGGCCGCGACCTTCACCTTCGGCTGAGGCTTGAACGCATGGCCATAGACCAGCTCGATGCTCAGCGCGAGACGGCCGTCCGCGCCGCGCAGCGATTCGAGCGCGCGCAGCAGCTGCTCGCGCCACGCTTTCGTGCGCAGACCGCGCAGACGCGCCGGCGCGAGGTTGCCGCCCAGCGCGCGCAGATCGCGCAGCAGGTCCTGCGGCGAACCCCAGGTCAGGCGCAGGTGTTCCTGGTCCATCACCGGATCGGCGAAGCCCGCATGCACGAGCAGGTCGCCCAGGTCATGCATGTCGACCCAGTCCGGCGCCGGCGGGCCCCAGCCCTCGCGCGCGAAGATCGGCCGCAGCTCGATGAAGCTGTCCGGGCCGAGGCACGAGAACATCAGGCAGCCTTCCACGGCCAGGCCCGCATGCCAGCGCTTGACCAGCGCGGGCTTGTCCGCCTCGGCGTGCAGTTCCATGTTGGACCACGCGAGCTGCGCGGCGCCCGCGGGCGGTTCGGCGACGACCTCGGTCGAGGCGCCGCCGCGCAGCTTGTCCATCACCGATTGCATGAAGCCGCGCTTGAGCCGCTGCTGCAGCAGCGCGCGGACCTCGGCGTCGGGATCGAACCAGAGTTGCGTGGCCTGCGGGTAGTGCGCGCGCAGGCCGGTGTCGCCGCCGCCGGTGGCGGGGCGGCTCTGCAGCACGGCGGTCGGTTGCAGGCGGATCACGGGAAGCCGGTCCAGCATGCGCGTGGCGACCTCCTGATGCAGCCAGGGCGCGTCCTCGGACGCGGCCAGGCGGCGACGCTGCCGTTGCGCCGCGCCCGCATCGATCTGCTGTGTGCTCGGCGGCAAGGCCTCATCTCCAGTCATGGGGCGGGATTGTAGGCGGCCATGCTTGACCTGTTCCGGCGCCGGGCATTGACGCGATCCTCGATGGCGTGCGGTATCGCGCGGCTCCGAGCGACTTGGCGGGCGTTGGTCGCGGTGGACTGGCCCGGGCAGTGCGCGCTGTGTCGATGCTGGTGTCGCGGGCCGTTGTGCGCGGACTGCGACGCGCTGCATCCGGTGGACACCGGCCCACGCTGCGCGCTCTGCGCCCTGCGGCTGCCGGCGGGGACGCAAGCCGCTTGCTGTGGACGCTGCGCGCGCCATGTCCGTGGCGCACCACCCTTGTCGCGCTGCATCGCGGCGATGGATTACGCGTTCCCGTGGGACCACCTGCTGCTGGGGCTGAAATTCGGCGATCGCCTGGATGCCGCGTCCCTGCTGGCGCTGCGGCTGTCACGAGCGCTGGTGGCCGAAGGCTTCATGACGGGCGAGCCGCCCGATCTGATCCTGCCGGTGCCCTTGTCGACCGAGCGGCTGCGCGAGCGCGGCTACAACCAGGCGCACGAGATCGCGCGGCGGCTGGTGCTGCCGCCGCGGTCATCAGCGACGGAGCGACAATCCCGCCTTTGCGCGCGCACGTTGCTGCGGTTGCGTCACACCGAACAGCAGGCGCAGTTGCCGCTGGCGGCGCGCCGGCGCAACCTGCGCGGCGCCTTCGCCGTCGTGAAGCCGGTGCACGGGCTGCGGATCGCGCTCGTGGACGACGTCATGACCAGCGGCGCCACGCTGCGCGAGGCCGCCCTGGCGCTGCGCCGCGCAGGCGCGGCCGACGTGCAGGCCTGGGTCGTCGCGCGCACGCCGTAGTCCACAAGGAAAGAAGCCGTCCCATGTTCAACATCGTGCTGGTCCATCCGGAGATCCCGCCCAACACCGGCAACGTCATCCGGCTGGCAGCCAATACCGGCTGCCGGCTGCACCTGATCGAGCCGCTGGGCTTCTCGATGGAAGACAAGCTGCTGCAGCGCGCGGGTCTGGACTATCACGAGTACGCGACCGTGCAGAGACACGCGGATTGGCAGGCTTTCCTTACGACCGAGCAGCCCGATGCGACGCGGCTGTTCGCGTTCACCACGCGCGGCAGCCGGCTGCTGCCGACGGTGGCGCTGCGGCCGGGCGACTGGCTGGTCTTCGGTTGCGAGACGGCGGGGCTGCCGCCGGCGCTGCGCGACACCTTTCCGCTGGAGCAGCGCGTGCGGCTGCCGATGCGCGAGGGGCAGCGCAGCTTGAACCTGAGCAACGCGGTGGCGGTCTCGGTCTTCGAGGGCTGGCGTCAGAACGGCTACGCCGAAGGCGTTTGAGACGAGACGTTTGAGACGTTTGAGGCGCTACTCGCGCTCCAGCTTGAGCTGCTGGATCAGCGCGCCCCAGCGCTTGCGTTCGTCGTTCATGAGGCTGTCCAGGCCCTCGGGCGAAGTCCCCGCGGCGCTGAAGTACAGCGGCAGCAGCGCGCGCCGGAACGCGTCGCCTCGCACGATGCGCACGACCTCCGCGCTCAGCCGCTCGACGATCGGCGTCGGCGTGCCGGCGGGCGCGAGCATCGCCTGCCAGGAAGTCGCCTCGAAGCCCGCATAACCCGACTCGGCCACCGTCGGCAGTTCCGCGAGCGCGGCAAACCGCCCGGCGCTCGTCACCGCCAAGGCCTTGAGCTTGCCCGCCCGCACCTGCGGCATCGCGATGGCCGGCACCATGAATCCGGCCTGCACCTGCCCCGCCAGCATCGCGTTGACGACCTGCGGGAAGCCCGCGTAGGGCACATGCACCAGCCGCAGCCCGGCGCGCGCGATGAAGGATTCCATCGCCAGATGCGCCGCGCTCCCGTTGCCGATGCTGCCGTAGTTGAACTCGCCCGCGCGGCGCCGCGCGAGCGCCACGAACTGCGCCAGCGTGTCCACGCCCAGCGACGGCGACACCACCAGCACATTCGGCGAGCTCGCGATCAGGCTGACCGCGCGCAGCTCTCGCCGCGGGTCGTAAGGCAGCGACTTCGCCAGCAACGGCGCGGTGATCAGCGGACCCTGGATGGTGAACAGCAGCGTGTGCCCATCAGGCGCGGCCTTGGCGACCACGCCGGTGCCGATGTTGCCGCCGGCACCGGGTTTGTTGTCGATGACGATGGCTTGACCGAGCGCCTGCGCGAGCGGCTCGGCGAGGTCCCGCGCGATCAGGTCCGGCGAGCTGCCGCCGGGAAACGGCACCACGAGCCGGATCGGCCGCGAGGGCCATGGCGCCGCGGCCCGCCCGACGAGCGGCGCCGCGGCGAGCGCGCCGACAGCAATCAGCGCGCGGCGCTTCACCATTCCGACTTCGCCTGCCTGCCCATCAACGCGTCCATCGCCGCGTGCGTCGTCATGCGGCCCTCGAGGACCTCGACGACCGCCGCGGTGATCGGCATGTCGACGCCGGCGCCGCGCGCCCGCGCGAGCACCGTCGGCGCGCTGTACACGCCTTCAGCCACATGCCCCAGCTTCACGAGTATGCCGGGCAGGTCCAGGCCCTCGGCCAGCAGCAGCCCGACGCGCCGGTTGCGCGACAGATCGCCAGTCGCCGTCAGCACCAGATCGCCCAGTCCGGCCAGGCCGAGCAGCGTCTCCTGCTGCGCGCCCAGCGCCAGCGCCAGCCGCTGCATCTCCGCCAGCCCGCGCGTGATGAGCGCGGCGCGCGCGTTCAGGCCCGGGCCGTGCTGACCGCGCGCCTCCGCGGCGAGACGCAGCCCATCGGCGATCCCCACCGCGATCGCCATCACGTTCTTGACCGCCCCGCCGACCTCCACACCCACCGGATCGGCCGACGAGTACACCCGCAGCCGCTCGCTGTGGAAGGCGCTCACGCCCAGTTGCGCCAGCGCGGCATCGCCCGAGGCGGACACCAGCGCCGTGGGCTGGCCGGCCGCGACCTCCTGCGCGAAGCTCGGCCCCGACAGGATGCCGGTCGCCAGATGCGGCGCGACCTCACGCGCGATCTCGTGGCCGAGCCGCCCCGTGCCCGCCTCGAAGCCCTTGCACAGCCACTGCGCGCGCGTGCCTGCCGGCAGCCGCTCGAGCATGCCGCGCAGGCCCGACATTGGCGTGGCGATCACCACGAGACCCTCGCGCCCGTGCGCGAGCGCGGCGTCGAGGTCCTCGGTCAGCGCGAGCGCCTCGGGCAGCGGCGAGTCGGGCAGGTATCGCGTGTTGCGGCGATCCGCGCGCATCGCGGCGACGGCGGCCGCGTCGCGCGCCCACAGCGTCACCTCGTGGCGCGCGCTCGCCGCGATCGCCAGCGCGGTGCCCCAGGCACCCGCGCCCAGCACGCTGATCTTCATGCGCGTAGCGGTCATCGTGGATCGAAACTTGGAGGTCCGGAAAGCAACACGCCGGCCAGCGGACGGATCCGCGGGGCCGGCGCGCTCATGGGCACGAGGCTCAGTTCGGGGCGGCTTCGCCGTTGACCTGGCCGGCGGCGAGCTGCGCCTGCTGGGCTTCGAACATGGCCTGGAAGTTCACTTCCGTCAGCAGCACCGGCGGGAAGCCGGCACGGGTGCACACGTCGGACACGACGGCGCGCAGGTACGGGTAGATCATCTGCGGGCAGACGATGGCCAGGATGCCTTCGAGCTGCTCTTGCGGCAGGTTGCGGATCTCGAAGATGCCGGCCTGCTTGGCTTCGATCAGGAACAGGGTCTTGTCCTGCACCGTCGTCGTGACGGTGGCGGTGACGCTGACCTCGAATAGGCCCTCGGCGATCGGCTCGGCGGCCAGCGAGAGCTTGATGTCGACTTGCGGCTGGGCCTGCTCCAGCAGGATCGCCGGGGCGTTGGGCTGCTCCAGCGACAGGTCCTTCAGGTACATGCGCTGGATCTGGAACACGGGAGCGTTGATGTCGTCGGCCATGAGGGTCATCCAAATGAAAAAGCCCGCCAGCGGCGAGCCAGTGGCGGGCATTATGACCGAGCGCTCGCGACAGTCCCGTGAGGGTTTGCGACGGCGTTCGGCGGGTCGATTCGCGGATCGTCTCAGCGGTTCGGTTCGCGGGTCGTCCCCGTGGGAATCAGGCCTGCAGCAGCGGTTGCAGCCCGCCGCGCTGATCCAGCGCGATCAGGTCGTCGCAGCCGCCGACGTGCGTCTCACCGATGAAGATCTGCGGCACGGTGCGCCGGCCGGTCAGCTGGATCATCGAGTCGCGTTGCGACGGATCCAGGTCCACGCGCACCTCCTCGATCTGGTCCACGCCCCGCTGCTTGAGCAGGTGCTTGGCCCGCACGCAGTACGGGCAGACCAGGGTCGTATACATCTTCACGGCGGCCATCGCCAATCTCCAAAGTCGAACGAGCGTCCTGTGTACCGGCAATTGCGGTGCCGGTGCGGCAGCCAGGGCGATCAGGCCGCGGACTTCTCGATGGGCAAACTCGCTTCGCGCCAGGCCTTCAGACCGCCCTGGACAGCGACCGCGTTCGCGTAGCCCTGTTTCTGGAGAATGCCAGCAGCGCGCTGCGCGCGTGCGCCGGTCTGGCACATCAGCACCACCGGCAGGGCCTTGTTGCTGGGCAGTTGCCTGGCCGGCAGCTCCGTGCCAGTCAGCGTGGACAGCGGCACGTTGCGCGCGCCGCCCGCATGACCGGCGGCATATTCCTCGGTCTCGCAGACGTCGATCAGCACGCCCTTCTCGCGATTGACCAGGCGCACCGCCTCGGCGACGACCACGCCGCCCATCTTGCCGCGCATCGAGGTCCACAGCAGCAGACCGCCGGACACCAGGGCCGTCAGCACGAGATACCAGTTTTCAATCAGGAACTTCAAGGCGGGGCCCGTTGGTTGAATCAAAAGCCGGGGATTATAGGAACCCCGCCGCTCCCGGCGCGTTCAGCGATCAGGAGAGCTTGAAGGTCGAGACTGCCGACTGCAACGCACGGGCCTGCTGCTCCAGGCTGTTGGCGGCGGCGGCGGCCTCCTCCACCAGCGCTGCGTTCTGCTGCGTCATCTGGTCGAGCTGCACCACCGACTCGTTCACATGGCCGATGCCCTGGCTCTGCTCGGCCGAGGCCGCGGTGATCTCGCTGATGATGTCCGAGACGCGCTGCACGCTGGCCACGATCTCCTCCATCGTCGCGCCCGCGTCCTTCACCAGGCGCGAGCCCGACTCCACGCGCTCGACGCTCGCGCCGATCAGCGTCTTGATCTCGCGCGCCGCTTCCGCGCTGCGCTGCGCCAGCGAGCGCACCTCGCCGGCGACGACCGCGAAGCCGCGGCCCTGCTCGCCCGCGCGGGCGGCTTCCACCGCCGCGTTCAGCGCCAGGATGTTGGTCTGGAAGGCGATGCCGTCGATCGTGCCGATGATGTCGCCGATGCGGCGCGAGCTCGCGCTGATCTCGTCCATCGTCGAGACCACCTGGCCCACGACCTCGCCGCCCTTCTTCGCCACCGTGGCGGCGCTGCCCGCGAGCTGGTTGGCCTGGCTGGCCGCGTCGGCGCTCTGGCGCACGGTCTCGGTCAGCTGCTGCATGTTGGACGCGGTCTGCTCCAGCGAGCCGGCCTGCTTCTCGGTGCGCACCGACAGGTCCTGGTTGCCCGCGGCGATCTCGCGCGAGGCCACCGTCATCGAGTCGGTGCCGCTGCGCACGTTGCCGACGATCGCCGACAGGCCCTGCGACATGTCCCGCACCGCGGCCAGCAGGCTCGAGTCGGCGCCCGGCGCCACGCGGATGGCCTGCGACAGGTCGCCGCCGGCCATCTGGCGCATCACGTCGCGCGCGTACTCGGGCTCACCGCCCAGCTGACGCCACACGCTCGTGATCAGCAGCCACGACCCCGCGCCCAGGCAGATCACCACGATCAGCCCGCTCAGCACGGTGGCCCACAGGCCCGAGCCCACGCCCTTCTCCGCGCGCTCCAGCGTCGCGTCGAAGGTCGTCTTGGCGTCGGCGCGCGCCTCGCCCAGCGACTGCTCCAGCGCCTTCTGCGCGCCCTGCATCTTGGGAATGGCGCCGGCCTGGTCGCCCTGCTTGATGCCCAGGAACAGCTGCGCGGTCTCGACGGAGGCCGCGTAGTAGGCCTCGAAACCGCTCTCCAGCTTCGCGCCGGCATCGGCACGGCCCGGGATCGTCTTGATCGACGCGATCACCTTGCGCATGGCCGCGGCGCGCTCGGCGGCCTCGTCCAGGCGCTTCTTCTCACCCTCGGCGACCGCGGACTGGATGGTCCCGCTCAGCGCCTCGAGCTGCGCGGCCACCTGGTTGGTGGCCACGAGATACGGATAGTCGGCCTCGCCCAGCGCGTGGATGGCGCCCGAGGTCCGCGACGAAAAGAACAGCACCACCGCGATGCCCACCGCGAAGACGATCGCCGCCAGCACGGGCAGCATCGCGATACGGGTCTTCAAGTTCATGCCTGACTCCAATTCATCTTCTGTCTCCAACGACCTCCCCAGGTCGGCCGTCCGGCTCCGCCCTGCGGTCCGTCTGCGCGGACCCGTCAGGGCGGGGACGGCGCGCGGGCGGCGCGAGGCCGCCCGCTGCCGGCATCAATCGACGCTCAGCACCACCTTCACCGAGCCGTCGACCGCCGACTTCTCGATGTAGCCGATGGCATCGGCGTTGGCGGCGACGAACTTCTTGACGTCCGCGGCGCTGCCCATTTCCTTGGGCGGCGTGCCCTTGCCCGAGAACACCAGGCGCGACCACGCGGCCTTCACCTGGGCGGACGACTTGCCCGTGGCCTTCGTGTAGAAGGTCTCGCGCGCGCCGGCGCTTTCCGGCAGATCCACCGCCTGCGCGGCGCTGCCGTTGGGCAGCTGGTTGGACTTGCCCAGGAAGATGCTCGACACCTGGTCGGCGGTCATCGAGGCGATGGGGCTCTTGGGATTGACCACGACGGCGACTTGCGCCTGCGCGGCCACGGCGGCCGCGAACAGGGCGGCGCCGATGACGGGCTTGATCATGTTGAACTGCATGGAGGCCTCTTGTTGTCTCTGATGCTTAGAACACGAAGTCGACGGCGAGGCTGTATACCCCGACGCGCTCGTTGTTGAAGCCGGGCTGGACGTTGTAGAACTGGCCGGCGCCGGTGGTCTTGATGCTGTCGTACTGGGCCTTCACGGCGACATTGCGCCAGGCGTCCCAACGCACGCCCAGACCGATGGTCTTCTGCGGGGTGCTCTGCGCGGCGGTGGCCGCGTCCACGACGGCGCGCAGCGGCAGGCCGCCCACGACGACCGTGCCCGGGATCGTGTTGTTGACGTTGGAGCTGTCCGTCTTCTGCTGCGACAGCGTGGCGTACGGCGTGAACTTGCCGACGCGGTATCCGACCGTCGTGTACCAGCCGGTGGTGTCCGGCACGAACGAATCGGTGCGGCGCTTGGTGTACTCGGCGGCGACGACCCACTGGCCTTCGTCATAGGTCAGGCCGATGCCGGAGAAGCTCGCGTCCTTGTCGGTCGCGTCGAATTCGTTGCCCACCGAGGCGAACGGCGTCTGGCGCAGCACGCTGACCAGCTGCGTGGCGCTGGCGCTGTGCGCGCTCAGCTTGCCCTGCGCGTGACCGACGCGCAGGTTCAGGCCGTCGGCCAGCTCGGCGGTGAAGTTCACGCCGACCAGCTTCTTGATCTCGACCTTGACCTGGCGCACGTAGGCGGAGCTCTCGCCGCCGAAGGCCTGCACCGACACGGTCTTGCCCATCACCTGCGTGGTCCAGTTGACGTCGGCGCCGTCGAAGTGGCTCACCGGCACCTGGCCGTAGACGTCGATGGGCGGGCGCAGCCAGGTGTTGGCGTAACCCACGTCGCGGAAGTCGGACACCGCGAAGAACGGCGCGCCCATGCGGCCGGCGCGGATCGCCAGGCCCGGCGTGGCCTGCCACTTGGCGAAGGCCCACTCGACCGCCGGGGTCCAGTCGCCCTTGCCGGTCTGCTTGGTCAGGACCTGCACGGTGGCGGAGAACTGCGCGTTGAACTTGGCCGTGCCCTGCAGACCAAGCTTGGAGTCGACCTCACCGCTGAGGTCCTTGTCCGCGCCATGCACCTGGCCGGGGATGACGTACTCGGCGCCATTCTTGGTCGCGCCGGTCAGGCCGACCGTGCCGAAGCCCGAGAACGAGAACATCGACTCCGACTGACCCTGCGCCTGCGCGCCGAAAGCCAGCAGCGCCAGCGCCACGGGCGCCAGTCGGAAGCTCTTCATCACCATCATTGCAAGTACTCCTGTACAGCGTTAACGCCCAACGCGGGCATGTTCTTTTCACGAACCGTTTTGGGGCATCGGAGACGCCTTTCGCACGGTACGAAAGCAGTTGTCGGCCCTGCGGAAGGGTTCTTGAGGCCGGGGCCCTCGGGGGCTGCCTCTAGAATCCGCCGGGCCTGCCGGAACCCGGCCAAACCTCACGAACTCACCCAAGACCCATGTACAAGCTCGTGCTGATTCGCCATGGCGAATCGACCTGGAATCTCGAGAACCGTTTCACCGGATGGACCGATGTGGATCTGACGCCCACCGGGGTGGAGCAGGCCAAGCAGGCGGGCCGTCTGCTGAAGGAGGCCGGTGTCGATTTCGACGTGGCCCACACTTCGGTGCTCAAGCGCGCCATCTGGACCCTGTGGCATTGCCTGGATCAGATGGACCGCCAGTGGCTGCCGGTGCGGCACAGCTGGCGGCTGAACGAACGCCATTACGGCGGACTTCAGGGTCTGAACAAGGCGGACATGGCCAAGCAATACGGAGACGAGCAGGTGCTCGTCTGGCGTCGGAGCTATGACACTCCGCCGCCGGCGCTGGAAGCGTCGGACCCGCGCAGCGAGCGCGGGGACATCCGTTATGCCGGCCTGCAGCCCACGGACATTCCGCTGACCGAGTGCCTGAAGGACACCGTGGCCCGCGTGCTGCCCTACTGGAACGAACAGATCGCACCCGCCATTCTGTCGGGCCAACGCGTGCTGATCGCGGCCCACGGCAACTCGATCCGGGCCCTCGTGAAGTATTTGGATGGGATTGCCGACGAAGACATCGTTGGCGTGAATATTCCCAACGGGATTCCGCTGGTCTACGAACTGGACAAGGACCTGAAGCCCATCAAGAGCTATTACCTGGGCGACGCGGAAGCGGCCGCGAAGGCGGCCGCGGCGGTGGCCAACCAGGGCAAGGCGTGACGTCTTCACGCTGGCGCTGATCGTCCCGATCGCGCCCTGAAAGCAGAAAGCCCGGCGATGCCGGGCTTTTTTTGTTGGGCGCGTGGGCCTGGGCCTACTTCCTCCGCAGCGCCGTCGCCAGCAGCTCGGCCACGCAGACCGCGTTGGTCTCATGGGGCACGGCGTTGCTGCTCCAGATGTGACGCACGCCCGCCTCGCGCAGCGCCGGCAAGGCATCGCCGTTGAACAGCGCATGCGTCACCGCCACATCCACGCTCGCCGCGCCGCGGTCCAGCGCCTCGCGCGCGGCGCCGATCAGCGTGCGCCCCGTCGACGCCATGTCGTCCAGCAGCACGACCGCCTTGCCGCGCACGTCCAGCTCCGGGAACGCCAGCTTCACCTGCGTGTCGCCGAAGCGCACCTTGCGTCCGACCGCATGCTCGAGCTTGGCGGACCGCGCCGCCTCGGCCACCCATTGGCCGGATTCCTCATCCGGACCGACCAGCACCGCCCCGGGCACCTGCGCCGCGATGAACCGGCCCAGCAAGGCCGCCGCCGACAAGGCCACGCCCCGCCCCGGCGGCATCACCTCATCCAGGCTCGCGATCCGGTGCAGGTGAGGATCCACCGTCACCACCCGGTCGAACTGCGTCGACAACAAGGCCGCGATGTGCCGCTGGCTCACCGCCTCGCCGGGCGTGAATTCCATGTCCTGCCGCATGTACGCCAGATAGGGCGCCACCAGCATCAGCTGTCTCACGCCCCAGCCGCGCGCCGCCGGAGCGGCGATCAGCAGCTCCACCAGCCGGTCATTGGGCTGATGCTGCATGCCGCGCAGCACGATCACGTCCGCCGGCAAGGGCTTGGGCAGCACCACGCGCATCTCCCCATCCGGGAAGCGATGCCTCGTGACCACGCCCATCGGGCGGCCCAACTCCCTGGCCAAACGCGTGGCCAGGTCCTGTTCATCATCGAAGCACAGCAGCATCGCGGGATCCTCGCACCAAACCGGGCCCCCAGGGCATCCGGCATTCCCGGTAGCGGGCGATGAGCGCGCTACGGCCGAGGCAGCGCCTCATTCATGCGCGCGGCCAGGGCCTCCGCCAGGTGACGGCGGTCCAGGCCTTCCGTGGGCATCGCCGGCAGCGATCTCACCTCGACGGCCAGATCCCGTGCCGTCAGGATGCGCCACAGGCTCTCGAAGAGCGTCATCTGGCCGATGTACTGCGCCGCCTCGCTGTACGGCGTCCCGGGCTGATGCCATCTCAGCACCACCGGTTGCAAGGCCGTGTGCGTGCTGATCGCGGCTTGCAGCAGATTGCCGTGCAAGGGCAGCAGCGGGTAGCCGCCGCCGGTCGTGCCTTCAGGGAACACCGCCACGGTCTCGCCCCTGGCCAGGGCCTCGGCCGTCTTGTGCACGACGCGCAGCGCGTCGCGCTTGCTCGCGCGCTCGATGTACAGCGTGCCCACCGCCGTCGCGAGCGCTCCCACGATCGGCCAGGTCGCGATGTCGGCCTTGGAGACGAACCTCGCCTCCGGCATCACCGCGTGGATCGCGGCGATGTCCAGCCACGACACGTGATTCGCCGTGATCAGGCGCGGTGTCGGGGTCTGATCGCCCGGCGCCTCCAGCCGCACGCCCAGCAAGCGCAGCAGCTTGCGCGACCACCAGCCGACCAGCTGCGTGCGCCGCGACGGCTCGAAGCCCGACCACCGCAGTTGCACCAGATAGACCCCATGCGCGATGTGCGCGAGCATCCGCGCCGCCCGCCACGCGCCGACCAGGACGCCGACCCGCGCGGACATCAGGCGCGCTCGACGTCGGTGACGTGCGATTCGAACGCGACCGTGCCCGCCACCAGCGTGTAGCAGACCCGGCCCGGCAGCTCGAAGCCGGTGAGGTCGAACGAGAACGGCGTGTGCTTGCCCTGGCTGACCAGCCGCTCGGGCGTGACCGCGCCGCTGGCCTCGGCGTCGAAGACGACCACGTCGCCCACCCCGCCCTCGACCAGCCGGCCCGCGCTCGCGGCCAGCGATCCCAGCGCCTGGCCCAGCACCTTCACCGGACGGCCGGTGATGGTGTCCAGTGTCCGCGCCAGCGACAGGCCTTCGTCCTGGCCCCAGCGCAGCGCCAGGCTCAGCAGCAGCTCCAGGCCGGTCGCGCCGGGCGTGGCCTCGGCGAAGGGCAGCGTCTTCTCATCGGCCGCGACCGGGTTGTGGTCGCTGACCAGCGCGTCGATCGTGCCGTCGGCCAGCGCCGCGCGCAGCGCGTCGCGGTCGCGCTGCTGACGCAGCGGCGGCGTGAGCCGCATCGACGAGTTGAAGTAGCCGATGTCCACGTCGCTCAGGTGCAGCGAGTTGATCGACACGTCCGCCGTCACCGGCAGCCCGTCCTTCTTGGCCTGACGGACCAGCTCGACGCCGGCCGCGCTGCTCAGGCGGCACAGGTGCACGCGGCAGCCGGTCACGCGCACCAGCTCCAGGATGGTGTGCAGCGCGATGGTCTCGGCGGCGACCGGCTCCCCAGAGAGGCCCAGCCGCGTCGCGACCGCGCCGCTGGCGGCGACGCCGCCGCTCAGCCACGGATCCTGCGGATGCAGCCACAGCGTGTAGCCGAAGCTGGCCGCGTACTGCATCGCGCGCTGCACCGTCAACGTGTTGCGGATGGGCACATGCGCCTGCGAGAAGCCCACGCAGCCGGACTCGGTCAGCTCGGCCATCTCGGTGAGCGCCTCGCCGGCCAGGCCGCGCGTGAGCGCACCCAGCGGGAACAGCCGGCAGCGGCTGAGCTTGCGGGCGCGGAACTTCAGCATCTCGACGAGGCCGGGCTCATCCAGCGTGGGATCGGTGTCCGGCGGGCAGACCAGGCTGGTCACGCCGCCTGCCGCGGCCGCGGCGAGCTCGCTCTCGAGCATGCCTTCATGCTCATGGCCGGGTTCGCGCAGGCGCGCGGCCAGGTCCACCAGACCCGGCGCGACCACCAGCCCGGTGGCGTCGATGACGCGGTCGGCGTTGAAGTCGCCCACCTCGCCCAGCCCGACGATGCGGCCCGAGGCGATGGCCAGGTCGCCGACGCGGTCCAGCCCCGAGGCGGGATCCAGCAGACGGCCGTTCTGAATCAGGATCTTCATGCTTCGTTCCCCGCCAGGATGGACATGACGGCCATGCGCACCGCGATGCCGAAGGTCACCTGCGGCAGGATCACGCTGTGCGCGCCGTCGGCGACGTTGGAGGCGATCTCCACGCCCCGGTTGATCGGGCCCGGATGCATCACGATCGCATCGGGCTTGGCCAGCGCGAGCTTCTCCGCCGTCAGGCCGAAACTCTTGAAGTACTCGCCCGTGCTGGGCAGCATCGCGCCGCTCATGCGCTCGTTCTGCAGGCGCAGCATGATGACGACGTCCGCGTCCTTCACGCCCTCGGCCATGTCGTGGCACACGCGCACGCCCATGTCCTTGAGGTCGCCCGGCACCAGCGTCTTCGGACCCACCGCGCGGATCTCGGGCACGCCCAGCGTCGTGAGCGCGTGGATGTCGCTGCGCGCCACCCGCGAATGCACGATGTCGCCGACGATCGCCACCGTCAGGTTGGTGAAGTCCTTCTTGTAGTGACGGATCGTGTACATGTCCAGCAGGCCCTGCGTCGGATGCGCATGGCGGCCGTCACCGGCGTTGACCACGTGGACGTGCGGCGCGCAGTGCTGCGCGATCAGATACGGCGCGCCCGACTCGCTGTGGCGGACGACGAACATGTCCGCGTGCATCGCCGACAGGTTGGCCACGGTGTCCAGCAGCGTCTCGCCCTTGGCCGCGCTCGAGCGCGCGATGTCCAGGTTGATGACGTCGGCCGAGAGGCGCTTGGCGGCGATCTCGAAGGTGGTGCGGGTGCGGGTGCTGTTCTCGAAGAACAGGTTGAACACCGACTTGCCGCGCAGCAGCGGCACCTTCTTGACCTCGCGGTCGTTGACTGAGAGGAAGGTGCCCGCCGTGTCCAGGATCTGGTGCAGCACGGCCTTGGGCAGGCCCTCGGTGGAGAGCAGATGGATCAGCTCGCCATGCTTGTTCAGTTGCGGGTTGCGTTTGCTCAGCATGGCGTCAGTCCTCCTTCACGTCGAAGCTGAATCGGCCGGAGGGATCCTTGGCCAGGCTCAGGCGCTGGCTGGGCTTGATCGCGACGCGCGCGGCCGAGAACACCGGCTCGATCGGCAGCTCGCGGCCGCCGCGGTCCACCAGCACGGCCAGCGTGACGCTGGCGGGCCGGCCGAAGTCGAAGAGCTCGTTGATCACCGCGCGCGTCGTGCGCCCGGTGTAGAGCACGTCGTCGATCAGCACGATGTGGCGGCCCTCGACCTCGAAGGGCAGCTTGGTGTGGTCCGCGCTCGCGTTCATGCCCTTGCTGCCGAAGTCGTCGCGATGCAGCGCGCTGGAGATCACGCCGTGCTGACCGGGCAGCTTCAGGTCCTGCTGGAGCCGTTCGGCCAGCCAGGCGCCGCCCGACCAGATGCCGACCAGCGCGCAGTCGGGTTGCAGCAGCCGCTGGACGCCGCGCACGAGGTCGGCGTAGAGCGCTTCCGCATCGAGGTGCAATGTGCTCATGGGTGTTCCCGGAAGAATTGTTCGAGGATCAATGCCGCGCTGGCGGCATCGAGGTCGCGCGCGCCCTGGGACTGGGCTTCCGCGCTGGTGTAGCGTTCGTCGACTTCCACGACCGGCAGCCGGTAGCGGCCGCGCAGCTGGCCCGCGAACTTGAGCGCGCGGGCGGTCATCTCATGCGGTGCGCCGTCGGGGTGCCGCGGCACGCCGATGACCAGCGCGTCGGGCTGCCATTCCTGGATCAGCGCCGCGATCGCGGCCCATCGGGCATCGCCCTGCTCGGTGATCGTGCGCAAGCCCCGCGCGCTGCCCAGCATCCGGTTGCCGGTGGCCACGCCCAGGCGCTTGGTACCGAAATCAAATCCGAGGGGGGCAACGAAGGAAGCGGGGGAAGCTGGGCTCATGGCGGTCATGGCGCTTCCGGGGGTCATGCGTGCCCGGCCTCCTGGCTGAGCATCCGCGGGTCGATGCCCAGCAGCGCGAGCGCCTTGTCGTAGCGCTCCTCGATGGGCGTGTCGAAGATGATGTCGGGCGCGGCATCGACGGTGATCCAGCCGTTGCGGCCGAGCTCTTCCTCGAGTTGACCGGCGGCCCAGCCGCTGTAGCCCAGCGTGACCAGCACGCGCTTGGGGCCGGCGCCGCTGGAGAGCGCCTCCAGCACGTCGCGGCTGGTGGTCATCTCCAGCCCGCCCGGCACGGCCAGCGTGGCGTTGTAGTGGTTGCCCTGCTCGTCCAGCGGCTCATGCAGCACGAAGCCGCGCTCGGTCTGCACCGGCCCGCCGAAGAACACCGGCCGCGCGGCCATGTCGACGTCGGCGAGCTCCAGCTCGACCTTCTCGAACAGGTTGCCCAGGGTCAGCGAGATCGGCTTGTTGATGACCAGGCCCAGCGCGCCCTTCTCGTTGTGCTCGCACAGGTAGACGACGGAGCCGGCAAAGGTCTCGTCCACCATGCCCGGCATGGCGATCAGGAACTGGTTGGTGAGGTCGATGCGTTCCTTGGACATAGGGGCGGATTCTATTTCACCGACACTCCGTCCCCATGAACGCCCTTGTCTGGTTCCGGCGCGATCTGCGCGCGGATGATCACGCTGCCCTGTATCACGCGCTCAAACGTCATGAGCGGGTCCATTGCGTCTTCGTGCTGGACACCGACATCCTGGCCCCCCTGCCGCGCGCGGACCGCCGAGTGGAATTCATCCTCGACGCGCTGCGGGTGCTGGACGCCGACCTGGCCGCGCTCGCGCCCGGCGCCGGCCTGATCGTGCGCCATGGCGCCGCGCGGGAGCAGATCCCGGCGCTGGCGGCGGAGCTGGGCGTCGATGCGCTCTACTTCAACCACGACGACGATCCCGACGCGCTGCGCCGAGACGCCGACGTCGGCCAGACGCTGCTGGCGCGCGGCGTGTCGGTGGAGAGCTTCAAGGACCACGTGGTCTTCGAGCGCTCGGAGATCCTTACCGGTGCGGGCAAGCCCTACGGCGTCTTCACGCCCTACAAGAACGCCTGGCTGCGCGAGATCAACCCCTTCTTCCTCAGCGCGTATCCCGTGGAGCGATACGCGGCGCACTTGGCCCGCGGTGCCGAGGTCGAGCGCCGCCGCGGCATCCCGTCACTCGCCGACATCGGCTTCGAGCCGGCCGGACTGAGCGCCGCGCTCGCGGGCGGCAGCGCGGGCGCGCGGCGGCTCTTCGACGAGTTCCTCTCGCGCATCGACCGCTACGGCGACACGCGCGACTTCCCCGCCGCCAAGGGCCCGAGCTACCTGAGCACGCACCTGCGTTTCGGCACGATCTCGATCCGGACGCTGGCGCGCGAGGCCTGGCGGCGAGGCCATGGAAAGACGCACAGCGCGGGCGCGCAGGTGTGGTTGTCCGAGCTGATCTGGCGCGACTTCTATCACCAGGTGCTGCATCACCATCCGCGCGTGGCCGAGCGCGCCTTCCGCCCCGAGTACGACCGCATCGCCTGGGCCGACGGACCCGACGCCGACGCGGACTTCGACGCCTGGTGCCAGGGCCGCACCGGTTACCCGCTGGTGGATGCGGCGATGCATCAGATCAACGAGACGGGCTACATGCACAACCGGCTGCGCATGGTCGTGGCGAGTTTCCTGATCAAGGACCTGGGCATCGATTGGCGCCGGGGCGAGGCCTATTTCGCCGAGAAGCTGATCGACTTCGACCTTGCCGCCAACAACGGCGGCTGGCAATGGGCCGCGTCCAGCGGTTGCGACGCGCAGCCCTACTTCCGGATCTTCAATCCGGTCAACCAGAGCGAGAAGTTCGACCCCGACGGCAAGTTCATCAAGCGCTATCTGCCGCAACTGGACAAGCTGCCGGCCAAGCTGATCCACGCACCGTGGCTGGCCAAGCCGGAGGTGCTGGCGGCCTGCGGCGTGGTGCTGGGCCGCGATTACCCCGAACCCATCGTCCGCCACGAGACCGCGCGGATGGCGACGATGTCGCGTTATGCCGTCGTGAAGGACCGCGGCTTCGAGTGAAGTCCCAAAAGAAAAACATGCATCAGCTCCGTCTCTTCTTCATCGCCCTGCAGTTCTTCACCCGTGTGCCGATCCCGGGATGGGTGGGATTCGAGTCGGCCTGGCTGCAGCAGTGCGCGCGCTACTTCCCGCTCGTGGGCGCGGTGGTGGGCGGCTTCTCCGCGCTGGTGCTGTGGGGCGCGCTGCAGGTCGTGCCGGCGACGGTGGCCGTCGGATTGGCGATGGCGGCCAGCGTCTGGCTGACCGGCGGCTTCCACGAGGATGGCCTGGCCGACAGCTGCGACGCGCTGGGCGGCGCGGTGTCGCGCGAGAAGGCGCTGACGATCATGAAGGACTCGCGCATCGGCAGCTACGGCGCGCTGGGCCTGATCCTGGTGCTGGGCCTGAAGGCGGCGGTGCTGCTGGGGCTGGCGGACATCGACCCGCTGCTGGCGGTGATCGCCACGGTGTGGGCGCATGTGGCCTCGCGCGCCGCGCCGGTCTGGCTGCTGCACGCGTTGCCCTACGCGGGGGACGCGGAGCACGCCAAGGCCAAGCCGCTGGCCACGCAGATCAGCGGGCCGGGCCTGACGATCGCGCTCGGGCTGGTGGTGCTCGCGACCGCGGTGATCGCGTGGGTCACGCCCGAGAACGTGCCGTTGATGCTGGGCGCGGTGGTGGTGGCGGCAGGGCTGACCTTGTATATGCAGTCGATGCTGGAGCGCCGGCTGCACGGCTACACGGGCGACACGCTCGGCGCCACGCAGCAGGTGGTGGAGCTGGGCGCGCTGCTCGCGTTCCTGGCGCTGGCACCGCTGTTCCCGGTGTCGTGATGACAGGCGGCGCCATCGCCGTTTGGCGCCATCCGAAACCGGACGGCGCGCGAGGCTTGTGCATGGGCGCGCGCTGCGACCTGCCGGTGGACCGCCGCCGGGCCAAGCGGCTCGCGCGTCGCATCCAGGCGCATGCGCGGCGGCATCGCCTGGCGCATGAGGTGTGGACCTCGCCGCTGCAGCGATGCGCCGATGTCGGCCGATGGCTGCGGCGCTGGGGCTGGCGACACCATGTGGACGCGACCTTGGCGGAACTCGACTTCGGCGCCTGGGACGGACGGCCTTGGGCGGCGATTCCGAAAGCGGAGATCGACGCGTGGGTCGCGGACTTCGCGCGCTTCGCACCGGCGGGCGGTGAGCCTTTGACCGCGCTGCTCACGCGCGCATCGCGCTGGTCAGGCGGCGCGCTCGTGGTGAGCCATGGCGGATGGATGCTCGCCCGCCGCTGGAGCCAGGAGCATCCCGACGCCCCACCCTCCGCCGACCAATGGCCCCGGCCTCCCGCCTACGGTGAGCGTTGGTCGCTGTGAGCGCTGGGCTCTGCGGCCGCAGTGGATGCAACGGCTGCAACGGGCGCCGTGACCTCGCAGCCCAGCGGCTTGGACAGCCGGACCTTGTAGTCGTTGAACTTGCTGGGTTGGGCGTTGTGGAGGGGGTCGAAGAGGACGATCTGGAAGATGGCCTCCTCATCGAAGAATCCAATCAGACGGCCCTCTGCCTTGGAAATGGCAATCTGGATCAACGCGAAGTCGCTCCCAAGCGGCCGATAGATGTCTTCCAGCCAATCCAGATCCTGAGGCGCAATCGGAACGCCTCGACCCTTCCAATCAATGTCGTGGAGACGAAGCGTCCCTTCACGAAGTCCCTGATCCCTCACCGGGGGTTCATTGGCGCCCTCGGCTGTTTCGCCGACAGATGGCCGGGCCGGGTGACACTCGGGAGGCCCGCGCCGGAACCCAGGCGGTGACGCTCAAGAGCGGGCTTCGGTGCGGCGGTCTTCATGCTCGACCCCTTGCTCTTCAATGAAGTACGCGCGCATCTCGCACTCGTCGAGTTCCCGCTCGCAGCGGTCCCCAAGCGCCAGGGGGCCTCGCGCCTTCAGGCAGGGGCGCTCTTGCCGTGTCATCCACATCAACTGGAAGGTCGGATAGATCGCGTAGTCGTTCAGCACTCGGTCGACATGCTGTCGCTCCTCGAAGCTCAGCACTTCAAAAGTAAAGGACGGACGCGCGTCCTTCGGCTCCACCACGCCATACAGCGATCGATCTGCGGAGAATCGCTCAAACAGCGGCTTGCAGATGGGCCCATGCACCCAGGCTTGAAATCGCTCCGGAAACAGCGGGCGATCGTGCAAGGCGAGGTGCCAGCCCTGCACGTAATAGAGCAACTTGTGCAAACGATGCACGCTGGGACGCTCGCCGGCCTCCCACAGCTTCACGATCAAGTAATCCGCCACATCATCGATGTCCGCCATCACGGCTCCTTCCGTTGAACCGATTCCGGCGCGTCTCACGACGCTCACTCGGCCACCGGAATCAGAAGGAGGCGATGGTGCGCCGCGGCGAACGGCGCTTCAATTGCCCATTCAAGTAGGCAACACAGTCAGGCGGACTGCTGCGTCAGCCGGATGTACTTCTGCATCAGCGTCTCGCGCGACTCGACATGCCCGGGATTCACCGGAATGCAGGCCACCGGACACAACATCACGCATTGCGGCTCGTCGAAATGCCCGACGCACTCGGTGCACTTGCCCGGCTCGATCTGGTAGTACTCCTCGCCCATCGAGATCGCCTGGTTCGGGCACTCGGGCTCGCACACATCACAGTTGATGCATTCGTCGGTAATCATCAGGGCCATACTGCGACCTCCCAGCGACCGACGAAGACGGCAAGCGCTTGCAAGCGCTCGCCGCGCTCGGCGGGGCAAGGCATGCCTTGCCTGTTTCCGCCTCTCGTGTCGGTAATCATCAACGCCATGGCTTACTGCTCCACGCGGTTCTTGGCGATGCGCTCTTCCAGCCGCTCGCGCACCAGCGGCGAGACGAACTTGGACACCTCTCCACCCAGCGTCGCGATCTCGCGCACGAAGGTCGACGAGATGAACTGGTAATGGTCCGACGGCGTCAGGAACACCGTCTCCACGTCCGGCATCAGTTGCCGGTTCATGCCGGCCATCTGGAATTCGTATTCGAAGTCGGACACCGCCCGCAGGCCGCGCACCACGACCTTGCCGCCGTTGTCCATGACGAAGTCACGCAGCAGGCCCTTGAACGCGACCACCTCGACATTGGGATACGCCGCCGTCAGCTGCCGCGCCATGTCCAGCCGCTCGTCCACGCTGAACATCGTCTTCTTGTGATGGCCGGCCGCCACCGCGAGCACCAGGCGCTCGAAGAGCCGGCTGGCGCGGCGCACGAGGTCCTCGTGTCCGAGCGTCATCGGATCGAAGGTGCCGGGATAAACGGCCGTCAGCAGCGTCTGGGAAGTCATGGGGGCGGATTATCCGCCGCGGCGCAACAAGCGGTAATGCACCGCCCCGGCACGCCCTTCCTTCCACACGGACAAGCCCAGCGCCGCGGGCGGCTCCACCGGCTCCGGTGATTCCAGGTAGATCAGCCCGCCCTCGGCCAGCAAGGGCGCCGCCGCCGTCAGCGCGGCCGCGAACAGGACCTGCGCGAACGGCGGATCCAGGAACACCAGGTCGAAGCTGCCCGGTGCCGCCCGCTGCATCCACGCGAGCGCGTCGGCGTTCGCGATCGTCATCGGCACCGTGTTGTCCTTGTCCAGGCGCTTGAGGTTGGCCCGCAGCGCCGTGGCCAGCCTGGCATCGCGCTCCAGCAGCACGACCTGCGCCGCGCCGCGCGACGCGGCCTCGAAGCCCAGCGCGCCACTGCCCGCGAAGGCATCCAGCACGCGCCAGCCGGCCAGGTCCTGACCCAGCCAGTTGAAGACCGTCTCGCGCACGCGATCCGGCGTCGGCCGCAGCCCCTCGCTGACGGGCACCGGCAGCTTGGAGCGCTTCCACACGCCGCCCACGATGCGGACCTCGCCGGGACCCGCGGCCTTGGGCGGCCGCGGCTTGACCGCGCCCTCGCCCACCGTGACGCGCGGACCGGGCCGGTTGCTGTGCCGGATCGTCATTGGCGGACCGGAATGCCCTGCGCCGCCATCAGCGCCTTGGCCTCGCCGACGGTGTACTCGCCGTAATGGAAGATGCTCGCGGCCAGCACCGCGTCGGCACCGCCCTGCGTGATGCCGTCGGCCAGGTCCTGCAGCGACCCGACACCGCCCGAGGCGATCACCGGCACGCTGACCGCGTCCGCGACCGCGCGCGTCAGCGCCAGGTCGAAGCCGCTCTTCGTGCCGTCGCGGTCCATGCTGGTCAGCAGGATCTCGCCCGCGCCCAGCTGCGCCATGCGCGTGGCCCACTCGACGGCGTCCAGGCCCGTGTTCTTGCGGCCGCCATGCGTGTACACATCCCAGCCGGCGCTGCCGTCGGCATTGGCCCGCCGCTTGGCGTCGATCGCGACCACGATGCACTGCGCGCCGTACTTGTCCGATGCCGCGCGGATCAGCTCGGGATCGGCGACCGCCGCCGAGTTGAAGCTGACCTTGTCCGCCCCCGCGTTCAGCAGCCGCCGCACGTCGGCCACCGAGCGGACGCCGCCGCCCACCGTCAGCGGGATGAAGACCTGCGACGCGACGCGCTCGATGATCGGCAGGATCAGGTCGCGGCCATCGCTGGTGGCGGTGATGTCGAGGAAGGTCAGTTCATCGGCGCCCTGCTCGTTGTAGCGCGCGGCGATTTCCACCGGGTCGCCCGCATCACGCAGCTCGACGAAGTTGACGCCCTTGACGACGCGACCGCCGGTCACGTCCAGGCACGGAATGATCCGCTTGGCCAGCACCGCTCAGCCCCCGTTCAGCTCGTCGGCACGACGCTGCGCGGCGGCCAGGTCGAGGTCGCCCGTGTAGATCGCGCGCCCGCAGATGACGCCCGAGACGCCTTCGGACTCGACCGCGCAGAGCTGCTCGATGTCGGCCATGTTGGACAGTCCGCCCGAGGCGATCACCGGGATCGACAAGGCCTGCGCGAGCTTCACCGTGGCGTCGATGTTGATGCCCGTGAGCATGCCGTCGCGGCCGATGTCCGTGTAGATGACGCCCTCGATGCCGTAGTCCTCGAACTTGCGGGCCAGGTCGATGACCTCGTGCCCGGTGAGCTTGCTCCAGCCGTCGGTGGCGACCTTGCCGTCCTTGGCGTCCAGGCCCACGATGATGTGGCCGCCGAAGGCCGACGCGGCGTCCTTCAGGAAACCGGGGTTCTTCACCGCGGCGGTGCCGATGATCACGTAGGACAGACCGTCGTCGAGGTAGCGCTCGATCGTGTCCAGGTCGCGGATGCCGCCGCCCAGCTGCACCGGGATGTCGTCACCGACCTCGCGCAGGATCGCCTTGATGGCGGCCTCGTTGACCGGCTTGCCGGCGAAGGCGCCGTTCAGGTCCACCAGATGCAGGCGTCTCGCGCCGGCATCGACCCATCGGCGGGCCATCTCGGCCGGATCCTCGCCGAAGGTCGTGGAGTCGTTCATGTCGCCTTGCTTGAGGCGGACGCACTTGCCGTCTTTCAGGTCGATCGCGGGAATCAGCAGCATGGACCGATGAGCTTGGGGTGGAGGAAGGGAAGGAGGAGGAAGACGCGCGCCTCAGGGCGACCAGTGCAGGAAATTGCGATACAGGGCGAGCCCGGACGCGGCACTTTTCTCGGGGTGGAATTGGGTGGCAAAAATGTTATCCCGCGCCACCGCGCAGGTAAAGCGCGTGCCGTAGTCGCTCTGGCCGGCGCTGTCGCGCGGGTCCGACGTCTCGGCGTAGAAGCTGTGCACGAAGTAGAACCAGCTCTCGTCCGCCACCTCGCCCCACACCGGATGCGCCCGCGTCTGGTGCACGCGGTTCCAGCCCATCTGCGGGACCTTGTAGCGGCTGCCGTCCGGCTGCAGCTGACCCTCGAGCCGGAAGCGCTTCACGCGTCCGGGGATCAGGCCCAGCCCCGGCGTGTCCTGCTCCTCGCTGTGGTCCAGCAGCATCTGCATGCCCACGCACACGCCCATCAGCGGCTTGCGGGCGGCCGCGTCGAGCACCGCTTCCTGCAGGCCGCTCTCGTGGAGCTCGCGCATGCAGTCGCGCATCGCGCCCTGGCCCGGCAGCACGACGCGCTCGGCGGCGTAGACCTCCTCGGGCCGCGCCGTGATGACGACGCGCACGCCCTGGTCCTGCGCCGCGGCCATCACCGCCTGCGACACCGAGCGCAGGTTGCCCATGCCGTAATCGACGACGGCCACGGTCCGCGGTGCGTTCACAGCGTCCCCTTGGTCGACGGGATGACCCCCGCCGAGCGCGGATCCAGCGTCATCGCCATGCGCAGCGCGCGGCCGAAGGCCTTGAACATCGTCTCGCACTGGTGGTGCGCGTTGTGGCCCTTGAGGTTGTCCACGTGCAGCGACACCAGCGCGTGATTCACGAAGCCCTGGAAGAACTCGTAGGTCAGCTGCGTGTCGAAGGCGCCGACGGATCCGGCGGTGAACTTCACCTCCATCGCCAGGCCCGGCCGGCCGGAGAAGTCCACCACCACGCGCGACAGCGCCTCGTCCAGCGGCACGTAGCTGTGGCCGTAGCGCGTGAGGCCCTTCTTGTCGCCGATGGCCTGCGCCACCGCCATGCCCAGCGTGATGCCGACGTCCTCGACGGTGTGGTGACCGTCGATGTGCAGGTCGCCCTTGGCCTCGATGTCGAGGTCGATCAGGCCGTGCCGGGCGATCTGGTCGAGCATGTGGTCGAAGAAGCCGATGCCGGTGTTCAGCGACGACTGCCCGGTGCCGTCGAGATTCACGCGCACGCGGATCTGCGTTTCCTTGGTGTCGCGGCGGACTTCGGCGATGCGTTCGGAGCTCATGGGGATTCCCAGGGGTTCAGGAAGGACGGAGTGAAAGGATTCAGTCTGACATCAGGCGGAAGGCACCGCGGCCAGCGCGGCCAAGGACGCCTCGAGCGCGCCCAGCATCGCGGCGTTCTCCTCGGCCGAGCCGACGGTCAGGCGCAGGCAGCGCGCCAGCAGCGGATGCATGCCCGAGACGTTCTTGACCAGCACGCCGCGCGCCTTCATGCCCGCATGCAGGCGGTCCGCGTCGGGCACGCGCACGAGGATCATGTTGCCCTCGCTCGGATACGCGTGCACGCCCGGCAGCCGCGCGAGCGCGGCCTGCAGCGCGGCACGCTCGTCGCGGAGCACCACGGCCTGGCGCTCGTAGACCTCGGCGTGCTCCAGCGCGAAGAGGCCGGCCTCGGCATTGAGCACGCTGACGTTGTAGGGTGGGCGCAGCTTGTCGATGTGGCCGATCAGCGCCGCGTCGCCCATCATGTAGCCGATGCGCACGCCGGCCAGGCCGAACTTGCTCATCGTGCGCATGATCAGCACCTGCGGATACCGCGCCATCAGCGCCATCGCATCGCGCGCGGCGAACGGCTGATAGGCCTCGTCCATGACGACCAGCCCCGGCGCGGCCTGGACGATGCGCTCGATGACGGCGGCGTCCCAGAGGTTGGCGGTCGGGTTGTTCGGATAGGCCAGGAAGACGATCGCCGGCTGATGCTCGGCGATCGCGGCGAGCATCGCGGCCTCGTCGAGCTCGAAGTCGGCCGTCAACGGCACGCCGACGAAGTCCAGGTGCTGGTACTTGGCCGACAGCGCGTACATGACGAAGCCCGGCACCGGCGCCAGCACGGCGACGCGTTCGCCCGGCCGGCACACCGCCATCGCCAGCAGCGAGATCAGCTCATCCGACCCGTTGCCCAGCATCAGGCCCTTGTCCGCGTCCAGCCCCGCGTGCGCGGCCAGCGCCTGGGCCAGGTCCTGCGTGCGCTCGCCGGGATAGCGGTTGATGGCCACCGCGCCGAGGCGCTCGCCGAGCGCGCGTTGCAGCTCCGCGGGCAGCCGGAACGGGTTCTCCATCGCGTCCAGCTTGATGAGGCCGGAAGACGGGTGCACCTGATAGGCCTGCATCGCGCGCACGTCGGCGCGCAGCACGCCCAGGGCGCGCTTCAGGGCGTGGTCCGGGGAGGCGTCAGTCTCGGCGGTCATGGGGCAAGCACCGGCGGGGAGGCGGTGTCCAAGGGGGTATCCAGGGGAGCATCCGCGGGCGACACACCCGCCGGCAGCACCCGCAGCGGATCGACGATCAGCACGCTGTCATACAGCTGGCCATGCGGCAGGGCCAGGCTCAGCAGCACCTCGCAGCCTTGCGCCTTGGCCGCGGCCACGATCAGCGCGTCGGCGTAGGGGAGCGCGAAGCGGCTCTCCAGCGACCAGGCCGATTCGACGGTCGCGTGGTCCGTGGACCACGGCGTCCAGCGCTGGTAGCGGCGCACCTCGGCGCGCGCGTCGCCATTGGGCATCGCGGGGGTGATGCGGGTCGTCACCGAGCGGTAGAACTCATTGAGCACCTGGCTGGACGTGCGGCCCAGGCGCTGCTGCCACAGCACGCGCAGCCACAGCATGGCCCGGGCGCGGCGCGCGGCATCGGCGCCGTCCTCGCTGAGCACCAGGACGGAGGTGTCGACGAAGACCGGTCCGGTCAGCTCGATCGGGGCGCTCACAGCAGCTCCCGGCCGGGATACGGCGCGCCGTCGGAGGACCAGGTGCGCTCGCGGTGCAACCAGTCCTGCAGCGCGCGCTCGTAGGCGTCGTCATGACGCATCTTCTCGGCGAGCAGCTCGCCCACCAGGCGCGAGACGCTCGTGTTGCGCCGCGCCGCCTCCAGCCTCGCCCACTCGGCGACGCTGTCTTCCATGGTGACGGTGACGTTCTTCATGAGGGCCGCAGAGTAACACGAAGTTCGTGTTCCACGAACTTCGTGTCCCGTGAAGCCCTGCTTCAGCCGTGGAGTCTGAACTGCGCGACCACGTGCTTCAGGCTGCCGGCCTGCTCGCGCAGCGACTCGGACGCGGCGGAGGATTCCTCCACGAGCGCCGCGTTCTGCTGGGTGACCTCGTCCAGGCGCTGCACGGCCTGGCCGACCTCCATCAGGCTGGTGCTCTGCTCCTGCGTGGCCGAGGAGATCTCCTGGATGATGTCCGTCACCCGCTGCACGGCGGCGACGATCTCGCGCATGGTCTCGCCCGCGTCGCTCACCAGCCTGGAGCCGACGTCCACCCGCTCGACGCTGGCGCCGATCAGGGTCTTGATCTCCTTGGCGGCCTCGGCGCTGCGTTGCGCCAGCGAGCGGACCTCGCTGGCCACGACCGCGAAGCCGCGGCCCTGCTCGCCCGCGCGGGCGGCTTCCACCGCCGCGTTCAGCGCCAGGATGTTGGTCTGGAAGGCGATGCCGTCGATGGTGCCGATGATGTCGGCGATCTTGCGCGACGACGCATTGATCTGGTCCATGGTGTTGACCACCTCGGACACCACCGCGCCGCCGCGATCGGCCACCTGGCTGGCGTTGAGCGCCAGCTGGCTCGCCTGGCGCGTCGAGTCCGCGTTCAGGCGCACGGTGTCGGTCAGCGCCTGCATCGTGGCGGAGGTCTCCTCCAGGCTGGAGGCCATCTGCTCGGTGCGCGCCGACAGATCGCTGCTGCCCGCGGCGACCTCGCCGCTGGACATGGCGATGCTCTCGGCGCTCTCCCGCACCGCGGACAGGGAGCGGCTCAACGCGCCCTGCATCGCCGAGAGCGCCTGCGCGAGCTGGCCCAGCTCGTCGCGGCGCGAGGTGTCGATGTCCACGGTCAGGTCGCCCTCGGCCACGCGGCTGGCCACGCCGACCATCTCGTTGAGCGGCCGCACGGTGCTGCGGGTCAGGTAGAAGGCCAGCACGCTGCCGGCCGCCAGCGCCGCGACGATCAGCACGATCATCGTCGTGAGCGCGGTCTTGTAGGCGGCGCGCGATTCGGTGACGCTCTCGTCCGCGCCGCGCGTGTTGACGTCCACGAGCTTCTGCATCGCCATGACCAGCGCGAAGAAGGCCTGCTGCGATTCGCCGTTGACGGTGGCCTGGTACTCGCCGCGGTTGCCGGCCTTGCGCGCGGTGATCAGCTTGTCCTGCACGGACAGGAAGGCGGCGTACTTGCTCTTGGCCTCCTTCCACGCGGCGTCCTCCTCCGGCGAGGACACCAGCGCGTCGTACTGCTTGGCCAGGTCGGGCAGGACCTTGTCGCGCAGGTTCTTGATGCGCTCCTGCTCCTGCTCGACCTCCAGGACCACGTCCTTCAGGCACATGGCCATCTCGGCCCGGCGCAGCTCATTGAGCTGGCCGCGGATCGCATTGGCCGCGTTGATCGAGGGGACCCAGTCCGAGCCCATCTCCTCGACGTTATTCTGGATCACCTGCATGCGGGTGATCGCCACGACCCCCACCAGCACCGTGGCCAGCAGCACCGCCGCGAAACCCAACGTGATGCGCACTCCGACGCGCAGATCCGAGACCTTCATGCTTCGACGTCCTGTGAGGAATGTGTTCGAAGCATGCTAGGCGTTTCGCACGAAAGGGCGAAACGCGAAACAGCGGCAAATGTGGCGCTTTATCCGCGACCCAGGGTTTGCCCGCCGTGCGGGCGTGAAATCTGCGCGGGCGGCGGGCGGCGGGACCGGGACGGGGGTCAGCGCTTCAGGCGGAACTCCGCGGCCTGCGCGTGCGCCTGCAGGCCCTCGCCATAGGCCAGCGTCGCGGCGATCGGGCCCAGCACCTGCGCGCCGGCCTCGCTGACCTCGATGAGGCTGGAGCGCTTCTGGAAGTCGTAGACGCCCAGCGGCGACGAGAACCGCGCCGTGCCCGAGGTGGGCAGCACGTGGTTGGGCCCGGCGCAGTAGTCGCCCAGCGACTCGCTGGTGTACGCGCCCAGGAAGATCGCACCGGCATGGCGCAGCAGCGGCTCCCAGCGATGCGGATCGGCGCTGGACACCTCCAGGTGCTCGGGCGCGATGCGGTTGCTGATCTCGCAGGCCTCGTCCATGGAGCGCGTGTGGATCAGCGCGCCGCGGCCCTCCAGCGACGCGCGGATCACGTCGCGGCGAGGCATGCCGGGCAGCAGACGCTCGATGGCCTCGCGCACCTGCGCGATGTAGCCGGCGTCCGGGCACAGCAGGATGCTCTGCGCGAGCTCGTCATGCTCGGCCTGGCTGAACAGGTCCATCGCGACCCAGTCGGGCGGGGTCGTGCCGTCGGCCAGCACGAGGATCTCGCTGGGCCCCGCGATCATGTCGATGCCGACCTGGCCGAAGACGTGTTTCTTGGCGCTGGCGACGTAGGCGTTGCCCGGGCCGGTGATCTTGTCCACGCGCGGCACGGTGGCGGTGCCGTAGGCCAGCGCGGCCACGGCCTGCGCGCCGCCGATCGTGAACGCGCGATGCACACCGGCCACGTAGGCCGCGGCCAGCACCAGCGGGTTCTTCTCGCCGCGCGGCGTGGGCACGACCATCACGATCTCCGGCACGCCGGCGACCTGCGCGGGAATCGCGTTCATCAGCACGCTGGACGGATAGGCGGCCTTGCCGCCGGGCACGTAGATGCCCACCCGGTCCAGCGGCGTGACCTTCTGGCCCAGCAGCGTGCCGTCCTCGTCGCGGTAGCTCCAGCTCTCGCCGCAGGCCTGCTTCTGGCGCTCGTGATAGCGGCGCACGCGCTCGGCGGCCTGCGTCAGCGCCTGCGACTGCGCGGCAGGCAGGCCGTCGAAGGCGGCTTTCAGCTCCTCGCGTGTCAGCTCCAGCGCGCCGAGCGACTCGGCCTGGAGATGGTCGAAGCGGGCGGTGTACTCGAGCACCGCGGCATCGCCGCGCGCGCGGACGTCGGCGAGGATCTCGGCGACGCGGGACTCGATGGCGGCGTCGGTCTCGGCGGACCAGTGCAGCACGCGCTGGAACGCGGCGTCGAAATCGGCATCGGCCGTGCTCAGGGATCGCAGGTTCAGCATGGCGGGCTCCGGGTCAGGCAGCGGCGGCCGAGGAAGGGATGGCGGTGGCGATCGCGTCGATCAGCGGTTTCAGGGCCTCGCGCTTGAGCTTGAGCGCGGCCTGGTTGACCACGAGCCGCGAGGAGATGTCCATGATCCGTTCCACCTCGACGAGCCGGTTGGCCTTGAGCGTGCTGCCGGTGGAGACGAGGTCGACGATCGCGTCGGCGAGTCCGGTCAGCGGGGCCAGTTCCATCGAGCCGTAGAGCTTGATCAGGTCCACGTGCACGCCCTTGTCGGCGAAATGCTGGCGCGCGATGGCCGTGTACTTGGTGGCGACGCGCAGGCGCGAGCCCTGGCGCACGGCGTGGTCGTAGTCGAAGTCGTCGCGCACGGCCACGCTCATGCGGCACGCGGCGATGCGCAGGTCCAGCGGCTGGTACAGGCCCTGGCCGCCGTGCTCGATGAGCACGTCGCGGCCGGCCACGCCGAGGTCGGCGCCGCCGTACTCGACATAGGTGGGCACGTCGGTGGCGCGCACCAGCACGACGCGCACGTCGGCCTGGTTGGTCGGCAGGATCAGCTTGCGGGAGCTGTCCGGGTCCTCCAGCACGGAGATGCCGGCGGCTGCCAGCAGGGGCAGCGTTTCCTCGAAGATGCGGCCTTTGGAGAGTGCCAGCGTGATCATGCGGTGTCCTCGGTGAACGCGCGCTCCAAGCGGGGAGCGCTTCAGGCTGTTCAGCGGGACGGCAGCGGGTTCACCGGACGGCGCCACACCGCCACCCGCCTCGAAGCCGGGTGGCTTTCAGTGATGGTGATGCAGCGCGGCGCCCTGGGCCGCGTGTTCGGCGGGAGTCAGCGTCTTCATCGACAGCGCGTGGATCTGCTCGCGCATGCGATCGCCCAGGGCCGCGTACACGCGCTGGTGGCGCTTGATCCGGCTCAGGCCCTCGAACTCGGCCGACACGATGGTCGCGAAGAAATGACGCCCGTCGCCCTCCACCTGGAGCTCGCTGCAAGCGAGACCCTGGGCGATGTAGCTCTGGACTTCTGCGGGGGTCGGATCGGCCATGATGGGGCGGGATTCTACTCGGACGCCCTCGCCGCCCGCGGCGGCAGGGCTTCGCGGGTGGCGATGACGGGTTTCAGGGCGAGGTTTCAGGACAGGATCAGTGGCGGATCTTGTAGCCGCGGCGCAGCAGCTCCAGCGCCACGGCGGCGACCGCGGCGAAGGCGATCGCCACGACGCCCAGGCTGAGCCACGGCGAGGCGTCGCTGACGCCGAAGAAGCCATGGCGGAAGCCGTCGATCATGTAGAAGAACGGGTTCAGGTGGCTCACGCCCTGCCAGAACGCGGGCAGCGAGTGCACCGAATAGAACACGCCCGACAGGAAGGTCATCGGCATGACGATGAAGTTCTGGAAGGCGGCCATCTGGTCGAACTTCTCGGCCCACAGCCCGGCGATCAGGCCCAGCGAGCCCATCAGCCCGGCGCCCAGGATGGCGAAGGCCAGCACCCACAGCGGATTGGCCATGCCCGGGGGCGCGAACCACACGGTGGCGATAAACACACCCGCGCCGACCATCAGCCCGCGGATCACCGACGCGCCGACGTAGGCCAGGAACCAGGCCCAGTGCGACAGCGGCGTCACCAGCAGGAACACCAGGTTGCCGGTGATCTTGCTCTGGATCAGCGAGGAGGAACTGTTGGCGAAGGCGTTCTGCAGCACGCTCATCATCACCAGGCCCGGGATCAGGAAGCTGGTGTAGCCGACGCTGCCGTAGACCTTGACGTGGTCCTCCAGCACATGGCCGAAGACCAGCAGGTACAGCACGGCGGTCAGCACCGGGGCGCCGACGGTCTGGAAGCCGACCTTCCAGAAGCGCAGCACCTCCTTGTAGAAGAGCGGACGCGCGCCTTCGAGGCGGATGGGGAAATGGCTGGCGCTCATGCGCGGCCCCCTTGCATGATTTCCAGGAAGACGTCCTCGAGGTCGGCGCGGCCGATCTCCAGGTCCTCGATGGGCACGGCGGCCTCGCGCAGCGTGGCCAGGATGCGTTCCACCTCGGCGGCGTCGTGCGCGGTGAGCTGCACGATCCGGCCGGTGATGCGGGCGCGTTCGGCCAGCGCGAGCGGCAGCGCGGCGTCGGTCTTGAACTGCAGCATCGTCGAGGCGGTGCCCGCGAGCAGCTCCGAGGTGCGGTTCAGCGCGACGATCCGGCCCTGCTTGAGCATCGCGATGCGGTGGCACAGGGCCTCGGCCTCTTCCAGGTAATGCGTGGTGAGCAGGACGGTGTGACCTTCGCGATTCAGGCGCGCGATGAACTGCCACAGCGTCTGGCGCAGCTCGACGTCGACGCCGGCGGTGGGCTCGTCCAGCACGATGACCGGCGGGCGGTGCACCAGCGCCTGCGCGACGAGCACACGGCGCTTCATGCCGCCGGAGAGCTGACGCATGTTGTTGTGGGCCTTGTCGGAGAGGCCCAGGTTGTGCAGGAGCTCGTCGATCCAGTCGTCGTTGTTGCGCACGCCGAAGTAGCCGGACTGGATGCGCAGGGTCTCGCGCACGCTGAAGAACGGGTCGAAGACCAGTTCCTGGGGCACGATGCCGAGCTTCTTGCGGGCGTTGGCATAGTCGTCGACGACGTCGTGGCCGAGCACCGAGACATCACCGCCGCTGGCGCGGGAGAGGCCGGCGAGGATGCTGATGAGGCTGGTCTTGCCGGCGCCGTTGGGGCCGAGCAGACCGAAGAACTCACCGGGCTGGATGTCGAAGCTGACGCCGTCCAGCGCTCGGAACTGTCCGGCGCGGTAGGTCTTGCTGACGTTGTTGAAACGCAGGGCGGGCGGACCGCCGGCCGGCGCGGGCATGGCGGCCGGCTGTTGTGGGGGGCTTGCGGGCATGGGCGGCGATTGTAGGCAGGGGGTCCGTCCCGTGCCCGCCTGGGGTCATGACAGAATGCGCCCACTCCCCGCACCGTCCACCCCACACCATTCCTCGGGCCCATGGCCACCAAGAAGCCGCGCCGCACCGCCGAACGCATCCTCGAAGTCACGCTGGACCTCTTCAATCGCTTCGGCGAGCCGAATGTCTCCACGACGCTGATTTCGGCGGAGCTCGGCATCTCGCCCGGCAACTTGTATTACCACTACCCGGCCAAGGACGAGCTGATCAACGCGCTGTTCAACCGCTACGACAAGGCCTTGTCGGAGCTGCTGGGCGCGGTGGGCAACGTGCGCAACGTGGAGGACGCGTGGCTGTTCTTCCACATGCTGTTCGAGCTGATCTGGCAGCACCGCTTCCTGTACCGGGATCTGAACGACCTGCTGTCCAAGAACCGCAAGCTGGAGACGCATTTCCAGCATGTGCTGGAGCAGAAGACGCAGGCGATGGTGGGGATGCTGGGCGGGCTGCAGGCGAGCGGCGCGTTGACGATGCAGGTGCGCGAGGCGGTGCCGACGGCCAATGCGATGGTGGTGTTGCTGAGCTACTGGCTGAGCTACGAATACGTGCGCGACCCGCGCAACGCGCTGGAGCCCGAGCGCGCCGGCGAGGCGCTGATGCGCGGCGCCTTCCACGTGCTGGGCCTGCTGCTGCCCTACCTGGAGCCGACGTCCCGCGACCACCTGTTCCAGCTCGCGGGGAAGTACCAGCCGCAGGCGGGTGGCGGCCAAGCCTGAACCCGAGAGTCCCACCTTCGGGACTCGATGCGCGTCTACCACTTGTCCGACGTCGATGACGTTGACTCGGATCGGTCAGCGAATCTGACCGAAATGAGCCATGCGGCCTCGGAGGGCGATGCCTAAGCTCCGCGAACGGTGGATGGACCACCGCTGGAGAGGCAACGATGTCGACCTGGAAATGGACCGCGCCCTGGTCCCCGGCCCACCTGATGCCGCGTTGGCGCGACTTGAGGCAGGCAGGGCCGCTGTCGTTCACGATCCGTTTCGGACTGCTGCGCGTGATGCCAACGATGGCCGCGCCGGTGATCGGGTTCCTGATCGCGCGGGGTACACCGATCTCGATTCCGGCCTGGGGCGTCATCGCGGCTGTGTACGTCTTCCTCTCCGTCATGTGGAGCTGCCTCACGTGGTACAGCTGCGAAGCGCGGTGGCACGCATCGACCTCGCCGGATGGCACACCGGACTAGCAGCAAGCCAAGGTCCGGTCCTCCGCAGAAACCCTGGATTCGTGCGAAACCGGACCCCCTGGTCGCGGATGGCGGGGACAAGCGGCACCCTATAAATTAGGGAGATCGCATCCACCGACACCAAGGGAACGACTCCATGACGCGCCTCCTGATCTCCGCTGCCCTGCTGGCCCTCATCGCCCCGCTGGCCCAAGCCGCCACCGCCGAGAACGCCGACGCCAAGGCCCTGCGCGCCGAGTGCGCCTCGCAGAACGCCGTCAAGTTCGACCAGGCCGCCGCCGCCAACGAGTACCGCTTCGTCTACAACCGCGGTGAATACCGCGGTGAAGCCACCTCGGGCCAGGCCGTCGCCTGCGGTCAGACCCAGTACGCCGAATACCTGGCCAGCGCCGATCCGGTCAAGGTGATGTCCGCCTACCCGACCGCCGCCGGCCGTCCGCAACCGGCCAAGAAGGCCGCTGCCAAGTAAGACCCGCTGACCTGGCCAGCTCCGCCGCGCGCTTCGGCAACGCGGCGGGCAACAGCACGAAAGCCGCCCTCGGGCGGCTTTTCTCATCGGCGGGCGAACGCGTCCGGGGTCAGTCCTTGTGCGCCCAGGGCAGCATCAGCGCGAGCGTGAGCAGTTGCTGGAACTCCGGATCGAAGTGGGCCACGATGCGCTCCGGATCCGGACATACGCCCGCATCCGCGATCAGCCCGAACTGCACCTGGCCCGCGTAGGTCAGGATGCTGATGCCCAGGCTCATGTCACCCGGCTGCGGCGCCCAGAACATCACCCGTTCCACCGCCGAGCCGCACAACTGCAGCGCCTGCGTCGGTCCCGGCACATTCGTCATCAAGGCCGTGGCCTTGCGCGACAAGGTCTTGAGCATCGCCCGCTGCGCGGCCTTCTCCACCGTGCCCGACGTGGCCATCAGACCCAGCGACAGCGCCGGTTGGAGGCTCTGCTTCACGGCCTGCGTCTGCGCATGCACCGCGTAAAGCCGCTTGGCCGGATTGGCGATGCCCACCGGCAAGGGCAGCGGCACCATGCCGAAGCGGTTGCCCAGTTGCCATGCCGTCTCGATCGGCCGCAGGTTGACCGGCACCAGCACGCGGATCTCCTGACCCTGCGTGTCGTCGCCGTGCTCGCGCAGGTAGAGCCCGATGGCGCCGGCCACACAGCTCAGCAACACATCGTTCACCGACACATTCATCGCCTTGCCGACCGCCTTGACGGCGTCCAGCGAGATCGGCGAGCCCCAGGCCACGCGCTTGGCGCGTCCGGCCTTGCCCTTGAGCCGCGTCTTGGCGTCATCGGGCGCGTCGGTCAGCGCGGCGGCGTCCTCGAGCACCTGGCGGCCCAGCCGTTCGGCCGGCGAGGCCTGCGGCTCGCCCTCCAGCGCGCGCTGCTGGATCTCGCGCACGGTCCATGCGTTGATCGGCTTGACCAGCGCGTCGGCCAGCCATTCCGGCTCGGCGGATTCGGAGACCGCCGCTGCCTGGGCCTTCGCGGCGCCCTTCGCCTTGCCCTTGGCATCAGCCCCGGCCGCGGCCTTCGATGCCATCGCGGCCTCGGGCGGCACGGCGCCGCCATCGGTGATGGACAGCAGCACCGCGATCAGCGCGATGCCGTCGGCGATGCAGTGATGCACGCGCGCGATCAGCGCGCTGCTGCCGTCGTAATGCTCGATCAGGTGGAGCTGCCACAGCGGCCGCGACGGATCGAGCGGCTCGGCGGCCAGTTCGGCGAGGCGGTCCTGCAGCGCGCCCTCGAGCGATCGGCCGCGCTTGCGGGCCAGCGGCTCGGCGACCACGTGGCGCGTGATGTCCACTTCCGCGTCCTCGACCCAGTAGGCGGCGTCACCGGACTCGACGACACGCTGACGCAGCCGGGGGAAGCGCAGCAGGCGCTCGGCGACGCGCTCGCGCAGCGGCTGCAACGCCAGGGCCGGCTTCAGGAAGAGCACCCCGTGGATGACCATCCGATTGGCCTCGGTGTCCAGGCGCAGCCAGGCGGTGTCGACCTTGGACATCGGCTCCGCGCCCGGCGGCAGGCCATTGGCGCCGTTGGTGCCGGAGCGCCGGGGCGCGGCCTTGGCGACCTTCGCGGCCGTGTCGGCCTTGGCGGCCTTGGCGGCCTTGGGCTTGGCGCTGCGGCGGGAGGACGGCGGGGTCGACACGGCGGGGGTGGGCAATGCGGTCTCCTGGGCGGGCGTTGTTCTGGGGACGGGGCGACGCAGTGCGGATGATGCGTCATCTAGAGAGGCAGCCCCAGTCGGCACCAGGGGGTGGGATGGGTAACATCGCGGCCGTCCGTCCCGATTGTCGCCAACGGGACGCCTGATCACCGCCACGGGAGACCCACATGAGCCTCAAGGACCAATTCGACGCCGCCGTCGCCGATTCCAAGACCCTGCCCGAGCGGCCGGACAACCAGACGCTGCTGAAGCTGTACGCGCTGTTCAAGCAGGCCACGACCGGTGACGTCGAGGGTGATCGCCCCGGCATGACCGACTTCGTGAACCGCGCCAAGTGGGACGCGTGGAAGACGCTGGAAGGCAAGACCAACGACGAGGCGATGCAGGACTACATCGACCTGGTCGAAGGCCTGAAGTAAGCCGTCAGGCGCCGGCACCCGCGCCGGCCATCGACACCGCATGAGGCCGCCCCGCAAGGGCGGCTTTGTTGTTTCTGGGCGCTCGACTACTCGGAATGCAGGGCCTTTGCATCTCAATGCACCTCCCAGACGGGCAGGCGACTGAGCAGGCCTTCGATCCAGATCCGGCCGCTGTCTCGCTTGACGACCACGTAGTAGCACTCGAACTGCATGCCCAGCCGACAGATGTCGTAGCCCGATGCGGTCCGACTGAAACGCAACTTGTCGGAGGCCAGCAGGTCGTACAGAGCCCTTTGCCTACCATACGGCCACCACTCCAACAGCTTGGCGGCAATCCTTGTCACATGCACTCCGCTGCCCCGCCTCGGAAGCACGAGGCCATGGAGACAAGCAGGCACCAGCTTGACGTGGCCAGGACGATTGCGGTTGGACCCGCGCCGCGACGACGCAGGATTCCGATTCAGATTGATCACGGGCGACTCCATCCAGAGCGAAGAAGCCGTCGACTCTAGGATCGCACCGCCTCGCCAGTCAGCAGCCGGGCATGACATATCGCAAGGGCTCAAAGCCTCCCCTCCTCGGAGGGGGGCTGTCAGCTCATCGACAGCGCCTCGTCAGCGAGATCTCACCGCCGCTCCAACTCTGCCCGCCGCTCGTCCTTCGACAGCTTGGCCAAGCGCTGCACCTCGGCATAGAAGCGCGGGAAGTCCGCGCCCTGGCGCTCGTACAGCCGGATGAAGTCCGGCACCAGGTCCGTGTAGCTGCCCTGGATCGCCAGCGCCGGCGTCGTCATCCCCTGTATCCATCGATCGAATCGCGCATCGCCGCCCCAGCGCTCGCACTTCATCGCGTCGTAGTCCGCGCGCAGCTGCTCGAAGGCCGCCGCCTTGCCCGCGCGCTTCTCGTCGTCGCTGGCCGTGCTGCGGAACACCTCCTGCAAGCGCGCCCGCGTCGCCTTCAGCAAGACCTGCACCTCGTCCTGGCGCTGACGCGACACCTCGTCCTCGCGCAGGGCCTCGGGCCGGTCCTTCAACCAGCGCGCCACGCCGATCTGCTCGACCGCCGTCGCGAAGCTCTCGTTGAACGTCGTGTCATCGCTGGCATACGCGACCTGGTGCGCCAGCTCATGGAAGATCATCCGCGCCAGCTGACCTTCCGGATAACGGATGAAGGTGTTCAGCAGCGGATCCCCGCCCAGCCAGTTGCTCCACCCCAACGACGAGTACGCGGGCACGCCGTACACGTAGGGCTCATAGCCCTCCTTGCGCAACTCCTGCGCGAGCTCGCGCGCCGCGTGCGGATCGAAGTAGCCGCGATACCCCGCGCAACCCATGATCGGATAACACCAGGTCTTGAGCTGCAGGCTCAGCTCGGGCGTGGCGACGACGTTCCACACGGCCGCGCCGCGCTTGAGATCGGCGTAGCGCCGATAGCTGTCGTTGTCCGGCAGCTTGAGCTCCGAGGACGCGAAGTCCCGCAGCGACCTGGACAGCGTCAGCTGTTGCCGGACCTCCGGATCGAGGTCGGGCTGCGCGAGCCACTCGTCCACCGGCTTGGCCGCGCGCACCAGCGACAGATGCCCCGACAGCGACTGCCCGTAATACGAGAGCTGCGCGCAGCCGCTCAGCGCGGTCAGCATCAGCAGCACCGACGCGCCCCACACCACGAGCCATCCGCGGCGCATCCTAGATGTCATCGGGCTCGTCATCGGATCAGGCCGCCGCCACCTCGACCAGGCAGTCGTAGAAGCACGGCGCGTTGCCCATGTCGGTGAGCCGCTGATGGGTGACCTCGTTGACGTTGCGCCCGTCCGCGCCCAGCTTGCGCCACCAGATGCCCAGACCGTGCACCACGCCCTCGCGGGCCCGCGCGCTCACGTCCAGGCGGCACGCATAGCTGCCGCGATCGTTGAACACGCGCACGAGCTGTCCATCGCTCAAGCCGCGCGTCGCCGCGTCGGCCGCGCTCATCTCCAGCACCTGCTCGCCCTCGATGTCGCGCAGGCTCTTCACGTTCACGAACGTGCTGTTCAAGTGATTGCGCGCCGGCGGCGAGATCATCGCCAGCGGATACCGCGCCGCCAGCGCCGGCGCGCTGGACCGGCTCTCGTAGTTGGGCACATGGTCCGCGCCGCGCGCATCGGCCTTGCCGTTGGCCGTCGGGAATCCACCCTCGGCGAACGGCGCCTCGGGCAGCGGCAAGGGGAACCAGCCGCGCTCGCGCAGTTGCGCCAGGTCCACGTCCTCACGCATCGCCTGACGCAGCAGCGCCTCGTCGTCATCGTGGAACGCGGGATCGTCGAATCCCATCGCCGCGGCCAGGTCGCGGAATATCCGCGTGTTCGAGCGGGCCTCACCCAGCGGCGCCACCGCCGGCTCGTTGACCAGCACGTCGGTGTGGCCGTAGCTCGTGTGGATGTCCAGGTGCTCCAGCTGCGTCGTGGCTGGCAACACGTAATCAGCAAGATCGGCCGTGTCGGTCATGAAGTGTTCGAGCACCACCGTCAGCAGGTCCTCGCGCTGGAAGCCCGCCACCACCTTGGGCGACTCGGGCGCCACCGCCACCGGGTTGCTGTTGTAGACGATCAGCGCCTCGATCCTCGGGCCGAACGCGGGCGAGGCCTCGCGCAGCAGGTCGTCGCCGATGGTGCTCATGTTGATGAGCCGGCCCGGACCTCCCGCGCGCAGCTCGGGACGCTCCAGCGCGGGGTTCTTGAACGGCGCGAACCAGCCCGAGCTCGACAGCAGCAGCCCGCCCGCGCGATGCCGCCAGGCGCCGGTCAGGCACGGCAGCAGCGCGATCAAGCGCACGGCGTTCCCGCCGCCGCGCACCCGCTGCATGCCGTAGTTCAGCCGGATCGCCGCCGGGCCGCTCGTCGCGCGGTCGCCGTAGTCGCGCGCCAGTCCGCGGACCTCGTCGGCGGTGATGCCGCATTCGGCCGCGGTGCGTTCGGGCGTCCACGCGAGCGCCTTGGCGCGCAGCTCCTCCCAGCCCTCGACATGCCGCGCGATGTAGTCGGCATCGAGCCAGTCATGCGCGATCAGCTCGTGCATCAGCCCCAGCGCCAGCGCGCCGTCGGTGCCCGGCAGCAAGGCGATGTGCTGATGGCACTTGTCGGCGGTCTCGGTCTTGCGCGGGTCGATGCAGATCAGCTTCGCGCCTTCGCGCTTGGCCTGGTTGGCGAAGGTCCAGAAGTGCAGGTTGGACGCGATCGAGTTGCTGCCCCAGATCAGGATCAGCTTCGCCTCGGCGAAGTGCGGCAGGTGCATGCCGACCTTGCGTCCATACGTCGCCGCCAGCGCGGCACCGCCGGCCGAGGCGCAGATCGTGCGGTCCAGGCAGGACGCGCCCAGCCGGTTGAAGAATCGCCCCGCCATCGCCTCGCCCTGCAGCATCCCCATGGTGCCCGCGTAGCTGTAGGGCAGGATGGCCTGCGGATCGCGCGCCGCGATCGCGCGCAGGCGGCCGGCGATCTCGGCGAGCGCCTGATCCCAGCCGATGCGCTCGAACCGCGGCGCCTCGTGCTTGGCGCTGACCCGCTTGAGCGGATGCAGCACGCGCTCGGCGTGGTAGGTCCGCTCCGGGTAGCGCGAGACCTTCGTGCACAACGCGCCGTGGGTGCTGGGATGTTCGGGTTGACCCTGCACCTTGATGACCTTGCCGTCCTCCACCGTGATGCGCAGCGCGCAGGTGTCCGGACAATCGTGGGGACAAGCGCCCTTGACGACGCGCGTTCCGGCGCGGCTTGCGGCATGCTGGGCGTGGGCCGGATCGGCAGTGCCGGCCTGTGGTGGGACGTTCACGGCAAGTTCGGAGAGGACGGACGACATGCGTCAACTATTGCACAGGCACCACACGCTTGCGTTTTCTTACCGAACGCGGCGATAACGCGAGACGAATCAGCCGCTAAGCTCGCGCGCCAGGGGGCCGAAATAGGTCGTGTCGAGTCCCCGCGCGCAGCCCCTGCGCCGCCACAACATCTATCGCACCCCCTGGGAGCCCCTCTTGGATCGCCGCCAACTCCTCGCCACCGCCAGCGCCCTGGGCGCGCTCGCCACCCTCCCCATTCCGTCGGCCGTCCGCGCTCAAGGCAAACGCCTCGTGCTGGGCCAGTCGGCGCCGCTGACCGGCCCGGCCGCGCAGCTGGGGCTGCAGATGCAGGCCGGCGCCAAGCTGTTCTTCGACGCCCAGAACGCAGCCGGCGGCATCAACGGCACGATGATCGACCTGCGCACGCTGGACGACGGCTATGAGCCCGACCGCTGCAAGGCCAACACCGAAAAGCTCATCAAGGACGACGTCTTCGCGCTGTTCGGCTACGTCGGCACGCCGACCTCGCTGGCCGCGCTGCCGCTGGTCAACCAGGCCAAGATCCCCTTCATCGCCCCGTTCACCGGCGCCGAGTCGCTGCGCGATCCGCTGAGCCCGTGGGTCTATCACGTGCGGGCCTCGTATTACGACGAGACCGCGCTGATCGTGAAGCAGCTGACCCAGCTGGGCCTGATGCGCATCTCGGTCTTCCACCAGAACGACGCGTACGGCAAGGCCGGCCTGGACGGCGTGCTGCGCGCGATGAAGCCGCTGGCGATCTCGCCGCAGGCGACCTCCACCGTCGAGCGCAACAGCGTCGAAGTGGCCAAGGCCGTCAAGGACCTGGTGCAGAACGGCGCGCCGCCCGAGGCGATCGTCATGATCAGCGCCTACAAGAGCTGCGCCGCGTTCATCCGCGCCGCGCGCAAGGCCGGCTACGGCGGCGTGTTCTACAACGTGTCCTTTGTGGGCACGCAGGCGCTGCTCGAGGAGCTGGGCCCGGACGCCATGGGCGTCGTCGTCAGCCAGGTGATGCCCTACCCGTTCGGCTCGCAGGTCGGCGTGGTCCACGAGTACCAGCAGGCCGCCACCAAGGCCGGCCAGAAGTTCAACTACACCGCCATCGAGGGCTACATCGGCGCGAAGGTTCTCAGCGAGGGCCTGCGCCGCATGACCCGCCCGACCCGCGAGGGCCTCGTGGCCGCGCTGGACACGCTGGCCAACTACAACGTGGGCGGTTTCAACGTGAACTTCCGCCCCAACCGGCATGTGGGCTCGAGCTTCGTCGAGATGACCATGCTGACCAACGACGGGCGCGTGAAGCGCTGATCCGCCCGCTGCGGCGCCTCGGCGCTGATCGCCCCGGGGGCGACGCGGCGGCCGGCACCGGGACGGTGCCGCGGGTACACTGGTCCGACACAGCGGCGCCGCCCTGAGCGGCGCCGCGGCCTTTCTGGCTCGCGGCAAGCCCGACGCGCTGTCGCGACGACATCGGAGTGCCCGCACATGAAGCTGATCGAACCCATCCTGGCCGACGCGCCGGCCATCGCCAAGCTGCGACGCGACCTGCACGCGCATCCGGAGCTCTGCTTCCACGAGGACCGCACCTCGGACGTGGTCGCGAAAGCGCTGACCGACTGGGGCATCGAGGTGCACCGCGGCCTGGGCAAGACCGGCGTGGTCGGCATCATCCCGGGGCGTGACGGCGGCAAGAGCGGCCGCACGCTGGGCCTGCGCGCCGACATCGACGCGCTGCCCATCACCGAGCACAACACCTTCGCCCACGCCAGCAAGCACCCCGGCAAGATGCACGCGTGCGGCCACGACGGCCACACCGCGATGCTGCTGGCCGCGGCCAAGCACCTGGCGGCGCACCGCGACTTCGACGGCACCGTCTACGTCGTGTTCCAGCCCGCCGAGGAAGGCGGCGGCGGCGCCCGCGAGATGATCAAGGACGGCCTGTTCACGAAGTTCCCGATGGAGGCCATGTTCGGCGTCCACAACTGGCCGGGCATGGCCGCGGGGCAGTTCGCGCTCAAGACCGGACCGGTCTTCGCGTCGAGCAACGAATTCAAGATCGTGATCAAGGGCAAGGGCGCGCACGGCGCGATGCCGCATCTGGGCACCGACCCGGTGGTGGTGGCCGCGCATCTGGTGCAGGCCTTCCAGACCATCATCACGCGCAACAAGCGGCCGATCGACGCGGGCGTGATCTCGGTGACGATGATCCACGCCGGCGAGGCCACGAACGTCATCCCCGAGAGCTGCGAGCTGCAGGGCACGGTGCGCACGTTCACGCTGGAGACGCTGGACCTGATCGAGCGCCGCATGCAGCAGATCACCGCGGCCACCGGCGACGCGTTCGAGGTGAAGTGCGAGTTCTCGTTCCACCGCAACTACCCACCCACGATCAACCATCCGGCGGAGACCGACTTCGCGCGCGGCGTGCTGACGGAGATGCTGGGCGCCGCGAATGTGCAGGAGTTCGAGCCCACGATGGGCGCCGAGGACTTCAGCTACTACCTGCAGGAAGTGCCGGGCTGCTACTTCCTGATCGGCAACGGCGACGGCAGCCACCGCGAGGGCGGCCACGGCCTGGGGCCCTGCATGCTGCACAACCCGAGCTACGACTTCAACGACGATCTGATCCCGCTGGGCGGCTCGATGTGGGTCCGGCTGGTCGACGCGTGGTTCAAGCAGCCGCGCCCGGCCAAGGCCTGATCAGCCCCTCGCATTCCCTTCCTCGACATCCAGCCCCACGCCCGATGACCACCGCACCGATCGCGCCCGACCAAGAGAAGACCGTCCGCGAGGACACCCGGCGCTGGCTGCAGCGGGCCGTGATCGGCCTGAACCTGTGCCCCTTCGCCAAGAGCGTGGAGGTCAACCAGCGGCTGCGCACGGTGGTCAGCACCGCGCGCACGCCCGAGGAGCTGCTCAAGGAACTGGCGCATGAGCTGCTGTCGCTCAACCGCGCCGATCCGGACGAGGTCGAGACGACGCTGCTGGTCCATCCGTGGGTGCTCAACGACTTCCTGGACTTCAATGATTTCCTGGGCGCGGCCGACGCGCTGGTCGAGGACCTGGAGCTGGACGGCGTGCTGCAGGTCGCGAGCTTCCATCCGGACTACCAGTTCGAGGGCACCGACGCGGACGATGTGGACAACCTGAGCAACCGCTCGCCGTATCCCACGCTGCACCTGCTGCGCGAGGAAAGCATCGAACGGGCCGTCGAGACGATGCCCGACACCGACGCGATCTACGAGGCCAACATCGACACGCTGCGCCGCATCGGCCGCAAGGGCTGGGACGCGCTGGATCTCGAACCCAAGCTCCCGCTGTCGCAGCGCACGACGCGCGAGGACTGACCCGAGCCCTCACCCCTCCCTCTCCCGCTGCGCGGGCGAGGGCGATCGACCGACGCCTGTCTTACCCCCTCGCCCGCGAAGCGGGAGAGGGCGGGGCTGAGGGCTCGATGACGAGCTCAGTGCGATGTCCTGATTTGACCGAAACCGGTCCAGACCCGGCGCGACGCCGGGCCGTGTCGCCGGCACGATGAGCACCATCAACCACCCGATGGAGCCCTCGATGACCACGACCTTCCCCGCCGCCACCGCCGACACCGCCGTCCTGCTGATCGACGTCCAGGAGTCCTTCCGCCACCGCCCGTACTGGGACGTCGCTGGCTTCGACGCCTACATCGCTCGCACCAACGCGCTGCTGACCGGCGCCGCCGAACGCGGCTTGCCGATCGTGCGCATCCTCCACACCGACGGCCCGGCCACGCCGGACAACCCGTTCTCGCTGGTCAGCGGCCATGTGCGTCCGATGGCCGAGCTCGCCGAGGTGCCCATCGCCGCCGAGTTCCTCAAGCGCCGCCACAGCGCGCTGGCCGGCACGGGCCTGTCGATCTGGCTGACCGAACACGGCATCCGCCGCCTGATCGTCGCGGGCATCCGCACCGAGCAATGCTGCGAGACCACGACCCGCCACGCCAGCGATGAAGGCTGGACCGTCGATTACGTGACCGAGGCCACCCTCACCTTCCCGATCCGCCACGCGAGCGGCGTCATCGTCGGCGTGGACGAGATCAAGCTGCGCACCGAGGTCGCGCTGCAGGACCGCTTCGCGGAGATTGTCACCGTGGAGCAAGCCCTGGCCCGGGCCGTCAACGCGCGAGCCCCGCTGGCCCAGGCCGCCTGAGCCGCCAGCGACGCCAGAACCGCCAGAGCGCATACTGCGGCGATGTCCGTTTCCGCCCGCCCCCACGCGCCCATCGACGTCTGGATCCTCGTCGAGCGCCACACGCTGCTGCTGGACCTGGCCGGCGCCGCCGAGGCGCTGCGCCTGGCCAACCAGGCCTTGCGCCGCCGTGGCGACCCGGAGGCCTTCCGGCTGCGCTACTGCTCGGCGGCCCCGGCCGCGCTGAGCTCCGTGGGGCTGACGCTGGCGGCGCTCGAGGCGCTGCCCGAGCTCGGACCGCGCGACTGGCTGATCCTCAGCGGACGCCGCCATGCCCATCCCGACGACCCGGCGCCCGGCATCGACGAGCGCGAGGAGGAACTGCGCATCGAGCGCTGGCTGCACCGCGAGGGCACCGCGCTGCTGGCGAGCGGCCAGGGGCGGCTGCTCAGCATCTGCGCGGGCGCCCTGCTCGCGGCGCGGGCCGGGCTGCTCGACGGGCGCCGATGCACCACGCACCATGAATCGCTGGACGCGTTGCGTGAGGCCGCGCCCGCCGCCGAGGTGCAGGCCAACCGCGTGTTCGTGCTCGACGGCCCGCTGGCCAGCAGCGCGGGCATCACGGCGGGGATCGACCTGGTGCTGGCGCTGATCGCCGAGGCCTGCGGCGAGGCGATCGCCGCCACCGTGGCGCAGGTCATGGTGGTGTATCTGCGCCGCGGCGCGCAGGATCCGGAGCTGTCGCCGATGCTCGCGCACCGGCATCACCTGCATCCGGCGCTGCACCGGGTGCAGGACGCGATCTGCGGCGATCCGCGCGCGGACTGGAGCCTGGCGCGGATGGCCGGCGTGGCCCACGTGACGCCGCGTCACCTGACGAGGCTCTTCACGCAGCATGGCGGCACGACGCCGCTGGACTACCTGCGCGCGATCCGGCTGGAGCTGGCCCGGCGCGAACTGGCCCGTGGCACGCGGCCTGCCCAGGCAGCGATGGCGGCGGGCTTCAGTTCGGACCAGCAACTGCGGCGCACGCGGCGCCGGCTGAATGCCGACAGTTGAGCGTCGCTGAGCGCATTTCCTTAGCACAAGCGATAGAAATCGGAGTCAAGCGGGATTCGTGCACTTCTGGTAACTTGCGCGCCCACATCGAACGAGGAGCGGGTTTTGAGCGATTGGCTGAAGCGACTGGAGGCCCTGGATCCGGCACGACTCGCGGGCATGCGCCGCGGCGTGGAGAAGGAGAGCCTGCGCGCGTTGCCGACCGCCTCGCTGGCGTTGACCCCGCACCCGACCGCGCTGGGCTCGGCGCTGACGCACGAGACCGTCACCACCGACTTCAGCGAATCGCAGCTCGAGCTGATCACCGGCGTGCATCCGTCCGCCGAGGCCTGCGAGGCCGAGCTCACCGAGATCCATCAGGCCGTGCACCGCAGCCTGGGCGATGAGGTGATGTGGGCGTCGAGCATGCCCTGCCAGTTGCCGGCCGACGAGACCATCCCGATCGGCCGTTACGGCGCGTCCAACATCGGCCGCGCCAAGAGCGTCTATCGCATGGGCCTGGGCCATCGCTACGGCCGGCGCATGCAGACGATCTCGGGCATCCATTACAACTGGTCGATGCCGGGGCTGGACAACGCCGACCACTTCGCGCTGATCCGCAATTTCCGCCGTCATTCCTTCCTGCTGCTGACGCTGTTCGGCGCCTCGCCCGCGCTGTGCGCGAGCTTCGTCGCCGGACGCGAGCACGGTCTGCAGCCGCTGACCGACGGCACGCTGCACATGCCCCATGGCACCTCGCTGCGCATGGGCCGGCTGGGTTACCAGAGCGACGCGCAATCCTCGCTCTCGGTCAGCTACAACAGCCTGGACGGCTACGCCGCCTCGCTGCAGGACGCCTTGACCCGCCCCTACCCCGCCTATGAGCAGGTCGGCGTGATGAATCCCGGCGGCGAGTACAACCAGCTGTCGACGACGCTGCTGCAGATCGAGAACGAGTTCTACGGCACGATCCGCCCCAAGCGCACGATCCGCTCGGGCGAGCGCCCGCTGCATGCGCTGCGCGAGCGCGGCGTCGAGTACATCGAGGTCCGCTGCATGGACCTCGATCCCTTCGAGCCCGTGGGCATCGCCGCGAGCACGATGCGCTTCCTGGACATCTTCCTGCTGCACTGCTGGCTGACCGACAGCCCTGACGACACGCCGCAGGAACTGGGCGCGCTGGCGCGCAACCAGCACCGCACGGCCTCGGCCGGCCGTGAACCGGGCCTGAAGCTGGAACGCCGCGGCGGCGAGGTCTCCCTGCGAGACTGGGGCCGCGAGCTGCTGGCCGAGTTCGCGCCCATCGCGCGCAAGATCGATGAGGCGCTGGGCGGCTCGCTGTATCAGGAGGCGCTCGCGCAATCCGTCGAGCGCTGGGATCGTCCGGACGATCTGCCCTCGGCGCGCGTGCTCGCCGAGATGCGCGCGGGTCATCGCTGCTCGCACCTGGACTTCGTCGCGGCGCGCTCCATGGCCGCGCGCGACCACGTGCTGGACCTGCCGGTCGCCGAGGGCCTGATGGCCCGATTCGAGCAATCGGCGCGGGCCTCGCTGGACGCGCAGGCCGCGATCGAGGCGGCCGACACGATCGATTTCGAGACTTTCCGCCAGCAGTACCTGGATCCCGCGCAACTGCGGGGTTGATCCGCTCGCCGGTCAGCCCGGCAACGTCGAGCTGCGCAGCTCGTCGTGACGCTTCTGCAGTTCCTGGCGCAGCTTCTTGCGCTCGAGCGCGGCGTCCCAGCGGCGCTTCTCGTCGGGCGTGCTCGGCGACAGCGGCGGCACGGGCACCGGACGGCCGTCCTCGCCCACCGCCACCATCGTGAAGAAGCAGCTGTTGGCGTGGCGCACCACCTGGTCGCGGATGTTCTCGGTGACGACCTTGATGCCGATCTCCATCGACGAGGTGCCGGTGTAGTTCACCGAGGCCAGGAAGCTGACCAGCTCGCCGACGTGGATGGGCTGGCGGAACATCACCTGGTCCACCGACAGCGTCACCGTGTAGCGGCCCGCGAAGCGGCTGGCGCAGGCGTAGGCCGCCTGGTCGAGCAGCTTGAGGATGGTGCCGCCGTGCACGTTGCCGGAGAAGTTGGCCATGTCCGGCGTCATCAGCACGGTCATCGTCAGTTGATGGGAAGGCAGGTCCATGGCGAAGGCTCCGGAGCGGGAAATGGGAGGTGCGAAGTGGCGCCATGGTGCCAGAGTCATGCCAGGGTCGCGGGCCGCCGCGGCGGATGCGCGCGCCTCTCTCTTCCGGTGCTTGCCGCTGACACCTGCGTCGGTTAGGGTGCGCGGCAGGAGGTCCCATGGCCCAGGTCCAGCAACCCAACATCGTGGAAACCCGCGGTGCCCAGATGTTCCCCGCGCTCGGCGTCGCCGACATCGCGCGTGTCGCGCGCTTCGGCCGTTTCCGGCGCTATTCCCAAGGCGAGTGGGTCGTGCGTGCCGGCGAGGCCGGCATGGGCATGATCCTGATCCTCAGCGGCGAGATCACCGTGTCGCAGCGCGACAGCCTCGGCCACGTGACGCCGATCCATCGCCACGGCCCCGGATGCTTCCTCGGCGAGGTCGGCCAGCTGAGCGGACGCCCCTCCTTCATCGACGCGCTCGCCGAGACCGAGGTCGAGGCCGTCGACGTCAGCCCGCCGCAGCTGCGGGCGCTGCTGATCGCCGAGGCCGATCTGGGCGAGCGCATCACCCGCGCCTTCATCCTGCGCCGCGTGGGCCTGATCGAGGCCGGCGCGAGCGGTGCGACGCTGATCGGCCGCGCCAAGTCGCCGCCGGTGATGCGGCTGCGCAGCTTCCTGGGCCGCAACGGCCATCCGCATCAGCAGCTGGATCCCGACGAGAACGACGACGCCAAGGCGCTCGCCGCGCAGTACATGACCGAAGGCGTGCAGATGCTGGTCATCTGCCCCGGCGGCGAGGTGCTCGTGGATCCGAGCGACGACGAGGTCGCGCGCTGCATGGGCATCGTCGACATGCGCGAGCGCACCGAGCTCTACGACGTGGCCATCGTCGGCGCGGGTCCGGCGGGGCTGTCGGCGGCCGTGTACGCGGCGTCCGAGGGCTTGTCCGTGCTGGTCGTGGACTGCCGCAGCTTCGGCGGCCAGGCTGGGGCGAGCTCGCGCATCGAGAACTACCTCGGTTTCCCCACCGGGATCTCCGGCCAGGCGCTGGCCGGGCGGGCGTTCGTGCAGGCGCAGAAGTTCGGCGCCGACATGCTGATCCCCGCCAAGGTGACGCGCATGAGTTGCGAGCGCCAGGGGCAGGAAGATGAGCTGCGGCTGTCGCTCGAAGACGGCCGCACGGTGCGGGCGCGGACCGCGGTGATCGCCACCGGCGCGCGATATCGCCGCCCGGAGATCGACGCGCTGAGCCGCTTCGAGGGGCGGGGCGTCTGGTACTGGGCCTCGCCGATCGAGGCGCGCATCTGCGCCCGGCAGACGGTCGTCATCGTCGGCGGCGGGAACTCGGCGGGTCAGGCGGCGGTGTTCCTCGCCAACCACGCGGCCAAGGTGCTGATGCTGATCCGCGGCCCGGGGCTGGCGGCGACGATGTCGCGTTACCTGATCGACCGGATCCAGGGCACGGCCAACATCGAGCTGCTCCCGCACCAGGAGATCTGCGACCTGCAGGGCGGCGACGCGCTGGAGACCGTTTGCTGGCGCGACCGGCGCACCGGTCAGGAACGCCAGCTTCCGGTGCAGCACCTGTTCCTGTTCATCGGCGCGGAGCCCGAGACGGGGCTGATCTCCGCCTGCGGGCTGGAGCTGGACGGCGCCGGCTTCATCACGACCGGCCGGGCCTGTGCCTGCCCGCTGTCGGAGTACAAGCCGGAGCTGCTGGAATCGAGCATCCCGGGCGTGTTCGCCGTCGGTGACGTGCGGTCGGGCTCGGTGAAGCGGGTGGGCGGCGCGATCGGCGAGGGGGCGCAGGTCGTGGCCAGCATCCACCAGTACCTCGCTCGCCAGGACGCCGCCCGGGCGGAACGCCTCAGCCCCGCCGCCGTCGCCGCGGCCAGCGCCACGGTCTGAACCTCTCCGCCCGGGCGCGCAGCCCGGGCCGTGGTCCCGTCATCGCCCTCCCCCTCGCCCGGCCAAGGGCCTTGGCCCTAGAATGCGAATAATTGTTATTTGCACGCTAGGCGCTGCCCGATGCTTTCCTCCGAATCCCGCCGTCTGTGGCTGTGGCCCCTCGTCCTGGGCCTGCTGAGCACGTCCGGCCTGCTGACGGCGCTGGTGTCCGACGACTGGGGCGACGTCTGGTCCTGGGTCGGCCTGGGCGTGCCGGTGCTCGTCATCGCGTGGTTCTCCTGGCGTCGCAGCCCGTCCCGCTGAGCGCCCTTCCCCACGGCCCCCGCCCCGTTTCCTCCTCCCCAAGAAGAATTCCGCAAGGTCCCCGTCCATGAACCGCTTCCCGCTGCGCCCGCTGGCGCTCGCCATCGCCCTGGGTCTGCCCGGCCTCGCTTCCGCCCAGACCGCGCCCGCCGCCGCCCCCGACGCCCAGAAGCACGACCCCACCCAGCTGCCCGCCGTCACCGTCAGCGCGACGGCCGACAAGCAGGGCCTGTCCAAGGCCTACGCCGGCGGTCAGGTCGCCCGCGGCGGCCGGGCCGGCATCCTCGGGACCAAGGACAACCTGGACACCCCGTTCTCCATCACCGCCTACACCAACGACCTCATCCAGGACCGCCAGGCCAAGAGCGTCGCCGAGGTGTTGCAGAACGACCCCGGCGTGCGCGCCGCGCGGGGTTTCGGCAACTTCCAGGAGGCCTACTTCATCCGCGGCTTCATCCTGAATTCCGATGACGTCGCCTACAACGGCCTGTACAGCCTGCTGCCGCGCCAGTACATCGCCTCGGAGCTGTTCGAGCGCGTCGAGGTGCTGCGCGGCGCGTCCGCCTTCCTGATGGGCGCGAGCCCCGGCGGTAGCGGCATCGGCGGCAACATCAGCCTGCTGCCCAAGCGCGCGCCGGTGGAGCCGCTGACGCGGGTCACGGTCAACGCCGGCAGCGGAGGTGCGGGTGGCGCGGCCATTGACGTCGCCCGCCGCTTCGGTCCGGACAAGGCCACCGGCGTGCGCTTCAACGCCGCGTACCGCGATGGCGGCACCGCCGTGGACGATGAGAAGGCCAAGACCAGCGTCGTGTCGCTGGGCGTGGACTGGCGCAGCCGCGACGTGCGCCTGAGCGCCGACCTCGGCTGGCAGGACAACCAGCTCAAGCAGACCCGTCCCAGCGTCACCGTCAACGGCCTGACCGCGATGCCGGCGCTGCCCGACACCAAGACCAACTTCGCCCAGCCCTGGACCTATTCCAACGAGCGCGACACCTTCGGCACGCTGCGCGGCGAGTGGGACCTGAACGACGCGGTCACCGCCTGGGCCGCCTACGGCGCGCGCCGCAGCAAGGAGCAGAACCGCCTGGCCGGCGTGACGCTCTCCGACGCCGCCACCGGCGCGGGCAGCTATTACCGCTTCGACAACGGCCGCAAGGACAGCGTGGACACCGGCGAGGTCGGCCTGCGCGGCAAGCTGCGCACCGGCGCGATCGGTCATGAATGGGTCGTGTCGGCCTCCGTGTTCTCGCTGGACACGAAGAACGGCTACGCGATGGACTTCCTCAACACGCAGCCGACCAACCTCTACGCCCCCGTCTACGGCGCGCTGCCGGCCTTCTCGGGCAGCGTCTACGCCGGCAACAGCGTCGACGATCCGCGGCTCAACACCCGCACCCGCAATCGCAGCATCGCCATCGGCGACACGCTGTCGCTGCTGGATGACTCGCTGCTGGTCACGCTGGGCCTGCGCCATCAGAAGCTCAAGGTCGACTCGATCGCCGCCACGGTCAGCTTCCTGGGCACGGTCACGCCCGGCGGCGCGGTCACCACCTACGACCAGAGCAAGACCAGCCCGGTCGCGGGTGTCGTCTACAAGCTCTCCAAGCAGCTGACGGTCTACGGCAACTACATCGAAGGCCTGAACAAGGGCGACAGCCTGGCCGCGCAGAACGGCCAGCCCGCGCGCGACCTGGCGCCCTACGCCTCGAAGCAGAAGGAAGTCGGTCTGAAGTACGACGGCGGCCGGCTGGGCTTCGGCGCGGCCTTCTTCAGCACCGACAAGCCGCGCGCCGTGCTGGCGCAAGGCACCGCGCAAGGCGAGGACCGCCATCGCGGCGTGGAGCTGACCGCCTTCGGCCAGGCCTCGCCCGACGTGAAGGTGCTGGGCGGATTGACCTGGCTGGACGCCAAGCAGCACGACACCGGCGTGGCCGCGACCGAAGGCAAGCGCACGCTGGGCATCCCGCGCGTGCAGGCCAACGTCGGCGCGGAGTGGGAAGTCCGCGCGGTCCAGGGCCTGGCGGTGGACGCGCGGGTCGTGCACACCGGCAAGGCCTTCGCCGACAGCGCCAACACGCTGAGGGTGCCGGCCTGGACGCGCCTGGATGCCGGCGCGCGTTATGTCTTCGAGGTGCAGGGCACGCTGCTGACGCTGCGCGCGCGCATCGACAACCTGACCAACCGCAAGTACTGGGCGTCCGCCGGCGGCTACCCCGACCAGAGCTACCTGGTGCTCGGCCAGCCGCGCAGCTTCAACCTGAGCCTGGCGGCCGACTTCTGAGGACCCGACGATGCTGAGCTCGCGCGCCATCCGCGTCTGGACCTGGCTCCACAAGTGGACCAGCCTCGTCTGCACGCTGTTCATGCTGCTGCTGTGCCTGACGGGGCTGCCGCTGATCTTCCATCACGAGATCGGCCACCTGCTCGGCGACGAGATCGAGGCGCCGGTGCTGCCCGCGGCCATGGACAAGCAGCGCGTGCCGCTGGACGTCATGGCCAAGGCGGCCCACGCGGTGCATCCGGAGCGCGTCATCCAGTACGCCGGCGAGAACGAGGACGACCCGCGCCTGTGGTGGTTCACGCTGGGGCCCACGCTCGCGCCGACCGCGGACTTCAAGTCCGTCGCCGTGGATGCGCGCACCGGTCTGGTCGTTCGCGAGTACCGCGTCGGCGAGGGCTTCATGGACCTGATGCTGCGGCTGCACGTGGACATGTTCGCGGGCCTGCCCGGCAAGCTGTTCCTCGGCTTCATGGGCCTGCTGCTGCTGGTCGCGCTGGTGAGCGGCGTGGTGCTGTACGCGCCGTTCATGCGCAAGCTGGACTTCGGCGCGGTGCGCAAGGACCGCTCCACGCGCGTGAAGTGGCTGGACCTGCACAACCTGATCGGCATCGTGACGCTGGTGTGGTGCTTCGTCGTGGGCGCGACCGGGATGATCAACACCTGGGCGGACCTGCTGGTGAAGTACTGGCAGTACACCGAGGTCTCGACGCTGCTGGCGCCTTATCAGGGACAGCCGCTGCTGGCGACGCAGGACCGCGGTCCGCTGCAGGCCTCGCTGGACACGGCGATGCATCACGGCCAGCAACGCAAGGTCTCGTTCATCGCGTTCCCGGGCACGGCGTTCTCGAGCCCGCACCACAACACGATCTTCCTCAAGGGCACGACGCCGCTGACCTCGCGCCTGCTGCAGCCGCTGCTGGTGGACGCGAAGACCTCGCAGCTGACGGCCGCGCCGGAGCTGCCCTGGTACCTGACCGCGCTGCTGGTCTCGCAGCCGCTGCACTTCGGCGACTACGGCGGCATGCCGATGAAGATCCTGTGGGCGCTGCTGGACATCGCGACCATCGTCGTGCTGGGCAGCGGCCTGTACCTGTGGCTGCGCAAGCCGCAGGGCGCGCGCAAGGGCGCCAAGGCCACCGGCGCGACCGACGCGTCCACGGACCTGGACGACCCCAAGCATCCCGAAACCGCGGCCGCCTGATCGCCAGTCCGCACGATCATCCCTTCCGCACATGCCTGACTCGCACAAGCCTGATTCGCCCAAGCACCAGATCGAGAGCCTGCAATCCAGCGGCCTGAAGGCCACGCTGCCGCGCATCAAGGTGCTGCAGATCTTCGAGCAATCGGACCAGCGCCACCTCAGCGCCGAGGACGTCTACCGCCAGCTGCTGCTGGATGGGGCGGACATCGGCCTGGCGACGGTGTATCGCGTGCTGATGCAGTTCGTGGAGGCCGGCCTGCTGGCGCGCCAGCACTTCGAGTCCGGCAAGGCGGTGTTCGAGCTCAACTCCGCGCAGCATCACGACCACATGGTCTGCCTGGCCTGCGGCCGGGTGGAGGAGTTCTACGACGCGGGCATCGAGCAGCGTCAGCGCGAGATCGCCGAGGAGCGCGGTTACGAGCTGGTCGAGCACGCGCTCGCGCTGTACGGGCTGTGCTCGAACCCGGCGTGCCGGGCGAAGCGCGGGGGTCGCTGAGGAGGTTCAGCGGAAAGAGGCCGTGGGGGCCGTGGCGCGGCGCGCACAATCCGGCGCTTCCCTGTTGAATACTGTATGGGCATACAGTACATTTCCATCCATCGCAGCCACTTCCGGCTGCAGCAGGAGATGGCAATGCAGATGCTCAAGCAAACGGTCTGGACCTCGTTGAACAACGCGGATGCCTGGGTGGTCTGCATCGGCGTCATGTCCTGCCTGGGCTTGGCGACCGGCCTGCTGGGCTGACCAACAGCCCATCATCGGTCGCCTTCCTCGTTCCGTACGCGGAGCCGGGTCCCCTGTCGAGGGGACCTTTCTTTTCAGTTCTCGTTTTTCAGTTCTCAAGTACTTTGTCCGCTGCCTCTCCCCGAGGCCGCGGACATTTTTTTGGGCGCCCGGATCAGAGCGGCGTGAGCACCGGCTCACCGGCTTCCCAGCGCCGGGCGTTCTCCAGGAACACATCCACCGTGGCCTGGACCGACTCCGGCGACCAGCCCGCGATGTGCGGCGTGAGGATCACGTTCGGGAAGCCGAGCAGCGCCTCGGGCGGCTTGGGTTCGGATTCGTAGACGTCCAGCGCGGCGCCCCCCAGCTCGCCGGCGGCCAGGGCCGCGGCCAGCGCGGCCGTGTCGACGAGGCTGCCCCGGGCGATGTTGACGACATGCCCCTGCGGGCCGAGCGCCTTCAGCACCTCGGCGTTGACCATGTGTTTCGTCGCGGGACCGCCGGGCGCGGCGACGACCAGGAAGTCCGCCCATTGCGCGAGCTTCACCGGCGAGTCGAAGAACGGGCAGCCCAGCGCGTCGTGGCGCTCGCGGCGGTTGTGATAACCGACCTCCATGTCGAAGGCCAGCGCGCGCTTGGCGATGCGCAGGCCGATCGTGCCCAGGCCCAGGATGCCGAGCTTGCGCCCGTTGACGCTGGGACGCAGCGGCAGCGCGTCGCGCCACACGCCGGCGCGCAGCGCGGTTTCCTGCTGCGGGAGCGCGCGGACCGAGGCCAGCAGCAGCGCCATCGCGTGGTCGGCGACGCAGGAATCGTTGGTGCCGGCGCCGTTCCACAGCGTCAGGCCGCGCGCCTTGGCGGCGGGCAGGTCGATGGCTTCGTAGCCAGCGCCCTGGGCGGCCGCCACGCGCAGGTTCGGCATCGCGGCGATCTCGTCGGCGCGCAGGCCGACGGCACCGATGGTCAGCACCAGCTCGATCGTGGCGCCGTGCTGCGCGATGGCTTGCGCGCGTGACTCGGCGGTGGGCGCGTAGATCACGTCGAAGCGCTGGCGGATCTGCGCCAGGTGTTCCTCCGCCGTGGGCATCAGCACCAGCAACTGGCGGCGCGAAGTGGTCGGAGAAGCGGAAGAGGGATTGGCGGACACGGCGACCTCATGGACTGGGACTTCGCCGTCGATGATAGGAGCGCCCTTCCCTGCCGGCCCCAGCGCGCGGACGCGCTTCGCACGTCAGCGCGATGTACTGCGACGGCCACTGGCCCTCACCCCTGCCCTCTCCCGCAAGCGGGCGAGGGAGTTCGCAGCGCGCCAGCCGATCGCCCTCTCCTGCGAAGCGGGAGAGGGAGGGGTGAGGGCTCTGGGCAGGGCTCGCTGTCAGGCACGAGCCCTCACCCCTGCCCCTCTCCCGCTTCGCGGGCGAGGGGGAACTCCGTCACTCGTCGTTCGCGGGGAAGGGGGAACTCCGTCACTCGTCGTTCGCGGGGAAGGGGAACTCCGTCACTCGTCATCAAGCGGGAATCGCGCGCGCCAGAACGCTTGCAGCCGAGGCTCCGCATCGACGCGTCGCACCACCGGCGTCATGCGCGGCGCCACTTGCTCGAATCGCTCGCGCCACGGCCCGAAACGCGACACCACCGTCACGTACAGATCCAGCACGCTCAGCCGATCGCCGAGCAGGTAATCGCTCGGCCCGTCCGGCATGACCTGCGCATCCATCACGCTCCAGCAGAACGCGATGCGCTCATGGACCGCATCGACCACCGCCTCGCGCTGCTCGGGCCGCGCGCCGACGCGCGTCACGTCGGGCTTGATCCAGTGCAGCGAGTAGATCGCCGAGGACACGAACACCATCCAGCGCAGGAACTCCGACCGCCGCGGATGATCGATGCCCGGCGCGAGCCCCGCCTCCGGATGCGTGTCGGCCAGATGGATCAGGATCGCCGCGCTCTCCGTCATCACGCGACCGTCGCCGTCCACGAGCGTCGGGATCTGCCGCATCGGGTTGGTCCCGCCGACACGCGCCCGGGCGGCCTCGGTCTCCCAGGTCGCGCCCTCGATGAGGTCGAAGTCGATGCCCAGCAGCGTCAACGCTGCCTCGACCGCGGTGGAGCCTGAGGCGGCCGATCCGAAGAGTGTGAGTCCCATCAGGCGAGTGTCGTCGAACTCGCCCGCCGCGGGATCACGGCCGCTCGCCGCGGCCCATCCGCGCGTCGATCTCCGCGAGCGCCTTCGGCAGTTGCGCCACCGAGTCGATCACCAGATGCGCGCCCGACGCCACCAGCCGCCGCGTGGCAGCCTCGCGCCTGGCCGCGACTTCCGCGTCCGGCAGCGCCTGCAACTGCGCGAGCGTCAACCCGGTCTCGTTGCCCGACAGGCTCAGACCCACGGTCCACATCCCCGCGCGACGGCCTTCCTCGATGCCGGGCGTCGTGTCGTCGACCTTCACGCAGGCGCGCACATCGCCGATGCCCAGCGCGAGCACGTTGGCCAGCGCCATGAACGGCCCCGGACGACCGCCGGCCGCGAGCTCATCACCGGCCACGACGTGATCGGCCCACACGCCGTCGGCGCGCGCCTGCGGCAACAGCACGTCCAGCACCTGGCGCGGATACCCCGAGCACGAGCCGATCTTCAGCCCCGCCCCGCGCAGCGCGGCCAGCATCTCGACGGCCCCGGGGATCGGCGCCGAGTAGCGCCCCACGTGCTCGATCTGCATCGGCATGAAACGCTCGTAGATCGCGTCGATGTCGGCATCGCCCGGCGGGCGGCCGAAACGCGCCGTCCACTGGGCACGCAGGCCGGCGTGCTCGAGCAGCGTGCGGATGTGATCGCGCTTGGACAGCCCCATCGGGCCGCGCGCCTCGTCGAGCGTCAACGTGATGCCGAAGCTCGCGAAGGCGTCCACGAAGATCTGCGTCGGCGCGAGCGAGCCGTGATCGACCAGCGTGCCGGCCCAGTCGAAGACGACCGCCTGCAGATGCGGATAGGGCGAAGCGGTCATGGGAGTCGGGGTCATGGGAGTCGGGTTCATGCGTGTGCCTGGATGAAGTTGCGTCCGCGGGGGCCGCGCAGCGCGTGCGCGACGCGCGTGTCCCAGTCCTCGGGCGCGATGCCGTAATCGGCGGGATCGGTGGAAACGCCCAGCGCGGCGAGGAAGCGCTCGAGCGCCGCGACGGCGCCCTCGACGTCGCCGGCCGGGAAGATCGACAGCAACTGCGCGTCCAGCGCCGCGTCGCGGCCCAGCGCCAGCCGCATCACGCGCGGCAGGCTGAAGGAACACGCGATGCCATGCGCCGTGCCGCGCGCCAGCGTGATGTCGTAGGACAGCGAATGCGCGAGCGCGGTACGCGTGTTGGAGAACGCCAGCCCCGCCTGCAGCGCCGCGGTGGCCAGCGTCTCGCGCAGGTCGAGCCGTCGCGGCTCGCGCAGCAGCGCCGGCAACGTCGCCACGATTGCGCGTGCCGCGCTCACCGCCAGGCTCGCCGACACCGGGTTGCGGTGCACGTTCCACAGCGACTCCAGCGCATGCGACAGCGCGTCCAGCCCGCTGGCCAGCGTCGCCATCGGCGGCAGGCTCACCATCAACGACGCGTCGACGATCGCGGCCTCGGGCCAGGTCCAGGGCAGGTGCAGCGAATGCTTGCGCGCGCGGTCCGCGTCCCAGAGCGTCGCCCAGGGCGTGACCTCGCTGCCGGTGCCCGCAGTGGTCGGGATGGCGATCAACGCGCGATGCCGCTGCTCATCGAGCTTCTCGGGCCGACCGGCCGGCAGCGGCGCCGCCTTCGGATCGATGAGGTGATCCAGCAGCTCATCGAAACGGCCCGAGGGCGTCGCGGTCAGCATCGCCTTGGCCGCGTCGATGCTGCTGCCGCCGCCCAGCGCGATCACGCAGCGCGCGCCGCGGTGATCGCGCCACAGCCGCTCGTACAGCGGCGCGAGCCAGCGCACGTCGGGATTGGGGCGGATGTCGGTCTCGACCGCGACAAGCCGCGCGCCGAGCAGCCCGCGCACCTGGCCGACGAGCCCGAGCGGCTCCGCCTCGGGGAAGGCGATCAGCAGCGCGTCGCGCTCGCCCACCAGCGCGGGCAGTTGCGACAGCGCGCCGATGCCGGCCCGCACGTCGACGGGGTTATGGAAGGTCCACGGGGTCATGACGAGGTCCTCGCGTTCAATGCCGGCCGGCGTCCTGGATCGCGCGGCGCAGCCGGCTCGACACCAGGTCGGCGCTGACCACCATCGCCGTGATGACGAGGATGCAGGTCGCCGTCTCGGGGTACTTGAAGAGCTTCAGGCTGCCCACGAGTTCGAAGCCGAGACCGCCCGCGCCGACCATGCCCAGCACCGTGGCCGAGCGCAGGTTGACCTCGAAGCGATAGAGCACGACCGCGATCCACGCGGTGACCACCTGCGGCAGCACGCCGAAGGCGATCACCTGCAGCGGGCGCGCGCCCGTGGCGCGCAGCGCCTCGAGCGGCCCGTCGTCGATCTCCTCGATCGCCTCGGCGAAGAACTTGCCCAGCATGCCCGCGCCATGCACGGCCAGCGCCAGCACGCCCGGGAACGGGCCGAGTCCGACGGCCGACACGAACACCAGCGCCAGGATCAGCTCGTTGATGCTGCGCGTCACGTTCAGGCCCTGGCGCGTCAGGTGATACAGCCAGCGCGGCCCCTGCAGGTTGCGCGCGGCGAGGAAGGCGAACGGGATCGCGCCGACGACGCCCAGCAGCGTGCCCCACACGGCGATCTGCACGGTCTCCAGCGCCGGCGCCCACAGCCGCTCCAGGATGCGCCAGTCGGGCGGCCAGGTCCGGCCGAGGAAGTCGGCGATCTGCGGCAGGCCGTTGGCCAGCTCCGTGGGGCTCAGCTGCGCGCCCTTCGCGCTCCACTGCAGCGCCCACAGGCCCGCGACCATCAGCGCGAGCAGCTTCGTCCATCCGCCCGGCGTCGTGGGCAGCGCGACCAGCCAGCGCGTGCGATCGCGCGCGGCGCCTTCCAGCGCGCTCATGCTCGTGCTCATGCGGCACTCCTTTGCTCGTGAGCCGCCACCGGCTCGATGAGATGCAGCCCGGCATGACCGCCCTGGCTGCCCTGTCCGCCTTGGCCGGCATAAAGCGCGTCGAGCTCCGCCTCGGTGACCTCCTCGGACAGTCGGTCGAAGAGCACGCGCCCCTGCGACAAGCCGACGATGCGATCGCCGAATTCGCGCGCGTAGTCGACCTGATGCAGGTTGCACACCACGGTGATGCCGAGCTCGCGACAGGCCTGCTTCAGATAGCCGAGCGCCTGACGCGCGGTGTGCGGGTCCAGGCTCGCGACGGGCTCGTCGGCGAGAATCACCTGCGGGCGCTGCGCCAACGCGCGCGCGATGCCCACGCGCTGCCGCTGGCCGCCCGACAGCGCATCGGTGCGCGAGGCCGCCTTGTGCGCGAGCCCGACGCGCTCCAGGCACGCGGTGGCCAGCGCGATGTCGGACGCGCGGAACAGCTGCAGCACCGAGCGCCAGACCGGCACCGCGCCGAGCCGGCCGGTGAGCACGTTCTTCAGCACGCTCAGGCGGGGCACGAGCTGGTGATGCTGGAACACCATCGCCACGCGCCGGCGCAGCTCGCGCAGCTCGCTCGCGCGATCGGCGGCGTGCGCGTCCAGGCCGGCGACCGTCATCGTGCCGCCGTCGGCGGCGACCAGCCGGTTCATGCATCGCAGCAGCGTGGACTTGCCCGCGCCGGACGGGCCGAGCACGACGAGGAACTCGCCGGGCCGCACGTCCAGGTCCACGCCGCGCAGCACGGCGTTGTCGCCGAAGCGCTTGGTGACGCCGCGCAGCGCGATCACTTCATGCTCCGCAGGTCGAGCTTGAGCACCTTGGCGGTGTCACGCACGACGTCATAGGCGGCGTCGCTGGTCGGCTGGAAGCCGTTGAGCACGCCCTGATCGCCCCACTTCACGTCCTTGAGGTTGGCCAGCGCCTTGGCGAGCTTGTCCTTGAGCGCGGGATCGAGGTCCTTGCGCCAGACCATCGGCGATTCGGGGATGGGCTTGGACGACCACAGCACGACGAAGTCGTCCTGCCTGACGGTGCCCTTGGCGACGGCGCTGGCGAAGATGCGGTCCGCGACGGCGGCCGCGTCGACCTTCTTGTTGGCCACGGCCAGGATGCTGGCGTCATGCGAGCCGGAGAACAGCACCCGGCCGAAGTAGCTGTCGGGGTCCAGGCCCGTCTGCTGCAGGCCGGCCTTGGGGAACAGGTGGCCCGAGGCGGAACTCGGATCGACGAAGGCGAAGTTGCGGCCCTTGAGCTCGGCGACGCTGCGCAGGCCGCTGTCCTTGCGCGCGAGGATCACGCTCTTGTAGGCACTCTGTCCGGTCTTCTTGGTCACCGCGACGGAGAAGGCCTCGACGTTGGCCACCGAGCTCGCCAGCACGTAGGAGAACGGCCCGAGGTAGGCCACGTCCAGCTTCTTCGCGCGCAGCGCCTCGATCACGCCGTTGTAGTCGGTGGCCACGAAGGGCTTCACCGGGATGCCCAGCTGCTGCTGGAGCGCGTCCAGCACCTGGCGGCTGGATTCGATCATCGCCTGCGAGTCCTCGGCGGGGATCAGGCCGATGGTCAGCACCTGCGGCTGCTGGGCGAAGGCCGCCGGCGCTCCCGCGGCGCCGATGGTCAGGGCCAGGGCGGCGCGCAGCGCGACGCGACGCGAGGGGGACAGCGAGGTGGTGGACCGAAGCTGGGACATGGCGGCATCCAGGGGTGGTGAGCGGATGCGGCGAATTCTGGGAAGCTTGTGTGACAGCCCATCCATCGAGGCGATCTGGAATTCATCAGCCATCCATTCATGCGATCTATGGATCGCAGCCCCGGCGCTGTCACGGGACCGTCACGCCATTGATCGAGGATGCCCCGATCCACCCCCTCCATCGATCGTCTCTATCCATGTCGGCCGCCAAGCTCCGCGCCTTCCTCGCCGTCGCCCGCCATGGCAGCTTCAGCGCCGCGGCGCGGGCGCTGGGGCTCTCCCAGCCCACCCTGACCACGCAGGTGCAGGGGCTGGAGCAGCAGCACAAGGTGGAGCTCTTCCACCGCCGCGGCCACCGCATCGAGCTCACCAGCGTCGGCCATCAGCTGCTGCCGCTCGCGCGACAGCTCGCGGCGCTGGAGGTCGAGGCCTACAACCTGCTGCACGACTGCGGCGAGCTCACGCGCGGTCAGCTCAAGCTCGGCGCGGTCGGCCCCTTCCACGTCATCGAGATGGTCGATGCCTACCGCCAGCAGTACCCCAAGGTCGACGTCTCGATCCGCCTGGGCAACTCGGCGCAGGTCTTCGGCGACCTGGAGAACTACGTGATCGACGTGGGCGTGCTCGCGCGCTTCCACGACGCGCCCGGCTTCGAGACCATGCCCTACGCGCGTCACGCGATCATCCTGTTCGTGCACAACGAGCACCCTTTCGCCTCGCGCGGCAGCGTGTCGTTGCAGGAGCTCGCCGAGCAGCCGCTGCTGCAGCGCGAGGACGGCTCCAGCACGCGCCGGGCGCTGGAGTCCGCGATGCGTCAGGCGGGCCTCGCACCGCGCGTGGCCATGGAGATCGGCAGCCGCGAGGCGCTGCGGGAAGCGGCCGCGCGCGGCATCGGCATCGGCGTGGTGTCCGAGGCGGAGTTCATCCCCGACGCGCGGTTCCGGCCGGTGCGCATCGAGGGTGACCCGGCCTTCACCGAGACCCACCTGTACTGCCTGAAGGAGCGGCGCGACAGCCTGCTGCTGAGCTCCTTCTTCGAGGTGGCGCAGACGCTGCGGCGCTGACAGACTCGGGCCAGACACCGGACAGGTTTCTGAAGGGCGCCCCAGGCATCCTGCGAGCCTTCGCGCGGGGGGCCCCAGGGGGTCGTCTGTTCCCTGGAATCCATGCAGGACGAGAAAGCCACGCTCATGGACCGCCGCCAATTCTTTCCCCGCCCCGTAGTCGAGGCGGGCACGAACCGCTGGGACTGGGCGCTGCTGCCGCTGGTGCTGGCCCTGCTGGTGCTGCTCGCCTACGGCGCGGCGCAGATGGCGCGCCCGTTCGCGCTGGGCGACCCGCTGCCGCTGTCGCTCGACCCGTCCCACCTGCCCTACTACCTGCTGCGCACCAACCTGCGCATGCTGGCGGCGATGGTGCTGGCGCTGCTCTTCAGCGCGGTCTTCGCGGTGCTCGCCGCCAAGGTCCGCGCCGCGGAGAAGGTGCTGGTGCCGATGCTCGACATCCTGCAGTCCATCCCCATCCTGGGCTTCCTGTCGATTACGGTGACCGGCTTCATCGCGCTGTTCCCCGGCAACCTGCTCGGCGTGGAGTGCGCGGCCATCTTCGCGATCTTCACCTCGCAGGCCTGGAACATGGCCTTCAGCCTGTACCAGTCGCTGCGCACGGTGCCCTCGGAACTGGACGAGGCCGCGCGCGTGTTCCAGCTCTCGGGCTGGCAGCGCTTCTGGCGGCTGGAGCTGCCCTTCGCGATGCCCGGGCTGCTGTGGAACATGATGATGTCGATGTCCGGCGGCTGGTTCTTCGTCGTCGCGTCGGAGGCGATCTCGGTCTCCGACCAGAGCATCAAGCTGCCCGGCGTCGGCTCCTACATCGCCCTGGCGATCGAGGCCCGCGACCTCGGCGCCATCGGCTGGGCGATCGTCGCGATGCTCGTGGGCATCGTGCTCTACGACCAGCTGGTGTTCCGGCCGCTGGTGGCGTGGGCGGACAAGTTCCGCTTCGAGGACAGCGGCACCGACAACGCGCCCCACTCGTGGATGCTGAACTGGCTGCGCCGCACCGCGTTCACGCGTCGCGCGGCGGCCTGGACGGTCGATCGGCTCGAGGGCAGCCTGGTGTGGTTCCGCCGGCATCACGACGGGACTTCGATCCGCGCGCGCCCGCGCATCGCCAGCGCGACCTGGACCCGCGCCTGGGACGCGGTGATCGCCGCGGCGGTGATGGTGGCGCTGTACCACCTGATCCGCTTCGTGCATTCGGAGGTGGGCTGGGCCGAGGCGGGTCACGTCTTCGGCCTGGGCCTGCTGACGCTGGTGCGGGTGCTGGTGCTGATCGCGCTGGCGGCGCTGGTGTGGGTGCCGGTGGGCATCTGGATCGGCATGAATCCGCGCTGGTCCGGCCGGCTGCAGGCGGTGGCGCAGTTCCTGGCGGCCTTCCCGGCGAACCTGCTGTTCCCGGTGGTGGTCGTGCTGATCGTGAAATGGAAGCTGAACCCCGACGTGTGGCTGTCGCCGCTGATGATCTTCGGCACGCAGTGGTACCTGCTGTTCAACGTCATCGCGGGGGCGTCCAACATCCCGGCCGAGCTGCGACACGCGGCGCGCAACCTGGGCCTGAGCGGCTGGCTGAAATGGCGGCGCTACCTGCTGCCGGCGGTGTTCCCGAGCTTCGTGACCGGTGCCATCACCGCCAGCGGCGGCTCGTGGAACGCGAGCATCGTGGCCGAGTACGTCTCCTGGGGCGACACGACGCTCAAGGCGCACGGCCTGGGCAGCTACATCGCGGAGATGACCGCGCGGGGCGACTTCCCGCGGATCGCGCTGGGCATCGGCGTGATGTGCATCTTCGTGATGGGCCTGAATCACTTCGTCTGGCGCCGCCTGTACCGGCTGGCCGAGGACCGCATGCATCTGTGAGGAGCACGGCATGAGCGCATCCATCATCGAACTCCACGGCGTGGGCAAGCAGTTCCGCTCCGCCGACGGCCATCCGCGGCCCGTGCTGGCGGACGTCGATTTCAATCTGCGCGAGGGCGAGATCGTCGCGCTGCTGGGCCAGTCGGGCTCGGGCAAGAGCACGCTGCTGCGCCTGATGGCGGGGCTGGTGCCGGCCGATGCCGGTCAGCTGCGGTATCGCGGCCAGCCGCTGTCGGGGCCCGCGCGCGGCGTGAGCATGGTGTTCCAGTCCTTCGCGCTGTTCCCGTGGCTGACGGTGCAGCAGAACGTCGAGATCGGGCTGGAGGCGCGCGGCGTGCCCAGGGCCGAGCGCGCGGCCAAGGCCGAGGCGGCGATCGCGCTGATCGGGCTGAGCGGCTTCGAGGGCGCGCTGCCGCGCGAGCTGTCCGGCGGCATGCGCCAGCGCGTGGGCATCGCGCGCGCGCTGGTGACGGAGCCCGACGTGCTGCTGATGGATGAGGCCTTCTCGGCGCTGGACGTGCTGACCGGCGAGCGGCTGCGCGAGGACATCCTCGAGCTGTGGGACGGCGGGCACATGCCGACGCGGGCGATGCTGGTGGTGTCGCACAACATCGAGGAGGCCGTGATGATGGCCGACCGCGTGCTGATCTTCGCGAGCGACCCGGGGCGCATCCGCTGCCAGCTGTCGGTGCAGCTGCCGCGGCCGCGCGATCCGGAGAGCGCCGATGTGCGCGCGCTGATCGACGAGGTGTACGCGCTGATGACGGCCGGCGCGACGCGGCCGGGGCGCGCGGCGGGATCGGTGGATGCGGTCGCGCCGCCGGCGCCGCTGGCTGAGCGCTTGCCCGCGGCGGATGTGGCGCGGATGGACGGGCTGCTGGAGCTGCTCGTGGATCCGCCCTTCGACGGGCGCGCGGATCTGCCGCAGCTGTGCGAGGAGGCGGGGCTGCCGGATTCGGAGTTGCTGCCGGTGGCGCATGCGCTGGCGCGGCTGGGGCTGGCGCAGCTCGACAGCGGTGATCTGCAGTTGACGCCGCTGGGGCGGCGGTATGTGGAGGGGTCGCATGGGTTGCGGCGGGATCTCTTCGGGCAGCAGCTGATGGCGCATGTGCCGTTGATCGCACACATCCGCCACAGCCTGGAGCAGGAACCCAGCGGGGAGATGCCCGACAAGCCGGTGTTGCGGCTGCTCAGCGAGCATCTGGACGATGCGGAGGCCGACGCGGTGCTGCAGACGGCGGTCACCTGGGCGCGGCATGGCGAGGTGTTCGAGTACGACTACAACACCGGGGCGCTGAGGCTGCCGACCGGCGACGAGCTTGCGGGATAGCCCCTCGCCCGCGTAGCGGGAGAGGGGTTGGGGTGAGGGCTCGTGGCAGGGCACGGAGGCCTTCAAAGAGCCCTCACCCCCGCCCTCTCCCGCTCCGCGGGAGAGGGGGTCAATCCATTAGAGTCGGGCGATCGCGTCTTCGAGTCCTCCGATGAAACGCTTGGCCCGTCACCGGTTGAAGTCCTTCAGCGATGAACGCCTGATCCGCCACGCGCTGCGCCACTGGCATGCCGATGCCGGCTGGCGCGCGATCCAGGCGCTGCATCTGCGCGGCTCACCCGCGTTGCTCGAGACGATCACCGCGATGAGCACCAGCCCGCGCGCCCGGCGCCGCGCCGTCGCACTCGCCATCGCCGGTCAGCTGATGCATCGCGCGCCCGAGAAGGCCGATGAACACGGCGATCCCGGCAATCAGGGCGATCATCACGATCCCGCCTCACTCACCCCCCGCTACGAGATGCACGCCGAATCCGCCACGCAGCAGTTGCTGCTGCGCGGCCTGGCCGATCCGCATCCCGACGTCGTCCGCGCCGCCGTGCTCGGCCTGGGCCATCGCCCGCATGGGGCGAGCGTCGACGCGCTGTTGCGGCTGGCCTCAAGCACCGATCGCCAGATGCGCTGGCAGGTCGCGGTCGCGCTGGGCTCCTACGAGGAACCCGAGGCCATCGCCGGGCTGATCCGGCTCAGCGCCGATTCCTCCGACGACGTCCGCGACTGGGCCACCTTCGGCCTGGGCTCGCTGCGTGACGACGACTCGCCCGAGATCCGCGCCGCGCTGCGCCGCAACCTCGACGACCCCGACCTCGACGTGCGCGGCGAGGCGCTCGTCGGTCTCGCGCGTCGCCGCGAGGACGGGCTCGTGGAGCGGCTCATCGCCCGGCTCACGCCCGACTGCCACGTCTACGAGCTCGATGCGGCCGAGGCCCTCGCCGATCCGCGGCTGGTCGGGCCGCTGCGCGCGCTTGCCGATGCCCGGACTTCAGGCGCGGCCGATCCCTATTGGCGCGAACGCCTGCAGGACGCCCTCGACGCCTGCGTGCCCTTCACTGGTACGTGAGCGTCACGCTGACCGAATCAACGTACGGCCCGCCCGGGATCGTCGTCACCTGCCGCCCAGGAATGCGGCCATACACCGTGTAGACCAGGCCCGGCGACAGCCCCAGCGCGTCCAGCAGCAGACCGCCCGCGACCAGCGTGCCGGTCGTGCCATCGCCCCACACCGTCGTGTACGTGTTGTCGATGTACAGGTTGTAGTTGAGCCTGTTGGCGCCGAAGGCCAGCGAGCGGTTGGTGATGCTCGACCCGCCGCCCTGGTTCAGCGCGATCGTGAACGGCACGAGCAGCCCGGCCACGCCGCCACACTTCACCGTCACCGTGCCCGTCGAGTCGGTGTTGCCGTAGGCCAGCGGGTTGTAGTTGGCGAACAGCACCGAGGTCGTCGTCACCGTGCAGCTGCACAGCGCCGGCACGCACAACGCATGCGCCGACGGTGCCGCCCCGATCAGCGCCAGCCACGGCAACAGCCTCCATCCTCCCGCCCGCCAGGAGATCCGCCGCATGACTCGTTTCATGGTTGCTCCTTCTCTGGTTTCGTCGTCGGCGCGGCGCCCCGCCACGCGCTCATCTTGCGGCACACCACCGTGCCGAGATCGGGCAGCTCGGTGGCCTTCTCCGGCAGACGCAGCTCGAGCCGGCACGGCGCGGCGTCCTCGCGATGGGCCATCACGTCGCTCACCGCGTTCGCGCCATCGGCCAGCCCGGTGACGAAGGCGCGCCCGTCCAGCCCCATCGGGAAGGACCGCCGCGAGCCCGCCACGCGCAGCTCGGTGCCGGGCGGCAACGGCTCGCCGGCCTCGTCGACGACCCGGAAGGTCGCCGTGCGGCTGTGCACGATGGGAAAGCGGATCAGCGCCGCGCGCCGCGCCGCCGGCATCACGCGCAGCTCCAGCGCCTCGATTTCCGCGTCCAGCGGCAGATCGTCCGCGACCACGCCCACGCGATTGACCTGATACCCGCGCAGCGCCGGCAGGAAGGCCCGGCCCTGCGCGTCGGTGCGCGCCACCGGCTGATTGTCGTGGAGGATGCGCACATTGGGCTGCTCATCGACCTGCACCACCGCGAAGCCGCCGTCGATGCGCCGGCTCGCGTAGGCACTGCCGTCCATGTAGGCCAGGCCGCCGCTGGCCCCCAGCCGCACATCGGTCTTGCCCGCCAGCCGCGACACGCCGCCATCCAGCGCGATCTTGTTGCTCTGCCACTGCGCCTGCGCCTGCTGACGGCCATTGGATTCGGCCAGCAGCTGATACCCCACGCCCTCGCCGATCGGCGGGTTGCTCTGCAGCTGGACCTGCCACACGTCGCGCGACTCCTGCCCGCCGCCGCGCTGGCCCTGCCACGCGGTGGACAGGCTCTTGTTGTGGTCCAGCAGCAGGCTCCAGAACACGGAGATCGCCGTGCCGCCACCATTGCCGGCCTTCAGCGCGGACAGGCCGAAGAAGCCCCAGTTGCCCAGGCCGCGGCTCGCATTGAAGGACCAGAGCTTGTTGGCGACCTGCAGCTGACCGGTCGGCGCGGGCCGCTGCGGCGCGCCCTGGTTCACGAACCCGACGCCCAGTCCCCATTGCTTCCACGACGTGCCGATGGACCCCGACACGCTCCACTTCGGCGACACCGGATTGCCCAGCTGCGTGAAGCCCGCCGACGCGCGCTTGACCTGCACGCCGCCGCTCCAGTCCATGCCCTGTCGCTCCACGCCCAGCGTGAGCAGCCCGCCGCGACGCGCCTCGGGATCGTCACTGCGGCTGGCCACGCCCGCCAGGCTCAGCGTGCCCAGCGCGGGGAAGAGCCACAACCCCGTCGCGCCCATCGCCTGCTGGCGCCGCGTGACCTCGCCGCGCCATTCCTGCGTGAAGGTCGGTGTCACGCCGTTGCGCCAGGTGCCCGCGACCATCGCGCGGCCGTATCGGTTGCTCTCGGTGCCGTAGTTCAGCCGCAGGAAACCGGTCTCGATGCTGTAGGCCGACAGCCCCGGCTTGAGCAGCGACGGGCTGATGTAGTACGGCTGCACCACGACCTGCTCGCGCCCGAGCAGGTCCCGCACCACGGTGCGGATCTCCCCCTGGCCGGTGACCACCGGCAGGTCGCTGATGTCGAAGGGACCGGGCTGCACGCGGCCCTGCAGCCGCTGGCTGTTGTTGACGAAGACGTCCACCGTCGAGGGCAAGGCCGCCTCGCCGCGCAGCGTCGGCAGCGGGAAGCTCAGGAAGCCCGGCCGCAGCGAGAAGTCGGTGCTCCACTGCACGCCGCCGAATCGCATCGCCTGGCCCCAGGTGCCCGGCTGCGCCACGCTGTCGCCCAGCCGCCAGCTGGTGAGGTGCTCGGGGCGGTCCATGGTCCAGCGCGTGTCCAGGCGCACCCAGCCGCCGGCCTGTCCGCTGCGGTAGAGCTGCTGATGGCTGAGGTCGCCCGCGGGCGTCAGCACGCCGACTTCCGACACGCCGTCCACGTTGCCGCTGCCGCCCACGCGCGACTGCCACTGCAGGTCGTAGTTGACGTAGGCCCCGAAGCTCGCCGGCAGCGTGACCTGCGTGGCGGCGCGCGCCACCTCGATCTGCTGGTCGGAGAAGGCCTGCGGCGGCGCGTCGATCTCCAGCGTCTGGCTGAGCTCCTCGACCCGCCAGCGCATCAGCTCCGCGGGCCCGTCGCCGAGGATCATGTGCAGCTCGCCGTCGATCATGCGTGGCGGCAGCGAGGGCGGGCGGAACTTGAGCTCGGCCCACAGGTCCTGCGGAATCGCCAGGCCCTCGGGCACCCGCACCGCGCGCACCGTCTGCGGCTGCGCGATGCCGTTGATCTTGAGCCCGAGCAGCAGCGTCTCGCCGAAGCGCGGCGCCTGCGCCAGCGCGGCGGCCGGGTCGGAGGCGGCCGGCGCGGGCGCGGCTGGAGGCGCCTGGGCCTGGGCCACGGCCGTCATGCACACGCAGACGGCCGCGGGCATCAGGCGTGCATCACTTGCCCGGCGCACCGGTGACCTGCTGCAGTCCCTGGTCCGTCATGATCTGCACCGACGAGGGCGGCCCCGCCGGCGTGGGAATCCGATAGCTGCGCTGCTCGCCGGGGAAGACCACGCTCTGCGCGCCCGGCACCACCATGGACTTCACCTCGCCGTTGGCGCCGGTGATGCGCAGCTCGCTCACCTTCACATGCACGTTGCCCGCGTTGGTCACCGTGGCCACCGTCTCGCCGCTGGACGCGCGCTGCACGCTCCAGCTCGCATCGCGCCGCACCTGGTTGGGCGCGACATACACCGGCACGCGCAGCGCCACCAGCACGCGCACCGCGCCGGTCACCTGCGCGTCGGCGCCGGTGCGCGGTGTCGGCACCTCGCGCAGCACCATGCGATACGTCGCTTCCTGCTGCAGATCGGGCGGACGCCGCAGGCCCACGCGCAGCACCTGCACCTGGCCGGGCTGCAGCTGGAAGATCGGCGGATTGACCAGCAGGTCGGTGGTCGGGCCGTCGACGTCCTGGCCGTTCTCGCGCGTCCAGCGGATGCCCTCGGCCTGCATCGTCACCGGCTCGGTGCCGTTGTTCTGGACCTGCACCGTGGCGCGGTCGTTGCTGCGGTCCAGCCGCACGTTGACCGGCATGATGCTCACATCGGCCGCCCGCGCCACCGGCGCGACGCAGGTCGCCGCCAATGCCGCCAGGAACGCCAGGACCGCCCGCCACCTCCTGGACGTCCACTCGCCTCGGATCGTGTTCATCGGCTTGTCTCCCGCTCAATAGGTGACCGTCACCGTCACCGTGTCGGTGTAGGTCCCCGGCACCGTGCCGGTCAGACTGGGAATGCGTCCGTAGATGGTCACGTTCTGCAGGCCGCCCGACCCCGTGCCGCTGTAGACCGAGCTGCCGGTGCCGTTGCCCCAGACCTGCGTGTAGCCGTTGTCCACGTACAGCTGGTACGCCAGCGTGTACGCGCCGTTGGCCATCTTGCGATTGAGGAAGTTGGTGATGCCGCCCGCGTTGACACCTGCGCTCAGCGCCACGGTGTAGGGCGTGGTGGCGGTGCACTCGATCGTCAGCGTCGAGCTGCCGGTCACCGCGGCGCCGCTGATCGGATTGATCGCGCTGCCGAAAGCCAGGGTGTTGCCCGAGACGTTGCAGGCCGTGGTGACCGTCGTCTGCGAGGTGAGCGAGTTGGTCGCCGTGCCGGCCCACGCGGACGCGACCGGCACGGCGAGCAGTGTCAGAAGGAGGAGATGCGTGTCCTGGCGGCTCCGCATGCGTGTCCTGTCAATGCACCACGGCGCTTCCCCTTTCGGGCAACCGCGAGCCATGGGCCCGGGCTTCCGCCAGGATCAGGAGTCCGCGCGCGGAGATCGCGTCGCGGGGATACAGAGCGACGCCGACATGGCTGTCCAGCCGTACCTCGTGGCCGCCCAGGTCGAAGGGACGCGAGAGCGCCTCGCGGATGCGCTCGCCCATGGCCTCGGCGTCCTGCGCCGATCCGGCGCGCGAGACCACCAGCGCGAACTGCTCGTTGGCATGGCGGGCGAGCAGGTCCGCCGGCCCGGCGCAACCCGACAGCCGCCGGCCGATCTCCACCAGCACCGGCGCAGCCGCCTGCACGCCCTGGCTGCGCAGGAGCGACTCCAGGCCCTTGAGCACCACCACCGTGACGGCCACCTTGCCGGCCTCGGCGTTGACCATGCGCAGCACCTGGTCCAGCCGCTCGAGCAGCGCGACCTGCCCCAGCAGGCCCGTGGCGCTGTCGCGCAGCAGCGGCGACGGCCGCGATTGCCGGCCCGTGGCGCGCTCGCTCTGCAGCAGCTCGTCCAGGTCGCCGAACAGCGTCTCCAGGCCGCTGCCCTTGTCGTAGAAGCCGTCGGCGCCGGCCTGCATGCACATGTCCTTGTAGGCGTCCATCGCGTGATGCGTGAGCATCAGGATGCGGCCCTGGAAGCCCTTGCGGCGCAGCGCCCGCAGCACGTCCACGCCGGTGCCCACCAGCAGCGTCATGTCCAGCAGCACCGTGTCGGGCTGCAGCCAGTCGATCAGCGCGATCGCCTGCGGCGCGGAATCCGCCTCGCCCACCACGCGCACGCCGGGCATGTCCTCGAGACGCCGGGCAAGGAGCCGGCGGATGGCCGACGAATCCTCGACGAGAAAGATATCCATGGGGAGAAGCTCCGGATCGCTGCGGCGACTGGTTGTCACCGCCTGTCCGGCATCTTGCGCCCGCCCCCCCGCGCGCAGCAGCAGGCCCGCCCGCAAGCTGGTGTCGGGGTCCGTCCGCAGGGTTTGTCGGGCGATCACCTACACGCTCCCGCCGCTCACTGGATGTCCGTCAGCCCGTGCTGGACGCAGTATTTCGTCAGCTCGGTGTTGTTGCGCCAGCCCGTCTTCTCGAGGATGCGCGCCCGGTAGGTGCCCACGGTCTTGGCTGACAGGTGCATCGTGTCGGCGATCTCCGCCGGGGTCTTGCCCGCGGCGATCAGCAGCATCACGCGGTGCTCCTGCGCCGAGAGCTGCTCGTGCGCGAGCTGTCCCGGCGTGGCCCCGCTCAGCAGGCCCAGCAGGTGGTCCGCCATCGCCGCCGTGACGTAGCGCCCGCCCTGCAGCAGCCGCTGCAAGGCCACGACGAGCTCCTCGGTCGCCTTGTCCTTGGGCAGGTAGCCCGACACCCCCATCTGCAGCAGGCGCGCGGCGTAGGCGGACTCCGCGTTCAGGCTCAGCACCAGCACCGGCACGCCCTTGAGCGCGCGCAGCATGCGGCTGGCGCCCTCGGTCCCGCTCGCGTCGGGCAGGGACAGGTCCAGCACCAGCGCGTCGGGTTTGTTGGCCAGGCCCAGCTGCAGGCCCTCGGCGATGGTCGACGCCTCGTCGAGCACCGCGGACGGCCAGTGGCCCTGGATCAACTGCTTGACCCCGAGCCGCATGATCGGGTGGTCATCAACGATCAGAAACCTCATCCCAGCCCTCCTCTTTCTCCGGAGCCGCGCCGATGCCGCCCGCGGCACCGTCCGTCGTCCCCGATCCGTCCCCGCCCTCACCCGCGCCCAGCGGCACGCGCACCTCGATGCGTGTGCCGCGCTGGGGCGCCGGCCCGAACGTCATCTCGCCGCCAGCCAGCACGGCGCGCTCCCGCATGTTCCTCAGGCCCGACGCGTCAGCCCGCACCTGGCCCGGACCCACGCCGTCATCCTCGATCAGCAGCCGATACGCCCCGTCCTCGACGCGGGACTGGATCGTCAGCTGATGCGCCTGCGCATGGCGCAGCACATTGGTCGCCGCTTCCTGCAGCAGCCGGAACAGCTGGTTGTGCTGCTCCGTCGTCAACTCGTCGTCGGGTCCGAGGTCCAGGTCGATGATCAGCTCGCTCTGGCGCTGCAGGGTCTGCGCGTAATGCTGCACCGCGGCGGACAGCCCGAAGTCGTCCAGCAGCGGCGGACGCAGCGTGTGGGCGATGCGCCGCGCGGCGTTGATGACCTCGTCGGCGATGGTCAGCATCTCGTCGTGCATCGGGTCCTTGGCCGGCGCGAGCTTGCGCGCCATCGACAGCGTCAGCATCTTCGCCGCCGTGCCCAATTGGCCGAGCTGGTCGTGCACCTCGCGGGCCAGGCTGCGGCGTTCGGCCTCGACGCTGCGGTCCAGTTCCGCGGCGAAGCTCTGGATGCGGCTCAGCGCCTCGCGCAGTTCGCGGGTGCGCTCGGCGACAGCGCTTTCCAACTGAGCGTGGCTGTCGCGCAAGGCGCGTTCCGCGCTGTCGCGCCGTTCGCGTTCGATCCACAACGCGGCCATCGCCGCGGCCACGAGCAGCCCGCCCGCCAGCGGCAGCACCTGCGCGAGCAGCGTCGTCTCGCGCGTCTGCACCACCACGTCGGATTCGATGCGGTCGATGCGCTGCTGCTGCAGCGATTTCAGGCGGGCCAACTCGCCGCGGATCTCATCCATCAGCTGCTTGCCCGCCACGTAGGCCTGGCGGTCCTTCAGCGCTGACTCGCCGATCTTCCAGCGGCTCTCGACCTGCGCCTCAACCTGCCGGCGGCGTTCGGCGATGACGCGGTCCAGGCGCAGGAACGCGGCGTCCTGCCGATCACCGGAGCGTGCCAGCGCGTCCTTGAGATCGGCGTAGCTCGCGTCGAGGTCGCGCTGCGCGCGTTCATACGGCTGCAGGAATGCCGCATCGCCGGTGATCAGGAAACCGCGCGTGCCGGTCTCCAGATCGATCAGCAGGCCATTGAGGTCGGAGATCAACTGCTGGGTGCGCAAGGCATGCGCGCGGCCAGCCTCCTGGCGCGTGAGTTCGCCCAGGCTGCGATATTCCCCATAGGCGGTGGCCACGAAGGCGACGCAGCCGGCCAGCAACAGGCCCGCAGCCACCGGAAAGGTCAGCAAGCGCATTGAAGGTCCGGGCTCCCTTGCCCGTGTTCGTACAACCCTATGGACCGCGCGATCAAGCGATGACAACTCCGCGCCGGTCCACCCCACTGCATTCGCATCCCGCGACCCTCGGTCGCGCCTCTCTCGCTCGCTCCATCAGGAGCCGCATGACCGCCGCTCTGTGGCGACGGTTCACAAGTGCCTAACGCTAGAGGCGTCGCGTGGGAAAAGCAAGTCCCTGCTCACGTGCCACGTCCCAGGAAAGCCACGTTGTCGGCACGGACTGGCACTTCGCGTGCCGGATGGCGTATGCGAGCGGGGTCAGGCGTTGCGCCGCACGGGTTGCTGAAAGCGCCTTCACGGCGCCTGCCAGCGCGCCAGCAAGGCGCCATGGCGCGTGCGCCAGTCCCGCAGCGGGGCTTCGTCGCCATCGAGCACCAGGCGCAGATAAGCGAGGCTGAGCTCGCTGGTCGCCGCCTTGACCTTGGGGTTGAGCTCCAGCCCGCCCGTGTTCATCCGGTCGGTGAAGATGCTGTGCGAGCCGCCGCTGAACATCGCCAGCGCCTTGCGCGGACCGCCGATCGCGTCGAACAGCGCCACGCGGTCCGACGGGCCGCTGTAGTAGCCGGGGATGGTGATCTCGTCGTCGGTGGCGCTGATGTGCAGCGTGGGGATCGCGATGCGCGACAGGATGGGCGCCGGATCGCCTTCGCCGTAGAACGGCGGCGCGGAGATCAGGATCGCCGCGCGGAAGCGCGCGTCGGCCATCGCCGGCAGCGGCGCGCCCGCACCGAGCATCCCGCTCGCCGCGGGAACCTGCGCGCCGGCCAGCAGCAGGCTGGTGTTGGCGCCGTAGGAATGTCCGGCGATCGCCAGGCGCGTCGTGTCCAGGCGCGCTGCCAGCGGGCCGGCCAGCAGCTGATCCAGCGCGAAGCGCACGTCCTGCGTGCGCTCGATGGCCTCGCCGGGCTGCGCCGCCTGCTGCAGCCGGCGCACCAGCGTCAGCGAGTTGGACCAGCCGAATCCGCCCGCCCACAGCCGCCGATCGCTGCCGATGTGCTGCACATGCATCGCCACGACGCCATGCGCCGCCCAGTAGCTGCCGAGGTAGCTGTAGCCGCGGCGCGAGCCGCCCATGCCATGCGAGAACACGACCACCGGCCAGCCGGCCGCGGGCGCCGCGCCGCTGGGCCAGTACACGCGCACCGGCACGGCGCGGTCGCGCGCGGGGTCGGACCAGTCGAAGTCCTGCCAGAGGTGACTGCCGTCGGCGGCGCGTTGCTCGCCGCTGGCGGCGGGCACGTCGGGACCGGTGACGGGGGGTGGGCTGGCGCAGCCGATCGTGAGCGCGGCCACCACCGACAGCGTCAGCGCCGCGGCCGCCGCGCGCCATCGACGCGTGGCCGGCGAGCGCATCAGAACAGCTCGACGTCGCTCAGGTGCGCGGCTTCCGCCATCTGGCCCTGCGCGACCAGCGTCGCATGGCTCTGCACCTGGTTCCGGCCGGCGCCCTTGGCGTGATAGACCGCCTTGTCGGCGCGCTCGAACGCCGCGGCCGGCGAGTCGCCGCCGCGGATCTGCGTGAAGCCGATGCTCACCGTGATGCGGCCCACCTGCGGGAAGGCGTACTGCGCGGTGTTGAGCCGGAAACGCTCGAACGCGTGAGCCGCGTCCTCCTCGTCCTCGCAGCGCATCAGCACGACGAATTCCTCGCCGCCGAAGCGATACAGCAGGTCGTTGAAGCGGAAGCTGCTGCGCATCAGCCGCGACAGCAGCAGCAGCACCTCGTCGCCGATCAGGTGACCGAAGCGGTCGTTGATCGACTTGAAGTGGTCGATGTCGATGACGCCGATCCAGTAGCGCGGATGCACCGCGGCATGGCGGCGGTCCTGGCCCTGCTCGTCCGACTCGATCACTTCCACCGCCTTGTGGCGGGGCAGCTCGGAGACCGCCTTCAGGAAGCTCTCGTCGAAGGTCTTGCGATTGAGCAGGCCGGTCAGCGTGTCGCGCTCGCTGTAGTCCAGCAGGCCCTGGAAGTTGTGATAAATCCGCAGCACGCTGGTGACCATGCGCTGCGCCTCGGCCTTGAGCCGGCGCGCCGTGTGCAGCTCCAGCACGCCGACGACCTCGCGCTCGGTGGCCAGCGGGAACAAGGTGACCCACTCCTCGCCTTCGCGCTGCTGCAGCACGCTGCGCTGCGACAGGCACTCGAGGCGGCGGGGATGTTCATCCAGCTTGGGCAGCCGGTCGGGATCGACCCAGAGCGAGTCGGCGGTGGCGACCGCGTCGCCGGCGCTGAGCCGGGCGCGGGTGAGCCAGCGTTGATGGCCGGGCTCGCCGACGCAGCGGTAGATCGCCACGGCGGCCGTCGGGCCGCTGAGCAGATCGCGCAGCGCGGTGACCAGCGTGACGTCCATGACGTCGCGGTCACGGAAGCCCGTCAGCTCGGCAAGATGGTCGACAACCCCGGACATGGTGTGCTCAGCAGCGTGGAAGGATGATCCAGGCGCCGGTGATGACCGATGTCCGGGTGGTTGCCGGACCTTACGCCCTCGCCGGGTGACCGGCGGACAGATGCGCAGTGTATCGGGCGATCAGCCCGAGCAGGTGCTCTTCGTCATAGGGCTTGCCCAGGTAATCGTCGACTCCGAGCTGTTGTGCATAGTCCCGGTGTTTCTGCGCGATGCGGGACGTGATCATGATCACGGGCAGCCCCGCCAGGCGCGCGTCGGCACGCAGGTTGCGCACCAGGTCGAAACCGTCCATGCGCGGCATCTCGATGTCCGACAGCACCAGCGCGGGCAATTCCTCGCCGCCCAGGCGCTCCATCGCATCCAGGCCGTCCTTGGCCAGCAGCACGCGGTAACCCTCGCGCTCCAGCAGGCGTTGCGTGACACGGCGCACGGTCAGCGAATCGTCCACGACCATGATCAGCGGGGCGAGCTGCTCGACCTCCTGGACCACGACCGCGCGCGCCGCCGCCTCGGCGTCGTGCACGCGCTGCTGCGCGGCATGGCCGTAGCGGTTGGCCAGCGCCACCGGGTTGTAGATCAGCGCGACATCGCCGGAAGCCAGCAGGCTGATGCCCGCCAGGCCCGGGACCTGCATCAGCTGCGGGCCCAGGTTCTTGATCACGACTTCCTGGTTGCCCAGCACTTCGTCCACGTGCAGCGCCAGGCGCTGCTGCGCGCTGTGCACCAGCGCGACGGGCACCGTCTTGCCGTGCGGCACGCCGCGGTCGCTCTGGTGCATCAGGCCGCCCAGCCAGTAGAACGGCATGCGTTCGCCGGCGGCCATCAGCGAGCCGTCGACGTACGCCTGCTCGACCTGCTCGACCGACAGGCGCTGCACCGACAGCATCAGGCTGGCCGGCACCGCGACCTTGCGGTCGCCGTAACGCAGCACGACGACCTGCGTCAGCGCGGTGGTCAGCGGCACGCGCAGCTCGAAGCTGGCGCCCTGGCCCGAGGTCGACTGGGTCAGCACGTAGCCGCCCAGCGTGTTCACTTCCGAGCGGACCACGTCCATGCCGACACCGCGGCCGGCCATCTCGGTCAGCGCCTCGGCGGTGGAGAAGCCGGGTTCGTAGATCAGGTCCATCAGCTGCGCGTCGCTGATGTCCTGACCCGGCTGGATCAGGCCCTGCGACTCGCCGCGGGCGCGGATGCGCGACAGGTTCAGGCCGGCGCCGTCATCGCTGAAGCGGACCTGGATCTCGTTGCCTTCCTGGTGCAGGTTCAGCACGATGCGGCCCACCGGCGCCTTGCCCGCCTGCTGGCGGACCTCCGGCGTCTCGATGCCGTGCACGACGCTGTTGCGCAGCAGATGCTCGAAGGCGCCGGTCAGACGCTCCAGCACCGCGCGGTCCAGTTCGACGCCGCCGCCGCGGATCTCCAGCTGCACCTGCTTGCCGCTCTCGCGGCCGGCCTGGCGGACGACGCGATGCAGGCGCTCGGCCAGGCTGGAGTCGAACTCCACCATCCGCGTGCGCAGCAGGTCGTCCTGCAGCTCGCGCGTCAGGCGGGACTGGCCGGCCAGTTCGTCTTCACCGGCCGCGACGTTGCGCTGCAGGCCACGTTGGACCGTGGCCACGTCGTTGACCGACTCGGCCAGCATCCGGGTCAGTTCCTGGAAGCGGGTGTAGCGGTCGAACTCCAGCGGATCGAAGTCCTTGCCGGTGGCATGCACGGCTTCCTGGCGAGCGGCGATGCGGGCCTCGGCCTGCAGTTCCAGCTCGCGCAGCTGCGTGCGCAGGCGCTCCAGGTTGTCGTCCAGGTCAGACAGCGACACGCGCATCTGGCCCAGCTCGGATTCCAGGCGGGCGCGACGGATCGCGACCTCGCCCGACAGCGCGGCCATGCGTTCCAGCAGCGCGCCGCGGACGCGGACCTGCGCGGCGGGCGCGACGGGCGCGCTTTCCAGCGGCTGACCCAGCTCGGCGATCTCGCCGAAATGGGCCCAGTCGATGTCGATGTCGGCCGGCGGCGCGGCGACAGCCGGCGCGGCGGGGACTTCGGCGACCGGTTCAGCGATCGGCTCGTCCACCGGTGCCTCGACGGCCTGGGCCGTCTCTTCGACCACCTCGACCTCGGGTTCAGCCGCGGCATCGGCCGCCGGCTCGGCGACCGGTTCAGCGATCGGCTCCACGAGCTCGGCGACCTCGACCGTCTCGGCGACATCAGCGGTCTCGGCCGGCGCGACGATCGCATCGGAGCCCTCGGCGGGCGCCTGAACGGTCTCGATCGCAGCGGTGGCAGGGATGGGCGCGGGCAGATCAACGACCGGAGCGGCGACCGGAGCCGCGACCTGCGGCATCGGCGCGGGGACCACCGGCGCCGGGTCGCGCCAGGTGCGCTGCAGCGTCTTGAAGCCGTGCTCCAGGCTGTCGCCGGCGTCCTGCAGCGCGAGCAGTTGCTCGAAGCCGGGTTCACCGTCGCTCACCAGGCGCTCGATCTGCGATTCCAGCTGGTGGGCCTGCTCGCCCAGGCGCATCGCGCCGGCGAGGCGGGCACCGCCCTTGAACGTGTGCAGCACGCGCATGCAGGCCGCGGCGCGGCCGGTGTCGGCCGGCTGGGCCGCCCACTCGCGCAGCGCGCCGTGCAGCTCGCCCAGCAGGTCCTCAGCCTCTTCCTCGAAGATCGGCATCAGCTCCGGCTCGATCTGGTCGGGCTGGTTGAAGTCGAAGTCGTCGGCGGAGGCCTCGGCCGCGCGGTGGAACGAGGCGTGCGAGGTCGGCAGCTGCGGCGTGGCCGGAGCCATCATGTCCAGCAGGTGCGCGGGCAGCGAGGCGGTCGAGACCTCCTCCAGCGACATGGCCAGCAGGCCCTCGTCGCTGTCGGCGTGACCGTCAGGCAGCGGCGCGCCCGGCTCGAAGGCCTGCAGCTCGGCGATCAGGCCGGCATCGGCTTCCTTCAGGAAACCGGCGGCGAACTGATGCAGCAGGCGACGGATCTCGTCGGCGGCGCGCGTGAACAGCGTCGGATCGGCGACCTCGTGGCCGCGGGCACGCTCCAGCGCGTGCTCCAGGCAACGGGCCAGACCGGACAGGTCCTCGAAACCGACCGTGGCGGCGCTGCCGGCCAGGCCGTGGGCGAGCGCCTCGGCGTCCTGCGGCTGCGGCGACTGGGGCAGCAGCGCCCATTCGCTGAGCTCGACCTGCAGACGGCGCGAGCGCTCGTCGGCTTCGTTCAGGAAGATGTTGAACAGCGCGATGCTGATGCGCAGCGGTCCGATGACTTTCACGCCCTCGTCGCTGTCCTCGCTGTCGTCGATCCCGTCCAGCGCGTCGCCGGACTCGGCGCCCGCTTCCGGCGGCGTCACGGACGTGCCGCCCACCAGGCTGAGCGCCGGCGCGGCGTGCGGAGCCGGCGCGGCGGTCGTGCCCAGGTCCAGGTCCGGCAGGTCCAGGTCGGACAGGCTGCGCGGCGACAGGCCTTCCGGCGGCGTCGCGTCGTCGATGCCGACACCGCCCAGGTCCAGCGTCGCCTCGTCGGCGAAGTCATGGGCCTGATCGGCCGGCTGATCGATCGGCTGATCAACCGCTTGATCGATCGGCTCGGCGGCGTGCGCCTCGACCAGCTCCTGGCCCAGGTCCAGCGTCAGCGAGACGTCCTGCGTCGGCGCGGCGTCGGCCGGCTCGATCGCGGCCAGCGGCGCGGTGTTCAGCTCGGACAGGTCGTTCATGCCGGACAGGTCCAGCAGATCCAGCGCGGGCTCCTCGATCGCCGGTTCGGACGGCAATTCGTCCAGCGGCATCGGGGTCGTCGCCTCGATCTCGACCAGCGGCGCGTCCTCGGGCCAGCCCTCGGGCAGCTCCATCGAGACGCTCGGCTCGTCGCTGAGCGTCAACGTGTGCTCGTCGGGGAAGGCCGGCGCGTCGATGACCGTGTCGGCCGGCGAGGCGACCGGCGCGGCCAGCAGCGACGACGGCTCGACTTCCTCGGCCACCGTCGGCAGCGTCAGCGTGGTGTCCGGCGCGGTGACGGCGGGCAGCGCCTCGGCCGACAGCGCGTCCAGGTCCAGCGAGGCGTCCAGCTCGGGCACGGCCTGCGTGAGCTCAGGCAGCTCGGCGGTCAACGTGGCGACCGGCACAACCGGCTCGACCGCGGTGACGATGTCCAGGTCCGCCATCGGCAGCGCGGGCACGTCCAGGCCCGGCAGGTCCAGCGCGGGCAGGTCCAGCGAGGGCATCGCGGCGGCATCGGCCATCGGCGAGGCGTCCAGCGTGGCCAGCAGGTCCATCGCGGCCTGCTCGGCGGCTTGTTCCTCGGCGGTCGGGCCTTCAGCCGGGGCGGCGGGCGCGGACTCGGCCACGGCGTCGTCCAGCGACAGCTCGGGCAGCGCCAGCGGCTCCACCACTTCACCCAGCTCGACGATCTCCAGCGTCTCGATCGGCGCGGCGGGCTCGACGACCTCGGCCACCGGCAGATCCGGCACCTCGGCGACCTCAGCAAGCTCGATGACCTCGGGCACCTCGGCGACCTCGATCAGCTCGGGGATCGCAGCGGCGGCAGCGCCAGCGGCAACGGCCGGGGCGGCCGGCGGCTCGGCCGAGACGGCCAGCGGCAGGTAGCGGTTCTCCAGGCGCAGCGCATCGGCCGACGCGCGGAACGGCGCGCTGTGGAAGCCGTGCGGACGGCCTTCACCGATCGCGGCGGCCCAGGCCTGGAAGGCGTCCAGCGCCTCGTTGCTGAAGCGCAGCAGGTCCGAATCGGCCTGCGGATGCTCCGACAGGCGGTGGTTGTACAACTGCTCGCAGGCCCAGCCGGCTTCGCCGAACTCGTTCAGCCCGACCATGCGCGAGCTGCCCTTGAGCGTGTGGAAGGCGCGGCGCGCCGTCGTCAGCTGTTCCTTGTCGCTGCCGTTGCGGGCCAGCGCGGCCATCGCCTCGCGGGCCGTGCCCACGACCTCGGCGGCCTCTTCCAGGAAGATGCCCAGCATCTCCTCGTCGATGGCTTCCTCGGCCTGGGGGATCGGGGCGCTCGGCGCGGGGGCCGGCGGCGCGACGGGCGCGGCGGCCTCGATGAACTGCTGCAGCGCCTCGGCGGCGTGCGTGCCCGCGGCGGCGTCGCCGGCGGACAGCAACTGCTGCTGCGCCTGCTGCGCGGCCTGCGCCAGGCCGAGGTCGTCGGCGGCGCGGGCTTCATGGGAAATGCGTTCCAGGTCGCGCGCCAGCTCCTCGGCCGGACGATCGCCCTGCGCGACGGCCTGCGCCGTCGCCTGCAGCTGGTCGATCAGCTGCGGCTGCGCCGCGGCTTCCTCGGCCGCCAGTTCCAGCGCGTGATCGCGCAGCTCGCTCTCGCGGCCCACCAGCGACTGCAGCAGCCCGGTGTCTTCCTCGAAGCGGAACATGCGCTTGGCCAGCTGCGGCTGCACGCTGAGCATGTCGATCAGGAACCCCAGCGCGCCCAGGTTGTGGGCGAGCCGGTCGAATTGCGCGCGCGGTCCGGCCAGCGAGGGATCGACCTCGGTGTTGGCCAGTTCGTCGACTTGGTCGCGCATCTTCAGCGTCGCCTGCGCGGCCTGCGACAGGCCCAGCACGCTGAACACGCCGCGCATGGCCTGCAGTTGGCCCGGCACCGGGATCAGCAGGTCGCGCTTGGCGGGGTCACGGAAATATTCGTCGCACTGGCGCTCGACCTCGGACAGGCTCGCGCGCAGTTCGTGGACGACGGAGCCCAGCGTCTGCCGATCGGCGACGCGGCGGTACAGCTCCTCCATCCAGCTCTCGAGCGCCAGCGGCGTCTCGCCGTGGCCCACGGACTCGATGCGGCGGGCCAGGCCCTTCACGCGCTCGCCCTGCTCGGGCTGGTCGAAGGCCTCGTCCTCGAGCGCGGCTTCCAGGTAGAGCATCGACGTGGCGATCTCCATCGCCAGCGCGGGTTCGGGCGCGCGGCCCGAACGCAGCGTCGCCACGACGGCGCGGCGCAGCGTGTCGCCCAGCACCTCGCCGTTGGGGAACAGCTTCTGCAGCGATTCGCCGACATGGGCGAACTGCTCGTCCAGACCGCCCAGGCGATGGGTCTCGCCCTCGGCGGCGGACGCCCAGGATTCCTTGGCGGCGGCCACGCGCTTCTTGGCGGCGGCGACCCAGTTCGGATCGATGCGGCCGAGCGTGTCGTCACGGTAGTCGACCTGGTCGGCCTCGATCAGGCCGTAGGCCTTCTGGACCGCGGTCAGACGCGGCGCGGCGGCCGGGTCGGTGTGCTTGGCGGCGGCGCAGAAGAAGAGCAGATCCTTGGCCAGGCGTTCCGACGGCGCGGCATCGCTGCCCGCGCGCAGTTGCGCCAGCAGCCGCGAACCGAGCCGCTTGACCAGCGTGTCCACCGGCAGCAGGCCGCGCGACTGAGCCTCGAACTGGCCCGCGGCCAGCATCCAGAGCGTGCGTGCGTGCGGCTGGGTCTGCGTCAGCGCCAGGCCGGCGCACAGGTCGCTCAGCAGCTGGCCCTGGCCGGGGGCCGGGGCGCGCATCTGCTTGAGCAGCAGCGCCTCGAAGGGCGCGCGCATCTGGTCCGACGTCAGCGCGCGGACGTTGCCGTCCACGGGCAGGTCGCGCCAGCGGAATTCCTCGGTCCACAGGTCGGCCGGGTGGATGCGGCCCGCGCCGTTGAGTTCCTGCAGCGCCTGGTAGGCGGGGAACAGCGCGAGCGAGCTCGGCTGACCACCTGCCAGCGTCTTGGCGATGAACGCGAGCACCGCGAAGTCCGCGCGCTCGACGGCCTCGACCTCGGCGATCGAGACGCCGGCGGGGTTCTCCGCCAGGCGGAACAGCGTGGCCTCGGCCGCGCGCAGCAGGTGCGCCGCGGCAGGCAGGCTGACCACCGACAGCACGCCGGCCGCCTGGTGCATCTGCTGGGCCGCGCCTTGCAGCGCCGGACTGGGCTGGCCGTCGCCGCCCAGGGTCGTCGATCGCGCATCGGCATCGCGCAGCACGCGGCGAAGGGCCTTGTGCACCGATTCCAGCGTGCGGCGCAGTTCCTCCTGGACCCAGGCCAAGGGGCTCAGGTCGGCGGGGAACTCGGATTCGCGCGTAAGGTCCATGCTCGCTCTTGTTCTCTCTTTTATGTCGACGCGGTGCGGGGCTCTATCCCTGTACGACCGGGCGGGGCTGTCGGCGTGACGCCGATCAGGTCACCTTGAACCGGGCCACCGACTGCTTCAGCGCTTCCGCCGAACGCGACAGCTCATGCACCATCTGCGCGGTGGAGCGCGTACCGTCGGAGGTCTGCTCGGTCACCGCGAAGATGTGCTGGATGTTGGCACCGACCTCGTTGGCGGCGCGCGCTTCGTTCTGCGCGACCGACGAGATCTGGCCGATCAGGTCGTCCAGGCGACGCGACACCGAGTCGATGTCTTCCAGCGCGCGGCCGGCCGCGTCGGACAGCTTCGTACCCTCGACCACGCCCAGCGTGGAGCGCTCCATGGCGGCCACCGCGTCGTGGGTGTCGGTCTGAATGGTCTTGACCAGCGCGGCGATCCGGCGCGTCGCGTCGGCGGAGCGTTCCGCCAGTCGCTGCACTTCTTCCGCCACCACCGAGAAGCCGCGACCGGCTTCACCGGCGGACGCCGCCTGGATGGCCGCGTTCAGCGCCAGCACGTTGGTCTGCTCGGTAATGTCGGAGATCAGCTCGGTGATCTCGCCGATTTCCTGCGAGGACTCGCCCAGTCGCTTGATGCGCTTGGACGTTTCCTGGATGTGGTCCCGGATCTGGTTCATACCGCCGATGTTGTTCTGCATCGCCTGCAGACCCTGTTCGGCGGCTTCCCGCGACTGGCGCGCCACGTCGGCGGTCTGTTGCGCCTGCGCGGACACGTCGTTGATTCGGTGCGCCATCTGCAGCACGGCCTCGCCGGTGGCGCGGATCTCGTGCAACTGCTCGGTCGACGCGGCCAGCAGCTCGGTCGAGGTCTGGTCGACCTGCGCCGTCGTGTCCGTCACCCGGACCGCCGTCGTCTGCACCTGATGCACCAGCGAGCGCAGTTCTTCCACGGTGTAGTTCACCGAGTCGGCGATCGCGCCCGTGATGTCTTCCGTCACCGTCGCCTGGTGGGTCAGGTCGCCCTCAGCCACGGTCTGCAGTTCGTTCATCAGACGCAGAATGGCGGCCTGGTTGGCGTCGTTGACGCGCTTGGCTTCCTGCTCCTGCGCCTCGGCCTCGCGACGTTGCTCTTCAGCCATCTGCGCGCGACGCGCCTGGTCCGACACGTACAGGCGCAGGAAACCGACCGCGCCGATCACCAGCATCGCCAGCGATGCGGCCATCGCCAGCAGCAGCAGCGGGTTCATGCCGCCGGCGGATTCCAGGCCCTGGCCCAGGTCGTCCAGGTCCTTGCGCAGCACTTCCGAGTCGTTCAGGATGGCCGTCTGCGCTTCCCGCGCGGACACCAGGCCCTGCAGGTTGGACAGGATGGCGGTGGCCTGACCGCGGGTCTGGTCGTACTGGGTCAGCAGGACCTTCAGGCGCTCGCGCACCTGGGCGTCCTTGGCGCCGGCCAGACGCAGTTCCGGGTTGCCGTTGAGCAGCGCCTGGGCGATCTCGCGGAACGCATTCAGGTCCTTGCCCAGCAGGAACACGGCCTCGGGGCTCACGCCTTCCTGCGTCAGGAATTCGTTGGCGGACTTGCCGATCCGCTGCGTCAGCATCACCAGCTGGCCGACCGCGGCGACCTCACCGGTCGGAGCCGAGCTCTGCAGCGACAGCGAGGCCACGGCCTCGGCGCTTTCCAGCAGGTCCGACGACTGGCGGTTGATCGCGCGCAGCGCGGCGCCGACCTGCGTCAGCACCTTTTCCTGCGCCAGCATGACCTTGGTGTTCTTGTCGGCGCGCGCCACCATCGGGGCGATCTTCTCGAGCAGCGCGTCCACGGAACCCGGCGCCTTGGCCAGGTCGCCGCTGCCGTCGCGCAGCGAGGTCGTCACGCTGGTCAGCACGTCCGACGCTTCCTTCATTTCAGGGAAGGCGTTCTTGTTGCCCAGCAGCGCGGTCGAGACCGCCTTGGCCAGACGCTGCGACTGCGTCGCGGCCTGACCGGCGCCGCGCACCTGGGCGGCGGAGCGGTTGCCGTTGATCAGCGCCATCGACACGGTGCCGGCGGTGAAGATCACGCCCGCGGCAGTCAGCGCGGTCAGCAGGCCGGTGCGGCGCTGCTCGGGCTGCTTGAGCACCTCGGGCATCGGCGTGGGCGACTCCGGGGCGGACGCCGAGGGCTGGTAGCCCGCGGACGTGTCCTGGAACTCGGGCGTGGGCTGCGCCGTGGTGATGATCGAAGGCTGGAAGTCCGTCGTGTCCGCCGGTGCCGACTCGCCCGCCTCGGTCCGTGGACCGGCGGCCTCGACGTCGTCGTTGCCCTCGTTCTTGCCCTTGTTCTTGATCTTGTCCAGGAAGCTCATCTCACCCTCGTTTGATCTCGTTCGTCGAATCGGCGCCTGTGACGGGACCGTCGTCTGGCTATCAGTTCAAAACAATGCGCAGGAATTGCGGATGCTGCGTGAGCGCATCCAGGTCCAGCACTTGCCAGCGCCGGCCCTGCCCGTCGCGCATGCGGGCAGGAGCGAAATCGGGATGGCCGGCGTCGTCGGGCTCGGCCTGGAGCTGCTCGTCACCGCGCAGTCCCAGCAGCTGATCCACCAGCAGCGCGCAGTTGATGCCCAGCTCCGGGTTGATCGACACCAGCCGGTGGGCCGAGGTCAGCGGCGCCGGGCCGCGCAGGCCCAGGAACGCCGACAGGTCCACCACCGTATGCAATCCGCCCCGCAAGTTGGCCACGCCCAGCATCCAAGGTTGCGTGTACGGGACCGCCTGAAGTGGCACGGGCGTGAAGATTTCGCCGCTTTGCTTGAGCGGAAGCAGCAGGCCCAGGCCCGCGCACTCCACCGCGAGCCAGTTCGCGGCCTGCGGCGCCTCTCGCGCCGCCTGCATGCGCTGCGCCAGCCGCTGTTGAAGTTCCCGCAGACCTTGCTTGTTGGCCATGGTGTCAGCCCAGCGCCTTGATCTTGGCCAGCAGCTCGTCAGCCTTCACCGGCTTGACGACGTAATCGCGCGCGCCCTGGCGCATGCCCCAGACCTTGTCGGTTTCCTGGTTCTTGCTGGTGCACATGATCACGGGCACGTCGGCGTAGCGCTCGTCGCGGGTGATGGCGCGGGTCAGCTGGAAGCCGTTCTGGCCGGGCATGACCACGTCCATCAGGATCAGGTCAGGCTTTTCCTCGGCCAGGCGCTTCATCGCCTCCTCGCCGTTCTCGGCGGTGCGCACGGTGAAGCCGCGCTTGGTCAGCAGGTCACTCAGCGCGTGCAGTTCGGTCTTGGAATCGTCGACCAGCAGGATCTTGTGGATGGGCATGGAATCTCCCTCTCTCGCGGCTCACGCGGGGCGCATCGGTCGTCGTGACGTCGGTGGCGGACCTGGCGTGAGCGTCGTTGGGTGTCGTGGAATGGGTCGATGAAAGCGGGCGGGCCGGCGAACCGGTCAGCCCTCCCGGCGGTGCTGCTGGACGGCCTGCAGCAGCTGGTCCTTCGTGAACGGCTTGGTCAGGTAATCCTGGGAGCCGACCATCCGGCCGCGGGCCTTGTCGAACAGGCCGTCCTTGGACGACAGCATGATCACCGGCACCGACGCGAACTGCGGATTGCGCTTGATGATGGCGCAGGTCTGATAGCCGTCGAGACGGGGCATCAGGATGTCGCAGAACACCAGGTCGGGCTGGTAGTCGCTGAGCTTGGCCAGCGCATCGAAGCCGTCCTCGGCCAGCACGACCTCATGGCCGCCCTGCTTCAGGAAGATCTCGGCGCTGCGGCGGATCGTGTTGCTGTCATCGATGACGAGCACCTTGGTCGCCGTGCGGGGGCTTGCGCTGGAATCCAAGCTCTTCTCCGTATTGTTCAGACGATGGTTGTCAGGGAAATTTCAATCCCGCGACAGGCGGGTCCCGCGGATCCCGCAGGATGCCGGGATGATCGAAGACGGTCGCGTCGATGAAAAGTCGATGTGCGGGTCAGATCTGGACCATTTCGAAGTCCTCCTTGCGGGCGCCGCATTCGGGACAGGTCCAGTTCATGTCGACATCTTCCCAACGCGTGCCGGCGGCGATGCCGTGCTCAGGATCCCCTGCGGCCTCGTCGTACATCCAGCCACAGATCAGGCACATCCAGGTCCTTGCTTCGCTCACGATGGGTTGACTTTGCATCACTACAATGATCGAAAGATTGTAGCCACGGCCCCGGGCTGACCCGGGGGGCGGAAGTACCGATGAAACAACAGTCGAATGCGGTCCTTCTTCACGTTATGCGCATCAGTTCACGGCTTCGCGCCACCCATCCATGAGCCGCCCAGACCCGAACCACCCCGACCCCCAGGACGCCGCCGCGACCGATGAGCAGGATTCGCCGCCGCCGGCGTGCGTCATGAGCTTCAATGCCTCGGACCCCAGCGGCGCGGGCGGCAGCGCCGGCGACGTCGCCACCATCGCCGCCATGGGCGCGCACGCGCTGCCGGTGGTGACCGCCATCGTCATGCGCGACACCGCCGAGGTCTTCGACCACCTCACGCTGGACGGCGACTGCATCGTCGAGCAGGCCCGCTCCATCCTGGAGGACGTCCCCGTGGCCGCCTGGAAGGTCGGCTTCCTGGGCAGCGCCGAGGGCATCTCCTCGGTCGCCGAGGTCCTGTCCGACTACCCCGACGTGCCGCTGGTGGCCTACCTGCCCAGCATCTCCTGGCTCGACGAGGAGCAGCAGCAGAGCTACCTGGACGCGTTCCGGGAGCTGGTGCTGCCGCAGACGCTGGTGCTGGTGGGCAACCACAAGACGCTGACCGACTGCCTGCTCCCCGACTGGGACGCCGACCGCCCGGCCTCGCCCCGCGAGCTGGCCGTGGCCGCGCAGCAGCACGGCGCCGCGCATGTGCTGGTGACCGGCATCCAGTTGCCCAACCAGTTCATCGACAACGTCCTGGCCAACTCCCAGGGCGCCATCACCGGCGAGAAGTTCGAGCGCTTCGAGGCCAGCTTCGTCGGCTCGGGCGACACGCTGTCGGCCGCGCTGGCGTCGCTGCTGTCGGTGGGCTCGGAGCCGCATGACGCCGTCGGCGAGGCGCTCGCCTTCCTGGACCAGTCGCTGGAGGCGGGCTTCCGTCCCGGCATGGGCAATGTCGTGCCAGACCGCTTCTTCTGGGCGCTGCCGCCCGGCGAGGAAGGCGAGGAAGGCGTCGAGGGCGGCCCTGGTGTCGCCGCCGCCGACGAGATGCCGATGGACGAGCCGCCCAGCCGCGGCCCCCGCCGCATCCATTGAGACCGCCGAAGGCGCCCGCGCGGCGCCTTCGTCTTTTCCTGCATTGATTGCATCAGCAGTACCGGATTCCCGATATGAGCCAGAACGAGACCCTGTTCACCCGCGCGCAGCGCGTGATTCCTGGTGGCGTGAACTCGCCGGTGCGCGCCTTCCGCGCGGTCGGCGGCACGCCGCGTTTCATCCAGCGCGGCGAAGGCGCGTACATCGTGGACGCGGACGGCCGGCGCTACATCGACTACATCGGCTCCTGGGGCCCGATGATCCTGGGCCATGGCCATCCGGCGGTGGTCGAGGCGGTGCAGAAGGCCGTGCTCGAGGGCTTCTCCTTCGGCGCGCCGACCGAGCGCGAGATCGAGCTGGCCGAGGAGATCCTGGCGCTGGTGCCCAGCTGCGAGCAGGTGCGCCTGGTCAGCTCGGGCACCGAGGCCACGATGAGCGCGATCCGGCTCGCGCGCGGCGCGACGCAGCGCAACAAGTTCATCAAGTTCGAGGGCTGCTATCACGGGCACACCGACGCGCTGCTGGTGAAGGCGGGCTCGGGCCTGGCGACCTTCGGCCATCCGACCTCGGCCGGCGTGCCCGAAGCGACGGCGCAGCACACGATCGTGCTCGAGTACAACAACGTCGCCCAGCTCGACGAGGCCTTCGCGCTGCACGGCCCGGAGCTGGCCTGCGTGATCGTCGAGCCGATCGCCGGCAACATGAACTTCGTGCGCGCCAGCGTGCCCTTCATGACCCGGCTGCGCGAGCTGTGCACCCGGCACGGCGCGCTGCTGGTGCTCGATGAGGTGATGACCGGCTTCCGCGTCGGCCTGCGCAGCGCGCAGGGCGTGTATGCCGACCTGATCCCGGGCTTCGTGCCCGACATCAGCGTCTTCGGCAAGGTCATCGGCGGCGGCATGCCGCTGGCCGCCTTCGGCGCGAGCCGCGAGATCATGCGCCACCTGGCGCCGCTGGGCGGCGTGTATCAGGCGGGCACGCTGTCGGGCAATCCGGTCGCCACCGCCTGCGGCCTGGCCACGCTGCGCGAGATCAAGCAACCCGGTTTCTTCGAGGCGCTGTCGACCCGCACCCGCCGTCTGGTGGACGGGCTGAAGGCCGTCGCCGCCGAGAACGGGGTGCCCTTCAGCGCGGACAGCGAGGGCGGCATGTTCGGCTTCTTCCTGATGCCGGAGCTGCCGCAGAACTACACGACGGTGATGACCACCGACAAGGAACGCTTCAACCGCTTCTTCCATGCGATGCTCGACGGCGGCGTGTACCTCGCGCCGGCGCTGTACGAGGCGGGCTTCGTGTCCGCCGCGCACACCGACGCCGACATCGACGCCACGCTGGAGGCCGCGCGACGCGCGCTGCGCTGAACGCGTCCGAAAGGCCCGGGGCGCCCGGCGGGGCGCGCTGCCGGCAAACGCCGGGCCGGGTTGTCGCGATCTTTTCAATCCGCGACAGGCATTACGCTTGCTTACCGTTTGGTACAGCAGCTGAGAGACAGACATGCATATCCACATCCTGGGCATCTGCGGCACCTTCATGGGGGGGCTGGCGGCCCTGGCGCGCGAGGCGGGCCACACGGTGACCGGCTGCGACGCCAACGTCTACCCGCCGATGTCCACGCAGCTCGAGGCCCTGGGCATCGAGCTGATTCAGGGATTCGGCGCCGAGCAGCTGGATCTGAAACCCGATCTGTTCGTCATCGGCAACGTCGTCACGCGCTCGTCGGAGGGCCGCTTCCCGCTGATGGAGGCGATCCTGGACGCCGGGCTGCCGTACACGAGCGGCCCGCAGTGGCTCGCGGAACACGTGCTGCGCGGCAAGCACGTGCTGGCGGTGGCCGGCACGCATGGCAAGACCTCGACCACCTCGATGCTGACGTGGATCCTGGAATCGGCGGGACTGGCGCCCGGCTTCCTGATCGGCGGCGTCCCGCAGAACTTCGGGGTCTCGGCGCGTCTGGGCGGCGGCCAGTACTTCGTCATCGAGGCCGACGAGTACGACACCGCCTTCTTCGACAAGCGCAGCAAGTTCGTCCATTACCGGCCGCGCACGGCGATCCTCAACAACCTCGAGCACGACCACGCCGACATCTTCCCGGACCTCGCCGCCATCGAGACCCAGTTCCACCACCTGGTGCGCACGGTGCCGGCGTCGGGACGGCTGGTGGTGAATGCGCGCGAGGAGGCGCTGCAGCGCGTGCTGGCGCGCGGCTGCTGGAGCGACGTGCAGCGCTTCGGCGCCCGCAAGGAGGAGCCCGGCGCGTTGCGCGCGCGCGGCGAGCCGCAGTCCTTCGACGTGCTGCGCGGCAGCCTGAAGGTCGGCCACGTGAATTGGGAGTTGCTGGGCGAGCACAACCAGCTCAACGCGCTGGCGGCGATCGCCGCGGCGGAGCATGTGGGCGTCGATCCCGAGCGGGCGGCCGAGGCGCTCGGCACTTTCAAGAACGTGCGCCGGCGGCTGGAGCTGCGCGGCGAGGTGCGCGGCATCAAGGTCTACGACGATTTCGCGCACCATCCGACGGCGATCCACACGACGGTGGACGGCCTGCGCCGGCGCATCGCCCCGCAGGAGCGCATCCTGGCGGTCTTCGAGCCGCGCTCCAACACGATGAAGCTGGGCACGATGAAGGCGCAGCTGCCGTGGGCGCTGGAGGAAGCGGACCTGAGCTTCTGCAACCAGGACGGACTGACTTGGGACGCGCGCGAGGCGCTGGCGCCGCTGGGCGAGCAGGGCCTGGTGGGAGCGGATGTCGATGAGCTGGTGGCGATGGTCAAGCGCGTGGCGCGGCCGGGCGACCACGTGCTGTGCATGAGCAACGGCGGCTTCGGGGGCATCCACGAAAAGCTGCTGGACGCGCTGCGGTAAACCGGCGATCCTGCGCCGCGCGTGCCGGGCTGGCACGCGCCCTGCCCTGCGGGGCGCAACGTTGAAACACGCGAGGAGCGACGACACGATGAGTGGTCCCGGCAAATTGGTGCCCGCGCTGCAGAACCGGTCCTTCCTGTGCCTGCTGGCGCTGGTGACGGTGGCGTTCGGCTGGATCCTGTGGCCGATGCTGAGCGCGGTGCTGTGGGCGGTGGCGCTGGCGATCGTGTTCCAGCCGCTGTATCGCAAGCTGCTGCGCAAGGTGAAGCGGCCGGGGGTGGCGTCGGGGCTGTCGATCGTGGTGATCCTGCTGCTGGTGGTGCTGCCGCTGACCTACGTCATGGGCGCGCTGGTGCAGGAGGCGGCGGTCGTCTTCGAGATGGTGAAGTCGGGCAAGTTCAACTTCGGCACCTATGTGGCGCAGATCTACGGCGCCCTGCCTTCGTGGCTGCTGGACGTGATGGGACGGCTGGGGCTGCATGACCTGAGCCACCTGCAGGAGAAGCTGGGCAGCGCGCTGAACCAGGGCAGCCAGTTCATGGCGACGAAGGCCTTGGGCTTCGGGCAGGACACCTTCGATTTCCTGGTGAGCTTCTGCGTGATGCTCTACCTGCTGTTCTTCCTGCTGCGCGACGGCGAGCTGCTGTCGGCGAGGATCCGCGACGCGCTGCCGCTGCAGGACTCGTACAAGCGCCAGTTGGGCGAGAAGTTCCGGACGGTGATCCGGGCGACGGTGAAGGGCAACATCGCGGTGGCAGCGTTGCAGGGCGCGCTGGGCGGTTTCGCGTTCTGGGTGCTGGGCATCCACGCGCCGGTGCTGTGGGCGGTGCTGATGGCCTTCCTGTCGCTGCTGCCGGCGGTGGGCGCGGCCCTGGTGTGGGCGCCGGTGGCGATCTACCTGCTGGCGACGGGGCACATCGGCTCGGGCATCGGGCTGATCCTGTTCGGCACGGTGGTGATCGGGCTGGTGGACAACCTGCTGCGTCCGCTGCTGGTGGGCAAGGACACGAAGATGCCGGACTACGTGGTGCTGCTGTCGACGCTGGGCGGGATGGCGGTGTTCGGCATCAACGGCTTCGTGATCGGGCCGCTGGTCGCGGCGATGTTCATCGCGGTCTGGGACATCGTGGCCGCCGAGCGGCGGTATCCGGTCGGGGATCACTGACCTGCCCCTCGGCTCGGCGGCTTGATTGAAGCCGAGCTGATCCTTCCCGATTGACGGGATCTCAAACGATTTCATCTTGCGCTGCCGCTGCGCGGGCGTTTTCGCGCAGCTTCGACCAATCGCGAGCGTTTTCGTGCAGCCTCAGCCGATCGCGAGCGTTTTCGTGCAGCTTCAGCCATTCGCGAGCCTTTTCGTGCAAGCGCGAGCCTTTTCGTGACGACCCTTCTGCGATCCACACTCCTTGCCCTCGTCCTGAGCAACGCGGTCCATGCCGCCTGCGCCGCCGGCTTCGCCATCGTCAAGCTCGACGGCTCCGGCTCAGCGCTGCTGATCAGCGCGGCGCCGATCGCACCTGACGCCACCGTGGCCTTGCAGTATCCGGATGCCAAACAGCAGACGCGCTGCTGCAAGCAACTTCGCGGTGCGGACCTCGTCGCTGTCCAGGACCCTGACCTGCTCGCCTCCGACGAGCTGCTCAGCGCCTCACCGCGCCTGTACAAGGCGAAGGTCCCCGCCGACTGGGCCGACATGCCCTTCATCGGCTTGGCCGCCAGCGGATCCAGGCTCCAGATGCAGTCCCGCCGGGATGGGCTCGAAGTCCGCGACAGCGCCGGGATCACACGCACAGCCACCCTGTGCACCAGCGCCGAGGGCGTGCATCTCAAAGAGTCAGTGAAGGGGCAACTGCGCACCCACCTGTACCTCTCGCTCGGCTACGAGATCGAATCACCGAGCTGCCGCTGAGCCGCCGGCTCCATCCAGCGCCAGACGGCGCCGCAATAAAAAAGGCCGGCTTTCGCCGGCCTTGGTCATCGTGAGCGCGGCCAGGCCGCGCCCATCGATCACGTGCGCGTCATCGTCGCCTTCAGCACGCTGCTCAGCATGTCCAGGCTCTCGGCCAGGTGGGCGCGCGTTTCCATCGAGCCCTTGCCTTGCGCCGCGCGCAGATCGCTCTGCAGCTGCACCGCGTGCAAGCGCAGCACCGCGTAGGCATCGGCGAACTGGCCCGACGCCGCACCGCCGCGCGTCAGGTTCGCTTGCAGACGGCGCAGGTACTCGCGCTGCAGGTTGCGGCGCAGCGGGTCGATCTCGGCACCCGACTTCAGCTCGCTCCAGATCGAGTTCTGCAGCGTGCCGTACACCTCGCCAATCGTGATCAGGCCCTTGCGTTGCGACGCCGGCACGTAGTTCGGCAGCTCCATCAGGCGGATCGCCGTCTGCGCCTGCAGCAGGCGATCCAGCGCGCCCAGCTGCACCCGCGCCACCGCCGCCGGGATGTTCACGAAGCCCGCACGATTGAACTCGACGTAGTCCGTCGTGATCGTCGTCATGAACTCCGGCTTGAAGCGGAAGCTGTCCGCGCTGAAGATGCCCGTGGCCAGGAACCGCAGCGCCTCGCGCTGCTTGACCGGATCCACCGGCTTCATCGCCGCCACCGACGAGCCCGGCACGTCCCGGTGCGTGTACATGCCGCCGACGTACTTGCCCACCAGGTCCGACGCGCGCGCCAGCTGACTGAAACCGTTGGCCAGCTGACGACGCTGGCGCAGCGGATCATCGGTCGACTCCGGCGCGCGGTTCTGCACGCGCGTCCACAGCTCCTGCGTCAGCTTCAGGCGCTTGCGGAAGTACGCCATCGGGTCGTCGCCGAGGTCGAAGCGGTTGATCGTCGGATCCATGCCGTCGAACGGACCGAAGCCGCCCGCGTCGGTGTCGTCCGCGTAGGCGTGGCCCGGCAGCGTGTTCTGCGCGGCGACGCGCTTGAGTTCGGCCTCTTCCTGCTCCTTGGGGATCTGCTTGTAGGCGTACTCGATCGCCCAGTAGTCGTAGGCGCCCAGCGTCGTGTTGTTGTACGTGGTCGGCGCCTCGCCCTGCAGCGGGATGTTGTAGGCGTTGTAGTCCATCACGGACGCCGACAGCCCGTGCTCATCGGTCCAGGCCTTGTCCTTCAGCTGCGCCTGCGTCACTTGCGTGGACGCCTTGAAGTTGTGCTTCAGGCCCAGCGTGTGACCCACCTCGTGCATGATCACGTCCTTGATCCGCGCCTGGATGAAGGCATCGGCTTCAGGGCTGTCCGGCGCGATGTCGCCACGCGCCTCGAGCACGTCCATCGCGAAGTCCATCTCGGTGCCGGCGTCGTGGGCATAGGTGCAGTAGGTCGCGTTGCGCCCCTCGCGCCAGCCCTTGTTCAGCGCGGCCAGCGTCTGCGCTTCCTCGGCCAGCGTGGACACGGAACCGCCGGCCATGCCGCGCGGCGCGTCTTCCGCGATGAACGCGCGGCCGCCGCGGGCGAACACGTCGCTCATGCCGATGTCGGCGTCCAGGATCTCACCGGTGCGGGGATCGACATGGCTGGGGCCAATGGCGAAGCCCACGTCGGAACCGACGAACCAGCGGATCGACGCGTGCGACGCGTCCATGTTGTCCCAGTCCGCGTCGTCCGGCTGCTGCTTGGCGACGACCGCGTTCTTGAAGCCGATCTTCTCGAAGGCCTTGTTCCATTCCAGGATGCCGGCCTCGACCGCGGGGCGGTACTTCGGCGGGATGTTCTTGTCCATCCAGTACGTGATCGGCTGCACCGGCTCGGACAGCGCCGCGGCCGGATCCTTCTTCTCCAGGCGCCAGCGGTTGATGTAGTGCACGCGCGGATTGGCCTTCACGTCGTCGCTCAGATCGGTGAAGGTCTCGGTGAAGTGACCCAGGCGGCCGTCGGCGCGACGCGGCGACATCTTCTCTTCCGGCAGCGCGCGGAAGTTGTAGACGAAGCCCATGAACATCGAGCGCGGATCGGGCGTGGCCTGCGGCGGCGACGGCACCGGCACCGGCGGCGCCACCAGCGGCGGCGCGGGGATGCGCGGGGTGAAGTAATGGACCTTGGCGTTCAGCGTGGTCAGCTGCGCGTCGGCGCGCGTGAGCTCGAAGTACGAGTTGCCGCGATCGACGTTGTAGGGCAGTCGATAGGCCATCTCCAGGCGCGTGGACATGCCGGGGATGTCGCTCAGCAACAGGCCGGCATCGACCAGGAAGGACTTGCGCTCGGGGTGATCGGCGCTGGCCACCGGGCCGGCCGCGATCAGGCTGGGCGAGAAGGCTTCCTCGCCGGCACGCTTGCCGCCGCCTTCGGCGCGGAACTCGGTGTTCAGCGCGACCAGCTGGATGGTGTTCCCGATGCGGCGCCACTCGGCCATGATCTCCGGGCCCATCTGGCTGGCGTAGAAGCCGCGCTCGCCGATGGAGCTGGAAATGTTGATGGTGAACAGGAACGGCTTGTTCAGCATCGCGCGCGGGATCTCGATCCAGACCTTCTCGTCCTTGCGCAGCAGCGGGAACAGGCCGTCATCGCGCTTGGTGTCGCGGCTGACCTCGGCGAAAGGCTTGGGCGCGGTCGGATCCACGGCGGGGCGCGGCGCCGTCATCGGCGACGTGGCGCCGGGCTGACCGGGCGCGCCGGACGCGGCGTTGGCAGGCGCGGGCGCGGCCTGGGCGGTCGGCGCGGCGGCGCCGGAAGGGGAGACCGGGCCGGGGCCCGCGCACGCGGTGAGCAGCAAGGCGGCGGCCGCGATGGCCGTCAGCTGGATCGTGTCCTTGTGGATCATGGATCTGTCGTATCTGCGGGCCGCCCGGGGTCCTCCGGCCGGCCCTGTTGAGAAAGAAGGGCGCCTGTGGTCCTCTTCCACCTTCGCCCTTGCGAAGCGGGCAATGTGCGGGGCCGGAGCCCTCGCGTCAATGCGCACTAACGAGCGCGCCGCCCTGGGGAAGCGCGCGATTGGCGATGATCGCCCACACGCGGACCCGTGCCGGAAGTGACCCTGCGGGCCGGGGCCGGGCAGACCCCTACACTGCCTCGACATGACGACGCCCTCTCCCGCCACTTCGTCGGCTTCCGCGCCGGCACGCCGCACGCACCTGCTCTACCTGCACGGCTTCCGCTCGTCGCCGCGCTCGGCCAAGGCGCTGCGCATGGCGCGCTGGGTCGCGGAGCACCGCCCCGACCTGGTCTTCGCCAGCCCGCAGCTGCCGCCGTCGCCGCGCGAGGCGATGGCCCAGGTCGAGGCGCTGATCCGCGACTGGCCGCGCGAGACGATGGCGGTGATGGGCAGCTCGCTGGGCGGTTTCTACGCGACATGGGTCACGCAACGCACCGGCGCGCGGACCGTCTTGCTGAACCCGGCGGTCGACCCGGCGCGGGATCTCGCGAAGTACATCGGCGAGCAGACCTGCTGGCAGAACCCCGACGAGCATTTCTACTTCCGTCCGGAGTTCGTCGATGAACTCAGGGATCTGAACGCGGGACCGCTCGCGCATCCGGACCGGATGATGGCGGTCATCGCCAAGGGCGACGAGGTACTGGACTGGCGTGAGATGCACGCCCGCTACGCGGCCTGCCGGATCCACCTGCTCGAGGGCAGCGATCACGGGCTCGCGGACTTCGACGACTACCTGGACGAGCTCACCGCGTTCCTGCGCCTTTGATTGCCGGTTCTCTGCCCTCGTGCCTGCACTCGCACGTGGCACCTCCGTTGAGACCGCTTGTTTGCGTCGTGGACAGGGATCGTTAGCATGTCGCCTCGCTCCGCCACTTCACCTCGGTCGGCGGAAGAAGAAATCGAATCAGGGAATCAGCATGTTCAATTTCAAGAGCCTCGCGACCGCAGGTAGTACGGACGCTCCCGCCACTTTCGGCGACCTTTTCAGCCTGCTCGACCGGAAGGCTACCCATATAAGCCTACGACCTGTCCAAGCATCAGCTCTAGCGGCCCTCGACAAGCAACTGGCGGAACGGGATGTCGTCATCAAGTTAAGTACCGGGTCTGGGAAGACTGTTGTTGGCTTGGTCTACGCCGAGATGATGCGTCGCCGGTACAAGGGCGATCCCGTCGTCTATCTCTGCCCAACCACACAGCTTGTAGAGCAGGTGGTCCATTCGGCGAATGCAATCGGTGTAGCAGTCTCTACGTTTCCAGCCAAGGGTTTGCCATACGAGGCTCTCGCGGGCGAATCCGTACTTGTTTGCACGTATGACCGTCTCTTCAATGCAAGATCGACTTTCGAGACCAAGTCCATTCGCCCCTCGTGTTTCGTTCTCGACGACGTCCACGCCGGCGTGGACCGTGTTCGGGCGTGCTACACGGTACGAGTTCCAGATGAGTGCTTTGAGAACGTTCGAGCAATGCTCCGTCCGCTATGCGAGGCGTCGGACCCCGCAACGTGGAGAGGAATTGACTCCGGATCTGCGGACGCCAGATATGAAGTTCCGTTTTGGGTTTGGCAGAACGTTCACGGGCAGGTGGCACAGTTGCTCGAGGCCCAACCTGAAGATCAAGAAATCCTCTTCCGATGGGGCAACATCAGTCGCTATCTCGACCTGGCCCGTATCTGCATCTCCGGTACTTCCGCAGAGATCTCCCTGCCGGTTTCGGCCGTCGAAGAACTGAAGTCCTTCTCCTCGGCCAAGCATCGCCTGTTCATGTCTGCCAGCATCAAAGATGGCTCGGCGTTCATCACTGAACTCAACTGTGATCCGAAAGCATTCGAGCGAATCGTGGAGCCACCAGAAGATGAGGGGGCGGGCGAACGGATGATGCTGGTCACATCGCTCATCAGCCCCCAAGCATCGAAGACCCAACTGGCCGCTGCCTGCGCCCTTCTCGCCAAGCAAACAAACGTCGTGGTTCTGACTAGCTCGGCCGCTCAAGCAGCCGAATGGGTTGCCGCCGGCGCGAAACTACGGCAGGGAAAAGAGGTGGATGCAGCGATCGAGACCTTGCGCTCCAGTTCACAGAACTATGTCGTGTTTGCTCAGAGGTTCGATGGAGTGGATCTCCCAGACGACGCGTGTCGAGTGCTTGTCATCGACGGAGTGCCAATGGGAGATCGTCTTTGCGACAAAGTTGACGCTCTTCGCCAGAAGGACTCACCCGAGTACGACGTCAGAGCCGTCAACCGATTTGAGCAAGCCCTCGGTCGTGCAGTTCGGTCCAGCGCCGACTTTGCGGCTGTCCTTCTTGTTGGACCCGATATCGCCGCATTCATCGGACGGCGATCGGTCCGCGATCTAATGGAGGCGCGGACCAGAGTTCAGGTTGACCTCGGCAAGGACCTCACTAAGCTTGCGCCCGGTCAGGACATTGCCGACGTTGTTCCCGGAATGGTGCAAGCACTGCTGAGCCGAAATGAAGGCTGGAAAGATGCGCACCGTACTCGCGTGAAAGATGCAGCGCGAGTCACTCGCACGGGACAGGGTCTTACTGCCCACGAGAGTCTGGCCGCAGTGATGAGAGAAGGCTGGGAACTGGCCAAGGCTCGAAGCTTCCCTGCCGCTGTCAATCTCTTGCGCACAGCGGCAAATGGACTGCCCATTCATCCTGCTCAGAAGGCTGAAGTGCTCTATCGCATGGCGAGCTATCTCAATCACATCGACGTTACTGCCGCCGCGGATGCCTTCAGGGCCGTGTTCTCGCTCAACTCCGACTTCCCCCGCCCCGCTCAATTTGTCCCCAAGAAGTTTGCACGCGCGTCTGGGCAGGCGATCGCAGTGAGAGACTACTTTGCGCCGTTCTCTCAGGCGAATGCCGCGATCGCGCGTGTCGATGAAATCGCGGCAAAGTTGGCGTTCGGAATGCCTGCTGATATTGTGGAACAAGGCCTTCTTGAGTTGGGAAAGGCTATCGGCGCCTCGTCCAGTCGACCTGAGCGCGAGACCAATCGAGGTCCAGACAACCTTTGGCTATTCGAAGATTTCGCGCTATGTCTGGAAGCGAAGAGCGAGAAGAAGGCGCCCATTCACAAGAACGATGCTGCTCAATTGAGCCTCAGCCTTGAATGGGCAAAGGAGCATATCGATGCAGCCAACATTGACGTGCTCCCTGTCTTCGTGACCGACACCACCACCTGTGATCGTCATGAAGATGTGAGCTTCGGACCGGTCCTATTGAACCAAGCTGCTCTCTTTGACATCGTGGAACGTTTGAAGAAGATCATCCTGGGACTCTCCTTCGATGGGGCGCTCTTCAACGATTCGACGACGGTGACCCAAATGCTCACAGCAAACGGACTTCATGGTCGGCAGATCACTGGCTTCTTCAGGAAGATCAGTTGAGCCCCTTCATTGAGACGCAGACGCCCGAGAGTTTCGACATGGAGGGCTCGTAGGTGGCAGTCTCGGACGAGCACCTTGCATTTGTCCGGAAGCCACCGCCCTCGCGTCGTCAATCTTGCATCGTCCTCGACTCCTCGCGCGCTAGGGCGTCAGGGCGCTAGAGGAGCTCGGCCCCAACGACTTCAGCCACAGCAGCACGCTCGCGCACTGACAATTGAGGTGAGATCTATCGCAGCTCGGATCCTAGGCGCGGGCGCTACCGGTGCGCAACCGGTTCATAGGCGTGCCCGCGACATGCCGCTGCGAGAGTGGTCGAGCCTCATTGACCATAAGCAAACGCTCCGGTCCTGCCGCCGCCTCTGGCCCTCACCCCTGCCCTCTCCCGCAAGCGGGCGAGGGAGTCATGCAATTACTTGCGCCGGCCGGTCGCTCTCAGCAGCAGCACGGTCACGAGGCCCGTCAACACGACGATCAGCCCGACCACGACCCAGAAGCCGTGCTTGTGCTCCAGCAGCGGCAAGCCACCGACATTCATCCCGAACAGGCCGCTGATCAGGTTGATCGGCAGCGCCAGCACGGTGACCATCGTCAGCACGTACAGGGTCTGGTTGTTTTCCTGCGCCACCCGCGCCGAAGTCTCGTCCTGCACCGCGCGGATGCGTTCCTGCAACGCCTGGATGTCGCGCAGCACCAGCGCGAATTCCTCGCTCGCCTGCTGCAGCTGCTGGCGATCCTCGACCGCCACCCAGTCCGGCGGATTCGACAGCATGCGCAGCAGCGCGCTCGGTTCCGGCGCGAGCAGCCGCTGCAGGCGCACCATCAGCCGGCGCAGCGCGGCGACCTCCGATTCATGCGCCGCGTGCCGCCCCGCGAGCAGCGCATCCTCGATGTCGTCCACGCGCTCGGTGGCCTGGCGCACGATGCGCTGCAGCTCGTCGGCCTGATCGCGCAGCAGGTGGTCCAGCATCGCCACGCTGGATCGCGGCCGGTCGCCACGCTTGATCGCCATGCGCAATCGGTCCACCGAGCGCAGCGGCGCGCGCCGCACGCTCAGCACCAGGTGCTCGCTGACCTGCATCCACAACGAGGACACATCGCCCACGTCGAACGCGAAATCGAAGGTCACGTCGTTGAGCAGCGCGAACAGGTGGTCCCCGACGCGCTCGATGCGCGACGAGCGCGACCCCTGCTGCTGCGCCTCGTCGAAGCTCTCGGCCAACGCGGCGTTGCGCCGCAGCCAGGGCAGCGCGCCCGCGTGCGACAGGTTCAGATGCAGCCACAGGAATCCGCCGTCGGGTCGCGCGAGCCTCGCCTGCGCCAGCGCCAGCGTGGGCAAGGCCTCGGTCTCGCGCTCCGGATGGATCCAGAAACCGCAGATCAGCCCGTGCTCATCGCCCCCGTAAGGCGCCGCCAGTCCCAGCGCCGTCGTGTCATTCATCATCGGCCGATGGTAGACGCGCCAAGGCCTCGCCCATGCGCACGCGCTGTCCGGCCGCCAGCCCGTCGATCAGTGCAACGCCCGGCGGCAGGAAGACGATGATCGTCGAGCCCTGCTCGAACCAGCCCATCTCCTCGCCGCGCGCATGCGCGTGCTCGACGTCGAAGCGATGCGGCCCCGGATGGTCCGGCCGCAGCGTCAGGTCCAGCGCGTGCAGGCGCAGGCTCGCCACGAGGATCGCCGCGACCGGCACGAGCGCGATCGGCGTGCCGTCGGGCAGCGTGCATTCGAGGGCCGCGCGCACGTTGCGGCAGAACAGCCGCTCCACCCGCTTGAGCGCGATCGGATTGACGTTCCATGTGTCGCCGGCCAGGTGCGTCACGCGCCGCAGCGTGAGGTCGGCCGGCGCGTGGAAGCGGTGGTACATCGCCGAGGTCAGCCGCAGCGTGACGTAGCTGCCGTTCAGATACGGCGCGGCGCGCGTGGCGTCGCCGAAGAGCTCGGCGATGCGGTAGTCCATGCCCTTGGCCTGCAGCGCCATGCCGCGCGTCACCGGACCGAAGGCGCCGACGATCGCGTCGCAGGGGCTGACGATCGTCGCGGGCGCCGGGTCGATCGGGCGCCGGCCCGGCTTGAGCCGCCGCGTGAAGACGTCGCGCAGCGAGCGGTAGCCCTGGGGCGGCGTCTCGGCCTCGCTCAGGTCGAGGTCGGTGAACACGCGCCACACCGCCACGCTGAAGCGCGTCAGCCACGGGCGCTCGATGAGGCTGTACCAGCCCATGAAGCGCGTCGCCGCCAAGCGCGGCACCCGGTTGGTCAGCAGGAAGTTGAGGTCTTCCTGCTGTGTCAGCCGATCGATCCAGCGCGCCGATTTCATGGACATGTCAATTCCGTCGGATACATATCTCCGTAATCTGCCAATGCTGTGTGACAGCAGAACGAGGCTCCGGAGGTCCATGACCATGTCGACGATGTCCACGCCCCTGATGAACGCCCTCTTCACCTTCGACGTCCTGCCCGTCGTGGCGGCCGCCGCGGCGCTGGCCGCGCTGTACTACGCGCCCACGGGCTGGCGGCGGCTGCAGCTATCGCGCGCCAAGCATCCGTCGCTGGCAGGCCATTCGCGCATGGCCGTGCGGCTGGCGCGGCTGATGCCCTCGCGGCGCTTCGACGACGCGCGCTTCTTCAACGCCGACGATGCCAGCGGCGAGATCATCGCCCGGCGCCGCGCCAGCTTCGCCGCGCTGTCACGCACGCTGCGCACGCGCCATGCCCGCAGCATCGCCGCGACGCAGTCGATGAAGCCGTCCCTGCCCGACCTGCAATTCACCAGCAGCTACCGCGTGCCGCCCTCTTTCAGCCCCGTCGTGCAGCGCGAGCTGCCGCTGGGTCCGGTGATGGTGGCCAGCGACGGCCACTGGCTGACTGACCTCGATGGCGAGCGCTTCATCGACCTGGCCGGCAGCTACGGCGTCAACCTCTTCGGCTACGCCTTCTATCAACGCTGCATCGCCGAGGGCGCGCGCCGCGTGGAGGCGCTCGGGCCGGTGCTGGGCGTCTACCACCCGCTCGTCGAGGACAACGTGCGGCGCATCCTGGGCCATGCGCGCATGGATCAGCTGTCCTTCCACATGTCGGGCACCGAGGCGGTGATGCAGGCGGTGCGGCTGGCGCGGTACCACACGGGCAAGACGCACCTGGTGCGCTTCTGCGGCGCGTACCACGGCTGGTGGGACGAGGCCCAGCCCGGTCCCGGCAATCCGCTGCCCGCCGAGCGCACCTACACGCTGCGGGACATGCACGCGCGCAGCCTGCAGGTGCTGCGCACGCGGCGCGACATCGCCTGCGTGCTCGTGAATCCGCTGCAGGCGCTGCATCCCAACAAGCCCGCGCCGGGCGACGGCTCGCTGGTGGACAGCTCGCGGCGCGCGTCCTACGACCGCGAGGCCTACGCCGCGTGGCTGCGCGAGCTGCGCCAGGTCTGCACCGAGCGCGGCATCGCGCTGATCTTCGACGAGGTCTTCATGGGCTTCCGCCTGGGCGCGGGCGGCGCGCAGGCCTACTTCGGCGTGCAGGCGGATCTCGTCACCTACGGCAAGACACTGGGCGGCGGACTGCCGGTGGGCGTGGTGTGCGGCCGCGCGGCGTGGATGAAGCGCTACCGCGAGGAGCGCCCGGCTGACATCTGCTTCGCGCGGGGCACCTTCAACACGCATCCGCATGTGATGGGCGCGATGTCGGTGTTCCTCGATGCGCTCGAGGATCCCGAGCGCCTGCGTCAGCTCGACGGACAGGACGAGCAGCAGGACGCGCGGCGCGCGCGCCTGAACGCGGCGCTGGAGGCGGAGCAGTTGCCGCTGCGCGCGGCCAACATGTCCTCGATCTGGACGCTCTATTACACGGAGCCCTCGCGCTACAACTGGATGCTGCAGTACTTCCTTCGAGAGCAAGGCCTGGCGTTGAGCTGGGTGGGCACGGGGCGGCTGATCTTCAGCCTGGACTTCAGCGACGCGGACTTCGACGACGTGCAGCGTCGCGTGCTCGCCGCGGCGCGCGCGATGCGCGATGGCGGCTGGTGGAGCAGCCCGGCATTGCCGAGCAACAAAGCCATCAAGCGCCGCATGCTGATGGAGACGCTGGGCCTGCGCGGCTGAGCGGGAATTTCGAGAGCTGATCCGAAGCTGACGATCTCCCCCGAAGGCGGGGCGCCTCGATGTTCATTGATGAATGTCGAAGCGCCCCGCTGTTCTTCGCGCGTCGCGGTTCCTAGACTGCTCCGCCTTGGCATGCGATGTCGTGCGTGCCGTGAGGAGATGTCGCATGTATTCATCGTTTGCCGTGGCCAATGCCTTCATTGGCCGATCGCTCGCTGGCAAGCTTCATGGGTTGAACTCGATGAAGCTGCAGAAGCTGATGTACTTCACCCAAGCCTGGCATCTGAAGGTGAAGGGGACGCCCGTCATCGACGACACGTTCACCCGCGGCGACCACGGCCCGGTGCTCCCTTCGATTCACCATCAAGTCAAGGCCTACGACACCCGGAACATCACACAGACGATCCGGATCCTGGACGGCGATGACGATCGAGAGGTCTGGCGAGTCCCGTGCATCCAGCCCGACGACCAGTCCACCTGTGACCTGATCGACGCCATCATTGGCCGCTACGGGAATCTGTCTGGCCTTGCCCTGTCGGATCTGACCCATGCTCCGAATTCGGCATGGTCGCAAGGTCGCGCTGATGGTCAAGCGATCCTGAACGACACCATCCGGTCTGACCCGACGATCTGACCATGACCTACCAAGATGGCGATTGGGATCAGTTGCGTGACGCCAGTCGTCCGACCCTCACCGGCATTGAACTGTGGTCCGACCAGGTCCTCATCGCCGTGACGACCGGCGTGACCGTCAGCGTGCTGGCGGCGTTCCTGGGGGTGATCCGAGGGCTGTTTCCGGGGAAGGACGAGCCCGTTCCCGCGCCTCCCTGACCACCGCCTCGATCGCCTCGACCACCACCTTCGGCTGGTCGCGCTGGATGTAATGCCCCGCGCCCGCCACCGGCTGCAGCGCCTTGCCACCCACCAGCGGCAGCCAGTTCGGCTCCAGCCCATGCACCATGGTCTCGAAACCGCTGGCCATCTCCATCGGCGAATACACCGTGCGCGTCAGCACCCGCACCGGCACATCGGGCCGGGGCTTCGCCCACAGCGTGTCGATGCAGTCCTGCTGCTGCATGAACTCCGCCTGCATCATTCCGCGGAACACCCGCCGGCTCATGCTGTCCAGCATGTTGGCCATCACCGGCACCTCGACCTGCATCTTTCTCAGATGCAGCGGATGCGTCGCGTCGACGAGCACGATGCCCGCGACCTCGTCCGGATACAGCCGCGAGAACGCGTATTGGTAGAGGCCGCCGATCGAGTGCCCCACCAGCACATACGGCGGCTTTATGCCGGCGCTCTGCAGCAGGCCATGCAGCTCGGTGGCGATGCCGCAGGGGTTGCGCGGCGTGGGCGGCGTGGCGGTGCTGTCGCCATAACCGGGCCGGTCGTAGGCGAACACGCTGTAGTCATTGCGCAGCGCCTGCAGCACCGGCGACCAGGGATCGCGTCCATCGCCCAGGCCCGACTGCAGCACCACCGTCGGCGCGCCGTGCCCCACCTGCGTGAACACGATCGGGCCGCCGGTGACGCGCTGGTTGCCCGTGTTGGGCATGGTGCTGGCACAGCCGCCCAGCACCAAGGCGCCGAGCATCGTCAGGCTCGCGGTGAATCTCGCCCCGACACTCGGCCGGGACGTCGACGCCCGAAGGCGCCGTTCGAGAACGGACATGCGGTACTCCATCGGCTGGGCGGCCGCATCCGCCCCCTGGGATCAGGCCGTCTGCTCGCCGCTGGCGGCATTGTGCCCATCGCCGCGCGGCCACAGTGCCGGATCCAGGCGCTCTCCGCGCAACAGTTGCAACGGCGCGCGGTGGTAGAGCTGGATGTCGTGGAACGGGTCGGTGATGATCTTCGTCGCCCAGGCCACGCCGGTGCGCAGGTCCTTGATCACCCACAGCTGCAGCACGCGGAACACCAGCCCCGCCACCCCCAGCCAGAACCACATCAGACCCAGCTGATGCAGGTAGGCCATGAAGCTCGCGGCCGGCTCGAACACGCCGAACAGCCCGGGCTGCAGCCACAACGCGATCGGCGACGCGGCCCACAGGCCCATCAGCACGATCTTGCGGCGCAGGTTGTAGCCGATCTTGATCTCTTCCTTGTGCTCGTGGGTCGCCTGGTTCACGTGGTCGTACCCCTTGGGCTCGAAGAAGAAATGCCCCGCCTGGCGGCTGGTCATCGACACGCCCCAGGCCAGCAGCGCGGCCCAGGCCGGATCGACCAGCAGCAGGCCGTAGGCCACCACGAAGCAGCACGCGCTCAGCAGGTGCAGCGACTGGTTGATGCGGCAGTGGTGGTAATAGCGGTGGTCGTCCCAGCGCTGTTCGTTCAGAAGAGCCAGAAAGTCCTTCATGCGGGCCTCGTCCTTGAGATGAGCGGGAAGCGTGACCGCCTTCGATGGCAACGCCGTGATGGTCCGGTGATGCCGCGATGACAAGCACGTGGCGACTGTGATCAGCGGCTGTTTCAGGCGCGTGACGGTCCACACCGTCACAGAACTGTTGCGTTGGCCGACCATCATCCGCGCCATGACGACCCAGCCCATCGAACTCGAAGTCGACGAGCTGCCCACGCGCCAGCGGCATTTCCGCGTCGCCGTGGTCACCGAGACCTATCCCCCCGAGGTCAACGGCGTGGCGCGCAGCATCGCCTGCGTCGTGCAGGGCCTGCAGGCGCGCGACCACGCGGTGCAGCTGCTGCGCCCGCGCCAGGCGCCGGCCGGAACGCCCGCGGCGGCCGAGCCCCCGGTCGATGAGGTCCTGATGCGCGGCCTGCCCGTGCCGCGGTATCCGCACCTGCGCATGGGCGTCGTCTCCAAGCGCACGCTGGTCAACCTGTGGGCCAGCAAGCGCCCCGATGTCGTGCACATCGCCACCGAGGGCCCGATGGGCTGGTCCGCGCTGCAGGCCGCGCGCCAGCTCAAGCTGCCGGTGGTGTCGGAGTTCCGCACCAATTTCCACGCCTATGCCCAGCATTACGGCATCGGCTGGTTGCGCCGGCCGCTGCTGGCCTACCTGCGCAAGTTCCACAACCGCTGCCACGCGACGATGGTGCCCAACGCGGCGCTGGCCGGCGAGCTGATGGCGCAGGGTTTCCGTCACGTCAGCGTGATCGCGCGCGGCGTGGACACCCAGCTCTTCCAGCCAGCCCGCCGCAGCGAGGCCTTGCGCGACAGCTGGGGCGCCGCGCCCGGCGACCCGGTGCTGATCCATGTGGGGCGGCTCGCCGCGGAGAAGAACCTCCAGCTGCTTGCGGACCTGTGGCCCGCGTTGCGCCAGCGCCATCCGCGTGCCCGGCTCGTGCTCGTGGGCGACGGACCCGCGCGCGCGGAGCTCGAGCAGCAGCTGCCGCCGTCCGCCAATGTCGTGTTCGCCGGCATGCGCCACGGTCAGGATCTCGCGGCCTGCTACGCCAGCGGCGACCTGTTCGTCTTCCCCAGCATCACCGAGACCTACGGCAATGTCACGCCCGAGGCGCTCGCCAGTGGGCTGCCGGTGATGGCCTATCAATATGCAGCGGCGGCGCTGCTGGTGCGCGACGGCGTGAACGGCGGACTCGCGCCGTTCAACGACGCGGCGAGCTTCCAGGCGCGCACGATCGCGCTGCTTGACGACCTGCCGCGTCTGGCCGCCATGCGCGAGCGCGCCCGCGACAGCGCCGAATCGCTGGACTGGGACGGCATCGTGCAGGGCATCGAGCAGGTCTACGCGTCGGCCATCGACGGCACGTCCGTCGCGCTACGCGCGGGATCGCAGCTCTCGCGCATGGCGACAACGCCCCTTTGACTGCTCACGCCGCTGGCCCTCACCCCTGCCCTCTCCCGCAAGCGGGCGAGGGAGTCTGCAGGGCACTGCTGCGCAAGCGGCGTCGCGCCATCAACACCAGCACGCTGAGCATCACGAACGCGCCCAGCCCGCTCATCAGCCACACGAGCGGCACGCCCATCGCCTGCAGCGTCGCGTAGCCGCCGAGCATCACCAGGATGCTCAGGTTCTCGTTGAATCCCTGGACCGCGATCGAGCGGCCCGCGCTCAGGATCTGCACGCCGCGGTGCTGCAGCAGCGCGTTCATCGGCACGACCATCGCGCCGCCCACGGCGCCGACCAGCACCATCGCCGGCAGCGCCCAGCCCAGCGAGCTCACCCAGGGCGTCGCCAGCATCAACGCGCCCAGCATCACCCCGAGCGGCATGACCCGCACGCTGTGATGCAACGCGATCCACCGGCCCGCCAGCGCCGCGCCGGCCACGACGCCGATGGCCACCGTCGCCTGCAGGTAGGCGCCCTGGTTCAGCCGCAGGCCCAGCACGTCCTGCGCCCACTGCAGCACCGCGAGCTGCAGCGTCGCGCCCGCGCCCCAGAACAGCGTCGTCATCGACAAGGACAGCCGGCCACCCAGCCGGTCGCGCCACAGCGCGCGGTTGGACAAACGGAAGTCCCGCACGATGTCGAGCAGCCGATTCGGCGGCCGGGGATAGACGATGCCGCTCTCCGGCACGCGCAACTGCAGCATCGCCGCCACGCCGTACAGACCCAGCAGCGCCACCAGCGACGCCTTCAGCGGCTGCGCCAGGCCCAGTCCGGCGACCGCCCCCATCCACCACGGACTCACGAGCAACCCGCCCACCAGCGTGCCCAGCAGCACCGAGCACACGACCGACACCTCGATCCAGCCATTGGCCGCGACCAGCTTCGTCGGCGGCACGATCTCGGTGATCAGGCCGTACTTGGCCGGCGCGTAGCAGGCCGCCGCCGTGCCCACGATGCCGAAGGCGATCAGCGGATCCAGCCCCAGCGCCATCGCGCCGACCCCCACCGCCTTGAGCGCGTTCATGCCGCTCATCAGCGCCACCTTGGGCCAGGCGTCGGCGATCAGCCCCACCACCGGCGCCAGCGCGACGTAGGCCACGGTGAAGCACAGCTTGAGCAGCGGCGCCCACCACAGCGGCAGCCCCATCTCCCGCAGCAGCGCGATGCCGACGATCAGGAGCGCGTTGTCGGCCAGCGCGGAACAGAACTGCGCGGCGATGAGGGTGTGGAAACGCGGTGGCATCGGGTCGGCGGGTGACGCGCGAGTGTGCGAAGACGCCGTGACGGCGTGTTGACAACGAATTGACACGCGCCTGCCACGCACCCACCCGGCACCCCCTCCACGATCAGCGACAATCCCGCCGCTATGTTTGCCCTGTTCGAAGACGCCGGAAAATTCCTCGCCGGCCGCATCCTGTCCGACGCCGATACCTCGATGCAGATCGAGCTCGAGTCGGGCAAGCGCGTCAAAGTGAAGACCGCCCATGTCCTGATCAAGTTCGACAAGCCGTCCCCGGCCGAACTGATCGCGGACGGTCAACGCCTGTCCCAGGAGATCGACCTCGACCTGGCCTGGGAGTTCGCGCCCGAGGGCGAGTTCGGTTTCGCCGACCTCGCCCGCGACTATTTCGACGCCAAGGCGACGCTCGGCCAGCAGGCCGGCGCGCTGTTCCGGCTGTTCGAGGCGCCGCATTACTTCCGCCGCATGGGCAAGGGCCTGTTCAAGAAGGCGCCGGCCGACGTGGTCAAGGCCGCGCTGCTGGGCATCGAGCGCAAGAAGCAGATCGCCGCCCAGATCGAGCAGTGGGCGACGGAGCTCGCCGAGGGCGGCTGCCCCGCGCCGATCGGTGACCAGATCTACAAGATCCTGTTCCGCCCCGACAAGAACGGCCCCGAGTACAAGGCCGTCGTCGAGGCCGCCAAGCGCAGCCACAAGGCGCCGCTGGACCTGCTCAAGGACGCCGGCGCCATCGCCAGCCCCTACCAGTTCCACTGGAAGCGTTTCCTCTTCGAGCACTTCCCCAAGGGCACGAACTTCCCGGCGCTGTCCGCGCCCGAGATCAAGGACGAGCTGCCGCTGGCCGCCGTGCGCGCCTTCTCGATCGACGATTCGGCCACCACCGAGATCGACGACGCGCTGTCCGTGCAGGGCCTGGGCACCGGCACGGTGGTCTTCGGCGTGCACATCGCCGCCCCGGGCCTGGCGATCCAGCCGGACTCGCCGGTCGACAAGGTCGCCCGCGACCGCTTCTCCACCGTCTACATGCCGGGCTGGAAGCTGACCATGCTGCCCGACGACGTGGTCCAGGCCTACACGCTGATCGAGGGGCGCGACTGCCCCGCCGTCAGCATCTACCTGACCATGGACGAGGCGACGCTGGAGATCACCGGGCGCCAGACGAAGCTCGAGCGCGTGCCCATCGCCGCCAACCTGCGCCACGACAAGCTGGACCATGTGATCACCGACGCCACGCTGAGCGGCGCGGCGCCGGCGGATTACGACTTCGCCCCGGAACTGGCCTTCGCCTACCGGCTGGCCAAGGACCTCAAGGCCAAGCGCGAGGTCGTGCGCGGCAAGCCAGAGACCTTCAATCGGCCGGACTACAACTTCCGCCTGGACAACGACGGCGCGCACGAACCGATGGGCGCGGAGCAGGTCAGCATCACCGTGCGTCAGCGCGGCGCGGCGCTGGACCTGATCGTCGCCGAGGCGATGATCCTGGCCAACTCGAGCTGGGGCGCGATCCTCGCCGAGTGCGGCGTGCCCGGCATCTACCGCAGCCAGGCCAGCCTGGCGCCCGGCATGAAGGTGCGCATGGGCACCAAGCCCGCGCCGCACGCCGGCATGGGTGTGGCGCAGTACACCTGGGCCACCTCGCCGCTGCGCCGCTACGTGGACCTGGTCAACCAGTGGCAGATCATCGCCTGCGCCCGCCACGGCAAGACCGCCGCGCTCGCCGCGCCGTTCAAGCCCAAGGACGCGGCGCTGTTCTCGATCATCTCGGGCTTCGACGCCGCCTACAGCGCCTACAACGGCTTCCAGTCCGGCATCGAGCGCTACTGGACGCTGCGCTACCTGCAGCAGCAGGGCATCACCGAGCTGACCGCCGCCGTGCTGAAGGACGGACTGGTCCGCGCCGACACGCTGCCGCTGGTGTTCCGCGCGCTGGGCTGCGAGGGCCTGCCGCGCAACAGCCACGTCAAGGTGCGCATCACCGGCATCGACGAGCTGACGCTGGACCTCCACGCCAGCCTCGTCGAGCGCCTGGATGCCGAGGCCGCCCCGGCCGATGACGCCGAGTCCGAGGACGACGAGGAACCGGCGGGCGTGCTCACGCTGGCGATCGACGTCAACGAGGAAGGCGCCGACGGCGCCGACGCTTCCAAGGCCTCGGACGGCGCGGTGTCGCCCGCCCCGAGCGCTTCCTGATCCGCTGAATCAAGATGCCCAAGCTCAGCCCCCTGCAGTACGCGCTGATCGTCTCGGTCGGGGTGCACCTGGGCCTGGGGACGCTCAAGATCGTCGCGCCTGACCAGTTCGACCGGCTCTTCCAGGACACGCCGCTCGAGGTGATCCTCGTCAACGCGCGCGGCCAGGACGCCCCGGTGAAGGCCCAGGCGCTGGCGCAGGCCAATCTGGCCGGCGGCGGCGACATGGCCGCCGACGTCCGGGCGACCTCGCCGCTGCCGCCCTCGCCCAAGGTGGAGTCCGGCGACAGCACCGAGGTCCAGCACAGCCAGATCCAGCAACTGCAGGTGGCCCAGGAACAGCTGCTGACGCAGGTGCGGCGCGAGCTGGCGCTCTTGCCGCCGCCCGACCCGCAACGCGACAAGGGCACGCCTGAGGCGCGCGAGCAGGCCGAGCGCCGCCGCCAGCTGGTGCAGCTGCTGGCCGAGATCGAGAAGCGGGTCAACGACGAGAACGCGCGTCCGAAGAAGCGCTACGTGAGCCCGGCCACGCGCGAGGTCGTCTACGCCCAGTACTACGACCAGCTCCGCCGCCGCATCGAGACCCGCGGCACGCGCGACTTCCCGACCTATCAGGGCCGCAAGCTCTACGGCGAGCTGACGATGAACATCCACGTCGACTCGCGCGGCCGGGTGATCGAGACCGACATCGTCCAGAGCTCGGGCAACGCGGTGCTGGACCGCCGGGCCGTCGCGATCGTCCGCGCGAGCGCGCCCTTCGGCAACTTCACCAGCCAGATGCGCCAGGGCGCGGAGCTGCTGGTGATCACCTCGCGCTTCCGATTCACGCGCGACGAGAACCTCGAGACCACGCTGAGCGGCCAGCCGTCCTGAGCCCGCTGGCTTCTTCTTCCTATATAGCGCGTAGAGAGAGCTGCCATGAGCGCCCCGACGGCCACTTCCCTCCCCTCCGACGTGCTCGACCGCTACGCCGTCGCCGGCAACCCCGTCGCGCACAGCCGCTCGCCGGAGATCCATGCAAGGTTCGCCCGCGAGACCGGCCAGTCGCTGGTCTATGAGCGGCTGCTGTGCCCGCTGGATGCCTTCGAGGCGACGATCCGCGGCTTCGTCGCCGCCGGCGGCCGCGGCTGCAACGTCACGGTGCCCTTCAAGTTCGAGGCTTTCCGGCTCGCGGCGCGCTGCACGCCGCGCGCGCAACTGGCCGGCGCGGTCAACACGCTGCGCTTTGACGACGAGTCCCACGGCGGCTGGCTGGGCGACAACACCGACGGCGCCGGCCTGGTCGCCGACATCGAACGCAACGCGGCTCGCCCGCTGCGCGGCCAGCGCGTGCTGCTGATCGGCGCGGGCGGGGCGTCGGCCGGTGTGCTGGGCAGCCTGATCGCCGGCCGGCCGGCCACGATCCGCGTCGTCAATCGCAGCGCCGACAAGGCGCTGGCGCTCATCGACAGCCACCGCGCGTTCGCCGACGAACATGGCGTGCGCCTGAGCGCAGGCGGCCTGGACGCGCCTGCACCCGACGGCCTGCACGACGTGCTGATCAACGGGACGAGCGCCTCGCTCAGCGGCGCCGGCCTGCCCTTGCCCGATCCCGACCTGCCGGTGCTGGCCCCCGGCGGCCTGGCCGTGGACATGATGTACGGCGCCGACGCGAGACCCTTCCTGGACTGGGCCGCGGCTCAGGCCGGGACCGGGGGCGCCACACGCGACGGACTGGGCATGCTTGTCGAGCAGGCCGCCGAGGCCTTCCTCGTCTGGCGCGGCGTGCGTCCGGACAGCGCGACCGTGCTGTCGGACCTGCGCCGACAGTTGTCCGCCCCGCTGGCGACGCCGCCGGCTGCCGGCTGAGGTCCCCGCGATGAAACAGTTCTGGCGCTTCATCGGCATGCTGCTCGTCGGCATCGTCTGCCTGCAGCTCTTCTTCGCCGCCCGCATCGCGCTGATGGCGGTGGTGTCGCCGCAGTCCACGACCTTCCAGCGCTCCGAGGCGCTGCGCCTGCTGCGCGAGAAGCACCGCATCCTCTGGGCGCAGCAATGGGTCGATGACGACCTGATCCACAAGAACCTCAAGCGCGCCGTCATCGCCAGCGAGGACGCCGGTTTCACCGAGCACGGCGGCGTCGACTGGGAGGCCCTGGAAAAGGCCTGGGACAAGAACCAGCGCGCGCAGGAACAGGCCGACAAGCGCGCCGCGCGGCTGGCCAAGACCAACTCGACGCGCCCGCCGCCGGTCCCCAAGGTCATCGGTGGCTCGACGATCTCGCAGCAACTGGCCAAGAACCTGTTCCTGAACTCGGAGCGCTCGCTGGTCCGCAAGGGCCAGGAATTCGTGCTGACGCTGATGCTCGAGGCGATGCTCAGCAAGCGCCGCATCCTCGAGATCTACTTGAACAACGTCGAGTGGGGCGAGGGCGTGTTCGGGGCGCAGGCCGCGGCGCGCCACTATTACGGCGTCGACGCCTCGCGGCTGGGCGCCAACCAGGCGGCGCGGCTGGCGGTGATGCTGCCAGCGCCCAAACGGTTCGAGAAACGCCCAGGTTCGCCCTATGTGAGCGGCCGCGCTGGCACCATCGAAGCCCGGATGGGCGCGGTCGAGGTACCCTGAGCGTCCTCCCCGTCCGCCTGACGCGGACCGGGAGACTGCGATGACACCCGAACTGACCACCGAGATCGCCGCCGCCGCCGCCCGCCTGGTGGTGGAGGAAGGCCTGGAATACGGCCCCGCCAAGTCCCGCGCGCTGAAGGTGCTGGGCCTGCCGCCCCGCACCGCGCTGCCCAGCAACGACGAACTCGAGGACCAGGTGCGCGAGTACCTGGACATCTTCTGCGCCGACACCCAGCCCGCCGAGCTGCAGGCTCTGCGCGAGCTCGCCGCCGTCTGGATGGAGCGCCTGGTCGAGTTCCGCCCTCACCTGAGCGGCGCGGTCTGGCGTGGCACCGCGACGCGGATGTCGCACATCCATCTGCAGTTGTATTGCGATGACAGCAAATCGGCGGAGATCGCGCTGCTGAACCAGGGCGTCGATTACGACGTCGGCCAGTCGCGCAACGCCAAGGGTGAGACGGTGGATCAGCTGGTGCTGGACGCGCCCTGCCGCGCGCTCGGCGAGCGGGTGGCCATCGCGCTGACCATCCTGGACCATGACGACCTGCGGGGCGCGCTCAAGCCCGACGCCCGCGGCCGCACCGAGCGGGGTGACCTCGCCGCGCTGCGCACCCTGATGAACTCGAAGGACGATTGAATGCAACGACGCGCTGTTCTCGGATTGGGCGCCGCCGGCGTGCTGGCGGCGGGCGGCGGGGCCTACCTCGCGCTGCAGCATGAGCAGCGCGGGGCCGCCCCGGCCGCGACGGGTCCGCTCTCGCCGGGGGCCGCGGCCTTCTGGAACGCCAGCTTCGACACGCTCGATCAGCAGACCTACCAGCCCGCCGCCCATCTGCGCGGCAAGCCGCTGCTGCTGAACTTCTGGGCCACCTGGTGTGCGCCCTGCGTCAAGGAGCTGCCGGAGATCAACCAGTTCCACGACGAGTTCGCCTCCAAGGGCTGGCAAGTGCTGGGCCTGGCGGTGGATGCGCCGACGCCGGTACGCGGTTTCCTGGAGAAGCTCCCGCTGAAATTCCCGGTGGCCCTGGCGGGCCTGACCGGCACCGACCTCTCGAAGCAGTTGGGAAACAGCAAGGGCGGCCTGCCGTTTACCGTCGCGTTCGGCGTCCAAGGTGAGCCGATCTGGCGGAAATTGGGCGCGACCCACCTGGAAGAACTGCGCGCGATGGCGTCTGCGGTCAAGGTCTGAACGCGGGTCAACCCCTAGGGATGAGGGGCCTCGGCCATAGCCGGGGGTCCCAGACCGGTCAAGCCTTTTATTTTTGGGATGCTGCCGGGATCTCCGCCCAAAAGGCGTAAAGTCCAGCCTTTTACGCTTCTAGTGTCTTCGCTCTAATTGGCGGAACCAGTCGCTGAATGCAAGTCCTGGTACTACACGGCCCCAACCTCAACCTGCTCGGCACCCGCGAGCCTGGGGTGTATGGCGCGACCACTTTGGCGCAGATCGATGCAGATCTTCGCGAGATCGCGCAGAAAGCCGGCGTAGCTCTGGAGAGCTATCAGAGCAACCACGAAGGTGGCCTGGTGGACCGCATTCAGGCGGCGGGTCGGGATGGAACGCGCTTCATCGTCATCAATCCGGCGGCCTACACCCACACCAGCGTCGCGATCCGCGATGCGCTGGCGGCGGTGGCGCTGCCGTTTGTCGAGGTGCACCTGTCCAACATCCACCAACGCGAGCCATTCCGCCACCACAGCTACGTCTCTGCCCTCGCGCAAGGCGTGATCTGCGGGCTGGGACCATCCGGCTACCGGATGGCGCTGCAGTTCGCGATCGAACAGTTGAGCCGGCCAGCCTCGTCCGCCTGACGCCGGGGTCCGTCGACCTCCGTCGCGGACCGGAAGACATCACCGAAGATCAACACCAATCCCCGTTGGAGAACTCTCATGGATTTGCGCAAGCTCAAGACCCTGATCGACCTCGTGTCCGAGTCGAACATCTCTGAACTTGAGATCACCGAAGCCGATGGCAAGGTGCGCATCGTCAAGTCCGATGGCCAGCCCCTCGTGGCCGCCATGCCGATGATGCAGGCCGCGCCGCAGATGGCCGCGCAGCCGGTGGCGCAAGCCGCCCCGGCCGCCGCCGCGCCGGCCCCCGCCGCCGCGCCCGCGCCGGCCGCCGAGACCGGCCACATCGTCAAGTCGCCGATGGTCGGCACCTTCTATCGCGCGTCCAGCCCGAACGCCAAGCCGTTCGCCGAGATCGGCCAGCAGGTCAAGGAAGGCGATGCGATCTGCATCATCGAGGCCATGAAGATCATGAACGAGATCGAGGCCGACAAGACCGGCACGATCACGAAGATCCTGATCGAGAACGGCCAGCCGGTCGAATTCGGCCAATCGCTGATCGTCATCGAGTAAGGCGGTCCGAGATGTTCAAGAAGATCCTCATCGCGAATCGCGGCGAGATCGCCTTGCGTATCCAGCGCGCGTGCCGCGAGCTGGGCGTCAAGTCGGTCGTCGTGTATTCGGAGGCGGACCGCGACGCGAAGTACGTGAAGCTGGCCGACGAGGCCGTCTGCATCGGCCCCGCGCCCTCCGCGCAGAGCTACCTGTCGATGCCGGCCATCATCGCGACGGCTGAAGTCACCGACGCCGAGGCCATCCACCCCGGTTACGGCTTCCTGTCCGAGAACGCCGACTTCGCCGAGCGCGTCGAGCGCAGCGGCTTCACCTTCATCGGCCCGACCCCGGAGAACATCCGGACCATGGGCGACAAGGTGTCGGCCAAGCAGGCCATGATCAAGGCCGGCGTGCCCTGCGTGCCCGGCTCCGAAGGCGCCCTGCCCGACGATCCGAAGGAGATCGTGCGCATCGCCCGCGCGGTCGGCTACCCGGTGATCATCAAGGCCGCGGGCGGCGGTGGCGGTCGCGGCATGCGCGTCGTCCACACCGAGGCGGCCCTGGTCAACGCGGTGCAGATGACCAAGGCCGAAGCGGCCGCGGCCTTCGGCAATCCGCAGGTCTACATGGAGAAGTTCCTGGAGCATCCGCGTCACGTGGAGATCCAGGTGCTGGCCGACGGCCACAAGAACGCCGTCTGGCTGGGCGAGCGCGACTGCTCGATGCAGCGCCGCCACCAGAAGATCATCGAGGAAGCGCCGGCGCCCGGCATTCCCCGCCGCCTGATCGAGCGCGTGGGCGACCGTTGCGCCGCGGCCTGCAAGAAGATGGGCTACCGCGGCGCGGGCACCTTCGAGTTCTTGTACGAGAACGGCGAGTTCTACTTCATCGAGATGAACACCCGCGTGCAGGTGGAGCATCCGGTGACGGAGCTGGTCACCGGCATCGACATCGTGCAGATGCAGATCCGCATCGCCGCCGGCGAGAAGCTGCCCTTCACCCAGCGCAACATCACGATGCGCGGCCACTCGATCGAGTGCCGCATCAACGCCGAGGATCCGGTCAAGTTCATCCCGTCGCCGGGCCGCATCACGATGTGGCACCCGCCGGGCGGTCCTGGCGTGCGCGTGGATTCGCATGCGTACACCAACTACTTCGTGCCGCCGAACTACGACTCGATGATCGGCAAGATCATCGTGCACGGCGACACCCGGGAGCAGGCCCTGGCTCGCATGCGCATCGCGCTGTCGGAGACCGTCGTCGAAGGCATCCAGACCAACATCCCGCTGCACCGCGAGCTGATGGCTGACGCCAAGTTCATCGAAGGCGGCACCGACATCCATTACCTCGAGCAGTGGATGGCAGCGCACAAGCGATGAGCACCATGAGCGAAGACCACGCCAACGATCCCCTGCTGCACGAGCTCGTGCTGATCTGCCGCGAGGAGGATGTCGAGATCGTCAGCGACGCGCTGATGGAGGTCGAGGCGCTGGCCGTGTCCGTCGAGGACGCCGATGCCGACACGCCCGCTGAGCGCGCGCTGTTCGGCGAACCCGGCATGCCGGCGCCGCGCGCCGGCTGGGAGCGCTCGGTGGTGAAGGCGCTGTTCGCCGAGGAGGCCGAGGCCACCGAGGCCGCGACGCTGATCCTGGCGCAGGACTGGGCGGTCGACGTCCATGTGCAGGCCATCCAGACCGTCGCGCAGCAGGACTGGGTCCGGCTGACGCAATCGCAGTTCGCGCCGGTCGAGATCACGCCCGAGTTCTGGATCGTTCCGTCCTGGCACGAGGCGCCCGCGCAGGCCAGGCAGGTGATGCGCCTGGACCCGGGCCTGGCCTTCGGCACCGGCACGCATCCGACGACGCGCATGTGCCTGCGCTGGATCGCGCGCCACGGCGCCGAGGCCGCCGGCTGGGACCGCGCGCTGGACTACGGCTGCGGCTCCGGCATCCTCGCCATCGCCGCCGGCCTGTTCGGCGCGAAGGCCATCGACGCCGTGGACATCGATCCGGCCGCGCTGATCGCCTCGACGCAGAACGCCAAGGACAACGGCGTCACGCTGAACGCCGCGATGCCCGATGCCGCGCAGGGCGAGTACCCCGTCGTGCTGGCCAACATCCTGGCCACGCCGCTGAAGCTGCTGGCGCCGCTGCTGTGCCAGCACCTGCGCCCGGGCGCCCACCTCGTGCTGGCCGGCATCCTGGAACGCCAGGCCGACGAGCTCAAGGCCGCCTACGCGCCCTACGTGCAGCTCGAGGTCGCCGACACCGAGGACGGCTGGATCCTGATGACGGCGCAACGCGCCGCCTGATCGGAACGAGCCCCGCCCCGGCGCCGCGCCGGACCTCGATGCCCGGCTGACTCGATGAACAGCCGCATCGCGAGCCACGCGGCGGTGGTGACCGAGTGTCAACCTGGGGGTGTTCGCGTCAAGGACTGACCCTGCTTCGTGGCATCATCGCGCCCATGAATCTCGCGACCCGCTGCACGACCTGCGGCACCATCTTCCGGGTGGTGCAGGACCAGCTGCGCGTCTCCGAGGGCTGGGTGCGCTGCGGCCGATGCGCCGAGGTCTTCGATGCGCGCGAGCAGCTCTTCGACCTGGAACGCGACAGCCCGCCGCCATGGCCGCCGATGAGCACGCCGCCGGAAGCGCCGGTCGAGCGTCGTCCGGAGCCTTCGCCGGCCCCGGTCGCCGCGCCGACGTCGGTCGCCGCGCCGCCGCAGCAGCCCTCCCCCGCGCCGGCCTACGAGCGCTACCAGTCGGACTTCCAGCCGAGCCAGCCCGCACCGATGCCACCGGCGCCGCAGTCCACGCCGATCGCCGCGCCCATGCCGGTGAGCGCCCCGGCCATGTTCACGCCGGCGCCCCTCCGCGCCCCCGAGCCGCCGCATCACCACCAGGCGCCGCGCGACAGCGGCTGGATCGCGGCGGACGATGAATCGCTGAATCCGTTCGCGCCGCCACGCCGCGTCTCCGATGAGGAGATCGACGACGTGATCGACGCGCGCTTCCAGGCGCCGGCAGCGCTCGACGAGCATCCGTATGAGGAACGCCGCGAGCCCTTCCTCGACGCGCCGCCGCCGGTCGAGGATCCGCGCGCACATCTGCCTGAACCCAAGGGCATGCGCTTCGAGGAAGACGAGCTGCCGCCGCCGATGATCGACGACGACGAGCGGCCCGACGTCACCTTCGCGCTGAGCCCCGCCACCGCGGCGCAACTGCGCGGCAACGATCCGGCCGATGAGCCGGTGGAGCCGTCGTTCCAGGCGGCCTTCCAGTCCGCGCTGGAGCCGACGTCCTCGATGATGGCGCCCGACGAGGACTCGATCGCCGAGGCTCGCCGCGCCGCGAAGGCCGCCAAGCCTCGCCGGTCGTGGAATCCGTTCCGCCGCAAGAAGAAGGAACGCCCGGCGACCGAGAGCCCCGAGACGACGATGACGGTGCTGGCCGCCGAGTCCGAGTTGCTGGCCGCGCGCGCCGCGATGGCGGAGGCGGGCAGCGTGGACGCTGCCGCCGCGGCCGGCTCGCCCAGCGTGATGCCGGAGCACCTGCCGAGCTTCATGCGGCAGGCCGAGTCCCAGCAGCGCTGGAACCGGCCGATCGTGCGCCTGGCGCTGGGCACCGGCACGACCGTGCTGGCGCTGGGTCTGATGGGCCAGTTGCTGTGGCATGCGCGCGAGGCCATCGCCGCGCAGTACCCCGCCGCCAAGCCGGCGCTCAGCGCCGTCGCCCAGGCTATGGGTCAGGAGCTCAAGCCCTGGCAGCACATCGAGGCGCTCAGCGTCGAGAGCAGCAGCCTCAATCCCGCCGGCGCGGCCAACCATTACCGCTTCAGCATCAGCCTGCGCAACCGCAGCGGCTGGGACGTGGCGCAACCGTGGGTCGATCTGAGCCTGACGGACGCGAGCGGCGCGCTGGTCGTGCGCCGCATGCTGTCGCCCGCGGAGATGCAGGCCAGCCCCGGCGCGCTGGCCGCCGGCGCCGATCAGCAGCTGCAGCTCGTCTTCGACAGCGGCGCGCAGAAGATCAGCGGCTACTCGGTCGAGCTCTTCTATCCCTGATGCCGGGCCGGGAGACCGGTCTCGACGTCACGCTCAAGGGCGCCTTCGGGCGCCCTTCTCGTTGCTGCTTGCCCGTTGCCCGTTGCCCGTTGCTCGTTGCCCGTTGCTCTCGTTGGCGGCGCGCCAAAGAAAAAACCCGGCTTGCGCCGGGTTTCGAGGGCATCGATGGACCGGACCCGAGGGCCCGGTCATCGTTCAAGCTCAGGGCTTGTTGCCGGTCGGGAAGGGCCACGCGGCTTGCGGGCTCAGCGCGGTCTTCGCGGCAGGCGCCGGAGCAGCGGCAGGCTTGGCAGCAGGCGCAGCGGCAGGCTTGGCGGCAGCCTTCTTCGGAGCAGCAGCCTTCTTGGCGGCCGGCTTCGCAGCGGGCTTGGCAGCGGCCTTCGGGGCAGCCTTCTTCGGAGCAGCAGCCTTCTTGGGCGCAGCGGCCTTCTTGGCAGCCGGCTTCGCGGCGGGCTTCGCAGCCTTGGCAGCGGACTTGATGGGCGGCTTCTTGGCGACGGCGGCCTTCTTCGGGGCAGCAGCCTTCTTGGCCGGAGCGGCCTTCTTGGCGGCGACCTTCTTGACCGGTGCGGCCTTCTTGGCAGCAACCTTCTTCGCCGGAGCAGCAGCCTTCTTCGCGGCAGCAGCCTTCTTGGCCGGAGCGGCCTTCTTCGCCGGTGCGGCCTTCTTGGCAGCGACCTTCTTCGCCGGAGCAGCCTTCTTGGCCGGAGCGGCCTTCTTGGCGGCCGGAGCCTTCTTGGCCGGAGCGGCCTTCTTCGCGGCCGGAGCCTTCTTCGCAGCGGCCTTCTTGGCCGGAGCCTTCTTGGCCGGAGCGGCCTTCTTCGCAGTTGCCATTTCAGTTCTCCTTGATCAAGTGGAAATAGCCCTGCCCGTCATCAACCGGTTGATGCCGGTGCAGGTATTCACCGCCCACGACTCGCGGGAGTTGCGATCCGCGGTGCGGTGAATCGGGTTGCGATGCGTCTCCGCCGCTTCTATGTCGGTCGGTCGGCGCATTCGCCAAGCTTGATCTCTTCTTCAACAAACAATGCTCGAGGGTCGCTCCGCCTCGGACTTCATCAGTCCCAGGACAGCGCGCCACCCGATTGGTATTCGATCACTCGCGTCTCGAAGAAGTTGCGTTCCTTCTTCAGGTCAATCATCTCGCTCATCCACGGGAACGGGTTTTCCTCGTTCGGGAAGAGCGCCTCGAGGCCGATCTGCGTCGCGCGACGATTCGCGATGTAGCGCAGGTAGCCCTTGAACATGGCCGCGTTCAGACCCAGCACGCCGCGCGGCATGGTGTCCTCGGCGTAGCGGTATTCCAGCTCGACGGCCTGCTGGAACAGCGCCTTGATCTCGGCGCGGAACTCGGGCGTCCACAGATGCGGATTCTCGAGCTTGATCTGGTTGATCAGGTCGATGCCGAAGTTGCAGTGCATCGACTCGTCGCGCAGGATGTACTGGTACTGCTCGGCCGCGCCGGTCATCTTGTTCTGGCGACCCAGCGCCAGGATCTGCGTGAAGCCGACGTAGAAGAACAGACCTTCCATCAGGCACGCGAAGACGATCAGCGACTTCAGCAGCGTCTGGTCATTGGCCGGCGTGCCCGTCACGAAGTTCGGATCCATGATCGCGTCGATGAACGGGATCAGGAATTCGTCCTTGTCGCGGATCGACTTCACCTCGTGATAGGCGTTGAAGATCTCGCTCTCGTCCAGACCCAGCGACTCGACGATGTACTGGTACGCGTGCGTGTGGATCGCTTCCTCGAAGGCCTGGCGCAGCAGGAACTGGCGGGCTTCGGGCGCGGTGATGTGCCGGTAGGTGCCCAGCACGATGTTGTTGGCGGCCAGCGAGTCGGCGGTCACGAAGAAGCCGAGGTTGCGCTTGATGATGCGGCGCTCGTCCTCGGTCAGACCGTTCGGGTCCTTCCACAGCGCGATGTCGCGGGACATGTTCACTTCCTGCGGCATCCAGTGATTCGCGCAGGTGGCGAGGTACTTCTCCCACGCCCACTTGTACTTGAACGGCACCAGCTGGTTGACGTCGGTCTGGCCGTTGATGATGCGCTTGTCGGCGACGTTCACGCGGCGCTCAGCAGCGCTGTCGATCGACGAGTTCACGGCAGCAGGAGAGGACACCGAGCCAGCCGCGGAGGCGGCGGCATCACGCGCGACGGCGTGCGTCGCTGCGTGGATCGATGCGCCCGACTGCGGCGCGTTGCTCGAAGGCTTACGGTCTTCTTCCCAAACCAGCATGGTGGTCTTCCTATGGTCGCGGATTATCGGAGTGTTGTGTTCAAACACAAAGGACTTCTTGACTTTGACGCCGCTTCGCTGTTGCTGGTCCGCATCGCATTCGACGCGTGGGACCGTGTGTCGCGCGCCGTTTGAAGCGTGCGATCGCGTGCTTCGATGGCACGCGGCGGGAGCGGAAGAAGACGTCGTCTCAAGCGTTCATCGATCGCTCGCAAGGACCGGCGGAAAAATCGCCGATCGCCGCGAACATCGATGAACACTCGCATCGCGAGCGTCGGAGGTGTCGGCGCATCGAGCGCGGACACCTCCTGTTTCGATTACTGGCAGGCCTCGCAACCGGGGTCGTCGATGGCGCAGAACGTGACGTCGGTGGCCGGCGTCGCGTCGCCGAGATCCGGCGCGACCGACGTCGACATCGACGCAACACTCGCCGCCGCGATCGGCGTCGCCGCGACCGGCGCAGCGCTCAAACCGCCGCCGCCGCTGCTCACCGCGTTGAGCTGACCGGCGTTCTGCACGGTGCTCTTCTCGGCGTGCGTCGCACCCATCGTGCGGAGGTAGTAGGTGGTCTTCAGACCGCGCTGCCACGCCAGCTTGTAGGTGTCGTCCAGGCGCTTGCCCGATGCGCCGGCCATGTAGATGTTCAGGCTCTGCGCCTGGTCGATCCACTTCTGGCGACGCGCGGCGGCTTCGACCAGCCACACGGTGTCGACCTCGAAGGCCGTCGCGTACAGCTGCTTCAGGTCCTCGGGCACGCGGTCGATGCGGCGCAGCGAACCGTCGAAGTGCTTGAGGTCCATGACCATCACGTCGTCCCACAGGCCCAGCTTCTTGAGGTCGCGGACCAGGTGCTCGTTCACCACGGTGAACTCGCCCGACAGGTTGGACTTCACCGACAGGTTGCCGAAGCACGGCTCGATCGAGGCGTCCACGCCGATGATGTTGGAGATCGTCGCGGTCGGCGCGATCGCCACGCAGTTGCTGTTGCGCATGCCGTCACGGGCGATCTTGGCGCGCAGCGCGTCCCAGTCCAGCGTCGACGAGCGGTCCACATCGACGTAGCCGCCGCGGGCCTCGGCCAGCAGGTCCAGCGAGTCGATCGGCAGGATGCCGCGGTCCCACAGCGAGCCGCGGTAGCTGCTGTAGCGGCCCCGCTCGGCGGCCAGCTCGGTCGATGCCCAGTAGGCGTGGTAGCAGACGGCTTCCATCGAGCGGTCGGCGAAGGCCACGGCGGCGTCCGAGGCGTAAGGCACGCGCAGCTGGTACAGCGCGTCCTGGAAGCCCATGATGCCCAGGCCCACCGGACGGTGACGCAGGTTGGAGTCGCGCGCCTTCTTGACCGCGTAGTAGTTGATGTCGATGACGTTGTCGAGCATGCGCATCGCCGTCGCCACGGTCTTCTTCAGCTTCTCCTGATCGATCTCGCCGTCCTTCAGATGCTGCGACAGGTTGACCGAGCCCAGGTTGCAAACCGCGATCTCGTTGTCGTTGGTGTTCAGCGTGATCTCGGTGCACAGGTTGGACGAGTGCACGACACCGACGTGCTGCTGCGGCGAGCGCACGTTGCAGGCGTCCTTGAACGTGATCCAGGGATGGCCGGTCTCGAACAGCATCGTCAGCATCTTGCGCCACAGGTCACGGGCCGGCATGCGCTTGTAGAGCTTGAGCTCGCCGCGGTCGACCTTGGCCTCGTACGCCTCGTAGGCGGTCTGGAAGGCCTTGCCGAACAGGTCGTGCAGGTCCGGGCAGGTCGACGGGCTGAACAGCGTCCACTCGCCGCCTTCGATGACGCGCTTCATGAACAGGTCGGGAATCCAGTTCGCCGTGTTCATGTCGTGCGTGCGGCGACGGTCGTCACCGGTGTTCTTGCGCAGCTCGAGGAATTCCTCGATGTCCAGGTGCCACGTCTCCAGGTAGGCGCAGACGGCGCCCTTGCGCTTGCCGCCCTGGTTCACGGCGACGGCCGTGTCGTTGACCACCTTCAGGAACGGGACGACGCCTTGCGACTTGCCGTTCGTGCCCTTGATGTGCGAACCCAGCGCACGCACCGGCGTCCAGTCGTTGCCCAGGCCGCCGGCGAACTTCGACAGCAGCGCGTTTTCCTTCAGCGCCTCGTAGATGCCGTCGAGGTCGTCGGCCACGGTCGTCAGGTAGCAGCTCGACAGCTGCGAGCGGCGCGTGCCCGAGTTGAACAGCGTCGGCGTGGAGCTCATGAAGTCGAAGGTCGACAGGACTTCATAGAACTCGATGGCGCGCGCTTCGCGGTCGATCTCGCCCAGGGCCAGGCCCATCGCGACGCGCATGAAGAACGCCTGCGGCATCTCGATGCGGGTGCCGTCGACGTGCAGGAAATAGCGGTCGAACAGGGTCTGCAGGCCCAGGTAGTCGAACTGCAGGTCGCGATCGGCCTTCAGCGCGGCGCCCAGCTTGGCCAGGTCGTACTGCGCCAGCTTCTCGTCGAGCAGCTCGGCCTGCACGCCCTTCTTGATGAAGCCCGGGAAGTAGTCGGCGTACTTGGTGGCCATGTCGGCCTGCGTGTACTCCTGGCCCAGGATCTCCTTGCGGATCGTGTGCAGCAGCAGGCGGGCGGTGGCACGGGTGTAGCCCGGGTCCTTCTCGATCAGCGTGCGCGCGGCCAGGATGGCGGCCTTGTAGACCTCGTCGATCGGCACGCCGTCATACAGGTTGCGCTTGGTCTCGGCCAGGATGGGCTCGGGCTTGACGTCCACGCCCAGGTTCTCGCAGCTCGACGCGATCAGCGCGGCCAGCTTGTTCAGGTCCAGCGGCACGCGCACGCCGTTCTCGGTCACCGAGATGCCGGACTCCAGCACGGCGGCCTGCTGCTGCTCGCCCTGGCGCGCGCGCTCCTGCGTGCGGCGCTCGCGGTACAGCACGTAGGCGCGGGCCACTTCGTGGTGACCGCCGCGCATCAGCGCCAGCTCGACGTGGTCCTGCACGTCCTCGATGTGGAAGGTGCCGCCGGCCGGACGCGAGCGCAGCAGGCCGCGGGTCACGGAGTCGGTCAGCGCGTCGACGGTCTCGCGCACGCTGGCGGAGGCCGCGCCGCTGGTGCCGTGCACCGCGAGGAAGGCCTTCATCATCGCCACGGCCACCTTGCTCGGCTCGAAGTGCACCACCGCGCCGTTGCGGCGGATGATCTGGTGCTGCGGGAAGCTGGCCGAAGCGGCGGCTGACTCGCGCGGAGCCTGGGCCAGGCCCGTTTCAGCGGTCGGTGTGGCGGCGACTGTCTGCATGGGATCCTCGTCTGTTCTGGTGTCTGGAAATCAAAGAAAGCTTCGCCCGGCCCGGTGGTTCCGAAGGGCCAAACGATCAGGGGGTCAGGTGGTGTTCGCGATGCTGCTGATGCGCCGGGGCTTGGTGATTCCGGGCGTCCGACCGGAGGGTCGGCAGCGCGGGCAAGACTTCTGATGGAGCATTCATCGCCGTGTTTGCGAAGGTCAGCAGGATAGCATGCAAAACACTATATCTAGTGGTCGGTGGACCTTCAAGGAACTAGCGGTAGCGTCACTGCCCTTGACGTCGGACAGGCGCTGGGCTAGCCGGGAGACCTGACCCCGCGCATCCCCGATGGATTCGCGCATCGTGTCCGGAGGGTGAGGATTGGCGCGGCCTGCAGGCCGGAAACGCGCGCGAAAGCCGATGACTGCTGAGCCCTCGGCGATGGCAGGAAGATGACAGCCCGATCCCCTGTCCCCGCCGCCTAGGACAACCCCGCCCTAGGACCTTCCCGGAGTCGCCACCGGGGGTGGGGTCATGGGTCGCAATGCGCGCAATGGGGCTGGTGAGCGAACGGCAACCGCCACCCGAACGGGCGATGCGCGGGGACCAGGATCAGGCCTCGTCGCCGCCCACCGAGATCGCCAGGCGCGCCATGCGGTAGCGCATCTGGCGCAGCGACAGGCCCAGGCTCGCGCCGGCCGCGGTGCGGTTGTTGCGGTGCTGCTCCAGCGCCCGCAGCAGGATCTGCTTCTCGACCTCGTCCAGATAGATTGCCAGGTCAGGCGGCAGCGCCGCATCGCCGCGGGCCTCCGCCGGCAGCGCCGCGCCCAGCGGTTCCGCGGCCGAGTCGTTCGTCTCGGCCGGCGCGTCGTCCAGGCCCAGCACGCTGTCGGGCAGGCCCAGATCGGCCAGGTCGATGCCGTCGTTGCTGGACAAGGCCAGCGCGCGATGCAGCAGGTTCTCCAGCTCGCGCACATTGCCCGGGAAGCTGTAGCGCGACAGCGTGGCCAAGGCCGCCGCCGTCAGCCCCGGCACCGGCGCGACGCCCGCATCCGCGGCGATCCGCTGCAGGATGCGGGTGCTGATGGCGGGCAGGTCCTCCATGCGCTCGCGCAGCGGCGGCACGCGGATCTGGATCACGTTGAGCCGGTAATACAAGTCCTGGCGGAAGCGCCCGGCGCCGACCTCGGCCGCGAGGTCCTTGTGCGTCGCGCTGAGCAGCCGCACGTTGACCGGCATTTCCGCGACCGCGCCCACCGGCCGCACCGAGCGCTCCTGCAGCGCGCGCAGCAGCTTGGACTGCATCGCGATGGGCAGGTCGCCGATCTCGTCCAGGAACAGCGTGCCGCCCTGCGCGGCCTGGAAGAAGCCCTCGCGGTCCTCGCTGGCGCCGGTGAAGGCGCCCTTGCGATAACCGAAGAACTCGGCCTCGAGCAGCTGCTCCGGGATCGCGCCGCAGTTCACCGCGATGAAGGGCTGCGGGCGGCGCGCGCTGACATCGTGGATCGCGCGGGCGACCAGCTCCTTGCCGGTGCCCGACTCGCCGTTGAGCAGCACCGGCGCCATGCTGCGCGCGACCTTCTCGATCAACTCGCGCACCTGGCGCATCGGCGCGGAATCGCCCACCAGCCGGTCCAGCGCCGAGGTCGACCCGGTCAGCGGCGGGGTGCGCGGCGTCTTGCGGCGCTCATGCGCGGGCGGCCCGGCGGGCGCCGCGACCGCGCGCGACGCCAGCGGATCGAAGGCGCCCGGCGTGGTCGGCGCGTAGGCCGTGGCCGAGACGGGCGCCACCAAGCTGGCGGAGCTGGCCGCGGCGCTCGACGCCGCCGGGGCGGACGAGAACGGCCGGGGCACGGTCCCCTCGGCCTTGGGCGCGCGGCCCAGCGCCGAGGCCACGACCATGCGGAACTGGCGCAGGTCCACGGGCTTGGTCAGGTAGTCGTAGGCGCCGGCCTTGAGCGCCTCGACGGCGTTCTCCGCCGAGCCGTAGGCGGTGATGACCAGCGCGCGCTCGCTGCGGCCCTGCTGCTCGAGCCAACGCAGGATGTCCAGCCCGCTGCCGTCGGGCAGCCGCATGTCGGTGATGACCGCGTCGTAACGGCGCGAGCCCAGCAGCTCCAGCGCGTCCTCGACGGTCCCGGCGCTGTCCAGCGCGAAGCCCTCGCGCAGCAGCGTCATCTCGTACAGGGTGCGCAGGTCGGGCTCATCGTCGATGACCAGCAGGCGGGGATCAGCGCTCATGAAGTTCGGTATCGGGGAAATGGGAATCCGGTGCCGCGGACGGGATCGAGGCGAGCGCCGCCGACGGCGACACCGCGCGCGGCAGCAGCACGCGGAACTCGTTGGCCGACAGATCCGCCCCCTCCTCCGTGGCCGCGCTCACGCGGTGGTACTCGATGCGCGCGCCGTAGCGCTCGCACAGCTCGCGGCAAATGTACAGGCCGAGGCCCGATCCCCGGCTGCGCGTCGAGAAAAATGGTTCGAACAAGTGTCGCTCCACCTCCGGCGGGATGGCGTCGGCGCGGCTGAAGACGGACAGCCGCACCCACTCGCCCTCGTCGGCCAGCTGCACGCGCAGCGAGCCGGGGCCAGGCCGGGCGTGACGCAGGCCGTTGTCCAGCAAGTTGATCAGCACGCGGCGCAGGTGCTCAGGCTCGAAGCTCACGAGCGAGCCGTCGCGCGCGACCTGCGCGATGTCCAGGCGCAGCGGGCCGGTCTCGTCGACGGGCAGGCGTTGCGTGGCGGCCCAGTCGGCGCAGTACTCGCGCACCAGCGGCGCGGCGGCCAGCGTCAGCGCCACCGGCGCGATGCCCGGCGCGACCTCCATCACGTCGTCGACCAGGCGCTTGAGCCGTTCCACGTTGGACGCCACCATGCGGGTCAGCGGCTCCAGGCGCGGGTCGCTGGCCAGGTCCTCGGCCATCAGCGCGTTGGCCTGCGCGATCGCGGTGAGCGGGTTGCGGATCTCGTGCGCGATGCCGGCCGACACGCGCCCCATCGCCGCGAGCTTCTCCTGGCGGTTGCGCGCCTCCAGCAGCCTGTTGTCCTCGAGGAACAGCACGCACAGGTCATCGCCGTCCAGCGGCCGCAGCGTGAAGCGCATGCGCACGCGCAGCGAGCGCCGCGACCCTCGGCCGAATTCCAGCACCAGGTCGCGCCCGGCCTCGGGCCAGTGCTCGCCGGCGAAGGCCTTCTCGATCGCGCGCAGCAGCGGCTTCCAGGCCGGTGTCGCGTCCAGCCGGAACGAACCCGGCCGCAGCGACGCGCCCTCGGCGAGCAGCACGCGCGCCGCCGGGTTGGCCGTGCGCACGAGGCCGCGGCGGTCGACGACGGCCACGCCCTCCTCCATCTCCTCGATGACGAGGCGGTTCAGGTCGGCCTGCTGGCGGGCGTATTCCAGGCTGCCGCGCGCGGCGCGTTCCTCGCGGGCGAGGCGGCTGGCGATCTCATTGGCCAGCAGCGTGACGACGAACAGGCCGCAGCCGATCAACCCGGCCTGGCTGATGCGCAGCGCGCCGTCGTGCTCGGAGAACACCGCCCAGCCCGAGATCGCGAGCAGCACCAGGCTGGGCACCGCCGCGCAGCCCAGCGCGCGCAGGCGCGGCAGCAGCGCGCCGGCCATCAGCGCGGGCATGAAGAACAGCGCGCCGTAGGTGCCACCGGGGTCGCGCACCTGCAGCAGCGTGAACAGCGCGACGTCCACGCCGATGCTGACCAGGAACTGGCGCGGCGTGAGGCCGGTGCGGCCCTTCGCGGGCACGTCGCCGCCGCCGAACCAGCGCGGCAGCAGCCAGGCGAGCACCGTCTGCACGCCGTAGATCAACGAGATCAGCGCCACCCAGCCGGTGGGCCGGGAGCCCATCAGCCCCGCGAGCGACTGCGTGGCCAGCAACGCGAGACCGAGCGCGGCACGCGCGCCCATGAACGCGCGGAACAAGCGCTGGATGGTGCTGGCGCTGATGGCGCCGGGCGTGCCGGGGCTGGACATGCGGAATCCGGAGATCATCCGCCCGGTGTGCCCGAGGGGCCCGAGGCGCGGTCGCGCTCGGAGGCGGCCAGGCGGGCCTCGTGCGCGCCTCGGTGCGCCGCGCTGCAGAACTGGCCGCCGCGGCCCGGCAGGGCCTCGCTGGCGGGCAGGTGCGTGCCGCACTCGGCGCAGCTGACCATGTCCTCGAGCGTGCGCGCGGGCGGTGCGGCCGGGGGTGCGGGCGGCGTGGCTGCGGCGCGGTCGCGCTCCACCGGCCGGCCGCGCTTGAAGCCGAACATGAAGGCGACCACCGCCAACAGGACGATCCAGAAAAGGAGCTTGATCACGATGCGAGGGTCGGTGAGGTCAGGTCAGTCGGGATTGGGATTGGGATCGGGGTCGAAGACGGGATCGGCGGCATCTGGCGTCTCAGACCGGCGGACGCTGCAGCACGACCTCGAGCACGAAACGCGAGCCGGCATAGGACAGCAGCAGCAGCGCCGCGCCGAAGTACAACCAGCGCGTGGCGCGCTTGCCGCGCCATCCGAAGACGTGCCGGCCGGTCAGCAGTCCGGTCAGCACCACCCAGCCCATCACGGAGAACAGCGTCTTGTGATCCCAGCGCCATTGCGGCGTGAAGGCCACGCCCAGCAGCAGCGCCAGCGACAGCACCACCACGCCGGCGGTCACGAACTGGAAGGTCAGGCGCTCCAGGCGCAGCAGCGGCGTGCCGAACGCCGGCGCGCCCTGCCCCTTCTGCGCGCGCATCTGGCGCTCCGCGCGATTGAGCATCACCGCGTGCATCACCGCCACGCCGCACAGGCCGTACGACGCCAGACCCATCGCCCAGTGCAGCGGCGCCAAGGGGGAACCCGCCTGCGGCCGGTATTCGCCCGGGAATACCCAGGCCACCAGCATCACCAGCAGGCCCAGCACGCTGAGCAGCCGTTGCGCGGAGGGCAGCGGCAGGAAGCGGCTCTCGACGAGGTAGACGCCGGTCACCAGCCAGATCGTCATCGACAGCGAAGGGGCGAATCCGAACCGCGCCGCATGGCCGCCGTTGACCGGCGCGGCGCCGATGCCGCCGATGTCCACGATGAGCGCGGCGAGGTGCAGCAGCCAGGCCAGCACGAGCACCGAACGCCAGGTGCGGGGCCGCAGATGCGCGAGCGCGGCGGCGACGGCATAGGCCACCGCGCCGGCGGCGCTGAGGGCAGCCAGGAGCAGGCCGCTGGGCTCGGCGGAGGCGGACGATAAAATCATCCTCAAAGTGTAATGACGAGCGCCTGCTTCCGCGGGCGCCAATACGATGGCTTCCAACCTGACCGATCGACTGAGCCGGCTCGTGAAGACGATGCGCGGCCAGGCCCGCATCACCGAGTCCAACGTGCAGGACATGCTGCGCGAGGTGCGCATGGCGCTGCTGGAGGCCGACGTCGCGCTGCCTGTGGTGCGCGACTTCATCGCCCGCGTGAAGGACAAGGCGCTGGGCCAGGAGGTGGTGGGCTCGCTGAACCCCGGCCAGGTGCTGGTGTCGGTGGTCCACAAGGAACTGGCCGCGACGATGGGCGAGGGCATCGCCGACATCAACCTCGCCGCGCAGCCGCCCGCCATCATCCTGATGGCCGGCCTGCAGGGCGCCGGCAAGACGACGACGACCGCCAAGCTGGCCAAGCACCTGACCGAGAAGCGCAAGAAGAAGGTGCTGACGGTGTCCGCGGACGTGTACCGGCCGGCCGCCATCGAGCAGCTGAAGACGGTGACGAAGCAGGCGGGCGCCGAATGGTTCCCGTCCGCGCCTGACCAGAAGCCGCATGACATCGCGCTGGCGGCGCTGGACCATGCCAAGCGGCACTTCTTCGACGTGCTGCTGGTCGACACGGCCGGCCGGCTCGCGATCGACGAGGCCCTGATGGCCGAGATCCGCGACCTGCACGCCACGCTCAAGCCGGTGGAGACGCTGTTCGTCGTCGACGCGATGCAGGGCCAGGACGCGATCAACACGGCCAAGGCCTTCAAGGAGGCGCTGCCGCTGACCGGCATCGTGCTGACCAAGCTGGACGGCGACTCGCGCGGCGGCGCGGCGCTGTCGGTGCGCCAGATCACCGGCGCGCCGATCAAGTTCGCGGGCGTGTCCGAGAAGATCGACGGGCTGGAGGTCTTCGACGCGGATCGTCACGCAGGCCGCGTGCTGGGCATGGGCGACATCGTCGCGCTGGTGGAGGAAGTCCAGAAGGGCGTGGACGTCGAGGCGGCGCAGAAGCTCGCCGAGAAGCTCAAGTCCGGTGACGGCTTCGACCTGAACGACTTCCTCGCGCAGATCTCGCAGATGAAGAAGATGGGCGGGTTGTCGGGCCTGATGGACAAGCTGCCCACGCAGATGACGGCCAAGGCCGGCGCGGCGGACATGGACAAGGCCGAGCGCGACATGAAGCGCATGGAAGGCATCCTCAACGCGATGACCGCGAAGGAACGCCGTCAACCCTCGCTGCTGATGGACGGCAAGTCCAAGGCCAGCCGCAAGCGCCGCATCGCCGCCGGCGCCGGGGTCCAGATCCAGGAGGTCAACCGCCTGCTGAATCAGTTCGACCAGATGCAGGGGATGATGAAGAAGATGAAGGGCGGCGGCCTGATGAAGATGATGAAGAAGATGGGCGGGTTGAAGAACCTGATGGGCGGAGGCGGAGGCGGCGGCTTCCCGATGTAAGACGAAGGGCTCCCGCGGGAGCCCTTTTCGTTTGTTGCCTTCACCGTTCGGTGCGTTGGCCGCCGAGGTATGAGGCCCCGGCGGCCAGCGCCGAAACCTCATACCTCACCGTCCCCGACCACCACCGCCCTTCGACGGTTTTGCGACCGAGGACCTCGTGGCTCACTCGAGCAGCGCCTGCGCGAACTCGCGCGCGTCGAAGGTCTGCAGGTCCTCGAGCTTCTCGCCCACGCCGATGAAGTAGACGGGGATGGGGCGCTCGCGCGCGATGGCCGCGAGCACGCCGCCCTTGGCGGTGCCGTCGAGCTTCGTGACGATCAGGCCGGTGAGGCCGAGCGCGTCATCGAAGGACTTCACCTGCATCAGCGCGTTCTGGCCGGTGTTGCCGTCGACGACGAGCAGCACCTCATGCGGCGCGGTCTCCTGCGCCTTGCCGATCACGCGCTTGATCTTCTTGAGCTCCTCCATCAGGTGGAGCTGCGTGGGCAGGCGCCCGGCGGTGTCGGCGATGACGACATCGCAGCCGCGCGCCTTGCCGGCGACGACGGCATCGAAGGTGACGGCGGACGGGTCGCCGCCTTCCTGGCTGACGATCTGCACACGGTTGCGATCGGCCCAGACGGCGAGCTGCTCGCGCGCGGCGGCGCGGAAGGTGTCGGCGGCGGCGAGCAGCACGTTGGCTTCCGCGTCGGCGAGATGGCGGGTGAGCTTGCCGATGCTGGTGGTCTTGCCGGCGCCGTTCACGCCCACGACCATCATGACCATCGGCGACTGCTCGCCGATCACGAGCTGGCGCTGCAGCGGCTGGAGCAGCTCGGCGAGCGCGTCCACGAGCAGTTGTCGGACGGCGCGCGGGTCGGTGACCTTGGCGTCCTTGACGCGGCGCTTGAGGTCCTCGAGCAGGAACTCGGTGGCCTTCACGCCGGCGTCGGCCATCAGCAGCGCGGCCTCGAGCTCTTCATAAAGGGCGTCGTCGATCTGCGTGCCGGTGAAGACCTGCGAGATGCTGGAGCCGGTCTTGCGCAGGCCCTGGCGGAGCTTGTCCATCCAGCTCTTACGCGGCGCGGGTTCGGGTTCCGGCGCGGCGACGGGAATCGGTGCGGGTGGCGCGACGGGCGCGGGAGCCGGAGCCACGACCGGAGCGGGCGCGGGGGTGGGTGCTGGAACGTAAACCGGCGCGGGCGCGGCGACGGTGGCCGGGATCGGGATCTGAGGCGCGGGAGCCGCTGGAGCCGGAGCCTGGACGGGCTCGACGGCGGGGGCGGTCTCTGGGGCCGGAGGGGGCGCGGGTTCGGAGGAGCCGAAGCCGAGTTTTTTCTTGAGGAAGCTGAACATGGAGAGGTCGAGTGGGACTCGCGCGCCGAACTTTTTTCGCCGAGATCGGCGGGGACTTGCATTGTCTTCGAAAACTTTGCTATAGTCGCGTTCTTCGCAAGGCGCTTTAGCTCAGCCGGTTAGAGCGACGGAATCATAATCCGCAGGTCCGGGGTTCGAATCCCTGAAGCGCCACCAAATACGAAACCCCGCAAGTCGCAAGGCTTGCGGGGTTTTCCGTTTGGGGTTCCATGCATGCTGATCCGACCAGGACCACCGCGTTCCTGCCTGACCTTTGTCACGTGAACCGACCTAGCGCCATTTGCAGAATGCTCGGTCAACAAGCAATCAACATGCAACGCCTCCTGTTCGCCATCACTGGAGCGATCGTTCTTGCCCTCGCGTCCTACGGGCTCGTCGAGCTCTTCGCCCTTTGGTATGGCCCTCGCCATATCAAGTCGGACTCCGACATCGGCGACGCCTTCATGACCGCCCTTGCCTTCATGCTCATCTGCTTGATTGCCGGGGGCGTGGTCGGTTTCCGGTGGGCAGGCCGAAGGGCCAAACCATGATCTCCATCCCCAACCCCTACGCCGCACTGCTGATCTCCGCGGTCCGCGACGCTGTGATCTACCAGGAGGGGCTGCTTCGAAGCGAGACCATTCGCGACCGCTCCGAACACGAGGAGCATTACGTCTACCTCACCGAGTTCTTCGAGTTCCTGAAGAAGGAATACAGGAACCAGGAAGCCGAGATCGGCTTCCCCCTGGAGAAGCTGCTGTAGGCAGCAACGTCACCAAACGAAGAAGGCTCCCTCGGGAGCCTTCTTCGCTTTCGTACAGCGTGGAAAGAGCGCCGGCTCTCGCCGACGCGCCCGCTCACTTGCGGCTCACTCGCCGCTCAACTGCAGCTCAAGGTCGCGTAGTTCTTCCCTGCCCCGGCCACGCCGAGCAGCTTCTGCTTCACGCAAGCCGGCGCGTGCACCGTGTACGCATACGGGATGCCCACCGGGTAGTTCGACGTCGTCACCCAATCGCTCGCATCGCGCGACGGGCTGGAGCCGCTCGCCACCCACTTGATCCCATAGGTCGCGAAGTCCGCCGGCGTCCGGATGTTGTTGTTCCTCAGATCCCAATACCCGATCGACGAGCTGTCCCGCGACGTCACCGGGTTCTGCGCGTTCTCGAAGTAGTTGCCCTCGATCAGCGCGTACCCGCCCATCCGGATGTTGGCCCCCGACGTCAGCACGCCCGAGTACAGGTTGTTGTACAGGTGCGTGTAGCCCCCGCGCTGCAGCGGCAGGCGCGAGCCCACGTTGCTGTACACGTTGTGGTGGAAGGTGATGAAGCGATCGCTGGCATCGCTGTCGCTCGAGCCGATCAGACCCACCTTGTGGTGATCGTGCAGGTAGTTGTACGAGTAGGTGATGTGATGCGCGCCCGCCTTGCTGTCGATCAGGCCATCGAACTCCAGGTCGCCCGCGCCCGAGCACTCCGCCGTCGAGCTGAACAGCGTGTTGTGGTCGATCCAGATGTAGCCCGGATACTTGCCGCTCTGCCCCTCGATGCCGATCGCATCGATGGATCCGGGCAGCAGACCGATCGTCATGTTGCGGATGATCACGTTCGTCGCGCCACCCTTCACCGCCAGGCCGAAGTTGGCCGCCGAGCCGTTCAGGCCCTCGATCGTCACGTTGCTCTTGTTCTTGACCTCGACCACCGCGCCCGCGGCCTTCTTCCACTGCGTGCAGGGATCGGGGATCGTGCCGAAGTCGAACGTACCCGCGTAGCGGATCACCAGGCCGCCGGTGCCGCTGTAGGCATCGATCGCGGCCTGCATCTGCGCCGCCGTCGTGACCGTCACGGGCGTGGCCGAGCCACCACCCGTCACCTGCCCCGCGTAGCCGCCGCTGTGTCCGGCCGGCGCCGGTGACGGCGCGGGCGAAGGTGCCGGCGAGGGCGAGGGAGCCGGCGTCGGCGCGGGGGCCGGTGCGGGCGAGCCGGCCGGACCGACCGCGCATTTCTCGGCCTTGCCCGGATTGGGATCCGCGCCGCCGAAGGTCGCCGACGTGCACGCGATCGTGCCCGTCAGCGTCTTGATGACCCACTTGTCCTTCACGCCGAAGGACACCTGACGCGCGGTGGTGCCGACCTTGCAGCTCTCGCCTTCGTCGGCGCACTTGGAGAAGCCCGAGGGCCAATCGGCCGCATGAGCCATGCCCAACGGCGCGACGGCGCCGACGGCCACGGCCAGCGCCGCGAAGGTCTGGCGCGCCACGGGCGGCCGGGGAGCGCGCAGCGCGACAGACGCGTGCGGCGGTTGAGGCGCGATCAGCGCGGCGGACTCGTCGATTTGGATCGTCTTCATCGAATGTCTCCCAGAGTCGTTGGTGCGGCCGGAAACAACGGGCATGGCTCCGCCCTCACCGGCCATCGGTGAATTGAAAAAATGCTTCAGGTTCGCCACGCCCTGTCCTCCGCCTCGCGCGACCCGGATCAGCAGGATCCGCGTCGGGAACGGTGGCCCTGGGCAGCGGCCATGTGTCGACACGCCAGCGCGCAGGCGCGGCCACGTCGACAACGGGGCGCAGACTAACGGACCTCGTCCGTTTTCGGAAAGGCGTTTTACATTTACCAGGCTGGCGTTACGGAAATTCTTTCACTTCCCGATCCTGGTGCGATCGCCCTCTGGGAAGACGTCCGAAACACGTGCATGGACGCCCTCCCCAGGGGCGTCCGCGGAGCGAGTCAGCCGAGCGATCCGCCTGCGGATCTGCCAGCGGTTCTGCCGGATCAGCGGGTCGTCCCGACCTGCATGTCCGGCGATGAAGTCCAGCCTCCACCCAGCGCCTTGACCAACGCCACCGTCGCGCGCCGCTGGCGCGTCTCCAGATCCACTGCGCTCCGGCGCGCCTGCAGGCCGGCCGTCTGCGAGGTCACCACCTCGAGATAGGCCGCCGCGCCCGCGCGATAGCGGTTCGTCGCCAGCGACAGCGATCGCTCCGCCGCGTCCACCGACTTGCGCTCCGATGCCAGCGCCTCGCCGTAACGGTCCAGCAGCACCAGTTGATCCTCGACCTGCTGGAACGCGCCCAGCACCGTCGAGCGATAACGCTGCGCCGACTCGTCCAGCGCCGCGGTGGCGCGCGCTTCTTCCGCCTTTCGCCGGCCGCCGTCGAACAGGTTGAACGCCAGCGTCGGGCCGATCGCCCAGAACAGATTAGGCGCCTCCAGGAAACGGCCGAAGTCGCTGCTCTGGAATCCGCCCTGCGCGCTCAGCACCACCGACGGGAAGAACGCCGTCTGCGCGATGCCCAAGGTCGCCGTCGCCGCCACCACGCGCTGGCGCGCCGCGGCGATGTCCGGCCGGCGCTCCAGCAGCGTCGACGGCAGCCCCGGCGGCACCACCGGCATCGCCAGCGTCACCGTATCCATCGGCTCGATCCGGAAGGTCGACGCATTCGCCCCGACCAGCGCCGCGATCGCGTGCTCCAGCACCGCGCGCTGCGCCTGCGACTGCCGCCGCTGCGAACGCGCCGATTCCAGCTGACTCTCCGCCCGCGCCTCATCCAGGCCCGACGCGATGCCGGCCTGGTGCCGCCGCGAGATCAGATCGAAGGCCCGCGTGTAGGCCTCCTCGGCATCAGCCAGCAACGCGTTGTCGCGGTCCAGACCGCGCAATTGCAGCATCGCATCGGCGAGCTGCGCCTGCAGCGCGAGCCGCGCTGCCGCGAGGTCCGCCGACGCCGCGCGCTCCGACGCAACGCCCGCAGCCACCTGCCGCGACACGCGTCCCCACAGGTCGACCTCGTAGCTCAGGTCCAGGCCCAGCGTCGCGCTGTTGTACCAATCGGGTGAGGTCGGCCCCAGCACGCGCAACGGCCGCTTCTCCGATTGCCGGTCGCGCTGCGCGTTGAGCGACGAGTTCAAGGTCGGCGCCTGCGCAGCGCGCAGCGTGTCGGTCGCCGCCCTCGCCTGCTGATAGCGCGCCAGCGCCGAGGCCAGGTCCGGGCTGTTGTCGATCAGCCGCTGCTGCAGCGCGTCGAGCTCCGGATCCCCGTACGCCTGCCACCAGTGATCGAACGCGATCGGCGCGGTCGTGCCCGCCTCGACCCACGGCCCGCGCGCTTCCTTGAACGCCGGCGCCATCGGCACCTCGGGCAGCTGCGTGCGCGGCGGCTGCGCGCAACCGGCGACCAGCGCGGCGATCGCCGTGGCCATCGAGACCGCGAGCGCGCTCTTCATGATCGAACTCATGTGCGGCCCTTGGGCGCGGCCGACGCCGACGAGGCCGTCGGCTGGCTCGCCGGTTGCGCCACGCGCACCAGGTCGCCTTCGGCGATGCCGTCCGGCGGATTGGCGATCACGCGATCGGCGGCGGTCAGCCCGGCGCCGAGCTCGATGCGCGTGCCCATGTCGCGCGCGATCGTCACCTTGCGCAGCCGCACGCGGTTGCCCGCGTCGACCGTCGCGACCTGCACGCCATCCTTGCCGATGATCACGGCACCCGGCGGCAGCGACACACCCGCGTTCGTCGCGACGTTCGCGGCGTTCACTGCATTCGCACCCTTCGCTCCGGCCCCGCTCGCGCCCTCGAACCGCACCGTGGCGAATCCACCCGGCAGCAGCTCATCCCGGTCGTTGTCCACGGCCAGTTGCACGAGCATCGCGCCGCTGGCCGTGTTGATCGCCTGCGAGGTCGATTGCACGGTCGCGGCGAAGCGCTGGCCGGGCCGCTCCGGCACCGTCAGCACCGCCTTGTCGCCAGCGCGCACCTGCGCGACCTGGCGTTGCGGCACGTTCACGTAGACCCGCAGCTTGCGCATGTCCGACACGACGAAGAGCTCGCTGCCCGGCGCGCCGCCGATGTTGATCAGCGCGCCGACATCGGTGTTGCGCGCGGTCACGACGCCGTCGAACGGCGCTGTCAGCTGCGTGAAGCGCTTGAGCGCCTCGATGCGATCGACGTTGGCCTGCAGCGCCGTGACCTGGGACTGCTTGGCGGCCATGTCGCCGGTGCGCTCGTCCACTTCCTGCTTGGACACCGAGTCCGAGGCCAGCAGGCCCTGCCAGCGCTTGGCCGTGCTCGCGGCCAGCGCCGCATTGCTGCGCGCCGTGGCCAGCTCGGCCTTGGCCTGCATCAATTGCTGGTCCAGATCGGGCGTCTCGATCTCGGCCAGTTGCTGCCCGGCCTTGACCTTGCCGCCGATGTCCACGTTCCAGCGCTTCAGATAGCCGCTCACCCGCGCGTAGATCGGCGCGCGCGACCAGGCCTCGATGCGCGCGGGCAGCTCGAGGCCGGACTCGACCAGCGGCTGCGGCGCGATCAGCGCGACGCTGGGCTGACCGCGATCGTCGGCGGACGCGCGCAGCTGCTCGGCATTGGACTTGCGCGACCACAGCCCCGCGGCCACGACCGCGACGGCGATCAGCGCGAGGACAAGGGCCGTGCGGCCGAAACGCGCCGGCGGTTTGGCGGACACCGCGGCGGTGGATGCATCAGTTCGCATGGGAGGGATCTCCGGCCCCGGGCAGCGCGTCGCGGCCGCCGGCGGTCAAGTCAGTCGATTCGGAAGAAGGCGAGCCCGTCTCGGCGACGGGACGGCGGTGGTGTCGGTGCACGAGGCTGAACACCACCGGCACGAAGACCAGCGTGGCGAAGGTCGCGAAGACCAGCCCGCCGATCACCGCACGGCCCAGCGGTGCGTTCTGCTCGCCGCCCTCGCCCAGGCCCAGCGCCATCGGCAACATGCCGATCACCATGGCCAAGGCGGTCATCAGCACCGGACGGAAGCGCACGAAGCCGGCCTCCAGCGCCGCGGCGGTCGCGTCGCCGAGTTCCTCCAGCCGCTCGCGCGCGAAGCTGATCACCAGCACGCTGTTGGCCGTGGCCACGCCCATGCACATGATCGCGCCGGTCAACGCGGGCACCGACAGCGTCGTGCCCGTGGCGAAGAGCATCCACACGATGCCCGCCAGCGCGGCCGGCAGCGCCGACACGATCACCGCCGGATCCAGCCACGACTGGAAGTTCACGACGATCAGCAGGTAGATCAGCACCACCGCGCCCAGCAGCCCGAACAGCAGGCCCGAGAACGCGCGGTCCATCGTCCGCACCTGGCCCAGCAGCTGCACGTTGGAGCCCTTGGGCACTGCGGCCTGGGTGTCGGCGAGCACGTGGCGGATGTCGCGCGCCACGGCGCCGAGATCCCGATCCTGCGTCGTCGCGTGGATCTGCACCATCGTCTGGACGTCGTACTGGCTGATCAGCGCCGGCCCCGTCGCGCGCTGGAAGCTCGCCAGCCCCCCGAGCGTCGAGCTGCCCGCGGTGCCGCTGCCACCGCCACTGCCACTGCCATTCCCGATCGGCAGGTTGCCCAGCGCGGCCAGCGAATCGAGCTGGTGCTGCGGCGTCTGCATCACGATCGAATAGCTGACCCCGTTCTGCGGATTCAGCCAGAAGGTCGGCGCCACCTGGCTGCTGCCGGCGAGGTTCACCACCAGGCTGTTGGCCACGTCGCGCGTGGTCAGGCCCAGCAGCTGGGCCTGCGTGCGGTCGACGTCGACGTTGAACACCGGCGCCTTGTTGGACTGCTGGATGCGCGCGTCCGCCACGCCCGGAATCGCCTTGATGCGCTTGAGCAGCTGCTGCGCGTAGGCGAAGTTGGCCTCGATGTCTCGACCCCGCACCTGCACGTCGATCGGCGCGGGCGCGCCGAAGTTCAGGATCTGGCTGACGATGTCGGCCGGCGGGAAGGAGAAGGTCGTGTCGGGGAACTCGCGCGGCAGCACCTCGCGCAGCGTGCGCACGTAGTCGGCGGTGGGCGCGTGGCCCTCCTTCAGCGCGATCTGGAAGTCGCCGTCGGACGTGCCCAGCACCCCGGTGTTGTTGTAGGTCAGGTTGATCGACGACGGCGGCAGGCCGATGTTGTCGACCATCGTCTCGATCTTGTCGGACGGGATCACGCGGCGGATCGCCTGCTCGATCCTCGCGAAGCGCGCGGCGGTCTCCTCGACGCGCGTGCCCACCGGCACGCGGGCGTGCATCAGGATCTGGCCCGAGTCCACCTGCGGGAAGAAGTTGCTGCCGATGAAGGGCACCAGCACGAAGGACAGCGCCACCACCGCGGCGAAGCCGACGATGAACGGCTTGCGCCGTCCGAGCGCGGACTCGAGCAGGCCGCGGTAGCCCTCGCGCACGCGCTCGAAGCGGGCCTCGAAGTTGCGCTGGAAGCGCACCAGCGGATTGCGCGACGGCGGCTGTGACAGATGACCGTGGCCATCGGTGAGCGGCGCGTGCGGGCGCAGCAGGTACTTGGCCATCGTCGGCACCAGCGTGCGCGACAGGATGAACGAGCACACCATCGCGAAGATCACCGCCTCGGCCATCGGCACGAACAGGAAGCGCGACACGCCCTCGAGGAAGAACATCGGGATGAACACGATGCAGATGCACAGCAGCGACACGAAGGCCGGCGTCACGATCTGACGCGCGCCGTCCATGATCGATTCCTCGACGCCCTTGCCGTGCTCCAGGTGCCAGTTGATGTTCTCGATGGTCACCGTCGCGTCGTCGACCAGGATGCCCACCGCGAGCGCCAGGCCGCCCAGCGTCATCAGGTTGAGCGTCTCGCCGATCGCCGCCAGGCCGATGATCGAGCCCAGGATCGACAGCGGGATCGACACCGCGATGATCACCGTCGATCGCCAGCTCCCGAGGAACAGCAGGATCATGGCGCTCGTGAGCGCCGCGGCGATGGCGCCTTCAATCGCCACGCCCTTGATGGCCGCGCGCACGAAGACGGACTGGTCGTTGATGGGCTTGACCTCGAGCGCGTCGGGCAGCGAGGGCCGCAGCTCCGCGAGCTTGGCGCGCACGCCGTCGACGATGGCGAGCGTGGAGGCGGCGCCGTTCTTCAGCACCGACATCAGCACCGAGCGACCGCCATCCACATGCACGATGTTGGTCTGCGGCGCGTTGCCGTCGTGGACGTCGGCGACGTCGCGCAGGTAGATCGTCGAGCCGTTGACGACCTTCACCGGCAGCCGGCCCAGGTCCTCGATCGCGGCGGGCGCGCTGTTGAGCTGCAGCGTGTACTCGAGCTCGCCGATCTTCTGCGTGCCGATCGGCGTCAGCACGTTCTGCGCGGCCAGCGCCGTGGCCACGTCCTGCGCCGAGAGCCCGCGCGCCTGCAGCGCGGCGGGGTTGACGTCGATCTGCACCTGGCGCTGCTTGCCGCCGTACGGCAACGGGATCGCGGCGCCGGGCACGGTCACCAGCGGCGTGCGGATGGTGTTGAAGCCGAGGTCGAAGAGCTGCTGCTCCGACAGCCCCTGCCCCGACAGCGCGAGCTGCAGGATGGGCACCGTGGCGGCGTTGTAGTTCAGGATCAGCGGCGGGGTCGTGCCTGCAGGCATCTGCCGCACGGCGACCTGCGCGATGGCGGTCACCTGCGCGTTGGCCACCGAGATGTTCACGCCCGGCTGGAAGAAGATCTTCACCACCGAGACGCCGGGATAGGTGTTGGCCTCGATGTGCTCGATGTCGTTGACGGTGGTGGTCAGCGTGCGCTGGAACAGCGTCGAGATCCGCCCGGCCATCTGGTCCGGCGGCAGCCCGGTGTACTGCCAGGCGACCGCGATCACGGGGACCTTGATCTCCGGGAAGATGTCGGTGGGGGTGCGCATCGCCGCGAGCGGGCCGATGATCAGCAGCAGCAGCGCCAGCACGAAGAAGGTGTAAGGGCGTCGCAGCGCGACGCGCACGGCAGCCATCAACATGGCGAGGTTCCCACGATCGTTGTCATCGTCGCTCTCTGCTTGCCGAGCCGCGCCCGGTCCTGTAATGCGCGGATTTTGTGTGTCGGCGCGCGACGCTGTATTGCTGGCCGGTAATGACCGTACGCGTACGGGCGATTAGGCTTCGCGCGCAAGGCGCCGCTCAGAAGCTCCCGAACATCCCGCCCAGCGCGATCACCGCCACCAGCGCGAGCAGCGCCCCGACGATGCCCACCATCACGATGTCGCGGTAGCTCTCGCGGTGCGTGCAGCCGCACACCGCCAGCAGCGACACCACCGCCCCGTTGTGCGGGAGGCTGTCCAGCGTCCCGGCGCCGATGACCGCCACCCGGTGCAGCAGCGCGGGGTCCATCCCGGTTGCCTGCGCCAGTTGCAGGTAGGACGGCCCGAGCGCCTCCAGCGCGATCGTCAGACCGCCCGAGGCCGACCCCGTCAGCGCCGCCAGCAGGTTGGTCGACACCGCCAGCGACACCAGCGGCCCGCCCTCCAGGCCCAGCACCCAGGCCTGCACGTCCGCGAAGGCTGGCAGCGAGGCCACTACCGCGCCGAAACCCACCAGGCTCGCCACCGACAGCACCGGCAGCACCGCCGCGTTGGCGCCGGCGTCGATGCTGCGCTTCAGGTCCGGCAGCCGCGCGCGGTGCAAGACCACCAGCACCACGTTGGCAGCGAACAGCGCGATCAGCACCGCCCACACGCCCGCGACCGCCGTCAGCGAGGTGGCGCCGAATCGCGCCTGCGCCAGATAGGACGTGTCCAGCCGGGGCAGCACGACGAGGCTGGCCACCAGGTTCACCAGGACGACCACGCCCAACGGCAGCGCCGCCGCCACGATGCCGGGGGCCGATGGAGAGGACGGAGATCCGGCCGATGCCGACGACGCGGCTGACGTGGCCGTCCGGGCCGCTTCGCGCGGCGTCAGCTCCGCCGGATCGAAATGCCCGGCCATGTTGCCGCGCTCGCGCAGCAGCGGATCGGTGGAGGCGTCGCGCGCGGCACCGGCCGCGCGGTAACCCTCGCCGGCCCGGCGGGCGCGCCCTTCGATCACGGACAGCCACCACAGGCCGAAGCCCAGCATGATCGCCGCGGCGATCGCGCCCAGCCCCGGCGCGGCGAAGGCCGTCGTGCCGAAGAAGGGCATCGGGATCGCGTTCTGGATCGCCGGAGAGCCGGGAAGCGCGGACATCGTGAAGGTCGAGGTCCCGAGCGCGATCGCCGCGGGCATCAGCCGGGGCGGCAGGTCCGCCGCGCGGAACATCGCATGCGCCATCGGCGCCAGCACGAAGAACGCGACGAACAGGCTCACCCCGCCATACGTCACCGCCGCGCCGGCCAGCACCACTGCCAGCAGCGCCCGGCGCGGTCCCAGCCAGCCGGTCATGAACGCGGCGATCGCCCGGACCGAGCCGCTGTCCTCCATCAGCTTGCCGAAGATGGCCCCCATCAGGAACAGCGGGAAGAACTGCGCGAGGAAACCCGCCGCGGCCGGCATGAAGACCTGCGTCCAGTGCGCCAGCAGCGGCTGGCCCGACAGCGCCGCCGCCACGAGCGCCGCCAGTGGCGCCAGCAGCAGCACCGTCCAGCCGCGGTACGAGAACCCGACCAGCAAGGCCAGTCCCACCAGGATGCCGAGCAGCCCCATGCACGTCCCCCCGCGTTTGTTGCGCCGCAGCATGGTAGGCGCCGGGCCCGCCCGCGCCAAGTCGGTTCGCCAACTCCTGCCGCTATCCGCCCGGTTTACAAATTCTCGGGAAAGTCCGGGCGTTTCCGGCGATTGCTCAACACTTGAAACGTCCCGTTGCTCCGTAATATGCGGCCCCAGCGGACAGCCCGGCCCCGCGGCCGGCGCCCGGAAACAGTCCGCCAGAAAGACATCGGGCAGTTCATGAAGTCGATCGGGTCGTTGGGATGGTGGATGGGTGCGCTCGCGCTGGGCGCCTCGATGGCGCACGCGGAACCGGGGTTCCAGAGCCCCGAGGCAGCCGTGCCTCGCGTTGTCGCCGGCGCGACCGTGGCGACCGGGACGACCTCCCCGCTGGTGGATTTCCGGGGTGAGCCCGCCTCACCCGAAGCCCGCGCCATGGCGCGCAACGCCTTCGAGCGCGCCGACGCGAAGGGACTGCCCTTCGCCGTCGTCGACAAGAAGGACGCCAAGCTCTACATCTTCACCGCCGACGGCCGCCTGGCCGGCGCCGCCCCGGCACTGCTGGGCCTGGCGCGGGGCGACCGCGTCGCGGCCGGCGTCGGCGAGATGGTCGCCACCGGCATCCCGGCCGCGCTGCGCACCACGCCGGCGGGCCGTTACGACAGCCAGCCCGGTCCCAACCTCAAGGGCGAGACCGTCATCTGGGTCGACTACGACGCCGCCTTCGCGATCCATCGGCTGCGCCCCAGCCCCGCGCACGAGCGCCGCGCCGAGCGCCTGGCGTCGCCGTCCCCGGACGACAACCGCATCTCGCTGGGCTGCGTGGTCGTGACGGGCGAGTTCTTCGATCGGGTCGTCGCGCCGGTGCTGGGACACGGTGCCGGTGTGGTGTACGTGCTGCCTGAACCGGCGCCCGCGCCGCTGGCGCTGGGGGTGTCCCGGTAAACTCGCGCCCTTGCGAAACTTCCGCAGCCACTGGATCTACACCATGTACCGCTGTGCCCAGCCCGCCCTGCCCCGCCGTCCGTTGATGGCCCTGGCCGCCAGCCTCGCCCTCAGCGCCCCGCTGCTGGGACTCGTCGCCACGATCGCGACCCCGCTGGACGCCCAGGCCCAGATCGTCCCCGGCCATCGCTATTTCCCGCAGCGCGCGCTGCGCGGCGAACTGATCGTGGGCGTCGCGCCCGACGTCAAGCTCAACGGCAAGGACGCACGCCTCGCCCCCGGATCGCGGATCCGCAACGCCGTGGACATGCTCACCACGCCCGGCGAGGTGTTCAACCAGAAGCTCACCGTGCTCTACACGACCGACATGCACGGTCTGATCATGGATGTCTGGGTGCTCAACGACGTCGAGCTCGCCAACAAGACCTGGCCGACCAGCGCCGAGCAGGCCGCCAAGCTCGTCTTCGACCAGCCCAGCCAGGTCTGGCGCAAGCCTTGAGGCGGGTGATGCGATGAGCAAGAAAGTCTTCATCAAGACCTTCGGCTGCCAGATGAACGAGTACGACTCGGACAAGATGGCCGACGTGCTGCGCGCCGCCGAGGGCTACGAGCCCACGACCGATGTCGACGAGGCCGACCTGGTGCTGTTCAACACCTGCTCGGTCCGCGAGAAGGCCCAGGAGAAGGTGTTCTCCGACCTGGGCCGCATCAAGCACCTCAAGGCCAAGGGCGTCATGATCGGCGTCGGCGGCTGCGTCGCCAGCCAGGAAGGCGCGGCCATCATCGAGCGCGCGCCCTACGTGGACGTCGTCTTCGGCCCGCAGACGCTGCACCGCCTGCCCCAGATGCTCGCCCAGCGCCAGCAACTGCTCAAGCCGCAGGTGGACATCTCCTTCCCCGAGATCGAGAAGTTCGACAACCTGCCGCCGGCCAAGGTCGAGGGCGCGTCGGCGTTCGTCTCCATCATGGAGGGCTGCTCCAAGTACTGCTCCTACTGCGTGGTGCCCTACACCCGCGGCGAGGAAGTCAGCCGCCCCTTCGAGGACGTGCTCGAGGAAGTCGCCGGACTGGCCGACCAGGGCGTCAAGGAAGTGACGCTGCTGGGGCAGAACGTGAACGCCTATCGCGGCACGATGGGCGGCACCGACGAGATCGCCGACTTCGCGCTGCTGCTCGAGTACGTCGCGGAGATTCCCGGCATCGAGCGCATCCGCTACACGACCAGCCATCCCAACGAGTTCAGCCAGCGCCTGATCGACGCCTACGCCAAGATCCCGCAGCTGGTGGACCATGTGCACCTGCCGGTGCAGCACGGCTCGGACCGCATCCTGATGGCGATGAAGCGCGGCTACACGACGCTGCAGTTCAAGAGCATCGTGCGCAAGCTGCGCGCCGTGCGGCCCGACATCCGCATCGCGTCGGACTTCATCGTCGGTTTCCCCGGCGAGACCGCCGAGGACCACGCCAAGACGATGCAGCTGGTGCGCGACATCGGCTTCGACGCCTCGTTCAGCTTCATCTTCAGCCCGCGCCCCGGCACGCCCGCGGCCACGCTCGCCGACGACACCTCGCATGAGGAGAAGGTCCGCCGGCTGCAGGAGCTGCAGGCCGAGATCGAGGCCACGTCGATCCGCCACAACCACAGCCTGGTCGGCAAGACGGTGCCGGTGCTGGTCTCCGGCCACGCGCGGCGCGACAGCACCGAGCTGATGGGCCGCACCGAGTGCAACCGCATCGTCAACTTCAAGGGCCACGAGCGGCTGATGCACCAGATCGTCCCGATCCGCATCACCGAGGCCTACGCGCACTCGCTGCGCGGCGAGGTGCCGGTCACCGAGGACCTGCCGGCCTGAGCGGCGGCGCCCCTTTGGGGCGCCTGTCGCCTCAGCGCTTGTAGCTCACACCCCACTGCGCCGCGGTGATGCCCAGCAGCATCAGGCCGTACCCGGCCATGGTGCCGTCCGCGCCCAGCAGCATCAGCGCGGCGGCGATGCCCATCGTCCCGCCGATGCCGCCCCAGATGGCCAGCGTGCGCCAGCGCATGCCGGCGACGGTCTCGCGGAAGATCATCTTGAGCGCCACCGCCATGAGCGCGGCCACGCCCCAGGCGGGCAGGAAAAGGTTGCCGAGATGCCAGACGGCGTCGAGTGGATCCACGAGTCGGTTCGCTCCAGGCGAGGATATTTGGAGGTAGTGTCGGTGTCGAATGCATCTTTCTTGACGCATCCCCGGGCGATGAGCGCGCCGGCAAGACCCGTGCGGCGCACGGATCGGGGCGGAATTTTATAATCGCCGCATGTCCGTCTTCACCCTCGGTCTGAACCACACGTCCGCGCCGCTCGATCTGCGCGGACGTTTCGCGTTCACGCTCGAGCAACTGGCCCCGACGCTGCTGCGTTTCCAGGACCAGATGGGCACGACGCGACGCCGTCCGAGCACCTCGACCGCGGCGGCCGCCGAAGCGGCCATCTTGTCCACCTGCAACCGCACCGAGCTGTACGTGGCTGGCGAGCCCGAGATGGTCCGCCCCGCTGTGGACTGGCTGGCGCAGGTCGGCGGCGTCGGCAGCGCCACGCTGATGGACCACGCCTACGTCGTCGAGGGCGGCGCGGCCGCGCGTCACGCGTTCCGGGTGGCCAGCGGGCTGGATTCGATGGTGCTGGGCGAGCCTCAGATCCTGGGCCAGCTCAAGCAGGCGGTGCGCGAGGCCGATGCCGCCGGCACGCTTGGCACCACGCTGCACCAGCTGTTCCAGCGCAGCTTCTCGGTGGCCAAGGAAGTCCGCAGCTCCACCGAGATCGGCAGCCACTCGATCAGCATGGCCGCGGCGTCGGTCCGGCTGGCCTCGCAGCTGTTCGAGAACCTGGCCGACATCCGCGTGCTGCTGGTCGGCGCGGGCGAGATGATCGAGCTGGTCGGCACGCATTTCGCCGCCAAGGGCCCGCGCTCGATCGCGGTGGCCAACCGCACGCTCGAGCGCGGCGAGAAGCTCGCCACCCATCTCGGCGCCGAGGCCTTCCGGCTGGCCGACCTGCCCGACCGCCTGCATGAATTCGACGCGGTGATCTCCTGCACCGCGTCCAGCCTGCCGCTGATCGGCCTGGGCGCCGTCGAGCGCGCGTTGAAGAAGCGCCGCCACAAGCCGATGTTCATGGTCGACCTGGCCGTGCCGCGCGACATCGAGCAGGAAGTCGCCCAGCTCGACGACGTCTACCTGTACACGGTGGACGACCTCTCGCAGCTGGTGCAGACCGCCGGCGAGAAGCGCCAGGCGGCGGTCCAGCAGGCCGAGGCCATCATCGAGACCGGCGTCCAGAGCTTCGTGCACTGGCTGGGCCAACGCCACACGGTGCCGCTGATCCAGGCGCTGCACCAGCAGGCCGACAGCTGGCGCCAGGCCGAGATCCAGCGCGCCCGCAAGCTGCTGGCCCGGGGCGAGGACATCGACAGCGTGCTGGACGCGCTCTCGCGCGGCCTGACGCAGAAGATGCTGCACGGCGCGATGGCCGAGCTCAACGGCAGCGATGGCGAACAGCGCCTGCAGATGGCGCAGACGGTGTCGCGGCTCTTCCTGCGCGGCAGCGCGAAGTCGCCGGCCCCGGATCACTCCCACGGCGAGGCCGCCGACTCCTAGCGGCGATCCCTCCGCGGTGCGATGCGCCGCGCCCTCGGCCCACCCCTTGGGGGTGGCGCGGCCCTCCCCGTTCCCGGATTCCCCATGAAAGACGCCCTGCGCCAGCAGTTCGACCGCCTCGGCTATCGGCTGACGGAACTCGACACCATCCTCGCCGACGGCAGCGTCGCCGCGGACATGAAGCGCTATCGGGCGCTCACGCGCGAGCAGGCCGAGGTGTCCTCGCTGGTCGAGCGCTACCGGCGCTACCTGCAGCGCGAGCAGGACCTGCTCGCCGCGCGCGAGCTGCTCGACAGCGGCGACGCCGACATGATCGACATGGCGCGCGAGGAGATCGCCTCGGCGCAGGCGGACCTGGCCCAGCTGGACCAGGACCTGCAGCTCGCGCTGATCCCCAAGGATCCGGACGACGAGCGGCCCGCCTTCCTCGAGATCCGCGCCGGCACCGGCGGCGACGAATCGGCGCTCTTCGCCGGCGACCTCACCCGCATGTACACCCGCTTCGCGGAAGCCCGCGGCTGGCGCTGCGAGGTGCTGTCAGCCAATGAATCGGACCTGGGCGGCTACAAGGAGATCGTGCTGCGGCTCGATGGCGACAGCGTCTACGGGCAGATGAAGTTCGAGTCGGGCGGCCACCGCGTGCAGCGCGTGCCGGCGACCGAGTCGCAGGGACGCATCCACACCAGCGCCTGCACCGTCGCCGTGATGCCCGAGCCCGACGAGGCCGAGGAGATCCAGCTCAATCCCGCCGAGCTGCGCATCGACACCTTCCGCGCCAGCGGCGCGGGCGGCCAGCACGTCAACAAGACCGACAGCGCGATCCGCATCACCCACCTGCCCACGGGACTGGTCGCCGAATGCCAGGACGACCGCAGCCAGCACCGCAACAAGGCCAAGGCGCTGGCGGTGCTCGCGGCCCGGCTGCGCGAGAAGGACCGCAGCGAGCGCGCCGCCAAGGAAGCGGCGCAGCGCAAGAGCCTGATCGGCAGCGGCGACCGCAGCGATCGCATCCGCACCTACAACTTCCCGCAGGGCCGCCTGACCGACCACCGGATCAACCTGACGCTGTACAAGCTGGGCGCGATCATGGATGGCGATCTCGACGACGTGCTGCAGGGTCTGCAACAGGCCCAGGCCGCGGAGCAGCTCGCCGCGCTGGAAGGCGGCATCGCATGAGCGCCGGCGGGAATCAGGACGCCGTGCTGACCGTGGCCGGCGCCCAGCGCGCCGCGATCGCCGCCGGCCTGCCGCGCGCCGAGGCGCAGTACCTGCTGCAGGCGCTGCTGGGGGTATCGCGGGCCTGGCTGATCACGCACGACACGGACGCGCTGGCGGCCGATCCCGCCAACGGTCCCGAGATCAGCGCGCGCTTCCACGACTGGCTCGCGCGCCGGCTGGCCGGGGAGCCGCTCGCCTACCTGGTCGGCCACAAGGAATTCTTCGGCCTGACGCTGCGCGTCACACCCGACACGCTGATCCCGCGCCCGGACACCGAGGTGCTCGTCGAGTGGGCGCTCGAGCGGCTGGCGGCCCTTCCTGCGCCGCGCGTCGTCGACCTGGGCACCGGCACCGGCGCGATCGCGCTGGCGATCCGCTCCCGGCGGCCGGACGCGGACGTGCACATGGTCGACTTCAGCCCGGGCGCGCTTGCCGTCGCCCGTGACAACGCGGCTCGGCTGGGCCTGCCGGTCGAGGGGCATCTGGGCAGCTGGTACCAGGCGCTGGCCGGTCAGGCAGCGTTCGACCTGATCGTCAGCAACCCCCCTTACGTGGCGGGCGACGACCACCATCTGGATGCCCTGACGCATGAACCGCGCAGCGCGCTCACCCCGGAGGGGGACGGGCTCGCGGACCTCCACCACCTGGTCGAGGGGGCGCCCGACTGGCTGCGCCCGAACGGGTGGCTGCTGCTGGAACACGGTTACGACCAGGCGGGCGCGGTGTCGGCGATGTTGCGGGCGCGCGGCTTCGTCGACATCGAGACCCGGCGGGACTTGGGCGGCCAGCCGCGCACCACGGGTGGGCGCTGGCCAACCTTTTGAGCGCTGGGTCACACGCTGTTTCCACACTGCGAGAACCCGCGCCGGGAATCCGCAACAGTGACCAAAATCCCCCTCAACTCGATCTGGCGCCGTAACTCGCCGGGGCGTAGCATGGTCTGACTTGGTGCCCGTTTTGATCCATTTCGAAACGGGTGTTGTCGTCAGTCTGGGAGACCTGTCATGCGCGCCGCCCCCTCGCTCCTGCGCCTTGCCGTGGTCCTGGCCGGCAGTGTCTGCATGGCCGGCGCGGCGTGGGCCCAGCAGGGCCTGCAACTGAAGACCGATCGCCACGCCTTCACCAGCTGGCAGGCGCGGCTGCAGGTCAGCCAGAGCCAGGACGACGACAGCCTCTCCTTCGACGCCCGCCGCGGCAGCCGCGTGCTGAGCGCGAACCTGCTGGCGGACTATTACCTCACCGGATCCGGCCTGGGCGCCGGCACGCGCGGCGGCCTGCGGGCCACCGGCGGGCTGATGCTCGGTCCGATGTCGCTGCTGCAGAGCAGCTCCGGCCTGGCGCTGGGCCGCGCGTCGACGATCACGCCGTCGCTGTCGGCCGGGCGGCGCAGCCTGAGCCTGCTGACGGGTCCGGAGCGCGAGCCCAACCTGTCGGTGTCCTACGTCGGCGTCGGCTATACGAGCTACTCGCTGCGCGGCGGCTGGGGTTTCAGCGCCGACGTGGGCGTGATCGGCGGCGGCTACTCCGGCCTGCGCCTGGGCAACAGCGCCCCGCAGGCAGACCTCGCGCCCGACCTCCGCTACAAGCCGGTCGTGCAGCTGGGCGTCAGCTACAGCTTCTGACCTTCTGACGATCAATAAGCGCCCCGAGCCCGGCGCATCGCTTGTGTCGGGCTCGCCGGACGCGCCGGGTGCGCCGGGTGCGCCGGGTGCAGCGCTACCCGGCTCCCCTCCCGCCTGGCCCTTGGGCTCGTCCGAGCGAGGGCTTGCGCGCTGGCCGATAATCGCCGGATCGCGCGGCCGGTCTGCCGTTTGCCGCGCTATTGCTACGCCACCCCCGCATCAGCTTTCAGAGGATTCCGCCATGAGCGACGTTCAGCAACGCATCGACGACCTGGTCAAAGGCAACCGCATCGTCCTTTTCATGAAGGGCACCGCCCAGTTCCCGATGTGCGGCTTCTCCGGCCGTGCCATCCAGATCCTGAAGGCCAGCGGCGCCAGCGAGCTCAAGACCTTCAACGTCCTCGAGGACGAGGCGGTCCGCCAGGGCATCAAGGAATACGCCAACTGGCCGACCATCCCGCAGCTCTACATCGACGGCGAGTTCGTCGGCGGCTCCGACATCATGATGGAGATGTACGAGAGCGGCGAGCTGCAGCAGTTGCTGGCCAAGGCCTGATGACGGCCCCGGCGGCGCAGCGTCCGCGCCTGATCGTCGGCATCACCGGCGCGACCGGCGCCGCCTACGGGCTGCAACTGCTGCGCCGCGCCCGCGCGCTCGGCGCCGAGACCCACCTGGTGCTCAGCCCCGCGGGCGTGCTGAACGCCCACCATGAACTCGGCCTGGCGCGCGACGCGCTCGAGCGCGAGGCCGACGTCGCCTACGCCCCTGGCGACATCGGCGCCTGCGTGGCCAGCGGCAGCTTCCCGACCGCGGCGATGATCATCGCGCCCTGCTCGATGCGCACGCTCGCCGCGGTGGCGCACGGCCTGTCGGACAACCTGATGTCGCGCGCCGCCGATGTCACGCTCAAGGAGCGTCGCCGGCTGATCCTGATGGTGCGCGAGACGCCGCTCAACCTCGCCCACCTGCGCAACATGACCGCGGTGACCGAGATGGGCGGCATCGTCTTCCCGCCGCTGCCCGCGCTGTACCTCAAGCCCAAGACCATCGACGAGATGGTCGCCGAGACCGTCGAGCGTGTGCTCGAGCTCGCGCAGCTGCCCGGCGCCACGCCGCAGGCGTGGATGGGATTGCGGCCGAACGCTCCCGCGTCGACTTGATTCTGACCTTCCGGGCCTGAACTTCCGGGCCTGACCTTCCGGGCCTGAACTTCCGGGCCTGAACACGCGCCAGGGCCTGGGCCCTGGCCTTGGCGTACTCGCTCAGGTCTGACCGGGCATCAGCCAGGCCTTGCGCGCGCCCATCACGAGGTTCGGATACTCCGCCCGGCCGCGGCTGCCGTTGTAGCGGCCCAGCGCGAGGAACAGGTTGCCCTTTTCGATGTCGAGGTAGTGGCGCAGGATCACGCAGCCGAAGCGCAGGTTGGTCTGCATGTGGAACAGCCGCGAGACCTGCCCATCGCCGATCGAGCGCGTCCAGAACGGCATCACCTGCATGTAGCCCCGCGCGCCCGCCACGCTGATCGCGTACTTGCGGAAGCCGCTCTCCACCTGCACCAGCCCCAGCACCAGCGAGGTCTCCAGGCCGGCGCGCGCGCTCTCGTACCAGATCGTCTCGAGGAACTCGATGCGGGTCTGCGCCTCGCTCTTCTTGCGCTTCATGCGCTCGCTCATCTCGCCCAGCCAGCGCAGATAGGCCAGCCGCGGCTCGATCGACGCGAAGTTCGGCTTGGGCGGCGCATCCGACGCGATCGCCGCCGACAGCGCCGACCGCACCTGATCCGCCAGCGGCTCCTCCACCTGGGCGCCGGCGAGCGCGGGACGCGGCAGGCAGGCGGCCGCGCCGGCCAGCAGCAGCGCACGGCGCGAGGTCGGGGAGATCGTCTTGGAAGCGGGAACAGTCACGGACACAGCAGAAGTCAGAATCAAGTCAAGGCCACCGCCACCCCTGGCGCCAGGAATTCCCCCTCGCCCGCTTGCGGGAGAGGGAGGGGTGAGGGCCAGCGGCGTGGGCAGGCAGCGTATCAGGCGGATCTTCAGCTGGACAACCAGCGCTCGAGCGGCAGGCGTCGCGCCCCGAGCCCCCGGGCGACAACGAGCCCGCCCACCCAATAGGCCAGCGCCAGCGCCGCGACCGTCACCGTGCCGGGCATCCACCCCAGCCCGAAACCGCTGAACAGCAGGAAGCTCACCACCGAGCTCAACAGGTAGAGCGTCAGCGTGTGCCGGCCGAGCGGCGCCAGCCAGCCCAGCAGGCGCTCGTCGCGCTTCAGACGCAGCACCACGGCGGGCACGGCCGCGCTCAGCAGCAGCATCGTCGGATAGAGATAGAAGATCGCGAAGCGGCTCGCGGCCGCGCCATCGCCGGTGCTCAGCCCCGGCCACAGCGCCGTGGTGAACACGAGGTTCAGCGCGAGCGCCGGCCACCACCAGCGCCGGGACCAGCGCGCCAGCGCGCCGTCCCACCTCGGATGCGAGAACAGCCGCAGCCGCGCCGCCATCAGGCCCGTGGTCATCAGGAACAGCGGCCCCGGCAGCCCGAGCAGCACGAAGAAGAAGGTCGTGACGAGGAAGTTGGCCCCGTTGCGCGCGGTCCAGGTCACCCAGTCCGCGCTCGCGGTGAGCGGCACGGCGGCCTCCTGATCCAGCGCCACGGTCGACAGCACGACGGTCAGCGCGATCACGGCCAGGTCCAGCGCGACCAGCACGCGCAATCGCACGCGCAGGCGAGCCATCGTGTGGCCGCCCCAGATCGCCAGGATCGAGCCCGCTACCGCGTAGATCGTGAGGATGTCGCCCATGTAGAGCAAGGTGCCGTGCAACAGCCCCAGCACCAGCATCTTGCCCAGACGGCGCCGGCGCTTGACCAGCGCCTCCGCGCCACGGGACTGCGACAGGCCCTGGCTGTAGCCGAACAGGAACGCGAGCAGCGTGATGCCCTTGCCCGCGATCAGCGCGTGCAATGCCCAGGACAGGACTTGCGCGAACAGGCTGTCGGCCGGCGACGGCGGACTCATCGGCCCGCCGGCCGGCAGCGACGGATAACCGACCCAGTTGACCGCGACGACCGGCAGCAGCGCCAGCGCGCGGAGCGCGTCCACCGCCGCGACGCGCTGCGGCGGACGAGCCGGGCTCACACCAGGCGTTGCTTCAGATGCGCGACCACATCGGCCAGCGCCAGCTTGGTCGCCGCGGCGTCGCGACGGCCCTGGTACTCGACCTGGCCTTCCTTCAGCCCGCGATCGGAGATCACCACGCGGTGCGGCACACCGACCAGTTCCCAGTCGGCGAACATCGCGCCGGGGCGCTCGCCGCGGTCGTCCAGCAGCACGTCCACGCCCAGGTCCAGCAGCTCGTCATGGAGCTTCGTCGCGGCGGCCTTGACGTCCTCGTTGCGGTCCATGCCGATCGGGCAGATCACGACCGTGAACGGTGCGATCGAATCCGGCCAGATGATGCCGCGCTCGTCGTGGTTCTGCTCGATCGCCGCGCCCAGGATGCGGGTCACGCCGATGCCGTAGCAGCCCATCTCCATCAGCTGCGGCTTGCCGGTCTCGTCGAGGTAGGTCGCGTTCATCGCGGCCGAGTACTTCGTGCCGAGATAGAAGACGTGACCGACTTCGATGCCGCGCTGGATCGCCAGCACGCCCTTGCCGTCGGGCGAGGGATCGCCCTCGACGACGTTGCGGATGTCGGCGACCAGATCGGGTTCGGGCAGGTCACGGCCCCAGTTGGCACCGGTGAAGTGGAAGTCCGCCTCGTTGGCGCCGCAGACGAAGTCGGCCATGTTCGCCACCGTGCGGTCGGCGATGACCTTCACGGGTTGCTTCAAGCCGATCGGACCGAGGTAGCCGGGCTTGCAGCCGAAGTGCGCGTCGATCTCGGCGGCCGTCGCGAAGCGGAAACCGCCCTTCAGGCCTTCGATCTTGCCGGCCTTGACCTCGTTCAGGTCGTGATCGCCGCGCACCAGCAGCAGCCAGACCTGCGACTTGACGATGGTGCCGTGGTCGTCGAGCTCGTCGGTGGCCAGCACCAGCGACTTGACCGTCTGCGACAGCGGCAGCTTCAGCAGCTCGGCCACGTCGGCGCAGGTCGCCTTGCCGGGCGTGGCGGTCTTGGTCAGCGACTGCGTGGCCGCGCCGCGCGTGGCGATCAGCGACAGCGCTTCCGCCAGCTCGATATTGGCGGCGTAGTCGCTGGTCGGGCAATAGATGATCGCGTCCTCGCCGGTGTCGGCGATGACCTGGAACTCATGCGAGCGGTCGCCGCCGATGGCGCCGGTGTCCGCGGCCACCGCGCGGTACTGCAGACCCAGGCGATCGAAGATGCGGCCGTAGGCGGCGTACATCGCGTCGTAGCTGCGGCCGGCCGCGTCCTTGTCACGGTCGAACGAGTACGCGTCCTTCATCGTGAACTCGCGGCCGCGCATGATGCCGAAGCGGGGGCGGCGCTCGTCGCGGAACTTCGTCTGGATGTGGAAGAAGTTCTTGGGCAGCTGCTTGTAGCTGCGCAGCTCCTGGCGCGCGATGTCGGTCACGACCTCCTCGGACGTCGGCTGGATGATGAAGTCGCGGCCATGGCGATCCTTCACGCGCAGCAGCTCCGGGCCCATCTTGTCGAAGCGGCCGGTCTCCTGCCACAGCTCGGCCGGCTGCACGACCGGCATCAGCAGCTCGACCGCACCGGCGCGGTTCATCTCCGTGCGAATGATGTGCTCGACCTTGCGGATCACGCGCAGGCCCATCGGCATGTAGTTGTAGATGCCGGCGCCCAGGCGCTTGATCATGCCGGCGCGCATCATGAGCTTGTGACTGACGACTTCCGCGTCGGCAGGGGCTTCCTTGAGCGTGGAGATGAAGAACTGGGAGGCTTTCATGGGCGCAAAAAATAAAAGTCCGCGGTCAGCCGGGCCGCCGCGGAGAAACCGTACATCACCGAGGGTTAGCGATGATCGCGTCGGGCGTCGGGCCCGGTGCAATAATCAATCCAACGAATGATTTGAGGTTGATTATGCTCGACCGTGAAGGCTTCCGGCCCAACGTCGGCATCATCCTGCTCAACCACAAGAACGAGGTGTTCTGGGGCAAGCGCATACGCACCCATTCTTGGCAGTTCCCCCAAGGGGGCATCAAGCATGGAGAGACGCCCGAGCAGGCGATGTTTCGAGAGCTGCATGAGGAAGTGGGCCTCACCGCAGACCATGTGCGCATCATCGCGCGCACGCGGGACTGGCTGCGCTATGAAGTCCCGGATCACTTCATCCGGCGCGACGCGCGTGGCCATTACCGTGGTCAGAAGCAGATCTGGTTCCTGTTGCAGATGATGGGTCGCGACAGCGACATGAACCTGCGCGCCACCGATCACCCCGAGTTCGACGCCTGGCGTTGGAACGAGTACTGGGTGCCGCTGGAGGCCGTCATCGAGTTCAAGCGCGGTGTCTACCAGATGGCGCTGACGGAGCTCGCCCGTTTCCTGCCGCGGCTGAACCATCACAACCGCTACCTGCGCGCGGGCATGCGCCCGCCTCCGCGCGGCGACCGCCATGGCGGCCCGGGCGACGATCATCATCGGCATGACCATGGCGATCATCGTCCGCATCACGATGCCGAAGGGGAGCTCCCGGCGGAACCCGCCAAGGACTGATCCGCCCGCCGCGACGTGCCGCGCTCAGCGCAGCACGAGGTTGTCGCGGTGGATCAGCTCCGGCTCGGCGGCATAGCCGAGCACGCGCTCGATGTCGAACGACGGCTTGCGCGCGATCAGCCGCGCTTCCGCGCTGCCATAGTTGGTCAGCCCGCGAGCGAGCTCCTTGCCAGCGAGGTCCATCACCGCGATCACGTCGCCGCGATGGAATTCCCCGGTGACCTCCTGCACGCCGATCGGCAGCAGGCTCTTGCCCTCGTCGCGCAACTTGATCGCCGCGCCCGCGTCCACGACGACCCGACCCCGCAGCTGCAGGTGGTCGACCATCCATTGCTTGCGCGCCGCGAGCTTGGCCGTCGAGGCCAGCAGCGCCGTGCCGATCGCCTCGCCTTGCGCGAGCCGCAGCAGCACGTCGGGCTCGCGGCCCCAGGCGATGACGGTGTTGGCGCCGCTGCTGGCGGCGCGCTTGGCCGCCAGGATCTTGGTGATCATGCCGCCGCGGCCGATGCTCGTGCCGGCGCCACCGGCCATTTCCTCGAGCTCAGGCTTGCCCGCCGTGGCGCGATCGATGAAGCGCGCCTCGGGATCCTTGCGAGGATCGGCCGAGTACAGCCCCTTCTGATCGGTCAGGATCACCAGCGCGTCCGCCTCGACCAGGTTGGCCACCAGCGCACCGAGCGTGTCGTTGTCGCCGAACTTGATCTCGTCGTTGACGACGGTGTCGTTTTCGTTGATGACGGGCAGCACGCGGTGCTGCAGCAGCGCCAGCAGCGTGGAGCGCGCATTCAGGTAGCGCTCACGATCGGCGAGGTCGGCATGGGTCAGCAGCACCTGCGCGCTGGTCAGGCCCTGCTCGCGCAGCTTGGTCTCGTACATCTGCGCCAGGCCCATCTGCCCGACGGCCGCCGCGGCCTGCAGCTCATGCAGCTCCTTGGGACGCGAGGCCCAGCCCAGCCGCTTCATGCCCTCGGCGATCGCGCCGCTGGACACCATCACGAGCTCCCGACCCTGCCGCGCGAGTTCCGCCAGTTGCCGGCACCAGTTGCCGATGGCCTCGGCGTCCACGCCGCGCCCCTCGTTGGTGACCAGGCTCGAGCCCACCTTCACGACGATGCGTCGCGCGTCCTTCAGGACACCATCCATACCGTCGTTCAGCGTGCCGTTGCTCATGCGTGCAGAGGATCAGGGAGTCGAGGGCTGCTGCCGGAAGTCAGGGCAGCGGATCGAAACGCGGATCGCGTTCGGGCGGCTTCTCCGCCTTGTCTTCCTTGGCGGACTTGGCCGCCTTGATCGCCTTGGCCTTGGTGGCGCGCGTCTTGCGCGTTTCCTGGAAGGCCTTGGGCGGATCGATGGTCGGCTCGTCGAAACGCGCGTCCGGGTCTTCCACCGGCGGCGCCTGCAGCGCGGCCACGTGGTCGTAGATCGCGCGGATCAGCGGCTCGCAGCCCTCGCGCGTCAGCGCGGAGATCTCGAACACCGGACCCTTCCACTTGTAGCGCTTCACGAAGTCCTTGACGCGGGCGGCGCGCTCCTCGGCCGGCACCATGTCCAGCTTGTTGAGCACCAGCCACCGGGGCTTGTCGTGCAGGTCCTGGTCGTACTTCTTCAGTTCCTTGACGATGGCCTTGGCCTCGGCGACCGGATCGACATCCGGATTGAACGGCGCGAGGTCGACCACGTGCAGCAGCACGCGCGTGCGCTGCAGATGGCGCAGGAACTGATGACCCAGGCCCGCGCCCTCGGCGGCGCCCTCGATCAGACCGGGGATATCGGCGATGACGAAGCTTTTCTCCGGACCCACGCGCACGACGCCCAGGTTCGGATACAGCGTCGTGAACGGGTAGTCGGCGATCTTCGGACGCGCGTTGGACACGGCCGCGATCAGCGTGGACTTGCCCGCGTTGGGCTGGCCGAGCAGGCCCACGTCGGCCAGTACGCGCAGTTCCATCTTGACCTTCTTGACCTCGCCGGGCCAGCCGGGCGTCTTCTGACGCGGCGCGCGGTTCGTGGAGGTCTTGAAGTGCAGGTTGCCGAAGCCGCCGTCGCCGCCCTTGGCCAGCAGCACCGGCACATCGGGCTCGAGCAGCTCGGCGATGATCTCGTCGGTCTCCAGGTCGCGCACGATGGTGCCGATGGGCACCTTCAGCGTGATGTCCTCGGCAGCGGCGCCGAACTGGTCCGAACCGCGGCCGGCCTCGCCGTTGCGCGCCTCGTGGCGGCGGGCGTAGCGATAGTCGATCAGCGTATTGAGGTTGCGGTCGGCCATCGCGAAGACGCTGCCGCCCTTGCCGCCGTCGCCGCCATCCGGTCCGCCGAAGGGGATGAACTTCTCCCGGCGGAAGCTGGCGCAACCCGCACCGCCGTTGCCGGCGGCGATATCGATGGTGGCTTCGTCAACGAACTTCATGGATGGCCTTCAGTCCCGGAGCGGGGCTATCGTAATTCACGCCCCGGCGCTCCCGCGCATGGACATGCTTTGAATCGGAGCGAGTCAGGGTTCGCCGGAACTCGCGGTCGGCGCGGCGCTCGAGGTGTCGAACGCCGAAAAAGCAAAGCCCCGGACGAAGCCGGGGCTCTGGGTCCGCCGAACGCGGAAGCCGGGGCCTCCGCGTCGCGGCGTCAGGACATCAAGTCGCTCAGATCGCCGTGACGACGACCGTGGAGCGGCTGTTCTCGCCCTTGACGGTGAAGGACACCGTGCCGTCGACCAGTGCGAACAGCGTGTGGTCCTTGCCCATGCCCACGTTGGTACCAGCGTGGAACTTCGTGCCGCGTTGACGCACGATGATCGAGCCAGCCGAGATGGTCTGGCCGCCGAACACCTTGACGCCCAGCATCTTCGGCTTCGAGTCGCGGCCGTTTCGCGTTGAGCCGCCGCCCTTTTTCTGTGCCATGGATTACTCCTTGATCAGATTACGAGAGAGACCGGATCAGCCGTTGACCGCGCTGATTTCCAGCTCGGTGAACGTCTGGCGATGGCCTTGGCTCTTCTTGTAGTGCTTGCGACGACGCAGCTTGAAGATGCGCACCTTGTCGTGCTTGCCATGAGCCACCACGGTGGCCTTGACGCTGGCGCCAGCAACCAAGGGAGTCCCGATCTTGAGGTCAGCGCCGTTTCCGACTGCCAGCACCTCTTCGATCACGATCTCTTGGCCAACTTCCGCAGCAATCTGTTCTACCTTGATCTTTTCGCCAGCAGCAACCTTGTATTGCTTGCCACCGGTTTTTATGACCGCGTACATATCAGCCCTTTCACATGCGAGCGACCCACGAGAGGGCCCGTTGATCGCCCAAGAAAAAACACCGCATAAAGATGCGGAGCCCGATAATGTAGCACAGCCACCCGCATTCATGCAAACCCTGAGAGGCCGCGAAGCCCGCAGCCACGGGCTTCCCGAGCATCGGCGTGCGCAGGAGGTCACGGCGCGGTCCGACCCTCGCGCGGGCCTTCCTATAATCCGCGCTTCCCCTCACCGTGAGTTCAGAGTGCAGCCCATGGCCTCTACCCCAGTTGCCGAGGTCCTCGAGGCGCTGAATGCGCAGATGAACGAAGTCGACGCCGTGATCGCGCAGCGGCTTCGCTCGGACGTGGCGCTGATCAATCAGATTTCCGCGTACATCATTCATGCCGGCGGCAAGCGGATGCGCCCGAAGCTGGTGCTGATGTTCGCCAACGCGCTGGGCGCGGACTCCCCCGCCAGCCGCGAGCTCGCGGCGGTGGTCGAATTCATCCACACCGCCACGCTGCTGCACGACGACGTCGTCGACGAGTCGGCGCTGCGCCGCGGCAAGCAGACGGCCAATGCACTGTTCGGCAACGCGGCCAGCGTGCTGGTCGGCGACTTCCTGTATTCGCGCGCCTTCCAGATGATGGTGTCGGTCAACCGGATGCGCGTGCTGGAAGTGCTGGCCGACGCGACCAACGTGATCGCCGAGGGCGAGGTCCTGCAGTTGATGAACATGCACGACCCGGATGTCGCGGTGGACAGCTACCTGCGCGTGATCCGCTACAAGACCGCCAAGCTCTTCGAGGCCAGCGCCCGCCTGGGCGCGGTGCTGGCCGACGCGCCACAGGACCTGGAAGACGCGTGCGCCGGCTACGGCCGCGCGCTGGGCACGGCCTTCCAGCTGATCGACGACGCGCTCGACTACGAAGGCACCAGCGAATCGCTGGGCAAGAACGTCGGCGACGACCTGCGCGAGGGCAAGCCCACGCTGCCGCTGCTGATCGCGATGGAGCGCGGCACCGACGAGGACCGCGCGCTGATCCGTCACGCGATCGAGCACGGCGAGGTCGAGCGCCTGCAGGACATCGTGCAGATCGTGCGACGCACCGGCGCGCTGGAGGCAACGCGTGAGGCCGCCCGCGCGGAGGTCGCACAGGCGATACAACATTTGTCGTCGCTCCCTCTTTCCAAGTGGAAAGAAAGCCTGCTAGAATTTGCGGCTCAGTCGGTGGAGAGAAGTTCTTAAGAACAACCCTCGATCGAGTGACCAAAACGGGGTGTAGCTTAGCCTGGTAGAGCGCTACGTTCGGGACGTAGAGGCCGGAGGTTCGAATCCTCTCACCCCGACCAGGACATCGACAAACGCCGCGAATCGTAAGGTTCGCGGCGTTTTTCATTGCGCGCTGCAAACACGCAGCCAGCAGGAGCGCGTGACGCGGGGTCAGGACTTGCGGCAGCGCTCGAGGCGCCAACGTGGGGTCTCGCACATTTCGGTCTCAATTTCCAGTGACCAAGGCCGATATTGCAGGAAGTTGCACGAAGCGTCTGACTTCGGCGAATGCCGGGAGCACCCCTGGCGCCGGCCCTGCGTTCATGGGGGTAAAGTGAGGGGCAGTTCCGGCGCCCGCGCCGGCATCCGGCAAGACCCAACCGATGGCGATACCCGTGGACACCACATTGGCCGAACCTCCTCAGTCCGCGCTCTCCGGCGTGGCGCGCGTGCTCGTGCACGCGGGCAAGCTGAAGCCGCAGGCGGCCGAGGATCTGGTCAAGCTCGCGCGGGAGAAGAAGACCAGCTTCGTCAACGCGGTGATGGCCTCCGGCACGGTCACGCCCACGGACCTGGCGCACACGCTGTCGCACGCGCTCGCGCTGCCGCTGATGGACCTCAACGCGGTCGACGCGCACAAGCTCCCGCAGAACATCATCGACGCCAAGCTGGCCGCGCAGTACCAGGTCGTGGTGCTGGCGCGCCGCGGCAACCGGCTGTTCATCGGCGGGGCGGACCCGACCGAGCAGGAAGTCGTCGAGCGCATCAAGTTCGCGACCCAGCTGACGCCGGAATGGATCATCGTCGAGCACGACAAGCTCGCGAAGCTGCTGGGCATCACGGCGGCCTCGGCCGCGGAGGCGCTCGAGGCGATCGCCGGCGAGGACTTCGACTTCGACATCGCCGAGGAAGAGTCGGCGCCACAGGAAGAGACGCAGGAGGTCACCGACGTCGAGGACGCGCCGGTCGTGCGCTTCCTGCAGAAGATGCTGGTGGACGCGATCAACATGCGGGCGTCCGACCTCCACTTCGAGCCCTTCGAGTACCACTACCGCGTCCGCTTCCGCGTCGACGGCGAGTTGCGCGAGATCACGCAGCCGCCCATCGCGATCAAGGACAAGCTGTCCTCGCGGATCAAGGTGATCTCGCGGCTGGACATCTCCGAGCGCCGCGTGCCGCAGGACGGCCGCATGAAGCTGAAGTTCGGCTCCAAGGCGATCGACTTCCGGGTCTCGACGCTGCCGACGCTCTTCGGCGAGAAGATCGTGATCCGGATCCTGGACCCGTCCTCGGCCAAGCTGGGGATCGAGGCGCTGGGTTACGAGAAGATCGAGAAGGAACGGCTGCTGCACTGCATCCACCGCCCCTACGGGATGATCCTGGTCACGGGACCGACGGGCTCGGGCAAGACGGTGTCGCTGTACACCTGCCTGAACATCCTGAACCAGCCCGGCACGAACATCTCGACGGTCGAGGACCCCGCGGAAATCAACCTGCCCGGCATCAACCAGGTCAACGTCAACGACAAGGCGGGGCTGACCTTCTCCGCCGCGCTGAAGGCCTTCCTCCGTCAGGATCCGGACATCATCATGGTCGGTGAGATCCGGGACCTGGAGACCGCCGACATCGCCATCAAGGCCGCGCAGACCGGCCACATGGTGATGTCGACGCTGCACACCAACGACGCGCCGACGACGCTGACGCGTCTGCTGAACATGGGCGTGGCGCCGTTCAACATCGCCTCCAGCGTGCTGCTGATCACCGCGCAGCGTCTGGCGCGGCGCCTGTGCGAGAACTGCAAGGCGCCGGCGGAATATCCTCGCGACGCACTGCTGCGCGCGGGTTTCGTGGAGGCGGACCTGGATGGCAGCTGGAAGCCGTACAAGGCCGTGGGCTGCTCGAATTGCAACAATGGTTATCGTGGACGTGTCGGTCTTTACCAAGTGATGCCCATCAGCGAGGCAATCCAGCGGATCATCCTGTCCGAGGGAACGGCCATGGACATCGCCGAGCAGGCGCGCGCGGACAACGTGCGTGACCTGCGGCAGTCGGGGCTGGTGAAGGTCCGGGCGGGCGTCACGACACTGGAAGAGGTGCTGGCGGCCACGAACGAGTGACACCGGGAGCACAGCGCGGCGCTTGAAGGCGCCGCGTTCGCGCGTCTGGCGTCCGGCCACCGGATCGGTTCGAACGATTCAAAGATTGGGAGCGCCAGCCCGCTGGCGCGACGGCAGGAGGTGATATGGCAACGACCACCGCGGGCGCGAAAAGCGCGGCCAACAAGGGCATCAAGGAATTCGTCTTCGAATGGGAAGGCAAGGACCGCAACGGCAAGATCGTTCGCGGGGAGATGCGCGCCGGCGGCGAGGCGGTGATCAGCGCGTCGCTGCGCCGCCAGGGCATCCTGGTCACCAAGGTCAAGAAGCGCCGCAGCTCCGGCGGCAAGAGCATCAAGCAGAAGGACATCGCCGTGTTCACGCGCCAGCTGGCGACGATGATGCGCGCGGGCGTCCCGCTGCTGCAGGCCTTCGACATCGTGGCGCGAGGCAGTCCGAACCCCCGCCTGACCAAGCTGCTGAACGACATCCGCCAGGACGTCGAGACCGGCACGTCGCTGTCGACGGCGTTCCGCAAGCATCCGCTCTACTTCGACGCGCTGTACTGCAACCTGGTCGAGGCCGGCGAGCAGGGCGGTATCCTGGAAGCGCTGCTGGACCGGCTGGCGATCTACCAGGAAAAGACCGTCGCGCTGAAGGGCAAGATCAAGTCGGCGATGACCTACCCGATCGCGGTGATGGTCGTGGCCTTCGTCGTGACCGCGGTGATCATGATCTTCGTGATCCCGGCCTTCAAGGACGTGTTCAAGTCCTTCGGCGCCGACCTGCCGGCCCCCACGCTGTTCGTGATGGCGATGTCGGAGATCTTCGTCTCCTACTGGTACATCATCTTCGGCGCCATCTTCGGCGGGCTGTACTTCTTCTTTCAGAGCTGGAAACGCTCCGAGAAGATGCAGAAGTTCATGGACCGCCTGCTGCTGAAGGTGCCCATCTTCGGCCAGCTGATCTACAAGTCCGCCGTCGCGCGCTGGACGCGCACGCTGGCGACGATGTTCGCCGCGGGCGTGCCGCTGGTGGAAGCGCTGGACTCGGTCGGCGGTGCCTCGGGCAACGCCGTCTTCGTCGAGGCGACGGAGAAGATCCAGCGTGACGTGTCGACTGGCGCGTCGCTGACGACCTCGATGCAGACGACCGGCATCTTCCCGGTGATGGTGCTGCAGATGGCGTCGATCGGCGAGGAATCGGGCTCGCTGGACCACATGCTGGGCAAGGCCGCCGACTTCTACGAAGAAGAGGTGGATGACGCCGTGAAGGCGCTGTCCAGCCTGATGGAACCGCTGATCATCGTGTTCCTGGGCGGATTGATCGGGGGCATCGTCGTGTCGATGTACCTGCCGATCTTCAAGCTCGGCGCGGTGGTCTGAACGATGTGGGAGTTCCTGACGGACCCAGCGGTGCTGGGTCTGGTCCTGTCGCCGCTGTACCTGGGCCTGATCGGCCTGTGCGTGGGCAGCTTCCTCAACGTCGTGATCTACCGGACGCCGGTGATCCTGCACCACGAGTGGCTGGGCGAATGCGCCGAGCAACTGGGGCGTCAGGACGAGGTGCGCCAGTACACCGGCCTGGATGCCGCGGCGACCGAGCGTCTGGCGCAAGCCGCGAAGCCGATGGGCGAGGCACTCGAGCGCCAGGGCCCCTTCTCTCTCGTGCGGCCGCGTTCGCGCTGCCCGCACTGCGGCCATCAGCTGCGTTGGCATGAGAACCTGCCGCTGATCGGCTGGCTGCGGCTGCGCGGCAAGTGCGCGTCGTGCCAGGCGCCGATCTCGCCGCGTTATCCCTTCGTCGAGCTGCTGACCGGCCTGCTGTTCGCGGGCATCGCCTGGCGACTGGGTCCGCAGCCGGCGGTGCTGCTGTACTGCGGTTTCGCGGCGACGCTGGTCGCGCTCGCGGGCATCGACTGGGACACCACGCTGCTGCCCGATCAGCTCAACGGACCGCTGCTGTGGTTCGGCCTGGTCGCCGCGTGGATGGGCTGGATCCCGGTGAGCCTGTCCAGCGCGATGCTGGGCGCGGTGGCAGGTTACCTGTCGCTGTGGACGATCTACTGGGCCTACAAGCTGCTCTTCAACAAGGAGGGCATGGGTTACGGCGACTTCAAGCTGCTAGCCGCGCTGGGCGTGTGGCTGGGCTGGCAGATGCTGATCCCGGTGGCGCTGATCGCCTCGGTCATCGGCGCGATCGTCGGGCTGGGCCTGAAGTTCAGCGGCGGACTGCGCGAAGGCCGCTATGTGCCCTTCGGTCCCTTCCTCGCGGGCGGCGGCCTGACGGTGCTGCTGATCGGGACCGGCGAGGTCTCGCGCTGGCTGGGGCTGACCGCCCTCTGAGCGGGCGGGAGCGGTTTCCATGCGCATCGGTCTGACCGGCGGCATCGGCAGCGGCAAGAGCACGGTCGCAGCGGCGCTGGTGGAGTTCGGCGGCGCGTTGCTCGTGGACACCGACGCCATCTCGCGCGCGCTGACCTTGCCCGGCGGCGCGGCGATGCCGACGATCGAAGCGCGCTTCGGTCCGGCATTCGTGACGGCGGAGGGCGCGCTGGATCGCGCGGCGATGCGCGAGCTGGCGTTCCGCGATCCACAGGCCAAGCGGGCGCTGGAAGCCATCCTCCATCCGATGATCGGCGCGGAGACCGCGCGTCAGGCGGGGCTCGCCGCGGCGGGACAGCGGATCGTGTTCGATGTCCCGCTGCTGGTGGAATCCGGCCGCTGGCGACAGCAGGTGGACCGCGTGCTGGTAGTGGACTGTCCGGAAGACACGCAGGTGGCGCGCGTGATGGCGCGATCGGGCCTGGAGGAGGCGGCGGTGCGCGCGATCGTGGCACAGCAGGCGACGCGGGCTCAGCGGCGGGCCACGGCGGACGCGGTGATCCACAACGAAGGATTGAGCCTGGCGCAACTGCGCGAAGAGGTCCGGCAACTGCTGACCCGTCCCATGTTCTGACCACCCCTCACCCGGTCGGGGTGATGCGGCGACGCACTGTGGAACAATGGCCCCTTGCCGCAAAGGGATGTCGACTTGGTCCTCTACGAATACCCGTTCAACGAGAGCATCCGCACGATGCTCAGGCTGGAACACCTGTTCGATCGGCTGGGACAGCTGATGGCGCGGGACACCGCGCTGGATCACCACTACGCGCTGGCCACCATCTTCGAGGTGATGGATGTCGCGTCGCGGGCGGACCTCAAGGCGGACCTGCTGAAGGACCTCGAGCGTCATCGCACGCAGTTCAACGGCTACCGCGGCAATCCGGCGGTGTCCGAGGCGGTGCTGGACGAGGTCGTGGGGCGGATCGATGCGGCCTTCGACAAGCTCAACCAGTTGCCGGGCAAGGCCGGGCACACGCTCACGACCAATGAATGGCTGATGAGCATCCGCAGCCGGATCTCCATCCCGGGCGGCACCTGCGAATTCGACCTGCCGGCGTATTACGCGTGGCAGCAGCTGCTGCCGGTGCGGCGTCGCAATGACCTGATGCAGTGGGCGCAGACCCTGATGCCGATGGCCGAGGCGCTGAACGTGCTGCTGGGCCTGCTGCGCGACAGCGGTTCGCCGCACAAGGTGGCGGCGCATGGCGGGCAGTATCAGCAGAGCCTGCCGCCGGGGCGGAGTTTCCAGTTGCTGCGCATGCGGATCGATCCGAGCCTGGGCCTGGTGCCCGAGATCAGCGGACACCGGCTGATGGTGTCGATCCGATTGATGAGACAGGACGAGGACGGGCGCTTGAAACCGGCGCCGGTGGACGCCACGTTCGAACTGACTTTGTGTTCCTGACAGCTGTAGGTCATGACCGAGAGATTCATTCCCGCCACGCCGGCGCCGCGCATCGTTCCCTGCCCCACCTGCGGGGGTGACAGCCTGTTCTCGCCGAGCAACGTCTGGCGTCCGTTCTGCAGCGAGCGCTGCAGGCAGATCGACCTGGGCCACTGGTCCGACGAATCGTTCCGGATGGCCGCTCCGCCGACAACGGTCGACGAAGACGACGCCTCGAAGTAATCAGGCCGGCAGCAGTTCCCGACGCACGAGATCCTGACGCGCCAGTTCCGGCGTGGTGAACAGGTGCGCCTGCCAGCCGAGTGCCTTGGCGGCGGCGATGTTGGCCGGATGGTCGTCGAGGAAGAGCACGTCCTCGGCCTTCGCGTCGAACTGCGCAAGCGCGAGGTCGAAGATCGCCTGCGAGGGCTTGGACTGCTTGACGCGTCCCGAGAACACGCCCGACACGAACCAGTCCTTGAGCGGGAAGGTCTGCTCGAGGTAGTCCGCGTAGGGCTCCGGCATGTTGGACAGGAAGTGCAGCGTGTGGCCCTGCGCCTTCAATTCCTGGATCAGCGTCGCGGTGCCCTCGATGAGCTGGAGCTCCGTAGGCACGGCGTCCATGACGGCGACGATCTCCTCGCGGGGCCAGCCCGTGCGGGCGTGGATGCGATCGGCAGTGGTGGCGGCGTCGATCAGGCCCTGATCGAAGGCGCCCCAGTCGCCGCTGTAGTCCTGGAACAGGTCCTTGGCGAGGGCGGCGCCCTGGATCTCATCGGCGGCGCGATGGCCCCAGACGCGGGCGAGGAAGCTGGGCGGGTGCCAGCGGAACAGCACGGCGCCGAAGTCGAACACGATTTTCATCGGTGAGGTTCTCTACTGCTTGGAATCGGAGAAGGCGATCAGGGAGAAGGCGATCATCGGGCGACCGGAGAGCTTCAGCCCCGCACCTTGGCCAGCAGGCCGGCGGTGGAGCCGTCCAGGCCCGAGGCGTCGCCGCTGCCCAGACGGGGCAGCAGGCTGTTGCACAGGGCCTTGCCGAGCTCCACGCCCCACTGGTCGAAGCTGTTGATGTTCCACACGGCGCCGCTGACGAACACGCGGTGCTCATAGAGCGCGATCAGCGCGCCCAGCGACGACGGGGTCAGCGCGTCCAGCAGCAGCGTGGTGCTGGGCCGGTTGCCGGTGAAGCTGCGATGGCGCGCGAGCACGTCGGGATCGAGGTCCTTGGACGCGGTCGGAGCGGACTCCGCTCGCGCGGCCTCGGCCGTCTTGCCCTGCATCAGCGCCTGCGACTGCGCCAGGCAGTTGGCGAGCAGCTTCACGTGCTGGTCCTGGAGCTTGTCCAGCAACTCACCGCCGATGTGCGCGCCGAAGTTGGGCGTCTTCACCGCGATGAACTCCACCGGGATCACATCGGTGCCCTGGTGCAGCATCTGGAAATAGGCGTGCTGGCCGTTCGTCCCGGCCTCGCCCCAGACCACCGGGCTGGTGGCGAAGCTCAACGGGTCGCCGGCGCGGTCCACGCCCTTGCCGTTGCTTTCCATCTCCAGCTGCTGCAGGTAGGCCGGCAGCCGGCGCAGGCCCTGGTGATACGGCGCCACCGAACGGCTGGTGAAGCCGTGGAAGTTGCGGTACCAGACGTCCAGCAGACCCAGCAGGACCGGCAGGTTCCGGTTCAGCGGCGCGGTGCGGAAGTGCTGGTCCATCGCATGCGCGCCGGCCAGCAGCGCGCGGAACTGCGCCGAGCCGATCGCGATCGCGATGGGCAGCCCGATCACCGACCACAACGAATAGCGACCGCCGACCCAGTCCCAGAAGCCGAAGGTGGTGTCGATGCCGAACTCGGCCGCCGCGGCCGCGTTGCTCGTGGTGGCGGCGAAGTGGCGGGCGATGTCGGTGCCGCCGTTCTGCAGGAACCAGGCCTTGGCGGCGCGCGCGTTGGCCAGAGTCTCCTGCGTCGTGAAGGTCTTGGAGGCGACGATGAACTGCGTCGTCGCCGGGTTCAGGTCGCGCAGCACCGGGGCCAGGTCGTGCCCGTCGACGTTGGACACGAAGTGCAGCTTCAGACCGGCCGGCACGTAGGACTGCAGCGCCTGCACGACCATCGCGGGGCCCAGATCCGAGCCGCCGATGCCGATGTGCACGACGTCGGTGATGCCGCTCGCGGCCCGATCGCGCACGCCGTCCGCGAAGGCCAGCATGCGGTCCAGCGAGGCCTGCACCTCGTCCGAGAACGGCCCCTGCCCGGCCGGCGCGCGCAGCGCCGTGTGCAGCACCGCGCGGCCTTCGGTCGCGTTGATCGGATCGCCGTCGAAGAGCGCCTCGCGTTGCGACTCGAGCTGCACGTCCCGGGCCAGCTGCAGCAGCAGCTCCAGCGTGCGGGTGTCGATGCGGTTCTTCGACAGATCCGCGAACACCTCCGGCGCCTGCAGCGACCAGGCCGCGAAGCGGTCCGCGTCAGCCGCGAAGGCCTGGCGCACGTCGAACGCGCGGCCGGATTGCTGGAAATGGCTTTGCAGGGCCGCCCAGGTCGGGCTGCGGTCGCAACGCGGGAACTCGGTCATCGCAGGCTTTCGATCATCTGATCCAGCTTGCCGGCATCGGCGGCAAACAGGCGGATGCCTTCGGCCAGCTTCTCGGTGGCCATGGCGTCCTGGTTGAGGGCGAAGCGGAAGGCCGCCTCGTTGAAGGAGACCTTGGGCAAGTCCAGGGCCTTGGCGGCATCGGCATCGAGCGCCAGCGTCAGCGGGGCCTCGCTGGCCTGCAGCTGGGCCAGCAGGTCGGGGCTGATCGTCAGCAGGTCGCTGCCGGCCAGGGCCTGGATCTGGCCGATGTTGCGGAAGCTCGCGCCCATGACCTCGGTCTTGATGCCCTGCTTCTTGAAGTAGTTGAAGATCGCCGTCACCGACTTCACGCCCGGGTCGTTGACGCCAGCGTTGGCGGCCTCGTCCCAGTTCGCGCCGGCGGACTTCTTGTACCAGTCGTAGATCCGGCCGACGAAGGGCGAGATCAGCTGGATGCCGTTCTCGCCGCAGGCCACCGCCTGGCAGAACGAGAACAGCAGCGTCAGGTTGGTGTGGATGCCCTCGAGCTCCAGCTCGCGCGCGGCCTGGATGCCCTCCCAGGTCGAGGCGATCTTGATCAGCACGCGCTCGCGGCCGATGCCGGCGGCTTCGTACATCTGGATCAGGCGGCGCGCGCGCGCCAGCGTGGCGACGGTGTCGAAGCTCAGACGCGCGTCGACCTCGGTGGACACGCGGCCCGGCACGACCTTCAGGATCTCCAGGCCGAAGGCCACCAGCACCTTGTCCACGATCAGGTCCAGCGCGTCGGTCTTGTTGGCCGCGACGGTGTCCTCGAGCAGGTGGGCGTAGTCGGGCGACTGCACGGCCTTGAGGATCAGCGACGGGTTGGTCGTCGCATCGCGCGGCGTGAACTGCGCCAGCTGCTTGAAGTTGCCGGTGTCGGCGACGACGGTGGTGAAGGCCTTGAGTTGTTCGAGCTGGTTCATGAGCGTGGGCGCCAGGGGCGGTCGGGAACGGACGGAACGCATCGGGGAACGGGCCTTGCCCGTGCAGGAGCCCTCGACGCGGACGGGGAAACCCCGTATTAGAACTGCTCGCGGGGACTCCCCTCGCTGGTGCGCCGCACGTTGACCGGCCCAAGAAACTGGGGCATCATAATTCCGGTAACTCCGTTACATCAAGACATCGCCAACAACTCTTACGCCCGGATGCGGGCGCCGCGCCCATGTCCTTCGATCTCGTCTTCTTTGGTGGCACTGGTGACCTGACCTGGCGCAAGCTGATGCCCGCGCTCTTCCAGGCCTTCCGCCACGGCAAGCTGCCCGAGGGCGGCCGCATCCTGGCCGTCGCCCGCGACGAGCAGACCGACGAGCGTTATCGCGAGTGGCTCAAGGAGCGCTTCCAGGAAGTCGAGGCCGGCAAGCGGCCCAACGACGAGGAGTTCGCGCGTTTCTCCGAGCTGGTGCATTACCGCCGGATGGACCTGTCGCAGCCCGACCATTACGCGCGGCTCAAGGAATGGCTGGGCGAGCGCAACGCCGACACGGTCGTGTTCTACCTGGCCACCAGCCCTCACCTGTTCACGCAGATCTGCCAGCAGCTCGGCGCCGCCGGCCTGAACGGTGACAACGTGCGCGTGGTGCTGGAGAAACCGCTGGGCCACGACCTGGCCAGCGCGCAGGAGATCAACCGTGTCGTGCGCTCGGTGTTCGCCGAGACGCAGGCCTTCCGCATCGACCATTACCTGGGCAAGCCCTCGGTGCAGAACCTGATGGCGCTGCGCTTCGGCAACGCGCTGTTCGAGCCGCTGTGGCGCCGCGAGAGCATCGCCAACATCCAGATCACGCTGGCCGAGGGCCTGGGCGTGGGCACGCGCGGTCCGTTCTACGACGGCACCGGCGCGCTGCGCGACATGATCCAGAACCACGCGCTGCAGCTGCTGACGATGATCGCGATGGAAGCGCCCTCGTCCAACGACGCCGACGCGATCCGCGACGAGAAGCTCAAGGTGCTGCGCGCGCTCAAGCCCTTCACCGCCGAGAGCGTCGCGCGCGACGTGGTGCGCGGCCAGTACCGCGCCGGAAATGTCGACGGCAAGCCGGTGCCGGGCTATCTCGACGAGGGCAAGATCCCCGCGGACAGCCACACCGAGACCTTCGTCGCGCTCAAGACCGAGATCCAGAACTGGCGCTGGGCCGGCGTGCCCTTCTACCTGCGCACCGGCAAGCGCCTGGCCGCGCGCGACGCGCAGATCGTCATCAACTTCCGTCCGGTACCGCACCCGATCTTCCCGGGCAGCAGCTGCCCCAACCGGCTGATCATCAAGCTGCAGCCCGAGGACGGCCTGGAGCTGCAGCTGATGGCCAACAAGGGCGGCTCCAGCACCGAGGCGCTGAGCCCCGTGTCGCTGGACCTGGACTTCGACAAGGCCTTCGCCCACACCCGCGTGGGCGCCTACGAGCGCCTGCTGCTGGACGCCATCGCCGGACGCCTGAACCTGTTCGTGCGCAGCGACGAGCAAGAACAGGCCTGGCGCTGGGTCGAGCCCATCCTGAATTTCTGGAAGCAGGACAGCACCGGCCCGCGCACCTATGTCGCGGGCAGCTGGGGTCCGCCGGCGTCCAGCGCGCTGGTGGCGCGCGACGGGCACTCCTGGATCGAGGAATGCTGACGTGAGCATGCTGGAACGCGTCAAGGCCGCGCTGCCCGCGCTGCCGCCCGCCGAGCAGCGTGTGGCCAAGCTGCTGCTCGCCGATCCCCGCTCGTTCGCGAGCCTGCCCGTGAGCGAGCTCGCGGATCGCTCCCATGTCAGCAAGCCCACGGTCGTGCGCTTCTGCCGCAGCGTCGGTTACGACGGACTCGCCGACTTCAAGCTGAAGCTGGCCGGCAGCGTCAACGAGGGCGTGCCCTTCGTGCACCGCGCCGTGGACGAGGACGACAAGCCGGGCGACCTGATCGTCAAGGTGGTCGACAACGCGGTCGCCGCGCTGCTCCATTACCGCAACGACGCCGCGAGCCATGCGTTCGAGCGCGCCATCGCCGCGTTGTCCGAGACCGCGCGGCAACGCCAGCGCATCGAGTTCTACGGCGTGGGCAACTCGGGCATCGTCGCGCAGGACGCGCAGCACAAGTTCTTCCGGCTCGGCGCCAACACCTTCGCCTGCGCCGACGGCCATGTGCAGCTGATGAGTGCCACCATGCTGGGCCCGGGCGACTGCGCGGTGATCATCTCCAACTCGGGCCGCAGCCGCGACCTGATGGACGCCGCCGAGATCGCCCGCAAGAAGGGCGCGACGACGATCATCATCACCGCCAGCGGCTCACCGCTGGCACAGCTGGGGCAACTGCCCGGCCAGGTGCTGCTCGCCGTTGACCACCCCGAGGACTACGACCGCTACAGCCCGATGGTGTCGCGCCTGCTGCACCTGATCGTCGTGGACGTGCTCACGACCGGCGTGGCGCTGCGCCTGGGCGAGAACCTGCGCCCGATGCTGCAGGAGATCAAGCGCAACCTGCGCACGAAGCGCTACGCGCAGTAGCGCGCTCGCGGCCGGAAAGACCAACGGGCCGCTGATGCGGCCCGTCGTTGCTTGTGGAGAGCGCGGAAGAACGCTCAGGCCGCCTTGGCGTCGACCGTCTCCGCCGGCACCGCCGCGTCCGCCCAGAACAGGTGTTCCAGCGCGTACACGCGGGCCAGCTCGCGCAGCTCACGCGGCGCGTTGAGCAGCGTCAGCTGCCAGCCATCCTGGCCGCACAGCCGCAGCGCGCTCAGCAGCAGGCTCAGCGCCGCGGAGTCGAAGTCATTCAACCCGCTCGCATCCAGGCTGATGCCGCGCCCGGCGGCATTGCCGACCTGCGCCAGCTCGGCCCGCAGCGCGGCCTCCAGACGCGCCCATTCGTCAGGCGCGTTGTCCAGGCGCAGCCGCGACGGCAGCTTCAACATGAGCTCAGCCCTTCTTGGCCGGAGCCGGCGCCGGACGCGCGTTGCGCTCGGCCAGCGACTTGATCAGGCCGTCGATGCCCTTGGCGTTGATCTCCTGCGCGAAGCTGTTGCGGTACTGGTCCGCCAGCCAGATGCCCAGCACGTTCACGTCGTAGATCTTCCAGCCGGCATCCGTCTTCTCGACGCGGTAGTCGAGCTGGATCGGGTCGCCCTTGCCGCGGATCTCGGTGCGCACGACGACTTCGGTGTCCTCGGGCGCGGCGCGCATCGGCTTCATCGCGATGGTCTGGTCCTTCACCTGCGTCAGCGCGCCGGCATAGGTGCGCACCAGCAGGGTCTTGAACTCGTCCTGCAGGCGCTGCTTCTGCTCGGGCGTGGCCTGGCGCCAGAAGCGGCCCACGGCCGACGACGTGATGCGCTGGAAGTCCACATGCGGCATCACCTTCTGGTTGACCAGCTCCATGACCTTGTTGACGTCACCGCCCTGGATGGCCTTGTCGCTCTTGACCGCGTCCAGCGTCTCGATCGACAGCTGACGGATCAGTTGGTCCGGCGCGGAGGCATCCGCGGCGAACGAGGCCAGCGGGCTCAGCGCGGCGATCGACACGATCGCGTTCAGCAGCAGTCGTTTGGTGGCAATCATGGGTGTCCTTTCTCTCTCTTCATGACAGGGACCCGGCCACAACGTGGCAAGTCCCATACCGGTTCACCGGCCGCCCCCGCGGGCGTTACCGGTTGTTGCGACGCTGAATTCGAGCTCAGCGATCGCTCTGCGGGTTGACCGGCTTCTCGTCCGGCGAGATGACTTCGTAATCGTCGTCATCCTCTTCCTGTTCCTTGCGCGTCTTGATGTTGCGGCGCTGCATGTAGGCGTCGCGCACGAAGGTGTACTTGTCCAGCGCGATGCCGTCGAGCATGTCGGTCACACGCAGCAGGTTGGCCCGCGTGTTGATGATCTGCAGCGCGGAGATCGCGAACTTGTATTCGCCGTCGTCGACCAGGTAGGCCGGCGAGTAATAGATGTTGACCGGCAGCGTCACCGAGTCGCGCAGCGACGACGGACCCAGCAGCGGCCACACGATGTACGGTCCGGTCTTCACGCCCCAGTAGCCCAGCGTGCGGCCCAGGTCCTCGGAGGTCTTCTCCAGGCCGGCGGGCGTGGCGATGTCGATCAGGCCGGCCAGGCCGAACACCGAGTTGACCGCCACGCGCATGGTCTGCGTCGCGCCGTTCTTGAAGCGGCCCTGCAGGAACAGGTTGACCGCCGACCAGGCGTCCGAGAAGTTGCCGAAGAAGTTGTCCACGGCCTGGCGCGCGGGCTGCGGCACGAGGTCCGAATACGCCGTGGCGACCGGACGCAGCACGTTCTCGTCGAGCTTCTCGTTGAAGTTGAAGACCTTGCGGTTCCAGTTCTCCCACGGGTCGTAGCGGTTGCGCACGCGCGGTCCGGGCGCGGCGTCCGAGGCGGACGCGGCAGCAGCGGCCCCGGCCTGACCCGCGGCCGCGGTGTCAGCCGCCGAGGCGGCATTGGCCGGCGGCGTGGCCTGGTCCTCGGCATCGGCCGAGGCGTCCTTGGATTCCTTCGCCTCGGGCGCGTCCTTCGCGTCCTCGGCGGCTTGGTCGGCGCCGGTCGGCACCGCGGCGCGCAGCGCGTCCTGGGCGGCCAGCCCGATCGGTGCGGCCAGCGCGAGATCCAGCGGCGGTGCGATCAGGGGATCGGCGGCGGACTGCGCCATCGCGGGCGCGGCCGCGCCCAGCAGGGCCGCGCTCAGCAGCGCCGCGGCGAGCTCGGTCCGTGCGGCGCCGCGCGCGCGTGCGGCCATGGGGGTGGTGGTCATTGTTTCTCTCCCGAGGCCGGTGCCGCGGAGGCATCGGCCGCCTTGTTATAGAGGAACTGGCCGATCAGGTTCTCCAGCACCACCGCCGACTGCGTCTGCGTGATGATGTCGCCCGCGGCGAGGTTCTTCTCGGCCGCGCCCGGTTCCAGTCCGATGTATTGCTCGCCCAGCAGACCCGAGGTCAGGATCTTGGCCGAGCTGTCCTTGGGGAACACCGGTCCCTGCGTCATGTTCAGGATCACGCGGGCCTGGAAGGTCTTGTCGTCGAAGCTGATCGCTCCGACCCGACCCACCACGACGCCGGCGCTCTTGACCGCCGCGCCGGGTTTCAGACCGCCGATGTTGTCGAACTTGGCGGTGACGGTGTAGGTGTCCTGGAAGTTCAGCGTGAGCAGGTTGCCGGCCTTCAGGGCCAGGAACAGCAGGGCGGCGCCACCGAGCAGCACGAAGAAGCCGACCAGCGCGTCATAACGAGAGGATTGCATCAGGCAACTCCAAAGATCTCTTGAATTCTTGAATCCGGATGGGAGCGATCGATCGCGAGAGCGCGGGTCAGATCGAGAACATCATGGCGGTGAGGATGAAGTCCAGGCCCAGCACGGCCAGCGAGGACAACACCACGGTGCGCGTCGTCGCCTGCGACACGCCTTCGGGCGTGGGTTTGCAGGCATACCCCTGCAGCAGCGCGACGAAGCTGACGGTGATGCCGAACACCACGCTCTTCACGAAACCGTTGCCGACGTCCTTGAACACGTCCACGCCGCCTTGCATCTGCGACCAGAACGAGCCGGCGTCGATGCCGATCAGCGGCACGGCCACCAGCCATCCGCCGATGATGCCCACCGCCGAGAACACCGCCGCCAGCAGCGGCATCGCGATCACGCCGGCCCAGAAGCGCGGCGCGAGCACGCGCTGCACCGGGTCGACGGCCATCATCTCCATGGCGCTGAGCTGCTCGCCGGCCTTCATCAGGCCGATCTCGGCGGTCAGCGAGGTGCCGGCGCGTCCGGCGAACAGCAGCGCCGCGACGACCGGGCCCAGCTCCCGCACCAGGCTCAGCGCGACCAGCAGGCCCACCGCCTCGGCCGAGCCGTAGCGCTGCAGCGTGTAATAGCCCTGCAGCGCCAGCACGAAGCCCACGAACAGGCCCGACACGCCGATCAGCGACAGCGAGCGGTTGCCCAGGAAGAAGATCTGCTCGCGCACCAGCACGAAGCGGCGCAGGCAGGCGCCCAGGTGCAGCAGCAGCGCGCCGAGCAGCCGCGCCGACCAGCCCCAGTCGCCGAGCTTGCCGCGCAGGCCGCGGCCGATGGAAGTCGCCAGGCCGATCATGCGGCGGTCTCCTGCGGCAGGCCGAAGTCCTCGCGGACCGGCTTGGCGGGCTGGTGGAAACGCACCGGACCGTCGGACTGCGCGTTGACGAACTGGTGCACCAGCGGATCCTGACTGTTGCGCAGCTCGTCGGGCGTGCCCTGGGCCACGACGCCGCCGTTGGCCACCATCACGACGTGGTCGGCGATGCCGAAGGTTTCATGGATGTCGTGAGAGACGATCACGCTGGTCAGGCCGAGCGCGTCGTTGAGGTCGCGGATCAGCCGGGCCGTCACGCCCAGCGAGATCGGGTCCAGGCCCGCGAAGGGCTCGTCGTAGAGCACCAGGTCGGGGTCCAGCGCGATGGCGCGCGCCAGCGCCACGCGGCGCGCCATGCCGCCCGACACCTCGTTGGGCATCAGGTCGCGGGCGCCGCGCAGGCCGACGGCATTGAGCTTCATCAGGACCAGGTCGCGGATCATCGGTTCGGACAGCCGGGTGTGCTCGCGCAGCGGGAAGGCGACGTTCTCGAAGACGCTCAGGTCGGTGAACAGCGCGCCGAACTGGAACAGCATGCCCATGCGGCGACGTTGCGCGTACAACGCGGTCTGGTCCATCGGCGCCAGGTCCTGTCCGTCGAACAGCACCTGACCGGTCTGCGGGCGCAGTTGCCGGGTCAGCAGCCGTAGCAGCGTGGTCTTGCCGCCGCCCGACGAACCGATCAGCGCCAAGACCTTGCCGCGCGGCAGGCTGACGTTCACGTCCTTGAGGATGACCCGGTCGCCATAACCGACGGTCACACCCTTCACTTCAATCAGTGGGCGGACGTTATTGGATGAATTGGGATCAGTGAATGCCATTTCCTAGGGATCGATCCGGACGATGCCGGGCGGCAGGCGTCCGGGAGCCGGGATCATAGGGTAAAGCCCGAATTGATGCCGGAGGACACCTGGGGCGGGGGTTGTAAATGTGACAAGTGGTCGACATCCCGACCGTGACACACGTCACGACCCAGGTTCGCCGAGAGACGGGCGGAATGCGAGGCACGACGAGCGGCCTCGCGTTTTGGCGCCTGATATCGATAATTTCCGCAAAAAGGAGCGCTACATGCTTGGGAACCTTGGGACTTCTCGGACCACCTTCTCCGCCGCCCGCCGCGGCTTCACGCTGATCGAGGTGATGGTGGTCGTGGCCATCATCGGCATCCTCGCGGCGATCGCGCTGCCGGCCTACCGCAGCTACGTGATCCGGGGTCAGCTGACCGACGCGGTCTCCGGCCTGACCCTCACGCGGGCCAACCTGGAGCGCTACTACCAGGACTTCCGCACCTACCAGACGGTGACGGGCGTGGGCACCAGCCCCTGCAGCTCGCTCAGCCCCGTGGGCACGTTCACGCTGTCGTGCACGACGCTGACCGCCAATACCTACGTGGTCACGGCGACGGGCTCCGGCAACACGGCCGGCTTCACGTTCACCGTGAACCAGGCCGACGCGAAGTCCACCGTGGGTCCCGGCACCGGCTGGACCTGCACGACGAAGTGGATCACGCGCAAGGGCGACACATGCTGACCCACCTCCGGCCAGGCACGCGCGGCCTGACGCTGATCGAGCTGATGATCGTCGTGGCGGTCATCGCGCTGGGCACCGCCCTGGCGCTGCCGGGCCTGCGCACCTGGACCGCCAACGCGCAGATGCGTTCCAGCGCGACGGCGCTGCAGGCCTCGCTCAAGCTGGCGCAGTCCGAGGCGGTGCGCAGCTTCCGCCAGGTCGTCTTCTTCCGGACGTCGGACACGACCTGCTCCCCCAACGCCACGGCAGACGCGGCCGGCGCGCGCTGGATCGTCAAGGTCCTGCCGCTGACGACCGGCGGCACGGCCTTGGCCACGCAATGCGGCGTGATGCTGGACAACGCCGAGAACTTCACCGTCACCGGCCCCACCGCCGTGTGCTTCGGCGCCAACGGCCGCCCGCTGCAGCTCACGACGAGCCAGACCGGCGTCGGCGCGGCCTGCTCCAGCGGCACCAACGGCCGGATCATCTACGGCCTGGCGCCGACCGTGACGACCGCCAACCTCAAGCAGCTGCAGGTGTGGCTGACGCTGGGCGGCTCGGTCCGCACCTGCGAGAAGACCCGCCAGCTGTCGGACACCGTGCTCGACGGCTGCCCCGAAATCAACCTGGCGCCCACCTCATGACCACGACTTCCGAACGCCGCCTCGGGCGGCGCCGCGCGCGCGGCATGACGCTGATCGAGGTGCTGTGCGCCATCGTCATCATGACCGTTGGCCTGCTGGGCCTGATGACGCTGATGGCCCGCGCCTCGCAGGCCACCGGCTCCACCGACGACAACCAGCGCGCGGCCACGCTCGCCAACGAGATCGCCAGCGAGATGTGGCTGCAGCGCACGGTATCGCTGCCCTCGGCCACGGTCACCGCCTGGAACGCCCGCGTGGCCGATCCGACCGGCATGGGCCTGCCCGGGGGCGTCGGTGCGATCACCACCGCCAACAACGTCGCGCGCATCACCATCACCTGGACGCCGCCTGACGGCACGCCGCACCGCTACTTCACCGACGTCCGGCTGACCTACTGACATGACGCTGCACCCCACCCCCGCCCGGGTCGCCGCACGCGGCTTCTCGCTGATCGAGCTGATGGTCTCGATGGTCATCGCCTTGACGGTGATCGTCGCGATGACCATGGTCTCGGCCCGTTTCGAGACCAGCAAGCGCCAGGACGCGACGACGTCCGACCTGGCGACCAACTCCGGCTACCTGGCCTACGACTTCGACCGTCAGCTGCGCAGCGCGGGCTCGGGCTTCACCGCGGTGAACCGCGCCGAGATCTTCGGCTGCGCGCTGTACGCCTCCAAGGCCAACGCGCGCATCCTGCCCGCCCCGAGCGCCTTCCCCGCGCCCTTCGCCACCGTGGACACCACGGTGCGCATGCTGCCGGTGCTGGCCTTCGCCGGCGCGGGCAGCGGCGGCTCCGACGTCCTGCAGGTCATGACGGGCACCGGCGGCGTCGGCGAGACGTCCTCGCAGATGCGCCTGCGCAGCGCCACCGCCGCCAACTTCCGCCTGACCACCACCGTGGGCATCCGCGGCGACGACCTGCTGCTCGTCACCGAGAACGGCCGGCCCTGCATGCTCGAGCAGGTCACCTCGACCTACACCGGCGGCCTCTCGCAGCAGGTCGACCTGGCCGGGTCGTATTACGCAAGCGCCATCGGCACGGAGTCGATCACCGACCGCTCCACCGGCGCCACCGCCAACGCGGCCGTGCTGGGCAACGCCACCAACGGCAACCCGCCCAAGCTGATGCTGCTGGGCGTGAGCGACGCGAACCAGCTGGTGCGCTACGACCTGCTGCGCTTCACCAACGGCGACAGCGAGGCCCCGGTGCCGCTGAGCGACGGCGTGGTCGACATGCGCGTGCGTTACGGCGTGGACACCACTGGCACGCCCGACGGCATTCTCGACGCGTGGGTCGCGCCCACCGGCGGCACCTACGGCAGCGCCGCGCTGAATGCCGGCACGACCGCAGCGACGGCGACCATGGGCCGCATCCTCGCGGTCAAGGTCAGCCTGGTGCTGCGATCGGAGTTCCGCGAGACCAAGGACGCCACGGACGTCACGGTCGCGCCGGCCACGATGACGATGTTCCCCAGCCTGCCGACCTCGCTGCAGGTCAATTACACGGTGACCGACCGCTCGCGCCGCCATCGCGTCCTCGAGTTCACCATCCCGCTGCGCAACACGCTGGCCAACGTCCGCTGAGCCGGGAATACCCATGAGTCACCGCTCCCACCTCCGCCCCCGCATGAGCCCCTCACCCATCCACCGCCAACGCGGCGTGATCATGGTGATCGCGTTGATCACGCTGGTGATCCTGATGATCGGCGCCATCGCGACGATCCGGTCGATGAATGCCTCGCTGACCAGCGTCGGCAACTTCGGTTTCAAGCGCGACATGACCAACCAGGCCGACCGCGCGATGCGCAGGGCGCTGGACGCGCTGAGCGGCACCAACGCCCTGGACACCAACAACACGGCGCTCAACTACAGCGCCACGATGCTCACCTCCACGGCCGAAGGCATCCCCACCGTGCTGCTCGACACGAGCAACCCGGCCGCCGTCGGCGGCTACGGCACCGCGGGCAACGTCATCGACCTGACCAGCGCGCAGAGCGGCGAGAGCACCACCAACATTCCGCAGCTCAAGATCTATTACGTCATCGACCGCATGTGCCTCTATACCGGCGCGGTCAGCAGCGACACCTGCCAGACGGCCTCGGCCCAGGTGCAGGGCGGCAAGGGCAACAGGGATCCGAAGGTCCCGCCCAAGCCGCTGTTCCGCGTGACGGTGCGTGTCGACGGCCCCCGCGACTCGCAGTCCTTCTACCAGGCGACGTTCAGCAATTGAGGTTTCCGATGAACAAGTCCCTCTTCCCGAACCGCCGGCTGTGCGCCGCGGTCGCGCTCGCGATGGGCGCGCTGGCACCGGCGCTGACGTCGCAGGCCCAGACCACGCTGGCCAACCAGCCGATCTTCTCGTCGGTCGCCGTGCCGGGCAACCTGGCGCTGGCGCTGTCGGTGGAATTCCCGACCGCGGTCAGCACGGCCCACCTGGGCAACACGTACTCGGCGGCCAACACCTACCTGGGCTACTTCGACCCGGGCAAGTGCTACGACTACGTCTACTCGAACACGGAAGCGGACCGCTACTTCCAGCCCGCCGGCGCGACGACCACGCGCACCTGCAACGGGAAATGGAGCGGCAATTTCATGAACTGGGCGACGATGCAGACCGTCGACCCGTTCCGATGGGCGCTGACCGGCGGCCAGCGCGTCATCGACACCACCACCTCGACCATCATCGAGAAGGCCTGGGCCAGCGGCCAGGGTGGCACCAGCAACTTCCCCAATCGGTCGCTGGGCGACAACAACACCATCAGCCGCGCAACCCCGCTGGGCTGGTCCAACATGAACATGCGCGTCCAGGGCCTGGGCAACAAGATGCGCTTCACGAACTCCGGCAACTACAACTCCGGGACACCAAGCGCCTTCCGCAACAACCAGGACCCGTGGGACGACTCCAAGGTCTGGGAAGTCAGCGTGCGGGTGAAGGTCTGCGACCCGAGCACCGCCGCGGGGGGCCTGGAGTCCAACTGCACCGCCTACGGCGACAACTACAAGCCCGAAGGGCTGATGCAGAAGTACTCGCAGAAGATCCGCTTCAGCGCGTTCGGCTACCTCAACGACGGCGCGCTGAGCCGGGACGGCGGCGTGCTGCGCGCGCGCCAGAAGTTCATCGGCCCGACCCAGCCGGTTCCGGGCTCCGACCCCACCGCCAACCCCCTGGCGGAGTGGAGCGGCACCACGGGCATCATGAACGTCAGCCCGAATCCGCAGGACGTGCTCGACATGAACACCGAGTACGGGTTCCTCGTCGACAACAGCGGGGTCATGAACTACCTGAACAAGTTCGGCGCGTCCGGTTCGTACAAGACCTATGACCCGGTGGGCGAGCTGTACTACGCGGCGCTGCGCTACTACCGCAACCTCGGCAACGTGCCGGAGTGGACCAACCCCAACACCGCCGACGTGCCCACGCGCAAGACGCTGGCTGACGGCTTCCCGGTGATCACGAACTGGGGTGACCCCATCCTGTATTCCTGCCAGAAGAACTTCATCCTGGGCATCGGCGACGTCAACACCCACGCGGACCGCAACGTCCCGGGCGGCGGTGGCAACTCCGAGCCGACGATGCCGGCCCTGGTCGCCAACGACACCGCCTTCGATGCCGTCGCCTGGACCAACAAGGTCGGTGCGTTGAGCGGCGCCGGCGCCAACATCGGCAACACGCAGGGCTACGGCGGCTGCTGCTCCAACAACGGCGCGCTGATGGCAGGCATGGCCTACTGGGCCAACAGCCAGGACATCCGCCCGACGATGGACGGCAAGCAGACGGTCAAGACCTACTGGCTGGACGTGCAGGAAGGCCAGGTCTACAAGAACAACAACCAGTTCTTCCTGGCTACCCGCTACGGCGGTGCCAACCTGCCGGCCAACTGGGATGCGTCGGGCACGACGGACCTCACGCAGAGCTGGTGGCACACCGGCCCCAATACCGACACCACGATCGCCGGCGGCGGTCAGTTGCGTCCGGACACCTACTACACCGCCTCCAAGGCCGACCTGATGGTCAGCGGCCTGGCGAGCGCCTTCGCCAGCATCGCCTCGAGCATCCAGGCCTACACCTCGTCGGCCAACACCGCGTCCAACATCGTGGGCGTGGGCACCGAGGCCTACGGCTCATCGTATGACTCCGCGGCATGGACCGGCCAGATCGAGGCCAACACGATCAACCTGCTGTCGGTCCCGGTCGGCTACACGCTGGCCTGGCGCTTCACCGACAAGCTCAACGCGCAACTGGGCACATCTGGCACCGGCTGGGACACCGCCCGCAACATCGTGACCTACAAGCCCACCGGCGCCAACACCGGCACCGGCGTCGCGTTCCGCCTGAACAACCTGACCACCACGCAGAAGAACGCGCTGAACACGACCTACGTGTCCGGCGACGACTCGCAGAACTTCCTCAACTACGTGCGAGGCGATCGCAGCAACGAGGAAAACTCGTTGACCAGCGGCAGCACGAAGGCCTACCGCGTGCGCGGCGGTCTGGTGGCCGACATCATCAACAGCCAGGTCGTCGTGGTGGGCCCGCCCATCGCGGGCATCCTGAGCGAGGCGTCCAACCCCGGCTACGCCGCCTACGTCACCGCCAAGAGCACCCGTCCCAACATCCTGGTGGCCGGCGCCAACAGCGGCCTGGTGCACGTGATCAACGGCTCCACGACCGACGCGACCAACGGCGGACGCGAGCTCTTCGCCTTCATCCCCAACGCCGTCATCACCGGCGCGGGCTCCACGCCCAGCGTCGACGGCATCGCTGCCACCGGCAACCCCGACTTCACGCACCGCTACATGGTCGACGCGCGGCCCAACACCGCCGACATCGACTTCAACCGCACCGCCGGCGCCTCCGGCGCGCCGGACTGGCGCACCATCGTGGTTGGCGGCCTGGGCAAGGGTGGCAAGAGCATCTACGCACTGGACCTGACCAACGCCGACGCGCTGACGACCGCCGGCACGACGGCGTCCGAGAACAGCGCCGCCTCCCGCGTCATGTGGGAGTACACCGAGACCGACCAGGGCTACACCTTCGGCACACCGGTCATCACCAAGACGGCCCAGTACGGCTGGGTGGTGGTCATCGGCTCGGGCTACAACAACGGCACCGGCACCGGCTTCTTCAGCATCCTCAACGCCCGCACCGGCGCGCTCCTGCAGAAGATCGCGCTGCCCAATGCGAGCAGCGAAGGCTCACCGTCCAGCCCGACCGGCCTGACCTACCTGCAGACCTACTACACCGACACCAGCGACTACACCGTCGAATCGATCTATGCCGGCGACCTCAAGGGCAACCTGTGGCGCCTGGACCTGACCGCGACGACCGGCGCCTATCCCGCGCCGACCAAGCTGGCCAAACTGACCAACGCCGCGGGCGTGGGACTGCCGATCACCTCGACGCCGACCCCGGTCATCAACTCCAGCGGCAACCGCCGCTGGATCGTGGTGGGCACCGGTCAGCTGTTGAGCACCGATGACCTGGTCAGCACCCGCGCCAACCGCATCTACGCGATGCTGGACGGCTTCCAGGCCCGTCCCGCCATCTCGACGGACCTGCCCGCCGGCATCTCGATGCCCTATTCGGAAAACGCGTCGCGCCATGACTTCCAGGAAGTGACGACCACGAGCTCCACCCCGCTGGCCAGCAACAAGATCGGCTACTTCATCGACCTGCCCACGGTCGGCGGGGGCATCGGCTACGAGGTCGTCAACGAGGGCGATGCCATCGACAGCAGCGTGATCATCTCGGCCACCAAGCCGTCCTCGACCAACGCCTGCAGCCCGGGCGGCACGAGCCTGGTGTTCCTGATGGATCTGAACAGCGGCGCGATGTCGATCGACCGTCCGCTGTTCGCGGTCGACAACGTCCGCTTCATCGGCCCCAGCACGGGCACGGGCCTGACCTACCTCGTGTCCGGCAAGCCCTCGACCTCGACGCCGGGCGGCGGCACCAAGGACGGTGACTACACCGGCAACATGGGCGGTTCGGGCACGACGAACAAGAAGCTGATCAACTGGCGCGAGATCCCGCTGCGCAACTGACGCGGCCTCGGCCCCACGCAAAACCCGCCCTCGCGAGACGGCGGGTTTTTTCATGGCCGCGGGAGCCATCAACGACCAACGACCAACGACAAGCGACGAACGACAAACAACAAGGCCCGCCGATTCGCACCGGCGGGCCTTGTCTTCTTGCAGTGCCTGGCGCGCGGCCAGGCCTGGCGATCAGCGCGGCAGCGCGCTGTCGCCCATCAGGAACTCGTCGATCGAGCGAGCGGCCTGACGGCCTTCGCGGATGGCCCACACGACCAGCGACTGACCGCGGCGCATGTCGCCGGCGGCGAAGACCTTGGCCGCGCTGGTCTGATAACCGCCATTGAACTCGGTCGTCGCCTTGGCGTTGCCGCGCGCGTCCTTGATCACGCCGAACGCCTCGACGATGGACGCGACGGGCGCCGTGAAGCCCATCGCCAGCAGCACGAGGTCAGCCTTGAGGACCTGCTCGCTGCCCGGGACCTCGACCATCTTGCCGTTGGCCCACTCGACGCGCACCGTCTTCACGCCGGTGACCTTGCCCTTCTCGCCGATGAACTCCTTGGTCGCGATCGCGAATTCGCGCTCGCAGCCTTCCTCGTGGCTGGACGAGGTGCGCAGCTTGATCGGCCAGTAGGGCCAGGTCATCGGGCGGTCCTCGACCTCCGGCGGCTGCGGCATCAGCTCGAACTGCACGACGCTCTTGGCGCCGTGGCGGTTGCTGGTGCCGACGCAGTCGCTGCCGGTGTCACCGCCGCCGATCACGATCACATGCTTGCCGTCGGCGCGCAGCTGGCTCTTGAGCTTGTCGCCGGCATTGATCTTGTTCTGCTGGGGCAGGAACTCCATCGCGAAGTGCACGCCCGCCAGGTCACGACCCGGCACCGGCAGGTCCCGCGACTGCTCCGCGCCGCCGGCCAGCAGCACGGCGTCGAACTTCGTGGTCAGCTCCTCGGCGGTGACGACGTCCTTGGCCCAGTTGGTGACCTTGGAGCCTTCCGGCAGATGCGCCACCATCACGCCGGTGCGGAAGATCACGCCTTCGGCTTCCATCTGCTGGACGCGCCGATCGATGTGGCTCTTCTCCATCTTGAAGTCGGGGATGCCATATCTGAGCAGGCCGCCGACGCGATCGTTCTTCTCGAACACCGTGACCGCATGGCCCGCGCGTGCGAGCTGCTGCGCCGCCGCCAGGCCGGCCGGACCGGAGCCGACGATCGCGACGGTCTTGCCGGTCTTCACGTGCGCCGGACGCGGCGTCACCCAGCCTTCTTCCCAGGCGCGGTCGATGATGGCGTGCTCGATGGACTTGATGCCCACCGCGTCGTCATTGACGTTGAGCGTGCAGGCCGCCTCGCAGGGAGCGGGGCAGATGCGGCCGGTGAACTCGGGGAAGTTGTTGGTCGAGTGCAGCACCGCGATGGCGCTCTTCCAGTCCGTGTCGCCGCCTCGGTACACAAGGTCGTTGAAGTCCGGAATGATGTTGTTGACCGGGCAGCCGCTGTTGCAGAACGGCGTGCCGCAGTCCATGCATCTGGCGCCCTGCTGCTTCGCCTGCTCGACGTTCAGGCCGATGACGAATTCCTTGTAGTTCTTGAGACGCGACTCGACGGGTTGATAGCCCTCTTCCAGTCGTTCGTACTCCATGAAGCCGGTGACTTTTCCCATGGCGGCTTGCTCCTGAATTCCTGATTCTTCGATGCGGACGGATCAGACCTTGGCCTTGGCGGCGGGCGCCTTGGCCTGGGCGATCGTGGCGGCGGTTTCCTTGGCGGCACCCATCTCGCTCAGCGCGCGGCGGTACTCGTTGGGGAAGACCTTGACGAACTTGGCGCGCGACTCGGCCCAGTGGTCCAGGATGTCCCGCGCGCGTTGGCTGCCGGTCCAGCGATGGTGGTCCTCGATCAGCTTGCGCAGCAGCGCCTCGTCGGTGCGCGCCTCGCCGTCGCCGAGCTTGTGCCAGATGGCCTTGTCCATCGTGGCTTCCTGCTCGTGCGCGGGCAGCAGCCTGTCCAGCGACACCATGCTGGTGTTGCAGCGCTTGGCGAACTGGCCGTCCTCGTCGAAGACGTACGCGATGCCGCCGCTCATGCCGGCCGCGAAGTTGCGACCCGTCTTGCCCAGCACGACGGCGGTCCCGCCGGTCATGTACTCGCAGCCGTGGTCGCCGGTGCCCTCGACGACCGCCGTCGCGCCGGAGAGGCGCACCGCGAATCGCTCGCCAGCGACACCACGGAAGAAGGCCTCGCCCTTGGTCGCGCCGTACAGCACGGTGTTGCCGACGATGATGTTCCGCGTCGCGTCGCCGCGGAAATCGATCGACGGACGCACCACCACGCGGCCGCCCGACAGGCCCTTGCCGGTGTAGTCGTTGGCATCGCCGATCAAATAGAAGGTGATGCCCGGGGCCAGGAAGGCACCGAAGCTCTGACCGCCCGTGCCCTCCATCTGGATGAAGATGGTCTGGTCCTCCAGCCCTTCCGGATGGCGACGGATCAGCTCGCCCGACAGCATCGCGCCCACCGTGCGGCGCACGTTGGTCACTTCCTGCATGAAGCGGACCTTCTCGCCCTTGTCGAAGGCGGGCAGGCACTTCTCGATCAGCTTGACGTCCAGCGCGCGGTCCAGGCCGTGGTCCTGATGGTCGTTGTGCAGGCGCGCCACGTCGGCGGCCAGCTCGGGGCGATGGAAGACGCGGGTGAAGTCCAGTCCCTTGGCCTTCCAGTGGCTGATGCCCTTGCGGGTGTCGAGCAGGTCGGCGCGGCCGATCAGCTCGTCGAACTTGCGGATGCCCAGCTGCGCCATGATCTGGCGCGCTTCCTCGGCGACGAAGAAGAAGTAGTTGACGACGTGCTCGGGCTTGCCGCTGAACTTCTTGCGCAGCACCGGATCCTGCGTCGCGACGCCGACCGGGCAGGTGTTCAGATGGCACTTGCGCATCATGATGCAGCCCTCGACAACCAGCGGCGCGGTCGCGAAGCCGAACTCGTCGGCGCCCAGCAGCGCGCCGATGACGACGTCGCGGCCGGTCTTCATCTGACCGTCAGCCTGCACCCGCACGCGACCGCGCAGGCGGTTCAGCACCAGCGTCTGCTGCGTCTCGGCCAGGCCCAGCTCCCACGGCGTGCCGCAGTGCTTGATCGAGCTCCACGGCGAGGCGCCCGTGCCGCCGTCATGGCCGGCGATGACGATGTGGTCGGCCTTGGCCTTCGCGACACCGGTGGCGATCGTGCCCACGCCCACTTCCGACACCAGCTTGACCGAGATGTCGGCACGCTGGTTGACGTTCTTCAGGTCATGGATCAGCTGCGCCAGATCCTCGATCGAGTAGATGTCGTGGTGCGGCGGCGGCGAGATCAGGCCCACGCCCGGCACGGAGTGACGCAGGAAGCCGATGTAGTCGGTGACCTTGCCGCCCGGCAGCTGACCGCCCTCGCCCGGCTTGGCGCCCTGCGCCATCTTGATCTGGATCTGGTCGGCGCTGACCAGGTACTCGGTCGTCACGCCGAAGCGGCCCGACGCAACCTGCTTGATGCGCGAGCGCATCGAGTCGCCGTCCTTCAGCTCGTAGTCGACCTCGACGACCTTGCGGCCGACGACATCCGCCATCGTCGTGCCGGCGGTGATCTTGATGCCCTTGAGCTCGTTGCGATAACGCGCGGGATCCTCACCGCCCTCGCCGGTGTTGCTCTTGCCGCCGATGCGATTCATCGCGACGGCCAGCGTGGCATGGGCCTCGGTGGAGATCGAGCCCAGCGACATCGCGCCCGTGGCGAAGCGCTTGACGATGTCCGCGGCCGGCTCGACTTCCTCGACCGGGATGGCCTTGCTGGGATCGAACTTGAACTCGAACAGACCGCGCAGCGTCATGTGACGGCGGCTCTGGTCGTTGATCAGCTGGGCGTATTCCTTGTACGTGTCGAACTTGCCCGAGCGCGTGCTGTGCTGCAGCTTGGCGATCGCGTCCGGGGTCCACATGTGTTCCTCGCCGCGGGTGCGCCACGCGTATTCGCCACCGGCGTCCAGCATGTGCTCCAGCACCGGGTCGTCACCGAAGGCGGCGCGATGCAGGCGCAGCGCTTCCTCGGCGACCTCGAACACGCCGATGCCGCCGACCTGCGTGGCGGTGCCGCGGAAGTACTTGGCGACGAAGTCGGACTTCAGGCCGATGGCCTCGAAGATCTGCGCGCCGCAGTAGGACATGTAGGTCGAGATGCCCATCTTGGACATGATCTTCGACAGGCCCTTGCCCACGGCCTTGATGTAGTTGTAGACCGCCTTGTCGGCCGACAGCGCATCGGGCAGCTCGGCGTTCATCGCCTGCAGCGTCTCGAGCGCGAGGTACGGGTGGACCGCCTCCGCGCCGTAACCGGCCAGCACGGCGAAGTGATGGACCTCGCGCGCGGTGCCGGTCTCGACGACCAGGCCGCAGGTCGTGCGCAGGCCCTCGCGCACCAGGTGGTGGTGGACCGCCGACAGCGCCAGCAGCGCCGGGATGGCCACGCGTTGCGCGCTCAGGTGGCGGTCCGAGATGATCAGGATGTTGTGACCGCTCTTGATCGCGTCCACGGTCTCCGCGCACAGCGAGGCGAGTTGCGCCTCGACGCCCTCGCGGCCCCAGTCCAGCGGGTAGGTGATGTCGAGCTCGTACGGCTTGAACTTGCCGTTGGTGTGATGCTCGATCGCGCGCAGGCGCGCCATCGACTCGAAGTCCAGCACGGGCTGGTTGACCTCGAGACGCATCGGCGGGTTGATCGCGTTGATGTCCAGCAGGTTGGGCTTGGGCCCGATGAAGCTGTTGAGCGACATCACGATGGCCTCGCGGATCGGGTCGATCGGCGGGTTGGTGACCTGCGCGAACAGCTGCTTGAAGTAGTTGTAGAGCGGCTTGTTCTTGTCGGACAGCACGGCCAGCGGGCTGTCGTTGCCCATCGAGCCGATGCCTTCCTCGCCATTGGCGGCCATCGGCGCGAGCAGGAACTTGATGTCCTCCTGCGTGAAGCCGAAGGCCTGCTGGCGGTCCAGCAGCGAGGCCGGGAACACGGGCGCGACCAGCTCCGGCGCGGGGATCTCGTCGAGCTTGACCCGCACGTTCTCGATCCACTGGCGGTACGGCCGGGCGTTGGCGTACTGGGTCTTGAGTTCCTCGTCGTCGATGATGCGGCCCTGCTCGAGGTCGATCAGGAACATCTTGCCGGGCTGCAGGCGCCACTTCTGGACCACGCGCGACTCGGGGATCGGCAGCACGCCGGACTCCGAGGCCAGCACGACGAGGTCGTCATCGGTGACCCAGTAGCGGGCGGGACGCAGGCCGTTGCGGTCCAGCGCCGCGCAGACCTGGCGGCCGTCGGTGAAGACCATCGCGGCGGGGCCGTCCCACGGCTCCATCATCGCGGCGTGATACTCGTAGAACGCACGGCGGCGTTCGTCCATCCACTCGTGCTGTTCCCAGGCCTCGGGGATCATCATCATCGCAGCGTGCGCGAGCGGATAACCCGACATCGTCAGCAGCTCGATGGCGTTGTCGAAGGTGGCCGTGTCGGACTGGTGCTCGAAGCTGATCGGATACAGCTTCTTCAGGTCGTCGCCCAGCACCGGGGACTTCATGACGCCCTCGCGGGCGCGCATCCAGTTGAAGTTGCCCTTGACGGTGTTGATCTCGCCGTTGTGCGCGACCATCCGGTACGGGTGGGCCAGCGGCCACTCGGGGAAGGTGTTGGTCGAGAAGCGCTGGTGCACCAGCGCGATGGCGCTGACCACGCTCGGATCGCCGAGGTCCTTGTAGTACTTGCCGACCTGGTCGGCCAGCAGCAGGCCCTTGTAGATGACGGTCCGGCAGCTCATCGAGGGCACGTAGTACTCGCGGCTGTGCGTCAGCTTGAGCGCCTGGATGGCGCTGGAGGCGGTCTTGCGGATCACGTACAGCTTCCGCTCGAGCGCGTCGGGGACGATGATGTCCGGGCCGCGGCCGATGAAGATCTGCCGGATGATCGGCTCCTTCTCGCGCACCGTCGGCGACATCGGCATGTCGCGGTCCACCGGCACGTCGCGCCAGCCCAGCAGCACCTGGCCCTCGGCCTTGATGGCCCGGGCGAGTTCCTGCTCGCAGGCCAGGCGGGACGCGTGTTCCTTGGGCAGGAAGATCATGCCCACGCCGTATTCGCCGGGCGGGGGCAGCGTGACGCCCTGCCGCGCCATCTCGGCGCGATAAAACTCGTCGGGGATCTGGATCAGGATGCCGGCGCCGTCGCCCATCAGCTTGTCCGCGCCGACCGCGCCGCGGTGGTCCAGGTTCTCCAGGATCTTCAGACCCTGCTGGACGATGTGATGCGCCTTCTGGCCCTTGATGTGGGCGACGAAGCCCAGGCCGCAGGCGTCCTTCTCATTGGCGCCGTTGTACAGGCCGTGGGCGGCGAGCTCGCGGATCTCGGTCGTGGACGGGCCAGCCGGCATCGTGGCCTCGGCCACGGCGGGGGACGACGATTGCGCTTGGCGCGGATCTTGAGCTGCCGACATCGGTGGCCTCCTGGACTCTCGAAAACGAAACCCGCGCAGGTTAAGCCCCGTGCCGCGACGGCACAAGCACAACTAAATGGGGTCAGTATCGAATTAATGCAGGTGTGGCCGGGCGATCTCAATTAAATGGGGACAGATCAGGAGACGTCCGGCTTTGGCGGTTTGGGCTTGCGAGGACGGCCTCGTGGGCGGGGCACCAGGGGGCGCTCGCTGAGCTCGCCCAACAGCTGCAGGAAACGTGCCGATCCCAAGGGCCAGCCCTTGAGCGCCGAATCGATCAGCCGCTGCCGCTCTGACTCGGACTCGCCCTCCTCCAGCCAGCGGCGCCAGGCGAGTTCCCGTTCGAAAGGCGTGTTGCCCAGCGCCCAGAATCCGGGCGGATCGCTGACCAGCGGGTCACGCCGGCGGCCAAGGTGGTGCGCGGCGGACGACCAGGGAAAGTCGCCGGGTTCGGCGCTCAGGCCCGCGCGCTGCGGGTTGAGCTCGATGCTGCGCATGACGGTCAGGAGGTGCGACTCGGCTTCCAGCGGCGCTGCCCGGAAGCGGCCCTCCCACAAGGTGCCCACGCGGCCATGGCGGAGGTTGAAGGCGCTGACATAGCGGCGGCCCAGTGCCTGCATCATGCGGCTCAGGCCATCGTCCGCGGCGGGCGTGGCGAGCAGGTGCAGGTGGTTGGGCATCACCACGTAGGCGTGGATCGCGACCTTGTGGGTGGCCGCGCTGTCCTGCAGCGCGGCGAGAAGCGTCTTGCGGTCCTCGTCGTCGACGACGATGGGCTGCAGGTTGTGGCCGCGGTGGATCAGGTGGTGCAGATGACCACCCAAGGCGAGTCGAGGAAGTCGTGCCATGAGCGCTCGGCCATGAGGGCAGCTTCCCCGACAAGGGATCGGCTACCTCATATTATTTATTAATAGCCACCAAGTTTACACGAAGCTTGTTTGGCGCCGAGCCCTCCGACATGAACACCAGATACTTGCCATCCGCTGTGGTTCGGATGGTTTGACTGGGCTGCACGGCCCCGGCGGTTGCTCGTTTGCCAGTGGGCAGCACAATATCCTTCTGCGAGGACACGGCGCCATTCTCGTCGACGATCGCCATCGTGGCTTTCAAGAGATTGGACGGGTTCCCTGCGTCGAAAACGTTCCATACGGCGAAGATCTTGCCCGGCGAATAATGAGCCATCTGCGCACCCCACCCCGCGGTCGACGTTGGCGTGTAACTGCTCAGCCAAGCATCCTTGGCAAGGACTGCGGAATTCTTCGAGGCCCCGACATTGGAGAAGGTGGACAGTCGAATATCCCGCGTCAGGTCATTGGCACCGAATTGATGTTGTGTCGTGAAGAGAACCGCGACCTTGCCGTCGGAAAGTTCGAGGACGTCACCGGTGGCCGAGTTCGTGATGTTGTAATTGCCCGTGGCCGAAGGTGGAAACTGAAAGGCGCTGGACCAGGTACGGGCAAACGGGTCGTCATTGAACTTCCAGGCTTCAATCAGCAGGCCGCGTGCGGGGAGCGAGTCCGCATGCGCAGACGCCAGATAACGGCCATCCTTCAGAGGAAGGAGGCGGTGGTCGAAGTTGTGGGAGATGTACCAGGGCCGCGAGAAGGTCTGGCGGCCCGTCGCGGCCTCATGGAAACTCAACCAGGCCGCCTGATGGCCGCCATCGCCACGGCGGGCGAGGTAGATGCCGAAGTTGTCGATCTGCTTGTTGTAGACGATCAGACCCTGGCCGGATCGCGCCGCCGCGTAGGCGTCCGGCGTGTCCTTCCAGAGATCGAGCGCATAGTTGAGCTTGCCCGTGCGATCGAACGCGTAATAGACGGGATGCTTGCGGTCGATGTCGCTGGCATTGACATCGGAAACCCCCATGATGTAACGGCCATTCCCTAGATATTCGTAACCCAGGAATGAGGTGTTACCCAGATTGACCTGCTGCGGAATGGGAATGTCGGACACGATGGATTTGCTGGCGAGGGAGATTCGGCTCAGATGCCGATGCCCATCGGCGCTGGGAGACAACTCACCCTCCCAGTAGGTATCCAGCATGTTGTCCTCGCTGACCGAGAACCGAATACTCGGCTTGACCGCGTAGATGGCGTAGGCATCCGAGGCCAAGGGGCGGAGATTCTCCGGGAGATCTATTTCGAAGGAGGAATACGCGAGATCCTCTCGCACGCTGTCATCGACACCCGCCGGTTTGTCGGGTTGATTGGCGCCGTCGGCGCCGTTGGAGTTGCTGTCGGCATCACTCCCGCCACAAGCGGACAGTGACAGGGCGGCGGCAACGAACAGGGCTGACACCCCGCTTTTCAGAATCAAACTCATGGAACGACCTATATATGGCAGCAAAAGCTGACCATTGTGTCGATCGAGTTTTGATGGGCAATAACAAGGTCAAGTAGGTTTGACCCGTTGCACCCCTATATTGCGGGGATGCTTGCTATATCGCAAAGAGTCGCTGGCCGGTCAGACGCTCATGCTCGCGGAGCGCGTAGCGATCGGTCATGCCGGCGATGTAGTCCGCGCAGGCGCGGGCATGGTCCTCGTCGCCGGGGAAGTCGGCCGGCAACTGACCCGGCTCGGTCATGTAGAGCTGGAACAACTCGCGCAGGACCACCTCGGCGCGGTCGCGCTGCTGCTGCACGACCGGGTGGCGGTACAGGTTGGCGAACAGGAAACGCTTGAGCGCGGTGCTCGCCTGGCGCATGTCGGGGCTGAAACGCACCAGCGGCCCCTTCCCGCGCGCCTCGTCAGCGTCGGCGGGCGCGGCGTCGGCGAGCGCGGCACGGGTCGCATCGATGATGTCGTAGACCTGCTGCGACAGCATGCGGCGGATGGTCTCCGCCAGCAGCCGCTTGCCGGTCAGGCGCGGGTAGGCCGCGAGCGTCTCGCGCAGGAAACGGTCGACCAGCGGCACCTGCTCGAGTTGCTCCAGCGTCACCAGTCCGGAGCGCACGCCGTCATCGACGTCATGGGCGTTGTAGGCGACCTCATCGGCCAGGTTGCACAGCTGCGCCTCCAGGCTGGGCTGGCCGCCCGCCAGGAAACGCGTGGCGACGCCGCCCGGCTCGCGATCCTCGATCCGTTGCGCGTCGCGCCGGCTGCAGTGCTTGAGGATGCCCTCACGGCTTTCGAAGCTCAGGTTCAGGCCGTCGAAGGCGGGATATCGCTGCTCGAGCTTGTCCACCACGCGCAGCGACTGCAGGTTGTGCTCGAAGCCGCCATGCGCCTTCATGCAATCGTCCAGCACGTCCTGCCCCGCGTGACCGAAGGGCGTGTGGCCCAGGTCGTGGGCGAGCGCGATGGTCTCGATCAGGTCCTCGTCCAGGCCGAGGCTGCGGCCGATGGAGCGCCCCAGCTGCGCGACCTCCAGCGAGTGCGTGAGCCGGGTACGGAAGAGATCACCCTCATGGTTGAGGAAGACCTGCGTCTTGTAGACCAGGCGCCGGAAGGCGGTGCTGTGGACGATGCGGTCGCGATCGCGCTGGAACTCGCTGCGCGTGGGCGCCGGCGCCTCGGGATGACGGCGACCGCGGCTGCGCGCGGGATCGGAGGCATAGGGCGCGCGCAGCATGGTCATCGTCGGGGGAGGCCTTCAGCGTTGTCCGGCGGGATCGGGCTGGGCGGCGGTGTGCGCCGCGATCACCTCGGCCACCAGCGCATCGGGAGCGCCCCGCATGCCGGCCTTGCCGAGGCCCTCGATGACGACGAACCGGATCTCGCCGCCCTCGTTCTTCTTGTCGACCCGCATCAGCTCGAGCCAGCGCTCCAGCGGCATCGGCGGCGCCTGGATGGGCAGTCGGGCGCGTTCGATCAGACGGGTCATCCGGTCCACGAAGCTGGCGGGCATCAGGCCCAGCCGCGCGGACAGTTCCGACGCGAGCACCATGCCGCAGCCGACGCCCTCGCCATGCAGCCACGCGCCGTAACCCAGGCCGGTCTCGATCGCATGGCCGAAGGTGTGGCCGTAGTTGAGGATCGCGCGCAGGCCGGACTCGCGCTCATCCTGGCTCACGACCCAGGCCTTGATCTCGCAGCTGCGCTTGACCGCGTAAGCCAGCGCTGACTTGTCGCGGGCGAGCAGTGCGTCCAGGTTGGCCTCGATCCAGTCGAGGAAGTCGGCGTCGGCGATCGGGCCGTACTTGATGATCTCGGCCAGGCCGGCGGAGAGCTCGCGTTCGGGCAGCGTGTCCAGCGTGTCGAGGTCGGCGATGACGCGCACCGGCTGGTAGAACGCGCCGACCATGTTCTTGCCGCGCGGGTGGTTGATGGCGGTCTTGCCGCCGACCGACGAATCGACCTGCGCCAGCAGCGTGGTGGGCACCTGCACGAAGGGCACGCCGCGCATGTAGATCGCCGCGGCGAAGCCGGTCAGGTCGCCGATGACGCCGCCGCCGAGCGCGAACAGGACCGTCTTGCGGTCGGCGGCGCCGGCGAGCAGGTGGTCGATGACGACGTCCAGCGATTCCCAGGACTTGTGCTGCTCGCCGTCGGGCAGCACCACGGCCTCGACGCGCGCGTAATGTGGCGCGAGCTGGCGCTTCAGGCGGTCGAGGTAGATGGGGGCGACGACGTCATTGGTGACGATCAACGCGGCCGCGGCGCGCGGCAGGCCGGACCAGGTCGACGCGGCGTCAAACAGGCCGGGGCCGATGAGGATGTCGTAGCGGCGGTCGCCGAGGTCGATGGCGACGGTGGACGTGGAGTCAGGAGCCGGAGCGGTCATTCCCGGAAGTGTACGGGGCCTCGCTCGCCCCCACGGTGGCCGCGACCCGGGCGGGGTCGATGAGACCGGCCAGTTCGAGCTGCATCAGGATCATGTTGGCGAGGCCGTGGACCGAGGGGCGGCTGGACTCGAGCACGAAGTGCGCGCAGCGTCGATACAGGGGATCGCGCTGGCCGTAGAGCTCGCGCAGCTTGGCCAGCGGGTTGCTGACCTGCAGCAGGGGGCGTTGGGTGTCGTGGCGCAGTCGGCGGAAGAGTTCTTCAGGCGACGAGCGAAGGTACACGACTGTCGAATCCGCCTTGAGGCGGTCGCGGTTGATCTCGCGGAGGACGGCGCCACCGCCGGTGGCCAGGACCATCTCATGGCCGGTGCGCGCGCCGTCGAGCAGTCGCGCGATGACGCGGGATTCGAGGTCCCGAAACGACGCTTCGCCCTGACGGGCGAAGTAGTCCTTGATCGACTCGCCGCCGAGATCCTTTTCGATCTCGGCGTCGGAGTCGACGAAGGGAACGTTCAGCTGTCTGGCCAGCAACTTCCCGACGGTGGATTTGCCACCGCCAGGCATGCCGACCAGGGACAGGGTCCCGCTCACGACGTGATTCGCACGATCAGTTCGGGCTCGTGCAGAAGCCACCCACCGTGTCGGTCGACAACTGGACCCGGCCGTACGGGCTGAACTGGAACGCAGGCGACGTCGACACCGTCGAGAAGTCCGTTGCGAACGCGGTCAGGTTGCCGAAGTACGTCGCGGGCGGACTGACAACGCCGGTGGCGGACACGCTGATGCGGTAGTCGAGCCACGTGGAGAAACTCTTCGCGTACTCGATCTGCAGAACCACCTGACCGGAAGCATCCGTCTTCGAAGAGCTCGACGTGATCTTGATGGCCACATCAGACTTGCGCGGCTCCAGCGTGCCGTTGCCGTTGCGGTCCTCGCCGGTGTCCAGCAAGCCATCGCGGTCCAGGTCCTCGTTCAGGCAGGCGACGCGACCAGCGGCGGTCGTGTTGGTCGTGTTCACGTAGTGGAAGGAGGTCCAGGCGGACGTGCCGGCGCTATAGAAGCCCTTGTAGTAGTTGACCAGGTCGATCGACGGGACGATGTCCACGCCCGACACCGGAGCGCCCGAGGCATCCACCACCAGCACCACGAAACGCTTGATGTAGGTCAACAGGTCGGGACCTTCGCTCAGCGTGGCGTCCGTGCCGATCGAGATGGCCAGCGGATTCGACACCAGCGTCAACGCCACGGTCTTGGAGTTCGGGCATGCGGTGGAGGCGAAGTCCGCGTAATCCCAGCATGCACGCAGCACCAGACCGTTGGTACCGGTGGAGCGGGTGCCAGGGTAGTAACTGGTCGTGGCGTAGCCCGACTCGTCGCTGTACACCAGCGAGGTGCCCGAGCCGATCGTGCCACCGGTGGTCGTGTCGCCATTCATGTCGAAGCGCACGCGGATGTTCTTGATCGGCGAGTTGTCGGCCGCCTGGAACAGGGCGCGCAGTTCAGCGCGATTGGCGGTCGAGCCGGAAGTGTTGACGGTCACGACAGACGGGTTGGCCGTGAAGGTTGCCGACGAGACCGTCGTGGTCACTGCGGGAATCGTGGAGGACCCCGTCGGGATCGTCACCGTCGTCACCGTCGTCACACCGCCACCGACAGCCGTGATCGCATAGGCACCGGGCGTCGTGGGGGCCGTGTAGGTGTAGGTGTAGGCACCGCTGTTGTCGGTCGTGCCGGTCACGGCAGCCAGTCCCGGGGCGCTGACGGTGATCGTCTGGCCGGGGATCGCGTTGTCGTTGGTGTCCGAAAGACGGTACTGCACGGCATTGCCGGTTGATCCCGCAGCCGGGATCGACGGCACCGCGGAGGCAGTCAGCTTCGCACCGCTCACCTGGAAGCTGGCCGTCTTGGTCAGCGTGCCGCTCGATGCGGTGATGGTGACGATGCGGTTGGCCTTGTCGGAGCCGATCTGCGCGTTGGCGATCGCCTTGCCGGCAGAGTTCGTCGTGCCGTTGACGACCGCGACGGTCGCATTGTTGTTGATCGAGAACGCAACCGGCACGCCCGCGAGCACGTTGCGATTGGCATCGACAGCGGTCACCGTGGCAACAACAGTGTCGGTGCCGGAGTTGGACGCCGTGTACTTGTCCAGCGCCAGCGTGATCTCCGCCGCTTCGGTCGTGGGCTGCGTCGTCTGAACCACGTTGAACGTCGCGCTCTTCGTGATCGAGCCATTGGCGACGTTGACGGTCACCGTGCGGATCGAGCGGTCCGAACCCAGCGAGATGGTCGCCGTGCCCTTGCCACTGCTGTCGGTCGTCAGCGTCGAGGCGGACGAGAACACCGAGTTGTTCGGGTCGGTGATGCCAACCGTCAGCTTGGCGGCCTCGATGCCGCCACGATTGGCGTCCAGCGCCGTCGCGGTCAGCGTCAGCGTCTCGGAGCCGTCATTGGCCATCGTGGTCTTGCTCAGCACGACGGAGATGTCCGCCACGGCCGGGCCGCTGCCCGAGCCGCCGCTACCGCCATTGACTGGCGTGCCGGATGTGCCGCCACCACCGCCGCAAGCGGCCAGGCCACCGGCCACGAAGGCCGTCAGCGTCGCTGCCTGAAGCAGCCGCGCCCATTTCTGAAGGAACGTCATGTACTCAACTCCTGCTCCGCCCTATGTCCCGAGCGGTTACTCCCTATGGATGCCGCGGCGCGTTCAGCGCGTGGCGCTCACTCGGTCGCTCACCACCTTCGGGGTGATGAAGATCAACAGCTCCGTCTTGGCCGAGCTCCGCGACTTGTTCTTGAACAGGTTGCCCAGCAGCGGAATGTCGCCCAGGTACGGCACCTTGTTCTCCGTCTCCAGGTCTTCCTGCGTGTAGATGCCGCCGATCACCACCGTGCCGCCGTTGTCCACCAGCACCAGCGTCTGCACGTGCTTGTTGTTGATCGCGTAACCCTGCGGCGTCAGCGTGCCGCGGCTGTCCTTGTTGACGTCCACGGTCAGGATCACGTTGCCTTCCGGCGTGATCTGCGGCGTCACTTCCAGCTTCAGCACAGCCTTCTTGAACTGGATCGACGTCGCGCCGCTCGAGCTCGCCTGCTGATACGGGATTTCCTCGCCCTGCTCGATCAGCGCCTTCGTCTGATCCGCCGTCACGACGCGCGGGCTCGACACCACCTTGCCTCGACCATCGGCCTCCAGCGCGGAGATCTCCAGGTTCAGGAAGCGGTTGGCCGTGGCGCTGAACAGCGACAGCGCGAAGTTGGCCGCCGTCGCGCCGCCGAAGGCGTCGCCCGACACGTTGGCCGGCAGGCTCACGAACTGCGAGTCGCTGTAGTTCAGCGTGCCCGTCTGATTCGTCTGGCCACCCACCGCGGCGTAGTTGCCGCCGACCGTCACGTAGTTGCTGCCACCGACGTTGTAGCCCGGGATGCCGCCCTGACGGCCGCGCAGGTCCGTCGCACCGAGCTTCACGCCCAGCGCGCGGCCGAACTTGTCGTCAGCCTCGACGATGCGGGCCTCGATCAGCACCTGACGCACCGGCACGTCGATCTTGGCGATCAGCGCCTGGATCTCTTCCAGCTTGGACGGGATGTCGCTCACGAACAGCTGGTTCGTGCGCGTCTCCCAGATCACGCTGCCGCGCGGCGTCAGGATGCGCGAGTTGTTCTGACCCGGCGCGCCGCCCTGCGAGTTGTTCTGACCCGTCAGGCCCTTGGCCACTTCCTCCGCCTTCGTGTAGTTCATCTGGAACGACTGCGTGCGCAGCGGCTCCAGCTGGGCCACGGCAGCCTTGGCTTCCAGGTCGGCCTTTTCCTTGTTGGCCAGCTCTTCCTTGGGCGCGATCCACAGCACGTTGCCGGACTTGCGCAGCCCCAGGCCCTTGGCCTGCAGGATGATGTCCAGCGCCTGATCCCAAGGCACGTCCTTCAGGCGCAGCGTCACGTTGCCGGTGACGGTGTCGCTGGTGACGACGTTGAAGTTGGTGAAGTCGGCGATGACCTGCAGCAGCGCGCGGACATCGATGTTCTGGAAGTTCAGGCTGAGCTTGTCGCCGGCGAAGCCCGGACCTTGCGTCAGCTTGTTCGGGTCGACCTTCTGCGGACGCACTTCCAGCACGAACTGGTTGTCGCTCTGGTAGGCGCTGTGCTCCCACGCGCCCTTGGGCGTGACGACCATGCGCACGCGATCACCCTGCTGGGTCGCGGTCACCGACTGCACCGGCGTGCCGAAGTCGGTCACGTCCAGGCGGCGGCGCAGGCGCTCCGGCAGCGTGCTGCGCAGGAACTCCACCACCAGGTTCTGACCCTGCTGCTGGATGTCCACGCCCACCTGGCTGCTCGGCAGGTTCACGACGACGCGGCCCGCGCCATCGCTGCCGCGGCGGAAGTCGATGTCCTGCAGACCTTGCGGAGCGGCGTTCTGGCTCGGCGCGAAGTGCAGCGGCTCGGAGGCCGCCGGCGACGCGGCAGCCGCCGCCGTCGCGGACGAGGCCGCCGAGTCCAGGAAGATCAGCAGCGCGTTGCCCTGCAGCTGCGCGCGATAGGTGCTCGCCTGGCGCAGGTTCAGCACCACGCGCGTCCGGTCACCGGCTTGCGCGACATTGGCCGAGCGCATGTTGCCCGAGTTGACCTCGATCGCGTTGCGGCCCATGCCGTTGGACACGCCCGGCAGGTCCAGCGCGATGCGCGGCGGCGCCTGCACGGCGAAGCCGCGCGGCACTTCGGTCAGCGGCTGAGCCAGCTCGATGCGGACGATGTCCGCGCCGGCCTGCTGCGTCGCATTGATCGAACGGATCATGTTCTGCGCCCAGGCCTGCACAGGCATGAGCACGGCCGCACCGATCGCGCAGGCCAGCACCTTCCAGTGCCGGGCGCGGTGCGTGCGTTGTTCCCTCTGACGGACGCTCATCGCGGCGTTCTCCACAACAGTGTTCTTCATCGTCCCTGCTCCTGAAGCTGGAGAGTACTGGTGCGCTCGATCCATTCGCCCGCAGCATCCTGGACGACTTCTCGCAACGTGATCTCGGTTTCGCTGATCTTGGTGATGCGGCCGAAGTTCTGACCCAGGTAGTCCCCCACCCGAGCCTGGTACAACAGGTTGTCCACCCTCAGCAGCGCGTAGGGACGGTTGTCCCGGGACACGCTGCCCACCATCGTCATGGTGTCCAACGGGAAAGCTTCCAGCGGCTCGCGCTTGCGCTTCATCTCCGCGGCCAGCAACGAACTGGGTTGCGACGCCTCGCGCCGCAACGCCACCGTCAGCTTCTGGACGCTGAACGGATCGACCAGCGCCTGCGTGTCATACGGCTGCGGCTCGAAGGACTTGGGCGGCGTGAGCGGCTTGACCGTCGGGCGCGTCTGCTGACGCTGCTCTTCCATCCATTGCTGGAGCTCGTCGGTGCCACCGGTGCAGCCGGTCAGCGTGACGCCCACCAGCGCCAGCCCCAGCCATCCCAGGGCCTTGCGCGGCGCCACCGCGCGGGAGCGAAGGAGTTGCCTCATTTCTTCTTCTCCGCGGCCGCGGCGGCCTTCTTCTGTTCCTCGACCTCGGCCGGATCCAGGTAGCGGTAGGTGCGAGCCACCGCTTCCATCACCAGCGGCTGCGTGCCGTCGACGCGGGTCCCGGTCGCGGTGTTCACCACCGGCGCGGCGATCGACAGGTCGTGCAGCGTCACGATGCGCGAGAGGTTGGACACGTCCGCCGTGAAGGCGCCGATCTCGTGATATCGACCGGTCACCCGGATCGAGATCGGCTGCTCGGCGTAGTAGTCACGCATGACGATCTGCCCCGGACGGAACAGCTCGAACTGCAGACCGCGACCCAGGCCCGCCTGGTTGATGTCCGACAGCAGCGCGTCCATCTCGGCCTTGCCGGGGAGCTGCTTCTCGAGCTGCAGCACGTATTCCTCGACCTGGCTCTTCTGCTTGCGCAGCTCGGGCAGGTTGACGGCCTGCGTCAGCTTGTTGTTGAAGTCTTCCTTCAGCCGCGGTTCCTTCTCGTGCTCGGCGTCGAGCACCGATTGCTCGTCCGAGAGCACGGCGAACCAGCCCAGTCCGACCGTGATCAGCGCCACGATGATGAAGGTCGCGTAGCGGGGCGCCGGCGGCCATTGGCCGGGCTCCTGCATGTTCAGGTTCTGGAACTGGCCAGAGAAGTCAGCGAACCAGGCGTTGAGGTCCAGGTTTTTCAGCGATGCCATGGGGTCCTCACGACTTCTTCGCCGGAGCGCTGGCGCCATCGGCACCGGCTTCCGGGGTCGGGCTCTTGATGCCGACACGCAGGGCGAAATCGAACAGCCGGCGCGGATCGCGCGGGTTGACGGCGGCCGCCTTGATTTCCACGAGGTCCGGGACCTCGATCCATTCGGCGCGGCTGAGATTGCGCAGCAGCTCCGACACCCGCTCGTTGGACGCCGCCACGCCCGTGATCATCACGGACTTGCCGGACTGCTTCACGCCCGCCAGGTACACGCCTTCAGGCGTGAACTTGGTCAGCTCGTTGAGCAGGTGCACCGGCGTGTTGCGGTCGCTCTGCAGGTTCTCGACCGCGCGCTGACGGGCGCGCAGCGCGTCGATCTCGGCGCGCAGCGTGGCGATGTCCTTGATCTGGGCGTCGAGCTTGGTGATCTCCGCCTTCAGGTAATCGTTGCGCTCCGCTTGCGCGGCGGTCAGCTGCTGCAGCAGCAGGTAGATGAAGCCGGCGATCAGCACGCCGACGGCGAAGGACATTCCCAGCCCGACGAAGAACGCGGCCTTGCGGCGCTTGCGTTTCTCCTCGCGGTGCGGGAGCAGGTTGATCAGAATCACTGAAAGAACCTCCGCATGGCGAGGCCGCACGCCGTCAGATACGCAGGGGCTTCACGGCGCAGCTTGGATTCGCGCACCGCCGAGCCGAGCACCATGTTCTCGAACGGATTCACCACCATGCAGGCGAAGCCGGTGAGCTCCGTCACACGTTCCTTGAGGCCCGGCAGGGTGGCCGTGCCGCCCGCCAGCATCACGTAATGGACCTTGTGGTGCGGGGTGCTGGTGAAGAAATACTGCAGCGCCCGGCCGATCTCCTGGGAGAGCGAGTCCACGAACGGATTCAGCACCTGGGTCTCGTAGTCGTCGGGCAGTTCGCCGCTGAGCTTCTTGAGCTCGGCTTCCTCGAACGAGAACCCGTACTGTCGCGAGATCAGCTGTGTCAGCTGCGAGCCGCCGAAGGCCTGATCGCGGTCGTAGAGCATCTCGTCGTCGCGCAGCACCTTCAGCGAGGTGGTGTCGGCGCCGATCTCGAACAGCGCGACCAGCGCATCCTTGCCCTCATTGGGCAGGGTCTCGACCAGACGGCCGACGGCCATCCGCGAGGCATGCGATTCGATGTCGAGCACGACGGGCTTCAGACCCGCGGCTTCGGCCAGCGCCTGGCGATCCTGCACGCGATCCTTGCGGGATGCGGCGATCAGCACCTCGACGTCGCCGACCGAGGTCGGGCTCGGGCCGATGACGCAGAAGTCCAGCGACACCTCGTCCAGCGAGAACGGGATGTACTGGTTGGCTTCCGCCTCGACCTGCAGCTCGAGTTCTTCCTCGCGCAGGCCCGCCGGCAACATGATCTTCTTGGTGATCACCGAGCTCTGCGGCATGGCCAGCGAGGCCTGCCGGGTCCGGCTGCCGCTGCGGGTCACGACCCGGCGCACGGCATCGGCGACCTCATCGAATTTCTCGATCTGGCCGTCGGTGATCCAACCCTTTTCAAATGGCTCGGTCGCGAAACGTTCAAGAACGTATTCGCCAGACGAGTTTTGACTCAATTCCACAAGCTTGACGCTGGACGATGAAATGTCCAGGCCAATCATGGGTGGATGCGCACGTCCGCGCAGTAGGTCCAACAGCCCCATGATGCGTTCCCCCAACGCGCCGCTCATGCGCCGGTTTGTTAATAAGTTACTTGAATGCTATCAGCAAAGCCTTTGTCAGCCCAAGGCAAAGAGGTCACTGCAAGTAACGCTGCGTTGCGTAACATACACGCCACCGGAGGGTGCTAATGCAGCGAAAAACATCCCTCCGATGCCCCTTTCCCGACGGTTTCGCGTCAGATTCACGCAATCCCGAATCCCCCATCGGACACCTTCGTGAGGGATGTCTCGTTGTGAGGAAATGGCCGCCGCGGAGTGTCCACGAAAGCCTCGTCAACTCCTGTAACAGCCTCGGACGTCGATCCGGCTGGCCAGGGCCCATGAGCGGGGCCCTTCCTATAATCGCCGCTCGCGGCCCACGTCGGCACCCGTACAGGCCCTGATAGGGGACGGCCAGGCACGCAAGATTGCACACTCCGGCCCATGCCCTCGAAGAAAACCCCTGAGCCCAGCGAACCCTCCTTCGACGCCCCGTCCGACTCGGGCAAGGGCGGCCGATCCAAGAACGACGACGGCGACACGCCGCGCAAGTCGGCCAAGGCCGGCAAGTCCGGGAAGGCCGGCCGGGGCGACGGTCCGCGCCGCCCCTGGTTCGTCCGGCTGTTGGGCTGGTTCTTCGGCCTGATCCTGGCGGGCGTGGCCGGCGTCGTGCTGCTGGTGGGCATGGCCCTGGCGATCGCCTATCCGCAGCTGCCCGACATCAGCGGGCTCACCGATTACCGGCCCAAGCTGCCGCTGCGCGTGATGTCCAGCGAGGGCCAGCTGCTGGCCGAGTACGGCGAGGAGCGCCGCAGCTACTCCGACATCCGCGAGATTCCCAAGCTGATGCAGGACGCCATCCTCGCCATCGAGGACGCCCGCTTCTATCAGCATGGCGGCGTGGACTACCTGGGCGTGATCCGCGCCGGCATGGCCAACGTCAGCGAGTCCAAGAGCCAGGGCGCGTCGACGATCACCATGCAGGTGGCGCGCAACTTCTACCTGTCCACCGAGAAGACCTTCACCCGCAAGATCTACGAGATCCTGCTGGCGCTGAAGATCGAGAGCGCGCTGCCCAAGGAGAAGATCCTCGAGATCTACATGAACCAGATCTTCCTGGGGCACCGCGCCTACGGCTTCGCGGCCGCGAGCGAGGTCTACTTCGGCAAGCCGCTCAAGGATCTGAGCGTCGCCGAGGCCGCGATGCTGGCCGGGTTGCCGAAAGCACCATCTGCTTACAACCCGATCAACAATCCGCGCCGGGCAGTGTTGCGTCAGCAATACATCATCGACCGGATGCTCGAGATGGGCTTCATCACGCCCGAGCAGCACGCCCAGGCCAAGGCCGAGAAGCTGCGCATCCGACCACCCCAGGAAGCGGCCAGCCACGCCGAGTACGTGGCCGAACTGGCCCGCCAGCTGATCTTCAGCCAGTACGGCGACGAGGCCTACACGCGCGGCCTGAACGTCTATCTGACGCTGCACGCCGATGAGCAGGAGCGCGCCTATCGGGCGTTGCGCCGCGGCATCATGGATTACGAGCGCCGTCAGGTGTACCGGGGGCCCGAGGCCTACGTGGACCTGCCCGCCGATCCCAAGGAACTGGATACCCGCATCGCGGAAGCGCTCTCCGACCACCCCGCCAACGACGAGCTGCTGGCCGCCGTGGTGCTGGAGGCCAGCCCCAAGCAAGTCGTCGCGGCGCTGCAGAGCGGCGAATCGGTGACGATCACCGGCGACGGACTGAAACCGGCCACCTCAGGCCTGTCTGAAAAAGGCAACCCGAAAACGCGCATCCGCCGCGGTGCGGTGATCCGCGTCATCAAGTTGGTCAAGAACACCAAGGACGAGTGGACCATCACCCAGTTGCCCGAGGTCGAGGGCGCGATGGTGGCCATCAACCCGAAGGACGGCAGCGTGCGGGCGCTCGTCGGCGGCTTCGACTACAACAAGAACAAGTTCAACCACGTCACCCAGGCATGGCGCCAACCCGGCTCCAGCTTCAAGCCCTTCATCTATTCATCCGCACTGGAAAAGGGCTTCAACGGCGCCACCGTCGTCAACGACGGGCCCCTGTTCTTCGACGCGACCACCACCGGCAGCCAGCCCTGGGAACCCAAGAACTACGACGGCCAGTTCGAAGGCCCCATGCCCCTGCGCCGCGCGCTGGCCAAGTCCAAGAACATGGTCTCCATCCGCGTGCTGCAATCCGTCGGCGTGAAGTACGCGCAAGACTGGATCACCCGCTTCGGCTTCGACGCCGACAAGCACCCCGCCTACCTGACCATGGCCCTGGGCGCCGGATCCGTCACTCCGATGCAGATGGCTCAGGCCTACTCGGTCTTCGCCAACGGCGGCTACCGGATCGCCCCCCAGCTCGTTCAGCGCATCACGGACCACTCGGGCCGCCTGCTCTACCAACAGCAACCCAAACCCTTCGAGGACTCGCAGCGCGCCATCGAACCGCGCAACGCCTTCCTCATGGACAGCCTCCTTCAGGAAGTCGCCCGCAGCGGCACCGCCGCCCGCACCCAGGCCACCCTCAAACGACCCGACATCTACGGCAAGACCGGCACCACCAACGACTCCATGGACGCCTGGTTCGCCGGGTTCCAGCCCGAGCTCGTCTCCGTGGTGTGGATCGGCTATGACCAGCCGCGCAAACTCGGCGACCGCGAAACCGGCGGCGGCCTCGCCCTCCCCGTCTGGATCGAGTTCATGCAATACGCGTTGAGAAACACGCCCGTGCAGGAAATCCAGCCACCCGAGGGCGTCGTCAACATCAACGGCGAGTGGTACTACGACGAGTTCGCCAACAACAACGGCGTGAAGGCGCTCGGCAACGAGGAACACGTGCCAGCCAATGGCACCGAGGAAGAGAAGAAGAGCATCCTCGATCTCTTCAAGCGCTGACTGTCGTTCTTGGCGGGCAGAGCGCGGACGGACCCAACCGGGCCCCCTCCTCGTCATGTCCTCCTTGGGTACCCTCCCCGGGTACCCAATTCCCCCCAATACTTCCGAAGAGGGGGCCCGGTCGGGTCCGTCCCGGACGACCGAGGTCCGCCCGTCAGGCAGCGGACAGCGTCAACGGCTTGCCACCGTGATGCGATGCCTCTTCAGACAGCCGGGCGAAGAACTCCTTTCCATCCTTCGTGTCCAGCCATCGGCCATCCACGAACTTGAAGTGGTAGCCTCCTCGACGCGACGCCAGCCACAGCTCATGCAGCGGCGGCTGCGTGTTCACCACGATCTTGCTGCGGTCCGGGAAGGCCAGCTCCAGCAAGCCGCCCGTGCGATGCTGGTCGATGTCGATGGTGTCGTCATCCAGCCAGGCATCGATCGTCGATTCAATACTCGCCAGCACGGCATCAGTGCGGGCGTCGTAATCGGCATCGGTCAGCGGGGTCGGAGTCATGGGCAGTGGAAAGCGGACTCGCTAGACTGCGAGCCCATGAAGAACACGAAGACGCGAAGTGTAGGCCTTGCCTCCACCCCCACCCGCCGCCCCAGCGCCAAGGCCATGACGACCCTGATGTTGTGCGCCGCCACCCTCGCCCTCGCCGCCTGCGGTCAGAAACGCCCGCTCCAACTCCCCGAGCACACCAAGCGCCCCGCCGCCGCCCAGCCCGCGGCGTCCGCCGCCAGCGTTCCCAACTGAGCCCGACAAATCCTCAGGGCGAATCCTCAGGTGGGATCCTCAGGTCGGATCCTCAGATCCGTCCCTCCTCCACCGCGTGGCACGCCACACGCACCCCCTTGAGCTCCAGCAGCTGCGGTCGCTCAGCGCTGCAACGCGCGTTCGCATGCGGGCAACGCGGGTGGAAGCTGCACCCGCTCGGGGGATTCAGCGGATTGGGCACCTCACCCTGAACGGGGGTTCTTGAACGGCCCGTCATGTGGATGTCCGGAATCGCATCCAGCAGCATGCGGGTGTACGGATGCCTCGGCGTGGCGAACAGCGTGCGCTTGTCCGCCTGCTCGACGAGCCGCCCCAGATACATCACGCCCACCTGATCCGCGACATGGCGGACCACCGCCAGGTTGTGGGAGATGAACAGATACGTCAGGCCCTGCTTGCGTTGCAGGTCCTTCATGATGTTCAGGACCTGCGCCTGCACCGACACATCCAACGCGGAGGTCGGCTCGTCGCAGACGAGGAACTCGGGTTGCGTGGCCAGCGCGCGCGCGATCGAGATCCGCTGCCGCTGTCCGCCGGAGAACTGATGCGGGAACTTCTCCGCGTCCGCCGGCGAGAGCCCCACCGATTGCAGCAGCTCGCCGACCCGGCGCTTGAGCCCCTCGGCATCGCGCACCAGGCCGTGCTCGCGCAAGGGCTCGGCGACGATGTCCTGGACCTTCCAGCGCGGATTCAGGCTGGCATAGGGGTCCTGGAAGATCATCTGCATGCGTCGGCGCAAGGCCAGCGCCTTCGGACCCTTCAGCGTCGTGGCGATGTCCTCGTCATCGAAACGCACCTCGCCGTGGGTCGGCGTGTAGAGGCCCACCAGCAGGCGCGCCACCGTGCTCTTGCCGCAACCCGATTCCCCCACCAGCGCCAGCGTCTTGCCCTTCTCGATCGAGAAGCTGACGCCATCCACCGCATGGACGAACTGCTTGGGCTTGCGCTCCACCACCCGGTTGAGCCAGGGGGCCGAGACATCGAAGGTCTTGGCCAGGTCGCGCACCTCGACCAACACCTCGCCCGGCGCGGACGACGTCATCGTCGAGGTCGCCGGATGGATCACGTCGCTCGCCACTGTCATGCCACACCTCCGTGCACGGCGGCGACATCGGCCGCATGCAGCCAGCACGCCGCATCGGTGGCGGGCGCTCGCATCAATTCAGGACGCTGCTCGTGGCAACGGTCGAACGCCTTGGGGCAGCGCGGATGGAACGCGCAGCCGGTCGGGATCGCGTTCAGGCGCGGCATCGCACCGTCGATCTGCACGAGACGCTCGCGATCCTCGTCCATCGCGGGGATCGAGCCCATCAGGCCGGAGGTGTAGGGATGCCCGGGGCGGTGGATGACCTCCTGCACCGGACCGATCTCGGCGACCCGCCCCGCGTACATCACCGCCACGCGATCGCAGGTCTCGGCGATCACGCCCATGTCGTGCGTGACCAGCATCACCGCGGCGCCCTGCTCGCGGCACACGCGCTTGAGCAAGGCAATGATCTGCGCCTGGATCGACACGTCCAGCGCGGTCGTCGGCTCGTCCGCGACGATCAGCTTGGGGTCGGCGGCGAGCGCCAGCGCGATGACCACGCGCTGCCGCATGCCGCCGGAGAACTGGTGCGGGTACTGGTCCACGCGCGCCTCGGGCGCCGGGATGCCGGTCGCGGCCAGCAGCTCGATCGCGCGCGCCCGGGCCTGCTTCGCGCTCAGGCCCAGGTGCGTCGTGATGGTCTCCATCAACTGACGGCCCACCGTGTAGAGCGGATTCAGCGAGGTCAGCGGGTCCTGGAAGATCGCGCCGATCTGGCGGCCGCGGATGCGGCGCATCTGGTCTGCCGGCAGGTTGTCGATGCGCTTGCCGTCGAGCAGGATCTCGCCGCCGGCGATGCGCCCGGGCGGCTCCAGCAGGCCGATGATGGCCGCGCCGGTCAGCGACTTGCCGGCGCCGGATTCGCCGACCACACCGAGCACCTCGCCCGGGGCAATGTCGAAGGACACATCGTCCAGCGCGAGCAGCGTGCCGCGGCGGGTGGGGAATTCCACGCGAAGGTGGCGGACTTGAAGCAGCGGTGCGGTCATGAGGCCGTCCATCGAAGACATCAGCGCAGACGGGGATTGAGCGCGTCGCGCAACCAATCGCCCAGCAGGTTCACGGACAGCGCGATGAGCACGAGCATCGCGCTCGGCCAGATCGTGATCCACCACTCGCCGGAGAACAGGAAGTCGTTGCCGATGCGGATCAGCGTGCCCAGCGACGGACTCGTCGGCGGCACGCCCACGCCCAGGAAGGACAAGGTGGCCTCGGTCAGGATGGCCGAGGCCACCTGCAGCGTCGCCAGCACCAGCACCGGCCCGGTGACATTGGGCAGCACATGGCGCCACATGATCGCCAGCGGCTTCACGCCGATCACGCGCGCCGCCTGCACGTATTCCTTGTTGCGCTCCACCAGCGTGGAGCCGCGCACCGTGCGCGCGTACTGCACCCAGCCGGTCAGCGCGATGGCGAGGATCAGGACGGCGAAGGCCAGCGTGTCGTGCGCATCCTTGAACACCACCCGCCCGATGCCGTCGATCAGCAGCGCGATCAGGATGGACGGGAAGGACAGCATCACATCGCAGATGCGCATGATGAAGGCGTCAACCTTGCCGCCGAGGAAACCCGCCATCAGGCCCAGCCCCACGCCGATGATCATCGACAGGATCACCGACGCCACGCCCACCAGCAGCGAGATGCGCGCGCCGTACATGATGGCCGACAGCAGGTCGCGGCCCTGGTCGTCGGTGCCGAGCAGGTACTTGGTGGAGCCACCTTCGATCCACGCCGGCGGCAGCCGCGAGTCCATCAGCTCCAGCGCGGAGAGATCGAACGGGTCATGCGGCGCGATCCAGTTCGCGAAGAGCGCGCACACGAGGCAGACCAGCGCGACGAAGGCCGCCACCATCGCGGTGGGCGATCGGGTGAACGAGTGCCAGACGTCGCCATCCAGGAAGCGGCGCAGCGCGTTGGGCGCCTTGGCCACGGGAGTCGCGGCCGGCGACGGCGGGAGGGAAGCGGTCATGCGGGGATGGGGGCGGGAGAAGCGGTGGAAGCAGGAAGCGGCAGGCCCTGCTCGACGATCGCCGCGAACAGCGCGGAGCCGAGCGGCAGGATCTCGTCATTGAAGTCGTAGCGCGGCTGGTGCAGTCCGCACGGGCCGCCCTGCCCGAGCCGCAGATAGGCGCCGGGCCGGGCCTGCAGCATGAAGGCGAAGTCCTCGGAGCCCATGCTGGGCACGAGCTTGTCGTCGACGTTCTCGACGCCGACCAGCGACTGCGCGACGCGCACCGCGAAGTCGGCCTCGCGCGCGCTGTTGACCGTGGCCGGGTACAGGCGTTGGTAATCGACCTTGGCGCTCGCGCCGAAGCCCAGCGCGACCGATTCGACCAGGCGGCTCATGCGCTCCTCGAGCAGCTGCTGCACCTCGGGCTTGAAGCTGCGCACGGTGCCGGTCAGCTGGGCCATCTCCGGGATCACGCTGAAAGCGCTGGGTTCGCCGGCCTGCATCGAGCACAGGCTCACCACCGCCTGATCGATCGGCGCGATGTTGCGCGAGACCAGGCTCTGAACCGCCGTGATGATGTGACCCGCGATCAGCACCGGATCGACGCTCAGGTGCGGATGCGCGCCGTGGCCGCCGCGTCCCTGGATCGTGATGTTCACGCGATCCGCCGCGGCCATCATCGCGCCGCGGTTCAGCCCGATCTTGCCCGGCGGCAGGTGCGGCCAGTTGTGCATCGCGTAGATCGATTCGACCGGGAATCGGTCGAACAGGCCGTCGGCGATCATCTCGCGCGCGCCGCCATACCCTTCCTCGCCAGGCTGAAAAACGAGCACCGCGGTGCCCGCGAAGCGCCGGGTCTGCGCCAGATGACGGGCCGTTCCCACCAGCATCGCGCAGTGGCCATCGTGCCCGCACGCATGCATGAGGCCGGGCGTCGACGAGCGCCACGGCACATCGTTCTGCTCGCGCAGCGGCAGCGCGTCCATGTCCGCGCGCAGGCCGATGAGCCGCGGCTTGGCGTTCGGATCCTCGCCCGGCAGGCGCTGGCCGTGGATGGTCGCCACGATGCCGGTGCGGCCCAGCCCCTGGTGGATCTCGTCGACGCCGCAGGCCTTGAGCGCCTGGACGATCCGGGCGCCCGTGCGGTGTTCCTCGAAGCCGAGTTCCGGCATCGTGTGCAGCTCACGCCGCAGCGCGACGAGCTCCCCGCGTGCCTCGAACAGCCGCTGGTAGGTGCCCGCCGCGGGGGCGGTCAGGTGCTCCGGAGCGTTCATGTCAATGCGCGCCGCCGCTCACGCGCAAGCGCGGATCGACGGCGAAGTACAGCAGATCGACGACGAGGTTGATCACGACGAAGATCAGCGAGATCAAGCACAAGTAGGCCGCCATCACCGGAATATCGGCGAACTGCACCGCCTGGATGAACAGCAGCCCCATGCCGGGCCATTGAAACACGGTCTCGGTGATGATCGCAAAGGCAATCAGCGATCCCAGCTGCAATCCGGTGATCGTGATCACCGGCACCAGCGTGTTCTTGAGCGCGTGGCCGAAGTAGATCGTCCGGTCGCTCAGCCCGCGGGCCCGGGCGAACTTGATGTAGTCGGCACGCAGCACCTCGAGCATCTCGGCGCGCACGATGCGCATGATCAGCGTCAGCTGGAACACGGCCAGCGTGATGCCCGGCAGCAGCAGATGACGCAGGCCGTCGCCAGTCAGCAGGCCCGTGCTCCACGCCCCGATCATCACCACCTCGCCCCGGCCGTAGCTCGGCAGCCACGCGAGTTGCACCGCGAAGATCAGGATCAGCAGGATGCCGATCAGGAAGGTCGGCAGCGCCACACCGAGCAGCGACAGCGTCATCAGCAGCTGGGAGCCGAAGGTGCCGCGTCTGAGCGCGGCATAGACGCCCAGCGGGATGCCGAACACCAGCGCGATGACGGCCGCCGTGGCGGACAGCTCCAGCGTGGCGGGGAAGCGCTCGGCGATCAGCGCGGAGACCTTGCGGCCCTGCTTCAGGCTCACGCCGAACTCGCCCTGCGCCGCATTGCCGGCGAAGTGCGCGAACTGCACGATGAAGGATTGGTCCAGCCCCAGGTCCTTGCGCAGCTGCTCGCGCTGCTCCGGGGTCGCGTCCTGTCCGAGCAGGTTGTTCACCGGGTCCCCGACGTACTGGAACAGCATGAAAGCGATGAAAGCCACCGTCAGCATGACGACGATGGCCTGCGCCAGACGGCGAAGAATGAAAACCAGCATGGACGAGGGCCTCCGGCGACGGCTTGGGCGCACGGCTCGTGGCCTGCCCTGGCACGACCTGACCCCGGAGGCGAAGACGCTTCAGAAGGGACCCATCATCAAGGAGCGTTCGCCCCCCGGCAAGTGGGTTACTCCTTAACGCGGCATGAACGAGACGTCGCCCGCGCCGACGCCCACCAACGAAAAAACCGCCCGAAGGCGGTTTGGCAGGGAAGCCGGTCGATCGGATCCACGAGGGATCCGACGCTGCGCGGGATCAGAAGCGGTGACGCAGACCGACCATCGCGCCGCCGCGCTTCTCGGCGCCGTTGGAGAAGAGGACCGCGCCGTTGTGCTTGGTGTAGTCCAGTTCCACGTAGGCGTCGGTGCGCTTGGAGAAGGCGTAGTCCGCCACGACCGCGAAGTAGTGACCCTTGCTCTTGGTGTTGGCCAGCGCGGCGCTGTAGTGCGTCTGCGTGGCGTACCAGTAGTGCGCGCCCAGGTTCAGCTGCGGCGTGAGCTGATAGGCGACGCCAGTCGAGATCATGTCGCGCTTCTTCACGTCGTTGGCCGCGGCGTTCAGCACGTTGCCCAGCAGGCCGGCCGTGTAGGCCGCGCCCAGCAGGCCGCCCTGGTCGAACTTGTTCTGCGCCCAGGACAGGTTCAGGTACCACGGGCCGTCGGTGTAGGCACCACCGAGGGTGTAGCCCTTGACCTTCTTGCCCAGGGTGTCCTCGACCTGCAGGTAGGCACCGCCGAAGGCGATCGGTCCTTGCGAGTAACGCAGCAGACCGCCGAAGGACTTGTTCTGCGAGTTGCCTTCGCCAGCCGAGACCTGCAGCTCACCGCGCACGGGGCCGGTCTCGAACAGGTACTTCACCATGTTGTCCTGGCGAGCGCCCATGGACAGGCCGATCTCGGGCTTGTAAGCCTCGATGTAGGGCGAGTACTTGAACGACGCGTAGGTCGAGGTGTAGATGTCGAACAGGATGTTGTACTGACGACCGATCGTGATGCGACCGAAGTCGGCCGACTGGATGCCGACCCACGACTGACGCCAGAAGTCCGCGGCCGCCACGGTGCCGGTGTCGGAGTTCAGACGGTGCTCGAGGTTGGCGATCGCCTTCAGGCCACCACCCATGTCCTCAGTCACGTTCACGCCGAGGCGGCTCTGCGACATGCCGCCGGGGGCGACCGTCTTCTTCGACGAGCCGACGCTGGCGTTGCTGGTGTAGCGCACGGCGGCATCAACGATGCCGTAGAGCGTGACGCTCGATTGGGCCCAGGCGGCGGTGGTGCTGCCTGCCAGGATGGTCAGCGCCAAGGCGGCTTTCTTCATGTGGTGTCTCCTTAGATTGGTTTGGTCGCCGTGATCGATTCTCAGCGAACGCCCCAGATGGAGACGCGTTGTGTTGCACATCGCCCACGCGCACAAACCCTGTCAAGTTTGTGACGACGCCACAGAGGGAAAACCCGCGATCACTCTCTACAAAATCCACAAGAGTGCGTTGCGGCGACACTGCTTGATCCGCCAGGCAAGACCCGGCACCCCAGCGGTGCGTCGGGCCGTTACGGACACGAAACCGGTGTTCGCACGCGCCTTCGCCGCCCACGCCAGCGGCATCGCACAGACGAAAAAAAGCCGCCCCGAGGGGCGGCTTTCGTAGCGCTGATCCCGAAGGGAATCAGAAGCTGTGCTTGATGCCGACGTCGATACCACCCGACTTGCCGCCAACAGCCGACGCCACGGCGTTGTTCTGCACGCGGAAGTTGGAGTTGTCGTTGTCGATGATCGAAGCCGTCGTGTACAGCGCGGTGCGCTTCGACAGGTTGTGCTGGTAGCCGATCGAGAACGCTTGCGCGTCGCCACGAGCTGCCTGCGGGCCCGCGTCAGCGGAACCGTTGGTCTCAGCCTTGGTGTACTGAGCGGTCACCGAACCGGCGGCCGTCACCGGCACCACGGCGCCGATCGTGTACAGGTTCTGCTTGCGCGAACCGAACTTCAGTTGGCTGTACAGGCCGCTGACCTTCACAACCTTGAAGTCGTAGCTGCCGCCCAGCGAGAACTGCTTGAACTTCGAGCCCAGCGAGTCCGTGGTCTGGTAGCCACCAGCGACGTTCAGGTCGCCAGCCTTGTAGCCCAGACGGCCGCCGTACGACTTCTTGCCGTCGGTGCCTTCGCCAGCGGCGATGTCGAACGAGCCGTACACACCGCCCAGGTCGGCCGGCAGGAAGTACTGGACCAGGTTGTCGGCACGGTTGATCGTGTCGATGTTCGAACCCAGCAGGCTGTAGGTGCGGGTCACGTCGCCCAGACCGGTCGTGCTGTACACGTCGAAGTCGTCAACGACCAGGCGGGTCGAGGTCTTGCCACGGCCCAGGCGGACTTCACCGAAGTCGCCCATCAGGCTCACGGAAGCGCGACGGCCCCAGAAGCGGGTGGCGTCAGCCGTGCCGGTGTCGGCAGCCAGGGCGCCTTCCAGCCAGAAGCCAGCCTTCAGGCCGCCACCCAGGTCTTCAACGCCACGGACGCCGATGCGGCTCGAGGAGCTGCCGTCGTTCGTCAGTTGCTTCGTGTCGTTGCCGTTGGCCTTCGTGTAACGGGCGGCCACGTCGATCACGCCGAACAGGGTGACGGACGATTGAGCGGAAGCGGCACCGGCGAAACCAGCCAGCACAGCCAGCGCGACGAGAGATTTCTTCATTAGAGACTCCTAGATCTTCAATGAGGCTGCGGTCGGTAGATCGCCCGCAAACCAAGCTCCTGCAATGAAGCTGTGGTGTATTGCAACAGGTCCGATCACGCCTGACCAGCAGCCACCCCGTAAAAGTCCTGATTTCGTTGGATCAAAGCAACGCGTATGAGGTTAAAGAAATGTGTCATCAGGCATTCGCACAAAGGACCGACCGTAGAGCCCGATCCGCTTGACGCGCGGCTCCTAAACTCCGGCGTCAAGTCCCCGTCAAGCAGCGATCACGATGCAATTCAAGTCCACGAGCCCCGCGCGAATACTCTCCCGAACGGACGCGTGGATTTCCACGATCGACCACAGCCTGAAGACGCTGGCCGGTGTGGCGCCGATGGCACGCCCTGCCCCGGAGCCCCCCACCCCCGACGACACGCTGGACGAATCGCAGCGCCGCGAGGCCGCCGCGCTGATGCGCGTGAACCACGTCGGGGAGATCTGCGCCCAGGCGCTCTATCGCGCGCAGGCGCTCAGCACCCGGGATGACGGGCTGCGACAACACCTGGAACACGCGGCGCAGGAAGAGATCGACCATCTCGCCTGGTGCGCAGGACGGCTGCGCGAGCTCAACGACCGCCCCAGCCTGCTCAATCCGTTGTGGTACGGCGGCGCCTTCGCCATCGGGACGGTGGCCGGATTGATCGGCGACAAGGTCAGCCTGGGTTTCGTCATCGAGACGGAACACCAGGTGGAGGCCCATCTGGCCAGCCACCTCGAGCGGCTGCCCGAGGGCGACCGGAGCTCGCGGGCGATCGTGGCCCAGATGAAGGAAGAGGAAGCCCGCCACGCCGGCGAGGCCCGCGCGCTGGGCGGCATCGAGCTGCCGGCGCCGGTCCGCGGCCTGATGCGGATGGCCGCCAAGGTCATGACCCGGACGGCCCACCGTATATAGAAAGCGGAGAACGCCCGGGAGCCCGGCACGAGATCCCGGGCCGCCCAGTCACCGCGCCAGGGCTCAGGCCTCGACGATCTCCACGGAGGTGGTGATCTCCGCCGTCTTCGCCAGCATGATGCTGGCCGAGCAGTACTTCTCGTGGGACAGCTGCACCGCCCGCTCGACGGCCACCTGGGGGAGGCCCTTGCCGGTCACCACGAAATGCATGTGGATCTTGGTGAAGACCTTCGGATCGGTCTCCGCGCGTTCGGCATTCATCTTGACCTGGCAGCCACGGACGTCGTGCCGGCCGCGCTGCAGGATCAGCACCACGTCGTACGCGGTGCAACCACCGGTGCCGGCCAGCACCGTCTCCATCGGCCGCGGCGCCAGGTTGCGGCCGCCGCCGCCCGGCGCGCCGTCCATGTTGATCATGTGACCGCTGCCGGTCTCGGCGACGAAGCTCATGCCGTCCGCGCCCATCCAGTTGATCGTGCATTCCATCGTCGTTCCTTCCAATCGAGCGGCCATCGGCCTCGGCGGGACCATCCTGTCCCCATTTTTCATCCCGCAGTTCGGCACGATGGCCGACTCTGGCGGTGATTTTGCGCATTTAGAGACCCGACTCCACAGCCGGACACCCTGAAAAATATTGCAGCGCAACATGCATCGCCCTAGAATTCTAGGCATGCGATAGCGCTACCCCAGCTTGTGGGGTCAGCCTCGCACCGATTGTCTCCTCCACCGCCTCCATGGTGGATTCAGCCCGAGGCCACAAGCCTCGGGCTTTTTTTCGTCCGCGCGAGAGCGCCCGACGCAAGCCTCGCTCCTCCAACGGCGAAAGCCCGTGACCGCAAGGCGTCCGGCGCCGACCCGCGCCATGGCTGTCCCTGGCTATCATCATCCGCCCGACTTCCGACGCGTCCCGCGTGGCAGGGGGAACTGGAGGGATTTCCATGGCCGGCACCCGCCGCGCAGCGCGCAAGACCACCTCGCCGGGTTCGGCGGCCAATCAGGCGAGACCGCCAGCCAAATCGGCCAGATCGGCCCGATCGACCGCATCGGCGAGGCCAGCCAAATCCTCCCAAGGGCCGGCGCCCCATCCCGCGTTACTCCCGGCAGATCAGAGTTATCTCCAACGGATTCTTAACGCGAAGGTGTATGAGGTCGCACAGGAAACCTCGCTGGATGCGGCCCGCAATCTCTCCAAGCGCATCGGCAACAAAGTCTGGCTGAAACGCGAGGATCAGCAGCCGGTATTCAGCTTCAAACTGCGGGGTGCCTATAACAAGATGGCAAATCTCGCGCCCGAGCAATTGGCGCGGGGGGTGATTTGCGCGTCAGCGGGTAATCACGCCCAAGGCGTGGCGCTATCGGCGAAGAAACTGGGATGCCGGGCCGTCATCGTGATGCCGGTGACCACGCCCAAGGTCAAGATCGACGCCGTCCAGGCCCTGGGCGGCGAGGTCGTGCTGTCGGGCGAATCGTTCACCGACGCCTACGAACACGCGCTGACGCTCGAACGCGAGCACGGCCTGAGCTTTGTCCATCCGTTCGACGACCCCGACGTCATCGCCGGCCAGGGCACGATCGCCATGGAACTCCTGCGGCAGCACCCCGGCTCCATCGACGCCATCTTCGTGGCCATCGGCGGCGGGGGGCTGATCTCGGGCGTGGCGGCCTACATCAAGGCCGTGCGGCCGGAGATCAAGATCATCGGCGTGCAGACCCGGGACTCCGACGCGATGGTGCGTTCGGTGCGCGCGGGCAAGCGCGTCGCGCTCAGCGACGTGGGGCTGTTCTCCGACGGCACCGCGGTCAAGCTGGTCGGCGAGGAGACCTTCCGCATCTGCCGCGAACTGGTCGACGACTACATCCTCGTGGACACGGACGCCGTCTGCGCCGCGATCAAGGACGTGTTCGTCGACACGCGCAGCATCCTGGAACCCGCCGGCGGGCTGGGCGTGGCCGCGATCAAGCAGTACGCCGCGCAGCACGGGACCAAGGGCCAGACCTACATCGCCATCACCTGCGGCGCCAACATGAACTTCGACCGGCTGCGCTTCGTGGCCGAGCGCGCCGAGGTCGGCGAGGAACGCGAGGCGCTCTACGCCGTGACCATCCCCGAGGAGCGCGGCAGCTTCCGCCGCTTCTGCGAGCTGGTCGGCGGCCGCAGCGTGACGGAGTTCAACTACCGCATCTCCGACCGCAACGAGGCGCACGTCTTCGTCGGCGTGTCGATCAGCAAGCGCGAGGAAGCCGACAAGCTCGCCCGCGGCTTCGAGAAGCATCGCTTCCCGACCGTCGACCTGACCGACGACGAACTCGCCAAGCAGCACGTGCGGCACATGGTGGGCGGACGCACGGAGCTGGCCGAGAACGAACGGCTGTTCCGATTCATCTTCCCCGAGCGGCCCGGCGCGCTGATGCGCTTCCTCTCGAGCATGAGCCCCGACTGGAACATCAGCCTGTTCCATTACCGCAACCAGGGCGCGGACTACGGCCGCATCCTTGTCGGGCTGCAGGTGCCCAAGGGCGATGGCAAGGCGTTCAAGACCTTCCTCGACCAGCTGAACTATCCGTACACCGAAGAGACCGAGAACCCGGTGTACCGGCTCTTCCTGCGCTGAGCCTCACGAGCCGGTCCGCCGGCACCGTTACGCCTTGACACCAACGGCTGCCCCCGGGACATGGGGCAGTGATCGGGCGAGGGGGCAATTGCCAATGGTGGCGGCGCGGCGCGGACCGAGAATGGCGATCCCCATGTCCATCCATCAGTCCCTCATCTCGCCGACCGCCAATCCGGAGCTGGAGCGCGCCCTGCGCCAGCGCCTGGAGCGTCGCTGCACGCTCGCCGGTCGCCTGGGTGAACTGGAGCCGCTGGCGGTCCGGCTGGGCCTGATCCAGGCGACGCAGACGCCCCGGTTCCGCGATCCGACGCTGGTGCTGTTCGCCGCCGACCACGGGCTGGCGGTGGACGGCATCGCGCTGCCCAACGGACGCAGCACGCGCGAACAGGCCTTGCTCGCGCTTCAGCACCGGCTGCCGTCGACCGTGTTCGCGCGCAGCCAGGGCATGCATGTGACGGTCGTGGACTGCGGCATCGCCGAGCCGCTCAGCCCGCAGCAGCGCCTGCTGGCGCGCAAGATCGCGCACGGCACGCGCAACTCGCGCGCCGGTCCGGCGATGACCCTGGACCAGGCGCACGCCGGGGTGCGCGTCGGCATGGAGATCTCCGACAACCTGGCGGGCAACGTGATCGCCTGCGCCGGACTGGGTCAGGGCTCGCTGGAGTCGTCGGCCCTGGTGCTGTCGCGGCTGATGGACATGCCGGTGCAGGACTTCATCACCTCGGGCCCCGACATGCCGCATGACGAGCTGTCGCACCTGATGCTGGTGCTGCAGGGCGCGCAGTCGCGGCACCGCGACGTGCATGAGCCGATGGCGGTGCTTGCCGCGTTCGGCGGGTTCGAGCTGGCCGTGATGGTCGGCGCGATGCTGGTGGCCGCGTCCAAGCGTCAGCTGATCCTGGTGGACGGCATGCCGGCCTGCGCGGCGCTGAAGGTGGCGTCGATGATCGCGCCACCGGTCACCGATTACGCCGTGTTCTGCCGCAGCACCACGCACCGCGGCCTGGACGAGGCCTTGCAGCTCTTCCACGCGGCGGCGCTGCTGGAACTCGGCATGGAATGCGGCGACGGCACGGGCGCGACGCTGGCCTGGCCGCTGGTGCGCTGCGCCGCTGCGCTGCTGACGGAAGTCCAGGATCTGCCCGATGGGCCCATCCACAGCCGGCCGTCCGATCTGCGCGAGACCGGTTCACCGCAGGACGGCGGTCTGCCGTCCGGATCCGGGCGGTCGACGCTGGGCAGCAAGTACTGACCCCCGCGCCGATGCCGGGATCGGCACCGACGCCGGCGCCGGCGCCGACGCCGACGTCAAGCTCGAAGCCGGATTACTTGATCGGATGGGCGCTGCCGTCGCCCGTGGGTTGCGGCAGCGAACCGCCCACGGCGGTCGGCGGCACGATGCCGTCCTGTCCGGGCGCCATGCCCGGGGGTGGCATGCCCTGGCCAGGAACGAAGTTCGGCGGCGCGACACCGCCACCCGGCGCGAGCTGCGGCTGACCCGGCATCGGATCCACACCGCCGGCACCCGGCGCGAGGCTCAGACGCACGCTGACGGCATCGCCGGTCCCCAGTCCGACGTCACGGCGATTGATCTCGATCAATCTCAGGTCACCGTCGACGACCTGCCCGACGCGCACCGGCTTGGGCGGCATGCCGGACACGGCGATCAGCGCGACGCCTTCGCCGGGATGACGACCGGCCGCCGTGGGCGCCACGACGCCCAGCAACTGGTAACGAGAAGATGCAGCTTCGACCGGCATCTCTGCCGCTTTCGCGGCGGCGAGTAGCCGAGTCCAGTCAGCCGGGGCGCCATCGGCGGTCGCGGGACGCGTCATCGCCGGGGCTTGAGGGCCCTTGACCATGAGCACCAGCGCCCAGTACGCGAGGCTGGCCGCGAGCAGCGACCAGACCACGAAGCTTAACCATCGTGCATGCATCCGACGATTATGATGCAGCGCGATGGGCCGCCGCTGGTGGCTCCGCGAGGATTGCAACACCATGCGCCGACCTGACTTCCCGCGCCGCGCGCGCGGCTTCACGCTGATCGAACTGATCGTCGCCATCACCATCGTCGCCGTCATGGGCGCGGTGGTCGTGCCCGCGGTGATGAACCACGTGTCCGAGGCCCGCCGCACCGCGGCCAAGTCCGACGTCGCCACGCTGATGCAGGCGCTCAAGCTCTACAAGATGGACAACGGCCGTTATCCCAACGGCGAGCAGGGCCTGGCCGCGCTGGTGAACAAGCCGGCCAGCGGTCCGGCCGCGCCGAACTGGAAGGTCTACATCGAGAAGCTGCCCAAGGATCCGTGGGGCAATCCGTACCAATACGACAACCCCGGCCTGAAGGGCGAGGTCGATGTGTACAGCCTGGGCGCCGACGGCAAGCCCGGCGGCGAAGGCAACGACGCCGACATCGGGTCCTGGGAATAAGCGCGCGGTCCGCCGCGCGTCTCGCGTCCCCCGCCCCACCGATCGCAGCGAGCCGTGCGCGCGCGTCCGTTCCGCCGCTCGCTCCAGCGCGGCTTCACGCTGATCGAGCTGATCGTGGCGATCACCATCGTGGCGATCGCCAGCGCGACCGTCGCCGTGGCGATGCGTGACCGCGCGGATGTGCAGCTCGAACGTGAGGCGCTGCACCTCGCCTCCGTGCTGGAGACCGCGCGCGCCGAGGCCCGCGCCGCGTCGCTGGACGTGCGCTGGCTGCCCGACGGCGCCGACGGGCGTTACCGGTTCACCGGCCTGCCGCCGGCATTGGTCAGCCGGCTCGCGCTGGACCGCCCCTGGCTGGGCGACGCGCCGGTCGTCGAGATCCAGGGCGCCAGCGCCAATGGCCGCACCCTGCGGCTGGGCCCCGAACCGCTGATCGGCGCGCAACGGGTGACGCTCGTCCGCGGCGAGCACCGCATCAGCCTGGTCACCGACGGCCTGCGGCCGTTCGCGATCGCGAAGGACGGCGCATGAAGCGGCTCCCCACACGGCACTCGACACGATTCACCACACGATGCATGACGCCGCGCCTGCAGGCGCGCGACGGCGGCTTCACGCTGGTGGAGGTGCTGGTGGCGCTGACCATCGTCGCGCTGTGCCTCGCCGCCGGTCTGCGCGCGGCCGGCGCGATGACCTCCAACGCCGACCGGCTCGGGGTCAACGCGCTGGCGCAGTGGTGCGCCGAGAACCAGCTCACCGAGATGCGCCTGACCAAGGTCTTCCCCGGCACCGGCGACAACAGCTTCAGCTGCACGCAGCTGGGCCGCGCGTTCACCGGCAAGCTGGCCGTGCGCAACACGCCGAACCCCAATTTCAGACGCGTCGAGGCCCAGGTCTTCGACGACCGCGAGCGCCCGCTGCTGACCATCACCACGATCGTGGGGCGCTACTGATGCGGCGCGCGGCCCTTCCCTCCCGGCGCGCGGCGCGCGGGTTCACGCTGATCGAGGTCGTCGTCGCGCTGGTCGTGATGGCGGTGATGTCGGTGATGGCGTGGCGCGCGGTGTCGGCGCTGAGCACCAGCCGTGAGCGCAACGAGGCCGCGATGGAACGCGCCGAGACGCTGCAGACGCTGATGCGTCAATGGGAGCTGGACCTGCGCGAGGTGCAGGACAGCGCGGTGCTGCCCGCGGCGCTGTCCTTCGACGGCAACGCGCTGCGGCTCACGCGCCGGCGCGAGTCGGGCCTGCAGCTCGTGATGTGGCAGCTGCGCGATGGCCGGCTCAGCCGCTGGGAATCGGGCCCGGTGACGCAGCGCGACGCGCTGCAGGACGCATGGTTCCGCAGCCAGCAGCTCAGCGCGGAGGAGCTGCGCGCGATGCCCGGCCTGGAGGGCGTCACCGGCTGGCAGATGTTCTTCTTCCGCGGCAACAGCTGGAGCAACGCGCAGTCCAGCGGCGATGTCGTGGACTCGTCGGACGCCGCGGCCTCGAGCCCCGGTCAGACCACCGGCAGCGCCAAGCAACGCATCGCGGTGCCCTCGGGCGTGCGCATGCAGCTGCAGTTCGGCGAGGGCAGCGGGTACTCCGGCGAGCTCGTGCGCGAGGTCGCCGTGGAGGCCCCAACCTCATGAGCGCGATCCGGCATCCGGCTTTCCGCCCTACCCGCTCCCCACGCGCTCGCAGCGTCGGCGCCGCGCTGCTGACCGCGCTGCTGATCGTGGTGCTGGTCACCACGCTGGCCGCGGCGATGCTGTGGCGCCAGGCGCGCAGCATCCAGATCGAGGCCGCCGACCGCGGCCGTGCCCAGGCCGACTGGGTGCTGCAGGGCGCGCTGGACTGGGCGCGGCTGATCCTGCGCGAGGACAAGCGCAACAACAGCAAGGACAACGTCGATCACCTCGGCGAGGTCTGGGCCGTGCCGCTGGCCGAGGCGCGGCTGTCGAGCTTCCTGTCCGCGGACGAGAACAACTCGGCCGACGCCGGGCCCGACGCCTTCCTGTCGGGCCGCATCGAGGACGCGCAATCGCGCTTCAACCTGCGCAACCTGATCAACTACAAGGCCGAGGACCTGCGCACCGCGGCGCGCCTGTTCCAGGCCGCCGGGCTGAGCGGGTCGCTGGCCGAGCAGCTGCGCGACAAGCTCAACTACGCCGCCGTGCCGGCCAGCGCGCCGCAGGGCGAGGTGCCGCTGCTGCCCACGCGGCTGGACCAGCTGCGCTGGCTGGGCATCAACGATGAGCAGATCGCGCGGCTGTCCACGCTGGTGGTGATCCTGCCGGTGGCCACACCGGTGAACGTGAACACCGCGCCGCGCGAGGTCCTCGCCGCGCTGTACGACGGCATGGACACCGGCAGCGCCGATCGCATCGTGCGCGCGCGCCAGACCAAGCCCTTCCGCACGATCGACGAACTCAAGGCCTACCTGCCGCAGGGCGTGGAGGCCACCATCGAACGCGGCGCCTTCACGAGCGACTACTTCTTCGTCGAGGGCCAGTTGCGCATGGACGACCGCGTGCTGGCGCAGCGCTCGCTGGTGCAGCGCAAGGCGCTGGAGATGATCGTGCTGGATCGGCAGCGCCTGCAGAAGCAGGCGGTTATCCCCGGCACGGCGGGCTACGGCGGCGATGGGGCCACGCGTTGACCCTCGACACCCACGCGATCACCGCGCGGGTGACGACAATGACACGACTGGAAACAAGAGGGACGGGATGCACGGACTTGTAAAGGCGCGACTACGGGCTTCTTCGGGGGCGCGCGGCGCCGTTCCGTCATGCAAGCGCTCCTAGAATCCGCGATCTCATGAGTACCTTGCTCATCCTGTTGCCGGCGACTCCGCCCCAGAGCGGCCCCGCGCACGAATACGAATACTGGTTCAGCCACGACGCGCAGGCGCCGGCGCATGCGCGCGGGCATGGCCAGCGCGGCACGCTGGCGGCGATGCCGCGCGCGGACCGCGTGATGGCGCTGATCGGCGACGGCCAGATCAGCTGGTTGCCCGCGCAGTTGCCCAAGGTCAAGGGCGCCAAGCTGCGTGGCGCCGTCGTCGGCGTGATGGAGGATCAGCTGCTCGAGGATCCCGACCGGCTGCACTTCGCCGTGCTGGACAGTCCCGACGCGGAAGGCCGCACGCACTGGGTCGCGGTGATGTCGCGCGAACCGCTGCGCGCGCACCTGCAGGCCATCGAGGCCGCCGGGCTGCTGGTCGAGTCGCTGCTGCCGCTGTCGTGGCCGCAGGCGGTCTCGGGCGAGACCGACCAGGGCCATGTCGACACCGGTCCGGACGACCGCGCGCGGCTGCGCGTGGCGCGCGCCGATGGCGTGGCGACCTTCCCGCTGGACAGCACCGGGCTGCGCGGCTGGCTGGGCGAGGACTGGTGGGCGAACGCCCCGGTCACGGCCAGCCCCGGCGCCGCCGCGGAGGCCGAGCAATGGCTGGGCCGCACGGTGCGCGTGATCAACGACACCGACCGGGCCTGGGCCGCGCGCCAGGCGCCGGTCAACCTGCTGCAGTTCGACCTGACGCCGCGTCAGCGCGGCTGGCAGCGCATCCATCAGGCGTGGCAGACGCTGCAGACGCCGGCCTGGCGCCCGTTCCGCTGGGGCGTGGTGGGGCTGGTCGTGGTGCAGGTGATCGGCCTGAACGCGATGGCCTGGCAGCAGAACCGCGCGATCGACGCGCGCAAGGCCGAGCAGGAGGCGCTGCTGCGTCAGAGCTTCCCGCAGGTCCGCGTGATCCGCGATGCCCGCGCGCAGATGGTGCGCGAGACCGAGGCGCTGCGCGGTGGCGCGGGCCAGGTCGGTCCGGGTGACCTGGAGGACCTGCTGACCGCGGTGGCGCGCGCGCTGCCGCCGGACCAGCCGCCGCTGTCGGGCCTGCGCTTCGAGCAGGGCCGGCTGCTGGTCTCGGGCCTCGCGGCGCCGCAGCGCGACCAATTGCGCCAGCGCCTGGGCCAGGATCCCGCGCTGCGCGTCGCCGAGGACGGCGAGGCGCTTCAACTCAGCCTGCGACCGGACAACCGATGAACAGCTTCACGACGATGCGCCGGGACCTCGAGGCCCGCTGGCTGGCCGCGGCGCCGCGCGAGCGCCTGATCGCGCGCGTGACCGCCGCCTTCATCGGCCTGCTGCTGCTGTGGCTGATCGCGCTGGCGCCGGCCTGGGGCACGCTGCGCAAGGCGCCGGGCGAGATCGACCGGCTGGACCGCGAGCTCCAGCAGATGCGCGCGATGGCGCAGCAGACGCAGGCCTTGCGCCAGGCGGTGCCGGTGTCGGCCGAGCAGTCGGTGAGCGCGCTGCGCGCGGCCACCGCCCGGCTGGGCCCGGCCGCCGAATTGACGATCGCCGGCACGCAGGCGCAGTTGCGGCTGCGCGGGGTGCCGGGCTCGGCGCTGGCGATGTGGATCGGCGAGGCGCGCCAGGGCGCGCGCGCGCGTCCGCAAGAGGCCGAGCTGCAATCGGGTCCGCAGGGCTACAGCGGGCGCATGACGCTGCTGCTGCCCGCCGCGGCGGGGAACTGAGCGATGGTCCGCCGCGCGCGTACCGTCCTGGCGACCTCCTCCGCGAGCGCCACCGCCACGACCGGCTTCGTCCGGTCCTTCCGCTGGGCCGAGCTCGGCGCGGTGCTGGGCCTGGTGACGGCGGTCGTCGTCTGGGCGCCGGCCGCGTGGGTGGCGTCCGCGGTGGCGAACATGTCCAACCAGCGTCTGATCCTGGCCGACACACGCGGCAGCATCTGGAATGGCAGCGCGCGTGTGATCCTGAGCCCCGGCGCGGGCAGCCGCGACGCGAGCGAGCTGCCGCAGCGCCTGGGCTGGACGCTGCGTCCGACCTGGATCGACGGCGGCCTGGGCGTGCGCCTGACGCTGGACCAGGCCTGCTGCATCAAGCCGGCCGCGCCGGTGACGGCGAGCTTCGGCATGGACCGCCTGACAGTGCGACTGCCCGACGCCTCGCCCGATCAGCCGTGGATCCGCTGGCCCGCGGGCTGGTTGAGCGGCCTGGGCACGCCGTGGAACACGCTGGCGCCGGACGGCTTGCTGGCGGTGAGCGCGCAGGGCTTCGTCTTCGAGGGCCGTGGCAAGACGGTGACGGTCACGGGCCTGGCGCAGCTGGAGCTGCGTGACTTCTCGTCGCGGCTGGCGCAGGTGGCGCCGCTGGGCAGCTATCGGATGGCGCTGATCGGCGGCGGCAAGGAGCCGCAGCTGGTGCTGTCGACGATGCAGGGTCCCTTGCAATTGAGCGGCCAGGGCAACCTGGGCGCGCGGCCGCAGTTCCGGGGCGAGGCATCGCCGGCGCCGGGCAGCGAGGCCGCACTGGCCAATTTGTTGAACATCATCGGGCGGCGCGACGGTGCGCGCTCGATCATCTCGGTGGGATGAGCATGAACAAGCACACGACGCGTCCGACGGCGCTGGCCCTGGCGATCAGCCTGATCGCGGGCAGCCTGCCGCTGCAGGCCGGCGCGCAGAACAATCAGCCCCGCCGACAACCGGCCGTGCGCGCGAGCACGCCGGTCACGCTGAACTTCGTCAACACCGACATCGAGGCGGTGTCGCGCGCGATGTCCGCGGCGCTGGGCAAGCCCATCCTCGTCGACCCGCGGGTCAAGGGCACGATGACGCTGACCGCCGAGCAGCCGGTGCCGGTGCAGGAGGCGTATCTCAGCTACCTGGCCGCGCTGCGCGGCATGGGCTTCGCGATGGTCGAGACGGGCGGCCTGCTCAAGCTGGTGCCCGAGGCGGAAGCCAAGCTGCAGACCGGCGCGGTGACGATCGCCGGCGAGACGCGCGCGCGCGGCGACCAGGTCGTGACGCAGATCTTCAAGCTCAACCACGAGAACGCCAACAACCTGGTGGCGGTGCTGCGTCCGCTGATCACGCCCAACAACACGATCAACGCCAACCCGGGCAACAACAGCCTGGTGATCACCGATTACGCCGACAACCTGCAGCGCATCAGCCGCATCGTGTCGGCGCTGGATCAGCCCTCCAACACCGACATCGAGGTGATCCCGCTGCGCAACGCGGTGGCCTCGGACATCGTGCAGCTGGTGCAGCGCCTGTCCGAGGGCGGCTCGGGCACGCCGGGCGTGGTGACCGCGCAGGGCGGTGCGGCGGGCGGCAGCGGCAGCGTGATGGCCGATCCGCGCAGCAACGCGCTGATCGTGCGCGCGTCCAACCCGGCCAAGCTGATGCAGCTGCGCGCGATGATCGCCAAGCTCGATCAACCGAGCAGCGACACCGGCGGCAGCATCCGCGTGATCTACCTGAAGAACGCCGACGCGGTGCGCCTGGCCACGGTGCTGCGCGCGGCGTACACCAGCAACGCCGGCCCTGGCGCGGGCGGCAGCGGCAACAGCAGCTCGGGCGGCACCGGCAACTTCGCCAGCGCGCAGACGGGCAGCGCGGGCACCAGCGGCGGCTTCGCGGGCAACAGCAATTCGTTCGGCAGCGGCTCGTCGAGCTCCAGCGGCAGCAGCGGCTCCAGCAGCGGCGGCGCGTCGACGCAGGTCAGCCAGACCGCGCAGGTCAACACCGGCGGTTTCGTGCAGGCCGATCCGGCGACGAACTCGCTGATCATCACGGCGCCCGAGCCGATGTACCGCCAGATCCGCGCGGTGGTCGAGCAGCTCGACACGCGTCGCGCGCAGGTCTATGTCGAGGCGCTGATCGTGAAGGTCGACGCCAGCAAGCTCGGCGAGTTCGGCGTGCAGTTCACGCAGCTGTTCGGCAACAAGGGCGATTCCACGGTGTCGGGCTTCGGCACCAACTTCGGCACCGGCTACAGCAACATCCTGAACCTGAGCGGCGCGATCGCCGGCGGCAAGACGACCGCGGCGACGGCGCTGGCCTCGGGCGACATCCCGGCGGGTCTGAACCTGGGCTTCCTGAAGAAGGTCGGCGACTTCTACACGCTGGGCGCGGTGGCCAGCGCGCTGGGCTCGATCAGCGGCACGAACGTGCTGTCCACGCCGTCGCTGGTCGTGCAGGACAACGAGGAGGCCGACCTGCTGATCGGCTCCAACGTGCCGGTGATCACTGGCAACTCGACGACGACCTCGGGCACGACGACGAGCCCGTTCCAGACCTTTGACCGCCGCGACGTCGGTCTGCGGCTGAAGGTCCGCACGACGGTCGGTGAGAACGGCACGGTGCGGATGAAGGTCTATCAGGAGAACTCGAGCGTGGTGTCGTCGGCGAACTCGTCGACGCAGGGCCCGACCTTCGACAAGAGCGCCGTGGAGACGAGCGTGACGCTGGAGGACGGCCAGGTGCTGGTGCTCGGCGGGATGATGAAGGACGAGTACACCGACGGCGAGGACAAGGTGCCGGGCCTGGGGGACATCCCGCTGCTGGGCAACCTGTTCAAGAGCCAGAGCCGCAAGCGGGTGAAGTCCAACCTGATGATCTTCCTGCGCCCGGTGGTGCTGCGCACGCCGGAGAGCGGCAACGCGATCACCTCGGACCGGTACGACGCGATCCGCGCGTATCAGCAGGAGGTGCAGCCGAAGTCCACGCTGGTGCTGCCGGACACGGGCGCGCCGCTGCTGCCGGAGAAGCCGGCGTCGGCGCCGGGCACGCGCAATCCGAGCCAGCTGCCGCTGCCGGTGTATCCGGCGTCGTCGCCGGTGCCGGGTCCGGCCTCCCCGGCCAGCGCGCCGCAGGGCCGCTGAGCGCGAGAGGGACGATCATGGGCAGCCGTCATCCCCTTCCCTACGCCGTCGCCAGGTCGCAGCAGCTGCTGCTGGAGGACGACGGTCAGCAGCGCACGCTGTGGGCCTCGCCGGCGCTGTCGCTGCCGGTGCTGTCGGAGCTGCAGCGCGTGTACGCGCCCACGCGGATCGAATGCCTGAGCGTGGCCGAGCTGTCGCAGCGCATCCAGGCCGCCTATGCGGGCGGCGAGGACAGCGCGGCGCTGGTGGTCGGCGAGGTCGAGAGCGCCGTGGACCTGTCGCGCCTGATGCAGGACCTGCCGGCGGTCGAGGACCTGCTGGAAGCGGCCGATGACGCGCCGATCATCCGCATGCTCAACGCGCTGCTGACGCAGGCCGCCAACAACGGCGCGAGCGACATCCACATCGAGCCCTACGAGCGCGAGAGCTCGGTGCGCTTCCGCGTGGACGGCACGCTGCGCGAGGTGGTGCGGCCGAATCGGGCGCTGCATGCGGCGCTGATCTCGCGGCTGAAGATCATGGCGGAACTGGACATCGCCGAGAAGCGGCTGCCGCAGGACGGCCGGATCTCGCTGCGCATCGGCGGCCGCGCGATCGACGTGCGGGTGAGCACGCTGCCGTCGGCGCACGGCGAGCGCGCGGTGCTGCGTCTGCTGGACAAGTCGGAATCGCGCTTCACGCTGTCGGCGCTGGGCATGGACGGCGAGCGGCTGGAGCGATTCCAGCGCCTGGCGCAGCAGCCGCACGGCATCGTGCTGGTGACGGGGCCGACGGGTTCGGGCAAGACGACGACGCTGTACGCGGCGCTGCAGACGGTGGACACGTCGACGACGAACGTGCTGACCGTCGAGGATCCGATCGAATACGAGCTGCCGGGCATCGGGCAGACGCAGGTGAACGCGCGGATCGACCTGACCTTCGCGAAGGCGTTGCGGGCGATCCTGCGGCAGGACCCGGACGTGATCATGATCGGCGAGATCCGCGATTACGAGACGGCGCAGATCGCGATCCAGGCGTCGCTGACGGGTCACCTGGTGCTGGCGACGCTGCACACGAACGACGCGGTGAGCGCGGTGACGCGTCTGACGGACATGGGCGTGGAGCCCTTCCTGCTGAGCTCGTCGCTGCTGGGCGTGCTGGCGCAGCGGCTGGTGCGCAAGCTGTGCCCGGTGTGCAAGTCGGAGGAACCGCTGCCCGATGGGCACAAGCGGTATCACCCGGTGGGCTGCCCGGCGTGCTCGAGCACCGGCTACAAGGGCCGCACGGGGGTGTACGAGCTGATGGTGTGCGACGACACGATCCGCGGCCTGATCCACAACCAGGCGGCGGAGTCGGAGCTGCTCGCGGCGGCGCGCGCGAACGGGTTGCGCTCGATGCGCGAGGACGGCGACCGGCTGGTGGCCTCGGGCGTGACGTCCGAAGAGGAAGTGCTGCGGGTGACGCGCGAGTGATCGCGGCGACCTCGCAGACACGCACGCACAAGCAGTAGACGACAAGGTTCCGAGCGATGCCCGCCTTCAAGTACGACGCCCTCGACGCGTCCGGCAAAGCCCAGCAGGGGCTGCTGGAGGCGGACTCCGCGAAAGCCGCGCGCACGCAGTTGCGGGCGCAGGGGCTGGTGCCGATGGAGGTGAAGCCGGTGGCCGCGCCTGCGGGCAAGCAGTCGCGCTTCGCGCGGCGCGCGTTCAAGCCGGCGACGCTGACGGTGTGGACGCGACAGCTGGCGGGTCTGGTGTCGGCGGGTCTGCCGCTGGAGCGCTCGCTGGCCGCGTTGGCCGATGAGGCCGAGGATCCGAAGCAGCGCGAGCTGATGTCGCAGCTGAAGGCGGAGGTCAACGCGGGCTCGTCGTTCGCGCGGGCGCTGGCGACGGCGCCGCGCGAGTTCGACGAGGTGTACCGCGCGGTGGTGGCCGCGGGCGAGCAGAGCGGCGCGCTGGGGCCGGTGCTGGAGAGCCTGGCGGACGACCTGGAGGAGCAGCAGCGGCTGCGGGCGGAGCTGTTCGGCGCGCTGGCGTATCCGGTGATCGTCTGCATCATCGCGGTGCTGGCGGTGGGGTTCCTGCTGACGTACGTGGTGCCGCAGATCGCGGCGGTGTTCACGCAGACGCGGCAGACGCTGCCCTTGCTGACGCGGATCATGATGGGGCTGTCGGACGTGCTCCGGCAGTGGGGCCTGGTGATCATCGTGCTGGGGGTGGGCGCATTCTTCGGCGCGCGTCAGGTCCTCAAGCGCGAGGGGCCTCGGCAGCGTTTTGACGCGGCGTGGCTGAACCTGCCGCTGCTGGGCCGGCTCTCGCGCGGCTATAACGCGGCGCGGTTCTCGGGGACGCTGGCGATGCTGGCGGGCGCGGGAGTGCCGATCCTGAAGGCGCTGCAGGCGGCGGCGGAGACGCTGTCGAACCGGGCAATGCGCGCGGATGCGCTGGATGCGCTGGCGCAGGTGCGCGAGGGCGCGCCGCTGGGCGCGGCGCTGGCGGGCAAGAAGCGCTTCCCGGGGCTGCTGTCGATGTTCGCGCGACTGGGCGAGCAGACGGGTCAGTTGCCCGACATGCTGCAGCGGGCCGCGCGTCAGCTGGGCAACGAGGTCAAGCGCCGCGCGATGACGCTGGCGACCTTGCTGGAGCCGCTGTTGATCGTGGCGATGGGCGGCGTGGTCATGCTGATCGTGCTGTCGGTGCTGCTGCCGATCATTGATATGAACAAGTTGGCGGCGCAGTAAGGCGGCCGCGAGCACCGGGTCATCACGAGGGAGAAGCGGGATGAGCGGAAGTCGGATGAAGCGAATGGGCCTCGCGGTCGTGGCGATCGCCGCGGTGGCGATGAGCGCTCAAGCGTCGCCGCAGGCGGCGGGATTGGAGCTGTCGGCGCTTTTCGTCGAGCGCTTCCCGGACCTGGGCAAGCTCAACGGCTTTGGCGCCATCCCCTTCGCCGAAGTGACGGGCGGTGTGGCCGAGCGCGTATCGGCGAGCAGGAAGATCACGCTGGTCGTCTATCCGACCGAGGGCCGCGCGGCGATCGCGAACAACTACCTGATCTACACGGTGCCTTGCGACGCCGATGCTTCGCGGAGCTGCCATTACCTTGGCGTGATGACGCAGTTCGGCATGCCGATTCAGCGCATGTATGGGCCGCTGGATCTGGAGGCGAAACCGGCGATGGAGTTGAAGCTGTCGGGCGTTTGAGCGCTCGGTCGCTCCTGCCCCCCGCCCGCATAGCAGGAATGCTCGGTCGCTCCTGGCCCCCTCGCCCGCGAAGCGGGAGAGGGCGGGGGGTGAGGGCTGGTCGCCTGTGCGAGGCTCCTACTCAATCAGCCAATGATCAGCCACCGGATTGCGTAATCCGGTCCTGACTCGGCGTACCGCTCTTCTCGTGGGTCATGCCATGCAGCACATGCATCAGCCTCAACTGGCTGCAACCTGGCGTTGCGATGCCGCCGTCCGGGCGCAATGGCGAGACCTCGAAGCCTTCTTCGACGTCGTCGTAATACATCGCACCGTTCGGCAGCGTCGCCACAACGAAGACTTCCTCGACGCCACAGCCTCGTTCAATGGGAACTCGTCTTAGAGGCTCGCAGCAGGTGGCAAATACCCGCTTCATTTCAGGCGTGCACTCGCTCAACTGCTCCTTGATGAGGTCCTCCAACTCCTTGTTGGATATGGGACGCCACCGCGCCGAGTCATTGGTATCCCGCTGATCCATGTCTTCCTTCCTCAAGCATCTTGCTGCTAGTCAGCCATGTACGCCTCGATCACCTTGCCGCCATCGACTTGCCAGAAGCTTCCGCAGGGGTTGTTGCTGGCGCGGCAGTGTCCGACCGCCTGATCACCCACGCTCGGTGGTCCGTTCGGGCTGAAGCACTTCTCCTTGCCTGCGCAGAACTTCTCGAAGTCGATATAGCAACCGCCTTTGCAGTCGGCGGTATTGGCACACGGCTTCCCGGCGTCCGGGAAGGCGACGACGCAAGCCGGCCTCATTTGAATGCAGACAGGCAGCATCCGTCCGCCTGCCGCGACGCATTGCTCCGGCGGCAGCGACAGCGAGTGCCTGGCTGCTGCCGCATGATCGACATGGCTGTCGCCGGCCAATCCGACAGTGGCGACGAGCCCTCCCAGCAAGGCTGTAGCCAGCGAGCGCGCCACGCCAGATCGAAGACGGCTGACCACCCTTCTTGGATTCGATCTCACGAAAATTCCCGGGAGAGCGCGGAGACTCCCCCGCTGTCGAGACGAGGCGGGACATCCAACCCGAATAGCTCCTTGAGATTCAGCACCTTTGCCTCATCCGCGAATTGCCGCATCGTCCCCGCCGCATGCTGCGCCAGGAGTTGGGAGCACATCTGCGCTTGGTACGCCATGTGCGGATTCGTGGGTGGAATCTCCTCTGCCGCGATCTCGATGCATTTCAATCCTCGAGCCTGGTCTCCCTCGAGATAGAACATCACGCCTGCGGTCATCCGGATCCATGGCCGACGGAATGCGCCCTGGATGCGATGCTCAACGAAGAGCTGAGGCCAATCTCCGGCACCGGTGCCGTGAACCTCACACCACCGCTTCACATCGGGCTGCGAGAGGACGTTCTCGACGAGACCTTCCTGCGCGAGATCCACGGATCCCTGCAACCGATCGAGCCGATCCGAGAACGTCAGGTTGACGTTGGGATGAGGCACGCAGAGTGGGAGACAGAGCTTCCACAGATAGGCCTGGTTCTTCACAGACGTGTGCTCCAGCAGGAAGCCGAAGAGCAGGTCGCCCTGGATGGGGAAAACCACCGTGTTGCGCTTGGCGACACGCGCTCCCGGCAAGCGCTGAGCCAGCGCGCGCACGAATTCCTTGTGTTGACTCTTGGCCATTCATCCCCTCCCCGAGGCTCTCGCTAATCGACCCGAACGCTCGGGTCGAAATGCGCAAGCATCCGATAGTCATCCCATCCGTGATCGCCTTCAGCCACGACGACCCAGCGCTGCTGAAGCTTCGCGAAACTCGCGGCATCACCTCTCAAATCAACGAGGAGCGCGGTCCATACAGGATCGATGTCTTCGGTCGCGATCTCGAAGTTGATCCATTGCGCTTGTTCATCGGATTGCTCCGCGAAAGCAGGAAACACGCGCTCAAGCGCTTCACGCAAGAACGCAGCAACGCGCTCATTCGCATCGTCGTGTCGCATCTGCAGTTGGACGATCAACATGCTCAGTCTTCCTGTTGGTTGATCGACCATCGCAAAGCGTAGTCAGGGCCCGAATCGGCGAAGCGCTCGACTCGATCGAATCGCACCAACGCCAACGCGGCGCGCCGCGCGCCCTCCGGCGGGGGCAAGTAGCGGTTGTGCAAGCTGGTGTCCAGGTAATCCCAACGCGCGTCGATGCCGCCTCGTCCAGGGTGCGTCGACGTGTCGACTTCCCTAGCGTCGTACCTTCTATGCCACGCGACGAAGATGCGCCAGCGCTCTTGCTCCAACAGGAGCTCCTCGGGCGAGATCGGCCAGATGAGAAAGTCCGTCGCGTAGTCATCGTCCGCTTCGACCCAGCGACGCGCGAATCGATGCGGGACGCCAGCCACATCCGCAACACCGGTCAATGGCCCGTCATGCCAATCGTTCTCGACGTAGACGTGTTCAGGGGGGCCGAAGTTCATCACAGCGGTTTGCTCATCGTCAGTCGCGTGCCAGCAGCACCTCAAGGCGTCCGGAGAACTGCTCGTTGTCTGGCGAAGCCGCGACAGCGCGTTGGCAGTACTCGAACGCGAGGGCCGCTTCTCCTTGATAGGAATAGATCATGCTGAGATTGAAGAACGTGTCGGCATCAGGGCCCTTCATGTCGAGGTACCTTAAGTAGTCCGCCTTCGCTTCTTCAAGCATGTCGAGGTGCTCGAAGACGATGGCGCGACGCCACGTGGTGACGGGCGACATCGGCTTCATCGCAATGGCGACCGAGTAATCCTCCGCCGCACCTTGGAAGTTCCGCTGCTTCTCGCGCGCATAGCCTCTCCTCGCGAATGCATAGGGCAAGCTGGGGTTGCGATCGATGATGGATGCGTAGATGCCCTCCGCTTGCCCGTAATCACCGGAACTTTCGAAGGACTCGGCTTCGGCGAGCACCCCTTCAAACGCTTCACCATAGCCATGGTCGATGGTCGACTTGTTCATGAGCTCACATCCGCCCGAGGAGCTCATACCGGACCTCGCACATCGAGTTCGAGTTGATCCGCGACCTCTCGGATGCGTGCCAACAGCGCATCCTGGTCGGGCCCTACAGGCAGATGGATCCAGGCCACGCAGGCGCCGTTGAGGTACTCGAGAAACTGGCATGCGGCGCGCTCGTCCGCAATGTCCGGCACAAGGCCCTGTTGCTCGCAGAACGAGTTGAATTCGGCCAGGCGCTCTGGTGCTTTCTCCAGAAGCCTCGCCAAGGTGACCACATCAGATTCATCCGGGATGTTGCTGGTCCCGATGAAGACATCCCGAGGAATACCGCAGGCCCACACGTCGGCCTGGATCTCCTTGCCGTGATCGCGGGACACCACACGTCCCGGCCTCAGCCACGCTTCGTACTCGGTGACAAAGTTCATCGATTCACCTGTGAGCGCAGGCGAGCGATGACATCGCGCAGGAGATGCGCCGTTCGATCATCCACGCGATGAATGCTCGCTGTGGTTGAAGAGTCAAGCGCATGGCGTTCATCACAGCTTGGACGATTCGGCGACCCACCCCACGACCGCCGCGATCAACACGAGGGTGGCAGTCGCCCAGTATGTGAAGCGGATCTCCTTGCCGACCACTCGTGCCCGATGCGCGAGTTCGTCGTCGAGCGAGGGCAATCCGACGCCCGACCGGAGCTGCTTGAAGAGCTTCTCCTCGAAGACGCTCAAGCCCTCGGCTCCTGGCTCGTCGAGCTCTCGCTCTCTCCCGAGGTGGAATGCGATGTCCCGGCTGAGACGTCTGAACCGCACCATCGTCCAGCCATTGATGGCGAAGGCCAGCACGGTCACGAGCAGGAACACGCCTTTGGGTGAGATCAGCATCGGTGCTTCTTTTCCATCGTCTGATGCGCTCAGATGAACGCATGGCCTCGCCAGATGGCGAGATGCACCAGCCCGATCCACACGATGCCTGCGGCCAAGCGCCACATCCAGCGAACCATCGTCGCCCGTGATGCGGTCGCGTGGACGACCAGACCGAGCGGGGCGTAAACCGATGCGTTGGCCACCAGGATGCTCGACACCTCCAGGATCTGTTTGAACAGGGGCGCCGGAGCTTCACTCACGAAGTACCAGCCGAGCACCCAAGACGGTGTCAGCGCGCCGCTGAGAAGCATCAACCAGTCGGCCCATCCGGCGCCATGCGCGAGGGTGTCCACGCCCCAGACAAGCAGCAACGCCGCGACTGCGACGAGCAGCCCTGTCATCGCAGACCAAACCGTGGCGCGCATCTGGCTCATGGGTTCAGGGCCTTCTTCATCTCGAGTCCTACAGCAGCGAGAACCACCACACAACCGCCTCGATCATCACAAGCGCCGCCAGCGCCGCAGTCACCCGGAAGGTGATTCGGATCTGCCTACCCATCGCTTGCGCGCGACGCGCGAGCTCGCCGTCGAGCACAGGCAAGCCGACGCCCGATTTCATTTGCTGGCGGAGGTTTTCCTCGAACGGGCTCAACCCCTCGTCGCCGGGATCGTCGAGCTGTCGCTCCCGACCCAGATGGATCGCGATGTCGCGACTCAAACGCTTGAATCGAAAGCTCGTCCAGGTGTTGATCGCAATGGCCAGAAAGGCAATGAGCAGTGTCGTGAGGGGTGACGTTGACATGGCACCCGCATTCAGCTCTTGAACGCCGCGCTGAGCTCGATTCCGAAAGCCTCATGGGTCGCCTGGATACGACCCATGGCCTCGGACACGTCGAACGACTGACCCTCGATGGTCGACAGCGCGAAGTTGTGAAGTGCGTATGCAATGGCTGCGGCTGCGCGAACCTCAGGATCCCCCGAGGCCTGAGACCCGACGTAGCCGCTCAATAGCAACCGGATCTCATAGACCGCCTTCGCAAGCAGCTTGGCTTGTTCCGATATCTCATTCATCTTCTGTTCTCACTCCCCAGCGCCGGATGCTAAAGGCCCGGCGCAACTCTTCCTTGCGAGGAATCCCGCGAGACCCCTCCGCCCTGCCACCTCCCCCAGCCCTCACCCCTCCCTCTCCCGCTTCGCGGGCGAGGGTGTCCGACCGAGCCTGTCGCGGGCTCCCGCGCCTATCCGCCAGCTCGCGCGCCTATCATCCCCACCCATGCCCGCCTCACTCGACGGCCGCCTGGTGGTGGCCCTTTCCTCCCGCGCGCTCTTCGACTTCGAAGAGGAGAACCAGCTCTTCGAGAACAGCGACGACCGCGCCTACATGCGGCTCCAGCAGCAGCGCCTGGACGAGCCCGCCAAGCCCGGCACCGCCTTCTCCCTCGCGCGCAAGCTCCTCGCCTTCAACACCCCCGGCCAGACCCCGCGCGTCGAGGTCGTCGTCCTCTCCCGCAACGACCCCATCTCCGGCATGCGCGTCTTCCGCTCCGCGCAGCATTACGGCCTCACCATCGAGCGCGGCGTCTTCACCCGCGGCCACTCCCCCTGGCGCTATCTCAAACCGCTCAAGGCCCAGCTCTTCCTCTCCACCAACGAGGACGATGTGCGATCCGCGCTCGTCGCGGGCGTGGCCGCGGCCCGTGTTTTCCCGCAGTCCGCCCGCGCCTCCGCCGCCTATCCCGACGAGCTCCGCATCGCCTTCGACGGCGACGCCGTCCTCTTCTCCGACGAGGCCGAGCAGATCTACCAGCGCGACGGCCTCGACGCCTTCCAGGAACACGAGATCGCCCGCAAGCTGACTCCCCTGCCCGCAGGCCCGTTCAAGCAGGTCCTCCATGAGCTCCAGCGCCTGCAGGACGCGCCCGCCGTGCCGATGCGCCTGCGCACCGCTCTCGTCACCGCCCGCTCCGCCCCCGCCCACGAACGCGCCATCCGCACCCTCATGGACTGGGACGTCGAGGTCGACGAGGCAATGTTCCTCGGCGGACTCCCCAAGGGCGAGTTCCTCCGCGAGTTCGAACCCGACTTCTTCTTCGACGACCAGCACGGCCACATCCAGAACGCCGTCCCCCACGTGCCCGCCGGTCACGTGGCCATGGGGGTGACGAACCGCTGACGTCTCCCGCGGCGCCAGAATCCCCGCCGCATGACTTCCGGCAGCCGTATCGCCGGTCCTCTTTCTCCACCCGCTCCGGTCCCGGACTCCCCACAAGGAAGACCCGCAATGCGCATCTCGTTCCGCCGCCTGGCCATCGCCACGGCCTGCTCGATGGCCACCCTCGCCATCGCCGCCGAGGCCTCCTCCAGCGTCTCGACCTCGGTCGCCATCTCCGGTGCCGCCGGTACCGCCGACGCTGCCGCCCGCACCGCCGCCGCCAAGCCCGCCGCCGTCGACCCCTCGCTGGGCTTCTACCGCCTGCCCGCGCTGCGCGGTGACCGCGTCGTCTTCGTCGCCGAGGGCGATCTCTGGTCGACCTCGCTCGCCGGCGGCGCCGCCCAACGCCTGACCACCCACGGCGGCACCGAGACCTTCCCCGCCGTCTCGCCCGACGGCCGCTGGATCGCCTTCACCGGCCAGCAGGAAGGCGCCAGCGACGTCTACGTCATGCCCGCCGCCGGCGGCGTGCCCCGCCGCCTGACCTGGGACACCGGCGCCGTGCGCGTCTGGGGCATCACCGCCCGCAACGAGATCCTCTACAGCGGCAACACCGAGCGCGGCGAACCCGGCACCCAGCTCCACCTCGTCGACATCGCCACCGGCACGCACCGCGCGCTGCCCGTCGGCCAGGCCAGCGATGGCGCGCTCAGCGCCGATGGCAAGACCCTCTACTTCACCCGCAACGGCCTGCGCGGCGACAACGCCCGCCAGTACCGCGGCGGCGCCCTCGCCCGGCTCTGGGTGATGGACCTCGCGGGCACCGCCGAGGCCAAGCCCCTCGTCGCCGAAGGCGCCAACGACCGCCGCCCGATGCCCTACACCGACGCATCCGGCTCGGCCCGCGTCGCCTTCCTCTCCGACCGCGACGGCACCTTCAACGTCTGGTCCGTGAAGGCCGACGGCTCCGACCTGCGCCAGCACACCCGCCTCAAGGGTTGGGACGTGCGCCACGCCAGCATGGATGGTGCTGGCGGCACGCAAGCGGTCCTGGCCATCGGCGCCGACCTCTATCGCCTGGACCTCGCCGCCAACGCGCCCGAGCAGAAGCTCACCATCGCGCTGGGCGGTGACTTCGACCAGCAGCGCAAGCGCTGGATCAGCCGCCCGCAGGACTTCCTGACCGGCGTCTCGCTGTCGCCCAACGGCGAGCAGGTCGTGCTGACCGCCCGCGGCCGCCTCGCCACGCAGGGCGTGGGCCCGCTGCGCCGCGCCGAGCTGCCCGTTCCCGCCGCGCTCGGCGACGCCGGCCGCTGCCGCGACGCCGCCTTCAGCGCCGACAGCCGCGACGTCTTCGCGCTGTGCGACTACAGCGGCGAGATCGAGATCTGGCGCTTCGCCGCCAACGGGTCCGGTCAGCCCAAGCAGATCACCGAGGGCGCCACCGCGATGCGGCGCTCGCTGGTGCCTTCGCCCGATGGCCGCTGGATCGCGCACACGGACAAGGAAGGCAAGCTCTACCTCACCGATCTGAAGAATCCCAGCCGCGCCGCCGCCACCCGCGAGGTCGACCACGATCCCTCCGGCGACGGCGCCTCGGCCATCACCTGGTCCTCCGACGGCAAGTCGCTCGCGTTCACGCGCTCGACCAGCAACCCGTATCGCGAGCAACTGATGCTGCTGACCGTCGCCGACGGCAAGGTCCACCAGCTCGGCAGCGACCGCTACGCCGCCACCGCGCCCGCCTTCAGCCCCGATGGCCAGTGGCTGTACTTCCTCTCGCGCCGCACCTTCAACGTGACCGGCAACCCCGGCCCCTGGGGCGACCGCAACATGGGCCCGTTCTTCGACAAGGGATGGAAGGTCTACGCGCTGGCGCTGCAGCCGGGTCTGCGTTTCCCGTTCGCGCAACCCGACGAGCTGCAAGGCCTGAAGGCCAAGGAAGAGGCCGAGGTCCGCGAGCAGGAGAAGGACAAGCCCGACAACAAGGAATCGAAGCAGAAGGTCGATCAGGCCAAGGCCGCCGCGGTCAAGGAAGAGAAGCCCGCCGCCAAGGGAAAACCGGACATCCAGATCCCGGGGCTGTCGCTGCGCCTGTACGAGGTGCCCATCGCCGCGGCCAACTACAACGGCCTGGCTGTCGACTCCAAACGCCTGTACCTGCATGAGGCCGGCACGCTGCGCCAGCTGCCGATCGGCCCGGGCGAGACCAAGGTCGAGACCTTCGCCGAGCAGGTCGCCGGCTTCGACCTCAGCGCCGACGGCAAGAAGCTCATGATCCGCCGCCCGGCCGCCCCCGGCGCCGCGCCCGACATCCTGATCGTCGACGCCGGCCCGCGCATCCCGGGCGACCTCGACAAGGCCCGCGTGCGCTGGACCGACTGGCAGATCGCCGTCGATCCCAAGGCCGAATGGCGTCAGATGTTCAGCGACGCCTGGCGCATGCAGCGCGATTTCTTCTACGACAAGGACATGCACGGCGTGGACTGGAACGCCATGCGCGCCAAGTACGCCCCGCTGGTCGAGCGCGTCACCGAGCGCAATGAACTCGCCGAGGTGATGGCGCAGATGGTCGGCGAGCTGAGCCTGCTGCACAGCCAGGTCGCACCGGGCGACATCCGCAAGGGCGTCGAGGAACCGGGCTTCGCCGGCCTGGGCGCGCAGCTCGAGCGCGACGCCAAGGGCTGGAAGGTCACCCGCATCTTCAGCGGCGATCCGGAACTGCCGTCCGAGGCCGGCCCGCTGGCCGCACCGGGACTCAACATCCCGGTGGGCGCCGTCATCACGCAGATCAACGGCCGCGACGCCGCCCAGGCGCCCGACCCCAGCGAGCTGATGCGCGGTCAGGCCGGCAAGCAGGTGCTGCTGCAGGTGCGCGAGCCCTCGGGCAAGGAACGCCCCGTCGTCGTCACCCCGGTCGACCTGCGCCGCGAAGGCCAGCTGCGCGTCAACGACTGGCGCTACGGCCGCGCGAAGATCGTCGACACCGCCAGCAGCGGCAAGATCGGCTACCTGCACCTGCGCGCGATGACCCGCGACGACATCGGCGACTTCGTCCGCGAGTTCTACGCGCAGAGCGAGCGCGAGGGCCTGATCATCGACGTCCGCCACAACAACGGCGGCAACATCGACAGCTGGATCCTGCAGACGCTGCTGCGCCGCGCCTGGGCCTTCTGGCAACCGCGCTCGCCGCATGGCTCCAAGGCCTATCCGAACATGCAGCAGGTGTTCCGCGGCAAGGTCGTCGTGCTGGCCAACGAGGAAACCTACTCCGACGGCGAGACCTTCTCCGAAGGCTTCAAGCGCCTGGGCCTGGGTCCGGTCATCGGCGTGACGACCTCCGGCGCCGGCGTGTGGCTGTCCGACCAGAACCGGCTGATGGACAACGGCCTGATGCGCGCCGCCGAGAACGGCCAGATCACCGTCGACGGCCAGTTCCTCGTCGAGGGCAAGGGCGTGACACCCGACATCACCGTGGACAACCCGCCGCGCGCCACCGCCAACGGCCAGGACGCGCAGCTGGACGCGGCGATCTCCTGGCTCAAGGACGCGATCGCCAAGGATCCGATCAAGGCGCCCAAGCCCGGTCCGTACCTGCGGCCCATCAAGCAGTAAGCCAAGTCTTCGGACCAATGAAAACGGGAGGCCTCGGCCTCCCGTTCTTCATTGAGCGTGGGGTGTCAGCTCAAGGTCACGCGCGCGAACTGGCGCTTGCCGACCTGCAGCACCATCGTGCCGGCCTCGACCTTCAGGCCCTTGTCGCTGATCGTGACGCCGTCGATCTTGACGCCGTTCTGCTCGATCTTGCGGTTGCCCTCGCTGGTCGACGGCACCAGGTTGGCCGCCTTCAGCAGCGCGGCGATGCCCATGGGCGCGCCGCTCAGCGTCAGCTCGGGGATGTCGTCCGGGATGCCGCCCTTGGCGCGGTTGTTGAAGTCGGCCTCGGCCTCCTCGGCCGCCTGCGCGCTGTGGAAACGCGCGGTGATCTCCTTGGCGAGCATCACCTTCACTTCCTTCGGATTGCGCCCGCCCTCGATCTCGCGCTTGAGCGCCGCGATCTCCTCGATGGACTTGAAGCTCAGCAGGTCGAACCACTTCCACATCTGCACGTCGCTGATCGACAGGATCTTGGCGAACATGCTGTTGGCCGGCTCGGTGATGCCGACGTAGTTGTTCTTCGACTTGGACATCTTGTCCACGCCGTCCAGGCCCTCCAGCAGCGGCATCGTCAGGATGCACTGCGGCTCCTGGCCGTACTCGGCCTGCAGGTGGCGGCCCATCAGCAGGTTGAACTTCTGGTCCGTGCCGCCGAGCTCGATGTCGGCCTTCAGCGCCACCGAGTCGTACCCCTGCATCAGCGGATACAGGAACTCGTGCACCGAGATCGGCGTGCCCGCCGCGTAGCGCTTGGTGAAGTCGTCGCGCTCCATCATGCGCGCCACCGTGTACTTGGCCGCCAGCTGGATCAGGCCGCGGGCGCCCAGCGGGTCCGACCACTCGCTGTTGTAGCGGATCTCGGTACGCGCCGGGTCCAGCACCAGGCTGGCCTGCTTGTAATAGGTCTCGGCGTTGTGCTTGATCTGCTCGGGCGTCAGCGGCGGACGCGTCGCGTTGCGGCCCGACGGGTCGCCGATCATCGAGGTGAAGTCGCCGATCAGGAAGATCACCTGGTGGCCCAGGTCCTGCAGCTGGCGCATCTTGTTGAGCACCACCGTGTGGCCGACGTGGATGTCCGGCGCCGTCGGATCCAGGCCCAGCTTGATGCGCAACGGCGTGCCGGTGGCCTCCGACCGCGCCAGCTTCCTCAGCCACTCGTCCTGAGGCAGCAGCTCCTCGCAGCCTCGCAGCGATTGCTGCATCGCATGACGGACCCGGTCGGTGATCGGAAATTCGGGGGCCGACGTGGCCGGGGTTCGGATGTCAGACATGGTGCTTCGGTGCCCGCACGGGCTTACGTAAAGTCTTGATTTGTCGGGTTTTCTAGCATTCGTAACCCGGTCACGCCGGTATACTGCCGGCTGTTTTTGCGGGGCGCCAAGAGGGCAATTCACATGCCTGACCGGACGCTGCAACGCAAGACGGCGATTCTAGTGGACGCTCTCGCAGCGGTCAGGACGCCCGGTACTCCCGGCTCCCGGACCGCACCTCCCCTGGCTCCGGAAAGAAGGTCTTTGGCGCGTGATGAATTGGACTGACGAATGGCAGCGCGTGCAGCGCACCCTCGCTCGCGCCGAATCCTTCGCGGCCAAACACCCCCGCGCCCTCACCGGCACCGTGGTCGGTGTGTTGAGCTGCTTCGCCGTGACCGCCTTCGGCGTCGCCCCCCTGGCCCCTGACGCGGCCGACCTGCCCCAACGCGTCGTCTCCGAATCCATCCCGCTGCAGTCGCTCGATGAGCAGCTCGCCGCGCTGGCCGCCTACGACCCGGGCCTGTCGCGCAGCGACGTGACCCGCGCGGCCGACACCGCCGATTCGCTGCTCAAGCGCATGGGCGCCTTCGACGCCACCGCCGCCGCCTTCCTGCGCGCCGACGACACCGCCAAGAAGCTGCTGACCGGCCGGGTCGGCAAGCGCGTGCAGGTCGTGGCCACCGCCAGCGGCCAGGTCCAGAGCGTCGTGGCCCGCTACGCCGCCGAGTCCAACGACCAGCTCGACACCCATTTCACCCGCCTGAGCATCACCCGCGACGGCGACAAGTTCGTGTCCAGGATCGAGACCGTCCCGTACGAGACCCAGACCCGTCTGGGCAGCGGCACGATCCAGTCCTCGCTGTTCGCCGCGACCGACGAGGCCAACGTGCCCGACGCGATCGCCACGCAGCTGGCGGACATGTTCTCCGGCGACATCGATTTCCATCGCGAACTGCGCAAGGGCGACCGCTTCTCGCTGGTCTACGAAACCCTGACCGCCGACGGCGAACCCATCACCTGGGGCAACCGCTCGGGCCGCCTGCTGGCCGCCGAGTTCGTCAACGCCGGCAAGAGCTACCAATCGGTCTTTTTCCGCGACCCGGCCAGCGGCAAGAGCAACTACTACGGCTTTGACGGCGAATCCAAGCGCCGCTCGTTCCTGGCCAGCCCGCTGGAGTTCTCCCGCGTGACCTCCGGTTTCGCGATGCGCTTCCACCCGATCCTGCAGACCTGGCGTCAACACCAGGGCGTGGACCTGGGCGCGCCCACGGGCACGGCGGTGCGCAGCGTCGGTGACGGCAACGTCGAGTTCGCCGGCTGGCAAAACGGCTTCGGCAACGTCATCCAGCTCAAGCACAGCGGCAACCGCATGACGGTCTACGCGCACCTGAGCCGCATCGACGTCAAGAAGGGCCAGAAGATCGACCAGGGCCAGAAGATCGGCGCCGTCGGCTCGACCGGCTGGGCCACCGGCCCGCACCTGCATTTCGAGTTCCGCGTCAACGGCAAGCAGCAGGATCCGCGCGTCATCGCGCGCGCCTCGGAAGCCGTCACGCTGCCCGCGACCGCCAAGGCGGCGTTCAAGGCACAGGTCGCCAGCGCCAAGAGCGCGCTCGACGCCGCGTCGTCGATCCACGACGGCGTCGTCGGCGAGTAATTCGACACCCGCCGGCACCCCAGGCCGGCCCCGCCCATGACCGGCTCGGAGCTCTACCTCGGATTGATGTCCGGCACCTCGCTGGACGGCGTCGACGCGGTGTTGATGCGCGCCGACCAGGACGGGCGCGTGCGTGCCCTCGCCCACGCCTACGAGGCCTTCGACGACACGCTGCGCGCCGAACTGCTGGCGCTGAACAGCCCGGGTGACAACGAACTCCAGCGCGCCGCGCTCGCCGGCAACGCGATCGCGCGGGTGTACGCCTCGGCCTGCCAGGCCCTGCTGCGCGAGCAACGCCTGGTCCCGCAGCAGATCCGCGCGCTCGGCGCGCACGGCCAGACCGTGCGCCATCGCCCCGGCGAGTTCGACGGCACCGGCTTCACGCTGCAGCTGCTGAATGCGCCGCTGCTGGCGGAACTCACCGGCATCGCCGTCGTCCACGACCTGCGCAGCCGCGATCTGGCCGTGGGCGGCCAGGGCGCGCCGCTGGTGCCGGCCTTCCACCGCGCGGTGCTGGCGCGCGGCAGCGCGGATGTGGTCGTGCTCAACGTCGGCGGCATCAGCAATGTGAGCCTGCTCTGGGCCAATGGCCGCAGCGGCGGCTTCGACTGCGGCCCGGGCAACTGCCTGATGGACGGCTGGATCCATCGACATCAAGGCACGGCCTATGACGCCGGCGGTGCCTGGGCGGCACAGGGTCAGGCGCATGCCGTCCTGCTTGAGCGCCTGGTGTCCACGCCCTACTTCCGCCAGACGCCTCCGCGCAGCACTGGCCGCGACCTCTTCCATCTTGGCTGGCTGGACGAGCAGATCGCCGCGTCCGCGCCAGGCGTCTCTCCGGTCGACGTGCAGGCCACGCTGCTGGAGCTCAGCGCCCGCTGTGTCGCCGACAGCCTGAGCGCCTTCGCGCCCGGCGCGTGGCAGGAGCTGCTGGTCTGCGGCGGCGGCGCGTTCAACGACACGCTGCTGGACCGCCTGCGCGCCTTGCTGCCGGGCGTGATCGTCTCCACCACCGACACGCAGGGCCTGCCGCCGATGCAGGTCGAGGGCGCCGCCTTTGCATGGCTCGCGATGCGGCATGTGCGCGGGCTGCCGGGCAACCTGCCCGCGGCGACGGGCGCCTCCGGCCTCCGTGTGCTGGGCAGCTACACGCCCGCCTGAAATCGACGGCACAAACGACAAGACCGCCCGAGGGCGGTCTTTGCATTGGCGCGGAGACGCTGGTCGATCAGACCGAGAAGCTCGAGCCGCAGCCGCAGGTGGTTTGCGCGTTCGGGTTCTTGATGACGAACTGGGCGCCTTGCAGGTCTTCCTTGTAGTCGATCTCGGCGCCGACCAGGTATTGCAGGCTCATCGCGTCGATCAGCAGCGTGACGCCGTTCTTGGCCATCTGCGTGTCGTCGTCGTTGACGGCCTCGTCAAAGGTGAAGCCGTACTGGAAGCCGGAGCATCCGCCACCCTGCACGAACACGCGCAGCTTCAGTTCAGGATTGCCTTCTTCGAGCACCAGCTCGCGCACCTTCTCCGCCGCGCTGTCGGTGAAGACCAGCGGAGCCGGCATGCCGCCCAGGTCGGTGCTTTGGGTTTCGAGGACTGCGCTCATCGTGGATCCTGTTGTATCGGAGGAATGTCGGGATTATCTCAAAGCCTTCGCCGGCAGTGCCGAACCACTCGGACAAATCCCCTACGCCCATGCGCGTGTTCGCCACTTGCAGGGCGGACGCCCAAAAAACAAGGCCGCTGAAACAGCGGCCTTGTTCTTGAGCTTGCGTCGCCAGCAGAATCCCCAGAGGAATTCCACCAGCGAACGGAAGTCGATCAGCGCTTGCTGAACTGCTTCCGGCGACGGGCGCCGTGCAGACCGACCTTCTTACGCTCGACTTCACGCGCGTCACGCGTGACGAAGCCGGCGCGGCTCAGTTCGGGCTTCAGGGCCGCGTCGTAGTCGATCAGCGCGCGGGTGATACCCAGGCGCACCGCGCCGGCCTGGCCGGACTCGCCGCCACCGTGCACGTTGATCTTGATGTCGAAGGCCTCACCATTGTTCGTGAGCAGCAGGGGCTGACGCGAAATCATGATGGAGGTCTGACGGCCGAAGTACTGCTCGATCGAGCGGCCATTCACCGTGATCTGGCCCGTGCCCTTCTTGATGAAGACGCGCGCCACCGACGACTTGCGACGGCCGGTACCGTAATTCCAGTTTCCGATCATCACCGCTCCTTAGATTTCCAGCGCCTTGGGCTGCTGGGCGGTGTGCGGATGCGTGTCGCCCGCGTACACCTTCAGCTTCTTGATCATCGCGTAGCCCAGCGGACCCTTGGGCAGCATGCCCTTGACGGCCTTTTCCAGGGCACGGCCCGGATGCTTGGCTTGCATGTCCTTGAACTTCGTGGCGTAGATGCCGCCCGGGAAGCCCGAGTGACGGTAATACACCTTGTCCGTGGCCTTGTTGCCCGTGACACGCAGCTTCTCGGCGTTGATGATGACGATGAAGTCACCGGTGTCGACGTGAGGCGTGTAGATGGCCTTGTGCTTGCCGCGCAAACGGAGTGCCACTTCGCTGGCAACACGTCCGAGCACCTTGTCGGTGGCGTCAATCACAAACCACTCGTGCGTCACTTCGGCCGGCTTGGCGCTGAAGGTCTTCATGAGATTCTTTCAAAAGGCTGAACTTCGGGCGATCTGCCCCCGTACGCTCGGTGCACGCTTGTAGGCGATCGAAATCGCGCGGCCTCTCACGGACGTTCCTCCCGCTGCCTTGGGAACGGGAAAGCCGGCGAGTCTAGCAGAAACCCCTGGAAAGGCCAAATCCAGGCCCTCGCGCGACCGAACCGACGCCGCTTTCCCTCTGAACGCCGCTAGCATCCACGCCCATCAGCCGCCCCGCCATGTCCACCTCGCCCGATCCCAGCTCCACCCCGGACACCCCCGCCACCGGCGCTCCGCAGCCCGGGACGGAGGACCGCGCCCGCTCGCGCTGGAACCCCAAGGCGATGCTGGCGCGCTGGACGGGCTGGGTGCCGATCCGCTCGCTGGGCAAGCGCCACCGCAAGCGCATCCTGGCCCACCTGCTGGCACTGGGCGAGCGCGACCGCTACCTGCGCTTCGGCTATCCGGCCCGCGACCCGCAGATCGAGAAATACGTCACCGGCCTGGACTTCGCCCGGGACGAGGTCCTGGGCATCTTCAACCGCCGGCTGCAGCTGATCGCGGTGGCCCACCTGGCCTACGCGCCGGCGCCGCAGATCAAGGGCCGGCCGGCGATGGCCGAGTTCGGCGTCTCGGTGGCCACCACCGCGCGCGGCAAGGGCTTCGGCGGGCGCCTGTTTGAACGCGCGGCGCTGCACGCGCGCAACCGCGGCATCGACACGCTCTTCATCCACGCGCTCAGCGAGAACGCCCCGATGCTCAAGATCGCGCGCAACGCCGGCGCCACGGTGGAGCGCGACGGCGGGGAATCCGAAGCCTGGCTGCGCCTGCCGCCCGACTCGGTCTCCTCCCACGTGGACGAGGCCCTGGAGCGCCACATGGCCGAATGGGACTTCCAGTTCAAGCGCCACATGCGCACCGTCGGCGACTTCCTTGACGGCGTGGCCGAGGTGAAATCGCGCATCCGCAAGGTCCGCGAACGCGCGTCCGACCAGGATCCACCCGCCCGCTGAGCGAACTTCCCGGCCTTATTCGCCCGGGCCCCACCCGATTCCAGGGGGGACTCCGGATGCATTTTGTAACGGCTTTCCGCTACATTCGCGCGGATCGCCCGGTACGGTGCCTGTTGTCTTCCGATCCCGCGCGTCCGCCTGGTGCCGTCGCGCGCCATTGTCCGGTCCGTCAGCTCGCTGGCCTCGTCCGCATCGTTGGGATATGCAGAACCTGCTTCCGTGGATCATCGCGGGCCTGTCGGCGTTGGCCGTCATCGGGCTGGCGGCCGCGTTGCTGCTGCGCCGGCCCCGGCGCGAGCGCAAGCCGCTGCCCACCGAGTGGTCGCTGAACCCGCGCCCCGTGTTCAGCGCCGACGAGCGCCGCGTGTTCCGCCTGCTGCGCGAGGCGCTCCCGCATCACGTCGTCATGTGCAAGCTGCCGGTGGTGCGTTTCTGCCAGCCGAGCGAGGCCCGCGACGTCCGCTACTGGTATGAGCTGCTGGGCGGCATCAGCGTCAACTTCGCCATCTGCAGCCCCAACGGCCGCGTGCTGGCCGCCATTGACATCGAGACCGAGCGCCCCGGCTCCAGCCGCAGCCTGCAGATCAAGCAGGCGGTGCTGGCCGCGTGCCGCATCCGCTACCTGCGCAGCTCGGTGGACAACCTCCCCAGCGCGACCGAATTGCAACTGCTTGTGCCCTACAGCAACCAGGGCAGCCGCGCCAGCATGGCGCCGATGCCGCGCGCAGCGCAGCCGCCGGTGCCCGCGCCCGCACCGCGCCGCGCCGCGCCGGCCACCGCGTCCTCGCGCAACACGCTGTGGAACGACTCGCCGGTCTTCAGCGATTCCTTCTTCGCGCCGGACAGTCGTTTCGATGCCTTCAGCGGCGAGACGATGCAGGCGGGGCTCGCGCCGCTGTCGCCGGCCGCCTCATCCTCCGCTGAGCCCCGCGCCCGCGGCTACCGGCCCCGCGCCGGCGCCGCCGAGGCGCCGGCGGGCTTCCGGGACTCGCAACTGCGCGATCCGCGCGACCCGCGCGAACCACGCGACACCGCGTTCCGCGATTCCCAGTTCAGCCGCGACTTCCCGACCCTGCCCGGCGAGATCGGCGAGCCCGACATCGGGGGCGTGGTGGTCGACTCCCCGCGCTACGGACGTCGTTGATGGCCAGCGTTGATGGCCGCGCCTGATCACGGCGCTAAGCTACGGCCCTGATCCGCTTCCTCGACGACACGACGGCGCCTCGGCGCCGTTTTTGTTGTCGCTGCCCCCATGAATGACGCGCCGGCCGGTTTCGGCCTCCTCACCCCCGAACTGATGCTCGACGCGCTCGAGCACGCCGGCCTGCGCCCCGACGGCCGCCTGCTGCAGCTGAATTCCTACGAGAACCGCGTGTTGCTCGCCCACCTGGAGGACGGCAGCGCGGTGGTGGCGAAGTTCTACCGGCCGGGGCGCTGGAGCGACGCGCAGATCCTGGAGGAACACGCGTTCGCGCGGGACCTGGCCGAGGCCGAGGTGCCCGTGGTCGCGCCGCTGACGCTGGACCTGGACGGCGGCGCGAGCACGCTGGGCCATTTCCAAGGCCAGCGCTTCGCGGTCACGCCGCGCCAGGGCGGCCGCGCGCCCGAGCTCGAGGACCCCGAGGTGCTGCGCTGGATCGGGCGGTTCCTCGCGCGGATGCATGAGGTCGGCCAGCGCGCGCCGTTCCGTGAGCGGCTCGGCTGGAACAGCGCCGCGCCGGCGCGCGACGCGCGCGACTGGCTGCGCGCGCACGACACGCTGCCCCCGGAGCTGTCCGCCAAGTGGCACGACGCGGCCGCGCGCTGCATCGACGAGATCGACGCTGCCTTCGACGCGCTGCCCGACCGCGTCACGCTGCGCCTGCACGGCGACTGCCATCCCGGCAACATCCTGTGGACGCCCGACAAGGGCCCGCACTTCGTCGACCTGGACGACGCGATGCAGGGCCCGGCGGTGCAGGACCTGTGGATGCTGCTGTCGGGCGATCCGGAAGCGGCACGGCGTCAGCGCGACGCGCTGATGGACGGCTATGAGAGCGTGCGCGAGTTTGACTGGCGCGAGTGGCGGCTCGTGGAGGCGCTGCGCACGCAACGCATGATCCACCACAGCGCGTGGCTGGCGCGCCGCTGGGACGATCCGGCCTTCCCGCTGGCCTTCCCCTGGTTCGGCACGCCCAACTACTGGAGCGACCAGGTGGTCAAGCTGCACGACCAGCTCGACGCGATGCAGACCCAGGCGCGACCGGTCGACGGCTGACACGGCTGGCACGCCTGAGCCGTGCGATCACTGCGCGGTGTCGGACGCGCAGCGCAGCGCTGACCGTCTTCAGGGCCCGGACCTCGCATCCGAGCCAGACGCGGCCCGGCGTTGCGTCGTCTCGGGCAGGCAGCTCCCCGCGGCCCGGCCTCTCCATCGGTGCGACTGATGCGGCTCCTCTCGCACTGGAGACGCACCATGCCCGACACCGATCCCGACCCCGACCCCGGCCACGTCCTGCACGTCGAGTTGCCGGCGCCCACACCGCCGGATGCCACGCAAGACGGTGCTGCGACCTCGACCTCGACCTCTACCGCGACCGGCCCCTCGCAGCACGCGCCCACGTCGACGCCCTCGCGCATCGGGTCCTTCCTCCAGCTCCGCCGCAGCCTCGACCTCGGACCTGTCCACCCCGAGGAGGGCCGGCTGCGGGTGATCCTCTACGCGATGCACACGACCATGGCCTCCTTGAAGGCCGCGCCCGTGCAGGTGTCGCCCGAGCAACGCGTCCAGCTGCGGCGGGCCGTGCTCGAGCACCTCGAGCGACAGCTGACAGATGCCTTTCTCGACCCCGCCGACGAGGTCTTCCTGGATCGATTCGCGGGGCGACTGGTGTCGGCCGTGCTCGACGGCGATTACGCGGGCCTGGCGGGCGACGGCGGCCGCCGGGACACGATCCGGCAAGTCATCCTGGACCCGCAGCGCCTGCACGAGGCCGTGCTGCTGCGCCCCTGGGGCATCGGCGATCTCAGCGACAACGGCGTCGAGGCGGCGCCACCCTTGCTCCGCGGAAAGAAGGTGGCCGTCCATCGCGGCAGCGCGCTGCTCGTGGAAGGCCTGCTGGCCGCGGCCTATCACGCCGAGCGCCTGCTCGACCAGTCGCCGACGCCCCGGCCGCTCGCGCACCATGTCGGCGTGGCGCGCCAGGCCGCCTACACGCTGGAGTCCGGACTGGCGGGCCGGCCGCTGCTGTTCGACCTCGACCGCCTGGATCGTCTCGCGGCGCGCTCCGACGCCTCGGCGCAAGGACATCTCGCCGCGACGCGCGACCTCTGGACGACACAGTCGCGCCTGGCCGCCCTGGGCATCGCCGGGCCGCCGAACTTCCTGTCAAGCAAGGCGCGTGAGAACGCGAACTGGCATCCGACCGGCGGCCGGCCGCTGCGCACCGACGACCCGGCTCCCTTCGTCCAGCTGATCGGGTTCGTGCCGGCGCCGGCGACATCCGACCCGCCGGGCGCCGCGCTCCCGGCAACGGCAACGGCAACGGTGGCCGTCCAGGATCCGGCGACGCCGCTGCCCGTGCTCCACTCGTTGATGCCGGAGGTGAGGCAGCAGATCGACCGAGAGACCGGCGTGGTCACCCTGACGTCCAGCACCGCGCTGCTGCCCCTCGTGCTGAGCGTGCCCGCGCTCGCGTCGCCATCGAATGCGGAGCAGGCCCGTCGGCAGGACGCCGACCTGTCGATCCTGGACATCTTCACGGTGGCGGTCCTGATGGACACGGCCCCGATGTCGCGCCAGCTGCTGCCGCCGCGGATCACGTTGACGGACGACCAGCTGCTGGTCGGGAAGCGCCCCGTGGTGGAACGTCAGCCCGACGGCAGATGGACCTTCGATGCGGGTGCTGTCGCGCTCGTGCGCGAGATCCACGGCGCCGACGGCACCATGCGTCCCAGCGACGACCCGCTGTCCGACTGGGAGACACCGCGCGCGGGCCGACTGCGTGATACCGCCGCGGGCGCTCGCAGCGAGCATCTGCGCCTCTACGTCCAGCTGGAGGACGACGAGGTCATGCATGGCGTCGGACTGGCGCTGACCCGGAACCATCCGGACGAAGTCGTCTGGGTGCAGGCCGAGAAGAACGGACCGTTCCGCGTGCTCCGTGGGCAGTCCCTGCTGGACAACGCGCCCGCCGATGCCCGGATCAAGCTGATCGCCTCCGGTCACGGTCACACCAGCCTGCTGACGCGGGAGCGCCTGCTCAGCGGCCGGACGGCCCGGGGGCTGGCCGAGGAACTGAAAGCGCTGATCCCCCGCCTGCGGGCGCAGCCGCTGCCGAGGATGGATCGCATCAGCCTGTTGGGCTGCGCGCTTGAAACCCCCGTCGTGCAACGCAGCTTCGGCCGGGAGTTCGCGATCGCCGCACGCGACCTGGGGGCAGCGGACATGGAGACCACCGTCTACGGACAGACACTGGTCGTCGATTCGCATTCGAGCCACCTGCGCAAGGCCACGCAACTGCACGAGGGGGCACCGGTGCGCCAGGGCGCCGCCGGGACGACCTGGGTCTTTCGCTCCGACCCCGTCACCGGCGTCACGACCGTCCGCGACAAGTTCCCCAACGGCAACGAAGGGGTCGACCTGCCCGTTGCGTGCTGCGCCATCCTGGGCGAGGGCGGCGCACCGTCGACGCGCTCGCAGGCCCTGGCCCTCGCGGACGCCTGGGATCGCGACCGCCTGCGCCAGCGCTTCCGCGAGGTGGTCAACCTGCATCGCCCGCCCGGCGCGCATCTGCTCCCCCATCTGGGCCTGCGGGACGACGGACTGGCCACGCTGACCTACCTGCGACTGAACACGGGCGCGGTGCAGACGCGGGACGTCGTCGCTTCCGCGGACGTGCGGGTCCTGCGCGCGGGGATGACCGCGATCCGGGAGGGGCTCGACAATTTCCGGGACGGGCTCCTCGACCCCGGCACGCCCGCGGCGCGCATGGACCTGCTCAACCTCGGTCTGATGGCCCTCATGCTGTCGGATCTCGCCGGCGACGTGCCCGGTGGCGACAAGTACCAGGAGGCGCTCTGGTACATGGGCCTCACCCAAGGCGGATTCCAGGCGGGCGCGGACGCCGCGGCGATGGCCGCCGTCCTGCGCAGCGCGACGACCCGGGAGGGGGCCGGGTCGATGGCCACCCTGGTGCGCACCACCAGCATGCTGTCCAGCGGCCTGTCGACGGTGAGCCGGATGGCCCAGGCGGGATCGATCGCGATCGACGTGGCGCGGCTTGTCGACGCGCTGCGCCGTGAAGACCGCGGCGCGGTGTCCCAGGCCGCGGTGCAGGTCGGGCTGGACGCGGCCGGGTTGGTGCTGGTGGGTCTGGCCGCCGTCGCCGACCTGGCCGGCGCGGCGATGCTCGCCGCGGCGGCGGAAGGGCTCGCGGTCCCGCTGGCGGGCCTGTCCATCGGCATCGCGGCCCTGGCGAGAGAGGTGAGCAACGAGATCGACCGGATCGAACACAACGTCGATCCGCTGCGGCAGATCAATCTCGGCTACGACGAGCCCCTGAAGCGGGTGAGCATGGACCCCGCGCAGCCGGAGCACCGGGCGCTCCTGGTCAACGGATGGGCGCCCATGAAGCGCATCGATTTCGTGACCAACACGGTGACCTTCGCGGACGCCACCGTCGGCGATTCGGTCCTGCACAAGAACCAGCTGTACTGGCAGGTCGGCAGCAACCGACTGCACGACTACTGGGTCAACGACGATTCGGACAAGCAGTTCAGCCACAGCCGCAACGACAAGAAGCTGGATCTCTGGACCCTCATGCGCCACAAGGGCCGTGCGGCGATCCCGCAGGTAACGCTGCCGACGCCGCTGCGCGACCCCGCGCTGGTCCTGGGCCTGATGACCGCGCCGAACCTGGCCCTGCACTTCGAGGCCTACTCGACATCGCGGATCGGCGGGGACTTCTCGCTGCTGCACAACGCCCTGATCGAACGGATGCAGCGGAACAGCGCCGCCGACTTCGCCGCCGACTACGTGACCTCCAGCAGCTTCGCCAAGTCCGCGGACCACTGGCATGTCGACCAGAAGACGACCTGGCTCGAGGTGGTGCTGGACGATCAGCCCAGGACCCTGGCCTTGCCGGTCCGCTCGAAGACCGACACCGACAGCTTCCTCTTCATGGACGAACGGCCGGTCGCCAGCCGCGGCTTCATGCCGCTGGATCAATCGAAGGTGTGGATCCGGCTCCTGGGCGGCGGCGGCGCCTACACGCTCGCGATCCCACCCGACGGCATGGTGCGCAATCCGGTGTACATCCTGCCTTCGGGCACCGTGCGGGAGACCTGGACCCTGATGCTCAAGGGCGGCCTCATCAACGGAGGAAAGCCGGTGGTCTTTCTCGATCGCAGCGTGGCGGGCGTGCGCATCGCCGGTCAGGAAATCCGCTTCGAGGCGCTGCATGACGCGGTCGTGCAGATCGCGGACCCGCTGGTTCCCGGCGTCCGGCTGGTGCTGAACATGGCGCGGCAAGGCGCCTCGCTGGTCCTGACCTTGCCGAACTGGACCGAATCGCTGCGGCCCGGCCGCGCGTGGTCCGAGGCCGTGAACCTGCTCTCGCCGTCCTCCGAGGCCGTCCTCGAGCTCATGGACGCGACCTTCCGGCCGCAGCCCTCCGGGCAGCACCAGGAACCGGTGCAACTGTCGAGCGCGCTGGACAGCGGCGAACTCCTGTCCGGGCTGCTCGATCCCGCCACCGGAGCGTCGATGCTCTACGGTGCCAAGTACCTGTTCCTGCTGGAGAGCCCCCGTGCGGGCGAACCCCCGCCCACGTGGAAGCGCTACGAGCTCAAAAGCGGTGAGGTCAGTCTCGACGAGCAGCGGCGGCCGACCGTCCGTTACGACGGCGGCCACCATTTCGGCCCCATCAGCTTCACCTACTCGGAGGAGGAGCGGCGCCTCGTGCGCGACCGCCTGGCGATGTCCGGTGCGGGCGAGCGGGCGCTGATGGGATGGCTGCGCGATCACCCGGCCTGGACCTCCGCGGAGCTGTTCCGCTTCATGACGGACGTCCTGGCGGCCGGCGTCGAACTCGCGGGGCCCGAGGGCGGGCCGCCCAAACCCGTGGACGAGGTCGACTTCTACTATCGCGGCGCCGAGAGCAACCGCCCGACCGAGGGCACCTTGTGGCTGGCGCTCTGGGCACGGCTGGACCGGCTGGCACAGAACGCGCCGGGCAGTTCGCACGTCCAGGTGGAGAGCGACCCCCACCTGGCGCACGACCTCGTCCTGGCGGGTCTCGCCGGTTTCCGCCAGTACGAAACGGTGCTGGGCGACGCGGCCCAGGGCGTTCCGGGCCAGCAGCCCCTGCAGGCCCGGGAGATTCCCGCCGCCGAGGTCGCGCGGGCCCGGCAATGGTTGATGCTGCGGCATGCGCAGGCCACCAACGCCTATGGCCACTGGTCGGATCTGCTCCCGGAACTGCAGCCGCTCACCCTGAACGAACGCACCCGCAAGGCCGGGCTGCTGCAGCGGCTCCAGCAGCTGCTGGACAAGCATCTGTCCGCGTCCGGCGGATCGAGTTGGATCAAGCTGGGGGACACGCCCGAGGCCTCGGTGACCTTCGCGCACGAACTGCGGGACGCCGGGGTGGACATCCGCATCGACGCCTCCGACTTGTCGCCGACCTCGCGCGCGACCGACCGATGGGGACCGACCGACTTCTACGACGTGCAGGTGCCGTCCCTGCGCCTGTTCATGCACGACCTCAGCGACCATCTGGATCGCGATGCAGCGGTCTTCAAGCGACTTCGACAGGTGAGACCGGTCGAGCCGTCGGACATTCCCCTGCAGGAGGCGCTGACCCGGCTGGCCGACGCGCGCGACGAAGCCCGCAAGCTCAACCGGCCGGTGCCGCCCGTTCCGCCGCGTCTGCTGGAGCAGGTGCGCCGAGCCGGTCTGACGTTCTCGCGTCCGCCCGTGATTCCGCCGACTCCGTCGATCGATTCAGGCTCAGGCTCAGGTGCGGGAGTTGGAGCGGGCGCGCTGCCCACGGTCTGGCGGCCCCCTGCCACGCTGGGCAGCGTCCAGCTCACACCGGAGGGCGGCACCATCGATGATGCGACCTTGCGCTTGTGGCGGGATCAGGCCGCCACCCAGGGATTGCGGCTGGACGCCTGGTATGCGCGCCACGCCGTGCTGGACACGCCGATGGAAGTCAGCCTGCGGGAAGCCGCCGCGGAGGCGCTGCGCGACCGGCTGATCCGTCTGCGGGAGCACGGCGATCAGTCCGGGGTGTCGGCGCTGGCCCTGCATGCGGATGCCACCTTGAACCGGCAGCTGTTCGCCGTCCTGCAGCGGCTGCTGCCGCCGGCAGGCGTTGTCAAGGTCGCGGGCCGGGACACGGTCCGCCCGGGCGACGTCCTGCGCTTCGTCGACGGCCAGGGCGCTGGCCACTATGCGTTGATGCGGCAGGTCGACACCAATCTCCTGCACCTGCCGCGGGATCCGGGCGCGATGGCGGGCAACCCGTACTGGGCCTACCTCGGGAGCGTGGACGACCTGGGCCAGGACCTGCGGCCGCGCCTGTCATCCGAGCCGGACGGCCCGCCTGTCCTCGATCCCGGCGCCTACCACGCGTGGAGCTGGAACGACAAGGCGCCCGTGCTCGGCGGGGTGTACCTCTATCAGAACCCGTTCAACGGCCATGAGGAACTCTTCCGTCTGCGCCGCCTGGACGAACGGCGCCGCGCCAAGGCGGGCGCCTACGGCTACTTCCCCACGGACGGCGCCAGCAACGCCGACTGGTTCTACCTCGGCAACACCGAGTCGCTGAACGAGGCGGAACTCGGGGAGCTGGCGAATCGCCCATCAGCGCTCGCGCCGGAGGCCTTCTCGCTCGGCCTGCTGGAATGGTGGGCCGACCGCCTGATCCCGGGCGGCAGCAGCTATCGCAATTTCCGCATGGAGCCCGACTCCTTCCAGGCGACGACCTGGGGCGGCACCCTCTTCCGGCTGCGAGCGGACGGCAGCCTGTGCGTCGAGCTCGACGACAACGACGCGACCGTCTTCCGGCTCGGCGACGACCCCGAGTTCAAGGCCTTGCAGCGTCCAGTTCCTGGCCGGCCGCGAAGCGCCGAGATGGCTGCTGATCCAGGGCAATGGCCGGAGCGTGGACCTGGACGGGGCCGCGGCGCTGGGCTTCCCGGAAGTCGTGATCCTCGACGAAGTCGACGGCTCGCCCCGGGCCATCGATCTGGACGACGAGGCCACGCAGGGCGACGAAGCGTTCTATGAAGGCCGTGATCTGGTGATCCATCGCGCCGGCACCGGCCAGCTGATCCGCATCCGCCGCGCGCTCGAGCCGGCCACGGACCTGCCCTTCGACGACGAATGGACGACGAGCGTGAAGGTGACGGACCGGGGGGGCGCGCGCCGCCTGGCGTGGCCGGGCATGGACCGCTCGCTGCGTCTGCCGATGCTCACGCTGTACGGTGCCCTGCTCGACGTCGCCCGCGACGGTACGGACCTGCGGATCGGCGACGCCGATGGCTGGTCCCAGATGCGTGTCCCGGACGTCTTCGCGTTCGAGAACGGCGTCATCGGCACCACGCCGACCGGCGACGACGAAGCCCTGTTGCGCCTCCAGAGGCCGGACGGACGATGGCAGCTGGCGCGCCTGTCGGCACCACTCATCTCGGCGATGGCCGCCGGCGCGAGCACGCCGCAGCGCTGGCGACTGGTGCCGGGCGGCGACGGACGGCTGGGTGATCTCCAGCCTGAGCACTCGACGAGCTTGTCGCCGGGAGAGGCCGAGGCGCCCCGACAGCGGTGGGCCTTGGCCAGCGCGAAGCTGTCCGAAGCGATGGCATCGATCGTCCCGGCGGGGCAACTCGACTTGTCGCCGCGCTGGGCGCCCGCGACCGGCGTGTTCCCGACGAACACGCCGATCAGCGGGTGGGACGTGTCCCGCCCCGAGGCGACGCTGCCGACCTGAGCACGGCAGCGCCGGTCCTCCGCCCAGCCCTCAGCCCAGCAACAGCGCGTTCACGCGCTTCACGTAGGCGGCCGGGTCCTCGAGCACGCCGCCCTCGGCGAGCAGGGCCTGGTCGAAGAGCACCTGGGCGAGGTCGCCGAAGCGGGCCTGGCCGGCGTCATCGGCGTCGATCGAACCGAGCTTGCGCACGAGCGCGTGCTCGGGGTTGATCTCCAGCGTGGGCAGCGACACCGGCGCGGCCTGGCCGGCCTGCTTGAGCATGCGGGCCAGGTGGCCGCTGATGTCGCCTTCCTCGACGACCACGCAGGCCGGCGAGTCCACCAGGCGCGTGGTCACGCGCACGTCCTTGGCGCGGCCTTCCAGCGCGGCCTTCAGGCGCTCCAGTACCGGCTTGAACTGCTCGGCGGCGGCCTCGGCCTGCTTCTTCTCTTCCTCGTCCTGGAGCTGGCCCAGATCGACCGCGCCCTTGGCGACGGACTGCAGCGACTTGCCCTCGAACTCGTACAGGTGGGACAGCATCCACTCGTCCACGCGCTCGGTCAGCAGCAGCACCTCGATACCCTTCTTGCGGAAGATCTCGAGCTGCGGGCTGTTCTTCGCGGCGGACAGGTTGTCGGCGGTGATGTAGTAGATGACCTCCTGGCCTTCCTTCATGCGCGACACGTAGTCGGCGAAGGACACGCCGGTCTCGGCGTGGGTCGACGCGAAGCGCAGCAGCTTCACCAGGCGTTCCTGGTTGGTGTGGTCCTCGCCGACGCCTTCCTTGAGCACCTGGCCGAAGTCGGTCCAGAAGCGGGCGTACTTGTCGCGCTCGCCGGCGTCCTCGCTGTTGGCCAGCGACTCCAGCATCGACAGCACGCGCTTGGTCGAGCCTTCGCGGATCGCCTTCACGTCGCGGCTTTCCTGCAGCAGCTCGCGGCTGACGTTCAGCGGCAGGTCGGCCGAGTCGATCACGCCCTTCACGAAGCGCAGGTAGACCGGCATCAGCGCCTCGGCGTCATCCATGATGAACACGCGCTTGACGTACAGCTTCACGCCGCCGCGCTTGTCGCGGTTCCACAGGTCGAAGGGTGCCTTGGCGGGGATGTAGAGCAGCTGCGTGTACTCGCTGCGGCCCTCGACGCGGTTGTGCGTGAAGGCCAGCGGGGCTTCGGTGTCGTAGCTGATCTGCTGGTAGAAGGCGTCGTACTCGGCCTGCGTGATGTCGCTCTTGGCGCGGGTCCACAGCGCGGAGGCCTTGTTCACCGGCTCCCACTCGTCCTTGAGGACTTGCGTGGCGTTGTCCGCGTCCCACTCTTCCTTGCGCATCAGGATGGGCAGCGAGATGTGGTCGGAGTACTTGGCGATCGTCGACTTCAGGCGCCAGGTCTTGAGGAACTCCTCCTCGCCCTCGCGCAGGTGGAGGATCACGTCGGTGCCGCGGCCGGGCTTGGTGATGGTCTCGACCTCGAAGTCGCCGGTGCCCTCGGAGGTCCAGCGCACGCCCTGGTCGGCGGGCAGTCCGGCGCGGCGCGATTCGACGGTGATGCGGTCGGCGACGATGAAGCCCGAGTAGAAGCCCACGCCGAACTGGCCGATCAGGTGGGCGTCCTTCTTCTGGTCGCCCTCGAGCTTGGCCATGAACTCGCGGGTGCCGCTCTTGGCGATGGTGCCGAGGTGGGCGATGGCCTCTTCCGCGGACAGGCCGATGCCGTTGTCGCTGATGGTGACGGTGCGGGCCTCGGTGTCGAAGGACACGCGGACTTCCAGGTCGGGCTGGTCCTCCAGGAACTGGGGATGGTCCAGCGCCTCGAAACGCAGCTTGTCGCAGGCGTCGGAGGCGTTGCTGACCAGCTCGCGCAGGAAGATCTCCTTGTTGGAGTAGAGCGAGTGCGTCACCAGATGCAGGATCTGCTTGACTTCGGCCTGGAAGGAGTGGGTTTGCTTGTCCATCGTTCTTGAATCAAGTGAGAGCAACGGGAGAGCCCCGATGGGGGCTGGATTATCGCGGCGGCAGATGGGCCCGGTCCGGACCGATTTCAAGGGACCTCTACACTCCCCGCCCTATGCCGATGATCTATTGGTTCGATTTGCTGGGTGTGGCGGTGTTTGCCGTCAGCGGGGCGCTGGCCGCGATGCAGGCGGGGCTGGACCTGTTCGGGTTGCTGGTCATCGCGGCGATGACGGCGGTGGGGGGTGGCACCTTGCGCGACGTGCTGCTGAACCGTCATCCGGTGTTCTGGATGAAGGACACGCGCTACCTGCTGGTGATCATCGCCAGCGCCCTGGCGGCGTTGATGGTCGGCCCGTTCCCGGAGCATGCGATCGCGATCCTCAAGGTGGCGGACGCGTTGGGGCTGGCGCTGTTCGCGCTGTGCGGCACCGAGATCGCCGAGGAGCATGGCGTGAAGCCGATGCCCGCGCTGCTGATGGGCATGTTGACGGCCTGCGGCGGGGGCGTGTTGCGGGATGTGCTGAGCGGCCAGGCGCCCCTGCTGCTGCGCAAGGACATCTATGCGACGGCCGCGATCGGCGGCATCGCGATCTACTTTGTGTTGAAGGCGATGGGCATGCCGATGCGGTGGGCCTTCGTGCTGGGCATGGTCAGCGTGGCGACCTTGCGCCTGGCGGCGCTGTACTTCGGTTGGCAACTACCGGCGCTGGGCATGTTGCAGGTTCACTGACCTTCTTCTTCCTCGTCTTCGTCTTCGTCTTCGTCGTCATCCTCGGCGAGCGCGAATCCATCGACATCGCGCGTGCCGCGCTTGGCCTCGGCGGCGCGGGCTTCCTTCTCGGCGAGCTTGGCGGCTTCGGCGGCCTCGGCGGCGGCGGTCCACTCGTCGAATTCCTCGGGGGTCTCGAGGGTGATGCGGCCGAGCTGTCCCTGGCGGAGGTCGTAGAGGAGGATCTCGGCGGCTTTCTGCGTGTTGATCCGGCCGCCGGAGAGCACGGCGCCGCGGCGCTTGCCGATCATGGCGAGGACTTCGCCGTCGAGCAGCGAGGCGTCGGGCTCGAGCTGATAGCGGGTCTTGAGCGCTTGCGGATAGTGGCGGCGCAGGTAGCCGAGCAGGTCCAGCGCGACGACTTCTTCCTCGAAGGCGTTGCGGCCGACGGCGCCGCTGGCGGCGAGGTTGATGCCGGCTTCGGGGACACGGATCTTCGGCCAGAGCATGCCGGGCGTGTCGAAGAGGTAGACGCCCTTGTCGAGCAGGATCTTCTGCTCGATCTTGGTGATGCCGGGCTCATCGCCGGTGGCGGCGGCGCGCTTGCCCACGATCGTGTTGATCAGCGTGGATTTGCCCACGTTGGGGATGCCGCAGATCAGCACGCGCAGCGGCTTGTCGAGCCCGCCGCGGTTGGGTGCCAGGGCGCGGCATTCCGCGGCCATCAGCTTGGCCAGGCCGGGCTGGCCCTGGTGGATCGCCACGGCGTGCGTGTTGGGCTGGGCGCGATAGAACGCCAGCCATTGCGCCGTGCGCGCGGGATCCGCCAGATCCTGCTTGTTGATCAGCTTGAGCGCCGGCCGGCCGGCAGTGAGTTGCGCGATCAGCGGATTGGCACTGCTCGCGGGCACGCGGGCATCGAGCATCTCGATGACCACGTCGATCCCGCTTTTCATGCGCTCGCGGATCGCGCCCCGGGTCTTGTGCATGTGCCCGGGAAACCATTGAATCGCCATGGGGCGCGATTGTCCCCGATCTGCTCGCGACCTCAGTTCGAGGCCGGCGCCGGGCGCCATTCGACGATGGTGGGCGCGCCGTCGCGCGACTCGATGCGGACCTCGATCCTGTCGCCGGCCTTCATGTCGGAGAGCTGCGCGGCGCTGAGCAAGCCGGGCGCGAGCTTGAAGGGCATGGTCATGCCGGGCATGTCGAGATGGCGGATGTCGCCGTGCTTGAGCGTGAGTTTCTGCTGCGCGGCGTCCACGCGGCGGACCTCGGCGGGGATCCAGTCCTGCGAGGACGGCGCGGCCGCGTCGGCGGACGCACCAGCCTGCGCATGCTGCTCGTGACCCGAGTGGTCATGGGCCTGCGCGCGGGCTTCGGGTGCGCTCAGGGTGGCGGCGAGGGCGAGGCTGAGCGCGGCGGTGAAGAGGATGCGGTTCATGGTGGATTCCTGTTGATCGTCTGAATGATGTCGATGGCCTGGTGGGCGCGGATGGGCTCAATGCCCTTGATGGCCGTGCCCATCGGGCTTGCGCACGCGCAGCGGCTCGGCGGCGGGCGAGGATGAAGCGGGAGCGACGGGCGCGGCGGGCGCCTGGGGAGCGGAGGTCGGCGCATCGACCGCGTGGGCGACGCTGCCCCGAGGCGCGGCGTACCAGCCCGGATCGCGGTAGTCGCCGGGCTTCTGGTCCTTGCGCACCTTGATCACGCTGAACATGCCGCCCATCTCCAGCGAGCCATGCGGGCCGCGGCCGGCCATCATGGGCACGGTGTTCTCGGGCAGCGGCATCTCCATCTCGGCCATGTCGGCCATGCCGCGCTCGCCCATCGCCATGTAGTCCGGGATCACCTTGTTGATGCGCGCGGCGAGTCCGCGGTGATCGACGCCGATCAGCGTGTCGACCTCATGGCCCATCGCGTTCATCGTGTGATGGCTCTTGTGGCAATGGATCGCCCAGTCGCCGGGCTCGTCGGCGAGGAACTCGATCTGCCGCATCTGCCCCACCGCGACATCGGTCGTAACCTCGGGCCAGCGCGCCGACCTGGGCACGGGGCCGCCGTCGGTGCCGGTGACCTCGAACTCGTGGCCGTGCAGGTGGATCGGGTGATTGGTCATCGTGAGGTTGCCCACGCGGATCCGCACACGGTCGCCCTGGCGCACGTTGAGCGTGTCGATGCCGGGGAACACGCGGCTGTTCCAGGTCCACAGGTTGAAGTCGGTCATCGTCATCGTGCGCGGCGTGTAGCTGCCGGGATCGATGTCGTAGCTCGACAGCAGGAAGCAGAAATCGCGCTGCACCTCGGCGATCTGCGGATGCCGCGTCTTCGGATGCGTGACCCAGAAGCCCATCATGCCCATGGCCATCTGCGTCATCTCATCGGCATGCGGGTGATACATGAAGGTGCCGGGCCGGCGCGCGACGAACTCGTAGACGAAGGTCTGGCCCGGCCGGATGGCCGGCTGCGTCAGGCCGGACACGCCGTCCATGCCGTTGGGCAGGCGCTGGCCGTGCCAATGCACGCTGGTGTGCTCGGGCAGCTTGTTGGTGACGTAGATGCGCACGCGGTCGCCCTCGACGACCTCGATCGTGGGGCCCGGCGACTGCCCGTTGTAACCCCACAGGTGCGCGGTGCAGCCCGGGGCGAGTTCGCGCAGCACGGGCTCGGCGACGAGGTGGAACTCCTTGACGCCGTCGCGCATGCGCCAGGGCAGCGTCCAGCCGTTGAGCGTGACCACGGGGTTGTAGGGCCGGCCATCGGGCGGTGTGAGCGGCGGGGCGGTGTCGGGCGTGTCGCGCTGCGCGGGCTCGGGCAGCGCGGCCAGTGCCACGCGAGAGACGCCTTGCGCGTTCACCGCGCCGGCGGCGCCGAGCGCGGCACCGGCGGCGAACAGGTTTCGTCGGGAAATCATGGGGACTCCTTGCGGGCCGCGCTCAATGCGCGGCGCCGCCGGCCTGGGGCGCGGCGGCGGGGGAAGCGGAGGAAGCAGCGGAAGCGGTGCCGGTGCCGCTGGTGCCGGTGTCGCGCACCGGGCCCAGCAGGCTTTGCGAGAGCTCGGACTCGGCCAGCCAGAAATCGCGTTGCGCGTTGAGCGCGGCGGAGACGGCGCGAGCCTGCGCGCGCGCATCGGCGAGCAGGTCCATCACGCCCACCAGCATGCCGTTGTAGCGCAGCAGCGTCTCGTCCGAGACCTGGCGCGCCAGCGGCAGCAGCTCCTCGCGATGACGCCGCGCGATGCGCCACGCGGTCTCGGCCTGCGCGCGGGCGACGCGGACCTCGGAGCGCGCGTCGATCGCGACCTGCGCGGTGCGTTCGAGCGATTGTCCATAGGCTTCGCGCGCGCCGGCCACGCGGGCCTGGCCGAAGTCGAACAGCGGCAGCTCGACGGTGAGGTCGATGCCGCGTTGCGTCGGGGCCTCGTTGCTGCTGTTGCGCTGCACACCGAGCTGCAGCACGTTCACGCGGCCGGTCTGGCGCGTCAGGCCGAGCTGCGCGGCGAGCTGCTCGGACGCGCGTTTCGCCGCGAGGATGTCCAGCCGCTGCGCGACCGCCTGCCGCTCGAGGTCGTCCGCGGCGCGGAAGTCGGCCGGCACCTCGGGCAGGCGCTCGGGCAGCGTCAGCACGGCGAGGTCGTTGCCCCAGAGGCCGATCGCGCGCACCAGCGACTCGCGGTCGCGCGCGGCCTGGAGCTGCGCCTGCTCCAGCGCGAGTTGCGATTCGGCCAGCACGGCGCGTTCGCGCGCCAGCCGCAGCGCGCTCACGTTGCCGGCCTGGCGCATGCGCAGCGCGAGCTCGGCACCGGCCGAGGCGGAGTCGAGCACGGTGTGCGCGTGTTGGAGTTGCTCCTGCGAGGCGACTGCCTGCACCCACGCGCGACGCGCCTGCGAGGCCACGTCCAGCAGCTGCTGCGCGACGCGGGCCTGCTCGGCGGCCAGGGCGCGAGCGCTGGCGTCCTGTCGCGCGCCGCGGCCGAGCAGGCTCAGCAGGTTGAACTCGAGTCCGCGTTCGATCTCGCGTTCGTCGCCGCGGACCATGCGGCCGATGTTGAGCACCGGGTTGGGCCAGAGCAGCGTCTGCACGCGTTCCGCGTCGGCGATGCCCAGGCCGTACAGGCTGGCCTGCAGGCCGCGGTGATTGAGCAACGCGAGCTGCACCGCGCCCGGCGCGTCGAGCGGACGCGCGAGCAGCGCCTCGGTGCGTGCCCGGGCGGCGGCGCGCTGGTCATCGGTGCGCTGCAGCGGCAGGTCGGCCTGCAGCCAGTCGCGGCTGTGCTGCTGGATCGGCGCGGCGGCCTGTTCCGGCGCGAGCGAGGCGCAGCCAGTGAGGCTCAGCGCGAGCAGCGCCAGCCACGGCGTCCGGGTCAGGCCGAAGGAAGGAGTCGTCGAGGACATCTCGGGCTCCTCAATGGTGGTGATGGCCGCGGGCGGGCGCGGACGCGGCGCTCGCGGGCTTGGGCGGCGCGTTCGCGGCTTGGCTCTCGCGCAGCAGCGCGCGCCAGCCGCCGGCTTCGGCGACACGACGGTTGGCTTGACGCCAGTCGCCAACGCCAGGGTCGGTGACTGCGGCCGCGGAGGCCGCGATAGGTGCCTGGACGCGCGGCGCGGGTGAAGTGATCCGTGCGTCAGCGGGATCAGGGGGCGCAGCCAGGGCCGACCCCAAGGTCAGCGTCAGCGCCAGCAGGCAAGGCAATCGAGAAGACATGGCTTCCTCGCAAGAATTCGGAGCAGTGCCACCGCCTCTGGCCCTCACCCCTGCCCTCTCCCGCAAGCGGGAGAGGGGGTCAACGAGTGGTGGCATGCGCCCCCTCTCCCGCTTGCGGGAGAGGGAGGGGTGAGGGCTGCGGTCGGGGCCCGGCGGCAACGCAAGCGGCGGCTCGTCGAAGACGAGCGCCGGCGTTCAGGCGAGGAAGGATTTGGGCGGCCGCTCGAAGGGCTGCGGCGCGGGCTCGGGCGCGTCGAGCGCGCGGAGCGTGGGGGCGGCGTCGCGCAGGTCCTGCGCGGCCAGCGACAGCGGCGCGATCAGCATCGCGGCGCCGACGCAGCACTGCAGGCAGATGCCGCAGTGGTGATCGGAAGCGTGGTCCATCGACGCGTCGGATGGAGCGTCATGACCATCGTGGGCATCCTGCGCGACGGCGTGATCCATCCCGGTCATGTCGTGGCCGATGGCGCTCATGTCCATGGCGGCCATCTCGTGGCAATCGGTCGGCATTGTCGTGACGACATCGCCGCCCTGCCCGCCGGATGCGCCCATCAGCGCCATGCCGATGCCCATCGTCGCGGCCAGCGCGCCTTGCAGTGGCAAGGTCAGCGCCAGCACGGCGAGCACCAGCCAGCGGCTCCAGAGGAGCCGGCGCGGGCCGAGGTGCTGCGGATGCGACATGGGCGCCGAGTGTAGGCGAGCCCGCCCCGCCCGTCTTAGGTCACCCTGAAGCGCGCGCGGACGCACCATGAGAAAGGGCCGCTCGCGCGGCCCTCTTCTGGCAAGACGATCCTCGCGGATCGCGGAGGTGAACGCCTGCGCGCTCAGTCCTCGTTCTTGAACACGAGCTTGACCTCGTGCGTTTCCTTCTGGCCGCTCGGCTCGAACTTCCAGTCCATCAGCGCGCGGGTGACGGCCTTGTCGAAGACCTTGCGCGGCTCGGCTTCCAGGATCTCCACGCCGGACACCTTGCCATCGGGCTCGATGTTCATCTTGGCGCGCACGGAGCCTTGCGAGATCGACTGGCGGGCGGCTTCGGCCGGGAACTCCGGCGGCACCTTCTTGACGATCTTCGGGGTGGCGTGGGCGGCGCCGGCGGCCAGGGTCAGCGCGGCGGCCAGGCCCAGCAGGGTGCGGGAAACAGTCTTGGTCAGTTGCTTGCTCATCTTTGGGACCTCGTACGTCTTGGGGTGAGGAAATCGGGTTTCCGGTAGGAACTGGGGACGCGATCAGCTCGCGGCCCGCGCGGTGTTGAAGAAGCCGACGGCTTCGACCAGGCGGGAGCTGCTGTCACGCAGCGAATCGGTGGAACGGGTCAGCTCGTCGACCAGCGTGGTGTTCTGCTGCGTCGCGCGGTCCAGCTCGTTCATCGCGTTGTTCACGACGCCGACACCAGCCGCCTGCTCCTGGGCCGAGTGCGAGATCTCCTCGATCAGCTGGCCCATGTTGTTGACCTCGTCCACGACGGAACGGATCGTCGCGCCGGCGTTGTTGACCAGGGCCGTGCCGTTCTCGACCTTCACGGACGATTCCTGGATCAGCACCTTGATCTCCTTGGCGGCCTGCGCCGAGCGCGAGGCCAGCGCGCGCACTTCCGACGCCACCACCGCGAAGCCCTTGCCGTGCTCGCCGGCACGCGCGGCTTCCACGGCGGCGTTCAGCGCCAGGATGTTGGTCTGGAAGGCGATGCCGTCGATCACGCCGATGATGTCGCCGATCTTGCGCGAGCTCGCGCTGATCTCTTCCATCGTCGACACGACCTGGCTCACCACCGTGCCGCCGGCCGAGGCCGACTGGCGCGCCTTGGTGGCGATGCCCGCGGCCTTGCGGGTCAGCTCGCTGGCACCGTTCAGGTTGGAGGCGATCTGCTCGACCGATGCGGCCGTGTTCTGCAGGCTCTCGGCGGAACGCGCGGTGCGGTCCGACAGATCCACGTTGGAGCCGGCGATCTCGTTGGAGTTCTGCGCGACCTCGCCCGCAGCGGCGCTCACGCTGGCCACCACGCCCGACAGCGCGGTCTGCATGTCGCGCATCGCGCCCAGCATCTGCGCCAGCTCGTCGGAGCCCTGCACGTCGATGTGCTGCGACAGGTCGCCCGAGCTGATCGCCTGGGCGGCGTCCTTGGCCTTGCGGGCCGGCACGATGATCGAGCGCGCGATCGTCAGGCCGCCCACGCCGCCGATGATCACGGCGATCACGACCAGCACGCCGGTGATCAGGATCGACTGGTTGGCCAGCTTGGCGCCGCCTTCGGCCAGGTCACGGCCGGCGGTGAACTGCAGGTCCACCAGGCTCTTGAGCGCGTCCTGGTAGTCCTTCTGGACCGGGCGCACTTCCTTGATCAGGGTCTCACGGGCCTCGTCCGGGCTGCCGTCCTGCTGCACGGTCAGGAACTTGGCGACGGACGCGGCGAACCTGGACTGCTGCTCGCGGACCTTGGCCACGGCGTCCTTGTCTTCCTTGACGTCGCCGACCTTGCCCTCGAGCTCGGTCAGCTGCTTCTGGCCGTCTTCCAGCGCTTGCGCGATGTCGGCCTTCTGGCGCTTGATCGCGTTGGCGGTGTCGAGCAGCAGCAGGTCGCGGGACGCGCGGGCGATGACGTTGACGTCGCTCTCCAGGGCGTTGGCGAGCTTGATCTTCACCAGGCTGGAATCGGCCGTCGTGCTCAGGTCATGGGACAGGCGGCTGGCGTTGTGGGCGCCGAAGGCACCGATCACGACCAGCAGCAGGATCAGCAGCGCGTAGCTCAGCGTCAGGCGCTGGCCGATACGCAGGCGGGACAGAAACGACATCGATTCCCTCGCAACGGATGAGTTGTTGAATGGCCGGTCCGCCCTCTCCTCGCAAGCGCTGTTGACGCTTGTGGGGCGGATCCGACCATCGGCTTCGGCGCGATCATCGTTGCACTTGATTCGGGTAATTCATGCCGGTTCCAAGGGCCCGTGAATTCTGACGCGGCACTTGCAACTGAATGAAAACGGGCGTGTGGCCCTCTTGGTAGAAGCCCTAATAAGCCGCTCGTCGCGGTTTCACCATTCCTGCACATTCGTGCGCGTTCCGCGTGCATGCGGCGCGTACCCGCACCGTAACCGCGCAGCCCGTCGCGACGGCGTCCCGCGAGGGGTCAGGCCTTGCCCGCGTCCCCGGCGTCCAGTTCGACGCGATTGCGCCCACCCTGCTTGGCGCGGTACATCGCCGCATCGGCGCGGCGCAGCGGGTCCTCGATGGCCGCGTCGTCCTGGCGCAGCAGCGTCACGCCGATGCTGACGGTGTACGCGATCGCGTTGCCGTCCACGGTCACCGGCGAGGCGGCGACGCGCTCGCGCAGCCGCTCGGTGAAACGCCGCGCGCCGGGCAGGTCGGTGTGGGCCAGTCCGACGACGAACTCCTCGCCGCCGACACGCCCGGGCAGGTCCACGTCGCGCGAGGACGACTTGAGCACCTCGGCCAGCGCGCGGATCACGGCGTCGCCGGCGGCGTGGCCGTGGCGGTCGTTGACCTGCTTGAAGTGGTCGATGTCCAGCATCAGCAAGGCGGACGGCGTCCGGTAGCGGCGCACCGTGCGCAGCAGCGCACGCAGACCCTCCTCCGTGGCCATGCGGTTGGCCAGGCCGGTCAGACCGTCGGTGCGCGAGCGTTGTTCCAGTTCCGCGTTGACCCGGGCCAGCTGCGCGACCAGGGCCTCGGTCGAGCGCAGCCAGCGCGACAGCGCCTGGTAACCGAACTGCGCCACGAACAGCACGATGAGCGTGAAGACCCAGAAGAACACCCACGCCGTGCTGAGCATCAGGCGGGAGGCCTCTTCCAGCCGGCTCCAGTCCTGACTGGCCAGCGCCGCGCGCAGCTGCAGCGAGCCCAGGCCCAGGCTGACCAGCCCATAGCCCAGCACCGCCAGCACGATCACGAACAGCAGGCCCAGGCCCATCGCGCGGCGCCCGCTGGGCGGCGGCGTGAAGAGCGCGGGCCGGGCCAGGATCCAGCGCGACAGCCGCGGCCAGGTCAGCGCCATCAGCGGTCCGCCCAGCAGCGCGCTCTGCAGGAAGGCGCCCAGCCACCAGCCCTGCCAGATCGGGAGCTGGCGCTCGGCGGCGAGGTCATGGCTGAAGTTCCAGATCAGCGCGCCGGCGGAGCTGAACACCGCCGCGACGAAACACAGCGGCACGAAGAAGAGCCAGGCGCGCAGGCTGCGCAGCCCGCGCGGCGCGCCGACGGCGCGGTAACCCAGCGCCAGCACGCCCAGCCCCAGCGGATTGGCGCAGGCGAAGACCGCCGCCCACAGCGGCGCCAGGTGCGCGTCCAGCGCCAGGACGAAGGTCGCCAGCCAGGCCGGCACGGCGCCCCAGCGCCAGCCCATCGTCAGCGTCCACCACAGGCACAGCGGGATGGGCGGGTAGAAGGTCAGGAAGGCGTTGGCGCCGCCCAGGTCCACCGGAATGCCCGACCAGCCCTCGCGCACGGTGGCCAGCCCCAGCCCGATGCAGGCCAGGATCGTCGCCAGCCATCCGCCCAGTACCCAGGCCCGCTCCGCGGGCCGGCCGTGGCGCCACAACGCCCGGATCGACAGGTCGCCCGGGGTCTCGGGCACCAGGTCGCCTGGGCGTTGGAGCGGGTCCATCAGGTCACCGTGGGAGGGGGCGTTTGCGCCGCAGGACGGGGCCGCGAGCCGAAGATCGCCGACCCCACGCGCACCATCGTCGCGCCTTCCAGGATGGCGGCGTCCATGTCGGCGCTCATGCCCATGCTGAGCGTGTCCATGGCCAGGCCCAGCGCGGTGTTGAGCTCGGCCAGCAGCGCCGCCAGCGCCCGGTGCGGCACGCGCTGGGCGTCCAGCGTGTCGGCGGGCTCGGGAATGGCCATCAGCCCGCGCAGGCGCAGGCCCGTCAGCGCGGCCACGGCCCGCGCGACCTCGGCCACCTCGGCCGGGGCCAGGCCGCTCTTGGAGTCCTCGCCGCTGATGTTGACCTGCAGGCAGACGTTGAGCGGGGCCAGCCCGGGCGGACGCTGCTCGGCCAGGCGCTGCGCGATCTTGAGGCGGTCGACGCTGTGCACCCAGTCGAAGCGCTCCGCGACGACCCGGGTCTTGTTGCTCTGCAGGGGCCCGATCAGGTGCCATTCGACCTGATCGCGCAGGTCGGCCAGCGCCTCGATCTTGTCCACGCCCTCCTGGACGTAGTTCTCCCCGAAGCGGCGCTCGCCCGCGAGGAAGGCTTCTCTCACATCCGCGGCCGGGAAAGTCTTTGTTACCACCAGCAGCGTGACGGTGTCCACAGACCGCGACGCCTGCAGGCAAGCCCTCTCAATGCGGCCATGGAGCTGTTGTATGTTCTCGGAGATCGTCGCCATAATCGCCAACGCTTTTCTTCATCCCATGGACATCACCCAACTGCTGGCATTCTCGGTCAAGAACAAGGCCTCCGACCTTCACTTGTCCGCGGGACTGCCCCCCATGATCCGCGTCCATGGCGACGTGCGGCGCATCAACGTCGAGGCCCTCGAGCACCGCCAGGTGCACGACATGGTCTACGACATCATGAGCGACGCCCAGCGCAAGACCTACGAGGAGACGCTGGAAGTCGACTTCTCGTTCGAGATCCAGGGCCTGGCGCGCTTCCGCGTCAACGCCTACAACCAGAACCGCGGCGCGGGCGCCGTGTTCCGGACCATTCCGAGCAAGATCCTGACGCTGGAGCAGCTGAACTGCCCCAAGGTGTTCACCGAGCTGGCGATGAAGCCGCGCGGCATCGTGCTGGTCACGGGGCCGACGGGCTCGGGCAAGTCGACCACGCTGGCGGCGATGGTCAACCACCTCAACGAGAACGAGTACGGCCACATTCTGACCGTCGAGGACCCGATCGAGTTCGTGCACGAGTCCAAGAAGTGCCTGGTCAACCAGCGCGAGGTCGGCCCGCACACGATGAGCTTCGCCAACGCGCTGCGCTCGGCGCTGCGCGAGGACCCTGACTGCATCCTGGTCGGTGAAATGCGGGACCTGGAGACCATCCGCCTGGCGCTGACCGCGGCGGAAACGGGTCACCTGGTCTTCGGCACGCTGCACACGTCCTCGGCCGCCAAGACGGTGGACCGGATCGTCGACGTGTTCCCCGCGGCCGAGAAGGACATGGTCCGCGCGATGCTGTCGGAATCGCTGCAGGCGGTGATCTCGCAGACGCTGTGCAAGACCAAGGACGGCAGCGGCCGCGTGGCGGCGCACGAGATCATGCTGGGCACCGCGGCGATCCGGAACCTGATCCGCGAGAACAAGATCGCGCAGATGTACTCGTCGATCCAGACGGGCAACAACCTGGGCATGCAGACGCTGGACCAGTGCCTGACCGACCTGGTCCGCCGCAACGTCATCAGCCCCGCCGAGGCGCGCGCCAAGGCGAAGATGCCCGAGAACTTCCCCGGCTGAACGCGCGCGGCCGGACCACCACCACAACGACAACATCGACCGGAGTCCGGACGGCTGAGCGCCGGGCGGCCGGCGACCAGGAAGGGACCCCGCCATGGAGCGCGATCAGGCCACCAAGTTCATCAACGATCTGCTTCGCCTGATGGTGTCGCGCAAGGGCTCCGACCTGTTCCTGACGGCCGAGTTCCCGCCCGCGGTGAAGGTCGACGGCAAGGTGACCAAGGTGTCGCCTCAGCCGCTGACCGGCCAGCACACGCTGCAGCTGGCGCGGGCGATCATGAACGACAAGCAGGCCGCGGACTTCGAGCGCACGAAGGAATGCAACTTCGCGATCTCGCCGCAGGGCATCGGCCGCTTCCGCGTCAACGCCTACATCCAGCAGGGCCACGTGGCGCTGGTGCTGCGGACGATTCCGCAGACGCTGCCCACGGTGGAGTCGCTGGAGCTGCCGCCGATCCTGAAGGACGTGGTGCAGACCAAGCGCGGCCTGGTGATCCTGGTCGGCGCGACGGGCTCGGGCAAGAGCACCTCGCTGGCGGCGATGGTGGACCACCGCAACGAGACGACCTACGGCCACATCATCACGATCGAGGATCCGGTCGAGTTCGTGCACCCGCACAAGAACTGCATCGTCAGCCAGCGCGAAGTCGGCCTCGACACCGAAGGCTGGGAGCAGGCGCTGAAGAACACGCTGCGTCAGGCGCCGGACGTGATCCTGATGGGTGAGATCCGCGATCGCGAGACGATGGAGCACGCGGTGGCCTTCGCCGAGACGGGTCACCTGTGCATGGCCACGCTGCACGCCAACAGCGCCAACCAGGCGCTGGACCGGATCATCAACTTCTTCCCGGAAGAACGCCGCGCGCAGCTGCTGATGGACCTGTCGCTGAACCTGAAGGCGCTGGTGTCGCAGCGGCTGCTGCCGCGCCAGGAGGGCAAGGGCCGGATCGCCGCGGTGGAGATCCTGCTGAACACGCCGCTGATCAGCGACCTGATCTTCAAGGGCGAGGTGGGCGAGATCAAGGAAATCATGAAGCGCTCGCGCGAGCTCGGCATGCAGACCTTCGACCAGGCGCTGTTCGACCTCTACGAGTTCGGCAAGGTGACCTACGAGGACGCGCTGCGCAACGCCGACTCGGTGAACGACCTGCGCCTGCAGATCAAGCTCAACAGCGAGCGGGCGCGCAGCGGCGATCTGTCGTCGGGGACGGAACACCTCACGATCGTCTGATCACAACCCCGCTTTGGGCGCTCCGCGTCGTTGTGAATCCTCGCCATAGCGCTGCTATGGCTGTGGTTCACGCCTAGCGGTGCATCCCAAATCGGGGCTGCGATAGGGCCACAATTGGTGGGTATTCAATACCCTCCGACAGGTCCCTCCATGAGCAGCATCGGCCAGCGTTCCTACGAATCGACCCCTTCCCAGCGCGTGTCCTTCCTGGGACTGGGCGTGATGGGATTCCCGATGGCCGGCCACCTGGCCAAGGCCGGGCAGCAGGTCACCGTCTACAACCGCTCCGCCGCCAAGGCGCAGGCCTGGACCGCCGAGTTCGGCGGCGCCTCCGCCCCGACGCCGCGTGAAGCGGCCCAGGGCGCCGACATCGTCTTCTGCTGCGTCGGCAATGACGCCGACCTGCGCTCGGTCGTGCTGGGCGACGACGGCGCCTTCGCCGGGATGAAGCCGGGTGCGGTCTTCGTCGATCACACGACCGCGTCCGCCGAGGTCGCGCGCGAGTTGGCCGCCGAGGCGGCGAAGCGCGGGTTGCATTTCATCGACGCGCCGGTGTCCGGCGGACAGGCCGGCGCGGTCAATGGCGCGCTCACCGTGATGTGCGGCGGCGACGAGGCGGTCTTCGCCCGTGTCCAGCCGGTGGCGATGCACATGGCCAAGGCCGTGACGCGGGTGGGCGAGGCCGGCGCGGGCCAGCTCGCCAAGATGGTCAACCAGATCTGCATCGCGGGCATCGTCCAGGGACTGTCCGAGGCCATCGCTTTCGGTCAGAAGAGCGGCCTGCCGATGCCGCTGGTGCTCGACGTCATCGGCAAGGGCGCCGCGCAGAGCTGGCAGATGGACAACCGCGGCAAGACCATGGTCGAGGACAAGTTCGACTTCGGCTTCGCCGTGGACTGGATGCGCAAGGACCTGGGGCTGGTGCTCGATGAAGCGCGGCGCAATGGCGCCCGGCTGCCGCTGACGGCGCTGGTGGATCAGTTCTACGCGGACGTGCAGGAGATGGGCGGCAATCGCTTCGACACGTCGAGCCTGATCAAGCGCCTGCGCTGAAGAACTGAGGTCTGGAAGTACGCAGACCGCCAATCGATCGCCCTCGCCCGCGAAGCGGGAGAGGGAGGGGTGAGGGCTCGGCGAAGGGCACCGTGCCCGCACACGAGCCCTCACCCCAACCCCTCTCCCGCTCCGCGGGCGAGGGGCTAAAGAAAAACGGCGCCACCCGCGAGGGAGGCGCCGTTTGTCGTTGGGGAGAAGCCGATCAACCCGGCTGACCGCCGCCCAGCACCTTGTAGAGCTGCACCTGGTTCTGCAGCTGCGCCAGCCGCACCTGCAGCGCGGCCTGGCGCGCGGCGAAGCTCGCGCGCTGCGCATCCAGCAGGTCCAGGCTGGACGCCGCGCCATTGCGATAGCTCAGATCCACCAGCTCCAGCCGCGTGGCCTCGGCCGTGGCCTGCGCTTCCTGCGCGCGCAGCTGCTCATCCAGCGTCGCCCGGCCCGCCAACGCGTCCGCCACTTCCTTGAAGGCCGTCTGCACGGTCTTCTCGTACTGGGCGACCGCGATCTCGCGGTTGGCCCGCGCCGCCGCCACGTTGTTGCGCACCCGGCCCGCATCGAAGATCGGCATCAGCGCCGACCCCGCGATGTTCCACGCCGTCTGGCTGAACAGGTCCTTCAACGCGCTGCTCGCCGTGCCCACGCTGCTCGTCAGCGAGATGCTCGGGAAGTACGCGGCCCGCGCCACGCCGATGTTGGCTTCCGCCGCCACCAGCTGCTGCTCGGCCTGACGCACGTCCGGACGGGTCACCAGCACCTGCGACGGCAAGCCCGCCAGCAGCGCGCCCATCGTCTGATCGCTCAGCGGCTGCGCGGCCGTCAGCGACTCCGGCAGCGGCTGCCCCACCAGCAGCGTCAGCGCGTTCACGTCCTGCTGGCGCGTGCGCTCGGCCTGCGCCAGCGTCGCGCGCGCCGATTCATACGAGGACTTCGACGTGCTCAGGTCCAGGTTGGACGCCGCGCCGTTGTCGAACTTCAGCTGCATCAGCTTCAGGCTGTCCTCGCGCGTGGTCAGCGTCTGGCGGGTCAGCGCGAGCAGCTCCTCGTCGGCCTGCACCGCGAGATAGGCCTGCGCCACACCCGCGATCAGGCTGATCTGCGCCGTGCGCGCCGCCTCGCCGGTGGCCAGGTACTGCGCGAACGCCGCGGCGCTCTGGTTCTTCACGCGGCTGAACAGGTCGATCTCATACGAGGTGATCTGCAGACCCGCCTGATAGGCGCTGACGACCTTGCTGTCGCCGTTGGACGTCGTCTGCGGCCCGCGCGAGGCCGACAGCCCCACGTTGACCGTCGGCCAGCGGCTGGCCGCCGTGACGTTGGCCTGCGCCTGCGCCACGTCGACGTTGAGCAGCGCGACCCGCAGGTCGCGGTTGTTCTTCAGCGCCAGCTCGATCAGCTGCTTCAGCCGCTCATCGCGGAAGAACTGCTGCCATTGCAGCTCGGTGGCCGCCTTGGCGTCCGACGCCTCCGCGCCCGGGCCCTGCGGCCACTGCGGCGACACCGGCGCCTCGGGGCGCTGGTGCTCGGGGGCCAGGTTCACGCAACCCGCCAGCAGCGCCACGGTCGCGGCCGCGGCGGCCATCACAGAAAGTTTTCTCGTCATCATCGTCAGACTCCGTCCGCGTTGCGGGCCGTCGCTGCGGCAGTCGCGGCATTGGGGCCATCGAGCTCATGCGCGTACATCTTGCGCTGGCGCTCGCTGCCCTTGAAGAAGCGGCGCACCACCAGGAAGAACACCGGCACGAACACCACCGCCAGCACCGTCGCGCTCACCATGCCCGACAGCACACCGGTGCCGATCGCGCGCTGGCTCGCCGAGCCGGCGCCGCTCGCGAAGAACAGCGGCGTCACGCCCAGGATGAAGGCCATCGAGGTCATGATGATCGGACGGAAGCGCAGGTGCGCCGCCTCCAGGATCGACTCCACGAGCCCCTTGCCCTGCGCCTGCAGGTCCTTGGCGAACTCGATGATCAGGATCGCGTTCTTCGCCGACAGGCCGATGATCGTGATCAGGCCCACCTTGAAGTACACGTCGTTGGGCATGCCGCGCAGCGTCGCGCCCAGCAGCGCGCCGAACAGGCCCAGCGGCACCACCAGCATCACCGACAGCGGAATCGACCAGCTCTCATACAGCGCGGCCAGGCAGAGGAACACCGCCAGCAGCGAGAACGCCAGCAGGATGCTTGCCTGCGAGCCCGACAGCTGTTCCTCGCGGGACAGGCCGGTCCACTCGAAGCCGATGCCCGCGGGCAGCTGGGCGACCATGTTCTCCAGTTCCTTCATCGCCTCGCCCGAGGACACGCCCGCGGCCGGATCGCCGGCCAGGCGCATCGCCGGATAGCCGTTGTAGCGCGCGGCCTGCATCTGGCCCGTGATCCAGCGGCTGGTCGCGAAGGCCGAGACCGGCACGTTCCCGCCCGACGCGTTCGTCACGTTGAGCTTGAGCACGTCTTCCGGGGTCGAGCGGCGCGCCGCGTCGGCCTGCACCACGACGCGCTGCATGCGGCCGGCGCTCGGGAAGTCGTTGATGTAGGCCGAGCCCAGCTGCGTGCCGAGCACGCGGGTGATGGTGTCGAACGAGACGCCCAGCGCCTGCGCCTTGGCGCGGTCGATGTCGATCTGCAGCTGCGGCGCGTCCTCCAGGCCGTCCGGACGGATGGTGCCGATCAGCTTGCTCTTCTGCGCCATGCCCATCAGCTGGTTGCGCGCGTTGAGCAGGGCCTCATGGCCCAGGCCGGCGCGATCCTGCAGGCGCAGCGCGAAGCCGGTCGCGTTGCCCAGTTCCTGGATCGGAGGCGGCGACAGCGGGAAGATGAACGCGTCACGCACGCCCACCATCATCGCGCCCATCACCCGGCCGGCCAGCGCCGAGGCCGAGTGCTCCGCGCCCTTGCGCTCGTCCCAGGGCTTGAGCGGCACGAACACCAGCGCCGCGTTCTGGCCCTGGCCCGAGAACGAGAAGCCGATCACGCCGATGGTGTCGGCCACTTCCGGCTGCTTGTGCAGGAACTGCTCGACGGCGGCCACGGCGGCTTCCGTCCGATTGGACGTCGCGCCCGGGGGCAGCTGCACGTTGACGATCAGGTAACCCTGGTCCTCATTGGGCAGGAAGGACGTCGGCAGCGAGCGGTACAGCCAGCCCACCAGCGCGACCACGGCGACGAACGCGACCATCATCGGACCGGCGCGCTTGAGCAGCTTGGCGACCCAGCCCTCGTAGCCCTTGGCGGTGCGCGAGAAGCCGCGGTTGAACCAGCCGAAGAAGCCGCGCTTCTCGTGGTGGTGACCGGCGTCGACCGGCTTGAGCAGCGTCGCGCAGAGCGCGGGCGTCAGCGACAGCGCCATCAGCGCCGACAGCGCCATGGACGCCACCATCGCCAGCGAGAACTGGCGATAGATGTTGCCCACCGAGCCCGCGAAGAACGCCATCGGGATGAACACAGCGATCAGCACCGTGGTGATGCCGATGATGGCGCCCGAGATCTGGCCCATGGCCTTCTTGGTCGCCTCGCGGGGGGACAGGCCCTCCTCGCTCATGATGCGCTCGACGTTCTCGACGACGACGATCGCATCGTCGACCAGGATGCCGATCGCGAGCACCATGCCGAACAGCGTCAGCACGTTGATCGAGAAACCCATCGCCAGCATGATCCCGAAGGTGCCCAGCAGCGCCACCGGCACCACCAGCGTGGGGATCAGCGTGTAGCGCCAGTCCTGCAGGAACAGGTACATCACCAGGAACACCAGCACGATCGCCTCGATCAGCGTCTCCACCACCTGCGCGATGGAGATCTGCACGAACTTGGACGAGTCGTACGGCACCTTGTATTCGACGCCCGCGGGGAAGTACTTCTTGAGTTCCTCCATGCGCGCCTTGACCGCCTTGGCGGTGCCCAGCGCGTTGCCCGACGGCGAGAGCTGCACGCCCACGCCGGTGGACGGCTGGCCGTTCAGGCGGGCGTAGGTGCTGTAGCTCTGGCCGCCCATCTCGATGCGCGCGACGTCCTTGAGCTTCACGGTGGAGCCGTCGGTGTTGGCGCGCAGCACGATGTTGCCGAACTGCTCCTTGTTCTCGAGCTGGCCCTTGACCACGATCGTCGCGGACATTGTCTGCGAGCTCGTGTTGGGGCGGTCGCCCAGCACGCCGGCCGGCACCAGCGCGTTCTGCGCGGTGATGGCGGCGTTGACCTCGGCGGGGCTGAGCTTGAACGACTCCATCTTGGCCGGATCCAGCCAGATGCGCATCGCCTGCTCCGAACCGAACAGCTGCGCCTGGCCGACGCCGGCGATCCGCTGGATCTCAGGCACGACGTTGCGGGCGGCGTAGTCGCCCAGCGCGATCGGGTCCATCGAGCCGTCCTTGGACGACAGCGTCACGAACAGCAGGAAGTTGGAGCGCGCCTTGTCGACGCGCACGCCCTGCTGCGTCACCGCGGCGGGCAGCCGGGGCGTGGCGCGCGAGAGCCGGTTCTGGACTTCCACCTGGGCCAGGTCGATGTTGGTGCCCGACTCGAAGGTCACCGTGATCGCGCCCGTGCCGTTGGCCTGGCTGACCGACTCCATGTAGGCCAGCCCCGGCGCGCCGTTGAGCTCCTGCTCGATGACGGAGATCACCGCCTCGTCCAGGGTCTTGGCGGATGCGCCCGGGTAGGCGACGTTGATCGACAGCGACGGGGGCGCCACGGTCGGGTACTGGGCCACCGGCAGCTGCGTGACCGCGACGCCGCCGAAGACCAGGATGAACAAGGCGATCACCCACGCGAAGATGGGGCGATCAATGAAGAAACGTGCCATGTCTTGGGTCCTTCCTGAGCGTCAGGCGCTCAGTGGCTGGCCGCCGAGGCGGCAGGCGCGGCGCCGGAGGCCGCGCCGGATGCGGCACTCGCCGGGTTGAACGGCACCGGATTGACCGGCGCGCCCGGCACGAACATCTTCTGGAAGCCGTCGGCGATGACCTTCTCGCCGGCCTTCAGGCCGTCGAGCACCACCCACTGGTTGCCGATCGCATTGCCGATCTTCACCTTGCGCGGGGCGGGCTTGTTGTCCGGGCCGACCACCAGCACGGTGTCGCCGTTGGAGCCGCGGGTCACGGCCTGCTGCGGCAGCAGCACCGCCGAGGGCAGTTCCGCCTGCGCGACACGCACGCGCACGTACTGGCCGGGCAGCAGCGCGTTGTCGGGGTTGGGCACCTCGGCGCGCAGCGTGACCTGGCCGGAGGTCGGGTCCACGGTCAGGTCCGTGAACAGCAGCTTGCCGGTGCGGGGCAGCACGGCGCCGTCGTCGCCGACGATCTCCACCGCCGCGGCGTTGCTGCCGGCGCTGCGCAGCTGGCCGGCGGCCAGCGCGCGGCGCATCGCCTGCACTTCATTGGCCGACTGCGTGAAGTTCACGTACACGCTGCTGACCTGCTGGATCAGCGCGAGCTGGGTGGCGTCGGAAGCGCCCACCAGCGCGCCCTCGGTCACCAGCGCGCGGCCGATGCGGCCCGAGATCGGCGCGTAGACATGGGCGTAGTCCAGGCTCAGCTTGGCCTGCACCGCGGCGGCCTTGGCGGCGGCCACGTCGGCGGCGGCGGCCTTGGCCGTGGCCACCGAGGTGATGTATTCCTGCTGGCTGATCGCCTTGGCGTCAGCCAGCGGCTTGTTGCGCGCGGCCTGCGCGGCGGCCTGCGCCTCATTGGCCTGCGCCTTGGCGACGTTGGCGTTGGCGCTGTCCAGCGCCGCCTGGTACGGGGCCGGATCGATCAGGAACAGCGCCTGGCCGGCCTTGACCTCGGAGCCTTCGGTGAACAGGCGCTTGAGGATCACGCCGTTGACGCGGGCGCGGACCTGCGCGGTGCGCAGCGCCTCGACGCGGCCCGGCAATTCCGTCTGCAGCGCCACCGCCTGCTGGCCCACCGTGACGACGCCGACGTTGGCCGGCGGCATGCCGCCGCCCTGGCCCTGGCCCTTCGCCTCGTCCTTGCCGCAGGCGGTCAGCACCGACGCGATGGCGATCACCAGCGGCACCAGGTAAAGCATGCGCGCGCCGGCCTTCAGGCCCGGGCGCTCCGACCCCGGCGTTGCTTTTGTCAGAGGGGTAGACATCACGATGGGATTCCTCTCGCAGTACAGATCACAGTTCGAATGGGCGGCCCGGCCAGGTCGGCGGGGCGCTGGATCGGCCGCCCGGTCCGGCAAGCCGCGGTTCTCCCCGCCACGACGCCCAGCGCCGGCGCGGTTCGACCAAAGTCGCGCAGTATATACATACATTCATGCATGTATGTTTCCGTTCCGTGCTTCTACAATCGCGCCCATGGCCCGCAGAACCAAACAAGAAGCCCAGGAGACCCGCGCCCGTCTGCTCGACGCCGCGGAGCAGCTCTTCCATGAGCGGGGCGTGTCGCGCACCTCGCTGCAGGACATCGCCCAGGCCGCCGGCGTGACGCGCGGCGCCGTCTACTGGCATTTCGAGGACAAGGTCCAGCTCTTCAACGCGATGATGGAACGCGCCACCATGCCGCTGGAGGAGGACTTCCAGGCGTCCGTGTCGCCCGGTCCGGAGCGGCCATTGGACGACCTGCGGCTGCGTTTGATGAACGTCATGCACTGCGCCGTGTTCAACGCTCGCACGCGTCGCGCCTTCGAGATCGCCAACCTGCGGGTGGAGTTCGTCGGGGAAATGGCCTCGATCCGGGGCCGCAAGGTGGCCGCGCACCGGGAGTGGACGGGCCACAACCGCGCCGCCTTCGACCGTGCCATCGAGCTGGGCCAGTTGCCCAAGGACGTCGACACCCAGCAGGCCGCGATCGGGCTGATGGCGCTGGTGGGCGGCCTGCTGCACCACTGGATCCTGGATCCCGAGGCCTTCGACCTGATCGCCGTCGGGCAGGCGCGGCTGGAGCATTACCTGTCCAGCCTGACGGTCGATGTCCCCAACCGTTTCCCGCCGCTGAACGCCGCGGAGCGCGCCGCGCTGGGCCGCCAGCCGGTATGCGATCGACCAGCCGATCCCCAGGAATAATCGCTTTTCCGTTGGAAAGCCCCGCATTTGTGCAGGGTCCCCTGAGGGAAACCCCAGGGTGCGGCGACAATACCCGGTTGCCCAAGCCCGAGCCGCCGCCGTGTCCATCGCACCCCCGCCCACCCGTCCGCTGTCCGATCTGAAGAAGACCGGCCAGAAGGCGCTGACCTCGTACCGCCCGTTCTGGGCGAAACGTTTCGGCCCCGCGCCCTTCCTGCCCATGTCGCGGGAGGAGATGACGCAACTGGGCTGGGACAGCTGCGACATCATCATCGTCAGCGGGGACGCGTACGTGGACCACCCGAGCTTCGGCATGGCTGTGATCGGGCGGACGCTGGAGGCGCAGGGCTTCCGGGTGGGGATCATCGCGCAGCCGGACTGGAACTCCGCGGACGCGTTCCGGGCGCTGGGCAAGCCCAACCTGTTCTTCGGCGTGGCGGCCGGCAACATGGACTCGATGATCAACCATTACACGGCGGATCGGAAGATCCGTTCGGACGACGCCTACACGCCGGGCGGCGCGTCGGGCAAGCGGCCGGACCGCGCCACGCTCGTGTACACGCAGCGCTGCAAGGAAGCCTTCAAGGACGTGCCGGTCGTGATCGGCGGCATCGAGGCCTCGCTGCGCCGCATCGCGCATTACGACTACTGGCAGGACAAGGTACGCCGCTCGGTGCTGGTCGACTCCAAGGCCGACCTGCTCGTCTACGGCAATGCCGAGCGCGCCATCATCGAGATCGCGCACCGCCTGTCGCAGAAGAAGCCGATCGAATCGATCACCGACGTGCGCGGCACCGCGTTCATGCGCAAGCCCGACGACGCGTCGCTGGACGGCTGGTTCGAGATCGACTCCACCGAGGTCGACGCGCCGGGCAAGATCGACGCGCTGCTCAGCCCCTACATGACCACCGAGGAAGCGGCCGCCGATCAGGGCACCGATTGCTCGAAGCAGCAGGAACAGGCGCAGGCCGCCGGCGCGCCGGGATCGCCTTCGACGAGCGCGGCGGCGCAGCCGGGCATGCCCGAGATCAAGCCGATCAAGATCGTGCGCCAGACGCTAGCCCGCCACGGCAGCGACGGCCGCGCGCTGGTCACGCCGCGCGACCGCACCGTCATCCGCCTGCCCGCCTACGAGCAGGTCAAGAGCGACCCGGTCCTCTACGCCCACGCCAACCGCGTGCTGCACCTGGAGACCAACCCGGGCAACGCGCGCGCGCTGGTGCAGCGGCATTCGTCGGGCGGCGTCGATCGCGATGTCTGGCTCAACCCGCCGCCGATCCCGCTGACGACGGTGGAGATGGACCACGTCTTCGACCTGCCCTACGCGCGCAGCCCGCATCCGGTCTACGCCGACCAGGACGGCAGCCACGACCACGGCACCAAGATCCCCGCGTGGGAGATGATCCGCTTCAGCGTGAACATCATGCGCGGTTGCTTCGGCGGCTGCACCTTCTGCTCGATCACCGAGCACGAGGGCCGCGTGATCCAGAGCCGCAGCGAGGACTCGATCATTCGCGAGATCGAGGACATCCGCGACAAGGTGAAGGGCTTCACCGGGATCATCTCGGACCTCGGCGGCCCGACCGCCAACATGTGGCACATCGGCTGCAAGAGCCCCGAGATCGAGGCGGCCTGCCGCAAGCCCAGCTGCGTCTATCCGGGCATCTGCCCGAACCTGCACACCGACCACGGTCCGCTGATCAAGCTGTACCGGCGCGCCCGCGCGCTGCGCGGCGTCAAGAAAATCCTGATCGGCTCGGGCCTGCGTTACGACCTTGCGATCGAGTCGCCCGAGTACATCCAGGAGCTGGTGACGCATCACGTCGGCGGCTATCTGAAGATCGCGCCGGAGCACACCGAGGGCGGCCCGCTGTCCAAGATGATGAAGCCCGGCATCGGCACGTACGACCGCTTCAAGCAGCTGTTCGAGCAGGCCAGCGCGGCCGCGGGCAAGAAACAGTTCCTGATCCCCTACTTCATCGCGGCGCATCCGGGCACGGCGGACGAGGACATGATGAACCTCGCGCTCTGGCTCAAGCGCAACGGCTTCCGCGCCGACCAGGTGCAGACCTTCTATCCGAGCCCGATGGCCACGGCCACGGCGATGTACCACTCGGGCAAGAACCCGCTGAAGAAGGTCACCCGCGACAGCGAGCCGGTGGACATCGTGAAGGGCGAGCGCCGCCGGCGCCTGCACAAGGCCTTCCTGCGCTACCACGACCCCAACAACTGGCCGCTGCTGCGCGAGGCGCTCAAGGACATGGGTCGCGCCGACCTGATCGGCAACGGCAAGCACCACCTGATCCCGACCTTCCAGCCCACGGGCACGGACGGCGGGTATGAATCGGCGCGCCGGAAGAACTCGACGAACGCGGGTCAGAAGGTCGCGCCGAACAAGCCGCGCGCCGGCCAGATCCTGACGCAGCACACCGGGCTGCCTCCGCGCGCCACGGGCGCGAAGCCCGCTCCGCGCGGCAAACCAGCGCCCAAGCGCGGTCAGCGCTGATCGTCGGGCGGTGAAGCCGGCGCCGGCTTCACCCACTGCCAGACCTTCCATCCCAGGCTGACCCAGGCCCACAGCCGGGCCAGCCGGCCCGGCGGGCTGTCCGCCGCGTCGGGGTCGCGCTTTCGAAACATGCGCATCAGCCCGGCGAGCCCGCCGGCCGCGGCCATCGCGACGACCGTGCGCCACAGGCGCGGGACGCTGCCCGCCAGGCGATAGAGCGCATGCCCGCGCTCCGCCCACTGCATCGGACCGGCCAGGCCCTGCGCGTCATGCACGAGACCCAGGCGCAGCTCCGCGCTGCGCAACTGCAGCTCCAGCTGGCGGAGCTTGAGCCGCTGACGCGCGTCGCGCCACATCATGGCCGGGCTCCGCGCGCGGCGTCGGGGCCGTCCTCGTCGGACACCGCACGCTGATCGCGCGCGAGTTCCGCGACGCTCGCCGAGAACGGGCGGCCCAGGCTCAGCTGCCGCTTCGCCCAGTACCAGGCGCCCAGCGCGCCGATCAGGAAGGCCGCGCCCATCCCCGCACCCAGGGGGGCCCGCCACGGATCGGGCACCCACAGCAGCAGCGAGAACACCATCATCAGCAGCGCCGCCACGCCCAGCAGCAGCGCCAGCAGCAAGGCCGTCAGCGCGCCGAACAGCCGGAGCAGCTCCGCCTGCAATTCCACGCCCAGCAGCTCCAGGCGTACACGGGCCAGTTCCAGCGTCCGCTCGGCCATGCGCCGCAGCCGCTCCGTCAGCCCCGGATCGCGTGATTCCATCGAATGTCGCTCCTCTGTGTCCTTCCCTCCGAACTGCGGAAGCTATCACTGAATCGGGGGAAACGAGGGCGTTCTTTGTCCATTGGGCCCCAAGTCATTGGGCTACAGTGCGGTAACGCTTGGTTGCGCGCCCCCCGCGCTGCCGGCCTTTCAAGGTCCATTCAATGCCTGATCGCCAGCCCACGCCGCACTCTGCCGTCGACGACGACGACGACCTGCTGCAGTTCCTGGACGACCACGAGCATGCCGACGTCGAGGAACATCCCCCGCGCAAGCCCTGGCGGGTGCTGATCGTCGACGACGACACCGACGTCCACAAGGCCACCGAGCTCGCCATGCAGGGCTTGCTGGTCGAAGGCCAGCCGCTGGCCTTCCTGCACGCCAAATCCGCCGCCGAGGCGCGCTCGCTGCTCGGTCACGAGTCCGACATCGCCGTCGTGCTGCTGGACGTCGTCATGGAGTCCGACGACGCCGGCCTGCAGCTGGTGCGCCACATCCGCGAGGAGCTGCGCCAGCGCGCCGTGCGCATCGTGCTGCGCACCGGTCAGCCCGGCTACGCGCCGGAGATCGAGACCGTCCAGGCCTACGACATCAACGACTACAAGACCAAGTCGGAGCTGACCCGCACGCGGCTCTACACGGTGCTGACGGCGGCGATCCGCTCGTACCGGCAGATCCGCGCACTGGAAGCCAACCGGCAGGGCCTGGAGATGATCGTGGAGGCCAGCACCGAGCTTGGCCGCCAGCACGGACTGCACCGTTTCGCCGAGGGCGTGGTGACGCAGCTGTGCGCGCTGCTGGGCACGCTGCCCGAGGGCCTCGTGTGCGTGCAGGCGCCCGGCTACGCGCAGGGAGATCCGAGCGGCGACGCCCGCGTGATCGCCGCCGCCGGCCAGTACAGCTCGCTGATCAACCGGCCGCTGCACGCGGTGCCGGTGGGCAAGATCCGCGACCTGCTCGCGCGTTGCCTGAGCGTCGGCCACAACCTGTATGAAGCGGGCTGCACCGTGCTGTTCTTCGGGCTGCCCAGCGGGCGCGCGATGGCGGCGCTGGTGGAAGTCCAGCGCGAGCTCGACGAGCTCGACCGCCAGCTGCTGCGCGCGTTCTGCTCCAACATCGCGGTCGGCTTCGAGAACGTCATGCTCTACACGCAGCTGACGGACCAGGCCTACAACGACCCGCTGCTGCAGCTGCCCAACCGCACGCGGTTCATCGAGCTGCTGGAGCACAACCTCAAGTCGCCCGAGGGCATCACGCTCGCGCTGATCGACCTGGACGACTTCGCCGACGTCAACGACGCCTTCGGTCACCGCTTCGGCGACCAGGTGCTGCAGGCCGTCTCGCAGCGCCTGGCGCAGCGGCTGGGCTTCAACACCGCGATGGCGCGGATCTCGTCCAATGCGTTCGGGCTGCTCGGCCCCGACGAGATGGTCAACGGCCATCGCATCGGCACCGTCTTCGACGACCCGTTCACCGTCGCGGGCGAGCGCCTGCAGCTCTCGGCCACGACCGGGCTGGTGCGGCTCGCGCAGTCGCGGGCGCTGGGCTCGGAGCTGCTGCTGGACGCGCAGATCGCGCTCAAGCGCGCCAAGGCGGGCAACCGCGGCGCGTCGCAGTACTTCTCGCCCGAGATGGGCATCGACGCGCGCGAGCGCTTCAAGCTGCTCAAGGGTCTGCGGGCGAGCTTCGAGGAACGGCGCCTGTTCGTCGTCTACCAGCCGCAGGTCGAGCTCACCACGCAGCGCGTGGTCGCCGCCGAGGCGCTGCTGCGCTGGCGCACCGACGAGGGCAAGTACGTGCCGCCCGACCAGTTCATCCCGCTGGCCGAGCAGTCCGGGCTGATCGTCCCGATCGGCGAATTCGTGCTCAGGACCGCCTGCCGGCAGGTGCGCCAGTTGCGCGACGCCGGCTACACCGAGTTCCGCATCGCCGTGAACATCTCGCTGGCGCAGTTCCGACATCCGTCCTTCATCGACACGGTGCGCCGCGCGCTGGCCGATGCCGACGTGCCGGGCGACGCGCTGGAGCTGGAGATCACCGAGTCGATGGCGATGGAGGAGGTGTCGGCGGTGCTGCGCGTGCTGGCGGAGATCCGCGGCACGGGCGCGTCGGTCGCGATCGACGACTTCGGCACCGGGTTCTCGTCGCTGAGCCAGCTGCGCCGGCTGGACGTGGAGCGGCTCAAGATCGACCGCGCGTTCGTGCGCGAGGCGCAGAGCTCGGCTGCCGGCGCGACGATCGCGCAGATGGTGGTGAATCTCGGATGCAGCCTCGGGATGCGCGTCGTCGCCGAGGGCATCGAGACCGAGGAACAACGCCAGCACCTGCTGGCGCTGGGCTGTCACGAGGGCCAGGGCTGGCTCTTCGCGCGGCCGATGCCGGCCGACGAGCTCGAGCGCTGGCTGGCGGCGCCCAAGCCCTGGGAGACCACCGCCACGGCGGTGCCTCCGGCCCAGGCCCCGGCTGCCACCCCGGTGAGCGGCGGCCGTTAGATCCAAAGCCCCAGTCCGAAGACCGGGGCCACCGGCCTGATCGACAGGCCGGGCGGAAGATCAACGGCGGGTCAGCAGCAGGCCCAGCAGCAGGCCCACACCGGCGGCGACGCCGATCGATTGCCAGGGGTTGTCGTGCACGTAGTCGTCGGTCGCCTTGCCGGCGGCCTTGGCGCGATCGACCGCGGCGGTCTGGAACTCGCCCAGGCTGGTCTTGGCGCGATCCAGCGTCGACTGCACCCGGGCGCGCAGCTCGGAGGCTCCGGCGCTGGTCTGGTCGGCGGTGGCGCGCAGCAGCGATTCCGCGTCGGTCACGACCTGATGCAGGTCGGTCAGCAGGCGATCGGAGGGAGAGGTCTTGGCCATGAGCGGAACTCCTTTTGGTCGGATTGTGGGATTCAACAAAATGCGCATCGGCGCCGAACGAAGCTCGGTTGTACGTCTGTCGAGCAGCCTGGGGCAAGTCGCCCCGACGGGTGTCCGACCGCGGCGCGCGGGTTTACCGATGCACGAGCCATGAGCGCCTGACGGGCATGTGGCGCTCCCGGCCCAGGCAGCGACGCGGCGCGGCTCAGTGCGAGGCCTCGTCATCCTCGCCGCAAACGGTGTAGCGACGCACCAGGAAATAGCTGGTGCGCTGCTCTCCTTCGACGATCAACACCTGACCCTCCAGCGCTTCCAGCGTCGGATCGCTGAAGGGATTGGCGCCGGCGCGGCGCAGGACGACGCGCGCGCTGCCGACGAGGTCCGCCTCCTCGCCGTCCAGCGCCAGCAGCAGCGCCACGCGCTCGCTCTTGCTGCCGACGTCAACCCGTTCGCGGCAGAGGCGGCCGCGCAGGCGTTCGGGAGAGGATTCATCGGGCATGCATGCGTCTCACATGAAGCAGGCGGCCGTCCTGCTCGGTGGCGATCAGCGCCAGCAGCTTGCGCTCGACCCAGCCCTTGTACAGATGGATCGTGCGGTGGCCCGGCGCACCGGCGATGCGGTAGCTGATCGGTTCGCAGCGGGCCGGGTCGATGCCCGAGTCCTTGAGCATCGGCTTCACCGCGTCGACGACCGCCTTGGCCGGTGCCTCCTCGGTGGGCAAGAGGCGAGGCAAGGACCGCGCCAGGTTGCGCCCCTCGCGTTCCAGGCGCTCGCGGCGCAGGCCGCGCACGCCGCGGTCCTCGATGCTCGCGAACGCCTTCTTGAACGCCTTGGTCCGGGCCAGCGCATGCGCCGCGCCCGCCACCGGCTGCAGCGACGGATCGCCCAGCAGGTAGAACTGGGCCAGGGTCTTGAGGTCCATCGGGTCGAGGTGGGTGCGTTCTCCGGCGAATTTCTGCCGGGCCTCGAGCAGCGCCCGGCCCAGCGACGCGCCCGCCAGCACGCGCTGCAGGAAGTACTGGCAGAGCAGGTCCGCCGAGCCGTTGCCCTCGCTGGGACCGTAGGCGATGGTGGTGCTGCCCAGGAAGGCGCAGGCGCCGTCGGCCAGGTAGCGCAGCGCCATCGGCCAGGCGCCGTCGGCCTGGTCAGGATCGAAGAGCTGGGCGCCGTAGCAGCATTCCGCCGCGACCACGGTGCCCGCGGTGACCCGGTCGCGCAGCAGCGTCGAGCGCAGCGACACCGGATAGTCCTCGCCGCGCTGGCCGTAGTACTCGGGCATGTCCTCGGCGCCGTGGCAGTTGATGAAGTGCATGCGCGGCGCCAGGTCGGCCTTGGTCCAGCGGGGGCCCTCTGGCGGGGACAGGTGCATGCGGTCCGCGTGGCCGAAGGTGTTGGTGAGGCTCAGCCGCGTGGAGGCCTGCCAGACCTCGGCGGACAACCCGAAGCTGTCGGCGAAGGCATCGCGCGGCAACCCCTGGTGACGCGCCGCGGCGCGGATCAGCTGCAGCAGCAGGTCGGGTTTGGTGGCCCCGGGCAGGTCCGGCAGCCGCCCGACCACGCGCGTCGGGCCGAGGAAGCGGTTGGGGTCGGTGGAATAAGCACCCTCGCAGGCATAGGGCAGATCGCTGGGCACGACAGCGTCCGCATCTCCCAGCTCCCCGCCGTGCGCCGGGTTCTTCAGCGGGACCATCGGCAGCAGGTCCGGACCGCCCAGCAGGACGAAGTAATGGGGCTGGCGGGCACGGGCGATCGCGTCGATGGCCGTCTTCAGCGATTTCGCATCGGGTCGCGCCGGCACGGCCGCCGCGCTGAAGGGTTTCATCGCCGAGGCGAGATCGACGGCGAGGACCTGCGTGTCCACGCCGCGTCGCTTGTCGGCGGTGATCAGCGCCTTGAGCGCCGCGTCGATCTTGACGAGCGCCGCGGCGCCGTACTTCGCGCGCAACGCCGCGCGGTGCGTGATGACCAGCTTGTCCATGTGAGCGCCCTCCCCTTCATTTCGCCGAGAGCCCGGACCGGATGCCGGGCAATCCTTGATCGTAGGCAGCGCCGCGCGACACCGCAATGCACAAGCTGGGGAGGCGGAGCGCCGCGCGGCGACCGCCTCCCCGCTCACGGGAACATCCGCTGCTGCTCATGGCGCAGGCCCAGCAGCCGCTCGGTCAGCTTGATCTTGTCCTGCGCCTGGCGCCGCGCGGCCTCGGACATGGACGCGACGAGCGCCTCGAGCTGGTCGACATCGCCCACGGTCCGGAAGGCCTTGAGCTTGTGCACGAAGACGACGGTCTTCTTGCGGCGGCCCAGCAGTTCCAGCACGTTGGACAAGGTGCCGGTGCTGCGCGAGTCCCACACCATCAGCCCGTAGTCGGCGAGCTCGGCCATGCGCCGGTCCTTGGCGGCGAAGAAGGCACGCGTGCCCGGCGCGTGGGGCGACTCGACCGGCCCGACGGGCCAGTCGCCGAGGTTGTTGCGCGGCGTCTCGCCGGCGCAGTAGACGGTGACGCGCGTGGCGCCCAGCGTGTGCAGGTGGTGCTGCGCGGCGGTGTCCACGCCGTCGGCGTCGCCCACGACGATGTCGAGCGACTGCTCGACCATGCGCTCGATGCGCGCCTTGACGCGCAGGTCCAGGCGCTTGATGCCGATCGATCCGGCGATGAAGACGGTGGTCATCGGGTCGGGGGTCTCACTTCCAGGTCAGGGCGGCCACGTAGAGGTGGTTGATCTTGCGGTACTTGCGCAGCAGCAGGCTGGCCGTCTCCATGGTGGCGCCGCTGTCGTACAGGTCGTCGATGAGCAGTGCGTTCCACAGGCCCTGGTTGCGGATCTCGTCATGCAGCGAGAAGCTGCCCGCGAGGGCCAGCATTTTCTCCTCGCGCGAGGGCAGGTCCTTGAGGGCGCGGGTCAGCGGCGTCTTCAGCAGCAGCCGCTCGAAGACCGGCACGCGCAGTTGCAGCGCGAGTTCGCGCGCGACGAGCGACACCGGCTGGACGGCGCGCAGGCGCGAGGCGGGCATCGGCACGATGAAACCGAGCGGCCCGAGTCGCGGGACGATGTGCGTGCGCAGCGCGCGGGCGAGCGGCTCGGCCTGGAGCTTGTCCTCGCGGTACTTGAGCCGGAAGACGGCCTCGCCGACCTCGGTGCGCGTGTTCTCGAACTGGGGATGGCCGTCGGCGTCGTCACCGAGATAGACGCTGCGCAGCATGTGCTTGTCGAGCACGAAACCGGTCGTCCAGGGGCCGTCGATCTGTCGCAGGGACACCTTCATGGGAACGCCTTTCGCGGGTGGAAAGGCGTCTTGGTTGGAGGGTCGAACGAACAGTTCGAGGTGCACTGGTTATGCTGGCTGCTCCACGATCAGGGAGTCGCCATGAAACCCACGCCTGCCGGATGGCCGCGTCTGTCCAGTGCCGTGTTCTACGAAAGCGCCGCGAAGGCGATCCCGTGGCTGTGCGAGGCCTTCGGGTTCGAGGTGCAGCTGCGGGTGGATGGAGACGACGGATCGGTCGTCCACAGCCAGTTGATCTACGGGGAGGCGCTGATCATGGTCAGCGAGGGCGGCGAGGGGGAACGCTCTCAGCGTTTCGGCATTCCGCTGCGCAGCCCCAAGGGGGTGGGTGGCGCCAACACGCAGAGCCTGATGGTCTACGTGGACGATGCGGTCGCGCACTGCGAGCGCGCGCGTCAGGCCGGCGCGACGATCGTGTACGAACCCAAGGTCGAGGACTACGGCCCGCAGTACTGGGCCGACAAGAGCTACGGCGTGCTCGACCTCGACGGGCACCTGTGGTGGTTTGTGGAGCGGGTGCGGGGTTGAGCTGATCGGGCCCGCCCCGCGAGGGCCTCACCCCTTGCGCTTGGCCAGGATCGCCCGTCCGACGCGCGACACCGGCGGGCGGCCCAGCACGCCGGAGATGAACGCGCCCGCATCCACCAGCTTGACCAGGTCGATGCCGGTCTCGATGCCCAGCCCGTTGAGCAGGAACACCACGTCCTCGGTCGCGACATTGCCCGTCGCGCCCTTGGCGTACGGGCAGCCGCCCAGGCCCGCCACGCTCGCGTCGAAGGTGTGCACGCCCATCTCCAGGCACGCGTAGATGTTGGTCAGCGCCTGACCGTAGGTGTCGTGGAAATGCCCGCTGACCTCGACCAGCGGGTAATGCCGCAGCGCCCGTTCCATCGCCGCCTGCACCTGGCGCGGCGTGCCCACGCCGATCGTGTCCGCCACGCCCAGGTGATCGACGCCGATCGCCTTCATCAACTTCACCACGCGCTCGACCTCGTCGGGCGAGACCTCGCCCTGGTACGGGCAGCCCACCGCGCAGGACAACGCGCCGCGCACCTTCATGCCGGCCTCGTGCGCCGCCGCCACCACCGGCGCGAAACGCTCGATGCTCTCGGCGATCGAGCAGTTGATGTTCTTCTTCGAGAAGGCTTCCGACGCCGCGGCGAAGACAACCACCTCGTCAGGCTTCGTCGGGAGCGCGCCCTCCAGCCCCTTCATGTTGGGCACCAGCACGCTGTGCCGCACGCCAGGCCGGCGCTCGATCGCCGCCATCACCGCCGTGTTGTCCGCCATCTGCGGCACCCACTTCGGCGAGACGAAACTCGTGACCTCGATTTCCTTCAGGCCGGCGTCCTGCAGCAAGCTCACGAGCCGCGCCTTGTCGGCGGTGCTGACCGTCTCCTTCTCGTTCTGCAGGCCGTCGCGCGGGCCGACGTCAACGAGCGTCACTCGGGTGGGCAAGGTGGTCATGGGGAATCCTCTTTGTGGTACTTCCAACGCTGCTGGCCCTCACCCCTCCCTCTCCCGCAAGCGGGAGAGGGGGAAGGAGAGCGTCAGCTCGCTTGCAGGCGCAGCAGCTCGGCGCCGTCACCGACCTGATCGCCGATCGCGAAGAGCAGCTCGGCCACGACACCGTCGCGCGGGGCGGTGATCGTGTGCTCCATCTTCATCGCCTCCATCACCGCCAGCGGCTGGCCCTTGCTGACCGTGTCGCCGGCCTGCGCCAGGAACGCCACCAGTTTGCCGGGCATCGGCGCGGTCAGCCGGCCGGCTTCCGATCCCCCCTCGCCGGCATGGGCGATGACATCGACCTCCGTCACCAGCGCCGAGCCCGACGCGCCAAACACCGCGACCTGCTCGCCGACCTTGTAGGTCGAGACCGCCACGCGGCGCTCGCCCAGGTACAGCTCATGCCGCTCAGGCCCCGCCGACCGCAGCGCCAGCGCGATCGCTTCACCGCCCACCGTCAGCGACAGGCTGCCGTGGTGGTGACGCGCCAGCAGCACCTGGTGATGCGTGCCATCGATGTCCAGCTCGAAACGGCGCTGCGCCGCGCCGAACAGGCGCCAGCCGTCGCGTCGGCTCCAGGGATCGGTCGACTCGGTCGCCGATTCCTCGGCCAGCGTGTGCGCGACCACCGCCGCGGCGGCGTCCGCCAGCGGCAGGCCCGGTTGACCGAACAGCGCGTCCTTCTCGCGCTCGATCAGCGCGGTGTCCAGATCGGCGTTGGCGAACGAGGCCGTCGCGGCGCACCGGCGCAGGAACGCGACGTTGGTGTGCAGCCCCACGATGTGCGTGTCGCGCAGCGAGGCGTCCAGCAGCGCCAGCGCCTGCTCGCGGGTCTCGCCCCAGACGATCAGCTTGGCAATCATCGAGTCGTAGAACGGGCTGATCGCATCGCCCTCGCCCACGCCCGAATCGATGCGCACGGCCGCACGCTCGAAAGCTTCATGCGCGGGCCACCGCGCCACTGACAACGTGCCCGTCGCGGGCAGGAAGCCACCCTCAGGGTTCTCGGCGCAGATGCGCGCCTCGATCGCATGCCCGTGCATGCGCAGCTCGTGCTGCTTCAGCGGCAGCGGCTCGCCGGCGGCCACGCGCAGCTGCCACTCGACCAGGTCCTGCCCGGTGATCGCCTCGGTCACCGGATGCTCGACCTGCAGCCGCGTGTTCATCTCCATGAAGTAGAAACGCCCGTCCTGCTCGGCGATGAACTCCACCGTGCCGGCGCCCTGGTAGCCGACCGCCTTGGCCGCGGCCACCGCGGCAGCCCCCATCTCGGCGCGACGCTCCGCGCTCATGCCCGGCGCGGGCGCTTCCTCGAGGACCTTCTGATGGCGACGCTGCACCGAGCAGTCGCGCTCGAAGAGATAGACGCACTCGCCGTGGCTGTCGCCGAAGACCTGGATCTCGATGTGACGCGGACGCTGCACGTAGCGCTCGATCAGCACCGCGTCATCGCCGAAGCTGTTGATCGCCTCGCGCTTGCACGACGCGAGCGCGGCATCGAAGTCCTCATCCGCGAGCACCGCCCGCATGCCCTTGCCGCCACCGCCGGCGCTGGCCTTGATCAGCACCGGATACCCGATGCGCTGGGCCTCGCGGCGCAGCAGCACGGGATCCTGATCGGCGCCGTGATAACCCGGCACCAGCGGCACGCCGGCCTGCTCCATCAGCCGCTTGGATTCGGCCTTCAGACCCATCGCCTGGATGGCCGAGGGCGGCGGTCCGATGAACACGAGGCCCGCGTCGGCGCAGGCCTGCGCGAACTCCTCGTTCTCGCTGAGGAAGCCGTAGCCAGGATGCACCGCTTCCGCGCCGGTGGCCTTGGCCGCCTCGAGGATGCGCTGCCATTGCAGGTAGCTGTCGCGCGGCGCGGGGCCGCCGATGCGCACGGCCTCGTCGCAGGCGTGGACGTGACGCGAGCGCGCATCCGCGTCCGAATAGACGGCGACGGTCTTCACGCCGAGGCGGCGCGCGGTGGCCGCGACGCGGCAGGCGATTTCGCCTCGGTTGGCGATCAGGATCTTCTTGAACACGGGTGTCTCCTCATGCTTCAGGTCCTCGGCGCGGGGCAGCTCGTGACCGCCGCGCGCCGGGTGCGCTCTTCAGGCGCGGATCAGGCGCAGATCAGATGCGCCTCAGGCGCCGATCAATGACGATGGCCGCAGGACGCGCCCTCGCCGGCCGGCGCGCAGCCACTCTCGGCGTCGGCGCTCAGCTCGGCCTCGGTCGCGCAGTGCATGCCCAGGCGCGCGATCAGGTTGCGGTCCTTCTCGGCCTGCGGGTTGCTCGTCGTGAGCAGCTTGTCGCCGTAGAACATGCTGTTGGCGCCGGCCAGGAAGCACAGCGACTGCATGGTCTCGGGCATCTCCTCGCGGCCCGCGGACAGACGCACCATCGCGCGCGGCATCGTGATGCGGGCCACCGCGATCGTGCGGATGAACTCGAACGGGTCCAGCGCCTGCGTGCCCGCCAGCGGCGTGCCCTCGACCTGCACCAGGTTGTTGATGGGCACCGACTCCGGATACGGATCCAGGTTGGCCAGCTGCGCGATCAGGCCGGCGCGCTGACGGCGCGTCTCACCCATGCCGACGATGCCGCCCGAGCACACCTTCAGGCCCACGCCGCGCACGCGCTCCAGCGTGTCCAGGCGGTCCTGGTAGGTGCGCGTCGTGATGATCTGGCCGTAGAACTCCGGTGAGGTGTCCAGGTTGTGGTTGTAGTAGTCCAGCCCCGCGTCGCGCAGCTGCTCGGCCTGGCCGTCGCCCAGCATGCCGGCGGTCAGGCAGGTCTCCAGGCCCATCGCCTTGACCTCGGTGATCATCTCGCCGATGGCCTCCAGGTGACGCTCCTTGGGCGAGCGCCACGCCGCGCCCATGCAGAAGCGCGTGGCGCCGTTGGCCTTGGCGGCGCGGGCGGCCTCCATCACTTCCTCGAGCGGGATCAGCTTCTCGGCCTTGAGGCCGGTGTCGAAGTGCGCCGACTGCGGGCAGTACTTGCAGTCCTCCTCGCAGCCGCCGGTCTTGATCGACAGCAGCGTCGAGAGCTGCACCGCGTTCGGATCGAAATGCTCGCGGTGCACCTGCTGCGCCCGGAACAGCAGGTCGTTGAAGGGCAGCTCGAACAGCGCAGCGATCTCGTTGACGGTCCACGGGGTGGCGTTGCGGCGCTGCTCGTCGGTGGTGGGCGTCAGCGTCTGGATCTGGTTGACGGTCTGCTTCATCGTCATGCTTTCAAGGCGTTCAGCAGCAGCGGCTGCTGCAGGTGCGCGGCCACGGCCGCGGGAGAGGGATCTTGGAGTCGGGGCACATGGCCCCAGCACGGCACGCTCAGGCCCTGGTCGAGACGGGCGTGCAAGGCGGCCAGATTGTCCGCCACATGGGGTTGATGGGGGTCGGCGGTGTTGGCCACCCAACCCGCGAGCCGCAGCCCGCGCGCCAGCACGGCCTCGGCGGTCAGCAGCGCATGGTTGATGCAGCCCAGCCGCAGTCCGACGACCAGTACCACCGGCATCGCCAGGTCGACGGCCAGGTCGGCCGTGTCCCAGTCGTCGGTCAGCGGGACGCGGAAGCCGCCCACGCCCTCGATCAGCGCGAAATCGCCCTTGGAGGCGGCGCGCCGGATCGACGTCAGCAGGGCCAGGCGGTCGATGCCGCGGCCCTCGAGCTTGGCGGCGATGTGCGGCGCGCAGGGCTCGCGGAACTGCAGCGGGCCGACCTCGTCCATCGTCATGCCCTGGCGCTGCGCAGCATGCAGCAGCGCGACGTCCTCGTTGACCCAGACGCCATCGGCATCCCGCGCCTGACCCGCGGCCAGCGACTTGATCGGCGTGACGTAGCGGCCCAGGTCATCGAACGCGCGCGTCAGGCCGGCGGTGATGCAGGTCTTGCCGATCTCGGTGTCGGTGCCCGTGATGAAGAAGCCGTGCAAGGGTCGCGGCGTGGTCGCCGGATTCGGCGCGCTGTTCTTGAGAACGTTCATGCGCAGGCCTCCAGCGCGGCGACCAGCCGGTCGACATCGGCCTCGGTGTGCGTCGCGCACAGCGTGATGCGCAGCCGCGCCTCGCCCTTGGGCACCGTCGGCGGACGGATGCCGGGCACGCGCAGGCCCTCGCGTTCGAGCGCGGCGGCCAGCGCCATCACCTCGGCGTTGCCGCCGACGATCAGCGGCTGGATCGGGGTCTGCGACTCGGCGAGCTTCCAGTTCAGCGTCGGATGCCGGTCCAGCAGCGCGGCGATGCCCGCGCGCAGCCGCGCCTGCAGCGCGCGCAGCGACTCGCGGCGCGACTCGCCCACCGGGCCACGGATCAGCTCGAGGCTCGTGAGCAGCGCATGCTCCACCGCCGGCGGCGAGGCCGTCGAGAAGATGTAGTTGCGCGCGGCCTGCAGCAGGTAGTCGGTGACGGTGGCGTGGGCGACGACGAAGGCGCCCGCCAGTCCCGCCGCCTTGCCCAGCGTGCCCACGAGGATCAGGCGCTCGCTGCGCAGGTCGAAGTGCTCCAGCGTGCCCACGCCGGTCTCGCCGAGCACGCCCAGGCCATGGGCATCGTCGACGATCAGCCAGGCATCGAACTCCTCCGCCGCGGCCAGCAGGCCGGGCAGCGGGGCGATGTCGCCGTCCATGCTGAACACCGCGTCGGTGACGATCAGCTTGACCTTGGCCGTGCTCGCGGCCAGTTGCGCGCGCAGGTCCTCGACATCGCAATGCGCGTAGCGCGAGACCTTGGCCTTCGCCAGCCGGGTGCCGTCGATCAGCGACGCGTGGTTCAGCGTCTCGCTGAAGATCTCCGCGTCGGCGTCGCCCAGCGCGGTCACCACCGCGAGGTTGGCCATGTAGCCGGTGCAGAAGCCGATCGCCTTGGCGCTGGGGATGTGCGGTTCGAACCAGCGGCCCAGCAGCGCCTCGACATCGTGGTGCGCGCGCGAATGGCCGCTGACCAGCGGCGATGCGCCCGAGCCGCCGCCATAGACCTGCGCGCCCTCGACCAGCGCGGCGGTCACCGCCGGGTGCGCGGCCAAGCCGAGGTAGTCGTTGCTGCAGAACATCGTCAGCTCGCGCGCGATGCCGTCGGCGCCACGCACCGTCTGGTGCGGCGCGGTGCCGGTCTCGGCGATGCGCGTGAAGCGCGTCAGGTCCTGGGCGCGGATCGCGTCCAGCTTGGTCTTCAGATGCTCAAGCAGCATGGACCACCTCCTCGAGCGTCGCCGTCACGGCCGCCGCCAGGAACTTCGCGGTGGCTTCATCGATCAGATAGGGCGGCATCAGGTACACGGTCTGGCCGATCGGGCGGATCAGCAATTCATGCCGGCGCGCGGCGAGGTGGAAGGTCTCGGCGAAGCGCTCGACCGGCGCGGTCGTGGCAGGGTTGATGTCGAACGCGAGGATCATCCCGCGCTGGCGCAGGTGCATCACGCGCGGATCCGCCGCCAGCGGCGCGAAGGCCTCGGTCAGCCACGCCGCCTGCTGCTGGTTGCGCGCGAGCTGGCCCGCGTCGAAGCGGTCCAGCACGGCGTTGGCCGCGGCGCAGGCCAGCGCGTTGCCGGTGTAGCTGTGCGAGTGCAGGAACCCCCGCGTCACGTCCTGCGACCAGAAGGCCTCGTAGACGGCGTCGGTGGTCAGCACCAGCGACAGCGCCATCGTGCCGCCGGTGATGCCCTTGGACAGCAGCAGGAAGTCGGGCCAGTCCGCCCGGGACGCCGGCGCGGTCTGCTCCCACGCGAAGAAGGTGCCGGTGCGGCCGCAGCCCACGGCGATCTCGTCGGCGATCAGGTGCACGTTGAACTCGGTGCACAGCGCGCGCAGCGCCTGCAGGTAGCTCGGCGCATACATCGACATGCCGGCCGCGCCCTGCACCAGCGGCTCGACGATGACGGCGGCGATGTGATCGTGGCGATCCGCCAGCAGCGAGCGCATCTCGTCGATCGCCTGCACCTCGTTGCCCAGGCGTTGATCGGGCGAAGCCACGATATGGCTGCGCATCAGCAGCGGGTCGTAGGCATCGCGGAAGATCGCCACGTCGGTGACGGCCAGCGCGCCGATCGTCTCGCCGTGATAGCCGTTGCGCAGGCAGACGAACTCGCGCTTGTCGGTGAGGCCGCGGTTGCGCCACGAATGGAAGCTCTGCTTGAGCGCGATCTCCACGGCCGACGCGCCGTCGCTGCCGAAGAACAGATGGCCCAGCGCGCCGCCGGTGCGCGCGGACAGGCGCTCGGCCAGGCGCACCGCGGGTTCGTGCGTGCAGCCGGCCAGCATCACGTGCGGCAAGGTGTCGAGCTGATGCTTGATCGCGTCGTTCAGGCCCCGGTCGGCATGGCCGAACAGGTTGACCCACCACGAGCTGTTGGCGTCGAAATAGCGCCGGCCCTCGTGGTCGATCAGCCAGGGGCCCTCGCCGCGGGCGATGGGCAGCGGCGGCGCGTCCTGCGCGCGCGCCATCTGCGTGCACGGGTGCCAGACCGCCGCGAGGCTGCGGCGCTGCCAGTCTTGTCGTACTGCTTCAGACATTCAGGAAGGAACTTTCAAGCCAGCCACGAGGGCTTGGCCTTGGACAGGAAACTCTGCACGCCGTCGCGCCCCTCGGCGCTGGCGCGGATGTCGGCGATGCGCCGCGCGGTGTCGTCGCGCAGCGTCTCGGTGATCGGCGCGTGGGCCACGTCCTGCACGAGGCGCTTGCACGCGCGCACGGCCGCCGGGCCGTTGGCCAGCAGCGAGGCCACCAGCGCGTCGACCTTCGCGTCGAGCGCCTCGGCATCGGCCGCCAGTTCATGGACCAGTCCCAGGCGATGCGCCTCGGCGGCGGCGAAGCGCTCGGCCGTCACGAAGTAGCGGCGCGAGGCCTGCTCGCCCAGCGCGCGCACGACGTAGGGACCGATGGTCGCGGGCAGCAGACCGAGCTTGGCCTCGGACAGGCAGAAGCCGGCGGCCTCGGTGGCCACGACGATGTCGCACACCGACACCAGCCCGACGCCACCGGCGTAGACGTCGCCCTGCACGCGCGCGATGACGGGCACCGGGCAGCGGTAGAGCGTCCACAGCATGTGGGCGAGGCGGCCGGCGTCGGCGTGGTTCTCGTCCCAGCTGTAGCCGGCCATCGCCTTCATCCAGTTCAGGTCGGCGCCGGCGCAGAAGGCCTTGCCCTCGGCGGCCAGCACGATCGCGCGCAGCGCGTCGTCGCGGCCCAGCGCCTCGAAGACCGCGGTCAGCTCGCCGATGACGGTGTCGTTGAAGGCGTTGCGCACGTCGGGGCGGTTCAGCGTGACGCGGGCCACGGCGCCGTTCGGGCCGCTGCGCTCGACGCGCAGCGTGGTCGGTTGAAGAGAAGTCATGGGGTGCTCCAGACGACGGTCCGGTTGATGGCGTAGAGGCGGCAGCGCTCCTCGCCCTCGGTGTGGCGATCACACAGGGCCAGCGCGCGCGAGGCGGCGTCGTCGCCGACGGCCAGGCCCCAGTGGTTGCCGTTGGTGGCGAAGGCGCGCGGCTCCCGGGCCGCGAGGAACTGCCGATAGCCATTGACGACGCGGCCGTCGGCCGGCAGCGAGCGGGTGTCCTCCACCGCGACGGCCCCGCCGCGCGCGACCAGCAAGGCGCCCGGAATCGGGAAGCCCAGCGGGCGCAGGAAGTCGTCGACGATCGGCTGCCAGACGTCATTGCCCTTGGCGAAGAGCTGGTGGCCGTCGCTGCCGAAGGCCGGCATCGGATGGACCTGCGCCAGGCCGCCCGCCTCGCGGTAGGCCGCGGACCAGCGCTCCTGATGACGCGGCGCGATGAAGCGATCGTTCTCGGTGTAGACCCACAGCGTGGGCACCGGATGGCCGTCCTGCGCGGCGCGCCGGCCGAAATCGGCGAAGCGGCGGGCCAGCTCGTCGGGACGGCAGGGCTCGCCGGTGTGCGTGTCGGGATTGCCGCCGTGGCCGCCGGCGAAGTCGATCGCGGCAACGACACCGGGCAGCCGCTCGCCGGTCGCGGCGATCGTCGCGAAGCCACCCAGCGACTGTCCGGCGAGCACGACGCGCTGGGCGTCGATGTCCGCGGCGGACTGCATGAAACGCACAACCGCCGCGACCTGCGCCGCGGCCGCCGCGCCGGCGGTCTCGTAGCGCGGCGCGTCGCAACGCACGCTGGCCTCGGGGTCGCCCACCGCGGCCAGCTCGCCGTAACCGAGGCGCGTCGGCACCGCGACGGCGAATCCCTTGCGCACGAAGAAACGCGCCGCGCCCTCGAGCCGCTGACGCGGCATCGCGGCGCGGGCGTGCTCGTCGACGGGGCGGCCGTGATTCAGCACGACCAGCGGGAACGGACCCGAGCCCGCCGGGCGGAAGGTGGTGACGATCAGCTCGGCCTGCAGCGTGCGGCCGATGTGGTTCTCGACGGACACCGGCACCCGCACGATGGCCTCGCGGATGTCCAGGGCCAGGCGCGCGGGCGCGGCGTTCACGGTCTCGCCCACCGTCGTGTCCTGCGCGTGGGCCGCGCCGGCGAGCATCGCGCCTGCCAATGCCGCGGCGATGCCCAGTGCTCCGAGAAGGCGCGACGTCATGCGCGCGTCTCCGCCGACGCGCTGCCGAGCGCCTCGCCAAGCGCCTTGCGCATCAACACGCTGCGATAGGTCTTGCCAGCCCATTGCACGTCGCCGATCAGCGCGTAACCGCGGCGCTCATAACGACGCCGCAACGCCTCGGCGGGCACGGCCGTGTCCAGCGCGACATGGGCGTAGCCCTGCGCCAGCGCCCAGGCCTCGGCGGTGTCCATCAGCAGCTCGCCGACGCCCTGCCCGCGGCACGACGGATGCACGGCGAGCTGGGCCAGGATGGCCGTATCGGCCTGCGTGTAGCAATCGGGCACCGGGTCGCCGAGGTAGCGGCCGTCGGGCCGCTTCGGCGGCGCGACGGTGACCGTGCCCACGAGCTCGCCAGTCGCGGTCAGCGCGACGAAGGCCTGACCGCTCTCCACGCGCTCGCGCGTCGTCTGCACGCTCTGGTCGACGGCCGTGAAGTTCCAGCCCTGCGCCGCCAGCGACGCGTAGGACGCGTGCAGCAGCGCGGTCAGCGCCTCGATGGAATCGTCGGTGGCGAGCGGTCGCAGGGTGATGGCGGTCATCGTGGGGCGGAGGAGCGGGCGAACGGACGGACGGGAGGGCCGGACCTTACATCCGGAACACGCCGAACTTCGTCTCGGGGATCTCGGCGTTGAGCGCGGCGGACAGGCCCAGCGCCAGCACGCGGCGCGTGTCGGCGGGGTCGATCACGCCGTCGTCCCACAAGCGGGCGCTGGCGTAGTACGGATGGCCCTGGTCCTCGTACTGCTGGCGGATCGGGGCCTTGAAGGCTTCTTCCTCCTGCGCGGACCACTGGCCGCCCTTGCCCTCGATGCCGTCGCGCTTGACCGTGGCCAGCACCGACGCGGCCTGCTCGCCGCCCATCACCGAGATGCGGGCGTTGGGCCACATCCACAGGAAACGCGGCGAGTAGGCGCGGCCGCACATGCCATAGTTCCCCGCGCCGAAGCTGCCGCCGATGATCACGGTGAACTTGGGCACCTGCGCGCACGCGACCGCGGTCACCATCTTGGCGCCGGCGCGGGCGATGCCCTCGTTCTCGTACTTGCGGCCGACCATGAAGCCGGTGATGTTCTGCAGGAAGACCAGCGGGATCTTGCGCTGGCAGCACAGCTCGATGAAGTGCGCGCCCTTGTTGGCGCTTTCCGCGAAGAGGATGCCGTTGTTGGCGACGATGCCCACGGGCATGCCCTCGATGTGGGCGAAGCCGCAGACCAGCGTGTTGCCGTAGCGGGCCTTGAACTCGTCGAAGGCGCTGTCGTCGACGATGCGGGCGATGACCTCGCGCACGTCGAAGGGCTTGCGCGTGTCGGTCGGGATCACGCCGTGCAGCTCGGCGGGATCGAAGGCGGGCGGCTTGGGCGTCTGCGTCAGCAGCTCGCCGCGCTTGCGCCAGTTCAGCCGCGCGACCGACTGGCGCGCGATCGCCAGCGCGTGGGTGTCGTTCTCGGCCAGGTGGTCGGCCACGCCGGACAGCCGGGTGTGGACGTCGCCGCCGCCCAGGTCCTCGGCGCTGACGACCTCGCCGGTCGCGGCCTTCACCAGCGGCGGGCCGCCCAGGAAGATCGTGCCCTGGTTCTTGACGATGACCGTCTCGTCGCTCATCGCCGGCACGTAGGCGCCGCCGGCGGTGCACGAGCCCATCACCACCGCGATCTGCGGGATGCCCTGGGCGGAGAGATTGGCCTGGTTGAAGAAGATGCGGCCGAAGTGGTCGCGGTCCGGGAAGACCTCGTCCTGGTTGGGCAGGTTGGCGCCGCCGCTGTCCACGAGGTAGATGCAGGGCAGGCGGTTCTGATCGGCGATCTCCTGCGCGCGCAGGTGCTTCTTGACGGTGATCGGGTAGTAGGTGCCGCCCTTGACGGTGGCGTCGTTGCAGACGATCACGCACTCGACGCCGGACACCCGGCCGATGCCCGCGATCACGCCGCCGCCCGGGGCGGCGTTGTCATACATGTCCAGGCCCGCCAGCGGCGCCAGTTCCAGGAAGGGCGTGCCCGGATCGAGCAGCATCTCGACGCGGTCGCGCGGCAGCAGCTTGCCGCGGGCGACGTGCTTGGCGCGCGCGGCCTCGCCGCCGCCCTCGGCGATCTTCGCCAGCCGGGCGTTCAGGTCGTCAAGCAGGCCGCGCATCGCGTCCGCGTTGGCCTTGAACTCGGCCGAGCGGGCGTTGAGCTTGGTGGGCAACTGGGGCATGGTCTGGTGTCTCCGGGCTTCTGCGCTCAACGGCGGCCATCGTCGATGAAACGGCTGGACCGACCACATGAGCCGCGCTCAATTCGATGCTGAGCGCGAGGTGGGGCGCTGCGGCCCGGGATCGCCGGGCCGGCGCAAGGCGCGAAGCATACGCGAGAAGGCACCGGTTTTTCCAGATGTCCGGATGCGGGGACCGAGCACTTGAGCCCGGCTCAAGAAATCGGGAGAATCCGCCCCTCATGAGCGCCCTGCCCCCCGCCCGCCCCGACGCCGGTCCCGTGCCGACGTCCGCCGCCGCGCTGCCCGCGCAGCGCCGCTCGCCGGTGGGCGCGAAGGCGGAGCAGCGCGTGCGCGACATCCTGCGCGTGAGCCGCGCGGTGTTCGCCGAACGCGGTTACGAGCGCGCGACGACGACCGAGATCGCGCAGCGGCTGGGGATCTCCGAGGCGACGGTCTTCACGTATTTCCGTGGCAAGCGTGAGCTGTGCATGCGGGTGATCGGGGACTGGTACGACGAGATCATCGAGGCGATCGAGACGGGGCTGCCGCGCGGGCGGCCGATCCGGGACCAGCTGGAATTCGTCGTGCACACGCATCTGCGGCTGTTCCTGATCCAGGGCACGGGGCTGTGCGAGCTGGTGCTGTCGGAGGGCCGCAAGCGCGAGGCGCCGGTGACGCGCGGCGAGGGCCAGGACTTCGGCGCGGCGTTCGTCGATCTGCAGCGGCGCTACACGGCGCCGCTGATGGACCTGCTGGCGCGCGGGCAGGCGCAGGGTGAGGTGCGGCAGGACATTCCGCTGCGGCTGCTGAGGTCGCTGGTGTTCGGGCCGATGGAGCACATGCTCTGGGAAGTGATCATCGCGGGCCGGCAGATCCAGGTGGATGCCGCGGCGCGCGACCTGGTGGCGCTGCTGTGGCCGGCGCTGCAAGCGCCGGACCAGGAGCTCAAGGCGCTGCGGCGGCTGAAGGCGCGCATGGCGCAGGCGCTCGAGGACGACGGCAAGCCCTGACCCTCAGCGCATTCCGCACGTGAGCGCAAGACTTGGGAAAGTCAAAAGCGCAGCAGTTGAGGTCATGGCGCGTTCGACTGCGTTCGAGAACGATGGCGGCTCCGACTTTCGAGTCACTTCCTGGAGCCCAACATCGTGGATCACGACCTTCAGTCCAACGCGCTTGCACCTCCCGACGAGCCGCTCACATCACCCCGATTTCCGTCGCACCGCCCTGAGGAACACCCGCCTCTGATCTCCGAGGACAACTTCAATCAAGAAGCTTGGGACGCCTGGTATCGAGAGCAGATTCGTCTTTCCATCGAGGACCCGCGCCCCAACATTCCTCATGAGGAGATTGAGAGGAACTTCTGGGCAACCTGTCGCGCCTACAGGAGCACGCATGGATGCTCGAACGGCTCTTGAATGGCGACCTCGCGCCTCACTTCGCTACGACGCGATCATGGCGGAGATCCGCAGGCACAACATCCTTGCAGCCGAGGAGCTCGGACGGAAGATCTTCCAGAGCCTTCGTTTGGCCATGAGGAATCCAATGCTCTACCGTGCATCTCAGCGCGTCGAGGGCATCCGTGAACTCGTCGTCACGGCCAACTATCTGGTGCCCTATCGCATCACGGAGACCGCCGTGGAGGTTCTGGACATCGTGCACGCGCGGCGAAACTGGCCCAACCCTCCGGAGCCCATTCACTGAACCGCCGCGGAGCGCCGGCCGACGACCAGGGCGACCGCAAGCGGTCGCCCTTCTTCATTCGTGATGCGACACGCCGACGCGCACGACTCGGACAAGTCAAAAGCGCAGCAGTTGAGGTCATGGCGCGATCGCCTGCGTTCGAGAACGATGGCGGCTCCGACGTTCGAGTCACTTCCTGGAGCTGAACATGCCGACCCTTGATCACGAAGAACTGCTGGGCACCGTGCCGATGCCGGTGCAGATCCCCACACCCGCGCCGGGCGAGTACGTGCCCCACATCAGCGAGGACAACTTCGATCAGGACGCTTGGGACGATTGGTATCGAGAGCAGATCCGCCTGTCGATCGAGGACCCGCGGCCCAACATCCCGCACGAGGTTGTCATGGAGTGGATCGATCGCAAGCTCCGAGAAATGAAGCACTGCCAGACTCATTCCAGCGACGCTTGAATGTCCGCTCATTGAACCCAAGCGGTCGCCCTTCCACACTCCACGCGCTCGAAGAGCGCGTCTATTGATCAGCGCGAGCGCTTTTCCATCGCCACGCTCAGCGCTGCCAGGCCCAGGCCGACCACTGCCAGCGCCGCGCCGGCCACCGGCAGCGCGCGCAGCGACGCGCCGTGCGTCAGCATCCAGCCGCCCAGCCACGCGCCACCCGCGTTGCCCAGGTTGAACGCCGCGATGTTGAGCGTCGACACCAGCGCCGGGGCATCCGGCGCCTGCTGCATCATCCGCATCTGCAGACCCGGCACCGTCGCGAACGCGGCCACGCCCCACAGGAAGACCGACACGATCGTCAGCCACTGCCAGTCCAGCACCACCGCCAGCAGCGCCTGCACCACCGCCAGCGCCACCAGCACGCCCATCAGCGATGGCATCAGCTTCCAGTCCGCGAGCTTCCCGCCCACCGTGTTGCCGATCGTCAGGCCCAGCCCGAACAGGAACAGCACGCCGGTCACCGCGCTCGGCGACAAGCCCGTCACATCCTCCAGCATCGGCGCGATGAAGGTGAACGCCGTGAAGACGCCGCCGAAACCGACCGCCGTCAGCGCCAGCGCGATCAGCACCTGCGGACGCCGCAGCACCGACCACTCATTGCCCTGACCGCCCTCTTCCGACGCCGACCGCGCCTTGGGCAACAAGACCACCAGCGCCACCGCCGCCACCACGCCGAGCCCGGCGACCGCCGCGAAGCTCGCGCGCCATCCCCATTGCTGACCGATCAGGTTGCCCAGCGGCACCCCCAGCACATTGGCCAGCGTCAGCCCGGTGAACATCAGCGCGATCGCACCGGCCTTGCGGTCCGGCGCGACCAGCTCGCTCGCCAGCACAGCCCCGATGCCGAAGAACGACCCGTGCGCCAGCGCCGCCACGATGCGGCCCGCCATCACTGTCCAGTACCCCTCACCCATCGCCGACATCGCATTGCCCACGATGAACAGCGCGATCAGCACCAGCAGCGCGCGCTTGCGCGGCCATCCCGCGCTCAGCGCCGCGAGCGGCGGCGCGCCCAGCGCCACGCCCAGCGCGTAGCCAGTCACCAGCAGACCCGCGCTCGGCAGGCTCACCGCCAGGTCCTGCGCCATCGCCGGCAGCAGACCCATGATCACGAACTCCGTCGTGCCGATGGCGAAGGCGGCCAGCGCCAGCGCCAGGATGGGCAACGGGAAACCGCGCGAGGCCACGGCACCGCCGGCAGGTGTGGCGCCTGAGGCGCCGATCGAGGAAGGCACGGAGCTCACGAGCTGACTCCTGGTTGATTCGATGACCCGCACTGTGATCTTTGCCTTCCTGATTGAGAATCCATCGAAAGACATATGCATCTGTTCCAGAATGGAAAAGATGACCGCCGCAAGATGCGGCCCACCTGATCAACCTGTCCTGCGTGATCGACTTGTCCTGCGTGATCGACCTGGAGCGCCCCGATGAATGAACTCGACGACATGCGCCTGTTCGTGCGCGCCGTGGCCGCCGGCAGCCTCTCCGCCGCCGGACGCGAGCTGGGCGTGTCGCCCGCCGTCGGCAGCAAGCGACTGGCGCGGCTGGAAGCCCGCCTGGGCGTGCGCCTGCTGCAGCGCAGCTCGCGCCGGCTGTCGCTGACCGACGAGGGCGCCATCTACCTCGAACGCTGCCAGTCCATCCTGACCGACATCGACGACGCCGAGGCCGAACTCGCCCAGGGCCGCCAGCACGCTCGCGGCCTGCTGCGCATCACGTCGACCGTCGCGCTGGGACGGCGCTGCATCGGACCGCTGGCCGCCGAGTTCATGCAGGCCCATCCGGAGGTCACCGTGCAGGTCTCGCTGTCGGACACCATCGTCGACCTGATCGAGGAAGGTTTCGACTGCGGCGTGCGCATCGGCGGTTCGCCCGACTCGCGACTCGTCGCGCGCCGCCTCGGTCCCAACCGGCGCGTGCTGTGCGCCACGCCTGACTACCTGCGCCGCCACGGCACGCCACGCACGCTGGAGGACCTCGCTGGCCACGACTGCATCCTGCAGGAGCGCGTCGCCACGCGGCAGTCCGAGTGGGTCTTCATGCCCGCCGATCCGTCGGTCAGCGCGTCACCGCGCGCCGTCATCGTCCACGGCCGCCTGGTCACCGACAACGGCGAGCAGGCCCATGACTGGACGCTCGCGGGCCTGGGCCTGGCGCGGCGCTCGGTGTGGGACGTGGTGGCCGAGCTCGACGACGGCCGGCTCGTGGAGGTGCTGCCCGAATGGGCCGGCGAACTCGGGCCGCTGCAGCTTGTGTTCCCGTCGCGGCGCCAGCTGCCGGCGCGCACGCGGCTGTTCATCGAGGCGCTGGTCGCGAAGTTCCAGAACTCCGCCGATCAGGCCCGGGTGCGCGCGCCCGTGATCGCCAAGCCCTCCCGGGCTTCGGAAAAGAAAAAGCCCGGCCGAAGCCGGGCTGCATGATCGATCAAGGAGATCGATCAGAGAGCGATCAGAAGTCGTACGAAGCGCCGACCTTGTAGCTGCGCGGACGCAGCTTGTAGCCGTCACGCAGGTTGACCGGACGCTCGTCACCCATCAGGTTGATGATGTTCAGCGACAGGCGCAGGTTCTTGATGCCGGTGTAGCCCAGGCTGAAGTCCGTGCGCAGGTCCTCGTCGATGAAGCACGGCAGCGAGCCCGGCTTCAGGCTGGACTGGCAGGCGGCCTCGCCCCAGGTGGCCTGGTCGGCCTCGCTGCGGTTCAGCGAGGTGCGCGACGTGTAGTTGAAGCGCAGGCCGGTGGTCCAGTCGCCCTTGTTCCAGTAGGCCGACAGCACCGACTTCAGGCGCGGGTTCTCGTACATGCCGACCTGGTTGGGACGCCACTGGTTGGACCCGATGTCCCACTGCTTGTAGCTCAGCGCGTAGGTCGCGGCCAGGCCCAGGTTCAGCGTGCCGAACGAACCCGAAGCGACGCGGCCCTTCAGGTCGATGTCCACACCCGAGGTCTCGGTCTTGCCGAAGTTCTCGTACTGCAGCAGCAGCGACGTGACCTGACCGGCCGTCCACGAGATCGACTGACCCGACAGCTGGTTGGCGCGAGCCGCCCAGGCGAGTTCCTGCGCCGTCAGCGCGCCGCGGCTGATCACCGACTCGTAACCCGCCGTGCCTTCACGGGCCAGCACGTAGTCCGGATCACGCGAGGAGATCTCGTTCTTGCGCTCGATCTTGAAGTAGTCGACGGCGATCGACGCGTTCTTGGTCGGCTCGAACACGAAGCCCAGCGTCACGCTCTTGGACGTTTCCGGCTTCAGGTTGGGGTTGGCCGAGATCATCACCGGCAGCGAGGCGCGGCAGCCGCTGTTCAGCGCCAGCGTGCCGTCCGCCTTGTCCGCGGCGGTGCCGTTCTTCAGGACGTCGTTGATCGCCGTGGCGGTCGCGCAGCGGCGCGGGTCGACCATCTGGTTGTAGAAGCCGGTCACGCCGACCTGGCCCAGCGTCTCGGGGATGTTGGGCGCGCGGAAACCGCCGGCGACCGTGCCGCGCAGCAGCAGCTGCGGCGACACCTCGTAGCGGACGCCGAACTTCGGCGACACGCGGCCGTCAAAGCCCGAGGCCTTGTCGAAACGCAGCGCGCCGTTGAGCTCCAGCCCCTTCCACACCGGCGCGTTCAGCTCCAGGAAGGCGGCCTCGAGGTCGCGTTGGCCGTCGATCAGCACCGAGCCGCGGCCGACGATCTGCGCCTTCAGCACGTTGTCGGTCGACTTGATGCGCACGCCTTCCTGACGGTGTTCAGCACCGATGGCGAAGGCCAGCGGGCCGCCCGGCAGCTGCATCAGCTCGCCGCTCAGCTTGGCATCGACCCACGTCTGGTGGTTCTTGCCCTGCGAGCCGTTGATCGGGAACAGGCGCTCCAGCAGCTCCTGGCTATTGCCGCCACCGATCTTGTACTCGCCCGATTCCACGGCGGCGTACAGATCACGCGAGCCCCAACGGGCCAGCTTGTCGGCCTCGGCGGCGTTGCGGCCAACCGAGACTTCCCAATCCATGTCGCGGAACGTGCCCTGCAGGCCGGTCAGCACGCGGTACTGCTTGCCGGTACCGTCGTAGTTGAACAGGTTGGGGTCGTCCATGAACCGGTAGTCGATGCCGCGCGCCGCGCCGGTCGGATTGGCCGGGTTCGTGGCGGACAGCACCGGGTGCGGCACCGACTGGGCGACCTTGTTGTAGCCGTCGTACCAGCGCGAGGTGCCGCCAGCGGCGATGGTCATCGGCACCACCTTGTACTCGGTGGTCGTCTTGGAATACGACACCTCGGCGAAGGCCTGGATGTCCTCGGTGACCTTCATGCGAGCGGCGCTGAACAGGTTCACGCGCTTGGCCGGGTCGGACACCGCGTTGAGCGAGTTGATGTCGGTCACGCACTGGCCCGCCGCGTTCAGCGTCGTGCAGCCCGCCACCGGCACGCGGTTGGTGCCCACGCGCAGGTTGCCCGGGAAGGAGCTCAGGCTGGGATCACCGAAGGTGCCCAGGAAGTAGGACTTGTGCCACGACGGGTAGTCGTCCTTCACGTCGGCCACGGTGTAGCCCTCGCGGCGGTACGCCTCGATGTTGGCGAAGACGTTGAAGCGGTCCTTCTCCAGGTCGCCGAAGCCGGCCACGATGCTGGCCTGGCGCTGCGCGCCGACGCTGGGGTTCTCGTTGAAGGTGTAGCTCGCCGAGGCGCCCACGCCGTTGTAGCTGCGGCGCGTGATGATGTTGATCACGCCGGCCATCGCGTCGGAACCGTAGATGGCGGACGCGCCGTCCTTCAGGATTTCCACGCGCTCGACCGCGTCAGCGGGGATCGCGTCGACGTTGACGAAGGTGTCCTTGGCGCCGTCGGCCAGGCCGAAGTTGGCCACGCGGCGGCCGTTCAGCAGCACCAGCGTCGCGCCCTTGCCCAGACCGCGCATCGACACGCCCGAGGCGCCCGAGGCGAAGCTCGAGGTGTTGCCGTCATCACGGAGTTCGGAGCTCGAGGTCGAGGTCAGCGTGTCCAGCACCTGACGGACCGTGTTGGCACCGGTGCGACGGATCTCGTCGCGGTTGTAGACCTGCACCGGCGAGGCGGTCTCGGACGCCAGGCGCTTGATGTTGGAGCCGGTCACCTCGACGCGCTGGAGCTGGGTCGTGTCCTGAGCCTGGGCCTGCGCGATCTGCGCGCAGCACAGCAGCGCGGCGGCGGCGCTCAGGGACAGGGAGAGCTGGGTGTTCTTTCTCATACTTCCACTTGCGATTTGATGAAGGGCCGAATGGATCGCACCGGCCGAGGGACCGGCGGCCAGGATCGGCAACCGGGTCACGCACCATCGAGGGTCACCCGGAGGGCGCGAGGGGGCGGATTCTGGGCAGCCCACCACCCCCTGTCCGTCGTCACCCATTGCAAATCAGCAACATTGCTTCACGACGCAGAAGCCGCCCCTCGCAATGACGGGCGGCAATCGCCCGAATGCGCGCAAATGCAGCAGAACAGCCCCGATTCCGGGTCGTTGCTTCACCCAAATCGAGGGAAAACCCTTTCGATGCAAATTGGCACCACGACGGTGCGTCATTCGCCCTTTCGTTGGTGATAACCCGCTCAGGCACAACCCGAAGGGGCGATTGCGCCGCCTCCGGCCGGTGCGCATCGGGGGTCGGGACAAGCCCTGACCCCGCACCTCGCGGGGATGAAAGCGCTACGCTTGCGCACCCCCGCCGCAAGACCCGGCCCCTGCAGGAAGGACCAGGCGCGGCGGATCCGCCCAGGCGTCCCCCAGGAGGAATCCCCCATGTCCCTATCGATGACCGTGAACGGTCGGGCGGTGACGCTCGACGCCGATCCGCAGATGCCCCTGCTGTGGGCGCTGCGCGAGGAACTCCAGCTGACCGGCACCAAGTTCGGATGCGGCATGGCGCTGTGCGGCGCCTGCACCGTGCACCTGGACGGCCAGCCGATCCGGTCCTGCCAGACGCCGCTGGAGGCGGCCGCGGGCAAGAAGATCACGACGATCGAGGGCGTGGGCGCCTCCGCCACGGGGCGCGCGGTGCAGCGGGCCTGGCTCAAGCTCGACGTGCCGCAGTGCGGTTACTGCCAGAGCGGCCAGATCATGAGCGCGTGCGCGCTGCTGGCCGGCAAGAAGAAGCCCACGGACGCCGACATCGACGGCGCCATGAGCGGCAACATCTGCCGCTGCGGCACCTACAACCAGATCCGGGCGGCGATCCACGACGCCTCGGCCACGCTGGTGAAGGGAGGCTGATCATGGGCATCGCGATTGAATCCCCGAGCCGGCGCGGCCTGCTCAAGACCGGCGCGGCGCTGACCGTGTCCTTCGCGCTGCCGCTGGCCGGCACGCGCGCGGCGCTGGCGCAGGCCGCCGAGCCGGGCGCGTCCGGCGGCCCCAGCAACACCTTCGCTCCCAACGCCTGGCTGCGCATCACGCCCGACAACAAGGTCACCGTCGTCTGCGGCTCGGCCGAGATGGGCCAGGGCGTGCTGACCGCCATCCCGATGATGGTGGCCGAGGAACTGGACGCCGACTGGGCGCTGGTCTCGGTCGAGCAGGCCCCGGTGGACGCGGCCTACAACAACCCGATGTTCGGCATGCAGGCCACCGGCGGCAGCACGACGGTGCGCGCGCACTGGACGCCGGTCCGCCAGGCCGGCGCCGCCGCGCGCCAGATGCTGGTGGCCGCCGCGGCGCAGCAGTGGCAGCTCGACGCCGCGTCGCTGCGCACCGAGCGCGGCCAGGTGATCGGCCCCAACGGCCGCAAGGCGAGTTACGGCTCGCTGGTCGCCGCCGCCGCGAAGCAGCCCGTGCCCGACAAGCCCGCGCTCAAGGACCGCAAGGACTTCCGCATCATGGGCAAGCCCACGCGGCGGCTGGACAGCGCGGCCAAGATCAACGGCACGGCCAAGTTCGGCATCGACGCGCGCGTCGACGGCATGCTGGTCGCGGTGATGGCGCGCGCGCCGATCGCGGGCGCCAAGCCCAAGGCCTTCGACGAAGGCAAGGCCAAGGCGATCAAGGGCGTGCGCAAGGTCATCGCGCTGCCTTCGGGCGTGGCCGTGCTGGCCGATGGCTATTGGGCGGCCCGGCAGGGCCGCGACGCGCTGGGCATCGAATGGGACCTGGGCGCGCATGCGGACCTGTCCTCGGACAAGGTCTCGTCGACGCTGGACGAGGGCTTGCAGAACGCCACGGCGATCGCGCTGGAGACGGGCAACGTCAAGGACGGCAGCGCCAACTCGGCCCGCTCGCTCAGCGCGCAGTACGACGTGCCCTATCTCGCCCATGCCTGCATGGAGCCCTTGAACTGCCTGGCCTGGGTGCGCGGCGACGAGGTCACCATCTGGGCCGGCACGCAGAGCCAGGGGCCCGCGCAGGGCATCCTGTCGCAGGTCGCGCAGGTCACGCCGGCCAAGGTGAAGGTGAACACGCTGCTGCTGGGCGGCGGATTCGGGCGCCGCTTCGCGCCGGACTTCACCATCGACGCGACGCTGCTCTCCAAGCTGAGCGGCAGCCCGGTCAAGCTGATCTACGCGCGGGAGGACGACATGGCCGCCGGGTTCTACCGGCCCACCTCGCGCGTGCGCTTCGACGCCGGTCTCGATGATCAGGGCCGCCCGCTGATGCTGCGCGCGGACGTGGCCAGCCCGTCGATCATGGCGGCCTCGGGCTTCATGAAGATCCCCGAGAACGGCGTCGACGCGATGGCCGTCGAGGGCCTGGCCGACCATCCCTACGAGATCCCGCACCAGCGCATCGCCTACGGCCGCGCGGAACCCGGGCCGCAGGTCTGGTTCTGGCGCTCGGTGGGGCATTCGCAGAACGCGTTCTTCATCGAGAGCTTCATCGACGAACTCGCGCACGCGGCCAAGACGGATCCGTTGAAGTACCGCCTGGCGCTGCTGGAGAAACACCCGCGCGCCCGCGGCGTGCTGCTGCTGGCCGCGGAGAAGGCGGGCTGGAGCCGGCCGCTGCCCAAGGGCCGGCATCGCGGCATCGCGGTGGCCGAGAGCTTCGGCACCTGGGTCGCGGAAGTGGCGGAGGTCTCGGTCGGCAAGGACGGCGCGATCCGCGTGCACCGGGTCACGGCGGCGGTCGACTGCGGCCAGACGGTCAATCCGCAGACCATCTCGCGCCAGATCGAGGGCGCCATCGTGTACGGGCTGTCAGCCGCGCTGTACGGCCGCATCACGTTCAAGGACGGGAAGGTCGAGCAGGGCAACTTCCACGACTACCCGGTGTTGCGCCTGAGCGAGATGCCCAAGGTCGACGTGCACATCGTGCAGAGCGCGGAAGCGCCTGGCGGCATCGGCGAGCCGGGCACGCCGCCGATCGCGCCGGCCGTGGCCAACGCGATCTTCGCGGCCACCGGCAAGCGGCTGCGCGCGCTGCCCTTTGACGGCGAGGCGCTCAAGCAGGCTTGAGCGCGCAGGGCGCCGACCGATCACCCTCGCCCGCGAAGCGGGAGAGGGAGGGGTGAGGGCTCGTGATCGACAGCGAGCCCTGCCCCGAGCCCTCACCCCCCGCCCTCTCCCGCTTCGCGGGCGAGGGGGCCCAATGCGCACCAATTGCCACGGTTGCTCTCCCGCAAGCGGGAGAGGGAGTACGCGAGGGCTCAGGCGGCGGGCGGGTAGCCCGCCTCGCTGAGCACGCTGGCGAGCTGCTCGCGGCTCAGCGCGCTCTCGACCCTGACCGTCTTCTCCGGCAGGTCGACATTGACCTCGGCCTTCGCGTCGGCCTCCTTGACCGCTTCGGTGACGGCGGCCAGGCAATGGCCGCAGCTCATGTCGGGCAGCTTGAATTCATGCATCTCGGGCTCCTGATCGAACAATCAATGGCCGCGAGCGTAAACCTTCCCACGGTGGCAGGGTCAAGCGCGGGGATCGGACTTCTCCCATCAGGGGCATGGCCTTGACCTTCCCATCATGGCAAGCTTGAGACTTCGGCCATGAACACCACCACCGCTCCAGCCTCCCCGTCCGCGCTCGCGTCCGCCTCCGCGTCCGATGAGCTGCAACTCGCCGTCACCGGCATGACCTGCGCGAGCTGCGTCAACCGCGTCGAGCGCGCCTTGCGCAAGGTGCCCGGCGTCGACGAGGCCGAGGTCAACCTCGCGCTGGAAACGGCGACCGTGCGGATGCAACCCGGCGTTGACGCGCAGGCGCTGATCGCCGCGATCACCAAGGCCGGCTACGAGGCCCGCGCGCTGGTGGCCGAGGACGACACGCCGCCCCCGCCACCGCCCTGGTCCGCCACCGGCTGGCCCGTGCTGACCGCCGCGTTGCTGACCTTGCCGCTGGTCGCGCCGATGATCGGCCTGCTCTGGGGCGCGCACGGGATGTTGTCGGGGTGGTGGCAGCTCGCGTTGGCCACGCCGGTCCAGTTCTGGCTGGGCGCGCGCTTCTATCGGGCCGGCTGGGCCGCGCTGCGCGACCGGGCCGGCAACATGGACCTGCTCGTCGCGCTGGGCACCAGCGCCGCCTACGGCTTGAGCGTCTACGAGCTCTGGCGCCAGGGGCCGATGAGCCACGCGCTCTACTTCGAGTCCTCCGCCGCGGTGATCACGCTGGTGCTGCTGGGCAAGTGGCTCGAAGGCCGCGCCAAGCGCCAGACGCTGAGCGCGATCGCGGCGCTCAAGGAGCTGCGGCCCGAACGGGCGCGCGTGCGCCGCGGCCCGCCCGGGCAGCAGGCGGAGCTCGAGCTGCCGCTGGCCCAGCTGCGGCTGCGCGACCTGATGGTCATTAGCCCCGGTGAGCGCGTGCCCGCCGACGGCCGCATCCGCGAGGGCCGCAGCCAGGTCGATGAATCGCTGATCAGCGGCGAGAGCCTGCCCGTCGACAAGGCTGCGGGCGACCGCGTCATCGGCGGCGCGGTCAACGGGGACGGCCTGCTGCTGGTGGAGGTCACCGCGCTCGGCGCGGAATCCACGCTGTCGCGCATCGTGCGGCTGGTCGAGTCCGCGCAGGCGCACAAGGCGCCGATCCAGCGCCTGGTCGATCAGGTCAGCGCGGTGTTCGTGCCGGCGGTGCTGGTGATCGCGGCGATCACGCTGCTGGGCTGGGGCCTGTCCTCGGGCGACTGGGAACGCGCGGTGATCCACGCGGTGGCGGTGCTCGTCATCGCCTGCCCCTGTGCGCTGGGCCTGGCGACACCGGCCGCGATCATGGTGGGCACCGGCGTGGCCGCGCGCCACGGGCTGCTGATCAAGGACGCGCAGGCGCTGGAACAGGCGCGGCGCGTCGAGCTCGTCGTCTTCGACAAGACCGGCACGCTGACCGAGGGCAAGCCGCGGCTGACCGATTTCATCGCCGCGCCGGGACAGGACGAGGCCGAGGGGCTGGCACTCGCGGCCGCGCTGCAGCAGAACAGCGAACACCCGCTGGCGCGCGCCGTGCGCGACGCCGCCACCCAGCACGAACTGAAGCGCCAGGAAGCCCCCTCGCCCGCGGAGCGGAAGAGGGCGGGGGGTGAGGGCTCGTGGCGCCCCTCGGTGGCAGCCACCGGCGTGCGCGCCGTGGCGGGCCGAGGCATCGAGGGCCAGGTCCAGGCCCGCTCGCTGCGGCTCGGCAGTCAGCGATGGATGGAAGAACTCGGCGTGGACCTCACGCCGCTGCGCGCTGACGCGGAGGCCGCGATGGCCCAAGGCCGCACGTTGTCGTGGCTCGTCGCCGACGATGCCCCAGGCACCGCCCCGCCCGTGCTGCTGGCGATGCTGGCCTTCGGCGATCGCGCGAAGGCGACCTCGGCGGCGGCCATCGCCGAGCTGAAGGCGCTGGGACTGCGCACGCTGATGCTCAGCGGCGACAACGCCGCGGCCGCGCGCGCGGCCGCTGACGCGCTCGGCCTGGACGAGGTCCGCGCCGAGCTGCTGCCCGAGGACAAGGCGCGCATCGTCGCCGAGCTCCGCGCCGCGGGCACGCACGTGGCGATGGTCGGCGACGGCATCAACGACGCGCCCGCGCTCGCCGCCGCCGACGTCGGCCTGGCCATGGGCGGCGGCACGGACGTGGCGATGGAGGCCGCCGGCATCACGCTGATGCGCGGCGATCCGCGGCTGGTCGCGCAGGCGATCGCGCTGTCGCGCGCGACGGTCGCCAAGATCCGTCAGAACCTGTTCTGGGCCTTCATCTACAACCTGCTGGGCGTGCCGCTCGCGGCGATGGGGCTGCTCAGCCCGGTGATCGCGGGCGCGGCGATGGCGCTGTCCAGCGTCTCGGTGCTGGGCAACGCGCTGCTGCTCAAACGCTGGAAGGGACCGCGATGACCGCGATGAACGACAGCGCCGTGGCCGCGGCGCCGCTGACCATCGGCCAGGCGGCCGAGCGCTCGGGCGTGTCGCCCAAGATGCTGCGCCATTACGAATCGCTGGGCCTGCTGCCGCCGGTGCCGCGCACCGAGTCCGGCTACCGGCTCTACGGCGAGAAGGAGGTGCACACGCTGCGCTTCATCCGCCGCGCGCGCGACCTGGGCTTCTCGATGGCGGAGATCGCCGAGCTGCTCAAGCTCTGGCAGAACCGCCGCCGGGCCAGCGGCCAGGTCAAGCGCATCGCCGAGTCCCACATCGCCGACCTCGACCGCCGCATGGCCGAGATGCAGGCCATGCGCCGCGCGCTGGCCGAGCTCGCCCGCTGCTGCCACGGCGATGATCGGCCCGACTGCCCCATCCTCGACGACCTCTCGCAAGGAGCCACGCCATGAGCCTTCCCCACGATCCCGCCGGCCCGAACGGCGCCAATGGCCTTCACACCGATCCCGTTCCCGCCCGCTGGGAGCGCATCGCGGCGCACCTCGGTGACGTCGGCGGTCTGACGATCCGTCGCGCGGTGCCGACCCCCAAGCGCCGCATGATCGGCGCGTGGTGCTTCCTCGACCACGCCGGCCCGGCCGACCTGACGCCCCAGACCGCCATGCGCGTCGGCCCGCATCCGCACACCGGGCTGCAGACCTTCAGCTGGATGATCGAGGGCGAGGTGCTGCACCGCGACAGCCTGGGCTCGGTGCAGATGCTGCGTCCCGGCCAGGTCAACCTCATGACCGCGGGCCGCGGCATCAGCCACACCGAGGAATCGCAGTCCGACCGGATCCAGCTCGCGCAGCTGTGGATCGCGTTGCCCGATGCGGTGCGCCATCGCGAGCCGGCCTTCGAGCACTTCCCGGACCTGCCGACCTTCACCACCGGCGGCTTCGACACCACGCTGCTGGTCGGCGAGTTCAACGGACATCGCTCGCCCGTGCCCAGCCACACGCCGCTGCTGGGCGTGGACCTCAGCGCCGCGCGCGCGGCCGAGGCGACGCTGGCACTGCATCCCGATCACGAGTACGGGCTGATGGTCCTGGAGGGCGAGTTGTCGGTGACGCTGGACGGCGAGTCCACCGGCGCGAGCCAGCCCGGCGAGCTGCTCTACATCGCGCCGGGCGCGCAGTCGCTGAAGCTGCTCTCGGGCGGCGGCAAGAGCCGCGCGCTGCTGCTGGGCGGCCCGCCCTTCGGCGAGCCGGTGCTGCTGTTCTGGAACTTCGTGGGCCGCAACCGCGAGGAGATGCAGACCTACGCCGAGGAGTGGAACAGCCGCGAGGACGGCGGACGATTCGGCGCGGTGTCGGGGTTCGATGGGCCGCGCCTGCTGGCACCGGTGGTGCCGCCGCTCAAGACGCCCCGTTAGGCCTCGCCCCTTCCCACGCCTGCGCCCAGCGGCGGGACTCGGCGGCTGGCACCGCGCCCCGGCGGACCGCCTCCTCGAGCAGCTCGAGGTAGGCGGTGATCGCGGCCTCGGGTCGCGGCGCTCCGGCCTCGGGCGTCAGGCGAGGACCGCTGGACCAGGGCCATCGGGTCCCGCCGCGCAAGGCCAGCAGCCGGTGCAGATCAGCTGCGGCCAGCGTGCCGTCGTCATGCAGGCGCAGCAGGCCCGTTCCGAAGTGGCGCACCGCCTCGGCCCTGTCGGCTCGCAGCGCCGCGACCAGCGGCGAGCACCAACGCCGGCGCGGCCCCAGAAGCCGCATGAGGTCGGCCGAACCCAGGCCGGCGTGCCGGACCGCGCCGCCGATGCCGGCGAGCAACGGGCCCAATGCCTCCGGATCCACCGTCAACACCGCGGTGTCGAGCAGGCGCGCGCCCCCGCCGAGTTTCGCGGCGAGCAGGGACAGCATGTCCCGCCGATTCACCAGGCCTTCCCTCACCGCGGTCGCCAGCGCGGCCATCCAGATCCCCGCGGCCTCGCGATGACCGGCCGTCACCGCGGCGCGGATCGCAGGCTCCTCGGCCAGCAGACCCTCGAACGACGGGAACAGGGCCTTCTTCCAGCCCAGGCGCTGCAGGTCGAGCGCCTCCAAGGTCAGGACGCGCACCGCTTCGATCTGCCCCGCGCGCATCGCCGCGCCGATCGCGGCATGACCGCCGCGCCGGCACCACAGCCGGAGTTCCTCGGCCTCGGCGTCGCGGGCGCCAGCGGGATCCAGCATGTCCAGCTCCTCCTCGAGGTGCTCCCGGACGCAGCGGGTGTGGCCGGCGGCCGCCGCCAGCGAGAGCGCATGCGGCTCGCCCCCACGCCCGAGCAGGAGCAGGCCGACCTGCTCGCGAGACAACAGGCGGGCTCGCCGCGCATCGCGTAGGGCCCCCCGATAGACCGCGGCCGCCTGCGCTGAACCCTGTCGCATCGCCTCGTGATAGACGCCGGACCCGTCCTGGCGATGCACCTTCAGGCCATCGATCAGTTCGTCGGCGGTCAGCACCTGCCTGCGCGCCATCTCGAGGAGCGCGCCCGTCCAGACCCGCACCACCTCGTGCAGGTCGTCGCGCATGGCCAGGGTGAACCCGTCGTCCGCCCGGTCTCCTTCTTCGCCATTGGCGTTCAGGAGCAGCTCGCGCAGGTCCCGCGCGTCCAACGCCCCACGCTGATGGGCGTCCTTGACGAGCGAGAAAAAGGCCATCAAGGCATCGCTCCGTCCATGGGCGAGCGCGCTGCCGATCGCGCTGAACGCGGCGTTCCGACCCTTGGCGAGGATCTTCACCAGCGGCGGATGCACCGGTCCGCCCTGGCGGTGCACGACGAGCGCCGTCGACAGGAGCTCTCGCACGACCTCCGCGCCGCCGGGCGCGCCCATGGCCGCGGTCATCGCCGCGCACCCGTCGTCGTCGCGCGCCATCAGCGCTTGCCCGCGCTGGCGGGCCGTCATCGCGGGCGCGGCCACGATCAGCAGGCTGCCCCATCGGCGCAACCGACGGAGATCGCCGCCGCGCGCCGCGGCCATGACGGCCTCGGTGCCGTCGCAGGCGATCCACGCCGAGGCCGCCGCGCCGTCGGACGTCGGCAGCAGGCGGGCGAACGCGTGCGAGTCATCCGCCTCGTCGGCGGCGTCGATCAGCCGATGTCGTAGCGCATCCGGCAACCGGCTGACCCGATGGGCGCCGAGCCACGCGTGGCAACGATCCGATCCCATGCGCCGCCACCAGCAGCGGGTCAGCTCCGGCGTCTCCAGCCAGCGCGGCGTCACCCAGAACAGGGCCGAGTCGTCGCCCTGCAGGAGGGCCATCCGCGCCAGTCCCGCGCGCTGCGCCCCGTTGAGCGGCACGCGGGAGGCAAGCTGGTCCAGGTCCCGCAACTGGCGCGCGCCGACCGGCGTCATCTCGCCGGCATCGAACCCGGGGCGGTCCCCGGTCTGGAGCCACCAGAGCCCCTCCGTCAGGTGGCAGAGCCGGCACGCGTCCCGTTCGCCCACCACGCCGGGCCAGCGCATCAGCACGCCGATCTCGCCCGACGGCACCGCGCCGTCGCGCATCAGGTTCAGCATCACCTGCACGGCCAGGCGCATCGGATGCGCGATCAAGCCGAAGTCATCGAGCGCGGCCCCGTCGTCCTGGGTCTCGAAAAGCGTCCAGCGATCCACCGGACCCAGCGATCGCTCGATGGACTCGATCTCCGTGTCCATGGCGCTTCGCTGGTCCGGCGTCATCCGCGACAAGCGCGCGGGGTCCACGCCCTGCGCCGACAGCCAATCACGCAGGCGCTCCAGGGCTTCCTCGGCGAGCGAGAGCGCCACCGCGGCTGGCGTCACGTGAGCGCGCAAGTCCGCCTCGGCACGGGCCACGATGGGCGCCTCCAGTCGGCCAGCGTCGAAGAATCGATCGGGCGGCGAGGCCTGCGCGGCCGGCAGTCCCAGTCGCTGCTCGAGCGCGGTGACGTAATGCGCCTCGAAGGACACCAGCCGGCGGCCGTCCTCCGCCGGGTCTCGGCCGATCGTGGCCCGCGCCACGTCCTGCAGCACCTGACGGGTCAGCTCGGCGCGTCGTCGCGTGGCGGACCGCGTCGCGCCACCGTTCGAGCAGCACAGCACATGCACCGCCTCGCGCAGACCCGCGCGGCAGCCTGTGACGCACAGGTCCATGGCCTGCGCGGCCTGTCTCAGCGCGTCGCGACGCAGACGGGCGTCGATGCCTTCACCGGACACGAGCCGCACCAGTTGGTCCAGCAAGGTCGCGCCCTCGCCGCCCAGGAAGGTCCGGCGATCGACGTCCGAGAGCGGGTCATTCGCATCCCGCGTTCGCGACGCGAGTTCGCCGAGGATCCGCGCCTCCGGCACGCCCAGCGTGCCGATCGCCCGGGCCAGCGCCGCGCAGGTGTCCGCGAGCCCCGCCGCGCCGCCGTTCGCGGCCGCCTGCGTGAACGCCTCGCCGTCGGGGGAGCGCCCGATCGGATCCGCCCCCGGCGAGAAGCCGAAATGCGGATCGAAGCCGGGGTCACCGCCCGGGGCGAGGGGTGCGGGAGCAGGGCGGAAGGACGGCATGCGGCGGACCCGGGAGCGAAGTCCGCTTGGTTGCGCCGCGCCCGTGCGCGCGGCATGGCGCATTTCCGTGCCCTGCGGGGGCGCCGCCAGCGCTCCCCGGGGAAACGCTGGCGGACTTCAGCCAGCCGCCGGCCTCAAGCGAACTTGCCGGCCTGGAAGTCGCGCACCGCCTGGAGCAGCTCACCTTCCGTGTTCATCACGAACGGTCCGTACTGCGCGATCGGCTCGCCCAGCGGTTGCCCGGCGATCAGGATCACGCGGGCGCCGTCCTCCGACGCGGTCAGCCGCACGCCATCCGATCCCGCCGTGTTGGCCAGGATCGCCATGCGGCCGGTCGGCACCAGGCAACCGGTGTCGAAGCGCAACGCGCCGCGATAGACGTACACGAACGCGTTGTGCGATTCGGGCAGCGCCTGCTCGAAGCTCGCACCGGGCTCGAGATGCACGTCCAGGTAGGTCGGCACCGTGGCCTCGCGCTGCACCGCGCCGGCCACGCCATGGCTCTCGCCGGCGATGACACGCACCGTGGCGCCGGGCAGGGTCAGCTCCGGGATCTCGGCGCTGGCGATGTCGCGGTACCAGGGGTCGCGCATCTTGTCGCGGCCCGGCAGGTTCAGCCACAGCTGGAAGCCTTCCATCCGGCCCTCCTGCTGCTCGGGCAGCTCGGAGTGGATCACCCCGCGGCCCGCGGTCATCCACTGCACGCCGCCGGGACCGAGCAGGCCTTCATTGCCGGCCGAGTCGCGATGGCGCATCTGACCGTCGAGCATGTAGGTCACGGTCTCGAAACCGCGGTGCGGATGGTCGGGGAAACCGGCGATGTAGTCCTCGGCCTGGTCGGTGCCGAAGGCGTCCAGCATCAGGAAGGGATCCAGGCGCCGCTGCAGGTCCTGCGTCAGCACGCGCGTCAACTTGACGCCCGCGCCGTCGCTGGTGGCCCTGCCCTGCACCAGGCGCTCGACCTGGCGGGGCGTCCGAAGAAGGGTGGCAGGGGTGGCGGCGGTCATGATGGATCCTTTCTTGATTGCTCAGACAGTCTGGGTTTCGCCGAACAGCGCGGCGATTTCCTCACGGGCGCCGGCCAGGCCCTTGGCCGCGGCTTCCTCGCCCATGTTCAGGCCCTCGGCCAGCACGAACTTCACATCGGTCATGCCGAGGAAGCCCAGCGTCACCTGCAGGTAGGGCACGATGTTGTCGGTCGGCTGGCCGCGATGCACGCCACCGCGCGAGCTCACCACGATCACCTGCTTGCCGGTGACCAGGCCGACCGGGCCGTTGGCGCCGTAGCTGAAGGTCACGCCGGCGCGGGCGACCGCGTCGATCCAGTTCTTCAGCTGCGAGGGCACGCCGAAATTGATCATCGGGGCGGTCAGCACGATCACGTCGGCGGCCTGCAGCTCGGCGATCAGCTGGTCGTTGAAGGCCACGCGGTCGGCTTGCGCCTGGTTGCGGTTGTCGGCCGGCGTGAACAGCGCGCCCAGCGTCGCTTCGTCCATCGGGGGCAGCGGGCGCACGGCCAGGTCATGGACCACGGTCTTGGCGCCGGGGTTGCGCTCGACGAGTTGCTGCACGACCTCGTTGGCCAGCAGCGTCGAGACCGAACCCTGGCCTTCATGCAGACGGCGGGCGCTGGAGTTGATTTGCAGGATGTTCATGGTGCGTTTCTCCGGGACAGTTCGGCTGCATCAGCCGGGGTGTGAGGGCATGGGATGAACTGTATTGATCGCCCCTGCGCACCGGAATACCCAAGAATGGATAAGATTGTTCCATTCAAAGAACAATCGCTGAGCCCGCCATGAGTCTTGACGCCGACGACCTGCTGGTCTTTGCCCGCGTGATCGAAAGCGGCAGCTTCAGCCGCGCCGCGGAGCGCCTGCAGTTGCCCAAATCCACGGTGTCGCGCCGGATCGCGGCGCTGGAGGAACGTCTGGGCGAGAAGCTGCTCCAGCGCAGCACGCGGCGGCTGACGCTGACCGAGTTCGGCCAGGGCGTGCTGGAACACGCGCGGGTGCTGGCGGGCGAAGTGGACGGCGCGCTCGCGCTGGCGCTGCACCGGCAGCAGCGGCCGACGGGCCGCTTGCGGGTATCCATGCCGGCGGACTTCGCGCACCAGATGCTGACGCCGATGCTGAGCCGCTTCGTCGGCGACTACCCCGAGGTGCAACTGGAGCTGGACCTCTCACCGCGCCGGGTGGATCTGATCGCCGAGGGTTTCGACATCGCGGTGCGCATGGGCCAGCTGCCGCCGGACAGCCAGCTCGCGGCGCGGCGCATGGCGATGTTCAGCAGCGGCCTGTACGCGTCGCCGGCCTATCTGGAGCGCCATGGCGAGCCGCAACTCCCCGAGGGGCTGCTGAGCATGCACGGGCTGATGATCCTGAGCCGGGCGGGCGAGCCGCTGCCGTGGCGGCTGTTCGGCATCGTCGACGGCCAGGCCGACCAGCGTCAGGAATGGGTGGGCGTGCCGGAGAGCCGCACGCTGGTCAACGCGCCGGACATGCTGCTGCAGATGGCGCGCGCGGGTCTGGGCATCACCTGGGTCGGCAACCAGTACGCGCAGGCCTTCGTGGACCGGGGCGAGCTGGTGCGGGTGCTGCCCGCGTGGTGCGCGGAGCCCTCGACCTGCTGGGCGGTGTTCCCGCAGCGCCGGCTGATGCCGCTGCGCACGCGGCTCTTCCTGGACGCGATGGCCGCGGAGCTCTCGCCCTTCGATCAGGCGGCGATGTACGGGATGTGAGGCGCCGGGGACGACACGTCGCCGGCGCGCTCGGTCAATCGACCTGGAAGCCGATCTCCACGCTGACCTGACGCGCCGTGGTGATGGGCGCGAACTTCCATTGCTGGACGGCCTTCACGGCCGCGGCGCTGAGCTTGCGGTCCGGCGAGCGCAGCGCCTGCACGGCGTCGGTGCGGCCGTCGGGCTGCACGATGAACTGCACGAGCACCGAGCCTGCGCGCTGCTGCTGCAGCAGCGCGCGCGGGTATTCGGGATCGACCTTGCGCAGCAGCTGCAGTTGCGCGGGCTCGTCATCGGGCTCGGGCGGCGGGGTCTTGCCGGCGGACGCGGTGGTCGCGGGCGCGGCCATCGCCTGCGGCGACACGGTGTCGGACATCGGAGCGGGCTGCGTCGTGGGCGGCGCCACGGTCGGGGCGATGGTCGAGGGCGTGCCGCCCGCGCCGACACCGCCTTGACCGCCCTGGCCGATCGGCGCGGGCGAGGTCGTCGGCGCGGCGGCCACCACGGGCGCGTCCTGCGCGGCGTTGCGCGCGGCCATCGCTCGTTCGGCGGCGGGATCGAGTTCCGGCCGGCGCGTTGCCGGCGCCGGCGCGGACACCTGCTTCAGCGCGGGCTTGGGCTCGACCTTGGCCTCGTGTTTCTCGGGGGCCTTCTCGGGCGCCTTCTTCTCGCCCTTCTCGGCGTGGAAGCGGATCCACTGGAACACCTTGTCGGCATCGCGCTTGGCGCGGTCGACGTCGCTCATCGCGGCCGCCTTGGGATCGGCCGGCGCGGCGGACGTCGTCGTCTGCGCCTGCGCGGCCATCGCGACCAGGGACAGGCTCAAGACCTGGCACAGGGCCAGGCCACGGCGTCGGACGCTCAGGAGACTACGGCTGCTCATCACTCCACCCTCTCTCGATTGCGCTGGTTGCTCTCTTTTGGAGACAACGCCGGTCTTGTCTGCTGATGTTGCTGTTGGTTTTCGCGCCCCGGCATGAGCGCCGCAGTGTAAGAAGTCATCGGGTGGCCCCTTACTCGGTGTTTCCCCGGAATCGAGCTGTAACAGTACCCGCGATGTGCCTGGACATCGGGGTTGCGTCGACGAATTCACGAACGGGATCGACCGCCACGGGCCCGGGCCCGGGCCTATACTGCGCGCCTGCTCCGGGGTGCCCTGGGCGGCTCGACGCGCGAGGCGTGTCGGGTCGCACGGGCTGAGACATGGCGATGAAGCCGTGGACCCGCTGAACTTGATCCGGTTCGTACCGGCGTAAGAAGAGCCCGCCCTTCCCCCTTCCCGGCCTCGTGCCCGAAGGCACCCGAAGGGCCCCTTCCCCAACGCTCGTCCGTCCTCATCGGTCCAGCCTCCGGCGCCCAACCGGAGACCCCGATGACCGACCTGACCCCGTCCGCCGACGACTTCCACGCCCGGCTCGCCGCCAGCCGCGCGCCGCTGCCCGCGTCGACCAAGACGCATGAATCCGGCGTGCTGCATCCGCAGCTGCGCGTGCCGCTGCGCCAGATCGCGCTGACCAACGGCGAGCGCATCGCCGTCTACGACACCTCCGGCCCCTACACCGACCCCGCCGTCGCGACCGACGTGCGACGCGGCCTGCCCGCCACCCGCGCCGAGTGGATCGCCGCGCGCGGCGACACCGAGTCCTACACCGGCCGCCCGATCCAGCTCTTCGACGACGGTCTGCGCGAGGCCGCCCAGCAGGACGCGCTGCGCGCGCAGAGTGCCGCGCTCACGCGCACGCCGCGCCGCGCGAAGTCGGGCACCAACGTCTCGCAGATGCATTACGCGCGCCGCGGCATCGTCACGGCGGAGATGGAGTACGTCGCCATCCGCGAGAACGGCCGCCGCGCGTGGATGCACGAGTACCTCGCCGACAGCGAGCGCGAGCAGCGCCTGATCGGCCAGGGCCTGGGCGCGCGGATCCCCGGGATCATCACGCCCGAGTTCGTGCGCGACGAGGTCGCCCGCGGCCGCGCGATCATCCCGGCCAACATCAACCATCCGGAAGTGGAGCCGATGGCCATCGGCCGCAACTTCCTCGTCAAGGTCAACGCCAACATCGGCAACTCGGCGGTGAGCTCCGGCATCGAGGAGGAGGTCGAGAAGCTCGTGTGGGCCACGCGCTGGGGCGCCGACACGGTGATGGACCTGTCCACCGGTCGCAGCATCCACACCACGCGCGACTGGATCCTGCGCAACAGCCCCGTGCCCATCGGCACCGTGCCGATCTACCAGGCGCTGGAGAAGGTCGGCGGCGTGGCCGAGGAGCTGACCTGGGCGCTCTTCCGCGACACGCTGATCGAGCAGGCCGAGCAGGGCGTCGACTACTTCACCATCCACGCGGGCGTGCGCCTGCCCTTCGTGCCGATGACGGTCAAGCGCCGCACCGGCATCGTGTCGCGCGGCGGCTCGATCCTGGCCAAGTGGTGCATCGCGCATCACCGCGAGAACTTCCTGTACACGCACTTCGAGGAGATCTGCGAGATCATGAAGGCGTACGACGTCAGCTTCTCGCTGGGCGACGGACTGCGGCCGGGCTCGCTGGCCGACGCCAACGACGAGGCGCAGTTCGCCGAGCTGCGCACGCTGGGCGAGCTCACGAAGATCGCGTGGAAGCACGACGTGCAGACCATGATCGAAGGCCCCGGCCATGTGCCCATGCACATGATCCAGGCCAACATGACCGAGCAGCTCAAGCACTGCGACGAGGCGCCGTTCTACACGCTGGGCCCGCTGACCACCGATATCGCCCCGGGCTACGACCACATCACCAGCGGCATCGGCGCGGCCATGATCGGCTGGTTCGGCTGCGCGATGCTCTGCTACGTCACGCCCAAGGAACACCTGGGCCTGCCCGATCGGGACGACGTCAAGCAGGGGCTGATGGCCTACAAGATCGCCGCGCATGCGGCCGACATCGCCAAGGGCCATCCGGCGGCCCGCGCGCGTGACGACGCGCTGTCCAAGGCACGTTTCGAGTTCCGCTGGGAGGACCAGTTCAACCTCGGTCTCGATCCGGAGACGGCGCGCGAGTTCCACGACGAGACCCTGCCCAAGGACAGCGCCAAGGTGGCGCACTTCTGCTCGATGTGCGGGCCCAAGTTCTGCTCGATGAAGATCACGCAGGACGTGCGCGAGTACAGCGCGCAGCTGGAGGCCGACACGGCGAGCCGCGACGGGATGAAGGAGAAGAGCGCGGAGTTCCTCGCCGGTGGCGGCGAGCTCTACATCCCGATCCGCCAGGCCTGAGCGCGATGGCCTCGATCGCCATCGCCGGCGCCGGCCTGGCCGGCCGGCTGATCGCGTGGGCGCTGGCGCGCGCCGGGCATCGCGTCGAGGTCTTCGACGCGTCGTCCGGTCCGCGGCCCGCGTTCGATGCGTCGGGCGCGGCCGCGTTCAGCGCGGCGGGCATGCTGAGCCCGCTCGCCGAGCAGGAGCAGGGCGGTCCCGCGATCGCGGCGCTGGGCTGGCGGTCGCTGAGCTTGTGGCCGGGCATCGTGGCCGCGTTGCCGGGCACAGTACCGCTGCGTGTCGACGGCAGCCTGCTGCTCTCTCATCGCGCGGACCTGGGCGCGGCGCAGCGCTCGCTCGCGCGCATGCCGGGCGCCCAGCCGCTCGATGCCTCGGCGCTGCGCGCGCTGGAGCCGATGCTCGCGCCGGGCCTGCGCGGCTGGCTGCTGCCGCGTGAAGGCCTGATCTCGCCCGTCGCCACGATGGCCGCGCTGCATGACGGCGCGGCGTCGGTGCGCTGGCACTGGTCGTGCGTGGTCGACCAGGTGCTGCCCGGTGAGCTGCACTTCATCGATGGGCGCAGGTGGCAAGGCGACTGGGCCGTCGACACGCGCGGTCTGGGCGCGCGTCCGCCGCTGCCGCTGCGCGGCGTGCGCGGCGAGATCGTCACGCTCTCGCTGCCCGGGCACGGCCTGCACCGCCCGGTGCGCCTGCTGCATCCGCGTCATCGCGTCTATCTCGTGCCGCGCACCGACGAGGAGATCGTCGTCGGCGCCAGCGAGATCGAGAGCGAGGACCGCAGCCCGATGTCGCTGCGATCGGCGGTCGAGCTGATGGCCGCGGCGCAGAGCGTGCTGCCGGCGTTGTCGGAGGCCCGCATCCTGAGGCTGGACCGCCACCTGCGCCCCGCGCTGCCGGACAACCTCCCGTTCACCCACCACGAGCCCGGCTTGCTGCGGCTCAACGGTCTGTACCGCCATGGCTGGCTGCTGGCACCGGCACTCGTCGAGCGGCTGCTCGCGGAGGCGGGCCTTGCGCGCCTCATCGACCTGGCCGACTTCCTTCCCGAGGAGAACCCCCATGAATGCCCTGCCCTCGATCACCGTGCGGCTGGATGAGCGCGCCGTGTCGCTGCCCGCGGGCGCGACCCTGGCGCAGTTGCTCGACGCCGAGCACCGCGAGCCCGTCGCCGTGGCCACCGCGCTGAACGGCCGTTTCGTGCCGCGCGACGCGCGCGCCGCCACCGCGCTGCGCGATGGCGACGTCGTCCTGTTCTTCCAACCGATCGTCGGAGGCTGACATGAGCGCCATTCCCGATCCGCTGCTCATCGACGGCGTCGCGCTCGAGAGCCGGCTGTTCCTGGGCACCGCCGGTTATCCCAGCCCCGTGGCGCTGGGCGAGGCGATCCGGGCCTCCGCCACGCAGGTGATCACCGTGGGCCTCAAGCGCACGCTGCAGGCCGGCGACAACGGCGCGCTGGCGCAGGCGCTGGCCATCGGCCGCGCGCAAGGCGCGCGCCTGCTGCCCAACACCGCGGGATGCCGCAGCGCGCGCGAGGCGGTGCAGCTCGCCCACATGGCGCGCGAGCTCTACGGCACCGCGTGGATCAAGCTCGAGGTCATCGGCGATGACCACACGCTGCAGCCCGATCCGTTCGAGCTGGTGGCCGCGGCGGCCGAGCTCGCGCGCGAGGGTTTCGTCGTCTTCCCGTACTGCACCGAGGACCTGATCCTGGGCCGGCGGCTGCTCGATGCGGGCTGCCCGCTGCTGATGCCCTGGGGCGCGCCGATCGGCTCGGGCCAGGGGCTGCTCAACCTGCATGGGTTGCGCACGCTGCGCGAGCGCTTGCCCGACACGGTGCTGGTGATCGATGCCGGCCTCGGGGCGCCCTCGCAGGCGGCGCGCGCGCTGGAGCTGGGCTTCGACGCGGTGCTGCTCAACAGCGCGGTCGCGCAGGCCGGCGACCCGGTGGCGATGGCGGCGGCCTTCCGCGACGCGGTAGACGCCGGACGAATGGCCTGGCGTGCCGGGCTGATGGCGCCGCAGGCCTTCGCGGTCGCGAGCACGCCGGTCGGTGGTCATGCGTTCGTGCTGGGGGACGCATGAGCGCGCGTGAGATGACGGCCGTCGATCGGCGCGAGTCGCCGGCAGCGGGCTTGCCCTCGCCGCTGGTGCCGCACCCGAGCCTGCCCTCGCCATGGGCGCTGCCGGCCGATCCCGACCTCGCGGTGCTGCCGCCGTGGACCGAGGATCCCGAGCCGCCCGTCATCTGGAGCGTCGCCGGCACCGACAGCGGCGGTGGCGCCGGCCTGAGCGCCGACACGCGCGCCGCCGCCGCGATGGGCGTGCACCTGTGCACGGTGGTCGCGGCGGTGACGGCGCAGCACTCGCTGGGCGTGACCGGCGTGTTCCCGGTGGCGACGGCGCAGGTGCGCGCGCAGCTGAGCGCGCTGCGCCAGGATCTGCCGGCGCGTGTCGTCAAGACCGGCCTGCTGGCCAGCGCCGCGACGGCGGACACGCTGCTCGCGCAACTCGCCGACGCGCTGCTGGTGGTCGATCCGGTGCTGGGCGCGAGCGCGGGCGGCGCGGCCTTCTGCGATGACGCGCTGCTGGGCGCCTATCGACATCAGCTGCTGCCGCGCGCGGCGCTGATCACGCCGAACCGCCGCGAGGCGGAACGTCTGCTGGGCGTGGCGCCGGGGCAGTTGCCGGTGCCCGAGCTCGCGGCGATGTTGCGCGGGCTGGGCGCGCAGGCGGTGTGCGTCACCGGCGGCGACGACGCGTCGCAGCGCGACGGCCTGGCGATGGACTGGCTCGACAGCCCGCAGGCGACCGGCTGGATCGCATTGCCGCGACTGGCGGGAACCGCGGGACGGCCGCCGTCGCACCACGGCAGCGGCTGCACGTTCGCGACCGCGGCGGCAAGCGCGCTGGCGCGCGGCTTCGCGGTGCCGGACGCGGTGGTGCTGGCCAAGATGCTGACGTGGTCGGCGCTGCGGGACGGCCATGCGGCGGGTGCCGGGGCGGGTCCGCTGCGGCCCGACCGGCACTTCGTGGAGGATCCTCGCGCGATGCCGGTCATGGGATTCGACGACGAGACGACGCCGGACGCGGCGACCGTATCGCGCTGGCGCGAGGTCCTCTGGCCCGGCTCGCGCCGCCCGATGCCCTTCGCCACGGGGCTCTACGCGATCACCGAACGCGCCGAGCGCGTGTCGGCGATGGCGCTGAGCGGTCATTTCGCGCATGTGCAGCTGCGCGTGAAGGCGTCGCCCGATCGCGACGAGGAGGCGTTGCGAGCGGCCATTCGCGAGGCGGTGCGCGACATGGCGGGGCGTTCGGCGACGCTGTGGATCAACGACCACTGGCGGCTGGCCATCGATGAAGGCGCGCGCGCGCTGCACCTGGGTCAGGAGGACTGGGCGGGTCTCGAGTCGGCGGATCGAGAGGACCTGCAGCAGCGTCGCGCGCGGCACGGGGTCCGGCTGGGTGTGTCCAGCCACAGCCTGTGGGAGCTGTGCCGGGCGCGCGGCCTGGCGCCGGACTACATCGCCTGCGGGCCCTTGTGGTCGACGACGACCAAGGACATGCCGTGGCTGCAGCAGGGGCTGGCGCAATTGCGCTGGTGGTCGCGCATGGCGGGAACGCCGGTGGTGGGCATCGGCGGGGTGCTGGAGGATCGCCAGTGGCGAGCCGGTCTCGCGGCCGGGGCGTCCGCGATGTGCCTGGTGCGGGCAGCGGAGGAGATGGTGACGACGGGTAGGTTGGGCTGAGCACCTGCGCGGAGCATTGAGGCTGACCATCCGTGCAACCCCTGCCCCCCGGCGGGCACGCGCGGAGTCATCCTTGCGGGAACAGGAGCAGCGTTTCGCCGTGGCCACGCCTCAGTACCTGACGCCCGTCCCCGACTGGCAGGAGCATGAGAAGCCCAGCATGCCGGGGTCGCCCTCCATGCCGTGGCATCCGCCATGGCGGCGCCTCGCCTATGCCCTCGTCGCCATCCTCGTCGGCATCACCGGCGCCCTCGGCAACGGCCTCGTCACCGCCAACCTGCCCGTCCTGCAGGGACAGCTCGGCCTCACCCCGTCCGAGGGCGCGTGGATCTCCGCCGCGTACGTGATGGTCAACGTCACCGCCAACCTGCTCGTCTTCAAGTGCCGTCAGCAGTTCGGCATGCGCTGGTTCGCCGAGATCGGCCTGGGTGTCTACGCCGTCCTCACGCTGCTCCACCTCGCCGTGGGCAGCTTCGCCACGACGCTCATCGTGCGCGCCGCCAGCGGCCTGGCCGGCGCCGCCTGCTCCACGCTCTGCCTGCTCTACATGCTGCAGAGCATGCCCCGCACCCACACCGGCAAGATGATGGTCATCGGCGTGGGCATCGGCCAGCTCGCCGCGCCGCTGGCCTGGGTGGTCTCGCCCGCCCTGCTCGACCAGGGCGGCGGCTCCTGGCACAACCTCTATCTCTTCGAAGCCGGCCTCGCCCTGTGCAGCTTCGCCGCCGTCGTCGTCCTCAAGCTGCCACCCGGCGTGCAGATCAAGGTCTTCGAGCCGCTGGACTTCCTCACCTTCTTCCTCATGGCGCCCGCGGTCGCGATGATCTGCGCGGTGCTGGTCCAGGGCTACCTGCACTGGTGGCTGGACACCCCCTGGCTGGGCTGGCTGCTCATCGCTGCGCTGGTGCTGATCGCGTCGGCCGTGCTGGTCGAACACCACCGCGCCAACCCGCTCCTGCAGACCCGCTGGTTCGCCAACGGCGCGACCCTGCGCTTCGTCATCGGCGGCGTCATCCTGCGCTTCCTGACCGCGGAACAGGCCGTCGGCGCCGTGAGCTTCCTGCGCTCGCAAGGCATGGGGCCGGATCAGCTGCAGCCGCTGTTCGCGGTCGTGCTCGCCGGCATGGTGCTGGGCATTGTCGCGTGCTCGCTCAGCTTCACGCCCAAGACATTGGTGCCGCAGATCCTGCTGTCCATCGTGCTCTTCGCGATCGCCGGCCTGATGGACCATCACCGCACCAGCCTCGACCGCCCGCAGGACTTCTACCTCAGCCAGTTCCTGCTCTCGGTGGGCGCCGGCATGTTCATGGGTCCGCTGATGCTGATCGGCATCGGACAGGCGCTCAAGAACGGGCCCGCCTACATGGTGACCTTCTCGGTGATGTTCTCGATCACGCAGACGCTGGGCGGGGTGCTGGGATCGGCGGTGCTCAACACCTACCAGCTGTACCGCGAGCACGAGTTCTCCGCGTCGCTCGTCGCGACGATGGACCGCACCGATCCGATGGTCGCAACGCGGATCGCGCAGCAGACGGCCGCGCTGGGCGGCGTGATCAGCGATCCGGTGTTGCGCGCCGCGCAGGGCACGGCGCAGCTCGCGGCCGCGGCCAGACGGGAATCCAACGTCCGCGCGTACAACGACGTCTTCATGTTCAGCGCCGTCACGGCGATCGCCTTCCTCGTGTGGCTGCTCGCGCTGCTGACCCGCACCGCGCTGACCAAACGCCTTGCCGAGCGCCGCGCGTCGCCTTCCGCCTCCGCCGCCTCGGCCCAGCCACCGCCCGCATGACCATGAGCAACGCGCCGACTCCGCCCAACCTCGCCCCGTCCGCCGCCAGCACGGCGGGTGCCGACCTCCCGCTGCCCGCCGACGGCGAAGGTGCGGGACGCGCGCCGCCGGTGACGACGGCTGCTCCCTCTCCAGTGGCCCCACCGATGCCGCCCGCGCCGCCGCTTCCCCCGAGCGCCCCGCCGCCGGAGCCGCCGCCCAAGTACCTGAAGGCCTCGACCACCGCGATCGTGGCGATGGCCGTGGTGGCGGTGGTCGGCGTGACGCTGGTGATGCGGGCCTGGGAACTCGGACCCTTCGACACGAGCAACGAGACCACCGACAACGCCTACGTGCGCGGCGCGGTGACGGTGCTGTCGCCGCAGGTCAACGGCTACGTCGTCGAGGTGCTGGTCAAGGACTTCGAGACGGTGGAGGCCGGTCAGCCGCTGGTGCGCATCGACGATCGGCTCTACGCGGCGGCCGTGGCGCAGGCCGAGGCCCAACGCGCCAACGCCGCGGCGCAGTTCGACAACTTCGATCAGACGCAGGCGCAGAACCAGGCGACGCTCGCGGCGTCTCGCGCGACGCTGGCCTCATCCGAGGGCGAGCTGGCGCGCTCCAACGCGGAACTGGCGCGCGTGGAGGACCTCGCGGGCCGCGGATCGGTCTCGCTCAACGAGCGCGATCGCGTGCGGGCGAGCAACCGGCTCGCCAGCGCCAACGTGGAGAAGGCGCGGGCCGACATCCGCATCGGCGAGGAACGCATCAAGGCCACGCGCGTCAGCAAGGGCGGACTGAACGCGCAGGTGCAAGCGGCGGAGGCGCAGCTGGCCACCGCGCGCATCAACCTGTCCAACACCGTCGTGCGTGCGCCCGCGCAGGGGCAGGTCAGCGAGGTCTCGGTGCGCCTGGGCCAGTACGTCAGCGCGGGATCGCAGCTGCTGTTCCTCGTGCCGAGGCAGCTCTGGATCGTCGCGAACTTCAAGGAAACACAGACCGGACGCATGCGGGTCGGTCAACCCGCGAGCCTGAAGGCCGACGCGCTCAAGGGCCTGCGATTCACCGGCCACGTGCAGCAGCTCGCGCCCGCGACCGGGTCCGAGTTCGCCGTGCTCAAGGCCGACAACGCCACCGGCAACTTCACGAAGGTCGTGCAGCGCCTGCCGGTGCGCATCGCGCTGGATGCCGGCCAGCCCGGTGCGGACCGCCTGCGGCCCGGGATGTCGGTCGTGGTGACGGTGGAGACCTCGGCCTCCGCGGCCTCTTCGACCTCTTCGACCTCTTCGACCTCTTCGACATCTTCGACCTCTGCGGGCTCGGGAGCCTCGCGATGAGACGGGCGGTGAGACGCGCGATCGCGAGGTCCTTCGCGACGTCCCTCATGACGGGCCTCATGACGTTGATCGCCACGGGCTGCGCGCCGGCGCTTCGGGCGCCGCCGGAAGCGTCCCGCATCGATCCGCCAGGCGCCTGGCGCGAGCAGCCGGTGTCGACCGCGTCCGCCGCGTCATCGCCCGTGCCGGCGGCATCAGCGCCCGCAACGGCGCAGCGCGCCGAGTGGTGGCGCGACTTCGGCGACCCGGTGCTGGATGGACTTGTCGAGCGCGCGCTCTCGCGCAACAACGACCTGTTGCTGGCGGGTGCGCGGCTGGACGAAGCGCGTGCGGCGCTCGCCGCGAGCCGGTCCGCGGAAGGACCGCAGCTGAACGCGACGCTCGCGGTGCAGGGATCGCGCTCGCTGCAGGCGACCGGCATCTCGGAGTCGCACATCGTTCAGCCGGGCCTGTCGGCCTCTTGGGAGCTCGACCTCTGGGACCGGCTGGGCGCGCTCACCCGCGCGGCGCGGCTGCGCGTGGCGGCCAGCGAGGCCGACCGCGACGGGGCTGCGCTCAGCATCGCGGCGACGACGGTGCAGTCCTACATCGCGCTGCTCGCGCTGGAATCGCAGCTGTCGCTGTCCAAGCGCACGCTGGACTCGCGGGCCGAGGCGCTGCGCCTCGCGCAGGACCAGGCGCGCACGGGCTACATCTCGCAGCTGCAGCTGACGCAGGCACAAGCCGAGTACGCCTCGGTCGCGCAGCAGGTGCCGTCGCTGGAGCTGGCGATCCGGCGCCAAGAGAACGCGCTGGCGCAACTCACCGGTCAGCCGCCGGGGGACATGCCGCGCGGTCGTCGATTCGAGGACCTGGACCTGCCGCTGCCGCCGGTGGTGTTGCCCTCGGCGCTGCTGGAGCGACGGCCGGACCTGGCGCAGGCGGCGCTGACGCTGGCGGCGAGCGACGCAACGCTGGCATCGCGTCGCGCGGCCTTCATGCCGCAGATCCAGTTCAGCGCGACGGCGGGCAAGCTGTACGTCGCCGCGTTGGACTACGACCCGCTCCGGGTCTGGAGCCTCGGCGGCAGCGTGCTCGCGCCGCTGTTCGACGCAGGCCGGCTGCGCGCGCAATTCGACACCGCGACGGCGCAGCGCGACCAGGCGGCGTTCACCTATCGAGGCCGCGTGCTGACGGCGCTGACGGAGGTCGAGAACGCGTTGGCCGGCATCGAACGGCTGGACCGGCAACGGCGTTTCTCGCAGGAGCGCCGCGAGGTGCTGGCGCGATCGCTGCAGTACGCGCACGACCGCTATGAGGCCGGTTATGCGGGCTATCTGGAGGAGCTCGATGCGCAGCGCAACCTCTTCGCGCAGGACAACGACCTGATCCGCATCCGGCAGAGCGAGCTGGAGAACCGGTTGGCCCTGGTGCGAGCCTTGGGCGGTGGATGGCGCGCATCCGCCGCGCCCTAGCGCGAGCGCGACCGCGGAAACGGAGAAGCCCGGTCTTGCGACCGGGCTTCCAATGGCCTCTAAGGGCGGGTTTCCAGATGAATCCCCGAAGGGCTGGAAGAAAAGAAATGGCCTCAAGGGGCAAGACGGATTCTGCCTGCGGGCGAGGTCGCTCTCAAGATGCCTCTTCTTGGCGTTGCATGCCTCATTTGGGCAGCTTGTGTTCTTCTGGCGCTACCAATAGGACCCCAGCGTTCAACGCCTTGATGACCGCGCGCTGAATGAGCTCGACACGCGCGGGCGTCAGATGCCATTCCACAGGACCCTCTTCATCCATGGGAAGTTGCAACCGGAGGTTGCTGACCGTCTGAACGCAGTCGGCCTTGGCCCAGCGCAGGCACGGCGTGAAATGAATCAGCGGGCAGATGTCGTCCGCCGCGAGGGCTACATGAACGCCAGCAGCCGATTTCGACTGATCGAGCGAACTGGACAAGGGGACGACGATGCAGGAGTGTCGACTCAGGCGTCCGTTGAGCACGACGACCAGTCGCCGCTTCACCATCTCGGGCGGGATTCGCCGGTCGAAGTCTGGGGCGACCCCGAGGATGCGGTTCAGCGCGCGGGAACTGCCCGAAGTTGCACAGAAGCACTTGCCCCACCTTAGGCGAAATCGTGATCGACATGCCTTCCTCTCAAGAGAGCAAAGCGACGCAGTGTTGCGAACGGCGCCCGCTGTGAACATCGTCCCTGCGGGGGCTTGTCCCCACTCCCGGACAACCCCGATGGGGGATGAAATGCCGAGAGGCCCCGCAGGGCCTCTCTTCGGATCATCGAAGGTCGATGCCGTTTACTTCCTCGCCACCTTCGCCGGCCGCTTCGCACCCGACGCATCAGCCGGGGCGACCGGACCCTTCACCGCGGCTTGCGCCAGCTTGAAGAACACGTCCGTGTTGTCGATCAGGCCGGTGAACGCCAGCGCGCCCGGGCCGAACGCCGACAGCGGAATGTCCGTCGCCGTGTGCACCGCCTGCTCGCCCGGCACCTGGCCCGTCACCAGGAACTCGCCTTGCGCGTCGTCGCGCTCCGCGGCGTTCGCCGGATACCACTTCAGCGGCTCACCCTTGACCATCGGCTGCTGCGAGTCGCGCAGCGGCGTCTGGTTCGTGCGCCAGTCCTCGTAGCGGTCCGCATTCGCGCCATAACCCACCAGCAGGCGGTAGTCGATGTCCGTTGCTTGCGGATAGCCGTCAGCAGCGAGTCGATAACGCGGGAAGCCCGCCTTCTCGTACACGCCGACGACCTTGTCGCGGAGGTTGGCCGCGCCTTTCTTGGCCGCCGCGTCCAGCAGCGCCTGATCCGTCAGCATCGAGCCGCCGATCAGCGCCGCGCCCGAGCACTCGTGGTCCGCGGTCACGATCACCAGCGTGTCGCCGTTCTCACGCGCGAAATCCTGCGCGACCTGCACCGCCCGGTCGAACTCGATCGTGTCCAGCATCCAGCGCTCGCTGTCCATGTTGTGCGCCTGCTTGTCGATCGAGGCGCCCTCGATCATCAGCACGAAGCCCTTGGACTGCTTCTTCAGCGTCGCGATCGCCGCCTTGGCCATCTCGTCGAGCATCGGCTGGTCGGGGAAGCCGTAATCGTCGACCACGCTGCCGCCGGCCAGACCCTGCTTCTTCCCGCGACGCCCATCGATCTTGTCCAGCGCCACGTTCATGTTGGAGAACGCGAACAGCCCCAGCAGCTTGTCCGCGCCGGCACCGGCGGTCGCCGCGTCCAACTCGGTCCGGGTCGGCGCATAGCGATATCCGGCGTCCTGGAATTCCTTGATCAGGTCGCGGCCCTTGTCCTTCGCGCCCGGCGCGGCGCCCCAGCGCTTGACGATCTCCGCGGTGTGCGGATCGGTCGCGCTGAACGCGTAGTCATTGCCGTCCGCGCGCTCCGAGCCCGGCGTGCCCGCCGGCAGGAACCACTTGCGTCCGCCACCCAGCAGCACCGTCAACCCGGTGCGCGAGCGGTCATCGAAGAACTGGTCGACGATGCCGGTGCCCGCTCCGCGGTTGCTGGTGTGCACCGCGTTGCCCGCTGGCGTCGCATCGAACACATCCGCCGTGGTCACGATGCCGAGCGCCTTGCCCTGCGTGCGATGCAGATACTCGGACAGGTATTCGATGCGCGGGTTGTCGAAGGGCTCGATGGTGTCGTCGGGGAAGACGCCTTCTTCATTGTTGTTGTTCTTGTTGCCCGAGACATAGGACGTCATGCCCGGCGACGAGTCCGTCACCACCGAGTTCAGCGAGGCGGTCTTCACCAGGCCGGTCGCGGGGAAGGTGTCCATCGCCAGCGGCGAGATCGCCTTGCCCTGCGCGTAGCCGCCCTTGACGATGCGTGCCGCGGTGCGTTGCGCCGCGCCCATGCCGTCGCCCAGCAGGATGATCACGTTCTTGACCTTCGGGCCCATCGCCGCGGTGAAGGGCACCACGTCGAAGTTGCCGGTGGCGGACACCTTCTGCCCGTCGGCCTGCGTGGCCTCGACGCTGAACACATGACGGCCGGCCTTCTCCAGGCTCACCGCGCGCACCGTGGCGATCGCGGTCTCGGCGCTCACGCCCTTGACGCAGCCCGCGGCGCAGTCGCGCACCGCCACGGTCGCATCGACCGGTTTGCCGTCGATGAGGAAACGCGCCGCGGTGATGCGCTGGCCGGCGTCGGGCTTGATCGTGGCCTGCAGGTCGAAACGCTGACCGGGCAGGAAACGCGCGATGACGGGTTCGGGCTGGCCGCTGGAGAACAGCTCGCTGGGGGGCGTCAGCCGGGTCACGGTCGGCGCGGCCTGGGCCGCGGGGCTGAGGACCAGCAGCGCGGTGGCGCCGGCGAGGGAGGCGATCAGAGGTTTCATCGGGAGGAAGTCAACTCGGGGGAATCGGAAAGCGCGTCGGCCGGCAGCTGCAGGCGGATCCAGGACACGCGGCCGGTCTCGTCCTCGACGCGCCCCAGCGACAACGTGCCGGTCAGGCTCACCAGCCCGTTGCGGTGCGCGATCAATCGGTCGCGTTGCGCGGCATCCAGCAGCACCGTGACGGTGCCCGCGGGCAGGTCATCGGCCTCGCCGTCGGCGTGCTCGCTCATTCGCACCGGGCGCGGCGTCAGCCAGAAGCGGCCGGGTCGGGCCTGCTCCTGCGCCACCATGTAGCCGACCAGACGCACCGGACGGCCATCGGCGGCGCGCAGCGTGTCCGACAGCGCCAGGCCGGCGGGGCCGATCGGCGACTCGAAGAACTGGGAGAACTTGAGCTCCAACGGGGGCGCGGGGACGGCCGCCTCGGCGGCGGTCGCCGGGCTCAGCGGCAGGAGGATCGCCAGGGTCGCGGCGAGGAAGGCCGCGCTGAGCGTTCCGGAGAAGGTCCCGGAGAACGTTCCGGAGCTCGTGGCGGACGGGGAGTCATGACGGGGATCGACGCACATGGGTGCGATTGTTTCGGCGCGGCATGACGGTGGCGTGACGCCCCGTTTTTCTTGCTTGACAGCCCGCGCGGCCACACGCGAAGCTGGCCCGCCAGCAAAGGGAGCCCATGAACACGCACGATCCAGGATCGGCGCGGCACGCCTTGAACGCGCTGTACGCGCGCCGCGCCCCGGTCTACGACTACGAGCTGATGCCCGTGGCGCCGCTGCGCCGCGAGGCGATCGCGGCGCTCGATCTGCAGCCCGGCCAGACCGTGCTGGACATCGGCGCGGGCACCGGGCTGAGCCTGCCCGGCCTGAGCCGCGCGGTGGGACGCACCGGGCGCATCGTCGCGGTGGAACCCTGCGAGACGATGATGCGCCAAGCCCGCCAGCGCGCGCGTACCGAGCATCTCGACACCCCGATCGATTTCCTGCCCGCCGCCGCCGAGGACGCGCCCTACGAATCGGCGCTGGGCACGCGCCGCGCCGATGCCGCGCTGTTCTTCTTCACGCACGACGTGCTGCAGGACGAGGTCGGCCTGACACGGGCGATCGCGATGCTCAAGCCCGGCGCGCGCATCGTGGCCGCGGGGCTGGTGTGGGCGCCGCCGTGGCTGCCGATGAGCAACTGCTTCGTGCTGGGCGCGGCGATGCATTCGATCGTGCGCATGGACAACCTGGACTGCCCCTGGCGACTGCTGGCCGGCCGGATGAACGACGCGGAGGTCGAGCGCCGCTGGCTCGCCTCCGCGTATGTGTTGAGGGGATACGTCTAGCTCCCGGTAGATAGAAGGCCTTCGGATGCATTTCTCTCAACGCTGTTGAGAGTCCGACCGGGGCCTCTCGCTCAATCCTCCTGCGGCACGAAGATCCACAGCAGCAGGTACAGCAGCACGCCACCGCCTGCGCAGGTCGTGAGCGCCACGAAGACGATGCGCCAGAACCACGGCGCCAGACCGCTCAACCGGCCCAGCCCGCCGCACACGCCTCCGATCCAGCGATCGTCCCGGCTGCGACGGAATCCGTTGATCGCGTTCACCGCCGGCGCGCCGCCCGGCGTGTAGCCGTGGCCATGGCCGTAGTTATGGCCATAGTTTTGGCCGGACGCATAGGCATACGAGCTCGAGGACGAGGTCCGCGATTGCGCGTTCAACACGCGCTCCTTGGCCTTGGCGAATTCCTCATCGCTGAGGATGCCGCGTTGATGCAGATCGGCCAGGCGGCTGAGTTCTTCGCTGTCGGACATGGGGGGCTCCTTTGCTGAAAGTCGCGCATCCGGGGATGCGATGGGGTGAAGACTACGCAGCCCCCTCGCTCCGGGCGAGCCGCGTGCGACCGGCTGCATGTGGGCGCGATGCGGAGCGGATGACGCGCGACAGGGCGTTTTCACCCAGTGCCGACGGCGCGTCGCGGACTAGCATTCCCGCCCATGAACCTCGAAACCATCGAACTGCAGACCCCCACCCCGCCGCGCTTCAGCCTGCTGGTGCTGCACGGCCTGGGCGCGGACGGCAACGACTTCGTGCCGGTCGTGCAGGCGCTGGACCTCTCCCCGGTGCTGGCGCACGGCGGACTGCGCGTGGTGCTGCCCAGCGCGCCGGAGATCCCCGTGACGATCAACGGCGGGATGCGCATGCGCGCCTGGTACGACATCCGCCATGGCGACCTCAGCCAGCGCGAGGATGCCAACGGCCTGCGCGTGTCGCAGACGCTGATCGAGGAGCTGATCGCCCGTGAGGAGCGCGAGTTCGGCATCCCGCCCGAACGCGTCGTGCTGATGGGCTTCTCGCAAGGCTGCGCGATGACGTTGATGACCGGGCTGCGGTATCCGAAGCGGCTGGCCGGCCTGGTCGGCCTCTCCGGTTATCTGCCGCTGCTCGACACCACCGAGACCGAGCGCCACGCCGCCAATGCCGACACGCCGATCTTCCTGGCGCATGGCCTGAACGACGGCGTCGTCGCGCCGGCGCGCGCGACGGCCTCGCTCGCTGAGCTGCGCCGCCTGGGCTACCCGGTCGAGTGGCACGAGTACCCCATGGCCCACGAGGTCAGCATGGACGAGATCCAGGCCCTGCAGGCCTGGCTCGTGACCACGCTGACCGCCTCCTCCTCGACTTCCTGATGCGTCCCATGTCCCTCCGGCCGTTCCCTCTCTCCCTTCCCGCGCTGTCCCTGGCGCTGCTGCCGCTGGCGCCGCTGACCGCGGCCACCCCGCCGCAGCCGGCGACGCCGGTGGCGGTCGCCGCGGCGTCGCTCGCGCCCGCCACCGTGCTGGCGCCGATCACGCACGACGTCTACGCCACCTGGCGCAGCATCCAGCACACGCAGCTCAGCCGCGATGGCCAGTGGATCGCCTACGCGCTGGTCGCGCAGGAGGCCGATGGGGAGCTGGTCGTGCGCCGCGTCGCCGACGGCCGCGAGTACCGCGCCCCGCGCGGCACGACCCCGAGCTTCAGCGCCGATGGCCGCTACCTGGCCTTCGCCGTCGCGCCCACGCGCGCGGAGCTCGACAAGGCGAAGAAGGACAAGAAGAAGGGCGACGACGCGCCCAAGGCCGGCGCCGCCTGGATGGACCTGGCCACGGGCCAGGTCGAGAGCGTCGAGCGCGTGAAGCGCTTCGCCTGGGCCAAGGACGGCAGCCAGCACCTGGCGATGCTGCTGGAAGCGCCCGTGAAGAAGGACGGCGCCAAGGCGGCGACCGCCGCGAAGGCCGATGAACAGGACGATCGCAACGATGGATCGCGCGATCAGGAAGCGCCGCCCGAGGGTGGTGCGCCCTCCGCGAAGAAGACGCCGGGCAACGACTTGCTGCTGATCGACGTCACCACCAGGCAGCGCAACGCCTTCAAGGACGCCGCCGATTTCGCGTGGAACAACACCGGCACGCTGCTCGCGTATGTGGTGTCGGTGAAGGAGCCGGCGAAGGACTCCGCGAAGGAGCCCGCCAAGACGGCAGCACCGGCGGTGCCGGCCCCGGCGGCCTCCGCGATCCCCGCGGCGGCGCCTGCGTCGGACGCGACGGTCGCGACCGCCGTCGCGCCAACGGCCACCGCCAAGCCTGCCGTCGACGAGAGCGCCCGCGAGGGCATCTATGTCATCGACCCGTCAGCGCCGACGCAGTCGCGCGCGGTGATCGCCGGAGCGGGCAGCTACAAGCAGCTGCGCTTCGACGAGGCCGGCCGTCGCCTGGCCTTCGTGTCCAACCGCGATCACGTCGCGGAAACCAAGGCCGCGGAGAAGGCAAGGAAGGCCGAGAAGGCCGACGCCAAGGACGCCAAGGACGCCAAGGACGCCAAGGACGCCAAGGACGAGAAGTCTGACAAGCCCGATCCGACGCCGTTCAAGCTCTTCCTCTGGCAAGCCGGCCAGGAGCGCGCGGCGGTGCTGGTCAGCGCATTGACGCCCGGGATGCCTGCGGGCTGGACGCCGAGCGAGCACGCGCCGCTCGCGTTCAGCAAGGACGGCCAGCGGCTGTTCCTGGGCACGGCCGAGCTGCCTGCGCCCGAGCCCAAGGACGCGCCCGAGCCGGTGAAGGTCGACCTCTGGCACTGGAAGGATCCCGAGCTGCAGTCCGCGCAGAAGGCCAAGGCCGAGCGCGATCGCACACGCAGCTACCGCGCCGTGGTCCACCTCGGCACCGATGTCGACACTGCGCGCTTCGTGCAGCTCGGCAACAAGGACCTGCCCACCGTGCAGGTCAACGAGAACGCCGCCGTGGCACTGGGTCTGAGCGATCTGCCCTACCGCCCGCTGATGTCATGGGAAGGCGGCTACATGGACGCCTATGCGGTGGACCTGAACACCGGCGCGGCCAGGCCGCTCGGACGCAAGCTGCGCCACGCGCCGACGCTGTCGCCCACCGGCCGCTACGTGCTGGGCTTCGATGCGCCCGCCGCGCGCTGGCTGGCGTGGCGCACCGACACCGCGCAGGCCATCGACCTCACCGGCAAGATCAAGTCGCGCTTCGACAACGACGACCGCGACGTCCCCGACCTGCCCTCGCCCTACGGCAGCGCGGGCTGGACCACCGATGACGACAGCGTCGTGGTCTACGACAAGTTCGACCTCTGGGCCGTGCAGCCCGCCACCGGCCAGTCGCGCAACCTGACGCAGGGCTGGGGCCGCAAGCAGCAGCTGCAGCTGCGCGTGGTGCCGCTCGATCCCGAGGACGCCGACAAGAAGCCGCTGCCCGCCGACACGCTCACGCTGACCGGCACGCACGACATCACGCGCGCCAGCGGCTACTACCGCGTGGACGCGGCCGGCGGCGCGCCCCGCACGCTGATCCAGGACGACAAGATGATCGGCGGCCTGATCAAGGCCAAGGACGCGGACCGCATCGTCTTCACGCAGCAGACCTTCACCGAGTTCCCCGATCTCTGGACCTCGACGCTCGCGTTCCAGCAGCCGCAGCGCCTCAGCGAGGCCAATCCGCAGCAGGCGCGATACGCCTGGGGCACGCAGGAGCTGATCGAGTACACGGCCGCGGACGGCAAGAAGCTGCGCGCGCTGCTGGCCAAGCCGGCGGGCTTCGATCCGAAGAAGCAGTACCCGATGATGGTCTACATCTACGAGAAGATGACTGACAACCGGTTCCGCTACGTCCCGCCCGCGCCGAGCCAGAACATCAACGTCACGCGCTACGTCTCCAACGGCTACCTCGTGCTGCGGCCCGACATCGTCTACACGACCGGCCATCCCGGCCAGAGCGCGATGAACACGGTGCTGCCGGCGATCCGCCAGCAGATCGCCAAGGGCTTCGTCGATCCGAAGCGCGTCGGCATCCAGGGCCACAGCTGGGGCGCGTACCAGATCAACTACCTGATCACGCACACCCACCAGTTCCGCGCGGCGGAGGCCGGCGCGTCGATGGCCAACATGGTCAGCGGCTACGGCGGCATCCGCTGGGGCGCGGGCATCAGCCGCGCGTTCCAGTACGAACACGGCCAGAGCCGTATCGGCGCCACGCCGTGGGAACGGCCCGACCTGTACCTGGAGAACTCGCCGATCTTCCGCGTCGACAAGGTCACCACGCCCTACCTGACCATCCACAACGACGAGGACGACGCGGTGCCCTGGTACCAGGGCATCGAGTTCTTCACCGCGCTGCGCCGCCTGGGCAAGGAAGCCTACTGGTTCAACTACAACGGCGAGAAGCACGGCCTGCGGGAGCGCGACAACATGAAGCACTACACCGTGCACATGGCCGAGTTCTTCGACCATTACCTGCTCGGCAGCCCGCGTCCCGAGTGGATGGACAAGCCCGTGCCCTACCTGGAACGCGGCAAGCGCGACGTGATGGGCCAGTTCAAGCCGGCCAGCCAACCTGCGGAGTCCGCCGTGGCCAAGGGCCAGGAAGCGCCGGCGACGACCAGCGCGAAGTGATGCCCACGCGCCCGCCGCGCCGGATCAGCGCGCGGGCTCGGCTTCCTGGGCCGCGCGGCGCGCGGTTTCGATGCGCTCGGCGATCGGCGGATGCGTCGACAGCCACCCCGGCCCGCTGTCCACCTGGCCGCTGGCGCGCATCTGCTCGCGCAGCTTGATCCAGGCCCCCACGAGCGTCTCGTTGGGCAGGTGCTCGCGCAGGATCACGCGTTGCGCCTCGGCGTCGGACTGGCGCTCGGCGTCGCGGCTGTAGCGCAGCGTCTGCACCGACGCCAGCGTGCCCGCCGCCACGGTGGAGAAGTCGCCCAGCACCGCGCCGGCCACCGTCACCAGACCCGCGGCCTGCACCAGGTGGCGCATCGAGTGCCGATGCTTCACATGGCCGGCCTCGTGGCCGAGCACCGCGATCAGCTCGTCGTCGGTCAGCGCCTCGGCCATGCCGTCGAGCACGACGATCGTGCCGTTGGGCAGCGCCATCGCGTTGAAGCCGGCCCGGTCCTTGAGCCGCGCGAAGCGCAGCTCCAGCGTGACGCCGGGGAAGGAGCGATCGGCGAGCGCATCGAAGCGGTCCTGCAGCCGCTCCTGGCGCCATTGGGGCAGCCGCGACGGACGCAGGAACTCGCGGCCGAGTTGTGCCTCGACCTGCTGGCCCAGCGCCTGATCGATGCGCTGGGGGACCAGCGGCAGCGCGGCGCTGGCCAGCAGCCCCGCGCCCTGGCGATCAAACCAGGCCACCAGCGACACCAGCACCACCACGCAGCACACGACCCAGGCCCAATGCGCGCTCAGCTGCGTGGTCAGCGCCTTGCCGCCGAGCTCGCGGCCCATCGGGCTGTCCTCCGGCAGCCAGAGCGTGCCGCCGTCGGGCAGGCCCACCGGCGTCGGGCTGCCGCGCCACCATTCGCCGACCTGCAGGGCGCGCCGCGCATAACGGCGCAGGCCGGGCAGCGAGGGCTGCGAGGCGGCGAGTTCCGCCTCGGACGGCGGTGCCGACGACGAGGCCTGCGGCCGCGGCGGCCAGGGCATGAATTCGATGCTGTTGCGGGTCAGGCGCACGCGCACGTCCTGCGCCAGGGTGTCCGTGCCTTCGTACCAGCGGCCCAGGCCGGTGTGGGTCTGCGATGTCATTCCGCGTGCTCCGCTCACCAGCCGATGTCCAGCCCGAAGGCATCCGCCACGCCGTCACCGGCGGCCCCTCGCCGGCCGGTCGAGGCCGCGCGCACGCGCATCGTGCCCACGGGCTCGTCGGACAGCACGGTCATGCCCGCCACGCGCAGCCGCGCCAGGCGCACGGCCAGGAAGGGCCAGTACAGGCCCAGCGTCAACACGGTCAGCAGCCCATGCACGGCCAGCGTGCCGAAGAGCTTCATCGCGGGCAGGTCGTACCGGAACTCGATCCCGCCTTCCAGGCGCGTGTTGTTCCAGATGAGCTTCTGCAGCCGCGCGATGTAGACCGGCCAGCCGATCACCCACACCACGCCCATCGTCACGAGCGAGGACAGCAAGCGCACGCCGGTCATCCTCGGACCGCCGACGGACTGCACGCCCCACACGACCAGCGCCGAGACGACGAAGGCCGCCAGTCCCGCCAGGAACATCAGGCCCACCAGCGCGAGGTACAGGCCGTAGAACTCGCGCACCGGCAGGTCGAAGCTGAAGGCGCGCTCCCCGTAACGCGCATGGCGATGCTGGAAGCGCTTGAGCCAGCCGTGCGCCAGCGGGAACAGCAGACTGACGCCCAGCGCCACCAGCCCGATCACGTAGCGGTTCAGGCCCATGCTGGCGCCGATGGACGCGACCGTCCACGCCACCAGCAGCGGCAGGCAGGACGCGTACACGACCGGCGCGCTCGCATGGAAGCCGAAACGCACGCCGCGCCAGCTCGTGTTGCCGAGCTTGAAGCGCTGCGCGCCGGCGAAGAGCATCGGCCCCAGGCCGTAGAGCACGCCGAGCATCACGAAGCCCGCGGCCTTGGACCATTCGAAGGCATGGCCGTAGCAGACCAGCAGCGTCAGCGCGAGCACGCGCCCGACGAGGATGCGGCGCGGGTCGCCGTGGAAGTCGAAGGGCTCGCCGGCCAGCAGCGTGTGCCGCGCGAACCAGCGGGCCTTGCGGCGCTTGGCCCAGGCGGAATAGACGCCCAGCGTGGCCAGCGTCAGCAGCGTGTTGACGATCCAGAGGCGGAAGTACTCGGCGCCGGTGCCGGTGAAGACCAGGCGCTGCTCATGCGCCTTGGCCAGCAGACCGGTGGCCATCGGACCGCCGTCGGCCGTCCACGGCCGGTCGATCGGTTTCACGCGCTGGCGAGGCCGGGCCGCCTCCGGTGCGTCGTCGTCCAGCGACGGCGGCAACGTCGGCGCGAACGCCCGTGCGGTCTTGTCGTCGATCACTCCCGATACTCCCTCTGCGCCCTCTACGCGTGCACGCTGTCGTGTCCGGGCACCCTCTCGCGCCCGCTTCAGCCTTGGCGGCCTTGCCGGCCTGTTCTTCGCGGGCGCTCAGCGCCCGGGGCGAGAGTCTACGCGGCCTGGACGCCCGACGTGCTGGCGTCATCCCGGCCGCTCGCGATGCCGTCCTCGATGCCGTGATCCATGCCGCGATGCAGGGCCTGATGCGACGCCGAGGCCGGCTCGAACGCCGCCACCAGCGCGGCCATCAGGCCGCGCGCTTTCTCGGAGTTGTCGCCGCCGTAGTTGCAGACGTAGACGTCCAGCGTCACCGCGCCGAGTTCCGGCCAGGTGTGCAGCGCCACATGCGACTCCGCGAGCAGCAGCATGCCGGTGATGCCGCCGGGCTGGCCGTCGGCCGCGTCCGGGAATCGGTGCCAGTGCTCCCCGACGACCGACAGCCCCGCCCCGCGCGCCGCGCCGCGGGCCAGCCACGCCAGCGCGTCGCCGTCGGTCAGCAGCGCGTGTCGCGCGCAGCCGGCCAGGTCGGCCGTCAGGTGCAGGCCCTTCACTGACCGGCCTCGGCCAGCAGCGCGTGGCAGCGCTCCTCGTGCTGGGTGATCTCGGCCAGCGTCACCTCGATGTCGCTCAGCTGCTGACGCAGCTGGCGGCGGTGCTGCTCGAGCACGCCCAGAAAGGCGCGCAGCTGCGGCACGGTGTCCGAATGGCTGTCGTACATGTCCACCAGCTGCTTGATCTCCTGCAGCGCCAGCCCGAGGCGCTTGCCGCGCAGGGTCAGCTTCAGCCGCGTGCGGTCGCGCTGGGTGTAGACGCGATTGCGGCCGGCGCGCGCGGGCGTCAGCAGCCCCATGTCCTCGTAGAAGCGGATTGCGCGCGGCGTGATGTCGAACTCGGCGGCGAGCTCGGTGATGGTGAACAGCGGTCCCGCGTCGTCGCCGGCTTCGGGCAGCGACTCCTCGGACAGCTCGTCGGCCGGGGTCGGGCGGGGTTCGGTGCTCATGGCTACACTGGCAAATGACGTTGACGTAAACGTAAGTCTATAGCCATGGCCAATCCCCGCGAATCCGAACTCACCTACCCCCTGGGCGACACGCTGCCCGGGCCCGGCGAGGCCCTGGACCTGCTGCCCGGCGTGCGGTGGGTGCGGATGGGACTGCCCTTCGCGCTGGACCACATCAACCTCTGGCTGCTGCGCGACGTCCAGGACGGACGCGAGGGCTGGACGATCGTCGACTGCGGCATCCACAGCGACGCCACGAAGGCCAACTGGGAGCGCGTCTTCGCCGAGCGCCTGGACGGGCTGCCGGTGCTGCGGGTCATCGTCACGCACTTCCATCCCGATCACATGGGCCTGGCGCACTGGCTCACCGAACGCTGGTCCTGCCGGCTCTGGATCAGCGCGACCGATTACCAGCTCGCGCGCCTGGCCTCGTCGTCGACGGTGGGCATGGGCGGCGAGGCCGCCGCGGCCTTCTTCGGCAGCCACGGCCTCAGCGACCCCGACGCGCTGGACAAGATCCGCGGCCGCGCCAGCTACTACCCGAGCATGGTCCCCGCCGTCCCGTCCGCGTACCGCCGCCTGATGGACGGCGGGGTGGTGCGCGTTGGCGATCACGACTGGCGCTGCCTCGTCGGTTACGGCCACGCGCCCGAGCACATCAGCCTGCACAGCGCCTCGCTGGGCGTGATGATCTCCGGCGACATGGTGCTGCCGCGCATCTCGACCAATGTGTCGGTCGTGGACGTCGAGCCCGAGGCTGATCCGCTCACGCTCTACCTGGAGTCGCTGGAGCGGCTCACCCCGCTGCCCGCCGACACGCTGGTGCTTCCCGCTCACGGCAAGCCCTTCCGCGGGCTGCACGCGCGCATCGATCAGCTGCAGGAGCACCACCGCGAGCGGCTGGCCGAGGTCGTCGAGGCCTGCACCGCCAAACCGTGCCAGGCGGCGGAGCTGTTGCCGATGATGTTCCGCCGGCCGCTGGACCTGCACCAGACGACCTTCGCCATGGGCGAGGCGGTCGCCCACCTGAATCGGCTGTGGCTGGGCGGGCAACTGCGCCGCCACCTGGACGCGGACGGCGTGTATCGGTTCTCGGCCTGAGCCGTCGATCAAGGAAATCGGACCCCAGAAAGACAGTCGCCGCCGACCCGGTCACGGGACGGCGGCGCTGGGCCTTTTTATGCATCGAGCTCATCGGTGCCGAGCGCGGGTCTCCTGGCTCAGCCACGTGGCTGGGGGACCCTGGGCGCCATCGGGACCGGAACCGCCGGTTCTGGCTCAAATGCGGGTGATGACAGCAAGCCCGCAGTGTCTGCGCCACTCAAATCAGCTACAAGCCCCCCCAAAGGGGGAAGTGCGAACGTTTACCGCTCTCAAGCTGAACGATTGACGCTTTTCGCGAAAGACGCTCAGGCCTCGTCCATCAGCGGCAACACCGCCTGCTTGAGACGGTCCCGGGCAAGTTCGTATTCCGGGAACACCGAGCGCACCACCGCCCAGAAACGCGGGCTGTGGTTCATCTCCTTGAGATGGGCCAGCTCGTGCGCGACCACGTAGTCGATCAGCGCCGGCGAGAAGTGGATCAGCCGCCAGTTGAGCCGGATCATGCCGTCGGCGCTGGCGCTGCCCCAGCGGGTCTGCGCCGAGGACAGGCGCAGGCCGGTCATCGTCACGCCCAGCGGTTCGGCGAAGTGGCGGCAGCGCAGCTCGAAGCGCTGACGCGCCTGGCGCTGCAGCCAGGCCTGCACCGCGTCGCGGATCTGCTCGGGTTCGGCGTTCTGCGGCAGGCCAAGGTACAGCATGCGTCGCGGCACGGTGGCCAGCGTCGGTTGCGGATCGGCCTGACCCTCGTCCAGCCGCGCGCCCGTCATCGACGGGTCCAGCACGACGATCAGCGGCTCGCCCAGATAGGGCAGGCTGCAGCCGTCGCCCCAGAGGATGCGCGCGGCCTGCGTGCGCTTGGCGCGCTCACGCTGCTCGACGAGCTTGCGCAGGATCCAGTCGGCCTTCTGCTGCAGCGCGTTGTCGATGTCGCCCAGCGGCACCCACTTCGGCGCGGACACCCGCAAGCCGTCCTCGCTGACGGTGAAGCCGATGCTGCGGCGCCGCGCGCGCTTGAGCTCATAGGGAATCGCCTGCCCCTGCAGCAAGACCTGGCGAAGGGACGCACCCGACGCTCCGGTCGCACCCGGTGAGCCCGGTGATCCCGGCTGGACGCGCGAGCGCGGCGCCGGGACGAGCGGGTCCGGAACGGGAGTCGGAGGGGCGGGGGTGGGCTCGGCGTCGAACAGCGACAACTGCGTGAACTTGTTCAGCAGCGTGCCCAGACCCCGACGCTTGGAAGGCAGCATGGGCTGCGAGTGTAATCAGTAGGCCGAAGGATCCAACACCCGCATCTCGGCCTCGATCCAGGCCTGGACTTCCTTCATCAGCTCGGCCGGCGCGCGGCCCTCGCTGGAGATCATCGGTCCGATGGAGATGTCGATGGTGCCGGGGCGCAGCAGGAAGCTCTTGCGCGGCCAGCAGCTGGCGGAGTTCATCGCGATGGGCACGACCGGCACGCCGGTCTCCACCGCCAGGCGGGTGCCGCCGGTCTTGTACTCACCGGCCTTGCCGCGCGCCACGCGGGTGCCTTCCGGGAACATGATGATCCAGTTGCCCAGCGCCGCGATGCGCTTGCCCTGCGCGGCCACCTTGTTCCAGGCCTCGCTGCGCTTGCTGCGGTCGATGTGGATCATGTCCAGCCGCGCCATCGACCAGCCGAAGAACGGGATGTAGATCAGCTCGCGCTTGAACACGTAGGCCAGCGGGCGCGGCATCAGCATCGGGTAGGCGAAGGTCTCCCAGGTCGACTGGTGCTTGGACAGCAGGATGACCGACTGCTTCGGGTCGGTGGGCAGGTGCTCCATGCCGCGCACGCGCCAATGCACGCCGCAGATCAGCTTGGCGCCCCAGATGGCGATGCGCAGCCAGGTCGCGCACATCCAGTACAGCTGCGTGCTGTTCAGGAACAGCGAGCAGAGCACGACGGCGCTGCCCCAGGGCACGACGGTGACGATCAGGTAGATGACGAAGAGGAAGGAACGCAGCGCGGTGATCAGCATCGGGGTCAGCCCAGGTCTCCAGGGGCGGTATCGGGTTCGGCGGACTCGCCCCGCGACTCGGCGCGGGCGCGGCGTTCCGCGTGGATGAGGGCTTCGGCGAAGGCGGCCAGGTCCTGATGCACCCGCGAGCCGGGCACCAGCGCGATCTGCTCCTGCAGCTGCGCCTCGTCGACGCCGGCCAGCCGGTCGCCGCGCACCAGGTGCGGCACGCAGCCGGCGTTGTGCGCCGTCTGCAGGTCACGCACGCTGGCGCCGACCATGTGCACATGCTGCAGGTCCACGCCGAAGCGCTCGCCGATCTGTTCGACCAGACCGGGCAGCGGCTTGCGGCAGTTGCAGTTGTCCTCGGGCGCGTGCGGGCAGAAGAACGCGGCGTCCAGCCGGCCGCCCCGCTCCGCCAGCAGCTGGTTGAGCCGCAGGTGGACCGCGTTGAGCGAGGCCATGTCGATCAGCCCGCGGCCGATGCCGGGCTGGTTCGTGGCCATGACCGTGTGCCAGCCGGCGTGGTTCAGCCGCGCGATGGCCTCGAGCGCGCCGGGCAGCGGATCGAGTTCCTCGGGCGACTTCACGTGGTCGTCGCGGTAGCGGTTGATCGTGCCGTCGCGGCCGAGGATCACCAGCTTCATGCCATGCGGATGGTCGGACCGATTGGGCATCGAGGGCTCCGGGGTGGGTCAGGCGGGTGGGGAGCCGAGGCGGTCCGGGGGCCGGGCGATCAGGCCGCCAGGCGCGACAGGTCCGCGACGCGGTTCATCGCGTCGTGCAGCTGCTTGAGCAGCGCCTGGCGATTGGCGCGCAGCGCGGGGTCCTCGGCGTTGACCATCACGTCGTCGAAGAACGCGTCGACCGGCGCCTTGAGCGCGGCCAGCGCCTTCAGCGAGCCGGCGTAGTCGTGCTGCTCGAAGAGCGCGTCGGCCTGCGGCTTCACGCCGGCCAGCGCGTCGGCGAGCGCCTTCTCGGCGGCCTCGGTCAGCAGCGCGGGCTTCACCTCGGTCGGCAGCTCACCCTCGATCTTCTTGAGGATGTTGCCCACGCGCTTGTTGGCCGCGGCCAGCGAGGCCGATTCCGGCAGCGCCGCGAAGTCGCGCACCGCGCCCAGGCGCTTGGGCACGTCGCCCAGGCGCGCCGGGTTCAGCGCCAGCACCGCGTCGACTTCCTGGGCGCTGTAGCCCTGGTCGCGCAGGTTGACCGCCAGCCGGTCGGCGAAGAAGCCCAGCAGCGGCTCGGTCGGATCCTGGATCAGCTCGCCGAAGGCCGGCAGCGCGCCCTGGATCAGCTCGGGCAGCGACAGGTGCATGTGGTTCTCGACCAGGATGCGGATCACGCCCAGCGCGTGACGGCGCAGCGCGAACGGGTCCTTGTCGCCGGTGGGCAGCTGGCCGATGCCGAACAGGCCGATCAGCGTCTCGAGCTTGTCGGCCAGCGCCACGACGGTGCCGGTGTGGTTGCGCGGCAGCGCGTCGCCGGCGAAGCGCGGCTTGTAGTGGTCCTCGATGGCCTTGGCCACGCCGTCGCGCAGGCCCTCATGGCGCGCGTAGTAGCCGCCCATGATGCCCTGCAGCTCGGGGAACTCGCCGACCATGTCGGTCAGCAGGTCGGCCTTGGCCAGCACGGCGGCTTCCTGGGCCTTGCTGTCGAGCACGTCGAACTCGTCCTTGGCCTCGACCGTGTACGGGTGCTGGGCCATGCGCAGCTGGTTGACGATCGCATGCGCGATCGCCCGCACGCGCTCGGTGCGCTCGCCCTGGCTGCCGAGCTTGCCGTGATACACGACCTTGCCCAGGCCCTCCACGCGCGAGGCCAGCGTCTTCTTGCGGTCCTGGTCGAAGAAGAACTTCGCGTCGGCCAGGCGCGGACGCACGACGCGCTCGTTGCCCTCGATGACCTTGGACGCGTCCTCCGGATGGACGTTGCTGACCACCAGGAAGCGGTGGGTCAGCTTGCCGTGGCCGTCCAGCAGCGGGAAGTACTTCTGGTTGGCCTTCATCGTCAGGATCAGGCATTCCTGCGGCACGGCCAGGAACTCGGGCTCGAACTGGCAGGACAGCACGTTGGGCAGTTCCACCAGCGCGGTCACCTCGTCGAGCAGCTCGGGCGCGTCGATCGGCGACAGGCCCAGCGGCTCGGCCTGCGCCTGCAGCTGACGCACGATCTCGGCGCGGCGCTGATCGAAGGACGCGATCACCGCGCCCTCTTCCCGCAGCTGCTGCTCGTAGGTGTCGGCGTGCCTGATCTCGATGGCGTCGGCCTTGGCCTCGAAGCGATGGCCACGCGTCACGCGGCCGGCGGTCAGGCCCAGCGCGCCGATCTCGACGAGCTCGTCGCCATGCAGCGCGATCAGGCCATGGGCCGGACGCACGAACTTGACGTCGCTCCAGCCGTCGGCCAGCTGGTAGGTCATGACCTTGGGAATGGGCAGCTTGGCCAGCGCCTCGTCCAGCGCCTTCTGCAGGCCGTCCTTCAGCGACACGCCGGGCATGACGGAGTCCAGGAACAGCGCCTCGGCCTTGCCGTCGGGCGCGCGCTTGAGGCTCGCGACCGCGGAGGCATCCGCGCCGACCGCGGCCAGCTTCTTCAGCAGCGCGGGCGTGGCGTTGCCCGCGGCGTCCAGCGCGACGGCCACCGGCATCAGCTTCTGCTGCACGGCGCGGTCGGCGGCCTTGGCGGCGACGCCGCCCAGGTGCACGGCCAGGCGGCGCGGCGTGGCGAAGGCGGTGACGGCCGCATCCGCCGGGGCCAGGCCTTGCGCCTTCAGCGAGTCGGCCAGCACGGTCGAGAACGCCTCGCCCAGCTTGCGCAGCGCCTTGGGCGGCAGTTCCTCGACGAACAGCTCAACGAGAAGATTCTTCGTGGTCATGGATCGGTGTTCCTCGTCTCGTCAGGCCGCGGGCGACTTGTCCGACTTGGCCGAGGCCTTGTCAGCCTTCTCGGCCTTCACTGCCGCGTCGGCGCTCTTCTTCTCGATCTGCGCCACGACCTCGTCGGCCCAGGCCTTGGGCGCCATCGGGAAGCCCAGTCGGGCGCGGCTGTCCACGTAGCTCTGCGCCACGGCGCGGGCCAGGTTGCGGATGCGGCCGATGTAGGCGGCGCGTTCGGTCACGCTGATCGCGCCGCGCGCGTCCAGCAGGTTGAAGGTGTGGCCGGCCTTGAGCAGCTGCTCGTAGGCGGGCAGCGCCAGCTGCGTGTCCATCAGCTCCTTGGACTTGCGCTCGTAGGCGCCGAAGGCCTGGAGCAGGAAGTCGACGTCGCTGTGCTCGAAGTTGTAGGTCGACTGCTCGACCTCGTTCTGATGGAACACGTCGCCGTAGGTCAGGCCGTCGGTGTAGACCAGGTCGTACACCGATTCCTTGCCCTGCAGGTACATCGCCAGGCGCTCCAGGCCATAGGTGATCTCGCCGGTGATGGGCTTGCAGTCGATGCCGCCGACCTGCTGGAAGTAGGTGAACTGCGTCACCTCCATGCCGTTGAGCCAGACCTCCCAGCCCAGGCCCCAGCAGCCGAGCGTGGGGTTCTCCCAGTCGTCCTCGACGAAGCGGACGTCGTTCTTCTTCAGGTCGAAGCCCAGCGCCTCGAGCGAGCCGAGATACAGCTCCAGGATGTTGGCCGGCGCGGGCTTGAGCACGACCTGGAACTGGTAATAGTGCTGCAGCCGGTTGGGGTTCTCGCCGTAGCGGCCGTCCTTGGGACGGCGGCTGGGCTGCACGTAGGCGGCTTTCCAGGGCTCGGGACCGAGCGCGCGCAGGAAGGTCGCGGTGTGGCTGGTGCCGGCGCCGACTTCCATGTCATAGGGCTGCAGCAGGGCGCAACCCTGCTTGGACCAGTATTCCTGCAGGCGGAGGATCAGTTGCTGGAAAGTCAGCATGGGGCGTCGGGCCGAGGCCGGCGGTGGAGCAAAACGACCGATTCTATGTGCGGCCCGAGAGGGTGGACCCGGCGCGCCGGCCGCGCCACAGCACCGGCAGCACGCCGAGCGCCGCCAGCACCCACAGCGGCCAGAGCCCGGCCGCGGCGAGCCATCGCGCGTACGGCGTGGTGCCGGTGCGGCCCTCCACCGTCACCTCGAGCACGCCCGCCGTGTCCGCCGGCAGCCGCGCGAGCACCTGGCCGTGGTGGTCGACGTGCGCGGTCGCGCCGGTGTTGGTCGCGCGCACCACCGGCCGCTGGAACTCCAGCGCCCGCATCCGCGAGAACTGCAGGTGCTGGTCCTGGACCATGCGGGGCCCGAACCAGGCCAGGTTGCTGGCGTTGACGAACATCGTCGCGGCGGCGTCGCCCGAGACGCCCCCGTCCAGCACGCTGGCCACCACGTCCTCGCCGAACAGATCCTCGTAGCAGATCAGCGGTCGCAGGCGCTGACCGGCGAAGGCCAGCGCGCGCTGATGCGTGCCGCTCGCCTGGTCATCCATCGGGATGCGCATCGCGGTGACGAACCAGTGGAAGCCCGGCGGGACGTACTCGCCAAAGGGCAGCAGGTGGCGCTTGCCGTAGTCGTAGCCGCCGGGAATGCCCAGTCCGGCCAGCGAGTTCACGAACCCGTCCGTCGAGTTGCCGAGGAAGGTGCCCAACAGCAGCGGCCGCACGGCGGCGCCGCGGTTCAGCCGCGCGGTGTGGTCCTCGGCGAGGAAGGCGAGCGGCACCGGCAGCACCGACTCCGGCGTGATCACGATCTGCCCGCGCGACGATTCGATCAGCGCGACCAGTTGGTCGAAGTTCTGATCGAAGCGGTCGCGATCAAACTTCTGATCCTGCGGGATGTTGGGCTGCACCAGCGACACGGCCAGCGTGCCCGTGGAGCGGGTGAAGTCGGCGGGCAGGAACTGCGCGGCGCCGATGGCCAGCGCCATCGCGCCCAGCAGCCTCCAATGCCGCAACGCCAGCGCCGCGGCGCCGAGGGCCGACACCGCCGCGATGCCGTACACGCCGACATACGGCGCCAGCGCCGCGAGCGGCCCCTGCGTGTGCGCGTAGCCACTGGCGATCCAGGGGAAGCCGGTGAGGAAGCTCGCCCGGGCGAGCTCCGCCGCCAGCCACAGCCCGGCGAAGGCCAAGGCGCGTCGCGTCGCCGAAGCACCCGTCGTCCAGCGCGCCGCCACGCCCAGCGCGATCGCGTAGTAGGTCGACAGGAACAGCGCCAGCGCCAGCACCGCCAGCGCGGACACGACCGGGTTCAGGTGCCCGAAGTCGTGCATGCTGATGTAGAGCCACCAGAGGCCCGACGCCAGCCAGCCCACGCCGAAGAGCGCGCCGGTCAGCGCGGCGCGGCGCGGTCGCGCGCCGTCGCAGGCGAGGAACAGCCAGGCCAGCGCCAGCGGCTGCAGCCACCAGGCGGGACTCGGGGCGAAGGACGCCGTGTGCAGCGCGCCCGCGACGAGCGCCAGCGCCGGATGGCGCCACCAGACCCACCCGGGCGAGGGAGCTCCGCGGCGCATCAGCCGCTGTGGTCGTCGGCCTCGGCGGCCGGCGCGCGGGTGACCTTGAACCAGCGCACGGCACCGCCGCGGTTGATCATCACGGCGAAGCGCAGTCCGGCGACCTCCACGGTCTCGCCGCGGCGCGGCACGCGGCCGTGCTCGTGCGCGACCAGCCCGCCGATGGTGTCGAAGGCGTCCACCGGCAGCGACAGCCCGAAGGCCTCGTTGACCGCGGCGATGTGCGCATCGCCCGCGACGCGGTAGCTGCCGTCGGCCAGCGTGTAGATGCCCGCGTCGCCGTCGCCGACGTCGAATTCATCCTCGATCTCGCCGACGATCTCCTCGAGCACGTCCTCGATGGTGATCAGCCCGGCGGTGTTGCCGAATTCGTCGATGACGATGGCCAGGTGATTCCGGTTGGACCGGAAATCGCGCAGCAACTCGTTCAGGCCCTTGCTCTCGGGCACGAAAACTGCCGGGCGCAGGAGCGCGCGCAGGTTCAGTTCCGGGGCGCGCTGGAGCTTGAGCAGGTCCTTGGCCAGCAGGATGCCGATGATGTTGTCCCGTTGGCCGTCGTAGACCGGGAAACGCGAGTGACCGGTGTCGATGACGGTCGCGAAGAGCTCGTCGGAGGGCCACTGGATGTCCAGCAGGTCCATCCGGGGCGCGGCGACCATCACGTCGCCGGCGCTGAGCTCGGCCATGCGCAGGACGCCTTCAAGCATCTGGCGCGATTCGGGCGCGATCAGATCGCGCTCCTCCGCGTCGGCGAAGTTCTCGATCAGCTCGCTGGTCGAGTCGGGGCCGGGGTGCAGGAATTCGAGGACGCGATCGAGGAGACCGCGCTGGTCGTTGCCACGCCCGCCATGCTTGGCGGGCCGACTAGGCTGAGGTTCAGACACTGTCGTGGGTGCCGTCGTTGAAGAGGCGCCAGAATAACCGATTGACATTGACATTCGCTTGAAACACAGTCATCCGCCCCCAGGTGCCGGACCCACGCGTTCAGCGTCGACCCGCAGCCGCCCCCACCGCCGCCCCCACCGATATCGCAGATTGGTCACTTTCCACCATGTCGTCCGTTCCTGACACCGCCGCCCCGGCCTCCGCTGCCGGCGCCGCCATGACCCCGTCCACCGGGCTGATCCCCGCCACGATCCTCACGGGCTTCCTGGGCTCGGGCAAGACCACGCTGCTCAAGCGCGTGCTGACCGAGGCCCACGGCCAGAAGATCGCCGTCATCGAGAACGAATTCGGCGAGGAGAACATCGACAACGACATCCTCGTCAGCGACACGCAGGAGCAGATCATCCAGCTGAGCAACGGCTGCGTGTGCTGCACCATCCGCGAGGACCTGCGCACCACGCTGACCGACCTCGCAGCCAAGCGCCGCAAGGGCGAGCTGGACTTCGAGCGCGTCGTCATCGAGACCACCGGCCTGGCCGATCCGGGCCCCGTCGCGCAGACCTTCTTCATGGACGACGAGATCGCGGAGACCTTCCTGCTGGACTCGATCCTGACGCTGGTCGACGTCAAGCACGCCAACGAGCAGCTCGACACGCGCCAGGAAGCGCGCCGCCAGGTAGGCTTCGCCGACCAGATCTTCCTGAGCAAGACCGACCTGGTGGACGCCGCCGCGGTGGACGCGCTGTCGCACCGGCTCAAGCACATGAACCCGCGCGCGCCGCAGTCCAAGGTCCATTTCGGCGAGGTGCCGATCAAGGACGTCTTCGACCTGCGCGGCTTCAACCTGAACGCCAAGCTCGAGATCGACCCGGAGTTCCTGTCCGCCGACGATCACGGGCACGACCATGATCACGATCACGGACATGACCACGGTCATGACCACAAGCACGATCACGGACATGAGCACGGCCATGAAGGCCATGACCACGCCCCGGGCGAAGCCTGCAACCACCCGCACCACCATCACCACGACGACGACGTGAAGTCCTTCGTCTTCCGCTCGGACCGGCCGTTCAATCCGGCCAAGCTGGAGGACTTCCTGGGCGCGATCGTGCAGGTGTACGGGCCCAAGATGCTGCGCTACAAGGGCGTGCTGAACATGAACGGCACCGACAAGAAGGTGATCTTCCAGGGCGTGCACCAGCTGATGGGCTCGGACCTGGGCCCGAAGTGGCTGCCCGAGGAAAAGAGGATCAGCAAGATGGTGTTCATCGGCATCGATCTGCCGAAGGACATCCTCATGCAGGGGCTGGAAGGCTGCCTGGCTTAGTGACACACTGGCCGGCGGTTCGAGAGCCGTCCCCGGTGTGGCGGTGGAGGTGGCTACAATCCGCCGCGCCCGAACCTGGCCCCTGCGTCCGCGCGGGAAGTCCCGGCTTCTCATGTCGAGCAGGTATAAAGAGCCGCTAGGAGAGTGAACGTGAGCAAGACACCGGCCTCCAAGACCGCCGCGCCCAAGGCCCCCGCCAAGTCGGCCAAGGCTTCCGCGGCGGACAAGTCCGCCGAGGCGGACGCGCCCGACAGCACGATCTCTCTGCTGGACAGTCCCGTCCGGCATTCGACCCCGACATCAACAAACCAGAACAGCCGACCCGCCGTGAAGACCGATCCCAAACTCTCGTCTGCCTGGAAAACCAAGGCCGGTGCCGAACTGAGCGACGCCGAGGTGCTGGCGATGCCGGACACCGAGTACATGAACGACAAGCAAGTCGAATTCTTCCGCGCCAAGCTGACGCAGTTGAAGGAAGACATCCTGTCCAACGCCGGTGAGACCACCGAGCACCTGCGCGAGGACACGTCCATCGTCCCCGATCCGGCCGACCGCGCCACGATCGAGGAAGAGCACGCGCTGGAGCTGCGCACGCGCGACCGCGAGCGCAAGCTGCTCAAGAAGATCATGCAGTCGCTGTCGCGCCTGGACAGCGGCGAGTACGGCTACTGCGACGAGACCGGCGAGCCGATCGGCCTGGGTCGCCTGATCGCGCGCCCGACCGCCACGCTGTCGCTGGAAGCGCAGCAGCGCCGCGAGCTGAAGCAGAAGATGTTCGGCGATTGAGCCGATTCCCGCGCAGAGCAAGACCCGCCAGAGCATGACGACCGACCCCAAAGACGGCACCAAAGAAGGCGAGAGCTTCTTCAGAAAGGTGGCGCGCTTCGTCGCCAACCCGACGACCGACTGGGCGGAGATCAACTCCCGCCAGGACGACCCCGAGGCCGACGCGGCCAAGGCGGAGCTGCGGGCCATGGTCGAGCGCAAGCGGCGCAACGACTTCGTGCGCAAGCGCGAGCTCGACATGCTGCGCAAGATCCGCCGCGAGGGCCTGACGCCTGAGCAGCTCGCCGCGCTGGGCGGTCATGCCACGTCGGGCATCGACGAGCTGGGCCGCATCAGCGAGATCCAGGGCGCCCGTCGCGACGACGGCACCGTCAAGGCCAAGATCGACCAGATCGAGCAGCAGATGGTCGGCGAGGGCTTCGTGCCCACGCAGATGACGGGTCAGCACGGTCAGGCCTTCTTCGAGACCAGCACGCGCCCGGTCAACTTCGCGCCGACACAGCCGGCCGATCAGGTCGCGGCGCGGGTCTCCGACTACGCGGCCCCGTCCGAGATCGAGCGCCTGGACCTGTCGCCCGCGCCGGCCGCGGCCTCGATGGGTGGCGGCATGGCGCCGCCCTCGCCTGCCGGCGCGCCCGCGCCGATCCCCGAGCTCAAGAAGGAGATCCCGACGCTGAGCTTCCGCGTCGCGGATCCGCAGGTCGAGGTGAGCGAGGTCGTCCACGACGCCGAGCTGGACGAAGCCGTCATCGCCTTCGCCAACGCCGATTACGAGCACTGCGAGCGCAGCCTGATCGACCTGACCCGCCCGGGCGGCGCGCGCCACGAGCACGCCGAGACCTGGCTGGTGCTGTTCGACCTGTACCGCGCCACCGGCCAGCAGGGCAAGTTCGAGCATCTGGCCAACGACTACGCGCAGCAGTTCGGTCTGTCCTCGCCGCAATGGTTCTCGCTGCCCAAGCTGGTGGCCGAGGCCGTGCAGCAGGAACGCGCGCCGCGCGGCCGCGCGAGCAGCGTGTCCTGGACGGCGCCGGACTACCTGGACACCGAGGCCGTCACGCAGATGCGCACGCGCTGCGAGAACCTGCCGATGCCGTGGGTGATCGACTGGGCGCCGCTCAAGCAGATCGACATCGAGGCCTGCGCCAAGCTGCGCGACCTGTTCCGCGCGTGGGCGCAGCAGGCGCTGGATCTGCGCTGGCTCTCCGGCGACCACTTCTTCCAGGTGCTCAAGGAGCAGGCGCCCGTCGGCAGCCGCGACGCGGATCCGATCCTGTGGATGCTGCGCCTGGAAGCACTGCGTCTGGCCAACCGGCCCGACCAGTTCGACGAGGTCGCCATCGACTACTGCGTGACCTACGAGGTCTCGCCGCCGAGTTGGGAAAAGGCGCTGTGCCACGTGCGCATCAGCGGCAACGCGTTGTCCACGAGCTCGCCGTCGTCGATCCAGCCCGCGGCGATGGACACCGGCATCGCCTTCCTCGAGTCGACGATGACCGACGCGGTCAACACGGCGGCGCTGATGGAGCTCTCGGGTCAGCTGAGCGGCGACATCAGCGAGACGCTGGCGCTGATGACCGAGCAGCTCGGTGGCGCGTCGCTGGTCACCATCGCCTGCCCCAAGCTGATCCGCCTGGACTTCATGGCCGCGGGCGACCTGCTGAACTGGGTGCTGGCGCGCCGCAGCGAGAACCGCTCGGTGCTGTTCACCGACGCGCACCGGCTGGTGGCGCTGTTCTTCGGCGCCATGGGCATCAACGAGCATGCGCGCGTGAAGGTGCGGCACGTCTGACGACCGCGCCCTCGCCGTTCGCGACGATCACGGCGATCGCAACCATCGTGACCACGGGGCCTCTGGCCCCGTTGTTCATTCGGATGTCCGATCATCGACATCGTCCGCCGGCATTCGCACAAGCGTGTCCGCAGGCGCGCCGTCCTCCGATTTTTCTCACCTTGTGATTCCCGCGCGGGAACCCACGTGAGTCCTTCACGACCGGATCCACCATGTCCCAAGACCATTCCTCCCCGCTTCCGCCGTACCACGGCACCACCATCGTCAGCGTGCGGCGCGGCAACCAGGTTGCCATCGGCGGCGACGGGCAGGTGACGCTGGGCACGATCGTCGTGAAGTCGACGGCGCGCAAGGTGCGCAAGCTCTACAAGAACCAGGTGCTGGCGGGATTCGCCGGCGCGACGGCGGATGCGTTCACGCTGTTCGAGCGTTTCGAGGCCAAGCTGGAGAAGCACCAGGGCCACCTGGTGCGCGCGGCGGTGGACCTGACGCGGGACTGGCGCACCGACCGTGTGCTGCGCCGCCTGGAGGCGATGCTGGCGGTGGCGGACCGCACGGCCTCGCTGATCATCACCGGCAACGGCGACGTGCTGGAGCCCGAGCAGGGCATCGTGGCGATCGGCAGCGGCGGCGCGTACGCGCAGGCGGCGGCGAAGGCGCTGCTCAACCACAGCGAGCTGAGCGCGGTGGACATCGTCAAGCAGTCGCTGGTGATCGCCGGCGAGATCTGCATCTACACCAACGGCAATCACACGATCGAGACGCTGGACTGAGCCGGCATCGGAGCACACGAATGAGCAGCAGCATGACCCCGCAGGAAATCGTGTCCGAACTGGACCGGCACATCGTCGGCCAGGCCGATGCCAAGCGCGCCGTCGCGATCGCGTTGCGCAACCGCTGGCGGCGCCAGCAGGTCGACGAGAAGCTGCGCGGCGAGATCACGCCGAAGAACATCCTCATGATCGGTCCGACCGGCGTGGGCAAGACCGAGATCGCGCGCCGGCTGGCCAAGCTGGCCGATGCGCCCTTCATCAAGGTCGAGGCGACGAAGTTCACCGAGGTCGGTTATGTCGGCAAGGACGTGGACAGCATCGTGCGCGACCTCGTGGACATCGCGGTGAAGCAGGAGCGGGAGCGCCAGATGCGCTTCCAGCGCGCGCGGGCCGAGGACGCGGCCGAGGAGCGTCTCCTGGACGCGCTGGTGCCGCCGCCGCGCTCGTCGACGGGCTTCGCGCCGGCGGCCGAGGGCAACGCGGACAACACCGCGCGGCAGGTGATGCGCAAGCGCCTGCGCGAGGGCTCGATGGACGACAAGGAGATCGACATCGAGGTGGCCGAGGCCAAGCCGTCGATGGAAATCGTCGGGCCGCAGGGCATGGAAGAGATGGCAGAGCAGCTCAAGGGGCTGTTCTCGCAGATGGGTCAGGAGCGGCGCAAGACGCGCAAGCTCAAGATCGCCGAGGCGCGCAAGCTGCTGGTCGAGGAAGAGGCCGCCAAGCTCGTCAACGAGGACGAGATCAAGACCGCGGCGCTGGCGCATGCGCAGGACAACGGCATCGTCTTCATCGACGAGATCGACAAGGTGGCCACTCGGGCCGAGCACAGCGGCGGCGCGGATGTGTCGCGCCAGGGTGTGCAGCGTGACCTGCTGCCGCTGGTCGAGGGCACGACGGTGAACACGAAGTACGGGATGGTGAAGACCGATCACATCCTGTTCATCGCGTCGGGCGCTTTCCATCTGAGCAAGCCCAGCGACCTGATCCCGGAGCTGCAGGGCCGGTTCCCGATCCGGGTGGAGTTGAAGTCGCTGTCGGTGGAGGACTTCGAGGCCATCCTGTCGAGCACGCATGCGAGCCTGGTCAAGCAGTACCAGGCGCTGCTCGCGACGGAGGGTCTGACGCTGGAGCTGAGCGCGGACGGCATCCGACGATTGGCGCAGATCGCGTTCGAGGTGAACGAGCGGACCGAGAACATCGGCGCGCGGCGTCTGGCGACGGTGCTGGAGCGGCTGCTGGACGACATCAGCTTCGACGCGCACAAGCACGCCGGCAAGACGGTCACGATCGGCGGCGAGCAGGTCGACGAGAAGCTCGCCGCGCTGGCGCAGAACGAGGACCTGAGCCGGTTCATCCTCTGAGATCCTGCACCGCCCCTCTTCCCCAGGGTTGAGGATGTGCCGCTCCGCGTGCCGTGCCATCGTGTCGGGCACGTTGGGAGACGGCCATGGACATCAAGGCCCTGTTCATCACGCTCGCGGTGCTGTGGGCGCTGCTGCATCTGCAAGTGCTGCCGTGGGTCAAGAACGACTGGAAGGCCGCCGACCTGCGCCGCAAGATGACGCGGGCCGGCGCGCTCGTGGTAGTCGAGAAGCTGCGCGACCTGGCCGCCGTCGGCACCTGCGCCGTGGGGGCGATTGCCCTCCTCGTCGTCGCGGCCAACTTCCTGGGCGGCGCGGGAGTCGTCTGGCCCAAGGCGGTCATCGAGGCCCTCGCGTCGATCTACAAGAGCGTCAAGCAGGTGGCGGACGACTTCGGCACGGGGCTGAGCTGGGCCGCCTTGGCCGGCGGCGCTGTCGTCTTGTGGCTTTCGGCGCGCAAGGCCCGGCAACACGTGGTCGAGGTCTGGCAGGCCAAGGCCAACGAGGCGCATGAGGCGTTCCGCGCCAATCCGGAACGGATCGGCGAAGCCGCCAAGGATCCCGAACTTCTCCCCATCGTCCAGCAGATCGACGCCGCGATCGACCGCCTGCGCACGCTCCACGCCATGCCGACGCCCGATCCCGGGAAGATCGAGGACACGCGCGAGGCGCTCGGCGCCGCGCTGACGCATCTGGCGATCGAATCGGCCCGCAAGCAAGTCGATTTCGTCGTGACGGCCTCGGACGCGCCCGCCGATCCAACCGCCGCCCTTCGCCCATGGCAACGCGTGCTGCGCGCGCTGTCCTCGAAGCGTTTCTCGGAGGACATGGGCCTGGTGCGCAAGCCGCTGGGACGCGCGGTCACCGCCTTGCTGTTCGTCTCGCTGCTGGGGTGGGCGTCGGTCCCGATGGCCGACAGCCTTCAACTGGCGGTCAACAACCTGAGGGCACAGCTGCTGGCCGGTGACGCGCAGCGGGACCTCGACCAGGCCCTGTCACGCGCCGAACCCACCACGCCCGTCGAGGCGAGCGCGCCGCTGCCGGCGGAGTCCGTCCGCACGGCCTCCCGGCTGATGGCGCGCGCCGTGATGACGGACCTGACGCGCGCCCCGCTGGTCCGCACGGCCTCGGCGCTTCCCGCCAACCCCCGCGCCCAGGCCGATGCCGTCGCGCATGCGCTGGCGGGGCATGTCGCCGACCAGCCGATGCTGCCGGACACGGCCTCCCGCATCAGCCAGGAAGCGGCGGCGACCGCCGACCGCGTGTCCCCTCACGAGGGCGCGGCAGTCCGGCAATTGGAAGAGCGCGCGCAAGCCTCGCTGCAACAGCTCAAGGACAGGCAGCCGAAGCGGTTCGCCGCGTTGCTCGAGCGCCTGGAGGCGCGATATGCCCACGCGATGTCGGCCACGGACGCGCAGTCCAAGCTGGTGGCGAAGGTCCTGGATGAGGCGTTCGGCGGCCTCGACGCCAAGCCTGACGGGGAGCTGGCCAAGCAGGGACAGAAGCTGGCCAAGGAGTTCGGCAAGGACGCCACCAAGGCGTGGGCGGACGCCCGGCTCAAGCAGTTCATGAGCGACACGATCATCGGCACGACGCGGCCCGAGGTCCGTCAGGCCTTCGCCTTCGAGGCCAGCGAGTCCACCCGGGCATTCGTCCAGGATCTGGAACAGTCCAGCGGCCGGGCCTGGCGCGCGGCCCCGGCGAACGCGCAGGAAGCGCGCATGGCGCAGGCCGTCGCCAACCGGGTCGCCGACCTCCACGGCGTGACCGACGCAGGAGAACGGGCCGCGATGCTCGACACCTTCGGTGGGTACGAGCGCGTGTTCGTCGCGGACGTCGATCCGCGCATCAACGACCTCTCGCGGTCGATGCCGCCGACCGCGGCGGGCGGCCCCCCCAAGACGGGTCCGCATGCGCCCGAACCGGGCCCGGCGGGTGCCGGCGGTGGCGGTGGCGGTGGTGGTGGGCACGGCTCACAGGCCCATGGATCGCCCTCGCGCGGCTGGGCCTCCAACTTCCACACCGCGTCGCGCAGCTTCCGAGTGCGGGGCGTCCTGATCGGGCGCGATCTCGCGGGCCAACCGCTGGACGTCACCGATATCCGCTGGCGCATCCTGGCGGCGGAGGGGGCGGGCAAGCCCACGCGCGTCGCGCTCGAGCTGCGCGTCGCGGACAAGCCCGGGACCACGCCGACCTGGCAGTCCGCGGGGACCTTCGACGCCGGCGTGCTCAACCAGGCGCTGCGCTATGCCGCCGACAAGCGCGTGGTAGCCACCACCATCATGGGCGGCGACCGCAAGGCCATCGGCCGCATGACCTACCTGCATCCCGCGTTGGTCGATACGCCGCTGGGGTGCCGTGTCATCGAATCAGACCGATTGATCGACACCTTCACGACGCGTCCGTCACGCGCCGAAAGCACGGCATCCACCACGATCGCTCAGTTGTCTGAGGACCGCCGGCAGATGGATAACTGGCGGGCGGTGGTCACCTACGCGCGCGCCGTGGTCGCCCGGGAGGAGCCGGTCTGCCCTGCCGATCGCGTGCAGCAGGTGGTGGACAAGTCCAAGACCGATGCGGTGAGGTTCTCGGAGCCGATGAAGGCCGCGATGGCCGCCTTTCTTCGAGCCCGGGAGGCGAGCAGCCCGGCCGGCTCGACCACCTTCCTCAAGGAGGCGAGCGCCTGCGCGACCGGCCCGCGGGACCGGCTCGGCGAGTGCCTGTGCACGCGGGTGTCCCGCGAAGGTCTTCTGGGCGCGTACTGGTTCCCGGAGGACCATACGTCGCAGGTTCGGGAGCGCGAGGGGCGACTGGCCGCGGACCTCCGGTGGCTCCGGCCCTCGCCCTCGCATCTCGAGGCGCTGGACTTCTGGACGCACACGACCTTCTCCCTGCATGGACGCACGCGAGAGGACCGCGAGGAGAGGGAGAGCGCCGCGTTGGACTTTCCCAACGCGCAGCTCCAGGCGCTGAGGGGGCAGGTGCAGGCCGCCCTGCCGGCCTACGCGACGCCCCGGTTGAAGAACGCCGACGACTTCATGGATCCGCTGGAGCAGTTCGTCCTCGCGCAGCGCCTGGCGCGCGCCGCGCTGCAGGGCCAGTTGGGGGCGGACTTCCCGGTGACGCAATTGCTGCTGCTCCAGCAGCAGACACGCCCCTTCGTGCCCAGCCAGGTGACGCTTCGCTGGGAGCCCGCGCAGGATGCCGAGAACCTCGAACGCTTCCTGGCGAGCGCCGACAAGGACGCGGTGGACAAGTTCCGCGCCCACGAGGCGGACTACCGGCGGCGAACCCTCAATCGCCTGCCGATCTGCGATCGGGCCTCGCTCTGAGCAGGTGGGTGGCGACCGCGACCGGCGCCGTTGATCAATCGAAGATCACCTGCACCGTCAGCACGGGGGCGCCGTCGACGGTGGCCTTGCAGAGCCGGCCGAGCTCGACGCCGCTGGGGCTGCCGGCCATCAGCGCGACCAGGTCGCGCGTCTTCGCCGCGGGGTAACCCGGCAGGACGCGCTGGATGTCCTCGGCGCTTGCGTTGGGCGCCACTTCCTGCGGCGTGCACACCATCGCGACGTTCTTGCCGTCGCGCGTGGCCTTCAGGCCGGGCGTGGTCTGGTCGTCGATGCCCTTGAGCACCAACGCGCCATCGAGCTTGAACTGGTAGATGTCCGAGGAGAAGCTGCCGCCGGTCACGCACAGCTCGGCGCGCAGGGGCTTGTCGGCGACGCTCGACGAGACGGCCTTGCAGGCCGTCTTGCCCGGCGCGGGTGTGATGGTGGGAATCGGGGCGCCGGCGTCTTGCGCCTGTGCCGAGGCGGTCGCGCACAGCGCGCCGATGAGCAAGGCGCCGAGCGCCGAAGTCTTGTGGTTCATGTCCTCTCCTGAAACTGCGGATGCGAGCGCGGCCCCAAGGGATCACGCGCGGCGCGCAGTATGAAAGGCCCTCGGGCGAAATCCCGCGGGATGCGGCGTCACTGCCACGCGCTCGATGCCCCTCGCGCGACTTTCGGCATTCCTTCACGGCGCCCACGGCGGAGAGAATCGCCCGATGAGCGCCACGACTTCCACCGACCTCTCCGTGATCCCCGAGCCCGCGCGCGAGGAGATCCGATCGCGCCTGCGGCGCGCCGAGACCGAGCATGACGTCCGGGTGCTGCTGGCCGTCGAGTCGGGCAGCCGCGCCTGGGGTTTCGCCTCGCCCGACAGCGACTTCGATGCCCGCTTCATCTACGTGAACCGCCAGGACTGGTATCTCTCCGTCGGACTCGAGGAACAGCGCGACGTCATCGAGTACCCCATCGTCGACGAGATGGACATCAACGGCTGGGACCTGCGCAAGGCGCTGCGGCTGTTCCGCAGCTCCAATCCGGGCTTCGTCGAATGGATCCAGTCGCCCATCGTCTATGGCCAGTACACCGGATTCCATGCGCGGGCGCTGGAGTTGCTGCCGGTCGTCTACTCGATCGTGCGCGGCATCCACCATTACCGCAGCATGGCCAAGACCAACTTCCGCGGCTATCTGCAGACCGAGCAGGTGCCCTTGAAGAAATACTTCTACGTGCTGCGCCCATTGCTCGCCGTCCGGTGGCTGGAGCGGCACCGAACCCCTGCGCCCATCGAGTTCCATCGCCTGCTGGAGACCATCCAGCAAGAGCCCGGTCTTGCGGGCGCGATCGACGAGCTGCTCGACATGAAGTCCCGCACCGCCGAACTCGGCCTGTCGCCGCAGATCGTCCCGATCCAGCGTTTCATCGAGCACGAGCTCGATCGCATCGAGGGTCTCGAGCTGCCGATCACGGATCGGCCCGAGGTCGAGCCGCTGTTGTCGGCGCTGTTCCGCGACACGCTCCGCGACGCCTGGGCCGCGTGAGGCGGCCAGAGTCGACTTGAGGCGACGCGCCACCCGTGCGCCGTCCGCCGACCGCCGACTTCACCCTGAGCTCACACGGGACTCATGCTGAGCTCGAACGTCGTGGCGAGACTGGGGCCTTCTCCTGAAAGAGAGGACACCCTTGCCATGAATCGCTTCTTCGCCTCGGTGCTGGTCGGACTGCTGGTCTGGAACGTCGCGACCGCGCTGCTCATCGATGTCTACGTGCCCTCGCCCTGCAACGCCTCCGGCCGTTGCGACGGCGACATGATCTTCACGCTCAAGGTCCTCGGCCTGTGGCTGGGCATGTTCTGGGTCTGCTCGGTCAGCGTGCTGCTCTACAACGTCGCCCGCTGGAAGCGCGATTGGCGCCGTCATCAGCAGCGCTTCTCCTGAAGCCGAGGATCGATGTCGACGTGGATGTCGAAAGCGGGCTCGCGCATCCGTCGTGGGGATGTCACCATCACCCCACAGGAGCGACGCCATGACCGATGACCCCGCGCAGACCTTCCTCCGCGAATACGCCGCCGCCGTGCTGGAACGCGACTTGCCCCGGTTCGTGGAGCTCTACGCCGAGGACGTGCAGGTCTTCGACAGCTGGGACCGCTGGGAGTACGCGGGTCGCGACGCCTGGGCCGGCATGATCGCCTCGTGGTTCGACGGCATCCGCGACACCCGCGTGCGCGTCATCGCGAAGGACGTCCAGACCTGGATCGGCGCGGATGTCGCGGGCGGCAGCGCCACGCTGGAGTTCGCCGCGCTCGATGAGCACGGCCAGCCGCAGCGATCGATCGAGAACCGGCAGACCGTGCTGCTGCAGCGCCGTCAGGGCCGCTGGCTCGCCGTGCATCAGCACACGTCCGTGCCGGTCGACTTCCAATCGAAGCAGGTCGTGGCGCGTTGAGCCGCGCTGGCGCTCAGAGCGCCAGCCGGTGCGCCTGCAACGCGAGCAGGCCGTCGAAGATCAGCGAGTCGATCAGCTCGTGCGGGATGTCCAGCGCGGGCGAGACCTTCCAGCCCGCACCGCCCGTCATCAGCGTGACCGGCGGCTGGCCGCAGCGCTGCACGATGTGACGGTGCATGCGCTCGATCGCGCCCGTGATCGCGTAGTTGCCGCCGCTGGTGAGCGCGTCGGAGGTGTTGGTCGGGAACTCGCGCACCTCGCCCGTGGGCACGCGCAATCCCGCCGTGCCGCCTTCCAGCGCGCGCAGCATGATCCCGTGCCCCGGCAGGATCAACCCGCCCAGGAAGCGGCCGTCCGCGTCCAGCGCGTCGACCGTCACCGCCGTGCCCACCATCACCACGAGCGCCGGCCTCGGCGTCTGGCCACGACCGCGCGCGAGCACGTGGTGCCGCGCGCCGATCAGCGCCACGAAGCGGTCCACGCCCAGCCGCACCGGATGGTCATACCCGTTGGTCACCCCGCCGGCCTGCGCCGAGGACGCCACCCAGCGCGGCTCGATGTCCCAGAGCTCCATCTGCTCCTCGACGCGATGACGCATCCCGTCGCCGGCCACGTTGCTGCCCAGCATGCTCCCGGGCGCGGGCAGGCCCGCCCAATCGTGTTCGGCCAGCTTCTCGATGTTCTCGAGGAACTGCGCGCCATGGGCCAGCATCGGACTGCCGGGCTGGGGGCCGGCGTACAGCGCCCATTTCAGGCGCGTATTGCCGATGTCGATGGCCAAGAAGGTCATGGGCGAGACGGACGATCTGTGGAGTTCTTGGGGGAAATGGCGGCGCCGTGCGGCCAGGCGGCAGGTTAGCAGTGTTTGTCCTCAAGCAAGTGCACCGGGGTGCCGATTTAGGATGGGATCGAGGCCCGTCGCACCATCCCGGGGCGGCGCCCTCCGAAACAACAACACAAGGCTCAGGACCGATGAAGTTCTCGATCGCCACGCGGCTCTGGATTCCGGTGGCCGTCATGTCCGTCATGACGGTGGTGATGTCGCTCGGCGCGGCATCGCGCACGCGCGCCCTTCTTGAAGTCGCCCAGGTGACACAGGAGAAACAACAGCAGCGCTTCGAGCTGGCCCTGCGCTGGCGCGGCCTGACCGAAGCCAACGCGAGCCGCGTCCAGGCCGGCCTGGCCGCCAACGACAACGCGGTGGCCGACGCGATGAAGGCCGACATCGCCCGCACGACCGAGTCGATCAACGAGATCCAGAAGCAGCTCGAGGCGCTGACCGACGGCGACGACGACAAGGCGGCGATGGCGAAGATCGCCGAACGCCGCCAGGCCTACATCGCCGTGCGCAACGAGGCCAACAAGCTCAAGGCCGGCGGCGACGTCGAGGGCTCGCACAAGGCGCTCAAGGACAAGGTCGCCCCCGCGATCGAGCAGTACCTGGTGGCGCAGCAGGACTTCGTCTCGCTGCAGCAGAAGCGTTCCGCGTCGCTGCGCGAGGCCGCGGGCGCCGAGCGCATGCGCACCGTGTGGGGCGTGGCGGCGCTGATGGCGTTGATCGTGGGCGCGCTGGCGCTGGCCACGGCGTATTTCGTGCGCACGATCTCGCAGCCGCTGAAGTCGCTGATGGCCGAGGCCGAACGCATCGGCGAGGGCGACCTGTTCCACGTCGAGCGCGAGTACCGCGCCGATGAGATCGGCGATGTGCAGCGGGCGCTGGCGGCAATGAAGAGCGCGCTGCGCAAGGTCATCCGCGAGGTGCGCGCGAGCGCCGACGGCATGCAGACCGCCAGCCAGGAGATCGCCAGCGGCAACCAGGACCTGAGCCAGCGCACCGAGCAGACCGCGTCCAACCTGCAGCAGGCGGCGTCGTCGCTGTCGCAGCTGACCGGCACGGTGCAGCAGAGCGCGGACAGCGCGCGCACGGCCAACCAGCTCGCGGGCAGCGCCGCGGAAGTGGCGGAGCGCGGTGGCGCGGCCGTGGGCGACGTGGTGGGCACGATGGCGCAGATCGACGCGTCGGCCAAGAAGATCAACGACATCATCGGCACGATCGATGGCATCGCGTTCCAGACCAACATCCTCGCGCTGAACGCGGCGGTCGAGGCCGCGCGCGCGGGCGAGCACGGCAAGGGCTTCGCGGTGGTGGCCTCCGAGGTGCGGGCGCTGGCGCAGCGCAGCGCGAGCGCGGCGCGCGAGATCAAGGCGCTGATCGGCGACAGCGTGACGAAGGTGGAAGTGGGCTCGCAGCAGGTGCGCGATGCCGGCGCGACGATGACGGAGATCGTGGCGAGCGTGCAGCGGGTGTCGGACATCATCGGCGAGATCAGCGCGAGCACGGTCGAGCAGAGCCAGGGCATCGGCAGCGTGAACGGCTCGGTGGCGCAGCTGGATCAGATGACGCAGCAGAACGCGGCGCTGGTCGAGGAGTCCGCCGCGGCGGCCGAGTCGCTCAGCGAGCAGGCGCGCAAGCTCACGGCGCTCGTGGGTCACTTCAAGGTCAGCGATCCCAAGCCCAAGGGCGACGAGGCGACGAGCGCCAAGCCCGCGTCCGCGCCGATGACGTCGGTGAGCGCGTCGCCCGCGGCATCGAAGCCGATCTCCGCGCCGCGGCCTGCCGCGGTGAAGCAGGCGAGCACGACAGTCAAGCCGGCGGTGAAATCGACGGTGAAGGCGGCGTCGAGCGCCGCTCCGAAGGCTGCGGCCAAGGCCGTGCCGGCGAAGTCGACACCGATCGCCAAGCCCGCACCGGCGGTGACCCCCAGGGCGCCAGCGCCTTCCGGCCCGAGCGCGACGTCCGCGCCCGACGGAGATTGGGAGACTTTTTGATCCAACGCAACGGCCTCTTGAATAGAGGCCGTTATGCCGTCTGGCAGGGTCGGGTGTCAAATGACCCGGGCTTAGGCTCGATGCCTTCTTCAAGAAGGGCCCATCGATGTCGCCTCTCCCTCAACACAGCCATACGTCCGCGCCGCCGCTCCTCGACGCCTTCATGCCCACAAGGACTCTGCTCCTGAGCGAGGCGCAGTTTTCATTCATTGATGCTCAAGCCAAGCGCGGAGGGTTCGGCTCCGGCGACGAGTACCTTTGCGGGCTCATCGCGATGGAGATGGATCGCCAGGCCATGCAGGACATGATGGTCGAGGGCATCGACTCCGGCGGACTGGCTCCGTTTGATCAACGCTTCTTTGTCGACCTCGTCGAGTACGCGAAGGCGCGAGACAAGGAGCGCTCGTCGCCGAATCTGTATTGACTTCGCTACTATTGCGCGTCGATACTAAATGATCGAAAGCTTCGCGGACAAGCGCACGGCGGCCATCTTCGATGGTCGGGAAGTGCGGGGGATGGAGCGCGAACTCCAACAGCAATGTCGCCAGAAGATGCGTGCCATCGACGCAGCCCCTTCGGTGGACACCTTGCGATTTCCTCCAGGGAATCGTCTCGAGTTGCTGCGGGGAACGCGCAAGGGCCAATGGAGTCTGCGAGTGAACCGCCAATGGCGCATCTGCTTTCGATGGCAGGACGGGGCTGCCTGGGACGTCGAGGTGGTCGACTACCACTGACCCGGCCGCACACATTCACGGATCGAAGCCATGAGCATTCCTCGCAGTCGAATCAACCAGGTCGATTTCAGCGACATCGCCACGGGGCGCCGGCTGGATCCGGTCCATCCAGGCACGATCCTGATGTCAGAGTTCATCGAGCCGCTGGGCTTGACGCGTTACCGCGTGGCCAAGGCCATCGGCGTCCAGCAGCGGCGCATCGACGAGATCTGTGCCGGATCGCGTGCCATGTCGGCTGACACTGCCGTGCGGTTGGGACTGGCCTTCGGAATGGATCCGCGCTTCTGGCTGAACCTTCAAGCGCAGTACGACATCGAGGTCATCTTGCAAACGCAAGGCGACCAGTTGGTGGAGGAAGTCGACGCCCTTGCGGCCTGATCTCTCGATGTCCCGCGACACGGCGCTCCTCCCCTGGCAAGTCTCCACCGGCGGCATCGCCGGGCTGATCCTGAGCATCGGGCTGGCGCGCTTCGCCTACACGCCGGTGCTGCCGCTGATGCAGCAGCAGGCCGGCCTCAGCGACGCGATGGGCGGCACGCTCGCCGCCGTCAACTACACCGGCTACATGAGCGGCGCCCTGCTCGCCGCGCTGATCGACGACCCGCGCTGGCGCTCCCGCCTCTACTTCTGGGGCATGCTGCTCGGCCTCGTGGCCACCGCGCTCATGCCGCTCGCGCCCAACCTCACGCTGTGGGCACTCTCGCGCTACCTCGGCGGGCTCAGCGGCGCCGCCGGCATGCTGCTCGGCTCCGGCCTCGTCCTCGGCTTCCTGATGCGCGCCGGCAGACGCCCCGAGCTCGGCGTCCACTTCATGGGACTCGGCCTGGGCATCGTCGTCTCCGCGATCGGCGCCATGGCCATGGACCGCCTCGCGCTCGACTGGGCCGGCCACTGGTGGGGATTCGTCGTGCTGGGCGTCCCGCTGCTCGCGCTCTGCTGGTGGTGGCGGCCCCCCGTGCCTCCGCCCGCCACCACGGCCCTCGCCGCCGGAGCCCCCAGCGTCCAGTGGATGCGCTGGATGATCGCCGGCTACTTCTGCGCCGGCTGGGGCTTTGTGATCAGCGCCACCTTCACCGTCGCCATCGTGGAGCGCCAACCGCTGCTGCATGGCCAGGGCCCGTGGGCCTGGCTGCTGGTCGGTCTGGCCGCCACGCCGGCCGTGTTCTTGTGGGACCGCGTCGCGCGACGCATCGGCGACCTCAACGCGCTGCTGGCCGCCTTCGCGCTGCAGATCGTCTCGGTCGTCCTGCCGGCGCTCTCCGGCAGCCTGGGCGCCGCGCTCACCGGCGCGCTGCTCTACGGCGCGACCTTCATCGGCCTGGTCAGCCTCACGCTGGCGCTCGTGGGCCGGCGCTCGCCCGGCAACCCGGGCAAGGCGATGGCCCGATTGACGCTGAGCTACGGCGTGGCGCAGGTCACCGCGCCCGCCCTGGCCGGCGCCATGGCGCAGGCCAGCGGCAGCTACACCGCTTCGCTGTGGCTCACCGCCGGCGTGCTGACCGTGGGCATGGCCATCATGCTGCGGCTGCGCGCGCTGGAAGCTCGCGCGTCGTCATGACGCCGGCCTGCGCCGCGCTCAAGCTGCCGTTCATCCCGACATCCAGTCCCACCTGATCGCGCCAGGTCGGCGACAGCGCCACGACCTCGCCGATGACCAGCAGCGCCGGGCTCGCCAGCCCCTCGCGCTCGATGGCCTCGGGCAGACCCGCCAGTGTCGTGAAGCACTCGCGCTGATGCGGCGTGTGCGCCGCGCTGACGATCACCGCGGGCGTCTCCCCGCTCAGCCCACCGTCCTGCAGCGCCCGCGAGATGCCCGCGGCGCGGGCGAGCCCCATGTAGACGACCAGCGTCAGGCGGCTGCGCGCCAACGCGGCCCAGTCGGGCGCGATGCCGTGCTCGCCGTTGTGCCCGGTGACGAAGGCCACGCCGGGCGTGCAGCGCCGGTCCGTGACCGGCACGCCGACCGCAGCCGGCGCCGCCAGTCCGGCCGAGAGCCCGTTGATCACCTCGACCTCGATGCCCGCCTCGCGCAGCGCATCGACTTCCTCTCCCCCGCGTCCGAACACGAAGGGATCCCCGCCCTTGAGCCGCACCACGCGCGCGCCGGCCTGGGCCTCGCGGATCATCAACTCGTGGATGAAGCGCTGCTCGGTCGACACGCAACCGCCGCGCTTGCCCACACGCAGCACGCGCGCGCCAGCCGGCAGGCATGCCAGCACGCGGGCATCGACGAGGTCATCGGTCAGCACGACCTCCGCTCGCTCCAGGCACTTGAGCGCCTTGACCGTCAACAGTTCCGGATCGCCCGGGCCTGCGCCCACGAGGGAGACACGCGGCGTCGCGCACAGCGCGCGGGAGGGACTGTCGAGGTTCGTCATGTCGGTTCCTTCATCGCATTCGAGACCGCTTCGCCAGGCGCGACCGCCTGCACCATGCGCCGCAAGGCCGGCAGACAGGAGCCGCATTGCGTGCCGCAGCGCAACTCGCCCTGCAAGGCCGCGAGACGCGCCTCAGCGGGGCCCGCCGGTTGCCGGCGCAGGCAGGCCGCGATCGCGTCCTCGCGCACGTTGAAGCAGTTGCAGACCTGCGCGCTCGCGGGTGCCGAGGGCTGTTCCGCGTCGGGCGCCAGCAGGCGGCGGCCATGCGGCGCGACCGGCGAGCGCTCACGCCACAGCGCGTCCAGCCAGGCGCCCTCGCTGCCTTCGCCCACGCGCAGCAGCGCTTGCAGCCGTGCCTGCGCGCCCTCGCCGTCCAGCCGCAGCGACCGGCTGCGTCCGCGGCGTCCATCGGCGTAGCGCAGCACACCGACTCCGTTGAGCTGCAGGACCGTCGCCAGCGCCTGCACGACCGGCGCGGGAGGCGGCTCAGCGAAGGCGAGCGTCAAGCTCCAGCCCTCGCGCCCGTCCTGCGCGGGGCCCGGCAGGCAGCAACCGTAGTCCGCCTGATCCATCAGCACGCGCAACTGGCTGCGCAGCGCCGCGCCCTCGCCCGGCCCCACCCAGGCCGCGCCGAAGACGCGCCACGGCAAGGCCACCGCTTCCACGGCCACCGCCGTGAACTTGAGCTCCGGCTGGCGCGCGTCCGGGCAATAGGCCGGCTGCGTGAGCGCGTTGATGCCGAGCTGATCGCGCCCGCCGAGGTACTCGCTGCCCCAGTGCATCGGCAGCCACGCGCGCTGCGCGCCGACCGACTCGTCCTCACGCAGCGGCACGATCACCGCGCCGCGCCGCGACGTCACACGCACGAGCGCGCCGTCCTTCAGACCTCGACGCGCCATGTCCTGCGGATGCAGGGACAGCGCCGGCGAGGGTTCTCCGGCGAAGAGCCGCGGGACCGTGCCGCTGCGGCTCATGCCATGCCATTGATCGCGCAGGCGGCCGGTGCTCAGCGCGATCGGATACCGCGCGTCCTGCCTCTCCGCCGTCGGCTGCACAGGCTTGGCCACGAAACGCGCGCGCCCATCGGCATGCGCGAAATGGCCGTCCTCGTAGAGTCGCGCCTTCGCGGCCTGGGCACCCTGGGGCCAGGGCCACTGGCGCGGCGCCTCCTCGAGCATCGCGTAGCTGAGCCCGCCGATGTCGAGGTCGCGACCGCGCGTCGCCTCGCGATGCTCGATCCAGAGCGGCTCCGGACCGTCCCAGGCGAACAGGCTCGGACGCCCCGGCCGCAGCACCGCTTCCATGCATCGCGCGACGTCGCGCACGATGCGCCAGTCGGCGCGCGATTCGCCGGCCGGCGCCAGCGCGGCGCGCACGCGGCTGATGCGGCGCTCGCTGTTGGTGACCGTCCCTTCCTTCTCGGCCCAGGTCGACGCTGGCAGCACCACATCGGCGAAGTCCGCCGTGGCGGTGCCGCTGAACGCCTCCTGCAGGATCACGAGCTCGCAACGCGACAGCGCCTCGCGCACCAGCGCCTGCTCGGGCATGGACTGGGCCGGATTCGTGCAGGCGATCCACAAGGCCTTGATCTCGCCGCGCGCGGCCGCCTGGAACAGCTCCACCGCCGTCTTGCCCGGCGCGGCGGGCAGCGCGTCCACGCCCCACAGCGCGGCGATCTCCTCGCGATGCGCGGCCTGGCCGGGATCGCGGTGTCCGGGCAGCAGCGTGGCCATGCCGCCCGTCTCGCGCCCGCCCATCGCATTGGGCTGCCCGGTCAGCGAGAACGGTCCCGCGCCCGCGCGCCCGATCTGACCCGTCGCCAGATGCAGGTTGATCAGTGCCGTGTTCTTGGCCGCGCCGCTGCTGCTCTGGTTCAGGCCCATGCAGTACAGCGACAAGGTCGCCGGCGACTGCGCGAACCAGCGCGCCGCCTGCAGGATGCCGTCCTCCTTCAGCCCGGTGAGGCGGGCAGATTCAGCGGGCGTCATCGTGCGCACCAGCGCCTTGAGCGCGTCGAAGCCGCTGGTGTGCTGATCGATGAAGGCCGCGTCGATCCAGCCCTCCCAGATCGCCGCGTGCAGCATGCCATGGAAGAGCGCCACGTCGCTGCCGGGCTTGAGCGCCAGGTGCAGGTCGGCGAACTCCGCCGTCTCGGTGCGGCGCGGATCGACGACGATGATCTTCATGTCGGGCCGCGCCGCGCGCGCGGCCTCGATGCGGCGGAACAGGATCGGATGGGCCCAGGCGGTGTTGGCCCCCGCGATGAACAGGCAGTCGGTGCGCTCGAGGTCCTCGTAGCAGGTGGGCGGCGCGTCGGCGCCCAGCGCCTGCTTGTAGCCGACCACCGCGGCGCTCATGCACAGCCGCGAGTTGCTGTCGATGTTGTTGGTGCCGACCAGCCCGCGCGCGAGCTTGTTGAACGCGTGATAGTCCTCGGTCAGCAGCTGGCCCGAGATGTAGAAGCCGATCGCGTCGGGACCGTGCTCGGCGCGGATCGCCAGCAGCTGATCGGCGATGCGCCGCGTCGTCGTGTCCCAGTCCTGCGGCTGCAGGGCGTCGTCGCGCGTGGCCCGCCAGGCCGGCCGCAGCAGGCGCTGCTGTTGCCGCACCAGCGGCGTGGCGGTCAGGTGCAGCGTCGATCCCTTGGTGCACAGCCGGCCCAGGTTGGCCGGGTGATGGGGATCGCCGCGCACGCCGACGAGGCGCATGCCGGCGCCCTCGCCTTCGGTGTCGATCAGCACGCCGCAGCCCACGCCGCAGTACGGGCAGGTCGAGCGCGTGGTGCGGACGTCGAGGCTCATCGCGCCGATCCGCTCAGCAGGCCACCCGCGTGCAAGGGCCGGCCTGGACCGGCGGCAGGTCGATGCCCACGGTGTCCAGCTCCTGGCGATCGAGCATCACCACGCCCGCCTCCACCTTCACGCGGAACACCGGCGTGCGGCCCTCGTCGGGCTCGCGCGCGCAGCCGTTGTCCAGCGCGATGGTCCAGTTGTGCAGCGGGCACGCGACCGCGTTGCCGAAGACGATGCCCTGGCTCAACGGACCGGCCTTGTGGGGGCAGCGGTCGAGCAGCGCATGGACGCGGTCGTCGGCGGTGCGGAACAGCGCCACCTGCGGGCCCCGCACGCGCGCCACGCGGCGCGAACCCAGCACGGGAATATCGGTGACGGCGCAGACAGAGATCCAGTCGGTCATGACGAAGTCCTCAGGAGGAAAGGGTGGCCACCGGCTCGAACTGCCGCACGTCGACCTGCGCCTTCGCGAACTCGAACCACGGGTCGGGTTCGCCGTCGAGCGCGAACTGGAGCTCGGCCCACAGCGCCTTGCGGCCCTCGGCGTCATCGAGGATGCGGCGCTTCACATGTTCCAGGCCCACGCGGCTGACGTAATGCACGGTGCGCTCGAGGTACCAGCCCTCCTTGCGGTAGAGCTGCATGAACGCGCCGGTGTACTCCATGACTTCCTCGGCGGTCTTGAGCTTGACCAGGAAGTGCGCGACCTCGGTCTTGATGCCGCCGTTGCCGGCGACGTACATCTCCCAGCCCGAGTCCACGCCGATGATGCCGACGTCCTTGATGCCGGCCTCGGCGCAATTGCGCGGGCAGCCGCTGACAGCGAACTTGACCTTGTGCGGCGCATACATGCGCCACATCGCGCGCTCCAGGTCCTTGCCCATCTGCGTGCTGTCCTGCGTGCCCATGCGGCACCACTCGGAGCCCACGCAGGTCTTCACCGTGCGCAGCGCCTTGGCATAGGCGTGACCGCTGGGCATGCCGATGTCGCGCCAGACGTCGACGAGATCCTCTTTGCGGACGCCCAGCAGGTCGATGCGCTGGCCGCCGGTCACCTTGACGGTCGGGATCTTGTATTTGTCGACGGCGTCGGCGATCCGACGCAGCTCATCGGCGGTTGTCTCCCCGCCCCACATCCGCGGGATCACCGAGTAGGTCCCGTCCTTCTGGATATTCGCGTGACTGCGCTCGTTGATGAAGCGCGACTGCGGATCGTCCACCGCCTCCTTGGGCCAGGACGAGATCAGGTAGTAGTTGAGCGCGGGACGGCAGGTCGCGCAGCCGTTGGGCGACTTCCAGTTCAGGCGCTCGTAGACGCTGGTCAGCGTCGTCAGATGGTCCTTGAAGATGGCGTCGCGCACCTCCTGGTGGCTCATCTCCGTGCAGCCGCAGATCGCCTTCTTCTTCGGCGCGGACGAGTAGTCGCCGCCCGCGGTGAACATCAGCAGCTGCTCGACCAGGCCCGTGCAGGACCCGCAGGAGGCGCTCGCCTTCGTGTGCTTGCGCACCTCCTCCAGCGTGAACAGGCCCTTGTCCTTGATCGCCTTGCAGACCGCGCCCTTGGTCACGCCGTTGCAGCCGCAGACCTCGTCGCTGTCGGCCATCGCGGCGGCCTTGTTGTGGCCCTGGTGGCCGACGTCGCCGATGTTGCTCTCGCCGAACATCAGCTTGTCCCGGATGTCGGCGATCTTGCGGCCCTCGCGCAGCAGCTTGAAATACCAGCTGCCATCGACGGTGTCGCCGTACAGGCAGGCGCCCACGAGCTGGTCGTCCTTGATCACGAGCTTCTTGTAGACGCCGGCGAAGGGATCGCTCATCACGATCTCCTCGGTGCCGTCGCCGCCCATGAAGTCGCCGGCCGAGAACAGGTCGATGCCCGTCACCTTCAGCTTGGTGCTGGTCTGGCTGCCGAGATATCGGCCGATGCCGAACTGCGCGAGGTGGTTCGCGCAGACCTTGCCCTGCTCGAACAGCGGCGCCACCAGGCCGTAGGCGATGCCGCGGTGCGCGGCGCATTCGCCGACCGCGTAGATGCGCGGATCGGTCACCGTCTGCAGCGTGTCGGTCACGACCACGCCGCGATGGCAATGCAAGCCGGCGCTCTCGGCCAGCGCGGTGTTGGGACGGATGCCCGCGGCCATCACGACCAGGTCGGCGGGGATCTCCTCGCCGTCCTTGAAGCGGACCGCCATCACGCGTCCGTCCTTGTCGCCGATGAGCGCCTCGGTCTGCGCGCCCATGCGGAAACGCAGGCCCCGCTCCTGCAGCGACTTGCGCAGCAGATCGCCGGCCTGGTCGTCGAGCTGACGCTCCATCAGCCAGCCGCCGATGTGCACCACCGTGACCTGCATGCCGCGCAGCATCAGGCCGTTGGCCGCTTCCAGGCCGAGCAGCCCGCCGCCGATGACCACCGCGTGGCGGTACTTCGTCGCCGCCTCGATCATCGTGTTGGTGTCGGTGATGTCGCGGTACCCGATGACACCGTCCAGGTCCTTGCCCGGCACCGGCAGCATGAACGGCGTCGAGCCGGTGGCGATCAGCAGCCGGTCGTAGTCGGCGACGGTGCCGTCGTCGGCGATCACCTGGCGCTTGATGCGGTCGATCGTCGTCACCGTCTTGCCCAGGTGCAGCGTGATGCCGTGGTCCTCGTACCAGCTCAGCGGGTTGAGGATGATCTCGTCCAGCGTCTGCTCGCCGGCCAGCACCGGGCTGAGCAGGATGCGGTTGTAGTTGGGATGCGACTCCGCGCCGAAGACGGTGATGTCGTACAGCTCGGGCGAGATCTTCAGCAACTCCTCCAGCGTGCGCACGCCGGCCATGCCGTTGCCGATCATCACGAGTTTCATCTTCTTCATGCAGAACGCTCCATGGGGAATGCGGGGAGGTGCGAGGGGCCATGGGCTTCATCCCTGGCCTCTCCCGCATGCGGGTGAGGCAATGCGGTGGTGTGCGGCGGCCGCTGGCCCTCACCCCTACCCTCTCCCGCAAGCGGGAGAGGGAGTGAACGGCCGCCGGCGCCGACCCAGGTCTGGGTCCAGCGGGTCTGCATCACGCGCAGCAGGCCCAGCATGAGCAGCGCGAAGACGGCGAAGGCGGCGAATCCCCAGGCGTAGGTCCCCGCCCACTGCTTGGACAGGCCCATCAGGTTGGGCACCGCGCCGCCGCCCAGCGCGCCGATCTCGCCGATCATGGAACCCGCCACCGCGGTGGCCGCGGGCCAGCGCAGCGGCACCAGCTGGAACAGCGCGCCGTTGCCCGCACCCAGCGCGGCGAAACACACGATGAGCAGGGCGGTCGTCAGGACCAGCGAGCCGTTGGCCGGACCGATCAGCGCCAGCGTCAGCGCCACCACCACCAGCACGCCCGTCAGCGCATGCACGCCGCCAACGCGGTCCGACAGCGCGCCGCCGACCACGCGCACCGCCGCGCCCATGAAGGCCGCGAGCATCGTCAGCTGGCCCGCCGCGACCTTGGAGACACCGAACTGGTCGTGGTAGTAGGTGGGCAGGAACGTGGTCAACCCGATGAAGCCGCCGAAGGTCACCGCGTAGAGCAGGCTGAAGGCCCAGCCGTCCTTCTCGAACAGGCACGCGACGTGATCGCGCAGACCCGCATGGGCATCGACATCGGGCGGCTCCTTGGCGAAGACGACCATCACCAGCATCGGCAGCGCGATCGCGCCCGCGGCGATCGCGTAGACGCTCTGCCAGCCCAGCCATTGCGCCAGCGGCGGCGCCACCAGCACGGACACCGCGGTGCCCGCGTTGCCAGCGCCGACGAGGCCCATGGCCAGTCCCTTGTAGGGCGGCGGATACCAGCCCGAGCCCAGCGACATCGCCACGCCGAAACTCGCGCCGGCGATGCCCAGCAGCACGCCCATCGCGAGCAGGTCGTCGTAGCCGTCGACCATGAAGTAGCCGTAGCTCATCGCCACGGCGATGAGCGCCATCTCCACCAGCGTCGCGTTCTTGCGGCCGATGTATTGCGACAGCACGCCCAGCGGGAAACGCATCAGCGCGCCGGCCATGATGGGGATCGACAGCATCAGGCCCTTCTGCGCCGCGGTCAGCTGGTAGGCCTCGCTGATGAACGGCGCGAGCGCGCCGTTGAGCACCCAGATGCAGCACGAGAACGCGAAGTACAGGAACGCCGCGCCGAGGGTCGGGGCGTGGCCGGAGCGCAGGAAGGTGCGGAACGCTGCCATGGCGGTGGGGCTCTGGGTAGGGCGCTAGGTGGCTGGAAATGAAAAAAGGCCGCGTCGAGCACTGGGCTCGGCGAGGCCTTCCATCGAATGAGGCAGCGGACCGCAGGCGTTCCGTTGCGAAGACCGCGGGACCGGAGCCCCGCGCTGATGCGGCGCGTCGTTGCGCCACAGCGCTTCCTTCGCAAGTCGCGTGCCAGTGGGCGGCACCGCATCGAAAACCGCCACGTCGGCGCCGATGGGCTTATGCTGCGCGCCCATGTCAGCGCCCCTCCCCGCGCCCGTCCTTCCCTCTGAGAACGCCGTCGCGCACGATGGCGTGGCGACGCCCGCGCGCGTGCTGCTCATCGGCGATGCGGACGCCGCCGGATCGCCCGCGTGGCCAGCGCCGCACTGGATCGTGGCAGCCATGCACCAGCCCGGACGCGACAGCTTGGTGCACGCCGCACTGGAACAGGCCATCGAGGCCTTCGTGCTGCGCGTGGAGGCCCAGGGCCTTCCGGCTTGGCTGGACGCGCTCGAGGCGGCCGCTGCGGTGCCCGCGTTCCCCGCCGGCTTGGCGGGCATTGCGGTGGTGCCTGACGCCGCGTGTCTCTCCGACGCGCTCCAGCAGCGCGCGATGGCGCTGGGCGTGCAGACGCTGCTGACGGCCATGCCCGAGCCCGAGGAGCTGCATCGCCAGCTGCGCTGGGCGCTGCGGCAGGCGGCGCGTTTCTCCGCGCTGCGCGGGCAGCTCGACGATCGCAAGTGGACCGAGCGGGCCAAGGGCCTGCTCATGTCGGCGCGCGAGCTCGACGAGGACGGCGCGTTCCGGTTGCTGCGCGACGCCGCGATGCATGCGCACCTGCGACTGGGCGAGGTGGCCCGGTCGGTGGTCCAGTCCGCGCAGCGAGCCGAGGCGGTCAACCTGGCCGGCCAGCAGCGCATGCTCAGCCAGCGCCTGGTGAAGCTGATGGCGCAGCGCGCCGCCGGCATCGAGGTCAAGCGCGCGAAGACGCTGCAGGACGAGTCCTGCGCGCGAGTGGCCGCGAATCTCTCGCGGCTGCCGGCCTTGCTGGGCGCGCAGCCCGAGGCGGGTGGCGCGGAGGCGGGCAGCATCGACGCGGTCATCGATGCGTGGCATCGGCTGGAGCCGCTGCTGGCAGGCAAGCCGAGCGTCGAGGCGCTCGTGGCCGCGGACGCCGCGGCGCAGGACCTGCTGACGCGCTCCGATGCGCTCGCCACGGAGATCGCCGCCAGCGGAGCAGCCGCCGCAGGCAAGCCGCTGCACGTGGTCAACCTGTGCGGGCGACAGCGCATGTTGAGCCAGCTGCTGGCGAAGGAAGCGCTGCTCGCGGACTTGCTGCCGGAGCGGGATCCGGCGGTGCTGCTCGACAGCCTGGATCGCTTCGCGGCGGGACTGGCGGAGCTGGAGGCCTCGCCGCTGTCCAGCGACGCGATCCGCGCATTGCTGGCGGAGGTGGGCGCGGAGTGGCTGCGGCTGATGCGCAGCCTGCGCGACGCGCATGGCCGCGAGGCCGCGGGTGGACTCGCCCGCAGCAGCGAGGTGCTGCTTGATCGGCTCGACTTGCTCACGGGTCATTACCAGCAGAGCTTGCAGATCATCCTTGGGTGAGAGCCCTCACCCCCCGCCCTCTCCCGCTTCGCGGGCGAGGGAGCCATTCAGGCACCGGCCGCAGCAGCCCCTCTCCCGCTTCGCGGGCGAGGGAGCCATTCAGGCACCGGCCGAAGCAGCCCCTCGCCCGCGAAGCGGGAGAGGGGTTGGGGTGAGGGCTCGCCGCCCATCTCGGTTGGCTCAGGCGGCCTTGGCCTCCACGTGCCGATGCCGCGTGTACAGGAAGTCGATCACCGCCTTGCGCGCGTGCACATACGCCGGATCCTCCGCGAGCGCGACACGATCGCGCGGTCGCGCCAGCCCGACCGGCAGGATCTCCCCGATCGTCGCCGCGGGCCCGTTGGTCATCATCACGATCCGGTCCGACAGCAGCACCGCCTCGTCCACATCGTGCGTGACCATCACCACCGTGCTGTGCGTCTCCGCGACGATCTTCAGCAGCTCATCCTGCAGGTGCGCCCGCGTCAGCGCATCCAGCGCGCCGAAGGGCTCATCCATCAGCAGCACCTTCGGCTGCATCGCCAGCGCCCGCGCGATGCCCACGCGCTGCTTCATGCCGCCCGAGATCTCGTGCGGCCGCTTGAACATCGCATGCCCCATGCCCACGAGCTGCAGCGCCTCCTCGGTCCGCGCCATCAGCCGCTTGCGCAGCTCATGCCCGCCGAAGACCGACTCCACCGCCAGCAGCACGTTGTCGAAGCAGCTCAGCCACGGCAACAGCGAATGGTTCTGGAACACCACCGCGCGTTCAGGCCCCGGGCCCGCGATCTCGCGGCCGTCACACAGCAGTCCGCCGCCGGTGGGCCGCAGCAGCCCGGCGATCAGGTTCAGCAGCGTCGACTTGCCGCAACCCGAATGGCCGATCAGCGTGACGAACTCGCCCTTGGCGATGTCCAGATCGATGTCGCGCAGCGCATGGAATCGGCCCTTGCGCGTCGAGAACACCATCTCGGCCCGCTGCACTTGAATGAAGGGAGTGCTCATCGTGGTCTCCTGATGTGAGGGAACGGATCAGTCGCCAGGTCAATCGTCGAAGGAGAAGCGCCTGGCCAGCGCCATCAGCGCCCACTCCAGCAGCAGCCCCACGATCCCGATCACGAAGATCGCGATGAGGATGTGCCGCACGTTGAGGTTGTTCCACTCGTCCCAGACCCAGAAGCCGATGCCCACGCCGCCGGTCAGCATCTCCGCGGCGACGATCACCAGCCACGCGGTGCCCACGGACAGCCGCACGCCGGTCAGCATGTAGGGCAGCACCGCCGGGAACAGGATGCGCGTCACCAGCTTCCACTCCGACAGCCGCAGCACGCGCGCGACGTTGAGGTAGTCCTGCGGCACGCGCTGCACGCCCACCGCGGTGTTGACCACCATCGGCCAGATCGAGCAGATGAAGATGGTCCAGATCGCCGCCGGGTTCGCGCTCTTGAAGACCAGCAGCCCGATGGGCAGCCACGCCAGCGGCGACACCGGCTTGAGCAGGCTGATCAGCGGCGACAGCATGCGGCTCGCGAATTCGAATCGCCCGATCACGAAGCCCAGCGGAATGCCCACCGCCGCCGCCAGGCCGAAGCCCAGTCCCACGCGCTGCAGCGAATTGAGCACGTTCCAGCCGATGCCCTGATCGTTGGGCCCGTTGCGATAGAACGGATCGGCGAAGAGCTGCACCGCGGCCGCCCAGGTCTCGGCCGGCGTCGGGAACGGGCCGGGCTTGAGCGTCGCGACGAACCACACCAGCCACAGCAGGCCCAGGCCGAGCACCGGCGGCAGCACGCGCATCCAGACCGCGCGCCAGTCGATGCCAGCGCGCGGAGGCCGCTCGACGACAGGCGAAGCGGACGGCGCTGCAGCCGGGCGCGACAAGGGCTGCGGCGTGGCGACCGAGACGCTCACCGGCTCGGCGGCGGGATCGGTGGGCGAGTGGAAGACAGCACTGACCATGGTCGACTCCTGCGCCGATCAGGCGCGCACCTTGAAGCTGTCGGCGTACTTGGCCGGATCCTTGCCGTCCCAGACCACGCCGTCGAAGAGCCGGGTCGACCGCATCGAGTCCTTGGGCACCGGCACGCCCAGCGCCGACGCCGCGGTCTTGTAGAGCGCCACCTGGTTGATCTGACGCGCCACGCCCAGGTAGTCCGGATGCTCCTTGATCAGGCCCCAGCGCTTGTGCTGCGTGAGGAACCACATGCCGTCGGACAGCCAGGGGAAGTTGACCTGCCCGTCGTTGAAGAACTTCATGTGGTGGGGGTCGTCCCAGGTCTTGCCCAGGCCGTTCTGGTAACGGCCCAGGATGCGCTGGTTGATCGCGTCGACGCTCGTGTTGACATAGGCCTTGTCGGCGATCGTCTCGGCCATCTTCTGCTTGTTGGACAGACTCGCGTCGATCCAGCGCCCGGCCTCGAGCACCGCCATGATCACCGCGCGCGCGGTGTTGGGATATTTCTTGACGAAGTCTCCGGTGGTGCCGAGCACCTTCTCCGGATGGTCCTGCCAGATGTCCTGCGTGGTGGCCGCGGTGATGCCGATGCCATCGATGATCGCGCGGTGGTTCCACGGCTCGCCGACGCAGAAGCCGTCCATGTTGCCCACCCGCATGTTGGCCACCATCTGCGGCGGCGGCACGGTGATCACCTTGGCGTCCTTCATCGGGTTCACACCCGCGGCGGCCAGCCAGTAATAGATCCACATCGCATGCGTGCCGGTCGGGAAGGTCTGCGCGAAGGTGTAGTCGCGCTTGTCCTTCTGCATCACCTTGGCGAGCGAGGCGGCATCGACCGCGCCGGCCTCCGCGAGCTTCTTGGACAGCGTGATCGCCTGGCCGTTGTTGTTGAGCGTCATCAGCACGGCCATGTCCTTCTTCGGACCGGCCACGCCGAGATGCACGCCATAGATCAGGCCGTAGAGCACATGGGCCATGTCGAGCTCGCCGTTGACGAGCTTGTCGCGCACGCCCGCCCACGAGGCCTCCTTGGTCGGGACGATCCTGATCCCGTACTTCTTGTCGAAGCCCAGCGCCGCGGCCATCACCACCGACGCGCAGTCGGTCAGCGGGATGAAGCCGATGCGGACCTCCTCCTTCTCCGGCTTGTCCGAGCCCGCGGCATACGCGCCGCCCGGCAGCGCGGACAGCCCGCCCAGCGCCGCGCCGGCGGCGAGCAGCTTGCGACGCTCAGCGCTCATCAGACCCTCCTTGGAACCGTGTTGCATTCAAGACCTCCAGCGGAAAACCTCAGCGGAAAACAAAAAAGGCGTCACGACCGCTGCGCGTGTTGACGCGCAACCAGTCGGACGCCTTTGTCCAGATCCTCGAACGGTCCCCACGCCGTTGTGGAGACACACGCAGCCTCTCGCATGAAGCGTGCCAGCGCTGTTGCCCGGGGAGCGGGCCCGGGAGCACTCGCGCGAATGCCCCGCGAGGGCCCGTGAAGGCCCGCGATGGCCGATGGCGTGCACTGTCCGGCGGCATCGGTGCGCCGTCGCGGTGCGATGCACCGTGACGGACCGCGACGGTCCCGATCAGCCGCGCAGCAGATCGTGCGCGTCGATCACGCGCTGGGCCACCTGCGCGATCGGCTCGCCGCGGTCCATCGCGAGCTTGCGCAGGCGCTGGTAGGCCTGCTCCTCCGCCAAGCCCTGCTCGCGCATCAGGATGCCCTTGGCCTTGTCCACGACCTTCCGTCCGGCGAGCTGCGCCTGCGCCTTGTTGAGCTCCTCGCGCAGCGCGAGGTCCTGCTCGAAACGCGCGATCGCCACGTGCAGCACCGGCGCCAGCCGCTGCGACTGCAGCCCCGCGACGACATAGGCGCTCACGCCGGCCTGGATCGCGCGACGCATCGGGCCGCGGTCCTCGTCCTCGGCGAAGACGATCACCGGTCGCGGCATTCGCGCGGACAGCGTGGCGAGGTTCTCCAGCGTGTCGCGCGTCGGGGACTCGGCATCGACGATGACCACGTCGGGCTGCAGCCGCAGCACGCAGTCGTGGATCAAGGTCGCCTGCTCGATCACGCCGACCACCTCGTGCCCTTGGCGCGCGAGCTCGTCGCGGAGCAGATCGACACGATGCGCGCCGTCGTCGATCAGCAGCACGCGCAGCCCGGCTTGCGCGGGCGGCGGGCTGGCGTCGGAGGCGGGCGGCGGCTTCACGAGGGGCTCGGCGCAAGTTCCGTGCCGAGGCAGATCGCGCAGGCCACTGGCAAACGGCGCGCCTGCGTCAACGCAACCGGCGTGCCCGGGGTCCTCCCAAGAAGGGGCCGCGCGAATCCTCACTTCGTCTTAACTTCGCAACCGAGCGGTGACCACGCCGCCAGGGAGACATCCATGCGCCTTGCCCCGCGCCCTATCCACACCTCCATCCTGCTGGCCGCGCTGCTGTCGCTGACCAGCGGCATCGCCCACGCCGCCGAGTTCACCGCCACCGCGCGCGTGATCATCGACACTGCCCTGCGTCACGATGAACGCGGCAGCCTCGATCCCGTCATCCACCAGCAGCACGCCACGACGGGCGCGCGCTCGACGCTCACCGACACGGTGTCCGGTGCGACGCAGACGGTGACCGGCTCGGCCTGGGCGAGCGCGAGCTACGGGCACCTCGCGCTCGCCTCGTTCAGCCAGACGCTGCAGCAGTCCGTCGCCACGCAACCGGGCGCCTCGGCCACGGCACGCGCGGAGGCCAGCCTCAACGACGCCTTCGTCATCACCTGCCCCAGCTGCACGGACGGCACGCGCGGCACCATGCATTTCAAGGTCACGCTCGCTGGCGACATCGCTCTGACCCACGCCGCCACCGACACGGCCGGCCAGCCCGCCGCCGACGCGCCCGGGCGCTGGATGCAGGACTACTGGGCGACCAACCTGTCGATGCGCGCGGAAGGCGTCGCCATGGAGCTTCCCGGTCCGGGCACTCTGGCCCTGAACGCCTATGAATCACGGACCATGCACAACGACAACGTCGTGCAGGGCAGCGGCCGTGAGGGCCTGGGCGAGTACGACTACTTTTTCGAATTCGAGTTCGGGCGTCCCATCAGCATGAGCTGGAACGTGGTGCTGGAGACCTCGGCCTGGCTGAACCCCGGCGACACCGATTTCGCCGGCTCGCTGCGATCGACGAGCTTCGCGGACTTCTCGCACAGCTTCACCTGGGACGGCATCTCCGAGGTCTACGACGCGTCCGGGCAGCGGGTGTCCGCCTTCACCGCGCTCAATGGCGATGGCGTCAACTACGCGGCCGCGCTCGGCGTCGTGCCCGAGCCCGGCACCTGGGCGCTGATGGGCGTTGGCCTCGGCTTGCTGGGCATGATCGCCCGGCGCCGCTCGCGGACGCCTCGCGCCAGGACTGCCGTCACACGTGCGGTCGCGCCGACGGTGGCGATCCTGGGCGCTCTGACGCTGGGCAACGCGGCGCTGGCCCAACCCGCACCCACGCCGGCCTTCGGCGTGAGCTATCTCTACGAGGTCGGCGCCCCCGGCACGAACGGACGCACTGGCCAAGGCGGTGGCGAGAGCGCGCTCGGCGAGGTGCGCGGCTTCACCGATGCGGTCGGCTTCAGCGACGCCAGCCTGAGCTTCGACGCGCGGATCGAAGGATGGGGCTCCGCCCGCTACGGCCACCTGCAGGCCTTCGCCAAGGGATCGACCGAGCTCACCGCGCGGAACGGGCAGCAGGGCGTCTATGTCACCGGCAACGTCACGTCGTCGCTGGCGGACAGCTTCGTCATCCAGTGCGGCACCTGCACGCCGGGCACCCGAGGCTCGATGACCTTCCACGTCGCACTTGATGCGCTGACCTCGAGGGAGTACCGGCCGGGGCAGCCGCTCGACGAGGGCCACCTGTACATGGCCGACACGGACTGGTCGTCCTCGCTGAGCGTCGTCGCGTCGGGCGTGCCCGATCCGATGCCCCAGCCGCCTGACGGTTGGCCGGGCCCCAATCCCGGCCAGTTCTGGCAGACCACCTATCGGCTGGACAAGCTGCACAACGGCGAGCACTCGATCGAGGAGATGACCCGCGGCACGTCCGAAGCGGGATGGATGGGCGTCGACTTCATCTTCGGGGAACCAATCCGGCTCGAGATGAGCCTGTCCGCCTGGGTGCTGGGCGTCGTGTCCACCGGCGAGAACCCCGCGTCCTTCAGCGGATACAGCGCGATGACAACCGACGCGACGCGCAGCATGTACTGGGATGGCATCGGCAGCGTGTACGACGCGCAGGGCAACGCGGTGACCGGGTTCACCGCGCTGAACGCCGCCGGCGTGGACTACGCGCGATCCCTCGCCGTCGCCGCGGTGCCTGAACCCGCCACCTGGGGTTTGATGGCCGTCGGGCTCGTCCTCCTGGGGGCCCTCGCCCGGCGGCGTGCCGGCGCGGCTCGCTCTTCCGAGGGTTAACCCTCGTTCCTGATGAAGATTCACCTCCAGTTGCCCCACACGTCAGGCCACTCCCGTTTACGTTAACGTCAATCGACCTCTAGAATCCGGCGCAGTTTCCCGATCCAATCGGATCGAGAGCCCGTTCAACCAGAACAAGAGCGCCGCGGCCACGAGCCGACGGCCCGCGCTGGAGACACACGTCATGACCGAGATGTCCGCCGAGTACAAGGCCCTGGCCGAGTACCGCCCCACCCAGAAGGTCCGCTTCGTGACCGCCGCCAGCCTGTTCGACGGGCACGACGCGGCCATCAACATCATGCGGCGCATCCTGCAGGGCATGGGCGCGGAAGTGATCCACCTGGGCCACAACCGCTCGGTCGACGAGGTCGTCACCGCCGCGCTGCAGGAAGACGCGCAGGGCATCGCGGTGAGCTCCTATCAGGGCGGCCACGTCGAATACTTCAAGTACATGGTGGAGCTGCTGCGCGCGCGTGGCGGCGACAGGATCCAGGTCTTCGGCGGCGGCGGCGGTGTGATCGTCCCGGCCGAGATCCGCGACCTGGCCGACCAGGGCGTGCGCATCTTCAGTCCCGAGGACGGCCAGCGCATGGGCCTGCAGGGAATGATCGGCGAGATGGTCATGCGCTGCGACCAGGACCTGAGCGGCGCCGCGCCGACCGGGGTCGCCGCGCTGCAGGGCCACACGGAATCAGCCTGGCGCGCGCTCGCGCAGGCCATCACCGCGCTGGAGAACGGCCGCGCCGACGCCGCGTTCACGCAGGCGCTGCGCGACGCCGCCAAGGGCCTGCGCACCCCGGTGCTGGGCATCACGGGCACCGGCGGCGCCGGCAAGTCCTCGTTGACCGACGAACTCATCCGCCGCCTGCGCCTGGACCAGGACGACGCGCTGCGCATCGCGGTCATCTCCATCGACCCGTCGCGCCGCAAGAGCGGCGGCGCGCTGTTGGGCGACCGCATCCGCATGAACGCGATCGCGCCGTGGGCGGCGGGATCGCGGGTCTACATGCGCTCGCTGGCCACGCGCGACTTCGGCTCGGAGATCTCGCAGGCGCTGCCCGATGTGATCGCCGCGGCCAAGGTGGCCGGCTTCGACCTCGTGATCGTCGAGACCTCGGGCATCGGCCAGGGCGACGCGGCGATCGTGCCGCACGTGGACGTGCCGATGTATGTGATGACGCCGGAATTCGGCGCGGCCAGCCAGCTCGAGAAGATCGACATGCTGGACTTCGCCGAGTTCGTCGCGATCAACAAGTTCGACCGCAAGGGCGCGGCCGATGCCTGGCGCGACGTCGCCAAGCAGGTGCAGCGCAACAAGGAAGCCTGGGGCAAGAAGGCCGAGGACATGCCCGTCTTCGGCACGATGGCCAGCCGCTTCAACGACGACGGCGTCACCGCGCTCTACCAGGCGCTCAAGCCGCGCCTGGCCGAGCTGGGCCTGCATCTGACCGACGGCCGCCTGCCCGTGGCCGCCACGCGTTTCAGCACCCACCAGACGCCCATCGTGCCGCCGGCGCGCGCGCGTTACCTCGCCGAGATCAGCGACGCGGTGCGCTCGTACAAGAAGCGCGCCCGCGCCCAGGCCCGCCTGGCGCGTGAGATCCAGCAGCTGAGCGCCAGCGCCGCGATGCTCGGCCAGGCCGATGCGCAAGCCGATGTCGGCGCGCTGCAGGCGCTGGCCGCCGCGCGTCAGGACAGGCTCGATGCCGACGCGCGTCAGCTGCTCACGCAGTGGCCCGCGATGCAGCAGGCCTACGCGGGCGACGAGTACGTCGTGAAGATCCGCGACAAGGAGATCCGCACCGCGCTGGTGTCGAGCTCGCTGTCGGGCACCAAGATCCGCAAGGTCGTGCTGCCGCCCTACGAGGACCAGGGCGAGCTGCTGAAGTGGCTGATGCTGGAGAACGTGCCGGGCAGCTTCCCGTACACGGCCGGTGTCTTCGCGTTCAAGCGCGAGGGCGAGGACCCCACCCGCATGTTCGCCGGCGAGGGCGACGCGTTCCGCACCAACCGGCGATTCAAGCTGGTGTCCGAGGGCATGCCCGCCAAGCGCCTGTCCACGGCCTTCGACTCGGTCACGCTCTACGGCGCGGACCCCGCGCCCCGGCCCGACATCTACGGCAAGGTCGGCAACTCGGGCGTCAGCATCGCGACGCTGGAGGACATGAAGGTCCTGTACGACGGCTTCGACCTGTGCAACCCGACGACCTCGGTGTCGATGACGATCAACGGCCCGGCGCCGTCGATCCTGGCGATGTTCATGAACACCGCCATCGACCAGCAGCTCACGAAGTTCAAGTCGGACAACGGCCGCGACCCGACCGCCGACGAGGCCGCCAAGATCCGCGCCTGGGTGCTGGCCAACGTGCGCGGCACCGTGCAGGCCGACATCCTCAAGGAAGACCAGGGCCAGAACACCTGCATCTTCTCGACCGAGTTCTCGCTCAAGGTGATGGGCGACATCGCGCAGTACTTCGTCAACCATGACGTGCGCAACTTCTACTCGGTGTCGATCAGCGGTTATCACATCGCCGAGGCGGGCGCGAATCCGATCTCGCAGCTCGCGTTCACGCTGTCCAACGGCTTCACCTTCGTGGAGGCCTACCTGGCGCGCGGGATGCACATCGACGACTTCGCGCCCAACCTGAGCTTCTTCTTCAGCAACGGCATGGACCCGGAGTACACCGTGCTGGGCCGCGTCGCGCGCCGCATCTGGGCCGTGGCGATGCGCGACAAGTACGGCGCCAACGAGCGCAGCCAGAAGCTGAAGTACCACATCCAGACCTCGGGCCGCTCGCTGCACGCGCAGGAGATCGCCTTCAACGACATCCGCACCACGCTGCAGGCGTTGATCGCGATCTACGACAACTGCAACTCGCTGCACACCAACGCCTACGACGAGGCGATCACCACGCCCACCGAGGAATCGGTGCGCCGCGCGATGGCCATCCAGCTGATCATCAACCGCGAATGGGGCCTGGCGAAGAACGAGAACCCCAGCCAGGGCGCGTTCATCATCGAGGAGATGACCGAGCTGGTGGAGGAGGCGGTGCTGGCCGAGTTCGAGCGCATCGCCGAGCGCGGCGGCGTGCTGGGCGCGATGGAGACGGGCTACCAGCGCAGCAAGATCCAGGAGGAGTCGCTGCACTACGAGATGCTGAAGCACACCGGCGAGTACCCCATCATCGGCGTGAACACCTTCCGCAACCCGCATGGCGACCCGGTGCCCGAGCACATCGAGCTGGCGCGCTCCACCGACGAGGAAAAGCAGAGCCAGCTCACGCGCCTCGCGGACTTCCACACGCGCCACGCGGCGCAGGCGCCCGCGATGCTCAAGCGGCTGCAGCAGGCGGTGATCGACAACGGCAACGTCTTCGACGTGCTGATGGACGCCGTACGCGTATGCTCGCTGGGCCAGATCACGGCGGCGCTGTTCGAGGTGGGCGGGCAGTACCGGCGCAGCATGTGACCCGCGCGGTGTCCCCCAGGCGCGGGATACCGCAACCGCTGGCACGCATCGTGCAATCGGTCTCCAGGGAGTCGATCACAAGACCCGACGGAGACCGCCATGACCTTCCTGCGACGCTTCACCACCGGCAAGCGCCTGTCCCTGGCCTTCGGGCTGATGCTGGTGCTCATCCTCGCCGTCTCGGCGCTGGGCATCCGCGGCAGCGGCCGCGTGTTCGCCGACCTCAAGACGATCTACGAGGACCGCACGATCCCGCTCAAGCAGATCGGCGACATCGACAGCCTGATGCTGCGCAACCGGATCCTCGTCACCGAGATGATCCGGGACCCAGCGCAGCTCGGCGCGCTCGACACGCAGCTGCAGGCCAACGTCGCCACCATCACCGGGTTGTGGAAGGACTACATGTCCACCTACCTCACCGATGAGGAGAAGCAGCTCGCCAACGCCTTCGCCGAGGTCCGCGGCAACTACGTGCGCCAGGGCCTGCTGCCCGCGCGCGACGCCGTGCAGGCCGGCGATGTCGCCAAGGCGCAGGCGATCTACAACGACCGCATCGTCGCGCTGGGCGCCCAGGCCAAGACGGCGATCGACGCGCTGCTCGCGCTGCAGGTGCGCGTGGGCGCCGAATCCTTCCACGCCGCCGAGGCCACCGCCGCGTCGGTGCGCGGCTGGAGCATCGCGGCGGCGATCATCGCGATCCTCGTGGCCACCGGCGCCGGGTTGCTGACCACGCGCTCCATCACCGCGCCGATGGCGGAGGCCGTCACCTTCGCCGAGGCGGTCGCCCAAGGCGACCTGCGCAGCCGCCAGGCCACGCCGGGCGAGGACGAGGCGGCGCGGCTGATCTCGGCGCTGGGCGCGATGGCGGGCTCGCTGCGCGACATCGTCAGCCGGGTGCGCAACAGCAGCGAGAGCATCGCCACCGGCTCCAGCGAGATCGCCACCGGCAGCCTGGACCTCAGCCAGCGCACCGAGGAGCAGGCCAGCAGCCTGCAGCAGACCGCGGCATCGATGGAGGAGCTCACGAGCACCGTCCAGAACAACGCATCCACGGCCGGTCAGGCCGATGCGCTGGCCACGCGGGCGGCGCAGGCCGCCGGCCAGGGCGGCGGGGTCGTCGAGCAGGTGGTGCGCACGATGCAGGACATCAGCACCTCGTCGCGCCAGATCGCCGACATCATCGGCGTGATCGACGGCATCGCGTTCCAGACCAACATCCTCGCGCTGAACGCGGCGGTCGAGGCGGCCCGCGCCGGCGAGCAGGGCAAGGGCTTCGCGGTGGTGGCGTCCGAGGTCCGCGCGCTGGCCCAGCGTTCGGCTCAGGCCGCGCGCGAGATCAAGGCGCTGATCGGCCGCAGCGTCGAGCAGGTGCAGTCGGGCTCGGGCCTGGCCGATGAGGCGGGCTCGGCCATGCAGGGCATCGTCGAGCAGGTGCGCCAGGTCAGCGTGCTGATCGGCGAGATCGCCTCGGCGAGCCACGAGCAGTCGCGCGGCATCCAGCAGATCGGCCAGGCCGTGACGCAGCTCGACCAGGTGACGCAGCAGAACGCCGCGCTCGTCGAGGAGAGCAGCGCCGCCGCGGACAGCCTGCAGCAGCAGGCCAAGGAGCTCGCGGAGCTGGTGCGCGTGTTCCGGCTCGCTTGATCGCGCAGGATCCCGCGCTCGGGCGTGCGCGCGCGTGCTCGGGCGTGCCCGGGGCCATCCAGGGTCATTCGAGACCATTCGGGGTCACGTGTCGCCCCCGGCCCGGGGGGGCCGGGTTCACCCGCGTGTTGCCGCCCTGGAGGGGCACTCCCATAATCGATCGCATCGACGTCGTAGGAGTGCGCCATGCTGCAGGCTCTGAATCGGATGAAGATCACCACGCTGCTGCAGGTCGGTTTCGCGGCGGTGCTCGCGATGGCCGCGCTGATGACCGGCGTGGGCGTGCTGAAACTGCGCGAGATGGTGCGGCTCAGCGACGAGCTGCATGCGCTGGAGCAGCGCCGGCTGATGGCCACGAACTGGCGGGCCGCGACCGAGCTCAACCTCAACCGCGTGATGGCGATGGCCAAGTCCGGCGGGCACGAGGGCTTGAGCAGCTTCCTGTCCGGCGAGATGACGCGCACGACCGAGCGCATCAACCAGTTCCAGGCGGAGCTCGAGAAGGCCATCGACGACCCCGAGCAGAAGGCGCAACTGCCCGTCATCGCCGATGACCGCCAGCGCTACGTCGACATCCGCAAGGGCGTGATGGCCGCGATCAAGGTCGATCCCGAGGCCGGCGCGCGTCAGGTGGACCAGACGCTGATCCCGGCGGCCACGCGATACCTGGCCTCGGTCGAGAAGCTCGTCTCGCTGATCTCCGAGGACACCGAGGCCTTCGCCGCGAAGCAGCGGGAACAGGCGCTGCAGGCCGCGACGCTGATGTTGTCGCTGACCGGCATTGCGATCGTGCTGGGCATCTTCATCGCGTGGCGCATCACGCAGTCGGTGCGGGCGCCGATGGTGCGGGCCGGCGCGGTCGCGCAGACCATCGCCAGCGGCGATCTCAGCCAGGACATCCACGTCGACCGCAGCGACGAGATCGGCGTGCTGCTGCGCGAGCTCAGCGCCATGCAGGACTCGCTGCGGCGCATGGTGCGTCAGGTGCGCGACGGCACCGAGACGATCAACGTGGCGACGCAGGAGATCGCCACCGGCAACCAGGACCTGTCCGCGCGCACCGAGGCGACGGCGTCCAACCTGCAGCAGACCGCGTCGTCGATGGAGCAGCTCACCGGGACGGTGGCGCACACGGCGAGTTCCGCGCAGCAGGCCAACGAGCTGGTCAGCGCGACGCGCGTGTCGGCGTCCAAGGGCGGCGACGTCGTGGGCGAGGTCGTCGAGGTGATGCAGCAGATCGAGTCGAGCTCGCGCCGGATCAACGACATCATCGGGGTCATCGACGGGATCGCGTTCCAGACCAACATCCTGGCGCTGAACGCGGCCGTCGAAGCGGCGCGCGCGGGCGAGCAGGGTCGCGGATTCGCGGTCGTGGCCGGCGAGGTGCGCGCGCTGGCGCAGCGCTCGGCGGGCGCGGCCAAGGAGATCAAGGCGCTGATCGGCGAGAGCGTGACCCGAGTGGACACCGGCACGCGGCTGGTGCAGGACGCGGGCACGGCGATGGGCGAGATCGTCCAAGGCGTGCGCCGCGTGGCCGACATCGTCGGCGAGATCGCCACGGCCGCCGCCGAGCAGAAGGACGGCATCGGCCAGGTCAACGTCGCCGTGCAGCGGCTCGACGAGATGACGCAGCAGAACGCGGCGCTGGTCGAGGAATCGGCCGCGGCCGCGGGCAGCCTGCGCTCACAGGCCGAGCAGCTCAACGCGCTGGTCAGCACCTTCCGGCTGTCCGCGTGACCTCGTGACTTCCTTTCACTCCACACGTCCGCGGCGACGCGGCGACCTCCACCCATGTCCTTGTCGATCCGCCGCTCCCCAGCCCTTCGATCCCCTGCCCGTCGATCCCTGCGCGTGGCCTTCACCGCGCTGGTCTCGACGCTGATCCTCGCGGGCTGCGGCTCCGCGCCCAAGGGTCCGACCGACCTGGAGCTGGCCGAGGCGACGATCCGCGACGCGATGGCCAAGGGCGAGGTGAAGGGGCTGGCGCTCGCGGTGATCGAGGATGGGCAGGTGCGCACGGTGCGCAGCTACGGCCATCGCAACGCGCAGGGTCTGGCGTTGCAGACCGGCACGGTGATGTATGGCGCGTCGCTGACCAAGACGGTCTTCGCCTACACGGTGCGGCAGCTGGCGGACGAGGGTCTGATCGATCTGGACGCGTCGATCGCGACGCTGCTGGACCGGCCGCTGCCCGAGTATCCGAAGGACTCGCGCTACGGTCCGTGGCCGGATCTGCGCGGTGATGAGCGCTGGCGCGCGCTGACGCCGCGCATCCTGCTGACGCATCGCAGCGGCTTCGCCAACTTCGCGTTCCTGGAGCCGGACGGCAAGCTGCGATTCCATTTCGATCCGGGCGCGAGGTACGCGTATTCGGGCGAGGGACTGATCCTGCTGCAGTTCGTGCTCGAGCAGGGCAAGCTGAAGCTGGACCTGGGCCAGGAGATGCAGCGACGCGTCTTCGACCGCTTCGGCATGACGATGACGAGCATGAAGTGGCGTGCGGACTTCGGCGTGAACCTGGCGGACGGTGTGACCGAGGACCGCCAGTGGAAGCCGCACGATCCGCGCAGCCGTGTGCGTGCGGCGGGGTCGATGGACACGACGATCGAGGACTTCGCGCGCTTCGCGGCGGGACTGGTGCGGGGGGATGGCCTCCGGCGCGAGGGCCGCGCGGACATGACACGGCCGGTGGCGCCGATCACGACGGCCTCGCAGTTCCCGACGCTGCAGCCGGAGCTGCCAGTGGCGCAGCGAAAGGCGGGCCTGGCGGCGGGGCTGGGCATGGTGGTGTTCGATGGTCCGCAGGGGCCGGGCTACTTCAAGGGCGGCCACGACGACCAGACGGGCAACACGATGGTGTGCGTGGAGCGCCGCCGAGCGTGCGTGGTGCTGCTGTCCAACGACGTGATGGCGGAGCGGCTTTATCCATCGCTGGTGCGCCGGCTGCTCGGCGACACCGGCGTGCCCTTCGTCTGGGAATACGGCGAGAAGGCGGCGAGCTGGCCGAGGTGAGCGGTTCGCCGCCTCCAGCTCACGCCCAGATCGCGGAAAGCGCCTGCAGCTCGCCGATCAGACGCGGCTTCGGATCGTCCAGCACGCGCTGTTGGATCAGGAAGACCACCGATTTCAGTAGCTCGGTGGTATTGAGCTCGGTCGACGCCTCGAGCCGCCGGAAGTCCTCCGTCACCCGGGGCGGCACCTTCATCGAGATGCGACGACGCGCGATGCCCCGCTCCTCAGGGAATCGCTCGACGGCCTTCCGATGGGAGAGTCGGAGCACCGTGGCGGCACGCTCATCCATGGCGGCCTTGTGAACGAAGTAGGTCAGCAACGCCCTTCTGAAATCGGTCGAGGCTTCGCTGTCGATGCGGTGGACCGCATGGTCCAGCACGTCGATGTAGCTGGCGGGGAGCTTCACCTCGATCGCCTGCGTGACCGCCTTCCGGGCCTTGGCGATCGCGGACATGGCCTGCGCGGGAATGGCCACGGTGGTCCCACATCGATCGCAGACGCCCACCAGCAGATTGCGGGCATGCCCGCGGCCATCGCTGAAAGGGACATCACGGCGCGCGTAGGTCGTCGTCACGACGTCCTCGCAATCGGTGCAGAAGGCCTTGCCGCGATCGCCCTCATGAAAGATCTTCATCACTTTCTCACTTGTGAACGCTGACGAACCACGTGTCGGGTTCCAGGAAGTAGAACTTGATGTACCACCCTTGGGACCGGATCAGATGGCGGTCGATCGTGTGCTTGCCATGCAAGGGCGAGCACGCGTAGTCGCCCCCTCGGCTCGATCTGATGATGTCGGCGACGAAAGTCGGCGAGACCATTCCCATCGCCAAGAGGTTCTTCAACGGCAGGTCTCGCCGCGCCGCGAACTGGAAGTCACCAGACAGCAGCGCGTCAATCACCGCGCGCTTCACGGCACGGAATCCCTTCGGTCCAGTCACACGAGGCTCAAAGTGTACGAGAAGCCGCGTATTTTTCTCGTCCGATTCGTGGACGCAAGATGTCAGCCGACTCTGGGCGTCGACTCGATCAATTCCTCGTCGAAGACAGTTCACGCCCGCCAAGATATGCGGCCCGCTCGGAGGCAAGACGCCGACTTCCGTCGCGCCATGAGCAAATGACAAGGGCCGCCCTCGGGCGGCCCTTCGTCATCGTGCGGCGAGGTTCAGGGCACCACGGCCAGGAACAGGAACACGATGAAGACCACCATGTGCACCGCGCCCTGCAGCACCGTCGCGCGGCCGCCGCCCAGCGTCAGCGCGCCCACGATGAAGGTCAGGAACAGCAGCACCATGCTCAGCGGCGTCAGCCCCAGCACCAGCGAGTGCGGGAACAACGGCGACAGCACCGCCACCGTCGGGATCGTCAGGCCGATGCTCGCCAAACCCGAGCCCAGCGCCAGGTTCAAGCTCGTCTGCAGCCGGTTGTGCAAGGCCGCGCGCACCGCCGCCACCGTCTCGGGCAGCAGCACCAGCATCGCCACGATCACCCCCACCAGCGAGGGCGGCGCGCCGATCGCATGCACGCCGCGCTCGATCGTCGGCGCCAGCAGCTTCGCCAGGCCCACCACGCCCACCAGGCACACGAGCAGCAGCGCCAGGCTCACACCCGCGACACGCCAGCTCGGCGGCGCGGCGTGCGAGTCCTGATCATCGACACCCGCCACGGGAAGGAAGTAATCGCGGTGCCGCACCGCCTGCACGAACACGAAGGCGCCGTAGAGCACCAGCGACACGCCGCCCGCGAAGAGCAGCTGCGTGGTCGTGAACGTCGGCCCCACCGAGCTCGTCGTGAATGCCGGCAGCACCAGCGTCAGCACCGACAACGCCGCCAGCACGGCCAGCGTGGGGCTCGTGCCCTCCACACGGAACGCCAGCTCCTGATGCTTCCAGCCGCCGACCAGGATGCACAGCCCCAGCACGCCGTTGCACACGATCATGATCGCGGAGAACACCGTGTCGCGCGCCAGCGTGTTGGTCGATTCACCGCCGGCAAGCATCAGCGACACGATCAGCGCCACCTCGATGATCGTCACCGCCACGGCCAGCACGAGCGAGCCGTAGGGCTCGCCCACTCGATGCGCCACCACCTCCGCGTGATGCACGGCCGCGAGCACCGCGGCGATCAGCAGCGCGCTCACCACCGACAGGATCAGCGTCGAATTGCCACCGGCCGTCAGCCCCATCAGCGCGAGGATCGCGGCCAGCGGCGCCAGCAGCGACCAGATGGGCAGGGCCGCCGGCAAGCGGGCGAGAAGGGAGTTGGAGCGCTTCACATGCATGGGGCCGAGCATAGACCACGATGGTCGGCGAGCCCCGTTTTCGCTAGGCTCGCGTCCATGCCGACCCTCGATCCCCGCGTCGACGCCTACATCGAACGCGCCGCTCCGTTCGCGCAGGACATCCTGCGCCACTGGCGCGCGACCGTGCACGCCCACTGCCCCGACGTCGTCGAGACGATCAAGTGGAGCTTCCCCAACTTCACCTACCGCGACAAGATCCTCACCGGCATGGCCGCGTTCAAGGCGCATTGCTCGATCGGCTTCTGGCACGGCGCCGCGGCGGTCGGCGCCGACAACGCGAAAGACGGCGCGATGGGCGACTTCGGCCGGCTGACCTCGGTCAAGGACCTGCCGTCCAAGGCCGAGCAGAAGGCCATCCTGAAGCGCGCGATGCGCCTCATCGAGGACGGCGTCAAGGCGCGCCCCGCCCAGCCGGCCTCCGCGCCCAAGCCGCCGCCCGCGATGCCCGACGACCTCGCCGCGGCGCTGCGCGCCAACGAGGCCGCCGCGCGGACCTTCGAGGCCCTGCCGCCCAGCCATCGGCGCGAGTACATCGACTGGATCGTCGAGGCGAAGAAGGCCGAGACCCGCGAGAAGCGCCTGGCCCAGGCCGTCGAGTGGATGGCCGAGGGCAAGCGGCGCAACTGGAAATACGAGAACTGCTGATCCGCGCCGGTCCAGTCGCTCAGGCGACCGGCCGGCCCTCCTCCAGCGGCGGTTCCCAGTCGCTGTCGTGCAGCTGCACGTTGTTGCGGCCGCCGTCCTTGGCGCGATACAGCGCCCGATCCGCGCGCATGAACAGCTGGTCCGCGGTCAGCCGACCGCCGGGCTCCGCCACCGCCACGCCCGCCGACACGGTGAGGCTGAATTCGCGGCCCTGTCCATCGCACAGCCGCAGGGTCGCGACCGCCTCGCGGATCTGCTCCACGAGTCGCGACGCGCCGGGCCCGTCGGTCGCCGGCAGCACCAGCCCGAATTCCTCGCCGCCCCAGCGGCCGACGACGTCCGAGGCCCGCAGCCGCGCGCGCACTTCCTGCGCGAAGGCGCGCAGCGCGTCGTCACCCGCGTGATGGCCGTGACAGTCGTTGACGTCCTTGAAGTGATCCAGGTCCAGCAGCACGAACGCCAGCGGCGTGCCCTCGCGCCGACCGCGCTCCAGTTCGTGACGCAGCAACGCGTCGGCCGTCATGCGGTTCATGCAGCCGGTGAGCCCGTCGGTGGAGGCCATCTCCTCCATGCGTCGCGCGATGCGCTCGAAATTCGCCAGCACGAAGCCGAAGCCCGCGCCAATCAGGCAGATGAAGCTGAACAGGAAGGTCAATCCCTGGCCCAGGCTGCTCTGCATCAGGTCCTGGTATTCCTCGGGATTCGTGATCGCATGCAGGCTGCGCAGCATCAGGCTGGCCGCGGCGGCCACCAGGGTCAGGCCCACCGCGCGCAGTGACGCCTCGCTGCGCCAGCCCGGCCCCAGCAGCACGAGGATCGCCGGGCACAGCAGCACCGCGAAGACCAGCGAGATCGCGCTGGTGCGCATGGCCAGCGGCCAGCTGAGCATCCAGGCGGTCAAGGCCCAGGCCACCGCCGGGCCGCCCCACCACATCCAGCGCGGCAACGAGCGCCCAAGCACATGGCGATGGATGGCCTCGTTGTAGAACACGATGCCCAGGGCGATCAGCCCGTTGCCCAGCAACGCGGAGATCCACACCGGCAGCACCACGCGCGCCGTCAGCATCGTGAAACCGCCCAGCAGCGTCCACGAGCCCCAGGTCCACACCGCCAGGTCCAGGTAGCGCAGGCGGCTGCGCTGCGCGGCCCACAGCTGCACGCCGAGCATCGCGAAGCCGCTCAGCAGCGCCAACATCAGCGTGGGGATGTGGATGGACGCCATGAGGACCAAGTGTAGTGATCGGCGCCCGTTCGTCGCCCCCCCTAGCTCTCCTCGATTCCCCTTACCCGTCCCTGCCGTCCCTGCCGTCGCGGCCGTCCCGGCCATCGGCCGCCGCGCCGATCAGCGCGATCAGCCACGCCCGCGTCTGCCGCGGGGCGATGACGGCGTCAATCTCCAGCGTCTCGGCGATCGCCAGCGCCTGTCCGCGCGCCACCTGCGCCGCGAGCAGCCGCTCGAACAGCGCCTGGCGCTCCGCCCCTTCGGGAACGGCCTCCAGCTCCTTGCGATAGCCCAGGCGCACCGCGCCTTCCAGGCCCATCGCGCCGAATTCCCCGCTGGGCCAGGACGCGCAGCCCAAGGGCCGATGCAGGCTGCCGCCCGCCAGCGCCATCGCGCCCAGGCCGAAGGCGCGCCGCATCACCACCGCCGCGAAGGGCACGCGCAAGGCAGCCGCCGCGCGGAAGAGCTCGCCCGCCTCGCGCAACTGGCCGGTCGCTTCGGCCTCGGGCCCGACCATGAAGCCCGGGCTGTCGATCAGGCTGATCACCGGCAGGCCCAGCCGGGCACACAGCCGCCACCAGCGCGCGAGCTTGCGCGAGGCCGCGCCGTCGACGGCGCCGCCCAGCACCGCGCAGTCGCTGGCGACCACGGCCACGGCCCGCCCGTCCAGGCGCGCCGCCGCGGTGATGACGCTGTCCCCGTTCCCGCGCCCGAGCTCGATCACCGTGCCCGCGTCGAAGAGGCGCGTGAGGATCGCTCGCACCGGATACGCCCGCTGGCGGATCTCGGGGATCGCGTCGTCCAGCGGCGCCTGATCGGCGGCGCGCAAGGAAGCGTCGACCGCAACGTCCGATGGCGCGTCCACACGGCACATCCACGCCATCAGCGCGCGGGCCTGCGCCGCTGCTTGCACCTCATCGTCGACCAGCAGGTCGACGACGCCAACGCGCGCCAGTTCAGGCGCTGGTCCGATCTGCTCCGGCTCGAAGCGGCCGAGGCCGCCGCCCTCGATCATCGCGGGACCGCCCAGGCCGAGGTTGCTGTCGCGCGTGGCGATCACCAGGTCGCAGCAAGCGAGCAAGGCCGCGTTGCCCGCGAAGCAGCGACCCGCGGCGATGCCCAAGGTCGGCACCTCGCCGGCGAGCGCGGCCAGCCGAGCGAAGGTCGCGACATGCAGGCCGGCGACGACCGGCATGTCGGTGTCGCCGGGCCGTCCGCCGCCGCCCTCAGCGAAGAGCACGAAGGGCAGGCGCTCACGCTCGGCCAGCTCCAGCAGGCGATCGGTCTTCTGATGGCTGCGGAAACCCTGCGTGCCGGCGAGCACCGTGGCGTCATAGGCCATCACCGCGATGGGCCGGCCGTGCAGCCTCGCCAGGCCGGTCACGACGCCATCGGCCGGCGTCTGCGCGCGCAGCGCATCGACCGGACGGCGCGCGGTCTGCGCGGCGATCGCGAGGGCGCCGTATTCGATGAAGCTGCCGGGATCGGACACCGCCTCGACGTTCTCGCGCGCGGTGCGCTGTCCCGCCGCATGGCGCTTGGCGACAGCCCCCGGACGCGCCGCGTCGGCGAGCAGCGCATGACGCTCGCGCCACGCGCGCAGATCGGCGCGCTCGGCGGGCGCGCCGGCATCGACATCGACATCGACATCGATATCGATATCGGGGGCAGCATTGGCATCGGAGGCCGCCACGGTCGGTGCGCTGGGTGCGACCGGCGCGGCGCCCCAGGCCATCAACGGATCGCCTTCGCGCACGAGCTCGCCCTCGTCGGCGAAGCGCTCGAGCACACGCCCGTCGGCAGTCGCGAGCACCTCATGCTCCATCTTCATCGCCTCCAGCCGCACGATCGGCTGACCGCGGCGGACGACATCGCCGACGGCGACCAGCCAGGTCTGGACGGTGGCGGACAGCGGCGCGACGAGCGACGGCATCTCAGGACAGGCGGTCGATCAGCGCCATCGCGGCGGCGGGCGCGCGCTCCTTCGCGCCGCTGATGAAGAACACGAAGACATCGCGGCGCCTGCGCGGCGGTGCGCGGTCCGCCTCGACCAACGGCAGCCGATCGGGCTGTCCACCCGATTCCCAGCGCGACGCGCTGGCCGCGATGCCGTCGAGTTCCTCCTCGGTGACGCCGCTCACCAGCTCGGAGCGCGTGCGCATCACGCGGGTGTAGACGAAGTCGGCGGTGAGGTCAGGAATCGGCGGGTAGTCGTCGGACTCGGTGAACACGACGCCCGCGCCGTGATCGCGCGCCATCGCGAGGAACTCGGGCGATCGGAAGCTCTCATGACGCACATCCAGCGCGTGGCGCAGCGTGACGCCATCGGACTGGCGCGGCAGCAGTTTCAGGAACGCGCCGAAGTCGACCGGATCGAATCGCTTGCTCGTCGCGAACTGCCAGACGATGGGGCCGAGCTTGGCGCCGAGTTCGGCGACGCCGCTCTCGACGAAGCGCGTCACCGATTCGCCCGCCTCCGCGAGCACGCGCCGGTTGGTGGCGAAGCGATTGGCCTTGAGCGAGAACACGAAGCCGTCCGGCGCGGTGTCGCGCCACTTGGCGAAGGTCGCCGGCTTGAAGGTCGAGTAGTACGTGCCGTTGACCTCGATCGCGGTCAGCTTGCGGCTGGCGTATTCCAGCTCCCGTGACGCGGGCAGGCCCCTGGGATAGAAGGTCTCGCGCCAGGGCTCGAAGTTCCATCCGCCAACGCCAACGTGGATCGCAGTGCTCATGGGGTCGTGTCCTCCAGCAATCGTTCGAGTCGTGTCTGCCCGCGCCGTGTCACGCGCAAGGCGCGGCTGTCGGGATCGGGATCAAGCCATCCTTGCGCCAGCATCGCCTGCAGCCAGGCCGCGCCGAGCGCGCCGCCCAGATGCGGCTTGCGCTCGCTCCAGTCCATGCACGCGCAGGCCAGTCGGCGACGGCGGGCACCGGTGGCCGCGTCGACGTCCACGCCCAGCTCGCGCAGCGCGTCCAGGCCCGGCGCGGTGAAGCGGTAGCCGCGTTCCTCGCCGGGATCCGCGCTCATCCACTGCTGTCGCAACGCATGGTCATGCAGGCGCACGCCCCAGTGGCCGGCCAGGTGGTCGTAGCAACGTCGCGCCTGACGCAGCGCGGGTGGCGTGCTGGGCTCGAAGCGCGGGCGTGGCAGGCCGGCCAGCACGAGCATCGCCTCCAGCGCCTGGCCGACCTCGGGACCTGCGAGCCGGTAGTAGCGGTGCTTGCCCTGCGCCATGCAGCCCACCAGCCCTTGGCCGAGCAGTTTCGCCAGATGCGCGCTGGCGGTCGAGGCGGCGACGTCACCCACCGCGGCCAGCTCGGTGGCGGTGCGGGCATGTCCGTCCATCAGGCAGCAGAGCATGCGGGCACGGACCGGTTCGGCCATGCTGGCCGCGATGTGGGCCAGCGCCTCGTCGGCGGTGGGGGTGTCAATCATGTTTCGATGCTAAGCGAAGCGTTCCCGTCCAACCATCGCGAAGATCCCCTCATGTCAAAACCCCTCGCCTCCGCCATGACCGGGTGTCCCTTCCATGCGGTGACCGCGCCCGCCGCGCCCACCGCGCCGGAATCGCCCGGCGCGCCCTCTCCTCCGCTCGATCCCCTGCTCGATCCCCAGCTGTGCATGCGCCCGCCCGGCGAGCCGCTGCCGGCCCCGCTGCGGGATCACGGCGGACCGCTCGCCGCAGTCTTCTCCCGTTGGCTGCGTCAACGCGACGACGACGCGCATGCGCCGCAGAAGGCGACGCTGACGCGCGCGTTGCTGGCGCTGTCCGAGGATGAGGTGCGCTCGCACACGCGCCGGCAGGCCGCCATCGCGATGCTGGCGGGCTGGTCGCACTGGTCGTGGGCCGTGCCGGCCTCGACCGTCGCGAGCCTGCTCGGACTGCCGATGGCGGACGTCGCGGCGCAGCGGGCCTTGCAGGCTGACCTGCGGGCGATGGCCGCCGGGCTCGGCGCGACCGCGGATGCGGCGGCGGTCCAGGCGGCGGGCCGAGCGGTTGCGTCGCTGCTGGACGCGCTCGACGACGCGGAACGCCGCGCGCCGGATGCGCCCTTGCAATGGGCCTTGTTGCGCCACGCGCCGCCAGAGCGCTGGTCGGATCGCGCGACCTTCACGGCCAACCGGCTCGCGCTGATCTGGCAGAGCCACGAGGCCGGCGCCGCGTTGTTGGGTCATGCGGTGATGTCATGGTCACGGACCGGCGAGGTCCCCTCGCGCGAGGCGCTGATGCGGCTCGCGCGCGAGGGCGGCGCGGTCCGCGTGACGCGTCGTTTCGACGTGCGTGATGATCCGCCTCGCGCCGTGACCGTGCCGCTGGCCCACACCGACACGCCCTTCGGCGACGGCGCGCATCGCTGTCCGGGACAAGGCCTGGCGTTGAGCACCGCGCAGATCGCGATGGCGTGGCTCGCGGAGCAATCCGACCTGTCGCCGCCCGTGGCGATCGCGCCGCTGTCGCTGCCCAACATGGACATCCCGCAATTCCAGGAGTCGACCCCATGATCGCTGTCATCTTCGAAGTCACGCCCAGCGCCGACGGGCGCGATCGCTACCTGGAGCTCGCCGCTGAGCTCAAGCCGCTGCTGCAGGACATCGACGGGTTCCTCAGCATCGAGCGCTTCGAGAGCCTGAGCGATCCGGGCAAGCTGCTGTCGTTGTCCTTCTGGCGCGACGAGGAAGCGGTGCGCGCGTGGCGGCGGGTGGAGGCCCATCGCGAGGCCCAATCCGAAGGTCGCGCCGGCGTGTTCGCCGACTACCGCTTGCGCGTGGCCGCCGTGCTGCGCGATTACGGCATGAGCGCGCGCGACGAGGCACCGGCCGACAGCCGCGAGCGGCATCGGGCTTGAGGCGCCCACGACGCCGAGGGCGCGCGCGAGGTGCGCAGGGCTCGTAACGCCCGTAACGCGGCTCTGTCGTCCGATGCGACGGAGTCGCCGCGCGACCGGCCCGATTTGTCGGACGATGCCGCCCATGTCATCTTCCGCCCTGCCCGCTCCGGGCTCCCCGCGCCTGCACGGCCTGGACACGCTGCGCGCCGCGGCCATCGTGCTGATCTTCGCGTATCACTATCAGGTCTTCGTCAGCGGTGAGGCGACCTTCGGCTGGCTGAGCCGCATCGGCTGGGCCGGCGTGGACCTGTTCTTCGTGCTGAGCGGCTACCTGATCGCCAACCAGCTGCTGGGCGGAATGAAGCGCGGCGAGCAGCTGTCGTTGCCGCGCTTCTACGGCCGGCGGCTGCTGCGCACGCTGCCCAACTTCTACGTGGTGCTGGCGCTGTACTGGCTCTTCCCGCAGGTGCTCGGCGGACGCGAGCCCCCGCCGCTGTGGCGCTTCCTGACCTTCACGCAGAACATCGCGCTGACGCCCGGCACCGCGTTCTCGCACGCGTGGTCGCTGTGCATCGAGGAGCAGTTCTACCTGCTGCTGCCCGCGGCCTTGATGCTGGGCGCGGCGCTGAAGTCGCACCGGCGCGCCTTGGCGTGGTCGCTGATCGGCGTGCTGACGGTGGCGGCGGTGCTGTGGCGCGATCACCTGTGGTCGCGGTACGGGACGCAGGATCCATCGCAGGGCTACTACCCGCACCTGTACTACGGCAGCCTCGCGCGGCTGGACGAGTTCCTGCCGGGCGTGGCCGTCGCGCTGCTCAAGCAGGGCCATCCCGCGATCTGGTCGACGCTGATGGCGCGCGCGAGGACACTGCTCGCCGTCGGTGGCGCCGCGGCGCTGGGCATGCTGACACTGATGCTGCACTTCTATTACATCGATGGCTACGGCTATGGCCGCGCGATGAGCAGCTGGGGCTACAGCGCGCTGGCCTGGAGCTTCGCGTTGCTCGTGATGGCGTCGATGGCGCCGGCGGGCGTGCTGGCGCGGGTGAAGGTGCCGGGCGCGAATGCGCTGGCGCGCTGGTCCTACGCGCTGTACCTGACGCACAAGCCGATCGCCTACGCGCTGCTGCAGCCGCTCGCGGCGATGGGCCTGATGCGCGCGTCGGGCTGGACGGTGCCGGTGATCACGGCGATCTGCCTGCTGGGCGGGTGGTTGCTGTATCGCGTGGTGGAGGTCCCGTTCCTGGGCTGGCGCGATCGCTGGATCCCTTCGCAATTCGCCGACGCGACGCGTGCTACAACGAAGGACCAAAGGAGTCCTCAGCATGCCTAGCCTTCGTTCTTCCCGTGTGCGCCGTCCGCTGGCGCTGTCCCTGGGCGTCACCGCGATGGCGCTGATCGCGACCGCCTGCATGGCCGCGAGCGCCGACGAGATCGGCGATGTGAGCACGGTGTTCAAGTTCTTCGGCCCGAACCACAAGATCGTGGTCGACGCCTATGACGACCCGGGCGTGTCGGGCGTGACCTGCTACGTGTCGCGCGCGAAGACGGGCGGGATCAAGGGTGGGCTGGGGCTCGCGGAAGACAAGTCCGAGGCCTCGATCGCCTGCCGCGCGGTGGGTCCGATCAGCTTCCCCAAGCCGCTGCCCAAGCAGGAAGAGGTGTTCTCGGAACGCAGCTCGCTGGTGTTCAAGCGGCTGCGCGTGGTGCGCATGGTCGATCCCAAGCGCAACACGCTGGTCTACCTGACCTACTCGGACCGCGTCATCGAGGGCTCGCCGCAGAACAGCGTCACCGCCGTGCCGGTGGACCGGGGGACGGTGATTCCGGTGAGGTGAGTCAGGCGGCCGCGGCCGTGCCGCTCGCCACCTCGAACCCCTCATCGATCCAACCCGTGAGGCCGCCGATCATCAGCTTCACCGGGCGGCCCAGCGCGGCCAGGCGAATCGCGCCGCGATGCGCGCCGTTGCAATGCGGCCCTGCGCAGTACACGACGAACAAGGTGTCCTTCGGATAGACCGCCATCTTGCCCTCGGTGATCTTGCCGTGCGGCAGGCTCACCGCCCCGGGCACATGGCCGCGCTCGTACAACGCGTGGCTGCGCACGTCCAGCAGGACGAAGTCCCGCAGCTCGCGCGAGAACGCGTCATGCACGTCCCAGCAGTCGGTCTCAAAACCGAAGGCCCGCTGGAAATGCGCGAGCGCCTCGGCACTCGGGGCGGCGGGGACGGCGCTCACAGGGGACATCGACGAGCTCATCGGGTATTCCTCTCAGGCAGTGGATCAAGGCGTCCAGTGTCGTGATCCCGACCCGATCCCGCGAGTGGCGCGAACGACGATGATCGGTAAGATCGCGCCATGCCGAAGACGACCCGTGCTCACCGCTCCGCCCCCTCCCGACCCGCGTCGACCTCGCCCGCCAAGCCTCACCTCGTGGCCATCCTCGCCTACGACCGGCTGTGCATGTTCGAGTTCGGCTGCGCGGTGGAGCTCTTCGCGCTGGAGCGTCCGGAGCTCGGCGTCGCCTGGTATCGCCACGCCATCTGCGCGGCGGAGCCCGGCCCGCTGCGCGGCACCGGCGGCGTGCGCGTCGAGGCGCCCTACACGCTGGCGATGCTCCGCCGCGCCGACACCATCGTCATCCCCGGCTGGCGCGATGCCGCCGAGCGCCCGCCCCAGGCACTGCTCGACGCGGTGCGCGCCGCCCATGACCGGGGCGCGCGGCTGTGCACGATCTGCTCAGGTGTTTTCGTGCTCGCGCATGCGGGACTGCTCGACGGCCGCCGCGCCACCACGCATTGGCGCTACGCCGAGCGGCTCGAGCGCGAGTTCCCCGAGATCGCTGTCGATCGCAGCGCGCTTTATGTCGATGAGGGTCAGCTCGTCACCTCAGCGGGATCCGCCGCGGGATTGGACATGCTGATGCACCTCGTGCGCCGCGATCATGGCGCGCGAGTGGCCAACGCGGTCGCCCAGCGACTGGTGATGGCCCCGCATCGCGAAGGCGGCCAGGCGCAATTCGTGCCGCGCCCGATGCCCACCGACACCGCGAGCCCCATCGCCGTGCTGCAGGACTGGCTGCGCGCGCATCCGCGCGAGGCGCACACCGTCGACTCGATGGCGCGCCGCGCGGCGATGAGCGCGCGCACGCTGCAACGCCAGTTCAAGGACGCCACCGGCCTCGCCCCGCTCGAGTGGCTGACCCGCGAGCGCGTCTCGATCGCCAAGGAGCTGCTCGAGACGCGCGAGGCGCTCGATGTGGAAGCCATCGCGGACCTCGCCGGGTTCGGCTCGCCGGAGTCGATGCGGCGCCACTTCCGCGTGATGGGCCTGCCGTCGCCGTCGCGCTATCGGCGTCAGTTCGGCTGATCCGGTCCGCGCGACGATCTGCTCAACGGAACACGACGCAGGCGGCGCCGGGCATCGCGATGAATCGGCCGTCGAAGCGCGGCAGCGCGCCGCCGTCGAGATCGCCGCCCTCAAGGTCGAACACGCAGATCTGGTGACTGCGCTGCAGGCACACCCAGAGTGCGTGCCCATCCCGGCTGAGCGTCGCGCTGCGCGGGTAGCTCCCTTGCGCCCAGACCTCGCCCGCCCACGACGGCCGGCCCGCGCCGTCCACGTCGAAGACCGCGATCGCGTCATGCAGGCGGTTGAGCGCGAACAGCCGGCGTCTATCGGGCGAGATCAGCAGATCGGAGGCATGGCTCAGGCCTTCGAATCCCGCGGGCAGGCTGCTCATCCGCTCGCGATGACGGAGCCGGCCTGATTCATCCAGCGCCAGCCAGTCCAACGCGTTGGCCTGCTCGTTGAGCAGATAGAGCTGGCCCGTCAGGCTCGGATGGAACACGAAGTGGCGCGGACCGCTCCCGGTCGGCAGGCGCAGTCCGTCGAGCTCGATCGGCTCTTTCGGATCGATGCGGTCGTCATCCAGGCGCCACACGCGCAGCAGATCGCGCCCGAGATCGCTCGCCAGCATCAACGGCCATCGAGGATGCCGGCGCACCATGTGCGCATGCGCCTGGACATCGGGCCCCGGAGCACCACCTGCTTCGGCGTCCTTCCGGGGGTTGATCGTCCGGTCAGGCGCCTGGAGCGCGCCACGCCCATCCAGGCCCGCGCGCCGCAGCGTTCCATCGCCGTAATGGGCGATCCAGGCCTGGCGCCGTTCGGCATCGAAGGCCAGGTGCACGGGCAACTCACCGCCCGTCGCGTGGTGTTCCAACAGCGTCAGGGCGCCGTCGAGCGGGTCCACGGCGAAGCTCGCCAGGGCGTGGTCCTCCTCGAGCAGCGCGTGCAGCCGCGTGCCGTTGTCGGCCAGGTGCAGCCAGGTCGGGCTGCCGGGCAAGGCCGCGGCGAGGAGCGCTTCCACCCGCCCGTCAGCGCGGCGCACCAGCGCATGCACGCCCGCGCAGTGGGGCGCGTAGCCGCCCGCGTAGGCGAAGGGGACGGCGTCCTGCGCCGGGGCAGTGCCCGCGGCGGCGGTGGGGGCGGCGACGGGGGCGGAAGGGGCGTGGGTGGGGGCGCTCATCGAAGCGCGACTGTACGTGCGGCGGCGCGGCGTCCCGCGTCCCGCGTTCCCCCCTCGCAAGCCCGCACCCGAAGCGTGCCCGGCCCAGCCACAATGGGCCCGTCCTGTCTGCCCACGCCCGCGCTCGCCCGCGGGGGACACGCGTATGCGTTTCGACGTCCCGACGCTGTTCAGCCTGATGCTGATCCAGTCCCTGGCGCTGGCCCTGCTGCTGCCGCTGCTGCTGGGCTGGTGCGACAGCCTCGCCGCACGCCGCGCGCAGTTGAGCGCCGCCGCGCAGGCCGCCGGCTGGGCGCTGCTGCTCCTGCCGCCGGAAGGCCAACGCCTGACGTCGATCGTCGCGCTGGGGCTGCTCAGCGTGAGCGTGACGCTCCTGTGGATGGCCTCGGACCGCTGGCTGCCCGGGCGCCTGGGCCGGCTCTTCCAATACGGGATGCCGGTGCTGGTGATGGTCGGTTATGGCGCCGGCTGGGACAACTACGCGCTGCGCCTGGCCTGGTCCAACGGCTGCATCGGCCTGCAGATGCTCGCACTGGCCGCGAGCCTGATGCAGCCCATCAAACGCGGCCCCGTCGGCAACCTGCGCTGGCGCCTGCTGTTCACCGTGAGCCTGACCTTGCTGGCGGTGCTCAACCTCGCGCGCGCCTACCTCGCCGGCTTCGACACCGCCCACCTCCCCAGCTTCGACGCGCCGCACCCGTTGAACATGGCGTTCGCGGTCGTCGCCAATGTCTGCGTGCTGGCCGCGGCGATCGCGATCCTCGTGGCCTGGCGCGGCGAGAGCGAAGGCGAGCTGCGCCGCCTCACGCAGGTCGACGCCGCCACCGGGCTGTCCAACCGCCGCGCCTTCCAGCAGCGCTCGGTGGACATGATCTCGATGGCGCGCCGCTACAGCGAGCCGCTGATGCTGCTGGTCATGGACGTCGACGGCTGCAAGGCGATCAACGCCACGCACGGCGAGGCCAAGGGCGACCAGGCGATCGCGCTGTTCGGGCGCTGCCTGGACGAGCAGAAGCGCCTGGGCGACGTCGTCGCCCGCATCGATGGCCAGCGCTTCGCCGTGATGATGGCCCGATCGGACCTGGTCGGACCGCCCGCGCTGGACCGCCGGCTGCGCGACGCGCTGCTGGAACTCGCGCCACGCGAGCTCGGATTCACGCTGGGCTACTCCGCCGGCTGGGCCAAGCTGCGCAACGGCGACCGCAACATCGAGGACCTGCTGCACCGTGCCGAGGCAGCGCTCTATGCCGCCAAGCGCCAGGGAAAGGGGCGCCTGTGCGCCGAACCGGGGCTCGAGGCTGAATTGAGCGTCGCCGTGCCGGCCTGAAACCGGGCCTCCCGGCGGCGCGCGCCGCCGATCCCCGTGCCCATCGGGGTCTCCAGCCTGCTCCCGCTCCTCTGGCGACGTGACGCACTTCACGCCGCACGCGCGGCAATCGCCCAGCTGATGACGGCACCCGTCGGGCTGGCATGACGTTTGCGTCAGGGTTTTCCAGGTCCCGCCGCGATCCACGAGATCCGCCGGGGCGCCGTCGTACCGAGACCTGGAGTTCCTGCCCATGCATGTCGCCCTCAGCCCCACGGCCGTCCACGCCCGTGCCCCGCGCGCCCTCAATCCGCTGGCGTCCGACAGCGCCGCGTCCGAGCATCTGCAGCGCGCGCCGATCGAGATCGTCAAGCTCAGCTCCCGCGACCTGCAATGGCTGCCGGCCCTCACGACCCTGCTGATCGACAACGTCCATCAAGGGGCCACGCTGGGCTTCCTGGCGCCGCTGTCGCGCTACCAGGCGCTGGACTACTGGCACGGCGTCTTCGCGCGGCTGGGCCAGCATCACCAGCTCTGGATCGCCTGCGAGTCCGAGGGCCCCGGCCGCCTGCTCGGCGCCGTGCAGCTGTCGTTGTGCCCGCTGGCCAACGCGCACCACCGCGGGGAGGTCCAGCGGCTGATGGTGCATTCGCATGAGCGCAGCCGTGGCGTGGCCGGTCAGCTGATGTCGCGCCTGGAATGCGCGGCGGCGACGCAGGGGCGATTCCTGCTGCAGCTCGAGACCTGCGCCGACTCGCAGGCCGAGGCCGTCTTCGCGCACCTGGGCTGGCAGCGCGCGGGCCAGATTCCCGATCACTGCCATGGCGCCGAGGGTCAGCTCCAGGCCGCCGCGCTGTACTACAAGCGCTTGCCACATCTGGTCTGACGCCGCGCTGAGCCCATCACCACGGGCCCATTCCCACGGGCCCGCCGCCGCGCCGGTTCTGCGCTAGCTTGCGCCGAGCATGGCGGCGAGCAGCGCCTCCAGGCGCCGTGCCCGCACCGGCGCGCCGCCCAGCGCGGCCAGGCCGCCCTGCTCCAGCATCACCAGCCCGTGCAGCCCGGCCCACAGCGCCGCGGCCCGCGCGGCCGGCAGCGCGGCCGGCGCGATCAGCGCGTCCAGGCCCGCGATCAACGACTCCCTCAGCGCCATCGGCGTGTCCAGCATCAGCAACCGGTAGTCGTGCGGGTGCTGCAGCCCCCATTGCACGAAAGCCCGCGCCACGGCCGCCGGCTCCCCGCCCGCAGCCGCCCCATCCGCCGCGCCCTGCAGGCGCGTGAGCAGCGTCTGCAGGCTGTCCTCGGCCAGGCGCGCCAGCAGCTCGCCCTTGTCGTGGAAGAAGCTGTACAGCGTCGCGTGCGAGTACCCCACGGCCGCGCCGACCTCGCGCAGCGTCAGGGCGTCCGCGCCGCGTTCCGCGAAGAGCTCCCGCGCGGCGGCCAGGATGCCGACTTCCAGCGCCTGCTTATGCGCCGCCCGGCGCTGCTGCGACGCGGTCGGCGCCGCGCCCTCCAGGCCGTTGAGACCATCGATCGCGGCGACGTCCTGCACATCGCCGCTGTCGCTCATCGCCTTGCGCTGGGCCTGGCGCTTGAGCGGTCCTTCGGGCTTGGCCACCTTCTGCCGCACGCGCGGCTGGGGCTTGGTCTGCGGCCGTCCATCGCCGGCGCCGTCGGGCGTTTCCTGCACCACGCCGGCGGTGCGATGCAGGCCCTTGGGGCCGCTGGGCCGCGGGTCGGGCATCGGCACGCGGCCGCCGCTTGATGATTTGCTAACCATTGGTTAGGATTTGATCATTGGTTTTCAACAAGACGGAACGATGCCACAGATGCCGGAGATTGACCATGCCATTGCGTCGCCCGAGGTCATCACGCTGGAAGCCGTGTCCATCGATCACCCCGATGCGGTCCTGCTGATGCATCAACTCAACCAGCGGTTGGAACGCCTGAGCGGTGACTCCGGCGCGAGCCGCTTCGACGCGGCGTCGATGCCGGCCGGTCGTTCGGTCTTCCTCGTCGCGCGCGGACGCGACGGCGCCTTGCTCGGATGCGGCGCGCTGCGCCCGCTGGCCCAGGCCGGCGCGGCGCCGGTGGCGGAACTCAAGCGCATGTATGCGCGCGACGGCACACGCGGCGTCGGCCGCGCGCTGCTGCAGGCGCTCGAGCGCGAGGCGCGGACCCTGGGCTATCGCGCGGTGTGGCTGGAGACGCGCCGCATCAACGAACGGGCGCTGCGCTTCTATCGGCGCCACGGTTACTCGGACATCCCCAACTACGGCGCCTATGCCGATCGCCGCGATGCGGTGTGCCTGGGCAAGACGCTGAACCCGGAGCCCTCATGGAACTGATCGAATTGCGCGGCACCGACCGCGACTGGATGCCCGCGCTGGGCGAGCTCTTCTTCGATGTCATCGACGGCGGCGGCTCGCTCGGCTTCCTCGAGAACGTCGACGAGGCGCAGATGCGCGAGTACTGGGAGGGCGTCTTCGACCAGCTCGGCCCGCGTCACCGGCTCTGGATCGCCCGCGAGGGCGAGCGCGCGCTGGGCACCGTGCAGCTAGGCGTGTGCGGCAAGCCCAACGGCCGCCATCGCGCGGACGTGATGAAGCTGATGGTTCATCGCGACGCGCGACGGCGCGGTCTCGCGGTGACGCTGATGGCGACGCTCGAGCAGGCCGCGCGCGAGGCGGGCCTCACGCTGCTGGTGCTCGACACCGAAGCGCAGTCGCCGGCCGAGCAGTTCTATCAGGCCCAGGGCTTCCAGCGCAGCGGCGAGATCCCGTTCTTCGCCGCCAGCCCGCAAGGCGAGCTGCGCGCGACGGCGCTGTACTGGAAGCGACTGGGCTGAACGACGGGCGGCGCGATCAGACGCCGCCCCTGCGAGCGCTCAGCGCGCCAGGCGCAGCAGCTTGCCGCCGTCGGTGACGATCAACAGCGCGCCGTCGCGCGCCTGGATCAGGTCGCGATACCGCTCGCCGGCCTCGCCGAACATCTTCTGCTTGTCGGTCACCGTGTCGCCGTTGAGCACGATGCGCCACAGCGCCGTGCCCGCCAGCGAGCCGGAGATCAGCTGCCCGCGCCACTCCGGGAACATGCTGCCCGTGTAGAAGATCAGCCCGGCGGGCGCGACCGAGATCGGCGTCCACGTCGTCAGCGGCTCGACGTAGGTCGGCGCATGCGTGCCGCCGCCAATGCGGCAGGCATCGCCCACCGGCGAGCCGTAGGGGCAGCCGTAGCTCTTGACCGGCCAGCCGTAGTTCTGCCCGGCGCGGGCGATGTTGACCTCGTCGCCGCCCTGCGGGCCGTGCTCGGTGAGCCACAGCTCGCCGGTGGACGGATGCAGCGCCGCGCCCTGGATGTTGCGGTGCCCGTAGCTCCAGATGCCCGGCTTGGCGCCGCCGCTGAAGCTCGGGTTGTCCGTCGGGATGCTGCCGTCACGATTGACGCGGATCACCTTGCCCAGCGTCTGCTGCAGGTCCTGCGAGGGGGTGAACTTCTGGCGCTCGCCGGTCGTGATGTAGAGCGTCTTGTCGCGCGCGAAGACCAGGCGCGAGCCGTAATGGCCGTTGCCATCGACCTTGGGCGACTGCCGGAAGATGACCTGCACGCTGCTCAGCGCATCGCCGTCCAGGCGGCCGCGCGCCACCGTGGTGCCCGACTTGCCGGACTCGCTCCCCGTGCCCGCCTCGGCATACGAGAAGTAGACCCAGTTGCTGCCCGCCGTGGCGAAGTCGGGATCGAGCGCGATGCCCAGCAGGCCGCCCTGGCCGCTGTCCAGCACCTTGGGCACGCCCGACAGCGTGGCCTCGGTCTTGCCCGCCGCGCTCAGGCGCGCGATCTCGCCGCCCTTCTGCGTCACGAGCAGGCGCCCGTCAGGCAGCTGCGCGATGCCCCAGGGACGGTCCAGGCCGCTGTTGAGCGTCTGCATCGCCGGGGTGCCGGCGCCGCCGGGTTGGGTGGGCGCGGCGGTCTCATCGCCCGCACCGGCACCGCCTCCACAGGCCGCCGCGGCCGCGGCCACTGCCAGGGTCGACATCCATTCCGCCACGCTCATGTCCATGCTCCAGGTTCAGGTCGAGGGAGGGCCGCGCGTCGCCGCCCGCTGGTCGGCCGACGCGTCACGATCCCGTGAAGACAGCAGTCTAGACCCCCAGGCTTGTGCCCGCCTTCCGCTTCCTCTACGCTGGCCGCAGTCGGCTCCAGACCCCACGTCCAACTCTTCCCGAGAGGAGCGAGCCATGAGCCCCAGTCCCACCCCTGACGCGGAAGGCCTCACCGCCGGCAGCCCAGGCAGCGCCGCGGTGCCGATGCATCCGGGCATCGCGGCGATCCGCACGTTGGCCCTGGTCGGTCCGGCCGGCGCCGGCAAGACCTCGCTCGCCGAGGCCCTGCTGCTGAAGGCCGGCGGCATCAAGAACGCCGGCAGCGTCGAGAAGGGCAGCACCGTCAGCGATCACGATCCGCTGGAGAAACGCATGCAGCACTCGCTGCAGACGGCGCTGATGCACGCGCTGCATGGCGGCCTGCGCCTGCATCTGCTGGACACGCCCGGCGCGCCCGACTTCATCGGGCAGGCCCTTCCGGCGCTGGAAGCGGTCGAGTCCGTGGCCGTCGTCATCAACGCGCAGACCGGCCTGGAGCTGATGGCCAAGCGGATGATGGAAGCGGCCGCGGGCCGCGGCCTCACGCGGCTGATCGTCGTCAACAAGATCGACGCGCCCGGCGTGGACGCGCAGGCGCTGCTGGGCCAGCTGCAGGAGGCCTTCGGCCGCGAATGCCTGCCCCTGAACCTGCCGGCTGCCGGTGGCTCGCGCGTGCAGGACTGCTTCTTCGGCTGCAGCGGCGAGACCGATTTCGGCTCGGTCGAGGCGGCGCACCGCGCGCTGGTGGAACAGGTCGTGGAGGTCGATCCGGACTTCGTCGACCGCTATCTCAACGACGGCGACGTGCCCGCCACCGAGCTGCACGCCCCGCTTGAACAGGCCTTCCGCGAGGGGCATCTGATCCCCGTGTGTTTCGTTTCGGCGCGCACCGGCGCCGGCATCGCGGAGCTGCTGGACATCGTCGAGCAGTTGCTGCCCAACCCCTACGAGGCCAACCCGCCGCAGTTCCTGCGCGGCGAGGGCGACGCCGCCGAGCCGCTCCTGGTGCGCATGGATCCGGCGCAGCACGTCGTGGCGCACGTGTTCAAGATCCAGTCCGACCCCTACCTGGGCAAGCTCGCGATGTTGCGGGTCCATCAGGGCACGCTCAGGAAGAACGCGCAGCTGTTCGTCGGCCATGCGCGCAAGCCGGTGCGGGTCGCGCATCTGTTCATGCTGCAGGGCAAGGAGCACGTCGAGATCGAGCAGGCGCTGCCGGGCGACCTGTGCGCGCTGGCCAAGCTCGAGGAACTGCATTACGACGCCGTGCTGCACGACGCGCCCGAGGACGAGCACCTGCATCTGTCCCCGATCGCGCTGCCCACACCGGTCCACGGCATCGCCATCCGGCCGAGCCGGCATGGCGACGAGCAACGGCTCTGGGAGGTGCTGGGGCGCCTCGTCGAGGAGGATCCCTGCCTGCGGCTGGAGCGCGGCGGCGATCACGAGGGCCTCGGCCCGCAGGGCGGCGAGACGCTGGTCTACGGGCTGGGTGAGTTGCACCTGCGCGTGCTGCTCGATCGGCTCAAGGAGACCTACAAGTTCGACGTCCAGACCCAGCCCCCGCGCATCGCCTACCGCGAGACGATCTCGGCCAAGGCCGAGGGGCATTTCCGGCACAAGAAGCAGACCGGCGGGGCGGGCCAGTTCGGCGAGGTGTGGCTGCGCATCGAGCCGCTGGCGCGCGGCGCCGGGTTCGAGTTCCGCGATGAGGTCAAGGGCGGCACCATCCCCGGCCAGTTCATGCCCGCCGTCGAGAAAGGCGTGCGTCAGGCCCTGGCCCAGGGCGTGGTGGCCGGCTACCCCATCGTCGACCTGCGGGTGACGGTCTTCGACGGCAAGCACCATTCGGTTGATTCCAAGGAAGTCGCCTTCATCACCGCGGGCAAGAAGGCGCTCGTGGCCGCGGTCCGCGAGGCGCGCCCGGTCGTGCTGGAACCGATCGTGCAGGTCGAGATCAGCGCGCCGGAGTCCGCCACCGGCGACATCACCGGCGACCTGGCGTCGCGTCGCGGCCAGGTGCTGGGCACGCGCGCCAGCGTGCCGGGGCAGATCGGCGTGGAGGGGTTGGCGCCGCTCGCGGAGCTGAGCGCGTACCAGAACCGCCTCAACGCCATGACCAGCGGCCAGGGGCGCTACACGATGGTGCTGTCCCATTACGAGCCCGTCCCCCCCAACACGCAGGCCCAGCTCGCCGCCGGGTACCACCTGAAGGAGGACGAGTAGACCCGCTTCTCGGGGAGCGGGGCCGCTCGGACGGCGGCCACCGTAGCGCTACCACCACGATGGCCAGGGGGAGCCCCGGGGTGGGTGGCCGGGGCGTTTGTGAACGAAGCTTTATCATTGCGGGATGTGTTCTGCCCCCCGCGACGTCGCCCAGATCCGTCTGGACAATGCGATGCGCCTGTTCGACGAGTTCGTCTCCGCGACGATCAAACATCCCGATGCCGCCGCCTTGCGCGGCCTGGAGCGCCGTTTCGCGGAACGCCTGCAGATCCAGCCCAGCTACTGGAGCCAGATCAAGAGCCGCTCCCGCCAGATCGGCGAACGGCTGGCCCGCCAGTTCGAGCAGCTCAGCCACAAGCCCAACGGCTGGATGGACCAGGAACACGGTGCGCCGGGCGCGGCCGCTCCCTCGCCCGCCGTCGGCTTCGGCCAGATGGCGGGTCTGGTCCAGCAGGGCAACGGGGCTTTATCAAGCGCAAGCCGCCAGCCCAGCGACAGCGGCTCCGCCAGCCTCCCCCAGGACGATGACGAGCGATTCATCGTCGGCCTGGTGCTGACCTACTACCGCCGGCATCCGCAACGTGCCCGCACGCGCTTGCTGGACCTCCTCGGCGAGGTGCTGACGCCGCCCACGTCTAGCGCGCTGAACGCGCCGCCCGCCCCCGCGCCCAAGACCGCCGCGCCCACGACCGCTGCAGTCGACGAGTGGCGCAAGCTCCAGCAGAGCATCGCGCCGCTGAAGCCCAAGAAGCGCTGAGGCGTCCAGCCGCTGAAGCGCCGGGGCGCGCCGCCGCGCCCCTCCCCCCACTTCCGCATCGCTTGAGATCCCCCCGCCGGGAGGCTCGCGCGTGGCCGCCTCCCCCCGCAGGTCGTCCCGTCGCCGAGGGACAACGCCAGATAAAAACCGCTTGCGCTTGATAATCAGATGTTTATCATCTGCGCAACTTTTGAAGCCCCCGCCGTGACGCAAGCGCCCCAGGCGACCGTTCCGGGACCGAGGCGGCTCATCCCCTTTCCCGATTCCACGTCCGTCACAGGAGGCTGCCATGGCCCAGTTCACCGCTCCCCGTCCGCTCGCATTCACCTCGCGCAAGCCGCGCAATCCCTTCGTGGCCCTGAGCCATGGCCGGTCCGCCGGCCGTCACGGCCCCTCTGCCGGTGGTCGCCGCCAGCAGGAACAGCAAGCCCTGAAGCGCGCGCTTCAGCGGCACGACGACTTCAGCCCTTGAGAGGGGCGCCTCCGACGGACCGGGATCGTCTCCCGGGACGGCGCGGGCCACCCCGGGAGACAAGACATGCAAGAGATCACCTTGATGCCGGGCCGCATGCATGGCCTGGCCCGCCAGCAGAGCCTCAGAGCCTGGCTGGCGATCCTGCTGCTCAGCGCCGGCGGGCGCCTGATCAGCTGGGCCTGGCGCGTCGCGCCGGCAGCGCGCGGCGATGAGACCGTCCGCGCGATGGAGTTCCAGTCCGATGCCGACGGCACCGGCCGGCTCTACGTCGACGGCCAACTGCAGGGCACCCTCGCGGGTGTGCAACGGCTGTGATGCCCGTGTGGCTCGCGGTCGCCGTGGCCGCGCTGGGAATCAAGCTCGCGGGCGCCGAGCCGATATACGATGAACAACGATCACCGTGCATCGCCGCTCACGCCGCGACCTCGCTTCATGACCCAGAGCGTTCCGCCCGCTGCACCTGCCCCGTCCGGGAGCGGAGAGGCGCATCCGCCGATGCCCTCGCCGCCTCCGACGACGCCGGACCCGTTCCAGCCGCTGACCCGGCCGCTGCCCGACCTGGCCGCCTGGACGGCGCACCTGCGCGCGATGGAGATCCCGGTGCTGGCCAGCACGGCCGAGCAGCTGGAGCTCTGGCGCGCCAATGAGGACGCGGTCGACGCGCACCTGCTCGGCGAGATCCTGAACAAGGATCCGCTGATGACGCTCAAGCTGCTGGCGCATGCCGCGTCGCAGCGCTCCAGCCGGCTGCTGACCGACACCGAGACGGTCACGGCCGCGCTGGTGCTGATGGGCATCACCCCCTTCTTCCGGGCCTTCGGCGCGCAGCCGACGGTCGAGCAACGCCTGGCCTCGCGGCCCGACGCGCTGGCGGGCGTGCAGCGCGTGCTGCACCGCGCCGAGCGGGCGGCCCGCTTCGCGCTGGGTTTCGCCGCGCATCGCGCTGACCCCGACGCGGCGGTCATCCACAGCGCGGCGCTGCTGCACGACTTCTCCGAGATGCTGCTGTGGTGCGCGGCGCCCGACCTCGCGCTGGAGATCCAGCGAAGACAGTCGGCCGACCCCACGCTGCGCAGCGTCGCGGCGCAGCGGGCCGTCCTCAACGTGGAGCTCGGCGACCTGGAACAGGCGCTGATGCGCAGCTGGCACCTGCCGGAGCTGCTCGCGCACATCGTCGACGACAAGAAGGCCAACGACCCGCAGGTACGCAGCGTCACGCTGGCGGTCCGGCTGGCGCGCCACACCGCGCAGAGCTGGGAGAACCCGGCCGTGCCCGACGACCTGATCGACCTGGGCGAGCTGCTCAACCTCTCGCCCGCTCACACGCTGAAGCTGGTCCACGAGGTCGACGGCGTCGTCTGAGACTGGAGACCCCATGGCTGGCCCCGACCGAGAGTTCTGGCAACAACGCTTCGAGACCGGTGAGACCGGCTGGGACCGCGGCGGACCGCATCCGCAACTCGCTGCCTGGATGAACGAGGAGCTGCTTCCTCGCGGGGCGCGCATCGCCGTGCCGGGCTGCGGGCGCGGTCATGAACTGGCGGTGCTCGCGGGCGCCGGCCTCGAGGTCATCGGGTTGGACTACACCCCTGCGGCCGTGGACATCGCGCGAGCGACGCTCCAGCGCGCGCAACTGCCCGGGCGCGTCGAGCAGGCCGATGTCCTCGCCTGGCGACCGGACCATCCGCTGGACCTGGTCTACGAGCAGACCTGCCTCTGCGCGCTGCATCCCGACCATTGGACGACCTATGCGGAGCAGCTCCAGCGCTGGCTGAAGCCAGGCGGCCGGCTGCTCGCGCTGTTCATGCAGGCGCGCCGCGCCGAATCGGAGCACGGGCAGATCATCGGCCCGCCCTACCACTGCGACATCCACGCGATGCGAGCGCTCTTCCCCCTCTCCTTGTGGAAGTGGCCCGCCCCGCCTTACGTCCAGCGCCCCCACGAGCGGGGGTGGTTCGAACTGGCCGTCGTCCTCGAGCGCCGCTGACCCCCCCCTCCGCTCGCCCCTCCTTCAGACGGGCAGGGCCGTCGTGTTCTTCAAGCGGTCCAGCACGAAACTCGTCTTGCAGTCCTGCACGCTGGGGTGACGCAGCAGCGTGTCGCTGATGAAGCGCGCGTAATGGCTCATGTCCTCGACCAGCACGCGCAGGAGGTAGTCCATCTCGCCGGTCAGGGCCGCGCACTCGACGACCTCGGGCCAGGTCTGAACAGCGGCGCGGAAGAGATCCATCGGCGTGCGCTTGTGGCTGTCGGTGTGCTTCTCCAGCCGGACGTTGATGTAGGCCGTCAGGCCCAGCCCCACGCGCTCCGGATTCACCAGCGCGACGTAGGCGGTGATCACGCCCGCCTCCTCCAGCCGCCGCACCCGTCTCAACACCGCCGACGACGACAGGTTCACCTGCGCTGCCAACGCGTCGTAGGTCATTCGGCCATCAGCCTGGAGGGCGTGGAGGATGCGTCGGTCGATCGCATCAAGCTCGATCTGCTTGTCCATTCGCGGATTCTTGCAGGATTCTTGCGCCACCCCACTTCGGCGCGCCCCGGATCGCAGTAATCCTGCGCTCCCCCCCTTCTACAGTGTCGCCATCGCATTTCTGATCAGATCCCCTTGACCGGGGCACCGGAGACAAGCATGGCATTCACCCCTTGGGACAACCCGATGGGCACCGACGGATTCGAGTTCATCGAATTCGCCGCCCCCGATCCCGCCGCGCTCGGCGCGCTGTTCACCTCGATGGGCTTCGTTGCCGTCGCGCGTCATCGCCACAAGGACGTGACGCTGTATCGCCAGGGCGACGTCAACTTCATCATCAACGCCGAGCAGGACGCCTTCGCGCAGCGCTTCGCGCGCCTGCATGGCCCGTCGATCTGCGCGATCGCCTTCCGCGTCAAGGACGCCGCCTTCGCCTACCAGCGCGCGCTGGAGCTCGGCGCCTGGGGCTTCGACAACAAGGCCGGCCCGATGGAGCTGAACATCCCGGCGATCAAGGGCATCGGCGATTCGCTGATCTATTTCGTCGACCGCTGGCAGGGCAAGAACGGCGCGTCCCCCGGCGAGATCGGCAACATCAGCATCTATGACGTCGACTTCGTGCCGCTGCTCGACGCCGACGGCCAACCGGTGAAGTCCACGCCCAAGGGCCATGGCCTGACCTACATCGATCACCTGACCCACAACGTCTTCCGCGGCCGGATGAAGGAATGGGCGGAGTTCTACGAGCGCCTGTTCAACTTCCGCGAGGTCCGCTATTTCGACATCGAGGGCAAGCTGACCGGCCTGAAGTCCAAGGCGATGACCAGCCCCTGCGGCAAGATCCGGATCCCGATCAACGAGAGCAGCGACGACAAGAGCCAGATCGCCGAGTACCTCGACCTGTACCACGGCGAGGGCATCCAGCACGTGGCGCTGGGCACGGACGACATCTACGCCAGCGTCGAGGGCATGAAGGACACCGGCGTCGTCTTCCAGGACACGATCGACACCTATTACGACCTGGTGTCCAAGCGCCTGCCCGAGCACAACGAAGACCTCGACGAACTGCGTCGCCTGCGCATCCTGATCGACGGCGCGGCGCACCAGGGCGCGCCGCACGAGCTGCTGCTGCAGATCTTCACGAAGGAAGTGATCGGTCCGATCTTCTTCGAGATCATCCAGCGCAAGGGCAACGAAGGCTTCGGCGAGGGCAACTTCAAGGCGCTGTTCGAGAGCATCGAGCTCGACCAGATCCGCCGCGGCGTGCTCAAGGCCGACGCGTGACGCCCTGAGCCTCGGGAGCGGGTTCGGCCAGCAGCGCCAGGGCCCGCTCCATCGCCTGCGGCTCGAAGAGCAGCTGCAGGTGTCCTCGCGCCGGGAGGTGCAGGACGCGAGCCCCCGGCAGGACCGCCGTCTCCGCGGGGAAGACGATCTGGTCGCAGTGCCCGTACAGGCAATCGAAGTGGCCCGCCATGTGCGCGGGCTCGTCGCGCGCGAGCTGATTCAACCACTCCGAGTCGCCGCGCATCTGCCGCGCGTTTTCCGTCGTTCCGAGCTTGGCCATCAAGGTGCCGTGGTGCGGCGTGCCCAGCGTGAGGATGCGGTGGATGCGATCGAAGGGATGGCCTTGGCTGCGCCACCAGGCGCGCGCGCTCAAGCCGCCCATGCTGTGCGCGACGATCAGCGGCGCCAGGCCGGTGTGGGCCTGCATCTTGCGCACCGCGGCGTCGATCTGCGGCGAGTAGGCATCGATGGAGCCGAACGCCGGCGTCTGCGTCAGCGCGATGAACGGCGTGCCTCGCGCGCGCAGCACCTTCATCCAGCGATTCCACAGGCCCCGATTGCAGTTGTAGCCGTGCAGGAACACGACGCCGCGGCGAGCGGCCGCCGGTGACGCTTCCGGGAGGAAGTCGGGCTCCTGATGCTCGGCCCAGGGCTGCTGCCAGCTGAAGACCCGCGTGACCGCGACCACCTCGCGCCACCACGCCTGGATGAGGTCGGGCAGCGGTGCCGCGGACAGGCCCGGCGCCGGCGGCACGAATCGCAGGATCAGGAAACCCGGCAGCATGCCCAGCGCCGGCCCGAGCACGAACAGCGCCAGGACGCCAAGGCCGACCGGCACACCCCATCGGGTGCCCACCCAAAGCGCCAGCAGCGGCCCGACGACCCAGCGAAAGGAGGAAATGAGGCGCTGCAGCCAGCCGTTCATCCGGGGTTCCCCAAGCAAAGGGTCGAGTGTAGAGGCGCGTCGGACGGTGCTGCGGCTTCGGGAATTCCTGCGCCACGGCGCACCGCCTCTCGGATTGACATCCAGTTGTCCCTCACGTGACGGCCTTGCCTAGGGCATCCCCGCTACGACTGCGCGGCGGCAGCCGCGAGCATCGACAGTTCCTCCAAGGGCCTGGCCCTTTCCCCACACCAAAGAATGAGACGAGGAGACATGAGCGCCACCTACGCCGACAAGCCCTGGCTGAAGAACTACCCGCCGGGCGTCCCTGCCGAGATTTCCGTCGACGTCTACCCCTCCTTGGTGGCCCTGCTGGAGGAGGCTTTCCGCAAGCATGCGCGCCGCGACGCGGCCGCCTGCATGGACCAGCGCCTCACCTTCGCTCAAGTGGATGAACTGTCGTCCGCCTTGGGCGTCTGGCTGCAGCAGCGCGGGCTGGCGCGTGGCGCGCGCGTCGCGATCATGATGCCCAACGTGCTCCAGTACATGGTGACGATCGCCGCCATCCTGCGCGCGGGGTTCGTGGTCGTGAACGTGAACCCGCTGTACACGCCGCGCGAGCTCGAGCATCAACTCAAGGACTCCGGCGCCGAGGCCATCGTCGTGCTGGAGAACTTCGCCAAGACGCTGTCGGAAGTCATCGACCGCACGCAGGTCAAGCACGTGATCCTCACCGGCCTGGGCGACATGCTGGGATGGTGGCGGGGACCGCTCATCAATTTCGCGGTCCGCCATGTGAAGAAGATGGTGCCGGAGTTCCGCCTGCCTCTCACGGGCGGCCGCAGCGTGACGCGCTTCAATCAGGCGCTGGCCCAGGGGGCCGGGATGACGCTCAAGCCGGTGCAGGTGGGTGCCGATGATCCCGCGTTCCTGCAGTACACGGGTGGCACGACGGGCTTGTCGAAGGGTGCGACGCTGCTGCACCGGAACATCGTCGCCAACATCCTCCAGAGCGAGGCCTGGTTCGCGCCGATGCTGAACAAGCTCGGCGACAAGCCTCTGACCATCGTCTGCGCCTTGCCGCTGTATCACATCTTCGCGTTGACGGCCTGCTACATGCTCGGCGCTCGCATGGGGATCATGAATCTGCTGATCCCCAATCCCCGCGACATCCCCGGCCTGATCGCCACGCTTCGGAACTACCGCGTGAACATGTTCCCCGCGGTCAACACGCTGTTCAACGCGCTGGCCAACGATCCGGGATTCGCGAAGCTGGACTTCAGCGAGTTGGTGATCTCCAACGGCGGGGGCATGGCGGTGCAACAAGCGACAGCCGAGAAGTGGGCGCGCATCACCGGTTGCCCGGTCGTCGAGGGATACGGCCTGTCGGAGACCTCGCCGGTCGCCACGGTGAATCGACTGGATCTCGCCGAGTTCAATGGCTCCATCGGCCTGCCGGTTCCCAACACGGAGATCGCGATCCGCGACGACGCCGGCAACGACGTGCCCATGGGCGAGCGCGGCGAAATCTGCATCCGCGGCCCGCAGGTGATGGCGGGCTATTGGAATCGTCCCGAAGACACCGCCCAAGCGATCGGCCCCGATGGCTTCTTCAAGACCGGCGACATCGGCGTGATGGACGCTGACGGGTTCACGCGCATCGTCGATCGGAAGAAGGACATGATCCTGGTGAGCGGGTTCAATGTCTATCCGACCGAGATCGAGCAGGTCGTGAACCTGCATCCCGGCGTACTGGAATGCGCCGCGATCGGTGTGCCTGACCCTCACTCGGGCGAGGCGGTCAAACTGTTCGTCATCAAGAAAGATCCAGCGCTGGCTGAGGAGGATCTTTCCTCTTACTGCCACAAGCAACTGACTGGGTACAAACGGCCCAAGTACATCGAGTTCCGCGACGAACTGCCCAAGACCAACGTCGGCAAGATTCTTCGCCGCGAGCTGCGTCAGTGAGGGCGCTGGGCGCAGTCGCGTGAGTCCATCCCATCCGCTTCCGCCCGACATCGAGGTGCTGGAGCGCGGCTGGTTGTCGTCGAACAACATCCTGCTCCATGGGGCGGAGCCCGACGAAGGTGCGGTGCTCATCGACACGGGATACGTGACGCACGCGGATCAGACGCTTGCTCTGCTGGACGCCGCCTTGCGCCCGAATGAACGCATCCGGTTGATCGCCAACACGCACCTCCATTCGGACCATTGCGGCGGAAACGCCGCGGTGTCAGCCCGCCACGGGTGTCCGATCGTGATTCCGCCTGGCGAGTTCGCGGCCATTGCTGCCTGGGATGAAGATGCTCTCAGCTATCGTGCAACGGGGCAGCGCTGCGCCCGCTTTTCGCCAGCAGGCGCTTTGCTCCCTGGGCACGTCGTCCACCAGGCTGGCCGAGAGTGGCAGGTCCTCTCGGCGCCTGGCCACGATCCTCACTCCTTGATCCTCTTCGATACTCGGTCCGGCACGCTGATCTCAGCGGATGCGTTGTGGCAAACCGGCTTTGGCATCGTCTTTCCGGAATTGGACGGAGATCACGCATTCGATGAAGTCGAAGCCACGCTCGAACTCATCGAGAAACTAGGGCCTTCCTGGGTCATTCCAGGACACGGTGCGCCATTCCATGACCTTGCAAGCGCGCTGCGCGTCGCGCGGGAGCGCTTACGCTATTTCCGACAAAACCCGAAGCGCCATGCCTTGCACGCGGCCAAGGCGCTGACCGTGTTCCACATGCTCGAGGTACGCGAAAACCTGCAGCATGACCTCATCGGATGGTTACTGGCCACGCCTGTTCTCCAGAGCACTTGGCAGCGCTACTTTGCCGATCGAAAACAGGACGCTTGGGTTCAGGAGATGGTCGATGATCTCATCCGAGCCAAGGTGCTGGGATATAAATCGACGGGGTCGATCCATGTCGTCTTCGCCATCGGGAACTAAACGGCGAAATCGCGCCGATGTCTGGGGATTCCCTAACCCTAAAAGCAGAAACCCAAAAGCAAAAACCCAAAAGCAAAAACCCCTCGCTCATTGCTGAGCGAGGGGTTTGCGGGATATTAGCCTGACGATGACCTACTTTCACACGGGAATCCGCACTATCATCGGCGCTGAGTCGTTTCACGGTCCTGTTCGGGATGGGAAGGGGTGGGACCGACTCGCTATGGTCATCAGGCTTGACTGGTTGGTTTGCTGCGCTTGGTCAGCAAACCCAATTCGGTAGAGTCAAATCAGCTTTGGTTTGATTGCGTCTTCGAGTTTGAAGAACGGTAAAACTGCGTGACCTCAGTCTCTGACGTTTTGAGTGTCAAAGTTATAGGGTCAAGCCGCACGGGCAATTAGTACTGGTTAGCTTAACGCATTACTGCGCTTCCACACCCAGCCTATCAACGTCCTGGTCTTGAACGACCCTTCAGGGGGCTCTAGGCCCCGGCAAGACTCATCTTGAGACGAGTTTCCCGCTTAGATGCTTTCAGCGGTTATCTCTTCCGCACTTAGCTACTCGGCGATGCCACTGGCGTGACAACCGATACACCAGAGGTGCGTCCACTCCGGTCCTCTCGTACTAGGAGCAGGCTCTCTCAATCTTGCAGCGCCCACGGAAGATAGGGACCAAACTGTCTCACGACGTTTTAAACCCAGCTCACGTACCTCTTTAAATGGCGAACAGCCATACCCTTGGGACCGGCTACAGCCCCAGGATGAGATGAGCCGACATCGAGGTGCCAAACACCGCCGTCGATATGAACTCTTGGGCGGTATCAGCCTGTTATCCCCAGAGTACCTTTTATCCGTTGAGCGATGGCCCTTCCATACAGAACCACCGGATCACTTTGTCCTACTTTCGTACCTGCTCGACTTGTCAGTCTCGCAGTCAAGCACGCTTATGCCAATGCACTATCAACACGATTTCCGACCGTATTTAGCGTACCTTCGAACTCCTCCGTTACACTTTGGGAGGAGACCGCCCCAGTCAAACTGCCCACCATACACTGTCCCCAACCCGGATAACGGGCCAAGGTTAGAACCTCAAACACACCAGGGTGGTATTTCAACGTTGGCTCCACCTGATCTAGCGACCAGGTTTCAAAGCCTCCCACCTATCCTACACAGATCTGTTCAAAGTCCAATGTAAAGCTACAGTAAAGGTTCATGGGGTCTTTCCGTCTTTCCGCGGGGAGATTGCATCATCACAAACATTTCAACTTCGCTGAGTCTCTGGAGGAGACAGTGTGGCCATCGTTACGCCATTCGTGCAGGTCGGAACTTACCCGACAAGGAATTTCGCTACCTTAGGACCGTTATAGTTACGGCCGCCGTTTACTGGGACTTCAGTCAAGAGCTTGCACCCCATCATTTAATCTTCCAGCACCGGGCAGGCGTCACACCCTATACGTCGACTTTCGTCTTTGCAGAGTGCTGTGTTTTTAATAAACAGTCGCAGCCACCGATTCTCTGCGGCCTCATTGGGCTCCCCAAGTAAATGGTTCACCTACTAAAGGCACACCTTCTTCCGAAGTTACGGTGTCAATTTGCCGAGTTCCTTCTCCAGAGTTCTCTCAAGCGCCTTAGAATACTCATCTCGCGCACCAGTGTCGGTTTGCGGTACGGTCGTCAATAGCTGAAGCTTAGTGGCTTTTCCTGGAAGCAGGGTATCACTCACTTCGTCTGCAAGCAGACTCGTTATCACCCCTCATCTAAGCCCGGCGGATTTGCCTACCAGGCACGACTACAGGCTTGAACCGGGACATCCAACACCCGGCTGAGCTAACCTTCTCCGTCCCCACATCGCACTATTGATCGGTACAGGAATATTGACCTGTTTCCCATCAGCTACGCATCTCTGCCTCGCCTTAGGGGCCGACTCACCCTACGCCGATGAACGTTGCGTAGGAAACCTTGCGCTTTCGGCGAGGGGGCTTTTCACCCCCTTTAACGCTACTCATGTCAGCATTCGCACTTCTGATACCTCCAGCAGGCCTCACGACCCACCTTCACAGGCGTACAGAACGCTCTCCTACCACGCACAGTAAACTGTGCATCCGCAGCTTCGGTAACTGGCTTAGCCCCGTTACATCTTCCGCGCAGGACGACTCGATCAGTGAGCTATTACGCTTTCTTTAAATGATGGCTGCTTCTAAGCCAACATCCTGACTGTTTTAGCCTTCCCACTTCGTTTCCCACTTAGCCAATTTTAGGGACCTTAGCTGGCGGTCTGGGTTGTTTCCCTCTTGAGTCCGGACGTTAGCACCCGGTGCTCTGTCTCCCAAGCTGTACTCTTCGGTATTCGGAGTTTGCATAGGTTTGGTAAGTCGCCATGACCCCCTAGCCTAAACAGTGCTCTACCCCCGAAGGTAATACTTGAGGCACTACCTAAATAGTTTTCGGAGAGAACCAGCTATCTCCAGGTTTGTTTAGCCTTTCACCCCTATCCACAGCTCATCCGCTAGTTTTGCAACACTAGTCGGTTCGGACCTCCAGCACCTGTTACGGTACCTTCATCCTGGCCATGGATAGATCACCTGGTTTCGGGTCTACACCCAGCGACTAATTCGCCCTATTCGGACTCGATTTCTCTACGGCTACCCTATTCGGTTAACCTCGCCACTGAATGTAAGTCGCTGACCCATTATACAAAAGGTACGCAGTCACCCTTGCGGGCTCCTACTTTTTGTATGCATGCGGTTTCAGGATCTATTTCACTCCCCTCCCGGGGTTCTTTTCGCCTTTCCCTCACGGTACTTGTTCGCTATCGGTCGATTACGAGTATTTAGCCTTGGAGGATGGTCCCCCCATATTCAGACAGGATTTCACGTGTCCCGCCCTACTCTATTCGTGCCTAGTTCCACAATCGACATTTCTCATACGGGGCTATCACCCGCTATGGCCGGACTTTCCATTCCGTTCTGATATGCCAACTGCTAAAACACGAGGGCTACTCCGATTTCGCTCGCCACTACTTTCGGAATCTCGGTTGATGTCTTTTCCTCGAGCTACTGAGATGTTTCAGTTCACCCGGTTCGCCTCGCACACCTATGTATTCAGTGTGCGATACCTCTAAACGAGGTGGGTTTCCCCATTCGGAAATCTCCGGATCAAAGCTTATTTGCCAGCTCCCCGAAGCTTATCGCAGGCTATCACGTCCTTCGTCGCCTGTAATCGCCAAGGCATCCACCACATGCACTTAGTCACTTGACCCTATAACTTTGACATCCGCAGATGTCGTCAAGGACAGATGCTCGACAACTCGAGCATTTATTGAGTATCACGCGTTCGCCGTTCTTCAATTTCGACTCTGAAGTTCAGAGTTGAAGTTTGTTGACGCAATCAAATGTCGCTGGCGGCACGGTGCCGAGCGCCCCTTTACGAGCGCCAGCTTTCCGCCAGCAACGCTGATTCGACTCTACGAATTGTTAAAGAACAACAGCCGACTAAAAAGTCGAGACTGGCAAACCACAACAGCGCTTGTCTCGCTGCTGTGGTTTGCCACCCTGTGAAGTGATTGGTGGAGGATGACGGGATCGAACCGACGACCCCCTGCTTGCAAAGCAGGTGCTCTCCCAGCTGAGCTAATCCCCCAAGATCTCTCGATCCTCGTGGTGGGTCTGGCTGGATTCGAACCAGCGACCCCCGCCTTATCAAGACGGTGCTCTAACCGACTGAGCTACAGACCCACGCATTCTTTGCGTGCCCCTGTCGCGCCAACCAGCAAGGCCAGCTCGCCAGGCTCACGCGTTTTCTCACTCACTGTTGTGTGACTACAGCCGATAAGTGTGGGCGCGCTGAACTCGCTATGTGGACTCGACTCTCCCAAGCAACCGAAGTCACTTGGCGGTCTCGTCATTCTCTAGAAAGGAGGTGATCCAGCCGCACCTTCCGATACGGCTACCTTGTTACGACTTCACCCCAGTCACGAACCCTGCCGTGGTAATCGCCCTCCTTGCGGTTAGGCTAACTACTTCTGGCAGAACCCGCTCCCATGGTGTGACGGGCGGTGTGTACAAGACCCGGGAACGTATTCACCGCGGCAAGCTGATCCGCGATTACTAGCGATTCCGACTTCACGCAGTCGAGTTGCAGACTGCGATCCGGACTACGACCGGGTTTCTGGGATTAGCTCCCCCTCGCGGGTTGGCAGCCCTCTGTCCCGGCCATTGTATGACGTGTGTAGCCCTACCCATAAGGGCCATGATGACCTGACGTCATCCCCACCTTCCTCCGGTTTGTCACCGGCAGTCTCATTAGAGTGCCCTTTCGTAGCAACTAATGACAAGGGTTGCGCTCGTTGCGGGACTTAACCCAACATCTCACGACACGAGCTGACGACGGCCATGCAGCACCTGTGTCCAGGTTCTCTTTCGAGCACTCTCACATCTCTGCAAGATTCCTGGCATGTCAAGGGTAGGTAAGGTTTTTCGCGTTGCATCGAATTAAACCACATCATCCACCGCTTGTGCGGGTCCCCGTCAATTCCTTTGAGTTTCAACCTTGCGGCCGTACTCCCCAGGCGGTCAACTTCACGCGTTAGCTACGTTACTGAGAAGAAACCCTCCCAACAACCAGTTGACATCGTTTAGGGCGTGGACTACCAGGGTATCTAATCCTGTTTGCTCCCCACGCTTTCGTGCATGAGCGTCAGTACAGGTCCAGGGGATTGCCTTCGCCATCGGTGTTCCTCCGCATATCTACGCATTTCACTGCTACACGCGGAATTCCATCCCCCTCTACCGTACTCTAGCCATGCAGTCACAAATGCAGTTCCCAGGTTGAGCCCGGGGATTTCACATCTGTCTTGCATAACCGCCTGCGCACGCTTTACGCCCAGTAATTCCGATTAACGCTTGCACCCTACGTATTACCGCGGCTGCTGGCACGTAGTTAGCCGGTGCTTATTCTTCAGGTACCGTCATGAACCCCCAGTATTAGTAGGAGTCTTTTCTTCCCTGACAAAAGCGGTTTACAACCCGAAGGCCTTCTTCCCGCACGCGGCATGGCTGGATCAGGGTTGCCCCCATTGTCCAAAATTCCCCACTGCTGCCTCCCGTAGGAGTCTGGGCCGTGTCTCAGTCCCAGTGTGGCTGGTCGTCCTCTCAGACCAGCTACAGATCGTCGGCTTGGTAGGCCTTTACCCCACCAACTACCTAATCTGATATCGGCCGCTCCAATTGCGCGAGGTCTTGCGATCCCCCGCTTTCACCCTCAGGTCGTATGCGGTATTAGCTGCTCTTTCGAGCAGTTATCCCCCACAACTGGGCACGTTCCGATACATTACTCACCCGTTCGCCACTCGTCGCCAGGTTGCCCCGCGTTACCGTTCGACTTGCATGTGTAAGGCATGCCGCCAGCGTTCAATCTGAGCCAGGATCAAACTCTACAGTTCGATCTTGAATACTCAACGGAATCGAACAAAGACTACTTTCATAGCTTCATTCATTTTCCGTGAGCGTCTAGTTTCGATTTAACCTTCTCAGGTCGCTCGTTCAGACGCCCACGCTTATCGGCTGTAAATTCTTAAAGAACATCGAAGTGGCTTTCGCCTCCTTCGTCGCGTCGCTGATTTGTTGTCAGAAGCGCAGAAGTGAGACTATAAACGAGTTCGTTTGAACTTGTCAAGCATCTTTTTGTCGATCTTTCTGATCCACAGATGCCGTCTCGCCTTCAGAGATCAACGCTCCGTTGAAGCGCTCATCTCTGCAAGCAGAGAAAGGAACGCCCGGTCATGCGACCGGGCGTCTCCGGATATTAGCCTGACGATGACCTACTTTCACACGGGAATCCGCACTATCATCGGCGCTGAGTCGTTTCACGGTCCTGTTCGGGATGGGAAGGGGTGGGACCGACTCGCTATGGTCATCAGGCTTGACTGGTTGGTTTGCTGCGCTTGGTCAGCAAACCCAATTCGGTAGAGTCAAATCAGCTTTGGTTTGATTGCGTCTTCGAGTTTGAAGAACGGTAAAACTGCGTGACCTCAGTCTCTGACGTTTTGAGTGTCAAAGTTATAGGGTCAAGCCGCACGGGCAATTAGTACTGGTTAGCTTAACGCATTACTGCGCTTCCACACCCAGCCTATCAACGTCCTGGTCTTGAACGACCCTTCAGGGGGCTCTAGGCCCCGGCAAGACTCATCTTGAGACGAGTTTCCCGCTTAGATGCTTTCAGCGGTTATCTCTTCCGCACTTAGCTACTCGGCGATGCCACTGGCGTGACAACCGATACACCAGAGGTGCGTCCACTCCGGTCCTCTCGTACTAGGAGCAGGCTCTCTCAATCTTGCAGCGCCCACGGAAGATAGGGACCAAACTGTCTCACGACGTTTTAAACCCAGCTCACGTACCTCTTTAAATGGCGAACAGCCATACCCTTGGGACCGGCTACAGCCCCAGGATGAGATGAGCCGACATCGAGGTGCCAAACACCGCCGTCGATATGAACTCTTGGGCGGTATCAGCCTGTTATCCCCAGAGTACCTTTTATCCGTTGAGCGATGGCCCTTCCATACAGAACCACCGGATCACTTTGTCCTACTTTCGTACCTGCTCGACTTGTCAGTCTCGCAGTCAAGCACGCTTATGCCAATGCACTATCAACACGATTTCCGACCGTATTTAGCGTACCTTCGAACTCCTCCGTTACACTTTGGGAGGAGACCGCCCCAGTCAAACTGCCCACCATACACTGTCCCCAACCCGGATAACGGGCCAAGGTTAGAACCTCAAACACACCAGGGTGGTATTTCAACGTTGGCTCCACCTGATCTAGCGACCAGGTTTCAAAGCCTCCCACCTATCCTACACAGATCTGTTCAAAGTCCAATGTAAAGCTACAGTAAAGGTTCATGGGGTCTTTCCGTCTTTCCGCGGGGAGATTGCATCATCACAAACATTTCAACTTCGCTGAGTCTCTGGAGGAGACAGTGTGGCCATCGTTACGCCATTCGTGCAGGTCGGAACTTACCCGACAAGGAATTTCGCTACCTTAGGACCGTTATAGTTACGGCCGCCGTTTACTGGGACTTCAGTCAAGAGCTTGCACCCCATCATTTAATCTTCCAGCACCGGGCAGGCGTCACACCCTATACGTCGACTTTCGTCTTTGCAGAGTGCTGTGTTTTTAATAAACAGTCGCAGCCACCGATTCTCTGCGGCCTCATTGGGCTCCCCAAGTAAATGGTTCACCTACTAAAGGCACACCTTCTTCCGAAGTTACGGTGTCAATTTGCCGAGTTCCTTCTCCAGAGTTCTCTCAAGCGCCTTAGAATACTCATCTCGCGCACCAGTGTCGGTTTGCGGTACGGTCGTCAATAGCTGAAGCTTAGTGGCTTTTCCTGGAAGCAGGGTATCACTCACTTCGTCTGCAAGCAGACTCGTTATCACCCCTCATCTAAGCCCGGCGGATTTGCCTACCAGGCACGACTACAGGCTTGAACCGGGACATCCAACACCCGGCTGAGCTAACCTTCTCCGTCCCCACATCGCACTATTGATCGGTACAGGAATATTGACCTGTTTCCCATCAGCTACGCATCTCTGCCTCGCCTTAGGGGCCGACTCACCCTACGCCGATGAACGTTGCGTAGGAAACCTTGCGCTTTCGGCGAGGGGGCTTTTCACCCCCTTTAACGCTACTCATGTCAGCATTCGCACTTCTGATACCTCCAGCAGGCCTCACGACCCACCTTCACAGGCGTACAGAACGCTCTCCTACCACGCACAGTAAACTGTGCATCCGCAGCTTCGGTAACTGGCTTAGCCCCGTTACATCTTCCGCGCAGGACGACTCGATCAGTGAGCTATTACGCTTTCTTTAAATGATGGCTGCTTCTAAGCCAACATCCTGACTGTTTTAGCCTTCCCACTTCGTTTCCCACTTAGCCAATTTTAGGGACCTTAGCTGGCGGTCTGGGTTGTTTCCCTCTTGAGTCCGGACGTTAGCACCCGGTGCTCTGTCTCCCAAGCTGTACTCTTCGGTATTCGGAGTTTGCATAGGTTTGGTAAGTCGCCATGACCCCCTAGCCTAAACAGTGCTCTACCCCCGAAGGTAATACTTGAGGCACTACCTAAATAGTTTTCGGAGAGAACCAGCTATCTCCAGGTTTGTTTAGCCTTTCACCCCTATCCACAGCTCATCCGCTAGTTTTGCAACACTAGTCGGTTCGGACCTCCAGCACCTGTTACGGTACCTTCATCCTGGCCATGGATAGATCACCTGGTTTCGGGTCTACACCCAGCGACTAATTCGCCCTATTCGGACTCGATTTCTCTACGGCTACCCTATTCGGTTAACCTCGCCACTGAATGTAAGTCGCTGACCCATTATACAAAAGGTACGCAGTCACCCTTGCGGGCTCCTACTTTTTGTATGCATGCGGTTTCAGGATCTATTTCACTCCCCTCCCGGGGTTCTTTTCGCCTTTCCCTCACGGTACTTGTTCGCTATCGGTCGATTACGAGTATTTAGCCTTGGAGGATGGTCCCCCCATATTCAGACAGGATTTCACGTGTCCCGCCCTACTCTATTCGTGCCTAGTTCCACAATCGACATTTCTCATACGGGGCTATCACCCGCTATGGCCGGACTTTCCATTCCGTTCTGATATGCCAACTGCTAAAACACGAGGGCTACTCCGATTTCGCTCGCCACTACTTTCGGAATCTCGGTTGATGTCTTTTCCTCGAGCTACTGAGATGTTTCAGTTCACCCGGTTCGCCTCGCACACCTATGTATTCAGTGTGCGATACCTCTAAACGAGGTGGGTTTCCCCATTCGGAAATCTCCGGATCAAAGCTTATTTGCCAGCTCCCCGAAGCTTATCGCAGGCTATCACGTCCTTCGTCGCCTGTAATCGCCAAGGCATCCACCACATGCACTTAGTCACTTGACCCTATAACTTTGACATCCGCAGATGTCGTCAAGGACAGATGCTCGACAACTCGAGCATTTATTGAGTATCACGCGTTCGCCGTTCTTCAATTTCGACTCTGAAGTTCAGAGTTGAAGTTTGTTGACGCAATCAAATGTCGCTGGCGGCACGGTGCCGAGCGCCCCTTTACGAGCGCCAGCTTTCCGCCAGCAACGCTGATTCGACTCTACGAATTGTTAAAGAACAACAGCCGACTAAAAAGTCGAGACTGGCAAACCACAACAGCGCTTGTCTCGCTGCTGTGGTTTGCCACCCTGTGAAGTGATTGGTGGAGGATGACGGGATCGAACCGACGACCCCCTGCTTGCAAAGCAGGTGCTCTCCCAGCTGAGCTAATCCCCCAAGATCTCTCGATCCTCGTGGTGGGTCTGGCTGGATTCGAACCAGCGACCCCCGCCTTATCAAGACGGTGCTCTAACCGACTGAGCTACAGACCCACGCATTCTTTGCGTGCCCCTGTCGCGCCAACCAGCAAGGCCAGCTCGCCAGGCTCACGCGTTTTCTCACTCACTGTTGTGTGACTACAGCCGATAAGTGTGGGCGCGCTGAACTCGCTATGTGGACTCGACTCTCCCAAGCAACCGAAGTCACTTGGCGGTCTCGTCATTCTCTAGAAAGGAGGTGATCCAGCCGCACCTTCCGATACGGCTACCTTGTTACGACTTCACCCCAGTCACGAACCCTGCCGTGGTAATCGCCCTCCTTGCGGTTAGGCTAACTACTTCTGGCAGAACCCGCTCCCATGGTGTGACGGGCGGTGTGTACAAGACCCGGGAACGTATTCACCGCGGCAAGCTGATCCGCGATTACTAGCGATTCCGACTTCACGCAGTCGAGTTGCAGACTGCGATCCGGACTACGACCGGGTTTCTGGGATTAGCTCCCCCTCGCGGGTTGGCAGCCCTCTGTCCCGGCCATTGTATGACGTGTGTAGCCCTACCCATAAGGGCCATGATGACCTGACGTCATCCCCACCTTCCTCCGGTTTGTCACCGGCAGTCTCATTAGAGTGCCCTTTCGTAGCAACTAATGACAAGGGTTGCGCTCGTTGCGGGACTTAACCCAACATCTCACGACACGAGCTGACGACGGCCATGCAGCACCTGTGTCCAGGTTCTCTTTCGAGCACTCTCACATCTCTGCAAGATTCCTGGCATGTCAAGGGTAGGTAAGGTTTTTCGCGTTGCATCGAATTAAACCACATCATCCACCGCTTGTGCGGGTCCCCGTCAATTCCTTTGAGTTTCAACCTTGCGGCCGTACTCCCCAGGCGGTCAACTTCACGCGTTAGCTACGTTACTGAGAAGAAACCCTCCCAACAACCAGTTGACATCGTTTAGGGCGTGGACTACCAGGGTATCTAATCCTGTTTGCTCCCCACGCTTTCGTGCATGAGCGTCAGTACAGGTCCAGGGGATTGCCTTCGCCATCGGTGTTCCTCCGCATATCTACGCATTTCACTGCTACACGCGGAATTCCATCCCCCTCTACCGTACTCTAGCCATGCAGTCACAAATGCAGTTCCCAGGTTGAGCCCGGGGATTTCACATCTGTCTTGCATAACCGCCTGCGCACGCTTTACGCCCAGTAATTCCGATTAACGCTTGCACCCTACGTATTACCGCGGCTGCTGGCACGTAGTTAGCCGGTGCTTATTCTTCAGGTACCGTCATGAACCCCCAGTATTAGTAGGAGTCTTTTCTTCCCTGACAAAAGCGGTTTACAACCCGAAGGCCTTCTTCCCGCACGCGGCATGGCTGGATCAGGGTTGCCCCCATTGTCCAAAATTCCCCACTGCTGCCTCCCGTAGGAGTCTGGGCCGTGTCTCAGTCCCAGTGTGGCTGGTCGTCCTCTCAGACCAGCTACAGATCGTCGGCTTGGTAGGCCTTTACCCCACCAACTACCTAATCTGATATCGGCCGCTCCAATTGCGCGAGGTCTTGCGATCCCCCGCTTTCACCCTCAGGTCGTATGCGGTATTAGCTGCTCTTTCGAGCAGTTATCCCCCACAACTGGGCACGTTCCGATACATTACTCACCCGTTCGCCACTCGTCGCCAGGTTGCCCCGCGTTACCGTTCGACTTGCATGTGTAAGGCATGCCGCCAGCGTTCAATCTGAGCCAGGATCAAACTCTACAGTTCGATCTTGAATACTCAACGGAATCGAACAAAGACTACTTTCATAGCTTCATTCATTTTCCGTGAGCGTCTAGTTTCGATTTAACCTTCTCAGGTCGCTCGTTCAGACGCCCACGCTTATCGGCTGTAAATTCTTAAAGAACATCGAAGTGGCTTTCGCC